>QKMZ01000017.1 GCA_003242885.1 Candidatus Melainabacteria bacterium | reverse complement strand
GTGGTTTGGCAAAAGCGCTTCCTTGAAGCGAAGCGACCCTGAAGAAGTCGTGACATCCTCTTTTGAAATTTGTGACACCGACTTCTGAAATCGACAACTCCTGCGGTCGATGCGCGGGCGGCGAGTGGGCAACGAGGCGCAACGTCTTATGCCGCGCAACGCCCTTACGGAGTAAGGCAGGATAAAGATTGTAAGCCGAAATTGTGAAGAGGCTAGTTATTATTGGTTTTTAGGGTTAAGCCAATGTATGGTATATGATAGAAGTGTAAGCCATTAATTATAGATGGCTTACTGTAGAAGGTTGATAGTAAACCAGGAAAAACAAATGCCAAGACGACGAAAAGCCGACCAGCCGCCTCTTAGGACACCGCAATTAAACACGCGGCTGGCGGCCGAGGAGTACTTGAAGCTTGAAACCGTATGCCGAATGGAAGGCAAAACCAAGACCGAAATTTTGAGAAAGGCGCTTTTGCTTTATCTGGATGGCTATGACAAACGGGCCGAAGACCAGGCGAGGGATCGGCTGGCGGCAGCGGTAGAAGCCATGCAGGCCGGACACAAGAAAGACACTGAACGAATAGCCAAAATGGTAGCCAGGGTGATGATGGATGTCGGGACGGTGCAGCAGGTTTTTTATGACAGGGCTTCGAAGGAAGACCGTGTAGAGCTGTGGAAAATGGCAAGGCAAAGAGCAGCCGAGAGGCTGAAGCACAAACGAAAAGACGGAGATCCGGAAGCTACGGAGCTTATGAAAGATGCGCTCAGTAGCTAAACACAGCTATATCAAAGGGGCGAGCGGAGCCGCTCGGGCAAAAGCTCATATCAATTACATTCAATACAGGCGCGGCGAAGACAGAGAGAACGACAAGCCGCGCGAGTTTTTCAGCCCTGATAGAGAAGGCATCCAGGGACGAGAAGTAAAGCAAGACATTGATAATCTGGACCGTTCCAAGGTAGTTGCTCACAAGCTTATCTTGTCGCCTGGACTGCAAAACGTAGACATGCAGCAGTACACGAGAGACTTGCTGAAAGAAGTTGGAAAAGAGAAAGGGCTAGATCTCGATTGGCGGGCGGTTATTCACAAGAATACAGACCACGACCACGCGCATGTCGTCGTTTTCGGAAAGGACAAGAACGGCAGGGAAGTGCTGTTTGACCGAGGCGACTACAAGAACATGCGCGATGCAGGAGACCGCTATTTAGAGCGGCATCATTACTATGAGCGGTTCTTGCAGCGCGACATGGACAAGCAATTAGACAAAGGTTTTGAGAGAGACCGCGGAGACAATGTATTTGAAGCGCTGATCAGAGACTTGAATCCGGACAGGAAAGAACCGGAGCGCGAGCAAAAGGCTTACCAGGCAAAGCCTTGGGACAAAGAGAAAGCAATCGAGCATTTGCCGGAACAGGAGAAAATCGAGCGCGATGGCGAGACTTACAGCAAATATTCCAAGCTTGATGACTTGAAGGAATTAGCCGAGAGGCTGAATACAGGCGAGCTTGAGCGGCTGCCTGACGAGCAATACAAGAAACTAGGGCAGTGGATTTGGACGAAGGAACGCGCCGGAGATGACCACTTTGAGCGGAAAGCGCGGGACAAGTGGGACAAAAAAGAAAAGAGAAAAGAGCGCGATCCGTTTGAAGACGACCGCGAATTTAAGAAGCTGGATAAAGACCTGAAGAAGTCTTTCAAAGAATTAGAGAAAGGCGGCGACTTTGGCAAAGGCTACAAGCAGTGGATGCGCGAACAGCAAGGCCGACTTTCTCCGGAGCACCGAAGCTATACAGATGCCATGGCGGAGCAGCGTCTGAAAGACCTCATGGAGCGATTTCCAGACAGGAAAGAAGACTTTGAGAGGCAGCTGGAAGAGCTGAAACAGATTGACCAGGACCTAAAGCCAGAGCAGCAAAAAGGCGATAAATGGCAAGAATTCGATGCGCTTTTAGGGGAGAATTGGAAGAGTCCGGAGAAGGAATTAGAGCAAGGCAAAGAACGGCAAGACCAAGCCAAGACTGGTCCGAGCCTAATTGATGGAGCAGCCGATCGCGTGGCTGACGATTTAGCGATCGATCACGTTCATGATTCAATGAGCGGCGACAAAACACAAGAACCTGAAAGAGAAATAGACGACGGATTTGATCGAGGGTTGGGCTAAAAATGCCAGCTGAGACGAAGACACAAGAACTAGCCATCGGCTGTGCGGACATGGCAGAGCTTTTGGTAGTTTGTTTGACTGGACTTGGTTGGCGAATGACGACCGTGAATGACCGGTTGATGCAGGTTGTTGCCACCCAATCAAAGAACCAAAGACCCTTTACCTACGAGTTTTTCGCAAAGCTTAGTTGGAAGCCAAATGGTGAAGGCACGCTTCTTAAGCTGGAAGTGAGAGAAGAAAGAAACAATTGGAGCATCACGCATTGCAAGGCAAAGTGCGATGAGATCATGCAAAGCGTGCTTGAGTCGGCAGAGGTAATGGAGCTAGCCAACCAGAATCAACCGAAGCCAACTCGCTACGGTTCGGCAAAGTGGGCAACGCATGAGGACATTGTAGAAGCGGGTTACTGGGCTGGGATGGATGACTCACGGCGGCTGATTATTAGCCCAGGCGAAGACGACAACTACGTGACGCTTACACCTGAAGACTCGGCAATGCATGCCCTTGTTTGCGGGCCGACCGGCTCCGGAAAGACGACGAGCATTTTCATTCCCAACCTAATTGAAAGACTTGATTCCAGTGCAATTGTGACCGAGGCGACAGCAGGAAACGAACCGCCGGACCTTTATGCAAAGACTTCTGGATATCGCGCCCTTGCCGGTCAGCAGAAGATTTATTACTTCAATCCGGACGACCTATCGTCTGACTGCATTAACCCCGTAGACGCTGTAAGGAGCTACTCTGACGCGCAAAACCTAGCAAAGCTGATTGTTGAAAACACAACCAGCAAAAACAACTACGGGGATGATGTCTGGCCTAAATCAGAGATGAACATGCTTTCGATTTTTCTAGCGCACGCAGCAGCACTGGGAAAAGACCTTGCCTACATTCGACAAATGCTTAGAGAAGGACCTGACGACCTGGTCAACCAGATGAAGGACAGCCCCGTAGAAGAAGTAAGGGGCGAGTATCACGGGTTTCACAAAACGAGCAGGGAAGGCTTCAGGTACGGCGTATTTGCAAGTTTGATGCAGCGCCTGGCGCTCTGGGTAAACCCGCGAGTGGCAGCACTGACGAGCAAGACTACGATTGATTTAGACTCTTTAGCGCGTGAGAAGTTTACTTTCTATCTGGCAGTGCCCGCGCGCAAAACGCACCTAAAGCCGGTAGCGGCACTGATTTTTAATTACGTACTTCAATATGCTGAAGAACAACATTTCGAACATCCGCTGTTTTTGAGTCTGGATGAATTTACTAATTTCGGCATGATTCCAGGCATTGCAGACCGTCTGGGAATCATCAGACACAAGAAAATCGGCGTCATGCTGGGCATCCAGGACGCAATGCAATTGGAGCGCGTGTATGGACGAGAAGACGCAGTCATAATGTTTGGGCAGCTCGGCTGTCGGATTTTCTTTAGGCCGCGGACGATAGATGTAGCCGAAAGAATCAGCAAAATGGCAGGGCAAAGCACCGTCTATGAGAGGAAAGTATCGAGCACCGGACAGATCCAGGAGAAGGAAAGCGGGCGCCCGCTCATAGATCCAAGCGAAGTGATGTCACTTCCGGACAGCAAAATGCTTGTATTTACGCCGCGCACTTCACCGATGCTAATGCAAAGATTCACCTGGCGCGACTATGAGAATGCAATGAAAATACCAGGCGTCGTTAAGCCTATCGTTGAGATTGATGACCGTTTGGTGAAGGACTGTCAGGGCTTAAAGGACGTGCAAGCCTGGCAGATTGAAGGAGAGAAAAAAAGGCGCGAAGAGATGAGAGAATCGCCTATTAGTGACGACACAGTCACAGCGGAAATTCAAAAAGACTTGGAGTCTCCGGAGCCAGAAAGCCCACAGCCACAGTACATCGAACCGGAGCCGGAGCCGGAAGAAGAGCCCGAATCAGAAGCGGCAGAAGAAACCCCGAAACCAGAACAAGCCGACGACTACAAGGATATTTAGAGGCGAATTATGGACGAGGAAACGAAAAAGAAGGCTATCGGCTGGGGAAAGAAGCTGTTTGATATGGGCAAGGATGCAGCCAAAAAGGTTGCTGATGAAGCCGGGAAAGTTTATAGCGACTTCGAAGAGAAGCGCAAAGACGACCTGGCGATGGAAGCTCGCGAAGGCAGTTTCTATTCTCAATTCCCGATGGATGACCTTTGGTTGCAGATGGCACGAGATCTAACGCCAAACATAGGACATCTGGGAGTCAATCTCAGAGCCGATCCTGACGTTTTAAGAATCACTACATTAGTTCAATACACCGAGCAAATTCCAGCTGTCCGAGAAGTAATCCGCCAGTTAACTTGCTACATCGATTTTCTTCCACAACAAGATGGCACCACTAGAATCCTGTATCGATGGCACATTTACGAGATTCCGCCTGGTGGATATTTAAACACAAACATCATTAGGGCAATAAATAAGCGCATCAGAACTTGCGCTCTATTGGGACCACAGCAGGTAGGAGAAATGGAGTGAATATGCAAACAACACAAGAATTGACGGCAGCAGCTCTCTGTCTTCTGATCGGTCTTCCCGCCCTGGCAGAGTCTACCACTGCGGTTTTTGGCGATACCGGAGTCGAAAAACGCAGCCCGACTTTTTTCAAAACGATTCAAGAGATAGCTGCCGAACAAGACAAAAATCCAAGTAAGAACTGGTTTCCGACAGGTCCGAGGAAATTCAAATCCGGATATGGAAAAGTCGCAAACAACGTCAAAGCCGCCTTTTCGATTGATCTTCAGAACTGGGCTTTTGAAAAAGGTGAGCGCCTGGACAATCTGACAGCCACATACATCCCTTACAAAAAGCGCGAAGAATACGCCATGTGGTGGTGGCTGATGCATGACAAAAACTACAAGAGCGCTGCGCCGTGGGATAAGGATCAGTGGAAATATGAGGCAATCATCGACGGTACAGAGCTTGTCTGGAAAGCTGGAAACCGGGCAACCGGTGGATATTCAGCGGCAATGACGATAGGGCACAGTGGTCTAATGGCGCAGCTAATTAAGACGGAAGGGAAATAGAAATGAGCAAGCACGTTACTTTGCGCCCTGTTGATGCAGTTCCGATTGAAAATGCGCTCAAAGCCTTGAGCCCTACCTGGACTAGCGCGATTTTATTGGAGTTAGCATCCGGAGAAAAGCGCACGAAAAGGATACTTCAAGATTTACCTGGATTATCGGCAAAGACATTCACCGAGCGGGTTCGGCTTTTAGAAAGACTGGGGCTGGTACGTCGGAAAATCTTCCGAGAAAAACCGCCAAGAGTCGAATACAGCCTTACCAAAGAAGGACAGAACACCGTTGGTTTGCTAGGAAGTGTCAAAAAAGCCGCAAGCAAACTCAATTTTGAACCATAGAGACAGCAGGCGTATACTGGAAAAATGCAGAACTGTTGAGGCTTCTGGACGTGGCAGAGATTCAAAAACCAGCAGACCAGGCAGAGCAAAAGCCTGATGCCGGGATTAAGAAGCCGGACAATTTGGGCAAGGATCGCGCTGTCACATCCGAGCAAGTGGCAGAAGCCGACGCGCAAAGAACAAGCAAATTCAGCACCTTTGGGGACATGAAGGCTTATGCTGACAGCAATCCTCTGCTGATTGATATGGGCGATGGAACTGAGGTTTCCTCGAAAGGACCTCAGGTGGCTTGGAAGAAAGAAGACATATTGAAACCGTTTGAGGGTGCTCTGCATCCTCTTCGAGAAAAGCCCAATCATTTTTTTGACAGTGAAGTAGCAAGACGTGTAAGCCAGACCCTTCCCAAGCTTTCTGCATATTCAGAAAGGCATGAGGGTATCGGCCCTAATTTAATTGCCGCGATTATGAACAACGAGCAAAAGTATTATGGCTCAATAGACGATGCAGCACCGGATTGGTTTGTTCGTCAAACCGGCAATCTCGTACAACCGATGAAAGACATTACTGTCGGCCCTGGTCAAATTTCGATATCAAATATCCGGCATCTGGGCGAAAAGTACCCTGATCTATTCGGTGGAACGACTGCCAACGATCTCACAAAACTGGCTGTGGACAAATCAATTGCGACTGCACTTGTGGGTGCTTATCTCGACGACCGTATTCAATCGCTTGAGACTTGGGCAAAAAATACGCCGGACAGAAACACCATGAAGCATGATGAGAGGCTTCTTTTGAACAATTGTTTGCCCCTCTGGAAGTCTGGACAAGAAACCAAAGCGCTTATCATGTCGTTCAATCCAGGCGGTGGAAACGACCACCTGAATAACGTTTTGAACGAATTACGGAAATTAGAAAAGCAACGTTAGTTTGTTGAGTCACGGGAGCCCCACCAGCCGCTCCGAATTGTCCAGCGCACCAAAGCTGAAAGTGCAATTCCAATCAAACCAGCTGGTATGCCAACTAAAAGCCCGGTTCGCAGTAATTCAAAGAGTAAATTCTCACTGCTGCCGGGACGTTTCAATTCTTCCATCCATACGATGAAATCCATGTAGCCGCCGACCACGACGAACCACACGACGAAGGAAATCCACATCCAGCGATAGTTCTTCATTTTCATGAGTATAGCTTTCCCGGGCGCTCAGAAGGCCGGAGCCGGACTTGCAGCGAGCAAGTAAATGAGTAAAAGGAAAGTGGTTACAGTAATGACTCTGATTTTCAATTTTTGTCTCCTAAAGGGCTGCGTCGAATCCGGCGCAACTCAAGCGTAAGAGGCAAATACACGACAGTGCAAAGGAAAGTTATCGCCTTCTGAAAGCGGCACTGGTGCCGGAAAAATAAGCTTTGCTTTGGGCTGGATCTCGTGATAATTACCTCCAATGACCTGAAATTGCAACTGACAAAAAAAGCGTACTTAATGCCGGACAATGACAACAGGCATCAAGGGTGAAATGGTGGATTGTTGCCTACCCCAAATTAGGGTTAGAGGATAGAGGCTGAATAGTAGCGACGACGGAAGACGCCACCGCTAACGTTGAAAGTCGCACTGCGCGCGATTTCAACAACGCGGTGGCGCCTTCGGTGGCATGAAACATAATATCGATAATCAGACACTCAGCCGAAAACCTTGTGGCCACTTTGCTCAGAAGCAGACTAATAAAAGTGACGTTAACTGGTATCACTTGAAATCGCCCGAAAACCTTATAGCGTAAGGACGCTAGTTTAAGCCCGTGTAACTTAAACCTGGCGCTAGCATTTCAGTATTCCTTTAGGATTAGCTATCCATGACTCTTTACAGCTTCTATCAATTGTGTCTGAAACTATACTAAGTAACAGCTTCATTAAAAACATGACGAAAAGTGACACTAGGGTCAATTCTCACCTGTGCGTTTGTATAGGCTCAAAATCCCACTTTCACTTCTCAACCAAAGGCAAAACCCAGCGCTCAGCGCAAATAGA
The DNA here is from genome assembly GCA_003242885.1 of Candidatus Melainabacteria bacterium. Taxonomy (GTDB): domain Bacteria; phylum Cyanobacteriota; class Vampirovibrionia; order Obscuribacterales; family Obscuribacteraceae; genus QKMZ01. Next base: position 106,487 of record QKMZ01000017.1, on the reverse strand, counting down.
AGGATAACCACCAAGCAAGACAAGGACAGCGAAGGTGTTCAGATCCTTGTTGCGTTTGAATTGGGACTGAGAAGGTGGACCAAACCAACTTCCCAAAAGGAAAAAACATGAATATCAAGCAAAAAATTCTCGCACTGGGAGCCCTGCTCCTTGGCGTCGGCTTCCTCGGCGCTTCCCCTGCTTTTGCCGCCGAAGGTTATATCACTGCGATTAATCTGGGTGGCACGGGTGTAATGTGTGAGCCACGCGTTGGCGGCACATTGTGGCCCGTCAATGGTACTACCGGTGCGAACTCTAAGTTCTATTATTGCGGAACCAGCACCGCAGCGAGCCGTGGCTTTAGCGTCTATAACCCTTTGAAGGGCATTTCTAACGTTGAACCAACCATCGGCACTTTGATGACGACCAATACAGTCCGAGTCTACGTTTTCGATAGCCCGTTACAGTACGCGCAAGCGTCAGGGCAGAATCCAGTGACCGTGTGGAATGCTCAGATCAACAAGCCTGCATTTTCGTTGTTTACGGCACTCGGTAACCCTGAGAACGCAATTATCGTTTACGAAAACGTGCCGGACACCGCCGCGGGATATCCGGCTGTGAAACCGCAGTCTACGACCTTGCAAAACCACGATTCGCGGCACGAGACCGGCCACCATTTCGACCGCTACAATGGAATGTTGTCCAACTCGGCAACGTTCAATAACCTGTATCCGGATGACCAGGCCTGGGAGGCCGCCAACAACCCTCAGACCGTTGCCGATAACGCTGCGTTCGCTTATTGGTGGGGAAACAAGGAAGAACTGTTTGCAGAACAGTTTGCAATCGCTACTGGAAGTACTGCTCGCAGCCCCCTCGACGCGGACACCACTAACTATTTCAAGTGTACCTACCGGTTTACAAACAACTGGTATATGAACCAGGCGAACCCGGCCGCTGGTACTTATGCCACTCAGTGCACTCCGTGAGCTGAACTGAAATTAGACAAACTACGGAGCTAAAAGAATAAGTAGGAGTCTTACAACTTCTTCGAGATGGAGTTTGATAGCGTTAAGAACATATCCTTAAACTCGCTATCTACTCCATCTCGAAATTTTGCTATTTCTTCCTTTGTCGCTTTTTTGTGCGTACTAACAAATTCATTCCATTTGTCATAAAACATCCGAAATCGTTTGTTTGCCACAATTTCAGGAACGCTTGGCGAATTCTTTCTATCAAAAAATGTTTTTGCAATTACTCTCAAATTTGAGATATCGCAAATTTCTGCTTCTGAAAACACACCTGGATAACGATAAAGAATACTGATAGGAACTAAGTTACAGACATAATACTCAGACGGGCTCAGCCCATTTTTTGATAGTAAGAGACTCCGTTGTCGTCTGTTTATCGCCTTTACACCTTCATTTTGTTCATGAAGGTCTCGACCTCCAAAGGTATAGAAAATGCTTTTGCGATCACCTCGTTCATTGGGCTCATAAGGAGAAGATCCTAAAACAGCACAGATACAGTCAAAATCAACTTCTGGCTTTCCAGACGAATGAACCATTTGCAAACTTTCAATTTTTCCAGAGCGATCAAAGTCAAATGAAAGTGTGCATCCCCGCTTAATAGAAGGATCTCCCGGTACACTCATAGTAATCATATGTCTATTCTTTGGGGCTTGTAAAAGTTCTTGGTCGCTGGGACGAGCAATTCCGTCTTTGTCAGGATCAATTGGAGAGCCAATGAGTGTCTGAGCAGACGATGAATCGAAGCTTAGAAGAAGCAAGGCTGACAGCAGAATAAAGGCATTTCGCATAAGAAATTTCCCGTGATATCCATCTGGTAAATTATGCCCAGTTGAAAGACTTCAGTTCCAAAATGCGGTGGGCACTTCCCCACTTAAAAGGCAATTTTTTTGCCCGTCCGCTAATAGACCGGTCTAATGCTCGCCTTTTGTTTGTGCCACAGTGTTTTTGACGATCCATAACAACTGCAAATAAACAAGCGTCAAGACAGAAGAAAAAATGAGTGGATGAAAGGAAGAATTATTCAATACAGCGAAGCAGATGAAATATGCATCTATAGCTAGTGTTGACGTTATTGCAGCAGCCCGCAGTTTCTGTGAAATCAAAGATGACGGCTGAACATCCCATAGAAGAATGTTCGCAACCATTATTCCCGCAAGGTCATAATAGAGTAAATGTGGCAGAATCACTGGCATTACGTAAAAAGCAGAAGCAAAAACGATCCGTAGTTTCTGTTCTAAAGGCAGTTTCGAATTCATGAGTCGCCACTGAATGAACATTGTCACAGCGAGAATCGTTACCGCTAAAAGATAAAACAGGATTTTGCCGAACGTTCGAAATTCTATCGGGAAGTGCAATATCAATAGGGCCGGGAACGAAACGTACAAGCTCAAATTGTGATAGAAATGCGGCTCAAAAAAATACTTTTCGGACAGCTGAATATTGTGCAACCATTGCAAACACGTTAAAAATGGCACTGTTGCAAGCATGAAGCCAACAAGAATAAAACAGCCTGTTGCCAGCCCGATTAACATACGCCGCTGATTCGGCAGCAAAGCAAGGCTTATTAATCCAGCTATTACCAAAAATTTTAGTGTAAGAAACGTCAGCGATACTACCAATCCCGCTATAAAAGGCTTGTCTCTGCCAAGCAAGTAGAGAGCTGCACATAGTGGAAAAAGACCAAACAGAATACCTTGCTGTCCAAACTTGAGTGTTTGAAAAAACGGAAGAAAAATAATAAATAGGCTTGAAACGATAGCCCAGTGAACCTTTGCGAACCTGCTAACAAAAAAAACGGAAGCACCGATAGCAGCGATACTTAAAATCTGCCACGTGAGAAGTGCTGTCGAGCTTGGCAGTCCAGCAAACAACGAAAGAAACTGTGCATCGATTGGGGGGTATTGCCAACAAGGTTGAGAATTCACTGGCAAATAAGGTAAGAGCGAGTGCGCAACTTTGGCAAATTCAAAATCAACTTGGCTGTCTGCTTCTAACGGGGGATAGAGCTCATGAAGAGAACCCCTTGCCATGATGGCGCCCGCAATGTAAAAGGCATTCAGAAAATCGGTTCGCTGAGCTAAAGCCGGTTTTGTCAAATCGACGTCAACCAACCACCAGACCATGCTCATGCCCAATAAAAAAGAAAGTGTGCAGAACAGAACTAGGGGAGCGGTTTTGCGTTCTATCCCGATTTTCACCGTTCGCCTTTTCAGATTGTAGTAACTTAAATAATACATAAAACCGGTTATCTGCCGGTCATGAACCAAGAACTAAAACGAGCCCACCAACCGCGCTTATGCTGACTATCAGTCAGGAGTTTGATTTGCTCTTGAAAGCCTTCTGCTTGTGCTTCAAGGTATCCATTGCGGTGATTCGCTGCTTCTAGCCTTTCATTGAGACTGCGCGAGTAACTTCGCTCGGACTCAATGACCTCAAGCAATCGTTGAATATTCGCTGAATGTTCACTTTGTACCGTAATCGGCTCTGGTTTGTTCACTTTTTGTTCGCGAATATTCGATGGCTTTTCATGCCTGGCCAATCTGACCAGCGGTTTTCCATCGCGACCTAACGAGCTTTCAATCTTTCCAGCCAAGACTTGGCGGCGTAAAGTTGGATAAGGAATTTTCAAACGCCTGGAGGCTTCTGCCATGCTGACCAATTCGGTCGAGTCTGCTTCAAATTCCTGAATATGTTCATGAACATCGGTTTTTTTGTCGGATTGTTCAGTTTTTTCAGTTTGTTCAACTTGAACAAATACTTTTTCAAAGCCAACCATGCTTAGGTCACTTTGAAGTTCGTGCGATTCAATTTTTTCCATCAGGTGGGCTTTCTAAAGAATGTTCAGATATGGTCACTGACTAATTATGATTGTTCACTGACTTTTTTCAAGTGCCTCTATATCCGCTGTATGCCTCACAGGATCAATTGCTCTATGTGTTTCTTACAGTTATTCTGACCATGACGTTTCTCATTAGCCACTACCCAGGGTGGCAAGGTCTGAAATCTTTCAAAAAAAAACACCGCCAGGGGCGATGCTTTTCAAAAAATCAATAGACTAGATCTTTCGGATATTCGATTAATATTGGGGTTTTGCTGGCAGGCGATTTCCCCGATGCGATAAGGATAGCGGACAGATCTGGCACAGTCAAGCACGCGTTTTCAAACGCTTAAAGGCAGACAGTGACCGGAGCTACAGCATTTTTAACAGCCGCAGATAGCGGCCCAACAACTCTATTTCAACGAGAGGCATTCTCTTCGTTGTTTCCTCGCCGTGATGCATTTATCTGGAAGACCTATGACCAGGAGCGATGGCAGAAGGCCGTGGGCCCGCTCTTGGACGCTCAGATCTTGGGCGTGGTGTCAGATGAAGGGCGCGGTCTTTATCGGGGCTGCTACTGGTCACACAAGACCCGGCATGCTGTCTTGGATTTGGATATAGGCAGCAGATATCACAATGAAACCGAACTGCAAAAACTGCAGGCGCATTTAGCTGCAGTCGGCCTATACGGAATTCCGTATCAAAGCAGCGATTCAGGCGGCTGGCACTTGTATTTGCCGTTTGAGGAATGGGCCGAAAGTGACGAAGTAAACCAGACTCTAAAGACCTGGCTAAAGACACTGGGCTATGAAATTGCCTCCGGACAGCTCGAGATTTTTCCGAGCGGAAACGCTCTGCGACTGCCCCTTCAGAAAGGCTTTGGCTGGCTTGCTCCGGATGGAAGTATAGAAGTTAGAAGAGAAGAAATAAGAGAAGACGAGGCGCTAGCCTCATTCCTTCAAGACTTCGAAGAAAATTCAAGAAATTGGCAGAATGCCAAAACCTTGATAGAAAGCCAAATTCAATCCGCCGGCAGTCATGCCGGCGCCGGCGCCCAGGAGCATGAAAAAGTCATATCGCTTGCGGGTTTTGATGATCTGTTCAGAAAAGGGAAGATTCAAGAGACTTGGGACAAAGGGCGTGAGCACTGGCTTTACGGGCTGACAGCAAAAGGGCAAAGACACGATGCTGTCATGGCTGTGGGTCATTATCTCTGGTATGGAGATCCTTCAGAGAACGTCCCGGCATATCCAGGCCGACGAAATGATGAAACCAGGGCAAGGCTGATTGAGGCCTGGCTGAAAAAGAAACACAACGGTTTTTGCAGGCACATCAATTTAGAGCAATGGAAAGAAATTGAGGCGCATATATGGCGAACGGTCTTCTGGAGGCGAGGAAAAAACTATGAGGCTAGAAAACCCTACCCTCTAACTGATCGTCTCTTGAAGAGGCTGCTAGAGGTATATGCGAAGACCGGCCGACTGTATGAGGTAGACCGGATGGCCGAGGCGAATAATGCACGCCTGGAAGATGCAAGAAACCGAATCAAGAAAGCCATCCAAGAACTTTTGGCAGAAGACGTGGTGTTAACTAAATCGGAAATTGCCAGAAAAGCAGGCTGCAATCGGCGCACGATTTCAAAGCATTCTGATCTCTTGGCTATCTGGCCCAGCGTTTATAACCGGGGGGTGTGGGGGGATTTTTCGGGTTCGGTAGTTCCGGAAGTTGGGTTTGAAGAAAAAGAGAAATCAGAAATTCCGCCTTGTTCGGATTTGGACTTAGCGAATCGAGAACTTGAAGACAGTAAAACCGCTTCGGTAGCCCCCCTTACAATCTGCCCGGCGAATAGCCAACCATCGAACCCCCAGCGTAAAGACCAAGCCCTGCGGGTTGTTGAGCAAGTATTTACACCGGGGCCCTGGTTCGACGGTATTCGGGCAGAGGGGCAGATGGGTGCGGAGGGAATTTCTTCCATTTCTCGGAACCAAGCACCTGGCTTAGTTTGCTATACTGATGCCACCGTAAGCGGTACTAAAGAAAAGACAGGCGCAGCTACTAAAACCAGCGCCCTACCTTTCTTTGGAGCAAAAAACAAAAACAGGAAAACAGCCACCAAGCCTATCAATTATAAATTCTTGACAACGGGCAATCAGGGCTATTCATCAGGTTTTGCAGATGAATTTTCACTGATCGAGAAAACGGCGAAAAGCTTGAGAGGTCCGCCCAGTTTTTAATTGCTTGTTTTTTTGGGGAAAGGGAGCACTTTGGCTGGACCGCACGGCAAATTATCCAGGCCCGTCTCGTTTAGACCTTCAAGTAATTTCGGCGCGGTGTCGTACAGTTCCTCAGATAAATCGATAGCCGCAATCAAATCACCTTGGGTAAGTTCAAGGCACGCCAACATCAAAGCCGCTCTGAGCCTTGTTGTATCGACCATCATATTCTCAACCACTTCACGGTCGATTTTTTCGGCTTTCTTTTTCATACGGGCACTCCATGCTTACCTCTAAAACCATAATGACATCCTCGCCTGAAAGGCTTGGATAGAAAAAGGTGGAATTCCCTAGTGATGCAAAAATTTCAAACTGGCTTTAGGGCGGCGAGAAATCTCTAGCTTGTTGCTCTTCGTATGTGCTGTGCCTGCGTGCAAAGCAGAAAGCGCCCCTTACATCGGGGCTTGATGAACCCTGCACGCCCCGAGGGGGCTTTAGCCGCACGACAAATTAAAGAGAGCTTGAAAATCTAAGTAGGCGGTCGTGCTGTGCCGAGGTGTAGCGACTCCTGTCGATTTCAGAAGTGGATGTCATTCTCGATCCGGCAAGGGTGAGACTTGTGACATCGACTGTTGAAAAAAAGAGGGGTGAGAATTTCAGAAGTCGATGTCACATAAGGCTATTTTTCAGAAGTCAGTGTCACATTCGTTTGGTGGCAACGGTTATAACCTCAGATCCTTGCCAAAGCCTTTGAAGCGAGTGGGATCAAGCTGTGTGTAGGTGACGGTATGTTGGATGTTCTTATGGCCAAAGTACGCCTGGATTGCCCGTGTGTCCACACCTTTGGACGCTAACTGAAAACCTTTGGCATGGCGAAGCATGTGCGGATGAGCGGACAATTCAAGACCGGCAAGCAGACCGGCGCGGACGACTATTTTGTGAACGGCACTTTTAGTCAGAGGTCCTTGACGTTCAGAGCAAAAGACAAAAGTTGAGTCTGAGTAGGACCGGCGCAATTTTCTAAGCGCACGAATCTCATCGCCTTCCAGATAGTGGACTGACGGATTGCCATTCTTCAGGCGATTCACATGAAATAGAGCATTGTCCAGGTCGAACTGGTCCCACTTTAATTCGATCAACTCCCCCACTCTCAACGCGTGTCTATAGCTAACGAGAATGAGTAAAGCGTCTCTTGCACCGTATCTGCCAGTAATTTTTGCAGCGTCGATCATTTGCTTGACCTCCGCTTGGGTCAAATATTCACGAGACCGTTTTTCTATATTTGGGATTTTTGGCGGAGGTGAATTGGGCATTTGTGCACTTTCCCATAAAAGATGGCTGGAAGACTGTTGGAGCCTGTAATGAAAATGCCCGTTATCGAGGTTTTTTTTCAGGGCAGTGTCCCATAAAAGGTTCTTTTTGAGAAACTTTGCATGGCTAACCACCGAGGACGGAGGTCTTATGCAGGAAGATGGAGTGCTACTGCTAACGGACAGAGAGTGGATCTGGGCGAAGAAACGCAGCGAGGTAATAGCGCCACTTGCTCAAGAAGAGGTTGTTGGTCTGACTGCGGCCGAGGAGGCGGCAGCGATGCTCGGCATAAGTAGCAGGCAAGTTTATAGGCTGGTGAAGCGATATCGGATGGGTCAGGGGCTGGTGACAGACATGGCCCGGAGTAGTCCTCCAGGCGGCAAAGGCAAATCTCGAATTAGTCCAGAAGTAGAAGTAATCATTGCTGAAGTGCTCAAGAGCCTATATCTGTCCAGGCAAAGGCGCTCCAGGGCAGTAATAGCGCGTGAGATTCGGATGCGCTGTATTAGGTCTGGGCAGCAGGCTCCGACGTATAACACGATAGACGCGCGAATCGAAACGCTCGATCCGCTGATGGTAACAAGGAAGAGGCAAGGAGGAACAGCAGCTAGACGGCTTCAACCGGCAGCGGGAGAAATGCCGCCAGCGGATGGTCCCATGGCGGTGGTTCAAATTGATCACACAAAAATGGATGTCGAAGTTGTTGATGAGGCATCAAGAGAGGCTATCGGCAGACCGTCATTAACCTTGGCGATTGATGTTTTTACGCGCTGTATAGTCGGCATGCTGCTTACTCTTGAGGCTCCTTCGACTCTGTCGGTGGGACTCTGTCTGGTGCATGTTGTGATGGACAAAAGTGCTTGGTTGGAGCGGTTTGGGCTCGATATCAGGTTGTGGCCAATGCGTGGTAAGCCGAAAAAGATTCATGTAGACAACGCGCCGGAGTTCCACAGTGAAGCACTCAAGCGAGGTTGTGAGCAGTATGGCATTGAGCAGGATTATCGACCAAAAGGGCAGCCACACTTTGGTGGGATCATAGAGCGTGTAATAGGCACAGCGATGACAATGAGTCACGAGGTGCCGGGCACTACCTTTTCAAATGTTCAGAAGCTTGGAACAGACAAGCCGGAAAGGACCGCCAGCTTGACACTGTCGGAGCTGGAGAAGTGGCTGGTGTTGGCTATAGCGAGATATCACGGGACCATACACGGCACTTTGACAGAGACGCCGGCCGCCGTTTGGAAGAGAAGCATTGAGGCTTTTCCGATTGTTGATATAAGAGATAAGCAGACATTCTTGATTGATTTTCTTCCGGTGATAGAGCGAAGGGTTACGCGCCAGGGATTTTTAATAGACCACATAACATATTTTGGAGATGTTCTTAAACCCTGGATAGCGAGCCGTGATCGTCTGGGGAAATTCATTATTCGGCGAGATCCGCGAGATTTGAGCCGAATCTGGGTTCTAGATCCTGAGAGCAAGCTTTATTTCGACATACCATACCGAACACTTTCACGGCCGCCGGTAACACAGTGGGAACACCGAAAAGCTGTTGAGAACCTGCGAAAGAGAGGGTTAGAGCAAGTAGATGAAGCAGCAATTTTCAGCATGATTGAAGAGATGCGCGAAATTACGGAAAGTGCGGTTAAGGAGAGAAAGCGGGCTCGGAGGGATAAGAATCGTAGAGCACATCTTGCTCAGCCGGCAGAGGAATCCACCCCTATCGTGTCAGCAGAAGAAGTAGATGAAGACAGCTACGTGAAGCCATTTGAAGTTGAGGAATGGCTCAAGAGTGTTGAGTTTGCCATTCCAGAAGACGAAACTGGGACAGAGAAGCTAATTGAGCCATTTGACGTAGAGGAGTGGTGATCTTATGAGCATAGTCACACCGGATCTGAGCCATTTGACCGAAGCTGCCCGTGAAGCAGCATTGCTTCCAAATGAAGAGCGAGTTTGGCATATTCGTAGTGATCGGTGGATTGGGTATGCAAAAGCGCAAACGGCACTAAGCCGGTTGGACGAACTAATGTTGTGGCCGAAAAAACAGAGAATGCCTAATGTCCTGATGGTTGGGCCGACCAATAATGGCAAGAGCAAGATAGTAGAGAAATTTAGAAGAGATCAAATGGTGGCTGGATGCGGAGAATTTGAACCAGGAGTAATTCCGATAGTTGTGGTTCAGGTGCCGTCAGAGCCAGCAACGGGAAGATTCTATGAAATGCTGTTGAGTAGTATCGGAGCGCCAATTAGGCCTCGTGCACAGGTGGCTGAGCTAGAGCAGCTCAGTTTGCGGCTTTGCCGAACAGTGAAAGTAAAGATGCTAATTATAGACGAGCTGCATAATGTGTTGGCAGGCTCATCACGAACGCGGCGGGGGTTTTTGAATCTACTCAGATTTTTAGGAAATGAGCTTCAGGTACCAATAGTGGGGGTTGGTACGCGGGAAGCGTACCTGGCAATAAGGTCAGATGATCAACTGGAAAATCGGTTTGAGCCGCTTATGCTGCCAGTCTGGGAGGAAGGAGAAGAGCTTAGGTCGTTGATGGCCAGCTTTGCGGCTGCGCTGCCGCTCAAGCATCCATCGAGAATAGCGACTTCTGGACTGTCCAAATATGTTCTCGCTAAAACAGGAGGAACCATTGGAGAAATTGCGAGATTACTTAACGCAGCAGCGATAGAAGCGGTGAACAGCGGCGAGGAATGCATCAACGAAAAGACATTAAGGCTTGCGCAATACCAATCGCCGCCCGAGAGGCGCCGAGCCTTTGAGAAGGGGTGAAGTGATGACAATGCGATGGCCGGGGCATCCGCCGCTGCTTCCGTGCGAGAGTTTGTCATCCTGGCTCAGAAGAATTGGAGCTGTTTATGGACTTGGTACGGGAGAATTGCTGAGATGGGGGCTTGGTTTTCAAGGATTGCAAATACCGACGTTGGACCGGAGTCCCCCGGAGCAGCTAATAAAGGCAATATCTGAGCGAACAGGTGTGGAGCTGGAGGCCGTCCAGAGAGCAACGCTTGCGGGTCTGATGCCGTTTCTTTTCGATTGTTTTGAAACTAAGGAGCTTGGGTCGAGAGCAATCTGGCTAACGCGCAGTCGACTATCTGATGGTATCCGGTGGTTTCGGAAGGCGCAGGGCAGCGAGGTGTTAGTGTGTCGTTTATGCATGGAGGGTTATCCGGACGCAGCTTTTTTGCTTCCGTGGCGGCTGGCTATTTTTCTGTCATGTCCAGTGCACAGATTGATGTTGGAAGCAGTCCGAGTAACAGGGAGTTCTATTGCCTGGCAGAAAGAGAAACCTGAACCGGCTCCAAGCGTTGTGAGTAAGCTGGACGGTCGAACCTGGGCGGCTGTGACAGAAGGGAGTGTTATGTTGCCTGGAGGACTTACTGATGCTGCTAGGTGGTTTCGGCTACTTAAGGTGGTTCATCGTCAGCTCAGACAGCCGATGAACTCTTATGGTAAACGGGTCGAGTGGCAAAAGTTCGTGTGCGAGCGTTGTCCCAAAATTCTTTTTCTAAGCAGAAACCAAAAGGACCCAGCTAGAAGATGGGCGATAGTTTTAGCGACCGCATTAGATCTAATGGAGCATCGCCACATGACGCTGGAGAATGGATATTTTTTGCTTTCCACTGAAATGTTGTTTAACCGATGCTCGGAGGAGCAGAAGCAAAAGGTTGAAAAGGAACTGATGCGCTGGACCTTGTACTAGGGTGGTTTGGCAAAAGCGCTTCCTTGAAGCGAAGCGACCCTGAAGAAGTCGTGACATCCTCTTTTGAAATTTGTGACACCGACTTCTGAAATCGACAACTACCATTTGTCGAAATAGAACAAATCGCGGCGCCCGGACGCTCCTCGAGGTGCGCTAGCACTCCCGGCGCTGAAGTGGAACTGAAGCGCAACGGACGCCACGCAGTGCCGTAAGGCAGGATAAAAGGTGATCCGATTTTGTCTGTATTGCTCATAATTTAACCGTTTTGCTTGCCGGAGCCAGGGAAAATTTTGTCTGTATTTATACGAAATTGGTCAAAGCTCTTGTACTTATTGAGTTTATACGTCCGAAGTTTTAAGTAATTTCTGCAAGCGGCCTCAGCCGATGTGTTTGCCTCACGTCAAAGAAACTGCGCTTTGGGAAAAATAGGTGTATGCCGAACGATCCAAGTGACCAACTGCAGCAGTCTATTGAGCGCCCCGAAAGTGACGCTTTGAATACTCCCGATGTTCAATCTGTTTGTAATGCTGATGCCAGCCAGATCAGGGAAATTCAACTCCTAAATCCGGATAAGCATGATGGGAGTGCCGGCGGCAAAAAAGACGATAGTTTGCGCATTGAATCCGACGGCAAGGTGATTGCCGCAAGAGGTTTTGTAGCTTCGACTCCGCAGGACAGCATCAGTCTTTACGAGCTAAGAGATTTAGCAGATAAACCCACTGGTGGTTACCCATGGGCCCAAGATTGTTTGAAGAAGTGGGAGGCTGCTCAACAATTGCCTGAAGGAGCAGCGCGAGAGAATGCGCTAGCTGTCGCACAAGATATGGCAGATCTAATGGCGAGACGTGGTCCTTACGCTCTCAAGGATGGTTTTTCAAAAGGAAGCGCTCATTTACCAGTGGACGGTCAACTAGCATATGCAGATGGCCTTAACCATGAAAAGACTCACAAACTCACAGATTCATATTCACTGGCCCTTTGTACAGCAATGGGTCAAGCGCGTGATTTAGGCGAAGCGCAGCAAATTCAGGCGCAAGTGTCGATTGACTATATGACCAAGAAAGGCGAAGAGGCATTGGCTGCGTTACAGGCAAATGAACTGGATAAAACCGATTCGCCACTTGTCGCATGGAGCACTGTGGAGCTACCCAAAGAGATAGGGGTGGGCGAGAACGTTGAAATTCGCCTGGACGCCACAAATGCTGTTGAGATCGAGCAAGATGCGTTGGCTCAGAAGCCTTTGGAAAAGTACTACCTTGAACATCCGGAAGCTGCTCCCATACAGATTCCCAAAGTGAATGTGGGTGAGGTGGCAGGTATAGCAGTACAAAGTACTGCTGAGTCAATGGATCAGGCTCTGCGTGCCATCAGGCTTGCAGACAAAGCTACTTATCGAAGTCTTGATTATCCGGCTTGCCAGGATGCCATGGAAAAGTTTCCCGATCTGAAACACTACGGCGTGAATGAGAAGGTTATCGCCGCGATTATTCTGAATGAGCTTGTTCACCGAGGCGGCGATGATGATGACGAGGACAATCAGATCCGTAAAAACGGTCATGTTCTTAATTCCGATGGTTCTGAGGACATAAAGGCGTCGATTGGCCCTGCTCAAATACAAGTCCAAAATATTCACAGGTTGGCAGAGAAGTATCCTCAACTAAGCTTGTACAACTCAGACGCGTCGCGCGCTGCCTTAGAGCCATCTATCGCACCTTATTTTGTTGCCGCGTATTTGCAAGAACGCATGGAAGCGTTCTCTGCACACGACAAAGCGAACCCGACAGAGCAGACACCAAAGTGTTTTGAGTCTCTCCTCTACACATATAACCCGGACGTTGTCTCGAAAGTAAGAAATTCAGCCGCTGGCATTCACGAAAATGAATACAGAGAAATCAGTGCATCCGAAAAGATTGAGGAGAAGTTGACAGGGCACAGAGCAGGCTCTCTGACCGGCTGGAAAAGCGAGTCTTATCCGCGCAACCTGATAATTCTTCAAAAATCTGGTGTTGTAAAAACAATCAAACAGACCATACAGGCAGTCGAAACTCATTTTCGAGGCAAATAGCTTTTTCGAGCCCAAATGATCAAAAGAGCGATAGTCAAGCCGACTATGCCAGCCGTCAGTCCCCAACTAGTTGCATAACTAACTAGAAGCCTGTCGAGTTGCTGGCTATCGTCGCTCCTGATGTGGTTTACCTTAACCAGCACCCCCGCCAGCGTAAAGAAAATGAACGGAATGAGGAAAGATGCAATAAGAATCAAAAGTTTTGTCGCAGTCATAAATGCAAGACTTCAGTCACATACTTTGAACAGTATAAGCGTTCGGCAAAGTCAGAAGAACAACAATCCGAATTCCAGTAGACGCATAGTCAGCTGGCGGTTTTGCCAACCGAGCGGCGAAAATGTAGATTGGGAGTTATCCGGGAATTCGTTTATGATGGCAACAGATAGGCTTTTTAGCGCCGGAGATTGTCAAAATGCCAAAACTCAGAGGAAGCCGTACTGCCGAAATTAGAACCTGGTTGACTGCCGATGACATGTTCAAGCTAAAGCAACTAGCTAGAGCTCGCGGCATGAAAGACACTGATTTTGCACGAGAGGCATTGCTCACATATTTGCTCAATTATGAGGCTGAACAAAGGGACAAACTTGAGACGGTTTATGCGCAACAACTCAAAGCATCAACTGATGAAGTCGTCTCTGTCATCAAAGCTGGAGTGAATCGAATCTGTGCCTTGCTGGCTAAAAATGCTGTTCAATCTCTAGCGTCCAACAAATTCTTGTCTCGGCTGGAAGATACGGAAGACATGATGAAGGAGTGTCAGGGCGCGGCCGCAAAGCAGATACACGAGCAACTGAGCAAAGAAGAGAGCGCGGTAGCGCAGCAGATGTCTGGAAAAATCACCAAGAGGTAGCCTCTTGTGACCAGGTCGGTTGTAAAACACAGCTACATCAAAGCGGCAAACAAAGGTCGTGGTCGAGCAAAGGCGCACATCAACTACATTCGCTTTCGTCCAGGCAAAGACGAGAACGAAGTCAATCGAAGCTTTTTTACTGATCGAGCTGACGGTTTTACTGCCAACGATGTCCATCGAGCGATCGATCAGCAAGAAAACCGTGGCGTTTTGATGCACAAGCTGATCCTGTCGCCGGGCGTTAAAGAGGCAAATGTCCAGCAGTTCGTTCGAGAGACTATGACTGAGTTAGGCAGGTCCAAAGGTTTGGATTTGGAGTGGTATGCAGTTGAGCACCAGAACACGGCGAATCCTCACGCACACGTTGTAGTCATGGCTACCGACAAGAAAGGACGGCAAGTGCGTTTGCGACGTCCTGATTACACGAAGGTGAAAGAGGTTGGAGACGAATACCTTGAGCGAAATCGCTTACTTGACCGATTTAAGGAGCATGAGCGTGTAAAAGGAAATGGCAGCAAAGAAGCCACGTCCAGGACATTGAAGGAACGACTAGTTGGGGCGTTAAAAGCTGCGAAAGAAGAGTTCAATAGAAAAACTTTGAGAGCTCCGGAGCAGCAGAAAGCTGATCGCCTGGAGCTTCTGTTGGAGAGAGAAAAGGAGTCGCTGGGTGATATGCCTTCCACAGAAGAATTGGCCGGCAAGCGCTCAAGGCAGGAAGCGCGAGCCAAGAAAGCCAAGGAAATTGCATGGGAGTACTACTCAACTGAAATCAGGCTCAATTTTGCTGGCGCGTCTGTTGATTATAACTGGAACAGTTCGCTACTTGAATTGAAAAAACTGCAGCAGGAGTATTTGAAAGTTGGATCGTCTGTTCGGCAGCAGTTGACAGAAGATGAGTACAAAAGGCTAGATACATGGGTAAAGGATGGAAATTACCTGGAGAAACGGCTTTTTGCCCAAGCATTGGGTGTGAAAGATTTATCGCTTGATTTAGGAGCGGAGCAGAAATTGACCGTGACAAAAGCTTCCAGTCTGTCCGAATTAAATGGCGTCCGGAAAATGGACCGGAAAGGTGAAATCGTTCTGACTCCGGTAGAGGCAAAAGCTTTGGACTTGTGGATACGAGAGCAAGAAAGAGTAGAACCGATTACGATAAAAGTACCCGGAAAAGATGAAGAGGTTTTGTACGAAAAGTCTGATTCTCGTGAAGCGTTGGAATTTTTGGCAGACGAATATGAAGCTGGTGAGAAGTGGGCGCAGGGTATGAAGAAGAAAGAGTATTCGAAACTGAGATCTTGGATAAAAGAGAAACGGGCAGAAGAATTGGAGCAGAAACAGGCATCCTGGGAAGATGAGAAAGACAAAAGCTGAGGCTTTGTTATGACCGATCCCGAAAAGAGAAGAAAAAAGCCGAAAGTGCAAAAGTCGCTATCCAAAGAGCGGCAGACGCAAGTTTCCAGACCCAAGGAATTGCGCAGTAATTCTTCCGAAAAGTCGCAGATGCCAAAGGAACAGGCTTCTTTGAAATACGACTCTGGCAAGAAGAGCACTAATGACCGAAAGCTTGAAAACGCGAGTGAAGCCCGGCGGAAGAATTCCGGCACAGGAAAGTACAAAACCGTTTCTGAAAAGTCTAAGCAGTTTGAAGGACAAGTTCGCGCCGGAAAAAAGGAAATTCTCAAAGAGCATCTAGAACGCAAGGCGAAGCAGCGAGCTGATTTAACAGAGCAGAAAGCCAGCTTGCAGAAAGAAATCAAAGCGATGAATAAAATCGCTGAGGTTAGAGAGACCGTCGATACCCAATACACAGCCAAGTACAGTTGCTGGGAATCTGCAATTTCGGTTGGTGCAAAAGGCGCGGCATCGACTGGGCTGAGAAAATTGGATCCGTCAATTGCGATCAATCTTGCCAGACAGCAGGCGGGTGCTTCGCTAAAAGCAAAACTTGAACCAAAGATTCAAGCGCAATTGGCGAAGATTGTTTCTTTTGCCCGTGATCTGAAAATTGCCAATGTCAAAGCAGTGAAGGAGCCGGTTGTAGCGAAGGCTGGATCGATGCCAAAAGACCCAGCCGCAGCGTCGCAAAAGATTGTGAACAGCAAACTGCGACAAAAGCTGAAGGACATGAAAGAAAGGGAAATGATGCGTGATCCCAACCGCAATCCGGGCAAGTTTGAAGAAGTCAATCTACCTGCGCGTGGTGTTGGTGGCGTAGGAGGCATGTAGGTGGCGAGCAAGTTTTCTGACCGATGCCCAACAGACATTCCGCCGGAAATGCTGGCTCGCGTTTTCATGACGTCTTTGAGGCGGCATCAATGGCATGTCACCTACGTTGATGAGATGACACGGATTATTACTGCGGAGCTGAAAGCACCGCAGAACATCATGGGAAAAGTTTGGCACTACAACTACTCTGCAATCATTCGTTGGCTAGAAGAGGACGGTTTTGCTTACACCGAAATTGAAATCAACGAGCAGTCTTATGACTGGACAGGAGAAGACTGCCAAAAGAAGTATGCAGAGTTGGTCAAAAGCCTTTTCGAAGATTCACGAGGAATAGTCGAAGCGCTGGACAAGCCAAAGAAGGGTGCACGATGGGCTACTCCAAATGAGCTATTTCAGGCTGGCTATATTGTCAAAGAACGCAATCCAAAGCGGTTTTTAGTAACTGGGGATAGCATCAGCTGCCTGTCTTTGCCGGAGGAAGACACGAATAAACATGTGCTTGTTTGCGGTCCGACCGGCTCGGGCAAAACCACCGGCGTGCATATTCCCAATTTGATTGAGCGCTACAAATGCTCGGCGCTCGTGACAGAAGCGACTGGCGGAAAGAGTGCGGGCGACCTTTACACGAAAACAGCGGGCTTCAGAGCACATCATGGGCACAAGATTGTTTATTTCAACCCGGACAACCTAAGCTCCGATAGATTCAATCCGCTGGATTCGATCGAGACCTATCGAGATGCTCGGCGGGTTGTCGAGATCATCATGCAGTCAACAACTTTGCAGACTCACAAGGGTGATCAAAGTTGGGAAATGAGCGAGAGAATGTTGCTTACCGGCTTGCTTTTGCATTCGATTGGATTGCGGGACGAAGGTAAGGCAAATCTCGGATATATCGCCGACTTGTTTGAGGATGGTCCTGAAGGCATTCAGAAAGTGGTAGCCGACAGCCCAATAGAGGTGGCTAGAAGGGCGTACAAGAAGTTTTTGAACACCACGACGCCTCCTTACAGGAACCTGGTTGCAAATGGCATTATTGTGCGCCTGGATCTTTGGAACGAACCTCGAATAAGAGCGCTCACTGAAACGACAGATGTCAATCTGTCAGAGATGGCGGAAAGTTTGTTTACCTGGTATTTGGCAACACCTGCCGATAAGCCTGAGTTGAAACCACTGGCCGCCCTGATGTTCAATCTGGCACTGAGCTTTTGCACGACGACCAAGCTGAAACATCCAGTTGCTTTGTTTTTGGATGAATTCACTAACTTCGGCTACGTGCGCGGTTTGCCAGATAAGTTGACCATTATTCGACATGACAAAATTCCGATTGTCTTGGGCGTTCAGGACTATGTTCAGCTGGAAAATCTCTACGGAAAAGAAGCGAAGAAATTTTTGAGCCAGACCGCCGGCAAGATTTTCTTTAAGCCCAATGACTACGAAACAGCGAAGCAGATAAGCACTATGTTGGGCGACGTCAACAAGAACGAGGATAAGGTTACTTCTGCCGGACAGCTCCGGGACGTGAAGGAGAAAGAGCCGCTGTTAAGCGTCGATGACCTTTTGAACTTGGGGACTATCGATGAAAACAATCAGGAAGCCGAAGCAGGCAAGCCGAACATGATTGTGTTTCTGCCTGCGACGAGACCAGTTCAGGTGAGATCTCTCACGTGGAGAGACTACCAGACGGAAACAGATGAGCTGCTCTTTCCTTTGCCAAAGCGACGAGTTTTGGAAGTGGATGAAAAGCTGGCTAGAACAATACCGAAAGTAGATGCGGCTACGGAAGAAATTTCGAGTGAAGAGCTTGACCGCGATAGAGAGCTACGAGATGAGGACGCTGTGGATGAAGTTGTTTCGACTGATGAATTAGACAGTGATACTAAGCCAAAGACTCAAGAAAGTGAGTCACCAGGAGCCGAAGACAATGGGTATGGATATCTGACCTGGTAGGGCAAGGAGAGCTAAATGGGACCAACTGCAATGCTCGGATTTGTTTTATCCGTTGTGGCGTTTTTTGTTGCAGGCGGCATATCCAATCAATTTGCCGGTCCATTGTCGATGCCGATTGCTTGTGCGGCTGCTTATTTCACTTGGAAGTACTTTTGGGATAAAGACGGCAATCAGATGATTGCACTGATGAATCCGCCGGACAAAACGTGGCAAGCAAACTTGCCGACTGCTTTTGGAATGATCAAAGACGAACTGGACACCTACCGATATGAGAGCCCGCAAGCCGGATTGATTACCTATCGAGTAGATGCAACCGATGATGCTCGGGGGATCATCAAAGCTGAATCAAATTTTTCCGAGAAACTGGGCGGTGCAGGAAATTACGTTGACGCGAAGCGGAATATTGTTTTGCAGATACAGCTCATTCCTGAGGGTTCAGCTACTCGAGCGGTCTACAAGTATCAAGTATTTTCGCCTAAAGGCACTGGCACTGTGCGTGAAGTGCTCAAGGACACTCAGACAAAGTTAGATGATGCAATTGCGAAACTTCCTTTGCAACCAGGAAATCCGTGAATTCTAAATGGAGAGAAAAAGATGACAAAGAAATTGGCGTTGATGCTTTCTTTAACTACGGCTCTAACTATCTGTCTAGAGCCTTCTTTTGCGCAGGAAAAAGGGACGCCAGCATACGTCGAAAAAGTAAAAGTCACTCTTGCTGCCATTGCTTCTGAAGAAGACAAAGCTCCGAGCAAAAACTGGCTTCCGACAGGCAAAAGGGATTTGAAAACGGCATATCGAGCGACAGCGAATATGGAAAAAGCAAATTTTGCCCTAGACCTTCAGGACTTCGTAAACAACGCCGGCGAAAAGCTCGACAATCTAGCCGGCACTTATGTGCCTTATTCGAAAAGAAAGTCGTTTTCAGAGTCTTGGTGGTTGAGACACAGCAGTGTTTACACAAAGCTTTCTGCCCCAGAGCGCGAAAAATGGGTTGACGAGGCAATTCTCGATGCTACCCAATTGAGATGGCAAGGTCTCAAGCGTTTGAATGCAAGTTATTCTGCATCGCACGTTATGGCTCATGATGGGCTCATGGTACAGCTTTATAAAAAGCAAGATAAATACTAGATTTTAGGATACTGATAGAGCATTTTTGTCGACATGATAATTGACCATGGCAGAAAAGAAACCAGCTATCCTTGATTGGGAAGAATTTCAATCAGTCAAGAATAATCAGCAAGGACTAATGCTGAAGGCAAAGGCACTTGCGCCGTGGCTCATTGACATAGCATCGGCGAATGCAGATGCGCTTATCACCATTGTATTGAAGCCAAAATTCAAGGACCGAAAAGTGGAAAAGAATTCACATCTTTTGGTTCAAATCGACTTTATTCTCATTTGCATACATTGGTGCGATAGGGTCTTGTCATGGCATTTTGAGGAGGATCTCAGATTCGTGTTTTTTGACGCACTCATCGTGGAAATTGAACACATGCTGTGCAAAAAAGTATGGGATAAGAAAGAGAAAGTGGCTGTGCGTCGTGATTTTGAACGGATGTTGAATTCATTTCAACAAGAGTATGCCAATTACAACATGGTTTCGGAACCGCTGCGTGATTACATTCTTTGGAGATTTGGTTTTAGAGTTTTGGAACATTTACGAATGAAAGAAGACGTTAATTGTGCAATCCATGTTCGAGGACCTGTACTGTTCGCGTTCGAACAGCTCAATTTCGCTGGACTTTTGGGTCTGCAGAAGCCTGCTGAAACTTGCATCAATTGTTCAGCAAGTTTGGTTCAGTCTGCTAAATTCTGCAATCAGTGCGGACAAAAAGTAACTGCAGCCAATTGAAACGCTCGATCTACTGAGCTAATTACTGCTTTCAATCTACTGCCTTCCTGCTTCGGTCTTCTGTTTTCTTGGTTGTGAGGTGCAGCTCACCGTCTTTTCTCCTAGTCTCGCGTCACGGCGCCACTGTCCGTCAAGCTGCGCCTCGCTCCTTTCTTTGTTGTCTTATCGTTGAGCTTGACCGCCAGAGCCATGACGCACTTGCCCTTCTGTTGACGGCATCGTGTCGTCTTTCTGGAGGGCACTTCCATGGAAAGAACTTATGAGGAAAGGATTGAAACGATATTTGCAGCTGTAAAAGTACACTCGAAGCGCATTGCAGGCCGATTTGTAGAAATGGACGACCTCGTGCAGCTCACCATGGAGAAGATTCTCAAAGCCAGAGCTGTCCCTGAAGAACCCAGTGAAAAGTGGATCTTTTCTTGCACATTGAATGCGAGAAATGACATTCTCAGAAAAGTCTACAAAGAGCGCGAAATCAGAGATTACTTTACGCCTGTAGATTCCATTAGCATCTCATATGATCCCGAATGCAATTCTTTCGTACCTTCAATCGTTTATGAGCCATCTGATCCGTATTTGGCTCGAACGATAGGCAAAGCTATTGAGCAGCTTTCCACAGTTCAACGCCAGGTTTTTCTCCTTTATGTCACCGGCTGCTCTTACTTGCAGATCTCGAAGATGACGGATGCAAACCTCAATACCGTGAGAACCAGGTTGCACTTTGCCAAAGCTTCTCTTCGTCGAGAACTGTCAGATTGCATATGAAAAGTTGCGGGCAGCGTGCTGCCCGCATACACGGCACTCTTTGCTTTCAACGAAGAATGTATAGGCTAATCATCAAACCTCGCGCGAGGTGTCTTTGGCTTCCCGCTAGGATGTCATCAGGGATGGGCGTCCGCTCTGCTAGAAATTCAGAATTTATTTCTAAGCTGATTAACCTTGATACAAGCCTGTTTCGGGACTTGTTTCTGTGTCGTAATTAAGTAACAGCTTCATGAAATTCCTCTGTCCTACTTGAAATCACGAAAATGTGTGATCGCGGAAGTCCCGCTACTTAAGCCATTGATCAGATTAACGATGGCGCGAGGGTTTATTTTTTCTTTTGTAATTTGCCATCCATGTCCATTCCAGGGATCGGCGTGATATTGCAGCTGTCGTAATGAAGTTACGCTTTATGAAAAATGTGACGAAAAGTCACCCAACCACTCAATTTGAACCGTTGCGAATGCTTAGGCTCAAAATCCCACTTTTCACTTCTCAGCCCGAGTCATCTCCAAGCGCACAGCGCAAATTCAAGGATAAAACCAGCAAGCAAACGAGCAGCTTAATTGTTCTGGTTTTTGTCCGACTCGGACTTAAGACGTTGGAGAGCTGGAAAACCAACCAACTTCCCAAAAGGAAAGAACGAATGAACATAAAACGAGGTTTTTTCGCCCTTGCGGCGATGATTCTCGGCGTCGGCTTCCTCGGCGCATTTCCACAACAGGCTCAGGCTGCAATAAGTTGTACAAAAGTTGTAACTCACACAATCCCAGCTTATCCTGACGACGACTGGACGCAATACTGCGGAACAGCCAGCCTTGCGAATGGGCAAGACCTAAACGCATCCATTAGCGCTCTTCAGGGACAGGCAATCAATGAAATGCGCCGGTCTCCAAATCGAAACTTCAACGGATTGAATGGCGTTTCTCTCTACATCTTCGGTACTCCGGCTGAATACTCACAATGGGCAACTGAGCAAAGTCGAACATATCAAGCTCCTGGCCCGAATGACTTTGGAGTCTTGATTTTCAAGGCGGGAACGAACATTCCCGAATATATCGCTATCTTCATGCAAAATCCGGCAGGAGTGGTGAACACTAATGTCAAACACCGGACTGGTCAGCAAATTGGCTTAGCTGTCGATTATTTGCAAGGATACATCAAGAATGGTGGCATTATGCCGCCAACTCTGTTCAGGGTATCTGACATGCAAACCGGGTGGATAGCTGGAAATTTCAACAGTGACTGGACTGCACTGAATGCTCAGGCGCCTTGCAAGGTTGGAGGAGTCAACGGTCTCTTCACGGGTCTTAAGGATTTTTCCGGTAACTATATTTGCGACGGTGCAAGTGGTACCGGTGCAAACCGTCAAGGAGCCTACGTTGGTCTGACGAACCAACAGATCATGAATTCAGCATCATGGGCGAGCATTTATCAAACCAACCTGAACACCGACTGGCAGACTCTAAACGGTGTAACCGCCTGTGGCACGACATCACTGTTTAGAGGTCTTCAGGACCAAAATGGCAATTACATCTGTAACGGTGCTAGTGGAACTGGAACTGCTTTGTCCGCCACCTACACTGGTAAAACAAACCGCCAAGTATTGCAACAAGCATGGTCTGCTGTTTACCAGTTTCCCAAGACAATCTTTGCTGAGCAGATTAGCTTTAGATATGGCTTGGGGTCTGATGTAGTCAGTAATCCGAAAACTGCAGACAAATATTTTTCAAACGGTTATTTCGCCTGCTCGCGTTGGCTTGCTGGTTCAATAACCAATAAGGGAAATCTACCTTCCGCTGCTGCTCCAGATGGCATGCCTGCTGGTTGTACTCTTCCGACTATGACAACGAAGTGCCAGAAGATTTTCATGGGTAGTACTGGGCAATTCCCGTATGGCAATACCTTCAACTGTAGCGGGACCGTCGTTGCCAGTCAGACGCAAACTAAGTTGCTGAGCCTTGGTACCAACAGCGCGCCTGCTTTCTATACGCCGATCAGAAACAAGCTAGATCTGGAGCGCGCTGACGTGTACTTCTTTGCGAATAACACTGATTACGCCAACGCCTTTTCAGCTGCGGGGGAACTCTTTGGCTCTATCATCAACAAGTGCGGAGCAACTGCTCCCGTCGGGAGCGGTGCTGAGCGAATTTGGCAATCGATCATGAACGAGGGCTGCAGCTTGGCTAACACTCCTGCCAAGCAGGCCTATGTGACTGCACATGAACTCGGTCATACAATCGATCTCACTGATGCGCAGCCTTCTGGACTGACCGACTTTAACAAAGCAATGCAGTTGGACTGGGCTAAACTCGATTACATCGATTTCCCGACCAACACGAAAAGAAAGCCTTGTTCTTCCGTTGTCTTTGGCGGAACCACCTATCCCGCAGTGCTGACCGGCTTGACCGACAAAAGCGGCGTGCTTTTCTGTAACGGTAGCGCTCTCCGTACAGGCCAACCATGGTCGGGCGGAGTGCTGATCAGTGACATTCTCAACCTGGACAATCCCGCGGAGATCTCGTATCTCGCTGGCGGAGCAATTGGCTCGCCATCGGTTACGGTAAATCCGGGTTGGTACGAGTGGTATGCTCAGTCTCTTGCAATCAGAGCTAGAGCTGATCTTGCATTGGGCGTCAGCGGTTCCAATCACTCCGTTTACGACGAGCTGGTACTCGACGGATACTTTGAATGCACCGCTGGTCCTAATGGCTGGCTACAGCAGAATTACTCGAATCCCTCATCTGGTTCGAAGCTTGCAACAAGCGTCTGCGCAGGCAGAAGTTTGCCGGCAGGCTGGATCGATTTGCTCTATCCGTAAAAGTCTTGAATAGACTAGAAGAGGCGGTTTAACCCGCCTCTTCTTTTCACATTTGCTTAAATAGTTTGCTGTACTTAGTCCTAAGAACCTGCGCATGTGCACGTAATTCACTAATCTCAAGAGTATCGTGAGCCAAAAAGAAACTAACCCAATCTTTGCGAAAAGCCTCCAGCTGAGGATCTCTTATTCGATCTTTGCTTAACTGCACTACATTTTCATCTGAGAAGATTACTTCCTTCGGTACTTTATATCGCATTGCGGAGTAAGGAATGAAATGCAATCGCACTTTCTCGGAGGGTGCGATTGGTCGAATCTCTGAAACCGCATGACCACTCTGTTGTTTTTCAAATTCACAGAGAAAAAACTTACTTTTGGGGTCAAATGGAAAAAATGGGGCGGTCTCCCAAATTGCCTGAGAGCAATAGAAAAGATCTGATTCCGACCCGTTTTCTTTCAGTATCTCAAGGTGCGGTTGACCCTTATCTTCTGTTACAGCAATTGCAATTTCTCCATCAGATCTCAAACACATCGGATCAAAGCAATTTTTTACGGCTGCAATCTGACTAGAATTAGTCACCGCACACGAAAACATTTTCATTCTTTCGCGTTGATATGACTGCTTTAATTCAGTAATTTCGACCGATGTTAGGTTCTCAGCACCTGCGCAAGAAATCGAACCGCTCAAACCGACGGAAGTTAGCACAAACAGACACATGTGTTTTGCTGATGAATCCAGAGAGTTTAACTTTCGAATGTTCATAACATTGCCTTACTTAAGTGGCAGACTCAGACATCATAAGGCACGTAGCCAATTTGCACCAGATCTAGCTAATGTCTCTAGCCATACAGAACTATCAAAATTTCAAATCCTTACCAAATCCCTTGAACCTGCTGGCATCTGGCTGTGTATAACGCACAGTATGTTGGATGTTTTTGTGTCCGAAATACGCTTGGATCGCTCGAGTATCCACCCCTTCTGAAGCTAATTGGAAGCCTTTTCCGTGGCGGAGCATATGAGCATGAACCGAAATCTTAATTCGAGCCAGGTCGCCGGCACGGACAACAATCTTATGAATTGCGTTGTGAGACATCGGTCCCTGCCTCTCTGAGATGAAAACAAAGGCAAACCCCTCATATTCTCTCCGGAGCTTTCTAAGAGCCCTAATTTCGTCTCCCTCAAGGAAATGAACAGAAGGATCGCCATTTTTCAGTCGGTTGACGTGAAATCTGCCCTTATCCAAGTCGAACTGTTTCCATTTAAGGTCGACTAGCTCACCAACTCTCAGTGCATGTCGATAGGCAATTAGGATCAACAGCGCATCGCGGCAGCCGTGGCGTCCAACAGATTTTGCCGCGTCAATCATTTTTTTGACTTCGGCTGGCGTCAAATATTCACGAGTACGTTTTTCGGTGTTTGGCCGCCGAGGTGGAGGACCATGTCGTTTTTTTTCTTTGGGGTGGACTTTACCATAAACGATAACTAGCTCAAAAAGTGAACAATCGAAAAAGCGACGTAAAAAGTACGATTTCAACTTGGTTTTTTGTTCACACTTTACCATAAAAGGACATTCTTGGTAGTGTTTGGATTGCTAGCTCTTTTCGTTTATGTATGCGACCAGATCGCTCAATATGTAATCACTTCCATTAACTTTGAAAGACAATTCCCACTCAGTTTCAAAACAGGGTCGTCCTGGGACGACCCGAAGTTCTGCTTTTTCAGACAGGTTGCCGCTCTTAATCTCAAGTTCGAATTTGTCGAGAGAAAAAGTTGCTTCCTTTTTGACAGTTCCGCCAGAAACACGGACGGTAGCACCATCTTTATTCAATGCAACCGTCGAGCTACCGCAAGTTGTCTCCAGCACTTCTTTCAGCTTGTAGAGAAAAAAGTCAGCAGGAAAGCCGTGGACAACAAATCCTTTCGTCATGTTCAAACCAAGCACATTGCCGGCATTACTGCTATTTGAACTTCTGACAGTTGTTGGTCTAGGTTCTTCGATTGGCTGACCTATTCTTCCTTCACATTCCTGTCTTATGACTTGCGAAGGGTCCAATAGGAGATCCGGCTGAAATGCAGTCTTTCGTAGAAATGTTTCCAAGCCGCACTCTCCGAGCAAAGTCTTAATGAGAGCATGAAACGCATCCCTTTTTGTTGTTACAGGCTGCCAGTTTCCTTGTACCTGAACCAAAGTTCCTCCGAAAACTGGCTTCGTAATTGTTTCGTTCCCGATTAGCTCACAACTTTTGTCGGTGGCATTGTAGAGCCAAAATTGGTTAACGACAAATGATGCGCCTTTGTATGGATGACGCTCGACCTGCAGCAGTAATTTGTTTGGAGCTATCCGTCGCAATAATACTTGCCGAACTAATTTTGAGGCGTCTATCTTGTCTGTACCACCATTGTGACCATGCAGAGTAACGCTATTATTTTTGAAATCTTCGAGCAATTTGTCAAAGAGCACTTTCGACTTTTTGAGTAATTCATTCCGCTTGGCGGCAATTGAAGCCAGCTTATCGTCGAAAACGAGATAGGAATCTTTGGCAAGTGTTTTTAGAACTTCTTCCTTGGAAGCCTGAGATGATGCATTCCAGCACTTTTTTATGATGCGTTCCAGCTCTCCCTTAAAAGCTCCGTGAACGACTAATTGCTCGCCATTAACGTTGCTAACTGATAAATAACCCAAATTGTCTCTCCAAAACTTCTCTGAAAACATCATATAGCCAATGACGCATTCTTGGTAATGTTTGTGCAATGAAGCAGCTTTCACTCATCTTTCGGGAGTAAGAAGCCGGGTATTTGAGACTTTTTTTTGCGCTTCTTTTCCGGCTCCATTTTCTTCCTCTGAAATACAGTCGCGTCTGTTGGCTGTGGGACAAATTGTTTATCTTGAGGAAAGCCTGTACCGGTAACAAGCCCACGCAAGAGAATTCCTGCGCAATCTTGTTGTTCGAATTCTCTAGAAATCTTGAGCCATCCGACGTTCTTTGCGTGTTCCAAAAGGTGTTTCCGTTTCCTATGAGGATCTTTCAAATCGGACACCGAAATGAAGTATCTGTTTATTGCTTCTTCAACATCAGCAATGAAACAATCGAGGTTTAAAAATACTTCTACCTGGTCACCGAATTCTGATTTTGTCAGATGCTTTTCCGGATTTTCAGTACTAAGAGCGAATCGCCAAATCTTTCCATTCTCCAGTCGGATCCCAGGGGAATGTGAATGCACAAGTCCGTTTCGCAACGCAGTGTATAGCAACTGCTGAATTTGTCTATACTTTCGATTTACCTTGTGCAAAAACTGGACGCAAAATGACTCAAAGTTGTTGCCATTGCAACAATATCCAGAAGCTGAATCGAGCAAACAGCAACACAGTGTAAAAGCTCCAACTAACGAACGTCCTTCATAGGCCCTCTTAATATCCCCGACTCCAAGAACGATCAAAGAATGCCGAACGCTTTCGATAATTTCGTCATCTGTCATAGCGGTACCAATTTCAGTCATTCTTGGTAATGTTTTGGCTACTCTTTTGGAGCTGGTAGCTCCTTCAACGTGCGCCGTTTTCGCCGCTTCTCACCGAGAGACAGCAACACACCTCAGTGCTTTTGGCTAAATTCAAGATTTCCAGTGGTTACTATCGTCAGAACGGCAAGGGCACAAACACTCAGGGTCGTGATTGACTCTTTGCGAATTTCATTTTTGCCATCATCTTTCTCAGTCATAATCCTATTCAAGCTTGCATGTTCCGGATCAAGAATCGAAGAGCAAGAAACGCTAACGAGCAAATTCTTGGTAATGTTCTACTCCCAGAGAGCTTTTCGTACCTGAAAAAATTTCTTCGCTGCACTTAAGTCGTCTTGATCATGTTTCTTAAGTTCTGCGGCGTAGAGAGCAAAGTCCTGGAGGGATTGGTCTAGCTCGAGCGCCTTAGCCGCTGTAGCGTGAGCAAGAAATTCTTCAGCTCGTTCATTATAAAACCTGGACTCTTCAATGTAGATTTTGCTGTACTTATCGGCGAAACGTTGAGCCTGAACGGCTGCTTCGGTGTAGGCTTCTATCAAAGTCTCTATGTGCGTGGTGTCTAATGGCATGGAGTTGCTCCGGAATGACTGTTGAATTAATACCCATTTGACATATACCTTTGCCAACAGTTGTCCATGATGGCACTCTCATTCTCCTAAGGAACAACTTCTGCAAAAGAAGTTTAAAATCGCATCGGTATCTAAATCTGTTTCATTCACAATTTTGGAGCGGAATAAATGAACTTTGATCAACAGCCAATTGTATTGCCAAAGGTCTTTAATTCGACCGGAATTGATATGCATGGACTTCGAAAAACCAAAGATTGGCCCTTTATCCTGCGCCTTATGCGCATCGCGAATGACATTAATCTATCGCCTGGAGTTGAATTCATTCTTGGGATGCGTCAAAAGAGTGCTCATTTGGATGTTATTTGCCGCGGCCTGTTTTGGCACTTCATGCGCTGGAATTCAGCCGTTGCGGCGGAAGCTATTAAGGTTGTTATAGAACCTCTCCAAAAGCATGAGAACGATCCGAACTCTAGGATGTGGAAAATAATTCGAAGCCGACAAGAACTTGTTGATTACTGGAATTTGCTTGAAAAACATCTTTCCGACAGTGAGCACATTGACTATTTGAAACGAGCCAAATTCGTTAGGGACAAATTGCTTGCACACTATGATGGCGGCCCAATCAATAGGGCTTTTGAAACCCAACTTGATTTGCATGAAAAAAATCGAAATGAAACTATCGTCGGATGGCACATGCAGTCAAGCAATGATGGCGGCACACTTTACCGTAACAATATGATTGACCAAATGATGAATGTGGCATGGTTTCAGACGTATGGGATAGAGCCGACTGTGAATGGTCCTGATCAACAAGCCATAAATGACCTTTGTAATTCGCTACAACTTTTCTTCAGTCTAGTAGCTAACTTTACTCACGGAACAGTGATTGCGTATCTCGAACACCATGACCTGACAATAGGCGAAGGAGAAGGTGCCGAGCCACCTTGGATTCAGATAGACAGAGAGCAGCAATTGTTTACTGACTCCTGAGGCACAATCAAACTGCGCGAACTTTTGGGTATTACATTTGACCCCAAAACTTCATTCAGGAACATAATTGCCATTATCGGACAAGGTAGGTTGGCGATACAGGGTTCTTAACTCTGCTTTCGCTATGCAATCACAATTTTTCAGAGTCAGCCTTATCTACTGATTTCAGGTTGTTGATAATGCGTTCGGCTTGGTCAATTGACGCGCGGTTGACTTTTTGAGGCGCATTGCCGCCGATAGTCGTCATTGCGTCTTTCCAGCGCTCTCGTTGCATCAAGTATTCGATTTTTGTGCCATCTAAAAAAGGAAGGAAGATTTCCTGAGCGTAGGATTCATCATTTTGAAGAACGTATTCTGCCACACAATAAAGTATTGCAAGATGCGTACTCAAAATTTCGAAGTACATCGTTGCTAAAAGGTGGGGACCGTTTTCCGCATCGAAGTAACTTAAATTGAAAGTAGTCTCCTTTTCCTCTTCATCTTCCTCTCGTCGTTGAGCGAACATCATAGAAGAATATGTCGGATGAACTTGATTCGACAACCATTCATACTGAGCATATACTCGAGGACCGTTTTGAAAATTCTCCTTCCATTCTCCCAAAAGCCTCATCAGGGGAAACATATCTCTATACTTCTTAGAAGCCGTTTTGCTTTTGAGGAAATTTAGCCACGCATTTGCAGCTCGGTCGTCAGACCAAGCTCTTACTGCAAAACACATCGATTCAATTGCGCGACGAGCGTACATCGCAGAATCGCCCACGTGTCCGCGCAATAGAGTGATTACTCCTACCGTAAGTAGGCGTCTACATTCCATAAAGCAGTTACCGCCAGCTTGGACGCTACTTTTCGACAGTGGCGGCGGTTTCTTTGCGAAATCTTGTAAAAGCCAGCCATAAACGTCATGAATATCCTTCACCAGGTAGAGAATGTCTTCTAGGTGTTTACTAGTTGCTTCAACAACTCCCTTTTCTTCCAGCTCAAAGGCAGTTAAAAAGTGGTCATCATTATGAATCCACGAGTTATTAAAACTGTAATTGTCCGGCGCGTCAGGACTAAGAATACGAAAATCGTTTCGTTTCAGAAAATCATGCGTATGCGGATAGTGAAAAAACTTTTTGTTCGTCCTAGTCTCTCGATTCGAAGGTTGGGAAAAACATTATGTTGTGCAGTGTATGTTATACCCGCTGGAGCTGGCTTTTACTCATGGTCCTTGTCAGAGCTCGCATTTAAACTCCGTGCTTTTTTACAAGACGACTGAAAAACTCTTGAATTTTTTTCTCTGATTCTTTGCCACACAGTTCATTCGCTCCGAACCTGTAGATTTCATAGCCGGCTAATTTCAAATCTCTATCTGCTTCAACCATTTCTGCATACAGTTTCAATGAAGCAATTCCAGCATCAGAAAAATGTTGTGAGCCATCGACTTCTATGACCACTCTCACTGACGAACTGAAGAGAATTAGAAAGTCCATCCGCTGTCTTGCAAGCCGAGAAAAACCACCCAATTGTTTTATGGTATACGGATCATAATGAAGATAGACTTGCGGAACCAATGCAGGAAAATGATCACCTCTTGCTTTGAACATCTTGTAATAGCAATAGAACAAATTTCTTTCACCAATGGAAGCAAGTGACTTTGACAAGCGCTCAACCAGATTTTTTCGAGCTTCGTCAGTTTTTTCAATGCCTTTGAGATCTTTCCACCAATCGAGCATGTCTTGTTTCGACAAACCATTACTTCCGATGGGTCTGTCGTAAACTAAGCAGTTGTCAGCGTTTTTAACAATGCGAATATCATTATTGATTGCGTCTGAAAGTACAATTTCAGGCTTAGGACCATCCGCTGCGAAGATCAAATTCTTGGGGGCACCGGCTACACCTCCACCGACTGCAACAATTTTGAATATTGGATACCCTGATATAGAGCTTGTTTGAATGAAATGGTAACCATCGTTTTTCAGGTGCTGATTAATTGCATCAACCAAATTTTGCTGTTTCTCTTTTCTCCTAGAATTTGGATGAACAACTTTTTCAAGGAATTCGAAAAATAAAGTTCTTGAACAGCCAATGATATCCAATTGGTCCAAAAGAAAGGTATTATCCCAGTCTCCAGGATTTCTAATGCAGTGTTGAATAATAGACTTTTTCAAAGAACCGCCTCTCGGATATGGAGAATTTAGTTCAGAAATTGGCCACATAGTCTCAAGATCTTCGTCTAATTTGGTGTAGTCTCCAAAAAGGTCAACATGTTCCAATTCATCGATAATCAACCTCCTAGACAGATCGGAGATATTCGGACCACTAACCGCATCTAGATGCTTTCTGGCCGACTCTCGAATGCCAAAATCTGGATAGCACTTTTCTATTTGAATTGTCATATTTAAGAAATCGAAATCGCTCAATTTATCAAGACGATTGCGTACATACATACGCTTGCTTGAATCTGCATCTGCAACATCGCCAGAATTTAAACCGAAACGGTCACACTCTGATGGTAAGTCTGCTTCTTCTATATGATCATCCAGCAGCTGTGCAATTTGTATACTTAATATGAGGCGATCTTTTTTGTCCAACTGAAAGCTCCTTCAGTTTTTCATTTATGCACAACATTTTGTTGTTGCTTACATCTGCAACTTCTGATGTCAAATTCGTGTCAGGATCTAATCATCCTTTTGAGTGTGAATCAGCTGAAAACTATGCGAATTAAGCAGATACCATTCTCTTCCTTTTTTCTCGAGCCTTCCGGAAATTTGGATCAGCTTATCCGCATCCCATGCTTGAGAAGCTTCTGCTCGCTCCTTCGACGCAAGAAAAACTCCAATGTAAGTCAAACCTGGGACTGGAAGCTTGCCGTCCAAGACTCGAAGGATTTTTATAGTTATGCGCTTCTCCAGATCTGATGCATCAAAGACACCATTAAAATCTCTGGCGCTGACGTTCTCTTTTTCACCTTCTCTATTCTCAAGTCTCGATGGCAACCCAATTATCGTAACTGTCTCCGGTGTGTGTTCAAAGACCTTCATCTGACTAGATGCCGAGCGTAGTCTGGTCGCCGCAGTAGGAGGCAGACTAATTAATTCAGAAAACGCTCTATCCTTAACCTCGATGATTGGCGACCAACTAAACCTATATTCGAATCTTGCATTCTGTTTTTCGTCAACTTCAAGCATTGATGCGAGTGCGTCACACATATTTGCGCTTAAGCCTTCTTCAAAACCGGCTAGAATTGGTTCTACACTTTTGTTTGCCTCAGCTTCTTTGACGAACTTTAAACCGCGCACCAGTCTTATTAGGGCTCGTCGTTCCATAGGAATTTTTTCTATTTTTGATTCTGCTTCTACCTTTGCAACCAATTCATTATCATCATCACCATCTTCGTCTTCATCAATACTTGCTGAAGAATAAGCCACCGTAGATGGTGCAAAACTAGTCTTGATAGGAGCTTGCACCGTGAATCCATAGCTACCAATAAAGGTCTGACCGAACTGG
Source organism: Candidatus Melainabacteria bacterium (assembly GCA_003242885.1). Classification (GTDB taxonomy): domain Bacteria; phylum Cyanobacteriota; class Vampirovibrionia; order Obscuribacterales; family Obscuribacteraceae; genus QKMZ01. Next base: position 74,343 of record QKMZ01000017.1, on the reverse strand, counting down.
CAAGTTTCAACCATTCGCTTGCCTGCACTCGAAAGACCGTTATGCACTGGTTGTGGAGATTTAAGCCCGGTAGCAGCATATCCAATCAGCTGTTTAAGATTTGGTACTATCTGCGCTGCGGAGTTTAGCGAAATTGTGTGGCGATTCCCAGGTGTTTCAATTCGGAGAGAAAGTACATCGTAAGATACCCCTGTTACGTAATCGAGTACAGTCGATAAATCCTCCTTTTGAACGGCACTAACCATTTCTAGAGCATCTGTAAGAAGGATTTGAAAATTTCTTGATTTTTTGTCTTTTGGAATTGTGATTTTAAGCGGCTGACCAGAATCATCGTCGAAACCTCCTAGAATTTGGACGTGTTGATCCTTATATTCGTCACGCCAGCCGTTTCGCTCAAGATATGAAATCAAGTGCGCTATTTCTACTAGATTAATGCGATCATCAGCCATCTAGTTTTTTGTTCTCTTCCCGTAACCTCATTACTCTAAGTAGCTCCTCGGGAGTTAGGAGCTTATCCAGCGCAACCGTTTTGTTGTTTTCCACTTGTTTCAGTGAACCTGGAAGATATTTCCAGAAACAGCAATTTTTCAGTGTTAGAGCTTCTTGAGCGCTATTTACCCAGTTGTCGTCACCTTTTTCATGCAACCAACAAACAATCAGAATGCAAGGCACGCCTGCACCTTGTTCCCCTTCCGCTTCGGCGTTGTAGTCGACAATTTTGTTATAAGCGTCAGGCGTCATCAGATAAGTAACATCGCCGTTTTTCTTTACTGACACCCGCCTTGAACTCGCTTTCAATTGAAACGCAAGAGGAAAGGCGCCGTTTCGCTGCTTGCCATTGATACTTTTGACGAGCTTGAAAAGCCCATCATGGCCCTGATCCTGATTGTCCTTTGTGATAGTAATCCCGGCACGAGCAGCTATGGCCGTCACATGTGCGATACTTATCTGTTCTTTGATTGCATCTTCATTTAACCCGGTCCAAAGTGTCAAGCCAGGCTTCTTTTCTTTGGCTGCAGGCTGTGTTGTTTTTTTATCGCTGAAACTGGATGTTTCTTTGACTTTATTGTCGCTACTATCTTTCATCGATGAAGCCGTTTTGCTCAGTGGGCACGACTTCATATACCACAATCTGAAAGGTCAAAACCGCTAATTGTTTTCCAAAGTAAGCTAATGTTCGCGCGGAAAGCAGATGCTAAGTAATTACTTTCACTTGGGTGCCTTTGGTGCGCGTAAAACATTCGAAAACCTTTTTTTGTGTATTTCCGCCCAGGTACAGCATTTTTCCTTAGATCTGCCGTGCTCGCGTATTACTTTTGCTGCGGTTTCCGTGTTTTCTTTTTGGTTGCCTGTCCCATTTCATAATGTTCTTTAATGTCAGCGCTATCGATCAGTTGCTGTCCATCAACCGGTTTGGTTGCTCTCACTTTTGTTTTCTTTGGAGAATGCTTCAGTTCAGCTAGATCGATAGCCGAAGCTGCTTTCCATTCGGAGGCCCACTTGTTTGAGCGTTCTTTGGCTAGTCTTTTTAACTTACTTATTTCCTCCTCGCTGTTGTTAGGCAAATTTCTTCTCTGAATTTCAAGATCTACTGCAATGCTTTCAGCTGCCGCACGCCAACAAAGAAGCAAGGCACTGATTACTTCGTCTTGGAAAAGACCTATAGAGTCTATGACTTGTTGGAATTGCGTACGGACAGTTTCTCGCTTCTGCTCTTCCAGCTGAGAAGTAATCGCTGCTCGAATGAAGCTGGTTCTGCTTTTGAACTTCTTTGATCTAAAGACTAAATGGTCAATTTCCTTCAACTGCCATTCGGTCAGTCGAATGTGAATGTCCTTGTACTTTTTGGGTTTCGACATAAGTGGATACGATTAAACTGTCTAGAAAGTTTCTTTTACAGAGTTTGTGGATACGTTATATACCCTGATTTTCTTTGGCATAGACTTTTTGAGTATGCGACTACTATCAAACAACGGCAGTAACGGCTGCCTTCGTAAGCACTTACATGGCGATTGAGAATAGGATTCTCGACGCTGACACCAAGGAGGTTGAAATGCAAGAATTGATTGCGTTATTCGCACTGATAACTGTATGGACGGCTCTAATATTGCGAACTCACTGATCAACTGAACTTAAGGGCAGGCGCTCGAGAGCCTGCCCCATTTCTCTCAGCAAGCTATCTTATGATTTAAAGTCAAAAATCAAACGCAAAGCACGTTGATTTTCAAACAATGGGAAATTGGGTTCACGTCGAACGGCGTTCATCAATTCCCAATAACAATGTGAACCAATCCTAGTCGCACATTCCTTTGGTACATTGAACCCGTATTGTCTTACGCCCATATATGGCTCTTTCCAAAAGAAACTTCTTTCGAATTCTTCACGAATATAGCGATAAAGTCCCCAGCGAAGTTCGTTCAAGAGATTGACAATTGATTTCTCATTTTGATAGTAAACAATCAAAAACCACTCCAATAACTCTGGAAGTATCATGAATACTTCGTCTATGCCAATATCAATGTCGTTTTCCTTAAACACTTTGACTAAAGCTCTCGCATCTATTTCTAGCCTAGAAAAACTGTGTTTTACATGATTACCGCATAGCAAGAGAAGAGTTTTCGGATCTATTTTGATGGTGGCATGTCGATCGATAGTGGGTAACCACATATCATTAAGGACGAATTTCTCACCAAAAAACTTGTCGATATTATCAATAGCCTTTTTCAACGGCTTAACTTCTGTAGAGAGTAAAGGTTTTTCCACCACCCTTGTGAGCAGTCGCATAAAGCTTTCTGTTTTGTCCTTTTCGGTCATGCCCGGTCTGAAAGCTTCGTATCGTGGCGCTGATAAAAAATCTGCGAATAGTACGTGAAATAAGCGTCTTTGCGCATCATTTTGGAACATCACAGTTCCTTCCTTGAAATAGTCCATTTCAAGTTTGTCGTAATTAACCAGGTCAAGAATCAATTCCCATGCTGCAAGTAGCAGCATTACTTCCTTTTCCAGTTCTGAGTATTTTGTTTTGGAAACCGACTGCATTGAAATCATTCCTAATATTTCAGCCTATGCACCGCATCGCGAGTGTCTTCCGGATCGACTGCAAGATACGCCTGCAGTTGTGAAAGTGAAGAGTGCCCAGACATCTCTTGCACCGTGCGTAGTGGCACACCCATTCGACTAAGTGTTGTTAGAAAAGTCCTGCGCATTGAATGTGTTTTGGTTCCATCAAGTCGAAGTGCATCGTAAGCGCTTCGCAGAATGTAGTGCCCTTGCACGCGCTCGATATGGCCGCTTGCCGATCGGTCGGACGGGAAGAGCCAGGTCCCAAGTGTTGTCGACAATGCGTATTCTCGAATATACGATCTTAGTTTTGGGTGAATGGGAATGTCGCTGTAGACAGTCCCGCGCTTCTTCAGGCGTTTGACAGTCAGTTTGTTTCTGACTGTTCCGTTCTCGGTAATCACCTGGTCGGTTTCGAGGCGGACGATTTCGCCGATGCGTAACCCGGTGTATATGCCAATTGCAAAGAGAAGTTTGTTTCGAGGAGACGGAATGACTTGGAATATGTTTTGGATATCCTTGTCTTTCAAAATTGCAGCTTGACCGGGCATTGAACAAAATCTTTCTAGCGAGATATATCGTTCAGTATATGCGGGCATGTTTTTGGATGCAAGTGCAGAGAGTAGATATATGGTCCATTGCTGTTTCTCTTGACTGAACAAAATTACTCTTTTGTTCAGTCGGATTTTTAGCAGCAATTTCTCTCTTTGCAAGAGGTGAGTTCAAACTGCTCTTAAATCAAAGATTTTTTGTTTTGCGTTCAGATCAGTCCAAAGACCGACCTTGAAGCCGGTGGGCACCAACGTTGAAATTAAGGTGATGGCTGAAGGTCCACCGCACTAACTATTTGCCTGTGAACCAACCCCAGAAGTTTTTTTTCTGTGAAGCCGCCTTGCTCGATTGTTCAGCCGCTTCTTTTAGCTCAGCATTTTCTTTGTTCAGCTCTTCGATTTGCTTCTTCAATGCGGTCGTCTCAAAATCTTTGAGTTTCTCTTCTTCTTCCAATTTCTTCTGCAAGTCAGGCAACAAACGCAGTTGCGTATCCTTTTCCTGCAGCTCATGACGTAATTGAAAGATGACTTCCTTCTGCTCGTCGAGCTTGTTTCCGAACTGTTCTGCGATAGTCTTTATGATCTGCTCAACTTCTTGCGAAGGATTAGATCGAGGCTTTTCTTCCGGTGAAAAGTCTTCTTCTATATATTCATCTTCAATGCTTTCCGACTCCGCATCGACAACATCGAGGTCATCTTGTTCCTCCGGAATATCGTCGTTAACGTCCTTTGCAAATTCCGGCGTAATCCATACTTGCAGAGGCGAATTTGCAAGTTTGCCCAACCGTTTAGACTGAAGTGCCTTTTTCTTCACGTAGCGGCGCAACGTTTTTTCCGATACACCCGTTGCCTGGACAGCTTCTTGAAGGGACATCCAGCTGCCTTCTTGAGCCAATGTCTGGACAGGCTGGTCAGACATTGAAGGCATTTTTGCCATGGGTTGCTTAGACAGTCTAGTCATCGGATATATCCAAATCTAGTAACGGGCGACTTGGTCATTATAGTGAAAAACCGTATTTGGTGCACCTGTTTTAGTTTGAAACTTTGTCTGGACAAATGACTTTGACTGCCCTGCCCCTGTAAATGTCGACGGGACGGGGTTGGCGGGGCGTGACTGGTCGCGCCATGGGTGTGGTGCGTAGACTGTCTAGACTCGAATGACTGGACTGTCTAGACTGATTTTCTTTGCTGTCTAGTCAGAATTTTGACCAAGGTAAGGGAATGGATCGATACCGAATCTGGTGCCGCAAAATTAAAATATGTCTTGACCGTCTAGTCCGTCTAGACATATGCTATCTTGTCTGAGGATTGGAACTGGACTGTCTAGACATTCTTTGTATATTCTGTCCGGTCAGTCTAGGCAAAAGCTCAAAAACTAACGCAGATCAGCCCAAATAGATCTTGATCATTTCTTCTCCGGGCTTTAGGATCTGATCGATCTATAAAAGACACCGCAAGTGGTGTCACCAAAATCAAATTTCCGTTCAATAAATACTAGAAAGAGAGACTAGCCATTAATACTCGTGAGGACCTACAGAAGGAGTCTTCTGTACCCGCGTTGGCTGATAGAAACGAGCTGTCTGCATTCCTCAGGTTGTTTGCGGAACGTCATCAAACATATGTTCGCTCGAAAAGTTCTAAGACATGGCGAGCGACCAGCCAGTGGCACTATCTTTCTGACGACGAGCTGATCTCCAGTCTTTCAGCAGATTCTTCTGTACGTCGTGCTTTTGGAGTAATAGATAAAAGCAAATTCCTTGTTATTCAAATAGATGGAACTAAGTCCCCAACAGCTTTTCAGACGACTAAAAATCTCCAAAAACAGCTCCGAGACACTGGTCTTCAACCGAAAACCTTTTATATAGATGAACTAGAACTCTGGCAAATCTTTGTCTTCTTTGCCGAGTCTGTTGCTACTCCGACCGCTGTTAAGGTAGCTGCGACGTGGCTAAAGAACAACTGGTTTGATGTGGATTCGGAGGCCGTATCTATACTTCCTTCCGGCGCACCACTTCAAATTCCACTCCAAGCCAGTTTTAACTGGTTGAATGACGACCTTGTGCGCGTTGTTGCTGCATCGGAAATGTCTTTTCAGAACGCTGTTTCGATGTTCATGCAAGACTTGCGAACAAACGCTGTTGCCTATGAAACTTTTGAGAACGCAATGCTTCAGGTGCCGGCAATTCAATCTATTAAGGATGAAGTTCCAGAAACACTCATCGATTTCACACCACTAGAAACTTCTGTCCAGACAATCGAGACAGATAAGCAGATGGACTTTTCTCCCATAGAAACGCCAACCGGCTTGGTTGAAAAGAGTGAGCAGTTTTCATCTGACCTGGAAACAGAGAAGTTTGTCCAGGCACAAGACAATGATTTCGAAACTGCCCTGTTGCAACTTGTTCAGACTCAGGACGACATCCTTGAAATCGAACAGGAGCAAGAGTTTCAGGCAATTGTCCATGATGACCAACTTGTCCAGTCTGACCAGACAAGTGATTATTTTGACCCTGTTTGCATTGATCCCATTGCTTTGATTTCGACTGAGCAAATTGATTCAGAAACAGAAGACTGCGAAAAACAGCTTTTCGCTCGAGACAAAGATGTTACTGAAGGAACTCTTGCACCACAAATTGTTGAGCTGCAAAGTACAGAAGCCATGTCTGAGAATTTAGATCCGGCTGAGGATAAAGGTCTGTCCGCAGAACCTCTCAGTTTGGAATCTCAAGCTGACGCTGAAGAATCAATGGTTCAAACACTTTTATTCATGCATGAAGGTTCAAATGAACGTCCGCCTCCTCGGTCAGAGAATACTGATTTAAAGAAATCGCAATCGCGAAAATCATCGTCTAGAGATGGACCTGCAAAGAAAAAGAAAGAAGTCAGTGCATCTAAAAATGCAGACACTGACTGGGATTCATACGAGCAGCTGACGCTGCCGTTCGGAACAAATACGTCATAAATTTGGAAGTCGGATCATGCTTATACGAAATCACGTATAAATCTGTCTCGGCAAATCACAAGCTAGAAAGCAACTGCACATGAACGAAGTCAAATACTACAGGCAGATGTTTCGCAAGAAAGGTGTGCCCTCGGCTGAAGGTCAGTGTCTGGCACTTCGCACCGTACTGATTGGACAACTCAAGCAGGAGCTTTTGCAGACAGGCATGTCTCAACAACAAGCCGCTCAGAAACTTGGAGTTAAACAACCCAGAATTTCTGAAATCTTGAATTTGAGCATCGACAAATTTAGCGCGGAACTTCTCGTGAAGTTCTTGTACAAGCTCGGCAAGGAGGTGACTGTTACCGTCGAAACAACTGAGAGCTAATTGCTCTCAAAACAAAAGAGACGACACTTGGCGGTGCTGTCTCTTCTATTAAGACCCTTACGGATCCACCTAATTTTCATTCAAAAGGTTCTGGCAAGTCCCCTTTGATGAATATGTTAAAGCACGGATCCGGATAGGTCAACTCGTCGAAAATTAGAAAGAGAGTAGACTACGTCCGGCATATCAGCAGCGGGCTCACCTCAGGTGCAGCGGCCCGCAAGATTTCAGCGCGCAGTAATCTTTCCAGAAAGTTGGGATGACACTGTTTCTGAATTTCTCCAACTGTTTCACCATCATCGATACCAATATATATATCGTCCGCACGACTCGGACTCCTGGCTTTCAGCAAATGAAGACTGGCGGCTCACAGACACTGAAATACTCAAGGCTGTAGCTGGAGTTCATCCGAAGTATCTGCTTGGTTTTCGCTTCGGCAAACAAACTCGATTTGCTGTCTTAGATATTGATGCGGAAAGTCCATATCACAACCTTCGGTCATTCAATAAGTTGAAGAGAGTCCTGCGTGATGCCGGTATCACGCAAGTTGTGCCTTTTCGTTCGAGTACAAGCAGTGGATGGCATTTATATATATTTTTCGACGAACTCGTCAACTCCCTGCATTTAAAACGAGCGCTGGTCAATCTTCTGACTTATACGGGATTTCGTATAAAATCGGGCGAGTTGGAGATTTTTCCTAATGTTTCACATGCATCTGCCGGCATGGGTCTGCGTCTTCCGCTTCAATCCGGCTTCGCTTTTCTCAATGACAGGAATTTGGAGTCTGATATAGAAAGATGGGAACTCAGTCCAACTAAAGCTCTTGATTATTTTCTGGACGCGGCTAATAGTTGCTCGAATACGCGGGCTCAATTCGAAGAACTTCAAAAGCATGCAACTCTCTGTGCAGAAAAATTGGACAAAGTTACGGCACTGAGAGCACAGCCGAGAACGCCTGGCAATGTAATTGCAATGCCGGATCGCAAAGTCAAAATCGCCGGACAACATACAGAAGATGTTGCCGCGATTTTTTCGGTTATGCCTCCGGGCATACGTGCCGACGACTGGTTTCGTGGACGCACCTATCATGCAACTGGTTTGAGCGGACCTTCTCAACGAGCCGATGCGATTCACTGCCTTTCTCACTATCTCTTCTACGGCGACCCAAGTTGTGCGCTGCCGGCGCTTGGTTATGGATATGAAACCGAAAGGGAACTGGCTATAAAACAAATACTCGAGCTTCGTCACAACGGCTTCAGCAAAGACCTCAATAAGGGCGAAGCCGATGCAGTATCTCAAATTGAACGCGCCGCCAATTGGATTCCACCACACAGGCGCCAAGATGAACCCAAAAAATATGCACCGGTACAGCCGATTTCCTGGGTCCGAGAAAATGCAAACCGCAAAGTTGATGCTCGCAAACGCATTCAAAGCGCACTAGAAAAGCTCAAGAGCGCCAGTGTGAAGTTCACAACAGTCGATCTGCAAAAATCGGCCCAGTGCTCTCGTGAGACCCTCTATAAACATGAGGACATCTGGCGCCAAGCATATGAAGACTTGGCCGATGGCTTCTTTGCAATCTGTACGGACGAATATAACGGTGTGGAGGGGGGTGGTTCTTCAGAAACCGCACCCCTGACTCCTTCTGACAAAAAAGATGTTCCGGCCGGCCTTTTGGCTGCCAGGCGTATAGTCTTTGAATTGAAAATGCGTGATCAAAAGGAGAAGCGAAAACGTGATCTACTTCTTGCGGATATGTCCAAAACGTGTGATCGCTATTGGCTGTCTGAATTAGCACGGCTGCAAGAACTGCAGGTGTCTACTTCGACTTTCAAAGACTTGCGGACTTTGCTTGTTTCGCTTCGAGCTTTGAAAGCAACAGCTCCTGACGAAGATGCTCAAGTCACTGTTGAAGCTCTTATGAATGTTGTCGCCCATCGAATCGCGACACTTATATCTTCGAAGGACAATCAGTTTCGACCAGATTCTTAGCAAACCTGGAAATCATTCTGAATACGACTGACTGCATCCAGTCAAACTAGATGCTTATTCAATTGCGAGGCCCGTAATAAATTACTGCTACTCCGATCAAAGCAATGATTGCACCAAGACAGTCAAATTTGTCTGGCAAAGTTTTGTCAATCTGCCAACCCCAAATCAATGACATTACTATGAAAACACCACCATAGGCTGCATATACCCTTCCGAAATTTGCTGGTTGAAGAGTCGGAATTACTCCGTAGAGTACAAGAATTACAGCTCCAATGACTCCTAGCCAGATGCTTTTGCCCGCTCGAAGCCATAACCACATCAAATAGCCGCCACCTATTTCGCAAAGACCTGCCAGGACAAAAACCAGTGCTGACTTTGCAATGTCCATCTTTACTCCTCAAACCAAGCGAATACCACAGCTGCTTGTTCTTTATTTCCAGCAACTTTCAGCACGATATTTTTGTCTTCGTCTAAAATATCCCAGACAAGCGATGAACAGCAAAGTCTCTCGGCAGCAACGAATGATTGCAACTCTTCTCTCACATTTTTTGGGAAAGTAACTGAAACAGTGTTTTCTTGAATTTCGTTCGATTTAACAAATGGGATTAACTGCTTGATGCTGGCAGAGTTGCGTGGTCGTATTTGAATATTGCAGAAGAGAATTGCTGCTTCTTCTACACTCAAAACCATTTTATTAACCGACAGAGGCAACGGACTTCGATCTGGTTCAAGAAAGATATCGCGAGCAGAGCTTAAAAGCTCCGGACTGTAGAACTTTTCCAGACAGTTCTTTTCAAATAGATCACTGTTTTTCTCGAAGAACGTTTGCCAAGACTGATTCGGGATTCGCCTGGCATCAATGAGACGTGCAAAAGCCACGGTTATCGTTTCGTGGTAGCCAATACTGTTATTGACCGCGTTAAAACGTTTAATGCCTTGTCTAATGCGCTCTAATGCAGACTCGAAAGAACTTTCTTGCTGCAAGACCAGCCAAGCCATTCTTATGTGCGCTGCATGATTCCAGCATTTTGACCCGAGGGAACACTGCTCAAATGAATTCAAAAAGGCCTTGTCATCGTCTGTAATCACTAATACTCAACCTCTAGGTCGCAGCATTCTAGAGCGTTTAAGTGATTCAAAAGCCTAACGACTCTTGTCTTAATTTCATCGCGAATCAAGCAAACTTCGTCGTCAGATTTGCCCTTCGGATCCGGCAACGGCCAATCTTCCCGGCGAAGACCAGGAACAACCGGGCACGACTGCCCACAGCCCATTGTGACCAGTAGGTCCGCAGATTCTGCCAAATCGTCTGTGAGTAATTGCGGTTTTGCATCAGACAAATCAACGCCGGCGCGTTGCATAGCGTGCCGCACGCAATCATGAACCGCATCAGCCGGATGTGTTCCGGCTGAGACGGCGACTGCCTTTTCAGAGTTAGCGAATTGATTGAAGAAAGCAGCTGCCATCTGAGAGCGCCCAGCATTGTGGACACAAGCAAATATCACCTTCATTTGCGTTTGAGCTCCACTTGAATAGCTTCTACTTCCGGAGCGCAGCAAGCAGTTAGCTTGTGCATTGGTATAGCCGTGCTTACATCGTTATCGTCACCGTATACGGTCGATGCGCCTGAGGTGAGGAAGGTCTCCCAGGCAATACCTTGCGGATCAACAACCCAGGCCTTATCCGATTCCGCATAGCAGCAGGTAGTTTTTCCTTCATCGATCACATTCAAGTTTGCGGCCTTCAACCGGCTCGAAACGTCTTTTAACTCCGACTCGTTTTCAGCTTGAATACCGAGGTGGTCGAGTCCGGGCTCCCGTCCTCTAGCGGAAATCGCGAAGTTTACACGCGGATCTTCCAACATCCATTTAGCATAGTCATCCTTTCGAACTGTAGGCTCTGAGCCAAACAGGCCGGAATAGAATTTTGTTGAATGTTCAATGTCTGCAACTGCGACATGTACGTGAAGCCTCTTCATTAGCACTTTCCTCCATTGTCTACACAGCAATTCTCAAGCAAGAAGTTAATGAGAGTCTGCATGTGTGCATAATTTGCCGAATAAATAATTGACCGACTTTCGCGGCGAGAAACTATCAATCCCGCGTTGCTCAGTTCTTTTAGGTGGAAGGACATAGTTGCAGCGGGCATCTCAAAATGTTCGCTCAGCTGACCGGCAGCCATTCCGCTTGAGCCCTTTCGCACAAGCAGCTTAAAAATGTCCAGGCGCGTTTCTTGAGCAAGGGCGCCCAATCCTTTTACTGCATCAGTTGTTTTCATATTTCCAATATTATCGAAGAATTGCTTGGAAGTCAAATGATTGATTCATAGGAGAGTCGAAATCCTTGTTTGTATTTCGCACGGAACGCAATTGAAAATGTCTCTATTCTCTATGTATTTCCTTGTCATCAAGTAAGCAAAGAGCTTTCTGCAGAAGCGCGACGACACATTGGTCAATTATGCGGTAGTAGATCATGTTGCCTCCACGCCTGGTAGATACAACGCCACGATCTGACAGTCTGTGCACCTGGTTTGATATAGCTTGCGGCGTCATTTCAACAGCTGCCGCCAGTTCACAAACACACATTTCTTCAACCCGGGCTAGATTATGCAAAAGTTTGAGTCGTGTATCGTTAGCGAGTACCTTGAAAAGATCTTCCAACTTTGCCGCCTGATCTGAAGTTATCGGTTCTTGCGCAGACAAAGTAGCGTGGATAGTGCAGCACGCTTGTGTTTTTTTTAAACGGTTCTTTGGCTTGGCAGGCATAATCACAGCCTACGCTTTTACACGAAGTTGTGGAATAGTTTTGTCTTTGCGAGTCAAATGTTTAAGTACGAATGTCAAAAGGAAGAAAATAGATTTTGCTCAGTTGGAGGCCTCGTCTTCGAGCTCTTGCAGATAGAACGCTACTCCAAGCCCTTCTTTCTTCGCTAATTTACCTGCAAATTGAAAGACTACTTTGCTTTCGACAGTCTCCATAAAAACGTGTTCGCCTATGGAAACGCGCCACCTGCCTTGAACGTAATCTACGCATATGAATTCATTTGGCGATTTTCTTTGAGCTGAATTTCTCATTTCTGATTGACTCTCCTTGAATGTGCATCTAGCCACATTCGGAAACTCTTGCTACAAAGGTGTTAGAGGGAATCCGATTTGAAACTTTTCTTGGCCAGTGACGTAGAAGGATTGCGCAGGCTATATGCCGTACTTGCGGATTTTGACTTTCGTTCTTCATCTACCCTTGATGATGCTTTGCGGTTATTAGATTCACCGATGAGCTTTGATTTGATCATTATAGGTGTTCATTTCGATGATTCGCGTGCAGTCGATTTGCTTAGAGAAATTAGGTCGAGATCTCGATATGAATTGATTCCTGTGCTTTTTATTCGTACTCAACCATCCAGCATCTCACAAATTCTTGAACAAAGTATTTTGTCTTTGAAAGAAGCTTACAGAGTCAACGGCTTTATTGAAACTGATTTGCTTGACGAGGATGATTGCAGGATTAGAGAGGAAATAATAAGAATGGCCGCCCTCGATGTCTGAATAGATTTGTCTTTTCCCGGTGCTCTAGGTTTTACATTTGTGTAACTTGTTTTTGGTTGTATACAGAAAATTCACAAATTATTTCCAAAACTGTCCGCTCATCAATTCTATGCTTTTGACTTCGTGACCTATTTGTAGAGGAAAGATAATCCTTGCCACCATTTGATGGAAATTTTATGCCGACACTGCCTTTTGGCATGAATCCGGCGGCAGCAAATTTAGCCAGTGAAGCCTGGCAACTTCCATTTTCAACTGAAAGAATTCAGTCGGCAGAACCAAGTCAATTATCATTTCCTGATATTTTCAAAAGTGGAAAAACCATGTCTGATGCGCTTTCGCCTGAGATGGAAAATGTTTTGAAGAACGCTTCTAATGTGGAATTCTCCACAGCTGAAATGAACAAGCGCATGGGGAAAGAGCCGGACTACTTTGTCGGCACAGGAGGAAAGCTTTCTAAAAACCCGAATAGCAAAGCCAAGCCGGGCGATCCAATAAACATAGAAATACAGAACGCTCAGCAGGCAGATGATGTGCAGAAGGCTGTAATACAGAATGTCTTGGACATTTTTCGCGCATCGCATCCATCTATGCAGCAATTTCCCCGTTCTTTCGATGAAGTGATGAGGTGGCTGCAAGAGTGTTCGCGGGCTATGGCTGAAGGTAGACCAATACCAGATTTCAATGCTGTTGCTGGTGATTCTCATGCCCGCCAGGTATCTTCGGCTGCCTACTCCGGTCCTTCCGGTAATGCATCTAGCATGGCTGGTTCTGCAGGTGATAGTGGAGGATATTCAGGCGCCGGTTCAAGTGGTGGTAACTCTTTCTCAGGCGCCTCTGACGGTGATTCAGGCAGCTATGACACAGGCTCCGCAGGAGGAGCTGGTGGTGCTGCGCCCACGGCTGTAGATGGATTGTCGCCTGCGATTACTGCTGATGGACGGGTTTTCCCTGTAGACGGTTTTTCGGATAGCAGTATCGGATTGCATCATGGAAGTTCTGATGGTGCCGCCGACATATTTGCTCCGGAAGGTACACCGATTCGATCTCTCTTTGATGGCGAAGTGGTGAGTGTGGACTCGGGCGGTCTAGGCGGCAATACCATCACGATAAAGCAAGCAGATGGAAAAACCGCTTACTATGCGCACATGCAGACGTTGGCTGGAAGAGAGGACGGAACTCCGCTCAAGCCCGGAGATCAAATCACAGCTGGAGATGTTGTTGGTCGAGTGGGTCAAACAGGTAATGCTGCAGGCAAGGGTTCGCACTTGCATATCGGAGTAGGAGACAGCATTATTTCCGGCTCGGGACCTGACGGTGGAGCGGGTTCGAACTATAACTTGACCGGGACTTTGAATACTATTTTGCAGAGCGGACAAGTCGTTTAGTTTTGAGATCCATTCCGGATTTAGAACTCCGGGAAGACTATTTTCGTCTCGTATGAACTATCATTTTTGAGGCGTCCCAATATAGTTTCCATGGAGTTCAATTAATGAATCCCTCTCGTTTTTGCGCCTCCGAGTTTAAAAAGAGTGGTGAAGTTGTCAAAGTTGTAGCTGCTAGCCTTTTGATTTTTAGTTTTTTAGGCAGTACGCATTCCGCGTTTGCAGCACAAAGTCAATTTAGATTGAACGATAAATCTGTCTCTTCTAACAAATCAATTGGGTTGTGGACAAAGTTACAAGCAAAAGAAGATGCAAAAAAGAATAAAGAAACGGCTTCAAAATCCGCAGATTCTGCAGCAAAAACGGAATTTGATTACTACCAAGAGAGCGAATTGGAAGAACTGAATTCGTACGCAGCCCAGTTTAAGAAGCGATTGGATATAACTACCGAAAAGGCCGGAAAACACTGGCAAAATGTGCCATTTCGCCACAAGTTGTGGATATACACGATAGATAACAGGAAATTCCTTGGTAACTGCTCAGTTGCAAGTCTTGGCCACGATAGAGATCCAAATGCAATTCCTAAAATTGATCCGCACTACTCCTATTACCTCGTCTTGATGCACTTTAATATTCCGGCGGTAAAGGCAACAACAATTCCTTTGAAATATAGCTTTGCTCGTTTTGAAGCAAAAATTGCCTGTCAGCAACCAGAACTAGCTCAAGTCGACCCTCCTGATGGTGCCACTTCAGATGGAGAATCGGAGACGACTACAGACGATAAACGCAAAGCCCTTAAAGAATTGAAAATTTCTGAAAGTGCAGAAATTCTTTCAATCTATCCTGAAAATGCCATTCTTCCAATAGACAGGAAAGACACAACCACTGTCACGTTGACTGCACAACCTGAATGGATGGGAGCATCTGGTGGTAAAGGTGAGTATTCAAGAGCGATCGAAGACTCGTATGCATACAAATTGCCTCATGTCGTAGGAGTTGGCACCAGATTTGGCGATGTATCCTGGACCTTCTACCCGGCTAAAGCGCAGCCCATAATGCTTGGCTCTCAATCAACATTTGCTGTAGTGAAAGTGCCTTACAAAACTTCCAGCTTGCGAATTCTTGCTAATCTCAGATATCAGCTAAAGACATTGAAAGTGCTCACTTTTCCTCCTTTTAGGGTTTGTGACTGGTGTGACCTTGACTTAAGAAATGCAGCGTCTTTTGATGACATGGCAGCAATTCAATATTTTGGACTACCATCCGATGCAAGAGAAGCTCTGCAGACTGCTTTTGGAAAAGGCGCAGTCGAGCATAATTTGAAATATTACGGAAGTCAGAATTCAGATAGAGACATATTGGTCGACGAAAAGACCGGAGAAACATATGGATTCACCGATTCGTGCAAATTCAAGAAATACAAAATCAAGGAAGAATAAACAGCAGTTTCGAGTCATGACATCGAATTGTCTATTTCCGCATTTTGAAACATCTCTCGAAGTTCCATGGTCACAATAGGAGCCAATTTCTTGTCGTTAAGCTGCTCGATTGCAATCTGGATAAGTTCGTGCCATGCGAACAGTCCGAATGCTAATACGGCATTCTGAGCAGCTTCTTGAATAAGTACCTTTGCTTGTGCTTCTGAAATATGTGGATTGCTGGCAGCACAAAGAAGCGCGGCTACAGCTGTTCTTGCGTCTGCAATTTTGTACATTTCTCAACTGTTCCTAGGCGCCTTTTCTGGTATCAACTATTTCTGCCAGCGTCTGTACAATTTGTGGTTTTTGATGCAATTGAGAAGCAAGATGTTCAATTTCTTCGACCGTAATTGTTCCTTTTTCCAGAGCGGTATTTAAAATCGCAAACAGAGAAGGCTCCGTAAGGCTATTTCGCATCAAAAGGTCTCTGACCGCTCCGAAGACGGTCATGACTTTCAATCCTTCCACAGAGGCAATCAGCTCAGGCAAAAGGTCTCTTCTATGAAAGCGAATTCGTCCTGGAGGTGGACTGTTTCGTCTGAAGCGCTTGGGAACGATGAAGTGAATGTCTTCCGGAGCAGTATCAGTTAAACCGTGGATGTAGAGGGCCGTTGTGTATCCCATCACCCCTTCGAAGTGACCTTGCTGGTTTTCGCTCCAAAGCAGAGTTATGTAGTAATCATCTGGAAAAGGTGATGTTTCGGAGAAGCAGAGCAATTTGAAAATGCTCCTGGCGTGTCGAATCCACTCGCCTTTCTTTACGTAGTAAACCTGTAATTGGCGCGAGTAACCGCATTTCGTCGCTTGATGGGCTGTGAAAAAACCTTGTTGGTTGCTGGCAATTTCGTACAGCTTATCTAGGTTGGGCTTGTTCATGATTCCAAAGAAAAAATTTCTGACTAGGGAGTTTTAGTCAGTCGTCCAATTCTGTGACTTTTCAAAGGCAGCTTTTCAGCGCGCTTTTGCTTGGTTTTCTCGGAAACTTTTCTAAGCTATGTTGCCACTAATTGACGACTTCAAATGAAAGCAGGGCGACGTAACACGCCGCTCGTCTTTCTAAACTTGAAGTCGCTGACACAAAGAGTAAGTTGTAATCGTCTCCACAAATGGTGGTGCGCGCGTGCCCCTCGACATTCTGTAGAGTTCTTTTAGTGATAAGTCTTGCTCATCGACAATTACTAACGTCTGACAGACTTGGCGAAGTAATTCCCAATCCAAGGCTAGAGACACTGCTCCAGATGAATACGCTTTATTGCTGCAGCATGTTTTTGAATGACCGCAATCAGAGCAGCAATCCTCATTTATCGCCGAGATGGTATTTTTGCTTCCGGTCACATGATGCTGAACATCAGCACAAAAGCCTCGACAAATTCCGAGGCTTGAAGAGAGGATAAGAAAGAGAAGGGCAATGAAAAGCGCTTTCATTTTCATTTCGATGCGCAGTACTACTAAGTTTTAGTCTTGCAGCTAAATTGGCTGGCGGCAAGATATTAGTGGAAGACTTTCACCACGGCGTTGCGGAGAGGGTTTTGAAACTCTTACAGGTTCAGTGTTTTGACGGGTTATTTGTCATTTGTGCACTATCTGTGATATCGCTAAGCTTCGGTGAAAATGATTGTCTTTTTCGCCGTCTTTTACATTCATGTATGGAAACTGGCTCGTGATGCACGTTTTGCGGAAAAACTCTTGACAAGTTTTGATGGCAAACCTATCATCATTTCCATCGACAAGCCCAGACTTTCGATAGCAACTAACCCAGGGTAAAAATTTTGTTTAGTCGTTTTGGAGGAGGGCACCACTAGTAATACCGTTAACGACAGCGCACTTCCATTCGTTTGCTTCTCAGAGGAAGGTTAAAGCAAACAAAATTGGTTAACTGCATTCATACCCCAGGTGCTGGAGATGCTCGGTCAAGCGTCTCCAGCACTCTTTTGTAGGTTCTTTTAGTCTTTTGCACAAATGTCAAAATTGCTGTGCTGGTTCTGTTTTTGTTTTTGTACATTCGTGCGTATTTCTGTATCAAATGGTTGTGGCAGGCATGTTTCGCTTAGGTTGAATCAAAATGTTTTCTGCACAGATGTAAAACGGCAGTCTTTGGGCTGATTGTTGTTGGTGTTTGAAAAGGTGCATGGTGAGTCGGTTTTGAATGAATTGTTTCAAGGAGAGTTGTACATTTGTGTCTCGCTGTAACTCGTTGACAATCGCTGAAACGTTGATATCATGCAGATCTCGGAAGGATTGCCACAGAAATGATATTCGTTTTCAAAAATGCTAATTGATTCACAAGAAGGTGCAGGCGAAGGTGCGTTTCAAGCTCTAGACAATGTTGTCAGAGTTACGGAACAATTCGGCGTCCCTGATCTTTATTCTCAATTTCAACAGCTTCCACCTATGGCCGATTCATCCATTGGTGTATTGCCTCAGGCAACCATCACGCCGGATGGAATCACATTCAATGCCAGTGCCGGTACTAATCCAATGATGGGAGCAGAAAGTGCACTTTCACAGTTGATGCCCGGGTTGGATGGCATTATTAACTCAATGATTGCTCTTCCCGGCGGCGCCGGCATTCTGGCATCCTTCTTCCAAGCATTAGGTGCATTGTTTGCCGGTGTTATACAAACTCTTGGTACGAGCGCTCAAGAATTATCGAGAATGTACGCCCAGGCTGCGCAGTCTGCTATGGACATGTCGAAGATGGCTCGTTCTTAGAACCGATGTTTAACACAGACGTTATTTCATATGCCGTCATTGGTCTCAGTCATCTCTATTTGATTGAAAAGGTACTTATGCACCAACCTAATAACAAACGGTCGATAAGCGTTCAACAAGCTACCTCAAGGCTCTTATTCGAGCTTTATAAATATGGTCCTTTGCGATTAGTCAAAGAGGAGGGACATACAGATTTGATAGGAAGGCAGAGTAAGCTTTGCTGCCTTTCAGATCCATACATGGAAGCAATTAGCGGCATGCAACGCAATGAATTGATTAGAGAGTCGAGAAACAGCGCTGATGATCCGCTTTTCAGTCTCACAGACAGAGGCTATTTGGTTGCGTTCTTGGTCAGATCACGCTCAACAACTAATTATGATTGTGAGTGCAACGATTGCGAAGACGGCATAGACAAAGTACTTTCGGAGATGCGAAATGCCGGCGGACTGAAGTTGGTCACGACTGACGATTGTGAGTTTCCTCATCTGGACGGTGGCAACGCGCATATGTGCCTTGAGGACGACTCATTTCTCGATGCCATACTGAGGCTTGAACGTCTGGGTCTGGTGAAACTTCAAGAAGACATGTCTTTCACACTCACCAAGAAAGGTTTGTTCTCTGCTCATTTCACGTTGTCTACATCTTCGAAGGCACGAGCTATAAGGGCTTCTCTTAATTGAGGTGAACGGCGCTACTCTCTGGAATCCACGGACGCTTTTACTATGGATAAGAAAAAGGACCCCGAGAAGATCTCGCAAAAAGCGTTGGGTCTTGCAACATCCGCTTTGACAGCGCGAGTTACGGGCAATCTCAGCATTGCAGACGAACTTGCTGTCCAAGCTCTGAACCTGGTTGATTTGGCAGATGGCAAAGACTTTGTAGAAGCACTTGAATCGAGAGTCTTCAACTCAAGCGACTGTATGTCTGAGTTGCAAAAACTCCTTGATATTCAAGCAAGATCGCTTGGACCGGATCACCCTCAAGTGCTGGAGACTTTGAATAGGCTTTTGCTTCGCTGGAGTTCATGGCTCAGTGATTATAATGTTTTGCTGGCGCCTGTATATGAGCGCCTGGTGGCATTGAGGTTGCAACAGCTCGGACCGAATCATCCTGAAATTGCTGATTTACTCATGAATTTTTCTGAGTATCTGGCTTCAAGAGGCGCCAATGTAGATGCGCAAAATTGTCTCACCCGAGCAGTGACTATCCGCAAAGCTAACTTTGAGAAAACACCAAGCTCCACTTTGAGTTATGCACAGGCAGTCACCAGATTAGGTTGTTTGCTCGTCACCATGGGTAGCTACGATTTGGCAGAAGGCTATCTTAAGTCCGCTTGCGACTTGCTTGATGCCACTCGCTCTAGGCTGAAGTTGCATGCTTTTGAAGATCTAGCAGTCGCTTATACAGAAATGGGCAAATATGGCGAAGCTGAGGCTGTTTTAAAAAAAGCTCTTTTGACAAAAGATACGGATTCCCTCACTACCATTGCCAATTGTGCAGTTCAGCTTGGCAGTATCTTCCTCTATTGGGGTTGGCTCGATGACGCTGTGTCTCTTTTTGATTTCTCGATAAACTTCGATAGAGATTCAACATGGACCTTGCCTGGTATCACCGAGAAGCAGGTCGTATCTGATGATTTACAAAATGGCTGCAATCCTTTGGAAGAAATTTTTGATTCTCTGCAAGAGCGCTACAGCGCGAGCGACATGCGCCGCTTTTGCAGGAACTTGATGGTACGTAAGTATTCATGGGCGATCCCCTCAAAGAACGTTTTGAAAGCGATTGCAGAGGTTGGACCGCTGGTTGAAATTGGTGCCGGTACAGGATATTGGGCAGCACTTTTGAGAAATAGAGGTGCCGATATCATCGCATATGATTTTGCCCCATCTGCAACAGGACGCAATGGTTATACGTTGAAAACTAACAGCTGGACAGAAGTTTTACCAGCCACCGAAACCACCGTTGCATATCATCCGGATCGCACATTGTTTCTATGTTGGCCGCCATTAAATGACGAGATGGCCTACAGAGCTTTGAGAGCCTACACTGGCGATTCGCTCATATATATCGGCGAGCCGTTTCCCGGATGTACGGCTGATGAGAACTTTCATGATCGTCTTGAAAAAAATTGGGTGCTTGTAAAAAAAATAGACCTAAAGCGCTGGCACTTGATCAAAGATTCGGCATTTTTCTACACGCGTAAATGAACATGGTTTTCGCTTTTGGTTCTGCACAAATGTCAAAAGTGATCAGATGTTGCAATGATTTAAAACCCTCTTCAAAACTTGCTTAGCGTATCTCCGCAATGTCTTGAATACCGTTTTACAGATGCAATTCATTTCTCTGCTTTTCGCTGCGCTATCTGCGCAATGAGCGATCAGCTATCGCTTTTGCTCGACCTCTATGAAGTGTTGCGAGATGAGATTTCGACACTTTTGCTTATGAGTACTTAAGTTTTTTTAGACCGTTTTCTCAAAATGCTTCTCTGTTGCTCCTTTCCGATTGATTTGCCTTCAAGAGATCGCATAGTTTTTACATGTCTTTTTAACCCCTTTTTCAGACTCACCACATCCAAACCAAACCAAACACGTGCCTGTCACTTCGAGCACTCTGAGCTTCCTTTCAAGGCAGGCGTGTTGGTTTAGAAAGATGGAGAACACCCATGTCTCACGAACACAATCACAATCACGGTGACTTCGCGGCGCTTCGCAAGAAGAACAAAACAGCGATGAAAACCGTTCTCGCTTTGACCTTCACCTTCATGGCGGTAGAAGTAGTTGGCGGTCTTTATA
Source organism: Candidatus Melainabacteria bacterium (assembly GCA_003242885.1). Classification (GTDB taxonomy): domain Bacteria; phylum Cyanobacteriota; class Vampirovibrionia; order Obscuribacterales; family Obscuribacteraceae; genus QKMZ01. The sequence goes on along the minus strand of QKMZ01000017.1, from coordinate 53,506 downwards.
CCGGTAGTCTTGCGTTGATTGCAGATGCCGGGCATATGCTGGGCGACTCAGCCGGCCTGATGCTTGCACTTTTTGCTGTCTGGTTTGCCGCAAAGCCACCCAGCAAGCGCAAAACCTTCGGCTACTACCGAACTGAGATCTTAGCGGCGCTTGTCAATGGTCTCGTTCTCATCGGGTTGTCTCTGTACATCCTTTACGAGGCGTATCAACGATTCACCAACCCGCCTGAAATTCTCACAGGGCCAATGTTGCTTGTTGCGGTGGGCGGACTTATCGTCAATCTCATCGGCGTTAAGCTACTGTCCGATTCGTCGGACGGTTCGCTCAATGCAAAGGCTGCCTATCTGGAGGTGATGAGCGACCTTTTGGGGTCAGTCGCCGTTATTGCTGCCTCGCTTATCATCATGTTTACCGGCTGGACCATTGTCGACCCGATTGTGTCTGGCGTCATTGGCTTGATGATTCTGCCGCGCACTTGGAAGCTCATCAAGGACTGCGTTCATATCCTCATGGAAGGCACTCCAAATGGTGTCAACCTTGAGAAACTTCAAAGCTCGATAGTGGCAGTCGAAGGCGTGCTTGATGTCCACGACTTACACGTCTGGACAATCACTTCTGGACGCGATGCCTTGACTGCTCACGTTCTCATTGATGAGGCTGCCGATACGGATATTCTTCTTGCGAAGATATCCAAAATTGCCCAGGAGGAATTTGGTCTGCATCACAGCACGCTTCAAGTGGAGCAGAAAAACTGCAAATCTGATGAAGCTTCCTGTGCTAAAGTGACGTAACTATAAGAATTTCGGTCGACCAGAAAGCGCACCGCGACTGCATTGCAGTCAAGCGTTTTCTGGTCGATTTTCTTTGCGTTTTTTTCTACTAAAAAAGGTAGTATAACTGGGTATCAGAGTACAGAACTTTTCAAATCTAGTCGTCGTCCTGGTGGTCATGATGCGAGCTTCCCGGCTTATGCAAGTGATCTTTCTTCGACATTTTTTTCCAGTAAGGCGTGTCGTGAACTGCTAAAAGAAAAAATGTAATGATCGTTGTGAGAACACCGAGCACGTACATTCCGTAAGCCATTGTCAAACCTATAGATGCTGTTGCCCAGATGGTTGCGGCCGTAGTTAGACCTATGGTGCGTCCACCTTGTCCGCGCATAATTACTCCGGCGCATATAAATCCGATGCCGCTGACAATTTGCGCAGAAATTCTCGAATCTCCAGCTGTGGCTCCCTGCGAATGCATCGATACTAAGCCGAATACACAGGATCCGACAGCTACGGCAGCATATGTTCTGATGCCGGCGTCGTGCTTGTGCAATTCTCTTTCGAAGCCAATGATGCCGCCAAGAATAGCTGCTAAAACGGCGCGCACAGCCATAACAAGTTCAAGCTGCCAGTCCATTTGATTGCTTCCTTTTCAGTCTGACTGTATTAGAATCGCATTGAAAATGAACACCGTTGTCGGCTTGCGTGTTCAATTGAAAACCGCATCATATCTCAGTTTCGTTTAATGTCAAATTTCACTGAAAATCAATCCGTGGTCGCATATTTGTCAAAAGTATTTGTCAGTTTTGTCTGATTGTTTGTACATTCATGCAAGCAATTCCGGCTTATTTACTGATTTGGCGGTATTGCCCTTGCACTTCACCCGGCTTGCTGCAAAACTGAAAATCGATGAGAAATACCGGCATATGAAAAAGCCTGACTACGATCGCTTGTATCAGCTTGCGCTAAAGCAGGAAGGATTCTTCACTGCGAATCAGGCAGCGAACTGTGGTTATTCAAGGCAGCTTCAGGTCTATTACGTTCGAAAAGGTGAATGGCTGAGAAACGTCCGGAGCATCTTTCGATTCAAATATTTCCCAGTTCTCTCTTGCCACAGAGAAGACTACATTGTCACCCAACTTTGGACGGAAGACAAAAACGGAGAGATGGCGGGAGTCTTTGCATTTGCGACCGCCCTCTATCTTCACAATATTATTCAAACAGTGCCCGCTCATCTTGATGTAATTGTGCCTAGAAATTTTAGAAGAAACTCTCTGCCTCCATTTAGATGCCGGTTTTTCAGACGTCATTTAGACTCGAATAGGATTGAGATAATTCACGGTTTGCAAGTGACAAATTTGCTCTGGACATTTGTTGATCTTTTCGATGTTGAATTGATAGAAAGACGTATTCTTATTGATTTGTTTCGAGCTGCTTTTGAAAATGGCAAGCTAAATAATGCCCAGATGCAGGCAGCAAAGCTCTCACTTGTGCAAAGAGATCGTCTGATGAAGGCATTGAGAGAGATTGGTTTTGTCGGCAGTCAAAGTATCGTCATGGACGATTAAACTCCGCACAGTTGTTGCAATAATTTTGTCTTTTGTGCGGATTCAGACAACAAGCGCATTTCGAATCTGCACAAAAGTAAAAAATCTTTGAACGTTTTAGCGTTGAGTCGCACAGGGAGGCTGTCTTCATTGTGTCACGTGGTTGTCACAGTACTCTCGTTTTATTGAATCTCCCTTTATGCGTGAGGTTCGACTTGTGACGAGAGATGATTTTTACAGGGGGCAAACGAACCCTGCGAGAGAAATGGCTCGAGAGCTAGATTTTGGCAATGGCAGAGAAGTTGCCAATGTTCTGCAGGATATATACCGAACAGACAGGTATGCATTCAGGCAACTTGCACAACAGATCAATCGTTCAGAGCGAAATGGTATGGGCGATGACCTGACCATAACCGAAAATGGGCAGGTATATGTTGGTTATCCCGGACGCGAAAGACGCGTAGGACAGATTGACCAAGGACGCTACGGACAAGGTGGCTGGAACTATCCAAATGGCGGAGTGCGTGACAATCATCCGCCTAATGGAGGACGAGGAAGAATTGATGTAGACATCAATTTCCCGCCGCTGCCTTACCCTCGAAATGGCAGCTGGGGCAATGATAATCACAACCCTCCAGGTCGAGACATTTATAGATCCTATCCACAGAATCGATATCCTGACTACGAAAGATACCCTTCAGGTCATAGAGGCAACAACAATGCTGAAGTCATAGGCACTATCGTCGGCGGTGTCGCAGGCGGTGTTATAGGGGAACGCAATGGCAGGCATAACGGTGTAACAGGCGCGCTGATTGGCGCTCTGGGCGGCAATGTAATCGGTCGCCAGATTGACAGAAGCAATGAGCGACAGCGCGACTATCGCTTTCATAGATAGACTTCATCCTGAGGGAAAAAGAAAGGCCGATTTACCAGATCGGCCTTTTCGCATTTGTAGTAGAGAAGTGTTTCAACTCAGAGCTAATACGCTAGCCTCCGGCAATACGACGCCGGGTTGGGTGCTCTGTCTTGAAGCGAATGATGCATCGGTCGACTGCACTCGTTTATTGCTGTTGCCGTAGTTCAGAGCATCTGCCAGCGCCTTCTGGAAGCGCACATCACTAATAATGGAAGGGTTTGCTTGTGCCGCTTGCATGAGCGATACAATGCCCGTCAACTTATCTCCTGATGCGATCGCTACTAATCCATTCTGGATCATTTGCATCGCTTGATTGTTGATATCACCTGGTTGAGATTCCTTTTGTGTAGCGGTGGGTTCTTCTGCTTCCGCAGCAGCTTGAGATGCATTTTCCGGCGAACTGGCTTGCTCCGTCCGTGCAATGTCTCCTTGCCCTGCCTGGTTGAAATGAACACTCTCTGAATGCGGGCTTGGAACATCTCCAACAATTGACTTCAAGTACGAAAAGAATTCTTGGCTTTGAACAATCTCCGGCTTTAGTTGCGCCGCTTTCATCAATTGAAGAATACCTGTCAATTCGTTCGGACCACTTACATCTTTCAATCCGTTTTGAAGCAATTCGGCAGCTTGCTGGCTTGCTTGCTCCTCTGCACCTTCTCTACTGGCTAGCAAAGTTGCAGCTTGCTGCGTGAATCCGGAACCTTCCGGGTTGTCACTCGAACTTGAATCCAGACGAGTGTCGAAATTTTGATTTGGGTTTTCTTGCATGAATATTTCCTTTTGGTTTTAGAATTCTGATGTTTTAGGGCGCGTGCTTAAGGCGTAGTGCACGCAGTTGAGCCATGCTCCCGCAAGGCGTATTTGATTAGCTAATTGATTTGGTAAGTTCTGACATCAAAATATTTGCAACTGGGTTGGAAGTAAATGGGAAGTCACGAAGTTTCACTTACTATCTTTCATTCCTATGACAATCGCTTGACACCATTTGTGGTGCCTATGTATTGAACAAATGTGTAAGTTGTTGATGCCCATTTCCATTGCCCCTGCTAGCTTTGAGGCTGAATCTATTTCACTTTTCGTGAAAGTGTGGTGAAAGTGCTCATGCACAAATGTTCAAATAGTTTTTGCATTCAATGCAGATAAGTCTTTCCGTAAGCTCTAGCCCGGCTATTTTTTTGAGTCTTTGTTTTCTGCAAAGTTGTGTTGATTTTGAAAACGATTGTCAGTGCCGTAACAACTGGCTCGGGCAGCCAACTGTAACTGCTCATATAAAGGATGAAGTCCATTTTTTTTCTTCAATTTAGAAGATTGTTTGCACGAAAGTAAAAATCAATCTGGCATCAAATTTGCGAGTGCGTTGTGCTAACTGCCTGTTTGTCAATGTTTCGGACCTATTGTCTTAAGTTCTTCTTGCAGAAAAGCATGACGTGAGTTGGTTGACAATCGCTGAAGCTCAGTTATGATGCTGTTCTTGGTAGGTTCGCGTGAAAAACGATATTCATTTTCAATAATCGATTTTGTAAGGGGAAACAAGTTGCGCTGAGAAGCTGACCTTCTTTTCTCTATCAAGAGAATAAGGAAGAGCTTCTCGGCAGCAGCTCATTCTCCTTCTGTCAACGAGGTTTCCTATGCACGAATGTTCAAACGAATATCTGACATCAATGCAAGATGCAATCACATATCTGCTCTATGAACTTCACAAGTTCGGACCGATACGCTTACTAAAAAATGATGATCATTTGGAACTAGCAAACCGCAACCGTGTGCTTTGCTGCGAGATAGAAACGCTCATTGAAGCATTGAAGGTAATGAAGAAAAACTTGCTTGTTCACGAAGTCAAAGTACAGGAAAGAAGACTTACATATTTTTTGACAAACAAAGGTGTTCTCATGGCTTACTTGGTTCGTCTTCAGTCAAATGCAGAAAAACAGTGCAATTGTATGGAATGCCAGGACAGTCTCGACAATGTTATGTCTATCATAGAAAAGAGCGGCTCTGTGGCACTGGTTTTTGATGAAAGTTGCGAGTTTCCCCATCTGGAAACCGGCAGCCTGCACATCTGTCTTGAAGATGAAAATGTCGGCAAAGGACTTATTCAACTTCAGCGCAACGGTTCGATTAGACTCGATGAAAATTTGATTTATAGTCTGTCCAGAAAAACCTCTTGATGAATGCTTTGGTCGCGAGCATGCGATGATTCAAAGTCTAGAGCGGTGGTCGATAGCCATCAGTTAATGGTATTCAGGAAGGACAGATGGCAGGCGAAATTATTGGTACAAGCGACGCGCCTCGCTGGTTGCAACGCTTAGGTCACTTCATTGACCATTTCAATCCAGGTAGATTTTTGCTCTGGAAGATCAATTTTGCAGTCGTGACATACACTGCGATTGTTTGTTTGATTGATAATCACGATATCAAAGGTACAAAGTTCGTTGAACTTAATGGAGCGATGCTTCTCAGTGCAGTGATTGGGCTTCTTCTCATTTTTCGAAATTCCAGCGCGTATGAGCGCTGGTGGGAAGCTCGAAAGCTTTGGGGACAGTTGGTAAATGAGAGCCGTAATCTAGCCATTAAAACACGCTGCTATGCTGATTCTTTGAATGAATCGCAACGTCTGGAATTTGCGAAATTGATTTCCGGCTTCGCTTTTGCACTTATGGAACACCTGCGTTGCCAGCGAGATCCCGATTTATTGTCTGCACTTTCCATCCCTGATAAAGAGCAACATATTCCCTCGGCGATAGCCCAAGAGGTCTACAAAAAGCTCAAAACATGGAGAAAAGACGGAGTAATCGATCAGTGGGAGCAGCTGCAGCTTGACCTGCATGCAAAAACTCTCATGGATATTTGTGGCTCAACAGAGCGAATACTGAAGTCGCCTATTGCCGGGTCGTACAAGCTTCTTCTCTGGCTCGGGCTGCTTTTGAATGTTGCATGTTTGCCATGGTTTTTGGTTCCATCTTTTCACTTCTTGAGCATTCCGATGATGCTTATTTCCTCGTACTTTATTTTCGGTATTGAATTGCTTGCTGAAGAAGTGGAAAGGCCCTTTGATCCGCTACCAAATGACCTGCCTCTTGAGGCGATTTGCGCAACCATCAAGCAATCGGTAGAAGAGTCTCTTGAAGTCGTAATTTCGTAGTTTTGCTTTTGCGAACACGAATGTCAAAAAGGATTGGCGAATTTTTGATTGCGTTATTTGCACGAATGTAAAAATTCCAAGAATGGTGGAGATTTTTGATTGTAGTTTCTTAGCTCTAAATCACGACGAAAACGCGCTTTTGCTGCGCAAATAAGAGAGAATGAAAGGGTGATGAAATGAAAGAAAATGCGACTCATACCGGTCATTCGGTCGGCGCGCAAACAGAGGAAATTTTAAGTGGCCCACGCACACGATCACGGTCAAGAGCGATCGTCTAAAAACAAGAAGTCCTTAAGCATCGTTTTTGCTTTTACACTCACCTATTTAATCGCCGAAGTCATCGGTGGCATCATGACCGGAAGCTTGGCTCTGCTTGCCGATGCAGGACATATGCTTACCGATGTAGCTGGTTTGGGGTTGGCGATTTTTGCAATATGGTTTGCTGAAAAGCCTGCCAATGCGTCAAAGACTTATGGTTATTACCGTGTTGAGATTCTGGCTGCTGTTGCCAATTGCATCATCTTGCTTGGAATTTCCGGCTATGTTCTTTACGAGGCATACCAGAGATTTCTGCATCCGCCTCAAGTTCAGACTACCGGCATGCTCATAGTGGCTGGAATCGGCCTTGTCGTAAATATTGCAGGCATGTTTATGTTGAAAGCCGGTTCAAAAGAGAGCCTCAATATGAAAGGCGCTTATTTTGAAGTCTTGTCGGACATGATCACATCAATCGGTGTAATCATTGCTGCTTTGATTATGATGACTACAGGCTGGTACTACGCCGATCCGATTATTTCTGCCGGAATCGGTCTCTTTATTTTGCCTCGCACCTGGAATTTACTTCTGGAAGCAGTCGGAATTTTGCTCGAAGGAACGCCCTCTGATATCAACCTGGCAATCCTTCGAGACGCTGTGAACGCAGTGCCGGGCGTCAGAAGCGTGCACGACCTACACGTCTGGAGCCTCACTACCGGCATAAATGCGGCAAGCATGCATGTGGTCCTGGGCGAGTCTACTTATGACGAAGTGCTTTCTCGTGTTCAGGCTGTCTTAAAAGAACACAAGATTGGCCACTTTACTGTGCAAATTGAGCCTGTAGAGTGCAACGACACGCACCTTTAGGACAGATACAAGTGCCTTAATCTCTATTGAAAATGGAAACGGTTTTCAGTATGATGGTTGTATGTTTACAACCTCCAGCAATTGCCTATCTTCTTCGTGCAGCCACAAGCCTGCCGGTCTTTGGGATGTTTTTGGGATGTTTGCCGGCCTGATTTGCCTTGTTCACTGCCTGGCTTTGCCATTTGCTATTGCTGCCTTGCCTGCACTCGGGCTTTTGAATTTGGAAAACGATTACACCCACATTTTGCTTTTCGCATGGGTTGCTCTGTTTTCAATCTCTATTTTTCTTGGCTACAAGAAACATAGACAAACTAGTGTGCTGAGCCTGATGTTTCTTGGACTGTGCTTTGTTATGACCGCCACTTTCCATCATGCCTTTGGTGTTAGTGAGTCACTGGAAGTGCCTGTAATTTCGATGGGAAATTTGCTCTTGGTGCTCGCTCACTTTATGAACAGGCGCATATCAAGGCAAATTCAGGCTTAATTAAAGCGGGTGTCCAATCGCTTGCTCCAAATCTGTAAGTGATTGCTGATATGTTCTGACTGCGTCCAGGTAATTCACCCGCGTTTGCACGTTGGCTTGCTGAGCTGCGATTGTGGATGTGATGTCGTTTTGTCCGAATTCATAGCCACGCTTTGCCATGTTTGCCACTCTCTCTGATGTGGGAAGAATTTTTGCTTGAAAAAGCTGCAATCTCTCTCTTGCTGCTGACAGCTGCTGATAAGCGGCGATAACCTCTTCTGAAATTACGTTTTTCATCGATGCCGCTTCTCGCTTGAACTGAATATATGTTGCTTTAAGCCTGGCAATATCCCCTTGTTGAAAGTTGAACACTGGTACCTCTTGCGTCACACCAACAAACATACCTTTTGTTGGTGGACCTTCAGGTGGATTGCCTGAGTACGAACTGCCGATATTGAGCTGCGTGTTGGGAATGATATTTCCTACTGTATTGCGCATGCTTGCGGTGTTTACGACCATGCGTTGCTCAACGGCTTTCAAATCAATTCTGTTTTTTAAACCGTCTGCTACCAGTGAATCTAGACTCGGCAACTCTTTTGAAAAGTCAGGCAGCATCTCATCATTTGCTGCTCTCAGTTGAAACGTAGGCAAATGATTAACATCAACTGGTTTTCTGTAGTCTTTGCCCATAATTACGGTAAGTCGCTGACGGCTTTGCTCTAGTCTCTTTAGACTTTGCCGGTAATCCGCTTCTGCTTGCATGCCGGCAAGGCTTGCTCTTTCAACATCGTATGCTGCCACATCATCCGCCTCAAAGCGTTTTCTTGCGGTTTTTTCCAGCTCTTTTGAAAGAGTCATGAGAGTGTCTAGCGTTTCTACTGTTTCTTTGGCCATTACTACATCGAGATAGGCTCTCCTTACTGTTGCACGCAATTGCCAAAGATTGTTTTGAATCTCAAGGTCTGCAAGTCTTACTTGCTGTTTTGCAAGAAGCAGTCGGAAAGCTATCTTCCACGGTCCTTCGATAGGCACAGAAGCACCGATTTGTCTTGCTCTTTGAGCAGTGTCTTCAAGAAAGAAAAATGACGGGTTTGGAAGCGTTAAAGCCTGTGCAAAAGCCGCTTTTGAAATGCCAAGCTGTGCTCTCAAATGGGCAGCTCTCGGGCTATTTAAAAGCGACTCGTCAAATGCGCCCGTCAATGTAGTCAGATCTTGAACAGATGATGGGCTGTCCGCTTTTGGAATATTTAAAATGCTTGGTGTTGCCGATGCGGTGTGAGCGCTCGGGCATGAAACGAGATAGGCAGCCAGACTTGCCGCCATAAGTCTTTTGACTCTGCATATTGGATCCATTGTTTTGCTTTCCATCTACTCTTTTGCACCTGCATGTTCTGTATCGTTTTCAACATGTGGAACAGGATCTCCGCAGTGAAAAGAGAAAATAGGTCGCAATACCGTTTTATCCTTTAGCCGAATATCTGTTTCTACAACGTAGTCTTCTTCATGTTTGAGATTCAAGGACGCAAAGTATGTTCGTATGTTGGGATCTTGCTTAAATTCGACTTCCGCACTATCTCCATCGCGGGCAACGAGTCGTGCTCTGATGTGCGCATCGTCTTCAATCTTGTCGCCTTTTCTTATATCGAGATGAATGAAAGATTTTCCTCTTGACGCAAAGCGAGGATACATCGTCATCACATATGGCATGTGCACGACTTGTAATACGAGATTACGAAATCTCTCATCTGGTTTCTTGGCTTGCGTGCAGCCATAAAGGCAGACAGCAAAGAGCGTAATCCAAATTAATGGAAGGCTGATTTTAGCTATGCGATTCAATCCCACACCTCATTTGATAATTGGTTCGCTCGAAGGTTTTTCTTCCAGACGTTTTGCTCGTCCATGTTTTTCTGATCGTCTGCCTAGTTGCTCAAATACAAGATAGAGATTGGGCAAAAGAAGAAGGGTTAAAAGGCTCGAGGTAATTAAACCTCCGATAACTACAGTAGCCAGCGGCCTCTGCACTTCGGCCCCTGCAGAGCTCGAAAATGCCATTGGGAAAAATCCCAAACTAGCAACAAGAGCAGTCATCAAAACCGGGCGCAATCTGGTCAGCGCGCCTTTTATGACTGCCGCCTCAGAGTCCATCTTTTGCCTCAGTGTGTTGATGTAGCTCACCATCACAACTCCGTTTAGAACAGCTACGCCGGATAACGCAATAAATCCGACTCCAGCTGAAATTGAAAATGGCATGCCTCTAATTGCCAGAGCGAATATTCCACCTACTACCGCAAAAGGAATGCCGGTGTAGATAAGCAATGCCTGGCTAACGGAGCCGAAAGACATGAAAAGAAGAATGAAAATCAGAAGCAGTGCAATAGGCACCACAATTGCAAGCATTGTCGATGCTCGCTGTAGATTCTCAAATTGACCGCCCCAGGTAATGTAATAACCTTCCGGTAATTTCACTTCTTTGTCGATTCTCTTTTCGGCGTCTTTGACAAAACTGCCTATATCACGACCGCGCACGTTCAATTCAACGACTATGCGTCGGCGCCTGTCTTCTCGGGATATTTGTGCAGGACCTTCCTCTACTCTAATTTTTGCAAGACTTGTAAGCGGAATCATTGCGCCTCCACCCTTAGGAGTTAGGGCCGGACCAGCTACAAGAAGCTTTCTTATCGATTCTAGGTCTCGTCCTGATTGTTCATTTAGTCGCACGACTATCTCGAAACGTCTCTCTCCTTCGTAAACAATTCCCGCTGGCTGTCCCGCCGTTATTGATTGGACGAGCGTATTGACGTCTTCCACGTTAATTCCATATCTAGCAATTGCGTCTCTGTCAGCCTCAACTATTAACTGCGGCAGACCGGCTGTTTGCTCGACTTTCACATCGGCAGCTCCAGGGACTGTGCCAACGACCTTGCTGATTTTTTCCGCTGTTTCTCTGAGCTTATCTAAGTCGTCTCCAAAGATTTTGACCGCAATATCCGAACGAACGCCGGCAATTAATTCGGCAGTTCTGAGTTCAACTGGCTGAGAGAAGCTGAAGACTGCCTGCGGTACCTTTTCCTCCAGAGCCTTGGCTATTTTGTCGACTAGCTCTTCTCTATTTTTTGCCGTCGTCCATTCTTTTGGTGGCTTCAGTCCTACATAAAGATCGCTGGTATCGACTCCCATTGGATCGGTCGCGACCTCTGCCCGACCGATTTTGGAGACTACTTTTGTCACCTCTGGAAAGGAAGTCAGGACCTTTTCTGCTTGTGTTGTCGTTGCAATAGATTGGCTAAGCGACACACTGGGAAGTTGCTGTATCTGCACGGCCAGCGCACCTTCATCTAGTCTAGGAATGAATTCCGCCCCCAGCATTGAAAGCGTAATACCGCTCATCACAATCAGGCTGAGCGCTACTGCAAATGTTTGATTGTGATAAAGAGACGCAAAATGCAGCGCCTTTTGGTAATAGCCCTTAATCCAATGAACAAGAAAACTTTCCTTTTCGCTAACCGGTCCGCGCATGATAAGAGTGAGCATCGCCGGTACATACGTCAAAGAAAGAATCAGCGATCCAGCTAGTGCAAACACAATAGTCATAGACATCGGCTTGAACATTTTGCCTTCAATGCCTGACAGGCTAAAAATCGGCAAGTAGACAATGGCGATGATTATTACTGCGAATACAACAGGGCGCCCGACTTCCAAACAAGCATTCAGAATGGTAGTCTTGCTGCCCGGCTTACGTCCTTTCTCGTTATCTATTCCCAGGCGCCTGACAGTGTTTTCGACCATGACGACCGCACCGTCTACAATCAGTCCGAAATCCAGTGCGCCCAGGCTCATCAGGTTGCCTGATACTTTGAATATATTCATGCATATGGCGGCAAAGAGCATCGATAGAGGAATGACACTAGCTACGAGTAAAGCACCTCTCCAATTTCCCAGAACAAGAAGAAGCACGAGAATAACTAGGAGTGCACCTTCCACAAGATTTGACTCGACTGTGTGAATAGTTCTATCGACGAGCTCGGAGCGGTCATAGAAAGGCACCAGTGCCACACCTTTTGGCAAAGTCTTTTGAATTTGTTTGACCTTTTCTTTGGCTCGCTCGACAACAACCCTGGAATTTTCTCCTTTGAGCATCATCACGATGCCGGCGACAATCTCGCCCTTGCCATCAGCCAGAACAGCGCCCTGTCTTACTTCGGCTCCCGTTACGACTTCTGCAATATCTCTAACGAAAATCGGCACTCCGTCTTTGCCAGACTTAACTACGATGTTGGCAATCTGGCTTGTTGTCTGTGCTAAACCTATTCCTCTTAAAATGAATTGCTCGCCAGTGTGTTCTAAATATGCACCGCCCACGTTTTCATTGTTTGCCATGACTGCCTGGACGACGTCACGCAGAGACAGCCCGTAAGAGACAAGTTTTGGCGGGTCGACTCTAACTTGATACTGCTTCTTTTGACCCCCGTAGCTGTTTACTTCAGCTACTCCGGGAACTCCCATTAGTTGTCTTCTTACTATCCAGTCTTGAATAGTGCGCAAGTACTGCGGGTCGTTTTTTACTTCTGCACTTGGTTTAAGCTCATACTGGTAGATTTCACCAAGTCCAGTTGAAATAGGTCCCATCTGCGGAGAGCCCAGCGACTCAGGGATTTGCTGTCTGACTTGTGTGAGCCTTTCCAATACAAGTTGTCTTGCAAAATATGTGTCGACGCTGTCGTCGAACACGATGGTTACAGCCGACAGTCCGAATTTAGAAGACGAGCGAACCTGAGTGACTGAAGGCAACCCGCTCATTGCAATTTCAATAGGAAACGTAATTTGTCTTTCTACTTCCAGAGGCGCGAGCGAAGGCGCGGAAGTTAAAACCTGCACCTGAACGTTTGTGATATCTGGGACAGCATCAATGGGTAAATTCTGTAAGTTGAAAATTCCAGCGGCGACAAGTCCTATCACCACCATAACCACAAGAAGTCTTTGCCTGACTGAGAAGCTGATCAATGCCTCGATCATCAGTCTTCTCCTCCGAGCTGATCTTTTAAGAGCTTGGATTTAAGAACAAATGATCCATTGGCTGCAACCTTTTCCCCAGCAGATATGCCGCTTGTTACAGGTGTTTGTCCTTCAACGTCCTGCCCTGTCTCTACTGGTCTAACTGAAAATTTTCCTTCTGCATCCTGAACAAAGACGACCTGTTTGCCTTCAACTGTTTGAACAGCTGTGCTGGGAACGTAAATAGCGTCGTTTAACTTTACTGATTTGCTGAATTCAATTTGTGCAAATGCACCGGTCTGAATGCGATTGTTAGGGTTGTCGATGATGATCCGTACTCTTGATGTACGCGTGTCTTCGTTTAAGCGAGGGTCGATAAAGCTGACGGTTCCAGCAATAGTCTTCTCTTGCAGAACAACCTTTGCTTTTGAGCCTATATGCACGCCGGACATCTCACGCTCCGGTACGCTAGCAATCACCCAGAGAGTCGAAGTATTGGCTACGGTTAAAAGAGGTTTACCAGCCTCAACTCCTGCTCCAGGGTTCACCAGGCGCTCTATAACAGTGCCATAGATAGGAGAGCGCAATTGAAGCGTTGAAATATCATGCTCCTTTTCTTCTGCTTTAGATGACAGCTGAGCATCAATTGCTTTGAGTGCGTCCTTTATGTGTTCTGCTTCTGTCTGAGCAGTGCTCAAATCGGCTTTAGCTTCTGAAACTTCTCTATTGAGAGTAATATCCTTTTGAAAGTTGTATTCAGCGGTGGCTTTTACAAACTCAGATTCTGCAGACACCAGGTCTTTTTTTGCAACTAAGCCTTCCGACACCAATTGCTTTGTTCTCTTTTGCGTTGCTATTGCTTCATCGAGAGCTGCTTTAGCTTTTAAAATATTGACTCGATTGGCTGCTTGCATGACCCTGTTCAACGTAACTCTGGCGAGGCGAAGCTTGGTTTCGGCTTCATGCAATTTACCGTGCATCTCAGCTACTTGTGGGCTGTCGATTGAAATGAGAATCATTCCAGGCTTGACGCTGTCCCCGAGAGCTACGTTTACAGATTCCACTCGACCATTGGCAAGCGCGCTTATCTGTTGCATTTGCTGTTGATTTGGCTCCACTGAGCCTGCTACAGTGAATTTCGAGGAAGGTTTTTCTGTGGTTATGGTGACAACCTCGATAATGCCTTCCTCTTTTTTCATTTCTACAGAAGAGCGATTTGCCTCAACTTCTTTTTCCGTAGTTTCCTTGCTTGCCAATTCGGCCTTATTGCCGATGCTGAACCACAAAATGCCGCTCAATGCCAGCCCGACACCCATGAAGATAGCTGCCACCACCCAACCTTTACGCTGATCGGCTGAATCAATTGATTTATGTGGGACCGAGATTTCTTCTTGCGTAGGCATAATACTGGCTCCTAAATAGACAACAAAAAAAACGCAATAGCATTAGCTATGGCGCTTGCAATTTGCTTTTGTGCCTTAAACCAGTAACTTTTGATGCAAAGAAATCAGATCTTGTGGAGGAGCCTTATTCAGATATCCATATGAGATTCGTTTGGTCGGCCGTGCTGCCTCACTTACCGCGTGAGGAGTTTCTATATCCGGCAGGTCAATGATGGCTATCTCTTCGCCAAAACTTCCCGAAAAATCTAAATCTTGCTTTTCTGCGCAGCAACTTTTAGCGTGACCACAATCCGTGCATGTGTCCTGGGCATCTACTGCAGATGCCGCACAGCTCTCACTTTGTGAGATGCAGGCGCAAGCCATCCAGCTCAGATACGAACAATTGAACGCAAGAAGAAACAGGAGTGTAATAACTCTGACTAACATTTTCTGCTGGTATATTTTGACATTCGTGTAAAAAGCAATCGAAAACCGTTTTCGTTTTTGCTTTGCCTCGTCTGAAACGTTGATGGTAGGCGGCTTTGCAGCCTGAGTCAATTGTATCAGCTTAATGAAAGCTTTCACTTAGCAATGACAGAAGTTGCTTAGAAAAAGTTTCCTTAGTTCGACATGTTTAGCCAGCTTTCATCATGTGCGTAGCTTTTTTTACTTGTGTGCATTAAGACTGCCTTTCATCTATGTGGTTATTACGAAACGCCGATTGCCAGTGCAATGAGCCGGCCCTACGATGAATGCTTGACGCCAGGTGCTTACTAAACTTCCCCTCGAAGTAGATGAACTGCGGGTCACCCCAAGAACGAATTGACGTTCTCCATTTCACTTTTTAGACTTTCAGGCTCTGACACATATGACCAGAAATCAGGAAACAAATTCATCTAGTGACGGCGCGGAGCCGTCAGGGATTAGGCAAAGCTCGGAAAGGACACGGGCAGTTCTGAGTAATTTTGCGGCTCGAGATCTTTCCAGTCCGCCGGCAGGACGAAGTGATGCTGTCACCGCAGGTGATGGCAGTGTGTCTGCGGCTACCTTGCAGGCATCAGATACGTACGACCCAAAAGCCAGTCCGGCAGAACTTGCAAGAGCGGGCAAATTTAAAGACAAAACGGCAACAAGGCAAGAAAGCGTACTTGAAATTCCTGACTTGAATGATAAGGCAGAACCGAAAATATCAGTGGGCATGGAGGATGTCACCAAGCAGCCACCAGACAAGCCCCATTTCGTGATTAAGAAAAATGGCGACATTGAGATGTTCGGCGATCCTGAAGCTCTAAAAGCCAAGGATATAAAAATACAGCTGGAAAGAAATGAAGGACAGTTATATCCGACAGAGGCTCAACAAGCGGCCGCTGAAAAATTGGTCTCCTACCTGTCTGAGCGCTTAAAGAGTCAAAATCCTGCGCTGGCTAAAAACGGAGTTGAGCTTTCGGACAGTGACGCCGTAGTATCTCCGGAGGCTCGTCAGAATGCGGGCGTACGCCAGCCGCAATCTTCTCAAATGAGCCCGGAAACGCAGCAAAGTGTCGGCAATATGAATAGATTCAAGGGCAATAATGGCGGCGAGATGCCGATGGGCAATACGAGAGATTATTTCCCAAATAGAGATGTTCCGAGGCAAGCAAATGAGTCTGACCAGCAAGCGGCAGTAAAAGATGCGGCTGCTGGCTTATTCAACCCCGATAAATCAGAACCATATTCGACAATTCGCAAGTCGCCAGAAGGCGATCACAGAGTCGGTCGCTACGGCTTTAGCGGCAGACAAATACATAACTGGCTGTCCGGCCTAGACCTAGGTGATCCGCCGGATCCAGCCAAAATTGAGGAGCTCATCAAGCAAGGCAAACTGCCGAAAGGCTTCAATGTAGACTCGCTGAAAAAATTGCAAGCCATGGCTCAAAAAATGGCTAATGGCGAAGCTCCAAGCAAAGATGACATGAAGCTATTGCCGAAAGAGATGCAAGAAACGATGGCTACCGATATGGTCGCTCAGTTCAAAGACCGTCTGGGTGACAATCCTGGGGCAATCGCCGCCGGCATGATGTCCGGCAAATCGGCTTCTGAATTGACTCAAGAAGATCTGAGTTCTCCAACCGGTAAGCAGTTAACTGATGCAGGTCAGAGACTTTATGACATTGCTACAGCCAGGCAGCAATCTGAGGACGGCAATGACAAGCTTCAGTGGACCCAAGATGGCAAAGTCAGTATAGGCAACGGTAAGTGGCTGTCAGGAGCAGCCGGACAAGCCTTTATTGCTGCTCAAAAAGATGCCGCCGCTGATGGTATCACTATCCGCGTTAACTCAGCCGGAAGAACTTTAGAAGAGCAAAAATACTTGTACGCAAACAGAGGCACCAAGGGAATTTCAAGAACAGTGGCGCTGCCTGGCCGCTCTAATCACGAGAGCGGAAACGCGCTTGATATAGCCAATTATCAGCAAGCAAAACCTTACTTGCAAAAGTATGGCTTCGTCCATGGCGATGGCAATGGTCCAATATCTAATGACCTTGTGCACTTTAAGTACACAGGCAGAAACTCGAGTACTCGCTACGCCTGAGACTGCTTCGCTAAATTAGGCACAGTCTTTCGTTTTGTTGTGTGTCAAGGCGAAGACAGCCAGGGCTCGTGTTTCAGGGGTAAGATGAGTTGCAAAGCGAGGGGCGGCATCTGTCAGGAGTTGAGCATCACGGTCTAGTCAACCTTATCCGCTATGATAGAAGACAGAACTGAGCGACTCGTATGGCGACCTTAAAACTCTGGGCAACACTTTCAGCATGTTTATTCCTGTTCTTCTACGGAACAGGCCAATCGTTTTGTCTATGCGAAGAGTCGGACTATTGCAACGGTGTTGCCAATCAGTTCACCGGCGTCGTAAGCATTGCGATCGCCGAATGTTGTGACGCTTCCATCGCAAAGGTCGTTGTCAGTACGGTTGATAACTGCTGCTCTGAATGCCCTACTTCTGAACTTTCCGTCAGCAGTATCCTAATCAATGAAGCATCTGAAAATCATGAACGGATGCATAATGTGCTTTGCACATCCGAGACTTTTAGGTTTGGAAAGGTGGAGCACCTCTCCAGCGCTCAGCTGATAAGGCCGCCTCCGCGCCAACTTGACCTTGTTGACTTACCTGTCTATATCGTCTATCGCAGTTTACTAATCTAGCCAAAAAAGCGAACTCGAAGTCGCCGGTAGCGACTGTATTCGTGCGTCCCTTTTTTGGTGTCTAAAAATGAATAGATCGAGTCAGTCTTTCGAAAAAGCTGCGTACAAGTGGCATTTTTCTGCACTGGCAATGCTGATTTTTCTTGCAGTCTGTTTTGTATATCCTGTTCAACTGTCATTCGCGCACAGTGGAGACAACGAAGCGTTCAATGCCGGAGAGTCTTCCGGACCGGAAGAAATTGAGGTTAACGAGCAAGGACTTCGTGCCATAGACATTCAACTTGCAAAAGTTCGATCAACCACCCTAAAAGATATTCTTGAAACAACGGGAAAAGTTAAGGCTGATGAAACTCGAGCCTTTGATGTCAATCCCACTGTCACAGGAGTGGTCAAAGCTGTATACGCGAAGCAGGGTGACAACGTCAGTAAAGGTAAAGTACTAGCGCTTGTGCACAGTATCGAAGTTGCAACTACTTTGACCCAGTTGCTCAATGACAGAACACGAATAAACTCCGACATTGCAAGAGTTCAAACACAGCTGAAAGGCGATATTACGCTTCAAACTAAGCAAGTCCAGCTGTCAAAGGTCACCTTTGACAGAGAACAAGGGATGTTGAAGGAAGGGATATCTGCTGCAAAAAACTATCATGAGGCAAAAAATGCACATGAATCAGCGCAAGTAAAGCTTCTTACTTTGCAGCAAAGACTTGAGCAAGAAGTGAAGCTCCTAGAGAAACAGCTCGCGGTCACAACGGCGAATGCAAAAGGTCAACTGCTCATAATGGGAATGACCGGCACAGCCGTTGATACTGCTATCAAAACCGGCATGGTCACTGCAGACTTACCTGTGATAGCTCCCGTCGGTGGCGTTATTACTCTGCGCAATATCACTTTAGGGCAGCGCGTCAGTCCGGAAGACAGTGTGTTTTCCATCGTCAATTTGAGCCCGATTTGGATAATGATCGATGTCTTTCAGGAGCAAATTCCCAGAGTCAAACAAGGTCAACAAGTATGGATAAAGACGCCTTCGAAGCAGGAACTTAGAGGAGAAATTTCATCCGTTGGTTCGGTTGTCGACGATGCGACTAAAACACTCAGCATCAGAGTTATCGCTGATAATCCAAATGGCATACTCAGACCTGGAATGTTTGTGACTGCTCAAGTAGTCGTCGGGCAAGGTACATCACAAGCACTGGTAATTCCTGAGACAGCAATCGTCTATTTCAAAGAGCGCCCATTCGTGTATGAGAAGCACGAAGACCATTTTCAGCCGATCTTCGTTACTACCGGGCTGAAAACGTCTCAAGGCGTGGAAATTAAAGAGGGACTGGAGGTTGATGAAACAATAGTTGTATCGGGTGCTGCGCAATTACAGGCGCAATCTGTACTTAAGCCGGGCAGTGGACATTCGCACAAAGAAGAGGGCGAAAAGTCCGCTCATGAGGAGCATCACGAAGACCATCCCGAACATCAAGAAGGTCACGGAAAAGAATCAGGCAATTCGGCCGCGTCGCTGATGATATTTTTTGCAGGAGCCGCCAGTTCTCTAGTAGCTGTTGCCATCTTTGCTTTCTTCATTCGGCGAAGCCGCAAGGGAGATGCCAAAGATGCTTAATCGCGTAATTAAATGGTCGATTAACAATCGCGGCATCGTCAATATTCTTGCACTGATATGGTTTATCGTCGGTAGCATTTCAATGTTTTCGATGCCTGTAGATGTATTTCCTGATTTTGCTCCAATACAGGTTGTCGTACTGACTGAGGCACCGGGCTTTGCTCCGGAAGAGGTCGAAAGCCTAGTAACCATCCCGCTTGAAGCAGGGTTGAATGGAACTGCCAATGTGAAGGTTGTGCGGTCAATTTCAACGATCGGTCTTTCAGTGATTACCGTCATTTTTCAAGACGGAACGAATATATTCACTGCCCGACAATTAGTATCTGAAAAACTACAGAGCGCCAGGTCTCGCCTTGCCGCTGGCGTACAAGAACCTACGTTAGCTCCCATCACATCAGCAGCCGGCGACATTTTGAAATTGGGACTGTACTCCACTGGCAAAACTACAGCCATGGAGGTACGCACCCTTGTAGATTGGACGATTCGCCTGCGTTTGATGGCGATTACAGGCGTCTCTAATGTCGTTGTGATCGGCGGCGATGAGAAGCAATTTCAAGTTCTAGTCGATCCAAAAAAGCTAAAGGAATACAACATCACTCTGGATGAGGTATTGGAAGCTGCCGGTCGAAGCAGCACGAACGCAGCCGGTGGCATGCTTCGCACAAAAGACACTGAAAAGTTGATTAGAGGTCTGGGACGCGTCAAGTCGCCCGAGGAAATTGCCGAAACCGTTGTGACTAGCCGTAATGGCATACCGGTTTTGCTTAAGCATGTAGCAGACGTAAAAGTTGGAGCGGCATTCAAAATAGGAGACGCCATTGTCGACGGTCATCCGGGAGTGGTCCTTACGGTCATGAAGCAGCCGTGGGCAAATACTCTTGAGACAACGCGTTTGATTGAAAAGGCGCTTGAGGAGCTCAAAGAGGGCTTCCCTGCCGATGTGAAACTTGTAACTACATTTAGACAGGCAGACTTCATTGAAATTGCCGTGAAAAATGTCAGCGAAGCTGTTTTGCTTGGCGGGGTGCTTGTTGCAGTCATTCTCTTTGTTTTTCTTCAAAATTGGCGTGCAGCCTTGATTTCACTCACAGCGATTCCTTTGTCTCTCCTGTCTGCAATTATTGTCCTTAAATTTCAAGGTTACACAATCAATACGATGACGCTCGGTGGACTGGCAATCGCCATCGGCGAAGTCGTAGACGATGCGATTGTAGATGTGGAGAACGTTTACCGCCGATTGAGAGAAAATAAAGCGGCAGGCTCGCCCAAGACATCTCTCAGAATCGTTTATGAAGCATCGTGTGAAGTGAGAGGGTCTGTTGTTTATGCCACATTTATCGTTGGTCTGGTCTTCCTGCCTGTTTTGTCCTTAGGCGGATTAGAAGGAAGAATCTTCAGCCCACTGGCAGTCTCTTATCTCGTTTCCTTATTCTCTTCTTTGCTTGTGGCACTGACTGTCACACCGGCTATGTGTTACTTGCTGCTTAGAAAAACCAACAACTTGCCCGAGCACGAGACGAAATTTGTCACCTGGTTGAAAGATAGATATCAGCCCATGCTGCGCGTTAGTCTCGAACATCCTAAAGCAGTGATTTCAGCTGCAGTTGCGATCTTTGTCTTTTCTCTGACGCCACTGCTTGTTATGGGTACTGAATTTTTGCCTGAATTTGATGAGAACAGTCTTGTGGTTGTGGCAACTTCAATGCCCGGTACAAGTTTGACGACAACCACAAATATCGGAAAAGAGCTGATAGCACATTTCGAGAAGAAGCACGACATTATAGGAGCAAGTCAAAGAGCTGGTCGAGCCGAAGGTGGAGAAGATTTTGGCTCGGGTAACTTCAGCGAATTCGACATAAGAGTGCGTCCTGACAGTCCAGAAAAAAAGGATTTGCTGTATCACATTCGGCATGAATTCAGTGATGTTCCGGGTCTTATCACCGACTCTGGTTCTTATCTTGAACACCGCATGGAGCACGCACTTTCAGGTGTAAATGCTGCTATAGCAATCAAGATTTTCGGCAGCGATTTAGCCATTCTGCACGAGAAAGCATTGGAAATCGAACGTATCGTTAAAACTGTAAAAGGTGCAGTCGACGTGCACGTTGAGCAGATTATTCCTGTGCCTCAGTATTCGATAAGAATGAACAGAGCTGCGGCTGCAAGGTATGGAGTTCGAGTAAAGGATCTGTCCGACTCCATTGAAACGGCCTTCAGGGGGATGACTGTCGCCCAGGTTATTGAAGGACAGAAGTCTTTGGATATTTATGTCTGGTTCAAGCCGGAGTTTCGCGAAAACCTGCAGTTAATCACTGAGACTTTGGTGGATACACCTTCTGGTGTGAAGGTCCCTATTAGCACACTTGCAGAGGTTACAGAGAGCACCAGTCCCAATACTATTAGCCGAGAAAGCGTAAGCAGAAGAGTTGTTGTTCAAGCCAATGTCTCGCAGCGAGATCTTGGGTCTGTTGTGCAGGATGCCCGTAAGTTGATACATGAAAAGGTGAAGTTGCCGTCTGGTTACTATGTTGTTTACGGTGGTCAATTCGAAGCCCAAGAACAGGCAACCAGGCAGCTTCTTTTGCTCAGTGTGGCTGCATTGTTTGGCATGCTTCTTCTTCTAACCATGGCTTTTCGCTCCATGCGAGCGGCAATTTTGATTATGGCAAATCTTCCTTTAGCCTTAATCGGAGGAATTTGGGCATCGCTTTTTTTTGGTGGTGTTTTGAGCGTCGGTTCGCTTGTAGGTTTCATTACTCTATTTGGAATTTCTACGCGCAACGGCATCATGCTAGTTACTCATTACAGTGACCTACTAGCGAACCCCGCATCATTGGACGCTTTGATAGAAGAAAGTGCAATGGATCGCTTGAGTCCGGTTTTGATGACTGCACTAACTGCTGCACTCGGCGTTCTACCGATTGCAGTCATGGGCGGCACAGGCAGGGAACTCGAACAGCCTCTGGCAATAGTTATTTTGGGAGGTATGTTTACGTCGACCATTTTGACATTGATTGTTATTCCGTCTTTGCTTAAACTCTATGGCGCAGATCTCAGACCGGTGCATCCATCCGGTTCGAGTCAGGGCTCACACAGGGTTGCAACAAAAACATAGACTTGTAAATTGCAAATTTTAAAGGAGTGATTTCATGGGCGACTGCTGTAGTGACAAAGGATGCGAGTTAGAAGAAATGAAAAGCAGTCATGCAAAGATTTTGTGGACTGTTTTGGCAATTAATGCGGCTATGTTTCTTGTTGAAATAATCTTTGGAATTCTTTCTAAGTCGACTGCCTTGAAGGCTGATTCTTTGGATATGCTCGGAGATTCGCTAGTATACGCAATGACTTTAGTTGTCTTAAATAAGTCAACTCGCAAACAGGCTAGTGCCTCACTGCTTAAGGGGGTGATCATGCTCGTTTTCGGTTTGGGAGTCATGATAGATGCATTCATCCGTTTCTCTATGCATACAGTTCCCACAGCTGAAATCATGGGATGGGTTGGTTTTCTCGCATTGGTCATGAACACAGTTTGCTTCTATCTTTTGTGGCGTCACCGCACGGACAATCTGAACATGAGCTCAACTTGGACCTGCTCTAGAAATGATCTGATTGCTAACGCCGGTGTTATTGTCGCTGCCGGCTTAACTGCCGCAACTCTCTCAAAATGGCCGGATTTGATAGTCGGGTTTGTAATAGCTGCGCTTTTCATGTCCTCTTCTATCTCTGTTTTAAAAAGGTCTATCGCTGAAATGCGCCAGATTCCAAGTTCGTAGATATCAAGTTTACTGGACTTTGAACTGATGATATAAAGCATGGATGGCTTCTAAAGCCTACGGAATCTTTCTTGAATCTTTTGATGTGTTGGTTGATTTTGTCAGCTCGTTTGCATCTTTGATTCGGCGTCTCTTGCGGCATCTATTCTTAATCTGTTTGTAGGAGCTGCAAACAGAGCTCAGGAGCTTATTTATGACATCGACACTAACATCTGACAAAGTAGAATCTTTTCTTGAAGTAGTACGAGAGCAAGAATCTCCAATACGAATTTATCCAGAGCAAACAGCTTTCATAAGCAAGAAGCTTCAGTTCGACTGGAAAGAGGTCATACAAGGTCACTTTGATGGAGATGAAGGACACAAAAATTTTGTAGTTGATGATTGTGGAAGCAAAGAAAGCTCTTTTGTTTTTTTCGGCTCTCAGAAATGGAAACTTGCAAAAATACACTTCCACAGACGTTCTGAGCATCTTCTTGAAAGCAAGCTTTCAAAAGACGGATCGTTTGATGCCGAGATTCACTTTATCCATGCACCAGTGAAAGAACACGTAGAGACTGGCGACAAGATGATTGAACCTTCTGAGAATCTGGTGCTTGGCACTTTCGTTGTTGAGAGTTCGGCAGGTGCTAAGTCTGACGAGCTGATGTCATTCTTTTCTGCTTGTGAATCCGGCGAAAAGACCGTGCGATTGCCTCCGGAAATAATCAAACAAGTGACCAAGCTGGAGCACTTTTACTTCTACAGAGGCTCTCTTACAACAAAGCCCTATTCTGAAAACATCTCCTGGGTGGTATTTGAAAGCCCGTTGCAGCTTGATAAAACTGTTCTGGACCCAATCTGCCCGACCACTCAAGAAGCACGCAAAGGTCAGCCTTGGAATCGCCGTTTTGTGCTAAGAAATTTTGAGTAGGGGTGCGCTAGTCAGTGGCCTGATGCTGGACTCTCTAGTTTTGTTCAGCATTTTTTGATTTTTTGTGCTCAAGCTCAACGGACTTCTTTTCACCTCCCTTCACGACAACCCGGTGAGCGACAAGAGGCGAGAAAGCGTCTTCGAATGGATTTCGTGGGTATAACCGTCTGTTTGAAAAATTTTTCTGAGACGTCATCCGGGGCGTTAGAGGAGCGTGTATCAGGCAAGAGAGAAACTATGTTCATTGCAGGAAGGAGCAAAGAAAGTTGACAGGGGTTTCCGACAAACCGGTACTTTTGGCGTTCCTGATAAAATTTGTTCCCAAATTCCTCGAGGCGCTATGTCGTTTAGTCAGAAAGACGTTGATCGCTTGCTTGCAGAGTGCGGCCGCATGTGCTGCATTTGCAAGAAGTTACATCAGGTCCAGGTTCATCACATTCAGCCCCTTAGCGAGGGCGGATCTGATGGAATCGCTAACGCCATTACGCTGTGCCCCAATTGTCATGATGAGGTTCATGAACGTAGTCACTATTCATCTGGATGCACTTCGCGACGATACTCTATCTCGGAACTGAAACTTCATCGCGAATTCACCAAGAAAATTGCTCGTAAAGAACAAGATTGGGCTCCAGGCTCTCGCACTTGGACTGAAGACCGACATTTGATCTTGTTTTATGCACAGTGTCTGGACCGTCCCGCTTTTCGCACTTATTTCCACCAAGAACTAAGTTTTGCTGACTTCGACCGCGCCTTAGCAGATACGATAACCGCCATCAATACGGGCTGCACCAAAGTAGGCGACTCAACACTTCCAATTTCAAAGGGCAAAGTATTTTTGATCCATCGAGATTGGCGAGAAGCAATGGACACTGCAGTTGAAAAACTGGAAGAAATTCGCGACGCATTGCGCAGAGAGCTTGGGTTGAACAATATGTTTATGGACCATGATCGCTTTGGCAGGCATCATTCTCGATTCCACCAAGCCACCGACTTGGGCGACTGGATTGATCAAACAAGACAAGAAATTCTCGACAGCGTCAATTCTATTTTGAAGGAATTAGACCAACCGCCACTGAAGGACCTTAAGGCAGGGTTTTAACTTAAGGAGCGAACTTGTATGAGTGATTTAACCGCCAAAGTTGGACTTGCAACCTCGCTCGAAAAGCAAGGAAAATTCAAAGAAGCAGAAGTTCTGTTTAAACAAGTTCTTTCTGAGATGTCCGATGCCGATCCTCATCGAGCCGATGTTCTGGCTGCAATTGGAGGGGTTCTACTCATGCAGAAAGGCTATGAAGAAGCTGAACAATTTTTTGGTGAAGCTCTTTTGTTGCTTGAGCCGCTGGATGTTCATCGTAAATCAGTCCTGGCGGGTTTAGCGGCTTCCTGTATCAATCAAGGAAAGGATGTTGAAGCTGAAAGTTTTTACAGAGAGGCCTTGAACTTTTCTGGACCCAGTGTTCATCAAACTCAAATTACGGCAAACATTTCTCCAAGCATCAGGCATGCGTCCGATGATCAACTAACTGCGACCCTTTTACAGGGTTTGCCATCGAATGTTCGAGATGATGTGATTGAGTCACAAGCTTGCCTTCAGAACAAATGCTGGAACGCTTTTGGAGCCATGGCTCGTAGGACAGTACATTCAATCTGTGCCGATCTTGGATGTTCGAAGGGAGATTTGAAAGATCAGATCGATGAATTATGTGCTCTAAACAGGCTCAAACTTGAAGAGGCCAATAGTGCACATGAAATACGAACTCTTGGTCGCAATGGAGCGCATCCGGAGTGGGAACCGGTGACTGAAGAAATGGCGACTAGCGGTTGGGGTTTGCTAATCTGGCTTTGTAAGCGCCTTTATGAACAGCCTCCTGCAAGTCCCAATTGGTCGACTACAACGACACGTCGTTATCGTTTCGGAAATCCTGGAAACAACCCATAACTGCTTACTGTGATGTCCGAATTTTCTTGTTAAGCAGAAAAATTGTCGGCGCAGATGCAGGAACAGAAAATATGCATGCCAGGTCAATTTTCGGAAACCCAAGACAATCGATAGTCTTAGAAATACTTTTCTCAAGCATCTGTCCGAAAAAGCAAATTTGTTCAGAATGTGTGTTGACGAGCTACGCTGGCTGTAGAACCCGACGTTCGGCCTCGTCCATCTCACTCTGTTGAACAAATTCTTGTCGCAAAATCTCAAAGGAATCTAGAAGGAAAACAATCGTTTCACTTTGAGAAAGATCGTATACGGTGGCGATTTCGTCAAACCGCTCTTTTACGCCCTTCTCGACTTGGATATGCAAGTGAGCGTCATAGTTTTTGCTCGGGCGCCCACGGCCTCTAGTAGCAAGAGAAGCTTGTTTTTGTTGGGCGTACATATGAGCACCGATCATCTCAATGTATTTTGTGAGCGCCGATGGTCTGTCCTGTCCTATTGAGTGAAATGAAGCTGCTGGTGAATGCACCGTCCACTTGTTGCTTCCTTCTAGTTTGCGAGCAACTGCCGTTGTGCTCATTAGTGTCGTATTGATAGTCATGGTTCCTCAACTTTAAATTCGAATTGCTGAATGGTATGCAACGGGATGTACTTAAAACTGGCTCTGTGTCACTGCCTCTGTGGATGCATCTTCAAAGAGTGATAGGTTGTAGTCTGGTTGATGAAGTTCAAGATGAGCTTTGATTGCCCGCTCTAGTAAGTTGAGAGCGTGGGCTGTAACGGCTAATCGTCCTTGATCCTTTTCATCGTCAATCACCTGAATAGTGTTGATATGATCACCGTCCTTCTTACAGAAGATGTTGAAGATGTCGTTGGATTGAGCATACTGAGCCTCTTCCATTTCGTTGCTTTTCAGCAGTTGTTTTAATGACTCAAAATCCATTACCTTGTTCCTGCAAATGCCGACTCCGCAACATTTTGGCATCATAGGCTGTTGCTGACAAGGGTATTTATTGTATATACAGACATACCATTTTGAGCCTCTTGGCAATGTAAAATGTTTGTTAAATGGTATTATTCTGTTGTGATTATTCGATTTGTCTGTCTGAAACCGCTATAATATTTAGTGTGGGGAAATTCCCCTTCCTTAATAGAGGTTTTCACAGATGCAGACAACATCAAATGCTAGCAAGCCGCACCCAGAGCGTGATCTGGTAGAAATCAAGATCAACCGTGTTGAATACAAAATTCCCCGCGGTCCTTTGAAAGTGACTTCATTAAAGGATTGGGCTGAAATACCCCCGGCTGATGAAGTCGAGCAAGTCCGTCACGGCAATCTAGAGCCAATAGCCGACGACGCCACCCTGGAAATAAAGGGCGGCGAGAAATTCATCTCCCACCCAAGAGACGGAGGTTCTTCCTAATGCAATTTCCAATCGAGCAAATTGACGAACTTCGTTCTATATATCCTGACGTGAAACAGATGGAAGAAGGTGGCACACCCTATTTCTTGCTACCTAATGTTTCCCTTCCTGGGGGAGCAACTCCTGCCACTGTTGACCTGCTTCTTCGTCCTGTACACATGGATGGCTACGATTCTCGGCTTTTCTACTCGCAACAGCCAACCTTTGCCAACCGAACTCATCCGGAAGCGCTTAATTGGAACGCCCAGGGTGTTCATATGCTCTCGAGAAACTGGTACGCCTTCTCGTGGAGAACAAAACCTGGCCTGACTTTGGCGCAAATGGTTGCTATGCATTTGAGGGCAGTACGATGAAAACACAAGTCAGAATTGCACGCCAACTCTACAACAGAATAATGGCTGACATGGGTAGACCGCATTCGTTTGCCTATGAGCGAATTGGCTTCTGTCGCGCCAGAATAGGTAATGAGAAGAGCTCCAATCCGATCATATTTCTTACGGAGTATTGGTCTGTTCCAGACGATCAGTACATTGCTGATGAGTACGCTGGCGCACGTATAAACAGCGAGGCAATCCGAAACGCGCTTCAGTCCTCGCTGAGCGATGATGTCGGCATCTTTCATATACACATGCACGATTTTCCCGGAATACCCTCATTTAGTCCGATGGATAGGCGAGAAATTCCGCGAATCGTTCAAAGTTTGACTTTCACAAGTCCTGGTGAACCGCATGGAATGCTGGTCTTTGGACGAGATAAGGCATATGCTGAAGTGTGCATGCCTAACGATATCCTTCGACCAGTCGACCGCATAACTGTCGTTGGACATCCAACACAGGTGCTCAGTGCGCTGCCTAAATTCGCTAACAGTGACCGCTTTAGTCGACAGACTTTTCTCGGTCATGATGCTCCTGAGCGAATTGATTCGTTGAAAATTGGCATCGTCGGACTCAGTGGTGGCGGTTCTCATATCGCACAGCAGGCTAGCCATACAGGTTTTGCTAACTTTGTACTCTTTGACGCCCAAGCAATAGACTGTTCAAATCTGAATCGTCTTGTTGGTGGAACCGAAGATGATGTTCTCAAAGGTCGTCTCAAAATTTCTATTGCCGATAGAGTGATAACGAGCATTAATGGCTTAGCTAACACGGAGCCTGTCCCCGCCCGTTGGCAAGACTTTCCGGAATCTCTGCGAAGCTGCGATATCGTTTTCGGCTGCCTTGATGGTTTCGATGAGCGCCGACAACTGGAAGCTGCCTGCCGTAGATATCTCATTCCGCTTATTGACGTAGGAATGGACGTTACTGAAATGACGGGAAAGCCACCTCGAATGGCTGGACAAGTCATTTTGTCCCTGCCCGGTTATCCTTGCTTTCATTGCATTGGATTTTTGAATGAGAGAAACCTTGCAGCGGAAGCGGCAAGATATGGAGATGCCGGCATCAATCCACAGGTGGTTTGGCCAAATGGAGTCTTAGCTTCTACGGCAGTTGGAATCGCAGTCGACCTAGTCACTGATTGGAGAAAGTCCAAACCTGGTCTGATTTATAAGAGCTACGATGGCAACAGCGACAATCTTACTGACCATCCACGTTTTGAATATGTCAGTGACCGCGGCTGCCCGCACTACCCGCTGGACGCTTTGGGAGATCCATAGACTTCAGAACTAATTCTTATGGAAACCAGCATTTGGCTTTTGGCGACTACCAGCTGGTTTTCATGTTCTATGGCCGTTTATGAGAGTTCTATATCCATCAATTTGATTTGAGTTTTGAGACCTGTTCTTGGCGGGAATACAAATTCAATCATGCAACGCTCATTGTCCGTTCACATCGTCAAACAAGGTTTGCAGTCTGGGCTCACCAAATTCTTTGGTCGAGCCACGCGAGCTGCGCTTATCTACTCGTCTGATGTTGCGGAAGCAAATGATTTCTCTGTTTACGACACGACCGGGCTTTTGGAAAAATATAAACCAGATATCAGTGCTTATTTCCAGAGCGCTGACGCTGTTCCCCGGCAAACTAAGATTGACAAAATTTCCGAGACTGTTCGGACAAGACCCAGACTCTCCAATGACCTTTATTGTTTGATCGAGCAGTCAAACGATGTCTTTTTTCACATGTGGTTTGTCGAGCAACACCAGAGTGAAAGCCCAGTCAGCTTACTTGATCAATGGATTCTTTTTGCACAGCTTCCATTGCTTAGGCCGGATGGCGAGATGAACATTGGAACACAAATTGGTGGAGGCCGACTTGCTGAACATGCCGCATTCGATGTTGTTAGAGAAGTAATCATGGAGCAGATGTTCCCGCGCACTTTGGCAGGTGGTCAGGCTGATGCTGAGATCGTTCTTGAATCGCTTATGGAAATTGCGACCGTCAAAGAAGAAGGATCCGGTTGCTCAGGCACTTTGGCAATCTTTGACCGAAATCCGACCGGTCAACCAAAAGTGGACTATCCTCTGAAGACGCCGGTAGCCATCGACAAATTCAAGCATGTTAGAAAGTTTTTGACCGCTACCAGTGATGACTACCAGCTTGTGGCTATTGCTGGAAACATTGTCGGTTTCTCTCACAGAAAATCCATTAAAAGTCCGCTTTTGGCTTCTTTCGATCGTGGAAAGCTCACACTAACCCTGAACAAAGTTCCACTTTGTCAAATTAGTAATGGGACCTTTAAAGCTATCGAAAGCAAATGGACTTTGGATATTAACAACCAAACAAAATCCTTGTCTAGGCTTGATGCCGCGACGAAACTGCGTGTTCAAGAGTTCGTCAATAAGTTAGTTACAACTGCTCGCAATGAGCATTTTGGATGTACTCTGCTTCTGGACTCAGGCGAACCATGTAAGCGAAGACTGAGCGGACAAAAATTAGAAACTCCTGTTGCATTGAATGAAGGCACTCTCAAGCTCTTCTCAGATATGTGTAAAGTTGATGGAGCTGTCCACATTGACGTTAATAAGCTTCACTTGTGCGCTTTTGCCTGTCTTTTGGACGGTGAATCTGGTGATACCGAAGAACTTTCTCGTGGAGCTCGCTTCAACTCTGCGCAGAGATACAGTCGCAAAACTGAAGATATGGTCGTCCTTGTTGTTTCAGAAGACGGACCGGTCACTATCTTTGAAGGCGGCGAGACAGCTGCTGTAATTGAAAAGTATGTGAGAGATCACGAATGCAAACATTCTCAACCGAAGCTGAGTGAGTGGTTGAACTCGAAGTAAGCGCGAGCTTTGAATAGGCTATTGCTTCTTTCTAGATTATTCGTCAAGCCGGCTGCTTTGTTTTGGCGAAACCACCATTGAAACTTAGGTGGATGGTGCGCGCTGTTCGCCCATTATGCCGCCTCGGCGCCACCGCAGTGCGTTTGGGTAATCATGTCTGACGTCTAATTCTCTGTTCAGCTGCACAGCGGAGCCGAGGCGGCTGGGCGTTTTTGCAGCGCGAGCTGCTGAAACACCAGCATGAGGGCTTGAGAAATGACAAAGCGTGACTATGGTTTGGAGCTCACGAATAACAGCAAAGTCGGCTGGGCATTTAGTCTTCCACGCAGTAAGACATGCATTAATGCCACCACTATCTGCAAGAAACTTTGCTACGGAAATGGCATTCGCTATCAATCTGCTGGTCATAAAGCAAAGCGTGAGCGCAACTTTCGCACTATTCAATTTCTTTTAAATGAAGGCGGTCCAGAGTTGCTTTCACAGAATTTGTCTCTAATGGTCGATCAGGCTCGTCCTCGCGATTGGCTCTGTGCAAAGATTACTGCTACTGAAACTGTGATTCCCTGGACGCTTCGCATTCATGATATTGGTGACTATCCCGAGGTTAGGACTATCCCGTGTTCAAAAAATTAGTGAGCACAAAATGGTGATGGTGAGCCGAACCGACTCACCACCTTGGTTGCAACACGCGGCATAGTTTTCGAATCGATCAGAGGCTGTTTAGGAAATCCAGAAGTTGATCGTCCGGGAGATAACGTCCAGGCTTTCCATCCGGCATTGATGTTTTGGCAAGAAGTTGCTCTTTCAAAGCCAGATTCGCGTGTAGATAGATCTGCGTTGTTTCGACCGACTCGTGGCCAAGCCAAAGTGCGATCATTGCACGATCTACACCAGCCAGTAAAAGCGTCATAGCCATCGTGTGCCGAAGACAATGAGGAGTGACTCGTTTGTCGGCAAGCGATGGACAGGTCTGGCTAGCGATCGCGACGTACTTTGTCAGAATGTACTGAACTCCATCCGGACTAAGGGTTTCACCGCGAGAATTCGGAAAGAGTGCGCCTGTGTTTCCCCTGCTTGGTTCCTCCATCCAAGCCTTCAGTACTTCGACTGTTTGTCTTGTCAGCGGTGTACAACGCTCCTTGCGTCCCTTTCCCACAACGCGCACATGTGCACCGGTACCCAAGACCACATCTTGGCGTTGCAGTCCTCTGAGCTCAGATAATCGCACTCCAGTCTGAACAGCCACGAGCAACAGTGCATGATCGCGGCGTCCTGTCCAGGTGCGCTGATCTTGAACAGCAAGCAGGGCCTTCACCTCAGCTTCCGACAAGAAATTGATCAAGGCACGCTCATGTCGTTTTCCGGGGATTGCGAGCACCCTTTGGATTTGTCCAGAGTTTGCTGGCACTTCAAGAGCTGCATATCGAAAGAAGGAGCGGATGGCGGTCAACCGGAGGTTGCGACTGCGCGCTGATATTTTTCGATCTTTCTCTAAAGAATCAAGGAAGTTAGCAATGAGTGGTGCATCTAATTGTGCCAGATCCAATTTTGAGGGTGGTTGCGCCAATCGATCCTGAAGAAAGCGAAGAAAAAGCCTGAATGTATCGCGGTAGGATTTGATAGTGTGAGGACTTGCGTTGCGCTGCTTCATTAGTCGTTCAGTAAAGAATTTTTCTAGGAGAACAGCGAAAGTTGGAGACTTAAGTTTCGTCATTGGTTTTCCTCCCATCGTTGCTCCAGAAGCCTAACAGCTTGTCCCATCAACTCTGGGCAAGCCGTCAGGTACCAGTACGTGTCTTTCACTTTCACGTGTCCGAGATAGGTCGAGAGCAGCGGCAACTTACGCTCTACGTCTTCGCCGTCACGATACCACTGCAATAATGTAGTCACGGCATAGCGATGTCGAAGGTCATGAATACGAGGTCCGCGGTTTTGTCCTTCGTTGCGCAAACCCACGGACCGCGACATTGAATAAAATTTGCGTCGAACATCGGCTGTATCTATTCGGCCGCCAAAATGTGTGACAAAGAAATATTCGGAACTGAAGCCACGAATGCCTAGATACTCGTCGCGAGCGGATTTGTAGTTCGAGAGAACCTTCTGCGTGGTGCAATGTATCGGAACCAATCGGGACTTTCCGAATTTGCCGTCTGCCACAGTCAGTACGCCGTTATCGAGATCGACATCAGACATTTTTAGATTGACTGCCTCGCTAATACGCATGCCAGAAACACTCAACAATCCAATCAAGCAATAATATGTTTGGCGCCTCAATACGCCAGCTGCACTGCTTACCGGTAAAGTAGATGTGGCGTCCAGTAAGGCTCGTATTTCTTCCTCGGAATATAAATACGGACGCGTTCTCTGACTGGCACATGGGAGCAGATCCCACGTCGGAATTTCTGTCCTTGGATCTGTCGCGATTCTGAATTTCGCAAAGTCTCTTACGTAGCCTAAGCGTTGTGCCCATGTAGAGGGTTTAGAAGTGGCTCGCTGTTGAGCCCACTCCATTGCTAATTTGATAGTGACATACTCTGCGGCGCGCTCGTGCATGAACGAAGAAAACTCGCGCAAGGCATTACCACACAATCGCAATTTGAAACCCAGAGCTCGCCGCATGGCAAGGTAATCGTTGATCGCTTGTCCCAAATCATGCGCTGGTGAATCAGTCATTTCGATTGCTTTTGTCTTCTTCTTCTTGGGTTGTAGGTGTTTTGTGGGATGGGGCAATACGCCATATGGAGGAATCTCGGTGCGAGGATCGATTGTCGCCATGTATTTTGCAAACTCGCGTACGAAACCCAAGCACTGCGCTTGCGCCAAGTTCTGCGATTTTGCATGAGAGCCTTGCATGGACCACTCCACGGCCAACGCCGTCGTAATGTAGGAGCATCTGCGCCTCTCCATAAAGCAAACGAATCTCAAGAGAGCGTGACCGGCGGACCGCAATTTGACTCCCGATGCTCGCCGTTGAGCAAGATAGTCCTGAAGAGCTTTTCGTAGTTTGTTCATTGGGCACCTCCTGGCCAAGCAAGCGCCAGCGACCTCAATGATTGGAGATCAACTTTTGCATAAATGGTCACGCACGCAGTTGATCTATGCCTCAACACTTCAGCAATTTCCGGCAATGAAGCCCCTGTCCGAAGCAAACCAGTTGCTAGAGTGTGTCTAAACAAGTGAGAACCTTTTCTTGTTGCACTATCGTCGAAGCCTGCGCGACGAAAGGCGCGCGCAACGATATTGCTGACAACAGCCGATCGCGCAAAACCTCGTATAGGAGCAGTTCTACAAATAAAGACTCTTCTAGTCGAGCACTTTGGCCTGCCGTGCTGAAGGTACTCGACAATTGCCTGACCCACGTCGGGCGGCAAAGGCATCTGTGACAGGTTGCTTCCTTTTCCATGGATCGAGATGGTGCCTGCGCGCCAATCCAAGTCGTCCAATTCAAGCCTGACTATTTCGCCGGCTCGAAGTCCAAGTCGCGAAAGAAGTAGCAGCACTGCATAGTCACGTCGACCAATTAGGGTCTGTCGATCACAACTGGCTAAAACTTTTTCCGCTACTTCCGCCGACAATGCTTTTGGAATCGAAGCCAGAGTCCAATTTGCCACCGCCGGAACAGAAGCTTGCAAATCAGCTTCAATGTAACCCTGGTATCTCGCATACCGAAGAAATGAACGCAAAGCACAGCACATCAATTGTGCATCTTTCTTCGACATTTTTGCTGCAAACTTCTGAATATGATTTGTGACGCTAACGCTGCGTAGAGTTGAAAGATCTGGCCTTACTCGCGGAAAACTCTCAAGTAAGAAGCGATTGACGTGGCGACAATATTGCGCTGTCGTCTCTTCAGATAGAGCGCGCTCTTTCAATAGATAGACTCTGTATTCGGCTACCATCTTCTCGATTGGTGTTGACTCAGCTGCAACCGGCTTGGAAACTACACCCTGTGCTTGCAGATAGCGCAGAAACTGTTTCAGGTTCGCCGTGTCCTGTCTATTGAACGGTGGGCTTTTCCTTGGCTTCATCTGCAAATAATCTTGTATGTGGTCCCAGCGCAGATCTTTCGCCGCTATGCCGTGGCGCTTGAGCCAAGGGCTCAGACGAGCAACATTGCGAATTTTCGCTCGCGCTGCTTCCCAGCAATAGCCTCTGTCATGCAACCATTTAGCGTAGTCATCCAAATACTTGCCAAGCGGATGAAGATGAAATCGTGAAATTGTCTCTTGATCTCCAAAAAATAGCCAAAGTGACATACTCGAACATCCTTGCGTGGTTTACCAATCAGGGAGATACATACCAATGAGCGTTAAGCATCCTCGCTAAGACCTGCTAGAGGCCAAGAGCGCTCGATACAATAAAAGATATCAAGAGCGCTTGTGCTGCTGGCTTCACCAGAAAATTACCTGCGTTGTTTTACACTCAGGGCTTATAGTCATTACTTCGAATAAGGCGATCCGCGTAGCAAAATGAAGATCTTAATTGTCGAAGATGATGACCGAATATCCATCCCATTGAAGGAGGAACTGCAACATCAAAATTATGTTGTCGATCTGGCTTTTGACGGGGCTCAAGGGCTGGAGATGGCTACACTTGGACTATACGACATCATCCTGCTCGATTTGATGTTGCCCAAAATCAATGGGCTTGCGCTGTGCAAGCAGCTCCGAGACAATGGCAACTCGGCTGCAATTTTGATGCTGACCGTTCGTAATGACAAGCAAGACAAGGTTGTTGGCTTGAATTGCGGAGCTGATGATTACCTTACAAAGCCGTTTGACCTTGATGAGTTATCGGCAAGAATTCGTGCTCTATCGCGAAGATTCATAAGCCAACGGCAGTCACTCATTGCCTGTGGGCCGTTGCAGATAGACACGACTTCTTGTGCAGTTACTTACCTCGAAAATGCGATAGAAGTGACCCCGACCGAGTATCGGTTGCTCGTGCATTTCGCTCTGAATCCGGCAACTACCTTCAATGGCGAAGAATTGCTCAACAAGCTCTGGTCGCAAGAATTCGTTGGTGGCAAAGAAACAATCAAGACCCACATTAAGACGCTGCGAAAGAAACTTGCCGCCGCTGGTATCGAAGAACCAGTGATAGAAACAGTTTATGGATTTGGATACAGGTTGAAGAGCAATGCTTGAGAAGTGGCAAAAACGCTTGGTGTTCATCAACATCGCAGTGTTTCTCGGCGTGCTTGCGATCTTCTGCGCGGCTGTGTATTGCTTCGGATGTTCGGCCTTTGACGATCAGTTGCGAGATAAATTGCGCTCCATAGCCGATTCCGCTATCTCATCTATTGATTTCGATGACTACGGGCAGTCGCATAACGGCAAACCAGATCTCATAGTTTCGGTGCTTCCCAACGAAGCCTCGCCAGCTTTGAACAACATGCGAATCCAGTGGTTCGATACTTCCGGACGGCTCGACATTGAAAAAGGTCTCATGGCTCTTTCCGTTCCCTTTGAACGCCAGGAGACGTTCCAATGGCAATCAAACCCACCGGCTCTGGTCTTTACCAAGCCTGCAATTGCAAATGGAAAGCTTCTCGGCTATGTAAGGGTAGGCCATCCTCTTGCTGAAATCAAAAAGCAAAGGGCACTTTTGCTTCAATGCTTGGTGTCCGGCGCTCTTGTGGCTGTCACCGCCAGTGGTATCGGTGTATTTTTGCTGATCCGCCAGTCGCTTAGACCGGTAGAAGAGAGTATCGAGCATTTGCAGCAGTTCTGCGCTGATGCCGCTCATGAACTGCTCACGCCTATAACTGCTATTCGCACAAACTCTAATGTGGCGTTGCGGCACCCAGACGGAATGAGAGAGAGCGACAAGGAGAAATTTGAAGCCATCGCAAGTGGTGCTTTGCAGGTGGAAAAATTAACCGGAGACCTCTTGATGCTTGCAAAAGCCGAGCAATTGGTAGAGAAATCACGCATCGATTCTGCTTTGACACCTCTTGATCTTGCTGAACATATTGAAGATGTCTTGGAACAGGTCACTCCAGGAGCGGAGAAGAAAAGCCTAAAACTCAAGAATGATGCTCAGGAGCACCTGTATGTCTTCATGGAAGGCGATGACCTGAACTGCGTTCTCAAAAACCTTTTGGACAATGCAATCAAGTACACCCCAGATGATGGCACCGTCTCGATTTGTGCATCACCGTCCAACGGCGGTATTCAAATCACCGTGACCGACTCTGGAATCGGTATAGAGAAAGAAGACCTGCCAAAAGTTTTCGACCGGTTCTGGCGAGCCGATCAAGCGCGCTCTTACCATTCAGGAGGAAATGGGCTTGGCTTACCAATCGTCAAAGCTATCATAGACAAATACGATGGAACAATAGCTGTCACAAGCGAACCCGGCAAACGAACGGAATTCAGAATCGACATCAAGGGTGGGAAAGCGTCATTCAATGGCAAGGGTAATTGACCCCATGCATAAATTGACGTGTCCACTAAAACCACAGACAAGCTGCTCAACACTCCGTCGAAAAGTGGCAGCGGGACTTCTTTTGGCTCTGATTTGTCCAGTATCTCACCTGAACCAAGCCCATGCCGTGATCCAGCCACAACCGCAATCACAGCTGCCACAACCGCAGCAGTCCCAGGACCAGGGACCACAACAAGATAAAATTCTCCTGCGCTCTGGAGTGGTGACTGTACATCAAGTAATGAATGAGGGGCTAGCTAATAGCCCAAGGCTGGAACAGGCTCGTTCTCAAATTCCAGTGGCTAAAGCCGCTATTAAGCAAGCAACAGTGTTTCCGAATCCGGGATTCATGACTGACTTGCAGGTTAGGTTCACTTACAAGTATGGCGCAACCATTCAGTTTGAGGCCCCTTGGGTCATTCTTTTCAGGCTAATGGCTGCGCGCAAGCAGGTTGAACAAGCCGATCTGGAGCTGGCTCGCGTTCTTTGGAATTTTCGTGGTCAAGCTCGACGCGCTTATGCTGAGTTGATAATGGCTTCGGAACTGGCTGCTACTCAAGATGACCTTGTAGCGTTGACGAAACGGTTGCATTCCAATGCCCAACAGCGATTCGAAAATGGTGACGTACCAAAACTCGACGTGCACCGTGCAAAGCTCGCTGTGATTCAAGCCGAGTTGGATGCCGAACAAGCACACATCCTGGTGGAGCGCAGTCGTGAGCAATTGAACATCTTGATTGGACGGGCCGCCGACTTACCAATGAACCTTCCGACGCTTCTGTCGGAGCAATCAACAAACGATGCTTCCGGTCTTTTACCAGATCTGACAAGAGAAATGCCGCCTCGCCAGAAGCTGGTCCAGGAAGCATATCAAAGTAGATACGAGCTGAAAGTCGCTAAACAAGCAGCTTCTGTAGCAAGAGCGCAACTGAAGGTAGCAAGAGCTGACAACTTCCCCCGAGGATTAGTCAATGCCGGTTTGATGGTCGAAGATGTCAGCGTTGAGGGCTCACTGCGTCGCAAAACACCGTATGTTCAAGCGCAAGTATTTTTTCCTGTCTTCGATCGCCAGCAAGGCAGGATTGCCAAATCTATCGCAGACATCAACCAATGGAATAAAGCGGAAATCAGCCAGCGAAATATCATAGATTCTGAAGTTGCCCTTGCTTACCGGCGCGTCGAGATGGCGCGCGCAAAAATTCGAAGATATTTACAGGAAGCTATACCTGCATCAGAGCAGCTCACTACCAGCGCCGACCTCGGCTACAAGCTAGGACACACCGACATCAACGCCGTGCTTGATGTTCAACAACGCAATATTCTTCTTCGCACTCAGTATCTACAGTCGGTGCTGGAGTACCAACTTGCGCTGAACGACCTTGAGCAGGCAGTAGGACACCCACTCTTATGACCATAATCAAATCCGAATCACCGCAATTCCGCAAATGCATCAAGCCTGTCGTGGTGCTTGGGCTCTGCCTTTCACTCTTGCAGGCGTGTACAAAAGAAGAAGCGGTAAAGCATGAGGAAGAAGCCGGAGCAGAAGTCGAACACCATGTATCTTTGCCAACCAAGCGCGTCTCGACAATGCCGGTGCAAAAACACCTAACCTTCCCAGGAAGGGTAATTGCTTTGCCGGATCATTCAGTCTCCGTAACGCCGAACATTGCAGGAAAGATAACCAGGGTTCTTGTTGTTCCAGGCCAAAAAGTCTCGAAAGGCGAGCTGATTGCGCTTCTGGATGATCGCCAATTGGTCGCTCAGCTTCAACAAACGACTGCACCTCAACGCACCGCGCTCAATCAGGTCGTTCAAGCAAAAATCGCTCTTGATCTAGCGCTAAAGAACTTGACGCGCTCTGAGGCTTTATTTGCCAAAGACATCGTGGCGGAAAAGGACGTGATTGCAGCACGCAGTCAAGTTGAACTCTGCAAAGCCCAAGTAGAAGCTGCCGAAGCAAGAGTAGCCGAAGCAAAGGTTGCTCCACTGAACGTAACTACACAACTGGCATGGACAAAGGTTGTAAGTCCAATTTCAGGTGTGATTGCCCAAAGATTCTTGAACGTCGGCGATATGACCGACCCGAGCAAACCTATTGCACACGTGGTCAATTTAAGTACAGTCATCATCGACGCCAATATGCCAGCCGATTCACCGGCTGACCCCAAAGTCGGACAAACCGCTTCCGTGACTACGGTGGCATTGCCTGGTATCAAGTACGGTGCCAAAATCACTGCTGTTAGTCCGGTTGTTGACCCGGCCAACAATACCGTCTCCATTCAACTTCTATGCCGCAACGAACACGGCCGACTCAAGGAAGGACAACAGGCCGTTGTCTCGATTGCCACAGTAGCAAGCAGGGCTGCTCTCATTCCTCAAACCGCATTGGTCCCAGGCGCAGACGACCCGGCAGAGCATTTCGTTTATGTTGTCCGCGGTGGCAAATTGAAGTTGACAAAAGTTACGGTCGGTGATGCTGAGGACGGCAAAGTTCCAGTGTTCGAAGGCTTGTCCGACGGCGACGAGGTGGTCACATCCGGCGCCTATGGCGTACCTGATGGAGCTATCCTGGACCGAGGAGAGCCTGCAAAATGATCACTCAGATACTTCAGTTCTTGCTGAAGCAAAGCCGGGCTCTCTATTTTCTCATCGTTCTCATTACTATTGCTGGTTTTCTGGCTTTTCAATCTCTTCCCAGTGACGTATATCCCGAGCTTGCCTTCCCGCGCATTGCCGTGATCGGTACTGTAGGCGATATAGCGCCCGATCGCGTGCTTTTAACCGTGACACGACCGCTTGAAGAAGCTGCTAGCCAAGCCTATCGCGTCAAATGGATTCGCTCAAAAACTATTCGCGGAGCAAGCGAGCTTTCGATTGAGTTTCAACCGAGCACTGACATGAATTTTGCCTGGCAGCAGGTACAAGCAAGAATCGCAGAGATCAGGGCTAATCTGCCTCCGTCTGCCTCTCTCATCGTAGAGCCCGTTACCCCTGCCATATTCCCTGTTCTCAATTACAACATCACGTCCGATACCGTACCTGAGTCAGAGCTGTACAACACGGTCCGATACGAGATAGAGCCTCGTTTACTCCAAGTTCCAGGAGTAGCAAGAGCAATAACACAGGCGGGAAAAATCCCGGAAGTAGCCGTTCAGGTTGACCCCGATAAACTGGCTGCCTACAAAATAAGTATTGTCGATGTGGCGGCAGCTCTAACAAGGACGAATCAGGTTGAGGTTCTTGGAAGAGTCGATGATCGATACAAGCAAAATTTGATTGTTGGTCCGGGCGAATCAATCAGACCGGAGCAACTGTACGACTTGGTTGTAGCGCGCTCAGGCAGCGACCCGATTTACTTGAAAGACATCGCCAAAATCACAAATTCATTTCGCGATCCGCTCAGTGTCATCAGTGCAGATGGCAAAGAAGGCATTGTAGTCAACATCTTCAGGCAACCCAGCAGCAACGTCGTAGCTGTCTCAGATGGCGTAGCCGCAGAGATGGAGCGAATCAAAACAACACTGCCGGCGGGTGTAAAAATCAGCAAGGCTTACGACCAATCCAGGCTTGTCCGCCAAGCACTGCACTCTATCCTCAAAGAGATTGCCATCGGAATCATTTTCATCATTGCTATCTTGTTTGCTTTCTTGCGCTCATGGAAAAGTACTCTGGTAGCCGCTCTTACTATTCCTCTGTGTGCCGCCGCTGCCTTTGCCACGATGGCATTACTGCATCAAAGTTTGAACTTGATGTCGCTGGGCGGCTTGGCCATTGCCTTAGGATTAGTAATCGACGACGCGATTGTTATCGTCGAAAACATTCACCGACAACTCCAAAAAGGTCTTACGTCAAGTCAGGCTGTGATTGCCGCTGTCAACGAGCTGGCCGGTCCCGTCACCAGTTCCACTGCCACGACACTTGTTGTCTTCCTTCCTTTAGGGTTCATTTCAGGCGTAGCCGGTCAATTCTTTACTGCTCTGACGATAACCCTTGCCAGTGCCGTCGCCTTTTCGCTATTCCTGGCCTTGTTCGTCGTGCCGATCTTTTGTGCGCAAGTGATGAAGCAGGAAACTCACGCGGCACGAAAAAGCGAAGAGTCAAGCAAGCAGAAAGCCGCTTGGTACCGGCGAACTCTAAGAACTTCGCTTCGCCATCCTGTAGTCGCCGCTTTGTCCGCCATCTTGATCCTCTTTGCTTCTTGCTCGTTGTTTGGAAGAATCGGCACCGACTTTTTGCCGGAAATGGACGAAGGGAGCTACGTTTTAGATTACTTGATGCCTGCCGGAACTTCCTTACCTCAAACCGATCAGATTTGCCAACAGATTGAAAAAATACTCAGTGAAACTCCGGAGGTAATGGCATGGACACGTAGAACCGGGGCGGAGCTTGGATTGTTCGCCACACAGCCGAACACCGGTGACATACTAGTGGTTTTGCGACCGCACGATCAGCGCAAACGCTCAACTTCCGAGGTTATGGACGAGCAGCGCAGCAAGATCGCTGAACGGATTCCGCAAGTTGAAACCGAGTTTCATCCCATCCTCGCAGACCAACTCAATGATTTGGCAGGTGCAGGAAACCCGGTTGAGATACGCGTCTTTGGGGAAGACCGGGCCGCAATTCGATCTGTCGCTGAAACCATTGAGGCAAAATTGAAAAACGTTCATGGCTTAGTCGATCTTGCTTTGACCAGCCAGGACAGTGCTCCGCAATTCGATATCAAAGTCGATCCACTACGCGCCGGGCGGTTGCTTCTAACACCGCTCGATGTTACGGACCAAGTAAAAGCAGCTTTTCTGGGACAAGTCGCAACACAGATGCGACAAGGAGACAAGTTTGTCGATGTTCGCGTTCGCCTTCCCGACAAGATTCGCTTCAATCCCTCCATGATTAACCAACTACAGATACTCGGCAAAAACGGGGCCATTTTGCCTCTTGATGCGATCGCCACTATCTCGCAGATAAATGCAGAAGTTGAAATTCTACGCGAGCACCAACAGCGCTATGTCTCTGTTGAAGCCAGTATCGAAGGCCGGGACCTTGGTTCCACAATCCAGGAAGTGCGTATCGTTCTCAAACCAATCGCTCTTCCTCCTGGTGTGTCTGTCACTATCGGCGGCATCTATCTCAGCCAGCAAGAGAGCTTTCAACAGTTACTGCTTGTGTTGCTCCTTGCCACAGCGCTTGTTTATCTCATGATGATAATTCAGTTTCGTTCATTCCTGCAGCCGCTCTCAATACTTTTGGTTTTGCCGCTCGGCATGCTGGGCGTTGAGCTGGCTCTTATCGGAACAGGCACGCCATTGAACGTGTCCTCCTTCATGGGACTGATCCTCCTTGTCGGGCTTGTAGTAAAAAATGGAATTATTTTGTTGGAGTACGCTAATCGTTTGCAAGAGCAAGGTCTATCACGAGATGATGCCTTGGTAGAGGCCGGAATAATTAGACTGCGTCCAATATTGATGACGACTCTTTGTACACTGCTTGCACTCACGCCTTTATGGCTGGGTCATGGTGCCGGTTCGGAATTGCATCGGCCGCTTGCCATAACAGTTATAGGCGGACTGTCTCTTTCCACCCTGTTCACTCTTGTCTTTGTACCGCTTTTGTCTCGCGTTATGATGCGCAGGAAAGTAGCATCTCATCCTGCAAAGCATTCTTCAGCCACGAGCAATGACTATGATCCCGAAGAGGATCATCAACGCGCCCAATGATTTTGAGACAGCAATCGGCTTATTCAAAACCACTAGTATGTCAAATGCTATGCCGAGTGTTGCAATAGAGATGCTGAATCGAAGTGGTTCACAATCTCAATTTTGTGCTCACTAATTTTCGAACACGGGATAGTCCGGAACTCGGGATAGTCACCGCTATGCCGATATCGGAATAATGGTGATTTCCATTGCGTGGGCTATGTTGAAGCCTGGTTTCTAACCGTTCAAAAATATCCAGACTGCAAATTTTGGTTTTATACTCGCAGTTTTGCTGAAGTGGAACTATTCACCGCTTTGACAAAACTTGCAGCTCTGCCAAACTGTCGGGGCTGGCTTTCAGTCGATTCAGAGAACTTTGAGCAAGCCATTCTTGCAAAGTGCAACACTGAATCTTCGATCTGGAATTTTGCCATGCTCCAAGATCCGCAGATGCATGATGAGGTATTGTCGGCGCTTAAGATCGTCGAGACATCGGCCAAAATAATCAATTTCCCATATCATCGCGGTGGCAGATATGTTCAGCCTTTGCGTGACAGTATTCTTATCAACTGTCCTGCAGTTGTGGGTAGTATGAATTTGCAATCTAGCAAAGATGTTGCTCGTCCCTGCCAATCATGCAGCATGTGTTTACCGTAGTTTTTGTGTGACTTGAGTTTGGGATGCGGCTCTAGCTCAGCTGAAAGCCTCTGTTTCGATGTCAATTCTCTATCGGTGAATTCTACTTCTTTGTATTTGTCTAGACCTTGCGCACTGATTCTTGCTTTTCGGTAGACGAGTCGGTTTTCGCAAGCTAATTTCCCAAGACGTATGGTCAATCGTTTGCTCAAAGGTCGACCGTGCCTGTTTTTTTCAGCGTTTGATTGTTTCTTTCGCTCGTTGCTTGTCCCGTCGTTGCTGACTGGTTGGGAGGCGCGCCGTCTGTACGACTTGTGGTGAGTTTGTTCTCGTCGGGCTTCCCCAGGGCTGTGTAAAACAAGTGCAAATCCTGGCACATCTTGCCTCTTGCGCAATGACTTAATCCCTTCGGGACGCTGCGCGGTCATGCACCAGATTCAATCCGTGCCGACCTTGGCGCACTTAAACACAGCACTGGAGGTGCAGTCTCATGAATCAAATCACTCTCATCGGCAAAGTCGGCGGCGAACCAACAGCAGTTACCTTCACCGATTCGGATAACAAGCTTGCGAAATTCTCTATCGCTGTGCCTGAGTATTCATCCAAAGTCGACGATCCAGAGCCGCTCTGGATTGATGTTGATGCCTGGGGAAATTTAGCTGAGCGAGTTCTCGACTATGTCACCAAAGGTCGCGAAATTTGTGTCTCAGGCAAGCTCTCGATTGTCAAATACAACAAGGAAGTAAATGGTGCCACCGTAAAGATGACTAAGCCTGTCGTGAAACTCTCGAGCTTTCACCTCTGTGGCAAGAAGCCTCAAAGCGACAGTGCATCTTCAAAACCTACAAGAAGAAAGCGCAGTGCTGCGTGATCC
Organism: Candidatus Melainabacteria bacterium; assembly: GCA_003242885.1. Lineage (GTDB taxonomy): Bacteria > Cyanobacteriota > Vampirovibrionia > Obscuribacterales > Obscuribacteraceae > QKMZ01. Next base: position 9,485 of record QKMZ01000017.1, on the reverse strand, counting down.
AGAGGGGCGGGACTTTGTCCCGCCCTTTCCTCAATTTTTCTTTTGTACTTTCGCCTTTTTGAGTATTTGCAATGAAATCTTCGAAGAATCTACTTGCTTTGGACGGCATCGAAACTTTGTCCCTCACTCGCGAAGAGTGGCAACTAATAGACGTTGCTATTTGTGGCTATATTGCGCTATGGACGCTAAAGGCTGCTGCGCCAGAGCTGGACAAACTTCAAGCTGTTTTGAGGGCAGTGAGGGCGCTCTGGTTTGAGGACCGACATGCGCGTCGTAAAACTGGTTTTTGTCGGGTTTGCGGTCACTATGGCTCTGACTGCACTGGTCGCCAAAGTCCTCGTAAATAGTCAGCGTCGGGGCTGGTCTTCACCAGCCCCTTATTTCTTGTCAGAAATGGCGGTTACTCAAATGTCTTGTCGGTGGGAAAAATATGATTGAGCTTTTGAGGTGTGGGCCATGGATCTAAATACGAAAGTTTCTGGCGATTGGACTGCTGGTCATTGGAAAGCCGAAAGCGCGAAATTGAAACCTGGTGAAGACGAGCATCTTTGGAAAATTGCATTTACCAGGTATTTTCGCGAACGCTTACAGATAAGGTATTTCGACCCAATAAAAGCAATAGAAGGTCTCGGAAAGCATGAGGGCAAAGGATTTGCTATCGTCGCCATTCAATGCAGTTTAATTGAATTTTTGGAGTCGACCTATCAAGGCAAAGCTTACAAGCACATGCCGGTGAAAAAACACTGTGATGGCTGTACGTGCTCATTGCCGACGAAACCAGTTGCCGCGAAAGTAGTCAATGAATATCACAATAGTTCAGGGATGTTCACCAAATTTCTGAGAAGCAAAATGAGTGATTCTTTTACAACAAAACAGGCTGAGTCTTTCTACAAAGCTGTGAGGTGTGGGCTTCTTCACGAAGCAAGGACCAAAGGTGATTGGAAAATCAATGTTGGCGATGGCAAAGGACCGCCAGTCAAAATCACAGCTGGAGAGAAAATTGTTTACTGGAAAAATTTACGCAGAGGAATATCGGAATACATCGATTGGTATGAAGGACAACTTCTCGCTAGTCCAGATCTGCAGAAGAAATTCAAGGATAAGCTAGACAAGCTCTTTCTTGAATAGTCTGTGACTGAATTGATTATGCTATATGGGGTCGGAATTTGAGCCCTAATCGCCACTGTATGATTTTTTAGAACAGTTAAATGCCCCGTTGATAAACCCTGGCACTGCCGGGCTGCTTGCTGCTCTTCCATGCCCGGCACTAGAGCCTACACGCCGCCACCCGAGTTCAAGCCCCAGCCAAAAGTCGCTGCGCGAGGCTTGAACTCGGGACCCCCGGCTGGCGTGTAACAGGCATGGGCTGCATGGGGTGCGCGCGCATCCCTCGACAGACCATGCCTGGAGCAATGAATGCGGAATTAGAGCGGCTGTCCGAGAAATCTACTGCCAGACCCAGATGTCTTCCATCTCTTCGAAGTAATCTTCAGGAAAACCATGTTCTTCAAGAAATGCTTTGACTTCTTCCCATTGGCAAAATATACCGGCCATCCAGCAGGCATCCCGTCTACCACGTGCTTCTTTCAGAAATTGGCCTATATCAATTACTCCTCTTTTAAGCCTTATGACTGCGTTTCTGAATTCTAGTTTGATAATTCTTGGACTTTTTTCCATATGGACCTCTCCTTGATTTTTGATACTCGATTGAATTTTAAATATGCAGTCAACCCCCTCCTTTTGAGCTGACTATCTGATTGGACCAGGACGACTTGAGTAGAACAAGGCATCAAGGAAAAGGTCCGTTTGGTCTCATTGGACGCAAAGCAAAAGTCGAAGCATGACTTAAATGCTTCGACTTAGTTGATGAAAAAACTTGGGTCTACTGAGATGCGCGTTTCAATAAATCTCTGATTTGAGGTACGTCAAGTCCGCTGTTTATAACCGTTTCTGCATCGATTTTGGCATTTTGTTTTCTGCCCATTTTGATAAAAGTTTCCGCTCTAAGAATGTAGCCACCTTGGTGTACTTTTGCTGGAAGCTTTATATCTTCGATCAGCGCCGTGGCAGACCCGATAGCTGTCGGATAGTCGCCGCCTTTGAGCGCGCTGGAAGCTTTTTCGACTGTCTCTCCGACGGTGCCACTGCCCATAACTTTGTTTCCTGCAATAATGCGGCTTTCGGCGTTATTCAATTGCTCGTAAATGACGTGCTTGTTATAGCCTTTCTTAATCGCGTTTTCAAAGTCTGTTTTTGCTTTGGCATAATCTTTGGAGTCATAGTAGGCAGACCCTCTGAGTGCAATATATTCGCCGTTTGATGGGTCGTTGTTGGAGAGTTTTGTGAATTCGGAAATTGCAACGGAAAACTGTCTCGCCTTTATTGCTTCAATGCCTCTGAAGACAGCGCTGTCTCTTTGGTCTCTGCTTAATCCCTGAGCATGTGCAGTTGACACAAAGCTAGATGAGACAGCTATTGCACACAAGGCTGAAATCAAGACTTTTGACATTGTTTTATCCCTCGTTTTGAGAATTATCTTGTGAAACTTGCTCTAGGATTTTTCTCCACTACTTTCATTTCTTGCGCTGATAAATCGAGCGGAATCCAGTCAATCTCAGCTTGCGCCAGCTTCTTCTTGGCGTTTTCTTTTGCGGCTGCCAGCTCGGCATTTGCTTTTCCTTTTTGTCCGAGCCTTGAATAAATTACTGCTCGACGCTTATATGCGGACATCAGCATTGGATCCCACTGAATTGCCGATGCGAAATCTGCTAGTGCTTCTTCGCTCATTCCTACCGAATCGTATGCCGCCCCGCGTAAGTAACGCTCTTCAGGTCCGTCAATCTGGGAGATTGATTTTGTGAGATATTCAATAGCTTTCTTGTCGTCTTTCTTCGCCTGATACGCAATGGCTATGAATTTGTAGACTTCAATCTTCGAATCAGGACGATTCTTTCTTATCGCTTCTTCAGAGCGGCTAATAGCATCATCGTAATGCTTCAAATGAGTCGCAATGATTGCCCCGTAGTCAAACATTGAGCCGTTATCTGGATCAAGTCGCATAGCTTCTTTGATATCCTTTTCCGCTTCTTCGTACTTTTCAGTCCGCATGTAGGTTTCGGCTCTAAGCTTATAACCGAAGCTGGGTTGAACTTTTATCAACTGATTGGCGATATCCAATGCAGCCGGATAATTTTTCACCCTTTCTGCTTCCATATGCTTGTTAAAAAGCTCGCTTGCTATTTTTTCCTTTTCCGCATCTTCGGCGGAACTCTTCGATGTCCCGTTCTGTGTTGTACTTGAATTTGAGCTGCAAGACACAACGAAAACCGCAACAGAAACAACGACCGCTGTTGCAAGATACTTTTTCTTCAGAAACATGTTTCCGAACACCTCATGACGAAAGAGTCATTGTAAAAAGGACGCCGGGAAACCATTGTTCAGACTAACACGGCCGACCTTTCATACTCAAATTCCTTCCGCATCAAATTTGGCATTCTCGCAAATAATTGTCACTGTGGAATTGTGCATAGCTCAATTGCAAAGTCGTCTTCAGGGCTCACAAACTGCTTGCGATTGTCTACTTTAGGGTCTTACGCGTCCGGAATCAAATGACCGTCAGCGCTCTTTACACCGTTGCCTTCGTCAAACCAAATTTCTGTACCTTCTGGAATATCTGTTTTTTGATATCCAGGCTCAATTGAAAAGGAGAACGCACGTTCTGCTGAAGGTGGCGAGGGTAGCTCTAGGTAAGCTTTGCTGCGAATTATCGAGCCATCAGGACGTTTTAACTCGATAACGCCGCCATGCTGAAATCCCGCTATTGAGCCTATTGCGTCACTAACAAGTACAAGTCTGTCTTGCAATTGAAAAACCTTTTGTACTTTAAACGCAGCAATTACCATCGCTTTTCACCTATTTCAAACGGTGTATATCCAAATCTCATAGCCTTGTCGATTTCATTCTCTTTGAGAACTTCTAAGACTTGCACTTCATTATCCGTCAATCCGAGCATCTTTCGATGTCTGAGCATGAAGTCTTTCACCCTTACTTCACCAATCACTCCGGGCATGTCTTTGGCAGTAAAGAAGCCCAGTTTGCCTTGAGTTCCGTGTAAAAACTCTTCCAAGGCTGCTATTTTACTAGGGTTTGGCTTGAGTAAAATGTGATTCAGCTCACTGCCGCCAGTGTTCGCTTCTGCTCCGATGAATTTTAGGTATTCCATTTCTTCGGATCCAGGCGCTGCAAAGACTATTTCACGTCCCTTCGCCTTCATACCGGCCAGCAATTCTTCAGATGCTGGCTGAAGCTCCAGGTGTTTGAGATGATCCGGCACTTCCGGCATGTTGAGAGCATCATGGGCTTTTTGAATGTCGTCGAAATACCCCTTCGGTACTCCAGCCAATTCAATTTCTTGCGCCGAAAGCCCCTTTGCCCGCAAGTATTCGAAGAACATTTGTTTTGTCTGCTGCGCTAACTGAGGCGAAGTATGTGCGCTAAGTTCAATAGACTGCAGGCTTTCTTGAACAGTTTTTAAAAACGCCTGATCAAGTTTCGTTCCGACTTTACCGGCAATTTTCAAAGCCAATTCGGCTCCTTCTGTACTGCCTTCTGGATTTCCCATTCCGAACATAAATTTGCCGATCACTTGTCCCTGTTCTCTTTTGGGAAGTGACGAATATTGCTCGCTGCCTTCTTGGATCATGTTGCCGAGCCGTTCCAACGCATGATTGACGGCGTTTGGATCTTTGCTCATTGCATCAAGCGTGCTGCCTACTGCATGAAAAAGTGGATCGTTTATTGCATTCGGTTGAGCTAAAAAGTTCGCAACTGTTCCATCAGTCAGTGCCTTCCATCCGAGAGCAGCCGCGGACTTCGTTTCTTCTTTTGCAATGTTTAAACCTTCTGCAATTCCGATAGCTTTGTCGATTTCGCCTTGAAAATACGTCTTCCAGCCATCGGGATTGGTTGCTCTTTTTGTAGCGGCCTGTATAAATGCCGACAGCTTCTCAGATGGAGTTCTTGTATCTCTTCTTTCCTCATAGTCCATACCGAGAGCAAACATGCCTTTTGTCTTTCCCTGCGGATAATCTATGACTGTTCCGGTATCTGCCGCAGAGCCGTTCCCAGGCTTGTTCGAGTCGAACAGTTGAAAACGATTCGCTTGAATTTCAGCCACTCTGGCATTGTATTGATCGACCGTTTCATTTGCTCCAATGGCAATCATTTCCGGCTCGGATAGAGACCTGTCATTGGCATGCGAAATATCATTTGCAGCTGCATGTATTTCCTGATTTTTCTGACCACCGATCACTCCAGAGACTGCTGCTGCCTCTGGTGTCTTTTGCGGAGTTTTTTCTATTTGCTTGCTTGATTCGTCAGTGTCTGCCACGCTCTTAGCCTCGAACTAGCAAGTAGTATGTACCCATCTGCGCCTAAAAGACTTGGTTACAGCCAGTCGACTTTCGCGCAGTTACATGAGCTACTGAAATTTTGCTTGCAAACGCTCACTTCAAGGGGACTTCTTCACTTTCTTAGCCTTTGGCTTTCCTTTAGGTTTTGCGGAAGGAACGTCCACTCCGTCGAAAAACATCTGTTTAGCCTTTGCCGGATCACGTTTTAGCTTTGCCAGATCAACTGCTAGACCGTCTTTTACATGCTTCGCCCATTCTTCTGATTCTTTCTTGGCGCGAGCACGGATGCCTTCCAAAACCTCCGGCGGGACTTGGTCAGCCGAAGTCAATCGATATACTTCCATATCAACGGCAATACTTTCCGCTGCGGCTCTCCAGCAAAGTACGAGCATCCTGCAAAGCTCTTCTTCAAACGTTCTTACGTAATTCAATACTTGTCCGTAATACGGACTTGCCAACTCATCTGCCTTGTTTTCGATTTGCCTGTCAATCGCCGATCTGATGAAATCAGTTCGCGTCTGGTCCCTTTTGAGCATGCGATCGATATGCGCCAGGCGCGACTTTTCAACTCGAATGTGGATGTCCGTGTAGATTTTTTTTCTTGGCATAAGCGTGGATACGATAAAAGATAAACAGAAAAAGAGAAATTGCTATCTGTGGATTAGTTATGCCCGCATGTTTCAATGTTCTCACCCTGCATTAGAATGAGAGTGTGGGTTGGGAATGAGGCATGGACGCAGATTTCCGCTGACCCATAAAGGTAGTTAAACAGTTTGTAGAACAGCTCCTCTCGCCAGGAGTTTGTTTTCATGCGCCTTTGGGTGCAAAGGAGGTTTGTTTTGTTGGAGTTTGCTGCGCTATTGGCGGTTTTCACCGTCTGGACGGCACTTGTTTTAAAAACACAGCAGTAAAGGAGGTTTGCTGTATCCATACGCCGGCTCTGATTCAGTTCAGCGCCGGCGTTTTTTTGAGCAACTTTTGCTCACCACGTTTTATCAATATCGCCAGTAATCGGCTATCGATTCAATCTTATTGCCGATGGCTGCTAGCTCTCCATGAATCTCGAATAGGTCATGCATTGCGTGCGCAACCAAGGCATTTAGATTGCCAAATACAGATGCCGGAAGCATTTCCAACGTATCTAGATGTTCAAGGAAATATTCCAATCTGAAAATGAGTGCTGTCAGATCATGCCAGTGAACACTATTTTTAGGCATTCTACTCCTGTAAAACCGCGCAAAGGCAATGAGCTTTTTTAAGCTCGTTTCGACGATCCAATGAAAGCTTAAGAACGAGGTCAACTCCGGATCAAGTTTTAGATCCGGCAGAAAATCCTGAAACGGAAAGCCGATTTGAGTACTAGTGCCAAAGTTCAAAGGCTGAAATTGAGGCAGCAAAGTCGCTGATTCTAGAATCCCCGATGGCAGCATGGTCTGAGCGTAGTCAAATTGCTTTTGAAGCGCTAGATATCCGGCATTTGCCTCATTAACCCAATTCATAAGGACGCTTTGATGTGAAAGATCCCTGGCAAAGTCCAAAGTCGGCAAGTTTGCTCCAAGGACACTTAAGTCGGGAAGCCGATTGGCAGCAAGATTAGCGTGTGAGGGCAATATGTCCAGTTGGGCTAAACCAACAGGAGGGCTAGGTACCCAGGCTTCCCAGAGTGCTGGTTTCATTTGTTCCACAAGTAGTCTTTGTGACCTTTCTGCTGCATTTAGTTGCGCTGCAATTGCCTCAAGCATTGGATCTCGATAGGAGACCAATTGAGGAATTGGCATGACTAATCGAGCCGCGTCTTGCTGGAGGCGCATCTGCACTTCAGGAATCTGCATTATCATTCGCGAATGGTCCACCACAAGCGAGCGACTTAGCTCTGCAAAATCGAAACCAACTCCAATTCGTGGGGGTTGTATAGCGGCTATAGTTCGAGCCATGTCGTCTGCAATTCTGGCTGCTTGCGTCATTGGCCATTGATCGATATCCATTGCCAATGCGTGCAGTGCATTAGCAGGTGACTTTCTCGATTTAGGACTGGTCTGCTTGCCTGGCTCTTTTGCAACGCTGGAAGCGGTTGTTACAACTTTTTCAACGCTCTTTTCCGCTTCGATCATGGTCTCTTTCCCATTTTGTTTTCAACTTGGATCATATCAACCGGATAGATTCTTTCCAGTCTTAATTCACCCGAAGACGATCAACTTGGGGGTTAGTTTCCAGATTTTATACAAATGCGAAAGACAGCAAAGACAGCATTAGCTCTGCTGTTGAATCTGTCTGTCTATCTTAAATACATCATTTTTAGACAACGTTTTTGCATACGAAAAAGGCGCGTGCAAGTCGAATGTGCAAACGGAGCCGTCAGATGGTTCGCAAAGTTGACCGCGGACGATGTTCAAATTGCACCCGGGGCATCTGACCGACAGATGTGGATCGTTGGGACCATTTCCGAAAAAACGAAATCCAAAAGCTTTGAGGCGTTTAGCTTTGGTAACTGCCGTTCCCTTTAGCTTATCTCCGGCATCCATTCGATTCATTGCATCTTCGTGAGTGATTAGACTCAAGCGCCAAAGTGAGATTCCTGAATGAGACCGCATGATTCTGCAAAAGTCTTTCGGTCCCAACTTTCCAAATGACCATGTTTGATTTGGATAGCGTGTGTAGATGCGAATCAAATCTTCGTCGTCACCGACATCGATTTCGACGATCGCCATTGTTTCCTACGCCACCAATTTCTTGAGTGTGCACGGTACATTTCTTCGCTCGATAAGCTCTTGCTTAAGCTCCATCGTCAAGCGAGCAGTAAATTTCTCGTCGCCGAAAATAATGTCGAAGCTTGTGTCATCAAAGTCCCAAGTCAAACCGATATCGCCTTCTGGACCAAGCCAAACATCCGGCACTGGAATATTAGGAAATCCAGCTAACTGCCTAATAATCCGAAACTCGTTTTTGGCTATCTCGAAAAGTGCGTCTGAGGGAGCTATTTCGTCTGGAGAAGGAAAGGCTTTTGATTCTTCGCGCAATAGATCCAACTTCTGGCAAATTTCGTCATACCAGTCAGTTGCTTGTTCCTGTTTTTCTATTGTGTGAGCCATTTGAATTCTTTCTGTCTACGGTCTATATGACGACGTTATACCCCAAAAGTACCCAAAAATCGAGCTTTTTTACACACTGCCATTGTATCCAGCCCCAGTGTAACTTCTGATTTGTCCGCTCTTTTTATCAATGGGCTAGGGATGTGGCGTGATTGCAATGATAGTGATGGTGCTGACTGCGTCTGGAGATGCTTTGAGTGGATAGTAACACCAAAAGATCCGATAGGCTGCTGGAGTCTGGTTTTCAGCGTAAGCTTCAAAAACTTCAGCGCCATTCGGACCTGTTAGCGAATCGTACTTGTGGGTTTTGAGACTGGGATAAGTAGGATCTTGCGATAGAAAGTTCAAAGCCTTCTTTACCGCTTTAAACCTCTTTTCTAGACTTTTGTCTTTGCTTAGATCTTCAAACTGTTTCTGAGCTTCAGCGGTGTATTTAAGCTCGAAAGGCAATTATTCATCCTCGTCTTCGATTGGTCCTAAGTCGATATTGACCAGCTCTCCGGCTTCCGCTTGCGCGATGCCGCGTTGGATCGACGCCATTCGCTCAGGGTTTTCGTAGATCCATGCTTCGTATGCTGGAACTGTTTTAACGGGGTCGAGCAAGATTTGCCCGGCTTCGTTTTTCATAACCTTGTAGCGAACTCCTGGGGCCGTTTGAACTGCGGTGCCCAAGCTGATTCGTCTCTTTTTGTCTGGTGCTGTTTCGTTTCCTGTATCTGTCCAATTCATAGGGGCTTTCCTCGCAGACTGCTATTAGATATATCAAAAGTGGGACAATCCCACAAGGGGGACCTTCCCACAGGGCGAAATGTTCCCAGCAGTCGTTGCGCGGAGGTCTGCATTTACCTACAAAATCAGCCGATCCGAAGCGGAACGCTTTGGACTACTGTCGATTTCAGAAGTGGATGTCATTCTCGATCCGGCAAGGGTGAGACTTGTGACATCGACTGTTGAAAAAAAGAGGGGTGAGAATTTCAGAAGTCGA
>QKMZ01000012.1 GCA_003242885.1 Candidatus Melainabacteria bacterium | reverse complement strand
AGAGGGCTGGACTTGCAATTACAAGGTCGTGGAAGAATTGATGCGGATGAACGAGATTCGGGCTCGACGCCGGCGCTCACATGTTTCTACAACCAATTCCAAACACAACTATCCAATTGCACCTAACGTTCTTGACCGAAAATTCAGTGTTTCCGAGCCTGATGAAGTTTGGGTAAGTGATATCACTTACATCAATACAGCCCAAGGCTGGCTTTATCTCTGCGTTTGCATTGACCTTTTCTCTAGAAAAGTAGTGGGATGGTCGATGGCTGATCACATGAAAACAAAGCTGGTCCTTGATGCATTTGAATCTGCGCAAGTTAGTCGAGGACGTCCACCAATTGTTTTTCACTCAGATCGAGGCGTTCAATATGCGAGCGATCGCTTCAGAGTAGAACTGGAGCGGCTTGGCTGTATTCAAAGCATGAGTGGAAAAGGAGACTGTTGGGACAACGCAGTGGCCGAAAGCTTCTTCGCGTCCTTGAAGACAGAACTAATCTACCGAGAAACTTACAACACCCGAATCGAGGCAAGGGTGGCGATCTTCGAATATATCGAGATCTTTTACAACAAACAACGCATACATTCAACGTTAGGGTATCTCACGCCGGAGGAAAAAGGCCTTAAAGGTGAGAAAGCGGCCTAGAGCAGTTCGGCCCTAGACCGCTGTCTACCAAAAAGGGGGAACCCCAAAGCCTGAGAGCATGCGGCTCCCAAGCTTTCTCTAGGAATCATTCTCTTCGTCAGCAGGTCAACGTGTTCATTGAATCAGCTCCATCACCACCGCGCCTAGCACGATGAGAGAGATGCCGATTGCACGAACGACATTGAGTTTTTCCTTCAAGAACGTGAGCGCGAAGACGTACATCACAAGCGGGTATCCGGCGGTCATCGTGATCACATACCCAGCAGTCGAGTTGGTGAGCGCTAGGATATATGCGATATTACCGGCGGTGACACCTGCAGCCGAGAGCCAGGAGAATTTCCAGGCTCCGGGTGTGCGGAAAGCTGTCTGGTAGCCGTACTTCCTGAAGAAGATCAGGATGAAGACGACCAGTGCCGTTTTCCAGCAAGCCTGTGCAAAGTACGTTTCGAATGGGCGCCCGAACTCAAGGGCACGTTTTTCGAAGATGCCGAGCAGCCCCCAGAGCAGTGTCGACAACACCACGCAGAGGATGAGCACGAGCTTGTCGTGCTTGGACATCTTCTTTTGTTCTTCCCCGCCGGACCAGCCGATGAGAGCCACGCCAACGCTGACGAGCGCTGCGGCTGCAACTGCGGAGAGTTTGAAAGGTTCGCCCGTGAGCGGAGTGGAGAGAAGTTGTCCGATTATCGGATAGCCGGCTGTGATGCCCAATACCCAGGATGCCTGAGTTTTGCTCATCGCGTAATAGTAGGCGAGAAACGCCACCATCGCCGCTACTGCATTTAGACCCTCCCACATGAGAACGCCCGTGCTGATGTGCCAGTCCGGATAAATCCAGGGCAAGGCAACACCAAGCACGAGCGCGACCACTCCAAGAAAGAGATGGAAGGTGACGAAGACCGCACGCGGTTCCGCCGATTCCACCGCCTTCTTATCAAAGATGCCCGCCACGCCCCATGCCATGAGGGTTAGAGCGATCCAGGCTATTGTCATTACAGGTTGTCCCTTCGGGGAGATGGGCGGGGTTAAGCGCCCTTGTTGTCCTTCTCTACGGACTTGCCGTCAGCGCTTGGCGCTGCGATTTGCCCGTCGGTGGCGGATTGTCCGTTTGCAGAGCCGTCTTTTGCATTGCTCGCGCCGCCGTTGCCGGCAGTTTGAGAGACGTCTGCAGAAGTTGCCTGTGAGGGAGTCACGCTGGTTTCTCCAGTGCGCTCAGGGGTTTCTTGCTCGACGACATTAGCCTGACCTTGCGGTCCCGCCACTGTCAGATCGTCAGTTTTCACCACCTGAGCCTCCTTGCCGCCGGCAATTTCATTCGGCGACCCATTTATATTTTGGGTCCGCCTCACCGCATACTCTATAACCTTGTTCATCTCGGCGGCAACCAGGAGAACAAGGCTCGAGAGCCAGAACCAGAACATAAGTGCCATGACGCCGCCCAGCGAGCCGTAGATACGGTTGTACGAGGCGAATGTCAGCACATATTCACGGAAGAGCAGCGTGGCAGCCAGAAAAACGATGGTGCCAAAAACGCTGCCCGGAGTCACCCAGCGTCCGCGCTGGTGAGAAGCCGGTCCCATGCGGAAAATCAGTGCCATGCTTCCCATGACGGTGGATGGCACGACTATCCACTTCGCGATGGTCGCATAGTAAGCCGTGTCACCGGTGAGGTGAAATAGGCTCATGATCTGCGGCCACGCGAGAAGAACTATCAATGCGACGAGCCCAATCGCCATCTGGATGATGGTGATGAGAATCGCCCATAGCCTTACGTGCCAGTACGGGCGCGTTTCCTTCACACCGTAGATTTTGTTGAGGGCATCCATGATGTCGACGAAAACGGTCGACGCCATCCAGAGGAGCACAACGATGCTGATGGAGAGAAGCCCGATGGGAGGCTGCTCTTGGATGTGCGAAATCTGGTCGGTGATGACGTTGGCTATGTCAGGCGGGAAGAGTGTCAGGAGAAACTCTCTCACCTGGTCAGGCGTGAGATTGCCGATGCCCAGACCAACACCTGCTCCCGAGAGATTCGGGAGCAGGTAGATGAAGGCGGTCAGCGCGAGGATGAGGAAGGGAACCGACGCCATCATTGAGCTGAAGGCGATCGCCGAAGTGCGTGTCAGCACCTCGTGGCGGGTGATGTTGCGCCACGTTTCGACGAACAGTTCCCAAACAGTCAGTTTACCTGTCACCTCGGGCAGTTTCATTCATTTGCCCTCCGGCTCGCCTGTTGCGTTGGCGACCTTGGCGGTGTCGGCAGCAAGATGGCGAGCACCCCACAGCCAGAGTACGCCGGAAAGAAGAATTGCGCCGGACACCACGAGGAAGGCGGTGTTCATGCTGCCGGTTTTGTCGGCAACCGCGCCAATCACCATCGGTGATATCACGTCGCCGAGCGCGTGAATGATGAGAATGTTGAGCGCGAACGCCGAGGCTCGCATCGCGGGATGCGTCACGTTGGCGAGAATCGTGTTGGACGGACCGGTGCTGACGAAGAGGCAGAAGCAGGCGCCGAAGATGAGACCCCACGCATACGGGAAGGGCGTGTAGAGCGCCGCAATCCAGAGCGGGAAGCCCACCAGCATCGCTGCTGCCGAGACCTGGAAGTACGCGCCCTTAAATCGGTCGCGCAGCTTGTCGGCGATCCAGCCACCGAATACGGTGCCGGAGATGCCAGCGACGACGAGGATGCCGCCGAAGATCAGGTTGACCTGGGCGAGGTTGGCGACGCCACGGTATTCGTGGATGTAGGATGGAATCCAAAAGGAGATGCCGCCCATGGCGAAGGTCATCGCCGCCATGCCGAGCGTGTCGAAGCGGAAGGACGGAATTTTGAGAATTCCGGCGTAGTCCTTGAGCGACACCTTCTTTTTCGTCTGCTCGACCAGATTGTCCGCACCGCCTCGTGTGGGCTCTTTCATGAAGAGTGCCCAGACGCCGAGCACGATGCCCGGAGGAACAACGAGGTAGAAAGCCCATTCCCAGCCGAGATGCGCAGCTACCTGTCCACCCAGGATAAAGCCGAGGGCTGCACCAATCGGGATAGCCAGGTAGAAGAACGCCATCACCTTGCCTCGCACGTTGAGCGGAAAGATGTCGGAGAGCATCGCGGGCGCAATAGGACCGTAGGCTGCCTCGCCGATGCCGACGAAGCATCGGGTCAGAAGCAGCACGCCGAAGGTTGTCGCCAGCCCGGAGCCGCCTGAGGCGAGACTCCAGAGGACGACACCGAAGGCGATGATCCACCATCGCTTGAGATTGAGGGCGCCGAAGATTGGTGCGGTGATCATGTAGGTCACCATGAAGGCCATCGCGAGAAGACCGATCATGGCGTTTTCCGGGTGACCACCGAGGAAGCTGCCGAAGAAATTCAGCAGCCCCTGCACGAAAGGACCGGGGTCAGCACCCTGTCCAAAGAATTCTTCTCTGATATTCGGCACGACGGCAGCCAGCACTTGCCGGTCAATCCAGTTGAAGAGATTGATGGCAAGGAGCAGCCAGAGCGCACCTTTCGCTCCGGGAGCGGCATTGGCAAAAATGCCGCCTTTCGCGGAGCCTTGTTTTTGATCAGACATGTGAGGAGTCCTTAGGGTGAAAGACTTGAGCCGCGCGACGCAGTGAAACCTGCGTGTGCGAAGCCATAAGGGCACGCGTGGCGTCGCCCCTACACAGCTGCATTCGCGCTGCCCAAGTCGGTTTCATTTACCCGAATGTCAGGGCTCGTGCCCGCATTATTGCGAGCCGCGATTTGGAAATTACTTCTTCTTCCGACGCGAAGCGCCGGTTGCGGAAGTTTTTACCGGTGTGCTTTTGCACGCCAAGACAAACGCTTTGAAGAGCCGCCTGTTGCCTTCGAAGTCGCGCTCCGGATGCCACTGTACGCCGACGACAAATCGTTTGCGGAGATGTTCTACCGCCTCGATAACGCCGTCTGCTGCATGGGCAGTAGCCTTCAGCCAGCGTCCAAGTTGGAGCACTGCCTGATGGTGGGAGCTGACCGTCTTAGCTAAGACGCGGCCATAGATGGAGAACAGCTTACTGTCCCGAATTACCTCGACCGGATGTTCCGCCCGCGGCTGCCCGTCGCCGGCGCGGTGCACGAGAGCCATCGTAGCTCTTTGCGTACCGACCGATTCTGCCGCTTCCGCAAATCCAACCGGACCGCGTGCAAAGCGTCTAGCGAAGTGCGAGGGGATGTCGACAATCAGTGAACCGCCCATCGCAAAATTGATGAGCTGGTGTCCGCCGCAAATTCCCAACACGGGAAGATTGCGCTTGATGGCTTCTTTGGCGAGCGCCAGGTCGAATTTGACTCTGTCCGGATGGAGTAGAGCCACAGTCTCGTCCTGTTCGCCGCCATAAAGCTCAGGGTTGTAATCACGTCCGCCGATGAGAAGGACGCCGTCGAGCCGGTCCAGAATGCGCCGCATAGCAGCAGGTTTTGAAGGCGGAATCAGCACCGGAATGCCGCCCGCCTTCTCCACCGCTTCGTAGTATGCACGCGCGATGCGCACCTGTTCTGGCTTTGCGACATCCACATCGACGTTCAAGCCGATGATGGGTTTCGTCATAGCGTGGCCATGTCCTCGATCACGTACATGATGCCGTCGACTGCCAGCGTCATGCGCGTGAAGTCGAGGCGATCGATGGTGTCTTTGGGCGTGTGGTAGAGAGGGTAACGGAAGTTGGATGTGTCCGTCACCATCACGCCATCGTAGCCATGCTGCCAGAAAGCCCAGTGGTCCGAGCGACCGGCGTCCTTGGCGAAGGACGGCGCCGCAACGCCTTCTGAAGGCAGTCCTGCATGTTTGCGGAATACCTCAACGCAGCGGCGAACAAAAGTGCGACCCTTCGCGTTGCCGACAAAAGCCAGGAAATTGGCGACAGTCGGATAGAACAGGTTGAACGGGCTCGGGTAGTGCTGGGAATTGGGCTCGGTTGAATAAACGCCGAGCATCTCCAGAGAGAGCATGCCAACGATGTTCTCGTTGCGCTCACGGCAGCGTTTCGCATAGGCAAAACTGCCCATCTGGTCCCAGGTGCCGCCCGGATGCTCTTCGTTGGCAAAAGCCACGAAGCGAATCGTGCGGTCGGGAGCATTGGCAGCAGAGCGACGACAGAAGGCGCGACACAGCTCCAGCATTGCAGCGACGCCGGTGCCGTTGTCGTCCGCTCCGGGCGTGTTGTTGACGGTGTCATAATGAGCACCGACCACAACAATTTCGTCGGGGCGCTTCTTGCCTTTGATTTCGACAATCAGGTTGGGCATCACCTTGCCATCGAACTCGATGTTCTGGCGCTCGACCTCGAGATTGAGTCCCTTGAACTCGCGCTCGATGTAGTCGATAGCCTTGAGCATGCCGGCATAGTTGCCGATGCTGCGTTCACCGATCTGAACCGCCAGTGTTTCGACGTGCTCAGTCAGCCGCGTGCGCAGCAATTCTTGCGGTTGCCCAAAAGTGGGCAGGCGACCCCCATAGCTCTGTCCCGGCATTTTTACGTACCGGTAAGCCAGAGGGTAGAGCAAGAACTTGAGAATGGTTTTCTTGAAGCTCATATTATTGTCTCCTCAAGTTTTTCACATTTCCGCACTTAAGGGAGGATATGAGGGGCTTCCTTCAGGAAGACTCCCTCGACTTGGCGAGCGAAACAGCGCTTGCGAATCGACTTGATGTCGATGGCGGCAAGGTTGTTGCGCAGCCTAAGGAGAGCGTCCCGGTTTTCAGCCGGAATGCGTTTGCCGCGCTCGAGAGCGTCCACCGTGGAGATGAACCCTTCGACAACGGCGTGCCATTTTTGGTCAAGATTGAGCGTGAATTCCATGGCGTGGAATCCGCGAATCATCGGCTGAGCGAGCATCAAGCCATCCTTCTCTTCGGGATGGACTGCATCGATGGACACGCACTTTCCGCCGCAGAAGATGTGGAAGAGCATGCGTAGCCACCGATTTTTCTTGATGATCTCCTCGCTGATGTCGATCGCGAAGATGTCCGATTTCTTGACGCCGAAATAGCGCGGCGGCAAGTCGACAGGGCACTCACCAAACTCGGTGAAGGCGCCGTCCCACAGAGGCTCGCCTTTGAAGGCGACTGCATCGATCACGCCGGGAATGGCGCAGGAAGCGCGAACAGCCATACCCACCGGCACAGGCTCGGTAGCCACGTGCAGCGGGTGAGTGCCGAGACCCATGTGATGAGCACCGTTCTTGGTGAACACCACATAGCCTTGATCGGCGCTGGCGACTGTCCAGTATTTGTCAGGCCACGTCTTGGTGACGGTGCTGACGAAAGTCCCCAGTTTCTCGCTCGAGAAGACGCCGTTTTCCGGGCGAGTCTGCTCATAGCGATACTTCATGAGGAGTGCGAGAACTTGTCCGAGCTTGCCGGTCTTTGGCGTGAGCAGGCTTGAGAAATCTGTCTGCAACGCGTGCGACAGAATCTGCGTAGCGTCTGCTCCGCTTGCCAGAAGTGCCGCGGGTATCGACCCGCCAGAAGCACCTCCGATGGTGGCAAAGTTTTTCAGTCCGGCCAGTTGAAGGGCAACGATGGCTCCGGCACCAGCCAGAACCGCTTTGCTCCCTCCGCTTCCGAAGACCACATTCAGCTCGCCCATTTCGCTAGAACGCAGAACGAGGTCTGCTTCATTTGGGCTTGTCATTTTGAGAATCCCTAGGTTTTAGGCGTTGGGAAGTAGAAATGAAGACGACAGCTCATCTCCGCACCAGTAGGCAACCGACTCAATGCGCTTCTGCTAATGGGGTAAAGGCGCAGCTCGGAACTATGAGTTTCAAGAAAGGCGACGTGGTTGGAAGCCTTTCTTAGAAACACACATCTGGTAAAGGGATAAGCACTTCAGGTCACACGTCGCGCTTGCGCGCCGACATGGAAATGAGTAACCAAGATCAGAAGTCAGATGGACTTGATAGGTTTGGTTTTAGAACAGGTAAGAAACAAAAGTGCTCGGAGATTCTATAAAAAAGAAACTCCAGTATTCTTGACCTCATAGGCCTAAAAAGATCGAATGCTAATAAACACAGATCACTCAGCTTCAGCAAAGTTAGCGTATCTTGTCATCTTTCTGCTGCGCGAAACCTTTGTCACGCAACGGTTTAAGCGTGATGGCCAGGCGATGCTAGATCTTGAGTGACTGAGCGAAACAACCTAAGTCGGGCGTAATCAAAAAACGTAAAGCAACTCATGCAGGATTAGTTCAGGCGGCGAAAAGTGGACTGGAGCAAATTGGATAACCGGCATTGCGCATGCAATGTGTATCTTGGCATCTTGTGCTATTCATCCCAAAATGAACGAAAACTGAGTCTGGGAAGACTCAGTTTTCACTCATATTGCGTGCAAGCCAAGCACTTGGGTAAAAAGCTTCGGGGTTTGAATCGAACTTTTAGTACTTCTAGCGACCGTCTCAGTCGTATAAAAGTTCGCCGGGAATCCAATCTAAGTTGACTCTACCGGTGGTGCGATCAGATTGAGGATTACGCAAGCTTTCAAATTGCTTTGTTGTCCTTCCGCAGTCGCACGGTTGGCTGCTGTCGTGCCCTTCATGGCTCACTACTTCGCTATTCATAGAGTGTAGTCTGACGCGCAGAATTGGTGGTGCGTCTTGATTTCCGCTCGGTGCGTAGCTCAGAGATTGCCAGTAATTTAGAAGGGTTTGAGGTAAGTTCACGTTTGAGAAATTAGTAAGAAAGCGTTAGTGAAACCAAATTTGATACCAGCAATTCAATGTATAACACAGTGTGAAGTGGCCGTGTTTATGTCAAGCACACCTTCAGCGGCTAGACTTGCTTAATGCGTTTTGTCGTTCGCAAATAAAGTTGGCATCAAAAATATATGCGATGCTACATTTCGAATTTCCAAAGGTTTTCGGAAAAGCGCATGAATAGCGAGATGTTCGCGTCTTTGTCGAACGTGAACTCGATTACATTTGACGCTGTTTTTTGAGACACTTGAGCAACGTATTAGCTAAATCGATGCGCATCGTTTGCTTTCTAAATGCTCATAATTGCCCGCCTGTTTCGATCCACGGGCCTTATGGATATGCGATCGGAAGCCACGAATTTCTAACACTTATTGGCCCAATTTATTACTTGTATCAGAGCAGAAAAATTCTCGGTGTGATAGTCCGAAGTTTTTCTTCTATATAGACGATGCAAAACTGACGAGCCGAATTCAAAACTGCAAATGCGAATCCATAACCGGATAAACAAGTCCAAAACTGATGACAAATTTCATCGGTCTAATAATCGCGATCCAAAATCTGCCAAAACTTACAGGCAATAGTAGGCATTAGTTATCCAGAATTGCCCAGGTTTTACTTTAGAACTTCTAACTTGCAAGTTAAGTGTTACAATAGAGTTGTAGAAAACCTGTAGAAAAGGATGGAAAAGTCAACGCCGTTTTTCGTCCACTTGGTTAAAGCGGAATCCCAAATATTTGCGCTTGCGAGGCGCGAAAACCATGAATTCATACGTGATTGACGGAGTTTTTACTCCAAGGGCAAGCGTCAAAAAGGGTGTTAGCGTATACACCCCTATCCACCCACAACAACTAGTAGCGTCGTGCCTCCAAGCGCTCAGGGAGCGACAACCTGAGGTTTTTCAAAAGACTGAAACAGCATTCTTCGGATGCGTTTCTCAGGTAAACGATCAAGGAGCCAACATTGCAAGAAATGCAGTTTTGTCTGCCGGGCTCGATTGGTCTGTTAGCGCCTCCAGTGTCAACATGTGCTGCGGATCCGGTTTGCAAGCCGTAAATATTGCTTCTGCTCTGGTTGCTTCCGGTACAAACTCAGTCGCTTTGGCTGGTGGAGTGGAGAGCATGTCGCGAGTCAAAATGGCTAGCGATGGCGGTTTTATGGACGGCAACAATGATGTGTTGCGCAAGAGATTGATTCAGGTTCCTCAGGGAATTAGTGCCGACTACATTGCTGCGAGCGAGGGTTTTACCCGTGAAGTGCTCGACGAATTCTCGCTTCATTCGCATCAAAAGGCAGCTGCTGCTGCTCAAAAAAACTACTTCCAGTCTGCTTATGCTCTGGTGAAGGATGAAGTCGGGGCACCGCTTCTCACTCGCGATGATCACATACGGCCCGATACTTCCATGGAAGGCTTGAGTCAACTAAAGCCTGCGTTTGCTGCTTTAGAAGAACAATTGATGGCTGCGGGAGTAATTGGAGAAGGAAAGACCCTCGATAAATTCGGTCCGTTTCACACAGCCGGCAATTCCAGCGGAATCGCTGATGGAGCGGCTGCTGTGTTAGTCGCCAATGAGAAATTCATCGAGCAAGCTGAAATAAAACCCCGTGCACGTATCTTGAAGTTTGTTGCAAAGGGCAGCGATCCGATAGTTATGCTCAATGGACCTTCTGCGTGTTGCAGCCAGGTTCTTCGAGAGTGCGGGATGTCGCCGAAGGACATTGACCTCTGGGAGATAAATGAAGCTTTTGCGGTGGTACCTCTGCAAACGATTCGAAATTTGAAAATCGACTCTAGCAAAGTAAACATCAATGGTGGCGCAATAGCGCTTGGCCACCCGCTTGGCGCGACCGGTTCTATTTTGCTGGTTTCTCTTATCACAGCGCTAGAGAAAGAAGACAAACAGATTGGCTGTGTTACTTTGTGCGTTGCTGGAGGTCAGAGTATTTCAGCCGTGATTGAACGTGTGTAGTAGAGCGAGTGTGGTTTTGGTCGTACAAGAATCAGTTGCAGAGAGGGTTTAAGTTATATGCAGCGTCGTTCCGACTGCCCAATCACTTGTACTTTAGATTTAATCGGTGATAGGTGGACGCTGATAGTGCTACGCGATCTGCTGTTTCTCAATAAATCAAAGTTCGAAGAGTTTCTTGCTTCTCCCGAGCGTATTTCCACAAGTGTTTTGACCGACCGTCTGCACAAGCTTGAAAAAGCGGGATTGATTGAAAAATCACCTTACAGTACTCATCGCCTTCGAATGACCTATTCGCCAACCGAAAGAGGTAGGACTTTAACTCCGGTTTTGCATGAAATAGTCAAATGGGGGCGAAGGAACTTCGAGGATACTGTGATTTTTAGCGCCGAACAGCATGCATATGACAAAGAGTAAACTCTTTGTCTTGGGCATTTTTGGGTGTGCATACGAAACGTAATTAGGGCAGGGGTGTTTGTTCTTCGTTCGATAGCTATGTATATGTACAGTGTTTCAACAATAGCTTAAAAGTTACCGATGGGTTATGGTGCGTTGTGTGTGTCTTTATGTCACGCAACGGCGTCGTCACATGTAGTTAGCTGTAGGCATCCCGCGTGAACTTGAAGCTTATCTGGCTACTTCGCGTTGCGGCCGTGTTGCTGTGCACCGCAATGATTTGGTGGCTGCTTTGGGTAGATTTTCATCGACTTGATTTAGTTCAAGCAACCGACTTTGCTAATAGTTGCTATGTCGCTGGAAAGATAGCTCAAACGGGAAATATTCACCTTCTTTATCCTTCAGTGTCTGCAACAACCTACGTAGGCAGCCCGTTTCCGCGCATTGCTCACGAACTATTGAGCGCACTGCCGGCGGGGTCATATCCCGTATGGCAATATTCACCCTTGAATGCATTTCTGTTTTCGTATCTTTCTCTGTTCAATGTGGATACGGCCCTTCTCATTTGGCAAATTCTCAATGGAGCAGCCACTCTTGCAATAGCTGCAATTGTTGCGAAACCATTTCGCTTGCGCATACTCGATGCTTTTCTCTTCTGCTTTTGCTTTGCGCCGTGGTTCATGATGATCAAATTTGGTCAGCAGGGGCTGATTTTTGGCGTGTTGCCTCTTTGCCTTGGATTTTGGTTGGCGCTCAGAAATAGATCTGTCTTGTCTGGTCTGTGCTTGTCGATTACCTTCCTCAATCCAAAATACCTGATAATTGCAGGGCTCTTTGCGGCCTTTGTTTTTTGGCGAAACAAAAAAATCTTGCCAGGAATGCTGCTTGGCGTCGCATTCTGGATTACATTCTTGTTTCTCTCCACGCCTAATGTGTTGCTTCCGTGGTTTCACGGACTTAAGCTTGCTGAGCTGTATTTCTTTGACCCGCATCTGTTGCATCGAACGTTTATCTACACATCCCTGCCCGCGCTCTCAATTCTGAACTTGCCTGTCGAATTTCGTGATGTGGCAAAAATTGTTTGCTATACGGCGGCTGTTTTGGTTGCTTTTGCAACTCTGTATGTTGGCGCGAGGGCTTGTAGAAGCATGCAAAAGAGACAGTTTTTCTTGTTGGCGCTCACACTTTCCTTTCTTGCAATGCCTGTAATAGAGCCACATTTGCTGTTTTACGATCTTTCCGGTGCAGCAATCGGGCTTCTTGGTTTGTGGAAATTGAGCAAGCTTGAGATACCGAGTCTTGGTGGCGTTTCGGCGATGCTATGGTTGACGATAACTTGCTACTTTCTGATATTTGCGTTCAATTTACTGCAACCACAACCTCTGGTATTCGTGCTTATTCTCGCAGGCGCTTACTTGCAGATCCTGCGTTTAATAGTGCAACAGATGCCTTCTCAAGGACCTAAAGGACCTAGTTTTTCAGCGCAGCGCGAAATACAAGGACCGCACCCTTTTGAGTCGCTCCCTGTCGGTGCAGAACGGCAATAGATAACTCCCACCTATTTTGGGTTTTTGACACGTAGGTGCCACGTATAAATTATATGAATTATGGCGGCAGGCAGCGAGCTGAGGTAATTCAAATGGGTCGCGATTTTATTGAAGAGAAGGCTTACAGAATGGCGCAAGACCTCGACAGAGGTGGCGGCGAGCTGGTGGCTGAGAAATTGCGCCAGGATTCGATACGGCTGCCCGAGACCGACTTTGCTCGGTTGGTAAGTCTCACACGCGATTACGAACGTCCCGGAGTGGGCGATGATTTGCAGTCTCGCCCAGTAAAAGGTGGCGAGGTCATAACTGTTCAAAAGTACCTCGGACAAGATCGTCGCGGAAACGACGTTGTCCGATCTTTGCCGGCGGGCGAAATCGATTTCTCCAACATTTATGAAGAGCAGAACCGAGGCGGTCGTGACGGTCGTAGAGGAAATCGCGACGGCATAGACCCGAAAGATTTAGCAATTGGCGCTGTAATTGGTTTTGGCATCGGCAAAATCATTGAGCATCACAACGATAAGAAAGACGAACGGCGCCGAGACGACCACCGCCATGACGATCGTCGCTATCCGCACCGGTAATACTCCGACTCATTCTTGTTTTTCCGTTAGTAGCATCGATTGCAGCGCTTGCACGCTTGCACTTAGCGATTCAATAGTTTTCTCGTCGCTCCAGATCAGCTGCTGCGCCTCCCATGCAGAATCCTCGTTTTTTTCAGTTTCGCACTGTTCTTTTATTGCGCGTTGAACAGACAAGTGCTCGTTGACTTTTACAATGGTCGCTTCAGTGATAGAAATTTGCTCTTTCACGATTGCGCAAAAACCTTCGGCGTGCTGCGGTTCTTGCTCAATGTATTTCTGAGCGCAATTCGCAATCTGCTGTTCCAGCTTTGAAATCTTTTGTTCTGCAATCGCTGCTGCAGTGTTAAAACTCTCTCCAGGCTGTTTTTCATCGGCCGCAAATCGCGGAAGGTCCTCGATGAAGTTTTTAATCGCACCAAGGAGTTGATGGCGGAGAGTTGTTGGCAGCGGCATACCATTGAGTAGTTCTTTGAGGACAAGCAGCCGGTGGACGATGTTTTTAACTGTGTCTAGTCGAGAGTTTAGATGAAGGCGTCTTTGGTTTAACAGAGGCAGTTGCGATTGAAATTCTAGGCTCGAATGCATGTAGGAAACCTTTCGCTGCAGGCTTTGCAGTGCCAGCTCTTCGTTGTTCTGTTCAAGAGCGAGTCTGGCGCGTCCTTCCCATGTTTCAATAAGTTCGCAGTTTTTCTCAATGTCCTTCTGGATCATTGCTTGCGCGCTCATCGCATCAAGAACGGCTTCATTGCAGGCTTCGTGAAACATCTTAAGCTGGTCATACGCACGCTCCACTTCTTTGTCCGGAGCGAGCTTCCTTGCTGCTTTTGTCAGCTTGTTAAACCATGAGTCTTTCGGTTCGTCGGGCATGGATTACACCACATTTCGCGACCCAGCATGTTCGAGATTCTCTCATAAGGGTGAGAGGAAAGCTCCGGGGTTAAGCCTAACTAGCTAATGCTGTGTGAGCTGGACGCAGATGCCGCCGAGGACAATGAGTGCAATTCCGAGCAACCGGGTGGCGTTAAAACGTTCTTTGAGAAACAGAATGGTAAAGCCGTACATGAGCAGCGGGTAGCAGCCTGTAATTGTGATTACGTAAGACGCGCTTGCCATGCCGAGCGCTGCGAGATACGACCAGCCGCCGATTGCCAGGGTAAGCGTTGAGAGTCCGGTGAAAAGCCAGGCTTGTGGAGCTTGCAATTGCGGACGTTTTTTCGCAATCAAGAAATACAAGCAGAACGGAATCAATGTGGTGAGGTTCAAAACCAATTCCACGAAGTACACCACCAGTGGTGGCGCCATGCCGACAGCGATTTTGTCGAACAGTCCTTTGATGCCCCAGGTAAGCGTGGCGACAACAACACACACAGGAACAACAAACTTGGAGAACGAGCCTTCTTTGACCTTCTCAGGCGCTTTTATTGTGTGAACGGTGAGGTTTGCAGTCTCTACCGGTCGTTCGAGAACAGCAACCCCGCCTCGGTCTGGCGATGGCGAGCTAAAAGGAAACGGTTCTGCAGCACTGGCTCGGCGCAAGTTTTCCAGGACAATCTGACGATCATCTAAAACGATTTTCTCTTCAGCTTTTTCCTGTTTCTCCCCGGTCAATCCAACCGAGAAAACACCGGCAGCAATTAGTGCGCCACCGAACATTAGGCCGGGCACGAGCTTTTCGCCAAGAATGAACACTGCCAAGATCTGCGCCACAAGCGGGTATCCAGCCGTAAAGCCGAGAACAAAACCAGCTTCCGCCCGCGACATGGCGGTTACATAGCTGATCATGCTGACGACGTAAAAGACAGCGCCGATTGCACAATAATAGATAAGGGGTCCGCTCGCTTGCCAACCCGGATGGAAAGTATTCAACATCCACAGGCAGAGTGGAACTTGCGGCAGTTGGCAGACTAACATCGCGAACAAAACGTCGCGGTTCGATGCGAAGTGCAGAGCCTTCTTGTCGAAGATACCCCAAATGCCCCAGCATGCCAGGCAGATGAGCACGAGCCCGTTCAATCCCCATTGGGCGAACGCGGTAGGTTCAAACAGGCTGGTCAAGCCAGGCAACGGCATGGTTATCTTCGGAGGCTGCGGGTGTGCAAGTCTTGCCAGCGTACCATTGAGAGTGTAATCAAGTGAAACTCTTAGGCTGTTTTTAGTAATTTGAGAAACAAACAGCTTTCGCCGCCCGCGCTAAGTGCTAATGAGATGCGGCTTAGCTATCGCCCAGCGTGCTTCTCGCGCCGCAGGCGGTGCCGATTTCGAGTTCTATATTCTGAATAGCTAGCATCACTTGTTCGTACCGTGCGGCATCAGCGGTGACGAATGAGAGGCTTTCGTTGTCCGCTATATAGGCGTGCGGATTCAATTCATTCATTTGAGCCCAGAAATGCTCTTCCAGTTCTGGATGCGTCCTGAGTTCATGCATGCCCGTGTGTCCAAACGTTGGTGAAAAGCCCCAATTGACGAAGACTTCAACGGTGTCAATCTGTGGCGCGCTGAAAAACACATACCATTCATCGTAAGTATCGATTGGAAGAATTGTCGGGTCAGAAATTCTTGGACTTAGCGCAAGAGGATCCTCCCACTCATCACCAGACCACTCGAAGTTCTTCCTTCGTTTGCCCATATGCTTCCAGCCTGCATTCAGCATTTCCTCATTGAGCTGAACGAGACCACTGTCGAAGGAAGTGATGAACACGAATCTATCCACAAACAATTGTGGACAACTTTCCACCACTTCGTTAAGGCAAGCGGCTTTCGAACTCAGCCACATCCATTTGCCGTTTTTGCCCATCAACATTGCAAACCACCTTCGAATTATGGCTTGCCGAGCAGGTCTTCGATGAATACGGTGTCCGTCATGCTGGTGACGTCGGACACTCTGGCGACCTGTCTGTATTTCGGAATTTGCCAGTATTTTTTGTCGTCTGATATTTGCTTGGTGGAGACGGTGTTTAGGTATGCTCGCACTTTCAAGCTATCCGAAAATCGAGACTCTTCTCTGAGCGGAACACCATCTAGCGTCGGTACGGTTTGCAACTGCGAAAGTACTTTCACCAATTTCGGCGCGATTCGAATTTTGTCCGAAGTGTAGAGCGTGTAGGTTACGAAAACCCGCTTGGTACCGCCAGATACGAAGCCCCCACCGCCTCCTTTGAATAGCAGCTTATCTTCCATCGCTTTGTAGCACTTGGTCGTTTGAGTCGCTATCACCGTTTTGTTGGGATCTTTCGCTGGAGCCCACTTGAACTTGGTTAGGTTTTCTCCGCCCATCTGCATTATTTGCGAAAAACTATGCTCATATTTGTCCCAGGGCACGCTGCAAATTACTTTTCTCGAGTCAGAAAAAATCCAGACTTTGCCCGTATTGGCATCGGCTATAAGGGTGTTGCCTGCCGAGGTATTTTCGACGCGCAATTTTTCCGGGAAAACGTACACCAATTGATCGCCGTTGGCTTTATGCCTTTGCACTAGTAGCCATCCGCTTGAAACCTGCGCTGGTGTGCTCTCAACACGGGTTGTCGAACCGCCGCAAAAGAGGAGCAAAGCGATGAGTAGCGGCGGACGAAAATTGGTCAACTTGTTTACCTGGCTAGCATAAAGCAAATCATAACTCAAACGTTCGCGCAGACTTTTGCGAAAGAATGGCTTTATTGGGCATAATTGAAGTGAAATGTATAGTTTGTCAAACAATCGTAAGACTTCTAACTGTCAGCCGGTCAGCAGCCGGTTGTTCGGTTCGCCTGTGCCGCGCCGGTCTCGATTGGTGTTTAGCCTTGTTTCTTTATCTATCGCTCTCAGTTTTCAAACCGCCGGTGCAAACGAAAGCGGCCTGCCATTTGAACTGCCCAAGCGCGTTCCGTTCGTTATTCCCGACCCCACTCCCCCTGCGAGCACCGCGCCAAGTCCCGCTGTGGCTCCTGCGGCGGCAGAAATTCCGGTAGAGGCAAAGCCCCGTAAAAAGAAAAAAGCCAGCAAGAAAGCTGGTCAAGAAGAAAGCTCTGTAAAAGGTTCTGATTCAAATCCTTCGGTCGCCAACTCAGCACCGGCGGCAAGCGAATCATCACCTCCGGATTCTACGCCAGCCGCACCGGTCGCTGACACTGCGTCCCCCTCTTCGGCCGCGGATGGTTCTACTTCTGTCACTCCTACTGCAGGCAAGCGTTTCCTTTTGCAGGGAAAAACCGAACACGTCGATTTCAGGTTGAACGAATTTGAAGGCTACAAACAGGGCATGGCTGCGCTTGATAAACGCCATTACGCCGAAGCTGAAACGTTGTTTAAAGCCGCTGCTGCAAAACTCGATGATGGTTATGAAAAATATCGCGCCGAGTGCAATTTTTTTGAAGCGAAATGCTTGATGATGCAAGGGAAATTTGATCAGTCTATGGCTCTACTGAAATCGGCCATCGCGATGTTCGATAAGCACGACCCGAGCAACCCTTACAAGCTTGCAGCTCAAAGACAGGTTGGAGACTTGTTGAGCGGAAAGGCGAGAATGGATGTTGCATCTCTGCATGCGCATACAAATTTGCATCAAGCTCGCGTGGTCGACCAAAACATCACTTTTTATTCCCGTGTAGCTACAGATGATTCAGATCCGGTTCTACTGCGCTGTGAGAAGGAGGCGATTGCCAGCACGATCCATGATTGCTTTGCTGAAATGACGTGCCTTGAAACAGCGGAGTTGGGCACTAATGTCGGCAATGCGAACGGGCGCTGGCAGCCGCTTTTGGTCAAGGGTGAGCCTGCGGCGTTCGAATTCGGAGCCAAGTCACCGGTGGTGAACATAAAGGTGAATGGACAGACAAAAGAAGTACCTGTCAACCTCCCTATGGTAAACGGGTTGCGTAGAGTTTTGCTTGCGACCGACAATGAGAAGGTTTGCGCCATTGATGTTGACAACAACGACACTTGGCTCCTGCAAATGGAAAATCTTCCGGATGGTACGATTGGCCGCGTGCGGTGGGCTTTGTTGAGGCATGTGAAACAGAAAAGCGCCACTTGGGGTGTCAGCCGCAATGTGTTGAATAAGCCCCGACCGACGGGCAATGCATGGGGAACAGCACCTCACAATGGCTTTGGACGTGAAGTCAACGTCAACCCCAGGCTGTATAGAAACAGCCAGGGACGGTATTAGCTCGTTCGGTTACCTTTTTCGTCGCAAATTTGTATGAATTCGCTGATGAAGGGGCTTTTTTGTAATACTAAACAAGATAGTACGGCTTGGCGCAAAACAAAGAGACTGAAAACCGGTTTCGACATATACAGCCGAAGCGGTTTTCAGCTCATTTGCTTGTCCCAGGCGCCGGTGTCGACCAGCTTTCTGAGCACTTCCGCGTGATCGGTGAAAAGACCGGCAGCGCCCCAATCAAGGAAGCGTCGCATGTCCTTTTCGTTGTTCACCGTCCACACGAACATTGGAATTCCGTGGCGTGCTGCGGCTTTCAGGGTGCGCTTGCTCGAAACAGCAAGACGATTGCGACGCGGAGGCATCTCAATCGCAAAGCCGCGTCGAAGGAAGCGCCCGCTGAGACCGAGCTTGGCCAGGGCGACAAACTTCACCAGCTCGGCACGAGTGTGCCCGGTGGTGAGGTTTGGTTCGAGGCTGCGCATCAACTTCGCCACCTTCGTTTTGATGGAGAAGAGTTCGATGCTTACCCGGTCAAGCGCTTTGAGACGCCTGAGCGTGGCTATAACCTGCCGAACCATACGAGCGGTGCCGACCTTCACTTCCAGCATCAAAAGCTGCTCAGGAAGCGCCAGAAGCACTTCTTCGAGCGTGGGCACGGTGATGCCCTGACCTTTGAAGGGGAAGGTTTTGCCGCCGTCCGGGGTAAAAGCAAAACCGGCATCCAGCGCCTTTATCTGCGCCAGAGTCAGTTCTGCAACAAGACCCTGACCGTTGGTGGTGCGGTCGACTGAGGCGTCGTGGATGACCACGACATGCCCATCTTTGGTCATTCGCAAATCGAGCTCGACCAAGTCGGAGCCCATTTTGATCGCCTGAAGAAAGGCAGGAAGAGTGTTTTCCGGATGTGAGCCGGAGGCGCCTCGGTGAGCAATCACCAGAGGACGCCCATTGGCGACTAGCCGCGTAAAGCGACCGCCTGTGTCAAAGGACATACAGACCTCCTCGGGTCATTGCTCACGCAAGAATCAGGGAGAAACGCATGCAGAGTCCTGGAAAAAAGACCCAAAAAGGTGCAAAAGCAGCCAGGGAAGGAGGTCGTTCCGGATTTGGAGTCCGGAGACGACCACCTGCCACAGGCTGCCGTTGCGAGATGATGCTGATCTTTAGCGGTTCTGCTCCGCGTCGTCTTCGTCGTCATTGTGCGGTTTCTCGACCGGGGGGCAGTCAGAGGGAACGTAGCACACTTCCGAAACGGGCGAGATCAGGCGCACGGCACCGCCAATGGCGAGACCGGCGATGAAGCCGCCAATGTGCGCCCAGTACGCGACGCCATCGCTGGCACCGGTAAGAACGCTCGAAAACTGCATGCCGATCCAGAACAGGATGTACCAGTACGCGCGAATCTTCGCGGGCACAGGAACCAGTCCGGTGATTTCGGCTTTCGGCCAGAGCAAGAGATATCCACCCAACACACCGGCGATGGCGCCAGAAGCACCAAGCGTCGGAGCCAAGCTGGCCGGGTCGGACCAGACATGGGCGAGAGCGGCGAAGATGCCGCTGATCAGGTAGAAGGCGATGAACTTCCCGTGTCCCAGACGAGCTTCGAGAGCCCGACCGAAGACGAACAGGTAGAGCATGTTGCCCAACAGGTGCATTGGACCTGACGGGTCATGCAAGAACATCGAGGTAAACATCGTCCCAACCGCTGCCGCAATTGCCGCAGGATCGCCGCTGGTGAACGCATTCATGAACGTAGCCGGAACCATCAGGTACGTCTGAATGAAATGCTGCGCGGAGCCGTTCGAAAGCGCGGAGAGTTCCAGGACATAGGCGACACAGTTGAGCGCGATAATCACGAAGGTTGCCCAGGGGAAGAGCAAACACTTCAAATTGTCTTTCAGAGGAATCATGGTTGTCCTCGCTATACTGCGGCGCTCTGAATTCTTCAGAACGCTGCTTCGCTTATGGTTGAGAAAACGCGCGGGTGTGACAGGTGCGCTAGAGTCCTGCGAGGAATCAGCATCACCGGCAAATCCGTGACGAATGGAAGTGCTTAACTGCTCTGGGTCACCTACGAATCTGTTGCGACTTTCATCCCGGCACCTTGAGTGCTGGTGGGAGGTCATTCGGGACGAATGGAAAGTGCGTAGGTTGGTGGGTGACCTTTTGGGACAGAGAAGAAAAGCAAGAGCTAAAAACTAAGTGATCAAGGGCAATGATTACAACAACATTTCGAGAGGTAGCGCGAAGAAGCTCATTGTTAAGGGCGCCGAAAAGCGCACAGGGATATGCTCTCGATAAACGCAGAATTGCTTGGCAACCTGGTTTTGCCAGGGACCTCGGATCTTGAAGCATTGCGCGGCTGTTTCATACTGACAACGAGCGTTTGGGTTGTGTCGGAAATGTGCCGGAGGGTGCGGATGTCAGCATGTGCGAGCGAGATGCCAATGTGTACAACGCTGGTTGTCAAAAGGCGGTGGTGAGAGGACAGTAACTCGGTGCAGTTGAACTTGGCTGTTCATCTCGATTAGGTTATTGCCTCTTGTTTCTGTGCTTCTGATTCTTCTTCGCTCCTCACCACTTCACTCTCTCCCCTGCTCAAATAAACGTTTTCCCTGATGTGAAGCCAGTCGGCATCATCTCGGGAAAAACAGTTTTGAACAGAAGTTGCAGTGAAGAACATATACCAGTATGCAGAAAAGCCGCATGCGGACTATCTGCCAGACAGGTGGAGTACTAAATGAACAAACGCGATCTGAAGCGCTTGGCCAAGAACGGCCAGGCTCTCACCAGCATGCAAATTCTCGGCTCGGCAAAGCAAGTTACCGGCTCAATGATGTACTTCGAGCACACCACTCGAGAGCGCACTACCCGGTTCTTGCTCGATGTCGGTTTGACTGTGGAGAACGAAAAGGCGGACTTCCAAAACCGTCTTCCTTCAGGGGTTACGCCGGCTGATATCGATTTCATCATCATCAGCCACGCTCACATCGACCACTCCGGCTTCCTGCCCCGGCTGACCAAGCTGGGCTTCAAGGGACCGGTCTACATGACCGATGCGACGGCCGACCTCCTGGACATCATGCTGCCCGACTCCGGCTTCCTTCAGGAAGAGGCTGCTCGCAAGAATTGCGCGCGTGCCGCTCGCCAGAAGGAGAAGTTGGATGGTGCCACCGCATCCGGTGACAAGCATTCCGTCAGCGAAAAGCCCCGCCGCCGCAGCCGCAGCAAAGCTGCGATCTGCAGTGAGCCGCTCTACACTCAGGCTGACGCCAAGGAAAGCTTGACTCACATCAAGCGTGGCATGAAGCTCAACACGCGTTACGAACTGGCGCCGGAAATCGCTGTGCGATTCACGGAAGCCGGTCACATCCTCGGCGCTGCTGTCGTCACGCTGGAACTCGGCGCTGGCGCCAAGAAGCGCACTTTCTGCTTCACCGGCAATATCGGCAAGACCGAAATGCCGCTCCTTCAGTCCATCGCCGCCGTGCGCAGTGCCGATTACGTGATGTCCGAGTCGACTTACGGCAATCGTGTGCACGCACAGCGCGATCGCTTCGAAGTCCTTGCGGACATTCTCAACCGCGCCATCGAGCGCGCCAAGGTGCCGAGCCCCAAGCACGGCTATGGCGTGATTCTGATTCCGGCGTTTGCCGTCGGTCGCGGTCAGGTTCTTCTGGCGGACATCCGGCAATTGATGGAAGAGAAGCGCATCCCGCGCATCAAGGTCTTCGTCGACAGTCCGATGATGATTCGCTCGACCGAAGTGCACCGCAAGCACAAGGAGCTGTTGAATGCCGAGACCCAGGAGCTGTTCGCTCAGGGTATCGACCCGTTCCGCACTCCCTTGCAGAAAGAGACGATGGAGCGTGCTGATTCTCAGGCGCTCGATGAAGCCCAGAATGAGCCGGTGATCATCATCGGCTCGTCCGGCATGGCTTCTGGTGGGCGCATCGTCAACCACCTGAAGGCGCGTCTGTCCGGTCGCCAGAACACTGTTGTGTTCGTCGGCTATCAGGGCACCGGTACACTGGGCAACCAGCTCATCGGCAAGGATGCGCGACGCAACGTCAACGGCACGACCATCGAGTCGGCTACGCAGAATGTGCGCACCGTGCGCATCTATGGCGAGCCGGTCAAGGTCTATGCCACCATCGAGTTCATGTCGGACTACTCCGCGCACGGAGACGTCAACGACATCCTCGGTTGGATGAGCAAATTCCAGCGCAAGCCCAAACAGGTCTTTCTCGTCCACGGTGAC
Source organism: Candidatus Melainabacteria bacterium (assembly GCA_003242885.1). Taxonomy (GTDB): domain Bacteria; phylum Cyanobacteriota; class Vampirovibrionia; order Obscuribacterales; family Obscuribacteraceae; genus QKMZ01. The sequence goes on along the minus strand of QKMZ01000012.1, from coordinate 1,275 downwards.
GATGAAGCTCTCGATGGACTGAAAGAGGCGATCGAAACTCGTCTGCATTGGGATGTGACCGTGCCCAAGGCGCGGGACAAGTTCATCCTCGACTAAGAGCTGCCTGCTGGGAGGCGCATGCATTAGCTGAACTGGCTTCTCATGCGCTTTCCGCGGCGTCGAATGAAACTCGCAGGTGTGTTTTACGCACCCGCACTCATGGAGTTAAAACCATGAAGTTCGGAAACGTCCTTTTGATATGGTTCTTGCTGATTCTTTCCGGCTTTGGCGTTATTTTCGCCGGCTGGGGATTGGCATTTGCTTTCGCCTCCAGCATCTTTGTGCCGTGGCTTGGGTTCGTCACACCCGAATACCACAACCTGGCTACGTTCATAAGTGCCATTCTGTTTAACGGCCTGGGCACAGCACTTGTCTTGCTGACCCTCGTCGCTCTCGGATTCGGCGCAACCGCGGCTTACCGTTTCTTCAAGCGGAAGTAAAGCAACTTGAGAGTCCTCGTTGGTGCGTGCGCAGGCATTCATCTTCGGGGATTTCTCTTTGAGCACCGAGGTACTACGCTATGTAGCAGAATTGCCGAAGCAAGTTGCATGGACGTCCCCCGAAAAAGTAGACAGTGGTTCTAGAGTCGAGCTGCTCCTTGTGTAAAATTACAAAGGAGTGCACCATGACCAAGAAAAACAAACCAACCACGTACTCGAAAGAGTTCCAAAGAAACGCTGTGTATCTGGCTCAGAGACCAGGACGAACGATTGCATCTGTATCGCAGGAACTCAAAGTACCGGCATGGAAACTCAGAAATTGGCTTAAAGAATCCAGAGACAATCTAGAAAGGAGTTCCGAGTTGAGCGAGTTAGTTCGGCTTGAAAAGGAACTTAAGCAAGTAAAAGAAGAGAATGAAATCCTAAAAAAAGCAGCGGCGTACTTTGCAAAAGCCCTGCAGTAAAGTATGCCTTCGTCCATTTAGAACGGAGGAATCATCGCATTGCTATTTTGTGCAAAGTGCTGAAAGTCAGCCGTTCAGGCTACTACAAGTGGCTAAAAAGCAGGGTATCTAAGAGATTGAAGGAGCGCGCGAAGCTTCTTCAGCGAATCTTGGAGATATTTGAAAGTTCAAGAGAGAACTATGGTTGTCCCAGAGTGTATGCGCAATTGCGCGCAGAGGGCTGGACTTGCAATTACAAGGTCGTGGAAGAATTGATGCGGATGAACGAGATTCGGGCTCGACGCCGGCGCTCACATGTTTCTACAACCAATTCCAAACACAACTATCCAATT
>QKMZ01000003.1 GCA_003242885.1 Candidatus Melainabacteria bacterium | reverse complement strand
CCTGCTTTCAGACTGGCAATGCGACGCAGAAAGTCGAAGCCGCTCATCAAGCTTCTCAGAAAGATCATCGTTGGCGCAAAGGCTAAGTTTAATCCTACTCATGAGCTGATGAAGGCGATCAATTACACCACCAAGCACTGGCGAGCCCTGACAAGATTTCTCAAAAACCCCGACATTGCTATCGATAACAACGAGGCCGAACGCGCAATCAAGTGCTGGGTTCTTGTGAGGAAGAATTCTCTGTTCGCAGGCTCCGATGCAGGCGCTAAAGCCATCGCCATTCATCTCTCCTTTATTGCCACGGCAAAATGTAACGGAATCAACCCCGTCGATTGGTACGCCGAGGTTCTGGCGCGCATCAATGGATTGAAAACAACCGAACTTCAACAACTGCTTCCTCAGAATTGGTCGCCACCTCAGGGACAATAAGTCCTCAGCTGGACATGCTCTTAGGAAATCAGATCGCCAATTTTTCCGCTACCACGTGAAGTAACGGACGGACACCATTGAAGAAGCAACTCTTCACCTTCTACATAGCCGTGCCAAGCCGCTCCCGAGACAGCAAGCTAATCGGCTCACTACTGGTGAATTTCTTGCTCGACTATCTGCTCGATAGCAAATCGACAATGAAATATCCAACATCACTCTTTCTCGATGAATTCACAAACTTCGGAAAGATCGCGAACATTGCGAATGTTCTATCAATCGTCAGAAAAGCCAAGCTAAGTCTCGTGCTCGGATTTCAGAACTACTTCCAACTCGAAAGAGTGTACTCACAGAAGGAGGCGCAAATAATATTCGACCAACCGGCAACGCAGATTTACTTCCGGCAGAAAAACTTCCGCGAAGCTCGCGCCCTAAGCGAAGCACTGGGCAGAACGACAATCGAAGAAGTTACCGTGAGCGATACCGGGCGAGTTCAAGAGTTCGTTCAAGGAAGATCGCTTGCTACACCGGATGAACTAATCAACCTGAGCGGCGAGGTGATCGCATTCACGAACGACACTTGGCCGCTCAAAATCGCGCTCACATCGCCAACTGCCTATCACTATGCTCTGGCCTATCCACCGCCGGAACGACAGCCGCACGAAATTTCTGAATCGATCAGAAAACGCGGAAGAACTGAGCAACCGGATACAAGCCAAACAAAGGAAGAAAGCAAGCCTGAAGGAAAGAACCGGAGCCGTGAGCGTAGCCGCAACGATAAGCAGCGGAACTTCAATAAACGTACCGCGCAAGATCGCGTAAACGAAGACAACACCAATCAATTTCAACAGCAAGACTCACCGGAGGTAGATGACGTATGGCCCTCGTAGCAATCATTGTCGGAACATTCGTGTTCCTTCTAACCGGAGCACTTATCGGCGACGCAACCCATGACGCAGGCGCAGGAATCGTGCCTGGACTTGTGCTCGGAGTCCTCGCCGCAATTCCAATTTTCAAAAGCGCATGCGAAGAACGAGCGAAATTTCTACATCCAGAACCACGAGAGTATAAGGTTCCTGCGAAAATCGCCTTCGCGAAAATCCGCGACATCCTGGCCGAAGTCTCGTACAACTATGGGGACAAGTGGCACGTCGTGACCGCTGATACTCAGACAGGACGAATAACTGCAAATCTGCGTTTCATAGACGAATTCACTCGACTGGAAGGCGATGCGCGCGGCAACATACATACTCGAAAAGAGCGTCTACAGCGCTTCCTCGCAGTCGATATACAAGTCCAGTCGACCGAGCGCGGAACAACTGCCATCCTTATGGATTTTAGACCGACGGTGGAGGGAGTCAATTACGCGGCGTGCGACTCAATAATTTCGGGATTGTCAAGCATGATAGATGCGACGCTTCGTTCGTCCCTGATTGAGCATCGTTAACCGCATATATCAATCGGATATCCGCCGAGCCTCGTGAAGCTCGGCGGATTTGACACAACTCTGAGAGTATACGAGGATCGCTAATTGTCAGCAGCATTGGGCTGCCGTTTATTGGCCGGGCTTGACTGGCGGCAAAGGACCACGTTTTGCAAAAGCAACATAGATGGAATCAACTTCGTTGCGATCACATGTCGCCCGAATCCGCATTTGAAGAGCTTTGCTCGCAAATCAGCCGATCTACTCCGCCCAAAGGAGCAGGTCACTTTGTTCGTAATGGTACTCCTGATGGTGGCGTCGAATTTTACTGGACGTTGAAGTCTGGAGCTATCTCGGGATGGCAATGTAAGTTTTTTCAAGGAAGTCTGACGGCCGGACAGTGGGCTCAGTTGGACAAGAGCTTTAAGGATGCGCTAGACAACTACCCTAAACTGACGCACTACATTGTCGCTATGCCACAGGACCTGGCGCAAGGTAAAACACCGAATAAGAAGAGCTTCCGTGAGCGCTGGAACGAGCGTGTCAAGAGCTGGACCGCTCTAGCGAAAAGAAAAAGGCGCAACATAACAATCGAATTCTTCGGCGACGCCGAGATCTTCCACTTCTTGGACACGGAAGACCAGGCGGGGCGGAGGTGGTACTGGTTCGAGCAGGTTGCCTTAACCCAACAGTGGTTCGACCGGCGAATGAAATCAGCGATTGCAAACGCAGGAGCCCGTTATACACCAGAGCTGAACATTGATGTTCCGCTGAGGAGGACACTGGAATTCTTGACCCGGTCTGCAGAATTTAGAAACATAATTCTCACTCATCGGGGCAAACTAAGAAAAGCTTCGCGCCATGCAATGAGTGGGTCATCGTCGAAACTGCTCCCCAAAGCGAAGTTCACAAAATTGTCGAAGATCGCTCGTAATCTCGATCAGAAATTGACGCAAGCTGCTGACCGCGAACTTGAATCCATCGATTGGAAGGACATAGAAAGTCATGCAAGCAGTCTTCGTTCTTTGCTCTGGGAAGTTTCCGACACGATCAAGAAAAAGAAAGAGGCACAACCAATCCCACGCCCGCCGAGTCCAAACGAATTTGACCTGATGGGCATGCTTCTGCATGAGATTGATGACCTGGTATCGACAATCCGTCGGTTGACGAAAGAGATTGAGACTGTCGCAGCAGAAGTAACCGAATACAAGGCATTGCTGATAACGGGCCAAGCCGGTTCTGGCAAAACGCATATACTGTGTGATTTCGCCAAGCAAAGAGTTAACGCCGGGCTTCCGACGGTTCTTCTCTACGGCGAGCAGTTCAAAGACGAAGATCCATGGCAACAAATCTGCACACAGCTTCAGCTGTCGAACATCGGAGCGGATGAACTTCTTCTAGCGCTTGAGTCTGCCGGACAGGCCAGACAAGAGCGTGCGTTGATAATAATTGATGGCTTGAACGAGGGTGCCGGAAAAACCCTTTGGCAAAAACACCTTCCTGGCATGCTTGCCACGCTATCGTCGTACAACTGGATTGCACTTGCAATAAGCCTCAGGACTGGGTTCGAGCCGCACTTAGTTGAAAACGGAAAAATTGAAGACCTTGAATTGATTGATCGTTACCATCCGGGATTTGCTGATGTTGAGTTCAATGCCATACCCCACTTCTGCAAACACTACGGCTTGAACATGCCATCGATTCCGGTGCTTCTGCCGGAATTCCAGAATCCGCTCTTCTTGAAACTGACTTGTGAATCTCTCAAGGAGTCCAAACGAAAAGACCTGCCGATGGGCATTTCTGGCGTCAAATCCACGTTTGATGCTTTTGTTTCATCTATCGACACAAAACTCGCCAAGCGTCTCGGGTTAGATCCCAAAGACAAGCTCGTTGAGAAAAGTTTGGAAGCACTGAGCGAGTCGATGACTCAAAGCCTACAATTTTCGCTGCCTTATTCGACAGCCAAAGGAATCGTCAACAAGCTTTCACCAGCAGACAACTTCGAAAACAGTCTCTTCAGGCATTTGATTTCAGAGGGAGTTCTTACTGAAACTGTCCGCTACGGAAAAGACAATAAAGCCACAGACCACATTCGATTCGCTTACGAAAGGTTCAGTGATCACCTTATCGCTGAACACCTTCTTCACGGTGTTTCATCGCTCACTAATCTCAAAAAACAATTCAAGCCTACGGGGCCGCTCGGTAAACTACTCGTCACATCGCACGCCAACAGAGGGCTGCTAGAGGCGCTCAGCATCCAGATCCCCGAGAAATTTGGACAAGAACTTTATTCTTTGATTTCAGCCTCCGCTCAGGAGGAATTCTGGTTAGCTCAAATTCTCCTTTCTGGATTGATTTGGCGAGAACCGACAACCATCAAAAAGGATTGCATAAGCTTCCTAATCAAATGGGCGAATAACCATTCGATGTTTGCAAATTCCTTGCTAGATACGCTGGTTGCCTTATCACCGATCCCATCTCATCCCCTAAATGCCGATTTTTTGGACAGGATTCTGCGAAAACAAACGATGCCGGTCAGAGACGTTCTGTGGACGGTATTCGTCAGTGAGTACGCAACCTACGGTCGGGAAACGGCTGTCGGTCGAATGATTGATTGGATGAACGAACACGAATCGACTACTCTCTCGGACGACTCCGCACGCTTATACGCCGTCATCCTAACTTGGATGCTTTCATCCCCGAATAGGGTTCTCCGAGATCGCGCCACCAAGGCGCTTGTTAGATTATTGGGCTCCAGAACTCCGTTATTGACCAAGATACTCAAACATTTCGCGGATGTTGATGACCTTTATGTGGTGGAGAGAATTTTTGGAGTTGCATATGGCTGCGTACTTAGAGCAGCTAACCTCAAGGATTTCAAAGCTGTCGCCGAATTCGTGTATGACAAGGAATTCCGTGATGGCGCGCCACGAAAAAATATTTTGTTGCGCGATCACTGTAGAGGCATAATCGAGATTTGCGCTCTTGAGAAGGTCATTCCGTCTGCATGGAATCAAAAGGCGACAGCACCATACAACCAAACAACGCTCCCGAAGTTTCCGACGCAGAAGGCAATCGACAAACTTAAGACTGGCAAGTTTGATAACACCAGGACCACTCTCAGCAATCTGTATTACATGATCATGGAGGACGGTGACTTCGCGCGAGACGTTCTTCGGGCGAACCTCTCAGGCCGATGGTTGACGCGGGCATCTCGGCGCGCGCGTGCAAAACAAAAAGGGTCCCACCGATGGAACCGGATCGGACAAATTGATTGGCGAGGACCTCACAGATGGATTCTGAAGCGAGTCGTGGACTTGGGCTGGACAGAGCAACGCTTCGGCGCATTCGATCATGCACAACATTATCGCAGTAGCCTTAGCCGGTATGACAGAAGGTTCGAGGGCTTCGACAAAAAGTACACATGGCTGGCACTATATGAGTTATTGGCGTCTCTGCAGGACTCCGCGGATTTCAATGAAGATGATTCTGAAGATCGAGAGACAGGTTACTTTGGCCCGTGGCAACTCTCTTACATTCGCAATATCGATCCCTCTCGCCTTGAACCACTGGGAGCACCACCTATCTATGTCGGCACCTTTCCGCAGCAACCTGATTTCACAAACTGGACAAAACCGGCTTGCGACGCTGATTGGATCAAACAGACAAACGATTTGCCAAACCCACTTAAAATGATCGAATCCAGCGACTGGCTGGTGCTTGCTGGGACATTCGGTTGGGAGGAGCCTTCCGAGCCCGGCGAGGAGAAATATGATAATCCTCGTCGAAGCTTTTGGTTTGATGCGCAGAGTTGTCTAGTTCGGTCTTCGGATGCAGAGGCTGTCTACACCTGGCTAACTAAACAAGATCCATTTGCTGAAACCTTACCAAAATCGCCGGATTCGCACGATGTGTTTCTCGGGGACTTCTTTCGAGGCCTTGCATTTCAGTATCAGAACCAGCCCTATTACCACAGAGCAGGCTGGACACGAAGCTACAGTGACAGAATTCCCGCCCAGATCATTGGCACCGAGGATGGTTATATGAATGAATCTGGCGTCTTCGATAATTCCTTCGAGGAAACTGTCAATTTGCGCCTTCCGTGTGAATTTCTGGTCAAAGAACTGCGTCTTCGATGGAACGGCGAAGCTGGATGGGTAGACTCCAAGCAAAAATTGATTGCCGTTGATCCGGCTTATTGGAACTTGCGTAAATGCCAGCTTCTATTTAGTAAACCGAGCCTGCTAGCTTTTTTGAAATCAAAGGGGTTAGAACTCATTTGGGTAATTCGTGGACGAAAGAATATACTCGGCGAGAATTGGAACAACTTCGCAGGTCAGCTAGAAATGCAGGCCATATGCAGATCTCAGTCTGGCAACGTCAGCGGCGTGCTAAACATTGTAGGAATCGATCCGGCAAGAAAAAAACAAAAGCTGAGACCGAAAAAACTGTGAGATCTCCGTTACCTGGCTCACTGTCCGGCTTTAGGCGCTCATCAACGATGTTTTTGTAATTCATCGATCCGAATGTGCTTCAAGCAATCGAAGCCTTCTTCGCAACGGAAGTTGTTGACCACAAACTCTACATCGCCAAACTTAAGATGGGTTATCGATTCAGACATCGGCAACTCTTTGGGCACATAAAGCTCATGTTTCGCGACTAGCCAACAATCCCGAAGAGAAAGGTGTTGCTTATCCATCATGTCTTGAAGAAGACGCTCGCATAAGATGGGCACATCCGTATCGGCGTATGCAGTGAGCATATTTGTTTTGGTAAGCACGAGTGGTTCAATTTGGAATTCCTTCAACACATCTTCCTTCAAGCCACATTTCTGTGCAGACTTTTGCAAATTGTCGCGAATCCATTGAACGCCCTCGCGTGTTTGCTTTTGTCCTTTCTTGATGTACTGAACATCCTTTGCTTTGATTCGATCACAAGCCATCAGGTGTTTTGCTTGCACGCCCAAAGCGAATTTTGCAGAATCATCACAAACTAAACAATCGATATCACCGTTATCGACCTTTATGCGCCTAACCTTCAGTCCCTTCGATTCTAGCCACGGGATGATGTCTGCGAGCCATCGCTTTTCGGTGTTGGAACTGAGTGCGCTGAACTCTGCGTTCCGTATGATCGATAGCAAATCCCATAGATTGCGTTCTGGATTGGAGGTGATGACCAATCCAACTGCGAGTGCCAAGTAACCGCCGATTTCCACGAATGGTTGAAAGACAACATCTGAACGTTTTGGTTTAGGCTGTCCTGCTTGCGCAACAGGCGCCAACAATTCGGGGACCAGGGTTAAGTCACTAACAATCAACTCCACGACTTTCTCGTCTAAATCGCTCCACTCGGCGATGTGCGTGATCCAGCTTTCTCGCGACATCACCGGAATTGCAGAATTAAATGGGAAACTGAAGTCACCCCATTTCGGACCCTGCTGCTCCGCCCAACCGCAAAAGGTCATATGCATCATTGAATAGGCAGAAAGCGCGAGCCAAAACTTTCGGAATTCGTCAAATGTGTAATGTCCTGTGTCCCAAGTCGGGTCCAGCTCCCATTTGATCCTTGGAGCCATCATTTCATCCCGGATGCGATGCACGACGTCCGAATCGAGATCATATTCAATTTCATAAGTGTCTTTAATTGACACGTTCGCGCTTTTCGATAGCGCCTCTAGTAATTCCTCCGCAGGCTCCGGCTGCGGTGGATCAGTTATTCCAATCAGGTAGTCCACCAAATCGAGCGTTTTCATTCGCTCATCTTCAAAGCTAAGTGTGTAAGTTTTGCCCTGCAAATCAACTGCTCGCCAATCGGTCCAAATCAAATTCATGCAGTCGTTTACACCCGAAAACCTAATGGCTGCATCGAACACCTCATAAACAATCTGCAAAGTCTCAGGATCTGTAAGCTGGGACGGCAGCTGTCCTGACGGCTTGCATACCTCGTAAATCCACTGCATACAAAAACAAACCGCATCACGCAATCGGTCCAGGCGTTGTACGCTCAGTTCTGCATTCTCCGAAAGTGCGTTACTGCACTGAAATGCATGCCAGCGAAGGACATGCAGAATTGCCGTTTCCTGCTCGCACGACCGTATCAAATCAAACGGAATGTGTGCATCAAGACCGGCGTCAAGAGCTTCCTTTTGTTTCTTGTCTAGATATGCCATTTTTGCACCCTTGCAAACTGATACCGGATATGGTGGCGCCGCGGACCGGTTCGACATTCAACAATACAGGCCATCTTTGACGGCGTTTATACACATTCCCCAGAATGATCAAAACTATCCGTAGGTTAGGCAATGGGTTAGGCGAGCGTTTAGCGGATGACTTGCCGAGCAGACTCAGCTATAGCAACCTTGGAGCGATAGACAAATCTCGTTGATGGTCATTCGCGATGCTCAACCAAACTAATCGAGTTTGCGCTAGGCATTGCGCTAGGCGCGCACTTTTTGCCTACCCCAATAAAAAACCGCCAGATCTCTCGAAACTGGCGGCTTTACTACGCTTTTAATTGGTTGCGGGGGTAAGATTTGAACTTACGACCTTTGGGTTATGAGCCCAACGAGCTACCGGACTGCTCCACCCCGCGATCTACGATCTTACCAAACCGCTCCGGGTAGAAGCAGCAATCAAGGTAATGACAATTTGAATGTTAACATAACTACCAGCAGACTTGCTGAAGGCGGCATCGGCGCTGTACTTTGCTTATCGGGCGATGCGAGCCCAAATTTTGGCGCGGAAAGGAAACGATTCTCACTTTATGAAGGCAGTTTTGCAGAGAGTGTCACGTGCAAGCGTGACGGTAGATGGAAGGGTCGTTGGCTCGGTTGACGGCGCCGGATACATGATTTTGTTGGGTGTGGAACAGGGCGACACCGAGGCGGACTCAACTTACTTAGCTAAGAAGTCCACAGAGCTGAGAATCTTCAATGACGAGGCGGGAAAAATGAACCTTTCGCTGATGGACGTGAATGGTGGATGCCTGGTTGTTTCGCAGTTTACATTGGCGGCTGATTGGAGAAAGGGGCGCCGGCCTGGGTTTTCGCGGGCTGCCGCACCGGCTGAGGGTGAGCGCTTATACCTTCACTTTGTGGAACAGCTCAAGGGGCTCGGAGTTAAGCGAGTCGAAACCGGTATATTCGGGGCGGACATGAAGGTTGAGCTGGTCAATGACGGACCAGTAACGATGCTTTTGGAAAATCGCAGTTCGGAAGGCGCTGTGGCGGAGTAGAGCGCGTGCAAGGCACCCCACGGAAAAACGCAGCTCGTGAACGCGCCACGACGCTATCAACTTATAAGGACTGCTTCAGGGTTTGTTGCGCGGTCCAGCAATTTGCCCACATGCTGTCGCAAACAGCGTTGAATTTTGTCCGGTGTTTCGTCAGCAGGTACGACTACAAATGGATATTCAGCCATCATTTGCTCGTACTCGAACATAATTTGGGACTGATAGAGCTTGAACGATTGATAGAGATCTGTAGACATGCCGATGTCGCGCCCAGATTCGTAAAAGTCTAGACTTCCGCGCGTTGTGATGATGCGGCGCAGGAGCGGGTCCAGCGGCATTTTGAGGTAGAACACCAAATCAGGCTCAACTGCAAAACCGTAGAGTTTTCGCACCCATTGAGGGTCCGCGCCGCGCACAACATCGCGAGCAAAGGCGGTGTAGTAGTAGCGATCGCAAATAACCATAAGCCCGGCTTTCAGCGCCGGCACGATAATGCTGTTCAATCGATCGGCCAGGTCGGTTGCATACAGAAGTGAAAAAGTTATGGTATTGAGCGCGTTTTTAGATTTTGCTTTCTCTATCACGTTGGATATCAATTCCGAAGACTTCCAGCCCGTCACCGTTACGCCATAACCCTCCACTGCAAGCCAGTTCTTCAAAAGCTCGGTTTGCGTCGAGCGACCAACGCCATCAGTGCCTTCGATAACAATGAGTTTTCCTGGATAGTCGTGTTTTACACGCTCTGGCTGTTTCGGCGAATTGTTTTCGTTTTTCATAGGACGCGCTTTACTCCCGCCTCTTAAATGCGCTTTAAGTTAGTTGCTGTTCTCGATGAGTTCGGTGACTTTTTTCCGGAACAGCATTTGCTGCTCGTGAATTGTCTTGGTTGCCGGCATGACGTGAAATCCAAACTCGTCCACCATCTGATCGTACTCGTTGATAATGTTGGTTTGGAAGATGCGAAACGATTCGCGCGGATCTGTGGATATGCCCATATCCATGCCCGATTCATAAAATCCTGGTGTGCGCATATTGTTGATGCGTCCAAGCGACACTTCGACAGGTACTTGAAAGTAGAAGGCGCCATCAGGGCGGATGGAGAATCCGTAAAGGTTTCTCACCCACTCTTTGTCGACGCCCCGTGCAACGTCGCGAGCGAAGGCTGTAAAACAGTAGCGATCCGCCAATACATACAACCCGGCCTTGAGTGCTGGAATGATGATGTTTTCCAAGCGGTCAGCGAAATCGGTCGCGTGCAAGATACTGAAAGTGACCGGAATGAGAGTGTTTGAGCGCTTCGCTTGCTTGATTGTTTTAGAGATAAGGTTGGAAGAATTCCATTCTGTAAAGATGACGCTTTCGCCTTTTGATTCCAGCCAGTTGCGCAAAAGGTCGAGCTGCGTTGACTTTCCAGAGCCGTCGACACCTTCTACAACGAAGAGTTTGCCTGGAAAGTCGTGTTTTTTGTAAAGGCGCATGTGTGATTAGGTTCCAGCTAACCGCATGTAGCGGCTGTGTATCTAACTTTTGTGTAATTTCGTCTTCGGCAGCGTCGCCTCAAACCTAGCTACAGCCAGCGTTTTGGCTTTCTGGTCCCGGTCAAGCGGGCGATAACAACTCAGTATTATATAGTTTTTGAGTGCTACAGTAGTCCCTTCACTTATTGGCGAAGGTCAGTATGAGCAGGAAAATAGCAAGTCATTATGTTTTGAGCCTTTGCGGGCTGATGTTGTTTTGGGCAGGGTCGGAAGCGCAAGCTTTGCCGATGCCGAAAATGCCTTTCTTCGGTAAGAAGAAAGACGCACCGATCATTAAGACGCCTGGTTTAGAGGACAACGACGAACATTATATTCCGCCGGGTATGCGTTCTGACCACGATGAATCCAGCTCAAAAGCTGCTCCTGATGTAACCGAAGGTGAGGACTTAGAGCCCGAAAAGGAGCCTATCGCTCCTAAGAAGTCAGTCAAGGAAGCTCCCTCCGAAGACAACGAAGTGATGTCCGAGGAAGAACCAGCGTCGACCGGAGAAGATCATCACGACAGTGAAGAGCGCGGACGAAGACTGCCCGGCGAGAAGATTGATCGATCTGTCTTGGAAGACAATAAAGAATTAGAGTTGCCGGAGCAGAGAAAAGAAGAAGCTGCTGGCGACCCGCGCAAGCATTACATCCATGCAAAAGAATTGCTGCATCAGAAGCAGTACAAAGCTTGCCTGCACGAGGTGAATAAGGCTCTGGTACTTAATCCGCATTACTGGGATGCGATGTATATCGGTTGCCTTTCTTTGCAGATGCAGGAGCGCAATGAAGAAGCGATTCGCAAGTATCGACGTCTTGTTAGATTCAAACCGGATATGACTGAAGCACACGTTAATCTCGGTGTGCTGCTCAAGAAGACCGGGCAGTTGGATGAAGCCGAGAAGTCGTATAGAAAAGCGATTGAAATCAATTTCTACAAAGTCGACCCTCACTACAATCTTGCCAATCTATTGATTGAGAAAGGCGATCTCGAAGGTGCGCTTGGTGAGCTAAAAGCTTGTCTGAAGTTGGCACCGAGAAATGCCTGGGTGCATAACAATCTTGGCGTCATCTACCAGAAACGCAACTACCTTGAAGAAGCTGCAGAAGAATTCCGAAAGGCGCTTAAACTGGAGCCAGCCAACAGAACTTTCGAAAGCAATCTTAAATCAGTGCAGTCTCTGATGAAGAAGAAGGACGTCGGTGCATACACTGCAAACCCTGTAAACGGTTAAAACCGATTTGGGGTTAAGCCTTTGACTGACGCTAATTTGGAAATGCTGGCGAACTCAGTACTTCCGGCGTGAAGTTGATGCTGTTAACTACACGAGTAAGAAATCCGCGCGCACGTGACAGCGGGTGCTCTGGGAAGTGTTCGTCGTATTTGATTTCTTCGGCTAATGTCATCTGTGTGCCTGCCACCAGATTTGGTTCATAGGGATCACGACTCCAGCCGATCGGATTGCCTTCTGGGCCGATTGATATTTCTCCTGTCTTCAGCAATTGTTCGAGTACAACGGCTTCCCGCGTCCCTGTGGGCTCGTTTTCCGGGCACTGAAGCTTTATGACAAAACTGAAATCGCGGAACGGAAAAGTCAAAGAAGCAACGTATGCGATACCTGACGGCTGTTGAGGAAACTTGAAGATAGTGCGGGTGCCGAGCAGCCCCTGAACGCGCACAACGTTGACGGAGACCAAACCGCCACCAGACTGATTTACTCCGCGCCTGTAAGAATCGCGCAAAGTTGCTACGTCATTCAACGAGCACGGAATATCCGGGCGGATAGGAAAGTAATGCAGAAAGAGGACTTCGCGTCTCTGGTTGTGCCAGGTAACGCAAGTTTCAGTCGCTTCAAGCTGAATCCAATCGGTAGTATCAAAACTGATCGAACGAATCGAGATCATCTAATAGAGTCGCTTAGTTTACCTGCAGTCCAAGATCTTGAGTGAGCAGTACTTCCAACTCTTGTCCAGGACTCAAGCTGACATTGTCACCAGAACGAAATAGCGCAATTGCAGAACTGCCGATTAGTGTTGCTGCTGCCGGTGCGCCGAGTGTGGCGATGTTCGCTGCCATGAGAGCACCGTTGCGCGATCCATCAGCATTGATTCCAGCAACCGACTTCACGCTGCCTGATACCCTGGTACCAAAACTGGTGCCTGGATCGAGTTGACCTTTGTCGTTGCTGGTCCCCTTTTTGAATTCCAATGCTGCATCAAGTGGAATTACTTCGCCTGTGGGAGTAACGATTTGCTCTAGCTTGAGACCGATTTTGGCGGCTCGGCTAATCAAACGTGGCTTTGCAACTTCAACGACGCGTCCACGAACAAGGCTGCCTCTCGGGAGCAGTAGCTGTGTGCCTACTGCGAGATCGTCTTTGACATGAGCTTCGAAAATGTCGCCTGGCTTGCTCTCTTTGGCATCAACCGAACTTTCCAGCACCAACTTCAGTCTGGTAGTGGTCGGCAAAGTGGTCGATTCGGCGCCGATTTTAAGAGCAGTGCTTGGACCGTCATCGGACCCAATGCGAGTGCCTTCTGTTTGCGAATAAGAATGTTCTGCGAATTCCGGAAGATTCTTTGGCTCCATCGATTTGCCCTGGCCGAATCTCGAAGGAGCAATCGCCGGTGCGTAACGCGGCTGCCTAGAATCGTTGCGGGCCGCTTCGGCAGGAGGCGCAACCTGTGTGAGTGCCACCACGCAGACAGCCGTGAGTAAAAGAGTTGATTGAGCGGAGCGTTTGAACATATCTGTTAGTGACCTAATAAAGTGGGCTCGGCTAACGGTTTTATCAGTTCCAAAGAAATAGACTCTAGGAGAGATTCTACAGGTGTTCACCTAAGTGCGCAAAACTTTGAGCGCTCGTTCGACTTTTTCGACATCTTCCGGCAAATCTACAGCCAATGAGCGGCTTTCGATATATGACACCTTGATGGGAATGCCGTTTTCAAGTGCTCGCAATTGCTCAAGTGTCTCGCTCATCTCCACTGGGGTGGGCTTCATCGCGGCAATTTTCAAGAGGCAGTCGCGACTGTAAACGTAAAGCCCAACATGGCCCAGGTACTTGCGCTCTGCGAAGCTGCGCTCGTCTCTGTAAAAAGGAATCGGCAAACGTGAGAAGTACATAGCGAAATCGTTCTGGTCGACCACGACTTTCACTACGTTGTGACTGAAAGCTTCTTCCTCGACTTTGATATGCCAGGCGAGCGTGCCCATCTGCAAATTCTTGTCTTTGAGAAACGGCGCCATTGCCTGTTCAACATGTTTCGGGTCGATCAGTGGTTCGTCGCCTTGAACGTTGACGATTACATCAATTTCCGGATGTTTTTCTGCAACTTCGGCCAAGCGGTCAGTTCCGGTTGGATGGTCATTGCGCGTCATCACATATTCACCGCCGAAGCGCTCGACTTCTGCCTTAATCCTCTCGTCGTCGGTGGCGATGATGACTCTGTCGAGTCCGCTCACCTGCTTCACTTGCTCGTGAACCCGCTCAATCATCGACTTTCCGGCAATCTTCACCAAAGGCTTACCTGGAAAACGGCTTGCCTGGTATCGAGCGGGAATGATGGCTGCAATCTGGCGTTTGTCGTTTGAACTCATCTCAGATCCTTCAAATTTCACGGGCTATTGCACTCTATTCGCAATAGCGAATCGATAACGATTGGGTTTCTGACCGCAAGAGGTTAGCCAGGTTTGGGTTTTGCCGTTTGCGGAAAAGCCAGTTTCTTACATAAAAGGAGTTGTTGTATTAGCAATTGTTAATCTCCCGCTCGAGCACCCCGCGCGTCTTGAATCGAACAGTGTTCAGCTCCATCCCCAGGGGGTTTCAGGGGATGCTAAAGTGAACGTTGTGTAATAAACAAACCCGACAGGCTCCTAAAATGTGTTTTTTCCCCTGTCATAACGAGTGACAAGTTCCGATTATTGGGAATCTTGAACTCATAGCACGTTTCTAGAGGTAACCTCATTGAGCTGTAACTGTTGTCGCGACGAATCTGCCATCGAGCCAATTGCGCAGAAACTTTTAGGCAAGGAACAAGAGCTGATTGATGCAGCCAAAAAATTCCTCAACAAAGCCAGTGATCCATTCTCAGGTGTAATAAATTTCTTGTACGACCATCCAGAGGATTCGTCGCTGCCCGGTCTCATCGTTAATCGCGTCCTGCTAGGCGCTTTTGGCGACCCCGATAAAATTCCTGGTTTGATTCGTGTGCTTGCATCGCATGTCCATGAAATTGCTCGGAAGTCTGATGTAATCAACATTATCAATGAGCATCCCGCTGTTGAGAAATGGGGCCAATACCTGATTAAGCAGAAGGAAAAAATTGCCTTCAAAGTCTCCAACGAGAAAGGCAAATTGCTTCTCAACGATATTGTCGGATTGGTAGCTGTAGAGCATGGTGTCGAGCTTCCGCTGGAAAAAATTCTGGTGAGCCCGCCCAATCTTATTGTTACGGTTAAGCTGGGTCTCCTTCGACCACAGAAGGTTGTTGAGATTTAGATTTGGTAAAACCGCAACCGGCAAATATTTCGCATCGCGGCGGGCGTCATTGGGCGCCTGAGAATACGCTTGTCGCCTTCAAGATGAGCCTTGATATTGGCGTTGAAGGACTTGAGCTGGATGTGCAACGCTGTGCTTCAGGCGAACTCGTTGTAATTCATGACGAGCTTGTTAATCGCACCACCAATGGTGTGGGGCTCGTGGAACAAATCACTTATGATGAGCTGAAACGGCTGGATGCCGGTAGCTTTTGGCATGATGAGTACGAAGATGCCGGAGAGGTAAACTTCAAAGGTGAGAAAATTCCTCTGCTAAAAGACGTGCTTGATTTGGTGGATGGAAGGGCGTTCGTGAATGTTGAATTGAAAAACACGCCCATCGAATATCCCGGCATCGAAGACGACCTTATCGACTTGCTTTCCGACTATAGACACCGCGACAAAATCATTGTCAGCTCGTTCGATCACCGGTTGATGTACAGCCTGAAAGAGAAAGAATCAAGCTTATCGATAGCGCTTCTCGCGGATGCTTTATTCGTAAATGTTGTGGAGCTCGCACAGCAAATTGGTGCCGATTATTTCCACCCATGTTTTGGTTCACTCAGAAAAGAAATTGTAGAAGAAGCTCATGCAGCTGGTCTCAAGGTGAACGCTTGGACAATCAATACAGCGCGCGAATGGGCGATGGCGGTTGATTGGGAGCTGGATGGCGTCATCACTGATGCTCCGCACATGTACAAGGCATTCCTCGAAAAACGCAAAGCGCTTTCGACTTAGCGAGCTGGCACCAAATATGGTGGCTAGGGGTCTTTGTTTGGGAGGTTAAGCGCCTTGCGCCAGCCCCCCTACGCCAGCACCAACCCGAAGCTTCCTAACGCAGTTGTTGGCGAACAATTTTGGAAACTATCGGAACCTCTGCTTCCTTGCCCATAAGCGCAAAAACAAGACCGTACAGAAGCAGCAAAGATCCAATCTGAATAATCAGGCTAATAACGCCCGGTAGCCACATGATCGAATTCTCTCCGCCGGGAATCAGACCCATCAATCCGCCAACGATATTCACGAAAATGCTGGAGCTCATGTTGATAAGAAGCCCAAAAATACCGAGCATGATCGCTTGCAGGAAGTGAAAGCGAAAGAAAGTCGTGCGCGCATAGCGACCTTGGATCATCGTGTAGATAAGCCCCGACAACCCAAGTGTCAGATAGTTGAGTCCTGCCAGAATCCGTTCTAGACCGTCGGTATTGCTACCGCCGCCGCCTTTACCACCGAATTTGCTCGTATTGATGACGGGCATTGCTTTTCATCTCCCGGTCGATTTCACCTACAGGGTAATTGTAGCTGGAAGCCCGGCCCGCTGCACTGAGGTTAAGGATAGTGCCCGCAGCGGGTTTGTCTGTTACTGCCTGCCTACCGTTTGGGTTTTGCTCGGCTTCTACCTGGCAGGCAGATAAATCAGCATGTTTCCCGAAACCCGCCACAAGCTTGTAATGGGATTGCTTTAGAACCCAAAAGGGCACATTTAACTTATGTCGTCAGCCAAAGATAGCTATTTGCAGCAGATTCGGCTCCTGTCCGTCCTGGATTTGGAGGAATTATCGGGCGTTGTCGCCACGATAGTTACGGAGCTGACGGGCGCAAAAGCGGTCGGTGTGGTTCTCTACGACCCTGATATGGAAGCTCTGAGCGACAGGTTTTGGTTCGGCGAGCACAAGAAGGACCTGAGTGTCGTCGGCGAGCCGTTTTGCGAAGAGTATGAGGACACGAATGAAGACACATTCGAGGTCAATTTCGGTGACTTAGGTATCGACCTTCCGGCAGGCATGTTGCCGGTCTTTTGCCATCGGGTGAAGAAAGAAGGCGAGCTAGTCGCCTGTTTGATTATTGCCGCACCCAATATATCAATCGACGAGATTGCTCCCACCTTTGCTGATTTGCCTATTGCGCTGGCATTGCATAATGCCTGGACGACTTTAGAGTTGAGTCGCGAGAATGCGCGCTTGCGAGCGAGCTATGAAGAGATTGAGAAGAAGACCGGTATGCTCGAAGAGCAGACAATGAAACTCATTCACGATGTGACCATTCGCGATAGCATTCGCACCAAGAACGTTGAGCGTGAACGCCTTGTTTACTTGATTTCCAATCTTGTGCGCAGTTCGATGGACATCCAGAAGGTGCTCGACACTACCGTCGAAAAAATTGGAGAAGAGTTTGCATTGAGCCGTTGCATTGTTCTTCGCTCGATGGATTTGAAGGGGCTTGAGGTCAACGAGTTCAGAACTGAAAACGTGAGCTCGGTCAAGGAGCTCTTCTTCACCGAGGCTGGTAAGGAATTCTCCCATCAGGTGCTCAGCAAAACAGCGCCACAAGATATCGGAGATCCTGATACCGACACGCAAGTCGTTTATGATCGTGAGTTTCTCAAAACACTCGGAATTCGATCTGCTCTGATTGTTCCGCTCATCATGCGCGAGCGCGTCCTCGGTGCACTCTTCTTGCATGACTGCAAAGAGCCTCGTGACTGGAGTATCGACGACATTTCTACAATCGGATCGCTAGCAGACAACTTGTCGGTGGCGATTGAGAACGCCGAACTGCACCAGGAGATTGCAAGACAGGCAGTTACTGATGGCTTGACCGGTGTCGCCAATCGTCGCAGTTTCAATGAGTCATTTAGCCGTGAATTTGAACGAGCCAAGCGTTATAACGAGCCGCTTTCGCTTGTAATTATCGACTTGGATTTCTTGAAGAAAATCAACGACACTTACGGACACAAAGCTGGTGACGACGCTATCGCTAGTATTGGAAAACTGCTCAAACAGTCGTCTCGCGTTAGTGATTTGGCTGCAAGATACGGCGGAGAAGAGTTTTGCATTCTCCTTCCAAATACCGAACAAGATATGGCCGAGCAGCTTGCTGAAAGGATTCGTCGCAAAATAAATGAGGTGCACGTAGAAGGACCCGGTACCATTTCTGCTTCAATCGGAGTTGCCAGTTATCCTGGGCACGCAGACGATCCTGACTTACTGTTCCAGAAAGCCGATACAGCGTTGTATGCCGCAAAGCAAAGCGGTAGAAACCGCGTCCACGTTGCTAGCAAGGACGACACAACGCACCTTACTCATTTCACGGACAAGATGAGCGATATCATTGAATCAGGCACGAATAGCAATGATGCCGCTGATAGCAGTGGAAGCGGCAATGGACATTCAGATCCAAAACCCCAGTTACCGCCCGAAAAAAAAAGTAAAACTGACAAGAAGCTAGTTGATACTCATTGAGTTATGGGCAGTTGTTTGCTCCGAAGTAAGTCACGCGGGAAGCTTCGAGCGCGCTTTATTGTGGAGAAGTCTTTGTCTAGGGAAAGTCCTGAGGCAATGAAAGTTCTGGTCGGTTATAAAACAAGATATAAAGCTGAAGAAACCTATAAAGATGGTTCATCGATTGACGTTTAGGTCTATCTTGCGGGCATGAAGTCTATGATCGGTTTTGTAGGAAGTAGAAGGCAGCACTGAACAAGCCGGCAGTTTTCTAAGGAGAAGACGCAAATGGGATTATTAGATGACGTTGTCCAGGGGATCGGCAAAGAAGTCAGCCGCGTACAGGCGCGCGGTCAGGAAATGATGCAGAGCTTCAACTTACAGAATCAAATCCGTGAGTTGGAGAAGAAGAAAACAGGCAAACTTCTGGAGATCGGTCGGCTCGTCACAGATAAGTATGTAAAAGGCGAAGACATTGCTGAGGACGTGCTCAAAGACAAGGCAAATGAAGTGGCCGGCTATGAGAGCGAAATGCAAATCTTGCAAGCCGAGATGGACAGCCTGAAGGTTGACACTGAAGTGCCTACATCGAAGAAATCAGAGAAGGGCGCAGGGTTCCATGCATCGCCCGGCTACGAATGTCCCAACTGCCACGCTCCGGCTGCGCGCGACAAAGCGTTTTGTCCAAGCTGTGGTGAGTCGATGAAGAAGCCCAGCTCGTCATCCTCGTCGAGCGATGATGATGTCGTTGATGTGGAGCCGAACGGCAACTAGGTCACAACGGAAGGTATCAGCGTGAGGGCGCGTGCAACGCGCCCTCTTTGCCATTGGAACACTTTGCGTTGCTCTGAAGCGTGATATCCAAAGGCATTTCCTGCATGCTCGAAAGTTGATCGTGCTGATATGAGATATCGAAAAAAATGAGGGCGCATCCAATGCGCCCCCACGAATTTCTTTAACAGCTCAAGTTTCTTAAACAGCTCAAGTTTCTTAAACAGCTCAAGCTTCCTAACGGCTATACGCGGGAATTTTTCCCGCAGTCTGGACAGAAGAAGAATGAAGGGCTGATCTTAGAACCGCAGTGCGGGCAAGGACGCAGACCTAAACCCGGTTCTTCAGTTGGATAGCGTCCAGCAAGAATTTCTTTGTACTGCTTGCTTTCTGACCAGAGTTTGATTTCTTTCGCGCGGTAGACCGGTACTGGGTGTGTCAACCACAATTCGTTGAACAGTTTGAATACTTTGTTGAGCGTGCTGTAGTCGAGCTCTTCATACGAGTCTGCCTGTTTCAAAAACTCTTTTGGATCTATTTGATCGTAAATGCACTTCGAGCCTGCCGAAAGTTTCATATGTACGTGCAAGCAAACATTCACGTCCTGTGTTACTAGAAGCTCGGCGCGGTCCGCGGACATTTCCGCCTTGCGGAACCAGTCATACAGAGCAACGGCAACACCTGCTGACGCAATTCTCGCCATACCCATTGTCTTGGCGAGTTCGTAAAGAAGGACCGCAATACTGCGATAGAGCACGTGTCCACACTTGACGTGTCCAAGTTCGTGACCAAGAACACCCATCAACTCTTCTTCAGTGAGAAGGTCCACCAAAGCGGAATGAATAGCGATGAATGGACGCTCGGCGCCGAAAGTAAAAGCATTCACGTATGGGCTGGAGACGAGAAATAGGTCCGGTTCATGAACATCGAGAATGTCGCATGCTTCGCGGAACATTGCGTAAATCTTGGGACACTGTTTGGGCGTTACGTGAACAGCCTGACCGATCATCTGAATACGGAAGATCTTTTCAAATCCAAGTTCGAAGAACTTGCGCAAAACTACGTCCAGGATTGGAATCTTCTTGAGGGCGTCCAGCGCTGCTTTGTCGGCGGGATGCTCAAAAGCCCCCGATGTGAGGCGCGGAAACTTCTTTTTAGATGTAGCGGTAGTCATTTAGCCTCCAGTGGCTTTATAGCTTGACCGGTCGTACGGCTGGCTTGTTATCCGTTTCATTGTCCCTTTTGGGTCGGCGCGGAGTTAGTTGCCGTCTTCACTTAATAGAGTGTTCTAACCCGTTTTTACCCGAAAAAGCTTGCATTGGAGCGAGCCTAAGATAAATAGATGGTGAAATCGCAAAACTTCAGTCTTAACCCGGGAAAGCGCCTGGGGATGAGGCAAATGTTTTTCGCGGTATTAAGACGTTTTATTCGAAAACACCTAAAAAGCCTTAGACGCTGACAGCGCTGGCTTCGGCTGTCTCGCTGGTAGGGCTTTCGTTGCTTTTGGCGGTTTCCAGCCCTCCTGGGTTGTTCGTGCTATCCGCGCCTACCGAGTGACTGTGTACATTGAGAGTGTGGTGGTCTTCGCCGGAGCCCAAGCCGGTTGTGCCGTCTTTAGTATCGTCGAATTCGCCTTCCCAGCGGGCCAGGACACAGGAAGCAAGACAATTGCCGAGGACATTGACTGAGGTTCGAGCCATATCCATAACGGTGTCAACGCCGAGAATCAAGGCGACACCAGCCAATGGAAGATTGAATGATGCAAGTGTGCCGGCGAGTATTACTAGCGATGCGCGAGGCACTGCTGCAACGCCCTTGCTTGTGAGCATTAGAGTGAACATCATCAATACTTGTTGTTCGATGGTCAGATTGACGCCTGCAGCTTGCGCGACAAATACCGAAGCGAGCGAGAGATAGAGAGTTGTTCCGTCCAGGTTGAATGTATAACCCAGCGGCAAGACGAAACTGACGATCTTCTTAGGCACGCCGATAGATTCCATGGCGGTCAATGCTTTCGGCAGTGCAGCTTCGCTGGAAGTCGTTGAGAATGCGATGAAAAATGGCTCTTTCACGGCGCGGGCAAATTTCCCCAGAGGAATTCTTGCGATTACCGCGACCGGCAACAACACGCAGAAGATAAAGACGAATAACGCTAGATACAAGGTACCCACGAGCTGCGCGAGTTTTGCCAGCACATTTAAACCGTGTTCGCCGACGGTCGCTGCCATTGCGCATGCCACGCCGATTGGAGCGAACTTCATCACGTAGCCTGTGTATTTGAACATCACATTAGCAAGGCTCTGGCAGAATTCCAAAATCATCGTTGCTTTCGTTGCACTCACGGCCAACGCGAAAATTATTGAGAAGACTACGATTTGAAGAACATCTCCACGCGCCATCGAGTCGATTACGCTGGTGGGAAAAATGTGAACGATCAAGTCGGAAACAGACGGTTGCTTGGCTATTTCACCGACTTTAGCGGCGGCGTCAAGCTGAACACCGACGCCTGGTTTCAAAACATTGACCAACAAAAGACCAATTGCCAGTGCAAATGTTGTCACCACTTCGAAATAAAGGAAAGCCTTTGCGCTCAATCGTCCTAACGAATGCGCGCTTTCCATGCCTGCGATGCCGACAACCAGTGTTGCGAAAACGAGCGGCGCAATGATTGTTTTGATCAAATGGATGAAGATTGTCCCACCCGGCGCAAGCGCGGTGCCAACTTGCGGAAAGAGCGCGCCAACAGCGATTCCTACTACAAGTCCAATGAAGATCTGAACAGTCAGGCTGGGTGCTTTCATTGCGATGCGCTCACATAAGGGAGAGTAGTTCGAGCCCGCGACCGACGACGATTGCCATGCGGTCTTTGATTGAGATTGCCGAAGCCGATTCGACGACTGGCAGTGTTGCAACTATCTTTGGTGCCGATGGAGTTGTGAAGTCGACGATGACAGCAATGCTCTTTCCGTCCGGCGTTCTGCCCGCAGTGATAGCCCGCTTGCCCTGGACGGCGACTGCAGTGCCGTCATGAGGAAGGTCGACAGAACCGAGGACATGCATGTCCTTGTTGTCTTTTGAAAGGACCAGGAAGAAGCCTTTGGTTTGTTGATCTACAAAGGTAGCAAGTACATAGTCATCAGTAAGCGCGAAATCGCGAGGCGCGAGATTCTCAAAATGTCGTGTGGAAAATTGCTCGACATTGTCAGCGACACCGTAGAGATACAGGTCGTTGAGCGCTGCGCAGAGCATGTATCCGCCTAGTGCGACGCCGCGATTTACACCCTTGGGCAAGTCGATAGTCTTCTCAACTTCCAATTTGTTGGAGTAAACCTTCACGCGCTGGGCTACGGATTTTTTCTCTTGTTCCGATATTACAAAAGCCTTTTGAATTACCGAGTCGTAGCAGAGCTGACTGCCTTGCGTTTTTAGTGTGGCTGCGATGTTGGCTAGACTGTCCATCTTGCGCAATGCGACACCGTCTTTCGAAAGACAGAGGACATAACTTCCTGCGCCTACGATTGCTTTGACTGATGTCGGCAAATCCTGGGTGGAAACAAGGCTCGGTTTGTCTGGGTTGGAGATGTCGTACAATTTGAGATCGGAGCCGCCGAGCACCACCATGTTGTTCCAACTTGCTACGCCCGATGCAGGCAGTCGAGGAATCGAGTAGGTATAAGCAGGCGTCCATCCTTCTTTTCCGCCTGTCAGCATTTCGACGCCGGCCCATCCGGAACATACATAGATGTTGCGATCTTTCGCTACGATGTTAGCGTGCTGCCCATAACTGCCTTTCGGTGCCGGCAGGTTGACTACTTGTTCTCTTGTTAGATGACCGGTTTTGTCGGCAACTAATGAGAGTACCTTACGCCCTTGTTTCGTTTCACCCAAAACAAGAAAACGGTCGCGCTGAGCTGTAGAACTCAGCACTGACGTCAAAGGTTCCAAGGTCAGCGATGACACCACACGTGGTGATGGGTCGAGGAATATAGTGCGAGATTCGCAGGCGTTTGCCAGTCTGTCATTAATCATGGGACGACCGGAAACCACTACTGTTGAGCGAACACGAGCCAGTCGTTTGAATTCGCCTTCCAGCTTAATCGGTTCTTTTGCCACCGGCGAGCGCGGATATGCAATGTTGTAGATATCTAGCTGAGAAATTGGTGCTTGCGGTGCACACTGCAAAATCACCATGGTGCGGTCTTGAACATCCATGGCTGCTACAGGATAAGGAACCGAGAAAGACGCAAGAAGAGAAGGTTCTGCCGCTTTGCCCTTGATCGGGGATTGATACAGCGTCACCAGATTTTCGCCCGAAAGCGAGGTTCCTGCGACGCACACCAGATCGTTATTGGAAGTGATTGCCGTAAACTCTGCATAATCTCTCAGTGGCATCTTCGATACCACTGACGGTGCGGCGAAATTGGTCACGTTAATAGTGACAAGGTTCAACTGCAAATCTGCAGGGTCGGAGTTTAGGGCAACCAGGGCATATGCGCGTGGTCCAAACGAAGTGAAATCAAATACGCGCTTGCCCAGACCAGACAGTTCGCCCATGACTTTGACTGGTGTCTTTGGGTTACCAGGGCGCCTGATGTCGACTATCGACATCCGCCCAAACTCATCACAGAAGAGCGAAAAGCCCTGCGGATTTGCCACTGAGGCAAAATCAGGAATAATCGCCGGGGGCCATTCGGCGCGCGCTATGGTGTGCGGACCCGAGACGGGCGCTGCCGGCTTTGCCTTGAGCTTCGGCAAACTAAATACGGGATTGAATAATTCGCTTGTTGCTGCCCACGAAATGAGCGAGCCCAAGAGGAAAGACCTTCTAGTGAGCATCACAAAACCAAAGAACCGCTAAGGCCCTGCAGGATTTAAAAGAAATTCCTTACAGCAACCATGATTCCTTGTAACACAAAAATGGCCAGCATTGGCGACAGATCGATATTGGCAATCGGCGGGATGATACGCCTGAAGGGCGCAATGATAGGTTGCACGATGCGATCGAGAGTTCTAAAAGGTTGTTCATGCCAGTGAATGTTGGGAAACCAACTTAGCAAACACCAGACGATGATGATGAGATTGAGGAGCTGAACTAGCCCGACGATGATATTTCCGACCGCGTTCACTGATTTTTTCCTCTTATTCGATGCCCGTACTCTGGAGACATTGCGTCTTAGATGACTTTTAGCTGATTGGTTTCAGCATTAGAATGTCCTTTTTACTGGATTTTTACCGATTCGTCCGAGCTATTCCTTTCACGAACCCTTTGGTTCTCGAGTGCTCGAACCCTTGGTCACCGGCGGTTTTTGCCGACATCGCTGGACATTCCTTACTGCCTGATTGTAGCATCTTATGTGTTATTAATTTTTGGCAGTGGGAGTTTGGCTTTGGGGCAGGACAGCACCATGAAAACGGCGTCTTCATTCGCCGAATTGCTCACTGGCGAGCAAAAAATGATCGATTCAATTAAGGGTTGGGTAGGAGGCAGCCTCATCGGTGACGATTGCGCGCTGATCTCCTCGCAGACTCTAGTCTCTACAGATGCACTGGTCGAGGGCGTTCACTTTCGCCGCGACCTTATGTCGCTGGAAGAAATCGGATGGAAAGCAGCAGCCGTCAACTTAAGCGATATTGCCGCCATGGCTGGTCGCCCGCGATATCTGTTTGTCACTGTTTGCGCTCCTGCAGGGTTTTCGCAGAATGACTTCCGCAGTCTCTATGAGGGCATCGGCAGCTGCGCTCGGCAATTTCGTGTCAGCATTGCAGGCGGCGACATTACTGCCAGCGACCAACTTATGCTTTCCCTGACCGTTATTGGTGACGTTCACGAGAATGGGTGCCTGACTCGCTCTGGCGCCAAGCCGGGCGATGTAATCATTGCTACCGGTGATTTCGGAGCCAGCCGTGCTGGGCTCTGGCAGCTACTGGCGGGTGAGGCCTCTAAGAGGAACAGCAAAGATGGCGGCGGGTCGCATACGCTCGGCAAGCACATCCACCCCATGCCGCGTTTGTCTGAAGCCTGGATGCTGGTGGGAAAAACAGGCTCTGCGGGCGCCCTGATGGACGCGTCCGATGGTTTGGCTGATGCACTCGTTCAACTTGCCAGGGCAAATTCTGTCGGCATGATGGTTGAACTGGGCTCGATTCCTATTGATGCGCAGACAAAGAAGATTGCCGCTCAGGCTGGCGTAGACCCTGTAGACTGGGCGCTTTACGGTGGTGAAGATTATGAGCTGGTCGGTTGCATCGATGCCAATGTGTGGGGCGAATGGCGCAAAGAAGGCAGCAAAAATAACCCCTTCGTACCCATAGGGATTGTTACTGACGGAGTGTCTATCGATTTGACGCGCTACGGCTCGCCGGCTCCGCCGCTCGACATGAGTAAATGTTTCCAGCATTTGTAGGGCTGGCGCGATGCATATTTGTTTTTCAAAATGTTTCTAAGTGATCTCAATCAATTGTTATTAGATCCGGCAAGATTGCGCCGAACACCGTAAGCTTATGCGAGGTGACTGCGGGAGGGTGTGAAGTGCCAGAAGTGCTGAAAGACGAGAAGGCTGCAACTCTGATGGATGGCAAGGAGCTTGCCAAGCTGGTCAAGGACGAGTTAAAGGTTAAAATCGAGCGCCACACTCAAAAGGGAAAACGCGCGCCGGGCCTGGCAGTAATACTTGCCGGTGATGACCCAGCAAGCGCCATCTATGTCAAAAACAAAGTGAAGTCATGCGAAGCAGCAGGCATCGAGAGCTTCTTCCATAAATTTCCGGCAGACGTCACTGAAAAAGAACTGATTGATTGCGTCGAAAAGCTCAACAAAGACGACAAGGTTGATGGCATTCTTGTTCAGTTGCCACTTCCGGGCAAGCTTTCAGCAGATAATGTCCTCGACCATCTTGATCCTGCCAAGGACGCAGACGGCCTGCACCCCTACAATCTTGGTCTGCTTTTCTGCGGCAAGAAAGGTCCGACGCCCTGCACTCCGAAAGGCGTAATGAGACTTTTGGAACAATATAAAATTGACCCGTCCGGTAAAAACGCCGTGGTCATCGGGCGTTCCAATCTTGTTGGCAAACCAGCAGCGGCGCTTCTTACACAAAAGAATGCGACGGTTACAGTTTGCCACAGCAAGACAGCCAATCTAAGCGAAGTGTGTGCGCAAGCCGATATTCTCGTTGTAGCGATGGGTAAGCGTGAATTTGTGCGAGGCTCATGGATCAAGCCGGGTGCTGTAGTGATCGACGTTGGTATTCACCACTCCGAAGGTGAAGCAGGCGCTAAAGGCAAGATAGCAGGCGACGTTTGTTTTGACGAAGCGAAGACCGTTGCTTCGCACATCACACCTGTGCCAGGTGGTGTAGGTCCGATGACTGTGGCAATGCTGCTGGCTAATACCTTTGAGAATTACGAAAGAAAAACTGGAGCTGCTGACTGAGTGAAAAAAGAGAAACGGTCTCTGCCGCTTTGGTCTAAATCACTGATTTCGCTTGTGTTTATCGGTGTTGCCGGTTTTCTCTTTGTTGCCACTCAGGTGATTCTCGAGTTTCGAACGATGAGTTTGCACTCGACCGATGCGACATATATGGAATTCGTCGCGCAGAAAATTGCGCCGTTTCCAAAACCACTGCCCAGCGGCTACGAATACAAATACGATCTGGATTTCCGTTGGTTTGACGGCGCTCTTTTGGTTGTTGAGTATGTTCCAAACAAGCAGCAAATGTTTTTTATTTGCAAGCTCAACGACAATACCGAGGCGATTGCAACGAAGGAAGTTCTAGATCGATTTTATGACATAGGCATCCACACCGGCACAACAACTTGCAAATTCACTGATGTGAAAACGAAAGGCGAGATCCCGGTTGGTTCTGAAAAAATGCTCTACATGACTGGGTTGCTCAAGGACAATGCCGGACGAGTCTACGAAGGCTTTGTAGGTTGCGTTCGTAATATTGAGAAGAAGAAAACAATTCTCGTTTGGTCTCTGAGTGAACCCGGAAAGGCTCTCAATACGGACGTTTGTACGAACCTAATCAAGAGTCTTCCAAGTATATAAGCTTGTGTGATAATCGAGCTTGGAACCAGAAAACGAGTTTGGAACCGATATACAAGTTTGGAACCGATAAAGGATCTGAATGATCAAAGGCAACAAAGCAAAGATTTTGCAGAAGTTGAAGCACTTTGGCATTCTCTATGGCGCTTTCACGGCGTTGTTTTTCATTTACTTCGCGCCTGTAGTTTTGACAGGCAATCTGCTTGCACCCGATGACGACCGCACACAAAGCCTTCCTGCCTTTCTTGGTGAGCGAACCATCTGGACGCCTTTAGTAGGCGCTGGATGGCCGGTTCATGCTGATCCATTGGCGCAGATTTGGTACCCGGTTTCACTTGTTTTGAGCAAGATTCCAATGCCGGTTGGGTGGAACTTATTTATTGTCAGCGGTTTCTCTCTCTGCTCTGTTTTTCTCTATTTGTATGTTCGATTGATCACGGGAAAACGCTTCCCAGCCATTGTTTCAGCGCTGGTGTTTCCACTGTGCGGATGCATGCTGGCAGAACTTAGACATGCGCCGGTTATACACTCAATGGCTTATTTGACGGCAATTTTGTTTGTCATGGAAAAGCTATCCAGGCGGCATTCGTTGGCGTGGCTTGCTACTGGAATGGCTGCCCTTGGGCTTTGTGTTTTGAACGGGCACATGCAATTCGTTGCCTATATCTTGGTTGTCGTGGTGTTATATGCGGTGTTCCGCTCTCTAACGATGAAAGAGGGACAATCGAAGTTTCTCATCGACATTGCTGCCTTGATTGCCGTAGGATTGGCTATTGGCGCCATTCAGATACTACCCACATGGGAATTGACGAAATTCAGTGTGCGCAGCAAATTCGCTTTCATCGATTTTCTGTCTTATTCATGCCATCCCATTCAAGCAATTGGCTTGGTCACGCCAAACGCGTTAGGGGCGATGAACAGTATGTTTTTCAACATCCCATACTTTGGCCTTGAAGCACGCCCTCCGCACTTTATGTATCTCGGGCTTTTGCCTCTCATTACTTTTTCTGCTGCTTTCCTTTTGCTGCGCGGCAATGTATTAACCCTTTTCTGGCTTTCTACAGGCATCCTTACTTTCCTTTTGGCTTTTGGCAATGCTACGCCGTTAGCATGGATTCTCTATAACATCCCGCCATTTGGTTATTTCCGAGCATTGTCTTTGCTCTATCCAATAGCTGCAGTTTCATTTGCCATTGTCTGTGGAATTGTCCTCGCCAGGCTTATGGTTGAAAAGCTTGCGCGCCGTCGGATAGTTGTGTTTGCTGCGACGTTGTTTTGTGTAGCTTGCGGTGCAATTTCTCTTTCTGTGCAGATCCTTCAAGAAATAATCGAGCTTCCAGAGCGGGGTTCGTTGGAGGGAACACTTCCGCCCTTTTGGGAAAACCCGGCGATTCTAGTGCCGTTTTACGGTTCGATTTTAATCCTGGTTGTTTTTCTGGCGTGGTTGCAAAAACCCAATTGGCGTCCGTTAAAGGTCGCACTGCTAGTGGTGGCAGTTGCCGACCTTGCATATGTCGGTTGGTTTAACGAATGGCGCACTGCGCCAGTGCCTGTTGCAACGACGCAGCTCCCCGCTTCACTCCCCAAGTATCGCGACTTACTTACTGCTAGCAACCAGAGATTGTTGCCCTCTCGCGGTGTTTCAAGTAGTGATGACGAATGTCCGCCCAATCTTTCTCGCCTCTGGAAAGTTCCAAGTGCAAGCGCGTTTGGACCGTTGTTGAACACTCGCTACTTGGAAGTTCTCGGTATTACGGAAGGTGGGTTTATACCTGTGCCCTGGACGTTCACTTCAGACTTCAGAGGTTTTGACATGCTTGCGGTCAAGTTTTTGACAGTACCGCATGGCGACAATAGGTTGGCGGATTATAAAGCTAACGACAAGCCTATCTTCAAGAAGTTAGCGGAGATTGGAAAAGCAGATATTTTTGAGAACACCCGCGCAATGCCGAGAGTTTGGATGGTAGGCGAAACTCGCCTGATGGCGGACGCAGATATTGTTCGCAGCATCCGGCGCGGTGAGTTGCCCGAAGGTGAGTTGTTTGACCCCACCAAACTTGCTCTCGTCTCTGATGCCGGTATGAAGTCGGAAGGCTTCACTTCACCACCAAAGGCAGTAAGGGTCGACAACTTTTCTGGAAGCGCTAAGGTAGTTTCCATTGAAAACAGAAAAGTTTTGTTAGAAGCAGAAACAGGCACTGGCGGCTTTCTCGTCTTGAGCGATTTGTTCTACCCTGGCTGGAAAGCGACTATCGATGGGCGGCAGCAAGAAATTGTGCGAACGAATTATGTTTTGCGCGGTCTTGAAATAAAACCCGGAAAGCACTCGATTGAATTCCGCTACGAGCCAATCTACTTATACATTGGCGGCGCGATTAGCTTGCTGGGGCTTCTCGCTTTTTTCGGGTTGCTTTGGAAGGCTTTGACGACGAAGGAAGAAACTTCCGAAGCTGCACAAGAATTAGCGCAATAACTTTGAATTTGCCGCCCGCGACAGTTCGAGAGGTTTTGGAACGAAATCCGCAAACCAGCTCCTTTTGATAGGATGGAAAGAGCGTCTTCTTGGGAGCATTGGCGTGCCGGAAGATTTCGTACCTTCAACAGAGATGGAGCGCGCTTATGTGCAAGCGCGAACGTGGCCTGCCGACAGGGCGTGGAAGCGTGCGTACACGCAGGTGGCCGAACGTAAGTTAGCCCTTGGCACGGGGATGTACCTTTGCTTATTGGACTATTACGCCCGCCGCGACGGTATTCAGGAGCTGTTCGAAACAAGCGAATGGATTTTGATGCGCATGGAAAGTCTGCGCCCGGAGGAGCGTCTGAGCGTTTGCAAAATAGTTTGCAGTATTGTGAAATCCCTGAAGGAAGATGAATTCGACGTCAAAGAAGCACGACTAAAACTTATTCTGCGAATTCCTCTTGCCGTAATCCTTGATGCTGTCGCGGAGCATCGACTTTCATGCGCGCTTACCGCCCTTCTTGAGTTTTCGCGAGTGTTTGAGGAGTCGGTCACGCTCAAACAGTGTTCAGAAATCGAAGGTGATTTTCTGGGCGTTGCGCTAGCAATCGATCGAGCGATTCGCGCTGGCAATGTTCGCGACAAAGTTAGAGCTACAGAGCTGAAGTCCCGCGAGGACTACGACCGAGAACGTTTGGAAGCCATCAACATGGCTGATGTGATCAGAGACAAGTTAGAGAGAGAAGCAAAAGCCAGAGCGGAAGTGCGTGAGTTCGAAGACGACCTCAAAGAAAAACTAGCGCAACAGCCTGAGCTTTGGTCGATGAAATCTGAGAGTGCTGGAGATGCAGACAATGTAATTAGTGAACCAGCTATGCCGTCTATGCCGAATCTCGGACTTCCGCTTTTGCCCCCTGGCGAGTTGTCGACGCTTAAAGTAGAAGGTAAAAGGCCAACTCATGATGTAGGACAGAATGCGCCTGGGCGTGTCCAGACATCGGTGGATAAATTGAACAAAGCAGAGTCTGATCTGGAAACTAAGGTCGCGCTCTTTGGTCCACGGTCTTCTCAAGTCGCGCAGTCATTGGCCGACTTGATTGATGTTAAGACGGAGAATTTCCCGACCTTGAGCATTGATGCTCAGATGGAGCAGCTCAAAGATATTGCGCTTGATGAGGGAGTGAAACTATCTCCGTATTTGATGCGCAAGATCCTTTCTACTATTGGCAGCACGGATGAGCGACAACATCTTCTGTCTGTAATGGCGATTATTGAAAAGTCGATTTTATTCCGGCGAGAAGAGAACGTAGGGCTGGATGTTAGCCTTGGTATTTCTCTCTGGCGTTTGATTTGCTTGTGGAAAGCGACCAATATGCTGGTTGAGGGACATGCCTACTGCGACTTACTGCTACAAAGGCTAATGCGAACACGCGACGTCAGCGATCCTGTTGTTCGACAGGTTGCATCTGCTATGGTTTTTTTAAGTAAGCAGATAAAAGTTGTTGAGAAAAGTTGTTTTGAATCTTCTGATACAACCTCACTGAAACAGATTGATGAGTTGGCGGAGTTTGCGGCCATGCTGACTGTCATTGCACTTGATGATTATCTGGCGGGGCGACTGGAATCTGTTCGACTTGTTCTGAATGAACTGCTTTGTTTTTACTCGGATAATATTGGCGATAGCAGCAGGCGAGTTGGAGAAATGCTTTGGCTTGCCCAGGAGACATCGCTAAATAAGATGCGCTTTTGCACTCTATCTCTAATTCAACATAGTCAGAAAGCAGCAAAAGATAAGTATTTGCAGTGGAAGTTGGGCGTTCATATGAAGCGCATTTTGGAGAAAACAAACGACATTGAAATTGTGAACGAATTGCTGGCGGCGCTGATCATTACTCGCCGTGACGAAAACATGTATGGGAGTTTTGATGACAGAATGCAGCAAATGAAGGAAGTTCTTTCTCTTAGAAGCTTTACCAGAAATTTTGAGAAAGAAGCTGAGCAAGAGCGGCAGCGAGACCAAGAAGACAATTTGATTAAACCCGAACGGCTTCGAAAAGCAGAGTCTGTCAAGTTGCTCCTGGAGCTTGAGCAACTTGCTGAGAGGAAGGACTGGAAGGAGTTTGTCAGTACGTGGGCAAAGGTAGAAAACCTGCTTGTGCCCTGCAATTCGATTTATCGATTGGCGCAACTGGGTTTGCTCGCTGTAAATGATGATCAGCTGGACATTTGCGAGAGAATAGTAAAAGTCTTGGAGAAGCATATTTCTTCCTCTTGTGTTCATGTGACAAACTATTTGTCCGAAGAGTGTGCAAGAAGATTTCTTCGCGTGAAAAACTACGAGCGCGCGGCCCATCAACTTGAACGTGCTCTTTCAAACGAGCATCAACTGGGGGATTTTTGCAACTGTCTCAGATTGCAGCTTGCTGAAATCTACGTCGCGCTTGGAAATTTATTCGAAGCAACAGTACTCATTTACGAGGCGTATTCCAATATTCCAGATAGTGATTACGGCGGTGCGACGCAAATGCTTTTGGGTAAGTAGCTGTCTGCGTGTAGAGTCGCATTGCATGCGACCAAAATATTTTAATGAGTACAGGCAAGAGCCGGGCGACGCATGGCGTCGCCCCTGGCAAAAATGAGCGCGTACAACGCGCCCCCCACGAAGCGTCCCACGAATTGTCCCACGAAACGCCACCGCGAAGATTGGCGTGGTGACTATCTTTGGTTTGATTGCACTGCGACGACGATAGGTGCGTGTGAGCCGGATTGAGCAGTGCGTGGCTTGCGTCTGTCATGGTTTTCATTCTGTACTTTTGGTTGTCGCACAAAGAATGCGGCAGCGAAGCCGAGAAGATACACGAGAGAAACGCATGCTGCTGCGGTTCCATACGAGCCACCGAACATAGCGATTAGAGGTCCTGTCATCAACGCCGCGAGTCCTGCGATTACTCTGCCAAAACTCCATGCGATACCGGATGCGGTGCCACGGAGTTCTGTTGAGAATGCATCGACCACGTAAATCTGCAGCGCGATAAATGGAATATATGTCGCTACGCCGACTGCAAATGCGCAGAAGTTCACTGCTGGGCTGTAGGTTCTCACCATCATGAATGTTCCGACCGCAGCTATCAACGAACCGATAAATCCAATTTTGAATACGGTGCTGTACCTGAAGCTGCTCACCAATAGTGGAAGCAATAATGCACCAAGAAATCCACCGATGCTCATGCTGAGCGTTGCGGTGCTTCTCTCAGCGACTGCTTCGTGCCCGGTCAGTTGGTTTATCCACGCGGGCATCCACGACACACCCGCCCAGTATCCGACAATTGCTGATGTCGCGAGCAACGTGACGATAATCATTGAGTGGCGATTGCGTTTGTCGAATGCAAGTGCAAAAGGATTTGCAATAAGGTCGCGCTCGTGGCGTTTCAAAAGTATTTTTGGAACGCTTTGCAGGTCATATCTCTTCTTCTGCAATTCTTCAAAGCACTGCGGCTCGGAGATTTTAAAACGAATATAGAGCGTGACCAGAGCCGGGATGATGCCCACGGCGAAGAGATAGCGCCAGCCGAGTTCGCCTGTTCCAAAATTGAACAATCCACAAAGCATGCAGCCCACGCCAAAAGATGTTCCTAACGCTGCCATGGACCATGCGCGCTGTTTGCCCGGCCTGGATGTTTCACCAAGCATTACTGCGCCCAATGCGATTTCACCGCCAATGCCCAGCCCCACAGCGAAGCGACAAAGAGCTAATTGCCAGGTTGTTTGTACGAGTGCACACAATCCGCATGCGACTGCATAAAGCAAAATTGTCAGGCAAAGTGTGTTTTTCCGCCCGAGCCTGTCCGCAACATAACCGAAAACGACGCTGCCGATTGCCCAGCCGAGCATAAAGCAGAACAAAATGGATGAGCCATGCCAGCCGATTTGAACTGCATCTTTGGTTGCCAGCAGTTGGCTGACAGCCGGATACATGGCAATAAAGTAAATTGTTGCATCCATGGCATCGAAGCATTCTCCGAGCCAGGTGGCTAACAATGTCGGGAAATAGGTGCCGCGTGTTTTGACCAATAGGACGCCGTGGTCTAGCAGATTGCTTGACGCCATATGTTCTCTCCAACTTTTCCTCGCTCGAACACGGTAGCCAAGAGACCGCTTGGCGTCCACCCGGTTATCCGCACCTTTGATTAATTGTCAAGCGCCACTTGGATACGCTCGGCAACAAAAATCTCGAATGCCAAATTGCAAGCGAGTTGGGAGGTTTGGGCTCTGAGGGCTCTGAGATTACTCACTGCTTATACAAAGAAGAAGTAGTCAGGGATGCTCATTGGGGCTGTTCGCCATATAATCTAATTGTTAGCGCGCAAGCAATATTTAGGAGTTTTTTCGATGAGTGCACCCGGACATAAAGACCCTGCCCAAGGGTGGCTGACTTTCTTCTTTGTTTGCTTCGCAATCGTCGTCTTCGGGATTGGCGTATTCGCCAAGTTTACCTATGACGTCAACGCGCCCGAACCCACCACGTCTGCTGGCGGCGGTCACTAAACCGTTATCTTTTCAAACTTTTCAGGCTCTTCCAGCTAGAACATCACGACACGTGTGGTTGGAAGAGCCTTTTGCACTTCATTCTGCTGGGTAGCATCGACCGAGCCTCTAGAGAGAACTCAGCTTTAGTCGCATCAAATTTTCTGTGACCTGACTTGCCGATGTATAGCGCTGTTGCGGGTCTTTTGCCAACATGGTCGAGACAATATCCTGAAGCGCCTCGGGAAAGTCTCTGCCAAGCGAAGCTTCCTTAAGTGATGGAATCGCCCCGGAAATGTGTAGTTGCTTAGCCTCTTCCAGCGTCGCGCAGGGAAACGGTGGGCGCGCTGTGATTGCTTCGAATAGAGCGCACCCCATCGAGTATATGTCGCTCTTCTGATCTGTTTTCTCGGGAGTAAACTGCTCGGGGCTGACGTAATGCGGGTTTGCATTGGAGCGAATGAATTGTGCTTGTGGTTTTCGCCCCCCTTCACTTAATTTACCGGTCGCAAAATCCAACAGCTTGCTGCTCCAATTTCCCTGCTCCCCGACCAGCAGAATGTTGCTTGGTTTGACATTGCGATGAACAATACCCTTCTGATGGGCGTCTTGGAGTGCCCAGGACAGCGAAAGAAAAACGCCGAATATGTCGTCGTGAGTCAGTCGACCACACCGCTGCAAATAATCAGCTAGCGATTTACCTTCGGTATATTCGCTTACATAGTATGGCTGCTTACCTTCCAGGACGCCGTAATCCGTTAGTTTGGCAGTGTTTGGGTGGTCGAGGTGTGAGACAGCTTTTGCATCGTTTTGGAATCTCTGAATTTGGCTGTCGCTAAATTCAGGCTCAAACAATTTGAGCCTCAACTCATTCTGCTTACCTGTATGCTCGACCTTGTAGACGACGGCGAGCTCGCTTTTGCCGAGCGTCGATAATATTTTGTATTTGTCGTCGATAAGAGTACCCGGCTCGCGCTGATTCAGTTCAGGAACCTCAACGAGTTCGTCTGAATCGGAGTCTCGAAATAGCTTAGGCTCCGTCGACTTAGCAAGTTTTCTCTGCGGGGGTCCTTCGGGCACGACGAACTCCTGACGCTAATACGACTATTGTAGGAGCTTGGCAGGTAACCGCCAAGGACGCTTTGCTCATCAACTAATCCGAAATCCACGCGATAGTTTATTTTGAAAACCACGCATGGGTTTATCTAAAAAGGGCGCGACACTCGCTATCTAAACACGACGCGACAGTTTGGTAGCGAATCGACGATGAATTTGCGGTCTGCCGCTGAGAACTTATGACCAGTCAAAATGAGCGTCTTCAGATTTTGCATTTTTGCCAATGCTGGATAAGTTTCTGCTCGCAGAAAACAATGTTGAAGATCTATCCACTCCAAAGCTTTTGAGTGGCATAAACCGTTAAAAGCATCCGGTCCCATTTCTGGTGAGTCGATTTCTATCCTTGCCAATTTTGGAAG
This sequence comes from Candidatus Melainabacteria bacterium, assembly GCA_003242885.1. Lineage (GTDB taxonomy): Bacteria > Cyanobacteriota > Vampirovibrionia > Obscuribacterales > Obscuribacteraceae > QKMZ01. The sequence continues at coordinate 896,100 of QKMZ01000003.1, read as the reverse complement.
CTTGGCTAGCTTCTCGTACTCTTTCTCGGACATAACGCAAAATCTAATTTTCAAACTATCTAAGTCTCCGCCCTGAAGAGCGTTAAGTAAGTTCGCCATCTTCGGCATTTGTCCGATGGATAATTTGCGCAGTTTTTTCAAACCCTTATACTTCGCCAAACCGTTCGCAGTCACGTCGGTAGTAACGACAGAGAGTGACCGAAGGTGCGGCAGCGGGTCTAAATACTTAATCCCTGCGTCATTGAAGTCTGAATCCTCGAAGGAAAGTTCTTCCAAAAATTTATACGAACGCAGGTGCATCAGCGCGTCGTATTGGCACTCTGTTTCGCGCTCGAAAAGTATTGAAGCTATTTCATCGTCTTTGAATTTGTCGAATAGTCCAGGATACGTGCTAACGACGTCCTTAGTAGGTTTGAAAACCATGGGCCCGCGCCAGGGAATTTCAACGTGACCTTTTGCTTCGTACGTCAGTTCGCTATCGCGATTTTGTAGTAATCCGATTGATTTCTTTGGGAAATTGAAGACTCTGATTGTCTTTCCTTTTTCTTCCTTTACACTTGTGCAAAAAGGCTTTGAAGTGTCGAGCTCGAGCGCTGGTGGTTCTTCCATGCCGTAAAGACCTTTCTCCGCAATTATCGAAGAACGATCGCCTCTGAATCCTTCCACTGTGCTCGCTAGTTCCGGTACTTTAGTAACGCGACTTTCGTCCTGAAGGAGTATCCAGAAATAGATTGCAAAGCCGGTGGCAATCAAGGCAATAGTGCCAAGAATATAGTTGGCGAGTGTCGGACCGCTGCGATTTTGCTCGAACAACTTTTTATCGTGCGCGGAGATCATTAACTGAGCTCCTTGCTTCAAGCGAATCAGATTGCCAGCAACTTGCCGTGCTGATGTGAAACGTTGATCTGGGTTTTTAGCCAGCATGGTGTGAACAATTCGCTCTAAATCAGCGGGAAACTCTTGACCCATCGTCGCTTCTTTGAGCGTTTGAGGTTCTTGGTTAAGGTGCATTCCGATTGTTTCTATTGCTGATGCTCCTGGGAAAGGTGGCCCACCTGTGATCGCTTCGAACATCGTGCAACCGAGCGAATAAATATCGCTTCGTCGATCTACTTTGCCGGCACTGCACTGCTCAGGGCTCATGTATAGAGGACTTCCTACGATTTCCCCGGTTTGTGTAAGCGCGGTTTTTTCATCGATGAGTTTGGCAATTCCAAAATCCAAAAGCTTTGGCTGCCACTGTCCCGGTTTCCCCACTAGCATGATGTTGCTGGGTTTGACGTCTCGATGCACAATCCCCTCTTCATGAGCGTCTTGCAGCCCCATGCATAGCGGAATAAACACCGTGAAAATTTCTTCGTAAGATAATGGTCCGTTTTTCTTCAGGTGCTCTTCGAGGCTAATTCCCTCGACGAGTTCCATCACGAAATAGGGCGTGGAAAAATCAATCACGCCGAAATCGCTCACTCTGACGATGTTTGGATGATCCAGCTTTGAAGTCGCTTTGGCTTCCGTTTGAAACCGACGTGCCTGATTTTCGTTGAAGTTGCCACCAAAAGTTTTCAGCGCAAATTCTTTCTTGAGGAAAATCTGCTCAACTTTATAGACAGCGCCCATGCCGCCTTTGCCGATGAGAGAGATGACGCGATACTTTGTATCAAGTATGGTGCCAGGAGCAAAGACCGATGCTTCTGTTTGCTTGGTACCGAAAAGCGTTATCTCTTCATGGGTAGGACTTTTGTCTGCAAGCAGATTTTCTGCTTGCAGGACGGGTAATTCCGAACTTTCGTTCTTCTTGTGTGTCTCCGGATCGGTCACTTCGTGTTATTGGACTACGCGCCCGCCTACTTCTTCTAGACTCTTCTTCAGGACCGCTACGCGATCCTTGCCTGACGGGCTATGGTCCTCGATCCAATCGCCAAGTGCGTCAATTGATGTCGCCCGCACAAATGATGTTTCAAGCTGAAGGTGACCTTGCTTGCCTCTCCAGCAAAGTGTTTGATCATCTGAGGGTACATTCATCATGAAGTCGGTGACGTGCACAGGTGCTACGCAACCATCGACGCTGCCTTGGATGATGAGCAGCGGCAGGTGCGGCCCGAGCAATTTTCCAAGCTTGGCTGTTTTATCAACAAAATCGTCAGTGGCAAGCAAATCTTTGAGTCCTAGCTCTGTGACCATGAGCGGGTCGCTCAGCAATTCGTCCACAACCTCTTTGCGCGGGCAAACTAGCTTGGTCAGGAATCCGTGCAATTTGACTTTGTGGTTTTTGGTGACCAGCGACGCCAATCCTGCCGTTATGTCGCTTGGTGAAAGGTACATTTTGGGGTTAACCTTGATCGCTGGTGCTGACAAAACTAGTCCGTCGACCAGGTCACTATGCTCTCCGGCAATTTTGACGCAGAAAGTGCAGCCAAGGCTTTCGCCGAGCAAAATAATTGGCTTTCCTGCGTACTTTGTGCGGGCAGCTTGTACGATTTTGACGATGTCTTCGTTGCTTTTGTTGTGTGCGACCTTGTGGTGGTCGTCACCCGCGGGGCTGAACTTGTTTTCGTTGTCATAGTGGCAGCGCCCGAATCCGCGCATGTCCATAGCGATGAAACCAATGCCGCTCACAGCCATTGTGCGGGCAAGAACTCTGTATCGACGTCCGTGAAGCGTCAAGCCGTGAATGCCGATGATGATTGCTTCTGGCTCTTTGTCCGCTGGCATCCACTCGTAGGTTGGCAATCCTGAAACCTTGGTGAATTCACCGTCTTCCGAATATTTGAATTTTGCGAGGATATCTCTGCTGACGGCATCCTCTGTCTGGGTCGGGATTGTGAATTCCGCGGCGTTGGCGGTACCCGAGAATTGCACCGTTGGTATGGCGAAGAGACTCAAAAGAGCTGCTGTGACTGCCTTTACCCTGGATTTCGTGCCTGTTCTGTTCATCATTCGCCCGTCCATCAATCGACTGCGGGCACCAAGTGCCCGGCTATTTCCAGCCCTACCGCGTTAGCGTAGCGTGTTTTAACCTGATCATGATTAAACAGAGTTTTTAAAAACTGCGCCAGCGTTGGCAAAAGGCTAAATCATTTGGTGCTTGATAACGTCCGCCTTTTGAGTTTGGGTATAGTTGAGCCATTAGTTTCTAAACCAGGAGCCCAAATATGGGATTCGAAATAACCAACGTCAAGGAAAACTCGTTATACGCGCTCGACACCCTGAAAGAATCTTGGGTATTGACGGTTAAACAGTTTTTCCCGCTCTTTATTGGCTGGTTTTTGACCCTGGGCGGTCCGGTTTTACTGACTTGCATACTCTCGGCGGCTGGCTGGGGGGTTGATAAGTTTATGCTCGGCTTTCCGAAAGGTGGACCTTTTGCCCTCGTCGGATTGTTGGTTGGTGTCTTGACCATCGGTGGATTTTGGGCGGGTTGGGCAAAAATTGCGCTAAAAATCACGCGCAACATCCCAACCAAGATGAGCGATGTTCTTTGCTCACCTGGACAAATGCTTGCAGGATTAATTGCCCTTTCGCTTTCCACCATCGCCATTGGACTTACAGGTTGGCTGGTCATTCCCGCGGCGCTTCTCTTCTTGAAGTGGCAGCTGACCCCGTATTTCATCGTTGATCAAAACTGCGGTCCAATCGAAGCTTTGAGAAAAAGTTGGCACGCGACCGACGACAAAATTTTCATTCCGCTCGCTGTGCTCGATTTGATTTTCTTCGGGTTGAGCACCGCCAGTAGTGCCTTGTTTGTTGGACCGATCATTTGTCATATGGCGCTTGCAGTTGCATCAGCAATCGTCTACGCCCGCTGGCTGACTGACGAAGAAGCTCCCTTCAACAGAGCTGATCTTTTGGAAGATCACCATGAAGTGGTTAAGTAAAGCTGTGGACCCTAAGCAACGACAAGTAAGGCTATAGATACTTTAGTAGTCAACCGCGTGACGTAGGCAAATAGCAAAGTAACTGAAACTAGACTGCTTAAACCTTTCAAGGCTTTACTCTGCTTTGTTCGACGGTTCAAACAGGTCGTAACTATTAGAACTCGGGTTCCACCAAAAGCGAACTTGAGAGATCTTTTGTGCATATGGTTTTGTCGAGCCTTCTGGAAATCTTAGATTGGTGCTTGTTTTCATAGAATCTACGGCGGCGCGCACGACATCGCGAAAGAAATGAGATTGAGGCCCGTCGATTTTCAGAAGAATCACTCGTCCGTCCGGATTGATTCGCCAATGAACTTTGCAATAAAACTCTCGTTCCGTTTCCGGTGGACCGATTTTTACTAGCATCTCTTTGATGTGCTCAAAGAGCTCATCGGAGAGTGTCTTATGCCATGCCTTCCATGTCGCTGCATCAGGTTCTGTAGGTACTTGATTTGAGGCGGTAATTTCTGGTGTTGGAGCTACTCCGTCTGCTAGCACGGGCGACGCGCAAAAGTGCAAAATGCAGAGCAGCGAAAAAATTGGGGCTTTGTGTTTCATGAATATGACGACCTCGGTCCCATTATATGGTGCGTAGTTCGTTTTACTACAACTTTGTGCCCTGTAGCCCAGCCACGACGTAGTTAATCGCGAGTGCTTGGCGGAGACTAATGCCAATCGCTGGGGCGGCATCAGGCAGTTCATTGACCTTCACGCCTTGTCCTCGGTCGAAGTGCGCCATCATGTGCATGACGTATCCGTGACCAAATGGAAATACTACTGCAAGTGCGCCGAGCTTGTCGGGATCTTCTTGCGCGAGGGTGTCGCTGACAGCAAGGACGCGGACCTTCTCTTTGTTGAAAATGCGAATAAGGTGACAATGAATATCCATTTTCCAGGCACCATTGGTGACGGCATGTCGATAAAGCGCTGGGTGTTTTCCAACAAGCGATGCTTCGTACATTCTTTGTTGGTTGGTTGCGCCGTTCCATGCTATGAAACCCGGGAATACATGCTGGTTTAAGCGATCAATCATCCAGTCCGTGGTGAGTAAATAGCCACCGCGAATGACAAAATCGCGAATTTTTACTCCACCATTCCACGAAAGATTGTTTGGTCCACAATCGATAATTACGACTTGTGCCGCGCTCAGATCGTATGAATCAAAAGCCTTCTTGTTCATGATTTTGTAGGGCACGCCTAGATTGTCCAGCGTGCGTTCCGCTTGATCATATTTGTCAGAAATGACGACGAGTCGCTCCGATTCCATTGCGCTGGTTTGCAAACTAAATTGAGGATGTGTTTGTTCCAACCAGCCTCGATAAGTTTTCGCCGGTGCCATGCTCGCACGACCTGGTAGAGCCATTCTCGGCGTTTCAATTGGTCCTTCGAATTGTGCACGTCCTTGCAATGGAACACGAACAGCGGGTGGATTGGGAAATAATGATTCGATTGGAACTGGTGCTTCGCTCGGATTAGGCAGAGCTTGCAACGATGGAACTTCGTTTGTTTGCGCGAGAACTGTTTCAGCACAAACGCAATTGCATATAGTTGCAGTGGCGAGAACGAGACGTGACCAGAGTTTTTTTGAAAATAGTTTGTCGCGAGATACATTCATGTTTTCTATTATATTCTTCGCGCGCGTGTGCGAGGCAGTTGAACTGCAAAAGCATTTGATAATCACAACCATTGCTGTCCAATTCTGCACCGCATTTGATTCACATTTGCAAAAACACACTTGCGCATTTTCGGACGACCCGTATAATGGTTTTACCGGTGCCGATCTCGGCGCCTATTTTTTAATCTAACAAGTTTAGGTGGATAAATGATGCGATTCCTCATCCAAATCAAGAAAGCTCGTAAGGCACTGCCTGCGACAGTTTTGCGCTTTGGACATGAGGTCATTTCAGGTAATTATGCTGATGAAAAATCCTATCGTTTATCTTCTATGGACCGGCTGGGCTTACGCCGGTAAATATCGCTCTGTAATTGTTCTCTACACCGTGATGTTCGCCTGCGCTCAGGCGATGATGCTTGCCGAGCCCTATATCATCGGCAAACTCATCAACTGCATACAGGCTGGTGTGACAGGTGTTGCAGCGGGGCAAGTTCCACGTGATCACCTTATGGATCAGGTGAAATGGTATCTGCTCATCTACTTCGTCACGCAAGTCGGGTTCTGGGTTTTCCACGGACCAGGCAGATTGCTCGAGCGGTTTGTGGCGTTCAACATGAAAGCGGCATACAAGGGCAAGTTGTTCTCGACTTTGACCAAGCTACCGTTGAAGTGGCACAGAGAGCACCATTCCGGTGACAGTATCGACAAGGTGAATAGAGCATCGAACTCGTTATTCGAGTTTTACGACACCTCGTTCGAAATCGCCTATATGTTCTTCAGGCTTATAGGCAGCATGATCGTGCTTTGCGTGTTCATGCCGGAAGCCGGACTGATCGCAACTATCGTGACGTCACTTGCAGTGGCTGTGATTTTTGGCTTTGACAGAGTTCTTGTCAAAAACTACAGCACGCTCAACCGGTTCGAAAACTCCACTGCATCCGCAGTGCACGACTACGTCACCAATATCATAAGTGTCATCACGTTGAGGTTGGAACATCGGGTGCACGGCGAAGTGAAGCGGAGAATGCTCTTGCCGTTGTCGCTGTTCAAATCGAACAATGCTGTCAACGAGATCAAGTGGTGTATCACAACTGTGCTCATCGCAACGATGATCGTGACGGTATTGGGCTGGTATACAGCATCGACGGTCGGTGCCGGTAAAACCATCGAAGGCGGAACCTTCTTCACTCTCTTCGAGTATTTGAGGAGAATCGGAGATTCGTTCTATCAATTTGCTTGGATTTACGGAACTGTCGTAAGACAGGCTGCCGACGTGAAGAGCGCCGAGCCAATCGCAAACGGATTGAGTTCGCCTGATGCAGGTGAAGAAGAGCAATTCCACTTGCCTAAGCAATGGGACGTGCTTGAGGTCAAAAACCTCAACTTCACCTATGAAGACGACAAACACAGAAAACATCACCTCAAAGACATCAACTTAACCTTGAAGAAGGGATTGGCGGTGGCATTTGTAGGTGAGAGCGGCAGCGGTAAGAGCACACTGCTCAACCTCCTCAGAGGAACGCAAACCGCTCACTGTGCCGACGTTTTCGCTGACGGTGTTCAATTGCCGGGCGGCTTGAAGCATGTGGCTGATGCCACCACTTTGATGCCGCAAGATCCGGAAATCTTTTCGGATACGATCGGATTCAACCTCACCTTCGGTCTTGAAGTTGATGAAGAAGAAATCCGCGAAGCCATACGGATGGCGAGGTTCGAGCCAGTGCTCAAACGGTTGCCGAATGGACTGGAGACGAGTATCGCTGAAAAAGGTGTCAACCTTAGCGGCGGTGAGAAGCAGAGATTGGCGCTCGCAAGAGGTATCTTTTTTGCGAGAGAAAGCGAGGTTATCTTGCTGGACGAGCCAACTTCCAGTGTCGACCCACAAAACGAAAGAGTAATTTACGCCAACATACTTGAGGCGTTCTCTGACAGATGTGTGGTTTCGTCGTTGCACAAACTCCACCTCCTCGATATGTTCGACGTGGTCTACGTTTTCCACAACGGTGAGATCGTCGAATATGGCGAAGTGAATGATGTGCTCGCGCAGAACGGAAGGCTATCGGAGCTCTTCAACAGTTACGAAGGCGCGACCGAGATGGCACCGATGATGGCGACACAACAAACGGCAATCGCCGGATAGATCAAGGGCAGGCTTCTACGGAAGTCTGCCTTCTGATTGCTATTCATTGAATAGCGTCCTAATTTAGTTCGGTGCGTCACGAACTGGTCACGTGCATTTGATTTGATAAAGGTCTGAGATTAGCGCCTGGTTGCGTATTACCCGCACGAAGCTTCACGGACTACTCACGTTGTTGTCTGTTTACTTGAGTCAGACTTTCCGAATCAAATTTTGAAAAGATTCCATGTATAAATTCGACGAACCTGGTCATTTAGTGAGCGCTAAATTTTCGCCCATCAATAGTGATTTCGCTGTACCCGTTGAAACCGAGGACGTGACTTGGCTTGGTTCTGATGTGTTTTCAGTACCTGGGCGGGATAATGTTTCGCCTGCTGCTTCGGCAATGCCCGAAATGAAATTTGAGCCAGACAATGTTGTTTCTCAATCAGCCAAGCTGGAAAGCGTCGCACCAGTTGCGCCGAAGCAAACGAGCTTACTCGACGCCGCCGCGAAATCTGCTGTGCAGGCGGCGATCAACAATCCGCTTGAAACCAGTGGAACAGCACTGTTGGCATTGCTTGCGCTGAGATTTAAGGCACCAGTAGTGGAAGAAATGGCTCAGGCTGCTGCTGGACTTGGGAAGACTTTGGCGCGGAGCGGCTCTGGCGTTCCGCTTATTCGAGCTACCAGAGGACTGGCGGGAGAAACCTCCGCAATTGCTGATTCTACTTTTGTATCTCCGTGGGCTCGAGCAGCGGCGAAAGAAGCCGGAGTTGTTGTTCAGGAAACGGGGGCCGTTGTCGCCAAAGGTGGCTCTGTTGTTTCTGACGCAGGTACCGTGGTTGCAAAAGGCGGAGCCGCTGCGGACGAAGCTGCTGTCGTTGCGAAGGAAGCAAAACCGCCGTCGCCGCCAGATGCTCTAACCGATAAGGTGCCCGATTTTTCCGGATTGAGGTTCGACAGATTTGCGCCGAAGAGGCTCGCTCGCGATACAACTGCTATTCCGATAATTACGGTTGACGCGTTCAAAATGGGGCAACCCTTTACGCGAGAAGCATTCAAGATAGTACCGAAGGCTTCAGCCGAAGCCAATCTTTACCATGGCGCGAAAGATGCCACTGTTAGAGTTTGGAGCCAAGATGGCGTAGGGTCTGGCTTTTTCGTCGACCTAAATCATATTGCTACTGCCAATCATGTGCTCAATGGTAGAACTGGGCGCGTAACTGTAGAGTTGGCGACCGGTAAGGCTGTGCCGGCGCGAGTAGTAGCGAGGGAAGCGCATGCTGACTGGGCGCTGCTTAGAGTTGAAGAACCTTTGAGGCATGCAAAACCGTTTGAATTTGCGCCTGCCCGCGAAGTTAGAACGGGCATGCATGGATACTTGGTTGGGCATCCGCATGGAACAGTCGAGAAGGTAATGACCAAAGGTCGTATTTCTCAAATGGCTGTTGATTCCAAATTAATGCTAGGGACAATCAACCATACTGCAGAATCGGTTACCGGCATGTCTGGCGCACCACTCTTGCTAGAAAACCGCAAGGTGCTGGGTATCCTTCGCTCTGGACCAGCCACCGGCGGAACGGCCTTTGCTGGTGAGGCTGTGCATATTCGGCACCTCAGACCTGCTCTTGATTATGTAAGAAAAGTGGAGAATCCCAATGGTGTTGATTGGCACACATATGCTCAGATGAGCACAAATGCGCGCGGTATCCCCAAGATTTCAATTTCCGGTCGTCGTGAGATCGGTCAAGTTTAAGTTTGTAACCGGACGTATTTTGAAGCGTAAGTCACTGGCGCTTTGGCGGCCAATCTTTGTTTCTGTGCGCGATGATAAGCGTTCTTACTTGCCCGGCATCATATAGACTGGTTCCATGGCGAACGCGGAAATCTTATCTATCGGAACAGAGCTCCTTCTGGGAGAGGTTCTCGACACCAATTCCAAATACTTCGCAACCGAGTTGGCGAAGTTGGGAATCGACTGCTATTACAGAGTCACGGTTGGCGATAACAAAGACCGCATCAAGGCGAGTTTAAAACAAGCTTTCGATCGCTCGGACATAGTTTTGACCTCTGGCGGGCTTGGTCCAACAGCGGATGATTTGACGACCGAGTGCATCGCAGAGTTTTTCAATCTGCCGATGATTATGGACGAGAAAGTGCTCGAAGAGATTGAAAAGCTCTTTGCTGAGCGCAATTTGAGCATGCCTGAGACAAATAGAAAACAAGCCATGCGACCGCAGGGTTCGGGCGTGTTGCCCAATCCAAGCGGTACTGCGCCTGGGATTATGTGGGTTATTCCCGAAGATGTTCTGAAAAGTGCCGGAGTTGCAGAACCAACAAGAAAGCGCGCAATCCTTACTTTTCCTGGGGTTCCGTCTGAGCTTGTTAACATGTGGAATCAGTCTGGGGCTGATTTCATTGCGAAGAATTTTTTGACTGGTGCAATTTTCAGCATTGAGTTGAAACATTACGGAATTGGCGAATCGGCTTTGGCAGAGAAGTATGCGGATCTGCTCAATGGAACTTCGCCCACGGTCGCACCTTATGCAGGAATGGGTGAGTGCCGATTGAGAGTGGCGGCAAAAGCGAGCACCGCGGAAGAAGCCCGAGCGCTAGTGATGCCGATTGCTGAGCTGATTCGTGCGGAGAGCGGTAAGCTGTGCTACGGGCAGGACGAAGATACGCTTGAAGCTGTTGTTGGGCAGTTGCTTACGCAAAATAATCTCACCTTGTCTGTTGCCGAGTCCTGCACCGGTGGGTTGGTCAGCAAGCGGCTTACAGATATTGGCGGAAGTTCTGAATACATCAAGCTCAATGCTGTGACTTATGCCAACGAAGCCAAAATGCAGCTTCTCGGAGTGTCGAAGGAACTGTTGGACCAGTACGGTGCCGTCAGTGACGAGTGTGCCCGGGCTATGGCTGAGGGCATTGTGAAATTATCGGGCGCAGATATTGGCTTGAGTATCACCGGCATCGCGGGACCGACCGGCGGAACGCCTGATAAACCAGTCGGCACTGTCTACCTGGGACTGTGCGCCAATGGTCAGGTAGATACAAAGAAACTGAGCCTCGGCACAAAGCTAAACCGCCAGGAGATTAGGTTTCGGACTTCGAGTGCGGCACTGAATATGGTGCGGTTGCACCTCTTGACGCGCAATCTGATAACGAAATAGCTGTATTGACAACGTGTCGCTCCTGCGCTTGACCTGAAACTCCCGCAGTCGGTGGTCCTCGGCTTGTTTAACTTAGTAGGGTTTTCTCCTGCTTTGAGATTGACTTTTTCCTCATAGGGAATAAATTTGGTGGTTAATCCCCGTGCTCCAATACTGGTAAGGAAGGCTGTTGCTTTATGAGCAATAAACCGGGTCAGAATCCTGGCAACAAGAAAAACGATGAATGGGTCATCAAGGACAATCTCTTCCATCGTCGGGTTTCTGACGTTCGCAACCAGGTGACCTGGGATTTTGATTCCACAGAGAAAGCAATCGATATCTTGCAGACCGGTGGAGCCAGCCGCTTCGGCGCCGGTGCTCAACAGCAACCGGAATACCAGCCCCTATCGGATGAAGAAATCGAGGCTTACGCATTTTTCGATGCGACGACTCCGTGCCTGAAGTTTCAGTACATGCTGAGAATGTTGCGGCGTGAACTGAAACGTGGAAAACGTTTTAATCGGCCAATCGCGATACTCGTTGTAGCTGTAGATGGTTTTGACAATATCGTGAAGACTCACGGTCCATCAGCCGCCGACGCAATGTTGGCTTTTGTTGGAGAACGTCTCAACGCTGTAACGCGCAGCGATATTGACCTGGCGGGTCGTTATGTTAACGAGCGCTTTTTGATTATTTTGCCGGAAACGCCTGGCAAAGGAGCGACGATTGCGGCTGAACGCCTGCGCAAAGATGTGGAGAGTTCGGTTATGCAATGGCAATGGCACCAATTGCAAGTCACTGTCAGCATCGGTATTGCGCATCGTCCAGGTCATGCCGGCGAGGCTGAAGAGCTTATTGTGCAGGCGGACATGGCATGCGAATCTGTAGAGCGCACCGGCGGCAATAACATTGCCATTGCGCAGATGACCGAGTTCGTCGGCGCCGAGTAATCGGGTTTTACCGTAGGATCGACGCCATGCGTCGACCGTTACAAGATCAACATCGCGTCGCCATAGCTGTAGAAGCGATAACGCTGCTCCACTGCTTCTTCGTAGGCGCGCAAGATTGTCTGTCTGCCTGCGAATGCGGCAACAAGCACGAGTAAACTCGAACCGCTCAAATGGAAGTTTGTAATCAAACTGTCCACGATATTGAACTTGTGTCCGGGCCGTACATACAGGCTTGTGCTGCCGTCTTCCACCACTTCAAGGTTGCCGGTTTTTCCTGCAGTTTCTAGAGCGCGCAAACTGGTTGTGCCTACGGCAATTATGCGCGAACCGCGCTTCTTCGCCGCGTTTACTGCTGCTGCGGTTGCTTCTGAAATGGTGTAAGTCTCGGCTTCAATTGTATGTTCAGCAACGCTTGTGGAAATCGGTTTGAACGTACCAGGACCAACGTGCAGCGTGATTTTGTGCATCTCTATGCCTTTGGCTGCAAGTTGTTCAATCAAATCTTTGGTGAAATGCAAACCTGCAGTTGGAGCCGCAACAGCGCCTGGGTGTTGGGCAAACACGGTTTGGTATCGATCGAGATCTTTGTCTCTTTTGTGTTCTCCAATTTCTTCCAGGCTATCCTTTTCTTGTTGAATGTAAGGTGGAAGCGGCGCATAACCGACGTCTCGCAGAATTTGAAAAACGTTTTCCCTGTCGCCTAAATCTACCAAAATTCGCTTGAATCCATCTGGACCTGTTGTCAGATCTTTTAAAACTAGCGGATATACTTTTCCGGAGGGGGAGTCTAGTAGTAGTTCTTCACCGACTTTAAGGCGCTTCATGGATGTTGCCATTGCCTCCCACACCGCCGCCGATGCAGTTGTTGGCTTAAGCAGGAGCATTTTTAAATTGCCGCCGCTTTTTCTGCGTGGAAAAAGCTTTGCGGGAATAACTTGTGTATCGTTGGCTACGATTACGTCTCCGGGCTTCAAAAATTCGAGAATATCTCTGAAATGAACGTGTTTAAAGCTATTGTCCTGGCGATCGATGACGAACAGTCTGGACTCATCACGCTTTGCCAGCGGTTCTTGAGCGATTAGTTCGGCTGGTAGATCGAACTCGAAGTCTTTAAGTTCAAAGGTCGTTTCTTGTTTTTCCATCACTTATTGGTTTCTCATTCGGCTCAATCTCGGCTAAGCAGGGTATTATCGAGCCATGACGCCGCATCAGCTAAAAGAAGAGATCAAGCGAATAGCTTCCGAGCTCGGGTTTCAGCGCACAGTAATCGCATCACTTGAACCCATGGAGGCTGAGCGCCAGGAATACGAGCGCTGGTTGGCGCTTGGGTACGCCGCAGGTATGGAATACCTGAAGCGCAACCCACATTTTAGAACATCTCCGCAAATGCTGTATCCGGACGGACGTTCGGCAATCGTGGTGTCTGTGAGCTATTACACGGAGGTGCCGGAGCCGCCGCCTGGCTTCTTTGGCAAGGTCGCCCGTTATGCCGTGGGGCTGGATTATCACGTTGTAATTCGTGCAAAATTGAGAGAGCTTAATGCGCGCCTTGAAAAAATTACCGGTCGAAAGATCCTTGCAAAGGCCTACACGGATGATGTTTCCCTGTTCGAGCAAGCTCTCGCCGCACGGCATGGTCTTGGCTTTGCAGGTCGTCACACTTTGATAATCGGTCCACAGATGTTGGGCACTTACAACTTCGTTGCCGAGCTGATCACGGACCTGGAGCTGGAAGCTGATGAGCCCTATCAAGGAACTTGCGGTAAGTGCTTTCGCTGTGGAGAAGGCTGTCCGACTGATGCCATCGAATATGGTATCGGCGTGAATGCGAATAAATGCATTTCTTATCTGACCATCGAGAACAAGGAAGGTATCCCCTTGGAGCTGAGGAAGCAGTTGGGGAGCTGGGTTTTCGGATGTGATGTGTGTCAGGAAGTTTGTCCGTATAATCAAAGACCTAACCATGCTCCCTGGGAGGAATTTTCTCCGGAAAGAGGAGCTGGTCACTATCTTGATCTCTTTTCGATTTTGCAAATGGATTCGCAGTCAGAGTTCCATCAACGTTTTGTGCATACCCCTTTGCGGCGTCCGAAGCTGCGCGGGATGAAGCGGAATGCTCTAACAGTAGTCGGCAATATTCTTGGGAATTGTGCTGCAGCTTCTTCTACCGGCATTACCCCGCAGGAGCAATTTGAAGCTGTGAAAAAACTCTTCGAGTTCATTCAAGAGGAATCTGATGAGATGCTCAAAGAGCATGCTTACTGGGCTTTGGCTCAGCATGAAGAACCAGAGACGAGAAAGAAACTCAAGCAAATAATCGATCGAGAAGAGAGTCAGATTGTTCGTTCGCTTGTTGGTGCTTACGTCTGATTTCTTTTTCCTTGTTTTTATGTTTTTCCCTGATTGGTTTGAGAGCTAAGGCTGGGTGGAAACCGGCGTTTCGCTAGACTCTGCAGAATTTTCAAAAGAAGTCTTGACTCTTTGAGTTGAATCAACGGAGTAGCCGCGGTCTTTCCATTTGACTTGTCGTCCGGTGACAAAGCAATAAGCTGAGTTTATGTAAACAGCGCTGGTCAGAATCGACCCAATTGGCAAAAGGAAGAAATAGAGGGGATTCAGCCCTTTGTAGAATGCTGTGCTTTTAATGTACCAAATTAAGATACATGCGAACTGCAGGGCGAGAAATTCCCAGATCATATAGAGTGGAACAAAATGTGAAGCGCCCCTCGGGTTTACGCAGGTGATTGCTAAAGTGACAAATGGAGCCACAAACCATAGATTCAGCAAAAGAATGATTCCAATCAGACTGGTCATGTTGCAGTTGATAATTGCATATGCATTTTTTGTCCAGCCGTTCCAAAGTTCCGAAAAATTTGTGTACATTCTCACTGTGTAAAGCGGACGACCGTCGCAAGCTGTGACGGAGAAACCCTTTTCCTTTGTCACACGGCCGATAGAAATATCGTCGAGAATTTGATCTTTCACTGACTCGTGTCCGCCAATAGCATCATAGGTGGTGCGCTTTACCATAATGTATTGACCATAGGCATACGATCTTGGATTTTTCGGATCGTTTATCGAGTTGGTCGGATCGCCCGCCAAGAAAGAGCCTATGAGCACCGGCATGAGCAGCCGCTCGCCAAAGCTATACAATTCTTGTACAGGCATGAACGAGATCATGTCGACGTTGTATTTGATTGCGGTGCTTATTGCGTCTTTCAGAGAGTTGGGGTGATGATAAGTGTCAGCATCAGAAAAAACAAGCCAATCGCCCTTTGCGTGCGGTGTTCCGTGGTCTAGTGCATTGCACTTCCCGAGCCAGCCGGTTCGGTTTTCTCTGCCTTGAATGACTATGATGTTTGAAAACTTTTGCGCAAGCTCAGTTATGATTTGACCTGATGAATCGGTTGATTTGTCGTTGATAACGATAATGTCGAAGTTTGGATAGTCTTGCCTGGCAAGTGATTCGAGGCATCTGGCCACTTTGCCTTCTTCATTTCTGACCGGCACAACGACACTTATTGATGGAAGCTTCTCGTTTGTAAAGTCGCACTTTTGCACCGTACGAAACGTCGCGAAGAAAGACAGCATCATCGCGACAAAAACAAACAGCGCCAGAGTGTTGATAAGCAGAAATGCGGCAAAGAGCATAGCTACATTCCTGCTGTTAGACCACCATCGACCGCAATCGTTGCGCCGGAAACATAGCGCGCATCATCTGAGCACAGGAAAAGCACGACGGAAGCCACTTCTTCGGGAAGTCCTACTCGCAACATCGGTATGTTCGCTTTTACAAACTCGTCCAGAACTTCAGGCCCGCTTCTGCCGACGCGCGCTCCTACTTCTTTGTTGAAGCGCTCACATAGAGGGGTTTTGATGCAGCCGGGGCAGATGCAGTTGCAACGAACACCGTGTGCTCCGTAATCCAGTGCAATTGATTTAGTCAGGTGGATAATTCCGGCTTTGGAGGTGCTGTAGGCGGCGTTTAAGCGGATGCCGCGCAGGCCTGCGTCCGACGCATTATTTGTAATGACGCCGAATCCATTGCGAACCATATGCTCGGCGGCGGCGCGTGCCACCATAAATGTTCCTTTTAAATTGGTATCGAGAACCTGGTCCCACTGTTCGTCGGTTGTTTCGAGAAGCGGCGCGACATATTCACAACCCGCGTTGTTGAGGACAAAATCCAAGCCGCCCAATTTGGAAATTGTCTCTCTAATACTGTTGGTGACTAGTTCTGAATTCGAGATGTCTCCATGAATCGCCAGGCACTTGCCGCCTGCTGCCTCGATGGTCTTAGCCGTGCTCTGGGCGCCTTCGGCATCGATATCAACGATTGCCACCGAAGCACCTTCGTTGGCAAATGCAATCGCAGTCGCTCTGCCAATGCCTGAGCCACCACCGGTAATGTATGCGGTTTTATTCTTGAATCTCACTTCTCGAGTCTGCTTTCGGCGGATAAGGTGGTTATTCTTCGCCTTCCTTGCCTTGCTTGCTGACCATCTCGGTGAGCGATTCGATGATCACTTGATCGCTTCTGTGCTGCCAATCCAGTGCTTTCATCAAGTCTTCGCGGGACATGATGCCCTTGGCCAAGACCAGCTCGCCAAAAGGCATTCCAGACTTCTCTTGCTCTTTGATCAGAGCTTCTAATTGCACGAGCGTGATTTTGCCGTGCTTGAGAAGAATCTCGCCGAGCTTCTCGGGGCGGGTGAGTATGTCCCACTTTTGCTCGTCGTTGAGGTCTTCTTCTTTTTGATCATTAGGGTCCATGAACAAATCCTTGGAATTGGGATTCTGGTTCAAAACGAATTTCGTTTTGTTTGAGCAGCGGGAAGGGACACCAGTTGTTTGTCTCGAACTATTTGTATTTAGACTCTACGAGATTTTAGCAGAGCATTTGTACAGTACATGTCAGAGACAGTAAAACGCTAAGCCGCTTTGGGTTTTGGCTTTGCTGTCGCGATTCCTTTTGCCTCTCGCCACATTACAAGCAGGCAGCTTGCGTTGAAGATTGAGGAGTAGGTTCCGGAGATGATACCCAAGAGCATAGCCAGAACGAAGTCCTTTGTCGTCACCCCGCCGAGGAAGTAGAGGACGGTCAAAGTGATAATTACGGTTAACGAAGTGTAGATAGAGCGGGCGAGAGTTTGATTAACGCTGTCGTTGGCGACATGCCCGAAGTTTTTCTTGTACTCGTTGCCGTTGGCATCTGTGGCTTTGCTGCCAACGTATTTGACGTTTTCTCTGACTCTATCGAATACAACGATTGTGTCGTGAACAGAAAAACCGATAACAGTAAGAACGGCCGAGATAAACAAGCTGTCTACTTCTGTGCCCATCACTAATCCGAGGATGGCGAAAATACCGCACAGCGCAATAACGTCGTGAAGGAGTGATGCGATCGCACAAACGGCATAGTCGAATTGGAATCGATATGAGATGTAGCCGACCATCATCAAGAACGTGACGATAAGCGCGATTAGACCACTCGACAGCAATTCTGGTCCGACCGTTGCACTGACTTTGTCCACTGACAAAACTTTGAATTGACCCAGCTTCGAAGTCAGATCTGCGTCCAGTTTGCGCTTTTCGTCTTCGCTGTCGATTGCCTTCGTGCGCATGACGATGACTTCTTTTCCGGAGATGAATGCTTGCTGAACTTGCGAACCTTCGAAGCCGGATTCGTTGAGCACCGCTCTGACTGTGTCGAGTGGGGCTGGTTTTTCAAATTGGTATTGCAGAATCGAGCCGCCCGTGAAGTCAATTCCCGGCTTGAGCGGCGAATTGAATTTGGTCATGCAGATGACCATGGCGATAATTCCAGGCACCAAGATGACACCGGAAATGCCTAGCCAGATCCAGCGATATTTGACCAGGTCTATCTTTATGCCCTTCACCGTGCCTCCTCTTTCGCAGCTTCAGTTTCTTTGAAAATCTGTTGTTTTTTGATCTCGTGACCTTTCTTGTCGTACTTGTGTCCGAACATGCCGAGGCCCTTCGGTATCAAGTGCAGCATCGCACGAGTGGCTGTAATGGCGGTAAACATCGAGACGGCCACACCAATTGCCAGTGTGACGGCAAAACCCTTCACGATGGATGTGCCGCATAGCATAAGAACACCGCAAGCAATCAAACTGTTGACGTTGCTGTCGAAAATTGATGTAAAGGCTCTTCCGAAGCCATTCTCAATGGCGACGTACAAACCTTTGCCACTATTCAGTTCTTCTTTTGTTCTTTCGAAAATCAGGATGTTGGCATCAACCGCCATACCGACTGACAAGATGAAACCGGCTATACCAGCCAATGTCAGAGTGACGGGTACGGCTTTGAAAATAGCCAGCGTCGTAATCGTATATAGAATGAGTGCGACGTCAGCGATCAATCCCGGCAGTCCGTAAACCAGAATCATGAAGACCATAACTGCGGCGATGCCCACTGCACCGGCAAGCAAGCTCTTTTGAATGGAGTCTTGACCGAGCGTGGCTCCGACCGTTCTTTCTTCCAAGATTTTGACCGGTACAGGCAACGCGCCGGCATTCAGTTTTACTGCCAGGTCTACAGCTTGATCGCGGCTGAAGTTGCCTGTGATTTCGCCGGTGCCGCCTAAAATCGGCTCGCGCACATTGACACCGCGATATTCGACAAGCGATACAGGACGACCATCTTGTCCTCTGTCGGTTGGTTCTCCGTCGAGGAAGATACCGATTTGTCTGCCGACCAGACGTTGTGTCATCTCGCCGAATTTCTTGGCGCCTTCTGGTTTGAATTCAAAAGAAACGCGCCACAGTCCGCCCCCAACCATTGGCGAGCCTTGCGCGTGCTTGAAGTCCGCGCCGGTCAAACCTGTTTCTTTCCAAACGGGACCGCCATTGGGTCCGATGATTGGATGTCCGGTTTCGTCGTAGGCCATCTCTTTGAATTCGAGAAGAGCGGTCGTACCAATTCTGTCTTTGGCTTGTTGCGGATCTTTGATACCGGGCATTTCAACAATCAAGCGATCTTTGCCGGAGCGCTGAACTAAAGTCTCTGAAACGCCAAGGCTGTTGATGCGGTTGTTGATGACTGTTTCAACACCGTTCATAACTTGCGGTGTGATCTCTGGCACCAGTTTGCTGGGCAGAGCCTGCAGCAAGAGTTGACTGCCTCCACGCAAGTCGAGACCAAGTTTGAGCGTCGTGAAAAGGACGTAGCCGTTGTAATGCTTGATGATTTGCATGTTGTTAGCCATCTGCGCATTGTCGGTCGTGCGCTTGTACAAATCTTCCTTTTCGTACTCATTCATCTTTTCGTAGCCGGGAGTTTCTCTCACCCGTTTTTCTACTTCGATTTTGAGTGCGTCAGGAGTGAGTTCGGCTAGCTTTTGCCAGTCGGAAACGGTTTTTTCCGGCTCGACTTGGAAGAGCGTTGTAAGCGACCAGATCAAAACGCCAATGACGGCGATTGGCTTCCAATCTTTTATAAATGAGCCGGAGCTAACTTGCGGCTTCGACGGAGATAGCATCGATTGAGACTTTCCTTGGTTTTACGACCGGCAAATTATAAAGGTGCCTGAGGCTTTGTGTCCCTCAGACTGTCTTATGTTTGATATCAATCGATGCAGATAGCGTGCAAGCGATGCACAAAGCGTGCGCGCTCGTCTTTCTGAATTCAAGTTATCAAGGCGCTGTCTAAACCGAGCAGACGCGGTCTCCGCCGCGTTGCATAGCCATTTCAAGAGCTTGGATAGAACGCGCAACCAATTCGTCGTGTTCGCGAGCATGTGCAGGAAATGCGGCCAGTCCAACTGAAGCTGTAACTTTCAAGTTGTGCCAGTTGTGAGTGATCGCTTGCGAACCGATGCGCTGGCGAATGCGCTCAGCAACTATCTGGGCGCCGGAAGAGTTTGTTTCCGGGAAGATGATGGCAAATTCTTCAGCGCTGTAGCGCGCTGGAATATCTACGTCTCTGACCGCTCCTTGCAAGACAGAGCCGATCACTTTGAGCACAGCATCAGATGTGAGGGCTCCGTACTGCCTGGAAATGTCTTTGAAGTTGTCTACGGTGACCATGCAAAGAGCGACCGGGCGTTTGTAACGCTTGGCGCGTTTCAACTCTTCCTTAATCTCTTTGAGGAATGTCCTCGAGTTGTAAAGCTCAGTGAGAGTGTCGAGCAATGCCAGGCGCTCGATTTCCTCGCCCTTGACCATGCTCATCTTATTTTCTGTGGTGGTCAAAAGCGAGCGCTGCTCTAGCTCTTTGACTCTTTCCAAAACCTGACTGTCCATGTACGAACGATTGCCAAGCTGCTTGAGACGATTAGGATTGTCGAGTACTCGGCAAAACATGCATGTTCTGCCGCTGCAAATGTGATCCGTGCGTCTTTCCATGTTGTTGGACCTTCCTGGCTGGGCCTGCTAAGGCGCTTGGCTATTGGTTCTATATAGATTTCGGCGGCTAAGGGATACTTTCCCTTGGGGTGTTTTTGCAAAACCCCGAACTAAAGTATAGATGAATTTCAGGCTTGTGTGCGCACAGCCAGCCAGGGCTCTCCTAATTGCGACTGAGCTTGCCTTCGGACACTATGAACTGTCCATCGACGAGTAAATCTCTAAGGCGAGCGCCTCCTGAAATGAGCAGATTATAGGGACAAAGCGACTCTTTCTCGCTGTCGCAGAGCGGCGCCGGGGGCAGAGCAAACACGGCAATATCGGCACGTTTGCCTGACTGCAGACTGCCGATCAAATGATCCATTTTTAGTGCAATCGCTGCCTCCATCGTCATCGCTTCCACTAGCTGTCTTGCCGTTGGAAGATGGTGCCCGCCGTCTTCTCCTACGTCTTCCTCTTCTTTGTATGCTGCCAGCCGATGCGCATTGAGTGCGAACTGGGCTTCGGAAAGCAGGCTCAGGTCGTCGTTAGATGCCAGGCTGTCTGTGCCCAGTCCGACTGTAATTCCGTGTTCGAGCATCTTCGAGTAAGGTGCCAGCCCGTTTTTTAAGCGAGCATTGGAGCGCGGGCAGTGAGCGATCTTGACGTTGTGATCGGACAAGATCTTCAGATCCTCGCTGTCTGTATGGACTGCGTGCGCGGCAATCAGCCATTCATTTAATAGTCCATAGTTTTTCAAATGCTTTACCGGCGTGAGACCTCGACCAGCCCATCTTGGTTTTAGCTTCTCTGATTTGGTATCCGTGCGCATTGAAAAAGCGAGAAACTCGTGAACAATTTCGTTGCTTGCCGCCAACCACTGACATTCCTCTTGCGACTCTGCGAGGTGCGCCAGAACAGGCAGATTGAACTTTTTTGCCCAGGTTGCAGCTTTCAGCCACAGGGACGGACACACCGTATATGGTGCGTGAGGTGAAACGGTAAGAGTCATGGTTTGCTTTTCCAGCGCTTCTTTTAGCGGAGGGAAGTCTGTTTCACTCAAGGCTTCAAAGCGTGAAAGCCAGGTCGACCAGCTGTTATCCGATTCGGCGTCTGATAGTCCGAAAATTTCCAAACCTACGACGCCTCTCAGCCCTACTTGAGCCAGAGCCTTGGCGGCTTGTCCGGAAAATGAAGAGTCGACTACTGTGCTTGTTCCGGTAAAGGCTGCCAGGCGCGCTCCGTACAATGCTGATTGAAACCACTTGTCACCCGACCATTCTCGCGAGCTGGTTACTAATCCTTCTATCCAGTCGAAAAACGGCAGGTCGGTGGCGAAGGCGCGCAGGGCGGAATAGTCGAGATGGGAGTGCAGGTTGATCAAGCCTGGCATTATGACCGCGTCTTTATAGTCTTCCGCGCGTTCTATTTGCTGATTTTTGTAAATGCTATTGAACTGCGGTCTGGCATAAACGCCTTCAATAATGCCGTTGTCGATCACGACCACTGCGTCGTGAATTGGCTCCCCTACAACAGGAATAGCCCATCTGGCTGCCAGGCAAAGTTTCCCACCCATGATTCCGTCTTTCTCACTTGCTCCTGAAAACTTGGCAGGAGCCCTACTTATTGTTGTAATATTATCTTCGTTCGGTGTTTGCGTCTCGTAGGGACTGCATACATGCCGCTCGGGTTGCAGCATGCGTCTCGAGGCGGCTAGCTTTCTAAGGAAGCGAATCGTTATCGATTCGATGTTCCGGCGGAAGCCAGGGGGCTCGGTTTTTTTAGCCGGGCAAAAATTGGGTAGAAGAGATTCGTGAAAATCAGTTATGACGAGCTGAAAACCTTGCCAGGCGGGCGGTTGGAATTCTCATTCAATGAGAATCTGGCTGGTCTTGATGCGGTAAAGCCTGTTGTCGGTGAACTGCAAGCAGGGTTGTCGGCTGCTGGAATGAGGCTGAGTGGAACGGTCAAGACGCTTTTGAAGCTATCTTGTCATCGTTGCCTGAAGCCCTATTTCCAAGCGCTGACGGTTGATATAGATGAGCGCTTTGTTAACTTGGTTGAATATGCCGACTTCGCGGGGACTGAAACCAAGGAGCGAGAGCTCAAGTACGATGACTTTTTCGAGTATCTTCCTGAAGATGGCTTGCTTGACATCAGCGATGTTGTATATCAAGCTGTTACATTGGCCACCCCGACCTATTGCCATTGCGGCGATGAGTGTCCGGGCCTTCCCGAAAAGGAAGCCCGTACTGGTGCGGGTTCCGGGCATTCCTCGGAATCTGTGGCTTCTTCTTCCGACGCTGATTTAGAAAGATTAGACGAAAATTCAATTGATCCGCGATGGAAGAACTTAAAGACTCTATTTCAAAAGGGTAAATCTGGCGAAGAGTCGTAGATAATATTCAGTCCGCCAAGGCATGGAGGTCACATAGGCTATGGCACAGCCAAAGAAGAAAACGTCGCACCAGAAGCAGCATCAAAGAAGAGCTCACTGGAAGGCTGAAGAAATCAATATCGCCAAGTGCAGTAATTGCAGTTCGCCCGCGCGTTCGCACCAAATCTGCATCGTCTGTGGTTATTACGGCGGACGCCCAGCGCGTCGTCGTGACAACGTAGTTACCGAATAGTTTTTGAGACGAGAGTTGGCAGGGTTAACTGGGAGTCAAAGATGATTCGCATTGCAGTGGACGCCATGGGTGGGGACTATGCCCCTCGCGAGGTTGTCCACGGTTCTGTAATTGCCGCACGCGAATACGGCGTCGCCGTGCAATTAGTCGGACCTACCGATGCAATTGAAAAAGAGCTGACGCGTCACGATCACGCCGGTCTCGATATTTCTATTGTTCCTGCCTCCGAAGTCGTGGCCATGGACGAAAAACCTGGTCGCGCCATTGTCAAAAAGAAAGATTCGTCGATTGTTGTAGCCACCAAGCGCGTCTCTGACGGACTGGCAGATGGGCTTGTTGCCGCCGGCTCGACCGGTGCTGCTGCTGTCGCCGCCCAGCTCGGACTCGGACGTATTGCCAACGTTGACCGATCTGCCATTTGTTGCACCATGCCTGCAACTACCGGCAAGTGTTTGCTAGTTGATGTCGGCGCCAATGTCGACTGCACTCCTCACCAGCTTATGCAATTCGCCGTAATGGGCTCGATTGTGTCGGCTGGTCTTTTCAATAAGAAGAATCCGACAGTCGGTCTTCTCAATATTGGAACCGAAGAGACAAAAGGCAATGAGCTTGTGCAGGAAGCGTACAAACTTCTGAAACAACAATCTGGAATCAATTTCATCGGCTTTGTCGAAGGACGCGATTTCCCTCTCGGTAAAGTAGATGTCACTGTTACTGACGGCTTTACAGGCAACGTCGCTTTGAAAACCGCCGAAGGTATTGCCAACATGTGCAAGATCATGTTGCAGCAAGAATTGCTTAGATCAACGCGTACAAAACTCGGAGCGGTCGTCATCAAGCCGGCGCTTGATGGGCTGAAGAATCGGGTCGATCACAATGTTTTTGGTGGTGCTCTTCTGGTCGGCGTCAAGGGTGTTTGTGTCATCGCCCATGGTGGCTCGAAGCACACGGCAATCAAAAACGCGATTCGCGTAGCTAAAGATATGGTGGCTGCCGATATCGTCAAAAAGATTGAGAACAGCTTCAGCATGACTGCGGCTGGGAGCAAGTCTTGAAGTTTTCGCATGGCGCCCGACTGATTGGTGTCGGAGCTGGTTTGCCCTCTGCGGTGGTTACGAATTTCGATCTTGAGAAACTCGTAGACACTTCAGATGAGTGGATCAAAACACGCACAGGTATTTCCGAAAGGCGCATCGCGTCGGAAGAGGAAACCACCAGCCAATTGGCTATTGCTGCTGCAAAGGATGCCATTGGATTTGCCGGCATCGACCCGCAAGAAATTGAACTTGTCGTGGTCGCCACCTCGACACCGGACAATCTTTATCCATCCACTGCTTGCATGGTGCAAGCAGCAATTGGTGCAAAACGCGCTGCCGCCTTCGATATGGAAGCGGCATGCACCGGCATTGTCTATGCGCTTGCAGTAGCGCAGCAATTCATAGGATCCGGCACCTTCAAATGCGCGCTCGTTATTGGCGTCGACATTCACTCGCGTTTTCTCAATTGGGCCGATCGCAACACATGCATACTTTTCGGTGATGGCGCCGGCGCGTTTATCATAAAAGCTGACGAAAAAGAGAACGAAATGCTGGGCACTTATTTGCGCGCGGACGGCAGTGGTGGGCACCTCTTGCACATTCCCAACACGGGCTCGGCATACCCTCATGCCGGAGTTACCCCACCGACTGCAACACATGGTTTTCTCGAAATGAACGGTCGGGCTATTTATGAATTTGCCGTCAATGCGGTGCCTGAGGCGGTGCGTGCGGCATGCAGCGATGCCGGAATAACTGTTGACGATATCGATTTCTTGATACCTCACCAGGCCAATATGCGTATCATCAAGTCAGCTGCAGAGCGGCTTGGCATGGCGCCTGAAAAGATCGTCAGCAACGTGAATGAGATGGGTAATACGTCTGCCGCGTCCATTCCTCTGGCGATGTGGCAAGCTTTAAAACGTGGTCAAATCCAGGTCGGCTCGACTTGCGCTTTGGTAGGCTTTGGTGGCGGATTGACTTGGGGCTCCGCGATAGTGAAGTGGACGGCGGTAGATCAGCGACAGTCGTCTCAGGATGAAGGTACGCAAGTTACTGAAGTAGAGGCGTCTAAAAAGTAACTGTCCTCAATTAGGTATCAGGATCATTTTGAATCGTCTTTGAATTGCTTTTGAATTCGGTTGGTTGAAGGAGAAAAAGAAATGAGCAAGCTGGCATGTATCTTCCCGGGGCAGGGCTCACAAGCTGTGGGCATGGGGAAAGATCTGGCGGAGAAGTTTCCGGAGGCAAAAAAGCTTTTTGCAGAAATCGACGAAATCGCCGGGCGCTCGCTCAGTCAATTGTGCTTTGAAGGACCAGATACCGAACTGAAGCGCACCATCAATACTCAGCCGACAATTCTTGCAGTGTCGATGGTCGCATGGCGCTGTTATGAATCTATGGGTGGTCCCAGACCATCCTTCGTCGCAGGGCACAGTCTGGGCGAATTCTCCGCTCTCTATGCTGCTTCTGCTTTTGATTTGCAGTCGGCTGTAAAACTCGTTGATAAGCGCTCTCAATTGATGGAAGCATGCCCGAAAGGCGCGATGTCTGCTGTTATCGGAATGGCTGCGGATAAGCTCGAGGAGATTACAAAGGAAGTTTCAAAAACTCTTGGTGAGCCTAAAGTTGTAATCGTCGCCAATTTCAATACTAAAGAACAACTGGTAATCTCGGGCGATCCGGATGCTGTGGCTGAAGCCGGGGCCAGAGCCAAGGCTGGTGGTGCTAAGGTAATTCCGTTGCCGGTTGGTGGCGCATTTCATTCACCACTAATGAAGGCTGCTGCCGATGAATTTGAAGCGCTGGTCAAAACTATCGACATCAAAGACGCGGCATTTCCTGTCGTTCAAAACGTTGATGCCAAGCCGGAAACAAGCGGTGCTGCATTGAAAGAGAAACTTTCGCGCCAAATGCCGAGTTCTGTGCGCTGGTGCGAAACCATCGAATACATGCTTGGGCAGGGCGTCAACACATTCGTCGAAATCGGACCAGGCAAGGCGCTAGCCGGAATGGTCAAGAAAATCGATCGCTCGGCGAACGTTTACAACGTCTTCGATGCGCAGACTCTGGAAGAAACATTGAACGCCTTGAAGCAGACGGCGAGCGTTTAACCGCAATCGTTCAGTGCTCGCTCCAAATCAATAACTAGTCGCCGCGCTTGTAGATTAATGCGGTTGGCATTGTTGCGCAGTTGTCTTTCATCCATTTCATAGCTGAATTGATGACTGTTATTTGATACGTGCCTGGGAATTGAATTTCCTGTCTCAGCGTTTCTTCCAATTTCATTTCTTCTCTATTGGGAAGAACGTTGACGACCCCAGGAACAATGGCTAGAACATAGAATTTCTGATCCGGAAGATACTCCATGATTTTGCGGTACAAGTACGCTTCCTTTACACCTTTGTGTTTGCTTAAAATCTCGACGACCAGGTCAACCGTTTTTTGGGGCAAATCGTGTGAAGCGATGAGGTCTGACTTGCTCACACTCTGCCTTTCGGCTTGCGCCATTGCTATTATGTTTTGATACTCAAACCAGAGTTTGTCTAAATTTCTGACCGCATCTTGGTTGCGCTTCTTCTCATAGTATTCGCGCAGGTAAGCACAGGCGTGCAGGCCAAATTCTTTCTTCTGGAATGCAAGCTCTTTCAGCATTGCAATACCACTTTCGTCGTCCTTATCCAAAAGTATTGTCGCAACGGCATAGCGAGCTTCTGCATGCTGCGGCTCTCGCTCCAGCACTTTTTGAAATGCGGCCAACGCAGCGGGTTGCTCATCTTTTACTGCTAACAAATTCGCGACTTTCACCAACTCTTCTACTGAGAGTTCTTGAGTCTCAGCCTTCTCTTCGAGTTCTTTCAATTCATTTGCTGCTTCAATAATCTGCGCATGAACAGACTTCCACTGCATATTATTGGCATTGAACCATTGGTCGCTGCAATACTGAATAATCGAAGGCAACTTCTTTCCGAAATAGAGAGACGCTGCCGATTGCACTTGCGTCAAATCTAGCGGCAACGAATCGTAAAGGGTTTCCGGCTGCATACCTTCTTGCGTGAATTTCGCGAGTTGCAGTCGTTCCTTAAGTGAGGGGTGGCTATCTTCGTCGTCGGTAGGTCGCTTGAGCGCTTCGGCTAGTTTTTCAACTGATTTGGTTTTGTCTTCCGGTGCGGCTGCAAGCTTTTCGCCGATCTGTAAGTAAACCAAATCTGGCGGAGTATCAACGTCTTTGATAGTGTTTTGGATTGAAGTCCAAATATCATTGAGCTGATTGCCTTTGATTTCTGTGAGTGTCAGAGCCTGCCCGCAAATTTTGTTATCTGTTACTTCGATTGCTTGAAGGTCGGCTTGTTTTTCGTGTTCCCTCGCTATGACAAGAGATGATGCACTGAAGCGTGGGAAGTACCAGTCATAGAATCTGCTCAAAAGTACGAGCGCAATCTGTGAATGTTGATGCATCGCCACCAGAAGCTGAACCAACCGCACGCGCTGGTTGTAAATGAATGAGTTGCTTTTGCCGTGATTGCCAGAAATGTGACCGAATTCGTGAGCCAGGACAGATTTGAAATGTTGTGGCGGCAAGGACTGCATGAGCGGCAAACCTAGCACAACATAGTTTGCGTACCAGCCGAAAAATCCTAAGCGCGGATGTTGCACCACCATTGCATTGAACTGGTCATCGACCAGTATGTGATCGACTTTGATTTTCAATTGTTCAGACAATTGTGTGACCAGTTCGAACAATTCCGGATACTCGCTGCGATCTAGTTCAAGTCCGGCCGGCGGAGTAAGCGAAACCCAAAGCGCACGAATGTATGCAAACAGGGCAATTAGTAACCCGAACGCGATTTGTATTCCAATGCCGTAAATGTGCTTGGATGCAACCATGATCCATATTGATCCCGCCATCAAAAGTGCGAGCACCAAAGGCACGAAAAGAATATATAGATAGCCGAGCATCGCAAATGCCAAAACTTTTCGTCTGTAGCCTTTGTAATCTCTTCTTGCTTCTTCTTCGGCTTTGCTAACGCGGCGTGCAATCTCATCTTCCGGCATCATCTGATGAGTGACGCTTTGTGGTGTTTCCATAGCCGGCATGTTAGTCAGTGTTTTTCTGACTTCAGCTTTTGGTTGTTGTATTTCGTTCATTACCGCTTTCGATCTGGAGCAAGATACTCGAGGTGAAGGTGCCTGCGTTAGCGGCAAACTGCCTTTTCTTCTGTTTTCGCTTCGATAAGCACTTCTTCGACTGTTTTGCGCATAACAATCGTGCGTTTGGCAAGCTCGTGGAAAAACTCTTTGTGCGGGACGCAAATTTCAGGTGGGATGGCGCCACGTTCCATAATCGTTCCGGCAAGCATCATGTCGGCAACGATTGCTGGTGGCACGCCTGTATCTAAAGCGCCGCAGGACAAGCCCCATTTTTTGTGCGCCAAGACTGTGGTTTCGAGAGTTACATTGACGGGTTGACCATTGCGCTTTCCTTTTACTTCGACGCGAACAACTTCGGCATCATCAGGTGCTTGAGGTGTTTGCGGGAAGCGCTCGATCAAGTGAGCAAGCACTTTTCTCGGTGTGAATTTCCCTTCTTGAATTTCTACTTTCTCGTTATCACCGAAGCCGAGATCGACCAGCAATTTCAAGCGGTCGTGAAACTCTGTCGGCAAGCCAAGTCGGAAGGTGACATCGGTACAGCCTTTGTGTTCGTAAGTTTTTGGCAGAGTCAAAACTTCTGAGTGCAGCGTCAAAATTGCCTTGCAAGCACCGACTGGTTCAGGCAATTGAATGAGCTTTTCGCCGGACATCGGTGGCTTTGCTCGATACTCACCGTCCTCGAAAACCATAGGTTCTTTTGTGTATTCATCGAGGATAGTGTCGATTGCATAAGGCGGTTGCAACGGGTGATCAGTGGTTACGAAATCGATGCATCCGACCGTGATATCGATTGACTTCACTTCGTCCAGCTCGCCTGCACCTGCTGCTGCCATGATGTTGGTCATTCCTGGTGCCGCGCCCATGCCCAGCACTGCAGCCAAGCCTTTGCTACGGAATTCGTCGTTTAATTCAAGTTGTTTTTTAGTCACATGAAATAGTCCACCCAGATCCATGTAGTGGCAACTGGCTGCAAGAGCTGCTTTCATGACATCGACGTTGAAATAATATGGTGTGGAGTTGATGACGAGAAACGCGTCACTAAGTACTGCGGCGAGCGATGCAGGGTCTTTCAGATCGCAGAACGCTGCCTCCAACTTCTTGCTCTTCAGGCTGTTTTTCAGCTCTTCGGCTTTGTCCTTGTTGAAGTCAGCGATGACGATTGAGTCGAAATTGCTGAATTCCGCAAGGTCACGCACAATGACTTGTCCCATTGCTCCGGCGCCACCCAGCACTACGATTTTTTTCATGAGCTCACACAACCTATTGATTTGCTATTGCTTACTTTGTGGTTAGTCGTTGTTTAGACGAATTTCAATCTCAGCGTGTGAGTTCGAGCACACTCGAACTCACACGCTAAGAGCACACTGAGGACCTATACGAAAGCAGCTGTGAAACCGCCTGCCTGAGTGCACGCAGGAAATAAGTGTAGCAAAAGATGTCAGACCAATATTGGCCCTTTCTCGTGCTCTATAAATAGATGCGGTTTTGCAACCGCCAGTTTCTAGTATTTGCCGCTGGTTGCTGATCCGGCGCCGTTAGCAGTGTCATCGCCATAGGATGCCATGCCGTTGCCACCGGGGATGTAAGGCGTCAGTTTAGGACCGCCGTTACTGCCACTTCTGTAGCTACTACCGCCTCGCTGAAGCACGGTTCCGGGGACATAGTATTGAGCAGCCTGGTGCCCCAGGTCGGAGCGAATTTGGTCGCCGGGTTGAGACACGTTTGCTCCCCACTTCGAGACAGGAACCTGAGCTCCGCCCTTCTTTTCAATTCTCTGTGGTGTGTAGAAATTATCTCCTGGAGTCTGGATATTGGCGCCCCAAGGTACTTTGGGGAGTAATGGGTTGGCTTGAGCGCCACCGACCTGTAATCCCTGCGCCGTCTTACTGAGAGTTCCGGAGGAGATGTAACTGCCGGACGGGTCCATGAGACCAATCTGGTTTTGGTTGCAAACGCGAGCTGTGCCGTTGCCGTAGTGAAAGCTGTAGCTGCTGTTCTGCGCAAAGGCAGGAGCAACTAAAGAGGCGCAAACAAAGGCTGCGCCTGCAATAAGGAGGGGTTTTTTCATAACTTTAGTAAGGTCCATTAGGAGCGGGTACCTGGGGTGGTAGATAACTTGCTTCTAGGTTTTTATTCCGCTGCTCCGCCGGTTCTAGAGGTGGCTGAGTTGGCTGAATGCGGAAAAAAGGCTCAGCGTCAAAGCGCTGAGGAGGATGTAAACGCCGGCCAGACGAGCTTGTGACCGTGAAATGGTCACTGCTTTCACCTTGACCTGTGCGCTTCTCAAGGCGCCTAATGGCTGCCTGTTATGCCTGTTCATAAAAAAAGGTCCGCCTAGTAAGTGTTGTAGATGCACTATAGATCAGTAGTAAAGGTAATAAAAGTTGCTACTTTACAATTTAATGTAACAGATTTAATCTGGGTTCCGCAAGGGGGCCGGCTCTACTGCCGACCAGGCTTGAAATAACTCGTTTTGGAACTCAATCGTTATCGATTCGATTTCAGAACACGACTTTTGGAACCGAATCGATAACGATTCGATTTCAGAAAGCTGGTCAAGTTCTGAAAAGTTATGCCGGTAGGCTGAGAGCGCGTTTGTGGGCTTGATTTTCCAGGGCGTCGTCTAGGGCATCGAGTTGGACATCGCCATATCGTCGGCTCAAAGCTTGGGAAATAAGCTGGTCGCAAAATTGTGGATTTTTAGGCAGCAAGGAGCCATGCAAGTATGTGCCATAGACTTTGCCGCTTTGCGCACCTTCCCCACCATCTTCTCCATTGTTTCCGTTGCCGACCACAACTTTGCCGAGTGGTTGAACATCTTTGCCAAGATATGTTTTGCCGCTGTGGTTTTCGAAGCCGACAAGAGTCGACTCGTCGCTGCGCCTGATGAGTACATTGCCGATCATGCGTCGATTTCCGGCAACTGTATAAGCATCGATAAGCGAGATACCTTTCAGCTCTTCACCTTCATGAGGTTTGTAATAGTGACCGAGAAGCTGATAGCCACCACAGATTGTGAGGAATGCAGCGCCGTTGTCGACTGCGGTTTTCAATTGCTTGGCGCGCTTGACTAGATCTTGCGCAATGATTTGCTGCTGTTTATCTTGACCGCCGCCGATAAAGTAGAGGTCGAAATATTCTGGATCAGCTTCTTGGTCCAATCCGATTGGACTAACTGTGACTTCGATATTGCGCCATTTTGCTCGTTGTGTGAGGGCGATGATATTGCCCCTGTCACCATAGATATTGAGAAAGCGAGCGTATAAATGAGCGATCCGTAATTCCATAACTTGGCTTAACTGCTGAATTTGAAGTGCTGTCGACAATTCATTATAACGATGGGATTTTCTTTGCTGCTAGTTAACTTACGCCGGACTTTGGTTCGCAATCAAATCTCACGAGCCTGTCATCCCGCTTTCCAGTGTCTCCGTATTTGATACCATCGGCGGGGCGCACCATATATAGTAGCGCGATTGCAAGGAGCTCAGTCCGATAAAGATTCAGTACCGCGGGAGAATTTGAGTTCTTGATAATTGGTTGCCAGGAAATAAGGCGTGCCCTGCGTCTCGGGATTTCTAACTGATATATTTTTGGTGCCCTTTGCTTAAAATATTAGCGTTTTTTAAGCTCCGGCTTTTCGGCACCAGACGCGGTTTTTCAACGATACTTTAAACACGTGTTTCAAATTGCACGTTTTACCACTACTACTGACTGGAATATGTAGGCTATGATGCTTTCGTTAGATTCAGGTCATTGCGAAGGAGTGATTACTACTATGAAGAAGGGGTTTGCAACCTTACTTACCGCATTAGTTGCCGTAAGTGCGAGCACCTTAGTCAATACGTCTGCTGCTTATGCGCAGGGTGCTAGTAATGTCAGCGAACTGACTGATGTTGTTGGAAATGAATGGGCATACAACGCCCTCAAGGAGCTCGTAAACAGCCCTTGCCACATCCTCGTTGGTTACCCAGACAGAACTTATCGTGGACAAAAATCCACCACACGTTTTGAATTGGCTGCGGCGCTTTATAAATACGAACAGTGCATTACCGAAAGGCTTGCACTCAAAGCTGATAAAGCGGATTTGGAAAAATTTGCTGCCTTGTTGGAAGAGTTCCGTGGTGAACTCAACCACCTCAAGGCTCGCGTTGATAGCTTAGAAGCTAGAATGCGCGCTGTTGAAGAGAAGAATATTGAGCAAGACATGAGACTTGCTTATGCTGAGCGACAAAAGGGCTTCCTCTGGGAGCGCGTGGTAAAGGGAACAGCGATCGACGTACGTGATATTGGTGTCGGCGTGTACCGTGGTGCACGTGGTATCTACCAATACTTGTTCTAAGAACGAACGGATTCTCTCTACTCGCTTAGATCTGATCTACAGGAACTCCCGGCAGTCACATGCTGACGGGAGTTTCAGCTTAGCTATGCAAATTTGTCAAGCGAAAAGGTGAGCAATTGGCTCTCGTTGGGCACCAGCCTGGCGTCAGCTCGGATTTCAAGATGGCACCCTTCAAATTTTCGATGCCCGATGTTGATATATCTCCAGAGCTCACCTTTGCTCTTGATATTTGTCAGCGTGCAGGCGAAGCTGCTTTGAATCATTTCGATCGCAATATTGCGGTCGAAGAGAAGTCTGATGGCACCCCTGTGACTGCTGCTGACAAGCAATGCGAGCGCCTTATTCGCGAATCAATTGCTGATAAATTTCCTCAGGACGCAATTCTTGGCGAGGAAGAAGGCGGCGACGATGCGCCGCTTTCAAAAGGTCGTCGCTGGATAATCGACCCCATCGATGGTACTTATAACTATGCTCGAGCGGTGCCGATTTTCTCGACTTTGCTTGCCCTTGAAAAGGATGGCGAGATTGTTTTAGGGGTTGTGTACAATCCGGCAGCCGATGAGATTTTTTGGGCAGAGAAAGGCTCAGGAGCCTTTCGGAATGGCAAAAGAATCAAGGTCTCAGAAATTTCTGAGATCAAGAATGCCCAATTTAATTTTGGTGCTTTGAATCGCGTACAGGCAATGGGGCTCTGGGATTCATTTGCAGAGCTTGTGAAGAATACAGTCCGCCAAAGAGGGTTTGGGGACTATCTCGGCTTTGCGCATGTCTTTGAAGGTAAGGCTGAGGCTCATCTAGAGGTCGGTGTGAAAGTCTGGGATCTCGCGCCCATGAAGATAATCGTTGAGGAAGCCGGCGGGCAGTTCAGCGATTTGTCGGGCGGCAAGTCTGTCTACAAAGGCAGTTGTCTGATTTCAAATGGACTTGTGCACTCCCAATTTTTGGGCATATTAAAACGTTGATAGGCGTTGTGGATTTCCTTTAGGCAAGCCGCATGCGGCTCCTTTTCCGGTGCTTCACTCAACGCTCTATTTCTTCTAACTGGCTAAATCAGCCAATTTTGACAACTGTCAGGGTAAAATTGCCTCTCTGAGGGAATTCTCAATGCTCAAGGCCGAATGGACGAAATCAATGCGGGCGCGGATGACGCTCGTTATGTCTTTGTCCAGTGTTGTGCCTGTTGTTATTTGTCATCTCATCGTTGTCGGCACGAATGGAGCAAGGTTTAGCGACATCCTTTGGTACTTACCTCTGATTCCAGTACTTATCGCCATCAACTGGTTTCTCTCAGGCATCATTCTTATTCCTCTCAGGCAGTTGCTTCAGGCAACAACCAAACTGGCTAACATGGACATTCGCCAAAGGCTTGAAGTCGAGCCTAACGAGCTCTTCGAGACGGCGGAGTTGCGCAAGGCCTTCAATAAACTGCTCAATCGATTGGAAGAATCGCTCAACATTCAATGCCAATTCGTTGCTGACGCGAGCCATGAATTGCGTACACCACTTACTTCTATCCAGGGATACACCAAACTTCTCTTGCGTCGCGGACAGAGCATCGATGGGCATCTTCTTGCAGAAGCCTTGCAGACTATTTCCGATGAATCGGGTCGACTGATTCGACTGGTATCTGACTTGCTGCAATTGGCTCGTGCAGACGCTGGACAAGCAATCATCAATCAGCAGGAAGTTATCGACGCTCGTGATGTTCTTGCATCAGTCGAAGATACCGTCACGGTAATTGCTCCGGAGCAGATCGAAATTCAGTTCATCATGCCTAGTCAGCCAATCTTTGTCTTTGCTGATAGTGACCGGCTCAAACAAGTTTTTCTCAATCTGACAAACAATGCGATCAAAGCTACGCAGGCAGGTGGAAAGGTCACTGTTACTTTGCGCCTGAGCAACAATCAAGCAATCATCCGCGTAATTGATACCGGTATTGGTATCGCTCCTGCTGACCAACAAAGGATTTTCGATCGATTTTATAGAGTTGAGCGTTCTCGTGTGAAAAGCCGTATATATGGCGGTGGAACCGGTCTTGGGTTGGCTATTGCTTTGACTATAATCAAGGCGCATGGCGGCAGCATTGATCTTGAAAGTGAATTGAACAAGGGTTCTACATTCACTGTTCGACTGCCTGTTGCCGACGAAAAGACCGGCAAGAGCGACACGGAAAAAAAAAGAACCGCCGAGCTGGCGAGACAGGAAGCACAGGAGAAACAGGAACGTCCGAGGGACCAAGTCCAGAAGGACCAGCGTGATCCGCAAGACAAATTGCAACCAAAAGAAGCTCAGACGGCCGATTCCTGAGAAACTGCAGCAGTCGATTCCAGAGAAGCTCTCACCGCCTAATCCTGAAAAAATCTATCAGGCGATTCCTTAGAATCTTATGTCACCCATTTGCAGAAAACAAAAACGCACCGCTTGAGCAGTGCGTTTTCAGAATTTTCTTGCGTTGCAGAATTAGGAAGCTGCTGCTGCCGGTTCTGGAGTTGCTGCGCCTTCGCTCGATGCACCGGCTTCACCTGCCGCTGCTTTCTTCGCGACAACGCGGGCGACGACTTCGTCTTCCGGGTTGAGAATTTTGATCTTGTCGGAGATTTTCAATTCGCCGAAGTGCAGACCTTGGTCGATTTCTGTGATCAAGGAGACATCTGCTTCGATAAAGTCAGGAATGTCGCCCGGCAAGCATTCGATTTCTACGTCTTGGAAAACTTCGATCAGTTGTCCGCCTTCGATAGTTACTGCAGTCGACACGCCGATGAACTTCAGAGGTACGGTCACAGTCAATTTGCGGTCGAGAGCTACGCGATAGAGTTCTACGTTGAGAACTTCGTGGGTTGTGCCTCTGCGCTGAACGTCACGGATAATGGCATTGATTTTGCCCTTACCGGTCTCCAGCTCGATAACGTGGGAGTAGGCGCCTTTTGGCAAACGGGAAAATTCTTTGGCGTCTATTTGTACGTTTTCAGACGGCTGGCCGGGACCGTAGAGAGTCGCAGGGATTTTTGCTTCCCTTCTCAGCTGTCTCGGTGTTTTGTCTTCGCGAGCAGCGACCGCCAACTTAATCTTGTCCATGACCAAAAGATCCTTATAAATACGTAAGCCTAAAGCGGACGATAAACTCCCCTCAAAACGGAGGAGTAAGAGCTGGGGTGCAAGGATTCGAACCTCAGAATGGCTGGACCAAAACCAGCTGCCTTACCGCTTGGCGACACCCCAATCTTAGCGTCGAAGGCCCATTTTATTTAATAGCTCGCCATTGTGTCAACGCCAAACGGTTAGTTTGGTTACATCCTGTGCGGCTTTCGATCGAATTTATTGAACTGGCGCCAATCAGTACTAAATTGCCGGTCTTATTTGATTCGCCTGGGCAATTAGTGCACGCGCGAAGTCCAGTGCGGCTTTGGTGTCGCCTTCTCCAGACGCCATTTGCGCCAGTTGTTTGAGGCGCTCATCGCCTTTCAAGGTCTTCACACTGACGTTTGTTTCCTTCGCTGTTTGACGTTTGGCAACTTCAATATGGCTGTCTGCCACGGCCGCAATAATTGGCTGGTGGGTAATACAAAGGATCTGGTGGGATTTGGAAAGCACAGCCAGCTTATCTCTTACCGCTTGCAGGGCCTTGCCGCTCATGCCGGTGTCGATTTCATCGAATATGACAGTCGGAACATGGTCGCCTGCTGCAAAAATAGATTTGACCGCCAGCATGATTCTGGAAAGTTCGCCGCCTGAGGCGATTTTGGCCAGAGATTGAGCCGGCAGACCGGGGTTTGGCGCTATTTGAAACTCTAATTTGTCGACGCCCACTGCGGTGGGTTCGCTCAAAGTTTCTATTTCAATACGAAAGGCGGCGCGCTCCATGCCAAGGTCTCTGAGTTCTTTTTGAACCCTCGCGCCGAGGTCGGCAGCTAATTTTTTCCTGGAC
The DNA here is from genome assembly GCA_003242885.1 of Candidatus Melainabacteria bacterium. GTDB lineage: Bacteria > Cyanobacteriota > Vampirovibrionia > Obscuribacterales > Obscuribacteraceae > QKMZ01. Next base: position 859,919 of record QKMZ01000003.1, on the reverse strand, counting down.
TCTGACAACTTCTCGGCAATTTTGATTAGACGCTGGTAAAGCTGTTCTGCTTCAACCTTAATCTCCTCAATCTTCTCGCTGGAGCGTGTCAAATTGTCGATTTCAATTTTCAGCGACTCTCTTGTTTCAATCGCCGTTGCTAGCGTGGGTCCATACTTCTTTTTGATGCCGGTGATTACCGACAGGCGCGATTCCAGGTGATTGAGAGCCTCAGGATCGCTGTCCAGAGTGTCTTTGTAGCGGCGCAGTTCTGCGAGGCTTTCCTCGAGGTGGAACAAGCTTGTTTTTAGGGGTTCTGTCGCTGCGCTTAATTCAGGATCGAATCTTTCCGCCTTCTCCAGTCCCGCTAGAGCTTCCTGCAGGCTGTCTATAGCAGGCTTACCGTCGCTGTCGCCATCGCCGTTCAATAGAGCCCTGGCTAAATTTACAGATTCTTCCAAAGTTTGAGCATGGGCAAGTTTGTTGTGCTCGGCACTCAAATGCTCGTCTTCATCAGGGTCAGCAAGATTTGCTTCATTCAATTCTTCAAGTTGGAACGTGGCAAAATCCAGCCGTCTGGTTCTTTCCTGTTCTGAAATTTCCAGCTCGGATAGTTCGGCCAGAAGTTCTTTTCTCTGTGCAAAAAGGGTGCGCACTTCGTCGATGACTTTGCGGTGAACGTCGCTGCCCAGGCTGTCCAGCATTTCGAGCTGAGACTGTGGAGACATCAATGTTCGCGCCTCGTGCTGGGCATGAACAGTGATCAATAATGCACGAAGTTCTTGCAGAACTGAATGGTTTACGGTGGTGCCGTTGATGCGGACCTTCGAACCTGTTTTAGTGATCTCGCGGCTGACTACAAGAGACTTTGAATCTTCGTCAATCAAATCTTCCTGCTTCAACCATGCTTCCACCCGTGGTGTCGGTCGAAATGTTGCTTCAATCTTTGATCGCTCGCAGCCGATTCTGATGAACTGCGCTCCGACTTTGCCGCCGAGCACCGCACTCAGTGCGTCCATTACAATCGATTTGCCGGCGCCGGTCTCGCCTGTAAGGATATTTAGACCATTTGACCAGTCAATTTTGATCTGTTCGATCAGAGCAAAATCTTTGATTTCGAGACTTTCTAACATGCACCGTATATAGAGTCGGATATCTTTTGTTCGCAGGAGCCCATGCCCCTACCGGCAATATCATAGCGAATTCAGATCGTCGTGCAAGACCTTCGCGTTAGGCGTTTTAAGTGACAAAAATCAAAATTCTTTGGGTTGTCTCTCATTTAGCCGGTCGCGTCGCCTGTGCCCTCAGTTTTAGTGCCTGCCGAATCATTCGTAGATGATGATTTTGCCTCTGGGCTTACTCTGACTCCGACCATCCAAAACGCAATGCAGCTAGTTATGGCGTTTAATAAACCGAGGAAAACCAAACCCAGCATTGTCGCGCCGGATTTGAGTTTTACATTGGCCATCGAATCTAGCAATGACATTTCTTTGGCGCGAATCGACTGCACTTCTTTGCGCAGATCGTCAGAATTGGTGCGCAAGTCCTTTAAGAGCTGACGCTGTTTGTCTTCAGGCAGATTGCTCTTCGGAGAATCAATTGCTGATTGAACCTCTTTTGCCGATTTGACAATTTCGGTTGAAAGTTCGCTGACCTTGATCGTCTCATTTGTCGGCAGCGCTCCGATCAACTCAGTCAGCTCTTTTTTCCGTTTCGGCAAATCTGCCAGGTTTTCCTTTAATCGCGAACCTAGTATTTCGTCGTGGTCTTTGAAATACGGCACCAAATAAAGGGCGACATCATTGCCTGATTTGGAGATTTCTTCAGCTGCTGAGGCGATTTGAATTTGTTTTTTCAATGCCATCAAGTAACCGCGCTGCGCCTCGGCCACTTCGATGCGCGCAAATCCTCTTGCACCTAAGAACGTTGGTATCGATATCGCCGTTAATACGACGAAAAGCATTATCCACGTCTTTTTAGTCAATTCAGGCATGAGGACATATTAGCCCAAATTTTGAAGCCTTCGAAGCAGGATTTGGCGGCCGTGTAAAATCGAAGTAGTAGAACTCGGCTAGAAAGATGCGCTCATGAATCAGAAACTGTTGCCGCAAATCATAATAGGTGTTGCCTGTGCGGTCATCTTCTTTCTGTGCGGCGCGGCTGCCGGATGGTGCATTTTGATCGCTCCAGTGGACGGTCCGAAAAATCCCTTCGATCTCAATAACTTAGAGATTCTATTGATTTGCGGGCTGATTCCTGCAGTGCTTGGAAGTGCACTGGGAACCTTTGTTTGGCGAGCCATTGAGCAGCGCAAGGAACTAGACAGCTACCAATAGGAGCTGCTTTGTTGCGACTGCTCTTTTGTAAAGAGAACTAGTGTTCGCTTAAGCTGGGGTGAGAGCGTGAATGCTGACTTGAGCTGCGACTTGTTTTGCAATTTCGATAAACGCTTGCGAAACGGGGCTTTCTGGGTTGGTCGCCGTAATCGGTGCACCGAGGTCGCCACCTTCGCGAATGCTTGTATCGAGCGGGATTTCACCGAGGAAAGGCACGCCTGCAGCTTCGGCAACGCGCTTGCCGCCACCGTGTCCGAAGATCTCGAAGCGCTCGGTGGAACCCGGCGGCTGGAAGTAGCTCATATTCTCAACGAATCCAAGCACCGGGACATCCATTTGTTGGAACATCGCCAAGCCCTTTTGACCGTCCAGAAGGGCAACTTCTTGCGGTGTGGTCACGATGACGCCGCCGGAAAGTTGTGTCGCCTGAACCATGGTCAATTGAGCATCGCCGGTGCCTGGAGGCATGTCCACGATCAGGTAATCCAGTTCATCCCATTGGACGTCGCGCAAGAATTGGCGGATGGCTTTGTCGAGCATTGGCCCGCGCCAAATAATCGGTGTTTCTCTGTTGACGAAGAACGCCATTGAAATGACTTTGACACCGTAATTTTCGGTGGGAAGAATTCTATTGTCTTTGGCTACTGGCTGATAGTCGTCGACGCCCATCATGAGCGGAACATTGGGACCGGTGATATCTGCATCGAGCAAACCGACCCTGGCGCCCAGTTGTGCAAGTGCGATGGCAAGGTTGACAGAAACAGTGGTTTTACCGACTCCGCCTTTGCCTGAGGTCACGGCGATAATTTGGCGAATACCTTCGACAGGCTCTTTTCCTCTCGGTTTCAGACCAGCCACCGCTGCGCCTGATTCCATCTCAACTTCGGTGACACCAGGGATTTTGGCGACAGCTTCTTTGGCTTCCGTCTCTAGCTTCTCTTTGACGGGGCACGCCGGTGTCGTGAGAGTCAGCTTGAAGAAGACTTTGCCTCCTTCGATTTTGATGTCGGAAATCATGCCCAACGTGACGATATCGGTATGGAGATCTGGGTCCATAACCGTTCTCAGTGCGTTGTTTACAACTTCTGGGGTGATCGCTTCTGTTTGAACGCTAACCATAACTGTCACCTATCCTACCTATCTGGTCTGCAAGACCGGGGATATGCCATCGGGCGCGCAACCCGGAGCGCACCTCGTCTGCCCTAGATGATAACCGCGAGCAGCCGGTCTGCCTGGCAACATAATCAATTCTTCTATTTAGAGAGCCCTTTTCTGAGACATTTGTTATCTCTTGCGGGGAGTTCTGTTACCGTTTGCAGCCACTGGCACGTTTTTTGTCCGGTCTAACTTATTAATCGCTGCCTAGCCGGGAAATAGATTACTTACTTGCTTCTATATTCACATCTTCTGTTTTACGCAGAGCCTCGGCAGTCTCGAGAGTGTCAGGATGTTGAGCGCCTAAATACTTTGTCTGAAATTCAAGAGCCTCGCGCAATTGCTTTTTGGCTTTGGGCTTATCGCCCTGTTTCAAACTCAGTTCTCCAAGCGATGACAGCGTTTTTGCAATTGTCGGATGACCCGGCTTGAAAAATGCTTGTCGTGTTTGGAAGGATCTGTCCAAGCACTTTTGCGCTTCTTCTAGGTTTCCCCTCTCGAGAAAAAGCCGCCCCATTGTGCATTCGTCCGACGCTACATTCGGGTGTTTTTCGCCGTATGCCTTTCGGTCGATGGCGATTGTTTTATTCAAAGTCTTTTCTGCCTCATCAAATCGCCCTTGTTTTTGCAGAATTTTTGCCAGGTTTTCCAGTACTTCTGCACACTCCACGGAGTCTTTGCCGGTTGCCTTTTCCCGCATTGCCAGCGCCTCTTCGGCAGACTTCCGGGCCTCGTTCAATTTCCCTTGCTCTCTGAGCGATCTACCTAAGCCGTTGTAAATTGCAGCAAGCTTTGTGTCGCTGTCTTTTCTGATATTCGTCTTCCAAGTTTCAATTGCGCGCTTGTACACGGACTCAGCCTGCGAGTACTGTCCGAGGTCGTTCAATAGTGCGCCTTCGTTGCTTAAGCTGATTGGCAATTCCTGGCGCTTTGGAAAGTATTTCTCTGCAATTTCGACGGTTTCTTTGACATAAGGCGCTGCCAATCTGTACCTACCAGTGCCGCGATAAACCATGCCGAGGTTGTTTAGAACGCGCACCATTCTTGGGTCTTTGGCGTTTTCTGTTTTGCACTGTTCATAGCAAAAGAGAAATTCTTTTTCGGCCTGTTCGTACAGTCCTTGTTTGAAATAGGACTCGCCTTTTCCGATCGATGCGTAGTAAGGCATCGACTTGATGGCAATGAAAACGGCCCATGGAATCGCGATTGCGTAAGCGATAATGCGAACTTTGTTGATGGTCTTCTGATAGGGGCTGACTTTATCCTGGAACGCGCGCACTCTTTGGCGCGCAGCAGCGAATTTCGCACGGATGCCACTCGCCTGTTTGGGTGGCTCTGATACAGCACTATATTCGGATTTTGATGTTTCGTCCGTCATACTTTCTCGAGGTTTCGAAACGGTGGCACACCAGCATGGTCTTGCTGGGATGTGTATCCGGCAGAAGCCCTTGGCATTTTCCTGCCAATGTCGGCTAATTGTCTAGTAAGCGCCCCTGGGGCATCTGCTTGCAGGGTATGTCGCGAAGCACCGGAAGTCAATGAGGGAAAACCATGAGATATTTGATTCATTGGTCAGACAACAAGAACCGTAAGAGGGTGCAGCGGCGTGAAACCACAAAACCGATTCTTTTACTTGTTTCTTTCCTTGATTCTGTTTGGTGCACAAGCGGTTCCAGTCTTTGCGCTGGAGGATAACAGCGTTAAGCTTAACGAAGCTGGAAAGAATGCAGATGCCGACGAAACGCAGCACCATGGTTTGCGCAAACGGTTTGCAGAACATCGAAGAAAGCGTCACCAGCAAAGGGAAGTGCGCCGGCTGCAAAAGAATCAAAACGATCAAAACAGCCACAATGATCAGCAAATACAAAGCCTGCAAGACCAGAATAGCCCGCTACAGAACACAGAACTGCCCACCAACATCCAAAAGCCGCGCGATAAATCGATTGCCAAAGAAGCGCCATGTCTATCTTGGCTAAATCCAATCGGTAAGCCGAAAGCAATCATTCTTTGTGTTCATGGACTGGGATTGCATTGCGGCAGTTATGAACAATTTGGAAAAGCTATGGCTTTGCGGGGTTATGCTGTTTATGCCGTGGACGTGCGTGGTTTTGGATCTTGGATGGCTGCTAAAGGTCGAGAAAAATGCGATTTCAAGCATTGCAGCGACGACATTGTTTCTACTCTCAATGTGCTGCACCTGGCGAATCCAGGCGTGCCCGTATACCTGCTTGGTGAATCGATGGGAGGAGCAATTGCATTAGATGTTGCGTCCGAAAATCCCGCATTGATTAATGGTTTGATTTCGGCAGTGCCGGCGGCGGAGAGATTCAAGACTGGTCAAACCAGCCTTAAGGTTTTCATGCATCTCATTACTGGAAATCGCAAAGTCAATGTCGAAAAGTCAGTCGTCAATCGAGCTACTGCTGATCCGTCGCTGCGTGAGGAGTGGACTGAAGATCCGCTTGCTCGAATGGATTTATCTGCTAGTGAGTTAATGCAGTTTCAAGCTTTTATGAATGAGAACCATGAAAGAGCAAAGAAAATCGTTAAGCTTCCTGTGTTGATCGTGCAAGGTGGAAAGGACAAACTTGTAAAGGCCGAGGGCACCAGAGAGCTGTTCGAGAAGCTTGTCACAGAGGACAAAAACCTCGCGATGGTGAATGGAGCAGAACACCTTGTCTATGAAGAAGGACAGTTCTCCAAAGAAGTTCTCGACCTGACTGACAATTGGATTTCTCAGAGATTGCCGATGAAGGACGGTCAAGCCGCTTCGCCAAACATGATGAAGGCGCGAGTGATGGTGCAGTCTAAGCAGTTCGCTAGAGTGATTCCGCTATTGCAAAAAATAGTCTTTGAGGAGCCGCAGAATCCGGAAGCTTATGTGCTGCTCGGATTGGCTTATATGCGTACTGGGCATCCGTTGAAAGCCCGCGAGAATATTCGCAAAGCACTTTTGATGGCGCGTGCCAGCAAAGATCCGGAGAAGTCTCGCCAAGCAAATGATCTGCTCTTGAACCTGCCACCGGAAATGGTGGCGCCTGTTCTTGCTCGCGCTGCCAGTGGTGCTATGCCGGGACGTTCAGTCCCTCGCCGAATGCCAGTTGCGGCAGGTTTACAGTCGGGTAAATACAAGGTTTTGATCTTCAGTGCAAAGTGGTGTGAGCCGTGCAAAGATCTTGAGCCGATTATCAACGAGGCTCGGTCGCGTTTCGGCAATAAAGTTGATTTCACAACAGTGGATGTCGACGATGAGAAGAGTCAAGAGTTGGTTGAGAAATACCACGTAAGCCCTGTTCCAACTATGATATTTCTCAGACCCAATGGCGACGTCGCTGACTACTCAGTTGGATTTTCCGGGGTTTCCGGCATGATTAAAGGCATTGCAAAAATGTTATTGCCCGGATGATTGTGCATCTCTTCTGGATAGTGCCTTTGGTCTTCGTCGTCTTGATGCTTTTGTGTTGGCATTTCGGAGCAGCCCCGTTGCTGTGGTTGATGCCTTATTTTTACGAAGGCTGTTATGCAATGGGTGAAGATTTGAGCATTGCCTATGGTGCTGGCGCTCTTGTCCATCAGACTGCACTGGCATTTTTGAAGAAACGCCTGGGGGCGTATGATTTCCGGCTTGCGCCGGTAATGGTGCAGACTGCGGTTCTCCTTAATGCGCAAGGAAAATACAAAGACGCAGAACCTTATTTCTTAAAGGCAAAAGAGATATACGAGCTGGCGCTAAATCACTTTCAGCAGAAAAACGAAAAGGGAATGGTCGAAAAAATTGCTCGCGAGCTTGCCCAGTTAGGCCTGGATTATGCCTCACTTCTGGAGATAACTGGTCGCCAGAAAGATGCCCCTACCATGCTTTTGCGCGTCGCGCGCCAATTGGAGGACAAGGGGCATCAGAGTTTGGCTGCGTCTCTTTCCGGAGAGGCACTTAAGTACGAGCACAAATGAGTAATCTGAGTTACTTTTGCTCAATCGCGTTGAGCGTATTTTTCATTGAGTCGAAAAATACTTGGGCCATAAACATCTGATTGAGAGTCCAAGGGGCACTGTGCTTTTCGATTGTCTGGCGCAGAACCTGGAAAGGATGTGTGTTTGCGCGCGTTTTTTCTACGCTCATAAAGATCGAACTTGCCCAGGTGAATGTTTGAGTAAGCTCAGGTCTGAATATGTGCATACTCAGGTCGTGAGCAGGGAACGACATTGTGATGACACCACTGGCGGTTTCAATCATGCCTTCCAGCGGAAACTTCGCACGCAAATTATCTTCCACAAAGAAGTGCTTCTGGTCTGTTGTTTTCAGCCATTCTGCATATTTTGAAAGGTCGATGTCAGCTGGTGTTACCGGATAAGTTCGAATTGTGTCGCCACTGATCAGTGCTAGTCCTTTTCCATCGAATAGTTCGAGGATAGTCGGTGCGCTGTTAATTAGCTCTATTTCCAACGCTTCTTGAGTCGGATTCTCGCGAACCTTTTCAAAGAAACGTCTGAGTTTCTCCTTGAGATCACGCTCGGCATTGTCTTCATAAGCGCTGATTTTCAATGAAATCAACTTTCCTATTACCTCGCAATACGACCGCAGCCAGTGCGGAACTGCTTTTGCTTTAGCGTGGTGGCAGACAATCAGTCCCCACAATCGTCCGTTAGAAACAATGGAGATTGTCAAACTCGCTCCAATTCCATTTTCACGCAAATGTTGAATGTGAAGTTTTGAAGCGCTTGCTAAGGCGCAATTACTGAGGGTGATAGGTCCGGAGTCGCCTACCAATGTCGCCGGTTCATAATATGAATCGGGAACGGCTCTTACTGTATTGCGACAGTAAGATTCGCATGTTTCTAGAGTTATATCTTGAGCCGGAAATGAGAGGTGCAAAAAAGACTCCATGCCAGGCGAAACGCGCTCGGCGATAATATGCCCGGTCATAGCTTGGTCGAGTTTGTAGACCATTACACGATCGAATCCACTCAATTTTTTTAGTTCCGGCGGAACCAAATGAATGAGCTCTTCAATACTGCCTACCTTACCGAAGCTCGCCACAGCTTCCGTAAGCGCCACTGTTTGTTCCGTGGATGCTTCCGCGTCGTCGTCACTTTCTTCCATTTCTATGAGAATACGGTTCTCGATTGTTTGCACAAAACAGTTGAACTTCCTTTGATCAAATAGAGGAAAGTCTCCTGAGATAAGCATCAACGTACGACCTTCTTGGTTGATACGCCTTCGGAGATTGGCAGTGATAGCCGCTCCAAAAAGCTCTTCAAAAGTGTGGCCAATTATTGTCTTGGCTCCGCCCACAACGATTTTGCTGAAATTGGTGCTTGCTTTGATTACTGATAGATCCTCTTTCTCAAGCACTAACAGAAAGCCGTTAGGTTGAATCGTCGCTTCATTTGATTGAAATTTTTCCGTTTCTTCGTTTTTGAACATAAGTCTCCCCACAGAACCCCAACAAGGGTTCCTCATCTCTGTGGTATTGGTTGCGTTAATATTTGAATGAGCGAGGCGCTATGCGACTCGTTTACTAGACTCGTCGCTAGACGGATGCACTTTACCGTCTTGCCTTTTCGACAGTGTGTCGACAAGCGCTCTGTAGATTTCCAGAGCCTTTTTAGGTTGCCCATGGGTGGCTAAAAATTCCGCCATCCATCTAAGTTCTTTTATTGGCGTGTCACCATTTGCTCCTCGTGCGAGATTGTTTTTGTCCATAACTAAACACCTTATATAGCTCCGCAGCGCAGATGCAAATCGTAAGACTGCTCTGGCTACGAGTTTGACGGAGCAATACCGCGTTAGTTCCTCTGTAAAAAATGAGGAAAAGTGGGAACCTGGGAACCCGATAAATGCCGCCTGATGCGCACGGTCATTGGGGCAGTGTTATCTTGACTTGAATATAGAAAGAAGCAGAGACTCAAATCCTTCTTTATCTACGGCGGTTGCAACTTGCACCTTTCGTCCGCCGAAAAGAGAAGTGGATGTTTTACCCATGCTTTTTCCGGACATGGCAACATCAACTCGCATCTCTTTAAAGGTATAGAGATCGGGTTTGATTGTCGCTGCAGCCGTAAGTGTGTCCCAAAAATAGTACTCAAATCCTTTCACGAGCGACCACAGTTTCAATGCCAATTTGCATCCGCGCGATCGATCAGATGATTGATCCAGCAAGGTGAGAAATTCTTTCGTGACCGGCAGATTGTTGGTCACATCCAATGGAATCAGTTTTATTGGGATTTTGGTGTCCAGTGTTACTTTAAAGGCTTCAGGATCAGCATAAATATTCCATTCAGCGCTGCCGTCATGCCCTTCTTCCTGAACGTTGCCAGGCACATTGAAAGCGCCTCCCATAATCACTATTTCCTCGACCTTGCTTTTGAGGTCGGGGTTGTCGCGCAGAAGCGGCGCCACATTCGTTAGAGGACCGGTTGTGACAACGGTCATAGGTGTTTTGGAATTGTTCAAACAGTCATAGAAGACTGACTCGATTTTTCTGCCTTGCTTTGCTTGATAAGAGCGGCGCATTTCTATTTCACTGAAGAGCGGTAGCTCATTAATAATGAAGCTTTCTTTGCGCCAGTTGTCGGGAAATGGGTTAGGAACCGCATCTTCAGTGACTGCAATTTCTGCCCCCTCGAGCTGAAGGTACGTTGCTATTTTAACCATGGCGCTGTAAGCCTGATCGGCAAAACAGTCACCATTGGTGATACCAATTGCTTGCAAATCGATTTCCGGCGCCATCCATAGCAAAACGGCGCTCAATATATCGTCAACGTGTCCGTCATGGTCGTGCAGTACTGGCTTCGGCATCAGCTAGACAAATTCCCCAGTTCTTCTTTGCAGGCATTGAGCTGAAGTCCAGTTTACTTGTACTGACGCGCAGTTTCATGAATCTGTGCAGATTCCTGAAGGGTTCGAAATGAACCTACGTATTAGGGGCGCCCGTGGCTGATTTTGTCTCTACAAAATTCCTAACTGCATCTTGGCGTCTTCGCTGGCCATGGTTCTGGGGTCCCACCTTGGCGTCCAGACGAGGTCAACCTTAACGTTTTCAACCCAGGGCAGTTTTTTTACTGCCATATGAGCCTGAGACTGAATGACCGCACCCAATGGGCACGCGGGACTCGTAAGCGTAAGTTTGACTGTGACATTACTTCCTTCGACCTGGATTCCATATATAAGTCCAAGATCGACAATGTTGACCCCCAATTCCGGGTCAACTACCGTCCTCAAATTCTCTTGCACTACATCTTCTTGCAACGAGGACATTTCACGTCTCCTACATGTGGGTTAAACACGGACTATTGAGAATGGGCTTTGAAATCGAATCGATAACGATTGAGTATTGCCTAAGGGGCTGGGGATTTGAGGGCGTTGCCAAGCCCTTCCAGCATTGTATTCCAGGGCAAAAGTGCGCATTTAATGCGAACGGGGTATTTTTTTACCCCACGTAGAGCCTCTAAATCTTCCAGGTCTTCCGGCAATTCAACTTCTTCGGTTTTGTCGAGCATCATTCTCTTGAAGAGGTCGACAATTTCATTGGCTTCGTCCACGCTTTTGCCAAGAAGTAGCTCCGACATCATGGAGCCGGAGGCGGTATTTATCGAGCAGCCCTTTGCCGTCAGTTTAACGTCTTCGATTTTTCCGTCTTTGACAGACAGGTAGAGCGTCAATTCGTCGCCGCAAAGAGGATTTACGCCTTCTACCTGAGCGGTCGGGTGTTCAATTGCCCCGTGGTTGCGGGGGTTATGGTAGTGATCGAGAATTGTTTCCCGATAGAGATCATCTGACAGCGACATGACCTAAAACCTTATCTGCTTCCTTCAACGCTTCGAACAAAAGATCCACTTCTTCTCTGGTGTTGTAGATATAGAAGCTAGCTCTTGCTGTTCCCATAACATTCAAATCGCGCATCAGCGGCTGGCAGCAGTGATGACCTGCTCTGACGGCAATTGCTGCGTCGGCGCAAATTTGCCCAATGTCGTGCGCGTGAATTGCGTCAACATTGAATGCAATTACGCCACCACGCAGAGTGGCATCTTTCGGTCCAAAAATAGTGATATCACCGAGCTCGCTTAGCTTGTCGAGAGCATATTTGGTGATTTCAATCTCGTGCTCTCGAACATTATCCATACCCAGCGCGCTTAAATATTCAATTGCTTTGCCTGATGCAATCACATCTGCAATGTTGCGCGTTCCAGCCTCGAATTTCCATGGCAATTCAGCCCATGTCGCTTTGTCGCGAGTGACTGTTGTAATCATATGTCCACCGGATTGAAAAGGCGGCATAGCGTTCAACAAATCTGTTTTGCCGTACAAAATGCCAACGCCTGTTGGTCCAAGCATTTTGTGCATTGAGAAAGCCAGAAAATCGATATCGAGTTCGCGTACAGATGTTTTCACATGCGGTACGCCTTGCGCTCCGTCAACAAGGATAACAGCGCCTCGCGCATGCGCGAGGTCGGCCAATTCCTTAATCGGAGTGATTGTGCCGAATACATTGGACATCTGAGTAACAGCGACGATTTTCGTCTTGTCGCTGATCAATTTCTTTGCCTCAGCCATGTCCAATTGACCGTCTTCGGTAATAGGAATGAAGACTAACTTGGCACTGCGCTCTGCCGCTAGCCGTTGCCACGGTATTAAATTGGAGTGGTGTTCCATGGCAGTGAGTACGATCTCGTCGCCTGGAAGAATATTGGCGTTGCCCCATGAATGAGCCACGAGGTTGATGGCTTCTGTGGTGCCGCTGGTAAAGATAATCTCGTGCGTATGCCCGGCATCGATAAATGCACGAACTGTTTCGCGGACAGATTCATAAGCATCCGTTGCTTCTTCTGCAAGCGTGTGGATGCCTCGGTGAATATTGGCGTTGTAGCCCTGGTAGTATTCAGTAAGCGCGTCGATAACAACTTTTGGTTTTTGAGACGTTGCTGCATTATCCAGGTAAACAAGCTGTTTTCCATCGATCTTGCGGCTCAAAATCGGAAAGTCTTTGCGGATTTTCTCTACGTTCAATTTACTCATCTTCGTTACCTCGCACCAAAGGCAGTGGCTTGTGCCGCTACCCAAATTTCTTCCCCACGCAATTCGACTTTATAAGTCGGCACCGGCAAAACGGCCGGTAGACACAACGCTTTGCCCGTAATCACGTCAAAGCGCGCACCGTGGCGAGGACACTCTATTTGATTGTCTACAAGTTCGCCTTCGCCCAGTGGACCGCCATCGTGGGTGCACAGATCAGCTATGGCGTAAAATTCTCCGTCTACATTGCATATGGCCAATTCCGTTTCAAAAGCGGTAAATACGCGGGAGGCACCTTGCGGTATATCCGCTTTGTTTGCCACTTTTACGAATTCAACGGACATCTGAGGCTTGCTCCTGAAAGTTAGCTGTGAATCTTGTCTGCAACGAGGGCGTTTATCCAATCGCCTGCACCATCGACCGGACAAGATTGAACGACTTGGCGGAAGAAGCCAGTAACAATGAGTTCTTCAGCTTCAAGTAAACTCAAACCGCGGCTCATCAGATAGAAAATCTGTTCTTTGTCAGCTGGACCGACTGTTGCGCCGTGTGCGCACTTTACGTCGTCTGCCAGAATTTCCAGCTTTGGAATCGAATCTGCATGCGCATTAGAGCCGAGCAATAAGTTCTTGTTGCTCTGATAAGAATCTGTGCGCTGCGCTTCTTTGCTGACTCGAATTGTTCCTAAATAAGCTGACGAAGAGCTCTCTTTGAGGGCGACGCGGAAATTGATTGTCGATGTGGTGTCCGGCGAAATATGATCCTGAATGGTGTTGAACGAATAACGCTCGCTGCCGGAACCCAAAACAACTCCTCTGATGTCGCTCTTAGAGCCAGGCTCTTTCAAATTGGTTTGAATATCCGATTTGATTTGCCAGCCACCCAAAGCAACCGTCGATGCATGAAGTGAGCCGTCTTTTCTTACTTCGTTGTATACGCGTGAAACAGCGAAAGTGTTTGACGAGAAGTCTGAGACGTCGAGGTAAGAGAGGTTGCCGTTCGCTCCGACATAAGTCTCGATTGACGAATTGACCAGCGAAAGTGATTCCGAAGCATCGGCAGCTTTCGTTTTGTCGGCTGTACAGATATTGACGAACTCGGCTTTGGCTCCTTGTTCGACGATGATAATCACGCGCGGGAAAAGGGCGATGGATGTTTCCACGCCGCTCGACAGTACGTTCAAGACTGGACTTTCAAGAATAACGTTCTTCGGAACATAGAGAAATGCACCGCAATTGAAAAGCGACTGGTTCATCAGATAAAACTTGTCGTTTTGAGCAAAATCCGGTGTCGGCAAATTCTCCGGCGCCAGGTATTTGCTCAAAAGATCGGCATGTTGAGCCAGAGCTGTTTTCAACGAGCAAAAAATCACTCCTTTGGAAAGCAGTGCGCTGTCGGCATTGCCGATTTCAACACTCTGAGGAGTCGTGTAAATGTAAGGCAAGTTTTTGCCGAGGTGCGAAAGCGCTTCGGTTACAACCGCGGGCTCTTTTGCTGCGCTCTTTTCTTTGCTGTCGCTGACGACTACGTTGAGAGTGCTCAAATCTAGCGCGTCTACTTCGGTACGGCGCCAGTTTTCGTCACGATTGCACGGAGTCGGGATCTTCAAATAAGACTCGAAAGCCTTCAAGCGACTCTCTTTCAACCATGCTGGTTCAGCAGTCTGTTTGGTTATTTCGTCTACCCGCTCTTTTGCTATCGTTTTCACCATCTCACCCAATGTCTCTCTAAGTCCAGTTGTCACGCATATTCGCGTCCGTTTCGGCCATGTGTAAGCATGGCTCGCCTCAGTCTTCGATCGCCATAGTTAACCTACGGAACCTTCCATCTCGAGCTGGATGAGCCTGTTGAGCTCAACAGCGTATTCCAGTGGAAGCTCTTTGGTGAAGGGCTCGAAGAAACCATTAACGATCATCGCTTTAGCTTCCGCTTCTGTCAGACCGCGGCTCATCAAATAGAAGAGCTGCTCTTCTCCGACTTTGGAAACAGTCGCTTCGTGCTCGATGGTTACTTCTTTCTCGTCCACTTCCATGGTCGGATAAGTGTCCGAGCGCGAAGCTTCATCGAGAAGGAGCGCGTCGCAACGTACTGAGGACTTGGAGTTTTTCGCTTCCGGATACACCTTGATCAATCCGCGATAAGAGGCGCGGCCGCCGTCTTTCGAGATGGACTTCGAAACGATGGTGGATGTGGTGTTCGGAGCGGCATGGATTATTTTGGCACCGGCGTCTTGGTGCTGGTCGCTGCCGGAAAGAGCAACTGAAAGCACTTCGCCGTGCGCTCGCTGTCCGACCAGGTAAATAGCCGGATACTTCATGGTCAGTTTTGAACCGAGGTTGCCATCGATCCATTCGACCTTCGCGTCTTCGTGAGCGACTGCGCGTTTGGTGACAAGGTTGTATACGTTTTTCGACCAGTTTTGGATGGTTGTGTAGCGAATGTGAGCGCCTTTCTTCGCGATCAACTCAACTACTGCAGAGTGCAGCGAGTCGGTCGAATAGACAGGAGCTGTGCAACCTTCGATGTAGTGCACGTAGCTGCCCGGCTCGGCGATGATGAGCGTGCGCTCGAATTGACCCATGTTTTCTGCATTGATGCGGAAATAGGCTTGCAGCGGGATTTCCACTTTGACGCCTGAGGGCACCCAAATGAAACTACCGCCGGACCAGACCGCTGAGTTCAATGCGGAGAACTTGTTGTCTGCAGATGGAATAACCGTAGCGAAGTGCTCGCGCACGATATCTTCGTGCTCGCGCAAGCCTGAATCCATGTCGAGGAAGATTACGCCTTGCTTCTCAAGGTCTTCGCGAATGGAGTGATAAACAACTTCTGATTCATATTGAGCAGTGACGCCGGCGAGGAATTTACGCTCGGCCTCCGGAATACCCAGGCGATCGAATGTTTGCTTGATGCCTTCAGGTACTTCGTCCCAATTCTTTTCTCCCTTTTCGGAGGGCTTGATGTAATAGAAGATGTTGTCGAAGTCGATGTCTCCGAGCAGCTTGCAATTGCCCCAGGTAGGCATTGGCTTCTTGCGGAAAATATCCAGCGCGCGCAGGCGGAACTTGAGCATCCACTCAGGCTCGTTTTTCATGGATGAGATACTGCGGACAATCTCTTCTGTCAGTCCGCGACCGGATTTGAAAACGTAGTCTTCTTTGTCCTTGAAACCGTATTTGTAGTCAGACGCAATGGAGCGGATGTCTCCAAATTGATCTGTGGTTTCTTGTGGTTGTCTAAGTTCGGCTGCCATGGTTGCCTCCTTCAGGCTAAGCTACGCCCGAGGGTGTAAGTTCTTGTGTAACCCAGTCATAGCCGCGCTCTTCGAGCTCTTCGGAAAGCTCGCTTCCGCCGGTTTTGACAATCTGTCCGCTCTGGAAAACGTGGACGAAGTCCGGTTTTACATAATTGAGAATGCGCTGATAGTGAGTGATTAGAAGCACTGCGGTTTCTTTGGTCGCCAGTGTGTTGATGCCGCTTGACACCACCTTAAGAGCGTCAATGTCGAGACCGGAGTCGGTTTCGTCAAGCACAGCCAGAGCCGGCTTGAGAAGAGTCATCTGCAAAATTTCCAGACGTTTTTTCTCACCACCCGAGAAGCCGTCATTGATATAACGCGAAAGAAATTCATCCTTCACTTCCAGCAGTGCCATTTGAGCTTTCAGCTCCTGACGAAACTCTTTGACAGGGATTTCTTTGCCTCGCACAGCCTTAACCGAAGCGCGCAGGAAGTTTGAAACTGAAACGCCTGGAATGGCGACGGGATATTGAAACGCAAGTGCTAAGCCCTTCTTCGCTCTTTCGTCCGGCGGCAGATCACCAATCTCTTCGCCTTTGAAGAGAATTGAGCCGCGGTTGATGGAATAGCGAGGGTGCCCCATCAGCGTGTAAGACAGAGTCGATTTGCCTGAGCCGTTACGACCCATGATGGCGTGCACTTCACCAGGGTTGATGGTGAGATTGACACCCTTAAGAATGTCCTTGCCCTCTACTGAGACCCACAGGTCTTCAATCTTCAGAAGTGGTTCTTGTGCTGCCATCGTGTTTCTCGGTCCTTTTTGGTTTCTGTCTCGAGCCGCAAGCTTTGCCGGCCCTTTAAATGGGATATATATCCTATCCTTTTTAAATAAGGAGCTCCTTGAGAAGGCACCTTAAACATATCAAAGTTTCGGCTGGTTGGCTTTTATAGATATAATAGTATCAAAAATCTACCAAGTCCCGCTCGTCCTTAAGGATAGTTTTTGTAAGCTCAAATGGCGCTTTGGGACCGCCCTGTCTGATAACCGAGCCGGATATTTGGGGTACTGGCAGAGAATAAAATGCGAAAGTGCATTGTTGCGACACGGTTACACTAGTTACGCTTAAACTTCGACCAGATAACGATTTGACCACTTAACCAATAGACCGATAGAACTATAAAAATGATTACTCAGCCACTATCCGGAACTCCAGAGACGACTCAACAAGCTGTGCTTCTTTACTTGAAGCGCCACGGTGAGATGACCATTGGAGAGCTTTGTGACGTGCTGAATATCACGTCCATGGCAGTCAGACGCCATATTTCCGGGCTTATGCAGGAGGGTCTTGTGCTCTCGCGTATGGTCAAACAGTCGCGCGGGCGGCCGACTTACAAGTACAGCTTGTCTGAAAAGGCCGAATCCTTATTCCCATCAGGAATGCAGACTCTGGCCGTCGAGCTTCTCGATATGGTCTTTGAAGAGTCCGGCCACAAGGGAGTAATGAAGCTTTTGGAGCGCCGCAATGAAAAGCGCGCGGCGCGCTTACTCTCCCGTGTAGAGGGCAAGTCGCTCGAAGATCGAGTGGTCGAAGTGGCGAAGATCTTCTCTGAAGACGGTTATATGACCGAATGGGAAAAGCTGCCAGATGGCAATTTCTTCATTTTTCAGCGCCACTGTGCGCTTCACGACCTGGCCCACAAATATCGCCAGCTTTGCGCTCTCGAGCCCCAGCTGATGGAGACTCTTTTGGGGGTTAAGGTGACGCGCGAAAAATATATGCTGCAAAACGACCCCGTGTGCGGATACCTGGTCAAACGGGCTGGATAGCGACGCCTTTAAGCGTAATTACACGCTAGTCGATGCCTCTGCGCAGATCTAATATCTGAACACTTCACATGGTTTTTTCGAAAACGCGCTTTCGCGTAGTTTTGGTTAAATGCGCAGTACAGACTCCCCTGATCTACAACAAAGTGACGATGCTCAATCGACGGCAGCGACCGTCCATGGCGAAGCATCCAAACTGCTTCCTTCTCTGGAAGAACGCAGCCAGCACGCGCGCCTTCAGAAGGAAAGTGTCGCCGGTCTTGCATCGGAAGGACAAACCGTCGACCGTGCTGAGCAAGTCGGAGAAAGCCCGTCCAAAGTAAGCAATGTTGGAACGTCAGTTGCGGAGCCATTGGCAAAGGGCGAAGATCAAGGAAGCCGAGGCGGAACAAAGGATGCTGCCAAAGACGGTGCCAAGGGTGGAGATAGAGATGCCGCGAAAGACGGTGTCAAAGACGGCAATGCGTCTTGCCCTGTTTCCACTGAGTACAACACCCTCATTGATAAAGCATGGCGGAATATTTACGACCCCACGCCCTTGGGCGATCTGGCGTCACTGAAGAACAAATACAACTGTCAAATCAAGACTCCTGAAGACGCATTTCGCTTCGTCAATCAAGAATTAGGCAAGACGGACGATCATTTTTCTCGCGTCCTGAATCCCGCTCAAGTAAGGCAATTCGACAATTTGCTCAAAGGCTCGAGCAAGGGAATCGGCATTGAAGTTGTGCCTGTGGACCCAGAGAAAGCAAAAGAGTTCGGTTCGCTCAAAGTCATTGAAGTAATTCCTGGAAGCTCTGCAGCTCAAAAAGGTGTGCAACGGGGCGATTATATTAGTGCGGTTGATGGCGTAGATTTGAAAACCAAAACTCCGGAAGAAGCTTTTGCTCTAATTCAATCTCAGAAGACGCATCAGATAACGGTCTTTCGTAACGGGGAGAAATTGGAGCTAAGTCTGCCGCAGACTACTGTCGATGTGCCCGCGGTGGTAGACAGAGTCATTCCCGGGACAAATATTGCTTACATTAGAGTGCGCGATTTCATGCAGGATGACGAATCTTACGAACTTCAGAATGCAATAAAGCGCCATCCTTATGTAGATGGGTTTGTTTTCGATGTGCGCGGTAATTTGGGCGGCTCTGTTCTCCAGGCGCTGCAGTCAGCCTCTATGGTTGTCGGCGAGGGGACCTTGTTGACGCAAAAAATGCGCCACGAAGATGACAGCCCCACAGGACCAGCCACTTACGACAATACTGATTACACCCTCGATCAGTATGAGCTTGTGACTCGAACCATTATGCCCGACGGAAAAGTGAGCGAAATTCGCGATCTGCGACTGCCGGACATCGTTGATAAACCCACCGTGGTCTTAGTCAATAAAGATACGGCGTCTGCCGCTGAGATATTTGCTGCTGCACTGCAACAAACCAACGAGGCAACTTTAGTAGGAACGCAAACCTTTGGCAAAGGCATTGGTCAGACAGTTTTCTATAAACAGCCGGCGGGCAGTCGTTTGCAAGTCACTAATTTCCGTTTCTATACCCCTAATGGAGATTGGATAGGTGACGCCAATAAAAATCGTATTGGCGTGAAGCCCAATCAGGTTGTGGAAAACGGCAAGTTCGCCGAACCGGAAACATCAACGGATCTGCAATTTCAAGCAGCTATCGCGACAATAAACAGGCAGCTTGGCCGCCGAAGCTTACCGCAGAACGAACCAAGGCGCTAGGTTCTAATTTCGTTTTGGACCTGCCTGCGAAAGTCTTAGATGCCTTTGAATTCGAAGTTGCGTGTTTGCTTCTTCGGATTGATAGTTGAGAGTTTGACGAAATTGGCAGCGCCGCGCGCAGCGATCGGTAGACCGCCCGTGATGATTATATTGTCTTTCGGGGAGACCAAACCACGCTTCAATAGCGTTTCTTCGACAAGCGCCAAGGTCGATTCGGAATCGCTAACTTCTGTGAGCATCAAAGGCGTGGT
Organism: Candidatus Melainabacteria bacterium; assembly: GCA_003242885.1. Classification (GTDB taxonomy): domain Bacteria; phylum Cyanobacteriota; class Vampirovibrionia; order Obscuribacterales; family Obscuribacteraceae; genus QKMZ01. The sequence continues at coordinate 840,393 of QKMZ01000003.1, read as the reverse complement.
GCCCCAGAGAAGTGACAGTTGTCTGTAGACGTATTCATGCTGCGTGAGCGCGATGATTGAAACTGGTGGGCGGAACTGTGACACCAATCGGGCTGTGGAGCCTGTTTTTGTGAATGTTGCCACTACTCTTGCGTCCATGTCCAGAGCCATAGCGACGGCTGCATGTGCCACCGCTTGTGATGCGGTATGCAAAGGATGTTCTACAATTCTAGAACTCATTGTTGCTTCAGCCTGATAGGCGATTCTGTCCATCATCCGCACTGCTTCGAGTGGATAGCTGCCCATCGCCGTTTCTTCCGAAAGCATGACCGCATCCGTGCCATCGAAAATAGCATTGGCTACGTCAGAGGCTTCCGCTCTGGTTGGTCGAGGATTGTTAGCCATGGAATCAAGCATTTGAGTTGCTGTGATTACCGGCTTCGCCTTTTGATTGGCGCGTTTGATGATCATCTTCTGGATAGGTGGAACTTTTTCGGGTGGGAGTTCCACGCCAAGATCGCCGCGTGCCACCATGACACCATCTGCGGCATCAAGGATGGCTTCAAGCTGATCGATTGCTTCCGGTTTTTCCAGTTTGGCAATGATCATCGGAGGCGGCCAATGGTCGCCGATTGCTTCTCTTAAATCGACAATATCTTTGGCATCGCGAACGAACGAGAGCGCGACGAAATCGACTTCATTCTTCAAGCCGACAACTAAATCGGTTCTGTCTTTTTCGGTCAGTGCAGGGATGGAAAGGCGCACGCCAGGAATGTTGATACCTTGATGGTCTTTCAAGTGTGCAGCCGTCAAAACTTCGCACTCAGCATCGGTTTCGGTGGATTTCTTGACGCGCAGTTCAATGATGCCATCGTCCAAAAGAATCGTATCGCCTGCTTTCACTTCTTTCGAGAGGCGAGGATAATTCGCTGTGACAATTTCGCTTGAGCCCTCGACTTTACGGCTGGTGAGTGTGAACTTCTGTCCAACCTTCAATTGCACGCCTTTGCCGCCTGCAATTCTGCCGGTTCTAATTTTCGGGCCAGACAGGTCGAGGAGAATGCCTACCGAGGTGTCGAGCTGTTTGGCGATTGCTCTGAGATCGTGAATTACACCTTCGATGTCTTCGTGCGATGCATGCGAACAGTTGATGCGCGCAACATCCATGCCTGATCGGATCAATTCTTCCAACATCTCCTTGGAGCGGCATGCCGGACCAATTGTCGCGATAATTTTTGTTCGAGTCATCGAATGGTTTCTCTCTTTTCCTGGCAACAGGTAGTCGTTTCTATTAAAGCGCTAAGCGAACCACGTTTGTGGTTCGCCGTCTAAATGCTCTTTCTATGCTGGTGTCGAGACTTGCTGCGACAAGAACCAGCTAGGTGAAACATCTGGGAACAGATTGTCGATCGACTCGATTTCGGAGAGGCGATTGTTGTCGAAGTTGTTTTCTCTGAGCATTTTGGCTAAATCTTTGAAGCGCTCGTAGTGCCCTTCAAAACGTTCTTTAGCATAGACTTTTGCTTGACCAGTTGTAACAAGGAACGGCCAGTCACTGGATTGAATCAGCAGATTCTCGCGGCAGAGTTGTTTGATTGCACGGCGAGCCGTGTCGTCGGTGGTGTTCTCGAACATCTGGCACAAAGTTTCTGTAGTGTGTTCGCATTCCGAAATGATTGGCCACATCCACTCAGTTTCGTTATTCAACCAAACTTGCCAGTGTCCGCCAGAACCCCATGATGATTCTGGTAATTCAATTGCCTTGGTCGGTTGTTGAGCTTCCAAATATTCTGAAGCTGTGCGCATAGTCACGGCTGTGTACTGGCGAAGTTTCTTAATCACTTCCTTAATCCAGGTGACACCTTCAAACCACCAGTGACCGAATAGTTCGGTGTCGAAACTGGCCATTACCAAACCAGGCTCACCGGTTCTCTTCAAATGATCCGTCAGGCACTGTTGCAAGAAGCCGACATAGTGATCGGAATTTTCATTCAATCTTGTCATCGCAGCTTCCGGGTTGTATAGCTGCTTTGCGCCGAGATCTGTAGACTTCGAAGTAAGCTTCCAGTAATGCAAGCCGGAGTTGTCGTCTTTCTTGTGGAACTCACGATAATTGCCGTCGCCCGGATAACCTTGATCGGCGGACCAGACAAGGTAGCCGGCTTCTTCGTGTCTGCCCATAACGGCGACCGGATATTCTTTCAGCCAGAAAGCTTCGAATGTGTCGAGACCTGTTTCTGGTCTTGGCGCCGCCGGAATGTACTCGATTGATCCGTAAGGTCCGATTACTCTGCGCATTTCAGCGCTTTGTCCGCCCTTAATTACAAAAGACTCGGTGAAAAAGTATTGGAGACCCAGCTCGTGGAGCCACTTTTCCAGTGGAGGGCGTTTGCCTGATGCTGGTCGGTAGGCGCATTCTGGCAACCAGAAGCCTTTCGGGTCGCGACCAAAATGGCGTTTGTAGGTTTCGACGCCGGTCTTGTACTGCGCAAAAATTGCCGAGTCCGTTTCCAGCAAGGGGGAGAAACAGTGAGTGGCAGCCGAGGTTGCTACTTCGATACAGCCGGCATCTTGAAAGCGCTTGAAAGCTCCGATCAAATCTCTTTGCCAACGCTCGCGCCAATCTCTTTGGATGTGATTGAAGAGGTTGACGTAAAATCGCGCCAGCAACAGTTTGTTTGGATTCGAATTCTCGCCACGGACGCTGTAAAGTTTTTCGTCTTTTTGTGCAGCTTCGATTTTGTCTGCTATGAATTTGTCGAAGCCGGCTTTGAAGTGTTCGTCTGAAAGCTGTTCTGCCAGAACAGGCGTGATTCCAATTGTCAGTTTGGCTTGTATGCCTTCGTCAGCCAGGTCGCCTATCGCGTTGAGCAGCGGAATATAGCTCTCCGCGATGCACTCGTAGACACTTTCTTCACCGAACGGCCACATTCCTGCTTTCCTGTAATACGGAAGATGGCTATGCAACATGAAGACAAATGAACCGACACTCACGCGAATATACCTCTTAAGTCCTTTAGTTCTGAGACTCGCCATGGCGGGAGCCCGCCTCAGACATCCAATAGCAAACGAGTTGCAACACAGGGACAGGCAAGCTGTTGCAATATAGGAACAGGCCGAAATATATCAATAAGAGAGTCAACGTGTCATCAAGAATCAGGTAATCCGTAACTATTCTTGAAAAGAAGAGGTATCCTTGTATTGAAGTGCTCAAGCGGGTGCGCTGTTGTTTCCGGTAGTTCACAACCGGCTAAAGAGCCGCTCCTCGGCAAGGTCATGCGGCGTTGAAAGAGACCTGTCAAAAGAGAATAGGGATATCTTGATGTCAGAAGAAGAAAATCCGAGTCCGCCACTTACGGAAGACGCAACACCTAAGGTGCCTCGCCGTGTTTTGGCTCCAAAGCCGAAGCCAGTAGCGGGCAGTGAGAAGAAGGAAGATAATAAGGTCGTCAAGCTCCTGGAGAAAAATCCGCTAGGCATGACGCTTCCTGAAATGGCGGGTGGCACTCGGCAACTTAAAAAGATTCGTCAGCTCAGACCGCAGCTTGCCGAAGCGCTCAATACCGGGCTCGTTATGCCAATTTCTCAGCGCGCCGGGCACACTGTCTACAAGCTGGTCAAGCACATGGGACCGCGTTAGTCGCTATTGGTTCGCGTCAATTTCTCGGCAATGGCAGCTAGATGTTTCTGGCCGTTGTCTTGTTCTACGGCACCAGTGGCTGTGCTTGCAACAAAGACACTCTTCAATCGGCCACTTTTCCCTGACAAAATGTGCACATTAGCCAGTGGTACTGAGAAGCTAGCCGAGATGAATTTCAGCAAGGCTGCATTTGCTGCGCCGTCAACTGCCTTGGCGGCAATTTTTACTCTGAATCGGTTGTCGTGAATGCCTGCGAATTCATCCTTCTTGGCTCCGGGAGAAACTCTGAGGTCCAGGGTTATACCCTTCTTACCTTCGCGCTGTGACAGTTTGAACATCATTTTCCCTTTTGTTCAGATCTGGCAAAGTCCTGGCCAGCCCTGATTTGCTCCGAATGCAAATGGATTTTTGCCTCGAAAAAATTACGCCTATCTTAAATCAAACTCCCGATTCAAACCCTTTCGGATAGACTGCCTTCATTACCGCACTTGGTAGAATGAGCCGGTGCGTTCCAACTTTCAGGCGGATTGAGTGTGTCGGTAAAAATCGCAGATATCGAGCTGGGTGGCGGCAAAGACCTGGTAATCATTGCCGGACCTTGCGTCATCGAAAATTTTGAGACTATATACAACACGGCATCTTATCTGAAGGAGCTTTCTCAGAAGTTGGGCTTTCGCCTCGTTTTCAAAGCTTCGTTCGATAAAGCCAATCGCACGTCCATACATTCATTTCGTGGACCTGGACTGACAGAAGGGCTGGCGATGCTGGCCGACGTAAAGACAAAACTTGGTCTGCCCGTACTCAGCGATATACATGAATCTTCGCAATGCAAGGAAGCAGGAAAGGTTCTAGACGTTTTGCAGATCCCTGCTTTTCTTTGCCGTCAAACAGATTTACTTATCGCAGCAGCTGAAACCGGCAAGTGCGTTAACGTCAAAAAAGGTCAGTTTGTTGCACCTAACGACATGCAAAATGTCGTGACCAAAGTATTCGAATGCGGCAATAAGAATGTTGTTCTCACTGAGCGTGGTACCACATTTGGTTACAACAATCTGGTCGTCGATATGCGCTCAATTCCCATTATGCAGTCATTTGGCGTGCCCGTGGTATTTGACGCAACGCACAGCGTTCAACTTCCCGGAGGCGGCGGTACGGTTTCAAGTGGCCAGCGCCAGTATGTTCCGACCTTGGCCCGCGCTGCAGTCGCTGCTGGCTGTGATGGTGTTTTCATGGAATGCCATCCCAATCCGGATGAAGCGAAAAGCGATGGACCTAACCAAGTTCCGCTTTCTCATGTGAGCGCATTGATCGAACAGTTGTTGGCCGTCCACAAACTGGCTCAGAGTCTGTCCGATCTCGAACTGCCGCAAACGGGCAAGTGCACTCCTTTCGACTTCAAGGCTGCAGACAGTCTAAAGACTGCTGCTGCTCGATAGACAGTAAAATCTTTTGCCACAGAAATCAGATACTCGAAAAACAGTTTGCGGAGTAAGACCATTTCGGTCTGTCGCTACCTCCCTCGTTCTTACTCTTGCGACCCTCTTGCCGCTTGTGCTTCCTTTTGCCGGTGCACTGGCGCAGGAAGAGGAAGCGGCAGAACTGACAGTATCGGAAATTGTCGATAAAACTTTCACCGCATATGGTGGCAAGGAAGCGCTCGAGCAAATTGATTATCTTTCTGTTGTGAATGGAAAACAGATTTCTACGGTCGCAGGAAAGCGTACGGAACTCGGTTACCGCTGTGCCAGAAAGAACGGCAAGTGGCGAATTGATCTAGAGCGTTTGCCTGAAAAGCCCCCTGAAATTGCCGCGGAAACATCTCAAAAGTCCGCGCCTGAATCTGGAAAGGGCGATGAAGAAAAGAAAGCCACAGATACTGCTGCCGGTGCTGCTCCTGACGGTTCTGAAACAGCAAATACGCAGGCTGACGGCAGACGAGAAACCAAACCAGAAACCAAACCAGAAACCAAACCAGAAACCAAACCAGAAACCCGATCTAGCCAACCGTCCGAAGTTTTTGGATTTGACGGGCATAACGGTTGGCGTTTGATTGGAAAAGAGGCTTCCGCTCTAGCGGGAGATGAACTTGATGCACTTACGGAAAAGGTTTGTCGTCACCCCGGTCTTCTGACTTACTGGCAAGAACCGGACACGGAATTGAAATTAGTCGGACGTACTTTATATAAGCAACTGCCTGTCTATACTCTGGCGCTTGAGGCGAAAGGTCGTACTCCGACGACATTCTATGTAGACGAGAAGAACTTTCTTGTTATTGCTCTGGCATATGATATAGCTGGTGCAGGCGACAAGAGCGTTCATTACACAATCGAGTATTCTCAGTACCGGCCGACAGGCGGCACACTGTTTCCCTTTAAACAGATCCAGTTGAAGGATCAAGTCCGGGAGTCGGAATTGCTTCTTACCAGCGCTTCGGTAGGACAGCCGATTGAAGATTCGCTCTTTGACAGACCTAAGCAAACTGGACGGTTTCGCCTGTCACGCAGCCTTACTGTTCCATTCGAGTATGCCGACAATGAGATTGTTGTGAAGTGCCGACTGAACAACAGTGAAGATCTCGATTTCCTCTTTGACACGGGAGCTTCCGACACGATTATCGACCGTCGAATTGCTGCTCAAAACTTCCTGGCGAAACAGGACAAATTCGACATAGCGGGCTACAGCGGAATCGTGCAGGCAAATCGCTCTGAACTTAAACGTTTTGAGATTGGCTCCCTTGTATTGAACGACGTGCCTGTGCGCGTGCTCGATATGAGTGCGCAGTCGAGGCAGATGGGGCGGCAGATTGCGGGCATTATCGGTACTAACATAATTAGCCAGTTCTTGGTCACAATCGACTACAGTAAGCCCAATCTTGTTTTTGAAGATATAGAAACAGCAGTGCGACCGATTCGGGCGGCTAACGTTCCATTTATCGTACGTCAGTTGCCCTATATTAAAGTCTCGTTGAACGGGCGGGATGAGCAGCTTTTGCTGGTTGATACGGGCGCTGCTTTCAATCACCTGCCTACCGGTGTTGCTCAACGGCATGTGCAAGGGGATCCTGCGGCGGTGCGGCATGTCACGGAGGCGACCGGCCTTGATGGCAGGCCCGTGCAGCTTGGACGAGTTGTTATCGACAGTGTTGGTTTGGGTGGACTGACCCGACGCGGTGTTCCATTTACTTATCCGATCCAGCAAGAGAAGCGTCTTTCTGCGAAGAAGCCGACGCCGGAAGGCAAGGAGCGAGCAGGGTTTTTCCAGGATTCTAATTTCGGCATTCTAGGAAATCCGTTCTGGGAAAATTTTATTGTCACGGTGGACTATCGGTTCCAGCGATTGCTCCTACAGCAAAACCCAGTGTACAAGCTGAGAAACGACATGGATGACGCGCTGTCGCGTGGCGACAACATGCTGGTGGCGCGGCGAGATTACCGTCAAGCAGAAGTGTATTACCAGAAAGCCTTGCTCCTGGCCGATGGTTCGCGGGACATCAAAATGCAAGCGCGCCTTCTGGGGAGGCTTGGCAATTTGCGCCGCATTATGGCAAAAGATTTGAACCGGCCTGAACATGCGAAGGCGGCTTATCAGTATTTTGTGCGTGCACAGGAATTGGCAAAGAAAGTTGGTGCGCGTGATGTTGAAGGACGAATTCTGGCTGACTGGAGCCTTCTCTACAGCGACAATGGACAGAAGGCGATCGCCAAACAAGCAATCGATAGGGCCATGGTGCTGGCTCCGCAGGATGCGAACGTCAACGTCGATTGTGCAGTGCATCTCTATCGCGCCAAGCTATTCCCTGAGATGCAACGCTATGTTGAAAAGGCTCTTTTCCTTGAACCCTCCAACTGGTCAGCGCTCTGGTATCAGGTGAAGCTAAGCGAAAACTTCCAGGACCTACCGCGGGTGGTGGCAACGCTAAAAGAAATTCTGCGCTTCTACCCATGGTCAAAAGTTGCTCAAGAAAAGTTGGCTTCGGTCAAGGCAAGCATGAATTTGCCGACAGTCACACCGGCAAAAGAAGAGCCGGTCCAGCAAGTGCAACCGACACCTCCGGTCAATCCCGGAGTGAATCCTTGGATGCCGCGCGTACCCTCTGTCACTCCGACTCCAGCCGGGAAGTCTGTGCCGACTATCTCGCCGTGGAATCAAACGGGACGAGGTCAGCCTTCGGTGCCGATGATCACACCAATGAATCGCCCTGTTGGACCGGGTTCTGCCGGTGGCGTCAGAAATGTGCCTATGATTGTGCCGACGAATTCAAATGAGAAAGTACGCTAAGCAGTAAAATCTACTGCGACTTTTGACTTGCTGCTGTTCTTACCGCTCCAGATAGATTGGTGAACTTGGGAGTGAACCAGTACTTACGCATCTCCTTGTAGGCTGTGTCGTAGTCGTATCCGTCGCGCATCACTCTCCAGATGCCGATCATGCAGCCTGTGCGGTCTGAACCGTGAGCACAATGAACTAGCACTGCCTGCTTGGGAGTTCCAACCTTAGTGTTTTTTTCCAGATGAGCAGCTTCTTCTTTCGCAATTTTGTCAGCTTTTTCCGGTTCAGTTACTTCGGCCACACTGGCTTTTGCTTTATCGATTTCTTCAACTAAGCGCTTAATTTGTTTGCTAGTCGGTGCTTTTGAATTCATCGGCATACTGATGTAGCGGATGCCCAATTCTTTTGCTGCATCTTTTTCGCTGTAAGACATCTCGCCGGGATTGCGCAGGTCGAAGATGGTTGTAATGCCCATCTCTTTTATCTTCTTCAATCCTTCTTTGGAAGGTTCGCCGCTGCGGAAGAGATAAGGGTGCACCTGGTGAAAGTTCGGCAGGTCTTCTTTTACTTTTACTGCCTTGGTCGTTTGCGCCGGATCCGAGTTTTTTGCAGTTACCGCGGCAGGCGAATCAGCGGCTTGAGCGCCTATACTTGTCAGACACGAGTAAAGAGCGCAACTGGAAATGGTGAGAGTCAGGACCATCGCCCGACTGAGATTAACTGTTGTTAATAAAGGGCTCAAAAATTGAACTCCGAAGCATGAATTTACGTATTCAATAATAGCGGACCCTGAAGTCTGGCTAGGAGAAAAACAGTGGACCTTACCGACGAGGCCATCGTTGAAGAATTTAGACAGACTGGAGACTCGACCAAGTTCAAGTCTCTGGTTCGCCGATACCAAAATCGCGTTTACAACGCGGCTTTGCGTATCTTGGGAAACCAGGATGAAGCTGAAGAAGTAACTCAAGATACTTTCTTGAAAGTGCATCAAGGAATTACCGGGTTTAGAAAAGAAGCTTCTTTTGCCTCCTGGATCTTTCGGATCGCACACAACTTGTGTGTTGATGTCGTGAGAACAAAACAGAGACGAGCCGGGGTGAAAGTCGTGTCCTTCGATCCTCAATCTACACAGAATGAAGAAGATTCGCTGGATCCGGCTGTCAGTCTTTCTCAAATCGCCGATCCGCTGCCTTCACCGGCACAGAGAGTAGATCTTGAAGAGCAACAACTCTTCATTGAGAAGACATTGTTAGCGTTGCCGGAGAATCAGCGAACGGTAGTTGTTTTGCATGATATCGAAGGCTTCCAGTATCAAGAAATAGCCGATATCGTCGGCACCAGCGTCGGAACTGTCCGCTCTCGTTTGCACTACGGTCGCTTAAAAATGAGAGAACTGCTTGCCCCCTATTTTGACAATCAAGGTGTTCAAGCCGCTTCAAGGTGATTTCTATGTCTAGTAAGAATTCCCAATGTGAAAAATTTGTACCGATGCTTGATGCATTCGTCGACAATGAGCTGGAGGGCTCGGAGAAGGAGCAGGTTGTTCTGCACCTTGCTGATTGCGATGATTGCACCAGGCAGGTGAAGGAAATCGAGGCGTTGAAAGTTTCGCTTTCGAGTTTGCCGCGCAGGCAAATGAATTTTGACCTGGCGGACAACTTCGATGAGGTCCTTTCTCGCAGCTCATCGGCTCAGAGCGAGCCGCCTGGCAATGTTGTACCGTTGCGCGGCACGCGTAAATGGTTGGTAGCAGCAACGGCGGCTGCTGCAGTTGTGATTGCAATTGCTGGTTCTATTGTTTTGAAAGGCGATCCACAGCAAGTTGCGCACTCGAATGTTGACGATCAGTCCAGAGTAGTGGCGGTGAAGAGTGGCAGTGAGTCAGTGCACAAAGGCAGCAATAACAGCGGTAGTCAGAGCGGTGTTAATACGCAACGGTCAGAAGATCTCGAGCAAAAGCTGCAGCAAGAAAAAATTGCAGCGCATACGCCACAATCGATCACAAATTCCTCCGCAGTGAATAAGACTGCCGGCGCGCATTTCAGCGAGGAAACCGAAAGGCTTGCACATGGCGAATCTACGACTGCCCTCGCACCAGATCGTGAAACGAAAGCACCTCTTGTCGCGCAGGAGAACACAAAAACAGTTGTGCCTGCATCGCAAGCAATACAAAGCAATCGTGCCGCTTCGTCAGAGCTATTGGCTCTCTATGAAGATGACGATGGCATCAGTTCGGATATCGGAGTAAGCACAGATGAGGATGGCCTGTATGCGATCAAGCTCTAACAAATCACTAATTGGATGTTTGGCGCTGACGCTGTGTTTTCTTGCTGCGACGCAATTTGCCACGGCTCAAGGAGCTGGTTCTGCATCTGACACTAAAAGTGGTGCCTCTAATGTTCCATCAGCGTCCGAATCAACCGATAGGGGCATGCGCAAGGCGCGCGCCTTGCTGAATGAAATTGATGGCGAGGGCGGCACAAGCGATGTGTCGGATGAGATGGCGCGCCGCGCCAGAATGCGCAAAGCAATAATGCGCGCTCGTCAAATGCAAGGACAAGTGGGCGGACAAACATCCGGGCAAGCTCCTGGTCAAGAGGGCATGGATACTGCACAAGAGCCGCTTGCTCGCGGACAGAATGCGCAAGCAGATGGATTTGGTGGCGGTGGTTTTCGAAAAGGCCGGCAAGGTTTTATGCGGGACGGACAGTTTGGTGGACGCCGCGGAATTGCCGGCAGGGGTGGGGGATTTGGTGGAAGAAAAGCGCTAGATCTATCTGCGCTTAACTTGACCGACGAGCAAAAAGCGAAGATTCAACAACTGCGAAAAGCTACAGCTACTCGTGTTCGCGAAGTTAGAAGAAAGCTTTTCAGTGGCGGACAAGAACTGCGAGACATGATGTTTGATCCTTCCGCATCGGATGATCAAATTCGCGCGAAAGGCAAAGAATTACGCAAACTGCACGAACAGGCAGAAGACATGAAGCTGGACGATTTTCTTGCAATTCGCGGGGTGTTGACTCCGGATCAGCGCAAACGTCTGCCTGATGTGAAGCCTGGTGGTCCGCGTGCTGCCATGGTGGCACCTGGCGGTCCGCGCAGAGGTGATGGTATGCCACCTCCCGGCGGAGAGACCGGTGGTCCTAATCAGTAGATCCAACGGCTCGTCATAGCCGCGAATTGCTCAACTTATTTCTTTTTCTTCTTGCTTGATCCAGCCCAGTCGATGAGAAAATCGCCTTCGCCCTCTTCATCGACGCTAGGAGTGTCTTTGGCATCGCGTGCTACTTTGTCTTCTTTTGGCTCCGGCTTCGGCTCGGATTTCGGCTTTTCTTTCTTTATGACAGCGCGAGTCTGCAGCATCGGTGCATTGGGGTTGTAGCCCATGGGCGGCGGCGGCGGAAACATTCCGAATGACGGAACGATTGGAGGCGGTGGTGGCACCAGTCCATTCTTGGATCGTTTGGGCTGAGTTGTTGCAACGACCGGTGTTGGCATTGGAGGCGGAGGAGGAAGCACAGACGGTGCCGGTCTCTCAATCTTCTTAGCTGGCGACTTCGCAACTTCTTGTGCCGGCTGCTCTTTCTTTGGCTCGGCTTTCTTCGGCTCCGGTTTCACTTCTTTTTTCGGCTGTTTAACAACCACAGGCGGTTTTACTACCGGCTTCGGTGTTTCTTTCTTTGGTGGGGGCGTCGGCGCAATCACGCGCTTCATCAATGCTGAAACAACAGAAGGTGGAGCTTTCGGTTTTTCCGGTGCTTTCGCTTCCACTTTGGCTTCAGCCTTCGGCTCGGGCGGTTTGGTTGGTGCCGGCTCTTCCTTTTTGACCGGTGGAGCGGCCGGCGCATGTGGCTTGATGGCAGACGCCATCATGGTTTGTGGAGCGATACGCTTGTCCATTCCACCAGCTATTTGACTAAGTACATAAGATTCTTGGGTCGCCAGAGCCACAAAACCTTTTTCTTGCAGCCAAACAATAAGAGCTCGTCTGGCAGCGATTGAATTGCGATTACGTTTCAAGCAAGTTTGAATTTGCGAAAGAGCTTGATCGTGTTTCGCTCGAACTCTGTAGATTTCGGCAAGTTTTATTCTCGCCATCTCAGAGTTGGGATTGCGCTTAAGCGACTCATTGAGCCAAGATTCGGCAGTGTTTTCCTTTCCTGCATCAAAGGCGAGACTGCCCATTTCGAAATAGATATCCGCAACGATGGTTGAATCGTTGCCGTATTCTTCGATAGCACGCTTGACTGCACGCTGGTAGGTTTCCAACGCTGATTCCGTTTGCCCTTCGATGTAACACTGGAAGGCCAGAACTCTAAGGTTGTAGGGGTCATCTCCGGTCATCATCAGCCGGTTATCTGCATTGGCTCTCATGTCGAGACCAGCCAGAAGGCAGATAAGAACACCCAGAATTGGAATTGGTAATCGTCTCAAAGACAAATTTCTCGATTAAATAAAAGTGGAGGTTCTTGGAGAACCGGGCATTGAGCCCTACCGAATTGGAAAATTGTGAGGTTCGGCTTTCGGGCCGGGTCTTTGAAGACAAAGCGGCATCCGAGAAACCTATACCCTAAAACACATAGGTGCACTTAGTGCTCATTACATTGTAAGACTAAATTGCACTCATCAAACCGGAAAAAACCTAGTTTTTCCAAATTGATGTTTAGTACATTTGCGGACTGACAAGCTCTAAAGTGAGAACTGGCGGGTTTCCCTGTTAAAATGCTCAGTTCTCACCCCTTTCGATCGGGCTGAGATTGGTTTTGCCGAGTGAAATTCGGCAGCAAGGAGGATTATGCGACGCGGAAGACAGAGACCACGGGGAAGTCGTGAATCAGCGCCCGCTCAGGTCAGTCAGTCTCAACAGCCTCCCACAGCCAAGCTGTTTTTGCGCCATGGCGTAGACATCAATACCAACATGGGTGAGGGTTTTGGACCCTACCGCATGCCCGGAGAGTCTGATGTGCTGCCTTTTGTCACCTCGGCAAACATTGCTTGCGGTGCACACGCCGGCGACCCTTCGCTCATGGAAGCGGCTTTGGAAGAATGCCGTTATTATGGTCTGGCTCTGGGGGCTCATATCGGCTATCCCGATTTGCAAGGTTTTGGCAGGCGAGAGATTCATTTGTCCACTTCCGAACTTCGTGCCTCGGTTCTTTATCAAATCGGTGCTCTGTCCGGTATGGCTCGCACATTTGGTTTTGAACTGACTCAAGTCAGACCCCATGGTTTTCTTTATCGCCAGATGTCGCATGATGTTCGCATTGCAACCGTCGTTGCCAAAGCGCTTGCTGAGTTTGACCGATGGCTGATCTTGATTGGACCATCGGGAAGCAATCTGCTTGCTGCCGGTGAGCGTGCAGGAATTAGAGTAGCTCAGGAAGCCTGGTTGGACAGAGCTTACGACAGCAATGGCAATCTCTTGCCACATACTCATAGTCGCGCACAGATGCGGTCGCACAACGAAATTATGAATCAGGCTCGCTCTCTGATTAATTACGGCGAAGTGACTGCTGCTGACGGCTCACGAGTAAAAATCGACTTCCAGACGATCCACTTGCATGCCGGCATGCCGCAGGCTCGAGCCATAGCTGAAGAGCTGCGTTACATGATCCCCAATCCGTGCGCTCTGACATCCGAGCCCTTTACTGTGGATGAAGAGAAAGACTCGCCGCTGCCTTACTTGCTGTAAGCCGGTTGGCAATCTAGCCGGTTGGCAATCTAATTGATTAGAACGTGCTAGGGCAGTCGCTTTGCAGGCGGTACGATTTCGTCATACCAGCTGCCGTAATACTCTGGATAGTCTTCGCCAGTAGTAGAAGTGATTGTTTTCTGCAGTGCTTTCATGATTGCCTTGCGTCCGCCACGTTTATAACGTTTCAACCACTCAAGCTCTTTTGGATCTATTTTCACTCCCGCCTCGATCAGCTCTTTGACAATGCTAATTTCGTGAACGATGGCCTCTGTCTCTTCTTCCAGACAGCGAGTGACGAATTCTTGTCTGCCGGTGACACCTGGAACCGGGTCGATAGTCGGACGGATGACAGCATGGACGAACTCGTGCGCGATGCTAATCAATTTGTAGTTGCGCGGGCACCATCTGCCAATGTATATCGTCCGCTTCTTGCGGTCGTAATACGCCCGGCAAGGTCCATCCACCAGCCTTATCTTGACGCCCTCCTGGCGAATACGTTCGATGTCCGCGACTAAGGTCGGACATTTAAGAGCGCACTCGACTAGGCGTTTACCAAATTGGCGTTTCAGGTTTCTGAACTGTGATGCCGAGGTCATTTGAGGCTTCCCTTTTATATTAAATGAGCTTACATTAATTCTATACCAATTTCGTGGCGCTTCGAAACGTGCTGTAACGCCCGCTGTGTTGGCGTTTGAGCGGCTAGTCAAGCGGGGGGAACGTTTTTAGCAAAAATAAACTTTCGCTAATCTCGTTTTCTCGCGCCTGGTTGATGTTTGGCGGTGACTCTTTGTGGTGCAAGCGCTCTAGGCTCCCACACCTGTTTGCTACTGACAGCTGGGCATGGCTGTATGTTCCCAGTGAAAACCCCGGCCCACATTAGAGGTTCGGCTTATGGTTGCTCTGCGTTCACTGTGAAAAACCCGTATATGGACAGTACCGTATGTTATGGGGAAAATTGGAATATCCCTTAGCTATAAGAGATCGATTGAAACCTTTGTTCGCCCTCCTGCCGTAATCGGTAAATTAGTTGAACGTACCTAAAGTTGCCAGATCAGACAAATTAGCCGGCCCGGCTGATCTTTGGGCTTTGTTGAGCAAAGTCACTGAGCTTGTGCGCGCCGCTATGAGAACGCCAGAAGACCTTTCTGTACTGACTGGTCGGGCGGCCGGCGAGATTGGGCAAGGATTAAATCTTGAGCGCTGTGCGGTTCTCTTGTTTTCAGAGGATGGCGCGTCGCTCTCAGTAAATGCTGAGTATTCACGCTCGCAGAAATCTGCGCATTTGGGCAAGAGCTACCATTTAGGTCTGCGTTCCGAGTTCACCAAGCTTTTAAGAGATGGGCGACCTCTGCCGTTACAGGACATACTCTCGCACGAGGGCTCGCAGTTAGGCGAGTTTGTCGGTGATACCAAATCGGGTGCTGTGATTGCATTCCCCCTGATCGGACCGAAAGGTCCCATTGGTTGTCTCACTATGCACGCGGCTCCGGGCGCGGACAGCTCATACTTTTGCGACCAGATGATTGAGGCTTGCGAGGGACTGGCACAGCAGGTTGCGCTTTTTGTTGAAGTTTGCCAGGCTCTTAGAACACTTAATCGCGAAGCTGTATTTTTCAGTGAAGCAGGCTCTGCATGCCTGATCGTCAATCGAGAAACACTGGCGGTGTTGAGTGCAAATGCCAGTGCTTCACTTTTGCTGACGGGCTCGAGTGCGTCGCTTACGAATGTCAGTTTGAGCGATTTGCTCGCTCCTAAAGCGCTGGTTGTCGAGGCCATAAATAGAGCTGCCAGCGAAGATTCTGCCAAGAGCGTCAGTGATTTGGCTGTCTCTGCTGGCAAATCGGATGGTGCGACGGTTTCTTTGCTCGCTTATCCGATTCATGATCCGAAGTCGAATGGACAGCATGTAGCTGTTATTGTTCATCAACAAAAACAGATTACCTCTACTTCTAAAACGACCGGCGCTCAAGAAGACTTTGGACAAATGGAGGCCGGTCAAGCCAGTCTTTCCAAGCAACTAACATGGGAAAGATGGATGCGCCAGATTGTCTGTCGTGTTCACTCATCGCTCGATCGAGACAGCATCATGCAATCGGTGGTCGACAGTTTAGGCCGCGCTTTGAGTGTATCGCGCTGCATGATTGTTAGAACTGAATCCGTGACCTCGCCAATTGTCACCCACGAGTATGCAGAACCTGATGTTTCGCCGCTTGGGCTCGGGAGAACAGGACAATTCCCGGCTCGTACAGCGTCTCATTTCAAAACACGGGTAAAGGCTGTTGGCGATATCGTTGCCGAAAGACCGAATTTGCAAATTAGCGATGAGGAGCTGGAATGGTTCCTGGATAATGGTTTCAGCAGCATTGCCGGAGCTCCGATTTCGCATCACGGACATATCTACGGAGTCGTAGTTGCCATCTCCTGTGGTGCCCCGCGCAAATGGTTACCGAACGAACTCGATATGCTTGAAGTTGCTGCAGCAGAAGCTGCCATTGCTCTCGAGAACAGCCAGGCTTTCATGCAAGTGAAAGATCAACTGTTCAATATGAACTTGTTGGGCAACCTCACTCAGCAGTTGACGAACACTCTGGAGATGGCGTCGAGAACCAATCGACCTGAAAGTTTGGAAGACAAAGGCCGCTCTGAGACGGGTGGTCCGCCGCTTTCCTTCCGCGAGTTGGAAGTTCTTAAATTAATTGCGTCAGGTCTCGCTAACAGAGAAATTGCTCAGCGCCTATTCCTCACCGAGTCGACTGTTGAATTGCACGCTTCGCGCATTCGAAAGAAACTCAAATTGAAGAGCCGTACTGCGCTAGTAAAATATGCGTGCGACAACGATCTAGTCTAGATTTTTCTTGTCTCACCCTGTTTTGGATTGAGCAGAGTCGATTCAAGTAGAGCCGGTTCGAAATGATCTGGCTCAAGAAAAGCGGTCTAAGCTGGACTTAAAGGCGCCCGCGCGTTTTGATTTCCAGATAGGTATCGACAAGCTTGTCGGAAAGTTCTTGCGGTGGGCAGTCTAGTACCAGGCATCCGCGTCTATGCAAAACATTCAGAGCCAGTTCTCTTTGTGAAAGCAAATCGCACGCTACTGCACGCCGGTAAATCTGGTCGACTGGAACACTTTTATCATGTGCGTCCTTGAGAATGCCTTGATGAGACATCTCAGTCACCTGTCGGTCTTTGAGCGTTACGCAAAACGGCAGATGTCTGCCGGAGAGGCTGGCTAGACCGGCGAGCATTGATTGAGAGCCGACGGCATCAGTTAGATCGGTGAGCAAAACCATAAGGCATCTGCCTTTTTGCATGGAAGCGAAATACGAAAGCATTCCTAGATAATCAGGCTCCACCATTTTAGGTTCAACATCGAATACTGCTTCCAATATTTTCTTCAAGTACGCTTTGCCTCGCCGTGGCGGCAAATAGGCAAGAGGTTTGTCGGCGAAGATGCCGAATGAAACTTGATCGTTGTGAGTGAGCCCGGTTAACGCCAGGCATAGACCGGCATTGAGGGCATGGTCGAAACGCGTCAGTCCTTCGAGATCGGAAAGCATCATTCTTCCGGCGTCGATAAGAATAAGGAGACGTTGTTCTTGTTCTACTTCATATGTTCTTACGACTGGCCTGTCTCTGCGGGCAGTGGCTTTCCAGTCGATGAGTTTGCTGTCGTCGCCTACCGTGTACTCGCGCAGGCTGGCAAAATCGGTACCCTGTCCGCGTTTCCTTTGGTGCAGTTCACCCAGCTCCGTTGTCCGGCTCAGTTTGATTGAAAGATCGTAGAGCGCTTTCAAATCACTATAGACTTTGGCACCCTTTTCCGCCTTACTCGTTGATTCACGATAGAAAAGTCCTAAAAAACTTAAATAGCGAACATGGATATCGCCGAATTTGTAGAGCCCGCGTCTGCGTGGAATCACTTCGTACTTGAGCGTTATTTGTTCGCCGCTCTTAATTGTGCATTCGAATACTTCTACATTTGGGTTGAGATTTAGAGGGCAGTCGTCTTTTACCTGAACTCTGAGGTCGAGGCTGCTCTTGTTTTGAACATAGATGAAGACTTCGTTGTTTCTGCCGATCGATAAGCGCTCTTGATTTTCTCTGGTGGCGGAAATCAATCTTGGTCTGGGCGTCAATTGAAAATCCACCGCCACTGCCACCAGTATCAGTGCGTCGACAACTAGACCGAGCGTGTGTGCGCCTTTGAAGAAATAAGCTGCAGCAAAAATCGCTACACCTGCGCAAAGCAATAAATAAAGTCGCCGGCTGGCAGTGAATTTCATATCAAAGCGCCATCATCTTGGCACGGGGACTTGTCTTAGCAAGTTGGTGATTACTTGACCGACTGTAACGCCGTCAAGCTCTGCTTCAGCCGTGAGGATAAGGCGATGTCGCAAGACTGGTTCAGCGACGAATTTGACATTATCTGGCGTGACGAAGTCTTTGCCTTCGATTGCGGCATGCGACTTTGCTGCAGCCAACCAACTTAGAGCTGCACGCGGGCTGGCGCCCAATTGAAGATCCGAGAGGTTGCGCGATTTCTGCACAATTTCCATCAAATAATTGAGAATCGATTCTTCTACTTTTACGTTGTCCAATTCCTGGCGTGCTTGCAGGATTTCTTCCACGCTTACACAAGGTTCAAGAGCTGGTGTTTTCTTTCTATAGAATCCTTCTTGCCAGTTAAGAAGCATTTGGCGCTCGGCATCGGCATCGGGATAGCCAATCATCACTTTGATCATGAAGCGATCCAGTTGCGCCTCTGGAAGCGGATAGGTGCCTTCGAATTCAACCGGGTTCTGGGTGGCAACCACCATAAAAAGATCGGGCAGCTTTTGAGTGCGGCCGTCCAGAGTCACCTGACGCTCTTCCATTGCTTCAAGCAGTGCCGATTGAGTCTTAGGCGGCGTGCGGTTGATTTCATCGGCGAGCAAAAGGCTTGTAAAAATAGGACCTTTCTTCAGCGTGAAAGTTTTTGTATTGAGGTCGTAGATGCTTGTTCCGAGTATGTCGGATGGCAGCATGTCTGGTGTGAGCTGAACGCGCCCGAACTCAGCGCCTATCAGCGATGCAAGCGTCTTTACCAGCATCGTCTTTGCTGTCCCTGGAACGCCTTCCAGAAGGACATGCCCTTCAGCAAGCAAAGCGACCAGAAGCTGATCGATTACCATTTGTTGTCCAACTATCACTGAAGAAAGTCGTTCTTGCAAGCGCTTAAAAACTGTTCCGATTTCGCTCATGAATTAGATTCCGCCTTTGTTTTTTCGTCTGTAGAATCGGCAAGAGTTCTGGCTATCTTATCGCAGGTGCCCACTAAGGTTCTCAAATCAGAGTCGCTCAAATGTTTCTTGCTTAATGCTCGCTCATAATTTTCAATCAATTCTTGCATGTTCGCTGTTGGCGCTAACTTAGATTGCTGCCACGCCGAGACTATGTTTTCGGACGATTCGTGGGGAGAAATGCCAAGCGCTTTGCAAAGGCGGTTTTTAAAGGACTGCCCAAGTATTTCAAGAATAGCCGTGTTTGCGCGGGCGCGTCGGAAGGCATTTGATAATCCGTGAATAAATTCCAGATTGGAAATCTTCCGAGTAACGAACACCTGGCGTACGGCGCCAAATCTTTGTGCCGCGCTAATCGTTGCGATTAGCAAAATCAACATTAGCTGCCAGAAAATGGGGCCAGTTGGTCCGCGCAAAAGGTAGTGGAATACATTTGTCGCTGAGGAAAACCCGTGGCAACGCTCGTCAAAAATTACCGCACCGTGGGCGGTGCTAAACCAATTGGCGAGAAATTGGAAGTTAGACCAGGAGTCAGGATTGGCGAGCCGGCGGTTTGAGCAGATGCTGGGGACTGTACCCAGCAGCACTCGACCCTTTCCGTGTTTCACTAAAGCAATTAGAGTGCCGGAAGAATCTGAAAGAAGAGCCTGACCGCCTTTGAGGCGTCGTTCGGCGCTTAGTAAAAGCGATGAAACATGTGCGAACTCGGGAACTGCTGTGTTGTTTAGCGATAACGTTTTGTCAACAATATCCGTGCCATCTTTCGTTTCAATGTTCAATTTGTCGATCAGGCGACGAGTCAACTTGTACGAAAAGTGATCAAAGTAAATGAGGTCGTTACCTTTCTCGACCCAATCCAGAATCAATTTGGCGTCTAATTCTGAAAGAGATTCGGTCGGTTGGAGGATGACTAGCATTCCTTTGACGTCAGCTAGATTGCGATATGGCAATTGCCATGTCATTGATTTTATGCCGGTTTTCGTGACTATTTCATGCATACCGGAAAGACCGCTAGGTTTTTTGTTGAACACTGAGATGAGGATCTCAGTCTCCGGCCAAAACTTGTCCTTTTGTTCGTCAAACGCAAGTCCCGAATAAACGGCCAATCCGCTGACCAAGAGCAAGGCAAATAACTGCCACCAAATACGGTTCGATTTTTCGGGTGTTGCTTGGGTCATGAAACTTTGTCAGACCCCGCTGCGTTACTCTTCAGGACGAGGCTTTGCGCGGACGGCTCTTTTCTTACTTTTGCTCTGGCTTCATCGATCAAACTCAGGCAGGTCTCAAAATCTTCTCGTGCTGCTTGCTTATTTCCGAACCAAACTAGTTCCACGATATCCGCTAGTTTCCTGAATATTGATTGAACTTCCTGGTGTTTGCTTAGTTGATACCAATATTCGTAATTCGTTTTTGCCGGTGCATATGGAGCCACTTCTTGTTCTTCGAGATGGCGTAAAAATGAAAGATAGACTGCACGGCAAGCTGCTTTGTAGTGTTCTTTCTGGGCGAGAGATTTCGCTTCTTCCAGCCAGCCTTCTGATGTAAGTAATCGCTCGCTTTCGAGGGCCCCGGCGCGGGCGAGCTTACTCATCTGAGTGAGCTTGGTCATGCGCATGAAGACCAAATAAACGATGATCATTGTGCAAAGACCGCCAGCTGCGTAGAGCAACATTTGCATCATGTTTCCGACCATGCGAGTGTCGGAAAAGCCGGAATTAAATAGGTGCAGCTGCTCTAGAAGGTCCTTTACAAATCGCAGCACTCGGCTGAGCATCTCTTGCATGTAGACCAAGAATTCCGGCGGCTTGTGGTAGTGGTAACCCCTGGCGACGTCGGCAATTGCTTCGCTAATATCTTTGAATTCCATGATTTGCGGCTGAGCCTCAAATCCTGTCTTCTGCGACTAAACCAGCCGGCTTATTGATCTCGTCAATTCGCCTAATCAAATCAATTCCTTCTTTTCGCATCCGTTGATCGTAGTAAAAAAGACCTGTTGCCATAAAAGAAATTGGCCAGGTGACAATGCTTACAATCGATTCCCAGCTTTGATTGAAGAGCGTGTAGTAGAAGGGCATTTTGCCTGGATCGGTGAGGAAATCGGGACTCATTCCCTGACGCATAAATTCGAAAATCGACACTAGTACCAAAGGCAGTGATAGAGGATAACTAATCACCATTAAAGCAATGAAAAGCAGGCTGCAGAAATATCCGGAGCGCCAGAAATCTTGAAACACTAATGCGAACGTACGGTTGAACAAACTACCTAAAGATAGATCTTCGCAAGCGCCGACGGCAAAGGAAAAATAAAGCGCAATGCATGTGATAGTGATTGAAACTATCAGGCCCAGAAGTCCAAAGAGCATGCCGGCAAAGAGTAAATAGGTGGTCGCTGTATTCGCTTTGAAGAACGCCATACAGACTGAAACAATGATGCTCCAGAACGTCACAGAAACGATAATCGCCACATACGCAAGAGTGACTAACCCGATAATTTTCCACTTGCGTTTCATTATGTATGCCTGCGCATCGGCATAGTTATCTGCAAAACCTGTGACGAGGCGGATGAACGAAAGTTGTCTCAATTGCAGAAAAAGCGCGACACCGATTAGGCTTAGAATGCCCAATACGGCGGCGAGTCCGGAAATGATCACCATGGTCCAGTCCTTTTGATCCAGGCGCAAAGAAAAACTGGTTACGCCCCAGTGAAAAGCAACCTTTGAGGCGGTTAGAAAAATGGTCGGCCACAGTAGAACATGGAAGAACAGTTTGATGTTCTTGCGATAAATTCTGATCGAGCGACCGATCAGGTCACCAACCGACTGTAATTGCTGAGGTGGCGGGTCAAACGCGGCAGTTTCCATCCCCTCAATTTTAGCGAATCCTAACTTTGTCTGCCGGTCATTGAGAGCCAATGATTTGGAAATTCAGGTTTGGTGGGTTGCCATGGTTATAATCTGAAGCCTGAAAGTTCAAATCCGGTTCGCTTTACTAAGGCAAAAACCGAATCGATAACGATTGAGTTTTTCAAATCAATAATTGAGGTTTTAGAGGGGTTTTCGAGCGTTGAGTATGAACCGTCCGCAGCTTTCGACTCATTTATTACCGCTTGTAAGACCTGTGCCCAACCACTTTACGGCATCCGCAGTTGTCATAGAGGAAGGGCATATTTTGCTTGTTCATCACCGACGCATCGGCGCATGGTTGCCACCGGGCGGTCATATCGACGAGGGAGAATTGCCACATGAGGCTGCCATACGAGAGGTAATGGAAGAGACGGGTGTTCAGGTCATGGTCCTTACTCCCGAACTTCCAGTCTCAATCGACAGCGACGCTTTTTTCCTTCAGCAGCCACTGTGTATGCATGGCGTCTTTGCTGTTGAGGACGGCGTGGAGCTTTATCACATCGATATGGCATATTTGTGCGCGGTGGACAGAGGTGAAGCGGGAAATATGCCACTTCTGACCGTAGCAGAAGAAGTGCACGATGCCGCATGGATTCCAATAGATGGACTTGGCAGCCTGAATTTAGCCAAGAACGTAAGAGAGGTGGTCGATATGGCTCTTCTGAAATTGCGCGGCTAGATAACACAAATAGATCTAAATAAGCGATACTAGGATTCTGAGGGGCACTTTGGCGGTTCTCAGTAGAAAGAACTCGATGACTGTAGCGCTACTACAAAAACTTTCAGGGGTCAGGGATTTAAGAAAAATCCTGGAAACCACTGTCAAAGAAATCGGCGAAACATTCAACGCCGATTCTTGTCAGATTATGGTGAGCAATCCACTCGATCCAAATGTCACGTCGATATGCGAGTTTAAGCCTCACAAAGACGTCAAATTGCCTGACAACTTGCCGAATGTCTCGATGCCTCTGGTCATTCAAGGACGAACCTTTGGTGCTTTGAGTTTGCAAAGGCGCTCTGATGTTTCGCGTGACGAAGTAAATTCTATGCGTGTCGCTTTGGGGGAATTAGGCGACATTATCCGTCACGCTCAAATCAATGACGTAATTCAGCGCGATACTTTCAGAGATACATTTTTAGTCGAAATCGGCAACGTGATGGCGTATTCGCTTGGTATAGGCGATGCACTTTTTATGGTCGTCAATATCCTTGGCAAGGTTTTGCAGGCGAGTCGCTGCTTATTTATCTGTACCGATGATGCTCAGGCTGGCTGGAAGTGCTACGAATTTTGGCAGCAAGACAAAGTACAAAGCTGCCAGGACTATTACTGGCCAACCACTAGTTCGCCGCTCATAGCGCAGGTTCTGCTTAGCAAAACGCCTCTCAAAGTTTTTGAAGGACAATTGAATTCTTATGCTTCGCCGGTGCAAGACGAACTGCAACTGATTAGTGTGAAGTCTTTGTTGGGCATTCCGCTGCGCACTGCCAACGCTACTCACGGTTGTGTCATTCTGCAACAGTGCGACTATCGTCGGGCATGGACGCGCGGCGAGCTCGATATGGTGCAAAATGTCGCAGACAAGGTTGCAGAAGCACTACTTAAATTGCCTGCTGAAAAACGTGCTCGTGAGCCTATCATGCAGCTTCACCAGCGAGTTGTGCAAGATACAGTCCCGGGCGAAAAGGCTTCGATTGGCACGGTTCGTAATGCGCTCAAAGGCGCTCTCGGGGCTCAAGCTATTCCGTCGGCGCGAAAAACATCTCAGCAATCAGTGCCGGCGCAGGCAAAGGCCGCGGCCGCTTCTACACCCGCTCCTGCACCTACGTCGCAGGCACCGCCGGCTCCGCCGCAACCGTCTGCGCCTCCGCCGCAACCATCTGCGCCTCCTCCGCAACCATCTACGCCTCCTCCGCAACCATCTACGCCTCCGGCACCTGTTGCGCAAGCTCCTGTGGCGCCAGCATCGCCACCGCCGGCGCCACCACCTCCGGCGCCGATGTCGGAGTCCGCACCTCCCACATCAACAGACATTCCGACTCCGACAATCACTCCTGTTGTACGGGGACAAGGTGCTCAGCAATCGCCGGCTGCATCTGCCGCAGGCAACGCGTTCAGCAACATACTGGAGCCGCCGCCGGCGACCGCTACTGCCGATGTCCTGCCGATAAGCCCGGAAGAAATTCTCACCAAAACGGCGGATCTCACCGAGCAGCTTGGCGAAATCAAAGCAAAAGATCCTTACGCAGACATTGATTTTGGCGAATTTGCCGAGCCTGCAGATTTTTCGCCGCCAGTTACTGAAACACAAGCGCTTCCACCTGTTGAATTGGCAGCCGCGGCCCAGGCGCCCGCAGTGGCTCAACCTACAGAACAAGCTCCTCTGGGTGCACCGTCGCAGGCACAGACGCCAGAGGTTGCACAGTCTTCGCCGGCAGCTCCAGAAATTGCTGCAGAGCCAACCCCTGAAGCAGTTGCAGCTCCAGAGTTAGCGCCAGCGCAAGAACTCGCGCCTTCACCTACATCTACACCTACACAGGCGCCGGCTCCTTCGCCAGTGCCTACACCCGCGCCAGCTCCTACGCCCGCGCCAGCTCCTACACCAGCGCCAGCTCCTACACCCGCGCCAGCTCCTACACCAGCGCCCTCTGCACCTTCTGAAGCCGTGGCAGCACCTGCCAGTGCAGAGTCTGCTGCAGTAGCTGAAGCGGAAGCTCCTGGTGGATGGGGTAATCTCGACGCTATTCCTACACCCAAAGCGGCGCCGGCAGCTGCGCAGGCTCCGAGTGCGTGGGGCGATTTAGATTCGATTCAAACACCCAAGTCCGTGGCGAATGCTGCTGCTGGAGCCGGCCTGCGTGGCAAGCTCGGCAAAGGCAAGGCTCCCAGTCCCGCCGCTCAAGGCAGCGCTTTGCTCGCTTCGATGCACAAGGATAAATCTCAGTTCAAGCCTCAGGAGCCAGCACCAGCGCCTGCTCAGGAAGCCAAGCCTGAATTTGTCCAGGGACCGCCGATAGAAATTGATGAAGCAAAAGCTCAAGCGAAGTTGCAAGAAATTCTCTCGTCAGCTAATCCGACAAGTGACTATATTTTTGCCACGCCTGGTCTTGACGCTCGTATGTTGGGCCGCATCGACGGTTGGGTTTCTCAAATCGAAGCCAAAGACAAATATTTGAACGGGCATGCGCGTCAAGTTGCCGAGTATTCTGTGGCCATCGCAAAAGGTATAGGGCTGGATGAAGAAGCGCAAAATCTTGTGCGTCAGGTGGCTCTTGTTCACGATGTCGGCAAGCTAGGTGCTGCCGCTCCCATCCTGCAAAAACGCGAAGAAGAATTGCATGATTCCGAATTGATCACTGTGATGCGTCACCCGATCGACGGGGCTGAACTTCTCGAGTCGTTCCCCGACTTGGCGCACCTGGCGCCGATCGTGAGGGCTCACCATGAGGAATACAATGGAGAAGGGTTCCCGGCCGGCTTGAAAGAAAATGAAATTCCGATCGAAGCGCGCATAATTTGTCTCGCCAATGCATATCACAACATGGTGAGTGACATGCGCTATGGACCGGGCATGGATCCTCAAGAAGCGCAGGCAGAAATTACCCGCGGGGCTGGACGCCAGTGGGATCCAACTCTCGTTCAGGCGTTTCTGCAGTGTTTGCAAAGTGGCGCCGTGCCTGCAAAACATAACTGATCTTTAGTTCTGCAAACATTGTGTCTTTCAAACGTTGTTCTACAACGTTTCTTTTATCGCAAACAAAAAAGGGGCGGACTCTCCACCCCTCTTTCATAATGTTCAGGCTATTGATCGGTGCCTAACAGATCTTTCTATCCGCCGATCAAGTCGCTTACGTCCATACCGCGCAGACTCAAAGAAATCTTGTGCTCTTTGGGGGAGAACTTCTTGATGATTGCTTTGACGTTCTGACCGACTTGAACAACTTCTTCGGGTTTGACGTTGGGGGTATCGGACATTTCTACCGTCGGCAAGAGTGCGTCTACGCCAGGATAGATTTGAACGAATGCGCCGAAGCTTTGGATCTTGCGAACCGTACCCGATACAACTTGTCCGTCTTGGAATTTGTCTTCGATCTCTTTCCACGGATCAGGCTGCATTTGCTTCAAGCTGAGAGAGATGTGGCCTTTGTCTTGGTCGACCTTGAGCACCTTGGTGGTGATAACTTGGCCGACTTTGAGAACATCCGACGGATGTGAGACGCGTTCCCACGAAATTTCCGAGATTGGCAACAAGCCGTCCAAACCACCCAAGTCGATGAATGCACCGAAGTCGGCGATACGAACAACTTCGCCAGTCACTTCTTGACCGGCTGCCAGAGTGCTCAAAATCTTTTCGCGCTGAGCAGCTTTCTCTTCTTGAACAGCCAAGCGTTGGCTCAAGATGAGCTTGTTGCGCTTTGTGTCTGTTTCCAAAATCTTCATCGGGATTTCCATGCCGATCAATTCTTCCGGCGTGGTTCCCTTTACGCGCAATTGGCTGGCCGGAACGAAACCGCGCAGACCATAAACATCTACGACTACGCCGCCTTTGACCACTGCAGAAATCTTGGCGCGAATGGTGTCGTCGTTTTTCTTCTGTTGTTCGAGCAGAACCCAACCGCGGGCTTGAGCGACTCTTTTCAATGAAAGCGTCAGCTGTCCGTTTTCGTTTTCCTCGCGAAGGATGTAGAACTCCAGCTCTTCGCCGTCTTTGACTACATCTTTGATGTTGTCGACGGGTACATTGGAAATCTCCTTCAATGGCACGAAGCCTTCAGACTTGCTGCCCACATCGACCAATACTCCGTCGCGCTCGACACGAACGACGAGACCCTTAACGATGTCGCCTTGCTCGTAGCGTCGGCTATTCATCGTTTCATCGAGAAGGCGCTCGAATTCAGACCGAGTGTCCTGGTCGTGTTGTAACTGCTTTTCCGTCACTGAAATTGCCACTCCTTTAACCTCTTTTGATGCATCGATGCGGTCGAAACGTCGCTCCCATGCCGCGAATTGCCCAAGCATTCGCTGGTGCATCGACGCGCCGAAATATCGGCGGGTCACAAACCCAAGATCTTAATCTTGGCATGCGACCAAAACTTCCGCCACCGGGCGGAAACGTACAATATAAGACAACGTGCGCAAGGACTTCAAGGTCATGTATTGAGGTTTAGAGGAACCTTTAGACTTGCTTTATAGTTCGTTACTATTCCTCATCCCGCTTATGCCGCGCAGGAGCCTGTTTCCCGGCGCTTCGGCGAAGCTTGAACGACAGCCTGGCAAAAGCCTGCCTTATCCTCTATTTATCTAAATCCGTGCAACTTTTCTCAATTTTTCTTTCCGAACCATGCAAATTTTCGAATCTCGCGGTCATTTTTCTCCACATTTGATCTCAAGTGGGGCTTTGAAGTTTGGAAAGGGTCCGTCAACTCATCTCTTGGCTTCTTGTTTTTGGAAGATTCCAACCTCTCTATATGCAAACGTGTTGAAAATCGATCGAAAGTATTCGCGCTGTAGATCTGTCAGATAGCCTGATTTTGTGAGCTTTTTCATAGTTGCGCGCTAACCTTAAACAGGACATATAATTTTCTCGTTCCGTTGTTCATCAAGGTTTTGACAGGCGAGGCAAGCAAATGAAGCCAGCAAGTTTTTATCGTAAGTCGGTAATGGGCGCCGCAAGCACCCTTGCCATATCTCTCGTTTTTGGTATCAGCGCTGGTGCACAGACAGCAGTCGCACCGGCCGAAACACCCGAGTTGGCTGCATCCAGCCACGCTCTCGAGCTAGCCAAGACTAAGCTCGACCAATGCCGTAAGCAGCTGGAAGCATCACGGGCGCTGTTGCGTGCTGCTGAAGCAGAGTACAAAGCTGCCGTGGCAAGCAAGGCTGCTCTCAGTCTGAGAACGCATGCCAAGCAGCTCGCCGATTTGTCCGGTTTGCCGGCACATATCTCTGATTCGGCGCCGGTAGTCGTGCCTGTCGATTTGCAAAGCCTTCCTGCTTTGGGCATCGGTACACAAGTTAAGGCTGGTCAGCCTCAACAACCTGTAGACCTTGCTCCGACACGCATTAATAACATGGATTTCAATGCTGAGCCGGCACCGGCTCCAGGCGCTCAAAATCCACCGGTTCAACAGTAAACCGGAAGGTCTTAGCTGTCAGGCAAAGAAAATCGTTTAGCGGTCGCTCGGGCGGCCGCTTTTCTTTAGGGCTGAGACGCCTATCTTCTCTACAGCAGCCTTAGCTGCCATCTGCTCGGCGGCCTTTTTGGTGCTTCCCGAGCCGGACGCCAGGGTGTTTCCCTCTATTGAAACCGAAACTGAAAACGTCGGTTCATGGGGCGGTCCGTCAATTTTGTCTACCGTATAGACCGGCACGCCCTGCCCACCGCCCTGGCTATATTCTTGTAATTGCGCCTTGTAATTGTCTTTTGCTTCATCTTTATCGACGTCTGTCGCGCGGCTTCCGAAGAGCCTCAAGACTAAGTTTTGTACTTCAAATAATCCAAGATCGTTGTATACGGCGCCAAAGATCGCTTCCATTGAACGCGCCATAATCGAGGGGCGCATTTGGACTTGTCTTCCTAGCAAAATATATTTGCTCAGTCCAAAGTCTTGAGCAATTTCTGCCAGTGTTTTGTCTGAAACCAACACTGACCGAATGGAGGTAAGCTGCCCTTCATCGTAGTCAGGAAAGCGCTCTAGCAAATATTCGCTTACGACAAAGCGCAAAACTGAGTCGCCAAAGAATTCCAAGCGCTCGTAATCACGAGCTCCCGGGGTCTCAGCCGCAAAGGATGAGTGTGTCAGTGCCTCGTTAAGAACTGCCAGGCGACCGAACAGGACGCCCAGTTTCTGGCAGAGCTGCTCTAATTCTTTGACACGTTTGGGGGACAGTGAATAGCTATCTATCATTGCTTTTACTTTAGGGATTCCAAAAAGAACTATTTGATCTAACCAATATTTTTACTTACAAGCACCCTCGTCTTGAATACTTGTTGGATAGAAGAACTATTTTTGTTAACCATTGTTGCATGCGTTGTCCGATTATGCCCATGCCTGCTGGGTTTGAATGCCTCAGCGAAGACGAAAAATAGAGATAGTCAAGTATTCCTGTCGCCGAAGACCGGGCTCCAGTCATAAAGGTCTGGTCGTTTTGCTTCTTGAAATTTTTGCCAGCTTTCAAAAAAAAGACTGAATCGTTATCGGTTGAGTTTTATAGCGAATCGTTATCGATTCGTTTCTTTTTGAAGTGATGCGCGCCGCTTGGCTTCGTGGAGGCTGAGTGGTGGTAATCAAGTATTGAGCAAAATTCAAGGTAGTTCTAAAACCGCTGCACGTGCCTAATTTGTGTTCTCTGAAGCTAATTTCAACTCGCTTCTTACGTGCCTATAATCTAGTTACAGTGCGGCGTTATGTCAGGACTGATATGCTTTACGGGGCGGTGAAAATGACCGCCGATTGCCAGAAATATTCGGCTCGGGGATAGCGATGTATCAACTTCAGTTGGCGCAGATTGCCTTGTTTGTTCTGATGGGCTTTGCCCTTCCGGCGCTTGGAATGATCTTGCTTGCTTGGATCTTGCAGCTCATGTTCGGTTATCACAGACCGTCGAAGACCAAGATTCAGCCTTACGAATGCGGCATGAAGCCGCTGCAAGAAGCTCATGTGCAGTTTGATATTCGCTACTACCTGTATGCGCTTCTCTTTATTCTCTTCGATATCGAAATCGTATTCATCATTCCCTGGGCTCTGGCAACCGACCAGGTCGGCAAAGCACTCAATTTCAAGATGTTTGGACCTATCGAAGTAACGATATTCCTTTCCATTCTGGTAGTTGGGCTTGCATACGCCTGGAAAAAAGGCGCTCTTGAGTGGGAGTAATGATCGATGGCAGATAGTGACGTCCAGGGCATGAATGAAGTCCCTGATGAATTGAAAGATACAGTCACGCTGACAACGCTTGAAAAAATGATTGAAGCGATGGGTGATCTGTTGTCGCCCGTAGTCAGCCCTATTGCCAATGCGGCTCGCTCGAATAGTGTTTGGCCTTTGACATTCGGCACTTCGTGTTGCGCTATCGAAATGATGTCAGTCGGGATGTCGAAATTCGATATCTCTAGATTCGGCTCAGAAGTTTTTCGCGCCACGCCTAGACAGGCGGACATGATTATTACCGCCGGCACAATCACTCGCAAAATGGCGCCGGCTCTGATCACTCTTTATGAACAAATGCCTGAGCCCAAATACGTCATCGCCATGGGCGCATGCACGGTGACTGGCGGAATGTTCAACGATTCTTATTCAGTAGTGCAAGGTGTTGACCGCGTTATTCCGGTTGATATTTATTTGCCTGGCTGCCCTCCTCGTCCGGAAGGCATTCTTGATGCACTTCTCAAGCTGCAGCAAAAAATTCGTACTGAGTCTTACGCTGAGCGTAAGAAGAAAAAGTACAGACAAAATGCGGTACGCCAAGTCGATTACGACACCGGACGTCCGCTTGAAGACCTGATCGATGAAGCTAGATTCGAAACAGCTTTAGCGCTTGATCCACTCAAGAGTCTTCAAGAAAAGGCGTAATTGCAAACCACAGCAGATAACAAGGGACTTCGAAATGTCAGAGACACCAGCCGCAAAACCGCCCGAGGAGCCTAAAGGCCCGGGACTGTGTGGGCAGTTTTTGAAAGATCATGGAATTGCTACAAACCGTTTGCCTGATTCATGCGGTGTGGAGACCATAGAAATTGATGGAGCTCATCTGGAAGCCGCGATGAAGCTCCTGCGCGGATCCTCAGAGATTAAGCTCGACTATCTCGTAGCCGTCAGTGGCGTCGACAGTGCTGACACTTTCGATTCGGTTTATCAACTTTGGTCGTATACCAATAACAATGAGTTGATTATCAAAGTCAGAGTCAAAAAAACAGATGTTGTAGAAGGACAATTGCCACTCGTTCCTTCTCTTTCGCGCTTCTGGAGCGCAGCCAACTGGCACGAACGCGAAACTTACGATCTTGTTGGAATTCGCTATTACGGCCATCCATATTTAAGACGTATTCTCAACGTTTGGGATTGGGACGGTCATCCATTGCGCCGCGATTACAAGCAGCTGGTTGATTCGCTCAATGACAAGGCTCCCGGCAGTTTCCGCTGAGCGCCGATTTACTTATTAGAGGCAAGGACCAATGGCAACGGATACAGAAGTCGATCTGACACCCAGGCTAAAGACAGACGAGATGCTCATCAACATGGGCCCTCAGCACCCGGCAACACACGGAGTGCTGCGTTTGATTCTTACCCTGGACGGCGAAATCGTTCGCCATACTGAGCCTATTCTTGGTCACCTTCACAGAGCTCAAGAATGGCAGGGACAAAATCGCACCTGGTTCCAGTACCAAGCTTTGATCGACCGGGTCGATTACCTCTCCGGAATGTTTACTTCCTGGGCGATGGCTCGCGCAGCTGAAGTCGTAGATGGTTGCGAAGTTCCCGAACGCGCTGAGTATTTGCGCGTAATGGTATCGGAAATGAACCGCATCACTTCGCACTTACTCTGGTTGGGCACCTATTTGATCGACTTGGGCGCGATGTTCGGTTTTCCTTTCTATCCTTTCCGTGAAAGAGAAAAATTGCTAGAACTCTTTGAAGAGATCGCCGGTCAACGCATGATGTTTAACTACATCAGAATTGGCGGCGTTATGCGCAATCCAAAGGATGCCTGGCTTTCCAAGCTGAAGAAGTTCACAGAAGAGTTTCCTGATCGCGTTGATGAATACGAAGCCATCGTTACTGAAAACCCGATCTTCCTGAAGCGTACAAAGGGGATCGGCATTCTCCGAAAAGAATTGGGCATGGATTATGGAATCACCGGTCCATCCATTCGCGCCTCCGGCGTCAATATCGACTTGCGCCGCACCAAGCCCTACTCGGTTTATCCGAAACTGAAATTCGACGTGCCGGTAAACGACCGCGATGGCGATACGTTCGATAGATACATCTTTCGCATTCGCGAAATGAGACAGTCCAACGAGATCATCAAACAATGTCTCGACATGCTGCCGCAGGGCGAAATTTCAGGTAAAAAGCAAATAGCCGGTTTGCGCGTCAAAGCCGGTGAAGGTTTTGCCGCTGTTGAGTCTCCGCGCGGAACCCTCGGTTGCTACATCATCTCGAATGGCTCCGACAGAGCTTACAGAATCAAGTGGCGTAATCCGTCATTCTGCAACCTTTCGATTTTGCCGGAACTTCTGAAGAACCACCCAATTGCTGACGTAATGGCCATATTCGGTTCTATCGACGTAATTTTGCCCGACGTAGACCGCTAAAAAATCAAAACGAGCCGGTGAGAAACTCTCTGGTATCGCTAGTAAAGAATGCTCTCTGTTAGAAAACCCAACTCCTTAGAACAAGGACAGCTTTTAGAATCATGAGAAACGGCGCCGAAATTTTGAAACTTGGAACGCTCACCATCACCTGGTGGTGCATCATATTCGGTGCGGTTTGGATTGCCTGCTACCTGGTCGGTGTGGCAATTCCAATGCTGCTCTCTTCTTATGACAGTGATGCTGCGAGGATTACCGCCGAGACCTGTAGAGCGCTGACACCAATTCTATCGGTGCTGGTTTTTATTCCGATTAATGCCATGTTTATGGTGCTTTTCGAAAGAAGAGGACTGGCGATTTTCACAGTTCGTCTAGGACCAAACAGAGTTGGTCCTGATGGCTATCTGCAAACAGCCGCAGACGCTGTCAAACTGCTCTTCAAAGAAGACATCACTCCTCATGGAGCAGATGCTTTCATGTTCACCTTGGCTCCGATCGTGTTTTTTGCTCCCTCCATTTTTGGTGCGATGCCGCTTCTCGCCGCTGTCACCAACTATCACGAACTCTTCCAGATCGTTAATTTGCCGACCGGGATTTTCTTCATCCTGGCTGCTTCTTCGGTTCCGGTTGTTGGAATCGTGATGGGAGGCTGGGCTAGCAACAATAAATACTCGCTTGTGGGTGGTTTGCGCTCTGCCGCGCAAGCAATCAGTTATGAAATTCCACTTGTACTTTCGCTAGTGACCATTTGCTTGCTGGCCGGCAGCTTGGATGTTGTCGAAATCATGAAGCAACAAGCCGGCGGAATTCTCAACTGGAACATTCTGGGTGGCGGTGCTCTGCGTGGACTCGATTCCGCCCTGGCACTGAAATTCTCCAATTCTGCTCCAGCACTGCAAGAACTGTCTGCAAAATCCTTTGACCAAGTGCTCAAAACTGCCTACTCCGATCCAGCTGCAGCTGCGCTCGGTCTTGTGGCGGGTCAGGATTCCATGGCTACGATCGCTTCAATTATTGCGGTTGTGGTTCTTATGGCTTGCGTTCTTATCGCTGCTGGTCTTTATATGACTGGCGCCTGCGCAGAAATCAACCGCATACCTTTCGATTTGCCGGAAGCTGAATCTGAACTTGTTAGTGGATACAACACCGAGTACAGCGGCATCAAATTCGCTATTTTCTTCTTGGCAGAATTCACTAACTTGTTTGTGGTTGCTTCGATTTTTGTCGTGATGTTCTTGGGTGGCGGCGACTGCCCTGTGCCTGCTTGGCTCGGCAATATGCTGGGCGGACCGCAAATGGCAAGCGCTATCAATCAAGTACTTTCTCCACTTATTGCCATCAAATTTGTAGATCCACCTACTTTATTTGCTGCAATCTGGGTGATTCTCAAGGTTTATGGCATCGTATTTTTCGCAGTCCTTGTTCGTGGCACCTTGCCTCGTTTCCGCATCGACCAGCTTATGGATTTTGGCTGGAAGCGTTTGATTCCGCTGTCTCTCATCGTTTTCGTGTTGGTTGTCTTTGCAAGGGAGTTCGTAAACGTTCATGTTGGGTCTTAGTTTAGTTACACGTGCCAAAGACAGCTTCTATCAAATCTATCGCGGTTTGAAAACAGTAGCTATGCACACGTTTCGTGAGCCGATTACGCAGGTCTATCCGGACCAGATGCCGGACACGCATATAAGAGGCAGATTGGCACTTGCTGTCAATCCTGAATCCGGCGAGCATCTTTGTATCTCTTGCCGCCAGTGCGAAAGAGTTTGCCCTGATAAGTGCATTGAAATTACTGCGCACAAGAGTCCTGAGACAAGCAAACTGGAATTGATCGATTTCAAAATCGACCACGGACTTTGCATGTTCTGTGGCTTGTGCACGGAAGTCTGCCCGACCAGCTGCATTATCAATACCAATGATTTTGAAATGTCCGAGTACAGCCGCGAGGCTCTTGTGTACGATTTGCGCAAGCTGACATTGAGTCAAGAAGAGTCGGGATACTATTTCGACCGCAAAGAAATTCCGCTGCCTAAGCCGAAACCAGCTAAAGCTGCTCCAGCTGCAGGAGCCGCTGCCGGTGCTGCAAAAACAGCAGCCGCTCCGGGAGCAGCCGCTGCAGCGAAACCAGCCGCACCGGCTGCAGCAGCCAAACCTGCTGAAGGCGGTGAAGCAAAACCTGCTGATGCGAAAGCGGATGCAGAAACTAAACCTGCTGCAGAAGCTAAACCAGCTGCAGAAGCTAAGGAAGATAAGAAATCTGACGCCGCAGAAAGCAAGGACAAACCTGCGGAAGACAAGAAAGAAGCAGAGAAGAAAGAAGGCGAAGACAAGCCGAAAGAATAATCGGCTGCACAATTGTTTTGAGGAGTGAGGACAGGGAATTATGGAACAGTTTGAGATGCTCAAAGCGCTGGCTGAGACCAATGTAGAGAGCTTTATGTTCTACATTCTGGCTACCATCTCCATCCTTCTTGCGTATGGGGTCATTCTGGATAGAACAATTATCCGCAGCGGTTTTATATTGATCGGCGTCTTCGGTTCGATTTGCGGTTTGTTCTTACTCTTGCAAGCGCAGTTCCTCGCACTTGCACAGCTGATGATTTATGCAGTCGGCATTACCCTTGTAGTCGTGATTGCATTGATGTTGACCAATCCGCGCATGGAAAAGTCTCAGTTGAGCACCGCAGCTCCTGCCAATCAGCTTGGCGCATTCATGGTGGCGGTTGGTCTATTCATGACTATCTACCTTTCTGTAAGACCTGAAAATTGGACGCTTAGTAGCGAGCCGCTTGATATGAATAATGTTCAAGTCTTAGGTCGTGCGTTGACTACTGATTACTCGCTTCCTTTTGAATTTGCATCGGTCTTGCTGTTGGCTGCACTAATTGGTGCTGTGATGCTGGCGAAAGCTGAGAAACCGCCGAAACCAGGCGAAGAAGATTTTGAATACTCAGTGGTAGAAGATTCTGCCGCAGAGCCCGTCGCGTCAAAGAGGTAATAAGGATGACTAGCTCAGTGGCAACCAAGTCCCAATCCCCAGTTCAAGCAATGTCTTATGCATTGGCTTATGCGATCGCGGTGTGTTTCGTTGTTGGAGCCTATGCGACTGGGAATCTCGACAATTTCGTAAGTATGACAGGACTAAGTTCTGTACTTGAGTCTTGGGCTCTAAAGGATTACACAGAGCTTCTTGCCTTTGTTCTCATTGTCCTTCTTGGTTCAACGGTTGCGCTTTTGGGCGGCCAGACTTCCATCATTATGGCAGTCGGAACTGTAGGCAGTTTCTTTGCACTTACTCTCAATCAACATCCGTTGATCCAATATTTGAGCCTTGCAGCAGTTCTTTTTGCTATCGGGCTTTACGGCATGGTTGTTTCGCGTAATGCTGTAAGGGTGCTTATGGCAATTGAATTGATGTTGAATGCTGTAAACATTAACTTGGTAGCTTTTGCTCGCTATGTAGATCCGGTTCAAGTAAAAGGGCAATTGTTTGCCATCTTCGTGATTACGGTTGCAGCGGCAGAAGCAGCAGTTGGACTTGCGATCGTACTTTCCATCTACAGGAATACATCCACAGTCGATATGGAGAGATTCAACCTTCTCAAGTGGTAATTCCAAGCCGGTCAGTATAGTTATTATTGAAAGCGAATCGATAACGATTCGCTTTCTCGTTATCTATTTGAATTTTGCGAGCTTTGAAAAAGACGCAAAAATTTTTTCGCATCCTTTTTGAACTTTTTGGTCGCGGTTTACGTACCTGTTTATAGGCGTGCGTAGAGAGGTGGGCAAAATGTCTTCAGATGATCGGATTGAGAAATTTACTTCTTCAAAAGAAGAGATAGATCTTTGTTTCGCGCGATTCGAGGAAAAATTTCCTACAAAGGCTGATAGGGAGGAGGCTATCCTTAAGTCTCTGATGCCAATCGGGTTTCGTTGTGCGTGCGGAAATTTGGTTACCGACAGAGAATATGGAAAACGTGACGTAAAATGCTCGGCGTGTAAGAGAAAGTCTTCCATTACAGCCAATACTTTTTATCATGGTGTCAGAAGGCTCTCAGCCTACTGCAATGGGCAGTTTTTGATGGGCGAAGGCATCGCTATCAGTGCCAATGATTTTGCAAAACGAAATGGTATTTCATCATCACAAGGAAACCACATCCTTCACACTGTTTCTTGCGAGATTGTGAGAGAAATGGAGAATGCCGTGGAAATACTTACTGCGCTTCTCTTAGAACCAGTGGCTAAACGCAGCAAAGAAACGCCCGCTGGAGAACACCCAAAGAAAGAGCAAGACGAACTCGAAAAAAAGAGTGCAAAATACGGCTCGCAAAGAGCTGCAAAAAATCCGCGT
Organism: Candidatus Melainabacteria bacterium; assembly: GCA_003242885.1. GTDB lineage: Bacteria > Cyanobacteriota > Vampirovibrionia > Obscuribacterales > Obscuribacteraceae > QKMZ01. The sequence goes on along the minus strand of QKMZ01000003.1, from coordinate 803,976 downwards.
GAGTTTCCAGCCGCATTGCCGTTGCGAGAGAAAGACAAATCTATTTTCGAACTCCTGCAGGAACGGCCGCTCAACATAGATGAACTTGTAGCGCTAGCAAAAATGGCGCTGTCTGAGCTATTCAGCATTCTTACGATGTTGGAATTGGATGGATTTATAAGGGCGCTTCCTGGAAATCGGTACGAAGTAGTCCAAAAAATACCGACCGCGCAATCTATGAGTGTCATCGGAGCACCAACTGAAAAGCTGCTTAAATGGTTTGTTCGCTTCGTAAAGCTAACGTTCCATGCAATCTCTCGAAAGTATTTGCAGCGATACTTGGCTCGATACTGGTGTTTTATCGACCGCAAAAGATGGACTTTTGAAGCTCTTCTGAAAATGTGTGCGAGGGCGCCATATCAAAGTTCGTCGCAACTGGTGAGTTATGTCACGCCACTCCAAGCAAAGGCTGTATTGGAAGTGGCGTAAAGGGCTGATCTCGATTGGCATTATTGCTAATTTAATGCGGCTCTCTCAACTGTTTATAGATTCCATCCGCCTCGGCCGTGCGGTTCAGTTTGTACAAAAGACGTGCATAGTCTTCCATTACGTTTCGCTGTTTTTTTGCGTCAATTCCATTTGCTGTTTTTCCAATCTCAAGCGCCCTGCTCATTAATGCCTCTGCATCTTTGAGCTTCGCGATAATGACATACATTTGTCCATAGTCATGAAGTAATGAATGTAACTCTGCTACCTGAGAGGCATCCGCTTCAACAATTACTAGAGCATTTTTGTAATTCTCTTCTGCTTCTTTGTAGTCATGCAATTCCACCGCACAATTTGCCAACTCATGATGCGCTTTTGCAGCTTGTATGCTTTGCGCTCCATACTTTGAGACTTGCTGGTTGAGAGCTTTTTTTAGATTGAAAAGGCGTTCCTGTAGTTGGGCTTCCCGCTCTTGTAGCTTGCGATTGACGGATGTGTCTACTTCTAGCGGACGCAGTTGTGCACCGCCTGAAGAAATTTGATAATCGCCTTGAGGCAATGGCACACCGTTGAACTTCATTTTGTTCACGACGTCCTTGGTCGGTCCCGCTTCAAATGTGAAAGTGACGGTCATCTTGTCGCCCAGGCTGGCTGGAATGGCTGGATATGGTTCAGCCAGTTTAGCCGCATGGAGTCCTGCGTCATCTACTATTTTGATACCTGACGATTTTGCAACTTCGGCTTTGACTAATTTTCCTGATTGATCGATTGTGATTGCGATTGACACCTTGCAGTTTTTATCAACTTTGGGGTTGTGCCAAGCTGCGTTGACTTTTCGGCTAAATGCATAAATGTAAGAGTCGTTATCTGTTTTTGTTGACTGGTTGCGATTGCCGGCGTTAAATGTGTAGTTCAAAGTCATGCCGTCTTTTGCCGATGTTGGCATAGGCGGAAGCTGCCCTAGCGCGCTCAACGAAGCTACTGTCGCATCATCGAATGCTTGGTCGCCGGATGGCTCTTTAATGGTTACGCTCTTGATTTTTCCAGACTGCTCAATCGATAACGATACGATTACTTTCTGGGCCGTTGTCTTTTCCGGCGCTTTCCACGCTTGCTGAATTTTGGGGCTGACCAATTTTATGTAAGCGTCGATAGGATCTGTACCTGGCGCTTTTATCGGAGTTTTCAATATCGCTTTTGCAGCCCCTTTTGCGGCTGTCTTTGATGCATCCGCTGCGAATGCTTCGTTCAATAGTGCATTCGAGACAAACAAAATCGACCCAGATATTGCCAATATTTCCGCAGCTTTTTCTTTCATTGCCCAATCTCTCTAAGTTCCACGAAACCCTATAAGCCGTACCGAATGGCGTCGGAAGTAGGAGTCGGTCAAACAATGATTACCTCTTGTCCGCAGCTAATTTGATAGGAACCCTGCGACGCATTTTGCCATTTGCACAGAATCAGATAATCACCATTGGTGAAATCAAGTTTTAGATCTTCGTTTTGATTCATTTGAAAGGACATTATCTGAGTATGTAAGAGGCGAAAAATTGAGGGATCTTTCAAGATTCCATTCGGCGTCCAGATCTCGAAAGCTTGATTACCTGCTGTGGCGAAGTAGATGGGACTGTGCACGGAGATGAAATCAGCATTGAAAGTTAAAACCATTTCTTCTCTGCCGAATGCAATTTGGAAGAGCTCTTGCCCTCTCAGATATCCCAGTTCGCCCGCAATATTGTCGCCCATTTGATTCGTGTTTTCCTTGTTAGTGCCCGCTTGCTTTGTGCTGCTCCATGCTCACATACTCTTTGCTCATCAATTCGTATGCGTTGTAGCGCACCTTTTCCAGCTCCACTGCTTTGTCATAGATTGCCAGAGCCGTCTTTGCAATAGGAATATTTGTGCCAGAATCGGGGCCGATCAATTCTTGTAAATCATCGAGTGATTTGTTAATTGCTCGAACATCGCTTTGCCAGCTCTTCCAGAGCGGATTTATTTTTGCCTCTATATTTGGCGGAACTGCACGTCCGTTGGTGTCTACATCATGTATGTCGTCGGTTAGTAGCTGGACAATTGGTTCTAGCGTGTTCATATAAAAGACTAGCCAGTCTTTTCTTGGTGGCATGTAGTTTTTCTTCTCACTAAGCATCTCTGCGCTTATGGTAGTTGGGGAGAAATGAAGCGCTGGGTCACCAGGTTTCACTACGACACGAGTGGCTTCCAAAAACAAGTTGACGGCTTGCTGCTTAACTTGACCTACACTCAATCTGGTGTCGCGTAGATCGGAGAGCATTTCTTCCGGCAATAACTGCTGCTTGTCGTCAACGGTCCTGCGACGCAAAACCATTTGATGCTCGCTTGGGTGTCCGCTCTGCTTAATGTCTGTGTCTGCAGCATTGGCAGCCACGTAGCTAGCTTGTCCCACTGTTGAAAAAGCGGCCACGAAAAGCAACGACTTCAGCACTTCTTTCTTCATCTAATTGCAGTCCTCTAATTTCGAATAAGTGTTCAAAGCGCAAACAAATCTTCCGATAGACCTTTGTTGGTTTCCAGATTCTGAAAAAGAACGAGCGCGTGCGGCACACCGTTTTGAAATGTATGCCAGCCGACTGGAGTTTTGGTGTCATTGCTAATGTACAAAACTTCCAAGATTTGGCTGTCTGCTGCTGGTCCGGCCCGCAGCACTATAATGCTCACATCTCCTGGAAATGCTTTTACACTTGCTGACGGAGCAATTGAAGCTGTCGCGCCGCTGCTTATACTGCTAGCCAGAACATCGTAAAGAGAGCCAAAATCGCTCTGCGCCAAACTGTATCCGGTCGGCAATTGCAGAGTGCGTGAGTCCTCTTTTAATGTGATTTTCATAAAGCTGAGCGCGCCGCCACCGCATCCTTTTATGATTCCGCTTGGCTCTCTGACAACGACCGAACCGTTCCTGTAGTCTTTGGTCTTAATAGTGGCTTTGAAAAGCCCTCGATATTTGTACAAATAGTCGGCGCCGCCATAGTCTTTCCAGACGCCCCCTTTTCGAGTGTAGAGCTGGCAGTAGCATTTGTAGTCGCGCAGTTTTGCCGCTTTGTCTCTAAGTTGGCTGATGAGAGCAGGACCGACAGAGGTTTTGGCCATGCCCTTCAATGCGGTGGTATCTGGCAAGACTGCGTCAGGATCAATATCGAGTGACGCGTGTGCCGCAATGCATGCAAAGAAAAGAGAGCAAAATACGCCCAATGATAGAGCGACAATTGATTTTGAGTGCCAATTCATAACCCTGCCTCGATATGCCCACGCAGCGATGAAGTGCTTCGAAGAGCTTATTTCTAGCATATTTCGGCTACCTACGGTCTTCTGTGCTTGCTCTTTGAAAGGACTAGTTTCTCAAGATCGCCACAATTACATTTGTGGTGAGGGTCGAAGCTCATCGATGTGCGGAACGCTTTAACTGCTTCCGGCACTTTGCCTTCTCCAATCAGATAGTAGCCAAGGTATCGGTGGCCTTCGATGGTACGAGGATTGAGCGCGATTGACTTGTTCAAATGCTGGAGGGCGCTAGTCTTGTCACCCATCTGCAAATGTGACCAGCCCAGATATGCCTCTGCTTCTGCATCTGGCTTTTGTGCGAGTTTCGTCCACAAGGGCAATGCTTCCGTAAATTCTCGCCGGGTCGTGTGAAACTTGGCCTTCTTACGAATCTCATCTCGCTTTGCAGGCAATTCCTTTTGAACCCTAGTTTCCGTTGTCGAGCGAATCGTTATCGATTGAGTATTCGAATCATGTGGCGCCCCGTATGAGAATGGCGCGGTTGCCGATTTATCGGGATTCTCTGATTTGTTTGAGGCTGCAGGCACTGTGCCTGAAAGCACTTTGTCAGTTGGTACTTTGTCAGTTACCGCTTTCTCTGCAGAGGCAAGTCTTCCTGCCACCGAAAAAGTGAGCGCCAAGGCAAATGCAAACGCTGGTGCGGCTTTAAATACCAACAGAGTTACTTCTATTTCAAAGCGTCTGTGTAATCCAGAGGAATACCGGGATGTGCACTGTGACGTCCCTGAATCGACTGGCGCAAGAAGCCCAGCGCCCAATCGTGCAGCTGGTTCCAGCCTACAACCCTGCGCATTGAATTCATCCGCCGACGCTTCTCTTCTACTTCCATGCTTAAGGCTTGCGAGATAGCATTCGCAATACTGTCGGGACTTTCCGGATCAACAATCAATGCTCCTTGTGAAAGTTCAGCGGACGAACCTGTTTGTTTGCTCAAAATGAGAGAGCCTTGCTCGTCTTGTCGGCATGCCACGTACTCTTTGGCAATCAAATTGAGACCATCTTTAATAGAATTGACCAGCAGAACGTCGGCAGCTTGATACCAGGCAGCCAGCTCATTTTGATCGAGATATTCTCTTACGGCCAATATTGGCTGCCAGCCGTTTGATGCAAATCGTTTGTTAATTGCTTCAATTTTTGATTCCACAAGGACTTCATAGTCGCTTGGGGCCGCACCTGGTGTCTTTACCGAGTGGCAAACCTGCACATAGTGGAAGCGCCGATGCCATATCTCGTTCGCTTCAAGAAAACGCTCGATTCCCTCGAGTTTTTCCAAAACGCCCTTTGTGAAATCGATTCGATCAACACCAAGTAAAACTTGATTAGCCAGTCTGTGCTTGACTCCCATGGCTTCGGCCTTTGGTTTATTGCTGCGAGCCAGCTTTTGCCAGAGCGAGAAATCTAGACCCAGAGGCATCACGACGACGCGTGTGTGTGTGCGGCGGCGGCGAATTTCCATTTTAAGCACGTCAACCTGTGCGTTAGGAAAGAGTTCTTTCACCGTGTTTAAAAAGTTAGTGGCATATTCTGTGGTGTGGAAACCGATCAGCTTGTTGCACAATAGTGCTTCGACCAACTCTTTGCCAATTGGCGAGTTGATGATTACTTCCGGCTCCGGCCACGGTACATGCCAGAACTGGCAAATTATCAGCCCGGCCTGCATGGACATAAGCGGGGCCGCAAGGGGAACTTGATAGTCATGCAACCAGCAAAGCGTAGGAAAACTTTGTGACGAAACGCTCAAAGAATCCGATGCAACAATTTCATTGACCTGGCGAAAGGCTTTCCAATTTTCCGGGTCGAATTTAGCTTTGTCGGTGAGGCCATGTAGAAGCGGGAAAAGGTACTCGTTGGCAGCTTTTTTATGTCTCTCTGCCAGTAAGGCTGGTACTTTTGGAGAATAGAAGGAAAAACCTTCTGTAGGCGTATCTTGGTTCGGTAGAGACTGTCCTTCGATAGCAAACCAATGTACTTTCGTGCCTAGTCTCTTAACGACTGGCTCCAGGCTCTTGCTCACTCCGCCGGACTGACCGGGACCAGTGTACGAAATAACCTTCAGGGTCGGTAAAAACAGCTCCAGTTCTTGGAAATCTTCTCGGGACAGCGGGGTTAAAAGAGGAGGTGACTGGAGCGAAGAAGGCATTCTTTTGAGGTACTCCGATAGAGTGGTCCCGCCACAGACCGAGGCTGGCCTCAGGCTGGCAGGTGTGCAGGGATATGTTTTGCAGTTTCCGTCGACGCCGGCAGAACTCTCGAAAGCCGAGTCCGCCAAAATTCCATCGGATTTTGCTGGTTTCGGAAATCTGTCTGTCCGTAAAAGTTTGAAAGTCGGCTAAGACAAAAGTCAGCCGCCGTTCAAAATCGGGGTGCCGCAGAGTCCAAAGTGCAATTTCCAGATACATATAAGGTAAGGTATATGCGCTGGGTAATCAAGTTGATCTTTGTTCAATTAATCCCGCCTTAACACACTTTAACGAATTGCCGGTTGATACCACCTGCGGTGCGGGAAATTGGACATTCGTGTATGTTTACCAAACATTTTATTTCGCTTCAAAAGGACAACGAAAATCTCTTTGTCCTTTTGAAGCGATCAACTAGGATCGCATTGAGATCCTTTGAGAGTTTCTGAAAGGGTTTGAATTTCTTTGAGATCTTTTGCAGTTGAAGTTTTTCTGACCGATCAACCTTACAGGTTCAGTCAAGCAGTCCGGGAAGATTGATTATCTCGATTCTCCGTCCTTTGATGTCGACGGTAGGCACTATCGCTTTGACGAATGGAATTAGCACAGTGTCAGCCTTTGCTGTATCAGCGCGTTTCAGCTCCAGGTATTGTCCCGCCTCGCCTATGATATCGCATACGGTGCCAAGCTTTTCTCCGTCTGTAGAAAATACATCGAGACCCAATAAGTCTTTCATCCAAAACTCGTCTTCTTCCAGATCGCGTATTTGCTTTCGCTCGGTTGTAATCAAAGCACCCATTAGTAATTCGGCTTGTGTGCGATCGCAAATGTCCTCAAGTTTTACAAGCATGTGACGCTTTTCGTACTTCATACTTTCGACCCGGTGATGCGTTCTTGCACCGGCGTCGGTGGCGAGTGAAACAGTCCTCACTTCGCTCAAAAGGTCTGGATTGTTCGTCTCCAACCGTACTTTTAGAACACCTTTTAGCCCCAGTGCTCCAATTACGCGACCGACTTGAAATTCGCTGTCTGTTTTCGATTTTTCGCGTTCAATCATATTTCAAACATTGCTCTTCAATGTTGTCTTCTGCTCTGACTTCCATCTTTTGAAGAGCTGGTTGTCGAAACCAAATTGGTCAAGCACACGACCAACTACAAAGTCGATTTGATCTTGCACCGTCTCGGGCTTGTGATAAAAGCCTGGTGACGCGCAGGATACAATAGCGCCGGCTTCTGAAAGAGCCAGCATGTTTTTCAATTGAATATGACCGAAAGGCATCTCACGCACGACAATCATAAGTGGGCGCTTTTCTTTGAGGCAAACAGCAGCCGCCCTGTGGATGAGGTTTTCCGTCAGACCGGCAGCTAGGGCACCGAGAGTTCCCAGCGAACAAGGGACGACGGCCATGCCTTTAGTTTTGTATGAACCGCTGGCAACTGTGGCGCCGTAGTTAGTCAGAGAGTGCACGGTCAAAGGCACATCGGCGGGCAAGTTCAAATGCTTGAGCAGTTCTTCTTTTAAGTTGTCTCCGAACACGAGATCGTTCTCTTCCTTCATAACCATCAGTGCCGCTTTCGAGACAAGCAGCTCGATGGGCTGATTCTTCGACAAAAGGAACTGAACAAGGCGAAGTCCGTAAACCGATCCTGACGCGCCTGTTATGGCCACGACAAATGGCAGCGAGCGTGCGCTCTCGGCTGTGCTGTCCCCGTTGAAAGTCATTTTTCTGTCTCAGCAGTATGTCGGCTTCAAAACTCCATGCTCGGTTGAAATTTAACTCGGTCAAAAATCCGAGACCGGTTAAAAATCCGTACCTGGAGCTTTCTGCCCGTCAGGAGGAGCGCCGGATGGAATTGTACCAGGCTGCCCGATGTATCCACCGCCGCCGCCATAGCCTTGACCGCCTTGCGGTTGTTGCGCACCGCCGGAACCGCCACCCTGCGGCTGTCCTCCGCTCTGGAACATCTGGTTACCAGGTATGAAGGAACCCTTCTGAGAAACGTCGGGGATTAGAGGTTGTTCGGGTTGCTGATCTTGCTCTTCTTCCTCTGCGCCGGCTTTAGTTCCTCGCTTGGCGAATCGTCTGCCGCCGTTTCTATCGACCCGATCGGCGTCATCCATCGGGGAGTCTAGGACGGATGTGCTTCCAGCAGCAGCAGCAATGCCCATTTTGAAGGGCGCATCGATTCTGATTGAAAGCGGAGAGCCTGCCAGTATCCAGAGATTGTAATTGCGTTTGACCAGCGACCGAACGTGAGAAATGCCGGACATTTGGGCTCCCGCCTGACCGTTGCCGTAAATAGGATCGCGCATGATGTCCTGCGGAGTTACGACCTTTGGTGGCTGACCAGGCTTGGTGCGGAATCTTTGCGCCGCTCCCGGAGCAACCGCTTCAAAGCCAGCCTGGGTGCCCACATAGGCTATACCATGTCCCAATTTTGTGTTGGCGCGCTCCATTCCATGACTGCGTCCGCGTCCGCCTCCTTGCGCCTGCGTTTCACCAGCTAAAGAGGCAACCATGGGATATGTCACTCCGTCGGGCGTTCTCAGCCCGGAGAGTTGCACTCTCAACTGACCGGTCGGCTTGGGAAAACCTTTTTGGTGAGGTAATTTGCTCGATGAAATGCATTCCACAACTTCCCCGATTACAACAGAGCCCGCTGGAATCAATACGTCGGTTCCGTTAGCCAGTACCGGCGATGAAACTTCAACTTCAAAACGCTCCCCCGGTTTACTGCACGACGAGCCGATTGTATGGTCGATGCGCCCTTCAAAGTGAACTCCTATAGGAATGATCACTGTCTTGCCGTGCATCGTATGTGCAGCTCGGTACAGGCTGTCAGCGGACTGATTTCGCTGCGCTTCAGCCCGCATCAGGAAGCCGAAGCTAGGTGCAGTCAGAGCCGCGATGCCCAGAGCGAATAATGCAGTTTTTGTCTTCATCCCGAAAGCCCTCGATGAGGCATTTGTTTTTAATCGATGTAACTCAGTGTAGATCAGGCTTGAGCGATCTTGCTCACGGCTGCGCTTTAGTTTTTGTCTGCCGTGTCCTCTCTTCCGGCGCCGTTATTACCATTCGTTTCCCCGGAGCTTGCAGATGTATTGTTCGTTCCTCCCGCACTCGCAGCAGTTGCTTTCGCTTTGCGAACTTTTTCGAGCGCTTGCCTGGCCATCATCATGTTCAACAAATAAGCCAGGCCTAGTGCCACCACAATCAGTATCACCATTCTGCCTACGCCTGCTACAAACTGGAAAATTGCAGGCAGCATAATGCCACAAGCGGCCAAAATAATTAGGGCGCCCCCAATTTTGACCAGCTTACTATTGCCTTTCTCTTCGCTCAATATTGCTCTTCCGCTTTCAAATACTGTGCGAACCTGTCAATTACTTGCGGTGCGATTAATTTGGCGCCCGCCCACCAGGCAGCGCCTATAAAGACAGGGACTACAAGTACCCGCACCAATGGTGGTAAGAACCAATAGAAGAAACTGGACATGACGCAGGCAGCGCCTACTGCTATGGTAATTGAAAAACGTTCTATATAACGCTCCTGCTCCGAGCGCGACAATTGTTGGAACGTTCTGCCCAGCAAGTTCAGATAATTTCGCCAGATCTTCTGCAGTCCGCCTTTGGAGTCTTTCCAAGCTTGAGTCTCTTGGATGTTGCGCGGTTTGCTTCCGTCCATAGGACGGCGCGATGAGGGCCTTTCAGCCGGCGGCCAGTTGTCGTCGCCGCCTCCCTCAAAATTTCCTTGGCCGCCTTTGAACTGTTTGACGCTCATCTGCTACTCCTCGATTCTCCTGTCATTTAACAGTTTATCTAACACTCTCTTTCCCAAAAGTCAGCTATTTTGTCGATTTCCCCTTTTTAGGCTGTTTCTTTAGTTTAGCTAGATTGGCCTCCACTTCCTTGCGCAAGGGGTTGGCATCATCCGCTGCTTCCAGAAATGCTGTCGCATAATCTATCGCTTTATCGGAATCATCGCGCTCGGTTTTTGTGAAGAGCGAGAATAGCCCGTAATAGGCGGCTGGATATTGGGGATCGTGAATGAGCGCTTGATTGTAATGATCAATCGCCACTTCCGGAATCTTCCAGGTCGCGTCTCCCAGTTTGGTCTGCCGCGCCGCTTCATTACGCTGGCTTTGAATCTTGCTTATACCTTGCTCGGCGCGGCTAGTCACTTCCGAGATCTCTTTGGCATATGTGTACGCGGTTTCTGCAGAACGCAAATCCCCGTCGTTCAACGCAAGTTCGCCAATGGTGAGCAGATCGTAGGCATCGTCTCGATGAGTGTTTATAACTTGCGAGAAAATCTCGCGACCTTCTCTGAATCGCTTTTGAGTAAGCGCCTTCTCTGCCTCATTCAACTGAATGCTTTCTTGTAAAGTCTTGGCACCGGGCTTAATCACCTGAGCTTTGACAGACTGCTCGCTGACAATGTTTTGCAACTTCTCCATGAGCTCTTGCATACCAGGCGGATACTGACCTTCTCGACGCGCCTTGCGGTGATAAACCCGCGCCAGTCCAAGCAAAGCACGCGGATCGTCAGGTTCTGAAGAAAGAATAGTGCGGTACTCTGTTTCCGCGACGTCTAGTTTATCCTGGCGCAGAGCCAGCTCAGCAAGCGCGTTTCGCAATTGCATGTCGTTGGGAAGAATTTCCAGCGCGTTGTGCATTTCAGCGATAGCAAACTCGCCGTCTCCACGCAATGCATAGTATTCGCCCATATGTTGATAAGGATCGGGCAAGTGCGGATCTTGTCTGATAGCTTCTTTCCACGATGCGAGTGCCGCAGGTCCATCGCCCTGTCTTCTATAGATGTCGCCCTCTACAAGGCTCCACTCAGCATTGCGCTCTGCTCTAGGAATATTGCGCAACTGCATGAAAGCGTCTTCGTTCTTGCCTTGCGCAAGAAGCACACGCGCTTTTTCCAAGTGTGCAGGATAAAACTTTTTGTCATCGGCTAACACTTCAGTGACAAGTTGTTCGGCATCTTTGTCTCGCGGATCCAAGCGAAGAAGCGCATGGGCCCACAGAGTCTTGTTGGCATTGTTGGGATTCATTTCCGCCGATTTTTTGAGCGGCTCGACTGCACCTTCAGCATCGTCTTGGGCAAGTTTTACAAGACCCAAAGTTTGATGAGCGATAACTGTTTCCGGATTGGCTTTAATGGCGCGTTTGCAGAGAGCTTCCGAAGCTTCCAAATAGGCATCGCGTTTTGCCGGCGAGGCAACCTGGCGCGAGTGCACATACGATACGAAGCCCGCCGCGGCCATCAAATTGATGTTGTCCGAATACTTGTCCTTGGCGGAACGCAGCAATTTTTCCGCTTCAATAATCTTGGGGGGCCAGTTCTGTTTCGCTAATGCCACTGCCAGACCCGCGTGCGCATCCCCTGACGAATCGCTCTTGCAAAGCGCTCTATAAGACTCCTCTGCTGCTTCAAACTTGCCCTGCAAAAGGAGTTCGTCAGCATCAGCTATGGATTTTTCTTGCGCGAAAGACGGATAGCAGACCGAAAATGAAAGGCAAAGAGAAACGACCACAAGCCCTGTGGGCAGTGAGGTTTTGAATGTCTTGAGGATATGGGGTCGCCGTCTTTGGATCATCGCAGTTGCTTTTCCAGCTCGTTCCAGGTCTATTTTAGTCTTGTGATAGCGCTAATTTCGTACCTTTCAGCGCTATCACTAGCTAACCTATTCTTTCTCTACCTCTCTTAATTTCTTCATTACCTTTTCAATGTCTTTAGCGTCAGCTCCCATCTTTTGCATGCATTCGACAAGCTTTTTCAAAGGCATCACCAGATGCGGGGCTACTGTCGTTGCTTCCTTCCAACTTGAGGCTGCACCTACCCAGTTGCCCGCGGCTTCTTGTTTTTCAGCCTCTGCTTTGAACGGCTGAATTCGCGACAGGTCCACCTGGTTCATCGCATCTTTTGCCTCTGAATCCTTTAGATTGAATGCCATGCGATAGGCAACCGAAGCTTCATCCAGGTTGCCTTTCTTTTCGTTTATCCGTCCGAGATAAAACCAAGCCTTCGCATCTTTAGGATCTTTCTCAATTAAACTATCTGCTTCTTTTTTTGCTCCATCGCTATCGCCTGCGGACATCTTGTTTTCGATAGGAGCCAGGCGTCTGGGGTCAAGAATTTTCTCGACTGGAACAGTAGGTGCGGCCGCTGGTGCACCTACGGCCGCTGTGCCTCCACCTGAAAGGGCCCCTGCTTTGCCGCCACCGGCGGCTGGAGTTCCTGCTGCCGAAGCGAGTGCTGGCGCAGGTCCGCCACCTAAGCGACTTATGCCTTGGAGCAAATCAGGATGTACATGTGGATTGATCGATGCGGCTGCTTGATACGCTTTAAGCGCAGTCGCTTTGTCGCCTTGCTGCTCTTTGCCCCTGCCATATATGAAGAGCATTTCCGCATCTTGGTTGTTCTGGCGAAGGATGTCTTCGGCCTTTTGCAAAGATGTGGCCAACACTGCCGGCGGTGTCGCAGGATTCATTACAACAGCCAAGTGATAAGAACGGCGAGCCTTGGCCAGTTGAGGCGAATTAGGGTTTTTCTTCCAGCACTCTTCGAATTCCATTTTTGCGTGTTCGAAATCGCCGGATAATTGATAGGCTCCAGCCAACATCAAATGGTTGTCGAATGAACCATTGATGGAGACTGCTTCACGAGCAACCTCTTTAAGTCCTTGTATAGCGTCGGAATAGGCAGGGTTCAAAGTAACTGCGCGGCGATATGATACTGCGGCGTTCTGAAGACGCTTCAATCCGGTTTGACGGTCACCTCTGTCGCGCGCTACTTTTGCGTATCGCCAGAGTGTGTCGCCCAACATCGTATGGCATTTTGCCTGTTCAATCTTGTCTTTCCAAGGTTTGTTGATGGCAATTTTCAGTTCTTCAAATGCAGCTACGTCCTGTCCGTCTTTTAGAAGAGAGCGAGCTAAATCGGCATGGCTTGTGCCATCATCAGTCATACGGCAAACCTTTCTGTATTCGACCTGCGCAGTGCGGAAACGTCCTTCGGTTTCGGCAGTTTCTGCTATCTGGTGGCGAACATTAGGGTCATCGGCGTTTTTGCCGGATGCACGCAAGCACTCATCAAGATTTCTGTCTGCCACTGCGTTGGCGGGGTCGGCGAATAGAGCCTTTCGATATTGAACCATCGCTTCATAGTATTTTTTCTTGGAAGCGAGCATATCGCCGTAACGTAGACAGGCACCGGACAAATTGATTTTGAATTGTTCGTTATAAGGATCGCCTTCAAGTGCAATCTCGTGCTCGCGGATGGCGTCGGCCCATAGATTCTTGCTGCCCAGCTCAACTGCACGGTTGTTGTGCTCGAGCGGGTTTGTCGGGTTCGGCGTTGACAGCATCACACCGCCACCGCCTCCTCCTCCAGACGGAGCCGCACGTCGAGCGCCTTTAGCCAGACATTCGGGTTGGGCGCATATATAGGAAAGCGAAAGAGATAAACATAGAGCCGCCGCAAGTTGCTGCTTGGAGCAGCTCTGGCTCATGGTTTCGCGCGATTGTCTCGGGGATGAATTGAATTTCAATGAACGAATATAAAAGGACATGTCTTTTGTTGATGATAAATTCGGAAGTTGATGTTAGTTTGTGCCTACATCCCTTCAGGATGTTTTTTCCTTGCTGGACCTGGCTTTATTCAAATTCGGGCTGGTAAGTCGTTACTAAATCCGTCTTTTCTTTGAATTCCCGGTAGCGCTCTTATAAGTGCGCATTATTACTCGGATTTCATTTTAGCGATGGTTGTATATTTGGCACAAATTTTTTTGTTGGCAAGAGGCTTTTCCCTGATGCCCGAAAAAGTGTTGTCCAGACAACACTTTTCCCCACCAGAGCGAAGTTTGTTATTGACAATGGTGCCCCAAACAATTAAAAATTAGTCATTTCGCAGGCATTTTTGCCCAATTTCGCCCCGATTCATTAAAGGGAGATTAATTCGCTTTTATTCTGATAGTATGAAACCAAGATCACATATATAGCCTCTAAGTATCTTTGGTATCTCTTTTTTGTTATTTGGCGTTTTTTTACTAGGCAAAAGAGGCATGTGTTCAGATGAGGGCTCCCAGAGCCCGCGATAGATATCTCCCTTGGGAGGGATATTTAGTAATGACAAAGCCTGCGCCACTTTTGGCAGCAATTATAGTGCTGGGACTTTCGGTCCCAGGTGCACTCGCTCAGCTTCCGCAGACGAATATGGGCAAGTACGTCCACAAGCCGGGCGACAACCAGTATGACAAAGCCGCTCAATCGGAGCGGCATCCACCGCCCCCACCTCCCGTCACTCGCTTTGTGACAAGCGGTGGAGGAGGCGGAGGTTATATGTACCGCCCCAAACCAAAACCACGTAAGCCAGACCCTTCAGTAGAACCAATCGCCTCAGACGAGCCTGTGCCGCCTGCGGGCTTTCCTGTTTTACCGGAAAGATTGGAGTTGCCCATTGCTATGGGTAGTTGGGGCGGAGCTGGTAGCAGTGGTGGCGGCGGCGGCGGCGGTTCGTGGAGCGCCGACCCTCAAGGCGGCGGTGCCAGCGACGATGGACCGCCCAGAATGCTTTCGAAAAAACAAGGCTACGGGCACTTTGAGCCCGGCGCTTTTATTCCGAAGAATCACAAGTCCGGATACTACAAGTGCAACGAGGTTACTCCTCCGCACAAACAGGTTTCCGACCAGATCATGACCGGCAACGGTGGTGGAGCCGTACCTGGATTGGGTGGACCGCCCAGCCCCGCGGGAGCTCTCAAATCATTGGGCAAAGAGCCCAAATTGAACGATCGCGAAGATGGCGCCGCTGCTCCGGATGCTCCGCAGCCGGTGGTGATCAATCAGTCGACGACGCAAGACCTTTCACTTCCTGAGGATGATTTCTCAGGCAGCTCGGCGAAACGTCCGAGCAAAGTTGGCAGAAAAATGAAACAGGTAGGTCGAAGAGTTGTTTCTCCAATCAATTCGGCTAGCCGCAGATTTACCGGAGTAAGTTTGTTTTAGGTTTTTCCAGATACTAATCGGCTGCCGGAAGTCCGGACAGCCAATGGCTCGGGGGAAGGAGTTCTCAAAATGGCTAAGTTAGTAAAAACAATGAGCTTGATAGTGGCAGCCAGTGCGTCCGTGGCTGTTTGCGCTGCACCATCGATGGCACAGGGTTTCAAAATTGATCAAAGAAAGCTGGACAAGACCACTTTCTACAGCGCGCCAAGACAAATGCAAATCTTGGACGAACGCCCGATCATCAAAGATTTCCGTGAAGCACCACAAGCCCAGCAGCAAATTGAGCTGCCGCCTGGACCTCAAGGTTATGGTGGCGGAGGCGGCGGTGGCGCCGGCGCATTGCAAGGCGGTGGACCCGGCGGCGGACCGAATGGCGGTCCATTGCAAATGGGTGGTCCCAGCGTGCAACCCAGAACCAGCAACGGCATGATGCCCAATATGGGCAGTTTGCCTAAAACAGGTTTCGGACAAACAAATATTCCTGCACGCGGCATGGGTCCGAAAGGACCTTTGGCAGATGCAACAAGCACCAACCGATTGATGGGCAAAATGATGACTCCGCCCAAATCTCAAGGTGCGTCCGCTGGACCGGCTCGCGGCATGGCGCCTACAAAAGGACCTTCCAACGGCAATTATGCAGGACCGGCAGTTTCGTCCTACAGCGGCGGATACGGCAATGGTTCGGGCGCCGGATTCGGTGGCAGCTCGTCCCGCACCGATACATCGGTTAGAGGAAGTCTGTTGAAGAGAAACTAATACACTCGCACGCTAGAAAGCGCACACCACCCCCTTATGCAACACACCCAAACAATTTCAAAACTCGCAGCGTTTGCCCTGACGCTGGCTTTGACTGGCTGTGCCAGACAAGAAGCCGGCAGCGGCGGCGCCTCTGCGCAAGGAATTGAGCAAGTGCAAGGACAAGGGATATTGAACGCTTTGAGACCGAAAGCGGATCCCTCTATGGTGGAGCGTATTCGCCAGGAAGACGCAAACAGAATGCAGCAGGCGGCTCTCGCCCAGCAGCAGATGAACCAGCAAATGTCCGAGACCGACGGTTCTGGAAGAATTCTTCCTAAGGTCTCGATGGAGCCCATTGCACCCCCGGCTGAAGAAGTTGCCTCGGCCGGTGCGGGGATGAGTGTATCCGCTGATTCCGGTGCTTATACACCAAGCACTTCCGGTGCTGTTCCTCAAGCAGCAGGAATGACTGCGAGTCCGGCTACTGCCAGTTATGGCAGCTATCAGTCGTCGCCAGTGCCCGCTCCTCCATCCGGTGCTCTGGGCGGTGGACTGGTTCCGCCACCACCAGCAGTGACGCTGTCAACGACGGCGCAGACGACAGTGGCGAGCAACCCCGGTGCAGATCCGAACAATCCATACGCAAATCCATATGGCAATCCGTATGCTAATCCATACGGAAACCCTTATGCCAACCCGTATATGAACCCATACGGAATACAGTATCCGCAGCAGCAAGCGCAGCCCTCGGGCGACGGCGCGCCTCAAAGACCGGCTTTGTTTGGGTCTGGTAAGCGCACGCCGCACGAAGAGTCAGATGAAGATCCGGGTGCTCGCGAAAAAGCCAAGAAATTCGCCAATTTCGTGCCGATCACGCCGACCGGCATGGAAGCCCGCTCTCCTTATAAACAGAGAGACGACTTGAGAGTACTGTGGAAAGGTGCCATCGGTTCGGGAAGCTTGGGTGCCTGGTCTCAGAAAGACCCTAACATCGCGGCCGCTCTTTCTCGTATCGATGTAGGGCTGCCTGGCGAGTCTACCAAAGGTTCGTTCAGCGTCGGACCACGACAAGTGGATTCGGTGTTCAAGCGGGTTTTCGTTGATAAGAGAATACAGCCTCAGCTGGTAAAAACTCAAAACGAAATGGTGCAGAGTTATTACCGTTATCTGTATTCGTATAATCGATTTGCATTGTCCCAACAGACTGTAGCCGCAAGAAAACAGGAAGTTGAAGTTGCCTCATCGCACGCCGAACAGCAAAGAGCGGCAGCAGATTTATCTCAAGCACAAAGCGAAGCAGATTCTTCCAAAGAAGATATGCGCTCGGCGCAGTTAGAACTCGCTGCCGTAGCTGGTCCTCAGGCAGCTCGTGCAGTAATTCAAAAAGTGTCAGGTGTTTCGCCCACTATCGAATCTCTGGCTCAAGCCATGCCGGCACCGGAAGCAGCTCCACAAGGCGGCGGATTCAATGTGCTTGGTTCGATGGGCAGCCTCTTTGGTCTCAACAAGAAAAAGCCGGAAGAACAACAGGCTCCTGAGCCGGTGAAAGCCGCCAAGGCAGATGAAGGCAAGAAAGAGAAGAACGCCGGCAAGTCCAAAGAGAAAGAAACTAAGACCAAGACAGCAAGCAAAGAAACCAAGCCCAAGAAAGGCGGCAAAGCCGAAGTAGCCCAAGGCGATCTCGAGCCTGCACCGTCCAAAGGTGAGTCACCCAGCGCCGCAGCACAGGCAGAAGCTCCGGCAGCATCGGACGGCATCTCCTTTGAACTCAAAGGCAAAAATATAAGCGCGCGCAAGAGCGTGCTAAATGTTTCTATTCGCAACTCGTCTGACAATGCTTTCAGCTTCAGCCCGGACGATATCTCCGTCCAAGAGGGCAATCAGAAGCTTTCGGAAGCAGCGATGCGCGCCGAATTCGACTCCACCAATATTGCGCCAAATGGGGAAGTCAAAGGCACCATCACGATTTTCGGTAGACCCTGGAATGACAGGTTGACCATATCACTGTCAGACGGACAACGGAGCATCCATATGAAACGTTGACCCGATGAGAGATGAAGCGTTTGCAGATCCTAGACCGCGTGAAATTACTAGACCAACGCTCAATCAGGTAGTTTTGATGAATAAGATGTCGAGCCAATTCAAACTGGTTACACTGGCAAATGGCCAAGCGCGAGCAGCAATCGCGCTATCTGTGCTGTTTGCAGTTGCGATATTAGCCCTGCCGGCATTCTCGCAGGCTAATACTAATCAGTTTTTCCGTAATGCCGAAGGCACTATGGACGACTCCAACAACTCTACTGCGCAAACCATCCGCGATATGGCTTGCTTGCGCTACAAGTGGCTGGACATCAACCGCAAATACGATCAACTCCGCACTATCAACGAACAAGCGCCGGCTACAACACCAGGGAAGAAACAATCGATTCCTGAAAAACGCGAGGAATTCATCACCGACGGACGCTCTGCAAGACAGCCACAAGGCGGCGAAACAAGAGTAAAAGAAACCGCAGACTCCACCGCACAAACTAAAGTTCTTGCTTACGATTCCTGCTTCGTACCTTGCGGCAGCCCGGTCGGCTGGTTCTTGCAAGACGCAGAAGCCTGGAAGTTTCCCAAATACACAGCTTACGGTATTCCTTGCTATGTCCAGCCCCGCATGGAGGCTATGGACAAAGTTAAGACGACCAGAGACGAAGCCATTTTCGAAAAGGCGACCGGTTACAACCCGCCCGGTATGGGTCGTATCACCACCTTCGGTCTGCCGATGTCCGATACGCAATATCAGTTGATTGACAGAGAAAACAATAACCGGATGCTCGAGTTGCTTTCCGACCCCGAGCGCTTCATGTGGGCAGCTTCGGTAACCGGTCAGATGATGAACGGCTCAGGTGCCAACAGTCTTGCCGGTGTTGCAGAAAGTGCTTTCGACAATGCCGCCGCCCGGATTATTCAAGGTGACTCGACCAATTCGTTGATCAACCTTGCTAACGAAAATTCCGGTACCGGACCGAATCTCGGTTCTTACTATCGCCAAGTTTCCGATGCCGTGAGACAAGTTCAAATCATGTACCACCAGGTATATGTCCCGCTGGCAATTCTTTTCCTTTTGCCTGGCGCCGTAATTACTCAGGCAAAATCCATCGTTGCAGGCGGATTCGCGTTGAGATCGCCGGAAGCTCAAAGTCCTTTCGACGGACTGCTGCGCTCATTCGTTGCCGTTTTCCTCATTCCTGCCACTCAATTGATTGTCAGCTATGCAATCGACGTCGGCAACTCGATGGCTTATAGCGTTTACGATCCCTGGGTCAATATAGACAGGGTCAAGGAGTGGTCTCACCAGCTCAGCTACAACAACAATCCACGCACCAATTACGACAACGGCATTTTGCCTCCTGAGCAAGGCGGACAGAATCAAAACGGTCAGAGCGCCTGGGATAGAGCTCTTTCCGGCGACGTCTTCGGTGCAATCTTGCAATTTGTCATGGACTTGTTCGGCTACGGAGAAGGTCTGGGCGGCAACGTTCCAGAAACCGTGACGATGGAAGAACGCAACTCGTGGCTCTCATCAATGTTGGAGACTGCCTTCAACTGGATGATGTGGGGGATGTCGCAGGGACTCATTATCCTGACTGCATTCCAGCTCGTCTTCATGTGCTACCTCTTCCTGCTTGGACCTCTGGCCGCTGCATTTTACGCTTGGCCGGATCTGCAGAATGACGGCAACCAAAAACTATTCCGTGGTGTTTTCGGAAGCTGGGTCAATGCCGTAATTTCGCTTGCTCTGTGGCGTTTCTACTGGATGGTAATTTTGGCCATCATGACTCAGCGCCTGATTTACATATCGCAATCGCGGACGGCGACCAACTTACAATGGGAAGTTGCTGTCTTCACGTGCTTGCTCGGATTAATGCTGCACGTGCCGTTTAGTCCTTTCAAATTCGACCCTGCGGCTGCTCTGGAAAAAGTGGAGAAATTCGCTAATAGCATGGGCGGCAGCGGCGGTGGTGGAGCTGGAGGCGGCGGTGGCGGTGGTGCCGGCGGCGGTGCCGGAGCCGGCGGTGGTGGCGGCGGTGGCGGCGGCGGAATGCTGCAGCAAATGGCCAACCAGATCCAGAGCTCCAATATGCCTGCTGGTGATAAACAGCAAGCATTGCAAGCGATCAACCAAACTTCGGTCGGCTTGAACTCATTTAGAGACGCGCGCGGTGGTGATTACAACGCCTTCAACGGAGGCGGTGGCATTAACACTGGCGGCGGACAGGGACAAGGTACCGGTCAGGGTCAGGGCACCGGACAGGGGCTGACTCCACCTCTGGTCAGCAATCAAAATACTGCAAACATAAATGCAGCTTTGGCCAGCAATGCGATCATGCCTCCGTCTTCAACAGGAACGGGCACGGGAACAGGCACTGGTACTGGTACTGGCACCGGCGCCGATCTGGCCGCCAACCGCGGTCCGACATCCACACCTGCCGATGCTTCGCAGACAGGTTCTCGTCCGAACCCTGGGGTTCAGCTTGCAGGATACGTTCAATCCGCACAACAGAACGTCCAGGACATCGGTGCTCAATTGCGCAAGGCCGGTATGCCGGAGCAACAAGTTCAAGACTTCATCACAAAGAACAACCCGCAGCAAATGATGGCGGCGCTCGATCCTAAGGGTAGTGGATTCTTCCCCTCAGGCGGAGACGACAGCTCTAGTGGACGGCAGTTCGGCCAGGATGACCGACAAGGTGATGACTCTGATACCGCCTAGAGTTTCCAGCGGCAGACAGGAAGCTCTCAAAGATTTACAGAACGCGTGAGGATGGATCTCAAATGATTGGAAGAAGAAAAACGGCATCAACGTTTAAAGCGCGGCTAACGCTAGTGCTGCTTCTCATCGGATTCGTACCGATAGCTGCCATGGCGCAATCACCAAATGTCGGCGCCGGCGGAGGCACGGGAGATTCTCGTGACGGCAACCCCGGTTCTGCTTCACTGACATTGAAACAATTCTACTACCGGATGAAAAACGCCCAGACTTATTCCACCACCGAATATGGTGGCACCGACGTGTTGCAGAATGTCGGCGGATCACAGGGCATTTCCAGATTTACTAATGGTCTTAGCAATCTCGTCCAGGGAAATGTTCGCGGCGCACTTCAGGCTGCTACCGGTCAAGATGGTCGCGGCCCGAAAGAATCTGTGGGTCCTGGTATTGTTAAGACCCAGTCAGGTCCTACTTTCGCATGGCCAGTGCCTGTGCCTCCCGGCATTCCTTCGACAGTGCCTACGAAGCGCGACGAAGGTATCAACAAAAATGAACTGAAGACTTTCGGCTATCCGGTTTCTGATACGCAGTTCCAGCTCATCCAACGCTACAACCAGAACATCATGCTGGAACAGCTGTCCAACCCGGAACGTTTCATGTGGGCAGCCAACACCTTGGGCGGCTTGTCATCGAACGCCGCTGCTAACTCAGCCAACAACATGGCTACCAACCAAGCTATCAGTGCAATTGAATTCAGCAAGAAATATTTGGTCAACTTTACTGCCGAACAAGGCAACGTATGGCACCGCCTGCGCGATCAATTGTTTATCCCGATGGCAATTCTTTTGCTTTTGCCAGGTGCAGTGCTTGCGCAAGTTAAGGCTATTGTCGCTCAAGGCTCGCCGTCATGGGCTCAGGCAGACAGCCCGATTGAAGGAATTACCCGCTCGATCGTTGCTGTTTTCCTCATTCCTGCGACCTTCCTTGTAATCAACTACGGCATCGACGTTTCTAACTCAATTACCTTCACGATTGCCGATGAGTACAAGAGAATCTTCGGCACGGACATGTACGAGGACGCTATTTGCCACGAGAAACGAGCGATGGCGATCAACCCTGCCAACCGCAAGGAAAACGCTATCCACGAGGAAGAAAGACCGGTCAACAGAGGCGGCTCGGTATGGTCGTCCTTTGAAGGCTTGAACTCGACCGTGCGCGAATATGACCCATGCTTGGGTGTGGACAATACACGGGTACCTGACGAAAACGTCGTACAAGCAAAGAACTTCAACCGTCTGGCTAAAGGTATGGCCAATACCGGATTGACCGCTGCCTGGAATATCATGAGTGCGTTCCAGATGGCCTATCTCTATTACCTGTGGTGCATGGGACCGATAGCCGCAGCCCTGTGGGTCTGGCCGATTGGACCAATGCGTGGAGCTCTCAGAAGCTGGATCGAAGGTGTTATTACACTATGCTTCTGGAGCTTGTTCTGGAATACCACAGTTTTGCTACTTGCTTGCTTCAAGGGGGTCGGCGACGACGGTTCGGTTATAGTCACCGCCCTGAATACACTTGCAAACTTGTCTGTTAAGAAGGCATTCGATTTCGCTGGTTTAATCGCTGAGGCAGGCAGTGCGGCATCTGCAGAAATGCAGAAGTCCATGGCTGGTGGTGGCGGCGGCGGTGGCGGCAGTCGAGGCGGTGGTGGTGGCGCCGGCGGTGCCGGTGGGCAAGGGGGACAGGGAACACCTGGGCGTAGTGCGAGCGGACCCGGTGGCGGTCAAGGACAAATTTCAGGACCTGGCTCTGGACAAGGTTCGGGCGACATCGGTCAGGGGGGAGGAGCATTGGCTCTGTCGCCTGCCGGAGGAGATCTCACCAGTGGAGCTCTCACGCCTCGCGGTGGCGCCGATATAGATCCACTTACCGGATTACCTCGAGACGGCAGTGTGCCGGGCGTAGACCCAGGCTTGCCTCCGGGTGAGCGCGGTACCAACATGGGTATGCGTGGCGGTGCCGACGCGACCACCGAAGCAGCTGCATTAGCAGCTCTGGGTGCCGCGGGCAGACCTCCTTCCGACCAAGAGCGTCAGATGTTCGACAACGTCAAACGTATGGACGACGCCGGACATCCTGCTGCGACCGCACTTGTAGAATCGCTTTCACGCACGCAGCCAGGCGATCTTGCCAAAGCGATGGACGGCGATGCCGATGCGGCCGCGCGCATCAGATCCGCAACAGGTATGGACGCCAAGACGCTCAACGACGGCTTGCGCGGGGACTCCGCAGCGATGATGACAGCAGCAGCAGTAGTAGGTGCTGCCGGATCAGCCGGTGCAGCCGGATCTCTTCTGTCTCGCGCAGAGCAAGGCGATGCAGGTGCCAGGGCACAATTGGAAAGCCGCACCGGTATCAACCCCGATACACTTATACGCGCAGCACAGGGTGACCAGGGTGCGCAAATGGCCGTCATGGCGAGAGCCGGACAGGATGGATCCGTACAAGCGGCAGCCCAGGGCGGCGACCGCGTGTGCGCTGATGCGGTTCGTGCAGCAGAGATGACCTACGCTCGCAATGGTGTCACCGGCGACTACACGCAGATAGCCGCATACGACCCGCAGACGGGGGTATTCTCAGCCGCGGATGCTCAAGGCAATATTTTGCGTAATGCCGATGGCACTGCCCAAATATCCTTTGACCAAGCTAGTGGTGGATATCAGACCAGAGATGGCGCGGGCGTCACATACGACGCCGGCTCCGGGCAATGGCTCGCTCGCGACGCCAATGGTTCTGCCGCTGGTGGCATCGTCTACGATGTCAACGACGGACGTTTTGCCGTTGCCGGAACAGGCGCTGCGGTCAACTACGAAAATGGCAACTTCGTTGCCGCAGGTACCAACGGAAATGTTGTCTGGGATGCTCAAGCCAATCGCTTCCAGGATGGCGGCGGCAATGCTGTCATGTCCGATCCGGGCGGCTCTGGACAATGGTTCCGCGTGGCTCAAGATGGTCAGAGTATCGAGCGACTGGCCGGTGGAGCACAAGGACAGGGCAATTGGGAAAGAGTTTCCGGTGCCGCACCGATGGAGGTCAAGAACGGCGAGGTCATCGCCACCGGCACCAATGGCAATGTCGTGTTTGACACCGCGCAAGGCAGATTCGAAGCCAGAAATGCCGATGTCGGAGTGCAATACGATCGTGGTTCCAATCAATGGTATGCACAGGGCGCATCCGGTCAGGTCGCATACTCAGTGGACGCAGGTCAGTTCAAAGCTACCGGCACCAATGAAGGAGTCACGTACTCGGGTGGTCAGTGGTCCGTGGACAACACAGGCGGCCGCGTAGTTCTCGATGCGGCGCAGGGTCGCTACGAAGTGGCTGGCGGCAACGCAGCAGTAGCCTACGACAGAACCAGCAATGGTTGGGTTGCGGCTGACACAGGCGGACAGATTAGATTCGACCGCCAAGACATGCGCTTCGAAAATAGTTCGGGAGCTGTAGCTGTCGCTGATCCCAACGGATCGGGCAGATGGTATGCCCCATCAGCTGATGGTAGTTCCGTACAAGTGCTCTCGCCTGCATCGAGCGGTTCGGCCACTTGGTCTGCCGCAGGAGCTGATGCGCCTGTTTCACTACAAGGCGGAACATTCGTTGCTCAAGGCTCAGGCGGTCAAGTCTTCTACGATCAGCAAGCAGGTCAGTGGGAATTGCGCCAGCCTACCGCTCAGGGTGGCTTCATCGATACCAATATCGCGATGGCCAGAGACTCTGCATCGGGCAACTGGATGGCAGCCGGAACAGGAGGTCAGGTCGTTCTCGATCCTGCCTCCAGGCAGCTGGAAATCTACGGCACCAACACGCCTGTTGCACGCGACAATACTGGAACTTTCGTTGCAGCCAACACGGGCGGCAGTGTCATCCTTGACACCCAGAATGCCGGAGGTCCTCGTTGGGAAGTGCGCGGCGCCGATGTCGCCCTCACCCCGACTGCAAGTGGACAATGGGCCGCTGCGGACAGTCGAGGAGCGGTCGTCTGGGATGTCCAGCAAAACCGATTCGAGCAAGCCGGTGCAAATGTCGCAGCCTACCGGGATCCAGGCGGTTCCGGTTGGTACTCCGTGGCAGCCAACGGCATGGTCACGCAGTTGCAGCCAGACAATCAGTGGAGATCGGTCGATCCTGCCACTGCGCCGATTCGCGTCGATCAAGGTGGTGTCATCAGCGCCGCTTCTTCGAACGGCATGATCACATTCGACCAACGCGACAACCGTTGGGAACTGCAAGGTGGTCAGCCGGTTCAGTACGACTCGAGAACTCAGCAATGGGTTGCTCCTGAAACGGGCGGGCGCGTAGCATACGACTTCAACGACAGGAGACTGGAAGTGGTCGGCTCCAATGGTGCCACCACAAATGTGCCGGTAGTTTCAGACCCGAGCGGTCGCAACTACTACGCCTTCGGTGCAAACGGAGACGTCAGGCAGCTCGACACTACAGCCGGCTCGTGGAGACCACTCGATGCGACTTCGTCGGTCGGCTACACGCAAAGCGGACAGATCTACTCGACTGCATCGATCGCACCAGGCGATGCGACGCGTACCCCACAGGTTATGTACGACACGCAACAGGGTGCATGGACTGTAGCGAACAACCCGAATCCGTCCGCCAACGGTGTGGCTGTAACCCAGTCTGGAAGCGGCTTCTACGCGGAAGGCACGGGCCGACAAATCGAATACGATTTGAACAATCGCCGCTTCGAGCTAGCTGGTTCAGACAGACCAGTCGAATATCAGCGCGGCACCGGATGGACTTATGCAGGCACCGGCGAGCAGGTAGCGCTGCGGACGCCGGACGGCGGCTGGACTGCCGGAACGCATGCCTCTACAGATCCCAGCCGGGTCCAGCAAGGCTACGATCCATTCTGCAACCCGACTCTTCACCAGGGCGGATACACTCCTGATCCGACATACGGACACAAATTCCCCGACTGGAGAGCAGACGTCGGTGAGATGCGTGGTGGAGGACACATGGATGTGAGAAGCCACGATGTGAGCGCTCATATTGGACCTGGACATGCCCATGTCGACGTCCATACGCCAAGCTTCCAAGCGCATGTAGACACGCCGACTGGAGGCATCATGGATGCTCCCAGAAGGGTGGACCCGACGGGAGGCACTGCCGGTAAAGCTATAACAGCTGCCGGTGTCGGAGCCGCTATCTGGCAACAGTGGTCCAATATAAGTAATCGCATGAATCGCGGACAGCAAGGACCGGCTCAGTCACTTCAAGACATGATGCGCAAGGGTGGAGGCTCTCAGCGCAAGAAGGACAACCGCAAGATAATCGGCTATGACGAATACGGCAATCCCATCTATAAGGACTAGCCATTAGAGGAAAGGGCGGCATTGTGCTGCCCTTTCCTATGAAAGAGTCAGCTAGGGACTGTACAAAACAAAAAAAGTCCATACAATGCGGAAAGACCTATTTGACCATGGTCTTCCAAATTCAAGCAAAATAAGTAAGGCAAGCAAATAACATATGAAAAGCCGCAGGAGGAGAGGCATCTCTTTCCTGCGGGTATTAATATAGATAGATGGTGGTCAGAGTCCATGGACATGTTGTTAGCTGAAGTAGGAGTCAGGTGCGATCGTTGCGGAACCTCATTCGTTTCGCGTCAATTGCCGACCTTTATTGATATCGGACATCGCAATTCGGAATTGCGCCAGGATTATCGCGGCTATCAGCCGATGATGGAGCAATACGCAATTATCAGCTGTCCGAGTTGTGGGCGTGCCGATTGGTCGACGGAGTTTCCCCCCGTGCCTGGCAAGCCCGTTTTGACTCAAGCTTCCACCAGCGCGCATATGCAATACCGCCAGGCAGCACTCGATAAAGAGCGTAATGCCGGCAGCATCAACTCCTTTCAGGCTGCTGTTTTCTATGTGCACGCCGCCTGGTGTGCCGACGACAGCAAAGCATTTCCGCAAGCGCGAGAATATAGACGGCTAGCCGTAGAGTCTTATAAACGTTCGCTTTCCGACAATACTTGCCCTCAAGATTCACGTGGCGAGACTGAATATTTAATTGGGGAATTAATGCGCCGCGCCGGAGACTTCGAAGGTGCTCGCGATCATTTCCGCATGTGCATCGGGCGCTTGAATGCTCGATTTGCATTTATGGCTCGCAAGATAATGCGCCTTTGCGAACAAGGCAGCACTGAGCCTATACCATTCGAAGCCGACGCGGCGATGCAGTCCTCGGTTGCCTCTTCCGGCTCGGCGCTAGGCGCTCCAGTGGGCATTTCGGCTCCGGTAGCTCCGGCTGGCGCGCCGCCTAGTTCTGCACCACCCAGCCCGCGTGCTTCATATTCGGGACCGCCAACTGTTGGCCCGCCTGGTTTTTCCGGATCACCATCTACTGGTCAATCTCAGCCGTCTCATCAATCAATGCCTGCGGCTTCCCCCGGGCCTTTGCGCTCCTCGACTAATCCGCCCAGTTCTGCGGGCTCAAAAGGACCGCCTGCTGGGTCTTCAGGTGATGCGGGCGGACCGCCGGTTGGACCGCCAGGGTCGAAAAAGGGCGACTCCAAGCCCAAAGGTTCACCCACACAGCCCCCACCAGGCGCTCCGCCCTTGGCTTAGCTTGGCCTATCAGGCCAAAATGATGTTAGGTCCGAAATTGTCATAAGGAGTTAGTTCTTGGGTTACGTCCAGCGAGTGATCATTCTCAACAAGCCGCTTAAGGTGTTCGGCTTCGAACCCCGGCAGCTGATATTGCTCTCTGTATGGGTTGTTTCAGGCTTGATCATTGCCGGTCGCTTCCCACAGGACTGGAAATTCCATAATTTCCCCATTGGCGTGTGGTTTTTCATTCTCTGGATGTGCGGAGCCGTGGCTGTTGTTATGGGCACCCGACTGAAGCCCTTCTCTTGGTGGAAAAATATCCTCACTTACCGTTTGGGCTTGGCTCCCAATCTCTATGTTTCACGCGCAGAACCCGCTCCGATCTATCCAGATGGGAATATAATTGAGGTTAAAAAAACTAAAGAATCCTTCTATGTCCAAGCTGAAAATACAACCGCAGACCCGGATGACTTCTAGAAGTCCGGTTTTTCAATTGGTCATCCCCCAGTTCAAGTTCTTCAGACCGACCCCTTAGAACACCCAGGAAACCCGAGACAGGAAACCCAATGGCACAAAGCTACGCTGCATCACGAGGAAGAAAACGCCCACCTCCGCCAGGAGGCGGCGGCGGTCGTGGCGGGCGTGGTGGCGATGGCGGTGGGTCCGGAACCGGCTCGAGAGGTCGCTATGGCGACTATGCCGATGACGACGGATTTGATGATGACATAAAGCCGCCATCGGTAAGGAGTGAAACGACCGGTCGCGTTCTGCGCACTACTCCGCAGCCGTCCATTCAAAATGTTTTTGCCGGATTCTACAATTCGCTTCCTGGTGCGCTACGTGAGATGCTGCCGTTCGGCAGCGATGCGACCGAGCAAGACTCGCATGATGACGACGGTCCGCCTAAAGACTCGAGACCGGAATCTAGCTGGAAAGATGTCTGCTACCTTTACGCCATCCCCGGAGACGACGAAGACGAAGGGCTGGTCGTGCTTGCCGACGGCAGCATGCGCAAATACATCAGCTGCAAGGGCATCAATGCCTTACTTTTCGACGAAGCCGATCGTGAGTCGATGGCTCGCCAATTCACGAATTTCGTCAATTCTTGCGAGTCTGATATTCAAGTCATCATCAAATCGCGCAACTTGCCGGTCGATGAGTATCTCTCGCGCTATCAGACCTTAATCAAGACGGATAATGATTACCTCAAGTGGTACGCGGACTACACGGATAAATGGTTCCGCCGCCAGCAGGACGTCAGCTTCGTTCCGCAGCGTGAATTCTATATCGCTGTCAGCTTCCAGCCACCTGATTGCCGTGGCACGACAGGCTGGAGTGGACGGCGCTCGATTCAAAAACACGAAGAATATGTAGGCGTACTTGATCGTTATACGCGCACGGCATATGAGCAATTGCGTGTATCCATGCTGCGTCCGCAGGTTTTGAACAGAAGACAAGTTCGTAATTTGATCTATGCTGATCTCAATCCCAGTCTTTCTGAGCGAGATCACGAAGCGCCACCATCGCGGCCAGATATCTCGGAAGTGTCATCATTAGCTGGTTCGGCCCTTAAGGTTTCCGATGAACACATCTGGTTGGATGGCAAGTATATCGGCACTCAATATTTGGAACAGCTGCCGCACGAAACATGGATGGGATGGCTCGTAGACTTGCTTACGCTGTCTGTTGAGTACCAGCTGTCCTTGTTTGTTCACTGCTGCAACCAGGATAAAGTGCGCTCTGATTTGAAATGGAAGCACCACTTCGGTCGAGTTACATCTACGCAATTAGCCAGTCCGGACCTTGAAGGTATCGAAGAAACACGTTCTGCTGCAACTGCTATTCAAGACTTCTTGCGTTCGTCCAACAAAGCATTCGATACGAGTTTGTACATAAGAGCGCTGGCCAACTCGCCTGAGCAGCTCGCTTCAAATATGGACGAAGTAAGGCGTGTGTTTAAAAACCGCGGTGCTTTGCTCGATCGTGCTCAAATGCTTCAACTGGATGCGTGGCAATCGACACTTGTCGTCGGCGTGGACAAACTTGCGATCATTCACCGCATTATGTCGCCGGTTGTCGGAACCTTCTGGCCGTTTTTCACAGCAACATGTGGAACGCCAGACGGTGTGCCGTTCGGCTTTGCTAGTGCATCGCGAGAACCGGTGTTGCTAAACCCGTTCTTTAGAGGACAGGGTAAAGACGCGAACAATATGTTCGTTGTGGGAACCACCGGTGCTGGTAAATCATTCGCTGTGTCGATGATGATCTTGCGTTTGTTGCCTTTGGGCACCAGGTTCGTGCTTATTGATAAAACTGTGGACAAGAACGGTGCCTATCGCTTCATTACGAAGCTCTTAGGACCGGAGATGTGCGCGTATGTCGACCTTGGTCCATCATCCGGTTATATTTTGAACCCGTTTGACTTGGGTCCTGAAGACAAGCCTGGTGAGCCATCTGCCGACAAGGTTTCCACTCTGCTTTCGCTGCTCGACTTGATGTTGGCGCCGGAAGGCCGAGAAGAAATGAACGTCGAAGAAAAGTCATTGCTTGATGGTTTGATTCGTGTTGCATACATGGACGCGCAATTCCGTGAATCCGTACCGACGATGTCAGACCTGGCTCGTGTTACGGCGCAAGCGGCTGCAGATGAAGTCGACCCATTGCAACGCGATCGATTGCAGATGTTTGCTCGTGGACTTTCGCTCTTTACCAGATCCGGCGCATTCGGCGGCCTTGTCGATGGTTATACTAATATCGACACAGAAAAATTGTTCATCGTATTTGATACCAGAGAAGTTAACGAACCGAGACTGGAAAGAATTGCTGTGTATATGCTTGCTGAGTTTATCAGGCGGCGTGCAGCGGAGTGCAAATTGCGGCGTATCAGATTCGCGGCGGTCATCGACGAAGCCGCGACATTGATGCGATTCAAAGCCGGAGCGCGGCTTTTGGATGACCTTTCTAGAAGAGCACGTCACTACGGTATGATGCTTGTTTCGATCACACAGCAGTTGAAGGACTTCTTCAAACAAGCTGAGCAAGCCGATTCCGTTGTGAAGAACTCACACATGAAGCTGATTTTGAGGCAGGATGCTTCCGACCTCAAGATGCTGAAAGAGGCGCTGCGTCTCAGTGATGCTGAGATTGCGGCAATTGAAAATTTTTCCAAGGACGAGGAGAAAAGAAAGGATTCACAGCTCCTGCTCATTGTGGGATCTGTGCACGGAACGATTCGACTAGTGCCGAGCCCCATGGACTACTGGATCTGCACGTCAGAACCGATCCGCGATATCCCGAGACGCGAAGAAATGATCAAGGAGGTAAAACTCAAGAATCCCAATTTGAGCGAAACCGACGCGTGCCGGCAGTCCGTGTATTATTTAGGATTGCAACACGACGGTTGAGGCCGATTGCGCTTTATCGCAAGTCGGACATCTGGAAAGGAACTGATGGAGAAGCTCTTTCGTCCGAATCGAATATTCGTAATTTTTTGCTTGCTTTTGATCATCGTATGGTTGGGACTGCAATACGTCTCCAACATGCGCATAAGCGAAGCAGCCCGGCTGGAAGCAGCCGAAGTATTTGATTGGAAGTGGCCAGGACGAGTATCTTCGAATGTCGAGATCACCGATGTTTCGGTGCTCAGCAAGTCGGAGAACGAAGCAAAAGTGAGAGTGAAAGCAAAACAGACTTTCACAAAACTCGCCGGAGCCAACGGAACAGCCGACCAGTGCGATCAGCAAAAAACAGTTTCAGCAACTCAACCGGCGCCAGACGCTGCTTCCAGCAGCGACACAGCCTGCGTGTTAACGCTCTATCGCTCTAATCGCAACTGGGTCCTCGGAAAAGTGGAGTTTGACTAATGTATTGGAGAGTAAGAAGAGTCAGTCCTGAACAAGTGGTTAAGACCTACGGTGTGCACGCCTGCCTGGCTGTAAGTCTTCTGGTCAACGGATTTTTGCTTATCACCCGTCCTAATCCTCAAAAGCAAGTCTCTGGAGAAATGAAAACCAACCTGGATGTGTTCGCTCGTAATGTGACGCAGCATATCTTGGATACGAGTTTCATCAGCTATGAAGCATCAACAAGAGCACTGTTGCCTACCGGCAATGTGCCCGGCGAGCTCGCACCACCTGTGGTTGCGCAGTTAAGAGCTCGCGAACAGCTGCCGAAGACTCTTGAAGATCTGCGAGCTACTGCCAGAACGCTGGAATCCCAGCGCCAGGTGTCAGCCGTGAGAATCGATTCGGTCAATCAAGGAGAGCCAGACGAAAAAAGTCTGGTGCCTTTGGAAGTTACTGGGATGGTGGCGATTCACTCTGCGGATGAATCGGTTTCCGGCAATCCTGTGGGTTTCAAATTTGGGCTGAAAGTCGGTATGGCGGCTAATCCGCAAAATCCCGAGCAAAAACGACCGATTGTGGTTGAATTCAGAGATATGTCGGCCGGCACTAGATAGCAACTGCCGAATACAGATAGGGAGCGTCCTACTAAATACAGGACAGCAAGATTCAGGCAATTAAAATTGAGGCACCATTCTTTCGAAATGCCTCTAAATGCTTTTCGTCGACAGATGAATCTGTGACGATAGTTCCAATTGCGCCGATCTCTGCCACCTTATATGGTGACACCCGATTGAATTTTTGACCTTCTGCAAGCACATATGATTCTGCGGATCGTTCGATCATTGCTCGTTTTACAAGCGAGTCATCGTAATTTGAGACGGTGGCGCCGTATTGCAGATCCAAGCACTCCGTACTGATCAGGCAGAGATCAGCTTGTATGCTCGTGATTTCTCGTATTGTTTCCGGTCCAAACGTGAGCAAGAGATCCGGTGTCACATGACCGCCGATCACCCGCACATCAAGACGCGATAACTCAGATAGTCGCATCGCAGTGGGCAAGCAATTAGTAATGAATGTGGCTTGAAGATCCGGTTTTAAGTGCGCGGCAACTTGCGCAGTTGTCGTTCCGCCGTCGATAAAAATCACCTGGCGATCTTTTACAAAAGAGGCTGCGCGTCTTGCGATTGTGTTTTTTTCGGCTGGTGATTCTTGCTCACGCTTAGAAAATTGGAAGGTGACTTTTCCTACCGGTAAGGCCCCGCCGTGCACTCGCTTTAGAAGTCCTGCCTCAGCCAGGTCTTTCAAATCTCGCCTGATGGTATCTTCTGATACCTTCAGGTCGTTGACCAATTCCTGTGAGAGAACGCGCCCCTTCTGACTGAGCGCCTCCAGTATGCGATTTTTCCTCTCATCGTTGAGCATTAGCGTAAAGCTTTTAAGACATGGGGTTGTCAGTGCGGGTTTGTGCGTGTATTATCTGGAGTGTGCTGGTTTTTGCTGGTATGTGCAGTGATTATAGGTGGTCTTATGTTTCAAATCAAAGCGTCAGGTAAGAATTCGACCAAAAACGCACGCCATAAACAAAAACAGGTCTACAAATTAGCCGCCATCGACTTGGATGGCACTTTGCTCAACCCCGACCGCCGCATCTCCGATGAGAATAAGGCAGCCGTGGCTAGATTGCGAGAAAACAATATAGATGTAGTCCTGGCATCCGGTCGTAAGCACGAAGATATCTATAGATTC
Organism: Candidatus Melainabacteria bacterium; assembly: GCA_003242885.1. Classification (GTDB taxonomy): domain Bacteria; phylum Cyanobacteriota; class Vampirovibrionia; order Obscuribacterales; family Obscuribacteraceae; genus QKMZ01. The sequence continues at coordinate 771,289 of QKMZ01000003.1, read as the reverse complement.
CACCAGGAATTAGAACTGACCACTCCAATCCTTTCCTGCCATGGCGCACTGGTAAAGGATCCGCAGAGCGGCGAAGTGATAAGCAATCGCCATATTCCCCTGGAAATTGTTATGCACCTGCTCCAAGAAGCAGTCGCTGCAGACCTTTCTTGGGTAGTTTACGACGAACGGGGCGTTCACCTTTGCCGGTCTGAATACTGGCTCTCCGAGTACGTCCGCCGCACTTGCTTCGATAAACCGAATATCTGCGATTCAATTGAAGAATACGTTTTTACCCATGCAGAGAAGGTCAACTGGATGGGCGACGAAGAAGCTATCCGCCAACAGTTCCGCCGCATGGGCGATTTTTATGCCGGCAAGTTGACTACTGTCATCACTGACCCTGATCACCTGGAATTCACTTTGCACGGCGCCGACAAAGCTTCCGGGTTGATGGACCTGACGAAGAAATTAGGCATCGCCCGCGAAGAAGTGCTGGCCTTCGGTGACAGCAATAACGATGTGACTATGCTTTCCTGGGCCGGTCTTGGTGTGGCGATGAATCACGGGACTACGCAGGCTCGCCTGGCAGCCAAGATGATCTCCTCACCCGGCGACGAAGGTGCAAGCCTCGCCCGCGCCGTAGACTCAATCCTCGGCTCAGTTTAATTTCGAAACCCGATGCAGTAAAAAAAAAGGCGCCCATCCCGCGCCTTTTTTTTACGCCTGGCCAGCAATACATAAGTTAAGAACCGAATCGTTATCGATTCGGTTCTGGAAATGATTTTCAAATGTCGGATTTTTTGTCGGGCGCTTACCGGTAGTTCGGATTGCGTCTCAAGACCTGCGGCATGCGCTGGTTGTGCCAATATTGGCGGCGGTCGCACGGTCCACAACCTTCCGGCTCGGGTCTGTAAGGCTCGTGATAATAGTCCGGACGATATGGCAGCGGGCGAATTTGCGGGCGGTCATAGTCGTTGAATTGATAATAGTCACGTTCGCGGCCCCAGTTATTCTGGTTATCGAACTGAGGGCGGTGGTCCCAGCCACCTCTTCCCATAAATATGTTGACGACACCGCCTGGTTGATTGATGATCATCGGCATTCTGGGCGGACAATCGTTGTAGTCTTGCGGAGGCATCGGTCTGGGCATCGGCCTTTCCTCTGGTGGGCACGGGCGGCGCACCGGATATTCGGGCTCGACAGGACGTGGTTCGATGCGTACAGGTGGTTCATATGTCACCGGTGGCTGTTCTCTGACCGGCGGTTCTTCTTGCTTTGGGCAAGGGATCTTTAGTTTCCATTTCTCGCTCATAAAGTCGCGATTGCAATCCAGCGTTTTGTATCTGTCGTGGTTTGCTTCGACAATGGCATCCTGCATGGCTTGCAGTGAATCTTTATTGACTGCAGCGCCCTGACCCTTCAGTGCACGTTCGGCTACAGTCGAGAGACTGTCTCCCCATTGAACTTGATACATTCCATTTTGATCTAGTTCTAATGGTTTGGATCTTTGCACTTGCGAGTCTTTTGCCCATTGCTGAGCTCGCGGTGTAGAGAGTTCATAGTCTGGTCTGAAATTGCATGCGGCGGAGTCTTCTGGAGAATTGCTCTTTTCGCAGTTACGCCATGCGCCATTTTCTGTGCTCATTTTCTGTCCCTTACTTCAGCTACTGGACGGGGAATCCAGAGGCTTAAGGTATAAATTGCGAGAGGGAAGGGCTTGCGCCCGCTTGAAGGTATTAAATAGCGAGCGGCCCGGTTTGACTATGGTGATTTTCCCCCTCACAGGCGCGCTTGTTACGCTTCGACATAATTTGCTTTACGCCAAACGCACGCGGGGCGGACAATTTGCCAGTTGCCAGCAAGGCGGACGAACCCGAGGATTTTTCTGTGTTTTCCGGAATCGTAGAAGAAGTAGGTCAGATCACCGAAATTACCCAAACAAAAGACGGCTGCCGTCTCACCATCGGTGCAAAGAAAGTCGTAGACCCGGTGAACCTGGGTGATTCCATCTCTGTAGACGGAATTTGTTTGACGGTTGTGAGTTTCAATTCCGAATCCTTTTCTGTAGAAGCCGTGTTGGAGACAATGCGCCGCACAAAATTGGCAGAGAAAAAGGTCGGTGACGGCGTCAATCTCGAACGAGCCGTTACACTTGCCGACCGCATGGGCGGGCATCTCGTCACTGGTCACATTGATGCGGTAGCTACAGTTTCTAAAGTTGATGATGATGGTTTTTCAAAGCTCATCACTTTTGAATTGCCGGGCGAGCTGGCTCCGTTTTTCGTTCCCAAAGGATCTGTCGCGGTGGACGGTGTATCGCTTACTGTCGTTGATTGTCCGGTGCCTCAAGGCGACAACAATCTATATTTCAGCGTCGCTCTCATTCCTCACACGATGGAAGCTACTACCTTTAAGTCTCTTAAGCCTGGGGTGAAAGTAAACATCGAAACCGATGTAATCGCGCGCTACGTGGCTCGTTGGCTCGAGCCGCATCTGGACGAGAAGCTTAAGAAAGTGGCGGCGAAGATATCTTCCGGCGTCGCAAAGGGATAGACTTTGGGTTGGGCTTGAAAACGGTATCCGGGCGACATGAGGCGCAGATAATGATGGCAGAATCGCACATTCACGAGTCGGCGAGATTGAGTTCTGATCTGACTGAGCAGACAGCTGAGAGTGAAATCTTCGATTCGATTGAGGATGCGCTCGACGATATTCGTCAGGGCAAGTTCATTGTTGTCTCCGATGATGAAAGCCGAGAAAATGAAGGTGATTTGATCTGCGCTGCAGAATTGGTCACTCCGGCCATGATCAATTTTCTTGCCACTGAGGCACGCGGCTGGGTCTGCCTGGCGCTTACGCAAGAGAAAGCTCAGCAACTCGAGCTGCCGCTTATGGTGGACAACAATACTGAGTCTCAGTCCACAGCCTTTACCGTCACAATCGATGCTGATACCAAATTTGGTGTCACAACAGGAATCAGCGCTTACGACCGCGCGACGACGATCCGCGTCGCCGTCGACTCTATGTGCAAAGCGTCCGACCTCCGCCGCCCCGGTCACGTCTCTCCGCTTATCGCCAAGCCCGGCGGCGTTCTCCAGCGCGCCGGACACACTGAAGCAGCTGTCGATCTTGCCCGTCTTGCCGGTCTCAATCCGTCTGGCGTGATCTGCGAAATCATGAACGAAGATGGCACCATGGCCCGCGTCCCACAGCTTCGCGAATTCTGCAAAAAACACGGAATCAAGTTCATCAACATTGCTCAGCTAATTGCATATCGCCTTAAGCGAGAGCGCTTTGTCGAGAAGGTTGCGACCGCTGAGATGCCCTCGGCATACGGCACCTTCCAGGTTCACGCTTATCGAAACAAGCTGGACGGACAAGAGCATCTTGCGTTCGTCAAAGGCGATCTTACCGATAAGAATGACGTTCTTATCCGAGTGCATAGCGAGTGTTTGACTGGTGATGTATTCGCCAGCCTTCGCTGTGACTGCGGTCCGCAGCTGGAAGCAGCCATGGCGATGATTGCACAGCAAGATGCCGGCGTACTTGTTTATCTCAGACAAGAAGGTCGCGGTATCGGACTGCTCAACAAAATTCGTGCCTATCAATTGCAAGATAAGGGGCAGGACACCATCCAAGCTAATGAGTCTCTCGGTTTCAAACCAGACCTGCGCGATTACGGCGTAGGTGCTCAGATTCTCTGCGATCTTGGACTTTCCTCCGTACGTATTATCACCAACAATCCTCGCAAGATCGTCGGACTCGAAGGCTACGGTCTTACCGTCAGCGACCGTGTCGGTCTGCCTGCTGCCTGCAATAGCCACAACTTACAATATTTGCTCACCAAGAAAGAGAAGATGGGGCACTGGTTAGAAGGACTGGACAAGAACTGGCAGGAGAAAACCACACCCGCTGGTTTTTCATTGAATTCAATATCGACTGAAGCCACAGCATCACAGAGCACAGAGAGCTAAAAATTCAGAAGCTAGAAAAGGAGAAGTTCATGGCACGCAATGACGGTTCCGCACCGGACAAGGGAAACTTCAGCTCAGATGCAAAACCACGCACCGTGGAAGGCAGACTGATTGCCACAGGACTGAAATTCGGCGTCGTCATCAGTCGCTTCAATGACTTCATCACCAAGCCTTTATTGGACGGGTGCCTGGACACCCTGCGTCGTCACGGCGCAGACATCAGTGATGTTGACGTGATGTGGTGCCCCGGTGCATTCGAAATTCCCCTTGTTGCCAAAAGCGCTGCTGCGACAGAAGCCTACGATGCAATCATTTGCTTGGGCGCCGTAATTCGTGGAGCAACACCGCACTTCGATCATGTTGCCGGACAAGCAGTTGCTGGTATTGCACGGGTATCTCTGGACACCGGCGTTCCGACAATCTTTGGTGTTCTTACTGTAGAGTCGATCGAACAAGCAATTGAGCGCGCTGGCACCAAAGCTGGCAACAAGGGTGGTGAAGCTGCTCTCGCTGCAATTGAAATGGTCAACTTAATCTCTTCGATCAAAACTAACCACGCTGTTGCTAAGTAAAAGCGCTTAGTGCGCTTCCTGCAGTTCGAGAATTTGAGCTTCGCCGAGCGGATGTTCTTTGAGGAACTGCTCGATTGTGTTCGCGACTTTGAGTGCGTGCAGGAGAGGGCCTTCCACTTCGATTTCTCTCAAAAGTAAAGCGCGATGCATGGGCAGCTTGCTTTGAATCATCTGCGACATTGTTTTTGAAGTGAGGTGGAAGCAGATGCGAGGCCGCTCGTCTTCCGGATCGAAGCGTTCCACTACGGCTTTGCCTTTCCGTGCCCGCAGTATCCAGCCAAGTCCATCCGCATCTTTGATGATGAATCCGATGGTGGTACCGTTGGAGGTGGCACGTTTCAAAAGCCCCTCGTCGAAATGCTGGGGAATGAATTCTTCGAAGTAGTACGCTGCCAGTCGTTCGGTAAACTTGAAGAGCTTGCGCTTTTCCTTGTCCTGAGGCACGCCCCAACCAGCCAGTTCCGCCTTCTGCGCGACGTTGTGGAAATACTGATTGTCGATTCTTGCGCGCGGAATTCCATATCGTCCGGCGACTTCGAATAAGTTTCTCGTCTTAACCTGCAAATTGTCGTTGAGCATCTTGCGCAAAACGCCGGGCAGGTTGAGTGAATCTCTTTCGCTCTCCAGAACAGAATTGAAGCCAATTTCTGAGGCCAATGCAGCGAGCCATTCTCTGTTCAAAGTTGCTTCGGTCGAAACCAGATTTAGAACTCGCGGTCTGGATTCATCTTCCAAATAACGGCAGAAAGTGTTCACAACTTGATCCGACGGCGAGAACCAGAGCGTGTAGTCGGGATTGTAAGAAACTCTCAGGTCGTTGTTGTTACTGTTTTTTGATTCGTAGTGTTTGTGAATCAGCGCCAACTCTCTTATCAACGTAAGAGGCCCTGAGTAGTTCACGAAATCGGCAGATTGAGAATCGGGAGCTATGAGAGGAAGGCGAATCAAATACCAGGGCGCTTCAGACTTGTCGAGCGCCTCCATGACTTTGTTTTCGTATTGCTGGCAAATGCTTTCGAAGTGGCTTGTTGGCTTGCGACGCTCGAATTCGCACTCTTCCGGAACCACGCCGTCAGTTTGTACACCACCCCAGATGGAAGAAACAATAAAGATTGGTTGTTCCTTGAAATACTTAAGGAGCGCTGGCAATTCTGTGGCAGCCCATGGGGCTCTCGGCACTCTTGGCTCGTCGAAATTCGGAGGCAAGCCGCAGAAAATTACGGCATCATATGCGGTGCTTTGCTTGGCACCTTCTGCTTGATCGATAAATTTGATTCGGTCCTGGAACATGCGGAAGCGTTCGCGCCCGCCGAAGGCTTGCTCCAACGCGCCCCGCGCTGACGAGCGCAGATCTAGTGGCGAGAGGCTGAAAAGATTGAGCGAAGACTTGGTTGGAATATGGACAGTCCAGCCGCGTGTGACAAGCGTAGCCGCCAGCGGTCCAGAAAAGCTGGATACCGGTCCCCAGATGTAAGCTGTTTTGTGTGTCGGTAGGGTCATATGTTGAATCGATAGTTACCGGCAGTCCACTTGATTGGGTGGGCAGCTAGAAATTGCAGCATAAATGGTAGCAATTAATGGCTATGGCTTGCCAGCTTGTTAAGCCTTTGCCGCTGCTTGACTAATTGTTTGAGAATTGGTTCCTACCTTGGCAACGGGTTGGAGAAGTCCATCCCTGCTTCTACCACCATGGTTCCGGCGAATTCATCGCCTTTCCTCAAGCTGTCCGGACGTTTCCAGGCTCTATAACATTCCATGGGCAGCACAACCGCCACATAAATCATGCCGACAATCTGAATCAAGCCCGTAATCGAGTCATGCACCATCTTGTGAGCCGTTTGCCACCAGGGCAGAGGTAAATTCGCCAGCTGTAGCAGGTCCAGAATCACTTTGACTATCAAAAGAACGACGTATGGAGCGCACAGAATGATATTGCGCTTGAACGACTGAACCAATGTGCACGGTCTGCCAGTCCTTGCATCTACCACTTGCAATCCCATTAAGTTCTTGCCGAAGCCGCGACCGCTAAAGAGGCAGTCTCTGAAAAGCAAAACTAACGGCATTGCGAAAGAGGTGTTGAAAAACTGGTTTATGAAAGGGATGAATGTCATGGGCACGGACAAAATCACGCCGATAAAATAGGCGCATACAAAATCGATGAGCAAGGCTCCGGCTCGTTTGCCGGGCTCAATGCGAACCCCGGATCCACTTTCCTGCTCGCCTTGATCTTGATACTGTCCCTGCCCTTGCCACTGGTCTTGTTGTTGACCCTGCCATTGCTGACCTTGTCCCTGCTGACCCTGCCATTGACCCTGATTCTGCATTCCTTGCTGATTGGGGAATTGACCAGGATATTGACTGTCGTCCTGCTGATAATTCTCATTGCCGTAGCCGCGATTTGCCGGCGGGCGCTGGCCCGGCTGCGGTCGGCCCATAGGTCTACCAGGCTGCTTCTCAGGACCTCCTCCTCGGTTGCCAAAGGATTTCATTTGTACGGTCCTTCCTTTTGGGTGTAGCTGAGACCTGGCAGTCTTAAGCGTGTAGCGCCTTTCCGGCTTTTCTAATAATACCTAGTTCCGACACCGTTCTGGCGCGATGTGGAGATCAGCCTTGAAACTGCCCTCTCTTGGTATCTATACCCGTATTTAATAGTCTGATTCAGCATTCTCATACGAAGCTTTTTTGGAAATTGAACAAATAGTGATAGGTTCAAGGTTAGGGCTTCATGAAATGTACGATTTAACTGTCTTGCCGAGTTCTAAAAACTGCGGCGGGGCTGCATTTACTTGAGAGGATCGCTGAAATGGTTGAGACAGTAATCGTAGACGGTTTGCGCACCCCATTCGGAAAGTTGGGTGGAGGATTGAGCACAGTGTCGGCAGTGGATCTTGCCGCCAACTTGATTGCAGAGCTGGTCAAGCGCAACAAAATCAAAGGCGAAGCCGTTGACGAAGTCATCCTCGGTCAGGTTGTTCAAGCCGGCTGCGGACAGATTCCTTCGCGCCAGGCTCTTTTGAAAGCTGGTTTGCCCAACACTTGCGAATCAACCACTATCAATAAAGTCTGCGCCTCCGGTATGCGCGCAGTCACCCTTGGTGACCTCAGGATCCGCGCCAATGACGGAGAAATCATCATCGCCGGCGGTATGGAGTCAATGAGCCAAGCTCCATACTTTGTAGATGCTAATGCGGCCCGCTTCGGCAAACGCATGGGTCACGTACAGTTTCAAGATTCCATGATTCATGATGGTTTGGAGTGCCCGGTACAAAACGTTCACATGGCAGTTCATGGTGCAAAGGTTGCTGAAGAGTTTGGAATTACCCGCGAAGATCAAGACGCCTGGGCACTAAGAAGTCACTTGAAGTCACTGGAAGCAATCAAAGAAGGACGTTTCAACGACGAAATTTTGCCTGTGTCAGTCAAAAAAGGCAAGGAAGAAAAGAGTATCGCTGCCGATGAAGGTCCGCGTGCCGACACTAATTTGGAAGCACTGGCGAAATTGAAGCCTGTTTTCTATGACAAAGGGACTGTCACCGCAGGTAATGCTCCCGGCGTTAATGATGGTGCTGCCGTTCTTCTCATCATGAGTGCTGACAAGGCTAAAGAGCTTGGTTTGAAGCCTTTGGCAAAAATCGTTTCGCACGCTTCTATCGGGCAAGATGTCCCTTACCTGGCAACCACACCAGCCCTGGCAACAGAAAAGGCCTTGAAGAAAGCCGGTTTGGAAGCTAAAGATCTCGATTTGATGGAAATCAACGAAGCCTTTGCATCGGTCGCGTTGAAGTCGATGCGCATGCTCGGAATTCCGGAAGAGAAGGTCAATGTTAATGGCGGTGCTATCGCTCTCGGTCACCCGATCGGCGCTAGTGGAGCCCGTATCCTCTTGACTCTGGCGATGGAAATGAAGAAGCGTGGCGCAAAACTCGGGGCCGCTGCAATCTGCTCAGGCACCGCCCAAGGTGATGCAGTTATCCTTTCCCGCGAAGGCTTGGACTAAGATAGGCAAGTTGAAACAGGTATGAATTTCTCGAGAAATTCATACCTGTTTTCTCATATCTGGGGCATGAAATGCTTACAAAGCAGGCGTTTTAGGTGCATGTAGTCATCAGCGAACAAATCGAAATCCGACACGTACTTTCGTGAATTTCAATCTTGATGGGGTGTTTTTGGTGAGCAAGCAACTGAATCTGGATGTTCGTGAAACCATTGAAAGTCTTAGAAAGGAAGTTGAGCATCACCGCTTTCAGTACTATGTGCTGGACAAGCCGGAAATCTCCGATGCCGATTTTGATGTTCTGTTTCACAAATTAGAGAAGCTGGAAAAGGAACACCCAGAATACTTCTCCGCTGACAGCCCTACACAGAAAGTGGGGGCTGCGCCATCGACGGAATTTCGGCAGATTAAGCACCGCGTCCCACTCCTCAGTCTCGCTAACGCCATGTCGGAAGAGGATCTGGACAAGTGGGAGGAAAGACTGGGGCGCGGATTGGAACTCGACGAAGAACAGCTCAAGCAGCTCAAATACGTTTGTGAACTCAAGATTGACGGATTATCAATCGCCCTTACTTATAAGAATGGAAAGTTCGTCGAAGGTGCCACCAGAGGTAATGGTGAAGTAGGCGAGGACGTCACTCACAATTTGAAGACGATTTCTGTTCTGCCCAAGGAGCTGAAGGCACAAGTAAAAACCTATTCCGGCGGGCTTCTCAAAGTGCCCGATATGCTCGAAGTGCGTGGTGAAGTTTACATGCCCATCAGCAGTTTCACCGAACTGAACCAGGCACTTACTGATGAAGGCGATGCCACCTTCGCCAATCCGAGAAACGCTGCAAGCGGCTCACTGCGCCAGAAAGACCCTCGCAAAACCGCTAAGCGAAAGTTAGCTATTTTTCTCTATTCCGCGTTTATCACCGATGCGGAAATGAGCGATCCACCTAATCACTTCTCTGAATTGGAACTCCTGAAATTACTTGGATTCCCCACTGAAAAGCACAGCAGAGTGGCAGTAGGCATCAACGAAGTGAAAGAGTTCTGCCGTGAGATAGATACCAAACGACACGGATTGGACTACCAGACAGACGGTGTTGTTGTAAAACTCGATCAACGCTCGTTGTGGAACGCTCTAGGCGCAACATCCCACAGCCCTCGCTGGGCGATTGCTTTCAAGTACCCGCCCGAAGAAGCAGAGACGCTCCTCGAAGACATTCAATTCGATGTCGGAAGGACGGGGGCTGTTACTCCAGTGGCAATTTTGTCACCAGTCAAACTGGCAGGAACAACTGTAAAACGTGCCAGCCTGCACAATGCCGATCAAATTGCGCGACTTGATGTGCGTGTTGGAGACACTGTATTGGTGCGCAAAGCCGGAGAGATAATACCGGAAGTACTTTCTGTGAAGTTAGATAAACGGAAAGCCGACAGCATTCCATTTGTGTATCCAACCACTTGCCCCGTCTGCCACCACTCGCTCGAACGTTCAGGTGACGAAGTGGCTTTTCGTTGCCCTAATACTTACGGCTGCCCTACCCAAACCAAGCGCCGCATCGAGCATTTCGCCAGTCGCGATGCAATGGATATCGAGGGTGTAGGTGAGAAGCTCGTCGATTTGCTTGTCGATCAAAACCTCATCAAGGACGTTGCAGATCTCTATCGCTTGGATGCTGAGAAACTCAAACAGCTCAAATGGAAAGACAAGAAAAGCGGCGAGGCAGGCAAGGAAAAGCAAGGAACTAAGTGGATTGAGAACGTACTTACAGCTTTAGAAGATTCGAAGACCAGACCGTTTCCAAACCTGATTCACGCACTGGGTATCCGCCACATCGGCTCATCCGGTGCGGAAGTACTCGCAGACCACTTTATGTCTATCGATGCTTTGGCGCACGCGACTCAAGATGATATTCTTGCCATTGACGGCATGGGACCTGCAATTGCGCAGTCTGTCGTTGAGTTTTTCCAAAGCGATTTGACCAAAAAATTAGTATCAGACCTACGCGAATTGGGCGTGCAAATGCAGGTCAGTGAAAGTGAAATCAATGCCAGAGCCGCAATTGAGAAGACATTCACCGGAAAGGTTTTTGTTCTGACCGGAACTTTGGAGACCTTGGATAGAGCGCAAGCCGAGAAAATGATCAAAGATAGAGGTGGAAAAGCCTCCAGCTCTGTTTCCAAAAAGACCGATTTTGTGGTCGCTGGTGCCAGCGCTGGCTCGAAACTGGCAAAAGCGCAAGAACTTGGTATAACAGTTCTTGACGAGGCCCAGTTTAAAGAATTGATGGGAGTCTGATCTAGTTGGATAGAGTGCACAGAGCGACGCTTGCATTTACCCTTCTTCTCTCTTTTTCCGCCTATCTGGCGGTGCCCTGCGATGCCAGGTCCGAGCGGGGCAAAGGGCACGTTTTGCCGTCCGAAGCTCAGTACGATATTGGCATCAAGAAGTACAAGGAAAAAGACTACGAAGGTGCAGTTGACGCTTTCAAGCAGTCTATTTATTTCGCTCGCAATGAGTACATGCCGCAAGCCTGGTACTGGCTGGGCGTGACCTACATGGTCAAACTGGAAGACACCAAAGCGATCGAAGCGCTCAAGAAATATTTAGAACAAGCTGTAAGCTCTACGTGGGAAGCGCACATTCACCTCGGTCATATTTACTTGCGCAACAATCGGCTCAACGACGCTGAAGACGAGGCTCGGCAGGCTCTGGCAGCTTATGCGGGACAATGCCCGAAAGCTTACAACCTCTATGGATTGGTTGCCAAAGCGCGTAACGATTACGATGGAGCAGTAGGTTGGTTTTTGCAAGCGCTTGGCGATAGACCCTGGAGCTACACCGAAGCGTGGATGAATTATGCCGACATGCTTATGTGGGCAAAACGCTGGCCGGCTGCTATTGAACAATTTTCGCAAATGCTCGAAAGCGAGAAGACACTTAAAGGTCTTGATGAGGAAACGCTCTTTACCAGCCGCGGCAAATGCCTTTTGGCGCTGGGCGATCACCAACGCGCGTTGGAGGATTTTCATAGAACCCTGAGCATGAACAAAGACAACTCAGAAGCTCATTTGAATCTGGCGATGATGTTTGATCAAGAACGCCACATATCATCCGCGATTAAAGAGTACAAAGAATTTTGCCGCACTTGCACCGAGCAAAAAAGAACCGCAGCGGTCATGCAAAGAATCGCTATGTTGGAGCACATGCTTACGCCGACTCAGTCCGCGCCTGAGGCTCCTCAGCCGTCACCGTACATGCGCAGGCAGCAGCAAGAAGAGCAGAAGCAAGAAGAGACTCAACAATTGGCTCCGCACGAGTCAGGCTTCTAGCTTGAGTTTTACCGTAAGGTCGACGCCATGCGTCGACCGTTTATCATTGCCGATCGACACAATCAACTCTCTACAAGAGCAATCCTAGGTTGTCCCGATACTTAAGGATCAAAACTTATGCAGGGTGTGTTCGAACGACTTTTCTCTCGTGTTGTCGCCTAAAACCCGCACCACAAGTGAGCCGTCTGCGCGTTTTTCATATTCGATTGCTTTCGGAAAATCGTGCTGAGGATTTTCGAACCTAAATGTAGAACCTGTTTCTTTTGTCAGTTTGAAATCGGTTTTCGCATTGCCTCTCGGTTGCGCGACGTAGAAAATCCCATCCTTTCTTTCCTCGATTCGCAAAAATTCGAAGAATGCCGTCTTACTGCCATTTGTCTCACGCCCCATTCCGACCATGCAGCCATCATGAGGCGTCATCCAATGTTCTTCGAAACTGTGAAAATTCTCTTTTTTCGATTTCCATCTTCCCGCCAGCCAAGATAATCGGTTGATGCCGTTTTTGCTGTCTGGTGGGAGAAGCGTTGATTGCCCCCTCGCCTGCGCCGGCGTTTGTGACTGACATATCGGCTGCAAAAGAATTGCAGCCGATATGAGCAATGCTGACGCCGTGGCTGTGAGCCGAAGTATATGCATAATCTTGAACCTTTGGAAACTAACTACTTGCCGGTATAGGCGGGGGTGCGTTTCTCTACGAAAGCCTTTACGCCTTCAGCAAAGTCGTCCGAGCGTCCTGCAATTTCTTGCAGTTGTGCTTCGTACTCGAGAAGCTCTTCAAGGTCTGAGAACATGGAGCGATTGACGGCGCGCTTTGTGAGAGCGAATGCCTTGGTCGGTCCCTTGGCGAGTTTTTCGGCAAGTTCGATCGCTTCTTTCATGAGAGCATCTGCAGCAACAATCTTGTTGATTGCTCCGAGTTCCAAAGCTTCTTTCGCTTCCAGTTTGTCGGCGGACAGCATCAAGTCGAATGCACGGGTGGCGCCAATCAAACGCGGCAGCAGGAAGGTTGCGCCAGAATCCGGAACCAGACCAACTTTGGTGAACGATTGAATGAAGCTGACACCTTCGGCAACGATGCGGTAATCGCAAGCGAATGCCAACGATGCACCGGCACCAGCTGCGACACCATTGACGGCAGCGATTATCGGTTTTTCCATTCGACGGATTTTTGTGATGATCGGATTGTAACGGCGGCGGATCGAATCGCCGAGTGATGGGCGAACGCCTTCTTCGTGACTGATACTGCGGCTTTGCAAGTCTTGCCCTGCGCAGAATCCACGACCTGCACCAGTGATGACGATTGCTTTTACGTCTTTGGATTTCTCCATCTCTTTCAAGGCGTCTTGCAGTCTGAATGTCAATTCGTCGGTAAACGAATTCAGCTTGTCGGGACGGTTCAATGTGATGATGCCGACGCCGTTCTTAACCTCTGTTAAAAGGATTGTTTCTTCAGCCATAATCTTTTACTCCAGATCTATTTCGATGTCTGTTTAAAATGAACTTTGAATTGCCGGGCGATGCATGGCATTGCCACTACGCAGCTTACGTCCGCAAAGAACGTTTGCTCCAGGCGTCCGCAACTAGCGTCCGGTGAAGGTCGCTTGGCGCTTTTCAAGAAATGCGCGCATGCCTTCTTTTTGATCTTCTGAAGAGAAAAGCATGTAGAAGTTCTTGCGCTCGAATTCCAAACCTTCGATGAGCGAGCCGTCGAATGCTTTGAGGATGGCTTCTTTTGCTAGTTTTACAGCGACAGGAGATTTCTTGGCGATTTCTTTGGCCAGAGCTTTTGCTTCGTCAAGGTAAAGCTCGACTGGAACGACACGGTTGACTAAGCCCATAGCATGAGCCTCGTGAGCGGTGATAGAACGTCCGGTCAAGATGATTTCCATTGCTTTATGCTTGCCGACAACGCGGGTCAATCTCTGCGTTCCGCCTGCTCCGGGGATAACCCCGATGTTGATTTCCGGTTGACCGAATTGAGCTGTTTCGGAAGCTACGATCATGTCGCAGGTCATTACCAGCTCGCAGCCGCCGCCCAGAGCGAATCCGCTCACTGCAGCGATAATCGGCTTCTTGATGCAGCGTACTCTGTCCCAAGTCGCAAAACGATCTTTGTTCATGATCGAGATGGTCGTTTCGTCAGACATTTCCTTGATGTCAGCGCCGGCTGCAAATGCGCGTTCGCTGCCGGTGAGAATGATCACTCGGATATTATCGTCGCGGTCAAACTCTTCCAACGCCTTTACCAACTCGTCCATCAAATCATGGCTCAGGGCGTTCAAGACGGTCGGGCGATTTAGCGTCACGATACCGATTTGATCTTCAGTGCTGGTGAGAATGTTCTTGTAGGTGAGGGTCATCATCTCTTGCTCCTTCAGTCAGAGTATGAATCTGTAGTATTCCGGAGGTTGGAAACCGCCGGCACGTCTTTAGCCTTTAAGCTTGGTGCCGCAGGCGCCGCAAAATGCGTTTGTCGTTGGCATCGGTTCGTTGCAGTTAGGGCATGGCACCGTATCAACGTGTCCGTTGAATGTGCTTGCCTGTCCTGTGGCTTTGCTTCTAATCTGTTGATACGGAATTTCTTGCTTGCGTCGGAAAGAACGCAGACCTTCTGCTGTTTCCTGTGCTCCAGCGTGCAGAGTGAGCCAGTCTCGAGCATGACCGATGGTCATACCCCAGGAGAAGTCGCGCCAGAAGTTCAACTGCTGCTTTGTGTAGCGAGTGCACTCCGGCAATTTGTTGTAGAGCTTTTGAGCCAGTTCTTCCACAGCCTGGTCGAGCATAGAAGCGGGCACTACCTGGTTGACCAGACCCCACTCCAGCGCTGTATATGCATCAATAGGCTCGCAAAGCAGCAACATCTCGCGAGCGCGCCGGTCGCCGATTATCAAAGGCAACCATTGCGTGGCGCCACCAGCTGCGACACTGCCGCGTCCGGCACCGACTTGACGTATGGTCACGTGATCTGCCGCTACAGCCAGATCGCAAGCCATATTCAGTTCATTACCGCCGCCTACTACCATGCCGTTCAACTTAGCAATCGTCGGCTTGCCGATATTGCGAAGACGGTCATGCATCTCGATGAATTGGTACATCCATTTGTAGTAGTTATTAGGCTTCTTGAGGATGTGGTCTTCTTGTTCCTTCAAATCAGCGCCGGTGCAGAAGGCTTTGCTGCCGGCTCCCGTGATTATTACAATGGCAACGTTGTCGTCTTGCGAGGAATCGACAAAGGCTGTTCCGAGTTCTTTCAAAGTCACCGAGTCGAAGCAATTCAATACATCGGGGCGATTGATTGTAATTGTCGATGTGAAACCCGACTTCTGGTAGATGATCCGTTTGAAGCCGAATGACTCTGGTGGCGCGCCTGTGAAAACGCTGTCTGCCGTGGATGTCGACATCTTCTCTCTCCTTACTTGCCCTTGGAGGTAACCGGAGTCTTGGCGTCTGCTTTGTCAGCGGAAGCCTTGTCTTCTTTGCGTTTGTCTATCACGCGTATAGCTTTGCCTTCGCTGCGTGGCACAGCCTTTGGCTTCATCAATTGAACGTCGGCAGTGATGCCGAGATTGTCTTTGAGGAGCAATTGAATGTGTTCGGACAGATTCGACAACTCGACTCGGTCATTGTCAAAATGTCCCCAACGTTTGATCAATTCTTCAGTGACTTCAACCTGCACTTCCAGTGTGTCGAGCGCTTTCTTTCGATCGATAACCAGTTGGTAGTGGGGCGAAAGTTCGTCAAGAGCAAGGAGCACCTTTTCGATTTCGGAAGGATAAACATTCACTCCACGGATAATGAGCATGTCGTCCAGGCGAGCTCTTACACGTTGCATTCTTGCCATGGTGCGCCCGCAGACACAGGGCTCCATGGACAATCTGGAGATGTCTCCGGTGCGATAGCGAAGAACAGGAATTGCTTCTTTGGTTAGGGTCGTGAAAACGAGTTCGCCTTCTTCACCGTGAGGAAGTACTTCGCCCGTTTTCGGATCGATGATCTCGGGCAGGAAGTGATCTTCCCAGATGTGCAGCCCACTGCGTCCCTGTGCGCATTCCATAGAAACGCCCGGTCCCACTATTTCACTCAAACCATAAATATCGAGAGCCTGAATTTGAAGTCTTTCTTCAATCTGACCTCTCAATTCTTCCGTCCATGGTTCTGCACCGAAGATGCCGAGTTCCAACTTGATAGTGTCGCGCTTGATTCCAAGCTCTTCCATCGTGTACGAAATGTTTAGCGCATATGAAGGCGTTGAGCACAAAATGCGCGATCCGAAATCTTGCAGAAGTAGAATCTGCTGTTGAGTTCTGCCACCAGATGCGGGGACAACAGTGGCACCGAATTTTTCCGCGCCATAGTGCATGCCCAAGCCACCGGTGAAAAGTCCGTAGCCGTAGCTGTTGTGGAGAATATCGCCTGGACGCGCACCAGCTGTGGCCAGCGCGCGAGAGCAGACTTCCGACCACATGTCGATATCGTTTTTCGTGTAACCGACAACTGTCGGTTTTCCCTTCGTGCCGGAGGAGGCATGAAGGCGGGTCACGTTCGACAGAGGCTCAGAGAACAGACCAAATGGATAGTTCTCTCGCAAATCGGTTTTCTTCGTGAAGGGGAAATTCTTCAGATCCGCAAGCGTATTCAATGACTTCGCGCTGATACCACGCTCGTCCATGAGTTGCTTGTAAAACGGCACTTTGTCATAAAGCCGCTGAATTAGAGTTTTAAGCCGACCGAGTTGCAAACTCTCCAGCTCACCGCGCGAAATTCTTTCGCACTTTTCATTCCAGATGAACGTATTCGACACGCAAACGCTCCAGTCCGCCTGGACCCGCGCCACGTGAGGACGCCCGAGCCGGCGAGGCAACTTAGCACGAAGGCAGATCATAACCCCTTAGAAAGAGAAATCACGCGGACTTTAGGCTGTCTTCCACTTTGAACAATCTTGAAAGCCAGGTGTCAATTTTCTCTGTATTTGACAACAACTCTGGGAACATTCCGGTAGTCTCCCCTTGTCGAGTACTTACAATGTTAGAAGCTAGTTTCCAAATAATTCGTATTACTAACTGACGGCAGCCCCATGGCACAATTTGTCTCCGCTGACCCAAATAGGCTGGAGGCCCACCAAAAGTCCCCTTATCGCCACCTCTGGTGGCTGGTGCTGTTTGGCATCATCGGCTGTGTCATTTATTTCGCGAAAAACGACGAGGTATTCGCAGCCGCGTCGCTCAATCTGTCCATGCCAAAGGACGAGATTATTCAGAAAGCCACAGAGTGGGCTGTCAAGCTGGGGTATGACCCGGAGCCCCACGAAGCGACTATAGAAGAGCGCGGTGAGTCGGGCGAAAAACATTCTCAGGCCGGAGCGAAACAGGAGCAGGCTGTTTCCGCCGGGTCGAAACCCGAAGACCCGAGCGCAACACCTTCCAATCCTCCAGTGCTGAAACCTTCGCCAAATCAGTCTGAGGGCTCGCGGTCTTTACTGCCTCTGGGCTCTCTTTCCAACTCGAACGTAAGAAGTCTTAGCCGATTTGAGCCAAAATCTCCAGAACCTTCTACTCAGCGCGCCTTAAAGTCCATCACCTTCTCATATGACGACGATGCCAAGAGTTTTCTCGAGTACGAATTGGGAGTTGCCAGAGCCAACGAGCTCATGGTCAAGGAGATTCCTGTTTGGTATTGGCGCGTTCGTATGGTCCGAGAACTCCAACAGGAAGAATTGCGTATTTGGATAAATCCGGAAGGCAAACTTGCCGGAGTCGATCATGATTTTGAAAATGACAAAGCCTTGCCGACTTTGTCGCACAAAGACGCGGAGAAATTTGCGCGCGAGTTTGTCGAGAAAGAGACGGGCAATTCGCTCGAAGGTTATGACCTGATCAAGGACGAGGAAAGCCAGAAGCCAAAGCGCAAAGATCACTCCTTTACTTTCGAGGATTCGAAGAAGGACTATAAAGGCGCCAAAATGCGCGTCTATGTCGGAGTTGCCGGCAACAAAATTGAGTCTTACAACCGCTATTTGCATGTGCCCGAAGCTTTCGAAAGAAAGTTTGCCGACATTCGTTCTTACAATCGAATGCTTGCGCAGATCGCTGGAATCTTCATGACTTTGCTCATGATAGTCAGCGTTTTTGCTTTTGGCTGGGCGGTCATGACCAGCAATATACGCTGGTTTCCAGTGATTATCATTTCGCTGATTTTTTCGTTCGTTCCTTTTCTGGACGGCATCAATAACTACAACGAACTGCTTGACGGATACGACACCAGCATCACGTATGGGTCTTATATAACGACTGAATTGATCAAAATGCTGATCACACTTGTACCAGGCACTTTCGCTGCGGTCGTTATGTTTGGCGCGGCAGAAGCGCTTTATCGAAAGACTTTTCCGGATCACATTGCCATTGAAAAGGTTTTTACAAAAGAAGGACTCAAATCAAAAGCAGTTGCGCTCGGGCTTTTCGTTGGGCACATGCTGTTGCTCATCGATCTGGGATGGGTAGTCTCCTATTATTTGATGGGCCAGAAAATCGGCTTCTGGTGCCCGCTAGGAGTTGAGAATTACCAGATTCTGAGCAGTTATGTTCCCGCTCTTTCCGCGATGAGAGTCGGCGTCAGTGCGTCTTTCATGGAAGAGGCTCTTTACCGCGTCGTCGGCATGAGCTTGATGATGAAGATTTCCGGCAATTTTTGGGTGGCAAACCTTTTTCAAGCGGCTGCCTGGGGATTTGCGCACAGCACCTATCCGCAACAACCGTTTTATGCCAGAGGTGTGGAACTCACACTGGGAGGGCTTCTCGATGGATGGATATTACGACGCTACGGAATCATTGCTTGCATAGCGTCCCACTACATTTTCGACACTTTCCTCGGTGTAAAGCCGCTGTTCACCTCTGGAGATCCGCTGCTCAAAGCGCAAGCATTTCTCTCTGTAATTCCATTCGTGGCAATTTTTGCATACAGTTATTTCCGCTCTAAAGGTGCTGACGATGCCGAGGCAGAGCAGAAGCTTCTCAATCGCGCCGTCAATGAAGGTATCCACATAAAAGAAGAGGAAGAAGCCGAGCCTGAAGAAAAGTCGATAAGCTATACGCCGATTGTCCCTCAAAAACGACTTTTTCTTTTTGTCATTACCGTCTTGTTTGGCTTTGCTTGCTTTGCTGTCAGAGAGCCGATTTTGAATATGGACAGCAAAGTTCGTATCGACAGAGCGCAAGCTGAATCTCGCGCTGCTGAGGTTTTGACCCGTCACGGTATTCAAGCTCCGAATTACACGGTGGTTTCCTGGCTTTCTGAGCAAGGCGCAGGTCCGGCAGAACAATACATGTTCGAAAAGTCAGGCTTCTACAAAACAAGTGACGTCGTCGAGAAGTCTCACTCCGGAGGCTTCTGCTGGCGCATTCGTTTTTTCAAGCCGAAAGTGCCGGAAGAATATGAAGTCCAGTTGGATGGAGACGGGCGCGAGATTGGCACCGACATTCGCTTGGCTGAAGACACTAAAGGCGCGTATCTGACTAAAGATGCAGCGTTGGCTAAAGCCGTTCATGAAATCGACGTTACTTATCCATATCTGAAACCTTACGAGCTTGAAACTGCCTCAGAGCAGAAGAGACCAGGGCGCACAGACTGGGCGTTCACTTTTCGCTCGAAGCAGTTTGATGTGTCAGATGCACGTTTCAAAATCAACGTGAGTGTTTTCGGTGATCTGGTTTCTGGTGCCAATTGGAGCTGGGAGGTCCCTGACAAATGGACGTTCGACCGCAGTAAGCGAAGTTTTCGCGAGGACATGGCCAGTCATATAAATAGGGCCGGTTCACTTCTGTTTTTCATCCTTGGAGGAATTTGGGCAATTGGCGTGCTCAAGGCTCGCGCGATACGAGTGCGCGCCGCACTCTTCATTGGTGCCGCTTATGTGCTCACGCTGATTCCCACACAGCTGAATTCTTTGCCACTGTTTTTCTATGATTACCCGACCACGACACCACTCAATAATTTCTTGACCGATCAATTGTCGTCATATGCAGGGCAATACATCCGTTCGTTCTTCATGGCGTCTATTGTTGCCGCCTTTGCGATTGGTTCGATGCGAATTCTGTTTCCCAAAATCAGACTTTCGAATTATTTCATTGCAGTGACAAGACCGCATAACCGCGAGAATCAGAGTGTTCAGCGCACGATGTGGGTTGATGGTGCTTTAGCCGGCTATGCATACGTGGCAGTGCTCGAAGTTATTTCCCTGGTCGCCAGTGTGGCGCGCACGCGCTATTCGCCAGACCTTCAGCAGGCGTCATTGAGCACAATCTCGTCCTTGATGAATCTGCAATTCCCCCCTTTTGACGCCGTGATATCCGCGCCCGTACAAGGCGCTCAACTGCTGCTCACAACGGCAATTTCGGTGGGAATTTATGCGCGATATTGTCGCAACCCTAGGGTTTACTTTATCTTTGTTACTTTGGTCTCGATCGGCACATGGTGTGGTCAAAAACACATCGAGGATGCAGTAATCGGCGCTGTTTCGTCATTAGCTGTCTATGCCTGGAACTTTCTTTTCATTGCTCGAGTAGCAAAAATGAATCCGATTGCATATTTCACAGCGGGTCTCTCCTCTATTTTGTTTGTACGCATGATTTCTGTCGTTTCGCATGCGCTGCCCGTGATGCTTCCGACTCTGGCTGTCAGTGCTTTGGTGATGGCGGGACCGGCGATTATCGCTGCAATACTTTCCATGCGCTCGGAGATGCCGCCGGCAGAAAATGAAGTTGCGCCCGTCGGTCCGCAGGCGCCGCCGGAAATTGCCTCGCTGGCGCCGGAAACGGCCGAGATTGCAGCCGAAGAGCGTGAAGAACCTTAGCGGATTATCGGACCGAAACCCGCCAGCCAAGGCTTCTAAGGTTTGTCAGATCTAAATAAGTGGTAGGCATCTAGTAATAGAGTTCTTAGGCCTGCGGAGAACTGCTCTTTCCTGAGGTCTGATAATGCCGATTTACCAGAAGACCAACTTATAAGCGCCGAATTTAATCTCCGATGTTCCGACCGCAAAAATCTCCTCCTCCTATTAGGCTGCCGCGTATTGCGCAATTGCCGACCTATGAGATGCTCGTAAAAATCACGGAGCAGGCGCACGAGTCACGTGGTCGAACCGTCGAGCTGCCATTCAACCCGGAGCGCCAGCAATTCGGATATATCATCGCGGTTTGCTTCGAGCCAGAGTATTCAGAGCCGACCTGGAGCCTGACGACCGGTGACGGCAATCGTGTCACAACCATTTTTCGCATGCAGCAGTCCGATGTCACACTGATTCAAACGGTCATAGAAAGCCAATGTCTTGGTACCGATGTTGGTGAAGCGATTAGCAACAGGGCGAAGATTACCGGCACGGAATTGAATCTGAAGAGCGGAATTCCAAGCCCAAATGACACCGGTACTATGGCGTTTCCGTACATGATGGGTACTCTGCACGGCATGCCTCCTTCATCGCAAACTGCAGCCGCCGCAGCCGCTGCGGAAGTACAGGAGACCGGTCCTGCGGCTCTTGAAGGGGATTTGCAAACAGTTCCTTATCCCAACCTTCTTCAATCTATTTCGATGTCCAAGATGACGGGGCGCCTGGCCGTGAAGTCATCGAAGGGAGGAGGAGAGTTTTACTTCGAAGACGGGGCGCCTGTCTATGCAGTTGCTGCGGACGCTCAAGGTGATCTGGCGCTGCTCGAGTCTCTGACCTGGGAAGACGGAAAGTTCAAATTCTTCGAGCGCGAGCGCACCGTCGAGCGCAATGTCAAAAAGAATCTCAATTCTTTGTTGATGGAAGGGATTGGTTTGCTCGACCAACTCAAATATCTGCAAAACACAGGCGTGAAGATGGAGACATATCTCTTCCGCAAAGTGCCGAATTTGACTGAGAAAGATTTTGAGCAGAGAGTGTCTCAGTTCGTTCCGATTGATATGAATTTGCAAAAGCAGTTTTATCAAAGTGTCGATAACATGAGCACTTTGTTTGAACTCCTGCGCCGCAGACCCCTCACGAAGACTGAGTGGGTGCCGATTCTCTTCAATCTTCTGCATGCAGAATTGCTGGCGTTCTCTGATAAACCACCAGCAGGCGTTCGCATGGGGCTCATGGAAGTTCAGAGTTTGGATCGTACTCAAATTCAGGGTGTAATGAGTAAACTGGTCAGACCGGAAACAGGTTTGTACACGTATCCGATGTTCCTCTTTTTCCTGGAGCAAGAGTTTCATCGATATGAGCGCTTGAATGTTCCTTTCAGTGTTGTGCTTTTCGATATGCGCTTGCGTGATGCCATGGGATTGCAACCGTTGGCTGGTCCTATCCTCAATGAAGCGGTGCGGCGCTTGATCACGGTGAGGAGAAATTTGGACATCATTGCGCACTTCGAGACTTTTGACTTTGCTGCGATTCTTCCTCATACCACCACGGACAGTGCCGCCTTTTTTGCTCAGCGCGTAAGCGAATTGATTATGCAAACGCCACTTGCTCCACATATTCATCCAACGCACATTCATTTGAGCTTTGGTGTTGCCGGCGTGCCCGAAGATTGCGACGACCCCGCCTTTCTCATTGCTGCAGCAAAGGAAGCACGAACCCGAGCGGCAAGCAGCACCATACCCATATGCTTATTCAAAAACATTCATTCGGCTCAATCGTCCTGAGTATTAAGGCCGCAGAACTAAATCAAGATAAATCCAAGGCTCATGTATAGACCACCAAAACCACAGCCCCCACCGCCGCCGATTAGGATGCCCACGCTGGGCACGATTCCGTCCTACGAGCATGTGGCGCAGATGCTGGCTCAAGCGCAGCAGGCGCGTGGACGAATTGTAGAACTTGTCTTTATAAATCCAAATCAGCATCACGAAAAGATGCTATCAGTGCGCTGTCCGGCGGACGATTCGGACCCGATCTGGTTTTTCTATTCTCAGTTTAGGGACGATCCCAACGCGCTCAATAGCCCAGAGCAAAACCCTCCGGCATGGAGCTACCAAAGTCCGGACGTCGCCTTGATCCACAATATCGTTACTCGCGAATGCATGGGCGGTCCAGTGGAAGAATCTGCTCAGCAGATAACGACACTGTCTGGTTTTAGAAGTAATAATTCCGGCGCAGACAGTCTTGCGCAAGCGTTCAGAAATGCTGGTGCAGGTCTTCAAGCTGCTCAGGCTCAAGCATCCATGCAAGGTGATTTGAAAAACATACAAGTTCCCAAATTGCTTTTGTCTGTTGCTATGCATGAGCTGACCGGCAGACTCTACATTGAAAGCCCGCAGGGTGGCTCTGAGATTTTCTTCGAGGCTGGAAAGCCACTGCATGCAAATGCGCTGGATTCGCAAGGCGACATGGCTATAATCGAGATGATCACATGGCAGGATGGTCGATTCGAGTTTCACGACAACGAGCGAACAACTGCACGCACAGTTAGTCAGAGTCTGGATGTTTTAGTCCAGCAAGGCACGCCGTTGCGAGAGTATGTGCGTGAATTGAACACGCACGGACTGACGATGGAGTCTTTCTTGGTCAGGCGATTGCCGAATTTGACCGAGGCAGACTTCGAGCGTGCTATTTACGGTGGCATCCCGCTCGATTTGAACATGCAAAAACTTTTGTATCAATGCATTGACAACCAGAGCACCGTATTTGATGTCTTGCGTCGTCGCCCGATGGCGAAGACAGAATGGCTACCGATTATCTACAACCTTGTGAAATGTGACTTGATCGTGATTTCCAACAAGGCCGCGCAGGTTCAGCAGCAGTTACCACTTGAAGCGATGGGAATCGATCGCGCCACTATTCAAGCCGGCATGCGCAGTTTGCATCGACCGGAAACTGACCTGATCAACTACCCATTGATTCTCCATTTCGTTGAACAGGAATTTTTCCGATTCGAGTCGAGTGGTCTGCCGTTTTCTCTCATTGTTTTTGAATTGGCGATGCGTACCCCTGACGGACCGCAACCGCTGCCGATTCCACATATTCGCGAGATTGCAAAACGCATCAATCTGATCACCAGAAAAATCGATCTGCTTGCACACTTCGAAACGTTTTCCTTTATGATTCTTCTTCCCTACACCAACGTCAACGCCGCTTCGGTGGTGGCAAATCGCATCACTCAGGCGATTCTGTCATCTCCTGTGTGCGACTTGGATTCCCGATACATAGCAGTGGCTATGGGGATTGCCGGACTTCCTGAAGACTGCAACGACATCGGCATGCTGCTTGCCGGTGCGAAGGAAGCCAAGAAACGAGCTCAACAAGGCTCGTCTCCGATTGTATTGCTCAAGGATATCCAGTCCTGACAAACGTGTCGTTTTACTGTAGGGTCAGCGCCTTGCGTCGACCGGTTGGCAATTTTATTAGACTTCGAAAACCTAGTCGTGCTGGTCCTCTTTTAACTGTGGACGTACTTCGTCCATTGTGTAACCCGGCGGCTGCGAATGTTTTAGTTTCAACTGCGATCCGTCCGGCATGTCCAGGACGTTGGCAATGACCGCGAAGTGGAAAATCGTCCAGTCTCTCAATTGCCCTTTTCGCACAACGTGTAGTCTCACCAAGCAATTATCGAGACGCGGCAATAATTTCTGAATTTCCTCTTTGGACATCTCGGTTCCGTCTGCTTTCACAACGGGACCGGCGTCCTTGGGCTCAACGTAATTTGCTGCTTCGTCGCCAAACATGTCTCTCAGTTCTTGCGCCGCTTGCTCGTTCTGTCGACGCTCCAACTCCAGGGCATCCTTATCCTTCTTGAGCATTCTGCTTTTGTCTTTGAGAATCGCCTGAAACTCTAATTCGGCTTCTTCGGAAATTGCACCTTTAGGCGGCAGAATGGCGTCTTTCTCTATTGATGGTCGAAGTCGCAAGTAGAAGCCTTTGTATGCTTCGTGGTCGGGATCCTTTGAAAAGGCATTCAGCTCTTCTTCCGTCATTTTGTAGCCGTATGCCATCTTGAGCGGTAGGAAGTAGGGACGATCGTTCTTTTCGAATTTGACCGGTACATCCACGACTGTGTCTTCTGGTGTTTCCCAGAATACTGTCACCGCCTTCTTCTTCGGATGGTTCACGTTGTGAATTTTAGGTTCGCCGACAGAGAAATTTTTGCCTACTGTAAAGGCAAGGTTAGGCTCCTGCGCCGATACATATATTAGGTACGAACCCCATCCACCTTTCGCCGGGCAACGGCAGACATTGCCGCCGAAGCGCTTCACCGCGCGGCTCAGCTCGTTGTGTTTCAAATTTTCAAGAAAGGCAAATGCTTCTTCTTTTGGACTAACAAAAACTGTGTTCATCACCAAAAGACACATGGAAAGGGCGAAGACAGAAAGTACAATCGCTGGATAAACAAACCGCATGTGCCGTATTTTTCCTTCTCAGCCCTTGCTCAAATCTCGCGCATTCTTAGCCCAGTTCTAACAGGTTGAAAACAGGTTTCGTGTTACATTCATAGTGGTCGGCTAGAAGTTTATAAGCGTCCGGCTCAAACCTGAAATCAGTCCCAAAACAGTGTATTGTAGGGCTTTTCAGGTGGGGTTCTTCGTGTCTTGTTCGACCACTAAATGGAAATTATGAGTGGAACCACCGATTTAGTCTAACACGCGTCTCCCGGGAGGGTTGGTAACTGCGATGATGGCATTGTCCAGCAACATTCTCAATTTATTTGGCGCAGTTCTGGCAGTGATCTTTCTGTGGAGCTTCGTTCGAGCGCAGGCGTGGAAAGAGCTGTCGGCGAAAAATTTGGTCGCTTCGGTCAAGCCTCTTCTTTTCACGTTGATTCCTCTTTGCGCACTCGCATTCATCGGGACATTCGCTAAAGTCTGCACGTACTGGGACATCGCATACATTGCTCTTGGCGTAGTCGTTCCCTATGTTCTTAGCCAAGTCGGCTTGCCTGTTTTCTATCGCTCTATTCTTTTATTGGTTCTCTCTGCTGTAGTCGTTCTGCACCCGGGGGCCGTAATCGGTGATATAACCTCTACATTGATCGGCCTTCTCAGTTGGAAGGCGATGGAAAACATGCACAAGTTGCCCGAATCTACATTCGAAGACATTCTTCCGGCATTTGTTTTTCTCTCCAGCACTTTCTGGTTCAAAGTCGGTGGTTCAACCGGAGACGAAGTCAGAAACACAACCTTGGTGCTGGCGTCGCTTGTCATCGGACTTTTCCTCCGCTGGAGTGAACGTCCGCTGGTTGGAAACGACCCGTACTGGTGGAGACGAATTCTTATTGCTGCCAGCGGCGGACTCTTCCTTCTCGTCGTGATTAACAAACTTCTGCTCGCTCCGAAAATCGCAACAATTGCGGCTCTTGCAGGCGCTTCCTTCTTCTTCGCTTACCTGTTTGAAAAACTAACGCAAGAAGACGGCGAGAAAGGCGAGATGCTCAAGGGTTTCAAATCACTCGTTTTCGTAGGCATCCTTACTTTGCTTGCCACTCGTCTCTTTGGCATGCTGGGTTTGTGTGTTGTTGCTTCTGCTGCTGTTGTTGCCAGGAAGCCGGGACTTGCACAAACAGTCGGCATATTTTTCTCCTCGCGTGTTTTGCTGCAAGGTTTTATGTCTGCGTATAACGCGAATGTCACGGGCGTCAACATAATGCATACATACTGCTATGCAGCGATGTTCGGTGGCATTCTTGCGATGTTTGTAATCAGTTCTTTATTTAGAGAAACTGATGCTCGCAAATATTTGCCTTTCGCTCTGGTGGGCGCCGGGGTGACACTGCCTGTAGTGTCTAATTATTTTTTGCATGCAGAACCGTCTTGCGCGCTTTTGTCCTCTGTTCTTGTCGGGGCGGTGCTGCTTGCTGTGTTTTTGCAACACGCCTATGATTTGAAACTACCCGAGCACGAAAACATCATTTTGGTTCCCCCGCTCATGATGTCGGTCGCGTATCTTTCAGGTCCGCTAATCGAACTAGGCAATGATGCACCTTCGAATCTGAAGACCCAGGTGATCGCAGTTCTTCTTGTCGTCGCGATCATTGTTTGTGTCGTCACTCATCTGCTTACAGGCAAGAACGCACCAGTCAAACCCGCAGAGCCAGAAGCAAAAACAGAATAGTTGCCTAGAAGGTTTAGCGATTCAAAGTGTTTATCATCTCTTGAGCCGGTCTTCCAAAGAACATTGAAAAAGCTTGCCGTCTGCTGCGTTTCCGATAAATTTCGCAGCTTCACACTGGAGTTCCATTGATTCTTTCAACCTTTTTTGGTTGTTCAAAATCTCAATCCACGTAGAGTAAGCAGCTGCACTGAAGCCGCTGGTTCCTCCTCTTCCAGATTCACGCCAATGTTTCAACAGTGCTTCTGCTTCTGAACTCTTTCCGCGCATCTGTTTGATAATGGCTCCTTTCACCAATGCCGTCGGGTTGCGATCTGAGTAGACAACCGCTTGATCGAGCAATTTTTCGGCTTCCACAAATTTTTTTTGATCTATTTTTATATCAGCGACTTTGATTAGTGGAGTTGCGAGGAGAAGCTCGTTTGGATACGTCTCGCGGCAGTCTGAAAACCATTTGTAGTAAACCTTTTCGGCATCATTCGACAGGTTCAGCGCACACAATGCATCCCCATAACATAAATATGCATCCCAGCTATCTCGAGGAGTTCTGTTAGGCTTTGTTTCTAGGTAAGTGCACGCTTCGTGGAGAACGTTGATTGCCTCAATGGCATTTCCCTGAGCGTATAGTCTGCCTCCATCAACAATAAGTTCTCTGAGGTGAGCCTGTTCTTTAGAAGTGAGTCCGTGTATTGCATCTGGATAGGCTTTCTTTCCCGTTGATGTATGAATCTTAGGAAGCTTTGGTTTAGGTGGTTCGAAGTTTGTAAGAAAGTAAAAACAAATGCACAGTGCGCAACATCCTACGAGAACACCGCCAAGTGCAAACGCTTCTTTCTCGCGCATTGACTTCAGCTCTGTGCTTTTGAAATGATTATCTGTATCCGCTGCCATAATTTCATCTTAGCTCATGGCAAAAGAACACTTTGGATTTTGCGAAACTAAAACCCGCCGTCAGGATCGTTTCTGAAAGTGCCCGCATCATTGCGCGTTCTGCGACCGCCGCCGGAATTGTTATTGCCTCCGTAGGCACCGCCGCCGCCATAGGACCCGCCACCACCACCATAGTAGGTGGAACCACTACCACCACCATAAGTTGCCTGGACCTGGTCTCCTTGGGGTTGTGAAACCACTTCATTGTGGCTGGAGCCCCAGGCTGGTTGCTGAGGTGCTTGATAGTTATTGGTGTTGTAATTGCTGTAGCTCGCTACGGCAGGTTGTTGCTGATATTGGGGTTGTTGCTGGTACTGGGAGTAGCTTGGCGGGGGCGAGTTTGCCATTGATGAAGACTGCTGGGAGCGAGGCATCATGGGATTGTACGCCATCCGCTCATTCAGACAAATGCGAATGTTTGCGATCACTTTCATAGACCCGCCCGGGAGATTGGGCGAAACAAAAGTGTGTTGAGTTTTGCCGACAAAATAACGATCGCCGTGCGTTTCAATCACGCCTTCGTAGACGTCGCTGGACTGACGATAACTACCGTCGGCATTTTGATAAATGACGTTGCCGCGCATAAGAACACCGTCTCTAATGTCTGCTGGAATGGGGCACCACTGGACCCAGTTGCCGCGCATGCGGTTGACATTGACTTCGACACGCTCTTTTCCAAAAAGCCATGGTCCTGAATAGCTTTTCGATGCAGCGTTCAAATCATAATAATGTTTGCCGCTGCTGGCATCAGCACGAAGGAATGTGTCTGTGGACTTTGCGTACATCGCCTCTTGCTGGCGTGGCAATTCCTGATAATTGTCGTCTTTGATTTCTGCTTGTAGCTGCATGATTACTTTCGGGTTTGAGTAGTTCTGAGTCGAAACCTGAATTCTGTTTTGCGTTTACTTCATTTTTTAGAAGGCGCTTTGGACTTCTTCGTTTCCTTGGGCCTTTGTGGAATGTCTTGTTTTGACGCGCTCGGTTTACTTTCCGGTGACACTTTCGAAACGTGATGTGGAGAGAAAACATCAAGATGTTTCTTTGCTAAAGCATCAGCTTCTGATTCTTTCTTTAGCTCTCTTAGAAGGTCGGAATAGACGCGTGGCAATTCGTAGAGTTCTCGCCTGTGGTGAGCGGAAAGTGACTCATAGACAGGCAAAACTTCCTTCAACTGGTTTTCCGCTTCAGTCTTGCGCCCATGTCTTCTTAGAAAGTGAGCGTATTCAATTGCGCATTCGATAAGCTTCACTCTTGAGTCAGTGTGATACTTTGTGGCTGTGCCCACAGCATCTTTATAGAGGTCTTCTGCTTCCTTTTCTTGCCCGCTGCTGTCTAGAGTGCGTGCGAGATTTAATTGATGCACCAAAGTGTCAGGGTGTCTGTCCCCCTTCAATTGCGAATGAAGGGTCAATGCTTTTCTGTAAGCATCAATTGCTTTGCCGTGTGATTTTTCTTCAGCGTGGCTCAGACCAAGATAGTGCAGAGATTTGATTTTGCCCGGGGTATCGTTCAATTTCTCATAGAGCGCGAGCGACTGATCCAGGTATTCGATCGCTTCTTTGTTGTAATTGTGGTGATACATAACCGCGCCTAAGTTGAACAAGTCCTGCGCTACTTCTTTGTGCTCTGCACCATAGGTTTTCTTGTCGAGTTCAAGAGCTTCTAAATAGAGTTTGCGAGCTTCTTCAATCTTGCGCATCTCGCCATAGAGGTTGGCGAGATTTGTAAGAGTAATCGCCAATGAATTTGAGTTAGCATCTTTTCGCTTTATCTCGATGACTTCCTTGTACAAGCGCTCCGCATCCGCATCGTGACCAGATTTATGTTCAACCAGAGCGAGATTTCCGAGCGTTTCGGCTGTCTTCGGATTGTTCTTTCCCAATTCCTTTTCTCTTATTGCCAGCGCGGCCTGCAGGCTCGTGCGCGCTTCGTCCAAGCGACGTTGCTTTAAGTAAAGGTGAGTCATTTGATTTAGCGTCTCGGCTAAATTCAATTTGTTGGCATCCTTTTGCGCAATTTCGATCGCTTCCTTCCACTTTGTTTCAGCGTCTCTAAATTGCCCAGCGACAAATTTTGTTTCGGCTTCGTTTTCCTTTTGAGCCCAAGCGCTGTTTGTCGTTTCTCCGGTCTGTGCTCTAAGCGGGGCTGATATGACTACAGCCGCCAGCATTGCGAGCGCAAACATCTTTACTTTTGTATTCTTCAAAGATGGCAAGGCGTTACCTCTCGTGCCGTCGACTATTGCCGCCAATACAAGCTGCAAATTATAGCCCCGATTTCTAACAGAGAGAAAAGAGTGGACTTGGTGTGCTGAAAATTTTTGTTGAATGGAAAAGTCCAGTGTGTGGAAAACCCCTCCACGTTAAGGCAGTCCTTAGAGTCCCCCGAAAAGCGGATAAGAAAACATGCCTGTGCGTGTTTTCACCATTTTAAAAACCGTAGTCAAGTTCTACTATTTGGGGGTCCTCTTGCAACCACGTGAGGCTAGGGCCATGGTCCAAGCATTCGACGCCAATGACGGCGGTGGGATCCCTAAAGCTGAATCTGAAAATAGCGACCGTCAAACTTTGATTGGTGAGGTTTTGGATTTCGTGCAGGAGCACAAAACCTTAAGCGCCATCGCGGGAATTGGAATCACAGCTGGTGCGGTATATCTCGCTCGCGCTCCGATTGGTAGATGCTTAGGTCGCCTTGGCGGGTCTGTCGTCGCGGCAGAAGATGCTGCAACCGGTGCAGCCAAACTCGGCAAAACGCCGCTGGGACGCGAACTTGCCGTGGCCGGAGAGGACGTAGTTGTTGGCTCTGGTACTGTTGATGATGTAATTGCCGGTGGTGTCAAAGCTGTCGAAGGCGCTAGCGATGGAGCGAAGCCATTATTGGGCGCGCTCGATGAAGCCGCAAAAGCGGGCAAGTTAAAAGCACCGGAGCCCTGGGTGTACCATCCGGAAAATAGAGGGCTGTTGAAGGATTTGCCTAAAGGCGGCACCGGTGAAATCAAGTCCGCCGAAGGTGGGCTCGATGCCGCAACAACAGCGCACTCGACACATTCTCCTGACGCCGTCGAAATAGCCAATCTGGGTTTTCCTGGACTGAAAAAGGCGCCGGTTATTGATGTGACCAAGCACAAATTTCTGCGCGGCAAGTAAGAGGTACCCGAGTCACTCGGCAAGCGCATCACTTACACGCGGCACACCCTTCCGTGTAACGCGTGACAGCGTGTTTGTCGGTTCACTGAAGTGTTTCTAACTAACCTCTAGCTGCAGACAATGGAAGCGTTTTGACGAATCCACTCGCTCTTTCTGCGCTTTCCTGTGTGCCGAGCAGTTCGGTGAACGTGTCCACCCATACGTTTAGCGGATTTGCATGCAGGCGCGTCTTCATTCTGCGAACACATGCAGCACGTTCTTCTTCCGGCATCATCAATGCGTGATGTACTGCCGCGCTCATTTCTATAGGCGACTTCGGATTCACCTTTACCGACCAGGCGCCGAGTTCATCGAAAACACCTGCGTGTGGTGACAGGGCAAGCGTTCCTGGTCGGACTGACTGGCAAGCTACAAATTCTTTCGCGGTCAAGTTCAGACCGTCTCGCACTGGGTTTACAAGCATCACTGATGCGTCGCGGTAAAGAACCGCGAGTTCAGCTGGGCTAAGCGGACCCGGGACATCCACGATTGGTTGCCAATCATCGGTGCCATGCTGCGCGTTTACCGAGTTAACAAGACTTCTTGTCTCCCAATAATATTTCGCGAATGCTTCGATGTTCATTCTCGACTTGCCGCAGATTTGAGCAAAGGTGATTTTGCCCTTCAATTCTGGATAGAAGTCGAAGAAGTGCGCTATTGATTTAAGCCGTGGGATCACGCCCTTTGTATAATCCGCTCGATCGACGGACAGGATGTAATCCGTCTTCAGCGCGCCCGATAAGGGATTTCCCACTTTGTGGGAGCTGGACAAATTTTGCCAATAGGTGACATCAAGACCAAGTGGCGCAACCAGAACTTGAGTCTGCGAGCGGCTTTGGACAGGATAGGCGTCTATTTTGCCATCGAAAAATGGATGAACGTATGGAGAGAATGTCTTAACTGAGTCTCTAGCGATCGTCAAATTGTCGGGGAAGGCCCTGAACCCGGGGACGTGTTCCTCGACGAATTTGAGAAAGTTCTCCGCATATTCGGTCGTATGAAAACCAACATATTGAGCAGAGAGCATTGATCTCGTTATATCGACAATAGGCTCCACAAACTCCTGTGGCACGGACTTCGGCCACGGAATATGCCAAAACACTGCAGTATCCGCATTGCAAAGACGCTTCAGTTGGAGAGGCATTAGAGCCAATTGGTAGTCCTGCACAAAGAAGTTTGTTGCGGACGTGTAACGAGATATTTTTCGCGCGAAGATTCTATTGAATTTTTCATAGGCGTGTCTGTGAGCGCCGCTATAAGTAGCGTACTCAGACAGATCGTGCATAATCGGCCAGAGAAACTCATTGCAATAACGGTAGTGCCCGTCAATGATTTCTTTGGCCATATCGCCGATTGTTTCTTCTTCGGAGCCGCCAAAGCGAGCGCAGACTTCGTTTTCCCCGCCCATGAACCACCAACTACTATTTCCGTTGGCGCTTGCTTCTAACCGCGTCAAGCTGGGGGAGACCCCACCGCCCATCCCCGGGCCACGGTAAGATATAATGTGCATTTGGCTCTCCTTGCTGTCGCATGGTTTGAAGTCCATGCATCAAACTTTCCGGCACTAAACTTCGGATTGTTAGACCCAGAGATTTGCAAAGAGTTCCCATTTATTTCGATTGTTGATCGTCGTGTCACCTACATCTCGGGATTAAATTAGTGACTGGAAACCTTGGAAACGAAGCTGGAAAAGAAGGAGCGAAGGCTCCGATACTTGTCGTCGACGACAACAAAGTGAATCAAAAGGTTATGTGCGCCTTGCTCGATCGCTTGGCTCTGACATCGGAAATAGCCAATGATGGTCAAGAAGCAATCGATATGTGCAGTCGCAACAAGTATTCGGTCATATTGATGGATTGCCATATGCCTGTGATGGACGGGTTTGAGGCGACAAAAGTTATACGAAAGCTCGAGAGCGCTGCAGGAACTTACACACCGATCATTGCCGTAACAGCTATGGCTATGGCTGGCGACCGCGAGCGTTGTATCGCGGCTGGCATGGACGATTACATGTCTAAGCCGGTGGACAAGGAATTGCTCAAAATCAAATTGAATCATTGGCTGCGCGAAGATGTCGTCTACAGCAGCTTGAAGATGGCACGCAAATATTTCCGTATGGATAACACCAGCGATGCCACATGTATGGCGGATTTGCTCGAATTCTATGGCGAAGCGAAGATAGATGAAATCATTCGCGTATATTTGTTTGAAACAGAAGATCTTTTACGTCGCATCGAAGTGTTCGTCAAAGAAAAAAGAAGCGATGCTGTTGCAGGACTGGCGCACGAATTGAAGGCATCATCCGCGTCAATTGGTGCAAAATCGATGGCGCGTTTAAGTCTATATATGGAACAATCCGCCGGGCAGCAAGATTGGTCGGAGTCTGAAATCAGCCTGCAATCACTGAAGCGACAGTTCGAGCAATTCAAAGAATTCTTGCTCTCCGCGACATGGCCTTCGATTTCCGAATCAAAGTCTTTGTGAAACCTAGATATAGTGAGCGTTTTTGCTCGCTTAATGTTAAGTTGCTGCCGAAAGTTTGATGAATCGGGAACTTTGAGGCGTTTTACCGTCTGTGTCTTATAACAGCCTGATAAGCATCAGGGGCAAGTTTGAGATGAAACCAGGCTGCGATCTTTAGACTTTCTGCCGATTATTCGGTCCTAGAAACGAGGTAACACTAGTGTTTAGCTACTTTAAGAAACTCATTAAAGTGCAGCGCTTTCAATCGAATAACAGCTCATTGCCTTACTTTACGCTCGCCAAACTTCGCCTGGCGGCGCATCCACAAGCCCACTCAGAGGCTCTATCACGGTTGGCAAAGAGCAAAATAGAACAAGTTCTTGTCAGAGTTGCGGAAAATTCCAATACTCCTCAAGACACTTTGTGCGATTTGGCGCTTTCAGATTCTGCAGATGTAAGAGCTGCAGTGGCGGACAATCAAAACACCCCGGCACGCGCGCTTTTCTTGCTTGCAATGGATAAAGACCTGGATGTCCGGTATAGCATTGCGGAAAACCACAACGCACCTCCTGCGGTGCTTCAACTTCTCACCCAAGATGAGAATCCGTATGTCGCTTGCAGAGCCTCATCGACGTTGAAGCGTGCATTGGAATATCCGAACATCTCGGGTTCGGGTCGTCTTTGGGGCGGTGAGGAGCGCTTTCGGCGTTCAGGAACAGGTTGAAAATTGCTGTTAGCTATTTCCAAATAAATTCGATAGAAGAGCCCGTAAGGGCTCTTCTGTATTTTGAACACTATACGAAAAGGAGAGGCATGAGAAAAGGGGAGCTGGCATGCAGCTCCCCTTGGCGGGCCAATTTCCTCGGCATCAGGAATTATTCAGGCAGATTCCTTGAGGTAAGGTGCCAATTGGGCTTGAATCTTCACGCGAGCGCGAGAAATTCTTGATTTAACCGTTCCCAATTCGGTGTTGGTGATGACGGCGATTTCTTCATAGGACAAGCCATCAACCTCGCGAAGAAGTACTGACTGTCTGAACTGTTGAGGGATTTTTTCCAGCGCTTCGCCGAGCGCCTGAACCAATTCCATACTTTGGAATGCTTTGTCTGGCTGCGTTGTCGTGTCGGCAATAGCGCGCTCTGCATTCTTGCTGCCATCTTCGCTTTCTACTGGTTCGTCGAGCGAGACGACGTCTTGGTTGCGAACTTTTCGTCTCAATTCGTCATAGTAGAGGTTAGTGACGATTTGTCCGAGCCAGGCTTTGAAAGCTGCTGGACTTCTCAGTTGATCGATGGATTTCCACATCCTGATATATGCTTCTTGCACGATATCTTGCGTGTCCGTCCATTCCGGAGCACGCTTGCGAATCATGGCAACAATGGTTGATTTGTGGCGCTTCAAAAGTTGGTCAATTGCACCTGCTCTGTGTTGCTGGCAGGCGATTATCAATTCTGCGTCGGTCATATCGCTGAAATTCTTCTGCGATGCAATTACAGAAAGGTGATTGACCTTCTTCGCGCTTGGAAGGAATTTCACGGTATTACTCATTATTATCTCTCCACGTCTTCGCACGGTAAATAGCAGCAAAATAGCCGCTCCGGCGACATCTGCCGCTGGTCGGTTGTTAAATGTAGAAGGCGTTTCGTATTCGCCTTACCCTTTCATTCTGTCACCACCGACGGGGACTCACAATTATGGTTTCCTGCAGCGAAACGAGGTTTTATATCACTTTTGGAATGTGGGAAAACCCAGCATTGGTCGCTCTTCTATAGATTGTTACGCTCATTTTCGGGAATTGGTATGGGGTTTACTGCAGTGACCTAAGTTGAACATGCATTTGTGTAAGTTCCTGAATCATCATAATCAAAGCCATTGAAACGCTGATGAAAGGCTGCTTTAACAGAAATGACAAAAAAGGCAGAGCGATCCGCCTTCTCTGTTTTGTCTCACGTTCCGTTCGGCATAACCCTGCGAGAAGCTAGGCCGATTCTCTGAAAAACTTTTGATTACTCATAATTTTGCCATTGGCAAACGACAGCAACAATAATGGTTTGCCCTAGTGAAGTGCCCCTTGGTTTCCTTGTCGCTTAGGTGTTATTCACTGCTGCTGGATGTGCTCTGTCTGGAATGTTGCACTTTATTTCGGGCGCTGATATCGGGTTTTCCCGGGGGAAGGGGCCCTATAGGAGAGTCCGATTAGTAGCTGATGCAGCCGCCAATTTCAGCGTGTTATCGAGCGCGATTTATTCTGAGATCTATTCTGAAAACTATATAGATCTCTCGAGATAAAAGTATCGTGTCCATCCTCACTGCGGAAAACTTCTACTAGCAATTCACCAGGAGAGCCCATTTGCTCAAGCCGTTTCAGTTGAGCCTTTTCACAGCTCTGCGCCATTTCCTGCGAGCCAAGAAATTCAACTTTCAATTGAGACGCATTGGCAAGAGCTCTTATTTGAATAGGCGTATCGGTGGTGTTCTCAAACTTAAGGTCGGCTTTGCCATACCAAACCGTTGCATCGAAGCCCGGTGGCACTGTCTGCATGGTGCGCAAATGAGGGACCCTTTCCACGATTTTCAATCCCGCGGTAAGGGCAGATTGATACAGGCACGACGACAAAAGACAGATGCCACCACCCAGAGTATTAGGCGTTTCTCCACCCAAATAAGATGGAGCCGGCTGGTAGCCTTGTTTTCCGGTACGGGGGCCAACCTTGCCATTAAAGGAGAAAGTTTCTCCCGGTCTCACAATTGCGCCATCAAGCCTCTGCGCAGCTTGATACAAGTTGTTCTTTTGCTCGTATGAAAGTGCTCTCAGACTTACCGCTCGTGAAACTATCACTTTCGAAAATGGGTATACAGCGAAGTTTGTCGCTATCAAAGTGCCTGTCAACAAAATCAAGAAGATGATTTTGAAATCCAGCAGAGCGCACACTGCATTTTTCAAGGTTGAGAGTTTCATACATCTACTCCCTTATCTTGAGCACATCAAGCATGGAATATCCGCGGACACTCTTGGTGTACATTCCTTCGAATGTGACCGGGTTCAACTGCACGTCGCCAGGCAATTCCATGCGCAGTAGCGTGTGGAATTCTGATTTGCCTGCCGGCATTTCTGTGCCGAAGAATACGATGCGGTCATCGAGCACATCCTGATGAGTCCACCATGGTTGTCCCCAGTCTCCTTCGATAACTGTGCCACCGCTTTCGCCGTCCATCTCCTCCGATTTGTGATTTTCGACAACCTCGGCACCTGAAGGTAGAGGCGACTCGACGATGATGTATGGCACATGTACGGGCGTCTCTATATAGACCTTCATGAGCACGGTCTCGCCGGACCTGATTTGTCCGCCGGTAATTGGTACTGTGCGGAATCGAAGGGTTCCGGTGCTGGCTTCTTTTACTGTTTGTAAGCGGAAGAATTTGCGTGTAACTTTCAGCCCTTTTGGAAGCGCTTCAGCCTCGATATTTTCGCCCGGTAGGAGCTTCCTGAAATAGGTTTGCAAAAGGGTGTAATAGAGCTTTCCTGCCCCCTCTTTCTTGAGCGTTATGGTGTCTTTGAGATCGGCAGGCAATGAGACTTTGCTTTCCGCCGCGTACCGACTCTTGGGATCAAACTTCAACTGCGCGAACACGCTGTCTTTCATCAGTGCGTCCAGTGAGAAGTTTGTCTCTTTGGTGCTGCGATTGAGAATGTCATCTTTGAGAAGAACCAAGAAGACCTCAGCTGTGGTTTTGGTGTTGTCCCAGCCCGATTTGCCTCTCTGCATCATAAGCCAACGCTTGATTGCTTCAACCTTTTGCTCGTTCTTTGGTTCCATCGTCAGCACCGCACGCAGTGCCAGAGCTGTCGACTCCACACCTGTGAAGCGGTAGGAGTACTCGAGCATGTGCGGTTTAAATGTTGAACCCATCAGCTTTTGCGCGAGCTGCAGTGTATGGTCCCAGTCGATGGTTTCACCGCTTTCATTGGCGAGCTGAAGCAGTCTTTGATAAAACACGTTTGCTTGTTTGTCTTGCTTTGCGTTCTTGAGCGTTATCGTCAGGTAAGTTAGCGCTTCAGGAGTCAACGAATTGACCTCTTTCTCAAAGCTCGCACAGATTTTCGCATCTGGTTTTTGCCCAGTCAGGCTGAGAGCGTACAGGGCTCTTGCTAAATCGATGCGCTTTTCTCTGTAGTCATACGCATCGATCTTTATTTTGGGATCGTGCAATTGTTTGTTCAACTCGACGACATTCTTGCTCAACCATTGGCGACCGGTATCAATCATTTCGCGCGGAACGCTGTAGTTGCATTCCTTGAGCAAGAGCAAGCCTTCGACAACATACGATGTCAGATACATGTTGCTCTCGTCGTCGACCCACCATCCCCAACCTCCATCACTGTGGTGGTGGTCGGTGAGCTTTTTCATTCCCATTTCGAAAATCTCGCCGAATTTCTTTTTCTGTGCCGCAGTTACCGGCATGTCGAGATTTTTCTGCAATTGGAAGGCGACAATTGAAGGCACCAGGCGGCTTAGCGTTTGCTCTGTGCACCCGTATGGATAGTCGATCAAAGAGTCGAAGCTGCCGATCACAGGGCCCATAGAAGAGCTTGCTACTGTTAAATTGACTTTGCCTCTTTCTGCGCCTTTTACCGGCGGCTGTATCCGCAAATCAACTTGCTGCGAATCTTGAGTCAATACGCCTGTCTTCGCGACAAACGCCGGCACTCCAAGTGGACGCACAGGCAATTTCACTTCCATCGCGTCACCACGCGTGTCGCCTATGGCTTTCACACCAATCGCCACTTGCCCAGCCGACAAAACATTGACCGGCCAGCTATGGCGGTACGCCTTTTCCGGCGCCACCTTGAATGTCGCAGTGAGCGGAGCATCGGTACTTAGTTGTCGCGTCATATTGACTGACAATTTGATGTTCTGCTCTTTTTCAGAATAGTTGTGCACAATGCATGTGACCTGACTGTGATCTCCTTCGCTGAAGAATCTGGGTAGTGCCAAACGCACGAGTACGTCTTGAGTCGAGAGAACTTTGTTGATGCAGGAGCCGACTTCGGTCGTCATCGAAACTCCACGCACGGTCGCGCGCCAAGTCGTGAGATTGTCCGGCAGCTTGACTTTTGCTGTTGCAATGCCGTCTTTATCGGTAATCAATTCAGGCGCCCAGAAGGCTGTGTCCTTGAAGTCCTTTCTCACGCGCGGCTCGATCTTGTCTGGACCACCTGAGTACGTTTCCGGGAACGAGCACATCACCTGCACGAGGTTTTCTCTTCTCGAGAAGAAGAATTTGCGAATATCTTGTGCAAGTTCTGCTCTAATCGAATAGATGCTTTCGTCCACGACGCCGAGCGAAAGCTCAGTGTTGGCGGCGGGAGTATGATCTGCTTTCTGCGCCTTAATCGTGTATGTGACCGTTTCGCCTGGTTGATAACGCGGCTTATCGGTTGCAACTTGCACGGTAAGGAAATTGTTCGCCGGCGAAACTTTGATCATCTTGTTCTGCGTGTAGAACTGATGTTTTTTCGTTACGAGTACAGCGTTGACGTACACATTAGGTGCGTACTTTTCCTCAATAGGAATCTCAATCAATTGTGCTGTCGATGAAAGCGGCACTACATGGCGTTTGTAGATGGTTGTCCCTTCAACTGTGATTACCGCCTGTGCGCCTTCGCTCCCGGTAACTGGTCCGCTAAACATCAAGCGAGCAGTGTCTCCTGGTTTGTAAATCGCTTTATCGAAGCGCAGTGAGACTGGCTCGCTCTGTGCGTTATTGCCGCTTAGAATATATGGATAGTCAGGGCTGGCGATCCAGATGCTTGACTGGTCACCCACGAGGTTACCTGAGCCATCTGATGCACGTGCAGAAATGTAGTAGGTGTCCGTAGCGTACTGATCTTTTACCGGGAATATGACCTTGCCTTTCCCTTGAGCATCAGTCACGACTTTGGCTTCGCCAAGCACTTGCTCATCTCTGTATGTGTAGGTCGAAGCGTCCCAAGGGTAACGGCTGAGGCGCATCGTAATCGATTGATTAGCTACCGGCTTGCCGTCGTAATCAATCGCTGCCACCGTTGCATTCAAACTGTCGCCGACTTTAGCGACGTAAGAATCTGGTGTGACGAATAGACAGAAATTGCCCGCGGAAACTTTTGCAGTGCCGGAGCTAACCACAGTCATCCGACTGATGTCCGTAACTTCTGCTTCGATTTTGTAATTGCGATCTCTGTATTCACTTGAATTAGGATGGTCGCCGAGCGGTTCAGCTTTTTTCGTTTGCACTTCGACTATTGCTTCACCGTTGTCGTCGGTCGTGACAGTGCCTTCCTCGACATAGTCCCCACCGTACTCTCCGTAGTCTTCTTCTGAATCCCAATCATCGAAGAAAGCGTAGTATTCAGGTCTGTCTTGTAGTCTGTATCGACTAGACCAATCTGTCGATGAATAAATCGAATACTTAACCTGTGCATTGGCAACCGGTCCACCAAAGAAATATGTGGCGTGGATTTTGGCTTTGACCTTCTGTCCGGCGACATATCGTGCTTCAAGTGGTTTGACTTCAACTTGATATTCAGGCTTTCTGTATTGCGCTACCTCGAAGTTCTCGTAAGCTACTGTGCCGTCAGGATAGGTGATATTGATTGAATAGGCGCCCGTCTTGCCGTCTTGTGGAATAGAGTAGAGTCCGTGGAATGTTCCGTGCTCTGATGTTTTGATTTTTCCGTTGAACAATTCTTCGCTATTGGGATCTTCTATATGAACACTCAGTTCCACATTTTTGCCGGGGTTTTTGAATCCGTCCGGCGAAATTCCTCTGGCTATGCCTTTGAAATTAACCGTCTGCCCAAGCCGATAGACAGGGCGATCCGTATAAAAGTAGGTCTGCATCTTGTCGGCTGAAGAGCGCCAATAGTTCATAGCGCCGTAAGCGATATTGCTTCCCGACACTCCCATGACTAAAGTGTTGAAACTTGATTGAGTGTTTGTCGATTTTGGCAGTGGGCATTCAACGAAACCGTCGTTAGCCGTCACGCCGCTTGCCAGTGCATTCTTCGGATTGTCTTTGATAAGGCTTTCGTAGATATTTATCTGCGCGCCACTTACGGGTTTTAGAGTGTTTAAATCAATAGCGCGCACGAGAGTTTTCTCAGGTGCTTGCCAAACTACAAGGCCGATATCAGAGACGCTGAACCAGTGAATGGCGTGCGTATGTTTTGTCGAATTGACGCCTTGCGCTTCACCATAAACCACGTAGTCGCCCTGGGGAAGCGGCTTATCGAGCTGAAATTCTGCGCGTGACGAATCGTTTTCATCTTGTTGGAGATCGCGGCTGAGTGCTGCAACAGGCGTGTCTTTTGGAAATGGGGTGGTGAATTTGTTCTGATTGCTTCTGTACAGTTCCAGGCTGTTGCTCAGCTCATAGCCCCATTTGTCGAAGGACTTCTCTTTCGCTAATTTGAGAATGTCGGCTTTGTAGACCTTTACTTTGACGTTTTTCGAGGCGGTAGCATTTGCCCAGAATCGAGGCGCCTCTTTGCTTGTGAAAGTGCGCATATTCGAGGCGATGGAAAGGCTAGGTTCTATCAATGAAAGGTGAGTGCTGTCATGCACAACCGTGTTCTTTCCGTCTTCGATAAAAACACCGTTAACGTATTCGGTAGCATATCCGGTGGCACGGAGTTTTATTTGATACTCCCCTGCCGGTAATTGATCGATACGATATGTGCCGTCTTGGTTTATCCAAACACCGCGCTCGACTTGCGGGCCGCCACGCGGGCCATATGCCATCGCGTAAACTTTGTTGCCTTTCAAATCGTAGCTTGAAATTCCAAACCCTCTTTCTTCTAGATCGATTTGACCTGAAACCGACCCGACTGGATGCTCGAGAAAAGCACCTAGCAGTGCCAAGAACAGGAGCTGTACGACAATCAGATTCCATGACGTAAGTATGTTGCGAGGCTGGTTTTGGATGACTTTGGTATTAATTATGGAAGACATCTGCAGTAATCCTGTACATTTGGCAACGAGAGTTGACGGGAATTCCAGCTTTCAATTTGCATTGCACCAGTTGGTAGTGTGCATCGACGCATTCGCCCGGCAGAAGTACTGCCGCACGCCCTGCCTGTCTAACAAAGAGTCCGTGTTTCAAAGGATTGATTGCTCGAATGCTTTCTACTGGATCAACTGATTTGATGACTGTAACCTGTGCTTTGAGCTTGCCGATTTCCCCGCGCTTCACTTGGCTGAATCTGTATTCTTTTGTCAGCGCGGCTTCGGTCGTAAAAACAGTTGAGGTGATGAGATCTGCATGTTCCGGTGTAATTGAGCCCCAGCATGCTCGAGTCTTTCCATCTTTAGACAACGTGACGAAAAGACCTTTCGGTTCTCCAGGCACTTTTCCTCTGGAGAGTTCTTCTACTAATTGCGTCAGCGACTTTCGTTTTCCATACGGAAGAAAATGATTTTCAACTGTACGCATCGCAATCTCATTCAGATGCAACGATTTCACTCGCGCATCCGAATCAGGTTGTGCGTTCGCCAGTGCAAGTGGCGACGCGGCAAAAACTATGCTGCTGTAAGCAGCAAGATAGGCGACAAGACGCTTCATAGACCTAAGAGTTTACCCTGAGTCGCTCGAAGAAATTCACACATGGAATTTCAACAGACAACTTTCTAACAACCATTATCACCAGAGCCCTGTAAACTTATACAGGCACACAGGTTGCAAAGCTGTGAAATCATTGTGATGGCTTTGTAAAACGCCAACAGGCGCGCGTTTGTAAGGGTTTTAGCTTTTGACTTCCGACTCAGAGAGCAGCAATAACTCCATTGGGCGGCGCGACTTTTTAAAGTCGATGTTTGGGCTGGGCGGGCTTTTGGAAGCTTCGGAAGCGTCTGCAAAACCAGCGCCCGGGCGCACTATCTTCTTCTGGACCGACTTGAAGACAGGACAGGTAGGCTTCCCCACCGGCTTTATGGTCGAGGCCGGCCTGCCTGGCTCGGTTATGAAGATTGTTTCTTCTGCGGCGCTCATTGAAGAGCGCTTGGTCAACCCCAACGACACCGTTGACTGCATGGGTCACTCCACGATTCAAGGTCGAAAGATCAATTGTCTGGCGGCGCATGGAAAAGTAGACGCGGTGCACGCCATTGCCCAATCTTGCAATGTTTATTTTGCGACAGTTTCAAAACAAATGAGTCAGGCCTTGCTTTTTGAGTACGCCAGGAAATTTGGGTTTGATTCTGCGGTCGGGTCTGTGAAGAGCGGGCTGTTTCCAAAGCCTGAGAAATCTTCAGCCTGGCCTTATGTTCTCGGTTTGAGTCCCAACCTACATCCCAACGGACTGCAGCTTCTGCGCATGAGTGCCCTTGTTGCAAATCGCGGTGACGTTCCGTATCTTCATAGTGCTGAAGAAAACGCTCAAGGTAAGCCTCGATCGAAAGTGGAGCTTTCAGATCTTACCTGGGGACGTTTGCAGCAAGGCATGGAGCTGGCTGTGCGCGAAGGGACTGCGAAAAAATTAGACCCTAACCACAAGTTGCATATTGCCGCAAAAACCGGCACGGCACCGCACGGCAACAAGTTTCAGTCTTGGGTGACAGGGTATTTCCCATGCGAGGCACCTCGTCACGCATTTTGCCTGGGTGCGACTAGCGGCACCAGCTCAGAGGTTGCTGTACCGAAAGCAAAAGAGTTTTTGTTCGCAACTGAATGGCCGTAGACCTATCTATATATAAGAACGCATTTTGCTGGGGAAAAACGCTTTTGAATCGCGAGAAGTTGAAAGTGCGGTTTCTTCTGTTTTTTCATTTGCCGATTGCAATAGCTTTGCTTTTATTCTCAAACACGATCGCTCTGGCGAACCCGCCAGGCATTTATATCACCCTCTTTCAATCGCGTCCTCGCATTGACACGCTATATTTGCGCGGTCCCTTCGTTGTATCCAATCCGATTCACGCTGTCTTTCACGAAGGACTCTTTGAATGCGTGAGCGATGGAGGAGTGATTAGATTCACGCAGATAATTGGACGAAAAAGAAAACCCATTTTGCGTGCACCGCATTTGGTGATATCAGATCGAACTCGCTCAACAATCGAGATCGGTCCGGACCTTGAGCACATGCGCAAATACTATGGGCAAATGACAATCAGCCGGCGCTCCGCCGGACCGCGCGATAGACAAGGCGGCGGACTGAATGTAGTAAATTTGATTGACAGCTTTAATTACGTGGCATCAGTTGTCGGTGGCGAGACTACGGCAGATTTCGGCAAAGAAGCTCTCAAAGCCCAGGCAGTGCTCGTCTATACGCGCCTCTCGCCAAAAGGACGACATCCGGCGTTGAACGATACGACCGATGAGATGGTTTATCTCGGCGCTCAGCATGAACGCGCTGATGTCATAGATGCGGTAATCGAGGTTGATCGCCGGCGACTGATGTTTAATAATCGACCTGCTCAAGCCTTTTTCCATGCCTGTTGCGCCGGGCGCACCAGCAAGGGCAGTGACATCTTTGGAGACAATGCCAAAGCTTTGGTGTATTTGCAGTCCGTTCCTTGCAACTTCTGTAAGGCGTCTCCACTTTATGCCCCGACGACAAAACAGATTCCAGCTGCCCTTTTCAATCGCGAAATAGCTGAAGGCGAGCCGAATGTGGTCAAAGTCGACCAAGCAAAGCGAATTGTCGCAGCCGACATTCGCAAGGGCGGTAAAACTGAGACTGTGAGTGGCTATCAGTTGTGGCTGCGTTTGGGACAACGTCTCGGCTGGGACAAGGTGCCTGGTACTCGCTATCAGATAAAGAAGACGGGTTCTGCTTACATCATTAAATCAAGTGGTGGCGGGCACGGAGTCGGTCTTTGTCAGTGGGGCGCACAAGGGCTGGCGAAGCAAAATAAGACCTATACTGAGATTTTGCAGTATTACTTTCCTGGCGCTACCGTAGAGCAACGCTGAGAAAGCCGCCAATGAGAGCGCCGAATATCTGGTCTTTTCTAGTCTTTGCACATGCAAAGCGGGCTGTCTTCTGTTAGATTATCTTCTTGCGCTAGGTCTAGGCTAAGAGAAGGAACGGCACATGCAGTCAAGAGTTCGCAAGCTAGCATCCCACAAAGCAGATCAGTTTCAAGAGTCCGTCATCAGAGAGATGTCACGGCTTGCAGCCCGGTACAAGGCAACCAATTTGGCGCAAGGTTTGCCCGATTTCCCTTGTCCTGAAGAACTCAAAATAGCTGCTAAAGATGCACTGTTCGCGGACGTCAATCAGTATGCGATTACCTGGGGTGATAAGCCCTTGCGCGACGCGCTTGCCGAAAAACATTTGAAAACAACCGGACAGAAAGTAGATCCTGAAACTCAGATTACTGTTGCTTGCGGCGCCACAGAAGCTATGGTCGCAACAATGTTGGCGCTTGTGGATGCTGACGATGAAGTGATTGTATTCGAGCCCTTCTACGAAAATTACGGACCGGATGCCATCTTATGTGGTGGCAAGCCTC
Source organism: Candidatus Melainabacteria bacterium (assembly GCA_003242885.1). GTDB lineage: Bacteria > Cyanobacteriota > Vampirovibrionia > Obscuribacterales > Obscuribacteraceae > QKMZ01. The sequence continues at coordinate 726,318 of QKMZ01000003.1, read as the reverse complement.
GTTATGTATCGATGCATCCGCCTGATTGGACATTCGATGTGAAAGAGCTAGAGAAGGCGTTTAACGACAAGACTCGCGCCATCATCGTCAATACTCCTCACAATCCGACAGGCAAAGTTTTTAGCCGGGAAGAAATGACCGAAATAGCACGCCTCTGCCAGAAGTGGGGCGTTCTTTGCTTGACTGATGAGATTTACGAACACATTCTTTATGACGGTCACGAGCATGTCGCGATGGCTTCCTTGCCTGGCATGGAAGACCTGACTGTAACCATAAACAGTTTGTCGAAGACTTATAGCGTTACTGGATGGCGCGTTGGTTGGGCGATTGCACCCGCTGAATTGACTTTGCCAATTCGCAAGGTTCACGATTTCCTTACCGTCGGCTCACCAGCACCATTGCAAAGGGCTGCCGTCACTGCAATTAATATGGGCCAGAAGTATTACGATGAACTTGCTGCCGAATACAAAGAAAGACGGGCGTACATGCTTGAAACGCTCGATATGTGCGGCATCAAGTACTACAAACCGCAAGGCGCGTATTATGTATTCAGCGATATCAGCGAATGGGGATACGGCACCGACATGCAGTTTACCGAGTACCTGGTTAAGGAAATCGGTGTGGCTGTAGTGCCCGGAGCCAGCTTCTTTGGACCGTCTGAATTGGCGCGTAATTATGTTCGCTTTTGCTTCAGCCGTCGAGAAGAGACGCTCGTTGCGGCGCGCGAAAAACTTCTGAAATTAAAGAAGAAAGCTTAAGTGTAAGGCTCAGCTGCTTTAGCTCGGCGCAGTTTCAAGCCTAAATGAATCCCAGAAAGAAAAGAACCTGGAAAACGCCTGAAAGAATCAGAAGTACTCCGGACGGCATAAATTTCTTGGTCTTCGCTAGGCGCATGGCGAAAACTGCTTCCAGTACTAGAGCAAGCGCAAATGCAATCATCAGCGCTGTCTTCAGGTCGCTGAAGCTGAAGGCATAGCAGCCTGCCAGCGCTGCGGCGCTGCCGGCTCCAGCAATAAGCGAGGCTTTGCTCTTGCCTTTGACAAAACCCATGATACCGCCCAGCAGCATCAAGACTGCATAGACAGGTATGGCAATTTGAGCAATTTCGTGCATCTTTCTTCCCCTTGCTGGTCGCAAGAATTATTGCACGGCTACCCATCGGCGGCTTTAGCGCTGGCTCACTAGCCGCTCTGCCCGGAGGGCGCCGGCGCCGCTTGCGGCTTCTTTTCGCCCACCAGCTCTAGTTCTTGCTGGTCTTCGATTTCAAATTTCAAATCTTCGCCATCTTCGTATCTCTTGGCTGTCCAGGTGCCCTTGAGGTCAGCGATTTCTTTGCCTGAACCAGGTACTCGCCAGCGGCCCATGAGCGTTTTTCCATCCTCACTCATAGTTCCTTCGTAATAGACAGAGTGTCTTGTGCCGGATCTATATGTCTTGGTGAATTTGATATACGGGTAGAAGAACTTTCCGTCTACATCTGCTTCGCCTAAGGTTCCATCATCGAGAATATTGCCTTCGATAATGCCGTCAGCGTCGATGAATACAGCCTCGAAACCCTCCGCATCACTGTTGCCGGGATAGAAATATCTTCCCCGCCAGCTGCCTGCAATACTATGGCTGCCTACCATTTCCACCTGCTCTGCAGTACTAGTCTTTTTTTAGCGAAAATTTGTCGATTACTTTGCCCGCATCGGAAATCTGAGATACCGTCAGCTTTCCGCCATCGACCTTGCAGACTGTGTACGAATGGCAGTCTGAAATCTGTTTGAGAAGGAAATCACCCATGCGATTGATCTCCGCGTTGTCGGTTGGGCTGTAGAGGCGTGCCCCGCCTGCCCCTGTGACAATGTGGATGATACCGTTAGGTTTTGTGTTTTCTGTTGAATCGTAAGCCTTGTCCAGTGTGATAGCACCATCTACGGTGCCATCATGATTCATCTTGCCGGTCGTCGGCTTGAAGTGAAGAGGGAATGTTCGCTGGTAATTGTGAGCGTGTCCAGCGAAAACTATGTCTACGCCGCCTTTTTCAAGGGTGTCTACAATTAGGCGCATGCGCTGCTCTTTCAAGTGATAAAGGTCGGTGCTAAAAGCTGGCTGGTGAAATGTCGCGAATTTCCATTTTGCCGATGATGCTTTGGCCAGATCTTCACTCACCCATTTACGCATTTCCGGATTCGACCAGTCCATGTAATAGTTGCCATCAAGCACTATCCAGTGGGTGTTTCCGAAGTCGAAAGAAAAATTTGCCATTTGGGGAAAACGTTTGCCGGCTCCTTGTTGGAAAGCCGAAAGTTTGGACTGGGTTCCTACTATGGGGCAGATGTTTGGACCCTGAAATTGCTTGAGCGGTCCGTTGAGTGGTGCAGACCAGACCAAAAAATATCCCAAAGCATCGTGCATGCGATTTAAATTTGTCGGCGCTAGCATGACGCTTTGAGCAATATCGTGATTTCCGATCACCGGAACGCAGAGTGTCGAGCGCATAATCGGCGCACCTATCGCTTCTTTCGATTCATCAGCATTGAAGATGGGGAAAAAGCGCGCCAGGTAGTCGGAGAGTAAACCCATGTTGTATACAAGGTCACCGGGCATTACCCATAGATCCGGGGACTCGGAATAAATTCGCTGTGCTATGCGTTTTTGTCCATGGCTGCCTGCACCCAAGTCACCGGCAACTATGAATTTGAACGCTTGATTCTCTGCCACTTGTGCTTTCGCATTCGCTGAGAATGTTTCCATTCCATCTCTATAAACCCTGTAAGTGAAGGGTTTTCCGGCAGGTAATCCGGATAGCGTCGTCGAAAACAAACTGACGGCTTCCGGTTGCGATTCTTCCAAAACGCTTTTGATTAACGGCTTGGCTTTTTGCCAGCTCTTTGCTCCGGCAGTTTTATATTCCAATTCCCATTCGTGCTTATCGTTGCGAGCTAGAAAAAGAACATCGTGGCTGACTTTCTCATTCTCGATCTTGCCCTGCCCAAGCTGCACATACGGTTTGGCCACAAAAATTTCCGGGGGCGTGAAATAGGCTTTGATTTCTTGACCGACGGATACGGCTGCCAGCACCGTGACAGTGGAAAATGCCAAAAGGGCACTCCGTTTCTTCGATTTGCCGAAAAATCTCGAGAATTGCCTTTTCATAACACCATGGACTCCGGTCGACCTAATATAACCAAACCCTATAGATTGTTCATGATCTGCGCAGATATAGCATTAATCTCAGGTTTTTGCGCGTAACGCATTCGTATAAACTAAATCTGGAATGGTTAACAGTGGTTGAAGCCGCCACGAGGAAGTCTTGGTTTTTCTTTGCCCGATTTGCAAGGTGGAAAACAGGCAAAATGCCAAATTTTGCCGCCGTTGCGGGCGTGCGCGTGTAGAGCTTGAGCCCTCCAAAACCGCCGGCGGTGTGGATGCCGGAACCCCAGTAGTAAAGGAAGTTGCAGTCCCGATTGCGGCGGTTGTTGCGACCTTCGAAGAGGAAGAAATTTTCGAGCCAGCCGACGAAACCCTGCCGCAATGCTCCGCTTGCTGGGCCAAATTGCGACTTACGGACAAATTTTGCTACGGGTGCGGCGAGCCTCAGCCGGAAAGGAACCTCTCCCATTTGAAAACGTGCAACCAGTGTCAATCATTGTTGCCCGCGGGCGCCAATTTTTGTTTTTCGTGCGGGCAGGAAGTGAGTTCTTCTCAGCGGCGCAATGTGCGCTCGCCGGTCGAGCTGTTCGACGACGAAAATTCCGAGTTTTTTCCGCGTTTTGAAGCTTAGTTTTGTTGTCTTTGTCTTGGCGTCTCACTCGGATTCCTTTTGAGTAACGTAAAAGCAAGTGCCTGCTTGCGTTTCCCTCTTTGGTGGAAAACACTTACACACTTTTGAGGAAGCGCTATTGTCAATTTACGCCGACCAGAACACGACCTAGGATGCTAATGAGGTGGTCAGGCGAGATGTCCCCTCTCTGGCGATTTGAGGTGACTATTTAAATGGAGTTGTTTGCCCCTTTCTGCTCTAGGATTACACTTGTTCAGGCGCTTATATCGATTTATCTGCTCTGTGGAGTGTTTTACTTCGCGCAGTGGCTCTGTGCAGACTTTCTAATTTCCGCGAAGAACCGCAGCAATATGAAAGAACTAGGCGATCTGATTTTGATGTCGTCACTATTATTTGTCATTACCTGCTGTCATTTTCCCTATGGTACGGAGCTGAATCGTATGGTTGCACAGACTTGTGCACAGCAATTTGAACTGCTTTCACGCGCTGCAAATTCGACTATCGCTGCGGCGCAGCCTTATTTGAAACCTCATTCCAAGCACACCAGCGCCCATGGGCGGCGCGTGTTCAGGATATAGCAGCTCATCGGCCCCAAAAGTGCGTTGGTATCGCAGGCGGTGCACACCGTCACGGGCGGAACGAGTTCAATTAGAAAAGTTTGCCGAGAGCCGGGATTGAACCGGCGACACAAGGATTTTCAGTCCTCTGCTCTACCGACTGAGCTACCTCGGCGCATAGGTCGGTTTCAGCCTCCGCATAGAACATCAAAAAAGTCCCCGGCGGAGGAGACAGGAACTCAATATATCACATGAGTAATTCCTAGACCCTCGTCAATAGGAAATCAATACGGACTGTTAGATTGCATTGCGTAGGATTGGTTGTAAAGCCCCGATATCCGGCAGTTTTCGCCCTCTTTACGTACCAAAAGATCCATGACGATTTGATGCGTAATGGGGCGAACAGAGGCTTGCTGCAGGACGAGCGTTCCTGTCATTTTTACAACTATGCTGCCGTCCGGGTTGACAGCCTGCGCTTGAACGGAGATTGGCTGGAAGGCGCCCCTTAATTGCCCGGAGGCAATGCCATTGGCGATTTCAGGGCTCCAAAAGTTTGTTTCGAAGGCTTGCGCGGACTCTTGTGTCATCCATTTTGCTGCTTCTTTATGGCTCTGGGCAGCTGTGGCGGTGTTGTAATCCATCGCTCCACCCATCCAATATTTAACGAAATCGGTTGCCAGAGTCGGTGTGAGAGCATTTGGATCTACAGGGGCGGCTGCCGCCGGTGTGCCCTGTGCACCTGGCGCCGCTTGAGCACCTGGAGCCGCCTCCTGGGGCGCTGTCTGGGCTCCAGGCTGACCATGTCCACCTCCGCCCCATCCGCCGGATTCTCCCAGCTGCGGCGGAGCATTGGGATCGCTGCTGTTGTGACCGGGCGCCTTTTCATCATTGCCGATATTCGGCACGACGAAGACCGCCAGAACGCCAAGAATGACAAGCCCCATGAGGATCTTGTCTTGCATAATCCGGGTAATTAAAGCGCGTACGATTTCCTGGATCATTGCAGGGGTTGGTCGCTCCTTGCTGAGCTCACGAAGGCGTTCTCTCGTTGGAAGTTGTAATGCCATACATTGATTGTGCTTATATTTGGCGGAAAATCAACTGTGGGGTGGGGTTATTCCCATGAATTGTCCTCATTTTCGCCCATTGTGAGCGGAAATAGGGGAAGTAAACTGCCACTTCCCAAGCCTTTACACTGCCAGCCTGTCGAATTTGCTGACCAGCCTGTAATACAATGTTGGCGACGAGAGCAAGTGAACCTGTGGGGAATGATGCCTGACGACGAAAGCGATAAGAATTCCGAGTCGATGGAGCAGCAGGCTATTCCCTTTGATGCTCCGGCACAAAAGACATTGCCGGTTGTAACGAGCGGTGGGCGGAAGTATGTGGCGTACACGGTTAAGTTGCCGTCCGAGCAGCTGGCCGCGCTTCAGTCAATCTGGCTGGAGCTGAAACGCCTCTATGGACCGCACTCTCCTGACAAAAGCGGCATGATTCAGCAGGCGATTACTGATTGGCTGAAGAAATGGGATGGGCCCGATCGCCAGAAGCTTTTGCAAGATTTGCTGGAAATTCGCGAAGACACGAGAAAGCGACAGTATAAGAAGGACTGACACCAAATACGGTGCGTATTCGTTGCTCGCGTATGGGCGGCGTCCAGGCGTCGACTAAAAATGTGCACTGTCTCAGCTTGTTTGAGAGTCAGGTTAGAAAACGCTGATTTAGTGAGTTTTTGAGTGGCTTCTTAATTACATGAACGAATGTTGAAAGCATATGCAACTATTATGAAACCATGCATTTCCCAGTTTTCGTTCCTCCCCTGCTCGCTGCGGCCATGTGTTTGGTCTGCGCTTTGGCAGGTGGAAACTATCCGCAGTTGTTCTTTGAAGAGTGGCAACCCGCCACACTCTACAATGCCGTCCAGTTGTTTCTCTGTTCTCTTGTCGCCGTAGCAATTGCAAAAACCGTGGCAGCTCGCAAGGTTCCGTCAGTAGCGGCGATTGTCCTCTGGTCAATTGTCGGTGGATTTTGCGCTTATATAGGTTTTGATGAGCTGTTTCAGTTTCACGAAAGTACAGCACCGCTTGCTCAAGCATTGCGCGACTTTCTTGGACAGCCAGGCAATCGCCCGGTCATTGCCGGTTTTGAGCTGCCCTCGTACAGCTTCTTAATTGAAGGTAGCTATGCGGTGTTTGCGGTTGGAGTTGCAATTGTTTTTCGCCGAAACCTGCTTCTGCAACCGACGGCACGTTGCCTAATAGCATTGTCATTGCTGTTCTTGTGCGGTTCTCAAATCGTAGATGTTGTGCTCTTGCAAGGTCCATCTACCTATGTATCTAATCTGACCGGGGACCTTGTTGTCTCAGATGGTTTGTTGTCCGCGCTTTCTCAGTCGCTCAAGGTTGCCGGATTTGCAACTGTTCTTGCAGCCTTGCTGGAGACGCTTCTTGCGAAAAAACAAATTCTGTCTGTAGAACGCATGCTATCCGAGTTCAATACAGAAGACCCGGTGCGCGTCATTCCATCAGCGAAGTCGCTGGTTTAGTTCCGGTCCGCATCCGTATCCAGCGAACACAAAAGAAAAGGGAGGCATTGAGCCCCCCTTGAAGTTTCGGATTGTCTAGAGTTTTAAACAGTGTGGACGATTCTATAGTCGTTCTGCTAGTCGTGCTTCAGGTGATGCTTCAAGTAGATGCCGAACAAAACCAAACCGACGACAACGATTGCGACGTCGAATTTGTGCCAGAGGTCGACGAATACTTCCATGTTTTTACCGAACTCGATGCCTACCCAGGTCAGGAAGTAGCACCAGATCAGCGAACCAATGAATGTCGAGCCGACGAACATCCAGAAGTGCGCTTTTAGCACGCCGGCTGGAAAGGAGATGAAGGTTCGCACTACAGGCAGCATCCGGCAAACGAAGAAAGTGATGTCGCCGTATTTGTTGACCCACTTATCGGCTAATTCCATGTCCTTTTCTCTGAGCAGGAAATACTTGCCGTATTTCTGAAGGAAGGGACGTCCGCCATAAAGACCAAGGAAGTAGGACGGGATTGACCCAAGAACGCAACCCACTGCGCCAGCAAGGGCGGCCAGGTGAATGTCCATCTTGCCTTCGTTAACGAGAATTCCGGCGGTGGGCATGATTGCTTCACTGGGAAGTGGAATGTTGGCAGATTCGATTGCCATCATGACGACGACGCCGAGATAGCTCCAGTTTGCTACTTGATCTCTTATCATCTGCAAGATTGGGTCGATTATTTGGTGAAGCACAGGACGTCCTCAGAGCTGATATATATAACCAGGCGATTTTACTCGCAGGGCTTCCGGCAAACATTCCAGCCGCCTAATGCTGATGCTTTCTGCATCCTTGCTTGCCTGGCAAAAGCATCTGAAGCCTGTCTCTTTGCTGTTTGTTGTCGTTTGATTTGCTATACGTCGCACATAAATAGTTTAGAATTCTCTTACCGACGAAATTGAGTTAGATTTTCGCCGGACTTTAGTTGGGTCTGATGTCAACGCCTGATCTGAAGAGTAAAACGAACACATTGTTTTTCACCGTGTCGACTGCCGGTCACGTGGACCATGGCAAGACTAGTCTTTTGCGCGGGCTCACAGGAACAGATCCGGATCGCCTGAAAGAAGAAAAGGCTCGGCAGATGACGACCGACCTGGGCTTTGCTCATTTGCGGTTGCCGGCTGAAATAGTGCGCAAGAGCAGACCGAAAGTAGATAGCGACATTGTTATCAGCTTCGTTGATGTGCCCGGGCACGGCAAATTCTTGAAGAACATGCTGGCTGGGGTCGGCGGATTGGATATGGCACTGCTGGTGGTGGCAGCCGACGAAGGTCCTATGCCACAAACCGAGCAGCATGCAAAAATTCTCAGCGCGTTAGGAATTTCCAGAGTCTTGCTTGTTATCACGAAATGCGACATGGCTAATTCATTGCAATTGAACGATGCGATTTTGCGTTCGAAAGAACTTTTGCAACGCGTAGACCTAACCCTTGTCGATGTGGCTGAGGTTTCTAACGTCACCAAAGACGGCTTTCCAGAGATGACAGAAAAGCTCGTAAATGCGCTTGTGGACGCTGGAGAGCGAGAAAGTGCACGCCTTAACGCGCCGCCATTTTTGCCAATCGATCGTGTTTTTTCCATTCAAGGATATGGCGTTGTTGTGACTGGAACGCTTGTTAAAGGTTCGATCGCAGCAGGGGACAATTTACTGATTGAGCCCGGTAACATTAAGGCCAGAGTGCGGGGTTTGGAAACTTTCAACACTTCAGTCGCCAATGCCACCGCCGGACAACGCCTGGCTATCAACTTCTCGCTTAAGGAAAGCAAAGCCCTTTCTCGCGGGCAGGTAGTTGTTGGTGAACAATGCGCACCTACTAGTATTTTGATTGTCGAACTGGGTCAACCTGGTGTGAAACTGGAAGACAATTTTCAACAGCACGTACTTGGGCAGCCAGCCAGAATTTATCACGGAACTGCTGAATGCCAGGCTGCTGTGCGATGGATGGAAGACCTGCCTGTACAGCCGAACGGCAAGAAGTCTTTTGTAGCCCAGATAACTCTTTTTGATCCTTTGATTGCCGAACCTGGGGATCGATTTGTTCTACGCTACGGCGATGAGGGTTTGGCTGGCGGCAGTATTTTGATTACTTCTCGTCCTCGCTGGATTACTCGTGAACGCCTGGTTGTACTTGCAAAACTTTTAGCTGGCGGCTTAAAAAATGAAGCTGTCCTTGAATTCTTGAAAGCTAACCCTCAGGGACTTTTGCCGGATTCGGCGTTTGGTTGTTTGCTGCCACCGCTAATCTTGCCCGTTATTATTTCTGAATTGATTGCGTCGGAAAAACTGGTGCGACTTGCGACTTTTGTTTTGTCTCCTGAAACCCGTCAAACTCTGTTTGATCGTTTGGTTGCTGAGGTAGAAAACGCTGCAAAAACATCCGCTTCTGACGCGTCAGTGGAGGTGAAAAACTCGCAAGAGGCGCTACGTAACAAGGTTCTGGCTGGTTTGGATAGAACTGCATTTCAAGAACTTGTAAAGGAAGCAATCGAGAAAAAACTTGTTATTCGACAGTCGGAAAAATTACTCCCGGCGAAAGCAGAACTTTTACAGGCACCAGATGATGTTCGCGAACTTGCTGCCAAAGCGATTGCGATTCTCAAGCAACATATTTGTTTGGAACTTGATGAACTGGCGAAGCAGACTGGAAGCGACAAACGGAAGGTGCAGGCAGCAATGCAGTACCTTTCTAAAATGGGACAAGCAAGCATTATTGCTCACGATTTTGCAAGCAACACCGAAAGTATCGATGCTGCCCACAAGCAATTGTCAAAGATTTTCCGTGCAAAGAAAGACATAGCGCCCGGTGATTTTCGTGAAGCGCTGGGAACTTCACGCAAGTATGCCATGGCTCTGTTAGCTTACTTCGATGATCGCGCCATCACTCGCAGAGTGCAAAACGGACGCGTGTTACTCAAATATCCCAAAGACGAATTAACGTAGGCTCGACGCCATGCGTCGCCCTGCGGGCGGCATTTATGCCGCCCCTTGCGCTCAGAACTACTTGATCACAGATTCCAGTACAGCTCTATCTACCCAACCACGAACGACGAGAATTTCGCCCAAGCGTTCGCCGGAATGTCGCTGTTCTAAGAGCGCGAGCCAGAGCTGGTTAATCGTTATATAGCCCAATGCAAGCAACTTGTCGCCGAGTTTGCTGCGCAGAGTCGGTAAGCATTCTTTCAATTGGTCGTAGGTTAACCAGCCTTTCAACAGGCATACCTCTCCCAGCAGAAGTCCAGTTTCCCTTTGTAGTTTTAACGCTTCTTCTAGTTGATCATCCTTCAGATAACCGCCCTCAATCAGTCTTTGACCGATCAGGCTGGCGTTCCACTTAGCGTTTTCTTTCGAACTGGGTTTCGAGCGTTCCTTCGAACGTTCTTTCGCACTGTCTTTTGGTTTGTCTTTTGATTTTTCTCTGGCAGTCATTTTTAAACTAGTCGTCTAAGGACAGGACGATGTGATCTCCGGATACTCCCAGGCGGTTGCCATCTTTGTCGACGGCCCATGCACGAAGTTCATATATGCCCAGTGCATTGAAATCTTTTCTTTCCAGCGTAATACTGCCCGTGGTGCCGGTGCTTTTAATTTCTCTCAGTGTGACCAAGCACTTCTCCTGGTCGTTCTGACTTGCAAAAAGCAAGTTGGCTCTAGTCAGTTCGAAGACGACTCCGGCTGCACCAGGAATGCCGCTGGCGTCGTATCTTACAGTGTCCTTGTTTTTCTTGCTTCCAAGGTGCAAATAACCTTTCGTTCCCATGAAGCCGGATTTTTCAAATGTGATAGCAGGCAAAACTGATTTGGTAGGGACTGTCTCTATGGAAACAATTTTCACTTCCCCACGCAGCGGCAGGTACAGTTCAAACTCACTAGAGCTGCCCCCCAGTGCCCATTCTGGCGCGCTGCGCAATGAGAACAGAAGCTTTTGAGGCTCGTTTGATTGTACGAGATTCGCGTGAGCACGATGGAAAAGATTGAACTCCCGATTGATGTCGTTTTTGTACAGCAGATCCAAGCCTTTGTTATCCGCCGGGACGGACGGCGCGATCACTGTCACTGCAATGAAATCGGTCGTGAAGCACGGCAGGCTCAGCCCGATTTTGAGAGCGGGGCGCCGACCTTTGGGTGCGTCAGTTGTGACAGAAAAGGCACCTTTGTCGTCAAAGGAAGAGTTCTCTATTCCATAGTTGTCGGCTACTTTTACCAGCTGCTTGAGCTGCTCGCCTTGGTATTTGACCGGTGTCTGGTCTGTTTCCACCAGCTGTTTTTCAATTCCTGTGCCTGAATCACCAGACTCCTTAGGAATAGATATGGCGACGAATTTCTTGTTTTCCAGATCCCATCGATAGATTTTGACCTTATCACCGGCATCTCGAAGCGAATTCTTTATATAGCCAAAGGGCATGATTGGCTCGAAGCGGTCGACAAGAATGTTGTGCTCGACATCACGATGGAGCTGCGGTGCCTTGGTCATTCCGTATAGAGCATTGCGGCAAACGTAGGACCCATGTATTTGATCCGGAAGTCCCAGGAAGAGAACCTGCGGGTCGCCTTGGATTTCAGTTTTGTACAGTGCGTCGAGCTGACTTCTAATCGCATTCGATTGCTCCCCAGCTGCAATCCAGGCTTGATTGTTCGTCCAGAGCATTGCCGCGGCGGCCGTGACAAACAGTGTTCCCCAGACAATTCTCATTCTGTTTGCCGCCCGCAGCCACGTGACCGGATTGCCCACCATGCGCACAGTAGTGAAGCCGAATGCCATCAGTAAACTTAGAGGAACAGTCGCAAGATAGGCGAGTCGACTGCCTTGCAAGTCGTCAGAGATAGCAAAGATTTTGTAGACGGGTATCAGGGCGAATGCGAGCCAGACCGTGGTGAAAATGAATGTCGGGAGCATTCGCCTTAAAGTGGCGAAGTTTGCCAGTGCAGAAATGGCGATAAAACCGAGAGAGACTTGCCAGAAAATGAGAAGAGCGTTTTTTGTGTCGAAGAAGTCTTTGTTGGCAGGAATCAGCAGCATCTTAAGGGCATGGAGCCAGCCATAGACGAACTCTTTCATGTTAGAGATAAAGAAAAGCGAGTCGTCGTATCCGCCGACAAAAGTTCCGAGCGCAATCAAACGAACCACAAAATAGAGTGCGATAACAACAGCGAAGGGTATGATCGCTTTGATGGCATTGATCGCCCCGGGAATAAAAGTTTTGAGGTTGCCGCCTTTCTCCCACCAGAGAAGAACCTCATAAGCAGCCATTGTTGCAGGAAGTGTAATGGCCATTTCCTTGGAGAGCAGACCAAGGATAAATGAAACAATCGAGCCGCCACACCACAGTATTGACTTGCCGTCGCGCCACTGCATATAACACCAAAGCGACAGTACTATGAAGGTGGTGACAACACTATCTACTCGACCCGTGATCCACGAAACCGCTTCAGGATGCAGCGGATACAGCCCGAATATGATTGATGCGAAGAATGCGAAAGAGACTGCGCTTCCATTTATTGCTCGCGCCTGGTTATTCGCGTCAGAGCTGAATGTTCTGCCTAAACGTAAAGACACAAAGAAAAGAACGACCGTCGATGTGAGGTGGAAAAGCAGATTGGTAACGTGATAACCAAGCCCGTTCAAACCATATGCCATGTAATCAGTGACCATAAAGATCGAGATCAATGGGCGGTAGAATTTGGTTGTTGTTCCGTCTAACCAGGATGAATAGAAGTTTTTCCAAATCAGGGTGGGATAGCCCATGGCTTGCTTTAGCCATGTAAGGTGCACGAAGTCATCGCCGCAGAAGAAATTGAACAAGACCGGCAAATAGCATAAGAATGTCGCCAGTGCGATGATGAAAACCAGAATCGGGACGGCATTCTTCTGCACGAATGCCGGGCTAGCCGGCTGACCGGGCTGCTGTGCTTCGCTTTCGTTTCTAGTTTGATCTAGCACATTCACGGTTTCAAATTAGCGCTTTGCTGTAATGCTCGATGCCGCGTCGTTGCGGCTCGTGGCGATTCTCTAAGTTTGGCTCTAGCCCTTATTTTCCATTGCCACATCGTATGCAGGACGGTCCTCAATGTGACAGCGAACCTCTTCGCGCCCTTTGATTACCTTGGCAGGCATGCCGGCGACAACCATGCCTGGCGGTACATCGTGGGTTACCACAGAGGCGCCCGCTACAACGCTCTTGGACCCGATGCGAACGCGCGGAAGAATAAGTACTTTGGCGCCAACGATGACACCTTTTTCCAGGTACGGACCTTCTCGCCCTTTCTGGCATGGCGGATGCATGCTGTCGACAGTGCAAGACATCGGATAGAAGTGCACATCGTCTTCGCAGGTGGTGAAGGTTGCAATGAATACATTATTGTGGAAACGGCAGTTGTTGCCGACGGTCATTTGACCGTCGGATTGAGCCATCGTACCGAACGAGCACATGTCGCCGAAAATGCTCTTCTCTCGTATTACCGCTCGGTGACCGGTTTGAAAACCTTTGCCGATTTTGCAATCTGCATAAATTATTGTTCCCGAGCGTATAGTCGCGTTTTCACCAATCAGCAGAGATGGGTTTTTGTACGACGGGTCGCTCAAATATCCGGACAATCGTTCGCCAAGAATGCACTGTGAACCAACATACGAATTGGCACCCAGCTTTACGTTTTCATAGATAATCGCACCCGGCTCAATGATGCAGTTATCGCCAATGTTCGCGCCTGGATAAATGAGCGCTTCATCGTGAATGCGCGTATTTGCACCAATCTTCGCATCTTTGCTGATGCGCTGGCTTCCGGTCGGGCTGGTTTTTGTGCTCATCGTTTTGCCGCAGGCTCCATTGCAGCGGCGAGGCTAAGCCTGCCGCTTATATGATGACCGGAGGCGTCGGAGCCACAACATGCGGCACCGAAACTTCACTGGTCATAATCTCGGTAATTGCTTGTCCGACTGCTTGAATTTCCTGATCCTTGAGTTCGGGGAACATCGGCAGTGAAAGAACTTCACTGGCCAATCTTTCCGTGATCGGGAAATCGCCTTGCTTGTATCCGTAGCCTTGGAAGGCTTGTTGCAAGTGCAGCGGCACGGGGTAATAACACATAGAACCAATACCGCGCTGAGCCAGCCCATCGATCACTTGTTGGCGCATGGTGGCGCCGGTGGTGCCGAAGTTGGTTTCGAGAACGCGAATTGTATATTGGTGCCAGACGTGTCTGTAATCTGATTGGACTGCCGGATTGGGCAGGATGATGTTTGGCACGTTTTTCAGAACTTCAAAATACTTGCCTGCGATGGCACGACGTTTTTCAGTCCAGTCATCGAGGTGTCGCAGCTTGGTGAGCAATACTGCAGCTTGGATTTCGTCGAGACGGCTGTTGACGCCCAGCTCTTCATGGAAATAGCGTTGTTTGGAACCATGTGCTCTCAAGCAGCGCAGGCGCTCGGCTAGTTCATCACTGTCAGTGACAATCATGCCGGCATCGCCGCAAGCGCCGAGGTTTTTCGTCGGATAGAAGCTGATGCAGGCTACATCGCCGAGACATCCGGTGGGCCTTCCTTTATATGTTGCGCCGATTGCTTGAGCGTTGTCTTCAACGATCTTCAAGGCATAGCGGTCGGCGATTTCCTTAATCGGATCCATATCCGAAGCCTGTCCATACAGGTGGACCGGGATAATCGCTTTGGCTTTAGGCGTAATTACTTTCTCGATTGCTTTTGGATCGATATTGAAAGTCTTTTCGTCTACATCGACAAACACCGGTTTTGCCCCGTGCATGAGGATGGCTTCAATTGTGGCCGCGAAAGTAAATGGAGTGGTGATTACTTCGTCACCGGGGCCAATATCAAGCGCCCAGAGCGCCAGAATCAAGGCATCGGTTCCATTAGCTACGCCAATTCCATGTTTGACACCGCAAACTTTGGCGATTTGCTGCTCGAGGGTCTTATTCTTTTGACCCATGATGTAATTGCCGCTGCGCAATACTTCTAAGACTGCGGCTTCCAGATCTGCGGCGATTTGAGGGTATTGCTCCTTGGCGGAGAAAATCGGGATATTGTTGCTCATAACGAGTGTGCTTCCAGTCCTTTTTAACTCGGTCTGCCCGTGTTCGGAACTGGCACATACTATCCGGTCTGTTCATGGCATCCAAGATGAAGTTGATAAGAATGGACCATCAGACTGTCTGATATCGGTTTAATGTCTCAAAACACTAGCAGGCTGGTTTTTGCGTCACTCGGTATCGAATATTAGAGTCTGTTAAAACAGGTCCACAATCTTCTACAAAAAAAGAAGGAGGACATTGTCCTCCTTCAATAATGTGTCCTGTTTAACAGGGCGCTTAGCGTTTGCCTTTTCCTGCTACCGCTACAGTGCGGGAAAGTGCGTTGGTTACGAACAGGTTGAGACTGACGCCTTCTTTTTCTGCGCGGTCAACGAGAGCTTGGTGGAGCGACTTGGGCAGACGCACCGTGAACTTGCCGCTGAACTTCGTGTAGTCGGAATCCGAGCGAGCTGCTGCGGGACGAGTAGCCTTAGCTGCATGCTTCGCTACGTTCTTGCGGGCAACAACTTTGCGAGCTGCAACTTTCTTGTGTGCCGGTTTCGCTGCTTTGGCCTTTGGAGCGGCTTTAGCTTTGGATTTGGCAGACTTACTCTTGGAACTGGCCATGATTCACTCCTTTTGCTTTGGGGATCTTTAGGCACTGCTCGGGCAAAATTCCGATTGGTGCGCAAGGCAATTCGGCAAACCGAAATGCCCAGCCGGGCCGCCGAATATATGTCGGGCGACTCGCTAAGTTGGTATGCCACCTACCACCATTCTAGGTGGCATATAGATTGTACCAAAGGGTGCTATATCTCTAACCGCTAGTTGGATATATTCTTCGCCGGTGATACCAGGGGTGATTGCGCAAACTCCGCTCCACAGCTGGTGCGCACCACTTTTGATGGCTGATACCACGAAGTTAAAAAGTTACAGAGTATTACCGATGGTGCCTTTTTTGCGCGCGAAGAAACCCCCGAGCGTCAAATAAAGCCCCCGTTTTCAGTCCCTGGTGCAAAGTGGTGGCAAACAACTCCGGTCGATCTGCCGGCCATTTTTGGCAGAGCGTTCATTTTTTGCAGGCCTCCGCAGGTGGTTATTAATGGTGGTGCTGAATTCGGTGCACAAAGGGCTCCGAATCCGGTGCTAGTTCGGTGCCAAACCAGGCTGAATAGCAGTATCAAATCCGGCGCTGAATCTGGTGGCTAAATAGCTGTTCTGGGCAGGGTAAAACAACATGAGCCGTTCGGGGGGGTGCGACGAAGAAGTCAGCCCTGTTTCTCTTTCAGCATTTGACTGTTTGGGTTGTTCTGCTACGGGACGGGTTGTTTGGGGCTTGTCTGAAAACTCTTGCCGTTCGAACCATAGTGAGCATTGCTCGTATTGTTAGGAATATATGCTCCCAAAAGACTCCCGAACAAAGACTGAAAATTGCCGTACGCATGTCTGGTATTAGGGACTTCTAAACTGATTCCGACTCTTCAAAACCAAAACGCGCAGGTCGGCGACAGGGCTGGAAACAATAACAGGCGCGCTATCTTCTTTGCTCTTTGTGGGACGATTCGATGCCACCGGGGGCGGGGTGACACCAGGGGCGGGGTGGTATCGGGGATGGGGTTGATACCGGCCGCGGGGTTGATACCAGCTGTGGAACTGATACCAGGGGCGAGGTGACATAAACGACTTGTCGGCAATCGATTTCGATGCCAAATCCGATAAGCAAACCTCGCACAGGCTAGAAAGTGACAGGTGAATGAATCGAACGGATCTGTTTCCGACCGGTCGGTCTTTTGTTCTGGAAGTCCGACAGGCTAAATCATTCAGGTGGTAGCCAAGAGCGGATCGGGTTTCCATTCTTGCGGCAGTGTATGATCCACCGGAAAGAATCTTTGGTGCGATATGGAAGTCCTGGTAGTAAAACTGAGCGCGATCGGTGATGTTGTTCACAGTTTGCCGGCCATTAGTTTGCTAAAACAACGTGTTCCTCAGGCGAAAATTACCTGGGTGGTCGAACCCTTGTCTAAGGATTTGCTCCTGGGAAATCCTCTCGTTGAAAACGTCGTCGTTTTCGAGAAGAAGAAGTTCAAGTCCCTCTCTGCCAATGCCATCAAGGCTTTTGCCGGCGAATTGAAGCGGACGAAGTATGACTACGCTATCGATTTGCAAGGTCTTTTCAAGAGTGCTGCGATTTGCCGCGGCTCTGGCGCCCGCAAAATTTTTGGATTCGCAGATGCGCGTGAGATGGCACCACTTATGTACACAGATCGCATCAAGACTGGTGACTATTATTCTTTTGATGAGCACGTAGTCCTGCACAACATGCGACTTGCCAACGCTTTGGCAAACTCAATCACCGGAAAGAAGGTCGATGTTAGCGATGATCAGGCTCTGGTATCAGCTGCCAAATTTGTCCTTCCTTCTATAAATGATTCGTCCATTCAGAAAATTGAAAAGCACTTTGCCGAAGAACAGGCTGCTCATGGCATTTCAGGCTCTCAGCACGCACCTCTGGTGGTGCTAATTCCAGGCACCACTTGGGTTACGAAACTTTGGCCGATGCCATCATGGGCGGCACTGGCTGAAAAGTTTGCTGTGAAGGGCTATCGAGTTGCCTTGATAGGTGGAAAAGGCGAAGCGCTGGCTAATAAAGAACTTGCAGAAAGTGTGCGTAAAAATGCTCCAGGAGCCAATCTTATAGACATTACTGGCAGAACCACGCTTGTTGATTTGATGGCATTGTTCTCGCGCGCTCGGCTTGTGGTTGGTGGAGATACGGGTCCGCTACATCTTGCTGCTGCGATTTCGGGACCGGCAATTGTTGGAGTCTACGGAAGCACCCCGATCGGTCGGAATGGCCCTTTTGGTACGCATTGTTCGACTGTTTCCACGGACTTGGACTGCCAGCCTTGCTTCTCCTCTACTTGTAAGATTGCGACCCTCGCTTGCTTGAAAGAATTGAGTCCCGATGCGATTTTCGACAAATCGATGAAAGCCGTCGAAAACGCATAGAGTTTCCCAGGGACATACATATATAGAATGCAAAAAAGGGACCGCATTCCTGCGACCCCTTTCTTTGAATTCTAGAACCTCGAATAGTCTGACTGGGCTTATTCCCAGATCCACTTGTTCAAGCTGCCGGTCCATTCAACAAGCTCTTCTGGCTTGAAGAAGATTCCGATTTCACGTTGACCGTTTTCCGGGCTGTCCGAGCCGTGGACGATATTACGGCCGATTTCGACAGCCAGGTCGCCGCGGATGGTTCCTGGGGCGGCATCTCCGGGCTTGGTAGCACCGATTGTTTGACGGGCGAGGGCAACTGCGTTTTTGCCTTCAAGCGCCATCGCAACGATTGGACCAGAGGTGATGTAGCTGACCAAACCATCGTAAAACGGTTTTCCTTTATGCTCACCATAGTGCTGCTCGGCCATCTCTTTGGTGACCTTCATGAATTTCATGCCGATGATCTTCAATCCACGCTTTTCAAAGCGTCCGACAACTTCGCCGATCAAAACACGCTCGACACCGTCCGGCTTCACTGCCACAAATGTACGTTCTGTTGCCACCTGAAAACTCCTTGATAAGACCTGTCGGGAAGACACTCGCTCTCCCGGCCAATATGGCAAACCATCCTATTAGATCTGATCCCAGAGTTGCCCTAACTCATCCAGTGAAGTTAACAAAGCACCGAAAAATTTCGCCTAATCTTTGGTTGTCACGAGAAATCGGGCAGAAAAATTTCCCCGCTTCAATAGATCCAAAACAGCGAATCGATAACGATTCGGTTTCAGCCAATAACTGTAAGGCCCCATTTTAGGAGCCTGTTTGCCTTTTAGATGTCAGTGCTACTAGGTGGTCTTGATCAGTTTTGCGAATCTCGGGTCAAGAAGACGGCGGCCTGCTTCGTCGAATTCGACGTTGTAAAGCTCTTTGTCTTGATCTCCGATGACTTGAACAACTGTCCCGATTCCAAATTTGGCGTGTTGGACTTTGTCGCCCACAGCCAAGCGCTCGAAAGAAACAGGTGCGCTGTTTTCCTTTGAATGCTGTGTTTTGGCTGGCGGCTGAGCATTCGGATCCATGCGCATGGCGCGTGGTTTTGCCGGAGGCTGCGAAGAGCCGCTTCTTTGCGCTCCGCCGCCATAAGAATTATTGGAGCCGTAGCCTCCGCCACCGTAGTTGGTCGGTCGCGAATTGCCGCTGCTTGTGTAATTTGTCGGGCGTGAATTGCCACTGCTTCCGTAATTTGTCGGACGGGAATTACCACCACTTCCGTAATTGGTAGGGCGCGAATTGCCGCCGCCATAATTACCGCCACCACCGTAATTGTTAGGTCGTGAATTGCCACCACCGTAGTTATTGTTGTTTTGGTATCCGCCGCCGCGTGACGGAGCTTGTCCCCATCCGCCACCTTGCACGAAGGGGTCGTCTTGTTCAATTTCTTGTCTGCGTTCGCCGGCAGGAGGTGGATAGTATCCAGCCAAGAGTCCCGGAGTGATTTCGCGCAGAAAACGACTTGGAACAGTGTAATTGGAAGTAAATCCAGAACCGCCAGCAGGTCCGCGCCCCAAGATCATGCGTTTGCGAGCCAGCGTCAGATAGAGAGAATCTTCTGCGCGGGTGACGCCTACATACATAAGCCGCCTTTCTTCTTCCATTGCTGTTTCGGAGTCAAGCGAGCGCATGTGCGGGAAAAGACCTTCTTCCAAGCCGGAAAGAAAAACGACCGGGAATTCCAATCCTTTTGCCGCGTGCAGTGTCATCAACGTAACTGAGTCTTCACCTTCGCGCACTGCATCGAGATCGCTGACCAATGAAATGCGTGTGAGGAAAGAGTCGAGATCCGGCTCATCCGCAGACTTTTCGAATTCTTGCGCCACTGCAATCAATTCTCGAACGTTTTCAATTCTGCCGAGCGCAAGTTCGTCTTTGCTCGAATTTGCATCTTCCTGCAGCTTGTCGATGTACTTTGTCTCTTTAAGGAGCGTGTCGAGAAGTTGAGAGACTGGAATGCTCTTCGAGAGCATGTGCCAGCGATTGACCATTTCGCCGAATTCTTTGAGCGATTTTCCTGTCTTGCCCGCAATGTCGCGAATCGTCTCTGCTTCGAGGCAAGCCTGAATCGGGCTGATGCCACTTTCAATCGCGTACTGATTGACGCGGTCGAGAGTTGTTTTACCCAGACCTCTTCTCGGGACATTGATGACTCGATTGAAAGACTGACCATCAGCGGGATTGTAGATGAGTTTTAAATACCCGAGAACGTCTTTGATTTCTTGTCTTTCGTAGAATCGAGTGCCACCAACGATGGTGTACTGAATATGGTTGCGGACCAAAACTTCTTCAAGCGCTCGTGACTGAGCGTTGGTTCTGTATAAAAGTACGCAGTCTTTGAGTGTGCGTCCGCGAGCAGTAAGTCGCTTCAGCTCTTCGACAATGTAATATGCTTCGTCGATCTCATCCTGCGCTTCGAAGCATTGCACCTTCCCGCCCTTGTCTCTGTTGCAACGAAGTACTTTGTCGATACGCTCAGAGTTGTTGGAGATGATGCTGTTTGCTACATCCAAAATTGTTGCCGTAGAGCGATAGTTTTCTTCAAGTTTGATCAAGCGTGCCGGCTTAAAGTCGTTCTGGAAGCTGAGCATGATTTTGTAGTCGGCTTTGCGCCAGGAGTAAATGGATTGGTCGACGTCGCCGACCACCATTAAAGTGCGCTCCGTCCAAGGATCTTGTCCCAGAACTTCCTCGGCCGGTTCTGCAAGCATGCGAATCAAATCGAACTGCGCTCTGTTTGTATCCTGAAATTCGTCTACAAGGATGTGACGGAATCGATAGTGATGGCGATTGCGCACGCCAGGGCAAGTTTTCAAAACCTGTGTAAAAGTAAGAATTAGATCATCAAAATCCATGGCGTTGTTGCGCGCCAGGTCCGCTTGATACGCAAGAAAGATTTCCGACAAGCGGCTTTCTCTGTAGCTCTTAGCTTCCTGTGCATAAAGTTGTGCAGTGAAGCCGTCGTTTTTTAAAGCCGAAATCGCGTAGCGCATTTCACGAGGCACAAAGACCTTTTCGTCCAAGTTCAAACGCGAGATGACTCCTTTCATCAGGCTCAGAGAGTCGGTTTCATCATAAATAACGAAGTTGCTCTTGAGCTTATGACCCTCGGGAGTAGTGTATTCCTCGATGTCGTAGCGAAGCAGGCGGGCGCAAATGCTGTGGAACGTACCAATTACAGTCTTTCTAGCCGTCTGCCAACCGACAATCTTCTCGATACGGTTCTTCATCTCCTGAGCAGCTTTGTTCGTAAAGGTAACTGCCAGGATAGTCTCGGCTTCCTGATTCATCTCAGAAATCAGATAAGCGATGCGTCGAGTTAAGACCGTGGTCTTGCCCGAGCCTGCGCCGGCGATGACCAGGCATGGACCCCACCCGGCGGTGACCGCCTCGGCCTGTTGGGGGTTCAGATTCTTCAGCAATTCGCTGTCAGATCTGTATTCCGATTGTTCAGGTGTAGAGCCAGTTTGCATTTCTAATTCAGATCCCAGTACCATGCCTACTTGTGCCTCATGACATTGTCTCAAGTGCAATTATGCTATGATTCCAACCGGCTTTTCCAAGATTTTGCTTGGTCGGCTTCAAACCGCAAATCGTCTCGTTTCCGAGCGGTTTAACAAGTTTGCAGAAGAATCAGAGATAAAAGCCTAACGGGACAGCGCCTAAGTGTTGATTATAATTTGTAAACTGCACTTCCGCCCAAATCCCCGAATTCAGCAATTTTGACGACAGACCGGTAATCTTGGTTCTGCAATCGACAAGATAAATTCTTGGTACTAACAACTCGGATAACCCCAACGGATATACGCGATGCCTTCACCTGAATCGACCTCCGCAACTCTCCCTTCCGTCGATGAGTTAGCGCAGGAGCTTTTACTAATTCAGCAGGGCGGTCCGAAGAAAGTCGCAATCATCGGCACCAGAAACCTGACTCTTACCCACCAACAACTGGTCGAAATGTTGACCTACGCGCTGGTCCTTTCCGGCAACCAGGTCGTCACCAGTGGTGGTGCCAACGGAACCAACATGGCCGTTATCCGCGGCGCCAAGCGCGCTAATCCTGACCGCCTTGACATAATTTTGCCGCAGACCATTGCTCAGCAGCCCAGCGAAGTGCAGGACCTGCTCACCGGTATAACTCACATCACCGAGTATCCGGACCGCCGCACCATGACGCTTGCTGAAGCTTCCAAAATCTGCAACCACGAAATTATCGACCGCAGCCAGCAAGTTATATGCTTCCTCTATCACACGAGCCACACGCTGCTCGAGTCGGTCAGTTACGCAAAAGAAAATCGCAAGATTATTACATCGTTTTATCTGGATTAGCCTTCTAGAATTAACGCTGCAAGTGCTTAAATTAAGGAAGCGCAAGCTGACTTACTCAGTCTGCGTTTGAAAGAAACAGTTGCCTGATTGGTCTACCTGCGGATTTCTACCTTGCCTGAAGCAATCCTGACTCACATGAAAGAACCGAGCGTTATTGTTCCGTTTTTCGCGTCCTTAGCAGTCGGGCTGTGCGTATTTCCCTTCTATATAAAGTGGCTCAAGTCCAAGCAAGTCGAGCAGTACTTGCGAGAAGAAGGTCCCAAGAGCCACGCCGCTAAGGCAAAAACCCCAACTATGGGCGGTTTGGGCTTTATTTTTGCAATCTTTATCGGCATAATCCCGTCTTTGATTATTGCCGGAAAGGCTCCCTGGACTTCTCTTATGATTCTTGGAGCTGCTGGTGCCTGCGCGCTGCTCGGATTTGCTGACGATTACGGCAAAGTAACGAGCAAGAGCAATAAGGGTATTTCCGGGAAACTGCGTTTGGCTGTTGAATTTTCGTTGGGGTTTGGATTGGCGCTTGGTCTCTGGGTGTTCGGAACCGATGCCGGCAAAGTGATACTCCTGCCTTCGCCCGATGGTTCGATTTACTCGTTCGCTCTGCCGCTCTGGGCATTTATCGGCGCCTCAATGTTCATCATGGCGGCAACAACCAACGCTATTAATTTGCATGACGGCATGGACGGTTTGGCTGGTGGCACCTGCTTCCTGGCGTTCGCCACAATGGCTGTGATTTTGCTTGTAACCGGACAGTATGCAAATGCTGCCATCGCCGCTGCAGCAGCCGGTGGGCTGGCGGCGTTCCTCGTGTTCAATAAAAACCCCGCAAAAGTGTTTATGGGAGACACCGGCAGTCTCTTTCTCGGGGGCTTAATGGGTGCGCTCGTTATGAGTGGCGGGCTGATTCTCTGGTTTGTCCCGCTCTCTTTAATCTATATCGCAGAAACAGTCTCGGTAATGATGCAAGTCAGCTATTTCAAACTGACCAAAGAGTTCAAACCGGATAAACCGATGCTACCAATTATGGTGGCATGGCATAAGCTCACGCACAAGCTTCCAGGTGAAGGCAAACGCATTTTTAGAATGGCGCCACTTCATCACCACTTCGAGGCTGTGATGGCAGAACGCAATACTGGTGAGGCTAGCGTAGTCTCAATGTTCTGGCTGGCTCAGGCGCTTCTATGCGCGGCGATACTTTGCGCCTTCTTCCTCTCAGGCGCAAAACTTTAAATCGAAAAGGCTAATAAAACAGGGCGTATTGCTGGCGTCCAAGTATTTTGCGAAACTGCTTCAATGGAACTGTTTCGAGCGCCTCTTTCGGCGATGCTATTTCGCTTGCAAGTCTTTCTTGCGCACTTTCAAAAGGCGTTCGATCAGATGCCCTGTGTTGTCCGGATTGTCGCACAGGTAGTCTGGCTTTCCAGTCCAGTGTTTTCCGACTCTTACGGCAATGCCACCACGTTTGAGCACGTATGAAAAACCAGGCTCGTCCGCCTCTGAATCGCCGGCAAACATAAAGAATGTCTCTTTAACCTCATCGCCCGCTAGTCCAAAATGCTCGGCTACATTCGCCAACCCGAGACCTTTATCCCAGTCGAAATCCGGCATGAATTCTATACTTGTCTGCAGTCTTCTTATCCGTAAGTGAGGGATTTCAAAATAGGCCTCGCGTACCGCTGCTTCGATTTCGGGCATCAAATCTGGTGGCGTCAGATGATAATGTAAGCAGATAGTCAGTTCGTGATCTTCCAAAATTGCTCTTGTCGAAGGTGGAACAAGTCTTTCCAACCTGCTTCGCAAATGGGCTATTGATTCACGATGGTGATCCCCAACCTGGAGCGTTCTTTGCTCACTGTCGGCAAAGAGAATTTCCATGCCGTAGTTGCCCGCTAATGTAAGTGGAGCATCTCCGAAGTCATTTTTTAGAAAGGGAATTGGGCGAGCGCTGACAATCGCTACGTGAACATTGGGAAGGGTCGCGAGTTCACTCAAGGCTCTCACCGTTTCCGGTGGCACTTTCGACGCCGCCGGGTCTACTGTGAAAGGTGCCAGCGTGCCATCGCGATCAAAGGCGAGAAGCCAGTTTTTCTTATGAAATAGCTGTTTGAGCCTTTCTTCTACCGGGTTGGATTCCATACCGAGATTAACCACCAGTGATTAGCGAGCCCGGGTGGTCTTTCTGAACTTGTTGCATGTCTTCTTTCTTGACGCCCTTGCAGCGATCTGCATCCACGCGAGCCAGCGCTGAAATACGCATGATAGAGTTGAGCCCTGCCTTTGTAATTGCCGTGCCGGAAGCTCTCACGTAGCGCAATCCCTTCATCTGAGAGAGAGACTTGCAGCCGGAATCAGTAATGCTGGTATCGCTGATATCCAAGCTCTCCAACTTTGGGAATGTGCTGATCGTCTTCAGCCCGGCATCACCGATTTTCGTGTCGGGAATATAGAGTTCGGTCAAAGCAGGTGCTTGAGCGAGGGCCGCTAAGCCTTCGTCCGTGATCGAAGTTTTTCCGAGATTCAAAATGGAAAGGACTGGTGCTGATTTAAAAGTCGCCAGCGCTTTGTTCGAAATTTTTGTTCCACTTATATCAAGTGTGCGCAGGCGCAAATTCTTCAGTGCAGCAATGCCTTTGTCTGTGACGCTGGTCGAAGCCAGGGAGAGCTCTCTTAAGTTTTTTAATTTCTGAAGCGATGGAATTCCGGTATCGGAAACTTTGGTTTTCGCCAAATTCAGTGACACCAAATTTGATGCCGTCATTACTTTGGCGATTGTCGCATCGCTGACTTTTGTTCCACCCAGATCAAGACCGATCAAGAAGCGGAAGGACGGCACAGTATCGAAGGTTGCGCCGGTGACTTCGGTGTCTTCGAGAGCCAAATTGTCGAGCGCGCTGTAAGAAGAAAGTTGTTTCAGTCCGTCTTCTGTAATTTTGGTTTGGTTCAGATTCAGCGTTTTGAGTTTGCGCAGAGCGGCTAGACTAGCCAGTCCTTTGTCGGTTACATCTGTGTCGTTTAGCGAAATTTGTTCAAGCGTTTCGATTTTTCCAAGAGACGCCAGCCCTTTGTCGGTGACTTGCGATTTTGAAAGATCGATGCGAGAAAGTTTCAAATTCTGAATCTTCGACAATACGTCGTCGCCCATTTTTGTATTGCTGAGGACGAGATCTCGCAGTCCGGTCATTTTGCCGATTACGCCACCTTCAACGTCAGTAAGATTGCTGCCGGAGAGAACAAGTGTTTTCAAGCCGGTCTGTTGCGACATGAGGTTGACTTCTTTCATCGTCAACACGCGACCGGTCAGGTTGAGAATGTTTGTCTTTTTAGAAGCTTCGATGATTTTCTCGACTGAATCTTCTTTGGGCTCAACCTTGGCGGGAGCCATTCCTTGAGCTGGAGCTCCGGGAGCTTTCGCCGCCGGTGCCGCTTGAGCTGGCTGCAGTGAAACGCCGCCCAGGGATATGGAGAGTGACGCCAGAAGACATGCGACTCGCTTGAACATATACAAACCCTACACAAAAACGGTGACTAATGGCGGCAAAGCTTACTTTGAAACAATTTTTCTTGCCAGTGATCTTCTCTAACGGGCACTCACGCCCGTATTTTGTGCGCCTGTAATTGACCTGCCCGAGCGGGTTCGGCTCGCAGGCAGGATTGTCATCTCTTGCTTAACCAACTTTAGGATCTCAAGAATATACTCTTGAGTATAAGAAAGTGAATTTGTACGGTGGCAGCAAAAGTTACACAATTGGTTAAAGACCTTGTCTCTCAGCAACGCTGGGAGGAGGCTTATTCCGTGCTGTCGCGTTTCACCGCCCAAGGTCCGACCGACCCGGAGCTTGAGTACCAGTGCGGCGTATTGTGCTTTAATATCGGCAAGTACGAAGACGCCGAGCGGCACTTCAAAACTTCTCTTTCCATGGATTCGGAAAGCGCAGACGCCCACTATTACCTGGGCTTGACGCTTCTAAAAGACGGCAGACCGCAAGAAGCGATGCCGGAGTTTCGCGAATCTTGCGAACGAAAACCCAATTTTGCCGTCGGACACTTCCATTGGGGACTGTCTCTTGCCCAGATGGGCAGCCACCGCGGCGCGATCGGTCAGTTTAACCAGGCTGCAAAACTGAATGTGCGCCTGTCTGCCGGCTCTTACCAGGCGGGCGTTTCCAGTTTTCAACTTGGTCAATATCTGGAAGCGGCTCAATATTTCCAGAAAACCTGCAGTTTGGAACCACAAATGCCGGAGGCTTTTAACGCTCTGGGCGTTTCGCTCTGTGCGATGGGCAATTATCCTGATGCAGTGCAGTGTTTTTCCATG
The DNA here is from genome assembly GCA_003242885.1 of Candidatus Melainabacteria bacterium. Classification (GTDB taxonomy): domain Bacteria; phylum Cyanobacteriota; class Vampirovibrionia; order Obscuribacterales; family Obscuribacteraceae; genus QKMZ01. Next base: position 699,696 of record QKMZ01000003.1, on the reverse strand, counting down.
GCGGCGCAACTGGACGGGCGTGCGGCTATCGTTCACCGCAATTGGGCAATTGCACTTGTCGCTCAAGGTTTGCTGGAAGACTCGCTCAAGCATTATCAAGAGGCGATTACGGTTGGCGGCAAGAACCTCAACGCCAAAGAGCGAGCATTGCTTTACAACGATTGGGCAGTCAATCTGTACAAGCTTGGACGTGCCGATGAGGCAGCCGAAAAGTTGCTGCACGCCATCGATGTCGATCCGTTTTTGATGAATGCGCGCCTAAACCTTGGGCTGATTTACACGTCCATGAAGGAATACGACCTTTCGTCTGAAGCCTTCGAGAAGGCGCTGGAGGTCAGCCCTAGCTCGCTTGAAATTGGCATGTATTGCGGTGTGAGTTATCTCGTGTTGGGTGCTTATGACGCGGCGATTGAAAAACTTTTGCAGGTGCAGCAGAAAGGCTTGCGCGACGCCGAAGTCGACTTGTGGATCGGGCATTCATATTTGGCTAAGGGCGATCTTGATAAAGCGGACGAACATTTCGGTCGCGCCAATTTGCAGGACGAACAAAATTATTTGGCCGTAGACGGCATTGGGTGCTGTTTTGCATTGCGTGGCATGCATGCCCAAGCAGTGGAGAAGTTTAAGCAAGCAATCCAATTGAAGCCAGATTATGCCCTCGGTCACTTGCATCTGGCCCGCAGTCTTGAAGAGATGGGGCAAACTGATGTGTCGAAGGCAGAGTATTTCCAGGCTGCCAAACTCGATCCAGGCTGCTTTGTGCCTGAAAAAGAAGCGATTGAACAACTATTGAAAGCGTCTGATTTCGACCTCGTTACTGTTCGCTCTCTAAAACTTTTGGAAATCAATCCAAGCGATATTGACGCACGGTTGGCTCTTGCGCGAGCTTACAAAGGAACAAATCAATTGCCCGAAGCGCAAGAACTTTTGCAAGCGATCATCAGTCAGGACCCTCAAAATTGGCAGGCGTTTACCACTCTGGGTCAGGTTTTCCTTTCCATGGGACAGTTTGTCGACGCCGATGATATGTTCAGAAATGCTGCCCAGCTCTTCGACGGCGACTCTCAAATGTTTTACTTCTGGGGTAAAACACTTTCACTTCTCGGGCTCCACGAGCTGGCTATAGAGAAATTCGAGAAAGCCGCAGAGATCGACCCTTATGACGCCGACACTTATGATGCCTGGGGCTCGACCTTGAAAGTGCTCGGTAAATTCGCTGAAGCCGGCGAAGTGTTCAAGCGTGCTTCCGAATATATTTAAAGAATGAGCGATTCAAACTCTAGCCACAGTTCTCAGGACAGCGACCTCTACATAAAGACAGAGCAGTTGATTCACTTTCGACTTGCCTTCTCGGTCGTCAGCCTTGTTGTCGCCGTCTGCATCTCCTGGCTCGCGCGTGAGGAGCTGGAGATTTATGGTGTTGTCGCAATTATTCTTTTCGTCGTTTTTTATTCGGCGATTTTGCTCGGCGTGCTCAATACTGGTGTAGCGGGCTCTGAGCGAACTCTCAAGCGCATCAACGCGAGTTTGCTCGGCTTCGATGTGGTGAGCCTGACGGGACTCGTTCACTTCACGCGCGGCGTCGAGTCAGAAGTTTACCTTCTGTATTTGCTGCCAATTTTGCTGTCCAGCTATACGTTTCAACGCCGCGGTATTTTCACGACCGCGCTCTTTGTTTCGGTTTCATACACTTCTTTGCTCTTGATTGAAAACGCGGCTTTCCTGCCGTTTCTTGTCGAAAGCCAGTCCGATTCGGGTTTGGCGGCCGCCTACTCGCACCGCCTGTGGGGTCGCATAGTGGCTCGCTCCACAATGCTTGTTGCAGTAGCATTTGTGTGGGCTCGGTTTTGTCAATATATGAGCGGAGTTGCTCAACAAGGCGCCAATCGGCTCCGTGAACAGCTTGATAATAATACTCGCCTGATGGATGAGCTTGAAGAAAAGGCGCGTCGTGAAAAAATGATCAATACGATCAACTCGGCATTGCGCAGCACGCTCAACCTCAACCAGATTTTCGAGACCGCTGTAGACGAGCTTGCTCAGGCTTTAAAGGCACCCGACTGCGCAATTATTTTACCGGGCAGAAAGTTGAGTGACAAACCACTTATCGTTGAAGCGCAACTGGATTCGCCTCTGATTGCCGGTGCGCGCCAGGGTTTTGGCGATGGTGAAGAGGACGATGGTTTTGTTCCACGCGAAGAAACAGGACGTTTCGATCGCGCCTTGTGTGAGTTTGTGCTCAAGCATAAATCGACCTACGAGAGACGTGAAGACTCCGATGGAAAGCTGATGAAGACTTTCCTCTTCTTCGATCCTGTTCGCGATCCGGCTTTCTCATCGATTTCGAATTCGCAAAGCCTCGCGCAGATGAGTTCGCTTATAGTTCAGCCGATGATGTACGGCGAAGAGTCAAAGGGCGTGATTCTTATCGCCGACCGAGATACGCACCGGGCCTGGACTCCTGTCGAGTTAGAGCTGGTCAAATCCGTCGCCGGTCAGGTAGCGGTTGCTGCCGAGCATGGCGAGTTGGTCGAGCAACTGTCGACGAAGAACGAGGACCTTTGGAATAAAAACCTCAATCTAGATGCGAAAAACCTTGAGTTGCGCGCCATTCAATCGCAACTCATTCACCAGGAAAAGATGGCATCACTGGGGCGCCTGGTGGCGGGAATTGCACACGAATTGAACAACCCGATCAATTTCGTGCATGGCAACTTGCCATATCTCAGAGAGTATTTTGAGGACCTGAAAAAACTTATCTCGGCGCTCGACGGTCTTTCCGGAGAGAACAAACCGGCTGTAGATCAGCTGAAAGATTCGATGCGTTACGACTTCCTTATTACCGATCTCGATAATATCATCGCCGACTTGAATGAAGGCGCCGAGCGCATTCGCTACATTATTCGCAATCTGAGAAGCTTCAGCCGTCTGGATGAAGCCGAGCTGAAGGAAGGCTCGGTGCGTGAAGGCATTGAGTCCACATTGAAGATCCTCAGCCAGTATTACGGACGCGACAAAATTCCAGTCGAGACTGATTTTGCTGAACTGCCGCCGATTTTGTGTTATCCCGGTCAGCTCAACCAGGTTTGGATGAATCTACTTTCAAACGCCGCTGAGGCGGTCTTGGGTACACCGTCCCCTCTTGTGACGGTGAAGACAGTTAAGGAAGGCGAGCAGGTTAAGGTGACCATTTCAGACAACGGCAGCGGCATCCCGCCGGAAGTGCAAAGCAAAATATTTGAGCCCTTCTACACGACCAAGCCGGTCGGACAGGGCACGGGGCTAGGCTTATCCATTTGTCACTCGATAATGCAGCGCCACGGGGGCGAAATTTGGTGCGAATCTAAACCAGATGAGGGCACCAGCTTCATCCTCAAGATACCTATCTATACAAGCGCCTCCGATCTGGCAAAAGTCAGAAAGGGTGGGGATGGAGATTTCATTTTTGAACCCGCACTAAACCCGGCAATGGAGCCCGATTAATTTCTACTTCCACTTATTTCCGAATGTTGATATAAACTTGAGTAATGGCAATGCGTCACAAGATACTGCTCGTCGATGACGAAGAGGCGAACGTCCGCCTCCTTAAGCGCGTACTCAGCGATGAGTACGACACTGTCGAGGCTTTAAGCGGTCAAGATGGGCTCAACTTGCTGAAAGAGCATGACATCAGCCTGATTATTACCGACCAGCGTATGCCCGGGATGACGGGCGTCCAGCTTTTGAAAGAATCGCTGGCGATTAGGCCGGATGCTATGCGCATTTTGCTCACGGGCTACACCGACGTGCAGGCGCTCATCGACGCAATCAACAGCGGTCATGTTTACAAATATGTGCCTAAGCCGTGGGACAGGGACGAACTCAGAGTCACTGTTCGAAGGGCAATTGAAACGTACGAACTGAAGCAGCGCAATACTCAGCTCGTCCAAGACCTGACGGGCGCGCTTTCTCAGCTCGAAGAGGTATCCCTCGGTACGATTCGCGCTCTGGCCGATGCACTGGACGCTAAGTGCGATTACACCTCAGGGCACAGCCTGCGAGTCTCGCAGTATGCTCTCTTGATCGGCAAAAATATGGGATTGACGCCGGAAGAATTACGAGACCTTGAATTGGGCGGCATTCTTCATGACATCGGTAAGATTGGCGTACCGGAATCGATTCTCTGGAAGCCGGCTAAGCTCACTGCGGAAGAAACCGCAATCATGGCTGAGCACCCTGTTAAGAGCGCGCAGATTATTGGTGATTTGCCGAGTCTGCAGAAAGCAAAGCGCTTCGTAATGCACCACCACGAATTTATGGACGGTTCGGGCTATCCCGATAAACTGGCTGGAGACGACATTCCCCTTGGCGCACGTATTATTTTGGTCGCCGATGCGTATGATGCTATGACCAGCGACAGACCCTATCGCAAGGCAATCGGGCACGAGCGCGCAATTCAAGAACTGAAGAAGTGCGCAGGAAGGCAGTTTGATCCAAAGATTGTTGAAGTATTAGTACGCGTTCTGGGCGAAGGTGTCGAGCCTAATCCGCACGAATTGCCGTCGAGCCACCTCGGTGTTCAACTCGCTTCAATAGATCCAAAACAGACCGGGCGACAATTTCTGCGGGAAGCTGAACGGCTGGCGCGCCAGGATAAAGAAAACTCGCCTGCTTCATTGTAGTTTCAGCGCCAGGCGCTGTTTGAGACCCACTAGTGGCATTCTCGCCGTTTGCTGATAGTTTTTCCTTTCGCAACACAACAAAGTGCTCCACTGCAGGTGGCACGAGAACCGCCTCGTTGGTCGGACCAAACAATGCTACAGTTGGCTTGTCGAGCGCGATTGCCAGATGCATCGGTGCAGAGTCGACGCAAACAGTCAAATCGCAAATATCAATCAGACCGACAAGATCTTTCAAACTGCGTGTTTGCCCGTAAGTTGAAATCGCTCTGCTGTACGGTTTTAGCTGTGCGCTGATTTGTTCTATTGCTTCTTTGTCGTCTGGTCCGCCGGCGAGAATGACGTCCAAATCAGGTTCTTTCTCGAGTATCTCAGCGAGCTTGCACCAGTTTTCTGCCGGCCAGGTTTTGTTCAGCCCTTTGAGAATGGCAAGGCGGCTGGTTCCTGGATGGAAAAGCACACGCTTTCTTTTGTCTGACTTGTCGGTTTTCTCTTGAGAGCTTTTGTCGTTGCCGCTTTTCTCATTGCCGCGTTTTTCGCTCCAAAGTTTTTGAAGCAAGCTTTCCATGGATGTTTTCTCAGTCGCACCGGCTTTTATTCGTGGTATCGCCGGCAGTGCAGCCGTTGCGCCGGACATTTTTAGAATCAGATCGTGATACATTTTGCCCGCATACTGACCTCTGTTGAGCGGCATGGGGTCAGTAAGAAGATAAGGTGCAAGGCGGTTTGAGTTGTAGCCGATACGTCGCGGAATTCCCGACAAGAAAAGCAGACCCGAAACCATCGGCGAGCTGCCGGACGAAACGACCATGTCATAATCGCCCGCGCGCAGCATAGTAATAAGCTGAATCAAATCTGAGGCAACTAATGGCCGTTTTTTGATGTCAAATGTAACTACTTCGTCAACCAAATCAGTGATTACGCCGATTCCTGCTGAGCGTGGCTCAACCAATAAAGTGATTTTCGCCTCCGGATAGGTTGCGCGAATTCCTTCTAACGTAGGCAGGAAGAGGACTTCGTCGCCGATTCCGCCGAAGTTGATTGTGAGAATTTTGGATGGTGTATTCGTCAAGTAGCTGTATCTCAGGCACAGTGACCGCTGGACGAATATAATAATGCAGTTGGCATCTCAGGAATCGGCTTTGCGGTCCCCAAATTGGTCTCTCATTATTATTGCGGCGGCTCTGGTCGGAGTTGTCGTCGGTTATATCTACACGCTAATTGCCAAGCCGCAGTTGCTTCCACCTGTCCTGCGCATCGGCGCCCTGCGCGAGCCAATGACAGTGCTGGTCTTGGGCACTGACGTGGTCTACTCGGATCGTGGACGCAATCTGAAAGCTGATAAGGACGCTTTTACGGGGCGCTCGGACACGATTATGGTCTGTCGCCTTGATCCTTATAGAAATTCATTGGGCGTACTTTCCATTCCTCGAGACACGCAGGTCCGAATTAGTGGATACGGAACGCAGAAGATCAACGCAGCCAATGCGCTGGGCGGACCATATTTGGCGCAGACCACTGTTAGCCAGTTTCTCGGCATTCCTATCGATCATTACATTGTGCTCAATGTTCATGGTCTCGTTGACCTCGTCAACGAACTGGGCGGCATCACGATCGATATTCCGAAGAAAATGCAATATATGGATTGGACCGCCAAGCTCAAGATTGACCTCGAGCCAGGAGTGCACACGCTCACTGGAAACCAGGCGATGGGCTTTGTGAGATTCCGCCATGACGCCCTTGGCGACATTGGTCGCGTTCAGAGGCAAGAACTTTTCATGCGTGCAGTGCTCGACCGCGCAATGAAACCTGAGTCCTGGAGCCATATTCCGCGCTTGCTGGAGATCGCACAGAAATATATCAATACTGATATGAGCGCCGGCGATTTGATGATGCTTGCCCAGTATGCGCGCGGAGTGCCCAAGGCTAACCAGTTCATGGCGATGATGCCGGGCAATTTTTCCGGCTCTGGTGATTGGGATGTGTCAAAGAGTGATGTTCGCCGAATGGTGGCTCGATTGACAGGCTCCGCCTTTGTCACTGCGGAAAAGGAAGAGATGCGCATTGCCGTGGAGAATGCCAGTGCGACCAAAGGCTTGGGCAACAAACTGGCGAAGCTGCTGCGCGAACGTGGTTATCGACATGTGTTCGTGAGAGCCAGTAATGATGAGCGTCCATCGAGTTTGAAACGAACGCGTATCATTGCGCAGAAGGGCAATCCTGAAGATGCCGAGGTCGTGAAAGCTGATTTGCAGTCACATGGGGACATCGTTACCGCTTCAGTTGGCGATATTGAGAGCTCTGTAACCATCATGGTCGGTGACGACCTTGCGCCTGTGCTGGCAGACTAACAAGTTCTTCGCCGTGATTGCGCTTGTGCGAATGCTGATGAAAACTGGCTCTTGTGCCTTTTCGAACGATTAGTTTGCGATTTGTTTCTGAACCAGCTGCTGTGATGCTGATTGTTAGCTGCGTGTTAGATCTCGCAAGATATGCATGTTGCCTGCTTCATAGATGTGAAGCGCTTCTTCATTATTTTCCACTACATTGCAATCGTAAAAGTTTTCTCTTACAAAAATGGCACCCGCTTAATATGGTGAATGGGAAAACCCCCACTGCCACAGCCTTTGCGGCTTTGCAGTTACGGGAATTGTTCAGAGAATATTATGATTCCTCTTGAAATACTCCCGTCAACGTACGATGACGTGGTGTACAGTATTGGAGTCGGCGATTTCATCGCGCCGCGCCCCACCCAATTTTTCTTCCTCAATTCAACTAAGTTTCGGGCGAACTAGAAAGGCAGGCATCACATGATTCATTACGTATATGCAACTCGCGGAGGATATCTCTATCAGGTGGGTCGTCATAATCACAAGCCTGCTGTAGAGAATGCCGGAGAATTCGTACTCTCCGTCCCCGAGAAGACCTCACAATCTCAAATCGATACACTTGCTCACCGTCAATTTATGGATCACCTCCGTAGACCCAGAAAAGTAGAGCACAACAGACACAACACCGAGCGCGAACTCGCCTCCGTCAAATAACAGTCAGCCTGCCTGATAGAAGAATCTGTACTGAAACGCCCGCCCTGTTTATAGAGCGGGCGCTTTCTTTTGTATTGAAACCTTGAACTTAGCAGTTTTTGTGACGCTTTTGCGAATTACTTGTGCCACTACAGGTGATGCTTTGTGTGTTATGACAAGGGAGCGCTGGCGGCTCGCCGGCATCTTACTCTTCGTTCGACCGCTCCCTTTTGACCGGGGAATTGAAACTTCGACCGCACCCTTTGGAGCGAATTACTCAAATCGAAACCTTTGACCGAAACTTTCGAGTTAGCAGGAGTGACTACGAAAACCATACTATTGAGGGTGGAGATTCCTCCCTGCACGTGATGCCAAAACGCGGTCCTCGATGCCAAGATTAAAATGGCAGGCATGAGAGTCAGAAACGCAGCTGAGCCGGTTACCAGGATTTTTCCTGTGGGCAGTCTTAAAATGACATAATAGAGTGGGAATATAAAGGTACGGCCCACCGACGGTACAAAACGGGCTACGAAGACTGGGTTTGACTGACTGGCAAAGCCAAACACAAGCGACTAAAGGAAGGGATAGAAATGCGTTCACGTAAAAGAAATCGGGCGTCGGGCTTCACTCTTATTGAGTTGCTCGTTGTTGTAATCATTATCGGTATCCTCGCCGCAATCGCGCTCCCGAACTTTATTGGCGCCCAGGACAAGGCCCGTGAAGCATCGGTCAAAGCCAACATGCGTACCGCACAAATCGCCGCAGAAACGTATGCCACGGATAAAGCTGGAATCTATCCACCCACAGCGACGGATGCGGAGTGGCAAACCTACTATCCGGGCGGTAGCAGTGATGGTGTAACGAAAGGAAATCCGCCGCCCAACCCGTTTACAAACCAAGGTGAATGGCCAATAGCCGGAAGTGCTGGCTCGGATATTGCAGCGGAGCGAGCGAAAGATCCCAAATCCGTCAGCGTTGGACAGCCTGGTAATGTCGCATTTACCCCAGTTTCTACTCCTGGTGCTACTGGAGGCGGTTTCAACTCGTACGCAATTTTAGGTGCAGGGAAGTCTGGTAAAGCCCTCGTTGGTACGAAGGCTGGTACGACATTGGTTCTGTCAAACCAATAGACCCCTCGTTCGGTATACATAAGCTGAATGCGCTTCGAAAAAATAGGGTTAGTGCAGTCCTTTTGATTGTTTTGACTGGGGGCGCGGCAACTATTGCGCATCTTGGTCTGATTCGTATCAATGAAGTATGTGCTCTCAGTCGACCGAGCGAGCCAAAGCCAATATTTTTAAAGCCTGAGGCTCTAAAGCTCATTTGTCTGGGGCATGAGCAATTGGCAGCTGATATTTATTGGCTGCGTTTCGTTCAATACATAGGTGACGGACCGGCGCGTCACACGGACAAGTACGAGAATGCGTATGACTATTTAGACCTGGTGACGACGCTCGACCCTCGATTCACCCAGCCATATTGGTTCGCGGCCTTCGTTGTCGGGGCCGAGATGAAGCGACCAGATCTTGCTCAAAAACTCATAGAGCGAGGCATCCAGGCGAATCAGGACAATTGGTACTTGCCCTTTATCGCGGGCATTAACCAATATTTGTTCGCCCATAACGAGACCGCTGCTGCAAGTTATTACAAACTGGCAGCGAAGTTCCCGGACTCACCGAAGTGGCTGGGTCGGCAGGCTGAGATTCTTCAAGCAAAGATTCCATCTCTTGTTAAAGAGGTGAACACCTGGGACACGATTTATAGAACCAGTACTGATCAACTCGTGAAGGAGCGCGCAAAGGAGCGTCTTGCCGCTACATGGATGCGCATTTTTCGTCTTTCTCCAAGCGAAGTAATTCGGAAACGGGCGCGAAAAGCGCTCGCAGAGCTGGGGGTGGAAGTTCGATAAGGCGTGAGGGTAGCTCATTGCCTGCGCTCTTTCTGGTCGGAACTGAGCGTGGGGACGCCTTGCACGCGCCCGTTTTGTAGGGGCGATGGCCGACAGGCTACTGCTTCAAATGCTAAGATCAAGGCGTATCTATATGGGAGAAGCGCCGTGAAATTCGGAGAATTCGAGCTTTCAATTGTTCGAGAATGCACCTTCAAGCTCGATGGTGGCGCAATGTTTGGTGTCGTTCCAAAGACGCTCTGGAACAAGCTATCTCCAGCCGACGAGCAAAATCGAGTCGAGATGCATTGCAACTTGCTCTTAATTGAAACACCGAAAGGAAAAGTTCTTGTAGAAACAGGAATGGGTGATCGATGGAGTCAGAAAGAAGCTGAGCGCTATGGCCTAACGTCACTAGTGAAACCGGCCACAATGCTTGAGTCTGTCGGTGTTTCAAACGATGAAATTGACTACGTCATCATCTCCCACTTGCACTTCGATCATGCAGGTGGTGGCACTATGTTGAAGGATGGAAAGTTGATCCCGACTTTTCCAAACGCTAAATACATCGTTCAGAAAGGTGAATGGGAATTCGCATACAAAGCCAATGCGCGTGCGAAGGCAAGCTATAGATTTGAAGATTTCGAACCATGGAAAGAGCATGGAAATCTAAATCTTGTTGATGGCGATTACGAAGTTATCCCAGGCGTGGAAGTTCGTGTGACCGGCGGACATACCAGCCATCACCAAGTCGTTTACTTCGAATCCGGCTCAGACAAAGGTGTTTACTTCGCCGACATCATGCCCACTAAGAGCCATGTATCTCCGCCTTGGGTTATGGGATACGACCACTATCCTTTAGCAAGTTGTGATGTTAAGAATGAATGGTTGACTAAGGCTGCCGCTGGAAACTGGCTCGTGGTGTTTGATCACGAACTGGGAACTCCCTGGGGCAGAGTCAAACTCGTCGACGGCAAGAAGTTCGAATTCGAAGCATTACCTGTCGAAACACTAGAGCCGAAGCGAAAAGCCGCTGCGGTTTGATTGCGATTTCAACGAAAATGATGTGAGAGCAAGAACCAATCATGGTTGGCTTATGAAGCAAATTTTGTTAGTTCTGTCAGGGATCGGCATTGTTGCTTTCATAGCAGTCGCTTGTTTGTTTGGATTGTTCTTCTACTTATCGTCAGGACATATTGTTATTAAGAACGAGACGGCGGAAACCATCAATCAATGCAGCGTTGAACTGCCGGGCAACAAGAAGACGTTTGAAAATATAGGTCCCACCGCCGAACGGGACTTATGGTTTTCTCCAACCCACGACGGCGAATATCACGTTACAGTGACGCTTTCTTCTGGGCGCAAACTGGTGGACGATCTTGGTTATGTAACTCCGAACCTAGGTAACAGAGATTGCCTTGTGATTTCACCTGACCAGATAACGTTGGTACAAGACAAGTTTCCTAGTTTGGCCGGAAAAGCAAAACCTTTGCGCTAGCTATTTCCGACCAGCAGTGTATTTGTTATGGAGTTGTCCGCAGGCTGCGTCGATATCTGTGCCGCGTTCCAATCTGACCGTAACTGTCTTGCCGCTGCGCGCCGCAAGCGTTTTGAAACGTTGTTGAGATTCGCGTGAAGGGCGGTCGTAGAGTGCCTCTCCCATGGGGTTCAAAGTCGGGTTGAACGGGATGAGATTGATGTTGCAGTGGAGATCCTTCACAAGCTCTGCAAGGTGAATGGCCTGCTCTGGACGATCTGTGACATCCTTCAGAAGTACATACTCAATCGTTACTCTGCGATTAGTCGTATCTACGTAATCATGCATGGCCGCCATGACTTCATGGATTGGGTATTTTTTTGTGATTGGAACGATTTCTTCGCGTGTCTCCACATCTGGTGCGTGCAGAGAAAGCGCAAGAGTGATCGGCAAGTTTGCTTTTGCTAATTGTCTGATACCAGGGACGATACCGGAAGTAGAGACTGTAATGTGTCTCGCACCGATGCCGACTGTGTTTATTAGCCGCTTTACAGACTCGATGACTTCATCTGTATTAAGAAGTGGTTCGCCTTGACCCATGTACACAACATTGCCGACGCGCTTTCCTGATTCGCGTTGAATGCTCATGATTTGGTCGATAATTTCTTGCGCAGTCAGGTTTCTTTTGAATCCCAAGTAACCTGTCGCGCAGAATGTGCAGCCCACAGCGCAACCGACCTGACTTGAAACGCAGGCGGTGAGGGACGGTCGGTCTTGAAATGCCATCAATACAGACTCGACCATTTTGCCGTCAGGCAATTGAAAGAGATACTTGCGCGTATCGTCGGAGCTGACCTGAAGGTGGGCCATATTGAGCAATCCAACTTCTGCGGTCTCAGAAAGTTTTTTTCTGAGGTCGGCGGATAGATCCGTCATCTCCTCAAAGTTTTTAGCCCATTTGCTGTAAATCCAACTGTGGATTTGTTTTGCGCGGAATTTAGGCAGTCCATGTTTCTTGACAAAATCTTCCAACTCGTCAAGCGACAAGCCCGAAAGCGAGGGCAGGCGCCCATATTTAGTCAATTCAATTTCGGTCGTAGCGTCGTCTGTGCTCAAAGTTTTGGTCCGCAGTTCTGAAAGGCTCACAGGCTCAGTATTATGCTCCCGTGCCAAGAGTTTGTCGCCGGCGCTTAGTTGTGTTTCAGGCTGAAACTTAAGACCTGCTGCGACGTCAACATAATAACAGCGCACATGACATCCGTGGCTGTTTAGAGCCTTTTGGAAACGGAATGTGACCAATGCTTAGGAGAAGGTTCAAGCTTATGGATGTCATAAGGGCCGATGATACAATCAGAAACTAATTAGATCTGTGCCGAACGCCCATGGGCCGGGCTTGGCGAGGATTTTCCGCCTTGGCGATGGGATTTAAATAATCGCTGGAAACCGGCTCTGACTGTTCATTTAGGTAAGATCGTTTTTTGCAATCGTGGGAGTGAATATCGAATGTCGGAATCCTGGGAAGAGCGTACGCGAACCTGGCTGAAAGGACTTTTTGGGGACTCGAATGAGAAGCGCGTCAAGGCGCTGCAGCAGTACGTGGACAAGGCGAACAGCTTTGAGCCCGCCATGCAGAAGCTCACTGATGATGAGCTCAAAGGCAAGACTGTTGAGTTTCGCCGCCGCATCGACGAAGCTTTGAAGAATGTCCCGGACGTCAAATTGATTCCCGACGATGCTCCCAAAATGCCCGGACAATTTCGCACTCAAAAAGACAAAGTGCTCGATGAAGTCCTGGAGCAAATGTTGCCCGAGGCTTTCGCTGTTGTTCGCGAAGCCGGTCGCCGCGTGCTCAACATGCGTCACTTCGACGTTCAGCTGATGGGCGGCGCCGCACTGCACTTCAACAAGATTTCCGAGATGCGCACGGGTGAAGGTAAGACTCTTGTCGCCACCCTTCCTGTGTATCTCAATGCTTTGACAGGGCGCGGCGTCCACGTCGTCACTGTCAACGATTATCTCGCCCGCCGCGACGCCGAGTGGATGGGACAAATATATAAGTTTCTCGGTTTGACCGTTGGTTTGATTTACTCTCACCAACCCGACGATGAGAAGTACGCTGCCTACCGCTGCGACATCAGCTATGGCACCAACCACGAATTCGGCTTTGACTACCTGCGCGACAACATGCGCAAGTCTCTAGACCAGCTCGTGCAGCGTCCTTATTACTTTGCTGTCGTTGACGAAGTAGACAACATTCTTATCGACGAAGCTCGTACTCCACTTATCATTTCCGGCTTCCCGACAGAGTCTTTCCAGGAAGTTTATCTCTCCTGCGCAAAAGTCGCACCGCTGCTGGAGAAAGGCAAGGACAAGGAAGACGAAGATTGCGACTACTGGGTCGACGAAAAGGGACACAGCATTCTTCTAACTGAACGAGGTCAGGATCGTGCTGAGCAATTGCTCGGTGTCACCGACCTTTTCGATATGCACTTCAACTATCATCACCATGTTGTGCAAGCGCTGAAGGCGAAAGAACTGTACAAGCTCGACGTCAATTACGTCATCCGCCCGAATGAAGAGGGCAAGATGGAAGCCGTTATCGTCGACGAATTCACCGGACGTATGATGCAAGGACGCCGTTGGAGCGACGGGCTTCACCAAGCTGTAGAAGCGAAAGAAGGTATTCCGATTCAGGAAGAAACCCTCACATACGCTTCGATCACCTATCAAAACCTTTTCCGTCTCTATCCGAAATTGTCCGGTATGACCGGTACGGCGATGACGGAAGCCGCTGAGTTTCAGAAGATCTACAACCTAGATGTTGTTGCGATTCCGACGAACAAGACAGCAGTCAGAGGCGACCAGCCGGACGTCATATATAAGACTGAGTTGCAGAAATATATTTCAGTTGTCGAAGAAATTATTGAGTGCCACGAAGAAGGGCGCCCCGTACTGGTTGGAACAGTCAGTATTGAAAAGTCTGAGCTTGTTGCTGATCTTTTGAGCAAGCCGCAGACGATGGGAGAAGTTCTTCTGAAGAAGATTCAGAAGGTAATGGATTCCATCAAGAAGAATAATCTGGGCGGGGACAACATCGATGCGCTGAAGAAGCTTTTCGAGCGTCCTGCGCTAATCGATCCATCGAAGATGGAAGAGACATGCAAACTTCTCGAGAAGGAATTTCCGAAGAAGGAAGATTTCCTCGAGCGTCTCTATTCTGCATTGAGAACGGCACGTGTTGTTTCAGCCGTGAGAAAGGGCATCCCCCACCACGTTTTGAATGCGAAGCACCATGAGAAGGAAGCGCTTATTGTTGCACAAGCCGGTCGTAAGGGCGCTGTGACAATCGCTACCAACATGGCCGGTCGCGGTACCGACATCTTGTTGGGTGGCAACCCTGAGTTTCAGGCGAGAGAGAAACTACTCAAAGAGAATCCGAATTTGAGCGAAGAAGAGTTCGACGCTCGTGTCAAAGAGTTGAAAGAAAAGCTCAAAGTCGAAACGGACAAAGAGCACGACGAAGTAATTAAGCTGGGTGGGCTCCATATCATTGGAACCGAGCGCCACGAAGCACGACGTATCGACAACCAGTTGCGTGGTCGTGCTGGGCGTCAAGGCGATCCGGGCTCGACGCGTTTCTTCCTCTCACTTGAAGATCAATTGATGAGAATCTTCGGCGGAGACAAGATTGCTCGCCTGATGGAACTCATTCGTGCCGACGAAGAGATGCCCATCGAATCCGGCATGGTGTCTAAGTCTATCGAAAATGCGCAGAAGAAAGTAGAAGCGCACCACTTCGATATGCGTAAGCACGTTCTTCAGTATGACGATGTTCTCAACACGCAGCGTGAAGTAATTTATCGCGAAAGACGTCGCTTGCTGGAGCGTGCGGACTTGCGCCAGCAGGTTCTCGACATGCTTACAGAGCACCTCGATCTGCTTTTGGGAAGCTATATCGATTCCGATGCACCGCCGGAATTCTGGGAGGAAGAGGGTCTTCCGCAGGTTGTTGCCTTGCTGAAGAATGATATTCCGTTGCTTGCTGAGCTCAAAGATACTGAGCTGCATGGACTTTCATACGAAGACTTGCGTGCAGAACTTTGGAAGCAAATTAATATGGCTTACGAAGTTCGCGAGCAGCACATCGGTGTCGAACACATGCGCGAGATGGAAAGACAAATTCTGCTCAATACTATCGACGGCAAGTGGGTTGATTACCTGCATAACATCGACCTTTTGCGCGAAGGCATTCACTTGCGTGGATACGGTCAACGCGATCCACTGCAAGAGTACAAGAAAGAAGCATTCGATATGTTCAATCGTTTGCTCAAATCCATCAAAGAAGAATCCATTCAAATGATCTTCAGAGCGCAGCCTGTAATCATGGATATGGACGACCTTGAAGGAATGATCCTCAATGAGTTGAAGAGTCTCGGACAGGAAGGCGACGAATTGCCCGATCTCGATCAACAGCAATTTGCTGATTTGGTCAGCGGAATTATTTCAGGCAAAAGCCCTGAAGAGTTAGGCTTGATCGGCAAAGTAGACGATGAGGGCGATCTCGATGCGGACGCAGAAGAAAATCTGAAGGACGTAATCGAGCACCTTGGTGAAGTCGATTCTAGTGTCGGTGATGCGAAAAACGGCGAAGATAAAGCCATTGGCGGCGACTCTGATACTGGCAGAAACGGCGAGGCGAAAGATTCCGAAAAAAAGACTGAAGTGAAGTCGGAATCAGGCTCGCGCAAATCCAAGAAAGCGTAGATTTCGGGCACGTAGTCTAGCGTACGGGCGATGCCATGCATTGCCCGGTTTGAATGGAAGATTTGCAGATTGCACCTAGTCATTTTAGATCGTAGAACACATTATGCGTATCCTCTCCTTTGATACAACAAACAATTGCGTCAGCATTGCTCTGCTCGACTCTGAGATTGCTGTTGGCGAGCGGCTTTTCGTTTCAAGCGGCGGGGAGCGGCAAGAGTCGGTTACTTTGCTTTTGCCGTCGATCGACGAGATGCTTCAAGAAGCAGGTTGGAAAAAATCCGATCTCGATTTACTGGTTGTGGGAATTGGTCCAGGAAGTTTTACCGGAATAAGAATTGCTGTTGTGACAGCCCGAACGCTCGCACAGGCGCTCAATCTGCCGCTTACCGGTGTTTCCCTCCTGGATTGCTATGCTGCCAAATTGTCCGAGACTGAAAAGGGAATCAAGGAATTTTCCGTTGTTCTTTCCGGAGGTCGAGGTCATTTTTACTTTGCCTCATATCGCACCTCAGGAGAGCCACAGTCTGCTCCCGGTCAAGACGGCGGGTCTACCGCCCCGTTTGAGGTCGTGAAGCCTCAGCACGGAACCCTGCCTGATATGAAGATTGCTCTATCTGCGAGTAAAAACTGGGGACTCGATCCATCCTTGATGGAATCGTTATCCGGAACCGGCGGGACTAATTTTATCGAACTGCCGGAACTTGCTAACATCGCGACGTTTCAAGGGGTGCTCGCATATCGCCGAGTTTCACAGAGTAAATTTGACCAAGCCAAATCTCTTGCTTCATCCGGGGTTTCGGAGGAAAATGGGCGCGGCGTCCTGGCAGCAGATGCGAAACAGTCGTTACTAAATGACTATCCCTATCGCGTCGTAGAACCGCTCTACCTGCGAGGCGCATCCGTTACGCTCAAGGGAACAGATGGCAAAGCGTCAGCGACTAATTGAACTGAGACGGCTAGACAAAAGCGATTTAGACGAAGTGATGGAGATCGAACCTGTCGCTTTCGGAAATCATCACTGGTCACGGCAGTCGTTTGAAAACGAGCTAGTCAACCGTCTTGGGTATTATTTTGCTGCCGTCGATGCCGAATCAAAGCAATTGATCGGGTATTCGGGATATTGGCTGATCGGTGGTGATGAAGCGCATATAACAACTCTTGCTGTTCACCAGGATTACAGAAGGAAACGTGTCGGCGAAGTCCTGCTCATCAACAATATTTTGACGTGTCGCCGGGAAGGCGCAAAATGGTTGACTCTTGAGGTGCGTGTCTCGAATGAGAAAGCTCAAAACCTCTATTTTAAATTTGGTTTCAAGAACCTTGGTGTCCGTCGCCATTACTACCAGGACAACGGTGAAGACGCCCTCATGCTTTGGACCGAGAATATTCTAAGGCCGGAGTATTTGGATGTTCTGAACGAACGTATAGATTCGGTCCAGCGCCAGATTAAAGTCGATTGGATGGCGCCCCAGGAGTTTGAGAGCCCGTATGCCAGAGGTGAGGAGATTCCCGCCGAAGAGAAGCGCGCATAATTGACGCTTGACTATAGCCTTATTTAAAAGCGACAATAGGGCGTCTTAGCGTGAGTGGTGCAACAGCACAAAGTATATACAGCGGGATATCCCGCACTTTTGCCATTCGTCGTTGTCTTCACTGTGAGACCGACGATTTGGGGAGTCACTGAGAACGAATCACGTGCAGCTCGTAGTAGTACCTCCAAAAGAAAGAATTCAGACGCGGCGTCCTGTTCGCAAGTCGATCGTCGGCCAGATCATTCTGGTGATGCTAGGCATCGAGCTTCTCTTTGCCGCAACTTTCACGTGCCTTGAAGTGCCAGTGCCCACCGGCAAGAACTTGCGTGCTTCAGTAGAGAAGCAAATCGCTCTTATCCAACTGAGCATTCCGGAGCAGGTTACCGAGAAAGTCGCCAAGTATATTCCTGCAGTGAAAAACATTCCGCAGGTACAGCCTCCATCTGAAATTCGTTATTCGATTTACACCCCACAGACGCCGGTCGCCATTTTTGTGGGTTATGCACTTGGTTGGCCTATCGCAACAATTGCCTGTACTGCTTTTGTGTTTTTAGGTTTGATTGGACCAGTCTTCAATTTCCACCCCTTCGCCAGCGGCGGCGGTGTGAATTATTATCTCGAGCCGGGATTCGGGTACCTTCTAGGCATGGTTGCCGCTACATGGGCTGTCGGCTACATAACGAAAAATGGACGCACCTCTCTAAACCAGGCGCTGGCGGTTCTTGCGGGGCTTGCCTCCGTACACGTGGTAGGACTGGCGTATTTGCTAGGAACTTGTGTAGTATTGGCCGTTATTGAAGGTATTGGCGTACAACCGGGTTGGCAGCAATGGCTGTTTCAAGAATTTCGCAATCTAAGCTGGTATCAGTTGCCGTACGATGCGCTGTTTGGGGTCTTAGCCGTGGGGGCGGGATTCCCGCTCAGGTGGCTCTCTGGGCGATTGATCGCGCCAGACATCGGAGCGAGAAAAGACGTTTCGAGGCAGCGAGAATACAGAGACATGATGGACTACTAAACGGTCTGGACGGTTCGCAATCTAGCAAAACAGATATTGCTGAGTTGCGTACGATGAGACGCGAAGGCGTTTTGTCCCGCCTGCTCAAATCAAAGTCGACCTGGATTTTTGCAGCGTCTCTATGTACTGCAGGCGCCGCTGCCTTTTACTACGCTCGTAAGATCGAGCCCAAGAAGTATCAGTTGGAAACAGTGCGTGTCATCACCGGTGATGGCAATGCCTGGCGTGGACGCGAAGGTAACGGAAAAGGGGCGCGTTCGGAAGAGCGCATAGAAAGGAAGCTTTTCAGAATTCTGCATCTTTCGGATTTGCATCTTGCCAAACCGGAAAGTCACAAGATCGATTTCATCCGAAAGATCACTGATGCTGATTTCGATTTGATTGTTTTGACTGGTGATGTATTCGAAGATCACAGTGGGCTCGAATATGCTGAAAGGCTCTTGAGCCGCCGTCCTCGCTTGGGTGCATATGCCGTGCTCGGCAATCATGATTATTACGACTACACGATGTTCAACAAAATAGTTGGACGCGTGATGAGAAAATATCGTCATCCCAAAGAAAAGCGTGATGTGACCCCGTTTGTAGAGGCATTGCAAAATGGTGGTTTTGATGTTTTGCGAAATGAGTCACGCTGTTTGAAAGAACACGGCTTGCATATTGTTGGTATTGATTATCCCGGCATTGACGAGTATGAGCTTCAGAGATTGGCTGCACAAGCGCCAGAGCATCATTTAAAACTTTGCATTTTCCATTTGCCGAAAAAACTTCACCATATCACCAATGCTCGAATGCATCTTGCCCTGGGTGGGCATACTCATGGCGGACAAGTAAGAATTCCTGGTGTAGGTCCTCTGATTACAGACTCAGAACTCGGCAGACATGAGGCTTCCGGGCTTATCCGTAGAGGCGAAACAGCGTTTCACATCTCACGAGGATTGGGTGCAGATCCTCGCTCTAATATTCGTTTCTTCTGTCCGCCCGCCGCCACGATCATCGAAGTTCATCATCAAATGCCGCGCGGCTAAAAGCTGGCGCTAAATTTCAGCCCAGGGCCAGTGCGCTTGAACTTGGCGCCAGAGCGACGTTACGCTGTTTCTCAACAATCTAACATCAACATATTCGTTGTTTTCGATTAGCCTTGCTTTGATTTCGTTTTCTTGAAATGATCCAGCTAAAGGATTCATGCCACTGCCGGAAAACTTGCCGTCAAAAATAACGGTGCGCATGGGACGTCCTTTGTTGACCCATTTTTCAGGTGTTTGAAAAACAATATGCAGAGGTTGATTGGTGTCGACTTTGTTTATGGTGGCTTCCATGGTGGCACCTGTGCCCCAATTGAGACGGCACTTCACATTGGTGGCAAGCCGGTAGAGCGACAATCGCACAACCTCTCGATCGCGCCCACTGGTGGCGTATTCACCGGTTACGTCGGAAATCGTCCAGAAGATCCAGATGGTTGAAAAAACGATCAAGCAAATGAGAAAAACCGTGTTCAAACGCCGCGAGGGACGTATCAAGTGTGCGAACCTGCCCGGGCGAGCTTGCTGTTGAGGGCGGCGTCCTGTGAGGTTCTTTAGCCCTGGAATGCCACCAATTTCGAACGGATCTTGTTCTTCCTGCTCGCGTCCACCTGCACCTTGGCGTGCTCGCCCCCCCGGGTTGCCCGGAGAAGTGTCGTCAGGTCGGCGTCTAGGTGGGCGATTCATCCGTATTATTCTTTATGGAATGTAGTCTGGTTGATGCTTGTAGATGTATCGAATCGTGGCGGCATCGTTGTTAGACGGCACCCCGCGCCCGTAGTAGACGCTCATCAAGTCGTATGGATTAGTCGAGTGCTGGTCGATGCCGAGTGCATGACCGAACTCGTGTCCAGCCGATGCGCGCATTTTCTCATTACTCATCGGATTGCCTTGCTGATTAGTTGTGCGCAGCAAAATTACTACAGGTTGGAAAAGTGGCTGCTTGCCTTGCATAACGAGCCTGTAGTCGAAAATCTCTTTTGATGTGTACCCACGAATATCATTAGCGAAGAGTCCAAGCCCGAGCTTGTTGACGAAGTGATGTGTCCAGAAAACATAGATGTCTGCTTCGGACGGGTCATTGGTCAAAACATACTTAAACAGTCCTTCGCGCTCGAATCCTTTCCAGTAGTTGATTCCTTGCACTGCCGCTTCGTAATGCGGCTCTACAAAGCCCTCAGCTACCGGCAGGTTGTTTATCTGCCCGTTCTCGATAATCTCGGCAACCAGGTGCGGCCAGCGCTGTTTGCCGTCGACATTTGTGCGAGGCACACCCAGCTCCTCGTCCATAAAACCATCGATGCTCGAGCCTTTTGAAACATAGACTTTGAGCGGCATCTGATCAGCAACCCAGCGCACGACTTTGCCGTTGAATAACGCCTGGGGATAAACGCCTGAAGGTCCCGCAGCAGCCTGCTTACCGCCGCCGCCACCAGGACGCGCCGGTGGCAGTTGCCTGCCGCCATAGCTATTGCGAAACTGGGCTTCAGAAGCCTGCGGCATCCAGGACGCGACGAGAAGAGAGGCGATTATCGCCGGTAGAAGAAAGAAGGCTGATCTCATCTGCATATTAAAGCTGAAAGCTTAACGGGTGTTAATTCTAAAGAGATAATACCCTAAACGTTTGTTCGTTCATCTTTCAGCCCAGTCAGGGGTTTATGTCCCGGTCTGGAATTTCAAATCAAGACGATCGAGCCAGCAGTAATCCTCGATGGCTTCAGAATTTATCGGACTGCGTTGTTTGAATGATTCGCGTCTACAAATGCGAGAAGATAAAATTCGCAAGATTTCTAAACACAATTTTGTCGCTCTTAAAGACCGGTGTCTCTGTTTATCGCTTGCAAAGCGAGGTTTTACAGCAAATGTCATGAGGCAAGTAATTGTTCTGCGTGACGATCACTTGAAAACCAGCTCGCCCATTGACGATCCGTCAAATCCCTCTCCCCGTTAGTCTTTGCGGACAGTTATGTGGGAACAATTTGAAATTCTTGGCGTCGTTAGGCTAGTTATCGGCACTTACCGGATGCCTGATAAGCACTGTATATGTAAGAGTGGCGTAAAGAGGGAACCTTCAATATTTCGTTACGTCAATCTTGAACGAAAACTAAAGGTAGACAATGTTTTCCGGATTCTCGGGTACAACTGTATCAACGACATCGCAGAATCACCAGTTAGTGGGGCACTAGGGATAGAGCCTATCGGGGCAGCACCGATCCTGCGGACAATTTAAAGAATCAAAGCGGGAGTGCTCACAGCAACCCGCTTTTCTTTTGCTCTTCTTTTGAAAGAAATAGCGCATTGCATCGAGATTGCTCTGCGAAGCTGGTCCGAGGGCGGCATTAATGCCGCCCTCCAATGATTTTAGGTACAACTAGTCGCGCGCCCGCCTGTGATTTTGGATGCTACTCTTCGCACATGCGATAGCCGACGCCGTGCACGTTCTCAATCATTGACTCGGCGCCTGGATCATCGATTTTCCTTCGAATTTTTTTTATCAGGGTGCGCAGGCTCTCCGGAGAGCGTTCCGAATCAGACTGCCAGACTCGAACTAAAAGGGCTTCTGGCGAAAACACCTGTCCTTTATGGCGTACGAGAAATTCCAGAAGCGCAAATTCCATGCGCGCCAAATGCAATTCCTCTTCTCCTTTGTAAATACGAAACGAGCCCGGGTCCATTTGCAAATCCCTGAATTTAAGAGTGTTGTCGAGTGTCGTGCGCGGTCTGCGCAACATCGCCCGCATGCGAGCGGACAGTTCTCTCAAATGGAAAGGCTTCGTCAAATAGTCGTCGGCTCCGCTGTCCAGTCCATCTTCTTTGTCTTTCAGCGCATTGCGTCCAGTAAGAATCAAAACAGGCGTAGGACCACCCATCGCGCGAAACTGCACAAGAACCTCCACCCCGCTGATTCCCGGTAGTGAAATGTCGAGAATGATCAAATCGTAGCTGCTCGTCTTCAGTAGAGCGAGCGCGTCTTCGCCTGTTTCCGCTACTTCGACCAGGTGGTGTTCGAAAGACAGCCAGTCCCGTACCGTGGTGACGAGGGATGGATCATCTTCGACTATCAGTATCTTGGCCATTGGTGCAATTATAATTGAGTCGACTGTTGGACTCCGTGCATGGCGCAACTCAATTTGAAAATCTCCCAACGGGGATTTCTCCTCGTGTCGATACCACTGGTGTTCGAAATACTTTTCGTTTGGGTTCTCACATCGCTCAATTCTCAACTGGAAGCGGAAATGCGCAGAGAAGCGCATGCCAAAGATGTTGTGCGGACAGTCTTCAAACTGCAACGCGACCTTCTTGATTGCGCCACTGCAGCTGCTGCATTCAGTCTTACCAATGATGTTTATTCAGACGAAAGATTTCCACTGACCCGCAGGTGGATCAAGCAAGATTTGGAACAGCTTGATATTTTGATTGGAAACAATCCCGAGCAGACGCGTAAATTGAAATACGCGCATGTTGTAGCTGAGCGAGGATTGAAACTCTTTGATGATTTGAAGAGTCGACGGGCTGAGGCTGCCACTCTTGATAGTTTGATTGGAACCGGAACGACATACGGACGCGTTCGCAGTCTTGTCGGTCAGATGGGTGGTGCTACTCGTGACATTATTGAAGAAGAGGAGCGAATCCTTGCGCAAAGCCCTGGCATGCAGTCTCAGCACAGAGAGATGTTGCAAAACGCACTGATTGTTGGCGTCGGTCTCAATGTCGTTGTGGCTGTGATGTTGGCGATGTTCTTCAGTAAAGGAATTACGAAGCGCCTGGAGATCATGTCCGAGAACAGCAGCAGAGTGGCGAAGGGTGAGCCTCTCCATCCTCCGGTAGAAGGTTCTGATGAAATTGCGCAATTGGATCAAACTTTCCATCGAATGGTGGACGATCTGAATCAAGCAGAAATAAAAAGGCAACAGCTTTTGCAAACTGTTTCTCATGATTTGCGTTCACCGCTTAGCTCAGTGCGCGGCATTCTGACGCTGCTTTCCGCCGGTGCGATGGGACCGCTTCCGGAGAAAGCGCTGGGCAAAGTCAAGATTGCAGAGTCTGATGTTGAACGTTTGATCAAATTGATTACCGACCTGCTTGATCTAGAGAAAATAGCAGAAGGGAAGAGTCAATTGGAAGTTGCGCCGGTACAGGTAAAACGGCTGGTGGAGCGCGCCGCCAATTCTCTTGTATCTCTGGCGGAAGAAAAGGGTATTAACATCAGCCGCACTATCGACCCTGTTCAGGTTTTAGCTGATGAAGATAGATTGGTGCAAGTGATTGTCAATCTGCTGTCGAACGCAATTAAATTCTCCCCGGATGGAGGCGAAATCGAAGTCGAAGCTGCGATGGTAGAAACTGTTGCAAGCACAGCGGGTTCGCCACCTAAGCAGATGATTGAAATCACGGTTGCAGATCATGGCAGAGGTGTTCCTGAAGACCTGCAAGAGAAAATCTTTGAACGATTTGAGCAAGTGAAGAAAACTGACGCCACCGAAAGTGGTGGCTCTGGTTTGGGACTGGCAATATGCAAATCTATAGTTGAACTGCATGGTGGTTCTATAGGTGTGCGCCAGAACCAAGGCGGTGGCAGCATCTTCTGGTTGCGTATTCCTCAGGGACGCTCGTAAGGGAGGCATGTGTGCCTGCGTGCCAGGGAGCCGCATGCGCCTCCCCCACATTTGCTTGAAGTTCACTAAAAGGTAACAAACGAGATACCAAAAGGTCACAAACATTCCTTAACCTGGTTTCATCGGTCGTGAGAAACCGTGGGATCGGGAAGTGTCGGGGCGGTAGAGATACCGCCCAAAACTCTTCAAGAGATGCGCCAGCATCGTTTTTTCTTACTATCGAAAAAGCAGCGAGCCGGAAGACCGAGATATCGAAGTAATTTCGTGTTCTTCGTCAACTTCCAACTTTCGACCACCGAACTTGTTGCTTTACCCGCCCGACCTTGCAAGATCACCAGGCGCATCTTTTGCTTGCCTGGAGTTTTTCCCTTAAGCCTTGCGCGGCTAGACACGCTTGCAGGTTGCGCCCAGCGCGACGAGAGTAGACAAAGACTGCCACCGACAATCTGTTTGCAACAGCGAAGCCCTCGACTTCGCCGTAGCACTTTGCTGTTACCGTCTGGTGATAGCGCGGTGTTTTGGTAAATCGCGCCATTTTAAAAACAGAGCAGGGCCTGGGGTTTAATCCGCGTGCTTTGCTTTTTTATTTGCAGCCTGCCCAAAGTTGACGGCAGTCGTTTGCCGGCACACGCCTGCCGGTCAGCGTTTGTGTTGACCATTGAGCATTGCTGCAAGGCGACGGCATATTGACTTTTACAACTAAGTGATACTGCAGGCGATGGCGTTGTCTATCGCTGACAGTAGCGTTCGTTCGCCCTGCCCCACCAAGGAAGGTTAGTTTATGGCACCTCCGAATTCAGAAATCGCCCCAAAGCCTTACGCTGTCGACTCATATGCACCACCTGTGGTACCGTTTCAGTTGCCGTCGATTGACGTGTATGCACCTCCACCGGCAGAAAGAAAAGAAAATAATGTTGGACCAGTAGCTCCAGCCATGCCAGGGGTTGATGGGCCATCCGCACCTTCTGATTTGAACGCTCCTGGTGCCCTAGATGCCCAAGCTGTGCCAAGTAGAGTGGGGCCCGGCGGGTTGGACGGTGTCCGTAGCGACACCTTTCGTGCTCCCGGACATATCAATCCAAATGACAGAGCACACCTGAAGCGCGATGAAATCGTTAGATTCGTCGACTTCGACGGACAGGAATTGCCTGAGGTTCGCGTTGCTGGAAGAGACGGTGAATACCTCGGGCGCGACAAAGAGCGCGGCGATAGAATTACGGAGATCAACTTCGCCGGCAATAAGAAGTCGGCACTGGTCGGTTATGCAAACGACACTGCCACTACACCCAACCGAATCGACATTACCGAAAAAGCATCAGACGGCATGATGAGCCGCACTAGCTATAGGCAAGAAGATAGCGGAAAGTGGGGACTTTATGTCAACGATCGTCGACTCACTCAGTTGCCCGGTGAGGTAAAACTGGCTCAGGACGGCACGATTTCGCATGAGACCGGCGACGGATATTGGCACACAGAACGTCTCAATGGATCGGTTGTAACAGAGAAGCAGTTGGCGGGCGGTGCGCGTGTGGCAGTCGGTAGCGATGGCTCTGTTTCGCAGGTTAGCAGGGCTGACGGTTCGCGTGTTGAAGTAAAGAAGATAGCTGGACAGCCGTTTTCTGTGACTGAAATCGACGCAAATGGGCAAAGCGTCAATTGGACGAACAGCGATGGCTCTTGGACAAGCGCGCAAAAACCTGGCGAAGTTCGAAAGAACATCAGGCTCTATAACAACGGCTTGTTGTCCTTTGAATCAGGTGACAGCAGAATACATGTTCTCGGCAACGGCAACGAACTGAAAGAATCTACATCGGCAGAGAATATCCAATTCGATGAACAGGGACGTCTCAAGGCGATTACCTACTCCAACGGCGATACGCGCAATGTGGTTTTCGAAGAAGGCACCGACCGCATTAAGTCTATGACCTACATGACGAAAGCCACAGGGCAGATCAGCGAGTACATTCGTGTCGGCTCCGAAGAAAAGTTCGAGTTCAAGGGAACTGACGCCAAAGGTAAGGTCAAAACTGGCAAGTGGAGCGGCTCGATTGACTGCAGCCCTGATGGAACCTTCACAATCAAAGACGGCGAAGGCAACGGACGAAAAGTCGACGGCTTCGTCACCAAGACTCCGACTGACGGAAAGACATACCTCGAAAAGAAAAACGCTGATGGCTCAACCTTGATTTGCAATAAGGACAAAGAGCTGCAGGCGCTTTTGCGCCCTGATGGTTCTAAGGTCGAAGTGCAAAGAGCAGGCTCGCAGATAACAAAAGTGAACGAGACTAGACCGGACGGACGCATGATCAGCTTCAGCTATGACGCAGGAACGAAAGCTTGGTCGAGCGATAACTCTCTCATTCCAATCTCAAAGAACCAGCCTGTCGATGCCGATGGCAACGTGAAGTTCAAGACAGTCGACGGCTCGATGCATTCGGTCGCTACCGATGGCAAAGAACGTGTAGTCACCAGGGACGGTGCCACGCTGGAAAACAATTCGAAAGGCGAGCTGGAGAGAATTACACAGCGCAACGGGGACTACCGAGTTGTTAGCCGTGACGGAGACAAGGTCAATGGTTTCTCTGACTATGACAAAGGTGGAGCTCTAAAACGAGAACTGAAAGGTGTTTCAAGCCTGACTCTCGACCAGGATGGCAACTTCAAATACATCGATGCCAACGGCTCGACCATTGAAGAGCGGTCAAACTTTTCACGAGTTGAGAATGACGCCAGCGGGCGTATTGCGAAAGTTAGCCGTCCTGACGGCTCTCACCGCGATTTCACCTACGACGCGACAACTGGAGAATTGGCAAAGATTTCCGACGTCACGAAGTCGGAAAAGGGCGAGCGCACTGATGACTGGACAAGAAAACGCAACGCCGCACCACCTCAAGGAGACGGAAAGTATAGCGACACTTTCGAACGACTCCGCCCGCAAGATGGAAAGTCTGTAGAGTCGCGTACCAATGTTCAGCTCGATCCATCCGGAGACTACACGTTTAAGGATCAAAAGGGGCGCGAACGTGAATCGAGGGTATCAGAGCGTTTTCGCCGTAGTGGTGACGGGTTTACTTCCGCCACGATCGAAGAGGCTCACTATAATTTTCTCGACGAAATGCGCATGAACATCAAAGATGAGTCGAAACTGGAGCGACTCGAATTAATGATGAATGGATTCGAACAGCGCTTTAACGACTCGGTAGAACTGCGCGTTGCGGCCGGACAGTCGGAAGAGGCGGCTAGGGAAAAGATGGAACAGAAGGTGGCCGCAACCTATGACCATTTGACTCGGATGGTGCAGGCAGACGATGCCGCCGTCGACAGCAAAGAAAATCGCGTGATGCTGGCTGAAACATTCATGTATCACGCATGGGAGCCGGAGACTGTTAACCAGCAGGGGTGGGGCTCGTGCTGGTTGCAATCCGGATACATCCCCTGTGGCCTCGGCAAAAATACAGACGATATGGCAAAAGTACTTGCCGACGTCAGTCTGACCGGCCGATACACAGACAAAAAGGGCAACAGCTATGAATTCAAGCGCGACCAGCTCGGCATTCACTCGCGCGCCGACGGCGCTGGCTGGAGTATTCAAAATGCCACCCAAGACAATTCGCAGCCCAGCCCTGTGGCACACCGTTTGGACCGAACGCTTTCCGTAATGGACCGCGGTGCCGGCTATGGAGGCGCTGGCAACTCACAGCGCATCCGCACCGGAGGCGGGGGGCAACGCGAAATTATGCGCCGTGTGACAGGGGACGAATTGCTCTACACAAATTATCCAAACAGTCGAAGAGAAAGACTGGCAATGTTAGAGGCTGGCGGTGCTCAGCGTAGCGGCGGTCCCGGACACGTGGCGACACTGGCAATGCGCAAAATTGGTGAAAATTGGGCGATCGTGCGAGGCGATCAGTATGACGGTCGCGACCGCGTCATCTCAGTCATTCGTGACCTTAAACAGTGGTTGAACACAGGCGAAAGTGCGCGTATCGAGCGCTCCTTCGCCCCAGCTTGGAATAAGGAATTCAAAATTGCCGACAATGTCAGGCCTAGTGACTTCAAGCCGGGACCGAATCGTTTCAACGACGATGATAACGATCGCCCAGTTCGTCCGTTCCGCCGATTCTTCCGCCGCCGCTAATTTCCATTAGGGGAGGCGCATGAGCCTCCCTGCCGGGGAGGAAAATGTGCCTCCCTTACGTCTCTATGCGGAGCCACTGCCCCCAAAAATCGCAAATGTCAAGCGGGCCTGTTTTGCAGCACGTTCACGCCAAATTCATGTTGTCAGTATTAATCTTTAGGTCCACCTCCTGCAACAAATCTGAAACTCTTGTTGATTACCTTTGAATCAACGCCCCCTCCTGCACCAAAAAGTTTCTAAAGCCATGCAATTACTAAATTCTGCTGCTTTTTCTTCTTCCTTTAGTACTGGTTCAAGCGTCCCTGAAACCTGGTTGGACAGGGTCTGTCTGCCGGCTGTAGAAACGCGAACGCAAGAAATTCTCAGCCAGGCGCTCGCCGCGAGACTCGACCAAGTGTTGGAACTCTACGACGACTACATCTCGGCATACGACCGCTACCGCTCGAACCGCGGACCGCGCCCTGATGCCGGTTTGTTGGCAGTCCTTCGTTTTGTCGATGATCTCCGCCCTGCTGATATAGATGTATTGATTCAAGCGCTTCGTCGGCTCGAAACTTGCAATCCATCGCCTGATGCGACCAAATCTCTCGAAAGAATGGGCGCTTTGTTAAATCGTTTGGAAGCGGACAGAAGACTCAAGGTTGCAGCCTTGCTAGGCGAGCTGCAACGCCTAGAGTCTCACGAGAGCAGCGAATACAAGGAATGCTTCATTCGGATAAGAAAGGATGAAATCGCGCGCCTGTCAATGATCATCAGCAGCGAGCTGCAAATTTTTGAGGATTCTCTCGCCGGCGGTCGCATCGCCAAGCTCAACATCGTGAAGCTCTTGCCTCTCTATATTCGTTACCGACTGGCTATGGACACGGAAGATCTCGACAAAGCCACTATGCTGGTTGCCGAGATGAGCCAGTTCAGCCAGATGCACATAACATTGTTCGGTCTGCACCTGACGGCGCAAGAAATGGAATCCTTCGGTAAGCGTATTACTCAACTGCGCAAGCGCAATTTGCAAATGTTCCAAATGAAAGGTTGGACAGAAGCTGCTCGACAAGCTAGTCGCCTTGAGCAGGAAATCGCGGAGTGCTTTTTAACCCTCACGGGTGAAGATCGTTTGGAAGCGCAAAAGGCGCTGTGCAGATTTGAAAACGCTGAATCGACCGTAGATGAAATGGTGGCTCTGTCCGATTTGCACAAGTACAGTCCGGACATTGCCGGCAAAGCAAAGGAATGGCGCGCGCTCACTGACGACGTCTGCAACTGCAGAAAGATCGGACAACAGCTGGAGCGCGTTCAAACCGGCATCGCTGTTTTCGGACCCGGATTTGCGCCGCCGCAACTCGGTGTTGTGGATGAAGAGTTTGTTCAAAGCAAAGAAAGCCAAGAAATCACGAGCGAGATGCAGGCGTTCACCAAATTTGAAACGCTGGTTAATTGCATGAATGCGGTAATGAATTTCTAGTCGCTAGTTAAGAATGAAACTAGTGAATTGAAATCTCGGCGGTTACGCGGCTACTACTTGGCACTGCCCGAGCTTCATCAAGGTGCGTCATCGAGCCAGCAACGATCTTCCAGCCGTCTTCTTTCTTGACCCAGATGCGCATGAAATTCATCGCCAGTCTTCCGTCGGGTCCTTCATAGTTGCCATATCCGGTAACTATCGCCGTGTCGCCTTGCTCTAATATTTTCATGTCCGTTACTTCGACCCGGTCGAATTTCTGAGCCTTGTTTGGCTGATGTTTGTCTACGATGAATGCTTTGGGTGAGCAAATGTCGCCGTCGACCATGAGCACCATTTGGTCGTCTAAATAAGTTTGAAAGAAATTTGGATTTGGTTTCAAGTCCGCCTGCCGCAGCAGCTCCTCGAGCTCTGCGATTTCCCTTTCAACACTAGACATAAGGTCTTTCCACCCAGCAACGTCAATATTAAATTAGCCGCAGTCGAAGACGCCGGTGCGGCGCCTCTACTTCTATTCTTGGCCACAACGTTCATACTGCATATCCCCCCAAATCGGTATAATAAGCCGTTGTTTTGGGCGTTCCAGGCAGGTTGTATATATGAAAGATGGTTCCGGTGACAGAACAAGAGTCGTTCTTCTAGCGGCTGGGCAGGGCAAGCGCATGAAGTCGGACTTGCCAAAGGTATTGCATGAAGTGCTTGGCAAAACGATTTTGGGCCGGTTGATGGCGGCCAGTGATGAGCTGAAGCCGGAACATATCCACATTGTCATCGGGCATGAGGCCGAGCAGGTCGAGAAGTTCATTCAAGACAATCCATCTGCGACGCCAGTCTCCACTCATTTACAGAAGCCTCAGCTCGGCACCGGCCATGCGCTCATGCAGGTGGCACCAAGTTTGAAGGAGTTTACCGGCACACTGGTCGTTTCAGTTGCAGACACGCCCTTGCTTACCGGCGCAACATTGAAGGCTCTGGTTGATGCTCATCGCGAGAGCAAAGCTGTCGTGTCTCTTCTGACCACTGATGTTGATGATGCGAAAAACTACGGTCGTATTACGCGCAACGAGAAGGGCGAAGTGACCGGCATTGTCGAGCACAAAGATGCAACCGAAGCTCAACGTGCAATCAAAGAAATCAATCCAGCTATCTACTGCTTTGCCTGGCCGCAAGTTGAAGCTGCGCTGTCGACGTTGAAAAACGACAACCAGCAGAAAGAGTATTACCTTACTGATGTGATTGGTTGGGCGCACAAAAATTCGCACAAGATAGCATCGGCGAAAGTGCCGGATTGGCGCGAAGTTGCAGGTATCAACTCTAGATTGGAACTTGCTGAAGCGATTCGATTGATGCGCGACATCACCGTCAATAACCTAGCGCTTGAATCTGGTGTCACGATTGTTGATACGCATGGGACATGGATCGCTCCCGAAGTCAAAATCGGCAAAGACACCGTTGTTTTGCCGGGCTGCTATTTGACCGGAGAAATAGAGATCGGCCAAAAATGCACGATCGGACCGAACACCGTGATGAAGGGGGTTGTGCATGTTGGAGACAATTCAACGGTCGCTCAGTCGCTCGTGCAAAACTCAGATATCGGCGCGAACTGCAGGGTTGGACCGTTCTCTCAATTGAGAGAGCATGCTGTATTGCACGATCATGTCAAGATCGGAAACTTCGTTGAGATCAAAAAGAGCATCATCAACAACAAGACTAGTGTTGGGCATTTGAGC
Organism: Candidatus Melainabacteria bacterium; assembly: GCA_003242885.1. Taxonomy (GTDB): domain Bacteria; phylum Cyanobacteriota; class Vampirovibrionia; order Obscuribacterales; family Obscuribacteraceae; genus QKMZ01. The sequence goes on along the minus strand of QKMZ01000003.1, from coordinate 668,380 downwards.
TATATAGGCGATTCTACTTTGGGTTCTGCCGTGAACATTGGCGCAGGAACAATCACTGCAAACTACGATCACATAACCAAGAAGAAAGAGCGTACCACCATATGTGATGGCGCCTCAACTGGTAGCAACTCCGTTCTCGTCGCACCGGTCACTCTCGAAGAAGGTGCTGTTGTAGCGGCTGGAACCATAGTAACGAAGACCGTTCCTAAGGGGGCGCTGGCTATTACGCGAGTTCCGCAGAAGAACCACGAAGGCTGGGCTGACGAGCGCAAGAGAAAAGCTGAAGCCGCGAAGCTCGAAGCTGCGAAATAGCGCAGACTTTGGATTTCATTGTTGAAGGTGAGACGTGGCTGTGCTTATCTTTGGCGCCTTCAAGTAATCCATATTTGGCATCTTGACGTAATGCCCGAGTGGCGCGAGAAGGCATTCGGTTAAGGAAACTGAAAACACGATCGCACACCAAATGAGGAATTTGGTTGGAGTTCGCAGTTTTGTCGACTTCGTTAGAAGCGCTGCTGAGATTACGCCGGCTGCCAACACCGCTCCAACAAATAAAAGCATGCAGATTCCCATGCCCACATCGCCGAAGACAGGAAATGCGAAGTCGGAATTGTGTATGTGGCGCATCAACTTAGGTACGCCAGGAATAGCATGCAAGCTTGAGTTGACCATCATCAAAATGAAGAATGGTGCGATATACGAGCAGACATATAGGATCGGAATGAAGAAGTTGGGTCTGCATCGAATCGGCTCTGGATAGCGCATCCCGCATGGCATAAGCTTCTCGGAAGGTGCTGCATTATCATTCGTCTTTGCAATATCTAAATTCTCTAGGATGTAATTGAGCTTCTTTTTGGGGAGGCTTGTAGGAATAATACGCAGTCGCTCGAACTTCGAGCTAGAACTTACTCGAAGAGTGATTAGCGGTTTGAATTGAATCGCTTGCTGTTGAACGATGATCCTTTCCACCCTGAAACCTCAGTTTATCCATCAAATCACATTTTGTTATTTGGCGAACCGGCGCTGGCGACCCAAAATGCGGATTAAGCAGCCACCGGGTTTTCAATAGTGCAATGGGTGCGGGTTTGCGGGTATCCTTCTATTCAGGAACTTTGAGTCCTGGACCCTTATATTGGGCATATTGGACCAAGGTGTGGGGGCTTAATATGGCCGACGAGGAATCCCAAAAGAAAGACAGACGCAAATCGGGCTCGCCGGGCGCCGGTGCATCCGGTGACGCCGATAAGAAAGCGGGTGAAGCGAAGCCTGAAACTTCGGCTGCTTCCAATAATGACATGCCTTCGCCCTCTGACACCTTCAATCGCGGTCTGAAAGCGATTTCCAAGGACGCGCGCCCTGAAGATTTTGAAGACTTGCAAGGTCTTTACTCGATCATGTATATGGAGCGCAAGGCGGAGCGCTATTTCAAGCGCGATCCAAACGAACCGCCGAGCCCGGACGACACCATGACTGCGGGCAACAAGCCCTACGACAAAACAGAAGGGTACGTTTTTCCTTTCCGTGGCAAAGAAGCGGAAAAGTTGGCTGAGTGTACAAAGGTAGAGTCGAAGGCGTTTTTGACTGCGGCCGCAATGTTCAAAGACTTGAGCCGTTATATGTGGGCTCCGCGTTTGCTGCGGCAGCTTGTCGGAAATGAGATTCATTACTACGATCCGATCGATATTGAACGCGACAAGAATGCGCGGAAGGGCGTGATTAAAAGCAATAGCCAGACCTTCGGTTATACGCAGGTTTCAATTAATGCAGTGAAGCTCTACGTGCTCGAATTCCCGATTTTGCGGCAGTATTTCGAGCGGAAAAATCACGTAGGAGCTGACTATGAAATCAGAGCTTTACTTGATCCTCAATGTGCAGCGATGATTGTTGCTGCTGTTTGCGAGCACCACTTGAAACTTTGGAAAGGACAGGACAATGATGATGGCGTCCCTATTCCAATTAACGAGCGAACTTTGGCATACGGCTATAACCCGGATGTTTATGACGTCAACGGAACATTGGAGACTTCCCCTGTTCCAATTTACGGCGCGAGAAAAATATTGATGCCGTCAGAACGTGTGGTTGCGGTTTCAAAACACGTAAAAAAGGTCTTTGAGCAGGACTACTAGTTTCCAAATTTGAACGGTGCCGGCGAGCCGCCGGCGCTCCCAGTAATTTCAAATAGTCGACGAAGACGCTGCGGCTCCCAAGAAATTGAAAAAACAATGAAGCCGCTGGCGTTTAGCGCTTGGTTTAACGGAGATAACCGGGCGATGAATGGCATCGCTCCGACAATCTCCGCTGTAGGGGCGGCATTAATGCCGCCCGTGTTCAAATTATTCTGAAGTACCGCGCTGCAACGACAAATATCGTGGTGAAGAAAAACATCACGATAAACCATATCGAAAAAGCAATTAGCGGCTTCAAACTCTTGAAGCGATATAAAACGGACGCGAGCCACACGCCAAACAGCGGTGGGACCGATGCGATCAAGATGGCAATAGTTGCAGCCATTCCGCCTTTCAACAGTACCGGATACGGTTCTATTCCTGTTTTAATCATCTTGTAGGCGCTGTCTACAAGTTGCGGATTTTTCTGCAATACGTAGAACATGCCGAGTGGTATCAAAAAGGAGAAAACAGTTCGCAGCGTCCACCAGATGAATCGCATGAATAGCCCATCATCAGCGAAGAACTTCGCTACCGCGCCAGGTGGTTTCTCTGGATCGTCAGTGGCTGAGTTGGAAGGGGCTGGTGGCGTATTTGGTTGCAACTCTGAACCTGATGCCATAGGTTTCAAACTTGTCGATGGCTCTAAATTTGGCGCCGGTTCAGCCTTTGCTTTTGCCTGCGACGACTTGGAACCTTCAGCAGCAGCAGCTTCCTCTTCAGCCGCTTCGTTTGCTGCCTGTGCGCTGTCCAAATCAAATTCGATGCCGTTCTCTTCAGCCGGTTGGTATTTCTCGACCAATTGCACGCCTCTTTGTGGAGAACTAGCCTTCCAATTCCGGGAATTCTTCGCGCTCTGCGCTTTCACTGGTGGCTAGATAGTCGAGGCGGCGGCGCTCGGCTTCGGCGAATTGCGGAGATTCAATCGTCAGCATCTTCACTAAATTCATTGGTATCAAGTGTTTGGAATAATCCCGCGAATGCGGCCTATCAGTATCGCCGTAAGACTCTAGTTCGATATAGTCGTGTCCGATGCGCAGAACCCGCCCAATTACGGTGGTTCCGTCCGCAAAGTGCAACCGCACCCAGGCGCGGCTGTCGGCGAGTTTTTCCAATCTAAGTTTGAGATTCATTTGTCGTTGGTCTGTGGTTGCCTTGTACTTATCCTATGTATTGCACTGATTTCATCTTAGCATCGCGTCCGATAAGTCGCCGGAAGCCCCGGAGGCGATCCCGAAAAGCTTTGCAGGGAAGCAACTGTGGCAGGATTACCCAATTGTATTTCGATTGGGAACACACCACCATATATGGCGTCGTGTCAAGCGTGGAAACTAGCGACCAAGCCGCTTTCCGAAATAGATGATAGCTAGAAAGGATATGCAAAAAATCTTTGAGTTCAATTAAAGAACTAGCAAGGAAGTCAAGCATTCATTTTTTGTATAGACGGGCTAAACTGGCTTCAGGTGAAGCTTTTCGAGATCAATCAAAACAAAATTATCGGTATGTCCACCGTATAAATCAGGGATCTCTGAGCGATAACCAAACCTCCTGTAACAGTGTGCGGAAGTATGTCGTATTGACGAGTTCAATCAAAGAGCCGCCGACGAAAACAGGTCAAAAAGAAAGAAAGCAGCGTATTTAAACCACTATCACTCCCAAGGTAAAAACTAGAAATGGCGGCATTGATGCAAGAAGATAGCCTTCCGGCGAACCTTCAGAAGCGCATTGAGGAATTGAGAGGAAAAGAATCGAGCTACTGGGAAGACGAAATGTTTTCGCCTGAAGCGCTCACGAATCTCAATTACAGAGGTGAGTTAGAACGTATTTTCAATCTCGATCCGCTCGGACCGCTTCCGCCTTCGCTATAAGGTCAATACCTAAAAGCGTTAGCGTAGGAGCCAGGTGCTCGATCTCAGTTAGAAAAGGTGCAATTTGGTTGGCATAACCACCTGTGATTACAGTGGTGTGCTCGCCTGGTAGTACTGCTTTAGCCGTGGCTATCCATTGTTTGATAATGCCGATATGGGCCAGCAATGTGCCTGATAATATTGCATCGTCGGTGCGATGACCTGGTGAAAGTTGATTGACCGAGCGGACCTTTCCGGTCAAATCCGGAAGTTGGTCGGTGTGCTCATTGAGAGCGCGCAGAGTGCGTCCGAGACCAAGTGTTATCCAGCCCCCCTGGAATACTCCTTGTGCGCTTGCCGCCGTGAAAGTGGTGGCAGTTCCGCAATCGATTACGAATGCACCGCGACCCTTGCCGAAGATATGTATGGCGGCAGACACGCTGGCGACTCTGTCGGTGCCGAGGGTTTTGTATGTGCCGGTGATGAGCGGCTGACTCTGTGTGGTGATTTGGACGGCGTCTTCGCCGGCATCCAGCAAACGCTTTAGTATGATGTCCGATGCTTCGGGCACCACGGATGCTATCGCGATTTTTGCTTTGTGCGCGCGTGCGCCGGTAAGAATGGCATCGGCTGCGTCTTTCGGCAGTAGTGTGTCGTTGTGCCAGATATCGAGTATCTTGCCACCGCTTATGACGGCGCTGGATATTCTGCTGTTGCCTACGTCTACCGCGATTCGAGTCATTAGAGTCAGTTAACCGAGCGGGACCGGGACGTCCCGAAATCCGGGTCCGTCTTCACAACACGGATTTTACTTCCTCGCAAGGTATCTATGTACGCCCTTAAGCAAACCCTCAGCTACGCGTTCTTGCACTACAGGGTCCAGCATTTGGGCAAATTCGTCCGGATGGATCATAAAACCCACTTCAACTAGCACCGCCGGCATCGAGGTCGGTCGGCAAAGTGCCAGATTTTGGAAGCGGCACCCGATGTCTGGAAAGCCTACGGCGTTTATGACTGAGTCTTTCAACCCGCGTGCCAGCTCCGTCGATTGTGGGTGATACCAGTAAGTGGATGTCCCGTGTTCTTTCCACGGATCGCGACCATCGGGTAGTGCATTATTGTGGACCGAAACCAACAGATCGGCGTCAGCTTTGACGGCTATGTTGACCCGCTCGTCTAGAGAAACCGTTTCCGAATCGGTCGTGCGCGTCATTATGACGTGGGCGCCAGCACGCTCGAGCGCGGCTTTGAATTTGAGTGCCATCTCCAGATTGAGCTGTTTTTCTTTCATCCCGTTGCAGCCTGTAGAACCACTTTCGGTACCACCGTGCCCAGGGTCCACGCAAATTTTCAATCCGGTGAGTGAGCCGTCTGCTGCCAGCCTGGGTGCGTGTTTGACTCGCAGGCGCAGGGTCGTTCCCTCGTAATCGACCTTGTAGCCCCATTGCCGGTCGCCCTTCAGCTGCGCGGTTACTTCGAAAACACCATCTTGCACTTGCCTGAAAGAAATTCCGTCAACGAGGTCGAGGTTCGACCGTTTACTTATTTCATCAGCGTCGGTATCCGCTGGGCTAACCCAATCAGTATCTTGAGTCGCACCGTATATCTTCAATGTAAGTTTATTTGGATGAACCGACTGCTCGACCTGGTAGGGCAACCTCTGGCTCAGAGGTAAAAGCAATGCGTCGCCGTAGCCATCCTTTTTAGTATTTATGGTTCTCACGTTAGATGCCGGAAGCGCGCCGGACGCTCCTGGATTAGACGGCGACCAGCCAGGGGGCGCGGCGGTCATGTCGTTTTTACTGATATAAACATGTTTCGTTGAAGAGTAGGCAATTCGCAATTCGTCGCCATGCCAGCCATCGGCTAACAAACGAACGCCACGTACAAGGGGTGTGATGCGACCGGCTCCAGGACCTACTCTGACAATCGTGTTGTCGTGCGCCGTTTGCACTAAGAATGGCTGGTGCACTACGGTAATTTTGTAGGGTGACGTAGCGCTTACGCTTCTTCCATCTTTTTCTGCAATAAATATTGGATTGGTTTGTTCAAACTGATCGAGGTTGCTAATTTTTATAAAACCAACATATCGATCTGCGCGAGCTGCGGGCAAGCGCTGGTAAACCTGTCCGTATGCGGCATCGAGACCGATGTTAACACCGGAGTTCGCTGAGGTATCCACGGGGCTCATCCCGATTGTTCTGTACGGATTGTAGCCGCCGGTCTGTTGTGCGAGCGATGCTTTCGCTGGCGATGCATTTGAGGGCGTCCTTAACTTTTGAGGAGTGTTGTGTCTTGCACCATTTGCGATGGCGACCTTTCCTCTTCCTCTTGCTGCCGCCGATTTTCTTGCCGCAATTTTTCTTTGTTGTATTTGCTGCTTCAAGGCCACGGATGGGTAAAACGGCACCACATGCCCACCTATCTGCATCGAGACAGTTGAACCAGGTGTAGCGCGAACTGAGAATTCAACTAATTCGCCTGGCAATACTCCGCGCTCCACTGCTGGTGAAATCGAGTCAGGCAAGATTTTTAGCTCACCGGCAGGAACCGGTGGTGGTGGCACTTCTCGATTGACGGTGATGATCTTAGGCGGACCAAATGGTCGTCCTGGCGCCTGTTGGCTGCTGGGTCTGTCTAGCAATTGCAGGTTGAAACGGTTGGCTCCTGGTTGCAGACCAATAACATGCGCAAAGAATCCAGCGCGACCAACTCGTGCTTCTTGCCCATTGACGGTGAGACCGGCGCCAGGTGCAATCGCCCCGACAATGTATGAGGAAGAGGCAGGCACCTTGCCGTTATCCGGCGGGTAGGCAACAAATATGTTGGCTGCACCCGACGCATCTGCAGCGCTTGCTGCATTTGCTCCAGCCGCTCTAAGAGATCCACCTTCCGCAATTTCGGCACTTCTGGCATCTGTTCCAATCCCTGCATTTTTAGTATTTGTGCAGCAAAGATCAGCGCTCGGCAAAACCACGGAAAGCACCAGTCCGGTAGCCACGGCGCCTGCTATGTAGCGCCAACCGGAACTCTTCAAATGCATTGCGCCTCCTGTTTTCTGAATAAACTAATCTGAACTGCGCGACTGAAGTTTAGCTCGGATTCGCTAGCTTTTCCCTTTCTTGACGCGCCTTTTCAATCCGTTTTTTCAATTCCCAATCGTTGACGGTCCAATTGAATGGTAGTCCAAAACCCTTAATTACAGTGACATTGCTTATTGTTTCTTGAGCGTCGGGGTTTAGAAAAGACAAGACGAAATCGACAGGTGTGCCAAACCGTTTTTCAAATATGCCCTGGTTCCACTGCAAGAAAGGCCCAATGTCCAGGCGGCTTTTATACTTGTCGAATTGCACATTGCCGGGGTCGCAAACCCATCTGTATGCGGCTTCTTTCATGTCTTTGTCCATGCGCTCTGGTGTGACCGGATGGTCCAAAATAGCTGGATGTCCCATTGCTCCACCGCACATCAGGAAGATTTCTTCCGGAAAGTTATCGTTGAATAACGGTTGAATTTTTTCGAATTGGATCGTCTGCATCGAGTATTTATCCCCACCAACAGTGAACTTACGCCGTGTCGGGTCGTTGCCGAGCTGTTTTAGATCGGTGATGGGAAAACGATCAGCGACCGTTTTAATCACTACCAGGTTGTAGACATTGAGCCAGTAGCAGAGCCTTTCTTTATCATCCAGCATCTTCGCCGGGCTGATATGGGCGATCTCTTTCATGCTCTCTTTTAGCAACGGAGACTTTTTCAAGTTGGCATAGTCGACGCTGCTGTCTTTGACAAATTCCTTGAGCAGTTGCGAATACTTTTCGAAGCGGTATGTGACTGGTGTTTCGACTTTGACGAACAGGGTCTCCAGCGATTCAAATCCGTCGCCAATTATTTGAAAGCCGACAAGAAGCAGACCCAGAGCCAGTACGCAAAGCCCTATGCCTTTCATCAGGAAGCCGTTGCGTTCGGTCAAAGTCTCAACCTCGCTCGTGCCTGTAGCACTTAGTAAAAATCAGGCTAATGTCCACTAGCTGTCATTAGACATTAAAACACTGGTAAGCGCAATTTTATCTGTTCGCCCGTCAAAAATTTCCCGGGTGGAAATTTCCGGTGAGGGTTTTACAAAAGCAAAACGGCGCCGAATCCGACGCCGTTGCAAGACCAAAAATTTGGAGCGTACCGGGGTCGAACCGGTGACCTCTTCAATGCCATTGAAGCGCGCTACCAACTGCGCTAACGCCCCGTCAGGAAGTGGTTATACCATAAACACCATGAGAAGGCACCCAATGGCAAAGTGCGGCTTAACGGAAAGACCGCAGCCCCGAGCCAAAACAGCGGGCTACGCATGGCGTCGCCCCTAGGCTTTCCTGCTGAATTCCACTGGTGTTACGAGTTCGCCGGATTCGTTTATTTGCGCTTCAGAATTGGACGCTGACGGGCAGGTTCCGCAGCCGGCGCCTTGATTTGTCCCGCTCATCGGGTTGGCTGGCAGTTTTGCAATTGCTTTGTCTTTACTACCGGGTAACATCCTTGTCAGGTTGAGTCCTGTTCTGGCTTCAACGTATTGTTTGGCTTTTTCCTTGCCCCAGCGCAATTTGCTCTTCACATTGAGAAGGAAATATTTGTCCGGCGGCCACAAGAACGAAGTCTCGAAATAGCACCAAATAGTGCATCCCTGGCAAAAGTCCCAGGAGCCTTCTTGCGATCGTTTCTTCTGCACTGGCGGGCTGCGCCACAACTCATCCAGGTTGGAGCGACCGTTTTCGTGTTTGATCTTCAGCCTTTCATCGTGCATGTGATAGCACGGCAAGAGCAAATGATCGTCAGGTGAGATAACTATGGTGGATGAAACCGCCCGGCAGCGCGGGCTTTTTACCTGATTGCCGCCATTCAGGTAAAACTCGAGAAACGCCCAGTTGACGCAGACATTATCGAATTTAGCCAGTCTCTGAAGTTCTTTGATGCCTTCTTTGTGCAGCAATTCGTTGCCACAGAAATCGAAGACCGGTCCGAGTAGCACGACGACGCCCAATTCTTGCGCCAGCCTGATGACAGGTTCCATGCCCCAGATAGATTCTTGTGTTGCAGTGGCGATGATAGATGGGCGCTCACCAAGGCTGCGTGCAAGTTTTAAGCTTTCAACAACTTTTTCGTATCCGTCGATGCCGCGCTCAGCCTTGTATTCATCCCGGTCTGTGGTTGAAAGCGAGAATTTCAAATCGTCGACCAGTCCGACCAGCTCTTTTGCCATGCGCGGATAGAGCGTTCCGGTGTTGGCAACGCTGGTAAAGAATCCCATTGATTTGGCTGCCCGCAAGACTTCCGGCAAGTATCTGTAGATAAGCGGTTCGCCACCGGTGAAATCAAGTACTTTCACGCCCAGTCGTTTGAGCGCTGCCAGGTTTTCAATGATTGTCTCTGGCTGACTTTCTTTGATGCGAATGTTTTCCGGCTTAATAGGAATGTCGCAATAGGTGCAGCGCGAATTGCACTTATAAGTGAGGTAATAGTTGGCAAGGATAGGCGGCACTGTCTAAAGCTCGATTCTTGTGGCTTGGTATTGGCGCGACTCTGTATTAGTAAGTTAGTTCCAAAAAATTTGGGCTTCTCTTGCCAACTGGTTGCGTGTCACTGCTATAGGGCGCCGGCTGGCAGTCGAAAGACTGTAGAGGGCGGTCAGGGTTGTTTTATACAAATACAGTATATTAAAGCCGCTAACGGCTACATTATCTGGTTGCCAGGTATGGGCGACTTTCGCTAAATAACTTCTATAAAGTAGGTTTTCTGTGCGCCATCCTCGTCTGCTAAAAAGAGAAGATTCCGTTCTTCTCATTGTTGATGTTCAAGAAAGTTTTCGCTCGAACATTCAGAATTTTGCCGATTTGACCCGCAACATCACGATAATGGCGGAAGCGGCGAAGATTTTGAAATTGCCTGTAGTGGTTACGGAGCAGTATCCGCAAGGTCTGGGCAATATTGTGGCAGAGATTTCAGCTTGCCTGGGCGAGCACAAACTGTTTGAAAAAAGTTGCTTCTCCTGTTGTGGCAACGAACAGTTTATGTCCCATCTTGAAGGGACGGGGCGCAAACAGATTGTTGTGACTGGGATTGAGGCGCATGTTTGCATCAATCAGACAGTTCACGATCTTTTGGAAGCTGGGTATCAGGTGCATCTTGTTACAGATGCTGTATCGAGCCGTAGCCAGAAGAATCGCGAAGTCGGAATTGAAAAAATGCTGCAATCCGGCGCCATTCCTTCATCTGTGGAGGCTGCACTTTTTGAAATGTTGGTCGAAGCAAATACAGAAACGTTCAAAGCCGTGCAGCGACTCGTTAAATAGCATTGAGACGAACGAACCGCCGGTGGTGGCGTACTAAATTTGTTGCAGTATCCACTGGCACCCTGTCGAATTTGCTCAAATTGCAGCATTGCTGCATTGCATTGCAAAACTTAGCTAAATTAGCATTATCCCTTGGATAGTTCGCTCGCAATGTGATTTACTTTTGCGCGGAAGCTTGCCAATATTAAAGACGTCAAGCGATTTATGGAAACCCCCGGTATGCGAAATTATTCTCCATTGGTGCCCAGGCGTGCGGGTGCATTGGGAGCGCTTTTGTCGTTGTCATGCATACTTAGTTATGCGCCAAGTTACTTAGGCGGCTTGCCGGTACTTGCTCAAACGACTGCGCCTTCAGGCAATCCCAACGATCAGCTTACTCAGCCGTCCAATCCACCTCAAACGGCTGTTCCGGCTGGACCGCAGCCTTCGATGCCATTGCAGCCGTCTGTTCCATATAAAGTTGAGCCACAGATAAATGGTTCTGGCTCTGCAATCAATCCGCAAAATCCTGCTTCAGGCAATGATGGTCTGCCCAGCGGTGCACGAGTTGAATCAGAGTTGAACTACGGGCAAGGCACGAGCGAAGAAACGGTAAAGCAGGAGTTGAATACTTCCCCGCTTTCGCCCTTTTTCCGCAAGCAAGAAACGCAGATTATCGAAGGCCAGGCAACCGATTTTCGAAACAAGTATTTGGTTGGTGAAGCAATTGAATTGCAGCTTCCCAAGCCGGATCAGATGATTCCGCTGGGAGGACGGTTGCCTCCAATTCGATTGGAAGCTAGCTATACACAGCCTGTTGGTTTGAAGGATGTATTGCAGTACGCCATCGGCAACAATCTCGATATTCGTATTCAGCAAGAGCAAGTAAACACCGAGAGATGGCGGCTAGGAGCGCAAATGGGGCGCTTCCTGCCGGACACAATCATGGATTACCAATCGCAGTATATCCAGGGTTCGCAATTACTCGGGGGCACAATTCCAATTGCGTTTGCTACGCCGAACGTGCTTACCCATGCGGGTTTTCGCTACTATGGATTCCGTGGCGGCAGCGTTATGTTCGGCACACTTGCGCAGCTTCATAATTACAAAGCCTCGAAGCAACAACTGAAAGCCAATGTCAATGACACTCTTATGGAGGTCGCGCGTCAGTATTACAACATGATTCGCAACCAGGCTCTGTTGCAAATTCAAACTCGCGCAGTAGAAGTGTCGAAAGCGCAGGTCTTACTCAACCAGCAATTACAGAGAGCCGGCACCGGGACTAAATTCCAAGTCCTCCAGGCAGAAACACAGTTGGCTCGCGACGAACAAAATCTACTTACTCAGCAGGTCGAATTGCGCCGCACTGCAATTAGACTCGCAGTTTCGCTCAACTTGAACAGCAGCGTAAACCTGCTTTCACTCGAGCCGGAAGTGAGAAAGACGCGCCTTTTTGATCCAAATCTAGATATCAATCGCATCATTGCACTCACGATATTAAACCGACCTGAATTGCGACAATTTGAAGAGCTTCGCCTAGCCGCGCGCAGACAGGTTCAAGTAGCTGCTGCTCCTCTTTATCCTCGCTTTTCATTCTTCGGCACCATTACCGGAAGCGGTCAGACGCTCAGTCAGAAGTATTCGTTTGTACCGGGGTCGTTCCGCGATGTGCCTGTGACCGGTACAGCCCCGCAGGGCAACGTAATCGATGTTACTCAGGGTAATGGAAACAACCCAAACGGCAACATCAATTCCTTCGTAAATCCGGCCCTCAATGGCACTCTCACTCAAGCGGGCGAAGTCTTTACACCGCCGAGCTTTGTTTCGCGCCAGATAAGACCGTCATATGCGATTGGTTGGTTGCTGGATTGGAATTACGAAGGCATGGGTGTTCCCACCGCGGCAACCGTTGGCGCTCAAAAGGCTCAAGCCCGCCAAGCACTATTGCGCTCTAACCAAACGTTGATAAATGTTTTGCAGGAAGTTCGTGACGCTTATCTGACAAGCCAAACCGCCGAACGGCAGATTGAAGTCGCGACAAAAGGTGTTTTATCATCGGCGGAAGAACTTCGTCTTGCTCGTGTACGTCTGGCAAACGGCGTTGGGACTAACATCGACGTCATTAACGCTCAGCGCGATTTCACCCAGGCCTTGGTCACGAAGGCAGACGCGATTGTGGTGTTCAACATCGCTCAAGCGCAACTTTTGAGAAATATGGGTTTAATATCGGTAGATAATCTGACTTCCGGAAGACTTGTGACTCAATAACCGTTATGTAATGACATTTTCTGGGATTGATGTCACAGGGGAGATACCTAGCAGCCCCCTGGAATCCCAGGTCTATCGTGGACTATTTTGAGGAGTGCTCCCTTGGCGGACAAGAACCTCATAGGCATGATTGGCGGATTGCTGAAACGCTCTCGCAGCGAGACAGGCGGTCCTAAGCTCTTTCGTCTCAAAGAGACTAACCTTGTGCGCCCTGACGATGACATCACGGGCGAAGAGCAGCAAGTTGCCAGAGAGCAGAGTTATACAGACCTCTGGTTGTCTGCACTCGACACTTCCAATGCCAAAGAGAAAAAAACGCGTCTGGCTGGAGCTGCAGCCGGCAGTGCTCGTCGTGGTCCGTCCAATCCAGATTTGAGTTTTACCGATGTCTGGATGAAGTCACTGGCACCACCGCCGGAGGCGTTTGCCGAATCCCAGGCTGATCCAGAACGTCTGAAAGAAGGCTCAGAGCTCAAAGAAGGCGACTACAAGGTACTTTTCCAGGTCGATAGACCGGGCTTCGGCAATTCATATCTGGTTTCGCATCAGGTCATGGATGCGGAAGGCAACTTCCTTAAGAAGGTGGCAGTCTTGAAGCGCTATCACCTTGTTGAGCCTAAAGATCCTGATATGCCGGACTCTGCGAGCCGGTTTATGAAGTATGCAAAACGGCTGGCCAAAATCGATCACCCCAATATCGTTCCGGTGCTCGACTATTTTGTCGAGGGCGATTACGGCTATCTCGTTCACCAGTATTTGGAAGGTTTCTCGTTGAAGAAACAAATTCGGCAGCTTGGTCCGCTGGATGAAAAGACAGTCATTGGGCTGCTTTTACAGATGGCAGACGTGGTTGGACATCTGCATGAGCAGCCATCGCCAGTGGTGCACATTGATCTGACACCCGACATTTTGCAAATGTGGCGCGGCAACACTTTGAAGTTGATCGATCTCGGTCCTGACCCCAGTCGCGGCATCTTTACTGCCCGCGCAGGCAAGAGTTACATGAAGTATTTGGCTCCCGAGCGCCTCACATCGAAGCCGGACGAACGCACCAATATGTATTCCATGGGGGCAACGCTCTTTTTCCTGATTACTGGCAGATCGCCTGTGAAGGGCGTTGAGGCGCTCCATCCGCGCTCTTACAACAAGCGCGTCAGTCATCAACTGGATGCAATAATTGCACGCCTTACCGCTGCTGATTTTCGCGATCGTTATGCCAGCATCGCCGAGCTAAAGGACTGCGCCTTCATGGCACAACTTTTCTACGGCACCAAATAAAGGCTGGCAATTGTTCGGATGTTATTCGACCAGATAGATCTTGTTGGGCAGTTTTTCGCAGTCTATTGCATGGCCACCAGACAGGTCTGACCACTGGTCTCCGATGTTGACCACAATGGTGAAGCCCATCTTCTCCACTTCTTGTCGCAGCGGTACTTTCACCGATTCTGCACCGCCACGGTCGCCTTCCTTTCTCATCAGCAAACCGTCGTAGGCCACTTGCCGTTTGACCAAGTTGGCTATTGTGTCCGCCCGCAAGCCCTCACGGCGCCCTGTGATGAAGAATATCGCAAAGCCGTTCTTCCTCGCCCAAGTCAAAAACTCGGCGGTTTTGGGGAGCAGCGGGGCGTCTGCTTTCTTTATCCACGCCTCAAAGGCTGGCCAATTAAACTTTGGTGTCGCCTCAAAGTGAGGGCGATTGTCTATTAGCGTCTCGTCGAGGTCGCTTACGACTGCTCCAAAACCCTTTACGTTGCCCGCTTGCTTGTTTTTGAGAAACTGTTTGCAGGCGGCGTAGGCGTCATCGATTGCCTTTTTTGTTTCTTTCTTGTACTCGGACGTCTTGCTGAAGTCCAAACCAATGCGATTGCCGAAGTCCTTTTCCACCAAGGGCGGCGGCTTTACGTCATTGGCCGGCAAGCTAAAACTCGGCTGGCCGACCAAACAACACGAGGCGATGCTGAGGACCAGCGCGGTTCTAATTGGAAATAGCAAGATGCTTCACCAGAAAAAGGATGCGGATGACAGCGCGAAAGCCACGCAGAAATCAAATGATTGCTCACTTGCGTGCGACTGCCAGGGATATTTTACGCGCTTACGCGCCGCGCATGCTGACGCCGCGCCCCATTGCGTAAGTCGTGTGACCGATGCAGGTCTTTTCTTTCCCGGATGATTTCGTAACTTCGATAGTCTGTTGTTCTTTAGGTGCCTCGGCTTCTGCGTCCACATAGTGGCCCCAGTAAGTCACACCTACTTTGAATTTCTTGTCTTTGGGCTCTGGGAGAAACCTCTGCGGCTCTGCAATGGCAACGAGCAGCACGAGTGCCACAATTCCGCCGAATATATAGAAGAAATCCATCTGCCTCACCCCGTCCTTATGGGTCTACCGCCCCTCCCCAAAATTCAAGGCGGGATTAGCCCCGGCATTTCACCGAAGGCAAGCGGTATGGTCTTCCTCTGGTTTCTCATCGCCACGAGGGCGCGGAAATCAAGTGGATATAGATTAAATGAAAGCTTTTAGGTTGTCCATGGGAAATGCCCCAGTTTGGACGGGGAAGAGCTTAAAAAGTCAAAATACTGGGCGGTTTCGGGCTTTCCTTGCAAAACTTTTAGCCAGGCGGCCCGAATTTAGCCGTTGCTGGCGTCGGGCGATGGTCTGTCGAATCCGTTCAGATTGGCGATGATGTCCAGAGCAACTCGGGCTGCATCAGCAGTGCTTATCGCCATGCCGGTCGTTTCGACCTTCTGCAAAATGGATAAGTAAACATCCACAAATTCGTCCGCCATTTCCTTTGACGATTTGTCCGTGTAAGGCATTGCCAACTCCTTTTTTCGAGCGCTCGGTTGCGTGGAGTCTGATCATACTCAATAGAGCACCGGAGATTGTGAGACGCCTTGTTTTACCCAGTTCGAGTTGATCAGCCAAAGAAAACGGCGCGGAAATACCGCGCCGCTATGGAGCTGTGAGTTGAATGGTTCGGCTTATTGCTTAACCAGTTCTGCCAATTCGCTGTACATTCCTGCAATCTGAGCAGCAACGGTGGCGGAAGGTTTTTCTTCTTGCGAGTATCTCGTGAATTCTTCTGCTTTCCGTTCAAACATTCCGAGCAATCTTTGGTTGAAATTGTTGATGTGATCGTTCATGGGGCGTGCTTTCTAGTAGGCTGTGACGCGGTTGCTGCAGGTGGGGAACCCGCCGCTTGGCTGATTTGTAATAGAAGAAGTTGAATTAATTTTGTCTCAAACGGATGTCAAGCTCAATAGGTTTTGAGCAAGTTTCCATGATTTCTTCAAAAGTTTAATCAAACAGCGTATATGTTTTTGATATCCGGGCGTGGTGGCGCAGGTGGTATTACCGCTGGTAGTCGCATTTAGACTCGACCAAAAATGCATCAAATTTGACCTTCCCTTAACTATCTTAAAGCCGCATGTAAAGCGCGTCTGTGTGTTATGCGCTCAACCGGTTTTTGAGTGGTATCAAACCCGGTGACAGCCCTTTTTTGTAATTCAGCCATCACCCGCTCGGGTCGATCATGCTACCCCCCGCGGTATCACCCCAAAAACAAAAGTCGAGAGCATTTGCCCTCGACTTTTTACTAGCTGACTAGCTCGCCTCGTTTTCGAGTCCGAACCAAAAGATCAATTAGCGCTTGCGGCCTTTCGATGCTTTGCTGGTCTTCTTGGCAGACTTTACAGCCGGCTTGGAAGAAGACTTAGTTTGCGAAGCAAACGCTTTCTGGCGCATGCTGCCATTGACGATGTCCTTGAGCTCTTGCCCTGCTCTGAAAGCAGGAACGCGGCTGGAAGGAATGCGCAATGGGGCGAGAGTTCTGGGGTTGCGACCAGTTCTGGCTTGACGGTTGCGTCTTTCAAACGTACCGAAACCTACCAGCGTAACTTTTTCGCCCTTGCTGATGGCACCGGTGATGGTGTGCAGAAAAGTCGAGATCGTTTCGCTGACAATGGTCTTGGGTTGCCCGGTAAGCTCAGCAATTTCGCTGATCAGCTCAGCACGGTTCATTCGATATCCTCCTTAAATGAAAAACCCAGTTTTTGGCTTCCAAGGTGCGGATGTTATCACCCGTTAATACGTAAAACAAGCCAGAAGGCGCCGAAATCTTTTGGTTACGGCGCTTTCGAGCCCTCTCGTAATACCCCAAAAGCCATGCTGGAAATACGTTTTCGGTTTCCTGCCTCGGACGCAAGTTTTATCTTCGCTGGCGTATCTGCCTCGTATATACAGATTTCGGGCTCTAACAAGTTAAGATAGGACTAGAAGAGTTATCGATACATGGTTCATTCGCAGTTCGCTTATCAGCCCACATTGCGCCAATTGCTCAGTTCTGAGGCGTTTGCCGAAGCACAGGTGCTTTGCTGTGACGATAGTATCGACTCTGCAGTTACGCAAGTAATCTCCAATTTAGCCTCCCCATTTCGCCAGGGAAGCCTGCTGGTCAATAAACTTGAGGCTTTTGAAGGCAAGGAATTGAAGAATGTCGCCGAACTCTCGGCGGTCGTTGTAATCAAATCGATTGCCGATACTCCAGTGCGAACCAGCCGCTCTACTCGAGCACAGGGCGGCGCTGAGCCTGTTGCCAAGCTGGTTGTGCCTTCGATTGCTCCGGCTCCAAACTATGATGCGGCGCTTAAGCAGCTCGTCAAGACCTGCCAGGAAGTTCACGTCCCATTGATAAGCATGCCCGGCTTTGGCGACTTGGGGCAGATTTCTGACGAAGTCCGATTTACTTTTCTGCGCCAGCTCAAGCTCAACAGCACACGCCTGCATACATTTTTGATGAATTTGGTGGTCGAGGAAGGGCTGGAAGGTCTTGTCGAGGAAGTTTCCAATCAGCTGAATCGCCCGCTCAGTATTGAGTCGGCGCAGTTTTCCCTAATGGCGTCGAAGAATATGGGAGGCACGCCCGCTAGCCAGCAGCGCAGCCTCGCAGATGATGTCTATAAGACCGTACGCAAGCAACTCAAGACCCCCGACTCTAATGACGGCAAGGACTGGATAATCCCGACCGTCAAAGTCGGCAAGCGGCTCGTAGCTCCAATCTTGTTAGGGGAAAATATCGTCGGCTATATATCGTCAATGGTTCGACCCAATGACGATATGGAAGCCATAGCCGAGCTTTTGCGACCTGCAGCTCTGGCCTGCATGATTGAGTTTCATCAAAATCGGCAAACCGGTCCGATGTTTGCTGCCACGCAGAAGAGTTTGCTCAAAGACCTCTTACTCGGCGGCTCTCTGGCTGCGTCTGACCAGGAGCGCATGGACCAGCATTATGGATTCGACATGGCTGATGGCATTCTTGTTTTTGCTTGCAGCGCGCTAAATCGTCAGGGTCAGCCTCTTGCGCTCGAAGGACTGCCGGAAAATTTCGGGGTGATGACTGAAATAGAAGGGACGGCAACAGTTGTTTTTCCTTATCTTGCCAATTCCGGTAAAACCTGGCAGCAAGTCGCAGAAGCACTTCAAAAGCAGCTTAAGGAACTTGTAAAACAAAAGCCGGGCGGTGCGGATGCACAGATTCAAATTGGTGCCGGGCGCATGGCTGAGACAACATTTGACTTGGCGGAGAGTTATCGCGAAGCCCGTCAGGCGCTCATTGTTGGCTCAATGATGCACGCCGATAAAGAGTTCACCATCGGCTACGGCGAGCTGGGCGTCAAGCGCTTGCTGTATTTGATGATTGACCATCCTGAGTTGGAACGCTTTTGCGAAGAAATCATTGAGCCGCTTGAGAGTTATGACGAAGAGTGGGAAAGCGAACTCGTGCCGAGTCTTCGTGTTTATCTGGCTGAGGGCGCTAATCTCAACTCGGCTGCCCGGGCACTTTTTATTCACCGACACACTTTGCGCTATCGCCTTGAGCAAATTGCCGAAATTCTCAAAGTTGACATCGACTCGCAAGAAGTATTGCTAAACTTGCAGATCGCTTTTCAAATTCGAGACATGATGAGCGGCAGCACAGGGAAGAGAGGATGAGCGCCAAAGCCATCCAGGCAATCGAGATTTCCAAGCGCTTCGGTACGACCCAGGCGGTGCGCACGCTTAATCTCGATGTCGAAGAGAGCGAATTCTTCAGCCTTTTGGGACCATCGGGCTGCGGAAAAACCACGCTGCTTAGAATGATCGCCGGTTTTGAAACACCTACAGAAGGCAAACTTTTGGTTGGCGGAAAAGATGTTTTGGGGGTGCCTCCGCATAAACGTCCGGTCAATATGGTTTTTCAAAGCTATGCTTTGTTTCCGCATCTGACAGTCTTTGACAATGTGGCGTTTGGACTAAAATCCGGACTTAAGCTAAAGAATGACGAAATTGCTTCGCGTGTTAGTGAGGCACTAAATCTGGTGCGCCTATCTCATTTGTCTCAGCGGTATCCGTCTCAACTTTCTGGCGGACAGCAACAGCGTGTCGCCTTGGCGCGTGCAATCGTAAATCGCCCAATGGTTCTGCTTTTGGACGAACCGCTGTCGGCCCTCGATCCTCAAATAAGAGAAGAAATGCAGAGCGAATTGGCTCGCCTGCAGCGCGAATTGAATATGACATTTGTCATGGTCACACACGATCAAGATGAAGCCCTGGCACTCTCCAGCCGTATAGCGGTCTTCTACAACGGCAATCTCGAGCAGGTCGGAACTCCAAAAGAAGTATATGAACGCCCTGAAACGCCATTTGTGGCTCGTTTTATCGGCAATACGAATTTGCTCGAAGGGACGCTTGTTTCGTCCGACAGAAATTCTGCGCAGGTCAAGCTTAAGGATGGACGCGAAGTAGTCATCGAAGGCGACACCGCAAATGGTGCCAAACCAGGCGACAGAGTTTTGCTTTCAGTAAAGCCTCAGGCAGTTAAATTGGTCTCTGAGTCTCAGATCGGTTTGCCATCGACGATTTTGAATCGAAGTTATCTGGGTGCTTCAACAGAATATGTCGTTAAATCAAATCTTGGCACAGACCTTCGAGCTGCAGCCGCAACTGATCATGCTCTTGCATTCGGCATCGGACAATCCGTTTTCGTTGAAGTCGATTGGAAAAACTGTACTTTGCTGAAAGACGCAACGGCTAACAGTTCTGAAGGTTCAGAAAAAGAGAGCGATATAAAGACCACCAGCAAAACCGCGCAGACCGTCACCGAGAGAAAGGGAGATTAGTTTCGGTGCTTTCTCGTCGCACATTTCTGCAAGGTATGACCGGCGCATTGCTCGCTCCAGGGCTGGTGGGCTGCGGGCTGGGTTCCAAGCAAAAGGACAGCGGCAACTCGGTAAACATCTATAGCTGGGCAGATTACCTGCATCCTGACACGATTCCTGATTTTGAGAAAAGGACCGGCGTTCAGGTCGTCTATGACACGTTTGCTTCTAATGAGGCTCTATTGGCTAAGCTCCAGGCTGGCGCTTCCGACTACGATATCGTGGTTCCGACCGGCTACATGTTGAGAAATCTCGTCAAACTGGGACTGCTGCAACAACTTGATCATTCAAAAATTCCGAACTTGAAAAATATCATGGACCGCTTTCAAAACCCAGGTCACGACCATGGTTTGAAATATTCGGTCCCTTACACCTGGGGCACCACTGGTATCGGATATAACACCGTTGCAGTGCGACGAGCGATGACTATCAAGGATGCAGATTTGCAAATGCCTCAAATGGCAATGGATAAAACTCCTGCTGATTGGGATGTCTTCTGGGACGCACGTATGGCTGGCAGAATCACACTTTTAGATGATTCAAGAGAAACAATCGGAGCGGCTTTAAAACGCCGCGGACATTCTTACAACACTACAGACGAAGCATTGATTCGCAAAGCGACCGAAGATTTGAAACTCCAGAAGCCTCTCACGATGTGTTATTCATCTGATCAGGTCATAACTCAGCTAGTCAGCGGAGATTGCTGGCTGGCTCTCGTTTATAGCGGTGATGCGTATCAGGCTAGACGTGAGAATCCGGATATCGGTTATGCAATTCCGGTCGGTGGATGTTCGATATGGATGGATAGCTTGTGCATTCCTAAGTCGGCTCCGCATCCGCAGAGAGCATACGAGTGGATAAATTACATCCTAGAACCGCCTGTCGGTGCGGCAATTGCAAACTATACGCGCTACGCGACACCTAATAAATTAGCACTGCCCTTAGTCAATGAAGAGCTGCGCAAGGATAAAGTTCTATACCCTAATGAAAATGTCTTGGCTCGCTGTGAGGAAATCGGAGATGTGGGCAAGGCTGTCTTCACATATGATCGGATGTGGACGGAGCTGAAGTGCTCTTAAAAAGCAGCAAGGGCGATGCATGCGCACCGCCCCCGCAAATACTTTAAGTAGTCTGGCTTATTACGAGCCTTTTCCTACCATCTTCTTGGCGCCATTGCCCATAGCCTTGAGGCCTTTGCCTACGGCTCTGAAGGGCCATACGATAGCATTGCCAACTTTCTTGCCGGCTTCTTTGATTTTGCTATCTTCTGCTTGCGCAGCGGTGGCGGTAAAACTGCAAATGGCGATCATAAGACCGACTGCCAAACTCTTCTTCATGGGATACTCCTTAACTGTTCCTGCGCGTATGGAACGTGACTTGTCACGTTGCTCTTTATAGCACAGTTCTAGCCGCCCGTGCCCTGTGCAATGTTCAGATAATGGCTGATACACGTGTATGTTCAGAGATTTTGCACCTGGATAACATTGTCGTTATATACGCCGGGAATTAAGTCCTGTCATGCGCTGCGGGGCTATAAGAATCGAGAATGCGCTTTGCTTCATCTTCTACCTTCTTCGCTTGGTCGCCCAGTCCCTTTTCTTTTAGCAACTCCGCATATGCAGTCAGGGTCTGCGCAAGCAGCGGCGGATATGAGGCGTGGCGTCTTATTGAAAGGGAAAGCTTGTAAAGATTCTCAGCTTCATCCAATCTTCTTTCCCTGTGCAACAGTCTTGCCAG
Source organism: Candidatus Melainabacteria bacterium (assembly GCA_003242885.1). Taxonomy (GTDB): domain Bacteria; phylum Cyanobacteriota; class Vampirovibrionia; order Obscuribacterales; family Obscuribacteraceae; genus QKMZ01. The sequence goes on along the minus strand of QKMZ01000003.1, from coordinate 646,854 downwards.
TGAGTGTGCCGTGGTGGCTACCGTTGGGTGCTGGTCGCCAAGCACGCTCTGACGCAGTGCCAGAGCCTTTTTATAGATGTGCTCGGCTTCCCCGAGCATACCCTGGGCCGCATATAAGTCTGCTAGCAAATGCAGGCTTTGCGATACAAATGGGTGATACGGCCAGAGTTCCCACGTTTCGCTGAGAAGTGCATAGCGGAATAAGACCTGCGCATCCTCTAATCGCCCCTGGCGAAAATGTTGTCTTGAAAGGAAAAACAGGCTATGTCCAATGTCCTGAAAGCTTTCTAGATATTCGAGCCGGGCAGCTCCTTTCATTTGCCTTTCGCATTCTGTAAAGCAGCGATTGGCCTCATCTTCTTTGCCGAGCTGTTTGTAAATGAGTGACAAACCCATAAGGCAGAAGGATGCGTATTCATGGTCTGCACCAAGCGTCTTTCTGTAAATTTCGAGCGAGTCTTTGACGAGGATTTCTGCGTCGGGCAGTCTTCCCCATGCGAAGTACAAGCCGGCAAGAAAGTTTTTCTGCGTAGCCAGATCAAGTATGCCTTCGGGTGGAAATTTTTCCGTAAGAAGTATGGTGCGAATATAGACCTGTTCTGCTTCTTTAAACTTCTCTTGTATTCGATAAAGAACCGCCAGATTGTGCAGCCTTGGCACCAGGAGTGGTGACTTTGCACCCTCTTTCTTTTCGGTTATTGAAATCGCTCGGGAATAACATTCTTCCGCTTCGGCATGTTTTCCTGTGCTGTGATAAGCGTATGCCAGCTGATCGAGCAGGGGCACAAGCTGTGCATCGTCAGGTCCCAGGCGGCTTTCCGCATCCTGCAAAACCTTCTTGCATTCTTCTTCGTTGGGAGTTTTATTCAGCGCTGGCATTGATGTCTAACTGCGATGCCACCATATTTGAGGGCACGACGGAAAGGTAGTTATGTGTGAGCTACGACAAATCTGGTTCCGGAATCTAGTGTTTTGAACTCGTCGATCTTCCAACCGCCCAATATTTCTTTCAGCTCTTCATCAGGGAAATAGCGCAGCATCATGCCTTTTCTTGATTTGTCCGTATAGACTTGTGTGCCGTCTTCGAGTTTAAAATACTCACCTGGTCCGGTTCCGACTTTGTCAAAACAACCAATGAAAGTGCCACCGCTCACAATGATCGATTTCAGTTTTGTCATTGCCACAAGAGCAAGTGAAAGTGGCAAGTGTTCGATAATTGAATTGGCAACCACGGCATCGAATGTATTGTCTTCGTAGGGTAAATCACCAAGGTCACCGACATCGAATTTGATTTTCAAATCTTCCATAGTCGCCCACTGGTTGCCTAAGTCCAGGGCGTGATCGGCGACATCAATGCCGGTCACCTGAAAACCTTCTCTTGCCAATAACACCGAAAGCCAGCCGCTGCCGCAGCCTAAGTCCAGAACTTTATGGATGTTTTTGGTCCGCAGCGTGTCAGGAATCCAGGGCAGGTATTCCAGATCCGGCATCTTTGTGTAGGGCTTGGTGCACATATTCCAAGCCTGATGCCAGAATTCCAAATTTTCCTTGTAGACCTGCGACGCGCGCAATTCGCTCGCCTTTTCAGGTGCCTGCTCGATTATGGCTTTGTCTACTTTCATACTGGCTCTGCGTTTTGTGATGTGCGAAGTCAAGCTGGTTGTTGCGCTCGTATAGAGCCTGCTCACATGCCGATAAAGCGAGGCTCGCCTCGACATGCCGATAACCGGCGTCGAGATCCTAGCATGTAACCGTGAAAGGCAAGGCGTTTCGGGCTCGAATGCTAAATTCCAGCAAGATTAATTGGATCCTGAATTGGGTATTAGTAATATGGCGGGTGTCTGGGATCTCTTCCTAAGACATCTATTGGCAAATGGTGGGCGACGATGACGGAGCCTGGCGGTTCACAACTGCAGATGATGTTGGTTCAGCAAGCTGGGCCCGGCGCTTTGCCGCTTAGCATCCTTTCGCCTGCCGAATTTTTGCCTTTTATTCGTGATGTCGAGCAGCTGGCGGTTTCTGAGAAACTTGCCCCTGTCTTGGTTTACTGGTCGCGCCGTTCCGCAGCCTGGCTCTTGCCCACCGGTCCCCGGTTTAAGGAGCTTATGCGTGACGCTTTCTGCGTCTCTATCTTTTCCGAGGATCGTCAAGACACGCCCGATGAATGGTGTTTCCTTATAGAAAGCCGCGGTTTGTGTCTCATCTTGTACGCCCAGCAGGCTCTGGAATCGCCACAGGGCGAGAAATATCAATGCTCTGGCTCTATGAATGCTCAAATTGTTCGCCAGGCATTCAACCGCTTGCTGCCTGCTTGGCAGACTATCGAGCTGGGCGAGAGCAACCGCCTGGAAGATGCACGCATTAATCTTGGTCCTTGCGGCAGTGCCAATCATTTTGTCGACAATATCCGCAATCTCTGGCCGGTTGTTAAATCGCCGATTCAGCAGAATTTGATTTTAAAGCCTCAGGAAATTCCGCAACAACCGCCAATAATTGTCGATCACGGAAAAGTCAACCCGATTGCACTTGAAGCAAGCGCCTTCCCGGGCGGCGCCGTGGTTGCGCCTCCTAGACCATTACCGGCTCAGCAGCCAGGCAACTCACCCATTGCTCCCCAGTCACCATTCGCGGTGCCCGGGGCCGCAACCGGTGGTGACGGTGGCGGTGGGCTCGATCCTATCAAAGCGCAGCAGGTGCGCACGCAGCCATTACCTAAGCCTTCTGCATTCGAGCTTCCGAAGCCCAAACAATTGAAGGATCAAGAGTATCTCAATACAGCCGAGTCTGAATTTGAAACAACTGGTGATTTGACCGAGAAGCTCGGCGCGGTCATTGGACCGGACGGGCAGCCTTTGCCTCCTCGTCCTTCCGCGCTTCGTGGGCTGCGGCAAACCCTTGCCGACGAAAACCAGGCGCCCCAAGAGGACGTCATCATCCCGGTTCCGGCGCAAGCGATTATCAGCGATATCATCGGTCAACTTCGTCATTCGAGCGATCTGACTTCTATTCTGCAATACGCGATTGAAACACTTACTCAAGTGGTGCAAGCTGAAAGAGGTTTGATCTGGCAGGTTGTCGGTGATCAGCTCGCCGTGACCAATGAGTTTGCCACCAGCGGTCACACTTGCTTTGTGGGCAACCAGCTCGGTTCGCAAGAATCAACTGCAATCGTTCTGGAGTTCTTGTCGAGATTTCCTGATGAGTCGGGCGCAGGCGTTATAAGCATTCCGGACACATCTCATGATACGAATTTGCACAAGATGTCGCCCACCCTTTCGTCCCTCATCGAATTAGGCGAAGTGCGCGGCAGATTGATGGTTCAGTTGCGTTCGCGCGGCATCTTCTCAGGTTTTTTGGAATTGCAACAGTGCGGCGGACCACGTGAGTGGAGTAGGCATGATGCGGTTATTTTGCAAAGCGTCGCCGAAATGCTTTCGGTTGTAGTTCAACAATCTTTTGACCAAAGCAAAATCGAGATGGACGCGCGCGAAATGAAGCTCATCAACGAGATCGCGAGCTTATTCCGCGACTCTCGTGGTCAGTCGACGGAAGAATCTCTCGTCAAGTCCGTTATGCTCGTAGCCGAGCACATGGGCTTCACCCATTCTCAGATCTATTTGTACGATGCTGAGGAAAACGTTCTCAAAGCGCAAATTAAGGGCGGCGGTCACTCGCTTGTCGACATGAATAACAAAGACAATCCATTTGTCGCGGTATTCGAGTCGGGCCGCGGAAAGATCGTCAACGCCGAGTTTACTCGTAAAGGTGACAAATTCTTTGGTCACGACATGGCACTCGTTCTTCCTCTCATTTCGGAAGGAGAGCGCCTTGGTGTAATCGGCTTGTGGCAACGACTTCCCAACAAACCACAATTCAGACCACAGGATAGAGAACTCGGTTTGACAATTGCCGGTCACTTGTCGAACGTTATCCGGGCAGAGCAAGCGATTACGATGATTCGCGCAGAACAGGCTCGGGCTGCTCTTATCAATAAAGTGTCCAGTGAAATTCGTCAGTCACTCAAAGAAGTCGACCAGATTATGGAGACATTGGTCGAGTGCGTTCACGAATATTTCGGACTTTCACTTTGCGTAGTTTCGCTTTTTGACTCCCAACAGCAAGATTTCACAAAGTCCAAGACAGCAGGACTGGAGCCGCCTCCGGCAAAGGTTATACAAACTCCCGACGAAATCGGCGAGCCGAAAATTGAAGAAGAAGAGCCTGCCGCTCCAAACTTCGGTGAGCAATTGCTGCTCACTATGCTCGAGGATTTGAAGCTCGAGCAGCGCATCTTTATGAGTGCTGATCAGATTAGGGAAAGACTCGCTGGTAAGACTGTTGAAATTCCGGATGATCTAAAGTCTGCAACTCTCTTTCCGTTGGTTCACGCCGGTAATTTCAAAGCCGGTCTGTGTCTGGTTTCTGCAGATCGCGAAACGCCGTTTCCGGAAAAAGACATGCACATGGTCACCGACCTTGCTGACAGAGTCGCAGTTGTGGTTTCACACGCTGAACTGTTTGCGCAGGTAGAGCGCCAGGCTGTTACGGATCCGATGACCGGTTTGTTCAACCGCCGTTATTTCACCGAACAGCTCACCAAAGAAATCGATCGTTATCAGCGATTCGGTCACCCCTTCTCGTACATCATCGTTGACTTGGATTACTTGAAGAAAATCAACGACTCATTGGGTCACCACTTCGGTGACGCAGCTATCAAACACATTGCCAATGTGATGAAGCGCAGCGTACGTGACGTTGATACGGTCGGCAGATTCGGCGGTGAAGAATTCGTCGTGCTCTTGCCTGAAACTGCTCATGAAAATGCGCGCATGGTTGCCAATCGTATTTGCGCTGCAATCAGATCCAAACCCGTCGAAGGCATTGGTGTCATTACAGCTTCGTTGGGTCTTGCCACCTTCCCTCAAGATGCGCAGGATAAAGACAAACTGCAAGAACTTGCCGACCAGGCTTTGTATCTGGCAAAACACCGTGGCAGAAACCAAGTATGCTCCGTAATCGAAGATTTGATTCCGAGCCAGGTTGCTCCGCTGGAAGAAGCTGCTGCACCAGTTGCGGTGCCTGCCGGTGCCGAAGCTGCCGCAGCTGCTAATGCTGCAGCGCCTAAGTCGGCATCAGGCGTGGAAACAGCAGGAACATTCGATCTGGCGCTGGCAAATGAAAAAGGAATTCTTGGTCTCATTACACAAATAGTTAAGAGCATCGACGAGAAAGATGCCTACGGCAACGAGCGCTCTCCGCGTGCTTACTCTTACGCCAACAGCATAGCTCAAGCTTTGCGCTTGTCAAAAGAGCATGCTGAGTTGGTTTCTCTCTCCGCTGCGTTTAGCAATATTGGCAAGCTCTCGATGCCGGAAGACTTGCTTCGCAAAAATGGACCTCTCAACGAAGACGAATTGGTGCAGATTCGCAAGGCTCCGAGTCTGGGAGCGAAATTCCTCGAGCCGGCGAAGATGCTCTATAAGCTAAGTTCTGTTATTGAAGCCTTGCACGAGCACTGGGACGGCAGTGGTTATCCAAAAGGACTGAAGAACGAAGAAATACCTCTCGAGTCTAGAATTATTGCTCTGGTTGATTCCTATGTAGCTATGACCAGCGACAGACCATATCGAAAGAGTCTTTCTAAGCAAGAAGCAATCAAGCAAATTCAGGATGATGCAGGCAAGAAATTTGACCCGCGACTTGTTCGCTTTTTGCTGACGGTGTTGCAAAAAGAAGGGTAATAGCGCTCAACTGCCGTATTCTGCCCTGTATATGGAGCTTGTTTAGTCCTCGTGCTCACAGGATTCTGCGACGGACGGGTCAGCTAAGTTGAGTACTCCTTTGAGGATGTACTTATTAATATGGACCAGATAGGCAGCTGTAGATGAGAATGCTGTCGCGAAACTGGCGAGAATGCGCATTTTTAGGGCGTTTTAGTCGGCAGCCTTAATCTTTTCGTTAGGATCTTGACCCCCTCTTGGATACTGGCCTATAATGTTGTCAGATCGACTGGAGACCGACAGCTTATCTTGACGCGGGCCACTAAAACATGACCCGGTAAAACTTTCATGCAAAGAAGGCTGCGGAGCGAAAGTTGAAACAGGAAAACCTCGTGTCACGAGAACATTAGGAGCAAACCCCTCTGAGCCCGGTGGGTGAACCGGCAGAGGGGTTTGTAGCGTCTGGATTTATTCGGCAATATCTATGTCTGTCGCCTTATCTCGTTTTAGAAGATCTTTTGTGAATGATTCAACCCACTGAATCTCACTATGATCTGACCTCCACGTGACCGACAAGATTTCGTGATTTCCATCCGGTTTTTTCTTGCCCAGCGCTTCAAAAACAATTGTTTGAACGCGCTCCTTCGAGTCTCTCTGAACTCTAATATTTGGAAAGCCCGAACTATCCGACCACCTTCCATTGTCGGCCTCTAGTTGGCGAACAACCTTTTCAAAAAGGTCCGGTTGATTGCGCTCGAGGAGATGCAAAATCTTTTGCAGTTCGAGCTCTTCGCACTTGCCGTCAAACAACTCAAGCGCTTTTCGACGTATTTCCAGAGATCTAATTTCGGCGTCGTTCATTAACCACGTCCAGCATCAAAACAATATTCTATAACAGCTTTGGCTTTCGTCATTTGCGAATTAAACACCAAACCGCAATGCTGCTGAGCCTGGCTTCCGGTATCGAATATGGTGGCGGACTGGTGGCGGCATTCGTTATCCTTGGAGAGCCTGTTTCAGCCCAAAAAAGAATTGCGCAATTTTTCTTCTGGTTGGTGTCTTTGTTTAAACCCGCATTCCAAGAGCGATTTGATTTACTTCGTTTCGATCTTCGTCTCAGGCGTCGTTTCTAAATTGGTTTCGAGCTTCGCTTCGGTCTTTGTCTCTAGCTGCTTCGCTTCTACTAAAGTTCGGTAGCTTAGACAGGAAACAGCTCTGGGGCGTTCGATTTTTAGGCAATCATCAGGGTTGTTGAATCGGCAATCATCGCAGAGATAGCGCCCTTTACCTTTTCGATTCCATGCGGAGTACAAGGTGAGAGCGGACGCAGCAGCAACAACTAATACTGTCGGCAGCCAAAAGCTCAGATCTCCTTCCACGTCCAAACCTCACCAATAAGTCGGGCAATAGCATACCACTATTGCGCGGCGCGGCTCAGAATTGAATGCGCCTCGGATCTGGTGGACAAGCCTTTATTGAATTGTCCCAAATTCATTTGCGCATCGCTCAAATTAAGAAGCGCATAAGCAAGGTATTTATGATTGGTGCCGAAGTGTAGTTCTAGGGCTCTGCGTGCGAGTTCCAGCTCTTTAACAGCCTCAGTGAAGCGGACTTTTGCTTGTTCATTCAGTGGGCCAAATTGATCGAACTGTTTATCGCGAAGTTTATCAATTGCGAGATCGCGCAACGCCAGTCCCTTTTTCAATCTTGCCATGCCTAAATTAGCTCTGGCAATTGCAGTCGTGAGCGAGCCGCGCCCAGCCCCTCGTTGTTCGCACATGTTGACGAGAAGTTGGTAGCATTCCTCCGCGTCCATTATGTAAGTGATAACGGCGTTAAGATAGAGACTGCTTCTTGGAACTAGCTTTCCACGGAAGAATGCTAATTCGCGCAATTTACTGCGGGTTGGAAGTCCAGGAACCGTAGCGCTCTCATATGGCAGCGCTTCTTCATTTGTCGCGGACGGCAACGCGTTGACCCCCTCGTTATTTTCCACGAGGTAGTCTCCAAGCGAGGAGAGCTGGTAGCCCATCGAATTTTGATTGACGTCAGCCCAACGAAAAACAATTGGTGCATCATGAGTTAGTTTGTCGCGCTCGCGCTGTCTGTTGATTTTTCCAATGATTGTTGAGTATGTTTCCGATGCTGCGAATTTGAAAGACACGAGTGCTTCTATCTCTTTTCCGAGGAGATGGCAGGCTGTTCCTTCCGAGCATTTAGCCATTGCTACTGGTTTTATTTGGCTGGCGCTGGTGAAAATGAATTCCGCCAGTCTTGTTTCGGCGAGCGCACTTTTCAATGCGGTCTCGTCGTTTTTTATTTTGTATATTTCATACAGGCATGCAGCTTGTGCCAAGTGTAGAAAGCCGATATCCATGGACTCGCCCATGCCTACAGCCTCTGAAAGAGCCAGTGCTTGCTGCAAATAGCCATACGCTGCGTCGAAATCTCCGCGATAAAGTCTGTCTATTCCGCGATAAAAGAAAATTCGAAATCTTCCTGTTTCTGAACTGCCTATTTCGGTTACTTTCTCGGCAAAATCAGTCAACTCGTCTGTGTCGCTGGCGTCAGTAATCGGTCGCATTCGTTGCATTTTTTCAGCTGCTACGGTTTTGTAGAAAGGCTGATCCGTAGCCGACCATGGGATTAAGCGCTGGCTGAGCTCGGGCGCACTTCCCGGATGATAGAGCGTGCTCATCATGATCGAATAATGCAATACAAAAATCGTCATCAATGCAGTTATTGCAATCTTCGTACGCCACCGCTTGCCTAATTTGTTTTTTAAGAGTCTGTCTAACTTGTTGCCGTAGCGGCGCATGTATGCCACAGCAGCAGAGCCACCACGCCACTCGGACTGCGTTTGCTCGATAGCTTTGCGCATCTCCGGCGCCGATTGAAAACGATTTTCCGGCTCCTTTGCCATCGCTTTGAAGACAATGTCTTCGAGCTGTTTTACCAGTCGAACATCCGCTTTTACATTGGACAATCCGGCAGGCATCTCGCTAACCTGCTTGTGCATTGTCTCCAAAGTATTATTGCCGACGAGAGGTGGTTTGCCGGTTAAGCACTCGTAGAGCAAACATCCAACTGCATAGATGTCGGAGCGCGCATCAGTCATGTTGCCCATGCATTGCTCGGGGCTCATGTACAACGGGCTTCCGAAAACATCGCCGCTTTGCGTAAGTTCTTGTGCTTCCAATCCAGCCTTCGGCAAGATCTTGGCGATGCCGAAGTCCACTAGTTTTACATAGTCTGTATTGTCACCTACTGGTATCAGAACGATGTTGCTCGGTTTTAAATCTCTATGCAAAACGCCTGAGTCATGCGCATGTTCGAGAGCCTCCAATATTTGTTTTGCGATCGACAAGCATCGATCGATACTGAGTTGTCCCCATGTCCTTACTATTTCTGAGAGCGCGCGACCCTCGAGATAGTCCATAATGATGAAGGGCTGATTGTCTTCCGTAAGACCGAAGTCGTATACGGTGATGATATTTTGGTGCGCTAAATGGTGAGAGGCTTGGGCTTCTGCCTGAAAGCGCCGCATCATGGTTGGATTGCTGCTTAGGTGTTTGTGCAAAAGTTTGAGCGCGACTATTTTTCTCGTGAGAGTTTGCTGTGCTTTATATACGCGGCTCATTCCGCCCGCGCCGAGCAGTTCCAGAATTTGATATTTGCCGTGCAGGGTTTTGCCGATGACGGGATCTTTCTCTGAATTCGCCGCTGCAGTGTGCATGGAATTTTCAACTGCCGAGTTGAACGTTGTTCGGTCCAGCTCCTCCGCCGGTGGTTTTTCGCTATTGTCAGCAGACTTCTTATCGGACGTGCTGTCGCTGTCCGCACAAGGCTCTTCAGACTTGGCGGCAATGTCCGGATCTGTGTCAGGCTTATGTGTTGAGCCTTTTTTAGGCACGCTGGACTCCTGGAGCCAAATTATGTGTCAAAACATCCGGACAACCCACATTGTTATTCCCAGTGGTACTTTAAGCTTTAAGCTCTTGGACTTTAGACTCTGCCATAATTGCCTATCAGATGACAAAAGCCATAAGGTTCTTGCTACTTACTAGCTTCGTTTTTCAGGTAAACAATGCTAAAAATGCCATTTTCGAAATCGTTGCTCGTGCCGCTAATTATCTTGGTTTTGCTCGGTAGTGGTGCACCTCCCAGCCCAGCCGGCAACAAGCTTAAGCCTGGTGAAGTCTGGGTCTTGCACATGAGCAGTAACTTCTTGGGCAACGTAACATTTAATCTAAGCGATGCCACAACCTCCATTTACATGGAGAAGCTCGGGCTGGAAGCCTTTGGCGATGAAAAAATGACACAGATATTGATCTGCAATCATAGAGACAAGACTTATTTGCAGGAGCCGCGATCAGAGTGGGAAAAAAGAGCCAACAAGTACAAAAGCAAGAACAAAAAAACGACCAGTTACTCGGGCTACAAAGTCTCAAAACCAAAACCAGCCAAAGTTTGCGGGCTAAATTGCTCATTCGTTGAAGTGAATGCTATCCGCAAAGACGGCACCATCGAGCCGCAGGATCAGAAAAAACAGATTTGGGTCACACAAGAGCTCGAGACCGGAAAAGGCGTCGCGAAGCAGTTCGCTATGGAAATCTTGAGGGTATTTGCACAGCTGGAGGAAACACCAAAGACTGGCGGCGTTTTGCTCCGGCTGAAGGCCGACAAGAGCCGCAAGCTGGTGACAATGCTCGATACATATAAAATCGAGAAGGTCAAAAAGTCACTGGAAGTGAAGATTCCAAAAGGTTACCACCGGGTGAAAGATGAAGTAGCGCTTCTCTGGGGTGACGACTCCAGCACAGGCGATATGTTCGGCTCACCTTAGGACTGTGGCTGGCGAGGCAGTAATACCGGAATCGCATTGCCTGCAAAGCCTTGCGATGGGCGAGGAGGCCTTGTTCGAAGACTCAGGAGTGCCATGCCACAAAGACGATCAACGCGTCGCAGACCTCAAGGTTTGCGCTTCATCTTTAAGAGGCTTCGCTGCAGCGGTGTCGCCCAACTCTTCGCAAACAGATGCGAGGTTTTCATTGATAGTTGCAAGCAAAGATCTCTCGCCTGGATTTAGCTTTTCTGTCGAACGTTCTTGCAGCAACTCTCTTTTTAGCTCTTCCATGGTTGTTTGCGTAAGCTGAAGTTGTTGGCGCCTTTTCGATGGCTGCGCTTCTTGCAACGCCAAAAGAAAATTGCACGACGCCATGTTTTGCTTGTCGCGAATGCGAATTTCAGGTGTGCTCTGAGGATCGTGTTCGTTCAATGTTTGAATCTGCCTCAATGCGGCAAGCATATCGTCGTACTTATTGCTGTCGCGGCAAACAGTAGCGATCTGGTTGAGCGTAGCTACGATCCTGTCATTGCCAGCGCCGCCTTCCTTCTCTAGTGCAAGCGCTTTGGTAAGAACAGCGAGTGATTCTTTCAGCTTTTGGTCCTGCCACAAGAGTGTACCGAGCTCTTCCATTTTTTCTGCTTTGACCAGGCGTTCGGCAGAGGTTTTAACCTGAGGAAGCGCTGCAATTTCTGATTGTTGCTGTTCGATCTGCGCTTGCAGTTTTACCTTTTGCGCTCCCGATATTTGCTCTTTTGATTGGCCGGAAAGGCGTATTGAGCGCTCGATACTAACTGCAGCGATCCCGCAGAGAGCGACCGCAAAGAGCAAAAGTGCGAGTGTTTTTATGGTTGGCAACTTACTTGTCCTTTCACGTGATACCGGAGTTGATACCGGACAACAAAGCGACCGGCTTCTTGTTATAGTTGCGCTAAATCTGCAATTCTATTGTTCAATGTTATTCAGTTTCACTCAGCAGCATGCTCATTTTACCCGTCCGGGCGCACGGCGCGGGCGAGTTTTTTCTGGCGCTCTTTCCACTGGGCTGATCTTTGGTATGGGCGTCTGCTTTTATCTTGTAGCGCTCCTGCTCTGCGCCGACCAAGCATTTTGCGCCGCAGAAAGTCCCGCTGCTGCGAGGCTCCACGCAAATGCCCTCAAGACGGAAAAGTCAGGGAATGTCCGAGGAGCAATAGAGCTTGAGCAGCAAGCGATGCACCTCGCGCCTTCAAATGCTCTCTATCAAGGAGAGTTTGCTCGTTTGCTCTGGGAAGCTGGCTTTGCGGAGCGGGCTATTCGCGAATGTAAGAAAGCAATAAAGCTGGATTCTGGCAGCACCAAGCTGCGATTCAACCTCGCTGTGATGCTGCAAACTTCAGGCGATCCTCAGTCGGCGATTGTCGAGTATGAGAAGCTTCTGAAGGCAAATGGCAATGATTTGCAAGCTCGGCTCGGTTATCTGCAATCGCTTGCTCTCTGCGGCCGATCGCAAGATGCTGTCAATCAGCTTGATGTGCTGGCTTTGCAAGCTAAGAAAAACCAATCGATTCTTATCGAAGTTGCAGACACTGCGATAAAGATCAGCCAGCCTCATCGCGCAAAGGAAATGTTGCGGGACCAAGTAAATACGGGAAGTCCTCGCGCTCTCAGCCTTTTGTATGTTTCCGCCGCCGTGGACAATGATGAAAAGTTGGCGCTAAGTGTGCAGAAAAGGGTTTTGGAAAGCGCGCCGAAAGATGCACGCATTTACATCATTGCTGCAAAGCTTGCTGATAGAAAAGGTGGAATCTTGCTTCAGGAGCGGATACTCAGTCAGGCAATGAAGTCTGTTCGCAACGATGGTGACATGTATGCTCAGATGGCGGGCATGTTTATGCGCAACTTCGAGCAGTCTAGAGCGACTGGTGATGAGAAGACAGCACAGTCTTGGCTGAGCTTGGCCGAAAAGGCCCTGTCTTTTGCGGAGGAGATACGCGTCAAAGCGTGGCGCTATCGCTTTGCTCACGCAGGTGTTCTGGCTTTGCAAGGAAGACAGAAAGAAGCGGCCGACATGATTGATGCTCTTGCGCATCAGGAGCCGAAGAACGAACTTGTTTTGTATTGCCGCGGTCGCCTGCGTGCATTTGCCAACAATCCTGCGGCGACTGCCAAGCGAAATCTCAAAAACCTTTTCGGTGATGCAGAGCAAACGGGCGTTTCCGCCGGCGCTATTGATGATGCGATCACCTTGGCATGTTCGCGTGCTTATCTCGACAAGCTCGGATGTGGTTGCCATATGGCTGTTTTGGAATTTAAGTGGAAACATTCGGGCGGAGTTTTGTATTCAAAGGTGATTTCCGAGCATCCTGCAGTCGGCTTAATCGTCCACAAGTTGGGCGACCAGGACGGCTTTAAGGGGCGGATAATTTCCTCCGCTGCGTCCATAAACGAGCGTGTTCTGAAGGTTGAAACGGAGACTGTGAAAGGCTTAGGGGCCTTGGCTATGAACGTTGTTACGCCCGAAGCTCAGGAGGAGCCGCCTCTCATGGCTCGGCTCACGCCGTTGGAGCTGCAAAGGCTCTAGGCGCAAGGGTAAAGAGCCGCAACACCTGGGGCTTAAATCCTTTCAGTGGGGCTGCCCGTGTGCTATTGTGAATTCACGTCCCTTCGCTCGAGGAATGTGTCTGCAAATGACTCAGGCGTCGCCGCCGGAAGAATCTGCCGACCTGCGTATCGGAAGCCTTCTCGCCCTTAGTGGTCTCGTTCGTGCCTCTGATTTGCAGGAGGCGCTCACGATTGCGTCTCAAACGCAAATGCCGGTCGGGCGCGTGTTGGTAATGTCCAACCGCCTGTCCGAAGAAGCTCTCAGAGCCGTAGTCGAAGTTCAGTCTCTGGTGAAAGATAGAGTTTTAACGCGCGAACAGGCACTTGAGTGTGTTGAACAGGCGCGCAAATCAAACAAGCCGCTCATTGAAGTATTACACGAGCAGGGCTTGCACCAGCCGCAGCGACCTACGAATCGCCTCGGCGAGTTGCTTGTCGACTGCGGGCAGATTTCGCATGATCAACTAGAGCGAGCTCTTAAGATGGGCGGGGCCACAGGTCTGCCGCTCGGTCGCGTGTTGGTTCTATTCGGCTTGATTACAGAGCCTCTGGCGGCGCGCGCATTGCAGATTCAGGACGAAATCCGTAAAGGACAAGTTTCGCGCAGTGAAGGTCTGATGACCTTCCGCATGGACCGCATGCGTATGCAAGGTTTGAAGAGCAAGGATAAGGACAAGACTTACAAGATCAAATTGGGCGAATTGTTCGTCGCTGCTGAAGTTTTATCAACGTCTGACGTGGATGCCGCGCTTGAAATGGCGTGGGCGAACAATAAAATGCTCGGAGAAATTCTTACTGATTTGGATTGGATTTCTCCAGAGATGTTGCTAGGCGCATTGAAGCTTCAGCAAAAACTTTGGTCGGGCGAAATTGATTTAGAACGCGCGGTCAATGTCGTGAAAGACATGTACACGACGGGTGTGAGCTTCGATCTTTCTTGGGGCCGATTTGGTCAAACGAGTGATCCGCTCGATAAGAAATTGACTTTGTTCGAGTTCCTCAAGATTGCGGGATTCATGACGCGCCGCCGATTGACTGAATTGATCGAGAGTTGCATCACCAATGGTGACTTGCTCGATCGCGTTATGGAAAACGCCGGAATAACAGACTACGAAGACGCTGATTTGATGCGTAAAGCAATTAAGACTGCGGTAACTGATTCGTATCTGCTGCGCGACATTCTTGCAGAGTCAGAGATTATGGAACTTGACGTTGTCCAAGCTTCAGAGAGCCTTGTTTCTCTGGTGCAAGAAGGCGCGCTTCCACTCGAGCGAGCGATCATGGCCTTTACTTACTGCCATGATCAACGCATCCCGGCGACTGAAGCTATTGCACAACTCGGCTTCCCGGCGAAGTAGTTGCGAGTTAGGTTCGATTACTGATGAACGTGTTGAGCTATCGAACTTCCGATCTAAATGATCTGACGTTTGTACTCTTGATTGACGATGTGCCACTTCATGAACTTTACGAGTCTGACACCGTTGGTATTCCTTACTGGCTTCTGGAAGGACAGCTAACAGCTACAACCATCATCGGTGAAATACACTACATCGTTTCAGTCTGTGATTGTGGAGAGCCGGGCTGTGGAAGGGTTGCGTGTAAGGTTACGGAAGAAGACGGGACTGTGACCTTTAGCGATTTCAAATCTCTAGCAACCGATCTAACATTCAAATTTACGGCGGAAAACTTTCATCAGGTGATGGATGAGATTGGGCATGAGGTGCTGACGTTTGAAGGTCCGCAAACCGAAGCTTCAACAGCTCAGCACAACTTCGACGTTATGAAGGCTTACTTGAATGCTGTGGATGATCTGCTTCGAAAGCCAAGCACTCGAGATCTTATTGCTCTGGCTTGCGGATTTGAAAAATATGGAGCCCAAGAAGCTGCCGATTGGATTTGTAATCCTGAGAATCATGAAGCTGTAAGAAACTTGATATTGCTTGATAAGCACAGGTTTCTTTTACTAGAAAACGGACCAGTGACACCGCTGATCTTGCAGCATGAACACATTCCATGGACCATTAAGGTCAAGTCTTATGACGCAGATACTAAGCTGGTTTGCGTTGGCTATTTAGATAAGGTTGGTGAATGCGTTGGCACCAAGAGCCTTAAGTTTGAACGTGAGAAGGCATGATTACTACTTCCCAAAAAGCTCCGGCGCGATTGATTTGACGGCGCTGGCACTGATGGCTCCGGCGAAATTTGTTAGCTCTGCACCGGACTTTGTTTTTGCGCGTTGAGCGACAACAGCTACGACTTTTCCGCGAATGCTAACGACAGGACTTCCACTGCTGCCGGATGTGACAGGTGCATCTACTTGCACTGTATTTGGTGTCACTCGACTTACTCGTCCAGTTGTGAAAGTTGGCGCGTAATACTTTTCAGAATCTTTGTCGAGTTGATCTGATGCGACTGGATAACCGACAACTTGAATTTCTTGTCCTTCTGAAGCCGGCAACAAGTCAAACTCTAGCGGCATTGGGTGCAGTCCTGGTGCAGATAAGATTGCGATGTCCGGATCTCCCTCCGCCCCTTCTTTGTACAGTGACGCTTCGATCGCCGGAATTGTCGCGGGTCCTGCCGGATGCAAGAAATACCCGATGATCGGATTGACTCTCGCCATCTGCGCGTACTTCAGGAATTTTACTCGCGAAGGGTCAGCACGAAGGCTCAAATTTTTCTCGTAACACTCCCAAATCGCATCGACAGTATTTTGGTAATGCGCACGTTCGCCACCAGCCAAGCCTGGTTTTATGCTGAGGTTGATTGTTTGGAGAAGTTCGTTAAAGCGCGATTCGTGATCTTTGAGGAAGGCAGTTTGTTCTGCGTACAAGCGAGTGGCTGCAAAAAATCTAGCGCATTCCGCTGCAACTGGACCACAAGTGTCGGCAGCGACGTGCCTGTCTGTAACATAATAGGTTTTGTCCCGAGCGGCAGTTTTAACAGGGAAAGCGGTGCCGTATCCCATGATTTGAAAACCGCGCGTGTCGTCTTTCAATGTGCAGTAAACAGGAAACCGATACTTTGGTGAAAGGTCGGATACGTAGCACCAATATTGATCTCGCAAGCGAAGTTTCAACCCTGGACGAACGTTGAGAACTTGACCTTTCAATCGCTTGTCGAGCTTTTCCCAAGTTTCAACTGCAATCGAAGAAGGGCAAGCAGCGCTCACGGAAAGCGTAAGCAATATGGCTAGCGATTTCACCCGGTTGCTAAGATTCACTTGCAGTCTTTCCTGTAGTCCTTTTCTGCGCGCGTTTCGCGGCTTTTCGAATTATAGCCAGACCGGACGAATTTGCGCCTAATATGCGGCAGCCGTTGCTTCAGCCGGCGTCAAGCTGACTTCGATTTCGAATGTTCTATTCCATGGCTGCTTGACTGAAATACTGCCCGGCGAAAATTCTAGGCATTTGCCGATACGCAGGACATACGGGGCGAGCATTGCCGCTAGTTCATTACCGGGCAAGGCACCTTGCAGTTTGGGGCGGACCTGCGTCTGATATCCCCAGTCATCCGCGAATCTGACGAACAGGCAGCGCTGAAGTGGGGTTTCAACATTGGCGTTGTTTTTCTTTCCATACCAGTGTGCAATCGCCAGAGCAAGTGAAGAGCCGGTTGCGTTGCCAGTTGTGTTCCACCCTCCATATCCCCACAGTTTCTTAAGCAAACCTGGCTTGGACAGCATCTTTTCCATCAGGATAGGATCGCTACCGTTTGCATATGCGACGTCGGCAATAGCGACGGGCAGATGGCAAGCTTCTAAAAAGCGAATTGAATTTTCCGCCGAACGTTCACTCTCGATGTTCGTCAAATTCGGCAAGCCTTGTATGAGAACATGATCGCCCTGACGAGAGTCGGGAAGATGGACGAGGAAGACGAAATCCGCGTCAATAGCCGTTGCCGCTGTTGTGGTATTGTAGGTTCCTGTGACTTGAACTCCGCACGCCTTCAAATGTGATTCGATGGTGCGTGCGATTGTTTGACCTTCATAGCGGCTGAAAATTTCACCCATGGTCTCGTTGGAATAAACCAGCGCAATCTTTGGTGCTCCTGCCTTGGAAGTCAGATGTCGTGCGATGAGAGAACATAAAACCTCATCAGCACCGGCATACACCGATATGCGATCGGTAATGTTCATATCCTGAGCTGTTTTTTCGAGCATTTGTTTTTCAACAAGGTTCAAACCATACTCGCCTGAATCGTCCAGGCTGAGTGTGATGCGCTCGAGTTGTTTATCTCTGACGAGTTCCAAACATTTTTTCAATGCCTGGAAATTCCTGAATCTGGTGTCCATATAGTCTTGTCGAATGTCAGCAGGTACACGCATTTCGAGCGTGCGCAAATGTGTCCGATCACCTTCGCGGTTTTTCGTTAGCTTGTGCATCTCTTGCGACCAGGCGTAAATTTCGCGACCATATTTTGCCCAGTATTCTTTTTCTTCGGTGTTGTCGTAATTGTCAGAGATGCGCATAATGCTTGCCTGGCAAGAAATCGAAGGTTTCTTTTCGTTGCGTTTGTACCAAGCCTTGAGACCATCAACCCGCTTTAAGACTTCGGGCAAAGTAATTGGTGCGCGCCTAGATGGAATCAACCCGCCGTAAAGCAAACTATCGAGCGCCAGAATGAGAGCGTCCGGTTTTGACGTGCTCGCTTGTTCCAGCCATTCCATCAACTTTGCCGGGTCTGCTGGCTGAGAAAGAGAGCCCATCAACTTGCGCGGGGGCGCGATAGTTTCAATGCCAGCCGCCTGAGCGACCATCTGAGGATACACATAAGTAACCGGGCGATCGTCGAGTGGCAAGAGCAGCAGTTTCATTCAGTGGGACCCCTTTTCCTATGGTTTGTTCGAATCAAGTGAACCGGGAATGCTGTGCTGGGATGGCGGCAACGCCGTTGTGGCGCCGAACTTAACTCCCTTTTTTACCTCGTTTTCCGCGGCAACAAGTACGCCATTGTCGCCGTTCTCGGTTTGCTCGGGCGAGATAGTCTGACAAACTTCAGCATCACTGAAATCATCTTTAGTCCAAACGACCGCCTCAAAATAGAAATTCTGCCCGATCATGTCGCCTTGCACCGGCGTTTCCACAAACAATTGTCCAATGCCGCCTTCGCCAATTCGAACCAGTGCGACGAGCTTTCTGTCCGCACCGAGTCGAATTTTGTGTCCGGCAATGTCTTTGGCGCCGGAGTTTTTGTCAGCCATAGCGATCGCAGCCCAGGCGCCGGGCTTCCCTTTGACGATGAATTCTTCAGAGCGCCCTAAAATCATGCGACCTGGCAGGTAGAGGCGTGGAGGCACCAATCGGTCGGACAGTTTAAGGCGGCTTGCCAATGTTCGGCGTCCGGGGATCGAAATGGGCTCTGTGATCGGGTCGTCATTTGCCGACCCTGCCTGCTGCGAACTCCTGGTAAACGGCGTGGGGTGGGTTTTTAGCATATTGGGAGGTCCAAAAACCTCGTCCTCAGCCAGCGCCGGACTGCAGAAAACCGGTACTAGTAGGCTGACGGCGAGCCCTAATGCGGCGTGTCTGCTTGCTTTTGAAAACAATCTCATGGCATCCGATTTTTATATATATGTTGGACTTAGTGGATTATATCGCCTCGCGGCTTTGCGGGCGACGGCGTGTGCCCGAAGAAAGATTGATATGCTGGATGGATATTGATCGAGGGATGTATTTCAGTTTGGCTCGATTGACCGCCTCAGGACCTCCGCAGTCTTTGGCGACCACGATTAAGGAGTGGTTGCTGGAGCAGGCTCCTCTTATGGAGGCGTTTCTAATTGCCGTCAGTATCCATGTGGCGCTATTCCCTGTCATGTGGTTCATCGGTTTTGCCTTGCCCTGGCCAAAGTCTCCGGTGATAACGACTATCATTGAATATGATCTTGGAAACTGGCCCGAGATGCCCAAGCCAAAGAAAGTTTTTGAATTTCGCGATCCCAAACTCAATCAATAGCGTAGTTGTGCTTTTTGTTTCGCCCTGGGCTCGGTGGGGCGAGGAACTCTAGTGCGGAATTTTTGCTCGGAATTTTCATTTGCCGATTCGATTAACTTTGGATTTGCGATTGAACTTTTTTGTATATCAACTCGTATTTAATTGTATGAGCAGTCGGATGCAATGCAGAATTTTTATCGAATTGATGGTGTAACTACGGATCCGCTGAGCGTTTCTTAGCCTAGACTGATACTTAAATCACAGGCGCGCGCATTACCCGTGGTGGCTTGTGTCCTCAAGGTATATCTTTTGGATTTGCGGTTTGTATCCGCTGGTTTTGTACTCGGTGTGTGTTAGATAGCAAGAAGGCGATTGGTATGAATAGCGGCAATGGCAAAGAGCAGGCAAATTCCTCAGGTGGGGGTGCAGGGATGAATCTCTCTGCGCGGGGCAAGGTCTGGCTTGTGCCTAAGGTGAGCCCAGCGGACGCCGCTCTTGTCGCAGCCGCTAGCGGCTCTGACTTGATTGCTCGCCTTTTGGTTCGTCGTGGATTCGACTCGGCAGATAAGATTCACGCCTTCCTGGACAGCACTGGATATACCTATACCAGCCCGAATGAATTGCCCGATGTAGATAAAGCGGTAGCTCGCATTACTGATGCGATTTCGAAGAAACAGCACATCACCGTATATGGTGACTACGATGTGGACGGCGTAACCGGAACATCTGTTTTGATGACTGTTTTAAAACGCCTGGGAGCCTCGGTCAGCTACTACATACCTCATCGCACTAGCGAAGGTTATGGTTTGAATGTAAAAGCAGTAAGTATTCTTGCAAGCAAGCACAGAACCAAACTGATCATTACTTGCGATTGCGGCGTGTCCAATTTTTCAGAGATAAATCTTGCCAGATCTCTGGGTGTCGACACACTTGTACTCGATCACCATACAATGCCCGAAATGTTACCACCGGCAGTTGGTATTGTGCATCCCAAGCGGCTTCCGGAAGATCACCCGCTTTTCCATTTGCCCGGAGTTGGTGTCGCTTACAAGGTCTGCGAAGCGCTCCTGACCGAGCATGGACATGCAGAAGAAGTGGAAAGCCTTCTCGATTTTGTTGTGCTCGGCATGATCGCCGACCTTGTACCTCTCGTTGGAGAAAACCGGCACATTGTCCGCAATGGTTTGCAGGCATTGCTCAAGTCCCCAAGACCAGGTATGCAAGCACTTCTTGGGCAGGTGCAGAAGTCTGGTGACACCGATATGGTGGCATTTGGGATTGCTCCCCGAATCAATGCTGTTGGACGTCTTGCCGATGCCAATACAGCGGTGGAGTTGTTGACGACAAATGACGCATCAGTAGCTGAAAATATCGCCAAGCAACTTCAGTTGGAAAATACACGCCGCCAAGATCTTTGCGACAAGATTTTTGCTGAAGCCGACAAGATGGTTCAAGACCGCATCGATCTGTCCGCAGATCGCTGCATCGCTATCTATAAGGAAGGATGGCACCATGGCGTTGTTGGCATTGTCGCCTCCAAGTTGGTTGAGAAATACAATCGACCGGTTTTCATAGGTGAATTAGAGCCTGAAGAAAATGTCGTAAAAGGCTCAGCGCGCGGAGTCGATGCTATCGATCTCTATCAGGTCCTCAAGGCTAACGAACATTTGCTCACCAGATGGGGCGGGCACAAGATGGCAGCCGGTTGGGGTGTTGAGGCCTCAAAAGCAGATGTACTTTGCCGAGCGCTGACAGATACATGCAATAAAATGTTGGCTGGCGATCCTCTTATTCCAACATTGAACATCGATGCTGAAGCGTTCGCTGTCACTGTCGATCTCGATCTGGCTCGCAACCTTCAATCACTCGCGCCTTTCGGAATGGGCAACCGCAAACCAATTTTCATCTTGCGCGGTATGACTTGCCAATCAACGCGTGTCTTGGGCAAAGATGGCAAACACCACAGAGTCATGCTCGAGCATAACGAAATCCCAGAGGCGCTCGAATGTGTAATGTGGAATACCCAAGGTATCGTTCCGCAAGACGGCGAGCGCATCGACGTCGCTTTCACTCCGGAAGTGAATACATTCAATGGACGTGATCGTCTGCAGTTAGTTTTGTCGGACTGGCGTATTGAGCGGCAGGGTGACGATGATATCCAAATTACCGAGGCGACGATCAAACGTAGTTTGGCTGTTCCTCAAAAGGCACCGGTAGCTCCATCCGCACCTGCATCAAGTGATGAGGGTGTTCCGGCTGTGGCGGGAACGCGCCGCGAAATTCGCTCGCAAATAACCACCTGGAAAGACCTTCGCGAATTCGACAATAAGAGCGAGGTCTTGAAGAAAGCTGCAGAGCGTTTGGGTTCTGATTATGTGATGTTCAGTGAGACGACTCCTCACGCAGGTGACATGAGCGCTTCTGATCGCACGACGTTGAAAGCTGCCGGTAACTTGATCATTTGGCAGTATCCGCCCAGCTCCAACGTTTTGAAGGAAGTTTTAGACAAGGTCAAACCCAAGACCGTTTTTGTTGTCGGACAGCCTGACGATGTCACTGATGACGCGTCGGTTTTCCTCAAACGCTTACTTGGTCTTATTAAGTACGCTGTCAACAACAAAGAGGGGCAGGTTGAAGGTGACAAACTTGCTGCGCTCATGGGCACTAGCAAGATGGCAATAGCTCTGGCGCTAACCCTTCTTCGCAAAGTTCATGTGGTGGACTGGTTTGCCGAAGAGGGTGTCCTGTTCCTCGATCTCATCGGACAGCCGGAAAGTGCCCCAGAAGATCACCCTGAGTTCCGCCAACTGTCGGACAGTTTGCAGCAAGTCAAGAAGTTTAGGACCTGGATGTCCGAAACCTCGCTCAAAGAGATACAATTAGCGGTCGCTACCAACCAGATTGAGTTGGTAAGCCCTGGCGAAACAGATTCCCTTACACAACCAGGGGAAGACACGCTTCTGACCGTTAATGAGGATTTTGAAAATGACCAACCCGACAGCCGCGAAGGCGCCAGCATCTGAGCTTACGCTGCCACTGTCCACGGAAAAGTCTGACTGGCTAAAGTCGACCATTAGAGATATTCCTGACTTTCCAAAGCCTGGCATTATCTTCAAAGACATCACTACGCTTTTGAAAGATCCGCAAGCGTTCGGATTTGCAATTGACGTAATTACAGAGCAAGTTCGTAAGCACAATGTCGATTATGTGGTCGGCATTGAAGCGCGCGGATTCATTCTTGGCTCGGTAATTGCTTACAACTTGGGTAAAGGCTTTATTCCAATTCGTAAGCCGAACAAACTGCCGTATAAAGTTGAGAAAGTTGAATACGATCTCGAGTATGGAAAAGATTCTGTTGAAGTGCACATCGACGCAGCAGCGAAAGGTCACAAAGTTGCGCTCGTCGATGATTTGCTTGCCACGGGTGGAACCGCTGCAGCTGCCTATCAACTGCTGACAAAGCTCGGCGCAGAAGTCTCCACCATTGGTTTCATCACAGAACTCTCATTTCTGGATGGACGCAAGAAGCTGCCTGCTAACGTTGATATCTTCGCACTAATCAACTACTAGTACATGCGACTGTACAAACGATCGAATAAAGCCACAAGAGTGGCTTGTATACTTGCAGCTTCACTCGCTGTTTTCGCACACGTGTGCGTCCCAGCGCAGGCTTATTTGGATGAACCCGAGATTGATAATGAATCTCAGCAGATGCATTGGAAATGTGGCTTCATCGATAAGCAAGGCAAGCCTGCTATCGAGGCTAAATATGACGGTGCGAAGCGCTTTTCCGAAGGGCTCGCACCTGTTTGTATAGAGGGAAAATGGGGTTTTATCGACACGAATGGTGCCCTCAAAATTCCGATGCAATTTGACGACGCAAATTCATTTTCGAATGGTTTGGCGGCTGTGCAAGTAAAAGGCAAATGGGGTTTTATTGATGCCACTGGCAAAACCGTGATTGCGCCTAAGTTTTTGTCCGCAAAGAAATTTTCTGAGTCATTGGCTTTTGTTGAGGTTGAGCAAAATAGATGGTCGTGTATCAACAAAACAGGGAAGGTTCAGTTTGCACTCGATGCGAATGTTAGTAGTGTAGATGATTTCAAAGGCGGCTTGGCTGTCGTTCATCGGTCAAGTACCGCTGAGTATCGAGATCCGAAAGGAGAAAAACTCTTCAGTGAGTTTGAACGGCATTCGCAACCGTTTTCTGAAAAATTAGCGTGTGTTTCTGTTTCACCAAATGGTTGGAATTATTCCTACGGCTATATTGACGAAAAAGGAAAGACCGTCGTAGAGCCAAAGTACGCACGTGCAGGTTCCTTTAGTGAAGGTCTTGCTTGTGTTTGTGTTCACGAGGGTGAACAAGAAATGCTGCCGAAATACCCGATGGGAAAATGGGGATATATTTCCAAAGACGGAAAGGTTGTTATTGCTCCGTCGTTTGACGACGCTGGAAATTTTCATGACGGAATGGCTGTAATTCTCGTTGGTGATAACGGGCTTTGCGGCTACATTAACGCAAAGGGTGAGTCCGTTATTCCGGCAAAATATGTTCGTGGTTTTGACTTTAGCGACGGACTAGCACTGGTTCGCGAAGGCACAACTTGGAAATTTATCGACAGAGCCGGCGCTATTGAAATCACGCCAGATGCTGCTCTGTGTGGCAGTTTTCACGAGGGGCGTGCTTTGATTGCGAACCCTGTCGACAAGGAAGTATTGAAACGTTCTTATGCGGAGAGTTACAAATTCCCGATGCCAATTCACCATCAGTACGACGAGAACGACTAGCAAGTTTATCTAATAACGCCTTGCTCGCCAGCGAACCTGCCTCGCTAACGAAGTCAAATCGCCAGCGAACCAAATCGCTAACGAAACCAAATCTCAAACGAATTTACTCGTTCGACGCGTCTATGAAGCTGTGCCCGAGTTCGGTCAATTGCAGCCAAACGCTGGCATCAGAGAGAAAGGCAGCGTTTTCCAGAATAAACTCTCTCATGTGCAGGCAGATCTCATCGCACCTTTCAAATCGGTCCGGATAGTTCTGCGCCTTAATCTCCATTTCGAATGGCGAGATCATTGTGCCACCATCAACTGAGATGATGCGAACGGAAATTTCTTCCGGCACAAGTTTGCGTTCTGTTGAAGTCAGCTGCTGTGCGAGCTTCACTCTCAGCTGTGGAATAAGAGGCGTGATCTTGTCTGTTGGACAGTGTTTTGAATGATAGATGTTTGCGGTTGGCATTTTTTTTCTGTCCTTATGCTTTCGAACTTGTGGGTTCGCTTGGCGTTTAACAGTAACTGCCGTCTGCAGTTCTGATGCTTATTTCTCCAGCGTGCAGGGTAATGTGCGAACCGTCAGCAAGCTGTACGATCAGCGCGCCACTATCGGTGATATCCACTGCTTTTCCTTCGAGTTTTCTTTCGGAATTTTCAGTGACGATCATCTGACCGATTGTTATGGATAGATCGCGCCAACGTTTGGTTAACTGCTGTGATGTCGCGGGATTCAAGAGCTGTGCTGTATCTTCAAACGCTTTTGCAATTGCCGCGGCTACACTGTTGGGATCGACATCTTCGTTCTTGATTCGAGAAAGCGAATCGATCCTGCTGGTCAACTCGTCAGGAATGTCTTCTTGTTTTAGATTGATATTAATGCCAATTCCTACAATCACAGCTTGCGGCAGCAGTTTTGCCTCCGGTGACACATTGCCCAACGCAGGCATCTCAGCAAGGATGCCACCGATTTTGCGCCGATCGTAAATGATGTCGTTGACCCATTTCAATCCGACTTCGAGATCGCAAACAGAACGAATCGCCTCAGCGACGGCTACACCCGCGGCAATGGTCAAAAGTGGGATTTGAGATTGAGGCTGTCGCGGCCGCAGAATCAAACTCATGTACAACCCGGCATCGACCGGCGATACCCACGTGCGACCAAGGCGCCCTCGACCAGCCATTTGATGGCGTGCAAGAACGATGACTCCTTCCGGCGCGCCTTCTGCAGCAAGTTCTGCTGCGCGGGTGTTCGTAGACCCGATGCTTTCCCACAACTCGTTTCGCCAGCCGGGCGCTCGGCCCAACCAACTTGTTTTCAATTGCGATTCGAATTTCGTGAGATCCAGAGTTTCCGACATCAGACGGCCTTGGTTCGCAATTCCTGAAGGAGCAAATTGAGCGCAGCAACTTCGCGTTAACTGCGTCCTTTTTAATTGTGATGAACGTTGGTCAAAATTTGCTTCGGACCAGACAAGAGTTTGTGGATGGGGCACTTATCTGCAATTGCTGTCAATCCGTCGACTTGCTCTTGTGTGAGGTCGCCTTGCAAGTCAATTTCTCTTGTGATTTTAGAAATCTTCTTGCCGGGATTTTCCGGATCTTCAACTGTTTCTTCTTTCAGTTTTACTTCGATGTTCTTAACCGGCCATCCCTTGCGCTCTGCGTACATTTGGATGGTGATCGACGTGCAAGCGCCGAGCGAGCCGAGGAGGAGTTCATGCGGGTCCGGACCCACTGCTTCGCCGCCGAATTCTTTCGGCGCGTCAGCAGTCATTGTGTGCTCACCTGCTTTGATTTCTTGTTTGTATTTACCGGTGGTGGATTTAACTAGAACTTCATTCATTGCTCGATTCTCCATATTCATGTCGGAGCGTTGGCTCGCGTCGACGCACACTGTCGTCCGCTTCACCAGTTCCGGCGAGTTATTGATCTTACAACCCCATGGCATCGAATGTAGTAACGGAGGAATGCGGGGTTACAATAATTGGCTTAACTTTGATTCTGGTGGACACATGGTAAAAATCGAGACCAAGAGGCTCATCCTGCGGGAGTTTGAAGACGAAGATTGGGTCTCGGTTCACGAGTACGCAAAGGACGCGGAAGTCTCGAAGTACATGGAATGGGGTCCAAATACCGAAAAAGAGACTCGCAACTTTGTCAAGGGCGCGCGTCATTTCAGACGTGAAGACCCGCGGCGGCACTACGAATTGGCGATTTATCACAAAGAAGACAAGAGATTGATGGGCGGAGTGGGGTTGACGATCTTCGATTCTGGGTTGAAACAGGCTGCACTTGGATACACACTGCACCGAAGCTATTGGAATCAAGGGATTGCCAGTGAGGCCGCCGCGGCGATGATCCGCTACGGTTTTGAACAACTCAAATTGCATCGCATTCACGCATCGTGTGATGTGCTCAACATCGGTTCTGCCGCTGTAATGCAAAAGTGCGGTATGAGGAAAGAAGCTCATTTCTTAGAAGAGCGATTAATCAAAGGACATTGGAGAGACACGTTTCTCTATGCGATCCTTTCTAGCGAATGGCGCGCCAAGCAGGTTTTGAAAAACTTGAATGCCGAGCAAGGAAGCGGGGATAACACGGGGCGCGGAGATAACAAATGAAAGCAGGTAGCGTGGCGATTGACCTGGCGGTTGACTGGCTGAAGAATTGCAAGTTTCTGTTTGTGCTCACCGGTGCTGGAGTATCAAAAGAGAGCGGCATCCCGACTTTTCGCGATGCATTGGAAGGCTTATGGGCTAATTACAATCCGGAAGAACTCGCGACGCCGCAAGGTTTTAAGAATAATCCATCTCTTGTGTGGCAATGGTATGACTCTCGCCGCCAGAAAGTGAAAGATGTACAACCAAACGCCGGGCACTTTGCGCTTGCTGAGTTGCAGAAGCTGATTCCTAATTTCTTTCTCTGCACACAAAATGTAGATGGGCTGCACATCCGGGCCGGTAGCACTGACGTCGTTGAAATTCATGGAAGTTTGTCCAAGTTCAAGTGCTTTGACAAAGAGCATGAGGCGAAGGATGTTCCATTTGATTTAAAGGAACCGCCCAAGTGCGATTGTGGTTCGCTGATCAGACCGGCTGTTGTTTGGTTCAATGAAGCAATGCCGGAAAAACTTTTGAAAGATTCTTATGCGGCTGCTGGAAAGGCTGATGTTGCGCTGGTCATAGGAACATCAGGTCTTGTGCATCCTGCGGCTTCGCTGCCGTATATCGCCAAACAAGCAGGTGCAAAAATAATCGAAGTGAATCCCAACAAATCAGAACTCACCGAATCAGCGGACTTGTTTCTCCCTGGTCCATCGGGTGTTGTTTTACCGCAAATTGTCGAGAAACTTCGCTAAATGTAGTGGAGGCATGTGTGCCTCCATGCACAGGGAGCCGCATGCGGCTCCCCTACGTCTATCTGTTGATTAGAGCGCCTTTCCCAAGAATTTGAAATTTGGGTGCGCGCTCCACACCCACCAAAAGTTTTTCGTCGCTCAATTTCTTCGCTCCTGCCTCAATCATCCATGCCGAAGTTGCAAGCGTAATGAGAGTCGCAATGATGATTTGAAATGCGGTGACTTTGCCGTCCAGCGCTTGTTGCATCACGTATACCGAATTCACAATCGGTATGTAGAGAAGAATAGATTCCAATGATTTGAACGTGATTATGTATCGAACGATTCCATTGAGCACCACCATGTATATGAGTGAATACCCTCTGGCTTGTTGCGCAATTCGGTAATAGCAAGAAAACAAAATCGATGACGCGGTGACTGAAATTGCGATCGGCACAGTAAGCAAAAGTATCCATAAGATTGTTTCTGGTGGGACGGTGACCGTAAGATTGTGCATTTTCAGGCGGTCAGCAATCTCGTCGAGGGAAAGCGCCCAGGACAGAGAAAACAATCCAGCCAATACCGGCAGCAATGAGATTGCTGATACGACAAGTAGTAATGAGTACAGGATGCTGGAGCGCTTTATTGGCAGCAGAAGAAGTTGGGCAAGACGCTTATTCTCACGTTCCATGGTGATTCCGCCAATGGCGCCACCAATTGCAACTGTGGTAATAAAAAACAAAATGACCGTCGGCAGTGTTTCGCTGAGCGGCGCCGCGCCACTGATTTCCACATGAGAAATGCCTTTGTAATTGATTTTTGGAATAGTATTCGAATAGCTGTCTACGCCGACTTTCTTCAGTTTTGTCCTCAGCATTTTCATCTGGCTGCTGCTCATTGCCGCAGCAACCTCCACGGCCCACGATATTGTGCCCTCGGAATGCGAATCGTAAAAAACATCTATCGTCGGTTTCTCACCCGCTGCGGTTTTCTTTGAATCAGGAACAACGACAACAATGTCATAAACGTCATCTTCAATAGACTTCACGGGCTCGATATCGTAAAGGGGGCTTATATCAAGCTCTTTCTTTTCCTTGAGTACATCCCGGACTAAATCGATGTCTCCTTTTACGCCAATTTTTCCTCTCTGATTGGAAATCTGGTCTTCAATCAACGCCGCAGAAATTTGTGTGGTGCCGAAGAGCAAAAACATCGGGAAGAAAACCGCACAAAATCCAATAAAGAGACCAAGCGACTTGAACTCGCGAATTGTCTCGATAATTTCTTTGTGCATCAGGGTCAGAATTTCATGACCCATTGTTTTCATTGCCCCCAATGCCACCAACAACGGCAAGAAAAATTTCTTCCAAATCTGATTTTGCGTATTGCTCTTTCAACTCACTAAGAGTGCCCATTGCCAGCACTTTGCCTTTGTTGATGATGCCGATACGGTCGCAAAGCTTCTCCGCTTCACTCATAATGTGTGTGGAGAAAAGAACGCACTTGCCCATCTCGCGGCACTGTCTGACTAGTTGGTAAACGGATTGCATAGTCGGCACATCCAGACCGCTTGTCGGTTCGTCCATGATGACGACAGGCGGATCGTGTACAAGTGCGCGCGCAATGGCGACGCGTTGTTTCATCCCGGTAGAAAGAGCCTGGCATCTGGTGTCAGCAAATGAAGACATGTCTAGCAACTTGATCAATTCGTCAATTCTTGCGGCGAGTTTTTCTTTCGGATACTTGGATAATTTGCCGACGAATTCCAGGGTTTCTCTCGGTGTCAGCAAGTCATATAGGGCGGCGTCTGCTGAAACAAACCCGAAATTCAATCGCGCGCTTTCAGGATTTGTCGCAACGTCGAAGCCGTTGACCTCGACCTTTCCTGCGTCCGGCTTGAGAATTGTTGTGATGATCATGAGAGTTGTTGTTTTGCCGGCACCGTTTGGCCCTAGCAATCCAAAAACTTCACCCTTTTTGCATTCGAACGAAACATCATCGACAGCGGGAAATTCTCCGCGCTTGCGATCGTAAAACCATTTTTTTACTCCCTCTGCGCGAATCGTCAATTGCTTTTACTCGGAATTGATTTTGTCCGCCGCTGCCACGGCCATCTGAAATGTGTTTCGCCCGACAAAATGAAAGACTCTTGTCCAAGGCGATAGGCTGTCAGGTGTACTGCGACGTATATTAGCAGCATATTCTCGGCAATTGTGATGAAGACAGGCAGTGGAGTGTGGGTTCCGGTGCCGACGCTTTTGATGACAAGAAGAAGATTCATTATAGGAATGAGCGCGGTTTGCCAGGTCAGCGCTTGATCCGGGGAAAGTGCAAATATCGAGACGCCAACCATTCCCAAGCTGGAGATGATCAAAATAGATTGCGCTTCTTTTGTGGTGCGCGACAAACTGCATAAAAATAGAAGGAGGCAAGATGAAAGCAGAATGTCAAGCAGTGAGCATGTGACGATGAGACCTACTGCCGTTGGTGATATAGATTGAATAATGCCCTCCACTGTAGAGCGAACACTCGGCAACCGGATAACCAGGCTGGTAATAACGAAGAAGGCGAGCAATGCGACGCCGATTGAATTGACGAAAACCGATAGCAGAGCCATGAATGACACCGCGACTGCTTTGCCAAGGACGAGGGTGTTCCAACTGACCGGCAAACTTAAAGTCGCTTTCAGCGTTTTCAAATCGCGCTCTTGCGCCAACATGAAAACCGCCGGTGATACCGCAGACGAGCGCGCATTAGATAGAAGGAAGAAGATCGCCAGCAAAGCTCCGAATCTAAGCAAGGGTGCATAAGTTTCTGCAAAGCGCGCATCAAGCTGCGGGATTTTATGAGCTGATTTCATTGCGCTAATGTCGCGCAACCGAACGTCCAGCGGTTCCAGTTCTTCTTTTGAGATGCCGCGACTAACCAGGGTGTTTGTCAGCTGTTTTTTCTCCTCCGCCTCGAGTGTGTCGGCGATGAAGCGAATTGGCTCGCCAGCCTGAAAGGAAGACTCGTCGTAATGCACTTCCAGGGCGCCTGTGTCGGGCGCTGCGCTCAGAGATGCTATGACCTTTTCCTTTCGGACTGCGTCGTCCGGATTTTTCATAGGTATCGGCGTTATGCGGCCCGTGGTTTTCAGAATTGCAACCACACGTTTGACGTTTTCCGAAGGATTCTCTGGGATAGCGATCTTATATATCTGCTTCTTTTGGTTCGTGACAGCCCATGCGCTGTACACCCCTGCTCCGATCATTAGCACCGGATAAAGAACCATGGGTATGAGCACCGAAAAGATGAGAACATCCGGTACCCGGAAGATATATAGAAGTTCTTTTCGTACGACGACGAGCAGATCGTGGAAGAAGTCTTTCATTTAATAGTGCGCTCGTCGTATTCGCTTCGTACTCGACGAGCCGGTCCAGAAAAAGTGATTCATTTTATTGTTTGGCTCATCCTGTGGATCTGCCCATTCTTCTGGGGCTAAAACTTTTTGCTAATAAACATGTTACGCAGAATGCGTCATTTAATCTATCGGCAGCGATCTGACAGGCTCAATGTTTACGGGTATGAGGTGGTGTTCTGGATATCGAGTATATCTGGATCTCTCTCCGAATAATCCCGATCTGCGTATCGATCGGATCAATTGCCAAAGTCCGTCACTCAAGTGTACTTTTAAGGTGTCGTTATCCCGATAGGGGCGATCTTCAATAGATCAACGCTGAGCATTCAGCAACTGCCAGGGATTCGTTGCAAGGACCAACTCGATAACTTCGCAAGTTAGTTTTTCTGCGCAATGAATCTGGTGGGGGAAGTGTGGTGCAATTCCACCGCTGTCCCGCAACTGTAATCGAAACAAGCGAACAAGAAAGAAGCGCAGTTTTGGAAGTCAGACTACCCACCTGGATGCTTTTATATGACACCTCCTCGCGGCAAGGAGTGATGAGTCAAATAGGAGAAGTTTTACTTCTGCTTGGACCATCCTTCTGGTTCCGTGAGCCGGGAGGTTTTTTCTTTTCACGCCGTCAAGTACCTGGAGCCGTTTCATGAGTCAGACAACCACCGCAACGAAGTTTACGGAAGCAGCCAGCAAAGAACTGTCTCTTTATAGAGTAGTGCGCAGAAATGGCAGCGTCGTCGATTTCGAACCTTCGAAAATTCAAGTAGCAATGACTAAGGCATTTCTTGCTGTTGAAGGTGATGCGGCTGCAGAAAGCTCGCGCATCAAAGACATTGTCGGCAAGATTACAAGCCAAGTCGTTGAAACGCTCATGAAGCGTTTGCCCGATGGTGGTGTTTTGCACATCGAGCATATTCAAGATCAAGTTGAAATCGGCTTGATGCGCTCCGGCGAACACGAAGTTGCTCGTGCGTATGTTCTTTATAGAGAAGAACGCGCCAAAGAGCGTGGCACCAAAAACGAAGATGGCGCAGAACACTCAATCACTGTAATTGGTACCAATGGCAAAGCCAAGAAATTGGATGTCGCCGAACTTAATTCGATGATCAAAGATGCTTGTGAAGGTCTCGGCGAAGCCGCTGTACCAGCCAACATCGTTGAGTCGACATTGTCTTCGCTTTATGACGGCGTAAGCGAAGCCGAAGTTATGAAGTCGGCAATTTTCACCGCTCGTACTTTGATTGAAAAAGATCCAGTTTATTCATATGTAAGTGCACGCCTTTTGCTTGAGCAGATCAGAGAAGAAATTCTCGGCGAGCGTGTTGCGCAAGCTGACATGGGTGAACGTTATGCGGCATACATGCCGGTTTACATTGACCGTGGTATCACAGCAGGACTTCTGGATCCCAGGCTTGCACAATTCGATCTCGAGAAAATCGGCAAAGCGATCAAGCCCGAGCGCGATCTGAAATTCCAATATCTTGGACTGCAAACTCTGTACGATCGTTATTTGCTCCACACCGAAGGCAAGCGTTTCGAACTGCCGCAGACCTTCTGGATGCGTGTCGCCATGGGACTCAGCGTCAACGAAGTAGATAGAGAAGATAGAGCGATCCAGTTTTATGAAGTTCTTTCCAGCTTCGATTTTGTTTCCTCAACTCCTACTCTCTTCAATTCCGGAACTCACCGTCCGCAGCTTTCATCTTGCTTCCTCACGACAGTAAAAGATGATCTCGCCGGTATTTATGATGCTCTAAAAGAGAATGCGTTGCTCTCGAAGTTCAGCGGCGGCCTCGGCAACGACTGGACTCCAGTTCGCGCGCTCGGTGCTCATATTCAAGGCACCAATGGAAAGAGCCAAGGAGTTGTTCCTTTCTTGAAAGTCGTTAACGACACTGCAGTCGCAGTCAATCAAGGTGGAAAGCGCAAAGGCGCAGTTTGCTGTTATTTGGAGTCTTGGCACCTCGACATTGAGGAATTCCTCGAACTTAGAAAGAATACCGGTGACGATCGCCGTCGTACCCACGACATGAACACCGCCAACTGGATTCCTGATCTCTTTATGGAACGGGTCATGGAGAACGCTCCATGGACATTGTTCAGCCCTGATGAAACTCCCGATCTTCACGAGATTTACGGTCAGAAATTCAAAGAAGTCTACGAAGCTTATGAAAGAAAAGCAGACGCTGGCGAAATGAAAGCCTTCAAGCGCGTGCAAGCCGTAGATATCTGGCGCAAGATGCTCTCCATGTTGTTCGAAACCGGACATCCTTGGATCACCTTCAAAGATGCTTGCAACCTGCGCAGCCCACAACAACACATCGGCGTTGTTCATAGCTCCAACCTCTGCACCGAAATCACTCTCAACACTAACGAGAATGAAATCGCAGTTTGCAACCTCGGTTCTATCAACCTCAGCGCGCATATGATCAATGGCGCACTCAACGTGAAGAAGTTGGCGAAGACGGTTCGCACCGCCATGCGCATGCTCGACAACGTAATTGAAATCAACTATTACAGCGTCGGCAAAGCACGCAACTCCAACCTCAAGCACCGCCCAGTTGGTCTCGGTGTCATGGGCTTCCAAGATGCGCTCAACAAAATGAAGATTCCGTACGCTTCCAATGAGGCAATGGAATTCGCAGATGCTGCTCAAGAGGCTGTCAGCTATTACGCTATTCTCGCCAGCAGTGAATTGGCTGTAGAGCGCGGAACCTACGCGACCTATAAAGGCTCTCTCTGGGATAAGGGCATACTTCCTCAAGACAGCATCGACCTCGTCGACAACGCACGTTCGTCAGCTGTGGAAGTTGATCGCACCAGCCGCCTCGATTGGACGCCAGTACGCGAACATATCGCCAAACACGGCATGCGTAACAGCAATTGCCTGGCGATTGCTCCGACTGCCACCATTTCCAATATCGCCGGCGTCAGCCAATCGATCGAGCCAACATTCCAAAACCTCTATGTGAAATCCAACCTCTCAGGCGACTTCACTGTGGTCAACGAATATATGGTCGAAGACCTCAAGGCTCGCGGATTGTGGGACGAAGTAATGGTTCACGACCTCAAGTACTTCGATGGTTCGCTCAAGAACATTGAGAGAGTTCCACAAGAAGTCAAAGATGTTTATGCCACCGCTTTTGAAGTCGAACCACAATGGCTCATCGAAGCTGGTTCGCGCAGACAAAAGTGGATCGATCAATCCCAAAGTCTCAACCTGTACATGTCCGAGCCCAGCGGCAAGAAAATGGACACCATGTACAAACTGGCATGGCGCAAGGGTCTCAAGACTACCTATTACCTGCGTACGCTCAGCGCAACCAATGCCGAAAAATCGACGATTACAACGGGCGCACTAAATGCGGTATCAACTTCACCCAAAGCTGAAATCCCTGCGACCGAAGTAACGTCAGTTAGTGTTTGTCTCTTATCTGATCCGGAATGTGAGGCTTGCCAGTAAAAACCGAGTACTTGTAGAAACCCCTTAATGCTGAGGACCCCTAATGCTGTCATTTGATGACGATTTCACCCCGCCAGATCAACAAAAAACAGATGCACTTGCTGCAAAGCCCGTGCAATCTGAAGCAAAGCCAGTGCAACAGGCCCAGCCTGCCCAGCCGGTTCAGCAAGCACCACAAGTACAACAAAGCCAACCGGTTCAACACGCTCCAGTTAGTGCGATGACCCAAGCGCAAACCATCGCGCAGCCGCAAGTCGCAACGCAGGTAGCAGATGCAGCAAAGCCTCAGACTCAACCTCAGCAAGTTAACTCGATCAGCTTTGCTCCAGAAGAAGCACAAGGTTCGGGCGTTACTGGATTGGAAACCATCGCTTTCAACGCCAAGCGTTTGAGAGTTGATGATAAGCGCATTATCAATTGCCGCGCCGATCTCAACCAGCTCGTTCCTTTCAAATATGAATGGGCCTGGAAGAAGTACATGGATTCTTGTGCAAACCACTGGATGCCGCAAGAAATCAGCATGGCCCGTGACATTGCACTGTGGAAAGACCCGAATGGTCTGAGCGATGACGAACGTTTGATTGTCAAACGCAACCTCGGATTTTTCTCGACCGCAGATTCTTTGGTCGCAAACAACTTGGTATTGGCAATCTACCGCCACATCACCAATCCTGAGTGCCGCCAGTACCTTTTGCGTCAATCATTCGAAGAAGCCGTACACACTCACGCATATCAGTACGTGATTGAAAGCCTTGGTCTCGACGAAGGCGAAATCTTCAACATGTACCGCGAAGTGCCGGTCATCCACGATAAAGATGCATTCGAGCTGCAGTTCACACAAGAGTTGGCTGATCCTAATTTCCACACCGGAACCCCGGAGACAGATCAACGCTTCTTGCGCAACTTGATCGGCTACTACGGAATTATGGAAGGCTTGTTCTTCTACGTTGGCTTCGTCCAAATGCTCTCATTCGGTCGCCAAAACAAGATGACTGGCGCTTCAGAGCAATTCCAATACATCTTGCGTGACGAATCGATGCACCTCAATTTCGGTGTCGACCTGATTAACCAGATCAGACTCGAAAATCCGCATTTGTGGACACCCGAGTTCGAGAAAGAAATCGTCGAACTTTTCGATCAAGGACTGGAGCTCGAATACAGATACGCTGTTGACACCATGCCGCGCGGAGTTCTCGGACTCAATGCAGGAATGTTCTCTGAGTACCTGCGCTTCATTGCAAACAGACGTATGAAGCAAATCGGATTGCCCGGAAAATACGACAGCGCGAAAAATCCATTCCCGTGGATGAGCGAAATGCTCGATTTGAAGAAAGAGAAAAACTTCTTCGAAACCCGCGTTATCGACTATCAGACTGGCGGCGCTCTTTCTTGGGAATAAGCCCTAGTTTTTGACAGTAAACTGAGACCAGAACGTATTCATCTATGTTCTGGTCTCCTCTTTTCTGCACCCAATCAAATTGAGTTTTCGCCTCTGCGATTTTTTTGTTTTGCAGCAAATGAATGCCAAGGAAAAGACGATCACGTGTTTCTGTGTTGCCATTGGCTGAGGCTTTAAGCATTGCCTCTTGCTGTTTTTTCCCCAGCAAGAATTCGAGAATAGGAACCGTATTCGAAGGGTTCATGCGCTTTTCTGCGATCTTCAAAATCTCCTCTGCTTCTTTTGGTTGTCCATTTTCTCGAAGGGTAAGAACCAACAAGCTCGCGGCATAAGACGACGAGCGTCCTACCCATTTCGATAGTCTCAAAAAGCTGCGGAGGTCTTCGATGCCACCCGGCAAATTTTCAAGCGCAATTCTGAGCAAGGCTCGGTCATAATACGGAGCAGATTGAGACGGAATGGTCGATATGATTTTGCTGTAACGCGCGCTCTCCTTAATGAGCTCTTCCTTTGTTATGGCGCGCGTCGCACGCTGAACGCTGTTGCCCGTCTGCCCATCTGCAAAACTCAACTCTAGATTGCCTCGCATCGCCTCAACGGCACTTTTAATTCTATAAATGGACTTGTCCTTCGGTGCCAACGCAAGTGCTCTATCCAGGTCTGCCTCAGCGGCTTCCAGGCTGTGTAATTTCGCATAAATCTGCGCGCGATGCACGTACCCCGTCGCGTAATTTGGATCCACACTAACTGCTTTGTTCTCGGCTTTGATTGCTTCACTGTAGCGTTTTAAGTCGTGCAGGCACATACCCATATCGTCCCAAGCATGCGGATTTTTGTCGTTGAGTTTGACGGATTTTTCCAACTCGAGAAGTGCCTCTCTAGGTTTTTCTAATCCGATATAGCAAAGCCCTCTAAATCTGTATTCCTCCGCGGTTTTTGCTGGCAATTGAAGAATGCGTTTCAAATATGGCGCACCTTCCTTTAGGCGTTTGGAGTTTATGTAAATTAGCCCCATTCTCATAAGGGCTCTACTATTGCCAGGCTTCATTTGCTCTTGTTTTTTCGCCATTACGAGAGCCGCGTCATAATTCTCTTGATTCAAATAGCAGTCAGCCATTCCTCCGTAGGCTTCGAAAAGCGAAGGGTCTATTGCTATTGCTTGTTTGAAATACTCGATGCCTTTGTCTAGCCTATTCGAATTGAGACATTCCATGCCCTTCTCCGTGAGGAGCACGGGATTCCTGGGGTTCATTCTGAGCGCGTCATCGACTAGCCGGTCTCTATGAAAAGTAGTTTCGACAAACTCATTTTCAGGATCACTGCGGACAATATTTGCTCGCCTTAGATCCCCTTCCGCTCTCTGTGGCTGCCCTAGCATTTGATATGCTTTTGCTCTTCCCGCATAAGCTTCGGCCAGATGGGTGGTTTGTTGAATGGCCTCATTGAAGTCTTTTAGCGCCAGCTCAGGCTTTCCTTGGCGGAGATATACACGACCTCGATTACACTTGGCCTTTGGCGATACAGTAAAAGCCTTTATTGCCAGATTGAAGTCTTCAATTGCTTTTTGATCTTGACCAAGGCTGCCATGCGCAACGCCTCTCGCGGTGCATGCATTGATGACATACATGTGATGGTTTTTGATCTCGAAGTATTGGTCCGGAGTTTTTACTTTCGTCATGAC
Source organism: Candidatus Melainabacteria bacterium (assembly GCA_003242885.1). Lineage (GTDB taxonomy): Bacteria > Cyanobacteriota > Vampirovibrionia > Obscuribacterales > Obscuribacteraceae > QKMZ01. Next base: position 609,718 of record QKMZ01000003.1, on the reverse strand, counting down.
CACAAGAGTATTGTGGTAGTCACTACTCCAACTATTTGATGATTGCTTAATTGCTTTGGTGAGAGGAATCAGAGCCTCTGCGAATTTTCGAGCTTCTAAGAGCCTTATTCCATCGCCCAGCCAAAACTTTTCTTCTGCTGTTGCGGTCACCGACATTGATACCGCTGCTAATGCAATGAATGAAATGACGTATTTGGTTGGCTTAGGGAATTTGGTCAATTCTTTTTGACGGCGCCGACAGGATTTTTCGAGTTTATCTTCTTACTGTACACCCTGTCGCAAGAGTTCTAGTGGTCTGCCTGGTAAATGCCTGATTGTAAGTAAAACGCGGCTTAAATGAAGCAGTTGATGACTATGTCGTTTCACTTTGTATTGCTCGCTTTTTTTAGATAAACCGGCAACAGTATAAATTCGTCAATTTCAGAGTCTCCGTCACGCTTCAACTCTTCCAGGATGCTTCGCGCCTTGGTTAGGTTTCCCTTCTGCACGAGCACCATAGCGTAGAAGAGGAGATTGCGGGTTTTCTCAGCTTTGCTGTATTCGTTCTTTATCAGAGTTTGCTCATCGATTTTCCCCAACAGAAAGCTCAGGATTGGCACCCGATTTTGCCTATCCAAGCTTGACTCAGCGAGCTTAAGCACTTCGTTTGCGCGCTTATCATCACCCATATCGCGAAAAACGAGGGTGAGCAATGATGCAGCAAGAGCTGATGTTTTTCCTTGCCACTTCGTCAGATAGAGAAATCTTGTAAGGTCTTTAGAAGCTTGTTCAAGTTTGTTTGAAGCGATTGAAATTAGCGCGCGGTCGTAATAAGGTGCGGGTATTGTTGGAGCGACCGCAATCACACTGGAGTATGAAGACGCTTCCTTCTCCATCTCTTCTCTCTTGATTGCGCGAGCTGCTTCTTTTGAGGACTTTCCTACGGCGCGGTCGGCAAGCATAAGTTCCATATTGCCTCGGTGAGCTGCAACCTCGCTGCTATATTTGCGGGTAAAAGTGTCTTCTGGTGTGAGTTCGATTGCCCTTTCTAAATCTTGGTCGGCCTTGTCCCAAAGTTTTAGCTTCATATAGGCTACGCCACGATTATGGTATGCGTCCTTGGATTTTGAATCGAACGAAATTGCTTTTGTCGCAACTTCAATGCATTCTTTGTACTTGTTAAAATCAAGCAGTGCTGCGCTCTTGGTGGCATAGGCATTGGCGTACCTAGCGTCGATCGCAATTGCTTTGTCGCAATCGCTGATTGCTTCTTTACTGTGTTTGCCCAAACCGAAATACGCAACTGCACGGTTTGTCAAAGCGCAAGGAAAGCGCGGATTTATTTTGAGCGCTATATTTGAGTATTGAAGTGCTTCTTTGTATTTATGATGTTCGATGAATTGGCGTGCAATCCAATCATTGAGATTTGCATCTTTAGTAAATTTGGCACCAGTCAGTTTTAGTACTCGGAACGCCTCAGGTTCGTTGCCGATTTGAAAGAGCGATTTGACTTCATTTTGATATGCTATCCATAAGTTGGGATCAATCGACCTTGCACGCTGGAAATCTTTGATTGCTGATTTCTGCTCACTTTTTTTTGTTTTGCTAGCACCCAGTGCATTGATCAAGTATGGGTTTTTGGGGGAAATGGAAATTGCTTTACGAACAAGGTCCCCTACGAATGAGTGGAATGCGGTGTCAAAGCTCTCATCCGGTTGAGGCATTTTTCTAGCAAGCTCTAATTGCTTTTGTGCTAAATCAAATTGTTTCTTCGCTTTGTAGAGTTTGGCTCTATTCTTAAATGGTTCAATTAAGTCGGGAGAGAATTGTGTTGCCAGGTCGAAATCTCTTAGTGCAAGTTCAGCCTTGCCTAAGGTCATATAGCCATTACCGCGATTACAAGCCGCTTTTCCAAAGCGTGGATACGCTTTGAGTGCTTTGTCGAAGTCCAGCATCGCCTGGGAAATATTGCCTATGGTCCCATATGCGGTGCCCCTAGAGTTGTAGCAGATAGCAATGCTGTAAGTTTGATCTGCAACAAAGTCGATGTCTTGTATCGACTTTGATTGAGCCGCCCGTCTGGACGCTAATTGGAAATCACCATATTTGGTTTCATCCATTAGGCTGAGAGATTTTGTGAAGTCGCTAATTGCTTGTTGATATCGACGCTGCTCTAAAGACCTGATCCCGCGCCAATACCAGTCACCTGCCGAGGCATTCTGGCTCTCGACGTGAGCGGATTCACTTGTTGAACCTGTCGCAGGGGAAGCGCAATTCAAGCACAACGCAAGAAAGAACGCGAGCAGACTTCTGCCGAAAAAACACACTTTCCTAGTTGTTGCCGTACATGTCCGGCGGCTTCAAGTCGCCTGTGCCGTCATCATCGGTGCCGACCGGAAATCCTAAGATATTGCCGGAAGATTTGAAGAAGTGCTTCCATGATTGCGCGTACCACTTAAGAAAACCCACGCGCTTTTGCTTCGGCTGCTTGCCGTTGTTTTGGTTGTTGCCGTTGCCCTGCGCCATATCATAGTTGTAGGCGTCTTGGGCTCTCGGATCGACTGCCGGTGTTCCGCCCCCATTGTTCGCTTGAGTGCCCGGACTTACGTTCGGACGATTGGGTAATTGGATGGGATAGGTCGATGCGCCTCGCGTTCCTTCCGTCGGGTAAATCTGTTTTTGACCAGGATATTCGGGGTCGAGGTGAGTAGCTCTGTCTACCGGTACGCTGGCGTCTTCCATTGCGTCAGGATCAATGTTGGCGCCTGAGCCGAAGAATGATCTCGGATCGTCACCGGTGATTGTGCCGCTATTGCCGTACTGTTCTTTTTGGGCATGCGCGGGAAGGCAAAATCCAGCAATGAGAAGCGAAGAGATTGCGATAACAGAGATTCTTTTCATAAACACTCACGGTTGTGACGGTCTTGGCAGCGTTTTTTATAGCACGCCCCGGCGCTTGTTCCATTAGTGAAAAGACACCTGATGGTGAAGCCACGCGGCTTTTCAGCCGGAAAAGTCCTCGCGTCCCATCAGGAAAACGCCCGCATACCCATCCGGAAACGATTGCAGAGCCTCTGTGGAAACGCTTAAACGTACGCTCTACTTCTGTTTACGAACCGTTGCTGTGTGTGCCTGCAAATGCACTCTTGAGCGCGTTTTGCCAACCGCTGTACTCGAGCTTCCGATCCGATTGCGGTGTGACCTTTACATCTTGCTGCCACTGGCTCTGAATTTCATCCAACGAGCTAAAGATGCCTGCGCTCAGACCTGCTAAGGCCGCAACCCCCCAGGCTGTCGATTCGACCTGAGCCGCGCGCACTACTGGAATGTTGAGAATATCGGCTTGAAATTGAATCATGAACCCATTCTTTGTAGCGCCACCGTCTACACGCAGCTCGGAGATTTGAATTCCGTTTTTGCGCATATCTTCCGCAACATCTCTGATTTGATATGCCATGGATTCAAGTGCGGCGCGTGCAAGGTGTGCACGCCCGCTTCCTCTCGTCAGTCCGACGATGGTTCCTCGAACATCTGAATTCCACCAAGGGGAGCCGAGCCCGACGAGCGCAGGGACGAAGTAGACGCCTTCGTTGTCTTTGAGTGACATAGCCAGCGCTTCGGTTTCTTCGCTCGATTCGATGATGCCGAGCCCATCTCGCAGCCACTGCACCGCCGCCCCCGCCACGAAGATAGCTCCTTCGAATGCATAAACCGCCTTTTCGCCTTTTAGCTGCCATCCAACTGTCGTAAGAAGACCGGTCGTGTGTTTTGGTGTATTGCCGATATTTGCAAGCAGAAAGCTTCCCGTGCCGTAAGTGCACTTAGCCATGCCGGGCTCGAAACATCCTTGCCCGAACAACGCCGCTTGCTGGTCGCCCAAGTCAGCAGAAATTGGTGCCGAAAAACCGACTAACTCTTTTTTGATTGTGCCGAACTCGCCGTTGGATGGTATCACCTGCGGCATCATTGATTTTGGCACGCCGATGATTTTCAGCAGCTCGTCATCCCACTCTAGCTTCTCGATGTTGTAGAGCATTGTGCGCGACGCATTGCTGGGTTCTGTATAGTGATTTTTTTCTTCCGTGAGATTCCAGATCAACCAGGTGTCGATCGTTCCAAATAGCAATTTCCCTTCGTCGGCGAGCTTCCTAGCACCGTCAACGTTGTCCAAAATCCACTTTATTTTCGGACCTGAGAAATATGCGTCAGGAACAAGCCCCGTTTTACTACGCACTAGATCTGCATGTTTCTCTTTGAGCTTTTCCGCGATATCGGCTGTTCTTCTGCACTGCCAAACGATTGCGTTGTATACCGGTTTGCCCGTTTCTTTGTTCCAAACAACCGTTGTTTCGCGTTGGTTGGTGATACCAATGCTGGCGATGTCCGCAGGTTTTACTCGAGCGTTTTTGACCGCTTCTTTGACGCACTCAATCTGAGTGGTCACGATCTCTTCTGGGTCATGTTCAACCCAACTTGGCTTCGGAAATATCTGCTTAAACTCTTTCTGCCCAACACCTAGAACACTGCCGGACGGATCAAAGACTATCGCTCTGCAACTTGTGGTCCCTTGATCGATGCTGAGTATGTACTTATTGGACATTGGAGACAGATGACCTCGACAACGCTAATCGGCGAATCTACGAACCCACCGCCCTTTTGGGGCGCGAGAAGGTGAAATCATAGCCGAATTCTCTCTTCCACACGTTAGAACTGAGCGGACTCTGTCTAGAATGGAGGAGTGGGCAATTACACGTGAGGGAAATTGATGCTCCCCAATCCTTCGGACTCGACTCTTAAGAACTGCTGTTCGATTTGCGGGAAACCTTTGGAATCTGGACTTATACCAATGCCTTCTGCGCCTGGCGTAGCTAAAAAACACTGCCAAGGCTGCAATAGCGACGTTTGTGCCGCGCACTTCAGTGACTCGCGCAAGCGTTGTGTCAGATGTACAGCGGGTAAAGACACCTGGTGTAAAATTCCTGAATTGCCAAAACCCTAACTCTGCTTGCCTTTGGGCTGCCAGATAAAACTTGCTCGGGTGTGGGAAAAACCGCCTCACACCTTTTCCAATAATGCCTCTATGATGCTCCCAGCCCGAAAGGAAGCATCTACCTCCCGGCGTGTCGGAAGGCTAGCGACATAGGTCATTAAATGCGAAAACCAAACCAGAGTTGGCATCTTAAGCTCTCGAGACTAGTAGGAGCGTTGCTTCTTGCAGTGATTCTGCCGGCATTGCTTCTTGGAGTCGCTACGCCTAGTGCTTTGGCTCAAGACATGGCGGGGCCTTCGTTTTCGGATTCGGGCGGAAGCTCGAATGCAGGTCTGGCGCCTGGAATGGTCGGAAACTCCAGCGGCTCAGGCTACACGCACAATGCGCCGAGCAATTGGGGACGTAATGGAGCCGGAATACCCGCCTCCACCATGGGTCAGCCAGCCGCAATCGGTTTCGCCGCGGGGCATAGCGGATATTCCAATGGCGGAGCTAATGGAAATTCCTCTGGATATTCAAATGGCGGCGGCTATTCAAATGGCGGCAACAACGGAAATCAGTCGGCGATTAAACTTCCCGCTTCAAACTGCTGTGGCAAGCTCACTCGAAACAGCGGCTATTATTCCAAAGAATATTCCGGCTACATGGACAGCTTTATGCGAAACGCGACCAGCAACTCTGCTGGTATGGCAAATTCTGCACCAGGAATGACCACTATGGGTGGTGGCGCAGCGTATGCGCGTAACGCTGGTCGAGGAATTAACTCAATGCCTGGAATGGGTGGACAAAACTTTGTGCCAGGGCAAACACCTGGACAAAATGGCTACGCACAAATGGGTGCACCTGGGCAAGTTGCGGTTCCCGGGCAAATGCCAGGTTCAATATAAAAGGGCACAAGTTTGGTCAGTCAGTTGAGCCGATTTTGAACGAGCTTGAACTTGCACAAGGCAAGGAAAAATCAACTGTTATAAAAGCCATTCAAGCGCTCAAGCATAGCGTCACCGCCGCGCAGGTTGCTGCGAGCACAGGTATGCCGTTGGCACGCACAATGCAGCTTCTCAATCAAGTTGCTGCAGACACCGACGGAGCACTCATAGTCAACAATCGGGGCGAGATTCAGTACAAATTTGCTCCGAACTTCCAGGACAAATATCTTGCGGATAAGCTGAAGAAGACGATGCTCACCGCGGCAATCTATTTGTTCGAGGCAGGCTTTTTCTTGCTGCGTGTTTCTTTCGGCGTTATGCTTGTGTTCTCTCTGCTTGTGATTGTGGTTTTATTTATCGCGCTTATTATGGCTGCTCTGGGCGATTCCGGAGGTGGTGGTGATGGCGGCGGAAGTGACTTCGGCGGCTTGCCTGATGTGGGACTTTTTGACATTGCGTCGATAAGTGATGGCTTTGCCTGGCGCTACGGACCAGCGCACCAGGAGAAGCTGTACGAACTTGAATATAACGACGAGAAGAAAGCCAACTTCTTTCTTGAAGTATTTTCCTTTCTCTTTGGTGATGGTAATCCGAATTCAAACATCGAAAAACAACGTTGGCAGTACATTGCAAAGCTAATTGTCGATAACGGTGGTGTGGTCACGGAAGAAGAGGTTAAGCCGCTTCTCGAAGGGGGGAAGAGTTCAATTTTGCCAGTACTGGTTCGCTTCAACGGACGACCAGAAGTGACTGAAAACGGTGGCATTGTTTATGTCTTTGCCGACCTTGCGCAGCAGTCTTCGGCGATTCTCGATACTCTAAGTTTGCCTAGCGCTGATGACACACCAGAAGGAAAAATCCGCAGCAATGTTGGTGCTCGCTATTATGAGATGGTGATAAAACCTCAGCAAGATGCGATGCGAGAAAAGCAGCATCTACCTTTTGAACATAAAAAGGTTACGCTGCAAAAGGTGCAGCGTCCGCCATTTTTGCAAGAGAGTTACTGGGAGTTTAGTCAATTTCCGCTGTCGTCCAGTTTGTGGGTTACCACGCTTGCCGCGATTAACCTCTGCGGCAGCTACTGGCTCTACAAGCACATCGCCACGTCCGCGTTGTTGCACAGATACGCTGCTCTCATCGATTGTTTGCTCGCGTATGCTGTCATTTTCGTTGCGCTACCTTTCTTTCGCATAATCTTCAATTACTGTGCCAATCGCTTTATCGAACGGCGTAATGCCGCGCGTCATAAAGCCTATGCAGTGATCGAACGACCAGATGCCGAATTAAGGAAAACCATGGCTGGCGGGGCCATGCTCAGACGGGAATTGGCACATTCGATCAACCAACCGAGTACGATCGTCTACACAACAGAACGCGAAAACCTCGAACAGGAGTTCGAGCAAAGGGGTTTGTAGCTAGCAAATCGCTGGAGCGCCGGCCTCAAGCCGCCTTTTATCTGTAACGTCCGGCGCCGGTCTTAAGCCGGCTAATATCTGGGAGCGCGGGCGGCTCGCCCGCTTCGGGACTTTCGGCGTATAAACTTCTTAGGGACCCTTTTGAGTTTTGCGATGGCCGGATGGGAAAAGCACCATTCCGAAATAGCCATGCCGCCCGTATGATGGCAATCTCAACATCATCCAGAAGTGCGACCTATGAAAAATTTTTCGCTTACAGCCACTCTATTGCTGCTCATGCTGGTCTACAGTACGCGCCCTTCACTGGCGCAGTACAACAATCAGAACAATTCGTCTTCGTCGAATACGATGCCAATGCAGTTCATGGCTCCCAATTACTGGGGCGATGCACGGGTGAAAAATCGCTCGACTGCGACGAACAATCAGCAGTCTAACTCCGCACCGCCCTCGAGCGGTGGACGCAGCGGTGGAGGCGGCGGAATCAGCCCGTACATGTTTATGGGACCGGCAATGATGGTGCCTGCCATGCTGCGCCGAAGCACTGGTCATATGCACCCGAATCACAAGCCGCGTAAGGCTAATGACGACGATGATAACGATTCAAAACAGAAGAAGAAAAAGAAGCATTCGAAAGAACGTTCAGTAAACGACGAAAATAACATGCCTGATCCGATGTATCCGATGCAAGGAATGTCAGCGTTGTCGAAGAAGACGCTCGACATGCAAAATGGAAATACTTCGCCTCAAATGGATGATCCACGCATGCGGGTTACAGGCGTGATGCAGGACGAAGAAGTGTCCGCGCAAATGCAAACTCCCGGACAAGTTCAAAGCATTGCGCCTCTGCATCCGGAGCAATTTCAAGTTCAATCACCAGCGCAGCAGCAACTCGAAGCTCCTGTCCGTGCACAGTTGCCTTCAGCTGGTGACGATCAAGCTCACGGCGTTGGATTTTAAGAAGAGCCGCGCAATTTACTTTGAGCCGTTAGTATCTCTCGTTTACGTCTCGATAAATGTGTAAAATCGAGGACACTAGGTCTACAGTCAAAGCTCCAGGATCGTCTTGATCTGCCAGTGATACTAGTGCGAATGCGATGCGGAAGACAAGTACGCCTACACGTATTGAGTAGTAAACATCACCACCCGATTTACTGTACGGAGATGACTCATAAGCGATCAATTGCTTGTCCCCGAATTGGGTGTCAATTTTGAGTTCTGCCCCCATGTGTCCGATTCTTGCAGTTTCGTCCTCCATAAGAGCAACTGCACTGTTAGGGTGTGAGAACTCAATGACCATTAAGGAGAAGCTGGAAACCTTTGAGTTCGGATCTAAGCTATCGAAGTTTTCCAAAATAATTACTCTTCCATTCCGGGCACGTAAGTCATAAAAGCACGAGAATGACTCGCCAACTGAATACGATATGCGGAATGGAAAGGTGCTCGGAATTTTAGGAACTGACATCAGTAAATCTCATCGCGGTTGTTCTACATTGTACTTTCGATTTGTTCTATGGCTGATTTTACATGCTCAATTGTTTTACTGAAGTGTTGTTTCATCAGTAAATTGTAGTTGTTTGTTGCTTCGATACCAGTTCTGCTGTGTGCATAAGTATCTGCAAATACTTCATCACGAACTTGAACCAAGTTGTAGTCCTTCTTTCCGTCTATGATTCGTTCAAATCTGCTAAAGAGTTTGTATTTCATATCTTCGGATAACATTTCGAACTCTGCTTTAAAGACTTTCCTGAATGTCTCATCATCGCTGAAAGGACGCCTGAATTCCTTGTATAAGACGTTGATCGCATGACCAAGTTCGTGCCGCAGTGTGAAAGCAACGTTGTTGTTGGGTATCCATTCGTTGCTAATCCACACCTTTTCTGCCAATCTCAACCTAAGTGGACCATGACTGAAGCCGCCCAGCGCTGTGAGATTGTCCTGACTTTTTGTCGCGTTAGCCATAGATGTCACTAATGTAGGTCCGCCAATTTTCTCCATTATTAGTTTTTCCAGCTTTGAGAGTTTGGTAAGTTCATTTGCAACTTCAGCCCTAAATGTCTCTGAGACCTTCGCTACTTCGGATTTTGCCAATATTTTTTCGAATTCCTCGGGTAAATATTTTTCCGTCGCCTTGTTTGGATCGGCCGGAGTTGAATCGGAAAATCTCTCATCGGTAATGTCGTTAATGCTCTTTGGTGGCTTTTTCGAAGGAATCTTTTCTGCAGTATTAGAGATGCTTATACCTTCTTGTTCTAGCTTTTGCATCACTGCTGTCGACTCAAGCTCATCTACAAGTTTCGAAACAGATGCAACATATTTTTCTTCGGCTTCTAAGTTGTTAAGTCCTTTAACACCGACAGCGACATCTTCTAATGCTGTGACTAATTTTTCTGTTTTTGCAAGTTTTGTTGCTGCGCCGATAGGAATTAGATTCGCTCCTAATTCCGTCGTGAATTCCGCCGCAACGCGAGCTCGTTCTCTAGGTGGCAGCGCCTGCCACTTACGGTTGAGCTCCTGCCCCAGTGCATCAATGTCCTTAAATGGTTTTGTGTAGTCACCGGAAGCCTCGACGCTTTTTCCATAGGCATCTGCAAGTTGAAAGAGGCGAACTCCAGTTACTAGCGTTTTGCCGATCGATTCGCCGACCTTGTCTGCGGTTTGCAAATAACGCGGATTATTGGTTGCAATGTCCGCCGTAAAAACTAGAGTGTCACCAGCGAATTGTGCGAAATTTGCCAGGCCAATTAAGGAATTTCCTACTCCCTGTACGACCCCAATCGTGCCTCCAATGGCGCCTTCTTTTGTTTGCTCCGAAAGACTTTCATTGAAGGTTTGGAGCCCACTTCCTATGATCTGCATTTGTTTATCCAAAGGCAGTTCAGATATTCGCTGCATTGCACTTTGCCAATCAGATGCTCGAGTTGCTGCACTGATTTGAGCTGTTCCTTCGTTTTGCGCTGGAGTCCGCGAAATGTTTTCGACTGCATTTATATTTAGCTGAATGCGCCCGTCTTGTTTTTCCACAACTCGATTTGGTGCTTCCTCAATTGGACCATTGAAAGTGGCATTCAACATCTCGGAAATGTCTTTCTTGATGCCTGCTCTAACCTGCGGATCGGCTGAGCTTTCCAGCATTTGACTGCCTGCAGCCGCGAGTGGATTTTCTTTCGCAAGCTGGGTGATTTCTCCAGTCGAGAAAATAGTCTGCCTGTTTTCTTTAGCAGAATCATTTCCCGATGCTTTGTGGTCTTGGCTCTTTTCGTACCTCCCAAACATTACTTCGATGTCGCGTTGGAGTTGCTCCTGAAGCTTGTCTCGCGCGGCTCCAGGCTGAGCAGATTCAATTTCTTTCTGTCTCTCTGTAAATCTTTGCGCAAACGCGTCACCGCTCTTTGCCTTCGTTTCTAATTCTGCGAGAGAAACCGTTCGAGACTTGTTTTCTGTTTGGGTTGACTGATTTTCTAAAGCAACGCTTTTCTCTTTCTTATCGGCTGAGTCGTTCTTTTCCTTCGACCCCTTTTGTTCCTTAAGAGCGTGTTGTCCAGTGATTCGAAACTCATTGCCTTGAGCAGGCAATTGCAACTCTGATGGTCGCTTATCTCTTGCGTGCGACTTTTGGAAAGCGTTATCGTAATCCGATTGCTGTTTTGTACCTTCAATTCTCGAACCCTTTCCGACAGCTTCTTGCTCCTCGCGCTTCGCGGCATCAGAGGACTTTCTTTCTTCCGGCTGTTCGGTTGGATGCTTTTTCATCTAAATCATTAAAGACTTTGGCTATTGGGCCTTATATTCCCGCCAGGTAACAATTACAGACTTTGCTACGACACAGTCAGCACTATTATTTGCTCTACGGCATCTAGCATTCCGTTAATGCCTAGACCTTTCGCCACCGGTCTGGTTGGTTTGGCGGCTTTGAGTGACTTGGTGTAAGTCTGCGGCAGTGGCAGGTGCACGAACAAAACGCTCGCCGGGTTTGGCTGTTTCTCCTGATACCTCAGGCATTTAAAGTACACTTCATTGCAGATGAACGTGCCTGCGTGGTTCGAAACCTCGCACACGACGCCGTTCTTCACGAGTGCTTTGCTCATAGCTGCTACGGAAAGCCCTGTCTTTAGCGCGTCTGGTGCTCCTTTCTCGATTAACTCGTCTAAGTACTGATGCCCGCCATTGTCCTTGATACGGTAGTCTCGGATGTTTAGCGCGAACCTTTCTAAGGAGATCTTTTCGCGTTTAGCCGCCACACCAGTCAGTATCACTGCTTCGTAAGCGTTCTTGTTCGCGTCCAATTTGCGCTTTAGCTTGCTCCACGCCTTGTTGCAGCAGGTTGGCAGTATAAGAGTGTCCAGAAGAACCTCCCCCTTCCTTCCTGGCAACTTTATCGAGCTAACCAGCGTCTCCACAACAACTTGGCTGGGATTGACGTCGAGGTTGTCGAAGGCGTCGAAACCCGCCACCAGTACTCGTTTGGGCTTGGATGGCAAGGGGGCTCTCCTCTGGCTTACCGCAAAGCTTGTAAACACTCATTTCAGTTGCTCGTAGGCGTTTACGCCTCTTAGTGTAGAATATCCTTCACCCACGCCGAAGTGGCGAAATGGCAGACGCAGTTGACTCAAAATCATCCGCCTTCACGGGCGTGTCGGTTCGACTCCGACCTTCGGCACCAATTTTTCTCTGACTTTCATAAATGACTTTTGGTTTAGTCCAATGGCTCGTGTGAAGCTATTGTGAAACCAAATAATCACTTTTTTTACCAGCGTGTATCCGTGTGAATCCAGTTTGATGAAACTGGTTGCGTTAGTCGTGAATTGAGAAACTTGGCATGCTTCCGTCAGTTAGAAGCATGTTCTAGCCTAAACGGTACTAAATATGGTGCAGTGAATCGACTTGCGAGTCCAGTGGACTTGGTGATCTGGGAGGGCTCTAGTTTGTGACGACTTGCCATCACACGGAGCTTAATTAGTACTTCCACCAGTGACAGGATGCGGCATTCTGCATAGGATAGGATCTATGTGGAACTCAAAACTGCTCTTACCATTGATTTGTGTGTACTCCACTAAATCCGTCCGGCTGTTAGCTTTGGCTTTAGTGGCAGTTTGTTGCGAAATCTTCCTGTTTGACTTGCATATTCTGACGGGCGATCTGCATTTGTTTGCGCGGCTCCCTTTTGAAACCCAAATTTCAATGCTGCATACATTTGAAGCCGCGCTCAGACCGTTAACAATCTGCCTGGCATTGGGAATTGCTTTTAGGTTCCATGGTCGCTCTCGACGCGAGCTATCCCTGGATCGGTATACAACATGGATGGAGAACGTTTTCGGGATCAAGCGCCCTGAGAGAATCCTTCCAGCCACATTTATGGTGGTTTCCTGCCTATTCATTTCTAGTTCCATTGTCGCGGGCTTTGGCCTCTGGTATGGAGGCGGAAGCGCGCTTTCTAATCTCTCAACCAGATGCGGATTCTTTGAACTCGGAGAGTTATTGCACGAGAAGGTCAGAGTTAGTAGCTCCGCAGAATTTGGACATTCCATGGCTTTGCAAATTGCGTATGAGGGTGATATCTCTGGCGAGGTAGGGAACAGAATCGAGAAAGCTCTCTCCAAGGTATATGGCGCCGAGAGCTTGGAACTCGCTCGGGTGATTGAGTCGCGCGGCGACGATTACTTTGCTCATCACCGGGATTTTGCGAAAGCTGAATTTCAGTACAGCAAGGCCCTCGCTTTATATCGGAAGAACAAGAATATGAACGGTGTCTGTGATGTCTTGGGCTCCCTTGCGGAAGTGCAGCTGCGACAAAATAGGAGTGCCGAGGCAAAAATCAATCTTTTAAGTGCTCTAAGCATGATTACATCTGCACAAGTCGTTGACTCTTATGCGTTGTCTTTTGTGATATATGATGCAGAAAAATTGGGCGTTTCGGATCAATTTAATAGAGCAATGGCTGTTGGCCGTGAACGCAGAGAGCATTTGCGTGGGAGCCTTCCTCCTGTTTTGCGGTACGGCAACATAATCAATAATGCGCTGATCATCTCAATTCTCTTGTCTGCTTTCTTGTTTCGCAGTTTTGCTTTTTGGCGTTTGGAAAATAGGTTGAAAGAGGCATTTCTTCAATTGCATTCGGCAAGTAATTTTTCACAATACTTCAATGCCCTTGTTGATATCACTGAATTGGAATTACTGCGTAATAACTTGGAGTTCGCAGACCTAAGTAGCAAGGCTCTGAAAGATGCAGCGGAGTCGCAGACAATACTCAATGACAGATTGGTATTTATTCCAGGCTCGTGGAAAAAGAATTTTGCGCTAAGCCAGATATTTACTCCGGCACTTGTGCTTCTTTTAGGTTTTCACTTTCTTCAGTTTCGGTACCATTGACGAAAGCCGCTATCTTCTAGATCTGTTTTCTAGCCGGTTCAGCGCGGCGATATTGCTTTTTTCCATAAGCACCTCGTATTCGTGTCCATCAATGTTTCAAGCCTGTCATCTTTGAGTGTTCCTTCAGTCGAGTTACCTCGCCCTCAGTTCCCGTGTATAGCTCAGCCTCTTGAACAGGTTCGTATGGGTGATCGTCGAATCCTTCCGTCTCGTCCGATTCTCCACCGCAAATGAATGCCTGATTTTTTCCTGAGGCAACAACAATTGCGTTTTTGCGCGCATGACGTAATTGTCCGACCAAAGTTACCTTCTCTTTTTCAAGATCTAGGATTTCGATACTCGACGTGAGGCAATATCCTGCGTCAGAAAGTTTTTTCCTGGTCTGCCCTCCCACAATCAGAACTTTTCCATTTCGTAGCTGAGCCATACTATGTTCGTATCGAGGCACTTTCATTTCCGGCATTGCAAAAAATTTGTTTGTTTTTGGGTCGAAAATTTCTACACCGCAAACCGACTGAAATGGTTCAGGGCAACAGCCTCCTGCAAAGAGAAAGCGTCCGTCTTTTAGGCGGATCACTACTGCACCTCTTCGCGGATAGGTCATTTTAGGTCCACTTCGCACTTTCATAGTCTTCGGATCAAAGTACCAAGTAAAGTCAGTCGGACCATCATCATCTGCCTTGAAATTGACCTTGTCGAACGATGGATGTAAATACTGATGTCCTTCAGGCAAGATAGTCCCTCCAAGAATTAGGATCTCGCCGTTTGGAAGAGTTATAGCGTCACTGCAAACAAAACGTTGCTTGCCTTTTGCTACTGGAAGTATGTAAGTGGTCGGGAAGTCGTTCACGCGAATCTTTTCGAGCTCCTGCGGACGCGTTTCTACTTTATTCTCGTGTGATTCAAGATTTAGCTCCTCGCCGTTTAACTTCACCCGTGAAACAGAACTCCACATATTTGGCTTGAAGTCCTTATCTACGAAATTTTGCTTATCGATTAAGGTGACTGAGTTTTCAGGAACTTCCACTGTTGCATATGGATAAATCTGCGGTGTGCGTCTTGGGTTGGAGCACCCGTAGAATGTCATAGCGCAGGCAGTCAGCACCCAACCTATTGCTAGACTTCTGATTACAGAACCGTTTGCAAGGTTTTCGCTCGACATGCTGCTCTTACCTAGTTGTCTATTTCCATGGATCTGTACACGTCCTCTTCTAGGCTCCTTAGGTCAACACCCAGGTTATTCAAAGTTCGGATACCGACTCCTTCACTGCAAATGCATTCGGCGTCAACCTTCTCTAGAACTGTTTGCCTGTCATCGGTTGGCAAAATACCAAAGGGAAGCACATCTGTAAATGGCTTCATTGCACGAGATTTTGTGGACGCTGTATTTAAATGGATAGACAGAATTTTGAATTAATCTTGCCGCTTGTCCGTCATCATTGTGATGCCGGAAGCGAGAAACTGATACAAGTGAAACCAGTTCGTTTCCTCAAACCGAGGCGTTTCTCCGCACTCATTCAAGAAAGTCTGGAAGTCAGGATTGTCTATTGGTGTTCCAAGTAAATTGACCAGACGTTCGAATAGTTTGCTCATTCGACATTCCCCAGCAAAGGAATTTCGCTCATGCGCTGCAGCAAAAACTACTTCTGCTCTATCCGATCAGTGTCTTCTTCAAACTCGCTCATCTTCGGAAACTCGCGAATCAGTTTGCCGTCACGCCTAACCACGATCTCTGTACCCGTTTGCGCGGCTAATTTCCGAGCGCGTTTAGCTGCGCGAATTAGAGCGGCAGTTGCATTTTGCATATCTGGATCTGGCAGTGGCGAAATTTCTTGTGTCATTGGTTGAAACCTTCTTCTATCAATTGTGGCACATCGTCACTGCATGGCGGCACGTAATCGGTCAGCTGTAAATACTAGAGAGTCGGACGTTGTTGATTGTAATTCTTTCGTTCGGCATCCAGCTATATAGTTACCCGAACCTTTAGCTAAGATGCATTCTCCCTAGTCTCGATTTGATCTGGACTTATAAAGGCAGTCATCGACAGCTTGAAGCGCTTTGAGAGTTTGCCGATTTGTCCGAGCGAAAGAAATGGCCTTTTGCCGGATAGGTACTCCGATGCGCGTGAAGAAGATCCGAACTCGGGAATTAGGTCCGTTTGGGTGAGATTGTTTTGCTCCATGAGAAAAATAAGAAGCTCACGAGGGCTTACTGAAAGCTCTTCTTGCCATTTCGATTCATAATCCAAAACAAGCTTTGAAAGGGTCTCAAAGTAATAGCGCTCTTGTTTTGATAGTGAATCGAAACTTTCCAGCATCTCGTCCAGAACTTCTGCAGCACGGTCGTTCTCTTCATCATTGGTTATTGGCTTCAGGATGAATTGCTCAAGGCGTTTCAGATATTTTTTTGTCGGTTTTTCCTTTGTTGTCATATTTGCTTCGCCTTCTTTGTCTTTTTGCCTTGGCCTTTCCACTTGCTTTTGTCGTATTCCTCATGGGTTAGAACGTCTTGAATGTAGAGGGAATCTAGTTCAAATCGACATATCGCAATCAAGCGAAACTTGTTGCCGCCGATGTCAAAGACTATGAAATTTTCAACCCAATCTGCCGTATTGAAGGTTTCTTTGATATCCGCAAAACTGTCCCACTCTGCTTCGACTACCGATCTTTTCCAAAGCGAAAGAGGTGACGCAGCATTTGCATTTTGCCGGATGAACTTCTTAGCTTTTCCCCAATGAACGACTTTCATCCAGAATTCACCATTTTGTATCCATTCTCCCGTTTTGGGAGGTGGTTGGCAAGGGTTGCTTCTCCCGTTCTGGGAGAATTAAGTTTTCCGGTAAAATGGGCCGTTTACCGTTCAGTACGGTCGATTTCAAAGGATGACAGGCTGCTATATTGTTAGGCGTTGTCGCTGGAGCGAAGAGTTTATATGATCGGGCATCACAGAAACACAATGGCAAAGGCAGACGTTGTGCTTATTGGTGCTGGCATCATGAGTGCCACACTGGCGACTTTGCTCAAAGAATTGCAGCCAGACCTCAAGATCAGAGTTTTTGAAACTCTTGAAGCTGCGGCGCTGGAGAGTTCTAGTGCATGGAACAATGCTGGAACAGGGCATGCAGCTTTGTGCGAATTGAATTACACGCCGGAGAAAAAAGGCGGAGACATCGATATCTCCAAAGCTTTGGAAATCAACACGGAGTTTGATCTTTCACGCCAGTTTTGGGCCTATCTCGTCAAACAGGGGGCGATCAAAAATCCGCAATCATTCGTGCATTCTGTTCCTCATATGAGTTTTGTTCGCGGCGCTGAGAATGTCGAGTATCTGAAGAAACGTTTTGATGCTCTGTCGTCGCATCACTGCTACACAGGTATGGAGTATTCCTCTGACAAAGCGAAGATTGCCGAGTGGGCGCCACTTCTGATGGAGGGGCGTGACGCAAATGAGCAGGTTGCGGCGACACGCATGGTAAGCGGCACAGACGTTGACTACGGCGCTCTTACCAACTTGCTTTTTGATTCATTGAGCGACAAAGAAAGTTTTTTCCTTCACTTCTCGTCGCGCGTGGAAAACCTCAAGCGCAGCGATGATTCGTCATGGATTTTGACGGTGCGGGATGAGAAGACGGACACGCACTTCAAAGTCAATGCGAAGTTTGTGTTTATCGGTGCTGGCGGTGGAACATTGCCGCTCCTTCAGAAATCAGGGATTCCAGAGGCTGATGGTTTCGCTGGTTTTCCGGTGAGTGGAATTTGGTTCCGTTGCGACAAGCCTGACGTCGTGGCTCGTCATCATGCCAAAGTTTACGGAAAGGCGAGCGTTGGTTCCCCACCTATGTCTGTACCGCATCTAGATACTCGCCACGTTCAAGGAAAGACGGCTTTGCTGTTTGGTCCGTACGCTGGCTTTTCAACAAAGTTTCTGAAGCATGGTTCGTATCTTGATCTTTTCGCTTCGATTGATCCGGAGAATATTTTGCCGATGTTGGCGGTCGGCAAAGACAACGTTGCGTTGGAGAGATTTTTGGTAGGGCAAGTTTTTGAAACGCAGCACGAACGCTTCGAGGCGTTGCAGGAGTTTTATCCAAACGCGGTAGAGCACGATTGGCACCTACAAGTCGCTGGGCAGCGTGTTCAAATTGTGAAGAAGCACCCTAGCCAGGGCGGAGTTCTACAGTTCGGAACCGAACTTGTTTTTGCATCAGATCATTCCGTTGCCGCTATGCTTGGTGCATCTCCGGGCGCATCAACTGCCGTCTGGATTATGCTCCAGCTCCTCGAGCGTTGCTTTAACAGCTCAATCAAGAATGGCTGGTCTGGCAAGTTGACTAAAATGATTCCGTCGTATGGTCGATCGCTGGTTCAAAATGCTGAGCTATGTAAGACTGTTCGAGCTAAAACCGCAGAAGTCTTAAAACTCCAGAATCCATGATTCTCTGTCAATGAATCAGCGCTAGACTGAAATTAGTCACAATTCGGCATGTTTGCCTGTGCATCTGAGAAAATGCATTCGGAACCCTTTGAACTGGAATTCGTATGAAGATTGACGCTTTACTGTTTGATGGTTTTGACGAACTCGACTTCTTTGGCGTGTTTGAGACATTGCGGATGGCTGGTCTCTCAGTCGAAACACACTCTTTGTATCAGCAAGATGTCGTGACAGCGGCATATGGTTCGAAGCTGGTGCCTGATGGTGCGTATAGCGCCGATTTGAATTCCGATCTTCTGATTGTTCCCGGTGGTGGTTGGATTTCTCGGTCGCCAAAAGGAGCGTGGACCGAAGTTCAGAAGGGGACGATACTGGACGTTGTGAAAGCCAGCCATGCTGCTGGAACAGTTATTGCAACAGTTTGCACTGGTTCTTTGGTCCTCGGAAAGGCAGGTCTTCTCAAGGGAAGAAAAGCCACCACAAACCACGGTGCAGTGAAAGAGCTAATCGACTGTGGTTCTAAATACATCGCTGCTCGAGTTGTTGACGATGGAGATATCATCACCGCTGCTGGTATCACTGCAAGCCTTGACCTTGGTCTCTGGCTTGTTGAACGTTTTGTATCACAACAAGCTGCACAAGCTGTTTCTGCTGGCTTGGAGTTTGAAAGAAGAGGAATCGTACATCGATGAGTGATTTTCTTAGCACGCCTGAGGGAGTGGTTGAATGTCTCTATGCCGCGATTTCATTTGAGCCTGGACAGAATCCGAATTACAGTTTGGTCTACACTCTGTTTCATCCCAGTGCACATATTATGCCACCTGCGACTGATACGGGCGGTTCGCTAAAAACACTGAGTGTTGCAGGGTTCATCGAACATTTTGATGGACGGATTCAAGACATTATTTCCACCGGTGGCAGAGAAGAGCAAACAAGTTCGCGTACGGAAACGTTTCATAACATCGCTCACGTTTTCAGCGCTTATAAATTCATGCTCCACGGTAATGATGAACCAATCGCCCGCGGAGTAAATTCTTTCCAGCTAGTTTACGAGAACGGACGTTGGTGGATCTTAAGTTTGACCTGGGACCGTGCAGCTGCAAGGGAGCAGATCGATTTAGGCGCCAAACAGTGAGCTGTGTGGCGATTTGTGCCTTCTGTATGGGGCTGCCCCTATGCAAATATACGGTTTGATATAACCGCGCTTGTATTTACGCCCGTATGATGGCAATAACAGAATTTGTGCGTTTATGAGCTTACTGGCGAAGAGCTCTCCTTTGTATTGGAGTCACCACATGAACAATACACATGCAGCGGGACCCCACCTGCTACTTCGTGATGAGTACACGGAATCTAAGGTGGAATCACCGGCAGCAAATACCGACTGGAAAGTCACAGTCGATCGCTTACTTGTTTTGTTATCTCTAACTATCATTGGTGTGTTTCTCGCATCCGAGCTTAATCCAAATCACTTTATGCTGACTGCGTGTTGGGGATGGTTAGGACTTTGGGTGACCGAACGTTTGTCATCGAAGAACGCTTACCGCGTCGCGCCGCTGCTGGTATTTCTCAATTTGGTTTGTTTTCCTGAGGCGTTTATCGCATTGCCACTAGCAGCTCTAACCGTCGGACTCTCACAAGATTTTCAAGTTGATGATAGTACGCGAGAGGCGATGCGCTTATCCGGGCTCACCGGCGCTGCACTAACCCTGTTGTGCATGTTAGCGTAACTAATCTCAGTGTTTTCTACTTCGATAGTATGCGTTCGCATTCACCAGTTGCGCTTGATTGCGTGGTGTCACTTTGATCACTGATGCGCAGTAGCCCGAACGGGCTATGGAATCTGCATAACTAAATTATCCCGCCATCCGTATTCTCGGTTGCGCATTTTTCAATAAGATGGAAGTAGCGGAATTTGATCGGTCAGAGTTCTTCGGCAGAGCTCAGAAACCTCATTGGAGACTACCTATGAATGGCATACATGCGCAAATTGGTCCGAAGTTTTTGAACGACTCCGATATTGCTTCAAGTTTGAAACTACGGGCAAAGGAGTGTGATCGAGCTGTTGATTGGAAAGGTGTTCTGATTGCGTCGTATTCTCTCTGCTCCGGAGTGGTCCTCGCCATGGCTATCGATATTCATATAACGATGCTCACTATTTGCTTCGCGCTTTGTGGACTGTGGGCGTCAAAGCGCCTTTCAGAACAGAGTTGTAAGATGGTTACTCCTGTATTGATACTTCTAAATTTGATTGTGTGGAGAGAAATGTATCTTGCGCTGCCGTTTGCGGCACTTACTCTCTGTCTTGCTCACCAATTTGCAGTGAAGGATAGCTGGCGTAATTTGTTGAGGACATCGGGGGTTTTGGGCGCCTCGATGTCAATTCTTTATGTCTTTGGAAACGGAGTTCTTTCGAACATCGCTATCTTCTAATTCGCAGCAACAACAGGCGACGGCGGGCGGCATGTATGCCGCCCCTACAGAATTGGCGGGCGACATTTATGCCGTCCTTGCAGAGTTGACGGGCGGCAAGAATGCCGCCCCTACAGCGGATCTTATCGAGATAAGATTCATTCAGCAGATTGCAACCTATAGCGAACTTGATCGATAAAAAATACTATCCAGCGGATAGCAATTCGCGGCAAACTTTGAGAAGCATCATGTCGTTGCCATGGCTGGCCAAAAGCGACAGGCCAGTCGTCGTCTTCTCCGTCACAGAGATAGGAACGCACACTTCGGGGAGTCGCGACAACGGTGCCAGCGCAGTGTGATTCATGTTTTGAATTCTGTTTTTCAAAAGGACTTCGTCGCTTGCGTTAACTAATGGTGGCAAGTTCGCAGTTGTCGGCATGCACAAAACTGCATCGCTGGTGAGCAATTGTTCCATGTCATTGACTACTTTGTCGCGCGATTGTTTTGCCGCTGCCCAGTCATTCTCTGTCACGGTGCTTGTAAATTCGAAACGCTCTTTGATCGAGGGGCACATGGATGGATTGTTTTCTCTCAACCATGCACCATAAATTTCCCAGGCTTGTTTCGCTTGAAAAACTTTATAGAGCGCGGCGAGACTGCCCCAGCCGAATCGCTTCAGTTCTATGTCTTCTACGGCAATGAACTCTTCTGCGAGTTTTTCAACCGCCTTTTCAAGCGACGGACGAAGCTCTTTAGCAACCTCGCTAAACATGTCCTTCGCAATAAATAATTTCTTGGGAAGGTGTTGAGCAGGTTTCTCGTCCAACAGTACAACACCGCAAGTTTCCAGAAGTGATCCGCTTTTCGTTATCCAGCCGACGGTGTCCAGTAGTGGCGCCAGTGGTGCAACGCCTTCAAGTGAAACTCTTCCGTGCGATGGTCTAAATCCAAAGCATCCACAATAACTTGCAGGAACTCTTATTGAACCGCCTGTATCGGTACCCAGAGCAAAGTCTGCTAAACAAGCTGCAACAGCCGAACCCGAACCGCTAGATGAACCACCTGGAATGCGATCTGGATACTGAGGATTGTTTGGTGTACCAAAGTGAATATTGATACCATCCACACTAAACGCAAATTCGTCCGTACACGTTTTACCCACGAGTGTAGCTCCGGCGTTTAGAAGCTTGTCTATTACTGCGGCATTCGCTTTTGCTGCCGGATGAGTCTTTGCATATGTCGGATTGCCAATCCCTGTGACTTCGCCTTTAACATCGAACAAGTCTTTTGCTAGAAACTTCAATCCGGCGAGCGGCCCTTCTTGTGCGCCTGACATTTCGAGCTGTTGAATGATACCGTTGAAACGTTTGACTGCGGTCGTCATCTCAGTTGCCATAACCCTGTCTTGGTGCGCCTTGCAGCGGGGCTCCCTGCATCGAACCGCCTTGCATTGGACGACCTTGTATTGAGCCACCTTGCATTGTCCCACCTTGCATTGTCCCACCTTGTGTTGGTGCACCCTGCATTGCAGCTCCTTGCTGATATTGCATCCGAGCTTCTCGCTGCGCCTGGCGCTTTGCCATGAACGCTGCAAAGCTCTCTGCAGTTGACGGATCAACCGAGAATGGTTCAAGTCTGTACGCCTGCTCAACCCGAACAATTAAGTCTTCAGGCATTCCCGCGAAGTTGAATCCCTTGATTGATGTGGTTTTACGGATGCCTTGTGCCGTAGGTTCGAAACGACCGAAAGTTTCAATCGTGGTTGAGCGGGTAATTACGCCCGTTTCCTTTGACACTACAATCGCTGGACCTGTGGCTGTTTCCAAAACCGAGTCATTGCCCGAGTGTATGAACTTCGAGCTTTTGATCATGTTGTATTGAACGCTGCCTTCGGATTGAATCGAATTGCGATAGGGGCAGCGATTTAAGTGCCATACCCTGCCAGTGGTATCAAGTTGGTGACCATAGTGAAAGGTTCTATAGATCTTCTCCAGCTTGTTGGGCGCGAGGTGCGTCTGGCTGCGATAGTCGATGAAGTCAACGACGAGAGAGCGATCGACGTAAAAAGTTCCTGCGAACCATGGCGGAATGCATATCCAGTCGTCTACCGGCGTGCCAAGAATCTGGGCATTCGCGTCGAAAGTCTTCCCTGGCATCAAGCCCGCGGACAACGGCTCAACGGTTTCCGAGTGCTCGACGCCAGCTTTCAGCATTGTCGACGTACTGCTGCCTGACTGTTGTGCTTGCGCCGTACCGCTCGGTGCGACTGTAGGGGTGGCGAATATCATTGCCCCCAACAAAACTATTAGTGCGACCCGAATCCGAAAGTCCCTCATATCGGGAAAGATTATTGCATCGCCCGCGGATTTAATCTATTGGAATGGCGTAATTTGGGCGTATGGCAGCCCTTGCGTTTGAGGAAAGCCAGCCAGGCGCGGATTGTAGTCTCTAAAAGCTAGTTTAGTGTCTGTAAACCAGGAAGGGCGCGCAAAAATGGCCGGACTGGCGAATTTGCGGGCATATAAGTATAAAGGGAGATATGTGCCGACGAAATTCGTCCGTACCGGCTTGGGATAGTCATGGGTTCGACCAAGAAAAACACCAGCCAATCGAAAGCCTGTGCACCGCCTATTGAGGGCGTTGCGGTTTGCGATGTGGAGCTAAAAGTTGCAGAGGAGTCAGAGGCGGAAGCTCCGGTGGGTAGTGTTTGCGACCCTGAGGAAAGCTCCGCTACCGAAGCTCCAACTGAAAGCTCAGCCGAAAGCCCAAACGAAATCCCAAACGAAATCCCAGCTGAAATCCCAAACGAAATCCCAGCTGAAATCCCAACTACTGGGGCTGCAGGCGCAACTGCTGAAACGCCTCCCGAGCCTGCGCCAATTAACCCTTCTTCCGCTGAAAGCCCTTCCGCAAAAGAGACGGCGTCGTCCGGTATTAATGCTGAACTCTTCGATAAGCCTTCAGAACCTGCCGCTCCTGCTCGTAATCTATCTCTTCATGCCTCTGCGATACCGCTCAGCCTGAAGCCCGAAATGTCTACCGAATGGCCTTTTACTAGAAAACGCCAGGTTTTCAATGTTTTTTACTTTGGTTTGATTTCGCTTCAGTTGTTGGCTCTCGCGAAAACCGGTGCCGCGCCATGGGTTGCTTACCCCTGTCTTGCACTCGTCGGGTTGCTGACCACCGCGTCTGTTTTTTATCTCTTCAATCATCGACACCATCAATCATCTGCTGATGAGTTCAGTCCGCGTGTGCGAAGAAGTTTGCGTGCTGTAGGCCTGTTGGTGCCAGCGTTTTTGATGTTTGCTATTGTTCGCACGGAACCACCCATACCGGATACTCAGAATGCCGCAGAAGAGTTGGGAATTCCAACCACCGCTCTGCCGATTGTTGGCAGGGGCGACTTTGCTCGTGAAATGGCGCAAGGCAGGCGCGACTTCAAGCGTCATCGGTATAACGATGCGCTGACCCATTTCGAAAATGCTGCCCGCCTTAATCCTGATTCCGATGTTGCCTTCGCCGGCATTGCCGAAGCACACGACAGCATTATGAACTTAAATCCCGCTCTTACTGCGGCGATGCATGCGATCGATTTGAATCCAAATAACGAGCAGGCGCATGTGGTTGCAGCTCATTATTACAACGTTTCTGGCCAGTATGAAAAGGCTAAGGAATTTGCGCAACGTGCAATTTCACTCAATCCAGAAGATGGCGAGGCATATGGATATCTCAGTAAAGCCTACAATGGGTTAGGTGATCCAGTCAGTGCTCTGCCTAATGATAATCTTCACGTAAAGTGGCATTACTACGAGCATCGCGCTTACGAGCAGCGAGCTGACACGTTGGATCGCCTAGGGCGACATAGCGAAGCCAGTTATGTTCGCGAGCTGGCTAAGAGAGTTCGCGAAGTCGGCGTGCGCTAATCCTAATCCGCTCCGAGGTCTTTGGTAAAGTTTATCCTACGCCTCGGTCCAGTTGAGTCCGTTCGGTAAATCAATTGCAGAAAATTCTAGGTGCAGAACGCGACGATGATCTGGCGTTGTTGATTTGGAAGAACTATGTAGAATCAGCGGACGCATAAGAATGACATCGCCTTTTTCTGCTGGGCATTCAGTGACGCTCCCTGTTTCCGCGCGTTTTGGAACTTCAGCAGATTCAAGGATTCCGTTCGCGTGTGATCCGGCAATAAATTTGATAGCTCCATTTTCTGCCGGACAGGGATCGAGATGAATTCGAAGTGAGACAATGTTCTCTAAAATCTCTCTCGGCGGTTGCGTGTGGATTGTGCCTTCTTTAACGCTCCAGGGTCCAAAACCTTCTGTGTCTATGCGCTGTTCGACGGCAATAGAGAGATCTTGGTGCCAAGTGACGTACCAATTCGAAGCCGGCGTTTTATCGAAGAAAATTGAGCGTACTGGTTTTGATTTCTCTCCCTGAAGTGCCACTACAATTTCGCGAATTTCTCTTGATTTGGCAAATTCCTTTACTGTAGAGCATTCCTTTAGCAGATTTCGAAATCCAGCAAAAACAGCGGATTTTTGTGATTCTCGAAATGATTCGATTGCCTTAGTCAGCGCTTCAATTCGGGCGTCGGAAAAAGGATTGCGCACGAGTGCGAATCCGTTTTGTTCGAACTCCTTTATCACTTTGCTCTGTGTCAGAAAAGCCATTTTGTTTCCTTTGAATCAGTTGGCCGAGTTCGTCTTTGTAGTGCTGCGAAGTCTTCGGTGTTCTTTGTCGGAAGCGGCTTTCCAGAGAGATATCTCAATAGTTCAAACTCTTGCAAAAGTTTTTTGTCAGACTCTTTCAGCGTTTCATAGTCGGTGCTTCTTGTGCCTCTCAAATAGCTCAAATATCTTTTGCGAACCAACTCTTCATCTTTGCTGTAATAACCACTTGCAGAAGCTTTGTTGACTTCACTCAAAGCACTGTCTATGAATTTGTTTCTCTCATCGCCTTTCGCTGCTTGAGCCAACCGTTCCCAGCAGATTGAGAAAGCGTGCGATCGTCTTCCATCCGGATTTGGAAATGACTTGGACAAAAAGTTTTGCAGAAACTCTTTGTCTTCAACAAAGTCAAAGTAATGTGCGGGTTCGAAGGAATGTTCAATCAGATATTCGTATGTGTAAAAGTCAAGTAGCGATTGAGGCAGGTTGTCTAGCTTTTCATTGCAAAGTGCCAGGCGAGAGAATATCGAGGCATCGTACTGAACCCGTGAGCATGCAAGTCTGTCGAGAATAGACTTTGCCTCGCTAAACTTCTCGTCCAAGGTAAGAGCATTTGCTAGCATTGAAAGTGTTCTCCAATGGAGCGACTCCGTCATTGTGATTTGCGCTTGCTCGAATAACTCGTTGGCTTTTTGCAACTCTGTTTTCGCTTTTGCTATATCTTTTTTCTCGTACCAGCACTGCGCCAGAAATACATGCGGTGAGGGCGCTGCATCATCAAGTTTTGCGGCATGCTCAAACTCAGGAATAGCCTCCCCTGCTTTATCGTTTCTAAAGTAGAGTCGTCCCGCCATAAAGTGTTTTGCAAATTCGTGATCCTTTAAGTCCGGGTTCAAAAGAGGCTCCATTATTGGTGCCGCTTTCTTGTGTTCTTTCTTGAACTTTGAATCGAGAACGTATCGCGAAGCAAATTCGCAGAGTGACTCTTTGAGGCTGGTGCAAGACTCAGTGGATGGCCAACGAGTTTCAGCGAAATCTTCTGCCTTTGAGTCTAAGAGGAACTGGCAGCTGACTTGTCTCCGTGCTCGCTGCAGAGATGGGCGCGCATAATTCGACCAAGCACGAGAGTATGCGTTGCGGCGCCCAAGGTCTGCCATGTGAACCAACTCGTGCAAAAGAATGCGTTTCAAATCCTTTTGTTTTTCCGCACCATCCGCTACAAACAGCGCACCGTCTACAGCGAGTACATGCGCGTTTGTGGTTTTACCCAAAATATTTTTATATGGGATATAAGGACTTTTAAGCAGTGGAATTGGTCCGGTTTCGGAGCACAAAGCCACCACACCTGGTGCTTCCTTCTTTAGCTCATCCAGTAATTTTGAAACTATGGCTTTGTCATCGTCTTTCCACGGATGGCTGTCGTAGTCAAAGTACTTGATGCCAGACGGAAATGAATTTCGATCTGCGCAATAATAGAATTTTGAGTCTGGCTTTCCTTCGTTTGTTTCTTCCGCTTTTGCAAAGTTTGAGTTTGAACCGATTGCAATCAACGCGGCAATTAGGACGATCGAAAATCGAGCGCGAATATTGAAAGCCTTATTCAAACGCGTCTCAGCTCCTTTGACTTAGCGCTGCTGCGGCCAGTTTTTGCGCATAGCTGCGAACATCACCCGGCCAATCTTCGGTCAAGTCTTTGAACTTCGCTTTGTCGCCCGCAAACAATGCGCGCGTTGATTCCTCAAAGCCCGGCAAGTTGCCCGCCATCGCCGACATAAATCTGTACGCAGCCTCCTGTGACTGACGAATTGTATCCTTGTCGGCGTTCGCGTGTCTCGCTTCATCAACCAATTTCCTAAGCGCCACAGACGCACCGCCGGGTTGGCTGTTCAACCAATCCCAATGTCGCGGCAGGAGTGTCACTTCTCGTGCCACCACTCCCAATTTCGGGCGCCCCGGTCCGCGCGTTTGCTCAGCGTGCTTTACTTCGGTTGGTGCCGAATCGCCCAATCGACTGAGAACATCTTTGGCTGTTCCTCGAAAGTCAATTTCGATAGGCTGTGCGGTCGTGTCATCAAAAATGAGGACAAATTCTTTCTCGCCACTATCAATCGCCTTCTTGGTCATTTGTGCAACGTGCTTGAGATCGCCTGACGCGATCATCTTTATACCGGCGAAAGAGGTGCAGGTTTTTTCTTGGGTTTCCAGGGTATTCATGGCATTAATCCGAGATGTGTCATCAACGACTGATTTTATCCGGGTAAAATCAGTCTGTCAATAATACCCGGGTAAAACTGAATTTGTCTCAGTCGATGTTCGCTGACGTGTGGTGGTCAGGGTGCGGGAAAGTCCTTAAGTGCCTGGCTGATTTCTTTATAGAGGGTCGGCAGCCAAACTGGGTCGTTTGGAGTCGCAGGCGGAGGCTCAAAATTGCGCAGGTCAACGGGACAAATGATGATCGCGATATTGTGGTCCTTTGTGTCGTTGGCGACAACGAAAAGGTCTTCGGACGCGACATCTCCCATGGCGAGGCAGCCTACCGAGCCGTTTGAGCCATGTATCAGAATGTCGCTACCGGGCTTGCTTCTGCCGTCGATGCGGGCGTGTTCTAAATCAAATTCATTGGGATAGTTGAGGCGAAGAGCAAGGTGGTATGGCGTATTTGGCTCTAATGACTCGAGGCGATAGACGCCTTCCGGAACTTGAAAGTCGCCTTCGCGCAGCTTGGGTCCGAGCTTACCGCTGGCGCCCAGAATCGGATACGTGTGCAGATGTTTGAACACGCCGTCCGCCGAACCGACGTAAACATCCAGCACTTGCTTGTCTTTGAAGGCCAGCATCGCCAGTTTTTCAGGTGGATATGCGAAGCCTTTTTCTCTAAACATCGCACGGAGTCTAGCTCTTGCGATATCACCGTAGGTCTCGATCTGATCGGCGACAGTTTTCTTGCCCAGCAGTGGGCGCATCGCCGGAATTTGCATCAACGCATCTTTAATCGGTCCGCGTCCGAAAAGCGCTGCTGCACCTAATACCGCAACTGCGACAGTTCCAACGATCAGACGTTTTTTCAAAGTGCCTCGAACAAAAACAAGTATTGCGCCAAAGCTGGTAGCTGCGGTTACTCCGAAGATCAGAAGATTTCTGTACCGCATCTTTTCGCTCTAGGCAGCCTTTTGAGACTTCTTGCTAGTCCAAATATTCTCGGAGTTTACGAGAACGGTTTGGGTGGCGCAGTTTTCTCAAAGCTTTTGCTTCAATCTGTCTGATACGTTCGCGCGTAACACCGAAGAGCTGTCCGACTTCTTCCAACGTGCGCTGGCGTCCGTCATCGAGTCCGAAGCGCAGGCGCAGCACGTCGCGTTCACGCGGTGCCAAGCCAGCCATGACTTCGATGATGTCTTCGCGAAGCAATTCTTGAGTGATGCTGGTCGCAGGCGTCGCTGCATCGGTGTCTTCAACGAAGTCGCCGAGTTTGGAATCGTCTTCTTTGCCGACTGGAGTTTCCAATGAAACCGGCTCTGCCGACATTTTGATAATTTCGCGCAATTTGCTGACGCTGATTTCCATAACCGCGGCGATTTCTTCCTCGGTCGGTTTTCTGCCTTTGTCTTGCGCCAGTTGCCTTGTGGCTTTCTTGATTTTGTTGATGGTTTCTACCATGTGCACAGGAATGCGGATTGTCCGCGCCTGGTCAGCGATGGCACGCGTAATTGCCTGACGAATCCACCATGTTGCGTACGTACTGAACTTATAGCCACGTTCGTAGTCGAATTTCTCGGCTGCACGAATCAAACCCAAATTGCCTTCTTGAATCAAATCAAGGAGCTGCATGCCACGACCTGCGTAGCGTTTTGCAATCGATACAACCAGTCGCAAGTTTGCTTGCACCAGTTGGCGTTTTGCAACCGCGCCCTCAGCGCCGCCCTGTTCAATTCGTCTTGCTAGTTCGATTTCCTGGTCAGCTTTCAAAAGTGGAATTGTCCCAATTTCGCGCAAATACATGCGGATTGGGTCGCCGTCGGTTAATCCGCCCTGCAGGGTCTGGATATTGACGTCTTCCTCTGTAACCTCGTCATCTTCGATGGCAAAGCCGGCTGCTTGCTCCTCTTCGGCTTCCTCGAATTGTTCGTCGTCCCCCTGTGCGGGTTTCTGCTCAAACGTGGAAGAGGTTGATGAAGATTCTCGTTTGGATGTTGGCTTTTTCGCCATTTTGTCCTTCCTGCCGCCGCCGGCCTTGGTCTCCGCTTTAATGTGCCCCGAGTCAACAGTAGCAAATTTCCGCTCGGTTAAGGTTTGGGACAGTATATCCCGTAACCTATCCTTAAATCCTATCGGAATCGGGATGTCATTGCGAAAATCCCGAAGCTGCTGACGCACCTTAAGACTGTCTGCCCATGACTCGTGGCAGGTTAAACATTGGTCTATATGTTTAAGAACCCCGGCCGTCGTTTCGGTCGTCGCTTCGTCGTCCAACATCAGCTCCAGTAGCGGGATAGCGTCTGGGCAATTCATTTTTAGCCTCTTTCACAATTGGGTTGGGAATGTATATCTTTTGGCGCCTCCGAGCCAGTCAGGTTGCAAAGTTTTTTTCGCAACAGCGCCCGAGCTCGAAACAGCCTGGACATGACTGTTCCTTTTGGCACATCCAAGATTTGTGCGATTTCTTCATAGCTTGCCTCGTCGATCTCGCGCAGCAACAACGGTACCTGGAGCTGCTCAGGTAGTGTAGATAGCGCTGTCATGAGTTCCGGATGCACCTCGCAGTCGCAAAGAACATGCTCTGGCCCTGGTTCTGTCAGTGTTTCATCCAATTCAATGGCATCATCCCATTCAACAGTTTCCACCGAGCGCCCGCTCTTACGGAAATGGTCGCGGATGGTGTTGATGAGAATTTTGCTTAACCAATTCTTGAAACTAGCTTCGTACCGAAAGTCTTTGAAGTTTCTGTATGCTTTGATGAACGTCTCCTGCAAAATATCTTCGGCATCATGAGCGTTTCCAACGCGCGCGAACGCCAATCTGAAGAGTGGCTCTGAGTGCGACAACGCCAGTTCTTCGAAGTTCGCGTCAGTTAGTGGTTTGCTCGATATCATTGGCTTGTTTGTCTCGCTTCCATAAATTGAGACGTTGCGCTTGCCGAATTTATTCCCTGTGCATTCTGGTCTTCAAGTTGATTAAATACCTTTGGGCGAAACGATTGGATCAGCCTTGGCTGGGGTTTATTACTTGTTGGTAAGAGGTTTCGAGTGTCAAAACTTTGTCGGTTAGCTGTTTTGATGGTTGCGCTGGTGCTTGTGCACTGTGCGCCTAGTTGCTTTGCCCAGGGGGCGGAAGAATTTCAGAGAGGCACAGCAGCGTACGGACAAAAGAATTACGCGGCTGCAATTGGGCATTTCACACAATCAGCCCAGAAAGGCAACGTCACCGCGACATATTATCTGGCGATGTGTCATCTCGGCTTGAAACAAAACGCAAAGGCGATTGAGCTTTTTCAGCACATCAGCAAAAACTTTCCCAACACCCAAGAAGCCGACTTGGCGAATAAATATCTTGGAAGCCTTGGTCAGGCTCCTGGTGTCGCGGCAACGCAAGTGTCTGCTATGAAATCTTCGGCTGAATCCGCTGCTGAAGCTATGATCGAAAAGGCGGAAAAACTTTCTGAGGCTCAGTGGAAAGCGTTGCCGCAGACTGCCCGAATTCCGTTTCAAATGAAGAATGGACACATGTATGTACAGACAAAAATCAAAGGACGTTATGTCAACATAATTTTCGATACCGGGGCTAGCATGTGCGGTATCAGCAGGACAGATTTTCCAGATTTATTCAGTGCCGCCGAAATTGAGAAAGGTCCTGAGATTCCAGTATCGCGTCCGCATGGCGTCCAGCTTATGCATTTAGTCAACGGGGAAGTGTCTGTTGATCGCATCACAAGAAACTGCACTTTCATGGTTACAAATGAACCTGGAGTGTCTGTAATTGGTCAAAATTTCTTCAAAGAGTACACATACGAAATCGACGGCTTTTACATTCGTATGACGAAGGCACCATATGTAAGTCCGCTTATCGCAAAGGCAAAAGCTGAAGCGAAGTTGAATGAAGTGAAAGCGGCTCCTCCAGGAAAAACAGGAAGTGCGCAAACGCGGAGCGTATCGACTTCAGCTTCATCTCCCGTGAACTCCAGCGACAAATACACCGTTCCTTTTGAGCGTGAGAAGAATTGTATGATCGTTGAAGTTATGGTGAATGGAAAGCCAACGAAAGCAACCTTTGATACAGGATGCGCACCGGACGGACTCGTGATGCCGATGTGGTTTGTCAAAAAACTAGGGATTGAGCATAATTCTGATGGTTACTACGCCGAGCGAGCTGAAATAGGACCGATTATCAGAAAATATGCAAAGGTGCATTTTGCTAACGGTCTGGATTGCATTCTAATCGGTCCGAGGTTTTTCGGTGATCGCCCGTATACCGTTGATCCTACTAACAATGTGATCAAGTTCCAGTATTAGCTGAAAGTAAAGGGCGGAGATTCCTTTGTGCCGTTGTTTCAGGGTTAAGTGTTCGAGATGCAAGACGTAAAAGGAGGACGTCGTGCTTGAGGGCAGGAATCTCCTCAGTTAGTATCGCACTGTGTCGCTTGCAAAATGCTTTCTGTGCCAGAAGCGTAGGGTCGACGCATGGAGTCGACCCTACGCTTCGCAGGGCGCCATTGCTTTTCGGAGTCGACCCTGCGCTTCGCAGATCGCCATTGCTTTTCTGCGTTGACTCTACTTCTTGCCGTTTAGCTTAGGGAAATCTACTGAAATGATTGTTCCGCATTCGCCACTTGGGCTGTCAATGGAAATTTTTGCATTATGCGCGTTAGCAACTTCACGAACAATTGATAGTCCAAGTCCGCTGCCACTACCCGAGGTGCCGTCGACTCTGTAAAATCGTTCGAATACTTTGCTTCTTTCTTCCTCGGGAATCCCTGTTCCTGTGTCTAAGACGCGCAATGTGATGTGATCGCCTTTCTTAATTTGCACTTTCACTTTTCCACCGTTGGGCGTATAAAGCAGTGCATTTTCAACTAGATTGCTGACGAGATTTCTCAGACCGGTTTGTTCACCATAAACAACAGCCGGCTCTTGCGACGATTCATAAACCAGCTCCAGGTCTTTCAATACCGCGCGTTCCACGAGCTCGGCAGTGACGTCTGAAGCCACGAAGTTGAGATCTACTTGTGTCTTCTGACTTGTATTTTGTTCGCTGTTGTCGGTTCGAGCCAGCGCCAACATTTGTCCGACGAGCCGTGAGGCGCGGTCGATGCCTGTGTCGATTTCTTTGACGACGTGCTTCAAATCTTCCTTGTCGTTCATGTCAATGCCGATGCTCGAGTATGTTTTTAAACCTGCCAGAGGTGTCCGCAATTGGTGAGCAGCGTTTGCGATAAATCGTTGGTGCGCTTTCAAGTCTTCGCGCAAACGCGACAATAACGTGTTGATTGCATCTACCAGAGGAAGCACCTCTTCGGGCACTTCTGCATCAGAGACCGCACTCAAGTCTGATTGAGACCGACTTCTAATTTGCGCTTGCAAAAGTCCAAGCGGGGTGAGGATTTTTGTGACACCGTACCAAACAGCAATTAGACCAACAATGAGCACAAGTAATTGTGGTATCGCAATGCTAGCCAGTAATTTTTGTTGAAAGAGTGATCTGACTTTGGTCGTCTCTGCGACTTGAACTATTACGGTGTCGCCGCCTGGCTCGTCTACGTCAACCTTTATTTGTGCGATGCGAACCTCTTTGCCATTGAGTTTTACAGTTGCAAGCTGTGGCTCGTCGAGCTGCAGATTGCTCTTTGGCTCTGGCATATCGGCATCGCCGGTGATTCTTTCACCGTCGCTTCCTACAACGCAATAATAGAATCTGTCCGAAACGTCGTGCTTTAAAATCGCAATTGCGGCAGGCGGAAGATCGGCTGTTACTTTTCCGTTCTTCACTCGCAATCTGCCGACGACTGAGTCGGCGGAGCTAATCAAATCCTTGTCGAATGATTCGCTGGAATATGATGAAACCAGCCAGTAACTAACGATTGCACTGGCAATAAATAGTCCAATGAGGACGGGCATGAAGAGAATCAGTAACTGCTTGCGAATCGAAACTCTCATTTCTTTTCAAGCACGTACCCAAAACCGCGCACGGTATTGATCGAAACGTCGGCTGATTCCAACTTCTTGCGCAATCTGTGAATGACGATTTCGACAGCGTTTTCGCTGGACTCATCCTTCCAATCCGATACTTGTTCAACAAGGAGGCGCTTGTTCACAACTTGCCCCGCCTTCGACATGAGTGCGTGCAGAATGCAGGATTCTTTAGGTGTGAGATCTAATTCTTGCTCGTTGAGATGCAGGCGACCGCTATTTGTGTTCAACTTCAGCGAGCCGAACTCTAATTCGAGCTGGTTGCGCCAGTGGCTCTTTCTCAAGACTGCACGCATACGCGCTTCTAATTCTCTGAAATCAAAAGGTTTAA
Organism: Candidatus Melainabacteria bacterium; assembly: GCA_003242885.1. Lineage (GTDB taxonomy): Bacteria > Cyanobacteriota > Vampirovibrionia > Obscuribacterales > Obscuribacteraceae > QKMZ01. Next base: position 576,021 of record QKMZ01000003.1, on the reverse strand, counting down.
CGAGGTAGTCGTTGGCACCGATGTCGAGCCCGTTGATTCTGTCTTCAACTCTATCTCTGGCTGTGATGACAATTACAGGCATATCTTCGCCACGCTTACGCAGCTCGCTGAGGACATTGGTTCCGTCCATGCCGGGCAATCCGAGGTCGAGCAGCACGAGGTCATAGGGCGCGCTCATCAGCGCGGCATTTGCTTCTGTGCCGGTGCGCACACCATCTACTGTGTAATCTTTGTGCTTAAGAGCGTGGGAGAGCGCAGACAACAGATACTCATCGTCTTCAGCCAATAGTACTCGCATGGTGAAATCCTCCATATCTGTCGTGATGCCTTGAGCTGCCTGTGTTTGATTGCAGAGCCTGCGGAGGCAAAATGCCCAAAAGTCAGGTCTGCAATCGATTGTAGGGGATTGACGTGCCAATACGACCGTCAAGCGCTCAATTCAATGATAACGGATCTCAATATTCATTTTCTTGCGGAGACCTTGCAAACTGGCAGGGGCGCCGACGAAGCACATTAATTCTGGGCGCTTGCCTGCATCAGATTTTAGAACTACTCACTCTGTGGAATTGCACCTTTTCCGCCATTCGGGGCCCGGATAATATGTTTAGACCCCCAATTCCGGCGCCTTTGCGTTGCCGGACCCGAGAATATAAACCCCACTTCGAAGACGGTACAAATTATTTTGACTCGTTTTGAGCGCTCCCCGTTACACCCTGCTGTGAGTTGTGACAGAGAGCAACCTTCAAACGATCAGATACTCGGAGGCGTTTATGAAAGAAGAGCTGATTTGGGCTTTGGTATTTGATTATCCACGAGTGTACATAGGCGCGCGCCGAAAGTATGAGATGGCGAGCTTTCAAGGTATAAGCTGTGGCGACGGCTGGGAGTCTATTGTGAGATGGTTATCGGCGGGCATAGAACGGCTGATCGAGCAAGAGCCTGAGGAAGAGCGCGAGTTTTATCGCTGTATTGAAGTGCGCGAACGCTTTGGAGGACTGGAGTTCTACATGAATGACGCCACGCCTGAGATGGCAAAATTAGTTCGTGTAGCTGTGGCGGAGAGCTTTTGTCACTGCGAATTCTGCGGAAACCCTGGGAGCTTGAGGCAAGATGGAAGGCGTGGTGCTAAAACACTTTGTGATGCCTGTAGAGGTAAAGTTGTTGTACTGCCACTGGCTACCCAAGTGCCTACTCCGCTGAGTTAGGAGTTATACGTTAAAATCTAAGAGTTTCTGAGAGAATAGGCTCACAGAGTTCTCAAAACTTCAAACCGGGCGATGCATCGCATCGCCCCTGTACTAAGGGCAAGCACCTGTGGATTTCCTAAACGAGATTGCGCATCGACCGTATTTGTTGCCTGTGGCACCATATGTGATGTCACAAGTATGGCGCAATCTGTTGTTTGCTCATTGGCGAGTTGATGCAACGGCACTTCAAAAACTCATTCCTGCGCCATTGGAAGTAGATACCTTTGACGGTTCTGCGTGGCTGGGTGTGGTTCCTTTCCGTATGTGCGAGGTGAAGGGACGGATTATGCCTTTTCACATTGATTTTTTGGAACTCAATGTTCGCACTTACGTGAAGTACGGTGATAAAAGAGGTGTCTACTTCTTCAGCCTCGATGCCGATCATGCACCGTCGGTTTGGGGGGCTCGCATTTTCTATGGACTGCCGTACTTCAGAGCGAAGATGACTTACGAAAACAAAAATGGTGTGATTAAGTACACATCTAAGAGGCTTGGGCACGGTCCATCTGCGGAATTTTCTGCAGTTTATGAACCGACTGGTGCGCCTGAAATGTCTTCACCCGGAAGTCTTCAGCATTTTCTGACAGAGCGATACTGCCTAATGATTTCGCACTTGGGCCATGTGCTGCGCACCGACATTCATCACGGACACTGGCTCTTGTCGCCCGCTCGCGCTGAAATCTCAATCAATTCGATGCCCTCTGCCCTGGGTTTTACTTTTGACACGCCGCCTGATTCGCTGCTCTATGCCGCGGAGATGAGAATGGTCAACTGGCTGCCATCTCGGGACATTTTGGAGTGATAATCAAACCTTCTTCCAGGTGGTACATATACTAAGACCTGATCTTGGAGCTAAGTACCATTACCTCGGAACCTAAACTTCCAGCCACTGGTAAATCTAGAACTTCTGCAGTCGATTCGTGGGTGAGCGAAGCCGGAGCGGACGTGCATGAGATCGAATACACGCACCAAACAGAGGAAGGCTTTTTGGCTGCGTTTCTCAAGTTTTTGGATCAGATCTCCGACAAGAAGAGCTTTGACCCGCGCAGCACGATAATTCTTTCTTTGGGTTTGATCTGTGTCTTTGTTCTTTATCCTGTCCAAACGGTCTGCTGGACTGCAGGAGCTATGGCTCTAATTGGTTTGCTGCTCCTCGCTTCGGGTTTGTTTTCCAATTACCCAATCATCACGTCGCAGGAAGGCATTACCTGGTCGCCTTTGCACGCGCTGAGCTTGAACGGCAGGTTTACAAGAAAGTGGAGTGAAATCAAAGCCATTGAATTCACGTATGGGCGCCAGATATCGAACACTCCCGACAGCATTTGTATCGCATACAAAGACGGTTGTGATGTGCAATTGCGCCTGGCTGGTTTCACCAAGAAAAACCTGGAATTGCTGTTATTGATGATTCGCAATCGCTGCCCGAATGCACGGTGGTTGCCCGAGGATGAGCGGGTCAGAATGAATGTCGCCTTGTCGGCGACGCCGACGAGTCAGATATCTTTCACTGGCTTGTGGTTGGATGAAATCGGATCACGATTGGGAAGCACCGCTTTTGTGCCGCTCGACCCTGGTACGGAATTGCAAGATGGGCGCATAAAAGTAGTTGGTCAGATAGCGCTCGGTGGCTTGTCTGCCATTTATTTGGCGCAAACCAAGGACAAGAAAACGTGCGTCTTAAAAGAGTCTGTTGTTCCTTTCTCGTCGGAGGATGCCGCGCGCAAAGTTGCACTCGACTTATTTAAACGCGAAGCGCAGTTGCTTGCTCGTATAGATCATCCGCGTATAGCCCGCATCTATGATTTCTTCATCGAGGACGACCATCACTTCTTGCTGATGGAATTTCTGGAAGGAAGAAACTTGCGTCAATATGTTCAGGAGCATGGTCCACAGAAGGAAACCGTCTCTATTATTTGGGCGAAACAGATCGCGGATATTTTGACCTATCTGCATGAAATGGAGCCACCTATTTTGCATCGAGATTTGACCCCGGACAATTTGATAGTCGAGGAAGATGGTGCAATTAGCTTGATTGATTTCGGAGCAGCTAATCAGTTTCTCAGCACCGCAACCGGTACCATCATCGGCAAAACATCTTATATGTCGCTGGAGCAGTTTCGTGGCAAATCTAGCCCGCCCTGTGATATTTACTCTTATGGCTGCACTCTTCAATTTCTTCTTCTCGGGATTGACCCGGAGCCCTTTTCCTATTCTGCAACTGCTACTGGGCGCAACGATTGGAAGACACTGCAAGAGCTCATTCGCGAATGCAAGAATGAAGATCCCAAAGCGCGTCCGACTGCGCGCATGATCGCCGAGCGCCTTGAAGTGATTATGCGTGAGCGAGCACCAAAGGCGGCTGAAGCATGAGCATCTCGAATTCGAAGAATAAGAAAAATGCGGGATTGCGTTGCATAATCGTGGAGACGGTGGACAACAAACCGCCTCAAGATTACAAGCATATGTATCTCAAGCTGGCTATCGGCTTTTGCGTCGCATTCGGATTTGTTTTCTATGCGCACCAGGGTGCATTGATTGGCCTATGGAATCTGCTGGTTTTGAATTTTGCGCGCGATTGGTGGTTGTTGATGCTCGCCGCTACTCTCTTTGGAATCGGTGTTGTTGTTGACGAGAAAAACAGAGATACACGTGGGCTCTTGCGCATAACTAGAGTAGACACAAAGGGAATTGTTATGGGACGTCCCGGACAGAAGAAGACCGAGGCGACTTTTTTCATTCCGTGGAACATGCTCACCTGTGTCGAAAGTGGTGTCGATGAATCTGGCAAACAGCCTCAGGAATTTATATTGTTGCGCATGGGAAATTATCTTGCATACAGATTGCGGCGAGACATCGGATTTAACTGGATTGACGAGCAAACGCTTTTGATGAAGGCTCGCCAACACGCTCCGCATGCGAAATATCTGATTGAGCGCAGCTCCACTGATGTTAAGCGCAATGATGCTCGATATACGAACATTTGGTTGCAATATCTTGCACCATCAGGAAAGCGGGAGCGTAAAGGTCACCTTCAACAGGGCGATACGCTAAATCGAGGAAGATTCGAAATCATCAAGGTGCTTGGTGCTGGTGGACAGGGAACCGCCTACCTGGCTAAAGTTTTGGACGGACCGGGCGTAGATATTTCTGATCGCTTGGAAGAAGGCAAGCTGGTGGCAATCAAGGAATATATCTTGCCAATGCATGCCAACGATGGGTTGACCACGCGTCTCAAAGATTCGCTGGATAACGAAGCGAAGATACTGTCTGCCATCGATCATCCCAACATCGTGACCTTGTATGACTGCTTTGTTGAAGACCATCGCGGCTATATGGTCCTCGAATATATCGACGGACCTTCGCTCCGAGCGCACATAAAGGAAACAGGACCAGCCAAAGACCTTCTTGTTGTCTGGTGGGCGATTGAGATATGTTCGATCCTTCGCTATTTACAGGGATTGAAACCGCCAATCGTGCACCGCGATTTGACGCCGGATAATTTGATCTGGAAAAGTGACCGGCATATCAAACTCTTCGACTTTACTGTTGCGCATAAATTCGATGCTCAGCGCCTTGCCACGGTAGTCGGCAAGCAGTCCTATATGGCACCTGAGCAGGTGAAAGGGATGCCGTGTCCACAGAGCGACATTTATTCTCTGGGCGCCACCATGTATTTCCTTTTGACAGGAGTCGATCCTGAACCGTTATCGGTTGCAAGCCCGCGGGCTGTGAATCCAGAGGTAAGTGAAGAACTAGATCAGATCGTTCAACGCTGTATGCAATTTGATTTGAAGAAGCGATATACAGATCCAAAAGAGATAGAAAAGGATTTGAGCTCGATAGGGGCGCCTTAGGCGTACATCGGACCTTATAGGCGCGGATATGAACGCCTCAGCCCTGACACCGGAGCGCTGCATCCTTTAACGCCAGTGGCGCCCGATTTTTGGCGCTTTCGTATTTTCCCCACTTACAAGGTAGACACAAGTCTGTAGGATGGTCGCTATCCCGGCACAAAATAGGTTTATACAAGATGGGCAACGATGTTCCCCGTGAGATGAGCGCACTCGCTCAGAACGAAGTCACATTCGCCGTACTTCGTGATTCAGTTGTCGACGACATGTTGACCAACGGAAAAGAAGCGGTTCTTCGCAGCAAAGTCACACCACTGGCTGGTGGCGGTATGCGTGTAGAGACTGCTGGTCCGGTCGAGGCGATGCTGAAAGACTTCACTGTTCAAGGTACTGTGACAGGTGAGAGTGTTGCATTTAACCCCTTCCAATCCGGCTTTCGTTTGCCAAGTCCGGGCACACATGTCGTAGGAAATTTCACTGTCGGAAACATGAAAGGGCAGGTCCTGGAGCGCGATAAGTTTGAATTCTTCGGTTCTGAAAAGAACTATCAATTCGACCGCGCCGATCTAGCCACGATTGGCATAACCCGTACTGATGCTAGCGGCAAGGTGATTCAAAAACTCAATCCTGCTATTTCTGAAGAGAAGGTCCAGGGCGGTCGCTATGTCTATGACGCCAACAATCAGCCTGTGCGTGTTGCTCGCTTGAGCGAAGGTGATGCGAATTGCGGCAAGGAAAACATCTCCAATCCCGGCAATCGCCGCACTGAATGTAACTGGCTCGTTGACGATAGCTCTACCAAGATGACCTACTCGTACAACCAAACATACGACCGTGGAGATTTGCGTAGCGTTATTCGTGTGGGTGAAACACCGAAAGCGGTTGTCCATCAAATTCCCGAATACGACAAGCAAGGCAATTTGATTGGCGTGACCACAAGCATCAGACCGATCATCGTTAAGAAGTAACACTAGTGGCGCTTTTTAGCGCCGAAAATGAGTTTTGTGGATACAGGTAATCGGCGGAACGCGACCACTCGTTCCGCCAATTACTTTGCGAGCCAAGCAAACTGGCGAAACGCGACCACTCGTCTCACCAACGACCTGGAAGAAATCCGTTTTGGTTGCGAGGCGTTCATCAGGTGTATATCCTGGCACCGCATTTTATGTCGGTATCGAGTCTGTCACCGCTCCGCTCGCGAACGATTTAATACTATTGGTTCAATGTTGCCGGAAGGTTGCCAAATTTTGAGTTCTTCCCCTATGCGCGATTGGGGAGGACCACTGAGAATGTTGCACCTTTGCCCGCTGAGGAAGTGACGGTAATACTTCCGCCGTGCGCTTCTACAAGCATTTTGCATATGTGCAGCCCTAAGCCCGCTCCTGCGATAGGGGCGGTTGTAGAGCCTGTGTGCTCAGAGTTTGAATCATTTTCCTGGTGCGCCTTCTTTGTTGCTTGTTCGAATTTTTGGAAAATCTTTGCTTGATCTTGTTCGGATATTCCCGGGCCTTGGTCTGCCACACTGAGTTTGACTCCCGAACCTTCCTTGTTCGCGCTCAATATTACCTGACTGCCGTTGGGTGAAAATTTAATGGCATTGCTTACCAAATTGACCAGAATCTGAAGAACTCTCTCTCGGTCGCCATATGCTTTGAGGTCTGATGGTTCGATAACCAGCTTTATCGATTTGAGGTCGGCGAGCAATTGCAATGCAGTAACCGTCGCGGTGAAGACATCCTTTGCCGCAAATTCCGAAGCGTTTAACTGAAGTGAATTCTTGTCCAGCATCTCTATGTTGGTGAGGTCATCGACAAGTGCTCCGAGGCGGCTGAGTTCTGTCACTGCGTTGCGAATGTTGCTAGCGGCTTTATCTGGGAGAGGTTCGTCGGAAGTGTCAAGAACTTTCGCTATTTCCTCACTTGTTTCCAAAATTGGGTTCTTCAATTCTTCGCGCAGCAGCGAGAGAAGTTCGAGTCTTTGATTCTCCAGCATCCTCAATTCGAGCGCGGAATCGTAAATGTATTTGTCGAGCAAAGCAATTTCATCTGTACCTCTCTCGGGAACTTGAAGCGGCTCGGCGCTATTTAATCGTTTTGCGTTGCCGATTGCGTTGTACAAGTGCATTGTAAGTAGACGGCTTAGTAGTCGGTTTGCGAAGACTGTACTTACAGTCACCATGAGAATTCCAAGCAATAAGATAGTAATCGCCTTCTTGCGATCGCGCAGTTCTGAAGACCGGTCGTCTAAGAGCAATTTCTCTCGCTCGCGAACCAGCCTGGTGCGGTAGAAATACATTTCTTCTGGCAAGCCCTGTCCTATGGACGGCAACGCATTGAATCTGTCTTTTAACTCGTGTGATTCTGAAGTGAGAAAGCCCTGCTCAATGGTCTGAATGTCTTTCATTTGTTTTTGTAGGCGTTTGAGCATTTCTTTCTCTTCTTGGTCAGAGCTTTGCTCAAATATTGCTGCCAGCTTATTCAAGCTGGCTTGCGTCGCTGTAACATATTGCACTCTGCGCTCTGCAAACTCCCAGCTTTTGGTCATGTTGAACATCATGGTGCAGATGCCGGAATACATGTGTCCGGCATGAATGTTGTTGAGGCATTGAAGAATCTGATAAGAGCGATATTCCCTTTGAATTTCGTTTTGCGAGCTGTCGATCATTTGGCTGAGCATCCAGAGCATGGTGCAGCAGATGATTGCAGGCACAATAATCAATGCAAGCCCTGCTTCTGCGATTCTGGAGCGTTTTACTAAAAATTCCGTACTTACAGAACTCGCAGGGACTAAAGAACCAATACGTTCACCAGTTGTTTTTAGATTTTGACTGCTCCCTGATGCTGTTTCCTTTGGAAAAATCAGAGTTGTCTCTTCTGTCTCTGCACCAATAGCAATACCGCATTTTTCAGCCAGTGCTGTCGCCAGAGAAACTTTAATTCCTTCGTGGTAAGCTCCTCCTTCCTGCATTGCAGGTACAATAGTCACGGCAAGATGATCCTGTTTGTCGGTCGTGAATGCTATGGTGCTTTTCTCTTGAATTGACAAGCATGCGATTATGCGTGCGGCTAATTCCAGATCTGAGTAAAACACTAAGTCCAGGTGGTCATTGGAGAAGTTCAGCAAGTCTGACTTCAACAGTTGTTTTTCTTGCAACAACTCTATCAACTCTGCGAGGCTGTATTTATCGAAGTGGAGATTGAGCTTGTCGGCTTTGGCGCGCTCGAGGTCCAAAACATCATTTACGAGAGCCGCGAGTTCCTTACATTTTTCGACCGGCTGAGCGAGCATGGCATTGGCCTTTTCGCTAATTTGTCCATAGGCGCCATCTCTTGCGAGCGTGAGAATGCCGCCGATTGATGTTAGAGGTGCGCGCAGGTCGTGGCTCACTGCTTGAATCAAATCTTCCTTGAAGTTGCGCAGGCTGAACAGTTTTTCTGCTGAAACTGCTATCGCTTGATCTAGCTCGCTAAGCTCATCTTCACCGCCTAAAACTGATTGAGGCTTTTTGCCTGCTTTTACCTGGTTGACGTGAGCGTAAATCTTGGTCAGACGAAAGAGCAAAACCCGCGAACCCCAGAGCGCTGTAAGACCAGTCAATGCAACGCAAATTGCAAAAAACAAAGAAATGAGTTTTCTTATCTTTGCGGAATGTCCGGCAAATGATTCTTGCGTTACGGGCTCCGTACGCAACTTCTCAAAGCACGTACCCATAGGATTTAGCCACTGATTGACCGACACATAGATTTGGGCCTTTAGAATCGGATTGAGTTCGTTGTTGAAATAACTGACAGCATCTTTTCGCATCAGCAAGTAAATGCCATGATTGCACTGGTCGATTCTTCTCAAAAGTAGCTCTGTATCGCGGGCATATTCTGGATGATCGCGCGTGAGTTCGCTCAGTGCCTGCTTCTTCTGAAACACCTGCTGCATAGACCAGTTGTACCGCTGTGAGAGCTCTGGGCGCTTTGTGATGCTGTAGAGAAACGAAGTGTTGGCGCTCTCGATATGCACGCGCTGCAGGTCGTCGAGAACAGCTAGGATCCGCCGTCTGTATACAAGGTCGGCGAGATTGTTGTTGACTTTGCTAACTTCTCGGTAGAGAAATGCACTGATGCCGATTTGGAAAACCAGTGGCGCTACAATCAGCATCAAGAGTTGGTCGCGAATCTTTAGTTTTGGAAGCTTCAGATTCACTACGCTAGCTCTTGGTATTGATTCGATAACCCAAGCCTTTGGATGTTTCAATGAAAGATGGCTGCCCTTCGACGTCCATTTTTCTGCGCATTTTGGTAATGCAACTGCGCAGTGCCACTTCCGTTGCTTCTGAATCAGTGTCCCAAACGCGCGCCATCAGTGATTCTGCTGTGAAAAATGTGTTTGGGTGGCGCATGAGAAATTCGAGAAGAGCAAGTTCTCGTGGTTGCAACCTTACAAGAGAATCTCCGCGTTTCACCACACCGGAATTGGTATCAAGCTGTATTCCCGCGATGTTTAAAACATCATTTGTCATTTGCTGTGGGCGTTTCAGCAGAGCCCTAACGCGAATAGCCAACTCGCGGACGTCGAATGGTTTTGTCAAATAATCATCCGCACCGACTGCGAAGCCCCGCTCTTTGTCGTCCATGGAGGCGCGTGCAGTCAGGAAAAGGACTGGAGCCTGTTCGCCTTGGTTGCGAAAATGACCGCAAAGTTCGATGCCTGACTTGTGTGGAAGCTCCCAGTCGAGCACCAGCAAATCATAGCTGCCTGCGTCGATGAAAGCCATGCCACTGCGACCATCTTCGCATTCGTCGACTACGTGACGTTCAGCCTGCAGCGTGTCTTTCACCAGCTGTCGCAACATCGAGTCATCTTCGACTACAAGTATCTTAGCCATAGATTATGTTTAGCACAGATTTCTATTCCGATTACTGAAATTTTTCATGTTTCTAAATAGGCAATCTTTCTATCCTAGTGAGAGCGTTTATTTTCTACTTGTGGCCAGATCTCGCACATTTCCTTTTCCAATTCGGGCGTGATGTCTTCCGGAAATTCCGGTCGATATCTAAGGTTCATAGTTTTTAGAACGTCGATCGCGTCTCTGACGGATACTCCGCATTTGTCTACAGAGATGGACTGAAGGTTTTTTAGAGGAGTCAAATAAGCCAGTCCTTTCTTGGTGATTTTGCTGTTGTAGCCGATATTGAGTTCTTGCAGATTTGGCATCGTCGCTAGATCTTTCAAGTCTTCATCGCACACATCCGAGCCTGTAAGCGATAGAAAGTGCATCGACCTGGACCCTTTGAGCGCTTTGATTATTTTGCCGCCTTCTCTTAAGTGACAAGCCCTCAAGAACTCTAGATGTTTGATGCAATCCATGTTGCTGAGACCTTTCCATGTGACATCGGTTCCGTCAATATTCAACGACTTGAGAGGCAAGGTCTTGATGTAGCCGAGTCCGGTGTCAGTGATTTTGCAATTTTTGATGCCCAGTCCTTTGAGTTTTTTGAGGTGGCTGACATACACCATCTCATCGTCTGAGAGTGGCGCTTGGGCCGTTATTTTGTATGCGTATCCTTCGTCGGTCAAACTGGCGTCTTTGAAATCTAATATCGCAATGTCATCCTCTGCGAAGTTGTTCATGAATTGAGGGTGTGAAAGAAAAAGAGAGTTCGGGACAAACTGCAATTCCTTGTCAGCCGGGAACGTCACTAGCCCTCTGGCATCTTTCTTGACGCGTTGTCCTTGTACGGAGAATACAATCCGTCCAATTGAGAAGCTCTCGGGAAAATTGAATATACGAAACTTTCCGTCTTGCGAGATTTTCGACCAGGGCAATCTGGGCAAATCCGGCGCGTGTTCAATTGGCTTTTGGGATTGCATTTGGTTGTAGCATACTATTCCAAGCATGCCTAAAACGCCGGTGAAAAGAATGCATGCTGCGATGAGAAGATATTTTGTCTGCGGATTTGTTTGCTTCTTGTCCGGCACCACGACAGCTTTGTTGAGGATGGCGGTGCCTGTTAAACCCTTTTGAACCCCGATTAAAATTTGCGCCACATCGAGCAAGCTTTGAATGCGTTTGTCCGGATCTTTCTCCAGCATGTTTGCAACGAGGCTTTCGACTTCTTCGGGAAACTCTCTTCCCATCGAAGCTTCTTTTAGTGTGAGTGGCATCTCGCTTTGATGTTTCATTATCGTCGCGATGGATGTTTCACCAGAAAAAGGAGGGGCACCAGTCAACACTTCGAACATCACACAACCCATCGAATAAATATCCGAGCGATGGTCGACCGGTTTGCCAAGACATTGCTCAGGGCTCATGTAGAAAGGGCTGCCGAATATTTCTCCGGTGCGTGTCAGCGAATCTGTTTCGTTTAGTCCGCGGTGCAAAAGTTTTGCAATTCCGAAGTCGAGAACCTTCACATGTTCGTTTTCAGAATCGATGCCAGGTGTCGTTAGCATGATGTTCGAGGGCTTAATATCTCGATGAACGATATTGTGATTGTGTGCGTATCCTAGCGCAAAGCACAGCTCGACGAAGATCTTGATTGCGACATCGAGCGGCATGACTCCGGATGTTTTCAGCACGGACGACAGCGTTCTGCCCTGGACAAAATCCATCACCAGAAATGGCTTTACATTGTCGATAAAACCGAAATCACGGACCTTCACCAGTCCAGGATGGTCGAGTTTTGCCAGTAACTTCGCTTCCGCGTGAAAACGCTTGATTGATGATTCTGAAAACTCCGTGCCCGCAAGAGTTTTCAGCGCCATCTGTCTGTTGAGCAAGACTTGCTCTACTTTGTAGACAACGCCCATGCCGCCTTCGCCAATGCTGTCGACGAGACGGTATTTGCCTTCGACCATTGTGCCGATTGATAACGATGAACCAGGCATTTGGGCGAACGGATTCGAAGCGTCAAGTGTGCGCTCGTCGCTTGCTTCCCTTTCCCAGCTTTTGTTCGTCTCGTCGTTGGGCGGCATAGTGCTCTGCGGTGAGATTCCAGCCTTCCTAAAGTAAGGCTTCGAACAGATTCTTTATACCCGTCTAGCCCAATCACGCCTCTTACCCGTTGTATGGTAGGTTACGTAAGGTATTGGCTTAGAAGACCGGGGCCGGAATGAAGCTGATAAAGAATGCCAAATCTGCATTTTGGGTCGCCTTGCCGCCTGCTTTCTTGTGGGTTTTGTTCTTTATGGCGCTGCCCACTGCGGCCGGCGATAAATCATTGGTTCTGTACTTTCCTAAGCCTGCAATTGGTCGGTATTGCATTATTCGAACGGCGACGGATCCTATGGACGACACATTTGTTCGCCCGGATGCTTGGGCGACGGGAAAAATCACAGTGCCGCCCGGTTGCATGATTCATCTGACTTTGAACTACAATGGCGGGCAAAATACAAAATTCCTCCGCACCCTGCCTCCTGGTACTCTGCGCGGTTTGATATGTCGAGATATGGAAGTTGATGACAAAGCAATTGCGGACATGTGCACTCAAAAAGGCCTCGTGATCCTGAATTTGCAAGGCGTGGACCTTACAGACGAAGGTGCAAAACATCTCAGTCCTTTGAAAGATCTGCGGAAGCTGAGCATTTGCGACACTCTGGTCAGTCCTAAGGGGCTTGCGGTACTGCGTAATATGCCGTTGTTGCACAACCTGAACCTTTCGCGTCTGGCACTGGGCGAAGCTGTGGATAAACCATTGGAGCCGTTGAAAAACCTCTTCTTGCTTGAGCTGACTGGGACGCAGTTGACGGATAAAGCTGTGATTGAGCTTCCTTCGTTTCCGAAGTTGCAGTCTCTTGTTCTTCGCCGCAATAATTTGACGGATAAGTGCATTGATTCTTTGCTCAAATACAGAACATTGCGCTCTCTTGATCTCACTGATACGAATGTGACAATCGAAGGATTGAAGCGATTGAAAGCCTTACCGAAATTGCGTCACGTCACTGTTCGAATGAAGGATATTAAAATTGCCGATAGAAGTCAGCTGAAAAAACTAATGCCGCGTTTGGAGATTCATGATGGTTCGCGAGAGCAGGTTGTTCCGACCGAATTGTTTGCGCCACTGCACTGAGCGGTTGAGCTAGAAAATAGAGTTGTAAATGTGCAACAATCATCGCTGATTTGAGCGTTAGTGGCTATTGCCAAAGGAAGCTATGAGAAAAAAATTGCTGAGCTCGTGCTTGATTTCATACGCTCTTTCTTGTTCGTTAGTTTGCGCAAAAGAGACTGTTCCAGCAGATACAGTTGGCACCGTAAATGGTGTCAAGATAAAGATGCAACCTCAGTTTCAAGCGGTTAATGATAAGTTTCGCGAGCTGTATTCCGAAACCCGCACGCGGACAATAAAGAAGTCTCAGCCGATTATCGTAGCTATTAATGATGTGCTTAGTTTGCACGATGGTTCGACGAAAGAAACCACGCAAATAATTTCGGATAAGTACACACTACTGAAGTCGGTAGACCACATCGTGCTGGCTACTTTTGTCGCGCTCGAACTCGATGCGGATCAGATTCTCAGCGAAATGAAAGTAAAGCAGATTCAAGAATTGAAAAGGCTTTCCGAGAAAGCGTTGGCGTCGTTGGATGCGACCGGACTCAAAGGTGATTTACTAGATCGACAGAAGCAGCTGATCAATATGTCTCTCAAACTTCAGAGCGCTGTGATTGCAGAGCGGCGCGTTTCTGCTGAAGCGTTGACTTCTTTCTGCCGTGACTCTGAAAAGATGGTTATGCAGAACGTTGATGATGCTGTGGCCGACCAATTGCTTGCCATTGATACTCAAGTACGGCAATGGAGAAAACAGCTGGGAGCTGAGCGCTGGGAAGGATTGAATGTTGTGGTTGTGAGCGGACATATGCCACGCGAGCGCCACACCACCATGCAGTATTTTGGAAAACTGTTGAAGGTAAAACGAGAGGGCGCACGACTCTATTACTGCGAAGGTCTATCAGAAGAGTTGGACGGTTTAAACCTTGTTGGCACGCACATTCTTGATAGGAAGATTGCGGTTGCCTTTTTCAAAGATGAATGGCGCATGCACCGCGATTTGCTCAGCGACGGCGCAGCGAAATATTTGAGTAAGCACCCTCCTCTGAAATAGTTCAGCCGGGTGACGTAACTATGTCAGGCCTCTGTGTACATCAGCTATAAAGTTGGCTATGAAATTTGGCTATGAAATCTAGCTATGTTGTTTAGCGGCCTCTGAATCCACCGCGTCTGCCACTGCGACCTTCTGCACCGCCAAAGCGTCCGCCGCCCTCATTGCCGCCGCCGAAGCGACCGCCGCCATTATTTCCGCCGAATCGACCGCCTTCGTTTGCGCCCTGGTTAAGGGCCGCTCCCTGGTCGTTTCCATCGCGGTTTCCGAACCTTCCGCCCAGGCGTCCGCCGCCATCGCCGTCATTGCCCTGACCGCCCTCTGCGCCGCGACCAAATCTGCCGCCCATGCGTCCGCCGCCTTCGCCCTGCTCGCTGCCTTCGCGATTACGCATACCATTCATACCGTTTGCAGCTGCTGCGTCCTGCGCATTGTTTGCGCGCTGTCCATTCGCTTGATTAGCCCATTGATTGCGGTTTTCCCAGTTGCCCTGTTGATTCCACTGGTTCATTACTGCAGCATTTTTCTCGCTGTTGTTGACATAAACCTGATTGCCACCGGCGTTTACATAGTAGGGCTTGTTGTTTGTGGCATTGCGATACATCGGAACCCCGTAAGGCACGCCGTGATAATAGTCATTGTTGTTGTACATAGAATTTGAAATTGCCGCGCCGGCCATTGCACCTCCGGCGGCTGCAAGTCCTGTCCCCACCATTCCCATGCCGTTGCTACTTCCCGAGTTTCCAGAACCGGAATAGTAGTTGTTGACTTGTTGTGGCTGCGATTGTTGCTGCTGTTGTTGCGGTGCCCCGTGTGAGCCGTAGAGGCGGTTGAGGTAGCCCTGCAATTGTGCAGCAGTTACTTCCACTGGTTGGTTGTTGCGGTCGGTATACCAGTAATTGCTGGCCTGGTCGCGATAGATAGCAACTTGTTGTGTGCCAGGCGGCAGTCCGGCCCCGGGCAACGGCAGCTTGGGACCAGCTTTTGTTTGGATGTACTGCTGACCCGAGCCGTCAGTGACGACTTGGTAGAGAGTCATGCTGGTCTGCCCAACCGGTTGCGCATCTTGCTGCGCCATCACATCGACGGCGAATGTCAGCGACAGTGTGACTGCAAGACTGATTGCCAGAACGGTGGATTTTGTAATTCTTTGCATGGCTTTCTCTTTTGTGTAGTGACGTCGGTGAGCCTTTTCCTTTGTCGCCAGACGGCGATAGCTGCGATCACGTAGATCTTATCGATCGGATCGCTGAAAGGAAGTCCCCAGTTGCGCCATTATATCGCAAAAGTCTTGACTCTTTGCTACCTCTACGAGGCGCCAGAAATCTTCTGTTTCAGAAGGTCGACTGCATTCTGGAGTTGAATGTCTTCATTCTTGCCCGAAGTGCGCTCGACCAGCTCGACAATGCCGTTTTTGAGCTTCTTTCCTATGTTGATTCGGAGCGGTACCCCAATCAAATCGTTATCGGCAAACTTGAATCCCGGTCGCTCAGCGCGGTCGTCAAGCAAAACGTCGATTCCGGAGGACATCAGCTCCGAATACAGCTTCTCGCCTGCGGCGAGAGCTTCTTCGTCTGCGCCATTGATGACGTTGACGATGACATCATAAGGAGCCAGGGCTTGCGACCAGACAATTCCCTTTTTGTCGTGGCTGCCTTCCACAGCCGCTGCAAGCAAGCGCTCCACGCCTATGCCATAACTTCCCATTACAATCGGTACTTTCTCTCCCGAGGAAATGAGCACGCTGGCACTCATAGTTGTCGAATAGCGTGTACCTAGTTTGAAGATGTGACCAATTTCCAGCGATTTCTCGATCGTCAATATGCCACCACATTTGATGCAGGCATCTCCCGTCTTTACGCTGCGAAAGTCGCTCCAAGCTGTCGCCTCGATATCTCGCTCGATGTCTACGCCTTTGTAGTGGAAATCGTCATGGTTAGCTCCGGTCACCATATTGGAGCGGTCTTTGAGAGCGCAATCAAGAAAGATCTTTGCGATTTTGCCTTTCGCTGCTGACGGTTTAACACCCACTCCCCCGAGTGAGCCGGCGTGCGCGCCCATGGCCTCGAAAATCTCTTGCTCTTCTGCTGCGCGAACTGTTTCTGCACCCAAGAAATCCATAAGTTTGGTCGTGTTGAGCTCGTGATCTCCACGTAGGAGCACAAGAACCAGCTGATCGTCGGCAGAATAAACAAGTGTTTTGATCTGATTCTTCGCTGCTCCGACGTCTGCAAAGTTTGCTAGCTGTTCTACTGTTCTCAAGCCTGGAGTCGGAAACTTCTCGAGTTCTGATTTTCCATTGCCGAATTCGTATTTGTCGAAAGCCGCAACGGCTTTCTCGACGTTCGCCGCATAGCCGCACTCTTTGCATAGGACAACCATGTCTTCGCCTGCTTCTGTAAGCACCATAAACTCTGTCGAAGCGCTGCCTCCCATTGCGCCCGAGCTCGCTTCTACTGCAACGAACTGTAAGCCTGCACGTCTGAATATCTTTTCGTATGCGGCTTTGTGCAGAGCGAAACTTTTATCAAGCCCATCGGAATCCACATCAAATGAATACGAGTCTTTCATTGTGAACTCTCGCACTCTCAGTAAACCTGATTTCGGACGCAATTCGTCGCGAAACTTTGTTTGAAACTGATACCAAATCTGCGGAAGCTGGCGGTAGGAGTTGAGCGCGTTTCGCGCGATTGAAGTAAAGACTTCTTCGTGCGTCACGCCTAACACATGGTCGGACCCTTTGCGATCTTTGAGGCGAAACATGATATCGCCCATAGTGCTCAGCCTTCCTGACTCTTCCCAAAGTTCTGTCGGATGCAGCGCCGGCAAAACAAATTCTTGTCCACCAATGGCATTCATCTCTTCTCGTATGATGTTTATGATCTTGAGGCGAACCCTTTGAGCAAGCGGAAGCAGGCTATAGATGCCAGAACCCAAAGGACGAATATAGCCTGCTCGCATGAGCAATTTGTGGCTGGCTGTTTCAGCTGCGGACGGATCTTCTTTCAACGTCGGAATGAAAAGCTGTGACCATCGCATAATGTATGACCTCTGCGCGAATTAGTTATTGGAAAAATGGTTTTGCAAAAGCGACCTCGTATCCTACGAGATCGAGCCTTGTCGCATCGGAACGCAAAGACTAACCCGTGGTGCGAGGTCGCGGGCTAGGGGGTGGTCCGAATGTGACATGTGTATGCATACGTTCAATTTTGACGGCAGAAAAACTTCTGTCAATACTTTTTGGCCGTCTGCAAACGTTAGTTGTTACAAACCAATTCCGATTACGAATCCGCCCGAAAATCCAAATTAGCGCATCGCGTTGTTGAGATCGCGAATGGTGTAGTCGAGATCTTTCAGCTCGCGGTAAGAGCTATCGAGTTTATTTTCCAGCGAGCCTGCTGCGCTCGCAGCTTCGGAAGTGTTGTCGCGTTTCAATTCAGCGATGCGCCGTTTTAAGTCCTCTGCATCCCGCGCTATTGCGTCATATTTCGCCTCTGCATTTGTCCTCTGAACCTTCAGCGTGTTGTATGTCTCCGGGCTCAAGTTGCTGGCTTCGGCAGACTGCGAAGCGACGCTAGCCACTACCAGTGTCGTGGCAACTACTGCTATGTATGTTTGCAGCACTTCCTTGAAGCGCTTGCTGAATTTGGTTGGAGTCAGTCCGGCCAGACGCGCTTTCAATGCATCGAGAATTGCGTGCCAACCAGCCATCACCTCTGCCATTGCTTCTGTGGGCAGTTGGCTGTGAGTCAATACTAGGGTTGTCTGATCGCCGACCGCCGTGACTTGCATGGAGACTTGACTGGCTTTGTCGCTTCCAGGCGCTCCCCAGGAGTATGCCAAAACACGCAGCGGGTCAATGAAGGTGACAGTGCCCTCTATGCTTTCGATTTTTCTGTCGCTTTCAACTTCGCTGTTGTCGAATTGAAGTTTTACCTTGCCGCCGAACCGTTGCTCGATGCTTCCTTCGCCAAGCCATTCCGGCAGACATTCCGAAGACGTGAGATACTGCCAGACCTTTTCTATAGGAGCGGGAAGAACACGCTCGAATCTGCATGTCGATGCATCGATGATTTTTCCTAGCTCGTTGATCATTGGAGCCGTCGATCCGATAAGCTTAGGCTCTTCTTTCGGCGGTGCGATGACCGTGACTTTGGTTGTTCCTGCTTCGTGTTTTGCGGTCGCCAAAAGTTGTTGTGCTTCCGCCAGTTCCGATGCGTTTTTAGACAATAGTTTGTGTGCTTCGGCGATTTGCTGGGCGCTGTCGATCATGAGTTTGTGCGCGAACTCGCTCGTGTCCTTCATCTCTTGTATGTCTTTGCCCATCGTGACCATCGAACCTTCCAGCGCGCTGACTCGGTCCAGCAAATTGGCTTCGATTGCCGACTCGCCTTTCCCCTTTCTGTTTTCTATGTATGCCATCAACGGTTTTTTCATCACGATGGCTATTAAAAACAGCCAAAAGCCACCGACAGCAAGAATGCCTTCCATGGTTTTGTCCTCGACGGAAAGATGAGATAGACCATCTTCAGTATATGTATGGCTACGTGATTGAAAAGTGAACTCTTGTACTTTGTAACGCGGCAGGAGTGGGAGAAACCACACTGACGGGCGGGCGTAGCCCCCGGTAAAAACCCGGATAGCTCCTCACTGACTGCCAGAGATGCCGCAGTGATGGCAAAAAGGAAAGCCCCACATTAGTTGTGGGGCTTCCTTCTAAACCAGGCACATCGACCGCCGAAACGATTGAAGTGACCTGAGACCTTAAACTCTATTCACCTATTTCCAGTGGTTGTCTACTGCGCTGGTTTGCACGTTAGTGCGCAGTTCGGCTGGAACTTGCTGAGGAAGTGCGGCAGCCGAAAGTTGGGGAGACGAGCTGATTTTTGCAGCGATGATTTTGAATAACCTTGTGCCGCCAGAGGCATTGAGGTGGACGGTGTCCAGATAGTCGGTGATGATGAATCTGAAGTCGTCCGACAAGTCAATGTAATCCGCACCATAATTGGTGCAAGTCGAGCTGAGGTACGTTTTGAAATCGTGCCAGAACGTGTCAGGAAGGATAGAGCGATTTGGGTAAGTGGCCGGCATATTCACGACCAGGACTTTGATGTTTTCGTCTTTGAGCTTTGCAAGAAATGCGTTGAAGAATTTCTTCTCTCGTGGGAAAAGCGCTGTCTTCGGATTTTTGTAGCGATTTAGGTATTCTGGCATGTTGTCCTGGAAGCCGTAAGGCATCGGATACGGAATCAGCCATTCGCCTTTGCGAATGTCTTTTCCTCCACCCAAGAAGACCTGCATCACAGAACGTTTTACATTCAAGTGAGAAACTAATGTTCTCGGATGCTCACCAGGCTTCTGTCCAATTCTGGAAATCTGACTGGCAATTTCCGCTAGTTTTGCGTTCATCCGTTTGAGAGGAATATACTGATGGAAAGTCCAATCTAGGTAAGCAAACGGGTCCGAAAATGAGGCTTTAGCTAGATTGCCGAGGCTGACATAGCGCGAGAAAAATTGAAACGGTTCAGTGTCCGCCGGCGCTGTAACAGTGTTGTCGATGAAATCACGCGGGTTGACGCCGATGATGACTAGCTGTGGTTTGTTGTCTGGTTTAAAGAGTGCGCTGGACATCAGGTAAGCATCAGACGCCATCGAGCCTGGAATTGAGGCGTTGTAGACTTCTGTTCTGCCACCGAGCTGTTGCTTAATGTCCCTTTCTAGAGTCGCAGCATGGCGGTCGACAACGCAGTCACGGAAGTTTTTCGTTGTCTGCGTATCTGCCGAGAAAGTGGCTGACCCGATCAATGAACTGCCGAACATCACTACCGGTGGAGCTTTCTCCCGCATCAAATAATCGCGCGCTACCCAAAACGACCAGGTGCCCTCCTGGCTGGATTCTTCTGAACTCTTGCTCAGGGTTTCTTTGCTGAGTCCGCTTGTGCGCTCAGTGAGCGAGCCGATTGCCATTACATTGATAGCACCAAAGGCAACCAGGGCAGAGATAAAACCACAGGCGAAGAGCTTCTTCTTCGAAGATCTCTGCTGAGAGTTCTTCTGCTGCGCGTCTTTCTCTTGAGTGCTTCTCAATTGCTCAGAGTTAGATTCAGTCATGGGATTTTTTCACTTCCATTACTGAACGTGATTCGGCTTGGAATTGGCTACGGCTTGATGACGTTCTAGATCTTGACCGGAAAGTGCAAACGCCTGGCGTGTGCGACCCGACAGCGAAATAATATTGACGAGTTGATCGAAGAACTTCTTGCCGCCGTATGCGTTAAGGTGGACGGAATCATGGAAGTCTTGCTGTGAATAATTGGATGGTGTGCACATATCGTAGAAGGCAATGTTGTTCTTCATTGAAAAAATGTGCAGGTCGCCCAGGAATTGAAGGTAGCGCTTAGGTCCAAGCAAATTGATGTTGAAGCTTGTGATCGGCATGTTGACTAGGACAAGCTCGATGCGTTCTTTCTTGCAGAATTTAGCGATTTCTTGCAAGAAGTAAAACTGCGAGCGATAGACATATTTGTCCGGATGTTTGTAGCGCTCGACGTATTCGGGCGCATTGTTGATCCAGCGTTTGCGTGCCTCTGCTTCGCTGATTGGTCCGGTCATTACTGCCTGCGGGCGAATCTCGCCTGGCAGGTAGCTCGGCAAGAGTTTGATGCGGTTCCACCACGTGAATGGATGATCTGTCTTGGGGCAAGCAACCAGCTTGTTGACTACGTTTTCCGAGCCTTCTTTGAACTTCAACTGGAAGTCGGCCGCGTGCTCGCTTATGTAAAACGTGCGGTTGATGAACCACTCTAATCGTGTGTAAGGCGTTCTAAACACATTGGCTGCGACATCGTCGATGTTAACAATGCGGCGCAGGAAGCGAAAAGTCTCAGTATCTGCGGCGCTGGACATTGTGCTGTCGATAAAGTCTCTAGGCGCGACACCGTATACAACCACGTCGGGGCGGTTTGATGTGGCAACCATCGCCTTCAGCGTCATGTATGCGTCAGATGGCATTTGACCCGGGATGGAGAGATTCAAGCAATTAAACGTGCCACCGAATCTGGTGACGAGGTTGTCCGACAGATATTTGGCTTTGTGATATTGCGAGAGGTCGAGCGTCTTATTCAAGTAGTTGGCATCTACGCCTGCTACTGCGCTAACCATCAGCGACGAGCCCAAAAGCGCCACGTTGTGAACGTGCGGCGACTTCTTCATGTCGTTGAATCCCCACCATGTCCAACCTCTGTAGAGGTAGTCGTAGGGATCAAATTCGATCGGATTGTAGAAAGAGAGTGCGAAGTTGCCCAGGCAGAAAAGTAGAATCGCCCAGGTCGTCGCTGCCCGCATGCCGCTTGCGCGGGGCTTTTCTGGAGGAAGCTTGTCGGTGGCGCGACGGCGGAACACGGTTTGATTTTCGCCGCCCATTCTTTCGTCTTGTACCACGCGTTTGAATGCCTGATTAGAACCCTGAGTATCCAGATTCTCTTTAGTGTCGTGAGGAGCAGCGGTCATAGCTGTCCTCCCTTCAGTCCTGCGATATGACTGTTTGTCGGGTCTAGAGCAGACAGAACACGTCTGTCGGTAGCTGCGCGTTCGGCAATGATATCCAGCAGTTTCATGCCGCCGCCGGAATGCAGGTGGACTGTATCCATAAAGTCATTGAGTGCAAATTGCTTGGAATCGCCAAGATCGATGAATGTCGCGTCCTTAGATTGCGCCAGGACCTTCAGACATTTCTTGTAAGAATCCCAGGTGCCTTTCTCCAGCAAGTCGCGATTGATGTCGGTAATCGGCATCGAGATAAGTATTACTTGCGTGCCGCGTTCGCGCGCAGTGTTCATCAAGTCGGCGAGAAACTTCATCTGATGGCAGTAAGTACGCCAGTTGAGATGTGCGTAGCGCTTCTTATATTCCTTCAAGTTGGCGTTGTCGAATGTCCGAGTCTCGGGCGTTGTCGGACGGAAGAATGCCTCGTTGGCGGCAATTTCCGTTTGCTTGTAGGACGGGAAGAGCCTTCTGCGATCGCTTATGGTGAACGGCTTATTCGTTTGCGGCTTTGGCAAAAGCTCATTAATCGCCGCGGTAACCGCGCGCTCTGCGGACACGCTCATGTCTAACTTGTGTCCGTAAGGATAAACAAGCTGAGCCAGCTCGAAGTTGAGCCTTTGATCCCACTCTGGCGCAATCAAATGTCTGTGCGATGTAACATCACCGAATCTACTCAGGCATTGATATGGATCGGTTGCGGCAGGGCTTGGCAGCAAGCTATCCATAAAATCACGAGGACCGACTCCATACACGATCACATCGGGCCGCTTCTCCCCTTTGAGGAGAAATTTCGTGATGAGGAATGCGTCAGATGGCATTTCTCCAGGCAATCCGAAGTTGAAAGTTTTAACTTTCTGTCCGGTTTTTTGCTGGAATTGATCTTCGAAATACTGAGAGTTGTGGTGACGTGAGCCATCGATTGGACGATTCAAATAGTCCGCATCGACTCCGGCAACCGGAACCAGCATGAGCGACGAGCCCATGAATACAAACTGCGGGCGACCCTGTTTGTCCGAGAGAAATTCGTCCACAGCCCAACCGGTCCAAGTCTTAATTGGATAGTCGGTAGGCGCAATGTTTCCCAGTTTGGTCATCGCCAGAAGCGATGACACCGCTGCGAAAAGCGCTACAGATATGAAGAATTTACTTCTCAAGATTCCCATTAAACCATTCCGTTTGCCTTTGCCCGGCTGTGTCCTAAGCGATGCTGTAGAACTCAACACGTTCTTAGAATTGGAAATAGATGAATCTGGGCGAGCTGTCCGGCGTAAAGATTGTCAGCAAGCACATCAATGCCACCATGACAGTGACTTGCACTGCCCAGGGAGGGCTTTGGTAGAACTTCTTGTCGTTCAACCAGTTGATGACGAATGTCGAAACCATGAGGACCGGCAAGATCAACACCAGAGCCGGGAAGATGATCGGATCTCTGATTTGCAGAATCGCCAATTGCGATGCACTGAAGTTGAGAAGTGCAGTCGGGGCTTCGAACAGTTTGCTGAGGACTGCTCCGCAGATCTTCATGTCGTCGGCGCGGAAAAATACCCAGCCGATGCAAACGACGTGGAAAGTGAATACCACTGATGCCCAGTGATAAACCTTCGATTTAAGAAGCTTCTCGTGGATGCCAATCTTTTGCATCACGGCTTCGTATTCACGGTGCAGGATGAGAACGATACCTTGATATGCACCCCAGGCGAGGTAGTGGAAAGCGGCTCCGTGCCACAGTCCGCCCAATGCCATGGTGATGAAAAGGTTGCGATTGGTCAGCCATTTGCTTCCTCTAGATCCGCCCAGCGGAATGAAGAGGTAATCGCGCAGCCAGGTTGAAAGGCTGATATGCCAACGGCGCCAGAAGTCGGAAACGTTGGATGCAATGTACGGCAAATTGAAGTTGATCGGTACTTTGTAGCCGAAGAGCAGTGATGAACCTCTGGCAATATCGGTATAGCCAGCAAAATCGAAGAAGATTTGGAAGGCGAACGCGTATGTGATCAACCACATGTCTAAGGATGAGAATTGTTCGGGGTGCGCAAATCCTGCTTGAACCACCAGCGCCAGGTTATCGGCGATAAGAACCTTTTTGGCTAAACCCATCAATATAAGCTGCATGCCTTCATCGACATATTCCCATTTGAATTTGACAGGAATGTGCAACTGAGGCACGAAGTCTTGATAGCGCTTGATCGGTCCAGCAATCTGGGTTGGGAAGAACGAAGGGAAGAGCGCAAAATCGAGGAAGTTTTTCACCACCGGCTTGCCACGGTAAACCTCGATTGCATAGTGAATGAATTCGAAAACGAAGAATGAAATACCGAGAGGAAGAATGATGTGCAGGTGTGGCTCTTTCCAATCAACGCCAACCACACCCAATGTCGCTTTGACTGCATCCATTGTGAAATAGGCATATTTGAAAATCGCCAACACAATCAAGTTAAGTGCAACAGTAAATCCGAGAATGACTTTCTTTCTCTTTTGCTCTGTCGCTTTCTCAATAAATGGAACGATAAGGAAGTTCGCCAACGTCAAGCCGAAAATCAGCAAGCCGTAGATGGGACGCCACGACATATAAAAGACGTAGCTAGCCACTAGCAGCAGTGGCACGCGGAATCTGTGGGGCGTCAACCAGAACAGAAGAAATACTGTTGGCAGAAACACCAGGTATTGCAGACTGTTGAATAGCAAGCTACTTCTCCTTAGTTCCCAGGAACCGTTCTGATAACCAATGCGACATCAATCGACATTACCGATTTGCTTTTGCGATTTGTTTTTTCAATTCGTATGAGCTTTTACCGGTTTGTTTACCGATTTGTTTTATCGGTGTTAACTGCCAATGCGAAAGTCAGTTTTTCAAAATTGCTGAAGCTTTCTTCTCTGTTGTCGCTTTTGCAAATCCCAATATCGATGAGAGTTTTGCAAAGTTATCAATGGCACACGCCATTGTAAAAGCTGGATTTCAAGAATGTCTACCCGACACGTATTGTCTTAACCTAAAAAGGTTATAGGAACATGTGGAAAGTCTTGAATCCCAATCTTCCAAAGCCGCCGCTGGCGGGAAAAACGAGCGCCTGACATCGCGGTGTGATTCGAGTTGCCAGGAGGGCTGGTTGTAATGAGACTGGTTGCAATGTGGTATGTCCGTCTCATAATGCATTTTTCGTGCTTCTTACACTTAAAGGTGCATACAAAAAAGATATATGTGCATGCAGAATTCACGACCTATGCCTGTCATCACCCGTGATACCACTCCTTCAGAATCAATGCCTTAAGTAATTTGAATGTCGGCGAAAGCCTGCGCAGTTGACGTTTTCACGTGACGCAGTTTGCGATTCTCGTGAGATGACACGATCAAATTTCGCGCATCTGATGATGTAAGATTTTTCTAGGTTTTTATTACATCATCCGAATTCATGAACAGGCGCCCGTGGCATGTCTGGGCGCTTTTAGTTTTCGTCAAAAATTGCGAAAAATGATTTTCTTGAATATTTGGGCGATTCGAGACGCTGGAAATGTAATACTTTTCTAGAAAAATATTTCATTTCTCAAAAGCGAAAATTGAATTGTGCAATGCCGAGAAATGAATTGCGCAACGTCGCAATTTTGAGGACGTTTTGAATGTTCTATTCAGAACGCGTTTCTAAAGCGCTATTACTCGCCCTGTCCTTTTGCAAAGCCATCCGGAATCAATTGATAGCCACCGCCGTATACGGTTTTGATGTACTTGCGCTCAGGCGTTTCTAAACGCGTTCTAAGGTGGCGAATATGCACGCGAATCGTATCGACGTCATCGTCGGGAGCGTAGCCCCAGACTTCCTCCAACAGTTTGCCTGTGGAGACTGTCTGACCATGATGTTGCATAAGGCAGTGAAGAATTTCGAATTCTGTAGGCGTCAGTTTGACCATCCGCTCTTTTACCTTCGCTTGAAGGTTTTCCGGGATGAGAGTGATCTCACCTGCGTGCAGGATTTCTGGCAAGGTTGCTGACTGAGGCACGCCGCCCGAACGTCTGAGAAGGGCTCTGATGCGCACCTGCAGTTCGGGAATCTCAAATGGCTTGACCAGATAGTCGTCGGCGCCGGAATCGAAGCCAGAGACTTTGTCCTTGGTCATTCCGAGAGCGGTCAGCATAAGAATCGGAATCGGATGGGTTTGAGGATTTTGACGCAGGCGCTGGCAGACAGTGAAGCCGTCCAGGTCAGGCATCATGACGTCAAGAACGACGAGATCGGGACGATTCTGTTGAGCCAGCGCCAGTCCTTTGTGACCGTCGCTTGCTGTGGTTACTTGATGTCCCAATAGTTCTAGGTTGATTTTGACGAGTTCGGCGATTGCTGCGTCGTCGTCAATAACGAGTATTCTTGACAACTTGTTCTCCTCAAGAGGTCTTAGTAGATCAGACTTGACCTACGACCGACAATTTTACTGGAATTTTCATCGGCCGCCCGCCCCGCAAAATCTGTAATGTCACTTCCTGCCCAGGCTTTTTCGTCTCAATTGCGGTCCACAATTCGTCAACAGAGCGAACTACGCGGTTATCTATGGCTTGGATGACGTCGGCAAGATTTACATCAAGAGCACGGAAAGTAAATGGACCTTGTTGGTAGACCACCACTTTAGGACCTGACAAACCCGCCTGAGCGGCCGGTCCCTTTGGATCTAGTTTGATAATTCGCAAGCCGCTATCGACTGGTGCGACCACAAGAATGCCAAGGTCTGGGCGAATGATACGGTGATTTGCAATCAGCTCCGGCACTATTCGCTTCGCTACATTCACAGGAATGGCAAGTCCAATCCCAGCCGACTGTCCGGTCCGCGACAAAATTGCCGTATTGATGCCGATCAATTTGCCGCTGGTATCGAGCAGCGGGCCACCCGAGTTGCCAGGGTTGATGGCTGCATCGGTTTGAATAATTCCTTTGATCAAACGCCCGCTTTCAGTGCGCATGGTTCTTCCCAAGCTAGAAACAATTCCCTGTGTGAGAGTTCTTTCCAGACCAAAAGGATTTCCAATCGCAAATACTCGACGACCAACTTCCAGTGTTGAAGAATCGCCATAAGGAATTGGAGACAGTGCTTTTCCAGTCGGCACGGTTACTTTGAGAACAGCCAGGTCGCTGTCTGGGTCAACGCCGACGACGGTGGCAGGAAGCACCGTACTGTCCCACAAAGTAGCGCGGATATTTTTGAACCCTTCGACAACGTGGTTGTTGGTGACGATAAAACCGTCTTCGCTGACGATAATTCCAGAACCAGCACCTTCTTTCGGCGCGAAGTTGTAATAGATGTCTTCCGAAGATGCCGATGATGCGATGTTTACAACGCCCTTATTGCAGTTTTTGTAGACGCGAATATTCACCAGCTCGTCAGGGGTCAAGTTTGCGTGAGCCGGTGCCGGTTTTTTAAGATCCGCTACACCAGCCGCATTGGCGACTTGTGTCTGGATCTGCGTCGCCGCCAACGCCAGAAGCGATGTACCAATCGCCGCCATCCATTTTTTCGACACTTCTATCATCTTGTGTATTTGTCCTTGAGCTCTTTATTTTGAAGACTCCGCTCTCTTCTTTTTTGATCCGGTTTTTGCGTTAGCTTTTTCTGATGATCAGCGAATTCTGCGTTTAAGCCAGCGATTATGCAGCTGAGCCAGTTTCAGTTCCCTTGCCTTCTGATGTGGCCTGATTGTCTGCTGGTGGATCTTTCGGTTTTTGTCCGATTTTTGGTTCTGTGCCTTCCATCAAGCGTTTGACATTGGCTTTATGTCTCCAGGTCACGTAGACAAGCGCTATGAAGCCGTAGGCGATGTGCGCCGCAGGATCATGAAAGAGCCAGAAATAAATAGGCAACATCCAGACCGCGCCGATTGAGGCTACGGAGACGATTTTAGTTATCCCTAAAATCGAAAGCCATGTTGCAAATAGTACTCCACCTACAAGTGGATTGAGCGCAATGACTGTTCCTAAGCCAGTCGCAGCGCTCTTACCGCCTTGAAAGCCCAGAAAAATAGATTTGCTGTGACCGACCAAAGCGGCTACAGCACACAGCGGAGCACATGTATGGGTAAGTCCCAAAATGCTCCAGTCGGCCCTGCCGCCGTCCAGATAAACTGCTGCTGCCACAGGCGCATAGCCTTTGAAAATGTCGAAAAGAAAAACAAAAAGAGCCGGTCCTTTGCCGACGCAGCGCAGCACATTGGTTGCGCCCGTTGATTTACTGCCGTGTTCGCGAATGTCGATGCCTTTTACCGCTTTCGCCACCCAATAACCGGTAGGAATTGAGCCGGCTACAAAGGCAATCACAATCATCAGAATGAAGGTCGCCAAGGCGTTTATTTCTCCTTCTTATCTCTGGTGGCGATGCGGATTGGTGTGCCGACAAACCCGAAGGCTTCACGCAATTTTCTCTCTAGGTACACTTTATAACTGTTGGTCAAAAGTTTGCTGTCATTGACGAAGAGGATGAAGGTGGGCGGTCCGACCGATACTTGTGTTCCATAATAGACTTTCAAGCGCTTTCCGCGTTTTCCCGAGGGCGGCGGAACAAGCGCTACGGCTTCGGCGATCACTTGATTGAGAAGTCCCGTCGAGATGCGACGCTGCGTCTCTGCAAAAGCGGCTTCAGCGACATCGAGAATTTTCGTCAAGCGCTGTTTGGTTTCTGCGCTTGTGAAAACGACAGGTGCAAAGGCAAGCATGCGCAAGTCCGTCTTCACCATTTCAGTGAACTCGTTCATGAGCTTCGATGTTTTATTTTCGATGAGGTCCCATTTGTTGACGACGACAACGCAGGCGCGCCCTGCTTCGTCGATTTTGGCGCCGATTTTTTGATCTTGATCGGAGATGTCCTGCGTTGCGTCCATGACGAATACAACGACTTCCGAGCGAGAAATTGCCCGCAGAGAGCGTACGACCGAGAAGGCTTCGATGCCGTAATCAACCTTGGACTTGCGCCTGATGCCGGCAGTGTCAACTAGAGTCAATTCACGACCCTTATAAATGATGGTCGAGTCGATGGCATCACGGGTGGTGCCGGGGATATTGGTGACAATCGAGCGCTTTTCGCCAATCATCGCGTTTACGATGGACGATTTGCCGACGTTTGGCTTTCCGACAATGGCGATTGCGATCTTGCTTTGGATTTCTGAAAGTCTAGCTTCTTCCTCTTTCGCTTGTATCTCGGCGGTTTCTGCGTCAGCCAGGCGTTCTGTTTTTGATTTTTTGACCTTGCCGTTTTTCTTTGGAGACTCTTGCTCTGGATTGATCAAGCTGACGATTTTGTCGAGAACATCGCCGACGTCTCCCGAGCCGCGCATTGCAGAGACCGGCATGGGATCACCTAATCCGAGCTGATAGAACTCAAGGACGTTGGGTTCGTCTTTGGGATCGTCAATTTTGTTGACGGCGACAATGATAGGTTTTTTCGACCGTCTCAATAGGTTTGCCACATCTTCGTCGGCGCCGTTGAGTCCGGCTTTGCCGTCCACCATGAAGATGATCAAGTCGGCTTCACTGACAGCCAAGCGCGCTTGATCGTACACCTGCGTTGTGATTTCGTCGGTCGATTCAGTGAGAATACCGCCCGTGTCTACAAGGACGAATTCCTGTCCGCACCATTCGGTTTCTCTGTAGATCCGATCGCGCGTCACCCCCGGCTGGTCGTCGACAATGGCGTGCTTGGCGCCAACGCAGCGGTTGAAAAATGTTGATTTACCGACGTTTGGCCGCCCCACAATGGCGACCACATGCTTGGTCATTGATTCCTCTTCGCGTCATGTGCTCGGCAAATTTGGCTAATTTGAGAATAGAAAGCCTATTTCTCTGTCGGACCCTTGCCTGGGGGCTTGCCGCCGGGGCCGCTCTTGGGACCACCGGGACCCCATTTTTTGCCGAGCTTTGGCGCTTGATCATACAGCCATCTAAGGATAGTGTCCTTGGCAGTATTTAGGTAAATCGCCGATTCGGTATCTCCACCTTGATCAGGGTGCACACCTGGACTGGTTATTTGCTTCTTCCAGGCATCCGTAACAGATTCTATGGTCATCTCTTCCGGGCGAACACCAAGCAGCATGCAAGCTTTTCGGATTTCCGGCGGGACCTGACGGACGAAACCTTGCGTGGCCGCGGATTGCGCGGCAGTGGGGGCTGGAGGCGGAGGGCTGCTGCCTTGATGAGCGCCCGTTTGACCAACTGATGCCGCTGGTGCCTCTGCAGGCGCCTGTCCTGTTTCCCCTGGTTTGGGTCTGGCTTTTCCGCCGATAAATTTGCTGCCCAGACCTTTCGGCTCAGACTTGTCCGCCGCCGCCGCTGGAGTGCCAGTGCCCATCTGATGGGCTTCTCGGGGCTCTGATGACATTTCCTTGGCCTGACGGATCCTGTTCTTGATCAAATCGCGCAATTCGTCGTCTGACGGGGCATTGCCCTCTGGCGACAACTGTACGTCTTGAATGATTTCGATGTCTTCCAGGTTGCCGTAGTCGTCAAGACCTTCAAAGATATCCATCGAGTCTAGGTCGAAACCGCTGCCCTGCTGACCGCCGTCAGCGTATTCAGGTTCTTGAACTGCCCCGTAATTGTCTTGAACATCATGTCCGAAGGCATTCTGCGGAGGCTGCCCGTATGCGTCTTGTCCGCCTTGCCCGTATGCGTCTTGTCCGCCCTGTCCGTAGGAATCCTGTGCTCCCTGAGCATAAGCATCGCTGGAGCCTGGGATGTAGGAATTCTGCATTCCTTGCCCATATTCGTCTTGGACGCCTTGCCCGTAAGCTGTTCCGGCTCCTTGACCAAGTGCGTCCGGCTCCTGGGTGGACTCGTCGTGTGTTTCTATATATTGTTCGCCACTGGGCTGGTACTGCTGGGCCGGATCTTCAAACTTCGCCCAGTTGTCGCCTGTCAGGGTTTCAGATGGCAAAGTCTGAATCTCGTCGATGTGCCGCTCATCTATATCCCCATTGGTTTCTATGGGCACGCGCACTCTTTCTTTCTTGGGCGCAGGGGGCGGAGGAGGAGACGGGGGTTGGCTTTGCTGGATTTGTTTTGAAAAATCCTTCAAGGACTTAGCGCGGAAATGGTAGACCGTCTCAAGGTCTTTCCATGAAAGCTCGAGCATCGGATTGAATTCGCTTGCGACAAAAGGTCCGGACCGTGCAGCGTTAAACACCTTTTGTGAATAGCTGTCTCCGAAAGACGCGCTTTGGTCCTCGACTGCGCTCAAAAAGACAGCCGTCGGAATACCAGATTCGAGCCCCTGAGCCGGTGCGTTTGCTTCGGCTTCGGCTTCGCTCAGACTTTCCATGACTTCAGCTGGCTCATGGGCTGCGGCAATGTCCTTGTTTTCTTGCCTCTCTGCTGCCAGCATTTCGGCTTCGCCAATGACGTCCGGCGTGTCCCAGCCCTCGTCTTCGCGAGTAACTCTTGCGGCTGCCGGTGGCTCTGGTGCCCCGCCCACGAGCTCGGGCACATAACTGGTGTTGGAAAGTTGGATGACGTTAGCCTCGCCTGTGGCGGTGCCGGACGCCTTCTTCTTAGCTTTGCGCTCCATTTCCAGGTCGATGTCGCCATCGCCGGCAAGCGCTCTGGCTGCCTCTTGAGCTGCGATTTCTTGCGCTTTCTGCTTTTTGCCCTCGATGACACCCAGCTTGTGGCCCAGGTCGTACTGGGTTTGCTGTTGCATGGTCAAAACTTCATTCTGAATTTGCAGCTGCCGTATGCGGCTTTCCAGGTTTTTAACTTCCGCCTGATACTCCGAGATGACATCGGTATTGACCACGAGCGGGCTGCCACGCTCCTTGATGATCAGATCCATGTATTCGGTGACGCTGTAAACAGCACGAGCACTAACTTTCGCCTCGTCGGCGACCGTGAAAGGATTGACATCCAAACCCTTGTCTTTGACTGCCTTAAGTGCAGCCAGTAAGGTTTCTTTGTCGACGTCTGGTTTGCTGCTCGTTTCGTTCACCATCTGTTGCCGGTTTTCCCATCCGCCATTTTGGGCTGCTACAAACATCCATAAGCCCTAAAGCTTAGATACCCCATTTCAAGGGATTTTCAAAAGGTTGCGGAGGCCTTTCTCAATATCTTAACTGCTTTTACTCACTGGTGAAAATTATTATTCTTGTGCGAGTCTATTGAACAGATTTCCACTTGAGAAGGCGGACGAAACTCCCTCTTAAGTTTGAATCTCGGCAGAGGAGAGAGAAGCGGATGCAGGTTTTGGCAAAGCTCAAAATTCATGGACGAGTGCAGGGCGTGTTCTTTCGTCAGTCTACACGCGAGAAAGCCCGTGAATTGGGACTTTCAGGCTGGGTTAGAAACATGCCCGATGGAACTGTCGAGGCCCTAGCTACGGGGCCGGAAAACGTTGTCAATGAACTTATCGCCTGGTGCCAGCAAGGACCAGCTTATGCGCGCGTCGATAAGGTAGACGTTGCCGTTTCTAAAGTTGAAGACGCACATTTAGAGCCGGTTCCGGTCGGCCAGTTTGAAATCACCTGAGTTTTGAGGGGGCATCGTCTCTTTTTCGAGCATAGACTTTTGCCGATGAATAACAAAATCCGTTTTAGGAATTGTCGGCAAACTCTCTTGAACCGGGTCCTTCAAAAAGTCGATATGCCTCTTTCACCAGCGTATTTTTTTCAACTGGCTCCGACGATGTTGACTTCGGCGGTGCAGAACTCAGAGGTGTGTGCTCCCGCGGTTTCTGTGCCGGATTGCCGGAGCCACCCTGCCGTTGTGGTGCGCTCGCAGGTCCGCCTGATTGTTGACTGGAATGCGAATTTGAAGAAGCGCTAGAAGGAGCATTTTGAGGCGCAGAAGATTGGGCGGATGCAGGATGCTCCGCCGCGTATGCTTGAGGTTCAGGCTTTCCCGGCGAAGTACCGGCGGACGGCGCTTTGGGGCGCGGTTTCGTTTCTTGCGCCACAGTCATTGGCTTGATCTTTACTTGCAGATCTCTGCCGGTTGCTTGAGCAGCCGCTCGGATGTAATCTATCTTTGTTTCCAGCGTTTTGAGCAACATCTCTTTAACGCCGATGACCAGCTCATCTCGAGTGAGAGTAAGCGGCGCGCACATGGATTGTAAAAGTGAATAGGTCGGTTTATGACGCTCTTGTAGTTGATCAAGAATCGCCGACCACACTTCGTCGATTTCGGTAAATGCGGTTGGTGCAGCCGGTTCTGCGTACTCTTCTTCGGATTCTTCGTAAGTAACGATCGACTCCGGGACGATATTTTCTTGCGACGCATCGGCCGTAGCTACGGCCGAACTTTCGCGATTCTCTGCAGCCGCATAATCTGGAGCCGGTGCAGGTTCGCCCTGCATTGGTGTCGGCGCGTACGGCGCTGCAATATCGGCAGAAGCAGTTGCGGCAGACGAAGTTGTGTGGGCGGACGCTGCTGGAGATGCCGCAACCGGCGGAGCTGCATGTGGTGCCGGAGCCGGCGCGTGAGAAGGAGCCGGCGCGTGAGCGGAAGCCGGCGCATGTGATGATGGCGCGTGTGACACAGGAGGAGCCGATGGAGGTCTCGGTGCTGGTCTTTGAGAGTGCATCGGCTGTGGTGGCACGCCCGATGCCAGTCGAGATTCTAAATCCACAACTTTGTCTCTCAATTGTCGCAGGTCTGTTATTTCCAGTCTGTGGCACAAAGACAGCAAGCCAATCTCGAGAGCGAGGGCTGATTGAGTAGAACGGCGGCAACTTTGTTCTAACGACGATAATTGCTCGACCATTTGAGCAAGTTCTGTTCTGTCAAACAATTGAGACTGTTCTGTCAGCGCCTGCAAATAAGATGGAGAGCCCATCACAGGGATCTTCAATTGTGCTTTTGCAAGATTGAGGAAATGTTTTGATAGTTCCAGAGCAATGAGCGCCGGTTCTCTGCCCTCACCGAGCAAACTGCTGGCTGCTTGTAAAACCGGCTCCGCGGCGCCTTCTTTTATCGCTTTGCTGAAATCGAGCAAAACATCTTCTTTGACCGAGCCCAACATGAGAAGCAAATCGTCCAGCTGAACTTGCTTTTCTTTTGTCGCCAGTAGCGAGGCTTGATCCAGCAACCCGAGCGCGTCTCTTAGTCCACCGCCCGAGCGGCGAGCGACTAGATCGATTGCTGCATCGTCAATGTTGATGTCTTCTTTGGTCGCGACATTGCGCAGATGCACAGCCAATTCATCGTGGTTGATGAGCTTGAACATCAAGCGTTGGCATCTGCTGATAATGGTTGGCGGAACCTTGTGCTCTTCCGTAGTTGCCAGAATGAAGATAACGTTGGGCGGCGGCTCTTCAATGGTTTTCAAAA
Organism: Candidatus Melainabacteria bacterium; assembly: GCA_003242885.1. GTDB lineage: Bacteria > Cyanobacteriota > Vampirovibrionia > Obscuribacterales > Obscuribacteraceae > QKMZ01. The sequence continues at coordinate 542,007 of QKMZ01000003.1, read as the reverse complement.
GAGCGTTAAACGCTTCTTTCGTGAGCATGTGGCATTCATCGATGATGTAAATCTTGTAATTGCCGCCGACGGTTATGGGCGCGCGTTCTATAAGAAGCCTGGCGTCATCGACGCTGTTGTGCGACGCCGCGTCGATTTCGATGACCGCAGGCGAATTGACTTGCTTTACTTCTATGCAGGACGTGCACTCCAAGCATGGAGTCGGCGTCGGACCGTTCTGGCAATTAAGGGACTTTGCCATAATCCGGGCCGATGACGTCTTGCCGCAACCGCGGGGACCCGTGAAAAGGTAAGCGTGCGCTACACGGTCGTGCTCGATTGCATTGCTCAGAGTCCGCACAACCGATTGCTGACCAACCAGATCGCCAAGCGACTGCGGTCTATATTTAAGGTATAGCGGTTCGTATGTGCTTGCCACAGAATTTGGACCGTACGCGCCCAGCCAGTCTTGCGCCGTTTGAAACGAGACGCTTTACCCATGGATCCTAACCGATCAAGGGCAGTGATTTAAACAGATATACGAGAGCTTAGCTAAAAAAAAGTGGGATTTACTTCTTAGGCTCGGTTTTCTGGTCCGTCGATTTTTGGTCGGCCTTTCCGTCCGGCTTGGCGCTTGAGGATGTGCTCGCGGCGGCGCTGTTGCTTAATACGGATTCCATCCTTACTCTTTCTTCCTGGACGATCTGGGCGACAATCGACTTGACTTTCGGCGTCACTACTTCACCTGTCATCTGGGCAGACTCTTGCATGACTTGCGGCAAAACATCAAGAGCCTTCTTTCCAGCTTCTGTCTGATAGAAGTCAGAAATGTCGTTCAATTCTTTTGCTGTGAAGTACTTGTCATAGACCTGCGTCGAAATAGACTCGAGTACGTCGGGAAGATTTATTTCTTTCGGAAGCAATTCTCTGTAACGGCTGAACATGCGGGTTGATGAGGCGACAACTTGTTGCATCAGCTCGTTTTTCTGCTGGTCTCCATATCGAGGATCTTCTTGGATGGAGCGAGCCAGATTTAGTTCGAAACTCTTCTGTCCTTGCGCCAAAAGCATGTCATACATCTTGTCGGCCACTTGAGGAAGACGAGTAACATCCATTAATCGCCTGATCGCATCTCTCTTTTCCGGTGACAGTTTTGCTTGAGCTGCGGTCGTTGCCGGCATGTTTGCTTCTGCAGGTGCTGGCGTCGTCGGAGGGGGAGCCGCGGAAACCGATGTTTGGCAGCCCATTGAAATTGTCGTCGAAACCAGGACCACCAAAGATATACGGCACAAATCTCTGTGACTCATTTTCCCCTCCGCAGAATTCAAACAAATCATACCTGATTTGCTTCTTCTCTTAGATCGCGTTGGAAATCTCTATTTCGCGTTGAAAATGAGCAGGCTCACGACTTTAGGTGCTGTCGTTTTACTGGTATAAGCCAATTGGAAGCTCACCTGACTGATCGGATAAACGTAGTTTTGACCGCCTCGGGATTGAGGTTCTGAAAGGATAAAGGCTGGTTCGCCAAACTTTTGTTTGACGGTGGCAAGGTCGTCGCCCAGCTTTACGCCGAAGTCGTGCGAGATGAGTGATGTGTCGAAAATTCTGATCGCCTCGACTTGTCCGTTGCGTGAATAAATTTGCAGTGAGACTTCGTCGTTGCCCGCCTTTTGTAGTGACCACACAGACCAATCGTTGACTTTTGTCTTGTTGAGCTGACCCTTGCCGGCGAGGGCTTTGTTGGTTTCTGATTCGGAAGTTCCAAGGCGAACAAGAGGAATGCCAGTCACCACGCTTGGTGGCAGCAATGCAATTTCGATCGGCTTGCCTTTATCGAAAGCATCCGCGTGCGACTGCTTTGGCGAAGACATAGGCAAAATCGAGTTGTCCCGACCGAGAAATTCTCTGACGTGTTTGAAAAGACTTGGCTCGGCCGGTGGTTTTTGGGCGACCATATTGCCTTCGGCGACCCCGCCAAACGGTTGTGACATTGGTGCCGCCGATGCAGGCGGAACAGGGCGTGCAATTGAGGCAACCTTTTCTGATGGTTTTGCGACTTCTGACGCGGCGGACTCTTCATCACCCATTGAAGAGAACTGAGATGCGCTGCTTGCTTTGTCATACTCTGTGATGAGGGGATTGGTCGAAATTACTTTCGATGCTTTCTGTTCGTTGCGAAAAGCGGCGCCTGGTGAATGGCGTTCGTCTGCTGGCTGGTTGCGAGCTGCGTTTGCATACACGCTACCGCCGGCTCCAGCCTGAGCGCGGCCCACATTTTGCGCTAATTGCTGAGCTTCTTCCAGCTTCTTAGCGACGTCGAACAATTTACTGCTCGAGGCGGTCAGGCGTTGTCTGGCTTCTGGCGAGAGGCGATTGGTAATCTCGGTCGTATCGAAAGTTTGGATTCCTCTACTATTTGATATTTGATACGCGTTTGGTATGCTCGCGCCTGCGTTTGTGCTCGGCAGTCCTGAGCCTATCGAAGCTGAACGGCTCATTTTGCCCATAGGCTCTGCCATCGCCAACGTTGTTTTTCTATCGGCTTTGAGCTTCGCTCTAGTTTTTTCCTTCAATGAACTTTCCGGCGGTCTGATGGCGAGAAGTTGATCTGTTGTACCGGCACTGGGGGAAGGCGCCCCGAGTGGGCTTTGCTGATACTGGAATGTTTGCTTATTGCGAGACATGGCAATTTGAGGCAAATTGCGCATACGGCTGAGAATATCTTCGAGCAGTTTCACTCCCGCATGCGGTGGAGAAATGCGGGAGTGGTGAACAGCTACTTTAGCAACTGGAGCGGACTTTTGCGGAGCAGCACCGGCAAAGTTTGCCAGCGAAATGGAGACAGCGATCAACAAAGTTGCGCTTGCGCTGATTTTGTTCACCTTAGATCGATTTGCTTTTGATCTGCTCTGTCTATTCATTTACTGTTTTACTGTCCCGTTCTGTTCTGCGTGATCCTGATCCTAGCGCTAATCCTATGTGCTGGCTTTAGTTTCTTGCGACAATTTTGATTCCCAATCGTCCAATTCCGACTGATTGATGAGACCGCGCTTGGTCGACAAGAAGACGGCGCGGCATCTTTGATTGAACTCGGTGTCGTGCGATTCGCCACGTCCCGGTATCCCAAGTTTGGCATACAGAGACTTGAGTCGGCTCTGTACAGCCTTCTCTGTTAGGTACAAACGTTTGGCAATCGCGTGATCGGTCATGCCGAGAGCGATACAGACAAGCGCTTCGTATTCGGCTGTTGTTAAGTTGGTCGCTCTGTTTTGTGTGCGCTGAATGACTCGGGCGATACCAGGGTGAATCCAACAGTCGCCGGACAAAACCGCTTTGGTCGCTTCTACAACTTGCTCGTTGGATGCATTCTTCAAAACGTAGCCGAAAACACCGTTGGGCGGCACGACTTTCCAGAGCTGGCGAACGTAGACTTCGTCGGAAAAGTTGGAAAGCATGATGATGCCGGTATTCGGCAAGTTGTTCAAGATTTGCTCGGCGGCCTTGATGCCCGATAGGTGTGGCATTTTGATGTCCAGGAATACCAGCGGCGGCTTCAATTTGGCTGCCATGTCGACAACTTGCTGCCCGTCGTGGGCTTCCTCCACCGGCATATTGTCCGGGAAATTCTCCGTGAGCAGGCTCTTAAGCCAGTTGCGGTCTCTTTCTTCATCATCAGCGATGAGTATCATGTTGCATCCACCTTTTTAACTGGGTTTTCGTCCATGTTTATCTTAAGGCTCAATTCAGTACCTGAGGAAAACTTGACAGGCTTTTTCCACTCAACCTGAGCGCCTATTAATTGAGCGCGCTGGCGAATGTTGAGTAGTCCGTGCGAATCCTTGCGGATCAGTTTTGGGTCGATACCCCTTCCATTGTCCGTGACTGCGATCGTTAGCTGTTGGTCGATTTTCTCTATCTTTAGCTCGACGACCGAGGCTTTGGAATGTTTCCCCACATTATTCAGTGCTTCCTGGACAATTCGATAAAGCTGCAGTTTTGTGAAATTGGTGATCTTGTAATCGTCGTGTCCGTCTCCGTCCATGAAGTTGCCTTCGATTTCGTGGTCGCGAGTCAGTATTGAAAGCAAGTTTTCCAGCGCTGATTTAAAACCCATAGTCTCCAGAACCGAGGGGTGCAAATCATTGATTACGCGTCGCATCTCAATGACGGCCTGGTCGAGTTTCTCTCTCATTTGTCTCGGCACCGGATTGTCGTCAAGGTCAGCAGAAAGCTTATCCGCCATGCGCGCGACGGCCGAAAGTGCAGGCAGAGTTTCATCATGCAAATCTTCAGCGATGCGCTGTCTTTCTTCCTCAGCGCGCACCTGCATCGACTCTCTTGCTTGCGCGAGTTCTTTGTTCCTTTGCCGTAAGTCAGTATCCAGATAAATGAACGTTCCCAGTGAGAAGCCTAATGTTAGCACTGCTAGTGGTGGCACTACAGGCAGCGCCATGTGAAAACCCTCGAAAAGAATTTGCGCTGTTCCTACCAGCACCATTCCAGAAGTTAGATAGGTGGCGGTTCTTGTGCTGAGTGGCAAGATAGACGCAACCGCTCCGAATGCAGCGCCGAGGAGAAGCAACAAGTGGTGCGCGATGTTTTTGGGAAAACTATAAATAACCTGATTGTCCAGCAATGTTTGAATGGCGTCTGCATGCATTACCACGTCGGGAACATTGTCCTCCAACGGCGTGCGTCTCTTGAATGGTTCTTCCCGTCTCTTTGTGAAGGAGCAGCCGATCATCACAATTCTGTCTTTGAATTTGCTCCCGTCGAAGTCGCTTTCGAGCACATCGCGGAAGGAAACGGACGGATATTGAATGCGGCGGAAATTGATGTAGGCAGGCTGGTCTGATTGAAAGTTCAAAATCTGTGTCGAGGGACCGACACCTTTGATTTGGCGATGCAAATTGATGACAGCTTCTGTCAATGACGGCACCGGCGCAGCGCTTATAGACGATGTATCGATGTCGCCCTGCGAGTCGCGATAATTAACCGGGAGTCTGCAAATCAAGCCGTTGTTCTCTTGGATCAATTCGTCATAACCATATGCGCGGACGTTGTTCATAATCGTCCGGCTAGGTAAATCTGTGCTGCCCTCAAGGCTGCCGAAGAGTCCGATTACAACATTGTTGTATTTGCGGATGACGCTGATCAACTCTGAGTTTGCGGCGCCGCGCAAATCAAGATCGATCACAATAATCGCTGGTCCCTTCTTCTCTATATGCTCAATCGCTGTCGCGAGAACACTTTGTGCGTGGTCATCATTGAAGCGGGCAATACCGATGTCGAATTGGGATAGGTCGTCGAAGTCTATTATGCTGATGTCTCGGGACTCAGCCGGGCGTTGGACGGCTGAGTACAATTTTTGCGAAACTCGATAGCGCCACTCCAACATGCTCAGTTCCATGCTTTCCAAAACTGTGGACTCAGCGAGTAATAGTGTGGCTACGCATCCTGCCAGCGCTCCCCAGAACAATCTCTGGAAAAGTAAGCTATCGCGCCCATGAATCCACATGGACGGTATCAACAGTCGTTTTATAGATGCGAGTACCACCCTCATCCTGGTCCCCAAAAAAGCAGTTTCACCTGCTCCAACTGTAGTCTAGCGCGGTCGTTTCGGCAATTGGCTGGGGTAAACCCCGGATATGCTGAGCCTTTCCTCCTTGCATCCAAATACCCTTTTACCCCAAGTTCTCAAAAGCAGTATGCGTGCGGACTTTGCTAACCGTTCAACCCAGAGCTTTTCGGGTGTTTTCGCCCAAAGCTCGTTTGTGCCTTCCAGAGGTCCACGATGTTTGCGATATCGCAAACATATAAATTGATGCACCCAGGTCAAGCTTCGGGAAAACCCCAGAGTGGGACACCTCTTCTTCCCCAAGATTTGCGGCGCCACAGTCCGTAGTCTGGTTATAGGAGCGCCCAGGCATTTTTTGCGGCAATCGACGAGGTATTAGATATGAAGCGTTTGGCACTAGCATCCATGCTGGCGGTAGGCATTGGTTTGCTGCCGCCCCCACAAGCATCCCGGGCATCAGGTTTTATAGTTGTAGACCCTTCCTTTGGCGGCGGCGCTGCGGTTATGGCTCCCATGCCTGCCATCGGTGTGCCACCCGTGCGCCCAGGCGTCGTGTTGCGCCCGCTGACACCGCGGATAGGCAGGCCTGTTGTTACTCCGACTCCACCGGTGCGCCCAGTTTTGAAGGGCGGTGTTGCATTCGGTCTTCATATGGAAGCCGAATCAATAAAAGTCGACATCACCGATCAGGTGGCGAAAACATATATTGTTCAGACGTTTAAAAACGACACCGATCGCAATCTCGCCGGCACATATCTATTTCCGCTGCCCGAGGACACCACATTTAGCTCTTTCTCCTTGCACATTGACGGCAAGCCGGTTGAAGGAAAAATACTCGAGGCGGCAGAGGCACGTCAGCAATATGAAACCATCGTGCGCCAGATGGTTGATCCTGGCTTACTAGAATATGCCGATCATAAAACAGTAAGAGCGAGAATTTTTCCAATTCCCGCGCATGGAACGAAGAAAGTCGAACTCGAATATACACAATTGTTGAAGGCTGAAAACGGTCTACTCAAATATCAATTCCCGCTTAAATCCAAGGGCGGAGATGATCCTGTCGGTGAAGTAAAAATCGACATGAAGCTCCAGTCAAAACAAGGACTGCGCACAATCTGGTCGCCAACGCACGCCATTACATCGTCACGCTCGACCGACAGTCTTGCTAAAGTCGCTTTCCTTGGCAAAGGTATTGTGCCGGATAAGGACTTCCTTCTCTATTACAGTGTTTCCGACAAGTCGATGGCGGCTAATGTTCTAACCCATAAGACAGTCGCAGAGGATGGCTACTTCCTCCTGACCTTGTCTCCACCTATGAAATCAGAGCAAGTCGTGGCGAAGGACATAGTGCTGATTGCTGATACTTCTGGTTCGATGCAGGGCGAAAAAATTGTTCAGCTGAAACATGCTCTCAAGTATGTTGTAAACGCGCTCAATCCGGCTGATCGATTCTCGATCGTTCAATTCAATACTGATGCAGAAGCGCTCAAATCACAATTGATGCTGGCTACACCGGAGAACAAGAAGGCAGCGGTTGCATTCATCGACGACCTTGATGCGCGTGGTGGAACGAATATCGGCGACGCTCTATCCATGGGAACGACAATGCTGAGTCAAACTACGGATCGCCCGGGATTTCTCGTCATGATGACCGACGGCGAACCCACTGTTGGTGATACAGATATCGGCAGCTTGCTCAAGAAAGTGAAGTCGAAGCGCGACATTCGCGTGTTCGATTTTGGCGTTGGCAATGACATCGACACTCGCTTGCTCAATCGTTTGGCAGAAGAAAATCACGGAACAGCTCAGTATGTTTCACCTGAAGAAAATATCGAGACGGCTCTTTCCAGTTTTTATCAAAAGATCAAGAGCCCGGTCCTGAGCGATGTTTCAATCACCTATGACGGCATCCAAGTCAAGGATACATATCCGCGTTCTGTAAAAGACATCTTCCAAGGAACGCAAGTATTGATTTTAGGAAAGTACAAAGATGGAGGCAATGCACACCTCAACATCTCCGGCAAAGTAAACGGAGTTGCGAAGGCTTATAGCTTCCCGCTGTCTTTTGCTTCGCAGGAAGCAGGTCATACTTATTTGCCACGTTTGTGGGCAATGCGTCGAATCGGCTATTTGACCGAAGTTGCGAAGGCTAATGGTGACAATCGCGAGGTTGTCGATGAGATCGTCGCCCTTTCGAAAAAACACGGCATTATCTCTGCGTACACTTCTTTCCTGGCTACTGATCCCAACGAAGGCAGGCCGATGGCGCGACCTGTTTCACGACCGATGAGTGCCTTCAACGGAGCACCGCGTCGCATGCGTGCCGAGGATGCCCGTCCTTTCATAAGTTCGGTACCCGGGGGTGGAGGTGCATCATTTGGCTCTTCTGCATCCATCGGTTCTTCCGCCGGACCAGGTGTTTCTGGACGGGTAGCAGCCAAAGCACGCTTCTATAGGGCCCCGGCAACGAGTACCATGCCCGCGCCCTCAGAAGAAGATTCTGCAGTCGCCTATGGGGGCGGTGGAGATAAGGCTGCCAGCATTAACGGTCGATGGCTCAAGAAATCTGAGGCGTCCTATTCCCTGGCGCGTCAGATCGCTCAGGCTCCGTATAATGGCGCGGCTGCCGTAGCAAGAGAGAAAGAGCTTCTGAAGCTGAAAACCAAAGACGTTATTGCCGATCGCGAAAGTAAGCAATCCGGTATGAAGTGGATTGAGGGCAAAACCTTCTATCTGCGCGACGGATATTGGACCGACAGCGCGCTTTTGGAGGGTTCTCACCCACAGCCGGAAGTGATTCAGTTTGGTTCGGCAAAATATTTCGAACTAGTGAAAAAACATCCAGGCATCACGAAATTCCTCGGAGCTGGACCTAAGGTTATGGTTCTTTTCGAAGGTAAATGCTGGAAAATCGTCACACCGTAGGTAGTGGCATCAGAGCTTGCTGCGTGTCACGCATTTCCTATTGCGTGGCACGCACTTTTTCTTGCGGCACCGGATCTTTCGAGCGGCCGAAAGGCACTCTAAACCAGAATGTCGAGCCTTCATTCTTTTTGCTTTGCACGCCGATATCGCCACCCATCAAGTCAACATAGCTTTTGGCGATACTCAGTCCGAGACCTGTTCCCCCGAACAGCCTGGTAGTGGAAGGATCTGCTTGTACGTACGGTTGGAAGAGGCGTTCGATCGTGTCTTCGCTCAGTCCTATTCCGGTGTCCGTTACTTTGAATTCGATTAAAAGTGTATTGTCTTTCGCCTCCACAAGATTTGCGGATATGTAAACAGAACCCTTCTCTGAGAATTTAATGGCATTGCTAGCGAGGTTAAGCAGAATCTGCCTGATTCTCAATTCGTCACCGGAAATACTTTCTGGAATATCTGGATCCACAATTGAGCGCAACGTTAAGCCTTTCTTGGTGCGCTCTGGGTTGATCATTCGTATTACGTCAATGATTGTTGATCGCAAAGAGAAGTCTCTGTACTCCAGATTTACTTTGCCTGCTTCAACTTTTGAGAAGTCCAGCAACTCGTTTAAGACGCTGTACAAACTTTGAGAAGCCTCCAATACTGCATCAGCTATACTCTGTGCTGATTCTGGCAGCTCCTCCTCTTGGGCTAGAATCTCCGCTAAGGCGATAATGCCGCCTAAGGGAGCGCGGATTTCATGACTGACAGTTGAAATGAAACTGCTCTTCAACTTGCTCGTCTCTTCAACAGTCAAAAGTTGCGCTTGCAGAGTGTCATTCTCATCGCGAAGCATCTTATTCTTGGTGATATCGCGAACGATTTTAGACGCACCAATCACTTCTCCGTTGGGTCCAAAAATAGGAGAGATTGTGAGGGCGACATCGATACGCTCTCCGTCTTTTCTGAGGCGAATCGTCTCATAGGGTTTTATCTTTTCGCCCTTTCTCAGCTTTTCCAGTAATCGAGGCTCTTCGTCTGGCATCTCGGGTGGTATCAAAATTTCAATGGACTTTCCGATCATCTCTTCGGCGGTATATCCAAAAATTTCCGTAGCACCCTTATTCCATGTCTGAATTATACTGTTCAGATCCTTGCTGATAATGCCGTCTTCCGATGAATCGACTATCGCTGCGAGTATAGCCCGGTCGCGAGATGTTTTGGATTGATTGGTGATATCGCGGGCGATTTTCGACCCACCTACCAGCGTTCCTGACTCGTCATACACGGGAGAAACCGTCAAGGAGATGTTGATGAGCTGCCCATCTTTGCGACGTCTCACCGTCTCGTAATGCTCTATTTTCTCGCCGCGTTTTAGCTTGGAAATAATTTCGTCTTCCTCCGAGAGCAGATGCTCCGGTATCAGAGTCGTGATAGATTTCCCGACCATCTCATCGGCGGTGTAGCCAAAGATACGCTCAGCCCCACGATTCCAGGACTGCACGATGCTTTGAAGATTTTTACTAATAATGGCATCTTCGCTAGACTCGACTAGAGATGCTAGCAATGACTGCATCTGACTGGCGCTCAGCCGATCTAAATTACCCATTTCACCGACTGCCTTCCGCCTTCTTGGATCCCCACTGCTCTTTTGACTAGGCGCGCGGAACCACCTGAAAGTTCCTGTAATTACAGAACTATAATAGCTGGTAAATCGGTTGTCGCATTGTCCAATTGGATACGATCAGTTAGCTGCTGCGTTGTTTTCTTTCCTGGTATCAACGAAGTGCTTCACTGCGGCACTGTTTGCGCTGTGCCGGCAAGCGAGTGGGTTGGTTTGTCTGATTTTGACGTTGGTGGAGAGTCGCTCTGAGCTACAACATTTGGCTTAATTACAAAGTTTTGGTACGCGTAGACGACGCCTGAAACGGCTGAGGCGATAAGAGCCACTATCAGCATGCTGACGAAAGTCGAGCCGGGCTCATGGACGCCCGTGATCTGACTAATTCGCATTTTCAGCTCCGGATCGTCCGGATGGTACCAAACCAGATTCTGGCGCGTACATCGTGCGCAGCGAGTCGAGTACTTTTTCATTACGTTGCCGCAGTCAGCGCACAGAGTAACTTTCAACTGGAATCCCCGCCAATACAATGCCTATTTTATTAGGCTTGGGGCTCAGATTAAATAGCTTCACGCGGGATGTCAAGTTGATTTTCTTGAATATTTGGCTATTTGAGGAATTAATTCGGCTTTAGCGCGGAGATCAAGGAGCGGGTAAAAAGCTGGGGTAAACCCCAGTTTGCTAAGCACGCTTATCCTGGCGAATCAGGTGCAGGGATTCCGTAAGCTGATAAGAGCGGCATTCTGCCTAACCGGCTGCTTTGCTCGTTTGAAGTAGTCGCGGCGAAGACAATGAGGTCAGAAAATGAAAACAGTTGCAATGGCATCTATTGCGGCTCTTGCCGCCACCCTGGCGCTGCCCACCCAGGTTTTTGCCTCTGGCTGGATTGTGATCGATCCTATTATGGGTGGCAGACCAGTTCCCCGACCGATTGTCAGACCGGTGCCTGGTCATACACCGATAGTTCCTTCGCCAGGAAGACGTCCTGTCCTCCAAGCTTCTGTGAGTTTCGGGCTGCACCTGCAAGATGAAGAAGTAAAGGTCGACATTGTTGATCAGGTCGCCAAAACGTACATAACGCAGACATTTTCCAACGATACCGACAGCAATCTTGCCGGCACTTATCTTTTCCCCTTGCCAGAGGACACTACTTTCAGCTCTTTCTCCTTGCACATTGACGGTAAACCGGTTGAAGGAAGAATCTTAGAAGCAAACGCTGCGCGCACAGAGTACGAACAAATAGTTCGACGCATGGTAGATCCAGGCTTATTGGAATTCGCTGATTACAAAACAGTGAGAGCGCGCATTTTCCCAATTCCAGCCCACGGCACAAAGAAAGTGGAATTGGAATACACGCAAGTTTTGAAAGCAGAAAATGGAATGCTCAAGTATCGCTTTCCTCTGAAAGCAGAAGGTGAAGCTGAGCCGGTCGACAAGATCAAGATGAATGTGAAGTTGGCAGGGAAAGTGCCACTTCGCACAATTTGGTCACCAACCCATACAGTAGAATCTGCGCGCAAAAGTGATACTGAAGCTACTATTTCTCTGGCACAGGAAAACGTTGTGCCTGATAAAGACTTCCTTCTCTATTACAGTGTTTCCGACAAAGATGTTGCAGCCAATTTACTCACACATCGCAAGACCGATGAAGATGGATATTTCTTGATGACGCTGTCTCAGCCGCTTGCAGTGAAAGGATCTGTTGCCAAAGACATTGTCATAGTCTCGGATACGTCGGGCTCTATGCAAGGCGACAAGATGGAGCACAGCAAAAAGGCGCTGAAGTATATTGTCGATGCACTTGCGCCGGAGGACCGTTTTAGCCTTGTTCAATTCAACACGGACACAGACGCGTTCAGCACGAAACTTTTGGCTGCCAATGCGGAGAATAAGAGAGCCGCAGGGAAGTTTATCGAAGAACTTGACGCACGTGGTGGCACAAACATCAGTGACGCAATTTCAATGGGAACTACAATTCTCGGCGAAGATTCTTCTAGACCGGCATACTTGGTCTTAATCACTGATGGCGAGCCCACGGTGGGCGAAACCATCGTTGATAAACTCTTGAAGAGCGTCAAACCAAAACGCGATGTTCGAATTTTTGATTTCGGTGTCGGTTATGACGTAAACACTCGTTTGCTCAATCAACTTGCTGCAGAGCATCATGGAACGGCACAATATATTGAACCGAGCGAGAGTCTGGAAGTGGCTTTGAGCAACTTCTATCAGAAGATCAAAAGCCCGGTTTTGAGCGATGTCAAAATTGCTTACGAGGGAATTCAAGTAAAAGATGTCTATCCGAAAGAGGTAAAGGATATTTTTGCTGGTCAGCAAGTACTGCTGATCGGGCGCTACAAGGGCGAAGGCAAAGCATCGTTGAAGTTAAGCGGTCGCCTCAATGGTGAAACCAATGAATATGCTTTCCCGATGGAATTCGCAAAAGAAGATACCAGTCACTCTTACTTGCCTCGGATTTGGGCTATGCGAAGAATTGGTTATTTGACTGACGTTGCGCATGCCAATGACGAGAGTAAAGAAGTTGTTGATGAAATCATCGCACTTTCGCAGAAGTATGGAATCATCTCGGCATATACGTCTTACCTCGTAACTGATCCCAGTGAGAATAACGGCTCGTTTAGACGGCAAAACATCCCTGGAGCTGTCAGTTTCGGAGGAGCGGCAAGACCTAGCTTCCGCGTTGATGAAACGAGAGTTCGCGGCGGTCTAATTCCTCCGCCACCGCCGGCAGTGCCGATGAACTTTTCTGCTGCTGCCATGGGCAAAGCTGTAGGTGATGCGAGGGGTGGGAGATTTGCATTTGCTCCCAATGAAGCAAGAATGCCCAGAACAAAAACGGATTCATTCGCTTCTGCAAGTCCGGGTGTTTCGAGTCGCATATATGGAGACGAAGGTTTAAGCAGAGCTTTCTCAGCCTCGAAAGTGATGGTTGCCGATCACAAAGAAGAAAGCGGACAGAAAGCAGTTTTGATTGCTAAGACCCTGAACGAACTCAAAGAGTCCAACGCAATTGATAGACAAGATCTGATGTCTGGAGAAATGAAAACAGTTGAAGACAAGACCTTTTACATGGTCAGCGGCTTCTGGACGGAAAGCACCTTTAAAGCAGAGGCAGCTGACAAGAAAGTCAAGGAAATCAAATTCAATAGCGAGGAGTATTTTGCATTGATGAAGTCACTTCCAGGGATCACCAAGTTCTTGTCTGTCGGCAGACAGGTGATTGTCGAGTTCAACGGCACCTGGTACAAAATTGTCCAACCCGGTGACGCCACCGGCTAGGGCAATAAGGAGAACTCCGAAGGCAATGGATCTCTCCTAAAGGAAAAGCGGGCGCCACTAAAAATGGTGCCCGCTTTTTTTTTGATTACTTTATTGCTGCTTATCTGTAACTTCAACTTTCCAAAATGCAAGATCGTTGGTTCGTACAATGTCTTTTATTCGATCAATTGTAAGAACGTTGGAATCGAAAGTGACATGAGCGACTGCGTACCGTGGAAGTTTGCCGATAGAGTTGCTGGTTTCTGTTTCCGAAGCTTTCATTTGCGATGGTAACTCGACAGAAGCGCTGATCACTCCCTCAGTCTTTTGAAATCTCGCCGCAAGAGCTTTCAAGCAAGCCGGACACAAAGAGCCGGAAAGCCTCATACTTGCTTCTTTTACCTTGGGTTTTGCAGATAGGGTCTGCTTCTGTTTATCTTTGAAAAACTGATTAGCAGCGCGTTCGCGAGAGCCTGGGTCTTCGGATTTTGATTGCGCTTGACCGGCAGAAGTTTTACTCGGTCCGGGCACCTCAATGGAAAAGACTGGTGGAGGGGTTTTTCCTGCTTCAACCTTCACTTTTTCAGCAGACTTTGGAGAGATTTGTATCTGAATATCCTGCTTTTGAGTGTTCGGACCTTGGGCGAACGATTCGAAGACTGTGAACTGCATTGTGATTGCGATTGATGCGCAGAAGTAAATTGAGATCTTTTTTGCCAACATTTGGACGCCTATTTTGCCTCTTCTCCTAAAACACAGTTTAACTGAATGGACGCTTTAAATGCGCCTCATCTGTCTGTTCTCGACTATTGCGTTTGGTGACGATTAAAGAGTCGTGAATCTGTGCGGAGAATGCCGAAAACAGACAGTTTCTTAAGCTAACAAAGCCCACTCATTGATATGATGTACCTTTAAAGGTTGTCACTAGTGGAAGTCCAGGGATCAATGCACACCCTAACAAAACAGCCGACGTCATTTTTAGATGCTATCACCGGTCCTGCCGAGTTGAAGCAAATGTCGGTTGAAGACCTGCAGAAGCTCGCAGGCGAGATTCGTCATGAGATAGTCAGCAGTTTGTCGCGAACAGGTGGGCATTTAGCCTCAAACCTGGGAATCGTTGAAATCACTCTGGCGCTCCATCGCGTTTTCAATACGCCGCAAGACCAAATACTTTGGGACGTCGGGCACCAAGCATATGTGCACAAGATGCTCACCGGAAGACGCAATCGATTTGATACTTTGCGTCAGTTCAAAGGTCTAAGCGGGTTCGTCACTCCTGTAGAAAGCGAACACGATGCATTTGTTGCAGGGCACAGCTCTACTTCCGTATCTCTTGCAGTTGGCATGGCAATTGCGCGTGACCATTTGAAGCAAGATCACAAGGTTATCGCCGTGATTGGTGATGGCGGTTTGACAGGCGGCATGGCGCTTGAAGCTATTAATCATTTGGGTCACATTCAAAAGAATGTTTTGATTGTGCTCAACGACAACGAAATGTCCATCAGTGAGAACACTGGTGGATTGGCGTTGTACATGAAGCGTATCAAGGAAACTTTTTTCTATCGCGACATCAAAGAAAAGCTTGATTCAATCGAAGGCAGTCTCGATAAGGTTCAACTGACCGCAGGCATTTGGGACATGATTCTCGAAGTGAAGAAGCAAGCCAAAGAGCGCTTCGACACTCCTGGAATTGTTTTCGAAAAGCTCGGAATAAACTACAGCGGTCCTATCGATGGACACGACGTAGATGCTGTTGTCCAAGCTTTCGAAGCGGTCAAGGATAAATCAGCGCCTCAGATTGTTCACCTCATTACCTGCAAAGGCAAAGGCTATCAGCCTGCTGAAGATGATTCGATCAAGTATCACGGCGTGCCTGCGTTTAGCCTGGAGCCGCAACTCAGTGAGAAAGTCGATGAGTCGCCGAAGCCGAAACCAAAGACATATTCGGATGTGTTTACTCAAGCTCTGATTGACGTCGCCAAAGACGAACCAAATTTGGTGGCAATCACTCCGGCAACTGCCGAAGGTAGCGGACTTGTTAAGTTTGGCAAGGCTTATCCAGAGCGCTTCTTTGATGTAGCAATTTGCGAGCAGCACGCCGTCACTATGGCTGCCGGTATGGCGAAGGCTGGGTTGAAACCAGTTGTTTCCATTTACTCGACGTTCTTACAACGGGCTATGGACCAAGTCATTCATGATGTTGCCATCCTCAATTTGCCTGTCGTGTTCGGTGTTGACCGGGGCGGTTTGGTCGAAGATGGCGAAACTCACCAAGGTGTGTTCGACATCGCATACCTTCGCAGTGTGCCTAATTTCACAGTTTTGGCACCGAAGGATGCGGCTGAACTCAGAGACATGGTCTATACCGCAGTCAAAGAGAGCAAAGGACCGGTCGCGATTCGTTTCCCCAGAGATAAAGCAGTGGGCGCCACCGCCGATGGTGAATACAGTGGAACACCTTCGAATCAACCACGCTTGATCGAACCAACTCGCTGGGAAATTCTGCAACCAGGCGTAACTACTAAGAAGGACCAAAAACCGGCTGTAATTCTGGCTTATGGTTCGATGGTGGATATGACACGCCAGGCGCTTGAGACGTTTGAGTCTGCCGAGAAGCCGACTTTGGTCAACGCACGCAGCGTCAAACCGCTCGATGTAAGTCTGTTGGGTGAACTTTTGCGTGATGGTCATGACACCTTCATCACTATTGAGGAAGGTTGCTTGTCTGGCGGTTTCGGAGCTGCGGTTCTCGAATGGATGAGCACTGCTGGTCAAGAAATCACTGATGGCTTGCCGCGTGTTATTCCGATTGCAATTCCCGATCAGTTTGTAGAACACGGCGCGCGCGCCATTCTTCTCGATTTGAACGGCTTGAGCAAAGAGAAAATCGCTCAGCGTATTGAGAAAGTCCTGAAAAAATAAATGGCCGGAGCGCAGGCGGCTCGCCTGCGTCAGGTAAGTGGGCGATGCATGGCATCCCCCTTACAGTTCGCGGCGACCTTCGAGAGCTTTCGATAGTGTCATGTCATCGGCATATTCTAAGTCGGCACCGACCGGAAGACCAAAAGCAATGCGGGTAATTTTTGTATTGAATGGTTTGATCAAGCTTGAAATATAGAGCACTGTCGCATCGCCTTCGACAGTTGGATTGATCGCAAGAATGAGTTCCTGAATTTTATCGTCGTGCACACGATTGACCAATTCCCGCACAGTGAGTTCGTCTGGGCCTTTTCCTTCCAGCGGTGAAATCAGTCCTGTGAGAACGTGATACAAGCCTTTGTACTCGCGAGTTCTCTCAAGCGCAATTACATCGCGCGAATCAGCCACTACGCAGACTTGCTGTCTATCTCGTCTTTCGTTAGTGCAAAGTTCGCACGGATCCGCTGCGGATAGGTGAAAGCAATGGCTGCAGTTGCGAACTTTCTCTTTGGCATCAACCATTGCATCGGCAAATGATTGAACCGAATCATGCGTCATGCCCAGCACATGAAAAGCCATGCGCTGGGCTGATTTTGGACCGACACCGGGCAGCTTTTGAAATTCTTCAATGAGCCTGGCCAGCGGCGGTGTGAAATACATTATTTGTTTCCTGAGTTAGAATCGGATTCCTGTTTGTAGAAACCGTCCTCTGTTTAGAAACCCATACCAGGAGGCAGCATGCCGCCTAGGTTTTTCATTGCTTGCTGCTCGCCGGCTTGTTTGGCTCTGTGGCAAGCGTCTTTGATTGCCGTAACAATCAAGTCTTCAAGCATCCCGATATCCTCAGGATCGACTGCCTCAGGTTTGATTTTTATGCCGGTAAAATCGAGCGCGGCAGTACAGGTGACTGTCACTGCGCCGTTTCCTGCTGTGCCTTCGATTTTAGTCTTGGACAATTCGTCTTGAATCTTCTGCATTTCAGACTGCATCTTCGCCAGGTTGCCCAGCAGTTGGTTCATGTCAGGTTGCATAAATTTCTCCGTCGCCGCGAGGGCTAATTGTGAGCTGGGATTGCCGACTGAGATGAAATCAGAGCGTCGGCAACGAGTAGATAAGATTATAGGCTGTCGAGCCCAGGCGCCCCGGCTCTTATGTGGGACGGTAAATGTTTCTTAAGGAGAAAACGCGCATCTAAGGCTCGCTTGGCGGCAAGTATCTATACTTAAGCAATCGTGGAGCAGCAAAAAGTTCGCCTGCCCGCGTTAAATGGTGAATTCGTCAGCTATTGGCGTCCAGTACTGCTTTTAAGAGAAGTGACTGTTTATGCAAGACTTTGAAACATCAACTGAAAACAACGAAGCCGTCAACGAAGAGCGTGAACCCGCCTACGTGCGTATTAACGCTGCAGCGAAGCAGGTCTTCAAGAAGTTCGTTCTGTTCGTATCGTTTGGCCCTGGCATATTGGGGTTCCTGTGGTTACTTGGAAAAGTATTCAAACCTCGCTAAAAGACCCGCTTAAGGCGTTGGAAGAGCGAAACCCATCGTATTACGCCCGTTATGCGGGCGTTGAAGACGAGTTCGGCTTCAACTTGGAGACATTCGCCAAGTGGGAGCCGGTTTTTCGTTTTTGCTACGAAGAGCACTTTAAGGTACGGGTCCGCGGCATCGAGAACATTCCTTCCGATGGCGCTGCGCTGCTGATCGGCAACCATTCCGGACTTTTGCCTTTGGATGGCGCCATGATCACAATCGCTATGAGTAATCAACATCCGGCTCCTCGGCGGGTGAGGTACATGATTACCGACTGGTTTTTTTCATTGCCCGGCATAAATGAATGGATGGTTGAAACTGGTCAGGTCAGAGCGACTCTGGAAAACGCTCGTAAGCTTGTCGATAACGGTGAGCTAGTGGGCATCTATCCAGAGGGCTTGAGGGGCGTTGGTAAAACGTTTAAGGAGCGCTATAGAATTCTGGATTTCCATCCGGGTTTTGTACAGCTTGCAATCGAACGCCAAGTTCCTTTAATCCCTGTTGCCACCGTGGGTGGTGACGAGATTTTTCCCAATTTCGTCAACGTCAAGACGTTTGCGCAAATGTTGAAAATGCCGTTCTTCCCCGTCACGCCGGCATTCCCTTGGTTGCCTTTCCCGCTTATGTTCGTCCCCTTGCCCGTCAAATGGATGATCAATATACATAAGCCGATCAAACTAGATTATCCGCCTGAGAAGGCAAAAGATAGGAAGCTTTGTTTGAAGATCGCACGTGAGATTCAGTACGACATCCAGAGAGACTTAAACCGCTTGCTCAAAGAGCGAAAATCGGTTTTTTCCGCCTGGACCGAAGAAGATAACGGAAGGAGTGAAACACCGTGAAAGCCTTTGCTACAAGACATAAGCAGTTCATCCGCAACTCGCACAAGAGCGAAGATTATTTCGGCTTTGAGCTGCGCACATTGGCAAAACTGGAACCCGGATTGAAATTCCTCTACGAAGATTGGTGGAAAGTCGAGTTCAAAAATCTCGATGCCATTCCGAATGAAGGACCAGCGCTCATTGTCGGCAACTCCACCGGGTTAGTACCGTGGACCGCAATGATGTTGATCTATGCTCTCATGTCCAGAGAAAACCCTCGCCGCGTGCACGTTGTATGTGACATGGACTGGATTGAAGACGAGAGAGTTCACCACTTTTTGCGCGAACTCGGCTTTGTGCCATGGTCTTCTGACAATGTAAAACGCTTGCTCGCCAGAGGCGAAATCGTTGCCACCTTCCCAGAAGGCATTGCTAGCACACAGAAGACTTTCTCTCAGAGATATCGCCTCGGCGATTTCGACTGGACGCGCCTATTGTCCGGTGTTGAAGAAGGTGTGAAGATTATTCCGCTTGCTACTCTCGGACTCGATGAGGCAGTTCCGGTCCTCTTCAATGCAGACAAGATTGCGAAACTCCTCAATATGCCTGCATTCCCGGTGACTCCGTTCTTCCCGTTCTATCCTTTCCCGGTCAACCTTTTCAGCTTGCCTGTTAAGTGGAAGATGGCTTTCCTGGCGCCTTCCCAATACAAGAAGGAAACCAATCGCGACAAGGTTGAGGAGCAAGCTAAAGCTCAAGCTCGCTATCTGGAAGGCGAAATTCAGGCTGAAATCAACCGCATGCTGCGCGCTCGCACGCATACATTCGCGAAATAACCTGGGAGCGCCGGCGGCTCGCCGGCTTCGGGCGATGAATGGCATTGCCCCTACAAAAAAAAGGAGCGTGCAATACGCCCCCACGATCGCATGCGCACGCGCGGCTTTGCGCGCCCCCAGGACGGACGAGAGAAGGACGCCGAGGAGGCGTCCGGAGCGAGTGACGGAAATGCGCGGAGGGCGCGGCTTTGCGCGCCCGGAGCGCATATATGAGGTTCGCGCCCCGAATGGTCTTTCGACCAGATGGAGCGCGTTCCTTGTAGGGGGGTTATGGGTTTGTGGGATTGAATCGTTTAACTTTTGGGTTTCCTCTTTGGGCGTTGAGCGCCCCATTTTTCGGTGCAGTAGAACTTCGCGACGGGCTCGCTTATGCGGTACGCAGCGCTTGCACTTCTTCCAACATGCGATACAGAGTCTTATAGGCTCTCGTTTGCACGTAGGGGTTTTCATCCGTTGCAAGAATGCGCAGGATGGCTACCGGCACATGGTAGCTTTCAGCCAAACGCACTCTTACGTCCGGGCTCTCATCACGAGCAAGCTTCCACGCGGTTTTAATCGAGATATTCATGTTTTCTGCAACAGCAGCACGCACCTGGGTTTCGTCATGATTTGCCAGTTTTGCCAGTGTAGTTGTGTGCGTACGCGGGTTTTCTGCAATGCGCTCTAACAATCTTGTTGAGCCGTCATTAGAAAGGTGCTCGAGCACTGGGGGCGGAGTATTAGGATTTATCGCAAGCAGCCATCTGATTCGCGCAGCTTCAGCTTCTACACTTTTCTTCGAATCTTTCTCGACTGGACGCTTCGCGGCTTGGAAATCAACTTCATTACACAGCAGCACTTTTAACGCCTCCCTGATTTGGGTTTCCGGGGAGTCCCACCGGAAACGATAAGCGAAGGATAGGTCATACTCTCCTCCGTCCCTCGCACGGCCGCCAGCCTCTGGCAAATATGGGTTTCCGAAGAATGATTCAATCCTGTTGATGTTCATGAAATTGAATACGTCCGGTTACCCACCACCGTATATCTAAATTATTACTGGGAGTTAAGCATCGCCGGGATAAGCCTATATATATCTTTGTATAGGGTCCGGTATGGGTTTAGGCTTTTTGGGCAAATGGCGACAAAAAACGGGGACGCCAGCCCCCGTTTTCTTTTTGGTTATTTCCCCTACCAGTAAACTTAGCGGTCGGTTGCCCGACTATAAATTTCCGTATACGGTTTCGGTGCTTCTTATAGGTTCGAACTCCTATACCCGAACTCAATTCCATACCCCAACCGAACACCTATATAGGTTCGAGTATTAAATGGCTCGAGCGTAGTTGTATAGGTTCGAGAAAAATCGATTGACTTGGGTGATTGGACTTTGTCCCGTCTCTTCCACCAATTGCATCAGGCGCTTGCGAGTTTCATGCGCCCGGAATTGTTGCCATGGCGCGGATGCTGCCACAACGCTGCGGGCTGCTTCGATGCGCTTCAGCGTTTTAGCTGCGCGAGACGCGACATAAGGGTTTTCGTCTTCCGACAAAGCTTTGAGGATGGCTTCGGGCAAGCGGTGATTCTCAGCCAAACCAAATCTCACATCAGCGTCTTCGTCCATAACCAGCATCCAGAGCGTTTCTATGCTTGTGTGGCTGTTCTCTGCTGTTGCCAGCCGCACATTTGCCGAAGGATGTTTCGCAAGTTTGTTCAGCAAGGATGGCGCGCAATTCGCATTGCCTGCAATGAGTTCTAGAATTATTGGACTTGCTGTTCGGGAAAGTGCTTCGAGCACATCTGGTGTTGTTTTCAAACTAGTTGCAAGAATGCGATCGCTCACGATGTCGTCTTTGCCGAACATCTGACCAATTTGTCTCGACTCGCATGCTGAAGGAATAAAAGTCGCCATGCACTCTGTGCTGAAAATGTTCATCACAATAAACTCTCCTCTTCTAGGTTAGAAGCGGGGTGGGGGTAGCCCCTCTTATGTATTGCCTGACTGCCGTGCACTGTTCTATACGCAGTTTGCCAAAATTGGACAGCGGCGCCCAAATTTGTTTGGTCACACACCGCTATTGATACCGCGGTAAATCGATATCGCCGGTGTTGACCTCATTTATAGTGTTAGCCCGAATGGGTGAGTGGGTGAAACGAGCAATTAATCGGGGTTTTTAGAGCGTTCTATTGCTTTCTTTTTGATAACCAATCCCGCAATCGCTTGATGCACAAAGGAATAAGGACTCGCTTTCTCCATCCTATATATGGTATCTCTGTGGTAACACTGGCGAAAATGCTGGGTTTTCCCCGTATAGCAATATACGGATCGCTATATCCACGGAGCAGGTGATGGCACTAGGATAGTAATGTGGGCGCTGTTGGTTGTGGGTTGCGAGTAAATGAGGTTCGGTTCAAATGGAACATCGTAATGGAAAGGCTCAAGGCAAAGAGTCTGCCACCTCGTCTGCTCTAGGGAGTGAAGAGATGCGAACAAAACTTGCCATGGCTGTTAATCCTAATACACCATCGAAAGTGCTTTCCGATTTGGCTGAAACAGCCCCGGAATGCATATTGGAGCGCATTGCGGAAAATCCGCGCGCATCTGCTGAAACCCTGTCCAGACTGGCAGCGCATTGCTGTGCTGCTGTGAGAGTCGCTGTTGCTGAGAATACAAATACTGTGCTAGATGTGCTGCTTGAGCTGGTTCAAGATGAGAGCGTCGACGTTCGTTATAGTATCGCTGAGAATCACAGCATGCCATTCGGCATTTTGGAAAGTTTGATCGATGATGAAAACCCTTATGTTTCCATGCGTGCGCGCAAGACTCTTGCTCGGCTGGTGGAAAACAATGTTCGCCACGGAAGATTCAAACTTGGCACCACCGAGGTCATCGAACCAAAATTCCAAACCGGCTAAGATTGTCTTTCTGAGCTTGGATAATCAGCTTGGGGCGCGTTGCATGCGCCCTTTTATTTTTCATTCTTCGATCTAATTCTGCTGTCCGAAGTGATTTGACCGTCGCGCATGCGCACAATTCGGGAGGCGCGGTTTGCCACTTCGCCGTCATGTGTGACCAGAATTACAGTTATTCCCTGCTCAACGAGGTCGTCAAAGAGTGCCATAATCTCTTCGGCCGTGTGGCTGTCCAATGCACCTGTCGGTTCATCCGCAAGCAGAATACGCGGCTTGTTGACGATGGCTCGGGCAATAGAAACCCGCTGCTGCTGCCCACCGGAGAGCTGAGTTGGGCGGTGGTACATGCGTTGCTCTAGCCCCACTTGCTGGAGAGCAAACTGCGCACGAATCGTCCTTTGCTCTTTGTCGACCCCGGCGTAAACCAGAGGAAGCATCACGTTTTCGATTGCAGTCATCGAAGACAATAAATTGAACTGTTGAAAAACAAAGCCAATTGTTGTGTTGCGAATCGCGGCCAATTCATCATCGCTTAAATGGAAAACATCTTTGTGATTGAGCAAATATCGACCTTCCGTTGGTCTGTCTAAACAGCCGATTAAATTCATCAGCGTTGATTTGCCGGAGCCTGACGTTCCCATAATTGCAACATAATCACCGTCTTCGATCGAAAGAGTCAGCTGCTTTAGTGCGTATAGCGGCTCTTCACCCATTTCGTAGACGCGGCTTATGTCGTGGAGTTCGACAACGTTGTTGGGCATTACTCTGTCCTCAGGGCGACGATCGGATCAAGCAACGCGGCTTTGCGTGCCGGATAGATGCCGAAGAAGAGCCCGATGCCGAAGGAAACTGCGAAGGCTAGAATTACCGAATACGGTGTGACGATACACGTCCAGTTGGCGAAGCGCCCGATCCAGTCAGAGCCAAGCATGCCCAGTGCGATGCCTAGCAACCCGCCGGTGACTGAAAGAATTATGGCTTCCAGAACGAACTGCCAGAGTATGTCGCCAAATTTAGCGCCAATTGCCTTTCTGATTCCAATTTCTCTGGTGCGCTCAGTGACCGACACGAGCATGATATTCATGATGCCGATGCCGCCTACGACAAGCGAGATACCGGCGGTGGCACCAAGCAGCAGTGAAAAAACGCCGGTTATGGACTGGGCCGTCTGCATGATGTCCATTTGAGTGCGAATCTGAAAATCGTCTTGGTCTGGCGATTTTATGCCATGGCGAAGACGAAGGAGATTGGTGATTTGAAACTGTGCTTGTAAGTCTTGCCCATCTTTCGCTCTGGCCAAAACCATTTTTACGGCTTGGCCGGTTACGGTGTTGAGACCAAATAGAGTGCTGTAGCCGGTTGTAATCGGTATGAAAATCTGGTCGTCCATGTCGGTCATTTGGTTGGCGCCTTTTTTCTCCATGACGCCAATCACCTGGAAGAGCTCTCCCCGAATCAAGATCTGCTTGCCGATGGCGGATTCATCAGGGAAAAGGTCTTCTCTCACAGTATCGCCAATCGCACACACGCGAGTGGCGTCTTTCATATCGTCGGCTGTGAAAAAACGTCCTCGAGCCGGGTGAAAATTGCGCACCTCAGGATATGCAGGCTCCGTGCCTAATACGGTGGTAGAGGTGTTGTATTCTCCGTGCTGAACCTGAAAAGAACTTTGATATTGTGCAGCTACTTCGTCGACAGAAGGGCAGGTGTCCTTAATTGCTTTTGCATCTTCGTACGTCAAAGTGGGCGCCGTTCCTTGCCCTTGAGAGATGCTTGCGGTGCTTGCAGCACCTGGGCGTACATATATAAGGTTGACGCCCAGTGATTGTACTTGTTTTTCAGCTTCTTTCTTTGCGCCTTCGCCGATACCCATCAGCGTAATTACTGATGCTATGCCGATGACGATGCCCAGTACTGTGAGGCTGCTCCGCAGCTTATTGCTCAGAATACCTTGCCAGGCAATATTGATTAGCTCTCTAAACCCCATGCCGAGCGAGTCCTGTGCTAACGTCCGAAGCCGCGGGGAATCATACCGCCGCCTGCTCCGCCGCGACCACCTCTGCCGCCCATACCGCCGGGGCCACCCATTCCGCCGCCGCGACCAAGATAGCCTTCTTTCTCGAGGTGTTCTTTGGACAAGCCTTTAAAAACGAAATCGCCTTCCTTCAATCCAGCCAGCACAACAATGTTTCTATCCACAGCTGCGCCGGTCTTAATCTTCTTGAACTCAGGGTTTCCGTCTTTATCAGGAATGTATACACCTGTTTCTCCGCGGCGCGATACAACGCAAACAGCAGGTATCATGAGCGCGTCGTCCTGCTGTCCGACCAAGAATCCTGCGCTGACGTTCATGCCAGAAAGCAGCTTGTTGTCAGGATCGTCAAGGATCTCTGCGTGCACCTCGAAGGTCGTCACGTTCATGGTTACGATTGCTGCTGGCGCAATCTGTGTCACCTTTCCATGGAAGGTCTTATCCGGGAAAGACGTTGCGACAATCTCAACATCTTGTCCTATGTGGATCTTAGGCACATTAGCTTCAGACACCTGTGCCACCATTTCCAGTCTTCCAGCAAGAGAGACGATAGAACTCGACGTCGCCGAGGTGGTGGCTGCGGAGGTTGTTGGCGTTACAATCGCACCTATGTCAGCGTACTTCTGAGTAATGATGCCGTCGAACGGAGCTTTGATACGCGTGTCATTGCGCAGGCTCTCCAAATATTGCAGGTTGCCTTTCGACTGTTCGGATGAGTGATAAGCGGCCGAGACATCTTCTCGTCTAAAACCTGCCTGCATCAATTTATATTGTTGCTCCAGAGCCTCGCTATCTGCCTGGCTCTGCACTTTTGCTACTCGGGCTTGCGCGAGTTCGCGCTCCGCTGCATCGAGTTGAGCATGAGTTACTTGAGCTGCAGTCTCAGCATCGATACTTGTTTGCTCGGAAATTGCACCGCTCTTTGCCAGAAACGCTTGCGCCTTTGCGAATTGTTCGTTGCGCTTGAGCTGTGCCTTTAGCGCTTCCATTTGAGCGGACAATCTGCTGATGTTTTGTTCGGCATTGCGCACGCCTTCTCTTGCTCGTTGCTGCTGAAAGCGCGCTTGCAAAACTTCCTGCGGCCGATTGCCGTTTTTCATCTTGTTGCTGTTGTCGACAGAAGAGAGCCAAGCGCCGCGCGCCGCCTCGATTTGTCCGGCAAGGTTGCTGTCGTCCATCAATGCAATAATTTGTCCTTTCTTAACTCGGTCGCCTTGATTGACATAAAGTTCTTTCAAAAGTCCGGTTTGCTTAGGACTGATTTTGACTTCGCGAACCGGCTTGATTAGCCCCGTTGCTATGACCTTCAGAGTGGCTGTGCCGCGTTTTACCTGCGTCGCGTCTTTTTTCCATTCTTTATTTGTCTTTGGAGTCTGCAAGAAAAAGTAAGTGCCTGCGGCAGCGGCGATGACCACAACTGATGCGATTATCCAGATGCGTTTTTTGCCGCGTCCTTTTTTTGTAGCTTCTGGCCGTGCGCTTGTGGCGATATTAAGTGATTCTGTTTCGCGACTTGCTTCGCGCGCTGCTTCTTTAGGATTCAAGAGCTGTTGCAACCAATTCATAGATGTAAACAGTAATGATTAAATCGACGCAGTCCCGAAAAACATGTTCCGTACATATTCTAGTATTGCAAACTGCCCGCAGAACTAATTTTTGGCGGTTTTGTCGTCGTTAGCGCCCCCACCGAAATCATACCTGTATCTCGCAGAAGCTGAGCCTGCGAAATGTTGTAAGCGATAATCGCCTGAGCCTGTGAGGTCAAAGAGTTGATGTAGTCTCTCTGCGCCTGGATAAGTTCCAGGTTGATACCTTGCCCGTAACGCAGGCGCAGGTTGGCGAGGCGGAGTTGTTCGCTGGATGAAAAGACTGCTTCTCCGGCGACGTCTACCTGCTCGGATGCCGTGAGCATATTGAGGTACGAGTTGTGGATTTCCTGGAGAACACTTAGTAGAGTCTGGTTAGACTGGAGCATTGCCTGGCGGGCTAGTGCTTTGGCGGAGAGCGTTCGCCCAACATCCACCACCCCCATTCCGTCCAAATTCCAGCTTAAATCGAAGCCGCCGCTGAAGGATCTGCCGCCGTTTCCGCTGATGCCGATGCCGCCCCCGCCGCCACCGGTTGGGATAATAACGGTTGAGCCGGAAAGACTGGAGTTGTTGCCACTGCCGCTTCCATTGCTGCTGACGGTGCTGTGAGTCTTTGATACGAAGAATTGGAATGTGGGGTAGAGCGGTGAGGCTGCAACTTGAACGTTTCGCCGCGCGGCAATCCTCAGCTCTTCAAACTGCTTTAGTTCTGGACGTCTCTTCGACGCAACCGAAACCAATTGATTGATATTCCACTCTTGGTCGACCAACCGAGCTTCAACTGCGCGCAACTCGTCCGGATAGATGTTCGACGAAATATTCGCATTCATCGCGACAGCTAACTGAATTGCAGACTGCCGAACAAGAACTTCTTGTTGCAGAAGTGCCTGCTTGTCGAGCGCCAATTGGGTTCGCGACTGGTAAATTGCAAAATTGGTACCGACTCCTGCTTCTTTCAACTGCTCGTTGAGAGAAAGCTGAGCGCGCGACAATTCGACTGACTTGACGCGGATTTGGAGGAGCACGTGGTTGAGAATCAGCTCGTTATAGCGGCGGTAAACCTCCAGCAGTGTGTCATTGACAGTGGCTCTATAACTGCTTTTCGCCGCTTTTGTTCGATTCAAATTGACGAGTGCGTTGTAAAAAACACCTCCGCCCTGAAAGACGGGAAAGCGTACGGTAGTTGAATCCGTGAAAGTATTTGTGATCGGAGGTCTTTGACTGTCGACTTGTTGGTAGCGGAAAGTCTGAGTGAAATCAGGCAAGAACTGCCCGAGTGAGCTCACGAACAAATACTTCTGCGAATCGAAACCGGCATCGGAGATGCGGATGGGAAGGCTGTTGTAGAGCGCGTAATTGAGGCAGTCTTTGAGTGGAACGATTTCATTGTAGGAAGCTTCTAGCCTGATCGCAGGCAGCTTCCGTTTGCCTATAGGCAAAAGTTGCGACATCGGAACAGGGTCGAGCGTCACCTCCCGAGCCTTAGCCAGGTCCTCTCCTCTCAGTTGCGGATCGCTGGACCCGCCCGTGAATGGGGGGCGCGGAGTTGGCGTCGGATACAAATCCTCTAACTTTGTTCCGGCAGGAGGATTCGTGAGGAAACCCGTAGGTGGCGGCGTTGCAGTCGGCGGTGCCGGAATGTCCTGCTGGGCGCGCGCTGCAGGATCCGTCAGAGTTTTTTGCAGAGCCGGATCAGTTTGAACTTTATTGAGATAAGCGTCGTCTTGCGATTTTTGAATCGCCGGATCGACACCCGAATTTGGTCGAATCCATCGCGGCGACTGCGATTGGACCAAAAGCGGATTCACGCGTGATTTCAATGGTGCAGGACTGGTCACGGCGGAGGGCTGACTGGCTGCCGAATTGATCAGTCCGGCACTGGTGTCGGCCGCTCTTCCTTGAGGCGTTGCGCCAAGCAGGGCCAGGGTCGCCGCCGTCAGAATGAAAGGTGTCGTCCGCAGTGAAGTGGTCATGTTTCCAGATGGGAGCCCAAGACTTTGAATATCCTGACAAGTGTCAAGTTGCTCGAGCCCCACAAGATCCTAGCAGTGAAGCCGTAACAAAGACATGCAATCCTGAAATTCAGACAGCTTTTTCTTGAAATGGGCGTGAGCTATGCAAATTCGGTGGTTTACGAATATTCCGACGTGCTCGTGGCGGGGGCTGTTCCGCCTTGAATCTAAGTCTTCGTTAAGCATGTAGCTTCGCAGTTGCTTGTTGTCGAGAGGGTGAATTGGTTATGATCACTCCAATAGCCCATCAGAGCACAGGATACTTAGTTTCAAATTCACTATGGCAACGCAGAATCGAGACATTCAAGGAATTCTCCAGGGACTTTTCAATTTCTCAGTGGCAAAGAAATTGCGCTGGTATTTGCTAGTCATTGCTGGCTGCTCGTCGATCATCGCAATTGCTGCTCCCCAGTTAATTGAAGGCAAAAGAGTCATGGAGGCAAACGCTAGCCTCTTCGCCGGAATAATTCTTTCGATGTTGCTCGTCTTCCGTACCAACAGCGCATATGACAGATGGTGGGAAGGACGGCGCGCTTGGGGGCAATTGGTCAATGATTTACGAAATCTGTCCATCAAGTACTACGAGTTCGTTCGCCCTAATTTGCAAGAGCGTGAAATCTTTGCAGCTCTCTTGATTCGCTTTGCCGTCGGGATGAAAGATCACTTGCGATTACTCGATTCGTCGCACTCGCGAGCACCCGAATGCGACAATCCGGTGAGCGAGCATCCAATGCTAATAGTCGAAGAAATTTATGCCGTACTTGATCAAAAACGGCGTGAAGGCAGGCTAAATGACATGATGTTCAATGTTGTCGACCCACATGCGCGGGCTCTGCTCGATATTCTTGGAGCTTGTGAACGCATCGCAACGTCACCGATTACAGAGTCGCACAAGAGCATCATCTTGCACATCATTGTCACCTACTTGCTGTTCGTTTCCTTCGCATTGGCTCCAGGATTTGGCATGTGGAGCGTGCCGGTTGTGCTCGTTGGTGCGTACATGGTGCTTGGTCTCGAGATTGTCGCTGAGGAGAAGGAGCATCCCTTTGGTACTGCTGAAGAGGATTTGCCTCTGGACCGAATCTGCAATAACATCGAGCGCTCGGTCAACAAACTCCTTCTTTGTGACAGCTTGCTAGAGCGAGATATCGAATGGGGTCATACTGTCCGTGTTTTGAAGAACCCTGATGTCGAGCTGTTGTCCAAAGAAGCAACGAGATCTGTTTAGTTACGCTGGATAGAAAATTGCAAGTAGCAGAAACACAGAAAAACGAAATCCCAAGTATTAAGGTGAATGCAGTAGACAAAGTTTACTCCATTTGGTTTTTGACTTATTTCATTCTCTCTTCGATTTTTTTCAACGCTATTACCGCTGTGATAACGCTTCTGACGTTCCCTTTTGATAAACGTAGGCGCCTTGTTCATCTGGCTTCCTGTGTTTGGGGCTCACACTATCTGTATATGAACCCATTCTGGAAGTTCAAGGTTGAGGGCGCTGAGCACATCGATCCAAACAAGACTTACATCATCATTGGAAATCACTCTTCGTACTTCGATATTCTTGTGTGTTATACGTTGTTCCGCTGTTTCAAGTTCGTGTCGAAAGAAACCATTTTCAAGATTCCGCTGATTGGCTGGAACATGTATTTAAATCAGTACGTGAAAATTCGGCGCGGCAATTTGTCGTCTATTAAAGAGATGATGGCAGTCTGCAAGAACTGGCTCAAAATGGACGCATCAGTCATGATGTTTCCTGAAGGAACGCGAACAGAAACAGGTGAATTGCTGGCATTTCGCGCCGGTTCTTTCAATCTGTCACTCGAACTTGGAGTGCCAATCGTTCCCATAGTTATTTACGGAACCTATGAGGTCTTTCCGAAAGGCCGCAACGTAGTCAAAATGCACCAGACAATTCGAGCAAAAGTTTTGCCTCCGCTAATGCCTGAAGACTACGTCGGCAAGCCTGGCAAGATGAAAGATGACGCCTTCAAATTGATGAACGACACCTTGCACGAAATGCGATCCCAATATCAAATCGGCACCACTGCCGGTGCTGAAAAATTAGTCGGGACGAAGAAAGAATAGTTTGCGTTCTTGGAGTGGTCCGGATATGGATGCAGACGAGATAATCGCCAAATCTGTGAAAGCGTATTCTACTTGCACCTCATACCAAGATCGCGGGTATGCAGTTTTTCATGATATCAGAATTGAGTTTTCAACTCTGTTCAAGCGTCCCGACCAATTCTATTTCCATTTTCAAGACTATGGACCACGGCGAGGCAAGACGGAGAAGTACTCCACTCTGTGGTCACAGGGTGGAGAAACTGTTTTTCAATGGGTGCGTGAGGGTTCCACCAATCTTGAGGTAGTGGAAAGTCTGCATCTGGGTATTGCCCGCGGAGTTGGCTGCTCTGCTGGATCAGCCGGAATAATTGCAGGAGAAATTCTTCCAGTGTTACAACCGCATAAGGACACTTTCTTGCAGTTGGAAAACTTTAGACTGGATGAAGGCGGCCAGGTCGCAGAGATCGATTGCTATATCATTAAAGGAATTGGACGTCGCGCTCGAGAATGTTGTGTATGGATATCGAAGGAAGATTTTTCGCTGAGGAGATTTTGGCGAGATCTTTCCAGCACTGCTGCTGAGATGAATGCCGAAATGAAGGTCATGTTTGAAAACAAAGAGTTGATGGCAATGTTAACTGAGAAGGGAATTGCTCCACCTAGAACTGAAGCCACCACAGACTCTGAACACATTACTGACTACTTTTACACAGAAGTGGCCTTCGATCAGGAATTTGAATTTCCAGCGCGACCTACGTTATCGTGAGCATGCGCGAAAGTGATTTCGCGTTTCAAATAAAATAATCGTTCGTGTGAGTTCCTATCTCCGGCTGGCCCAGTCACGCTCTGAGTCAAGTCTTCTTTCGTCGCCAAGGAAATCGTGAAACGAATTTTGAGCTTCTCGCTCAAAAGCAATTCTTTCCGCGTCGTATTCGGATGTCTTCTCAAGTTTTGCTTTGATTGATAGTACTCTCGCCAGATCTCTATATGATCTTCCGACATCCGGATGCTGCTTGTGCAAGGATAAAAGTCTCAATGACAGCGCCTTTTTATACATTGCTTCAGCAGTTTGAAAGTCCAGTTGCTGTTCATATGCTGAGCCCAAGTGCTCAAAATCGATTGCGGTGTCTATGTGCTCAAAACCAAGGCGGAGCTGTTTGCGTTCCAAGTTTGCCTTGTAAATCTGCATGGACTTTACAGAGTGTCCATTCACAAGAAGTAAGTCAGCTAGCAATAACTTGATAAAACTGCTGTCAATCTTTTTCTTTTCTTGTTCATTGATAGCGGCTCTCAAGAGTCTTTCTGCACTCTTTGGATCATTTTGCGCGCCGTAGAATTTTGCTAGATCGACTTTTGCCCACGGAGAATACATGTTTGATGCATATTTAGCCACTTGACCAAGAAGGAAAGCTTTGGTCTCCTCTGCTTGCGCGGGACTTATGGTTTTGGGAGTGAGTTGCAAGTGCATGCTTTGCAATTGGTTAGGAAACGCCTGATCCATCTGTTTGTACAGCAGAAGCGCATCAGTGTGTTTATGCTGTTTTGCGTATACACGAGCTAGATTAGATAAGCAGGCAAGTCCCTGCGGTCCGTAGTTTTGTAGTCTTTCCTTGTGTAATTCCTCTGATTCACGAAAACGTCCTTGTAATTCATACTGATAGGCTAGGACCAAGCGCAGGCGGTCTGTGACTTCATCGTTATTTCCCAGCTTTTCACGACTCATCTTTAGTGCTTTTTCAAGGGTACAACTTGCAGCCTGAAATTGTCCAAACTCTGAGTAACAGCACGCCAGCTCTGTTTTTGCGTCGATGCACTGTGCGCTGTCTTTCCCATACTGAGCAGCGTTTAGCTGTACAGCCTGTTGCTGGAGTCGGATTGCTTCCTCGTACTGCCCTTGCATTCTTCGCTTGTAGGCAAGCGTCTGAATTGCACATATAACTAACTTGTGAGAGGTCAGGTTTGTATTGAGAACAATCTGGCCTTGATTTGTGAGTTCAAGCGCATGGTACTGTTTTTTTCTTTGAAGCGAGTCTGAGAGCGCCAAACCTGCACACAGTGACCCTGCCAAAATTATTGCAGTTAGAACCTTAGATTCAGGCACTATAGTTACTGGAACAAGTCCCATTTCAGTCTCGCAAGTAGTCTTTTCCACTTCAACTCTAATGGAAAGCCTTATTTAAGGGAATACGTGATCTCAGCAGTAAATGAGCCTTCCCACCCGTCTAATGTCGCTGCTGGCAGTTGCGATAGACGCCCACGATGGCAGTTAGTGCATTTTTGTCACCTACTTTCTGCCCGAGAGTCATCGCGCGTTCCAAAACCTTCCTGGCTTCTTCATAGTTTTGTTTGTTGTACAGCGCGGCTCCGCAGTTGTAGTACGCCGCTATAAGATTGTCAGATGCGGGACTGTATGAACTGTCTAGTCGCAGGATTTCATTCAAGACGATAATGGCGGAGCCGCTGTCACCGTTGGTTATGCAGTTTGCCGAGGCTCTGCAAAGTTCGTGGCACGTATTGCGCACATCCAATCCTTTGGCTCTAACGCCGTCTATGATTTTCTTTGCTGCATAGACTACGTTCATTGTCGTGCCGTCTCGCGCGGTCAAGCTCACATTCGGGTTCTCCGGCACAACTTCGGACATGTCGCCCGGTTTTGTATTTGAAATGAGGACAGTTTTGTACATCACGTCCGCTTTTCTAACGCTGTGCCCGAGTCCAAGCGCATGTCCGAGTTCGTGCATTGCAGCCCATCTCATCGCCTTCAAGCTCAAGTGGCGCTTTTCGAAAAAGGTGAGCAGCGCAATTCTTGCGTGATCAATTCCTTCGCCTGGAATTGTTTTCGGCCAAGTTGCTCCGATTGCTGCTGAGTGCACCAAATCTGGTGCCAGCTCGGTTGTCCAACTAACTTCGATGTCGGAATCCTTTTGTTCTTCAACTGTTTGAAAGCTGACTCTGTTTTCTGTTGCTTTCGCCCATTCGTCACACGCCGCCTTGAATTCATCGAGGTATCGAGGGTCGAATCCAGGAACATCATTTGAAGGCTGGAAGTAGATTTTCAAGGGCATGCGTTTGCTCTGCCACGACTCCATGAATTCCATGCCAGCGACGTAATTGTCGGTCGGACTCTGTAGCAACCGGTCAGGCGAGCGCTGTGCCTGTTGTGGCCTGCAAACTGCAGGCGTGGCAGTTGCGGTGACTGTTGTGCACAAAAGTAAAGAGCATAGAACGAAAAGAAGAACAGGGATTCCTGCGCAACTCAATGCAGAGGCGCGACCTGCGCACGAATGTGCGGGCCTAAGTCTCGGGTTCATATTTGTTTTTGGTCCTGGCGAACTACTAAAAGGGCGTCCGCCACAAGCTATAACTTTCGCGCAGGGTTTTCAATAGGGTTTTCCCTATCTAGCGCATCTAATTGCGCGGCGCTGTCGCGTTTAATCTTTATGCCAAAGTCTTGTCACAAAAGAAGTTCAAGGTGACGTTGGAAACCCTTCTCTTTTTTTGTGAGGCAACATGGCTGAAGCGGATCTTTGTGCATCTATTGCGCAGGCGACTCAATCTCCGGCGACAACGAGCAAATCATCTATCGGAAAAGCCTTTCCTTCAAAGGCAAATGGCGCCTCTAGTTTCGTGTATCTTGGAGAACTCGAACAGTTGGTCGGGCTCTGCGCCTGGTGGGCCTTTAAGACCTGGGGTAAGTACAATCGCGCATACACCTTTACGAAAAGAATCGAGAGTTTCACGGAGCACTGCAATCTCGACGAAATACCTTTCACCGTCCTGTACCTGAGTGAAGAAGGGTTGCCGCTCGGTATGGCTTCCCTTCGGTTGAACGATGGCATCAGACCCGAGATTGGTCCTTGGCTTGGAAGCGTGTATGTCGACCCGTCTGTTCGTCGTCTCGGCATCGGCGCGCGGCTTGTGAAAGAGATTGAGCGTAAGGCAAAGGAAATCGGATACGACAAGATCTACCTTCTTACCTACGAAGAAACGCTTCCGAACTGGTATTTGAAGTTGGGTTGGACGGAAGTAGGCGAAGACGTGTGTCACGGTAATCCAGTTACCGTGATGGAAATCGATTTGAAATAACCGCGACTACTTCTTCAGCGCAGGTTCTTTCTTCATCGCGTC
The DNA here is from genome assembly GCA_003242885.1 of Candidatus Melainabacteria bacterium. Classification (GTDB taxonomy): domain Bacteria; phylum Cyanobacteriota; class Vampirovibrionia; order Obscuribacterales; family Obscuribacteraceae; genus QKMZ01. The sequence goes on along the minus strand of QKMZ01000003.1, from coordinate 507,832 downwards.
GATGCGCTTTTGCAGTTCTTGGTGGCTGACGGTTTCTTTGTGGGTTGCAATCCACCAGTAGTTGCCCCATGCATCTTGAACGCCGCCGGACCGATCGCCATAGAATTGGTCGGCTGGTTTGTGAACGCAAGTCGCGCCATTCTTCAATGCGCGATGATATGTGGCATCCGTATCTTCAACGTAGACATAAATTCCTGCGGGCATTGCTTTGAATTCTTCGCATGCTTCGCCGAGCATCAATTTTGAATCGCCGATTCGGATTTCAGCGTGAGCGATTTTGTCGCCGTTTCGAAAGCACTCTGTAGTGCTGCCGTCGAATGTCTTTTCGACGAATTCAATAAACTTGGCGGCATCTTTGACGATCAAGTAAGGGGTCAGCACATGTTGTCCTTCTGGAATCCACTTCTTTTGCATGAGTGATTTCTCCTAACTCGAATGCGGTATAGCGACAGATTTTGCGTCACCTTCTGCACAAGAACGGCACTAGCCGCCCAAGTAAGGCGTCATTTTAACCGCTTGTACTACTGTTCGTGTTGCCTGACAACGAGGTTTAACGTTAATGCTGTGCGCCTTCCGCGTTTAGGCTCATTTCCCAGTCTTCTGGCTCATAGTTCAACCTTTTCGCCTCCAGGCGATCTGCTTCCGCCTCGGCTTTTTTCCCTAAACGTTCGTATACCATAGCGCGATGAAATAATGCTCCGCCTGGATCATCGGCTAGTTGCGCGGACTTTGTCAGATCTTCGATTGCCTTTTGGTTGTTGCCCAAGATGTAATTACAAATTCCTCTAGTGTCCCAGGCCGGATAAAAGCTGGAATTCAGCGTTAAAGCTTTGTTGCAATCTTCTATCGTTGTATCCATCTTTCTGAAACTAGCATTGGTCCATGCGCGTAGATTGTACGCTGGCGGAAATTTTTGATTGATGGATAGTGCCTTGCTGATATCTGCCAGCGCCAAATCCCTGTGACGTAGCAGATGATAGATGTATGCGCGGGCCCAGTAGACGTCGGCGGTGTCTGGAGATAGCGCCACTGCGGTTTCGCAATCCTTAAGAGCGTCATCAAAACGTCTAAGTTCGACAAGAACATCACGCCGTTTCAGCAATATTTCTACGTTCTTGTAACGGTTCACCGCAGAATTCATGTAAACGAGCGCTTCTTTGTATTTTTTCTGGTCGATCAGTGGAACAGCGTTTTGACAATCGAGCATTGCAAGAAACTGGGCGTTTGATCTCACACTGAAATACTCGGCGCTAGTTCCGAGTATAAGTGCGGTGAGCGAAACTCCAACAACGGCTGAATCTCTTTTACCCCAAATCGTTTTCAAATCTTGTCGAAAAAAATGTGACAGCATTGTTCCGGCAAGAAAGCCACCTAAATGGGCCGCGTTGTCGACGCCAGGAATAAATGCTCCATAAACACAACTTAGTATGACTGCGCCCAATAACATGACCCTAGCCGGACGCAGAATTTCTTTGATTGTAAATCCACTTCCCAGTACGGAGTGTTCGACGAAACAGCCAAACAGTCCCATGAGTGCGCCGGAAGCACCTGCACTAATTTGATATGGATTCCAAACCAAGCTTGAAAGTGAACCAGCAACGCCGGAGAGCATGTAGAGCGCGAACATTCTTCGGCTGCCCAAGAGGTTTTCGACATAGGGACCGAGATTGAACAAAACATAGAGATTTACAGCAAGATGAAAAATGCTCGCGTGCAGGAATGTGTTGCTGACAATCCGCCAAGGTTCTCCACCCAATGTAAGTGGTCCGTAATTAGCACTCCAATCAATCAGAGTTTGCTGAGATGGTATTAGCAATGAACGCAGATTGGTCATCACCACAAGTGTGATGAAAACAATCATGTTCGCCGCGAAAATTGCAGCAGTTACAGGCGCTTGTTGTAAAAGCGTCTTTGCTTTCAAACCGCGTTGCGCAATTTCAGATTCAGAAAAGGGTTTACCTGCCTTTGGCTTTTCCAAAGATCCAGTACTTTTCTGTTCTTCTATTTGCGTCTGAGCCTGTTGCTCGTCGGTCATTCGCCGCCTGCCTGGTTCGTATATAAGGGACGATCATATCTGATCAAGGTCAAAGAAAGCGTAAAGATAACATCCCCAGAGGTTGACAAAAGTGGTAGACGACTGGTCTAATCGAGGCAGCGAATTTGTTAAGGTCTGGCGCTGCCCCTTTTGGCAGTTTCCTATAGGTTTGTGATTTGAGGGATAATCATCCCCTTAAATTGCTGCCGCATTTGCGGCGCCCAGTTTGTCATTCAGTTCGGAGGGAATTGCATGGAATATAGAGACCTCGGTAACTCAGGGCTAAAGGTTTCTGCCGTCGGTTTGGGCTGCATGAGTATGAGCTGGGCGTATGGAACACCGGATGAAGCTGAAGGAATTCGCACCATCCATCGCGCGCTCGACATTGGTGTCAATTTCCTCGACACCGCCGAAATTTATGGTCCGTACACGAATGAAGAACTTGTTGGTAAGGCACTAAAGGGTCGGCGCGATAAAGCGATCGTTGCCACCAAATTTGGTTTCAACATTGAGAATGGCGTAGCGAAAGGAGCCAATAGCCATCCTAAGCACGTAAAGGAAGCTGCCGACGAGTCGTTGAAGCGACTTGGTATTGAGCATATCGATCTTTACTATCAGCACCGCGTCGATCCAAAAATTCCTATTGAAGAAACTGTTGGTGCAATGTCGGAGTTGGTGGAAGCCGGAAAAATCAGATATCTCGGACTGTCTGAAGCTGGACCCGAAACTCTAAAACGGGCGTGCAAAGAACATCAAATATCCGCGCTGCAATCCGAGTACTCGCTGTGGGAAAGAGGTTTGGAAGAGCGCATTATTCCTGCTGCACGCGAGCTCGGAATCGGTATTGTTGCTTATTCTCCTGTGGGGCGCGGTTTTCTAACTGGTGAAATCAAATCATTTGAAGATATTCCGCAGGACGACTATCGTCGCAGCGACCCACGCTACCAGGGCGATAATTTCGAGAAGAATTTGAAACTCGTCGATCTGGTTAAGAAGGTCGGAAGCAAGCATGGTGCGACAGCTGCACAAGTTGCGATCGCTTGGTTGTTGATGGTCGGCAAAGATATTGTTCCGATTCCGGGAACAAAGCGTGTCAAATATCTAGAAGAGAATTCGGCCGCGTTTTCCCTGCAACTTGACCAAGAAGATCTGGAAGCTCTAGACACTCTTGCACAACGTACATCAGGCGAGCGGTATGAACCTCGCCGCATGGCAATGATTGAGAGATAAGAATTCGAACTGCGCCGCAAGGCATTTATTCAAACAACGCGAAGAGGTTATGAAAATGGAATTTAGACAACTTGGACGTTCGGGATTGAAAGTGCCTGTTTTGAGCTTTGGCGCTGCCACATTCGGTGGCAACACTGAGCTTTTCAACGCTTGGGGACAAACAGATGTAAAAGAAGCAACTCGCATGGTCGACCTCTGTCTCGATGCTGGAGTCAATTTCTTCGACACTGCAGACATTTATTCGCGCGGCGCATCTGAGGAAATTCTCGGTAAAGCGATCCAAGGAAAGCGCGACCGCTTGCTGATTTCGACCAAAGCTACTTTCAGAATGGCCGATGGTCCAAACGATCTCGGCTCTTCGCGCCACCATTTGATCAAAGCTTGTGATGCGAGTTTGAAACGTCTTGGTACTGACTACATCGATCTCTATCACATGCATGGATTCGATGCTCTGACGCCAGTAGAAGAGGTTTTATCCACGCTGGAAACACTGGTGCAAAGCGGAAAGGTTCGATACATCGGATGCTCTAATTTCTCCGGATGGCATTTAATGAAGGCGCTTAATGTATCCGAGAAATATGGCTGGTCTAGATACGTTTCGCATCAAGCGTACTATTCGCTGATTGGCAGAGAGTTCGAGTGGGAGCTGATGCCGTTGGCGCTCGATCAACAGGTCGGCACGATGGTGTGGAGTCCACTGGGATGGGGACGTCTCACCGGCAAGATACGACGAAATACGCCGCTGCCGGAAGTCAGTCGTTTGCACAAGACCGCTGATTTCGGACCGCCCGTCAACAATGAGTATCTCTATGATGTGGTTGACGTGCTCGATGAGATTGCAAAGGAAACAGGCAAGACAGTGCCGCAGATTGCGCTCAATTGGCTTTTGCAGAGACCGTCGGTGGCAAACGTTGTGATTGGCGCACGCAATGAAGAACAGCTGAAGCAAAATCTCGGTGCAGTCGGTTGGAAGTTGAGCGAAGATCAGATTGCGCGCTTGGATGCAGTGAGCGAGCCGACTCCAGTATATCCATATTGGCACCAACGTCAGTTCGTCGAGCGCAATCCGCTTCCGGTGGCGGTTAAATAACCCGACGAAACCGTTTGTTGGTTAAAAGATGTTGGCTGCCACCAAATATAGTGGCGGTCTGTGCCAGGTCTGGAAAGTGCCAGCCCGTGGGGTTCTGTCCTTAAGCCCGCACTGGTTGGCACTTTGGTGGTGCTTGACAAGGGTTTGGCGCCGTGGTTTAGTTGAAGAATGCAAGTGAGACCTGCGTGGGTCGCTTAACCCTATATGCCGCCGCTATATCTGTTGCGGTGGGTCATCTTTGGTTCTCATTTGTACAGTAAAACTCAGCAGACAAAATCACGTATCACTCTCGGAGCTACTTGATGATCAAGAGTTTTTCAACCTTAAAACTTCGACTGGCCGAGGAAAGAGGGCCGCCTGTCTAAGTTTTAACCACCATCAAATAATTACATCGTAAGAGAGAGCAGCCGGATCCAACTGCTCTCTCTGCGTACTTTAAGGGGTTTTTGCTATCCATGTTTAGTGCCGAGTAGTTATTGTGGACTCATAGCGGAGTTCCCTTATGGACGCATCGCTGAGGCTACTTACTAATCGGTTGCTCAATCTTGTGTTTGAAGACTTTTAGCAGAAAATAGAAAGACGGAAACAACAACACCGCCCCGGATGCGATTGCTCCAAGTAGCAGTGTCTGAGTCGAAGCAGCGCCCTGTGCATTGTTGATGGTCATGTCCGGGCGGATCATATACGGGTACTGTGCAAGACCCCAGCCCCAGAGGATGAGCGTTACTTGCCCGGCTGCAAAAAATCTAGCAGGGAGAAACTTTCGTTGGAGTAAAGCTATTAAGGAGGAGATCGCGCAAACAGCCGTTGCTGCTTGCAGCAAAATGCTCCACGAACTGTTAGCCAGAGATTCTCTGAGTCCTGGCGCAGAATCTTCGGCAAGGACAAATACCAGCAGTGCAAGCATGGCGCAAGCAACCTGCGCGGCAATAGCACGCTTTTGAAAGTCAGTTCGCAATTCATCTGTCGGCGCAAACACAGTCGAATAGACAGCAGCAAGGAATGAAAACAATGCCAACGCGAAGCCACCCACGGCAAAGCAAAACGGAGTGAACCATGGGGCTATATATACCTCTGCGAATGTTTTACCTGCAATGTCAGCAGAGATTTTCCCTTGAGAAATTGCACCCACCGATATTCCAAGCAGAACCGGCGTAATCAGACTCGCAACTGCGAATATGCGTCCCCAGCGCCTTTGTACGTGATCTTTGTGACTGTCGTATTTGCGAAAAGTGAAAGCAGTACCTCTGGCGATAATGCCCAAGAGCAGCAGAGTCAGTGGTACGTGCAAGGATATTGAGAGCAAAGAGAAGGCTGCAGGAAATGCAGAGAAAAGTATTACAACCACAAGAATGAGCCAGACGTGATTGGCTTCCCAAATCGGACCAATTGCACCTGCAATCAAGTCTCGTTGCTCCTGTGCGCGTTTCCCGACCGCAAAAAGATCCCAAACGCCACCGCCATAGTCGGCACCGCCCATGAGGGCATAGAGATTAAGGGCGATCATCATAACTATCGCCAAATAGAGAGCAGTATCAGGCATGATCGCTCTCCTTAACCGGATCTAGGCTGTGCGAGAACTCTCTGAAGAGAAGTGCAACGACAATCACCGCCAGCGCGATATATACGAACAAGAATGTTGTGAAAGGCAGCCAAAGCCCCGGCATAGGCGTGACTGCGTGGCTGGTCCTCAACACCCCGTGTATTACCCAGGGCTGTCGACCAAGTTCGGTCACCATCCAGCCTGATTCGATTGCTAAAAGTCCCAGAGGACTGATGCAAATTAGCGTTTTGAGAAATACACTTGAATCCGGTAGTTTCTTTGTTTTCGCATACAATGCGCCTGCCCAGAGTGACACCAAGCCCATTATCACGCCGCATGCAACCATGATTTGGAAGTTTAGATGAACAAGAAGCACTGGCGGCCAAACATCTCTTGGGAAATCGTTGAGCCCTTTCACTTCTGCGTCCAATTCGTGAAACGCGAGCACACTGAGCATCTTCGGTAATTCTATTGAGAAAGGAGTTTTCCTTTTCTCCACATCAGGCAGACCTCCGATACGAAGTGGTGCACCGCGCATGGTGTCGAATTGTCCTTCGAGCGCAGCCAACTTGATGGGTTGAGTATGCGCTACCATTTGCGCCAGGATGTCGCCGCTCAACGGCTCAGCGAGCGCCATTGTGCATCCCAATGCCAAGCAAATTCCTAGAGCGCGCCGGTGAAAAACATTTTGCTTATCGCGCAACAATAGAAATGCATGCACGCCTGCAGCTAATAATCCGATCGATGCATATGCAGCAATCAGCATGTGTAAAACCTGTGGGAATGCTGCTGGACTGGTCATAGCCATAATCGGATCGATCTCTGTCGCGACATTGCCGACAAGCTTGAATCCTACCGGGGCATTCATCCATGCATTCGCGATGACAACAAAAACCGCCGACAATGCACCGCTCAAAGCGACTATGCATCCGGAAAGCAAGTGCATCGATTTGCTTACTTTGTCCCAGCCGTACAGATAAATTCCCAGAAAGATAGCTTCAGTGAAAAACGCATATCCTTCTAACGCAAAAGGCAGACCGATGATTGAGCCTGCCCATTTCATGAACTCAGGCCATAACAGGCCCAGTTCGAAAGAAAGGACTGTTCCTGATACCGCTCCCACGGCAAACAATACAGCTGTGCCACGAGCCCAGCGTTTCGTAATCGTTTTATAAATCTCGTCGCCGGTCTTTAGCCACAAGGCTTCGGCTATAACCATCATTAAGGGTAGAGCAATGCCGGCCACAGCAAAAATGATGTGGAATGCCAAAGAGAAGCCCATCTGGGCTCGCGCAAAAATCAGGTCACTCACCCTTCGTCACCTCCTTTTTTTCAAGGAGACCTCATTGTGGGTTTGATCGTGTCAATACTAGACCTATTTCAATCAGCGATGTTAAAAGGTTGCGAATGATGAATTGCGGGGGAAAAACCGCGAATGCTTGAATTCCGAGTGCCTAATGCTTGAATCATGAGTGCCTGATACTCGAACACTAGCGCATAATGCTTGAATATCGAGCGCTGATGCTTGAATTATGAATTGCCGATAGTTGAATCACTCTGTGCCGTCTATAGCGCGGCGAATTGCAGCAAGTGGAGCTCTGTCGTCGAGTGCGACTGTTTCGCCTGATTTGACGACTCCAAGTTTGCGCAAATACGCCGGCACATCGATACTGACAGGCTGCTCGCCCATCTTTGTGTACAGCGGTTGCAAGACGCTGATTCCAAGTCCTTTGTCGCCCGCTTGCACGGCCTCTTCGGCATCCCAATTCGAAGCTGCAGTCCCTCCCTGTTTTGCGATAGAACGCAAGGCGTCTTCAAGCCCGACACGATTGTTGGTTCGTTGCCTGATCTCAACATCAGCAAGCAGGCAATAGAGCGCACCACCCCAGTAAATGCGGTCGAAATTGCGTGCGGAGCGCAAACCACCCTCTCCTTGTCGCGGCAAGCCTTTGGGTAGATTGGTCAGCAGGTCGCCCCACACTTCTTCTGGGGAAAGACTGCCTATGCGCATTCTTCCAATTGGTTCTACATAAGTTGCAATTCCTTCAGAGAGCCAGCGTTTGTGGTGGCTCACGACGGGAAAGGCAAGATGCATCAGTTCATGTGTGAGAGTCCAACTGCTTCTCAAATTGCGCCTGGTCGTGTTTTCTCCGATGTTGATCGTGACGACGCCGTAATCCTCATCGTCATCGTAAGTTGATGTACCAAAGCCGATGCCGTCATCGTCACTCGGGACGAAATTTATCACAGTCTTGTGTATCGGAAAGGTACCGTAGTATGCCGTAACTGCTTTAGCTGCGTCGCGGACGTACACGGCCAGATCGGCCTTACTGACCGCAAGTGGACCATCTTCCACGTTAAAAAAGATCTGCGAGTCGCCCGCGGTGATCATTTGCTGGGATTCTTTGCCGCTGCTTGATTCTGTTGGTTGCCCAGCAAACTGGGAAACAACCAACGCCAAGAAGAGCATCCCCGTCTGCAGATTTTGCGCCAATCTGGATGTTTTCATGCCAGCACTCGAGTGTTTTATGCAAGGAAAAATGACGGTCGGTTTGTAGCCAGGGTTCCTGTTGTTTTTACTATTGCATGAAAATAGCTTTCGCATGGAATTGCTCCCTCTGAATGACTGGATTCGACTCTAGGGGTGCAATTATTTGGGCTGTTTTAGCCCTGACGTTTTTCTAGCAAGCGATAACGCGAGGTATCACCTTCTGCTGACAGTTCTTTTCTTTGTCTCTCAAACAGATAGTGAGATACGGTCCACTCTGTGCCGTTTTTATAGCCCCAGAGTTCTGCACAGGCAAGAAAGAAAAGTTTCCAAAATGCCCACCACTGTTGAGCATTATCTGCTCCATAGGTTTGCGACATAATTTCCATCACTTCTTTGCGTTTGCCTTTCATTGTTTTCAACCACGCTTCCGCCGTCTTCTGGTAATGAGTGCCGGGCACAGACCACTGTTCAACAATGCGGACGTCATCTTGGAAGTACAGAAGCAAATCCTCAGAAGGCATTGTGCCGCCTTCGAAAAAATTGCGTGTCAGCCAATCTGTCCCGTCCTTGTCTTCGTAGTGGTATGCGAAGTGTTTGTGAGTAAAGATGTGGATAAACAATTTGCCGTCAGGTCGAAGCCAGCGACTGACTTTGGCTAGCATGGCCTGATAGTTTTTCAAATGTTCGAACATTTCCACAGACAAGATCCTGTCAAATTCAAGCTCGGTATCAAAACTTGCAATATTCGCTGTGACTACAGTTACATTGTTTAGCCCACGTCTTTTCACTTCTGAGTCGATAAACTCTTTCTGCGTCGCTGAATTGGAAAGCGCGACAATATTCGAATTTTTGAACTTTTCTGCCAAAAAAATTGATAAAGACCCCCAACCACAACCGAGATCCATTATTGTATGTCCATCTCTCAAGTCGGCTCGTTGGCAGTACTTTTCGAGCATGTTTATCTCTGCCTGCGCAAGGTTTTTTGTATCCTCGAGCCAGAGAGCAGAGCTATATTTTAGTCGTGGGCCCAGCACCAACTGGAAAAAACTAGCCGGTACTTCGTAATGCTGTCGATTGGCTGAATCAGTGTGAATAGCGATAGGGCTGCGCTTCAATTCTTTGACGAAATCCATAACTGCTTTCTTCTGCAACTCGGTAGTTGGCCGGGATTCTGTGCGCAGTTTTTGAGCCAGCATTTTTCGTATTCCAGCTCTGATAATCCACTCAGGTACGCGGTCTGTGGCTATTACCTTGTACATCCAATCAGTCGACATTGACCTTATCTCCTGTAATTAGCGCCGTGGCGGTTTTTTAAACCAGGGAAAAAATGCACTCGTGGTTTGTTGATATTGGCGATATTCGTCGCCGCGAGATTTCAGAGATTGCTCTTCTGTGATTTTGATACCCGTCATTTTTGTCAGGAAAAACAGCATCAGCAGTGGACAATAGGCAGTGTAAAGACCGAGCGGAGAGCCTGATGCCATTATGAATATCCCAACCCAGACGACAAATTCGAAAAAATAATTGGGATGTCTGCTGTAATTCCACAACCCCTGTGAGCAGACTTTGCCTCTATTCTCCGGGAGTAACTTGAATCTGCGTAGCTGTTCATCGGCAATTGATTCACCGATTGTTCCTGCCAGACAAATCGCTGCACCAACAATTTCGACGAGACGAAGAGGCGAGTATGCATCAGAAGCAGCGACGATGAATGGAGGTGACAAAATTGTGATTAAGGCACCCTGAAAGAGAAAGACCAAATACATCATTATGTCCGCTCGTTCACCCCACTCAGAACGAAGCGCTGCGTAACGAGAGTCTTCGTGCGGATGTTCTCTAGCAATGCGGCGGAAAAGGTGGTACGCGAGTCGAAAACTCCAGGGCAGGACTGCAATCAATAACAAAATTTTTCTTTCCGGAAGACCTTGAGATATTATCGCGAAGGCAATTGAGATCAGACCAAAACTCGCAGCCCAGAATACATCGATAATGCCAGCGTTTTTTATTGCTTTGCTAAAGAGGAACAGCCCAGTCAGTGACGCTAACACGACACCCAGCAGTATCAATTCCTTTATGGCTAGTTCTGCAAACGTCATTTCACACCACGTGTAGGAAAACTCTAGATTCTTGGCTCGGCAATCGAAAGATTATTTGGTCGCGTGTAAACCGCTTGAACTGCGGATATGTTTCGCATCGCAAAAGCAGCGCTGCAGTATTTAAAGTAATAGTTCCATTTGCGGATGAAGCGCTCATCGAATCCGAGTGCTCTCACCTCATTTAGCCTCTTGTTGAAATTCTCGTGCCAAATGTCTAAAGTTTTGGCATAACTCAGCCCAATGTCTTCGAGCTCAAATAAGTTTAGTGAGCTTGTCCTATTCAATGCTTCCGTTACTCTGCCTACTGATGGGAGTAGCGAACCAGGAAAGATGTATTTCTGTATGAAGTCCACGTTGTCCCGCAAAATTTTGTATCTACTGTCCGGGCAGGTAATCATCTGTAGACCTACTAATCCATGGGGTTTAAGTAGGCGATTGATGGACGCGAAATAAGTCTCCATGAATTTGTCGCCTACAGCTTCGATCATTTCGACCGAAACAATCTTGTCGAAGATGCCTTCCATATATCTGTAGTCACAAAACTGAATTTCTATTTGCGATGAAAATCCGGACTTTTCGATTTTCTCTTTCGCGTAAGCGAACTGTTGCTCAGAGATAGTAATTGTAGTTACGCGACAGCCGTACTTCTTGGCTGCGTGGATTGCCAGCGTTCCCCAGCCGCTGCCGATTTCAAGAAGATGGTCTGATGGCGTCAATTTCAATTTTTGGCACATCGAATCAATCTTTTCCATTTGTGCTTCTTCAAGAGACATATCTGTCCGCGTGAATTTAGCGCTCGAATATGTCATCGTTGGGTCGAGGAAGAGTGCAAATAGCTCGTTGCTTAAGTCGTAATGCTCGCTTATATTTTTCCTGCTGCCAGTAATGCTGTTATCTCTTAACAGGTGTGTTGCGCGATTGAGCCAGCCGAGCGAATTCATAAACATCTTCTTGCCCGCAGAACCTTCAAAAACGGTTGAGTCTTCGAGGTTCAATATGAACCATGAAATTACCGATTTGATATCCGGCGTGTCCCAGTCTCCGTCCATGTATGACTCGGCAAAACCAATGTGACTGTATAAAAGACATTTGTCAAAGAAGTCATGATTGTGAATAAATAACTGGGCTGAGACATGCTGATCGTCTTGCCCGATGGTCACTTTCAAGCCATCCGCGCATCTTATTTCCATTCGTCCCCGGCGCATCTCTTTCAATGCTGAAAGAACCAGCTCCCGGCTGAGCTTTTGTCTTCCTTTTGGCGGCGCAATTTCAGGACGCTCCAGTGCACATTCTTTGACTTGCTCAGATGTCGCTTGTGACGATTGAGATTTCGTGGCAGAAGTCATTGGACTGCTCCTTTGTATTTATGTACGGCCAGTTTTTCGTTCGCATCGGCAGACTCGTTACTTTTGTCTTTCAGTGAGCGATGAGGATTGAACAGAGCGGTTTGTTTAGCGACTTTTTCTTCTTTCATAAAGAATGGTACTTTCTTCATCCACAACAATAGTGCGTGGAAGTGGATAAGTCCGATGACACCAAATGTGATGAATGGATATCTTAAGGAGCATAATAGGAGATTGGTGTCGGTCAGCTCTAGACGACTGCCCTTGAGGCTGCTGACCAGTGTTGTTGCACCTACCGTTGAAGGGATAGAAGCTCCATTTGAATTTTCTTGAATTTGAGCTGACGCAGCTTTTGTATTGATGTGAATCTCAAGTTGTTCGTCAGGGCTGCTGCATGTGAATTCAAAGTAGTCGTCAACCTGGCTGAAGGGCGAGACATAGAATTCCTTCGGCGCGATTAGCCTGAACGTCGCCTTCCCTGTCTTATCGTCAGATGCTCGCGGCAGAAGAAAAGGTTTGCGCTCTAAGAATGTATTTCCGACTTCTGCCACCGCTAGCAGTGGCTCATCTGCTTTGTCGTATGCAAAGTAAATCGATACAGGATTAAAAACATAACCCAAGAATCTAAGGTTTGTGAGAAGGAAAACGCGTCCGAGCTCTTGAGTGAAGCCCTTTTCCAGCAGGAAATCAGCGAGCTTTTCTTTAGTTGCTAGCGGTTTTAAAGCGAAGTGATCTTCGTCATTGAATTGATAGAGGGCACGTCTGTTTATTTTCGCAAGTCTTAATCGCCGATTGATTTCCTTTGCTTCGTCCAGATCGACCATGAACATGAAAAGTCCATATTCAAAACTATGCCTTCGAGGTAGCAGCCGCTGGTGCCTTACATTTACTCGGTAAATACAAGAATTTAGCGTGGTTGCATCCTTCAGCATACCGGTGCTACCTCTCGCTTGAGCTGGCCGCAGAGAGTGAGTGCTGATGTGTATGCGTCTTCATGAAAGCCATATCTAAAATAGCTGCCGCAAAATAGAAGCTGTTGACCAGTTTGATTGTTTAGTTCTTGGAGCCTGGCTTGTGCAGCAATAGAGTCAAGCGTATAAGTTGGATGCTTGTACTTGATCTGTTTGATAATTTTGCTTGGGTCTATGATTGCATCTGAGTTCAGAGATACGAAATAATCACGCATCTGAGAAACACCTTGCAATCTGTTCATCCAATAGTGCGTTGTTGGTGGTGCATTGTCATCTACAGTTTTGCCAAATCGATAATTCCATGCCGCCCAACATCGTTTCGTTTTCGGCATGACAGAAGCGTCTGTGTGCAGGGTCGCATCGTTTGGCTGATAGGAAAATTCCTTCAATAATTCGATTTCTAATGCAGTCGGTCTGTCGATCAATTCCAGAGATTCATCTGCATGAGAGGCAAGAATCACTTGATCGAAGAAGTCTTTACCATGCGGTGTTGTCACACATACTGAGCTGTTTGTTCGTTCGATTTTAAGGACTGGAGAGTTCAGTCTGATGCGATCTGAGAATGGCGCAATCAGTTTTTTCACATACTCTCTTGACCCGTTTACCACCGTAAACCACTTGAGATGACCATTCAGACCTGAGTTGAATCGGTGATTGTGAAAGAATCTCAGCAATGTGGAGACTGGAAATGATTTAGTCGCCGATGGCGGCATCGACCAAATTGCTGAAGCCATCGGGACAAGGTACATGTTAAGCAGGTCGTCGCCGAAGGTGCGGTAGCGGACGTATTCAGCTACTGTCAGAGCCTGGACGCTTTTGTTGTCGACGTCGGCCTCTGCTTGTGAGTTAAACCGATTTAGATCGAGCATTAGTTTCCAAAAACGAGGCGAGACGAGATTTTTTCTCTGTCCAAAAACCTGATTGAGGCTAGAACCGCACCACTCGATGTTGTGTGCGTGACTTTGAACGCTTATCGACATGTCCGTGGGCTTTGTGTCCACATTTAGAGATTGGAACAATCTGGTCAGATTTGGATAGGTCTCGTGGTTGAAAACCATGAAGCCCGTATCGATGGCGATGGTTTGTCCGTCCTCATCTGCATCTACAGTGTTGGTATGTCCACCGACGTAGGAGTTCTTCTCAAAAATTGTCAGGTCATAATCCTTGTGTAGATTATGCGCGCAGCCGAGTCCCGCTATTCCAGTTCCTATAATGGCGAGACGCTTCATACAGCAATCTCCTGCTTGTCCGATTCAATTTCAGATGGCGGTGTAATTTTGTGAGGAGGTTGTTTTGCCTCTTCAGGGTGTTTGCGCAGATCGGTTACCAACCCGACTGTCTCCATCACACGCAGGACATAGTAGGTGACATCGATTTCCCACCAAAAAATGCCTTGTCGCGCAGCTCCCGGGAATCGATGATGGTTGTTGTGCCACCCTTCACCAAGGGTGATCAACGCTAGAGCTAAATTGTTTTTGCTTTCATCGTCGGTTGCAAATCGTCTGCTGCCAAAAATGTGCCCGACCGAGTTTATGCAGCAGGTTCCGTGAAACAGAACCACCGTGCTGACGAAAAATCCCCAGACCAAGAGCTGTGGCCCTGATGTATGTAACTGTGGACAGGATAGTCTGAGCATGTCCCCGACAATAAGAAGTGTGAGTGCCAAGAGAAATGGAGGCACCCAATCAAATCGATTGACGAGGACCAGTTCTGGGTATTTGGTTAGGTCAGGAATTGCGCTGTAGTCGGTTGGTATGTTTGCACTGGACGTTATCCAGCCTATGTGTGACCAGAGAAAACCTCTTTGTACGGGAGAGTGCACATCATTTTCTTTGTCTGATTCTCTGTGGTGAGTGCGATGGTGTGCCGCCCACCATAATGGTCCACGTTGTCCAGACGTGGCTCCCCATACTGCAAAAATAAATTGCATGAATCGAGAAGTCGAGAATGAACGATGCGAGAAATAGCGGTGGTGAAAGCCGGTTATTGCAAACATCCGCAGCCAGTAAAGACTGATTGCGACAAACAAAGTGAAAACGCTCGGTCTAACCCAGAATGCCGCTAGACATGCAGCATGCAGTGCGATAAAAGGAATACATCGAGACAGCTCAACTGTTTTAGCTCTCGCACGAACAACGTCGGCGCCTTCTGCAAAGTAATCTGAATCAAGCGATCGAATAAAGTTCGACAGAGAATTTCGCGCACGCGACAGCAAGTCGCTCCTTCCACAACTCACCGCATTGATCTCCTGGGTATGAGTTTCCACCATCAGCGTAGTTTCCAAGCGTGAACGAGCTGTGAACCGGCTGAACTCGCGGTTCGAAATCTAAACAAGGGCTGTATTGGGTGTTTGGGCGGGGGCCCAGAAGGTGCGAATTTTTTCGATGGCAAGTTCTTTTCCGCGCGCTTCTACTTCTATCCAGCCGACGTCGGCAAAGCAATCCGGCATCACCTCGATGAAATCGCTGTGCCTGCGGTCGTGAAGCCCGGTTGTGCCATTGGAAATATGGACTAGCTGCCAGTCTTCGTTTGGGTGCCAGGTGCTGCGTGCTGCTTCCATTGCTTTTCTAATTCCTGGATCAGTGTAATCGCGGCATTTTTCCATGATCAGATGGTGATGAGCGTCAAAAATCATGCTCAGGCCAGTCTCGCAACAGATTGAAAGAATTGTGTTAGACGAATATGAAATTTCGTCATTCTCCAGGGTCAAGCGGCTGCGAATAGTCTCGGGAAGCTCATTGATAGTACGTTTGAGAATTTCCTCGTTGCCTCTTTTGCCGCCATGAATAATGATGGCGTTGTAAGCGCTTCTGGATAGCCCCATCATGTCGAAAATATCGGCGTGCATCTGAAGCACCGTAATACTATTGTCAATGACTTGCCGCGAGTCGGAGCTGAGCACAACAAACTGGTCCGGGTGGGCAACGATACGTACACCAAGGCTTCCGGCTGCGCTGCCGATTTTTGAGAGTTGTTTTGCAAATGTCTGAAGTATTGTCAGACCTTCAGGTGTGTCTGCGAAAGGGAAGATAGATGAAGGCATGCGATAAAGCTTGATCTTGCGCTCTTGGCAGAAGTTCAGTGCTTTCGCTAGCATCTCTAAGTTATCCGAGTAAATACTCGAAAGTACACGCACTCGCTCCTCTTCACCTAAAGACAAATAGCGCGTTCTGGTCACGGTTCGATAACGAATGTCTTCACCGAATGAGATACAGACCAAACCTAATTCTGGTCGGACTGATGGTTTTTCACCTTTTCGCACTTTCTTTTGCATACACGTACCATTTCGCACTTTTCAGCTTGACATAGACAAGTGAACGTCAGGTGAACAAGCAGTGATAACATTGTGACCGCTTGCGTCCTGAGAGGTCTTCTCATGAAAGAAAAAATCACTGTCTACGAAAAACCGACCTGCAGTAAGTGCCGCGAGGTGGACAAAATATTGCGGGAAGCGGGAGCCGATTACGAGAAAATCAACTATTATGTTCAGCCGCTTTCTCAGACCAAACTGACTGAACTGCTCAAAAAGATGAGCATTCCAGCGCGCGACCTTTTGCGCACCAGCGAAGCAACATACAAGGATTTAGGTTTGGCAAAGGCTGAACTGAGCGATAAAGAGATTATCGCGTTGATGGTAAAACATCCCGAGCTCATTCAGAGGCCAATTGTTGAGCGCGGCGATAAGGCAGTCTTAGGGCGGCCGGTGGAAAACATTCGCCCTCTGCTGAAATAGAAGTCTCGTTAAGATTCAAAACCTGTTGTCTAGTTGGTCGGCGTGACGATGCCTGCTTTGGCTTCCAGGTCTTGCTCTAGTTTGAATAGATTCAGCTGGGTTTCAAATGCAGACGGCGTGACCCGCACATCGCCATTGAATGGATCGTCGTATGAAGCCAGCAAGAAGAGGTTCAAGCAAATGACCAGACTAACCATAGAAACCATGATTATTTGAATTCTCAGGTTTTCTGCAGCGAAGAAATAAGTGAAGAGAATGGTTGCTGCTCCACCGAGGAAAAGCACTGCCCATAGGACTTTCGGTAGTCCAGCGTGGAGAGCTTCGATACGCATTCTTCGACTGTTGCCGAGACTTTCCATCGCATCTAAAAGCGCGGTCTGAGTATTGCTCTGCCGCTGAGTAGTCGGCTCGTATGTGGTGCAGACGTTCCACAATTGTCTATAGATAACCCAAGCTTTGGGGCTATCTTTGTGCAGCGCAAGCATCGCCCATTCGTCATTGACTACTTCATATGCATACTTGTAGCAAAGATCGCGTAATCTATCGTGGTTGGCTTTTGGCAAGCCTTCGGCAAGGCGAAATACGTTAGCCAGAGAGGATGCCTCTTGTTGTACGGTCTCTCTTGCTTCGCCGAAGCGTTGCATTGAATCTGCCACCATAAAACCGAGTAGCACAGCGAAAAGCATGGCCACAAACTGAGAATACGGGTCGGTGATATCGTGCTGACCTTTAAGCTCCGGATGGTATTTGTCGAGCCATCTTCTTGCGACGAGCAACCCGAGGACCGAAATTATTACTACACCAAGTGTGATCAGCAGTCCTTGTACCAAAGTCAAGCTCCTATATTCTCCATTTTGAAATTAACGCTAACACGCAGCGCCGAAGCACTTCAATATATGACCATTATCGCAAGGTCGCCGAAAGGATGTGTGAGAGTTTACTACTCTGCTTTGTTTTGACCTGGTTCGCTGGATACCAAAATCTCCAAAGTCAGCTTGGCGCCTTTTCCTTGTTGCGAATCAAACCAAACTCTGGCCGGGTAAATGCACGCGATTAATTCAGAGCGTTCACGGATGATACTTGAGCCGCTGCCGCCTGTGCGGGTTCGCGGAGCTGGCTTTTCCGTGTCATACCCGACGCCGTTATCGGCGATAGTCATAGTAAAAACCTTCTGGATAAGCTCAATGGACAGCGTCACTTCAGAAGCTGACGCGTGTTTGGCTATGTTGTTGAAACATTCCTGCGCTATTCTATAGATGTGGAGTGAAACCTCCTGCGGAAAGTCAGGAAGCACCGGAGGGCAAACAAAATTAGTCCTGCAGCCAACTCTAGTGGACAGACTATTGCAAAGCTCTTCAATCATCGGACGTAAGCCGCAGTCTTTCAGATCGCGTGGTGACAACTCCTGGCACACATCGCGCAACCTCTTGGCAATTTCGTCCAGTACCGAAACTGCTTCTTCTGTTGACAATGGCTTGCCGCCAGAGACAGATCTTCTCAGAAGCATCACATTGCCAAGAACCACGTCATGCAGATCGCGTGCAAGATTATTCTGAATCGCTTCTTGCTGGTCGACGATTTTTTGTACAAGCGCATGCTTTTCTGCAACGAGCGATCTGACGGTTCCGGCAAAGCTTTGCCCTCCTGCAATCAACCGCATCGGTTCGGGCATGTCATCGAAGTCATGGCGAGTGCGCCCGACGACATCTTTGAATAATCCGCGCATTAGCGCATTCATCTCGTCACCTGTGACGATGACATCGTTCACCATCCAAGCGCCTGAGCCGCCATCATGTACTCGCAGCGTGAGCTTTGCGCGTGACGGCAATTCGCTGCTGGGCAAATTCATCAATTCCGTCGCCGGCAAAATAAAGGCTTCAACAAGTCCCGCGCGACCGCGCATACTGAGCGCCCATTGCGATGTTGCCACCACCAAGCGCTTGGGTGCGTTTTCCACACCGTCTGCAACGATGACGCGCTGCGTCGTCATTTTGAGCAACTCATCGTGCACTGTCGAGTTGTATCGTTTGCCCAGAAGCGTGAAAAACTCTTGCAGAGAATTCAGCAAAACTTCTGAGGCTTCTTCGCGTTGTTTGTTTTCCAGCTTGCTCATGGTGCAGGATCCAGTTTGCCATAACCATTGTCGACAGCCCAGGCGATGAGCGCCTCTCTGCTTTCGACACCCAGCTTGTCCAACAGTGCATCAACTTGTTTGCGCACTGTCTCGGGCGATGTAAAACGCTTTTCGCCAATCTCTTGATACTTCATTCCGCGCGCCAACAGTGTGAGCAAGTGCTGCTCTGCACCTGTGACTTTTGGATGTTGCGTTTTGTCGAGTTCGGCAGAAATGACAGGCACGTTGCCAGCTGCCACCTGCCTTATCGCGTCGGCAACTTTCGCGATGGGCTCTGACTTTAGGAGGTACCCGGATACGCCTGTTTGCAAAACTATCTGCAAAATTGCGGCGCGTGCATCACCGGAGAAAACAATTACTCGTGTGTCTTGTAGCGCGCAAAATGACTCGGTGAGCGACTTTGGACCTTCCGAGTCGGGCAGATGCAAATCGAGTAAGACAATATTGGGATGCAGATTTTTTGCGAGGTTCAATCCTTCTTCGCTGGTGGTGGCGATTCCAGCGACTTCAAAATCTGCTTCGGCAGACAGTTCGCTGCGCAACCCCTTAAGTGTTGCTTCGTGATCTTCAACGAGCAAGATTTTGATTTTTGATTTGGTCTGCTTCTTTGTCATTGATTTTGAGAGACAAATGTCTTGAGCGAACCTGAGTTATCCGGCACGTTGCAAACCTCGGCTAACCCTCAAATGAGTGAACCGCTTATCAGTTTACGGTATTCCGGCAATAAGTCTACTTCGAGTCGGCTGTAGTCGGCACTTGCGCTTCGACTTCCTTGTATTCGACCGCGATAATGGTGACATTGTCCGGTGCGTTTCTATCCAAAACCATCTTCAGCAGCTCGTCACACGCTTCTTTAGGAACCGTGTGATTGGCGACCGTCGGGCCAAGCTCATCAGGCTTCACAACTTCCGAGAGTCCATCAGTGCAAAGTATGATCCAGTCTTTGTCTTGCAACTGCTTCGTCGAATAGTCGACTTCAACATTCTCCTCGTGGCCGAGGCATCTCGTAATCAAATTTCTGTACGGATTAACAGCGCACTGATCGAGCGTCAACTGTCCGCGCAAGTGCATCTCCATTACCACCGAGTGGTCTATGGTCAGAACATCAGCCTTTCCATCGCGTACTAGCGTTGTTCTCGAATCGCCGGCGTGCGCGATGTGCAATAAGCCTTCTTCGCCAAATACCGCCATCACAATGGTAGTTCCCATCGTCTTTTTGTCGTCGCTGGCATCGGCTGCTTGCTTTACTGATGTGTTGGCCTCTGCGACTGCACGCCTCATCCAGGCTTCAACCGCTTCCGGGTCGGATAAAGTGGGTTTTTCTGAAAGCCAGAGTGTTTCGACTGTTTCCACCGCCAACCGGCTGGCGAGTGCCCCACCGGTTTCGCCGCCGACGCCGTCGCAGACGACCAGGCAACGTTCATCTTCGCTTATATAAAAATTGTCCTGGTTGTCTTTGCGCTTCAGCCCCACATCGGTAACGCCTGCGCTCTTCCAGGTCAAATTGACCATAAAACCCTCTCTTGTCCATTAACCGGCGCAGCGGTTGTCATTTCGCTTTCGCGCCTTCCTATCATTCTATTGCCCAGCACTCAAATCCGTGTATTCCCGAAAACGGGTATTTCGTAAAGGCTAGCTCTGTGCGGGTTTGTCGGCTTTTGCTCTCTTGAGAGCCTGATAAAGTTTCAACTCTTCAGCCCTTAGCCCACGTAAACAGTCTTGAATCGACCTAATTGAACGACCGGTGAGGCTTTGAAAGGTTCCAGCGCCCTTAATTACTATGCAGCATTAACTAAATCGCCCGCCAGTTTTGACATTCGGGCGTTTTCGTGGCATACTGAGGTTGATCTTGGCAGGTGAGGTCCCTAGCGGCTCATAAATGTCATGACGGTAAATTAGCCCAGCGGGCTACGACGAACTCAGATTTAGAAGTTCATTTCATAGCGCAAGCGGCGCGGCTATTTGGAAACAGCTGGCAGTGAGCCACTGAGACAAGAAGTTTGAAGACAAAGGAAAATTGACATTGCAGAAATTTGCGGAGCTTGGCTTGTCCAAGCCGGTTTTGGCGGCCCTGCAGGATGCGGGAATTAGCGAACCAACAACAATTCAAAGACGAACTATCGGTGTAATTCTGGACGGACACAATCTGCTTGCCTCTGCTGAAACAGGCTCTGGCAAGACCGCCGCATTTGGGCTGCCGATTGTTGAGTGCTTGCAAGAACCAGGTGATAAGCCCAGAGCGCTAGTCTTAGTTCCCACACGCGAACTGGCTGTGCAAGTAAGCTCACAGTTCAAAATATTCAGCAAGAATTTGAAGTTGAAAGTGGTCACCTTGTATGGTGGCGCAGGTATGGATCAGCAATTACGTTCGCTGCGTGGAAATGTCGACATTATTGTTGCAACCCCAGGCAGACTCAACGATTACCTAGAGCGCAAAGCTGTCGACTTGAGCAACGTCGAAATGTTGGTGCTTGATGAAGCCGACCGACTTCTCGATCTCGGTTTTATGCCTCAGGTTCGGCGAATTATTTCCAAGGTGAATAAAGAACGTCAGACTTTGATGTTCTCTGCGACTATTGATGATCGTATAGCTAGGCTTAGCAACGAGTTTTCCGAAGACCCTGTGATCGTCAAAGTGAATACAGAACGCGTTGATGCTGCATCAGTCGATCAACAGTTTGTTCATGTCACTGAGTTCAATAAAGATGCTCTTCTGCTGAAGCTGCTCAGCGATTTCGGCGCTGAAGCCGTGCTTGTATTTACTCGCACCAAGCGTAAGGCCGGCTGGGTTAGCGATCGTTTGCAAGACGCAAAGGTCATTGCGGAGGAAATCCACGGTGATTTGTCTCAGTCGCAGCGAGAGCGCGCGCTGAAAAAATTTCGAACCGGTGAGATTGCAGTACTTGTTGCTACCGATGTAGCTGCACGCGGACTGGACATTCCGACTATCAGTCACGTGGTCAATTATGATCTTCCGGACACACCGGAAGATTACGTCCACAGAATCGGACGTACCGGTCGCGCCGGCAAGTCTGGAACAGCAGTCTCATTCATCTCTGAAGAGCAGCGTCACCTTGTACGAGACATTGAGAAGGTTGTTGGAAGACAGTTTGAGTCCACAGGGACAAACGGCGCGCAGCCGGAAGCGCGCAAAGTCGTTCCTGCGCGCCGATTCCGTCGCGGCCGCAGATAATCTAGCTTTTCGTCATTTTACGGCTGCAGGGACAGGAGCTGCTGATGCGCGTCTTTGCTCGTATGCTTTGACATTGCAATAGGCGATTTCCAAAATTGGAACCGCCACATTTTTCTCTCTCGCTTTATCTATCAAGTCGCCGATGATTTGATCCGCTTCAACGTTGTTGCCGCGTTCAACATCTCTGCACATTGATGCCGCAAGCGTCGACGTCGGGTCCGACAATCTTCCGCACATGTTTTTGACGAAACTATCAGGCGGATTGCATCCGTGTGCACGGGCAACACTTACGCATTCTTCAAAGAGTTTTGTAGCAATCTCCGGTCCGCCAGGTGAGCGAGCGACCTCCCCAACATTGGCTCTCATCAACGTTGTTAGTGCTGCAAGCGAAGAAATCATCACCCACTTTTCCCAGATGTCTGCGAGGATTGTCTCGCTTGCTTTTGATGTACAGTTTGCGGGCTCGAACATCTTTTCTATCGTACTAATGCGCTCGCTTGGCTTACCATCGAGTTCTCCGAACTTTATGGTGTGCATGTCATTCAAGTGAGCAATGTTTCCGTCTGCATCCATTGTTGCTGCAATTATGCAAAATCCGCCGACGACGCGTTCTTCTCCAAAGCGAGATTTTAGTTCTTCAAAATGCCTCATTCCATTGAGAAGAGGAAGTATTGCCGTTTTTTCCCCAACTGCTCCGCTGATTGCATCAAGTGCACTCTTAAGATCGTAAGCTTTGCAGGAGAGGATAATCAGGTCGAAAGGCTCTGTCGCCTTTTCGATGATCTTCAGATCCGTTAAATGACTATCGCCATATTTGCTCTTTATGGACAATCCGCGCTGGCGTAAATCCTTTGCTCTCTGGGCGCGGAGAAGGAAAGTCACATCGGCTCCCGTCTCCAGTAACCTGCCGCCAAAATAGCCGCCTGTTGCGCCGGCTCCGAGTACCAGGGTTCGCATACGTGTCTCCTCAATCGCCAATCCCACAAGTTTAGTACCCATACAACAAAAAAGGACGCCTGGGTAGGCGCTCGAAAATATTCAGAGCCCGAAATACTGGACCCTTAGGCACTTTAAGTTTAACGCTGTGGTAAGTTTCATGGTTATGCTCTATAAAGTACATGGATTTCTTCGGCGACCCGGCGCCCGCGCTTGTCAAAGGCCCGAAAACCGCTTCTGGCAACGGTGACAGAGAGTTTCTTCGTGGAATCGTGGGGAACCAGTGAAGTTCTCAGACAATCTCGTATCAACCAGCACCTTCTTCAAACTTTTGGCCGACGCTATACCGCATTTTGTCTGGACAGCGGATTCTTCCGGCTATACGGACTACTTCAACCAGCGCTGGTTCAAGTACACGGGCTGCAAAGAGAGTGAGTCGACGGGCTGGGAGTGGCAAAAATGCGTTCACGAAGACGACTTGCAGCGTTGTCTGGTGCGGTGGAAAGCCGCCATCTCCTCCGGCGAGGGTTATGAGACGGAGTATCGTATCCGGCGTCACGACGGAATTTACCGTTGGCATATCGGGCGCGCTCTACCGGTCAAAGACGCAGAAGGCAACATAGTAAAGTGGTTTGGTACTTGCACTGATGTGCATTCACAAAAAACTCTTCTTGAAGAGCGCGAGACGTTTGCTGCTGCGATAACGCACGATCTGAAGTCTCCGCTCGTAGGTTCGAATTTGATCTTGGAGGTTTTGCTTTCCGAGAAGATTGGAGGACTCAATGAAAAGCAGCTCGACCTGATTTCGCAGATTCTGGCGAGCAACAAGAATATTCTGTCTCTTTTGCAATCACTTCTTGAATTTTATCGAGATGATCAAAACCTGCAAACTCTCATTATCGAGAGCTTGGATCTTGGAACACTAGTTAGTGATTGTGTCAGCGATATTCAGATGCAGGCTGAATCTCGCAATATAAAGCTCAGCGTACAAGGACTCACTGAGCGTTTTACTGTGTCAATTGATGGTCTTGCAATCAGGCGTGTCGTGCAAAACTTGTTAGATAATGCAATTAAGTTCACCGCCGATGGTGGCGAAATTAAAGTGCATTTGTCATCCGATGCGCAGTTTTTTAAGCTGGTAGTGGAAGATTTTGGTCCGGGCATCGAGAAAGAGGTACAATCCACACTCTTTCAACCTTTCACGCAAGGACCCACGGGGCGACGCTATACACTTGGTTCGGGGCTTGGGCTCTACTTATGTAGACAAATTATTGAGGCTCACCAGGGCCGTATTGTTTGCGAAAGCGAGTTGGGAGTGGGTTCTAAGTTCATTGTTCTCTTGCCTTGCACCAAAAGTAGTGTTTAGATTGCGACATAAAGACCTTATCGCTGTGCGGGATTCGCATTTTGAAAGGTAGAAGAAAAACTCGTGCTTTACACTGAAATCAGGCCGCAAGAAATTACCGCGTTACCCGAGAATGCTACCGCGTGAGCGTTTCGGGTGAGGTTAGTTTTTAGTTTCAAGCGTATAGTGGAGATAGCGGCAACTTTTGGGCAAGGTCTGTCCGCTTGAGGTATCCGTATGGACAATGAGGAATCTCTCGCCGTAGAGATATCGCCAGAGGCTCAGAAGTTTCTGCGAAATCATATTCAGTCTGTCTGGCAGCTAGAACTCATTCTCTTCATGAAAGAGAAGGGCAATGCTTTGTCCGTCACTGAAATTGCTTCAAAGCTGTATTCGAATCCTCGCGTAATCGAAACCGCGCTTACTGATTTCGTTCGCGGTGGGATCATCAAAGAGAAAGAAAGCCAGAACGTCTATGCATTCGATCCTGATTCTGTGGAAATGACGAATGCCATAGAACAAGCAGGAAAAGCGTACGCAAACAAAAGGCTATCTGTGATCAACTTTATTTTTTCAAGAACTGACGGTGATAAGAAACGCGCGTAGTCGGCGATTTGAGTGTCTGTCTGTCTTATTGATTAACAGACCGGCTTTATTTTCTTGTGTGTTCGCCTGTTTTGCGAAACTCCAAATAATATTGATATGGCAGAAACTTTTTGTCGTTGGAAAGAGAGTAGCCTGATTCTTTTAGCTCTGAGATCACTTCGTACTTATCTATGCGGTGATCTTTGGGCGGACCTACCGGAGATTCCTTAGTGAAGTCAACGATTACAAGCCTGGCATCAGGTGTTAACGATGACTGCAAATCTTTGAAGTATTGAACGCGATCATCAATATGGTGAAACGTGTCCACTATCAATACGAGATTCACTTTTTCAGGCAGTTCAGGCTTTGATGTTTTAATTTCATAAGGAACTACGTTCTTGGTGCGTTGTCTCTTCGCTTCCTCAGCCAGAAATGAAAGCATATCCTTCTCTACATCTGCAGCGTAGATTTTTGATTTTGGTTGCGCCTTTGCGATACGGAAAGAGAAGTAGCCGGTCCCCGCTCCTATGTCTGCGACGATGTCTTTTGGCTGAACGTGCAACGCTTCAACAACTTGGCTCGGCATCTGCCACTTGTCGCGCGCGGGATCATCGAATACTTTTACCCAGCGTTTTGCATTTTTGAATTCGCGATGATATCCGGCAGCGTGACCTTTGTTTGGATGGGTGTGTTCTGCCGAGTTGTTTTTCGATTGTTCTGCTGTGTGTGTGGTTGCGTGCTCTGCTGATTCCGCTGCTGCGTGTACGTTATCTTGCGCGTGTGTTTCTCTCACAGCTAAACCAAGTGATGCAGAAATCGTCAGTGCAAGGACGAAACAATAGATTTGAACTGATTTCACCGTTAACCGTACCATTCCTTTTCGAAGCTTTTGTCCTATTGTAAGCGAATGGCGTCCCCAGAAAGGAGTGCTCATTCTAATTTGATCTAGTGGTTGGATTTTTATTTGCGTCTCGGAGAATCTTGCACTAGAATGCGATTCTGTCGTTGCGCCGAACTGATATGATGGTCTGACGACATCTCTCCCTTCATTGAGAGGATAGGACAATGCCAAACTTTACAGAACAGTTTTACTCCTTTTGAATCGTCCAGCAAGCGAAGACGCGGGTTCCCGTCTGAGTCACGGGTGAAGCGTGGACGACGTATTGTTCATGGTGATAAAGAACTTGTAGAGAAACTCGGTCGCAACGACCTGTGTCCGTGCGGCTCAGGGCGCCGGTTTTAAGGGCTGCTGCATGAACAGCGGCCGCTTTTGACGGCATCAACCGAGATCACTACTTTAGATAATCGTGTGCGCTTTTAGCGCAGCGAAGCGTATGGGCGCATTGTATGCGCCCTTGCTTTGCGTCGCAAATTTTTCATTCACACCATTTGTTTTGTCAAAGGAGACAAACATGATTCCACATGAGGAAATTAGAGCGAAGCATGATCGCTCCTGGACATTTAGACTAGTAGACGCTATTAGGAGCAGTTGCAGCTACGAAGATCTCTCGGAGATTTGTGAGACACTTCAAGAGTTAGAAGATCCTCGTGCTGTAAAGCCACTTTTACAAATGCTTGAAGATCTTTCACAGCCTTTCAACGTGCGCAAAGCTGCAAGTGAGGTTTTACAGTTTTCCTGTATTGGGTTGTGTGACGATGACCGCCACGGCTGGTGGTCATCTGAGGACTCGCTGCTAAGACGCCACGCAGTGCTTGAAGCAAGAACTTCGGAAGCGCACTTTCTAATTCCTATTGCAAGCGATCCAGAGCATGAGTTTCATGAAGAGGCGATTCGAAGTCTGCAATACGGCTTTGAAGAGCCTGAATATCAGCGCCTTTCGATCAATGCACTTTCACACAAAAACCCGAGAGTGCGCCGAGCCGCAGCGCGCAATTTAATCTGGGAGGAACCGTTCGAAGCGCAAGCCGGGTTAATTAGGGCACTTTCTGATCCGGTTGAAGATGTTGCGAATGAAGCTTTAACAACAATCTCCTATTTCTCAAGCCAGCAAATTTTAAGGGCTCTTTCAGACTTAAGTAAGTTAGTGAGTGGCGAGAAGCGTGAAGATTTAGACGGAGTCCTATGTCGGCATGAGTATCAGTTTGAAGACGCCCTGAGCCGGTTGAGTGGGGAATCGCATGACTTCTTTCGTACTTGGTTGAAGCCAGTAGAAGATTTGTTGGATTTCTCTGAAAGAGAGGAGAGTGACTCGGCTCTGCCGTTATCTCCAAACACCACTGAGCAAAAATTCGACAGTTTGCTTGGAAGTACAAGCGATATTATCGACCTGTTTTCTGATACCGATCTTTACTGGCATGACATGTATTTGCATTTTATGCGGTTTGATTGGGCAAGTCTCGCGGAAACAGAGCGGGTTGCGCTTGTAGAATTTTTCAGAGAACATCATGATCCTCATATTCGAGAGATGGCGTGTAAGCCGTTGTCCGCCTGGAATCGTGTGGATGTGTTGGAGACGTTTCTGCGCGATCGGTGTACAAGCGTTCGGAAGTATGCTGCGATTGGGCTGCAGTCAGTTGCGCCTGACCCGTCACTCGCTGCAAGTCTTTGGTCTGAGTACAGAAGCGTTAACTGTACCGGAATACGATCTGCCGCAACATTATTAGCATTTGTTGTTCATGCGCCGCGTGCAGGCTTGGAAGACCTTCTAGTTGAAATTGCGATTACTGACAGGAGAGCATCAAGGAAGAGTGCGGCAATCGAGCAACTTGTGGCACTTGAAGCCAATTCTCACATGCAATCAGTTCTTTCTCTCTTAGGCGAGCCGCCATTGCTCAATTGGGCGATTCACGCGCAACTGGTTGACTATTGCGCAGAACAACGAATCTCTACGCCTTTCTTTGCTGACCTCTGTCAAGTTGATGATCTGAATTTGCAGCGGTCGCTAGCTCAGGCTGTTCCCTTTCTCCAGCCCGTTATTCTCAAGGGGGTAAAATATGCAGCGAAAAACTGATCTATGAAGGATGCGCAATGGCAACCGAGAGAACGGCTGAGGAAACAGCAAAGCAAGTAGCGGATTACATGCTCACGCATGATCGCGCCAGCAGGCATCTCGGTATAAAAATCGATAGCGTTGATGAAGGTGTCGCCGTCTTGTCGATGACCGTCCGTGACGATATGCTCAACGGATTGGACATTTTGCACGGTGGCTTCACCTTCTCGCTTGCGGATTCGGCGTTTGCATTCGCATGCAATTCTCGAAACAGAAAGACGGTAGCGCTTAACTGCACGATCAATTTTGTTGCCGCCGCAAAGGTTGGCGATGTATTGACTGCGACTGCTCGTGAAGTCTCGTTGAGCGGCAGAACCGGTGTGTACGATGTTTCTGTGAAAAACCAGAATGGGGAAATTGTCGCTGAGTTTCGCGGCACGTCATATGGAACGAGTTCGAGCGTGCTTTAGGCCTGTTTCGGGCAACTGCTCCTTCCATATATAGGTTGCAGGCGTTTTTGAAAGATAAATTCCTAGACTGGGCACTATCAGGGCGAAAATGCCCGAATGCGCCGCCAGGTGTGCCAATTTGCTCTGTTTATTCTCCGAAATAGACTCAATAGTCTAATCGCTGGCTGGGCGGGTGAAGTCCTTGGTCTGCTGCACAGGTACTGTTTGGAGCGCTATTTAAGGTTTTCTGAAAATCGGGGTTGACAAAGTAGACTGGACTGACTAGTATGAATATATGCACCGGCGAGGTAATACCGATGAACCAGACAGTACTCGACCCAGCCCACCAATCTGTTTGCCAGCAATCCAGCCCACGTTCATCGGTATCCTCGTGCGAGGCACCTCCATCTTCCCAAAGATGCGGCTCAGTTACCCAAGCTAAAAAGACGTGTTCTAGTTCTTATTACACTCTTTCGTTTCTAATTCCGTTTACTGCTGTCACTTCGTACTATGCAATCGACTGCAACAATTGCATGGGTGTCGCAGTACTGGCTGGCGCCCTTGCCGGTGGCTGTGGTTATACCATCTACAAATTGACCAAACTGGTCAGACACTCACGTTTCTCAGGACATTCGCACAGCAGCTAGACAGAACAGTCTCCATGAGACAGCAGGTAGGCCGGCGGGTTCGCAGGGGTGCAGCACGCTGGTCTATTTGTCTCAAGGAGCTCTTAAGAAACCGTTGTGGTACGGGATGACCAGTCAGGAAAAGTTGATCGATGCGACAGCAAGTTCGTGGTGACGATCGCGAACTTGTTTTCTTTGTGCAAATAGATTTGAAATTATGTGCATCGTTGAGATGCACACGGCTAATCAAATACTTTTGGTTTGCGATTTGACTTCGAAACTAGCTCGACTGCTTTCCTTGCTCGCCCGCAAACAAAACCATGTCAACTATTGAGTTGATCAGCCTTTCGCGCGAC
This sequence comes from Candidatus Melainabacteria bacterium, assembly GCA_003242885.1. Taxonomy (GTDB): domain Bacteria; phylum Cyanobacteriota; class Vampirovibrionia; order Obscuribacterales; family Obscuribacteraceae; genus QKMZ01. The sequence continues at coordinate 478,725 of QKMZ01000003.1, read as the reverse complement.
ATTGGCATAGCGTGTTTTCCGTGCATTACTTCTTGCAGTATGACGAAATTAATTAGCGCCCCATGAATGATGCGAGCCGTTGCCTCCGGGTCAGAAAATCTGACTTGCTCATTTGCGCGCAAATAGGCAGCCAGTTTTTCAATGCCTGGTTTAACCATATGCGAAACATAGAGTTCGGACAATTCAGGGAAGCGCCCGGATTCTCCAATGATGAGCCGGAGAAGGGAAACATATTCCCAATCATCCATGCGAGAAAGTGTGATGTGTGCAATCTTGCGGATGAAACTGCGAGCATCAAGCGCAAGAAGGTCGGCGGTTAAACCTGCGGAGACGAAATGATCGAGCAAGCGATCTATCAATGCACTGAACAAACTATGTTTGTCTTTGAAATGGCTATAGACTGTCTGTTTTGCAACGCCTGCTTCTGCCGCGATTGCGTCCATGCTTGCGGAGTATCCTTGAGCAAGAAAGACTCGCAAAGCGCCTTCGAGAATTTTCTCTCGTTTTTCCGATAGCCGAGTTACGTTGTCTTTGCCTTCTTCTGGTGCTCGACTATTTGAGTTTGGTGCTGGTCGGCTGTTCAAATCGGCTCCGCATTTCGAGACATCATACTGATTAGTCTAGCATCCATAAATGTAGTTGTGAAGAGCTTTTCGCTTGAACTCAGCTAATGAATTCAACCATGTGGCCTACTTCCTTTTCATGCTCAAGGAGATGCGTTTTCTGTCTTTGTCCACTTGCATCACCACGACGTTAACTTGCTGGTTGACCTTCACGAATGTGGATGGATCTTTGATGAATTTATCTGCTAATTCGCTGACATGCACTAGTCCATCTTGGTGCACGCCGATATCGACAAACGCTCCGAAGGCTGTCACGTTGGTGACGATTCCAGGAAGGCGCATGCCCTCTCTTAGATCATTGATGCTATGAATTCCATCGGCAAATTTCACCGGCTCTAGTTGCGAGCGCGGGTCGCGTCCGGGCTTTTCCAATTCCTTGATGATGTCTTTCAGCGTCGGGAGCCCGACTTCTTTATCGACATACTTATTGATCTCGACTTTTGCCGTATTTGATTCATTGTTGATGAGCGCCGCAACGCTAAACCCTGCATCTTTCGCCATGCGCTCCACTAGCTCATATCGCTCGGGATGAACAGCGCTCGTATCCAGTGGATTTTTTGCGTCGCGAATTCGTAAGAAGCCCGCGCATTGCTCGAATGCTTTTGGCCCCAGGCGAGGAACTTTCTTAAGTTGTGCACGACTGGCGAAAGCGCCGTTTTCGTCTCTGTATTTGACGATGTTGGCGGCGATCTGCGGACCCAGTCCGCTTACATATGAAAGCAATTGTTTACTTGCCGTGTTTAGCTCCACGCCTACGGCATTCACGCAACTTATGACTGTGTCATCGAGGCTGCGTTGTAGAGCTGTTTGGTCAACATCGTGCTGATATTGCCCGACACCGATTGATTTTGGATCTATTTTGACGAGTTCCGCCAGAGGGTCCATCAATCTGCGACCAATCGATACTGCCCCGCGCACGGTGATATCGTAATCGCCAAATTCTTCACGCGCAATTTCAGATGCCGAGTAAATTGACGCTCCGCTTTCATTGACGACAACGATAGGAATATTTGGCAAGCCTGCGTCTTTGTAGTTTATTCCGCGCAAAAATGACTCCGTCTCGCGGCTTGCAGTGCCGTTGCCCAGAGCTATCGCTTCTATGCTGTACTTCTTCAAGAGTTCGATTACTTTCTGTTCTGCCTTGGAAGCTTGCGATTGATTATTTCCTTCGAAGAGCGGATAAATCACATCGTGATGCAGCAAAGCACCCTGGCGATCTAGGCAAACAATCTTGCACCCTGTACGAAAGCCTGGGTCCACGGCAAGCACAGCCTTTTGCCCAAGGGGTGGTGCCATTAGCAGTTCACGAACGTTTCGGACGAACACATCGATTGCGCCCTCGTCTGCCCGCCCCTTTAATTCTGCTCTCAATTCGGTTTCCATCGCTGGCGCGAGTAGACGTTTGTACGAATCGTGCGCTGCTATCCTGCACTGCTCCCAGCTACGGTTGCCGCCTTTGACGAATCGGCGTTCCAGCATTTGTAGAGCTTCTTCTTCGGGCGGGTTGATTTTCAGTTTGAGAAACCCTTCGGTCTCTCCGCGCAGCATCGCTAAAATTCTATGCGAAGGAATTGATGTGACATTTTCTGTCCAGTCAAAATAATCTTTGAACTTCGCACCTTCTGTCTCTTTCCCTTTGACCATGAGAGAGGAAAAGGAACTTCGCGCGAACCAAAACTTGCGCATTTCTTTGCGCGCATGCTCGTCTTCTGCAATCCATTCAGCAATAATATCTCGTGCGCCAGCTAATGCATCTTCAGCTGAGGTGACGCCCTTCTCTGCATCTATATAGCGCGCAGCCTCCGTCGGTGGATCTTTGGGACTGCCTGCGAATAACTCTTTTGCAAGCGGCTCTAAGCCTTTTTCTCTTGCCGCAGACGCGCGTGTTTTCCGCTTGGGTCTGTATGGTAGATAAACGTCTTCGAGTTCTGTGAGCGTGACCGCCTTTTCAATTTTTGCTTTTAGCTCATCAGTCAGTAAGTTGCGCTCAGTTAGCGATTCGAGGATTGACTGACGGCGTTTATCGAGCTCTTCCAACTGCGCTTGGCGGTCGCGAATTTGCGCGATCACAACCTCGTCCAGACTCCCTGTAACTTCTTTGCGGTAGCGAGCGATAAAGGGTATCGTCGCACCTTCTGACAGAAGACCAAGGGTGGCGCGCACCTTTGAATTTTCGAGTTTTAGCTCTGTGGCAATTTTTTCTACGTAATCGCTCATACGCTGCTGAACTAAACCTCCGGTCTTACCATTACAAAACGTTCTTTAATTTCGCAGTATTCCATTCCTGCCAGACGTCCGATTGGCTGGAGCACATTGATATCGACCCGTCCGTTTTTATAGACTGATTCGTGCAAGTGTGCGCATTGAACTCTTCCCAAAACTAGGTTGCCGGCTCCTGGGTGTTCGCCAAAGGAAAAGATTTGATGCAGTTTGCACTCGAAATTGATAAGCGATTCTTGGACGCGTGGGGGCGCAATATGTGTCGATGGAGCAGCCGTGAGTCCTGCTTTTTCGAACTCGTTGACGCCGTGTGCATAGCTACCGCTGCTTTGATTCATTTTCTCTGCGACTTGCTTGCTAACGATATTTACAACGAATTCTCCAGTGTCCTGGATATTTTTTAGGGTGTCTTTTGGAATGCCTTTCTGCGTTCCTTCGTAAACTTCGAGCTTGAGAGCCGGCGAAAAACACAATACGGGTGGATTCGAACTCGCAACTGTGAAAAATGAGAATGGCGCTAGATTGGGAGTGCCGTCTTTGCTTAGAGTGGAAACCCAGGCAATTGGACGCGGCAATATACTTCCAATCAGTATCTTGTAAAACGCATCTGGCATCGCTTTGTCGAACTCAACTATCATTGGACTCCTGATACTCCTCTCACTACCCCAGGGTTTGAAACTCAACTATCTGCCTTGCAGATATCACCTATGGTGGCATTGACCGCTCTAACATAATCGTCAGGAGAAATTAAAATTTGTGTGCCACGGACGCCAGCCGAGATTGAAACGCGCTCGTATAGAGTAATCGTCTCGTCTACGAACACCGGGTATGGCTTCTTGCAAGCAAGCGCTGTAACACCACCACGAATGTATCCGGTGAGCCCTTCAACTTCCTTTAGAGGCACAACCTTCACATCGGAATTGCCGCTTAATTTCGCGAGTGCTTTCAGGTCTAAGCTCATGCTTCCCGGGACAACGCCGAGGCACACTCCGGTTTTATCGCCGCGAACTACCAGGGTTTTAAATACTTGATCAATCGGAAAGTCTATTTTCTTCGCGACAGTTTCCGCAGTTAGATCATCGGGATCCACTTCGTATTCTCTCAGCTCGTAGCTGATTTTGAGATTGTCCAGCAAGCGAACAGCATTTGTCTTCATGGGGTGTCCTGCTCACTTTAGCGGTTGCTGGAAAAAACTTTCCAGGTCGGATTTGCTCAATCCACCGCCGACTTCGGCGAAGTACAAAGACGCCTTATCGTTGGTTCTTTTGTAATCTTTCGGCACGCTAAACGAAACCGTTGATGCAGGGATGGTTTTGATAGATGTCGTAAGTAATGCAATCTCCATGTGATTTCCAGCGCGCTGACTGACGCTAACAGGAAAGCCACATTTCGCTGGCACCAGGTAATGCTTGCTCCAGAATTCAACGACTGTTTGATCGCATGGTGCCTTTTGCAAGCAGACGAAATCAGCAACTTTTACTTTTTGACCATTTACCATTTGATAGCCGAAGTAATGGTTGCAGGGTTGACCGTCTACTGTTAGTTTCTCTACGAGATCGACTGACGATACATCGATGGAGGGAAGTCCGCGCCTGCTCCAAGTCAGCCAGCCTTTAGCAGTATCGCGATAGTAAACCTTGTTCTCCGAATTAAGCATATTCACTTCGTTGGGTTTGTTCTTGTCCCAAATCGTGTATCCGAACTTTGCACGGACGTTGAGCCCATCTCCGACTTTCATTGAATAGGGTCCGAAGGTTGCGCTTCTTCCTTGAATAGCAAGGGCAGTTTTTGAGCTAGCTGAAGGACTTTGCGACTTGGTCTGCTGCGGCGCTTTCTGTACGGTCGCTTTCTGTTGTGAAGCTTTCTGTGGCGGCGCGGCGAAGGCTGCCGCTGTGGAAACAAGACCCACAGCTACAGCGCCGACTAGAGCTGTCTTTGTGCCAAACAAGACGTGTGTTCTCTTGGAAACGCGCACGGATGCCGAGGCATAAGTATAAATGCTCAATAGGCAAGATGAGGCGAAATGTGAGTTATGAAACCGAAATGGAATAAAGTGTTTTGGGTTTGAAGAACTACGTTTGCTGGCCTGGTATTACTCGCAGGTCTGACCGTGCTTTTTGAAATAATCCTGGTGATAGTCTTCGGCATCATAGAATTTGCTTGCCGGTTCAATTGCAGTGACTATCGGCTTCGAGAACCGATGAGCGTCATTCAATTGTTTTTTCAGCTGAATTGCTTCTTCCTTCTGTGATTCGTCAGTGTAAAACACGACAGATCTGTATTGATCGCCAATATCGGGTCCTTGGCGATTCAATGTTGTTGGGTCGTGATTTGACCAAAACACTTGCAGCAGTTGTTTGAAAGTCGTCTTTTTCGGGTCGTATTCAACCTCAACTGTTTCGACATGTTTGGTCGCGTGACTGCAAACTTGTTCGTATGTCGGGTTCTTTATTGTGCCCCCCGAGTAGCCGACTTTCGTTTTTACAACGCCAGGAACTTTGCTGAAGATGTACTGCACTTTCCAAAAGCAACCGGCGCCAAAATACGCAGTTTTCAAACCTGAGTTTGCCGCACTAATTGCTGGCGGTGTCTTCGCTTCGGCCGTCTGCGAGCAAACCAACATGGCTGCTGGTGCGAAAGCAACTAGCGCACCCGCCAGGAAAAGATTAACTAGCTTGTTCATTGCATCCCCTTTCAGCCCAACCTCAATATATCCGATCATTGGGGGTTGTGCATGACCAGACCGGGCGAGGCATGGCATCGCCCCTACACGTGCTCTGCGGGATTGACACTGCTCCCGCCTTGGCGCTTACTCTTCGTGACCGCCACCGTTTCCATCATTACCACCGTTCTTCTTCGCCGTGGCTTTAGCCGCCAATTCTGCAGATGAAACGGTGTTGTCGAACTCCAGGCGCACCTTGAACTCTTCGTTTAATACAAGGCGCGCATTGTAGGTTCCATTGCCAGATTTCTTCTTGAAGCCTTGGATTACCTCAGTGGTGCCCTTTTTAATTATCGATTTGATTTCTTCTTCGGAAAGCTCTTTGCCAAATGCTTCTTTCCAGATGGTGAATTTGCAGCCTTCTCTCCATCGGCTGCAGCCGGCAGCTTTCTGATTTAGCCTGACGGTGCCTTCTTTGCATTGGGGGCAGGTTCCCAAGCCGCCGCCGCCACCATTTTCTCCTGGCGTACCTGCCATAATTTCCAGCCTGACCTTGAAATCCTCGGTCAGCACCAGGCGGGAATCGTATTTGCCGCTGCCGTCTTTTTTCTTGAATCCTTTGATTTCCTTCGTGATTCGTTTTTCAACCAACTCTTTGATGTGCGTGTCGGTGATTTCTTTTCCGTAGATGTCACGCCAAATAGTGAAATTGCACCCGTCTTTCCATCGGTTGCAGCCAGCGCCCTTGGGTGTTTGTTTGACGAAACCAACCTTGCATTGTGGGCAAGTCCCGAAGCTTACTTCACCTTCACGCGGAACTGAAGGAATCGACGCACTTTGACTTGCAACGTCAGGAAGCAAGCGTGACACAAATCCTGCAATATCGCTCTCGAAAGAATTGAGCTGCATTTTTCCGTCCTGCATATCCGCAAGACCTTGTTCCCAAGTCGCAGTCAGCGCCACGTCTTTCAGATCTTGGTGCACTTGTTGAATAAGTGCGCGTCCCTTCTCTGTCGGCATCAAATACTTTTTCTGGCGCTCGATATAATTTGACTTCAAAAGTCGCTCGATAATTGCCGCGCGTGTAGCGGGAGTCCCCAAGCCCTTTTGCTTCATATAGGACGCAAGATCTTCGTCGTCAATTTCTTGTCCCGCGTTCTTCATCGCTGTTAGCAATGTACCGTCATCGTAAGGTTTTGGAGCGCTCGTTTTGCCCTTCTTCAATTCCTCTTTCTGTTTTTCAACTTGCTGACCTTTCTCAAGCGGCGGCAGTTGTTGCGCGTCTTCAGCGTTGTCTTTATCTCCTTCCGCTTTCTTCTTGCCTTTGCCTTTTCCACCGTCTTCGTCTTTTTCTTTCTTTGGTTCTAGCGCAGTCCAACCTGCTTCCTTGATAACAAAGCCCTTGGCACGGAATGAATGTTCGCCTATGGTGAGAATCACCATTGTCTCATCACGGACTTCCGCGGGCATGAAAATGCTTAAGAAACGCAGTGCAACTAGCGAGTAGATGTTCCGCTGACGGTCTGGTAAGTTGGCTGACGGTGTATTGTATGTGGGAATAATTGCGTGGTGATCGGTGAGTTTTGCATCGTCAACATATGCTTTGCTCAATTTTGGTTTGATCAGGGCCGTAGTGATTTTACCCGGTACAATGCCTTCCTTTTCCATTGCTTCTTTAGCAACCTGAGAAGTCGTAGGCGATTTCAAAACTGTCGAGAGTACGCGCGGTAATTCTGCCACCATGTCTGTCGACAAGTGGCGTGATTCCGTACGCGGATATGAGATGAGCTTATGCTCTTCGTATAAGTTTTGCGCGATATCCAGCGTTTCTTGCGCTGTGTAGCCAAATCTCTTGTTCGCTTCCTTTTGCAGTGTCAGCAGGTCATACAGCGCCGGCGGCTTGTTTTTCTTTTCCGTCGTGACAACAGATTGAACAAGTCCGTGTTTTTGCGGCTTGATCGTATCGACAATTAGTTGGGCCGCCGCCTGGTCATGAAGCCTGGTTTGAGGCTCCTCAGTGGGTGTAATGTAGCGAGCTAAAAATCCTGGTGCAAAACTTACGACAATCTCGAAGAATTGTTTTTCTTTGAAGCTTTCGATTGAGATTTGACGTTCGACAATCAATGCAAGGGTTGGAGTCTGAACTCGACCAATCGTGCACAACTGTCTATTCATAGCTGTATACGCGCGTGTGAAATTCAGCCCCACAACCCAGTCTGCGTGTGCCCGCGCAGTTGCAGAGTGAGCAAGGTTGTCGAATTCTTCCGACGGTTTTAAATTCGCGAGTCCGTCTTTAATCGCATCGGCAGTCAACGAACTTATCCACAGTCGCTCCACTGGTTTTTTGCTACCAGATAGTTTGTAGATCAAGCGGAAGATGTGTTCACCTTCACGCCCTGCGTCTGTCGCACAAATGATTGAGGTGACCTTCGGATCTAAAAATAGATTTTTGATGGTGTTGAATTGCGAAACTGTTTTTTCGACGACCTTATATTTCCACTGGTCAGGAATCATCGGCAATTGCGCCATACGCCAAGGACCGCCCCAGGCTGGATTCATGTCTTCCGGCTCGGCGATTGTGACCAGGTGCCCATATGCGTAAGTGACGGCGTAGTCGTTGCCTTCGAAATACCCGTTTTTCTTTGTGTTGGCGCCGACGACGTTGGCAATGTCGCGCGCAACCGATGGTTTTTCAGCCAGTACGACCTTCATGATGCTTATCCTGCAATGTTTGCGCCAGTCGCAAATCGTCAGTAGCTATTCTTAAACAAAACCGCGAAAAGGTAAACAATTCCGCGGACTTCTCTGTTTTAAATTTTGATCGGATGTATCTGCTCGCGCCCTTTGGGATATCTTGGCTGTATGGATGTGGTAACCGATTCCGTTTCAATGAGTTGCGTCTCAACAACGGCACCGGTTTGACACAGCATCAAGAGTGGGCAAATCCTGCGCTTATTTCGCAGTTGTTTTACTGCCTATGCTTTCGAGCGTCCTTTTCGCGGAAGAAGCCACGAACATGTTGTCGTCCTCGGATAGGACGGTTAACAGGTGCAGGGGGATCGCTGAATTTGTTGAGAGCGCAAGACGGACATCGTCACTTGAATCTTTTGAGAGTAATTCAAGGATTTCATCGGGTGCGTTTGGATTCTCTCCTATGCTCGTCCGCACGTCGATACTGGAATCTGTTACTAGCTTGAGAAAAATCTCCAGCGGAAGGTTGGCATTCTCTGCGACGCGGCTCCGTACACGCTCACTGGGATCGTCGGAAAGTTTTTTCAGTGCGACCTCGGATGTGTGTGGATTTCCCGCTAAAACAAGTCGTATATGCAGCTCTTCGTTTGAACGAGGTTTGTTTTCCGCACTTTCGCTTTTTTGTAGTTCGTGAATTGCATTTATAAGGGTCGACAGCTTTTCACCAGTAACAGGCTTTGCGATGTAATAGTTCATTTTGGATCGCAGTGCGTCAAGGATATCTTCTTGTCTTTCCGATACGGTTAAGAGCACGACAGGAATCTCTTTAAGAGTCGTATCTTTGCTAAGTTCTGTCAGGACTTCGTGCCCATTCATGCGAGGCATATTTAGGTCCAGCAACATGATGTCCGGAAGTTTTGAGCCTGAATTTTTTATTTCTTTCAAATACTCGAGCGCTTCGACACCATCACTTTTAACGATGAGGCTATATTGAAAGTTCGAGTGTTTGAGAGCTTCTTGTGTGAGCCTTACATCCGATGGTGTGTCTTCCACTAATAGAATTTCTATTGAATTTAACTTTTTCATTTTTCTGTTTCTCGCCTTGTTTGTTGCGGGCAAAGTAAACAAGAAAATTGCTCCTTGCCCGAGTTTTGAATCAACCCAAATGTTTCCACCGTGTGTGGTTACGATCTTCTTGCAGATTGCCAGCCCCACGCCCGCGCCTGGATACTTTACCTTTCCGTTTAGGCGGGAGAACATATTGAAGACCTCGTCCGAGTATTTGGGATCAATGCCAATGCCGTTGTCTTCAATTGAGAAGAGCCACTTGTTTGCGGAGGATTCCGCCCTAATGGAAATCTGAAGCGGTTCAACACCGCGATACTTTATAGAATTACTCAAAAGGTTTTGAAACAGTTGAATAACTTGCGTTCGCTCTACTGCAACGTTTGGCAATGTTCCTACTTCAATATTCGCGCAGGACTCAGCGAAAGACGCGCTGAGATTCTGCATTACCTCATCCAGAATCAAGTTGCAGTCTGAATCAGCATCTTGTATCGCATCTGTGGGAATTTGGGAATGAGCAAGCACTGACTTAATCAGAACCTGCATGCGTTTTACTCCATCCATAATGTAGTCTATGAATTCTCTGCCGTCGTCATCCAACTTTTCGCTGCAATTGTCTCCGAGTAATTGTGCAAACCCCTGTATTGTTCGTAGCGGTTCTTGCAAATCATGAGCGGCAATTTTCGCAAATTGGTGCAACTCTTCATTCCTGATAAGGAGTTTTTGAGTACGCTCTTCAATGAGTGCTTCTAACGCTTGGCTCGACCTTTTCTGCTCTGAGATGTCTCGCACGAATGTGCAGAAAACGAAGTGTGCATCTTCTTTGACTCGAAACATCATTAGCTCAATAGGAAATTCCTTCCCGTCTTTGTGTGTAGCAATAAGCTCCCTGCCGATTTTGAGAAGATTTCCTTCATGATTTGCGAAGAATGCTTCAATATCTCGCAAATATCTACGTCGTAAATGCTGAGGAATAATGAATGAAAGGTTTTGTCCAAGTGCTTCTTTCTTGTTCCATCCGAATGTTTTTTCCGCCTGTGCATTCCAGTCTGTAATTAATCTTTTGGCGTCCATTGAGATGAAAGCGTCATATGAATTTTCCAAGATGACTCTCAATCGTTCTTCTCCATTGCGTAATGCAACTTGATTTCGATTTCTCTCGACGGCGTATTGCAAACATCTGACAATGGAATCGTCGCTTGCAACGTCTTTGAGAAGACAATCTTGGGCCCCGTCTCTGACGAACTTTAGTGCTAGCTCGTGATCTGCATCTGTCGTGAAAACAACTATCGGAATTCCCAAAGCATTTGATTGAATGCGATAAAACGACTCAACCCCGCATCGAATATTTTCAGTAAAAACGTTTAGAAGAATCGCATCGACTCTTGTCTTGGCGAGCGCAATCAGACCTTCTTCGACCGTTGCTGCCGTGGTCACTTCCAAACCATACGGTTGCAGCATCGCGCAGAGCGCTCGCGCCTCTTCGAGGTGACTTTCCACTATGAGAATATTCATTTCCTGTCCTTAATTGACACAGGCGCTTTCAGGTTTGATAGATATAGGTCAATTGTCCAGATACTGGTTGACCAACCAAAAATGGTCAGCAGCAAACAAAGCTCGGGTACCCTATCGCTTCCTCTAAGCACCGAGGATCAAGGATTTCTGACCAGCGAGCATTCCTGACTGTGCGGCTGTAAAAGAGTGTCGGCGGCAAATCCAAAGCCGCACGCATATCTTCATTGTGACACAAATCTACAACGTTGCCCAGGTGTCACAGGCCCCAGTGTCTGATTGAAAACCTTTGCCAGTTGCTCGTTTCAGGCAGGCGGTACGGTGTGGCATTGACTGTCAGTGTGTGCTATTGTAGTTGTATGACTACAAATTGTAATCGGTGGGCTGCATGGGCGTCCGGGTTTTGAAACTCTGCCTGGCGAGCCGATTTCAGGTTTTGATTTGCGTCTGTGGCTGAAAAATCCAGCTTCCATCACCTATTTCATAAAGGCAGACGCGAGAATGTTCGAGTTCCTGGCACTGTTTGTGCTCTTTTATATTTGGCACACGTTTGGTGTCACCATTGGTTTACATCGACTTCTTTCGCATCGTTCTTTTGCCTGCTCGAAGCCGGTTGAATATTTTTTTGTCTTATCCGGATATCTGGCGTTCGAAGGATCACCTATGTGGTGGGCAACGATTCATCGTGCGCATCATAGGCATGATGATACAGAACTTGACCCACATTCACCGAAGTACGGTCTATTCAATGCTCACTTAGGTTGGTTGCTGCGACGCGGCTATCAAAGCCACATCGATCCGGCAATACATGCGAAAGACCTGGTTAATGACCCTGTTTATCGTTTCCTCGAGCAGGGCGGCTCGTGGCACCGCGCGCATCTGCTCACGGTGGCAATCTGTTTGGGGTTTCGTCTTTTGATACTTTTATTTTTTGGCTGGGTGCCTGCATTGGCTAGTTTGCTTGCCGGTTTTGCAGTCTTTCAAGTTCCGCTTATGCTCAATGTTCTGTGCCATATTCCAAAGCTTGGATATAAAACATTTGCCACCAGGGATGATAGCGTCAATATTTGGTGGGTTGCTTTACTCGCGTTGGGCGAGGGATGGCACAACAATCATCACGCCAGCCCCGGTTCGGCAAAGACTGGTTTGCTCCGGCACGAGCTAGACCCTTCATGGCTTGTAATTTTGCTTATGAAGCGATTTGCGCTTGTCTATCGAGTGAATGTCATAACTTCGGAGAAACTTCGTCTAAAGATGCCCGCCCTCGCCTATGCCACTACCAGAGGTGGCAATCGGCATACTCAAAATTTGCGGGAATAAACAGCGAATTATCTTGTGTCAGACTTAGCTTCGATCTCTTCAAGAGTTTTCTTTGCCGCACCGGCGACATACATATTGTCGTCTTCAGCCAAAGTCTTCAATAGATGAAGTGGAATTGTCGATACGGCAGCAATCGCCAGCCGCACATCTTCACTTTCGTCCTTTGCCAACTGTTCGAGAATGTAATCCGGAGCGTTGGGGTTTTCGCAAAGACTCTCGCGAACTTCCACACTTTCGTCTTTTGCCAGTTTCTTAAAAACGTCTTCCGGCAACCGGGGGTTGGCAGCCAGTCGGCTGCGCACCTTTTCACTCGGGTCATCCGCCAACTTCTCAAAGGCGGCGGGCGTCGTGTGCGGGTTTCCAGCCAATACTATTCTGACGTGAACTTCGTCAGTTGAGCGGACAGCGTCGTTCGCCGACTCCTTGTTATCCAAGCCTCAAACCCTCCCGTGTACGCAATTTTGCGGAATATATCCATTGTGACACACTGTGGAAATCTTGCCCAGTTGAGCCTACCGCGGGTTGGTAAGATAGTACCTATATACGGCGGTATTGCTTGACAAATGATTAATTAACTCGATGGCGGAACTGGAGAAAAAGTACTGCCCTTCTTGCTACCGGCAATTTGACGACGATATTGTCAAATGCCCGCATGATCGCGCCGAATTGCGTGGGCGACACAATGATCCGTTGATAGGCAATCTATTCGCCGAACGATACTTAATTGAGTCCGTCTTAGGGCTTGGCGGCATGAGTATTGTCTACAAAGCTCAGCACAGTCTGATGAATCGAACAGTCGCCATCAAAATGCTGCATCAAAAATTGAAAGACGACAGCATGGCGCTTGAGCGATTTCGACTCGAAGCACAAGCGGCGAGTTCTTTGAACCATCAAAATGTAATAACTGTCTATGACTTTGGTATTTCTCCGACCGGCGAACCATTTTTTGTGATGGACTGTCTGAGTGGAGAAAGCCTGGAGAAAATCATCGACAGAGACGGTCGCATCGAATTCCGGCGCGCTATCAACATATTCAAACAGGTCTGCGATGGTCTCGAGGAAGCGCACAAAAAGGGCATTGTGCATCGTGATTTGAAACCTGCGAACGTAATTCTGATGCGTCGCGATGATGGCGGCGATCTCGTTAAGCTTGTGGATTTCGGAATAGCAAAACTGCTTCCACAAGCGGGAAAAGTGCAGCAACAGTTGACTCGCACCGGTGAAGTATTCGGCAGTCCAATTTACATGAGCCCAGAGCAGTGCCTTGGGCGCGAACTGGATACGCGATCTGATATTTATGCACTCGGTTGCCTGATGTACGAAGCTGTTGCTGGTGAGCCGCCCTTCATTGGCGATAGCTTTTTAGAAACCATGAACATGCACGTGGATAATCATCCTAAGCTCATTAGTGAAAAGGCGCCGGATTCTGAAGTACCCGCCGAGTTGGAGGCAGCAATTCTTTGCTGCTTGCAGAAAGACCCTGATATTCGCTTTCAAACTGCCGGGGAGCTGAAGGAAGTTCTTTCCAGTGTTGCTTCAGCAGTCGGCAGTGCATCTGGAGGCACTGCTTCAAGGTCTGATACGCACCCTTATGGAAAAGGCAAGCAGAAGCGCGCTCCTGTTGAAATGATTGTTGTATCAATGGTGGCAAGCATATTGTTGGTTATGGTTGCATTTGTGGCGTTGTGGCCTGGCGCTGCGGATGACAGAGGCGCGCCACTCGACAAGTTGCTCTGGTCAATTTACTTGTCGGAAGCAGAGGATGACGTTAAGAAGGGTAAGTACGAAAGTGCTGAAAGCAATTTTGCCAAGGCGGAAGAGCGTTGCAAGCGGATTGGAGATCGTAATCAGCGACTGCAGACAACTTTGCGGTCTAAAACAGTTCTATATGAAAAATGGGAAGGTCACGCTGAGGACTTGGAGAAGGTAAATAACCAGATTGCAGCGATTGATACCGAGCGTGTCAAGCAAGAGTATTTTGAGCTGATGAAGCTGATGGATACGTTCGAATCGAAGGATCACTCGGCTGTCTCGCAAAGCAGCAAAATGCTGAAAGCTGAAGCTGAGATACCAAAATTTGTTTCGGTTTCTTCCAAGCTTTACAGTAAGGGTTTGTGGTTGGAGCAAGAGCAATTGCTCAAACGCTGTCTGGCGATTGAGAGAAAACTTGTCGGCGACGACAATCTAATTATCGCGAAGCTGGAGACCCGCTTAGCCGAGTGTTTCGTTGCCCAGCGAAAGTTTCTGCAAGTACGCCAGCTGTTATCGCACGCTTTAAGCGTTTTCGAGAAGCATGGTGGGGACGACCCAAATTCTGCAGTCGCTGCCCTCAATAAGCTTGGACAATTCGACCTGGATCGCAATGATTTCAAACGCGCGGAGCCTGAGTTGGCTCGTGCCCTCGAGCGTGCCCGCAAGCTGTCTAAAAAGGACAATGTTCTACTGCTGTGCTTGCGTAGTTATGCTGATCTATTACAGTTGACTAATCGTGTGCCAGCGGGTGATGAACTCGACAGAGAGGCAGATCTTTTGGAGAAGAAGATTCCAGTCGCCGTACCGTAGCAGAGGTTTTCAATGTGACTTCCAGAATGACAGAAAGAAGGTTTGGCTGCACCGCAAGGGATGTTGCCGTGGTTGGTCAGGGTACTTGGGAGATTGAAAGGTCCGAACGCAAAGAGGCTGTAAAAGCCTTGCGCCAAGGGTTGGATCTCGGAATGACTCATATTGATACCGCAGAGATGTATGGTGCCGGAGAGTCGGAAGAAATCGTAAGCGAAGCAATTGCTGGGCGCCGCGATGAAGTTTTTCTGGTTTCCAAAGTTTTGCCTAGCAATGCATCGCGTAAAGGCACTATTGCTGCTTGTGAAAAGTCTTTAGCGCGTCTGAAAACAGACCGGCTCGACTGCTATCTTTTGCACTGGCGTGGACACTACAAACTGAGCGATACGATCGAAGCATTTGAAGAACTGAAACAAGCTGGAAAAATTCTTTCCTGGGGGGTCAGCAACTTCGATGAAGATGATTTGGACGAAGCTTTGAAAATTGCCGGTGAAGGAAAAATAGCGTGCAATCAGGTTCTTTATCATCTGAAAGAGCGTGCAATTGAACA
This sequence comes from Candidatus Melainabacteria bacterium, assembly GCA_003242885.1. GTDB lineage: Bacteria > Cyanobacteriota > Vampirovibrionia > Obscuribacterales > Obscuribacteraceae > QKMZ01. The sequence continues at coordinate 463,523 of QKMZ01000003.1, read as the reverse complement.
TGCTGTAATTCCATGGTGCGAAAAGCATCACGTCGCTGTCGTTGGCTATAGCCCGTTTGGAAGCAGAGGCGGATTTCCTGCTATTAATTCTGCGGGGTTCGAAGCATTGAATGAGGTGGCGGAAGCGCGCTCTGCGTCTGTACACCAGATTGCACTGGCATATCTCACCAGGCGACCGTCCCTTTTTTCCATTCCAAAGGCTGCGAAAGCAGAACATTCTGCAGACAATTCCGTGGCGGGAAATTTGAAGCTGACAAAGGAAGAAATCGATAAAATTGAAACGGCATTTCCGCTCGGCAAGCGCCCGAGTTCGCTGCCGATGATTTGAAGCAATACAAAGGAAAACACCTTGGCAGTATTTGAATCTGTAGCTGACGCAATCGGCAACACTCCTGTCGTGAAAATGAAGCGATTTGGAGCACAGCACAATCATAATCTTTGGGCGAAGCTGGAGTATCTCAATCCCGGCGGTTCCGTAAAAGATCGCATTGCAAAAAACATGATAGAACAAGCGGAGCGCAACGGTAAGCTGAAGCCGGGTGGAACGATTATTGAGGCTACAGCCGGCAACACTGGCATCGGTTTAGCAATGCTCGCTGCAATGCGCGGATACAAGCTCATCACGATTGTTTCGCAGAAGGTGAGCCATGATAAAGTGAAACTGTTGAAAACGCTTGGAGCCGAAATTGTAATTACTCCAACCGGCAAGAAGATGGGCGATCCCGATCATTTTTTGAGTATCGCCAGGAGATTGACTGAGGAGCATGATGGTTGGTTCGTCGATCAATTCTACAATCCAGACAATGCACAGGTTCATTACGATGTCACTGGTCCTGAAATCTGGGAACAGACTGAGGGTGAGGTAGACGTTATTGTTGCGGGTGCAGGAACAGGTGGCACCTTATCTGGTGCCGGTCGATTTTTGAAAGAGAAAAAACCGTCAGTCAAAGTCATACTCGCCGATCCGGTGGGAAGTATTCTTGCTGATTTATACGATGACGGGAGGACGACGCCGGGGCAATACATTGTTGAAGGAATTGGGCAAGATTTTTTGCCGGGCAATTTCCATAAAGATGTTATCGATTTTGCGATTCGTGTCACGGACGAACAATCGGTGCAAGCGGCTTACGATTTGATGAAGTTGGAGGGACTCTTCGGTGGAAGTTCATCCGGATGTATCGCGGCGGCTGCTGCTGCCTGCTGCAGGGGTCTCGAAGGCACTGGTAAAAATGTACTCGCGATTTTGCCAGATGGTGGAAGAGGTTATATGAGCACCATATATGATGACTCCTGGATCAAAGAGAAATTTCCGAACAAAACGTTCGAGCGATAATTCGAGCGATCATTCATGTTATTGCCTTTTCTATGTTATGACTCTCGCTCAACGCGCAACAGTTTTCGCTTCAACTACCTATATAGAGTATGCGGCGCTACCCTTTGCTTTTGATATATGCGATTTGGTGATGAACGGATATGTGATCGCGCCGATTTTGGTTGGGCGGATTGATCCGGCGCTTGTTAACGAAAAATGGTTTGCGAGCTCTATGTCTAAAGCGCATCTCGATAATGCCAAGAATGTGATCGTTAAATGATCTTTGGGGTAGTTGATCGTATGCGACAACGCGATAGACTAATTGCATAACCGGTGAGCACGTCACTTGAATGTTGAGTGCTTTGAGCCGAGGGGCATTTGTGGAAACTTCAGATCGGCGTCGATCGGAAACCGTAGCAAAAAGCCCGCACCACGTGAAGGACTGACTGAAGCGTGATGAAATACTGAGCTCTAATGCAAAGAGCAGTCAGGCAGTAGTAAGAATACCAGCGCAGAGCAATCTGGCTGGTATTTTTATTTGTCTGCAACGGCCGGAGCGCCGACTTCCAGCCGGCATTTTGACTCGAGCGCCGGCGGCTCCCCGGCTACCCATTCAATAATTTCGATTTCGTACATAATAGGAAGAGTTGGCTGGATGTAAGCCTGGTCTTTTGGACTACACGCGATGTCGCCACTCCTTGTTGTTTCACTAGTCCTGATTTTCGCTTTGTGGGTGATTCCGTTTGCCTGGGCTGTTTCGGCAGGGTTGCGTGAATTGCCGCGGTTGGTCGGGGAGTTTATTGAGTTCATTCGAAATGCGCCAACCCTTCTTTCTGCTTCTAAGCGAGAACGGCAGATGCTGCGCAGAACCGCGGAACTTGAGCAAGAATATCAAAGCCTACAAACTAACGTTGTTCAAACCCGCGCGCAACTTGCCTCTGCGATTGAAGAAAGAAGAGAGCTCCTCAGTCAAATCAAAAAGCTAATCGACGAAATTCAAAGGGTCGAGGAAATGCGAAATCCTGCCCCGATTAACTACCACAAAAGTGACATAGCTCAAAATCAGTTGCGTCAGCTGGAGCAACTCCTTGGAGGCTTGGAGTTTAAGATCGCATCACTTAGAGAGCAACTTTCAGAAAAAGAGTTAGCGGTTCAGAAAGCTTATACGAGAAAGCAAGTTTTGATTGCCTCGGATAAGTTTGCGCTTGCAGCGGAAAACGCCAATAGAATTCTTAACCGCCCGGGGGTGTCCACTGATGCACGGCTTCGCGTCTTTGAGCAAAAAATCGTAGAGCGTGAGATTGCCGCCTACGGCGTGACAAATGCCGCAAAAGTCCGGCAGGATCATCTTAAGTTTGTCGAATCAGCGCTACGCCTTCATTTAGATTCATTGAGTCTTGATGAGCTATTGGAGCTGCTTAGCACCATTAACGATGTAGCTGGAGAAATCAGTTCTTTCATCTCTGAAATTGAGGCTAGTGAAGAGTTGGTATCAATGCAACTTGCTTCTTCGGAAGCAGATCTGCAATCCTGGAAGCGTAAGGCTGCTGAAGCTGCCGCAGAAGGTAGAACGTTGCTCGTTAAACAGGCAGAGGTTAATCAATTTGAGTGCGAAGTTCAGATTGGCAAGCAACGACTTCGACTCGAGGAGCTTCGAAGTAAATTGGCTGATCTGAACATTCTTGAAATGAAGCTCTCCAAACGAAAAAGCGACATTTTGATGAAAATCGCAGACCTTGAGGCAAAGGATGCGGATTTTTCGCCGGGCGAATAATGGTTATGCGCGTGTGTGTTGCCCCTGCTCCGATATCCCACCGCTGTGATGTTAGCTGTGTCCGTTGATCCGGCGCTTGTTAACAGAATTCGAATAGCGAACGCTATGTCCAAAGCGCATCTCTGAAATGCCAAGAATAGGATCGTTAAATCATCTGTGGGGTAGTTGAATGTATCTGCGAACGCGATAAACTAATTGTATAACCGGTGAGCACGTCACTTAAGTGTTGAGTGCTTTGAGCCGAGGGGCTTTGCGGAAACAGTAGATCGGCGTCGATCGGAAGCAGTAGCAAGAAGCCCGCACCACGTGAAGGACTGACTGAAGCGTGATGAAATACTGAGCTCGGATGCAACGAGCAGTCAGGCAGTAGTAAAAATACCAGCGCAGAGCAATCTGGCTGGTATTTTTGTTTGCCGCTATTGCTGCATCAGGAGTATACTCACGACAATCAAGCAGTCTGCCTCTCACTTGACTTTGTGGTGAGTGGTTCAGCAATGTTTTCTCATTTTTCTGTCTTTTAGGGAACATTGGCGCGCCTATCGGCTCTTTGATTGAGGAAACTCTCTTCACTGACCGGTGGTGAATGAAGCAGGTCTCGCTTCCAATTTTTGCTCACTTAGAAGGTAGAAACAGGCAGGAATTTTCTGCTGAAGAGCTGCCTTTACGCGCTGAGCTGTTTAGCGCCGATCAGATGGAGCAGCATGGCAAGACGCTTGCCGGGCTTCATAAGGTTGAATTTGGACGTGCGCGCGATCAGCTATTGGCTCGTCTTGCTGAAAACGAGCAGGTTTTGACTTATGCCTGCAACATGCTCACAGAAGCCGTCAATGATAACAGGCGCATTACGTCAGCCGGTGAATGGCTTTTAGACAACTTTTACCTTATTGAAGAACAGATAAGGACAGCCAAGAGGCACTTACCGAAGGGCTATAGCAGGGAATTGCCTCACCTGGTCAATGGTGTGTCAGCAGGATTTCCTCGAGTCTATGACATTGCGCTTACCAATGTTTCGCACGGTGACGGAAAATTAGATCCGGATAGTCTCGATCGTTTTGTGGCTTCCTATCAGACCATCACAGAGTTGAAGATTGGTGAGCTCTGGGCTATCCCGATTATGTTGCGATTGGCTCTCATTGAAAACTTGAGAAGAGTCGCGGTGCGAATGGTTGTTCATATGAATGAGCATTTGCAGGCCGGTATTTGGGCCGACAAAATGATCGATGTAGCGACCAGTGATCCTAAAAGTCTGATCCTCGTAATTGCCGATATGGCGCGCTCTAATCCTCCGATGGTAAGCGCTTTTGTCTCGGAGCTAGCTCGAAAGCTGCAGGGGCAAAGTTCGTCTCTGGCATTAGGGCTCACGTGGATGGAGCAGCGTTTGGCGGAAGCCAGCACTTCGATTGAACAAATGGTACAGGCGGAAGCGCAAATTCAGGCTGCTGATCAAGTTTCGATCAGCAACAGTATTGGCTCGCTTCGTTTTCTGGGAGCCATGGACTGGCGGAAATTTGTTGAAGGTCAGAGCGCCGTCGAAAAAACTCTTCTTGAAGATCCATCCGGCGATTATGGCAAGATGGATTTTTCCACACGTGACGATTATCGCCACGTTGTTGAAAAGCTGTCAAAGAAGTCACGGTTGTCCGAAAAGGAGATTGCGCTTGCTGCAGTCGAATTGGCGAGAAGAGACAAAGAACGTGATGTGCGAAGCAGGCACGTTGGATTTTATCTGATTGATAAAGGACTGCCTGAGCTCGAGAAAGTTGTCGCCGTAAGATTTTCTCTTTGGGATTTGTGCAAGCAATTCGGACGCAGATATTCGCTCATCTCCTATCTGGCTCCAATATTCCTTATTACTTTTGCCGTCACAGCAGCACTTGCATACGTTGCGCATGCGTATGGTGAATCCAAACAGTTTGTCGCAATTACAGCGGTGGTTGCAGCCATCAGTGCGAGTCAGTTGGCAGTATCTCTGGTGAATTGGTTGGCGACGCTTCTTATTCCATCCAAACCGCTTCCCAAGCTTGATTACTCCAAAGGAATACCTCGCGATAAGCGAACATTAGTGATCGTGCCCACGATGATCTCTAGCGTCAGCAACATTGAAGATCTCGTAGAAGCGCTCGAAGTCCGATTTCTTGCCAATCGAGACGAGAATTTAAGCTATGCCTTGTTGACGGATTTTCTTGATGCTGACTCCGAAACTTTGCCGCAAGACGAACTATTGGTGAAGACGATAACCAGCAAGATCAATGAATTAAATCAGAATTACAAGTCCGGCCCGCGCGACATCTTCTTTCTCTTTCACCGACCTCGTTTATTCAATCCATCCTCAAATGTCTGGATGGGCTATGAACGCAAGCGCGGAAAATTATCCGCGTTGAATAATGTTCTTCGTGGCGGCAGTGCAGATTGCTTTTCAACTATTGTCGGCGACTACATGTCGCTGGTTGGCACCAAGTTTGTCATCACGCTAGACACCGATACACAGCTTCCACGTGATGCCGCCAGGCAATTTGTCGGCGCCATGATGCATCCTCTGAATCGAGCGCATTTCGATGAAACCAAAAAAATGGTAACCAGTGGATATGGGATTCTTCAACCTCGCGTCGGAGTTAGTCTGCCCGGCACAAACCTGTCTCGCTATGCGGCTCTGCAGGGAAATGATCCCGGTATAGATCCTTATACTCGCGCTGTCTCCGATGTATACCAGGATGTGTTCTATGAGGGCTCATTCATTGGTAAAGGTATTTACGACGTTGAAGTATTTGAAAAGACGCTCAGCGATCGTTTCCCTGAAAACCGCATTTTAAGCCACGATTTGCTCGAAGGTTGTTACGTGCGTTCCGGCCTTTTAAGCGATGTCCAACTGTACGAAGAATATCCATCCAGTTATAGTGCAGACGTCGCCAGGCGTCATCGCTGGATTCGTGGTGACTGGCAAATCATCTCATGGTTGGGTGGGGATGTCCCTGTTTCAGGAAAGAGAAGGCAGAAAAATCCACTTTCCTTTCTATCGCAGTGGAAGATTTTTGACAATTTGCGCCGTAGCCTTGTTCCTTCAGCGCTAGCTGCAATGCTGATCGTGGGCTGGGTTTCACCGTCGCCCTCTTGGATTTGGACTGCCTCCGTTCTGGCGATCCTTTTCGTTCCTTCTTTGGCCTCTTCGTTATTGGAGTTAGCCCGCAAGCCTGAAGACGTTCTCTGGAATCAACATATTGCAAGCGCTCTGAATTCAGCTGCGCGCAATTTGGGACAAGCGATGTTCCATCTCGCTTGCCTTCCATATGAAGCAACATACAGTCTTGATGCAATCATTCGAACACTGTTTCGTATGAGTGTGACGAAGAAACATTTGCTGGCATGGTACCCGTCGAGTGAAGCCAATCGCAAAGAACGTCGGGATTTTGCCGGCATTTATTCACAAATGTGCAGCGCACCTGTGATTGCATTAGGTGTTTTTGCTTGTTTGATTGCGCAAAAGCCATCAGATATCGTTTCTGTCGCACCAATACTGTTGCTCTGGATGGTCTCACCCGCGATTGCCTGGTGGTTGAGCCGGCCGAGGGCGCTCAGTGGTTCAAATCTGACTGACGAACAACGTGTTTTTCTTCGCAAGATTGCTCGCAGGACATGGGCTTTCTTCGAGAAGTTTGTGACGGCTGAAGACCATTGGCTGCCTCCCGATAATATGCAAGAGTTGCCCATACATGTGGTTGCACATCGCACTTCGCCAACCAACATGGGAATGTCTTTATTGGCTAACCTCGCAGCTTACGATTTTGGCTATATTCAGTCGGGCGAATTGGTTGAGCGCACGTACAGCACACTGGTGACAATGCGTGCTCTAGATAGGTATAGAGGGCATCTCTATAACTGGTATGACACTATAACGCTGAAACCGCTCAAGCCCTTGTACGTGTCCACGGTAGACAGTGGCAACCTCGCTGGCCACCTTGTCACATTGAAAGCTGGACTCTTGGAGCTGTTTGATGAGCCTGTTATCTCCGCTCAGGTCTTTTCTGGATTAAAAGATACGCTTGATGTGCTCAAACAAGCTGTCGGGGAGACGATTGTTATCCCTGAATTAACCACGTTTGATGACCTTCTCAAAACAGCGAAAATTGACCCGCCTACCACAGTCACTGGTCTTCATGAATGGTTTGAGCAACTTCAGAAATGCGCTGAAGAAATAACCATTCGCGTTGGCGAAACCCCGGGCGCCGAGATAAAACATTGGGTGCAGGCTCTTAAGCGTCAGGTGTCTGCTGCGTTGATGGAGCTGACTTTATTGATTCCGTGGACGGCGTTGCCGGGCTTGAATACTGTGTCTGAGAAGATCCCGCAGCTTGAACAGACTCCTACTTTACGAGAACTGTCAACAATATACGACAGCCTCGCTCCGATCATTCAGAAGAGCTGTTCGTCGGACCGACCGATGCAAGAGCTAAAATGTTTCGCCGAATTGTTGGCGCTCCTTTCCGAAGCCAGTCGTCGTGCAAAGGAGCGCGTCGGCATTATTAATCAACTTGTGATGCATGCCGAAGAATTGGCCCAAATGGAGTATGACTTTCTCTACGACAAAGGCAAAAGGTTGTTGGCGATCGGTTATAACGCCGATGAGAAAAGAGTGGATGCCAGCTACTACGATTTGCTCGCGTCCGAAGCACGTTTGTGTAATTTCGTGGCGATCGCACAGGGGCAGTTGCCGCAGGAAAGCTGGTTTGCTCTGGGACGGTCGTTGACCACGGCGGGTGGCAAGCCAGTGTTGTTCTCCTGGTCTGGCTCCATGTTCGAATATTTAATGCCACTGCTGGTAATGCCAAACTATAAAAATACTTTGCTGGATCAAACATACCATGCGTCAATTGAAAGACAAATTGAATACGGCAATCAGCGAAATGTGCCATGGGGAATATCCGAGTCAGGGTATTTCGCGGTTGATGCGCATCTCAACTATCAGTATCGTGCCTTTGGTGTTCCCGGGTTAGGGTTGAAACGTGGATTGGCGCAAGATCTGGTTATTGCGCCATATGCGACTGTGCTGGCTCTAATGGTGGTGCCGGATGAGGCCTGCGAAAATTTGGAGAGGTTAACGTCTGAAGGTTTCGCAGGTTCATACGGATTTTATGAAGCGGTTGATTATACTGCTGCACGAATTCCGCGCGGACACAGCAGAGCAATTATTCAATCGTATATGGCGCACCATCAGGGCATGAGCTTTCTCTCCCTTGCTTACACGTTGCTTGATCAGCCTATGCAACGGCGTTTTGTGAGCGATCCGTCATTTCAATCTACTCTACTTTTGCTGCAAGAGAGAATACCTAAGGCGACTGCGTTCCACTCGCAAACCGCAGAAACCGCAGAGGTGCGTTTCGGGTCTGCCGCCGATGAAGCGCCGGTCCGTTTCTTCAGCAATCCTAATACGACAGTCCCCGAAATACAGTTACTGTCAAACGGTCGATATCATGTGATGATGACGAACGCCGGCGGCGGCTACAGTCGCTGGAAAGACCTGGCTATAACCAGATGGCGAGAAGATACCACGCGCGACAACTGGGGGACGTTTTGCTTTATTCGGGATGTCTCAACTGGTGAATTCTGGTCGACAGCATATCAGCCAACTCTCAAGCAACCCGATAGATACGAAGCAATTTTCTCTGAGGCACGTGTTGAGTTTCGCAGGCGCGACTCTGATTTCGACACACACACCGAAGTGGTCATTTCTTCAGAGGATGATATTGAGTTGCGAAGAGTGCGCATCACAAACCGCTCTAGGTCACGCAAGACTATAGATGTGACGAGCTATGCTGAAGTTGTGCTTGCAAGTCCTAATCATGATAATGCGCACCCTGCTTTCAGTAATCTATTTGTACAAACAGAGCTCATCGATCAAGGTCAAGCAATTCTCTGCAATCGACGACCGCGCTCCGCTACTGAGCATCAGCCGTGGATGTTCCATTTGATGTCTGTTCATGGCGCCACCACAGGTGATGTTTCACGAGAAACCGACCGTGCGAAGTTTATTGGTCGTGGGAATTCGGTTTCGAACCCTTCTGCCATGAATACACCGGGGGTATTATCCAACACACAAGGGTCTGTGCTTGATCCAATCGTTTCCGTTCGTTATCAAATAATTCTTGACCCTGAAAAGTCCGCGATAGTAGACATAGTCACTGGCGTGGCCGACACCAGAGAAGCTTGCATTAGCTTGGTCGAGAAATATCAGGATAGGGGGCTCGCCGATCGTGTTTTCGATTTGGCCTGGACACACAGTCAGGTTGTATTGCGTCAGTTGAATTCTAATGAGGCGGACGGTCAACTTTATGCTCGCTTGGCGAATTTAGTGGTTTATGCAAGCAGTACTCTGCGCGCTGATGCTTCCGTGATTATCAAAAATCGTCGTGGACAGTCCGATCTGTGGGGATATGCCATATCCGGCGATTTGCCGATTGTTTTGCTGCAGATCGGTGATCCAAATAACATTGACCTTGTCAGACAAGTAGTACAAGCGCATGCGTACTGGCGTCTCAAGGGGCTTGCCGTTGATCTCGTTATTTGGAATGAAGATAAAGCGGGATATCGACAGCTGATTCAAGATCAGATAATGGGCTTGATCGCAGGTGGAGTCGAAGCAAGCCTGATAGACAAGCCTGGTGGAATATTTGTCCGTCAAATTGAACAAATTTCGATTGAGGATCGAATTTTGTTGCAAACTGTCGCCCGCGCAATTATCAAAGACAGTAGTGGAACTCTTCCTGAGCAGCTTAATCGGCGCAGCCTGCGGGAAGTGCGGATGCCGGCTTTAACTCCTGTGCGTGCGCATCAAGTTGAGAGTAAATCTAGTGCTGTTCCGCAGAGAAGTGATTTGAGATTTTTCAATGGTTTGGGAGGTTTTACTTCCGACGGTCGAGAATATGTAATCAGTACTGCGCACGATCACGTGACTCCGTTGCCTTGGGTAAATGTGCTGGCTAACCAATTCTTCGGCTCCGTTATCTCCGAAAACGGACTTTCCTATACTTGGCTTGAAAATGCCCATGAATTCAGAATCACTCCTTGGCACAACGATCCAGTCACAGATGAGTCTGGGGAAGCATTTTATGTCCGCGACGAAGAGACCGGTCACTTCTGGTCACCAACCCCAATGCCTGTGCGCGGTGCTACTCCATATACAACTCGTCACGGATTCGGCTACAGTGTTTTCGAGCACACCGAGAACGGTATCACAACGGAATTGTGTGTGTTTGTTGTACTTGATGCGCCAGTGAAAATATCTGCACTTAAGGTCCGCAACAATTCTGGACGTGCAAGAAAGTTGTCCGCAACAGCCTATGTCGAGTGGGTATTCGGTGATCTGCAACCTAAGACCGTCATGCATGTTAGCACCGAGATTGATATGAAGACTGGAGCGCTGTTAGCGCGTAATCCGTATAACAGAGAATTCGGAGATAGGATCGCTTTTTTAGATGTCGACGACATCATGCGTTCTGTAACCGGGGATCGATCCGAATTTCTGGGGCGCAACGGAAGTTTGCGCAATCCGGCAGCAATGAATAAGCAAAAACTGTCTGGTAGAGTTGGCGCTGCACTAGATCCTTGTGGTGCTGTGCAGGTTCCATTCGAACTTCAAGACGGTGAAGAGAGAGAGATTATTTTCCGTATTGGTATCGGACGAGACGAAAGCGATGCCAATAATTTGATCAATCGCTTTCGCGGCAGCAAAGCCAGGAGCGATTCATATGAGACGCTTTGCCAGTATTGGAAGCACACTCTGGGAGCACTCAATGTGCAGACACCCGACCCTGCATTAAACATGCTGGCAAATGGCTGGTTGCTGTACCAAACGATTGCCTGCCGGCTGTGGGCTAGAAGTGGATACTATCAATCCGGAGGAGCTTTCGGTTTTAGAGACCAGCTTCAAGATGCTATGGCGCTGGTGCACACAGAACCATTGCTATTGCGCAAGCAATTGCTGTTGTGCGCGTCGCGCCAGTTTGTAGAAGGTGATGTTCAACACTGGTGGCATCCTCCGACTGGACGTGGCGTTCGCACGCGTATCTCTGACGATTACCTCTGGCTGCCCCTGGCGGCTTGTCGCTATGTGATGATGACTGGTGACACTGGTGTTCTAGATGAGCAAGTACACTTTCTTACCGGTCGCGCAGTCAATCCTCAAGACGATTCCTATTATGATTTACCGGGACGTTCGCAAGAAACAGCTAGCCTTTATGAACACTGTCAGAAAGCCATTCTTAATGGCTTGAAGTTTGGTGTTCATGGTTTGCCATTGATGGGAACAGGCGATTGGAACGATGGAATGAATCTGGTCGGCGAACATGGTGAAGGTGAGAGTGTTTGGTTAGGTTTCTTCCTTCATGAGGTTTTGCGAAGATTCATTCAATTGGCACGTCTTCGGAATGACGAAGCGTTTGCGAGTCGCTGTGAAGCGGAAGCCGCGCAGTTGAGACAACATATTGCAAAAAGTGGTTGGGATGGGGAATGGTATCGTCGCGCTTACTTCGATGACGGAACACCACTCGGTTCCTCCACAAACCCCGAATGCAAAATCGATTCTATTTCGCAAAGCTGGTCAATCCTGTCCGGAGCTGGAGAAATTGAACGTTCTAAAAAAGGTATGGAATCAGCGTATCAGTATCTTGTTCGCCACAAGAGTTCTTTAATTCAACTTCTTGATCCACCCTTTGATAAGTCTGAGTTGAATCCTGGCTACATCAAAGGCTATGTTCCTGGGGTCAGAGAAAATGGCGGACAATACACTCATGCAGCAATTTGGTTGACAATGGCGTTTGCCGCACTTGGAGATAGTAAGCGCGCCTGGCAGCTGTTTTCGATGATAAACCCTGTAAACCATGCGCTCGATCCTAACAGTATGCAAACCTACAAAGTAGAACCATATGTGGTGGCGGCGGACGTCTATGCTGTTGCGCCGCACACTGGGCGAGGTGGGTGGACTTGGTACACCGGTTCAGCAAGCTGGATGTATCGCCTGATTATCGAATCAATCTTGGGTATCCGCCTGCAAGTTGACCAGCTTCGCTTCCAACCCTGTTTGCCCGAAGAGTGGCCCGAATTTAAAATCCACTACCGTTATCGCGAAACTGTTTATCACATAACTGTGATTCAGAGAGCTGACAACGAAAAGTATCAGACTGTTACTGTAAATGATGTAGTCCAACCTGATGGCGCGATAAAACTGATCGACGATCGACGCGAACATGTTGTTGTTGTGAGCGTTGGTCGCAGCACTGAGCGTAATTTTTCACCAACAGCCTAATCTCACTGGTTGTTGCTGCTATAAATCCGATTGAATCCGCCTTCGTCGGAGTTTCTTAGCATTCGCCGAACAGCACTAGCGCCTACAGCCATTCGCATTGCTTGTTGCGCACCAAAACTTTCTCCTGGTGAATAGCCAGAGAGGTTTGTGCCCAAGGATGCACCTTGCCCACTGCCGAATTGTTGGGTGTTTGACTGAGCATTGTTGCCATACTCAGTCGCTTCAAAGCGCCTTTTGTAGAATTCATTCCATTCTTCATTTCGATTCTGCATAGCCGGACCATTCTGATAATAACTTCCTTCTGAATAGCCCGATCGTCCTTCTGCTGCACCCCAGCGGTCGTTGGCTGTTTCCCCCCAGCGTTCACTAGCAAAGCGACTGCTGCCACCACCACCCCAACGGTTGCCCTCTGCGCCGCTCCAGCGTCCACTGCCAGAACCCCAACGCCCGCTTTCACCTTCACTTCTTTCAGAAGATGAAGGAGGGGCGAAGCAGTTCATTCCGACTTTGCTGCGAGCTTCCGTCGCTCGGTAGCCATTTTCGGGTTGAGCAGATTCTTTATAACTGCCTTTATAGTGATAGGCTGCCATGCTGGCGCGGTATCCATTCGGTTGGTTGGGATTTGGGGTTCTCCAATTTTGCGCAAAAGTTGGATTGTTCCCGGAGTAAAACACGGCAAGAAGCAACACTAAGATCAACCACTTCATTAAATAATCCCTGCTCAAGCTACAACCTGTTTTTGTTATGCCCATTTAGTAAACATGAAAAATACCGGCGCAGAGTAGGCTGGCCGGTATTTTCTCTAGCTTTCATTTCGGACTGCTTTCGGCGCAAGCGCGCATACTCAGTCGCAAAATGGAAAATGTACAAACGCATTTTTCGGCGTAAGAAAAGCCTCAGTGCAGCTGCACTAGTGCTCTTTCTAGCGGGTTCGGATTATCCAGATTAATGCAAGAAGCCGAACAACCACAGAAGGGCAATAATGCCGGTCGGAACGCCGCAAATCCACAAAATGAATGCCTTACCCATGATCCTAGTTACTCCAATTTTTTCAGTAATTTTCCGTACAGCAGCGAGACTGGGCGCCTGTGGCAAAAGTTCCTTCTGTAATCCGGGAACCCCGGGAAGTCAGTGGGTGCTTGCGATATCGAGTTTGCGGTTTTGTCTATGTCTGATTTGGGCTGACCGTATATGCGATCGGTGTTTCGTTTGCCGTGTCTGTTGATCCGGCGCTTGTGAACGCCAATGGTATGTCGATCGCTGTGCTGGAAGTGCTTTTTTGGTGAGTGAAAAAGTGATCTTTAAATGTCTTCTGGGGTAGTTGAACGTATGTGTAAACGCGATAAACTAATTGCATAAACGGTGAGCACGTCACTTAAATGTTGAGTGCTTTGAGCCGAGGGGCTTTGCGGAAACACTAGATCGGCGTCGATCGGAAACCGTAGCAAGAAGCCCGCACCACGTGAAGGACTGACTGAAGCGTGATGAAATACTGAGCTCATATGCAATGAGCAGTCAGGCAGTAGTAAGAATGTCACCGCAGAGTAATCTGGGTGACATTTTTGTTTGTATGCGTTTTTTGGGAGGCATGATGGAAGTTGGTGTAATTGGGCTTGGCAGCATGGGTTTCGCTATGGCTTCGCACCTCTTGGCTGCGGGGCATGAGGTCACTGTCTATAACCGCACCGAGGCGAAGGCGCATCCTTTAATTGAAGATGGAGCAATGTTCTCGCACGATCCTGCCGGCGCTGCGCAAGGTGACATTGTTATTACGATGCTATCTGATGATCATGCTGTTGAGAGCGTGGTGTTTGGAATGCATGGTTCTGCTGGCGATGGAAGTGATGTCATCGAAGGATTGTTGATGCATCAATCTCCAAATTGCATACATGTTTCTATGAGCACCATTGGTGTTCAGCTTGTGAAACGCCTAGAGCAAGGCTACGCAGCTCAAGGAAAACAATTCATTTCTGCTCCCGTAATGGGTCGTCCTGATGTTGCGGAGCGTGGAGAGCTAGTTGTGATGGCTTCAGGAAATAAATCTGCAATCGACAAATGCCAGCCCGTATTCGACGCGATTGGCAGAATTACTCATGTGGTTGGAGATACTCCAGTTCAAGCTGCGACGATAAAACTTGCAGCTAATTTCATGCTCAGCTCTATGATTGAAACCATGGGCGAGGCGTTTGCTCTGGTCCGAAAAAATGGTGCTGACCACCATAAGTTCTTGGAGATCATGGCAAAAGATTTCTTCAAATCACCTATTTATGAAAAGTACGGAGCAATCATTGCAAACGAGAAATTTGGCGGTGGTGCATTCACCGTCAAGTTGCAAGAGAAAGACACGCGCTTGGCAGTAGCAGCGGCAATTGAATCGCAGGTTCCGATGCCATTGTTGTTTGCAATTGAAAACGCCTTTTTAAGTTCTATCGGACAAGGAAAGGGCGACATGGACCCCTGTGCTATTGCACAACTTGCGGCGGAAAATGCTGGCTTGCGGTAGTGGTTTCGACCTTTGTCGGTGAAAGAGCCAAACAATAGTGTGGGTTACTTTGCGGCCTTCTGTTCGAAGTATGGATTGGGGAGAATCGGTGCTTTCTCCGTATTTTTGTCAGCCTTTTGCGTGTCCATCTCTTTAACAAGCACTGATGGTGCTACGATGCTTAGCGCGTCTCCCTGTGAAACAGTTGGTAAAAGGATCGGATATGCAGTTGGATTGTCGCCAACTGCAACGATGTCGCGCAGAGTATTCAAACCTACGCCGTTGAACGGCGTAATACGCGCGAGTGTTTCTGCCCCGGTTTCAACATCGACCTGATAAACCAACGATGCCGGAAGTAAATTAAAGCCGGCGTGTTTGCGCATTGAGCCCATCATGCCCATGATGATCGATTTGGGATCAAGCACTGAGGTAAAAAGGTTTTGCACACGCCTTACAACTAGCACCGACTTAAGACCTTCCTGTTTCCCGAGTTCGCGCAACTTTTTGTACAAGTCATCTTTGCTCATGGTGGTCTCAGACGATACAAATAGATTTGTAGTACTGGCATTGCCGTAGCGGGAGTGACCATTGCTCTCTTTCACATATCGGCTGGGTGTTCTCGTTGAGCAGAATGTTTTGAGAATACCTTTGTCAATAAGCGTAAGCTTCTGTGGCTTCACCCCTTCGTGATCTATATTCATGCCACCAAACAGTTTCGTACCTTTAAAATCGGTTGCTGTTGGGTCGTCTATAACAGTTAGAAATGTTGGCAAAACGCGTTGCCCAACCTTCTCTTTTAGAGGGTTTGCGCTGCCCATCATTGCTGCCATGCCGCCGCCGAGGGGCTCGATGGGATTGCCAAAGTTTTGTCCAATTGTCTGAGAGAAGAAGTCTCCAGCCGCCTCGTTTTCAAAGAGAATTGGACCTTCGTAGTCTTCGAGAAGGGGGGCCTTAATTGAATCCGTCAGTCGGTCCCCCATTGCACGAAGTTTCTTTTCCATCTCGGCAACTGTCGGTAAATCAGATTCCGTACGACCAACGAAAACCTCGCTATCGCAAACTACTGTCCCATCGTCGGCGCGAGCCGATGCCGTGACCATCAGCACATACTCCGGTCTTGCCGAAAATGTCTTTGTTCCTTCGCTATTGACGAACCAGCGGTTAAGTGTGTCCAGACCGAACATAACAAATGACTGATCTACTTTAGGATAATCCTTGTATACAGCAGAAAGTTGTCTCACGACATTGCTCCATTTCGCCTCGTCGCACTGCACACGGGCAGGAGATTCAAATAATGTGGTTGACTTCTCTTTGGAGAAATCTGCAGGGCGATCTTTGACATTATTCTGCTGTAAGAACGCTTTCTTTGCTTCCAGCTTTTCAATTGCACCTTTGTATGCGTCGTCTGTTTCGCTCCAAATGGATTGACGTAAAACCTTGTAGTCATCGTCGACGGTAATTTCTTCGCCGTGTGATAATCTGCCGCCCATCAGCATTCCAAACAGACCACCGTCTGAGAATCTTGTGTTATCGAGGTCGTAATCGCCGACTCTCAGTTCGACGTTCAGGTCTCGATCGTGCTCAATATTTTTTGTATCGATGGCACCGAACGAGCCTGCAATTCTCACGAGGTCCTTATCCTTTACAGTGTAAGAAATGAAATAAGGTGCTTCGTGACCCTTAATTTTGAGCTCTTTCATTGAGCGGTCCATTTCGTCTTTCATCGCTTTGAATATGACGTCGTCTTGCGCAAGCGCGCTATTCGAAGGCGCAGGGCTCATATATGTCGAAAGTAACATTGAAAGGATTGCAACCGGAACGGTTTTGCTTTTGAAGTTTTTCATTTCGCTGTTCCTTTCTCTGAAGATTCTGCCTTGCTATTTTGATCCGGCTCTGACATCGGAGACGGCAGCAGTGGGGGCTTATCTTGAGCTTTGTGTTGGCGCTCTACTTCGATTGTTCCAACAAGCAAACTCGGCGATGTCGCAGATACTGGAACCCATCCAGACTCAGCACCGCATGTTCCATTAAACGTGTCATCATCGTCGGCACCACACATGATGCGTTCGAGAGATGCTAAAGGTGTTCCCACCAGATCTGCCCCTCGCATTAGCTGATCGGGTTTTCCATCAGGAAACACTTTCCAGACTCGCAATGGCAGGAGTTTGTAGACCTGCGGCAAAACAGACTGAGTCATTGTGAAGCCACCGGCAATTTCATCGAAAATCAATCCGTAAGGCTTGCCTTGCTTTTTGACTTCTTCAATTAACATTTCACGCAGTTTGGGATAGGGAACGCGCTTTGCGCTGTCAATAATGAGATTGGCTTGGCGCGCCACCGGATCACGACCTGGCGAACAACGTCCATGTCCATTCGATGTGGTGAAATCTTTAATTGGCGAACGACCCATCAAAAACGTTTTCAAAACGCCTTTATCGACCAAGGTAACCTTGGTGCCTAGAACACCCTCGTCGTCATATTTGTAATGCCCGTTCAACGCTTTGGCACCAAATCTAACCCTCGTCGGATCGTCGCTTACAGTAACGAACTCCGGCATAATTTGCTGACCTACTTTCTTGGCAAATGTTCGGCCTTCGTCTTCGCTTTTTTGTCTGTGTCCTTCAATGCGATGACCGAATGTTTCGTGGAAGAAAACACCCGATGCTTTTGCTTTCAAAATTGCCGGACCAACATATGGCTCCGCTACAGGTGCCGTGCGCAACGCAACTAAATCTTTCGCGACATCACTCACCATTTTTTCCAAGTGAGCTTCGTCCGGCACGTCGACCAAAGTGGGAGCTTCCACGCCATCGTAGAGGGCAAGCCGCATTCCATCGGCTGCTACCGTCTTTGCAGTTGTGAACACTCGATACTGAATGCGCTCATCCTGTATCTCTGTTCCTTCGCTTGTGACAAGGTAGCGTGTTGTTTTGGTGGCAGTGAACTCAACATTTGCATCTTCGATGCCCGGATATGAGCGATAGATTTTTGACAAACGCCGGATGCGATCCTCCCAGGCCTTCTTATCAACGTTGAGCGACTCGCTCATTTTGAATTCTTTCTGCGGAGTTTCCAGGGAGAAGTCAGCCGAATTGTCTTCTTCTTCAACCTTCACGTCCTTATTTGCCAGCACCATCATGTATTTCTTTTGGGCGGACTTGAACTCAGTATCTGTGAGGGCCCAAAGTGCAACGCGCAGAGCATCTTCGTTATCTTCCATCGGCGTAAATTTGAACATCGAACCGCTGCCGGAAAACATGCTGCCGATATCAAAACCGCCACCGCGAACAGGGTGACTGCTATCACGCTCGGGCGAGCCGACGCGCAAGTCTATGTCTACGACTCGAGTCTTTTGCGGTCTGTTTGTACCGAGCAATCCGCCGAACGTGCCTTTGATATCAAGGGTTTCGGTGTCATAAATCCTGTAGGCTAAAAAGTAAAGGGGGGCGTTGCCGGCATTTTTCAGTTTGCTAAATGAACGGTCCAGCTCTTTGCGCATCGCGTGGAGAACGATATGGGCGTCACCTTTGCCGCTCATCGAGTGAGAATTCGAAGCTTTGGAATGTGCCGATTTGGCGTTTTGCGCTTTCTCTTTCGGCGCCTTGGCGGGCGTTTGCTTTTCAGCGGGCTGCTTGTCCGTCGCTTGTGAATTCGGTTGCTTTGATTGTTTTTGGGGGGCCCCGTAAGCTGCCAAACTCAACGAAATAGCCAATGTTGCTAGCGTCAAAGATAGGCTGGTGCGCGCGCGAAAGATTCCGTTCATTTACGCCTCTGTTAGGTTCTATAAATGGTTACTACCACTAAAGACATAACGAAAAACCCTACTTGAATCTCTTTTCTCATGGTAGAAATGATGCGGAGTGGCTCTTGCAACAGTGGTTAAGTTCAATGGCGCGGACTGCAATTGTGATTGGTGCCGGTTTGGGCGGGCTTTCCGCTGCAATTGCACTGACCCGAGTAGGCTACAAAGTCGAAGTGTACGAGCGAGCGCCAGAACTGAAAGAGGTTGGTGCCGGCATCGTTCTCTACCCCAATGCGATTAATGCGCTGAAGAAACTAGGTGTGTACGACGCTGTGGCTGCGGCTGGAAGCTTTGGAAGGCATGGCAAGTACATGACCTCGAAGGGGGAAACCCTTGTGGAAATGGATTTGATGGATGTCGGATTGGACAAGGAGTCAATTGCGATCCACCGCGCTGATCTGCAGCACGCTTTAGCTGATAAGTTGGGTCGTGAGAAAATCCATCTCGGTATGCCCTTGACGAGTTTTGAAGACAATGGAAGAGTCACTGCGCACTTTCCTGGTGGATCATTTGCAAGTGCTGACTTGCTTGTCGGCGCGGATGGATTGCATTCAGTCGTGCGTCGCCAGTACCTCAAAGATGGCGATCCTCAGTACGCAAATTGCTTTGCCTGGCGTGGTGTGGTGACTGGTGAATTCGAAGGATTGCCTGCCGAAAGTGGATTGCTAATTTTTGGTGCCGGTTTGCAGTTTGGTGCTATGCACATTGGGCAAGGGCGTGTGTATTGGTTTGGCGCTGTTGCCGACAAGAAGGGCGCCCAGGGTAGAACTAAGAAGAGAGATGTTTTGGAACGATTTCAGAACTGGACTACGCCAGTTCCACAATTGATCAATGCAACTCCAGAAGAGGCGCTTTTAACCCACGATCTCTACGATCGCAAACCAACCTATAATTGGGGGCATGGCGCGATTACGTTGCTTGGTGATGCTGCTCATCCAATGGTGCCATATATGGGTCAAGGTGGTTGCCAGGCTTTGGAAGATAGTATCGCCCTTGGTGCGTCTATGAAAGAGCCTCCTTCAATTGCAGCCGGTTTGCGCAAATACGAAAATCTTCGCAAGCAACGCACAGCGAATTTTGTCATTCAATCTCGAAGGTCGATGAATGCTTCAATGACACGAAATTCGTTATTCATCAGTATTCGTGATTTCATCTTCGGCAAAATACCGAGCAAGGTTCTATTAAAAAATCTGCACACTTTGAGCAACTACGACCAACCTGATTTAGATTAATGAATTTATTGATGTTTGGCTGCGGTAACGAGTTTGTTCACGTCTTCATACACAACCATATCTATTTCTTCGGGTTTGATTTTCAACCAATCTTCCGCAATTACTAGGACTTCTTCGTTCATTGGATCAATTCGGAGAAGTTCAACAATGATTGAGCCTATGTCTCTATAGTCTGGAAGAAACTTACGCAATAGTCTTTTGACTTTCAGTGTTTCAATTGCTAAGTCAGAAAACTCTTGAAGCCTAAGAGGTAGCAGTTCGCACAGTATGTATCTCTGCAATGGAAGACTTGAGCGTTGGAAGAGAACTCTTATTGGCTCTAAATCTTCAGAATTGTTAGTTGATTTGAATCGCTGCACTGTGAGATGAACTTGATTTGATACGTTCAAGCTTTTCATAATTTGCTCTTGCGCTTCTTCAACGTAGTCGTTATCGAAATCTGTAGTTTTGAGAATGTGAGACATCAATGCGGAGCGCTTAGAGCATTCTGTTTCATCCGGTGTTGAGAACGATTTCCGAACGCGTTGCAGTGCATTTATCGCATACTTTTTGAGTTTACTCTTCTTATTTGCTTCAATCCAAGAAGATACATATTGAGCGGCTTCCGGTGGTAATGGACACCAGGCGTTGTCGAATGAGCGCATGCAGATTTCAAAACGAATCTCATTTTCTTCGCCGGTTTTATACCAATTCCAAAGTACGTCTCCATTTTGATCGGCGGGTTCTATCATGAGTGGTTTTGTAAGTAGTTGTTTTGCTAGCTTTGATTCATAGTTGTCTGCAATCCAATCAAGGAGAAACAAAGAATCGGGTTGCTCCATGAAAATGTCTTGTACATAGCGATATGCGCCGTCAAACGAGTTTGGATCAGCGAGGAATTTTCCGATGCTCACCTTATGAGATTCAAAGTCGCAGTTTGTTAGCGCTGCTGCGATAAACTGTTTGCACCAAGGCTCTTCTTTCCCTTCAAGCAGTGCTTCTCCGATATGTCTAGCTTCCCAATCTTTTGTGTGCTTGATTAGAGCGCACAAAAGGAAAACGTCATTGCTATGCTTGTAAATTTGCTTTGCCAGTTGAACACGTTCTTGTGTTGGATTTAGTTCTAGGAGCGCCGTAACTACTAAGTCTGCATTATTGTCGTTCAGTCTTTCATTGGTTAGCCATTTCTCTGCGCCTTGTTCGATTTCTTTGTTTCGAAAGTTCAGAATGAGATTTGCCCACACCCTTCCCGTGTCCGAGTTATCTGGATGGGCATTCAGCAATTGAATGATCCAATCGAAAAGCACAGCGCTTTTGAGATTATAAATGTGTCCGGCAAAAAATTCCCAATCTCCTTCCTTCGCCCAAGTAGTCAACCACTCGAGTTCTTCTTCAATTAGTGGATGAGGAAAGATTTTGTGCAGAATCTTGTTGGCAGATTTATTCGATGGATTTTTTGTCTTCAGCCATGCAATTGCCGTCGCGACATTATCGTCGCTGAAATCATCTTCTAAAAGCGTGAGCAGTATTTTGGCGTTCATGTACTTAGCCTAGGAAATCTCAACAGGGGCACTACGTGGGAGCATCCTAAATATGCTGACTGCTGTTTGTGCCTGTTTGACAACGAGGTTTGGTAAACTCTTAGCTATTTGCCAGTATAAAGCAAGTGACCGGGTTTTTCAGGTAGTCAAATGGTAGCGGGAGCATTTATCATGCCGGTTTCATCAAAGTGGTGGAGCAGGAGAAAACTTTCAGTGGCAGCGGTTGCAGCCTTGATTTCTATGCAGTTCATGCCTGCTTTAGCAGAAGGCGAGATCGCTAATGCCTCCTCTGAGATGCCGTCCGAGAAGCCACCTGTGGAATTCGACGCGGTCTACAAACCTGCTATCACCGGCGCTAAGAAAGCATTGCAAGAAAAGCTCGATAAGCTTACAAAAACTGATGGTGATGCGGCTTCGGAGGCCGCCTCAAAATTGGCGGCCTGTGAATTTGCGGAAGAAGATTTCAAATCTGCAGCTCTGCATCTCAATCAAGCGCTCAAACTTTTGTCTGACAAGGCTCCCAATCACAACGCAAAACTCGTTGGATTGCACAAGCATCTCGGAGACTGCGAAATCATCGAGGGACGTGTAGCACCAGCAATCCAGCACTATGAGACTGCCGCCAAATTTTTGCCGAAACTCGACCCTAAATCTCCGCTGCGGAAAAAGGTTTTGCGCGGTTTGGGCGATGCGTACTTGCGCGAGAAGAATTACACAAAAGCCATTGAAACTTTTAAGTCGCTGTATGACTATCAAAAAGAAACAAACGATCCTTCGATAGGTTGGACCGCCGTCAGTTTGCGCGATGCTTATGAACAGATGGGGCAGAAGAAAGAAGCAGATAGATTTTTTGATATTTCCTCTGATGCATTCCGACCACTCGTAAAGAATGCAGGCTTTCACAAACAGGATCACAATGTTTCGCAGGTGTCGCTGGATTTGTGGGAAGCTTTGGAGGTAGAACCAGAATCGGCGCCGGCTATTTCCTGGGAGCCACCGGATGGAAAGAAACCGTGGGCAATTTTGTTGTGCATTCACGGAATGGGACTGCATAAATCAGCGTATGAAGCGTTTGGCAAAGCAATGTCACGCCGCGGTGTAACAGTGTTTGCCCTGGATGTTCGCGGCTTTGGCTCTTGGTGCAAATTAGATCGGCCGAAAGTAAATTTTGAATTGGCAGAGTCTGACATTTCGCACGTCGCTGCGATGTTGAAGGGTGGTTTGCCTGATGTTCCCATTTTTCTGCTTGGAGAATCAATGGGTGGTGCTATCGCACTGCAATCTGCAATTAGCTGCAAGGATGCTGTAGGAGTCATATCTTCTGTTCCGGCCGCTGATAGATACAATGGCACAAAAACAAAAATGAAAGTTGCTTGGAAAGTCATCATGGGTTCGAAGAATGACTATGACATCACCAAAGATGTGATCGAGAAAGTGAGTCATGATGAGCGACTTGTCGATGAGTGGAAGAAAGATCGCGAGGCTCGCTTTAAGCTAGGCACTGACGAATTGATAAAGTTCGATGCGTTTATGAAGAACACAAAAGAGAAGTGTCAGAAACTCGACAAGCCTGTATTGATTGTGCAGGGCGGCGCCGATCCTTTGGTGAAACCATCGAGTACCATCGAACTATATGACGCGATAAGGACCAAGGATAAAACGCTGATACTCATGGGTTTTAAGGAGCATTTGATTTTCGAGAATGAACAATTCTTTCCAATGATGCTGGAAGGTGTGACGAACTGGTTGCGCGCTCATAGCGGTTTGGATAGTGCACCACCGTGGATGCAAAAAGAGTTGCCAGTGAAAATTCAGAGTTCTGTTGAGAACACGAATTCAGCCAACTAACTTTTACGTTTTTCCGCAAGCATGTGAGATATGGGCGGCGGACCATCTCCGAGGTGAAACTCGTTAGCGCGTTTTTCGGCGTTGTTGTCGTCTACCGTTCCGCGCTGCATGTGCCTTCTGTATTCGCCCCAGCTTTCCACAAAGAAAGTCTCGACATAACGTCCTGCTTTTCCAAGATCTCCAAATAGATACCACTGATATGCACCATTACGTCGACGTAGAACTTCGAGCGCTGCCATTGCCTGCCGAAACTCGGACATCCGCTCTGGATCAATCAAATACTCAACGGTGACGAGCACCGGACCATGATCCGGGTGCGGGTCCTTGATGATGTTTGGCTCTGGTGCGCGGGGTGTACGAAGGTCGGTGTTTTCCGAAGATATGACTTTAAACGGCGCAGAGCAGACTGTGCCGATGGCGAGGAGCGCTGCTGCTGTAAGCAGTGTCATTGGCATGCTGGTGTATGATGCAAATGTCCCCCAGACCAAGCTGCCACCAGCGAGGCAACCTTGGAATGTGAATAGGAAAACTGCAATTGCTCGCGCGCGCACCCACGCCGGAACAGAAGTAAGAACACCGGCGTTTAGCGCAGCATTGACCATGATCCAAACTAGTCCTGCGAAGAACATAGCTACGCAAGCAAGGACAAAACTATGGATGAAGGGGAGCGCGCCCATTGTACATGCGAAAATCAGAGCGCTGACCATGAACAATAAATCCATTGAGAGATGCTTCCGTGCAAAGGGGATTATCGTCGCACCTAGCAAATTGCCGATGCCGAACAGACTGAGAACCATCCCGTATTGAGCTGCATTGAGCCCATATTGCTGTTTTGCCATTAGCGGCAAGAAAGACCAAACAGCGCTTGCACATGCGACGAATACAATTGTTTTGATTATTACTGCGCGCAGCGGTTCTGAGTGGCGAACATATCGCATGCCCGCCTTCATTGCGCCTACAACGCGTTCCGCCGGAAGATGATTGTCCTTCGGTGTGGGTTTCCACCAGATCAGTGCAGCAAGCATCGCCATCATTGTTGCCGCATTTATAAGTATCGCAGACCCAGGCCCGGAGCAGCTGACGACCGCACCACCCAATGCTGCTCCTATGCCGCGGCAGAAATTAAAACTTGCTGCATTAAGTGCTATCGCATTCTCAAGTTCTTCTCGTGGTACCAATTCTGGTGCCAGCGCATTCCACGCTGGAGAATACATGGCCCAGCCTAGCCCGACGAGAAACAACAGAAGCAGCAGCATCCAAGAGGTCATGACACCATTGATTGTAAGCAGTCCTAGAATTATTACCCCTACAAAAACCCATACCTGTGCACACAGAAGTACTGTGCGGCGATTGAAAATGTCAGCGATCGCACCGGCAGGCAAGGAGAGCAAAACAAACGGCAAGTAGATTGCCGTTTGCAATAGTGCCACCATCATCGGTTCTGGTGCAAGCGAGGTCATCAGCCACGCTACCGCAATGTCTTGCATCCAACCGCCTAGCAAAATTGCAATGTTGCCCATCATTAGGATGCGGAACGCAGGATGTTTCAATGGCGCCCAGACAGATTTTGCCTTGCCCCTCTCATGTATCGATGCTGCGTCGGGACTAGTCACGATGTTTTCCATATGGTGGCTGGCCTGCCTTTAGATTGTAAGGCTTGAACTTAAGCCTGTACACTTCGAGGTCGGCATTAGGGTCCGCGAATACGCAAACGAATATCGGGCGGTACTGGTAGTGTTCTGCGCAGAACTCTGCAAAGAGCTGATTTGTTTTTTGGTCACTCACGAAATATACGTTTTGTGATTTGCAGGCATCGAGCAGGCTGCTAATACCGTGGCTTTCCAGCATGTCGTAGCCATTTGGAAGTATGCCCCACAGTCCGGTTCTGTAAATATCAAAGCTCGAAAAATAGTTGCGTAGGTTCTGAAAGGGCCGCATGTATTGATAAGGTGCCGCTGTTCCAAGCACAATGTAAAGATGCCCGGGCTGTGGATTTAGTCTTCGAATATCCTTTGTTATGCGTGCTAGTTTATCGTTGTAGTAAGCTACATCAGACTGCAGTGCACTAACAGTCAAATAAGTAAACCAGCCTGCAGCGACACACAAACCAGTGATGATGGCAATCTTCTTTGGTTTTTCCAGCTGAAGTGTTTTAGCGATTATGCTCTTCATCCTTTTTCTGTCGATGAAGACAAATAGCGTAGTCATGGCGCAAGTCATAAGTGCCAGATGCAGTCGAGGCGGAAGTTTCATCCAGAAGGTTAGGTATAAGATTAGCGATGAAACACCGGCAAACCATACCAGCAATCTTGGTTTGCTCATAATTTGAACATCCAATAACGGCATGAGAAGCAGGCACAAGAGAGAAAGTGGAAGAATGTGTGTCTTAAGAGTTGCTTGAAGTTTTGTGCTTGTGAATGGTAATTGTGCTTTCTCCTCTGCTTGCGAAAGCATCTCGGTGGTAAAAATTTGACGGTCCGCTACAAAATACTGTTTCACCAGAGCGAAATCATTTTCGCTGAGTTTTACACCGCTCTGATATGCCCGATCTGAGTCTGCAATGTTACTAAATGGTTTGAAGAATTCTCGAACACCAGTGAAGACTGGCTGTGTATCGTAATAGAGGTTGTTGGCGATTTTGAGACCGCCCCCGATCAGCGCCGCTATAGCAAAACATATGAGAGGTTTTGAGTTACGCCTTATTATTTGGGTGTTCCACGGTGCTATTGCAATTGCCGTGATCGCGCAAAAGAATATGACGAGCATGAAGGTTTCGAAGCGCAACATTGCTGCAGAGATAACTGCTATCGCGGCTGCGACGAGAGCTCTCTGTGGATAATTTTTTGCTGAAAACCTTTTTGTCAAAGGAAGGCAGCATGCCAAAAGAAAGCCAGCTTGCGTGAGTAGTGCTACAACGCTTGTGTATTGAAGCCCATTCACAATAAAGACGCCAAAGAGTAGATAGTATGTGAGAAAGAGTGCAGCTCCCACTGCTATGTTGAAACGTAGCATTAGGACAGTGGCGATAATTGAAAAACCGAATATCAGTGCGCCGAAAAGATAGATTGAATACCACGGAACATTTGGCAGAATTTTAAACATCCACATCAGCGGATAGGTTATTAGAACGTTGGAAAACCACGTCAAATACGTTGGCGAATGAGTCAGCCCAACTCCTGAAAGAAGAAGCGTGAAATTTATATCGTCGACTGTCTCGAAGTGCGAGGGGCAGATAAGCTGGGTTATGACAGTGCAAGACGTAGCCAGTAGAGTCGCGTAAGTAATAACGGTGCGAATCGATTGCTTTTTGATATCAGGGTATTTGTTGTGTATTCGTGCCGGATTTCGTCCGGCTGAATTCGACTCGCTCATGAGCGATAATGCTCCAACGAACCGCAAACCGGGTGTATCTGGGATCCTTGCATGCTCGATTTTAGCACTCTGAACTCGGGTATTCCTATAGCGAAAGGTATATTTTTCTCTCGAATTTTGGGGCTACTTCTCGTATCATGTACGTGTTCTTTCATTTCTCTGAAGTGAGTCTCTTTGGGAGATTCTGAAATGTCAGAAGATGCCCAGCCCAAAGTGGATTTCTCAGTTGGATTATGACGGCATTTAAACTCGGTAGAAGGGAATGGCTGGCGTCGGCGTTCTTGGCTATTCTTGCGTTTTCGTCTTTCAGTCCGACGCTTTTCGCTGGGTTTATAAGTGACGACGGGCAGCAGTACACTTACATCTACAACTATCTGCGTAGTAAGCCATGGATGCTTCTGCAAAATTTCACTAGTTGTTGGATGCAAGATCCTCTCTGGGGACTGCATTATCGTCCGATGATGTTAATTCCTTTGGTGTTTGATGTTTTGGTTTGGAATCAAAACACGATCGGCTGGCATATCACATGTTTGTTGATCCACTGCTCGTGCACAGTTTTGACATTTCTGCTGGCACGCAAGTTGTTAGCGAATTTGGCAAGCTTTGATGGTCTTTCTATTCCTTTTTTTGCTGCGGCTATTTTCGCGACGCATCCACTGCATGCTGAGTCCGTGGCGTGGATATGCGGAAGAGTCGATAGTGTTTGTACGTTTTTCTATTTGACTGCGTTTGTTTTGTTCTTGCATTCTTTAAATTCGGAAAATGAGGGCAGCAAGACTGCGCGTGTTTTGAGCTTGTGCGCATTTGCTGCCGCGTTGCTTTCTAAAGAAGTTGGCGTGACGATACCTGCTGTTTTGGCTTGGTACACAGTGTGTTCGAAATTGCAGATACTTCCCTGGGCGAAAGCGATTGTTTTTTCCCTAAAGGAAACTCGACTCTATTGGCTTGTATTGGTTGTTTACATCATTGTGCGTTCGATTGCGCTGGGCACCTTATATGGTGGCTATCATGGATTTTCTTCTATGGTGCTTGACTCAGTTTGGTTGACGGGGTTGTTGAGTCCGCGTCTATTGCAGGGGATTTTTCTTCCTATTTCATCAGCGCAGTCCGCCGATCTCGACTCTGTTTCTAGAACTCTCATAGGGCTGTATGTTGCACTGGCAATGGTGGCTGTGGCGCGTTTTGCAATAATTCGCGATTGGAAGATTTTGCGTACAGTGCTATTTCTTTCGGGGTGGTTGTTAATGGCATTTGCCATTGTGGCCAGGGTCTGGTATGCCGCAGGAGATTTGCCCGGTGGGCGTCACTTCTATCTTGTTAGTGTTCCTCTCTGCATTCTTGCGACTCTTTTGATTGTTCCAGCAGTGACGAATAACTCCGCAGAGAAGAAACTTCAGAAATGTGCAATTGGAATAGCGTCCGTATTTTGTGTCCTTTTCTCGGCACTCTCTTTCAAATCTTCGGAACTCTGGGTTGAGGCAAACAACTACGAAGATGCTCTAGAAAGGAGAATAGCAGAGCTCGCTGCAAAACATCCAACAGCGGATCGATTGGTGTTTTTAAATCCAGCTTCCACTTTTGAGCATCTTCCCTTGTACCCGACATTTGTCAATTTGCAGGGTTGCTTGATGCCACCATTGTTTCCTCCGGATCTTCATAACAGAATAGCCACGCTGCGAGCGAATATTTTCAACGTGGATCTGGTGAACAAAAGTGATTTGGAGTTAAATCTAAAAAGTCCGAATACTCTCGTATTTGGCTTTGATGGGGATAAGCGAGAAGTGTGCCTCGTGCCATCTGATTATTATTCGAATGTCGATCAAGCTCAATCGCGTGCGTCCACCGATGTGAACTTGCAACCTGAGACAAAGACGTCCGACGTAGTGGTGTTTTCGTTGAAGCCTGCAGAGACTGTAAAAAAGGGGGCTTTGGATTGTGTAGAGGTTGTAGCATCTTGCGTGATTACCAACAGCAGTAGTGCAAAAGAGCCTTCATTGTTTTTGTCGTGGACAGGAAGCGCGGAGGAACGAAGGAGCGGTGTATTGAGCGAATATCGAACACAAGAAGGTGCTCGTTCACTCTGGCGTGTTGATGCCACTGATGCATTGGCGAGTTCGCTCGGCTGCTACATAGAAGCGGATGGTAAGCCGCATAAATATAGATTTCATTTGTCCGAAATTTCGAGTTGGGTTTTGTTTGGTAAGTTGTCAGATTTGCAATTGACGGTTTCGCCTGCTAACACTGAAATCATGTCGGTAAGGTTTTTGAATTTGGAAAATGAAATTCCTAAATTGCATGCTTCACCTGGCAAATGGAATAGGCACCAGAATGGCACTCTGGTTCCCAAGTCAAACGAGTCTCTCGTGCTGAACTTTGATGCAAGTAAAATCGGTGGTGCAAGTCACGTGATGGCAGAGATATCGCATCCGTTTGAATACTATGAATACTTCAATTCCACTTACAGGCAAGATGCGATGTCCCCGCGTAGTTTGAAAAAATATGCACTTGATGGCTTAAAGGGCGAGATGGAATTGTGGCGCGACGACTTTGCAGTTGCTGGTGAGTATGACGTGCGCGTTGCCGCAGTGGATAAAGACGGCAAGGTTGTCGGCTACGTCAGCGACCCGGTGACACTGTCGATTCGATAGGGTATTTGCCCTGCATATATAAGGAATGTGTTTTGTGGCTGGAGGGGAGTCCACTTTAGCGCCTGATATGAGATTCACTTTGACGCCGTGTTTTGGTTGTATCTCCTAGTAGTTGCGGCTTTTGGGTGTTTTCTTCCATCGGGCGTCCGGGGTTGACGCTTGCGTCAGAAAGTAGTAATTTACCAACAGGTTAATTAACCAATTGGTGAAATACGATGCCTTCCCAAGATCAATTAAGCACTACATTTGCAGCGCTCGCAGATCCCACGCGAAGAGCCATTCTTGCGCGATTGGCAGCAGGCGAGTCCTCTGTGACAGACCTCGCGGAGCCTTTCGCTATGACCCTTCCGGCCATTACAAAGCACTTGAAGGTTCTTGAGCGTGCCGGGTTGATTTCACGGACTCGCGAAGCCCAATGGCGTCCATGTCGGCTCGAGGCAAAGCCCCTGCAGCAGGCTGCTGATTGGGTTGAACAATATAGAAAGTTTTGGGAAGACAGTCTCGATCGGCTTGAGGAGTATCTCTCCGACTTGCAAGCGCGAGAGAATCAAGAAGATACACAGAAAGATAACGACAAAGACAAAAGAGGAAAACGAGATGGCAAACAGTAAAGAACAGTCTTCGACAGTTGAGGGGAAAACTTTCGTTTATACGCGTGTTGTAAACGCTCCAAGAGAGCTGGTTTTCCAATGCACCTCCGAGCGTAAGCACTTGGAGCATTGGTGGGGACCGAAAGGATTTGATCTGACGATCAAAGAGTTCGACTTCAAAGTCGGCGGAACTTTCCTTTATAGAATGGCAGCGCCAAACGGTTTTGAAATGTGGGGCAAGTGGGTGATTCGTGAAATTTCCCCTCCTGACAGAATCGTGATTGTCAGCTCGTTTTCCGACCCTGAAGGTGGTGCAGGCAAGCACCCGATGGCTCCTGATTGGCCGCAAGACACTCTTTGCACTTATACATTTGAAGCGCAGGGTGATAAAACGAAATTGACCCTGGAAGCTGTGCCAATCAATGCAAGCGATCTGGAGCGTAAGACTTTCGAAGATGGCTTCGAATCAATGAATGGCGGATACGCTGCTACGCTCGATAAGCTCGACGAATATCTGTTGTCGTTGAAAAAATAAGCAGGTTAATTGCTCGGCGACGACTAGTCAATCCGCGTTTGCGGATCCAGCCCCCAGCCAGTGAGAATTTCTCTCTCCTCGCTGGGGGATTTGGCTTTTTTGAATTTTGCTCCGGATTGCCCTTTTACGCGCCGTTCGCACTCAGCCCATGTTTTGTGGCGCTGTAGAACTCCGTTGTGATAGCTCAAGTAGGTAGTAGGTCCGCCACCACCGCCTTTGCTGCCCGAACTGGTATTGCTGCCGGTGCCTGATGGTTTTTTATTCTCCGGTACGGGTTCGGCATCAGGTAATTCGCTCAAATCGATAAAGTATCCAGCACGAGGACCGACGTAGAGTTGTTCTGGTTTGTTCTTCGCGAACGAAACCGCGATTTCGTCGCAGCGCTCATTGCCTGCATAACCAGAGTGCCCGCGCACGTATCGCCACTCAACATTTGATGGCTTAAGGCGTGTGACTTGTCGCAACAGCTCTTCCCAGAGCTCTCTATTCGCGACGTCCTTTCCATCCGCGCTTTTCCATCCTCGCGAGCGCCAGCCCCAGATCCACTGTGTGATCCCTTTGATTACGTATGAGGAGTCTGTGTAAAGAACAATCGGAGTTGCTTCTTTTGGTTCGAGCATCGCAAGGGCGCGAATTGCCGCCGCCATTTCCATGCGATTGTTGGTCGTTTCTTTGACGCCGCCACCAAGCTCGTGCACCGCGCCGTCCGGCAGTGAAACGATGCATGCCCAGCCGCCTGGTCCCGGATTTCCGGTGCAGGCTCCATCGGTGTATATAAGAATTGATGATTGTAATAATGTCATGTCGGCTAGGAATTATCGCACACGATTGCGCGCGGACGAAACCGCTCGCCGAGACAGCTCGCCAAGACAGCTTGGGAGCGCCGTGGTTGACAAACCTGTGGGGGGTGCGCATACTTAAGGATATGCTTAACCAATCTGATTCGCTTGACCTTGTATTTCAGGCGCTGGCTGATCCCACGCGAAGGGTCATGGTTGAACGCTTGACTCGCGGGCCTGCTTCTGTCAGCGAACTTGCGCGGCCCCTCGATATGTCATTGCCGGCTGTTGTCCAGCATCTGCAAGTGCTTGAAGCGAGTGGGCTTGTCAAAACTGCAAAAGTTGGGCGCGTGAGGACCTGCACGATTGATTCAAAAACACTCACGCTTGCGGAGAAGTGGATAAATGATCGGCGCACGCTCTGGGAGCGTCGCTTAGATCGTCTAGGCAATCTTCTCGACGAAGATCAAGAAGACTAATTGCAGAGCAACTGCAAGACGAAAGCGAAACTATAATCGTGGCGACTACGCTTTCGTTCCCTTTTTCAATTTCTTGACTGCTTCTTCTGCGAGCTCGCTGTCGGGATAGTTTTTCTCTAGCTCAGGAGCAAGTGTTTCTGCCATCCACTTTTCGGCGCCTTTGATATCTGCCCACAGGTAGCCACAATCCATTACATAAGCTTCAGCTTCCCGCTCGTCGCCAAATCCGATGGTGCTTGGTGCGCTCTCCGGAAGCGGTAAAGCTTCCGCGAGATAAATCGGTACGTGCATGTTGACGTTGAATGCTTTGATCAAGAATTGATTCGTTTTGTCGGACGAGCCGTATTTTCTAAAGAGGTGAAGTGCTTTGGTGTAGCTCAGTACAGCGCTTGCCTCGTCTTCATATTTTGCAAGCAAGCGTTCGAGCTCTTCTCCTCGGTTTGCCTCGAGCAAGCAAGCCGCGAATTGATAATGGACGCCCTGGTGATCGGTTGGATTCCACTCCATCAATTTGCGATATATATCTAATGCCTCATCGATCTGATCTTCCCACTGGAGATCAATCGCGAGCATTGCCATGGCATGCATTAGCGGGCGAGTTTCGCTGGAGAGCCAGAAGCTTCCTTTGTAGCGGCGCTCCCACTCGTTGCCGAGCATCTTCTCGGCAGCTTCGATTGCCTTCCTGTAGTGCTTCATTCGCGCCGGGCGTTCGGATGTTTCTTCCGCGATAAGAGTGTGAGCTTCAGCGCAATCAGGGAAAATCGAGAGTGCTTCCTTCGCAAGCTCAAGTCGCTTTTTGCCTTCTTCTGCGCGTGCTTGGGAAACCTTCTTCTGCGCCAAGCGCAGTTCTTCTGGTGCTTTCGGTGCGCCTGGCACTTCGCGGCGAATCAGGAAGACGTTAGATTTAGTGGTGCGCTTTGTCACGGTTGGAAGACCTCGGCGAATTCACGGCTTACAAAACCATGATTTTATCAGAGGTTCCGAGAGTTTTCTATCGCAATGTTTCAAGCTTCTTCGCAAGGTATGGTGCGGTCCGGCTGTTAGTAGATTTTGCAACCTTCTCCGGAATTCCTTTTGCAACTACTTTTCCACCTAAATCACCAGCACCTGGACCCAGGTCAATAACCCAATCCGCTGACGCAACAACATCCATGTCGTGCTCGACGACAATCACTGTGTTGCCTCCGTCCACGAGTGCGTGCATCAATATCATTAGCTTTTCTACATCAGCAGGGTGAAGACCAGTCGTCGGTTCATCAAGTAAGTAAACCGTGTTGCCCGTTTGAACCCTCTGCAACTCTGTCGCAAGTTTGATGCGCTGTGCTTCTCCACCAGACAATTCTGTCGCTGGCTGTCCGAGCTTTAAGTAACCCAAGCCGACTTCACGCAGTGTTTTGAGAGCTCGTTCGACCGCTGGGGTTTCGGTAAAAAATTCACTTGCAGCGTCAACGGTCATATCCAAGACATCAGAGATGTTTTGATCGCGATACCTGATTGCCAGAGTATCTTCGTTGTAGCGTGTTCCGCCGCATGCTGCGCAAGGGCTGTAAACGCTTGGGAGAAAAAGGAGTTCGACCGAGACGAAACCTTCGCCTTCACATGTGGTGCAGCGCCCGCCGTCTACGTTGAATGAAAAACGTCCGGCGTTATATCCGCGCGCTTTGGCTTCAGAGGTCGCTGCGAATTTTTTCCGAATGAAGTCGAACAGTCCAGTATATGTTGCAAGGTTAGAACGTGGGGTTCTGCCGATTGGTTTTTGATCCACGCACACCAGACGTTTGATGTTTTCCAGTCCTTCAATCTTTGCCGGGCGCTGTTCGTCTAAATCTTCTTCAATTTCATCTGCATCTTCCTCTGACTCTTCTTCTGTTTTCTGGCTTCCCAAAGCTGAATTCAGCGTGTCTGCCAAAACCTGGCTTATCAGCGTTGATTTACCACTGCCTGAGATTCCAGTCACTACAGTAAGGACAGATAAGGGCAACTCTATCTCGAGGTCTTTGAGATTGTGCCTGTTGATAGCGCTTAGTTTCATCCAGCCTGAGGGCTTAATAGGTTTTCTGATGTGTTCTGATTGCTCGTTGAAAACATACTGCTTCGTAACAGACTCGGTCGCTTTTGAGAGCCCTTCGAGGGGACCGCTATAGAGCAGCTTGCCACCCTTGTCACCGGCATGCGGACCGACATCCACTATCCAATCTGCAGCTCGCACAAGATCCATCTCGTGCTCCACCACGAAAAGAGAATTGCCGTCTTGCTTCAATTGCCTGAGAGTCTTTAGCAGTGCTTTAGTATCTGCAGGGTGCAGTCCCGCAGATGGTTCATCTAAGACATAAACCACACCGAATAGCCCGGAGCGTAACTGAGTTGTGAGTCGGAGTCTTTGTAGTTCACCAGCGGAAAGTGTAGGAGTGGAGCGATCCAATGAAAGGTAGTCCAAACCCAATTCGCTCAGCAGTGCGATTCGATCTATTAGATCCGTAACGATAAGCTTTGCAACTTCTTCGTTTGCCGCAGTCGCATCAATGCCTTTTGCTGAGGGTGACTTTGATGAGAGTTCTTTCTTAAGTACAGTCGCGAGGTCTGCCAGTGACATTTGAGAAAGCTGTGCAATATCGAAGCCGCCAAATTTTACTGCCAGAGCTTCTGCCCTCAATCGCTTTCCGCCACATGCGGTGCATGGTGCTTTTTCCATAAATCGAGCAACGCGCTTTCTCAGCGTAGCACTCTGAGTGGTGGCAAAGGTATGACGAACATACACCGCGGCGCTCATGTACGTACCTTGATAGGGTCGCTGAATTCTGTGCGCCTCACGTTCAGCATGTACTGTGACAACCGGTTTTTCTTCAGTAAATAAGATCCAGTCGCGCTCCTTCTTCTTTAGTTCTTTCCACGGTTTGTTTACGTCATAGCCAAGAACGTTCAAAATGTCGCGGTAGTTTTTTCCTTGCCATGCACCGGGCCACGCTGCAACCGCCCCTTCTTTGATACTCAAACTGTCGTCCGGAACCAACGATGCTTCTCTAACAGTGTGAAGAATTCCAATGCCGTGACAATCGGGGCAAGCGCCCGTGTGAGTGTTGGGAGAAAATGCATCAGAGTCGAGTCGTTCGTTCGCGTTTTTCGGATATGTGCCTGCGCGAGAAAAGAGCATCCTCAGCGAATTTGATAAATTGGTTATTGTTCCAACTGAAGAACGCGCAGTTGGCTCGCCGCGTCTTTGCTGCAATGCGACTGCCGGCGGTAAACCACGTATTTCAGTAACCTTTGGCGCCGGCAGCTGTTCGATCAGGCGGCGCGCGTATGGTGCAATTGAATCGAAATAGCGTCGTTGTGCTTCGGCAAAAATTGTTCCAAATGCAATTGATGATTTTCCTGATCCAGATACTCCGGTGAAAACAACAAATGCATTTCGCGGTATGTCGACATCGATACCGCACAAATTGTTTTGTCGGGCTCCACGAATTTCAACAAATCCATCTTTATGCGCTGTGTTTTTGGAGAGCGTCGTTTTCATTTAAGATTTCAGTTTCTGCGCGAAGCACCCTTTGCCGCGCGAGACATCATTAAATCACACTGGAATTGCCCTAACAATTGTTGTCGAGAGCCTGTTTATAAGGTTGTGACCTTCGAGTCTGTGTATAGTATGCGTTACGTAACTATAGGCCGCTATGCCCGATAGGCTGGCGAGGCATGACCATTCAACGGAGCTGCCATGAAAAGGATTTTGTCGTCCAATGTATACAGCACAAGTGCTGGTTTGAAATTGTCCGCGTGTTCGGTCCTTGCCTCAGTGCTTGTGATCGGCATAGCTGTTTCACCTGCTAGGAGCATTGGCTTGGATGATTCTAGTAAGGATGCACACGCCGCTAAGCCGCTGGTGGCGCAGACCTCTGCCAGCACGGTCATTAGTGAGCAAGCCTCCGTTCGTCCAAAAGAATGGAAGTTTCAGAATGAGCAGGAGTGGATAGTCGATAGCACCGGACATGATGTTGCCGAAATGCTCGGGTATGCCAAGTATTGGAAGAGTGATTCAAAGTTTGCAGTAAAGGACTTGGACTTCAAGACAACCACGGTTGATCTTGGCAGCAATGCCTACAGTTTTACGTATTCTTTCAAAGGCGAACCGACCACGGACTACAAATTCAGTTTGCAGGATTATGCGTGGTCACCGAAAAATTACGAACCACTTGCAAAACAACTTATTGAGAAGTTCAAGCTGACTGCTACTGCTCCATCAGCGGTTCCAGATGACTTCATGAAGAACGTGGCACAAGCCAGTTTTGAATCATTATTCAAAGAAAATGTCAGGGTATCGGAAGCGCTTTCTCAGAATCCGCTCGATCCTTCTTTGCACGAGCAAGCGGCCATGCTGCAGGCAGCCTTTAGTATGTTGGAGAACTGCGGCTTGTTTAGCGATACTCGCGCGCCACTCTCTCGGATGAGTGCGCATCTTGCGATTGCAAAGGCACTGAATGAAGACAGGCTGAGTTCGGTGGGACAGATTGCCAATATCGCCCTGGAAAGTATGTCGTGCCGAGATGGTATCGCTGTGCCTATGATTGAAGCTGCTGAAAAGCAGCAATTCACACCGGTAGAGAAATCGATTCTTCGTGCTTTAAAAATTCGCGGTACTGCGAACTGGCGGTATTACATCGAGGCCGAATCGACACCTTTGGAAGAGAATCAATACGGTATGCGCTTTTCTCAAACGCGACCTATTGAAGAAACAATGAACAAATTGATGAAGAAGCATGGTTCTTTGCCGATTCAGTGGATGCGCATTCTCAACTCCGGACGCAAGTCTGTACAAACGGGGCATGTAATTCAAGCCGGCATCGTCTCTGCCGAACTACGCGATTTCGTTAAGAGCTACAATGCTTTCAAGGGCACCACCCGCGATGACGTTCAAAATCTAGTACCGGAATTGAATCAGGAGTCAACACGATGCTTCATCGGTGATAGCGGTGCGCAGCCACTCACGGTTTTGAGTTGGGCGGATGTTGCTGCATTTCATAGCCGCCACATTGCAGAGGCACTCTGCTGTGAGTACATGTTCAACGCCAGGATGTATGGTGTCGAGCAATTGGCGAAGCAAACAGCTGAACGTGCAAAGTCTCTATTCTCCAGCCTTAACATCTTCCCTTTGGTCGCTGTTCGCTTCAACATGGAAGGTGCCGAGCGTGACAAGGCTTTAGCTAATTTCAACAGTATGGTTGTAAACCATCCGGAACTCGCAACCTCGTACAATTGGACTACTGTGACGACTACTGCCGAAAGATTGGCACCGCAGTCGAGCATTCTGCCGCCGGAGCTTTGGTTCAATCCTCCGATGCCTATGGGAACAGTTTTCTATTATTGCCCGGGATTGAAAAACAATAAGCCGGATTTGGCTCAGTTGACTGAGTTGAAGAAGCTTTCTCCATACATGCCGATGATAGCGATGGATTGGCTCGAAAAGAAATATGGTAAAGAGCCAACAAGCGACCAGATTAGAGAAGCGTTTGGACCAATGGCGGAATTCGATACGCATGTAATGGAAATGATCGCTAATGGCGAAGTCAAAAATCCAGACAAGTATATCGAGCTTGCGGAAAAGGTTGCAGAGGAGGATCCAGGGCACTACGTGGAGCTTGGGGCTTACTGTGTCGTTCATGATAGACCGGAGCAAGCTGCGAAGTTCTTCGAGAAAATGGTCTCAAAAGATCAAGATGACGTACGCATTTCGAACAGTTCAGACTGGTTGATCCGTTATCGGGAAGAGCATGGTGCGAAGGAGAAAGCCAAAGAGTTAGCTGATTTCTCAGCTGAAGTTTATTCCGCTAGGGGTTTGCAAGCTCAAGCTCGTTATTTTGAAAGACACGGCGATTTGAAAGCTGCAGAGCAAAACTATCGCCAGATTGCTGAGCGTTATAACTCCGACGAATTACTGTGTGCATTCTTGCTTCGCTACAAGGATAAAAACCCGGTCTATGCCACTGAAGGCGCTCAACTTGCGAAAAAACATTTTCCGAATGGGATGAAGCAGCTGATGTTGGCTGATTGCAAGACAAAACCTGCTTTTGGGATGAAAGTCACAAACGCTGGTTTTTTCGTTGATGACCCAGTTATGAAAAAAGATAGCGTCATAGTTGCGATAAATGGCTATGCCGTAGAAAACAAAGCGCAGGCTGATGTTGCTCGCAACATGGCGAAAGAGCCAGTGGCTTCAATGATTGTTTGGGATGGCGACGCATACAAAGAAGTTAAGCGAAAAACAGTGAACAACAACATGCTTGGCATAACTTACGAGCCGTTGGTCTCCGAGTCTGCAATCGAGAAGGCTAATAGACAAAAAGCTACTCAGACTCTGACGGATCTGAAAGACAACATGATGAAGCAGGCGGCAGAACTGCAAAAGCAAAACTTGCCACCTGAGGAAATGCTAAAGCGCCTATTTCAGCAAAACAATATCCCGTCCAGCATGTACCAGAATCTGCTGCAACAGAAGACTGGTAAATCAGCGGAAGGAACCAAAGCGCCAAACCAAAGTAAGCCATCGACTCCTGTCAAGAAACGGTAGCTTGGTAGAGTTTGAGGTTGCAAACAGGGGGCGCAGTTCTTTAGCGCCCATCTCCTAGTCTCGGCTCGCGCACGCAGCTCTAGTGGCTCTGGCATTGCTCAAGCCGGCTCACTCGGTGCTTAAGCGCGGCGCTAGCGTAGCTCTGGGGTACTTTGGTTTTCAAGAAACGTGCTGTTACTTTTGGCTGCTTTTCCCTGCCCTGCACGAGGTTTAAGGGTAAAATAGCTTTTCTTAAAGCATATTTCTTGCATCACAGGGGACCAAACCGTGAGCTCTTCCGCACCCGCGAAAACTACTGATTTCATCAGAGAAATCATTAACGACGACCTGCAAGCCAAGCGCCACACCAAGGTGTTGACTCGCTTTCCTCCAGAGCCGAATGGTTTTCTGCACATCGGACATGCCAAGTCCATTTGCTTGAACTTCGGCATTGGTATTGAGTATGCCGAGAAGCTTCCGGGGACAGGAAGTGGGTGCAACTTGCGCTTCGACGACACCGATCCTGCCAAGGAAGATACGCTGTTCGAGGAAGGCATCCAGGATGATGTTCGCTGGCTGGGCTTTCAGTGGGATGGCTTTTTCCATGCCAGTGATTACTTCGAGAAAATGTATGAGTATGCGGAACATCTCATTGAGGCAGGAAAAGCTTACGTCTGCAGTTTGAGTGATGCTGAGACGAAACAGTATCGAGGTGATGTAAAAACACCCGGCACAAACAGTCCATATCGCGAGCGCACAGTTGAAGAGAGTTTGGACTTGTTTCGTCGCATGCGCAAGGGCGAGTTCAAAGATGGTGAGCATGTCCTGCGTGCGAAGATCGACATGGCGAATGCCAACATGAAGATGCGCGATCCGATGCTGTATCGCATACGCCACACTGCGCACCACATGACCGGTGATAAATGGTGCATTTATCCAATGTACGACTATGCGCATCCAATTTCTGATGCGCTGGAAGGAATTACACATAGTATTTGCACTCTCGAGTTCGAAAACAATCGTGAGTTATATGACTGGGTTATCGACAATTTGATTGATTACGCGAAGTTCCCCAGTCGTCCAAAGCAGTACGAATTTGCAAGGTTGAACTTGAATTACACCGTGATGAGCAAACGGCGTTTGCTTGAACTCGTGGAAGGCAAGCACGTTGATGGTTGGGATGATCCCAGACTTCCTACGATTGCTGGCATGAGACGTCGTGGTATCACACCAGAAGCCATTCGCAATTTTTGTACGACTGTAGGTGTTGCTAAAGCTAACAGTACAGTCGACATGGCTCAACTCGAATTTTGTATTAGGGATGACCTCAACCAAAAGGCACCACGGGTGATGGCTGTTTTGAAACCACTTAAGGTGGTGATTGAAGGCTATCCGGATGACAAAGTCGAAGAGCTAGATGCGTCATATTGGCCGCATGATGTTCCGAAAGAAGGCTCGCGTAAGGTGCCATTCTGCAAAGAGATTTACATTGAACAAGACGATTTCATGCTCGAGCCTACCAAGGATTATTTCCGCCTGGCACCTGGGCAAGAAGTACGCTTGCGCTATGCCTATTGCATAAAATGCACCGATGTCGTGAAGGATGCGAACGGCGCGGTAACTGAAGTTCGCTGCACCTATGACCCTGATACTCTCGGCAACAATCCTGTCGGTCGCAAGGTCAAAGGAACGATTCACTGGGTCAGTGCTCGTCATGCTGTTGATGCAGAAGTTCGCCTCTATGATCGGCTGCTTTCCGATGAAGCGCCGCCTACAGGCAAGGACAGCGAATTCCTCAATGCTATCAATCCTAATGCACTTCAGGTTTTGAAGGGCTGCAAATTGGAAAGAAGCCTGGGCGAAGCTGCCTCTGGTGATCGCTTTCAATTCGAGCGTCAAGGATATTTTGTCGTTGATACGAAGGACGCCAAGCCTGGTGCGCTCGTTTTCAATCGCATCGTGACTTTGAAAGACTCGTGGGCAAAAGCTCAGAAGAAGTAGAATAACCACTACAGTCATAGAGGTTCAGCAATGAATAATTTCAGCGTTTGCTTTTGGATGGACGGTGAGGCAGCGAACGCTTTCGCCTTCTATCAAACGGTTTTCAAAAACGTGAAGAAGCTGTCGTCTTTGAATTACAGTGACGCAAACAGCGGACATGGTGGGCTCCCTGCAGGCAGTTTGATGACTGTCGAGTTTGAACTTGAGGGGCTCCAAATTCTTTTGCTGAACGGTGGGCCAATATTCAAAACTAACCCATCGATTTCTTTGCACGTCACATGTGAGACTGTTGCAGAGTGCGATGAGCTGTTCAACAAGCTTGCGGATGGCGGTGAAGTTTTGATGCCACTGGACAAATATCCGTTCAGTGAAAAGTTCGGTTGGGTCAACGATAAGTTCGGCATTTCCTGGCGCGTGATTGTCGGCAAGGCTTCGCAGAAAGTGACGCCAACACTGATGTACCAAGGTGGCAACGGCAGCACCGCTGAAGAAGCGATGAATCACTACACCTCTATCTTCAAGAATTCAAAGATTCTTGCTGCTCATAAATTCGAAGAAGGTGAGGGTCCCGTCAATCTTGTGAAGTACGCCGAGTTTCAATTGAACGGCGAATTGTTTATGGCATTTGATAGTCCAATTCCTCATGCATTCAATTTCAGTGAAGGTGTTTCGCTGATCGCATATTGCAAAACGCAGGAAGAGGTCGATCACTTTTGGGACAAGCTAGTAGAAGGCGGAAGACCGAGTCAATGCGGCTGGCTCGTCGACAAGTTCGGCGTGTCCTGGCAGATTATTCCTACTGTGATGATTGAGTTGATGCAATCTCAAGATGCCGAGGGATACGATAGAGTGATGCAGTCCATGCTGGAAATGGTGAAGCTGGATATCAAAGCTTTAGAGAAAGCAGCTTACGTGCACAAGTAGATACTACTTCTTACGAGCCATCGTTCCTTTGATGGTGCCGTGCGGTTCGCTCGTGTTTACGAAAACCTCGTTTTTGTTTTCCATGCCCAATGGTTCTAGATTGAATGGAATGCGGTGCAAATTAGGCATTGTCAGCGAGATTTCATCGATGTCTGCAACTTTTGCAAGAACAGCATCGCCCATTGCGAACAATGTCTGCTGCGCTGAAAGGCTGTGGTGGTGCGCAAAAGTTTCGAGCATGATTTGTCGGGCCTTTTCATAGCCGGCATTGAAGTCGGCTTTTTCATTTTTCCAAATCCATCTCGCTTCTACTTTTGTGCCGAAGATTCTGTCATGCGTGTCTTTCAAAGTTGTGTAAGCATCTTTGATGTGACCGGCAAATTCAGAGCCCGTGAT
This sequence comes from Candidatus Melainabacteria bacterium, assembly GCA_003242885.1. GTDB lineage: Bacteria > Cyanobacteriota > Vampirovibrionia > Obscuribacterales > Obscuribacteraceae > QKMZ01. The sequence continues at coordinate 421,996 of QKMZ01000003.1, read as the reverse complement.
CTTCGCAACGATCAAATTGTCTATACCGGAAGTGATTTTTGTTTCCTTCCTCGTCATGTAGATGTGCGTGTAGCGCATGTCGCTTTGTGCTTTGACGAATGAAGTTGGATGTACGCCGCCTTCAATCAAAATATTCGACCAGATGTCTTCACTAATTCTGATGTTCACTTCGTCGACATGTTTGTAGTCATCGAGGAAGTGTTTTGCCAGGGCAATCCCATATTCCTCGATGCTGTTGAGATCGTTTCTCGCTCCGTAAACATAGACAGTATTTTTCATCGAATCAGTGGCAACAATTTTGGTGTTATCACCTTCGTAGTAGCATCCACTGAATTCCGGACCTGCGAGTTCTACTTCTACTGTTATCTCTTTCCAAGTAGGAACTTTGCCGGAACGATTGATCTTGGTCAGGCGAACCAAGCTTTTTCCATAGGAGTCCTTGACAAGAGTGCTGGCGAAAGCCGTCTCTTTAGTCGGGGTTACGCTCATGAGATTGCCCTCCCCAGGACAGTTGAATGCAATGATCTGACGGGCCTTTGCCGATGTTGCTTACTGTCGCAAGCGAAGAACGGCAAAATTACGTGTCAATAGCGCAATCTTCCCGCTCTGCCTGATGTTGTGTCAAGCGCAGTTGCGGTTAAATTCCCGATTTAATCAAGGACTTATTCGTCTTTGTTATCAGATTTTCGTAGACTTTCTTGCCTGCTTGGTAGTGTTATCTTGCTTCCGCACTTTTGTTTGTTTTTTGCTCTTTGGAGCGTTTTTGCTCCCTTGTTTTCTTGAGTGTCTTTGATTGCTTAGGCTCGGCAGGCAACGCTGGTGCGGCGGCCTCGGGGAGATCAAGTGCAGGATTTCGTTTGAAAAACGCTTCCGGCATAATCTTGAATCCCATGCTCGTTGAAGGCATTACGGGCCAATCTTCAACGCGAGGGGCGTGAGTAATGCCAACTGTGTACCAGCAAACAAGATCTTCGTTATCGATGGAGTCAGCGCTTATCCATTCAGGCAGACCCTCTCCACCGGCACTCGAGGTTGGGTAGTCACCGCCTGCAAACATCTCATCGTGCTTGTACTTTGTCGTCCAAAAGTGGTGACGCAAAAAGCCGGCTCTCTTCCTGTTGTAAGAGTCAGGATGACTGTACGGATAAGCGTTGGAGCCCGGCTGAATCAAATAACCTGGTGGATGACCAAGGTAGCTTGATACATTTTTGTTGACTACTTTCCAGCATCGACTTTGCACTTCATTGAGATCTCTTGCCGCGTCCTCTTCTCGACGTAGAAGACTGCGCTCGAGCACAAAAGTGTTTTGCTCCAAATGTCCGCGACTTTCATTTATTGGTCTTACGTTTAATTCGTAAACGTTATTCTTGACGCCGTCCACATCGAAATCCATGCGGAAGCAGAAGAAGTGTTGGTGATTTATGCCAACGATGTTTGGAGCCATTAATGTTCCGTATCGCTCCACACCCTTAGGAAGGATATTTCCTTCTTCATCGGGTTCTTGCGAGCATACTTCACACTCTTTCAGTTTGACTCCCTGCGCTAAAACGTCCCCATTAAGCGTGACTTTTACATCTATCGAGCCATCTTGATTGAAAAAGTATTGGCTGAAGTAGTCGTAATTTCCCAGGGTGAACATGTGTGCAATGACGAGTTGTCTTCCGCGTCTGGTAAGCGTTTTGTCTGCATCATCGTCGTGATGTTCCCAGAGGATGCCACCATCTTGTTCCCAAATCGCTAATCCCGCCGGTTTGATTTTTATTGTGCCGACGCTGTTGGCGTATGGAACATCAATGGTTTTTGCGTGATTTGGAATCTCGTGACCTGGGCGCAAGGTGGTCGTCAGCCTGCCGAGCCCATACTCTCCTTCGTCAATAGGTGAGCGCCATACCCAGTCAAACCCAGGTGCGCCATAGGGAACAGAGACTTCCGAAACACCAAGACGATGCAATATTGGTCGAAGTTTGCCTTCATCCTCGTAGCCGATGCAGTGAAGGACTAAGCCCTCGCGTGAATCCAATTCATATCGAAAACGCCATTTTTGCCACCGCACTTCGTGCCCATCTAAAGTGAATGATGGACCTTCCGGTTGTGTCGTCAGCAATGGTTTGCAGGGTGCACGCAACTTCCCAACGTTGGTCGGATCAAAGTAGTTGGAAGACGTGCCGGCTAAAGGAATTATGTCTTTGCTATCTCGGATATCGCAAGTCTTTTTCGTCAGATTTACGACCGCTGACAATCCTTCAATTGGTTCTCCGAAGGAATTATGCCCGACCACTCTGTAGTACGGATATCCTCTCAAAAGCCTGTCATTGTCGGGATTATTGATATTCACAGGACTGCCTACTACAAACATTTCCATGTGAACATTTTCCATATCTTTGATTCCGCGGCGTTCTAACCCCTTCATCCAAGCTTGGTTGTTCTTGAGCAATTCAATTCCGAGCGGAGTATCTTCTTCGAGCTGCATGGGTTGCACGCGCTTGCGCAACACATCTGAAATCACCTGTTTGTTGTTTAGATCAGTGATTACTTCGTGTGTTTCATTGGTGTCTATACCATAGAGAACTGCAATCGACTTTCGCCGGATTGGATCGCCGGGCTTGTAATTTAAGGTCACTTCTTTTTCCGGCTCAAGCAACGTTAGTGACACCAAAGATACATTCGTGCCGAATTTCCCTGACTCCTTAAGAATGCGAACATTGTCCGCAAGTTCTAGTTTGGTCATCGGATCCAGAGGATGCAAAACTGGCTCAGGAGCAACTGCTGTAGCTGTGCTGTCACTTTTCGAATCGACGCTACTTGCCGACGATGAAGCTTTGCCAACCGAGTCCGCAAATGCAGGAAGCGCATTACCGCCGAATGCGGTGCTCAGCATAAGTAGAGACAGTGAAATGCTTGTGAAAGAGTGCCGCTTTGTGCGCATCAAATTTATCCCTGCATACTAGGGCGAAAACAGTTTTCGGTTCCCAAGTGTCAAGGATTGGAAAACGAAAAATCAAGATATCACATGTGGGCGAAAACATGAGGCTGGCCAGCCGCTGAGATTTGTCGATTCCTATGGCGAAACGATTGATTCATAATATTGAATTCGCTTTGCGTATTCTTCCGACTCCTTATTGACGTGCATTTTTGTCAGCCTGATGCCACGATATGCTGCTTCCACTGCGCTTTCCCTGTCTTTTGCTGCTAGCGCCACTTCAATGACTGCGTCGTTCAAGGAAATCTTCTCGGTGGAGGATGTGTTGTTTTCGATCATCTGAAAGGCTTGCCAGGCCATCTCGTCGGCTTCCTGAATCCGCCCCATCTCTTCAAGTTTTAAGCAAAGTCCCGACATCTGAATTGCTGCTTCCTTGCTTTGCACGCCGTACGCCTCCTGCGCTGCGACTATTGATGTCCTCAGTGTCTGTACACAATCCGGATGACCGATCTCAAACTGAAATCGCGACATCAGCGAAAGCGTTCTTGCTCTTGCCGTGAGATCTTGCATCTCCTGCGCAATGGCAAGCGCTTTTGAAGCATGTGATTCAAATTGCTGGTATATCTTTTTACGCCTTCGGCTCCTCGAATAATAGAGATCTTCTGCCTTTTGAAATTGCAGCTGCCACGTAGGCTTGCCGAAGCGCACATCATCTTGCTTTGTTCTGGAGCCGTCCAGCGTTTTAAATGGAAATGGAAACAGGTTTTTCATACTTTTGTTCATGACAATAACCTCTCTGTTTGACGTCTTATAAGCAAGTACGTAGTTGCCGAACAAAAAGTTCAATGACTCCACATTAAAGCTGGGTCTTGACAGGGTGTTGGTACGTATTTACACTTGAAATTACGGAGGTATGAGCTATTTCTACAGACAAACGTTCAATCACTTTTTACGCAGACAAAGAAATCGAGAAATGGTACGAGTCACTTCCAACTAGCGTGCGAAGCCGAACCATCAATGACTTACTAAAGAAAGCAATTTCAAATTCTGGAAAGCAGGATCTCTCCTTACAAAAAATCGACAAGCACGACTCGGTTCTTCGCGAGTTGGTGGCGCTCGTTTCCATTCTCTCGCAAGAGCAAATTGCCACTTGCGACAGCAAGCATAAAGATGCATCTGCCAAAGCATTGAAAAAACGAATCAAGCACTCGCTTAGCGAACTTGATCAAGTAGTTTCAGCGGGTTAGTAATCCGCCTAGAAAGTCCTTTTAAATGAAAACGTTACTCATCAGTCTTGCACTGGTTGTTTCCGTGCATGATGGTGACACCTTGAAACTTTCCGATGGACGCACTGTTCGATTGGAAGGTATTGATGCACCTGAAATTGCACAACCTTATGGAGTGCAGTCGCGAGAGCTTCTTGCAAAACTCACACGCAAGAAGAAAGTGCGCCTCGAGTCGCACGGGAAAGATAGGTACGGAAGAACAGTCGCGAAGATTTACGTTGGGAAACGGTCCGTCAATCAATCGATGGTAAGCCGTGGAGCGGCGTGGTGGTTCCGCTCATTCGCTCCGACAGACAATCAACTTCGCCGGGCAGAGCAAGATGCAAGAAAACACAAAGTAGGTCTCTGGAAATCCGGGCATGTAATTGCACCGTGGGATTGGCGCAAAGCTAATGATCGGCGCGCCAGAATTGCAAGCAATTTGAAGGGAAATTAGATTTTGTATAGACGCTGAACTGGTCGGGGTTTTGGGCGCTTTACCCTGCTTCGCGAACTGAAATCCTCATCCAGTGTTGTTAATTTGAAGGTTGGTCGAAACAAAAAGTCCCTTTTCGTCGTCAGTTAGGGTCTTCACAGATTCCTCACAGGCGCCTGCCATCTTGGAACTGTAAGGAGTCAGAGGAGACCAAGCTATGAGAATCGAGAAATACAAGATGTTGCTTTCTGCGGCGCAGAACGCCGCCCCCGAGCAGCAACAGATTTTATATCAGCGGGCTTATAGCACAGCCGAAGCGTCGTACGGGAAGCACAGCCCAGAGGTTTACGCTGTTCTTTCGGCATTAACAAGTCATCTCGAGAACAAGGGTATCTACGGTGATGCATTGGCTTGTCGGGAGCAAGCCAAATTCATGTTTCGAGGTTCATAGGATTTTTCCACGCGGATAATTTGCGTATACTAGTGCTCCCCAAGAGCTGGAGCTTTCGCAATGTCAAAACGCTGGACACTTGATGGCAAGGTTGCCTTAATTACTGGCGCGTCAAAAGGGATCGGACGAGCCTGTGCGCTGGAGTTCCTCGAACTTGGCGCAGATGTCGTAATGGTTGCAAGAGGATTGGAAGAACTAGAAAAGGCTTCCGGCGGAAGCCTGTATAAGGACCATGTTCATTTAGTCGCGGCTGATGTGACCACGCAGGAGGGGCGTGACAAGATTTTCCAAACTGTTGCCCAGCTTGGGCGGCTCGATGTTTTGGTCAACAATGTCGGCACAAACATTCGCAAGAAGTTTATGCAGATTTCGAGCGAAGAACTCAATCTTCTGCTCGACACAAATTTAAACTCATCGCTTGCGATGTGCCGCGATGCATATCCATTGTTGCTCAAGGGCAGCGATGCGAATGTTGTTTTCATAACTTCGATTGCAGGAATCGGCACAGTCGGATCAGGATTGATGTATGGCGTCACCAAAGCTGCACTGAATCAGGCGACTCGGGCATTAGCTCAGGAATGGGCTCCTGATAAAATTCGCGTCAATGCGATTGCTCCGGGCTATATCGAGACACCTTTGACTGAGGGCATCTTGAAGAGCCCGGAGTTTCGCGCCGCCGTTGAGAATGTCGCTATGCTCAAGCGTATTGGAAAGCCAGAAGAGGTTTCCGCCGCAGTCGCATTCCTTGCAATGCCGCTCTCTTCTTTCATAACAGGACAAGTTTTGGTGGTCGATGGCGGCACCACAGCGCAATATTTCAACGCGCAGGAATTGCTTGCTGCGCATTGAAAATTTGCAATTCGAATCGAACAAGACCGAAGCCAATTACCTTTTCCGTAGGCGATTAGCTTTTTGTATCGCTTTCCACTTCGATTTTTCTGCTTCAGCGGCGAATCGATCTGTTTTTCGCGTTTCGTATGCAGCTTCTTTCTCCAGCTTATTCCAACTAGAGTAAGTATCTGCATCAACGCCCTCTCGTACCGCACAGCCGGGTTCACTTTGATGTTTGCAATCTCTGAATCTGCATTCTTCAGCCAATTGCAGCACTTCGCTGAACACCTCGTTGACACCGTCTTCGGCATCCGCTAGGGCGAACTCTCGCATTCCGGGGGTGTCAATTATTGATGTTCCATCAGCAAGTTGAACGAGTAGTCGGCGCGTTGTTGTGTGACGACCCTTTTGAACCTGCGAGCTGATTGCGCTAACTGCAAGTCTTTCTTCTTGTAGCAGTACATTTATCAATGTCGATTTACCCACGCCGCTAGACCCAACGAATGCGATTGTTTTTTCTGGTCCAAAAAATGGAAGTAGTTCTTCCAGTCCCTTTCCTTCCAGGGCGGAAAGCGTTACCACAGGATTGCCTCCCGCGACTGCTTTAGCCGCTTTGATGTGTTCAATTGCATCATCGACCAGATCTATTTTAGTTAGTGCAATTGCGCATGGCACATCAAACCCTGCTGCAGCCACCATGTAGCGCTCAAGTCTTCTGACATTGAAGTCTCTATTGAGCGCCGCTGTAATGAACAATGTGTCCAAATTTGCAGCTATTGGCTGCAATTCTGCACTGCCATAAACGCCGCGCCGCGCGAATAAATTCTTGCGAGGCATTAGTTTATGAATCATTGTCGTATTAGACTGTTCGTTTTCTAAGACCGCTACATAATCACCGACGATTGGGAAATCGGAGGCGACCTGCGCGGAGTACCGGAATGCGCCAGTTATTTCGGCGCGTTTTTCTCCGTGGCACGTTGCGACAGTATACGAACCACGATCTTGCGAGACTATTCGCCCGCACTCGAACGGCGGCTCAACGAGAGCCGCGATATTTTTTTGCAGCATTGTCCTATCCTTGTTTATTTGCTGTGCGTTTCACTGGGTGCAAATAAAGGACACGAGCGTCGATTCACAATGCGTAAAGTCGAATTTTAGCGATTTCCAGCGCGGTGAGCTACGACGGCGCAACGGAAGACAGCATCGTATCCGTGTGTAGCAATGACATTTTCCATGTAGCGCCTCCTTCGCGGTTCGCGATTGATATCTAGAATGCCAATATATACTGGACTTTGCAATCATGTCAAGCTGGGCTTTGTCTAGCCTTGCATAAACCCTGTAAAATAAACGCGTGAATGTTTTTGGAATCTAAGTATTGAAGTTTGGATTATTGCGATTATTGTCTCGCAGGCGCGCAAGAGTATTTGTTGCCTGTACCGCTGTTTCTATTTTCACTTCAATAGTTCTGGCGCAGCCGTCACTTGCTGTGAAAGATGAAGAGCGAACATACGATTTGCCTTTGCCCGTCACTCCAAAGCCGAAATTTGTACCTGTATATGGCGACAAGTACTTGCGAGCGATCGAAGCGCAGATCTTAGTCTTCGCGAAAGAAAACAACACCGATTGGTCGGAGAAAAAAGAAGACCGCATTCGGCAGCAGGTGAAGCAGCTTTTCGAAAAGGAAACTTCACCCCATGCTTTGGCGACGATTGCAATCTGGGCGATAATGAATCGCGAAGATGATCCACTTGTGCGGCGCCTATACCATTACGACAAGATCATCGAAGCCGCTTTCTATCAGGCGATGTTCAGAATTACAGACATCAATGATGAGGATTCTATTCCTGCTTTGTATAGAATCATGCACCAGGCAAACATGGACAAAGACGCCATGGAAAAACTGCGCGATTGCTTAAATGGACTTGAGCCCGATGGATTCAGAAGTGCTTCGCGGGTGAAGGTGTATTTTAGCGAAAGTCTTTTAAATGAGCGCCCTGCCCCAGAGGAAGTTGCGCAGTTTGTAGTGCCGCTGCGTGAAGCTCTTTGGAGAATTTGGAAATCACCCACTCTTATCTCGTCAGAACTTTATGCCAAAGCGCAGTTTACTGTAGATGAGACATTGACCATTTCCAACATGCATGTCACGACAGTCGTTAAAGACTGTCCGCCATCAGTGTTTTCAATGCGCAATGAATACAAGCGTGCTGCTCTAAAAGCACTGAGTAAATTGCGAATTACCCAACGTTTGCCAGTGCTGATTAAAAGCACAGACGTAATTGTTGAATTCTACGGACCTTAGATCACTGCAGATCTATTACAAATATCAAGCTTGGTCCTGTTCCAAAAGCGTCATTTTTCTCTTTGACGAGTTTTCCACCGTTGTGCTCAATTAAGCGGCGTGAGGCAAAATTAGTCGGATTGCATGAAATATAAATCGAGTTAATGCCGCGTTCTTTAAAATAAGGACCAGCCAAGCGCCACGCAAGCGCTGCGGCTTTGACACCATAGCCGACATTCAAGAGTGCCGGTCGAATAGCAATGCCAATGTTCCCGCCAAACTCTTCGATGACATCTCGATCACCAGAGAATCTAAGTGAAACCGAACCGAGGTAGCGCTCTCCATCAACCAACCAGAGCAGAGAGTGTTCGGTAACAGTAAATTCAGAACCATCCGGCATTGCGACGATGCGCGGTGATTCATCACTAATTCTATTTATGTAATCGTCCGGGTCCTTGGAAATTTCTTCGGGAGATTCATCCGCAAAATTTCCCAACGCCATGTTGCAAAAAGTGCCTTCATTGAGCGCTTCAAGGTAAGAAGGCAAAACTTTTCTGCTCGGTCTGACTAGTTCAATCGTCATAGTTTAATTGACGCAGTTTATTGAGATAGTGGCTTTGCTTGGTCCAAACTATCCCAAAAACGCACTTTATTTTCCACTGTGGTGAACGTGGTTGAATACATGCGATCTATGTAGAGAATTCCATTCAGGTGATCGATTTCATGCTGCAAAATTCGCGCGTACCAGCCTTTCGCATCTATTGAAACTTCTTCGCCCTTCTCGTTGAGAGCCTTAACGTTGACTTTTTTGTAGCGAGCGACGTTTGCGGCGAAACCTTGCACGCTCAAACATCCTTCGAAGAAATCTACTTTCTCATCACCAACTGGCGTGAGAATAGGGTTGATTAACACATGAAACGGAACTGGATATCGTTCGCGCAAGTTGAGTTCTTCTGAACTCATTTTTGTTTTCTCACCGGCTTCGTCTTCAATCACTGTGAGTTTGATCGACTCACCAATTTGCGGTGCTGCAAGACCAACGCCTGGTGCTGCGCGCATAACTTCGCGCATGATTTCAATCAGCTCTTGAATCTCTGCCGACTTGATCTCGTCTTGCGTCAATTCGCGCGCTTCCGCCCGTAAAACTGGATGTCCGGTTTGAACTATTGGATTTGGCATTTTGAATTTGAAAATTAGTTGTTGCGAAGTGGGAATTTTACCCTTTGTCGTGGCTTGACAATGTCGCTTCAACCGGGATAATGGGATGTATGGACATATTATTTACACCTAGTCGCGAACAAAAGATGTATGGCACCGTAAATCGGGGCTCTGAGTGACGCAGGCGTAATTGACTGATCAAAAGCATCTGTAGTCATTCAGCGAGCCCTTTCAGAAACGAAAGGGCTTTTAGTTTCATCTATATATGCGAATTTGGAGAGATGGCTGAGAGGCCTAAAGCAACGTTCTGCTAAGACGTAGATGGCAGAGTCCATCCGTGGGTTCGAATCCCACTCTCTCCGAGGAACAACAAGGAAAAAATAAGTGAAATAACAAGCAGAGGACACGGACATGGAGATTTTTACACCAAAAGACAAAACCTACGACATCATGCGCACTGAAGGCTTGGTTCCAGTGAAGATGTGGACTCGCGGCGTGCAGCTCGAGGAAGAGGCGCGCAAACAGTTGAGCAATATCACCAAGATGCCGTTTGTTTTTAGGTGGGTCGCTGCCATGCCCGATTGTCACTGGGGTATGGGCGCCACCGTAGGCAGTGTCATACCTACCCGTAAGGCGATTATTCCAGCTGGAGTAGGAGTCGATATTGGATGTGGTATGGTCGCTGCGCGAACAAGCTTACGCGCACCCGATTTGCCTGACGATCTGGCATCTATTAGGCGTGCAATCGAAACCGCTGTTCCACACGGTCGTACCGATAATGGTGGACCTAACGACAGAGGTGCGTGGAAAGACGCGCCTAAGGTGGTTGAGGACGCTTGGTCAGCACTCGCTGATGGACACAAGGCAATTGTGGATAAGCATCCTAAGCTTGCAAGAAGCAATACGGTTACGCATCTTGGCTCTTTGGGTACGGGCAACCACTTCATTGAAATCTGCGTAGATGAGGATGATGCTGTGTGGGTTATGCTTCATTCTGGCTCCAGAGGAATCGGTAATGCCATCGGAAAATACTTCATCGAACTTGCGAAGAAGGATATGGAAAAGTGGTGCATCACTGTACCCGATCAAGATCTTGCATACTTGCCTGAAGGTACGGACAATTTCAATGAGTATTGGACGGCGTTGATGTGGGCGCAGAAATTCGCTCAAACAAACAGAGACGTCATGCTCAATTCAGTTATTGCTGCCCTTCGCAAGTGCAAGTTGCCCGACTTCGAGATTACTTCCGAAGTCGTAAACTGCCACCATAACTATGCTGCCCTTGAACATCACTATGGTGAAAACATCTACGTGACTCGTAAGGGCGCAGTGAGAGCGCAAGAGGGTGACTTGGGAATCATCCCAGGATCCATGGGCACCAGATCGTACATCGTGCGTGGAAAAGGAAATCCAGAAAGCTTCAACAGCTGCTCACACGGAGCAGGTCGAGCGATGTCTCGTGGTGAAGCTAAGAAGAAATTCTCTCTCGAAGACCACGTAAGAGCTACAGCCGGTGTCGAATGCCGGAAAGACGCAGATGTTATCGACGAAACACCGATGGCATACAAGTCAATCGACTCTGTGATGGAAGCTCAAAAAGATCTGGTGGACATTGTCCACACTTTGAAGCAGGTTATCTGCGTCAAGGGATAGAGTCAAGGAAACATAATCGGCAAAAATCGTTAAGGCACTAAATGCGGTGCCTTGCGGTCGATGCTGCCGAACTTCAACCAATAATTGGAACAATTTGCTGCCGCATACATGTTTGTATCGGTAAAGGTAGGTGTGCTATGAAAATCTATGTTCTTCTGCGTGACGGTGTTCCCCTGGGTTATGCGCTGGCTGCTGCCACGCACTGTACTCTTGGTAAAAAGGCTGCTTCTCTATCCAATCGCAGAGGACCTGTTTCTCTAGGCATTATGCGTATGAGTGGTAGTTGCTGCTCTGTACTTGCTTTTTCATTTCCTATCTTCGACGGGACGCGTCGTTGTCCGCAAGAAAGCGTCAATCTCGGAAAGAAAACGTTGTTCATTGAAATGTTCATGAGTTATATATTCGTCTGCACCCAGCAACATTGCTGTATTTTTCATGCTTGTAGAAACATACCTAGCAATTGCTCCAGGACTGCAGCAAAAGAAAATAAATGGCATATCGCGTTTTTCCGGATCGCTTTTTACGTTCTTCAACAAATCGAAAACTACTCCCCTCCTTAAATGCACACCACAGATGAGGAGGTCAAAAGTTGCTGCTTTAAGTAGCGTAGTCGCACTATTGACCGTATGCGCTATGAAGAGCTGGTGACCACGGGGTTCTAGACAGAGTTTTATATCGGCTATGTTTTCTTCGACATCTTCTACTACTAAAATATTTGCCATTGTATTTAATCAAAACCTCTCTCGTGACGGACGACCTTCTAGTCGCGACCTTTTTCATTACTTAACAGTAGTGTGCGAAATGCACTCTCTTGCTTTTGTGCTTCCTTCGCTTGTTGCTGATGAAAAGCTGCCTCTTCATTGCGTCCGGTACTTCTCGCCCATTCAGCGAGTTTCAATCGAAGATGAATGCTTTCGCCGATGGCACGCAACAGTGTCCATGCAGCACTATCAACGGCTTCAGACTGTTCTTCGAGCATGAGTTCGGCGGTATAACTGTGACCTGTATGACACTTGAATAGATTCAAAGATTGCTCTTGAATTTCCCAGACAGCACCGCCGCATGACGGGCATGTTAATGCAGAGGGAGGGTAATTTGCGACAAGACCGATCCCCGGTCCTCCTACCTCTCCAACGTCAGCTTGGTCTCTGTACTCCGGCGTGTAACCAGTGCCTCCTTCTTCCTGTAGGTTCTCAGCGACTAAACTTTCCAAACAAGCGCTTATCTCTTGGACCTTAAGTACATAGTCAACTTGAGAAAAGGCAATGGCACTTCTCGGCATCCCATCAAAAACAGCTTCATCTGGGTCTTGCACTATGGATTTGCCACCATGGGCTTTGATCGATAGAATGCCAGCGGTCCCATCGTTCAATACACCGGACAATATAACGCCGATTACATGTTTGCCGTAGGCATGGGCTGCCGTACGGAATAGAGCATCAATAGCTGGTCTTGCTCTGTTCTCTTTCGGTCCGTTGCCCAGGCAGATCGCGCCGTTCTTTACGATTAAGTGCTGATTGGGCGGTGCTAAATAGACATGTTTGGGATTTATCGTTTCGCCATCTACCGGAATTGTGACAGGCAATGCGCTTCGCCTGTTTAGGATCTTTGCCAGTTCATTTGGGCTGTGTCCCGGCGTACCTTGTATCAGGAAAACTGCCGCCTCTAGTTGCTTTGAAAGTCCACCCAGCAAAATAGAAACCGCTTCCACACCACCAGCAGACGACCCAATTGCGATGATATTTTTGACCTTCAGTAGCGTTGGAGAACTTATACTTTGTGCCTCCGATTCTTTTACAATGCCGTTGCTCGCGAAAGCATCTTCAAGTATTCAGGACTGATATTTGACGGGTGTTGACACCAGTGTTTTTTGCGACAAGCTTTGGCATTGCGTCATTAATCGCTAGTGCGCGCTGCTGGGACGTATTAACGATACGTCCGCTGCTTCTTGCACTAATAACTGGTCGCCAGGCAATCTGAAGCTTCTATATCATAGATCTATATTTGTAAATAAACGAGTGCAAAATAGTAGCAAGTGTCTACTTTCTTACTGCCGAGGCGGGCTGTGATGCAGATAGCGGTTTTTTGTCTGCATGGTTGCAAATGTACATGTTGCCTCGCTTTGAGATGCTGGATTTCACACTATAATGAGATAGGCACCTCGTACCGTTGTTTTTTTTGTCTGTTCAGATCGCACTAGAAAGGCGCTGCCCGATATAAGAAGTGAAATTTATGAAAGATGAACCGAGAGTAGAACACGCCACTGCTGGTGCTCGATTGGAGGCAAAGGAGACGTTTCGCATTCTCCTTATGGATAGTCCTGAGCACATCGCGCAGTTAAAGGCTGCTTGTAAGGACGCTGGGCACGATGTCGTAGCGGCTAAAACTATCGAAGAAGCTTTTTCATTTTTGGATGGGCAAGATCACGCGGACGTCATAATCTGCGCGGCGCATCTGGAAGATGAGTCTATGTTTGATTTCCTGAAGCGGTTGAGATCTAATGAACTTCATAAGCATTCAATGTTTTTGACATTGGCGCTCGCTCCAGGTCCGATCGGCTCTAAAGTCAACGCAGCAGCTGAGTCCACGGCGAGATTGTTAGGAGCTGATGCCTTTGTAAATATGCCTACTTTTGATGCTATACAGTTAATTTCTGAAATCAAAAAGCTGCTGCCAGCGGTTCCGACGCTGGAAGCCTCGAAGATCGAAGAAAGGCGAAAAGCCGAATAAGTTTTACCCGATATCGTACATACAAATCGTTACCGCTGGTGCCACCGAAAATGGTGCTACTCGAGCTTTAAAAGTATGAGCAGTGCTGTAACGGGTTTGGCCGAAAGCGTGCATACAAAAGTATTTGATATTTTGCTTTCTGATTGGGAATGGGCGCAAAAACAGCAAGTTCACGCAACTCGAGACTGCTTATGAACGTGGCTGCGATCGCCATGTCTAGGCTGCGTCCTTTATATAGGCTTCCATTTGCTCCTGCACTTTTGTTCGTGCACGGGAGATGCGGGATTTTACTGTGCCCAGTTGGCTATTTGTGATGACCGCAATTTCCTCGTAAGAGAGACCGTCAACTTCACGCAGAAGCACAGACTGTCTGAACTCGGGAGGAATTTTAGCGAGGGCGTCTTTTAGCTCCTGTCCTAATTCCTTTCTCTGTAAATTGGTGTCTGGCTGGTCGCTGGTGTCGGCAATTACTCTCTCTGATTTGTAGCCGTCTTGAGATTCATCTGGTTCATCCAGCCAAAGCATTTCTTTGCAGCGCGATTTTCTCCGCAGCTCGTCAAAGCAGAGGTTAGTGACGATTTGACTTAGCCATCTTTTAAACGCGCTACTGTTTCTTAGCTTTCCGATTGATTTCCAGATCCTGATGTGTGCTTCCTGGACAATATCCGAAATGTCACTCAGCTCTGGAAAACGGCGGTGTATCATCGCCTTCAGTAATGTACGATGTCGTTTCAACAGGGCATCAATCGCACCTTTCTTTTCTGCCTGGCAGGCTCGGATTAGTTCATCTTCCGTCATTTCGCTAAACGATATTTGCGCGTTTGCAAACGTACCGGTATTTCGAGCAGAATGTGACGCGAGAAAAGGTTTGACTGTACAGTTCATAAGTTGCTCTCCTGAGTCAATAAGTTAGCAGAAAAGCTGCAACGCAATTTTTTGACGAGCGCAACTGCGTTTTGTTCAGTCTATCAAACTGATACTGCCTTACTGTTATTGTGCTCCAATAACAGTAATGGTGACAACCGTGGTTTCCCATATCATTTGGATCATTGGTATCAAAAACTTTTAGTCGAGAGAATAGTACTCACCAAGCACTTTTACGAGCTATGAACCTTTATTATGGGCGGAGGTATATGGTTTACCTCCAACCTCTAAGTTCAAAATAGAAGAGTTTCAGCGAGGACGCGCTCAAGCCAATGCGTTTGCGGCAGGGCGTCAGCGTTTTTCTGATCACGCGCTATATGAGGCGTTTTATGCCAGTTTGATACTGATGACGTAAAGTTATCGCTGAGCCGGAAGTAAGAGACATAAATGTCCGAAAAGCTTGTGCTCGGCGTTTTTGTACTGCGTTGAGAATACTTCGGAAAAAATCGGCTTTGGAAGTCAATTGTTGCTACTCGGACACTTGTGTTCGGAAATGCAGTATCATACTCAACATAAGCGCTCACTATACGGCAAAGTCAAAGTGACGATGTGTGCGCGAGGCAAATCTCTTTCATTGCTTTCGCAGCGGGCACTTACAGATGTCGCACATTTCTCTTGTCAAAAATACCTTGCTGCGCTCACTTTCCCACAGCGCGCTCGAGCGTATGGAGGGAAAGCTAAAGCATATCGAACTACCTCGAAAAGCATCAATTGCGGAGAAGGACGGCCGGTTCAACTATGCATATTTTCCAGATGAGGGAATGGTTTCGATTGTTCTGGTCACCGGCGAAGGTGATCATATTGAAGTTGGCACAGTCGGAAAGGAAGGATTTGTCGGCATTCCTATCTTGCTTGGCGCGGACATCTCCGACCGCAATGTGTACTCCCAAGTACCAGGCAACGGTTGGAAGATGGAAACAGCTGATTTCAAACGAGAGCTGGAGCAAAACGCTGAGCTAAAGGCTCTTTGTCAGAAATTCATTCTTACCATGTTCAATCAAATATCACAGACTGCAGCCTGCAATAGGCTGCACACTATTGAAGAACGTTGCGCTCGCTGGCTTTTGCTTGCTCACGATAGAGACACATCAAAAACAGTTGACCTTACGCAAGAGTTTTTGTCAATGATGCTTGGTGTGCGCCGATCCGGAGTCAATATCGCAGTAAAAACTCTGGAGGCTGCCAACCTGATTGAGCACGGTCGAGGATTTGTTCGAATTATTGATCGACGCGGTATGGAAGAAGTTAGCTGCGGCTGTTATGACGAAGTCAAACAATATTTCACGCAAACTATGGGTTTTAGCATGGCATCCTCATTTCCGAAGGCGGCAGAACCAGAATTGCTAGGTTGAACTACTTGTGTGTGCGAGCGCACATACAATTCATTACTCCTGATTCTCACAGCATATGGGTTTTTCTGCTGTATATTGAATCTAGTTCTTGCAGAATGTGTGGTTGAAAAGGCGATCTTGTGCGAATTTTAGTAGTATTAAGACTGTAACTATTCTGAATGTGTTGTCGAACCGCTGTATTTCCGAGAAGGTAATTCATTAGCGGAGTTCATTACATATTGAACAACACTTTATTGCAGCTGAAAGTCTCAGAAATTATTGATCTTTTTTAGAGGTTTAACGCCATGAATATTAGACAGAAAGTGGATTCTGAGACAGAAGATGAGAATCAACTTTCAGGAACTGAAACAGTTTTGTCGCACTTGGCTGTAATTGTGCGTGAGAGACGGCGAAAAGTTGGTCTTTCATTGGAAGAGTGTTCTAAACTGACAGATGTTTCCATTGCTGATTTGGAAGCATTAGAACTGGGAGAATGGGATATTGACCTGCTTTCTTTGAGCCGGCTTGCCGATGCTCTTGAGGTGCCTTTAACTGGAATTCTTTCGTCTCTGGAACTGCGTAAAAAACCTCAACTGAGCCAGTACGTTAGCGGTTAGATCTCTGTTGCTTCTGCTTCGGCTATTAGGTCTGCAAGTTGCGAATCTAGTGCGTCAGCCAATCTTTCCATTGTTAGAAATGAGAGATTGCGAAGTCCACTTTCAACGTCGGTAATGTATGTGCGGTGGAGCTGTGCAGCTTCACCTAATTCTTCTTGAGTCATATTTTGTTCTATGCGGCGATTCCTAATCGCGGCACCAAAACCCTGGAGCAGCGAATTTTTTCGCTTTTGATCTTTTTTGCGCATGGCGAATCCTTAGAGGAAAGGATTTGCCTTGGCTTATTGGAGGAACTCACAGAAATCCACAAAGTGAAAGCACCACCATTTCAGTATGAACCCTAGGGACGCGTAAAAACTGGTTATCTCCAAGGCAGTGCTAACTTTATTTGCTTGATTTGCAGTACTAGTTGCCACATATGTTCACTTCTTCCGTGCTGGTGCAGCTCTCGGAAAGGTAGAGACATCAATATCTAGCGTATAAAAGTACATGAAGTCGTCATGAGTTCCATCTCACAGCGTAAATGAGGTGACATGACACAAGTAATAGCGGAAACAGCGACTAGCCAACCTTACAAACGTCTTGAAACTCGTTCTCCATGGAACATTTCTAGCATTGTGCGTCTTTAGATTTATTAGGAGACACGCATATGGACAAATTCTTCACATCGAAAGCCTTTCCAATCTTTACGCTAACTGTTTTGGTTCTCGGATTTATTGTCTGGTTTCCGCAGGTTGATGCACCCGCAGACACTATTCGTTTCGGAATTGAGTAACTAAAAACGTAAAACGTAGCGTCGAAAGGGATTGTCATTGACCAATTTCGTTCTTCACTAAATTCCGGCATTGGGTGAGTCCTGTTGGCGTCTGGATTTATACCATTGGGCGTGTTTGTTCGATAACGTCGTTTGTGCGGATTACAGTGCGCATAATCGGATGATTTTTCGCGATTGAACCCGGGATTGGGCTAGACATGATTGTCGGTACTTCAGGCCAAACTATTGGTTTTGGTGTTGAAGGAAACCATTTAGGTATTCTCGTCGCGCCAAAGCGAACCAGCGCGATCGCGCCAGCGAGCTCTACTGCGCCCTCGAGTAATTCCCAGCGCGTGTAATCGCCACGGAATGAGAAAAATGTTCTGTCTTTTGCAAACGCGTAAACCTCGTCGGAAAACAGATGAGATGCTGATTGCTCTGGTGATTCAGTTTTTGGGTTGTGAGCGAAAAATTCAATTTCTTTCATTGGAAAAACACTTTGGTGCGGGATTTTCGAATGATATTGATTAGAGGGTGCAACTGGCGTGCAAATCCTGAAAAGCAATGCGAAAAAAGCTTTCTAGCTGTTTTGGGTTCGCTTTGGTGAATGCCTGTTCGACCGCCGATTTTAATGATTCGCTATGGTGTCCTGAGCTTCTGCGCCGGTTGCAAGTTTGCTATTTAGAAGCGCGCGAATCTGTTGAACTGCATTGTTTGCGGCAATTTCTCCAGCTTTCATTGCGCGTACTGCATCCTTCGTTTTTTTAGAATACAAAGGCATTTCTTCAAGCGTCGGATGAATTTCCACGTCTGCGTAATCGGTGTGATGTCCATCTAATTCGGACAGCAGGATGCTCAGAACTCGATTTCCGTATGGTGTTGCGCGAGTGAGCTGCTCTGGAGTGAGACCTTCCAGCTTTTCGTCCACATTTACCGCAATCACAATATCTGCGCGACTTTGTTTTGCTTGTAGTGTTGGGACATTTGCTCTAAGTGCGCCGTCGACTAGAAATTTTCCGTCGATGACAATTGGTTTTACATAAAAAGGAATTGCGGAGCTCGCTTGAATTGCTCTGCCGAGATTTCCGTATTCGAGGGTAATCGGTTTGCCATCAAGCAGATTAGTAGCAACTGCTACAAACGGGATTTCGCTGTGTTCGATTTCACGCCTGTAAGGCGAAACGTGTTTGTTGACATATGATGCGACGTCGTTGCTCGAATGCAGTCCGACAAGATTAGTTCTCAAACCTAGGGCAACTTTTGCCGAGCGTATAACCATGGAAGATGGAATTGTCATCAATTTCAAAGTGTCAGGAGTCGGCGTGAAAGCTTTGAAAAGTGAGCGGTCGCGAAACATTTGTTCGATCGCTTCAAGCGGAACGCCAGCTGCGTACATACCACCAACGACAGCTCCCATGCTGCTGCCTGCGATGAAGTCGATTGGCAGATTTTCGCGCTCGAAGACTTTCAGCACTCCAATGTGCGCGGCCCCCCTCACGCCGCCACCGCCCAATGCCAGTGCGATGGTGGGTCGAGTTTTTCTTGCTGACACTGCAGACAGTGGCGTCGAGGGAGCATATACCGACGCGGTCGGTAGGTATGCAATTTCGTTTGCCGCATGAAGCGGAGTGGTAAAAGTAAAAATTCCTATTAATGATAAAGCGGTTGCAAGATTGCTTTTCCATTGTTTAAACATAGTCCTATCCTCTCTTCCTCTTTTAGAGGTCTGAATCGGACTAGCCAGGAGAGAGCCGGGGTGCTCTCTCTGCTGGAAGCCGACCGGGAGAACTGGAAGAACTGCAAACTATCCAATCTCTCCAAGATGAAACTACTTGGTCAGAGACAAGAGAGCTTCTTTGACCTGATCTTTGAAGGATTCACACTTTTGCTTACCTTCGATCATGTACGCCCATTTTTGTTGATTGGCGTTTGCAACTAGTTTTGCCAGTGCGTCTAGTTTTGCACCGGAGTTCTTCTCAATTTCCTGTTTGATTTTGTCTTTCAGGACCTCTTTCCAGGCTTCGTCTGCCAGGCACAGTAATTTTTCCGGTGCGTTACAACATTCACTGTCGCCGCCGTGGGTTGCTGCTGTTTCTGCGCAATGTCCAGAACCTTGGGTTTGGTCGCACGAACTACTCATTTGTTACTCCTCTAATAATGCGAATGGAATTGGTAGATAGGACCGGTCTGTACTAATGATTGAATCATACCGGTCGGTCCTAATCAAGGCCCAATATGGATACTATTAATGGATGGGGAAATAAGGTATTGGACGTGAAACTTTACACAGGCTGGTGGTTTCCGGGCACAACCTATTGATCCTTGGCACAATTAAGATATACTTAGGACAGAACGGTTCTAGAGTTGGTTATGCCCACAACTACAGACACCACAAGTGGAAGCCGCCAAAAGCTCATCGAAGCAACGATTGAGCTAATGTCTTCGCGTGGATTTGAAGCTATGGGCATTAACAGTATTCTTGAAGCCGCCGGTGTCAGCAAAAGTAATTTTTACTATCACTTCAAGTCAAAAGAAGATCTCTGTCTTGCAGCGCTGGATGCGATGACAGAACATTTCTTTTCTATGTCTGATCCTGTTCTTTTGAACAAATCTCTCAGCCCGCGCAAGAGACTGGAGAAGTTCCTAAAAGGGATGGCTGAGATGATTGAGTCTGAATGCTGCAACAAAGGGTGCCCGTTCGTCAATTTAGCTACAGAGACAAGCGACTTTATCCCTGCATTCCGCGAGCGAATTTCGCAGTATTTCGATCGCTATCAGCAACAGTTGGCGGATGTTATTCAAGATGGGGTTCAAATCGGAGAGTTTAGATCCGACGTTTCTCCAAAACTCGCAGCGCAAGTTTTGTTGGCAAGCATGAACGGCACTATCGTTTTAGCAAAAGTGCATAAACGCCCGCAAGTCATGAAAGAGAACATCAAATCTTTCTTGTCGATGTTGGCGGCGCCCTAGCAAAGGTCATCGAAGTCCTAAAGATTGAAAGAGCCTCAGTTCTTCGCTTTGGCTCCAATCCCTGCTTCGCGAAATCGCATCGTTTAATTTTCCCGTGAAGTATTCGAAGTTGCTTTCGGTTTGCAAGGCACAGGTAACCTCGCCAATGTTGCTGCGAACATTCCTGCTCAGCTCCATCAAGCCAAGCAGCTCAAAGCCATATTCCAGGTAATTCCAAATCTCAGAAGATGGACTCACGGTTTGGTTGTTCTGGAACAGCAATGTGACAACGTTAGCCAACGTCGTAACGCCCATCATCAAATATTGCGGATTCATTCCGAAATGTGTTCGCGCGAGTACTTTGCCATCTTCGCAAGTGAGTGCCTGTCTGGTTAATCCCATATTGATCTCTGAGAGTGCTTGATCCCTGTCACGGAAAAACGAGAACATCAATTTTTCCGGATGACGCACGGTTACTTTTTTCGTCATGGCTCTATCCTCCAAGAAAGGGTTCTAAGAGCTAGTACGGAAGTTTCGAACAAAAAGTTCAAAGCGTTCAGATTAAATCGGAAAAGCGCCAAACGAGGCGTTCTTGACATGTTCGTGCTTTGCTGCGATTTGAAATGTGCTTATCTATTTACTAAGATGCAGGCAGCAATTACTCAGTCGGAGATTTCAACTTCGATAGGAATTCATTGTTGTGACTGTTGCCGACAAGCATAAAAAAGCGAACGAGACCTTCTTTGAAGAAGGTTTGGCAAGGCTTCGCGCCGGCGAAATGGAAGAGAGCACTGGCAAGTTGCTCATGGATTTGATGGAAGTCCGAGCTGAAAAAGCCCTTCTTCCGTTTGCGCGAAAGTGGATCAAATTATTTCCAAGAGTTGAGAGTGCTCCGCGGCTCGTTGGCAAATGGTTGCAAGAATTCGAAAGCAACGATGCCATGTATATGGCGACTTCCTATGTGAAAACGTATCCCGATGTTAATGCGCTAATTCTCATTATCCGCGCCGTCGCGCATCTTCAAAAGATACCGCCAAAACTTCTCGATGTAATCGAAAAACGTTTTGCAGCTGAGCCGAACAGCCACATTTGGAGCAAGCTTCAAGCGCCGAAAAATCCAAAAGAAGAGTTGGACAGCCTCATTCTTCGTTGGCTTGAAATTAATAGATATAACTCGAATGTAGCAGTTGACGTTGCATGGGTTGCTTTGTTTTCGAGGTCCAATGAAGTCCTCAATGAAGCTTTTCGCTGGATCGAAGTTAATCAAGATAAGACGCCCGATATCTGGATCCTTTTCGTCAACATGCTTAGAGGCGCATCTGAACTTCACCGAGCACTCGCACCTAGAGTTGCGGTGACGGCAAGCCATTGGCTCAGCCGAAATTCGGATTATGCAAATGCTGGAAGAATCTATTACGACGTATTGGTCGAATTGCGAAATCAGGATGAGATTCTGAAGGCAAAAGAATGGTTCTTGGAGCACGCTGAAACAGAGAGCGCTCAAATGGCTCTTGCAGGAATACTGCAGGCCACATATTTAATGGGTGAACCAATAGAACCAGAGTTTGTGCAAAGCGCGAAAAGGATTTTAGCTGCGCAATCTCCTGATGAAAGAGCGGCGGTTTTGGTCGGTTCGCTTCTCGAACTGTCTCCGGATGCCGAAACAATCAAGTTCGCAAAGGACACTCTAAGCGACCATTATCACCCAACCTGGTTGCATGCTGTTCTTTTGCGTGTTGCTGCAGATGAGCAGTCCATTTCGGCAGCCAATGAAATTTATTCGAAGCCACAAGATCGCTCTCCTGAGGTGATCATTGAATTACTGAAGATTGATGCTAAAAATGCAATCGCGAGAAAGGCAGCGCAGAAATGGATTGATAAAAATCCAAATGAAAAGCAATCGAAAGAATTACAGTTGTTGCTTGGCGTTTAGTGTCGAGAGTTCGTTCTCGGAAAATTCAGCAAATCTCGAACACCGCAACTCGCTGCATTAAACCTCACCCGAGGGACTGTGGCAGCAGCATGCCAGGCATGAGAAAATAGCCTCTGCTTGCAATTCCCGTCGAAAAGGGGTCCCAATGAATAGAAGATCGTTCCTTAAGGGCAGTGCCGCTGTTGTCATGCTGAGTGGAGGATTCGCTATGAGTTTGACGAAGTCTTTAGCCGAAACAGTCACCCTGGGACCACTCCTTGCCACATGGACCGGCGACCACAATGGTTTTCCGAGGTTTGACCTCGTCAAGATAACTGATTTTAAGCCTTCGATTCTGAAGGGCATGGATCTCAAGCGCGAGCAGATTAAGGCGATAACGAGCCAAAAGGATGCGCCAACTTTCGACAATACAATTGTTGCCCTCGAAGATGCAGGGCGCCCGCTTAGCAACTCAATCCGATTCTTCAGCATCTACACGTCGACGATGAACGATAAGCCGATGCAAGCAATCGAGACAGAAATGACTCCGCTGTTTGCGAAGTTCGACGACGAGATCATTCAAAATGACGATCTGTTCAAGCGCATCAAAACCGTATATGAAGCGCGCGAAAGTGCTGATTTGACCAACGAGCAAAAGCGGCTTGTTGAGGTGTACTACAAGATGTTCACCCGTCAGGGTGCCGGTCTAGACGCAGACAAGAAGAAGCGCTTGCGTGAGATAAACGAGAAGCTCGCGAGCATCTTCACAAGCTTCCGCCACAACCAATTGGCTGACGAAGAGAAGTACACTCTTGTGCTTGAGAAAGAAGAAGATCTCGCCGGGCTCTCAGACAGCCTGCGCGAAGCAGCTGCTGCCTCAGCCGAATCACACAAATTGAAGGGCAAGTGGGTAATTACCAATACTCGTTCTTCTATGGAACCATTCCTCACCTTCTCCACACGCCGCGATCTGCGCGAGAAGGGATGGCGCATGTGGACTCGCCGTGGTGACAATAATGATGCTAACGACAATAAAAAGAACATAGGCGAAATTTTGAAGCTGCGCACGGAGCGCGCTCGCATCCTCGGTTTCAATACACATGCTGATTGGAGTCTGGATGATTGCATGGCGAAAACGCCCGACAATGCGATGAAGCTTATGATGCGCGTTTGGGCCGCAAGCACTAATCGCGTGAAAGAAGAAGTCGCTGACATGCAAAAGATTGCCGATGCCGAAGGCGAGAAGATTACGATCGAACCATGGGATTATCGCTTCTACGCCGAGAAGGTTCGCAAAGCGAAGTACGATATCGATCAGAATGAAGTGAAACAGTATTTGCAGTTGGACAAAATCCGCGAGGGGATGTTCTGGGCCGCGAAGCAGGTTTATGGCTTGGACATGGTGAAGGTTGAAGGTCTGCCCGTTGTACACCCGGACGTGACCGTGTACGAGGTTCAGCGTGATGGCAAACAAATAGGGCTCTGGTATTTCGATCCGTATGCTCGCGACGGCAAAAATTCCGGAGCTTGGATGAGCGAGTATCGCACCCAAGAGAGATTCAAGGACAACATCACGCCGATTGTTTCCAATAACTGCAACTACATGAAGGGTAAAGCCGGTGAGCCGACTCTCATTTCCTGGGACGATGCCAACACGCTTTTCCATGAGTTTGGTCATGCTTTGCATGGTTTGCAATCCAACGTAAACTACCCATCGTTAGCCGGCACCAGCGTTAAACGCGACTTTGTGGAATTCCCAAGTCAAGTCAATGAGCGTTGGTTGTTGACACGTGAAGTTCTCAGCAAATTCGCCTTGCATTGCAAGACTGGTAAACCGATTCCTGAAGAGTTAATTGCTAAGATTGAGAAGGCAAAAACCTTCAACCAAGGTTTTTCCACAACAGAGTATTTGGCTTCAGCGATTTATGACATGAAGATCCACCTGGCTGCTACGCCCGATAAAACTATCGAGCCTGATGAATTCGAGAAGGTCACCATGACCGAGATCGGCTGCCCGAAAGAAATCGTCATGCGTCACCGCCCGACAGCTTTCGGTCACATCTTCTCCGATGATGGATACGCTTCCGGATATTACTCGTATATCTGGGCTGACACGATGTCGGCAGATGCATCAGAAGCATTCATCGAGGCTGGCAGCTTCTATGATCGCAAGACTTGCGACCGATTTAGAGACACCATATTTAGTGTCGGTAATTCGGTTGCACCTGACGTTGCTTTCCGCAATTTCCGTGGACGTGATGTTGACACCAATGCTCTGATGAGAGACAGAGGATTTCCTGTTAGCTAATTGGGGCAACTAATTGAAATTCATTGCATTCCTTGTCGCGGCGTTCTTTACCCTAAGTGTTTCCGCTGGCTTTGCCGCGGATGAATTTTGCGATGTGTATGTTGGCAACGACAAAGTATTTGCTGTTTCCAACACTAAAATTCTTTCCGCTGTCGAACGCGGACAGTTGGTCATGGACACCATCCAGGGTGTCATTGACGATGGGCAAGCCAATCTAGACGACCTGAATGTGAAGGTTGGTATGGATGGCGTTCCTGTCATTTACTTGAAGGACAAAGTTCTTTGCAGTGTGACAAAAGCCGACGCCGATGAAGCCGGAGTGTCGCAAACAAATCTTGCGATTGATTGGTGCGAAAAGCTGCGCAGATACATAACTCACGCGAAGAAAAGGGAGCAGGAGAAAGAGAGAGCCGATCAAGCAAAGGATGCACAGGCTGGGTCTTCAACTGCCTCCGCATCTGGTGCCGCATCTACATCTGGTTCTAAGTCACAGCCGAATCCGACAGCTGAGAAAAAGCCACGCAACAGCAGTGGTTTGAGCGAACATGCCGTATTGCTGCTGTTCATCGAAATCACCCTTCTACTTTTCACTTCTTTGGTTTGTGGAGAGCTTTTTGTACGCCTTGGTCAGCCGTCGATCATCGGTCAGATTTTTGCTGGTTTGCTTCTTGGACCGACGTTCTTTGGTGCCTTTTTTCCAGACCTCTCATCGCAGTTGTTTCCACGCGACGGTTCTCAATCCAAACTGATTGAAGTTATCTCCTGGATTGGTGTTTCCTTCTTGCTTATGTTGACCGGGATGGAAACTGACATAGCAAAGCTTAAGCGGCTTGGAAAGCCACTGATGTGTTTTGGCAGTATCGGCTTGCTTGGTCCTCTAATTGTTGGAGGTTTACTTTCTCTCTTACTGTCCGATCAGTTATTGGGAGAAGCGCAAAACAAGCTAGCATTCGCAGTTTTTCTCGGCACTGTTTTTGCTGCTTCTTCTGTTCCTGTTGTGGCTAAAGTCCTTATGGACATGAAGATGCTTAAGCTCAGTGTTGGCCAATTGATCATTGCCACCTCACTTGCTCACGACCTTCTCTGTTGTTTGTTGCTAGCTGTTATCGTGGTCTTGTCTGGTTCTGCTGGTGAAGCCGGTAATCCTGTTCTGGTTGCATTCTTCGGCACCATCGCTTTCCTTGCCATCATGTATTTCGGCAGACCTGTGTTTTTCACTGTGCTGCGATGGGTAAATGACCACGTTTCAAACAGCGACGGGTTGATTACCAGTATGGTCGTTTTGTTGCTGGCTTGTGCTGCGGCTACGCAAGCGCTCGGTGTGCACATCGTGCTGGGCGCCTTTGCTGCTGGCGTAATTTTGTCGCAAACCCCTGTGGTCAATCACAAAGTGGTACGTCCTCTCGAAATTGTGACCATGGCATTCTTTGCACCAGTCTTCTTTGCATCGAGCGGGCTAAACGTCAATTTGAGTTCATTGCTTGAACCAAAACTTTGCATGATTACAGCCTTTCTTTCTCTTGCAACTATTGTTGTAAAACTGGGCTCTTGCGTTGGTGCCGGAAGGCTTGCCGGTTATGGACTGTGGGAATCGCTTTCAGTTGGCGTAGGTGCCAATACGAAAGGATCGTTAGGACTGATTTTAGCGATGCTCGGATTATCGCTCGATATAATCAGCCAAGACATGTATGCCGTCATCATCTTCATTGCGCTTTTCTCAACAGGTGTATCGGCACCGCTCATGAAATACACAATGAGCAAAGTAAAAATTACTGATGAAGAAGTTGAACGGATGCATCGTGAAGAGCGACGTTCGCGCACCATCCTTAGTAGCATTCGACGAGTGCTGTGGCCGACATCTGGTCGGGGAAGAAATGCGTTTATCGCGAAGTTGTTAAACAGCATGGGTCAGTCGCAAGTTGTTGAAACGACGGCGTTATGGGTCAAACCCCCAGGCGAACCCGCGGAGAAGCCATTTTCCGGTATTAAGTCCGCGGTAGACAGAAGATTTGTCAGTGTATTTGAGAGCACTGTTCACTCGCGTGAGCCACTGAAAGTGATCTCGGAAGAAGGCAATCGTGGTTATGACCTAATTGTTATGGCGACTGATGAACCACCGGGCGATGCCGAATATGTTTTCGGTCATCTCGTGGACGGTGTAATCCTCAATACTTCAACACGTGTATTAGTTGTTTACGAACCAGATTCTTCGACTCCACGGGACATAAAGGAAGTGCTCATACCCGTAAGTGGTGACGAGCAATCTATTGCTGCCGCAGAGTTTGGAATTTCACTCGCGAAATCTCTCAATGCAAAAGTTTTTTGTCTCTGCATTCAAGAGTCGGAAGCGAGCGATCTCTATAGTGAAGCGACTCAAAGCGGAAGAAAAATTGAGCGCAATGTTAGCAACGAGGTTACTTCGACCTTGAAGGAGTTAGCTAATGCTCTCGACGTGGAATTCAAGTCGATTGTCATTCAAACAAGCGCACACCCTGCACAGGCTGCAATTCTTACTGCGCAGCAACACGACATTGATCTTATTGTTATGGGAGCTGTGCCAAAAATAGGCAAGGGCCTGTTTTTCGGGCACACGATAAACTTCGTTTTGCGCCATGCCCCTTGTGCAGTGGCGGTTTTGAAGCTGCAAGGCTAAGGCGGAACATCCCCCATATCAGTACCGTCTCTGTTTCGTATGTCTAACCCTTGTGAACTGGCAACTAAGGCAGTAGTTGGGCACAAGCAGAAACAGTCTTGAATCGTTCGATCACCCGAAATTAGTCTGAAATTGTTCTAAAATTAGGCACCGAGATTCTGATGTCAGTAGTGGCAACTATTGGCGCGCTCATCCGTCATGCCATAGGCAAAAGGGAGAAAACAATAATATGTGGAAAAAACTATTTGCATTGGCTGTGACACTACCAATGACGATTACTATCGCTTCGGCGCAGGCTGCTCAAGATGCAGACATCGCCGCCTATTCTCAAGATTTAGCGCGTCGTATTGAGCTTGGTCGTCAGTCAGGTCAATTGACTCAAGCTAACTACAATTCTGTCCAATCTATCTATAACAATGTTGAGACGATTCGTCGTGGTCTAGGCAATCGACCGATGAATCCAATGGTTCGCACCAACATGATGACGTCGCTCACCAATCTCGACAAACAGCTCACCGGTTTTTTGAAAGATGACGTCAACTCGCGTTATCAAATGTGGGATCCATCAAGAAGATCTTGGCGCAACAACTGGTGGCAAGGGGACAACTCCGGCGCCAATAATTTCAGTCAAGAAATTGATGCATATCAAAATAGTTTGAAGCAGCGCATTGATCAAGGGCGTGCGTCCGGGCGCATTACGCGTTCTGAACTTTCACAGCTGACTACAGCATACGACAACATCGACAGGGCACAACAGCAATACCGAATTGGTGGCTTCAGTTCATACGAGCGTAATTCGCTCATGTCGATGCTCACCTCGCTTGATAAAAACATCACAACGCAAATGCATGATGATGAGAATTCGCACTATCGTCACTGGAATCAGAACGGAAACAGTTGGAAGGATAGCTGGTGGAAGAGACCAGGAACGGGAAATCCAAACACTCCCAATTTCCCAGGCAATCGTC
This sequence comes from Candidatus Melainabacteria bacterium, assembly GCA_003242885.1. Lineage (GTDB taxonomy): Bacteria > Cyanobacteriota > Vampirovibrionia > Obscuribacterales > Obscuribacteraceae > QKMZ01. The sequence continues at coordinate 393,858 of QKMZ01000003.1, read as the reverse complement.
CTGGTGATGGGCGCCCAGGCGATGGTCGTCCAGGTTGGGGTAACCGTGATGATCGCGAGCATGGCAATTGGAATCGTGGCGATCAGAACAAACCTGATTGGAATCGCAACAACAATGATCGTCCAGATTGGAATCGTAGCAACAACGATCGCCCAGACTGGAATCGCGATGGTCGCAGAGATGATCACAGACCTGACTGGAATCGTGGAAATAATGAACGCCCGGATTGGAATCGCCATGATTCGAATCGCCCGGGCACTAGCGCTACCCCCAGCACTACTCCTCCAGTAACCAGTCCTCCCGCAGTGAACACGCCTCCTCAAAATACTCCTCCAAATACGGGCGGCACTCGCCCAGGTGGAAATCCTCCAAGCGGAGGAAGCACTCAGTCCAACACGGGCGGTTCTTCTTCAAATACGGGCAGCACACCGCCGAGCACAGGCAACAACCCACCATCGAATACACCGTCTGCAGGTGGAACACCGCCATCGGGAGGTAATTCACCGAGCACCGGCACCGGTACGTCTGGCGGACGCGGAAGCTGGGGGGGCGACAGAAGTGGCGGAGATCGCTCTGGTAGTGACCGTAGCGGAGGCTATAGGCCCGGTGGTGATCGAGAAGGTGGTCACAATTGGGGTGGTTCTGGCGGCACCCGCCCACAGAACTAACCTATATATAGGAACAAGAATATAGGATACTTAGGGAGCCGAGTTTTCGGCTCCCTTTTCTTTGAGCACTGAACTTCCACATCCGAAGTTTTCAAACAGAAAAATACAAGTGGACGCGGTGCGCTATCAAAATGCCTGACAATCACTACGAAAATCCAAAGCTTGCTGCTATTTACGACCTCGATAGTGGTTGGTCTGTCGACAGAGATTTCTATTTGACTCTGGCTTCCGATGCGCAGCAGAAGATACTTGATTTAGGCTGTGGCACCGGACTCCTGTGTGATGCGTACGCCGCTAAAGGACATGACGTAACTGGAGTCGATCCGTCTGCTGCAATGCTTGATGTCGCCCGCCGTAAACCGCATGGTGCGATGATTCATTGGGTGCAATCGTTTTCTCAAACATTTGAATCGAATGAAACATTTGATCTGATCATAATGACCGGGCATGCATTTCAGGTGCTAATTGAGGATGAGGACATTCGAGCAACGTTCAGCACGATTAAGAAACTCCTAAGTGCTGATGGATCCTTTGTTTTTGAGTCGAGAAATCCGGCAATTAACTGGGCGAGCCAGTGGGACTACGAGATGGAATTGACATTGCCGGACCGGGCGATTAGAGAATCGAGAAAGTTTCTCGAGCAAAACGGAGAACGAATGTTGTTCGAATTGAAATATGAGTTTCCTGATGAAACTTTGACTTCGAACAGCGAACTTCGCTTTAGTAAACTCAAAGAGATTGAGCATCTGTTAAATGAAGCTGGTCTTCGCGTTGGAAACCTCCTCGGCGATTGGTCGGGTGGACCGTTTAATGAGTCGACCTCTGAAGAGATGATTTTCGTGGTTAAACACTCTCGACCTTAGCTTTCGTGGAGCTGGTCTTGGGATTGCCGGCTTTTGTGTTTGATTAAAGGGGTATGCGCTTGTAAGTTTGCGCGTTTACACATTCCCCGCTACGCGGGTTAACCATATACTCTCAATTACCCACGAACGGCAACCAATTTAACCAGCATTGCCGCCACTCAGAGGGAGTTTCCACCAACCAGCCCGGTGGAAATCCCCCTGAATGGATAGAGTAATCTGAAGTAGTTTCCACCCCAGCGAAACAACCAGAATCTTGTTGATGCCTCTTTCTTCCCGCACAACATTTGTTGTGCTTCACCATGTGCTGGCTTTGCACAAAGGAGTTAATTATGAGTTACCACGGACATAACATTGAACAACTCTCGAAAGTGGGAGGACAAGGACAGTCACTTGAACAAGGCGATCCTAAAGGCGCCTTTGGCTCTCCATCTGAAGCTTCGTTCAACGAGGTTTATCACGAGCGAATGAAGAAAATTGCTGGTAGCACCAGTGGTGAGTTGAAGCAATTCGGTTCCATCAGCGAAAACGAAGCACAACTTGGAATTCCCGCCGGTGTGGAAGGACAAATGAAGCTGAAGCAGATGGGAGCAAAGGCTCTAAATGAATCAGAACTGAAAGAACTTGGACCTGGTGGTGGTGGCAAACCCGCCTTGAAACATCTTGGTGCAACAGAGGGCAGTGAAGGTCACGCGATTGCAAACAAGATTGAGTTTGGCAAGACGCTTGAGGATTCTGCGTATTCGAAGAAAATGGCAGAGAAATTCTCTGAACTGAAACAGGGGGGTGGCGAATCATATGGAAAGAAAGCCCTAGAGAACGAAAGTGGCTCATGGAGAGGAGTCGTAGCCGGAGTCGAAGCGGGCCTTGGTTTGGCACTCGGCCCCGCTGGAATTCCTCTGCTGCTTGATGCTCAAGCACGCATGTATCGTGACAGTATGAGCACCTCTAAATCCGGCTACGGTGAATCGAATAGCATTCAGCGTGACATGATTCAACGCGGCAAGATGCTTAAGAGCTGGAAGCCTAGCGACGAATAAGAATTGGCAATAACACAAGTTGGGACTTTAGTTGAGAACCCAAAAGACCGTAGGTTTTAAGCCTGCGGTCTTGCCCTTTATCTACTTCTTTTTTCCGGCTGCGTCTTTTGTTGGTGCCTTTATTTCTGTGCCTTGCTCGGCAGCTTTTAGATCTGGCTCCGACATGGCGTTGAAGTCATATGCCACTTGGGTTGCTGCTGACAATTTTGCTTGAGGTAGATTCTTCTTGATCAGCTTTTTTGCCTTGCTGTCAAACAAATAGATCTCCTTAGAATCTTTATTGGCTGCTGCTTTTGGTTGGTCTGTTGATAGGGCCGTGAAGAAATAGTTCTCTCCATCGAAATACCATTTGTCCACGACTGGTGGCACCTCTTTTCCTTTTTCGCTGGTTGCGAAAATGGTGGCACCTTTCTGTAAATCAAAAACAAGCAGACCCGCAGGAGCATCACATTCGTGAGTGCTGAAGAGAAGTTTTTTATCCTTGCTGGTAAAGAAACTCCCGCCGGGCAGATTCCAGTATTTACCAGCGTTGTTGACTAGCAGAAGTCGTCCGTCATAGTCACCGAGTTTGACTATTCCGCGATAATTGTCGGATATCGTTTGCTTTGGGAAGTAGAGACCGCAAGGACCGCCAAGACCGTTGATATCGTTGAAATACTCGGTGCTCACTTTCTTTCCATCATTGGTTATGGTCACCCATGCTCGACAGTAGCGTGGATTTGAATGCTTTTCATTCAGTCGTTTCACTTGCAATGCGTCCACAGACACTTTGCTATTTGGTACTGATACCGTAAATGTTTTTGCCGAACTTTCGGGATAGTCTGCCGGCTGAAATGGTTTTGCGTAGACTGGGGCTGTTTGAATAGCATGCTGAAGGACGAATGTTGCAACTGCAATCGACGACAATTTTGATAGTTCGATTTTCATTATTTCTTCTCCGCCTGCAATTTTTCAATCTCCCTTTCGAGCTCTGCATATTCGAGGGAAAATTCATCTGGCAGCGGTTGTCCTGCTTGCGCGTGAGCCATTGCTGCATATTGCATTTCGTTTTGCTTCTTTAGCATTTCCTGAAGTGTTCTTGGTTTTGGTGCGGATTGCATCTCACTGACCTCAATATGTACTGGAATAGCGCTTAACGGCTCTTATCTTGACGGCACCACTGGTTGATAATCCGGTGCGGCGTCGCCGGCAACGCGCTGTTCTTTTCTGAGCTCGGCAGCATATCTATCTCTAATCTCTTGCGCTAGCTTGAACTCTCGAATCTGCTGTTCGTTGAGTCTGCGATATCGGTTTGCCGGATCTTCATAGAATGCCTTTTCCTCAGCACTCCGTGTGCCGGCTGGTTTCATGTGGATATCCCACCATCTTTGTTCGTAGTCTGGATACTTGACGTTATCGGGTTGCACTACGACTCTTCCGTTTGGACCAATTAATGGTTTTCCTGCGGCATCTAGCTGCGGCTTACCCGTCCAGCCTGGTATTACAGGTAGTTCTTGATTGTCTGGAATGCCCAGTTTTTCTCGCAGCCATTTATCAACTCTCGCCTGTGCTTTGACCGCTGACTCTTCGGCGTCAAAAGCGGCAGCGCGTGCGATTTTTAAACCATCGGGAGACGCGACGTTCGCAAAGTCGTTGAAGCTATCTCTCCATGATTGCTGTGAAGAGTTAGGCGGCGCACCAACCGCTCTTTCTGGATTTTCGAACCTCAAGTTGCCGTCCTTGAAAAATGGCCCTGTCTCTGGTCCACGAATCTGAATGATTTTACTCAATCCACCAGGAGTTGCATAATTGTCGATGCCGTCGCCGTCTATGAGTGCACGCGACATTTTGTACCACGGAGTGTTTTCGCTTGGCACAAACCAATTATCTGCACCAGTGCGCTTGAGCATTTCGCGCTCAGCATTCGACAACTGAAGTACTTTGCCACCACCTGGTCCATCGACTGTTGGTGATTTGAACGGTTCGGACATTTTCTTGAGCAGTGAGGTGAGAACGCCATTCTCCTCTTCAGTGAGTGCGCGTCCGAAGCTTCTTCTGATTGCTCCTCCGTAAATCATAGCCATAAATGCCGGTGGCGCAATCTGGTGTTCTCGAATCGCATGCAGAATACCGTCCAATCTTTCTTGTGTGAACTCACCGCCGAGCTTGTTTCTCAATATATGTTCTGCGGCCAGTTCGCCATCGACGTGGTGCGTTGTGAAGTTTGCTTTGGTTTTAATCGAGTCGGAGAACATCGAAGCAAGCAATGCATCCTCCGTTTGCTGTGGAGTCAAACCGGCTGCCTTTGCCGAGTCTATAACACGACCGAGTTCGCCTTGCGTGTGGATCCAATTAACCGGCTGATCAACATCTGTAGCGAAAGTACGAGCATAGTGTTCGCGAACTTCGCCGAGTGAATCAAGCACACGTTGCTGTTGCTCCGGCGACATTCCTGATTTTTCCAGTTTGGAAAGAACACTTTCACCGCTGGATGCTTTCACTTGCGCCAATTCAGTGCGAACCTGTGCACGAACAGCCTCAACGTTCTGGGGCTCGACTCGCGGCCAATCGTTTTCGAGAATGTTGCCTTTACTATCGAGGACTTGCCCTCTCTCGTTGAGATTACGTTCGAAGCCTTCTCTACGTGGATTCTCACGTGGAGCTCTTACTTCTGAGTCCACCGGAGCGGTTTCACGACTTTCAGTGGGTGCTGGTCTCTGTTGATCTGCGGGTTTCTGCGGTTCTCTGGGGTTCTGTAATTCTTCTGATTTTGCACTATCAGATTTACGTCGACGATCAACCTTCGGTGTTTCTTCTGCTGGTCTGGCTGTCGGACGAACACCTCCGTCACTTTGCTCGGCAGCCGTTCTTGCATTAGCGGTAAGCTCTCTGCCTGCTAGTTCTTCTCCTTCGCGTGCCCCGCGTACAATATCTCTTGCGCGTCCTAACCCGGTGGTTGCACTGCTCAGTCCGCCACCAATGATTGCACCGCCTACGGCTAGCTCACCGCTGCGTTGTGCGATGTGGGCGAGGTTTTCCGCAACTGTTTTGCGCGAATCCCATTCGGCAACACCTTCCCCTGCCCCAGTCAGTCCGCCACCGGCTGCGCCACCACCCGCATTTAGTCCGATATGGGTAGCATGTCTGACTATGCCGCTGGCTAATTGTTCGGACACATTTTTCTGAAGGCTATCAGCCAACTGCTTAACCGCTTGTTCACGAGCCTCACCTGTCAGTTCTGATGAAACCACTCGATTGGCGAGTGCAGTGAAATCTGAAGGATTCAAAGCCTTGGCACCACTTGCAAGAGTGTTTTGAACAATCTCACGAGTGCCGGTTTCAATTGCTTGTTTTCCACCTTGAACCAAAACTTGCTCTCCGGTCTCAGCCAGCGCAATTCCTGCGGCTCTTGTCGCCGCTACTCTGCCGATACCGAAAACAGCGGCTATTTGTCCCGGTCCAATTACCGATGTTGCTGCCGTCAATGAGCCTATGCTTGCGTCATAGCCAACTTGACCCAAGCTCAAATCATAGTTGTTGCCCTGAATTGCTGCATTGGTTCCGACTTTGATACCAGCACCAGCAAACGCTAATCCGATTACTAGTGGTGCGTCGGCGCCACCAGTTATAATCATGCTTCCGATTGCCGCCGTAATGATGGCACCATCCGCGACATAATTCGCTGCAGCCCTCTTTGATTCCACTGCATTCTCCGTTGCTGTATTTTGAAATCCAATCGCTTCCGATACCTGTGCCGCTAATCTTTGCTGCACTGCCTGAATCTGCTCAGGTGACATTCGACTGGCGATTTCACTACCCGCTGCAATAGCCGCAGTCAATTGATTCTGTTCTGAAATCGCCCGGTTTGTTTGTTCCATTGCATCATCTGCTTGCTCGCCGGTGCCGCTGCGGAAGACGCTGTCTGACAGTGCCGCACCAATTCCACTGCGCGCGTTTTGCGTCTGTGTTCGCGCAATGTTTGTTCTGTCTTCTACCGATAAGTTTTGCGCAAGGACGCGTTCTGCAACATCTTGATCTTGTCCGCCCAATTTTTCCATCAGGTCGCCGGCGAGGCTGCTGCCATATTTTGCAGCGTAGTCAGCTTTTACTCGCGCAAGATCTTCAGGCTTAATGCTGTTGAGTTCGGCGACTATGTCTGATGAACCACCCCATCCAACAATTGCCGCGCGGATATTGTCTTCAGGCTGGAGAGATGTTTGATTTACGGTTGCCATCGCGATTTGCTTGCGATTGTCGTCCATCCAACCAAGCACTTTATCTCGGTACGTCGGGTCGTCGCGCAACCTCTGCTTTTCTTCAGGACTTGCGTTTTGCAGGTCTTGAAACGCTTCCTTATATGCATTACTGAAGACACCCTGGTTAAGTGCAACTTTTCGCTCGAGTGGCAGATGCCCCGTTTCTACCAGCGGCTTTCCGAAATTGTCATAGTCTTCCCTGAAAGCGGAGCGCGCCGCTTGCTTGAAATCCTCAGCAAACTTTCGGTCTTCAGCTGTTTTGGGATTGACCAAACGTTCGCGCAGCGCCGGATCTCTACTAAGTACGCTATCAACGCGCCGCGCGATTTCGCCGGTTTTTTCACCTTCCCAATTCGGGCTCATTTTGAGAAGCGCAATTACATCAGAGTCTGGCGCTTTGCCGTCTTTCACTTGCCTCAACATGCGTTGCGCCGCGTCTAACTGAGCTGGACTTCTCAGGGATTCTTTAACTGAGTCGTCTAATTGCTTTCTAAAGTTATCGTCGGTGCGATAGCGATTTTGATCCGTCGCTGACATGTTGAAAATGGATGTGACTAACCTTTGGGAATCTGTTCCATACCAATGTTGGCTTGCTGCAATTTCTTCCGTAACGCTGACTTTGCCTGCCTCTTGTGCTCTCGTGAAGTCCTGTGCCGCCACCATTTTGTCGTAAACAGCGAGTACTTGTTTTCGCTCGTTCTCGTCTTTATTCAGGCTCGTGAGCATTTGATCCAATGCGGCACGCTGTGCTGGATTGCGCTTCGCTTCTTCGAACTGCGCCTGTGTCATGTTGCGTACATCATTGGTGATGTCTTCGACGCTGGAATTATAGATGGTGCCGCGATGCCGAGCTAGCGATGCCACCAGAGAGCCACCACCCTTATTGGCGATCATGTCCTCGTATTGGACCATTTCTGTCGAGTTCGCTGTTTTATTCAAAGCCTCGTGCACGGTTGTGTAGTAGTCGCGCGCAGCCCTCTGCCCTTGCTCGTCCAACCCAGCAACCGCCTTTCCTTGGGATAAGGCTTTACCATCGATATACATCTTTCTCTCGCGATCGGTCATTCTGTTGATCGCAAGTTCTACGCCTTTCTCATTGTCGAAGGCAATACCTGTGTTGTCTTTGATTTGTGTCGCAGCCGACAACTTACCTTCGCGCGCATAGTCCATCGCGTGGGTGACATCTGAGTTCGAGTACCAGTGACCAAATGCGTCTTTGACGCGTTGTTCGCCACCACCGTCAAGGAAGGCTTTGCGCGCCGCTGGAGAGGCATCGCGCATTGATTCAGCAAAGAGCTGTGTGTCTTCTTCTTTTAGCGCCGTGTCGATTAATTTTGCGGTGTCAGCGTCGGTGCGCTTATCGTTGCCCTTCAGATAGACATCAACCATATCTTTGGTTGCTTGGGAAAATTTGTCGTCTTTCATAATCGCATCGCGAAGGGACACGCCATATGTTTGGCGATACTCCGCATCGACTTTTGAAATTTGGTCGGCATTGCGCGTGGAGAGTAGGTCGCGCACGTCTTTTTCGATTTCGCTCGAACTTCTGCCCTGAATCCAATTGCGATTCTCCACGAGGTCTTCATGAATTCGTCGCGCTGCCGTGTTTTCCGCGTTGTTATCCTTGCGATGAAGAATATTCAGAAATTTTTCCAGGTCTGCTCCGGTTTGAAATCCGCGCATCTCAGCTTCCAAACCTTTGCCAAACTTTTCTCTATAGATTTTGTCGATTGCCGTTCTTTCGGATTCGGTTTTTCCTTCGAGAATCTTGTTGATGGCGTCGCGGTCCGCCCATCTGGCGACCCAGTTGTCGTTGCCGGTGGCCTTTCGAATGGCTTCCGCATCACGAAGCGCCTGCGCCATGTCCACGGGTTTCTCTCCAGCAGGTCTCTCTGTTGGTCGTTCGCCTGCGGGGGCTCCGGTCCTTTCCAGTCCGGGACGCTCGCCTGGGGGTTTTTCAGCTGTGCGCACGTTCGGAGTCGCCGCGGCCACCTGCTTTTCTCCGTCCACAAGCTCGAATTTTGAGCCAGAGCCGGCTTTCACCCCTGCAAATGAGAACGCCATCTCACCTTTCGCCAGCCCACGGCGAATTGCCCTGAACCTTTCGGTTTGATCCCCCTCCTTGGCGGTTTCGCTGACTTTGTTCTTCTCTGAAGGTTTTGAGACTTCGCCTTTTTCGGGCTTCTTCGGGGTTTCGTCGGACATATCAATTCCTCCAGGACCGTCAGGTCCCGTGAAAGCGCCATACCAGGTTTTATATACCCATCGATTTATATGGAATTTGTGTTAACTGGTAAGTCCTTGATTGTCAAGAGAATGTAAGACGATACCCAGTACAGCCCTTCGGGGTGGGTAGAATATTTTTGTGGACGAATCAAACAACATTAACACCCAAGCTGACTCGCTTGTCGGCACAAAACTCGACGACCGGTATGAAATCCTCTCTGTCATCGCCAGTGGTGGCATGGGTGTTGTCTACCGTGGTCGTCATATCCTCATGGATAAAATTGTCGCGATCAAAATGTTGAACGCTGCGTTTTCAAATGAGCCAGACGCCTATGCGCGATTTCAGAACGAAGCGAAAATTGCCTGTCAGTTAAGTCATCCAAACATCGTGACCGTTCACGATTTTGGCATCGCCGGTGAGAAGATGTACTTAGTCATGGATTTTGTCGAGGGGCAGACCATTGGCGATTTGCTCGATGACGAGACGTTTCTGCCTGTGCGTCGCGTTACGGACATTGCGCTTCAGATCTGCGACGCACTGCAGTATGCCCATGAGCAAGGACTTATTCATCGTGATTTGAAAGCGGAAAACATTATGATTGTGTCCAACAAAGCTGGACATGATCAAATCAAAATTCTAGATTTTGGTTTGGCAAAGTTTTTCGGTGAAGGAAAACAGCAGCAGCTTTCAGCATCCGGTTTTATGATGGGCACCGCCTATTACATGAGTCCAGAACAATGTCGTGGAAAGCGTGCTGACGTTCGCAGCGAAATCTATTCGCTCGCTTGCGTCCTTTACGAAGCCCTCTGCGGTGTACCTCCACTTGTTGGAGAAAACGTACTTGAAACAGTTCAAAAGCATATTGATGAGGCACCAATACCGGTATCAAAGGTTCGACCGGAGCTTGGAATTTCGAGTGATGTGGAAGCTATAATCAGCAAAGGACTTAGTAAAAATCCTGACGACCGCTTTCAGTCTGCGACGGAATTCAAAGCGGCATTAGAACGGCTGAAACTTGATGGTTCTGCAGGAAGTATACATATTCCGATTGCGACACCCGCCGCTGGTGACAAAGCAAAGCCGAATATCTTGGTGCCGATTATACTGGTGCTAGCTTTAGGGGGTGCAGCTGTTTTTGCAATGCTGAATGCCCATCCGGAGACGCCGTATCCAGCCAGCAAAAGGATTGTGAAAACGCCATCACAAGCAGCGAGCCCAACTTGGACGAAACACTATAAAGCCGCTGTAATTGCATTTGATGATGAGAAATACGAGGAGGCTGAGAAAGCCCTTTCGCTTGCGATCCTAGAAGCGCGGCATTCCGGTAATGATGTCGAACTGCTTCGGTCGCTGCGTAAACAGCAGGATGTGCTTTATGTGCAGCGTAAATTCAAGGATGCGGACGCTGTTGATTCCGAGATTATGCGTTTGACTGCATCGACTTCAACTCAGGATTTGTCGCCTTCACCTGCAGATAAAGGGAAGCCCGCAGGAGGCAGTGCTGAAGCGGAAACTGGTAATTTGAAATCGCAAGACGAGCGCATTGCAAAACTTGCAATGTTTTGCCATGAACGTGGCCAGTGCGGAACTGCTATTAAGCTATTGGAACACTCTGTCGAAGTATCGAAGCGAATGCATGGTTTCAACAGTCTTAAGACGGCAGAGCGCATTCAAGAACTCGCATCCCTGCACATCGCGCTTGATGAAAACGATAAAGCACAGCCGCTGCTAGAGCAAGTTATGGAAATCAAGTCTGCCGTCGCGAAGAAAAACAGAGACGCGAAGTAGATAAATGTGCGGAGAGGTCCTGGCTGCACTTAGCAAATAGCGCTGATTTTAGCTGTTTTCACTACCTGCGTTTGTTGTCCGGATCTCGTTTTTTCGGCACATGTGGTTCGCTCAAATGTTCGAGCTTCCACTGGTATTCCGTCCTCTCAATATTACGTCGATTCGCTTCATTGTTTTCAATGATTTTTCCGTCGAGACCGCGGATCATTTTGGGCTGACCATCTGGGCCCGGTGGATACTTCTTATCGATTTGAGCTTGGTCATACTTCTTGATCACTTCGTACATCTTTGGAGAATCAATCGCCAGTGTTCGACGGTCTCCACCATTGCGCTCTTGCCCTGTTACTCCCATACGGAAGCCTGCGAGCGACTCCGCGTGCTGTTCTGTAGGATGGAAGAAGTAAGCATTCATGGAAGGAACCTTTGCACGATCGCGCATCTGCTCTGGATCTAGTCTACGTATTCCATCAGTTGGTTGTTTGCCACCAGCCCAGCGGAATTCACCTTTTTCTTGATCGAAACGCCACAGCCCCCCAGTCTTGTCCTGGAGAACTGGTGTCTTCAAACGTTCACTCCATTGCCAGCCCATGTCTGCGGCAAGCTTTCTGCTTTCTTTTGTTCCTTCCGGACCGACCATATCGCCAAGCATTTTGCCCATCTTTTGCTCATGGTGCCCGAGTTCGTGGTAGAGCGTAGCTTCTAATCCTTGTGCACCATTCATTTCTTGTCGCGCGAGCGGCAGTACATACATATTGCCATTTTTTGCATCGGTTATTGCCTTTGGATTGTGGCATCCGTTGCATTCATGCGGTGTTGCCGGTTTGTCGCCCTGCTCGCCTTTGTAGGCGCCATAGAGATCAGCTTTATTTTCATCTGCACGAATGAACCACATCTTCATTCCACTGTAATTCTCATGGCTCGTGTTTTTCAAAACATCTTTCAAGACATTGAGTTCGGCTTCTGATGGAACTCCGGCATAAATCGGATCTTCTTGCGGCTCGCCTGGCACTCTGCCTTCGTTTTTCACCTTCTCGCCCGGTTTTGCAAACTTGATGCCATATTGCCTGGTGATTTCTTCTTGCATCTTATTGATGCGTTCTAGTTGAGGTGATTGCGCAACCACAGCGTCGCCTTTGTCAGGCTTGAATCGAAATTCACCGTGCTCTGCAAGAGCAACAGTCCCGGATTTTTTCTCTCCGGTTTTGACGTTCGTCCAATTTTTTCCGTCGCCGGTCCACTCTCCACTGCTATCACTGAAACCAGTCGGAATCCCCTTCTTGTCGCGGGTGACAGAGAATTGTTCTCCAGCTTGATTAGTAATTGCGCGCGTAACTTTTCCGTCGGGAGAGTAAGTCGATCGCACACCATAATCATCATTGCTGATAGAGTAATTGCCACTGCTGTCGATGCCGACTTGACCGCGGCGGAAGCGCAGATTGGGCTCATCTGTCTTCCAGGTTCTGCCACCATCTTGAGATTTCCATTCACCCAAGTGGTCGCGAACGAAGTTTGGCTTGCCGTCCATTCCGTATCGAATTTCGACCTGGGTGTCGACGGGCGAGCCTGTACCATAAATTCGAGTGCGTTCAATCTTGCTGACGCCTGGCGGCAACTGCTCTGTGCCAGGTACGGTGCGTTCGACTGGTCTGACAGCGCGATCTACCGTCGCAACTGTACGATCACCGCGCGCTGCAGCGAGATCTGTCAGTGTTCCTGCGCGTTCAGCTTGCATTTGACGGTTTCTTGGATTGAGCAAACCGCTAAGATCTGTTCCATTAAATGCGATATCAACCCTGCCAAACTGCTCGGGGACGACACCCAGGTTCGCATTGCGCGTGAGGTCGCCGAGAAATCTCAGCGTGTCTTGGGGAGAGCCTGCGGTAAGACCGACCCGAGAGGCAAAGTCAGTGCCGCCGTTAGAATTGGTTTCTGGCTTTACGTCTGGTTTTACATCAGATGTAGTCGTATCGTTATTTCTTTCTACAATCGTGTGTCGTTGTCTAACCGGTTCAACCGGAGTATCTGCTGTGGTCATGCTCAAACCCAACGGAGAGTGGACCGCTTGCTGCGGCAGGGGAGGTTTATCGCGGGGAAGGTTGATAGTAAGCGCAGACCTTATTATATTGAGGCAGTGTGAAGTGGTCGTGAAGTCTGCAATCGCTCGCGTTGTCGATTGTCCTGGAAGCACGTTTATGCAATTGGCTTATCCCTACCCCTGAGGCGAAGTAGCCGTTTAATCTTTCTCTGCGGGTCTTACGAACCGGTATGCGTGCCTACCTCATTGAAAGGTTCCTTGCAAAAGCGCAGACTGCGGACAACCTCCCTTGCATCGCGGTCCTCGCATGCCTGACATTGCATCCGACTCCAAATCCAAAGCTTCTGACGCTCACAAATCCGATACTGCGGTGAATTGGGCTGAGCAGAATATCCTTAATCCCGCTCTGAATGCGGGGCCTCTGGCGATGTACAACATTGTGGCGGACGCAGCGAATTTACCTGAAGTCCACCTTCAGGTCGAAGAGCAAAAGCCCTATAGTCCTGGCTGGTTCGTTCAAGGTGCCTCGGGCGGTGTAGGCGCTGTTCTTCCTTTCTACCTGGCTGGCAAAGGTGCGGGTAAGGCAATGTTGGCTGCCGATGGAGCGCTCGCCGGTACCAGGGTCGGTGAGGCGTTAAGTCCGGTTTTGACGTCGAGCCGTGTCGCAAACATCACTGGTGCGGCAGCTTTTGGGGGCTTGCAGAAGCCTGACGAAAACCATACTCGGCTGGGAAACGCTATTGGAACGGGCGTTGGCTTCCTTGTTTTTGATAGGGGTAACCTTCTGTCCAAGCAGCTGCCGGTTGCTGGCAGGATTATGGCCTATCCCATGACCGGTTTTGTCGGCGGGGCAGTCATGAGTGAAACCTCTCAACTGGCTTCGAATGGAAAGCTGGCGCCGACAGAAGTTGTACTGCAGTCCGGTGTTCAGGGTATGGCTTTGAACACCCTTCTACCATTGGCCCACGAGGGCTTTACACGGATCTCGACCAAGTCGGTTCCCTCAGAGCCAGTTGGTAGACAGGGCTCCGGCAAACCTGGAGGAACTTCAGCTTCAGAATCGAAGATTGGCGCCGAAGAAGTCAGAACCAACGGAATCATTTCGCCGGAAGGGGGACTCGAAGGAGCGTTCAGCAAAGTTGCTCTGCGAAACAGCACAGAGTTACGCGCGCTATCTAAGTCTTACTCTAATTGGGTCAACGAAACTAAACCGAGCTATCCGGCTACCGAAGAGTTTGCAAAACTATCGCCTAACGAGATTGTCCAGCGTGGTTTTTACCACCCTGAGGCGACTAACCTCGACCTGCTCAAGACTTTTCAGGATGCAAAACCTCGCCCGCTGCCCGATGCTAAAGTCGTTGCCTCCGAAGTAGGAAAGAGCATGGAGTCCATGCCGATGGCGAAGCCTACCGGCGACCTGGTGCTGGGCGAATGGAACATGGAATTTCTTACCGGTGACAAAGCCCAATATTTTAGCGATACCTATAAACACATAGTGCCACGCCACCACCTGATGTTTGTGGAAGAGACGAACGTCGATGGATTGGCTAGAGTTGCTAAGGACAATGGCTACAACTATGAAGTATCGCGAGATAACAGCAGAGGGCAAGCGGTTGGATTTCTCGTACATCCGCGCTTGAAAGTTCTGGGCACGCACACTTACGAAGAAGTCGCGAATGTACACAACATTCCAGACTTGCGACCAGCATTTCGTGTTGATTTGCTTGATACTGCATCTGGTGAGAAGTTTTCCGCTGTCACTGTTCACCTTAAGTCAATGAGAGGCGGCCCGGAAGCCACCGCTCCTGTTCGCACGGAACAGGCTAGAATACTTGCCGCATCTTTGGGTAAGGATTTCCGTGGTATCGTGGCTGGTGATTGGAATACTTTCCTTGATAAGACCCGCGAACTCGATCCTCTATTGAATGCTGGTTTCAAAATTGCCAATCCTGGTGATACCACATCCACTCAGTCGATGGGCGGACGCTTGGATGGCTTCTTGTACAAAGGTATTCCGTGGCTGATGTCGAACCCGGAAGTGCGTCCATTCTTCCAGAACCCACGCATCACCCGAGGTCTATCTGATCACGGCTTGCTCAGCACGACGTTGAGACCACAAAGAACTACTGTGCCGATTCTGCAATACATTCCGACATGGGCTTCATTTGACCGGTCGAGAAATTGATTTTATCAATTGAGAAGCTGATCTTCTTTGTTGAGAAACAGATTTATTTTGTCGAGAAGCTGATTTATTTTGTCGCGACGTAAATGCAGTTTTGAATGTCGTGAGTGAGTTTTTGAATTTCAACCTTCTTGAATCCAGCGCGCTCCAAGTAAGTTTTTGCGGTCTCACGCCCCCACATGGTGCCGAGTCCTTCACCGTTTTGTGAAAGTGAAACAGTCATGCAATGCATACAAGAAACGGCGTACAAGAATGGACCGAGTGGATGATCGAGGTTGTTTTCCACCTTACTTGATGCGTCGATATCCTGCATCAAAAACGTCCCGGTTGACTTTAACGCCTTGCTGATGTTGTTTAAAACAGTCTGAGGCTGCGCTTGATCGTGAATTGCATCAAAAGCGGTGATGAAGTCGAATTTCTCAGCGTCTCCAAGAGCGGAAACATCGCGAACTTCAAATGACAGATTGCTTAGTCCTCTTGCCTTTGCCTCTTGTGTTGCAAAAGCAACAGTGTCATCGCAAAGGTCGTATCCAACAAACCTACTCTTTGGAAACGCCTTCGCCATGCGCATTAACGCTAACCCTCGCCCGCATCCAATGTCCATTACGTCGATGCCTTGTTCTAATTTCTCAACGAGTCCGTCAACCAATGGCAAGACAGTCTCGAGTAATGCAGGAACGAGTGATTGACCACTGTCTTCTGCCATCACTTCATGGAAGCGGTTGTAGGATGAATACGGCACGCCGCCTCCTTTGTGGAAGCATTCGATGATTTCATCCTCGACGCCTGCCATTACGCTGACGTACTGCGCGAACACTGCAAGATTGTCTTTTCCGGATTTGCGAATGAGCAAGTATGCATGCTCAGGCGGCAAGGAATATTTCTGGTTTTGAACATCGAAATTTACGATGCCGCTGACGGTCATCGCATTCAGCCATTCGCGAACATATCTTTCGTTGAGGGTGGCCGCTTTTGCGAGCTCTTCGCTTGACGCCGCGCCGATTTCCGCCATCTTGTCAAAGAGCTTTGTGCGATGACCGACGGCGATCATTAATGTTGTCGCGGCGCCATTGTAAATATCGAGAAGCTTTTCGTCAAACCGCTTCTCTGTTTTCGTTTCCGCAGGTGCTGGCATTAAAAAATTCCTCAAACTGCAATAATCGGTCTAATTTGAAAGTGTATTAGAGTAAGTGGTTAAGTTGGCGCAGTTCAATGTTTTGTGAATGAATTCTGTGTGTAAGGTTGGCGCATTTTAGGCGCTGCTGCGCTTTTAGGAGACGTAATGTTTAAACCCGGTTCGATATTGGCATCCATCCTTTTATGTTCGTCCATTGCCTCTGCGGCATTGGCTGCCGACATCATTGAAGTGACTGTTTATCATGATTCTGAGCTAAACACGAAATCCGGTTTGACATGGATGGGCTTGTTTCCGACGAAAGCTGGACAGTTTGAGTTGCGACCGACCAAGGTTAAGGTGTCTCGAGTTCGCGACGAAATCAACGACGAAGCTGCTGACCAAAAGACTGGTAAAAAAGTCACCGCCTCTGATAAGGTCCAGCCCTTATTCCTGATGAACGGCGTGTCGGCGCTCAAAGCTGGAAAAGTCAGCACGAGCAAGACGTATCAGAAAGAACGTCCTGACATTGGATTCAAAACGAAGCTGAATCTCGGTTCCAAAGAATCGACGCTTACTGTAAGCGGGACGAAGAAAGACAGCGAATATCGCAAAGACTACAAGATTATCCTAGAAACTGGTGGCGTGAAGCAAACAGTGTACGAGCGCAAAGAAGTTAGTGATTCCTCCTTTCCGTCGCTGCTTTGGGCTGGTGATCTCGATGGTGATGGCAAGCTGGACTTGATCTTGGACACGACCGACAATTACAACGTCCGCGATGTGACGCTGTTTCTCTCTACTAAGGCAAAGCCCGGCAAGTTGGTAGAGAAGGTCGTCAGCCACGAATCGACCGGTTGTTAGTGAAACGGAATTGTAATGTTGCTGTCAGCGAAATGTAGTGGCGATGCCATGCATCGCCCGGTGTTTCTGAAACGTGAGCACTTCGGTTGCGCCGCCTTTCTGTAAGCAAAGTGTAGGGCGGGATATATCCCGCCCTCGGTCTTCTGGCTTACTTGACCGAATAATTTCGATGCAACCATTTGCCTTCATTCGATAAATCGCGGGTTTCGTAAAGCACGTTTTTCTGCGATTCTTGTTTGACTATCAGGGCGTTGCCATTAGACATCACCACCGTTGCACTCTGACTCGCAAGATCCTTCATGCTGTTCATAACCTGCACCAAATTTGGAGGTGCGAAGTTGTCTTGTTGCTTTTGCTCTGAGAATGCTTCTACTGCAGCAGCTTTCAAAAGTTTGCCTCTCATCTTTTTGAATAGAGATGATGACGAGTAGATGTCGATGCTGTTCATCTGCCCGTTGATTGCAAATGCGCATCCAATTACATACGGTTTTTCTCCAAGAGCTTGATTCAGATCGTCTACGTATCGCGCTGTGCACTCTTGAATTTTTTTGTTTTCCAATGTTAGTTGCAAGCTCGTCGTAGACATCTGATCTTGAATGTGTGAAAGTGGGACGCCTGCATTCATCGCGCTGCGGCATTGCAATTTTCCTACTTCAGTCCAGATTGCTCCTTGCGATCCACTTTTGGCAGCCATTCGCAACTTAGTCGACGACAAGTAGAAGTCTGATTGCGAGAAAGTATCATCACCTTCTAACCCGCGTTTGTGCCAACGCCCCTGCTCTACACAGAATGAGTTGATCGATTCGAAATCCGATTTCGATTGGAGTATCATGTCATGCTGCAACGTTCGATCTTGTTTGCCGCCCTTTACGATGTCGCCCGATTGAATAAAGACAACTTCGTCGCCAGCATTCTTGATGCGTAGCGACTGAACCTGACTGGTTTCTTCTATCACAACTTTCTTCTTCGCAAGTGCTTCTTCAAGTGTGATGAAGTTTGTGGTGCTCACGTCTGTTCCATGTATCAAGTACATTGCCAGGTTGCCACTTACGAATGGTCCCGACATTTCTGCTTCAGTGAAGACAAATGGTTCGACTTCCACTGAACCCTCTCGCCAGGAGGTATCAGTGTTTTGACCACGTGTTCTATCTCTGAGCCAGGAGAATAAACTCATGCGCCCTCCTTCGCGAGCTGATGGATAAGCTCACGATTTGATTTTTGAAAATGCCAACGCTTCGCCAGAGCTGTGGCGAGCAACTGCCACAACAAATACGCTAATAAATATGTGTGTCCCCAAACGCGTAACTCCATCCTATCAGGCAGTGCCAAATCGCGCGATGGCCTGGGCATTTGCCTGCCTTGAGTCTGGAAACCTTTGCAGCAATTGGGTTGTAGGCGCCTCTGGCAGGGCTTAGAGTGCTCCCGCTTGACAACATTGAGGAATTCTAAGGAAAGCCCTGTTTGGGGGGGGGATTTACCTGGATGCTCCAGGTTTGACCTAGTTGAATTGCCGTCCCGCGTTACGCTTTGTCGCCGTAAAAGTACAGCTGGAGCGCTTCTCGGAAGATTGGCTTTCGCCGCCATTTTTGCAGGGAAGTTGTAAAACGGCGGTCCGTAGGGGCGCCGCGCCGTATAATGGAAAGACGAGACAACGGGGGATTTGTCAGTGGAAAACTCGAATTTGGGTGGTTCAAGTCGCGGCAAAACTTCCGATGATCTATCGAAGAAAATTCTCGGAGGATTGCAAGGCAAATTCACCGGAGAAGAAACCGCTCATTGGATCGCTGACGTTAATAAAGAGCCCACAGCGGCAGTCACGAAGACTCATAGCGAGCCGGTCCATCTCAGCAGTGTTGCATTCTTGGACAGGTTGTTCGATGACTTTCAACGCTATGCGTTCGAGCTTACTAATGCCGAGACTTCAGACAAGAGACACGTTGTAATCACGCGCCCCGTCGCCCCGGCCGCGGCTACCCAACCAACCGAATCCTTGGTCATCTTTCAAGGGACGCTAGTTACAGAACCTTGGGCGTTAGTCATGCAAGCGCAGGCGCAGAAGATTCACGCATACATTGTGCCAATCGAAAATTTGAGTACGTTTGCCGGACGCGAGTCATTCTTTTCAAGCTATATGGATCTTGACGCAAACTTCGAAGATGGCGAAACAGTTTGGAAAGTTGATGGTCAGCTGATCTTGGATTCAATGCTTTCATATCTATCCAAGAAGCTTTTCGGAATTTTGATTAGAGTTGCAAATGGAACAGCTTTGCCTGCGGAACGTTTTTCAATGGATGAGAATTCCAAGGAAGCGCTCAACCTCACCGATTCGCTCGCGCAGTCTCGTCGTGGAACCTTAGCTGGATACGACAATTTTACTGCGGTTGTCGATCACGAAGTAAATAACTTGAGCGCCATTGCTATGAAGGCGATTGCGGTTTTGGATAAAGACCACGCTCGGGAAGTAGTGTTGCGAACGAATCATTTGAAAATGTGGCGTGAAAAACTTTTGGCGCTCGGCGACGAGTTGAAGCAGATCATGACCGAGTGAATACGACGAAACATCAAGCACTTGCACTTTCGTCGAATTAGCCATTACTATGCTTTATTGCCAGGGTTGCAAAAAGGAAATAAGTGGACAATATCTTGAGGCCCTGGGGCACAAGTGGCATCCGCAGCATTTTGTTTGTGCTGCATGTGGAAAACCATTTGGTGACGCCGGGTTTTTACAACAAGATGGAAAGCCCTACTGCGAGCAGGACTATTACGAGAAGTTTGGCGAGCGATGCCATGCATGCGGCGAACCGATAAAGGGTACCTTCCTTGAAGCCCTGGGGCACAAGTGGCACAAAGAGCACTTTGTTTGCACTATCTGTCGCAAGCAATTCGGTAGTTCGAGGTTTTTGCATCGTGATGGAAAGCCGTATTGTGAGCAAGATTACTATGACCAATTCGCTACCAAATGTGGTGTATGTCAGAAGCCATTGATAGGCGAGTTTTTGACGGACTACTGGCAGAACAAGTTTTGCAAGAATCATGTAGACGAACTCCAGAAATGCTTTAGTTGTTCGAGATTGATTTCTAAGAGCATTACTGGTGGTGGTGTTGAATATAAGGACGGTCGTAAGATTTGCCACATCTGCAGAAAGACTGCTATCGATGATTTGAATTCAGCGAAGTCTCTATTTGCTCAAGTGAGAAAGGTTTTGGCTAAACTTGGATTGAGTGTGGATGCCAGCGTCAATTTGCCGCTGCGTCTGGCTGATCTTGATGAGATCGATCGTTTGGCCGGAGGAACGCCGCAGACAGAAGCCGGCATTTCTCTATTGGAGATACAATCTGTAAATGGGCAAGAAAAGGCTCGCAATGTGAAGGAAGTTGTGATTCTTCACGGACTGCCCCGCGAACACACGGCGGCAATCATGGCACATGAATTTGGTCATGTTTGGTGTTTTCTCAATCGCATGCCAAATATGGCACTTGATGTGCAAGAGGGAATTTGCGAATTGTTCGCTTTCGGTTATCTTTCTGAGATTGATACACCCGAGAGTGAGTTTCACCGCAATGGGATAGCGCGCAATGAAGATCCCATTTATGGCGGTGGTTTTCGGCAAGTGAATGATGCACGCGGTGGGCGTTCTATAATTGCAGTTTTGGCTGACCTGAAGAAGACCGGCCGAGTCTGAATTCTTGCAGTTAAAAATGGCATTATATTAGCAATCAAATTTCGGATGTGTGGTCTAACGACAATTCTGCGAGTATCTTTGCGTATGTTTTAAGACTTTTCCCATTCCTTGTATAAGTGTTCTATGATTTCACTATCTTGAAAGGTTTTGATACGACTTTCTCTATTATTTCGGAAATATTCGACCGCGTTTCTGTGTGTATTCCATGCATCTGCAATTGTTTGAGGTGACGCGTATATCTGCATAGATTGATCTATCGTCGGATCATTTGCTGTCGCGAGTATAAGATCTAGTTTTGTGCTAGATGAGCGTTCTTGTGCAAACACGCTTTCCCATGAAAACTGGAGAATTCCACTTTCAACAATTTTTTCTTCTCCGGCTGCGTGTGAAATGCGACCATAATTAGGAATGGCAGACACAAACTCCGACCAATGGTTCGTGATTACTGCAGCTTTCTCTGATCCATTGGAAAGTAGTGCCACGCAGCCCCAGTCCGAACTGACGGACTCTGTTGCGTGGGCATTTACCTCAGCCCCCCATAGGAGTCTTGCCTCGTGTTTCAAATCATCAATGTCACTTACTTCGCGCCTGCACGGAAGGACTAATGCTTCGCCGAATGGAGCTGCTCTGGAGAAAGTCATTGTGTACGTATTTGAACTGGAAAGGCGTCCGTAACGTATCGGAGCACGTACAGGAAATGCAAGGTCTTCCAAAAGATTCTCAGTTCTCCATTGCTGGCGATTTTCTCTCCAGAAGAGTGAACCGATGATGAGTATTCCAACTCTCATCTTGTTACTCCTGTGTAGACAATGTCTTACCAATCATCTTTAGGTTGCTCGCTTGGGTTTTCAACTTGAGTCAGAAACGCCTTTGCAATTTCCTTCGACCGGTCATCCATTGCGCTGTCAAACTCTGCAGCGATTGCGGCAGGCTGCAGTAGTTCTGGTGAAATGAATTTCCCCACCGTCTCCAGATCAACCACAAACCTTTGTTCTGCTTTGTTGCTCGTGTATGAAAGTGTTTCGCGAAGACCTTGCGACATAAGCGCGACAGAGCCGATGAGGCTTCGTCGCGCCGTCAATACAATGAGTGGCATTTTCTCTTTGTCTAGCTCATTGAAGGCATTAATGAGTTTGGCGAGAACGGAGGAATCAAGAATTAGTTGATTTTGAATGAGATTTAAAATTTGCTCGCAAAAAAGCGAACTTACTTCAAGGAATTCGTCTTCTTCTAGAAGTTCATCTCTTTCTTCTTTGTTGTGAATTCCTTGGAACTTTCCATGATTCTTGGCTATTCTAATAATTAGCCGGAGCATATATTCAGGAGGAAATTCTTTTGATAGACACTCAATTAAAAGAGCTTTCCTTCTCCCTTTCGGCACTCTCTTAAATAGCTTTGCAATAAGACCAGAAAGTAAAACTGAGTTATCTTGTAACCACATCACCTTTTGCGATGTTCCTGGTACATAAACGTACTGAGTCCAGCCTCTTAAAAGTGTGAGCAACAAGTACTCTGCGCTTTCCGGGCTTAGGTCACTTTCAACATGGTCGCTTAGCCGCTCTATTAAATTCCAAAGCCAGTTTTTGTCATGCACTGTTTTGGAAGTTATGTATTTCAACAGCGTTTCATGAGATGTTCTTGCGCCAATTTGCATTAGAAACTCACGAAGCTCTGCTGATGAAATCGTATCATCAGGCTTGGCGAACCTGAAGTAGACATCGAAAATATCTGGAGAGCAAACTCGTAATTCTCTCCTCCATTCTGGCAAATGTTCGCTTTCATATCCATGAGTGTTCAAGGCAAAGTTGAACTTGGGAAATAGTTCGGTAAAAAATTCTTTTATCCATTCTTGATCTGCTTCATTAAAGCGACCTAGCCAATTGTTGTGGAAGGCTCGCAATTTTTCATCGGAAGCACCTCCAAACCCAATTGTTGTGTGACCCGCAAATTCGGCTTTGCTCATGCGAAGTACCTGGTACACTTCTGGCAAAAACAGGCGACAAGCTTCGATCGCTATGAATTCAGACATTTTTACTTCACCGACTACTGCCGGGATTGTGAGGCATAGTGCGTTGAGTAGGCGAACGGCACGCCGTGGGCTGGTTAAGAGTTGTCTTATTCCAGTGTTGTAGAGCTTCGAGAAGTTGTTATTATCAAAGTTTTGGATCTGTAGAGTTGAGAAAAGTTCATCTAGACCATGAGTCAGAATGCGGGAAATTCCGTCACTATTTGGTACCGGAAGGTCGAACGAAACTTGAATCATTTTTTCTAGGTAGTCGAGACCCCTTTCCGGATACATATTGTCAAAAGCTTTCGATACAATCGAAGGGTCAAAACCAAGGAGATAAATCACATTCGGCAAATCTCCTATGGCTTTTATTGCACGAAACAACTCTCGAATTTCGGGACTTGAAAGACGGTCTACATCGTCCACTATAACTAAGAACTTCATTTGGGTTTCTATTAAGAGATTTCCCACCGCTGCCTTAAGTGATGGAATATCTTTTGGTCCCTGAAAAAGCTTGCTTGGCAGATCGGGATATTTTGTAAGGTCGACGGTGTAGCCAGTCTGAGACTGTTTCAACTGGATAGGTGTGCCTCCAAGCGAATCCACAAGCTGCGTTAGCGCCTCACCTAATTGAGCCTTAATTTTGGTTTCCGGTTGTATCCGAAAAGTAAGAGTTTCAAGTAAACGTCGAATTAGATCTTCTTGTCCAGAAAACCACCAAGGATTGAAGTCGACCAACTCTAGCGGAACTTTTCGCTCTTCCAAATAATGACGAACAAAATTAATCGTAGTTGTTTTCCCGGTCCCCCAGCCGCCAGTAACAGCAACAACGAAACCATTTGTGGATACTATTCGCTCTATGCTTTTTGAAAGGTTTTCAGCCAGCGGAGCATAACCCAGTTGATCGTTTTCTGGAGTGGTTTCCGCGAAATCAGCGTGCATTGGCAAATGATTGGTCATGGTTTGCTCTTCGCTGATTCAGTTGCCGGTGTGGTTGATTGATTCCCTGCTTTTGTTTTTGTCTCTACCTGTTGACTTTGCGCCTCCTTCCTTTCATCAATAGTCAAATTCGTGTTAACCGATATTTTTGGAATGTTTATGAAGGCAGCAATTATCACCATTGCACCGATCGCCGCGAGTGCCCAGACCGCTATGTTGAAAATTCGCATCCAAACAGGTGGTGAATACTTTGCACTGCCGTCAAGCGAGCAAATTTCCTCGCGAAGTAGTTCTTGTGTTCGTTTATATGCTGTATAGAGATTCTGTCTTCGGATCAAGGAATTTGACTTTTCTGTTAGAAGGCTTCCGGTCACCCCCTCTTTAACAGCATTTGTTAGTACTTCGGTCAGATTGTCTGCTAATGCCTCTTTAAGAGAGGTCTTGATCACTGCCTCTATCGCGCCCAGCATTTCTGGTTCTAAGCTTTTAAGTGAAACAAAAGTGGTAGTTGATTGCGTATTTACTTCTTTGGTACCTTGTTCCGTTTCATTCGGTTCACCTTCGGTTATCTTGGCTTGACTAGTTAAATCATCTTTGTCTTCTGCTTTGTTGACTTCTGGTGTCTTTCCCGTAGTTTTGTTATCGCCTTCCATCGCTGATTCTCCAGTGTCATCATTGCCTATGCACACAACGTGCAGAACATGATTAAGCGTAAAATTTTGCATCAAAAGAGAGAGTTCTTCCTGCGTGAGTGTGGCGACACCGCTTGTCGCGCTTAGAACTTTTTGAGTAAGAGTCCAAGATACAGTTGGATTACTATAAGCTAGCCGTTTTAGGAGATCTAAAATACATTCAAATGCCAAAATCGATTGTTCCAAAAGAAGTAGTTGGTTGACTAGATTTGGAGAAAGTTCCTTGTGTATTCCTTCACGTATACCTGTTTTCACCACTTCATGACTGAAAGTCCAAACAACCTTTCCGAAAGGCGCCTTCCAGTCTTGAACATTGGGATAACTCCACCAAAACTCATAGGATTTTGTTGGATAGTGCCCCGCCCAACTTTCAATGTTCGCCAACTCTATAGATAGAGAGTCAAGAAAACATTTTTTTTCTCCTCGCTTTAATTCCAGTGTGTTCTTATGTTGTTGATAGATCCCTAACCATGCGACGGATAGTCCCATGATTGTGGTGCCTCCAGACATGATTTGTACAAAGTCAACGAAGTTCGGCATATTTGCTCTTTTGCTTTTTAGAACTATTAGTAAACATCATTATTGATATTAATTTGAGAATAGTTTTGTTGTCGCATCCAGCAAAACGTATAATCCAACTGATAATTCAAACTAAGTCAGAACCGCGTAGCCCCATGCGGGGAAGTCGACGAAAAAGCCGTTTTCTGTAAGTTCGAGGAACTTCAAATCTGCGCTGCTCGACATGCGTATGTCGAAGTCTTTTAAACCGAGAGATGGAGCTATGCCCGGTGGAGTGACATTGACATAGCATTGAGCCTGGTGCGGTGAATAATTAACAACAACATAGACCGGCTTGTCTGCCGACGAATTTCCCAATGAGTCTGCTTCAGAAGAATCCGCGTTGTCACCCTTCGTCCAGGCAAACGCAATGAAGCAATCCGCCGTCCAGTTATCTTCCCACGCTCGAGTGCATTCCAGCAGTTTCCATTCGCCTTCGTGCACAACCGGTAGTTTGAGGCAATCGAGCAAAGAGCTGTAGAAACTTTGTATATCCTGATCGATTTCCTCTTTTGGTTTGCGCTGCACATGTACTGAAACGCGCTTGCGGAATCCTTCAAATTGCCCTTGATGTAAGAATCGCAATCCTTGAGAAAAGAACGTCAACAGAGATGCAGCTTTGTGCTGCTCATTTGCAAAAACACCGGCAGCCCGTGGCTCATCGTGGTTTTCCAAAAATCTTGCGGAGTGTTGTTGATAGTCAGGGTCCGCCCAGAAATGCTCGCGAACCGTGCGAGTTTCATTCTGGCGAAGGCGATCGTAGAGTCGTTTGTCGTAGGTATAGTCAAAGCCAAGCTGCTGCAGATCCCACTCTCTGTCCCAATAGACTTCCGCCATGAATGCAAAACCATGGTGCTTCTTCTTCACATTGGAAATTGCTTCCGGCCAAAAATGTTGAATGTCAACTCCCCAAGTGCGGGAGAAAACGTCTGGCAAAATGAGCATCGCCATATCGCAGCGGAGCCCATCAGAGAGCGCAGCAATCTTATTTATCTCGGCGAACATTGCCTCGCGGAATGCCGGATTGCCGTAATTAAGCTGCAGCGTATCCGGCCACCCATCGAAATATGGATCGCGCCCGTGCGCGAATATCCCATTGCCTATGCGAAGAAAATTTTGCGGCGCATTATTGAGGCTACTTTCATCGGCCTGAATATAAAACTCCGGATACGATTTGACCCAATGGTGATCGATTGCCGTGTGGTTTGGCACCAGGTCCAGCATGAGTTTCAAACCGCGCTCGTTGAGTCGTTGCTTCAGTCGAACCAACTCTTCAGGTTTGCCGAAATTGTTGTGCAGCTCATAGTCCGTAATCGCAAAGCCAGAGCCGCAAATATCTTCATCCGTCAAATCGGGAATGTCGGCTTTAAAACCTTCCTTCCATCCTGGGTGATTAATTGAGATTTTGCGTCCAGCCTCACCCGTTTGCCACACGCTCAGGAAATAAATCCAGGTAAAACCCATCTCTGCAAAGCCATCGAAAGCAGTATCCGGAATGTCGTCGAGAGTTGCACGCCGCCCTAACTCTCTGGACAATTCTGTCAGCCAAACACGAGCGTTGACTTGATACAAAGTTGGATTCTTTTGAAGAACCTTTATTCTGTCAAGTGTCTTTTGTGATGGCTGCACTTTCTGTTTTGTATTCATCGAAAGCGTTCCTTGATAGAAGTCTACTTCTTCGCTGCGGCCATATTGTGAGCGAGACGGTGCATTGGATGCGGATCCAACCAAACGTCTTCGTCCATCAGTGCTTGCATGCCCATGAGGTTGGCCACCAGTCCCGTCCAACCAGTCTGGTGCGATGCACCCAGCCCGGCACCATTATCTCCTTGGAAGTATTCGTAGAAGAGTGTGAGGTCTTTCCAGTAAGGGTCATCCTGAAACTTCTCTGTGCCACCGTATACGGGGCGTTCGCCTTTCTCGTTCTTCAGAAAGATTCTGCTGATTCTATCGATGATATCGTTGGCGCATTCGTACAAGGTGCACATCTTGCCTGAGCCTGTCGGATACTCGATCTTGAATTCCTTGCCGTAGTAGCAATAGTATGTCAGCAGTGCGCGAACGAGCAGGAAATTGACCGGCAACCATATAGGTCCGCGCCAATTTGAGTTGCCACCAAACATTCCTGTGTCG
The DNA here is from genome assembly GCA_003242885.1 of Candidatus Melainabacteria bacterium. Taxonomy (GTDB): domain Bacteria; phylum Cyanobacteriota; class Vampirovibrionia; order Obscuribacterales; family Obscuribacteraceae; genus QKMZ01. The sequence goes on along the minus strand of QKMZ01000003.1, from coordinate 366,835 downwards.
GATTCACCCGGTACATAATCCACTCTGAATTCTACGCCATCATGATTTATGACGAAAGGATTTTCCTGGTGATACTTAGACAAACTGCGAATTCCATAGTCGCTGAGAAATTCGTTTTCGTCGAACATGCGCTTGAGAATCTTCCGCAGTTTTTTCTCGTTGCAGACAGCCAGCATGCGCCGGTTGGCAACACCGGTTTCGAGAGGCAAGTGCAAGTTGGCACAAACTTCCTTTTGCCGATTGAGAAAATGATGAGCTTTGTCAATGAAGCCCGGAACGTTTCTCCAGACCTCTTCTTCTGCCACCACCACTGATGCGAGCGGTAAGAGCCCGACTATCGAGCGAACTTTGAGACGCTTGGCTTGTCCGTCGGGCAAGCGCAGTACGTCATAGAAGAATCCATCATCTTCATCCCACAATTCATCCCGGTGCACGCCAGGTCTATCCATTGCGCTGGCAATCCAAACAGTGTGCTCGAAAAACTTAAGCGCAAATCTCTCATACAAAGGATTGTCTTGAGCGAGTTCGAGCGCGATGTTTAGCATCTGCTGGCTGAAGAAAACCATCCAAGCAGTGCCATCTGCTTGTTCGAGGCTTCCGCCGGTTGGCAGCGCGTGGCTCCTGTCGAATACGCCGATGTTGTCCAAGCCGAGAAACCCACCTTCGAAGACGTTGTGTCCACGCGGGTCTTTGCGGTTGATCCACCAGGTGAAATTGACGAGAAGTTTTGAGAATGCATATTTGAGGAAATCGCGATCGCCAATTCCTTCGTGCTGGAATTTATCGAAGAGGTACGCCCAGTATGTGGCGAATGCATGGACAGGTGGATTGACATCGCTGAAGTTCCATTCGTATGCGGGGATTTGTCCGTTTGGATGGAGATAGGAGCTTTTGAGCATCATCTCCAATTGTGTTTTTGCAAAGTCTGGATCAAATAGGTTGATCGATAAAACGTGAAATGCGAGATCCCACGCCGCATACCAGGGATATTCCCATTTGTCCGGCATGGAAATAATGTCTTCGTTATACATGTGAAACCACGCGGAATTTCTCATCTGTTTGCCGCCTGGTCCGGACATTGGAAAGTGGTTGTGCTCGCGCAGCCACTGGTCAACGTCATAGTAGAAGAATTGTTTGTTCCACATCATTCCCGCGAGCGCAGCTCTGAAGATCGGAAATCTCTCTTTGTCCTCTACTAATTTCGGTGGCGCTATTGATTTGAAAAACTCATCTGCTTCGCTCAAACGCAGCGACATGATGGTGTCAAACTCTTCCATCGGTTTGCTCAGCTCTTCTTTGCTGAAGCGCAGTTTGATGGTTTTTGACTTGCCTGCGCCGATTTTCAGTTTGTAGTGCCCCGACATTTTTGTGCCGGTTTTTGCGGGATTTACCAAATGTTTTTCATTGTGCACAACATACATGTTAATGCCATCTTTTACGAACTCACTTGCATTAGGAGTGTTGAAGAGAAGGTCGTTGTTCGTTTCGTTTTCTGTGAACAACAACTCGGCATCCCCATCGAAATAGATGTGATATTCGCAAAAATGCTCTGCAAGATTCGGATCTTGATGCTGCGCAATCGCCATCTCCCGCCCGTTTTTTTTCAAGCCGCGGATTAGTGGTTTTGCCCCAGCTTCTCGCGACCAGGACCACGTATTGCGAAACCAGAATGTCGGCAACAAGTCAATGCTGTGCTCTTCTGGTCCGCGATTGTGCACTGTGATTTGAATGAGCATGTCTTCAGGCGAACCTTTCGCATACTCGATGAAAACATCGAAATAACGGTCGTCATTGAAAACTCCGGTATCTATCAGCTCGTACTCAAAGTCTAGCTTTCCACGTTTGGCGTTGTTGTCGATGAGCTGCTCGTACGGAAATCCGTGCTGCGTGTACTTGTACAAGTACTTCATGTAGGAGTGCGTCGGCGTGCTGTCGAGATAGAAGTAATATTCTTTGACGTCTTCGCCGTGGTTTGCTTCGGCGTTAGTTAAGCCGAAGATGCGTTCTTTGATAATCGAATCCTTGCCATTCCACATGCCAAGCGCGAAGCAGAGCAGTTGCTTGTCGTCACTGATGCCGCCGATGCCGTCTTCACCCCAGCGGTAAGCGCGTGAGCGGGCGTGGTCGTGGGGGAAGTAGCCCCAGGCGTTGCCGTCCTCGCTGTAATCCTCGCGCACCGTTCCCCACTGGCGTTCACTCAAATATGGACCCCATTTTTTCCATGGTGTGCCGTTTTCGCGCGCATCCAAAAGTCGTGCCTTTTCCGCGCAATTGGCGGTGGATTGTGCATCGGTGCCGGGATTCCCAGAGTGTTTGTCAGCCATCGCTTCCTCTACCTTTGCAGTGGGGGTCAAACAGCATATATAGGTTTATATGACTCCAGTAATGTGCCACACGCGGGATGTCAAACTAATCACCCTCCCACATTAATTGCAGAAATCTTCGCGATTGTTACCTGGGCAACGTTTTGGTTTTTATCCCTTTCAAATTTGCTCCCTGTTCACTCAATTTTGCAGTCAAGTGGATACCGAATTACTTGAGAGGTAGGTACTCTCTAGAGCTGGATTAAATGCCTGTTTCGGCGAATTTAATCGGTAAATTCTGCAACAAAGCGCCTATTTGCAAAGCAGTTAGTACAAATTAGTACTAAAATCCCTGAATTGCCGTTGGGCAAGATTAGCCCCCTCAACGAAGAACGGAAAAAGATGAAACTCAAACAACTGCCTTTAGCCCTCGCACTTGGAGGTGCACTTATGGTTAGCACTGCTGCTCTTGCAGATACTGCAAAAATTGAATTCCCTGCAGCCAGCCCGCTCTGCACTATGAAGCAGCGCGTTGGTTTGACTGATGTCGAAATCTCCTACTCCAGACCAGGAGTCAAAGGGCGCAAGATTTTTGGCGACATGATTCCTTATGGGAAGGTTTGGCGCACCGGCGCTAACGCCGCTACAAAGTTGGTTTTCAGCACGGACGTCAAGCTCAACGGGCACGACGTTCCTGCTGGTACCTACGCTCTGATGACCATCCCGGGCAAAGACGAGTGGACTGTTATCATCAACAAAGGCGCCGAGCAATGGGGCAGCTACAAATATGATGAGAAGAATGATGTAGTGCGCTTTCAAGTTAAGCCAGTCGAGATTGCTCATTCATTGGAAACGCTGACCTTCGATATCGAAAACATCAAAGACGAGTCAGCTGACATTGATTTGGTCTGGGCAACAACAAAGGTGCCGATCAAGTTGGAAGTCAACTTTGTTGATAAGCTGACGAAGCAAATCGAAGCTGAAATGGCTTCGGACAAGAAAGAAAAGCCGTACTTCCAAGCTGCTAACTTCTGGTTCAACCACGACAAAGATTTGCAGCAAGCGAAGAAGTGGGTTGACGCTGCTGTCGCCGAGAAAGATGCTTTCTACATCGTGCACTTGCAGGCGAAGATTCTCGCTAAGTTGGGCGACAAGGCTGGTGCATTGGCAGCGGCTAAGCACTCGACCGAACTCGCGCAAAAAGCGAATGACACTGCATATGTGAAGCTCAATGAGACTCTCATCAACAGCTTGCAATAAGGTGTGATGAGGTTGTCCAATAGTTGGTCACTGAATTCAAAAGAGTGGCGTTGCGCATTCATCTCCCTGATGTGCGCGACGTCACTCTTTTCGAGTGTTGCGCCAAGCGTAGCGGTGGCACCGGAAGGGATATCGGCTAAGACTGATTCAGATGCAGTTACTAGCAAAACTTCGAACACAGATTCGAGGACAGATTCGAGGACAGATTCGAGGACAGATTCGAGGACAGATTCGAGGACAGATTCGAACACAGATTCGAGGACAGTTTCGAAAACAGTTTCGAAATCCAGCTCTGCTTTAGGAGTCAAGATGAAGAGTGATTCTCCCCAAGCGATTCTGCACGAACTGGAAAGTTTTCGGCAGATGGGAAGCGTGTTGTATATTGCCGCCCATCCTGACGATGAGAACACCGAGTTGCTTGCGTATCTCGCGCGTGGGCGCAACTACCGAACCGCTTACTTGTCTTTGACTCGTGGTGATGGTGGTCAGAATGTTTTGGGTGCGGATCTTGGTGCGAAACTCGGCGTCGCGCGCACGCAGGAGCTTTTGGCTGCAAGACAAATTGATGGCGCGCAGCAATTTTTCTCGCGCGCCAAAGATTATGGCTTTTCGAAAAACTATTTGGAAACGATGGAAGTCTGGGATAAGCAGGAAGTGCTGTCCGACATTGTGCGCGTGATTCGAACGTTTCGACCGGATGTGTTGATTACGCGATTCTCGCCCAGTCCTGGTGGAACTCACGGGCACCACACAACTTCCACAATTTTGGCGATGGAGGCATTCAAAGTAGCAGGTGACGCGAATGCTTTTCCCGAGCAAAAGTTGCCACCATGGCAGCCGAAGCGTATTTTCTGGAACGCCTCTATCTGGCAGAAGGACAAAATTACCGAGCAGCCGGTCTGGAAGATTGACGCAACTGGCAATGATCCTGTTTCTGGTGAGAGTTTTCATTCGATCGCAAGCGCGAGCCGTGCGATGCACAAGACCCAAGGCTTTGATACATTCAAGCTGCCTGGTGGCAATGGTGAAAAACGTCTTGAATCTTTCCAGCTTCTCGATGGTGCAGCTATCGAGAAGGACATCATGGATGGTGTCGACACTAGTTGGCATCGTGTAGAAGGTGGCGATGCAATTGAGAAATCCGTGGCCGAGATAATCGCCAAATTCGATATCAACGATCCAGCGAAGAGTGTTGGTGCTGTATTGGAACTGCGCAAGCAGCTTGCGCAACTTACTCAAATGTCTGCAAATAGCAATGATGTTGTTCTAAAAGAGAAAGCTGAGCTTCTTGATCGCATTTTGCGTTCGTGCATCGGATTGACCTTTGAGACCACAATTGCAAATGCTGAGATGGTTCCTGGCGAGTCAATGAAAATGCACTTGTCGGCATCGCTTCAGTCGAAATTGCCGGACAAGCTGCAAGTTAAGTGGCTTGATGCGCAGTTTCCAAAGCTAAGCGGTAGTGACGGCACTCTCAAAGTTAACCAGGTACTTGATCAACCGAGAAGCTTGGATATAACAAAAACTCTCCCTCCCCAAACGCCTCTGACTCAGCCATATTGGTTGACCTCCGAAGGGACACCCGGAATGTTTCACGTTGAAGTTCCGGCTTTGATCGGAACCGCCGAGAACCCCCCTGCATTTCCGGTAAATGGAACTTTCCAGATTGCCGACCAAACCTTGGTTGTTCATGATGAACCGCTGCAAGTATCTACCGATTCGCTGGGAAACCACATTCGCCGCCGCCTTGATGTGATACCACCAGTCTCGTTGCGTTTCCTCACAGATGTAATTGTGATGAAGCCGGGCATGACGCGTTCTGTAGAGGTAGAATTACGCTCGTCGCGCGCTCATACAAAGGGCTCTCTGGAGATAGGAGCGCCCTCGGATTGGAAGATAGAGCCGAAGAAGCAAGCATTCAATCTAGCTGATGTAGGAGAGACCGCGAAATTTACTTTTACAGTCACCGCGCCGAATAATGCAGCGACGACCAAGTTAACTGCCAGTGCAGAAATCGATGGCGAGCGCTATCACAATCAGAGACAAATTATAAGCTATGCACATTTGCCACGACAGCTCCTGCAACCACCCGCGGTGATTAATGCTGTCAGCTTTGACCTTGCTACTCGCGGACATACTGTCGGATATCTGCCTGGTGCCGGCGACAGTCTTGTGGAAAATCTCCAGCAAATGGGCTACGCAGTGAAGATTCTCGACGATGCCAATCTCACTGCTAAGGAGCTTGAAGGTGTCGATGCTGTGGTTATTGGTGTTAGAGCATTCAATGTGCGCAACAACATTTCGAAGGCGATGCCTGCACTCTTCACCTACATTGAAAATGGTGGCACAGTGATTGCGCAATACAACCGGCACGACAAATTGAAGGTCGAGAAAATTGCGCCCTATGATTTGCATATCTCGAATGATCGTGTCACCGATGAAAAGGCCCCGGTAACATTCCTTGCGCCGGACAATCCGATTTTGAACACGCCAAATAAGATTACGAATGCTGACTTTGACGGCTGGGTTCAAGAGCGCGGATTGTATTTCCCGAATCAATGGGATAAGCATTTCACGCCAATCTTAGCGTTTAGTGACAAGGGCGAGCTTCCTCATGCCGGCGGTCTTCTTGCCGCTCAGTACGGCAAAGGCTATTACATCTACACGGGGCTCGGATTCTTCCGGCAACTTCCAGCAGGCGTACCTGGTGCATATCGCTTGTTTGCGAATATGGTTTCGCTAGGGAAGTAACATGAACGGCCTGGACATATTCGTACTCATAGTGTCCATCTGCGCAATCGCATTGTATGGGGTCTGGCACACCAGAAATCGCCGGGACCTCGACAGCTATCTCAAAGGAAGTGACCACACACCCTGGTGGGTAATAGGTATATCGGTGATGGCTACTCAAGCCAGCGCGATAACCTTTTTGTCCACGCCAGGTCAAGGATATCTTGGCGGTTTGAGCTTCTTGCAAGTCTATTTCGGTGTCCCGATTGCTATGGTAATCATCGCGGCGTTCTTTCTTCCGATCTTCCATAAGTTGCATGTATACACAGCTTATGAATATCTCGAGAATCGCTTTGACCGAAAGACGCGCTTGTTCGGCGCAGGGCTGTTTCTCTTGCAGAGGGGCATTGGAGCCGGTTTGACTATTTATGCTCCTGCGATTGTTTTGTCGACTGTATTCGGTTGGTCCCTGCCGCTGACCATCGTCACTTGCGGACTTATCGCTACTGCGTACACCGTATTTGGTGGTACAGATGCCGTTACTGTTACACAGAAGTATCAGATGGCAGTGATATTTCTTGGGATGACGACTGCCGCCGGCATTTTGCTTTCTAAGCTTCCTGATGGTTTGACTTTCTTTGATGCGATGAATGTTGCAGGCGGATTTCAAAAATTGAATGCTGTCAATTTGTCCCCAAGTTTGCATGAGCGATATACGGTGTGGTCTGGCTTGCTCGGCGGGACATTCTTGATGCTCTCCTATTTTGGCGCCGATCAATCGCAGGTTCAACGTTATCTTTCCGGCGACTCTCTGCGCGAAAGCCGGCTTGGTTTGATGTTTAACGCCGTCTGCAAGATTCCAATGCAACTTTCTATCTTGATGCTTGGTGTAATGATGTTCGTGTTTTATCAGTTCGAGCGACCGCCGCTGTTTTTTGACTCCGCCGCGAATCGATATCTCGAGAGTCATCGAGGCGATGCTGCAAGAGGCAGGCAATTGGTTGGGTATGAAACCGAGTTCAATATTCTGCACGATCAGGGTAAGCAGCATCTTGTAAGCTGGTTGGCTGCGAAGCGCCGCGGCGATGAAACCACTGCGACGGCTGAGTTTGTCAGTGCTGCAGCAGCTCAGCAAGAAAGTGAGAAAGTGAGGTTGGCGGCAGCAAATGAGATGACGCAGCTTCAGGCGCAAGGAGCTGGTGCGAACAGCTCAGTAGACACCTCGGGTGCAACGAAGAAGTCTTTGAGCACGTTTGTTGAAAAGCCTGATTCAAAGAAAAGTAAATCTGTATCTGCCACCAGTGCAGACTATGTTTTCATAACATTTATATTGCGTGAGCTCCCGCATGGCGCCATTGGTTTGTTAGTAGCGGCGTTCTTTGCCGCTGCTCTTTCGTCGAAGGCGGCGGAGCTGAATGCTTTAGGAACCTGTACCACCATCGACTTCTATCGACTGTTGATAAAACGCGACGCCACCGATGCTGAGTCATTAGTGGCGTCGAAGCTTTTTACGGCATTCTGGGGCGTTGTCGCTATCTTCATTGCACTTTACGCGCAGCTCTCCGAGAATCTAATTCAAGCGGTAAACATCCTTGGTTCAATTTTTTATGGCGTGCTGCTTGCGCTTTTCGTCGTTGGTTTTTTCCTTAAGCGTGTTGGTGGCACTGCTCTATTCTGGGCGGCAGTGATATCACAAACGTTGGTTTTCGTTTTGTACTTCAACCTGACGATTTCATATCTATGGTATCCGCTGATTGGTTGCGGCACCTGCGTGGTGATTAGCTTGCTTCTTCAGCTTGTTTTTGGTGACAATAATAAAAGCCGCGAGAATGCGGCTGTGCATGGCGAGGTAGTGGAGGCGGCATGACTTCTCCGGTTATCTGTTTTGGGCAACAACCGTGTGGATTCTATCCGAAGCGGTTTTTAGTAGCGAAGATTCTTACTGCGCGGCGGTTGCAGAAAGAAATTGGTGGCAAGATAGTATTTTTCTATCATGACAGCGATCATGACCCACGTGAGACACGCACCATTTTGCGCCACCGCACGACAAATGACCCTGCGCAGCTCAATTTTACTTTCGAGAACAAGACGCAGCGAAAGTTCTCGCCGCTTTATGCAAAACGCATTCCTGAAGGCTGGCAAGAAAAGACTATTTTGCAACTGCCAAATTACATCGATCACTCACTGATCAATATTTTCAAAGCCACGCACGAGAGCAACGTTGCTGATTTTTGCTTAGAAATGTACCGAGGCATGGGTCTGCTCGAAGGTATTGAGGTCGTCCGATCCGGCAGTCCAGAATTCCGGCGCAGCGCCTGTGATATTTCTGATTTCTATGTTGACGTTGACTATGACAACGAGATCGTCCGCGCGCGTGTTGCCGGGGATGTACTAAAGTTGCATGAGGGTGGCAACGCATTTATTGAGCTGCCAATGGTGCCCTTTTCAAAGGAGCAAATCAATCCTACCCGCGATTCTCGTTTGCGTTGGATGCAGTCTGTGATTCATTGCACGCACTATATTGCGGGCGCCGGAGAGCAGGCATACCTTCGCAAAGACGAGGCACCTGAGATTGAATTTGTAACCCGCGATGAAATCGATTTGTCCGACGAGGCTTATGTAGAACTGCCGTCTTCTGCCAAGAAGGGGGAAACTATTGAACATAAGTGATACCATTTTCTCAAGTGTTGTGCGTGGCTTTCTAATTTCAAAGGAGGGGACAATTGAACGAAATTAGTTCGGCTCCTGTGTTAGCTTTCGGCGCCCATCCCGATGACATCGAGTTCGGCTGCGGCGGTGTACTTGCGGTAGAGTCGCGCAAAGGACGCGCGGTTCACTGCGTAATTTGCTCCCTGGGCGAAGCCGCGTCTAATGGCACACCTGAAGGGCGGCGCGCAGAGTCTGTTGCTGCGACTGAATGCCTCGGTGCTACGGTCGAGTTCGTCGATCTGGATGGTGATGCGAAGTTGGAAATTCGCGCAGAACACACGCTAAAACTAGCGGAAATCATTCGACGCGTCAGACCGTCGACTGTGCTTGCGACAACGTGTTTTGAAAATCAGCATCCCGATCACTGGCGTCTTGGAAAAATTGTTCGCGATGCCGCACGTGTTGCGAGATATGGTGGACTGAAGGATGTGCAAGGCGAGCCCCATGCAATTGGACAGTTGTTCTATTACGCCGTCACTCCTGAGGGCGAGCCAAATAGCATTCATCCGATTTTGATCGATGTTTCTTCCTCCGATGTTGTGAATTCTTGGACTGCTGCGATGGGCGCGCACGCTTCTCAATGCGCGACACGAAATTACATTGATTTGCAGTTGAATCGAGCTAGGGTTTGGGGTGCGCGTGCCGGCGTCGAATACGCTATGGCGCTATTCCCAAATGATCCGATGGTGTTTGAGTCGCTCGCGGAGGCGGGTAAAGGAGCGCGAAATTTCTAGGTGTCAAAGAATAACTCAAACAATCAAGACAAAAACGCAAACCATTCCAAGAATGGCGCTGCTTCGCATTCGAAACGAGGCTATAACTCCGAGAAGCTGAGAATTGGTATCACTTGCTACCCTACTGTTGGTGGCAGCGGAGTGGTGGCAACTACGCTTGGAATTGAACTTGCTCAACGCGGGCATGAGGTTCACTTCATCAGTTATGAGCGACCGTTTCGCTTGCCGGAAAATTCCTCGCGAATTCATTTCCATCAGGTTTGTGTCAACGACTATGGTTTGTTTAAGTACCCCGACTACACATTGCCGCTGTCTGTTGCAATGGCGAGCGTAAGCTGTAAGCACAATCTAGACGTCTTGCATGTGCACTACGCGGTACCGCATGCCACCGCAGCCTTGCTATCGCGCTGCATGTTGCCACCAGACAAACAACCCCGCATCGTCACGACTTTGCATGGCACTGATACCACTTTGCTGGGTGCTGACCCTGGGTATGGTCCTGCAATTCACCATGCTTTAATTCAGTCTGACGCTGTGACTACAGTGTCTGGTTGGTTGAAAGCAGAGACTAAGCGAGTCATTGGTTTTGACGGTGCAATGGACGTTATTCACAACTTCTACGAACCTGGCAAGCCGTCTCGGCCGCGTGAAGTCGTTCGGCGCGATCTTGGTGTCGGTGATGAAGTGTTGATACTTCACTCTTCGAATCTTCGACCTCTAAAACGCATTGATTTGCTGCTGGAATCGGTTGCAAAAATTCGTGACCGAAATTCTTTCAAGTTATTGATTTTGGCTGGAGGAGATTTTAAACAATTTAGTGCCGATGTAAAACGGCTTGGATTGGAAGATCGCATCGTTGTTCGCGAGAACGTTTTGGAGATAGAAGAATACTTGCAGGCTGCCGACCTCGCCTTGTACACATCAGAAAGCGAGAGCTTTTGCTTGAGTATTTTAGAAGCAATGTTCTTTGGTTGTCCCAGCGTGGCGACAGATGTTGGTGGAATTCCAGAAGTAATTGATGATGGAGAGACTGGAATACTGGTGCCCTTTGGAAACGCTGATGCAATTGCAAAGGCTTTAGAAGACTTGATTTCGGACAAAGTAAAACGTGAGCGCTTCGGCGAGAATGCACGCAAAGAAGCAGAGAAAAGATTCTCTGCGGATGCAATCATTCATCGTTACGAAGAGTTGTACCGCCGCTTGCTTGAGGCGCCACCATCGGTTGCTGTTGGCGAAGTTGTCGAAGGTTGTAGATAGAAGTTCTAGTAAACTCATGGAATGTACGAACAGTTACAAGAAGCGCTCTAGATTTCTATTGTCAACGACTGACAATAATGGATGACCCTTCTGCCTTAAAGATAGACGTTATTGCCGCAGTGGTGCGTCGTGATGGGAAGTTTTTGGCTTGCCAACGTCCGCCCGAGAAAAGGCACGGCAATCTATGGGAATTCCCTGGTGGCAAGCTAGAACCTGGCGAGACACTTCTTGCCGCCGCTCAGCGCGAACTCGATGAAGAACTTACCTTGAGAGTTATAGAGATTGGTGAAATTCGATTCAAGTCTCAGGACCCTGGTTCTAACTTCGTCGTTAATTTTGTTGATGTTGTTGCTGACGGTGTTCCCGAAGCAATTGAGCACACTAGAGTCGATTGGTTCACAGCTAATGAATTGCTCGCGCTTCAACTTGCGCCAAGCGATCGACAATTTGCCGAGTTTCTCGTCCGAGATAACCTTTACGGTTAAAGCGTGGGGGGCGTAGTGCACACGCCCCTACTGTTGTGGTTCAGCCGGGCGCGCAAACACCGCACCAATAATCTTCTGAGAACGTTGATTTGATTCAGCAATATATTGGCTGATTGGTCCTGGCTCTATCGTAACCTTCATGTTCTTCTTTTGCGACGATGCGTCCATGAAGTGCGGAGCACCAGCCTTGTCTTTGATGATTAGACCCGTATGCGAAATATCCAGCCCGGGTACGTTCGTGCAGAGTCCCACGATGTCGCCGGTTTGTAATTGCGATTCTGCCTCCGCGATTTTGTCCGAAGGCACATACATCAAAGTTCTCGCGTTGATCTCGTCCTCGCGTTGTTTCATCTTCTCAACGAGTTCGGGATGTGCGGCAAGTTGTTTGTAGGCAGACGGGTGTGTGGACATAAAATTGACTTTCTGTGGAAACTTCTCTGCGCCGGGCAACTTCGACAAAATCTCAATCGTGTGTTTGCATTCGTTGTCTGTGAGCCAATCGCTTGTGTAGTGAAGCCTCGAACTGTAGTCACCAACTGCGCCACCACGGTAACGCGTAAGCTGTATCTCCTTAAGCAAGTCATCGGATGTTTCTCGACCCTTCTTCATCATGCGAGCAAGGCCGAGTGTTGTTTCAAAGAAAGTTACACAATCCAGCCCATCTAAATTTGCAGAGCAAAGCTCGACGTCTGGAGATATTTCAAGAGTGCTTGCGACGTATGGTGTTCCTTCTAGCGCTTCCGCAATTCTGCCCATCAATTCACCAATGGGTAGCGCGCGCCAATTGTTTTCCCTCGCCTTATTTACAATCTCACAAAACTTTTCGTCACCTCGAAAAACAGCTGGTTGCTTAACAGGTGTTAAAGGAACACTTGTCACTGACTGAGCGTTCACTGCTCGCTCAAATGCGGTGTTTCCTGCGGAAAGAATTCCGACAAGCACAATTCCTAAGACAAAATTTGGACTCTGTGATGATCGGTTTTGCCGTTTTAGCATATCTGTTGGCTATCCGTCGAGGCGCAGAAATGAGAATCCTCAGTTCACGCGTGAGTGAGGCATAATTGTGCTTGCTACTGTCAGTTTATAGATACCCGTTACAGGATACACGTGCCATGAAAAAGTTTGTCGCCGCAACACTATCAGTTTTTGCTTTGTCCGCTGCCTCTGTGGTTCCGGCATTCGCTGGCGACGACAGCCCAGTGATGAAGGCATTCATGTTCCCAGTCAAAGTAGTGGCGTTTGGAACCACTGCTGTTGTAGGAACGCCAGTTGCGGTTGTTCGCATGACAGCGAAAAACTCCTGCGAATCGACCAAGTCAATTGCTGGTGACAAGGGAAATCCGCTTATGACTGGGATGGCAGCACTTGCCGGAGTTCCGTTCGGCATCTTTACCGGCACGCTGGAAGGTGGCTATTACGGGATGAAGAACGCCGCGATGAACACCGACAAGCCGTTCTCCAAAGACGCTTTCAGTATGGGTGATTTGGGCGACTAGTCCGCAGACCACAGCTTAAGAACTCTTGGAAGGGGCGGCGCCTACCGCCCCTTTCGCGTGCGTACATGGTCGAAAGCCCAATGCTTGCTCTAATACATAGCGGAAGGCTCATTTTTGACTCTGTCTGAATGACTATAACCCCAAGAAGTCCCCCGAACGGGCGATTCCTGGGTGATAGTCTCCGAAGACCTGTATATAGATCGCAAATACGCCTAGGACGCTCCCCCAAAGGGGTGAATAGCCCACCAGGTGACCCTCTTGGGCAAAAACACATAGGAATGGGCGTACTTTTATATAGGGCAGCGCCCATAAACCCGCGGTAGGGGATTATTGGGTGCGGGCAAGTTATGAGTACGAGCCTATTCAGATTCAACTTTTGCGGTCAGCCCAATTACGTGCATTGGGCGGGAGTTTCTTATGCTAACTAAAAATCGAAATGAAGTCCTGTCGCTGCTGCTGACAGGCGCACGTTTGATCGATATGCCGACACTCGAACAAGGTTATGCTTCCTCTGCCCGTCTGAGCACACCGCTGCACAAGGTGCTTGTGATGCTGGGCTATGTTAGTCAGTTCAAGATGGACCGCGTGCTGCATGCAGAGACTATGATTCGCGTGCATGAGCTGTCGCCTGATCTCGCAGTGAAGGCTCTGCGCATGGCGACAACGCAACAGCTCACGTTCGAAGAAGCGCTCGATGCTCTCGGTGACGAACACAAGAAGACGCAGTTGATGCCGACGGCGTCCAATGAGATCACAAATCTCTTGGTCGAAGCGGGCTGCATCAATAACGAACAAATTGGGCGCGCACTCAAGACCTCGTTGGAAAACGGAATGCAAATGGGACGCGTGCTTGTCTTCCATCGTGACGTGACCAGTCAGGTTATGAAAGCTGCGATTACTTGCTGCATGCTGATGCAGGAAGAGAAGATTGGCTTGGCATCTGCGGTTGAAGCCGTAAAGCATGTTCGCAAAACCAACCAATCTGTTGAGCAAGTGATGTTTCAGCACAACATCTATCACGAAGAGCCCGGTCAGGGACCGAGGATTCATGAGCTTTTCGCGATGGCAGGATTTGTGTCCGACACCGACATGATGGAATGTCTGGAGTTGCACGTTTTGCGCGGACGGCAGATTGGTCAAATTTTCATTGAGCAAGGTTTGATCAACAGCACTGTTTTGGAAAACGCGATTGTATTGCAAGGTATGGTCGCAAGTGGTGCCATCAAGGCGTATCATGCTGCAGAAGCTTTGAAGACTTCGTACAACAAAGAGGTTTCGATCTATCAAGCTCTAGGCGAACTAAATCCGCCAGCATGTCCACCAACACCAAATCTCACTTTCGGTGAATTGCTCCTTGCTGCGAATTTGGTCAAGCGCGAAACGTACGACAGCTATTTTGAAGGACTCGAATTGTGTTCTCGTCAGATGGCGAAAAAACTTCTCGCCGCCGGAACGCTCAACGACAAGACGTGCGTCAATGCATTGCGTGTGTTGTCGCTGAATAACGAAGGATTTATCGCGAACAAAGACGCGGTCGAAATTCTTCGGCACGTGGTGTCATACGACGCGAATCTCGACGAACAACTCGCCGCGTGGGCTCACTTTGCACCGAACAGGATGCAGTGGATCTGGCGGTAGGAACTGATCCTGTTTAACAGCATCTCTCATATTTTGGAGGGACCACCGTATTTGGTGGTCCTCTCCATCAGGCATTTAATATTCTGTCTTCCAAAACTGCGAGATTCTTCGATCAATTGAGTCAAGACTCATTGCGCGATCTAGAAGTTCAGAAAACACGCTCTGTGGCCAAGTCATTTCCAAATCTGGATTTGGTGACATGGGTAAGATTTCACACATGAAGCCAATGATCTGTGGACCTTCAAAAGAGAATCCGGTATCAGTTTCATGAAAATCGCGTGAAGCCGAAGAATCTGAGCGGGAGTAATTTCCCTTCACTGAGAATGGACCCCATCCTGCAGAGGCTGATGCCTTTAGTTTGCTCATAGATGTCTTGTTGACTTCTGAGCTCTTGTTTAATGAAACACTAAGCTTGCGAGCAAGAATAATGGAGTTCGGAATTAGTGGCATCATACCCGAAGGCGGAATAGTTCCATTTGATATTCTCTCCTTATGCGAGTCTAGCCAATCCCACCCGCGACTTTTAAATATTTGCGTCCGTAGCCAAGGGCTGATGAGTGGAACCTGCAATAGCTCAACAGACATTTCCAAGCCGGAAGTGTCACACTCGTGAAAGGTGTTTTCATTTTGTCTCTCAACGCTTCCGCCTACACTGAACAGGCCTATGCCGAATCCGCCGCCACCACCCCATTTCGTTTTTGTCTTGCTTGAATAATCATGTGCTTCAGATGCTTTATATGTGAAGTTAGTCCATGAGTCATCATAGGCACTTGAAAGAATATTGGGAGGAAACGCGAAAGTTGGATAATACGTTATCCCGAATCCGTCCTTTCTTTTCGCGCCATTCAGCTCAGCACGGAAACCTTTGTATAAAGCTTCTGGACCTTGTCCAGTAAGGCGTTCAATAGCACCTTCTGCGGTTTCCACTTCATCCTTGAATCCGAATGAGTGCCATTCGCTTTCTGCGATGTTTTTTTCTTGCTCATACACTGGACCGTTCAGATTCCAATCTTGAATCACGTCTGCCGGCGCATTTGGCTTTTTGGCCGCTATCATGATGTTGTTGTATTTTCTCAAAGCAGCCATGTATTCAGTAAATTTCTGCTTATAGGCTTTATAGGCTGGAGTTGGCATGTACTGCTTTTCTACAGTCCCGGATACTGGATCAGTCGAAAAGACTTCAGTGTAGAGGACTTTTTTTGCTCTAGCTAAAAGCTGCTCTTGCTGTGGTGTAAGTTCTTTTACAGGCAGGTTGATGCTTGTTATTGCATCTCCATAAACGTCCCAGACTTTTCCCTGTGTTTTACTCCACACTTCGGTAGGATTTGGGATGGAGTTTACTAGCTGTGAAAAGTTTGACAAAGACTGGATTTGCTTCATCGTTGTTTGATCACCAAAATCTAAGTCGTCGTTGTCAATCGCAATTCCGGGCTTGCAGAATGAAAGAAAGCTGGTTGCCTCAAGCGGTGCCGAGCTGGGATTTGTTGAATCTCCTTCTGTCATCATTTCATAGATTTTTCCGAATAGTCCAGCTAGAACATCGTCGCTGGTTGCTTCGGCAGTGCTGATCATTAATGCTTCAGGTTTCGATAGCGCTTTTAGGGCCTGTTTTTGAGCTGTTTTCATAAATCCTCCATTCTAAATAGTGTCGATACCATCTTCTAGTTTTTGTGCAATGAGGTCTTAGGCGAGATCTTGATCTTCCCTGCTAAATCAAGCTTTGTGGCTTAACTGCCTGCAGCTGTATTTTCAATCCAACTTTCGATGGAAAGAGAACACTTTGAAAATGTCCTTTGTAATTCTGCTGTCGTCACCGCAGCAAAAGAAAGAACAGCATGTGTTATACGTATAGCTTGGCGAACATTCTCGCTTGCGTTACGGTTCCGAACAATCAGATTATTTGTTGTGATCCTGTGTTTCCAGAGTGGCTACCAAACATTATTAGAGGTAGCGTCAAAGGTTCCGCGTGGTTTTTCGCCCAGCGACCCACGTGGAACTGGATACCGTGGATAATCCTACTCCTCATAGCGTGTGATTGATCACCCGGCTGTATTAAATGTTGGAATTTGGTAACTAATACAGAAAAGAGTAGCTCTTGTATCCATCAAAACGGATCTCGCGGTGAAAGCACCTCGAATTGCGACAACGCAACAAATCACCTTCGAAGAAGCGCTCGATGCTTTGGGCGACGAGCACAAGAAAACGCAATTTGCCGACAGCTATAGCGCGTCCGAAAGGGAGAAGGTTCGCTGTATCCACAGTTAACACTTTAAACAGATAACTAGCTTGTGAAGCTTGGAATAGTTCTCAGACAACCGTTTCCAAAAGGTGTTGAAATCGTAAGGTCCATCCCCATCACCATCACTAACTCCATAGACTTCCTTTCTTCCGAATAACGAGAAGAACCTTAAACATGACTTACGCTTCTCCTATAACTGGGGTTGAACAGTGAAATCTGCTGGCACGTTTAAAGTGTTCAACTTAGCGATCGTTCGAGCACAGTCATCAACTGCTTGCACCTTATTGGTTCGCAAATAAAAATTCCGTGCGGACTCGACAGCGCGGATCGCCTGTGCAATTTTTCCAGCTATCGGCCTGGTTGTTTCCAACGAAACTGCCTTGGAACTTTCCAGCAAAGATTGAAAATACATCTCGACAAGTTTATTCTGTTCAGCTTCGCTTGCCTGACTCTCAGAGACTTGGCGGAGCAGCTTGGGATTGCTACTCAACTTCTCGCGAATTTGTTCCATTGTCGTCTTGCTGACATCGCTGTAGTTGAGCGACACCGCCGCAGTATCTACAGTTTGGAGTGCGTTTGCAACTTCGCTAGCCCGAGCAGGGTTTTGACCAGCGCTAGGAAGGCTACTGACGATTTCTGTGGCTACAGTGGCTGCTTCCTTTTTGGATTCAATCGTTACTTTTGATTTGGCCAACGCTTCGGCGGTAGTTTGCCCTTTATCTTCGATTGAAATAGAACTTGATTCTCTTGCCTTGTTTACTGACTGCGCGGCCGCACCCTTTTTGAGCTGCTCATTGAGCGAATCTAGTGATACCTGCCAGAGAAAGCCAGCAGCAACTGCAGTGCACATTACATTTCTGGTATTACGATCGTCAAACTTGGTTCTGAAAACAAGGAGGCTAGGTACATAAATCCAAAGAACCGCTGAAAATGCTGCCAGCAAGACAATAATTCCGGTCTTAACTGGAAGTGGCGTGGTTGTGCTTAAACCAGCCATAAGTGGAGCATTAGTGGTAACGAACTCATAGCAGATCCAGAGAAATCCACCTATAGCACCGCACCCAATGATTTGGTAGGAACAGGGTCCATTCCATCTTTGTCAGCATCATTTACAGCATCTTCCACGCCAGGCTTAGCCTCAGGAGTTCCACCCGGATTGTTATTTCTTCCTCAGAGAATAGGGCGTCGTTGCAAATATCCAGTACGTCATCTGACTTCAATCAAGTGAGGCTTCTTTTGAAAGTAGCCGTACTTGCGCTGCCATCCGCCTTCTCGATTCCTAACTAAGTCAACAAGCACAGGTATTGGAAGTTTGTGATCTCCTCTATACAAGTTTTCGATGTCGTAAACCTCTGCATCATTTCCGGCCAAAAGCCTGTTCAGACTAAAGATAGGAGCACCTAATCTATCGTAGAAGCCTCTCTGAACTTTCGACAACATAAGCGCCGGATCTGTATTGTTTTTGGTGATAACCAACCGGTCACACGAGAATGCAATGTTGTGCTCGTCCTTAGCAAAATCGCCAGCATTTACGTCTGCGCAAGCAAATATCACGTCTCTAAATTTCGGACACGCAGAATTGCTTCCTCGATTCCACTGTCGTGTTTTTAACGCCTCGTGAACAAAACGGTTGCCCATGCTATGTGCGACGATGACAATCTTCTCTGGCGGTACTTTCGCCTCAAGTCTGGAAAGAAAATTATAGAAAGTACCACTACCGCCTCTTTGTCGTAGTTCATTTTCTCGATACTCTCTCTCCGTCGGTCCAATTGAACACCACGAGTAGAGTAATACTGGTGCCTCAAAAGCTCGTTCCAAGTTAGCCGCGGTCTCAATGGAATCTTTGAAAGGTTGGCAGCATCCATGCACAAACAAAATCAAAGGACGTTTACTATCGCCTGACAGAACAATCTCCGTAATTTTGGAAATCATATCGTCTTCTGTAAACGTGCTATTCGGCACAACTGGCCTTTGGTTAGCTGGAGCAATGCCGGAAGGTGCCCACCAACCGAGCCCAGTTATTCGATCAGAACCTGAAGAAGCAATATCTTTTCCGACCAAGACAATGTTCTTAACTCCAAAATTTACTTTGCCTTGATCAAGTTGAGTATCTCCATAATCTTCGCCTGTTGAAGCATTGGAAACTAATGCTCTGTCAGTGACAAAGTAAACAGGTATAGCTAACTTGTCTTGGGCATAGGCTTGTGAGCAAAAGACCAAAAAAAGTAAGCTTAGTATAAGAGACTGTCCAAAGTATTCCAAAAATTTGTTGTTCATCTGCCTTTCCATTGTTTCCACTTACGACTTACACAAAGCAATATATTTGTCCCAGGGCCAATGTTGTCCAGGATCAAAATGGTCATTTCCAGGCATCTCGTTGTGCCCTTTTAAGTGAGAGCGGTCAATCGGTATTCCGTGCGCCTTCGCTACTTGCTTTACGACTTGAGCTGAGGCTTTCAACATTTCATCAGTAAAATCGCTCGCGTTTTCTACATAACCTTCGTGCTCTATTCCAATGCTCTTCTGATTCGCATTTCTACAGTGCCAAGCAGTGTCGCTATCTGCAACCATTTGGAGCAGGTCGCCCTTTTTACTCACCAGGTAATGCGCACTTACTTTAGCCTTTGAGTTCTTAAACCAACTTCGAGTGCCATCAAATGTGCCCTGCATTACATGAATAATTATCAGCGAGGGCTTTTTGGTTGTTCCTCTGCCTTTCCTGTAGTTCTGACCATTCGCACTTTCAAAGGGAATTGCCATTCAAATTTTCCTCCGTAACTGCAATTTATTTCGCTCTTCGAATTTCGTATCAAAGCGACTGAAGAGTAATTTTGTATTAGTGTGGGAATTTTGAAACCGAAGGTTCTAGTTCACCGCTAGGGTTCATCTTGAACTTGACCAACTGGTCGTCATCGATTCGATAAATACTGCTATTCCCCTCAACAAACGGCTTCTGGTTGGCAATTGCACTCAACTTCAGCTGTGGTTGAGTTTTATCTGCTACGAGAGCAGACTGAAAGATCTTTGTTATGCCATCTGATCCCAGGTCAGCTGCACGCAGTCGCAGCATAGAGCTAATTGGCATCCGCTGGTCCAGGTTGATCGACGCTTCGTCATACAACCGCGCTCCCAAAAGAGGCGGAGACATAGAAAGTTCATAATTGAGACAGCTGTTCACACGCAGAGCACCTTTGGTTCCCTTAGTTACTTGAAGGATGGCAAAGACATTCTTGTTTCCATACATAACAGGTTGTCTTTTTGCTGGGTAGAATGTCCAAGAAACAGTGCCATACTGGCTAGCAATTCCAGCTACTCTAGGCAATTCATATAGATACTTAGTTGTATCCTCGCTCTGCCATCGACCATAGCCACTAGCCATTTCCATCCACTTTGGCTCAACCTTAACTTCGTAAGTCTGCTTATTTTCGAAATCAACTTTGAGGATTTCGTTGGTCGGATAGATTGAAATTACTCTGAAATTACGGGGTGGAACCGTGGTTCTGTGTTTATCCAGTGCCTTGTAATTTCCGTAAATTGCTTCTCGCCGGGCTCCGCCTTTCTCAGTGCTAAACAAAATATCGCGATCAAGTTTTTGTAATTCTTGCGAATAGCTTGTGGCCAGCGCTGACAAACTGGAGAAATCAGTCTTTGGAAGATCATCGATAACTTTTTCAATTTCACCAGCCAAGGTGGCGGCTCTTTCTCTAAAAGCCGGATCGAGATTTGAAGCGAGGCAGACTGAACCAGCCCCGTTTGCTCCTAACGATAGCGCCTTGGTCAAAGCCTTCTTCCGTTGGTCGAGAGTCCAGGCATTGTTTACTGGCTTCTTTAGCAGCTCAGCAAGTTTGCTACCGCGAGCAACCCGAGTCGAAAGGCTTTCTCGAATCGTTGCTACTTCACCTGTCGGTTTTGCGATTGCAATATCAAAGGCGTCCAGGCAAGCTTTCAGTTTTTTGTTTACTTGGTCAGCAGCAGTGTTAAGCGCACGTTCTACATCCGGGCTTGCTACAGCATCATTGAGATCACTTTCAACTTCGTCAATCAAAGTGCAAAGCTCAGTTACTTGAACTCTGATTGAATCATCAGTGCCCGCCGTCCCACTACTCAATCGCGCACTCTTAAGAAGTTCTAGATCCTGCGAAAGTTTCTCAAGCCATTCGAGACAATATTGTTTTCGCTGGCTCAAACCGTAGTTGGCCGTTATTGACCGTCCTAATGGTTCCGCTAGATGCTTTAACATCACGCTCGCGTTAAGAACTTCTGTTCGTCCTGTATACAAGGACTCAGGAGCAATAGAAAGCAAGCTTTCGAATCTGAGATATCGATACTTGTTCAATGGCACTTTTTTCATCGCGGGTACATTGAATTGTAGCGATAGCAAATAATAGTCATACAAATGAGCATCGGGCAAAGATAAAGCATCCTCATCTATTCTCGAAACAAGTGGTTGCCCAAGAAAATGATTATGCTTTGTACTGAGTAGAAACAGCGAGTTCTGTAAAGTGTTTGCAAGTCGTCCAATGTCCGAATGAAGTTTTTGCACTGGCCTTGGATGATCGATGATGAGTCCCGGATCGGAAGAGTTTGTTTGTTGAAATTCCTCGAGACGACCTTGTAGAGGTGGATTTGCTAAACATGGAATGCTCGCATTCAGAAAAAGAATGGCAGCGAAAAAGCCGGTAACAAATTTCATATGTGTCTCCAAACTGAGAGGGATCCAATGTCAAAAAATGTCGACCACACACTTCTGTGCGCGTTAAAAAAGGGCTTCCGAGTCTCCGCGTTCAGATGCACATTTGCAAACCGAACAGTTAGCGCAAATTCCTCACTGTCGTTATGACTCTTTCCGCTCCTTCAATCCCAAGCGGAGTAAAAAATTCTTGACTCCACAGTCCAGGTTTCAATTGGATTTCCTTCACACACAACTCGCGTTGCGAGTACTCCAATACCACCATGCCATAACGTTTACACGCAAGTAAGAGTTGCCAGAGAAGCAAAAAAACTCCGGCAATGAATGAAACACGCGTTCTCATTTTGCTCCCACGAAAAGAACAAAATGTGTCTGGAGTATACATTTCTTTTCGGTAAGTAGTACCGAAATTGAGTGACATTTTTTGCTCGCAACCTTACGAAACTGACTGAAAAAGCAGACAGCTCATAGGCGTGTAGATTTTTCAAGCAAATTTAAAACAGGTTGTCAGTTGGCGCTATCGAGTTACGATGAGATAGTTCATCTTCATTTATAAAATCAAGGATTGAGTCTTTAACAACTAATACAACAAGCTCTTAGGCCTTTGCCTCTTTCAGCAGGATGTATACTTACCGCTCTTTGACTAAAGAAGCGAAGACAAAGAGAAAGCCATTCGAACTCACTAAGTGAAATGAACCCGCAATTCTAATTGTCGTTGACGTTCAATCTTATTTGACGCCAATCAAATACTTATCTCTCGAAGTTTTCCTGATTTCTCGGATGCATCGAATTTGTAGCGAACAGTGTTGGTGAAGTCCGTCACTTCTACAAGAATTTTCGCAAGATCTCCAATGATTTTGATTTTGTTTCCAGCGACGACATCAGCTAGCGAACTTCTATCAATTCGCCCTAAGAACGAGTTTGCATTGTTCGTTTGACTCACTTCTGCACAAAATGAACCTAGGCATCGTTCTTCACTATTTGCTCTATTAAAGACATCTGCACTAAAAATGATACGGTCTTGACCGTTTGTCTGTATAGAAGAACATCTAGCTGTGATCAGCTTTTGAGCATCACTGTAGGAGTGTTTTTTTTTTTTTCACCAAGTTCACCCCGCTTTCCCACGACGAATTACCATGCCGCAAAATTGCTGCACGACTTCGCTCAAGAGAGCAAGCTCGAAAGTTCTATATTAGTGACCCCGCGGTAATCATTCCACATGCTCGAAAATGTTTCCAGCGGAATGTTTTTTCAGAAACTCAGTGAGTCCTGCATTGCCCATCCAGCGGCAAGCTTTTTTACGACGGTTGTCATTTACTGCTTTCGTGTGACCATTAGGCAAAACTAGTACTCTGGTAAGTTTTGTGTCATGCTTACCGCGGCATCATTCATTTCACATTCATTTGGGTCCAAACGAGTGTCGAGAGTAAGTGTGTGCACTTGCACAATTCTTGCTGTCTACTTAAGCATGAGGTGACGAATTCGTGTCAAATTCTCTTACCGCACTTAAACCAGAATACGATCAACTTTTTTCCACGTGCAAAGTGAAAGCTGGAAAAGTTGCCGCGGTACAGAAAGAAGCGAATCTACTTATTAAGAATAAGGGTCGCTATGTCTCAGTGTCCAACATGACGAATGTGCCGTGGTATGTCATTGGCATTTTGCATGGCTTGGAGAGTTCCTATAGCTTTGTCAAACATTTGCATAACGGCGATCCATTGTCGGCGAGAACTGTGCGTCAGCCTGCGGGGCGCCCCATAAAGTGGAATCCACCAAGTACATGGGAGTCTAGTGCTACAGACGCCGTTCTTTTTAAAAACTTCGACAAATGGAGCGATTGGACTGTAGCAGGATTACTTTTTAAGTTTGAATCTTACAACGGCTTTGGATACAGAGCTGCAAGTGTAAATATCAAATCGCCCTATTTATGGAGTTTTTCGACGCATTATTCTGCGGGAAAATATGCCTCCGACGGAGTATTCGATCGAAATTTGGTTTCGCAACAATGTGGAGCTGCAGTGTTGCTTGCAGCTTTAAGCGAACTAGGTGCTGTCTCTATTCAAGAATCGCCCACTATGTCGAAAGAGGATGCGCTGATTAAGATAATGAGTTTGGGGCAGACGGTTAAATACTCTACAAGCGTTTTTTCCGACGCGGCAGCTAGTCTTCAGCATGCTTTAAACGTTTACCTTTCTGGAGCGTTGGAAGTCGACGGATATCCGGGTCGAAATACATCGGATGAATACAAACGGGTTTCAAAAAGGTGGCTCTCAGGGGACCCTCGAAACTGAATATCGATTGGAGGTTAATCTATGGCGCTGACCGTAAAAGTCTATACAACTGCTGACTGGGGAGCAGTGGCTCCACGCTCCACTCCGAAGTTATCTCCGCACGGAAGTTACATAATCATCCATCATACGGCTGGAACTCCTTCATCCGGAGGATCCGTCGCCGGAGGAAAGAACCTTGCACGGGCAATTCAGAAAGACCATATGAAACGCGTGACTAAAAACGGGACGAAATGGATCGATTCTGGACATAATTTTCTGAACACGATTGGAGGTCACGTATTTGAAGGTCGTCACAGAACCATTGAAGCGATCAATCAGGGAAAATGCGTGAATTCTGCGCACTCAGATCAAGCTGCTGCCAATAAATGTCCTGGAATAGAGAACGAGGGTAACTACACGACCAAAGTAATGCCAAAGGTACAGTGGGATTCTCTTGTAGATCTTTGTGTGGACCTTTGCGTAAATCTTCAACTCGATCCGGGTGTTATTCGTGGGCACCGTGATTTTGCTGCAACACAATGTCCTGGAAATTGGCTGTATTCACAGTTGCCACAGCTCATCACTGATGTCAGATCAAAAATGCCAACTTAGCTAATGCAGAAAATTGAATGAATTTTTTGTGCTATTTATTGGCTTTGAGAGGTTGTGTTTCGCGCAATTGTTGACACCAAGAATGCGATAGTAATTGCCTGTTTTTCTTTAGCTGTGGATTTTTCCGACTCTTTTAGAAGATCTCTTATCTGTGTAATCCTTAAGCTATAATGCTGTTTTACTCCGCTAGGGTCTTGCTCCGCACTTTTCAAAACTCGAATGTACCGCTTCTCAAATCTCGTAATCCGTGGACGCGATTCTATTTCTTCACGGATTGCGCGCAGCTGATTCAACTCTCTTGTCGTTAGTCGATCTGGCGGCTCGAGAGAATTTTGCAGGTATTCTTCATCTGTGACAGCGTACGCGCGGCCATATGCGGTCGCATAGTTATGCGAAAAGATTTCCATGTCAGATAGTTCTACTTATTCGGGGAAGGCACGCATGTTGCTGGACGGTAGCACCTTAGCGCGGCAATTTTCAAAAAATCTTGAAATTCCCCAAACCTAGAACTAGTTACACTTGTCGCCCGTCAAATTAATCCGAGGACCTGCTTGTGCGTCCTCAACGATTTCCATTTTGCACAGCCCATTTGGATTTCTATTGTTTGCGGCATCGCGCATAGAACTCCAAAGTTGTCTTTCTTGATTGGCCAGTTCTCTGAAGATTCCTTCAGAACGCTGCGTCGCGGCAGGATCGCCATTTAGAATTGCTTCGCCGTTTTGACGAAAATCGTTGAAGTATTGGGTGGCACCAGGCAGGTTAAGAGTGCATTCATTGATGAGTCGATTGGATGCGTCTCGATTGCCCGCATTCAATTGTGTTGCAATGGCGTCAATCTGCGCCGGCGAACAGGATCTGTCTGACATGAGAAACCTCTAGAAACTGACAAGGATAATCTGTGCCCCAACCTACCATGGGGTTATGACATTACCTTGACACGCATGAATTGGGCGTGAATGGGAATCCTTGAGGTTCCGCTGTGGGCACGGGCGGGATTATCCAGCCCTGCAACTCCCCACAGAACCGCTATTTAACAGCTACGGCGCCTTTCGCAAGGGCGCTGCAGCCACAAGGCTGGTCGACGGGCTCGAAGGTCGGGCCGGCGTTGAATCCCTTCTTTCCTGGATACGGTTGGCGTATCACTGCAATCGCCAAATCTCTGAGCTGGCTCATCATCGGGATGGCGACGCCCATCTTTTCGGGTTTTCCATTGAAAGTCTCATTGAGCAAGCACAATAGTTCACCGTAGCGCTTGTTGAATTTCAATGCGCCTTCTTTCAGTTCGCCATCATAGTGCTCGATTTTCGGGTTGCGCTTCATGGGGTAAACATCATTCCATGACACCGTCACTCCAGGGCCCGTCGGCAGTTTTGCTGGGTCATCGTGAAGCCGCCAGGATCTCTCATCCAAGAGTTGTTTGAAGCGGTAATAGTGGGCTGGCTCAAGAGACCCTTTAAATCGATAGTTTGGCTCGCGCTCCCAAATTGTGTGAGAATCACCCTCGCCTTGATCTCTAATTGTTTTCAACGCAAACAGCGCGGTTTCGAGATTGGTCACGGGCACTATTTCGCCAGGACCATAATAGAATTTCCCAGTGACCTGCGGATTACTGGGCGCGCTAAAAAGGGTATCACCGTGCTGCTCATGCAATAGTTTGAGACTGTCTCTCATGCAGTCATAAAAATCACCAATAGTGCGTCGCCCCTTACCTTTCGGCTGGTCCGCTGCCGGAGCCGGTTTTTCAATCTGCAGGAAGTCGTGTACAGTCGATTTAGAAAACGCACTGAGGTTTACTTTGAAATTGTTGCCAGGTAATAGCGGTGCGGGGAAAGGAACCATCAGTGTCTTCTGACAGAGATTTGGTTTGCCGCCAATCGCATTGATCAAATTTGCTACAAGCGTTAAGTGCAGCATCTCTTCCATCAACACATGGTGAATAACATCGCGAACACGAGCATTTGCATCTCCGCGCAGGCTGTACAAAGCGACTAGGTAAACGGGAATTGTTGTGTGTTCTACAACTACTCCGGCTTGAAGCTCTGTCCTCAATTGTTCAATTGTTTTGATTAGTTCCATGGATTCGCTTGTTTCAATTGTCTCAACACTGCTTCAGCACTTCTGAAAGAAAGGGCCGCGATTGTGAGAGTTGGATTTGATGTTCCCATTGTGGGAAAACTACCTGAACCGATAGCAAAAAGATTTCGATGATCGTGAGAGCGTTGATCTTTATCGACGACAGAATCATTAGCATTTAACCCCATGATGTGGGTGCCGCCGATGTGTCCCGCGCCATAAAACACAGCATTTGATTGGCCAAACTCAAAATAACCTGGATCTTTCTTATCATATTTTGTGCAATCGGTCACGCCGGCGGATTTGAATATTTGATCTGAAACTTTTTTGGCTTCTATGAGACCGGCTCTTTCGTATTCTCCGAGTTGGTAGTGTAATTTTGGACGTGGCAATTCAAGCTCGTCTCTAAAGTTCTCGTCGATTGTTACTCTGTTGTCCTTGTCTGGAAGTTGTTCCGTCAAGAAATTAAATTCGATTTGCCTACTAATGTTGTTCTTCAGGGCTTCCCTTAATTTCTGCCCGTGAAGTCCTTGACCTAGAAATTCATCGACTTCAGCGTAGGGCGAACCCGTCGCCCAGTTCCAACCCCAATTACTGATTTCAATGCGACAAGCTGACAGATCTTTTCTCGTCGGCAAGTCGCAGAGTGACGTGATTGTGGATGTTACTGCCGGTCCTCTAAATGTTCCAGCGTTCCAATCTGAAAGTCCCCATGTAAGAACAAATGGGTGATCCATCAAGTTTCGTCCAATCAGATCATTCTTGCAGCTCGAGTTCAGAAGAAGCTTTGCGTTCTCAACAGCATGTGCCGCAAGGATATAAACCTTTGCAGTTACTTGTTTGGTGGATATACTGCCTCGTCCATATTTCTTGTATTCAAGAGATTCAATATTGCCTGATTCCTTTTCTATGTGCAGTTTTGTCGCGACTGAGTTGTACAGAATGCTGAAACGATCTGCATACTCAGGGATGTCGATCTTGTTTAGGGTTTTGACTGGAGTGTACTTTGCTTGGGCTGGGCAAATTGGAACACAGCTGGAATTCCCTTCGCAGCGTAGTCCAAGGTCGCCGCGTCCGACTGCTCCGAGCGGAACGTATTGATTTTTATTTTCATCCTTATATTTTGGATTTGGAATTCCGTTGCGTCCCTGGGGGCTCGCAGTTACTCTCGGTTTTTGCGTCGTGCCGGCGTAAGTAAACGTATGACCATTGAGCCTTCGTTCGAGTTCACTATCGACATAGCTTTTGGGGATGCCTTCCATTGGGTATACGTACCCATCTTCGAATTTAAAGCCGTCCAGTTTTTGTTCGTCGACATCCCCGGCAACTCCGATTTCAAACTCAGCCTTCCTGTAGTAAGGCATCAACTCTTCATATGTAAGGGGCCAATCGAGACCCCGCCCATATGTCGTCCTCATTTTTAAATCAGAGGGTCTCAGGCGCAGGCATGTGCCTAGCCAGTGTTGGACTGTTCCTCCTAACGAACGCGTATACGTTGTTCTAAAAGGCTGCGGTCCATTTTGCAGAACATATTGCAATTCAGCTGCTGGATCATTCTTGTTCAGTAACTTTGTTTCGAGTTCGTTGGGATGCGGTGCATAGAACTCAGCTGGATATGGTGAATTGGGAATCTTTATCAACGCTTCAAAGAAGTTTTTCAAATACTCTCGGTGCCCTTCAAAAGATTTGCTGCGTTCGCCTCCCGCCTCCAAAACGAGAACTCGAAAGTTGCCTGCATCCTCTAGTATTTGCTTCGCCATTATCAAGCCGGCTACGCCTGCTCCAACAATCACCACATCGAAATCGTATTGGGTATTCATGAATTACTTTGTCTCAGCTGGAGGAAGCGCCCAAGAGCCAAAGCCGCCGGACTTCGAGCCCATTGGGTGAGTGTCTGCTGCTTTCCACACAAGACCTTCTTTGTATGCCTGCGATGAGACAACAAATGTCGAATTTGCCGCAAAAATTTCGCTGGAATGAGCAGCCCACCATTCATCAGGCATGGCTACCCAGTTGCCTACGTACCACATGCGAATGATGTTTTTTGCAATCGGCCCAAGAAACGAATTCGCCAATGATACATCGATGTCTGCTTGAGTCGTATCAGCAAAATTGGCGAGAAACGCTTCCAAATTCTCCCTTCCAATCTGCCGTTGAGTCGTTTCGTAAAACTCTTCCGTGCAGTCGGATGCGCGCAATTCGAACAGGCTGAATCCCGTCAAAACTGACGAAAGCTGCAGAAACTTCTGAACACTTTTGTCGTTCATTTTGGAACTCAAATCGACCTAAACAAAGAATGGTCTGCTTTGGGTCGCGTCTGGTGCTGATTGGAATGAGAATGCAGCGAACGGACTAGTTTTGCCAACGAGCGTCTCCAGGTCAGTGCGCATTTTGTGAGCGCTCTTACCGAATTTCAAGGTTACTCGCTTAGCGTCTTTCTGTGCATCGAAGAAGTAGGTCGACAGCGGCTGCAGGATATTCCAACGCGCGGCTGTAAGTTTGCCTTCTGCGTGACCATATTCTGTGATCGGAGAGAAATTACCAGGCAGGCCGTGCATGCCCGTTAGATCTATGTGGCAGTCAACAATCAAGTTTGAATCTTCATTCTTTTCTCCGAGAAGCTTATATTGAAGCTCTCTCAAGTTGGCTGGAATTGCGGTGAGATTTCCAACCTCCGTCATGTGGCTTTGATCAAAGCATTTGAAATTCCATTTGTTGGAATAGGTACTTTGTTGATCATTCAAGGAAGGTAGAGATGTTTCGAAGGTCGCCGGAAACTTGGGTTCTGCAAAAATCAATTTACCCGCAAGCAATGCAATGATTGCGTCGCAGGGAACGTGAATTCTGTGATTGCCAATCAGACGAGTTTGTTCCTCCCCAAGAAGGAATTCTTTGAGAGAAACACTCGGAACTTGATCTTTCTGCGATTTGGGATAGGCAAGAATTTGAACTTCAATTTCTTGTGTTACACCCGTTCCAAACGGGAATTGTCCGGTGTAGCTCTGGAAATTGAATGTGAGGCACGCCTGACCATCAAAGGTTGCTAGCTCCAATTCGTTGTAGCGAATGTATGGTTTCAACGACTCTGCCGGCAGTAAATAATATAGACCGACATTGAACAGAGAGGAGTAATAAAATGGCAATTGAAATGGAGTTGGTATTGCTGGTAGTGATTTAACCTGTTCAGCTTGTGTACTTGGCAAATGCGTGTCCTCAATAACTCAAATAGTGCGTTGTGAATTCCAGGGATGCCAATGACGGTCGGCATGAAACTATCAAAGGCGCCCGCGTTGCTGCCTCGGACGCGCTCTTTCTGCCAAGGCAATGATTATATATATCTTGGTTACGAAATTGCAACCTGTCAGACAGAATTACAGCAGAAATTACCCATCTCTGTGATGGAATGTTTGACGAGCTAACCGTCCGCCGGTCTGTTATTTTTGTGGGCTATCTCGTACCCAGGCACCCGTGGAGAAATCTAATGAGTTTCATCAATGAAAAGTACTTCTCTACCTATGAGGAAGTCAAAGCTCAGGAGTTCGACTTTATTGTCATAGGTGCGGGTGTCTACGGCATTGCATTTATGAACAAGGTTCTCTCGCTGAAGCCCAAGAGCAAAATTCTGATGATCGAAAAAGGCACCTTTTTCCTGCCCGATCACATTCAAAATTTGCCCAAGGCGCTTATTGACTTGAACCAGACAGCCGGGACTAGACCCTGGGAAAGCGACGGCGATATTGCCTTTATGCCTCAGATTCCATTCGTAGGTGGAAGAGGTAATTTTTGGAACGGTTGGATTCCCATGCCGTACAACTTGAAGGAGTTGGGCTGGGATGATTCGTTTGTAAAAGAACTCCAAAGTGAGTGGCAGCCTGCAGCGGAT
Organism: Candidatus Melainabacteria bacterium; assembly: GCA_003242885.1. Lineage (GTDB taxonomy): Bacteria > Cyanobacteriota > Vampirovibrionia > Obscuribacterales > Obscuribacteraceae > QKMZ01. The sequence goes on along the minus strand of QKMZ01000003.1, from coordinate 336,456 downwards.
TTCCTCGGGCGACGCTACAACTTGGTCACGGCGGAAAACAGTTGCGAGCAGCTCAGAGACTTGACGAGAAAACTGCTTACCGAGGGGATGTCCAAGATTGATACGGGATTGATGATTGAACATCCGAATCAATTTGACTCTTCTATCGCAACCGGACGTCACTCTGCAAATCGTCCGTTCGGAAAGTTTTCGCCAGTATCTGTTCTTATGCAAGCCGTTGCGGATAAGAAGAGCGTTATGGTTTTGACCGATTGCCTGGTGAAGAAGTTTCAAACAAGTGGTGGCAAAGTCACTGCTATAGAAACATCGTTGGGAAGCATCGATGCGAAGAAAGCGCAGATTGTTTTAGCGTGCAACACTTTGGAAGCGACGGAGATTGTTCTTCAGTCTGGTAGTGAAAATCCATTAGTTGGTAAAAACCTATCTGGGCACATCCGCTCATGGCTTGGCATTCGCGTGCACAAAAAATACTTCCAACTCGATGAAGTGTTTCAAGCTGGTGCGTTTTACGTGCCCGGATATGACACCAAACTTGATCGATATCTACACACGCACGTGAGTTCTGTATACAACCCATTCCCTGAAAGAGACATCGATCTGCTCTATCAAATTCTTCCGGACGCATCGATGCGCGAGTCGATCGCAACTTACATGAATCCCGACTATGTGGTGTTTGAATTGCACACCATGGGCGAGTTTCTCGGAACGCCCGATATGAAATCGCCGAATCACATATCGATGAAAGATGGAAAAATGCACGTCAACGTTACCTTTGAAAAGGACGATGAGGCAACCTGGGACGCGTTAGATAGTACTGTCTTCCAGATCATTGAGGTTCTCGCCGATGGAAAGCCTTTTGAGTATCAGCAAGCGGACAACTCATACGCAAAGAAGAAGCCCGAGAGAATCAGAAACAAAGGTGCGGTGCATGAATCAGGCACGCTTTGGATGGGAATTTCCGACAAAGATTCGGTGTGCAATTTAGACGGAAGATTGCATCACTTGATTAATGTTTATGGAACCGGCGGAATGCTTTTCCCGCGTCCTGGTTCGTGGAACCCGACGTACACCGGTGTTGCAATGGCATTCAATCTCGCTCGCAAACTCTGTTGAGCTAACCATCAACTTGATTTGAAAGTACGCTTGCTTTTACGGACCTTTCCAGTCACCAATTCCTGCAGCTGCGTATTCCAAGATGGCGGCATACCGTCGCTCGTTCTTGAAAGTCGCCATGTGATTGTCTAAGGCAGTATAAAGTTCATAGAACATCTTGTATGTTGGTTGATCGTCGAGAGTCGCAGTCACTTTTGAGTAGAAAGGATCTGGGCGATACTTCTCTTTGATTTTGAAATCTACATTACTTTTCGGTAGCTGTTTTCGAATCTCAGCAGCGTTTTCTGCAAGAGTGCGGAGCCATGCACGAAGGGCGTCTCGCGCAATCGTCAATTCCCGGTTGTCTGGAATCGGCTTGTCGTCTTTTAAGTTATCCATGTAGGTTGGTTTTAGATTTGGTGCTGCAGCGTATAGCGCGTCAGCCAATTTTATAAACTTGTCCACTACCGAAAGCTGCTCATCACTTTCAAGCATTTTCGGCATGTCTGTTGAAGATGCGAAAGAAACAATCGCCGAGATAATGCTAAATCGATCCTTCGCGAGTTCCTTTACCTTCTTTTGCAGTGCCGCCCGATCGATACTGAAATATTCTGCTAAAACTTTGTCGTACTCGTCCAGAGAGAAATCGCTTTCTAAAAGATAGCTTGTAATTGCGACGAGCAATTCGTCTTTATCTGGAACTTCTGGCTGTGAGGTTTGCGGGTAGCCGCCCAGACCAAGCAATTTACGCCCATGAGAAATCATTGCTTCCACAGCGTCGCGTGGTAGGGGAAGTACAACCACGCAGGTCTCATTGTCATAAAGAAAGCATTCTTTCAGATCATGCACTGTGACTTTGGGCGGCAAGGTTCCATCTACTCTAAATGACCCAGCGTTCAAGATTGCGACGTCAGCGTTAGCTCGTTTACGAATGCACTCAGCTGCGAATGTGCCAATTGGCGCAGCGTGGTGTCTCAAAAGCAAGTCCGAGACATCTACACCTTTGGGAGCTGTCGACGTCACATCCTTCAGGATGGTTCTGTCGATTTCCATTTGCATTTGCTCACGAACAAAACCTTCATCGTCCGGATTCGCTTGATATACATGATCTGCATAGCGCAGAAGCTTTTCATGGTGATCCTCAATTCGCGGAAGAATGAAGAGTGCGTCCAACATCTTGCACGGTATCCGCAATTGTTCACGGTCAAAATTCTGCCAGGCTCTTCTAAAGACTTCTGCATCTGCCTCGGAAATTTTTGAGAGTATCTTTTCGCGATCATTGGGAAACTTCACCAAATGGTCATAGTTTCCAACCTTAAGTGCCTCTTTCTTAACGGAAAGTTTTGCATTATCGAAGCGTTGTGAGGCGAGCTCCTCAGTGGCATTAAACAGGTCAAACCAGCTGGCTGCGCTGCCTGCAAACAGAAGTACTACTCTGACTGTTTCAAGATTCGACTTGTTTTTATAAATGACGGCAGGCCAATCATGCTCACCCCAATCAATGTCGTGATCGTGTCCTCCTAAAAGGAAATATCTCCTAAGGAGACCTTGTCTCATCAATCGATCTTCCTCGCGTCCAGCGTGAGTTAGAACGATGTGGAACGGCACTTTCTGAGTTGATTTTGCAAACTCTGCTAACGTTTTCTTTGGGTCTAGAAATTTCCAGCTTTCTGGAAAACCTCGGTGTACTGTTTCGCTGACTATTCCAGTTATCGCCACCAGCGGATTCTTCGGTGAAGGCCATAAAACAGTCTTTTGGATTCGTCTATCTGGACTTTCAACATTCGCCATCACAACGCCAAACTTTGCTTTGTTCAGGCAATCGTTTAATCCCTTCTCGTCGTAATCGAATTCGTGATTTCCAAGGACACACCAATCCAACTCCATGCGATTGAGCAGCTCGATCATTGCCAAGCCTTTAGTATTTTTGCCAACTAGTGAGGGACCAAGGAAGTCACCGCTGTGCAGTACGAGGGTTCGGTCCTCACCCTTGACCTTTTTGACATGCTCTCGCAAGCGTTTGACAGTGGAAATTACCCGAGGAAAGCCTGGAAAACCGCGCTCGTGCCGTTCGTCAAGCAGATAGGTGTCATTCATATGCACGACGACAGCGAGCAATCTGGACTTTTCTTTTTCAATCGTTGAAAAGATGGATTCGAGGACGTCACTCAAAGCGTTTTTCTCCGTCCGGCACAGTAACGATCTTGTTCCCATTAGAGGAGAATTTACATCTCCAGCGAGATATTTGGGGTGATTATTTTACAACCTCTATAAATGCAATCGAGGGTTAAGGCATTCGCGAGGCATAGGAGGTTGGAAGAAAGCAACGGGCCTGTTATTCTTGGCTGTCAAAGATGCAGACGACTCTTAAATACCGGGTTCAATTTTGATGGGGCACAGTTCTACGCTGCGAGTTCGCACAATCCTTACAGTGCAAGTGCTGCTCTTCGCAATATGGTCGCAGTTGCTCTGCTCCTGCTCGATTATGCGGCCACCACCTGACGATACAAAGGGTGTCCGAGATTGGCTTGTGGTGCCTGTTTTCTTTGCGACCAACCGTGCATTTGCTGGTAAGAATGGCAGTGTTGATTATTCCGAGGACGAGAGCCCAAGCGGTCTGTTGTTTGGCATCAAAAATGTGGTGGTGCCCTTTCCAGTTCGGACTCCACTCGAGAAAACAACTGAAGAGCGCATGCAGTGGCAACGCTTCAACATGGACCATGACTCGAAGAAGTTAAAGGTGATTCCTCCTCCTCCCGAGCTTTGCAAAGTCATAGATTCGACATTTTCTAAAGAAGAAATGGTTGCGGCTTTAGATGCGTACCGAAAGAAAGCAGGCAGCCTTGAGTCAGTCGTGTTTGTCCACGGTTGTTGCGCGACGTTTGAAACATCGGCGCTGCGTGCGGCAAAACTTGCCACTCATATGCAAGTTCCGGTGCTTTTATATGACTGGGTTTCTCCAAAGGGTTTCAAAAATTATCTGAAGAATGAGACTTTGGCGGAGCAGTCTGTCGATGGTTTTCTTTCTGCTCTGAATGCTTCGGAGAAGATTCTTGGTGCCAAGAATATGACCTTGGTTGGACACAGCATGGGTGCGTTCATTCTTGACCATGCGCTCTTGCGCAGGAAGTCACAGAGCAATGCCGCAGCTCCGAAAAAATTCAGCGAGTTGATAATGTCGAATGCCGACACCGATGGAAAGACGTTTCTCAATCATGCGCGCGATTTTGCTTCGAATGCGAAAATCACGAGAGTTTATTTTTCCAGATCCGATGACCGGCTGAAATATTCTGCATATTCTCATGGGGATTTTAACCGGCTTGGTCTGCCAGGTACGCTTGCTCAAGCGTTGGCTAAAGTTCCCAGTATAGAAATGATTGACGTAACCGCAAGCAAAACAAATCACGAGCTTCCATTTTGGCTCGTATCCAACATGCATCGCTTTGGTAATCTCGGTCCGGTGAAGGACTTTTCGCTCGAAAGACAAGCAAACGGAATCTATGATTTGAAACGCACGGCGAGCCCACTTGCAGAACCCTCAGGACTTGAGTAGTTTTGCCATCAAAGAAGGGCGTCGACCCAACATTATGAGCTTTACCTGCTGCCGTCGCCGCCGATGTAGTGCAAGATCATTTCGTGCCAGTACGGCCAATCGTGCGCAAACCCATCCCAAATGCGATACGCGTGTGGGATGTTTCGTTCGTTCAACGCAGCATCAAACAATTGGTTGCCGTGAAAAAGTGGGTCTGTTTCTCCAATCGTAAAAATGATGTCGAGCTTCTTGAGCATCTCAACGTGCTTTTCCGAAGCAGCTTTCACTAATTCAGTGGGATCGCATTCGCGAATATTGTCATCGTAATAATCGTGAATCCATGAAAACACATTGTATGGATCCGCCATTTGATGCATGTCGTACGGGCCGCTCAATCCAATTGTGCGATTAAAACTCTGTGGAAAACGCATGGCAATATCAATTGCATGATATCCGCCCATGCTCGCACCTAATGCGATGACATAGTCGTTAGGGTTCTTCTTCTTGGTGAAGGGAAGAACCTCATCAATAATATATTTGTGATAGGCAAGATGTCTCAAAGCGCGATCCTTTGGATGCGCATCGAAATTCCACCAGCTCTCGAAATCGACGCTATCGACGCAAGTGACTTGAATCCAGCCTTGCTCGATATGATGACCGAAAGTCTCAATCATCCCTCGATTTTCCCAGTCGAAGAATCGCCCGCATGAGGTCGGGAAAACAATTACTCTAGCTCCGGCATCGCCGAAGCTAAGCAGCTCCATGTCCCGGTTGAGACTGTCGCTGTGCCATTTGTGGTATTCGCGGTTCAGTTTCACTTTGGTTGTTGCAGATTGCATTACTTACGTCTTTCTACTTGATTGCGTCTTTCTTGCTGGTTGCGTCTTTCGATTTGCTTCGTGTACAAACTCAATTCTGTTTCCAGCGTTCCGATTTTATCTGGTACTACCAGTGATGCGTCGGCAGCTTCATCTGCCGGCATTGCACCAGGAGTCGGCGCAGGCGCCAACAAGTTGTATCCGCAAAGTCGGCAGAATGTCGAGTCGCGTTCGTGCGATTTTTCTCCGCACTTCTTGCAGACTGGTCCCGGGTTGCTGACCTGGTTCAACTGGACAGAAACAATTCCAGTGGGCACCGCGATGATTGCATAACCGAGCATCATTACGATGCACGATAAAAACTGACCCAGTGGAGTCTTGGGCGACATGTCGCCATAACCAACAGTAGTAAGCGTAACAATCGCCCAGTAAATGCTAATCGGAATATTGGAGAATCCGTGTTCTTCACCTTCCACCACATACATCAAAGCACCTACGATCACAACAATCGCGACAATTGCTGCAGCGAACACTGTAATTTTTGGCAAGCTCAGTTGAAGCGCACGCTTCAATGCTTCTGCTTCATGCAAGAAACGTGCCAATTTCAAAATGCGGAAGATGCGCATGAGACGCAAAATGCGCACAATCATCAGATAGTGCGCATCGTGAGAAAACAGTGCAATGTACGTGGGCAGCACTGACAGCAAATCGACGATACCAAAAAAGCTCTTTGCGTATCCCCATCTGTTCGGCGCACAGATCAGGCGCAGCGCGTATTCAACAGTGAATATCGCAGTTATTCCAAGTTCTAAACCGAAGAAAAGGTCGCCATATCGCTCACGCAGCGAATGGACGCTGTTCAACATCACTGTTGCAACGGACGTCACAATGACAGCGATTAACACAAGGTCGAACGCGCGACCCATGCGTGTGTTGGATTCGAAAACTGTTTGGTAGAGTGCTCGACGCCAGCCTTGGGTGGGCGGAGCTGATTTTGGTGCCACGGTACTTATATATGTAGGTTTCCAGGTACGCGGACTATTGTAAGGCCGGAGTGTGGCAAGTTAATGACATCGTAAGGTTTATAAAGGGAGTTTCAAGCCTAATCGCCGCCCCTGTAAGGGTTGCTAGCTTTCGTTTGCCTTGCGACGGGGGTGTTTTGAATGCTGCTTTGAGGTCGCGGTGTGCTTGACTTTCCGCTTTCCGGACCGCGGTATATCCAATATATTGGTGTTTGAGCGCAGTTTTCGGGAAGTTATAGGCTCCCGCGTAAATCAATATAGGCTACCCCTACTGTTTCTGGGTGGAAAGACCCGTACACTGGGCATCTTAGGAGAAATAACCTAAATCTCATTTGAATCCAATGGCGTAGCGTTGGACGGGAGTTTCACATGCTTACAAAAAATCGCGATAACGATGTCCTGTCGTTGCTTTTGACGGGCGCACGGATTATCGAGCTCAGCACACTCGAGGAGGGATATGCCTCTTCTGCGCGCCTCAGCACGCCTTTACACAAGGTTTTGGTCATGCTCAGGCATGTCAGCCAGTACACGATGGACAAAGCTCTGGCTGCTGAAACCATGGTCAGGGAAAATCAGATATCTACCGACATTGCTGTTAAGGCTCTGCGGATTGCGACGACTCAACAGCTCTCTTTTGAAGACGCTCTGGCTTCGTTGGGTGACGAACACAAGAAAACCAACAACATGCCGAGCGCGTCCAACGAAATATGCGACTTGCTTGTTGAAGCCGGGATCATTAATAACGAGCAGATTGGTCGCGCCTTGAGCACCTCACTCGAAACTGGCATGCAGATGGGACGCATCTTGGTGTTCAATCGCGATGTCACTGCTAATGTGATGAAGGCTGCGTTGACCTGCTGCATGATGTTGCAGGATGAAAAGCTCGGCCACGCATCGGCTATCGAAGCAGTGCAGTCAGTGCGCAAAACCAATAAGACGGTAGAAGAAACGTTCTTCAGGCTCAACATCCATCACGAAGAACCTGGTCAAGGTCCGAAACTGTACGAATTGTTTGCGATGTCTGGTTTTGTGTCGGACACTGACATGATGGAGTGTCTAGAAATTCACGTTCTGCGTGGAAGACAGCTTGGTCATATTTTCATTGAACAAGGTTTTGTGAAACATGAGGCTGTTGAAAACGCGATTATTTTGCAAGGTATGATTACGAGTGGTGCGATCAAGGCTTATCAGGCTGCCGAAGCGCTTAAGAATGCCAATGTGAAACAGATCTCGATCTATCATGCGCTCGGTGAATTGGATCCGCCGGCAGTGCCTCCAACACCAACGCTTACTTTCGGACAGCTGCTCATTTCTTCCGGAATAGTCCATCCTGAAATGATGGAAGACTTGATGGGCGGCATGGAACTCAATGCTCGCCAGCTGGCGAAGAAGGCATTGTCCGCCGGATATCTCACTGACAAGTCCTGTGTTACAGCACTGCGTTGTTACTCGCTGAACACAGAGGGATTCATCTCGAACAAGCAGTGCGCTGAGATTCTCAAACAATGCGCGACACTTGATTTAAATCTCGACGAACAGCTCGCGAAGGGCGGGCATTTTGTGCCAAATCGAATGCACTGGATTTGGCGTTAAACGCACTATAAAAATTTCGCCACGAACGAAGAGGAGACCGGTCACCCAGTCTCCTCTTTGTCGCCGTTACATCTTTATTTGTTTGTTTCCTATTTAGCAGCGCTCGGTGGTGCTGCTTGTTCTTTCTCTTGAGGTTGAATCTCAATCTTCTTTGACTCAGCAGGTTGCGGGACCGGTGCTGGGTGCAATTCGCCAATAGTCGGTGGTACTACCGGCTTCGGCGCATCGCTGTTCTGAGCCATGGCTGCAGAACCAATGAATGCAGTTACTACTGCCAAAGAAAGAATGTATTTCATAGCGGTTTGTCTCCGTTCGTTGGAATGCGGGCATTGTGCCAAGCCGTTTTGCGTCGGTCAACTTTGCGAATGTAAACACAAACCGATTTGAATTTCATGTGGGAACCTTTTGAAAGTGATGTCGTCTTTTTGCCGCAATTTAGTTTCGCCTCTTTCAATGACGCGTTGAGAAGCATGAAACCATTGAAATGGCGAGGCTATTCGAAAATGGCTTGTATCTTGGCTATTGAGAGGCTAATTGATGGATGCTTTATTGTCTTTTTCTAAGGTTTGGCTATGAAACACCAACAGAGTGATTGACACTTATTTAGTGCGCAGCGAACATCACTTATGTGAGTGATTAAACGGTGTAGATCGGTAGATCATTTACTGGAGGTTTTGGTCGTGAACGAAACGCGGCTGCCTGGGATTACTCCTATTTGCTCGCATGATTTGTCTAATTCGTCCTTCAGGGGGACCAGGGCCCCATCCTGATCGGATTTCTCTGGAGAAGGAGTGATGCAGATTTGCCATGTAGCAAACCCGCTTGTTATGCCAAGAACCTTCGCTAATTCAGATACCTTCATGCTGTAGTCCACAACCATCACGAATGTTTCGGTCCGGGCTTCCGGCTTCTTCACTTCGACAAAAACTTTGGCGTCATCGCAAAGTATTAGTTCGTCCGTTTTAACTTTGCCCGACATGAGAAGGTTTTGTAAGTCTGCATCAACTATGTGAACGATGATGGAAAACGGCTTATCCGCGACTTTTCCCTTCTTCCATCCTTGCTTAAAATAATTTTTTGCACCGCGAAGCATTTGGATGTATGAGTGCACCGGGTGGTGTTGCCCGGTCTTATCACCAGCGGAGATCAGACCGCAGTGAAGTTCGTAATACCCTTTCTCAAGGCAAGTATCAATAAGTTGTTTCATAGCCGTGGGAATTGCCCGCAAATCTCTCGTGTCTTTTTCGAAATTTCTTGCTGCTGTTCCGAAAAGACGAGGTTCTTTTTCATGTTGGAATAGACTGGCCGTGCTCGTGTCCTTCAGTAGCTTCCAGTCGTCTTGTTGGAGTTGCAATGATTTTAGGACGCTAAAAGATTGGCTGCCGTGCTTGGGCTTGTTTTTCCCTTTTCCTTCGCTGCTCTCTTTTCCAATGCTGACCGCAATTGCACCCTCTTCGCAATCGTTGGGCATTGCCATAAAACTAATTGATAGAGTCGCGTCTGAATTGTTGTTTAGTAAGTATTCCTGCTTGCTGGCGGCGCCTGCAATTTGAAAAAGTCGCTTATCCGCCGCCCCTTTATTGGAGCCGATACTATTTTCGAATTTGGTTAGAAATTCCGGCAGTTCGTTGTGATTGCACTCAATAACTTTTACGTTTAAATGTCGCAGCAAGAAGCTTTTGTGCGCTTCAGAGCACTGTTTCATCAACGCAAAGCTTGGAGAGTGCCCAGGTCCATACAGTAAGCTAATCTCGCTAAACAGATTCAGGAAGTAGTCTTCTTCCAGCCCTGAGCCCATGAAGAGGAAAACTCTGCGTCTGTAGACTTCGGCAAAAGCTCGCCTGAAATGCGGCTGTAGATTAATGACCTTTTGATACTGCGCGTGACCCACAACAATTTGTTCATTGAGATTTTCATCGAATTCGATTGCCTTTTGACTTGGGTGCTGCCCGCCTAGAAAGCCTTGTACAGCCCAAAGGATTGGAGATGTGTTCAACTCAAGAGATTGAAGAACGAATTGGCAGTCGGCTGGTGAACGTCCCAGAATCCGCGGAGCTTTTGTGCATGATGCAGCCAAGAGGTCATCGTAGTTGGTCGAAATTATAAGAGGCCAATAGATTTTTGATAATGCTTCGGTCTGCTTTGGTAACTCCGCTTTAGAATCTTTGACCAAGCATTTGCGTACAACTTCCACTAGCCTGGAATGCCCTTCCGCGCGAATGATGGAGACTGCCAGGTCAGCGCGACGAATTATGTCTGAACTGGATGGTTGATACGAGGGCAGAGACTTGGCCAGATCTTCCTCGGTAAGAACTCCATCTTTGGATTTTTTCAGCAGGTCTGAAGCATTTTGTTTTCTTTCGGCCTCGCGTTGTGAGATCAACGAGCGAATATTTTCAGGATGCCCGGGTTGAGCGGCTTCCTCCAAGCCTTCTACAAAGTCCTGCCAACCGGTGCAGTATCTTACGCTCATGCCCGCACCGATAAAAGGGACCAGCTCGCCTCTTCTGTAATAGTGAATCAAACGAGGAAGTATTTCTTCCAATTCTTTGTTCATCATTCTGCCGACTTGTTTCTTTGTGGTCGAGAGCGCTTGATTTATGAGCTACTGAGTTTTCAACTTTTCCAGCCGCTGCTTCGCCTGACCAGCACGCGGATCTGTATCGCCAGCTAGTTTCAGGAATGTTTCTAATTCAGAAATCGCTTCTTCCTTTTCGCCGCTCTTTTCTAGCGAGTTGCTGAGCAAAAAGTGTGCATTCGGATCGTTCGGCGCGAGCTTAACCGCTTCTTTATATGAGTTGCACGCCGGGACAACATAGCCTTGCACCATCAATGCTGAGCCAAGTGTTGTACGTGCAGAAGCTGATTTTGGGTCTAAACGCACAGCTTCTTTCGCTTGCGCCGCGGACTGATCAACTTCGCCGCTCTTCATGAGCCCATAGCTAAGACGCTCTCTCAAGTCTGCGCGGGCTGGATACAAATCGACTGCTTCTTCGAGGAAGCGAACAGACTCTTTCAACTGACCCGAAGACATCGCTTTCTTCGAAAGCGCCATTAGCACGGTGGTGTCCTTTGGATTGATTGTGTAAGCCTGATTGAGTTCCCGCAGGCTGTTCTCGGCATCGCCAAGTTTTTCTAAAATGCGAGCGTAGTTGAGGTGATAAAGTGCATCATTTGGATTGGCTGCGATTGCACGTTTTTGCAAATCGGCAGCACCCTTCCAATCGCCTTTCAATGCTAACGCGGTTCCATAGTCAGCGAGGGCGTCAGCGTACTTTGGATCGGCAACAATAGCGAGTTTGTACTGTGCGAGCGCATCTTCTATTTTTCCTTCCGCCATCGCTTTGCTAGCTTTTAGATAGGCGCCTTCAGCAGAAAGGAAAGATGTTACGGACGCAGGCAAATTTGCCACGCGCTCCGCAGGTGGTGCACCCACGACCAGTTCTGTTCCTGTCCATGCTGATTTCATCAACGGTATTTGCTTCTTGCGTGCATCGGCTGCGCCGGTTTCTTTTGCTGTTTTTTCTCTTGCGATTGCAAACGCTTTATTCAATCCTATCAGCCCATCTTCCTGCTTTAGCGCTGCGATAAGGTTGCGTGAGAATGCACTGCTATGTGTGATTTCGTTGGCTTGACTGGAGGATAGGATAATGAAGCCGTTGCCGAGCACCACCTTTTCCATGTCGACGTTGAATTGCTTCTTGACCGGCTCTAGCGATTTTGCGCCTTCATTCAAATTGGCGGCACCACTGTAGCCTGCTTGCAATACGAGCAAGATTCTGTCGGAATGAACGTTTTCCTTCAGCGAACTCATCAGTGACTGCATCGAAATGCAGGTGCCGTAGATGTTGTCGAGCGCGCAGTCGTAAGAGCATAGGTAGGTGTTGCCGTCGGTAGTGGGAAAACTGCTTGTAGCGATGTAGACAACCACAAGATCATCTTTGCCGGCTGCATTACCCAGGAAGCTCGGACCAAGCGCTGTCGTGATGTTCTGCTTATGTGCATCAGCATCAAGCAGCAGCCGTACGTGATTTGCGTCGAAGCGACCGCCATGTGGGTCTATTAGATATTGATAGAACTCTTTGGCAGACTGCGCCATGTCGTCTTCTTTGCCTGGACTGAGGCGTCCTTCTTTGAACTTCGATGTTCCAATTACGACAGCCCACTTTTGTTTTATTGGTCTATTTGTGCCGCTCTTCGTAGGGTTGAGATCTTGAATCTGCGTGAACTCAACACCCTTCAACTTGGCTGTGGCGTTAGGGTCGGTTTTTGAAGTTAAGTCAGTAGGCTCTTGGCACCATGCAGGCGAGCAGCTTGTATTGCCAAATGCATTTACGAGCATCAAAAGAGTTGAGAAGCTCAGCAGTGCGGCGCGCTCAATACGAAGTTTCAACATTTTTAGACCTATTTACTTGTTTATTTACCGTGGAACAACTGGATGCTTGCTGACACCATCTCACCGCTATTCGAAGTCAGTCTGACCAGGCTGCTTCCTGCGGAAGAGCTTGTCACCTGCGATACAGGCGAGAAATCATCGGGAATCATTACTGGATTTGGGTCGTCCCAAGAGAGTTTCATGCGCGTCGAGCACACTTCTTTCTTGCCTTCTTCCTTCGGACCTTTCGCGACTGCATTGAAGCAGCTCAGATTTCCGCTGCGGATCATTTCTGGCGTAATCGAGAACTTCTCTTGCCCAAACATCAGCCCCAAGCTCTCTGTCCCTGGGTTGCCGTCAAACTGCATCCAACCTTCAGCAGGAATTGAGTAATCCTTGCCGGGCTTCAAATAATTCTCTGTGCCATAGACCTGATTTGGGAAAAGCAAATCGCTCTTGCCGGTGGTGCTGGCTTTCATAACGAGATACGCATAACCTTCGCTTTCCGGGATCAAATGAAAGCGAATTGCATCACCAGTTTTGAATTCCATCTGGTTGTTGCAGCGGAAAATCTTGCCGTTGCGATTAAGTTCAATCCAATAGCTGATTTTTGGTCGCGTATTTGTCGCGATTCGATTTTTGAACTCGCCAGAGCCCAGAGATGGTAGCGCTGCTGGAGCTGGTGTCGCAGTCGGCGCATCCTTATCATTGACATTGCCGGACAAATTAGCCGAAGCGTTCGCAGATCCGTTTCCAGACCCGCTAACAGATGCGTAAACAGACCCAGGTGCGGAACCATTTCCATTACCTGCCGACAAACTTGCGCGAGAATACTCTTCTTTTGATGCCACCACAGGTAGTTTATCTTTGATGCCAGTAATGGCTGGATCTAGAGAACCAATGTTTCTATCCATCCACGTCAGCACGAACTTGATGTCTTCCGGGTTGAACTGTCCTTCTTCAAAGATCAAGTGCTCAGAGTTTTTACTCAAAACCATTTGACGATTCGAAGTTGAAAGTCTTTCGAAGAGCTTCCATGTTCCTGCTGGACGAATGAGTTTGTCATTGCTTCCTTGAATGAAGAGCACCGGCGTGTTTGTTACCATCTCTGCAGCATCGAGGTTGCGCGACATGAAAGAGTCGAGCTGGACAAACTCTTTGGGTGAAAAGTTGTTGCGCATCAACGGGTCAGTTTTCCACGTCTTACGCAGCTCTTCTTTCTCCGAAATTTTGCTAACAACAGAAGCAGCGGCGTCGGTCATTTGTTTATTGAAACCGCCGAGCATCGTTTGAAGTCCGGCTTTCATGCCGACCTTTCCACCCTCGTCGCCGAGACTAAAACGATCTTTCGCCGGTACAGATGAAATCAAACCAGCGACCAGCTCTGGATACAACGCAGTAGTTCTCAGCGCGATTGCACCACCCATTGATTCACCGAGGACAATCACGGGCAAATCTGGATGGCTCTTGTGAATCTTCTCGAGCGAGGCTTTGATGTCGGCGAGGCTGCCGTCAAAGTCCAGCTCAGTTTTGCCGTCAATTTCCTTACGCTCGCCGAATCCGCGCATGTCTATCGCGTAAGTCGCAATGCCGTTTTTCGCCATCTCTTTACCGAATGCGTCGTAGCATCCTTTGTGCATGCTGAAGCCATGAATGCACAACATCGCAATGCGCGGTTTTACTCCGGCGGGCGGCAGCCAGGACGCCATTGGTGCGGCTAGAGGCGCAGTGGTAGGAGTTTTAATTCTTTTGAAGGTTGCGTCACTTTCTTCCATCGGCGCGAATGACTTGCTGCCGTCGCCTGCATTAGCTGCAGGTAAGAAAGCGAATTGGCTAATTGCCAAAACGCCGGACAATGCCAGGGTTAGAGTGCTTTTGCTATTACGCATTGTGCGTCTCCTGCCAGGTGAGCCTGAAAACCAGAGATACTGCCGCACGCGAGAACTCTCGCGCCCATTGAGTCTGCCACTGCCCGTTTTGCAAGGTTCGACAACCTCTAAAAACCAGTCTTTAATCCGTCTCAAACTGGCGTGGAAGGCGTGCCAGCATAACATATTGACTGCTTTACTTCCCGTGCAAAAGCTGAATGTTTGCGGCTATCATTCCGCCGGATGTGGAAGTCAGGCGGACCAAACTGCTTTCGCTCGCGCGCGCCACCTGAGTCATAGGTTTGAAGTCTTCTGGCAGCATTACCGGCATCGGATCGTCCCAGGTCAGTTTTAACCGCGTAGGGCAGAGGTCTTTCGAGCCATCGTCCGTGGATGAAACCCAGGCAGTCATTTGCCCGTTCTTCAGCGTCTCGGGGGTGACTGCCATCGCTTCCTTCCCGAAGACGAGCCCCAATTGCTCGGTACCCGGGTTTGAGTCAAACGCCATCCAGCCCTGTGAGGGAATTGGGTAGTCCTGACCCTTGGTCAAGAAATTCTTCGAGCCATATGTTTTGTTGGGAAACAGCACATCGCTTTTTCCCGTCGAACTCGCTTTCATGACGAGATAGGCATAGCCATCGCTTTCGGGAATTAAGTGAAAGCGAATCGCATCGCCGGTTTTAAATTCCATTTTGTTGTTGCAGCGGAAAACTTTTCCGCCTCTGTAAAGCTCGATCCAATAGCTAATTTTGGGACGTTCGTTTGTTTGGAGTTTGTTCTTGAATTGAAACTCTTCTTTTGGTTTCGGCAATTCTGCGGGAGCAAGTGATGCAATGCGGTTTTCGGAAGAACCATTTGCAGATGCGGAGCGATCGGTTGAGCCACCGTTCAAAACAGCAGCCATCATTTCGACTTGTTCATTCGGATCTGTTCCACCCGAAGAATATTCGGCTTTCGATGCCACCACGGGTAGTTTCTCATGCGAGTCGGCCATCACATCCAAATGGGAGATGTTATTGTTTATCCACGACAAGACAAACTTTAAGTCATCCTGCCTGTACTGCCCTTCTTCAAAGATCAGGTGTTCCGAGTTTTTACTCAAAACCAATTGTCGATTCGGTGTGCCCAGGCGCTCAAAAAGTTTCCAGGTACCTGCCGGACGAATCAATTTGTCGTTCGTACCCTGAATGAAAAGTACGGGCTTATCCTTCACCATTGCGGCCGCTTCCAAATTTTTCGACATGAATCCGTCGAGCTGGACAAATTCTTTTGGCGAGAAGTTTGTGCGCATCAGCGGGTCGTTCGTCCACTCGGCACGCACTTCTTCCTTATCGGAGATCTTCTTGACCGCAGCCAATGCGGCATTATGCATGGTGCGGCTGTATCCGCCGAAGATGGTTTGAATTCCTGCCTTCTCGGCGAATTCTCGCTCTTCTTCACTCATGCCAAAACGGTCGCGCGCCGGGACTGAAGCAATGAGACCAGATACCAGATCAGGATACAGCGCAGCCGCTCTCAATGCGATTGCGCCACCCATCGACTCGCCCAATACAATCACCGGCAAACCGGGGTGGGTCTTGTGAATCTGCTGCAACACAGCTTTGATGTCCGCCATACTGCCGTCAAAGTCTAGCTCAGTATGAATGGCTTTGCTCTTCGACTCGCCGAAGCCGCGCAGGTCGAGGGCGTAAACCGCGACGCCATCTTTCGCCATTACCTTTCCGAAAGCATTGAAGCAGCCCTTGTGCAAGCTAAAGCCGTGGATGCAGAGCATTGCAACCTGAGGTTTGACGCCAGCCGGCGGCAACCATGAAATCTGAGGAGCGCTCTTGGCCTCAGCGGTCGGGACACGCAAAGTTTTAGATCCATCGTCTGGGTTTGCCGCCCATGCGGTAGCCGCCGTGCCCAAGCCCAATAATCCGGTCGTTCCAGCTAGGATGAGCGCCGCAAAGGCTGCAAGCGCGGGCTTTGTAAGTTTTTTACTAATGCTCACATCGACACCTTCTGGCGACAGGTCTCCGAAAGCCACAAAGTTGGCAGGTCTTGATCTTATTACAGATACATCTAAAGGCCAATTTATTAGGAGCGCCTGGGCAATGTCTTCGTCCATATCAACCATTGTTTCGTCGAAGAGCCAGGTGCAATTCAGTATTACCCTAAACGAAAGCGGCGGAGCTGGTTCCATGACATGGAAAGCGCAACTCCACCGCAAGCATCAGTGAATTGACTACTCAATTCTCAGACTGGATTTCGGACTACGTAGACTCATACTGAAATTTCGTAATCGTCACGCGCTGTTCTGAGCGTGGTTGTCCTTTGCCTTTCCTTCCGTTTGGAACATAGAAGTTGATATGCATTCGCTCATTTTTAGGATCCGGAACTTTTGAACTTGAAATATCCTGCCAACTGGCGAAAGCTTTTTTAGCGGGATAGTCATTTTTCATTTCTTCGAAAGTAGGTTCGCCTGTGTAGATTCTAAAAAGGACGTTGTTTTTGCTCCAGCTCATAAACGTGGTGAGTTTGTTCGTTCCATTTGGAATTTTGAATCTTTCGCCACTAATGAGTTTTCCTCCATCAACCCTCGCCGGCTGCAAAGCAAATTGAGCGTTGTTTGGATCGTTTGTTTGCTGATAGCCTGCGATGGTCTCAAGCAAGTCAATTTCGCGGTGAACATTATCTACGTTCGGGTTACCGGCAGAAGCACCAAACTGATATGTGAAGATTCCCAGAACCACATTTGGGTCCAGGTTGCCTAAGTCGTTTCCTGTGACAGTTAC
Source organism: Candidatus Melainabacteria bacterium (assembly GCA_003242885.1). Lineage (GTDB taxonomy): Bacteria > Cyanobacteriota > Vampirovibrionia > Obscuribacterales > Obscuribacteraceae > QKMZ01. Next base: position 319,379 of record QKMZ01000003.1, on the reverse strand, counting down.
GGCGTAGTATCCAAATCCGAATCTGTCGTCCATAACCAATTCTGCAGTTAGCGGTGCGTCATTTGGTTGCGGGATGACCTTCAAAAGCGGTCCATTAGTTGTTTGCTCGACAGTTTTTGTTGGATCAAAAATTGAGTCAAATTGTGGAAAGCTACTTCCACCCCAAACGTAATATCCCTTCGTTCCGCGCTTCCCGTACTGATCCGGATCTTGTCCAAACCAATAATCACCCCACCATTTCGTGTATCTACCTTGCCCATTGATTACTGAGGGTATGGTGTAGAAGTTGTGCTTGCCTTGATTGTATTGATTGTCGAGCCACCAGTCTTCATCAAGACCTACGTTTTCCAGGACTGATTCTTGTTGAGTAGACATGCTGTTTTCTCCTATTTAGACAGCTCAAGTCGAACGAAGCCAAAGCTCTGCGAGGACGAACTTCAGGCACTTCGCTATAAACAGTTACCGGGCAGAAAGTATAGCGATATGGACCGTGCAATATGCACACTGATCTGTTGAATTAATCTCACGCCTAAATTGAAATCCCGGCGGAAAGCTTATTCAACAAGGGCTCTGTGAATCTCCCGAGTTGTCATTTACGCTAATAGGGTGATCGAAGCGAATCTGGAATGGGCAAACCGTTTGGATGCTGCTAGCGCTTTTGGTAAGTTTCTACACCCAGACATGGGAACACCATTGGTGTCAGAAGACGGCGATACGCGAGGTTGGGTGGAGACTTAATTAGCGAAGCGTTGGGAGCGCCGGCGGCTCGCCGGCATTATTGTGATATCGATTTGTGCCAACGGATTGTTGAGTTTTTTACGTTGGGCGCTAGTTCGTGCGCTTTCTCTCTCAGCGGTTTGGCCTCATCAGCACGACCCGCCAATTCAAGTAATTTTGCGTAGCGAATGTACACCGCGGCAGTGTTGTCGTTCTTGTTCTTCGCTTCCACTAACGCGACGCTTTTCTTCATCGCATCAATAGCTTCATCGAACTTCTTCTGCTCTTGGAGCGATTTCGACAAGCGCTCCCAGTTCCAGTTCGATTCTTTGCACAAAGGCAATTGTTGCAAATACTTTTCTGCGAGGTCGTATCGATTTTTGAGTTCGTAGTACGAAGCAAGTTTTTCCAGTGGTTCTTCAAGCTCAGGAGAGTTCTTCGGAAGCGCTGCTTCTTTGTCGGCTAGGTTCTTGAGTAACGTCTCTTCGCTTTCAACTTTTACCGCTTCAGTTTGCTGGCTGTTTGAAACTTCTTGCCGCGCGCCACTGCACGAGGACAGTGCGAAAACAGACGAGAAAAAAACTGCGAGCACTACCGATTGTCGAACAAGATTCATCAATGACTCCGACCAAAAACTCGACTAAGTATTTCGACTCCGAACTGCTAGAAGCTCAAACTTCGAGAAATTTGAACTCCAGGAAATTTGAACTCCGAGAAATTTTAGCCGATAATCTTCGACGCCATTTCGTGCCAGACAGCCAAGTCTTGGGAATCACCATCGAAATCTGAACTTACTAGCGCAGTTCTTTTCGGATCTGAGCGCTCTGATCGATCTGTCCGATCTGATCGATTTGTGCGCTCTGTTCGATTTGCGCGCTCGGTTCGATCTGCAAGCTGAAGACCTGCGTCTTCTGCAAGTTTTCGCGCTTGCTGCGCATGATGCATTGGCTTGGCAGTCTTCGCCTTATTGCGATTGACGCTGTGATGCTCTGGTCGACTTTGGTGCCCGCGAGAATCAAATGATTGTTTGCGAGACTGATGTCCGGTCGTCTCTTTCGTTTTTGCTTCCGATTTTGGCTTCTTCGCGTTTTTCGATTCTTCTCTGATCTTGCCGAACGGGCTGTTTGGATCCAGCGAGCGACCAGTTACCTTTTCTATTTCGCGAATCAAATAACGTTGATCGTTGCTGACAAAGGAAAGCGCTATTCCTGAGCGGCCGGCGCGTCCAGTGCGACCGATACGGTGAACATAATCAGCCGCGCCGAGCGGAAGGTCAAAGTTGATCACTAAGCTGATTGCCGGAACATCGAGACCGCGCGCGGCGACGTCGGTAGCAACCAATACAGTTATGTCTCCGGAGCGAAACTTCCGCAGTGTCGCTTCCCGCTTGTTCTGCGAGATATCGCTGTGAATTTCACCGGCTCTGATATTCTCGGAGTTTAGCTTTTTGCAAATTTTTGAGGCGCGGTGACGCGTTTTGGTGAATACCAAAACCGTGTTATGCACTTCATCTGGTTTGCTGAGAAGTTCGATAAGAAGTGGTGTCTTCCCTTCTTCATTTACGAGGTGAATTCGCTGATCAATTGATGCGGGTTCGACGCGACCGGTGTTGACGTAAATGTTCACCGGATCGGTGAGAAACTCTTCGCCTTGTTTTTCAACTGCTTTGTTGATGGTGGCAGAGAACATTACCGTTTGGTGCTGCCCTTTGACCATGTCGACAATGCGGCGCACTTGTGGCGTGAAGCCCATGTCGAGCATGCGGTCCGCTTCGTCCAGTACAAGCGTCTGTACGCGGCTCAGATCGACGTTGCCTTGCTCAATGTGGTCGTTTAGTCGTCCAGGGGTGGCGACAATCACGTCGACACCTTTCTTGAGCGTGCGTATTTGATGGAACATACTGACGCCACCGTATATAGTGGCGGTACGGACGCCACACTTGTTGGCAAATCTAATGATCTCGTCATTTACTTGGACAGCCAATTCTCTTGTGGGAACCAGAATCAATGCGCGAGGCAATGGCTTGGAACCGCTGCGCATTCCATTAATGATGGGAAGTGCGTATGCAGCTGTTTTTCCAGACCCGGTCTCCGCTGACGCCATAATGTCGCGCCCAGCGAGGATTGCTGGAATAGTTTTTTCCTGAATTTCGGTAGGCTCTATAAATCCGATTTTTTCCAAGTCGCTGGAAAGACGCTCGGCTAGGCCAAGTTCAATGAATCTCATGCTGGGTTCCTTCGCAATCGCTAGGCGAATTGCTGTTGTGCGCAGAGCCAAAAAGACGTCTGCTGTGTGCGAACCTACGGTTCGCTGAGCGGCAGATGCAGCCTCTCAAGAAGGAACTAGAGAGCCTCTGCGGTGTTTTAGACCGCGAACATGTTGCCTTAATCGGTTGTCAGCATAACATGTAAGTGCCGCCTAGCGAGCAATTTGGGAAATGCTTAGAGACATCGCTACACATAAGCCCGTTTGTTATGTGCTTCTCATAAAGCATTTGACTGGAAAATTGCTCAAACTAATGCGCGTGTTTCCGCCTGTCATGCACGTTCCATGTGAGAGCCAGTAGGGCGATCGAAAAAATGGCGGCTGTAATAATGCTGATGAATCCTACGTTCCAGCCATGGTGTTGCACTATAAGACCGATGCCAATCTCAGCGAGTGTGGCGCCAAGATAGCCAAATAGTCCGGTTAAACCTGCTGCGGTACCCACCGCTTTTTTCGGTACGAGGTCGCAAGCGGCGACGCCAATCAGCATGACCGGACCATATATTAGAAATCCGATAAGTAATAGGGCGACAGAGTCCACCCCAACATTGCCTTTAGGATTTAGCCAGTAGAGCAAAATCGCGCCTGCGATCAAACTCATGGAAAGCACCATCACAGGTGAGCGCCGACCATGGAAAAGCTTATCGCTAGCCCATCCGCAAAATAGCATGCCTGGAATTCCGGCGAGTTCGTAAATGCTGGATTGCCAGGCCGAATCAGTGATGCTGTAACCTTTCACTTCTGTGAGATATGTGGGTGCCCAGTTGAGAACGCCGTACCGCACGAAGTAGACGAGGACGTTTGCAGCCGAAAAAATCCACAAGAATTTGTTATTGAGCACGTATTTGAAGAGAATTTCGGAACTGCTGAGTTCCTTTTCTCTGTCTTCGACGCCCGTTGATGGGTAATCGTCTTTGAACTCTTCGATGGGCGGCAATCCAACTGATTGGGGCGTGTCGCGCATGAAAATGAATACGAGCAAACCGATGATTATCGAAAGCACTGCCGGGACGAAGAATGCGCTTTTCCACGAGCCAAAACTTGTTATCGCGTAGCTGGCAATAACGGGTGCGAGCATTCCGCCGACGTTGTGAGCGAGGTTCCAGATCGCCATTTTTGTGCCGCGCTCGCGATCGGAAAACCAATGCACCATGGTTCGTCCGCACGGAGGCCATCCCATTCCCTGAAACCAACCGTTCATCGCCCAAAATGCGACCATCAAGTACAAGCTAGGCAGGAAGCCGAAAGCCAAGTTCACCACGCCTGAAAGAATCAGACCGGTCGCGAGAAAATACCTCGGATTGGAGCGGTCCGATACGTTGCCCATCAGGAATTTGCTCAGTCCATACGCAATCGTTAGTGCGGACGCGAGCAATCCGACATCGCCTTTGCTTAAGCCCAATTCGCTGATGAGGAGAGGCTTTGCGACATTGATATTAGATCTGACAAGATAGTAGCCCGCATATCCTACAAAAATTGTGCTCAGGATTTGCGCACGGTAGCGCTGGTATTCGCCATCGACTTTGTCGTCGGGCAACCTATCGACGAACGGCGCTGGTCTGTAGAGTTTGGAAATGAGTGAAATGGGTATAGCTCAGAAAAGTGCCGAAATCGAAAGTCAGTTGGATTAAAGTTCTGTTCGTCGCGTCAAAATGTTAGCATGGGTACAGTCGTCTTTTTTGAAACGCCGATGAATCGAGAAGCCTACAATTACGCACCTTTCTATTGTGAGGAAAACATCTGGCATCTCTGTCAGGAAGCGGATTTTCGCGCATATGACAGAAGTGTTGTGCTGATTTCTAACCCGCGATCGACGTGTGCATTGTGGCATCAACGCGCGCGCAGAGCTGAGAACGAGCCTGTTTTGTGGGACTACCACGTCATAATGTTGTTCAAGAAGCAAGGATGGAAGGTGTTCGATTTGGACACGTTGCTTCCGACTCCGACTCCCGTCGTTGAGTATCTTCGCGGTACTTTTGGAGAACTCGCCGTACCGGATGAGTTTCGACCGTTGTTTCGCGTAATTGATGCAGATGAGTTTGTGAAAGTGTTTTCGTCAGACCGTTCGCATATGAAAAACCCTGATGGCTCGTGGCATGTTCCCCCACCACCATGGCCGGCAATTGAACGCAATGAGCGCTCAAATCTCATGGATCTGATCGACATGGAAAAGAAAAATGTCGGACAGGTTATGGATTTATTTCAATTAGAAGTTGCTTTTACTACTGATTTTTAGGCGTAGCGTAGACGCCATGCGTCGCCCGGTGGGCGGCATTAATGCCGCCCCTACATCTGGTGACAGATTTTACCTTTCCGCCCGCGTGAACAATCCCTGCCCGTTGTTGTTCAGGTTATCGATCATCACGCTTATAGGTTTTCCGTCAGCCCCAATCGCAAACGTTATAGCGCTAGCTCCCCACAAGTCTTCGCTTTCCATTTGCCATGTGAATGTGTCGCGATCGTAGTGTTTGATCGATTTTACGAGATTGTTTCCGAGCGTCATGGTCAGTCCATCTCCTGACGTAGAGATTTTTAGATCACCATAAAAGTCGTTTTCATAAGTTCCAACATAGCTATCTAACTTTTGCGCTGGTGTCGGAGATTTCGGTGGGTTACTGAGATTTCCAACCGACAATCCAAATTCAGCTGGATCTTCGAAAATCTGTTTGAACAATTGCATCCAATCCTGGGTTGTCTTGCCGTAAGACGCCAAGTCTGTGAAAGTTGCCGTCATGCCTTCAGCTACACCGATAGGAAAGCCATTTGTCAGCACACAAATACCTAGCTTTTCAGAAGGTATCATCTTAACGTTGGTCGCAGCGCCTAGCTGGAATCCACCGGAATGCGATAGTACGCGCCGCCCGCGCTTGTCGAATGATACATTGAATCCCAATCCGTAAAACTCGGGCATTCCATTGATTGGGCTGCGGCCGGACACCATCTGCGGTGTGTGCGTTTCTTCCACCGCGTTCTCATCGACGATCTGCTTACCTTCAAATTTCCCGTTTTCGATTTGCAGACGCATCCACTTTGACATGTCGTTTGCGGAGGAGCTTACTCCACCTGCCGGAGATTGGGGATCAGGTGTGCGTTGATGCTTGTGCACCCATTTGCCGTCAATACGCATGTGGCCCAACGCTTTGTTGGGAGCGTTCATGAAATCTGCAAACGACGAGCTTGTTGAATTCATACCGATTGGCTTGTAGAGTTTTTCATTGCTCAGATCTTCCCAACTAGTTTTTGCGGCTTTAGCTGTAGCGATTCCCGCTTCTGTTAGTCCGTAATTTGTGTATGCGTATTTTGAGCGAAAACTGCTGGCAAGTTTCTGGTATCGCAAGCGGTGCAGAATCTGCGCGCGGTCGTAGCCGATATCTTCGAGTATGTCAGCTGCATGCGCCGGCAAACCACTGCGATGTGAGTATAAATCTCGAATGGTTAGATTGGCAGTGACCCATGGATCTGATAGCGCAAATGATGGATCTAGGTCGCTTATTTTTGAGTCCCAAGAAATAATTTTTTCTCCAACCGCAGCTGCTACAACTGTCGAGCCGACCGATTTGGAAATTGAAGCGAGTTGAAAAACGGTGTCGGGATCAATTTTGTCCGCTTTACCCACTTCGCGAACACCATAGCCCTTTGCAAAGACGAGCTTATCGTTGTGAACGACCGCGATTGCCAATCCCGGTACGATGTTGCCTTCGACCTGTTTTTGTGCGAGTTTGTCGATTGCGTCAACAGCTCCCTGAACTTCTGCATCGCTTATCGTCGGTTTTGCATAGTCAAGATTGAATTTGAGCTTGGGCGCTTCTTCCGCACTGGCAGGCGATGTCAAAACGCCAAACTGCGCGATTGTCAATGACAGCGCAAGCAGCGCAGCTGAGATTTTGCGGAGATTCATGGGAAGCCTCTTGTTTTCCGGTGACCTAGATAGTCTGATGATCTTAGATCAGGAATGCAGAGACTGTAGAAAAAAAGAGCGAGGCATGTCCTCGCCCCTACGCTTTCTTCTGCGACAAAACATCGCGGCTAAGCTTTCTTCAGCTACAAAGCATCGCGCCTAAGCTTTCTTCTAGCGGCATGTCGTCGCTCACGGTCTTCCTTAGTTGCGATGCATCGCCCCTTAAGGGTTCACCCTACGATTCCGGTCCGTCTGGAATTTCAGCTTCGACTAGTTTGCCGAGAAGTGTGAGCGATTCTTGCCAGCCGAGATAGCAACCATCTGGCGGAATCATCTCCGGAATTCCTTCTTGAGTGATTACCACGTCTGTACCAACTGATACTTTCTTGAAGAGAATGGTCGTCATCATCTCGCCGGGAAGGTTGTTGCCTTCAAACTTGTCGGTGTAGCGAAGCTTTTCGCCTGGTTTCATCTCGACAAACGTGCCACCAAAGGCGTGCGAGCTGCCTGTGCTGAAGTTGGTGAAGGACATTCTATAACTGCCACCTTCGCGAGCATCCATTTCGTGAACCTTGCCCGTGAAACCGTTGGGTGGCAGCCACTTTGCCATCGCATCGGGGTCTATAAACGCTTTGTAAATACGGTCTGCCGGGGCGCGAAATACTCGATGCAATTTTACGGTGTTTCCTGCCATGGGTTGGTCCTTTCGCTGTACGGTAATGGACCGTGGATCATAACAGGATTGATATGCGCAAAACATCCCTTCCCGCGGGATTGATAGTGGCCGCTCCCCAGATTAAGCCTCGGAATCTACCGCGCGAACTGTATCATGCGCGGTGCAAGTGCTGGACCTAAGATGCTTATCGTACGTGCCGCCGCAGGGAATAGCGCTGGATTAGATACGCAGATTCCAACTACACCAATAACAACAGCAATCGCAAGCGCCGCTTTCAAAGCTTCTTTCGCTTCTTCGGATAAATCCAAGATGTCTTCTGGGTTCGGAATCCAATCGGGCTTGCCAGGATTGTCGCCACCTGGGTGCTTATCCCCGCCCTTGCCCATTGGAATAATCGGTTTGATTGGATTGATTTTCCCCATATAGTGTTCGCCGTCAACTTCCTTCAAGTGAAGATTGTCGAGCAGGTCCTTAGCATCCGCGAATCCAAGATCTTTCAGTTGTTCTTTTGGTATGTGTTTTACACGGTCAACGTCGTTTTTGGTCAAAGTGAATTCCAGCGGTTTCTGATCGAATTGCAGATGTCCATGACTGCCCTCAAAAGCTTCCATTCTCGCGCTCATTTTGTAAAACCTCGCTCGCCTGTGCCTGGTTTCCATACGCTACTCACGCGCCAGGGCACTGCTCGGTCTTATTTCGGTCATTTTTGGGTCATTTGCTTAAATGTACGTCCGAGTGCCTTAAAATTGAGAGGTTGCAAGCTGCTCAAGTTCGCACTGTGATGAATTCTGACTCTATCCGCAGAACAAATGCTATTGAATCTGTAATGCAGGCTGCTTTTGCCAACGTGCCTTGGCGGGATGTTTTCCCTGTTTTTTTGTCTGAATTTAACATTCAACCGGCAGAGATTGAGGCTGCGATTGCGAAGAAAAGAACCGAGGGAATGAGAGCTTTCACGCCCTCTGAGATTTCCGGATTGGACGACTGTTTCGCCGAGTGGTTGGATGTGATTTCTGCTCCAGCCCCGGAAGAGCTGATATCTCAGATTCAACCGCTGATTGATAGCCTTTATGCAAACACCCTCAAGATTTCAAAGTCGCCAAAAATATTGCTGTGCGAAAGCCCTGCTAAGTTAGCCATTTATATGAAAATCTTGGTTGAGCGAAAAGGCGATGAAGCAATTTATTCTGCCGATCAGTTTCGTGCTCTCGCGCAGCAAGTTGTTGTTGATCTCACCCCCGAAGAGCGCGCGAAGTTTGTTCAACCATTGGAAGTTGAATTTAACGAATTGCTGCAAGAGCGTGGCTCGAACCTGATGGGACGTTCTTTGACATACCGAGTGCGTGAGCACGTTTTGCAAGAGTTTGGTGCGGAACTCCGGAATGAAACGACCGCCATTCTCAAAACAGATTCTAACGAGTTTTTCACAGAAGCACTCTACTATCGATTTGAAGCAATTCGCAGACGACTCAACAGCATCTTCGATATCGACTTTCATTTCTTGGGAAACGAGCATGACTCGTTTGGTCGCGGGCACGAGCGCATGATGCGACATTGGAATCCGTTTAACAAAGAAACGTTTGGATTTTGGCAGGGATATTCACTTATTGGCGCTGGCTACGTGATGGAACATCTGAGCACGCGTGGAAGTTTTTCGCCGTCGTGCCAAGCTGAGTTGAGCCAATGGCTGCGTCTGTTTAACCTGGCTCCTTGGTTTTCCTTTTTCGAAAATGTTTGTTTGGTCGGAATGAATCCGGTCGAGCTTTTCCTTGATGAACAGCTGCGATTGAATAATCGCGACGGCGCTGCAGCTACATTTGCTGATGGTTGGAAAATGTGGGCAATCGATGGTGCGCGCGTGCCGCGGCGATTGAGTGAAGACCCTGCGTCGCTTACAGTGGATGATATAAGCAACGCGCAGAATGCGAACATTCGTCGCATCATGATCGACCTTTACGGTGCGTCTCGTTACCTGGAAGACAGTGGTTCACGCTTGATTAGTAAAGACGAATATGGCGAACTCTACCAGCAAGACCTTCCTGACGATGAGCCTCTCACAATGGTGCGAGTTAAAAATTCAACCATGGAACCTGATGGAACTTTCAGATACTACTTCCTACGCGTGCCACCAAATATGATGACTGCGAAAGAAGCCGTCGCGTGGACCTTTGGTTTGGAGTCAGGCGAATACCAACCTGATGTGGAAACCTAGTTGGATTTAGCCCATTCCGCAGCCATGGCAAACTCGTCGGACATAAGGTTTCCCGTTGTTGAGTGACTTGATGACATTGCCTTGCTCGATGCTCTTTTGGTCCATACCGAACCCTTGATACCACTGCTGCAAATGCACATGTGCCATTAGCCGTTTGTCTTTTGGAAGCTTGTCGTATTGAGCAATTGCACGCAGTTGATAAGATTCAGCTCTTTTGAAGTCACCACTGCCAGTTTTATTGGGCAAGCAGTAGAGCGTAGACATTTGCGATAGCGTATCTGCTGTTGACTCGATCATGCGTTCGTCAAGACCATTCGCTTTTTCGAGTGCGTGTAACTGCTCATCCAAATCGGCAATCTGCTTGTTTGCTTCATTCGGAGCGTCGAGTCGTTTATAAAGCGAAATGAGATTGAACAAATATCCAAGCCGTTCACTCGAACCAAACGGTAATTTGTTCGCGAATTCTAGCCCAATTGTTGCTGCCCGCCGCGCTTTGACCTTGTCGTATGGAGCCATCTCGAAAGCATAATTGCTCATGAGCCCTGGGATTATTAGCTCGGGAGCTCGGAATGTCTTTGCTGAATCTAGCGCGCGAGAAATGGTTCGTTCCGCTTGTGCAATCTGCCCGTTAATTATGTAGACTCGGGCCAAATCGCCTAATCTGTTTGGAAAGTCTACAACCGTTGCTCCGTGCTCCTTTTCATACGCACGGAGTTCTTCTTCCGCAAGACGGATTTGTAGTTTTTGATCAGCGTTGAGTGTTGGTGTTTGCTTGGTTATGGGCTTAGCGTCTTTTGAATTTTTAGGCGGTTCGTATGCAAGTAGCGGCTGTACTGCCACTAGAAGCCCGATGTTTAACAAACACAACGCCTGCGCTGCCTTGGCTCTCATGGTTAACCTCTATTTTGATCGTACTATTCCACGCGTTGCAAATCGCCATTGACGTGAATTTTGCTGCCGTCTGCGTCAGTCGTGAAGCATTGGAAATTGATTGTATCAATATGATTTTGGTTTGAACCGTACCCTGTCATGACCAGTAATGGCTTAAATCGATTTGACGAGAAAGATGCCACAAAGGTATCTGGCGTTGTCTTATTGCTTCTGCTTGCATAAGCCTCCAATGTCGTTTCACCTATCGAAACTTCATCAGGGAAGCCTACCAGCGCTCCACGCACCTTCACGCTTCCGTCTTTCTCTTTGGAAAAGGTAAGGCGTTTAACAGTTACGAAGTTTGTTTCTTTGCTGGTATAGGTGCCCGCCCATTTGTCTGCGTATTCAGCTGCGTGCACCGAGGAAGGGATTCCAAATGTGACGGCAGTAAGTGCAGCTGCAATGAAAGCTCCTTTCATATCACCCCCAAAGTTGTCGACGCCTAATCATACAATCTGGTAACTATTACGGGATATTGGCATCTTGCTAAGGGCGTTTTCTAATCCAGCTTGAATTGGAAATGGCGGAGATGGCATGGACTCGAACCTGCAACGCTTGCGCGCGCCTGTTTTCAAGACAGGCTCCTTTCCAATTCGGATCATCTCCATAATTGCCAACGACTGGAATCGAACCAGTTTCTTACCGTCTTCAGCGGCCCGTGTTGACCACAATCACCACATTGGCATGGCGCGTCGACCTCGATTCGAACGAGGACGAGCAACTTTGGAGGATGCGCGGCTACCGTTACCTCATCGACGCGTGGAGCACACGAGCCGATTTGCACGGCTGCGTAGCGGGGTTGCAATCCGCCGGCTTGCTATCTTGCCTACGTGTGCATGGAGCCGTCAGCAGGAATTGAACCCGCAACCGATCGCTTACAAGGCGATTGCTCTACCAATTGAGCTATAACGGCGTGAACTGGAAGTCAGATTGTTGAAACCTCGTGAGTTGGTTAGATAAAACAATTGGAGGCAGTAGGAATCGAACCTACCTGGAGCTGGTTAAAAGCCAGATACATAGCCAATCTGCCATGCCTCCGTAGCACTCGAAGAGAAATTTGGGCGTGTGCAACACGCCCCCACGCTTAGGAAAGCGGGCGAGCCGCCCGCGCTCCCAGGAAAAAAGCCCCTGCCAGGATTTGAACCTGGACCCTTCTGGTTCGTAGCCAGATGCTCAATCCGTTGAGCTACAGGGACAATGCCGGACCTAAAGGCTCAGCTTTGGTCCGGGTTTCTCGGCGGCCGCCGTAGAAATGAGAGCCCACCATCGGATTCGAACCGATATCTCCGCCGTGGCGCGACGGGGTTCTGCCTTTGAACCAGGTAGGCGAATTGCCGCAGCAGGAGTCGCACCTACACCACTCGCTTATCAGGCGAGCGCTCTACTATTGAGCTATGCAGCAGTGGTGCCCGATGAAGGATTTGAACCTTCAACCCTCTCCTTGTAAGGGAGTAGCTCTACCGTTGAGCTAACCGGGCGAATGGAGACTATCGGAATCGAACCGATGACCTTCTCGTTGCAGGTGAGTTGCTCTGCCGACTGAGCTTAGTCCCCATGGTTTTTAGATTTTCAGTGTTCGAGATTTCCAAATCGGACAAATGAAAGCGGACTGAATTCACATAGAATGCGGTTTTGTTCAAAAATGATGTAAATGAGTTTGTGGTGCCACCCCTCCCTAAGACTTAAGCGAGCTTGAACAGTGTCACCGCAGGTGGTGACACTCTACAATTGGTTGCACGGCATTGTCCGGTCAGTCGCGCTGTGATTACGCGCGAACGCAAATCAATCAGCAAACACTTGATCGAAGAATGTGTATTCGTCGGGATTCCCGTGAATAGAGAGCCTTAAAGACAAAAATGCCTGGGCTCTTTACCCAGGCTTTGCGGAGTTAGATACAAATCAATCTCATCGCATTACTGGGATTTTCACGCGCACCTTTGCCGTGCCGCCGCAAAACACTGGACGTCCGGAGTCGGCGCGCCATGTGCGTTTGGTGGTTGAGCAAATAATTGATTTGTTCATAGTCTCTACCTTTATTTTCCTAATGATCGTTAGTGATCATAAAGTCGGCCCGAAGACCGACTAAACTCAACATACCACAACACCCCTGACGCCGCAAGAACTATTTTTGTTTCGTTCTTTCTAATAGAGCATTGTAGTCATTTTGCCACTCGGGCTTCTGTGTGTTTTGCTGTTTCGCTCGTCTATCAACCACAATGTTATAGATTCTCAACGCTTCCATATCATCGCGTTTCAGCTCGCAAAATCGCGCCAACGTAATAAACAGGCGCTCGCTTTCATCGGTGCGTTTCAGCAACTCGTTTTTGATTGCGTTAAACGCATCGTATTTCTCTTGTTTTAAAAGAGCATAAGCCAATGCAATTTGAACATCCGTCAATCCGGAAATTTCGTCCGTTAGTGATTTGATATGTGCGTTAGATTTTTGCGCATAATCCTCCGCCTGCGAATAGTGTTTAGAGCTGTTTGCCACGAGAGCCAATCTGTAAAGACCAAGCGCAGCACGCACGTCACCGACTGGCATTTGTTGTGCTTCGTTTGCCAGCTCATGCAGTGACTTGCCGAGTTTTTCCATCGTGGCGACGCTGACATTCGAAGATGTATCTGTTTCGGGAGCTTCCTCGTTAAGTGCTGTAAGCGGGTCCCCATACTTAAGTTGCTCCCCATCAGCAATCGACTTGAACTCATCGAGTTGTTTCATCGCCGCATCGACTCCGTCGCAGTGCTTTTTAAGCTGCGCGCTGTAATCCTTTGGCACAGTATTGTTTATCAAGGATTCAATAATTGCTTTGGTATCACTATTGGTTCCGCTCCCGGACGAATTTTGTTTCTCGATTTCCTTGTCGAGAAATTGCTTGAGCATTTGCGGGCTTTTCGCATACAACCCAGCTGCGTTTTTCGCATAGTTTGGATCCATAATCAATTCGAGCTGCATTCTGATCAACATCTCTCGAATGACTCGCGCACTTTCATCTGGACGTCCAGCCTTCAGCTGCGCAAGCACTGTTTTAGCTTGAGTGGCAGGTGTTGTTGGCTCAGACGCTGCTGATTCCGTTGATGTGTCAGTACTTGCCGTCTCAGTCGCTGTCGCAATCATCGAAGCCGACGCGCAATAGAGCAATCCACAAACCAGCGCTGTAAGTGTGTGTTGTTTCAACCGCATGAATTCTCTCCTGAATGCACAGAGCATCGGTAAGAATATAACAAACTCTTCGGCAATGCGATTTTGGACTAGTTATCGTCTTCAATGGCCGGGGTGAGATCCCTAACCCTGCGTGTCGCAGTCTCTCTACGTTGCGAGAGTTCGGATGGTGTCGAGTTCAAAAACTTGAGGATAGAGTCCCAAATTCCCATTAGGGCGTTAGTAAGCAAAGATACTGAGTTCGCAAACGAGGGAATAGAATTTTTCCAATCGCGTTTAAGCCAATTTGAATCAAGTTTTGGCATATGCATGGTTTCTGGGAAATTCACAACTTCAAAGTCAGTGAATTCACGACTCCCGCACGTACGGCAAATTTTGTTTTCAGCCAGTGTTCGGAACTGACACTTATTGCAAATTTTTACTTTCATTTTGGCACCACGTCGCACTTCCAGGTTTGACTGCCACAGCTGCAATTTTGTTCCATGTTTATCAGCCCGTCACTTAAAGGGAACAAAATGCCGCCTTCGCTTGTCTCACAACCGAAATTAAGGATTAGTGATTATGAAAAAGCAAAAACAAAGCGTTTTGTTTTTAAGCTGTCTTTGGGTTGGGTTGACGTTTGCAATAGGGCAGCCATCATTGGCAGCGCTGCAAGAAGATGGCGAAAAGAAGCCGAGCAAGCTTTCTAGAATTTTTAAAGGCGTGGCCTCTTTCTATGGAAAGAAATTTCACGGCAAGAAAACCGCTTCTGGAAAGCCATTTGACATGAACGCTTTTACGTGCGCGCATCCAAATCTACCTTTCGGAACACCAGTGTTGGTGCAAAACGAAAGCAACGGCGCACAGTGCCAGGTCGTCGTCACCGATAGAGGTCCGTACGTAGGCAATCGATGCATTGATTTGTCGAAGGCCGCTGCCAGAAAACTTGGTATCACGGGTGTAGCGAAAGTCGTCTGCAAGACCGGGCGTTTTATTAAAGATGGGCTGGACAGAGACGCAGCGCCAAGGAAAACAGCTTCGAGCCACTAGCCTTTCGCACAAACAGGTTGTCTTGGCTTGATTTTGCGGACATGCGGCTTATGCAGCTAACTTCTCTTCCAAGAACTTGGAGAATTCTGCAAAAGCGTCCTTCAAATCTTCGTAGTGTTCTGCCGCCTCAACCCAGTCGCTGTCGCTGAGCATCTCGTTGAGCTCTCGGCAGAACTTGCAGATGGTGCGGGCTCCAACATCAGCGCTCGCGGAATTCAGTTCTTGCAAAACGCGGAAGCACTGAAATTTGTCGTGCTCGCTTAACAGCTTTTCGAGAGTCTCGACGTAATTCTGAGCGCTGGTCAAATAGTTGCGCAGCAAATTGCTGAAATTCACGTCGCCGAAATTCTCGAGAATTCGTTTCAGATCCTCGGGATCAAGCCAAATACCTTCGTAATGCGCTAGGTCGAAAGCCTCATCCTTAGCTGCGGTCTCTACGTTTTTCTGAAGCCAATGATTCATTTTTACATAGAGAAAGTCTCTATCAATCGGCTTTGCAATGTGGTCGTCCATACCTGCGTCCAGGCACTTCTGCTTGTCAGCATCCGAAGAAAGCGCCGTCACCGCGATAATCGGCGTGTGTCCACCGCTCGCTTTTTCCATTTGACGGATGATTTGCGTGGCTTCCAGCCCGTCCATTTTAGGCATATGGACGTCCATCAGGATAAGGTTGTAATGGGTGTTTTTGACTGCTTCTACAGCCTCGCGACCGTTTTCAACCGTGTCACAGTCGAACCTAAACTTGTCCAACAGCAGCAGCAGGACCTTTGTATTGACCTTATTGTCTTCGGCAATAAGTATCTTAGCTGGAGATTCTTTTCCGGCGCTCGCTTCTGGCATCCTGCTCATCCAATGGGGTTTTTGAACCTTATACCAGATTTGGGCATTTGCTACCTTACTCGCCAATGGTCGGGTTCGGTCCATCTACGCGAGTTCTCGCGCTGTTCGGCGATTGCGACTATGAAGAAATTGTTGTGTTCGGGTGGCGAGCGATAATCCCGGTTAGTATCAGAGTAGAAGCCGTGTTTGGAAGCGGTAAAACGTGCTCGCCGGAGCCGTGTATTTGCGCGTCTGCAGAGCGTTAGCAGGATGACAATGAAAAGAAAGCAAATGCAAATAGGGGCAATTTATCTGGATAAAAACAGCGGAAAGCCGCTGGTAGTCTTGCATGACCCGGACGGCAAACTGATTATGCCTATTTGGGTTGGGATGCCGGAAGTGAGGGCAATCACCATGGCGGCTAGGGAGTCCACTTTGGGCGAAACCGGTAGCAGCGATGCGGCTGGCGACGAAAGTCAAACGACAGGTGAAAATTCTGGAAGGGAACTTCTGGCGTCTAGACCATCGGTTTATGAACTCTTCCTATCGGTCTTAGGCACTGTTGGCGCCCGAGTGAAAGAAGTGTCGCTGGAAGCCAATGAAGAACAAGTCTTCACGGCTTGGGTCAGCTTGGAAGCGGCTTTTGCTCCCTCTGAAGATGCCGTAGAACGCATCGAGGCGCGACCCGCGGATGCTGTCGTTTTGGCGAGCATCTCCGGTGCTCCACTTTTTGTCTCGTCTGATTTGTTTGATGCGGCAGAAATTGAAGTTCAAAAACCGATAACGGAAGAGGAAACTCAAAAGTTCAAAGCTTTTCTAGAGGACTTGAAGCCTTCGGACTTTGCAAAATACAACCGAGAAGACCACGACTAGAACCCTATTTACGCAATGGCCTTCCTGCTATTTCGATTCGACGGGGATTGCATCGCAGACGAACTCGGTTTCGTCGTCGGCATCAAAGTTGGGGTCGAGTTCGAGCAGTCTTTCGTGCACCACTTTCTCTTCATCGTGGCGTTTTAACTTGTGTAAGCAGAGCCGCAAACCGATGAGACTTTCAGCCAGATCGACTGCGTTTTTACCAAGAAACTCTTCTTGCATGCCAACGAGTTTTGAGAATGCACGTTCGGCTTCTTCGAAGTTTTCCTCTCTGCATTGCAGCACCGCAAAGATGTATAAGCATTCAGAGCAATAGAAGTAGTCTAACTTCTCGCTGCCGTTTTCAATTGATTTCTCATAGTGCTCTATCGCTTTCTTCGCCAATGTCACTGCATCTTTGTGCATGCCCAGTTCGAAGGCAGTTTTGGCAAAATTCGAATAACTGTTGAACAGACTTTCGAAATCATCACTCTGCTGTTTATCGAGCCACGCGACTTTCTTTTCAAAAATAGTCTTCATATCCCCTAGCGACTCGCCTGCTTCGAGAAGAACCGCGCCGAGCATTTTTGCTGTGAGAAGGAACATGTCCCCGCCATCATTCAGCATGTCAGCTTCACGCAAAGCAGTTTTGAATGCTTTCTTTGTTGATTTGAAATCTTCTCGGCGAAGATGCGTATCTGCGAGTTCCATCTCGCGTTGCCACTTTTTGAAACGAATCTCGTCTTGAACTTCTTCTGCACCATAAAGAAGATGCTTGGTATCAAAGATTTTGGACAGCCATTCCAGCGCTCCAGGAGTCTGCTTCCAGGCGGGCATTGTGATTTGCGCAAATTGCTCGTCCCAGTCTGTTAGCAAACTTTCCGCATCTATCTGTTCATCCTCATCCATTTCATCGCGTTCATCTGTGAGGATGACAGCAATCATCACGCTGTCGTTTAGCGCGACCGAAAGGGCGCTGCGAGATTGAATACAATCGCCCATCTCTTTGAATTTCACCAGCGCATTCAAGTAATACCAGTGAGCGAGTGGAGCTGGATCTCTTTCCAATTCGTTGCGCGCCTCTGTGGTTTTGTTTGCGCAAATCAAATAAGTTGTGAGCGAAGCAAACAAGCCATCGAGGATGTCTTGATTTAGCCACAACAGAGTCGCGTTGGATTGCAGTTCTTGCAGTTCTTTTATCGCCGCATCCTGCTTTCCGTTTCTCCAAAGTACATCAGCAAATTCCTGAGTAATTGCAGCGCAGAGCGAGTCTGCTTTAACTCTAACGCCCGCATTTCCAAGTGCTTTGAATTGTTGGTCTGTCGTGTTCTGCTGCGCCGCGCGATAGTGTTTTTCTTTATCGGCTAAGTTGTTGGTTGCTCGCGCTAAGACGAGATTGGCAATACCTAAGTCCGGCTTGCCGCCCTTCACGATGCGATTGGCAATCTCGATGCGCTTTTGTTCACTGGAGTCGCTCATAATTGCAAGAAGGTCTTCTGCAGAATCGGCGAGTTCTTTATTGTCGGGATCGGTTTTGTCCAATTGCTCGAAAAGTCTGAACGCCTCGGTCTCCGTGGCGCCGCGCCAAAAGTCTTCAACTGGAGAAATAGTAGTAGCCATCGCTGCGCTCCGCTGGGCGAAAGGGAAAGTATGATGGCGCCTATTTTACGATGTTTGCTAGCCAAGAGGCTAAACTAACAGCTGTCTATCCGAATTGCATTACATTTTGGCATCCTTAAGTCCCCGAGATAATCACATGAAAGCTGCTGTCATCAACCGCTTCGGCGGTCCCGAAGTATTTTCAGTCGCGGAGATTCCAACGCCAGTAGCTGGTCCCGGGCAGGTATTGGTGAAGGTGCTAGGCGCGCTCGTCAACCGGCTTGACCACTACATCCGTCAAGGTGACATCACGCAGGAGCTGAAGTTTCCGCATGTTCTCGGGCTTGACGCGGTCGGCGAAGTGGCTGTTGTGGGTGAAGGCGTAACGAAGTTTCGCCTGGGTGATCGCGTCATCACGATGCCTGGCTACCCCTCTGACCCGAAGGAATATGGCTTTCGTCCAGCGACTTTGGCACCGACTTATTCAATGCGCGGGCTGCAACTGCCCGGCACCTACGCGCAGTACGTCGCTGTGCCACAGGAGTTTGTTATCCCCGACAGAACTGGTCTTCCTAGTGATGTTGTCGCGGCACTGCCTGTTCCACTTATGACCGCAGTAAATGCTGTGCAGAAAGTCGGTGGCGTGAAATCCGGCGATTTTGTTCTCGTGCATGCTGGTGGTTCTGCGACTGGATACATGAGCATACAGGTAGCTCGCGCTTTGGGCGCGCGTGTTGCGTCTACTGCGCGTAGTGTAGAGGCGAGAGAAACAGCCGCTGCCGCAGGAGCAGAGCTTGTCGTCAACGTTAGCGACAATTATTTCAACGATTGGATTTCCAAATGGACTGAAGGTCGCGGCGTGGATGTGGCGATTGATAGTCTTGGTGGCGATACTTTCGAGAAAACAATCAACGCCGTTAAGACCGGCGGTATTATCGTGGCGATGGGATTTATGTCGGGCACAGAAGTGAAGTTCGACATCAGGAATTTGTTTTTCCAGGAGAAACAAATTCGAGGGTCATTGACAGCAGATGTTGAAGACTTCCCTGCGTGGCTCGATCTCGTTCGCAAAGAAGTGATCAAACCGCGAATAGATTGCACATTGCCACTTAGCGAAGCAGGCAAAGCGCACGAGCTTGTCGCGAGCAACAAAGCAAAAGGTGCCGTGATTCTCTTGCCTTGGGCGTAAACCTTTGCGTTGCATGCAAGTTTGCATAAGCCGATGCCATGCATCGCTCCTTTTGCTTTTAGATGGGCGCATTTGCCAGTTTCCTCCTAATTCCGTCCGTCTTCTGCGTATGGCTTGTATCAGTCGAGCGGCTGGACGTCTAAGGGCATATATTGGTTGTATGAAAGTTGCAATTTTCATTAGACCTATAGCTGTCTTCTTGCTCTTAAATTTGAGCTTTGCGCCGGCGTTTGCGGACTCGCCTCTTATTAAGGGAAGAGTTCAGCATAATTCCGCTGGGACTGGCAGCGACTCACAGGCGGAGTCGAAGCCGAAGCCGAATGATTCACAGAGTTCAGAGAGCGCCCCTAGTCCTGGCGCGGCGTCTGCACCAAAGCCTGATTCTGATGCGCTATTTGGCGTTATAGATGAAGGTCCACAGGCGTTGGATGCGCAAATTAGCAAGGAGCTGAAAGATAAGACGTTTCAACTGCAAAACAGTCAGTCGTCAGCGCAGCTTGGCACCCAGCAACAAGCTCCACTGCAAGCGAAAGCGAATGGCGGAGAGGAAGTTTATGGCTGTCTTGGTGCGCTGCTGAATATGATGAATGGCGCCATATTGAAGATTTTTCCGCAGAGCGATTTGAACAACTTGGAGGTTCTGCCTGGTGACCGCATCGTTGGTGTTAACGGTCATCGATATGATTTCCGAACCATCATTCAGGAGATGGTTGGAACACCCGGCACGATTATCGAGCTTGATATTCAGACACCAGAGCGCGTTGTGAAACATCTTCAAGTGCGAAGAACTGACGCCAGACTTTTGCCGCAGATGGGCATGTACAAACAGCTAACGAAACGCAATCGATTTTGGTAATTCGAACTACTTCCGCAGCTTCAATCCGTTGAGCGCAAAGTCAAAGTAGCCGTGGAGATTTTTCTTCAGCTCACCGTCTGGTCTTCCTGAGCGCACCCAGTGATACTGTTCGCACAAGATTGCCAAATCTAGCAAATGTGCGACGCGACACCGGTCGATGTCCTTTCTGTAAACGCCCATATCTTGCCCGCGCTGAATGATCATATCGAGGCAAATCGTCATCGGTTCGGGCTTACACGCTGACACGCTTTCGCGTTCCATCAAGGGACTAAAGCGCTGATTGCAAAAAACATCCAGCAAGCCGAAATTCTTTTCTGTCCATTCCGCGACGTCCGTGCAAAGTTTTTCGATCATCTCGTCGATGGGCAAATCTTGCGCGCGCAGTGTCTCAATGTATACCAGGGCCTCTTCTGTGCCCTTGCGTTTGATCTCGAGTGCAAGCTCTTCTTTTGACTTGAAATATGAATAGAAGGTCACTTTGGCCACGTCGGCTTCAAGCACGATGTCGTCGATAGTCGTGCCTGCGTAGCCATGTTTCGTAAAAAGAAGTGTCGCCGCATCAATTAATGTCTGGCGCCGGTGCTCCTTTTTGCGATCTTTTCGTGATAATTCAGCGCTATTCATTTGACAAGCATACCATGGTATGGAAACATACTAGAGTATGGTTTTTATTTAATGGGCTCAAGCAAAGCCCTGTCAATAATTATTTCTCTCTGGCAACCATGGCATCCCACTTCAAACTATTACCACTCTTCCTTTTTATATGCGCCGCCACGTTTTTTTGCACGGCTTGCAATGAAGCACCGAAACAAATGGCGATGCCACCAGCTGTTGTCGCGATAGAGCCTGTACGCGTTGGACCTTTCAAAGAAAAGTCCGACTATCTCGCCAATTTGAAATCGCGCAAGTCCATCACGCTTTCGCCGAATGTGGAAGGACACATCGAAAGCATCGAAGTGACTGCCGGTCAGGTTGTTGCGGCGGGCACTCGCATTATGCAGATTGATTCGCGAATGCAAACCGCGCAAACCCACGCTGTTGCCTCTGCTGCAGACTCTGTCAATTCCGACCTCGCCAATGCCCAAGCCACGCTGCGCTCGCTCCAGAACACGTTATTGAGCAAGCAGGCAAACGTCGATTACACTCGTTCGCAACACAAAAGATATGGCACCCTGCAAACGGAAGGTGCTGTTTCGCAAGCTGAGTTAGACGCTTGGAGCAACAATTACAAAGCCGCTGTTGCCGAAAGAGACGCTGTGCAGCAGCAGATTGAAGCGCAGAAGATGACGGTTCAAAAATTCGAGCGCAGTCATAATCAAGCTGTTTCCAACTGGCAAGCGCAGAAAGAAAATCTCAAGTACTACAATATCGTTGCGCCGTTTAGCGGCACTATTGGCGACATTCCTGTGAAGTTGGGCGACCGCGTCACGTCGGACACGGCGTTGACGACGCTGACTGAAAATCATCCGCTCGAAGTCTACATCTCGATTCCCGCTGAGAAAGCCAGCCTCATGCAGAAAGGTATGAAGGTTGAACTTGTTAGTACCGATGGTGTCGATTACGGAAGCAGCGAGCTGATTTTCATCTCACCGACCGTGGATCCGAATAGTCAGACTGTTCTTATTAAAACGCTCTACCCTAATACGAAGAGCATGTTGCGCGCGGATCAAACGGTGCGGGCGCAGGTCTTGTGGAGAACGCGTGAGGGCATCTCGGTTCCGACTTCTGCGGTTATGCAGGCGGCTGGAAAATATTTTGTCTTCACTGCGGTGGAAACCGCCGGCAAGCTCAGCGCCAAGCAGGTGGAGATCGAAGTTAGTGGCATAGAGGGCGATGCGTATCAAGTAAAAAGCGGTTTGAAGAAAACCGACAGAATAGTGACGACCGGCATTCAGCGACTGGCTGACGGCGCACCGATTATGGAAAAGCCGCAAGGTATAAAGCCAGACAGCACAGCGCAAAACACTAAGAACGACCAGAGCATTCATTAGCGTTTGTGCTGAATCTCTCCTGAGTTCTTCTGGGTCAACTAAGTCTCATCAGAGATTCATCTGAGTCGAAAGAAGTCCGCTAAAGAAATCCGCTAAAGAAATCCGCTAGGGAAACTAAAGGCAACCATCATGTTCGTCAACTTCTTCATCAGCCGCCCTATTTTTGCATCAGTTTGCTCGCTGGTGATTGTGATCGCGGGTTTGGTTTCGATCCCAAATCTTCCAATCGCGCAATTCCCTGATATCGTTCCGCCCCAAATCAAAGTCACTTCCGCCTACACAGGCGCGAGCGCCAGCGCGGTAGAAGCATCGGTTACGAACATCCTCGAACAGCAAATCAACGGCGTTCGCGGCATGAAATATTTGACGTCAAGCAGCGGCAACGACGGCACCAGCACGATTAACGTCACCTTCGATCTAGAACGTGATATCGATGCTGCGGCAGTCGACGTGCAGAACCGCGTCGGTTCTGTTCAGGGGCGCTTGCCTGATGAAGTCAAAAAGACCGGTGTCACTGTTGATAAAGTTTCAACCACAATTATCTTTGCGGCGGCGCTTTCTTCAGACCGTCACGATGCGCTTTATTTGAGCAACTACGCGGACCTCTATATCAAGGATGCGTTGAAGCGCGTCAGGGGGGTGGGCGATGTCACCATATTTGGTGAGCGCAAATACTCTATGCGTATTTGGTTAGACCCGACTAAGCTAAACAATCGCAAGATTACGACCAGCGATGTGACGCGCGCGCTGCAGAACCAGAACGTACAGGTAGCCAGCGGTTCCATCGGTAAAGCGCCATATCCGAAAGGGCAGTCTTTCGAAATTAGTACGCGGGTTGTTGGACGTTTGCGCACGCCGGAAGAGTTTGCCAACATCGTCATCAAAGCCGGTCCGTTTGGTTCCGTCGTCAAAATCAAAGACGTCGGTCGCGTCGAATTGGGCGCGGAAAACTACGGAACTTTCTTGCGCTACAAGGGCAAGAACGCCGTGGGTATCGCAATCTATCAATTCCCTGGCGCCAACGCTTTGGATGTCGCGCGCGACGCCAAGGTCGTTTTGGCAAAACTGACGGAAAACCTGCCGCCAGGCATTCAGTGCGAAATTGCGTTCGATACGACACGTGCTGTTGAAGAGTCTATCCACGAGGTTGTAAAAACCCTCGGCGAAGCTATCTTTCTCGTCATTCTAGTTATCTTCCTCTTCTTGCAAAGCTGGCGGACGACGCTCATTCCGGCCATCACAATACCTGTGTCATTGGTCGGTACATTCGCCGTCATGAAGGCGCTGGGATTTTCAATCAATACGTTGACGCTCTTCGGTATCACGCTTGCCACGGGGTTGGTCGTTGACGACGCGATTGTTGTCATCGAGAACATCGCGCGTTTGATGGAGGAGAAGAAGCTCGCAGCGTTTGAAGCTGCCCGGGAGGGCATGAAGGAGGTAACCGGCGCGGTTATTGCGACGGCACTTGTACTTGCTGCGGTGTTCATTCCGGTCGCATTTTTCCCCGGCACCACCGGTCAGTTGTACCGGCAGTTCGCTTTGACCTTGGCTATTTCGGTCGCAATCTCAGCGTTCAACGCGTTGACTTTGACGCCCGCGCTCTCGGCGCTTTTATTGAAACATGAGCACGGCAAAACAAATTGGTTCTTCGCCAAGATCAACTGGTTCCTTGACTCGCTGCGCGACTTCTTCGAATCGACATTGGGCTTCTTGCTGAAGTTCAAACCCGTCGTCGTTGTTGGGTTTATCGCGTCGCTTGCTTTGACCGCATTCTTGTACACCAAGATTCCGACCGGATTCTTGCCCGACGAAGATGTCGGCTATTTCATGATTATCGTGCAAGGACCGGACGGCGTATCGCTCGACTACACATCGAATGTGGTGGCAAAAGTTGAGAAAGTCGTGAGCACGATACCGGCAATTAGCGGTGTATTTGCCGTAGGTGGATTTAGCTTCTCCGGCAACAACTCCAGCAACGCTATTGTATTTTGCACGCTAAAACCGTGGAACGAACGGCACAAAGAAGCAGACTCTGCCAATGGCATTATTAGTGCGCTGCGTGGACCACTCTTTATGATCGACGAGGCTTTCTGTATTCCGTTTAACCCACCGCCCATTCAAGGTTTGGGCAACTTCGGCGGCTTCGCGTTCGAACTCGAGAATACTCAGCGCTTGCCGCTTGAAGAGTTTTCCAAAATCTCTGACGGTTTCCTCGCAGAAGCGCGAAAGAGCCCCCTGCTCACGGGTATTCAGACTACATTCCGGATGAATTCCCCGCAGCTGATCATTGACGTCGACCGCGACAAAGCCGAGTCTCTCGGCATAAATGTCGGTGATATCTTCAACACACTGCAGGTATTCATCGGCTCGCTTTACGTCAATGACTTCGATTATTTGGATCGTTCATACCGGACGTATCTGCAGGCGGATAGTCAATTCCGCAGCAATCCTAAGGATATTGACCAACTGTATGTTCGCGCGCCTGGTGTTTCGGGTGCCGCTGGTTCTATGGTGCCAATTTCGAATTTCATCACCAAGAAAAATACGACTTCGCCGCCGACGATTTCGCACTACAACATGTTCAAGTCCATCGAAGTCAACGGTGCCCCCGCCCCTGGCGTAAGCTCTGGACAGGCAATTGCGGAGATGGAAGCGATTGCGAAGCGAACACTTCCGCGTGGCACCAGCTTTGAGTGGACGGGAATTTCTCTGGAGGAAATTCAGTCCGGCAACCTGGCGATTTTGATCTTTGCCCTTGGACTTTTGTTCGTATTTCTCGTGTTGGCTGCTCAATACGAGAGTTTGATGGACCCTCTTATTATTTTATTTGCGGTACCGCTGGCGGTGCTAGGTGCAATCGGTGCGCAGATGATGCGCGGATTGCAAAACGATATCTTCTGCCAAATTGGTCTTGTTATGTTGATTGGATTGGCGAGTAAAAACTCCATCCTTATCGTTGAGTTCGCCAATCAGTTGCACGCAAAGGGGCTCTCGTATCACAAAGCTATCGTTGACGCCGCGCTCACACGTCTGCGTCCAATTTTGATGACGTCGTTGGCTTTCATCTTCGGCATTTTGCCGCTGGCAATTGCTGAGGGCGCGGGTGCAAACGGCCGGCACTCGCTCGGAACAACCGTGATGGGCGGCATGATTGTCTCGACAATTTTGAGCTTGTACGTGGTGCCTGTTCTCTATCTAGTCTTCAAGTCAATCAAGGGCGTGTTCATCAAAGAACCCAAACTGACCATCCCTCCAGATGACGACGAACCGCACAACAAGCTCTCCGGCGAAGTACCAGGCAACAAATTCTCTTAAAGGCTAATGTAGGGTCGAGGCCGCGCCTCGACCGCTTAAGCGTGGGGGCGTGTTGCACACGCACGTTTTATAGTGGGCAGTTGCATTTGTATGCGATTTCCTGGGAGCGCCGGCGGCTCGCCGGCTTTTGGACTGGGACCGCCGGCATCTGGTGGCTGATGAGGGGCTCAATAGGTCCTGTACCAGACAATTACGGGGTATGTTTGAGTTGTTGGTCGGTGTGTTAACTGGTAAAATATTACATATTAAGGCGCACTTTTCCATTTAATCTGTAAAAAAATGCAGTTTGATTTTTCTACGTCAGATGAAATAGCAGTCGAGTTCGGCAAACGAATTCGCGCTCACCGTCTTGCGCAAAATCTGCAACAGAGTGAGTTGGCTGCGCGAGCTGGAGTATCAGAGCGCTGTTTGAGCAATTTAGAGCGCTCCGGACGAGGCACCTTTGACGTCTTTCTTCGTATCGTGATGGCGCTTGGTCTGATCGAGACCATGTCTGACTTGTTGGAGCTAAGGCCCAAATCCATAAAAGCTATGGAACAGGCGAGTGTTCGCCGCGTGCGCGCCTCGCGAAGCAGAAGGCGTTCCAATGAAAAAAATTAGTGTTGTCTATGTGGGATGGGGAGAACGTTTTGAGCTAGGACTTCTGGCTGATGACGGCAGAGATCTGTTGTTTGAATATTCACCTGCTGCTTTAAAGAGAGGTCTTGAGCTCTCTCCTTACAAATTGCCGTTGAGCGATAAAACATATGGTGAATTTCCGGCGCATCAACTCAAGTTGCCCGGATTGGTCAGTGACGCATTGCCTGATGGATGGGGCATGCTTCTGATGGATAGGCTATTTCGCAAACAAGGAAAGCAACCGCATCAAATATCTCCATTGGACCGACTGGCAGTTATAGGTGATACCTCAATGGGAGCACTTGTTTTTGAGCCCGCTGAAGGTGAGCCATTGACGCACGAGGATGTGCGCCTTTTAAACCTTGCAAGAGAAACTAGAGACGTTTTCGATGCCGAGAGCGAAGTTTTGCTGCTTAAGTTAGTGAAGATGGGCGGCTCTCCTCATGGTGCTAGACCGAAGGTTCTAGTAAGTATTGATCGTGATACAAATCGAATGATCAACTGGGAAGGTGGCGGCGGTATTCCGCTTTTGGTCAAATTTCCTGCACAAACGGAGCATAAAGAGGTCTGCGCGATTGAGGCGATGTACGGTCAAATCGCTGCGGAATGTGGGCTGAAGGTGCCGCGTTCAGAGTATTTCGATCTAAGTAAGGATATGTCGGCGTTTGGGATTGAGCGATTTGATCGCTTCGACGGAATGCGCGTACCGATGCACACTGCGGCTGGAGCTGCGCATGTTGATTTTCGGATTCCGCAATTTGATTACATCAATCTTTTACGACTCACGCGGCGCATGACAGCTGATGAGCGCGAAGTGTTGCAGGCTTACGACCGATGCGTGTTCAATGTCGTGTTCAATAATCGAGATGACCATTCAAAGAATTTTTCGTTTCTACTAGGAAAAAATGGCAAATGGCAATTCTCGCCAGCTTACGATTTGACATACTGCGCAGGTCCCGGTGGCGAGCATCAGATGGATATCGCAGGAGAGGCGCGAGAGCCTGGTCGCAAGCACTTGATGGAACTCGCTTCAAGAGGTGGAATTACCGAAAAGATTGCGACTGAATCAATTGAGCGCATTGCTGAAGTTGCGTCTCGCTTCAATGAATTCTCCGAGGGTTTCGCTGTTCGAAAAGCTACACTGAAACAAATAGGTGCTGCCATTGTTTCGAATCTAAATCGTTTGTTATAGCTGATCCATGCAGCTGAATTATGTATCGTACATGGGCATAACTGATGCAGAACCCGCTGACGTTGGTTTTTCTATCAACGATGCCGTTTTGATAGCAGGAGAAGTGTAGTGCTTAGTCCAGGTTTATCTGCAGCCATAACCGTCCTGCTGGGGTATCTAATTTTGGAGGCGGTAAAGCAATGTGCTCAGGCGAAATTTAGTGACAGCGAGAAATATTTAGGAACAGACCCATTCCGTCCGCGGTTGTTAGTTGTGAAGGATGACCTTGAGACTGCAAAACAGAAATTGAGTGATGCGCTGGTCGCACTCGAATCAAAGACTAAGTGGTCTATTCGCGAGAAAACTCCGGGCGGCAATAACGTTTTTGCGGAAATGCCGGTCAAACATGGGCGAGAGAAGTTTTTTCTGCATTTAAACGCTGTCTTCACACCCATCTCAAAAGGCTGCGACATCAGGCTGGTTTATCGATTGAAATACCATTCCTTTCCGGAATCGGAATCGCATCCAGAAATGCCACGGCGGCTGCTGACGAGTGTTGGCGAACGAATTTGTTTAAAAACAAACTTGATGCTATTGAAGAGCTTTGGCGTGTTGGACGAGAACGCTGTGCGCGAAAAGCCGTTTGATCTTCAGGAGTATATGGAACGTATGATCGAACCATTTAGGCGTTAACGACTTGTGATGCGAGCCTCTTTAGAAAATTACTATTCAAAACACCTAACTAAACGAAATCGGTTTTGATAGGCGGCGCTGTAAACGCATTACTGCTTGCCATTGTGTCTAAGCGAGTTAGAGCAGCTGAGTTTGCGTGCTCTTCTAGACCTATGGTTTCGTCTGAGCCTTTCTGCGAGACATTGAACAACTGGTATAAGTCTGGCCAACACTCAGCCGCGATGAAGATTCCTGCGTTTCGGGAAGTAGATATTTTTTGTGCTCGGGCGGTGGCAGACTGCATACTGCCTCTGAAGTATTCGTAGCCGTCGACTTTGACTATCCACGACTCACCGTCTTTTTCGAGTGCGATTGATTTCTGCATTTACCTATTCCAAAAATAGTGGACTTCACGTGTGACCAGCCCGGTGGGGAATAGTTCCCTCGAAATAGGTACATTTAATTTTTCTGAGTATTTCCTGCGCCCGTCCGCTAATGTCGAGTCTGGGCCTGCGCCGCTAGTGAACGGTCGAGACCGTGCCTTGACCTTTCTATAAGTGGCGACACTATGCCGTTTTGCGAAGCGGATGCGCGATGCCATACCTCGCGCGGACATTATCGGGAGCTTTCGGTACTTTCATGCGTCCATCCGTCAGAAGTCACCGGAGTAATTAAGTTGAGACACTTTCATCTAATCGCTGCAAGCGCCGTGCTGAGCGGACTGTTCGCAAGTTTTAGCGCAGGTTTTAACCCTGCTTTATCCGCGGAGGAGCGTCCCGCTGTTGAACAACCACAAAGCGTGCCGGTCACAAGCGCTGCTGACCAAAGAACTTCTGTCCGCAGGCGCGGGAGTTCACCACGTTTTGCGTTGACTCTCGCCGGCGGCGGAGCCCGAGGTGCGGCGCATATCGGCGTTTTGAAAGTGTTGGAGCGGGAAGGTTTGCGCCCTGACTTTGTGGTTGGAAACAGCGCAGGAGCCATGATAGGTGGACTATACGCAGCAGGCATGCCGATTGCAGAACTGGAAAAACTTGTCCTCTCCAAAGAGTTTCAAAAGGCGTATTTCCCTCGAAATCGAAAAGTGCAGTTCTTTCAGTACGGATTCAAATATCTGATGGCGCGGTCCATTTTGATTCACCCGCAAATCGGCATTTACAGTGGAAAGTCCCTGAGCAATTTCGTCGCAAAACATCTTCCCCAAGGCGTGAAGAACATCGAAGACACGCCCATTCCATTTTCCGCAGCAGCAGTTGATTTGTACACGACAAAGGCAGTTTGGCTCAACAAGGGCGATTTGAGCATGGCAATCAGAGCGAGCAATTCTGTGCCTGGGTTCTATCGTCCTGTGCAAGTGGGCGAGCACCTTCTTGTCGATGGTGCGCTGAAGACAAACCTGCCGACGGAAATTGCGGAAGCACAAGGTTCTCCGATTGTTGTTGGCGTGCGGCTCCAGTCATATCTGGGTCGCGTAGAGAAGAAGGAGTACGACACGCTTTTGGACTACGGCGACAGGCTGGCCAACATTGTGCTCGCCGGTACCGAATTGCAAGGCGCCGACGAAGCCGATATTTTGATCGAGCCAAAGCTACCCTACATGAAACTCACTGCTTATCAAAGAGAAGAACTACAGAAAGCAATCGCAGAGGGCGAAAGAGCGACGGAGAAAATACTCCCCAAACTCCGAGAACTTCGAAATCAAAGAGCCGCAGCCGCACCATCTGGGCAAAACTATTGAGGCTGGGTAGTAAACTGGCGCATGAGATTGTGCTCTCTCAAAAACTTTGAATTTCTTGTAGAGCACGGCTCCAAATAGCTTTGAGCGTTCCGACAGTAATTAATGCGCGCAGTCTTTAAACTTCAAGAATCTGGCACGATAATGATTGCAAGGTTTGTGGTGGATTTTGAGGTTGCGTTGTGGCGAATAAATCTTACTTCCCGGTCGAGACATTCCCGGCAGACCGGCTCTTTGTCGAGCCAACGCAAGCTCAACTCATGCATCTTTTGCAGCCGTACCTCGGGCAAGATGAAACAGTTATTTGGCAAGGACAGCCGAATCCAAGCATTGAAGCCGGCCGTTATAAAGTTTCCCCCCTACAGAGAAAGTTCCTCATTGCTGCTTCTGTCGCTCTAATGGCATTAGCGGCTTATACGTTTTTGACACCACCGCCGCCGGGCATTCACGTAGGCATGAAATTGGCATTTGTGTTTTTGTTCGGCCTTCCTGGACTGTTCCTTTTCTCCATTTTTTTCTCTTCGTTCGAAAATTTAGATCGCTTGGTGCCGCGAAATACCTTTTACGCAATCACAAACAAGCGGGCGATTAGATTTTTTCCTGAGCGTCCTTTGTTTCAAGATGACTTTGTCTGGAAGGTCGAGAGCTTTTATCCCCAGGAGATAAACATTGCTGCCTCATATCAAAGCTTTGATAAGGGCAAGTTCTACAACATAAAGTTTGCTAGAGATCCGCAAACAGAAGCTACCGACGTATGGAGTGGTTTTAACAGCATCGAAGATCCGGAAGTAGTAATCGAAGCTCTTCGCGAGGTGCGAAAGCTCAACCCCGATGTTCCGAAAGGTCGGTATGACGATATTGTTCCGCAATTAGGTCTTGAAGCGAAAGGCAAAAGCTGAGATCGCGGTCGGCTGTTGGCGTGGGGGCGTTATGCACACGCCCGTTTTTCAATCCAGCGACTTACTGCGAACTCTCTTGTATACTGCCCGTAGTTTGGTACCGCGCGCGAAGAGAATTTGAAAGCCATGAACTTGTCGAAGAAGTCGCAGTTGGTTGCAATTGCAATTGTTCAAGGAGCATTCTTTGCTAATTGCATGCCTTCCGCAATCTGCGCCCCGGTTGATCCAGCGCAAATGCAAAAGATGATTGCCAAATCCAAGGAGCTACGCGAAGTTCAAACTAAATTTGAAGAACTCGGCGCCGCCAAACCTTCGAGTATCAAATCGAAAGAAGATGCTGAAAACAGAATCGCTGTTTTGGACCAAGTCATTAAGGCTACCAATGAGCAAAGCAAAATGATTCGCGAGAATGGTGGCACTGCGCAAGATTTGGAAGTCTTCGCAAATTTGCAGGGGATGCAAAAGCGGTCGAAAGAGCAATTGCTGTTTTTGAAGAAACATTTTGGAAAGTGGAAAGTGGTTGGTGATGAGGTTGAATACACTGTTCCGAAAGCGGAACTTGATGCCTTCAACAATTCAATTCACGAATTCAATGAAATTCGAATTAAACAATTTGACTTGCTTCGCGCAAGAGCCGAAGCGCGAAAGAAGCAGAACGGCGCATCAAACTAAAGCCTAGCGCTCAATTCGGCAGGCTGATGTGCTGTCTTGTCATGAGATCGCGTTTTTACTGTGTGAGTTACCATATGAAGCCTAAAGCGTGGCAGCCCTTGCGGCTCATCCTCGTAGTTATGGGATATAGGCGGACTCAATGAAAAATATAAAGTGGGTAAAGAACGGTTTTGCGCTTTTGATGAGCTTCGCGGCTCTGTCTGCAATAGTGCCGCCAGCCTTCGGGGGTGAAAGCACGATGCCTTCATCTTGGGTCGAAAACATCAATCCCGAGCTGGCGGCCAAATACGCATACACCGAAGATGGCGAATTTACCCAGGCTCTCAAGATCCCAACATATGAGTGGATGCCTGTTGGTGTTTCTCCCAAAGTTGTTGTTATTGGCATTCATGGACTGACTCTGCATGGACGCCGGATGCGCGTGTTGGCTCGCAGCCTTGCCGTCAACGGAGTGGGCTTCATCTCCCTAGACATGCGCGGATTTGGGCGCTGCAAATTCGATGACAAGCATCAGTTCAGTACGCCAGAAAACGACCGCACCAAAATCAATCATCACAAAAGCTACGATGACATCGTTCAATTAGCGACTTTGGTAAAACAGAAATACCCAGACGCCAAAATCGTTGCGCTGGGCGAAAGTCTCGGATGCACCTTCTGTGTTCACCTCGCCGCGGAGCATCCGGAAATAATCTCCGGAATCATACTTTCCGCTCCAGCAGTTCGTCTCAACAAGGACATGTATGCGGGTAGAGGTCAAATTGTGCAGGGTGTTAAGGCTGCATTGCTGCCCCATCACGAAGTTGACTTGACAGGTTTTTTTACCGAGCTTTGTTCAAAACGAGCAGACATTCAAAAGGAAATGGCTGATGACCCGATGGTTCTGAAAGAACTCACGCTTGAAGCGTTGGTTGCAACCGATGCTTTCTGCGACAAAACCGCTGACTTCGGCAAAGCTACCGATCCATCGCTCGCTGTGCTCATCTTGCAGGGCAGTGCTGACGGATGTGTTTCTCCCAAGCACGTAACCGATCTGATGAACTCAATGCGCTCGACCGATCAATGTCTTGATTGGCGAGGAAATTTTGGGCACCTGCAATTGGAAACTACTTTCATGCAGGCTGAGACAATTTCAGCGATTGCAAATTGGATGCAAGCGCATACCAAAGAACGCAAGGAAAAACTCAAACAATTCGAACAGCAGATTACGGATTTGGGCGGAACAGTTTTGAAATAACAGCACAAGCATCGTAGGGGCGAGGCCATGCCTCGCCCGGTTTTGAATTGGCTCAGTCGTAATAGCCTGGACCGAAGTATTCAGAGTCGCACAAATCCGCAGGAACAGATTTGACGAATAGATCGACGCCGTCGTTCATCGGTCCAAATAGTTCAACGCAACGCTTGAAATTCGGCGACGAGCGGAAGATTTCTGTCCGCTCTTTGTCACCCTGCAAAGTGTATGCAAGTCCTTCTGGAGAATGCATAATTCGCCAAGGAATCACTTCTGATTGCTTGAGCGTGGGAAAGTCAGAACCGTTTGATTCAAGTTCGAGCAAAACCACATTCATCTTTTGACACGTGATGTTTCGCAAAAATGCTGCTCGTGCGCTGTCTCCCTTCTTTTCATAAATGTCCCCATACGCAGCTCTAATGCGTTTCCAGAGATCGTACTTCTCGCTTCCGGAGTGTTCAGAAAGGCCGCCTCTGTTGTATGCGAGCCGCAGCAAGTACAAGGCGCGGTTGAACTCGTTTCTTGAAGTTGCGCGAACAGCTTCGTCACACAGGACTGTAGCTGTTCTGCGGGTTTCGAATTCTTCCATAGTCGCGCAAGGAGATTTCTCCTTACACCAAAAAAACAAATGACTAGCTGGTTGCTCTTTGGTTATTTCATTTGAAAAGGTTGCTGTAATTGATCCATAGGGGCGTTTGTAACTGACAGACCGTGAATCTACCCGCCAGGCGTAGGATGTTTCGTCTGATTTCAATTCAACTCCCGGTCCAAACAATTCATCCAGTCCGTGCTTAGTTATCTTTTCTGCGCCCGGTGCCACAAAAAAGCGTGAATCATTCAAGTACGCTCCGTTCGGAGTGTAGTTGACGTACCAAGATTTTTGCGAGCTAAATGAAGTGCCACTTCTCCAGGCTGTTTCTGTTTTGGACATTCCAGAAAAGAAGGGCGGAAACAAGCCTGGCGATTGCTTGAGTTTGCAATTTGTGATGAGCTCGAACTGCGCTTTGTCTATTGGCTTGGGTGCTGCGTCGAGTTTTTTCAACATCTGCATCAAGATAGGAGAGTCTTTTGCGGCTTGAAGTCTAGCCAAGAAATCTGCTCCTATGTCTGGAGCAGCATTCCAGGAAAACGTTGCCGCGCTCAAGCCTTTGTATGGGTCCGAAAAGTTTAAAGTAACCATTTTCGGATCAGATGGTGTTTTTCGGATTGTGTAGAAAAAGGATTCGGTTGACACTGAGCCCTGATAGTTAAGATCTTTGAGTAACTCGTTTGCTGCGAGAAACGAAACGCCGTTAACCAAAGTGAAATAAATCTGCTTAGTTTCTTGATCGACGAATACTTTGAAAAATTCTCCCTCGCCGATAAGTCCAGAGTTTCCACTCGATGATTTTCCAGCGGCTAACTTCACTCCCAGCATGTTTTCTATCTCTTTTCTCTCCGGCATGCGCTCAAACGCAGAAAGCTGTTTCAGAATTGCCAATGCTTCTGAAGAACGTGTGGTGTTGGGCTTGGGCTCTTCGAATTTGAGGTCACCGAATGCTGGAAATCTAGCTAGTATATGCTCTGCCCACGTACCTCTTGCGACTAGTTGTTCTCGGTATTTCCGAAACAGCGATTCAGCTGTAGCTTTGTCTCCCATCTTGAGATAGACAGCGACTCTCGCTTCAGGATCACCTCTCACACCGAAAGTATTGACCGGCAGACTATCAAGTTCTTTGAGTGCTAGGTTGAATTTCTTTTGCTTGCAGTAAATGTTGCAGGAAGATTGAGCCGCGTTGCTTGCGCACATTTTGTCGCAAATCCGCGAGTGTTGATAGTCGGCAAGTGCCTTGTTGTCGTCTCCCATGCTTGCGTAAGCGTCGCCTCTCCGCAAATAGAATTGACCGATATATGGAAATTCGGCAATTGCAGTATTGCAAGCTTTAACTGTAGCCTCATCGCCGTCAGCAGAAGCACTTTGTATTTGGTCTAAAATACGGTATGCCCGTTGCTGCCGAACTGTCGGTAGCCGCTGAATTTGATCAGCCTGCGCGTTGCTGGTCGGAGGAAACACAAGGGTAAGCACACATAACGCAGGGAGCAAAAGCACACATAACGCTGGGAGCGCGATGAAGCGAGATTTAAAGCGTATTTGTAAGCTGTGACGCATTTGCGACATCCATGTGGCGAAGCTTCCAATCTTCTATTATGCAGCCTGCAACGTCTCTATAAACGCTACGTCTGCGGAATATCCCACTGAGAACCAGAAATTCAATGCGCGGGCGATGCGAATTCGTATGCTTCAATTCTGTCTATTAGGCTGCCAGACAGTGGTTTTATGTCCACTGTTGAAAAACGTGGATGTTTACCAACGATCTTCAAGACCTCATCAAAAAACGGCGAGTCTTTGACAATCATCAGATTGAAATAGTTTTCGTTAGTCACCTGTATGCAGTCGACGTCTGACTGAACCTGCCACTTTCGCGCAGCAAATTCTGCAGCTGTTGGGTAGTCTTTGCCTGGATAGCTTTCGACCGCAAACGAATCCTCTTGAATTTGATGGAGACTGGCTAATTCGAAGTACCGGGCTCTTTCAAAGTCATCCTGCATCTCGTACAAGCGTTTGAAATTTCTGCGAATTCTGTCCGCAGTTGGTTTGTTTGATGCCAACTGGATTTGCCCGTGTTTACCATTCCAGTTTGTGACGGCGCTGACGAATTTCTTTTTGGCTAACGCAAACTTTCTAAGTTTGAGCGCATCTTCTCCCTCTTTTAAAAGTACATCTGGATTCGGCATTGGTGGTGGCTTTGTCGCGCCATGTGCCGCTGTTTTAGAAGAGCTCAGAAATGATGGTGGTTTTTCTTTCCAGTAGCAGGTCAAATATCCGAGCAAGATTTTTCCGTCGCGCTCAGACCAGGTGATGAAAAGATTTCCAATTCGTGTATTGGCGGTTGCATAGTTGGAGTGCGGGCTTTCGAAATAGGTCTTATAGTTTGAAGAACTATCAACGAGCAACTTAATTGCAATTGGGTCTACAAGCCCGCTCGTCTTCATGTCCAATAGTGGATAGTTTGGAAGTTTGTCGTCAGAAAGGCAGAAGAGTACTAGTTTTGAATAGTCGCCTGTGAATGACGAATTGGGCCAGTCCGTGACTTCGGCAGCTTGACCCATCTTTTTCTCGATGAGATTACGCAGCTGCTGCCTTGTTGGTTTGTCATGCAGCTTTCCGATCTCCTTGAACACGCTGATGATTTTTGGATACACGTCTTTGACTGTCTTCTTCGGTGGACTCTCTACCGTGCCACCAAGAATCTCAACTTGCTTTGCTGCCGCTGGATCCTTGTAATCGTTCATGTAGTAAACGCGCAAACCTCGTTGCGCTTCATCAATAGCTGCTTGCCGTTTACCTTGCGCGGCGAAGATTTGAGATTTTGCAATATGCAGATACGCGTCTTTTCCATAGACATCTAGCGCATTCACAATGGCTTCGGCATCGCCATATCGCTTTTCTTTGACTAGTGCGTTAACCGCAGAGAGAAACAGTTTGCCTTTTTTCGAATTCCTTGCCAGCTTTTCAAATTCTTTGCGCGCGTCTTGAAACCGCTTTTCTCCGAGATAGGCAAGACCGAGCCCATACTGCGCAGCCGCTTCTTGAGGTTTTATTTTCAAATACTTCGCATAAACTTGCTGGGCAAAATCATAGTCTTTCTCCGCCAGTGCCTTGTCCCCGACTTTCGAGAGTTCCTCGCACAAGTAGGTTTTTGCGTAATCAGTAGAATCGGCGTTAAAAGGTAAATGCAGAGCCCTCACTCTGTCCTGAATTTTCTGATCGCTTATGTCAGGTAAGGGTTTCGCCAGTTTAGAATGGTGCTGCGCGTGAGCCTTTGGTACGGAGGTTTTGGCGCTGGCTACGGCGGTGCAGCTGAAGATGCTGAGACAAACTGCAATTGCTTTTGATTTCATTTGTTGTTGTTGTTGTTGTTGTTGTTGTTGTTGTTGTTGTTGTACTGCCGTAGATAGGTTGCGTATGTTCATTTATTCTACTGGGTTTGATGAACGGTTCGGTTATCGGTAGTTCTTCTGATAGCTCGCTGGTGTCACGCCGACCTGTCTGACGAAAGCGCGTCTCAGCGTATCCACATCTGCAAAACCGCATTGTGTGGCGACTTGCTTCGGAGTGGCGTTGTTTTCCAGCAAGCGTCTGGCTACGTCTATACGCACCTGTTCAACCCAGGCGGCTGGAGTTACGCCGACTTCGTTGTGAAATAGCCGAGCGAAGTGGCGTTCGCTCAAGTCCAATCGTGCGGCCAACCTCGCAACGCTATGATCTTCAGCCGGATTGGCTGCGATGTATCTCTGTACTTCTTGTAATGCAGAACGCCCGGCAGGTTTCGCTTCTCCTTTCCGGCTAAATTGAAGCTGCCCACCCGGGCGCTTGAAATACATGACCAATTGATTGGCAACAGCCATAGCGATGTCTCGCCCTAGATCTTCTTCGACTAAAGCAAGCGCCAAATCTAAACCGGCAGTGACACCAGCAGCGGTGCGGACTTTACCGTCTCGGATGTGAATTGCATCAGGTTCGACGTTGACTTTGGGATGTTTTGTTTGCAGTCTCTCAGCCACCGCCCAGTGTGTTGTCACTCGTTTTTTGTCTAGCAATCCAGCCTGCGCAAGAATTAGTGCGCCGGAGCAAACCGATCCAAAGCGCCGCACGCTTGGCACTGTCGCGCGCAACCACTCGTACAGACTCGCAAGCGTTTTGTCTCCCACAATTCTTTCGGGCAAATCAGGACAACCCGCAACGAGTAGAGTGTCAATTGGTTCAATCTCGTCTCGCATCGTGTAGTCTGCAAGAATGCTTATGCCCGACGAGCTTCTTATAGGTCCGGCCTTCCTGTCCGTGCTAATGACAGTCAACGTATAAACATGCCGCTCTGCTTGCCTGTTCGCTTCGGCGAATACATCTAACGGTCCGCAAACGTCCAGCAATTGTACGCCTGGTAAAGCCAGTACTGCGATTGTCTTAGACTTTGATTTGCCCATGTTGGTTCGATTCCGCCTCGATACAAGCTTTAGATTCGTCAGGCGTGCGATAGGAAGTTGCTTAATTCTTGTGGAGTACATGTAGCTCGCAAACCTGGCGCCACTTCCTCTGTGCACTGTCCCGCCGGTACATAAATAGGTTGAGGTGTACACAAGACCGAGATGAACTTCTTGTATGCGCTGAAGTCGTAATTGTCTCCGACACGATTATGCTCGAATTCTTCGATGCGTTTTTTCCATCCCACGAGTCCGTTTTCGACCGTGGACCAAGAATTGATGATGGCTTTTTTCTCACCCATATCGTATTCGTCAGAGTAGACCAAACTTTTGCACTGAACCAATAACAGCGTGTCATCCTTTGCGCCTATCGCATCTATGTCAGTAATTACTTTGCCTTTGAGCGTCATGCTGCGCCCTCTGAGTTTCAAGACTTCATCGCTGGGTTTGTATGCGGATTTGTTGATTACTTCCTGCGTGGCAAGTTCGAAGTGGTTTGCTCTCGCATTTGCAGCAGCACCTCCAAGTCTAGGAAATTCGCACAGCTTGAGGAATGCGCTACTCGCAATCACTACATCGCAGCAGACCGCATCGTTGCCTATTGGAATTAGCGGAGAGGGAAAGTCAATCGGCCAAAGCGAGGGGGTGATATTTCTGAGTTCTGTTAATGCCTCACTTGCGCTGTTTGGCACTGGAATATTTCCCGATATCTCATTAAGGGTTTGAGCCGCTTTTTGAAAGGTGCTTGCCATCGCGGATTCGAGCGATTCATTCGAGAGTAGGAAATATCCATTTTTCATAAGTGTTTTAGGTGCGGCATCCAGCTCAACTAATATCTCTGGCAGCGCTATCAAGAAAAGAAGCAATGCTGCAGTCCGCTTGTTTAAAAACTCGATCGACGCAAGCGCGGGATCTTGTGCGAGTTGAGAAAAACCAGACAGCGACATTACCTTTGGAGCACAGTTTGAAAGAACTGTGACCTCGCTGAAGTCCTTCGAGAAAAGAGGAGGCAGAAATTGCGGAGTATCCAGGCGGAAGTACGAGACAAGTGTCAGCTCCTTGTTGTACTCGGCGTCCACGAACGATCCCAGCTTGGTAAGTTGAAAGCCCGAGTTTGCAACACGAGCATCATAAAGTCTGATGCCTTCCCTTGTTGCTGAGTCAGTGATTGATTGAACGGGGCCTACGTTGCTGAATTTTATTGATGCGCCCTTCCCTGCAAATCGCAGATAGACATGGATTTGAGACAGGTATTGAATGCCGTGACACAGCTGGAGGCAACGCCTGATGTCGTTTGAGTTGATAGGATAACGCAGGAGATCGCCAAGTCCACGTTGCTCGTTGGGCGCGAATCCGCACAGAGTCTCAAGTAAGAAAGTGTCGTAGCTGAATGTGGAAGGAAGTGTCCCACTAAATATTGAGGTAAGTGGAGCCCGTCTAAAGTACCACAGCCACCGCATTCGACTGAATCGCTGGGCTTTGTCTATCAAGTCCTTTTCTAAGAGGCATCTGATTTGATGTAGAGGCTCCATCGCGCTCGCCGCATCAAGTACTTTTCCCGCGAATTCCTTGAAGGCTTTACCCACCAGAGAATCGTACTCGTTCATTGTCTTTTTTCGAATGGACTCTGAATCCCTACGGAACTCTTGAGCGACGTCAGCAATGGTTGAATCTACTTCCTGGCTTCTTTCCATGACCTTATTGCGCCCGTGTCTTTTTTAGATGTCTCGTTTGATGTCTGGTTTTGACTGGCTTTGTCCGAAATCGTCGTTTTACGTCTATTGCTGTCAGCATACCATTTTTCTAGAATTGTAGTAGAGAACAGCGAAGACAGCAGTCGGGAGGCTATTATGCACACGCTACAAGAAGTGAAGATTCCAGACAGCAAACTGGCGCGCGAGATAACAGAGTTGGTTCGCGAGACTGAGCCAGACCTTTTGTTTAATCACTCCACTCGAGTCTACTTATTTGCGGCGTCGGCAGGCAAGCGGCGCGGGCTTAAGTTTGATGATGAACTGTTATACGCAGGTGCGATGTTTCACGACATGGGATTGACCAAGAAGTACAGCAGCAAAGATTTGCGCTTTGAAGTAGACGGAGCGAACGCCGCCGCAGAATTCCTTCGCAGTCATGGTATCTCACAACAAGAAGTCGACCTCGTGTGGACATCGATTGCACTGCACACAACAATTGGTGTCCCACAATTCATGCACCCCAACATTGCGCTGGTAATGGCTGGTGTAGCAATGGATGTTGTGGGAGAAAACTACGACGACTACGACAAAGCCGAAATTGAGCGTATAACGAGTTTATTCCCTCGCTCGAACACCTTCAAAGAAGATATTATTCAAGCTTTCTATGACGGTTTCAAACACAAACCAGCGTCGACCTTCGGCACCGTCAACTCAGATGTAATCGCAGATAAAGAGCCAGATTTTAAGCCTATGAACTTCTGCAGCGTTATCCGCGAATCGAAGTGGGTGTAGAGAACGCTTGAGTAGGCCTAGTGCCGAATATCGATTGGAGTTTGGGCGGCTCGCCGATGCCTTACTTCGACAAACTCTCGTACAGGTCAATCATCGGTTGTTGGTTGAGGTGAATGTAGCCTTTGCCGGGTGAATCCAAGTCGTAGATAAGCTGAATCACGAGTGCAAAAGTCAGAACAAGCGCGAATTGCGTTGGGAAACTCCGCCTTCCGGTAATCCCGAATTGAAAACCTATGACGAACATCGAAATGCACGATGACAACACCAGAATCATCCACACGAAAGTAGGGATGCGGAAGTTGGTGCCGAATGCAATGCGCTTGTTCTGATACTCGACAATGTCCGTAATGCCCTCGGAAAAGAGCGCATAAATATCGTTGCTATCCTTCGCCGCCAGTTGCTCCGCCTGATTCCACATCATGCTCGTAATGGCAGCCGTCCGAGCTCGCAGCGTGGCCAACTGCTCGGGATCGCCATAAACATCGCCAATGCTCATTCTGCATTCAACGTAGTCACGCAGCAATGAGCGCGTGATAGTTCTGTGCGGATCAGGTACAAGCCCTGCGCGCATGTACGTCGTCTGAATGGCATTAACGTCTCCCATCAAAGCGTCTCTGCGCAAGTCGTACCGGCTTGCGGCGGCTCCGAAAGTCAAGGCGAGGATGAATGCGAGCAGGGCAAGAACCGCGCCCGACACGGCGCTTACAGCAGCCTCTGATTCACGCTCATTCTCGGGCAGTTTTGCACGGCGAGTGCCGAGCCATTGCCCGGCTTCGATCGAAGCGAAAGTGACAATTATTTGTAGTACGAAGATGCCCCAGAGCGGAACATCCCCAAGAAAGTCACCGCTTTCATCTTTGAGCGAGACTTCGCGAGTCGATGGCAAGATGACTTCGGGGGTTTCAAACTTGCCTGTGGCAATTCCCTTTGTCGCGGCATCCAGCAAAGTTTGATCTATGTTCTGTCGAATCGGCACCACGGTCTGCGTGTAACCGTGATCATGTGACCACTTCGCGCCAACCTCCAGAATGCCGAAAGCCTGTTCATCTAGGCGAAGATCGATATCCTTTAGCGACTTTGCGTTGAAATTCGGATCTTCCTTTGCTGCTGCGTTGAGACAAGTGTTCGTGAAGCCAAACTGCGAATCATCTACGTACCACTGATTGACGCGCGCGCGAGCGTTGTTGAAAAACTCCCACGATTGCGCGATTGCTTGCAAGAATTTGATTGCGGCCTGTCGATTGTTCGCGATGAATTTGTCGGAGACAGAGACCAAGTAAATCGCGCGGTGAGAACTCAGCAGGCGGGCCGATTTGTCTTCTTGGAAGAGAGATATGTCCGGCTCCCACACAGCGACGGCGTCAAACTTGCCCCACTTCTCGCGCCCGCCGGCACCGACCAATTTCTGAATCTCGAGAATGTCCATGTTGACATGGTTGACGTCCTTGTCGGGATTGAGTCCGGCGGCTTGCTCTTTCATCGTCGCTTCGCGGTGACCGATTGTTCCGAAAGTGCAGGCGACGGTCTTGCCGCGGAGGTCTTTGATGTCTTTGATGGGCGACTCGGGCGGGACCATGAGCGCCGCGGGAATGTAATGCAGACGCCCCAGGACTTTCCACTTGCCGCCTCTGGCGAGCAGATTGTTGACTGACTGCCCGCTCGAGAACATCACGTCGATGTCGCCTCTCAGCGCGGCGGCGACTTCGGGTTCTCCGTAGCTGAAAGGTACGAAGGTCGGGTCCAACCCAAGCGCGTCAAGGACGTTGGTGCGCTTTAGAACCTCGACAATCTGCCCCTGCGTCGACGTCGCCAGCTGCCAGCCAATGCGTATCGGAACCCGCTCTGACTTCGACTTGGCGCTCGGCATCGAGGTCGAGATGAAGAAAGCGAGCATCAGGAGCGCGACTCCTGAAAGGATTGCTGTATAGACTTTGTCTTTCATGGCAGGCACAGCTCGTCACGCGGTAGAAGTGCCTATTATGACAGACTTTACAGGCATCCTTATTAGTGGACTGCTCCCGTTGTCACAGGCGCTCTTGTCTGGTTCTACGCTTCGCTGTGCTAAACTCGAAATGCGTTGTTGAGCAATCAGTTGAAGCGATATGCGAGTTCTGTTTATAACTTGTCGCTGGTTTCACTAGTCTAAATCATTCGACCGTCGAAAAAAAACGAGGTTCGAACGTGCCCGGAAGTCGGATTGTCGCAGGAATTGTGTTTCTATTTGGTGTGATTTGCGTTGAAGCCGTCAGGCAAACTGCGAATCTTCGATAC
Source organism: Candidatus Melainabacteria bacterium (assembly GCA_003242885.1). Taxonomy (GTDB): domain Bacteria; phylum Cyanobacteriota; class Vampirovibrionia; order Obscuribacterales; family Obscuribacteraceae; genus QKMZ01. Next base: position 277,094 of record QKMZ01000003.1, on the reverse strand, counting down.
GCTGAAACCATTGAATTTCTTGGCAGTGATCCCATGTGGCCTCGGCGTTTTGTGGTGCGTCTTAAGAAGAGTGATGCTCCGGAGAAGTTTGTCGCTGCTCTCAAAAATACGAAAAATATCAAGCTGGATAACCGAGCTAAACGAAGGCGACATGCTGGTCGCAAAGATGCCTCTTCGTGAAGGAAGCCTAGGTTGGCTACTTCAGAAACGCACGAATTTAGTGTATTTGGAAGTGAATGCAGTATTTGAAGAATTTGCGGGTCACACCACGATTATCTGGAAATATAGGTTAAGCGCTTCTTCCTATGGGGAGCCGTTTAAGGAAGTGCCGCCGAGTAAAAAACTCTTTCGGCCTCAAGGTGTTAGAGAAGCCCTCGAGACGAGTCTTGCGATTCTGAAGAGTTTTGGCATTATCGACAACCAGGGACTTTTAACGGTGAGAAGGTAAGGTGCAGTGTGGACAGAAGCGTTTTGGTCGAGCGAACAAAACATATTCACGTGCCTGAAGACTTTAGATAAGTGCACAAAGACCTGAAAGGTCTAAGGATCTTCTGGAATGACAGGTAGATTTACGGCATCGCGATGTTCTTGTTTTTGTCACCGATTTTGCTTCTGCCGTTTGGAATGAGGGAAGAAGAGTAAAGCAGCTAAACCGAAATTGCTTGGGATTTGATTTCGCTATTCACCCAGATGACGTCGTGTTTGGCTCGTGTGATTGCTGTGTAGAGCCACATTAGCCCCTCCTTTCTGTTGGAGCGAATGCGCAGACGCGCCTCATTTGCTGAAATCATGACTTTGTCCCACTCTGAGCCTTGTGCCGTGTGGCACGTCAGCGCGTATCCATATCTGCAGAGTAACCCGTATTTGCCTCCATACTCTTCCATCCACAGTCTGATAGGGCTTCTCGTTCGTTTCCCAGTAGCGGAAACCAGCATGCATTCACCTTTATCATTCACGGATTCAACTGTCCACAATGAGTTTTTGACAAAATCGGTGTCGTCAATTGTGTGATTATCTCGGCAAATAATTGGTTCTCCAATACTTGGTGTCGCGTTATTAAAACCAAGAGCGGATCGGATTTTTTTCGTAACTGAGACGCGCGTTTTATTGCGCCACACTATTACAGGTGTTCCTGCTTTTGCCAAAGATGGGTCAATTGACTCTACAGGTTCTCGCTCAATGTCTTCCCCCGATCTAACGCGCTGCGCCAGTTGAAGTGGCTTGCTGTATGCTGCTTGTCTGTGAATTTCGGTTAGGTGCACTCTGATGTCGAAGACTTTTGCACTTCGGAAAACCGCTGTATCTTTCATCGGTGGAATTTGAAATTCATCGCCAATGAGAATAATTCTGGAAAAAGACTTCCGAATTTTCTTCAGTGTTTCCCCGCCGAGCATTGAGGCTTCATCAACTATCAGCACATCATTACTTTTGGTCTTCAATCCCCAGTACCGAAGATATGACTCCAAGAAATCTTCAATTCCGAGGACACGACTGCCGGAGATGAGTCCGTACCTTTGCGCAATTTTTCTAGCAAGCCTCATCGCACCGATGTCGAACTGTTTTCGCAAATAATTTTCGATATCTATGTCTGGCTCTTCGCTGAATAAATAGCTGTATAGAGACGCACCTGGCTGTCTGTAAACAGGCGCGAGGCATGCTGAGTGTAAAGTCGTCACATAGAGCAAGCCTTTCTGTCGCAAAACTTCCGCGGCCTTGTTCGTAACTGCGGTGATGATCGCGTTTTCTTCAAGGAGCTTGCTTAGCTCACGAATCATTGTTGTCTTTCCTGAACCCGCCGGACCGGACAATGCAATTAAGACTTCGTCTCTTTCTAGAGCCTCCATGATTGTTGCTATTGCTGCGTTTTGCTCGTCAGATAGCGCGGGCTGCTGAACCGTTTGAGCGCGGGGAAGGTTTTGAGGTTCGTGAGGTGCCTTGTCGAAAGTTTGATGTGTGTAGAGTAAGTCTGGTATCTGCAGAGCCAGCATTGATACGCTTTCGCGGCAAACCAAAGAAAGATCTATCGCTTCTTTACTCAAATCTCTTTCCGCATTGTGCTGAATTAACGCATTCTGCAGAATTCAGTATGCAAATTCACTGTGCAATTGCACAGTGTGGACAGAATACGAAAGACCAAAAGTCACTTTAGTCAGCTGTTCCACTTTTCGGCTTCACGCGCGGAAGCGTAATCGCATACAAGAAGGCCGTGAAGCCTGCAGTAAGACCTATCGCCTTCAGAAAACTCAGGAATGAGGCGAAGGGAAACATCAGAATCACAGAATAGTCTCCGCCTTTTGAACGCGACGCTGAATAGCTTCCGTCCCAATCGAGGGTAATGTAGTGATAGCTAATCGCTGTCAGCGCAGTTCCGACGACCACTAGGCACGTGCGCAGCAACCACCTGTTTTGTGGCTGCATTAAAGCGCTGCTTTTGATTTTGGCAAGAATGGAATTGATGTGGCTGAGCATTGAAATACTCTTGAAACTCATATTTCCATCTTACGCATTTTGGGCTTAAGCCTTGGCTGCTTAATGCTTCCTTCATATTGCGCGTGACCCTGTCCAGAAATTCGTAAAACTTTGCAGGTCTTTATGACATTCAAGGGCAAATCTTTGAAGCTGAAACCAAAATACTCTAATTCGTCATCTCGGTGATGCAATTTCCAGTTTTGCATTTTTGCTTCTTGTGGCAATACCGCACTGTTGCAGTCGTTCAAGAATGCGCGGCAGTGCCTTGCGAGCCGCTAACTCCCCCGCCGTCGTTGCTTCGTCGACGTATTTCTTGTCCTTAGAAAGGATTGGAATATTGACCAACTCCGGATGAATCACAATGTCTGCGCCGTTGACTTTATCCTCGTCAAGCTGCTCAATAGTCGCATTTATTACGCGATCAAAGACATTTCGGAATGATGTGAACTTCTCGGCAGGAACAGGCTTCAAGTCGTTGTCTATCTCGACAGAAATTACAACTTTGGCACCACTGTGTCTGGCCTCCGCCGTGGGCAGGTTATTTCGGACGCCGCCATCTACATAAAGGTGGTCGCCAATCGCCACAGGTCGCAGTAAGAGCGGTAACGTTGCGCTGGCACGAATGAGGTCATCAAGTCGTCCTGTGGAAAGCACATGAGACTGACCGTCAATCAGGCTTACAGCCACGCAAGAGAATGGCTTTTTAAGCTCTTCGACTCTGATGTTGGGCTCTGGGAGAAGCTTATCGATAGTTGCCTTGAGCTTGTCCCCACTCACAAGTCCCGCATAAGGCTTTGTCTTGCCAATGTAAAACAAACCGCGCAAGGGGCTAAGCATAATTCTGCACCAAAGAAAGCGCGGCAAATATGCACTCACAAAAGAGCCATCTGCAAGGATTGATTGAATGTCGTCCAGTGGAACGCCTGCACTGTGGAGACCGCCCACAACAGCGCCCATGCTGTTGCCGACAATATAATCTATCGGAATTCCCTCTTCCTGAAGAACCCTCAGCACCCCTATATGAGCAGCACCACGTACGCCACCACCACCGAGAGCCAGGGCAACACTTGGGCTTGGCTCTGCCTTGATTAAATCGTGGTGCACCGAGGCAGAAGGAGTTAGCTCGCCCGCCGTGCATGGCAGTATATGTACATTAGCAACAACTGTTGCGGCCAAGATAGCTTTGATCGTCTTATTCATCTTCGCGGGGACTCCTGATAGCGAAGTTGACTGACAACATCTGCTACTTGCACTGTACACACAATTCGATGCGGACCGATACCCTCGTCATGGTTATTTCCGCAAGGTGCGCAGCAAGAGTTGGCGCCATTCGCCGCCCGGGCTAAGATTAAAAGATTAAGACGACGTCATTTTCGGCGTGTTCGTATATAGGGTGGGCCTTTCTGAGCTGAAACTCACCGTTTGCCAGCGAGTTCTCTCTTTGGCTGTTCGTTGACCGCAGCTCGGGGAAATTCGATTTCTTTCAGGCGAAACAGATTTCGCGTCAGGATGTTCCAAGTAAGCACAGTCCCAACCAGCGAAGCAATCACGAGTAAAGTGCCAAAGCAGATTGTCGCAAACAAGATGTAGGTCGTCATTGTTTTGACCGTTGCAATCAATTCACCCAACTGTGATTTCAGTTCTACAATTTCTTTTTGAAAAGTGAGGATGGGCTTTCCAAGCTCGTTGAGGGGGCGCTCCAGCCTGCCGACTTGTCCGTTAACCTCTACCAGCGGTTTTTCCAACCGCGTCATCTGTTCTTTGAGACCGACAAACTGTCCTTTGAAATCTGTCACTTCAACTTGCAATTTTGAGATCGGTTCTGCAAGTTCAGAAATAGGTTTATGCAGCTTTGTCAGAGGTTCTTGAAGGGCGCTGATGGGCTTCTCTAAGCTAGTGAGTTGTGGACGGACAGACCTTATGTCCGAACGGACTTGCGTCAGCTCGTCTTGAATTTCATCAATGTTCTTTTGGAGACGAACCAACTGAGAATTTACAGCAAATACACGATCAGAAAGCTCTGTAACTGGCGGATGGAGGCTCTCTATGGGGCGTTCGAGCTTAACAATCTGCTCTTGCAATTTGATACTCTGAGTCTGCAGCTCGGTAACAGGCTGGAGCATGCGCCTAACAATGCCCACCTTCGCCTTGTTCGACTTTTTGCTCTTCTCCGTCGTATTTGCGGCGCTGCCAGAGGTAATCGGCTGATTAGCATTCGATTCTTGTGCAAAAGCAGTTGCCACAAGAGTGCATAGAGCTCCTGACATCACAACGGCTTTGATTGTCTTTCCCATAAAATCCGTGCCTACAAAAGTTTGGAAAGTTAGCAGAGTGCCATGTTATCGCATGCATTCATGGCAACCTAGTCAAATGCTCTCATAATGTGGGATTCAGATTGGCGAAGTCTGAATATTACCGATCCGTCGTTTGCACCTCTTCGCATTTGTCCGTGCCTTGCACTGGTAGCGCAAATCCAGTGCCCTAACGCGTAGTATGATTCGAGAGAATGTCTAAATTCTACATCGCCATTATTTGCTCACTCTTTTTGTGGTCTTGTATTGGGCAGAGCGCATGCATCGCGAATTTAGTTGAGCCTGAAAGCGAGTGCGGCGTAAAAATAGCTTCTGAGACCGCAGCCGAAACTGCCGACGGGAATGTATCTGAAACACATGTCGAAAAGGTCGCTGAAACGTCAACATATTCATTGCCGGAAATCGACAATGCATTGCTGGAAGAACTCGTAAAGCTTTCGAAGTTCAACATTCACTTTCACATCGAAGCAAATCACCATCAGCCGTGGCGTCAACTGACTTATCCGGCTGGCCGGGAGATTGGAACGGCACTATCATTTGCCGCAACCCTAACCGACCTCAATGAGCAAGCTGAAGGGCTCTCAAATCCGCGTCTGATTTCTAGAAGCAAATTGAAGAATGCTACGATTTGCGGAATCACTGGTAATGCCATCAGTGGTGGTGCTTCTTCTCTAGAACTCGCGCAGAATACCTGGGTAATGATGAAGGCGAAGCGCAACGGCTACTCGCCCGCTGCTTCAATCGAGTTTGTGAAAGATATAGTCTCAAAAACGGATAAGCTTCTCACTGATCGAGATCGTTTCGCAGAACAAGAACCGGACACCGACCGGCGTCAACTGCGGCAACTCGAAACAGCATTGGTGCGAAGGATACGCCAGCAGCTGTTGTATGAGTTTGCGACATGGAGCTGCCACTCACGAGATCAGGCGTGGCGCGAGAACACCTTTTACGCTCTTGACGCAGGGCAGAATTTCACTCGCATGGGCGGGGCAATTCTCGCATTAAGGGCTTTCGAGAGACCACGCCTTGCTCGTCAGGCAGTGATTTATTCGCTGGTGGCTAACTCTTTAGCCACCGTCAATCCAATCGTTCGCAACGTGACTGGCGTCATTGTTCGCAAGCATCAAGAAAAGAGAATTGCAAAGGAAATTCCGATGGAGCGTCCATCCGCATTGTCACTGGATGATCTTAAGCAAAAGCTGGCTCTTGATGGAGACCCGGACTTTCTAAAGCGTGTTACGGCACTGACCAACAGAACTCAAGCCATGGACACTCAACTGACTCATGAGACTCGGGAAATAGAGCGCTTTCGGCAGGTGGCTCAGCAGCAATCGATTTCTGGTCCGCTCATAGGATTGACAGGAGTGACGAGTTCTACGTTGGCTACTATTGCTGTATATGGCTATCCCCGCGACATTGACACAGCGAACAAGCTGGGCTTCGCCGGGCGAATCACGCAAGGCACGGGACAAGCCTACGCTCTAATCAACACGCCTTACACCATGGTAAAAGGCATGATTAGAAATCGCCGGCTTAAAGAGCGCGGAGAGTTGCCGAGTCAAATACTGAAAGAACGACTTCAGAGATTGGACGCGTTGCAAGCTAGCGTGCCTGCATCTCCTCGCAGCCGATGATTAGGTAGAGCAGGTATGGTCTGAGGTCAAACCGGCTTTAGTCTAATGTTCCAGTTTTCGGCTTCACACGCGGAAGCGTAATCGCATATAGGAGCGAAGAAATGAAAATCTCGTCTTTTAGGATGAAGCAGGCTTCCTCTAATACTGCTAAGTTTTCAGCGTCGGTTTAAGAAGTCGCAGAGTCATGAGTCAGAATTCTAGAGAAACAGCAAGCGAGAATATTGAATGCCCGATTTCCAGGTTGCTAGAAATCATTTCCGCTAAATGGACAGTTGAGATTCTTCGAGAAATCTCGATCGCGCCGACCCGCACAAGACAATTCTTACGTTTGATTCCCGGGCTGAGTATGAAGAGCTTGCAGTTTCGCTTGAAAGAACTCGAGAGGTTTGGATTGCTTGAGCGAATTGAATACGATCAATTGCCTCGGCACGTTGAGCATTCGATCACAGAACGCGGAAGGAAAGCAATTGCTATCTACATGTCGATAAAAGAGCTCTCGGACGAGATATTTCCTGTTACCTGTCATTGCCCGATGGGGCAAATCGACACGCAACAGCGCTGTAGTGATGCAGTTTGTCCAAGCAGACCGCTCGATCGCTAGGCGTCAATCAGCGCGATCGCTAGGCGTCAATCAGCGCGATCGCTAGGCGTCAATCAGCGCGATCACTAGGCGTCAATTGGTTTGATGCTTGCAGGCAACAGTCAGTTTGAAGACGATGGCTGCATTCTATTCTGTCAACTGAGGAACTTTGCCTTGCAAATAGGCGAGCACGTCAGAAGCTGAATACGAGTTTTTATCGTTTGAAAGCAGGTCTTTGACAGACGCCAGGTGCTTGCCAGCGGTCACGAGCGGAGGCTCCTTATAGCCATCACCTTGAATTTGCGCAAAACCGACCGTCGACATAAGTCCATTGCACAAGCACTTTCTTCCGCAGGTCTCTTCTTCCAGTCCTTCCTTGCGCACGTATGCCTCGACAGGCTCGCCGGGGCAGCGAAAGCCCACGCTTCCACTGGGCTTCTTGTAGGCCTGGCGCAAGTATCCCAAATCGCAAATACGCCTACGTTCGAGATAAATTTGTTCGTCTGACAGTGAATTTTCGAGAGGCACGACCTTGAAAGGATACTTCGACGCCGAGGCGACGGGGTCGGTAAAGACGTCTGGCTCGCCGTTTTTCACAAGGTCAATCACTTGTCTCTTTATATCGTCTGTAATTCCGGACTCGTTGCAAAACGCGAAGATGCTTCCAGCTTGAATGCCGTTGGCGCCTGACTCTATAGCCTTCTGAAAACCTTCGGGGGTGCCATATCCTCCGGCTAGCCAGAAAGGCAAGCCGATGCGTTTGAAGCTTTCGATGTCGATCTCGTCCTTGGGTCCGTAAATGGGTTCTCCGCGCTCATCGGTTTTTATGCCTCCACGCGGAGGCGCATTGTGTCCACCAGCGCAGTGATGCTCGACAACAAAACCGTCCACGCTGCCGCTTGCTTTTTTCGATAGAGATTGTGCCAGTACCGCAGATGAGACAATCGCCAAAAATAGAGGACGCTTCAGATTGGTTGTAGCGAGACCATATCTCTGTGGATCAAATTTCACTTCATAATGATCGTCGGCGTCGCGTCCTTCCACGTCTATTTTCAAGCTGACTGCTTGCATTTGACTGAGTTGATCGAGAATGCCAGGTATGGATTTCGGAATACCTGCACCCATCAAAACGTAATCTACTCCCGCCAGCATGGCACCAAAAAGTGACGGCAGCGTAGGCAGGTCTATTTTTGTCAAATAGTTGATTCCGACTACGCCGTCGTGTCCTTCTTTGGCAAGAAATACTTCAACGAAATTAGCCAGAATGGTCAATCCGATCAGATCTTCATTTGAATTGAGTCCATGCATCGGCACTGCTTTGTATGGCTCACGCTCAGCCTTTCCACCTTCGATGAAATAGGTGTTCAAAACTTGCTCTGAGATCTTCTTAATAGGAAATTGATCAATCGCCCGGCGGAAATGACCAAGTTTGTCGCCGTCTTGCAAGCGCCTTGCCAGAATCGTATCAATCATCGTGCCGGAGACCACTCCAAGTTGCCCGGCCTGAGAGACTGCCTTTGCCAATTGATAGTTTGATACGGCAACGCCCATGCCACCTTGAATGATCTTGGGATAAAACATACTCTAAAGCTCCTTCACTATCCGCCCGACAGAAATGACTTGCTCTGCGCGGTTGTCTTTCCGCCTGCCTTTCCGCTCATGGTCAAAGCCTAGCAAAGACCGAACATTCCAACCATGATCACCTCAAGGTGCCTACCCTTCGGCGATGCTGTGAATTAGCTTTTATAGGCATTCTCGCTCAGTGTATCGGAGTGATAACAACTGCGTTTTGCGCTTTTAAATGAGTGTTGAACGACACTTAGGTGGTGGTTACCTGAAGGTTCTCACTCTTCGGATTGCATAGTCGAAACTGCGCCACAGTTAGGTTTTCACTCGCTGGTACCGCCTAGGAACGAGACAATGATGCTGCGAGTCCACAATTCAGTGGCGGGCCTCATCCTTGAGAACGATAAAGCAGTCATTCCGGAGAATGATGAAGCCAGACCATAGAGGCGTTCTCGCACAGCCCAGGCGCTTTTCGGATACCAGAAAAGGCGAGTATGAGAGACGACCGTATAGAACAAGAAAGTTGGGAAACCCTCTATTGTTGCTCTATTCGAACGAATTCGCTATTTTGGGCTCAAGAGTGAATTATAAAGTTTGTGGAGAAACTCGGAGTTTTGTAAAACCAGAAAGGCGCTATTCATCGATGTTTTCACTCTGTTGCTATGATATCGCCGTGAGCGCGAAGCGAGTAAGAAAACGAATCGAGTAGAAACGAGTCGAGCAAAAAACGAAGCGAGTAGAAAACGAATCGAGCAAAAACGACTCGAGCAAAAACGAATCGAGCGAAAGCCGGTCGCTCTCGGTAACCCAGAAAGAAGGTGTCTCATATGGAAGCATGGACTATTGTCGCTGTAGTAGTTATACCGGTAGTGGTATTTCTCGGTGTCATGGCGACAGTCAGATATATTGGCGCCAATTAAAGCGTCTCAATAACCATCGATCTTTCAGTATTTAGACGCGACAGCAAGTGTTGTTGTTAGCGCGATTCAAGCTTGTTTCGCCATGCTGAAAAACGTGTGCGCGGAAAATTACGAGTTACAGCATTGAGTGAGTCATGGACCCATCGACAATAATTCCCAATTATCAACCGTTACCTTTGCCTGCACCACTATGGTTATTGCAGACACTGCTCGTGGTTGGATTCTTCTTGCATGTCATTCCTATGAATATGACTCTAGGCGGCTCGATCTTATCGAGTCTGCTGTTGATAAAGGGCGGCAGCGATAAGACTTCGTACGCATTTCGGGCCGGAAAAGGCTTGGCGTCGGCGCTGCCTATATGCATTTCGTTTGCAATCACACAGGGTATTGTTCCGCTTCTGTTTTTGCAGTTGCTGTACGGGCCGGCTTATTACACTTCCTCTATTGTCATGGCTGTTCCCTGGATTTCTCTTTTGGGACTATTGCTAATTTGCTACTACGGTACTTATTTGATTACCTATCGCGTGTTGCATTCTAATGAGCACGCCGGCGGAAGTGGTATCAAGGCCGGTGCCATTATGCTGCTGGTGGCTCTTGGTCTGGGCGGGATTGGATTTCTCTTTTCCAATAACATGACGCTAATGCTCACGCCCGAAAAGTGGGTAGAGCTATACAAGTCCAGCGCTTCCGGGTTGCATCTTAACTTGGGCGAACGTCAACTCTGGCCGCGTTATTTGCACTTCGCACTGTCCGCAGTGGCTGTCGGTGGATTGACGCTAGGTGCTTTTGGACTCTATTTCAGCAAGCGAGAGCAGGAATATTCCACCTGGCTGATTAAGACCGGTTCGCGAATTGTTGCGGGCATTACCGCGCTTCAGGTGCTTGTAGGATTTGCTTTTCTTTTTGCCCTTCCATCTATTGCGACGAAGAATTTTCTAGGTGGCGAACCGATTGGTTCAATTTCTTTAGCTGTTTCTGTAGTACTGTCGGTGGTGGTCTTAATAGCCACCACTATCGCAGCAATAACGGGCAGCAACAAAGCCTTCGTAACTGGCATGCTATCGACGATTGTTGTAATTTTCACCATGATTGTTACTCGCCATATGCTTCGTGTCTACAGCCTGCACCAGCATTTTCAACCTGATTCGTTGCCTGTTGCGGTTCAATGGGACATTCTAATTGCCTTCCTTGTCTGCGCTGCTGGTTTGATTGCTTATCTCACCTGGCTCACGCGCACAGTTTGGGGCGCGTTCAACCCTCCTGAAATTACCTTCCAGCCAAAGGCGGAGACAACTGTATGAATACACCAGAGAAAGATACTGCCGCAGAGAGTGAGGACAACAATCCAGAAGTCCAGAGCGCCGAGGTGTCTCGCTCATGCTTCCTGCGTGGTTCGGTAGGGTTGTTCGCGTTTGCATGGAGCATCATGGCAGCCTATCCTCTGTACCTCTATCTGAAGCCTTCCGGTAAGGACGAGTCGGCAGAAAGTCATGTCAGCAGTGTAGATCTCGGTCAGACGGATTCCATCGTTCCTGGTGGCGGCAAGAACTTCAGGTTTGGCAGTACACCGGCGATCATCACGCGATCGGTCGATGGAGACTTTCATGCATTCAACGCCATTTGCACTCATCTGGGCTGTACCGTCCAGTATCGAATGGAAAAGAAAGAAATTTGGTGCGCTTGCCATGGTGGCTGCTATGACGCCAGTACTGGAAAAAACATTTCCGGACCTCCGCCCAAGCCGCTCAAGCCGCTAAAGGTCGAGCTGGTTAACGGCAAAATTATTGTTTCCAAAGCCTGAGATGGTGCCCTATGACGAGCAGCAATTTACCGACAAATAAAATTGGCAACTGGCTGGAAGAACGCCTCAAGCTGAGCGCTCTTACGCAAATTGCTCAGAAGAAGGAAGTGCCCCTGCACAAGCACTCCATTTGGTACTACATGGGCGGAATCGCCATGTTGTTTTTGGCTGTGCAATTTGTCACCGGGATCCTGCTGATGGTCTATTACGTCCCGGATTTGGAGTCGGCGCACGCGAGCATTCTGAAAATCAATTCGCAAATTCAATTCGGGTGGTTCATAAGATCGCTGCACAGCTGGGGCGCCAACCTCATGATTGCCGTGGTTTTTTTGCATTTGTTCAGCTCGTATTTCATGAAGGCATACCGCAAACCACGAGAGATTACCTGGTTGATTGGAATGCTGCTGCTAGTCATTACTATGGCTTTCGGTTTTTCAGGATATCTGCTTCCCTGGGACGATATTTCATTTTTTGCCACCAAAATTGGGCTCGACATAGCGTCCAAGACTCCTCTTATTGGGCCGACTTTGGCAGAACTCTTGAGAGGTGGAGAAAACATCGGGCAGTCGACGATTTCTCGATTCTTCGTGATTCACGTCGCAATTCTCCCTCTCGTTTTGCTCGGATTGCTTGCTGGTCACCTGGTGCTCGTGCAAATGCACGGCATGAGCAAACCTCCTGGTATAGACACGCCGGAAAAACCATGCCCCAAAGAGAAGTTTTTCCCGAATTTCTTTCTGCGCGACTTGCTCGTTTGGATTCTTTCGTTCAATGTTTTGGCAGTGCTTGTTACCCTTGCTCCCTGGGGCATCGGTCCAGAAGCAGATCCATTCGCCCCCGCTCCCCTCGGCATCAAGCCGGAGTGGTATTTCCTGTCAATGTTCCAGTTTTTGAAGCTGATGCCCGCTTCGGTAGGGCCTATCGAAGGAGAGCTAGTCGGCATCTTTCTCATCGCCGCTGTAGCCGGCGCACTAGTTATGGTGCCATTTTGGGACGACGGTAAGTCCGAAGGAAGATCCGCTCTTGCAACGATGTATGGATTGGCTGTGCTTATAGGTTTCATAGCCTTCACAATATGGGGTGCGATCTCATGAATTATCCAATTTGGGTTGTTCCAATTTTTGGTGGCGGTTGGATCATCGGAATAATCGCCATTGTTCACGTTTTTCTCTCGCACTTCGCCGTTGGCGGTGGCGCCTTCCTGGCACTTACTGAAGAGCTTGCCTACAGAAGAAAAGACGAAAATCTGTATGCTTACTTGCGCCAGCATTCTCGCTTTTTCATGCTTTTGACGAGTGTGGCAGGTGCCGTGACCGGCGTCGGCATCTGGTGGGCAATCAGTCTCGTCAACCCTGATGGCACGGCTGTCCTGATTCAAAACTTTACGCTGGGCTGGGCGGTAGAGTATGTCTTTTTCGTCGCCGAGTTGGCGACTGTTTTTGCGTACTATTACACCTGGGACAAATTGACCAAAGAGCAGCACCTGAATCTCGCGCGCATGTATTTTGGATTTTCGGTTATGACTCTCGTGGTCATCAACGGCATCCTCACTTTCATGTTAACGCCCGGACACTGGCTGGAGTCACGTTACTGGTTGGAAGGTTTTTTCAATGCCACTTACTGGCCGTCGCTGGTCTTGCGACTGCTCATTATGTTCGCGCTTGCGGGCATGTATGCCATGGTGACATCGAGCCAAATCAAAGATCAGAAGACCAGAGAATATGTTGTGCGGTTTTGTGCGAAGTGGCTGTTGCCCATTTTCTTCATTGGACCGGTTGCCGGATATTTCTACTTGGCAAATGTGCCGCAAGCGGCAATTGAAACCGTCTTCAACGGCGTCCATGCCTCAGGCGTGGGGAATTTCTCTGTTCTGGCAAGGGCTCTGTACTTGAGCCTTATCCTCTCCGGTACGGTGATTGTTTTCGCATACATCGGACCATACTTGAATCCTCGCGGATTGACTGTGCGCATTTCGATTCTTTTCCTCATATGTGGTCTCACCGTAACTGGAATCACCGAATGGATGCGAGAGCTTTTGCGAAAGCCTTACGTGGTCTATGGATACATGTATTGCAATGGCATAAGAAAAGAGTCTGTGGACAAGTTGAATGAGGGAGGTTTTTTAGCACAGAGCAAATGGTCCACTATAACTGCTCTTCCTCATGGACAAAACGACATTGAGCTGGGAAGAAACATCTTTCGCTATCAGTGTATGAGCTGCCATACTGAAAATGGTTATCGAGGCATGAAGAAGCTTTTGGGCGAACGAGATCGTGACGCGATCGAAGGTTTTCTCAAAACCATAAAGAGCCGCAATAAAGAGAACAATCCATATTTGGGAATTATGCCTCCACTTGTAGGCAACGATGACGACTTGCAAAAGTTGGCGAGTTATTTATGCACCATAAACGGGCACTCTGAGACAAGTCCTGCGGTAAGCTCGAAAACCAGGGCATCTTCTCAATTCTAAGGCTTCAATAATTTCTTTCGATTCCTACTTGCGGAGCGCTAGCTGAGCGCTAGAAGCTAAAGCAGCGTCTCACCTTACGATGCAAGTTTGTCTAAATCTTCTCGAAATCTATAAAGCCTTTTGCTGCGTTGGTTGAGAGCAGTCGCACCTTTATTTTGTCTCCGACATCCACGTCTTTGTGGTTTTTCACCAAGCGCCCTTCAGCCGATGGCTTAGATATCCGCACGTATACTCCGTCTTGTTTGACGCCTGTGACTATAGCTTTGAACACTTCGCCGAGGCGCGAACTCAGCAACACTGCCGCAGCAGCTTTACGCATAAAACGTTCTACGACGTTGGATGACGACGCCATCTTTGTGCAGCGGCTTGCGATTGTCTCCAACTCTTCTTCCGTATATGGACACTCCTTTCCGTCTATAACAGCCTTCAACAATCGCTGCGTCACTAAATCCGGAAATCTCCGGTTGGGTGCTGTGCTGTGTGTGTAATCATGCACTGCAAGACCGAAATGCCCATCGTGCTCTTCGCCCGATTTCACGACGACATATTCGCCCGGGCCAAGCAGTTTCAAAATAGACAAAGACAAATCGCTGAAGTGTGTCGGGTCGGCTAGTTTGCGTTTCTTCAGAAAGTCGGAAAGGGCTTTGGGGCTCGGCTCTTCTGGTAATGTTTCACCAAGAGCTTTCGCTATCTCAACAATGCGCGGCCACCTTCTCGGCTTGCGCACAATGCGCCGCAGTGAATATGTGCCTTTCTTGTCCAACATGCCGGCGACCGCACTGTTCGCCGCTACCATGAAGTTTTCCACCAAATCGCGCGCATCATTGCTGTCGACAGTTTTGATATCCACGACTCTTCCGTTGACGGCAACCGGCGACGCTTCAATGCGTTCGACATTGAGCGCGCCTGCTTCCATGCGCAAGTCTTCAAGGAGCTGAGCTTCGCGCTGTTGCAGGCGCAACTGCTCCGCAAGATTTGGAATAGGCTCCAGCAGCGGAAGTTCGTTTTCCTCTGCACCACCGTCAAACCATTTGCCCATGCTTGAGTAATTAAGCTTCGCGTAATTGCGCACCAAAGCCCTATACACATCAATCGCCGCGAGCTGTCCCTTGGGATTTAGCACCATATCTACTACCACTGCCAACTTGTCGGCTCCGGGCAGAAGCGAGCTGATTTCGCATGAGAGCTTTTCGGGAAAGAGCGAAAAATTCTTCACGCCGGCGTAAACAGTCACAGTGTTGTTGAACGCATGAACGTCGAGCGGCGAGCCCTTGGGCACAAACGCATCGACATCGGCAATGCCTACCAAAACTCGCGTATTTCCATCCGGCAGTTTCTCGGCGTACTCGACTTGGTCCAGGTCCATCGAATCTGCATTGTCGATCGAAGACCACAGAAGATGCCGCAAGTCTCTTGTGTCGCTAGTGGTCGGTAGCTTGTCCGAAATCGCGTCCACTTGAGCGATGGCGGCGGGTTCGAAGTCGGGCGTGAAACCGGCTTCTGTAACAGCTTGATGCGCCATCTCTTTGAGATCGAGCTTGGAGGTCATGGTGGTTTCCTATCTGCCGGCAGAAGAACGTTGTCGCAAGTTTTTCAGCGCAATATCTTTTCGAAGATCTCTTTTGTAATCTCTAAAATTGAAATTGCGACATGCCCTTCGGGTGTCAATGTATATTCGACTCTTGGTGGCACCTCCCGGAAATACGCTCTCTTTATTAGTCCGGCCTTTTGCATTTCTCTCAATCTTTGTGCCGCCATCTTTGCGGACAAACCTGGCACAGCAGACAACAGGTGAGTGCTGCGAATGGTACCGTTAGCAATCGTGATCAGGAGCGCGCAAGCCCACCGCCCGCTCAACAGCTGAAGCGCATCTTCGATCATCTGAGCATCAGTAGGTGTAAGCCCGAACTTTGTGTCTGGAAATACAGCTACTTCGCTTTGAAAATCCTTAGCCACTATGTGCCAACCAGGTTTTTTCTTCCCGTCAGCACTTTTGGATTTTTCAGATCTTTTGAGATCACGCGCCTTTTGTTTTTCAAGCCGATTAGCCTCAACTTGTTCGGCACGGATTTCCGCCCGTTTCTTTCTCGTCTCTTCTCTTGCTAAACTCGCAAGTTTTTTCTTTTCCTTAGTCTTCAGCGCTGTTTTCTTTTGAGCAAGTTTTCTGCGAATACTTCGATCGAGCGACTGCATCGTTGTTTTATTGGCTAATGCGCGCTCGGCTTTTCTTGTAAGCTCGGACATGCTGATATATAAGGCTTTTGCGAGTTGGAGGAGCTCGCCAACGCTAGGACCAATTTTTCCTGATTCGATTTCGTCAACAAATTCGCGCGTGCAGTTGGCACGTGTTGCCGCCTCTTTTTCAGTGAGATCAATCTCAAGCCTTCTTGCCTTCAGCACTTTGCCTAAGGCTTTTGTGTATTTATTTGCGCTGTCCGAGGTGTTTTGCTCGGCAGATTCTGGTAGCAGGTCAACAGCGCGCTGCTTTGTTTGCGTTACGCCTTCACTGCTTTTCGATTTTGCTAGTTGCTTCATTCGTATCCATGCGCTGCAAGCGCGGCGCGTGAGGTGCTGAACCTTTGAAATTGTACCTAAGTTAGATCAATCATGTGATGTCAAAATCTCCGTGGGTCTTAAGCCCCAGGGGTGAAGCGTTCACGAAACTTTCAATTGTGAGAAATTGTTAAGGTATCGTTAGCGTGGCAATCCTCGAATTCGGAGATAACGCTGGATAGCTGATAGTTACCTGTCTTTCGACCTCGCGCAACGTTTGCTATGGTAGAGGTAAGGAGATTCGTCATGAAATTCAGACACCTTGCACTCATCAGTATAATCGCCGCATTTAGCTTGCTGGCGTTTGTATTTGCCAATTGGATGAAACCATTCAATGTGCAAGCGACGAAGCAAATCAGTCATTCAGAACAACTGTTTTGCAGTGTGCCAACCAGTGCGTCAGTTTATATCGCCGAAGTTAAGCCTAATTTGGCGTGTCTCGGCACTACTGCGTTTGTTTGTGCAAAAGCACTTCTCCTAACTCAACCGAAGAGTGTCGGATTGTTCGATCATAGAAAGGTAGCGGTTGAAAATTGCCCGCGCCCTCTATGGCTTTTAAATAGATCGATACTGATCTAAAACTCAATCCTGCGCAAACTATGCGCTAATACGCGCGGCGCATACATGCGCCACTGCAAAGCGTGCCAGCGAGAGAGCTTTCTTCATGTATTTGAAGAAGGGCGGGCGCTCGTCAATTTTAAATTACAGCATTAGACAGCAATTCACTGCTGTCTGTCCACAAGCGCGCAGAGCGGGCAAGGCGGGAAGCGCCTTGCTTAGATTCTGCCTAAGGTATCGGAGGTAGATATGAGCGAGATAAAGATGTTTGGAATCGCATTTTCTTCGACATTTGCAATGTCACTAATTGCCGCTGGAATCCTTTTCTTCCTGGCAGCAGAAGATCTTGCAGTTCTTGTTGGAGCAACCCTGGCAGGGGCTGCGACTTACGTCGCTATTTGTATGTTCTGCTTGCCGTACGTAAGAAAGCCTGTTGTAGAACCATTTGAGGAGAGTGAAGAGTATGTCTAATCGAATATTGGTTGTGGAAGACAACAAACTAGTACGCGACGCCATGTTGAGCTATATCAATAGCTTTGATGTGAACTGTTATGCAGTGACAACCGGCGAAGAAGCCGTTGAGCTGGCAGAGTACTTCGATTTGATCTTCATTAACGTCGACTTGCCGGGCATCAGCGGCGTGGAAGCGGCAAGGCAAATACGAGAGAAGGAAAAGAAAAAGCGTCTGGATCCCTCGGCAATAATCGCCACCGTGGGCGCTACCACCGCGACAACGAGGCGTCAGGCGGAGCAGGAATGCTTTACTGCAGGAATAAATGACTGTCTGGGTAAGCCGCTGACACGAGATGATGTCCGGATGCTTATTGGGCGATGGGTTTTAGCCAAACCTAGAAAGCTGCGCTTGTTGAACTAGTAACATTCTGTCTTTGAGAAACATCGCACGGACAAGCATATGCACACACACGCACACACGCACAAGCATATGCACACACACGCACACACACACACACACATAAGGAAAACACTATGAATATTCTTATTGCGATCGACAACTCTCCTGCAGCAGAAGCGGCTCTAGCAGCGACACTCGCGCGGGAGTGGCCCGCATGTTCGGAGTTTCGCATTCTCACCGTCCTGCCTAAAAAACGACGCGGAGGCGAAATTGAATCCATTAGCAGCGAATTGTCGGAAGTAAACAATTTGCTGGATTTAGCGATTGCCCAGATCCAGATGTTCAATCCTTGTTCAATTGTAGTCGGATATATCGACGTCGGCGATCCGGCGAAATGTATTCTCAAACACGCTGATTCCTGGCCTGCTGATTTGATTGTACTTGGTTCGCGTGATCACAACCCGCTGGAGCGGGTTTTTGCAAGAAGTGTATCGCGGACCGTTCTGCAAGAAGCAAACGCATCTGTGTTCGTTGCACGGAATATTGAAGAGCTCGCCGAAGTAAATCGTGTTCTTGTTTTTGTGGACGAATCTTTCAAATCCAAGATCGCTATCGATTGGCTCTTAGCCTCCAAATGGCCGAAGAACACGCTGTTTAAATTGGTGAGTGCCGCTGAAATCGACTACGGTATTTATGGTTTTCAGCCAAATGGTGCTGCTTACCTGGGCGCGATCGAACCTCATAAGGAATATCTCTACGGTATTCGAGAAACACTACAGCGAACCAAGGCGCGCATCGAAGAACACTTCGGTCCTGGACAAGTGGAGCTCGAAGTCATTGAAGGAACTCCGGTTCAAGTTGTTCTGGATGTTGCCAAAGAGTGGGACTCTCACTTAATTGTTGTTGGTTCTGACGAGCGACCCGGTTTGACCGCGAAGGTGTTTGGTTCGTTGTCTCAAACGCTAGCACTGAAGGCACCTTGTTCCGTGCAAGCGGTCCGGATGCCGATTTTGCCAATACCACCCAGAGTCGAAGCAGTGAGGCTGCAGCGAGCAGCTAACTTTTAATTGGTGGTCGAATAGGTACTTGTTGAGGAAAAAGGAGGACATCACTATGGCACTTCTCAAATATGGAGATCCATGCATGCTTGCTGGGAAAAGCGCGGAAAGGTCCGTCTACTTTCTTTCTGTCCTGTTGACGGTGCTTTTGATTCTTTTTAGCGTGCAAGTGTTTGCCTTCTTGTCCGAGAAGTTTCCTCCCAGGGTTCAATCTGAAACTCAAACTTCGATGCCTCTGAACAAGCCTGCTGTTTCGGCACCGCACATGGTGCCTATTTACTCGGGCAACCCGGGAGGTAGCACTTCGTTGGGAGGAGGACCGTCGCTTGGAGGCAGTTCTCACTAATGCACCCTGCTAAAACTAGGAGCGCGCGGCTTCATGCTTCGCGCTCTTGAATTATTTTATGGCTCTCCCGATCTATTTGAGCGCGCCTGATTGCAGAAGTACAACAATTTTTGCTTGTCCTGAAGCTGTGCCGAAAATCCTTCGCTGTATTTTGGTTCGAAGGGCGGTAGTGCAGCTTCGTCTGGTTTTTGTTTCGCGCCGCGTTTAAAGAAGCCGAGTATTTTGTCGAAACTCACTTTGCACACCTGCCTTGGAAGCGTTCTCTATTAGTTGAGACATTAAGAGTATATCTCTAATTATTGCATTGGAAATTATTCAACAGTTCGGCTAAAATTTTGTCTGCAATTGGCGACGTCGTATCGTGATTACATTGCGTGCAACTTGAGCAATGCAAGGTGGGCAAGAGTGGACAGAACAGAGCAGTATGTGGCGCCTGGAATTAGAGCGATACACGATATTAAGGGCTTGAGGGATTGGGAATCTCAGGGGGAGAGTTCTAATGTCTCCAGGGTGCCAATTGCGCCTCGGTTGCCTAGGACTGCTGATACCAAGCCTTGCCTGGTTGGATTTGACATGGGCGAATTTTCCTATGATCCAATGTTTGATGCCTGGAGCCAGGGTGGCTTTGGAAGTTCGAGCACGAGAACGGCTGCAAACGTTTATAACTTCAGCAACTGGCAATATGTCGACTATATGTATTACTTGAGCGGAAGGTTTTTTACGATACCACCTGTGGTGTGGACGAATTGCGCACACAAAAATGGCGTGTTTTGCATGGGAACTCTAAATCTCAATCACAATGTTGTGAGCGAGAAAGATGCAATCAATATGCTGACTCCGAAGCCACAACAGCCTGAACAGGGTGCATTATATCTTGAAGAAACAATCGATATTATGACCAGTATTTGCAAGTATTTTGGATTTGATGGATACCTGATCAATTGCGAAGATCTGAATGATAAAGCAGCCGTACCAGGAATGTTAAAGCTTCTTTCCTCGATCCAAAAGGCTGGTCTTAAAAGTATCTGGTACGATTCCCCGCTTAGCGCAGAGAGTGGTGGCTACGATTATCGATTGACGGAGCATGCATTTCCCTTCTTCGAAAACGCCTCATTCTTTCAATCGGATTATGGTTGGGGAGACTTCGATACTGGAGAATATCCTAAGTTGTCGTATGAGGTTTTGAAGTCTCACTTTTCTGGTCAGGACCTTGAGAATGCGCGGAATCGAATGTTTCAAGGAATCGATTGTTCAAAATACCGAAAAACTGCGCCGTATGGAGGCAAGTTCTTTCGAAATTGCGCGCAATTAGATGCGCCAAATCCAATTCAATTTTATACAGGTATGTGTATCTATTATCCTGCCTGGCTAATGTACGATTTCCGCAAAAAGGAAAATGACTACAAACTTCCTGATAGGGAGACCTTTCACAATAACGATGCTGCATTTTGGACCGGTTCTCGTGATTTTATTGGTTATCCCGCAGCGGGAAAAAATTCTGTTGGCGATCACTTCGTGGCTCACTATCTAGGTGGGCCACGTTCGACGATTGTGCACGCTCCTTTTGTTTGCTGGTTCAACGATGGCGAAGGCGATTATTACAATATCGATGGTGTCCTAGCATCAGTGGGTCCGTGGAATAATTTAAGCGACCAGAGTGTGCTGCCGGCTTATCGCTATCAGCGTATCCCCGATCCGTCTGATCTCACCGGCTTGCAACACACCGAGCAAGAAAACATCTACACTGGTGGGTCATCTCTAAAAGTTGACATTCGAGATAAAGTCGTCGAGATAAACCTATTTGAGACGAGCATCAAGAGTTCTTCGAATATGTCGATTACGATTGTTGCGAAAGAATCAAAGGTGAGTGCACGAAACCTGATGCTCGGAGCTCCGGAGCGTTCGCCAACGTATGTAGGACCTAGTGCCAGTGCGCAATTGCCACATGGCTGGATGAAATACACTTTCCAGTTGCCTAATGACTCAGTGGAATATTCTCGAATTGGTTTTTCAATTTCGCCTGTTCCCGGCGAGCCATGTTCGTTTTACTTAGGGCTATTTTCCTTCGATGACACCAACTATCCTGTTGAGCCTCCGAACAAGTTGGTGTTCACGACACCGGTTGACGTTTTAGACCTGGCACCAATTTTTAAGTCGCGATCTCACTATAGAATCTATGGTATCAAGGACGGTGTCAGAACGCTGATCGGCGTTGCGTACAACTCTGTTTTTAGAGTTGCTTTCAATGGAAAACCAATATTTCACAATCTCAATACAGAAGTTGCAGGATTTACGAGCTATTTGGTGCAAGAAGTAAATGCCGCTGGTGTGGCAGCGGAGATTTAGGAGTGACAGCGTTGTTTAGACTGTTTTGACTGATGCAAGGATTTCATAACACCATTCTCTAGAATTAGATTCTCACATGGTCACTTCAACTCTGTTGAAAGGTGATACTCGATAAGTCATCACCAAGTTCATGCATTGACTGGTATCTCTCGTATTTGTTCTTACGAAGTGCTTTCATAACAATCGCATGAAGGCGGTTATCGATGGTCTTACCAGCTTCTTTTGCCGCGACAGAGAGCGAAGGACATTCTTCGTTAACCTGTTTATACATTACTCTTATGATGTCGTCGGCAGCAAAAGGTGGTTGTCCAACCAACGATTCATACATAAGAATTCCCATCGAGTAGACATCGGAACTAGAAGCGAGTTCTAATCCCCTACACTGCTCTGGACTCATGTATGTTGGGGAGCCGAAGGTTTGCCCTGGGCTAGTAAGTCCCGGACCCTGCGCTTCTGGAGCAACTAGTTTTGCTGTTCCAAAGTCAACAATTCTAACTAAAGGGGAGCCGGATTCGAAGTTCTCCACAAGGATATTGTCCGGTTTCAAATCTCGGTGAATGATGCCATTATCGTGTGCATGACCCAATCCGCTGCAGATCTGTTTAAACACTTCAACAGCTTTTTGAGACTCGAGACCCCCGTATTGGCAGATCAGTTCTTCAAGGCTAGTCCCTTCAAAATAGTCCATGACCATGAACGCCTGACCTTCGGGCGAAAGTCCGAAATCAATAACGTTGATTATGTTCTCATGGTTAAGAGAACTTACAGCTGCCGCTTCTTGTCGAAAGCGTCTAAGCAAGTCGATGTCAGCAATATGCTCAAAATGCATGAGCTTTATTGCTACCATTTTTGATGTAGGGTGGTGCTTGGCTTTGTAAACTGTCCCGCTTGTCCCAATTCCGAGCACGCACATAATCTCATAGCGATCAGCAAAAATGCTGCCGATTTTCAGATCCTTTCTCGATTCGCCATTGTGAAATTCGTCGTCGCTGATCTCCTGCAACGCGGCAATTTCATTTTCAACCGCACCAACTAATGCCGCTCCCAAGACCCTTAATTCAGTCTCGGAAAGAGCCTGCATGTCGCTCGTGATTTTGGAATTTGAAGTTTCCATTGTTTCGGGAACGTTTTGAGAGGCAAGCTAGTGTTGTTCTTGCTTGGATTGGCTTCGTGGTCGTAAAACGACAAAGCTACCTTCCTTTCGATAATGTGACCGATTCGCCTGTTTCTGTCATCACTCCAAAGGGTAATCATTTAGGGCAGGGTTTGAGCAACGGTGGTATGATGTCATTATGATGTTTGTGAAAGTGCGCAAGACGTAGGCTTGAGAATCTTGTGAACTGCCGCTATTTGCACTCGGTCTGGTGCTACCGTGACACGAGGTGAATAAAATGGCAGTACAAGAGCCTTTTTCGTTTGTCGAAGATTCGATTTATAGTAACTCAGCGGTCTACTCTCCTAGCGAACACAAAAGAGAGGGCGATGCTCCTGTTTGCATGACTGGGATGAGCAGGCATCTAAATGCGCCCGCTAATTTCCTTCAGCGACTGAGTTTAAGCGTGGATGTCGATATGCGAATTGCAGTGGTTGATTGCAAGAACGCACCTGATGAAGTGTTGTTATTTCTGGCGGACGATGAAAGTCCCGACGTCAGGTATGCGATTGCTGAAAATCATAATGTCAGCATAGATGTGCTCAAAAAGCTGAGCGCTGATTCTAATCCCTATGTTGCTGATAGGGCTGAGCGTACGTTGTTGCGTCGGTCGGCGTAATTTGTTCTTCTAATTCTAGAAGCTCTTCGCGCTCTCGATGATTCTTCTGGACGTGAATTCTTGGATGCTCAAATTTCTACGGAAATATTCTGCGCCATTATAGGTGGTGGCAGAATGCTTTTGCTGACGTTGCACTTCACGCATTTTGAGATGCTGACTAATCTGTACGCTGCCGCTCTTCGAAGAAAGGCTGATTAAGCAAAGCCGAACTTATACCATTTGCCAGCGGGCGCACATGTTTCAACCATCGAGATGCTGATGTTTCGCCCTGAAGAGTTCTGCCCTCGAAGCAGATTCACTGCGGTGCGCGCTTCGTCTTCGGTTCTTACCACTAAGTAGGCATAACCTCTATTCTTTCCGGTTTTTGATTCTAAGGGCACTTCAAGAGACACCACATGACTCAAAAACGGCAGAACCAACTCACGCACCGAGCTTTCGTCGGCATTCACATCCAAATTGCCAATCAAGATTTTGCAACTCATTTCGCTTTCACCTGCATCTCTAGCACCTCAATGCATCTCACCTAAGACCGAGTGCAAATAGAGGCAATTTCAATAGGTAACAGGCCTAGCGAACGGCAACATTTTTACAAACTTCTTCTGACATCATATCACAGTGCCCACTGGCTGGGAAGAGACAATATTCTGGGGCTGCTGCCGCCTTTGACCATTTTCCTCTCGAAATCCCGACCATGAACGGTCCAAGATGAGGCGTTTGCGGGATTTGAGACACGACGGATACTGAGGTTTATGATCGGAATGGAGAATAGCTCTATGATTACGAGCTCTCTGCAGGAAATTGCGATGTCAAAGTACTATTTTTTTAGTGGACCCCAATCTGGAAACGTAAACCCCACTCTTGCCATTGCGCAGGGTCTTGTACAGCGCGGCAACCATGTTATCTATTATTTGACCGAGGAATACAGAGAAGTCCTTGAAAGCACTGGTGCGACCTTTCGTAGCTACAATTCGGTTTTGAAAAACTCTTTCGGTAAATCTCTGACCGGTGCGCAGAGTGATCGAGATCTGCAAGTGAGTGCACCTTGGATCAATAGCAACTTGGTTAATGAGTGCTCAATAGTTGTGCCAAACGTGCTCCGCGATTTAGACACCGAAGCAAAGCCAGATGCCATCATTTACGGACAGATGGCACTTTGGGGACGGATACTCGCACAGATCCTAGAGATACCAGCCGTTTTGATTCGGCCCACATTCGCGTCGAACAAGCATTTCAATCTTCTTGAGACGCTGCACAAAAGGTTTTACAACGAAGAACAAAGAAAGGAACGTACTTTAACGTTTGCAAAAGCCAATAAGGAGATGCATGACCTTTGCGAACACTATGCCATTAAGCCATTTCCGGTTACTGACGCCATGGATTACGGCGAAGCCCTAACGCTAGTGACACAGCCACGCTCGTTTCAATATGAGGGCACCACCTTCGACAAACGGTTTCACTTTGTTGGACCGTGCATCATGCAGCGCCCGGATCTTGGTAATTTTCCATTCGAGCAAATTGAGTCGAAGCCGACCCTATACATCTCTTTGGGTACCGCATTCAACGACAAGTCGGAATTCTACAACATGTGCTTTAAGGCCTTTGCTGATACCCAATGGCAGGTCGTGCAATCAATCGGCAATCGTTTGAAAGTAGAACAGCTAGACCCCGTGCCGAACAACTTCATTGTCGCCCCGTACGTGCCGCAGCTTGATGTATTAAAGCGATTAGAAATTTTTGTGACGCACGGTGGAATGAACAGTGTGATGGAGGGATTAAGCAATGGCGTGCCGCTCGTCGTTGTCCCACAATCGGGCGAGCAGATGTTGAGTGCGCAACGCGTTGAGCAACTGGGTATTGGCCTTGCTCTGCACCCTCGCGCCTGAGCACATAGGATAACGTCACCGTCGAGCGCATGATCATGGGCGGTCGGCTGACCTCCCTGGCGTGCCACCGCCCATAGTGCAGCCGCCTCGTTCATTGTAGCTGTGTCTAACGGGATATATCCTAGACCGACCTTAAGGGCGTCTAAATCCGTTATACTCTGAGCGAAGTTACTTCTAATTAGCTCGCGTCGCAACTCGTAATCGGCGATCTCGGGAACTCGAAAACTATTCCCTTTTGCAACATGACTGCCGACCCATGTCAGAATCGGATTACGCACGGCTGCATTCTGATGCACTGCCTGACCAAGTACACCTGTGTCCAACACGATGATGCTAGTCATTGAACAGCTTTCTGTCCGATGTCCTGTTTTGATCTAAATTCATCTTCAGATCATTCCATTGCTCAACAGTTTGACTGTCAGCTGAGGACATCATTCGAGTGAGTAGAGCAAGTGTTTCCGCAGATGACATAGCTGGACCGACATCAACGGAGTGTTGTTGCTGGGAAGCAGGGACCGGGTTTCGCCAGCCAAATGGGAGTGCTGAACTCGATGCATACTCAGCGAAAATTTCTCCCATCATCACGTCTACCAAATATGCGTGACAATATCCAGTATGTCCATTCAGGCGAAGCTGTTGTTCTGGTTGAGCGCAGGTGCCGCCGCTGCGAAGTCTTTCAGACAGCGCATGGGCGATGACTGCATCTTTGTCTCGTTGTTTAGACGGCAGATACTTCAGCATCAAAAACCTTCCTTGTCGTGTCCGTGATTAGCCCTTCGAATACATCTCTTTCTCTGTCTCGTAAGTTGCAGAGCATCAGGTCGAATTTCTTTATCGCATCTTTATCGGCGGTGAGCACAAGAGGGCTGGACTGATTTTCCCAAATGGCATCTATGTCCAACATAACAATAGGTGCGTCAGTTGAACCATCTCCGCTCGCAAAAGTAACTCGGACAATTGAGTCATCTTGAGGGTATGCGAAGTCCACTCTGGCAAATAAACTAACTACTGCTTCCGGTAAATTGCCCGCTTTGTCGGGCACGCATGTGAAGAACGCGCTTAGTTCAGCTGATTCTTCGGTGATTGGAATTCTGTTGATATATCGAATGCCAAGCCGAGAAATAGAAATCTCGTTTGCCAACTTCAAAAGAGATTGAACGGAAGAGAGTATTCGCTTATGAAATGACTCCCAGCCGCTATAAGGTCTCAGCTCGTGGATGCTAAATGTGCCAGGCGCAATTCCAAGCAAGCGCTTTCCGTCAGACGACACGAGCTGCGTTTTTAGTAATTCTGGTTTAACTGTGAGTCCGGTGCCCGGCTCAATCGAAACTATAGATTGTTGCTGGGATCGCGGCTTTCCAGAATACTCATCCTTTGTTAGATTGAAAAGTTGGCCCGGCCATGTAATATCCCACTCAGATGCATTGAATCTGAGTTCACACACTGCTTCCTCAATGGGAGGGTTCTTATATTGTCGTCGTGTTGCCATTCCATGTCCCAGCGCACTTTCAACTCCTTCAGGTTACATCGTTGTCCACCGGAATGGCAACTTCAATGTTTCGTGATTAGGCGCCCCATAGGCGTCCCGAGACAATTTGGACTTCGAAAAAGAAAACCGCCTTCCGGCGGAAAGATAGGTGGTGGGCGAGGTGGGACTTGAACCCACACGTATTGCTACACTAGATCCTAAGTCTAGCGCGTCTGCCATTCCGCCACTCGCCCGTTTCAGTGATTGCGGTAACCGCCTCAAAGAGGCGGGGAAACCATGACAGCATAACATAATGACAGCCCGGCAGGTCAGGGGCGCAAAAGGGTGGGATGTTTCCCTTCCTTACAATTGATAACGGGCGTCCATGGCATCTCCTCTACGTTCAACCCCGGGTGCATGCACACGTCCCATGGTTGAGCCGGCGAGCCGCCGGCGCTCCCAGGGTAGAAAAAGCGCGTGCGACGCGCCCCCACGATCACTCTTCGTTAAACACGCTATCGGCGTGGTCGCGTTTCCACTTGGAGCCCACGTATGAAACGAACTCACCGTTTGCGTCACGTTGCTGTACAAATCCGTCACCGTTTGAGATTGCGCGCAGAACAATTGATTCTTTGCCGGATGCATCGACGGCGTACATGTGCACGTAGTTGTTTGGCGAACCTTCAGCAATCGGAGTAACCGCGAGTCTCACGTTGAGGCTGTTTCCATCAGCATCTGTGATCGTCATTGTTGTTTGCCCCGCTGCAACCAGTGCTTTCACTGCTTTGAGCTGGTCTTCCGGACTGGAGTTAGGGCTGGTTAGCGTCGTCTTCAGCGCTTCAATTGCCGGGTCTGTTGTGGTTTCTGTTTCTGTAGGTGTTTCAGTTTGTGTCTCAATCGGAGTTTCAGTCGGTGTTTCAGTTGGAATTTCCGTGGGCGTTTCAGTCTGAACTTCTGCTGTCGGATGCGGATATTTATCTAACGAAATCGGCGCCTCTGGCGCGATTTGCCCAGTTGCAGACAACTGACCGTAGTGGAAGCCCCAGGCTGTTGCGGCGTCACCTTCTAGAGGAGTGCTGCCTTGTGCAAGCCCGTAGACTTCAGATAAAGAGAGACTTTTATCCTCGGTGACCTTCAACTGTTCGTTGCGTCCGTCCATCAAGACCGCTGCAGCGAACCGGGTCGGCTCCTCGTCATAGTCTGCGTTG
Source organism: Candidatus Melainabacteria bacterium (assembly GCA_003242885.1). Lineage (GTDB taxonomy): Bacteria > Cyanobacteriota > Vampirovibrionia > Obscuribacterales > Obscuribacteraceae > QKMZ01. The sequence continues at coordinate 249,297 of QKMZ01000003.1, read as the reverse complement.
ACGCCGCTGACTTCGCCGTAATCGAGCGTGCCATCCTTGTTGTCGTCCATCGCTTCGAATTCGGACAAAACCATTACGGGAAGCTGATTCTTGAACACCATTGCATCCGTCGCCGATGCACGTGCTTCTTTGCTATCGAGCAGTCCCATCGCTCCGATCATCTCGGAATATTCGCTGCGAAAACCGCCGTCTTCGGGGTTTGCGAACGATCTGTAGCTGACATCCGTAAAAGCTTCATTGACGTGGGCGGTATCGAGGGCCATTGGTAAGCTCCATAAACGACGTGCCTGAAGGGCATCGTTTTGCAAAAGTGGGGGCAAGGGGGGTTGGGTAGCCGGAATTCTAAGGGGGCGGCATGACATTCGTTTGACAGACGGGAAACACGGCGCCGGTGGGGTTATTCAGATGCCGCTGCGGAGTTATACCGGAGCGCCGAGGACCGTCGGGTGTCGCTTGTTTGAACGCTGCGGGTTCGCCGACGCCTTGGCCAGGAGTTCCAATAAACGTGCAAACAATACGCGACTACAAAAAGAGGACGTGTTGCACGCGCCCTTTCAATTTCGCAATCGCTAGTAACACATTGTCTTCTTAAGTGGTCGGCACTTCTCTAGCCATGGAGACAGCCGCTGAGCATATGCAGTATTTTTCGTGCGAGCGAAAACCTTCGTGAGGTCTTCAACCATTTCGACATCGCTAACGTTCGGAAAGTATTGGCGATTCTCCAGCATGTTTAGGGCAGTAATTCCTTCGTGATTTGCTTTTGCCTTGAGGTTTAGTTCCGAGTGCAGAAGCGCGTAGCTCACGAAAAGTTTTGGCGTAGTATATTCTGAAACTTCGCTGCTTTCTTCGTTGACCGCCTTTGTCAGCCATTCTATAGCACTTTTACGGTCGCCTCGTTTGATTTGATTCCGTACAATCTCCAGCATCACCTGTGTTCTGTTTATGGAACATCTCCCTTCTACCTTGTTCCAGATGTCGAGCTTTTCCAAAAGATATCTTTGTGCGTCGTCATACCTTTTCCTGTCCTGATAAAAGCGCACGAGATGATCTAATGTTCGAAACGTATCGTCGCCTATATGTCCATTTATCTTGATAGTTCGCGCGAGCCAGCGTTCTAGCTGCTTTTCTGCGGAGTCTTTGAAATGCTTTGGAGGAGGTGAATGAAACGAGCGTAACCCACCATCTTTACCGTAATCCCAGTCAAACATCGGCTGTTGTTCATCGCTAGGTCTGCAATTCGCGATCGCCTCAGCTTCAGAGCGTTTTCCGTTCTTTCTCAGGACTCCGGCATACTCAGCTCTAATAGATGAAGAATTGACAGATTCTGAACCGTGCAACCAGCAGACTATATCGAAAGCTCTTGTCAGTGCTTGCTCTGCAAGCGCACCTCTTCCAGTCTTTTCATACAGTTTTCCTAAGACTGTCAGAGTTTCAACTTGTTGCTCATTCTCAGAGCCTAGCCACTTCTTTTGAATCGCCATAACACGGCGCAATAGCTTTTCAGCCTCCGCGTAACCACCATTTTTTATCCATTCGTCTGCAGCATCGTCAATGAATTTGAAAGGATAACTGGCTTGTATTCTACTCGCTCTCGTCATTTCAGATTTTGTATCGAGGTTGTGAAAAAGCTCATTTGCTAATAAATTTGCTCGGTTGCTTTCATCTCTTGTCGCATAAAACTTCAGCAACAAACCTTTGTGTATGACCGCATGATCTCCAGGTTTTGGCGAGATAATGGTTAGTAGTCTGATTACTTGCTTTAGCAGAACTTCTATTCCACTGTATTCACCGCTTTTCATAAGCATGTCGTAGTAAAGGTCGTTCATGACATTGCCTGGGTGAGCCATGCTGCTAAATTGTTGCGCTGCGTCTGGTGCTTTCACCGCTTGCATCAAGACGGAAACGAGCCCCTTGCTATTTCCGTGAAGCATAAGTCGTTGCCTTATCGCCCAAGGCGTATTGTCATTATCCGCAGGAACAGGTATTTCATTTGTCATAACTGGCGGCGGCTCGGAAATTGGTTGATGTTTCACGGCCGGTGCTACCGTGCTATTTTTTAGTTGCCGCGCCCTTGCCAAACGTAGCTGCCAATCAGGAAAAAGCGTGGTTCCTTCAGGTTTGCTGTCCGCTAGTTTGTAGTTCTTCTCCGCCTCGTCAAACTTGCCCATGCTCGCTTGCAGGTCAGCAAGCCTCACCAAATAGTAGGCATAGCCATGAGTCTGTCTAGGGTATTTGTCGGTCTCCACTGCTCGAAGGTAAAGCTCTTCGCTCTCCGATGTTTTTCCAATTTGACGATAGTAATCAGCCACCCGAGAAAGGCTTTCATAGAAGGGCATAAAATCTAGTGATTCTGAATTCTTAAACGCTGCATCAATCGCTCTTTTAGCTCCTTCGAACTCATTTGTTTTCAATAGAAAGAATGCATAGTCCATCTGCGCCAATGGTTCTGGAAATCTCTCAACGTGATGTTCTTTGAGCCCGTGCCTCATTAATTTGATAGCTTTCTCAGGTTCATTATTTAGGCAGTAAGCAAATGCAAGAATCCGCAGTCTGTCTTGACGCTTTACTTCTGTATCCTCTGGATATCCGGCTTCAAATTTGGTAGAACCTGGTTCAAAAACTTCGGCTAAGGTTTGTTCCAGCTCTTTCCATGGCGCATGATCGTCTAGTTTAGTTTTAAGTCCGATGGGCAAGAGAGCGATTTCAGCTAGTTGGTAGATGCGCATCATGACTAATTCTTCGCTTCTTAACATGGGCGACAGACTGTTCAGCAATTCTAGGGCTTCCTTTGGGTGCGCCGTTTTTGAATACTTGTTGGCAAGATTTATAAAACGAGCAATGCGCAGAGAATCATGTTCATCCCTTTCGCGTTCACGTAATAGCATCGCGTCGACTATTTCTTTTCCTTCGTTGAATTTCCCATCTTGAATGAGGGAGTATGCTCTGTACGCTTCCGGCACTTCTTCTTGGTTAATGATTTCCGCCGTAAGATATGATGACACCGCCACTGGAGTCATTTCTGAGAGCCGGCAGCTAATTTGAAAAGCCTTTTGTAAGTTTCCCAGCTTCGTTTCAATTCTTCGGGACCATACCAAAGGCTTGGATAGTAAGGGACTGTCATTGCCGAGCGCGTCCTCGATCCGGTGTATTGCCATTTCGATTTGAGCCTGCGCTCCCTTAACGTCTTCGCTATAATACTTTGCCAGTGCATTCAATACTTCTAAGTCGCTTAAACACGGCGTAATGCTTCTTTCCATCGAGACAATTGTCTGCGAATTTTCACTCTCGAGTATTTTGTTGATTTCGGTGTTCAGACATCTAATGGCTTCGGAGAATTTCTTGTTGTTAACCAATTGGATTGCTTTAGGGTAAACATCTGCGAGTGCAAGTTGTGTTTCGCAAAACTTTGACCTATGCGTGTAAACGCTGTACTCATAAGGAGAAGGACGCAATTGCCAATCTGGATTTGCAAACTTGGGTAGTGATGCGATTGGCAAACGTTTTTCCGCCTCTACTTTGAACTCGTTAACAGAGTAAGATTTCGAGTACCGAGAGAGCAAAACACTTGTCTGCGTAATTGCCTGTAATTGTTTTTTACTGAAGCTGATGTTCGGATCGTTGAGCAGATCGAGCCCGTACTTTGCCACTTCATCTAGCCGGTCGAACATTCCAGCTGTAGTGAAAAATTCCGCAGCTGCCGGTAGTCGAGCAACTCTGGATAAAGGTTCTGGACTCTGGTACGCAAGAGGATATCCTTGAATGTGTGAAGTAATCGCACCAGCAACGGGTAGCACTGCTCCATCATCTATTAACGAGGAAACACTGAGTGCTTGTGTCGTGGGATAGAGTGAATCTTTCTCTCCCAGTTCGAAATAACGTGCTCGAAAATTTGGTTGGTTTGAGTAATGAAGGTATGGATTTACAGCGGATTCTGTTTTGCACTCCGGTTCTATAATCGATAAGTCTCCGTGAACACCCATCGTAGTTACTTCGATTTTTAAACCAGTTGGACCAGTGAGAAGTTTTTGCAGCTCCTTTATATCGCGTCCTTTCGTATAGGTTGAGCCGATTTTTATAATACGGCTCGACGGCATGATATACGGACGATCGGGATTTCGTGGCTTTTGACTTGCGAAGTATGTGCCAGTCGACGAGGGGATTAGGATGACTCCGGCGTCAGCTTCTTCTGCTGAAGATGTTGAATTGCCCGAAAGATGCGACGCTTGCAAACTTTGCTCTGTGCATCTGACTGGAGGGCAGAAGGCATAGCTCGCAAGAATCAGGGAAATGACAGCGTGACATATTTTGCGCATAAGATAGCTAGTTTGCCTGAAACTTCCGTTGCATGCAATAAGTGACATACGTAGTTTCAGCACTGTGAGCAGGGGGAGGAATGAATGCCGTACCCTGCAACGGAAAATGCCAGTCAAAAACGGTCGACGCATGGCGTCTACCCTAATTTAATCGCTAACTAGTTCGCTTTGGATTCCAAGCATGTATTGATCGTGGTGTTCGACTGCAGGTCTTTTATCGACAATCCTGTTTTTTGAACTCGATCCAGAATCATCGCGGTGTATACCCACTGTTCCTCGTTCTCGAGTCCAAGATTCCCGTCCAGCGAGGTGAAGTCGTTTGCCAGCGTGTCCAGTTCTTGCGCCGCGTCGGCTGCCGGCGGTTTTCTCATGCGCCCGACAATATCCATCACGAGCTTCTGCCGCTCATCAAGCGTGCTCTGAAACTTCGGACCAATATAGCTGCTCTTGTCCGCGATCATCCGCGCATAAACATGCTCCAGCCACTGCTCAGTCTCACCACCGAAGTTGTATTTCTGCAGCATGTTTTGTAGATTCTCAGGGGTAACAATCTTCGCTCCCTGTGCGCCCGTTGCAACAAAACTCTTCGGCTCGCCTGCGATCATTTTGGCAAAACTATCGTAGTAGCCCCAGGTGCTTTCGCTGCCGAGGGATGCGATCAACGCATCTTTCGGCATGTCGCGCAACAATGCACCTCGAATTACAAACACCTCATGCGGATTGTCATTGCAGGAGGCAATCTTGTTCAATTTTTTTTGCTCGCCGCAATGTTCGCCCTTGTCGATCAACAAACCAACCATGCGCCCAGCGGTTGCCTCCACAACGTCGTCTCCTTCAACCCAATAGTGCTCGGCGGTCGGAGATGTTTTATCAAAACTGGCAGCCCAATCTGGATTGCCTGGTATCGGTTGTGCGTAAGCCGTTAGTGTCGTGTTGTTCCACGGCCAGCTTTTCACTTCGTTGCGTAGCTCGTCGCCATATCCGCCCTGCACCACAGCACTCACAAACTGGCTCGCAAGCCCGGCTCCAAGGCTGTGCCCAGTAACGTAAATGTGTTCTGGCGGCGAATATTTTTGCTCTAAATATTTGCAGCACGCAGTGATTGGTCCGAGCATCGTTGGCAACGACTCCGCAAATCCCTGAGTCACAGTGCCGACTTTGCTAATCAACGGCTGCTGAATTTGCTTGCCGCTGCGCAAGTCTGTGATCCAATCCGGGTTGCCCTTAGCTGTTCCGATGTAGTCTTGCGCCTTCCAAACAGTTTTGCTCAACGCCGACCCGCTCCGGCTCCCGCGAAACACAATGTACGCGTCGCGGCCGGTTGCTGTTTTTCGCATCAAAACAAAACCCATCAAGCTCCAGGCTGGCTCCGTGTTGCCTGCAACACCGGTGCCTCCTTCGAAGACAACAAGATGATCGTCGCCGTCGATATACTGGCGAATTTGAAATCGCTCGACGTCGTTGTAAGGAAAGCCCGTGGGCTTGCTTCTGTATCGCATTCCCTCGATTGTTTTGATGTTCTTCGTGAGATAGCTGGGCGCGGTGAGCGCGATGAAAATCTCACCGTCGCGAGTGAAAGCGGGCAGTCTAGCGTCGATTTGCTGATAGTTGGTGATGATTGGATCGAGGTTGGTGTTGCTGTTTGCCCAGCCGCGCGCCGCGTTCGGTCCGCTGTAATAGCCATTGTGCGACGAATCACCGCTAGCAATGGTCGCCATCGTCATAGGATTGCCAAGCTTGGCGGCATATTCGTGGGTGAAGCGACATATGTTGTCGCGCCGATCGCTGCCGACGCGGGAGAAAACGTCGTACCACGGGTCGAGCGGCAAACACAAGGACTGGTGGTAGAGCTGATATGCAAGCGTGCACAGGTCGAGGTTGATGAGACAACGCGGGACTACGTCTGATTCCGTGCTTTTGTCTAACGCGAGGGCAGGTGCAGGAAGTAGGAGCGCCATTGTAAGCAAAATGCTGACGGCTGTGTGAAGGCTTCTCGTTAAGATTTGAATCTTTCCGTCTGTGCGAAACTCGCTGCTTGAAAACATTATTTAACCCCGCTTTACCCCTCGGTCGTGCGCCAGTATAGACCTTCCTGTCGCTCTTCGTGTCTTGTGTCCTTTTGACCTCATGGGAGGGATTCGTAAGCCAGTTCAGCCAAGTATAATTTGGTCAGTTTTAACGCCCGGCAAGAGTCCGGGAAGGAGCCAAAGGAGAGGACAATGGCAGGCAAAGTCATTCAATTTCCCACCAATCGCGGAGATGATAAGCATTCCAGCGTGACCATCGAGAAAGTTCTTGCGGAATTTTGCGAGGAGCATAGCGGCTCAGAGAAAGCTAAGCAAGAATGCGAGCGCTCCGTCGAGCTATTCATGAATTTCTTGAATGATTATGCGTACATGGGGCTTGATGAGAAAAATCGTCAGAAGCTCGAACGGCATGAAAACGCACGCGGTCCTAAGCACAAGACTTTTTGCCAGCTGTTTGGTCCTGAGCAAATTCCGCGCAACATGGATAATTTTCTCCATGACTTTCTAATCAGCAAAGTGCTTTGTTCGCAGGCGCTTCTTCAGAGCACCGCTAAGATGACGGAGCGTTTGTGCCTTTGGTTGCAGCAGAAGAGTTACCTTGATGCTAAGGAAATCAAAGATGCTGTGCTGCTTGCGAAGAAGGCGGCTATTCAGTTGCCGAAAGCAGAGAAAGCCGCGCAGTTGATTTGGCGAGAGTCAGAGTCGAAGTTTGGGCAGATTGAGCCTGATGAAGTAGGGCACATGCGCATCGAGCGAATTGAGCCAGGCAAGCTGTGGCTGCGTCCGTATGAAGGGAAGTATCTTGGTCCGGTTGTGGTCTCGGAAGAGATATCTGAGCTGCTTGGCGTGGGCTGGGAAATCAACTGCGGTCTCAAGAAGAAAGGCAAAACCTGGCTGCTAATCGAAGCGATTAACATCTACCCGCGGTGATGGCGCGGTAAATTGCGCGCTAATCAACTCGATTGATTCGTTACGCGCGGCGAGCTTTGCTAACCCAGTTATTTAGTACGCAATCGAACTCCTCTACAGTGAATGGCATCACTAAATAATCGTCAATGCCCGTTTTGAATGCCTCAAAGCGGTCTTTCGCGAATGCATGAGCCGATGCGACGACTATCGGAATTTCGGGAAATTTGTTGCGAAGGCGTCTTATGCCGAATTGATCGAGCGAACCGCGCCCCCAAATGTAAACCAGAAGTTCGGATATTGGATTGCTGCTGTTGCACGCTTCTTCGACCGAGTTGCAGAAATCTACGGTAATACCGCGTCTGCTAAACAAACTCTGGAACATCAATTTTTGACTCTTATTTGATTCGATAACAACAGCTTTCATCACAACAATTACCTCTGGTTCTAAGAGTGCACTAAGCGCTCAAAAGTTCCGAGCCTTTGCTGTCGTAATCACCGTATGCGACCAGCAGTTGTGGTTTCAGGGATTTCAATGGTGTTAACTCACATAAACATTTGGCTGAAAAAGCCGGGCAAAGCTCCGTTCAGCTCCCTCTTTGCCTTCTATTTAGGGTTACAGCGTGAAAGCTGGAATTAAACCGACGAGCCTAAGGGCAAGCCTTACCGGTAACCGGGACTAGGTTGGGCGGGTCTACGGTCGGGCAAGACTTAATCGGGGCAAAGAAGGTTGGGTCTCCGGGATTGCCGGAAGAGACTGTCGATGGGTCATAGCCTTTGAAAACAACCATGATGGTTCCACCGTAAAAACATGCAGCTCGATTCAGTTGGCAAACTTGATTGGTGCTGCAAGTGTTGACGCTCGGGCAAGGTGATGCCGCCGGTCCCGAGATGCAATTAGTGCAGCCATACGGATAGACGCCAGGATTGTTGAGGTTGGAACCCTGGCAGAAATTTCTGATGATTGCATTTTGCACTTTGTAATTTTGGTTGTTATATGCAAGCAACCATTGGCTTGTGTTCGTGCCGCCGAAACGCATTTCGAGAAAGGCATTGTTGCCGCCATTGATGCTAATGTCCGCGGTTTCGTTGTGCGAGTAATCGTTAGTCCAGCAATATGTGTTGATGCTGAACTCTGCTTTTGTTGTTCCTTGTGGAAAGGCTTGTATAGCTGGCGGCGGACTGTTGCAGTTGTTGGCTGCCGTGCCGAAGGCCATAGCCATCCCGGTCAACATCGGCGCTGGTGTTGTTGCGGTTACGGTGAAATTTGATCGCGCGATTTTTCCTGCAGGCAAATTGAAATAATAGGTGGTGGCATCTGTGGTGCTGTTCCAAGTCACCGGCGTCGTGCCAATTTGCAACGGCAGTTGGTTGGGTACTGCAATCGCGCACGCTGGTTGTCCAAGGCCGATTGTCACGTAAACGTTTTGCGCGTAGTTGGACTTGTTCCAGATCGCAAACTGCGTTGCGGCAGTAGGAATGCCAGTTGATGTCAGTTTTCTTTGCGATGCGAATTCTAGCGGACCGGTTGCTGTCCCGCCTCCTACGTTGAAGAAGAGTGTATTCATCACTTTCTTCACAGGGCTGTCGTTGAAATAAATTGCGTCTGCCAAAAATCTTCCGGCACTCTTTTGCGCGGGCGGAACAATAGTAATTCGTTTAATCAAACTATTCTCTGAAATTCCAAACTGTTTGTTGCTCAGCTGTACTGTCTTAAAACCATCTTTTTGATTTGCGATTGTTTTCCCCTCGGAAAGAAAAACGGATGAGCGCATCCAGTTTCCGACGGGCGGACGGTAGTCGACGTAGCAGGCGCTGTTCGCTGGACCTTTATAATCTAGCGTCAAGCTCTGGAATTTGCCCTCGAATGCAGGATTGTCGGGGGAGATAATGATGCCGCCGTAGCTGGCGGGGGCTGCTTGTTTTACATGAGTCGCGTTAGCGAAAGGCGAGCGCTTTGCCGTGCTGACTATGCTTGCGGACATTGATTTCGTGTTTGGCGAGTCCGCTGCAACAAAGGGAGTTGCCGAAAGCTCTGAAAAATGCGCTTGCGCTAAGGCTAGCTGCACAAAAGCTGATACGGCAAGGCATAAAGACGCCGCCGTCAGCAGGCGTTTCGACAGTTTGGTCATTTGTATACAACTGCCGAGTGAAAGGCAGCCCCCTATTCCATTCTTATCCATAAAGTGAATTTTGTACAGAGGTAATACTAGGATAAGCACTGCTTGACTTTTGCTGAAAATCCTTTATAGCCGAAAGGTGATACTAGATATGGTGCGTCCAAAGAGGCGTCCGAGACGGAAACCGCTAGCTGCCGATAGTAGGGAACTGGAGAGCGGTAACTGTCGCTCTCCTTGGCTATAAATGTCCACTATTTTTGAGCTAGCCTGTTGTCCATTAAGTTTCGTAGTGCTCGCTCAAGAAGCCTTTTGCAACAGTGAATTGCTTTTCTAAATCATCTAGGTAGCTTTGCAAAGATTGCTCGTCATTTTTTCTGGCAGCGTCCTCGATGGCGTGGCAAGTCGCTTCCATGTGCGCTATGCCTAAGACCGCACAGACTCCTCTTAGTTTGTGCGCTGTGTCGGCGATTTCTTGAAAGTCTTTTTCTTGGAGCGATTTGCGGAAGCTGACGATCTGCAGTGGAGCGTCGTCGACAAACATTTTTATCAATTCTTTTCCGCCCGCTCCAAACTTTGCCTTGATGTTTTCAATATTGACCGGCTTGGACAAATCCAGGATAACTTCGGGTGTGTCAAAGTCTGTTTGTTTCGACGCCTCGGACTTTTGCAGAGGCAGCCACTTATCTATCATCTCGCGGAGAGTTTTTGGATCTACCGGTTTACTCAAATAGTCATCCATCCCGACGGAGATGCACTTGTCGCGATCTTCCTTCATGGCGTGAGCCGTCATCGCGACGATTGTTACGTGTGCACCAGTGCTAAGCTCGCGCTTTCTGATGATTTTCGTAGCAAGCAAACCATCCATTTCCGGCATCTGGCAATCCATAAACACCAGCGAATATTTCCGCAGCGAGAGTGCATTGAGCGCCTCCTTGCCGTTGTTCGCTATATCCACGGTGAAGCCCAGCTCTTCTAAGTAAAGCTGCGCCACTCTTTGGTTAATGGGATGGTCTTCCACCACCAGTATCAATTCAGATCTGGGCTGTTCAAGCTGAATTTCATTAGGCGAAGTGCTAATTTCTTTATTGAAGATAGTGTCCTTACAAACAACGTCTGTTAAGCAATCAAGAAGCTGAGATTGTCTAACGGGTTTTGTTATAAAAGCTTTGAAGCCCATGTCGATGGCTTGCGCACCGAGACCGGGCGTATCAAATGCAGTCAGGAGAATGAGGTCGGTTCTGTTGAGTATTTGATCGTTGAGGATCTCTTTCGCCATCTCAATGCCGTTTTTCTCAGGCATGACCAGGTCGACAATGGCAACTTTATAAGGGGTGTCATCTACAGATGCAGTGTGTAATTTTTCCACTGCATCACTGGCACTGAATGCGGTGCTACACTGCATTCCCCACGACTGGACATACTTTTGCAGTATCTCTCTTGCGTTAGGTTCATCATCAATAATAAGCACTCGAACATTTTTGAGTGCTTCGTGCGTGCCGGCCCACCCTTTTACACCCCGAGCTTCAAGCGGCACTTTGAACCAAAATGTGGACCCTTCCCCTTTTTTGCTTCGCACCCCAATTGTTCCACCCATAAGTTCAACCAGGGATTTGGAGATACTGAGTCCCAAGCCCGTGCCACCAAACTTTCGACTGATCGAACCGTCCGCCTGAACGAACGGCTGGAAAAGTTTTTGCTGTTCTTCTTGTGTCAAACCAATCCCATAATCTGTCACCGAGAAGACAATATTGATCATGTTTTCTTGCATTGAATCAATCTCTGCTTTTACGACGATTTCACCGGATTCTGAGAATTTGATTGCATTCGATGCAAGATTTAGCAAAACCTGTCTCAGTCTTTCAGCGTCGCCTCGCAAAAGTCTAGGTATCGCAACATCGACATAACTGAGAAGCGACAGCCGCTTGGTTTTGGCTTGAACGGCGAGAATTTCACAGACCCCTTCTACCATGCTGGCAATATCAAATTCGTGAATTTCCAGTTCAATACGGCCCGCTTCTATTTTGCTGAAATCGAGAATGTCATTGATGACGGTCAGCAACGCGTCGGCGGCCGACTGAATCGCTCGCGCATATTGGCTTTGAGATTCGTCGAGTTTTGTTCTGAGCAAAACGTTGCACATGCCCACGATGCCATTCATGGGAGTGCGAATTTCGTGGCTCATGTTCGCTACAAATTCGGATTTGAATTTTGACGCAGCCTGAGCCTGATCTCTTGCGAGAGATAGTTCTCTATTTAGAACTTCCAATTCCTGCTTGGTTTGTAGAAGTCGTTCTTCAGAGACGTGGCGCTCTGTTATGTCACGCGTAACTTTTGAAAACCCCTTAAGCGTTCCGGCTGAGTCTTTCGTTGGTCTTATGACTACGTTTGCATAAAATTGGCTACCGTCCTTACGAACGCGCCAACCGAAGTTTTCGCAACTACCCTGTTCGATTGCCTCCTTTAAAAGCTTAGTTGGAAGATTTTTGTCAATGTCTGACGGTTGATAAAAACACGAAAAATGCTTGCCTATAATTTCTTCTTGCGTATATCCTTTAAGGCGCTCCGCACCATCATTCCACGTGACCACGTTGCCGTTAGTGTCGAGCATGATGATCGCGTAATCGAGCACGCTCGATATTAGCGTTCGAAATTTCTCTTCGCTACTCCTGATAGCCTCTTCTGCTGCTTTGCGCTGCGCAGACTGATGCATGAGCAAGCACACCATAATGACGACTGAGGCCGCTATTGAGACCGCGAGCGCAGCCGTGGAAAACGCTGTTTGACTTGAAGTTTTTGTGACGGTAGCGTTCTGCTCATTGAGCACTGCGTTCATATGCGTGGTCATGACATTCAAATTCACTCGAATGTCATCCATCAATTTTTTTCCGGAGTCGGTGTTTACTATTTTGCGGGCGGCAGCAGAATTTCCGTGAGATTGGAGTTCTGTTGTTTGCCTGAGCTCATCCAATTTCGAGTAAACAAGAGAACCCAAAGACTGGATCTGAGATCGCATTTCTACATCGTTGCCGGCAAGACTGCTTAGTTCTCGTAAATCCTTGATGATAGATTCTTGAGCTTCATCGTAAGGTTTTAGATATGACGGTTTGCCTGTCAGCAGATAACCTCGCTGACCGGTTTCGGCGTCTTTTAAATCAGACATCAGCTTTTCGAGCTGAACAAGAGTTTTTAACGAGAGGTCAGTTTTTGCCGAACTTTCGGCATATTGGGTGGCGTTGTAAAACGAAATGAATGCTGTTGACGCCAGTAGAAGCAATGTAAAAACCAGCATGAACCAGATGGCACTGCTTCTTTTCGAATGATTCGATTCTGTTTGCATGGAAGCCTTTAGGGAGCCCACCTCAAGGCCATCGCACACAAGCCAGTGTGTGCGATTAATGTTCAAAGGAGGTGCCGGGACACCGGGATACCACACAGGGCTCTGTCTAGATTGCTATGCCCCGTTAGGTTTAAAACTACAGAAAAACAATTGAAACCGCAAGTCCTGTGCAAGATTAACCTTTGCGTAACCGGACCCTGAGAAATCTGGAAATCTTTTAATTACGGGAATTCTCGGATTTTGGCATGTACTCAATCGGTTACATGACTGAAACTTTTTAATGATAAAAATCGCTGTCGTCTAACCGGACTTTAGAAGCCCATCTTTAAGGGCTTTCACGGCCACCTGCGTGCGATCCGATACCATAAGCTTTTCCATGATATGGCGCATATGAGATTTAACCGTATGCAACGTGATGCTTAGCTTTTCGGCGATTTCTTGATTGGACAAACCATTAACAAGTTGTTGGAGGACATCCAACTCACGTTCTGTGAGGGCGAAAATGTTGTCCTTTGCGCCAGCGGAGGATGTCGATGTCGGGCTCTGATGCTGACCGGAGGACGCTTTTAAGACACGTTTTGCGATTGCGGAATCGAGCCACGATGCACCCATTTCGCAAGAGCGAATCGCTGCCTCAAGCACCTCGGGCTGAGCGTCCTTCAAACAGTACCCGTCAGCACCGGCAGACAAGGCCGCAAAAATCGCGTCGTCCTCATCATTCATCGTCAGGATGATTACCTTTGTATCTGGAAAGGCAGCCTTGATTGACTTTGTTGCTTCGATGCCATTCAGCACCGGCATATTGATATCCATCATTACAACTTTCGGCTTGAGCTGTTGCATTTGCTCAACCGCGTCTTTTCCGTTCGCGGCTTCTCCGATAACTTCGAAATCAGGGCAACGATTTAAAACCATCTTCAAGCCGAGACGCGTTATTCCCTGGTCTTCGACAAGCAATAATGTAATTTTCGAGTCAGAAGTAGGCGGGTTTTCCTCGCCATTTTCCATCCTGAATTCTCCCCTTCGTTAGACTACTTAGGGACTCCAATGGAGAATTCTACATGTAATTAGTTTGCTTGTAAGCCGAGGGCACAAGGATTTTTGCAGTAGCGCTAGCCAGCGCTTTTGCTGCACAACGGAATTTCGAACCAAAACGTACTGCCCATGCCAACTTTGCTATGTACTCCGATATTTCCTCCGTGTTGTTCGACGAGCGCTTTACTCACGGCGAGGCCCAGACCGGTACCTTCACTTCGTCTTGTATCAGACGAATCGAGTTGTCGGAATTTCTGAAACAGATTTGGTAACTCCTCATCCGGGATTCCAGGTCCGTTGTCCACGATGGTGAAACGGATTTGTTCGGCTTCGATAATTCCGTTGACTCTAACTTCAGAGCCGTTCTTCGAGAACTTGACGGCATTCGAAATCAAATTAGCGAGTACCTGCGTACATCGATCTTTGTCCACATTTATCGTTACAGGCGGAGGCTCTTGTTCGACACTCAGTTTGATGCCTCTTTCGTCCGCCATTCCTTTGAGGCCATTAACTGCTTCTGCCAGCAATGTATCGGCTGCAATTGGCTGCAACTGAAGGTCGAATTTGCCGCTTTCGATTTTTTTCAAATCAAGAATGTCGTTGATCAATCTGATGAGTCTGTCTGAGCTTTCTCGCCCAATTCTGATGAGATCGATACATTTTTGAGAACCATATTTTACGATGCCGCCTTCGATTAATCCGAGCGCTCCGCGAATCGAAGTGAGCGGCGTCCTCAATTCGTGCGAGACAATTGAATAAAACTCGGAAACTCGCTTCTCAGCAGCTTTTCTTTCACTTATGTCGCGATCAATTTGCGATATTCCGACGATCTCGCCATGTTTGTAAATAGGGGCCAAGCTCAAACAGACATCAACCGTCTGTTCGCCGCGCAGACGAGTTGAATCAAGTGACTCGATGCACTTTCCTTCTTTGACTTTGTCGACAAGTTCGCAAAGTTCTTGCAGCTTGTCCGGCGGTACCAGCATAGTGACGCTTTTTCCTATCGCATCTTTCGAACTATATCCGTAGAGTTTTTCCGCTCCGCGATTCCATCCTGTGATCGTGAGATCCATGTTCAAGCCATAAATTGCATCCGTTGATGACTCGACAATTTTGGCAAGCTGTTCGTTAGTCTCCTCAGAACTGCGGCGCAACATGAACTGCCCTACCTGTCTTCCAATTGCCACCAATAGCTCGAAGTGTTCCATGGATGGCTGTTTTGATTCATTGGTGTAAAACTCGATGACGGATCTTATCCTTCCGTCAATCACAACTGGGAAGCCAATAGCTGATTTCAAGCCACTTTCAATGGCGCATGTTTTTCTTGCTAGCCTTTCTGTTGCAATATCGTTGATCCATTTTATAGACCCAGATGATCTTACGAGTCCGGGTAAATCCGAATCAGACAGAATGTTCAAAGAAAGCGAGGAGCGTTCAAAGTCTTCGCATGTTTCATTCCTGCGCCAAAAGCTGGCGCAGCGCATGTCTGTTTCAAATTCTTCTTGAACCCAAATCGCGCTGCACATCACAGTTTCGTCTCCAAACACGCAGTTGGAAATGCATTCGAGCAATGGAGCGTAGCTGTCTTCTAATGTCGCTGACTCGGCGAGAATACGAGACACTTCGTACTGCGCAGCTACTTGTTTTTCGCTCTGTCTCAATTGCATTGTTCTTTGCTCAACAAGCAACTCTACGTTTTCTTTGCTCGCCTCAACCTCGGCTTGCCTTGCAGCAATTGACTGCATTTCCTTGACGCCTTGACGACAACTGATAATCAAAAAGACGTCTTCGAAAACGACCCAGAATATATGTTCGACAGTTCTCCATGGGCTGGCGTAGGTAATGCCATACACAGATAGGGGAAAGAATGCACCACGCAGAATGTGATCGACAGCGGCAATAGCTGAAGCCGTTATCAAAACACGCCAATCCCTATAGAACGCCAGAAACGCTAAAGAGCCGAAAATTAAAAAGTGCGATTCGATTCGTCCTCCAGTCAAGTGTATAAGCAGTGCCGCGAGCACCATCTGCGCTACCGCGATCATATGCCTGGTAATTGCAAACCCAGGATGAGTTTTTTGCAAAATCAATGGAAAACTAATAGCTAATCCACCGATAAAGAGCGCTGTCCAGATATGCGGGTGAATTGAGCTTGATGTCCCTGCCCAAGTGTGCGGCGACACAATCGCAGCAACTCCAATAAGGCAAATCCATTCAATCAGGAAGAGTTTGGCGAAGAGACGATCTGTCCTTTTGAACCCTTGCGTCTTCTGCTGTTGCAACAATTCCTCTATCCTAGATTGGTTGATCATAGCTGAGCCTTCCTTGGATCTTCGATGGGACATCCATAAACCGCACCGGATGCGGCTGATGTTCCGCTCTTAAGCGCCTTTACCGCAAGGTCTAGGTTTCTACATTCGCCCACATGCCCACGCCCTTCAGTAAGTCCGCCGGAGTATTTCAAAATTCCTTTTCGATCAAAAATGTATGTTTGGCCTGACGTAATTCCTCCGAATTTCTTCGCTTCCTCGCCATCAATGTCCGACACAATCTGCGCGCCAGGAACTTCAGCAGCAAGGTACCATATGTCGGTTTTCTCCCACCCCTTTGGAAATTGGGTTGGAGAGTAAACAAGAAAAATGCACTGCAATGAATTGTCATTTGTTGTCAGCGTCGCGACCTGATGCAAACTCGCACGCGAACATGGGCATTTTGGATGCAAGAGCATCACCAAAGTGTTGTTGGTGCTGCTGTGAGTAATATTGCTATTGGCAGGCCAGCCGTTGCTGGGCGTTGTCGTCGACCCAGGTACACTGTCATATTTGAATACCAGGCAAACCCCTACGGTCAGAGTGAACAGCCAACCAAGAGCACCGCAGATAACCCAGTTTTTCTTCACGAATGACCATAATCTGCTTAGCATGCCGCCCTTTCTGCCTGCGTTTCAGCGGCTTGCGTAGCCTCTAAAATTGCCACAATTTCGTCAGGCAGCGTGATCGGGTCAAATGGTTTTCTTATGACGCCTGCCGCACCAAGACTTTGGTAATAGTCAATTTCTGTAGACTGAACTTTCGCAGTGAGGAAAATGACTGGAGGCATTGGATTCATTGATTCTTTCAAGTGTTGAAGAGTCGTTGGTCCGTCCATCCCCGGCATCATGACGTCAAGCAAAATGAGATCGGGCTTTTCTTTCAAAGCGATTTCTATACCCGCCTGACCGCACTCAGCCATAACCACCGCCCAGTTCCCCACGCCCTCAAGTGTTATCTCAGCGATTGTCCGAATGTTCGGATCGTCCTCAATCATCAACACTTTCTCGATTTTCATATGTTCAACCCTTGCCTGACACCTGGCATTGCCGGCGTCCTGTTGCCCCACATGTCAATCCTGACAGCTTTTCCATGAGTCAGCGTCAGTCCGGGGTTTGAACGTCTATCACCCGATTTAGTGATTAAAAGGAATGAGGTGCGGCGGTTACGGCAACATCAGCGTATTGTCATAACTGGCGGTAATTGAGAAGTCGTAGGTATGCTGCTTTCTGCGTGCGGAAAGAACACCGCTAATTAGTTCGTCGTTGTCGCAGGAAAGCGATACAAAGGAGTCGATACCAGCTTGATACATCGCTTGGACATCATTTAAATCAGTGGAAAATCCCAACGCAACAATGCAGATGTTAGCACCGGCAGTACGCAACTGGCGTGCTATTTCAAGGGCGTTGGTGTTGCGTAATCTCAATCCTACAAGCAATGTGTCGCAGCCGGATTGGAGGACTCTTCTGCAAGCATCGTCTCTGCTGTCTCCGGTTTCTACGGAAGTGATTCGCTCTTCATCCTTGAGAACAATCGAAATGCTAAGTCTGAGTATTTCGCAGTCATCCAAAATAAAGATTCGCATAGACCCCAGCTCCTAAATGGTGGTAAGGATATTCTCTCGTGTTTCCGTCCCGCGTTATCACCCGATAGGGTTGCCTAAATGAAACTTTTAATACTTGTACGGCACGAAACAATTGCGGCTTGTCCAGGCTTTATGGATTGCAAGGGCTGAAAGGTCAGGACCCGTATCCTTCACAACAAGTCGTCCCACCCACGGGGGACACTGGTCTTCTCCGACCGTTTATACCGCCATCTGCCGGTTAACTTCCCCCCAAAAACCTCTGGGGGCAAAGCTGCTGGTCAATGATTTTGTTGCTTATGGGACAAACAGTGTTTATGCCTTTGAGCGGAGTGAGAGGACGCAACTATTGAATAAAGTTTCAACCGCCGTGGGAACCTTTGGAGTGCCGGGCTGGTCAGACTTACGTTGATGTCTCCCGCACTCTCGTGAAGTGCGGAACGGTCTTCTTATTTGTCTATACCTGGAAATCTTCTCGTTGAAAAAGAAACAGATTTACGACAGCAATCTCCTCCACTATCTGATTCATGGAGTAAAGGATTACGCCATTTTTGCTTTGGATCCTGGTGGCGTTGTCGTCACCTGGAATATGGGTGCCGAGCGCGCCAAGGGGTATTCCGCTGAAGAGATTATCGGCAAGCACTTTTCCACGTTTTACACACAAGAGGCGCGTGACAGAAAACACCCTGATTTCGAGCTTGTAGAAGCGAAGAAGAATGGTTCGTATGAAGAGGAAGGGTGGCGCGTACGTAAGGATGGTAGCCAATTTTGGGCTCATGTAACCATCACGGCAATTTATGACGACGACGGAAACCATATCGGTTTTGCAAAGGTTACACGCGATCTCACTGAAAAGAAGCAGGCGATTGCTGATAACTTCGAGCAAGAACGCTTCATAAAGCAACAGGAAGAAGCCTTTCGTCACATCGTAAATTCGGTCAAAGACTACGCTATTTTTATGCTCAGCCCAGCAGGCTATGTCAAAACCTGGAACGCGGGTGCTCAAAAGATCAAAGGCTATACAGCAGATGAAATCATTGGCAAGCATTTTTCCATCTTCTACAAAGAAGAAGCAAAAGCTATAAAACACCCTGAGTTCGAACTGAAGGAAGCCGTGAAAAATGGCTCCTACGAAGAAGAAGGTTGGCGCTTGCGCAAAGACGGAACTCCTTTCTGGGCCAGCGTGACAATTACCGCGGTTATCGAGAATGGGCAATTGATGGGCTATGTCAAGGTTACGCGCGATCTTACCGAAAAGAGATTGTTTGAGTTGCAGCTTGCGGAAGCCAGGGATGAAGCTGTCTTTGCGAATCAAATGAAGACAAAATTTGTCGCCAACATCACCCACGAAATACGCACTCCGCTTGGTGGCATAATCGGTCTGAGTGAGCTGATTGCTGATAACGACGCTCTTCCCGCAGACGCTCGAGATTCAGGAAATAAGATTTTTCAGGCGTCTCGGAATCTCTTGCGCTTGCTCAATGACTTACTTGACTATGCAAAGTTGGAAGCTGGAAAAGTCGAGTTGGATGAAACCTTTTACAGTGTCGAAGACGTTGTGAAGGATGTGATTGGGCTTCTGGAACCTAGAGCGACCGAAAAATCATTGATGGTCACATCTTCTATTAGTGAAGACGTTCCGAAGGAAATTTTTGGTGACTGCACCAAAGTTCGGCAGATACTTTTGAACCTTGTACAAAATTCAATTAAGTTTACGCAAGAAGGTGGCGTGGAAATTGCCGTCGAGAAGAACGTAGATGAGGTTGTTTTCTCCGTAACCGACACGGGCATCGGAATTTCGGATACTATTCAGGCGCGTTTATTTAAGCCATTTACGCAAGGGCATGACCCTAGTTATGGTGGCACCGGATTGGGCCTTTCCATCTGTCAGCAGTTTGTCGAGTTGATGGGCGGGCGGATAGAGATGGTTAGTGAGCAAGGGCAAGGCACCAGTGTTTCCTTCAGTCTGCCACTAAAGCGGCATGGTGAAGCCCATGCGAAATGAAGACTTCAAGATCTTACTTGTAGAGGATGACCCGCTACTTCAATTTGTGTTTGAGCAGCAGATCAAAAAACTTGGGCTCACAGTGCACAAAGTCGTAGGAAACGGTCAAGATGCTGTGGATACAGTCCTATCTGAGAAATATCACCTCGTGTTCATGGACGTTCGTATGCCCGTCCTTGACGGGCTCTCTGCGACAGAGAGAATACGGCTTGCCGAAAGATCTGTGGGAGTTTACACGCCGATTGTGGGTCTAACCGCATTTGCACAGAGAGGAAAGTGCATACGTGTTGGCATGGATGACTTCCTTCAAAAACCAATTGTCTTGGAAGAATTAGATGAAGTGGTTTCGAAATGGAAGAATCATCATTCCTCAAATCCCTTATTTAAACCCGTGCACGAGGTTAAGGAAAAGCCGATGCTGGAGCCCCAAGACTTCGATCCAATCACGGAGAGGCTCTCTAAGGTCAAAGAAAGAATCAATAAGCTACGAACCACATTTGAGCTTGATCGATATGACGATATGGGACGCAAAAACTAATACCGCAGTCAATAGTCCCCTAATAGTCCTTTAGCGTTTTCTTTCGCTCAGCAGATCACTTATCTTTCCGCGCAGTTTGAATGCGATTCCGACAGCGAAGAGCCCGAATGCGAACACACCTACTGCAACAGCAGCAACAGCAAAAAGAATAATAGTTAGCAGTTTGTTTAGAGAGTCAAGTTGTCCCCTAACATCTGTCAGTGGTGAAGAAACACCATTCATCGGATCGCGCAGTCCTTTCATTTGCGTGATCAGTTCGCCAATCTGCGATTCCATTAGCACAAGCTCTTTATGTACGTGCACGACTTTGCCATTAACCGTCGCTAGCTGACTCTCTACAGTTGCAAGAGGTTTGCTTACCGAGGTTAGCGGTTCTTTGATTTGAGAAAGTGGACCATGAAGTTGATGCATGTGCGATGTCGCCTCTCTAATGTCATCGCGCACGGCTTTGATGTCGCGCAAATCTCCACGCAATCCATTGAGACCGTCGAGCTGTTTGTTCATCATTTTTAGCTCAGGAGAAAGCTCTTTTAGCCCGGAAAGGTCGTGAGTCAATCTATGCAGATTGCTGTTGACAGAGCCAAGTTCTCCGCCCATGGTTTTGAGCTCGCTCTGCAAGCCCGTCATCTGTACTTCCAGCTTGTTGAACGCAGGCTCCAGTCTGCTCATCGGTTTTTGCAGCATGATGAGATCGTCATCTAGTTCTTTTGCTTCTTGCCTCAGTCTCCAGACTGGTCTCAACATTCTTCTAATTGGATGGAACCCTTTGATTGGTTGGTTGTAGTCGTGGGTTCGATTATGCGCTCCTGTTTGACCACCTGATAGGGTTGGCGATGAGCTTGATGAGACTGGAGATGGAGCGGCGTTTAATTCGATTGAAGTCGCTGCTTCTGTTTCCGCGTGGCAAGGCAGTGTGGTCATGCCACACAAGAGAGCCCCGGCTATTGGCAGTATTCGCAAAAACATCAATTTCCCCAGTGGTGTTTAGTATAGACTCCTGAGCACTTTGTAACAAGTAACAGCCGCACGAATTGCGGCTGTTACTTGACAGTCTGATACTACAGGCGGTGCGCGCGATTGAGTCTAGTTATTGAAAGAACCTGAGAGTCCATCACGATTCTTTCGTCTGCTTCTCAACATCGAAGGCTTATTGGAAAACGGTTAGGAGCCCATTCGTTCGATTGTAAAGATGCTGTTCCGGGAATCGTTCGAGCTGGCTGATGCGAGGTTGGCTATTGCTTTGATGTCAACATAAACGTATTTAAGACAACCAGTTAGAAAAGTGCGTGCAAGCGATATCTAGCTTCAGTAGCGGTTCTTCGGTGGATCACGGCGGGGGCACCATTAGAGGTATCACCCAATGTAGGTTTTTAGTGCGGCTCAAGTAGTGCCATACTAATATATGGAGGACAAAAGCAAGTCTATGAAAAGAAAAAATTGGTTTGAAAAAATCGATGTCACTTCAAGTTTGCCGAATTTCTATCCTTATTGCGAAGACTCGGCGGACACTAACCAGCCTGACAGCGAAAGCATTCACTCGATCTTTGAGAACAGCGAAAACGTAGTCACGCTTAATGGCTGGACGTCAGACGATCAAAAAGCCGTTTAGTTTATCCCAACCCCAGGGAGAAAGAAGGGGAGTGCTTCGGCGCTCCCCTTCTTTTATCGAGAGTTTTGTCATCTAAGCAGCCTTTCTAGCTTTAGCTTTGCCGCCCTTCCTACCAGCAGCCGCTTTTTTCTTACTTGTTGGGGACTTAGTGGTGCTGGAGTGTTTTTTGCCGGATGTGCCGGACTTCGATTTGCGGGAGGCTGTTTTTCTCGAACTAGATTTTTTTTCTCCAGAGCCTCCCTTCTTGCCACCGCCATCTTGTTTGTTGACGGTAGCCCAAGCTCTGCTCTTCGCTTCCTTTTCGCTCACACCTTTTTCTTCGTAGCTTTCTTCAATGTGTTTTGCCTTTCGCTCTTGCTTGTCTGTATATTTGCTTCCTGGCATATTGCACCTCCTGAGATTCCAATAGAATGACACTCTAATACGCGCGTGGTTCCTATCGAAAAATTAGTAGGCGACCTGGAAATTTGTCCTGGTCGCCTTGAAGAACCGGAAACTCCTTATTAGGAGCTTCCCCGTTCAAATTTTGGGCTTTCATAGCCATCTTATTTTGTTCTTTTGATTGCTGATGTTGTGCTGACGTTTGCCCTTTTCAATGGTTCCAGGTTGTCTTGTTTGAGGTGCGCTTTATGCATGTTTTTACACGGTTGTCTGTTTAGCAAGGATGCGTACAGTGAAAACCCGTATGTACAACAGATAACGGCGATAGGGCGGCAAATCGAATTGACGATAGAAGAATTTGCTACGACGATTTCTAAACGGCGGCGCTTTCTTTTTCCGGATGAGTGTTGTGTCCGTGCAGAGGCGCGGGGCCTGCGGATGCCGCTGAGCGAATGTGACGGGAGCGGCGTTTGCTGCGGAACATCGCCCGCAGTTCGCCCCAGTCCATAACTAGCGAGCCACCCGTAGATTCGTGCTGCTTTTCCCAATCCATGATTAGTTCCAGGCAGGCGTGATCGACGTAATCTAATTCATCCATGCAAACGTGCAATTCAGTGTTTGCAGGTACGGAATCCAAAGCGTCTGCGAGTATAGGTAAACTTAAAAAGGTTGCTGCGCCGCGTAGATGCAATATCGATTTTGTTTCGCTGCGATCGATAGTTATGTTCAGGCGTGTCATCGTATAGACAAGCTTCACCACGGACATTGCTACCCCGAGTGCCACTCCGACCAGCAAGTCGGTGGAAACGATCGCTATCGTTGTGACTGCGTAAACACCAACCAAACGTGGACCGAAATCCCAGAGTTTGCGAATTGCTTTGAAGTCGATGAGTTTGAATCCAGTGAATAAGAGTAGCGCTGCAAGGGTAGCAACCGGCACCATTCGAAGAACGTTCGGAAATACCACCACCGCGACCAAGAGCCAAACGCCGTGCATGATTGCCGAACGATTTGTTTTCGCGCCGCTCATTACGTTAACGCTGCTGCGAGCGATGACGCCGGTCATTGGTAGAGCACCAATTAGTCCGCATATTGTATTACCGACGCCTTGAGCGATCAGTTCTTTGTCGTATTTTGTTCGCGGTCCACGGTGCAGCTTATCCACGGCTGCCGCGCTTAGCAATGTTTCGGCGCTGGCGATAATTGCCAGCACGACTGAGAATTTCGCGATAGACCAAGGATCCAATTTTGAAATTTCTGCGAAATTCAAAAACTGAATTCCACTGAAAATACTTTCCGGCAATGGAATTGTTTTAAGCGGTAAATGCAGAAGACTGGTTGTGACTGTAGCTGTGACTACTGCTACTAGCGCACCAGGAATGGAAGCGAGCTTGCCCTTTGCAAACTTCATCCACAGGACTAAAACAACGATAGTTAAAACGCCAATGTTGACCGATTCAAGTGCTGTTGTTGTCGGATCGAGAATGTTGGCGATCAAGTCCGGAATGTGCTTGATATTGTGCAGGGCATGCGCTTTGGGATGCAGAGAGCCGATGACATAGAGCTGGCTGAGTATGAGTGTTATGCCGATGCCAGACATCATTCCATTGATCACTGCCGGTGATACCGCACGAAAAATCTGTGCAATACGCGCTAACCCCATGCATAGTTGCAAAAGTCCTGCACTCACTAAAATGATCGCGAGACCTGAAAGTCCATGATTACTGACGATCTCGTAAACCAGAACTGTCAGTCCGGCGGCGGGTCCACTGATTTGCAGCGGGCTGCCTGTGATGAAACCTATAATGCAACCGCCTACAATGCCGGTGAGAATTCCTTTTTCAACGGGTACTCCGGATGCGAGCGCAATGCCCATGCAAAGCGGCATTGCCATTAGAAAAACTACAAGCGAAGCAAGAAAATCTTTCGTGAGTGATTCTCGAGTCGTCACGTGTGGGTTCCATCGAAACATGGTGGACCTCCCATAGTGGTGGCGAGTTAAAACGAGGCGCGGGGGCGCCTAGAGTCGGTTATATAGAGATAGGCCAGGAACTCGGTCGGGTTTCCTAAGGCGTATTCTGCCTGTGCAAGTTCAACCGCTTTCGCGGTTTGCTGTTCTGGTGTTGCTCGGCCATCCGCAATGGGTGGTCCGGGCGGGACACTAGCCGTACCTGTCAGCCAATTTGATTGGTTGCTTGGGCGGGCGTATTTGATACCCAAATACCTTACCTCAAAAAGGGCTCCTTGGCAAGCGAAATTTCTGAAAGCTTGTGGCTGAAAGCTTCGCGGAGATCTTCTTCAGAAGCCGTTGCTATCAGCAATGTGAGCGAAATCACGCCGGCGCCGAGAATGCGCCTTAAATTAGTTTCGATAGTTTGAGCAAACATAAAATAGAAAGGTAATTGTCAGCACCAGATATGGTGTCGCAATTGTTATGCAGTCGGTCTATCAATTTTCAAGTTGGAAGTGCAAGTTGTGCGCAAGTTTTAAACCAATTTCCAGGTTGGTTACACGCAAGTGTGAAGCAATCTTTTCAGCCCACGGTTAAGGAGTTATGAAAGTCGAAGGATTAATCGCTCGAGTTTTTGCTTTGCTGCATTTAGCAATTCTTGGTGTTTTTTTTCAAACAAAAAGAGCATCTCGTTGGAGATGCTCTTCGTAAGTGGTGGGTCATGGTGGATTCGAACCACCAACCAATTGCTTAAGAGGCAACTGCTCTGCCGTTGAGCTAATGACCCTTGCGATGGGAAAAATTCGCGCTCGGTTGGATTCGAACCAACGACAACCCGCTTAGAAGGCGGGGGCTCTATCCACTGAGCTACGAGCGCCCGAATCCGCATCGCGTGAGAGACATTAGGTTACCAGATATACCGGTGGTCTCGGCGGCTGCGGACGTTCATTATAACGTAGTCCCTTAATCTCTCGAAACATGGCGCCGAAAACAAAGGCACTGTCTGGCTTTTCGCTTTCAAGAGGGTGAAGACATCGACCAAAAACAGGCAGAGGTCTAATTGACGCGACCTGACGACTGATGTTCCGGACCAAAACCGGGCGATGCATGGCATCGCCCCTACTGGCTGCCCGTCGGGAATCCATTGGCATTCCTTGGTTTTACTAATGTGGGGCGCTGCGATTTTGCTCCCGTCAACCCCCAACATAGATAAGGCCTTCTATACTGTATACGGAGGCTGTGGTCGCCTACGGGGGGCGCGGTCGCCGGAGTGGGGCAGCAGACCGATTGATTCGGATCTTGACTTCGAGGAGCTTTAGCTCTGAATAGCAAAATTGAAGCCAGGCAATATGCCGGATCGGTCGGGGTAATCATCGACCGGACGTCGTCGAATGACGAAATTTTGGCGACTTGCTGGCTTATCGATGATGACAAGGTCGCTACAACCGCGCACTCCATCATTCTTTTCACCGATTACCTCGAAGCGCTTAAGATTCGTTTTCCCTGCTCTGGTGAGGAGCGGGGCGTCTCTAAAGCGATGTTTCACCCGCGTTTTAGTCGCTCCTCTACGACACAAATGGCTACCCAAGCCATGACCGAGTATTTACCGCAGGTTTCTTTGCAAAAAAATAATGCTGTGGTCCTTGTCACTCGGCCTACCTTACCCGACCTGAGTATCGATACCATCGCCAAGCTGATTCAAAAGAACAGCGTCCCACAGGCTGCTCTCGAGCAAGGCATGGGTGGCTCACTTGCTGAGTTGGATTTGGCGATGGTTCTGCAAACCATCACCAATGCCCGCAAAGAGGGCATTCTCGTCATTACCGATGAGCGCAATCGTACCGTTGCGCGCATTTTTTGCCAGGAAGGAAAGGTACTTCACGCGCAGTACGGTGGGCTTCTCAACGAATACGCGCTGTATCAAATTTTTGAATCAAGGATGGATGGCAATTTCCATTTCCGTTCGGCAAAGAGTCCTGACTGGCTTTCACGCAGACCTATTCAACGTCCTGCCGATATGCTGCTGATCGAATCGCATCGCCGATACGATGAATTGCCAAAGTTGCAACAAGAAATTGGCGGAGCGGATTCGCTCTGGCAGCGTGTCTCGCCCGAACTAAATACAAGTAATCTTACGGGTGATTCACTCGAACGCGCGAAGCTTCTCTGGCCTGTTCTCGATGGAGTTACGCCTGCAAATGAGCTCTGGCGCCTGGCTGGGCTGGATGACTACTCTGTTTTTCAGACAATAGCTGAACTGCGGCATCTGATGCAGATTAACCTTCAGCCTTCAAACGAAAGACCGTATAACCGCAATGCAGTGCCGATTCCCGTCGCTATTCAAGTTCAACTCAAACCTTATGACGAGATTGAAAGTCTCACGGTCGAGCCTCTAGAGTCTAAGCCGTTTGTTCGCAAAGGCAATTTACTAGGTAGTCTTCGCGAGGCAGATCCTAATCATTTGGTTCATAACTTAGTGCTTTCGCCCGAATCATCTGGCTGTCCGATGTTCAAGGATGGCCATGTCATTGGTATGCATTGCGGATCGCTTCCTCCTGAGCCGGATACAAGCGACGGAACCCGGCTGCAACAAATGCTTTGGGTCGACGTGATTGTGCAATGCCTGGTTCAAGGCGGTGAGGCCACATTGGCGCGCAAGCTGAGCCAAAGTGCAATCGACATTCCAAAACCTGCGCCGGGCGCGCCTGTGCCAAAAGCGGGTTGCACCGAAGTGGCTCGTGTAAACTGCTCTAAGTGCGGAGCGTCGCACTTGGAGTCTTCGCGGTTCTGCAAAACCTGTGGTCAGAAACTGATATCGGATATCGAGTACAAGCCTCGGAAGGCAGCATTTGTGAACAGTACGCTGATTTTGGTCCTCCTCCTGCTTGGCATAAGCGTGGGCACCGTTATGGTATTAGCGCGCGCCCCCCAACCAAATATCTTGCCGCCGGAATACGTAATGAAACCGGAAATACCGTGGGTGACGCTGGAAGGCAAGTACAACGACCCAAGGAGCGGACAGGAAAACGCCTTTAAGCTCTACCAGCCAGGCGGAACCCTGCGCAATGGCACGAATTTCTATATGAAAGTCAATGTGGATGAGCCTTCCTACATTTACGTTTTCCATCAATCGAGTTCGGGCGGCGACATAGACACGCTTTTCCCGCCTTCGCAGGAAGACATGGCTAAAGAAAAAGCCGAAAATGCCGCCGCCAAGACAGCAAAAACTGCAAAGAATGATGGTGGCGCCAAGGATTTGAAGTTTGCTAAGGCGGCCCCCGTATCGGATACAGGTCGTAAAAACGCCGAAGAGTATTTGCTTTCAGCTGGCGACTATTTCACTTGCCCATCAAATCTCGAAACCCGTTTTGCGAATATTCAGGTCAAACAGCAGCAGAACGTTCTGCACGATTGCTACGCCCTCGGTGACCCCGCCGGTGCCGAAACGTTTATTGTCGTCTCCAGTCATTCCCCGTTTGCAATTTACGGCGACCAGGAGGCTACAAATGCCTTCTTTGCCAAAGCTGCGGACTTTTTGAAGAAGCACGAACCAAGTTCTGGAATAGAAGTTGAAGCGGACCTCCTAAAATCTGGGCTGCTATCCGTAGAGAAGAAGAGTTCAAGTTCAGCGCTACAGGACCGCCCGCGCAGCAAGGTTTTTCTGACCAAACTGGCAGTCCTACACAAATAGATCGCCTGTGCAAGAATGAAAGCAGATGGAGGATTAGTAATGAATTTCCGTAGAACCCTTCCAGTGGCACTATGTGCCTTGATAACGGCGGCGCTGCCGGCGTTTTCGGCGGGGCCGGCTGACAACGTCGTACCGGGTCCGAAAGACCTGTTTCGAACCCAACTGAGTAACCAGAAGGACGTGTCCAATACTGGCGTTCAGTACTGGATCGAGTTGAAGCGCGGGTCCGAGCACATGAAGGTCAGCAACAAATATCCGTTCAAGACCGGCGATCAGGTGCGCTTTCACGTCATTCCTAATATAGATGGTTATGCCTACGTCCTCTTGAAGAACGGCAGCCGCGGCGAGCGTGCTGTGCTCTTCCCAAACGAGCGCATGCATGAAGACAATCATGTTGCCCACGGTCGCGACGTAATGATTCCTGGCGACGGCACTTACTTGCAGTTCGACGAGAATCCTGGCACTGAGCAGCTTTCACTTGTTGTCTCTCGCGCTCCGATCAATGCTACTGCTTACCTAGATCAGCAAAGCGCGCCAGTAATGATCGCGTCTTCCGAAGGCGGTAGTAAGGATTTGATTCCGACTAAAGTCTATGTCTCATACGGCGTGCCGCATGGCAGACCAATCGGTGAGAAGGAAGAGCTGATTGCAGCTTCCGTTCCTGAGAAGAAAAACCCGGACACCGCTGTTTCATCGAGCTCATCCGGTTCGAAAAAGCCGGTTAAGAAGACTGTAGCTACGAGGAAGGCACCTGTCGTGAAGGAAGAGAAGGAGAAGACGACCAGCACAGCTACTGCGTCACATCGCTCGAATAGTCATTCTTCGCGTAGTGAGCGCTTGGTCGCTGAAAAGCCGCATGTCACCAAAGACATTTTCAAAGGGCAGGTTTCTGTGGATGCAGAAGGCGATCCGTCCGTAACGACGGTTGTTTTCCAGGGCACAGGTGCCTTGCAAGTTGACGTCGCTCTCGACCACAACTAGATTTCGAGCGCGAAAACTATCTGCGGAATCTAATTGCGGAACCCGTCTGCGCTGGGAAGCCCGCATTGCACAAGCTAGAACTGGGGCTGAACGCTAATGTTCAGCCCCTTTTCGTTGTTGCCGAACTGGTTTGTAGTGTCCCCATGATTTTGAAGGTGCCGGGCAAACCACTTTGTTTCCAAAACGTTGATTAATTCAGCGTTTTGGGAGAAACTTTTCCGCTATCTTTCAAACTTCGTTCTGGCGTTTTCAAGCGATCGGACCCGCCTTGCATGAGCGTTTCAAGCCTCTGAAAGCCGCCGCACCGCACTGTTTTCTCCTTCTGGAAACAGACTAGACAGGTTTCATTAAACTCAATAAACTTTTTCCTTAACCGGTCCTTAAACCGGTCGAAACGATGATGTTCGTCAACTTGGCTGGTAGTAAGTTTCAAGACAGTTGGAGTTTTTTCGACAATCATGATTTGGGTATTTTCCCTCGGTTTAACGCTCGCACTGGTCATTTGCGTGGCCTGCGTTATGTGCCCTGAGCTTCTTGCGCCTTTCCTGGTTGACCACTGGAAGAAGTACTTCACGTACTGGCGTTAACTAATAATTTGATCACAAGCGGCTTTTGGTCACTTATCGAACGCCTTGCAAAATGAGCATGAACAGACGGATTTCGTGAATCCGTCGCGCTCCTCTTGACTGTATTACAGAATAATAAGCCCAACATTGGTGCTTTTCACTTCTTCTTAACCGCCTCGATGCATATAATCGTAGGCAATGTCAAGAAGGAGGCCGAGAAATGCCAGCCGCAGCATGTGGACTATTCTTAATAGACTTCATCGCTAGACCGTTCGCCAAGATCTACGAGAAGATTCCTTTTCTGATGTTTGCGGTTCTGCTACTGCTGTACGGGACCATTACTTATTTCGTGCTCAAGAGTTCGTTCTTCAATAAAGAGTACAAACAGTATTAGGTCGCTTTGCAAAAGCTGTGGGGGCGCGTTGCATGCCTCTTTCATTGAATAAGAACCTGTAGGGGCGCGTTGCATGCGCCCTTCTTTATAAAATTACTCGCGTTCGACGCCTATTGGTTTTACGGCAAGCTTGTCGCTGTGCAGGTCCACGAGCCCCAAATACTGCTCAATGAAGTTCTTCACTTGTCCAGCAGGTACTTCGCCTTCCATTGTGTAGGTGCCATGGTTGAGCAGCTTTCCTTCGAAATCATAGGTTGCATAGCTGATCTTCGGATTCTTCACCGGCACGTGGTTGTAGTTCATTACGCGAATCCAGGCGACCGGACAGTTGATGACCCAGAGCCCGCTAACATGCCAGTCGACAAGTTCCATGTAGACGTTCTTCGACAATTCAACGTCTGTTCCCATCTCTCCGCCGCAGCTGGTCAGCAAGGTCGCGCCGCACACCATGCACGCGATTGCCAGAAAAGAAGACAGCGCAAAGGAAAGCCTCTTCGAGAGCTTGCTTGCTGCTTGTATGGATCCGGAGTACATGACGCTTAATGGGGCGGGCAATTACCGAGACATCGATCTAGTACACCACGCCTAACCAACCCATGTTCGCGCCGATGCCCAGGAATACCATAATGGCAAAGATTACAAATAGACCTATGAATGCGGGTTCGCCGTCGGCTAACATAGACACACCTGGAAAAATAATACGTCTTGCAACTGTATTGTATGCAAAAAAACAGAGGTGGCAAGCGCAGTTAGCGTATTTCCCGCATTCTTGTTGAAATCTTTATTTCAGCAGCGACAAAAAAGGCAAAAAGGCAATAAATCGTGGACAAAAACAAGATTCTGTTAACGAAACCGGAGACTGGTGAATTGAACAAAACCCTTGTTGCCAGCGAGTTTCCATACGGTGCTCCCGGGAATACGGAATTCCCATTGTATTTGAACACCGGAAGCTGCGGACGCAAGCCAGTTTCGGTGATTAAAGCGCTTGAGGAAGGTTGGCGCAAGCTCAATCAAAACCCGACGCTGACTACGTTTTTTGAAACAGAACTGCGCGAAGACGCACGCACTATGGCGGCAGAGATGTTTGGCGTCGAGCGGGATTTGCTCATGCTGACCGAAAGCACTACGGAAGGTCTGCAATTGATGATGCAGACTTACCTTCTCAAAGAAGGTGATGAATTGGTCACCACCGATCACGAGCATGGTTGCTTGAACACAATTGCGCGTCATCTGGAAGAAACTCGTGGCATCGTTGTGCGCAGGCATAAGGTCGAGCCGGAGCTGGGTAGCCATCATCATTGCCAGAGCATTGAGAAGTTAGTGACACCAAGAACAAAGCTCGTGGTGGTAAGTGAAATTGACTGCTTTACAGGTTGGAGACCCAATCTCGATACGCTAATCGCGGAGTGCCATCTTTCAGGCATGCCGCTCTTGATTGATGGTGCGCATGCTCCTGGTCAAGGCCCGGTAGATGTATCCCGCTACCATAGCTGGGTTTCGTCAGCACACAAATGGCTCGGTTCTCCAAATGGAATCGGCTTTGCTTACTTCGACCGCAAAATTTTGGAAGATTTGAAACCGGTTTGGGTTGGACACAAGTATTTTGAAACGCGCGCAGCTAGCTCATCTCCTGTATGGGCATTGGAATGCCGAGGGACAGAAGACTCCGTGAAATTTATGGGGTTGCAAGCTGCGTTGAAACTTCAAAGGCAGCTCGGTGAGCGCAATATTGCCGCACGCCAGTTGGAAATCATGCGTTTTGCACGTGATCTGATTGCCGAAAAGCTCAATCCGACATTCTTGTTGCCTTCGCCTGACCAAATGCCTGCAAACGAGCTTACTGCCTTGCTTGCATTCGACTTCGAACCGTCGCGCTTGCTGGTAGATGACCTTGTGCAAGCACTTTGGCAGAAAGAGAAAATTTGGATTCAACCGGATTACTTGTTGCCGACACCCGGACACGGCGTGCGCATCTCATGCCATTATTCACTTGGTGAAGCTGATATAGAGCGCTTCGTGAAGGCGCTATCTGCTTTTGTGAAACCGTAATTACTGTATCCGCGTGGGCGCGTTGCACGCGCCCTTGATCTATGGAGAAACAAAGGATGGCGCATACAACGCGCCACTACAAAAAAGATTCACACTCAATGTCCGACTTCGTCCCACACCCGTTTCTTTTATCGCCGCATTTGATGACAATCGTGCCGACGTTCATTCCGCGCGCACTACACCCGAAGAATTTGCCTGCTGGTGAGAAATGCATAATCGAGGTGGCGAGCGGTTCTTCCGTGCTTACTTATGTTCATCTTCAACCCGATCACAAAAATCGACCGACACTTTTGATTGTGCATGGGCTAGAAGGCTCCAGCGAATCATCGCAAGTTCAGGGGCTCGGCATAAAGGCTATGAGCCAAGACATGAACGTCGCGCGGATGAACCTGCGCAATTGTGGTGGCACATTGCACCTAAGCAATACGCTCTATAACGGTGGCATGAGTGCTGATGTCATCGCGGTTACGCGGCATCTGCAAAAGGCGTATGGACTGAAAGAAATCTACGTCGCTGGTTTTTCCCTTGGCGGCAACATCATTCTTAAAGCTGCCGGCGAACTTGGCGAAGACGCCGTCGGTCTATTCGCTGGCATCTGTGCAATTTCTCCTTCCATCGATTTGCACGCCAGCGTCGAATCGTTGAACAGAGGTGTCAACAAGATATACGAATTGCACTTCTTACGCGGACTGACGAGCAAGATCCGTCAAAAAAGCGTTTTGTTTCCCGACCGATTTGACGTCGAAAAACTCAGGTTGGTAAAAACTATCAAAGATTTTGACGATATTTTCACTGCGCCTGACGGTGGCTACGGCGACGCTGACAACTACTATTCGAATGCTAGTTCTATTAACTTCATCGAGCGAATCCGGGTCCCCACGCTGATTATCGCGTCTAAGGACGATCCGATTGTTCCCTTCGATTCGTTTCTTTCTGACAAATTAAAGACACCATTTGTAACGCTGCTCGCTCCGGAATGGGGCGGGCACAGTGGCTTCCTCGGCGCGCGAAGCGAGGCTACTGGGCGCGATCGCCGCGACAGGTTCTGGGCTGAGCACAGGGTTGTAGCGTTTTGTCTCTGTAAAAATACTGAAGGTGCCGAATAGGCAAAATCTGCTAACATCCCACCTGTAGCCCGTGTATCCGTTCGATGCAAAGTGAAATTCGAAGGTCTGACTGACGAAGCTCAAAACCTTAGGCATGTAACGGCTTAGAGACTTACTAGTTTTATTCCATACAAAGTGTGGAAGAATTCAAGAGATATACCGGGGCAAAAATGACAGGGAATCTGATTGGAGGATTAACCGTGAAGAATTTGAAAGCCTTTGCGCTCTCAGCAGTCATGGCAGCTGGTTTGGTTACACCGGCACTCGCTTCTGATGATGGCGTAGAAAAAGTAGTTGATGGCTCGCTCATCGTTACCCGCATGGGTGGTTTGGGCGCAGGCATGGTAATCGGCACCCCGGTTGCTGTGACCCGTCAAGTCGTCAAGTCCTACAAGGATTTGACCGAAAAGGCCGCTGACAAAGTCGGCGGACACGAATTCGGACCGTCCTGCGCTCTCGTCAGCGTAGTCACCGTTCCTGCCGCATTGGTATACGGCGGAGCAACCGGTGTGTTCTACGGCAGCAAGAACGCATTCGTTCATGGCTTCAACGAGCCCTTCCACCCGGATTCCTTCAGCGTAGGCAAGTTGGAAGACTAGTCACTGAAGCGGCTTCGCTAAGAAGAATTATTGTTAGGACCGGGGGCGACTCCGGTCCTTTCGTTCATTTGGCATTGCTGCGAGCGCCGGCGGCTCGCCGGCTGCGGGCGGCATTAATGCCGCCCTTACTCTGATGTATTTATCGAAGGTTTCTTTGTCATGGTTTCTCTATCTAGGAGCGCAGCGGGCCTGGGAGCGCCGGCGGCTCGCCGGCATCGGACGCATCGATCGCGGACTTTTGAGGCAACGACGTTATTTTGGAAACGCTTTATACTGATAGCTACAATTTGGGGGAAGCTCGCCAAGCAGCGTAAGCGCTGGCAATGGGCAGCTCTCTGAGATGTTTACACTGCTAATTAAGCAGAGCGTAAACGTATAAACAGCAGTTGAGTAAACTGCACTTGTGTAAATTTCAACGAATTAGAAAAGTGCATTTGTGTAAAAAGTGAGAGCAAAGAGACATGAGTGAAGTCGACAAAAACAAAGATTTGAACATCTGGTTGGCTCGCGTCAAACAAGCAAAGACGCGCAAAGAGACTTTCCGCATTCTCGACGAATTTAGAAAGCACGAATGGACTGATGTCCAGTGTCAAACCATGTCGCATTTGTATATTCGCCTGATTGATTTGATGCCTCCCGAAGAGGACGATACGCCTGTGGAAGTCACATCCGTAGCGGTCGCAGATGACACCGCATCTAGTGTAGCTGCAGCGGCTGCTGCAGCTACCGCTGGCGCTAACGCCGCTGGTCCCGAAGGCGAAACTGGTGGCGAGCCGAAGAAAGCCATAGTAAACGAAGGGCCCGTCTGGTACGAGAAGATGTGATTGTAGGGGCGCTCACCTGCTCGCCCGCTGAAGAGGAAGCGTATTTAGAATTGTAGGGGCGGCATGAATGCCGCCCGCCGATAGAGTAAGAGGCAATGGGTAAGAAGAAGGGTTCATCGAAAAGCGAAGCTTCGCCAAAGGAAACTGGGGACGATGATTCTTTGCGCGTTGACTCCGCTGTTTCCAAAACAGAACCAACCACTTCCTCTTGCATGGAGGCGGCGACAACACCTTGCCCAGCTATCGCTGATGTTGTAGATAATGCAGAAATCAGCGAAATGTGTTCGGAGCTTGTTGCAGCACCTTGCACCGATGAAGACGATGCATATAACGAACTCGCAAATTCCACTAGCACCGAAGTGTCTGCGCAACCTGCTGTGGAACTCACGACCAGCTCATCTGCTGAAGTTCAACAAACCGAGGGCGGCGTTACCGATCTCGTAGCGCAGCAATTACGCCAGATGCTCGAAGAAGGTGGCGGTGGTACGGCGACTTGTGCGACCGCGGGCTCATTCACCGGCACGCACACAATGAACTTAAACGTCAAAGCCGGCGCAGTTGATATGAACTTGTCCACAGTTACCGAGGCGAATCAGGAACTAATTGAACTAAAGACGCAGATTGAATTGCAGAAGCGACTTTTGGCAGACGCGCAAGATCGTCTCGATGTTGCCAACCAGCGCATCGGATTTTTGGAGTCAGAACTTGCACGCAAAGATAGGGAAAAGCAAGAACAAAGCGGTTGGCTCAAATCACTTTTGGGAATTTAGCCAATTTCGAAGTTTGCACCCAGCATGATAGGATTGGGGCAAACGATTATAGATTCGTTTATGTGAAAAATTCTCCTTAGAATTGACTCCTCCGAGATACGCTTCCTGTAGTCTTTCTCCAGAGTTCTCTTAACTTGAACGCCTTCGTCTAGTTCTGCCAAAGTACTAGATTTCATCAAAACCATGTTCCCCATAGGATCTACTCCTACTGGATTGTATTCTGGAAGCAGGTCAATTTTTGCTCGTCGAGGAAGATATTTGAACTTTTCAGAAACACCCTGTTCTTCTTTCAGTGCAGCGTCTGCTGCAAAGTCTTGTCCCGCAAATCGAAGGGCTTTTGCACACGATATTCGAGGCACGTCTTTGGTAAGTCCTGGAATACTTTTCAAAATGCGAGATTGTTCTTTCTGTATTTCGCTTTTGTCTCGTTTTGCTACTCGAGTTTTGTTTTTTTTGCGCTTGTCGTCTTTGTCTTCATCTTCCTCTCCGTATATGAAGTCGAGATCAAAATGCGTTGTTTTGACAATTTCTGTCGACTCGTCCTGCACTTTTAACACTATATAATCTGTATCGCTTGTTGTTTGAGACGGCACGATGACATCAATAAAAGTCCTGGTCAATGGGTTTTTGCCGGGAGGATCTCCTACCATTAGATTCGTGGCTATACAGTATCGCCTTCCGATCGCTTCATCTGCTGGTTTTGCAAATCGTCCATTCAAAAGTTGATCTCTGGCAACATCTCGCTTATCTCTCAGAGTATCTTTCTTCAGAGTGATCGAGCCTTTTACTTCTACCAGAATGGGAATTCCAGAGTGAGTGAAGCAGAAGTAGTCTGGCTGCTCGCCTCCGAACTGTTGATTCAACGATTGCTTCCATACTTGGTATTCGATAATGTCTTCAACGTCATGATATTCACGAAGAAGAAAGCACGCAATTCCAATTGAGAGTTCTTCCGCCATTAAAGCCTTAAGTCGGCTACTTCGGATTGAAGGATCGTCGTTCAAAAGTAGTGGAAGCATTCCGCTTGCTGAGCTGTTTCGGAAAAATTCCGCGTATCGAACAATGGCGAATCCCGCCCGGCAATCTCCTAATGGAGCAACTGAAGGAGTTAGTGCAAATCCAGTCTCAACAAGAATTCTAGCAATCCATCCATCTGGATCGCTTTGCAAGGTGCCAAATTTTTCAGTCGCTGGAGTTATAAATTTTGGCCAAGTATGACGTTGAGTATTGGCTCCAAATGGAAGCCGAACACTTTGCCTACTCATCCAGAACGGATGAGTGTAGAATGTGTGAAAGTTGTCTGCAAACCAGTCAGCATAAGCGTTTAGAGTTTGTCCTGTAATGTTTTGCATCTAAGGAGCCTCTGCTATCAGTCCTTACTTGTCTCCACATACTGTTTTCGCCCATCACGAGGCTTCATAGAAGCTGTTTATCTTCTACATTGAATTCAAATTAATTCGTTCAAGTAACGATCTAAAATAGCAAGTTGTTGTCACAATTGCGGTAAGGCAGACTACATTTACAGCGCTTGACTGCTTCGGCGGAAAGGAGAAATGCAGGGTTTCTCATTTTGCCCAGAATTTCAAGAATGCCAGGAGAAAGAAATTGGATTACGTAAACGATCAAGAACGCATCAAAGAACTGGAAGAGATATACGGAGAGAACGCTCCGGCCGTCCTGGCGTTTACTAAGCTGGAAGATCTTTTCCACCAGATGGTTACTCTGAAAGATCACAGCACCACTGCTGATCCTCGAGTCGTTGGTGAGCAGGTTTGGATGGCTTACGAATTTCTCTCCCACTACTTGGCGAAGATTGATGCCGAGTATGCTGACGAGTACAAAGTGAATGAGTCGTTCTTGAGCTCTCTCGAAATCGGCAAAGCAAAAGAGTCCGTAGCCAGCAGACGTAAGTAGTTAGACAAACTTATTTCGCCATTACAGCCGCGAGACCTTCACTGAAGCTGTTTCCCCATGGCGAATTTGTCTTCACTGCTTCGTTGCCGTTCATATCTAGATAGACTGTTCCGTTGTCTGAAAAGGCACGGGCTAGTCCATCGCAATATGCCGCAATGTGATTATATTTGGGCTTCAAAACCCAGTTGCCTTTGGCGTCGATGATGCCGTGCGATGTGTGGTAATTGCCCATCACGTCCAGTTCTGTCTTGCTAACAATCGCGCGTCCACTGTGGAAGTTTCCTGCGAGATTATTACCGCTGATCTGAAATGCCGCCGGAATTACGATTTCTCCTGCTTTATCGATGTAACCATATTTGGTGCCCTGCGAACCAAGAGAACCTTCACCCCATTTCACTGCAACGGCGCCTAGTCCTTCGCTGAAGATGCGCGCGTCGACATACTCTTCTTTCGTTAGCCGTTCTCCCTTTGCGTTAAGGTAGTACAGCTTGCGCGTTGCGTCGTATTTGCCATTTGTCGCGAGGAAAATTTTGTCCGAGTAATCTAAGCAGCGCTCTTCTGTCTCTAATATAGGGTTGCCTGTTTTATCAATGAAAGTAGAACCCGGTAGTCGTTGCATGTTCTCTCCGGTTTCAACTTTCGCCACTCCACCTTCGAATGCACCTGCCGAGGCAAACTTTGGCGCAATGACGAATTTTCCACTGTGATCAATGTAGCCTTCTTTTCCATCTTTTCTGGCGACTGCCAGGCCATCGCTAAATCCAAATTTTTCTACTAATGCCGCCGTGAAATCCCAGTCAGGATTGTCGCTGCGGGCGTTGTTTGAGTGTTCGTAAGCGTCAAATTGCAGCGGCAAAACGAACTTGCCTGTTTTGTCTACGTAGCCGCATTTCTGTCCGAGCCTGACGCATCCAACGCCTTCCGAGAAAGTTCCGGCGTTATCGTATTTTGCTTCGATGACAAACTTGCCTGTTTTATCTATGTAGCCCCATTTGTTGCCTAGCCTAACTGCGCAGAGCCCTTCACTGAAGTTCTTAAACATCTTATGAGAGTACGGGAAGCAACCACCGTATTGGTCACGTAAAACATCATCGAATTGCGGTTCGATAACCATTTTGCCTGTTTTGTCGATGAAGCCCCACTTCTTGTGCGGCAGAGCTTCGAACATTTCCTTGCAGCTCACAAGTTGGAACGCTATAAGCGCCAACATGCTGATTTTAAGGAACTGTCTGTACGATTTTGATTGTTTGAGAAACACGTTTGGCAAAGTCCGTTAATTAGCTATTTGATTCTGTCCGTTAATTTGTCATTTTCTTCTGCTAAATCGCTGTCGGGCTAGTGAATTTTAGCCGGGAAACTGCCACAGGTGCTGCGTTTGATACCTTATCTTTGAAAACCCGGCATATCAGGCACATTCTTAGGGTTTTAACGTCATTCGATCTTTACGAGAAGAGGGCGCAAACATGGATATTGACGAACTAAAGATGCGTGTTTCGAAAGAAATTGCCGATATAATGCTCGAGATTTCTAGGCTTTATAATTCACAGGGCAAAATCGAGCTTGCTACTCTTGCGCAAAGGTTCGCTGCTCAGCACTTGCAGCGTTACGCTGCTTACACGAAACGCATGCGCGCACGCGCCGTCGGGTAATCTAGGGCACAGAAATGTCTTGCCAATTCTACTTTGTTCGTTTCTTTGACATTTTTTTCTGGCCGGTGCCATAAGCTTTTGTGCGTTCCCGAACAACAGGTCTTTTGCCAATTTCAAGCTCGTTTTCAATGGCGGCCAGGCGTGTATGGATCTCTTTGATCTCTCGTGTGGAAGCAAGGTCTTTTCGAGAGGGACCACCGCTTTCGCTTGCCAGCCGTTCAATTACCCAGTCTCGAACCATTACAGTAACGCGAACATTCCTTTTCTCTGCTAGCGCATAAAGTTTTTCCAATTCATCTGACGGAAGCCGGAAGGTCATGACCTCACTCTTTATGAGTTCTTGTTTGGCCGCGGCCCGCCCGCCCTGCAATTCTTTACTCTTCATATCCGACTAACCTCATGGTGGCATCGAGCGCTTTCATTGCATGGTAGATGTGGTGATGTTCATCCGAGAAAATCTCAATTCCAATCTCAATTGGAAACTTCCGATTTGGTGACCGGCCAACTATAAGAAACCTCTAGTTTCCCCTTTCACTTAGTCCATTGGGAGCGTCTTCGTTAAAGGGATCTGCATAAACTTCTAAGCAATCCCGGTCAGAAATTCTGTGCTTCTTCAGGTTTTCTTTGTCAAACGTGAATTTCACAGCCGCTCACCATTATACAGTGTATTACAAATGTATTATGGCCTGTGTGCGAAAGTTGCATTTGGGGTCGACAAGCTGAATTTGCAAATGCGCGAGCAGGCTTGAACTTTACTTGCGCTTTTTCTTCTTCATGAATTCTCCGGCTGCGATGTCTTCAACTGATAGCCCTTGTTTTCTGAGTGCTTCAATAAAGGGATCAACTGAAGTTTTAGCACCTTTTTCTTCCCTGCTTTCTAGCGGATTGTTGGTCCTTTTGATAGTTACCGTGTTTCTTTTGGGTGCGTTTGTGGTGCTTTCGCGCTTTACTGGCTTCTTCTCTACTTTCTCTTCGTGTTTCTCATCTTGCGACGGTTTGTCTTCATTTAAGGGAAGGCGCAGTATTGATGAATCTGTTGATCCCTTGGAAAAGTATGATCCGGCGCTCTCCTCGACTGTTGGGTCGTCGCTTAACGGACGGAATAGAAATTCAAGTTCTTGTTCGGTGATGTTAATCGATGCGGCCTTCTTCTCATCGAAAACACCTTCGGCAAGTGCTTTCTTCTTTTCCTGTAATTGCAGCATGCGCTCTTCAATTGTGCCCGCCGCAATTGCCTTGTAGACAAAGACAGGCTTGGTTTGACCAATTCGATGGGCTCGATCTGTCGCTTGGTTTTCGACTGCAGGGTTCCACCAAGGGTCATAGTGAATAACGGTATCTGCGGCCGTGAGATTTAAACCGGTACCACCGGCCTTAAGGCTCAGAAGGAAAACTGGAATTTCGCCTGCTTGAAACTTTCTCACAGGCTCCGCACGATCTTTTGTATCTCCTCTAATCTGAACATACTCAATTTTTAGGGCTTGGAGTTCAGCTGCGATGATATCGAGCATACTTGTGAATTGCGAAAAGATGAGGATCTTGCGCCCTTCATCGATGAGTTCTGTGACCATGTCTAAAACTCGGCGCAACTTACTGCTGTCTTTAGCTTTATGATTGAATTTTGTGCCAATCAAGCGAGGGTCACAGCAGACTTGACGTAAGCGCAGCAATGCTTCCAATATCGCAATTTGACTTCGTTTGAAGCCCTTCAAATGAATTTCTTCTTTTACTTTTTCATGCATAGTCAGTCTAACCGTCTCGTAGAGATCTCTTTGCGCGCCGTCAAGTTGCACACTCTCTATAATTATTGTCTTTTCTGGGAGTTCATTGGCTACTTCGCTCTTGGTTCTGCGAAGGAGAAATGGACGTACCCTTTGTGAGAGCATGGCTTGACGCGCTCGGTCTCCGTGCTTTTCAATTGCTTGTCTAAAAAAAGAAGCAAAGCTCTTTTGATCTCCGAGATATCCCGGAATCAAAAATTGAAACTGCGACCACAGGTCGCCTAGGTGGTTTTCAACCGGTGTTCCTGTTAAGCATAGCCTATAGTTCGCCTGCAATTGGAAGGCGGTTTGAGCTGCGAGTGTTGCCGGATTTCTGATGAACTGTGCTTCGTCTAAGACAACTACATGCCAGTTTCGTTTTGCCAGCTGATGTTTGTCACGGTGAAGCAAGGCATATGTAGTCACGACGATGTCGTGTTCATACACATCGTTAAAACTGTTTTGCCTCTCTGCACCGTATAAAGCTAGTACGCGCAATGACGGCGTAAACTTTTTGGCTTCACTCACCCAGTTAGGTAAAACACTGGTGGGGCAAACTATAAGCGCAGGATAGTCGAGGCGTTCTTCTGTTTTCTCGATCAGAATGTGGCAAAGTGTTTGAACTGTTTTTCCTAAGCCCATGTCATCAGCAAGAATGCCGCCCGCTTCAAACTCGCGAATGAAGTTTAGCCATCCCAAGCCCTCTTTTTGATATTCTCGCAAGCTAGCCTGAAATCCTGGCGGAGCCTCAATCGCAGATATTCCTTTGAAAGATTTGACACGTTGTGCCAAAGCGTTAAGTCTCGATTGATTTTCGAAGGAAATTCCGAGATTGGTTAATTCAGCAGCCTGCCATGGATTTATATTGATGTCGTCAGATTGTGAGCTGCGGTCGAAAAGATCCAAGATGACACTCAGCAGATCTCTTACGCGTTCAAAAGGAAGCGCAACGTGGCGACCATCTTCAAGGGGCGCGTAGAATTTCCCATCTACATTTAGACTTTCTAAGTCGTCTGGGGTGAAGACAAAGGGAGCTCTTCTTAAGGCGTCCAGAAGAATGGGCAACAGCGGTATTCGCTCTCCTTCTACTTCGATACCTATTTCGAGAGAAAACCACCAGCCGCCATTGTCTTCAACTTCGCTGGACCACTCATCTTCGGCTTCTACGCTTTCGACGGTAAAAGATGGATCAATTTCTACGGTCCAGCCTGACTCTTGAAGCTTTGGCAGCTGTGACTTTAGAAACCTAAACCAGGTGGTTGCAGTTATAACCTTTTCGTTGGCAGCAACTGAGGGAATAAACAAAAGTTTGTCGCTAGGACGAAGATAATTGGGCAGAGCCTCCAATCCACTTTGCTGCAACTGGCGAATTGCAGAACGCTCCATCTCCAAATTTCGGTTGATTATCGTAATAACGTTTCCCTCAATAGAGGAAATTTGTTTGTTGTTGGAATCTAAATCAATTCCCGGGACACCATAATCAAACACTGCCGCTACATATGGTGCTTTATGACCAAATGCAAATCCTCTGCGTAATAGAGTGTCGTCTGCATAGGTAACAGTTTTGGACTGAAGAATTAGTTTCTTGACTGGATCTCTGTCTACTGTTTTTCTTTCAAAATTGTCGATTGGCAGAGCTGCTTCATTGTCGGGCAAAAATCTTTTGAGGGCGGTACGAACAGCTGCGGTCTCTGTTGGCTCTAATTCAGGAGCATCAAGCAAAACCTCGATAACACTCGCTGCAATAGGGAGTTGTAACGGGCCAGATTCCCAATTGGCAGTGTCTACGTACCAGGGATGTGGATCAAGAAAAGCTAAAACATTTGACTTGTCAACGGTAATGGCAGGCTTCTGTCTGCCACTAGGCAGCAACGTCCAAGAGACGCTCGCCGCTAATGGATGATTAAGTTTGAGCGGTGGTTCATTCACATCTCTGAAATAGCATCGCCCTGTGTTGAGCATGCTGATGAAAAGTTTTGTCACTATTCCAGCATCTCGATCCGCTGTCCCATACGAATAATTATTGAAAAATGTGTTCAGCATGCCTGCAATCAACATATCGTCGACATTGCCATATTCCTCGCTCTCGTATAGGACGTCATCATGGGAAATTTCTGTTAGTGTTGGCCCTCTTTTATTTGCCTTCGCATAATAAATTGTCGGAGTGAGGTCGTATTCTAGATTGTCCGGTGAATTCAATATGTAGACGAGATTGCTCTCATCGTCGATATCTGTTGAATCTTTTGTTTTTTTAGCGCAGCGGGCGGCAATATTGAGCTCTTGGAGCCAAGCCGCAGTTTTTGCTGTCAAAAAATGTCCTTCTGGATTTACAAACGTACCGGAATCTTCGCCATCGAAACCAAATATCTGACCCGCAGTTAAAAGCATTGCCGCAGCATGCTTGCAGTCATAATTGACTGGACAAGTACACTGACTTGTATATATGACCCACCCAGATTTTCGTTTTGAAAAACGAACACGCACTGAGTAAGGCTTTTTCTTCGAGCCTCGGACATAAGCACTGATGCTTGGCATCTCGATGTCGAAGGTATCGACAAGAACTCTGTTTTCCAGGGCATAGACTTCGCCCCGACCGAAAGTTGCGGAGTCGAAATACTCCGCCAGCTGTGCGCGGCTAATAGGAAGTTGCCTCTTGGCTGGCATTTTGTGTTCCTTCCATCTAATGCAGCTATTGTATTTCCCTATGCAAAAACTAGTGTGAGTTGCTGCTTTTTTCTAGACGTGTGAGGTCCGCAAAAAGTTCAACCCCAACGTTGCCGAAAATATTGCTTGCATATCAATTGATTGCAATTCCTCAACGGCTCCCCCCTAGGTCAGTTCAGGGTAAACCCTATTACGGTCCGAAAGGGCATCCCCAATGATGGGGATGGTTGATCTTTCTCAGTGCGCGAGGGAGTTGGATTATGAATCCTATGCGTTCACTGTTTCTCTCGATTTCGAGAATTCCGCCTGCAATGATGTTGTTGATTATTGTGGGCTTGGCGTCACTGGTCACATTTCAAGTCAGCAGCTACTTAAATGGTACGAAAAATAAATACGATGACGAACTCAATCGTCTGAAAGAGGCTCAGGCAGCCAAAGGGAAAGTTGTCTACGCAATTAGAGATATCCCAGAAGGAATGGCAATTTCAATGGAAGCTCTCGAAGAAAGGGAGTTGGAAGTCGGAAAGATTCCGGTGGACAGCGTATCGAATGCAAGTCTTGTTGCCGGCCGCATCAGCAAGTTTGGCATCGCTTCGGGACAGTTGCTCTCCCAGCATGACCTGGCACCACAAGGTATGTCGCTCGGATTTGAAGCGCGTCTCAAACAAGGCATGCGCGCCGTCACGTTTGCAGTTGATACCAACAGTGGCGTAGCCGGATTCTTGAATCCCGAAAGTCATGTTGATGTTCTTGCTATGGTTGGTGCTGGCGCCGAAACAAAGGCTTCGCCGATT
Source organism: Candidatus Melainabacteria bacterium (assembly GCA_003242885.1). Classification (GTDB taxonomy): domain Bacteria; phylum Cyanobacteriota; class Vampirovibrionia; order Obscuribacterales; family Obscuribacteraceae; genus QKMZ01. The sequence goes on along the minus strand of QKMZ01000003.1, from coordinate 205,423 downwards.
CTCTCCGATATCGAAGTGATTGCGGTTGGTCAAACATATCAGCGTCAACCCGGTCAGCAAGCGGCGACACCGGCAAGCTCAGTAACTGTAGCTGTCACCCCGGAGGATGCACAAAAGCTCGTCAAAGCGGTCGCAGCAAGCAAGTTGTATCTATCCTTGCGTAACGAAAAAGACCACCAACCTATCGCAACGGTTGATGTAACCTCACTTTTCGCCAAGCCGGTCAAAGCCGATCCGAACATCGCCATGTTGCCCGGACCTAGCGGTCTGGCGATTCCTGAACCACCATCTCTGACGGGCTTAGGCATTCCAGGCGAAACATCCGCAGCAATTGCGCCTCCCAAGCCGCCTCACGAGATTGAAGTATGGGCTGGTGGTCGCAAGGACGTGGTTTCCGTCCCCGTTAAATAGTGGGATTTGGAGGAAAACCCTGAGCGTCGCTCGTTTCCGAGGTGAGCAGGAGCTGGACACGTTCCGGCTCCTGTTTCGCTTCAAAGTTTGAAGTATTACGGCTAGGCTCGTTGCCCTGGAACGCCTCCGAGCGCCGGCGGCTCGCCAGCTTCTATAGTTTTTTAAAATTACCAAATCGAGCGACAAGCGCCGCTACAGCTTCTTTGACTTCCTTGCCTTTCACTAAAGCCGGAATTTCGTTGCCTTTGTCGAGCTGTTTCAGCGCCTCTTCGGCTTTGTCTCGAACCTGCTGCACCGGATGACCCCTGGCGACGACGTAAAGGGGCGGGATGCTAATTTCGCGTTTTTCCTTGGCTAGCTGCTCGATGGAAATCATCGCAGCAGTTGGGTCGTTGCTTTTAAGCCCGCCAATGGTCATTTTGAACGTCACTGAATCCAGTTTCGCCATAAAGCCCTTGGTTGCGCCTTTCACAGCTTCCTCGACCATTTGCAATTGACTTAAGAAATCCGACACGCCGCCCCCTTGTCTTGCCTGTCTCTGCGAATTTAATATGTATTCTATGCGCTTTATTCCCCGTCGTAAGACAGTTGCATAAACGCCTGAACCCTTTGAAGGATGGGAGTTGTAGATACTGCAAGGGCGACCGCTCTCCAGGGAGCCCCACCGGATACAAACTTTTAGGTGAAAATTGCTTTCCCACCCTGTCGAGGGGAGAAATTCGGGCCCCAAATGGGGTATTAATTGGAATATGCATAATTTTGTGTCTTCATCTGACAGGGTTAACCATTGATGAACGAAGGAAAACGCGCAATACGCGCCTCTGTTTGCGCCAGTGCTCTGCTTAGGGCTGCGACTGTCGTAATGCTGATTTCTAACAGTATGTTGGCGGCGCCGGCTGCTGGCCCTGCTAACGAAACCGCGTTGCGAAACGCGTGGTCACTGTACACGCAGCAGAGATATCGAGAGTCTTCTGATGCGTTCGAAGCACTTATTGCTTCATCCACTCCAAACGCGCGTCTGTACTATTATGCGGCGCTTGCGCATCGTGCGAGCAATCGAACAGCACGTGCTAAGCAGCTCTGCCAATACATTTCTTCTACTTTCCCCACTGCGCCAGAAGCAGCTTTCGCGCAGAAGCTTTTTCCAGGCAGCGCGCCAAGCCCAACTGCCTCAACATCCGGTGCTGATCCCATACCGGATTCTCTCAAAGGTAAATCCACCGAAGAAATGTTGAAGTCGGAAGAAGGAAGACGCTACGTCGCGGAGCAGCTCGCTAAGAAGGAATCTGGTGCCGGTTCGAGGGGCGAAGAGCTTTCGCCGATGTTGGCAAAATGGAAGGAAAGTGGAAAACCAGGAGCGCGCGTCTTTACTGCGGCTGACATCGCAAAGGAAGGTGCAAATGGGATCGACCAAATGTACTATCCGAACTGCTGGTTTGAAAGTACCATGTCGACTCTGGCACAACTGCCGCGTGGACAAAAGTTAATGGCGGATATGGTCAGTTATGGTCACAAGGAAGGAACCTACGTAGTGCGTTTTCCTGGTGATGGGCGCATTTACAACATAGATGAAAAGCTATTGGAGGACAAGAAAATCCACAACAAGGCTCTTTGGGCTACTTTGATTGAGTGTGGACAGGTTTTAAAATTCCCCGCAGACAACGGCAATTTGCTGTCCGAAGGACTGTCTACTTTAACTGGTCAAAAATCACAATCACTTGATCCTGAGGACGCATCTGAGCAAGAGTTATCATCCTTCATTGATGGTGCAGTTAAGTCTCAAAATCCAATTATCTGCGCAACGCACAATGGAATTCCTGCAGGCATGCCATACATTGTGGAGGCGAATCACGCATACACGATTATTGGATTTGAGCCGTCCAGCGGCATGATCGTGATCAGAAATCCGCATGGCGCCAACTCTCGTCGTTTTGCTCTAAAAAACGATCCTCGCCACGAGAAATTTGAAATGATGGACGATGGAGTTTTTAGAATACACATGTCCCTTTTTAAAAAGTATTTCGATGAGGTCGCTAAGGCGAACATCTGATTTGATGAAAAATGATAAGTCTAAGATTCTAACCACCTTGCTGTTGGTGATTCAATCTTGCAGCTATGCAGTAGCTGCTGGGACCGCAGATGAAGCAGCAATTCGTAATGCGTACTCTCTATATGTGCAGAAAAAATTTGTACCGGCCGCAGATGCATTCGAGGTCCTAGTCAGAACGTCTACGCCGAGCTCACGACTCTACTATTATGCTGCTGCTGCAAATAAAGCCGCTGGCAGAATTCAGCGTGCTCAGCAACTCTGCCAATATATCACTACAAATTTTTCCAGCAGTCAGGAGGCTGTCCACGCGCAGCAATTGTTTCAGAGTGCACCCACCGCAGTGGCGAGTGCAAGTCCAGTTAATGGCCTTCCATCGCATTTGAAGGGGAAAAGCATTGATGAACTGATGGAAACTGAAGAGGGGCGCATGGCACTGAAGACCGCGATGGCAAGCGTCCCAGCAAGTGGCGCGAGAACCTCTGGTGTTTCTAAAACAACGACGTCCGTTTCTAAAACTCCACGCCCGCGCGATGCTGCGTTTACTGCTGAGATTATTGCAGCGGAGGGCGCCAATGGAATTATCCCCTTTATCAAAAGACCGGATGCCGGTTTAGAGTGCTCGATGGCCGCTATGGCACTGTTGCCGCGAGGCCGTGAAATTCTTGCTGATATGATTCGCTGCCCCAGTTCGCAAGACATTTACATTGTCCGCTTTCCCAATAGTTCTACTGATTATCAGATTACGCCGGAGAAAATTGAGTCTTATCATATGAAAGACAAGGCGCTCTGGGCGACGCTTATCCATGCGGCTGCGCGCGAGAATCCTGCTTACAATCTCGAGCAGGGTCTTTCAATGATGACCGGACATGCAGCGGAGAAGATATTTGCAAACAGTATAAGTGAGCCTGCTCTAGCACTTTTCATTGGCGATGCGATACGAAACCAGCATCCGATTGTCTGTTTGTCCACAGATAAGGTTCCAAAGCCAGAACTCGTCGAGGAATTCGCTGGATATACCATTACTGGTTTTGATTCAGCAAGTGGAATGGTCACCTTGAGAAATCCGCATGCCGGAAACTCCAGGCGTTTCCGCTTGGAAGAAGATCCGCATCGTAAGAAATTTGACCAAATGAATGATGGATACTTTAAGATGCATATTTCCCTATTTCCAAAATACTTCAAGGAAGTCGCGCGCTCGCCAATTTGATAAACTGACAAGCGATGCCTAACGACCCAGATAACGCTGCTTCTGATCCTGCCAACTTTTCGTCTGCTGCCGGAGCAGAGCTTTCACCTGGCACAATAATCAATGACACGTACAAAGTCGTTTCGCTCGTTGGCAGAGGCGGAATGGGCGCCGTATATCGCGTGCATCAGGAGGCGCTCGGAAAGGATTTCGCCATCAAAGTACTGGACTTACAGCAGACAACCGATATTGCTGTGCGGCGGTTTCAGCAGGAGGCCCGAACTGCATCGCAGTTGCAACATCCCAATCTTGTCGAAGTGCATGACTTTGGTATGTTTGGTGATGATCAACCTTTTCTTGTGATGGACCTTGTGGAAGGTGTTTCACTCTCGGAGATTTTGAAAAAGAAAGGTTCACTTCCTTTTGAATTTGTTGTCGGGATGTGCATTCAGATTTGTTTTGGTTTGATGTATGCGCATGAAAAAGGCGTGGTGCATCGCGACATAAAGCCTGGCAACATCATGCTCTTGCATCCTGATGAACAGTCACGAGAAGGAACAGTAAAGATTGTCGATTTCGGTATTGCGAAGTTGGTTCAATCAGAAAGCGGAGAAATCCAAACACTCACGAAGACCGGTGAAATATTTGGAAGCCCTTTGTACATGAGCCCAGAGCAGTGTAAGGGCGATCCGGTCGATAAGCGTTCGGACATTTATTCTCTTGGGTGTGTGATTTTTGAATGTCTTACTGGGTCGCCACCATTCTTTGGTGACACTGCGATGTCGACTATGATGAAGCGCTTGTCAGAACCACCTGTTAGTTTGAAGGAAGGCTCATTTGGGCGTGATTTCCCTCAAGGTTTAGAAAGTGTTGTTCGTAAAATGCTGGCGCTTGAGCCAAACGATCGATACCAGGATCTTGGTGCGGTTATAAAAGACTTGATAGCTGTACAACGTTCAGACTCGAGCACAACTTCAATTGAAACAGCAGGGGAAGCCGACAGGCGAGACCGCCGAGGTGAGTTTGTTGTGATGCTGGTTGTGTTAGCCCTTTTGTGTGTTGTTGGCACGTTGACGGTTGATGCGTATGTGATTTTCCCGGAGAGGGCGAAAGAGGAATTAGCGCAACAGAAGTTGGCTGAAGATAGAGCCAAGTATGGAGAGAAGATCTCTCCTGCGGAGGCGAACGCTAAACAGGCGGCTGAGAAGAAGGCGCTTATTGATGATGCGGAGAAAGCAAAACTCAGTCTGCAAAAGATATTGAATTATCAGGATGCACAATATCCTTATTTGGTTACTGAGAAAGCTCCTAAAGGAACGAAGGAGTTTATAGTCTTTCCCTTTGACGTTGGTGTCATATCAATCAATTTTGAGTATCCTGGGCGAAGGGCGTTTCAAAAAATTGAATTGCCACCAAATTCGTCAATAGTGTTGAGGTTGGATAAAGAGCCAAGCACCCACCCCAATCTTCTGAAAAATTTGACTCACTTGCATTTTGCTTCCATAGAATACGGAAGCACCGCTGGAGTGAATAGCAAGACTATTGAAATTCTTGAATTCATTCCATACTTGTCGGCACTAAAGCTCGAGGGCTCTGAAGTCGACTCTCTAAAACCGATTTATAAGAACACGGTATTGAATGGTCTTGAAGTGATGAATACATTGGTGCCTGTTGCTGAGCTCTTAAAGTTGCAACGTTTGAAACATCTTCAATATCTAACTTTCGGACCTGCTGAAAATACGACCGTGCTGCTTAGAGAACTTGCACGTCACAACACAATCGGCAGAGTTCATTTTAAGCCGAGCGCGGCGAAGAAGAACGCAAAGGGCGAATATCTCAAACAGTTTGATGTCGCGACCTTAGCAAAGCTGACGAATTTGCAGGGACTGGGGATCGAAAGCGCGCTCACATTTACAGATGAAGATCTTGAACAATTGACGACGCTGAAAAAACTGCGGGCGATTGTTCTTAGAAACACTGGCGTAACACCGAAATCGATAAATACATTTAAGAAGTTTCCCCATCTTGAGCTAGTGAGAGTTTCACGCGATAACTGGCCAGAGGCAGACCTGGCAAAGTTGCGAAAAGTCGTGAAAAAACTTGAGGTTTCTGGAAGCCGGCAAGATATGCGTGACTTCTTAAATAGAGATTTTCCCGATCTGGGACGACAACTGCAGACGGATCCCCGGTTTTAAGCGTGCAAGAAAATCAAGACAGCACAGTCTCTCTCAACTCTTTCTCAGAAAAAGGGCAAGAGCTTGTGCCTGGAATCGTGGTTGACGACAAGTATCAAGTCATCTCATTGCTCGGCAAGGGCGGAATGGGCTCGGTGTATCGCGTTCATCAGATTTTCTTGGGTAAAGACTTTGCACTGAAAGTTCTCGATTTGCACCAGCGAACGGAATTGTCTGAAAGAAGATTCAAGCAAGAGGCGCGCACTGCATCACAGCTTCAACACCCCAATCTAGTTGGAGTGCACGGGTTTGGTGTTCTGGCCGGAGAGCAACCATATTTGGTGATGGACCTTATTGAAGGTACTACGCTTTCAGACCTGCTCAAAGAAAAGCGTACCCTGTCGTGCGAGTACGTTGTGCGCATGGCGGTTCAATTATGTTTTGGATTGATCTATGCTCACGGCAAAAATGTTGTTCATCGAGATATAAAGCCCGGCAATATTATGCTGTTGCATCCAGAGCGTGAGCCTGCTGAAGGTTTGGTCAAAATAGTAGATTTCGGAATTGCTAAATTGACTCAATCTGAAGATGGGGAAATTCAGTCTTTGACAAAAACTGGTGAAGTTTTTGGAAGTCCGGTTTATATGAGCCCTGAGCAGTGTAAAGGATCTGCTGTAGACAAGCGTTCGGATATTTATTCATTAGGCTGCGTTATCTATGAATGTCTTACTGGTGTGCCACCATTCTTTGGCGAAACCGCAATGGCGACAATGATGAAGCGCTTATCAGAGAGTCCTGCCAGTTTGAAAGAGGCTACGCTGGGTGGGCAGTTTCCAGAGCTGCTTGAGAGAATTGTTCAAAGGATGCTAGCTACCGAGCCAGAAGATCGCTATCAGGATTTAAGCGCTGTGGTAAACGATTTAATGGCCTTGCAGCAACCAGAAGTTGGCATAGCTGTTTCTCAGGCGCCAATAAAATCTCAAGTCAAAAAGGAACTAAAACTTTCGCGGAAATTGTCGATTGCTTTTGTGACAGTTGTCGTTACTGTAAGCGCTACTGCCTATGTTGATCGCGCTTACATTTATCCGCTCTATTTTGCCCCTACAACGACTGAAACCCTGAAGAAGGAGTTCTTTTTGAGCCACTTCGCCAAAGATGATAGTCTTAGCAAAGTTGAGAAGGAAAAATTGCGCAACTCGAGAATGGGTAGCGGCATGTTTGGCACTGATCCACACGAGAACAGTCCACAATTGAAGATTGAAAAAGGCGCATCAGGAGAAAGCAAACAGATTTTATTTTTTCCTGATCAATACGGAACGATCTCCATTGCCGGCGAGCGAGTTAAGGCGAGAGGTGAATTTGTAGTGCCACCAGGTGCGAAGATTTCTTTTAGAATCAACGACTCCGCGGCTGCAAATGATCAAACGTTCAACAATCTCACTCGATTGAAATTTCGAAGAATTGACTTTAATGGCAGCAAACTTATTAACGACCGCTATATAAAAATACTGCGAAGTATTCCGCATCTTGAACAAGTAGGACTTGAAGATACCGAAATTACAACACTTGAGCCTTTGTACAATTCCGACAAGATCAAACATTTGGAAGTCGGCAACACGAGAGTGTCGGCAGACGAAATCTTAAAAATGAAGGACCTGAAGCGACTAAACCTGATTTCATTCGGACCCATCCCGGATGCTTATCGTGTCTTCGACGCACTGGTCTCATCCACTACACTCAACAATGTCATTTACAAGGGAATAAGGCTACGAGATGAGACAAGAGGTCACGATCTCACCGCGCGAGATATTACTTCTCTAGCCAAGTTGACGGGCTTGCGCCACCTGACGATAAGCCGTTGTCCCAAGTTTAATGACGCCAGTTTGGCAAGACTTTCGAATCTCAAAGATCTAAACAGCCTGATAGTCATTGATAGCGGACTGACACCTGCATGCATACCGACTCTTGCAAAGTTCAAGAACCTGCAAGATGTTTCCTTGACCACTAAAGACTGGCCTGAGACTGCTCTTGACGCGCTGCGACAAAGATATCGATTTTCTCAACGCAAAACTCACGATGAGGAGCGGGCGGAGCGGAATGGGGGTATTGATGCGGTCCGTTCGTTCATCGACAAACAGTGAACGCTTGCCAAGCGACAATGGGCTGATTGACCAACTCGATCAGGCTTAATCGCTCTAATTAAGCCTAAATGGTCTCTTTTGTGTTCTAATTTGGGACGGGACACGCCACTGGCGCCACTCCCAGTTGATGCAACGGAATCCCGGTGAAATAGGCAGTCAGAATCACGCATGAAACTGGAAGATCGGACATACAAATGGTGTCATCGTTGCAGTGGCAGCATTGATGAGGCGGCAATTTATTGTCGCTTTTGCAGAAACGATCTTCTGATGGGTGAGCAGCGCAAAGATCCATTCTTCGGTCCTGAGTCTAAGTTCGATGCCGCGCGGCGCTGGGTGCCGAAGCTCAATTCGCTGATTGAGATGCTGCCCGATTCCAATCTCAAAAGGCATTTACTTGACGGTTTGCACATGCGTGGTCGCCTGCCGACCATGGCGATGTATGAGCGCGACGAAGAGTCCGAGCGTCAGTTTAACGAATCAAACGTTGGACTGGAACGTCCGCCGATGGAGCAGGAAAAGTCAATTATTCGAGAAATTTTCTTGAACCTGAAAGACGCGGGAATTGATATTGATCCAATGTTGGATACGCCAAAGCTGCGAGTGCTCAAACTTACTCCTGAAACAATGAGTGCGATGTACGAGGCGCGAATCGCTCGTCAATTAGATGGAAAGCAATGCAAATTTTGTCGCGAGAAGAGTGCGCAAAATGCGGCGACGTGTGAGTTTTGTAAGTCGAACTTTTCAGATCCCCCAAAACGCGAGGCGAGGAGATTTAGAAAGAATACAATTGGATTCTTTCCTCTCGATAAGGGTTTGTTGAAGGACGTCCTGCTTCATATCGCAGTTAACCGCGCCTTAACTGGTGGCGCGTGGCGCAGCGAACTTGCGGATGTGCTTTCAAAACATGACATTTGCAATGCAGATGTTGAGAATGGTGTGAAACAGCGCCAATTCCTCATGGAAGAGGACATGTCGATTGAACTGCCTATGTCCGAGTGGCAGCGAAGTTTGATGTTTGAAGGATTGGATGATGGCATGGATGGATATCACGCAATTCACAACATTATTGAATTAGGTCAAACGTGCTTGCAAGAAGAATTTCACGAAGAAGCTGAGTTGGTTTTGAACTTTGCGATGGCTGTTGCTGACACGCATCCACTGGGCAATGTAACTGGCTTAGATGCAATGCGTGAGCCGTTGAAGACATCAGGATGGATGGCTTTGTCGCAACTTTATGAAACAACCGGTCGATATGCTGAAGCTGAAGAAGCGCACGCGAAGATGTTCCAAATCGGACCTTCAATGGCAATTCCAGGCCTTGATGAAATTATGAAAGCAACTATGGAATTGCTTAGTCCACAACGATCTATTAGACAAGCCGATCTCTGCTTTAAGCAGAGCAAGTTCGATGAGGCTATAGACTTGTATAAGAAAGCGTTGACTGCACTGGACAAACAGGAAAACAAGCCGTTTATCGGCTTCTCGAAGATGTCGGGTTTGGTGCAGGGTGAATCGCCCTCCTCGATGACGTCGCCAGCTCCTGAAGACTATGACGTTGCTCCGACTATGAATGGACCAGATCAGACAAAGCTCAATGATGTGAGCGATCTTGTTTTGGTATCAACGGCCCATCGGGTTGGTGTTATGAAGAAACTCGCCGAGGTGTATATGGCGAAGAAAGACTACGCGACGGCTGTGTATGTTTTAGATGAAACTATGGAGCTTGCAGAGCAGCTCAATGAGCCGTATCAAGCTCTTGTCGCCGATGTTTGCGACTGCTATGGACGCCTTAACATGATGCAGAAGAAGTATCCAGAAGCCGAGCATCAGTTCCGCCGCGCTGTGGAGTTCTATTCATCAGTGAAAGATCCGATGGACCCGGAAGAGTTTGTAACCGTGGTCAACAAAGCATCTAACTGCCTCGCCGATTCATTGGAAGCCCAAGGCAAAATCGACGAAATGAAGAAGTATAGAAAATAGGCCGGAGCGCCGCCATCCTGGCGGCTTTACGCCAGCTGGAAGCCGGCGGTCCCGGTATTCTACGAACTTGCTGGAAGTTTGAACCAGAATGTGCTGCCTTTGCCTTCTTCGGATGTCACACCAATGGTGCCACCATGCGCTTCGACGATTGCTTTGCTAATTGCTAGTCCGAGACCAGTTCCTTTCTTAACTGTGGCATCTGTTTCGGAAACTTGTTTGAATCGCTCGAAGATTGATTTCTGCAAATCAGCAGGAATGCCTGGTCCTTCGTCTTTGATATCTATTTCTACAAATCCGTTTTCTTTCTTTGCTATCAAATCAATCGTGCCCTTCTCTGGTGAAAATTTGATTGCATTATGCAAAAGATTGATCACGACTTGCACCAGACGCTCTGAATCCCCACGTAATTGCATATCCTCGGAAGGAGTATTGATGGTGACCTTCTTCGCTTCTCTGTGTGAATTAACAGCTTCAAGAGACTGCTCGACTAGTGACTGAAGTGTGGTGTCACCAATTGCAATTTTGAGATGCCCTGCCTCCCATCTTTCGATATCGAGAAGGTCGCGTATCATATTGACCAATCTGTCGACGCTCTTATTCAATAGGGCAAGCTTTTGCATCCCGGCATCACTGAGGTTGCCGTATACCCCTCGCCCAAGTAAATCAAGATAGCTTTGCACTGACGTAAGAGGCGTTCGCAAATCGTGGCTTACCATCTGCACGAATTGCGCTTTCATCACTTCTACTTCGTGTCTGTCGGTGATATCTAGCACCAACCCGATCAAACGTTTTCCATCTAATGTTGCAATTTCTCTAAAAGAGATCTCGACAGGAATCTCGGAGCCGTCAGGTTTTTCTGCGAGACATTCATGGGCTTTTCCAAGCGCATATTCTGTTATGTATGAGAGATTGACTTTTCGCGCGCGTGAATCAGTAAGAATGGTGTCGATCGTTTTTCCTTCGATGTCCGCCATTTTGTATCCGAAGACTTCCTCGAAAGTGCGATTCGAAAGCACCACTTTTCCATCGAGGTCGATCATCATCAAGCCTACTGGTAGACTTTCGAGAATCTGGCGCAGTCTTGCTTCTGCTTCTTTAATTACTTGTTCTGCTGCTTTTCGTTCCGTAATATCGTGCGCCACACAAAAGAAAGAATCATCCGGATCCGACCATTGCACCGACCAAAGAATGTTGATGTCCGAACCGTCGGCGCGCGTGATGCGGCTTTCGAATTCGCTGGACTTGTTGCCTTCTCTTATATCTTTAAGTGCGTTGATTGTTGATTCTGCATCGGGTTTTAAAACGATTTCCAGGCAGTTTTTACCAACCAATTCTGCAGGCTCGAATCCGAACATTGGTTTCGCCGCAGGACTCAGCTTTGTGAAGTTACCATCTCTATCCAAAGAGAAAATAACGTCGGCTGCATTTTCCACGAACGCTCGCTCTTTTCTAGCCGCAGCATTCAGCGCATTCGCCATTTCTTTGAACACTCTGTCCAAGTGCGACAATTCGTCATTGCCGGAAAGCGGTGGATTGAGTGGCTGCCCGCGTCCGAGTCGCACCGAATTGTCCATCAAGATCGCAAGGCGACTAGTGACTTCTTTATTGAAATTAAATACTAGAAGTACAGAGACAACGATTGTCACTCCGACTAGGGAGTAGAGAAGCATCTTTGTTTTCTCACGCAGGTCGGATTGAGTCTGAGGACTGGTCTTCTCAATTTCTCGCTCTACCGACAAGATGGCTTCGAGTTCTGTGATCAGATCGCGCAAAATCATCTTCAGTGCCGGGAGTTCTGACGCGAGAGCTAGATCTCCGCCCTGGCGAAACATACGCTTCACCTGTTTGAGTTTTTCCGCGCTGCAACCTGCCTTGCGTTGCAATTCTCTTAAGTGATTCATTTCCTGCGGATTGTCCGCGAGCAATCTCTCGAGTGGCGGCACTTCTCGCTCGAATCCTTCGCGCAGGGAATAGGTCGCCTCCATCTTTCGCCCGGTGCCGATGAGCCCTTCGGCTGTCACCCCGGCTATATAACCTATGATCAGTCTATGAATTTGATTTACGTGGTGAATGATCTCGCGCGCGCGGACTTCTTTTTCCCGCTCTTTCTCAGTCTCGTCCAGCAGTTTTCCCAACATCGAGACGAATGTGAGCTGCACGCAGAGCGGCACCGCCACAAGAAAAAACACCTTTTGGGAAAGTTTTAGACCCGGCTGCATGGTCGGCCCCGCCAGCTACGCCTCATTACTATATATAGCTTACCCAATTTCGCCGCCAGTCCGGGCTCGAAAAGGTTGCCAGGTGGATTTGGGGGGATTGTCACAAGAGTGTCATTTTTGGACCCTAATCTTCTCGGCAACCCTCAGATAACCAGCTGGACCACTTTCGGCACCCAGCATTCACAGTTCAACACTTACTACCGATCTCCATAGCCCTTAGCCCAATGCACTAACCCCGCATTAGCTGAGCGCGTTTTACCCCAGGAGGAACACCATGACACGTCAGGTGGAAAACTTTAACGCGTGCCCAGAACGCCAGCCGCAAACTACCGACCACTTGTGTAACGAGGTTTACACACCAGAGAACAGGAACCAACTCTGCGGACCGAAGAAGCCGGAAACCAATTGCAATTCTGATGATGACTTCAACAGTTTTCTTTCAGATAATTTGAGCCACAACATTTACGACGGTGGATGCGGCAATCAAGGCGACAACAAATATCTTAAGAACATCGACAAGGGGCAGAAGTCACTTGGCAAAGCAACGACCGACCTAGAACAAGCACTCTCTGCGCTAGATAACGGAGATACCAGCGGCGCGCAGAAGCAAATTGAAGATGCACTTAAGCGCAGTGGAAAGGCTGTAGACAGATTCGAGAGCGCAAATGAGAAGCACAAGGGTGGTGGCGCTAATGGTGCGTATGGTGAAGATGGTCTGAAAGACGGATCGCGTGAAATCAACGGATCTCGTGACGAAATGAAGAATGCGCTCGACTTACTAAAATGTGGAAAAACTGGAGAAGCATACGAGTCGATTCGCAATGCTTTGAACGGACTCAAGTCCGGTGGTGAAGAAGTTCAAGCTGGTGAAGATGCGTTGACTGGCAGAAAGCCGGTAAACACCGCACGTGGTCGCGAAGCTGCATCAGACCGAGAATTCAAAGAAGGTGCTAAAGAATTCGATCGCACCGGCGACGCATTGGAAGATGCACTTAATTCACTCGACCATGGTGACAAAGCTAGTGCAATGCGCGATTTGGAGCGCAGCCAGCGCAGCTTAGGAGAAGGACAAAACAACTACAAAGACGGTTTGAGACTAAATCAACTTGGTGACGAATCTGGTGTGAGGAAAGGACTGGAAACGTCCAAGAGCGTAGACCAATCAATTGATGCGGCAATGCAGCTGCTGGAGGCTGGTTGCGCAAGAGAAGCGAAGCAGATGATTCAAGAAGCGATGAATCGCCTAGAGAAGAGTTCTGATCAACTCGCTCAAGGTGTAGAAAAGCAGGACAACGTTTATGACTTCCGTCCCGGCGATCGTAGCCAAACTGGACGAGACATTTCCTTACCACGTGACTACGGCAACAATAATCGTGATTGGCAGGATCGTTTGAGACCGATCGACCGTGACAGAATTACTCTGTTCCCTGGTGAATTTGGTATCACCGACTTCCTCAACGGAAACAGCGACAATCGCGGTACCAATTGGCAGAATTACAACCAAGATCGTCGCGATCCGATGGATTTCAATCCTCTCGATCCCGCTGGACTTTTTGGTGATAACTTCAACCCGCTAGATCCGGCTGGTCTGTTTGGAAACAATAGAGATGGAGGCTTTAATCCCCTCGATCCTGCAGGTTTGTTCAACAACAAAGATGGTGGATTTAACCCACTCGATCCTGCTGGTCTATTTACTAACAAAGATGGCGGATTCAACCCGCTTGACCCCGCTGGTTTGTTTAACAACAAAGACGGCGGATTCAATCCACTCGATCCTATCGGCTTGTTCGACCAAGGCGGCAAGAACGGTGGTTTCAACCCTCTTGATCCGATTGGTTTGTTCGATAAAGGCGGCAAGAATGGTGGCTTCAATCCGCTCGATCCAGCCGGTTTGCTTGGTGGCAAAGATGGTGGCTTCAACCCGCTTGATCCCATCGGCTTGTTCGACAAGGGTGGTAAAGACGGTGGATTCAATCCGCTTGATCCTGCAGGACTTCTGTCGAGCAACGATAAAGGCAAAGACAGCCCACTCGACATACTGAACCCTGTAAAAATTACCAAGAAAATCTTTGGAGGACTCTTCGGTTAATCGTTTACGGGTTAATACTAAAGAGCTTATTACCAAGGATATACAACTAAGAATCGGTTATTGCGAGACGGAGAGGGCGCTACGGCGTCCTCTCTTCTTTTGTTCAGTTGAAGCGAAGCTATTAATCTGTGACGAGTTTGTAGCCGACGCCGTATATGTTTTCCAGCATCGATGGTTGTCCATCGATATCAATCTTTTGGCGCAAACGCTTCACACATGTTCTAACCGTTTCTGGGCCGACGTTTGACTCTGATTTCCAAACGCGATCCAAAAGGTTTTGCGCACTAAAAACTTGATTTGGGTGGCGCATCAAATGTTCGAGCAAAGCGAACTCTTTCGGGTGCAAAGTAATTTCTTTGCCGTCGCGCGTCAATTTATGTGCCGAAGGGTCGAGCACCAATCCGCCCACGTCCAAAACATTGCTGGGCGCAGTAGAGCCAGACCGTCTCAATAAAGCACGAACGCGTGCGGAAAGTTCTTTCAGGTGAAAGGGTTTTGTCAAATAGTCGTCGGCGCCGCTATCGAGCCCTTTCTCTTTCTCGTCGATAGTATCTTTGCCAGTAAGCATTAAAATTGGCGTCGTGCCGCCTTTGAAACGAAATTCCTTGCAAAGCTCGACGCCCGTAACACCGGGAAGTCCCCAGTCGAGGACGATAACGTCGTAGTGGTAGTTATTCAGCAATTCTCGCGCGTCTTCGCCGTTGTAGGCGCATTCGAGCGTGTGGTATTCGCCTGACAAGCTGTCCGAAACCAAGTCAGCAAGCAGTTTGTCGTCATCAACTACGAGGATTTTTGCCATCTGACCAGAAAACGGGAACCCGCTACAAAAAGGGAATGACTCTATGTCATGAATTTAGCCCATTCTGCGCTTATGTTCAATCTCTGGCTTGGTTTACAAGAGGGGGTTGCTTGAAGTTCTCGACGGGCGCCTATCTCAGCGCCAACTTGAACCAAAGCCCAGCACCAATTAATGCCTAGCCGAGCATCAACCGGCGCGCGCTGTACCAGCCGTCGCCCGAGCCGCCCCACCAGTTGTTGACGAGGAATCGGTCTGTCTTGGGATCGTAGTCGTCGATTGCCATGGCGTGTCCGGGGACGATATATCCGACTGAGCCATTTTTGAGTTGCTTGATCAAACTTTCTTTTCTGTAGCGTCCACCGGTCCAGGTATCGTGAATTGCCATTTTTTGCCCGGTCGCCATCATACGCACGTATTCCATTTGGTCGTTCGTGGTGCCGGGGAAATTGCTGCCGTTGCTCTTGTATCCGAGCGTTGCCATCGCTGCGAACTGGAAGAGCTGGTTTGAGTATGTGCGGTGATACGTTGGTTGATATTTGATTTGGTTGGCGCCTAATTCTACGACGCGTTTTTGACCGTTCTTTGTATTGCCGCGCGAAGTAACGCAGCCCGTCGTTAGTGCTTCTCTCAGCCAGCGCGTCAGATCCTGCGGGCGGCGCTGGGCAAGAGTGTCTTCGACGGAGTTAAGAGCACATGTTCCGACCGGACCTTGGTTAATGTATTTGGTCGGATTGGCTAATTCCATCAATTCTGTCTCGACTGCCAATCGGCGTTCGCCATGTGTGACGCGTTTGGCATTACCTTTAGGTTCGTCGGTGAAAACGCGGCACAGATTCCTGTAGCACTCTGCGATATCGTCTGCTGAAGCTGCTTTCCATCCTTTGTCGCGGAAGCGTTGTTGGCGTGCTTCGAATTTGTCCATCCAAGCTTCGATCGAACTTTCGTTGCCTTTGCAAACACCATGTCGAGCTGCAATTTTGAGGAAGTCCTGACGCGCGGTGGCAAGGTCGGCGCTGCCATATTCGCTGGGACCAACCATGAAGTTGGTGACAATCTCTTGGTAGATGAGGTTGCCATCGTCCTGGATTTGGACGTTTTTGCGCCAGGTTGTTTTGTCGGTGCCTTGAGTATGAGTGACAAATTTTTCGGTGTCGCCGACACGGTCGGAAATCTGCACCACTTGTCCGCCCATCGCGGTTTGATAGCGCTCTACAATCTGTGTTGCTTTTGTTGGCTTGCTTTCATCCGTATATTTGTATTCTGTGACGGAGCCATCCGACTTGATGACGCTTTCGAGGCGCGAGACTGCTTTTCCATTGACGTCTATGACTGCGTGCGTGGTGTTCGTGAAGTCGGAGTGCATAGTGGAAACATGCTTGCCATCATCGGATGCAATCATTACGTTGCCGATATTGTCCCCTTTCTGCACAATCTGGATACGTGATGCCAATGCTTTCAAGTCATCATCTTGAGTGCTTCCGCTCAAGTCGATGACTGATTCTTGTCCATTCATTTTTGTAGTGATTTTCTCGACCAATGGCGCACCATTTGCGTCGAGTTTTACCTTGTTGTTTTCGTCTCTTTGATATTCGATTGACTGAGAATTTTCTCCTTTTCGCACTTCGGTCACGAAGCCACCTTCCAGCTTCACGAAAGAGCCATCACGCTTTTTCATCTCTACTGGCGGTTCTGTTATTTCGCTTCCATGTCCGCGCACTTCTGTTCTGTCCATTACAACGGGTGTTTCCGTTTTACTGGACAAATCCACATTCCAGTTTGGCCGCTGATTCTCGGGTGGAACGTATTTTTCGGATTGCTGGTCGCCGACGCCGGCTTCATACGGCTTGGCTGCTGTTGTTCTGTTGCTCATAATTCTCGCGGCTTGATTGGGTGCGCCGCTAGCGGAGGGTGTGATGCCATTGTGTGTTAGCTCTGCCATTCCGATCTCTGCATCCGAAGCTTTCTCTAGTTTTATCCAAATAGACTTCGGAGCAGATTCGGTTGGTTTGGCGAACTTTATAAGGGCTGACTTTTGATTTGTACCGGGCGATGCATAGCATCGCTTCTACGGTTTCCTGGGCGCGTGCAACGCGCCACTACGATTTCTTGGGAGGGTGTAACCCGTCCCCGCGCCCTACGATTTACGTTTTGCCTGAGCTTGCGCTTTGGCGTTGTTATTGTTGTTGATCAGATCGACGAACTTGATGATTTCGGTTTCTTTCGGCGGTGTAGGGTTGCGTTGCAATTCTGCAATCAACTTGTCGCCGTTATCCTTCTTCACCTTTTCGAGATCCGGTGAGCCACCCTGGCTGCTATCGTATTTCTTGGCTGTCTCAACCAGTTGAGAGTTTCTGATTGCGGCTTCCAATTGCGCGTTGTTTTCAAACATTGCATGGACATCGGTGGTGTTGGCTTCGCCGTGCGCTGCCTTGTCGTAGAAGTTTGCGAATGCTCCAGAGAACTGTTCGAGTTTTGCTGGATCGTTGCAGATGTTTTCCATGTTGTTGCTGAAGTCGGTAAGGGCTTTGGCGCCTTCTGTGTCGCCTTGTTTCTCAAGGGCTGCTGCGCGATCTGCGAGGTTTTTCTTGATGTCCTTGCCGTGAGTCTTCATGTACTCTTGCAGCTTCTTCATCTTCTCTGGTGACCACGGCGGATCGCCGAGTTCTGCTAGAAGTTCGGGTGGCAACATTGCTGTCATCATCCAGTTGGCGTAGTGATTTGCGTGCATGTCGCCCATTGCGGTAGACATGTCCTTCAGAGCTTGGAATCCGCGTTCTTTATATGCGCCGTTATCTGTGCCTGGATCAACCTTGTCGTCTTGCTCTGGACCCAATTCGTCATCCGGATTAAGGTCGTTGCCACCGCCGCCGCCGCCATCGCAGCCGCCACCACCGCCGCCACCACCGTCCGGCAATTCCGGATCATCGGGGAGCTGCTCATCTTCTGGATTTTTTTGGTCAGCTGGTTTGTAGCGCTCACGGAATCTGTCGCGGTAATCTGCAGAAAGCAAGTCACCGCCGTTGGAATCTTTTCCGCTGTCGATGCGTGGTGTGCAATTGGGGCACTTGTCGTGGATCATGGTGCCCAAATCATCGATGACTTTCTCTGTCAGTTTCGGATCCGCGCCAGCTTCTACCTGCACGTTGTATTGACTGAGCGGTTTGTCCCCATCGTTGAGTCCTTTAGCCATGTCCACTGTGCCATCTGCCTTGATGACGATGTCCGCTGGCTGTGAATCATTCTTAGGTTGAACGTTAATGGCTGGCGATTCACCGTCGGCGATCTTTGGACGTGCCGAATCAACTGCTTGCATACTTTCGTTGACTTGATACTTCGCTACTTCATTTGATTTGAATGCGGCCGGCACATCGGCTGTGTTTACTTTCACTTCCGGTGATACCACAGCTGGTGTAGCATCTACGACTGCAGGCGTGGCGGGTGCGTCGTATCCTGCGACAGGTCCGAAGCTGACACTGCTCGTATCTGCAGTGAAGGCTGCGCTGGTGAATGAGTCACTAGTCGTGAAACAGGACCCACTGGAGAATGATGATGTAAAACACGGTTCGAATGATGCTGGGGCGAAGGACGCGGCAGGTGCAAACGATGCACCACCATCACCCACTGATCCAATACTATCGCTCATAACTTTTAAATCTCCTTCCTTTGAGTGGAGTGGGGCTCCCCTCCTCAAGCAGCAGCTCTGCCAGGCGTCGGCAGTGCTATTTGGAAGATTGCTTGATAGAGCCCGGTTACAGGATGGGGGTCCTGATTGTCGTGAGAATTGCCGGGTTCGTGCTCTGGAAAAATGGAGCAAGAGGGAGGACGGGGCGCAAGTACATCCATCGTGCCGAACATCCGGTTTCCCGTTTGTTCAACTCGTCGTGTGTTGTTGCGCTCCTCTAAGTTATTTTTGCGGTATTGCAATTTTGTGGCACGACGATGGGAGGATTCCCACCCTGCCCACTGGCTGCCAAGAAGCGGGGTTTAATCTATCGCAATTCCTGCTTTAAAGGCACTCCGAATGGCACATAAAACCGTCAGCCTGTAATGGTGTGTAAAGTCTTGGTAATTGGTCATGCTCAAATGAAGTTGGCTTTCAGTGCCTCCGCAGCAGGAGTCCATGCAGGACTTTGTGCCGCGAAGAAAGCCACATTAGGCGGAACTTTCTTTATCAATAGCAAGTTTTGCGTCAACGAGTTCTTGAAGCGCAATGACGACATCATCGAATTCCAACGGTTTGAAGTTCTTTCCGCCGAGAATTTCTTGCCAAATCAGCCAGGCGACAAAACTACCGCAGCAAATGTGCGCTGTAGCAAGCGGGTTGTTTAGTTTCATTTCCTTGTGCTTTGCAAAATACCCGCTCGCAAGCTCCATGCCTTTGAGAATAACTGTTTTCACATAGAGAGTCGCCAGCTCTGGAAAACGTTCTGATTCTCCGATAACTACGCGCAGGAGAGCGCGATATTCAGCTGATTGAGAAAGCATTCTAAATTTCTGAGTCAGCAGTTTAACGAATTCGTCCGGTGGCAAGCTGTGTAAGAGCTGCTCGAATTCCGGTGTATCGGCTTGCATTCTTTTGAATGTGACTTCTTCGATGATTGCAGCGAAAAGTTCTTCTTTGTCTTTGAAGTGACTATAAATTGTTGCTTTTATAACGTCGGCTTCTGCGGCAACGCGATTCATGCTTGTGCTCGCATACCCGTTTTCCAGAAAAACCTTTATTGCCGCTTGAACAATCTGGTCCTTTTTGCTGCGGGGGCGACCGCCGCCAATTACGGCGGGTGCGCTGGAACCAGATTCTTGTTTGTCTTGCATAGCGTTTTGGGCTATTCCTTTTATAAGGGACTGGATTCCAAAGGCTCGAAACTTTGTGTTCTACAATATGTCCTTACTATTGGAAACCGGCTGGCGAAAGTCTGAAAAGCCTTGTGTTCCAAGCGACTAAGCGAAAAAGTCGGATTTAACTAGGAATTATCCATACCGGTTGGTATACTATCATCAGAAGCACCCAGTTGGCAACCCTCCAAAGTCATGTTGAAAACCCGAGACCAATCAACGAATGACGCCGGCCAAAGCGCCCCGCCCCGGGAGCACCATGCCGGCCCGCTGCCAAAACGTGTGCTTCTCGCGTTTGTTGTCGTCGCGGTTGCCGGCGGCGCCTACTTCTTCTTTAACAAGCCTCTGCAGCCGCCGACGAATTCGCTTCATGTGAGTGGACGTATCGAGGGTTACGAGACGAACATCGGACCCAAAATAGGCGGGCGTGTCGACTATGTCGCAAAGCGGGAAGGCGAGCTGGTGAAACGTGGCGAGCTTCTTGTGAAATTGTCAGACGATGATGTGCAAGCGCAATTGCGCGGGGCAGAAGCTCGAGTTTTAAGTTCACAAGAGAAGGCAAGCGAGGCTCACTATCAGCTTTCCGTTGTTGATAATCAAATCGCGGAAGCTCAAGTGCGAGTAGAGCAGTCGAAAGAAGATACTACAGCGCAAGTTGATCAGGCTGAAGCGAATGTTGCCACCACAGAGGCGAAAGTTGCTGAAGCAGAAGCTCTTCTTTCTCAGGCAAGGTCTGAATTAGAGATGGCTACTTTGCGTAACGAACGTTATGCATCACTAGTTCAAGATAAAGCTGTCACGCTCGATGAAGCAGATCAAGCTCGTACCGGAAAGGACAATGCAATCGCATTGGTCAGCTCGCGCAAGGCAAATCTTGAAGCGGCGCGTAAACAACTGCGTGTTGCAAAAGCCGGGCTCGAGATGGCGAGAACTTCACGTCTAAATCCGCAAATGCGCAATGCTCAATTGGCTGTTCTTAAGCAACAGCGCATCCAGGCTCAATTCAAAGAGAAGAGCGCAGAGCACGAAGTGAAGAATGCGAAGTCTGAAGCAGAGCAAATTAAGGCGAACATTGCCTACCTCAACGTTAACAGTCCGATTGATGGCGTAGTCACCGCTCGTTCTGTTGAACCTGGTGCGGTAGTGGTGCCTGGACAGAATCTTCTTTCTCTCATCGACCTCGATAGAGTGTATTTGCGTGGTTTTGTTCCTGAAGGCGACATCGGCAAAGTTCGCATCGGACAAGCCGCAAGTGTCTATCTTGATAGTCAGCCGAAGACACCACTGGAGGGTGAAGTTATTCAAATAGATCCGGAAGGTTCTTTCACTCCGGAAAATATCTATTTCAAGGAAGACCGCGTCAAGCAAGTTTTTGGTATCAAAATTTTGCTCAAGCATCCTGAGCGTTTTGCAAAACCAGGAATGCCCGCAGACGCTGAAATCTCGCTTGTGAAGTAAACAACCGTGAATGCAGAGCCGCTGGTTACTGTCAAAAATTTAGTAAAAAACTACGGGCAAACGCGAGCCGTTCGTGATCTCAATTTCTCCATAAATCCTGGAGAATTGTTCGGATTGATCGGACCCGATGGTGCCGGCAAAACAACAACGTTTCACATATTGGGCGGCATTATGAATGCAACCTCTGGAGAAGTGCTGGCACTTGGTCGAAAGCCGCGTGATGTCCGGCTTGAGATTGGCTATCTGACACAGCAATTTTCTTTGTATCAGGATTTAAGCATCGATGAGAATCTGAAATATGTGGCTGGCATTCGCGAAGTTCAGCCCGCTGAGTTTGAACAACGTTCTACCAAATATCTTCGTGCCATGGATCTCTTGCGCTTTAGGGATAGGCTAGCCGGCAAGCTTTCAGGTGGTATGAAGCAGAAATTGGCGCTCTGCTGTGCACTGATGGCCAGTCCGAAAATTCTTCTTCTCGATGAGCCGACAACTGGTGTCGACCCAGTTTCGCGTCGTGAATTCTGGGATTTACTTGCCACCGTCGTCGGTGATGGAGTGTCTGTTGCCGTAGCTACGCCATATCTTGATGAAGCCGAGCGATGCAATCGGCTCATCCTCATGCACGAAGGCGAGATCCAGGAAATGGGCTCTGTGCCCGAACTCAAGGCTGGCTTGCATATGAAACGCCTTGAAGTGCGTGGTGGCAGATTGGAAAAGCTGGAAAGGAATCTGTGGGCATTACCTTCTGCTAGTGAAAAAATCAAGGACATTCAAGCATTTGGTGACAGGCTTGATGTTCTCACCGCCCAGGTTGAAGAAGCTGAGGCTTTAATAAAAACTGCCGGAGCAGCAGTGCATTCAGGCGACATAAGCATTGAAGTTCAGGAACCGACGCTGGAAAATGTCTTTGTTAATCGCTTGAAGGGCAAAGTTCATGTGGATACCGAAACACGTTATCCCCTGGTAGAAAAGCCGGCAAAGGCGGCAGATGAAGAAGCAATTGCAGCAAGAAATATTTTCAAGATATTTGGTGACTTCAAAGCAGTAAACAATGTCAGCTTGTCGGTGAAGTACGGCGAAATTTATGGTTTGCTTGGTGCGAATGGCGCCGGTAAAACAACGACCATCAAGATGCTTTGCGGTTTGATCAAACCAACTCAAGGCGACATGGTGCTTTGCGGAGCCAAGAGCAATCTTCGCAGCCCCGCTCTTAGAGAGCGACTCGGCTACATGAGTCAGAAATTTACTTTGTACGATGACCTGACGATTTTAGAGAATCTTGAGTTTTATTGTGGTGTGTATCAGGTAAAGGACAGGCTTAAGAACGAAAGAATAAATTGGGTTCTTGCGAATTCCGGCTTGAAAGGGCAGGAAAGAATGCTGACCGGACGGCTTCCAGGTGGATGGAAACAGCGTCTTTCATTCGGTGCTGCAGTTATGCACCAACCTGAAGTGCTATTCCTTGACGAACCAACGTCTGGTGTTGACCCTTTAGCGCGCCGTGAAATGTGGCGCATGATTCGTGAGTTTGCGAGTGATGGCACTGCGGTGCTTGTGACCACTCACTTTCTAGAAGAAGCCGAACATTGCAGCCAACTTGGCTTCATGGTCGCCGGTGAATTGGTGGCAGAAGGCTCGCCCAGTGGTATCAAAGAAAGTCAGCCCGGGCAGTTGTTGGAGATGCGGTTTTCGAATCAACAAGCGGCCTACGAACTCTTACGCACGACCCTCGAATCTTGGCGAGTCACTGTTTTTGCTGATTCCCTCCACATTGTTGTCGATGACCCGGACACAGAGCTGTCGAAGATCATCAATGTTGCAAAAGGTGCTGGTATAGAAGTAGTCGAAGCTCGACCTTTGCCGTTTAGCCTGGAAGATTCCTTCATCTCAATCGTAAAACGCGCCTCGAGAGGTAATGGAGCTAAGGTGAGTGCCGCATGAAAAGAATTCTGGCTCAGTGCATGAAAGAACTTGCGCAATTCCGCCGCGATCGTCTCACTCTTGCGTTGGCTTTCTTCTTGCCGCTCGTAGCCCTTTTATTGTACGGATATGCTACGAGGCTAGAAGCCAAAGATATTCCGGTGGCGGTGAAAAACTTCGATAACAGTGCGCTCAGCCGCGATTATCTCGATGCTCTGTTCAACAATGGACAGTTAAAGCTTGTTCGCTGGGTGTCTGGTGATGCGATGAGACAGCTTGACCTTGGTAACGCAAAGGCTGCGATCGTGATTCCGCCTGAGTTTTCTCGCAGGATTCGACAGAATATCGCTGCTGATATTCAAGTACTAGTGGATGGAACGGACGTAAATAACGCACGTGTTGTGAAAAATAGCATTCTTGCCACCACGCAATATTTTGTCCGCTCGCACAAACTAAATCCGCCGAATGATAAGTCACTGCTCAAGACTGATGTTCGCTTATGGTTTAATCCTGGCAGAAAAGAGGCTCTCTATGTCGCCCCGGGGGCGGTGGCGATCAACCTTTGGATTTTCCCCTGTCTGCTGGCAGCGTTGGCGATGGCACGTGAGCGAGAGTATGGCACGATGATGCAGCTCTATACTTCTTCGATTACGTCTTTCCAGCTTGTCGCAGGCAAAGCGCTTGCCTATTGGTTGGTGGGTATGATTCAAGCGGCAATGATGCTGGTATTGGCTATTACACTTTTCGGAATTCGCCTGGTTGGAAATGTACCGGTCTACCTGGTGTCACTTTCGGTGTTCATTTTCAGCTCAGTTTTGTTTGGACTTTTGATGGGGGCTCGCGCGCAGACCCAGAGTGCCGCAGTACAGATGGTGGCAACTGCAGGTTTTACCACTGCGCTTTTGTTGTCTGGGTTTATCTACCCTGTGAGAAATATCACCTGGCCGCTGTCACTCATATCGTATGTGGTGCCGGCGCGCTACTTCGTCGAGGCTTCGAGAAACGCCTTTGTCCGCGGCAGTGATGCTCTTAGCCAAATTCAGATTCCTATTTACCTAACGCTCTGCGCGGTTGCCTTCTACCTGATTGCCAGCAGAGTTTTGCGTAAGATGCAGATGGACGCATAATCATGCCTATTGGACCTCTAGTTAAAACTACACGGCTGGGTGCTCTTGCGCGCAAAGAAATGCGTCAAATCATGCGCGACAAACAGCTTATTTTCATACTTTTCATGATGCCGCTTATTCAGCTATGCATCTATGGATACGCGCTTAGCCCGGACGTCAACCATTTGAGAATGGGCATCGTCGACCATTCTTCGTCGCTGATCAGTCGAGGATTTATCTCTGCATTAGTTGAGAATGGTGTGTTCGATGTTCTTGACTCAGGCGGAGACGAGAAGACTTTAGGGGCAAAGGTGCGCGGCGGCAAGTTAGATGTTGGTGTGGTCATTCCGCCGGAACTGGAGCGCAATTACAAGTCTAATAAAGTTACTAATATTCAAGTCTTGCTCGACGGTGTCGATGCGAACACTGCCGGTATTGCTATGGCATACATAGGGCAGATTGTGATGACTTACGATCGCTTGATTCGAACCGGATCGCAATTTCCCAACCAACGAGCCGCGCCGCAAGTGAGTTTTGTCTACAATCAGGGACTCGTGAGCAACTGGTTTTTCGTGCCAGGTGTTATCGCTTTGGTTTTAAATCTGGTGAGCACTCTTGTTTCCAGTGCAGCAGTCGTCCGTGAAAAGGACTCAGGAACGCTTGAACAGTTGCTGATGACACCGGTCAGCTCATTTCAAATCCTGACGGCAAAGATTATCCCTCTTGCTGTTTTACTTCTCATCAATGTTTCTGTCAGCCTGACCCTGAGCACATTCCTTTTTCATGTTCCCTTCCGTGGCAATCTGTTTGTTTTCTTCGCAGTCTCACTGCTTTACATAATTGTTGGAATCTCAATTGGGATTTTCCTTGCAGCTGTTAGTGAGAATCAGCGCCAGACGCTTCTAACTTCATTTTTCGTCAACCTTCCGGTCATTCAACTTTCCGGTGCAATCTCACCCTTGGAGAGCATGCCACCATTTTTCCAATGGCTTTCGCTGCTGGATCCGTTGAGATATTACTGTAGTTGTGTACGCGCAATCCTGCTAAAAGGTGCAGGCTTCGAATCTATATGGCGTGATGTTTTAGCGTTGGCGATCTTTGCTGTTGCGCTGCTATGGATGAGTTCAACGCGCTTTAGAGAACAGCTCAAATAGCGCAACACTCTACAGTTCGTTCAAGGTCTTCTGCAGATCGATCAAATGATTGTTGAATATTTCTTTTGCGACGTCCAGCAAACGAAAGACAGTTGGATCGCTGCAGGAATAGTAAATGTTGTTGCCCTGCTTTCTCGATACCACCAAATTCTTAGAGCGAAGCACAGCCAGCTGCTGCGAGATATTAGGCAGTTCTACATCCAATCGGTCGCGAATCTCAGAGACCGTCAATTCCTCGGTTCTGAGTTCATCTAGGATTTTTATGCGCAGCGGATTTGCAAGTGCTTTGAAAAACTCTGCTTTGAAGTTGACGAGCTTATCTGGCATGGGTCGTTTTCTGGATCTGGAGCTTGTTGTTATCAATACTATTCTAGCCCCATGTTCGAAGTAAACGGGCCAATCGCCCTGCCGTCCTCTGGCTGCCAAGGGTTGCGCTTTTGCGCTCTGGCTCTAATTGTTGGGTCACCTGTAATAATCACATCTGAAACCAAGTTGAAAGCAATGCTTTTTGGCGTCACTGTGCCGGTCCTTTTGCTCTAGGGAAGATTTTTAATTAGTTCGGTTGGTACCTTTGAGTCTTGTGGCAAATTCTTCGCTTCTTCCGCATACCACTTTGGGATGTACAGTTTGCTGTCGTGTAAGCAGACGAAAAGCGGAGCAACGGTCAATTTGCGGAAGACATTCGTAAGGCGGATGTACTCTGCCTGCAAAGCATCTAGCTCATCATTGATAGCATGACGGCTAGCTTGTTTTGAGACATATTCTTCGGCAATCTCTGGATCCCATCCCTGGTCGATAAACGCTTGCACTACAGATGGTGCCTTCTCGTAAACCTTGGACATCCCGCAATCGTTATGTCCGATCATCACCAAATATTTGACTCCTTGTGACAGCGTATATCCGACGCTGAATTCTGAGCCGATTACTCTGCCACTGGCGCGCCGAATAACATAGGCGTACATCCGTGGAACGGGAAGTGCGTAGCGAAACTCAATGCATGTAGCGATCAACAGTTCCACTTTTCCAGTAGATACAATCGGCCATCCAAAGTTTTGCGCCATTATGAATGACTCAATTGGAGTATCTCTCCATGCCTCTGGTATCTCCTCGCGCGAGCGAACTTCAATCAAAGACTCTTTGTATTTGTCGTCTGATCGTACTGGAGGAGGAATATTCATTTGCGTTTCCAAAGTGAGTGATGTAAATGAGCGTTAGTGGCATTCGTCGTCCGGAAATACCCAGAAGCTCTCAGTCTGCGGATCGTATGTTGCGTTTTCCATGGTGTCATCATGGTTGATCCATGCATGAAATTTGAGAGTACCTTCTTGCGCCGCTTTCGAAATTTTAGGCAGTTTCAGAAGTTCTGAAAGTTCTCTGAGAACAAAATCTTCAACTGCGCGTTGAAAAACGTGTTTGTCGAATTTGTCTCCAAATCTTTCTTTTATGGCATTCCTTGTGCCCGACACTCTGCGAATCACTTCCTTATATATGTTTGTCGAAGGCCCGTTCGCCGATGGGTCGCTACGCAAACCAACTTCAATTATTTCGCAGCCGTAGTGACCATATACGATTATGTCGCTGATCTGTTTGCTGGCGACAAGATCTTCGAGCCCCCCACAGTCGTCAACGCAACCACCGAGGTTTTGCCAGGTGAAGATAGGTAATTTTGGATCTGCTGGAAATACTGAATTGATGTTGCACATCTCGGAGCAGCAGATTACCGCCACGCCGGTGGAAGTGCCGCCGGTAAGCCTTTTATTGATTTGCGACCGAGAAGTCGCTTCGATTAGGCGGAGCGAAGTTTCGTCAAGAATGCCGGCTAACGTTTTCATATCGACAGAACACCTATGGCGCACGGATACGGTTGTTTGGAATTGTAACACTATTAGAGCAATTGCGCAATTACGCAAGTAGATTAATACATAATGTTACCAGGTAGGACATTCGCGGCAGTCTTTGAATGAATTCGCAGGTTGTGTTTCTGGAGTCATTGTTTCTACTGGTGTCAGCAGCAGTTGCTGCATTCGCTCTTAGTCACAAGAGCCAGGTTTCCGACAAAGCCATGTCATATCTTCTTTGTGCAATCGCTTCTTTCGCGATTGCCGCTTCGTTTTTAGGCGGCAGTCAGATAGTCGGCTATGAAACGAGCGCGCCATTAATGCTCGGTGTCTTTCCCCTTACATTTTTGCTGGATGGGCTGAGCAGATTTTTCCTGCTACTTTTGAGCGCCATCCTTTTTGCCATTGGGCTATTCTCGCCGGGCTACCTTTCGCACCTAAAAGGAAAGATCTCGGGCGGGCAATATTGGATCGCATTTTTTCTGCTTGCGCTTTCGATGTTCGGCGTTGTGTTAAGCGCAGACGCAATCACTTTCATTGTGATGTGGGAAGTTATGTCGCTTTCCTCGGCGGTGCTTGTTGCAAGCGATCACACGCATCAATCAGTGCAGAAATCTGCCTTGATTTATTTGGGCGCTTCTCGAACGGCTAGCGGCTTGCTGTGCGGCGGCTTTCTCTGGATGCACTCTTTGACTGGAAGTTGGAATTTCGCTTCCTGGAATTTCGCGCAGCATCAGGCAATTTTTCCGGCACTTCTTATATTGCTCGGATTTTGTATCAAATCCGGCGTTTGGCCGTTCCACATCTGGTTGCCCTATGCTTACCCGTCGGCGCCAGCGACGGTGACTGCCGTGATGAGCGGCTTTATGAGCAAAATTCCTATCTATGGGCTGATTCGGATTCTGATTCAGGGTGGTTTGTCATCCCCTGAAATTATCAATCTCATGTTTGTTTTGGGCGCGATTTCGTCTTTCTGGGGCGTTTTGTTCGCTCTTGTTCAAAACGATTTGAAACGCCTTCTAGCCTATTCGAGTATTGAGAATATCGGTCTTATTCTTCTTTCTCTGGCTATCTCGCTAAAAGCCCGCGCTGCCAGTTTGCCGCTAATCGCTGACGTTGCTATGGTGGCGGCAATTTTTCATTGCCTCAATCATGGCGCAATCAAATCACTTTTATTCCTGGCTGCCGGCTCTGTGGATGCGATGGCGCACTCACGCGATCTCCATCGGCTGGGCGGTTTGGCGAAGCGAATGCCCTGGACTATGGCATGTTTTTTCATCGGCGCCTTTTCAATCTGTTCTATTCCGCCCTTGAATGGCTTCGCAAGCAAATGGCTCCTTTATCAAAGCTTGTTCAAAAGTACCCTGCTTTTTGGCTCTTACCTTGATCGCGGTTTATTTCTCACGGCGATTTGCCTTTTGTCAGCAGTGGGCGCGCTAGCTATTGCTGTTTTTGTCAAAGCCATGGGTGTCGTCTTCCTTGGAATGAGCAGAAGCCATACCGCAGAACATGCTGTGGAAGCTAGTCCCGGCATGCTTTGCGCTCAGGTTCTGCTGGCGGCATGTTGTGCAGGTATGGGCGTTTTTGCACCTTCCCTCGTTAGTCAAATTACAAAGATCGCATCGTCTTCGACGCGACCAATTACCACTGCGCCGATTGATTTCGCGCTGCCAATTCCATTGCTTGCTGCGACATTGTTTGCAACGGCGTTGGTTATCTACCTTCTCTTTTTGCAAAGTTCCAAAGTCCGAACTTTCAAAACTTGGGATTGTGGTTTTGGACCACTAACTGCAAAAACGCAGGCATCGTCAGATTCTTTCGCTCAACCGTTGGCTCGCATTTTTCGCCCGTTTCTAAAGTACGAAACCAAAGCCACGATATCCGGGCGTGACCGTCGACATTTCCCAGAACAAATAAATGTCGAGGTGAAAATCGTTTCGATACTAGAATCACGTGTTTATTTACCTTGTTTAGCGGTGATTAGTTATCTCGCCAGAGGGCTGGCAAAACTGCAAGCAGGAAGCATTCATCTTTATCTTGTATATGTCTGCTCGACACTGATAATCCTTTTGGCATTAGGGACTGTTCTATGAATGACATAAACACTGATGTTCTTAGAAGTTGTTCTCATTGGATTCTCTTTGTCTCAAGCATCGCAATACTCCCACCTGTGTGCCTGACACTGATCAGAAAAACCAAGGCGCGCCTGCAAAGTCGAATTGGTCCGCCCCTTCTTCAACCGTTCTACGATTTGATCAAACTTTGCCGGAAGAGCGAAACGGTCAGTTCTACGATGTCTGGAATGTTCAGACTTGCTTCTGTCGCCGGGTTAGCCACAATCATTTTGCTAGCCTGGCTGACTCCATGGTTGTCGTACAAGCCCTGGAGCCCCAGCGCGGATCTTTTCCTCATTATCTATCTCTTTGCTCTGGCGCGTGTGTTCTCTCTTCTAGGCGCGCTGGATTCAGGCTCTGCGTTTGGCGCTTTCGGCGCCAGTAGAGAAGTAACTCTCGGGCTTCTTGTCGAGCCGGCCTTGATGCTTGGTCTTGTTGCTCTGGGTTTGTTTTGCGGAAGCAGTGACCTGCGAATGATTTTTTCGTACCCGCAGACGATTGGCGGTGGAGCCGCAGCGGGTGCCGGAGCGGCCGGCATTTGGCTGTTGGTTGGAATCGCGATTTTGCTGGCGAGCTTAATAGAACTTTCTCGTATGCCTGTAGATGATCCGACTACGCACCTCGAGTTGACGATGGTTCATGAGGCTATGGTACTCGAGGCATCTGGACGCAATCTCGCCTTAATTGAGTTTGCCCATGCTCTGCGAATGAGCATATTTTTTGGTTTGTCAGCTCAATGTTTTGTCCATGCCCTGGCTTCAGTTTGTCGCATTAACACATTGACTCAAGGAATTCTCAGCGTTGTGGGCATATTCGGCATCGCTATTTTTGTTGGAGTTTTGGAAAGCCTGGCGGTCAAATTACAGTGGCGGAAGGTTCCCGAATTCGTCGCCTATGTTGTCTCGATGAGCCTACTTGCAGCTTTTGTTGCTGCTGGAAACGGAGGCATCAAATTATGATTTCCGGGATCAATCTGTGTGTTCTTTGCGCCGCTGTGCTCGCTTGTTTAATGGTTGGGTCGTTGCACTTAAGGCTTAATCTCTTCTTGTACGGGGTAGAAACGCTCTTCATTGCAGGTGCAACAGTTCTCACTGCAAATGCACACGGGGACGCGAGCCTGATCTGTATTGCGATATTGATTGGTACTTTGAAAGCGTTAGGAGTTCCTTTTTTCCTGCTTAGAACCAGCGAGAAACTGAATGTTCATCGCGATGTCGGTGCGATGATTACGCCACCATTGGCAATGCATTTGTCTATTGTTCTTTTCGCATTGAGTTTTGTTCTGACTCGCAATATTCCGACACCGCAATTGGTCGTCAACGGCTGGTATGGAGCTGCTGCAGGTATTTCGCTTCTTTTCACGGGTCTTGTCGTTATGCTGACCCGGAGATTGGCAATAGGGCAGATTCTCGGTTTTCTCGTAATAGAAAACGGCATCTATGTGTTTGCGCTCACCCAGACGCTCGGTATGCCAATGCTCGTTGAAATGGGAATTTTGCTGGACATGCTCGTCGGCGTTATGGTGTGTGGGGTTTTGGTGTTCAAAATTCAAAAGAGTTTTGAACACATCGATGTGGCCCTTCTTACGAATTTGAAGGAGTGAGATGGAGCTTTTCTTCACCCTTTGTGCTTTACCTGTAGCTGGTGCCGTCTGGGCAGCGAAGTGCCAACACATTGAAAGTGTGCGTCGCTCCGTCACCTTGCTAATCTGGCTTCAGGTTATCGCCACCGCATTCTTAATTGGACCGCTTCTGCACGGCGATGCTTCGCTGCTTAGATTTACAGCCGATTTTGCAGTTGATAGAAGTGCTGCTTGTTTCTTGCTGTTGACCAATTTTGTCGCAGCTTGCTCGCTTACGCATGCCCCTACTTTCTTTCGCAATGAAAGTGAAATTGCAGGCAAAATCATACCGCCCTTGCACGAACGTTTTTTCTATGTGTCTTCTCTGCTATTCGTACTTGCCATGAATTTTGTCTTTATGGCGGACAATCTCGGACTGCTCTGGGTGAGCATTGAGGCTACAACCATTTTCTCTGCGGGGCTTGTCTATTTTTCACGAGACAAACATGCATTAGAGGCGACTTGGAAATACTTGATGGTATGCAGCGTCGGCATCGCATTTGCATTGTTGGGAACAATTTTGATCTTCGCATCGAGCCAGCATGGTGCAGTAGACGGCGGCTCGTTAAACGTAAGAACGTTGATTGGCTGTGCGGGGCGACTAGAGCCAAAACTTTTAGAACTCGGCTACATTTTTTGCTTGCTTGGCTACGGAACTAAAGCTGGGATCTTCCCCCTTCACACGTGGCTGCCCGACGCGCATTCTGAAGCTCCTGCGCCAGCTTCTGCAATGTTATCCGGGGCACTTTTGAATTGTGCGTTGTTCGCAATTTGGCGCGTAACTGAGCTCGTGAAACTAACTGAACATCACGCTATCTGCGAAGCGATTCCCATATTTTGGGGAGCGCTTACAGCATTGGCTGCAGGCCTATTTCTTGTGCACCAGTATGGTATCAAAAGGCTTTGGGCGTATTCGAGCATTGAAAATGTCGGAATAATGTTGGTAGCGATTGGACTTGGATCGCCCATGCTATTTTTTCTCCAAGCCCTTAATCACAGCATTGCAAAGGTCGCCTTATTTCTCCTGTCGGGAAATATAATTCAATATTTTGGCACCAAAGATTTGAGTCAGATTCGCGGACTCTTGAAAGTCAGCCCGACCTGCGGCATTCTCTTGGCTGTATGCGCGGCATCCGTCACCGGCATGCCTCCTTTTGGTGCTTTCATCGCAGAGTGGTTGATTCTTGCAAAATCTGCTGATGCGATGCAGGGAATTTCTGTTGCTATTTTGCTCATTGCGCTGGCAATCAGCTTTGTCGCTGTTAGCATTCATGTTTCTCGAATTCTCTGGGGCTCTCCAAAACACGAGTTGAATCAAACAAGCACAATCTCTCGATACCTCGTTCCTTCGCTCTTAGGAATTTGCACCATCGTGCTTGGGTTAACTGCAATTCCTTTGATTTTGGTAAAACCGCAATGAAACTCGAGCGCGATAGCGTCAAACTTGAAGAGCGGATAGACACGCTTCGCCCTCTTTTGCACCAGACTGGCAATCGCCTGGGTTTGATTTCCTCAATCGACGGCAAACAATTAATTTCTCTTTTGCTCAACACCGCAGAGAATAGAGCTGTTTGCTGGGAAAGCCCTTTGCAAACAAATCGCTATCATTCATTAGCTCCCGTAATTTCGCAAGCGCATTGGTTTGAGCGAACGCTCTGGGATATGTTTGGGCTTGAGCCGGAAAATCATCCGCGCTTGAAGCACAATCTGCTGCACGAAGCTTATTCAATCGACCTCATTCCCTTGTTGGCGGAAGAGCCCGTGTCGTCGAATGGCAAGTCCCGTGAATACTCGCCGATGGCGGTGAAGGGCGATGGAATTTATGAGATTCCGGTTGGACCGATTCATGCTGGGATTATCGAGCCAGGTCACTTTCGATTTAGCTGCTTGGGCGAAGTTATCTTCAATCTAGAGATTAGGCTCGGCTATGTACACCGAGGTGTCGAGAAAAGAATGTGCGAGCTGCCGTGGGGGAAAATGCGATTTCTCGCAGAAGCTGCCGCGAGCGACAGCGCCGCCGCTTACGCTCTTGCGCATTCCATAGCGGTGGAAAGTTGTTTTGATGTTGCCGTCTCGTATAAAGCGGATTTTCTGCGCACCATATCTCTCGAAGTTGAAAGAATTGCCATGCATATCAACGACCTTGGTGGGATGGCCGGTGACATTGGTTTTCTTGCGATATCTTCGACCATGGGTAGACTCAGAGGTGTCGCTCTTTCCATGGCAGAGCAGTTGACCGGAAGCCGACTGCAAAGAGGCTTTATCTGTCCAGGAGGAGTGGTTTTTGATCCGAGTGAAAAACTGCCGAGTATAAAAGCTTCTGCTAATTGGTTGAGAAAAGAGCTAAAACCAGTCATCTCATTTTTTATGTCCAACGAAGTTGTTCGCGATCGTATGGAAAATGTCGGAAAGGTATCACCTCGTCTTGCCGCTGATTTCGGACTGGTTGGCCCTGCAGGCAGAGCCAGCGATCAAAAATATGATGCGCGCCATCACTTTGTGCACGGAGTATATCCGAGGGTTCGAGTGCCGATTGCTATGGAAGTTGGTGGTGATGTTCTGAGTCGTGCAAAGGTGCGCATTGCCGAACTCGAATCGAGCCTCTTCCTCGTTGAACAACTGATTGATGGTCTTCCCGAGGGAGAGACTTGCATTAGATTACCGGATGCGCTGCCGAATAACGCATCGGGAATCGGAATAGTCGAATCTCACAGAGGTGAGTTGATTCATTTGATTTTCACTGATTCGCAAGGGCAGTGTTGCCGATATGCAATTAAAGATGCGAGCGTCAATAATTGGACTGGTTTGGCAATCGCAGTTCGAAACAATCTTGTCTCTGACTTTCCGCTGTGCAACAAAAGCTTTGGCCTTTCGTACAGCGGTCATGACCTGTGAGGTGTCGGTATGCTGAGACTCTTGGGCTTTCTTCTAAATCAAGGTGTAGCCACATCAAAGGATTACTGCTCGCCATCTGCAGATTCTCTTGGATTGCCTGCTTTCGGTAATCAAACTTGCATAGGCACGAGTTGCACACAATGCAGTACTGTCTGTCCAACCGACGCGATTGCAGTAGCTGACTACCCTAACGGCGGCAATGTGTCACTTGACCTTGGCGCTTGCATCGGCTGCGGCATGTGTATAAGAGAGTGTCCGGAAGGGACTTTGGTGGCAAACAAAAATCCTTCGGTTGCGCGGTTTAAGCGGGAAGACTTGATTTTGTCAAATGTTGAAAAAAGCGCGACGCAAGACGCATCAATTCAGCCGAGCATATTCGCCAAGTCTATAGCCTGCCGAGTTGTGTCTACTGGATGCAGCGCGTGTGATCTTGAGGTCGCTGCATGCGGAAACTCGATTTTCGATATGGAGCGCTATGGCATACATGTTGTCGCATCACCACGCTTTGCCGACGTCCTTCTGGTCACTGGACCGGTACCTAAGGCCATGCACGATGCGCTCAAGTCTTGCTATGAGCAGATGGCTGAACCTAGGCGGGTAATTGCAGTCGGCACATGTGCAATCTCAGGCGGATTACATAAAGGTGGCTATGCGGAAGCAAACGGAGTGGAAGGTCTATTGCCCGTCGATCTGTTTATTCCTGGATGTCCTCCTCACCCCTGGAGCATCATTGACGGTATTAGAAAAGTGATGAGCGGTTCTGTCGGGCGAGGTGCTTAGATGCGTGCAAAGAATTTCCTTGTCGAAAAAGCCTGCGCTACAGGCGAGTTGTAACCAGCAGGAGCCTTTAGTTTTCTCCTGCCGATATCATAGAGATGCTATCCACTCACCTGCTCGCTAACCTGGTGGCATTGCGTCGCTCTTTCGCAAAGTGGAACCGAAGGAGTTGGCTGTGCCAGTATGTCCTCGATGTTTGTTTCCGCAAAGCTCTTTTCGATAATTGCAGTTGCATCGTCAATTTTCTTGTGCAACGCACACAGGTTTGAACCATGAGATTCCAACCCTAGAGGGCAGGTTCTTATTCGTTCAATTGGATCTACTGCTTGCAAAATCTCCAATGCCGTAATTTCCGATGGTGGTTTGGCAAGGGCAAATCCACCGCCACAACCTCTTTGGGATTGTACGAGGTTTGCCCTTACCAGTGCCTGCATTACCTTTGACAGGTACGCAGGCGGAACCTTCGTCGCTGCCGCAATTTGTTTTGTTGTGAACGCAGTGTTTTTATTCATTGCTAGAAATACAATCGCACGAAGTGCGTATTCTGCGGTATGAGAAATCACGGCTTTGTATCCTTTATAAAACTACTTGTGTCTGCTTTGCACTGCTACCAGCTGAATTGAATAGTTCAAGCGCTCTCGGGAAAAGAATGTTGTTTTCCTTGTGCACGTGTTGATGCATTTCCGATTCGAGCTGAGCAAGCGAGAGTAAAAGCAGTTTGTATGTGCTGCATGCATCTGCCGGAGCAGTGAATGAATTTGTGAGATTGCGCATTCGGCTTAGCTCGGCGCCTGCTTCGTCATGTTCTTTCGTCATCATCGCGATTGGATGTTCAAGTCCGTTACCGCAGCCGGCATATTTCGCCTGCTTGGACTCGATAGCGCAAATGCTGGGAAACAAAATCAATTCTTCCTTCTGCATATGCATCTCTTGCTCTTCTTTGAAGCGAGCAAACAGTTCTTGGATTTCGATCATCTCAGGATGCCGTCTTCCGTGAACTCTGGCCACTTTCTCAGTGAGCGCTTGAATGCGGCTCAATTCCAGTCGCATTGGATTGTGATAACCAGAGACAAGATGCTCTGTTAGAGCCTTCAAACTCGAGCGCTTCCAATCTTGCTCGCCGTTTATATTCGTTTGTGTTTGCGCTGCCACCTTTAGCTCGCTCAAAACCTTGTCGGCGCTTACGCCTCGCCTTTTGCAGGCTTCCGCCAACGTTGCTTTGCCTCCGCAACAGAAATCAATTCCGTATTGCTCTAATGTGCAAGCGCAAGCAGGAAACTCAGCGACAATTTCGCCGACCAGGGATTCGCTGGTAATGCGAAAATTTGCTTCGTTTACTTCTGCCTTCGTCTTTGCGTGCGGGACGCAAGTCTGCTCGTACACCGAGAGACTTACACACGAGCACGGCTGAAACATTTCCTTTTGAGAACCGCATTCTGGGCAATCCCACTCGTCTGGCAAGTCTTCGAATTTGACTGCCGGAGGAAGATTTTGCCGGGGTTCGCCTATTGTT
Source organism: Candidatus Melainabacteria bacterium (assembly GCA_003242885.1). Taxonomy (GTDB): domain Bacteria; phylum Cyanobacteriota; class Vampirovibrionia; order Obscuribacterales; family Obscuribacteraceae; genus QKMZ01. Next base: position 169,142 of record QKMZ01000003.1, on the reverse strand, counting down.
TCGTCATAAATGTAATTGCATACTGTGCAAATTGTTTTAGCTTTAGACATGATGACCTCCACCGCTTCTTCACTTTTGGACCTCTGTGTCCAGATTAGCTCTTTACGGTAAGTCTTCTATCGTTCTCAGGTATGATTTCGCAAGTACGCCCATTGCATTCAAAAACCTGACTGCGACGCAGATTTTATATGCATACCTGAAGTTTGAATCAAAAATTTGTTAAACGCCGTCGCGGGCGTCGCGTAGGAAGTTTCTCTTGTCTATCAGAACTATTTCGCTGCTTTAGGCAGAGTCAGCAAATATGAGCGAATTTCATCGGCTTCTTTGTCTGAAAGACCGCTTGCTTGCTTTTTCATAACTGGGGAAGAAACCACACCTTTCAATATTTTCTGTATGTCGTTTTCGCTTAATCGTGCACCTAAACCTGCAAGAACTGGTCCAAATCGATCTTTTGTCCCATCAAGCGAGTGGCAGGCCGCACAACCCAAACCGAAAAACAGCTCTTTTCCTCTCTTTGATTCTGCGCTTTGTTCGTTTGCTTTCCAATCTTTTAAAGGTACATGCTGGACCTTCTCAATTTTGTGGTGAGAAACCGAGAAACCGCCTTTGGGTTCTGCAAGCGTTAAAAGATAGTCGGCGATCTGTTCTGCTTGTGTGTTTGTCAGCCCAGGATGTGGCATGATGTTGCTTCTTTCTTTTAGGATTGTTGGAAAGGATTTGTAAACCCTATCGGGATCACTGAGATGGGCTACTAACCAGGTCTTGCCTCTGTACGCGCCGATTCCGTCCAAAGGCGGTCCTAATTCACCTCCAATTCCTGCAACCGCATGGCACTGCATGCAATCAAGCTGCTTGTATATAAGCAAACCGTTACGGCTGCTGTTACTTGCTTTCTTAGGTTTGTATCCGGTGGCAGGAAAGTTGTAGCGCCTGATAGTGCCGGCGCACTGATCTTCATCACTTGGAGCTCCATCAATCGGTTTAATGGCGTTAGGAAAACCGGGCAGTGCGTGAGCGTAGTCATTACATAGACTTGCGATGGCGATTGCAACCAAAACGGTTGAAATTCGCACAAACGGCTGTTTCATTACTTTTCCCCCGTTTGATCTATCAGTTGGTTGGCTGAGTTTCCGTCCCAACTGCTTTGCGCAGATGAAGCGCTCCACGCAGGACAAGAAAAACTAGAGGCAGAATTCCGCCCACCACAAAAGTCATATCCCCGATTACGCGCAGCCAAGTAAACATCTGGAACTGGTTGGAATGAATGAAATCATAACTGCGGGCGAACCAGAATCCGTGTGTGTAACTTGCAAGCATTTGAATGACGCCCGCCGGAAAGATGTTCAGCAACAGCATGAGCATCAAACCAATATTCAAACTCCAAAACGAAATCGCGCACAATTTATTGCTCCACGCATCTTCCGTCATCAAATAACGCGTGCAGAAAAGTACGGCAGCAACCGCGAGCATACCGTAAACACCCATGAGTGCTGCGTGCCCGTGATTTGAAGTCAGATATGTTGCGTGCTCATAATAACTGACAATCGGTGTGTTGATGAGGAAGCCGAAGACACCGGCACCGAGAAAATTCCAAAAACCAACAGCAATGAGAAACATCATCGCCCAATAGTGCGAGAAGTTTTTGATGGATCCTTCGACCTTTGCAAGATGCACAAACTTCCACGCTTCCATAGTCAGCAACGTGAGCGGGACCACCTCAAGCGCAGAGAACATCGAGCCCAGTGCCATGTTGATCGCCGGTTGGGCGGTCCAGTAGTAGTGGTGCCCAATACCGATGATTCCACTGCCTAAATAGAGAATGATGTCTACGTAAATTACTGACAGCGCCGATCGTTCGGAAACCATGCCAAGGCTGCAGAAAAAATACGCAACAATAATTGTGGTGTACAGCTCGAAAATGCCTTCTACCCAGAGGTGTACGACCCACCAGCGCCAGAAGTCTGCAACAGCGAAATTGGTGCCCGGGTGATACATGAGCCCAAAAGAGAAGAAAAGCGGGATTGCCATCACTCCGTACAAAAGCATATACGGCAGACTGCCCTTATCTTTTCCTTTGAGCAGAGGGCTGATGCTGCGAAAAACAATCACCGCCCAAAGTACCATACCGATTGTGAGGAGTATTTGCCAGAATCTTCCGAGCTCTAGATATTCCCATCCCTGGTGCCCAAACCAAAACCACAAATTGCCGAGCATGTTTTTGATGCCCATCCACTCACCACCGATGCTGCCGACGGCAACAATCAGAATAGCGATAAACAGTATTTTCACGAGCCAGTGTTGACCTGCTGGTTCATTTTTTGAGAGCAGGGGTGCCATAAACATACCTGCTGCCAGCCAAGCGGTCGCAATCCACAGAATGGAGAGTTGCAAGTGCCAGCTGCGCGTGATGCTGTAAGGCAAAAGGTCTCGAATATCAAATCCATATAGTCCACCTGCTTCCACAATATAGTGCGCGGTGACAACGCCGAATGCCGTTTGAAAGAGAAAGAGCAAAACAACAACGATAAAGTATGGGTAAATCGAGGTTTGAGAGCGAAACGGCTTAAACGATTTCACGTTATCTGTGAGTGTTGTTCCATCTGGCGCCCAGCCTAGATTTGGAAACGCGCTCATAAGAAATTGCGTCAAGCCTATGCCGCCAACCAGCATGATCAAACTCATTGCACTCCAGAGAAAAATCTGCCAATTTGGTGCATTGCCAACGAGCTCTTCCGGCGGCCAATTATTCGTGAAGGTAAAGTCTTTTCCTGGACGATTGGTAGAACATGCCCAAGCAGACCATGCAAAAAAGCGCGTCAACTGCAGCCTTTCATTCTCATCCTTAATGTAATTGCTTGGAAGCGGCAGCTTGTTGTCAGTTGTAAACTCTGAGTCGAAGTGTTTGACATTAGCCTTGTATGCTTCAACTTGATTCTCAGTGAAGGTAAGATTTTTACTTTGTTGATCGTAGCGATTTTGTTTGATTTCGGAGGCGAGCCCGCTTTTCAAATCGCCTTGTTCTGCAGCAGACAAATTCGAATAAGCTTTGCCAAAGCGTCTTTGAGATTCTCTTTCTAACGCCGTTTCTGCTTCAAGGTGTAAGTATTCCGCTGAAAAATCCGGACCGTTGTATGCACCATGGCCAAATACAGAGCCGACGTCCATAAGTCCGTATTTCTGAAAGACACCCTGGCCTGCAAGAATGTCTTCTCCTGTGAAAATTGTTGCGCCGCTTTGGTCTACAACCCTTTCCGGAATCGGAGGAGCTTGTGTGCTGGTTTCGTGACCCATGAATATCAGAGTCGAAAAACCAAGAATCAAAACGAGCAATACGCTCAGTTTCCATCTCCAAGACATGCAATTCTCCTCGCTTTTAGCATTCGCGAAATTAGGACAAAAGGCTCCGAATAGATGGTAGCAAAGGTAAGCGCTCCCAAACCTCCTGGTGATGTAATAACTCGGAGACTTCGTATAATTAAGGTGAGAATTGTGGACAACAGTGTCTTCAAGTCTTGTCGGAAGATGCAGAGTGCAAATGAAAATTGATAGGCAACGGAAGAGCCGCCTATCAATTTCTCTTTTCACTCGTTTTGCGACGAGAGTCGCTCGACGAGCTAAATAATTGTGTTAACTGTTCTTACTTCTTTCTTCTATGGCTCAATGAGCAGATTTCGCCAGTTCGCCTTCTAAGACCCAAGGACGTGGATCATTCTTCTTGAATCCGTTTGGCTCGAACCCAGCTGCAGTCAGTTCTGCCTGGAATTTCGCGGGATTGTCCGCAGCTTCGATCATGATGTCGCTAACTGTTTTCATCGCCGCTTCCCAGGTGACGCGCATTTCGTCTGTCCACTCACCTTCTTTACTGAGATGCTCTGCAAGGACCGCTACGAGATTTTCAGCCACTGCGCCATAGTGTGCATTCTCAGTCTTGTACTTAAGGTGGCGTATTCCCATGGCGTGCAAGAAGGGCAAAAGCATGTCGGGTTTTTCGACCGCCGCTACTATTGAAGCAATAGATGCAAGCAACTTCTTGTGCTGTTCTTCTGGCGGTGTTGAAAACAGAGGACGAACACTTGGATATTTCTCGAATAAGCGCGAATAGAAGCTCATTCCCAAGGCAGTAGCACCACCATTTTCCACTTTTGCGCGCTCGAAAGTTTCGCGCAGCAGTGCGACGTTAAGTGACATTGAATTTGACTCCTTCTGGTTTTTTCTAGACCCGCTTACACTTACGATGCTTTCGCCAGAGGGATTTCAGATTCCATTCCAGCTTCTTCCGCAAACTCTTCGCCGGTGCCTGCATATTCTGCTTCGGGCTGTGGCTCAGCTGGTGTTTCAAACCGCTCAGCATCTTCAACAAGATCAGCCCCTTCTTCTAGTCTTCCGTTGATGACAACGTCGAACAATCCGAAGAAAAGCAATCCAGCACTAGCTCCGACCGCTGCACCAGCGGTGATGGCATTGATCAATGTTGGAATTATCATCGAATCTTTCAATAAGATTGCTGTTAAGTAGCCACCAATTACGGTTCCTGCAATGATTGAGACCACAAATCCCTTCAACACTGGCTTTTCCGTAGATACTGCAAACGGTGGAGTAAACTCGTTCATTTTTCCGTTCATATAAAGTTGAGCAAACATGGTCATTACCCCTCTATTTCCTTGAGCCGGCTGTGTCTCGAATCACATAGAGCATGCCGTGGCTCAACAGTAAGATGGTCGCACCAGTGTGACTCGCCCCCATCGTTCTCAGGGTTGAGTGTGCGTGTGCTGATGACTGCCGCTGGAGTAACGCCCCACTGGTGCAGGCTTTCGTGTTTCGGTCAAGACATCAATAGTCCTAAAGTATGAGTGCCGGATTTTCAGTAACAAATGATTGATGACAGTCCTGGGAACGATATAAAGGGTCCGGTGAAAGAACATACTGAAAAGGTATTGCCTCATGAGGTCCGTTATGTCAAAGGGACTCGCCGACTCAGTGTTTCAAGCCGACAGTACTGCCGCAAACTCTAGTGAAAAGCAGATGCCGAACATTGAAAATGCCGAAGAAAGTGCTGAACCAAGTGCTGGATCTAACACTCCGGCTTTGCCCAAAAAGCCGTTCTTGCTTTCGATCGATCGAGCATCTCTTTTGCCTGCACAAGAAGTTGCGGCTCGTCTTGAGACTGACGTAGCTCTCGGTTTGAGCTCAGATGAAGCTGCAAGCCGGCTAGAAAGGTTTGGCACAAATGAGCTTGGCAAACGAGTTCAAGTCAATCCTATTCGTTTATTCTTCAATCAATTTATTTCAACAGTTGTGGCGTTGCTTCTCGTAGCGGCAGGTGTTTCTGAATTCGCCGGAGAGCACATGCAAGCGGCCGGTATTGCCATTGCAGTCTTGATTAATGCTATTGTTGGTTTTATTACTGAATACAAAGCCGCTGTCTCTCTGGCAGCGCTGGAAAAGCTCTCCGGTCCCGTAGCACGTGTGCGTCGCAGTGGGCAAGATTTCGAAATTCCAGCTGCCGAGATTGTCCCCGGCGATGTTTTGATTATGGAAGAGGGCTCTCGCGTGCCCGCGGACGTCCGGCTGGTCACTTCCTCTTCTCTTGGTCTGGACGAATCGATGCTTTCCGGCGAGAGTATTCCGGTCTACAAATCTAGCGAATTAGGCGATTCGACCGAGCAAGTTACGGTTGCCTATCAGGGTACCCTGATTCTGAAAGGTCGTGCGAAAGGTGTCGTCGTCTCTACCGGTAGCAATACCAAATTAGGTCAGCTTGGACATTCACTCACCGAGATTCGCGCCAAATCGACGCCTCTTCAAGACGACCTGGAAAAGCTTGGTCGGCAGTTGAGTTTGTTCACCGTCGTGATTTGCGCTGTGCTGTTCGGCTTGGGTTTGCTCCATGGCGAGAAATTGTGGGAAATGGTGCAAGTTTCAATCGCACTTGCCGTTGCTGCAATCCCAGAGGGGCTGCCTGTAGTTGCGACACTCGCATTGGCTTCCGGCACCAATCGCATGGTTAAGCTTGGAGCGTTGATTAGAAAGCTGAGTGCAGTGGAAACCCTCGGTTGCACGGAGATAATTTGCACCGACAAAACAGGAACTCTCACGCAAAATCAAATGACGGTCACCGATATTGTTCTTGATGGACGAGAAATAAGTGTGTCCGGATTGGGATACACGCCCGAGGGTGATTTCCATGAAAACAATTGTGTGGTGCTGGAAGAGGAAAGGTCGTTTTTAAAACCTCTTTTGACTGCGGCTGTCCTTTGCAATGATGCCAAACTCGAGATGCATGAGGACTCTAAGTGGCATATTCACGGAGATCCTACCGAAGGGGCTCTGCTAACCGTTGGGCTTAAGGCCGGCATTGAGCAGAAGAGCCAGAGAGATGAGCTGCCACGGCAGCATGAGTTTCCGTTCGAGCTCAGCCGTAAGCGCATGACTACGATTCATCAGTCGCAAGGAGGCGATTTCCTTGCTTACACTAAGGGGGCGCCGGAGACTGTGCTCTCTTTGTGCAAAAACTATTTGAGCGCAGACGGTGTGGCGCAACTCGACGAATCGCGCAGAGACTGGTTTCTCAGGAAGAATTTGGAACTTGCAAGTAAGGGGCTGCGCGTTCTGGGATTGGCGGCGAGAGATCTGGCAGGAAGGAAAGTCTCAGCGCATTCCGATGCTGAGACGGATATGACTTTCCTCGGGCTGATTGGAATGGCGGATCGTCCAAAAGAAGGTGTCCTGGAAGCAATCGAGGAATGCAAGCGTGCCGGCATCAAAGTCATAATGGTGACCGGAGACCAGCCCGCAACAGCCGTTTCAATTGCGCGCGACTTGAATATCGTGCCGGCTGGTTCCGGAGAGGCTGCTCATAAGGTTGTAGTCGGCAGCGAGCTTGAACAGTTCAACGCCAGCGAAATTGGCGCACGTTTAGCCGATTGTAGCGTTCTGGCACGTGTTCAGCCGGAGGCCAAGCTCTCCATTGTTCGTGCATTGCAGTCCGCCGGTAAAGTCGTCGCAATGACAGGTGACGGTATCAACGACGCACCGGCGCTGCAGCAATCCGATATCGGTGTCGCGATGGGAAAATCGGGTACTTCCTTGGCGCGCGAAGCCTCCGATATGGTCATTACTGACGACAATTTCAGCACAATTGTCCATGCAATAGAGCAGGGTCGCGTCATTTATGCCAACATATCTTGCGCCGTTGCCTATCTACTTACCGCCAGCCTGGCGTCCGTTCTTACTGTTGCGGCTGCTGTTGTTTTCGATACTGGCCTGCCTCTATCTCCACTTCAACTGTTGTGGTTGAACCTGATTATGCATATCTTTCCCGGACTTGGTCTTGTTCTGCAGCGCGGTCGTCCAGGCATCATGCGAGAAGCACCGCGCGGAAGAAACCAATCTCTTCTCGGAAAGAGAGAGTATACGCACATAGTGCTACGCTCGCTGGTGGTTTCTCTTTTGACTATTTTTGCTGCACAAAACGTACAAGGGCAGTCGCTGGAATATGTAAGAACAGTTGTTTTGGCGACGATATCTATTTCACTCCTACTCCAAGCTTGGTCTTGGTTGGCATTCAAACGCAACGCGGATGATTGGTCGTATCTAAGCAGCTATGCGATGTACATCAACACGGCTCTGGGAATTGGTTTGCTTTTGTTGGCAGTCCTTTTCCCTCCGATGCAAGCCATCCTCGGTACGGTTTGCTTGAGCAACGCGCACTGGGCAATGGTTGTTCTATTCGCACTTTTCGCTTACTTGCTCACTTCTATCATTCAGGATTATTAGTGATCACGGTACTGAAGGATGACTCTTTGAATAGTTCAGCAGAACGATATTTGAATGTCTGTTCGGAGTCACAATTGTAGAATTCAAAATCACTAGCACTTGAGGTTGGGTATGAAAGTACTAATTGCGCAAGACGAGTCAGAATGCTCGAAGACCGCTCTTGAATCGGTGCTGAGCAGAACTTGGCCAGAGAATTCGCAATTCCGACTTGTAAATGTTCATGAGCCGATTCATGGATATGATCCGGTGATTTACACGCCTCATTCTATAGTCTCGCTGAAAGAGGCGGACAAAGAGATTTATGCTGCTAAGGAAGCACAGCTAAAAAAGAGTCTCGATCTTCTAAAGGCGAAGTTCAATGATTTTGAAGTCTGCGGAGAGGTTTTAACAGGGCATCCGAAAGATTGCATTATTGACGATGCGGAGAGCTGGGGGGCTGATCTTATTGTTGTTGGCACTCATAGCCGAAAGGGATTTGCCCGTGCTTTCCTTGGTAGTGTCGCTTCTGAGGTGGCAAGCCAAGCAGATTGCTCTGTAGAGATTGTACGAGAGAGAAAACACTAAGTGAATCGAGAGAAAAAATGACACACAGAACACAAGTTACATTCAAGAATATGAAACATTCGCCTGCAATCGAAGACATGGCAAGGCAGCATAGCGACAAGCTTGGCAAATATTTCAGCGGCATTCAGAGCTGTCGTATAACTATCGAAATCCCACATCAGAAGCACGAAAAAGGTAACGTTTTTCAGGTGCGTATCGACATGACTGTGCCTAAGGCCGAACTTGTTGTTGAGACTAAAGTATCCAATAGTCCCGAGTACGAAAAAATCGAAGTCGCGCTTAATGACGCCTTCGACATGGCAAAGCGCCGACTCGAAGACTATTCACGAAAGCGGCGCGGCATGGTGAAGAAACATGGTGAACATGGCAACAAAGATGAGGAGGCGGAGATCCGCGCAATTGAAAGAGAACAGATGGAAGAATTCATGAGGTAGAGAAGATGGAGAATGCCGACAAAGATCTGGATTACAGAAAAATTGCAGACTCCAGAGGTTTAAGTAAGCTTCCTTACTCGTCTTATTTGAATGACACATTAGATGCTTGGAAAAAACGGCTCGTCGATTCTTTCAAAGGTATGTCTAGAAAGAGACAGGAGCGGCTTATTGAAAAGAATGCTGTGGTTCTATCAGTTGGGACAACCGTGACCTTCTTAAATCTTATCTACCGCGCTTTGCCTTTGCTGATAAGGGTTTTTTGCATTCCAGCCGCGGTTGTTGGCTCGTATGTATTTGCAAAAAAATGTATTGCTCCTTTTGTAATATCAGAGTTGAAAGAACACTTGAATCCGGAAATTTTGGACGAAGAAGAAGCGGATAGTCTTGCAACGCACGAGAAGGCCGAATCTGCCAAGATACAACAATAGGCCTTTGGATCGATGCGCTAACAAAAACGATACAGCGGACTCTATCTGGATTGTCGACAGTTTAGTCCGAAAAAACGATGGCCGATTAGTCCGGTGGTGGAAGAATGCAAATATGACGCAGGTTCTCCAGTGAGAGCGACCAGGGATGGTTACTACCGAGGGCGGCACCGGTCCTGCGACCAATCTAAATAAAGCGATTAAGGAGAGGAGAAATGAAAATACTTGTTGCTATTGATGATGACTCCCTCTGTCAGACAGTAATCGATTTTGTGGCGAAAGTATTTTCGCATCACGCGACGATAGTAAAGCTTCTTCATGTCGTTCAACCGTCTTCTGTTGTTGACACTGCGACCTCTCTGTGTGGACATGGTGAAAATCACCAGATACTGGAGGAGAGAATTCAACAAGCTTCGGCATTCTTAAATACTCTGCGAAAGGATTTGCGCTCAAAAATGCTACCTTCTGAGCCAGTTGAAGTTTCTGTTTTAATGGGAACTCCTCACCGCGTCATTCTTGATTGTGCCGAAGAGTTCGGTGCCGACCTTATTGTTATTGGTTCTCATGGTCACGGAGAACTATCGCGACTGAAGATTAACAGTGTCTCCTATGCAGTTCTTTCCCACGCTGATTGTGCTGTTACCATAGTGAAAGCACAGCAGGTATTTCAGAATGAAGATGCTTCCGAAAAATTACCGAAGTCAGCCCGGCTACTAGCTTAGAACGCATCGTAGAATGCCACTTTAAATGACAAAACTGGAGACCTCCCACTATCGTGTGTTGGAAACTCTGCGTGACGGACGTCAGGTGGAGATTAGGTCGATTATTCCTCAAGACAAAAAGGTTCTTGCTGAGGGAATGCATCACCTCAGCCCGACTTCTCTGTATTACAGATTCCTCACTCCTAAAAGGGAGCTGAGCGAAAAAGAGCTATGTTACTTCACAGAAGTCGATTTCTTGCAGCATGTGGCGCTACTTGCCGCCGTTGAACATGATGGCAACTACCTGCCCGCAGGAGTTGGTCGTTATGTGATGTCTAATTCTGCCGATTCAACATGTGCCGAACTTGCTTTTGCTGTGAGCGAGGAATTTCAGGGACTGGGTATTGCTACGTTGCTTTTGAAGCATCTCACTTTGATTGCCAAGGGAAATGGGCTCAAGGCATTTTCTGCGCTCGTCCTGGCGGACAACAGAAAGATGTTAGAGGTCTTCAAAAACTGCAATTTGGAAATGACCACAAAGGCGAACAGTGCAGGTGTACTGGAAATTCGGTTGGAAATCTGATACTGGAGGATGAAATCTAATCATCCTCAAAGATCATGCAGTTAGTTTTAACGCGCTGCACAATGGTCTGTGAATCGCATTTGTATTGAGGAATGGTCATGATTACCAGGATTTTGATACCGGTTGAGGATCTTCTTTTCGAAGAAGAGATAAGAGAGTTTTTGATACAGCTAAGCACATTGGCAATCAAGCTGAAAGTTTTGCATGTAATCGACGCGAATGAGGTTGTGCTTAAGTGGCCCAGCGCAGAATATCAACGTGAATCGGTAGCGCTCGTGAGCACGATATGCGAGAACCTGAAAAACTATTTTCCTGGTGTCGATGTTGTCTCTTCTGTCCGCGAAGGTATTGTCAAAGAAGAGATTGCAAAAGAAGCTGAATCTTTTCAAGCTGATCTGATCCTGATGGGTTCGCATGGAAGGAAAGGCTTAGGTAAGTTCTTACTGGGAAGTACTGCCAAGGACGTAATACCTCTTTCTCCTTGCTCAGTTGTCCTATTGCGAACCCAAAAATCTGGCGTCAAGAAAACTAAGGTGGCAGAAGCTTCGGTAGTTCAGCAAGACTGATAGTCTCCACTAAATTGCTAAGAAAGGGGCACGTCTTCTGACGTGCCCCCTTTTCTTTTATATGCGATCTTGGTTCTTTATCCCGCCTTAACTTCGATCTTCTTACCATTGGCAAGAACTTCTTTAGCCTTCGGCATGACAACTTTCAGAACACCGTCCTTGTAGGATGCTTCGATACCGTCCTTTTCCACGGTGCATGGCAGAGGCAATAGACGATAAAACGATCCGTAGCTTCTCTCCATTCTGTAATAGTTTTTGTCTTTTTCCTCTTTCTCGGAATGCTTCTCACCTTTGATCGAAAGTGCATTGCCTTCTACTTTCACTTCTATGTCTTTCATCTCCACGCCTGGAAGTTCAGCTGTCACTTCAATTGTTTTTTCGCTATCCTTCATGTCTACTTTTGCATTGAAGTCAGAAACCGGCTCGAGCCAGAAATTGCGAGCAAAAGGAAGTCCGCTTTTGAATTCATCAAAGAGATGATTCATCTCTTCTTGCAATGCATGAAATGGGTGAGATTTTCTCGTCGTAACCGCCGTAGATTCTTTTTTTGTTTCTTTCACTGGTGTAGATGTAGTCATCACTGTACTCCTTCTAAGACAGGATTTTTTTCGGTTATTCCGTTGCTGCAATCAAAGTGCAACCTGGACATATTTTGACTCCTGCTTTTGCCTGGCGGCATCTGCTCAAAGGCTGATACTGATCATCAAAAGAATGATTGCATCACAGCTTTGCTGGATAGCCTCGATATATCGCGCTTCTCAAGGACTCACACTAAATTCATCATCCCAGCGAATGAAGTCACTATTAAAAGAGCGGCATTATGCTTGTTCGTGAGATTGCTATTTGGAGTTGCCGATGAAGAAGAAAGACAACGTCGCGCAAAAAAGTTATCGTATGCGCACTGCAATGGTCGACGGTAACTATGATAGTAAACATTGGGAATACGACCATCATCTTGTACCTCCGATTTCGTCTTCCGTTGCCTATCGACTCAGCTCAGTGCACAGAGGAGAAGAAGGATTTCGTCACTTTGGTGAAGCGGTTGATTTGCAGAATGAGCCTATCTTCGTCTACGACAGACTAGATGAGCCCTTAAGTGGCATGCTCGAGGAGAAACTCGCTTACGCAGAATCCGGCGATATGGCTGTTACTTTTGCAACGGGAATGGCTGCTATAAGCGCGGCCTTGTCTTCTCTAACGCGACAAGGTGACGAAATAGTTGCCCATAACACCCTATATGGATGCACCTACAGCCTTCTTTCTCATTGGTTGCCCAAACACGGAATCCACACAAAATTCATCGACCTAAAGTCAAGTGAAAAACTCCTGTCTGCCTTAACTTCTAGAACGAGGGTTGTATATCTGGAAACCCCAGTCAATCCTACACTGGACATTATTGACATTGGAGCGATAAAAGACTGTATTTCCAAAGCTAACGCAACCAAATCAGAAGAAGAAAAAATTGTCATCGTTGTCGATAACACATTTGCCACTCCCTTCTGCCAGAGACCACTAACACTAGGTGCAGACATTGTTGTACATAGCCTGACCAAGAACATCGCAGGTTTCGGAACCGATATGGGTGGGGCTGTTATTGCCGCTTCAAAGTATCAACGCGACTTGCTTTTGTATAGGAAAGACTTTGGCGGCATCCTTGCTCCGCGATCCGCCTGGAGCATTCTTGTCTACGGATTGCCGACTTTGGCCGCGCGCATGGTTAACCAGCAGAAATCCGCAATGCACATCGCTCGCTTTTTAGAAAAGCATCCGCTGGTTAAGAGGGTACTGTATCCCGGACTTAAATCATTTCCTCAAAAGCAACTGGCTGAATTGCAAATGGTAAGTTACGACGGGCGGTTCGCGCCGGGATCATTACTTTATTTCGAACTCAAAGCATGCACGGATTCAGAAGGTGAAAAGGCTGCTGAGTTTTTTATTGATGATGTCGCCAGGAGTTCACGCTGTATAAGCCTTGCGGTGAGTCTGGGGCAGGTGCGCACGCTTATAGAAGCTCCATATTCAATGACTCATTCATCATTGCCCTCTGAGCTCAAGGATTCAATTGGAATTTCGCCGTCCGGAATACGCTTATCTTTGGGTCTGGAAGATTGGCACGATATCGAAGCCGACTTAAAGTCGTCGCTTGACCGTACTGAGACGATGCTGAAATTGCAATCTCATGTGACTTATCCTTCCTCTTAGCGCTCAATTTTTTTGTTTTTAAAAGGCTTGTAGAAAGAGAAAGATAAGACCGGGAATGATTCCCGGTCTCTTTCATTCTGCCAGCAATAGTCTCCTTTTAAACTATGCTGCAATAAAATGGATGCGATGCTTCCTTCGGACCTGGGCAGTTGTTACTACTTCTTTCTCCTCGCTCGAATTTGTCGTGGCCAGTCCAAGTTGATTTCCAGCTTTGAGCCTTCTTTTGCTGTGCGTCAGCAACCATTTGCCAGCTTGCTTCGAATGAATTTGCTCCATCCTCGACGAACTGGCCTATCCAGGTAGTTATAGTGCCGTGATTAGAAAAAGCAACGCTAAATGAGAACACATCACCAACTGCGAATCCGGTAATAGGGTATGTCGCGTCTGCGTCTTCTTGCGAGTTCACACCACTCATAAAACAACCAGTAATTTTGCCCGTTTCATCCACTTCAATACGCATCTGCGAATTGTGTTGATTGTGCCAGATGCCCGTCAATAGTTTTTGCGCTTGTTCTTTAGTCTTCATTACCATTACTCCATGGAACATCAATAATCATCCAGCGGGAAGAAAAACTTAGTATGCACTCAACGAACGATCTGCAATGAGTCTTTTGGATGATAACTTTGGAAAGATGATTTTTACCCGTGTTTTTCCTCTATGGAACAGGCAACTGCCAATGATTCTTGAGGCCGATATCGCATCTTTCGCTATGCATTAAATTGCAAGAAGGCGGATGTGAAAATTCTGGCAATAGGTTCACGTTATGCACGATGGTATCTTCGACTTTTACTTTTGCGACAAGTGCCGAGCATATGTCCTTGATGAAAAGAAGGGCGACGCAAAACGAGGCATTTTGCCAAACACAGCCGTTCAAAAACTCTCGGACAACTGGAAATGCCCTATATGCGGTGGCTCGTCGAATGAGCTAAGACCTGTGACGATGTTGGATCACATAATGAAGAGTGAAATCCTTAAGCCATCGTTGTCCGGCACGAGATCGACCTAAGACAAGTGGAGATTAGACATGTTACAGACTTCTGGAGCGCCGATGGCGCCGGACTCTCAAGTAAGCAAGCAGGTTCGACGTCATGCGGTTCCGTTCACAGGGGACAAAAAGGAACTGGACACTCTAATGGATTTGGTTGGGGATTCATCTTTCGTTTTGATTGGAGAAGCTTCTCACGGCACGCATGAATACTACAAAACGAGAATTGATCTGACAAAGAGATTAATTGAAGAGAAAGGCTTCAATGTTGTTTGTGCCGAAGCAGACTGGCCGGACGCTTTGAGAGTCAATCGCTTCGTGAAAGGCATAAGCGATGATGAAAATGCGGTGTCTGCATTGGCTGGCTTTCAGCGTTTTCCGACTTGGTTGTGGCGAAATGCAGATGTCCTGTCTTTTGTAGAATGGTTGAAAGCTTACAATGAGAAGGTAAGCAATTTTGATGCAAAAGTTGGTTTTTACGGATTGGATCTTTATAGTCTTTACCGCTCCATTGAAGCCATCATAAATTACCTCGAACCGCTAGATCCGGATGCTGCCGATAGAGCAAGAGAGCGCTACAGCTGTCTATCGGCATACGGCTATGATGAGCAGGCGTATGGTTATGCTGCAGCGCTTGGTCTCGCGAGAGAATGCGAGGAAAACATTCTCAATCAATTGGTAGAACTGCAAAAAAAAGAACTGGAATATCTAAAGAAGGACGGACCGAGAGCAAAGGATGAATTCTTTTTTGCTGAGCAAAATGCCATTCTTGTCACCCATGCTCAAGCGTATTATCGCGAGATGTTCCGCGGTCGCATGAGTACCTGGAATCTTCGTGACACGCATATGATGAAGACACTTCTCAACTTGCGCGCTCATATGAAAGAATCTGGCACTGAGATGAAAGCTGTAATATGGGCTCATAACTCGCACCTTGGGGATGCTCGGGCAACCGAAATGTCCAGTCGCGGTGAGCTTAATTTGGGACAACTGGTTAGGCAACACCTTGGCGAGAATTGCTGTCTTATCGGCTTCAGCGGCTATTCAGGAACAGTTACAGCTGCGTCAAAATGGGGCGGTCCTGCTGAAAGAAAGGTTGTTATTCCAGGCATGATCGGCAGTTTTGAAAATTTGTTCTCGAAGGTCGATTTACCCGCCTTTATTCTGCCATTTAGAGCAACCGGCTTGATCAATGGACTCAGACATCCGCGGCTCCAGCGCGCTATCGGTGTTTTGTATATTCCAGAAACAGAAAGATACAGCCATTATTTCTTCTCGACATTGCCCAAACAGTTTGACGCTATCGTGCATTTTCAAGAAACGCAAGCGGTCGAGCCACTTGAGCGCAATGCGCTGTGGTCGGAAGGCGAAACAAGAATAGAAGATCTGGTTGACTGATTTCACTACGTGTAAGTGATCATGTTCCGCTAAATAACTCGACCCTGGCCCCAGTGAATGGGCACAGAGCGTTTAATGTTCGAACATGCTCGAAGAGCAAGGAGTTTATAATGCGCACGAATAACGTCGATAGATGGGTCCGAGAAGCTGTTCAAATTGACGCTGGTGACCAATGCCTGCATGGCAATTTGTGCATTCCTCCGCATGCCAAAGGTCTCATCGCATTTGTGCATGGCAGCGGAAGCAGCAGATTTAGTACACGCAATTTGTTCGTGGCAGAATTTCTAAATGAAAGAGGTTTTGCCACACTATTGTTTGATTTACTGAGTAGTTCGGAAGAACAAATAGACAATCTGACCGCTCGCTATAGATTTGATATTTCGCTACTTTCCCGAAGAGTTTTGCACGCAACTGAATGGATCCAAAATGATCAAAGGACCAAGCAACTCTCAATTGGATATTTCGGCGCGAGCACGGGCGCCGCAGCGGCTTTGGTTTCGGCTTCTCGGCTGGGAGCAGCCGTCAAGGCCGTTGTTTCCAGAGGTGGTAGACCGGATTTGGCATCCGGATATCTCTCAGGAGTTACTTGCCCAACATTATTTTTAGTCGGTGAAAGGGACAGTGAAGTTCTGAAGCTCAATCTCAAGACTCTTTCTCTTTTGCCTGAAACGACTGTCAAAGAGATTGAAATTGTTCCTGATGCGACGCATCTTTTCGAGGAGCCAGGGGCTCTTGCTGTCGTTGCAAACGCTGCGGCGCGCTGGTTTAAGGCATACCTAAGCGGTAAAAAGAATGGCTCCTAAAGGTTGAGTCACCATATGTCCGTTTTGTACCCTAAGGTTTTAGTGATTTTTAGCTGAAAATAAATTATCGCCGCTCTCCTTGACCACAATTGCCGAGCAAGGCGAATTAAAAATGAGACGACGAGCCGCGCTGCTTAAGACCGTCTGTTTCGTCAACTCATTTCGATGACTGCCAATTACGAGAAGACTTGGTCGCTCAAGTGCAATCCTTTTCATAATTTCTTCGTAGGCGAGGCCTTCTACAACTACCTTATTAACCTTAGCTTCCGGAAACACTGCCATCAGTTTGTTCGCACACGCCTCTACAATTCCACCAGCAATCTCTCTATGTTTCTCTGTGAGTTCGTCCAAATAGCCGCTCGGAAGAAATGACACATACGGTTCAACAACTGGTGGCACAACCACGCAAAGCACGATAAACTCAGCACCCTGAGCCCATTTGCGTCCGACGACAAAATCGGTGACTGCCATTGCGGTATCCGGCTCATCGACCGCCATAAGAACTTTCATGTTTTCTACTCCGAAGGCGATACTTGATCGCTTTTAGTTTGCTAAGCCCCAGGTTGGCTTTAATTGGTGGCTAGCGTTGCGCATTGCAGTAACTACTTCTTGGTCAGTCGTTTGCTCGAAATTAAGATAGTGCTGACCGACCGAGTTGAATAAAGCGGGCACACGAAGTGAAATTACTTCGTCGGCATATTTGCTAAGTAAACGCACACTTTCCTGGCTCATGACCGGTGCTGCCATAATTAAATGCGTGGCACCCCTCTGTTTTGCAGTTTTTAAGGCACAGGCTGCTGTCATTCCTGTCGCTACGCCATCGTCAATCACAATAACTACTTTATTTTCGAATGTTTTTCTTTCTGTGCCGGACAATTCATAAAACCGGTTTTCGCGTTCTTTTGTTGATGCGAGAAGTTTCTGGCTTTCACGTTCCACGTAAGCTTTCCAATCCGGACTATGAGGAATGCTTGCATTTAAAACTACAACGCCTTCTGACGATACTGCACCCATTGCATATTCCGGCTCGTTTGGAAAAGGCAATTTTTTCGCTGCAATAATTTCCAGGGGTGCGCTCAGTCGACGTGCTACCTCATAAGCTACCGGAGCACCACCTCTAGGTAAGGCGACAACCACAACCGGTAATGCTCTAGTCTTATCGCTCAGTCGCGACAGTCTGCGCACTACCTCTTCTGCCAGCAATTTTCCTGCAGACACGCGGTCACTGAATAACATGGCACAACTCCTTTTTGTCAAAATGCATTGTTGGCAGTTTCAGGAATCTATTTTTCTTTCTGATTCTTCGTCCTGCTTTTCTTTCATTAATTCTCTTGCTCTATCGGCACGAAGAATTGCCAAGACTCCCAGTCCGCCGTTTTTCCACAGCTTGGCTAAATTTGTTTTGCATGTCTGCATGCCGAAAGTGCGCATATCCATAGAACTAAGTACTTTAGGTTTTTGCAGCCAGCGGGAATCTTCCGTATTTTCATTGGTTTGCTTGTTCATTTTCTCGACCTCAAGAACCTTCTTATTGGTATTGTCAAATGCTGCTCTGCCACTGGCATCCTCCGCAGAGATGATCCCTCGATATGGCGTCAATTCTCTTGCACTCATACCAAAGATAAGTACAAAACTCCGACTTTCAGATAGTGCGAAATTGAATGGCAGGCGCCAAGATATTAATGATTGCCGCAGCCCTAAGAGAGGTGCAAAATGCCAATATCAGATTGTTGTCCCAAAGACGTTTTTGACAAACTTTCAAAAGGGGAAGATATACAGCTTGTAGACGTTCGAGAACCGGATGAATACAGTGCGGTCAAGGTCGAACACTCCTTGCACTTGCCCCTTTCTCGCCTTGCGCAAAGCACATCAATTTTGTCTAGAAGAAAAGACATTTACCTTTTGTGTCGCAGCGGCAAGCGAGCCGATACTGCAGCTCAGCGGTTGGAACAACTCGGCTTTGATCGGCTGCATGTCATTAAGGGAGGGCTCGATGCCTGGGTGAGAAATGATCTTCCCGTCGAAGGTGCAGGATTGCACGTTTGGCCTTTAGAAAGGCAAGTCAGATTCACTGCAGGACTTTTGGTTCTTTTGGGCATCATTCTTTCTTATTCAATAAATGCAAATTGGATCTTACTGTCTTGTGTTGTCGCTCTTGGTATGGTCATGTCAGCTATGACCGGAACCTGCGGGATGGCAAACGTTTTGAGAATGATGCCCTGGAATTGCCAGCATTAACGCCTATCGTAATGATACCTAAGAAGGAGGTACCCTGCCTTTCACCTTAGTAGGCTTGTTGAGAAGAGAGGAGATACTCAATGAAATCGGGCCGAAAAGTCAGCGTATTGCTCACTATGGCACTTATGATCAACGCAAATCTTTTACCTGCGTTTGCGCTGGATGTACCCTTTCCTCAATGGCAAGAAAGACAGCAAATTGAATTTCTAGATCCGGAAGACACGGAAATTGCTCTGCGTGCTGCTTTGCTTGTAACAAAGAAAAAGGACCAGCAGCTGCTCATAATTCAGGCTCTTTGCGATCTTTGTCATGAGCAAAAACGATACGTTGAGGAGAGAGACCTTCTTCTGTCTTGGATTTCGCTTGCGCAACAAATAGAACCTTTTCCGGCTGTAAATTGCGCCACTCAAAATCTTAGATTGTCCTACGCTTACTTTGTTTTGAAGGACTATGAAAAGGCAGAGTCCGCAGCAAAGGCATCACTGCAAATGTTCAGAGAAAGTTGTAGTGAGAGCTCTCCAAATGTCGCCCTTGCTTTGAACAATCTTGCCTGGGTGCAAATGAAGTTGAATAAGAGTGCGGATGCAGAAGCAAATATCCTCGAGGCACTTGCGATACTAGAAGTGGTAGCCGGCGAGAAGAGTATGATTTATGGCTTGCTAACAGAAAACCTCGCGGTTCTTTACGAGCAGACCAATAATCAGAAGGTTGCACTGCGGCTCTATAAAAAAGCACTTGCTATTTTGAAGAAGTTTCTAGACAAGGACGATTCTATAATCGTCGATCTGCGGCAGCATATGGATGAACAGCACTCATTGCTTGCGCAATCGAAAGAACACAGAGAGAAGAAAAAATTGGCTCGGCATAAAGAGACACAAAAATAGAGGAGAAAAGCAATGTCCAAGGAAAAAGGCAGTACTACCAGACCGGTTGAACACGATAAGAAGCATGCGCACAATGTTGGCCATGTTGTAGTTCACGCGACTCCTGTATGCACCGAAATAATCTCAGAACGCGCCTATCAGTTATTCGAAAGACGCGGGTGTGTCCATGGCTTTGACGTTCAGGACTGGCTTGATGCTGAAAAGCAATTGACGGAAGAGCTCCTGAACTAGGAGTTTGCGTCTTCTATGCTAGGTGGGCTGTTCTTCCTCGTTTGCACCAATGGTAGCAATCGAAAAGTCAGTTGCACCTGGATATGGATTTTTGCATACTCAAAAGCCAGCCGTTCTATAGGCTCCCATTTTGCCACATCCTCCCAAAGTATGACTTTTCTTTCAAAGTGGCGTTTTTCTACTCATAATAGGAATGGTCCAGACGAACGATATGTCCTTGCCTGAAATTCGACAGAATAATGACATGGTTGCTGCCATGGGCGTCGCTTCTTATTTGGCGCCCGATTTCCTGGAGGAGAGACAATGAAGGTTTTGATTGCTGCTGAAGAATCAGAATGCTCCAGACGCGCGATCCAAGCGGTGTTGGAAAGACAGTGGCCTGAAGACTCGCAATTTAGAGTGATAAATGTCTGTGAATCGTTTCCGGTTTTGGGCGCAAAGATTCGACCAGCTTATGTAATGGCTGAAAGTGAGATGCTCAGGCAAAAGAAATCCCAAGTACGAATGGACATTGTGGAGCTTCGCAAAGTCTATCCGGTCAATTTGGTTAGTGGAGATGTTCTTAAGGGTGACCCGTGCGCGTGCATACTCGAAGAAGCAAAAGATTGGGGCGCTGACCTGATTATTCTTGGCACCCATGGAAGAGAGGGGATTTCGCGTGCCTTTCTGGGCAGTGTGGCAGAAGGTGTTGCCGGAAGCGCCGGCTGCTCTGTCGAGGTAGTCAAAGCAAAAAGAACGCACTGATTTAGTTACAGGAGAAGTTTACCGATGAAAGTTTTAATTGCTGTCGAAGAATCTGAATGCTCGAGGCTTGCGCTTGAGTCGGTGGTAAAACGGCATTGGCCGGAAGGTTCCCAATTTAGGGTAATTAGTGTCGTCGAGCCGATGCCATTTTACGGAGCAGAAATTTACTCTCCTCACGTTATTAACTCTATTGTTGAGGCGGAGAAAGAGGTTAGTAATCGGAAGCGTCAACTCGTGAAAGACGACGTCGAGCTGCTCAAGGCTGCGCATTCTGAGGATTCAGTGAGTGGTGACGTTCTTTCCGGAGATGTTCGTCATTGCATTCTTGATGAGTCTAAAGAATGGGGCGCTGATCTCATTGTCTTAGGCTCTCATGCAAGAAAAGGTTTCTCCAAGCTCTTTCTGGGCAGTGTCGCGGAAGGCGTCGCCGGCAATGCTGATTGCTCGGTGGAGATAGTAAAAGGCAAAATCACGCACTAAATATACAGAGAGGCAGAGACATGAAAGTCATTATTGCGGTCGATGAATCGACTTATGGCAAGAAAATTATAGAAACTATCGCCCATCGAAAATGGCAGCCGGATACTGCATTTCGAATCATTTCGGTGGTTGAGCCCGTGGCCTGGGAAGAAGTGGAAAATGAAAATTGGACCGAATTGTCCAAAAATATGTTTGAGAGACGGAAGAGAAACGCCACCAAGCTTTGCCTGGAGCTCAAAAAGTCTCTTGAATTACAGCATCCGGATTGCACGGTTCATTATGATGTGCTTGAAGGAAGCCCTAGAAAAGAGATTATTAAAGCGGCAGTTGATTGGATGGCAGACAAAATTCTAATTGGAGCACATGGTCATGACCTTTGCGACCGTTTCGTTTGGGGCGGAGTCTCACGAGCTGTTGCAGTGGCCGCACCGTGCTCTGTGGAAATAGTTCGTCCTTATGCACCCCACAAAAGGGAAGACGCAAAGAAGGAAAAGGTGTCTGAGAAAGCTACTGTCTAGGGAATGCGGAAATCATCCCCTGGGGTATCCGCTAAAGAACCGTCCCCGAGAAATCTTTAACGATCATTCCTCAGAATCATGCGACGGTCGACAGTTGCAGGCAGAATGTAAAAACAAGTCGGCATTCCAGGAAAGTAGTGATTGATATGTATGCACTTAAACACTCAGAATATCCCCAATGCTCTCACTCCGAGCAAGATATACCTTCAGGGCTTTGCATAATCACTATCGGCAATAATCTGAGGGGCGACGACGGTATCGCAATGAAAATATGCGATAAGCTGCCAGCAACTCTTGTCGATGACGTTTGCAGATTTGATCTTGGCACCTACACAAGCTACCTGGGCTCTTGTTTGCACGGGCACAAAGCTGCCATTATTATCGATTCGACAAGCAATTCGTGTGCGCCTGGGTCCATTACAATAGTCGATTTGAAAGCATACCTAGAAGACCAGAAGGGCTCCCCATTAGGAGTGAAAACTACCCATGGTTTTTCTGTCGTAGACGAGCTGAAATTGCTTAGCGAAGTTTCTGAGCTGCCCGAAAGACTGATGCTTCTTGGAGTTGAAGTGAAGGATGTCAATTCTGATAAGGTCAGTCCTTCTCTTCAATCAAAAGTGCCGCAATTAGTGTCTAATCTGTCATTCCTTGTGGAGAGAATTTTGGAGACTCTAAAAAAGAATGCATGAAGCAACGATTGCTCAATCGATTCTCAACATAGTCACCGACAGACTAAAATCTGTCGGGGTTGCTGCTTGCGCATTAAGCGTCGAGATCGTTTTGGGAGAGTTTCGTAATGTTGATCCTGAGTCTCTAAGCTTCGCTTTCGACAGTATGAAAGATTTTTGTCCAGCAACTTCAAATTGCCGACTGGACATCAATGTAATCAATGCCTCAGCGCTATGTTCAGAAAATGCGCACAATTATAGACCCGTCGCGGAGCTAGCTTATCGATGTCCGGCATGCGATGGC
This sequence comes from Candidatus Melainabacteria bacterium, assembly GCA_003242885.1. Lineage (GTDB taxonomy): Bacteria > Cyanobacteriota > Vampirovibrionia > Obscuribacterales > Obscuribacteraceae > QKMZ01. The sequence continues at coordinate 146,637 of QKMZ01000003.1, read as the reverse complement.
GGTATTGCGAAGATGGTGCATGGTGAGGAATTAGATGTGGTAAATCTGATCATCGAAGTTGCAGACGAGGAGAAAAAACATGCACGAATCGCCGGATGAACATGCTCTTGAGCGCATCCTTGGTAAGAACGAGGAGATGGCTGAGCACAACAGCGATCATTTCCAGCGCTCCAAGACGTGCGTGTTTAATCTTATGAGTGCCCCAGGCGCTGGAAAGACATCTCTTCTCGAGGCGACGCTGAGAAGTACCAAAAAGCAATTTACATCTGCTGTTATCGAAGGCGATATGGTTGGCGATTTAGATGCCGATAGAATCAAAGCCTTGAATGTGCCTGTGTATCAAATCTCAACTGGGCGCAGTTGCCATCTTGATGCTCAGATGGTGGGTCGTTTGCTGCATGCAGAGAGCATTGTGGCCACACAGGCTCTTTTTATCGAAAACGTTGGAAATCTTGTTTGTCCGGCCGAGTTTCCGCTGGGCGAATTTCGTCGCGTTGTTCTTTTATCTGTGACAGAAGGTGATGATAAGCCAATAAAATATCCAGTAATTTTCCGAAACTGCGACCTGGTTGTATTCACGAAATGTGATCTGCTTGAGTATGTAAATTTCGACTTAAGTGCCGCCGAGAAGAATTTGAAGGCCCTCAATCCGAAACTAAAAACGATGCGGGTATCATCGAAGACAGGCGATGGCATCTACGAATGGATAAATTGGCTGAACAGCCAAATGACTGAGTATCAGGCTCAACTTAAGAACGAACACCATGTGCATCACGCTGCCCACTAAAGTTCTTTCTCTGGAAGGAACTAACGCCAGAGTTGATATTGCCGGACACGAGCGGGAAATTTTTATTCCCTTCGATAACGTGTCCCCGGGCCAATGGGTTCTCGTTTACGCCGGCGCTGCCATCTCAGTCATAGACGAGAAAGAAGCATTGGAAATACTCGGATATCTTGGTAGAGCCGTCAATTTGAAGTCCTGATCAAATGCCCGCTTCAGTCATACTTAAGTATGACTTTTGTCTGATACTTTGAGACGATATGCCATGGTTCAGGGGGCGGTATTTTAAAAGTGCAGAGAAACCCTAGGTGGAGAAAAAGACTCCCCGCGGGCAGCAGGCACCAGAGCTATGCTCAGAGCCTGAAGACGCCAGTATTACTGGCGTCTTCTTTTGTATTGTGGTGATTACCAGGACTAGGCTCGCAGTTGCGCACTTTCTGCTTATTAGTCCTGCCGAACGATACTTTAGAAGACATATTCGTCTGTAATGGTTGTGTTGGCTCCTACGGTTCGATCTTGAAGATGTCTCGAAATTTCTTATTACCAAAATCACGATTCTGCGAGTTCTTCAACTATCTGAAAGGACTCGGTAAGTTTTTTGCCCCTGTTCGCGTTTCCGAGCAGTCATTTTCATTCAAAGAAATTGAAAATGAAGGCGAAATTGCTTGGGATGCGCTGAGAACAATACTACCGCCGAAAAAGTTCTTTTATCCGCAAAGAGAAACAGTGCTGAAATACGATAGAAATGAAGTAGAAGCTACTGTTCCGGAAGATAATTTTCAAGTGATTTTCGGCGTCCATCCGTGTGATCTGGCCGGCCTTGGAATTATGGATACCATTTTTGAGGCAGCTCCTGGCGATACTCATTACACAAAACGGCGGGAACAGAGTCTTGTTATAGGTTTGTCTTGCATGCCGGACAAGTATTGCTTCTGTCAGTCGATGGGAACTTCTTGCCCAACGAAAGGTTACGATCTTTTTCTGACTGATTTAGGCGATGCTTTTTTTGTACAAGTTGAAACCGCTCGTGCAGAGCAGATGCTTGCGGGCTGCAATGGTCTGTTTTCGCCTGTCTCCGAAAATGATAAAGACAGCTACAAAGAATTTTGGATTGAGCGCGATAAGGCATTTACAAATGGTTTTGAGCCCGACAATTTGCGCTCTACCTTAGACATGGAATGGGACAATCCCCTATGGGATGAGCTGGGCAAAAGATGTTTGAGTTGCGGCAATTGCACGCCGGTTTGCCCCACTTGCTATTGTTTCGACCTTGTCGACATAGCCAATTTGAATGGACAATCGGGAGAAAGGCAGCGGGAATGGGATAGCTGTCAATTCGTTGGTTTTGCACAGGTTGCCGGGGACTACAATTTCCGCCCGACACCGGTAGATCGTCTCAAGTTTTGGTATCGCCACAAGTTGCATGGTTTTGACGATCCATACGGATTCAAGACGTGTGTTGGTTGCGGACGATGCACGGTTTCATGTCCTTCCGGAATAGATGACATTGTCGACGTTGTGAAAAGGCTTCAAGGAAACAATGAACAACCCAATAAGTAATTCGCGGTGTCCTCTTACACCAACTCGTGGCGTTATTCGCTCGATAATTCCGATGGCCAGCGATAACACCTTGTTTCAAATTACTGTTGATGGTGATGCTCTGAGCGATTGCATGCCAGGGCAGTTTGTCCAGCTGTGGGTTCCTGGTGTCGGAGAGTCGCCTATTTCAGTCTGCTCAGGTCATGTTGGAGCAACAGTTGAACTCACTGTTCGCAAAGTAGGCCGAGTAACCAGTGCGCTTTTTCAAATGAATGAGGGCGACTGGGTGGGACTTCGCGGACCCTATGGAAATGGCTTTCCAGTCGAGGCGTACAGAGGAAAAGATCTTTGCCTGATTGCCGGGGGGCTGGGAGTTGCGCCGATCAGATCGCTCTGGCAGTACGTCCTCGACCATAGAGAAGACTTTGGAAAGATTACGTTGATTTATGGCATGCGACATTCAATAGATCTTCTATTCAGAAGCGAGTTCAAAATGCTGTTGAGGCGAAGAGATATGGAGGTTTTCATTGCCGCTGAAGAATTGTGTGGTCCTGCTTTACCACCAATTTCGGTGCAATTGGGGCGAGTTACGGACATGATCAAGGCGGCTTCGCTCTCTCCTACAGTGGAAGTTGCGGTATGTGGACCACCTGTCATGTACAAATATGTAATTGATGAATTGAAAGCAAAAGGCATAGCAGAATCTCAAATTTGGCTGTCTTTAGAACGGCATATGAAGTGCGGTATTGGCAAATGTGGGCACTGTTTTGTAGGTGGAGCGTTTGCCTGCAAAGCTGGACCCGTTTTCAACTTGCCGCAGTTGCGTTTACTTCCTGAAGCAGTTGAGTGTGCTTGAAGATGGAAACTAATCCACGTCCTTGCATCGCAGTAGAGGGGCTGACTGGGTGTGCCGGTGAGCTTCTTGTGATACTGGAAAATCTTGATAAATTGCTTCCCTTTGTCAGGGTGGCGAGCTTTCCATTTGCGCAGAGCCAAAATGATGATGGTCCTGTTGATATCGCGTTTGTGGAAGGGAGCGTAAGCCAACCACATGACTTGGAAAAACTAAAAAGAATCCGTGCTAAAGCGAGATGGCTCGTTGCTGTGGGAAATTGCGCGGTCTGGGGTTGTGTGCAAGGCGGCGCCTGCGCGAAGTGCAAAGTCACCGACATGCTAGAAGCAGTCTATGGGCAGCACAGTGAAATCCAGGCTCTCGAGTCTAGACCTCTTGATGCTTACGTCAATGTCGATGTGAAACTTTCCGGCTGCCCCATCGATAAGACACAATTCTTGTCTGTGACAGCCAGTCTTTTGAAGGACCACTTGCCATACATTACTCACAAACCTGTTTGCCTGGAATGCAAGCTGAATGAGAACCCTTGTGTGTTGATTGAGAAAAACCTGCCCTGTCTGGGACCCGTTACTGCAGCAGGATGCGGTGCCCTTTGTCCAAGCCTGGGCGCTGCCTGTTATGGCTGCTGGGGACCCAGCCAGGCACCGCAAATGGATGCTATGGCGACGATACTAAGTGAGAAAGGTTATGAAGCCCTGGAGATAATGAACAGACTTAAGACTTTCGGTGCCCCAGAGCATCTTTTTGAACGCATGAATGTTTAGGTGAGTCTTTTGGGATTTATTTCATATAGACTTAATTGATTTGGGCGAAGGAAAGTCAGATGAGCGACGTCGAAAAGAAGATCATTCAAATCCCGGAAATTACCCGAGTGGAAGGTCATGCTGCTGTCGAAATAGACATTGAAGACGGTAACGTGAAAGAAGTAAGGCTTGACGTCTTCGAAGGTACTCGTTTTTTCGAGCGCATAGTTCTCGGACATAAGTATGACGAGCTTGCCCATATAACATCGCGTGTTTGTGCCATTTGTTCAACCGGGCACGTGCTTGCTGCCATATTTGCAGTAGAGCGGATCTTTTCCTTTACTCCAACTCCCATTGAAACGAAATTGCGCGAATTAATGCACCTGGGCATGATAATTGAATCGCATGCCACTCATGTTTGCGCGCTGGCTTTGCCTGATTTCTTAAAGACACCTGATCTTGCATCTTTTGCCGGACAGCATAAAGAGAAGTTTCTTCTCTGGACTCATCTGCGCAATCTTGGCGCGGAAATTCAAACTGCCGTGGGCGGAAGACCTTTTCATCCAGTTAATTTGCATGTCTCAGGCTTGTCAAAAATTCCCTCAACAGCTTCTTTAGAAGGAGTCAAAGCAGACCTTAAACGCTCGTTGGACGAAGCGATTTCACTGGCGGAACTGGTGTTATCTTTTGCTCCACCGGTGGAAAGGCTGACGGAACCATACTTCTTAGCGCTCATTCCTCACGACGATAAATACGGATACTTTGGCGAGACTATACAGTCGAGCGAAGGATGGCAGAGATCTTGCCAGGAATATAAAGAGTATCTCGATGAGCAGGTTGTTACTTACAGCCATGCTAAACGCTCACTTGTAAAAGGAAAGCCTGTGATGGTCGGTTCAATGGCCAGGTTGGCATTGTTTGGCAATAGGCTTACGAGAGAAGCTCTAAATGTCTATCAGGCAACACCACTTTTCAAAGGCGACAGCAATTCCATTTGGAACAATGCCGCTCAAGCGATCGAAATAATTCAGGCAATCGAAAGAGCAATTGAAATTATTGATGAAGTCGAGACTCTTAAAAACGAACGGACTCCCGAGAAGAAGCCGCTAGGGATTGTTGCGGGAAGAGCCACTGGTGCCGTCGAATGCCCTCGCGGCACGCTTTATCACTATTACGAAATCGACGAAAATGGCGTCATTTGTGCGGCAGATATGATAACTCCATCGGCACAAAATACTGCCCGAATCGAACTGGACATCAAAGAAGTGGTCAGTCAAAGCACCGAGAAAGAAATGCTCGGACCACATCTTGAAACGCTTGTAAGAGCCTATGATCCGTGCAATACATGTGCCACCCACATGGTGGCAATCAACTGGAAGTAATTAGAGGGGGTAAATAATGCTGCCGGAAACTCAGGAAAGTGGGTCTTGGATTGATGACTATCGAAAGAAAGTAGTCTCGGTCGAGGAGGCTATGAAAGTAGTAAACTCTCTCGATCGCGTCTATGTTCATTCCAATGCTGCAGCGCCTCAAGTACTGCTAGAGGGTCTTGTTAGACGTGCTGACCAACTGACCGGAGTCAAAATCTATCAGCTTCTCACGCTTGGTAAGGCTGACTATGCGTTGGCTAAATACAGCAATTCGTTTGCCGTTAACTCATTTTTCATCGGAGCCAATGTCAGAGAAGCCGTGAACGCAGGACGGGCGGATTATATACCTGTTTTCTTGAGTGAAATACCGGGCTTATTCATGTCAGGTGAGATTCCACTCGATGTTTGCCTGCTGCAAGTATCTCCACCCGATGCCCACGGGTTTTGCAGCTATGGTGTATCTGTTGACTGTACCATTGCGGCACGAAAGAAATCGCGCATCGTAATCGCCGAAGTAAATAAACAGATGCCGCGCACTCTTGGCCGCTCGTTCGTACATGTTTCCCGCCTCGACTACATTGTCGAGACAGACCATCCTCTTCCTGAGCTGGCCTCGGAGACCGGCACCGCAGTAGAGCGCGAAATCGGTGCGAATGTTGCCACACTTATTGAAGACTGCGCCACTCTGCAATTAGGCATTGGGGCGATTCCCAACGCTGTTCTTGCAAATCTGCAAGAAAAGCGAAACCTCGGCGTGCATAGTGAAATGTTATCTGATGGAGTCATTGATTTGATTGAAAGAGGCATTGTCACCAACGATGCAAAGACTGTTTTGCCCGGAAAAGTGGCAGTGTCCTTTGTGATGGGAAGCAAGCGCCTTTATGACTTCGTCGACAACAATCCGCTGGTTGAATTTCAGACCAGCGATTACATTAACGACCCTTTTGTGATATCGCAAAATTACAAAATGACGGCCATCAATTCAGCATTGCAAGTCGATGTAACAGGCCAAATAGCTGCCGATACTATAGGCAATGTTTTGTATAGCGGCTTTGGCGGACAAGTCGACTTCATTCGCGGGGCTGCCCGAGCCAAAGACGGAAAGGCTATTATCGCACTGCCATCGACCGCCAAGGGTGGCAAGATTTCTCGCATTAGCGCCATGCTAAATCCAGCCTCAGGAGTGGTGACCTCGCGCGCCGATGTTCACTATGTAGTCACCGAATATGGTATTGCTCAATTAAGTGGAAAAACTTTGAAACAAAGAGCAAAGGCTCTAATCTCGATAGCCCATCCCGATTTCAGGACCGAGATTGCCAGTCAGTGCGCAGCATATTCATGGTATTGATTTTATTCATCAGAGCTCGATTACGTCACCAATAGATGGCACTTCAGCTTTGACTTGAAAGCTTTCTTCTACCTTGAAACGCAATTCATTAAGCTGATGCGGCTCTCCGTGCGTGAGAAATAACTTGGTTTTGTGTCGTGCTAAAGGCTCCAGCCAGCGAAGCAGATCGGTTTGTCCTGCATGCGCGCTGAAGCCTTGCACAGACTTTATTTTCGCCCGTACGAAAACAGTTTGCCCCATAATCTTGACTGGATTTGCACCATCTATAAGTCGCCGCCCAAAAGATTCTTTCGCTTGATAGCCGACAATCAAGACAAGAGTATTTGGCAGACCGAGATTGTGCCTCAGATGGTGAAGTATGCGCCCTGCATCGCACATGCCAGCGCCAGCCATGATCAGGCAGGGACCCTCTACGTCGTTGAGAGCCTGTGATTCCAAGGCTGTCGTGCACAATTTCAAATTTGGCAAGTAATGATATATGTTGTCGCCAGAAAAAAAATCTTTTGCATCTTCATCCAAAAGCTCGGTATGTCGGGAGTAAATTTGCGTGGCAGCAAGCGCCATTGGGCTGTCGAGATAGACAGGTATTCGCTTCAATTCACCTTTTCTGAAAAGGTCGAACAAATGAAATAGCAGTTGTTGTGTCCGTCCTACAGCAAATGTAGGAACTAAAATTTTTCCCTTATTTTCAATTGCTTCATTTATGCAATTCCTGAGCTCCGTTACTGTTTCTTCGTAGGCGGGATGGTTTCTTCCACCGTAGGTTGACTCCATGAAGACGGCATCTGCTCTGTCTATCTCCGCTGGATCGCGATTAAGAGGAATATCCCACTGCCCTAGATCTCCTGAAAATACAAGTCTTCGTTTGCCGCCGTTTTGACCGGCCACGATAATGACACTTGAGGAGCCTAGAATATGCCCCGCTTCTACGAGTTCTACACTAGTCTCAGGCGCGACAGGAAACCATTTATTGTATTTTTGAGGGGAAAACAGTTTGAACACGCGCTCGACATCACTCAGATTGAATAATGGTTTTACTGCTTGTTGTCCTGCTTTTGCCCTCTTCCTGTTCTCTCTATCTGTATCGTCAACTTGTATTTTCGCCGCATCTGTAAGTATCAATCGAGCGATGTCTAGAGTCGCGTCCGTTCCGTAAATTTTCCTTTGAAATCCGTTTCTTACAAGAAGAGGCAAGCGCCCGCAATGATCCAGGTGTCCGTGCGTTAACACCACTGCATCCAGCTCTTTGGGCTTAATGGATGCAGGAATGAAGTTTAAGCGCTCCAGGTGCTTTGAGCCTTGAAACATGCCGCAGTCGACGAGTAATCGTGCGTTGCCTGTCTCAATGAGATAGCAAGATCCCGTTACTTCGTTTGCGGCTCCATGGAGAGTTACAAACATCTTCTTTATTTGAGGCTCGATAGATATTCGGCAATACTATCAATGTCTTTTTCACTCAGCGATGAGGGCGGCATAACCAGACCCCGTTCTCCATACTCCCTGCCGCTCTTTCCTAAAAGAAGCTCAGCATTGGATATACTCTCCGCCAGATAGTCCTTTTCATGCCGTGAGCCTATACCGTCAAAGGCTGGAGCGAATTGCCCTCCGAATCCTCCAAATGAATGGCACATCAGGCAACCTCTTTCATACACCAATTTTTTCCCTTCGCTAACAAGTTTTGCCTTGTCTTGAACAGCAGATTCGGCGCGTTTTACACTATTATTCTTTGCATGCGGCTTTACTTCATAGCCTTCGTGTATCGATGGCAGTGACGCCACGTAAGCAGCTAACTTCTTCGCACTGGCAGCTGGAACACGTAAATGCGGCATTAGCTCTGCGTGTCCATATAAGCGCAAAAACTCTTGCTTCATCTTTGGATCGTTGCTTATTCGCGATTCAATGAAAGTCTTACTACGCCGCGAACCTTCTCCTGCCAGAACTGGTCCGAGGCAACCACCGCTTTTCCCATCGCTGTGGCAATTCTGGCAACTGGCTTTGAAAAGCGCCCTGCCTTCGTTAAGTTCGCCTGTTCCCTTCCCATACGAAGAATTACTGAAAAGCGCTGTCATCAACGTGGCCACTAAAAGCGAAAGAACTCGAAACTTCAATTTTTTTCTCCATCTCTTTTCAGTAGTCTGATCTTTGTATTCCCAGTAACATCATCCTTCATTTTTGCTGCATGAGGGCTATCTGCTTTATTTCTTTGAGATTTAATTTCCCATTTGCCAGGACTGGGAGTTTGTCCACTTGTATGAAATCATCTGCGTTCGGTACCCACAGGTTCGGCAATCTTCCTTGCCTTAACTCGTCGACGACCGTCTTCGGGTCTTTTGGCATATTCGAGTAAACAACCACCAGTCTTTCACCTCTTTTGTCATCAGGGACGGCAGTTACTGATAAACTGCCCGGCTGGGCGCCTGCGACATCTAAAATGGCGTCCTCGACAACGATATGTGAAATCATCTCGCCGGCAACCTTGGAAAATTGGCTCAATCTACCGGTAATTGTTAGAAAGCCGTCTTCGTCCAAAAAACCAATGTCTCCCGTATTAAACCAGTCATCTTTTATTGCCTTTGCAGTTGCTTGAGGCTGTTTCAGATAGCCCAGCATGACCTGCGGTCCTTTGACGCTTATTAAACCTGCTTGTCCTTGTTTGAGCTCTGCACCAGTATTCACGTCAGTAATTCTTATGGCTGTTCCTGGAATGGGCAAACCGACGGTGCCTATTCTGTTGCCTTCGATTACTCTGCCGTCGGCGGTAGTAACATGATTTGGCACATTGCATGCCACCACCGGCGATGTCTCTGCCAGCCCATAGCCTTGAATCGGCTCAAATCCCAGAAATTGCTCGATTTCTTGGCTCTGCTGAAGACAGAGCTTTTCTCCGCCGACAATGCAATTACGCAGCGAGCTGAATTGCTCCTTCTTTAGTCGACGGGCAAAAATATTCATCATCGTTGGTGTGCAAACAAAGCAAGTAGCTTTGAAGGATTCGGATAATTCTCCAATGCGGCGCGCATCAAATGGGTCATAGTGGTACACCACAGTTTCACCCAGGCAAAGCGGTGCCCACAAAGTCATTGTCAAACCAAAAGAATGAAAGAAAGGAATAATTCCGAGTAAGATTTCTCCGCTTTTGATTTGTCCTTGTTCTTTTATGGCCCTGATATTTGAAAGTATGTTCGAATGAGAAAGGACCACTCCTTTCGGCTCGCTGGTAGAGCCGGCCGTAAAAATTACTACAGCCGGGTCATTTATCTTTCCTGCTTTTCCGGGAAAGATAGTTTGTTTGCGTAATCCCAGTTCTTCTGAATTTATCCTGTGATTGTCAGATAGTCCATGCAAAAATTCACCTACAAATGACTCCGGCAAAAAACTTGATTCTGTTGCCGACTTCAGTTTCGTAAGAAAGTCAGCCTCCTTTTCCACCGATTCAATAAAGATCAATTTGGCATTGTATTCAAGATTGATCTTCCGGGCCGCGGGTTTAGCAGTGATTATGTGCTTTATTCCACATGATTCTATGTAATGATCGAAAGCTTTTTGACCAGCTGTGTAATTCAGATTTACGGCTACTTTGCCGAGAAAGCTAACGGCAAGATTTGCGATCACGGACCCTGCAGACGGCGGCAACATTATCCCGACACAAACAGTAGAATTCAGAGTCTTCTTCAACAAATTAGCAAGCGCAATCGCTCGAACCAGTAATTGACCATAGGTCAGCTTAAAGCCTAAAGAGTCGCATACTGCCAGTGCGTGCGGCTGCAATCGAGCTTGATGGAAAAAAGCTTGTGGTAGAGAGTTTGCCTGAAAAGGTTGATCAAGCGAAAAGTGTTTGAACTTGTATGCTGGTTTAATTAGCATGGGCTGACAAAGACTTCTTGTGTTTTTGTTTGGGTTTGTTGTTGCTGAAGAAAAGAAGAGTTGCCAGTCCTGTAAAACTTCCAGGAAATGTCAAACTTGGATTTAGTTTCCATGCCAGAGAACCTCCAGCGATCAGCGCCGAATATGAGGGCGCATGAGCGAACAATTGCTGAATTCTGCTGATTTTCGCTATGCTAACAAGTTCTATATCCTTGGAACCTTCAATATCCGAATATAGAATCGCAGGTTTTCCGAAAACCTGACTCACATGCAGTTCGATTGCATTAGGCAATTGCTTCAGCGTTTCATAAATTAGTTGAGTGCAGTAAAACGAATTCGTTTTTGTCAGATCGAATTTGCTGTTGAATGGCTTTCCAAGCTTGTTGCGCAAAAAGGAAAGAGCAGATTGAACGTCCGCTGAATCTTTGTAGCGGGGTCTCAATATAGCAATTTTACTAGCTTTGAGAAATTCATCCACGTTTACTACTGAGACATATGGCTTTGAGCCAATGTCTATTACTTCATTCGAGCCTGCATACACACCGGAATGAATCCAGAATGATTTAAAAACGCTCGCACTTAGTTGAGCAAGAGGGAATTTGCAGTCGTCCTTCAATAAAATATCACCTGCGGCCAATTGCGCCTTCAGCTCATCTCTCTTTTCCTCAGATAGATATGCATTGACGGTTGGAAAGCGAAGATTCATTTTTCTTGCCGCAACCAAGACATAGCCTCGCCTAAGGCGCCTTTCTAAGCGCGATGGCAGTTTTCGTCGGCCACGACCTGGCATTGTTTTCGAATAGTAATTAGAGTCTGTTTTGTCTTCAGTCATGGCTTTCCTGACTCGTCCTATTTCAACGTTTGCAAGTACTCAACCAAGCTTTCGATTTCCCACTTCTCCAAATTCTGAGGAGGCATCAAATTCAAGTCGACATCAAATGATCCTTGCTGTTTATCGAAGTGTTTGTCCGGGTCCTTGATATGGTCACGTATGAAATCTTTTGAGCGTTTGCTTGCAATCTTGTCCAGCGAATAACCATTCTTGCAACCTTTACCTTCGATGCTGTGACAATCGAAGCACTGATAGGCTTTATAGAGCAATTTGCCTTGTTTTGCAGAGGGTGCAACCGGCGTTGAATGCTTTGACCGCTTGGTTGTTTTAGCTGTTGCCGACTTTGATTTCTGTGCCTCAGCTCCATCCGTCTGTTTTTGTCCTGCATGAACACCACTGACCGACAATAAAAGTAACGTAAAAACAGCTGCCGTAAGTCTTTTAGACAATGTAATGCACCTTTTTCTCTTTGACTTTCTGCTTTTGTGGAACCACCTCAACAGAGGAGGTTGAATGTACCGCAACGGACTCTGACACACTTCCTAGTATTAGTTTATCAATGCCCCGGCGACCATGTGAGCCCAGGATAACTAGGTCCGCCTCCCATTCCTTTGCCTTTTCTATCAATGCAGTTTTGGCGTCGCCTCTCAGCATCTCCGCGTGAGCTGACTTGTTGCCAAGTCTGTCATTGAGTTTTGCTTCAGCAGCGTCAAGCCAGCTTGTCCGCTGTGCCACCATCGCATCGTAATGCAGTTTCATGCTTTTCATTGCTTCGACACCCAGATGAGTGAGCTGCTGACCCGGTCTTTCCGGTACGACGTTGATGCATTTAAATGTTGTTTTCTCCGGCCAGTTTGAAGATAAAACATGCTCGACGAGCTTATCGGCGTTTTCTTTATCGTCCATTGCGATAATCACTTTGTAGTCTTCTTTACCTTCAGACCTTTCCTTCTTTCTCGTCACTCGCACTGGACAGCAAGCCTCGAGCAGGATTCTCCTGGATACGCTGCCTAAAATTAGATAAGTCAAGCCTGAGTGTCCGCGAGTGCCTACCATTACTAAATCCGGCTTCCATTCTTGACTCGTGCGCAAGATTTCTTCGGCAGCAAAGCCATCAGGCACAGAACCGGTCACGGTCGCATCAGGATGAGCATCGCGCAACTTATCGACAGCATGATGCACTAGTCTTTCCGATTCAGCGACTACATGTTCTTTAAGATCCACCGGCAACGGATCGAGAAAGTCCAGGGCAGAAAGAACCATAACCTCGCTGCCTTTTGGGAGGAGCATGGAAGCCGCTTCCTCAATCACCTGGTTGGATGAATCCGAACTGTCGATTCCGATCAAGACTTTCATTTCTTTGTACCTGTGTATGCTCGCTGTGCCACGAATTTCTTCATTGTTTCTTACTTTCTAGACTCACGTATCAGTCAAATTGACTAATCGAACAGAGTTGTTAAAAAGACTAATGTGGACCTGAATCATCCTTGAGAACAATGTCCCTTCAGGCGCAATAGTCACACAATTAGATACGTACCACTCTCAATTGAATTTCATTGAATATGAAGACAAAAAGCGAGCGTTCAAGTGATTTAGATGCACAAAAGTGCGCGGCTGCGCATTGTCACTGTCTTTGCCGCGGACGTGAATACTGCTCCAAGCTCTGCGAGTCTTCCTGTGACGGTCAGGAAATATGCCGGTGCGAACATTCTCTTTGCGCTAGTAAAGAGTGCTATTCGCCGGAAGAATCGGCGAAAGGTGTATGACAAAGACGCCACCATTTATGGTGTCTTCGCGCAACTCGTTCGAAAGTATGAGCTGGTCAGACTATGCCGCGCCTCAGTGCATGTACCGCTGCTTGGGTTCTGTCGTCTACAGACAATTTATTGAGAATGTTTCTGACGTGTGTTTTGGTAGTGGGTAGCGAAATAAAGAGCTTGTCCGAAATTTGCTGGTTGGACAAACCTTCAACAATCAGCCCCAGTACTTCCAGCTCTCTTGTCGAGAGCGGTTCTACATACGGTCTGTCCGGTACGTGACACTCTTCTTGTAAATCTCTTTTTCCCGCATTATCTGTGAGCTTTGCATCCTGGTTTTCTTCTCCCGTCGCTGCTGGCACTTGCGGGCTAGCTGGCTGTTGCGAATACAACTTCAACACTTTGCTGGCAATTGCTGTATCCAGCCAGGCATCGCCTGCCTTAACTGTGCGTATAGCCATGTAGAGTCGGGAATCTTCTACGTCTTTTAGGCAATAACCTGATGCACCGGCAGTGAATGAAGCCATGACATCCTGGTCATTATCGTGTTGCGTAAGCATGATGATCTTAGCGTTGCTCCCGCTTTCTATAATCTTCTTCGATGCTTGAATGCCGTCCATTATTGGCATGCCTACATCCATCAAGATAACGTCAGGTTTCAGCAAGGCAGCTTCTCTAACAGCCTCTTCTCCATTGGAAGCCTCTCCGACGACAATTAAATCGCTTTCACGCTTCAACACTGTTTTAATACCAACCCGCGTCAGGGCGTGGTCTTCAACCAATAGAATGCGTATCGTCTTGCTTTCGCTCTTGCTTTCGTCCGTCATATTTTATTTCCAAGCCGGGACGTAATTATATATACTCGCAATTCGGAACAGTGTTCTGCTTGACGACTGGCTTGTGACCAATTAAATACAGTGGGCTTGACAATGAACGTGACTTCTCCATTTTCGGAGCTAAGTGAATCCGAAATCAAACAGCGTCAGCGTTGGCTTGAATTCGACTCGATTTCTCAAGAAGAGATAGTAGCTATAAATGCGCTTCTCGAAAAACACGCAGATGAGCTCATGGACAGCATGTACGAACACTTCTTGAGCTTCGACGAAACACGCAGCTTCTTTCCTACCGAGCAAATAATGCAGAGAGCCAAAAGCGCTCAGAAGCAGTATTTCTTGCGACTCGGTCGCGGCGTTTATGACACGGATTATGTGAGAGACCGACTCAGAGTTGGATTGACTCACCACCGCATTGAGCTCGATCCAAAATGGTACATAGGTGCCTACAACAGAGCCGCATCGTGGCTAATGCCTAGGCTCTTTGCCGAAAACGATTTAAGCGAATCGGCCAAAATCGATCTGGCAAGGTCACTTTTAAAACTCATTTTTTTTGACATGGGGTTGGCCATTGAAAGTTATATCGGGTCCAAAGAATTGGCGCTCATACAGCATCGAGATGCGATAAGAGAGTTAGAGACGGAAAAGAGGGTCACGAAGAGCATTCTTGAAAGTGCTCCCATCGGCATTGTTAGTTTGGATCTCGACTACAGATGTCTCGAGTGCAATGAAGAATTTGCCAAGCTTGTTTCGTGCAACTCCACTTCTGAAGTTATTGGTAAATTGCTTTTTGACCTAGCACCGAAGCTCCCTCAGGAACCTTTCAAACAAGTTACAGAAACTGGGCAACCAAGCCAGTTCTCTGCCAATGCTCTTAATTTTGCAAAAAACAATCCGACAGAAGTTACGTACTGGGATTGGGCGGCCTGGCCAGTAAAAAACCAAGGTGTATACGGCATCGTTGCCATGTTCTCAAATGCAACTGATAGGGTCCATTTGCAACAACAAAGGGAAGACTTTGTAGCCACCTTGACTCATGACCTAAAAACCCCTGTTTCCGCAACTAATCGCGCTGTCAAACTTATTCTTGCCGGGGATTTTGGCGAAGTCTCTGCGGAATTACGAGAGATTCTCGAAACCGTTTTGCAAAGCAACACGACTCTGTATTCACTGGTTCAAACTTTGCTCGATGTTTATCGCTTTGACAGCGGTGTCAAGGTCATGGATATTAAAGAGTGCAATCTTGCCGGGATAATTACACAGCTTGTCACCGAAATCATGCCGTTGGCACAGGAAAGGCGCATTCAGCTTAAGGCTGTTTTGCCTTTTGATCTTGGGTGCATAAGTTGTGACCAAGAAGAAGTCCGACGTGTTGTACAGAACTTGATTGACAATTCACTTAAGTTCACTCCGGCTGGTGGCACCGTCACAGTTACGATGTCTCAAAACGATGAGGTCACCACCGTCTCGGTTAAAGACACTGGTAAAGGCATTCCACCTGAGAATATGTCCAAACTCTTCCAAAGATTCTGGCAAGCTGGATCGAGCGGTCGCTATTACGCAAGCACCGGGCTTGGTCTTTACCTGGCAAGAAAAATTGTCGAAGGTCATGGCGGCAAAATTTCGTGCGAGAGCAAAGTGGGCGAAGGCAGCACTTTTTCGTTCGAGCTGCCTAATTCAAGCCAAACCCTAAAGAGCTAGTTTTTCCTCGTTCCAGAAGCTACAGCATTCTTCTCGGTTTTTTCGTCTACCGTTTTTCTTGGAACTCTCACTATCATCACATTGCAAGGCGCATGCGAAACGACCGCTCCCGATACGCTTCCGAGGAAGAATTTGGTAAAACCGGTACGCCCGTGGGAGCCCACCACTATCATGTCGGCAGACAAACGTTTTGCTTCATCCACGATAACTTCAGCCGGCATCCCGCCAACCACATCTGTTTCAATTTCAAACTGAGCCAGTTTTTGTTGCATGTCTGATTTCACCTTGAGCAAAAGCTTTTCGGCATAATCGCGCACATCCTTTTCTACCGATTCAAGAAAAAGCGGATAGCTGGCCATTGGGTGATCCATCATGATCGGCGCAATAACATGAATCAGCCTAAACCTAGTCCCCTCCGTCCATTTGTGACTGGTGAGAAAGTCCACGATAAGAGGTGCCGCCGAACTATCATCGATTGCAGCCAAGACTAGATGACTACTCTTTTTTTCGTCTTTATTGTCGTTCATCATACTCACTTGCTTTGTTTTTTGTGATTAGTCGTAATGAGTTCGTTTTTTCTCTCTTCTGTCAGTTTGAAGCCTTTGTGATCCTCCGGCCACAGAAGCAGGCAGGGCAGTGTCAAACTGACAATGAAATCTTCCGGTGCAGTGCCTAGCACCGTTATTCTCTTCTTGCCGATGTCTCGTGTTGGCAATACGAAAAGAGTCTCTGCAAAGAAACTTTCGCCTGCTTCACCGGCCTTGTTCTCGTAAAAAAGATCCTGGCGACTCACGGCCGCATGCCCTTCAAAACAGTCGATCTCAATGTCTATGCCTTTGGCCTCAGGCAGCTCAGAAAGAAGATCCTTCTTAAAACTAGCCGGTTTTTCTTCTCTCACACCCGTTGCCCAAAATTCCAGTTTGGGTGTAAGACCAAGCACCAATGCAAGATTTAGGCAGGAGCGAATGTATTGTATGTTGATGTGGTCCATCTCAGAAACAATGGTCATCCCCTGCCAGACCGCGGGCTTTGATTGTACGATAAGAACGGGAATGGGCGATTCATGAGCAATTCCTTCGGCAATCGAGCGCCTAATGTAGTGATTGAAGTCACGGTCTACAGCGCGAAGTCCCGAAGGAGCATGTCCCAGAACAATTAGATCATAGTCTTTTGCATCTTGGGCAAGCAATTCCACAGGATTCCCTTCTTTGGTAATTACTTTTCCTTCGATTTTTTTGCCTTCTGCGATTGCCTCATATTTAGAGAGCAGTTGATTGCTCAAAGAACGCATCGACTCCATTGTCTGGTCATAAGCTTGTACGTAAGGACCGCTGCCAATAAATCCAGGCTTATCGCTTCTCAAAAGTTCCCAGACTGACCGGCAGTCAATAATGTGCTCAGCAGTCACAGTCGCATCTATTTTTTCAGCAATAAACCAGGCCAGCTCCGCCGCGTTGCGAGACTGCTCAGACCCGCTCAGTGCAACGAGGATCGAATGTTTGCTCATCATCTATCTCCTAAAATTTGGTTTGAAAAATTATCTATAGACAAGAACACTTGTTCTCGTTGCCCGTACAATATGAGTCGTCGTACTTCCAACGACATTTTCTTCCGGATCCTTAAAACCATACGCGCCTACTATTAAAAGAGCCTTCTGCTCTTCAGCTTCTCTCAAAATAGTGTTGGCCGGTTGACCGACTTTTACATCAAAAACATCTTGCATCAAGCATCTAGTCTTTACTGCAACGTTTCCAACATCACTGGCTTCTTTATGCTGCTCTGGCGTTTGATAATTGCGCAGCAATGATGCACCCATTTCTATGATGCTAGAAGCTTGCTTGATTTGATCTTCTTCTCTTACTACAAGTACTGCTTTCAGAGGTATGCCGGTGGCTATTGCTAACTGTTCGCCCAAAAGCAGCGCTCCTTTGGACGGCTCGCTGCCATCGTACGCAACTAGAATTGTCTTTAGTGAATCGGGTGGTGAGACTGAAATCAATACTGATTTTTTCGCACCTACTGCCACCCTTTCCGCTACCGAACCGACACGAAAGAATGACAAAGCTGCTTGATGATTCTTGTATCCGACGCCACGATGTCCTACCACAATCAGAGCTTTATTCTTTCCCGCCTTGAGAATCTCTTCGGTGACATCGCCAAGTACCATATGAGTCTTTGCTGCGCATCCCATGTGTACTTCTGCATCAGCTTTCCACAATTTGAGAATGACCGTGGCTATCTTCTTCAGTCCTTGTATGATTTTTGCCGAAGCATCGATTGAAGGCTTGATACCGAGATCTTCTGCGAATTCCGGAGAGAGGAATAGATCAACGATTCGAGGATCTACAACTGATATCGCTTCCAGTTCCGCGTCAGTTTTCTTTGCTATCCAAAATGCGGTAAGAGATGCGTTCTGACTGTATTCGGAGCCGTCCAGTGCGACCAAAACACGGGTGTTTTTCATGATATACCTGCTTCTTTCCTTTCCGCAGCTGTAAACCTGGTGTCAAACCTTGCTGCTTTTATCATCCTGTCTTTTGACGCAGGAGATATCGACCGCAAAGACTATTGCTGTCTTTTGCCGCCAGGGGGGCTTTTGGCAAGGGCTGTCATCACAAAGTATGAGTTAAGTGGCCGCTGCTGCTGCTTCGGGCAAGCGCGCTTGCATAAGTTGCACTTCTTTCTCATAGACCAACTGAATAGTCTTCACAACCACATCAGCGCTCAGAGAGATACTGTCAATTTCCTCCGCGACGAGAAATTCCGCAAATTCAGGGTAATCACTTGGAGCCTGACCGCAAATGCCTATCTTGCGACCTGCTTTTTTGGCTTCTTTAATGACATGCGATATCATCTTTTTGACCGCCGAATTTCGCTCATCAAAGAGCTCCGCTACGTCTTTTGAGTCTCTATCTACACCCAAAACGAGCTGCGTAAGGTCATTAGATCCGATGGAAAAACCATCGAATATCTCTGCAAATTCGTCAGCCAGGATGACGTTGGATGGAATTTCGCACATAACGTAGACTTCCAGTCCAGCCTTGCCTTGTTCGAGCCCGTTCTCGGCTAATTCCTTGAGAACAAGCTGACCCTCTCTAATAGTTCGGCAAAAGGGTACCATTATTTTCACATTCGTAAGACCCATATCTTCTCTAACATATCTAAGAGCGCGGCATTCCAGGGCAAAACCGTCCTTGTATGCTTTGTTGTAATATCTTGATGCTCCTCTAAAACCGATCATCGGATTGTCTTCGACCGGCTCGAATTGAGCACCTCCCAGAAGATTGGCATATTCATTGGTCTTAAAGTCCGAAAGCCTGACGATTACAGGTCGAGGATAGAAAGCCGCGGCAATCGTTCCTATTCCCTCGCTCAACCGCTCGACGAAATAGTCCGTCTTGTCTTCATATTTGCCGGTCAGGGCTTGGATAGCCTCTTTCGCCTCTGAATCATACAGTTGGTCAAAACGTGTCAAAGCAAGTGGGTGTACTTTCACTTCGTTAGCAATCACGAATTCTTCTCTGGCAAGTCCTACTCCGTCTACAGGTAAACTAGAGAGCGTAAAAGCTTGATCCGGATCGGCCAAATTGAGCATGATTTTTGTTTTTGTTTTTGGTAATTCCTCAAAATCAAGCTCTGATTTGTCAAACTGAAGCAAGCCCGAAAACACTTTCCCTTCAGTTCCTTCGGCACAAGATACTGTCACTTCAGCTCCTGATTTCAGCACTCTGGTGGCTAATTCGGTGCCAACAACGCAAGGAACTCCTAATTCACGGCTTACTATTGCGGCATGGCATGTTCTACCGCCCCTGTTCGTTACAATAGCTGCTGCTCTTTTCATTACCGGTTCCCAGTCCGGATCTGTCATATCGGCGACCAGGACTTCACCCTCTTTAAAAGAAACCAGTTCTTCTTTTGTTCTTATTAGTCTCACTTTTCCGGCGCCGATTCGCTGGCCAATAGCTCTTCCTTGAAAGAGCACTTCTCCCTTTTCTTTCAGCGAATACGAAGTGATTGTGCTTGCTTTCCTTGCTGAAATCACTGTTTCTGGGCGTGCCTGCACTATGTACAGCCGCTGACTAAGTCCATCTTTTGCCCATTCGATGTCCATGGCCATTGAGTGCTCATTCAGCTTGCTATAGTGCTCTTCTATTGCAATTGCCCATTTTGCAAGCGTGTTTACTTCTTCGTCACTCAAAGAGAGCTCTTTGCGAACTTCGTCGGGCACCGGAAGATTCTTGGTTCTTCTGGTCCCGTGATTGTCGTATACAAGTCGTTGCTGCTTCAGTCCGACTTTTCGTCTCAGAATTGCTTTGAAGCCTTGCTTCAGGGCCGGTTTGAAGACCAGATATTCATCTGGGTCAACCTTGCCTCCTACCACATTCTCTCCCAGTCCCAGTGCCGATGTAATCAAGACTGCGTCCTTAAATCCGCTTTCCGTATCAAGAGTGAAAATGAC
Source organism: Candidatus Melainabacteria bacterium (assembly GCA_003242885.1). Lineage (GTDB taxonomy): Bacteria > Cyanobacteriota > Vampirovibrionia > Obscuribacterales > Obscuribacteraceae > QKMZ01. The sequence continues at coordinate 126,557 of QKMZ01000003.1, read as the reverse complement.
TCCCGAAGACGCGAGATCAGAGCGGACCATCTTCTGCACTGCTATCGAAAGCTTGACGCCCAGCTGGTCGAAACCTTTGTCATGTCTATAAGAAATTGCTCTTTCTGTGAAAAGTGATGCAAAACAGTCTAAGCAGGCGACAAGCAATGCTTGCTCACCCTGTATGTTCAAAAACGATTCCTGTTGCCCGGCGAAGGAAGCATCAGGTAGATCTTCTGCAGTTGCACTTGAGCGAACTGCGACATCGACATCGACATCGTTGCTTTCGCATTTCTTGGAGAGCAATTTGTAAGCCGAGATCACTTCTCGCTTTACTGGCTCTGGAAGTCCTGCTTGTCGTATCAACTCTCTGGCTTTATGCGAACGAGTTTGCAAATCCTGCACGCTACCCGTCAGTGGTGATTGAAAGAGTCTTTCCAGCTCGTCTTTGACATTACCTTGTTCGAGAATTGCATCATATGCATCGACTGTGATCGCAAAGCCTTCCGGTACATTGATGCCGAGTTGGCTGAGGCATCCTGTCATTTCGCCCAGGGACGCATTTTTACCTCCGACCTTCTGCAAACTGCCCATCGAAATCTCGTCGAATTGCAATATGTACTTGCTCATTTTAAGCTCCACTCTTATGAGTAACGATGGACCTCTTGAAGCAAGAGATCGAATATTACCGGTGCAAGATTGGAACAGGCCAGTTGGCAGTTGAGCGGTCTTACTTTTCCTGAGCTCATTCCCGCTCTGTAATAGTTCAGTCTGTTCCGAAATGACTTCCAGGCTGTCTCCATGTCTAATGCGCGCGTAGTGCTACTTCTCTTTGAGAAAAACTGTTGCAAGACTTTATATGCGGCTTGGCAGCATTCGCAGCAATCCGTCAAGTCTCTCTCCGGTATTCCGACCGATTCAATCTCTTCCGGGTTACCGCCATCCTCAAATACACCAAACTCTCGTGCCCCTTGCTGAATAGCCTGAGCTCCAGTCAATCCGTTGCCCACAAGTAAATCGTGAATGTATAAACGGGCGCTAGGAAAGCTTAGCGATTTCATGTCTCAAATCCGACCTTTGTCTCGGAGACCAAAGCGATAGCATTTTGTTGCCCCAGTTCGGTGCCGGTATCGATGCCGTCTTCAACAGTGATCAGGTGCTTTCCGCCCGTACAGAAGAAGTGGTGAATGAGCGGGCGCAATTCACGAATACGATCCTGCTTGCTGCCGACAAATTGTCCGAGATCGACAGAAATCAGCCCGTCTGCGTTTTCCATTTCATCAAGCGCAGCTCTAAATCCAAACGACGGATGATCCGAAACATCGCTGAATGTGTCGTAAATTTGATAACCGTTCTCCGCGCAGTACTCTTTTATGAGTTCAAGCTTTTCCTCGAGGTCCTCTTCTTTGAGCACGCGGATGTACACTACTAGTCGTTCTTTTCTGTTGCGATTGACATAATAGTTAGAGATTGAATTGCTTTTCTCGGTGCAAAGACAACGGCTTAAAATGTCTCCTTGATGGCTAATTCTAGGAGAGTGAGGTTTTTTCTCTTTAAAAAATTGTTCCATCAAAGGACGCTGTTCGTGATCATCCAAAGCGTTCATTGTTTTACTCCCGGGCTTCCGTTGTTATCCATTTGAAATACTCTTATGCGATTTTTTGTACCTTGGCTGCATCTATCGGTTTAATAACTACAACCGAGCAAGGTGCGTGAGAAACAAGGAACATTGAGACACTTCCCAGAATGATCCTGTCCAGTCCGTGCCTTCCATGACTTCCTACTATGAGCATTTCAGGTCTTTCTCTCGTCACTTCCTTCATGATTTCGTCTGCAGCAAAACCTTCTATCACCTGCTTTTGAATCTTCGTCTTTGGCACAGATCTACTTATGGTGCGAACGAAGTCTTCGACTAATCGTGCTGCGTCGTCTTTTCTCTTCTCCAACATCTCGTCAAGAACTGGACCCGGGAGCACGGCCATAAGATTGCCGACTTTGAGAGGCTCGACAACACTCAATACCTTAAAGTCCGTGCCTTCATCCCATTTGTGAGTGTTTACGAATTCAGCAATTGCGTTTGCAAAACTGGCTTCATCAATAGCGATCAAAACTTTCATTTGCCAAAACCTCTTGTACTGAGTCTCGCCGTCTCGTTGCTGCCATTTGACCACGCTTGAATTCGCCGCCACATCATGCGAAGGGACTAGGCATTCAACCGTAGCTCGCGGCCCTTTGCTTTTCTCGAAATTGGCCCGGACCCTACCGCATTATTTAGGATAGTCACTCGGATTTGCCTTCATACTAAAGGACTATTCATTCAGGTAAGTAAGATGCCAACCGCCCTGGAAGCCCATTATTGCTGGTCTTAATAACAGTCAAACCTTAGAAGGATGGGGACATTTGTCCAAGATGACACTATTAAAGCCAGGTGGTGTTTGCAAAGGCGACTCTGCCGCTCTGGTTGGAGATGCAAGAGTATGTTCTTACAGAACGTCCAGCAAATATGACTTTACTTTGCCGAAAGCCTCGTAATTCCAATATGGAAGTAGCGGGGACAAATGCTCAGGGTTCTTCGCAACTTGCAGGCGATGGTCTTTCGCAGGAAGTGGCCGCTGGACGCCTTGAGAAATATGGGCTTAATGAACCAGCCAAAGCACGCAAGAATAACTGGCTCCTCTCATTTATAGAACGTTTCAAAAATCCGCTGGTGATCATCCTTATGGGCGCTGGTCTCGTTTCCGCCGCCACTGGAGAAATGACCGGATTTACCATCATTTTTGCAATCGTCTGCATGAGTATAACAATGGACTTCGTCCAGCAATACCGCGCCGATAAAGCGGTGGAGAGGCTTTCGCAGAGCGTGTCCCTGGAAAGCACAGTATTACGCGACCAGAAAGAAATAAGAATTCCGAGCAGGCAGATTGTCCCTGGTGATCTTGTATTACTTTCTGCAGGAGATCTCATACCTGCAGATGGAGTGCTAATAAAGGCGCGCGACTTTTTTGTCAACCAGTCAATGCTGACAGGAGAAACTTATCCCGTCGAAAAGAAACATACAAGTTCGGCGGAAATGCGCAAGCAAAAACTTGACCAGAATGATTTAAACGAACCGCATTTTGCTTTTGCCGGCAGCTCTGTCGTTAGCGGAATCGGAAGACTTCTAATTCTGTCAACAGGTGCAAACACAGTTTTGGGCAGTATCTCGACCAGTCTTGCTGCTCGCAGACCAGAAACATCGTTTGAGTCTGGTGTCAGAAAATTTGGCATGATGATTATGCGCGTTACTCTAGTGCTGGTTGTATTCGCATTCGCTGTAAATATTGCTGCGCATAGACCCTTGTTGCAATCATTGTTATTCGGTGTGGCACTGGCTGTTGGATTGACTCCTGAGCTTCTTCCCATGGTGATAACAGTGACGCTAAGCAAAGGTGCTCTGGAGATGGCCAGGCAGAGCGTCATTGTAAAACGTCTTTCTGCCGTGCAAGATCTTGGCTCTATGAGTGTTCTTTGCACAGATAAAACCGGTACTCTAACAGAAGGAAAAATCGTGCTGGAAAGGCACGTAGATTTCTCTGGTGCGGACAGTCAGGATGTTCTTCAACTCGCCTACCTAAACAGTTATTTCGAGACAGGTGTGAAGAGCGCCCTCGATGATGCCATTTTGGCGCACCAAGAAGTAGATATGTCCGGTTGGAAAAAGATCGATGAAGTACCTTTTGACTTTGAAAGAAGGCGAGTCTCTGTTTTAGCTGAACGAGGCTCAACGCGATTGTTGTCGGTAAAGGGCGCGGCTGATAGCATTCTGAAACTATGCAATAGAGTCGAGCTTTCTGCTGCGCGTGTTATCGAAGTCAGCGCTGAAGTACAGGCTCAGATCGATGCTCTTTTCAAAAAACTTGCTGAAGACGGCTTTCACATTCTGGCAATTGCTTACAAGAATGTCGATGACACACACGATCATGCTCGATTGGATGACGAAAAAGAGCTTGTCTTCAAAGGATTTGCTGCGTTTCTCGATCCTCCTAAATCTTCTGCAAAAGATGCCTTGATTGCGCTTGGTGAAGATAACGTGCAGGTGAAAGTATTAAGTGGCGACCACGAACTAGTTGCAAAATATGTTTGCAAAAAGCTCGACTTTGAAATCTCTGGTCTGCTTATTGGTGATGAAATAAACAAGCTTGACGACCATGCCTTGCAGGCAAGATGTCAGAATACGAACCTCTTTTGCAGGGTTACTCCCTCTCAGAAAACAAGGATAATTGCCGCCTTAAAGGCGCGAGGAGCTACAGTTGGCTTCCTCGGCGACGGCATCAATGACGCCCCATCGCTGCATACTGCAGACGTCGGTATATCTGTAGACACGGCAGTAGATGTGGCAAAGCAGGCTGCAGACATGGTCCTTCTGAAGCATGATCTAAAAGTGCTTCACGCCGGAATAAGAGAAGGGCGTCGAGCCTTTGTCAATGTGCAGAAATATATTCTTATGGCGACCAGTTCTAATTTTGGCAACATGTTTAGCATGGCGGTGGCTACCATTTTTCTGCCTTTTCTGCCGATGCTGCCCGTGCAAATTCTTTTGAATAACCTTCTATACGATCTTTCCGAACTGGCTTTACCTCTGGACAATGTCGACGAAGAGCTTCTTTCTAGGCCTTCACACGGCGATATTAACTTCATCAAAAAGTTCATGGTCTCCATAGGACCAATAAGCTCGATCTTTGACTTCATCACCTTTTTTGTGCTGATAGCTATTCTGAAAGCGAACGAAAGTCTTTTCCATACTGGCTGGTTTGTTGAATCGCTGGCTACGCAAATACTTGTAATTTTTGTGATCCGAACAAGACGCTCCTGCCTGAAAAGCAAACCCGGAAAGTTGCTGGTCTTGCTCAGCCTTTCGATTGTTCTGGCAGCTTGTATTCTTACCTTGCCACCTTTCGCACAGACTTTTGGCTTCAGTCCATTGCCGCCTGTATTCTTTGGCATCCTTACCTTGATTGCCGGCGTCTATCTCGGATGCGTCGAAATTGCCAAGCATGTATTTTACAAGCGTTTGAAAAGCTCTACGATTGCTGTTTAGCAAAGCACCATACTAAAGGTCGATGGCGAAAGTCGTTTTGTTAATTAGATTAGATTAGATTAGATAGCCGCAGCGGTTTGCATTTTACGAGCGAGGGCATTAGTCATGAATGTACTACTGGCAATTTCAGATCGCCTGTTTGGCGATGCAATCGTTCGTTTTGCCGCTAATCACAAATGGGATGCAGGCACTGAATTTAAGCTCATTACTGTGGTAGCAGCGCTTCAACGTCAACCTGGTCATTCAGACGAAGACAAGAAAATCTTTTTTGATGAAGAGATGAAATTAGCTGACAGACAGCTCTCGCAGTTAAAGTCTGTTCTAATGAAGGCTTTGCCGGACGCATACATCACATATGAAGTATTAGTTGGCAGCCCTTCGCACGAAATTCTTGAATGTGCAAAAAATTGGCCAGCTCAGTTTATTTTGCTTGGATCGCATGGACGTGAAGGCTTGGAGAAAATGCTTTTGGGAAGCGTATCTCACTACGTGGCATGTCATGCACCATGCTCTTTCAGCATAGTCCGCGTCGCGAACAGCGACGTTTTGGATTTCGAGCTCCAGGAAGAGGACATTCCCGTCGAGATGCGGACGTTAGGATAATTAGATAGGCGTGGAGCTGAAGATGGTCGATAAGTCGAAAACAGACATGAAATCACAATCGGAGTCGAATTCTCGTCCAGAGAAATCGAGCACAAAGCAAGATATCTTAGCGTGGCTGACTATTGCTGCTTTCTGGTTGTGTTTGCTCTTTCTTCCAGTTCTTCACATGGCGAGATTCGAGACTGTTCCCTACAACGTTTTTATGAGCGAACTTGCGGCCGGGCACTTCAGCGAAGTCGTAGTTCACGATGATGAGTTGGAGGCAAAATCTATTTCCGATAAGTTCAAGGTCGTTAAAACAAATAGGATTCAAGATCCAGCCCTGGTCAAAGTTTTGACAAAGGCAAACGTCAAATTCTCTTCGCCGGGAAAAAACGAATTCTGGTCAACTCTTGGCTCATTGCTTTTCCCGGCTTTTCTTTTCTTCTTATTCTGGGTGATCATGAGCCGCAGCGCGGCTAATGGTGGAATTGGCGGCGCGATGCCCGGCGTAATGTCGATAGAGAAGAGCAAAGCTAAAGTCTACATGGAAGATAAGGTCAAAGTTTCGTTTAAGGATGTTGCAGGAGTCGACGAAGCGAAAGATGAGCTAAAAGAAGTAGTCGGATTTCTAAGGCACCCTGAGGCATTCACGCGTCTTGGAGGACATTTGCCAAAGGGCATCTTGCTTGTCGGACCTCCGGGTACGGGAAAAACGCTGCTTGCCAGAGCTGTTGCCGGAGAAGCGGGCGTGCCGTTTTTCTCGATAAGCGGTTCGGAATTCGTAGAGATGTTCGTTGGCGTAGGAGCGGCGCGTGTTCGCGATCTCTTTGCCGATGCGCAAAAAAATGCTCCGTGCATCGTCTTCATAGATGAACTAGATGCATTAGGGCGAGCCCGCGGCATGAATCCAATGATGGGAGGACATGATGAAAAAGAGCAGACTCTCAATCAGTTGCTTGTGGAGATGGATGGATTCGATCCACGGCAAGGTGTTGTGTTGCTAGCCGCTACAAATAGACCCGAAATTCTTGATCAAGCCCTACTTAGAGCCGGCCGATTCGATAGGCATATTTTGGTAGACAGACCGGATAAATCCGGAAGAATGCAGATTTTGCAGGTTCACTTCAAGGACAAGGTAATCGATGAGTCTGTTAGTGTCGAACACATTGCCTCTATGACACCGGGATTTACGGGTGCCGATCTTGCAAATCTTGTCAATGAAGCTGTGATTATTGCTACCAGAAGGTTGGCCGAGTCCGTTACTGAAGCTGACTTTACGCAAGCGGTTGAGCGTATCGTTGCTGGTTTGGAAAAGAAAAGCCGTATCTTGAGCCCTGCCGAGCGGAACTTGGTAGCTCACCATGAGATGGGGCACGCTCTGGTGGCAATGGCTTTGCCAGGCACAGACCCAGTACACAAAATTTCTATTATCCCAAGGGGCATCGGTGCCCTTGGATATACGATGCAACGGCCCAGCGAAGACAAGTATCTAGCTTCTAAGCAAGAACTAGAAAATCGGCTCGCGGTCCTGCTTGGCGGTAGAGCGGCAGAGAAACTTCTCTTTAAGGAATTATCCACCGGTGCCGCTGACGATTTGGTCAAAGCCACAGATATAGCTCGCAATATGGTTACGCGTTATGGAATGAACGATGCGTTGGGCGCAGTAACTTATGAGGCAGAACCACAGTCTTTTCTCGATGTTGCCTCTCAATATCATGCGCACTCGCAGCTGAGCGAAGAGACGCTCAAAGAAATCGACTATGCAATCAAAGAACTCGTTAGAAACGCGGAGAAGAAAGCGACCGAGGTTTTGGAGCAATACAAGGCAGTACTGGTGGCTGGTGCCGAGCTGCTTTTGATAAACGAAACTCTCTCCAAGGAAGAGTTGGACAAGATCTTTCCCAAACCCAAAGATGCATCTCACTTGAAGCTAATTAGCTGAGTAGTAACGCGTTTAACTGAAAGAAAAGAGTACGCATTTGCGTAGTCTTTTCTTTCAATTACGGAGATCAGACTCCAGGACTAGTGTTCTTCTATCACCTAGTCCTTAAGTATTAGCCGATCCTGTAAAGGCAGTCACTACAAGGATGTACGCTGTTTATCCTTGTGCCTAAAAAGCCTCAAATAACTACACTCTTCAAAAATTGCGAACAATCGCTTATGGGAACGATACGTAACTCTTGGTGGACGATTATGCTGCTTATGTGGGCACTGATTGAGGCAACGGAAATGTTTCACTTTTTTAAAAACTCTGATGAAGAAACCAACGAGAGCATCCCGGAACTTCGCTTCTCCTCAATAACGTCTCAGTTGCCGAGGCTTTTAAGAATGCGTATGGATAAGGCACGAGAATGCGCCTGTGAACGCTGTGGCGACTTGCTCGACAATCTCCATGTGAAGACGAAGCTGCTCGAGCAACACCATAAAGCCGAATTACCAGCATTATCTTTCTGGACACGTTTTCACAAAGATGGAGGGTCTCCTCACTTTGAGATGCAACTGGACAACAAGCTAAAGCTGACGCCTTCAGAGCTTACGCGCCATGATGAATTCATCGACACGCTCTTGGAAGTTGAACATAATTGGCAGCGCTCGCAAAGGAACACTTGCTCGAACGACGATACGGATCGCTTCTGGATGAATCATTACCTTGAACTGAAAAATATGATTGCCGAGCAAAGAGAGCGCGACGAGGAATCGCTCGAGGACCTTAGATCTGCTGTAATGGAGCGGCTGGAAGCGGAGTAGTGAAAAGAGTTAGATTTCTGCTGTATCGACCTTGCAGTTCCCACTCTGTTCGATCGCAGATACAGTGCGTGATGGTGACCCAAAACAATAACTGAAATTACGAAGTATCGATATACAGGCAGGCAGTGGTTTGCCTCTTTTACTTATCATTTCAAAAGAAAACGGTGGCGTCCTTCGAACTGGTCTTGCTCTTAGAGAGCTCTTCTTGGCGCCACCGCTATTAATGCTGTTCTTCTATATTCTGAGTGTTTGCCTTTGCGTTTTCTCTTTGCGTTTGTATTTTCTTCTATTTCGTATTTTTATACATCATCACAAAGTATGAGTAGCTTTTTGTCTTGACTCGCTCACTCTATCTGCTTGTATACACGTATACTGACGCAGACCAGCTGCCATCGTCGAGTCGCTCCAGCTGATGTTCTTTAACAAGAGTTGTTTTTATTTTGGTGTGAATTTCGTGATCGCGTCCATCAATCTCTTCGCCCGAGGCTGAGGCGTTTAGTCTGTATCCGCCGGCTTCATCGTTGCTGATTTCCACCACAAACTCTCCCGGAAGGAACCCTTCATATTGAAAAAGGTAGTTGATTTCCCCCAGCCAAGCATGCATGAGCTCATCTAAATTTGTCGAAAATAGTTCAATCTTTCTGGTTTCTTTGCGGAGCACCGTATGTGTGTCAACAATGATATTAGTTAGAGCCAGTGCTGTTTCTTCAAATAGTTTGTCGAGACGCTCAGCAGTCACCTTAAAACCCAGGTCGGGAGCAAGATCCGCATCAATATGCATGGCAATCAACCTCAATGTACGGAGAAATGTGATTCCGTATTTATTTTGGCTCGCCAGCTCTCTCGGCGTATGGTCTATAAGAACGATTTTTAAATGCAACCCGAGGAGGATGTGATGTGCAAAGGCAATACGTAAACTGAGAGAAGTTTGCGCAAGAGAGGAAAAGAACAATGGGACGTCATATCTTGAGGTTGGTTCTGACTGCTGGCTGCTTTTATTTCTTGTTTCCTTTGATACCGGGAGCGCAATTTCATGGTAATTTCATGCACGCACTTCTTGCCGGTATCTTGTTTGCAGTGATCGCCTGGATCGTGGAATTGGCCGCCATGGCAATTAGCGCAACTTTGATAATCGCCACACTAGGAATGGCTCTATTTGTACTTGCCCCGTTGTGGCTGGTAGGCTTCTTCCTTCTTCCGGCACTGGTACTGAGATTCGTCGCCGATACAATTCCGTCTGTCCTTTGGTTTTCCGGCTGGTGGCCAGCCATCTGGGGCGGTCTGGTCATGCTGTTCGTCGGGGTCGTAACAAGTTGCGATTTGCATGTGCGCATGAGAAGCAACAGGTCTCATGCTTAAGCTCAATTCAAGATAGAGTCAACGAAAGAGTCTTAAAGCAATGGGTTTAGAACTCATACTTAGTGATGATGCCTGATTGGGGCTATAGTTCTAGACTATAAATGTAGACAGGGACAAAGAGAAGGTGAGTCACGAATAAACTTCAAAGCAGACGGCAACAGTATCACAGGCGGTGGCGCCAAGATTAGCTCTCTAAGAGCTGGACTAATTCGAAGGACGCCATCGCTTGTTTTTTGTCAGTTCATTTGAAGTCGCTTTCAACTTGGCTGCATCGTTTATCCGGCTCACTAAGCCGAGCTTATCCATCAGACTGATCACCAGCCACGATACGTCAATCTCAAAAGGATGCATGCCCGTGCGTGCAGAACCTGGATATGTGTGGTGATTGTTGTGCCAGCCCTCTCCCATTGCGAGTAAGGCAACCCACCAGACATTGACGCTGTCATCTTTACTTTGGAAGTTTTTATAACCAAGACGCGGGATATGACAAACAACGTTGAGCATCAGTGGTATCTGCAAAACGGCAATGCCAGCAAGCAGGCTTGCTAAAGCTGCCACCCATCCGAAGTATGCGAAGATAATCAACCTAAAGCCAATATTGATGGCATAGGACAGCAAGTGAGAGTGTAGAAGATTTCCGTTCAGTTCCAGAAAGCGGTAAACAGGATCACGAACGAGGTCTTTCGCCTGTTTGTAGGGATCCATATGCGCTTCGTAGGATTCACGCAGTATCCATCCAATGTGTGCTTTTCGCAATCCGTATCGCGGTGAATGAGGATCAAGCGGAGTGTCGACATGATGATGATGAGCGCGGTGAATAGTCGCCCACCAAATTGGTGAACCCTCAAAAGACAGATAGCCTAGAAAAACCCAGAAATATTCAACGAGTTTGGGACAGGAAAACGATCGGTGAGAGAGCAGGCGGTGGTAGCCAACTGTTACACCTAAACCGTGTAACAAGTAGCTAACGGCAAACACGACTAAAAAATCGATCATAGGTGTTTCTCTTGAGGTCGCACGCTTACGTGCCGCGAAAAAAAATCGCGGCGCTCGGCTTGATGTAGTGGTGGTTCTTCAAAGTGTAGTCGTGCGACTACAAAGTGCAGTTATACAACTATATCACAAGCCGCGCCCTTGTAGATCCCCCTCGCACGGGGCGGAGGAGGATTGGCCCGAGCTATTGCGGTTTTCAAGAGGGGTGGGCGGCTTATCCTTCCTGACCCTTCTTCAGCTTGCGGCAATAATCAAAAAGCTTCCTGACTGTCTCTTTGTTAGAAGCAACGCTTTGATAATAAGGCATGTGCCCGGGTGGGTCTTCCAAATACTTTTGAAACAATGCAATTGATCTGAGCATCTTGGAGCCGGCGATTGGTTTTGTGGGATTGGCTGCATTGCCACCGCCAACATGGCACGAGCTGCAATATTGCTTGAATAAATCGCTGCCGGAGACCTCTATGTTTTTTTCTTTGGAAAGTACCGGTGCAAAACTTGCGAATACAGCTAAGCAGATCATTGAAAACATGAGCGCTTCTTGCCAGTTTTTCTTGCTTGTTTCCAGCTTAAACGTCATCATCGAGTTTCTCCTGCAAGCACTCACATATTTGTTGCCCAAAATTCTCAATACGAAATCGCGTCTTTCTTATTATGAGGCTTCAGCCTGTCTAACTTGCTCGATTTGATCCCATTTCAGACAAGCTTTTTGTATAGTCTGTGTCTTCTGCGTCCGAGTTTTGATGCCACTTACCTAGCAGGTGCCTGGAAAGTCGTCTTCTTCAACTTTTCGAGGTGCGGGATTTTGATCAATCTCCGGCAAAGACTCATGCTCTCTCCATGCTTTGGCCAATTCAGCCCAGGCACTTTCCAGACCTTCTTTCAATTCCTTGAAGGCAAATTGACTGTGAATGACTGCCATTTCTTCCTTCTTTACTAACTGAGTTTTTGCTTTTACTGCTGCCTCAATTAGCTGATCAATTTTTGCTCCCACGTCCGCCAGCACTTGCTCGGCCGTCTCATGCTTTCTTTCGTCCACTTTATTCATATTGCTTCCCTCTGCAAGTCTTTCTGCAACATATAGGAAATCGCTGGACTTGGTTATCGTCCAGACGGACTAGCTTCTCCGGTTGCAATTCTTTGGAGACTGATACCTTTGATTGAAGATCCCCGGTCGAATTGGTTTTAGATTGGTTGTGTACTGGATCGGCAAGGGGCAAAAGGATCGCAGAAAATGAAACACTGGGGATTTGGTCGCAAAGGCGCGATAGAAATAACAATTGCAGTCGCTCTCGCCACTGCTGCATTCGCAATACCCTTTATAGTGGCTGCGTTCGGACCTGAGACTTTATGGTTTATGACGCTCACTGGCCCGCCTGCACTGACTGCTCTACTTTTGAGCATTTTTCTTTTCTTGCTTTACGCAGTTGGGTTCTACCGATACGCTCATGATAAAGGCTATGGCGCCGCCTTGAGTATTGTGCTCATCGTGGCCGCTTTGCCTGGTTTGGTCGCCTTACTGTTGTTGCCGGATTTGACTCATCCTTTAGCTGATGTTGTCTCCGACAGAAAAAGTACATTCGCCCACTAGCGCGTCATAGATTCTTCAAACTGCGCACCACCGCAATAGCGCCGGTGTTCCTTTGTCATTGATTTGATCAGCTTGAAATGTCAAAGCTGACGTTTTACTTTCGTATTAGGCTCGCAAAGGAATTTCGATCCAAAACACCGAACCTTTGCCGGGCTCGCTTTCAACTCCTATAAGACCGCCGTGAGCCTCTACAATCAATTTTGCAATTGCAAGACCTAGACCAGTTCCTCCGGCAGATTTACCCTCGCTTGTTTGAAAAAACTTTTGAAATAATTTGGCGCTTGCTTGTTTGCTGATACCCGGCCCCGAATCGACTACTGAAATGCGTACGAATTTACTTTTGATATCGCTGCTAATCTCAATGGGTGAGCCAGGAGTTGAAAATTTGATCGCGTTTGAAAGCAGATTTACAATCACCTGTCTCACTCTGGCTTTGTCTAAAGGTAGTGTAATATGCTCGCAACGATTTTCCAGCGCAATGCCTTTTGCAAGAGCCAAGTTCGAAACTATTTCAATAGTCTCGCTTGCTAATGCATTGATGTTTACTGATTCGATGTTCAATCTCAAGTTGCCCACGTCTAAACTCTCAAGCAGAAGCATGTCGTCGATAAGTGCAAGGCAAGTTGAAACGCTTGCATTCAATCGTTGTAAATACTTTCCTCCTTGGCTCTTCGACAACGCTTCTTCTTTGTCAAGTACGCTTGAGGCGCTTGTGCAGCGAGTTAGCGAAGTCTGGAGATGATGTGCGACAGCGCTCATATAAATCCGCCTGAACTCTTCTCCTTCAGACAGTTTTTTCTGAGCATCAGAAAGCTCGCTTTCTAATTGTGTCAGCTCGTCTCTGGAGGTTTCACTATAGAAAATTCGTTCTTGAGTAGTCAATGCGTGTGCTTTGCGTGAAACTTCGGAGATTCGCTTAAAAACAGCGTTTTTAAAAAACAGTGCGAGAGCTAAAGCGATTGCCAAATTGAGAATCAATCCTGTTAGAACAATGAATTTTGTCCGGGATAAGTCTTCCTTTTGAGTATCAAGGGTGTGACCAAAACTTCTATCGCTTGCGTCAAGCATTGACAAAACGCTGTGTGCGTCTTTCATGATGTCCAGGAATCTATCGGGCAGATTTATCGACACAATATCTGCCTGGCACAAACCTGGTTTATCGACCAAAGCCCTCAAGGTTTCCCGCACTTGCGACATTGAAATGCGTACCTTCCGAATAGTAGCCTTGGTACTGCTTCTTTCTTCTATTCGCTGGTCTATCTGGTTTAACGTGTCTATGAGCTCGAGAGACTCGCCCTCGACACGCTTTCGGATTGATTCATTGCCTGAGCTTTTCACAAAGTTGAATAAGGAAGTTGTGCATTTGTTGAAAAGTTCAACACTGCGACTCATCAAGAAAATTATCTCTGCCCTCTTCTCACTTTCATCAAGTAAAGCAGTCGATCTGTTCAGAGAATCCCAATACATGCCAATCCAGATCACATTGACAGTGAGTGGAACGAAAATCATTAGCAGCCCTTTTTGAAAAATCGACAAAGACATCAAGCGGGTTTCTCCGTGGATTCTTCGGTACTTGTGGATTGAGACAACGGCAATTCCAAAAGAATTGCGTTGCCATCGGCAATGCGCTTGTAGCTAATCGATCCTTGATGCCTCTGCAAAATTGGGACCGCTATAGAGAGACCAAGTGTGTGGACTTTGCTGCCGCCGGCAATTTGTGCTTGATGCAGTTTGTCGAAGAGTTTTGACGCTTCATCGTCTCCTAGAGGCACTGCCTGGTCTGACACTTCCAGTTGATAACAATCATTCGACGCGGTTCCATTCACCAGGATCCTGCTACCTTCTGGCGCCCTTGAAGCTGCAAAACGAAGTATTCTTTCCAATACTCGAGAGATTTGCTCGCGGTCGATCCTTAGCACCGCGCTCTCTGTTCTGTTCAGCACCTGGAAGCATCCAAGATATGATGCTTGTCCTAGAGTTTGAGATACGAGATCTTCGCTCTTGCAATCCTTTAAATCGAGCTTTACTTCACTGTTTTCAAAACTTTCCATAAGAAGCAGGTCATTGACTAAAGAAAGGCAATTTTGAAGAGCCTGACTGGCTTCTTCCAGGTTTTGGGAGCCTCTTTCGCTCAGTGAGTCAGACATAAATTTGCTCAATGTGGCAAGTGATATATCGGCAGCCATCAGCGGGCTGCGAACGTCGTGCGCCATCATTTGCATAAGCGAACGGCGATAATCCGCTATGTCTGCTAGTCTCCAACTAACCTTGGCCAATTCAACGCTGATTTCCCTCAACTCGTCACTGCCTGTGATGACTTCATTCAAAGGTTCATTGTGTGACAATTTTTTTGCCATATTCGATAATGCATTTATTCTTCCCATCAGGTTTCTGTGAAAGTCCCTGTACAAGAACAACGCCAGAAGAACGTTGGCGACCAGTCCGACTAGGATAATCTGAGAAATAAGCGTTATTTCCCGTCTTTGAGACTGCAGCGACTGCAAATATTTATCTCGGATTGCGGCTTGTTCGTCGTGTAGAAGCCGGCTCTCTTTTCCGCCGATTTTTACCCATTCGTTAATCCGCCTCATCTTTATGAATATGTTGTCGAAGCTCATGCGTCTGTCTTCGCCCTTGATAAAAATCTCTTGTTGTCTATTTAGAAGGCTTGATATCTCCTGTTGAAACGTCGCGTGGGTTGCGTCTGCGGGCATATTTTTATCGACTTGAGCCAGGTCGTCACGAACAATTGCCCAGCCCCGATTGATGAGAGGGCTGAAGAATCTATGCGATCCATTCATCATCGCATTGCTGCCGCCTAGCAGAATTTCCGTAACCGCATAAATAGCATGAGTAAGCTTGAGTACTACGGTCATTTGTTTGCGACTCGTGTCAATTTGAGACTCTGCTTGTGTTGCAGCTCTATTCAGAATCACGAGGAGAAAACAATTTATGAGCAGCGGCAAGAGCACCAGGTAGAGTCCTTGCACTAGGAGCCCTGATTTGAAACGTGGCGTCTTTAAGATGGGCACTCGATTTCTCGCTTACTTGCCGGCAAGCAAATGATGCATACTCATTTATTTTGTCAGGTTAAAGACGAAATTGGCAAATTCGTTGCTTGAAATAGTTCCTGTCGCCCGGGTTCAGAGCCGGGCTAGATTTGGCGCTGTTGTCTCATCCTTGCGTACGATATACGCTCTTGCACACCTTGTTATCATTCTTCTGCCTTGGAACTCCGAGATTCGCAAAGGCAGGTGTGTCATGGAATTCATCGAGCTAAAAAAAGATATCTATTTGGCCCTCATAGTTTTGGGACTTATTTTGCTCTTCATCGGAATCAGAATGGCTCATAACGCATTTGGCGCCGATCTGGCAGGAACAATCCTTTTCTTGGTCGTAACCATTCAAGGAAGCGTTTGCTTCGGATTTGGTGCATTTACATGGCTTCTAGAAGAAGACCCTGAGATTTGGTATTGAGTTTTTAGATTCGTAGCCGGATGTTCGTGTCCTCGGGGCTAATGTTGATTCTGCTTGGATGGCTGCGCCCGAGATTATTCGGGTTAATCATCCCAAAGAACGATACGCCTAATTCCGAAAGCGCCGGAGATTGGCATTTTTGAGTGCTTGTCAGTTGTTCCCTGAATTCGCTGTAAATTAGTTTTACCCCTGCAAAAACTGCAACTAATCGCAATTGTGGTAAACCTTTCACCATGCAGCGACTTTATGCAATCGCTGTCTGTGAAGTCTTCGTCATTACATGCTGGGGTAAAGTTATGCGCTCGTTCGTTTTCGATAAATGGCTGTCTCGGGGTAGCAAGCGGTGCCGATCGAAAACAGATATAAGTATTGCGCTCGGGCTGACTTTTGTTTGCCTAAGCATTGCCAGTTCGCAAGCTATGACCGGTAGCATTCCAACTGAATATTGGAAGAAAACTGCTGCTCAAACGCTCGGCAGCTCGAATCGTTTTCTGACATTCATGAGCACAGATAAGCCTCTTTATCAGAGTGGAGAGAGAGTCTTCATTCGTGGCGTCATGCTTGACTCTTCTAGTCACCAGCCCAAGACAGGTTACGGTGGCAACGCCTATATTCAAGTGTTGGGACCACGCGGGCAAGCTATTGCGAGCGGACAGGCTCAAATTCACGACAGCATTTGGTCCTATGCGTGGAACATTAGTCGAGATCAAGCCGGCGGTGAATATACGATCGTAGTCAGCTATCCTTTCGGGGGGCACGCACCAGCAGAGCGCAAAGTCGACGTCCGCTCGTATCGTGCTCCAAGGTTGAAAACGCAGCTGATTTTTGCGCGTGATGGTTACGGGCCGGGTGATGTCGTCACGGCATCTCTATATGCGAAACGCGCGGAAGGCGGTATTCCTGCGAATGCAAAAGTGACGATTAAACCGCTCGTCGACGGAGTTCCAATTGAAGCGGGCACAAGTAAGCTTGACTCGAACGGTTTTTGTCGTATTTCATTTGGTCTGCCACAACACATTGAGCGTGGTGACGGAACGCTAGCCCTTGTGGTTGAAGACCAAGGTGTTGTTGAAACAACATCCAAAACGATTCCAATTTTGTTACAGAGTGTGGATTTGCAGATGTTTCCGGAGGGCGGTGAAATTGTCTCCGGGTTTAAGAATCGTGTGTACGTGCAGGCATTTTTGCCTAATGGAAAACCTGCCGATCTTCAGGCGAGTGTTATAGAAGAACCGATTGCAGGCAAGAGGGCGGTCACCGGTGTGGCGCATAAGCCCAATAAAAGGAGCGGGAGGAAAACGGTTGTCGCGCACAATATCGTGACTTCTACGAATGCTCTTGCGTTCTTCCGCACAGAGCATGAAGGAATGGGACGTTTTGAATTCACTCCTCAGGCAAACAAAAAATACTTTTTGCAAATTTCAAAACCCTCGGGAATTAAGAAGCTGTATCCGCTCCCCGCTGTGAAGTCAAATGGTGCGGTACTCCATTCAGAAAGTGATGTGATCAAAAAGGGACAGCCATTACGTATCAAGATTGGCAATAAGTCTATATGCCGAATCAGTGTTTCGAAGCAGGACCGAGAAATCGCATCACGAATCATTGGCGCAAATACGGGAGCGAACGGCACAAGCGGTGAGTTGGTGCCTATCGAGTTTCCACTTCCGCATGATGTTGATGGTGTTTTGACTGTGACAGTGTGGAATGAGTTCGACAAGCCACTTGCTGAAAGGTTGATTTTCCGGGAACCAGAGAAGGCGCTCAACATTACTGTGCGCTCGGATAAAAACACCTATGCGCCTGGCGAGAAAGCGCAAATTACTGTGCGCACTACAGATGAGAACGGCAGACCAATATCCGCGATGGTTGGAATGACCGTCACCGATGACAGCGTTCTGCAAATGATTGAAAAGAGAGACCAGCCACCACGTCTTCCTGTAATGGTTTTTCTGGAACCTGAAGTTAAAGATCTCGCAGATGCACAGTTTTACCTCAACCCTGCTATTCCGAAATCTGGTCTAGCTACGGACCTTTTGTTAGGGACACAAGGATGGCGACGCTTTGCATATCTAACTACTGATGAGTTTATTCAGCAGTATGGCGATAAAGCTAGACGTGTCTTAGCCATTTCTGAGCAAAGAAACCAAGCAGCGCAGCGGTTTCCCATCTCTAGTCCACATCGTAATCGCGCATCCTTTGGTTCTCCTCTTCGCACTAGTATTGGTGCCGGTACCGGCGCAGCGTTAGGAACTGCAGTTGGTGCTATCTCTGGAGGGCGTACGAATGGCAGAGGTGCGTGGTCTGGTACAGCAATAGGAGCTGGTGCTGGGGTGACGTCTCAGCTGAAACGGAAGTTCGATGCTGACATTCAGCCGGGCGCACGTTTTAAATTTGCGCCCAACCAATATGTGAATGAACCGCTCAACCTTCCCGAAGAGGTGGGACGAGTTGAAGGTCCACGCGACGTAAATATGTTCCAGGTCGAACCGACCGTTATTGATGAGCGGCACTATACTACCGGGCGCGCAGAGCGTCACCAGAAGACAAGTCCGACATTGCCTGAAGGTGCACCGATTCCGGACAGTGACCAAACTGGGCAGCTTGCTCAGTTGAGTAGTGTAGATAAATACACTTACTTCCCGACTGCTCGCAGTGCGGACGCCAATAATTCAATGTTTGCCGTGCGTGTATTTTCACACCAAGCAAGACAGAATAGAAGCAGCACTGATCGCAGAGACTTCAGCGAAACACTTTTCTGGTCCCCCGGCACGAAGACTGATGCGCGGACTGGAGAAGCAACAATCAGTTTTGATCTTAGCGATAGTATTTCCACGTTTGAAGTTGCGGCTGATGGATTTTCCAGTGGTGGCTTAATTGGTGCGAAGAAGATTGAGATCAAATCTTTGAGACCTTTCTATGCGGAGGCGAAAGTTCCGCTTGAAGTCACTTCTGGCGACCAAATCATCTTGCCGCTCAATTTGGTAAACTCTACTAATAGTGTGCTCACCGCAGTTGGTTTGAAAGTCGATCTGCCTCAAGCGTTTAAATTGCTTTCTCCCCTCAAATTGCCGCAGCAATTGAGTGGTGGAGAGCGAGCAAGAGTGCTACAGCCCATTCAAGTAGGGTCAGCAGACAAGGTATCGCATCTCAGAATTGAAGCAAAGGCAGGCAACAACGTCGATATTGTCGAAAGAGAAATCGAAGTTAGACCGGCCGGCTTCCCTGTAGAGAAGGCATTTGCCGGAGTTTTGGAACCAGGAAAATCTGCCAAGATAACTGTGAATATCGAGGAAAGTATGGTACCGGCAAGCTTGGGTACAAAGGCGGAAATTTTTCCAACGCCGCTTGCAAATCTTACAAGCGCGCTCGAGCGTTTGATTCAGGACCCTTATGGATGTTTTGAGCAGACCTCATCAACGAGCTATCCTCTGACGATGGCTCAGCAATACTTCAAGTCACATCCGGATGTTGATCCGAAGTTGATTTCGACATCTCGCGAGAAACTTGAGGCCGGTTATAAGAAATTGGTTTCGTTCTGGTGCCCGGATCGTGGATACGAGTGGTTTGGACACAACCCTGGGCATGAGCCACTTACAGCTTACGGATTAATGCATTTTGCTGATATGAGAAAGGTCGCAAAGATCGATGAGGTGATGTTTACAACCACACGTGCATGGCTGATGAAGCAGAAAGATGGCAAAGGCGGCTTTACACGCAAGGCTCAAAGTATTCATACCTGGACAGCCGACCCGGACTGCTCTAACGCTTATATCGTGTGGTCTCTGCTGGAAACAGGTGAGCCTGCTTCTAACTTAAAGTCTGAGTTAGATTCATTAAGAAGCGCAGCGACTGCGAGTCAAGACAGCTATGTTGTTGCACTAGCAGCTAACGCTTTTGATCTGGCCGGAGATAAGCAGTTTGCCAAGTCTTTGATGAAGCGCCTTGCATCTCTGCAAAAAGGTGATGGCAGTATCGATAAAGTGAAGAATTCAGTTGTCGGTAGTTCTGGTCAAGCTTTGGAATTGGAGGGTGTTGCTCTTGCAACTCTAGCTTGGTTGCGCAACGACGAGTTTTCGGCCAATGTTCAAAAGAGCATGAGATTTCTTGCCGAGTCATGCAAAGCTGGTCGATATGGTTCTACCCAATCTACGGTAATGTCGCTTCGAGCAATTCTTGCTTACGACAAGAAGAATGCTCACCCAAAGGCACCTGGAAAGATTCACGTCTTTGCCGATGGAAAGCCGGTCGCAGATGTGGCTTTTGATGAGAAAACAAAGGAATCCATTAAGCTGCCAGATTTGACCGAAATACTCTCGCCTGGCGAGCATGAAATTGAGTTGAAAATGGAAGGCGGGTCTGCGATGCCATATGCGGTGGCAGCAAATTACAATCGCTTGACGCCTGAAAGCAGTAAAGACTGCAAGCTTGATCTAAGTGTCAATCTTTCGCAGCGCCAATTGATTGAAGGTTCTTCGGCGGAAGTTATTGCGACGATCACTAACAAGGTTGATACTGTCGTTCCAAATCCTGTAGCAATTATCGGTTTGCCAGGAGGATTCGAGCCGCGACATACGCAGCTCAAAGAACTTGTTAAAGGACGCAAAATTGATGCTTACGAAGTGCGTGGACGCGAGGTCGTGCTCTACTGGCGTGGATTAGATAAGAACGAAAAGCTCTCGGTACCTATCAGCGTAATTGCTGCTGTTCCGGGTAAATTCACTGGACCAGCAAGCCGTTCATATCTGTATTACACAGATGAGCATAAGAAGTGGACGGATGGTTTGAAGGTCGAGATTGCAGCGAGGTAGATGGACAGCAGCAAGAAAGCTATTCCACTGAATATTCACTCCTGAAAAAGAGGTTTCCAGTTTAATAACTGGAAACCTCTTTTGTTTGTGCGTTGGGTGAGCGGCTTAAGCTAGCTACATTTTGCTTGCTAGTTCAAGCTCTCAAACTTCAATTGCTTTTCTGCTTCCAACCAATCTTCGCGATCGAAACCATGTGCGTATCCGCGTTGTTCGAAGAGCAGATAGGCGCGTTGTGCAATTTGTTCGAATTGGATCTGCGAAGACTGTGCCGTTTTCTTATCGATTTTTTCAGGAGCCTTGATGGATTCTAGTGTCTCTGTTTGAATCGGTTTTTCTGCTGGGGTTGGCTTTTCTGCTGTTGCAGCTTTGGCTACCGGAGCGCTCTTTGTGGTTTTTGCTGCTGTTGCTTTTGGTGCTGGATTTTTTGGTGCTGGATTTTTTGTCGATGTTGTTTTCACTTGAACCTTCGCTTTCATTGAGTGTGGGTGCCTTCGTTGCCGTTGTCTCACCGCTGAAACTTTTGACGCTGGCTAGCGAATGATTTGCGCGCGCCTTTTTTGCAAGCAACAAGGATATATGTATATATCCAAAAGGACGCCAGGAATCAGACGCATATTATCGATTTGCAGTTCTTATTTGTCACGTCGTGTACGAACTAAAGCCTGAGTTAACTTAATGTACATTTGTGAACTGTGACGCTGAAATGCTGGTAGGTCCAGCATTTCAGCATGTTCGCATCAGAAAGTGAATCAAGTAAACTGCGACCGTTAGTTTACGGCGAGTATATATCCCTTTTGAAATGACCATAACTTTTCCAAGCACCCAATGCATTGATGAGTAAAAGAAAACAGTATTCCTGCCTTCGGAGCGGAACACTGTTTTCGGATTTACACGTTTGGGTGGCGTAGTTTTATCTTACCCGTGTGTGATTATTTTTGACGCGTCGAGGACGCTGCAAATTGTTTTCCTTTTTCAAACAGGCGCGCATTGGACTACGCCGCCTGGCGTTTCTCGTGCTGTTCTTCCTTTTTAGCGAGAGCTTTTGCTTCGTCTTCAGGCGTTTCTGAAGTAGGTTCAGCTTTGCCAGATACATCTTCACGTCCAATCTTGGACATGATCCAACGACGGTGGCGCCATACGAAGATCGCAGCAATCGGCGTACCGATAACAATTAAGACACCGACGATCAGAACTGCTGCAAGAATTGCGGTGGTCGTAAAACTTACAACTTGCTTCAGTTCTTTCAGGTCAGTCTTCAAAGTGGTTAATTGGTCACCAACCCCTTTTACAGGATCTTTCAAGGCGATTACAGGATTCTTGAGTTCGACAATCGGTTCGTACATTTGTCCTAGCTGCCGTTCCATGTGGGCAATACGCTTATCGACAGAGTTCATTCCCTTGTGAATATTGTTGATATCACCGTGCATGGTAGTCATCTTAGCGTTGACTTCGTCCATGGTGGCATCGACTTGTTGCATATCATCACGTAAACCAACCATTGGTTTTTGCAAGTTTGCTATGGGTGCTTCCAACCGGACGATTTGCTTTTGCAGTTCAACAACTGTTTTTTGAGTATCTGTAACTGGTTTTAAAAGCCATGCAAAAGGATTAAGTACTTGCAGTCCCATTCCTTTTTTCTTCTTCTTCATTATCTTTGGATCAATCTTTTGTCCATCTATTTGATTGGATGCATGGATGGTTTTAGCGTCCAATCGCTCTTGCTCAGTTTGACTGACGCCGGATTTTTTAGCTGCTTTAGCAGCTTGTTTGGCTTCAGTTTTTGCTGCTTTTGCTTCAGTTTTTGCGGCCTTCGCTTCTTCCTTAGACGCTGCGGCTTCTTCTTTTGCTGATTTAGCGTCGTTTTTAGCTTCAACATCGCCTACCACGGTAGGTTGAGCGGTCACCGGTGCCTGCGCCAAAGCCTGCTGGGCGGGGGCGCTCAAAAGCACGGCGGTAACTATTGATAGAAATACCTTGTAGTACATAAGACTTCCTTTTCT
This sequence comes from Candidatus Melainabacteria bacterium, assembly GCA_003242885.1. Taxonomy (GTDB): domain Bacteria; phylum Cyanobacteriota; class Vampirovibrionia; order Obscuribacterales; family Obscuribacteraceae; genus QKMZ01. The sequence continues at coordinate 103,943 of QKMZ01000003.1, read as the reverse complement.
CCGGTGCTTATGCAATGACCGTCTTCGCTATTGGAGGTTCCCAGATGGTGCTGGTTAGATCTGGAAAAGGAATACCTGTGTACGTTTTGGACAATTATGAACTTTACATGAGACTGAATGGAACCTTAAGCGGTTGAAATCGTCCCACCCTCAGGCTTTATGGGGCGAATGTGCGCCTGAGCGATCAGTTTATGGAGATGAGAGTAATGGCTAACGAAGAAATGAATGACGAAGCAAAAAACGAGCTTTCTTGTGAAGGTTCAAGCTGCACTATGGAAGAAAAACTTTCTAAATTGGGTGCAAAAATCGATGAATTTGCTGCGAAGTCTGCAGAAATGAAAGAGGATGCGAAATGCAAACTCGATGAGCTAAATGAAAAGCGCCAAGCAGCTATGAAGCGCTTTGAAGAATTGAAAACTAGTGCTCCAGAAGCTTTGGCTGAGCTTAAGAGCGGTTTTGAGAAGTCGATCGCTGACTTGCAACAAGCATTCGAGGATATTCGCGAAGCCTCTGCAAAGGCTAAGGATAAATTGGCTAGTTAAGGATCTATAGGGAGGGGACATTCAGTCCTCTCCTTTTAATGGGAGCAAAAGGGAGAAAGGTATGAATTCAGAAGCTGTAGAAGATTTGAATGCCTTGTTGAAAGGTGAACTATCCGCCGTAGAAACCTACAATCAGGCGCTGCCGAAGGTTGGGAACAAGGAAATCGCCAGTGTATTGAGTGATTGCCTTGAATCTCATAAAGCAAGAGTTGGGAAACTTACGGATGCCATCAGAGATTTTGGTGGCACTCCTGAAGCTGATTCGGGCATCTGGGGCAGTTGGGCAAAAATTCTGTCCGGCGGCGCCTCGGTGTTTGGTGACGACGCAACTGTGGCTGCGTTGGAGCAGGAAGAAGACGCACATTCGAGCGACTATGAGTGGCGCTTGGTAAAAATGCATGGTGTGCATCGAGATCTCGTAAAGAACGAGCTTATGCCGGAGCAACAACGCTATCGCACTTTGCTCGCTAATTTATTGAATGCTGAGATGAACGGAAAATGGCCGCCCACTCCAGTCAAAGACAAAGAAATTTAGTCTTAGGCATACCTCAGGCATACAATGAAACGAAAAGCGACTCGCTAAATGCGGGTCGTTTTGTTTTGATACAGAAAGGGGCATTCATTACACCTGTCACCAGACGGTAGATAAACACAAAGGCAAAAGATACACATGAAAGACACAACGAAACAGAAACACGCAAAGACAAAGGACAGCACATTCCTGCGCTGTCCTCATTTTTCAAGGTTGCTAGCTTCCTAGCCCCCTATGAAATCGTCTTCGGTGTACATTCTTTCTTCTTCAGGATCGTTTCGGACGTCGATGCGCACCATGTTGTCTGGAGTCAGAGTGCCGCATTTCGGGCAGGTTAGTGTGCCTGCTTCATAACGAAATTTGGTATTGCATACCTGGCACAAATACTTTCCTGCCTCAGCAGGCTTGTTCTCCATTTTTGCTTTCATGTTTTGACCCTATGTTTGTTATGAACTCGGTTTGTTATGAACTCGCGATTACTGATGAAGCATCGAGAGAGAGTTTTACTTTCGAAAACCGCTATTTCTAACCATCAAGAACTACAGCGTCGAGCTGGTTGGCGACGCGCTCTAGTTCCGCTGGGCTGGCACTTTCCTTCAGCCTCGGAAAGAGCGTGTTTTCGCAGAATTCTTTGTGGCGTTGAAACTTATATGCGAGTGTTTCCAACCCTTGTTCAAAGCCAGGCTCGTCAACGTGAATCATACAGAGATTTTCGGCATCAGCTCTGAGTTCGTCGCGGTGCTTCTGGGCTTCTTGGACGAGATCGTCAATACCTTCGGCGTTGATAGTGCTAATCAGCGCATTTTCTTTGTTGAAGTTAGATTCCAGACCGTCCAGAATACGCTTCGTTTCCTCAAAGACACGATCTTGCGTCCACTCGGAATAGTGCGCAGCGGTCTCAGACAATCTGTGGGCTAAGTGAGCCTCGTTTGTGAGGACGAATTCAAATACATCCATCATGATTTCATTTACCCCTTTGTAATTTCCACTGTGGAGACGCGAGATGCCGTCCAAGGTTCCAATCGAGGGAGTGTTCACGCGTGATGCGTTCTCAAGCCGGCCTGATGCAAAAAAAATGAGAGGTGTCCACAGGGCACCCCTCAGCAATGATTTCAGGTTTTTTCTAAGCTTTCTTTCTTAGCTTGATTGGCTCGATGGATTCGCCGGCGCGTAACTTTGCTACCTCTTCACTAAGCTTGTCCAAATCGTATTCAGCATTTTCAATGCAAGGAATTAGAGATGTTTCTTCCTGTTCAATTAACGTACAGACTGCTTCTCTAAGCTCTTTCATTTTTGCTTCGAACTCTTCCTTATCGATATCGGCATATAGACGCTGAACTTGTGCCAAGTGCATTTTGACGCTGTTGTCGCTGTCCTTCAGCTCATCAACAAATGAATTGTCATCGGCCATTTGGGCAGCGGCTGGAAATATGATCACCTCGTCGACGCGGGCGTGTTCTTGCAGTTGCATTCCCAATTCGCGGAGGATATTTTCCTTTTCTTTCACATCACCGGCGGTATCATACTTTTGCAGAAGTGTTTTGATATCTTCGTGGTCTTTACGAATCACCTCGCAAGCAGATATCGCTTTATTCTTAGCCATTGTTATTTCTCCTGGTCAAATTAAGTGTGCTATTCGGCTTTGTTTTCGACGAGAAGGCGCCCCAGATGAGCTTTTAGCTTCTCTAAATGTCTCAGTTCGTCATGCTTGATTTCCACCAAGATTTGTGTCAAATGAGTGTCTGCCTGTACGTCAGAGAGATATCCCTCGTACGCCGCAAGCGCTTTAGATTTGTGATGCATGATTGAAATCAAGTCATAGGTTTTGTCATTGAGCGGAAAACGCTCCATTTTTGACGATGTCATTTTCAGTATCCTCGAATTCGTTTGCTAGGTAGGCGAAAGCAAGCCACCAAATGTTCCCTGTAACTCAAATGCGGCTACACAGTGAAAGACGAGCGATACCCCGGTAAGGGCATTCAATAAGATGGACTTTTGAATGCGGTTCAAGTTGCGAATTAAAAGCAAGAGTCTGAGGTCTGGTTGTCGCAAAACGGCAAAAGCCGAGCGGGTGCTCGGCTTAGCGGTGGAAATAGAGAAACTCGGCCAACTCGTCGGGACATGGAAGAGGTCTATGCCAGAAAACGCTCTCACCGTCAGGTAACTTTCCGACTGCCGCCCATACGCTTACCACTGGGCCGGAGTTACGAGGAAGCTCTTCCTCCAAGGTCATGACCATGTTGGGTTTCATGTCTTGCGAGCAGTTAATCAACCGGCTCTTAATGTCGAATACTTCCGGATCCGTAAGCGGCTGAAAGCCGGAGAGATGTGCGCCCAACAATACTAATAATTTGTGCGCCGTGACGTCTGCTTCTGATGCGTCAGCGCCAATATACTCTTCCATCACCAAAGTCCTCTTGCTTTTCGATTGATGCTACCAGGACGCTGCGAACATGCTTAGGTTCCATCATGACCGGCTCCGTTACTTAATTCCATCAATTTTTCAATGATGATTTACATCCTTGTATAGGGCGCTTGACTGCCAACTTCCTAGGCTATTGAAAGGCGTTTTGCGAGACGCTTTTAGCGCCTTAGAAGTACCTTGTTTCCCGCGTATTTGCTCCGCTTGGTAAATCCATACATGTATATGGGAACTTTTGACGCCCTTGAGGGCTCTTTCCACGCACAAATTGACACTAATATCGACACAAAATTCAGCGCTCGATCCGCCCCCTCGGGTGTTTGCCGGTCGCCTGAATGAATAGAGAGGACATCATTATGCATCAAGCAGTTGTTTGTATCGCGCCGAGTATCACGGACGCAGAGCGCCTTGTAGACACGCTCAAAAGCTCTGGTTTCACCGCCGACGACATTTCGCTTCTGATGCCTGACTCTTACGGCGCTCAAGAATTGGCATATGAAAAGCACTCCAAGGCATCCTGCGGCTTTATGATAGGGTCGCTCCTTGGGTCGGTGATCGGGGGCGTGCTTGGTTTCTTCGCGCAACGAGGAAGTTTCGGCACTCAAAACTTAGAACAAGTCATAGCAGCGGGACCGACAATGGCTGTGTTGGCTGGCATTGCAGTCTTTGGCTTGGCATTCGCTTTGATCGGTGCGCTTTATGGTATGAGCCTGCCGGTGTTCGAAGCGAAGAAGTTTGAGCGAACCATGCGCTTCGGTAACACCTTGTTGGCAGTTCATACTGAAAACGAGAAGGAAGCACGTGTTGTTGAAAAACTCTTCAAAGACGGTGGTGGACTTGAAGTTCAACGTACCGCTGAAGAAGCAATCAAACGACCTAAGACCATGGAACAAAGTGTAATTGAACACGATAAGCGACGAGCCGCTTAGTTCAATAAAAACGAAAGTGTTCGGCACGGCTAGCGCACCTGAGGATGCATACCTCCAAGGGTGCGCTAGTTATTTGTTGGTTATGAAAAGATTGGAGCGGCACTGAGAGGTAGCATTTGTCTGGTGTCTGAGTCGAAAAATGAAACCCAGTTGACCTCGGGTTCGAAGTGCCATGCGTGCAGTTTAATAAGGCGCTGCTGACTTCGTTCGCTTTCTTCTAGAAATTGCGCGGTGTCTTGCAATTGTTGCTCTAAGTCAGATTCGAGCGAGTAGATGCATCCATTGTGCGTGCAGATAATCACGTCTTCCACATTCGGCATGTTCGATAGTACTGTTTCGAAGAAATTCAAGGAATATTCCGATTTCGGAGGTGGGTGCATTATGTCAGCCGATGCTCGCTGCTCGGCTGTCTGCTTGTGCAACTGCGCACCTGGAATCAGAATGTAAGCGAGTGGTTGCAGTCTTTCGAATTCCTTTAAAGTTGGTATTGCACCCTGTTCGCAACAGGCAACGATGACTGTTTTTACTTCTAGCAAAGAATACTCAGGTACTTTCAGCGAGTAGGCAAAATGTTCTGGCATCTGTTCGCGGATTTTCTGCAGATACATAAGCAACCTCCATTACGATGCCATAGCATTATCGGTGCGCTAATTTTGCTGGCAAATTGCTTTGTCGCACCAATACTCTTTTAGGAGTCTATGTTTCCATTTTAGCTTAAGCGGGTTTCAAAAAACTTTCCGCAAGCATTGTGAAAGTGTGTTGCTTACACTCGTGCACCACAAGAGGTGCTTATGCAACTCTAGAAGAACCTGTAGAACCCTTACGGTGTGCTGGTTTAATTAAATGTACTGGAATTTTTGCATTGCTCATAATTCGGTTGCTGATTTCTGGTCCAAACCAACGAAGCTTTCTTTCCGGTTCTGTTACCAAAACTATTTTGGTTGCGTTCATGATATCCGCTTCTTCGAGGATTCCATCGTGAATTGAGTCTACGACGGTTGATTTCACTGAGATGCGCACATCTTGAAGGGAGTCGACTAAGGTTTTGCCGAGTTCTTCGAGAAAGTGCTGATATTCATCAACTCTATCCAACTGCTCATCCGCGAGTCTGATGGCTTCTGTCGCGCTGAAAAACGAAGGGCGAGCTAGCTTGTCCTCAACGCAGTGCAACAAGCGTATTTCAGAGGTATTTGCGTCGATATTCATAAGTAATGTCTGTATAGCGAATTTACCCTGCTCGTATGTTTTGATTGGAAGCAGAATCTTGCTTTGCATAGTAACCTCCTTCGTATCGACATATTGTAATAATGCAATATGACAATATTAGTAATTTATCAAAAAGCGGTCATCCTGTCAAGGTTTTGACCTAGCGAGAACGCTTTTGTTTAGCCGTTTTGCTCGATGTTTTTTCAGTCTTTTGCTTAGACCAAGTGGTTCGCGTCGAATTTATTGCAGATAACAAACTGCGCGATTCTTTCTCGTCGGGCGACACAAAGAAGATGCATTCGACCACGAAGTCTGCTAACTCTTGGTGTCGTAAGTGGTAGTAAACATGCCGACCGTCGCGGCGTTCCAGCACCACTCTGTTTGCGCGCAAGATTCCCAGATGCTGAGATACAGTTGCTTGTGGCACCATCAATGCGTCTTTTAAATCCGTCACTGTGCGTTCGCCATTGCGAAGTTCTTCGACAATGAGTACTCTCAAAGGATGCGCAAGTACACCAAAAAAGCGTGACAGTTCTTCAGCGACTACATTGCGGTCCATATCGGCGAGAGGGTTGCTCATCCAGTGTTGTAACCGCTTGATCCTAGCATGTATCCAGCTTCTCGCCGGTTCATCAGGTATTGTCAAGGATGGCTACCCCGCTTTTTCGCGGCTCTTGCCGTTCGCCTGGTCTTACCCGCGGGCGCCTGGCATAGCGCGGCAATGTGTGTATATCTGTCGGCGACTGTTCCCAGTCGATGAATAGCTTTCCTTTATGCTGCCGCTCCCATTGGGTTAACTGTTGTAGGCACGCATGGTCCATATAACGAAGGTTGTCGAGGTTCAGATGCAAGAGTTGATCGTCGGCAATTTCACCCAAGACTTCCGTAAGCTGTGGCAGAGCCACAAACGTTGCCGCACCACTCAGGTACAAAGTGACTACGCCAGAGTCGTTCGACTTTTGCACATGTATATCCAGGTTTGAAAGGACGAAGAAAGCTTTTGCCGCGGCGACTACAAATCCGATCAATACACCTGTGAATAAATTGGTGGCAATAATCGCGCTAGTGGTCAGCGCGAATATCATCAGTTCTCCTCTCTCATAGCCTTTTATCTGACCGAAGATGTTTGACACCATTCTGTAGCCAATCAGTACCAGCGTTGCCGATAGTACGCAGCTTGGAATAGCTTTCAAAAGTTGTGGTGCAAGGAAAATGACAGCTAGCATGAGCGCGCCGTGAAGGATGTTCGGTGTGTTGTCTGTGGCACCATTTTGCTTGTTTGCCACGCTGCGCAGCAGAACACCAACGATTGGCAATATCCCCAGGAAGCCGCAGATGGCATTGCCGATACCTTGCGCGATGAGCTCTCGATCGTGCTTTGTATTTCCGCGTGATGCTTGAGGATCCAGAGCGGTTAGCGTAATCAATGATTGCGCGCTGCAAACGAATGCCAGCATGAATGCTGCTGTCAAAATCTCAGGCTTGTTCAGGCAATTAATGAAATTAGAAACTGTAAGAGGCGTCAGATTCTGAGTCAGATTGGTTGGGAAGTCGACGAGATTGACCGGCAGCTTAAGCCAATAGGCGACGCTCGAGATGGCAATTATTGTCACAAGTACGTTCGGAATCGAGCGTAATTTTCCAGGTGCGAAACGTGTCCAGAGCACCGCTATCGTTATTGCAGAAATGCTTAATACCGCGGCTAAGAACTGTGCAGAACCATTTGCCGCGGAGAATGTTTTTATGACAGTCTCAGGAATCAGAACCATATTCATCAACCCGGACTCTTTCGGCGTGTCGTCTAGCATTATGTGAAACTGCGTGAAAATAATCAGCAATCCCATGCCGGCAAGCATGCCGTTGATTAATGCAGGCGAAAGGGCTTTGAACCACTTTGCGGAACTCGACAGCCCAAGTGCGATTTGAATTAGCCCGGCAGTTAAGACGATAGCGCCGAGATTTTGTATTCCATATTTTCGAATCACTTCGAGAACTAGTACACCAATCCCGGCATCCGGTCCAGAAATTAAGTAGGCAGAACTGGAAAATATACCGCTAACCAGCGATGCAATTACACCGGACATAATGCCGAATTCGGGAGGCACGCCAGATGCGATTGCGACACCGACGTTAAGTGGTAGTGCAATGCAGAGCAATACCAGTGCTGCACAGATGTTGACGCAAGTAAGCCTTCTTCTTGCTTTCGAGAGGAAGCCTACCTGATTTGTTCTGTCAACTAAGACAATTGTTTTTTTCATAGTAATTTGCTCGCACATCAATATAAAAGTGGGTGCTGCGTGGGGTGAAAGCTTGGTGCAAGGATAAAACCCTTGCCGGCTCTGCCTCATGCATATATGCGAATATCGTAATACAACGATATCACACCGTTCTGTAGACGCGCATGATCTGGCTAGGTTTCCTCTGAATGCAGAAATTTCTCTCTGTATTTAAACCTTCGCGAAACTTTTAATCCAGCTTCATCAGTCCGTTTCGCACGAGTTGCTTTGCGCCTTCTCTGTAGCTGAGAGGGGATAAAGTGCCGCGATTCGTTTTGAGAAATTTGATCACCGAATCTGGTGCCTTATAGCTGTACTCGCGCAAAGCCCAACCAATTGCTTTGCGAATGAAGAACTCTTTTTCGTGCGCTCTACGCAAGCAAAAATCGTAGAGCAGCTTTTCATCCGTCTTTTCTTTGTGCTTATTCATGCTGAGAATTGCAGTGCGACGAATCCACATATCGTCGTCATCGATCCACTCCTTCATGATCGGTTTGACGGTTTTCTGATCGTTCAAAAATGCAACGCCGACCAGCAGTGTCGCAAGCGGATCAACAAGATCCCACCAGGCGCCATCTCGCACCAGCTCTTCGTACAGTGGAATCATGGATGTGTTGATAAATTTCTTGCATCGCACTGCGTAATCGAGCGCGGCATATTTTTCTTCTCTATGTTTTCCATTCCAAATCCTGCTAATCACTTGTGAATATTCATCTTGATCCGCGGGTGCAAAATCTTTCGCTAGTTTTCGATAAATAGGCTCTCTGTCAGGCTTTTGAATTCCCCAAAATGGCATATCGGTCTTCATATACGCCGCCATCTCAATCGCCTTGTCCGTGTCCGCTAATTTCGAAAATTCAGAGACGAGGAACTTATGTGCATCGACTGCAATCTTGCTCGACGAACTCTTTGATTTGAGTGGCATATAAATCTCCCGGCGAAGTTTAAAGTCTACACGTAAGGATCTTGCCTGTGTACAATTTCTATATGCGTTTTTGGAATATCACCTTACTAGCCTGTGTTTGGTTTTCTAGCCTTGCTCCCTTGGCTGAGGGTGCAAACGCAGATAAACGCAAAATTGCAGCGCAAAGTGGTGCGCCTCTTCAAGCGAATGTCACACACAACAGTGCCGCGAACGCTGCAGAAGCGGTTGCTCCGTTGATGAGATTTCGAGTCCGTTTGACCTCGGTAATTGATGGGGCATTGGCGAAAGTCGGCGATCCTGTACATGGCGAATTACTTGATACGGTTATGCTTCCCAACAACCACTACATTGGTGCTGGTGCTCATGTTCTGGGGGAAGTTACTGCTATCGACCTTTTAAAGACCTCGCTCCGCGCTGATTTAACACCCAAGCATTGGCGCAATTGCAACGGCACAATCGGTATTAAAGTGAAGAGTATTGGCGGGCAAGACTTAAGCGGAGATATTATTCCTGCTCCAAAGACTCGCATTATTCGAACCGACAAGAAGGCTGCACCACTCGGTGTCGACGGTAAGGGCGAGATTACTGTTGTCTACAGCAGTGCCGGATACACTGCGGCAAACGTTGCAATATCTGGCGGTTGTCTCGCTGCTGGTCCCGCCGGAATAATTGTTGGTCCAATAGTCGGCGGCGTTGCTGGCGCTGCAGATCCAACTTTCGCATACGGTCGTCCCGTTACTGGTGATGACCATCATGCCCACGTGAAGGGGTTTTTCAAAGGAGTGATTGGTGGCTTACCTGGAGGCTTTCTGATTTCTGGACTTACCAATCGCGGCATCAATATTTCACTCACCCCCGGCGACGTGATTGTGTTTCAAGAACACAGAGCTGAGTAACTTTAGCGTAGAGACATTGTTAGAGTTCGTTCCTCCCGGACAATCCGACCGGTAGCCCAAAATGTGATTTCTGTAATCTCCTGTTACAGTCCCTACATTCTGTTGACAGCTCGGGGGCTAGACTGTAACGTGAACGAAGGTTTTGTTTTTTCCAGGGCAACCAGAAGTGACCTTAGCGAATTACACCAGCAACAACCGACGTACGCGCCGCGTTCTATTGAACTCGGGGCCGGCTGGGCTGCGTTGATCTAGGTCACCAGAAACCATACCTTTAGCTCCCGAGTTCTTCCAGGACTCGGGAGTTTTCTTTTGTCCATTGCCGGGTGACATCGGCAGTTCAAACCAGAGTGAGCGGTTCAAAGAGAACAAGCAGCTCATTGACTGAGTAAACAGCTCAGATATAGAGAGGGAAAGACCATGGTATTCACAATGTACAAAAAGCCGCCGACCACGCCTGTGGGCTTCAAGTCCCAGCGCATGTCTCCGCCGCAGCATGGTCGCTCGCCACTCAACAAAGTTCTTGTCGAAGACACACTCAGAGGCAAAGACTTCCTGGGTATTGGCTATTTCACAGCCGCTGAACTGAAGTTGTTTTTGGAAACGGCCGAACTGCTGAAAGCAAACAAGTTCGACGACACGCAGACCCTCTTCGCAAAAGGACAGACGCTTGCGCTCTGCTTCGAAAAACCATCGCTACGGACAAAAGTCACATTTGAAGCCGGCATGATTCAGCTCGGTGGCAGTTCAATCTTCCTCGAAGACAAGCTTGGCGTCAGGGAATCCGTGCCGGATATCGCCAGAAATTTGGACAGATGGTTGGACGGAATCATGGCGCGGGTGTTTGAGCACAACACTCTCATCGTTCTTGCCGATTACGCTCAAGTCCCTGTAATCAACGGGCTTAGCGACCTCGAGCACCCCTGCCAGGCGCTGGCGGACTTTCTCACTATTAAAGAACAAAAAGCTATTAAAGATTGGAACTTCAAAGGAATCAACCTTGCATACGTAGGAGACGGCAATAATGTGGCTAATTCACTCATGCTTCTCGCCGCCAAGCTTGGCTGCAATTTCTCAATCGCGTGTCCGTCCGGCTACAAGCCCGACTCCACCCTTTGGGAAATGGCGATGGAAGAGGCGAAGCACACCGGTGCGCAACTAAAAATGACAGAGTCCCCCGCTGAAGCAGTTGCTAATGCGGATGCGGTCTACACCGACACCTGGGTGTCGATGGGGCAGGAAGAGGAGATGGCTGAGAGAATCAAAATTTTTGAAAGCTATCAAGTCAACGAGGCTCTGTTGAAATTTGCAAAACCGGATGCCATCGTCATGCACTGTTTGCCCGCGCACCGGGGGCAGGAAATTACAGATGCAGTGATGGATGGACCACAGTCAGTAGTTTTTGAACAAGCGGAAAACAGACTCCACGTTCAAAAAGCAGTCATCTCACTAATCATGTAATGCGGCACGATTTCGTATGACGCGATGCCTCTAGAGAGAATCGCGAAATGTGCAGCATTCAAATCAAGGAGTAAATCAAATGAAGAAAATTCTCTTGGCCTACAGCGGCGGACTCGACACTTCCTGCATTCTTACCTGGCTGAAGGAGCAGTACAACGTGCCGATTGTGGCTTATTGCGCTGATGTCGGTCAGAAAGAAGACTTCGAGGCAGTCAAAGTCAAAGCCATCAAGACCGGCGCTGAAAAGTGCATTATCGAAGATTTGAACGAGACATTCGTCAAGGATTACATCTTCAAAGCAATCAAAGCCAATGCACTCTACGAATCCTTCTACCTGATGGGAACCTCAATCGCTCGTCCGTGCATTGCGCAAGGCATGATCACCGCAGCTCTGAAAGAAGGCTGCGACACCATTGCTCACGGCGCTACAGGCAAGGGCAACGATCAGGTGCGTTTCGAACTGGCTGCCAAATCTCTGGCGCCGCATTTGAATGTAATCGCCCCTTGGAGAATGTGGAAATTCGACGGTAGAAACGATCTCTTCGATTACGCAGAGAAGCACGGTATTCCGTTGCCTGTGACCAAAGAGAAGCCATACTCCATGGACGCCAATCTCATGCACATCAGCTACGAAGGCGGCATTCTGGAAGATCCATGGGCGGAAGCTCCTGAGAACATCTATCTGTGGACGAAGAACCCGGAAGATGCGCCTAACAAGCCGGAATTCGTCACCATCGATTTCGATGCTGGCATTCCAGTTGCTATCAATGGAGAGAAACTCGGCCCAGTCGAACTGCTCAACAAAGCAAATGCGATAGCCGCCGAGCATGGCGTGGGCCGGCTGGATATGGTCGAAAACCGCTACATCGGCATCAAGTCGAGAGGCGTGTACGAAACTCCTGGCGTGACCATCTTGATGCAAGCGCACAAAGCAATCGAATCTCTAGTGCTCGACAAAGAAGTTATGCATCTCAAAGATTCGTTCACTCAGAAGCTCTCGACCCAAATCTATAACGGTTACTGGTTCGCACCAGAAACCCAAATCCTCTGGAAGATGGTCGAAGAAACCCAACAACCAGTTACTGGTACAGCCAAGATTAAGCTCTACAAGGGCAATTCGATTGTGGTGGCACGGAAGTCGCCGGCGTCGTTGTATGACCTCAAGATTTCCAGCTTCGAGAATATGTCTGAGTTCCAATCGGCGGACGCAGGCGGATTCATCAATATCGCGGGACTGAGACTGAAAACCTGGAGCAAGAAAAATGCAAGTTTTGAGAAAAGCCTTCAAGCAACCCCTTAGTGACGTCGTCACTGAGTTCGTTGCCTGCACACACGCCGATGCTCATCTCGTCAAAGCAGATTTGACGGGCAGCAAAGCGCACGCTCAAATGCTCGCCGAGGAGGGGCTCATCAGCCCCTCTCAGGGTGAGGCAATTCAAGGCGGTTTGGACACTCTATTGGCGAAAGCCGATGAAGGGAAGTTCGAGCTTAAAGTCGAGTACGAAGACGTTCACATGAATGTTGAAAAACAACTTGAAGAATTGATCGGCTCTGATGCTTTGAGGCTGCATACGGCGAGGAGCAGAAATGACCAGGTCGCGCTTGATTTGCGCCTCTACACGGTCGGGGCGATTGATTCGCTTGTCGATGGTCTGAAGTTTCTTCAGGCGTCGATTTTGAAATCTGCCAAGAAGCACGCGGATGTCGTAATGCCTGGCTACACTCACTTGCAGCGTGCTCAGCCGGTTTTATACGCCCATGCGATTCTTGCTTTCCATGAAATGTTTTCGAGAGATATCGAGCGTTTCACCGATTGCAAAAAACGCACTGCCGTGTCTCCGCTCGGTGCCGGTGCTCAAGCTGGTTCTGGTTTATCAATCAATCCACAATCAGTAGCAGCTAAATTGGGCTTTGAAAAGGTTTTCACAAACTCAATCGACGCTGTGAGCGACAGAGATTTTGCCGCTGAGTTTTTGATGGCGTGCAGTTTGACTGCCGTGCACATTTCTCAGATGGCAGAAACATTGGTCATCTGGAGCAGCTCTGAGTTTGGATTTGTAGAACTGGCAGACAATGTCACAACTACATCCAGCTTGATGCCGCACAAGAAAAACCCAGATCCGTTGGAAATTGCACGGGCAAAATCGGGCGCTGTAATCGGCGACCTGGTTAATTTGCTCGTCACGCTTAAGGCTCTGCCGCTCGGCTACAACAGGGACTTGCAGGAAACGAAACCACCAGTAATCAACTCTGCCGGCATTGTCGGCGAAGCTCTGAAAGTCATGGCTTGTTGCGTGGATGCCGTCACTGTAAATGTTGAGAAGACTCTAGCCGCAGCTTCCGACCCTGCGTTGATGACGACTGACCTGGTTGAATATCTGGTCAACAGAGGTGTTCCATTTCGCAAAGCACACGAAACAATCGCTGAGATTGTCGCGGACGCTTCAGAGAAAGGAGTGGCGCTTCCAAAAATGGAATTGAGCGAATACAAGAAGTATGCGGATGAATTCGAGAATGATCTCTACGCACTTTTCGATCCAAAGCTCTCCGTCTCAGCCAAGAAATCACACGGCTCTACAGGGACGGAGCTGGTAAGAAAACAGATTTAGATCGCCGCCTGAAAGGATTAATCCGAACGTCCCAACATGCCTTGATGGAGTTGTACAAGAAATTCCGGTGAGCCTGATAGACGTCGCTATTTCCGCACAGCGTCTACTTCTCAGATGAGAAAACGCAGCGTCTTTTTTAGTTTGTGCCGAATACGTCTCTGAACATAACTGTCTCGATTTACAATTTTCAGCACGTTACTTGGAAACGGAATGGTGGCATCCACTAGCCCGTTTGAAAGAGTCAAATTGTGCACGGTGGATGTTTCGCTTTTGTGTACGGTCCAGTTTGTTGTAAGCGTGCAGTCATCACACTCAGAGGAAAGCAAGATCGCCTCTACTTCTACCCAGTGCTTTCCACGCACGATATGTCCCCAACTCCACATACGGGCCTCGCAACATTTAGTGAGGTTTTGTTTCTAACGCCTGCAATATCTTCGCGTTGACTTGCTGCTGTAGTGCCGGATTTTTTGACAAAGCGGCTAAATCGTTTCCATCAAACTTAAGCCGCTCAGTCCGTGATTGAAAGAACAGGAAGGCAACATAGTTAGTTGCAGACCTGTCATATTCCATCGCCCAATTAACTATAGGCTCACCCATTCCCAAGGCTCGGCTGCAATCTCTCACCAAAGAGAGGAATACGTGCTTACCATCTTCAATTTGCAACACGATAGAGTCGGCTTTCATCAATGTGCTCGATCAAATCCACTTGAGTTATTATAGTATTTACGAATATGCGTAATTCTGCAAGTGTTTTGTGTGACCAATCTCATATTGAACTCCAAAAACTACATTGATGTTGACTCTAAGGCGGATTCGATTCCGGGAGCGAGCGTTCCCGTTACTTTCATGCAGAGATCAGGCAACCCCAATCCAAACTTCAATGTGCAAGTTTCAGAAGCTAGCGCTGGCGTAGATGCGGTGATGCTGTCGTTCCAACAAGCGATGTTGCAGATGACGACTAGCTTTTTGCAGGCTGAGCAGCAAGTGATGCTTGCATATCTGCAGGCCAAATCTGTCGGTCTTCATTCGACAGCGGTTCAGCAAAGCTCCACACCGCACGCTATTCCTGCGCTACCTCCGTCCTACCACCAGAGACCTAATGCAAACGTGATTATCAAACAAGCATTGGAGCCAGACGTAAGCCTTGAACGACCAGTCGGAGCTTCTGTTGTGGCTGCGCTTGAGGAGCAAAATCTCTCAGTTCAGTTTGCGCCGTTAAGTAGTAAAGAAAGCGAACAATCTGAACAAACGCAGAGCAGAAGTGCCGATGAGTTAATTTCCAGCTTCATTGAATTAGTTAGTGAGCGGACTGGATACCCTGCAGAGATGCTTGATCCGACCCTCGATCTAGAGTCGGATCTTGGCATTGATTCAATAAAGAGAGTTGAGATACTGAGCAATTTCAGGCGTTTGCTGCCGGAACAGGTGCAAGAAAAACTAGAAAGTGATCTAGAAGAACTAGGCGGACTGAGAACAATCGATGCAATTTCAGACTGGATCAGAAAAATTCAAATTCCTGCCGGAGGCTGAGGCAAGCAAAATCGACTCAACAAGTTTTGCGAAACCATCGATGCAAAATAGGATGCACAAGCTCGGAAAACAGCTTGTTCAGTCGTTCTAATCTTGATGCAATCCAAAAAGCCTGCCAAAAAAGGATGAGTTCGCTCGTCCAGTTCCTGAATGGGATTGGTTGATCGTAATGCTCCGACCGTTTACCTTCTCACCTTTCAAGAGTGTCATCGCTTGGAGAGCTTCCGCCTTTGTAGACATTTCAATAAAGGCAAATCCTTTCCTTCGTCCTGTCTCTTGATCGCACACTAATTCGACTGATCGAACAGATCCTGCCTTCGAAAACAAAGAAAGAAGTGATGATTCTTCCGTCTCCAGCGAAACATTTCCAACGAGGAGTCTTTTGCTCATTTATCTGATTCCGTATTTTTTTTCTGTTACTTCGATTCGAGTTTCATGCCTGATGCTTTCTCCAACTCTTTTTCGCTGCTTTTAGAGTTGCACATATACGCAATTGCGTATATGATTAATTAAATCTTCCCATGAAAACCATGATCCGTCAACAGACGGCCATAAAGCGCCCAAGTCTCATGCTGTGAAAGCAGGATTCGGTTGCAATCACAGCTTTAGAGCGCTTCTAGCATGTCCTTGATGTCGATTAGCTGATTGTTGAAAATAACTTTGGCAGCGTCGAGGAAGCCGAAAATCGCCGGATCTCGACATGAATAGTAGATGTTACTGCCTTGCTTGCGCCCGGCAATAATGTTTTTCGAACGCAGAACGGCAAGTTGTTGTGAGAGATTGGTTGGTTCAACTCCAAGTCGCAGTCTAAGCTCGGTGACCGTCAGCTCGCCATCACGAAGTTCGTCTAGAATGCGAATTCTAAGCGGACTAGCCAGAGCTTTGAAAAACTCAGCTTTAAATTTGACGATTTGATCTGTTTGGGCCGTTGGGTCCGCCATCTGTCATATCCATTCGGCTGCCTTGCAAGTAGGCCTGTCCTGAAAGAATGGCCTTGCTCAGCTCCATCTCTCATCGTAGAATATCATATAAGGAAGTACGCATATAAGAAATTGCGCAATTCCTTATGTGTTTCTATGAGATTTGTGGAGACTGGGCTTTGGTAGACAACATGCTGGATGTCCTGATTAGGTTGGCGCCGTTAGTGAATGAGCTGGCAACTCTGGAGCCCTTCAATGTGGATGATCTCCCAAATGAAAGGCTGAAAGAATTCAAACAATTGGAGGAGCTCGCACTTGTTTCTCTGCGCAACAAGAAAACCTGTGCTCTGCAACGGCAGCGACTAGTAAAAATCATTCAACGCGAGTCGCGATCTGCGTCTTCTCCCAAACGGCAATTATGTCTCAGTGCTTATGAGCCGATCTTGCGATGCAACAGTAGTAAGTGACTGATGCAGAATTGCTGCGCGTTGAGATCGCACTCAACACTTAAAGTTTGCCCGAATCATAGGGACTTTGGAATTGAAAAGTCTAGTTCAAAGTGAATTCACGGAATCTAATTCTCGAGACTCAGCTATGTCATGGATTGGTGGACTTGTCGATGTTATCGCCGATTGCCTCTCGATGGAAGTAAGCGGTTGGAAGTGGGATATCGGGAATGGCGAATTTGCGGGGTATCAGTTGATCATCTTTGGTGCTAACGGAAAACGTGTAGTCAAACTCTTCACAGATGCAGAGCTGGACACCTGTTTGATTGACCCTCAGCTGCAGAGTGACATCAAAATTCGCCTCACGCCACTAGTCAGTTTTATTGGTGTCAAAGTCCGTTCTAAGAAACCCATCAAGCGCAAAAAACAAGAAAGTAACAACAGCTAGAAATCAAATGCAACCCAAATTAAGAGGACGCCAACTTACCATGACAATGAAAAGCAAAAAACCATCCGCACCCAGCGCCAAGAAGCATTCAGCGATTCGGCAAGTCAATGTTTCGCAAAACGCAACCCAAGTGCCAATGCGAAGTCAGGTTGCCGCGAGAGCCTATGAAATATGGCAAAAGAATGGATCGATTCACGGAAATGATCAACAACATTGGTTGCAGGCTGAGAAAGAGCTGACTAAGCTGCTTAATCCAAGTTTGTCAGTCTAGTAAGTTATCGCTGCATGGCACCGTATATGGTGTTGTTTTGGACTGTCCAAAAGCACTCGTGAAATAGAAATTCCTTTGTGCGCCCAGATTGCCCTCAGCGTCTCTAGATCTGGAGGTAAAGAGATAACTTTTGCTTTTACGCTTGTACAGTGCAAATGAATTTGCTAGACAATTCCGTGATGGCTCGAATTCTTTAGGCTTTCCATTTTTTCGGTTTGTGCTGCATTGAGTATTGTGGAAGGCTGCTCCAGATCTTTGAAAATGTTGATCGCTTCTTCTACGCGAGGGTGGTCAAGTCCCCTCATCATACTCACAAGTTGCATTGCCTGTGGGTACAGCTCCGCAGCTTCTTCGTATCGTCCCTGCTCTGCTAAGAAGAGCACTTTGACCAGGAGTACATCTCCGTAAATCATGGAATTTTTGCCAAGTTGATTACTACAGGTTATAAAATCAATTGCTTGGTTCAGATAGTGCTCTGTTTGGGCTGCATTGCCGGCCTGTTCTGAGAGTACGGCTAGATGCTTCAAGAGCTTTGCTCTTAATTCATCCGGGGCATCGGCGCCTGCTCTTTTGGCTAATTCCATTGCTTTGAGAGCGTAGTTGAGTGATTCTGAGTCTCTGCCGCTTCTCCAGCAAAGCAGACCCAATTGGTGATAGTCCTCTGCACAACCCGCTAATGCATCAGGATTTGCTTCATCAATCTTCAGCGCTTCAAGGATGAGAGGCTCGGCCTCGGCATATCTTCCTAAGGCTGCAAGCGATTTAGCTAGACCCGTCTGGCTGCGAGCTCTTAGCGTGTCAGCAAGTCCATTTGATTCCACCAGGGTGAGAGCAAGTCTAAAGTGTCTTATTGCCTGCGCGTAATAGCCCGCTCCGTATGCCATTCTTCCAACCGCCATTCTTGTTTGCCAACGGAGCAGGCCTTCATTCTCATTCATTTGGTCAGTCCTCGAGTGTGCTTCAATTCTGATTTTGTGGACAGCGCTGTTCTTCTTCCAACTGGAATTGTTTGAATTTGTTCTGCAGATTTCCGCGCTCATCGTAGTTAATCACTGTAAACGGCTTGATACGCCGTTCTACGCAAACGCTTTGTGATACGCGCAATGGTTTTCCTGTCATATCAAAGTCTTTTATGATCATTTCGACCTTAATGACTCCATCGCTTAATGGGCTGTAGTTTACGTCGGTAATCTCAAAAAAACTGTCATAAGGTTGCTGTTTGCTTTTCAGGCATCGAACAACCTTTGCAGCTGTCCGCAGGGTCAATCGATCGTTATGGGATCTAAGAACAGACACTTGCACAATTGTTTGGCTTTCAAAATATTCGGCAGTTTCAATACTTCTCACGTAGGGAGTCGCGGTGTAATGCCATATTCGACCCAGTCCGTCTTGCTGTGTGCCGATCGTTCGCACAAGAGATATTTGAACATTTGTAGGTTCTGTAATCTGGCGCTGTCCAGTGGCACAATCAGTCGTATCGTAAAACGTCTGAAACTTGGCTTGCCACGTGCCTGCTAACCATGGGGGCACCTGAATCCACTGAAAAGACTGCAAATCCTGGGTGGCTGTTGAACCTATCATTGCCTCTGCGCTGCCCATGCTCAGTATTAGAGCTAAACAGAGACCGAATAAGTTAGCAAAGCGTCTTGCTGTCTTCACAGCCTGTCCTCCTGCAATTGCCCCCACCTTAATTGAATTGAAGTAGGGTTTTTATCGAGCAAAAGGATTAGTGAAGCTTCTCACTCCTTAGTATGATTGTGCTCTTTGCTTTCAGGCAGAGTCAGCAGGAAATTGGTAATGTCATTGGCTTCTTGCGCTGATACCGTTTGCGGTGGCATGCGATAACCCATTTTTTTGTATTCTCCAGAGCGATCAGGTCCTAGCAATGCACCGGTTGTAATGCGACTTTCGATAAATTTACGACTACGTCTTGCTCCTATTCCGAGAAGCGAAGGTCCGACTCGGCCTCCCGTTTCACCAATTGAATGGCAGGCGGCACAGCCATGGTCCAAATAAAGCTGTTTGCCATGTTCACTCGACACGTCCGTCTTTCTTGGGGAAAAACTCACTCCCTGTGGTACTGAATCTGTGACATTGCCTCCGTGACGCGATATCTTCCATTGCGATTCTGTATTCGGTAATTTAGATAGATACACAGACACCGCCTTCGCCTCCGGTGCAGGCAGCCGGGCATGCGACATAATCTCCTTTGGTGTCAAAAAGGGAGGAAATTTTACCTTTGCGGCAGCTTTTGACAGGCGGCTTTCAATTTCTGCTTGGCTGATATACTTGCTAATCCCATCCAGAGGAGGACCTATGGTACCTCCTTCGCTTTCAATAATGTGACAGCTTCTGCAGCTCAATTCCTGAGTTATTTTGCGACCATCCGGTGCACTATTTTGATATCCCGAGGTTTGATTATCTTTTGCGAAAACGTCTGGTGTGGCAGTTGTTGTAAACAGTAACGCCGATAAGACAACTTTGATTGAAAGTTGAGCCTTTGGAACAGCACTGTATCGCGAAACCATATTCTTCCGTTTGTCATATTCTGCCATTCGAACCTTCCTTGAGCGCGCGACAGTATTATTGTTGCTCATTTCCAGTAATTTCAAACGACCACAAGTAGGATTCTATGGTGTCTAAAGTTATAATTGGCACAACGGCGTGGAATTGAGTATATGGGTAACGAAGAACAAGATAGTAAAGCGCGCATTCGAATCTTGCTTGTAGAAGATCATGCACTGACCCGGGTTGGCATCAAAACAGTGCTCAAGCGGGAAGCTGACTTTGACGTCGTAGGTGACGCATCAAATGGCGAAGAAGCGATTGCTCAAGCTGAAGCGCTTAAACCCGACATCATTTTGATGGATGTTGGTATGCCTGTAATGGATGGAATTCAGGCATCAAAGAAGATTGTTGACAGTGGGTGTACCGCTAAAATAATTATGCTTACCCAGCATGACAACGAGCAGGATATCCTCGCATCACTCTCTGCCGGTGCGTCCGGCTATTGCCTCAAGGACGTCGAAGCTTCGAGGCTATACATGGCAATCCGAACAGTCAATGCTGGTGACGCTTGGCTTGATTCTGCCATCGCTGGCAAAGTTCTAAAACTCTATTCCGCGCAAAATCAGGCCCCCGCTAGTTCTGAAGCACATGAGCCTGCTTCGCCCAAAGAACACCACTCAATCGCCGCTGGAAGCCCCAGTCAAAAGGCATACGACCCAGATCGCCCCTATGCCGAACCGCTCTCACCTCGAGAATTAGAGGTTCTTGGGCTCATAGTAGAAGGGCTATCTAATCAGCAAATCTCAGATAGGCTGATTATTTCATTGCCTACCACAAAAACTCATGTTCGCAATATTCTCAATAAGTTAGCAGTTGATGATCGAACTCAAGCAGCTGTGCACGCGATGCGGCGCGGTATCGTCTAGGTTAAATGCTTGTGCGTTGGTGCACACTTCAACGAAGTGGATGCTGTGTTCTGTTTTGTCGGCATCCTTCTTTGGGATGAATTTTTAGATTTTAGTCGTTTGACAAAACTCGTAAGTAGAACTTACGAATCTCATGCCGCTTCCGAAAACCTATGTCAGTTGTTAATCTCGCAGCCCAATAAACGTTTGGATAACAATTGCATGATTCGCCTGGTCGTCGAAATTGTCGGTCCTGTTGACGTACTGGAGCTGATAACCAACCTCGATTCGGTTTCTTTTGATCGCTTTCATACCGACGCCGAAAAAACAGCGATTTTGATCTATGCCTGCTTCCGGTCCGCCATTTAAGGTGTTCAGGTTGATAAACAGCTCATCCTGACCAGTCAAATAGAATCGCTTATTGAGGTTGTAGTTAAGCTTCACCAAATACCGCAGTCTGTTGCTACAACCATTAACGCCACCAAGAAAGCGTTGCTCCGAACGTATCCGGTTGTATAGCGCGCATCTTTTGATCTTCTTGTGATACAAGATTTGCTGCCAGATACGGTTTTCGTGCACCACCTGGCTGTTCTGGTTGCTGTAATTTGTCTGCCAAAGATAGCCTGCAAAGAAGCCCAGATTCTCAGTTTGCCGCCATTCCACACCTGGTCTAACCAATAACTGGCTTATCTGCGACACGTTGTAGCCGATCCGAGGTACTACTTCGAAATAGCCGCGCAGCTTACCTCTTATGGGTTCATCGAGCGTAACCGGCGTCCAGAGTTGCATATCGTGGTCAACATTCGCGCGCGCTGCGTGGGGAAACGCTGTGCCTGCCATCAACAATGCACAAAGCAATATCCAACGCCGCGCCGTTACTTTCATCCGACTTTCCGAGGTTCCCAAATGGAATCACACTGTGAATCCACCGGCTACATTGTTGCACAGGATTGTCCCTAATTTTTCTCGTTTTCTTGTCTGCCGCTGGTTCTAATAATGCAGGT
Source organism: Candidatus Melainabacteria bacterium (assembly GCA_003242885.1). Classification (GTDB taxonomy): domain Bacteria; phylum Cyanobacteriota; class Vampirovibrionia; order Obscuribacterales; family Obscuribacteraceae; genus QKMZ01. The sequence goes on along the minus strand of QKMZ01000003.1, from coordinate 82,116 downwards.
GTGCGCGCCACGACCCTTTACTTTGCTGACCGCAATCGTCAAGTTCTTGTACTTGAAGTTATCTCCCACACGTGGCGGTCGCTGAAGCCTGTCTAAAACCAACCCGCTCAGCGTCTCGATGGTTTCTTCTTCCATTGATATTTCCAAATATTCTTCCAGCTCGTATAGGTGAACAGTTCCGTCCACTCGCAATGTGCCGTTTTCTAGCTCTTCAATTTTGTGTCTTGTAATCGACTCGTCAATTTCGCCAATCACTTCTTCGAAAATGTCATCAGTGCTTATGATGCCTGCCGTTCCACCATATTCATCCAACACAACAGCCATGTGCGTGCGGTATTCGCGCATTGACTCCAGAACTGTTTTCAATGGTGATGATAAGGGCACGAAAGGAACCGCATTAATCGTGAGTGCGCCTTCGTTGTATTCCTCTAGCAGTGCCGCGAGATCTTTGATGTGCACCACTCCTATGATATTGTCTTTGTCTTCAGCGTAAACTGGGAATCGTGAGTGTGTTGCTGTTCGGATGCAGTCCCTCACCATTTCTCTTGTCGGGCGGACCGGCAGCGCTGTCACATGAACACGCGGCACCATAATGTCTTCCGCAACAAGCTCGCCGAAGTCGAACATCTGTTGTATTACAGTTCCAATTTCGTCGCTAATAATTCCTTCTGTCTCGCTCTCCTGGAGAATCAACTGAATCTCGTCTGCTGAAAATGCTGGAACACTCGATTTGGATCGATCGATTCCGAAAAATGTTTTCAGTAGAAATGTGTTCAATCCATTCAAAACAAAAATAATCGGCTTGAACAACGACATAAAGAAAAGCATGGGACGTATCAGGAGAAACATCACCAGCTCTGACTTTTGCAACGCCAGTGACTTCGGAACGATCTCACCAAGCACAACATGTATATATGTAAGAAACACTAGTGCAGTTACACTGGCTGCGAGGTGTACGGCAGTAATCTCGACCATGCCGGTTGCGCTTAGTTGGTACGAGAGCCAATGCGCAATCACTTCCTCTCCATACATGCCAAGCGCCAAGCTGGCAATAGTAATGCCGACTTGAGATGCGGCAATGTAGCGATCTTGACGAGCCGGCTCCTTAATGACAGCGATAATCTGCTGTGCCGTTTTGTCACCGTCTAGTGCTCGTTTTTCGATTGATTGTTTAGGCGCGACCACCGTTGCAAATTCTGATGCAACGAAAAGAGCGTTACAACCAATCAAAAAGAGGATAACTGTGAGTTCAAACATTTTGTGCCGTCCCCTTGCGTTTGACAGTCACAATTGTTGCGGCATGATGCTCGACTTCTTCAACCGTGATGAAGGCAGTTTCCAACTCAACTACGTCTCCGCGCTCTGGAACTCTTTCAAGCATTTCCACGATGAGACCGTTAATTGTCTCTGCTTCACTATCGCGATTAGCTCCCAAGAATTTGGTTGCTCTGTGCAGTTTGTAACTGCCTGGAAGCCTTATTCTGCCATCTTCCAGCGCTTCGAATATGTCTGGCTTCTTGAAGTCGGCAGCACTAACATCTTCGATCAGTTCGCCTAAGATATCACCGACGGTGACCAATCCGACCATGCTGCCGTGTTCGTCCATGACAAAGGCGACATGCGAACGCTTGCTCTTCAACAGTGTGATCAACCTGCTTAGGGTGAGGTTTTCCGGAATAATCGGTACCGGCGCTATCAGCTCAGTTAAGCTTCCACTTTCACCTTTGTCAAACCAAGCTTGAATCACTTGTTTTACGTTTACACATCCAAACACATCATCTATGTCCGCACCACCGTGAACTACTAAACGTGTATACGGGCTGGTTAATACACTGCGATAGGCTTCTTCCATACTGAGGTCGCTTGAGATTGAACCCACATTTGGGCGCGGAATCATGATCTGTTTTGCCGTCTTTTCGCTAAGCTCGAGCGCTTGGTGCAAGCGTTCGTGCTCTTCGGGTTCTAGCAATCCACCATCTTTGCTTTGTGCCAAAAGCAATGCAATCTCTTCGAGTGAATGAACATGCTTGTGTGATGAAGCCGGAACACCCAGCAGTTTCAACAATGCGACTCCGCTACCGTTGAAGAGCCATATAAATGGACGAAGAACCACAGATGCGACGCGCAGTGGCCAGTACATAAACAATGCAATCGGCTCCGAGTGCGTTAGCGAAACTGCCTTAGGAAGTAGTTCGCCGATTAGAATCTGCAGGAGGGTGAAAACACCAAGAATCGCCGCTGCCGCCACCGACTCGGCAAGGACGTGGTCGAGTTTGAAAGCTTCCTCTAAGAACGCAGCCCAGATAGGACCGAATTGAGTCTCTGTGTATGCGCCAAGCACCAGGCTTGAAAACGTAATCGCTATCTGGCAAGTGGCTATATACTCGTCCAGTCTTCGAGGTGTTTCGAGTATTGGCAGCAGAGCGCTGGCCAAACTATTACCTGACAAGGCAGCTTTGCGAATAATGGTTGTTCTGGCGGCGACGGTTGCGAATTCGGCGGCGACGAATATCGAGTTGAGAAATATAAAACCGATTGATATTGCCCAGACGCTTATCATTACTGTTTTCGGACTGCCCTTTGAAGTTGCCGTTGGAGCGCTTGAGGTCGCTCCAAGAACATTCGTTTGTCGCCTTTTTGCTGCACACTAGTCAGGTGTTGAGACACCCAAAAGGCATCGGAGTTCCTGCGCCTGTCTTGTACTTGAGTGTACTACTAACACCCTTTCACGAGGGGAATTCCCTCGAATGAGCAATTTGAATATCAGCTCTCTTTCTGTGATCACCCAGCCTGGCTTGGCTCTTCAAGCGTAACAAAAGGCTTTGCATCGGGAACGAGTTGAAGATTTAGTGGTCCAACCAGTTGAAAGAAGGTGAGAAGCGCACCACACGGAACACGAGCAGAAGGTGGAGAACACGGCCGCACGCTCTAGGAGTTGCAATCGGCTAATCGCCGGAATGTTCACCGAAGGTTAGTACAAATATCGTTTGGAAATTTCACTTTAGGCAGAGGGCATTTCTGTTTTAAAAATGTATAGCAAGAGGGAAAAAGGATTTCGTACTCCACTGATTTGCGTTTTTCATCGGCGCTCATGTAGAGGTAGGCAAACATATCTGCAAATAGTTGAGCACATCCCTTGGTACCTCGCTCTCGCGCCCAGTAGAGTCTCGGAACCAAACCTTTCGGCATATGGGCGAAGTCGTGCACGTACCGGTGTTTAAAACTAAGGCTCAGAGATGGCTTCCCTAAGCTGTGATCGTATGCGTGACCGAATTCGTGTAAGACAATTTCAGTCGAAGTCTGCCTGCTAAGAGGAATACACAATGAATCCTCTCCGATAATGACCTGCTTCTTCTTTTGGCTATATAGACCTGCGCATTTTTCCAAATCTGGATCCCATTTGCTGCCTGAGTCTTTGAATAGTGTCGCCAAATACTCTGCGACAGTTGGTGCGATGACAAGGGAAACTCCATCATGATGGAGCTTTTGAATTACTGGTTTCGGGACCAACTCAAGAGCATCTTCGACTATTTGTTTTGAGATGTTGGAACGAGTGGTCTGCCTGAATATAGTGATTGGAATTGTCGTTTGTGGCTCATCTGTGACTAATGATTTTGCCGATGCCCTTTTTGGTGGAAGACCGGGCACAGGCTCGAAATGAAGAGCGAGAAAATATTCTTTTGCTGCTTCGTCCCAGTTGTGGGTGGTGAGATAGCAATCGCCTTTCAATTCATGAAACAAGTAGCTGTTTGGTACGACTTTGAGCGCCAAATCGAACTGGCTGATTGCTTCAAGTGGCATATTCATATGTTGCAGCAAAAGAGCCAAGGCATACCGCCTATTTGGACAAGTCGGTTCAGCATTAACAGCTCGCTGCCAATATTGAAGCCACATGGTGTCGTTTCTTTGCTCGCTGTAACAAAGCCCTAGATACTGATATGCGTCTGCATAGGTCGGGTCGATTGCGATCGCTTTCTTGAAATGTTCGATAGCGGTTGTATTCTCGTTCTTGTACTGATGAAAAAGTCCGGCCGCGGTTTCGGACACAGCCGTCTCGGATTGATCCATTGATTTTGCTAGCACTAATTCTTTCAGTGCCTTTTCTGGTTTGTGATGGCGGCTAAAGTAACAGCTGCGCATAAAGTGCGCGATTGTCGAATGGGGGCGTAGCTTCTGCGCTTTGTCTAGCTGCTCGAAAAATTCCTCCTCTTTTTTCATGTTCAAGTAGCAATAGGCTCTCCAAATGTGTGAGTCAAATTTGAGGCGCGAGTCTTCAGGGACACATTCAAAACTGAATAGGGCACTGGAATACTTTTGACTGTTTGATGCGAAATGACCTTGGACATACGGATCGCTAAGGTTGGATGACAATTTCTCACTTAACGCTTTCGCGTCCTCTGGTCCATGCCCTGCTTGCAGAGAGCATTGATAGAGCATCACGCGCGCAAACTCTTTTGGATTTGCCGGGATGTTGGTCGCTACTGAGTTTGACTGAACACTTGATTGCTTTGCATCTTCGGCAATTTTCGATTTTTGGGGAGGGCCGCTCTCATTGAAGTCGAACCCCAGAGCGGGCGCGAACAAAAGCATTGATAAGCCTGCGGCAATGATAGGCGTTTTTTGCATCGCGAAAAGCTCCTGTTTCCATTTTAAGCATGGTTTCCAAAATGTGCCAATTCTGATCGTGCGCCCCTCAAGGGTCTCCCAGAATGTGCTCTGTCTTATCTGTAACTTAGTTGCTGAACTTAAATCAGCTCTTCCTAATATGCTTCGGTAATAAGTGTTACTGATGGTATCCTTGAGATCTGGAAACCTGGGTTATATGACCGTTATGCAGTTGTCGTCCTCAAAACTTTTTTGTTTGGCAACGTTCGCCTCGACGAGCCTGCTGCTTCATGGTTGCGGGCAGCAAGGTGCGCCCGCTTCAGCGACATATGCTCCTCCGGCAGCGTCGGTCCAGCTTTCTGAGGTTCGTCTCGGCCCTGTGACCGAAAGCAGTCGCTTTTCGGCTACATTGAATTCTCGAAAGTCTGTGAGTTTACGTCCTAGAGTCACAGGACAGGTCAAAGAGATTTACGTCCGCAGCGGCGACAAAGTGGGCTTAGGCTCAAAGTTGATACTCATCGACCAGGAGAAGCAACAAGCTTCCGTTGATAGTTTTGAAGCTCAAGTTTCCTCTGACCAGGCAGATGTTCAAACTGCCCGTGAGACTCTGCATTCGCTAGAAGCCGATAGAACATCCCGGCTGTCCGAATTGAAGCTGGCGCAACAAGAGTTCGACCGCGCTAAGGATTTGCATTCCCAGGGCGCTGTCTCTGCGCAGGAAGAAGACACACGTGCTAATCAATTACGAGTTGCGAAGGCTCAAGTCGAGTCTATTGAAGCAAGAATTAGCGCACAGCGCTCCGCACTTGCTAAAGAGCAAATGGAAGAGAAACAACACCGCGCTTTTGTGAAAGAACAAGGCGTGCAGCTTCGCTATCACTTGATTCGGGCTCCATTTGCCGGAACTGTCGGAGATATTCCAGTCAAGCTTGGTGACTATGTGACATCGGATACGGTGCTGACTACTGTCACGCAAAATAGACCGTTGGAGTTGTATGTTTCTATTCCCACTGAGTATTCCAGCCGCCTGCACAACGGTATGACTGTTGAACTTACAGATGCGTCCGAGGCCATTCTCGGTCGTGCCAAGGTATTTTTTGTCTCGCCGAATGTGGAGACTCAGAGCCAAACTGTTTTGGTCAAAGCGATATTCGATAATCCTGGTGAAAAACTTCGCGCTGGTCAATTAATCACCGCGCGGGTGTTGTGGAAGACCGAGCCTGGAGTGCTGGTTCCGACTCCTGCCGTCATGCACCTGACCGGCCAAGATTTTGTCTTCGTTGCAGAGCAGCAAGGAAAGAATTTTGTCGCTAAGCAGAAATTGGTTCGGCTGGGCGACATTGAAGGCAATGCTTATCGCGTGCATAGTGGCTTACAGCCTGGACAGAAGATAGTCGTCTCAGGAATTCAAAATCTGACTGACGGCATGGCAATTCAGCCGAAAGAGTAACCTGATGTTTGCAGACTTCTTCATCAAACGGCCGATCTTCGCCACCGTTTGCTCGCTCGTGCTGGTCATTGCTGGGGCTGTTTGCATCCCGAGCTTGCCCATTGCGCAGTATCCGCAGATAGCGCCGCCGCGCGTCAACGTAACCTGCAATTACACTGGTGCCAGCGCTGAGACTGTCGAATCGGCGGTCACTACTGTTTTGGAAAAACAGATTAACGGCGCGCAAAATATTCGCTATATCAACTCAACCAGCGGCAACGACGGAACAAGCTCCGTCGACATTACCTTCAACCTCGGACGCGACCCAGACCTAGCAGCCGTGGATGTTCAAACTCGCGTAGCAGCAGTTGAAGGACGGCTGCCGGAAGACGTGAAGCGCACAGGCGTGTCGGTCAACAAAGTATCCAGTCAATTCGTTTTGGCAATCGGTATTGGCTGCCGCGACAATCGATACGACAGCCAATTCATCAGCAATTATTGCGACGTCTATGTAAAAGACGCACTGAAGCGCGTCAAAGGCGTGGGCGATGCGCAAATCTTCGGCGAGCGCAAATATTCGATGAGAGTATGGCTTGACCCCCAAAAGCTAGCTAACCGCAAACTCACAGCTCTTGATGTTGTGAATGCTGTCGCAGAACAAAACGTGCAAGTTGCGGCCGGGCAAATCGGTCAACCACCAGCTCCCGACGGGCAGCTATATCAAATTAGTGTGCGCGCTGTCGGACGTTTGAAAACAGCCAAAGAGTTCGAAAACATGATTATTCGCGCCACTGCGGATGGACAGATGATTCGCCTTAAGGACGTCGGACGTGCCGAGCTGGGGGCGGAAAATTACCAGTCTATCGTGCGCTATCGCGGTAGAGAGGCGGTCGGCATCGGCATCTTCCAAACCCCGACTGCAAATGCGCTCGAAGTTTCTAAAGGCGTTCGCGAGGCAATGACTCGTCTGGCAAAGCGTTTTCCGCCTGGCTTGGAATATGACTATGCCTTCGACACTACATTGGCTGTGCGCGAGTCCATTAAGGAAGTTTTGATCACACTTGGCCAAGCAATTGGGCTTGTCGTGTTGGTCACCTTCTTATTCTTGCAGGATTGGCGCAGTACTTTCATACCGTCCATTACCATCCCCGTCTCGCTAATCGGCACTTTCGCCTTTATGCAGTGGCTGGGCTTTTCGATCAATACACTCACTCTATTCGGTATCACGCTTGCAACAGGTCTGGTCGTTGATGACGCGATTGTTGTTATTGAAAACATCAGCAGATTGATTAAGGAACGTGCTCTGGGCGGCGTGGAAGCCGCGCAAGAGTCGATGAAGGAAATCACCGGCGCGGTAATTGCTATCTCGCTTGTGTTGGGCGCCGTGTTCATTCCTGTTGCGTTTTTCCCGGGCACCACCGGTCTTTTATACCGCCAATTCGCCCTCACAATCGCGTGCTCTGTCGGCATCTCAACCTGGGTTGCGCTGACTTTGACGCCGGCGCTTTCAGCTAAATGGCTAAAAGGGCATAGCGAGAAGCAGAACATTCTTTTTGCGCCGATCAACAAATTCCTTGATTGGCTGAGGAGCAGTTATGAGTGGTCGCTGCGCTTGGCGCTCAAAGTCAAGCCGTTGATTATTTTGACGTTCTTCGTATGCATTGGATTTACATATTGGCTCTTCAATACGGTGCCCAAGGGCTTCGTTCCAAACGAAGACCAAGGCTATTTCATAGTCATTGTCGAGTCCCCGGAGGGCGTATCTCTGGGTTATACGGCTAATGTTCTGCAGCGTGTGGATGAAGCTCTCAGCAAAGAGCCTTCGATCGAATCAAACTTCGGCATTGCAGGATTCAGCTTCTCCGGCAATTCTCCGAACAACGGATTGCTCTTCGCCAGTTTGAAACCATGGAAAGAACGCAAAGAAGGTCAATCGCTCGATCAGATTATCGAACGCATTCGCGGTCCTTTGTCGTCTATCACCGACGCCACAGTAATTCCCTTCAACCCGCCTGTGATCGAGGGTTTGGGCAATTTCGGCGGCTTCCAATTTGAGCTGCAAGATATGTTGGGCGGCGACACAAAAATGATCGCCGACGCCACAAAATTGCTGTGCCAGAAGGGCAATCAGTGTCCGGAGCTGCGTGGCGTCTATTCCAGCTTCAAAGCCAATTCACCTCAACTGGTTGTTACCGTTTTCCGCGAGAAAGCAAAAAGTGTTGGGGTCGAAATGAGCGATGTTTTCAGAACGCTTCAGGTTTTCCTAGGCTCCGAATACGTCAACGATTTCGACATGGGTTCGCGCATTTACCGTGTTTATGTTCAAGCCGATCAGAAGTTCCGCTCTAATCCGAAAGATATCGAGCGCTTCTATGTTCGCTCCAAATCAGGGCAGATGATAAGCCTGGCAAATCTAGTCACCGTCTCGCGCACGACTACTCCGCAAACCATTACGCACTACAATTTGTTCCGTTCTACGGAAATTAACGGTAGTGCCGCACCTGGTATCAGTTCCGGTCAGGCAATGGAAAAGATGGAGCAGCTCGCCAAAGAAAATCTGCCCCCTGGTATGGGCTATGAATGGTCTGGAATTGCACTTGAGCAGACCGAATCCGCCAGCAAGTCCGTGCTTCTTTTCGGACTTGGATTTGTATTTGTATTCTTGGTCCTTGCGGCCCAGTACGAAAGTTTTCTCGATCCTTTTATCATTCTTCTTTCAGTCCCCCTGGCGATGCTTGGCGCGCTCAGTGCACAGTCGGCTCGCGGATTGGAGAATGATGTATTCTGTCAGATTGGGCTGGTAATGTTGATCGGATTGGCGAGTAAGAACGCCATTTTGATTGTCGAATACGCCAACCAGTTGAACGAACAGGGGCTGAGTGTGAAAGAGGCTGTCGTCAAGGCAGCAAGTATCCGATTGCGCCCAATCCTGATGACTTCACTGGCATTCATCATGGGTATCATGCCGCTGGTTTTTGCCCACGGCGCCGGGGCTGCCAGCCGTCACTCGCTCGGAACCGCTGTCTGCGGCGGGATGGTCGTTTCATCCATCCTCAGTCTTTATCTGGTCCCCGTTGTATATGAATACTTTGGCATGCTCCGGCACAAACTCCGCAAACGGAAGCCCGCAGAGCCTGTCGCGGAAAAAGAGCATGTTTCTCCGTAGGGAGGCTAAATTCTGCTCGCGGACGCCAAGCTTATTGCCCCCAGCAGCTTAGCGCCTGATTCTGCAAACAATTTTGAAAAAGTAACTCTGCCTTAACGGATATTCCGGAAAAATTCACGTATCGACTGCTAACATCTCGTCACTGATACCCCAGGTTTTTAGAAATGTCCTTTACTATCAAGCTTCTCCGGCTGCCCCCGCATACTTTATTGAGTGTTTTGAGCTTCGGCTTCGCGCTGTTTGTGGCGTATATGTGTGCGCCGGCAAACGCCCAGCAGGCAGAAGGCAGAACTGTTTACGAGTACAAACGAACCGCGCACAAGGTCAGCGGTTGGGAACACGGCTTGGTAAAACGGTCGCCAAATCTCGGCAAATATTACTGGACTCCATTGACTGAGTACTCTCAGAATAAAGGTTCGCGCCGAACCGGCAAGGGAGTTCAGCAAGCCAGCCCCAGCGCGCAGCCTGCTCAAACTGCCAGGCACTATGTAAAACCGCGCTTCGCTCCATTGCCCAAGAACGATCGCGCCGAATTTTCTGCAGATGAAATTCAAACTCGTTCTGGTGTGAGCGCGAAGGTACGCTTTGACAAGGCACGCGACCAGCTCGCTTCGCGTCGAGTCACAGATTCAGCAAATGATTGCTCTGCTGTTCTCACTTACGGAGACAAAGAAAAGGGAGAAGGCTACAGCTATAAACGACAAGATTTGTCGGTCAGTGGGCGCCTCTACAATCAAAAGAAATAGAGTCCGAGAGAAGGGTACATCGTAAACGGTCGCTACGTCAGCCACTTCTACTACGCTATAAGCGCATACATGCGCCTTGCTACTTTGATCAGCCGACATCTTTTACGTCGGAAAGACCTTCCAGCTGACTTACAAATGAGTCCACAAGCCATTTGTCGCTCTGAGGGCAATCTTTAATTGCGCTCCTGAAGAACTGCATTGCTTGTTCTTCTTCACCTTTTTCGAGCAGGTCACGGGCTACAAGTAGTTTCAAAAGGCGTTTTTCGAGAAGCATGTTCAGCCGACTCCGTGGTGTCCTTACTCAACCATCTTGAACGTAAAGAATCTGAGTTACCTCCCTCGCCAGAGGGGTGAAATGTTAAACCCTTCCAGGTTCGGGTTTCGAGCCTTTTTGACCTGGGTGAGGTATAGCCGGACCGCCCTCACATCGTCTAATGAGGGAGTCCACGCGGCCGCTTTTGCTTGGCTCAAGAGAGGTTTGTCTACGCCTAGTGGAAGAAACGCAATCGCTGGTGGCGATTGTCCACGGTGAAGCGCCAACCTCCGAAAAATGCTTGGCCTAACAACCCGGCGGAGCCTTCTTTGCCGACCATTCCTTTGCCGCCAACGTCAGCGCTGCATTTTACGTGGCGAACGATGATAGGTCCAAGCCGCAACATGTCGACGTTAAATCCAATCGCTTCAGTTGTGCCATCTCCTCCGACGCCCTTATGATATTCCGTCACGCCGCCGGCAGTGTCGAGTCCCAATTCGTGAACATTGGACGGGCTAAACATAATACCTTCCGCGCCCGTGTCCACAATCATTTGCGTCTTCTTCCCTTTCTCACCTTCTAACTGTACATATAAGTGCTTGCCGATTCGTTGAAACGGAATTGAGTATTGGTCGTCCTTTACGAAATCTGCGGATTTGCTGAAACGAATGCAATGTCCAACATTGTCTATCTCGTAGTCAATGTCGCTGAAGAAATCCTGACCGAGTAGTGGTGCATGATCCCATTCTTCCGTAATTGTGACAGGAATGCGCTTTGTGATACCGCCTATGGTGACATCGAGTTTCATGTTCCAAGAGTCAACACTACCGCCTATCCCTCCAACTTTGCTTGTTGCTGGTGTCGTAGGTGGGTGAATTCCTAATTCGCGCAAATGGTTTTTACCGAGCATGGTGACTGACGCGCCTGTGTCGAAACAGAAGGTCATGCGCCGCTTGTTGACGGCGCCTTCAACATTCATATCGTCATGTCCCGGTGTTATTGAGAAATATGCTTTGGCATTGGGCGGTACGACAGTAACCATAGGGCGGTCATCATCATCGTCGTCGTCGTCTCCGGGCGGCGAGCTACGCCCCGGCGAAGTGTTTGGAGGAAGTTTTCTATTGCTGCTCGTTGAGGGTGCCGAGCCGGCTGAAGTTTGTGCGCGCTCGATAATTGAAAGTTGTTTCTGCGCAAGTGCTTTGATATTTGGGTCAGCTCCACTCGCGACGACGCCCTGGTACAAGTTTTTTGCCTGATCTAGCTGCCCGCCGACGTGATAGCAAAGTCCGCGGTAATACTGGGCATACGGGTCGTTCGGGTTTGATTTGAGGCGGGTATCAAAGTACTGCGCGGCTACTTTGTAATTCCGCGCCTGAAACATTTTCAGCCCATAATCGAAATATTGGTCGGCTGCCGCGGGTTGAATTTGAAAGCTGGAAAGGCTGGCAGCCCAACAGGCGATTGCGAAAGTTTTTCCTAGAAAAACTCGAAAACCTTTCATATCCATCAGTTACGACACCTCACCACTTTGGCCATAATATTCCCGGACAATGCGCGCGAAAGCGACCTTTCGTCGCTCAAGAAAGGTTAATTGGTTGAAGATACACAACTTGCCAAAATCTCAACGCCGATTTCACGTTGTCTGTCCTATTGTGATAACACCTCTCGCCCCCCCAGATTCTTGCACGGAGAATGACCATGGTTGATGCTGTTTACGACTCTAAGGTCGAGGCTCCGAAGCCTGCTTACGGACAATTTGCCGCCAGCAGTCTTCAAACTGATGAGCGTTCTGCCGTCGGGGACCGCATTAAGCAAGAGACTGATCTGGGCAACCGCTTAATGAATCAGGAGCAGGTCACCATAGGGCTGATTGGCGACGCGAGAACCCTGTTTCCGAATATGCCGCTGGAGCAGGGACTTGTTAATGCGCTCGATGCCGGCAAAGAAGAAGTTTTCCAAGAGCAAAAACGCCAGAAAGATGCGGGGATGAACCCTCCGCCGCTAGGCAAAATGATGGTGGACTCTGGTTTGGTCACGCAAAAACAGGTCGACGACGCTCTTGCCGAGCAGGGCAAGTTGAAAGCAGACGGAAAACCAGCGCCGCGTATTGGCGACATTCTTGTCCAACAGTTGAAGGACAATATCGCCAAGGCAGTGGCTGATCAGAACAGCAAGAAGTAAACTTCGTTTTCATCACGTCCTCTAGCAAGTTCTGAATAGGCTACAATCAGATCCGGCATCGGCATTGCGGGCTGATGTAACGGTGAACTTGATGCTCAGGCTGATTGTTTCTATCACAATTTTATCCGTCTCTTTTTGCTCTCCGGCGTGGTCTGCGACGAGCGAGCGAAAGATATTGTCATTACCGATTCTCTACGTCACGGACCGGGAGAAAACGGTGAATCGCGGCAGCTATCAGGATTATGGCGTGCAGATGATCGAACCGGTCGATGCGCTCTATTACGGCTGCCAGCAGGTGAAGGTCAAACTGACCGCGAAAGAAGCCGAGGAGATGGAAAGCCTTCCCAGTTGGGGATGGCAGCTGCGCGGGGAGAAGGACCCTGACCCGTATGTTCAAAACGGGCAAACTGCGGCTGCTACTCATAGCGGGCAAACTATTCAAGCTACCCAAACAAGTAAAGAAGGAACAGCTCAGACTGAAGTAGGCGAACCCGGCAAGACCGCAGAAACTGAACAAACCGAACAAACCGGACAAACCGGACAAACCGGACAAAATTCTGTCACCCCGGCAGCCGTTGTGCCTCAGAGTGTGACCAATGCGCCTAATCTTGAATTCGGAAATCAAGTTTTCGATAAAGAATCCGACTTCCAAAGCCTAGTTGCAAAACTGCGAAGAGCGATGGAAATCAACAAACGCAAGGAGTTCATAATCTTCGTGCATGGTTGTTGCATCGGATTTGAGGGCTCGATGAATCAAGCCGCAGCGTTAGAAGAGGCGACGCACATACCTGTAGTCAATTATGCGTGGGGCTCTGTAAGGGGCAATTATGGCGGCTCCACGATGACTTATCCGCGTTCGCAAGAACGCTTCAATGGACTTGTGCGCAGACTGTTAAAGGAGTTTCCCGACGAGAAAATCACACTTGCCGGCAACAGCGTCGGCAATATGATGATCGTTGAATACTGCCTGGAAACATGCGAACACAGCGACCTTCGCAAGTTCGACAATATCATTTTGTCTCGCGCCGATATGGACGCATTTGCATTCAAGACACAAGTGAAGCATGTGATGCGCACAACAAAGCATGTTAGTTTGTATGTAGCGAAGAATGATCCGCAAATCAATCTGTCAGGTGTTTTGCGCTGGTTTTTCAATCCGAAAGACGGAAGCGAGCGAGTTGGAAATACACGCTCGGCGGCGATGTATCATTGCGACCAACCCGTTGTTGTTTATGATGTTTCCGCGCTGCGTCTGAAGCACATTATGCCGCACAGAGCTGTTTCCGAGCTGCTGAACAACGACGGTTGTACACCGGTGGATTCGCCCGTGTACATTTACACTCCTGAAAAAGACAATGTCGTGCGAGTTGTTCAGCGCCCCGGAAAAGTTGCAGAGCGGCAGTTTGCCAACGCAAGCGGGGAATAAACCCACAAGAATTTCACATCAACAGGCAACAATGGTCTGAATAGGACCGAGCGGTTGGTTGTTGATTTTAGCCTCGGGTGAGTTGATGGAGAGAAAAACTCGCATCACAAATATGATTGTGTTTTTTCTGCTTACGACTTTACCGACTGCGTGCGGGGCGTTTGCGTCAAACTTGCTCTGGAGAGCTGTTTCCATGGATCTGCTTCGCTTGTTCGAAGCTCCTCAATGGCTCTATACTATGACGTGTTCACTCATTCCAGTGATTTCTTTCGTCTTGAGTCTTCTGCTTTTTAGAATCTATCTTTGCTTCCAACAAGCTGCCGAGCCTGTTCGGAGCTGCGGACTGGACTTCCTTTTGGGCTTCTTTCCATCGTGGAGTATCGTATCGTCGTTGGCGATGTTTTGGGGCACAGCTTCCTACCTAAACCATCTGCCGCAGCGCACGGCCGAAGATGTGATGTCGAATATTTTCACGGCATACATGCGTGGAGCTCACTTGCTCCTAAATGCGTTTGTCGCCTCCGTTTGCATAGGCATTTTTGTCGCATTTTTCCTAAGAGCATGCAGAACCCTACTGCCCTACATTATCGAAGCCATTAATCTTAGAAGCCGAAAACTAGTGGGGTAGAGCGCTCAAGCCTGCGATGGCAGCATTTTTGGTTGCAACATAGGTGCTGCCCGCTGTTTGATAGATTGTTCTCACGCTCAAGCAAACGATTAACACTCCTACTGCAACCATTAGAGGTTTTGGTTGAACAGACTTACATGCTTTTGCTGCAATTGGAGCGGCAATCATTCCACCGATTACGAGCCCGATGACAGCGTTTAGGTAAATGGAGCCGAGTGACACGAGAAACACTGCCGAGGTTGCAGCAGCAACGAAGAATTCAGCCACATTCACAGATCCGATGACGAAGCGAGGGCTGTTGCCTTTTGCCACTAGGCCGCCGATGGCGTCCACGAAGCCACCGAGAAAACCCAGGCGTCCGATGTGATTTCTCTTCGGCTCCGGCTGATGCTTGCGTGCAGCTTTTGCAAGAATAAGAATACCCATGCCAAGCAGGTATAAGCTGATGAATGGCTTGATGACTTCGCCGTTGACATTGCACAAAATATAGGCGCCGATGATACCGCCGATAACACCAGGGATGACCAGGCGCTTTAGAAATTCCTTGTCGACGTTGCCTGCCCTTAGATGGCAGAATGCTGAAACAGCAGTCGTGAAAAGCTCTGCGGTGTGAACGCTGGCGGATGCCACGACTGGTGAGACACCAATAGAGAGCATTAGTGTTGAACAGCTGACGCCGTAAGCCATGCCCAATGTGCCATCGATCATTTGCGCGATGAAGCCAGCAAGAATAAAGAATGGAAGCGAATTGTCCATAATAACTTTTGAGGGTTTCCTTTAAGCAGTTGTGCAGGATGTCGACGATTTGCGAATCAGATCTGCGAGTGATGTGTTGTCCAAAATGTCTGAGATTGCGTCACGCACTTCGCGCATGAGGAGTCTCAGGCTACAGGCTTCTGGTTCGGGACAGCTCGGACACGGCTCGTATGCTGTTACAGATGCGCACGGGATGGGCGCTAAAGGTCCGTCCATCAGCCGCGCCACCTCTCCGATCGTGATTTGGTCAGGCGGGCGGTTGAGTACATAGCCGCCGCGCGAACCTCTCCGGCTGCGCAGGACTCCTGCGTTTTTCAGCGTGAGCATGATTTGGTTGAGGAAAGGTTCCGGTATTTGAGCCTTCTTTGCGATTTCAGATGCGGAAACACCTTGCTCTTGATCGCAAGCGCCAAGAAAAAGCAGCGCTTTGGTTGCGTATTCGCCTCTTCGTGAGAGTTTCATATTGGCAAGGTACTGGTCGCCGGGGAATTTCTTAAGCCATAAAGTTGACCGGTTTGGTCGCCTATTGGAAGAACAATATGGTGTCATGCCTAATAAGGATGCGGCAAGTTCTTGACAAGCGGGCTGCAAAGAATGCTAAATAAAGCGCTGGCTTGGCTTTTGACCTTCTTTTGCCTCGCTTGATTTCTAAGAACGCTCTCATTCCATATTCAGAAGTTTAACCGTTATCGGTTTAACTTCTGGATGATATATGATTGCCGTTGTGACTGAAAGTGCCAGCCTGTGGCGCTTGGCTGGGATTGGTAAGACTTTTTGGGTGTTTGGAGCGTCGTGCGGCGACCGCTTAGAAATCCTCTTCGCCCTTCTCTTTGGGGATGCTAAACCAGAAGGCGCAACCGCCACTCTCGGCGTCGACGACGCCTACCTTTCCACCGTGGGCCGCAACGATCATTTTGCAGATGGCTAGTCCGAGTCCGTAGCCTTTGCCTCTCGTCTTCGAGTCTGCAGTTTGGAAGAAGCGGTCGAAAACTTTGATTTTATTCTCGTCAGAAAGTCCTGGTCCGCTGTCGTTGACGTAAATTTCTGTTTGATAGGTTGTGTTCTTGTGCGTGATACTAATAGTGGTATCAGGTGGAGAGTGGCTTATAGCATTTCCCAGGTAGTTAACCAGTACTTGCACAAGCCTATGTCTATCAGCGGTTACGACGATAGGCTTTACTTTATTGATAAGAGCGACCTTGCGCTGAAGCGCTAGGGATTGGACCGAAGTAATTGCTTGATCAATTACTTCAGTAATGTCGAAATCCGAGAGCTGTAGCTCAATGCGTCCTGACTCTAAATTCTCAATTGTGAGCAGATCGTCGACTAACCCAAGCATGCGATCAACATTGGCTCGCGCCGAATTGAGCTGGCGCGTGCCCAGTTCTGATGCCTCTTTCGCTACTTGCATTTGCAGAGCTCTGAGTGTTCCTTGTACGAGAATCAGCGGTTCACGCAAATCGCGAGCCACCATCTTCATAATGGTTGTGCGTTGTTTCCAAACATCATTAAGTTGCTCTGCCACGTCGTGCAATACGAAGTCTAGATACGAAATTTCGTCCGTGCCCGAAACCTGCGGCTTAAGAGGTTCTCTCAGAGGGAGGCGCGTTGAATTGTAAGTCAGCTGCTGCATGCGGCTGGAGATATCTCGGCCGAAGAGAAACACAAGAATGAAAGAGAGAAAGAGACTGCCGATTATCCCGCCGGTGATAATTCCTTCAACTCGCTGATGTTGCTGCGCTTGCGCCTGGCGTGCGGCTTTCAATCTGGTTTGTTCTGCTTCCGAGAGTTTCAAAAATTCTTCTTGTCTGTAGATCGCGAATTTCCAAAACGGCATGACGCTGTTATACAGTTCCATCTCGTCTTGCAAGTTTTCTTGAGTCATGTAAGGGCGCATTTCGACAAATCGTTTGTACTCGACGTCGCCCAAATTCTTCAGTTTGTCCAGCAGTTTACGCATTTCCGCGTCGTCTTTGACCAGCTGGTAAAGATTGTCATACTGATGTTCCGCCATGTTGCGATAATAGAGACCCTGCTGATGATCTGTCGATTTTCCGTATAGCAAGTAGTTGCCCATAAAACCATACGAGACAACTCCCATACTCATCATGCGGTTGAGGTATGTGGCGATTTCTGTTTGTTTGTGCTCGTTGATTAGCGCCGCTTCTTGCTCATTGATGACTTGCCCGATACCAGTCAAAAGCATGGTTGTCAGAGTCAGAGGCACAATCACCAGCAACATCGCCTTCTTGAATATGCCGGGTTTGAATTTCCTTTCTTGGGCGAGGCGTTCTGCTGATTGCCCGCTTAGCTCAAGACGCATCAATTGGGTCAGTTCGTGAATGCCTGCATGGTTGTCTTTTTCAAAGGATTCCACACCTACTGCGGTGACTTCCGTGACATTGGCAGCCAATTTTTCGAGGGTGAGAAGGTCGTTGACGAGGGCGATTAAGCGCTCTACATTCTCGGTGCCCTGTGTTAAAAGCGGCTTTGCTTCCTGGTTGATCTTCTCGCCGTCCGACTTGTCGAAGACCGCCAATGACAAACTAACCGCCGAGAGCGGTGAGCGCATGTCGTGTGCCACCATCTCCATCAAGTGCTTTCTGAATTGCGCGGCTTTGTTCAGCTGTGCTGACGCTTTGTGCAAAATATTGTCGAGATAAGCAAATTCGTCATCGCCTAGAATTTCTTTTTCAAGAGTCACTCTTTTCGGGAGCTTGACGGCGTTTTCGATGAGGATTGCCATCCGCTCAGTGATTTCTTTGTTGAAGGCAAATAGCAGCACGATCGCAACGATGAAGTTAACGACCATCCCCCAGTACACCACTTTCTTCGTCAATTCCCGATAGTGTTTTTCACTCGCGATTGATTTGGCGAGGCGATCCTGCTCGTTTTGCGAAATTGAATAGAAGCGTTTGTAATTTTCGTACGCTGAGAAAACCAAACTGCGCGCGCTTCTCAACTGGCGAAAAGGTTCTTCCGCCGACTCTCCGGGAATCCACGGACGCAGCCACTTGAGTTTTTCCATCTCCGGCACTGCTAATTCGTAAACTTCTCGTGCTGCACTTTTTCTCTCTTCGTCATTGCCGGCAAGAGCTAACAGAACTTTGAATTCATCAAGGGCAATTTGGACATAATGCTCGCCCTTTTCCCGCGACTTGTCGTCGCGAGAAATCAAATAGCGGCAGTACAATCCGTATCCGACCGTACCCGCTGCAATGAGGCGATTGGCGTGGATCGTCTGCTCCAGGCTATTGCGCTGATCGACAAGCGCTGATTCCGCCTGCTGACTCATCCAGCCGACCCATAGGAGCAAAATAATTTCGATTAACAGCGGGACAAAAACCAGCATTAGCCCCTTGGTAAATATCCGCCGTTTAAATTTGACGTTTGGGGTTGCTGGATCGGATTCCGCCATATTTGAATTTAGCTCACTGGCCTTCGTGTAAGATATTACTTCAAGCGACAAGAAATGCTTGTCCAGTTGCTGGAAGTTCCATGGCGAAGATACTCATCGTAGAAGATGATACCGAACTTGCAAAGAGTATTGCCGATTGGCTTACTCTGGAAAATCACACGGTCGAGCATGCCGAGACCGGAGAGGACGGATTGCAGCTCGTAAACGGTTATCAGTACGACCTTTTGATTCTCGACTGGCAACTGCCTGGCATTTCCGGCGTAGATGTTTGCAAGCAATACAGGCGTCAGGGCGGCGAGATGCCGGTGCTTTTCTTGACGGGCAAATCAGGCGCGGATGCCATTGAGACAGGTCTGGACGCAGGGGCTGATGACTATCTGGTCAAGCCTTTCCAGGTTCGAGAGCTTTCTGCCCGTATTCGCTCATTGATGCGTCGCCCCAAAGGTTTGCTGCCAACCAAGTTGAAAGTGGATTATTTGTCGGTCGAACTTGAGACGCGTACCGCAATTGTCAATAACGACCGGGTTGTCCTTTCACCCAAAGAGTTTGCCTTACTTGAGTTTCTCTTCCGCCATCCCAACCGCTGCTATGGCGCTAAGGCATTGCTGGAGGCCATATGGCCTTCCGAGACCGAAAGTTCGGAAGATACCGTGCGCACGATTATGAAAAACCTGCGGCGGAAGATCACGCCAGCTGGAGCTGAGTGTGTCATAAAAACGGTTCAGGGCTCTGGCTATATTATTGAACAGGCCGTCACGTCCGAGTCCTAAAACCCGGCGCCGTTCCAATTTCTTGATCGATATACTTTTGCCAGAAATCATTCACGTTTAATTCACGTGTCGGCACTTACTATCATGTCATCGAAGACGTCAGTCCGACATCACTGACGACGGCGATACTGAAAGGCTCGAGCAGGTTCACCATCCTCCTCGCTCGCGTCCCGAAAACCAATCGAACCGCACTCGGTGGTCTGCCCCACAGTTTGCATTCTGTGCTCGTAAACCGAAATTCACGCGTCGCTTTACGAGCCTCGATTGGATTTATCCCCCCACCTATCTACAAGTGAATAAGAATCGCCTTGCCGGCAACAAATTTTGTGCAAGGGGGGAGAGGGGCTTTCGAGCCTCTCTCTCGGGCTTTTTGTATTATTTCCCGAACTCAACTGTGACGTCTATATATGACGTCCATTGACACCGCCCGTAGTTTTACAGCTGAAAGCTCTGACTGCGGTGTACAGGCGTTGAGTGCTGTCCTCTAGCAAGCCTAGGCGAGACGACATGCATCGCCCGGTTCGAATTAATAAACTCGAACTGGCTTGCCGGTTACTTTTTTCGCTTCGAATTTCGGCTTCTCCGGATTGCGTCCGAAAGAAACTCCGAATGTCTCGAAAAGCGCTACGTCTGCCGGATCTACAAGGCGCTGAACAATTGCTTCTTTGACGTCCATGTATTCGAGGTTGCCGGCTCGATAGGAGACGACGGTCACACCATTGATCCCTTGCGTAACCAGCTCCACAGCAGCTGAGCCGACTTCCAAACCGAAGTTGGAATCGAGTGCCGATGAGGCTCCGCAGCGCACCATGTGGCTGGGGCGAATCTCGCGAACTTCAGGAATTTCGTACACGCCTTCGACAAATTGTCCTGTGCGTTTCATGAATTCTTTGATTTCAGGATCCGCTTTGATGCGGTCTTCGATTTGTTTTACGACGTACTTTCCAGCTCCCATCAGTTTTCTATGACCAAAGGAATCCGGCTCTGAACTCATGTCTACTAGTTCGTTGCCCGATGCATCTCTCAAGCCTTCCGCTACGACGACCACACACGTGCCCGCTTTAACGTCGCTTTCTTCAATGCGCTTGATGAATTTGCCTTTCAATTGTTTGTACAAGACGTCGAAATCAACTGGAATTTCTGGAATCAAGACTGCATCGCAATCGGCTGCTACACCGCCTCTAAATGCGGTGTGTCCTGCATAGCGTCCGAACACTTCCATGACAATGATGCGGTTGTGTGTGCGACCGGTGGTCTTCAAATCGCGCACGGCTTCAGCGATTCTGTTTATAGTCGAATCGCCGCCAACGCTGTAAGGCATCAAATCTAGGTCCATTGTTTTTGGCGCATGAACGCATGGAATGCCTTGAGAAGCCAGATCCGCTACCACCGAGCCGGTATCGTCTCCGCCCGCGATTACCAAGGCATCGATCTGAAACTTTTTCAGACCTTCTTTGATACGGTCGTATTTCTTTTCGTCTTTGATTTTTGAAACTTTTACTCGTGAGTTGCCGGCTTCGCTGCCGGCAACGATGACGTCGATCTGTTCTACGCGGTCGGCGGTCAGCTTGCAAAGTGACTTGAATTCGACCAGATTGTAAAGTCCAGCGTAGCCGTTCGGGATTATATATGCCGTCATTCCCTTGGAAAGAGCCGTCAGTGCCGCTCCCTTGATAACGCCGTTCAGACCGCCGCAGTCGCCGCCCGATGTAATGATGCCAATATTTTTCACGCTGCCTCCAATGTCTTTCATCGCGCCAAGGTCTTTGAGATGCCCTCTTCTGGTCTTCGCATCGGTAAACTGCCGAACGAAAAGACCTATAAAGGTCCGGAAAATTTTAGTCGATGGGAGGTCTTGACCTCACCGAGTGTAAACAGCAGCAAAGTGCGTTCTCATCTGAACGCTTCAATCAATTGAAAAACTGTTGTGAGCCCAGGGTGAGGCGCGTTGTGTTTCACTAAAGTGGAATTGTTGATGTCCGGTTAAGTGTAGGGCGACGCCCTGGGAGCGCCGGCAAAAGAAACGGCCGGAGCGTCGGCTTCCAGCTGGCATCGGGCAACGTGATGCCTAAGCGCAGATGGACGCGAGTAGGCGTTAACAAGTTTGCCAGCAGTTCGCCAGCAGTTCGCCAGCAGTTCGCCAGCAGTTCGCCAGCAGTTCGCCAGCAGTTCGCCAGCAGTTCGCCAGCAGTTCGCCAGCAGTTCGCCAGCAGTCCGCCAGCAGTCCGCCAGCCGTCCGTCAACAGCCCGTTAACAGTTGTTCTTCTGGGAGCAATGGAGTGAGCAAACAGATTTCGATAATTGCAAGAGTCTCCTCCTTCGTCAGTCTGGCTGTGCTTTTGGTCTTCTTGCTCGCTTCGCTCTGGTGGGGCTGTGTTTACCGCTTGCCGCGCAGCAAGCCGATTATGGTCGATTTGCGTTCTGATAAAACCCGCGACAACCCCTCTACCGACCGCTGTCTTATGATTTGCGCTGGTCTGGCAAACAACCCTCACGGTTTCCCAGGGCACTGTTTCATAATCTGGGACCGCTATGGTCCCGAACGGCTTGAATACACAACTTCCGATGGATTTGTGCCGGGGCGAATGGAGGATTTGATACCCTCTTTGTACTCGGACATTCAAGGAATAATGGCTGACAATGCACTTGTTGGCAATATGAGAAATTTTGATTACGTCGCTGTACGAGTTGACCGCTCGGTGTATGACAGAGCCAGAGCAGTTCGACAGGAGTTTGTGAAAAACTCCAGCTTCCATACTGGCGTCCGCGATTGTGTCGCTTATGTTGACGAAATCAGCAAGATTGCAGGACTGAAGAGGCCAAAGCGCGATTTTGTTTATCCGCTCGACTATTTGGTTAAGCTCAAAGAAATGAACAAGTAAGACGCTGGGATGCCGTAGTATCCGTAAGCAACGCGAAAGAATAGCTAGGGCTAAGGTTGCTCCTTCGTCAATCGGCTATTCTGTCGGCTGACAACAGGCGCGTGACCGTTCGCGCATGATACAGAGGCATTATGTTCGCTAGAAGAAAGTCGCTCAAATCACTATTACTCGCTGCCACTATGGTTGGCGCTCTCTGCCCGCAAGTATGGGCAGACGAAGTTATCGACACCAATCCGAATCCGCCGGACAACAAGCCTGGCGAGACTACCGTCAAAATTGAGCCGACAGAATCGACTTCGACTTCGACTTCGACTTCGACTTCGACTTCGACTTCACCTTCACCTTCACCTTCGCCCTCGGCTTCGTCGCCTTCTTCTTCTTCTTCTTCTTCTTCTTCTTCTTCTTCTTCTGAAGTAGCTGCGCCAAAGGATTACGACAAAGATTCGAAAATCGTGTCGCCTGAATCGATTCCTGTGTCGAAAGTGCCGGACAAAGTTGGCATCATCGAAACCAGTCGCGGTTATTACATGGATGTCGAACACTGGAAGGCAAAGCCGAAAGTTGCTCGTCCCAAGATTGGTCTCGCTCTTGGCGGTGGTGGCGCGAGGGGCGCGGCGCATGTCCCAGTCATTCGCGCTCTCGAGAAAGAAGGCATCAAATTCGACTACATCGCAGGCACCAGCATCGGCTCTGTTGTAGGCGGCCTTTATGCTGCCGGTGTTTCTCTCGATGACATGGAAGATGAGTTTGAAAACGGAAAGCTCATGAGGAACTTCATGACCGTTTCGCTCGCTGTGAGAATCGCTGTTTCACCAGTGATGCTCATGCCGCGCGTTTTCGGCTCAAAAGAATACGACGGACTTTATCGTGGCAATAAGTTTCGAAAGTATTTGGTCAAGGGTTTATCTTGTCACGACTTGAATATTGAAGACCTGAAAATACCGTTTGCGGCTGTTTCACTGAATCTTTTAGATGGCAAGCCTTACATGATTCGCAAAGGCAATCTTGGATTTGCAATGCAGTCTAGCTCTGCTGTGCCTGGCTTGAGAAAACCAGTGGAAATCGGAGAGTATTTATTTGTGGATGGCGGTGCGCTCTGCAATCTGCCAGTGAAGCAAGTGCGTGAGATGGGCGCTGATTTCGTTATCGCAGTGAACATCGATCAACCCTTTCCAGCCGCGAAGAAAGAAGAGTTTCGAAAGATTGGTAGTGTCACCACTCGAATGCTCAACTGGGACTTGTGGGAGATGGATATGCCTCAATCTCAACTTGCCGACATCACCATTCAACCAGACACAACAGGTGTCAGCTTGATTTCCACGAAGAAATCTGACGCAATCAAGTGCGTCAAGGCTGGAGAGAAAGCCGTGCAAGAAGCTCTGCCTCTGCTGCGCGAAAAACTGAAAAATTACGGCATCGCAACGTCGCCTCAACAGAGCGAATAGCAACGGCGAATTGGAACTAGCTTAAAACGTGTCGTATGTGGACCTAAGAAAGGGCGCATACGATGCGCCGCTGCAATTTAAGCGAACCAGCTGCTGCTGACCTGCTGATTTACTGGAGCTAGCGCGCGGGTCTTCAAAATTGCGTTCAAACCCGAGCTGGTTTGTGTCGGCTTTGCTGCTACTGCTATTGGTGCTGCCACCGCCACTGCCATTGCTGTTACCGGCTCTAAAACTGATCCGAGCTCTGCCACTGCTGCAGCTACTTCGTTGAGCTCAACAGGTTTTGCCATAGCTGTGAAATCAACAACCGTGATCACGCCTTCATCGCTGTCTTCAATTTCTTCTTGCGGTGCGATAAATGAATTGATCGGTGCAATGAAGTTGGATGATGTTTGGCGCTGGGCTTCCATCTCCGCGTGCACTTTAGGCATGTGTGAGGCGTAAACCTGTGCCAATTCTTGTGCAAAATTCCTTGCTGCTTGTTCGCGCTCGAGTGGTTCGATAGGGCAGAAGGTGTTTGCCTTTTCTACTTGAGCTGCTTGCTTCTCTTGAACATAGGTGGGCACTTCCGGCACAAACAAATTTGCCTTGGGTACCACAGCTTCGATGTGTTCATAGCCGTCGCTGACCATCGCCATCTTTGAGAGCAGCGAGGTGCAGGTTTCTTCTTCGATTGCCATTGGGATGTCGGATACCGACATGCAAGCGTCGAAAGACTTGCCTTTGTCGGAAGAAGCCAGAGGCGGTGGCATGAAGCAGAATCTGTCGTCTTCTTGCTTGACCGATCTCGGAGGGTCTACATTTCGCATCTATGATTCCTCGGGACTCGACTTCGATGGGGTTGTCCAGATAGTAACTGGGAGTGAGTTAATTTCTCGTGAATATCAATTTGATTTACAGCTGTTTTTCAAATTTGTTTTCTGTAGTTTGACTCAAAGTTGTTGCAGCTATGTAACTACGCTTTGATTTCCGTTGGCATTTGAATTTGTCAGCGGGGGCATTTTGATTGGGTCATTCCAGACACCGGTAACCGGGTTGAACGTTCTGGTGTGAGCGTTGCGATATTCCGAGACGTATGTGGGGTCGATGCCTTCGAGTCCGAGCAATCTTCCAGTCGAAGCGACTTCTTGGGGTGGGAGCGGCACGAGCTTGGGGTCTACTGCGGCAACGCGGATTGGTTTGTTGGGCACTGTAAGGAAAGCAGGAGCGACGCTCGGTTTGCGAATTCCGTTTTCGTCCAGGTCGGCGACTTGTGTTTTCGGCTTCGGAAGCAGTTGTGTTCTTGCTGCAACTTGTGTGGGTGTTTGATCCGGAACGATGTTCGGTGTCGGGTTCGGTGTGGTGTTCGGGGTGGTGTTGTTCGAGCCGGTATTGCTGCTGCCGCTCTTCTTGCCACCCTTGCCGCCTTTGCCGCCACCTTTGCTTGCTTGTTGAGCTGCTTTGGCACCGAGTCTTTCGGCTTCGGAGGCTGCACCGCGCATCAGACCTGCGAAGTCGAATGCATACTTAACAGCTGCCGTGGCGAGGAAGTTGCAAGCGCTGACGATGTAGAGACCACTGGAAGCTTCGCTTTTAGTAAGGGCGAGAATGAGGATGACGACGTTCCAGAAGAAGGACCAGAATGCCAGAGTGATTACGCCTTCGCACCATGCCGGGAATGCATCTCTGAAAAGCTTCATCGGCCAGACCCAGAGGGCTGCCATGATTGGTCCGACGAAGAAGAGGTAGTACATGAACGCCATTTGGAAGGCGGTGAGGATAGACCATGCAGTGTTGATGCCGGCGTTGGACATAAACATTGCCATGCGCATACCGAGCGAACCTTGGCTCATGGTTCCGTCGTCGCGGTTGGCTGGAACTTCATTGAGACCGACGCAAGGATCAACCAGTTTGCCCCACATCATTCCTTCGCCTTTAGCGAAAGGCTCGTTGCCGCGGGGGGATGTGTCGGCTGGAGGCAGGTTGGCGATGCTGCCGTCGTTTTCAGACAAGGAGCGAACACCGAAAGCGCGGATTTCAGCGCACATCGCATCTTGGTACATGTCGGTGCCTTGAATGCGGCGATACTCGGAAGCGATGGTGTACTGGAGGCTGTTGCCGAGGTCGATGGAGTAGTTGACGACGAGGTAGGTGCTGGGGACGAGAAAAACACCGATGATTGCGCGTTGGATGCCTTCGAGGGGGCTAGCTTGTCCGACCATGCACGGATTGCCTTGGGCGATGATTGCTCTTACTTGCGTGAGTACTGCGCCGGGAAGAATGAGGAGCAGAGCCATTGGAACGAAGAAACCATCGCGAAGTCTGTTCCAGCGATTGCCACCTTCGGTGGTGAAGTTTTTCATCACGCGTTGGCAGTAGTCGATGGCTTGAATTGCTTGTTCACGAGCAATTTCACCAGCATTGTTACCGGCTTGATTTTGCTGTGCTTGCTGGGTTGCTTGAGCTTGCGGAACAGTGTTGCTGGGTTTTTTTTGTTTTGCAACTGTTCTTTCCGCTCTGTTTTCCATAACACGAGCTTGCTGTGTGTTGTTCCACAGTCCAGGCACGAGCTTCAGTGATTCTGCCGTTGCATCGAGCTGGGGCATGCCCACGTAGGTGTCCCAGTTTCTGTTTTGTACAGAGAGTGGGTCGCCTTTGGCGTCGGCATCAAAACAAAAAGCAGTCACTGCGAACAGTGCTGCCATCAAAGCAAGTACAACCGACTTGGCTGATTTGTTATCGGTGAAAACCGAAGAAACGCTGCGTGTCATGTATGCAGTGCCTGGGGGGTGGGGGACCTCTAGATATTAAAGAGGAGATCGTGAAAACCACGTGAACGCTCAAATTTGGGCGCCTGTTTGTATTTTGAAGTGAGGGTGGATGAATATTCACCCTCGTGTTCACGCAAAAATTCACGCGATTTCGCGACAGAATTAATCTGTTTTTTTTCGCGACGTAAATCGACTCTCGTTCGACTCAGAAAAAGAACGAGCAAAATGAAGCCGTTATGCGTTTTTGATTTTTAAGTTGCGGATTAATTCTTGTTTCGAACGTATGCACGCCATTAGCTGCGGCTGCAATTGACGTGTTTGTTCGAGCTGAGGCTACTTACTGTCCCCCGCTTTGTCAGCCAATTCCGCCGCTTTCTGACCAGCAGCTTTGACGAGTCCACCGAAGTCGAAGGCGTACTTGACAGATGCAGTCGCGAGGAAGTTGATGGCTGTCACCATGAAGATACCAGTGTCATCGGTGCCTTTGAAGCACGCTAAAAGCAGGATTGTAGTGCTCCAGAACAAGCTCCAGAAGCACAGTGTGACCACGCCTTCAACCCAACTGCCGAACGCGTCTCGAAGGAATTTCATCGGCCAGACCCAGAGAGCCGCCATGATTGGTCCAACGAAAAACAGGTAATAGAAAAATGCCATCTGGAACGCGCAGAGGATAGACCAGCCTGTGCACATCGCTGCGTTAGTAGTGTTCAGAAGTGACCGAACCGCAACGTTGGAAGACTCGATACTGGCGTCGTCTCTATTAGCCGGAACCAAATGCAGTCCCGAACAGGGGTCTTCTAACTTGCCCCATATCCGCGCTTCTGCTTTCGCGAAGATGCCCTGCGGATTCTGCGGTGTGAAGTCCCATGGTGGCGTGTTGAGCGAACTATCGTTCTCTGACACATAGCGAGGACCAAAGGCGCGAATTTCAGCGCACATGGCGTCCTGGTACATGTCTGTTTGGAACAGCCTCTTGTACTCATCAGCAACCGTAAATTGAATACTGTTGCCTAAGTCAATCGCGTAGTTACAGATTAAATAGCTTCCTGGAATTAAAAACACAGCTATCATGCCGCGCTGCATTCCATCGATTGGGCTGACTTGCCCAACGATAGGCGAACCCTGTGAAATAATCGCCCGCACCTGGCATACGACTGCTCCCGGAAGCAGAATCAGAATCGCCATCGGGACGAAGACACCATCGCGGAATCTGTTCCACTTATTGCCGCCTTCGGTCGTGAAGTTCCTCATGAAGCGTGAGCAGTAGTCGATAGCCTGTACTGCTTGCTCTCTGGCAATATCGGCGGCAGAGTTACCTGCTTGGTTTGCTTGTGCTTGCCCTGATGCTTTTGCTGCTGGAGTCGAGTTTTTCGGTTGACGAGCCAACCCGGCCATCCGCTCTGCTGCTAAGAATTGAGTCTTTTGAATCTGGTCGTTAGTAGCTAGTGCCGTGTCTGCTGCCAAAGCTTTTGCCTTAGCCGCAGCCTCTCTCATGTAAGTAGTTTTGTAGACCTCGTTTTGCAAAATGTTTGCGTTGTTCTGTCTGTTTTGATTTTGGCTTTGCTGGTTGCCTTGCGACTGCCCGCCGCCGTTGTTGCCGCCGCCATTGTTGCCACCGTTTCCGCCCCCGGCATTGTTACCGCCACCCCCGTTGTTGTTTCCAACTCCAAAGGCGCCGCCACCTTGTGGCAAATATTGCTGCAGTTGTTGCTGCAAATTTTGGTTATTAGGCTGTTGCTGAAGGGCATTTTGCATTGCTTGCTGACGCGCGAGACGCTGCGCCGCCAGTGCCTGCTGTGTCCGCTGTTGAGGCGTCAGTTGCGACTGTCCTTGCGGCTGATATCCACCGGCTTGCGGAGTAAAGTTAACCGAAGGCTGTCCTGTCGTGCCCGTAGGCAGCGTCACTCCGCCGCCTCCTTGGGGTAGTTGCGCTCCTGGGAAGGGAAGATTTCCCAACTGTGGAAGTTGAGGAAACTGAAGGTTCGGAAATGGAAGTTGTGGTAATTGAATTTGAGGACCGCCCGGCAATTGAAGCGTCGGGAGGTTGGCTGAAACATTCGGCGCCTGGCCCTGAATGGTGGGAAGTTGTCCCTGTACCTTGACACCTAATTTCGGAACTTGAGCCTTCAGCAAAGGAGCTTGACCTTGCAGCGTGGGGAGCTGTCCATTAATGCGGACATTGAGACTGCCCTGGGCACTTCCGTTTCCGCCCCTGACGTTGCCATTCACGCTCAGTCCGTTTCCATTCGCGCTTGCACTGATACTACCGCTCGAGTTGCCCCCCTTGTTTCCGCTGGTTTTTCCGCGGACGCTGCCTCGAACGTTGCCGCTAGCACTAGCACTAATGCTTCCGCTGCCGCCGCCGTTTCCACCAGAGTTCGCTCTGATGCTTCCGCTAGCATTGCCTCCGGCGTTTCCACCAGGATTTGCACTGATGCTTCCGCTGGCGTTGCCCCCAGCGCTTCCATTGGCGTTTCCACTTACACTTCCGCTGGCGTTTCCACCGGCATTACCGCCAAAACTGCCGCTCGCGCTGCCGCTAACACTTCCGCCTCCCTGTGCTTGTGAGCTTGATCCAAAAACGGTGACTCCGCTGCCCGGCGCGGGTGTTGTGTAGCCGGTTTTGCCTTTCTTGTTATTCTTTGCGACTTTGCCTTGACCAGCTTGTTGCCCCTGAGAATTTTGCTGGGTGGTTTGAGTCGGATTTTGGCGAAGCAATTGCAATAGACTTTGCATTTGCTTTTGGTTTTGCATCTGATTTAGTAAGGCTTGTTGATGTTGCAACTCCTGTTGCCCAACCGCAGATTGAGAGCCTGAAGTGGAGCCGCCTTTGGCTGATGCCGAACCTTGAGATCCGGTGCCCGAACCAGATCCTGAAACAGATACGGAACCAGAACCAGAACCCTTCTTGCAATGCGCCGGCTTCTTGATCGGTGCCCCTTTGTCACAAGAATGCGTCTGCGCACTTGCGCCCATTGTCGACACTAAAATTGCCCCAAGTGTCAGCAGGCTGTAGGCGATTGATAATCTTCGGTATTTCAAGGACGTCACTTTAGAATTTCTCCGGGTCGAAAACCAATGATTAAGCTCTACCTTGGTGGTGCGGCGAGCCGCCTTTCTTACCGCCACTGGCGCCATTTTCACTGGCTTCTCTGGCTTTCTCGAGCAGTCTGTCGACCAATTCGCCCGGTTTTAATTCGAATGGTGCAAAGGGTACGTACATCATCATAACCATGAAGCACATGAGCATGAGTCCTTCCCACTCTGTGTTTGGTACATATTCACCAATTTCTCTGAGCCAAGAAATACGGGTGACCATAACAAACACAATCAGGACCCACCAGAATCTCCAAAGAGATAGTGTTACTACTGCATTTACCCAATTTATAAAGACTGGTTTGAATAATCTTCCTACGCTACCCGGCCAAGCATAAAGGGCAGCGGCGATAGGTCCCATCAGGAGAAGGTAGCAGCTCATTGCCAGTTGGAATGCTGTGAGGATGAGCAAGCCGACTCCCATAGACATATTGATCATGCCGGAAGCCATTTGGAAGGTCTGATCTTTAAATTCTTGCGGATCGAGACCATCTCTCAGTTGACCTCTGGCTTCTTTGGCTTGTTGCTGACCAAGCGCCCACTGGACCACTTCGTTAGCCGTGAATTGCTGTGCGATTGCGTAGGTCATTGAATTACCGACGTCAATTGAGTAACTCATGATCAATTGAGTAGAAGGAATGAGGAAAAGAGCAATCATTGCGCGGAGGATGTGTCCGAGCGGTCCGCCCTGGCTGTCTTCGTCTGGATTGGCGAACTGGGAAATCATCAGCTTCATTTGAAGGATGACAGCTCCCGGTACCAGAAGGAGAAGTGCCATCGGCAGGTAAACGTGGCGGTACATTTGCTGCACCATGCCGATTGCTTGGGAAACTGGACGGAAAGGAGCGCGAGTGCTGCCGTTTGTGCCGACTGCTTCGTTGGCTACATTGATGTTGCCTGCCAGAAGCATCGGGATGTAATCGGAGAGTGCATCGCAGTTACCGTTTTGCATGGCATCGCCCGCTGCCTGCATTTGACCCTGCATATCGCTGACTGCGTTGGGTATTGCTTGCTGGGGAGCGCCACCGATTGCTACTTGCTGTGTTGTTGCATTGTCGGCCGCCAAGGCTTGCTGTGGGTTGCCTGCCGGAGTGCGAGGATAAGTAGGTTGTTCTTTAGTAAAGTTGTTTTGATAACCCTTGTTGCCTGTGTTGGTTCCTTCCATGTTTTTCTTACGCTGTTTCATCATCTCGATGGTCAGCGTGTAATCGCGTAGTCTTGTTCTGTCTGGAGCAGGCTTTGACTCGTGAACGTAAGGAGTACCTTCGCAGTTAGAATCCGGACGCGGCTGGGCATCGTGGAGAGCCGATATCGGGTGGTCTTGGTTCCAGCGTCTTTGCTGCTGGGTGAGAGAGTTGCCTTGTCTTTGAGCCAAAGCGTCTTGAGCGACGGCGCCGAACATGATGACCATCAAGCTCGCAAGCGCGAGGGTCCTGGTCATTTGACCGACCTTTGCAGCTTTGGCGATGTTGGTAAGGAGGTTACGAGTAAAAGCCGACTCGTCCGGCGAAAAAACGCGGTTTGTCATTCGTGGGCTCTGGGGGCGTCAGGGCTACACGAAGATAGTAGTTAGGGGAACGTGAAAGTAGCGTGAACGGCATGAAAACGCACCCTGGTCAGCCTTCCCGGGTTTAATCTTCCGGGAAGGAGGGGCCGTCGAACCGATTTTCGACGCTGCAGTTACTTGAGAGCGAGAATAAAAATATGCTGGCTTCTGGTTGGCTCTGTTTTAAGGTGCTCCTTCTTTGATTTGTAATTTGCTTCTAGGTAATTGTTTTTAGGGAGTTGCGATTTCGCGGCTTCGAATTAATCAACGGCTCCGAATTAATCAGCGTTGCTGAATTAATCAACCGCTCCGATTTGTCCAACGTCAGCCTAAGACCACCAGCTATTGCTCAGTGCTTGTGGTACTGGAGGCTTGACTGGGGTCTCTGCCTGAGCCCAGGCGCCGCGCTGACGCAGGACTGTACCGAGAGCGTGATTGAGATTCGGTTTGCGAGATTCGGAAGCGGACTGCCCCTGAAGGTCTCTAGTAAAATCAGCAACTGTGACGAGCACTTCTTCCTGCGGCTCGAAAGATTGCTGGGTGTTTGGCACCAGACTAAATCCAGTCAGAGGTGGTGCGCCCACAGGTGGCGCTGCAGCTGCAGCTACTTCGGCTACCGTTTGCAGCTTGGACAGCAATTGCTGAGGTGTCAGCGCTACGCCGGAAGGAACTTTGGCAAAGCCGGCCGCAGGCTGTCCGCTTACCATCGGGGGAGGCGGGTAATTGAAGCGCTGGTCTCTGAGTGCGGCGATTCTAGGATCATCGTTCGAGTTCATTTCTGACTCCTGATTGGGGGTGGATGTGGAAGATGGGGAGAAGTCCTGTGCGTCTGCGCGTTGGGTTTGTTCGTCCGCAACTTGCTGCGTCTCGGCTTCTAGTTGGTCGGCGTTTTGTTCTGCCGGTTGCGATTGTTCTTGATTCTCGAGTTTTTCTATTTCTGCTTTTACTTTTTCTAGATAGATAAGATCCGGGTCTTGGTGGGGAACGCTCGCCGGATAGTGCATGACGTTCTGAATCGAGTTGCCCAGCACGCTGCCGATCGTGTTTCTCGGCAACGGCGCAACCGGATGACCGGATGACGGTGGTGCCGCGCAGACGGGGTCATTCCAAACACCGGTTTCTTTATTGAGCGTGCATTTTGTTTCGACGGGTGTTTCCGGTACCTCTGGAGACCAGCCGGTCATCGGGTCGGAAAACGCGACGCGAGGTGCGGTAGGTTCGATTGATTCGGCTGGAGTTGCGGGTACAGCAGGCACGACCGGGGCTGCCAGTGGAGGTTTGGAAACGTTTTGGGGAGAAACGAGCGGCATTGGTCCTTTGGCATTGGCCTTTAGTGGGGCCGCCGGAACCTTGGGCAATTCATTGCCCTCATCGTCATGAGTGACTGTGAATCCTGCCATTTTCGCTGCGACTGGAGCAGAGCTGGCGACTTTGTCCGGAGCCGCTGCAGGCGCGCTGTTTTGTTTGCTGCCAGCGCCCTTCGAGCCGCCTTTCTTGCCGCCCTTGCCGCCGCCTTTGCCACCGCCGCCGCCACCACCTTCAGCGCCGGCTGCAACTTCAGCCCCAATCATTTCACACTGTTGAACAGCGCTCTTCATGATGGCAGCGCAGTCAAATGCATGTTTTACGGAGGTCGTTGCCAGTACGTTCAACGCAGTCACCATGTAGAGACCGGTTGAAGCTTGTGCTTTGGTCATTGCCAAAAGGCAGATGGTGATTTGCCAGAGGAAACTCCAGAACGCCAGAGTGATGCAGCTTTCAACCCAGGTGGGGAAAGCTTGTTTGAACATTTGAGTTGGCCATGCCCAGAGGCCAGCCATGATCGGACCGGCGAAGTAGAGGTAGTAAAAGAAAGCCATTTGGAACGCGGTAAGCATTGCCCAACCAGCGCAAAGCCCTGCATTTGCTGTGTACATACCCATGCGTGTTGCAATCGATGCTTGCGGCATGATGGTGTCTTCACGGTTGGGCGGAACAAGATAAAGACCGGTGCAAGGGTCGCTGATTTTGCCCCAGAGGCGACCTTCGATTTTCGCGAACGGCTCGTTGCCGCGGGCAGAAAGATCTGGGGAGATGTCTTTGCTCAGCGAACCTTCGGCTTCAGCCAGATAACGAACACCGAATGCGCGGATTTCTGCACACATGGCGTCGCGGTACATGTCACCGCCGACAATGCGCGAATATTCTGTACTGACTGTGTAATGAAGGCTGTTGCCTAAGTCGATGGCGAAGTTTGTGACGAGGCAGCTTGCCGGAACCAGCGCGACTGCAATGATCCCGCGCTGGATACCTTCGAGCGGGCTAGTCGCACCGAGGACCGGGTTGCCTTGCGCCATGATTGCTCTTACTTGTGTGAGCACGGCACCGGGCAGAATCAGCAAAAGTGCGATAGGCACGAAAACATTGTTGCGGTGTCTGTTCCATCGATTGCCGTCCGATGTCGTGAAGTTTTTCATAAAACGCGAAGCGTAGTCGATTGCCATACACGCCATGTCGCGTGCTATGTCACCGGCTGAGTTGCCGACTTGGCTTTGACCGGCTTGCGATTCGGCGGCAGCTCCCTTGGTGGCATTTTTCGGACGAAGCGATTTTGCTGCAATTAATTCGGCCCTGTTTTTGGATACTTTGCCGACTTGTTTGTTGCTGATTGGACCTTGAACTTTCTCGAGTGCCTGCGCTTCTTCATCAAGCTCGTCCGGCTTCATCGCTTTGTTCTGTTCTTCTTCCATCGACTTCAGATTGGTTTTGTTAACATCCTCAGCACTTGCTTGAGAGTTGCAAATGAGAAGCGAGATAAGAAGCGCGCTCACGAGGGTGAGTACGAAACCCGCGTTTTGCATTTTTTGAAGATTGGACTTAGACAACTTCACTGTTGATTCCTCTCTTACTTGCCGCTGGAGGCAGCTTTGCCCATCTTTTCGCCGATCTCGGCCGCTTTCATGCCGGCTGCTTTGACCAGTCCGGAGAAGTCAAATGCGTGTTTGACAGAGCCAGTGGCGAGGAAATTCAAAGCCGTCAACATGAAGATGCCGGTGTCGTCTGTGCCTTTGAAGCAAGCGATGAGAAGTACTACTGTTGTCCAAAAGAAGCTCCAGAAGCAGAGGGTGATGACGCCTTCAACCCAGATGCCGAATGAATCTCTGAACACCTTTAACGGCCAGACCCAAAGACCAGCGAATACAGGACCGATGAAGAACAAGTAGTAAAAGAAAGCTGTTTGAAATGCGCAGCAGATTGTCCAACCGGTATTCGCTGCGGCGTTTGTAGAGAAGAGAACGGCGCGAGCGGCAATTGTAGAAGCCGGCATCGATGCGTCGTCGCGGTTGGGTGGAACCAGGTAGAGACCGGCACAGGGATCGTTGAGCTTGCCCCAGAGTCTGCCTTCTGCAGGCGAGAAGAGACCTGCAAAACGTGGGGCGAGGTCTGGATCAGGAACTTTGAGCGAGCCTTCATTTTCCGAAAGATAGCGCACTCCGAATGCACGAATCTCAGCGCACATCGCATCGTGATACATGTCAGTGCCGCACATGTTGCGGTATTCCTGAGCGATTGTGTACTGGAAACTGTTGGCGAGGTCTACTGCGTAGTTGACGATCAGGTAGCTGGCGGGAATGAGGAAAACGCCGATGAACGAGCGTTGAAGACCGTCGATTGGGCTTACTTGACCGACTACCGGGTTGCCTTGTGCGATGATGGCGCGCATCTGCGACATTACTGCACCGGGAAGAAGAAAAAGAATTCCGATCGGTACGAACACACCATCACGAAAACGATTCCAACGGTTGCCGCCTTCGGTAGTAAAGTTTTTCAAGAAGCGCGAGCAGTAGTCGATTGCTGCGCAACCCTGATCGCGTGCGATGTCGGCTGCAGAATTTCCTGTTTGAGTGGCTTGCGCTTGACCTGTCGCTTTGGCGGTCGGTGCGGTGTTGCGCGGCTGATTCATCTGACCGATCATGCGCTCGGTTTGATTCCAGCGAGACATTCGCAGGACGATCGCTTTGAGTTTTTCGGGAGGCAGTTTTGAAAGCGCTTCAGCAATTGCATCCAAGCGTTCTTTCTTGATTGCCTTGTCGTATTCTTTTGCCGCTTTGACAGATGTTGAGGCGCCGTCTGTTCCCATTTTTTCTTTTGGGCGCAGTCCTTGAGCTAGAGCTTCCGGTGCGACTGCCGTGAGAATCAGCATTAGAGCTGCCAAACCGGCGAGAGCGATTTTTGTGATATTGCCTGAAGATGACACTTTGTTTTTCCTCGGGGTGGAGAGTCGGAGCTTCGGAGGTTTTTCTTAACCGTTTCGCTCAGGCAGCCTTTTTGCCTTGCGCAGCTTGGCTGATTTCCTTGCCCTTCTCCAGGAGCTTGTCGACCATGTCACCGGGTCTGCAATCGAATGGTGCAAACGGTACGTACATCATCATCACCAGGAAGCAGCCGAGCATAAGAGCTTCCCACTCTGTATTCGCTTGGTATTCGCCGATCTCTGAGAGCCAATGAATTCGTGTCACCATCACGAACGTGATTAGCACCCACCAGAAGCGCCACAACGAAAGAACCACGACGCCGTTCACCCAGTTGATGAAAATTGGCTTGAATAGCTTGCCCACGCTACCAGGCCAACTATAAAACGCGGCGGCAATTGGTCCCAACAAGAGCAAATAGCAACTGAGCGCTAATTGAAACGCCGCCAAAATCAACAGTCCATAGCCCAAGGACATATTGATGATGCCGGCGGCCATTTGCCAAAGCTGCTCTTTGAATGGTTGTGGATCGAGCCTCTCTTGAGGCTTCCCGGCTGCTTCCCTCGCTTTCTGCATTCCTTCCGCCCATGCCACGATTTCCATGGCGGAGAATTGCTGAGCGACTGTATAAGTCATCGAGTTGCCCACGTCGATGCTGTAGCTCATGATCAACTGTGTGGACGGAACCAGGAACAGTGCAATCATGGCGCGGAGAATATGCGCCCATGGTCCGCCTTGAAAGTCTTCATCAGGGTTGGCGAACGATGTGCACATGTTTTTCAAATGAAGAAGAACAGCACCCGGCAATAGAAGTAGTAATGCCATAGGCAAATAGCAGTGGCGGAACATGTGTTGCACCATTCCTATTGCCTGTGACAATGGACGCCAGGGCTGCGCGCTGTTGCCTATTCCACCGCCTGCTGCTTCGTTGGCTACGTTGACGTTGCCGGCGACAATCATCGGAATGTATTCTTTCAGAGCGTTGATGTTTGCGTTTTGTCCAGCATCTCCCGCGCCTTGTTGCTGACCTTGCATATTAGCGAGCGCGCTCGGAATCTTTTGTTGCGGAGCTAGTCCAATTTGTTCCCAGACATCCGCTGTCTCTTTGTTCATCCCGCCTTCGTGCCCATCACCGGCATCGACTGCTGGATATTTGGGTTTGTTTGGATCGTAGTTTTGCTGATGACCTTTATTGCCGGCTTCTTGCCCTGCTTGATTTTGTTTTCTTTGCTTTTGCGGCATGAATTGAAGCAGGTAATAGCGCTGCATCGTTCGGTCGGGAGCTGGTTGCGATTCATGGATAACCATTTCCGCATCGGCATTAGCATCCGGACGTGGCTGCGAATTATGCTTCTTGGACAGAGGATTTGTTTTGTCCCATGTCTTTTGCATTTTGCCGAGGCTTGAATCTTCGTCGCCGTCTTCTGCCAGCGCCTCAGTTGAGCCTGCCAGCAAGAAGAGCATGGACAACGACGCCATGACCACCACAACACCAGCAAAAAGCGCTAGGAGCCGGGCTGTTATACCCGATGCCTTTTTAAAATTGTTGGTAAGGGGAGATGGCGCGACGCGGCGAAATGCCGCAGCGCAAAGCGCGATGACTGTTTTTGTCATAGTAACGTTTTGGTGAGAAGAGAGGTAGGAAGAGAGGACTGCGGACTAGGGAAAGGGGTTTTTGGCACACTGATGTTAATTGGGCTTGCGTGAAAGCAGTGTGAACAAAACCGGTTTCCAGAAGCGGCGCCAAGCCGGGCTAGAGCTTGTTTTCGCTATCTTTTTCTTACTGTGTATTTAGTAGCTAATTAGTAACAGGAAGTAGCTTCTTGCGACTGGGGGATAGTTCGAATGTTAGGACCCAAAAATATCAATCGCGTATCAGCGCTGTTATTTTTCTGTCACGGGGCACAGGTGCTTGTTTGTGCTAAGTTGTAAGCGAACAAACTCATCTTGTTTCCTTGGTGTTCCACCCGGCGAAAGTTACAGGTGGGCAAAACTCTCGGAAATCGGGCAAGAAACAATCAGAATAAATCTGATCTACTAAGTATTAGTTATAAGACCTGACGTTAGAAAGCCGGAGCCGAAAGAATAACAGCGCATGAA
Source organism: Candidatus Melainabacteria bacterium (assembly GCA_003242885.1). Taxonomy (GTDB): domain Bacteria; phylum Cyanobacteriota; class Vampirovibrionia; order Obscuribacterales; family Obscuribacteraceae; genus QKMZ01. Next base: position 44,687 of record QKMZ01000003.1, on the reverse strand, counting down.
GCTGCGATTTTCATTAACCCACAAGATTATTTTGCTGATTACTGTACCGGTGTTGATGCAGTTCGGCTTCTTCTTTTGGCTCACGAAAATCGTGTCGGACTTGGAGCAAGCTCGCGAAAAGGAATCCGAAGCGGTGGACGGGCTGGTTCTTGTTAATGAAGTATTGAACGATGTTATGTCGATTGGCGCTGGTATGTTCATGTTTCAAGCCGCCAAGGATCCCACTTTCCTTATGGAGATCGAGTCAAACTACGCTCGATTGGACACTCACACAGAAGAGCTAAAACGTCTGGCTGCGCGAACAACAGACAAATCATCCGGCGTCAAAGGTTTTGCTGCAATCATTTCTGAAGTGAGCACCACCTTAGAACAAGCCGCTGATTTCAGGCAAGAAGAAGTTTGGGATATTGATAGTGTCCATATATCGGGAACAATCAAAAGCTTATGCCGCCGTATTCGCGTAATCGGTGAACGCACAATTGAGCAACAGGCCAGGGTTCGTGCCTTGACTCGTGTGAAAGAACAAAAGAGTCGCGCAGAATTGGAAACGATGCTGCGTGTCATGACTGTTTCCAACCTCGCATTGGCTGTGCTTCTCGGGCTGATATTTACAATGAATGTAGGTATGAGATTCAGGCAGTTGATGTATGACACTATGACTGTGTCATTTGGAAAGCCGCTTGGTGCACCGATGGAAGGTGATGATGAAATCGCGAGACTTGACCAGGTGGTCCACGGTCTCGCCGCTGACCTTGCTGCGACACGCAAGCAAGAGCGCGCCATGATTGACAATACTGCTGAAATTATCTGTTCTCTGGATGATTCGTTCCGTTTTGAGGAAGTGAATCCGGCGGTGACAACGCGCCTTGGCTACGATCAGGACGCTGTGCGTGGCAGTCTCTTTCAGTCTTATGTCCACGAGGAAGATAGAAAGTCCGCTTACGATGTACTTTCTCGCATTAAGAATGAAGCGCGGGAAATTCAATTTGAGGCACGCATTCAAGGAAAAGATGGGCGTTTTCGAGACATGGAGCTGGTCGGTAATTGGTCCAAAGAGAATCAACATCTCTTCTTGATCATGCGAGATGTGACCGCCAGGAAAGAAGCAGAAAGATTGAAACAAGAAGTTATTGCTATGGTCAGCCACGATTTGCGCGCACCGCTTTCTTCTCTCGGAATTACACTTGATTTGATCTTGGAAGGAGTGGCGGGCGATTTGAATGAACGCGGCAACAGGCTAGTCAGTGTGGGGCGGCGTTCTGTGGCGTCATTGATTGCGATCATCAATGACCTATTGGATATTGAACGTTTTGAATCATCTGGTTTTAAGCTCGACTATGAAGACAGCGAGCCTGCACAGATGGTTAGTGATGCCGTAAGCACTGTTCTTCCTGAAGCGGAATCTCGCAAGATCCGAGTTGTTCAAGAGTGCGAAGATGTTGACCTGGTGGTTGATAAAGAGCGCTTGAAGCGTGTTTTGCAAAACCTAATCAACAATGCCATCAAGTTTTCGCCCGATGAGCAAGAGATCAAAGTCACTTGCAAGTCGGGAGGCAATGGCACCGGCTATGACACCACTCCTGATCACGCCGTCTTTCGCGTAGCCGACCATGGACCGGGCATTCCGGAAGATGCGCGCGAGGCTGTTTTTGAAAAATTCAGACAAGTAGGCACAGGCTCGGAAGGTGAGCGGAAAGGAACCGGACTTGGTCTGGCTATTTGCAAAACGATTGTAGAAGCCCATGGAGGGCGCATCGGCATTGATGAAAATGAAGGGGGCGGCAGCGTTTTTTGGTTCGTCGTTCCGAAAAAGCCTCATACGGATTCCGAACTCTTTTTGTAGGGGCGACGCCATGCGTGCCCGGTTATCGAAGTGTCGAAGTCTAGAGTCGCTCTTAGTCGCCCTCTGGCGTACCGAATTTCTCCAAATTCTGCACACGTTTTAAATCAGCTGCCGACTTGTCCGCGTTACCCATATTCTTGTAGATGTCTGCACGTGAAGTGTAATACTCGGCGACGTTGGGATTTTTCGAAATCAGCATATTGATGTCTGCGAGCGCCTCTATCCATCTGCCTTTCTTCTTGTAGAGATTTTGACGCGCGTAAATTGAATTGAGGTCGCCGGGAAATACTTTAGTAAATTTGACGAGTTCAGTAAGCGCCTCGTCGTACTTTCCTGTCTTTTGCAGTAGCAAAATGTATTTTAGCCATGTTGCTTTTGTGCTCGAAAGTTCTGTAGCGTCACCACCAGACATCATTTTGTTCCAGGCAGAACGTCGAGTTGCGGCATGTGTTATGGCGTATTTTTTGTCGTAATCGGGTCGCGTCACACCGTATGCATCAAGAGCCTTTTTATAATCTTGCACTGCGGCTTCAAGGTTGCCTACCTTTTCGTAGCATTCCGCACGCCGCGCGAATGAGGAGTTGCCCCCACCTCCCATCTTTTCTAAAACATTTAGATCTTCGATTGCTTCTTTGTATCGACCTGTTTTCTTGTTCAACTTCGCCCTTGTTGTGCGAACATAGATGTCTTTAGAATGGTGCTTTATAACTTCATCGAGATCTTTTAGCGCACCTGAGTTGTTAAAAACCTCGCGGCGGAAAAAACCGCGTTGATAGTATGGCAACGCAGTGTTTGGGTAGGCTTTCACAAACTGGCTGTAAGCCTTTTCAGCTTGATCATATTCCAACTTTCGCAGATGAATAATGCCAGCGATGATAAGCACTGTGACGTCTTTGGGAGCCAGCTTCATTGCTCTATCTAGCTCTTCCTGCGTTGCGAGCGTCTCGTTGCGAAGCCCGCAGAGGGCAAGTGCTGCATGCGCACGACCATTCTTGTCGTTGATTGCAATCGCTTCTTGTGCAAGCTGCTCTGCCTTCACCACATAGCCTGCTAAAAATTCAACGATTGAGCACGTGGAAATTACTTGCGCATCTTTGGGTGCCAGGCGCGCCGCGAGGCGAATCGAATCAATGCCTGACTTTCCCTTTGCCGCAACAATGTACATCTCGCCCATCTTACGCAGAAAGACAACCCGATCTTTCGGATTTTCCTTTATAGCCTTCAAACACAAATCATGGGCATCATTGAACTGAGTGTTCATAAACAACTTATCGATCTCTGCCTCATACGTCTGCGTTGACATTGCGCTGGCCGGTGAGAAAGATGTGAAGCATACAAAGCCTGCAAATAGTGAGAACGTGAGGCTGAGCACCATCGTTCTTTCACTAATGATTTTTCGTGTCTTGCGCATAATATTCACGGATGCCACCCGCCGCCTGATCGAATGATTAGATTCTACCCTGCGGCAGGCGTACACCCGCGTCCCTTTCGCGCATTAACCTGTTCTTTCAAACCTCCGATCTGCATCCAAGTCTTGCCACTTGGACTGCATATCTAGGTTGAGCAATATTTGTTGGTCTGGAGTGAGCATTTCTTTGCGAATCTGCTTGTTGTCCATGTCATTGTCGTCAAGGTCTTCGATCTGAGCTTTTTGTTTGGTTTCCGGCTTTTCGTCGAAGTCGAGTTTGTCGAGTTCTTTAACGAGCGTGCCGTTCAGAAGTCCGCCCACAATGCCCTCAAGCAGGCGTGGAAAGAAATCGTCTTTCTGTCTGTGGTGGTGATGATGGTGTCCACGACCGTCGTAATAGTAGTTGTCTTGCCAACTATCTCGCCAAAAATTATTCATTCCGTCATATGGATTTCGGAAATGTTGTTGTTGGTACCTTCTGAAATCGCCCTGATTACGGTAATCAAAGTGGTTGTGCTGTTGCTGCTGTTGCGGCGTAGGATGGAAATTCTGGGGATATCTGAACTGCGGCGGTGTTGGATACTGCGCATGTGGAATCTCGAAGCGGCGCTCTTGGCGATGGGCTGGTTCTTGCCGATGTTCATAACGTTGCTCATGGCGGTGTTCCTGCCTCTGCTCATGCCTCTGCTCATGCCGATGTTCGTGGCGTGGCTCTGGGCGTTGATTCTGCTTGTGATCGTGCTTTTGATTGTTGCGATCTTGTTCTTGTCTTTCTGGCATTTTTAACGCTCGATTAATTGATCCGTGAACATTTGGCGTAATTCTTGCGATGGTCTATGCCGCTCAGTTTGCGGCGGAAGATTGATTTGATTCGGCATACGCATTCGCAAGTAATTGCGGAAGGTATCTTGTAGCCGCATCGAAAGACCAAGCGACGAATTCGGATTTTGGTGTTGAGGGCTTTCCGGTTTTTGGCTCTGACTCTGCTGTTTACAGTTTGAAGGGGCGGACTTTCTTGCGTATAGGCACTCAGTCATTGTTTTTTGAACTGATACCGCATGTGATGCAGCGATCAATGCATAACTTTCAATAGCCTTGAGCTTCTGCGCTTCTGTGAGCTGTGGTTGGGATTGGGGGGAGAGCGAGCCACAGGACGATGGTTCGTCTACAGCAAAGGAAAGCATGATCTGCGGACCATACGTCAACATAGGAAAACCTCATGTTTACGAGCTAGACGCAGACTCGAGGTCTTGCGGCTAAGGATGTGTTAGAGAAAAAGGGGGCGGACTCGGAGAGAACTGTTGAATTTCAGGTGGCGGTGACAGGAAGCATTGGCTGATCTAATATCAACCTGAATCAAAGATTGTGAGTAGACCTTTGATTTGGTTGAGTCCTGTCGGCGAACTTTCCGCTCACCCGACTCAACAATCGCACTCCACTGGGGGGAACACTGTCACTTTAGGAAACGAAAGTAGCAATCGCGTAACAGCCGAAGAAATTATTCAAATCGAATTCTTGGCAGCGCTGCCCCTCGAAGCCTGTCCCTGGAGCCCTGCCCCTGTTATTGATTTCCGGGTTTGAGGAATTGGAAGCCAGTTGCAGGAAAGATAAGGCGGCTACCGTGGAACAGTAGGGTAAGCTTATTAATATTCAAATATGTGGGCAAAGCCCGGTCAGGAGAATGGGGTAGCGAATGGCGAAGATCTTGGTTGTTGAGGACGATAAGGACCTGTGCAATCTCGTATCTGAATATTTTGCCGTCGCCGGCTATACGGTGGACAAGGCCTTTACCGGCTCAGACGGACGCAACTTCCTGAAGACCTATCAATACGATGTAGTTATTTTGGATTGGTCATTACCTGAAGTCAGCGGGATTGCCCTTTGCAGGGAATACCGGGCGAACGGCGGGAACTGCCCAGTCATATTTTTGACTGGCAAGACGGAAATTGCTGATAAAGAAACCGGTCTGGACGCCGGCAGTGACGATTATGTGACCAAACCGTTTTCAATTCAGGAACTGGCGGCGCGCGTGCGGGCATTGCTCAGGCGCTCACCGGTTTATCACCATAATGTCTTGAAAGTGAAAGACATTGAGCTTGATCCAAACGAGCACAAGGTCACGAAGAACGGGAAAGAGATCAAACTTTTTCCGCGTGAATTCGCGCTGCTGGAGTTTTTCATGCGTCACCCTAACCAAGTTTTTAGTGCTGACACTCTCATCGACCGCGTTTGGCAGTCCGATACGGAAGCGACTGCAAAAACGGTTAGAGTTTCACTTATGCGTCTTCGCCAGGGTTTGGAAGAGGACAAAGATAATTCGCTCATTAAGAACGTCTATGGCGTTGGATACAAGCTGGAAACCTAAGAATCGGGAGCACTGAAGCTTTGCCAAAGAGGAAGCGCGCCGGCGGAATGCGAACTTTGCTTGTCCGGGTGAGGCGGAATTCGCCGAATTGATCTACCTTAAGTAGAAAGAACGAGTTGCGGATTTTTCCTTAGTGGAATCATAGTAATGTGCAGCTAGATGGAACCTAAAGCGATTTCCGATTTAGAAACACGGACTCAGAGAAGAAACACCTGCTCAGGTTTCGGCCTAGGCGCAGGCATAATTGCAGACCGTAGCGCGCCGTTAATCGCGCGCTCTCTCTGCTTGACTGCAGTGTGCGTTATGTTCACCCCTCTCATCACCACAAGTGTTTCCGCTGCACCCGTCAAACCTGTTTCCACCAGTGCTATGCCTAAGTCTTCAGTCGCTGCTAAGTCGTACGCAGGCATAAGTGCCCGTCAAACAACGGGCTGGGGCATTTTTGAAATCAAAGTATGTCCCGCTGGAATTCGAATCGAGTCACAGACGGGCGCAATTCTCATTGCTCAACCGCCGGACTGGACCGTCTACATCTATCGAAAAAATCAGAAGAAAGCTGCAAAAATGAGCTATCAGCTCTATCGAACCAAAAATCGGTATGCGGTCAAACTATCTCAAATTCGTGAGAAGCCGCGCACGGTGAAGGTCGCAGGCGTCAATGCGCTGAGTTACAGCTTCGATGTCGGTCGACCACTGGATGAAATGACCAGTCTCGGCAGTCTGTATCGTTCGAAACAGAATCTACAGATTGTGCAGCGCAAGGAGGTTACGTTCGCTCCTCATGCTGAATACCTTCCGAATCAAGCAAAGGAAATTTGGCGTTCTTACTTCGAGAGTCCTGTGATTGATGAGATTCCGCTGACGACAACGCTGTATTTTGCGAGCGGCGAGAAGCGCGCCAGCATGGACACAACGTCGTATTTGCGCGCTACGATGAAGCCGAGCGATTTTACAGTGCCGCCCGGATTGTCATTTACTGCGCAGTTCATTGAGATGATTTACGGGAAAGAAATGGAAGGGGTCGCTGACCTTTTATGGGAATAGCAGCTTTTCTGTACGTGTTTTTGAAATTGGAATCCACCTAAACTCGTCACCGCAATGCTCAGTATTTTCAGAACAATGCTAATTGCTATCGTGGCTGCTGTTTTTGCCTGTGGCGAACCCGCGCTGGCTGGCGGTCCGCCGGTGGCAGCTAAAACCAGTGCGAAGGCTGATTCAAAAAGCGATTCAAAAACATACAGAGTCTGGGAAGTTCATCAGAGCAGCAACTGGGGCAAGTCAACGATTAAGGCGTGTGCGGAAGGTATCCGCATTGAAGCAAACCAAGGTTCAATTCTGGTCGCGAAAGCGCCCACATGGGAAGTTGTGGTTTATAGGAAAGGACAAAAGAAAGCTAGTCGCAACTCATATGCGACGTTCATCACGAAGTATCCGACCCGCGCGCATGCTGAGAGGTTTCGAGGCAAGACACGTGTGATAAAGCTTGCGGGTGCTCCAGCTGTGCAGTATGTACTGCCCTTCAATCGAAGATTGGATGCGACAGACGGTTTTGGGCATACATTTCAGGCTAAGTTGGAAACTCCATATGTCTCCAATATGGTCATGACGATCGCCGCAGACTCTATCACCCTGCCTCCGCAAGCGAAGGAGATTTGGAGAACCTATTTCGAATTTTCCTTTGTGGAAAAAGTTCCGCTCGAATACTATATGGAGCTCGGCGATGGTTCGAAGCGCTATCAATTCCAGACTCTGTCCCAGAAGTTCGTCACAGCTCCAGCTTCTGAATTCGAGCACCCAAAAGATTTAGCGTACACTGGTGAATTTATGCAGATGATTTACGGACAGAAGATGGAAGATGTTGCCGATCTGCTCATGAGCCCTTAAAGGATAGAAGAGGGTTTTTACACCCTCTCCCGAGCAGAAACTCACGCTGTTTCTAGTTTGCAATCTTTAGTATTTCAATCTTTGGTTTTTACCAGCTTTAGTTTTTACCAGCTTGTTGAACTTGCGAGTACATGCCTTCGAATTTCGCGGCATTGACGATGTAAAACTCATTGTTCGGTCCCATAATCAGGTAGTCACCAGCGCGCCCAGAACTTGTGCCTTCGAGCGATTGAACGCTGTAATCGACCTTGAGTTTCATAGCGCGGGCAAGTGCTGTCTTTTCGAACACTCCCGAACCCGGTGTCACTTCACCGTATGTTTTCGCGAAAATGTCTGGCTTCACTGTCCATGTGCTGCCGTCCGGACCTGTTACTTTCCAGTCTCCCGCGTTGCCTGTGAGCGTGTCTCCGTTGGTGGATTTCCAGCTCATGTCCTGCGTCAACTGCTCAGCTTTTACTTGCCCGGCTTTCTTGTAATAGAAGTAGTTGCCGTCTCCTGCACCATCATGCTGGTGTTGAATTTGATCGATTTTTTGCTGTGCGGCTTGATGAGCTTGGTAGTCGGAGTACCAGGCGCCTGGCGCTGCAGCGAATCCGTAGACTACTGATGTCGCCAAACTCTTACCCCCGACACGGCTCCAGTTGACTTGTTCGCCAGCGATTCGTGCTGCAGTTATTTCAGATATGGCACCGCGGGCGGCACCAGCAATTGCGCTGGTTTCGATTTTTTGTGCAAATGGTGTCATCAGTTTTGGAGCAGCGGCACCAATTGCCCAGCCGCCTAAATAGGCTGTTCCCATTACCGCTGCATCAACTGCAAGATGCTCCGGGTTTACCATCTCAGATGCTGTATTTTTCGCGCCAGTCCAGAGGCTATAGCCTTGCTCTTTTTGATCGTAGTAGTTAGAGCGTGTGAGAGCCGTATCAATAGTGCGTCCGCCGATGCTCATGGCGCCGCCTTTGAGCGCAATGTTCATGTCGCTGGACATAGTTTTGTCCATAAGGAATTTAAAGGTAAGACCTTTGGCTGCACCCAAGGTGAGGTCTACAGCTTGCCCGCCAATTTTGTCTGCGGGCTTGGCTTCGTCTGCTGCAAAGAAGCCGGCGCTGGCCATGTACCCAGCTTTTCCGCCGAAGAATAACGCGCCAATCTTAAGACCCGCGCCACCGAGCTGCGAGATGTCGTTTTGCCATTTAAGCTTATTTTTGTCTTTGTCAACAGCTTGATTGATCTCGTCGCGCATCTTTTCGAGCGCATCAATATCATTGTTTTTCACATGAGTGATGGCTCGCTGCTCAACTTCTTCGAGTTGCTTGAACGATTTCTCGTCAGCGCCATACACCCAGTCGAAGGCTTTGCCCAGATAGCTGCGTTTGCTGTCTGCATAGCGATGCTGGTCGATTTCGTTGCGCATGCTCACAAGAGCGTCTGCGGTCTCTTTACTAACTTGTGTTCCTGCCTGCGCAGTAGTAATAACGTCCGCCATGATATGCCCCCCAACCCATTAATTCGAGTGGATGCAAAAACCGCAGCATTTGCGCCGCGTTTTACGCTAATTTTTCCCGGAGTGAGACAGCAGCGACTTCGCCGCGTTGTTCAATATGTTAGGAACAGATGAGGTTTCCAGCCGATGTAGGTTTGTATACGGCAAATAGGAAAATTGGACACAGAATCGAACTGCGAAGTGAAAGGATTGTTTTCACAGAGACGCGAACTCAACGTAAAATGAGCAAAACGTCCACTGGTGGGATGTGAAGGGGCTTGGTGAATTGGACGTGCGGATCTATATATTGATTTCGGTCTTTGCACTGATTTTTTGCGCGCCCGCAATCGCTACGGACAAAGAGAGCGATATCGAAACTAATCGTCCCAGCTTCACTTTTTCTTCCATTGTTGTACCGAAAGGTAGTATCCAGCTAGAGAATGGCGGGCAGTTCATCTCGCTAGATTCCAGAAAAGGAATTCTCAATCTTCCTGAGACACAAATTCGTTTGGGGTTGCTCGAAAAAACCGAGTTTCAAATGTTTGTGCCTGATTATCTTCTGTTTCACAGACCCGGGCAAACAAATGACGGCGTCACGGATCTGCAAGAGGTCGGAATAAAGCAACAACTGCCTCGTATCAAAGGCATCCAATCTTCCTTCATTGGTTCTATGAACCTACCGACTGGGCGGAGGTTTATAAGCGGACCTGGCGTTCAACCAGTTTTTAGATTGCCGACATCCATGCCAATCGGGAAGACGCATCAAGTGTGTGTAATGCCTTCCTTCGCATTATTTGATTCCGGTCGCCACGCGGCGTATCAACAAACTGTGATGTATAACCATACCATCGGCAAAAAAGGCATCGTCTTTATAGAGTATGCGGGGTTTTTCAAACGCCAGTCGCCGGTCTTGAACTTTGCGCATTTTGGAGGGGAGTACAAGGTCACCCCTCATCAGCAGATAGACGTGCATTTTGGAGTGGGCTTAAACAGAGAAGCACCGAATTTTTTTGTAGGAGCTGGTTATTCGGTGCGAATCGACAGGTTTTGCAAGGCGTCTAAATAGCGCGAGTGCTTTTCTAAATGGATTTAGATCTGCCCGGCGGGGTGTAGACGGTGATGCGATCGTAGCTTCCCTGGCGAAATCTTGCGGTTATCGACTCGTAATTGATGTGGCCTTTGCTGGTGTGCAGCATGCGTCCGTTGAGCACCAATCCGACATGATTCGCCTCACCATCCTTACCACCGCCGACACCGACTATGTAGGTACCGTCTGGGTACGATTTGCCGGGCACGAACTTCTCAGGCTTGTAGCCTTTGCTCTGGATCATAGAACCGAATTCCGATGCTCTGATTGTCACATCGCTGGGTTTAATAATGCCGGCCATTACAGCTATATTGCTCTGGAAAATCGCACAGCGTAAATTTTCGGGCACATCGAAGCCTTTAAATCTGCCCGACTTAACGTCGAAGATGCTCGGATCCTGACTGCTTTGATATTGCATACCAATGGATTCCAGTCGACGAATCTTTGCGTCGATGTTGCCGCTGCTCAGTGCAGTGAAAGCGCTGGCGAATTCCAACTGCGCGGGTTCTGCATCGGACAGCTTTTTAAACGGCTCTGGTTTGGTCATTGCCGCAAGAGAGCGTGTCGAGTTGACGTCATCCATGAGGATGCGATCAGTCGAGTCAGACACCGATTTTGCGGTGTCGACTTTGGACCGATCGCCTTCAACCCACGCATGCGGGGAGGCGTTCGTAATCATGGTAAGTCCTGGCAGTTATTACTGCGCTTCGAAGGAAGATGGGGAGGAAGAGTTGAATAGTAACAAAGCATTACAGGTATGTCAAGAACCCTAGGGTTGTCGAATCGCGCTGTTCGTCACCTTATATGGTGCCTGTTTGATTCTTCGCGTAAAAATATTTTTTCCTATACGCGCATTCCATGCTGTTTTCACGCTGAACTAACGCTATGTTCACGCTAATTCAACGCGTGTTCACGCTCTATTCACGCTCTATTCACGCTGCTTCAACGCTGGCATTCTATGTAATACGAACAAGCATCTGGCAAACCCAAGTGTTTCGACACTCGTATAGCTCGGCACCATATATAGTGCAAGGTTGGAGGGCGTGATGTGTTTTCAGGCAAGCCCTTTATACATTTCCGGAAAAGTCGATTTTTTGCCAGGTGAGCGACAGTCACAAAATTGCAAGATCTGTAATATAGATTCAAGATTGACCACCTGTAGATTCCGGGCTTTGCCCTGTGTTTCTGTGCGAACAACAAATTATTTCTGCACCCAATCAAAGTAATCCAAATATCCAACGATCCGCCGAATCTCACAGCCTCGTACTTCACTCGTTTCTAAGCAGTAAACCTACCCAAAAAAATCTCGACCACCACCCCATAACGCCCACACGGCGCACTATTGTGCACGCTGGTCGGATTTCTACTTGCGCTTTCGTGCCGCTCGCGGCGCGCGTTTGAGCGCGAGAAAGGATGCTAATGCCACCCATCGCCACACACTCCGCGCAATTTGTTGAAAGAGACGAAAAGCCACGCACTGATTCATCGCATTTAGCCTCAGCTTCAAACAACGACGCATTCAGCAATGATAAGGGTAATGAAACCTCATCGAATGCAAATGACAGGATCACGGAGGCTGGCTCACAGAGCGGCAAAGGTGGTCTGAACGCATTCGACCTTTTGAATGACTCGGCGAAGTTGTTCAAGAAAGGTGGTGAATTGTTGGGATTTGGCTTGGCGCCTTCAGCGGATGTGCTTCCTCAATCTGATGTTTCCAAAATGACTCCGGAGCAGAAGGGCGCGCGCGGGTATCAGAATGCTGAAAGTCATGAAAATCAGTATATGAAACTGAAAGAGCCCTATCAGCAAAAAACCTTTGATGAAGCTGGTTTGCGCGCACCGAAAGACGCTTCAGTATCCTTGAATGATAAGGGGCAGATTACTGGATTTACCACTTCGCCCGCACCTGGAAAAGCTGAAGGCGCTTCGTACAAGAACATAAAGTACGATGAAGGCGGTGCTGTAAAGAGTTTTGAAACGCCGTGGGGAACAACCATTTCGCGCGTCGGTGACGCTGACAAAAATGGATACGGCAAGTGGCAACAGACGAATAGCAAAGGTCAGCTTGTTAACTACCAGGGCGCAGACGCAGCGCAGTGGTATGGAAAGTCCGTCGTAGATGAGAACGGCATGCATAACATCGTTGCCAGCCCTGGAGCCAAACAGTGGAATATGTACTCGCGTTCGTTTGACGGAACCTACACCGAGACTAATCCAAGTGTCGAAAAGGGCGTACTCAAAGGGTTTGAAACAACTACCACGCTAGCCGACAACACCAAAATCTCCAGCAAATCGCATTTCGAGAAAGGCGACATTGTGCGAAATACTTCCGTTGATTTGTTCGGTGCAAAAGGCGAGAAGAACTCAGTTGAAATGGACGAGTCGAAGAAGAGTGGAAAGTTTGTTTCGAGCGACGAGCTGAAGAAGCGCGAAGCACTTGCCTCGATGATGGATTTCGACAAAAATCCGATGTTCGACAACGTCAATTCAATGAAATTGAATCGCAGGGGCAATAATCTCGATTTCTCTGCTGACCTCGACAAAGCGGTCAGCATGCCTCCTCCCAATGTTCGTGTTTATGGTGTGGGCGGATTCAAGCGAGCATCTGCCGTGCCTATAAGCTCGCAAGTTGACGATCCCAGTGGCACCATTGTCACTCATCCCGAGAATCCCGGTCGCGTCGATATCGTTAATATGCATGGATTCACGGGGGCTGCTCAAGCCTACGGACCGCTCGGGCGTCCACGCGGGGTGCATGCATCTTCAACCGATTCAATGACAATGTATAGCGATCAGCGTGGAAATGGGCATGTGATCGCGCGATCGGACCAGGCGTCGGTTGATCTGACTGCGCAACACATGCGCGGTGGCATGTTCGGAGATATGCTTGCAAATCCGGCTAAGAAACAGCAATTTACTGATGGGCTTGCAAAACTTCGCGATAATCTCGACAGTCTGGAATTCAAGAAAGATGCCAAAGGTGATTTGCATGGCTCGTTTGATCCGCGTGCGAGCGAAATTCCCATCAACAAAAATATAGCTCCCGGTCTCGATGCCACAAAACTCTATTTCAACGATGGCAAGCTAAATTTCGATGTGCACAAAATCCCGAACGGAAAGGAGTTATCCTTCAAGGAGGGCGACTTGAAAGTCGGAGTCAATGTCCCTGTTCTGGGTGAGACAAAGTTGTCCGTATCAAAAGTGGTGACGACAAAGGACGCCCAAGGCAAGCCGCACATAGAAGTCGAATTCCACGGAAAACCTGGAAGAACGAAGGTCTTTTAGACTTCGCAAGTTTGCCATAGGTTCTAGTCAAGGCTGTGGCCGGTCTAGTCGGGACAGTTCTATGTCTTAGTTGAGACAGTTCTTTGTCTTAGTTGAGACAGTTCTTTGTCTCAGTTGAGATTGTCTTTGGGTCTTGCAAGACCTGAAATCAAATTTGCGTCCGAGACTTCTTTCTCCGACTCAGTTATGAATCCATGCATTGGCACCGTTGCTTCTGGGATAGCGGCGCTGCAAGGAATCACGTCGGCAGGGATGGATGTCTCTTGCGAGATCAGATTTCCTTGCACGCTCTGCTCTGAATCAGCGCTTGGACCTCCAACCGGATCATCTTTTGGCGGCTCTTTATTTTCGTCGGCAGGAGTAGTCGGTGCGGAATTTGAAGGAGAGCTGGTGTTTCCTTTCGGATCTTTCTTTTTGCCTTTGTTTGGGTCTTGTTGTTTTGGCTTAGGAGGCGGATCTTGATAGCGTTTCTTTAGCTGACTTGTGTAGAGGAGCAGCGATGGTTTGGAAACAGCGCCTCTTACTCCGTAGAAAAGACGGAAGTCCATTCCTGCGAGTCCAGGCAGGTTGTCGGTGCCGAAGTTGTACACTGGCTCAGCTCTGATGAAGCCTTGGAAGCCCGGGATTTTTTTGAAAAGCTGTTTGGCGACTTCGAAGTCGCAGATGATTGTTTGGCTATTTACGTCAATTGACGCGTCGCGAAATCCCCGGCGGAAGTTAACCAGGTAGGTCATGTTTGCCGAAAAGGACCAGGGACCGCGTTGATGCAATGCGCCGATGGTAAAGAATGGGTCGATTTCTCGATTTACGCCACCAAAGAAATTCAAGGAGCGAAACTGCGCAAGTGCATTGAAATAAGCGATCGTGTTGTTCTTGATCGGAATCGAGATGGTCGTGCTAGGGATGTAGTCGAAAATCGGGTCTGCGTTTGCTTGCCAGAGCTCCCGGGTCATCATTTGCAATTCGAGGTTGGCGCGCTTGGGCAGCGAAATGTTGTGTTCAATACCTGTGCCAAGCTGGTTGATAAACGTATTCAGCGTGTTGAAGCGTGCCAGTTTGTCGCGCAGATAAAAGTAGTTCACAAACGCGCGTGTATTAGGCGTAAGTGACCATCCTGCGGTGATGTTCGGCGAGACACGATAGACGCTGTCAGCTTGGCTGGCTCGATCGACTGCGGCACCTAATGCGATTTGATCGTCCGGTGATAGAGCCCCGAAAGGAACTCCTCGGTTGTAGGTCGCGGAGTTCAAAATCTGCCGCTTGGTCGGAAACTGAAAAACGTTAGTTTCAATACGACCCGAAGTTTCACAGGTCGCGTTCATATAAAAGCGAGAAGGCAGTCTTTGGAAAAGCCGTAACTTAAAACTCTCTCCGACCGCTCGGCGTTCTTCCGGCAAGGGAAGTGGAACCACGTCCGTTGGCAAGACTGTTGACCTACTAGCGCCGCCCACGCCGCCAAGATTATTCGCTCCTTGTGCGAAAGCTTCAGATGCAAAAAGAAAAGTGGCGAGAGAAAGCGCCACGCTTACTGCTCGCCACTTGTTTAGAGTCTTGGATGCCAGTTCTACTTGGTAGATGTCTTGCTCTCCCCGGATGCCGTCGTTGCAGCAGGAGCTGCAGCTTTCCTAGCGCCAGGGGTGAGAGTCTTCACGATGTCTTCGGTTACATCAACACCGCTGTCGAGAACCTTTTGACCACCGGCGAAAACGCCTGCGCCATCAACAATCAAATCAAGTCCCTTGTCTTTTGCAACTTGGTTAACAGCGCCGAAAATGCGTTGTTGTTCCAATTGGTTTTGCGATTGAACCAGTTGTGCCAATGCTTGTTGCTTAGCAGCCAGTTCGGTTTGTACTTGTTGAACAATTTTCTTGATGTCTTCATCGGACTTTTTGTCTTCGCGAGCCTTTTGGATCGCTTTTTGTCCGGCTTCAATATCACGACGCAGTTGACTTTCTGCTTGATTCTTCAGAGCTTCGGAATCGCTGCCGGTGCCACTAGCCTTGACCATTGCGAGATTGAAATAACCGATCTTCAGGCTTGTCGCGCTGGCTGTTTTTTGCGCGAACGCAGGACTGAGAGTCCCTGCTACGAGCAATGAAGCCAAAAGGGAGCCGCCCAGGATTTGTTTTGTGCTGCGTGCGAGTTGCATGTATTCCTCCAACTTCACCGTATCTGCATCCATTTAGGATTGAATAAGCGCAGATTATATATCAATAGTTGGTAATTTAAATCTATTGTTGTCGCTGGCACGCACCAATACGCAACAATCACTCACCATAAGCAAACTTTATCAGTTCACGCGCATAAGTGAAAGAAGATTTGCTTCTAAAAACTAGAATTTAACAGCGGTAAAACCTGTCAACAAGCGCACTTTGGAAGCTCTATGCAAGTAACGCGTTAGGACCCGATGTGGCACCGTCGGCGGTATCTGAAAATTTATCGGTATGCCAGGGTGACCTTGATTTCTTTTGTATATATAAGAGATGTATTACTATTTGAACATTTTTAATGTTAACAGGCACTCCTGCTGGCAAGTCTGGCATTTTTGTGGTTGTCATGGGTGAGGGGCGCGGCTTGCAGGTTAGAAGTTAAACCGTTATCGGTTTAACTTCTGAGGGACTAACTAATGGCATTAACAGCAACAGCCTGAGCTGAAAGCCCAGGCTGTTGACTGATTTCGCGTTCATTTTAAATCGTTTTTTGGGGTGCTTAAGATTTGGTTCTTGTCGTACAAGCCGACTCTAATTGCTTGAGCCCGAGCACGCTATCTCTATCATCTCGGCCTAAGCTGAACCTACGCAGCTTTGTATTCCTCTGCGTACAAAGGGGCTGGAGCCGAAGAGCGCATCCATTCAATGAGTTCGAGAGCCATCTTCCTGGTCCAGCACGAAGGGCAGTGGTCGGGAGCCAAACTGGCGGGATGTTCGTGAAGAGACTCTTCTAGTAATTGCGTGGATAAGAACACCAACGAGCCGGTGGAGTGAGAGTTTGTATTCATTTTGACTACCGCAGAATGAGGGATGGGGCGCGGACTGACGCACGAACTGGAATGCGGGGTGCGGCTAAACAATTTTGATTAGGAAGCGAGGAGAGAAGGGGCTGGGTGACTTAACGTCTGGGGTTGCTCACATCATGCAACGGAATCAGACCAAAGTAAATTCGCAAAAAAGCGGGTCAGAAATCGCGTTCACGAAAACGTGTATAAATCCGTGAAAACGCGCTTGAATCTTGAATCCGTGGGCGTCAATGATTGACTTTTTGCCGTTTGTGGCATGGATTACACAAGCAGCTGCCCGAGGATTTAATGCAGGAACCTTCTTCCGAATCAGTTTCTATCCCAGAAGAAGTAACGTCCGAGCTGGTGAGACTCTTGACCAGCGGGCATTTCGAGCAATTTATGGGGTTGTACAGAGAAACCGCTCTCGGCATTCAGGGCGATGGCGCCGTTGTGTTGGCAGAAGTCGTTAATGCCGGCATCAAAACAGCCATACCTGACTGCGAACTTAAGTTGGTCGTTTCTCAAAAGACTGACAACAAACACATAATCATGATCCAGGATGGCTCAAAGTTTTTCGGACCGAGTTGGACTGTTTCGCGACAGATGTTCGTCGTCTAGCTGGTACCACTATTGGTGCTAGTTTTCCATTTGCTATTGAGGGCATCTTGCAAACAGCAGAAAGAAAGACCGGCAGGGAATTCCCTGCCGGTGAAACTCATATAGGTATGTGACTTAGCTGGTTCTACTAAATCCGCTTCAGCGGCTATTTATCCAATTTGCACAATTCCCGAGTTTTATATCCTTTATGGATAACTAGACAACCATCAAGCCTATAAGTTCCCACCTTCTAAAAGAATCCTCGGAATTTTTTCAGGAGTTGCGGACTCGCCATCGATGACGCGTTTCGAGAAAAAGCTTATAGAGAAAGCGTCTTATAACGATTGTTTGAGTCCGTGCAAATTGCTAAATGCTGGTTCTCTTTTTTCCTTTTGTGCCTTCATGCATTCCATCAAATCTGCAGTCGAAAAGATTGAGGCCTGCAAATTTGCGCAGTGCAGCAGCGCGTCCTGAATGCTGTGGTCTCGTGCATAGGTTATTGCTTCCTTTGATGCTGAGACTGCTAACGGCGAACGGCTTGCTATGGCATCAGCGACTTCCATGACACTGTCGAGCAAAGCCTTTTGGTCTGGCAGGACTTCGTTTACCAGTCCGAGTGCCTGGGCGCGTTCAGCCGTAAGCGCTTTGCCAGTAAAGGCAAGCTCGCGGAGAACGGCATCAGGTAACAGGTATGGAAGTCTTTGTAATCCCCCGAGATCGGCCATCATTGCCAGGTTTATTTCCTGAATCTTGAAAGTTGCATCCGCTGTCGCGTAGCGCATGTCGCACGCCGCTACCATGTCAAATGCGCCACCGATGCACGCCCCGTGGACTGCTGCGATTATTGGAGTGCGACAACGCTCGAGCGCATTGAATGTTGATTGCAATCCAAGCACCAACTGTTTGAGTTTTTCTCTATCCTGGGGCGAGTCAGTTTTTAGATCTCCGGACTGAAAAACACTGAGATCCATGCCAGCACTAAAATGTTTTCCCTCCGCGGAAATAACGATGACTCGTGTCTTTCCACTTGCTTCTAGTTCGCTGATTAATTGTGGCAATTCGTTCCAGAATTCCTTGATCATCGAATTCAATTGATCAGGGCGGTTCATTAACACATGAGAGACACCATTCGGTTTTGTCTCGACAAGAAAGCATTTGTACAATTGTCGGCCCCTCTTTTGTTGAGCCGACAATTATATCCGTATTCGTTTTTGGCTTTTTCTAAATAACCCAAAGCCTTGCCACTCGTCGGGTGAGGCATGGCCTCCCCCTCCGAGGGCTAGGCTTGTTTTCGAAGCTTTTTGATTGGTGTTGCGAAGTTGCCTTTGAGAAGATGCTTCATCTGCAGACGTTCGAGTGTCAGTCTGGCGCGCCCAGCTACATATGGGTTTGGGTCATCTTGCAACGATTCCAAAACCTCGAGCGGAGTGCTGTGGTTTTCCGCTAGTGCAAACCTGATATCTGCATTCTTATCCTGTGCCAGCGCGGCTTTCACGTCACAGGGCGTATGGACGTTGTCGGCAACGGCCATGCGCACTGCGCTTCTTGATTCGCAGGCCAGGTCTGCCAAGATAGAGGGTGCATCAGCTGTTTCTGCAACTTTAACAAGGGCATTTTGAATTCCGCGGTTGCGTCCAGCAAGCCTTGCTGTGTGGAGAATGTCTTGTTTAACAGAGGGTTTTGTAGCTTGGCGCGGCTCTGGCTGTAGCGCGGCAGCTAGACTAGGGGCGATTCTTTTCTTTTCCTGACTCTCCTTCGAACTTGCAATTTGTTTGAGGCGCTCGGTTTGGTCGCTTACAGCATCAAGATCCACAGGGTTGATGCGGTTGGGCGCCTTGGACTCAAATTTTGCAAATTTGTCTTTTAACATTGGTTACCTCCTCAACGCCGCAATGCTGAAAAATCAACAGGGGCGTGTGTTTTCAGAGAGACTGGCAGCGTCTCTCTGGGTTCCCGTTTGGGTATTTCACGCTGATTAATTACAGGTCTTAAGCTGTTTTCTCGCCTTCATCTAACATGCACTCTTCGCACTTTGCCAGCATCTTCGACACCCGCGTTCGCAATCCTTTTGCAATACTCGCCACGGCGCCGATACTGGGATTTCGCCGTCCTTGTTCGATGTTACTTATGAATGCTCTATTGACTCCTGATTCCGCTGCCAGGTCATCCTGTGTCAGTTTTAGGCGTTTGCGACGCTGGTTAATGACTTCGCCCAGGCACCTGTATAAATGATGGTGATTTTCTCTTTTATTAGCCATATGGATTTACCTCCGCGAACTAGACGCAGATTAATGGCAAAGGTTTCTAACGTAGAGGTATCCAGTTGCATACGTTTCCTTTATTCGTAAAGTTTCGAAAAAAGGCGCTGCTGGCTATTTTTGAAAAATTGCAGGCAACATTAAAAATCGTTTTCGCGGGAACTGAAAGGTTGCTATTGAGTCTTTTCATTGCGAAGGAGCTAAAGTTTTGTTCGAGGATACACAAAATGACACCGGAAAATGAACCTTCGAGAGAACCATTTGAGGAGCTAGATGAAGCTCTGGAGCGCAGCGCCAAAGAGCTGGAAATTCTCTCGAACATATATAAGCAGCGCGGTCACGTTCAAGAAGCTTCAGATATAGAGAACACTCTGGCGAGTCTTAACAGGACGCAGGAATCGCAAGACTATTAGTCTGCGCCTCAAAAATGCATTTGTCAGGGAAGGCCTAAACGCCTTCCCTGTTGTGTTAATGGACTTTTTGCCATGAACGGCCTGGTGGTCTAGAATCATAGGTTCAAAATAATGAGGTTGCCATGTCCGAGCAAGTTATAAAGGATGCCATCGCCAACTCTACGATGCTCTGCCCGAAGTGCAAAAAGCCTATTCAGAAGTACGAAAAATACTCGGAAACAATCGATGCTGTGCGTGATGGATTCAACGTGGTGGAGGTTGACTCCCGTTCTTCCCGCGTGACGTTGACCTGCGGAAACGGTGATTGTGACTGGCGTGAGCGCACAGAGTACTGGTCTGAGCTCATAGACTGATAGTTGGCACACTCACATAGTACTAAATATAGTGGCGCTCTCTTTCGCTTACACTGTCTAGAATGATGGCAATTTGAGGTCTCGGTGAGCGAGTGCTGCTCGATTCTCGAATTCGAACCCTTTCCAATACCTAACAGTCGTTTTATCCAGCTCTTGATAAGATTCTCCTGAGCTTTGCTTGAAAGGTTGCTGAAAGTTTCTCTTGAGCGGGAACTAGTCACAGCCGAGCCCGTCACCGCAGTATTTCGCGCGTGTTGTCAAGCGAAATCAAGGTTGCAAGGAATGTGAGAGAATTACATACCCCCCAAGTATCTGGGAACGAAGACTCATTCGAGTATGCAAACTGTCAAGAACCGTGAGCCGGAAGTCGAAGTGCCGCCGGAATCACCGGAAGAAAAACCAGTAAACAAAACAGAGGCGGCCTCGCGCTACCAGCCGGGTAAGGCTGCGCTTCTTTCGCTCATTCCTGGTCTGGGACACTTTTACGTCGGGCAGCCCGTTGTTGGCGCGCTTGTTCTTGTCAGCAGCTTTCTTGGTCTGACATTCCTAACGACCCTGATTGCTGGAAAAAATCTCTACCCAATCATCGCTCCGATTGCTTTGTCCTTTGGAGTTCATCTCGATAAGGCGACGAGCACGCCGCAAGTCGTTGCGGGACCAGCTGCTGTTGCACTCTACATTTTGTGCTTCTTGTATATCAGTGCATATTTCATCGCTGATGCGTATCAGCAAGCGGTGAAGAAGTCGCGTTACCCCGAAGGCTTTAAGCCTGACATGGGGGTTACGTTCTCCGGCTCGACAGGCTTTTCCTATTTGGTGCACTGTTTATTGCTTGTTGTTTGCGCCACAGCCTGCCTTTTCATTCTCAAAGTTCCAGAAAAGCACACGACGGTAATCGAGTTCGAGTTTCCCGAACCGCCACCACCCCCGCCACCACCTCCGCCGCCCAAAGTGCAACCCAAACCACAGGAAGCACCGAAGGCGAAGCCGGAGCCTGTAAAACAAGTTGTTCAACCGCCTCCTAAGCCGCAGCCGATTGCGGTCAAAGCAGATGACAGCAAACCAGCCGATATTCCGCTTGTTGAAGAAGCGAAACAGCCTGAGCCGGCTGCATCAACAGGAGGCTCAACCGGCAGCGGCACTGGTGATGCCGGTGGAAGTTCTGGTACAGGCAAGAGCGATGAAGTAGATCTTTCCGACTACGTCGCGCAGATGGAAAAGAAAATCCGCAAGGCTTGGTTCCCTCCGAAAGGCGAAGAGACTAAGAAGATCATTTTGAAGTTCAAGATCAGCAGTCAGGGCGCGGTGTCGTCCGTTCGTTTGAAGTCTTCTTCCGGCATCATGGTTGCTGATGAAGCTGCGATGACAGCGGTGAAGACCGCTGCGCCATTTGCACCACTGCCGAAAGGCGCACCGGACCCTGTCGAAATCCTGTTTACTTTCGACTACAGCGTGTTCGGTGGAAAGCAGACGAACTGATAGCTCGACCAAACAAGTCTTTCGCTCTGGAAGATGCTCGTACCGGCAAAGCTTGTGAACAGACAAAGCGAGCGAACAAACATAGCTACTAAACAAACATAGCTAGGAAACACAAACATAGCTAACGAACAAACATTGCTAGTAAAAAGGGAGGCTGGGTGCCTCCCTTTCTTCCAGACTCGTCGTCTCTCATGTCTGGTTTAACTTGCTTTGTTCCACAAAACGCTCTTACACGGTAATGCCACCATCAGCAGCGATCGTGTGACCAGTCACCCAGCGTCCATCATCCGAGGCGAGAAAAGCAACCACAGCTGCGATGTCCTCTGGTTCTCCAACGCGTCCAAGTGCGGTCTTTTCGATGAATTGTGCTTTGAGTTCTTCCGGAACTGTGTTGAACATGTCGGATGCAACAGGACCAGGAGCAACGCCGTTTACTGTAATTTTGCGCCGGCCCAGCTCTTGAGCCCAAGTGCGAGTCAACGTATCGAGTGCCGCTTTTGTTGCGCTATAAACGCTGAATCCTGGCATTGCAGCTTGTGCTGCCTTCGAAGAAATGTTGATGATGCGACCTCCGTCAGCGAAGTTTTTCAAGGCTTCTTTGGTCGCAAGAATGACGCCTTTTACGTTGGTGCCGAGGACATGGTCAATGTGTTCTTCAGTAACGTCTGTAATGAAGAGGGTTTCGTACACACCAGCGTTGTTGACGAGAATGTCGATTTTTCCGAATTCTTTGGTAACTTCAGCGAAGAGCTTCTTACTGTCTTCTTCTGACTTTACGTTGCCTTGCAAGGCGACTGCTTTTGAGCCGAGCTCTTCGATTTGTTTCACGACTTTGTCGGCTGCGGACTTATTGCTGTTGTAGTTGACGGCGACAGTGGCTCCTTCTTCCGCCAAGCGTAACGCGATGGCTGCTCCGATGCCTCTGGAACCACCGGTCACGACGGCGATTTTGCCGGCGAGGCGCTTTGCGCTTGTGGTCTTTGGTTGCTGCTGAGTTAACGTCATTTTTCGTACTCCTGTGGGTGAGTTGATTTAACACTAAGTGATTTGGTTTTCCTTTAAGGCGCAGGTGTTTGCGAACTTATTTGATCAAGAACTTCTGTGATCAAATTCGTTTATCAAGCGGGGCGATTTCTACACCGCCCCGTTGATGCGTGCGTCATTCTAAAAGTTGGCGGCGCCTATTGGGGCAGTGCGCCGCCTTGCGTGGTCCTAGCGCTGTCGTTGCGTGTCAGTCGCAACATTTTTGGCTGACTGCGCTTTCCCTGTGCAAACTTGGATTGCTTGAAAAGCTTGATGGGGTCTTGGTCTCAACTATGCTGCTTGGAACTGAGCGCGGTTCACAGTTGTGAAAATCGGTTCGAGCCTTTCTAGCGTTTTTGCTGCACGATGTGCAACGTACGGATTCTCATCAGTTCTCAATCTTTGCAGTATCGCTTGCGGTACTGCAGGATTTTCTGCTAGTGCAAAGCGCACATCCGCATCTTCGTCTTCTGCGAGTTCTGCCAGCAGAATGTCGGTAACAACTGGGTTGAATGCCAGATTGATGCGTACTTCTGGGCTTGCATCGTGGACGAGTTTTATGAGCAAGCGCAGCGGCGTTCTTGGGTTTTCGGCTACACGTGCTCTGATATGAGCATCTTCAGATTCGGCATACTCTTCCAAGAGTTGCACTGGTGCTTCGGGATTGCCTGCAAGAAGGTATCTGGCTTTTGCTGTGAGACTGAATAACATGGTTGGTTTCCCTCGATGTGTTCGATCTGCCCTGGCGGTATTCAGGGAGCAGAGGTGGTGTGGTTGGTGTGTTTATACGGGTTTCGTATTTAGTTTTTGAGAACAAGCTCGAACATTAGTTTGATAAAAACGTCGAGCGGCTCTAAGCTTTTCGCTGTTTTTGCTCGCATCATTGCTCCCTCCCAACAGGATGAGAACAAATCTGCTATCAATCTGGCGTCCACTGAAGATGTTATTTCGCCAATCTTCTGCGCCTCTTCAATGCAGACGGTAAATGCGTTCAGCCGCCTTTCCATCGCTTCCGACAATGCTTGTCTGAGAGTCTCGCTTTGGTCGGACATCTCCTGGCTCAAGTTGCCAATCAAGCATCCTTTGCGGCAACTTGCTGCGCGCATACACTCGCGTTTTGTTTCACAAAACGACCGAAGTCTTTCTTTCGGCGTGAGCGCACTGTTAGTCAGGATGGGCATTAAGAATGCCATGAAGTCTCTGTCAAACTCTTCAATAATTGCGAGCGCGAAATCTTCTTTGCTATCGAAATAGTGATAGAAAGAGCCTTTCGGTACGCCAACTTTGGACAAAACTTCTTGAATGCCGGAATTGGTATAACCCTTTTCGATCATTACTTCTACTCCGGCTTCGAGCAAAAGCTGCTTCGTGTCTTGTCTTGTAGATACCCTGGCGTTCATTTCTCGCATCTCCATTTCTGTTAATCCATTTCTCTTTGGACTTCTATTTAGCGGTCCGCATGAGCAGATGCTGCCATTAGACCGGTCGTCTATTTTGGTCAACTAGAAAAACGAACTTGATTGCCTGCCTTGAGATTTCTCTTGGTTGCTGTGGCTGTAATTTGCAGAGCTGGTTGGACTCTTCGCGACTTGAAAGCGATTGCATGAGCCAGTTTGTTTTTATAAACAGGGATGTAATCTTGGATAAGCGCATAAATCAGCATGCTGCTCGTCATTATTGCCATTGGATAAACGACCATAAATGACATTGGGTCTTGCTCTGTGGCTCTGTAGAGCCCTTCTATCAGGTTGAATATGTCTCCGAAATTCATTTGCGTGACCTCGTCGGTATGCATTCATATTAGACCGGTCGTCTAGTTCTGTCAACCCTCTTTGCGAAATTCCCAGAAAATGGATATTGGCGAGGGTTTTGCCGTTCCACCCGCAGCCGTAATGATGCCCAACGGGGCACTTCAGACTGCGCTGATTTAACTAACTAACATGTTTGTTAGTATGCGCTTGCCCCACGAATCTGTCAAGAGTGCGCCAGGATACTACCTATATATTGATATGCCTGTACCATTTCCTTATGAAAGCTTGTCCCAGACATTCAAAATTTTGGACGGCGCTGCGCATTAGTACTCAGCTTGTCGTATCCGCTTCTGTTTTGCTCTGCGTAGCATTGCCTGCCTGTGCGGTTGCCCCCACCTGGGCCGAATTGATGACTGCTGGCCGGCATGCGCACATGACCGGCAATTTCGAACAGGCGAAGGAATATTTAAAAGGAGCGCTAAGGGAGGCGCAGAACGAAAACAACGACGCCATGCAGGCTCAGTCATATCTATGGTTGGGGCGGGTGTATGAGTCGACTAATCAATGGGACTTCGCCGAACAGATGCTCTCAAAGGGAAACACCATTGGAGTCAAAGCGAAAGCCCTTGATCCGGAGATAATGATCGCGCTCCGGCACGAACTTGAAAACGCGCTCCACAAGCAGGGAAAGGTCGACGCGATTCATACTTTGCGGCGTTCCGAAGGCAATCGAGAGAATCAATACATACGCTCGTACAAACCCAGCGCCTTTATGCGCGGGCGTGAGTTCTTCGCGGACAAGAATTTCTCGAAGGCTGAGCCAACATTGCAGAAGGCGCTACAAGCGTACAGAGATGCAAATGAAACTGAGATTCCGCAAGCGATGATGTGCATCGATATGCTGTACCAGATTTATCGTGATCAGAAAGAATGGGGAAAAGCGGAGAACATAATTGACCAGGGTCTTGCTGATCTACGCCGAAGGCGAGCCTCCGGCAGCGAATATAGTTTGAAGGCTGCCAACTTGATGTTTTATCGCAGCGCAATTATGGATATGCAAGGTCACTCAAAAGAGGCTGCCACCGAGGCTGACAAAGGTTTTGCAATCTACAAAAACTTGAAAAAAGATCCTCAAGTAATACAGAATCTATTTTTGCAATGGGACTTGACTGGAAAGGTCAAAGAAGTTGCGCGCCTGCGAGAGCATTACGCAAAGATTGCTGCGGAATTGCCGAAGGTCCAAAAGTCTGGGTGGGTTGAATATCCCGAAGAACGCCAGAAGAATCCGGAAGAGCAGAAGAAGTAGTGACTCTACTTCGCTTTTAGCAACTGAAGTTTGTCCAGCAAATCCCTGCCTTCTCTTCTTGCGCTGACCTGTTTGTATAGAAGGGCACCGCATATGGTGAGGACTGCCGACATAAATCCATCGAGCGGTCCGGCAATGATTGCTGAGACAATGCCACCTACAAAGTACCAGAGTGCGTCTCTCGGAAGAAAGGCTTCAAATGCCACTATTCCGAGGATTGGAGCGCCGGCGCAGAAGTAAACTAAGCACATGAGTGAGAGCGTGATAGTGACGTAGAACCAGTCTTCAAATGTGAGTGAGAAGAAACGACCGCATGCTCTTGCAATCGACGAATCCTCGAAGATGATGAACGCGATATAGTAAGCGTTCAACACAGTTACTAAGAGAAATGGCAAAAGAAGTAAGAACTCGGCTCCTATTAGCCACAGCTCAAAGAACGCAAAGACCTCGGAAACCTTTTCATGACCGGATATAGCACTCAACTTGGTTGAAATCACTGAGAGAAAATTCTCTATCGTCTCGAATATAAACACCGGTATGGTGAGCAACAAGACGGTCCACATTTTCTTCTGTGCTTTCTTGAGTGCTTCGTCTAGAGTTGGTGCGGCTCCAGCTATGTAGGAGATGAGCGCGAACTTCTTCACTGCCACCTCCCACATGGAGAGAAATATCATGATGAAGCCGAAAACCATAATCCAAAAACTTACATTGGATGGAAAGTTATTTGTGTATGCGGTCGAATCCCAGAATGCACAAGGCACGACAAGCCAATAAATCATTGTAGGCAATAGAAAGAATTTGCCCAATACCAGCCAGTTTTGACGTGCTATGCGCACTGCTCGCCCAACTACATCACCTGCGGTCAGCAGTTTATCTGGAAGATCTATCTTGAGCTCTTTGTCAGGCATTTGCTTTTTCGCAATGAACCTCACCAGCTTTATAGAACCATCGATTATTTTCCTTCACGAAGAAGCTCTTCTCGCCAAATGTTGCATCATTGCCACCTTGTCGTAGGTGCGCCGTGAAAGTGACCGTCGCGGTTTCGTCACCATCGACAAACTCTTCAATGGTGAGATGATCGAAGTTGGTCGCCCGCGAAAAAGTCTCAATGCTTTTTTTCCAATTCGAACGTTCTTTGGAAAACTCCGGGTGCTCGCTATGAGTGGTGTCAATAATATAGTCGGCAAGACCCAGTGCATATGCGGCAAACCGTGAACGCATGAGACTGAGCGCGTCTGCAGCTGGTGTGCCGTCATGAAATGGCTTGCAGCATTTGTGATACAAGGCTTTGCTTGCGCAAGGGCAACGCTCGAATTTGCTCATTCCAGTCTGCCAAATCTCCGCTACTTGCCGTACTGACTGTCCATCGCTTTTTCTAGGTCAGTCATTGTATTCGATTTTGCTGGCGCTGACTGCTTTTGAGCAAATGGTGAGCCTGCGCGTGGGGCATTCATCTTCGGCATTCCGCCGAGCATTCCTGCGCCACCTGGCATTCTCATACCGCCGGGCTTGCCCATGCCTGTCATGCCCATTGAGCCCATCCCCATACCAGAGCCCATACCCATTCCCATGGCGCCAGGTCTGTTCATGCCCATGCCCATGCCTGGGCGTCGCATGCCCATCATGCCTGGCATACCCGCGCCATGATTCATTTGGTTGCGTTTCATCGTGTTGTTGAAAGCGGCATCCTGTTGCATCATCTTGGCGAATAATCCGCTCTGCACGCCCATTCCAGGGCCTGGTCCACCTCCCATTCCAGGCATCATATTTGGTGCACCGCCTTGGCGTTTTTGCATCATTTGCATCAACGAACCACCGCCGCCTCCGTTCTGCATGCGTGCCATTTTTGCTTTCATCAACTGGAGCATTTGCGAGCTACTGCCCCCGCTGCTGCGAGCGGCATAACCGCCTAAATTACTTGGGCGCCTGCTACCCATCATATTGGCATAGCCGGGCATTCCGCTGGCGCTGCCACGCGCATAGCCACCAGTGCTGTACGTCGGGCGCTTGCCTTGCTCAAACTGATTGAGCATTTGAGACATCCTCGCCTGGCTGGAAGCGTTATTCTGCGCGTTTGCTGCACCCGAGCCGTTGACTGTGACCGGCGCACAAAATGCCGCACAAAGCGTTGCAGCAACGGCTAAAGAGACTGTCGAATTGTGTTCGGCTGAGAAGGGCTGCCAAAGCTTTTCAGGATTTGCTGACATTTTGCCTCTGCGTTAGATCTAAGAACCTTTAGCTATTGTTCCCAGTGGCGCCATTTTTCCTCCCCTTCGCCCAATTTGAGGTTGCAGAATAGGCTTCTCAAGAGAAATGTCATTAGCGAAGCGTAAAGCGCTTTGTACACGCTGAATTTGGGATTTCTTCTATACTTCGATAGACCCTTTGCACCGCCCTGTTGACAGCTCTGCTGTTGCCATTTACATCCATGAGGAAATCCATGACAGCATTGAAGGAAACTCTGACGCGTCGCGACTTATTGAAGAATGCCCTGAAAGGTTCGACCCTTTTAGGAACTTTGTTTCTTGCGCAGTCGCTTTTGAGTGTCACATTGGCGCCTGCTGCCATAGCCCAAGGAGATGGGGGTGACGGTGGTGATGGAGGCGCCGGCGGTGATGGTGGGGACGGCGGTGATGGCGGTGACGGCGGTGACGGTGGCGATGGCGGCGACGGTGCAGGCCCCGGGCCGGGTGGTCCTGGTCCAGGCGGACCCGGTGGCGGCGGTGGAACAGCCCTGGCTCCAGGTTTAGACCCGGCGACACTCGCCTTGCTCGGTGCTGGCGCGACGGGCGCATACTGCGCATACAAAAACGCCCAGAAGAAACACACGAGTGATTCGCCCAAGGACGATGGTAAGCACTAATACGCCAGCTGAATCAACAACACTGCAACCAAAAGGTCTCAGACTTTGGCTTGCACTGTGGGCGATTATTTTGGCTCCGCTCTGCTTTCGTGTTTCCGTGACGTGGTACGAATGCCTGTCGCGGATGCAATTTTCCGATTGCGTTCTTCCGGTCGCGGCATGTGCAATTTTGGTTTTTGGTGTGTTTCGTTTTACGAAAACGGCGCCGACTTTTGCGGTTTGCTGTTCTCGTTCTGGTTTGTTGTTTCTATCTCTAATGAGTGCCCTGAATGTCTTTGGCACGTATTTCCATTTTTCTCGATTGTTTTGGTTTAGCGCGATCGGCATGTTTGCCGGCTTGTTGTGGGCGTTTGCTGGAGGTAAGTATTTCAGGCACTGGTTGCCGGTGTTCTTGTTTTCGCTTACAGCTATTCCGGGTGCGCCTGCCTCTGCCGAGTCGCATCTCAGTACAAGTCTGCAATTGTTGTCGGCAAAGATGGCTACTGGACTGGCTTCGTTGTTTATACCTGTCACTGCAAGCGGAACGGTGTTTTGTGTAAACAACAGCACGTTTGAAGTCGCACCCGCGTGCAGCGGTTTGCCAATGATGAGCACGCTTATGTTTTTTGTTTTGTTGTGGAACGTTTTTGACCCAACGAAACTAAGAGTAGTGTTGCAACTTATTGCTATCGCCGCTGTAGTGGCTTTGGCGATGAATGGGTTGAGATTGTTCTTGATGGCGTTGGTTGCGCACTGGCATTCGATGGAAGCTGCATTATCAATGCACACGAATATCGAATTTCTGCTCTTTCCATCGGCGATGTTCCTGCTCTGGAAGTACAGGAGGTTTGCGCATGTCTAAGCAGCAAACTCTGGCTTTCCTTGCTGCGACAGCTCTCATTGCAACACCGACATTGGTGGCATTTTGTGCGAGTGAGCGAGATGCCTCTACTCCAATATCCTTGGCATACGACTTGGAGAACTGGAGTGGCAAAGATTTGCCCATGACGCCAGAAGTGCAAAAAAACTATAAACCGTTAAATGTGAAACTCTTGCTGCGCCAATACTCTAATAGTCCATCGACTTTGGGAGGGAAACAGTTTGAAGAAGCGGAGCAAGCTGAGAGAACCCAAATTGACTGCGTCGTTCAAGACGCAACGAATATTCATCAGCTACACGATCTATTTGCTTGCCTGCAGTATTCAAAGGCAAATCCGAAGAAATTGAGGAGTGTTATCGTCAAAGGCGCAAATGGACCGCACACCGTTAACCTCTATGAGTACACGCTGAAAGAGCGCAAACACATCGCGCTGTTTTCTTATCAATCGAAAGCCGGTGCCGCGAGCTATCCTGCTACGAGTCTGCCGGAGCAAGCACATCTTGCAGTGGTGGGCAGAGTTCCGTGCCGGCTGACCGAGTTGACGACACCTGTCGCTGGAAGCAGACGGAAGGCGATTAATCGCCTCAAGGAGTTTGCTTCGATAGTTTGTGCGCAGCCTCTTTAGTCTGGGGATTTTCGATATTCCATTTGCAGCCTGAAAACGCAGCGGCGACATAACCCACATATCGCTCTTTTTCTTGCTTTGAATCTCCCGCACCTGCATCTTGCGAATTGAAATAATCGAGGCAGTTTGCGTGTGCTTCTTTCGGTAAAAGGTTAATCAAAACCAGAAGAGCTGGGAATCCGCAAATGTAGTTCTTGGACGTTTGCTGTAGTTGCCATAAACCCGTGCTGTCTCTGTTTTCGACCAGGGAGTATATTTCTCTGTCCTGCTTGCATGCGAACGCTTTTAGGTCATGTACCTCTGGCGCAAAGCCGTACATCAATCCGTAGTGCGAGAAGTCTGCACTGATAATCACCGCGTCACCGTCTTTCATCAATTGACGAATAGCGTTCGCTATAGTTTTTGCGTCTTCAATGCTATTGAGTTTCCCGACAAGAATTGGCACTATCCGAGGCTTGTTAAGATACTGGCGGATCATCGGCAGCTGCATCTCGATTGAGTGTTCCCGCCTGTGCGCTAACTCGTTTTTCGAGAAGAGAGAGCATCCACCCAGTCGCTCAAGTGCGTCCTGGTCTACCTTCAATTCGCCTAGAGGAGTTGTGAAAGTCAGACTCTCCGGCAAAATCGCACCATGGATAGCTAATTTTGGAGTGCGCTGATGTATAGGTCCGATGAGAAAAACTCGTTCCACATACTGAGAGCGTAGAGCAAGGTACGCCCTTGCTGCCGTAATTCCAGAATATCTGTAAGCCGCATGAGGAGCTATTATGCATAAAACCGGATCAGAGATGTTTTTTGTATCCGCAGCGTCTTTATTGAATAATCTTCCTGACGTCTGTTCTGCTTTCAGTTCTAACTCCTTTAGTTGCTGTGTCAAATCCGTTTTCGAGCGCGCATACCAATTGCCGGAAAAATTAGTTCTTCGCTTTCCATCAAACAATGGAATGAGTCTATGGTCTGCATTCAATGAATTAAAGGCGACAACGTTGCATCCTGATGCGGCTTCCTGTGCCGACTCGTTTATGCTTACGGGATCAATATAACGAGCGACTAATTTTCTCTTCCACCAATCACCCGTAGAATTTTTTTCAGCCTGTGTTGTAAAAGTATATTGATATACATCCGCACGAATGTACTTTGGCGGATGATTGGGAAACGGATTTGTCTTAAGCAGCGCAACAACGTCAGGTGACCCTTTCAGTAGCCGCTGCACGAAGTTGTGAAACCACTTTGTATAACTGGCTTGAGTCAATGCCGCGAATCGCATTCTCCAATCCAGACGGGGTTGATAAGGCGATACTAATGGTGGTGCATCAGACGGCGTATCTATGTGGAATTTGAATTGGTACGGTTGCCAGCTAACCAAGTCGTTGCTCCCTTCGACGACTATCTCCGTGCGCTCGCTCAGTACCTTTGGGTAAAGCCTATAATTGCCTGTTAGGTGATATCCGTAAATCAGATCTGACATTTTCGATTGAACAATTTGCGGCAGCTGAGGAACATTACGCAAGTGTTGGTAAGAAACAAGCGATGTTAAAACAATGACAAATGCAATTATTGATTTGCCTTGTGGACTAAGGTAGAAACTTGTAGGGTTGAGCCCACAATTGGATGTTGCGCAGCTGAAACAGTCTGCGAGTTTTCCCTTGAGCTGGGTTGGAACCATTGCTGCTAGCGTTTGATCGTCGAAGAGACTTAGGCACAACGCGGCGGTCAACAGATTTATAAATCCATGATTACCTGTGAGAAGCATGGCGAGCTGCAAAAGCATAGTCAAAACACCAGCAGCCACACGCGGTTTTTTTGCCGCAAAGTAGAGAAATGGCATCACGATCTCGAGAACAAATACTAGTGGGACCGATGCGACGTGCAACCAGAGCGGCATCTTGTGTGCGTACCAAGCGACGACATTAGGCAGAAGTTGGGTTTCGTAATAGTGCGTAAGTGCAGAGAAATTTCTCCAACAGTCTGATTCATTCGTGAATTTTGCGACTCCGGAAAAGAACATCACGCGAAAAAGTAACCAACGAAATAAAAACAAAGCTGCTGGGTTGTATTTGAGTTGCTTTTGAGAAGCTACGGGATCAAACAGAGTCCAAGGCAACAAGAACATTGAGAGAAGTCCACATTCCAACAGCATGGTGTCCCATTGAAAGCTGAAGAAGTCGCCTCCGATATTGCAAATGGATAAATAAGTCATCCAACAAATCAGTAGCGCTGGTCCTGCAAGAATTCCGACGAACGCGAGTACCGCTGCAATTAAGCCTGAGTACGCTACGACGTTCAAGAACGAGTCGCTAGAGTCCAACCAAAAGAGAGTTGGTTTGTAGTGCCATGCATGTTGTCCAAATTGCATTGTTAACTTCTTGAGTGTTTCATCAATTGGAATGATGCCGTCAATGCCAACGAGTCCATGCATTTGGAAAATGAAACTTGTGAAGGCGATTACATAGATGGCGGCAACGGCACGTACCAGTAGCCATGACGCTATGCCAAATGTTTTGCTTTTGTCTTGAGGAGCGTTCAAATTTGCAGTCTCAACTTTCCGGCGAATTTTTCTACCGTTGCTGGACTCAAAAAATTGATGTAAGAAGCGATCATAAGTAGCTGAAGAAAAGCAAAATTCATAGTGAACAAAAGTCCGATGTGCAGTGCGAGTCCAGCCAGTAAAACCCACGGGCGCAATTCTCTGATCCAGATAAGAGTAAATAGAGAAAACTCTATGGCAAGCGTGGACCACGTGGTGAGCTGAATTGTCCACAATTGATCAAAAATGTAAGGCGTTTTCCAGAGAACGTAAGCCTTTGTGTTCATCGCGTAATAGGTAGCTGTTCCGTTCCACCAGGACGCTCCGTATTTCCAGAAGAACCCGGCGACGTAAACTGCTGCTATTTGTACTTGCAGTAATCGCTGGGCCCACGGCTCACATAGTACTTTGTCGTTATCTCCTTGAATGGTTTTGATTTCGTCGGTAGCATCTCTTTCGCTTTCTCTATTTGCTGAAGAGTGTTTTTTGTTCCAACTGTCGACGGAATACATAGCGCCCGCTGGCCCGAGCACCAATAGCAGTGCGCTGATCTGCGTGAAGATATCACCGCAATTCAAAATGGCTTGATTTCGATTGTTCAAACTCAGTGCTAAAAACCAAACAAGAAATGCACTCAGTCGCGTTTTATAACCAATAGAAAGAGTCACGGAGGCTAGCATCAGTACGAGCATTGAGATGAGTACAACCTGAGAGGTAGGCTCAATCAAAAAGAAGAGAGAAAGCGAATTTGGACCAGCGAATTGCTTCGCCGTTGCAACAGAAATGATTCCATTACTGGAATACCAAAGATTTATGTCAAACAATTTGCTTGCAGTTGCAAGAAGTAGGATTGCTCCAAACGCTATTCTGTAAATGCAAAACGGTGCTGGAGACGTTGGTTCAAACCAAATTCTCTGCCACAACGATCGGATCTTTTCGGCGTCAATCATCCTGGAAGATCACCTGACGTGACCTTGTAATGGAAGACGAATTCTTCCTTATTCTGCTTGCTCTTCAATTGCCCGGTTGTAGGATTTAGTTCGGGTATTGCTTCCGTATGCTTGTAGAAGGTAATGTCTGCCGGTGGACTTGACGCTGACTTGTTATTTTCTCTGGCGACATATCGCGCGAAATCAGTCCATAGGATGGAGTCTTTGCGCAAATTCCTTGTGGCCAGAATTCTGAATCGTGGAGCGCGAATTTTTCGTTGTAGGTTGCCCAGTCTTTCAACGTCTGGATAATTCCAGATTGAGGTTGAACCATCGGCAGCCTTTATATAAGCGTAGATTCTCGAATTTCGTCTTGGGGGCTCGGGTGAGAATGTGTGAAATCGCTGCTCTAACCCAAGGAGTGATGCCGTTTTGTACACCGGCGCCGATAGTGTCGTTTTCAAGTAGGAGCGGGGCAAAATATCAATTGCCGCACAATAAAGGAAAAACAGTATGAACGCAGTGATTGCGTATCGCCTGTTCTCCTCCCAAATCGTCTTGAAATCAAGCCCTGACATGCGACTATATTAACGCCTTTGAATCCCCTGCACCGAGCCGGCAAAGATAGTTGACTGTTGCGGGAACGATTCTCTATCTCGGTCGGTCATGCTTAACGCGTGAGTGTCGCCAAATGGGCGCAGCGTAAGTCCAATGAAAGATGTTTTTCTCGCAATTGGATTGACCTGAAGAATTGAACCAGAGGTATTTATATGTTTGAGCTGCAAACACCATGGCACGAGTTAGTGCTCCGTTGCACCCTGCTCTTCTGTTTCATTCTGACCATTCTGCGAATTGCTAACCGAGAAGGCGGGCAATTGTCGCCGGTGGATCAAGTTGTGTTGTTTACCGTTGGTGATTTGATTGCTTCGGCAGCTATAAAAAATGATGATTCCCTGGTTGCTGCGTTCATTGCGATGTCTGTTTTTGTTGGCATGAGTTATATCGTTAATACGCTTTCGTACAAATTCAAGCCGGTAGCGAAAGCTTTGCAAGGGGCTCCTCTGGTATTGGTGCACAACGGCGAGATCAAATGGGAAAACATGGAGAAGGAAAAGATTTCCAAAGGTGAGTTGATGGAGTCAGTTCGTTCGGCTGGGCATTTGTCGCTAGCGAATGTTCAGGTCGCCATGCTCGAAACAAACGGCACCATTTCTGTCATTAGCAAACCAAATAGCGAACCTCAGCGAACCATGTAAGAAGTTATACTGTCCCTGGTTACTCGTGCAAAACTGACACCATATGCGGTGGATATGCGCGGGGAGAGGGGATTGATTTTATGAACGCCTACGTTGTTGGATTTCTCGTGATGCTTGTCACATCTGCCGTTGCGGTTGGTGGCATGTTGATTGTGCGGCGTATTGTCGGTGTCGAAAAACTGAAGAGCTTCAATGAAGTTGCAGGCAACAGTTTTCAGGTTGTCGGAACATTCTATGCTGTACTTCTCGGACTTATCGTTGTTGATGCCATGACGGACATGTCGGACTTGCGCAATACGATTGAGCAAGAGGCCAACGCCGTTGCTGACGTCTATATTTTGTCTCGTGGTCTACCTGAGCCGCAGCAAACTAAGGTTCGGGAGCTGACTTCTGGTTATGTCGAGACCGTTATTGAAGATGAATGGCCCGCGATGAAACAAGGCAAGGTAAGCACTAAGGCGATTGTGCAGGTCAACGAATTGTGGGACACAATAATCGACTTCAAGCCTACCGCGGACGATCAAAAGGACATTCGCCAGATGTGCTTAGATCGAGTTTCGGAACTCGGCGATAGTCGTCGCTCACGCTTAATAACCAGCTCGCACGGTGTTTCGACCGAACTTTGGACAGTCCTAATAATTGGCGGCATTCTCACCCTGGGTTTCTCTTATTTCCTTGGTTTGTCGAGCCTGATTGGACAGGCTTTGATGACTGTGGTGATTGCCAGCACGCTGGCGTTAAATGTTTATCTCGTATTCCTCTTCGGCTATCCTCTTTCTGGTGCCTACTGTGTGGAGCCGGAAGGTTTTATAGTCGACAGGATTATCTTCAAGCTGCGCGGCAGAGGCAGTGGTGCCTTGCCAAATTCCAAAACTATCGACCCCAAAGAGTTGTTGCGGACGCGGGGAAAGCTTTAGTTTTCATTTCGCTTGCGAAGCTCGGAAAATAATTTCTCAGAGAGGGAACCCTGCTGCCTTTCGGGCGTCCCTCGTGACGTGTAGGAAATGGCTCTCTCGTCTGAGCTGTTTTGCAACCTGGAGGAGCTCGATGAACACTGTTTTTACTCGGCGTCTCTTGGCTGGACTGGCGCTGCTGACCATTGTTAGCCCAATGGCTGCTTATGCCGACCACGATCATCATCGCCATAACAATAACTGGAAGCAAAAGAATAACTGGCAAAAGAAGTATTACAAGAACGTCCAGAAAGCAAAAAAGCGTCAGTACAACAACTATCGCAAGGTTGCGAACAATGTTAATCGTGACTATTGGCACACTCATTGGGGTAATAATTGGAACGACCAGCGCGAATGGTACAGGCACAATCTCCGCAATATGCAGCGCGCGCAACAGCAGCAGTACGAAGCTCAAATGAGAGCGCAGTATCTCGCATATCGCAATAACAATTACAACGGTTCTTATGGCTGGGATGCGTATTCTGAGCCAGGCTTCTTGGACTATTTGCATACTCGCAGTCCAGGTCTACTCAACTCGATTCGTTCAATAATTGGGTTTTAGAGAAACCTAGGCGCAATCAGGCGCAAAGCAGACGCAACTGGGCGCAAGCAGACGCAAGTAGGCCCAAGCAGACGTAAGGCAGGCAGTTTCGGCTGTCACTAGTTGTCAGTCGAAAGGCGAAGACCCTGAGTCCGTTGGAATCGCAAGAATCCATCGGATTTCTGCGTTTGCGCAAGATCTTTCCGGCAAGCGTCGCATCCCCTAATCGATTAAAATAGGATGATTACACCGTTGTCAACATGCGTGCTTAGATGAATACAAAGAGATTTGCGATCGTTGGTTTGGCTTTTGGCGTGCTTGCGTCTACTGCCGTGCCCGTTCAGGCTCAATTTTTGAAAAAACTTTTGCAGGGCTCGTCTCAGCAGAATGATTTCCAAAACAATACTTTTGGGAATCAATTTGGTCAGCAGTACGGAAACGGCTATAACAATTACGGACAGCAGTTTGGTGGCGGCTTTAACCAGTTTGGCGGATACCCGAATAACGGAATGTCCAACTTCAATTCCGGCAACATGACGTCCAGTCTCAATACGCTAGACACTAATGCCGACCAGCTTTCTGGGCGCATTCAGCGATTTTTGCAATCGACCGGCCGATGGGCTCCGCAGCCGAAGGGTAATGACATGCAGGTTTGCGTAGCAATGCAAGCGCTAAAGCAGCAAATTGGGCAAGTGAAACGCAGCGCAGGTGGAAATATTACACCGCAGTTTCAAATGCAATTGAGTCAGTTACAGCAGTCTGCGAACAATCTGGTGAACACGATGCAGATAGCTGGTATTGACCCGGGCACGCGTGGACAGGCGCAAATGCTGCGCGACAATATTAGCCAAATGATGTCGATGTCCAGCATCACCCCTGGTGGCAATACGATTAATCCATTTTGGAACATGGGTCAGCCCTATGGTGGCAGTCCGATGTTGCACGTCAATCAATCAGGGCGCGGGCAGCTGACAGTCATGGGTCAGCAATATATGCGCTTTCGTGATCTATCTGTAGAAACCATCGACCCGGTTAGTCGTAGAGTTCGCGCATCGTTTTCTGGAGGTCGAGATGGCGTCATTTTGTCTGGTCCGATTACCAATCAGACAATGAACGGTATTACCATTGCAGTTGATTCATCTGACAAAGGTTCGGTCAACGGAGTACTAAATATCAGCTTCGTATCCAACGGGTCCATCGGAAATGTCAGCTCAACAGGGCAAATGAATGGACAAGGCTACGCTATTCAGTTCAACGGGAATTAGTCTAAAGCTTCATGAAATCCCTTAGATGCGGGGTCCGACCACGCATTCAATCAGTTAAAATTACTGAATGGCAATTATAAAAAATCCCTGCACAACTGCAATCGCTAACAAGCTCGCGAGCAAAACACGTGTGTTGAATAAAGCGGGCAAGTATTTGAGCCTGGCGGCTTGCGTGCTTCTTTCGAGCAATATTCCAGCAATCTCCTCCGCGTACTTCGATTTGGAAAAGGAGTGGATAAAGACCTTTAATGAGGGAGTGACTGCCCTCGATTCCAACCTCTATGGCAAGTCTGAACCATTGCTAAAAGAGGCTGTCGATCTCTCTGCGCGCTTCGGTGCTGGTGATCCGCGTTATCCAAAGAGTTTAGGTGAGCTTGGGCGTTTGTACACGATTCGTCGTAGATATGCAGAAGCAGAGCCACTTCTAGAGCAGCAATTGCATTTTACGGAAGTTCAGTTGGGTAAGAATAGCGGGAAAACCATCCCCGCCCTCGGGCAGTTGATCAAGTTCTACATCATGTACGGAACCGCCAGCAAAGCCGATCCGCTTGCTGAGGAGTTGCTCGGATTTATTGATGGAAAGATGCGTGAGGATGCCGAGCTGAATGCCGAGCATACGACCGCTGCTAAAGGGAAGGTGCTCACTGCCTGGGCTGGAACTGCACCACCTGCAACTCACATTCCTCGTATGGATTGGGCTGTTACATGCGATCGCCTCGGTGATTTGTATCGATATAGAAAGAACTTTGACATGGCAGAACGCTTTTATAAAGCGGGTCTCGACATCAAAGTGACCATCATGGGCAAAGAGCACATGTCGATGGCTGTGAGCTACGACAATCTAGGTATGTTGGCGCTCGACAAAGAAGAATACAGGGACGCTGAGGATTATTTCCGAGAGTCGTTGGAAACCACGCAGAAAATAATGGGCAATGGAGACCCCGATACTTACGCCCGTTTAGACCGCCTCGCGAAGGCTTTGATCAAAGAGAAGAAGTTTGACGAAGCAGAGAAAACATATTATCGAGCGCTGGAAATTTGGAAGGACGAACCGAGCGCTGCTGGTGCAAAAGCTCGTTGTTTGTATCAACTTGGTTCGATGCAGTGCGACATTGGTCGCTTCGGATCGGCTGCTGGACTGCTAAGTCAAGCGTTGAACCTTTCGGTGAAAGCGAATGGGTCTTTGTCTTATTACAATGTGCCCTACATGCGCAAGCTGGCGTACGCGTTGTATTACTGCGGTCGCCGGGGTGAATCAGACGGATTGAAGTCTCGTGCAAACTGGCTTGCCGACGGCATGGAAGAGCCGAAGGCTGCGGAAAAGCCAGCAGCGAAAACAGATGTAAAAGCAGCGACGAAGCCCGCCGAGAAAACCGCGGATAAACCTGGCGATAAAACAGGCGACAGTTCCGTTGATAAAACAACGGCAACAGCCCCCGCAAAAAGAAATACCGCCGAAAAGCCTGGTGCAAAGCCCGGTGACAAGACCGCGACTGCGGCGAAGGATGCCGCTCTAAAGACCGGAAAACTGGCTGGCGAGAAAACCAAAGTTTCTGATGCGTATGATCCGGACAAGAAATTCATCAAACCCGGTACAGCAACCGCCGCTGACACTATCAGATCTATGCGCGAGCAAGGTAAAGGTGGACCGATGAAGCCTGTCGCGGAAGACGATGACGAGAAGCCGATGAACCTCATGAAGATGATGCGTGAGGCGGAAGCGGGCTCTCGTGCGCAAAGTCAACCACCAATTCAACACTCACCGCAGCCAGCAGTTGCAGCACCGCAAGCAGTTGCTCCGCAAGTTGCTGTTCCACCGGTTTCCCCTTCCTCTGCGCCGTCGATTGCCGCGCCTTCGAGCGCTGTTACTTCTTCACCGGTCAACGCGCCTCAGAATGTTGTGCCGTCGGAGCCAGTTTCAGCTGCTCCTCAAATAGCTGCGCCACAGGCTGATGTGCCTCCACCGCAAGCATCACAACCGGTTGAGCCGCCGCAAATGCCACAGTCTGTGCCACCAGCGCAGGAGCCATCGGTCCAATCGCAGCCTGCAGAGTCGCAAGCACTGCCTTCTCCCGCGATTTCCGCGCCCAATGAGGGCGCTACCCGCGCGCCCATTCCCGGCTCAAACTGAATCTTCCGGGCACCCCATAAAGTCAATAGATTGGTTCTTACTAACCTGGAATCCGAACAAATGCTTGCTTGACAATCTTGGCTGTTCCCACCTGCGTCAGTCTAACTCCTTAACTGGTGGGCTTTTTCCGTCTTTTGTCCAGCTATTAACGATTGAAAAGCTGGAAGAGCCCCCGGGGCTTGGAGTCCACCGATTGTGTTAATATGAATAACCTATCAAAGACCTATCTGCCCGTAGCCCAGCTGGATAGAGCGCATGGCTACGAACCATGAGGTCGGGAGTTCGAATCTCTCCGGGCAGGTATATAGAACGGCTTTCTCTGAGCGAATTCGC
The DNA here is from genome assembly GCA_003242885.1 of Candidatus Melainabacteria bacterium. Classification (GTDB taxonomy): domain Bacteria; phylum Cyanobacteriota; class Vampirovibrionia; order Obscuribacterales; family Obscuribacteraceae; genus QKMZ01. Next base: position 4,872 of record QKMZ01000003.1, on the reverse strand, counting down.
GAAGGTTAAGCCGTTTTTTATTGGGGCGGGTGATCTGCAATTATGGCCCCTATATGGCCCCTTTGGCATCCAACTTGATCAATCGAAAAATAACTCGGGGCCATAGATTGAGCGGGAAAAACCATAGGGTCGCTGCATGTTTGTTACTTCAATTCTGTGTGGTCGCTGATGAGGACTTATGACCTAAGAGGGTGTAGCTACAACGAGTTTCTCGATTTCGTTTTTGATCATCCAGTCGAGAAGCAGCCTTGGTACTTTGGTTCAAAAGTACAGGTTGTTTTTGATGCGGTGCACAACACGGACCTCCTTACTGAACTCTTCAGCAACGCACGAGCTCTTCTAGAGAAATACTCCCGTGATCAATTAGAGCATGGCTTCTGGGCCCTACAAAGCGGAAGGTTGATAGATGGGCTGTTGCCTAATCTGATGTTTGACCAGAGCGTGCCGTTTGAAAAGCGCGCCGACTGCATTCGCGCAATGTTCTTCCTTTATCGTGATCTGTTCTCAGTCGATGATTTACACACGTCATCCAACATGTGGTGGGATAGTATTTCGAGTTCCAATCAAGTTGGTTGGCGCTCCCCATCTACATTGGAAGATAATATGAAAGTTCAAGACGTGATGTTCGATACACTGACGCAGATTCTCTATCTGGAGTCGGAAGAGTGTCAGGGCGCGGCTCTTCATGGACTTGGTCATTTGCGCCATCCGAACACAGAGAAAGTGATTCGCGATTGGATTGCCACGCAACCGGATCTTCCAGAAGATGATCTTGAATATGCAGAGGCATGCATACCCGGAGAAATTATGTAGGAGTAGAGTTCATTTGAACAGGTCGATCTTTAGAGGAAGGTCCACATTTTCCGGCGATAGTCCTACAAACCAAATCTTGTGAATGCAGTTTGAGACAAGTTCATCCCTAAACTGATCCGTTATCCCAATTAGAATGGCAAGTGCTTCTTGGTCCCAGTGTGCATAGTCATCAATCACAATGCACAACCAATTCTGTTTGTTTCTCCAATCCTTTTTGACCTTCTTCCCGATTCTATCTTTAACAGCCGCCTCGAGTTTCGATCGTAAGCTTGTCACACTTTCCGCTTCTACCACCCAACGTGTACGGTCTTTTTTCAGACGAGCAACATCTTTACCCTCATGACCAGAAAATGAGATAACACGCCCTTTTTCTAGTTCATCGGCTATATAGTTTGTCAGCTGCTGGTCTGTGGTCGAAGTAATTTCGACAAAGAACGATTCATTTCCTAGTATTACCTCACCGTCAGCTAAGGGTTCATCCATATACCTGACGCGTACTTGTTCACTCTCTCGTCCGTATTCTGCGGCGCACACTTTTGCAAGTATCTCCATTTCGTGCACGAATTGTTTTCGGCGAAACTTCTTATCTGCCAAGCACTGTTCTGAACTCAGAAGTAGCGATTCTCGAACCTCGGCGCAGTAAGCGATGTATTCGCGTACGGTGTAGACCGCGAATCTCTTTTGCTTAGATACGATTTGATTCTTAGGCTCAGTAGACATAGGTGAAATCATAACTCTTTTCTGTGATCGCCGCCTTCCACCCAATATGGGTTTCGCATTTCGCATTCGTCTCATCTGTGCTACTAGATATGGTGACAAGGAGAAAATCCTTCGATTTCAGCAAAATTCTTGAGTGTGGTTAAAACGCGCATTCGTTCATTGCAACCAAAGTCAATCAATATTTGATAAAGGCGCTCCGTGAAACTCTTGCTGGGTATAAGATTCGGGAAAACGGGCGCCGCCAAAATGCGATAGTTGCAAATGTGGTTCGCGCTTGGGATGCGGATCTTTAAACTGATTTTTGCTGGGCACGCCTCATAAGAATCAGCAGTTGCACTTCTTGGGACTTGGGCACTACGGCTTCCAAAAATGGGCACGCCGCAAAGGTCAACGATGATCGCACTTACAGGAATTCGGCACCTGGCCCGCTTATCCTGCCTGTCGGACCCACTTGTTTAGGACATTTTGACTATTTTTGGGGGTTTCTTCGAATCGTGCGCCGATGAAAAATGCGTCCAGCATATGAAGAATTCCCCCGCACGCATCTGCCGTTCTGCCAGAGTACCGTCGACTGGGGTCCTGGCGTAAAGCCTGCCGAAGGCATCCGAAGGACTTGGGCTTAGCGCCGGGAGTTCGGCGGTAGGCTGGTTGCCTGGCAGATCGGCGGGGGAACCTTAGTAGTCTGTCTGACTAATCATGGATTTTTCCGTTTGAATAAACTGGATGGTTTCGGGAATGAAACTAAAGGGTCAAAGAGATGCATGTTTTGGGGGATTTGAAGGAGGCTCGAATTTCTGAATGAGAATGCTGTGTGTAGAGATACAAAATTTTCGCAGACTGAAGGCAACCCACATAGATTTCGACAAAGAGACCACAATATTTGTAGGAGCTAATAACAGCGGTAAGACATCGGCGATGGTAGCCCTTCGATACTTTCTCCTGTCTCCCTCAAGTTTGAAATTACGTGATATTACGCTATCTCTCTGGCCGTTGATTGACTCAATTGGAGATTCCTGGCTCTTGGGCGTTGACGCGCCAGCGGATCTGAATGATCTGTTACCATCTATGGATATTTGGCTACACGCTGACGCCAATGAAATTCATCATGTAGTGCACGTCCTGCCAACTCTTGATTGGAAGGGCGGACGCATTGGTGTAAGACTAAAATACCTGATTTCTGACATTCAAAGATTGAGAAACGATTTTCTCTTTCATAGAGAAGCGGCCATTAAAGTGGGAACCCAAAAGACCGGTGACAAGGAAGAGTCGATACGGGTATGGCCATCTAATCTGACCGACTACTTAGAAAGTCGATTGCGGAGTTACATTGAAATTTCCGCATTTTCGCTCAATCCAGAACTATTTGTGCAGCCCGAAAACGGTGTTGCGAAGCCGCAGTTGCTTCCTGATGACTCAATAGCTATAGACAAAGATCCTTTCAAGAGCTTGATTAGAATTGATGATATCGCAGCGCAGAGAGACTTTGCTGACGCTGGAGGCAGGTCAATGCCTCAGAGTGAAGAAGAGCATAAGTCAAATCGATTTAAGCGACGCCTCTCACATCAGTTGAGAACATATTTTGATAAACATTTAGACCCAAGAAAAAGTCCAGCTGAAGGCGACTTTCTTGCGTTGCGCGCAATACAAGAAGCAGAGAAGAGTTTTGATGAGCGACTCAAGCAAAGTTTTGAGCCAGCATTCAAAGAACTACAAGATTTAGGTTATCCAGGAATCACCAATCCGAAGCTTGAGATCGCCACGCAAGTGCAACCATCAGAGGCACTAGACCATTCGTCTGCTTTGCAGTATAAAATCGCTGACGTAGCAGGCCACAGCCCTAAAGCCTTGAAGCTTCCAGAGGATTATTCTGGACTCGGCTATCAAAATCTCATTGCCATGGTGTTCATGCTGATGAGCTTTCGTGACGGCTGGATGCGGGTTGGCAAGGCTGCCAATCTAGGAGAAGGTGATAAGCACGAACTTCCACTTTTACACATCGTACTTGTCGAAGAGCCAGAGGCGCACCTCCATGCACAAGTCCAACAAGTCTTTATAAAAAAAGCGTACGAGTTACTGAGAAAGCATGAGTCCTTGAGAAACAAGGAGACATATCAGACTCAGCTAATTGTGAGCACTCACTCTAGTCACATAGCCCATGAGACCGACTTTTCCTTTCTTCGGTATTTTCGCAGAAGGCCGGCTTCAGAAGACTCGATAATTCCAACTACTACTGTTACTAATTTATCGCATGTCTTTGGCAAAGACGAAGAAACTCCTAAGTTTGTAAAACGTTATTTGAAGGCAACCCATTGTGACCTTTTTTTTGCCGACGGAATTATTTTTGTGGAAGGTCAAGCTGAGCGCATCTTGCTCCCCCAATTTATCCGCAACCACTTCCCAGAACTTTCGCGCTGCTACATAACATTGCTAGAACTTTGTGGCAGCCACGCCCATAGATTTAAGTCGCTAATTGATGCATTGGGTGTAACGACGCTGATAATTGCTGATTTGGATAGCACCAAACTAACAGATGTGAAAAGTCAATCATCAGCAGCAGGACAGGTAAAGCGACCACTATCAGTGAAACCTGAATTAGGCCAGGGGCAGGAAACCGCTAATTCAGTTCTGAAGTCTTGGCACCCAAAAAAGCGACTCGTTGACGAATTGGCTTCATTGAAGTCAGAGGAACATAGCTATCGAACCGACGATGGGTTAGAAGTGGCCCCGGTACTTCGGGCCAGCTTCGTTAGGAGTTAAGTGTTAATGACTTCCTGCTCTTGTTCAGGTATTGAATACGGTATCATATCCAAATTATATACTTCAATAGCATTTTGTTTAATCTTCAATCCGTCCACGCCGAAACGCGCATCAGCTGTTGATTCTGGTTTGCTGCAAAACGCTTCCCATGGTGTGCGGTAGCCCAACGATTGGTGCGGCCGCTCGTAATTGTAGAACTCAATCCACGCTGCGATTCCAGCGCGAGCATCAGCAACCGAATCGTATGCTTTTAGATAGACCTCTTCGTATTTCAGGCTCCTCCAGAGCCTTTCCACGAAGACGTTATCCATCCAGCGGCCCTTGCCGTCCATGCTGATTGCTGTGCCGCAGTCTTTCAGAATGTCGGTGAAGTCTTCACTGGTGAAGGTGCTTCCTTGATCCGTATTGAAGATTTCTGGAGTTCCATATGAGAGTGAGTCTGTTAGAGCATCTCCACAGAATGGCGATTCCATTGTGTTTGAAAGGCGCCATGAGAGAACAAATCGACTGTGCCAATCAATTACTGCCACCAAATACAAAAAGCCTCTGGCCATTGGTATGTAGGTGATATCGGAAGCGGAG
>QKMZ01000016.1:5774-6338 GCA_003242885.1 Candidatus Melainabacteria bacterium | reverse complement strand
ACAGTGGATCGAGTAAACACCCCGCAGGGGCTACCGTTTACGGTTTTGGCTTATCTTGATGTAATTACAGGACATTGGCGCAAACGCAGGCACAGAGCCTCTATTGAAATATGCGGCACCATATTTGGTGCAAGCGATAATAAATGTGCCCGGTCAATAAACCGCCACAGGTGGCAACGTTTATGGAATTGCCCGGCACGGGCATACATAGATGTAAGGCAAAGGGCACAGAAGGAGCAAAAGCGCAAACATGCCAGCCGAAGCGCAGCGTAGGTCTTGCCGGAAGGGAGAGAAGCGACCATACGGTAAGACAAGGATAAACCTCACTTTGTTCGGCGCTGTGCGTCCTTGCACTTTCTGCTCGGCGCTGTGCGCCCAGCTCTGGGACCCAAGTGCCGGGTCTTTTGGCACACAACACAGCACTGGAGGTGCCATCTTATGAACTCAATCAATCTCATCGGTCGCGTCGGTATCAACCCCACCTCGGTCACTTTCACTGACACGGACAACAAAGTGGCTAAGTTCACCCTGGCCGTCAAGGATTACTCTTCGAAATCGGACGCT
>QKMZ01000016.1:0-5719 GCA_003242885.1 Candidatus Melainabacteria bacterium | reverse complement strand
TTGCTGACCGGGTCCTTAAGTACATAACTGTCGGGCGCGAAATCGGAATCAATGGCAGGCTCGCAATTCCCGAGTACATGAAGGACGTAAACGGTGTCCAGGTAAAGATGAAGCGCCCCACGGTGAAGCTCACGAGCTTTGACCTTCTGGGCAAAAAGCCCGAAGCTGAAGAGGACATGGGCGAAGTAAAAGAGTCTGCGACGAAAAGAAAGCGCAAGACTGCGGCTTAGCGGAATTTATGGAGGTGGGGCGCAAGCCCTGCCTCCTAATGGCGCATGCCGAAGGTAGGGACTGAGACAGCCCATTTTTCGACTTTTCGGCCAACTCACTTTGCTAGTTCAGAACGTTTTTGACGGATCAATTCGAGAAACTCTGCCACCACGGCGCTTTGATCCTTCCTTCGCCAGGCGAAAAGTGCATCAACTTCGCACCGATTTTGTGCAAGAGAGCGAAATACCAGGTTTTTACTATTGCTTAGGTGTTGAACGCAGGCTGGCACCAGTCCAACTCCTTCACCAGATTCCACCATCGTAAGAATTGACAGCCATGACACTGGTAAATCGGCGATTTGCGGAGAGAATTTAGCCTTCTTGAACGTGGCGATAATATTGTCAAAAAGCTCAGGAGCGCCTTCGCGGCAGTAAAGCACAAGGCGTTCGGATGCTAGAGATGCCACCGAAATAGTCTTTTCAGCGCATAATTTATGCGACCTATGCATAACTACCACTACGGGTTCTTTGCGGAGCATTTCATGATGCACTAAATGACGCATGTCTGGCGGCACGCCGCGAGTAAACGCAATGTCTATTTGTCCGTCAATCAAACACTTAACCTGTTCTGCAGAAGTTCTCTCTTTCAAAACAAGCTCAATTCCAGGAAAACGCTGTCTGAATTTTCGAATTACTTCAGGCAAAATAGTCGATGTTACGGGACCACAAAGTCCTACAGAAAGCCTTCCTACCTCGCCTCGCGAGGATCGAAGAACTAATGCCACAGCGTGTTCTGCACGATGCAAAATCTCTTTAGCTTCTTCGAAAAAGATCACACCTTGCGGTGTAAGAGTGACCTCACGCGGGCCTCTGCGCAATAAGAGAACACCGATTTCATTCTCTAGGTCACGAACTTGACCGCTTACTCCAGACTGAGAAACATTCAGTCGCTTTGCAGCAAGAGAGAAATTTCCCTCCTCGGCCACAGCGCAAAAATACCGCAGATGTCTCAGTTCCATAGCGTCAGCATACCATGACCGTCTATCACTTTTTCTGATAGCTGCAAGCAGAACAAACGTTGTCACTGCTAGCAGTTTATGTGGTTCAATCTTTCGCAGCCAAAGTTCAACGACGGAATTTGAACAAAAGAACAGATGAAGCGGCCCAGCAAAGCTGCTTCTTGGCCTTTGAATGGAGAAAATCAATGGAATCCGGGCCTATAGCTGGAAGGGTCATTTGCTTGCTTGTCAGTTTGCCCAAGACAGTTACGTTCAATGGACGTGACGTCAACACCAGCATCTTCAAGACTCCAGTCACAGGAAAGGTAAAACTTACAAAGCTAAATCTCGCAGGTGACGCTCAAGCAGATCTAACTGTCCATGGCGGACCAGATAAAGCTCTCTATACCTATCCTGTAGAACATTACCCCTGGTGGCAAGAGCAAATGCCAGACGTCGATTTCAGCTACGGAAAATTCGGCGAAAACCTCACCACCGAAGGTTTGTTGGAAAGAGACATTTGTATCGGTGACGAATTTAAAGTCGGCACCGCTGTCATAAAAGTATCTCAACCGAGATTGCCTTGTTACAAGCTGGGAGTCAAATTCGGTCGCAACGACGTCATAAAACGCTTCATGCAGAGCGGCTATAGCGGGATCTACTTTTCAGTCGTTCAAGAGGGCGAACTTATGGCCGGAGACAGCATCGAATTTTTGCGCGGTGATGGACTGAATATAAAAGTTCAAAAGGTTGCAAATCTGTTCACTGGCCGGCAAAAACGTGACCCCGAGTTTGTGAAACGGGCGCTTGAATCTCAGTTGGCCGACCAGATGAAGATGTTTATAGGCATTGAGGTGTCCAAATTCAAAGAGCTTGCCCAGCACCCTAAAGACGAAGACTAGCAGGAGAAATTATCATGACCGTAAATTCGCTTATACCAAGCACGTTGAACAGTATTGACTGCAACAGGGTGGCCTTAGTCATCACTGATCCCCAAATTGATTTTCTCTCAGAAGCAGGTGTCGCCTGGGGCGCAGTTGGTCCAAGCGTCATCAAGAACAACGTAGTAAACAACCTTGAATCTCTTTTTTCGGCTGCCACCAAGTTCGAAATTCCAGTTTTTGTATCGCCACATTATTACTACGAAAGTGACCACGGTTGGCACTTTGGCGGAGCTCTTGAGCAGTTCATGCACAAAGCGCAAATGTTTAAACGCGCTGGTACAGCATGCGATGCCATCGTGGAAAACAGTGGAGCCGACTGGCTGGAGCGCTACAAACCTTATATCCACAACAAAAACACCGTTGTTGTCAGTTCTCACAAGGTTTACGGGCCGGAATCAAATGACCTGGTCTTGCAGTTGCGCAAACGCGACATCAACCAAGTGGTCTTGGCCGGCATGGCCGCAAATCTTTGCGTTGAATCGCACATGAGAGAACTTGTTGAACAAGGATTCGAAGTGGTGATGGTAAAAGACGCGACGGCCTCGGCTAGCCTTGATGAAGGCGACGGATACGACGCAGCGCTTGTGAATTTTCGCTTTATAGCAAGTGCCGTCTTATCGACAGCTCAAGTTGTCACCGCATTCGAAAGCAAAAGCCTTATCCCCGCAGCCATTTGAGCTGCGCCTTAGAAAAATAACAGTTAGAACAAACAATCAGGAGACAAACAAACTATGTCACGACTAGAAAGTACAAGCGTCAAATCAGCCACTGGTGAACTTAAAAGGACATATGACGCCATTGAGGGAATGTTGGGTGGAGTTCCTGCAATGTTCCAGGCAATCGGCAATAGTCCTGCCGCTCTTTCAGGTTATATCGGCACTCTTACTGCCCTCTCTGGTGGCAGCTTGTCTGATAAAGAAAGAGAAGCCGTTGCTCTGGCAGTCGCCGAGAGCAATAATTGCAGCTACTGTTTATCTGCTCATACAGCTCTGGGACAGGGTGCTGGTATGACTGAATCAGAAACTTGTGAGATCAGATTCGGTCAGATCCAGAAACCAAAATGCAAGGAACTCGTTGAATTTGTATCAGCTGTATTGAAAACAAAAGGCGCAGTTTCTGACGCTGACCTAGCATCAGTCCGCGCCGCCGGCTACACAGACAATCAGATTACTGAAATATTATTGACCATAGCCATCAACTATTTCACGAACATTTTTAATCAGGTGAATCGAACTGTAGTGGACTTCCCGGTGGTCTTGCCCGGAAAAGCAACAACGCTTAAGTAGCAATTCGAGAACGTCAGGGATGGAGGGGCCTAAACCCCTCCTTTCCCGACGCAACACGTCATACCGCTTGTGAGCATCGCTATCAACCGGTGCTGTTTTTATTTTGGAGAAAAAAGTGAACGACGCAAAAACATACGATGTCATTGTTCTCGGTGGTGGGCGTGGCGGAATGAACTTAGTCGTGCAACTCGCAGCGGCTGGAAAAAAGGTCCTCCTCGTCGAAAAAGATCGCGCAATGATTGGTGGAAGTTGTATTAACATCGCCTGCATTCCCACAAAAGCTTTTATTGCTTGCGCTAGAAGACTAGCTCAATGCAAGGGAGCCAAAGCTTTCGGGATCTCGTAAAGCCGCTTGTATTCAGCGCTGTCTTTTGACAGCGTCAGCAAATCACGAGGCAAATTCTTGTAAATTCGACGCACCGCTGAGTAAGAGGGCGCCCTCCATCCTTGTTTGCTGCAGATCCTTGTAATCATGCGCTGGATAGTGGCACAACTCTGGTGCGGAAGCGCAATCAGGTGAGCTTTTATAAGTTCCGACAGATCGCAACCAACTTCAGAGCGGCCTTTGTCAGAGCGTTGCTTTCGCTCAAGAGCACTAAACCCGCCACTTCTGAATAGGTTGCGAAGCCTTGTAAGAGTGCTTCTGTGAATGCCGGTCTCGATTGACCGCTGCTTGACGCTCATACCTTGTTCAATGCAGGGTGCTATCAAAGAGTACTTTTTGCATGAAAGCGCATCATCGGGCAGTTCATTCAATGGGAGCAAATCCGTAGTAGAGTGTTATAGCGAAACTTCTAACTTGTGCAAACACCAGGAACGGCGCCGAAAGCCGCACGGAAACATTAGCAAAAGTTTGACGCGAATCTCGAAATTAAAAATAGAAGATTTGCTAATAAAAAGCGAGTGCTCAGACTGTGAAGATTGGCTATGCAAGGGTGTCTACAAAAGAACAAAGTCTGGATATACAATTGAAGGCGCTTCAGCGAGCTGGTTGTAAGCTGATATATCAAGAAAAGGTTTCCGGCGTAGGCCCCAGCCGGCCTGAGTTTGAGAAGATGATGCAACAGATCCGGAAGGATGATGTTTTGATCATTTGGCGATTAGATCGTCTGGCTCGCTCCACCAAGACACTTCTGGAGACGATTGAAAAACTCCAAGAGCGCGGCGCATCTTTCAAGTCACTACAAGAACCATGGGCTGACACCACATCCGCTACTGGAAAGTTAGTGATGACATTCTTCGCTGGTCTCTCGGAATTTGAGCGAGACCTTATCCGCGATCGTACAGATGTCGGTCGCAAAGCCGCTCTTCAGAGAGGCGTGAAATTTGGCAGACCTATCAAAATGACCGAGGAGCAGCTCAAACAGGCAAGAAAGCTATTGAAGCAGGGCGAGTCCATTCGGTATGTGGCGGATATTTTTGGGGTGCATTTTGCTACCCTTTATCGATATCTCCGAGGGTAGGTTTTGCGACCTGCGCGCGAAATAATGTCGCAAATATCGCGCTAAAAAGTGTCGCATTTATCTCGTCAACTCACAATAATCTAGCCAAAAGTTCTCTGTAGTCTCAGGAAATTCCTCCCCAGGTCAAAGTATGACGAGCCCGGAAAGCTGGCAGAAACCAGAACAACAGAGCCTATCCCAAGTCGTGCAGGCTGAAAGTGTCAACCTGAGCCAATCTGTACAAGCTTATTTTCAGCCATTGCCTGAGCGCTCAGAAATCCGTCAAGGCTTACCATTGGCGCTGGACCTCGGTTCGATGGCAGATTTGTATGGAACTGACGCTTATACTGGAAAGACTGAGCTAAAAAAAGAGCCTGCAAAGATGAGCGACGAAATCGAGCAAAAACCAGAATCAGCCAAGCAATTGCGAGCTTCGGAAGTCATCAAAACCGAAGGCAATTTCACAACTCAAGGTAAGCAAGGCGATTGGGACAAGGCAACCGAGGCGTACAGAACGACCAAATATCAATCAGCAACACACGAGATTCTGACTGATGCTCAGATTGCTGAGATGCAAGCCAAAGGGCAAGGCGAAAAATTTGAGATCACTGGTCTGTCCGACAATAAGTCACATCAAGGACGCCGGGAGCTAATCGCCCAAGCTATTTCCGATAGCAGTTCTAAGGCGCAACCGCAAGAACAACCACAAGAACAAGGACTAGGAGCGGATGGCAGATGGCATTTTCAAAACCCTCGCGTAAAGCCTGGACAAGACATCGCAGGCGCGATCAAAGAATGGATCTGGAATGATGCAAAAAATCTGCCGGGTGAAGTTGCTCA
>QKMZ01000002.1 GCA_003242885.1 Candidatus Melainabacteria bacterium | reverse complement strand
CTCTTCAAGCGACCTATCGCAGGGTCCTATATATCAAGATGAGATAAACACAAATAGCGATCCAAACCAAGATGTTCCTCCTCCCACGCCTGAACAACGAAAAGAGTGGGAGAATTGGGCCGATAGGGTGCAAGATATGCCAGGCCCTGATCATTTCCAACATGAAGACCTCGACACACCAATCGATGGCTTCATGGGTAGTAGATATGATGAAGCAGGCAATCGAATCGAAGACACTCATGGAAACGATTTGCAGCCAAATCCGTATGCTCCCAATTATGATCCGTTCCTGCCGAACCATAATCTTTGGATTCCGCCGGATGCTTGGATTAACTGGGGAACGCTAACGTAACATCTCGGTTGGAGGGTAGTAAAACTACCCTCCAACTTCTATTTCTGAGAATCCTTGATGTCTGGTGGAAAAATCACGGTTTTCTGCCTAGCCGCGGCTTCCTTTGCTAAATCCATTTTCTTAGCTTCAACTACTCTATTTCTTTCACGCAAGAAATCCGCATACTTGCCATATCCTTCGATGGTGCCTTGAAAATTCAATGATTTCTTGTAACAATATTCCGCATCGCTAGGGCGTTTCGTCCGCTGATAGATTTCGCCAAGTTTGAGAAAAGATTTTGCTAGCTGCGAATGATCGAGAGTTTTGAGCGACTTGAGATAGATTGTCTCAGCTTTCTGTAATTCGCCTTGATCAAAATATTTACCAGCCTCGTCATAATTACTGGTCCACAAATCTACCTGCCGCTTTTGCTCACCAGCAGAAGCTTGTCCTATGCAAAAGTTAGACAAAAGCAGAAGTGCCATTAACATGGGGAAACTCACAATTCTCACCTTTATCCTTCAGAATGAAATCAGCCGGACCATATAGTTTTTTACAGTTAAACTCTCTTCCTATTATGTGACCTTCTACGCATATTGGCTACCAAAAAAATTTCCCAGTGAGTTACTATTCAAAGTCTAAAGTGTTTTCCAAAGCCTTAAGACCTGCAGGCATCTCATTGGGCTTACCTGACAGCGTACTGGATGTTCTTATGTTCAAAATTTTTCTGAACTGCTCCGGTATAGACTCCCTTTGACGCGAAACTGGAAACCTTTTCCATGGCACAGCATCTATGCGTTTGGAATCTTCATTCCAGTGACTTCGCCAGAGCGCCAAATGGTCTTGTGAATCGAGCTATGAGACCACGGTCCATGCTCTTTGAGCCGAAGACAAAGGCGGAGCCGTCATAGTCTCAGCCGACCTTGATGGTCGACCAGCTCGGCAACGAGACGGTCCGCGAGTACGACTCTCTGAAGCGAGAGACCAAGCGTACGATGCCGGAAGGCAACTCGCTTGAAATGACCTACGACGAAAACAGCAACCTGCTGACGCTCACGAAAATCGCGAAGCCGGGCTCTGGTCTCACTGATATCGTCAATACCTTCACTTACGACCTCGACTGGAATAAGGTTGAAACAGCCGAAGACGGCGAAGGCAACGTCACGACCAACACCTACGACTCGCTGACCGGCGACTTGCTGAACATTCAGCGTCCCACCATTGGCGGTATCACTCCGCAGATTTCGTTCACCTACAATAGCCGCGGTCAGATGGCAACGATGACCGACGAAACCGGCATCGTGACGAAGTGGAATTACGACACAGACACGGAAGTTCTGCTGTCAGTCGTCCGCGACTTCGGCACCAGCCCGCACCTCAACCTGACGACGGCGTTCGAATACGACAGCGTCGGTAACGTTGTGGCGGTGACCGACCCACGCGGCAATCGCGGCGAACAGAAGTTCGACCCGTCGCGGCATGTCGTCGAAACCATCGCGCCCGAGCCATTCGAGTTTATCACTCAGTTTGAGTACGACAAGAACAACCGCTTGGTTGAAACGCGGCGTCTGGCGCCCGGCATCCCAGTCTGGCAGAAAGCCAATTTCTCCTACAACGTCTCGGGTGATCGCTCGAGTATGGTCGACGCGTTGGGTAACACGACCAACTATTTCTACAACCAGCGGCGCAAGTTGCAGTCGGTTGAAGACCGAAAAACCGTACCATGAGAGACAGGACCACAATTTCATAGAGGAGTTTTTCTTCCCTTCTGAAAGAGGTCCGCAAGCACAACCATCACCGCATACCTATCCGACCAAAACAATACGACAACGCCATATCAGAGACAGAACGACCTCGTCCAGTGGAATCCGTTCCATGAAGCAAACCCATACATGTATGGTTCGGACAGGAACAGATACATCGCCTAATTAAGAAAACAAAGGAAAAACCGTGTAACTAAAAAGTGTCCCAAGACTATGTTCTTGGGACACTTTTTTTCGTTCTTAGTAAGAATGTTACTAAGAAGGTCACCAAACAAGTGAATACAGCGAATGCAATTAGAAATCTTCCAGCGACGCTGTCCTTGGGACTGCATCTTGCCCCATCTGAAACAACAATAGAACCAGAAAAATGTACAGGTTCAAAAGAAAAAGCGAAAGCTGCTACTAGCAACAAGGTGCCTATTATGCAGCCAGAGAAAACACAAACTAACTGCGCTCGATTCATGACTAAAACCTATCAAACTTTTTAACCTTCGACTACGCCTTCACCTGCGCCAGAGAAGCAAAAGGAGACGACACTGCGAACGCTCCTTTGACACTTTTCCTTGTGTAAGTAATACCATACCTAAAGGCAATGTAGATAGTCGTAACCTTAAACCAGCGGTTTCATTTCTCTGAGGCAAATCATGCTCGATAACAAAAGAATTTGATGTTTCAAATTAAAGTCAGCGTTCCTAACGAAGAAAAAATGCAGCAAAAATCAGGCCCGCCACCATATACGGTGCAACAATCAAACTCTAAAATCAATAGTAATTTGATGCCAATGAAGAAGATGGACGGACAGACCGCCTCACCGACATCAAGCTAAACGGCTCGTCGACGCCCGAAGCGACGATCTCCTACGACATCCTCTCGCGTCGTGCGAACGTCGAATTCGCCAACGGCACTTCGAGCGAATACGAATTCTCGCTGACCAACGACCTCACCAGCTTGGCGCACAGCTTTGTCGGCTCTTCTGCCAACTTTGCCTACGGCTTCAACGACGTGCATCAGCTGACCAGCCAGAACGTTTCTGACGATCAGTTTGTTTGGCACCCGGCTTCCGCCGGCACCGTCACGTACGCCGCAGCGAACGACCTCAACCAGTATCCGACTGTTGGCGGTGTTTCCTACACCTACAACGTCAACGGCTGCTTGACCGGCGATGGCGTCTGGACCTTCGGTTACGACGTGCTCAACCGTTTCATCAGCGCAGTGAAGAGCGGCGTGAGCGCTAGCTATCTCTACGACCCGATGGACAGTCAGTCGCAGAAGAATGTCGGCGGCACCAAGACCCGCTTCATCTACAACGGCTTGCAGCGCATCGCCGAGTACGACGGTACCGCAGGTACTCTCAACACTCGCTTTGTCTACGCAACCGGGCTCGATGAGCCGATTGTCGAGGTTTCGTCCGGCGGAACCAAGACCTTCTTCCACCGCGACCGACTCGGCTCGATCATCGCTCGCACCAACAACAGCGGTGCGGTAACGCAGCGCTATGAGTACGGTCCTTACGGCGAATCAGCAGCACTCTCCGGCACGAGCTTCGGCTACACCGGTCAGCGCTACGACGCCGAATCAGGCTTGTACAACTACAAGGCGCGTTACTACTCGCCTGTCATCGGCCGCTTCCTGCAGCCTGATGTCATCGGCTACGCCGATGGACTGAACCTGTACTGTTACGCCAACAACCAGCCTGCAAACTTCACTGACCCGTTCGGCATGGCGTCTAACGGCGGCTGGGGCGGTGACATTGCTTCAGCGGGGTATGATTCAACCGGCATCAATGATGCCATTTATAAAGCTACGGACCTGACGGACATGTTGAAACCGATCGGTCCCCCGCTTTACGACTCACCGGAAGGAACTAGCGTAGAGCCGCCCTCAATTACCGACATCACGGACCCGAACTACATTCCTCCCAATGACTTGCTTTCGGATGTCCTGAAAGATCAATCAAATGAAGCCAAACACCGATATTGGCAAGACGGGGTCTATCCTGACAAATTCGCACCCGATGGAGACAGATGGAACGGGTCTGAGTACAAACTGCCCAACAACTATTATCCGCACTGGGTAGAGGACCAATACGGAAATGGACAATATCTCTGGGGACCAGACTATCAGCTAGATAGAAGCATTGACTTGCCGCAAAACTAAAATTCTTCGCTAACTGAAGACAGGGAGGCTCACGCCTCCCTGTCTTTACTTCGAATAAGCCAATTTCGATAACAGCTTGATTATCAATTTGTTTTGAGAAATTTGTACTTGCTGCATTAAGAACATCTTTTCCAAAATCTTCTCTGTCTTTTGCTCACCGCGCATATCGTTGACTATGAGCTCATGCGCAGCACTCCCGACAATTCTCGCTGTTTCCTGATCATTGTACGCTGACAGGTCTAAAGACTTTTGCACCTGCATGGCGGCATTTATTGCCTTTGAAAATTCTCCGCTCTTTGCCGATTCTCTCAATTGTTTGTTGTACTCAGCAGAGTTTTCAAAGAACTCCGATTTAATCGGGTCGCCGGCTTTCGGCACCTGCGCTTGTACTACCAGAGTGGATACCAGGGAAATAAACAATAAGCAACACGTTGCCGCTTTTTTGTGACGCATAATTTCTCCTAAATTATTCGGACTTTGAGATGGTGTCGAGCCTGCATCGGAAAGACAATCGTACTAGTTTTCGAACAGTAACAGATATCGTGCACTGTTAATTTTAGCGAATCAGTAACGTACCTTTTTGTTTAGGGGGAATTTTCAAAGCAACTTGTCCAACGAAAGATTTTCATGAAAAACTCTCACCAGCAACTTTTTCCAGCCTGCAATAGAACAAGTTCTTATGAAAAATTAGAATAGAATGGCAGACTTTATCAATGACGACTTAGAGAACGGAATAGACGACTCAGCATAAACTAAAGCGAGGTCCTAACAATTTCGCCACTACATCTGGTGCTAGCTTGTCACGCAACTTTTGACGTCAACGATACTACGTTATTTAGTATTTGTCGGATGACTAACAGACCGGCGACCTGCTGAACATTCAGCGTCCTACCATCGGCGGTATCACACCGCAGGTTTCGTTCACCTACAACGCGCGCGGTCAGATGGCAACGATGACCGACGAAACCGGCATCGTGACGAAGTGGAATTACGACACAGACACGGAAGTTCTGCTGTCAGTCGTCCGCGACTTCGGCACCAGCCCGCATCTCAACTTGACGACGGCGTTTGAATACGACAACGTCGGCAACGTGGTGACGGTGACCAATCTAATTACGCCGGGCACGCAAATCCTGATTCCAGGAAAGTTTATCAAACGATAAGGACGATTTGCGGTAACAGATGAACGAAGCGGGCTGAGAGCAATAACTCTCAGCCCGTCACCAACGGACATCGAAATAAGTGTTATTAGAAGGCAGAATTTGACTCACAGGAAAAATCGAATTAAATTGGATACCAAATGTTTCAAAAAATCGAGAGAAATGAGTCTGCGCTGTATAATCCAGCTTTTCATTGCTTTATTGCTACCATCGCTGCTTTCGCCTGCCATTGCAAACAACGTCGGCAACAATTTCGAATTCAGGAATGCCGAAATTCAGTTGAGGCGCGGCGAAACAAGTCAGACATGGAAGATTCGAGAAAACACTCTCGTACAAGCCCTTTTAGAAAAGGCATGCGTTAGAGCTCCTAGGCTAATAAATAAAGCTGCACACACCCCGCTCCTTCTATACCGAACTCCTCGACTAGAAACAGAAAAAAATGGAAGAGTAATTTGTTCCACCGACGGAAGATGCATGTATTTTGCAGATTCGTTTTTTGAAACATCCTTCAAGGAACGACGCGCTTTTGCCATTTTTCATGAGCTTGTTCATTCGTCCGATTATTTGCACACAGTTGCGTTTTCGCCTGACTGGCTAACTTACTATGCATCTTTGCGGCGCACCTCTATTCGTTCGGACGAAATCACTGCTGTAGAGAGCTTGTCAGACATCTGCGCCGATTACTATCTGGGAAAGAGCATCCCAGAGAGAAAGTTTTTCGAGAGCAAAATTCTTCCCTTGATTGAAACAAAAAACCCTAAGGAAGACGCAGCCAAAGCCCATTTTTTCAAGGCGCAAGATCACTTGCTCCACGATGAACTTAACGAGGCCAAATCTGAGCTTGAATTTACGATCAGAATGCTTCCTGACTCGCCTGCCCCCAGGATTCTCCTTGTTATTATTTCAGAATTGAAAAAAGACCATTCTTCAGCAATGAAGGAGCTCAACGAATGTCAACCTCTGGTTGCAAATTTGCCTTCAAATGAAAAGGAAAAATTGGACTATCTGGAGTGGAAAGCAATTACGCTCGCGGAAGGATTTCACGACTACAAACAAGCAAAATATTTGATGTCACAAGTTCTGAGAGGAAAGCCTAAGGCTGAATCCTTACGGCGGCTAATGAATCATTATGAGAGTGAAGAAAGGGCAACAGCAAATAGGCACAATTAGTTGGAAGCGGTACTAATCCACTTAAACTGCAAAGCGTCTAAGCAGAGGTTCGCTGGTGTCAGACCATTCCTCCTGAACGCAAAGTCTAGTTCACAGACCGATGTCCTGCACCATTTGTAAGTAATAGCATAACCTAGGGTATGTAAAAGGCATTCAACAACTAAGTCCGCGGTTTTATCGCACTGTTACTAAAGATATTGTCGCGGCCACTCTTTTTCTCTCAATTGTATAGCCAATGATCTACTTATCGGGAAAAGCAGTAATACTCAAAGCAGCGCTCTTGCTAATTCTGGTTTCAACGTCTTCGTTTGCGAATGCGGTGGAGGAAAAGTCCAGCAAACTGAACTCGCTGTCGTGGAAATTTCTCAGTGAGTCGGAAGCATCTCACTTGCTTAAAGAAAAAAAGAGCATGATTACGAAGGAGTGGACAGACACTGAAAAACAACACCTCTCAAACGATCTGAAGACCCTGCGATTGAAGCTTCCATGCTTATGCCTTCGCGTTGGAAAAATCGGATTTGCCAGGGTAAAAGACATTCCTTCTTTCGGAGAATGTAAGGCGGCCACGACTTACCAGGTCGTAGTTATTTCCGACCACTTCTTCAAGTCTCCTGAAGATGAGTTGAGCACCTTAGCACACGAGTTTGTACATAGGGCGGACAGCGGCGGACAACTCGCGTATTCTCGCAGGTGGATAGAATTTGCGGAAAAAAATGTTGTGTTCAGTAAGCGCGCGGGCCTTGAGCCTTCTCTGAAAGAAAGACTGGCTATCGCAATGGAATTCTATATTGAAGGAAAAAAGAACTTTGATCGCGTTAATTTTGAAAGGAAAATCTTGCCTTTGTTGACCGACGTAAGCGCTCGATCGCTTCGGCTGAACAGGTTGTTGGCACTCGCAAACAATGAACACAGCGCACACAGATATGACTCGGCCCTACGCCTTTATGAGCAAGCTAATAAGTTACTTCCTGAAGCTCCGACAATACTTTATGGCGAAGCTTGCTGCAAGGCTTCTCAACACAAAGATCAGGAAGCAATAGACCTCTTAGACAGGGCGTCCAAAGTCTTTCAGAAGAATCACATTCCAATATACGATCCGATGGCGACCACAGTGCTTTTATTGCAGTCATCGTATTTTTGCGAAAGAAACAAACTCGTTGAGTCACTCGCTTTACTTAAAAGTCTAGAAGAGACGCAACCTTCGGGAAAAATCCTTGCGACCATCCAATCAATAAAAAAACAGTGCCAAAGAAAGATAACTCCTTAGCTAATCGAATACCGACTTTTGCCACTGTATCTGGTGCCATTTTTCTTTCCGATACGCCACTATCTCTCGTAGTAAAAAAAAAAAAAAAAAAAAAAAAAAAAAAAAAAAAAAAATCCAAGTAAAAATTCTTGGGAGGAAGAAGACGGCAGAGACTTGCTCTGCCGCCTTCTCATGGAGGTATGAAATTCTTGAGAAATTCATACCTCCGCCTCAATCGCCGGTCGCCGACGAATGTGTCAGAGAGCCCGGTAGCAGCTCTTGTGGAACATGCTCATCGGCTTGCGCGGCTCGCCGGCGGGCTGTAGGTCTTTCAGCAAGATCGGCTCACCGGGCGTCGGGCACTTCGGCGACTTGCAGAAGTGCTTGGTGGGACGGTTCTGCAGCGCGATCTGCTCCGCGGACTGAGCGGTCGTCCGGGCGTTCTTGGACGCTTTCTTGGCCATGGTATTTCCTTTCCACCGCGCTATTGACGGTGTTTTGTTTAGTGGTTGAGAAATTGAATGTGGAGGAGGGCAGAACTTCTTACGTTGCTACCGAATTCGCAGACCGGTCACAACGCTGGCGATGACGTTCTTCTGAATCTGCGAGGTGCCCTCGAAGATCGGCAGCAGCAGTGCGTCGGCATGCCACTGCGCGACGGGATGCTCGTTGACGTAACCCGCACCACCGAGAATCTGCATGGCGTTGCGAGTCGCCTTCACAGCCAACTCGGAGGCGAAGTACTTCACCATCGAACCCTGCGCTCTGTCGAGTTTGCCGGTGGAGAGATACGTCTGCGCCGCGTTGATCACGCCGAGACGCGCGAGGTGAATCTCCGTCGCCATGTCAGCAAGCAGCTCTGCCACCTGCTGATGCGCGGCAATCGGCTTGCCGAACTGCTCACGCACCACGGCGTAATCGCGCGCGTACTCGAAAGCCGCACGAGCTATGCCAACGCCCATCGCCGCGACCATCCATCGCGTCGCTTCGAAGGTCGCCATCGCTGCTTGTTCGCCGGACGACTCGTTGCGTCGGGCTCGCGAGAGCCGTTTGTCCAGACGATCTTTGCCACCCAGGAGGTGATCGCCCGGCACCACGACGTTGTCCAGGATGACTTCGCCAGTGTGCGATGCGCGGAATCCGTGCTTGTCCAGATGTCGTCCAGCCGAGAGCCCAGGAGTTCCATCGGTCACGATGAAGCTGGCTTGCCCACGGGATTTCAGCTCAGGGTCGACACTGGCGACGACGACATACACGTCGGAGATTCCGCCGTTGGTGATCCAGTGCTTGATGCCATTGATCGTCCAGGTGTCGCTCTTCTCGTCGTAGACGGCGCGCGTGCGGATGTTGCTCACATCCGATCCGGCTTCCGCCTCGGAGCAGCAGAATGCAGCGACCTTCGGGTCTTTCGCGGTGCCGAAGCACCGGGGCAGCCACTTCTCGATCTGCTTGGGCGTACCGTTGGCGACGATGGCTGATGCCGGAAGTCCGGTGCCGAACAGTGCCAACGCAATACCCGCATCAGAGTAAAACATCTCTTCGATCGCCAGCGCAGCGGTCAAGCCGGTGGGGTCGCTGAAGAGCTGCAAGAAAAAGTCCGACGAGTAAAAATCGCACTGCGCCGACTTCTTCAGAATCGCAGTCGGTGTTTCCTGCGACAAATGATACTGTGCCCCCTTGGGACGAACTTCTTTGGCACAGAAATCGCGCACCAAGTTCAGCATCTCAAGCTGATCTTCGGTGAGGTCCAGTCCATGCCATTTTTCGGAAATAGACATTTCCACTCCTAACTGTAGTTACTAGCTACTAAGCGTGTTTCAAAAAGTTTTGAACCGAGTTGAGAAACTCATCGAGCTGGTCTCGATCGAACTGCACCGGAATCTGCCAGTGCCAGGAGTTTGACCGCACACTCACCTTTCCGTTCGCCACGGGCCGCACCGTCGATTCGCACGACGACATGGAAGCGTGCCGCCCATCCGACAGCTGCCGCAGGCTGAGCGCGAACGAGTGCTGAAAACTCGTATGATGAACAGTTGCGCGCAACAAGTCCGGATACTGACAGTTGATCTTGAACACAACATTGACCGGCACAGTCATAAAACCTTCCATGACGATATTGCCGGCGATGCTGGAGCCGAATTCGCATCCGGCACCATTCGCACAAAATTGCATCACTTCCTTCACCCCAATTCCGATTCGATGGCGAGATGGTTTTCGAACTGCTGCTCGCGAAGGAGCTTGGCTTGCTCCTTTTTGTAGTACAGCGACAACTCCGCTACCCACTGCTTGCGAGCCTTCAATGCCCGTTTGAGCCCACGACCTTGTGCTCCCGACTCCGCCATGAAGACGTCGAGGTTTGTTCCATCCGGTTCGTCCATCAAGATCCACGCGAGCGAACCCTCGACGTGCTTGCTCTTGCTCATGTAGCCCTCGAAGTTGGTAGCAAGAGTTGCTGCAATGTCGCGGTTGAGAAATGTCGCCCGACTTCCGAGCAAGGTGAAGTGCCAGACGATCTGCTGTTCGAACTCAGCCAAAGCCGACTCAGCCGATCGGATGTACCGCAAGGCGATGTCGATATCCGCTAGCCCGAGGATACGAATCTCTTCTGGTTGATCCATTTCACATCCTTCCCGATGCGATTGTCTATCTAGTGCCATGGGCATGCAAAGGCGCTATTCATCAGGCAGCACAAAAGCCGCGCAGAGAGATGCTTGAAAAGCGAGTTTGCTTAATCCGGTGAGATTGAAGGTGTTTCCAAAAGAAAAAAATAGAGATACCCATTGGTATCAAGCAAAACGCCCGCGCCACAACAAGTTATTTTGAGTGTTTAAGCAACATGCAAAAATTCAGCTCGCCAAGCGGCGAAAGGATATGCAAGCGGCGAGAACATGCATGAGATTCGCAGCCGGTAGCTTGCACAGTCATTGCTGGTCTGCTCAAATCTGGCTGGCTCGCACGCATCGCACGATAGGCGCGCGTCGCATGAAATGCATGCCCCGCACTCGCTCTCAGCTGTTCTCCAGCAAGCTCGGTAGTCAAGAAGGTTTTCAAATCACATATATAGGGAAAGAAACACCAGTGAGCGGGCTTTTCCGTTCCGATGGTTCTTTTAACCATGAAACACTTTCCGCGCAAGTGCGTCGGAAGTGCCTGTCGATCATTAGAGCGCGAGCGGTGCGGAAAAACAGCGATGACACACTCCGAGATAGCAGAAAACGACGATTACCAGAGCATCAGAAGAATGCCTTGGTCTGCGCGCCTGAGCGCATTGTCGCTGGTCGGTTTGCTGACCACCGCAACATTGATGTGGGCTTCACCGAAATCTTTCGCCGCCTTCGCGATGGACCAACCGTACACGAAGAATGACATTGTCATTGCAAAGCACCCTAATAGAACAATCAAGCTCGATTTCGCCAGACCGCGGAAAGGCAACGGACCATTTCCACTCGTCGTATGCATTCACGGTGGTGGATGGACTTCCGGTAATCGAAAGCAAATGCACGAGCATATGATCAAACTGGCGAACATGGGATACGCTGCTGCGAGTATTGAGTACAGACTGACTAAGGAAGCTAAATTTCCTGCGCAGATCAATGACTCTACCCAGTGCATTAATTACTTACTGGACAACGCTGAAAAATTCAAAATCGACCCGGATAAGATCGCCTTGTTTGGCGGCTCCGCGGGCGGACATGTCGCGCTAATGTTGTCCGAAGTTCAAAACGACATAGCCAGCAAGTCGCTTCCACTCACACCTATTCATGGGCATATCTGCGCTACAGTAAGTCTGGCTGGACCGACTAACCTGACCAAGAAATTCTCGCTATTTATTCAAGGCATTGTCGATAGTTTGTTCAACGATGCAGATCGAACCAATCCAGCAACAATTGCGCAAGATCGCATGATGGCTAGCCCGATCACATTCGCCGATGCGCAAGATCCGCCAATGCTGCTATTGCACGGAACCAAAGATGAAATTGTTCCATTTGACCAAGCCACAGATTTGATGGAAGTCTGCCGTACCAAAAACGTCAACGCTGATTTGATCGCAATTGAAGGTGGCGGTCACGGCGGTGGCGGCAAGACAAAGGACTGGGAAAACGGATTCGCGAAGATGCTGAAATTCTTGCAGGAAAAACTTTCCTCCTGAATTGGACAGTGCGACTATTCAGGCAGCTCAGCTCAAGTCAGTTCCGCTCAAGTCAGTTCCGCGCAATTCAGATGAGCTGAATTCAGTTCAGTTCCTCTCATCTCTCTTCAAATCACGGACGATGTATTGCTTCAAGAATCCACTGCTTTTGGTCACCATATCTTGCTTCAAATCTGGCTGACCAAGTGCCCATTGCAGTATGCGACTTCCGTTGTTTCTGTAGTCATGAACGCCGTGGTCTGCGCCTTTGATCATGTATTCAGTAACAGTATTCGAACCCGCATTGTATACGCGACGTTCGACGTTACCTTCCATTGATCGTTCTATAATTTGCGCGTCACCGCCGCCTGCTTCGCTCCATACCTTTGCCTGCAAGGAAGGCAGCGACTTGTTGAGATTGGTCTCGACAGAAATCTTGTTCGAAGTTGTTCCTTCGCCGCCACGGTACGGCAGGATTTCATCTTTTTCGCCATGGACGATCATGATCGGAACAGCTTTAGTTGGAGCTTGATCACCTTTCATCCAGGTGCCGCTCATTGCTGCGATGCCGGCAACTCGCTCGGGGCGATCCGCAGCGTAAACCTCGGCGAAGCGCGCACCATCAGAGAATCCAATCAACCCAACTTTGTCGGAAGTGTTTGACTTTGTAGAAAGGTCCTTCAAAACATTGTCGAGATAGTCGCGATCATCATACGAGTTGTCGTTTTTCGCGAGCATGTTGCTGCGTCCAGGTACGTTCCAAGTGGCGCTCTCAATTCCGTAGTGCCCTTCCTGCGCTCTAGCCTTCGGATTCGCGAATACAACGATCGAACCACTTCTCTCGGCTTCAATCGTCAAACCTGTTTCTGTAGCCATAACTCCTTTCATGTCGCCGATTCCGGCGCCGCCCATTGCCACCATCACCGGTGCGCGGCTGTCGGCGTTCTTCGGGACGTAAACATCATAGTCACGCCCATCAGCAAGTTTGACGCGATTCAATTCGCCGACTTTCAATCCAGACCCATCCTTCAGAAGAGTTTCTCCACCTGTTCTAAACTCTTCCGGAACATCATTTCTCTTTTTATCCGCAATCATTCTATCGAAGCGAGCGAGATCAACAGTTCCAAGCTCGTCGATTAGCTCTCTGCGAACATCCCATTTTTCGCCGAACAAAGCGTAGGTTTTGCCATACTTTTGTGCAAAACGCTCGTTGACTAACTCAAACTCTTTCTCGTTAAGCGGTGCAATTGCATCCCACAAACCAGCTTCATCTGTGCCGATGCCGGTCAATCCACCGTTGGCAGCCTTCTCAATTTTGTCGACTGCGCTTTCGAGATTGGGAGACAATGGCTTAGACGCAAGAACAGCAATAGACGTTGTCTTGTCATCGAGTCCAACAATTTGGAAATCGCTTAAGTACGCAGCGCTGGTATCTTTGCCTTTCTCGATGGAAGCTAAAGCGCTTTTGCCGTAAGCAGCTCCAATAGCTTCGCTGGTGACCTGCGAGTCAAGGCGCTCTCCAGAGGCAACCAATTTCTGCGCATCATAACTAGTCGGCTCGAAAGCCGTATTAAGCTTGCCGCTCATACAAAACCTCGGGTTTGATGGTGAGAAAGAGAAGGTCCGAGACAACTCGGTTAATTATTTGAACTCGGTGGGGTGGTTAGAGTTAATCTATCGGAAGTTATTGGGGAAATGTGTGGGCTATCAGGAGCTATTGGCGAATCGTGGGCTTACAGAGGCGATTATCTTCGCGAAGTGTGGCGGTTCTGTGGCGATTAAGGTTAAGGGAAAGAACATCAACAGCTGAGTTAATATACGCTTTGAGTAGGAAATGAAAATCGAGGAAGAATCATTGGCAGGGCTAACCGGTAACAATCGACAGTGGAAATCAAAAAAGTATTGATGGTCGACGACGACCAGAGCATTAGGCGGATATGCCAGGTTTGCCTGACGAGCGTCGGCAAATGGGAGGTCTTCCTCGCGGACTCAGGCTTTGCGGGGCTGGAATTGGCTCGAAAGGAAACGCCGGATGTCATCCTTTTGGACGTTATGATGCCGGGCATGGACGGTCCAACCACGCTTCTGAAATTGAGGGAAGACGAGCAGCTAAAGCACATTCCCGTTATATTGATGACCGCAAAAGTTCAGCCGCAAGAGGTCGAACAATACACCAGACTCGGCGCCAGTGGAGTGATCAGCAAACCCTTCGACCCTCTGACGCTTCCGAGCGAAATCAAAAAGCTGGTCAATGGTTCTTAAATGGCATTGCGCAAGACGAGAATAGCAATTGTTCTTTGCGCAATCATCGGCATTGCCTCCATTGCGGGGTTAATCGACTACTTGAGATATGACTCTATTGCTCCTTCAGCGCAGAGCTCGTTCAATTCTGCGAAAAACGGAATTTGGCTGCGGTATCTCTGGTATGCGGGCAAACACAGTCCGACTGAATTTGCGAACATGTATAAACAGCTTGCGACAAGCCAGATGCGATATGCGTATTTTCATGTACTCACGACAAAGTCCGATGGACGCTTGAAACTGCGCAACGAGCAAGGAGCGAAGGCTTTGACAAAAGGCGTAAAGAAAAATGCGCCGAATACACGCGCCATTGCGTGGGTTTATGTAGGCTCTGTAGAAGTAGACTTGGATAACCCAAAAGTGCGAAAGGCTTTGGTTGATGAGTTTCGCTGGCTCGTCGATGAGTGTGGATTTGACGGCGTGCAAGTTGACTATGAATTTGCGCTGAACGGAGCGCAAGGGCTACTGCGCCTTTTGGAAGAAGCACGCCAGGGACTGCCGAAAGATAGATTGCTGAGCGTGGCGACGCCAATGTGGTACCCGGGCATTCTCTGGGGTTGGTCCGATGATTACTTCCAAGAAGTCGCTAAGCGCTGCGACCAAATTGCGGTGATGAGTTACGACTCCTACTTATATATACCGAGAGTTTACGTCTGGCTGGTCGCGCAGCAAGCTATTCATATAACTGCCGATTGCGCGAAGGCAAATCCAGCATGCAAGGTAATTCTCGGTCTGCCCACATACGACAATCAAACGCTGTCGCACCATCCGTACTCTGAGAGTTTGAAGAACGCACTGCGAGGGGTTCAGATAGGGCTTGCAGACAAGAATGCAAAGCCCGATGCTTTCGAAGGTATCGCAATGTTCGCAGATTACACGACGGATGATAGGGAATGGGGCCAATATGAGGAATATTGGCTTGGAAAGAAACGCAGCAAAGAGTTGCCGCTATAAGCAAATGAGCTATGCCCATGCCTGACGACGACGCGAACAATCCTGAATATGATGAAGCGCTTGAAGAGGTGTTGAAAACGCTGCGAGCGGACTATCTCAATGAGCTGCCGGACAGGCTCGCGGAGATGAACGGGCATGTCGAAAAGGCGATGAGCAACAAAGAAAACCCGGTTGAATGGTTGAAAGAGGCGCATACAATAGCACACCGGCTGGCTGGGACTGCCGGGTCATATGGTTTTGCGGGGCTTAGTCGCGCTGCTGCGGAACTAGACCAATATTTGAAGAAATTGTTGAAGACGGACGAGGACGCAGGTCCGGTAGCAAATAGGTTAAACTGGCAAACGCTCGCGGAGCTGGTCGAGGGGATGAACAAAGCTGTTCCCTCCCAGCAAACTGAGCTTTAGACTCAGTCCTTCGCAAATAAGCGGCGAATTTATCCAGCGAGTTGAATCAGGACTGAATCATGGACAAACCATCAAAAATGGAGCAAACCAATGCCGGTTAAAACCATGCGGAATAGGCTCATTGCGACTGCATTCCTTGGGTTATTTGTAAGTGGACCAACGTTCGCAGCAGAGCCAACAGCCTACGAACGCACCATGAGCGGTATCACCGCATCGGCAGCGACGAGCAAGTCAGAGCACGACAGACTCTGGAATTTATTTGATGAATACTGGGCAAACAAGATGCGCGAGTATCCAGAATGGGCCACGAGCGTTGGATTTCCAGGACAGAATGGGCGGTGGACGGATATGTCCATGGCCGCAATAGAGCGGCGCAAGAAAGAATTGACCGCGCCTCTCGAAGCACTCAAAAGTATTGATCGTTCAAAACTTGCAAAGGACGATCAGCTCAATTACGATCTTTTCGACTACGGTTTGAAGATGAGCTTGAAAGAAAGCCAGTTTCCGAATGAGCTTATGCCAATCAATCAACTGCAAGGTGTTCAAGAAGCACCAGCAAACACACTGGTGCAAAATCCACAAAACACGCTAAAAGACTACGAAGACATCATTTCTAGACTGCGCGGAATTTCAATTTCTGTAGATCAGTCAATCGAACTTATGAAGGTCGGAGTCAGCAAAGGAATTACGCCTCCTCAAATTACACTGCGAGATGTCGCGCAGCAAATTCAAAATCAAATTGTTGACGAGCCGATGAAAAGCCCTCTTCTAGAGGCTTTCAAAAAGTTTCCCGAAGATTTTTCTGCTGAGGAGAAGAAACGTTTAACAGAAACAGCAGCGTCTGTTTATACAAATAGCATCAAACCCGCATATCAAAAATTGCATGCTTACTTTTCTCAAGAATACTTGCCAAAAACAAGAACCAGTCTAGCGTGCAGCGATTTACCGAATGGCAAAGAGTGGTATGCATTCAATATTCATCAGATCACTACAACAGATCTGACGCCCGCTCAAATTCATGAGCGCGGGCTGCAGGAAGTGAAGCGCATTCGCGGCGAGATGGACAAACTAATTGCGGAGACTGGGTTCAAAGGCAGCTTCGCAGATTTTTCAAAATACCTGCGAACAGATCAAAAGTTCTTCTATACCAATGCGGAAGAACTTTTGGCTGGATATAGAGACATAGCCAAACGCGTTGACCCACAGCTCATGAAGCAATTTGGCAAATTGCCCCGATTGCAATACGGAGTCGAACCTATTCCCGCCTTCAACGAAAAGTCGCAACCGACCGCGTATTACAGGCCCGGTTCATTGCAGTTCGGCCGTGCAGGGATGTTCCTGGCGAACACATACAACGTAGGCACTCGTCCTAAGTGGGAGATGGAGGCGCTGACTCTGCACGAAGCTGTACCCGGACACCATTTGCAAATCGCAATTTCGCAAGAGCTAGAGAAAGTACCGGATTTCAGAAAGCATGAAGGCTACACCGCTTTCGTCGAGGGCTGGGGACTTTATGCTGAGAGTCTTGGACACGACATGGACATGTACAAAGATCCGTACTCGCGCTACGGACAACTTACCTACGAGATGTGGCGTGCCATCAGGCTTGTGCTCGACACCGGAATTCATTCGATGGGCTGGAGCAGACAGCAAGCAATCGATTTCTTCAAAGAGAATTCCAGTAAATCAGAACACGACATTACAGTCGAGGTTGACAGATACATTGTCTGGCCTGGTCAAGCAACTGCGTACAAAATCGGACAGATGTTTATTCGAGATTTACGACTCGATGCAAAGAAAGATCTCGGCGAGCGCTTTGATGTCCGCGACTTCCACGATGTTGTTTTGCGCAATGGTGCGGTTCCGCTCGATGTTTTGAAAACACAAATCACAGAATGGGTCGACTCAAAACGCAAGCAAGCTAACGCGAAGTAAAGCATGGAGTCGCATTGTGTTCCGCGAAGCGTGGGGTCGCATTGCATGCGACCGAAAAATAAAAGGGCGCGTGCAACGCGCCCCCACGAATTTCGAAATGCAGGCTAGCCGCCTGCGCTCCCAGGTTAGGCGGGCTTGCCCCAATACCAGCCTTGCCCGTAGACAACGCCCATATCGACAAGAATCGCCAGCTCGTCTTTGTTTTCGATGCCTTCTGCAACGAGTTCTGAACCAAGTGCATTGACGACGCGGACGAGTCTTTCCAAATTGCGCGCCTTCACTAGATCTTCCGAGATGCCGGATACATATTTTCGGTCGATTTTGACGATGTCCGGTTCCAGAATAATCAGACTTTCCAACGAACTGCGACCGAAGCCGACGTCGTCTATCGCAACTTTGACTCCCTGATCTTTCAGAGCCTGCACGTGATTGCGCAAGTAGACCGGGTCGCCGATGAATTGCTGTTCTGAAATTTCAACACAATAGTTGGCCGTCTTACCGTTGTCCGGGAAGAGGGTCATCAAACGTTCGATCGGAGTATCGATGATTGTCGATGGGAAGAGGTTGACATGGAATCTCGCCTGGCGATCGTCAAACTTCGGATCTACAGTGTGAATCAAGCATGTCTTCAAGCAACGCAAGTCGACAATGGTTAGTAAATTGTATTCAACGCTCACTCTGAAAAGGTCGTCCGGCATTTCGAATGCACCGGCTGGACCACGGCTGAGAATTTCATGACCGACAATAGTCTCATCAGCCAGGCGGAAGATCGGCATGGACACCGCTCTGAAGCAATCACCTCTACGCAGACGTTCCGTCAATTCAGTCAAAACTTCGCGATCAGCGCCAAGTGATTTATGTTTTTCACCTGATGATACGCGGTTTTTGCCGAGCATCTTGCTTTCGCGAACTGCCAAGCGAGCCAGAGAAATCATCTCTTCAATTGAGCAAAACTCATACGGCAGCGCCATCACGCCAAGGCTGGCGGTGACGCGAATGGTCTCTGACGCCAGGCGCAACGGATTTTCCGCCACAGCCAGACGAACTTTTTCCGCGACCAACATACCTTCTGCAAAACGCGTGTCTGGCAAAAGCACGAGGAATTCATCGCCACCCAGACGTGCAATGTGATCTGTTGGGCGAAGAGTTTCGCGCAGGCGCGTGGAAATTTCCTTGAGAACCACGTCGCCGACGGCGTGCCCAAGGGTTTGATTGACGCGATCGAAATCGTCGCAATCAACAAGCATGGCCACCAACTGCCAGCCACCGCGTTGTGCGCGGCTAAACTCGTTTTGCAAGGCCGCCTCAAGCCCCTTGCGGTTAAGGAGTTCGGTCAGGTTGTCGATATTTGCGAGCGCATCTAATTTTGCGTTGGCGGTATCGAGCAGCTTCTGCACACCTTCAAGATTTTCTTGAACCTTCTTAAGTTCAATAGCATTGCGAATGGACTGATAAAGCATCCGATCGTCGATACCGGTCTTTAATATGTAGTCGCTCGCGCCGTGCTTGACAGCTTCAACCGCTGTCTTTTCTTGGTCAGCCCCGCTCAAAACCAAAACCGGCACTCTGGCTTCGGCTTTCACTTTGAGGAAAGCATCCAGCCCATCTTTGACCGGCAAATCCATAAGAATGACGTCCAGACCGCCCTTGCCGATGCGTTTTAGCCCAGCTTTCTGGTCCACACATTCAGTTGCGAACTCTGAGTCAGAATTGAGAACTTTCTGAAGCTCTTTAGCAACCTTAGGGTCGTCTTCAATTAGCAGAACATTTTTCTTTTTGTCGACCATTTAAGTCACCGAGCCGGATACCGTTTGAATCACTTATTAAATCAGCTATTTCACGAGGTTTGCACAAGCAATTAACTCGTGCCATCAAATACACACACACAGGACTGCGGGAGAAAAGGTAGCCCACACTCCTCATTTTCCACCATACCCCTAATAAACATTACTGAACCCCCAAGAAGAACAATTGGTTTAACTCTTGCTCTGCGAAATATCAGCCACTCGTCCAAGTACGGTACGATTTGTAGCTTAAACCCGAAAACCAGGCACCTCTGATGCAATCCGAAACCCAAACGCAGCCCGAAACCTCAGCAACCAAGACAGATAACAAAGCCAAGAGCCTGATAAAACAGGTAGTCATGATAGGCGCGGCGCTGGGTCTGCTCTATTTTTCTTTCCGAGATTGCAACCTGGCGGCGATTTGGGAGTATTCGGTTAAATCTAATCCGATTTATTTAGCGTTGCTGATGATTAATGCAGTTATCAGTCACCTTCTGCGCTCCATACGTTGGATATTGATGCTGAAGCCCGTCGCTGATCACAAAATCAGCCTGTTTAATTCTTTTACCGCAGTCATGATGGGCTATGCAGTGAATATAGCCATCCCACGCGGCGGGGAAGTGGCGCGGCTCGTCTCCATTTCGCAGTCGGAAAAACTGCCAGTGGCTGGCGTTTTGCCCACAATGTTCATCGACCGGCTTTTGGACATTGCCATGCTGGCGCTCCTGCTCGGCATAACGCTTATGGTCGTACCGAAGGAGATGTTCGGTGAACTGCCTGCCTGGCTTGTGCCGGGTGGAATCAGTCTGACTGTGGCTACCTTTGTAGGACTAGCGGTTTTGCCTCACGTTCACAAAATCATGCGCTGGTTCTTAAATCTCGACTTTGTTAGATCGAGGCTGCAGGATAAGTGGAGAACCAAACTGGAGGACCTTTCTGACCAGTTTGGAGTCGGGACAAAATCGCTGACTAACCCGGTTGCCTATTTCCCGATTGCAGTGCTTAGCTTTGCAATCTGGTTCTGCTATTGGCTCAATCTCTGGCTTACGATGCTGGCATTCAACATTCAGGACAAAGTTACGCCGCTAAATACCCTTATTACATTCACTATAGGATCAATCGGAGTCCTTGTACCCACGCCAGGTTCCGTCGGTGGATACCATTATCTACTGAAGACTGGTTTGATGAAAACATCGGGCATCAACGCGGATATGGCGATGGCTGTCGCGACTTTAAACCACTTCATTTGCTTCATTCTGGTCTCGTGCATTCCTGCGGCAATCTGCATGGCCATTCAATCTACACGCAAAAATAAATTAGAAACGAAGTAAAAGCAGGCACCATATTCAGTGGCTCGACTGTTAAAGGGGCGGCATTAATGCCGCCCCTGCAAAAAGGTCGCATGCAATGCGACCCTACATTAGCGCTTGCGGCGCAGCTTCTTCTGGCAGTTTCCACAAAAATGGGCAGAACGCCCCGCGAGTTTTATACGTTCGATTTCTGTTCCACAGACACGGCAAGGTTCATCTTCTCTGCCATAAACCCAGGATTGGTGCTGGTAGTTGCCATTTACGCCTTCGCTGTTAGCGTAGTCTCGTAATGTTGTACCGCCATGCTTGATGGCTTTCTTCAATGTTTTTGCTATAGCAACTACAAGTTTTTCGGCATCTTTTTCAGTTACCGAACCAGCCAATGAAAGCGGATGAATACCGGTTTGAAAGAGGACTTCATCAGCATAAATATTGCCCAGTCCGGCGATGATTGTTTGATCCAACAAGGCAGTCTTTATTGCCTGCTTTTTGCCACGGAATGAATCTACGAGATGGTCGGCAGTCAGCCCTTCAAGTGGCTCTGGTCCAAGCTCTTGCAATGCGGGGATGACTTGCAAAACATCTTCGCCTGGTGGCACATACCACATACGACCAAACACGCGCATGTCTTCAAAACGCAGTTCTCGCCCGCTTTTCAGTTTAATGAGGACGCGAAGAAATTGCGGCTCGCGATGCTTTTTATCGGCAACAATCAACCGCCCCGACATACGAAGATGGACTCCCAGCCAGGCTTTCGCATCAAGCTCCAAGAGTAAGTATTTGCCGCGTCGTTTTGCACCGACAACTGTGCGCCCGGTCAATCCCTTTGCGAACTCTTTTACCGATGGATATCCGACCGAGTCGTTTCGCAACACCTGCACGCCCGAGAAGCTGTCTCCAACGAGAAATTTCTCGAGCCCCAACCGCACAGTTTCAACTTCAGGCAATTCAGGCATAGCAAAATCCAACTAATACGATCTATATAGTTTGCTACGCGAAGTAAAAAGCGGAGCAGAGAATCAAATACACAGCCAATAATTGTACGCCTTCCAGCCAGTTACATTCGCCGTCCGTCGCCACATAGCCAAGAATGATCACAGAGACGACGACTGACAGAAGCTCGAACTCAGAGAAGAGCAGGCGCATCGGGTGGCCTAGAAAGAAGCTGGCAAACACAATCACAGGCGCAACGAAGAGCGCAATCTGAGCGCCTGAGCCGAGCGCGATGTTCATGGACAAATCCATTTTGTTTTTCATCGCCATCATGACAGCGGTACTGTGCTCTGCGGCGTTGCCGACAATAGCAACCAAAACCGTACCTATGAAAAGCTGCGTCATACCCAATGTGTGAGCGGCGTCCTCAACTGCGTGCGTGAGAAATTCAGAGAGAATTGCAACAACAACTGTGGATACGGCAAGCACGATGATGCTGCGCTTGACTGTCCATCCGGACGTTCCAATCGCATCTTCTTTTTCAGTGTCGACGACGCACACGTAAAGCTGTTTATGTGTTTTCAAACTGAAGATCAAACTCAGTATATAAACGCCAAATTGAACAGCCGAAATGACTAACGCTAGACGCAATTCGTTGACGTGTGCGCCCTTATGCGCCGCGTGGTGGAAGACAGCAGGAACGGTCAAACTAATAGCAGCAAGAGCCAGAAGAGTCGCTGAGGTCGTGGCTGCCGTACGATTGAAAGTCTGCGTTTGATGCTTTATGCCGCCCGCGATCATACTTAAGCCAAGCACCAGAAGAATGTTTCCGATAATCGATCCGGTGATAGACGCCCTGACCATATCTACATAACCGGCGCGCAACGCTGATAAAGCGATGATCAATTCGCAGGCGTTTCCAAAAGAAGCGTTGAGCAACCCTCCCC
Organism: Candidatus Melainabacteria bacterium; assembly: GCA_003242885.1. GTDB lineage: Bacteria > Cyanobacteriota > Vampirovibrionia > Obscuribacterales > Obscuribacteraceae > QKMZ01. The sequence goes on along the minus strand of QKMZ01000002.1, from coordinate 535,615 downwards.
ATCCAGAACCGACGCGGTCGGCAAGATATTCTGTCGCCTTCCCCATCACTCCGGCAATGGGAATAATCGCCAGACAGCAACTCCCGAAAACGATGACAGGCGACCAATGCAACCATTCCGCAAGAAACGGGATGGGCAAAAAGACAAAGAGCAGATTGAGTGCTGATTCTGCCGTTAACTTAAATTTCATGGGGCTTCTAAAGATTCCATACTGGCGAGATCATACCCCGGCGTCAGTACTAAAAACCTACCAATATATGGAATACGAGGATGCCAACATTCGAAAAGAATTTTGCGGCAAAAACTTCAAGTGCTCTTATTTCAGGCACCACATATGGTGCGCAAATATTTATCCGACGCGGGCGGAAAACGTTGATATATTGACAGATTCACAGTTTCTTTAGTTTTGCAAGGGGTGAAAAATAATTAGACAGAAGATCTACTAATTGCAGGAATATCCGATGCATAGCAGCGGTAACATTATGCAACTTCAAATTTGTTACTTGTTCGGAAAACGTTGGCCGAAAGGCCGAAAACTAGTGGAGGTTATCTGCAATGGCAGTCTTGAAACCAGTCGAGCGCCCTAGGATGGAGTGTGAAACAGAGCACTTCCTCATGGCACAGCGTCAACTGGACGAAGTAGCGTTGGAAATGGGGCTGGACAGAGAGTTGCATGAAAGACTCCGCTTTCCCAAAAGAGCTTTGATGGTAACGGTGCCTGTACGTATGGACGACGGCACCGTTCGCACATTTACCGGTTATCGCGTCCAACACGACGTCACGCTCGGACCCGCAAAGGGCGGGATTCGCTTCCACCCAGATGTCAACCTGGGCGAAGTTTCCGGATTGGCAATGCTGATGACCTGGAAATGCGCGCTGATGGGTCTCCCCTACGGCGGCGCCAAAGGCGGCATCCGCGTTGAGCCATGGAAACTGTCACTCGGCGAAACCGAAAGACTGACCCGGCGCTACACCTCCGAAATCATCAACTTGATTGGTCCCGACAAGGACATTCCGGCACCGGATATGTACACCAACGAGCAAACGATGGCCTGGATCATGGATACCTACTCCATCAACGTTGGTCACACAGTGCCATCCGTTGTCACAGGCAAGCCGATTTCCATCGGTGGCTCGCTCGGTCGCAATGAAGCCACCGGTCGCGGTGTCGCCTACTGCGTCCGTCGCGCCGTCGAGCACTACGAAATCAAAGCGAAATCACCTTCAGTTGTTGTACAAGGATTTGGCAATGTCGGCTCAGTGACTGCGAAATTGCTGCATGAAGCCGGCTACAAAATCATCGCCGTATCCGATGTTTATGGCGGTATCCACAATCCTGACGGTATCGACATTCCGCGTCTTCTCGCTTATATGTCCGAAATGGGCAGAGTGGAAGGCTTTGCAGGCTCGACAAGCGTCAGCAACAAAGAATTGCTCGAACTCGAATGCGATGTGCTCGTTCCGGCAGCACTTGGCGACCAGATCAACGAAAAGAACATGCGCAATATCAATTGCCAAATCATCGTTGAAGGCGCCAACGGACCGACCAGCACTGAAGCAGATAAATATCTGCACGAGAAAGGCATCAAAATCGTGCCCGACATTCTCGCGAACGCAGGCGGCGTAACCGTCAGCTACTTCGAGTGGGTGCAAGGCATGATGCATCTCTTCTGGACCGAGACGGAAGTAAACAACCGCTTGGAAGAGATTATGGGACGCGCTTGCGATCAAGTGTTCGAAATGAGCACCCGCAGCGGATTGAGACCAAGAATGGCAGCGCTTCGCATCGGCGTAGGCCGCATCGCAGAAGCCAAACGCCTGAGAGGACTCTACCCTTAAGGTCACGGCTGTGTGGGTGATGCTACAAGCATCGCCTGGTAATGAGAGGCGGGTCGGGTTATCCCAATCCGCCTCTCGTTTTTCCAAAGACACCAAAAATCCGACCGGTTGGGCTTGGAAAAAAGACCGTTAACGGACTTTTTTCTAACCAGGTAAACTGAACCTTTCAACTGGGAAGGTCGACCGGCTGGCAAGGGCGGGGTGGCAACTCAGACAAGTCGCGACAAAACCTATGCCGATTGGGGGATTTCGGCTGATAATTTCAGTTAGCGCACCGGCAATGCCTTCAAACAGTGGGATTCTCCAACAAAACGGTAGATTTTTCCCCCATCGTGGAACAGAGTTATTGCGTGCCCATTTATAAACAGATACTAGTTACACGGTAACGATAGAAACCAATGTTTGGATCAGGAAAAGCAGCGGGACCCCGCAACGTCAGACTTCCGAAGCAATCGGCTATGCCGAGCTATGGAGACATCGAATTTCTTTCGCAGGAAGCAAGGAAAATCATTGGACGCTGCGTCGAGTTACCGTGGACGGGCGCTGATAGAAAGCACGACTTTATTCTTTCGGTTCGCTACGAGCACGACCAGGGCGACCCGAACTGGACCATGTTTGAAACAGGCCTTTCCGGCAACGTTGAAGTCTGGAATTATGCGACTCGCGATATCACCCTGATTTGCAACTTACTGGCGACGGCTTCCGGCTCTAGCTCGGTCGAAGACTTCGTTCCTTCGCAAGCTTTGCTTGGAAAAGCATCCGATGTCGGCACCGCGACTGTCACTGCGACGGTCACAAATCCAACAATCGGTGGGGGCATGGCGCCAGTCACATTCGAACCGCCCCGCCCAGGAGCCAAAGCGACACTCGAGGGCGACTTGAAAAACTTGCAAGTGCCCAACTTGCTGCAGTCCATCAACCTCGCGAAAATGGTCGGCAAACTGGACATTCGCACGCGCGCAGAGAAAGCCGAAGTTTACTTCGTTGACGGCAATCCCGTGCACGCGATGATCAAAGAAGTAAAAGGCGACCACGCGCTAATCGAGCTAATTACCTGGCAAGTCGGCGAATTTCGTTTTTGGCCTGACGAGCAGACAACTGAGAAGTCAGTTTCCAGACGGCTTGACGCCATGCTTATGGAAGGCGTCACCCTGCTAGACCAGTCGAAATATCTCGATTCCGCTGGACTGAAGATGGAATCTGTACTGGTCAAGAAAAACGCCATGATCTCGGAAGAAGAGTTTCAAGCGCGTTTATCCAAGGGCGCGCCCCTTGATCTCACTCAACAGCTCGACTTCTACGAGCTCATAGACAACAAGAATTCTCTCTTCGATTTGCTCAGAAAACGCCCGATGAACAAAGTAGGTTGGGTGCCGATTTTGTTCAACTTGGTGAGTTGCGGCCTAGTGCAGGTCACAGACCAGGCTCCTCAGCAAAGCCGTTTGGCCAACCTGAAAGCACTGGGCATTGACGAAACTGCGATCCAGCAAGTGACGAAAAACCTTCTCAGACCGGAGACGGGCATTCTCACCTATCACGCTTTCATCTATTTCCTTGATCAAGAGTATTTGCGGTACGAGTACTTCAACTTGCCGTTCTCTCTGCTGATTTTCTCTATGGGTATGCGCAAAACCAACGCAGCAGGCGGAACTTCCGTAGAAGCTTTGCAGATGTTGGGCGTCCGTCGTGCCATGCAACGTATCGGACTTGTCAAACGACAAGTAGACCAAGTCGGTCACTATGAGACTTTCGACTACGCTATCATCTTGCCGAATACCAATTCGATGGCGGCAGGAGCGCTGGCAAACCGCATCGTAAGCGTGCTTTTGGAAGCGCCGCTTTCGTCTGACATGGATTCACGCAGTCTGGCTCTCGCTTTTGGTGTTGCAACAGTACCGGAAGACTGCCAAGAACTAGACAAGCTAATCACTTTAGCGAAACGCGCCCGAGACAGAGCCAAGCAAGGACAGAACAGAGTGGTCTTGGGCAGAGATGTTCAGGCACCTCAGGGTCAATCGGCGCCGCCACCACCGCAACCTCCGCCCTCATATTAATTGCTTCTAGAACTTAAGAATTCTACCCGCCGTCCTGCCTCAAATTGCGGGCAGCACTCAATTGCAAGGGTGCCAGCGCAATCTTTATACGATCTTGACAAGACCTCCGGGTGCGCGCAATATATAGGGTTGCATCTAGGCAACTTCCAGCTTCAGATGTTTTAGTACAAAAGACAATACGATTCAGCGTTCACACGACCAATCCTAAGGGTGAGGCAACGATGTCCCAATCATTTGGGAAATCAATGTCGACGTCCGGATCGAGTTTCTTGCAGAAAAATGCCACTCCGACCCCGTCCACTTTGGGCGGAAATCCACCCGCAGTAGCTCAGCAGGAAAATCTAGAATCCCGCCGTCTTTTCCAGCACATCGGCTTGCCGCCGATGGCGAGATCTTTGCCGTCAGCAGGTCGTGAGGACATCTTCGCTCCGCCAGCAACTGAAAGTGAAATAGAAAACTCTCCAGAGCAGAACTGCGAAGGTACGACAGAAACTTTCACAACGGATGCAGCAACGCCCGAAACAGTGCTCGCAGCAAGCCAAGAGACAGCGGTCGAGCCAACCCAAACAAATGCAGTCGCAGCGCTAGAACCGGCGGATATGGCAACATTTGTCCCGCCCCAAGACGGCAAAGTTCAAGAGGTAAGCACGCCCACTTCGCTCTTCAAGCAGCCATCGCCAGAGAAAATTGATTCAAAACAAGAAAAACGATACGACATCCCCTTCCATCAGCACGAGAAAGATATCCTCATTTATCTAAGCGATTTTACTAAGTCTCCTGAGTTCAAACCCTTCCAAAATCCCCGTTCTCGGCGCTCATTGACGAATAATGACGGCGCCACTGTCGTCGAAGAATTAGCGCAGGACTTCTCCACACGCAACCTGACGACGCGCAAAGACAGCTCATCCGAACAGGTGCGAGATCGCCTCGGAAGGCTCGTCTACGAGAAATTCCAAGATGGACAGAAGTGGACTGCACGCTTCCTCTTCTATCACGATCAAAACGGCAAGAAGAGCCCATTCGTACAATCTTTGAAATCGCTTTCGTCAGATGGTCGATTCAGAGAAGTACAATATTCAAAACTTGGTCAGGTCGAGAGTGAGAAAGAAACGCTCTACGATCTCAAAATGGCGATTTAGAACTTTAGCGAGCCATCCAAAGACCGGTTGTTGAGCGACTTTTCAAAAGACGGAGTATCATGGCGAGTTCATCAGAGAAAGCAGAAACCTCTGGCAGTTCGGAAAACGCTGGCAATTCGGAAAACTCGGGCAATTCAAAGAAAGTAGGCAACAAAATAATTCGCCTTGTGCGCGGCGACATTACGCGCGAAGAAGTCGATGCGATTGTCAACGCAGCCAACTCAACTTTGATGGGCGGAGGCGGCGTCGATGGTGCTATTCACCGTGCCGGCGGTCCCCAAATATTGGAGGAGTGCAAGCAAATCCGAGCCATCCAAGGCCCGTTACCCCCCGGTCAGGCAGTCATCACTGGTGGTGGCAAACTAAAAGCCCAATATGTCATTCACACAGTCGGGCCAATCTGGCGAAATGGCTCATCCAATGAGGAAGAAACGCTCGCAAGCGCCTATCGAGAAAGTTTGATTCTTGCCGCTCAATACGAGTTGAGAACTGTTTCCTTCCCATCAATCTCGACCGGCGCTTATGGGTTCCCCCTGGACAAAGCTGCTCCCATAGCAGTTTCTACGGCACATTCATTTTTGCAACAGGACAACAGCGTCGAGGAAGTGCGATTCGTCCTGTTCGACACTTTCGCATTCAACGAGTTTCAAGACGCACTCAATGCGCTGTAAAACCCACTCAAATCCTTGTTATTGTAGGCTCTACGCCATGCGTTAGTTTTAGCGCGGTGGTCTGCGGTCGCCGCCGGGCTTGCCGCCTGGGGCACCGAACGGTTTGCGAGGCGTTTCGTCTCTCGGACCCTTGCCATAAGCCAGATTCTCGATTAGCTCGACCAGTTTTTCCGGGTTGGACGGATTGGTCTCGAGAGCCTTGGTCTGAGCGTCGTAAACGATACCCTGGATTTCGCCCATCATCGCTTGATTTTGCTCTGGTGTGAGTTCGATGCGTGGAGGACGTGGCTCGCCAGGTCTCGGCTTCGGAGCGCGCGGCAGGTAGGTTTGACGAACGTCCTGAATTGCTTTGAATGCATCAAACACTTCTTTGATCTTCGCTGCACCGCCCGGATTCTCCAGCATCAAGCCGAGCATTTCTTTGTACTGCGTGCGGAACGGCGATTCATCATTGATCTTGAACATCACTTCATTGAGAAGAGGTCTGTTGCTTGCAAACTCGGTCGCGAGCTTGACACCAAGCGCGGTGGCAGCTTCAGTTGCTTCAGCCATGCCAGGTTGCGCAGCTTTGCTGGGATCTTTCATATCGGCGGTCTTGAATGCATCAAGTGCTTTCTGCAGATCGTTGACACGAGCACTGAAAACATCATCGTTGTAAGTCCAGCCCCCCTTGCGGAATTGCACTGGAGCTTGGTTGGCCGAGAGGAACTCCATAAGCGCCTCATCGGACATGTTTTTGACTTCCGGACGCCTGAAGAGTTCTTTGATCGCCTTGGCCTGTGGCGGCAGCTCCTCATGATAGGCCTCGGCGATCTGACGCCAACGCGAGAACTGCTCAACCCCCCTGGCTCGAGGATTCATTAGATATTGGGTTTCGAGTGCGCCCTGAATCTGCAGCGCCTTATCGCCGGAATTCATATTCTCAGCAGCTTTAGCGACAGTTGGATTGAATTGAACTTCAGGCTGCACTTCAGGCTGAACCTCAGTGTTTTCCTTCGGTCCTTCGGAAACAACTTCATCTGCAATTGGTTCTTGACGCTCCGGTTTCGGAGTCAAAAGGCGGTGGTCGTAGCTTGGGAAATCAGCCAGGAAGCGCGAATCCAAGTGCGGATAAGCGTCTATCATTGCAGCAATCGGACTGTATTCCGTATTGGCAGCGTAAGCTTTAGCGTAGTCCCAGAGGTCTCTATTGTTGTTGAGCCAATCGAACACCTCGCCTCTGACCTTCATGTAATGGTCGAACCATTGATTCAGACCTTCACGAGGGGTTCCGGTGAACATCGGATCTTGCGGAAGTCTAGAGTTTTGAACGATCTGACGGAACTCCCCGGTGCGCTTCATTATGTCTACCTGATTCTCAGGCGAAACATTCACTTCCAGTTGATTTGTGCCGGGACGTGCGCCGGATTCATGCCCGAAAGTAGCAACTTCAGCGATAAACGGCAGCATGTCGTTGGCGTTGGGCAAGCCCTTCAAAGCAGCATGAATTTCAAGGCGCGCTCTTACGCGCTCGAGCACTTCGACATTACGCGTAGGTCCATTCCACATCTCTGCCCAGAGAGCTTTGACGAAATCCGAACCATCGGAAAGTCCCTTTCTCTCTCCGCCCGAGGCTGCCGCTTTAGCATCTGCGACCTGAGTATCGAGAGCTTCGACGCCGAGTTTCGATACATGATCTTCGCCGTCAGAACGAGACGGTACCGCAGCTTCTGCAATCGCTTCGTTGAGGAAATCCGACTTTTCCAGACCACGCGACTCAGCAATGCGATCGAGATTTTTCTTGATGGCGGCCGCCGCCTCCGGAACGCTCATGCCTGCATTGACGCGCTCTTGCATCGCCTGGTTGACGGCGCGGATGAAGTCTAATGTATTGCCGGCTTCAGGTTTTGCTTCGCCGGCTTCTGCAGCTTTACGCGATGCAACTTCCACATCGAAGAGCTTATTGGCTGCTTCGAGTGCCTTGATATCGGTCGGCCATGGTGCGTTTTTGACAACGTCTGTGAGGAAAGCAGGATTCTCAATTCCTTTGAGTTGAGCCAGCAGCTCAATGTTTTCAACGATATCTTGTTGAGCTTTCTCAAACGACTGTAGATGCTCCCAGCGTCTGGCAGCAATAGCATCAGACACTTCGCTCATGAACTTCAACATGGAAGATTCAGCGGCGGGCTGTCCGAGCAGCTCCGCTTGTTTTGCATCGATCAGCTTGCCGGCTTCAGTGATCATTTTCAGATCGGACGCAGGTGCATCAAGAACACCGAATCCTCGCTGGAACGTTTTCGCGTATTCAGGGTATTTGTCAGCGAAAAGACGCATTACATCAAGAATTTCGGGCTCAGTATTTTCCCGAGCGAACTTCATCAAGTTGTCCATTTCAGGCTGACCGCCCTTGTGGGCGTCCTGCAAGAACTTGCCGCCAAAGAAGAACTTGTCGGAGGTGGTGAGCGCGTCCTTGTAATTCTCGTAGACAAGGTCGGTAAGGTCAGCATTCTCTCTTGCTTTAGCCGCATCGATCATGCCGCGCTTCACGTCTTCATGAGCATGCCTGCGGGCAAACTCTTCAAAATACTGCTTGGCTGCAGCGTCCCCTTCAACTGCTTCTTTGGCGAATTTGACGCCAAACTCAGTCAATTGAGAATTCTGCAGAGTGTCTTTGTAGGCTTCATAGATGGAGCGAGCAAGTTCGGGTTTTGCCATTGCGACTCTTGCCAAACCAGCCTGAATATCGAACACTGGTTTGCTCGGATCCGTCGCATCCGTGCTGTTTCTCGCCAAATCATTCAACTGCTCTTGAGCAGCCGTATCGCCTTTGGAAGCCTTGTCCGCTAGATTGATGCCTTCTTGAACTTTTTCAGCCAGCTCATTGGGACGTCTTGTCTCAATATCTTTGAGCGTGATTCTTGCAGGCTCGGGCGGCGGGGCTTCAATGCCGGCGATTGCTTGTTCGATAGCTGGTCGCAGCGCTTCGTTTTTCTCGAGACCCGCGATCATTTCTAATGCAGGCTTCAGCTCGGGCTCTGCAACAACAAGGTCGCGAAGTCTAGCGGCCGCTTCGGTCTGAATTTTGCCCGACTCTACTGTAGCCAAAGTCGCATCAATAATGGCTTCCTTAAGAAGCGTGTTGCCTTGAGTTTGAGTGGTGCCAAACATACCATTGGTATCGCGAACCACATCAACCTCAGGGATACTGACGACTTTGCCTTCGGTCGTCAGTCCGGCGGGATGCTCAAGATTGATTTCTGCAGGCTTCGCAAACGAAATTTCATCAAGCGGAATGCCTGTCTCTGCACCCTTCACTTTGACATAATGACGTCCGTCTTTCTCACCAAGATACTCAGTGATCTCGACAGGGATGTCTTGATCCTTATTGCGCCAGGTTGCTTCGCCTTTCTGGAAACCTTCCGGCGGCTTGGGACCTTCGGTGACTTCCGATGTTGTCGTGTTGCGAGCGGCTTCGATCTCGCTGCGGATAGCGGCGACACGCGAATCCAAATCGAGCGGATCTTCCTTCGCTTCAACGCGCCCTTCGTGCAATTCGCTCAGAGTGCGGCGCTCGACAGGAGTCAATTCTTCGCCTTCTCCTGCGGCACGGCGCAAGAGACTGGTGTACTGATCCGTAGCCGGCTTGCTTTCTGTGCCACCACTGACGATTTCATCAGTTTCGCTAGCAGCAGTCTTGGTTTGCTCGGCTCTCGCTTTGGCAATCGCAGACGCGATCATGTCCGGCAGATCTTTATACCGCTCTCTGAGAACTCTGGCTTCCAGCTCCGGAATAGGCTCATCACCATTTCTAGTCTTCAGGCGTCCAGGCAAATCTCTGTAAATTCGCATGGCGTTCGGAATATCCAAATCGCTGAGTTTGCCGCCTGGCAATGCGCTTCGATCTTCAATAGGCTTGGCGTCGTTTGCAATTTGTTCTTTTGCCCATGCATCCAGGCGAGATTGCAAATCTTGCTGTGCAGCGTCGAGTTCGGTCTTTTGGGGTTGAACTTTCTCTGTTTGTTCTACCTTTTCTGCTTTTTCGACGGGCTTAACTTCGGTTTCTGGGCGAATCGTTTTATCGACAGGCGCTGTTTCACTGCCGTTATTTACTTCATTGCGAACGGGTTCATTGCGAACCACTTCTTCGCCGCTAGTTACTTCTTCGCCCTTTTTTCCGCCTTTACCGTTGCCAGTTAAGTCTTCCTTGGAGCCCCAGCCATTCTGCTTGCTGAGTTGTTCTAACTGGTCGCGCCAGTCGCCTTTGCCGCTTCCACCATCATCTTCATCGCCGCCACGTCTTCTTGTTTTGCCCGAAAGTTGCGATTCTGCGGCAGTTTCGGACGGCTTGAGGAAACGCTCCCCAACACCCTTAAGCTGAGACATCAATGATGGGCCTTGCTCGTTTGCGCCGAATGCCTGGTGCGTGCCAGGTGTTTCCGGCATGTAGAGCTTTCCGGCTTTGTAGCCAGTGCCGCCTGCCAGCATGTCGACGCTGCCCTGCATCAAAGAACGTACAGCCAGTTGAACCGGATCGAATTCGCCTTTGCGAACCTGATTAAGCGCTTCATTCGTGAATCCGCCGGTGGCACCAAAACTGAAGCCGACACCCATGTTGGACGCCAATCCACTTCTTTCGAGCGCGCCGCCCGTTTGCGCCGAGATGCCTTTGAAAAGCTTGTGACCGAAATGGAAAGTGACAGCACCGGCACCAGCGCCGAACAATGAAGATTGAGTCGTGCGCCCCAAGCCGCCCATAATGTCGACTTGGCCTTCTTTGTTGAGCCAATTTTCACGATGCAAGCTGGTTTCTAATGCACCACCAGCGCCACCAATGACCATACCTTTTTCCCAGGTGCGCCAGCTGCTCGCGCTCACCTTGTCCATCATGATCTTCATTCCGGCACCCTTGCCGAAACCAAGAAAACCGTCGGCGACCACTTCACCGGCGGAGATATCGGGAGCAATTTTGATCTGGTCGACGGCATGAACAGCACCAGCCGCCATCCATGGAATTTTGCCTTTGCCCGGCAAGAAGAGCGTCGCGGCTTTCATGAAGCCGGTACCGTACATACTCACTTCGCCTTGCCAGTTCATGGCGTCTTTGTCCGCTTTGACTGCGGCTGCAATTTCGCCCTGCTTCAAATTACCTTGAGAGGCGCGTTGTTCGAGACTCTTTAGCGCAGCCAGCGAATTCTCATCACCACGATTAAGAACATTAGTCGTGGCACGGTCGAGCAACCCGCGGTGCTGATCTATAAATTCGTGCTGCCGAATCTGCTCGCGCAAAGCTTCAGCCGTATCCGGCGGCGGCTCCTGGGCCTTGTTCAGTTCCGGGTTATTGAATCTAGAGAGACCTTCTGCCATTTAGCGCCAGTTCACCAATAACGTCTCAGCTCATTACTTATATGTGTATCCATATATGCATGGCGAGCTTACGATTAATTCTTACCTCGGCCAATGGGGAATCTCCCACGGCGCTCGCGCAGCAGCCATTAGGAGTTTGCGCCCCCTGCCATCTTTTAAGACCCAGCAGGACTTTCCGGCAAGTTGAAAGCGTCCTTAATATTGGTTGGAAAGATCGAACTACGTGGCATGAGACCCTTGGGTCTTAATCAATCCCGGCAAAGCTTTGTGTGTTTTTGAGTGTAAGAGTTTGAGGCTAAGATGGCGAAAGTTCTTGTAATTGAGGACGAACCAGACTTCTCAGAACTGATTGGCAGTTGGCTCAAAAGTGAGAACTACACGGTTGAAACGGTAGACACGGGCGAAGACGGGCTGGACCGACTCAAATTCTATAAATATGACATTATCATTCTGGATTGGGTACTGCCGGGGCTTTCCGGGGTGGAAGTTTGCCGTGACTACCGCAATACGGGCGGTACGACTCCGATTTTAATGCTTACCTCGAAGAAACATGTGGACGAAAAATCCCAGGGATTGGACGCTGGAGCCGACGATTATCTGACCAAACCTTTCGAGCTGAAAGAACTGTCAGCACGGGTGCGGGCTCTGCTGCGGCGCCCCAGTGCATTTTCAGGCTCGGTTCTGAAATGCGGCAATCTGGCATTGGAGCCAAACAGTTTTAAGGTTAAGCGCTCCGGCGACGAAATTTCCCTATTGCCCAAAGAATTTGCTCTGCTCGAATTTTTGATGCGCCACCCCAATCAGGTGTTCAGCGCCGAAGCAATTTTGGATCGAGTCTGGGCTTCGGAATCGGAAGCGTCTCCCGAGACGATTCGAACTTATATAAAACGCCTGCGTAAAAAACTTGATGTCGAAGGACAGCCGAGCGTTTTGGCGACAGTTCACGGAGTCGGTTATAAACTGGAGCCACCGCCGGAATAAAATGCGCGATTGAAAAGAGTGAATATGCAGGATTGAGACCGCCGCCAACAATATGCGGTATTCAAATATGCTTTATTCAAATATGCGGTATTCAATAAAATCGGTTGAAATAAACAGACGCTACAGGCTAGAGATCCCGGTTATCAGGGAAACAGGAGAATCCAGTTTTACATGACAATGAAAGTGCTGGTCATTGATGACGAAGAAGACAATCGCCAGATTGCCAATCTTGCACTTACGATGATTGGCGGATTTACTGTGATTGAAGCGGAAAATGGCGAAGTTGGTCTAAACATGGCGATAGCCGAGAAGCCTGACGTGATTTTGCTAGACTTCGTCATGCCGATTATGAATGGTCTCGAAACATTAAAAGCCCTGCGCGTAAATCCTGTGACAGAGAAGATTCCGGTCATATTTGTTTCTACAAAATCGCTGCAAGAAAGAGAGAAAGAACTCTTCGATGCGGGCGCTCAAGGCATTTTGCAGAAGCCGTTCAATCCAACGCAATTGCCCGAAAAGATCAAATCAATTACGGGTCTCGGAGCTTAGTCTGAAGGAACATTCGCTTCTGTGTACATCCCTGCTCTGGGAGCCGCATGCGGCTCTCTTACGGATGTCCTCAGAAAGTAAGACGGTCCCCTCAGCAGAGATGGTGGCTGAGGAGACCGGCTTTTTGGCTGCTGCGGGGTTAAGCGTGTACGATGCCTACGACTTCGAGTAAGGCATTCAAGAAGGACATCATGCAAGCGATCGCTCCGGTGTTGTCCTTCAATTCAATAGGTTTCAAGCCTGTTGCCGTAGCTTTGGCAGTGGCGGCTTTAGCAACTGGAGCTTGTGCTGCCGGCTGTCGGGTACCGGTGTTGCGCATGCTGGCTTGTCTTTGCAAATTTTGAGCAACCAATTGGCGTGCACCTTCTGCGTTTGCGTAGTTAGCCATACTTCCACTGTGTCCTGCGGTCAACGGGATAGCTTGTGCGTTCATCTCTACTTCATCTCCGAATTAATTGAGTTGGTCAGTCAGCCCTTACATTGGTGATAACGATCCCCCAGAGACTTTTAGGGGCAAGACCGGAATATTTTTTTGGAAAACCCCAAAACGTCACCAGGGTGGACTTCCACTTTTGGAATCCACCCCAATGCTGCGAAACTTCGGATCTAAAGAAGAGAAATCAGGCTTTAGCGGCCAAATATGCCTTCCCTTTTCCTACGGCGGTATTAATCGGCACGCCTTCCTTGCAGAGCGGGCACTCTTCTTCGGCATAGGAGTCCAGGGTCACATTTGTCAGGGAGTTCAGCTTCACCCCGCCCATAGCTTCAGGTCCAACACCCCCTCGATTACAAAGGATGCTGGCACCCAGGATGTTGCCGCCCAAAGCCTTGACCGCATCAACAACCTTAGCGACACTCCCGCCGGTCGTAACCACATCTTCAACGATAACTACGTTCTTACCTCTTATATGGTTGTCATAGCCACGTTTGAACAATCTGTTTCGCTCTGCACCTTCTTCTTCTGCATACACAGCAAGAGTTTCGCCGCTTTTGCGCCGTTTGGTCAGATGGTGTGCAACCCATTGCGAAAGAACGACGCCGCCAATGGTCGGTCCGGCAACCACATCGACTGAGTCCGCCTCGTAAGCCTGGGCCATCATTTCGCAAACCTTGGACGTCGCTTCTGTATGAACATACAGCGCATCCTTATTTATGTAGGCCGAACCGTGTCGGCCTGACGTATAGACGATATGGCTGTTGGTTACCAGCGCTCCAGCTTCGGCTAGCAGCGCCATTACATCGTCCTTGCTCATTGTTTTTCTCCCAAAAGTGCTCCAATTCGAGGGTTTGCGCCAACGCCATTCAAACGGAAAACCATCCAAAGGCTATTCCAGTGACCATCCAGCCATTTGGAGTGCGTATTTTGGGGTATTCACAAAAAAAATCTGTTTGTGACTTTGGTTCCACAATTTTGCCACAAAAAAAAATTACACTGCATTCGTTGAGTCCAAGAAGGCTTGTTTGACATGAAACATCCAGACCGTTCCCCCCAAAAGAGCTTCCAAAGATTGAACCTTAAGGAGCTTGGTCTGCAACAACAAGTAGAGTCGAGACTCGCCAGCCAGAAACCGCCCTCGCTATTAAGGCGCATGACTGAACAGTTACAAGCAATACTGCCAAAGAAGGCGGCTAAGTAACTGACCATCTGATAGCAAAGCTTTTCTTCGAAGGGGCGGACTCAAGAAATTGAGTCCGCTGGGGTTTTTAGGGGTATTTTCGGAAGTTTTTTCAGATTGCGGACTAGTTCAAACAGCAGTCCACCATGCTGAGGGATTTTCTCGAGAAAATCCCTCACCCTAAGCCATGAGAATTTGGGCACCAGTGCGGAGTTATAAATTGCTCTGCGGGGTGCAAACTTTCTTGCCGACGTGAGGAGCCCGTTTTTGTTGATATTCAGCCTGGTCAGGTTGAGGGAAAAACCTGAGAAAATCCCTCACCCTGGATTGATAGCAACGGAAAACATTTGCGGGGTCATTTAATGTTTTGGACCAAAAATTTCTTTTGTGGCAGAAAATTCCACAACTATTCCACGAATGATCTCTAATCTGTAAAACATCAGGAAGTCGCCCCCCTCCCGAGGACCCACACGATGCAAACCGAAAAGAGAGAAAGTCAACGTGGTTTTCAAAGACTGGATCTCAACGAGCTCGAGTGCCTCGCCAAGTCGAAAAATTCGAAGAAAAATCTGCGCCGCGGACTGCGCGATTTGATCTCGAATGCAGTCAAAGCAGTTATGCCGACGCAGAAATTCAATCACGACTACCAATAGAAAGTTTTCACGACTAACGGAAAGGGGCGGGTTCGGTATTTACCGGACCCGCCGGGTTTTTGGGGAACAACAAGAGCTACGACGCGTCCACTGCAAAAGAAGAAAACTAAAAAACAAAAGCAAAAAGAAGAGATTCAATTTGAAAACGGTGGCACGGAGCAGAAGTTGTTCAAGCCTGAAAGAGAAGCAAAGGTAAGTGAAAGAGAGGAAAGTTGATCCGCGAGATTCACCGAAATCAAACGAGATCAAAAAGTTCAAACAAGATCAGACGGGTCTCAACCTCATCAAACAAGATCGCAAGGCTGATCAAAACGTGATCAAAAAACAAGATCCAAGACAAGATCCAAAACGAGATTCAAATCTTGATCAAGTGAGATCGAAAGAACGATAAGACAAAAAAATTCTGCAGAAAATATTTTCTTCAAGAATTATTCTCTACTTTCCTAACCCAGCAATCTCCAAAACCAAGACAGAGTAAATCATTCCAGCCACGAGATCGGGCACCGGCAATGGTGCCTAGTCGATATCTACCAAGTGCAAAACGAGTAGAAAACGGGGTGCAAAGATTAAACTCTAACTTGACAGGATCCCGAATAAATTTCATGCTCTTAAATAGGGCTCTCTATGAGAGCTTTGCGTGGAGGATAGGTTCAACCTATTATGGAAACAGTAGAAACATTCGATTTACTAGAATTCCAGCAGAAAGCGCGTGAACTCTGCTGTCCTAAGAAGCTGTTTCAGCTTTGGGAGGATGTGTGCAGGCGTTACGACAGCCGCGAAATCGGCGAGTACGAATTGGAAGAGATGAAGGAAGTCATTTGGCCAAGCCTTCATGCATTAGCTTCAATTCGCAACAGTGTCAACGACGCACCGGCACCCAGCGAAGAGCCCAAGCGCAAACGCGCCTGAGCTAAGGGGTTCTAACCGCTAGCTTATGGATAGTGCGCGTCCGAACGCGTACTTAATAGCCTAGCCGCTCGTCAAAAATTTCCACTGCTGATCGTTGACTGGCATCACGCTCAAGCGTGAATTCTTCACCAGAAGAAAATCCTCTAAAGACTCTTCAGCTTTGACTTGAGCAAGAGTCACAGCTCTAGGTAATTTCTTTTTCGGTTTGACATCGAATACAACCATTTTCGGATCGTTGAGCTTCGGGTCAACATAAGGTTCTGATACCACTTCGCAAATTCCCACTGCGGCTCTTTCATCGCCGGTGTGATAGACAAGCGCAAGGTCACCCTTGTGCACCTCCCGCATATACTTCAAGGCGAGGTTGTTTGCCACACCATCCCAAATAGTTCGCCCATCTTTTTCCAGGTCTGCATAGCTGTAGCAGTCGGGTTCTGTTTTCAAAAGCCAGTAAGCCATAATTTCATCCTTTGCTGGGCTAATTTGCCGAACAAAAACGTCAGGAAGAGAGGGATTATACTAGCCAGTAATGGCCCCAACAAGAACCCGCGCGGAAAACACATGCAGTCGAAAAGAAAATTTGTTCTTTCGTGCTTAATAGCACTCTCGGCATGCAGCGCAGTCGTTGTGGGCGGCAGTGTGATGGCCTCCGACTGGGTGGAGGAGGAGGGCGTCAGCGACTTCCAGGCGCCTCGAAGGACACGAAACATTCCGGTAGAGCAAAATCCGGACGCCGAAGAGCACCGTGGGCAACAGCGCTCCCATCGCTTCACTGACGAAAGCGAATCGGATGAAGCGCCCAATGCTCAAGTGGAAGATAGCGGAGGTGGGCATGGCATACCGGCTCCCAAAAAGAAAAACGCCAACATGTTGGAAGGCAACGTATCTCATTTTCACTCCGGCACTCAAAATCAATCGACGGGCGCGCCGCCTCGTTTCGGCCTGATTCAACAAGAACCAACATCTGTCCACTATCCACCGGCAAGAGAAGCGATAGTCGAATCCAAAACTTTCCGCTCCTGGATTGAGAAAAATCATCCCGAGCTGCAGGGTGGTTTGCAAGCTCAGAGAGAACAAATCATCGAAGTGAAAGGCAAGTGGGACGATTCTGGACATGTACTCAGGGCTTTTGGCTTGGGCTGTTCAAAAGTACCGCCTGATCAATTGCACAAGTACGACTTGAGTAAATCGAAGATCCTGATTGTCGACTGCGCTGGAAATGTACCAGCCGAGGGAATTGCGGCGATTACCAAGTTTGTTCGCGGCGGTGGTTATTTGCTCACGACCGATTGGGCTTTAGAAGGTTGCTTGCAGAAAGCCGTCCCCGGATTCATAGAATGGAACGGCGACAACACAAGCGAAACAAGAGTAGTCGATGCCTATATCAAAACAGAAGATCCGATTTTGACGCAAGGAACCGTGCCTCGCGCGCACTGGAAGTTGGACAGGAAATGCCAACTCATGCGCGTCATCAAACCTGATAGAGTCGAAATTCTTGCCGCAAGCGTGCAGCTCAAAACCGATGACACTCAAGGTTTGGGCAACTTAGCCGCAACGTTCAATTTTGGAAAAGGCAAAGTCCTTCACCTGGTCGGACATTTCGACTACAACTCCGGACGCGCATTCAATAACCTATTGCCTGACCCGGCTCCGAAAATTGGCATTAGTTTGCGCCAGGCAATTGCCGCCAACTTCATAGCCGAAGCGCTCGGGCAGAGCGAATCGACACCGGCCGCTGCGAAGGAAAACTAAATTAGCCCGTCTGACTGCGAAAATCGGGCGCGTGCAACGCGCCCCCACGCGCTAATCTGGCAACGCGCTCCACGCGCTAATCTCACTTAGTCGGCGTCGTTCAGCGACCAGTCGTAGTCTTTATAGAGGACTTTGTACGCGCGATAGTCTTCGTCCGTTTTAAAGCGTTCCTGCACTTCTTTCGGACTGCGCGAAACAATGTACCGAAGCACTACTTCATCATCTTTGGGCGGCGGAAAAGGCACAGTTTTGAAACCAACCGCGTTCAAAAAATCGAGAGGAAACCAGGAGAAAAGCTTCGACACGTGCACAACTTTCTCTTTGTGATCGAAGTTGACGTTTTGCTGATCGAGAATGAATTTCTGCGTCTGCGCATCGAGCACCGTATCTAGATTGGTTGCAACGTATGCTTCTTTATTGATCTTCGCACACCCCTTCGCGGCACAAACAACTGCAAAGTGGATCCGCGGATCATTCAATCGCCTGCTGATGTTGTGTTCGATTTCGTTGAGATTGACTCGGCGCCCTGCAACGACGAAGTAAAAGTCGTCCCAAGCATCCGGTATCTGTCGAAAACTGTTTTTAGGATAGTAGGGCTCTGTTCCGTTAATAGGGTAGTGATCGAGAACAACCTTCACGGTAAAGGCATTGTAAGCGTTTATCCACAGCGCCTTTTTCTCCTCCTTAGACAGCTTTTCGTACTCGTCTTGAGTGATTTCAGACAACGACTTCAAATATTGCTCGAGACGCTCTGTATGTTGCTTCCATTTTTTGTAGTGCACAAGATCACGCTCGACGTATTCCTTGAGATCAGCGGTAAAGAGCGTGTGATTAAGATCTACAGCAGCAGAAGCCGGAACAAAACTGCTCGCGACGCAAAGTGAGGCAAGCGCAGAGGCGATGCCGTGTTTATATCTCAGCTTCGTAGCAAGCGTAGGGGAGATGCTATGCATCGCCCGGTCTGAGCTTTTAGAGAACCCAATCAGTTTCACTTACACCCCGCAATCACTCATTTAACCCTATCCACCAGCTTTACTAGATCCTCCGGTTGATATGCCGGCGACGAACAACGATTTCCAGCACACAAAAATGCTGCTGCTTTGCCGAGATCGGGAAACTCAACATCCAAATTGGGGAGGTTTCCTTCACTCTTATCAAGCCAGTCTATACGACGATAGATAAGCGGTGAGCCAATCGCCGCAAGGAAAAGCTCTTTCGCTTGCGGGTCGGATTTCTTGCCGACAACTGTGATATGCGCGGGCGAATGGGCCATTTCGTGATCGGCGATTAGGGTTCCGGCTACGAGAATCCGGCGCTTGGCGACAATCTCAGGAGTCGACAGATAGCGCATAGCCGATTCAGACATCGCTTTGTATTTTGCTTCACCGGTGTATTGACTGAGCAAATTGGCAAATCGACAGATGGACTGATTCTCTTCCAACAGCGGTTCGGGCGCTGCTATCGCGTTCGGTTTCGCTTCAGCGGTGAGGAAACCGGCCGATAGTTTTCCGCCCGCCTCCTTGTTCTCGAAGTGCTGAGAAATAAAATCCGCGGCCTGCGATGACCGTTTCAACCATTGCTGGTCGCCAGTCGCCATGTAGAGAGACAGAAAGGCACGCCCCATGGAGAGCGTGTCTCCAAGATATGGGCCGCCTTTGTCTGTTTCATCGTGACGGAAACCGCCACCATCAATTGAGCGATTGGCGATAATCCATTGAGCCGCCTTCTGCGCTTCCTTCAAGTATTCAGAGTCACCTGTTGCCATGTAGAGGTGGGCAATAGCATTGATCGCCCATCCGTTTTCACGGGCATAAACGTGCTTATCGATGCGCGGAATGCCTTTTGCTCTGCGCTCTTTGTCATTAAGTGCGAAATACTCGGCAGAGTGTTGGCCTGGTTTCAGGTCAGCATCTTGGCTCGTGTAAAACGCGCCTTCAGGGCTCGTCATGAAATTCTTCAGATAACTATCGATCGCTTTAGCACTGTCGATGTACTTCTGATCTTTGAGTACCATTCCGGCGACAGAATATAAACGCAGGCACTCCGCCTGTGTTTCCATGATTTTCTCAAAGTGGGGATGATCCCAATCACCATTCGTCGAGTACTGATACACTCCGCCAAAAACGGGATCGAGAAGCTTGTGATGCGCTTCGAGCGTTTTCTTGACACGCTCGAGAGCATCTTTGTCACCCTCCTTTGCCAATTGCAAGGAATACTCAACGCTGTTCCAGTCGAGAAACTTGTGACCTCCTATGCCCCAGCCACCAAACTCGCCGTCGTAACCGTCAACATGCTTGAAATTCAGGTCCTTCCGCTGTTCTGCAGTCAAAACATTGTTGGACGAATAGGTTACTTTTGCATCGATCGCTTCCGGCTCTGGTTTATCCGGATTGGCGGCCAGCTGTTTCACAAGCTTCTTGAACTCATCGGAGTCCATGTAGCCGGAGCGCTTTGCCAGCTCCTTTCCGTCGGAATTGAAAATAATGGTCGCGGGCCAACCGTACTTCTCATATTTATTGGACAAATCGGGACGCGAGTCCTGGTCGACTTTCACGGCGATGATGTTCTTGTCCATCAACTTGGCGACGCTTGGATCAGCGTACGTTTTTTCGTCCATGACATGGCACCAGTGGCACCAAACAGCTTCCAGATCTAGCAAAACCAATTTGCCTTCCTTCTTTGCTCGCGCGAATATATCGTCGCTCCAATCATTCCAACGAACGAGCGAAGGCCCATGAGCAGCCTTCTCTGTAGCTTTTGCAGATGAATTCGAGGACTTAGCTGTCGCAGCCTCTGAAGGAATTGTTGTCACCGCATCAGATTGTTTTGTAGTCGCGGTCCGCGAGGGCTTTGCAGCTGAACACGGCTGACTGGCAGAGGAAACACCCACAGCCATCACAGAAATACTAAGCGCGCACAAGAAGGTTTTGGAACGATTTGTCATGACTTTCAAGCTCATATCTGGGCACGGATCATAACACCATGGCTACGTTACGCGCCGGTTAGAGCCAGGTGAGTTGATTGCTCAACAGTTTTATCCGAGCGGGGATAGTAATTAGGTATGGCTGATAGAGATGGAGATTTGCAGCTTCCTTAAAAAGGCAATTTTGCCTCACGTCGCTCTCGAAAATGTTTTTGCAGCGCCTAAAACCTCCAACTGCGCAGGGTATATGTTCATCCAAACGAATAAAAACGAGCAAAAAAGAAGAGACAGAATCTGCAAAACCACGTAGCTAAGAGGGATTAGAAAGAATCACATCAAAATCTCACGTGCCATCATACCCGGTACTGCATCGCCCTATTCCGCACAGAGTCAGCGATTTCTAGGGCCGCCCTTCTTGACATCCTGATGGTTTTGCTACTAGACTAGTACGTAAGCATGCAAATCAGCTCAACAGTGTGTGTTTCGGGCTTTGCGGATTTGATGCTTAAGGTGATAACAATGAAGAATCTCGAGCTAATTGCATTTGTTCTTTTGCTCATCGGTGGAATCAACTGGGGCTTAGTAGGGATGTTCAACTACAACGTAGTAACAGCGCTACTGGGCGACGGCACCACCATGACCAAAGTCGTGTACGGTATGGTCGGATTGGGCGGACTCTACGAAGCCTTTAAGTTCTTCCGTAGTAAGTGCTCAGCTTCCGAAGGCTAGATATCGGAATCAACAGGTAACTAAAAACTAGAAGCGGTGCTGATTGAGCACACTTTGAAAACGCGAAACCTCCACGCGTTTGCAGCGCAATGCGCATCTGAACTACAGGCGCGAAAAGCAAAATGTGTGCAAAATAGCCAACTCTGGTATCTTGACGCGACGTCGAGATCTTCATTGCCGCCGCCAAGAAATTGGTGACGGAGCACCTTTGCTCGGGCGTTTTCATTTCGGTGAAAGCGCCCGGCGTTTCTCTTGCGTTCGCAAAGCAGAGTTTTCACTCTTCTAAAAGAAATCGACTGAAGAACATAGCCACATTTCTGAAACATCTTCTCACTAATATTGGAAGTGCAAAGACCGACCAAACTCTCTCTCCTCTGGTCGGAATTCTGGGAAGAAAAAAACATCGCAGGGCGGAGTTGGAATCGGTGAGCCAACGCCGCTCTTCGACTTTTTTAAAAGATTAGTCGGCGCGAGTGGAGGTCTCAATTGAGAACTTTCCACCCACTCCGAAAAAAAACGAGATTTCGAAGTAGGTGAAAAGCCCCAAAACGCAGGCAGCGCAACGATCATGCTTTTCAGCAAACAAAATAAAAAAACGGCGACAAAATTGGAAACGCCCAGGGGCGACTGGTTTTCAAGCCTTCCACTCACTCCGAAAAAGCAATTTTTTCGGAGTGCCTTGGGAATTGATTTTCGCAGAGGGTGCGGGCTGTCGTTGGACTAACTTTCGCTCTAAAATCGCTCTAATTCACTCTAAATTCGCTCTAAATTCGCTCCGACTAGTCCTAACATTCGGTCTTCTAAACTCTAACGCCGGTCGGAACTGGAC
Source organism: Candidatus Melainabacteria bacterium (assembly GCA_003242885.1). Classification (GTDB taxonomy): domain Bacteria; phylum Cyanobacteriota; class Vampirovibrionia; order Obscuribacterales; family Obscuribacteraceae; genus QKMZ01. The sequence continues at coordinate 513,628 of QKMZ01000002.1, read as the reverse complement.
TAAACAGCTGCGTTCGAGGCGTCGGCTTTGGAACAGCCAAAGCGATGTCGATTGGAAATATTCGAAAGATCCCGTCTTTTCCGCGCAACCAGAGTTTCCCATCCGGTGCCACAAATGGCTCGCCATCAATGTCGCGAAGAATCGTTCCGGCATTGTTGACGTGACACCAATGGAGATCTCGGTCTGTACACAGTCGCGTGTCATCAGGCAGGTACACACACGCCAGCTTCGCCGGAGTGCCCTGATACTCGTATAAGAGCTTCATGCCGTCCTTCGATTCAAAACTCAGAGCTTGCCCCTGCGAGTTCGAAATTACGAGTGACCCGTCTGCTAGCCGGGTCTGAATGTTTCCACCGGTGTATTCGCATATGGAATTCCGGTAGACATACCGAATGCTGCCATCGCTGTCCACGGTGGCCATGAAATTTTCAGTTGAGGAGATTCCCAATTTTTACCGCCTTAAAATCGTGTGAGCCCGGTCGCCCGGGGTGGTTCGATCTCGCCATGCGCCTATTTAATAGAAAGTTTGTTGAAATTTCGTGACTTTTGAATGCGGGAATTACGAAATCCTCTGAATTAATCCAATATTTTTCGCGAAAGCCCCTCATCAAGTTCCAGCCAAACCCAAACCGGGTTTTCCTCAAGGCTTACCGAGTTCTCGTCCAGCCACCATCAAGCCCTCATCAAGGTCGAATCAAGTTTCTATAAATGTTTGCCATAGCCATAGCCGCACAACCAGCTGCTTTCCAGCACCCCGAGGAACTTTCGGGATACCGGCAGTGTCATCCAGGTTGCAATACTCACAGACGCAGACCAGCTTTTCATCACGTTTTGATCACAACTCAAGATTAACCTGTCCATTAGCACCACATCCAGTGCCACAGTGAGTGCAGAAAAGACTCGCCGGTCTTCGAGAGCAAACTCTTATGCCATCGGTGTTTTTAGAGAATTATGAATGTCTTCAGCAGTGGGGCTTAAACACTCACTCTTTCCTCAGCCTCTACCCAAACGTGGAGCACTTCACCTTACCCGGCGTGGAAGGCTACATTCCATATGTAGAAACGTCGCAGCTTGTCCTAGCTCAATCGCATTCTGCGACTCGCATACAGCCATCTGTCATGGCTCTATCATTTCCAAGCTTTGGAGTTTTTCAAATCCAAATTTAAGCCCAGCTACTGGGAGCCGAATTACTTCTACTTCTATCCGGCGGGCGTCGATCTAAAGCTCGTGAAAGACCTTCTGGAAGCCTTCCTCGGCGAAAGTTTGCTTGCAATTGTAAGACACAAAGTCAGTAAGATAATGCCTGCTAAAAAAGAAGACGCCGCCTAAGTCATTTGCCCTGATTACGGCTGTCCAATTTGGAGGGAACATGTATATACCCGTTCATCCTCCAAAACGCGGTCATAGTACCTTAATATGGCGACAGTCGAAAGACAGTACAAAACTGCCGATGCGGCAGCATTGCAGCATGGCGATCAACGCACAGAAGGCGACAGCCTTCAAGAGTTTCGCCTCACATCGCCGTCCAGCCATAAGGACAACAGTCGCTTTCTAAGCGAGGCAGCAGCGGGCAACGAGCGCGAAAAAATTGCCGAGCTTTTCGGACACTTCGATATTAACGGCGACGGCTTCATCGACAAGAAAGAAATAGCAAAAGCGGACAAAACGCCGCACAAGGTTGACGGAGCCGATCCTCATATGTTCGCGAATTTCTTGAGCGAACGCTACAAGTCGTTGATGCAATCATCGAATGATGAATGGTTCTTCGAAAACAACGGCGTCTCGCTAAAAGACATAAATAAGTATGTTGAAAACATGCATGCATTCAGCGAAAAAATCACTGATGCTAAGGGCGACGCGACTTACACACTAGAACTTCAAGGACGCAAGCGTGACGTTACGGTGCACATTCCGCCAAACTACGATGCCAGCAAACCGATGCCAATGGTCGTGATGATGCACGGCTTTATGCAAGACAAAGACGAGATTGCGCAGACTTCCGAGTTCAAGAAAAAGGCAGACCAAGAAGGATTTATAGCTGTTTTTCCCAACGCAACTGGCTGGGTCGGCGATCGCTTGCGCTGGTGGAATGTCGGCAAGGATCACCTATACCGCTCTGACGATGTGGATTTCATCAGACAGCTCACAGACGTGATACCCAACAAAGTCAACATAGACCAAAACCGCATCTACCTGGTCGGTTTCTCCAACGGCGGTATGATGGCTCAGGAAGCCGCTGCTAAGCTCAACGACAGAGTCGCAGCAGTCGCCAGTGTTAGCGGCGGCATGTTGAGAAAGCAAGACAAACCGCAAGGTGATATGAACGCCCTGCTGATTCACGGCAGCAGCGACGATGTTATTCCTGCATCGGGCGGCGAACTCTTGGACTTGTGCGTGGCGCCACGCGTCATTTCTGCCGAGAAAGCATTTGAAGTTTGGGCTAATGCAAATGATTTGAAGCCGACGCTCACCAAATCATCTGGCGAACCGATTCAAACCTATAGCGCCGTTGACACTGAAAGCGGCAGAGAAGTCACCTTCTACAACATCAAAGATGGCAACCACGATTGGCCAGGGGCGTTCAACAGCTCGACTCCGGCGTCAAAATTCAATGCAACTGATGCGGTCTGGAACTTTCTCAATCGACACAACAAAAAAGAGCTCATCGCACGAGTGCGCGACACGCGCAATGCTTAGTAGTCTTTCAGTTGGTCGATTGATTTATCGAGCGCTTCATGGTCCGCAGACAGAGCATAAAACAGCAGGTCAGCACGCGTCTTTCCATTATCGCGCAGCATTTCGCCAAGTTTTATGCAGGCATCACCCTTGGTGTCTTCCAACTCCAGTTTGTAGCACAAGCGAGAAGATACAGCTTCGCAGACTTTATCCACACCAAGCTGGTTTTCATAAAGCGTCATGATTTCTTGGCTAGATGGATCTGGATACAGTTTGTCCGCAGCCGACCAGCAATCGATGAAAAACTCTCGCAACCAGTAAGGCACTTCGCCCTCTAACTGATCGACCATCGTTAGCCAGATGCTCAGTCCCAGCAGTTCTTTCACAGCCTCGTGGTGAATCTCTGACGAATTTTCCGTCACAGGATAATCAGGCGACTCTCCCATTCGATTGGGACGAAGGCAGTAGCGCATATAGTCGGACAATAAGTCCAAACAACGAATTCCGACCGCTGTTGAAAAATAGAGAGCACGTCGCCAGCGATCGCGCTCATCTGCAGGTTGGTGGCTATGCAGCTTCTGGTAGAAACTGTTAGCAGAGTTGGAAGAATTGGAAGATTCGCTGCCATCAAGGTCCGGCATCTAAAATGCGGCGCCTCCTAGGGTATCGCGCGATTGACAAACCAAGCGAGCCAAATGAGCAAGAAGATTGCTGTCATCACTTCAAACAATGTAGGCAGCATCTTTCGATTTTCCAAACGTTTTGCAGCATCGACAAGCGCCCATAGAATTAGCGACATCCCTGTGAGGAAGCCAAAGATGATAGGCATGGTGTACTTGAGTGGCAGCAAGCCGAAAAGCATCGACGCTTCTCTTACAACATAGATGTTGGCACCTTTCAAAGACGCGACCAACTTCTTGTAGTATGCATCTCCAGCGCCATCACCACCCTCTTCATGGTTGGCTGGAACTGCCAAATAGTAGTAGCTCACACCAGGAATAGCAGATGGAATAACTTTTCCGTTTCTGTCAAAACCTTGCATGAACACATGCGAAACACGATAGGACTCGTCGTCGACCTTCTTATCAGTGACAATAGCAAAAGCGTTTATGCTGCCAGGTCCGGCTTCCGGTTCATTATTCCAGTGTTCGCCTAAAGCCAGAGACTTTTTGAAATCTTCAACGTTAGATACTCCATCAAATACGATTTGATACTTCGAGAAGATCTGATATGTAGGAATCATGTCCTGCTTCGTCGCCGCATTAATCAGCTTCACAGCGGGATCTCCAGTCCACTTTTCGAGCTTGGACGGAAACGAACCATTCTTCGCGTTGATTTGTTCGAGGTGGGCACCAAGGGCGCGAATTTGCTCGACTGTCTTCACCTCTGGCGCTTCATCTGTGTGCACAAGGAAATCACCAGGACCGACCAATCCCATCGGAGTCTGCTCGAACCAAAACTCCTTGCGCGAGAATGCGCCAAGAATCAAAGTTTGAATGCCCTCGAGTGAAAAGTCGATTGTTTTGAACTTGAACTGCAAGGTTTCTAACGGTGTCTTGAGTTCGCCAGTCGAATTCTCACCGACAGCCAAGGTGATTTTTCCGTCAGCTGTTCTGAAAGTTTGTCCCTCAACCTTGAATGATTCCGAATTGATGCCGGGAGCCGTCGGCGGCTGGAAGGAGGTTCCGGCAGTCATCCACGTAAACCAACCGGCAGCAATTGCCACAACCACAACAGAGCCGATCGTAGAAAGTACGACCTGATTCTTTTTGAAAAAGTGCTCGCGCCCGCCCGGCTCACCGCCGCCAACGAGCGTTTCCATAGTTTCTTTAAACACGGGCTTCGGCAATTCCAGCGCCGTAACCTTCTGTTTGAATTCCTTCTGCGGAGCAGATCTGATAGCTGCAGCCTCGCGAATGTGTTTGATCAAAACATCGCCTTTCGGCAAATGCTGTTCTGCAAGTCGCAAGACACGGTTGTAGATGTTGGCGGCATCTTCTGATGCACCCGCACCGTCGCACACTTTCGCCAGAATGAACATGTTGGCAATCACATCCCGGTTGCCCTCGCCGAGCAATTGTTCGGATGTGACAACCAGACGGCTGTAGGCAGTAATCGCTTTGTCTAACTTGCCGTCGGAATAATAGATGGCAGCAAGGTTTTTGAAACACGCCAGAGCCTGCTCGGTCTCGCTCAGCCCATTGCGCTCCATCATGTCCAAAGCGTCTTCATAGTGACGCTGCGCAGCTAAATAGTCGGCATTGTCAAATGCGCGACCAGCCATGTAGAGAAGTCCGTCTAACTGTTTTTGCGAGAACGCCATATATTTATCGGCAGGTCGCCGAAAGCCTCCAACAGTTATATTTCTACCTTCTCTTAATAGCGGTAAAACACTGCAAGAAGATTTGGCGAAAATTTCCCCTGCGAATGCTGTAAATCGCCGCTTGCGCCTAATTTATTAAGAGCCGACAGATTGAGCGGGTATAGCAGTATGTATTGGAAAAAGGCTTTTCAGAAAGCGATAGATGCTTCAAGACCTCAAACTGCGCCAAAAAGGGATTTTGATAGTAGCGTTGCCGCTATTAACAGAAACCATTTTCGTGGCGATTCTGGTCTTCTTGCAGCAATCGGCTGAAGCCGAAGCCCAGAAGATGTTTTACTCGAAGATGATTATCGGACAAACGCAGTCCGTGGTGCGCACGATCTGGGAAGGTGGCGCCAATTTCACACTTTGGGGATTTACACACTCGCCGTCATTCGAGCAGCGCATGATGAAGGGGATTTCCGAAGTTCCGCACGAGCTCAACGAACTCAAGCAAATGGTGAAAGGCAATTCCATCCAAGAGAAAAACGTCATCGAGATGGAAAAGGCGGTAAATACAGCCGTTGATACGCTTCTGCACTATAAAAAGCGCATGATGTCCGGCGAGCATTATATTCTCACGCACGAAGCGAGAATGATGGTCACCGACCATTTGCGCGCGATTGTAACTAGCGCCGCCGCGATTCATCGCCAGGAAATGAATTACCAGGAGATGCATCCGGAGAAAACTCAGCAATTGAGAATGGCTGTGCAAGTCTGGCTTTTAGTCGGACTTATCTTGCAAATTCTTTTGACGTTTGGCTTGGCAATTTATTTCGGACGAAATATCACCGACAGGCTTGCGACTATTGCCGGCAACGCGCAATTATTGGCAGAACACCGCCCCCTGCGGCGTCCTATCGAAGGTACGGATGAAATCGCGCAGCTCGACACTGTTTTTCACAAAATGGCAATCACACTGGCAGTGGCGTCCCAGCGCGAACGCGCCATCGTAGACAATGCCAAAGACGTTATCTGCTCGCTGTCCGAAGATGCGGTCTTCAAGCAAATGAGCCCTGCAGCCAAACAAAATTGGGGATACGACCCAATCGATTTAATTAGCCGTCCTTTTTTAGACTTTGTTGCCGACGCAGACAAAGAGCGTCTTCAGCGCGTTTTGAACGAAGCGAAACAGCAGAAAGAGACAGCAATATCAGTCGATATCCGCATGGTGCGCAATGATTTGAGCGAAGGCTGGATGCTCTGGTCGATTTACTGGTCACCGCCGGACGAGTCTTACTACTGCGTGGCACACGACATTAGTGATCGCAAAGAGCTTGACCAAATGAAAGCAGACTTTGTCAACATGGTCAGCCACGACCTGCGAACGCCACTTACCGGCATGCGAGCCTTTCTCGACTCGCTCAACGCCGGAGTCTACGGCGAACTGAACAAGAAAGGAGCGAATGCCTCCACTCGCATACAATCGAGCCTCGGCCGCCTTGTCAACCTGGTCAACGACCTGCTCGACGTCGAAAAGATGGAAGCTGGGCACATGGAGATGCGTTTCGGAACGTACAATCTCAAATACCTGATCGACCAGTCCATCGACATGGTCAAGGGATTTGCCGACGAGCAAAAGGTTCAAATCGAGATAGGTGAAATCGTCGAGGCCGACGTTCTTGCCGACATCGACCGTATGGTACAGGTTTTGCAGAATCTTCTCGCCAACGCCATTAAATTCTCGCCTAAGGGCGGCACAGTAAACGTCACAACCGAACTGGAGCCGGGCTATGTGAAAGTAAATGTGACCGACCGCGGAGCCGGCATTGCCGAAGCAGATATCGCACACATATTCGATCGGTTTCGCCAGGTGGCGCCCAGCAAAACTGGTGTGAAGGGCGGAACCGGTCTGGGGCTGGCAATCTGCAAAGCAATTTTGGAGCAACACAACGGCTCGGTCGGGGTAAAAAGTCAAGTAGGGGAAGGAAGTACTTTCTGGTTTCGTATCCCGGGTGCACAGAAACCGGAAAAAACAACGTAGAATCTATTAGTTGTTTCAGACAGCACCTGCGCGAAAGAAACTGGAATCTATGTCGAAAGTTTTGCTCGTTGAAGATGATCTCGTCACCTGTGACATGGTCAGAGACTGGCTTGAGCATGAGCTCTATACGGTCGAAGAAGCGCACACAGGCGAGGAAGCTCTTGATTTGATGAAGCTTTATCAGTACGACATTGTCGTGCTGGACTGGGGCTTGCCTGGCAAAAGTGGCGTTGAAATTCTCTCGCGATTCCGCGCAGACGGCGGCACCACGCCAGTTTTGATCTTGACGGGGAAACGCTCGGTCGGCGAGAAAGAAGAAGGGTTGGACGCTGGTGCAGATGATTATTTGACAAAACCTTTTGACATGCGCGAACTTTCAGCGCGCCTGCGGGCTTTGCTACGCCGTTCGCACTCACCTCGCGCTTCCGTTTTGGCTGTCAGGAACATCACTTTAGATCCAGCCACCTGCCAAGTGACACGCGACGGTGAAGAATTAAAATTGCTTCCGACCGAATACGCGCTGCTCGAATTTTTCATGAGACACCCGGATCGCGTTTTTAGCACGGACGACATTCTCAATCACGTTTGGAAATCGGACTCCGAGGCCACAGCAACTGCCGTGAGAACATACATCACGCGGTTGCGCAAAAAACTGGATGTCGAAGAGAAAGCGTCGATCATCAAAACAGTTCACGGTATCGGGTACAAACTCGAATCACGCGAAGACTAGCAGCACGATTTCAATGTTTGGTCGATTTCATTTGTACAAACTTGCCAGGGCTTGAGCCTGGGCTTCCTGCCCCTGCGATTCTTTCATCCGGCCTAAGCGAGACAACACAAAACCGTGCACCCTCAACTCGTTGATCAAGAAGGGATCTTTGTCCCCGAAGGTCACCTTCGTCAGCATAAGTGAGCGCCTGCAAATGGGCTCGGCTTTCGAGTATTGGTTAAACGCCACATACATTTGCGCTAATGCCAGCAATTCAGGACCAACAGTGCCGATGTCGCGCAGACCCTTTTTGTCCATTTCATATAGTTTGGAGGCGAACAAAGCCTCAGCCTCCTTGAAGAGCTTCTTGCTCTCTTCTTTCTTGTGCATATGCAGATACACAATTGCGAGTTGCGCCTTAGCTGCTGCTGCGGTCAAAGAAAAGCGTTTCAAACTCTTGTTCATCAAAGAGACAGCTTGCTCAAATGCTTGCCGAGCACCTTCCCAATCACCTACGGACTTGCGGCAATTTCCGACAAGTGCCAACGTTTTCCACAGGTGAATTTGCCCCTTTTCGCTCGTTTCGCGCTTTGCGATTGACAGTGCTCGGTTCGCAAAAGTTAGCGCTTCTTGATTCATTCCCAATGCAGAATACGTGTACGCAAGCGCAACCAATTCTCGCGGAAGTTCTGGATGAATGTCACCAAATGCGGTATCAATGATTCTGATTGAGTGCTGTATACCAGGAATACGATTGATGCCCTGACTGCGCTCATAATACGCATTTGACAGTGAATCGACGCAAGTGAAAAAATCCTCGTTTTTCTTGCCTTCGGATTTCAACTGCGGAATTAACTTTAACAACTCATTGAAATAGGGTTCAGCCTGTTTGAATTTCTGTTGCCACAACATCACGTTAGCGAGACGAGCCATAACCTCGCCGCGCTCGGCGGTTGAAGCCTTAGAGGCATCAACTAATTTCAGAGACTTGGCATAGGCGCGTTCGGCTCCAGCGAAGTCTCCAAAGACTTCAAACTTGCTTCCTTCATCTTTGAAGTGTCGCCAACCCTCACGATCTCCAGCGGCAAGACCAGGGCTACACAGGAATATCCCCGCTACGAATATCGTGCTTACCTTTGCAAATGTTTGATACCAGCGCATTGAAACCGATACTATCCTTCTGTAAATTAGTCGGCAACTGGGCAAACGCCATACAAATCTTTAATCGCAGTTCGCCACGACGCATTCGAAAGAATATCGGTGCTATCGCTAAACTGCTCAACACTGCCAATCAATGGCTCCTTTAATAGCCTCTTAATCAGCGGATCCGCACTTTCACTTGCTGCAATTTGATTGCAGATCGCCTTTGAGAAATCACCCGTGCTTATGACCATAAACGGACGTCCATGAAAATCTCGCACCTTCGCGGGAAGCTGCTCAGCGATGTCCAGTATATTGTGCATCACAGCCACATACTCATACGCGGGAATTAGCGCCTTCTGGCGTTCTTGCCAATTAGATGCAGACAAGAATTTAAGAAGCATCGGCTCCAAAACACTTGCAGATTTCAGCATCTTGAATGCGGTGCCGAACCATTTCGGATACGGCGCATAGACCTTCTCCATCAAGAAGCAAAGGTTCATCAAATCCCGCACCAAACGCGCGGCGATTATTCCAGCACCGATTTCATCACCAACATACCCGGCACGCCCCATGAGATGCTCTTCTTGCTCAATTCGCGACCAGCCGCAAGCCAATAGATAAAGCCAAACGTCTTCCGGATAATATGAAAAACGTTTGCGTGTTTCGTCCAAACCAATACCATCGTGAAAGACCTTACCGCCAATGATAGTGCGCAGCTTCTGCCCAGGAAAGGAGAGCCAATCCGCCGCCGTCAGCTCAGTTGTGATGTCGAATCCAAGGTAGTCATCGAAGAATCGTTCGGCTGACAAAACCTCGACCCTGTGATTGATCAGCCCTGTCTCGCTGTAATCGAGCAACTGGACACCCTGATTTTCTGCATCAGGCTTGGAAAAGCTGGTCGGATATCCGCGAAAAACACGCGGTAATTGCTCGCTGAGTTTGACAGAAATTGCTTCCTTGTACGCAGAGACATCGTCAGGCTTGAGGAACAGCATGACGCGCGGTCCCCAATGGTGGTCGCTCGACATTTCGGTATCAAACCCAAGCACTTCCGAACCGCTGCCAATCAGCGCCGCCGCATATTCTACGTCGCGAAAATGATTGTGTAATATCGGGTCGACAGCCTCGCGATAAAAGCCCTCGCAAAGCTCAAGCCCAGGAATGAACGTCGGATTTGAATCAGCCATGGTGTCAGATGATACTAAATGAGTGACCAAAGCGCGAGGCTAAACTTTCCCTTCGGGCGGGGAGAAATACGCGAAGAGTGCAGTACGCGACTTCTTGTGAAAGTCGAGGAGGTCAAGCAGCAGAACTTCCAGGGCTATAATGTAAGTCCATGAAATGCATCACCCGGCGGGCGCCATAATGCCGCTCCTATCGCACAGACTGGATACTATCACCCCTTGAGTCGATTCCATCTCACAGACACATACCAGAAGAAACGCGCATTCATCACGGGTGCTGGCAGCGGGCTTGGGCTCGCGTTCGCGCGGGCGCTTTCAGCAGACGGTTGGACTGTTGGAATAACGGACATCAACGAACCAGCCCTTGACGCCGCAGCCACGGCGTTGAGAGCAATCGGCGGGTCGCCTGTCTCTTACGTGTTCGACGTTGCAAAATACGACGAGTTTGAAAAGGCAGTCAAAGATTTCGCGGACAGACATGGTGGTATCGATATTGGTATCAACAATGCGGGCATCGGATGCGGTGGACTGTTTGATGAAGTGTCAATCGATGCGTTTCGCAAAACGATAGAAACAAACCTGATGGGTGTGGCAAACGGATGCCATCTGTTTGTCCCAATCATGAAAAAACAAAACTATGGTCACATACTCAATGTTGCAAGCGCAGCCGCGTTTCTCACTGCGCCTCGCATGTCAGCATACAGCGCATCCAAAGCTGCAGTCGTCGCTCTGAGCGAATGTATTCGAGGCGAGCTTGCGGACCGCAATATAGTTGTTTCAATCTTGGCGCCCTCCTATGTACGGACAAACATCGGCAAAGAAACAATAGGAGCGGACAGCGACAAACAATACTCATGCATCCTGGTCGACGAATCTCGGATATCGCCAGAGGAAGTGGCGCATGAAACTCTCAAACTAATGGCTAACGGCAATCTGTACATTATGCTTCCGCGCAAAGCTCGCATACTTTGGCGCCTGAAACGTACAATGCCCGAGAAATACTGGCGCCTGGTGAAGAAAGCAGCCGAAGGCGAAGTGCAACGCTTGTCGGCGAAAATCTCGACGGAGAAATCGTAGGGGCGACGCATGGCGTCGCCCCTACGAAAACCGGGCGTGTGCAACACGCCCCCACGCACCCAGCTGCGCTCTAGCGGAGTTTGCTCCAGAGGAATGTGTAAGCGAGTGATTGCATGAAGGCGACCTGTTCGTTGTTTGAGGCGGCGCCGTGCCCACCTTCAATGTTTTCGTAATACAAAACTTCGTGACCTTGTTCTTTCAACAACGCAGCGAACTTGCGGGCGTGACCAGGGTGCACACGGTCGTCACGTGTTGAAGTGGTGATCAAAATTGGCGGATACTTCTTGGCTTTAGACACGTTTTGATAGGGCGAATACTTGGAGATGTACGCCCACTGATCCGGTTTATCAGGATCTCCATATTCATCCATCCAACTTGCACCTGCAAGCAAGTGACTGAATCTGCGCATATCGAGCAACGGCGAACCGCAATGAACAGCGCCAAACAAATCGGGTCTTTGAGTGAGCATCACGCCCATTAGCAATCCGCCGTTGGAGCGTCCATCAATTCCGAGATGCTTTGGCGAAGTCACTTTGCGAGAAGACAAATCTTCAGCAACTGCAATGAAATCGTCATATGCACGCTGGCGATTTGCTTTGCGCGCCGCATTGTGCCAGCTCGGACCAAACTCACCGCCGCCGCGGATATTAGCCAAAACATAGACGCCACCGCGTTCGAGCCAAGCAGAACCGACCACCGCGTTATATGCAGGAAGAAGTGAATGCTCAAACCCGCCATAGCTATACAACAGCGTGGGGTTGTTTCCATCAAGCTTAAGACCTTTCTGCGAGACCATGAAATACGGAACGCGCGTGCCATCTTTCGACTTCGCATCAAATTGTTGAATCTGCAAATTGTCCGCATTGAAGAATGCAGGCAAGTGCTTCAGCGTCTCTCTTCCTGGCTTTCCAGCAGTACCCAAACACAAGCTTGAGGGCGTCAGAAAGTTGGTAATTGTGATGAAGTAATCATCGGATTCATCCGAATCAATTCCCTCGACACTTACGCTACCGATCTCCGGCGCATCAAGCTTCGTGCGCTCCCACTTTCCATCTTTCTTCGATAGCAGATAAGGACGGCTGTTGACGTTGTCTAATTCAGTCAGAATCAAATAATTCTTCGTGTCAGAAATTGACTCCAAAGACTTTCTCTCGGTCGGCTCAAAGAGTACGTCAAAGGTCCTTTCGCCTTTGAGAAACGCGTCAAAATCTTCAGCAAGAAGAGTGCCGGATTTGTAAGTCTTTCCACCAACAGCCCAATCCGAACGTAACCGCAGAAGAATATTCTTGTCGTAAGTTTGAACCACAGCGTCTGCAGGTTTTTCAATCTGCACCAACTTGCCATCCTTGCGAATGTAGACATCTTCCGAGAAGAAGGTCGGATGGTTTGAAATGAATTCGTAAGTCTGACCGTGGTCGTGAACAACGTAACCATTAACACCTACGTCAGATTTCTTTCCTTCAAAAAGCGTCTTTGCAGCGGCTAACGGCGTTCCGCGCTTCCACTCTTTTACGATTCTTGGATAGCCGGAGTCTGTCATAGAACCAGAGCCAAAGTCCGTTCCAACTAACAAAGTATCGCGGTCAAGCCAGCCTAAATCCGACTTCGCTTCGGGAAGGGTGAAGCCATCCTTGACGAACTCTTTTTTGTTCAAATCGAACTCGCGCAATACAACAGCATCCGCACCACCACGAGAAAGTTCAATCAGCGCACGATCGTAATCTTTATACAAAACTTGCGCTTGGCCCCAAACCCAATTCTCTTTTTCATTCGCCGCTAAAACGTCCAGGTCGAGCACGGTTTCCCAATTGGGTTTGTCCTTCTTGTACTCTTCCATCGTGGTACGGCGCCACAACCCGCGTACGTTCTTATCATCGCGCCAAAAGTTGTAGTAAAACTGGCCGCGCTTTGTGACACGCGGAATACGTTCCTTCGAATCGAGAATTTCGCGAAGTTTATTCTTAATTGGCGCGAAATCTTTCGACGCCTCGAGCGCTTTTGTAGCAACCGCGTTTTCAGCTCGAACCCAGTCTAGCGCCTTCTTCCCTTCGACATCTTCCAGCCAGAGATAAGGATCTGATGTTGCACCGCCGTCCACTCTTTCTATCACTAGTTTAGGATCTTCCGTTTTAGTACTTTCTACTTTAGGAGATTCTGTATTAGTATCTTCAGCCTTCACGGCTTCCTTCCCTGATTCTTTCACGGTGGCTCCAGCGGCGAATGTGGCGGCGTTAGGGCTCAGCAATAACGCGAGCAGCGCTAATACCGACGCATTGATAGTAAATTTGTTTGGTTTGTTTGAACTGGTACGCATCTTAAATGTTTCTCTTGCTTTGTCTTTTGTGGCGGCTCCAATTATGCCAGATCTTCGGGGGCCGCTTATCTTGCGGGCTTTCCGTTGCTCATCAGGTATTTGTCAACCAGTGGCAGCATCCAAAGCGAAGACTTCGCGGACTTCACCAACCGAAGCGCCGCCATTGGATCCAGAAGATGCGTTTTGGGAAGCGGTTGTTTCATTGTTGCCAAAACCTCACCAATTGGATGTGCCAATCGGCGCTGGAGAAGAATCAGATCGGCGATTAAATCAGATGCCGGAGTGAGAAGTGGACCAAACCCATACCGCGCTTGTGCCCAGCCGTAGATATAGAGTTGACGGTGATGGGGAGCGATTACACCCCACTGGGTCTTCACAATCGCACCGTCAATTTCGATAACACCGGGTTCCAAAAACGGAATGGACACGTTGAACCCTGTGCCGCACACAATCAAATCAAACTCTTCACGAGTTCCATCGACAAACTCAACGACATTTCCGTCGAAACGCTTAACATCAGGATGAGCCTTAATCCTGCCGTGCTTCAAATAATGCAGCAGCTCGGTGTTAATCGTCGGATGGTGATCGAATATTCTGTGATCGGGCTTCATTAGCCCATAGTTGCGGTAGTCGCCAACAGCGATCATAACCAACAATTCCAAATGAATTCGCTGCAGCCAAACGGGCATCCATGTCGTTAAAAGCTCTGCGGTCGGCTTTCCATAGAAGGTCTTTGGCAAAAACCAATAACCACGCCGGAGAGAAAGATGTGCAGAACGCGCCACTCGCGCTGACTCCGCTGCAATATCACAAGCAGAATTACCGCCACCAATCACAAGCACGCGCTTATCTTTTAGCTGCGATGGCTCCTTATAGTCTTTCGAGTGAATCATCTGACCGGCGAAATTTCCTTCATAAGAAGGCATACGCACGTCCCAATGATGCCCATTGCAAACAATCACACCATCATACAAGCGGGTTTCGCCAGTGCTTAACTGCAGAATCCATAACCCATCCGCATTCGGCTTCGCATGTTCAACTACAGTTCTAAATTCAATGTGCTCGTCGAGCTTATAGTGCGCCACATACGAATTCAAATATTCGAGCATCTGCGCGGCGCTCGGGAAATCAGGGTAATCCTGTGGCATCGGAAAGTCGGGGAATTCAGTTGTCTTGCGCGAAGAAATTATGTGAGCTGTGTGATAAACACCATGCCGCCAATTTCCGCCGACACCATCCTCTGCTTCAAATTGGTCGTAGGCGATGCCTTTCTGCTTCAAGGCACGCGCCATGCTGATGCCCACCGGACCGGCGCCGACGATGGCTATCTTTTCCACAGTAGAACTTGTGTTCATTGCCTTCGGATTTTCTACCGTTGAGTCGCCGCCATTCGCAACTGCGACTGCGACGGTCCACGTACGACGCCGCCACCTGCAGTAAGTTTCACACCTTCACAGAGTTGAGCGCAGAAACCATGCTTTTCAAATAGGCGCTCAGCTCGGCTTCCATGTTCGTGGGATCTGCCTTGGCGACGAGATCAACGATTTTCGAACCAGTTATTACCCCGTCAGCGCCCGATGCCATCATTCGCTCCGCATGCGCAGGCGTTGAGATACCAAAACCAGCCAGCACTGGAAGTTCTGTCGCTTTCTTAATTGACGCTATTAACGCAGTGAGTCGAGTGTCGCGACTTGCATCACGTTCGTCAGTACCAGTCACGCCGAGGCGAGAAACAAGGTAAATGAAACCACGGGCATGCTTGACGATTTTGTCCAAGCGCTCCTCTCGCGTGAGCGGGGACACGATAAAGATGCTGCTGATGTTATTGCCGGTAGCAATGGAAACAACTTCATCAGACGACTCAGCGGGCAGGTCGGCAACGAGCACTCCGTCTACACCGCATTCTTCGGCTCGTGCGAAAAACTTTTCAACGCCCATCGCCATAATGTGGTTGTAATAGACCAGGAGACCGATCGGAATGTCGTCGTTGTACTTCCTCACGCGGGCAACTAAATCTAGCGCTTGATTGACCGTATAACCGCTTTCTATGACCTTGTGAGCGGCGGCTTGAATGATTGGACCGTCCGCAACCGGATCGCTGAATGCGATGCCTAATTCGAGCGCAGAGGCGTCGCTTTCAATCATTGTCTTTATGATGTTGAACGAAGTTTCCTCATCCGGCCATCCGAGCACAGTGAAAGGCATAAACGCGCCTCTCTTCGCTTCCTTCAACGCACGAAACTTCGCACGATACCTATCTCTACTTATCATGCTTCATCACCTCGTGCAGATCTTTGTCACCGCGACCGGAAAGATTAACGATGATTGTTTTTCCGGCAGCCTCACCCTGAGCCAGCTTCTTAGCGCCAACCAACGCGTGCGAACTCTCCAGCGCAGGAATTATGCCCTCCTCACGGCAGAGTTCGTGGAATGCAGCAAGCGCCTCTTGGTCGGTTGCGCTTTCGTATCGCGCCCTGCCGGTATCTTTCAGAAAAGCATGTTCCGGCCCAACAGATGGATAGTCGAGACCAGCCGAGATGCTGTGCGCTTCTTGAATCTGCCCTTCTTCAGTTTGAAGAACGAGGCTCTTCATACCGTGCACACAACCGAAAGAGCCAAGCGCGAGAACAGCGCCGTGCTTGCCTGTTTCCAATCCGGCTCCTGCTGGTTCTACACCAACAAGCTTGACTGATGTTTGTTCGACAAACTCAGCAAAGATGCCCATTGCATTCGAGCCACCGCCGACACAAGCAACGACATAGTCTGGCGCGCGACCGATTTTTTCTTGAATTTGCGCGCTCGCCTCTTCCCCAATAATTTTTTGGAAATGCTTCACCATACTGGGAAACGGATGGGGGCCGGCGACGGTGCCCAGAAGATAATGGGTGTTTTCGAGATTGGCAATCCAATCTCTTAGCGCTTCATTGATAGCGTCTTTCAAAGTTTTGCTGCCAGTCTTCACCGGGTGCACAGTGGTGCCAAGTAGTTGCATACGAAAGACATTCGGCTTTTGTCTTTCCATGTCCACTTCGCCCATATAGACTTCGGTTTGCAACCCCAGCAGCGCTCCGGCCATAGCGCACGCAACACCATGCTGCCCAGCTCCTGTCTCAGCAATGACCCGCTCTTTGCCCATCATTTTGCAAAGAAGCGCCTGTCCCAGCGCATTGTTGGTCTTATGCGCGCCGCCATGCAAAAGATCTTCACGCTTCAAAAACACCTGCGCGCCCCACTTGTCCGAGAGGTTTTTCGCATGATAGAGCGGCGTCGGACGTCCCGCGAAATCAGCCAGAAGCGATGACAATCGAGACTTAAACTCATCGCCGGGCACGATGGTGGCGAAAGCTTCCTCTAACTCTTCAAGGGCAGGCATGAGGGTTTCCGGCACATACACGCCGCCATACTTACCGAACTTTCCTAGTGTGCGCATGCCGATACTCCTCCGCTGTCACGCTTCACCGCCTTGCAAAAATCCTTCATCTTACCTATGTCCTTTTGACCAGGAGCCGCTTCAACAGACGATGCGACATCGACGGCAAAGGGCTGCAGCGTCGCAACAACCTCGCCAACATTGCTAGCGGTCAAACCTCCAGCGAAGAAATACGGCATCGCAAGCGGTTCGGCAGTCTTCAATTCATTGATGGCTCGCTTGTACCACTCCGGGTCTTTCAAAAGTTTCGGACGATCGAAAAGAAGAAATGCCGCATCATCTTTCCAAGCTAATGCCTCGGCAGCGAGGATGGAAAGTTCGGGAGGATTGAGGACAATGCTTGGTTCTGTCACCGCTGCCGAATTCTCAGCAGAGACATCGACGGGTGCTTCGGCTACGTTCGCAGCAGCGTTCGCAACAGTGTTGAAGGTTGAGTTTACAGCAGAAGTTGCAGCCGCACTCTCAACACCATGTACGTTTAACTCTTGAGGAGACTCGTCCATGCCCTGCAATTCAATAACCTTTATCACACGAGTAGGTAGGCGTCGCGCGTACTCTACTGTTTCCTTTCCATGACATTGCACATAGTCGAGCTTAAGGCTCATCGCAAGCTCGGAAACATATTCGATCTCTTGATCTTTGAAAACACCAACGATTTGCGCACGCCCACTGGCAGCGGCAACAATTTCCTTGGCTACCGATTCTTCCACTCGACGCGGTGAGCTTTGAGCAAAAATCAAACCGAGAAAATCGGCTCCAGCATCCAACGCAGCAAGCGCATCTTCCAGGCTAGTAATTCCGCAGATTTTGATTTTTGTACTCATGGCTTCTCTCCCGAGTCTCCGTACGGGAGCCGCATGCGGCTTCCTGAACCGCGAGGCGCATGCGCCTCCCCTACTGAAGGTGACAGCGCAGTTGCAAGCTCGTGAAGTTTTTCCTCGACATTACCTGACTTCATCAAACTCGAACCAATCAAAAAATTGTTCGAAACATTCGCCAGGCGCTTCATATCAGCAGCGCTCTCAATTCCGCTTGCCACAACTTTCACAACAGAATCCGGTATCAGAGGCATCAACCTTTCAGATGTCGCCAAATCAATTTCCAGACTATCGAGATTACGGTTATTTACTAAAATCAATTGCGGATTGACTTTAAGAGCGCGTTCAACTTCCGCTTCATTTTGCACTTCAACTACGGCTGTCATTCCGAGTTGTGTACATTGATAATAAAGCTGCGCAAAATCCCCATCACTCAATGATTTCACGATCAACAAAATGGCATCAGCTTGCGCGGCGCGTGCTTCAAAAACCTGATATCGGCTGATGATAAAGTCTTTGCACAAAACCGGCAATGACGAGTGTTTCTTCACTTCAGCCAGAAGAGCCAGGCTACCACCAAAGTACTTTTCATCGGTGAGAACGGAGATGGCGCGTGCGTATTTATTGTATGTAGAGAGTACGGTGCTCAGATCAAAACTGCTCGAAGCGCTGCCCATCGAAGGAGAGCGCGGTTTTACTTCGGCAATTATGTTGGCACTGTCACGGGGTGCAAACGAAGAAAGAAAACGATTGTCAGCTAGCGTCACTTCTTTTTCAAAAGAAGCCAGTGGACGTGTGGCTTCACGGGCAGCCACTTCACCGCGCTTGTGCTCGACTATTTCACGCAGCACACTTTTCATACACTTGCCTCACTTGGTCGAACTTCTCTTTCACACGTCCACTAAAAATCAAATCTCTCGCATGGTCTGCCCCGGCAGTGACACTGTCTGCGATACCAGCCACAAAGAATCCAGCACCAGCATTTAGGCAAACCAAATCAAGCCACGGTTGTGGTTCGGTATGACTTTGACTCTCCAACAATTGATTGAACAATTGCAGATTGTGCTGCAAATCAAATTGCAGAGTTCCACCGTTTTCACTCTTTCGCTCTAACAAATCCAGCAATGATGCACCGGGCGCATTAAATGACAGGTCTTTAGTAGCCCCTTTATCCACATGTAAGACATGATTGTATGCTCCTGGCATCAGCTCATCCAGTCCCGTTTGGGACGTCACGATCAATACACGGGCGCCCGACTCCTCCAGGTACTCCGCAGCGTGCAAAGCAGCGGACTGCGACGTCATACCGAAAACTCGATACTCCGGCTCGATTGGGTTTAGCAGTGGACCGATGTGATTGAAAATTGTCGGTTGACCAACAGCTTTCCGCGCGGAGGCGAGTTTTTTCAGACCAGGATAATAATGAGGCGCAAAGAGAAACGCTACGCCAGCTTGTGCAATCACTTCGCCAACTCGCTCGGCAGGCAAATTCAATGGAATGCCCAGCGCCTCCAGCAAGTCTGCACTGCCTGCGCCGCTTCTCGATGCACGATTGCCGAACTTACCAACGTTGACTCCGCCCGCAGCGAGCACAAACGCACAGAAAGTGGACGTATTGAAGTGGGCAAGGCCACTGCCGCCGGTTCCGCTCACATCGATCAATGCGGTTCCTGGGGGCAAACTTTCCTTTCCAACAACTGTCTTGCGAGTTTCGTCGATGAACAGGCGCATCAAATCCACCGACAGCGGCTGCGACGCAACCTGCCGCAAAGCCTCGACCAGCTCATCCTCGCACAACCGGGCGTTGACGATATCAGCAATTCTCGCTCGGTCTAGCAACGGCTCGTTCATATGGACAGGAAATTCTCCATCATCAAAGAGCCTTTCTCTGTGCCAATCGACTCGGGATGAAACTGCACGCCATAAATAGGCTCGCTCTTGTGTTCAAGCGCCATAATCAATCCATGTTTCTTCTCGCGTGCAGTCACTTTCAGATCAGATGGAAAGGTTTCATCCTTCGCCACCAGCGAGTGATAACGCATCGCTTCAAAGCTGTTTCCCAGCCCGGCAAAAATGCGAGAGGGTGTACCTTCGACAAATATCTCGCTTGTTTTTCCATGCACGATTTCCGGTGCACGCACTACCTCGCCGCCCAGATGGGCGGCAATGCCCTGATGTCCCAGACAGACGCCCATCAGCGCAGCACCGAGCTTCTTCTGCGACAAAATCACTTCCTTGCAAACGCCAAAATCGCGCGCAACAGCGGGATGCCCAGGTCCGGGAGAAAGCACGATATGAGTCGGTTTCTTCTCCAATATTTCATCAAGCGTGATAGCGTCGTTGCGAAAAACCTCGACATCCGCGCTCTCGTTTCGCTCCAACTTGCGCACAAGCGGCACCAACAGCTGATAGAGATTGAACGTAAATGAATCGTAGTTGTCGATGATAATCGTGCGCATGATTATTTCACCCCCATAAGCTGGTGTGCGATGCGCACTGCCTGGAGGACGCTCATCGCCTTGCTGCGCGTCTCTTCGTATTCCATGTCTGGATCTGAGTCATAAACTATACCTGCGCCGGCATTGATGTGTGCGTTTCCGTCTTTGATCAAAACAGAACGTATTGCTATGGCGCCGTCCATGTTTCCGCGCGCGTCGAAATAACCCACTGCACCGGAATAGATGCCCCGCTGCTCAGGCTCTAATTGCGCGAGAATTTCCATGGCGCGGACTTTGGGCGCACCTGAAACAGTTCCGGCTGGAAAACAACTTTCAAATGCGTCAAATACATCTTTGGTTTGCGAGAGAGTTCCTGTCACTTCCGTTGCCAAATGCATCACATGCGTATAGCGCGTCAAGCAAGCCAGTTCGCCAATCTTTACAGTGCCCGGTGCACAAACCCGGCCTAAATCATTGCGACCAAGATCGACAAGCATTCGATGCTCAGCCATTTCTTTCTCACTCGCCTTCAGCTCGCGCTCTAGCGCTTCATCTTCTGCGCGGTCTTTGCCGCGAGGACGAGTGCCGGCGATGGCGCGAAGCAAAACTTTTCCTTCATTGCTTCGAACGAATGTTTCAGGAGATGAGCCGATATAAGAGAATCCAGGACACTTCAAGAAATACGCGTAGGGGCTAGGGTTTGTCGCTTGCAGTGCTCGATAAACATCAATTGGCGGAGCAGAGATGGGCACGGAAAAACGCTGCGCAACGACAATCTGAAAAACCTCTCCTTCTAGAACTTTCTCCTTTGCTTTCAAGACTGCATCGATAAAACTTTCGCGAGTGAATGGTCCTGTGACGTTCTTAAACAGCTCTTCTTTACTGGATTTCGGCATATCGAGACGAAATGGCGGAAGCTGCGAATGCAACATAGAACGATGAACAAGTTCGTTGATATGCTGCTCACCGCGTGCAGAAAAGAAAGTAACCTGACGATATTGATGGTCAAATAAAACAAATGAATCGTACAGTCCATATCTACCGATCGGCACATGAGTAACGGCTTTGCTCTGCTGCGGGATGCGCTCTGTAAAACCGGTAGCGCCATAGCCAAGGTAGCCAACTAGCCCACCGGAAAAGGGCGCCTCAGCTATAAGATGGTGACTCGGCACAGGATTGTTTTTAAGCAAGGTACGTAAGAAATCGATTGGATTATCAACTTCAACACTCTGGCGAGAGCCGTCGGCGCAATTCTCAACATGCACCTGCGAATCATCAAATTCGACGACGAGTAACGGATCAACACCGAGGAACGAATACCGCGCCAACCGACCATCACCCTCAGTACTTTCGAAGAGAAACGCATCGCGCGCGCTTCTCGACAGGCGGTCGAACAGAGCCACGGGCGTTGTAAAATCAGCCGAGTACGAAATGGCGCAGCCGGTTTCTCCAGTCACTCGTTTTGTCAAAGATGCAGTCTTCACGCTGTTTTTCACTTCTGTTTCCATCGCTGTTTTTTTCATTGAGTCTTCTTGCATAGCTGCTTTTTGCATCGAGTTTTCTTGCATAGCTGTTTCTTGCATCGCTATATTCCTTATTCCAATTAGTTAGGCAAAAACAAAACCGCAGGTACCTTTCGGGTAAGCCTGCGGTTGAGATGCTTTTGCCTATATGGCTGTTGATTATGCGCGCATCATCAAGCGAGTCGCAAACGACTTACCCGGTAATTGAAACCAGCGCCACCAACCAGATTTGAATATTGAAATTGCGCGAAGCGTCGACAAAATAGTCACTTCCATAAGGAAATAGGTCGCGGACAGACCAGGCAATACTAACACAGCCCTTTTCAAAATCAACCCAAAACGGTCAAATGCAAGCAAACGTGAACAGTGGCTATGAGTGCGGCGCTCCTGGAGCCTTTTAGTCATTCGAAGCCGCTGGAAGCCAGCGCTCCGGCGCGCTACTTACCTGATTTGATCGACACGACCGCTCCCTGCGAGCCGTCCGGCGTTTTCGGGTAAGTCGTAGAACCTTCAGTTGCGCGCTCGTTCTTCGGAGTCAGAACGACGAGATAAGCCTTATCTTTATCAAGTCTAATAGGTGAACAGTTCGAGTCTGCACCTTTGATTATGGCAACAGCCGGCAGACTAGCCGGGGCACTCGGCTCATTTGATGGTGGATTTGCCATCAAGAAAACATGCACGGAGCCCGGCAAAAAAGGCGGTTCGTTGGCCCAAAGATTGCCAGACTCGAATGAAGTTTCAAATGTCGATTTTTCCTCTGGATTGGAGGCGTTCCATCCCTGCTCACCACGATAGACCTGAATGATTGGAGGTTCAACTTTCCCTGTCACGGCATTTTTGTAGGTGGTCTGAGCCTGCGCTAGTTCATCGGCGTTCTGAGGAAAGTGCCCGCGCATCAAATACGAGTTGCGAAGTGACTTTGCGACTGCTTGCATCGCATCTCTCGTCCTTATCTCAGGCGCATCCTCGGCATACAAAATGTTTCCCGCATCATCCATTATGCCGCCGTGCGATTCGACAAAATCTAGTTTCATAGGCTCTTTAAACGCATTTGCGCTGCCCGCTTTCCAAACATCGCCTCCCTGAAAAATTTGCGCATTGATGGTCTTGTTTCCAAAAACAACAACGCCTTTATTTCCGCTAGCGACTTTCACTTTGCGCTTGCCGTCGAGCGAAGTATAGATTTTGACAAACTCAGTCGGCAGACTTTCTGTTTCAACAGCGGCTGTTGAAGGCGCTTGAGAGGGAGCAACCGCTGCGTGTTTCGAAAGCTGTTGAAATCCAAGAAATCCAATGCAACCGATTACTCCCAAGACCGCGATGCTGACCCAGAGTTGCATGGCTTCAGTAGAGCTTTCGTAGATGGTCGACTTCTCTCGCAGTCCCTTAAATACTGGTGCTGCTGCTGGTTCTTGCTTTGTTTCCCTATGCTCTAAGGTCTCCTCGTCCGCCCCCTCCTCTTCGTCGCCGATGGGTCCGCGAACGTTCTGACCTCTATCCTTTGTAGTCCTGAAAGAATCCATGATCTCGACGACTTTGTCTTTGCGCTTCTTGGCGCGCGAGATCAAGTGGGCATAACCTTCCGCGATAGTTTCACGCAGTGGGTGATCGCCGGATAGATGGCGCTTAGCCAGCTCATCAGCGAGCTTGTAATAAGGCTCGCATTCATCAAGCAAGCTCAGACTTTCATACGTGCGCGCCAACTTATAACAGATGGAAATGTAAACCTGATTTTCCTGACTGAAAATTCGCTCTGAAAGATCCATCGCCCTTTTGTAAAAACGCCCGGCATCCTCGTACTTTTCCATGCCTGTTAACGCATCGCCCATAAATTCCAGCGCCATAGCCTTACTGGGATGCTCGATGGCGCTCGCCTTGTCCAGAACACCGAGGGCCTGCGCGCAAAAATCCTCAGCTTCGCTGTATCGGCGCAGCTTGATCGCCGTGGCGGCTTCCTTCAAAAGCTCACCAACGCCTTTTGCGCGGTCGTCGTCGTAATTTTGTTCTTCAGACATCTCAACGAGCAGCAGTGCTGCATTTTAAGTCAGAATCGCTATCTACTACATACCCACTATTGGGAATCAGGCACTAATAATCGGCATCTTGCGTTTTATCAGCAGCCGGACAAACCGCAGAAGCCAAGTCGGCTGGGCACCTCCAGCATCCCGCGGTAAAAAAATCCCAAATCGCTTTGCAGTCAAGCAAAAACAAGTTCTATTTTCAGATTAGCGTGGTATGAAACTAAAACAAGGCAGATTATATACAGAGCGTCCGGCACACATGACTAACCTCTATGAAACTACGGCGGACATGAACGTTATAAATGTTCTGCTGTTGCCTGGCGGCTCGCTGGATTCTGCGAAAATCAGACAGGTTCTGGAAAAAGGGCGCACAGTTCCGGTCTTTATAGACTGCGCAAATACAGTGCCTGATGCCTTGCAAACTTTGACCAGAGGAAAGACAGACGTAATTCTTATCGAGGCGCAGCGGCAGCCGACGGAGACCCTAGACGCGGTGCTCAAGCTGCAGGTCCAGGCGCCTGGCGTTCCGATTATCACTCTTTGTTCGCCAGAAAACGAGCATGTCGGCATCGACAGTCTCAATTGGGGTGCGCAACAATTTCTGGTATGGAAAAACCTTGATGGCGATTTGCTTTTTGAAGCTTTGAGCGGCTGCGTCGAGCGACGCCGAGTTCAAAAATACGAGCAAAAACAACTCGAGAGCGAGCGCGAAACCGTCCAGCAAATCTTGGAATGCGCGCCAGTTGGTATTGTACGCATCAGCCGCGAACTCAAAGTGAAAGATGCCAATCCCGCTTTCTGCAATTTATTTGGTCTAAAACACGAAAAAATCGCCAACAAGCACATCTGCGTTCTGGTTTCAGCTCTAACACCCGGGCAATTTCACGAAGCGATTGCTGAAGACAACCCCATCGAAATCAACGGCTATCATCTCGGTCCAACGCCCAACCATCAGGAATCAGGGTTGTACTGTGACTTGATTATTTGGCCAGTAAAGTCAACGGAAAGTGTCGTGACTGGATTCGTCCTTATCATCAAAGACGTCACAGACAGGCTCAAGGTGAGCCAGCAGCGCGACGAATTCATCACCGCCCTCGCGCATGATTTGAAGGTCCCTTTGGCTGGCGCCGAAAGATTTCTAGAAAGCGTTTTAAACGGATCACTAGGTGAGATTGCCCCGCAATTGGCGGATGCTCTCATGACGCTGAGACGCAGCAATAAACACATGCTCTGGATGGTACAAAATCTCCTTCTCACCTATCAAGAACAAGAAGGCATCCAGCTTTTCTTCATGGAAGCGATGAACGTGAAAGAAGTAGTGGAGGAATGCTTGCAGGAGCTGAAGCCGTTTGCAAGTGCTGCCAAAGTTGAGCTTGCGTCAGAAATAGACGACGACCTCCCTATGATTTTGGCTGACCGTATAGGCATTCGCAGAGTTTTGATCAACCTGACGGACAATGCAATCAAAGCCAGTCCGGCTGACAGCAAAATCTCTCTCATCGCCAATCGCGCCGGAAGCGGCGTCTGCATACTAGTCAAAGACCAGGGCAAGGGCATTGCGTCTGAAGTAATTCCGACCCTCTTTAAGCGCTTCTGGAAAGAACCAGGCGAATCAAAAAGTAGCTCCAATACTGGACTTGGGCTATATGTATGCAAGCGCATCATTGAGGCACACGGCGGCAAGATCCGTTGTCAGAGCCGTTTAGGAGAAGGCGCGTCCTTCATCATCAATCTATCGGCAACAGTCGACTTCGGAGTCGACGACTAGCCAACCTTAAATCTCACCCTACTGACTTCCCATTTTCAGGACTGTAGCTCAGCCTGAAGAGCTCACTTCAATGGGATATAGAGAGATGCAAATCCACTTTCCACGCGCATTGGCGCTGTCTGCAACAGCAGATTTAATCTGGCTTCTCGAAAGAAGCACACAGCTTGGCTACCGGTTGCCAGGCGCCAATTTTATCCCGAACTGGTGTACCATGTGGACTTCCTCTCGATAACCACTGTTAACTTAACCGGTTGAACGCGTCGGTCTCGACGAGGGAATCGACGACAAGCAACGCCCAGCATCAAGGGCATTTCCCCTCAATCATGTTCCAACCAAAATCGATTGCGCTGAATCTCAAGCCTCTAGCTAGGCGGTTCTTCGCTAGACTCTCGCCCACCGACCACAGAGAAATGCGTTATCCACGCACAGAGGTTCGTGTGTGCAAGAACTCATCGTTTAAAAACGGTTGGAGATCAAAGTGGGAAATTCTGGCGCTCAACGTTTGGGACAAATGGATTTCACCAGGCGCTCCCAAAATCAGACGCAGAAAGTCACGCCGCATCCGTAATCGCAAAATGATTGAAGCGCGTTTTAAACTTCCAATGCGCTGAAGTTCAGCGAAGCTCCTGGGGGCGCGTTGTATTCGCCCTTGTTTGGGAACTTCAATCTCTGTTGTGGCGCAATGCATGCGCCTTTCCGGCATCCAACAGAAGGGGCAGCAAGTTGCCCTGCTGCTCCTCTGTTCCCTCATGAAAGCACGATAGAACGATTGGCGTGGCTCGTCCTACCGCGGCGTGGAAAAGCGTGCGAACACTTCTGATGCCATCTTCGCGAGTTGAGTGATACCGGCAGCCAATCCTTGAATCGGATTGAGACCCATGTACCTCGACACAGGACTGATCTTCAGGTACGACAATGCAAGAGGCGCAAATATCATTGCTTGCAAGTTGCACATTGCCAGCAAGATTTTGAACAAAGAATTTAGATCACTGAAAAGCAAGCAGCGTAACGCAGTAATCAAAAGCACTGATGATGCCAGCCAAAGAAAGAGGTCAATCCAAACAGCAACATATGCTGCGGAAAACTTTTGCAGCCGGTTCGTGCCACCGCATGCAAATGCAATTGGTCCGGTGATGATGCTGAGGGTGAACATAAATGACTGAACAATGGCAGCGATAAGCACGTACACGAGCTGCAAAATCAGAACGATGGAAAGACCGCAGTACAGTATCAATACAAATAATGCAATTACTTCGCCGATGATTCCAATTACTAGCCCACCCCCAACACTGCCAACGCAAGGTGCGAATAGGTGCGCAAGCATCCCGGCTCCAGCCATCAGTCCGCCTTTCAAGGCTGAGCAAAGTGCATCGCCTACAGGACGCGTACACTCCGGATCAAAAACGAAGGTACGAGAGACGAAAACATCAGTTAGCTGAAACACCACACGATAGATCCATGGACCAGCAATGAGAAGCAGCGCTATTACGCAACACTGATAGATGCCCGCTCTTTGCACTGCGTCAGAGGAGTTAGATAGCCGGATTTTGCTCAATGAACCAAGCAAAAGAAAACCACCGACAACCCCATACACCAAATCTATGGCGCTGCGAAAGTAGAAGAACAGTACCTGATTCTCAAGACGTGGTGCTGGATTACAAATACCTCTCAACGCGAAGAACGGGTTAAGAATCAAAGCTTCGATGCAATGCATGAGGAACTTCACGGCATCCGCAAAGTATCCGTTGACCCATTCCGAAATCCACTTCCCGATCAGTTGACCGACATTCTGAAATAGATTGCCTATGATGTCGTTGGCATAGAAACGCTTGATCCCCATATAGGTGTCATTGATGTAACCATACCTTTGACCATACTGCATGCCATTCGTGTTAGGCGCAATCAAATGGCTAGGCTCTTGCACAAGCGCGGTGGTGTAATTAAGAGTGACCGAAACATCCTCACCCGCGCTAACGTTTGCCACGGATTGGGTGAAGATGTTCGGCCGCTCCTCTTCCAGCAATGCGGTAGCTCTACCTTCCGCTGCTGCAAGCCTGTATATTTCAGCGGCTTCCGCTCTGGGTTTTATGGAGCCGACAATTTCACGCTTGCCAGATAGCATTCGCATACTTTCGACCGCACAATGTTCATCGAGCGGGAATGCGTACACTGCTTGAATGTTCTGGTGAAACGGATTATGGAACTTCTGTGTCACAGACACCCTTGCAATTCCGTCGTTGACGTCAGCAACAACAGAAGTATGTTTTAAGGGGCACTGACCAAGAATCTTACCGTCAAGACCTATCGCTGCGAAGGTTCCGGAACCACCGTATTCAGGCACACGGATGGGCTCAGGTACCGGGTCCGCAGCCGCCGCAGTCTGTGCGAGTTGTTCCGCTCTAACATCATCAGCCGATGAAAAAGCGTTTGGCAACGACTTGACACACAGCGGCAACTCGATTGGATTGAACGAAAGCCCTAAGCCACCAAGCTTGAACAGTAGTGTGACGTGCATTAACAGCAGAACCATGCTCATCGCTACGGTGTGCCACTCGCTGCGTTCGTGTTCGGATATAACTTTTCTTTTGAACAGATATGTGTTTAATTTGCAGTTGCAATCAGCATTTTCGTGCACGCACGATGAAGACTTCGACCTCGGCATAGCGTGGGCCTCCTTGGCAGCAAAGAGTGAATTGCATCGCAGAACACACAAAATGTGCGCTCGCAATCAAGCAATTTGGATGTGAAGGTCCGCGGGCCATTTGGATGTGGCGGTCCGCGCGCAATCAGTGAATGCGCAGCAAAGCCCGTTACAACGGTGCACGGTCAAAGTAGAGCTTCGGAAAATCAATTACGCTGGAAAAAACCGGCGAAATAGACTGCGTGGATCCGAGTTTTGACAGTTATGTTTCTTGCACTATAGTTATCGAACGCCAAGCGGAGAGTGCGCGGAAAGCGACTCTTGGTCCGATTTGTGCGATTTAAGCGTATTGGCTATTATGGGCGTGTCAATAGTTTTGGCAAGCGAATTTTTACCATAGCGATGTGGAAAACACTAATGCAAGCGCAGATTAAGCCAACAACCCCAGTCACGTAATTGCGACCAATCGGCGATGATATCAAGCGGCTGCGACGATATTTTCTGAGCGATGTTCCCGATATCAAAATAATTGAAACTTGCGAAGAAGCGCTATTTCATGGGCTAAAATCGCATTGTCATAGTGGCAGCGACGCCACCGCTTCTAGTCAATACTGGACAAAAAGGACAATTGCAATGAAGAAAAATCTTCTGCCCGTAGCAACGAGTTTGGTCTGCGCGTTGGCGATGAGCACCACACTCGCCACCAATGCCGAATGCAACAAATCATCAGGCAGCTGCGGCGAGAGCACAAAGGCTGACAACAAGGCGTACCTGGAAGAGATCTCTAATAAGATCACGAAAAATTATTCCGTGCCAAGTGGCTTCGACGTAGTGAAAGCCAAAATCGGCTTCGACATGGATGCTAATGGCAATGTCAATCACCTTCGTTTACTAGATGACGAAGATGCTCCAGCCGAAGGACAATCCTCCGTAACCAGAACCGCTCTTATAAAAGCGATCAAAAATTCCGCCCCGTTCCCGTCACCAGGTTCGGTTAAGAAGCCAGTGCGTATGGTCGCTTCGTTTGATAAAACAAACTCAGAGAAGTCAGTCATTTGCACAGTGCAAATGAAGTAGGCGGCTACGCAAACACGACAAATAAATACTGAGGTCCGACAACTAAGTTTTGACCCCAGACCACAATGTGGGCTATGTTGCTTTAACTCCTTAAGCAACTGGCTCACATTGCTGGTGTTTAGACTCAATTCCGAGGCGCCAAAACGCGCATGCAATGCGCGAATACATCCAATCAGGCTTTGGGTTCGACTTCGATGATGTAACCAGATCCAAGAATCGTTTTGATTAGGTCGTCGCGACCAAGCTTTTGCAGTTTCAACCTGAGAGTACGCATGCAGGTCCGCACAGTATCTTCCGACGAATCGCTATCCGAGCGCCAGACTGCATCTAGAAGTGCTTTCGAAGAATAAATGGTGTTGGGATGACGCATCAAAAATTCGAGCAGCGCGCATTCTTTCGGCATCAAACGAAGGTGATTACTACCTTCGCGCACCACACGCGTCTTCAGGTCAAGCGCTACGCCCCTAACCGTGAGTTCCACCGGCAAAATCTGTTTTGGTCTTCTCAACAAACTTCTCACACGCGCGGCTAATTCGCGCACATCAAAAGGTTTCGTCAAATAATCATCTGCACCCGAATCGAGCCCTACTTCTTTGTCGTCAATGTCGCCTTTTCCTGTCAGGAAAAGTACAGGCGTATCTCCGCCCTTGCTGCGATAGCGTTTGCAGACTTCAATGCCGGTGATGTCGGGAAGCCCCCAGTCGAGAATTATCACGTCAAACTCAAACTGTTCCAAGAGCTGAAGGGCATCTTCGCCATTGTCAGTTGTTTCAAAAACGAAATTTTCCTGCTTAAACCAATCCGACAGCCAGCCGGCTATCTCTAGGTCATCTTCAACCAGCAGAATCTTCGACATAGATTAAAAACTTGACCTCGGGACGTCCAAAGTATATTAACCCAAAATTCAGAGGCATTAATGCCCCGTCGCCACCCGAAACAGAATCCTCGAAAGCTTCAGAAGCGCCGCCAGCGTTGAGAGTGTTGAAACCCTTGAGCCCTTGAAAGGTTTGGTTCACGCTCCCTTCACATGCATATTGATATCCTGGCCTTGACCGAACTCATCTTCCCCAAGCACACACTTTCGACTTTTCGACCGAATTGGCACGCCCTGTCACGCCAGGCGCCAAATGAGGTCTTTGAGGAAGTCCTTTACTATGACAGCTGAAAACGCTGAAGCGACAATTGCAAAGCCGCCAGTCAAACCCGCCACGGACAGCCTAAATGGCGCGGACATTCTGCAACAGGCGCCAAAAATTGAAACGCCGACTTCCAATGACGCGAAGCTGACGCAGATGCCAGACTTTGCAACAGCCAACATCTACAGTTCTGTTTTCGATGCCAGTCCGAACAGGAATCCAAATCTGGAAACAATAAACAGACTGCTCCCCGGCGCGCCTGGCAGTGACATGATGCGGCAGTTTGCAAATGTGACGGACGCGCGCGCGGCGAGTCAGCTAAATCAACAAAAGGATCGCGTCGATCCAACAAAAGACTTCGCGCTAGGCAATGACAATGCCGCCTTGTTGAAGTCTCGCAAGGAAGTGATAGAACTGGCAGCCAGTCGCGGTTTGGACCTGAACGCGTTTAGCGATAACATGAGAAAACTAGAGCAGCGGGCACAATCAGGCGAAACCAACTCCGCTGAGGTCAAAGCAACTTATGACAATGTCGCTCGATTGCTGCGCAACGAAGGCAACAACCAACTAGGCAAGCCGGAAATGAACCGCCTCGCCGGTCAAATCATGAAACAGGCAGGCAACCCTTCCGAGATTTTCCAGGGCAATTACAACACTTGTTCGGTAGCTTCAACAGAAGTTAGAACCTA
Organism: Candidatus Melainabacteria bacterium; assembly: GCA_003242885.1. Classification (GTDB taxonomy): domain Bacteria; phylum Cyanobacteriota; class Vampirovibrionia; order Obscuribacterales; family Obscuribacteraceae; genus QKMZ01. Next base: position 482,638 of record QKMZ01000002.1, on the reverse strand, counting down.
CGCACGCACGCCTGGCGCCGCAGCCAAATTGGTTGCGGATGTGGCTGAGAGAGGCTTTTTCCGCTCACCGCTAGACGGCACTCGCGTGGACGTTGACAGAAAGCCACATGGACAATCACTTGCACCGGAGCACGACAAAATCCGCACACATGCAAGCGAAATCTTCCAAGTGACTGCGGCAAATCTCCACTGGACAGACAAGGGCAAACAGTACACGCAAATAGAACCTCGTCAGGATGGCGGCTATTTAGACCAGCCGAACGGTCCACAGAGAAATCCGAGCGATAATGGAGAGCGACTTGTAGACAAGAAAACAGGAAAACCTGTCGACGGTGGTGATGAACATTTCCCATCAATAACTGATGACGGATATGCAAAAATCGTCAGCAGAATTACGGGCAAGCCAGAAACCCACGTAGCGATTCAACGAAAAGAAGCGCTTGACGGACCAGCGCCATCTGTCTTGCAACCGCGCAACGAACAACACTTCGAACAAATGCTGGCGCAACTGAAAAAGCAAGGCAAGCTGCCGATCATGGCCGGCGTCAACACCAACTACGAGCCCTTCAAAGGCGATGGTGCGGTTGCTTCAACCGCAGCCAACGCGGTAACAGACGAAGAAGGCCCGCATCAAGTTTTGATCCGCGATTACATTCCGGCGAAAGACGGAAAACCGGCGCGCATTCTCATGGACAACACATGGAGTCGTAGTGTTGACAGATTGAATCCAAACATCGATCCAACACCAGGCGCCGACGGTCGGATTCCGCAGGGCGCTGCGCTGACTGTTCGACAGATGTGGACAGCAATGGGCGATTGGCCAGAGACCAAGAAGAAATAGCAGGCAAACGCAAACGCCCCGGGGTAAGCCGGAGCGTTTACGCTAGTTGCTGTCAAATCACATGGGAGAAAAACTATTTCTTAGCGGAACCTGCGTAGGCGCGCTCGTAGACAGGCAGTTCGTTAGCGAGTGAATTCGCTTTCAATTGCCAGCCCAACAATTCACGAGTCTTTTTGGACTCGATTCTTTGATCAAGGACAAAACCATCAACAGCGGGACCGTAGATCTTTCTTGCTTCTTCGATCGGCCATTCTTTGATTTTGCCTTGCAAACCACCGGCTTCAGCAACAAGCTCAGCGATTTTCTTGAGCGTGTGTGGTGCTTCGTTGCTTGCATGCAAGAGTGCGCCAGCAGGTGCATTCTCTGCTGCGAGCACGTACAGTTGAGCGAGGTCGTCAATGTGGACGAGTGAAACATGGTTTTCGCCGGTGCCGATATAACGTGCATAGCCATCTTTCTGCGCGGTTGCATAGAAGCTAGCAATCAAGCCACCTTCACGTCCATAAACAACCGTCGGACGAATTACGATAGCGCGAACGCCATGGTTCTTCGCTTCGAGTACTTTTTGCTCAACAGCTGGACGCCATGCAACAACAGGAATTGGGTTGACTGGTGTTGTTTCGTCAGCAAGGATGCTGCCGGTGTTGCCGAGCACCCAGGTGCCGCTGGTGTAGATGAAGGTTTTGTTGGTATCTTTCAGCGCATTGAGAATGGCTTCAGTTGCGGCTTGATCTACTTTGCCGAATTCTTGATCATTGGTAGCTGCGGTGTGAATTACAACATCAGCTTCGCGAACAGCTTGTTCGAATTCTTGTGGTTTGCGCAGGTCGCCGCGATATGCCTTATATCCACGCTTGGTCAATTCTTCGACAGCTTTGTCTGTGCGCGCCAGGGCAGTTACGTTGTAGCCTTTGGCTTTGAACTGCTCTGCTACTGCGGATCCAATATAACCGGTTGCGTTGGTGATAAACAGATTTGCCATTTTTCTAACTCCTATTCATTGAAAAACGTTGTGTAATTGTTCGTCTTGTTCAGGGACGGTTGTTTTTTATTCGTCTTGTTCAGGGACGGATTTCTTTCGGGTGTTCTGCCTCTTATCCAGAGGCTTTCGGACAGTTTGTGCAAGCGTGTTAAATCAGACGCACAAGAACAAAATTCTTATTGCGCGACAAACCAGACACCATATTTGGTGCACTATTTTTGTAGACTGCTTTCCTGGGAGCGCCGGCGGCTCGCCGGCATTTTATTCCGGGTGCCTCGGGTTAGCCGACGAAAAGCGGGAATTACGCCGCTTCTCCTTGTTTCAATACTTCTTCAATTTCCGCACGAAATGTCAGAAAGTTCTTGCGCCAAGACAGCAAAGCAAGCAAAGCTATTCAATTTAAAGATGGTTGTACTGCAACCGAATTTATTATGTCCCCAGTGGGGGACACATGCAGCAAGCACAGTTGAACGGACACATCACGCCAGCCATTGATGGGCGGGATGCGAATTGGTTACGCGGTGTGGAGCTGTTGCTCATTGCGTTCCGTTCTCGGGGGATTACAAAAATCAGTATACACGCCAATCTGAAAATGTCGCCAAATTGTTAACCAAATATGAAACGCCGATCACTTGAGAACATGCCAGGCAGCGGTCTGCCTGGACACGACGGGGGATTCAAAATCGTCTTAAAAAACGGGTGACGCATAGCATCACCCGTACAATTTCTATATTGTTTTTTTCGCGTCTGCGACTATGGACGAACAGGAAGTCCAAGCGCCATGGCATCACCAGTGGTGCAACGAAGTCCCATTTCGTCAACTACGATATCACCTGCTTCCGCAGCCTTTACATGCCAGGCGTCGAAGTAGTTGCGAACCAACCATCCTTCACCGTTATCCATCTTTGTCCATGTCCAGCCGGTTGAGCTGCTGACAGACACGACATTGTTGTCGTCGTCATATGTCATGGAATAAGTGGTGTCACAGTGGCGATATCTAAACGTCGAAACGCGACCTTCTGCATCACGTGTAAATCTGTCGCCGTTCTGATTGACGTAGGTGACATTCGATGCACCCTGCTTGTGTCGTCGGTCACGCGACTTCTTCCATTCAGGATAATTCTCATGAACTGCGGAGTTCATGCGTTCGTCAACCATGGACCAGGCTTCTTTGTAGTCTCCGTACATTGTTATGTCCTCAAAAAAAATTGGGTGAAACGCTCTTGCTATCTGCGGCTTGCTCTGTTTCAAATCTTGGAACGCTTTGTCCTTTCCGGATTCGAATACACCGCTGTTTTACGCCCTCAACCGCAGCATGCAGCTGAAGGCACCGTAATAGCCAGGAGATGTTCCAGAATTCTTTCGGTCATTCCTCTTGTGTCGACTACCTTTTGATCAGGCTCTCCGGCGCGGACTATGTCGCGGGTTCTGTACCCTTCTTTGAGTGTCGTCTCAACGGAAGATTCGATGGCAAGCGCTTCCTCTTCCAATTGGAATGAATGGCGCAGCATCAAAGCAACGCAAAGAATTTGCGCTATGGGATTGGCTGTGCCTGTACCTGCAATGTCTTGTGCGGAACCGCCGGGCGGCTCGTAAAGACCAAAACCTTCTTTGTTCATGCTGGCGGACGCGAGCAGACCAAGCGAACCGGGCAAAACAGCTGCGGCGTCGGTGAGGATATCGCCAAACATATTGCCGGTGACGACCACGTCGAATTGCGATGGATCGCGAACAATCTGCATTGCACAATTATCTACGAGCATGTCTTCGAGCTGCACATCTGGATAGCCGAGCGAAACTTCTTTCACAACGGCGCGCCAGAGCTTGGAGGCATCGAGGACGTTCGCCTTGTCGACGGAAGTTAATTTCTTGCGACGCTTTTGAGCAGCTTTAAACGCGGTTTCGGCAATCGATGCAATCTGCTCTTCATCATAAGTGATGAGATCTGTCGCGGTTCTTACGCCGTTCTCCGCATTAAAGGTCTTGTGCTCGCCAAAATAGCAATCGCCCAAAAGTTCGCGAAGGAAAAGGATGTCGACACCGCGGTCGATCACTTCCTTTTTGAGCGGGCAAAGATATTCGAGCTCTGGGATGACTTTGACCGGTCTGTAATTCGCGTTGAATTTGAAAGTTTTGCGCAGCGACAAAATTGAATTAGCTTCGCAATTCTTCCACTTCGGATTGTTCATCTCGCTAACTGGTCCGCCGACCGAACCAAACAAAATTGCATCCGACGAACGGCATACGGATTTGGTTTCCTCGGGCAGGTGCGTCTCATATTTGTCATATGCGGCGCCGCCAGCGAGAGCGTGCGTCGTGGAGAAGCGATGACCGAATTTGTCACCGACAGTGGTCAGCACGCGCAGGGCTTGCTCCATGACCTCTGGTCCGATTCCGTCTCCGGCTAAAACTGCTATGTGCTTATCCATTTTGAGCTCCCTTTCGCCTGGTCTTGCGTCCTAGGCTCCGCGTGTGGACATAAAACGTTGTTGTTCTTGTCGTTTACGAAAATCTTGAATATCTGCGGCGTGCGATCTGATGTATTCGATGTCGTCGAGACCATTGAGCATGCAGTGCTTGCGGAATTGGTCGTACTGAAATTCGTGGCTGCTTCCGTCGGGCAGAGTGACTGTTTGCGACTCTAAATCGACGGTCACTTCGTAGTCCGCATTGGTCGCTGACTGCAAAATTTGATCTACTACCTTATCCTCCAAGACTACCAGTAATAGTGCGTTTTTGGCGCTATTGTTGTAGAAGATGTCGGAAAAAGATTTCGCAATTACCACCCTGAAACCGGCGCCGGTCAAAGCCCAAACTGCGTGCTCACGAGACGAGCCGCAGCCGAAATTACTGTCGGTGACGAGGATGGTTGCGCCGTCGAATTCTTTGCGATTCATCGGGAAATTTGGGTCGTTGTCGCGCAGGCGGCGGAAGAGGTTTTGACCATATCCGTCCTTGCTGATGCTGGTGAGAAACTGCGCGGGGATGATGAGATCTGTGTCCACATCCTTCATCGGAACCGGCATGGCTTTTGATTTGACTGTTGTGACTTTCGGTATGAGGCTCATGACCAACTCCTTAAACGTATTCGGCGGGTGACGTGATGCATCCGGCGATGGCGCTGGCGGCGACAGTTGCCGGAGACGCCAGGTGGGTGATGCTATCCGGTCCTTGCCGACCGACGAAGTTTCTATTTGACGAGCTGATGCAGCGCTTACCGGGCGGCACCTGGTCGTCGTTCATCGCCAGGCACATCGAGCAGCCAGGCATACGGAAGTCGGCACCTGCCGCGCGGAAGATTTCGTCGAGACCCTCTTCCTGGCAGCGTTTCATGACGGCTTCCGAGCCAGGCACGACGTACATCGTGACGCCCGGGTTTACCTTCCGTCCTTTGAGAATATCGGCAACAATTCGCAAATCTTCGATGCGCCCGTTAGTGCAAGAACCGACGAAAGCCCACTCTACGGGCGTTCCTTCGAGGACCTGCTGCTCTTTCAATTTGGTGTATTCGAGAGCGCGAACTGCAACCGCCTTTTCGTTTGCAGCCATGGTTTCGAGCTTCGGTATGCGTTCTCCAAGTGAAACACTTTGAGCCGGATTGGTGCCCCAGGTAACGATCGGCTCCAATTTATCGAGGTCGATGGTGACGACTTTGTCGTATTGAGCGTTCTCGTCACTGGCGAAACTCTTCCAATACGCCACGGCTTCGTCCCATTTTTCGGCGCCCGGTGCATGAGCGCGACCTTTGAGGTAATTGAAGGTGGTTTCATCCGGCGCGATCAAGCCAGCGCGCGCGCCGCACTCGATGCTCATGTTGCAGACGGTCATCCGCTCTTCCATCGACATCGCGCGGACAGCTTCGCCGACATATTCGATGACATGTCCATTGGCGCCGCCCACTCCGATCTCGCCGATGAGCTTGAGAATTGCGTCCTTGGCGTAAACACCTTTGCGAAAACGTCCTTTGAATTCAACTTTCATCGATTGCGGTTGTTTTTGCAGCAAACAACCGGTCGCCATAACGTGCGCGACTTCCGAGGTTCCAACACCAAATGCGAGCGCGCCGAATGCACCGTGAGTCGATGTGTGCGAATCACCGCAAACGATGGTCATGCCGGGCTGCGTCACGCCAAGCTCTGGTCCGACGACGTGTACGATTCCCTGCTTACCGGAATCGAAATCAAGGAAAGGGATGTTGTGCTTCTTGCAGTTGTTACGCAAAGTCTCGACTTGCGTTCTTGCAGCTTCGTCATAGATTTCCCAGCGATTTTGGCGGGTGGGAGTGCTGTGGTCAATGGTAGCGAGCAAGCGGCTTGGGTCGAAGACTTGAATGTTGCGAGACTCGATAAGCTGGAAGGCTTGCGCCGATGTGACTTCATGCAGCAGCATCAAGTCGATGGCGAAAACGCATGGGTGCCCTTCCATTTGTTTGACGACATGGGCGTCCCAGATTTTTTGAACAATGTTCTTCGTGTTTGTTTTTTCAGTCATTGTTGTATTTCCAGAAGTTTCCGAAGCCGGCGAGCCGCCGGCGCTCCCAGGCTTTTTCTTCGTAGCAGAAACAGACATCTAAGCCACCTCCACTTTGACGGCGGTGCAGTCTTCGTCGCCGCAGGTGTCCATACTTACAGGTTGCGAACCGTTCGCCGCCGAACGAGCCAGGTAAAGTTCCAAACTGTCGGCGAGCGCCTGGCAGCTGGCATCGATGATGTTCTGCGAGCAGCCAACCGTCCACCATCTATCGTCGCCGCTTGTGGCTTCGATGATTACTCGGGTCATGGCGTCCGTCGCTTGATCAGGATCGAGAATTCGCACTTTGTAGTCCGCGAGACGAACTTCTTCAATTCGCGGATAACTTGGCGCGAGCGCTTTTCTCAAGGCAAGGTCGAGAGCATGGACAGGACCGCGGCCTTCGGACGCAGTGTGGAATTTTTCGTCTCCCACTTTGACCTTCACCATCGCTTCGGCACTGGTGCCGGCGCGGTTGCGGTCGGACACCACAACCATCATGTCGACGATTTCGAACGGCGCGACGTATCCAGGTGCAGCTCTGCGCATGAGCAATTCGACAGTTCCTTCAGCGTTTTCGAATTGATAGCCGTTGCCTTCCATCTCTTTAACTTTGGCCAGGACATTGGCTTCAGTTCCAACAACTCCGACTCCTACTTCATTTGCGAGCATGCGGATATTGCCGCGACCTGAAAGTTCGGAAACAATCACCTGGCGGCGATTACCGACTAGAGCAGGATCGCAATGTTCATAGCTATGAGCAACGCGTTCAACGGCCGCAACGTGCAATCCGGCTTTGTGCGCGAACGCAGAGCTTCCGACATAGGCAGCGCATGGGTCGGGGTTCAAATTCGCGATTTCGCTTACGGTGCGAGAGAGCTCGGTGAGCTTTTTGAGATCTGCTTCACGCACGCAGTCATAGCCCATTTTGAGTTTCAACGTGGGCATGAGCGAAACAAGATTGGCATTGCCACAGCGCTCGCCATATCCATTTATGGTTCCTTGAACTTGACGCGCACCTGCTTCGACAGCGGCGATAGAATTGGCGACTGCGAGTTCCATATCGTTGTGGCAGTGAACTCCGTAGCGCGCGGGCACCGCTTGCATCATAGAAGTGACGACCTTGGTGACATCGCTCGGCATGCAACGGCCGTTGGTATCGCAGAGCACGACCCAGTCGGCGCCAGCTTCAACTGCTGCACCAGCAACCTTGACGGCGTATTCTGGAGCAGCCATAAAACTATCGAAGAAGTGCTCGGCATCGAAGATTACTTCCTTGCCGTGCTGTTTCAAAAAGCGCACGCTGTCCGCGATCATTCTGAGGTTTTCTTCGAGGTCGGTTTTGAGAACCTCCTCAACGTGAAGACTCCAAGTCTTCCCAACAATCGCTGCAGCTCTGGTGCCTGCATCAAGCAAGGCCTTGAGATTAGCGTCGTCTTCGGCTCTCACGCCAACTTTGCGCGTGCAACCGAATGCCACCACTGTTGAATGTTTCAACGGATTGGCGCGCATCTGGCGGAAAAACTCAGCGTCCTTGGGGTTTGATCCCGGCCACCCACCTTCGATGTATGGAACACGGAAGCCGTCTAGCAATTTCGCTACTTTTACTTTGTCATCGAGAGAAAAGCTCAAACCTTTGCGTTGAGCACCATCTCTCAGCGTGGTGTCATAGAGATAAACAAAGTTCTGCTGGCTGGTTTTGTCGTTTTGCATGCTCTTGCTCTGCATGATGTACCTTCACTTGTTCGACGTCGTAAAGCTTCGCGATTTGCTTGAGAGCTGCTTCCACCGGACGCATGCTCTCGACTGTAATTCGCGCACCCAACGAGGCATAGTCGCCTGAGACATCGGCATTCAGAGCCAGAATGCCAAAACCACGCTGCCGGAGCCGTCCAAGCAGGCGTTCCAAGGCGCCTTCGCTATTGGTCATCGTCACTTCGAGCGTAAATCTCATACTGCTTTAGCCTCCATCATTTCCGTATTCGACTTGCCGGGCGGCACGAGCGGCCAGACATTCTCACGGGGGTCTATCATCACGTGCGCAAGGAGTGGTCCTTCGCTTTCCAAAATTTGTTTGATTGCATCATCTACTTGGTCTGGCTTATCAACTTTGATTGCCGGGATTCCGAATGCTTCAGCGACTTTTGCAAAGTCCGGGTTGTCGGAAAGATCAACTTCGCTGTAGCGCTCACTGAAGAAAAGTTCTTGCCATTGGCGCACCATGCCCAGTGCCTGATTGTCGAAAAGAACGATCTTGACGGGCAAGTTGTAGCGCTTGATCGTGGCGAGTTCTTGAATGTTCATCATGATCGAGCCGTCACCGGAAACATTGATTACTCGCGCGTTGGGATTTGCGAGTTGGGCGCCAACCGCGCCAGGAAGTCCGTAGCCCATCGTGCCCAAACCACCGCTGGTGAGGTGGGCTTCGGGTGATTGGAACTGGCAATGCTGGGCGACCCACATTTGGTGCTGTCCAACATCGCAGGAGATGACGGTTTCTCTTTCCGCAGCTTGAACGCTCAATTGTCTGAGCATTTTCGGCGCGTAAACATGTTCGGTCTTCACGTCGTAGTTGAATTCATAAGCCGCTTTGTTGGAGAGGCAGCGCTCTTTCCACTCGTCGATTTGCGGGCGGACGTGCAAAAAATTGAGCGCCACTTTGACGTCACCGACTATCGAGCAATCGGCGGCGCGAAGCTTGCTCACCTCCGCCGGATCGATATCCATGTGGATGACTTTGGCGTGGGGAGCAAACTCTTTCAACTTGCCGGTGACGCGATCATCGAAGCGCGCGGCGACGCAGATGAGCAAATCGCACTCTTGAACTGCGAGGTTAGCTTGCTTTGTTCCGTGCATTCCGAGCATGCCGAGGTTGAGTTCGTGCGTGGAAGGAACGGAACCGATACCTTGAAGTGTGGTCACGACAGGTATGCCGGTTGCATCGACGAACGAACGGAGTTCGCCGGTAGCGCCTGCGATGCGGATGCCGCCGCCGGCGTAGACGAGAGGTTTTGCGCTCTTCTCGATCATCTGACGCGCGATCGCAACTTGATGTGCATCAGGGCGAGCAGGCGTTTCATCCGGCGTATCGTCGAATGCAACTATGTCTAACTCTGCGATGGCAACATCTTTGGGGAGGTCGACGAGAACTGGGCCAGGACGACCGGTGCGTGCGATTTGAAAAGCTTCGTGAATGGTGCTTGCCAAATCTTCGATGCGGCGGACGAGGAAGCTGTGCTTCACGACCGGCATTGAGATGCCGAAGATGTCGACTTCCTGGAAAGCGTCGGTGCCGATGAATGGCGTTGCGACTTGACCGGTGATAGCGACCATCGGCACGGAATCAAGGAAAGCATTCGCGATGCCGGTGATCAAGTTGGTGGCACCAGGACCCGATGTTGCGAAGCAAACGCCGACGCGCCCGCTGTGACGCGCGTAGCCATCGGCTGCCAATGCGGCAGCTTGCTCGTGACGGACGAGGATGTGCTTCAACTTAGAATCAACAAGCGCATCGTAAAGAGGCATGATCGCTCCGCCCGGATATCCGAAGACGGTGTCGACACCTTCTTTCTCCAACGCTCTTATTACTATTTCGGCACCCTTCATTTGTTTTTCCTGGGAGCGCCGGCGGCTCGCCGGCTTTTTTCGCTTTCTGCGGGCGGCATTAATGCCGCCCCTACAATTTCGATTTCGGTCGCTGGTTTCCTGGGAGCGCCGGCGGCTCGCCGGCTTTTTTCGCTGTCTGCGGGCGGCATTAATGCCGCCCCTGCGGTTTCCTTTTATACCGGTCGACGCATGGCGTCGCCCCTACATCACCGGTCGACGCATGGTGTCGCCCCACGTCACCGGGCAGCGCCGACTGGCTGTTTTTCAGCTTGTTTGGCGGCAGCCTTTTCTTTGAGCCAGCTCATGTTGTCGCGCATTTTCTTGCCGACAGTTTCGATTGGATGTTCCAAATCCTTCTTGAGCAGCTCGTTGTAACGGTCACGAGAACCTTTGTTCTCATCGATCCATTCTTGGGCGAATTTACCGTTTTGGATTTCAGTGAGAATTTCCTTCATAGTGGCGCGAACGTGGTCGTCGACAACGCGCGGTCCGCGGGTGAGATCGCCGAACTTCGCAGTTTCACTTACAAACTCATGCATGCGAGCAAAGCCACCTTCGTAGATCAAATCAACGATCAGTTTCAATTCATGCAAACATTCGAAGTAAGCGACTTCCGGCTGATATCCGGCATCGACGAGTGTCTGCCAACCGGCTGCCACGAGCTCTGTCACGCCGCCGCAGAGCACAGCTTGTTCGCCGAAGAGATCGGTTTCGGTCTCTTCTGGGAATGTCGTTTCGATGACGCCTGCTTTAGTTCCGCCCAAGGCATGAGCGTATGCAAGCGCTGTTTTGAAAGCATTGCCTGATGCGTCTTGATGTACTGCGACCAAGCACGGCACGCCACGACCTTCTTCATATTGACGGCGAACCAGTGCGCCCGGTCCTTTTGGAGCAATCATGATGACGTCGGTCTGAGCATTTGGCTGAATGGTTTTGTAATGGATGTTGAATCCGTGAGCAAACATGACGGTTGCGCCGGGCTTGAGATTTGGCTCGACAGCATCTTTGAAAAGCTTGGGCTGCGCCATGTCGGGGCAAAGGAAGCAAACAACATCAGCAGTCTTCGCTGCTTCTTCTGGAGTTTGCGGCTTGAAGCCATCTTGCTCAGCTTGCTGCCAGGTCTTTCCGCCTTTGCGCAATCCAACCACAACATCAACACCGCTCTCCTTCAGGTTGAGAGCATGCGCACGTCCCTGGCTGCCATAGCCGAGAACGGCTACTTTCTTGCCCTTGAGAGCGTTGGCGTCGGCGTCTTTTTCCCAGTACATAGTCGTCATCATTTGCTCCTTTGTTTGGTTATTTCTTTACCGACAATGCCGGTTGTGGTGTGGAAAAACTGTTGGTGACTGCTCCTTGCGAAGCGGAGGAAACGAGCTTGGCATACTTGGCGAAAACGCCTGTTTTGTATGCCATCTCTCTTGGCTGCCAATCTTTCTCGCGAGACGAGAGATCAGCGTGCACGTCGATACTTCTTTTCGTTACGTCGATTTCGATTTGGTCGCCGTCTTTGATGTGGGCGATTGGTCCGCCAACTGCGGCTTCAGGTGAAACGTGTCCAACCATAAATCCGTAAGTAGCGCCAGAAAAACGTCCATCGGTGATGAGTGATACAGAATCAGAAAGTCCAGCTCCGACAATCGCGCCGGTGACGCCGAGCATCTCGGGCATGCCGGGAGCACCCTTTGGTCCGACATATCGGATTACGACCACGTCGCCTGCTTTGATGCCACCGGTTTGAACGGCTTGGAATGCGGCTTCTTCAGTGTCGAATACGCGAGCTGGTCCAACAAAGTTGGTTCTGTTGTGTCCGGAGAGTTTGACGACGCAGCCTTCCGGTGCGAGGGAACCTCGAAGAATTCCAATGCCGCCCATAGCTTTCAATGGTTTTTCAACAGAGGTCAAAACTTGTTGTCCTTCTGTTTCGACTGCTTCAGCAGCCTCTTCAAAGAGTGTGCGACCAGTCACTGTCGGTGCGTCGGCGATGAGACCTGCGTCTTGCAAACGTTTTGCGAGGAGGCGCTGACCGCCTGCAGTTTCCATATCAGGAGCAGTGAAGCGACCGCCTGGCTTGAGGTCGGCGATGATTGGAGTTTTTGCAGAGATGCGATCGAAATCTTCGAGTTCGAGCTCAACTCCGGCTTCGCGTGCGATAGCAAGCAGGTGCAAAACGGCATTCGTAGAACCACCGGTCGCAACAACAGATGCGATGGCGTTCTCCAAAGCGCGACGAGTAACGATGGAAGATGGTCTGACGTCCTTGTTAAGGAGCTCCATTACAAGAGTGCCGCAGCGCTCGGCTACGGCAAACTTTCTGGGATCTTTTGCTGGCACGTCATTTGCGCTCATTGGTGACATGCCGAGAAATGTGGCGGCGGTGGACATGGTATTGGCTGTGAACTGTCCACCACAAGCTCCAGCGCCTGGACAAGCGCCGTTCTCCATCTGTTTGAGCTGCTCAGGGGTCATTTTGCCGGCAGCGCAAGCGCCAACGGCTTCGAAAACATCTTGGATGGTAACGTCGTGACCTTCGTATTGGCCCGGCATGATTGAACCGCCATAAAGCATAACGGAAGGAAGATTGAGTCTAACGAGCGCCATGAGCGTCGCGGGGATTGTCTTGTCGCAAGCGGAGAGCGCGACAACGGCGTCGAACATGTGACCGCGAACACAAAGTTCGATAGAGTCAGCGATAACTTCGCGGGAAACTAGCGAAGCTTTCATCGCCTCAGTGCCCATGGAGATGCCGTCGGATACAACGATTGTGTTGAACTCGAGCGGAGTGCCGCCAGCTTTGCGAACGCCATCTTTAACTTTTTCGGCGAGTTCGCGGAGGTGGAAATTACAGGGACCAACTTCAGTCCATGTATTAGCGATGGCAACGAGCGGTTTTTCAAGATCGGCATCAGTCAAGCCCGTCGCCTTAAACATTGCTCTGGCGGGAGCTCGACTTGGTCCTTTTTTGATTCCGTCGCTGTACATTTTCTCTTCTCTCTTTTTCTTTTGTTGACCGAACGTTCAGTCGAAAAGGGCACCTAAGACAAAAACCCCGCACCGTGTATTCCGGGTGCGGGGCTCAGTAGTTTGGTTATCCCTAACTATGCAAGCGGTCCGCTCCCGGTGTGCAGAATAATCAGCACCAGGTTCAGAATAATCACGACTTGCAGTACGTTAGCGGACACTAAGATATTCCTTGAAGGCTCATCGGGGCTGGTTTTTCAGCCCTTCAGTAAACTAGATGTTTCTGGAAGAAGCGCAAGTGACTTGCGCGTATTACCAGGATATCTCATGGCGCTGAGCCGTCAACCCTTTGTTGCAGAGATGTATTCTTTAAACAACAATGGGGCAATTCAACGCCACATTCGTCTCATCACGACGCACGGTAAACCGGCGCAGAATGAGCTTTCCCAACTACTGATGCATTCATAGATCCGTTTATAGATCCATTGTTCACATTTCCATCTTTGGAGAAATGTTGATCTATATAGGCTCTATTTGTTGCATCAATCAGCGCACGCATTGCCGAAACCTCAATGTCTTGGTCGACACCATCGCCCTCGTATTGTTTTCCATTGGGCGCCGTGATGACAATGCGCGAACGGCTGTTTGCGTTTATCCCAGCGCCTTCTGAACGGCTCTGATGCGACAATATTTCGATGAATCCAAACTTGTCTTCGATGGCACGCTTCACAGCAGCAAGTGCAGAGTCTCTTCCGAGATGCTCTTCTTGTATTTCGCCCTGACGATCGAAGAATCGTCCGTACAATTTTACCGAGGCGCGATTTGCATTTTTACCATAATCGATGCGATCGATCGAAATAGGCTTGCGGTATTCAAAGTATGCGCCCATGAGCTCTTCGTCGGTGACACCTTTGCGTCTTTCGCTGAATTTGTCTTTGATGTACTGTGCAATCGCCGCTTTCTCGGCATCCGTACAGATATATCCATAGTCTTCGATGATCGACTTCGCATGATTTCCTCCACTGAGTGGACCAAACAACATGGTGATGCGCTTACCGATTTCGCTCGGGTCAAACGGTTGATACGCCATCGGATTTTTGAGAATCGCGTTGGTGTGACCACCGGAAGAATGGCGTGCTGCATTGTCGCCGCTGACGGGCCAGTGCGGCTGACGTGGCAACATGTGCTGATTAACAAAATCTGAGATTGCCTGAATCTTCTCCGCGGCAATGCCGGTGAAGAAAGGCTCTGCGCCTTGCTGGCGTTCACCGAACTGGCGAATTATCATGATGCACTGTTCGAGAGACGCATTGCCTGCGCGCTCGCCGATGCCATTTATGCAACCTTCAATTTGTCTGGCTGGACCATCGAAAACAGCATTGATTGTGTTCGGCACAGCGAGACCAAGATCGTTGTGGCAATGAACAGACCAAGTAATGTCTTTGTCGGGGAATTCGCGTTCGATAATTTCTGCATGACGGCGCATTTTTGCAACGAAGTAGTCTTCACCTTCAAGGGCGCAGGCACCGCCGATTGTGTCCGGGCAATTGATGATAGTCGCGCCGGCGGCAACTGCAGCACGAATGCACTCAGTGACGAAATCGAAGTTTTCTCTCATTCGAGAATAGCCTTCAGGGCTGAACTGCACTTCCATTCCAGCCGCGACAGCCATAGCGATGAGCCTGTAGACGTCATCGGCGATGCCTGCCTTGTTGTCGGCGTTGCGCCCAAGAGATGCGGGCATGAGCTCCGGATCGACCGGGACATATGTATGCAAACGAGCTTTGCCTCGCGGAATTGCAGGTGCGAGAGACTCGATTGTTTTTATTACCTGCTCCTCACGAAGCTGGCAAAGGGCAGCAACAATCGGCATGTGCTCCATGTGAAGCATCTCTTCTGCGATGGTTTGAACGATTTTGAAGTCGGTGCTGCTCGCAGACGGGAAGCCAGCTTCCAAAATATCCACTCGAAGCATCGATGCCAGACGCGCATATTCAATGTTTTGCTCGAAGTCCATTCCAGCGCCGGGGCACTGCTGTCCGTCGCGGAGTGTGGTATCAAAAACCTTGATCTGACGCTCTTGCTCACAGCGAAGAATCGCTTGTGGATTTTGAATCATGATGCCCCCTGGTTTTTTTTTCGTAGTGGTGATGACATGCATCGACCGATTTTGAAAGTCTTCCGGATAAAACAAGAAGGGCTCCGTCGAAGACGAAGCCCAGATAAAGCTGAATGAAGCTGGCTTCGTCTACGTTATTTCGCTCAACAGCAGGTTGCCCAGGTCGAGACCCAGGGACAGCAGTAGTGCGGTAGCCAAATTCATTTGCATGCAAACATTCTGTGCTCTACGCCGAACGGTGTCAACCGTTCTTTGCGCAAACCGTTACGTAGAGCCGATTCGCAGATCCAGCGTATAAATGATTACTCTGTTTCTTTATTTATATAGGAGATAGATAACGCATTAACTGTTACCTTGCCGGCTTTGAACTCAACCTTTAGAACGAGGGGCTTTTGACGCGGGCGGAAGTCGTTTGTGTTTATTGCTTTGCGAACAGCCTCGTCATAGGCAATATCTCGGCTCCGTCTTACAAATCGAAATTCCGCAGGTTTTCCGTTTCTGTCAACTTCGAAATTAGCTATAGCTGAACGAGTTCGAACTGCATCTTTCGGTGGAAAAAATGCTCTTGCGACTCGACGTCGAACATCATAAACGTATTTTACTTCAAGGTTCTCCGAATGCGTGTTAGTAGTGCTCTCAACTGAAAAATTGTCTTGCATTGCCGAACACTACCCTTTCTCTACATTCTCACGATTGCAATCACTTCACATGATATGCGCTGAGTTCTTCCAGTTGTTTTCCAGAACTGGTGTTATCGAGTGATTTCACCAATCCAACATTTGGCGCAAACCATCTTGTTTGATACATCATCTTAGGACCGCCAGAAACAAGTCCACCTACTCGCACGCAAGTAAATTCACCAACAGGCACTTTCACTTTTTCAATCGGAAAAACTTGCCAGCGCTCGGTCGGAATCGCGACATCATTTCTGTTGCTATTCCACTGCCATAGGCTGTCTGTTTTGATCCTTGTATCAATCACAAGTTTTGGAGGAGAGTACGACTCACTCGACGTAGACTTCCCCACAATATCAACCCGCGTCAAAAGCGTCTTATCACCATGCTTTATGTAATACTTAGTTTTCTGTTCTGACACACTTGTTGAGACTATTTTGAACGTGCGCTCACCGTTCTTCGATGTTTTCAAATCAATCAATCGGCACTTTGTCTCACCGACTTTTCCGTTCCAATCAGTAGTTTTGTAGGTCCACAAACTGCCGCTTTTGGCGGGAAACAAATCTCCATCGGCCGAAAAAACTGGAGAGGCAAAGGTAGAAACGCAAAATAAAGCAGCGACAACTGTGCCGTTGATAAAGGAAAAAACTGGCTGCACAAAATTCACTCGTCGCAAATTAGCCTCTTGATTTTGAATGTATCGCAGAGCACCCATGGTCGAGTGAAAGGTGAAACGTTTCGCTTCAGGTGAAACCATTAGCTCTTGGAGAATCTTAGCAATTTCCTGCTATCTTAGATTGTCCCCCGCAGTGCTTCAGGCATGACAGATTCCGCTGAAAATCAAAATCAAACAAGCACAGCCGCCGCTGAGCAAGGATTTCTGAAACTTGTCGGGCAAATTGCGGTTCTTTCTTTCCTGATGCTTTTGATGTTTTACGGCATTTGCATCACCGGCGTCGTATTCAAAGAGCCGGATATCGCTTTTCTTCTTGGTCAAGGTCGTTGGATTGTCGAACATGGACAAATTCCAGCGAGCGACCCGTTTTCTTGGACGACACCGTTTTATCCAAATCCATATGTAATCGAAAAATGGTTGACAGAGGTCATTTTCTATTCGATTGAAAAACACCTCGGTCTTACTGCACTCTTACTTTTCGACGGCATTATTTCGTGCCTGACTTTTGTTGTAATTCCTTATCGAATCGCAGCACTGTGCGGCTTAAAGGGTGGCAAAGCCATGCGCATTGTCGCATTAACACTGCTTGCGTCAATGTGCCATTTGAGCGTCCGTCCTGAAATCTTCTCTTGTTTCTTCACCGCAGCCATAATGGAAATCATGGTGCGCATTCAGATCGCCACCGCAGACAATACCAAAATTCGCTGGGACTTCATTGCATTGCTCGCGGTGATCATGTGCTTGTGGACAAATACACACACTCTTTTCATACTCGGCATACTTATTCCCGGCTTCTACTTTACTTGCCAGCTTGTAGAACGTTTTTTCTTCGGATTGAAAGACAAACCATTCAATTTGACGGTCCCCATCGCCATTGTGGTTTGTTTCCTAGCAAGCCTGATCAACCCATATGGTTTTCTGCAATGGACATATTTGCCGATCACATTCGGTTCGTTCAACGAAACAGTCAATGACATGCAACCGTTGAAACCCAGCAATGCAACTAACCCGCTCTTTATCCCGTTCTACATCCTGGTTTTTACCGGCATCAAAGACCTGATTCATATTTGGAAGCTTCCGCCCAAACAAGGCGATCTATTCTTCCGTTGGCTAATTCCACTCGGTATCATGGGTGGTGTCAAAGCTGTTCGTTCCATTCCGATTGGCGGATTGTTTCTTGCGACAGGACGCACAAGAATCGCGCATATGCTTTCGGACACTCAAAGGCAGCCAAACGCGGAAACAACACCGGAGGCAGAAGAACAGCAGAACGAGAACGAGCAGCCGGTTTCGGAGATTCAACCATTTTCAAAACTCGCAGAGCTTACTGATCCGTTCAAACCAGCATGGCCGCTGCTCTGTATCATTACTACTTGCATCGGGATCTACCTTTGCACTTTCGCTGTTACGCCACAGGTGCCGCAATTTAGCGCAGCTTTCTCACCGCCATTCGATGCGATTGAATTCATCGAAAAGAACAAACCGAGCGGCAACATGCTCAACGATCCGCATTTCGGCGCGACGATGATCTACAAAATGAAGGATAACCCTCGCGTATTCGTTGATCCGCGTTACAACTTGTACGGCAAAGACATCGTTCAAGATTATTGGCATATCGTCAACAGCGATCCCAATTGCGACCAATTGCTCAACCGTTACAAGATTGACTGGGTTTTCATATCACCCAAGACAAAACTGCCGGACAAACTATCTAAAGACCCCGCGTGGAAACTTCTGTATTCCGATAAAGGGTCAGTGATTTACGCGCGAAATCAGGCAAAAGCAAACGCCCCTGCCAATTGAGAGCGCCGCCTGTTAACATACAGAGAAGCCGCGAGACCTCGACGCAACCGGGGCACATAGTTGTTGGCGGCAACTTTCGCCGGCCGATATGATAAGTTCGCCTTACTAGCTCCCCTTGAGCTACTGGCAACCAATTACCAAGGACCATCTCCAATGCCAGATAAAGTCGCCGTCATCATCGGCGCAGGCCCCGCAGGAATAACAGCTGCTTATGAGTTGGCGACCAGAACGGACGTCAAGCCAGTGCTGGTTGAAAAGGATGATGTAATCGGCGGTCTGGCCCGCACGGTCAATTACAAGGGCAATCGCATCGACATTGGTCCGCACCGATTTTTCTCGAAATCTGACCGGGTCATGGACTGGTGGATGAGTATGATCCCGCTTGCCGAGACCAACGGCGGCGCAACCGAAATCACTTACCACAATCAATCACGAACAATCGAAGCGAAAGGTCCAGGCGCAAAAGCCGATGATGACCGCGTCATGCTCACCATCGAGCGGCTCACACGCATCTATTACTTGCGCAAATTCTTTGATTATCCGATCAGCCTTAAGGCTCAAACTGTTTTCAACCTTGGAATACCACGCATGATGCGCATCGGCTTCAGTTACTTGAAGGCGATGGCTTTTCCTATCAAACCAGAAACCAATCTCGAACACTTCCTAATCAACCGTTTCGGACGCGAGCTTTACCTGACCTTCTTCAAAGACTATACGGAGAAGGTCTGGGGAACGCCATGCAACGAGATCAGCGCAGCCTGGGGTGCTCAACGCATCAAGGGTTTGAACATCATGAAAGCCCTTGCTCATGCCGCAAAACAACTAATTCCAACCGGTGGGGACATTCGGCAAAAAGGCACAGAAACTTCCCTCGTTGAGCAGTTTCTCTTTCCGAAATTAGGCGCCGGCCAAATGTGGGAAATCGCTGCCGACAAAGTCAAAGCGATGGGCGGTGAGTTCAACAACAACCTTTCAGTCGACCGCATCAACGTCGAAGGAAATAAGGTCAAATCGATCGAAGTCATCAATTCGAAGACGGGCGAGCGCCAGACAATAACTGGCGATTACTTCTTCTCGTCGATGCCGGTGAAAGAGCTGGTAGACGCCTTCTCAGAACCCGCGCCCGCAGACATCAAGCGAATCAGTGACGGACTGGTGTATCGAGACTTCATTGAAGTCGGCCTGCTCGTGAATAAACTCAAAGTTAGCGACGACACGCCAACTGGCAAAAAGCTCATCAAAGACAATTGGATTTACATCCAGGAATCGGATGTCCTGGTCGGGCGCATGCAGGTGTGGAACAACTGGGGACCGGGCATGGTTGCCGACCACTCGAAAGTCTGGATTGGGTGCGAATACTTCTGCTATTGCACTGACCCGATCTGGGCGATGACTGACGAACAAATCATCAAACTGGCAGGCGAAGAACTAGACAAAATCGGCATCATCGACAAGAGCGAAGTAATTGATGCGATGGTCATCCGCATGCCCAAGACGTATCCGGGCTATTTCGGCACATACGACGAGTTCGACACCTTGCGCCGCTATATCGACCGGTACGAAAACCTTTTCCTGGTCGGGCGCAACGGCATGCACAAATACAACAACCAGGACCACTCGATGTTGACCGCCATGACGGCAGTTGACAACATCGCAGCCGGCATAACGTCCAAAGACAACATTTGGGACGTCAACACCGAGATGGAATACCACGAAGAGAAGTCGTAGAGGGGCGGATGCCATGCGTCGCCCGGTTGTAGATTTTGTAGAGGCGTCTTCCTACTGGTTGAGCTCCCCCAAAAAGAGTCAAGATCTGGGTTTGGCTTCGACCTTTAACCAGAGGAATTTGACGCAGCTATTCTCTTCGATTTCAGTTTCCGGGCAGCGCAGTCTTGTCTCGTCGCGTCGACTCGATTCGGGCTGGAGTCGATGGCAAAAACATAAGACAACCGGCCGGATTTCAGCTGGGCCGCGGTCTGGATTTCGGAGCTGTCACTGAATGAATTCGGCTGAATCAGGTCGAATTCATTAAGTGACGGCGGGCATAAGCTTGCTGATAAAACGGGTTCGAAACTGAACCAAAATACTCCTGTTTTTATTCCGGCTCCCAATCGTTTTTCACAACCAAAAGTCGCCAAATCTAAAACGAAAATTCGCCCAAACAAACTCACGCTACTATTACTCATCGTACAAATGAGCAAACTTGCAAACGGTCCGACCCCATCGCCCAATATCAACTATCGTCTATCATAGAAACAGTTTTCCCGCATTATTCACGGGAGTGATACCAAACTAAGTTGAAATGCCCTGTCATTTGGCTGAATATCTGTGTTTACCAAGACTCAGACTCAACAAAAAACAAGGCAGTTCAGATGACAGAGTGTACAAAACCAGGGCCCAACCTTCAACTTAAGTTTGATTTCGGAACCGGGAAACCGGTCACTGGCGCTTTTGATGGTGGATTAATTAGTACTGATGGCGGTCTTGGCCTGATCCGCTTGGCAGATGAAGCGCTAGAACTAACCCAAAACGCAAGTTTCTGTATTGGTGAGAAGCGGCGCCCTGACGCAGTCAAGCACAAATTGCTAGATCTTCTTCGTCAGCGGATTTATGCGATTGCATCTGGCTATGAAGATGGCAATGACGCCAACAGTCTGCGTTTTGATCCCATGCACAAACTTGTTTTGGGAAACGGAGAAAAGGATCCGAATCTTGCATCGCAGCCAACAATGAGTCGTTTGGAAAATTCAATTACAAAAGAGGAATTGAGTTTTCTACAGGATTTGTTGGTTCACACCTACATTCGCAAACACAAAAAACAGCCAAAGAAGCTAGTTTTAGACCTAGACACTACCTGTGATCCGGTGCATGGGCATCAACAACTATCTTTCTACAATGGCTTCTACGGAACGTTTTGCTACATTCCGATGTTTGTTTTTGATGAGAGCGGATATCCACTCGCCGCGCTTCTTAGACCAGGAAATTCTGATGTAGGCGGAGATGCAGCTCGCGTACTGCGAAACATTTTGACTATTCTGCGAAAGCAATGGAAACACATACCAATTGAATTCCGCGGAGATGCAGCGTTTTGCCGTCGCGAAGTCTACCAAGTTTGCGAAGAATTTGGGGTCACTTACTTCATCGGTTTGAAGTCAAACCACAATTTACGCTGTCTAGCAAAGGATTTGATCGCCAAGACTAAATCGGAGTTTGAATCTCTTTATGGCGAAACGCCCATGATGGACAAATCGGCTTGGCGCAGGAAAGAAGAACAGATGCGCTTTTCGAGCAAAGAAGAGGGTCGAGTGCAGGAAATTCACGAARCAGAAAAGTATGTGAGAAGAGTTGGCGAACTGGCATGGAGAGGGCGCGGATACACCTCAGACATGCGTGTCATTTGCAGGGCAGACTACTCAAAAGCCGGCTCTGAACTGCGTTTTGTAGTGACAAACCACAAGGGAGGAAACCCCAAGTGGTTGTATGAAAACAAGTATTGCCGCCGAGGTCAGTGCGAAAACTGGATCAAAGAACTAAAGATGATTGATGTAGATCGGCTCAGCTGCCAGGAGTTCAACGCCAATCAATTTCGTTTACTGGAACATGTTTTCGCATATATCTTGCTGCACGAACTCAGGCTGCGCCTTCCAAAAGAAAGTTCAAATGTTTCAATTCAAACCCTTGTGCTGCAATTCATCAAAATCGGCGTCCTAGTCAAAGAATCAGTACGTCGAATTACCTTGCACTGGACTAGCAGTTATCCTCGCTCTCAAACTTTTGCCGCGCTGGTAGCAAGTTTTAGCTAACGACTTCTCCATTCAAAACGTTCAAACCCGCACCGTCACGCAAACGGCTGGCTCTGCTCTGCCAAGTCAGCGAAAAAACTCCGCATACCCACTGTGTTTCTCGAGATCGGGCGCATACAAGAAACGGATTTGCCCGCTGAAAACACCACCCTGCTTCGAATCCATGAAATTGAATGTTGTCATACTATATTCATGAATAGAGAGGGTTTTAAAACAAACAGCCCGAAGGCTGCTTGAGTGAAATCAGCCTCGAGCCGAGAGAGCAAAAACAGAGTTGCCCCTGCTTCGCTCCCTCGACCCGAGAGCCAATTTCGATCCAGGCAAGGGTCACGCAACCCGCACTTGTCGCACCGCTAGAACGACACGCGTATTTGCGATTGCCTAGTTCTGGATCTTGGCGTAGTCCGAGACCGCCGCGATGGTCATCCGAATGATTTCCACCATGTACGGCAGGTTCAAGGCCGAGACCTTGTCGCCGCGCGTGTGGTAGTTCGGGTCGAAGCCATCGTCGGTGAACTCGATGCTGATCAGCACAGCCTTCCAGCCGTGGTCCTGGAACCCGGCGTGGTCAGACCGGTTGTCGACCGCGTGGTTGTGCGTGTCGACAACGTTCAAGTCCAGCTTGTACTGAGCCGCCGCGCGAACCAGCGCCACCACGATGTCGTGAGAACCGTTGCGGTCCTCGCCGTCGTGGATGTCGACGCGGTTGCCCGGCTTGCCGCAGTAGCCGATCATGTCCATCTGGAAGACGCCGACGATGTCGGTGCCCGCCGCGGCGCACTGATCGCTGTACTTGTAGCTGCCGTACAGACCCTGCTCTTCGCCCGTGAAGTGGACGAAGCGGAGCGTGTAGCCCAGCTTGTGGTCCTTCAGAGCGCGCGCCACTTCCATGACGCCGACGGTGCCGGAAGCATCGTCATCGGCGCCGGGAGCGACGTTCTCCACGGTCCACGGGTTGCCAACAGTCGAGTCGAGGTGCCCGGACACGATGACGACCTTCTTGGGGTCGGTCGTGCCGAGAATCTCAGCCTCGATGTTGTAGTACGTCTTGCCGCGGACCTGGTAGGGCACGCGCTTGACGGAGATGCCGAGGGACTTGTAGTAGTCCTCGACGTAGGACAGCGCCAGCTCGAGGTCCTTGCTGTAGCTGTTGCGCGACTTGATGGTCACGCTCTTGCCGCGGATCACCGACGCCACTTCACCCGAGAGGATGTTGAGGTGGTTGGTGATGACCGGAATGGTCACGCCCTGATGAGCAGCGACGATGCGCTTGTCCGGGGCGGGCAGGTTGCTGGTGTCGATCTTGGGCTTCGGCAGGAAGCGCGCACGCTTCTCTTCAGCCGGATCGAACTTACAGCCGCCGCGAGTGTCCTTGCCGTGGTGAACGGAGTGGAACTCGTTGGCGTCTGCCTTGAGGTTGGCTTCGTCGCCGCCCTCGTGACCGCAACCGCAGCCAGCGTCGCCATGATTGTGACCGTCGCCGGTACCATGGTTGTGACCCTGGTGCGAATTGGCATTGGGATCCTTGCGCAAAGCCATGCGAACGAGCACGACCGCAAGCGCAATGAGTCCCAGAATCGAGAGAATTACGGGAAGACTCATAGTTGTTCTCCTTTCGCTGAACTTTCCGGGACCTTTGCGAACGGTCGTCGGAAGAACAGTGAGTTAGATGGTTACAGTTGCGAATCTCATGACCGTTCCAACCCATCGCTCTCCAAGAAGGCGAGCGCAGTACGCGTGTCTAGCGGTGCGTAGGTTTTTGGGTTACGTGGAAAAAAGTTTCCTTGGGCTGGTCAATGAGGGTGATAAAGACCTTCAGGCTAAGAATTCATGACTAGACAAAGCAAATAAGTTGAAATTCATCGACGCGCGAAAGTACCACTCCTGGAGCTTCTGAAAGACGCACCCAGCTAGCGCAAAGCAAAAAGGGTCGATAAACGCCGGAGAAAACGAACGCAAACGCGCTATTTCATGCACTTTTAGCGAGCACAACTCGGATACAAAATTGCAAGAGCGCCAAATAGCCACAAAAATCGACTCAGCTCCAAGTACTAAAAACAGGCTTAGCTTGGCGCTTTTACTACTATCGCAACCTGCGCAAATCACGCGGAACCGACGCTAACTGTTTCGCAAAATCGCTCAAGAATTTTTGAGTGGATCATTTTCGCGAACTCGCGAATTTTGGCGGAAGTTTTGAAAGGGTTGTGCGAGTTTTGCGAATGTCTCGCATGACATCGTTTTGCTCCAAAAGTCCCGACGAATAACCTGCAAGAAATGCGCCCAAAAACTAGCGTTATCAGCCAGACGAAAGGTTCCTTTCAACTTGTGCGCAATGTCTCAGCTAGCGACGATACCCGGCCCCACATACGGGGTAAAGCGAAATTAGTGGCCTTTGTAGGAGCGCATCGCGTGCGCACACTGGGCACAAAAGGCGCCGGCGGTGTTTTGGCGGGCAAAGGATCAGGATTCGAGCGTGACATCAGTATTTCGCAGACCTAACACAAATATTCGTCTCGGTGAAATTTGCCTGCAGGCGGGCATGCTCACGCAAGATCAGTTGCAAGAGGCAATTCGCCATTCAAAAGGCAAACGCTTGCAGATAGGACAAATTCTGGTCATGTGCGGATTTTTGACAC
The DNA here is from genome assembly GCA_003242885.1 of Candidatus Melainabacteria bacterium. Classification (GTDB taxonomy): domain Bacteria; phylum Cyanobacteriota; class Vampirovibrionia; order Obscuribacterales; family Obscuribacteraceae; genus QKMZ01. The sequence continues at coordinate 458,031 of QKMZ01000002.1, read as the reverse complement.
CTCGCGATTTGCAGTCGGTGCTCATGGCGCAGTCGATGATTCGCGACAAATCAATAGACTTCAATTTGGCGATTCGGTGCTTGAAGATCGCTTTCAAAATGGGCTCCACCTTTGGCGAGGTTCTCGATAATCACGAAGAAGCTCCCGCGAGAAAAGCGCCCACTGGACGCTTAGGCGAACTGCTTCTCGAGGCAGGTGTGCTGCGCTGGGAACAGCTTTCCAAAGCGATGGAACAGAGTTTGCAAACAGGACTTCCACTTGGCCGCATGCTGGTCTTGCATCAGGTCCTGACAGATGCTGTTCTTAATTCAGTGCTTGATATTCAAGTCAGGCTACGGGACGAGATGCTCACACGCGAAGAAGCTGTCAACGCTGTTCGACTGGCAGCCGGCGTGCAATCGAGTTCTTCAGATGGAAACGTTGCAGAAAAGCCGCAAGCGGAAGGACCGAGGCGGCGCGGTATCAGGCTTGGAGAAATGCTGGTCTTGTCCGGTGTTTTGACCGAAACAGATGTGATGAACGCGCTTGAGTGGGGACTCGTCAACCAGCAACCCATCGGCAATGTGCTCATTAACCGCTCGCTCATCACAAGCGAGCTTCTCGAAGCTGCGCTCAAGCTGCAAAAGCTTGTCGACGAAAGCCAGTTGGATGCGTTAAACGCAGCCGAATGTCTTGGCCAAATTCACGAGTCGAAGATTTCGCTCGAAGAGGCGATGGAAAGCGCGAAAGTAGAGCGCCCCGATATCAAACCATCTCTCTCGTACGAAAAGCTGTTGACTCTGGCACGCGTTGTAAATCAGGAAGACATTCAAGCGGCCTTCGATCTCAGTTCGAAGAGCCCGCAAATAGTCGGCAAGGTGCTGGTATTGACTGGTTATTCAGATGCGCCGACAGTGCAGGCGACACTGCGCTGTTACCAATTGCTCGCCAAGGGCTGGATTTCACAAGATGATGCTGTGGCGGCTCTCGACTATTGCCTCCACCACAGGCAGAACAAAAAAATCAATTTCGATCAGGCTGTGAAAGAACTCGGCTGGAGCCCGAACAAGCGCTTGCGCATGGACGGTGAAGCTGCGGCGATTCCTGAGTTGGTTTCGGAAAATCCTTCGTTGCCGACAGTTGAGGATGAGCTTGAAAGCGCAATGCCGGTCAGCAAGCCACAAGAGCTGAAAGTCGATGTGGAAAAGCGACGCAAGTTCAGCGAAACAATTTTGCCCGAAGATGCCAAAGCTATGCAGTTAGCCAACCTGGTAAAACAAAGTGTCAGCGGTCAAAAGCCTGAAGAAAACGAAGAAGATGAAGAAGCATCTGATCAAAAAACAGCGCTGGCAAACGCATTCGTCCGACTCGCTCAAAGCTATTGCGACCAGGGCAACTATGTAGAGGCGCAGCAAGTCTACGAGCGGATTCTCGTCAATAGGCTTAACGAGCTCGGGCCAAACAATGTTGAGCTCACAACTGATTTAACCAATTTGGCAGCGGTTCTTTGCGTGCAAGGGAAGTTCAATCAAGCCGAACCATTTATGCGAAGAGTAGTCTGGGTGCTGGAAAATGCTGACATACCGGCGCCTTTGCGATTGGCAGATGCGCTCAGCATGCTGGGCGAAATCTACTTCCGTCAGGATAAATTCGCCGAAGCCGAAGCTCCGGTCACAAAAGCACTCAACCTGCGGCAAGGCAATTTGCCTGCCGATCACACAGACATAGCCGACGCACTTTCCAGCCAAGCCAAGCTTATGCGCAAAACTGGACGCTCTGCAGAAGCAGAAAAAATCTATGCGAAAGCACAACAAATCCTGAGCAAAAAACAAGATCAAGCCGCAATTTCCAACTAGGAGAATGGCAGACTCCTAGCTGATACTAATACGATTAGTTGGGAATATCTTATCTAGTGTAGTAAAAAATTCTTCCGCTGAGATTAGAGCTCGACCTTTTATCTAACATCGTAGAAATTGGAACTTTCAGGGGAGACGGTGGTCAATCTCTCGTGAAAGTTGTGTTCGTTCAAACGCTGACAAGCACCCCAAAATTAAGAAGAAACTGGGGGCGATTTGGATTGATTTAGAGTTGAGGTTTGATAGCAAAACGAGATGAAATCAGACGTCATTTTTGGGGTGCCATTGCGCAAAACGCAGTAACAACAATGTGTTTTTTATGGGGTACCTACCAGCTACGAACTTCAGAATTCAAAAATAAAAAATGGGGTACCTGCTTATGCAAAACTCTAAAGATAGCGCAGCAATTATGGGGTATCACCAAGGTTCAGAGCGGTCTTCCTCAAATGAAAAAAGGGGGAGCCGGGACCACCAGTCCTAGTTACGGGTCAGACGCAGAGGAAGGTGACTGTCACATCCGCATTCCCCCCAACAAGTAGATAAGATCATGAAAGAAACTCCGGAAATCTCAAGCCACAAAATGCCCACCAAAACCACGCACAAGCTTTCAACAGGCGCGAAAAAAGCGTCCAAGCATAGAGAAGAAGTTAAGCGCATCAAGCCAAACTCTTCAGTCACCCAAGAGAAGGTGGAGGACAAGTGCCATCAGATTTGGGAAGGAATTACAAAAGCCAGAGAATCAGGTGACGAAAAGCGGCAAGAGGAGCTGCTACTGGAATGCAGAGCCCTTTGCGAACACCTGGCAGAGTCGAATAATTTACGGGTGTCTACCGACATTTCGCTGGCGAGCTTGTTCGCGACACAGGGGCGCAAACAGGAGAGCTTGAGGTTTCTTAAGTCCGCACTAAACCGACTCAAGAAATACCACGGCAAGCACCATGAGTTTCTTGCCGACACATATCTGCATGCGTCCAACTCGTATCGCAGTCTCGAACTCTACCGCGAGGCAGAGCGCCATGGGGTGGCGGCGCTGAAGATCGTGGAAGCACACAGCTTGAAGAAGGTGCGCTCCGAATGCCACGAGGCTCTATTTCTCTGTCGATACTCGTGGGCGTGCCAACTCATGTTTGTCGAGAAGTACGCGCCTGCCAGCGAGATTTTCACCCGTGCCCTGGATGATGTTCAGCCCGCCGCGTACCAGAGGCATTGGCGTGAAGGAATGGTCAGGTGCTGCCTCGGGGTATGCGTCGGCAAACTGAATAAAACAGAACAAGCACTAAAAGAATTCGAACTCACGCTGTCGCTGCTTTCTCATCAGAAAGAGCTGACCATGCAGGATCTGCACTTTGTATTTTTTAGTATAGAAAGTCTGCTCGCCAAAACAAACACAAAATCAGCTACGGCCAAAAGACTAATCGCAGCCAGTAAAACGTTTGCTGCAAACCTCCGAAGGAGAGCCAAGATTGCGCCGGCAAAGCGCATTGCAAGTCCTATGAAACTACATGGAAAAACCATCCAAGACCCTTATCGATGGCTGGAATCTGTTGACTCAGAAGAAGTCCTGGAATGGACAAAAAAAGAAAACGATTACGCCGAGCTTTTTCTTTGCACCTTGGACAACAAAGCGCTCATTCACCGTGCGATTGAATCAAGCGTGATTCGCCACAAGCCTAGCGTACCGGTCTCTGTAAAGAAGAAATACTACTTTGTCGCAGACCTGGAATATAGCTCGGACAAGGCGCTCTGGACCTGCTCAGCAAACGGAAAACGCAAGAAGATAGTGATTCATCCTTCTGATTTGCTGAATCCAAAAGACGGCGGCATAACCAACTTCGTTGTCAGCCCAAACGGCAGACATGTCGCCTACGGTGTCACACAAGGTGGCTCGGAATGGCAGACCTGGCACATTTACGACATGATCTCAAAGAAAAAGCTGAATGACGTGTTGACTGGGCTCATTCACGAATACGTCCTGTGGATGCCTGGCGGCAAGGCTTTCATGTATATCAAGCACACGCAGCCAAAACACAAGAGCAAGCGCGCCGAGTTGCTTCGCTTTCCTGCCATTTACCTGCACAAAGTCGGTACGAAGCAGACGAGCGACAAGCTGATTTACAGGCGTCTGGACAAACCGAATTGGTATATCGGCCCTTCTGTCGCGCTGGGCGGAAAGTTGGCATTGCTCACAAACTGGACGGAAAAGGCAGACCGCAGCATTGTCCTGGCAAAACAATTACTAAAGTCCGGCGCAGCGAAAAAGCACTTGCTGCCGGTCTTTCCCAAAGAAGATGCGTCTTACCGCTACTTTACCTCGCGCCGAGGCCGGCTCTATTTCATTACGGACAAGAACGCCGACAAGGGGCGCATCATCTCGGTTTCCGCGGATGCCGCGACTGGAAAGTTCGGCAAGCCTCAAGAGACTTTAGCAGAAAGACAGCATTTACTCGATTCGGCTTACGAAGGGACTAATCACCTTCTAGTCCAATATTTGGAAAACGGTTTTTCGCGCGTGCGCAAGTTCAATTGGAATACACTGAAGCCTGAAGGCGAGCTAAAACTTCCTTTCTCAGGCACAGTCTCCGACTTGCGCTGGGTTGACGATGGCAATACATTTCTGGTTGCCGCGACGTCCTATCTGCACCCAGAGACCGTCTTCAAATTTTCACCGAAGAAGAGCAAGCCGACTGTGTTTTTCCAGAGTGACAAACCCAACATTGGTCGTGGTTTCACAACAACGCTCGTAAGATACAAAAGCAAAGACGGCACCGAAATTCCCATGCATTTGGTGCACAAGCACGGCATCAAACTGGACGGCAATAATCCTGTACTGCTCTACGTCTACGGTGGCTTCGGTCGTTGCCTCACTCCTGAATACACCTACGACGTCATGGCTTGGCTCAAGCTGGGAGGTGTTTACGCAGCGCCCCTCTTGCGAGGCGGTGGAGAACTCGGCACAAAATGGCATACAGACGCGATTTTGGAAGGGAAAAACAAGACGATCGAGGACATTGCAGCGGCAGCGGAATGGCTCAAGGCGAACGGATGGACGAATTCGAAGCGCATAGCAGTGTATGGTGGCAGCAATGGCGGACTGACGGCCGCCGCGACTATCGTCAGGTATCCAACAATGTTTGCTGCAGGCGTCATCATTAACGGGCTCTATGACATGCTTCGCTACCACAACTCAACTTTAGCTTGGACCTGGCTTAATGAATACGGTAGCGCCGAGAATAAGGAGCAATTTGAGTTTTTGCGCAATTATTCTCCCTTGCACAATTTGAAAAAAGGACAACAATATCCACCCATCCTTATCTCGGCGGCCCGCGGTGATGATCGCGTTCTTCCCTGGCACAGCTTCAAATTTGCAGCGGCGCTACGCCATGCGCAAAACAACAAAGGGTTGGTACTTTTGCGCATCGAGGAAGAAGCCGGGCACGCCTGGAGCCGCCCGTCCGATCGGGTCAAAGATCAGCTCCTTTTCCTAATGCACGTCTTGAAGATGTCGTAAAACGAGCAAGCAACCGGAGCGCCGGCCGTTATTTCAATAATCTGCGCACATGTCGCAAAACTTTCCCAGCCTTCCATACCCGCGAATTGCTCATGCCATTAATCGTCGCTTGCAGCGAGCGAATCTGGTTTTCCAATTCTAGATTCGCCTCCAAAAGGTCTTTGTTGTGAGCCAGTGAATACTCTGCGCGCAACGCCACACCATGGCTGCGTTTTATCAACCTGCGAATAGCGCCTTCAAACTCTGGCTCCACGCCTTTTTCCAGCAATTCGTCATACGTCACCGTCAGAGCGACATAGGGCAAAGCATCGATTCGCTCCCAAATAGGAACACTAGAATCGAACACCGAAAAATTCTCCAGTTGCCCGCAATCGTGAAGAACAGCCATTGTTCGCACGCACTTGGAACAAGACGAACAATTGCCATGCTGCACTCGCTCCGACCAGCAAACGCGAAGATGGCGCTGTGCAAGCGGTTCTTGCGCGATGCGCCTGATGCGCTCCGCACGCGTAGAAGAAGCATCACCGTGCTCCAATTTCACGACATTCGAGGACCAAAGCGGATCGATTTTCCAATGAGATCCCCATAGCGAGCGCCACGACGACTGCGCGAAGGAAGGAGGAATTACAACCGTATAAAACTGCTCCGACAACAAGTGCGCGATGGCAGCTAGAACACCGCCGTGAGCGTCATCCCAAGACACAGAGGAGATGACCGAATTCTCGCGAATGTTAGTTCGCAAGAAGACAGACTCAACGTTTTTCTCCTTGCAAATTTCCTCAACAGACCTTTTGAGCTGCTCATATCTAAAAGACTCAGACAAATCCATGTCGAATCCGTGCACACTAATGAGCGCATCAGGAGCGACTTTCGCTGTAAGCAACTCATAGAATGAATCAACACCTGCCGAGAAAAACTGCGCGCGCTTCCTTCCAGGCAAGCCTTCACGCTTATAGGTCGTCAGTTCAACAGGAAGTGTAGTCGCGCATCCCCACGCGTCACCGAGCATTTCAGTCAGCTCTTGTACGTTTTTCTTCCACTCCATGCATACAGGCTCGGTCAACTTAAAAGTAAGCCCCTGCAACAATGCAGGAATCAAAAATGCGCAGCCATAGGCTTCTGCCGCGTTCTGTAATGACGCATTGTCTGATTCGACCCAGACTTTCTTGCCATCGACTTGCGCACCAACACGCAAAGCACCGTCTTTCACTTCTTCGAAAAACGAGTCGACAACAAACTTCATCACAATCTTCTAGCGCATCTTCAGGACGTAATGGCGCAACATGAAGCGTCCCAAATATTTCTTCGAATCGCCCGCCTTAATCAAATCGAACGAGGGCTGCATGTATGGTAAAACCCGTTCGAATGCCAAAGAACCCGTAAAGTGCGGCTCTCTCAAAATAATGGTTGCGTTAGATCTTGCAGTAGAGCGAATTTGCTTCAGCACATCAGCTCGTGGAGACGCAAATGGTCCGAAATAAATTGCATCGAAAAACGAATAGTCAAAGGTCGTTGCATCAGCCTTAACGATTCTCACTCTGTCTAAGTTCAACTTAGAAACCAGTGCGTTGGAGCAATCAACCGCCTCTTGAACATTGTCGATTCCTACAATTGCCGGAACTCTAGTTTGATCCTGCAAGTAGAAGAGAGACGCAGGCACCTTGCCGCATCCAAGCACAACAATGCTGCGCGTTTGCGAAAAATCAACGAGATCAGACAACTCTTCCATTCGACTGTAAGAGCCAGCTATACATTGGCTCACAACTTCTTTCAGGGGTTGCCCGGGCTGCAATTCCGCTTCGGCGATTTCAACAAATGCCTTTTCTTCCATGCGCCAAGCTAATTCCAGACAAGCCTTGTGAAAGAACTTCAAAGATTCCGGATAGGCAGGTCCCAACTCGTATGTGTCGTACGCGACGGTATCAGAGTACGCACTGATAAACGCCAGGAAGTTGTTCATCAGCGAAACGAATTCTTCCGTATTACCTGCATCCATTGTGGGCTCTAGACGCTGTTTGAATTCTTCGATGTGCTCAACCAGCCACTTAACGCGCTTCTTGAGCGACTCCGTGGGTTCGGGCGGGAATTGCGCTCTGCGCGAAGATGCCCGAGGCTTGCTTTGCGAGGCTGTTTTTACGCCACCCTTGCGCGCCCCTTTCGGACTTTTAGAGGCGACCTCAGGCATTGGAGCCTCCGGCGCAGTTTGGGACGCATCGACTTCTGCTGCGGCAGCGTCTTTAGCTCCGCTTCCAAGTCCAAAAATGTTCAGGCGCATGTCTTGCCCTCAGAGGGTTCTTACAATGTCGGCATCAGCCAGCAGGTTCCATACTACAGGCATCTTTGCATCCCCATAAGAGTACTTCGCTTAGCTTAATCACATATTATTGGCTAAGAATGGCGGAAACATCCAAAGAATAAACCTTTCGGACTTTCCTTAGAGAAGATAGGTCGCACTCTGGGCTTAACGTCTCTATAATTTACTGGATTGCCACCTATACACCTTGCAAAAGCGCCTGCCAGGCTGCTTTCAAAGGACTGCTCCAGAGCGGATTTTATGAACCTGAAGTTATCTTTGTTAAGAGGTGTTTGCCAAACACCTGCCTATGTAGCCTGCGAGAAGGGATTTTTCTCAGATGAAGGCATAGACGTAACAGCTGAAGTTGCAGCCACGGCTTGGCTCGTCCCCCACAAGTTGAGCACCGGTGAGAGCCAATTTGCGGTTATGCCATGGTCGCGAGTTGCAGCAGCGGAAGGATATCCATTCGTTTTGCTTGCGGGCTCAGGCTGTGAGGAAGCGGCAATTGTTATGCGCAACGGCATTGAGCAACATGAAGTCAAAAAGGTCGCAATCCCATTGCGCGGTGGCATCAAAGACCTTACGGCCATGGGTTTGATCAAGTCTTTGGGATGGAGCAACGCAGAATTGCTGCGAATGCCCTCAGGCGACGGCGCCATCATTTCCTTTTTTGGACAGGGCTCTGATGCGGCGTCTATGGTGGAGCCTTACGCGACCATGATGGAACAATTAGGCGTGGGCAAAGTTTTGCGCCGTACAGGCGACCTTTGGAAAGGAGCGCCAGGGTGCTCGCTTACAACTACAAGAAAATTCCGCGATCAGCACCCTGAAGTGGTATCAAAAGTGGTGCGAGCATTTGCAAAGGGTGCAGACTTTGTTTTGAAAAACCCCGAAGAAAGCTCGGAAATTGCCAGCAAATACATCGGCATAAGCTCTTCAATTATTCGCAAATCACTGGAGGCGAACAAGCCCAACGTTGACGCGCTCCGCAATACAGAGTCAATGAAACAAATCATCGAACTCATGAAGGAGCTGGGCTATGTAGAAGAAGACAGCTCGCAATATCTGGATCTGAGCTTCCTCGATCAATTACGTGCAACGAAAGTCTAATAGCGTGCAACCAAGGTCTAATGTACACCACAGTCAGCAATTAGCCTGCGCAACTAAATACTAAGAGACCCCACTTCCATTCATTCCATAATGCAGATACAACTCTGCGGAGTTTGGAGTGGGGTCTCTTTCTGAATGTATAGGCGAACTAAAGCTCTGAAAGTTCCCAGTTTCCCAGGAAATTTCCGTCAATTTCCCGATTTTTTGGTCTCATTTCAAACAGTTCTGCACAGCGTTTTCCGCACCTCAGAGATGCGGCGAGGCACGGCTCTCCTACAGTCCTCGATTGCGTTCCATACGTTCGCGCGGGTTCCAGCTTGGAGTTATGCAACCAACGTGCTCATAAACTACCCGTGGATTGTCCGTTTGCACAAGCGCGATTAGCCGTTTTCCAATCAAGAGATGGCGGCGAGAATTCGTTTCGATAATATCCAACACGGCTTGCGCACGGTCGGGCATTACCCGGAAGAACGAATTGAAATGCCTTATCGCAATGGCAAAACCGCCATCCTCGTCCATCTCAAGGTCGCTCAAACAATCGCTGAATGCGTTTAGGTTTTCTCCGTAGTAGCTGGGAAACTCCAGAATACGCTTCACATCTGCATGAAAAGCCGCTTCCGTATTCCAATTGGACGCATCGAGATCACGCACTTTGTACTTGTGCTGCTTGAGCCACTCACAATCCTCATGCATGATGTCTGCGCTGTAATACAGCGTCACTGCGCCATCTAGCAGCAACTGAAAATCCAGCCGGTCCCAAACATCTACAGCGTCAGTGAAGCTTACCAATGGACTCCTTACTTCTTGCCCGCGGTGGCTGTCGCTTTCTCTTTCTTGGCGGAGGCCGGAAGTTCGTTGTTTTCCAGCACGTATTGGAAGATGAGCGGAGCAATGATTGTTGCATCAGACTCGATTACGAAGCGCGGAGTGGTTTCCTCCAACTTGCCCCAAGTAATCTTCTCGTTAGGTACAGCGCCGCTGTACGAACCATAGGACGTCGTACTGTCGGAGATTTGGCAGAAATAGCTCCAGAACGGGCACGGCTTCTGCAAGTCTTGCTGAATGAGCGGAACAACGCAAATCGGGAAATCGCCAGCGATGCCGCCACCAATTTGGAAGAAGCCGATGCCTTTTCCTTCGCTGCTATTCTCGTTGTACCAATTGATGAGCTCGTGCATGTACTCCAAGCCACCACGAATGATCTGGCAAGAGGACAATTCGCCAGCAACGACGTGTGACACGAAGATATTGCCGAGGGTGCTATCTTCCCAGCCCGGCACGATAATCGGCAGATTCTTCTCCGCTGCTGCCAGCATCCATGAGTCTTTCGGATCGATTTGATATTCGTTCTTCAACACGCCGGACTTGAGCAGGCGGTACATAACTTCGTGAGGGAAAAGCCTTTCTCCGGCTTTGTCAGCCTCTTCCCAGATTTTGAGAACGTGCTTTTCAATTTTGCGAATCGCGGTATCCTCAGGAATGCAGGTGTCGGTAACACGGTTGAGACCACGCTCGCGCAGAGCCGTCTCTTGTTGAGGTGTTAATTCGCGATAGTTGGGAATGCGCTCGTAGTGGTCGTGCGCAACGAGGTTGAAAATGTCCTCTTCCAAGTTGGCGCCGGTGCAAGTAATGATCTGCACTTTGTCGTTGCGAATCATTTCAGCAAGCGACAAACCGAGCTCGGCAGTGCTCATGGCGCCAGCCAGGGTGATCATCATCTTCTTGCCAGAGCGCAGGTGTTCAACATAAGCCCGCGCTGCGTCCTTTACGGTCGCGGCATTGAAGTGGCGGAAATGATGCTCAATGAAATTCGTAATGCTGGTCATCGCACTGTCCCCTATCTAGAAGCCAAAATCAATATCAGGCGAGGAAATTTAGCACGTAGAAGGCTGAAAGTGCCGATTAACACAGTAGAAACTTAATACTGGTTACCACAAACATCCCAGAATTGAAAAGTTATACTTTAGATTATCATGATAATATACAACAATGTTTATTCGTCAATTGCCATTACCGAGCGCAGGAGAAAGCTTCTTTCTCTGGGGTCCGCGCCAATGCGGAAAAAGTTCGCTCTTAAAGCACAGCTTTCCAAATGCACGCTGGTATGACCTGCTGAAAACAGACACTTTTATTCAACTTACGCAGGCACCAAGTCGTTTGCGCGAAGAGTTGATATTCAAACAGCAAGGACCCGAGATGGTCGTCATTGACGAGATTCAAAAAGTACCAGCGCTGCTTGATGAAGTTCATTGGCTCATCGAAAACACCAACTATGCCTTTGCCCTTTGCGGATCGAGTGCTCGAAAAATCAGGCGCGGACACGCAAATTTACTTGGTGGGCGGGCGATGAGATATCAGCTATTTGGGCTCGTATCGGCGGAACTCGACTCGGACTTCAAGCTTGAGCGAATGCTCAACCACGGTTATCTTCCTCGACACTATCAGGGCGCCTCGGCTGAAAAAATGCTGCGCTCATACATCAACGATTATCTAAAAGAGGAGATTGCAGCGGAGGGTCTAATTCGAAATCTGCCGGCGTTTTCAAATTTTCTAAATGCTGCAGCGCTCTCGGATACAGAGCTAGTCAACTTCGCCAACATCGCTCGTGATTGCGGTGTTTCCGGACCGACCGTCAAAGAGTACTTTCAAATACTTGAAGACACTCTGCTGGCTGACTTCATTCCAGCCTTTCGTCATCGCCCCAAGAGAAGAGTCATTGAAGCGCCGAAATTCTATTTCGCCGACGTTGGTGTTGTTAATCATCTAGCCAAAAGACGACAGCTAGAGCCTGGCTCAGAAGGCTTTGGAAAAGCATTCGAGAACTGGGTTTTTCACGAGCTGAATGCACACCGCTCATACAGCGAACTATATTATGACCTGAGCTATTGGAGACTCGCTGGCGGCACCGAGGTCGATTTCATCATCGGCGACATGGAAATTGCAATAGAAGCGAAGTCCGTTAGCAAAGTCACGACAACTCATTTGCGTGGACTGCAGGAAGTCGCGAAAGACCATCCTGAGGTAAAGCGAAGAATCATTGTCTGCCTGGAGAAAGTTCCGCGAAAAACCCAAGATGGCATCGAAGTACTGCCTTACTCGACTTTCGCAAAGCAGCTTTGGGACGGCGAGATTAACACAGTAGTGGCGCGATGCTAGCTATGCTTCCTAGCTCACAGGGGGGCGTCACGAGATTACCAACGCTCACGAATGCAGATTTTTTTTGAAACTTCCGCACAGTCTGCTATTTAGAGCTTACACGCTCGAACAATTTGCGCTGAATTAGCTTGCGATCTGCTTCGTAGTGAATCTTCTCTAGATTGTCGAGCAAATGGGTGCTTGCAGCCTTCGCAAGATCTTTGCGCTCAATTAGTTTCAACAAAATCGCCTTTTGATCCTTGTCGTACTGAGCTTTTTCCAGAGTTACATCGATCAAAGCCGTTTGCTCTGCAGCACTGAGAGAGGGCGCATTGACTTTCTCCATCAGCACTTCGGTAACATCCTTCGCGTAGTGCAAATTCGCCAGTTTCTTCGCAAAGCGCGGGTCGTCAAGTTTTATTGCCGCCAACTCTTTCTTCTTTTCAGGATCAGGCGTGTCATCCCAATTGAAAGATGCGACTAAATTGTCCGCCCAAGCTTGATCTTCCTCACTACCGGGCTCGAACTTTCCGCCCTTCTTGATCCAGACCTTTATTTGCGTTCCATCCGAACGCAACTCTGCCTCTTTCTTGACACCGTCACGCTTTTCAAAGAGCGTAACTTTCGCATCCGCAGGCACTTTGCTCGCCTTACCTTTCAAGAAAACGGCATCGCCTTTCGCTTCCAACTTGGTCTCCAGACCATCGATGTTGCGAGCAGAAACCCTCATGATTTTGCCGTTAGACACTTTCGTCTCGTTGCTAATCGAATTCATCTTTCCGTCAGCGCCCGTCCAGCTGGATTTGTTGACGGAGTCAGAACCATTGCTTGTGGTCGAGTTGATCGTAAGACCAGAATTCGAGTCGGTCTTCACATCGAACGAGCTATTGCAACCCGCCACTGCCACGGCTATCAAGACAATTGAACTTACGCAAGAAATTCGTTTCACAACCCACCTGCATTTTAGCGACACAGCCCGTTCAATATATCAGCTTGAGGAGTGGTAGAGTTTTACGTCGACTAAACTTAAAAGACGCAGGTGTCAGCGAGCTTATGAAACTGCTAATCCTTGGTGGAACCGTATTTCTCGGGCGGCACATTGTCAATGCGGCGCTCGCAGCCGGTCATGAAGTGACAACCTTCAATCGCGGTAAACACTCACTTGAAGAACAAAAAAGTGTGGAGAAACTGACCGGCGATCGCAGCGAAGACCTTTCAGCCCTTTTGAAGAGAAAGTGGGACGCGGTACTTGATACGTGCGGATACGAACCAGAAGTCGTCGCAAAATCTGTGAACGCACTCAAAGATTCTGTAGAGCATTACACCTTCATCTCTAGCATTTCCACCTACAAAGGTTTCCGCACAAAGGGAATGGACGAGACTGCCCAAGTCAAATCCCTCGAAGACGGGGATGAGCCGGAATACGGCTCTTTGAAGGTGGGCTGCGAACGAACGGTTGAAAAAGTTTTCGGCAACAAGGCGTTGATCATCAGACCAGGACTAATTGTTGGCCCATTCGACCCAACAGACCGCTTCACCTATTGGCCGACGAGAGTTTCAAAAGGCGGTCAGGTTGCGGCTCCTGGAGATCCAGATCGGAACATTCAGTTCATAGATGTTCGAGATCTAGCGAAGTGGACCATCCACCTGATTGAGAAGAAGACCTCGGGCGTGTTCAACGCAACAGGTCCTAAAGAACCGCTTACAATGCGCGCCTTCTTAAATGAATGCAACTCAGTAAGTGGAAACAAAGCGCAATTCGTTTGGTTAACAGACGAGCAAGTTTTGGAAGCAGGAGTCGGACCGTGGATGGAGATGCCTCTATGGATTCCAGCCAGTGCTGAGGAACACCGATACTTTCAAAATATAGATTGCACGAAGGCACACAGGGCTGGCCTTACATATTTACCGCTCGCGAATACGATAAAAGACACATTGGAATGGGACGCAAGCCACGCTTCAAAAATCGAGCGAAAAGCAGGTCTAGCCCCAGAAAAAGAAGCAAAGCTCCTGGCGTCGTCAGACGAGTCAACACGTATGCAAAACCGGTGATTTTGTAGATAAGATGGAAGCTTACTCAACCTCTCAGGTTCGCCTTTGAAAGCCAAGAAAATTCTAGCAATCACAGGAATGACAATCCTCGGCTTGGTCGTCGTCAGCCTTGGCTACATTTATTTCGTTATTCTCCATACCATCAGCGATTTCACTTATTTCAGCAAAGCGGTGTTGCATCCGCGCGTTTCTGCAAAAGAAGCGTATGACGTTGAACCTGTACCGGGTATCAAGAAAGAATCGATATTCATTCCTTGCTCCGACGGTTCGAAGATGCACGCCTGGCTTTTCAAAAAAACCGGCGCTGACAAGTTGGTGATCATCAATCATGGCGCCGGCGGCAACTTGATCGGGCGCGCATACATCGCAAAACGTGCAGCGACAGCGAATTGCTCATCGTTGTTGTACGACTATCGCGGATACGCACAGAGCACGGGCGATTTCAACTTGGACACGATCTTGGAAGATGGACTAACCGTCTACGATTATGCGAGAAAAGAACTGGGTTATCCTGCAGACAAAATAATTGTTTGCGGCGAATCGATTGGTTCTGCAGTGGCAGCGCAAACGGCAGCAGTGCGCCCATGCGCCGGAGTGATAATCCTGTGCGGTGTTTCACGCCTGCCCGTCGCCATTAGGAAAATAGTTCCAATCTTCTGGTTGTTTCCTGATGCAGCTTTCGCGAAAAACAAAATAGACAACCCAACGACATTTAAGTCAGTGCATGTGCCTGTCCTATTCGTACATGGCAAAAAAGACGAACAAGTTCCATATGAATGTTCCGAAGTGAATTTCAAAGCGGCATCAGAACCGAAAACGATTGTGCTTTTGCCGGGCTGTGGTCACGATGACTTGGGCGTCTTCGATAGTGCGATGTTTCAGAAAGCGATCGATGACTTCGTCGCAAGCCTCAAATAAGCAGCACGACAAAAACCTCAAAGCCGGCGAGCCGCCGGCGGTCCCAGCAATTTCAAAAGCCGGCAGGGTGCCGGCGCTCCCAGCGCTTCGCTGAAAGCAAAGAGGCGCCGGTCAAGCGCCTCTTTTGGTTTGCTTTCTTTTTAAATGTGACTTAGTTGTGTGCGATTTTACTTTGCAGCTCTTGAGACTCTTGCTGCTCCTGCGACCCTTGCGGCACTGACGCAACATGATCTCTAGTTACGAGATTTGCGAGTGTTTTCGCCAAACCTTGCTTTTTAATTTCCGCAAAGGTTTTCACTTCGACAATGTCGTATTTAGCATTCTGTGCGCCCTGCCCGACAAGACCTTCATCGAGCGATGCGAGGATCTTCGGAGCGCGACGGTCGTTTCCAACCTGCAAGATCGCTACCAAGATTTCATCCGAACTCTTCATTTGTTTCGTAGCGCGAATGATTTCTTCCTTCGTACGATAAGTGTCTTCCGGCGCTCCGTCCGTGATCATCGCCAACAGAAGCGGTTTGGTGTGCCCGCCATTTGCATCACGGCGAGCGAAATATTCATCAAAGTGATGAGCGAGAACCTTGCTCACATGCGTTCCACCACTCGGTTCTACTTCATTGAAAAGAGTTTCAACCTTGCCGCCATCAACATCGGAATACGAATTGTAGTTGTTGGAGAACATGCTGATCTTCAAGCCGGAAGGCAAGACTTTCCTGATTTGATTAGCCAGATTAGCAGCCTGGTTTTTGCACCATTCCCAGCGAGTTATCGACTCTGAAGGGTCTACCGCTACTGGTGTCGGTATCTCCTGCGCAACGATGTCTGGCTTTTGAACCGGCGCATTGCGTTGGTTAAGGCGATATGTCATTGAGGCGGATTTGTCGATCACCAGAGCAAGATCGTAGGTTCCTAACTTTTGAATTTCGGGCTCGCGAAGCGCGAATTGCTTCTGGAATTGTGGGACACTGAACTCAACTAGCGTTGTCGCAAACGATGGAACAGCGGTGCCAATTGTCAGCGCAAGCGCCGTCTGCCACAGAAAAAACTTACGTAGTGTGTTCTTTGCCCCTTTCATATCTTTACCCTTCCTGCTTCTTTGCACGGTTTCCTTGCCCAAATTTGCGTCCTAAGTAGCTTAAAAATAACGACGCATTCACACGCGAAAACGGTCAGCATTCCACCCTAATGAAAGGTTGCTGTTCTCCGTTTTGTTGCCGGTATCGACGCGGCGATTGCTCTGTAGTTCCCACCGGCGTAAATTTTGTTTATTGCCTACTTCAAGAGACCGCGGCTTGAAACACAGCGCCCGTGGAAAATAGTGGCAGTCCCCTGGTACGAGAAGGAATCCCCCGGTGCAACTAATTGGTTACACGCGCCGAAAAAAGTACCTCGTGCTTTCTGCAATCGTTTCGCTTTCTGTAGCGCTTTCAACTATAGATACCGCGCTTGTGGTCGAATCTTGGCAGCGGCAGTCATGGGGAGAAACGTTTCAACGCAAAGCGAAAATACGCGGAGCAGGAAATAGCCTTGCACTACCAGTGGTGCACTGGCAAATTCCGAATCAAGAACCGTTGCCTTGAGTTTCCGTGACTGGCGGGTGCGCGGGTCTTCTCAAAACAGACTTAGCGAATTGGCTCAACCTGGTCAAATAAACGTAAGAAGCAGCTTCCTGTTGTTTCGGGAAAAGTGCCTTGGTGGCAAACCAATTTGTGCGACCAAGAACACCGTCTACTTGGCGCGGCGTCAAACCGAGGGCTTCCATTTGAGCGCGCCCCTCTGGGGTGCTGTATCGGTCATACAAGCCTTGCATTTCAACTTTCGTCTCTGGATTGAGGGGCTTTCCGGACAACTCTTTGTAGAAGCCCTGGCTCATTGTTTCGTATGCCTTGCGAGCCATAGGTAATGGAGTGAATTCGAGGTTGGACTTCGGCACTTTGAACGCATATCCCAGATCGATATTGTGCACCTTATCCGACACGGACATATTCATCGCATGATTGTCCCATTCACCCATGACCATACGGTGCAAGAATGCGTCACTGTAGCTGGTTTTAAGAGCCGTAGTAGAGCGCAAGAAGTCGACGGCCGACTGTTTGGGCACAGCCAGATTTTCAGGCAGTCCAAGATTGGTGCGAACATGATCCACCAAATTTGGACCATTCATTTCTTGAATGTATCCGGTCAATGACTTGCCATTAATCTCCGCAGTCCGAGCGACCGTAGCAGGGACGTTCGTCTTGAAGCCGAGGCCGTTCATGCCATATCCGGCAATTTCATTTTGCATACGAACGGCGAATGCTTCAGTCTTGTCGTTAGGTCGAAAAACAGCTGGGATAAGCTCACCTGACTCCGTCTTAACCTTACCGAACCAGGTCTCGGTGTGCAGTCCACTAGCTTGTCGCTCAGGAATGAACATGCCGTCGCGCAGAGCCTGCTGGCGTGCATCTACAACTTCACCGCGCTGAAATGGCGTTGAGCGAGCTTTCTCCATAGCGCCAGGAGCGTCGGGTTCAAGCCGCGTTCCTCTTGTTGCTTGCCATGCACCAACACGTCCGCCGGCGGCATCAAACACGCCCTGCAGGAAGGCTTTACGGCTCAGCTGTGTAAAATCGAGCTGCCCGTCTTCTCGTAATTGTCTGTCTAGTTCGCGACCAAACCCGCTCGTAACGCCCATCGTGCCTGCCGAGACGGTATATAAGGTGGAAGGTTTGTAGGCAACAGCTCCTCTACTCCTATTGAATGCCGTCGCGAAAAGCACATCGTTGAAGCCGAATGCAACAGCGTCTACTGCCATTGCACCGGGGTTTGCTGTTACGGAAAGCGTGCGCGCCAGACCCTGGGACAAGCTGAAATCGCCCTTCGCATCATAATAATTGCCGCGCGTCAGCATGGCGTCCGAGCCGCGGTTCATAATGCCCATGCCGACGCCGGTTGTAGCGGGTGTCATTCCAGCGCCCTCGAACGCGCGGAAAGATGCCTTGAGCAAAGCTCCTTTGCCGAGACCCAATCCGGCATCCGTGAGCTGATTCTGCACGGTGTCGCCCATTTTGGCTTCATCGGACATATAGGTCAAAGCAAGAGATGGCAAAGCCAGTTTGCCCTTCATAAAGATTGGGACTGTCTTCAGAAATCCGCGCATATAGCCGGACATCTCGTCTGCGCCCTTGTCCGTTGAGGTGACGGCTTCGGCAAGAGGGTGAACTGCCGTGTCTAAATAGGACCGCAGTTTGTGCTGCTGCCTGTCGGCCTGCCCGGCTGCTCCGGGATTGCGCCATGCTTCTGGTAGAGCACCAGCAACAATGAAATTGCCCACTCCGACGTTTTCGATCGTCAGGTTCGGGTTGTCCCCTTCCTGCTTTTCGGGAGTCTTCTTCTGATTGCTGGGTGAATCCAGTCCGGCCATGTACTAAGCGGGCTCCTGTCGGCTTTTCGTCCGTTTAAGCCATTTTTCCAACGGGAGATCATTTTTCTCCCTTCCTATATGTGCCACAAACAGGGCGAAACTAAAGCTGGGCGGGGAAAAGCTCAGAGATGAAGGGCAAAAGCCTGAACTCTACCAGGCTCAAGCACGCTTGACAAGCCCGCCTGATTATCACAGCTCCCGGCCTCGCCCGCCCGATTCTCCACAGGCGCCCTTCTTCGGCGCTCTCAGGCTTCGTCCGCAACCGAACCAAAGCGCCATTTCGTTTTAGTAGCAGTTTCGCAACAGTTTAGTAGCCAATCCAAAACAACTGGCACCTAAATTGGATGCATAAGCAGCCCCGCTGCACTTCCCCCCGCAATTCCCATAAGAGAACAGCACTCGCTGAAGTTAAATCTCACGGTCATTACTAAGGAGAAATCTTATGACTTCCATTGACGTTGTAACCAACATTGAAAAAGCAGACAAAGCCGGCGGAGTTAACGCAGCTTACGATCAATTCAAGGTTGAGGTAGACAGCATCAACAGAAACTTCAATGTCGGTGAGCGTGAGAAACAGCTTGCAAACCTTACATCCGAGCTGAACCAAGCTGGATTGCTTCCCGAACTTTCACTTAAATGGGCTCAAGATCACAGATTCGAAATTACACAGGATGGACAGTTCAGCAGAGCCGACCTTACCCGTTTCAAGAAGGGCAATGATGCCATATCGCAAGCAATGGCCGGAGCGCTGGTAGAACAGTATGACGAACTCCGCACGAAGCACGGTGATTTTGGAATGTTTCCCCACGGCTTTGATTTGACAAAATCCTGGTTTGGCTACGAAGCAATCTCAAAAAATGATCTGAACAATGCAGTCAACGATTTGCAAAAGGCACATGACGACAAAGTCAAGGACTACAACACTGGCAAGTCTGCAGGCGAATTGGCTCGCCGCTTTGACACTGAAGGCGGTGGCAGCGAGCTTTTCAACAAGCTGGCAAAATGTGATGGCAAGGCTGACGGAATCTCGCTGTCAGATATTAGCCGTACCCTTCAAGCTGACAAATTGATGGGTGGAGTTCTTTCAGATTCGGAACGCAAGATCGTTCAAACACTGCAATCTGACTGGAACAAGCCCTATGTTCAAAAGCTTATTGGCAAGGACGGACAAATCAGCGCTGAAACGCTCCAGGCAAACAAAGATGTTTTAGCTCAAGCTGAAGCCGCTGAAGCCAGCCAAGAACCAACACAAAATCCGGAAGGAACAATCGCCGGCATCGCAGGTGGAGTAGTTGCAGCAGCGGCCGGTGCGATAGAACAAATGCAACAAGAGCAAGTCGAGATTCAGCCAGGCGACGGCTTCGATCGTATTGCTCGCAGAGCTCTCATGAAGCAAGGACTTCAGCCAACGGCTGCTCAAGTAATCGAATATTCCAAGAAGATTGCAGAGCACAACAACATGAACAGAGATACAACCGTGCTCCTTGCTTCAGACAAGCTCAATTTGCCGAAGTTCGAGCAATAACATAGACAAGACCAACCAAGACAAACAAAGTTTCTGCGCACGGGAAGAAAGGGGAGTTCGCGTTTCACGCAAGTGAGAGGCGAGCTCTCTGTTTTCAATGTTTACGTAGGTGCGGCCTTAATGCCGCCCGCGCGAAGGGCGCATGAAATGCGCAACTACGCGAAAAGGGCGACGCATGGCGTCGCCCCTGCGTTAGCCTTCTTAACGCCGAATCAACGCAGTCACAGTTTGAATACAAGTTAGTCACCAGTTCATTACATATATTCCGTAGATTGGAACTGTGAGCTTCCCCACGCACTCTATATTTGCAGGAGTAAACGGCATGAACCATTTGCAAGGATTCGCTGCAAGCGCATACGGACTGGGCTCGATAACCTGCCGCAGTATAAGCTCAGAGCGAGTGGGCGCACATGCAAAAATTACAACACCTGACGGAAGCAATTTCTATACCGATTCCGATGGCGATGTCATTTATGCACAGTACGCCTCCGGTGCAATTGTCTCTCGGAAAGACAGACATGTCACGGTTTGCACCGCAGACGGTGACTACTGGATGGGCAACTTGAAGGGTGACTGGTTCAGACTGGACTGAATTTCATGCCATAATCGGAGCATGCAAAAACGGTCGACCCTCAGACTCAGTATTTTGGCGCTGGCAATTGTGCCGGTTGTTCTCGAAATCATCCTGCTAGTCGCACTTTCCAACCTGCACAGCCAGGCAGACATGGAGCTCGAGAGGTCCGTTCGCGCGCAAAAGATCACCGAAGGCATCAATTCGATATCGAAGCAGATGTACGATGCCTTTTTCATGTTCAGCGCAGAGAAACACGACGAGATGCTGACGAAAGAGGCAATGGAGCCGATTATCGTCAAGTTTCGCAAAACATATGACGATCTCGAAAAGCTGACAGCCGGTGATGAACACTCGCATTCAATGATTGCCAGCTCGAGTAAAGCTGCAAATCGCGCCGTCGAGCTTATGGAGATTCTGCGTGGCAGCCTTGATCGCGACGGAAAGACCGAAGCAGCTAGAGCCTTTAGAAAACCATACTGGTATGAGCTAAGAAAGCAAACCAAGACGATTCTGACGCCGGAGTTTTTAAATCTTCGACGCGAAGAAGCTCAAGTTGCCGAGGCTGCACCGCTTATTCAAAAGGATATTCGCGAAAAAATTCAGTTCAGCATTTGGACCATCTCTATACTACTGGCAGCATTCGTCTCACTCATAGCTATCTATCTGACTCGCACAATCGCCGACAAAATTGCACGCTTAAGCGACAACACACTCAGACTGGCTAGCAATGTTCCGCTGCATCCAGTGCTGAAAGGCAACGATGATCTATCGCAGCTCGATCAAGTTTTTCATAACATGGCTCAAGAATTACAAGCGGCGGCGCGCAAGGAGAGAGCGCTATTGGATAATGCTCGAGACTTCATTTGCTCCATAGATTCGGCGGGCAAATTCGTCGAAGTAAATCCAGCGTCACAAAGACTTCTGGGCTACAAGCCTGATGAATTGCTCGGCTCGCATCTCATCGATTTACTTGCAGGCAAAGATGTTTCGGAAGTATTGTCTCGCTTCGACAAGATTCAACAAAGCGAGGAATCAGCTCCTTCCTTCGACACTCAACTGGCACGCAAGGACGGAAGTGTGGTTGACGTGACATGCTCATCTCAATTTGCAGCGCAAGAAAAATTGACCTTCTGCGTTTTCCATGACACCACCGAAAGACGAGCCGCAGAACGACTCCGCCAAGAAGTAGTAGCCATGGTCACGCACGATCTAAGAACGCCGCTGGGAACCGTCAATAATGTTTTCGACTTCCTGCACCGCGGGCAGCTCGGCGAACTGACTGAAAAGGGTCAGAAATTCGTCGACTCCGGCATGCGCAATACGCATCGTATGATGAGTTTAATCAATGACCTTCTCGATATAGAGAAAATCAAATCCGGCTCATTCGAAATCGATTGCGATGAAGTGGAGGTAGCGACGCTTTTCAAAAGCTGTGCGGAATTGTATTCAACAGCGGCGGCCGCGCAAAACATCAATCTAATTACAAACAAAACGGATGCGGTGGTTTGGGGCGACCAGGACAAGCTGATGCGGTTGCTGTCAAATCTGATCGGCAACGCTATCAAATTCACCCCGAAGGTCGGCGAAATATCGCTGTCGGCGAAAGTTGTCGAAGGCAATGTGCAAATTTCAGTCAAGGACACCGGTCCTGGAATCCCAAAAGACAAGCTGGTTAGTGTTTTCGAGCGCTATCAACAGGTCGATGGCGAACACAAAGCAAGTGGCTCTGGTTTGGGACTGGCGATTTGCAAATTGTTTGCAGAAGCCCACGGCGGTCGCATTTGGGTGGAAAGCGAACTGGGCGCCGGAGCAGAGTTTATCGTCGCTATCCCGACGAAAAGCAATTCGGGCTAACCCATCCTTCTGAAAGTTTGAGCTAGAATTGTCCCGGGGTCGTCAATAAATACTGGGCTAGAATCTGCATGGCAAAAATTCTGGTGGTCGAGGATGACGTAGACTTTGCGCTCACGGTCGAACACGCGCTAACCACATCGAATCACACGGTCGAGATGGCGCATGACGGCGAGTCCGCTATGGAATATTTGCGCCAGGGGCAGTATGACGTCATCATTCTTGATTGGCAGTTGCCGGACATTGAAGGCATCGAAATACTCTCCAAATTCCGCGCCAGAGGCGGCGCCACGCCAGTACTCATGCTGACTGGCAAAAGCCAAATCAAAGATAAAGAAGCCGGTTTGGACGGCGGTGCCGATGATTATCTGACCAAGCCGTTTGACACCAGAGAGCTTGTCGCCAGGATTCGCGCACTTTTGCGCAGGCAAATTGTTGCTCCTTCAAGCAGCCTTTCGATGCATGACATCGTGCTTGATTCTACCAAGCACCGCCTCACGAAAGGCGGCAAAGATGTGCATTTGCAACCGCGAGATTTTGCGCTACTCGAGTTTTTGATGCGCCATCCCGACGAGATTTTTTCGACCGACGCGCTGCTCACTCGCGTTTGGCATCAAGATTCTGAAGCGTCATCTGCCGGATTGCGCGCGGCAATCGTTCGCATTCGCAAAGCCATAGATGATGAGGGAGAAGACACAAAGTCGCTAATAGAAAACGTTGCGCGCGTCGGTTACCGGATGCGCAACGGTTAAAGAAACGCATCGGGAATATGCCTTACGGATCAATTTCGAAAAGGTGCCACTTGCCGCGCTTTTCGAGCAACGTCCACATGGCAGGCGTGTCCTGCATCTGTTCCATCACGTCAGTTGTGACGAGCAGATAGTGAGGCTTTTTGCCTGCCTCCACATATTCTTTGTACTCCAGTAGCGTTTTGATTTCTTTGACCGGGCGGCGCAGGTAGAAATTTACCGCTGGGGAGTCTCTCTGATAAAGCGCCACATGCGCTTTATCGCGAACGACGCGCCGCAGCAGGAGCAGGAGCGGATAATCGTTTTGCACATACTGAAACTGCAGAGCAGTGGGGACAAACGTCCCGCAGGCAAAGGCACAGGCGCAGGCGATAGCCGTAACCGAGGCTTCTAATTTCTTTCTGAATGCAGCCACCGTAGCAGCAAGAAGGAAGCACCAGACAAAAAAGCCATATCCAAGCAGAGCCTGGAGCATGGAAGTATCAACTCTTAGTTTGAAGCAAACAACAGGCGCAATAACGGCCAGAGCGGGCAGAACGACAACAACCACGGACAACAAGAACCAGGCCAACTTTTTCGATTGTTTCAATCGAATTGCCCGATCCAAGAGGCTTCCCGCGAGGATAGCCATGGGCGGCGCAATCGGCAGAATGTACGTCGGCAATTTTGTTTTGAGCAGAGAAAAGAGCCCAAGGACAAACACGATCCAGATGATGGAAAACAGCTCTAAATTGGCTCTTCTAGTAGGCAGCCAGCGTTTATTCAAAAGCGAGAAGTAGCGACCAATCGCAAAGAGATTGACGACAGACCAGGGGAAAAACCCTGCGAAGAAAAATGGAATGTAGTACCAGAAAGGGTTTTGGTGATTAACCTTACCAAGCGCCCGTCCGAAATTTTGGTTGATGAAGAATTCTTGGAAGAAGGCTCCTTTCGTAGCCATTCCTTCTGCTATGTACCAGGGTGCGGCAATAGAGAGCATCACGGCTATTCCCAGAAGAGGATGCAAGACTGTCAACCTATGCCACCACCACTGGTGACCACCTTCGGCTCCTTTTGGACGAACCCAGCCAAGGTAGATCAAAACAATGATCGCTACAAGCGCTACAGGAACCGGTCCTTTAGCAAGCAGAGCCAGTCCTAGCGCAGAATAAGCGACAGCGAGCGAAACCCAGTGCGCACCCCATAGCCGTGAAAAAAGCCCCAGCGCGCCAAGCATCATGAATAGGGTGAGCGGAACATCGGTGATTGCGACGCGACCTACGATCACGAACAGCGGCGTGGAAAGAAGCGCCAATGCTGCAAACAGCGCCGCTCTTCCTCCAAGAAACGGGCGCACCAAGACCAACAACGCAACAGCAGAGACAATACCGCACAGGGCAATTGGCAGACGAGCCGCAACCTCAAACACGTCGAACAGCCTGTACGAAGCCATAATCATCCAATATATGAGAATTGGCTTCTCGTAAAACGGCTTGTAATTGGACGTAGGCGTAACCCAATCGTTGCGCTCAAGCATCTCACGCGCAGCTTCGGCATAGAGTCCGTCGCTGGGATCGATAATGCCGTAGTAGTTAAGACCCGGCAGAAAAATAATCATGGCTGCCAGCAAAACAAAAAGCACCTGCACAAGGCGGCGCAGGGCTCCTGAACTCTTTGGCTTGCTAGCTGGCGCAGAACCGCCTGGCGCACTCTCATGAGCGGTTGAACTAGTCAATTGGGCGGGCTCCGAAACGGGCTACTGGTACGGACATATTCTGGCAGGATTTACGCTCGTTTACTTGGCTCGACGTTAATGAAACGCTCGCAAGCGCCCCACCGACGGACATCTACGGCACAATTAATCGTTGGAAAGCCGAAGTCGATAGCCTGACTACGCAATAAGGGGGCGACTTTCGATATGATTTATCATTGCTCTATGTGGGAATATCCACTCAAAGGTTTTCGCGCGGACCAGAGTTTCAAGAAAGAAAGCCAATGTCAAGCAGTCCTCGAAGGGGCAAAAGCCCAAATACGCCCCCAGGCGGCAAGTCCGAGCCGTCGAATCGCGGCGCCGGCGAACCCAGAAAACGCCGAGACATTAATCGCACACTCGAACTCGAGCCGATAAAAATTGACATCTTGTCCGAGCAGCTGGGCAGGCTTACCGACAATTTTCGTTTTCAAGACATTTTTCCGGCACCAAAGAATATAGACGAGTCGCTAGAAGAGCTGAAGGGCGATTTGATGGATGTGCCGGTTCGCGGCGCAGACGGAAAAGTCACTAACATCTACGCGAAAATTGAAGCAGATGAGCTTCTGACGCGAGAAGACAAAGATTTGATCTGGTGCGCACTCTCCACTGTGCGCGATTCATTCCAAAGACTCGATCGCTCGACAAACTCACAATCACCTGGTTCCAGCTATCAGTGGAACATGAATTGGAAGCACACTCGTTCTGAAGTGGGTGAAGTATTGGAAGCGGCAAAGCTGCTTCAACTAGACCACACTGAGACGCGCGACGCGATCCTTGCCTCGATTTTTTCCGACAGCGTCAAAAACCGCAAGAATTTCATCATCCACAACGTTCATGGCGCTTACGGTGCAGCTCAAGCGCTTTCATACTTCATGGACTTTACCAATCCCGACGTCATCAAAAGCGTGGAGCGCATAACCCGCGCAGTAAAAGAGCACCAGATTGCGCCACCGCAATTTATGGCGAACGTTGTCGCTATTTTACTGAGCAAGAAGATGGGTCTGGGACCGTTTACCCCCGCAGGTCCATTGCCGCAAAACGCGCCCAGCAGCGTCTTGCAAGTCATGGAAGTGGTCCGCTCAATCTGGAAGAAGATCAACGACCCATTCAACAAAGAGCATCTTACTGGTGATTTGACCACTATCGACTTTACACCAGCAGAGCGCCAACTCCTAGTCAATATCGGAGTTGAAGATTGGTTTGTACCTCATCCCGAGGTCGAAGATTCGAAAGTTGCCCATGCTGTGATCGCAGGCGATCACTCAATCAACTACAATCACCCAGAAGGTTTCGCCAAAATCGCATTGCTTCGAGGTCCTGACACCGAAGCAATCTTCGAAGATCCTACCATCCACAACTCTCTAGACTCAGCGGTCAACAGTTTTGCAGATTCATTCCGGGTAATCAGACCGGAAGTGCAAAAACTTGCCGTTGAAGGTCTGCGCCGCACGAAGAATGCGATGGAAAGAGTGATTGGAATTATGACTTTTCTCTTTTCTGGTATCGTAATCGGTCCGAAAGACACATGCGTCACAGGGCGCGCAAAAATCGAGCAGGCGATGCTGCGTGCTCAAGAAAAGTATCCGCACTTGTTTGCCGCGTCGTCATCCAAGTTGACTGACGAGGGAGCCGAGTACATGAACAAAACTATCGAGCGCATCGGAGACATTCTCCAAGACTGGCTCGACAGTTATAACGAAATCCCATTTTCACCGAAGGACGTAGGACAAATAGAGCCAGGTCCAGGCAAATTACCCTTCTGGAACGCGCCTCTCAAGTATCCATCACGCAACGAGCATGGCACGCTCAATCTGCATGAGCTCAATGAACTGGAGCTAAAACAGTTTCTCTTCGCCGGCAAAATTCGAGAAATTGTAGTAGAGCTGTTGCGCGCAGAGCAATGGATCTTCTAGCCAGGCTTCTCACGGTTCTTCTCGCGTTTGAAACTCCAGAAATATTTCCGACAAGCGGTCTTTCGTTTTAACCGTTGAAACCGCCCTTTACTCTCTAACGACAACGCACTTGTCTTTGCACTCGATAGCTTGAATGGTGCGGGCGGCCCCATTGGTTTCCATCATATTCGTGATGTTTATAGCCGCCAAACTCGTAGCGTCCACGCCCATCAAAATCGTTATGCCTGTAATTGTCGTAATAATTGCGACACCCCCGCTCAGGCAGATGGTGTGGGTATTCCCGATAAGGATAGAGGTCATTGCAGTAATTTCGATTACTCAACTGTGCCATCAAAAATGGTGCAGCAATAGACGCGACGTCAGCAAGTGCTCTACCGACATCAATGCGTGGAGCGCGCCTTTCACCACGTTCTTCACATGAATCCATACGCCTTCTTCCAGAGTCTCGCTCATCTTCCGCATCGCGACGGTTGCGAGATGCATCGCGCGGCTTGCTACGTTCTTCATCGCAATCGCGCTCCTTTTCCCGTTTCGCGTGATTATGTTCACTGTCACGGACTCGTTCTTTGGATGCTGCTTCATTCTCGCGAACACGAACGTTCGTGGGGCGTTTCTCCCTATGTGCATCACTCTCTTGCTTCTCACCCACAAGAAAAGACTTACCCTGCATTGTGCGAGACCAGTTGTCGCCATAGTATGAAACCGGCTTACCGTCTTTACTACGCTCTTGCTCAATCTCTCCACTGGCGTTTCGCGCCGCACGCATAACTATTTGCTCGCCACCGCGAGAATCTTTTGCATAGCAATGAATCAGGGTTTTCTCACCGCACTCTTGGGTTTCTACTCTAAACTCTCGTTCTATACCATCCTTATCTTTGAACTTAAATCTATCAACGCCGCTGGAAGCAATCTTCTCGAGCGCCGTTAGTCTAGCGGCAGTGCTTTTCGCATGCCTCAAATCGTCCTCCGCATACTCGTATGGATGCTGGTTAGCTTCATCCACAATCTGACAATCTGACGGCGCGGAATCTATACGCGCATTGCGCAGGGGAGCAGCAGTTGTTCCGCCATCCCCACTAAATCGATAGTAGTCTAAGTTGGCATCATCAACCTGACTCGGTATTACGCAATCCGAACCACTCAACGCTCTGGCAAATGAAGAATGATATGACATATTCTCAACACCAATCTATGTCCTTGACGCATCTACAATATCGAAATTCTTCTGAACTTTTCCTGAACGTTCTTTCGAAAAACCTCATGTAATGGGAGAACTACGGCGTTTTTCTCAAACGCCACTGATGACACGTCGCTGCCATAAACTGCGCGCATAATTTCCAAACCGTTTCGCCCAAACCTATAATACGCCGCCAGTCGGCAGACCTTCCGTTCTGCACTTACTAAGCACATACAAGTTTCGACTGACTAATATGCCAGACGCGTCTCACTGTGCCCACATATTCAAATAGATGGAGAGAGCAACACATGCCTGAACATCAAATCGAATCGGCTTACGCAGTTAAGCCCGCGCAGCCTTCAGAATCTGCAATTCACGATGAAGTCTACAGCCCAAGCAGCCAATGGGCGACTTTCGAGAAGTTAAATTCACAAGGGAAAGCAGAGCGCAATGCGAACTACTTGGATATGGCTACTGGTGATATATACAAAGCCGACAGCAGCAAAGCCGAAGCGCCATCAATTGGTGATCCCGATAGACTCGACTTCCGACAAGACCGCCAAGAACACGCAATCTTTGACGGCGTAAAGGCTGGTGGAATCGACTTTGATGAGTATGTAGGTCTACAACAAGAACAAAGCTTGATTGATAGAGCACAACAGTATTTTGGTGCCGATGGTTTCTCCGAGCAAGAGCTGCGTAATTTGGACATGCTGCAAAACAGTGCGCGTCAGCACATCATAGATGCTGGTGGCTGCGATGAATTGAAGTATGGAAACGAAGAAAAGCCGGAAGAGCATGGCGGCGAAGAAGAGCATGGCGGTGAGGAAGAGCACGGAGCCGAAGAAGAGCATGGGGGTGAAGAAGAGCATGCGGGTGAAGAAGAGCATGCGGGTGAAGACAAGGGTGAAGAACACCCCGAAGAAGAGCATGGGGGCGAAGAAGAACATCCGCAAGAATCGCCACAGGACCAATTTAAGGACTTCATGAGCTTCCTCGACCAGAATGGTGATGGGCAGATTACCCTCGAAGAGCTGCTGCAAGCGTTTCAAGCGATGGACGCAGATGGTGACGGCGTAGTATCGCCGGAAGAATTCCAGAAATTCATGGACAAACTGTCCTCGCAAAAACAGGAGAAAGGCGAAGAAGAGCCCGGCGATGATGAAGTGCCCGCAGGAGAGGAACTAAGCGGTGGGCCGCCAGGAGAAGAGCCCAGCGGGGAAGAAAGCCCAGAAGAGCCACAGGATGTAGAAGCAACGCCTGGAGAAGAACCATTGCCTGAAGGCGAGCAATCAAAAGAGACTTGCTGCTCGACAGAATTCTAGATGCGCGCCAACTTATTTGTTGACGAAGAACTCACCGCTAAGAGGATCACAGCCCATATTCTCCCAATTCGATTCCTCTCGCAGATGGAAAGGAATAGCGCGGGTAAGCCCCGGAATTTGCACGCCAGGAACTTTAGCCGTGATAAGAGGTTCAATTTCAGCATCGACAGTCAGGTCGAGGCGATAGAGACAGGGTCCTTTATTGCCACCGGGTAGCCAATCACTGGATAACGCGCCCGGACGATCGACTATCATGGTCTGATCGGGGTTTTTAACGGACGTTGCAATTAATGATAGCTGCGTCGACTTAGCAGTAAACCCGCCGATCTTGGTAAGACCATTGTGGAAGTCGCCCTCTTGGAGCGCTTTGAAAGCGTCGCTCAAGCATTCGCTTTGCGCAAGTTGATGCACTCTATTGTTGACTATGGACTTTCCGAGACCGAGTCTCACCGGCACGACTGACAAGTCAAAAAGGGGGATGACGACACAAGAAAAGAGCAGAAAGATAGCAGCACCAAACTCACTTAGCTGGCTGCTACCTGCTTCTGATCGCTGTTCTCTAGATCTGTTTGAGCGTTTAATTTCTGTTTTGCACATAACCTGAGCCCCGCCTCTAAGGTTCCGTCCAAGCGCCATTTGCACAGGCAGTATTCACTGTGCGTGTCTTCGAATCGAACTCGCCAACAATATTCTGTTTCACATTCATAGTCATCGTCACCTGCACCGCTGACGGTATCACAGAACACCGTCCCGCTTTATCTTCACCACCGTCTCGCAAAATCAACGACTGCTTAAAGTCTTTGCCGCGAGTCAGCCGCAGTGGAGCAGATTGTCCTTTTACCGGAGGCTGAAGTGAAGACAATTCGAAAATCAGGTCGGAATCTTCGCCCGGCAGTTTGAGGTTGACATTAGAGACAAACAAATCTACTTGTTTGCCTGGTTTGATGAAATTCTGCTGGCGGTCATAGGAGTTGAGGTTATAAACCCCAGAAGAAGCCTCCACATTGGAGATTGGTTGGCCAAGATCTCCAAGCCGCAGGTCAAAAACCTCACCGCCAGCGGTTGAGAAATTCGCAAGGAATAGATTGCCTTGATTGCCACTCTCGGCTTCTTTCACGGCCTTTCTCATCCGCGCAACCGAGAGGTCGACATAACGATTCCGTTCTTCAGTTATTAGTTTTGCGCCACTGCGGGACTGATCGAGGACCTGTGCAGCCAGTCCTTGCAAACCGCGAAATTCATCGTTTCCGGTACGTTGGTAGAGTTCTCTGGAGGTAAAAACCAGCTCCCGGCTGTGACCGATCAGGTTGTTAATTTTGCCACCATGGTCATTCTCATTAAGTTGCCTGGCGCATTCCAGAGCTAAATCTTCTGAGCGGCTTTGCAGATGTTTGTGTGAAAAGAAAACCAGGTAGAAGGAAAACGCGATCCCGACTGTCACAAGAAGCACAGCCAAAACGGCAATGCAGAGGAAGAGCATGCTTCCTCTTGCACTGCGTTTTGCTAACTGCCTGCGGGGAAATTTCATCAAAGTGATTGCCCTGAGTCGGGATTTACCATGAGAGCACGCTCGTCCACTGCTTCAAAATCGCTGCCGACGAGATTCTTCAATTGATCAAGCTCTTCGTTATTCCAACGTCGATCGGGAGCGCCGCTCATGTACCAATTAGAGCCGTTGTCAGCGACAATCATGCCGTACTGCTTCAAGCAATTAAGTACAACCTGCATGCGCGGAGAGTAGGTGGAAACATTGAAATTCGCGCGCAACCTGAAGCGCTGTCCCATTGGTGGATAACCCGCAGTCTGCGGACCAGCCTGGTGTCGCGCGGGCCAGATATAACCATTTGTGCGCCTGGTGGTAAAACGCAAAGCATGTTTGACAGAGCCTGTTGCTACTTCGTCAAAGTTCAACAGTCCGGGAAAAACAGGCAACCCGGCAGCGTCAGCAGAAGTCCATCCGTTAGGACGCAAAGCATTCGAATTGAGCGGAAAAATGGCACCAGAACCAGCATGAATGCCTTTCTTTCCGGAAGGGTAGGTGGCATATAGCTCGTAAAGAACTTGCTTTTTGGTGTCCACCATCAGGACATGCCGGTCGCCGGCATTAACGGTCGACCAGGTGCCTCCTTCAATCAGCAACTTGGTCGTGACCGGATAGGGCCCGGGATCACTCTCATCGGCGTAATCAAAGGAAGGAAGAATTTTTCCTTTCCCTTTAGTGAGGTTGTATGGAATGCCAAACGAGTTTATGTCGTTACCGACATCCGGGTGAAAGTGCGTTGAGGCACCGATGGTGCTCACATAGGTAGAAGAGTTTGGATCGAGTGGAAGGGTGTCGATGCGACGGTTCCAAATATTGTTGGGTGGAAAAACCGAGCAGCCGTTTATGACTTGCTGAGGAAGTGCTGCTGAGGGCAAAAGAATCAGCACTGCCAAGGTGCCGAGTAGTGATTTACGCACAGAGTCAAACACAGAGAACCTCCTTACTCGAAGGTCAAAAGGAAATTTCACCAAAGCCAAACGCAGTCTCGGGCACTGCCAAAGACGATAAGCATTGATACACACGCGCAAAAAGAAGAGAGAGTCCACCCGAAACGGTAGTGTTTTTGAAGGCAGCCAGCCGTTTCTGAGTAACCTAGTAATTGAACTGATGGACTTTTCCGACTTCCTTCCCCAACTTAGCAAAGCCCCAAGCGCACCGTCAATGGGCACTGTCCGGGTGACCATACATCAAAACCCAACAAGTGTGTTAGGGAAACCTTGCCGCATTTACGTGTCCTAAAGAGCGGAAGTGCGCATGAATACGAGTACATCAATGAGAGTTAGCGAACAAGAGATTCGTTGCCGCCGCCAACCTAAACAGTAGTTAAGCATTCCACGGCGCGCAGAAGCGGGATTGGCGAATGTTTTTTGGGAATCAATTCGATGGCAAACTGTGAGAAATTCCCATGAGCCAGAAATTCTCTTTGGTTTTACTCTGCTGCGCAACTCTACTCCTCCAAGCCGGAGGAAGGAGCGGAGGCTCAGCATTGCAATACAACGAAAGAAATTTCATGCCACCGCAAATGGTGGATTTCAGTCAATACGACAATGTGGTCGAACTTCAATGCGATGAGCTGAAAAACTACATCAGTTACTCCGGCACAAAGCTCAACGCAGTCGTAAAAGTGCGAGTGGAATGCCGCAAAGATACAAGGAATAATCGCGCAGCGCCTCTGCTGCGCTATGAAGATCTCTGGTATCAGAAGAATGCGCCTTTGGGCAGCAAGAAGTATGGCTCGCTGCCGATTGAAGAACGCTCGCAAGTTGCAATTTTCGTCAAATCAAAACTCGGTCTTATGTCCGACGCGGAGATTGCTGCCTGCGCCAGCACGCTTGTGCGTTTGCGACTAGAGCTGACGCTCAATCGCAATCTAGTCGCAACTATTCGCGTGCCAAACCAGTCTCTCGAGGGGCTAGTCTCCGAGCTGCGGAAGCAAAACTTTGTACGCCACAGCGAGATTTTCGAGGATCTCGATACTCTAATTCCCATTCAATTGGAAACCGATATCGGACGAAAAGAAACGCTCTGCTTCCGCAGCTTGAGAGAGATTCCACCGGACGATTATGAATGATTATGCGTAGGGCGAATCTAGAAGAGCAAGTGACCTTCCATCATCACGATTCCCGAGCCACCGACAAAAATCTTGTGTTCTTCTTTTGTCTTGACGGCACGAGTGTGAACAACTGAAGGTCTGTCGACAATATTTCCTTGCTCGATGCGAAGGCTGAAATCGCTGTCTGCAAAGCGATAATATTGACTGAGATAGGCTGTTAATGCGCCGTTTCCGACACCGCAAGCCGGGTCTTCCATACCTTCACGAGGACACAAATTGCGAGTATGAAGTTGGCAGGTTTTATCAAATGTTTCAAAACAAAAGAGCTGAGCTTCTCTAACGCCATTCCATTTACAGAGCTCCGCAAGTGGCTCGATTTGCCGCTTTGCAGACATCAACGCATCGAGAGAACGCATCGGAATAATCAAATGACCCAAACCGGTATCAACAGCGTGTAGGGGAAGACGATCATCTATTGCATCTAAATTTACAGCCAGGACAGAAGCTGCTTGCTCGCGGGTGCAATGAGTTTCGAGGAAGCGCGGATTTGGCTGCTTCATTGTGACAATCGGCTTGCCCTTATTCTTCGATTTCTCGACTTTTATTTCCTGCTTTCCGGCTTGATTGATCTGAGTAAAAATATTGCGCTGTTCGACATCCACGAGTCCATCATGAAGAAGCGCGCACCAAGCCGCTACGGTGGGATGACCCGCGACAGGCAACTCGGCGGTGGGTGTGAAATATCGCAGTCGAAAATCCGCTTTTTGCTCTCCGGAAAGTACAAAAACCGTTTCAACCAAATTTAGTTGGCGGGCGATGGTTTGCATGAGCGCAGGAGGCAAACCATCTGCTTGCGTAAATACTGCCGCGGGGTTTCCGCCATATGGTTTCTCAGCAAATGCATTTACCGTCAGAAATCGCTTGCTCTTATCAGTCAAAATGATTTCCCTTCTTTTGCAAACTTCCTAGTAAGAGAAGGAGAAGGGTCTGGAATTCAATTGATATCAACTGAAATTCCAGACCCTACATAACCCTCCAAACGTCAAACGCAACGAACGTCGGCAGACCGGAAATACCGGTCTCGCGCTCGTCCTAAAGCGCCTTGACGGCTGCAACTATGTGCTTGGCGGAAATGCCGGCGGCATCGAGGAGCTCTTGAGGAGTTCCGGAACCAGGCATGCCATGAACTGCCATCTTGATCACTTTCGGTGTCGGGCAAGCCTCTTTCACTGTCTTCTGGCAAGCAGTGAAGGCATCCAGAACAGCGTCACCTAGTCCACCTTCCGGCCAGTGATCTTCAACGACGATGAGAGTGCCAGTCTCCTTAGCCGCTTTGTGCAGCGTTTCTCTATCGATCGGCTTGACCGAGTAGAGGTCGATGACTCGTACTTCTATGCCATCCTTCTTCAGCTCTTCGTAAGCCTTCAGAGACTCATGAAGAGTGATGCCGGCGGCGATAAGAGTAGCTTTGTCTTTGGCGGAAGTGCGCAATGTTTTGCTGCCGCCAATCGGGAAGCTGTCTTCGTTCTTATAGAGAATCGGAGTCTTCTCTCTGGTCGTACGCATGTACGAAATGCCTTTGGTCTCTGCCATGGAATTAACCAGGTGAGCCGCAGACACACCATCTGACGGATAAAGCACTGTGCTTTCGTGAATCGCGCGCATCATCGCAAGATCTTCCAAAGCCATCTGAGATGGACCATCCTGACCGATTGAAACACCGGCGTGCGAACCGCACAAACGGATGTTAGCGCGGCAGATTGCACCCATGCGGATGAAGTCATAAGCACGGCTGAGGAACGCCGCAAATGTCGAAGCGAATGCAATCTTGTTGCGGTTAGCCAAACCGATGGCGACACCGACCATGCACTGCTCGGCGATGTACATTTCGAAGAAGCGCTCTAAGAATGAATGCGCAAACTTGTCTGCATAAGTAGAGTTAGATACTTCAGCATCAACCACAACGACGTTGTCGTTGGCTGCACCGAGAGCTTTAAGTGCATCGCCGTAGGCTTCTCTTGTAGCAATTGCAGATTCGTACTTCGGCAATTCGAGCTTTTTGACTGCGCGGCCGGCGTTTGCGGGCTGCTTATCTTCAGGCTTTTTAACTTCAATGACGATGTTTTTCACGCCACCCAATTGCTCGACTGCTTCTGCAGCTTGCTCGGGGCTGAGAGGCTTGCCGTGCCAATTATCTTTATTGGCGGTGAGTGGAATTCCGTGTCCTTTCTCGGTTTTGGCAATGATTAAGGTCGGCTTGCCTTGCGTTGCAAGGGCTTCTTTATAGGCCGCATCGATAGCGTCGAGGTCGTGACCATTGATTTCAATCGTGTGCCATCCAAATGCGCGAGCCCTTTCCGCATAGATTTCAGAATGCCAACCGAGCATGGTTTCACCGCGTTGACCGAGACGATTCATGTCGAGAATAGCGGTCATGTTGTCCAGCTTGTAGTGCCAGGCGCATGCCATTGCTTCCCAGACGCTGCCTTCGGCCATTTCGCTGTCGCCCAGAAGCACCCAGACGCGATACGGAAGCTTGTCCAAGAATTTGCCCGCCAGCGCCATTCCAACGCCGAACGAGAGACCTTGACCGAGCGAGCCGGTAGCTACATCAACCCAAGGCAGAATTTCCGGTACCGGGTGTCCTTCAAGACGGCTGCCCATTTTGCGCAGGCTCAAAAGCTCTTCGTCACTAATGGCGCCGGCTGCTTTGTAAAAGGAGTAGAGAAGCGGGCAAGCATGACCTTTGGAGAAAATCAGACGGTCATTGTTGGGGTGCTCCGGCTTCTTGAAGTCGTAGCGCAAGTAATTTGTCATCAGGACAGCCATCAAATCTGCCGCTGACATGGAAGAAGTGGGGTGCCCCGAACCGGCTTGCGTGGTCGACCGAATGCTGTCGACGCGCAATTGCTGAGCCAGCTTGGTAATGCTCTGAACTGTGGCTGCTTCTGCCATTTTCGCTTAACCTCTCATGCGTTTTAGCCGGTAAATCGTGAATCTAGTGCTTGCAAGAATACAAGCCCTTCGGTAGCCGAGGATTGCAACGCCGCCGAAATGAAATCAAAGTCTCAATATGCTAACCTCTCCGGCACTTAATTGCCACCCAAGTACTAAAGAGGACAACGTTTTATGTCCACTGACACGCGCCTTCTGCTGGATGAGTCCGTTTCCTACAGGTTGCCGCGCTCGGTCGTTCCTGAGCGTTACGACCTCCACCTGGTGCCCGATATCGAGGCAGGGACATTCTCGGGGACGGTGGGCGTGTTTTGCAACGTCCTTTCCGACACAGACGAGGTCTTGCTCAACAGCCTCGAGTTAATAATTGAATCCGGCAAAGCAATAGATGAGAAAGGCAAAGAAATAGATGCCGCGGTACACCTAGATGCTGACAACGAAAGAGTAAGACTTGGTTTTGGAAAAACATTAAAAGCCGGTCGTTGGCAATTTCAAATCGCATTTAACGGCATTTTGAATGACAAACTGCACGGCTTCTATCGCAGTTCCTACACAGATGAAAGCGGAACCAAGCACACACTGGCCGTAACACAGTGCGAGCCTACCGATGCGCGCCGCATTTTTCCCTGCTTTGACGAACCCGATTTCAAAGCGGTCTTCAAAATTTCAGTACTTGTAGATGCTGATGCTGTCGCGCTGTCTAACTCGCCGATAGAGTCGGAAAAATCGGAAAAGGCAGAGAAGAAAGAAACTTCGAAAACAAGTTCTAAATCCGAAACTAGCAAAGGCAGCAAAAGCAAGGCAGATTCGAAATCAGCCAAACCACGAGGGAAGAAACTCGTAGTCTTTAAAGAGACGATGAAGATGTCGACTTATCTGGTCGCGCTAGTGGTTGGCAATCTTGAGGCGACTGAGCCTGTCGATGTTGATGGCTGCCCGCTGCGAGTCTGGACACCTGCCGGCAAAACAAATTTAGCAGCCTTTTCAGAGCGAGTTGCTTCTGCATCGCTTTCCTTTTTCAATCGTTATTACGGCATCAAATATCCGGGCGAAAAACTGGACTTAGTGGCGGTTCCAGACTTTATGTTCGGCGCAATGGAAAATCTCGGCTGCGTCATTTTTCGAGAGAATGCGCTTCTGCTCGATGAAAAAACCGCGGCACAGCAGGAGCTTGAAAGAGTCGCCGATATAGTGGCGCACGAACTAGCGCACATGTGGTTTGGAGATCTTGCCACAATGCGCTGGTGGAATGGACTCTGGCTCAACGAAGCTTTCGCTACGTTCATGCAAATGCTGGCTACAGACGACTGGCAACCCAACTGGAAAAGATGGGATACATTCGGCGCTTCCAGAGGAGCTGCGTTTTCCACGGACGGATTGCTGAGCACTCGTCCAATTGAGTTCACTGTTCGCAAGCCGGAAGACGCCGAAGGCATGTTCGATGTCCTGACTTATGAGAAAGGCGCATCTGTTCTTCGCATGCTGGAGCAATATTTAGGCGCAGAAAGTTACCGGCTCGGAATTGCTCACTACTTAAACAGCCATAAATATGGAAACACCGAAACCACCGATCTCTGGGATGCTATCGAAGAAAAATCTGAGCAGCCTGTCAGGCAAATGATGGATTCCTGGATTTTTCAAGGCGGCTACCCGCTTGTTCATGCCTCCAAAGAAGAAGGCGGTCAAAGCTGGCTCATCACCCAACACCGTTTCTTCTATTTGCCGGAAGAGAAACGTTCACACGTAAAACAAGACAGCGTCTCTCGTTACCACATTCCAATCATGTACAAGGCTGCATACGGCAACGAACGTGTTGAAGGAAGAGTTTTGCTAACGGGCAATTCCACGGAGTTAAAACTACCCGCAGCCGCCGATTGGCTACTGCTTAACGCAGGCGGGCACGGATTCTACAGATGCTCGTATAGTGACGATGATTTGGCCGCGATTACGAAAAACCTCTACAGAGACCTATCTGCAATTGAAAGATTCGGCTTGATTAGCGACCTCTGGGCATCAGCGTTAAACGGTTCAATCGAATTGAAAACATTTTTTCGCCACAGCTATCAGTTTAAAGCTGAGACAGACAAGAACGTCTGGACAGTTCTTATCGGTGCTATCAATTACCTCAACCAAATAGTCGGCAAGGGTCAGCGCAGCGCATTAAGAGAATACGCGCGGGAAATTGTCATGCCAGCCTTGGAAGCAATCGGCATTTCAGAAACAAGCAGCAGCAAAAATCGCCAGGCAAAAGACGCAGTGAAAGAGCAATTGCGCGGAATGCTTTTCACGACCGCCGGAACCATTGCCGAGGTCGAAGAAGTCGTGGAAGAGGCCGCAACACTTTATGCAAAATACAAGAAGTCGAGAACATCTGTCAGTCCCGCACTCGCAGCTGCAGCGATAAGCGTGCTTGCCTACCACGGTGATGAGGCGCAATATAGGGACTTCGTGCAGCAGTTTAAGAAAGCCTCTACTCCACAGGAGGAAGAGCGCTTTATGTATGCGCTGGCAGGATTCAGAGATAAAGCGCTTCTATCAAAGACTTTAGAGAAAACACTCAACGGTGAAATCAGAACGCAAAACGCACCGTATGTAGTGCGCTCAGTCATGCTCAATCCATGGGGAAGAGAACTGGCATGGAATTTCATGAAGGAGAATTGGGACAAGATGGTAAAAATCTACCCGGTAGTGATGGTTCCACGCATGTGCGAAGGTGTGACCGGGTTGGTTTCTGAAGACCAGCTTCTGGATGTGCAAAATCACTTTGAAAAGAATGAAGTGAAACAAGGACTGCGAACAATTTCACAGCATATGGAAAAACTAGCAGTGGCCGTCTATTTCAAAACGCGAGAAAGGCACACTCTGGAGCGCAGCTGGCTCAAGCACTGAAAACCAGGATTTAAACATTCACGAGTTCTTCGCACACGGGATTCTAGTGTGGGTGTGGACGAACACTCTGCCTGCAGAATCATTTATTGCGGGCGCGCAATGTCCATCCGAGCTGTGTCAAAGCGTCATCGAACGAGACGTGGTGCTTCTGACAATGATTGAGTGCGACGACGGCTTGTTCCATTTTCAGAAAGCCTTCGCGCAGGAGAAATTGGCAGCGAAGTGCCGAATGAAGCATGCCCTCATCGATCATGCCAGAGACCAAGAGCATCTTGCCGACAAGAGCAGAATTCTTCGTACTTAACTCGATCGCCTTTTGAATATCGCCATCCGAAACGACACCAGCGGCTTGGAGTATCTCGCCCAGACGAATCGTTTCCGATGGTTCTGATTTGAGCAAACCAAGCTCCGCAACCGCCTGCGCTATGGATATGTTTTTCAAAACGATTTGCCTGAGAGCCTCTGCGGCCTGCAGTGCATGCAATGTTCCGTTGGCAACCATCTCTTGAATCTTGAGAGCGGCATCCAGTCCAGTTCGAGTCATCTGGCCAGTTTGAACCAGCACCTGACCAACCGGCATCTCTCTGGCAAGACCCAGTTCGAGTGCGGTCATCAAATCGCTCTCGTTGACCAGACCGGCCAGGACAAGCAATTCACCCAGCTTAATCGACTGCCTAATCGGTGCTTTGTAGAAGCCATGATCGCTCAGCGAAACTTCGATACTAACTCGGCGCCGGCGAGCCGACGACAATCCTTGAATCGCTTCTTCCTTGGTAATTTTATTGTCACGCACAAGCACTTGCGCTGTAAGTGCAGCAGTCAGAAGCTCATCCGATACTGTTTGGGTCAAGACAAGAATACGTCCCAAGGGCAAGCCGGTTTCTTGGCTCGTGCGTACTGCCTCATCAAGCTGTTCTTGGGTGCAAAGTTCTGCTTCAATAAGGAATTCCCCTAGCTTTGCGGTAGTGGCTGCGCGCTTATTCATCCACCCCATTGAGCGCAACGCCTGCTCTAAGGTTAGACCTTCCTGGGAAACAGCCTGCAATGCCTTGAGAGCCAAATCGAGCTCGATTACGCGATCTTTGACAAGAGACTGCGCCTGCACGGCCGCCTGCAATTCCTGGTCCGTCAAATAACCGGACATAATTAGAACGCGACCAATGGGCAATCCGGTTTCACTCGAGGTCTGAATTGCCTCAGTCAATTCGTGAGGTTGTACGATGCCGACTTGAGTTAGCAATTCACCAAGTCTAAGAACCTTTTGTTCGTTGTCAGTCGCTTCTGTCATGGCGAGGACTCCGGTTTCGTCCATATTTATTGTACGACGAATAGTAGAGGCGTATTGGCCAACTGGCTCCTCACCTCGGGCAATTCAGAGTATTTAGCGGCGCCTTCCTTAGCAACAAAAAAATTACCGGTCGCACTAAGTGCAACCGGTAAGAAAGATTTACCCCCAAGGGGATTCGAACCCCTGTCGCCTCCGTGAAAGGGAGGTGTCCTGGGCCTCTAGACGATGGGGGCAAGATGGATATCTGAACAGCGTGAACTGCCCGGACTGCAAAGCCAGAGTTCCAGTGAAAATCCAGAATAACAAACCCGGATAAAGCGTGTCAACTTGAGTCCATACTAGTATTAACGCGCAAGGTCGTAAAAGACATCGCCGGCGGCACTTGAGAACGCCATAGAACGCCCGGGTGCCGTAAGCCGCCTGTTTACACGGCAGCAGATTTTCCTGTTGTAAACTCGGTAAATGTAGTAAAGTCTTTGACTCTTGCCAGCGAATTGGCACATATCTGCTCTCAGGCGGCGATTTTTGTCCATGCGAACACTGAACGATAAGACTGACAATCAGATGAGCAAAAACACAGGCAAAATTGCCCCGCCGGATGCGCACAAAACTACATGCTCGCAAGCGAGCCAGCCAAGATATACCAGTTTTAACGGTTATCTCAGGGAAAAATTCGGAGCCCGCGTTTATCGTGTTCCGATTGATGCCGGTTTTACCTGCCCCAATCGTGACGGCACAAGAGCGCTCGGCGGTTGCACATTCTGCGACGACCGTGGCTCCGGCGCTCCGACCATCAACCAGGTTTTAAGTGTCAAAGAACAGCTTTTGACCGGCATAGATAGAATCAGGCGGCGCTTCAAAGCGGAGAAGTTTCTCGCTTACTTCCAGGCTTTCACCAATACCTATGCCCCCGAAGCAGTATTGCGTTCCTTATATGATGTTTCTCTGGACCACGAAGATGTGGTTGGCATCTGCATTGGCACCCGCCCGGATTGTCTCGACGACAATGTGCTCGACCTGCTGGCAGACTACGCAAAGAAGACTTACGTTTTTCTCGAGGTTGGTCTGCAGACCGCACACAATAAGACTCTTGACCTAATAAATAGAGCTCACTCGGCAGAAGAATTTTTCGATTCAGTCGAACGTGCGCGCAAGAGAAACTTGACTGTCGCGACGCACTTGATCTTTGGTTTGCCAGGTGAGACCAGGGAAGACATGATGGAAACAGTTCGCCAAATTGCCGACATCGGACTGACAGCGATCAAAATTCACCAGCTCTGCGTGTACAAACATACGCCAATGGCGGTTGACTATGCGATGGGCAAGCTGCCGCTCTTGGAAGAAGACGAATACGTTACTCTCGTTTGCGACGCCTTGGAAATGTTGCCACCAGATATGGTGGTAATGCGTTTAGTGGCCGAAGGGACCCGAGAAGAAATTATTGCGCCGGAATGGTGTTTTGAAAAAAGCCGCATTATGGGCAAAATCGATCAAGAATTGGAAAGACGTGGCACTCGCCAGGGTTCAAAATTCGTAGCAAAACCCTGAACCCTGTAGCTAGCCAGGTATTTGGAGTTTTTATCAGCAATTCAGGGAAACCCCTAGATAAGCGGCATACTTTTTGTGGCAAGAAATAGTTAGCCTGGAGGTTGTGGTCATGAGCGACGAGATGAGGATAATTCCAATGGACGAGACAACTGTCGATATCGAACAAGAAGAGGAAGTCTGCTCACCGTCCGAATGCGCAGGTGCATTTGCCCATTCCTTCAGTCATTCACTGGTGCAGGGACCAATCGACGGCGTGACCGAAGTCGTTAACACCATTGTCGGGTCGCGGGTGATTCCCAAAGTGGAAGTGATAAAGACCCCTGAGAAAGCCGAAATCGGGACCACCAGATGGCAAGCCCAAAAGTATGGCAGCGGCGCCGGTCTAATCGCTTGCCTTTTCATTGTTGGGCGCATGCTTTCCCGCAGACGCTAAGCCACGTTTGTAGACCTTTAACGATTTACATCCACGAACCCAATTAACGGTCCGGAGGAAAGGCCTGGAGCAGAGGCAGCCTAGTT
This sequence comes from Candidatus Melainabacteria bacterium, assembly GCA_003242885.1. Classification (GTDB taxonomy): domain Bacteria; phylum Cyanobacteriota; class Vampirovibrionia; order Obscuribacterales; family Obscuribacteraceae; genus QKMZ01. The sequence goes on along the minus strand of QKMZ01000002.1, from coordinate 416,133 downwards.
ACTTGCTGGAGCCGTTTCTGGACAGCATTGCCGCGCCGACAATGCCGGCATAGTCACCCAATTCAGCCCTGACGATTTCAATCTTGCGACCCGGTATCTTGAGACAACGGCGACGAGCGTAAAGCTCTGCTGTGTCGAAGTAGAGATTCACTGCTTCAACAAGACCGCCGCCCAGAATTATTCTTTGCGGGTTCAAGAAATTGATCACAGTGACGAGCCCCGTGGCCATGCAGCGGGCTGCTTGTTCGACGGCTCCTGTCACCATCTCATCGCCGGAAGCAACGGCCTGTGCAATCGCCTTGGAGCGCAGAATGCCCTTGGTCATGTCGACCTTCTCTCGAATGACCGAATCATGACCGCGTTGCAAGTCGGCAAGAATGTCCTTCGCGACAGCAGTGCGCGATGCGTATGCTTCCAGACAGCCATATGCGCCGCAGCCACATAGCTTACCGTCTGGGTAGAGAGTGATGTGACCGACCTCACCGGCGGTGCCAGTGGCACCTCTGACAAGAGTGCCATTTTGCACAATGCCGCTGCCGATGCCGGTGCCCACAAAGATGCAGACAAAATTTTTGCAGTCACGACCGGCCCCGAATGCCATTTCTCCGATGGTGGCGACTTCCACGTCATTGCCCAATTTGCAGGGCAATCCATAGTGCTTGGAAAGAGGCTCTGCAAGCGGTACATCGTTGGCCCCAATATTGACCGCGGCTAGAAGTATGCCCTTCTCCCGATTGACCATTCCAGCAGCGCCGATACCGATGCCGGCTATCTTCTTCATCTCGACACCGGACTCGCTGATTGCTTCGTCCACAACAGTAATGATGCGCCTGATGACGTCATCCTGCTCCTGGACCTGGCGCGTCTTTTTCTTAGCCGTGCCGACCAAGCGACCGGATTCCAGATTGACCACGCCTGCCGATATTTTGGTGCCGCCGAAGTCGACACCTACAGCAAATTTTTCCATGACTCGGGGGTCCCCATAGATTCATGTCTATTTTGAATTGATGGTTGCTTTATTTCCAGTAGATCAAGTCTATATGCAGCAAGTATGCCCGCAAAACAACGCCCGAACAATAACCAATCGGGGTACTCCGTCTAAAAACTTCATTCTGCAATTTCGCTAATCAACCGCGCTTGCGGCCAAGGAAATTTAGATTGAACGGGTTTTTGAAAGGAACCTTGAACATGCCTCGGCTATCACGCTTTTGCAAAGAGTCAGGCTTGACAGCGTCGACCGGTCGGACAGCCGCCTTATGCGTTGCCTGCAAAACGCCCGTCTCCAGCTGAGAATCGAGAGACTTCAATTCAGCATTGGTGTCGTGCTCGAGGTCGGGCAGCATAGCCGAGTCCATGAGCAGCGACTCCGAGAAATCTTCCTGGAATCCAAAATCCGAATAGTCCTTGCCCAGAGTACTGAGATTCTCCGAATTGACTGAAAGGCGGGACATTACGTCCTTAGCTGGCATCAAGAAATCGGAAATATCGCTTTGCGGCTTGTATGCACCATTGAAGGGGCGATAGTTCTGCGAGGCGATGCGCTCATCGACAAGAACAATCGAGCTGGCGACTCGTCTTTGGGCGTTCTTAGCTCCTCTTGTTACAGCTTTTCCGTCCACAACCATGGTTGTCGAGCCACCGCCGTCCAGGTTGAGAGCTTCAACGGCTCCCATATCACGCAAGAATTTAGCCAGATCCCACATGGTGTGAGGACCTTCAATCGTAACCAATAGCAAATGGTTGTCGCTCGTGACACCGGCTGCGGTGCGAGCATGAATTTGAGATCCAGTCCAGCGTTTAGTGAAATGCTGCTGTTGCAAGTCGAGCTGGACTTTGCCGTTTTTGACCAGTGTCGGCCCGCCACTCACGGCATTGACGACGTCAGACCAAGCGGATGGACGGGTTTGCCAGGCAATACTGACATTGTCGCCGCGCTTCAGTTTTGAAATTGCACCGCTCTTTGAATCGGAAAGGACATAGCCGCCCCACGGAATGCCCATGGTCCGTGGATTGGTGTCGATGACATTGCCCTGCGCGTCGATAGCGACCAAAACACCGTCGTATGGCAATTGAACAAAACTGCCCCAGCGCCGCGTGTAAGCTACAAAACGGCTGCCGGTGCGGCGAGGTTGATTGATGTTGTTGATCCAGGCGCTTGGAACTTCAGGATTGGAAGAGCGCATTATGCCGAACAGGTTGACTCGGTCGATACGGACATAACCATCACGAGTAAAGCCCATCGAAACTCGGTCGAACAGAGGTCCGGCAACCCACTCACCGTCGATAATCAGGGTTCCTAGAGGCGTGCCGTTTGATTTGAAATAGTTGGCGTTGACCGCTGCTATAGCGCGGCTTTCACGAGCATGGTCGGTAACATCCTTGAGCTGGTGGAAATCATTTCCTGCCAACATCGGACGAACTTTCACATCGGAATTGACCATGTCCACATCGAGCAGATTGATGGTGAGCGCGCCGCGATAAAACTTGTGAATCACACCGGGAGCGATGGTTCGCGCGGCCATCTTGTCGGCGAGAGTCTGCGGTTGCACCGCACGTGGTGTCGCAGGACGTTTGGCGACCGCGTTGCGATGTCCACGCAATTTACCCTGGCGAGCCGTTGCACGAGCTGTTTTAACTGAAGCCTTACCGCCTCTAACTTTGTAGCTGGCTCGTGCGGAAGCCGAATTGAAGTTTTTACGAATTGCCGGAGCCTGAGAAGCACGTCTGACTGTTCTGACGTGCGGAACGACCCTGATCGGGTGCACCGCATGCCCTGGCACCAAGCCGATAGAGTGAGCCGGCATCACGCCTAACGCTGTTACCGACAGCGAAATAAGCGCAGCTGCAGCCAACTGCAACTTGCCCGCGCCGTAAAGCTCGTTTTTTACCTTGCCCTTGCTGGTTTTCAAAGTTTGGTATTGCAAATCCGAATGCTTCCTAGTAAATGGCTACGTGAGACTAACAAACTGGAACCGGCTGTTCCGGCTCATTGAATAGGTCAAAACCTTTTGTCGTCCGGTATAAATCTTCGGTCAATGAATCTCGCTCGCAGTTCGAAATTCCCGATTCGAATTAATTGGTCCGTCCTGACTCCGGCTTCTCCGTCGATTTTTCCGATTTCCACACTCCAGGCCAGAGGGCCCTCAACTACTTCTTATACCCATTATGTAGATAAACTCATCGTCCGGCGCAAATTATTTTTGCCGGAGAAGAGCTTGGCATCAGGATCTAATCCGACCCGGACGGGACGGACGGACGCCTTTGCAACATACAAAAACCCACGGAAAGGCGCATGAAAACCAGCCATCGCATATTCATGGAATATACTCGCCGTTATCAAGTCGTCTGGCTGGTCAGGAAAAATATTTTTCCGGTATTGACCGGCTAGGCCTTTTTCTTGGAAACGAGATACTTTTCAGTATAGGTCTTGACCAATGCTTCTCGCTCATTTTCTGCGCAGAGAGGAAAACCCATCTCGATCCGTTGCTCAAGGAAAGCAGCTGCGACCAGACCGGATAATTTGCGAATTTCCAAAATGGTTTTCATTCGCTCGTCACGTCCCAAAACGCCGCGTGCATCGAGCAAATTGAAAGTATGAGAACAGCGCAATATTTGTTCATAAGCAGGCATTACCAGTTTTTTTCCAATCAAACGCTCAGCTTCCTGCCGGTGCAGCGTGAAAAGAGTGGACAATAGCTCCGGGTTGCTTTCCGTGAAATTGTAGGTCGACTGCTCGACTTCATTGCGGTGATAGAGCTCGCCATACTTCACCTTTTCGTTCCATTGCAACTCATAGACGTTGTCCACATTCTGCAAATACATGGCCAGGCGTTCCAGACCATAGGTGATCTCAGCCGCTACTGGTCTGACTTCCAGACCGCCGGCTTGTTGGAAATAAGTGAATTGGGTGATTTCAAGCCCGTCCATCCAGACTTCCCAGCCAACTCCCCAGGCGCCGAGAGTGGGTGATTCCCAATTGTCTTCGACAAAGCGAATGTCATGCTGCAAAGGATCGACGCCGAGGGCTGCGAGGCTCTCGAGGTAGATATCTTGCACGTCGTCGGGAGACGGCTTGAGGATGACCTGATACTGGAAATAATGCTGCAGACGATTGGGGTTTTCTCCGTAACGACCATCGGTCGGGCGGCGGCAACCGTCGATAGTAGCCATATTCCAGGGTTCTGGTCCTAAAACGCGCAGAAAAGTCCCCGGACTCATCGTGGAAGCCCCTTTTTCCAGATCGAAACACTGCATGACGACGCAGCCTTTCTTGCCCCAGAAGTCATTGAGGGTCTGAACGACTTGTTGGAATGTGAGAGCCATAGGAATATCTCCACAATTATTGAGAAAAGCCAGTTTACCAGAGGACTTCAAGACTCGAAAGCTAAATGGGGTCAAACATCTCAAAGTTGCAAACAAGCCAAACGGCAGAACTGCAGCCACATGACGGCGCCTCTTATCGGACGCTGAGATATAGAAATAGGCTTTCAAGCTTGAAATAGGGTTGATAAGTGGGAATAAGAATGGAGGTGACAGGGCATAACCGCTGTGACCGACCCAGCACAGGGAGCATTTCGGGCTATCCATGACTCAAGCAGAAGCAAGAACCGATGGTAAAGCGGGAGCTACATCTAGTTCCCAAACCAAAGAACTGGCTCTGAAAGCCAAGACTCTGGTCGACAACATGAACAGCGTCTTGGTCGGTCAAGAAAAAGCCGTCAAATTCGCAGTCACAGCCTTCCTGGCAGGTGGACACCTGCTCATCGAGGATGTCCCGGGAGTGGGCAAGACATTGCTTGCCAAGTCACTTTCCATGTCTGTCCAATCACAGTTCAAGCGTATTCAGTGCACGCCGGACTTGCTGCCTTCCGATATTTCGGGGGTGAGCATCTACAGCCAGCAAGAAGGCACTTTCAACTTCATGCCTGGTCCGATTTTTACCAATATCTTGCTGACTGATGAAATCAACCGCGCCACGCCTAGAACACAATCCAGTCTGCTGGAGGCGATGGAAGAAAACCAAGTGACAATCGACGGCTCAACGCGCAAGCTTCCTGAGCTGTTTTTCGTTATTGCAACGGAAAACCCGATTGAATATCACGGCACATTCCCACTGCCTGAAGCACAGCTAGACCGCTTCATGATCTGCATTTCGCTCGGTTACCCGGATCTCAAGCAAGAGCTGGAGATTCTCGATAAGACCTTGGCACAAGATGGATTTGTTGTTGATCCTGTTTTGACCGTGGACGAAGTGCTCATGGCAAGGCAAGCAGTGAGACATATTTATGTAGAGCAGTCCGTGAAAAACTACATCGTCGACATCGTGCACGCCACGCGTCGGCATCCATCCATTGTTTTGGGCGTATCGCCTCGCGGAACGCAACTCTTGTTGAGAGCTGCACAATCAGCTGCATTTTTAGAGGGACGCGATTTCGTCAAACCGGACGATGTAAAAGGGCTCGCGCCGTACATTCTTGGACACCGCATCATTCCTAAGATGCAAGACAATAAAGTCAGTCACGCCGACCTCATCTTAAGAGTGCTAGAGGATGTTTCAGTCCCAGTCTAGTGCTCCCAAGGAGCAGCAACAAAATCAAAAGGATCAACCGATCCAGCCCCCGCCCTCTCTCAAGAAGAGCGATCCACCTGAGCCGTTCATCGTCAGCAATGCGGCCAAAGTGCCGCCGCCGGTAGACAACCTCAAAGGTTGGCGATGCCGGGTGACACCGGATCTGGTGCTAATTCTGAATGCGCGTTTTTTCGGATCGCTACTCGTTACTATTCTGCTCTACGTCTTTTCTACCGAAAGCAACAGCCAGTGGCTGTACTTGATGGCATCAGGAATGATCGCAGCAATGTTTCTGAGTTTGCTGCTGCCGGTTTTGCAAGTCTGCGACGTGCGCGTGAAAGCATCTCTGCCACCTAACGCGCGCGCCGGTGAAAAAATTGCTATTAAGATTGCCCTGGAGAGAATATTTGGAGTCGGAACATTTCAAATTCTCTTTCCTTTGCGCTGGTTGCGAATGACCGTCAATGTCATGCGTCTCGGCTCGCTGTCGCAGTCTCCCCTTTCCAAACCTTTGCTCATCCCGAGCATGGGCGAAAAAGAAACACTGCAACTCTTAGCCGGTCCTCTAAGACGCGGCATCTACAGAGTGCAGAGCATCACGTTTTCATCCTGTTTTCCATTCGGCCTTTCCTATTGCCAGAGAGAGGTTCGCTTTCGTTTTGACGAAAAGGACAACACCGAAGTATCGCCGGAAACAGTCGTCTATCCGAAGGTTTATCCCGTCAGCGGCAATTTCCTGCAGCAACTGAATGTGGTGACTCCGAGCGTTGGATTATTGTCCCGCAAATCCAGCTTCAACCAGCAAACAGCGATTGTGCGCGGGGTTCGCGAATATATCAGAGGCGACAGTCCACGTATCATCCACTGGGCATCAAGCGCGCGCACGGGCAAATTACTATCAAGAGAATTCGAGGCCGAAGGTCTGCCTGCCTTCGATTTGCTCATTGACTCGAAATGGGACTGGGGCACAGAAGAGATGTACGAGCTGGCGCTCATCACCGCCGCCTCACTGATCACGCTGGGTCATAGATGGGGACTGGCTCCCAAGCTGATCGTAAGAAACCAGGTGCTCGTCATCGAGCCTCCACCCATGGCGCCGGGACTGACTGCTTCCATTGAAATGTTGGCCAGACTAGAACCATTCAAACGCACAGAAGAACTCGCAAAGGTCGCTGCTCGTCGAGGACGCCGGGTCGACAAGCTGGACGACTTGATCAGAAAGGCAAAAGAAGGGGCGCTGATATTCCTCGCGCCCAGAACCGAGAAAGCGCAAATTGAGCTGGTTTTGGTACAGCCTGTTGGAAAGACCGACGCGGACAAGTGGCAATTTCTGCAGCAGGGGCAGCAAGAGCAGCAGGCTCAAACAGTGCATTCCGGCAAAGATCCCGAAAGTTTGCGCAATGCTGAAGACAAAGCAAAGTTGGCCACGACTGTCGACATGCGCAACGAACCGGATGACATATCCCGGGTCGGCAAGCAGATTTCGATCATCTCAGGCGCCGAGGACATCATCAAGCTATGAGCAAAGATGCCACCAAAGCCAAAGCAATAGAGGTGGAAAACTCCGTCGAGTTGCGCATCATGAATTACATCATGGTGGCAATCACCATCGTTGCTTACTGTCTTTACTCGGAGGCGCCGTTCGTCGTAACGACAGGCTGCATCCTGGTTTCGGCGCTGGGCAGCTATTTGAGTTATAAATTCCGATCTCGAAAATCCCATCTGGTCAACGTGTTTATTCTTGCCGGTACTTGCGGGGTTCTCGGTCACTTTGTTTTCGAGTCGATCAAGCAGTTTTTCGGCAACGGCTTATTTTTGCCCGCATTCATGCAGGTTTTATGTGGACTGCTGATTGTTCTTACCTTCGACCTGAGACAGAGAACCGATATCTATGTTGCTGCGACGGTGTCGTTGGGGCTGATGGGCTGCGTCGCTTCGCAAACCGGAAAGAGCACGATTTTTGGTGTTTTTCCAATGGGCTTTATTATCGGCGGCGCCATTTTCCTCTACCTGATCGCCATTTCGCACAGCCGTGAAGGCAACCCCGCACAAGTTTCAGCTTCTACCAGACCCACGCTTCCTCAAGCTCTAAACGTGCCGGAACCTCTGTGGAAACGTCCTGCCACAGGCGGCGCCCTGGTTGCAGTAGTCACCCTGCCAGTTGTCTCCATGCTGGTCTTCTGCATGATGCCCCGTTCAGGCGCATCAATTGTCGATCTTATCGCCGACCAGGCGCGTATTCTTATGGCTCGTGCATACGAAAAAATGCATCCACCTCAAGCTCCAAAACAAACAGCGATGGCGCCGATTCCTCGGCGTACACCGGCCAACAGCCCTCCCAGACCGCCGGAGCAAACCAATAAAGGACAGAAGTCAGAGCAAAACGGAAAGGGCGGCAAGAACGGTTCAGGAAAGGGCACTGGAACAGGCGACGGGAAGCGCAGAGAAGGTCCTAAAGAAAAACTCTCCGGTTATAAGCCAGGGACGGATCCCAAAGACGCAAAGAACGCAAAACCAGGCAAAGGCGGCAAGCCGGATAAGAATGCCAAACCTTCTGCCAACGGGACAGGTGCTCCGGAGCCAGCAGATCAATCAGCAGAAGACGCCAAACAACAGCGACCAAGACAGCAAATGGGATTAGCAGAAAAGCGCGATCCGGCAGTGCAAGATGTTGTTCTCCTGAGCGTCAGCAGTAATCGCCCCGTTTACTTGCGAGGCATGGCATTCGACACTTATGAAGGACAACGCTGGGTGAACAGCAAGAGTCAACAGTGGGCTGATGCAAGAAAAATGGAAGACGACGCCTATGTCATAGGCAATGTCAGATCTTTGCGCCTGCCGGCCAATTTCAGAGGTGCCGAAGTCGAACAGCGCATCGAGGTGAAAAGCACCATGGATCTGACCATTCCCTGCGGCTGGATCCCGCAAGTCGTGCACTTCCCAGATGAAGTGAGAGTAGCGACTGATGGCTCGCTGGAAGCAAAAAACAATTTGAAACCGGGGCTCTTTTACACGGCAGTCTCGATGGTACCGTCCGCAGACCTCGATGAATTGCGCACTGCAATCATGCCCAACCCGGTTCAATTAGAACAAATCCGTCAGGCATCCGCACGCTTTTTGCAGCTGCCTAAAGACTACGATCCTCAAGTAAAACTTCTGGCTAAAGAGGTCGGAGGCAAGGACGGCAACTGGTTTGTCCATGCCGAAAGGATTTCCAATTACCTGAAAGCGAATTGCAGCTACCTCGACAATAACAACCAGTTAGAAAGCGATGTCGATGCCGTCGCCAACTTTCTACTCAATACGAAAAGCGGCAGCTGCTCGATGTTTGCATCAGCCGAAGCGATTCTTTTGAGAGCTCAGGGAATCCCCTCACGGGTCGTATTCGGATATATGCCAGGCGACAAAGATCCCAAGTCGGACGCAGCCTTAGTGCGCAAGAAGAATGAGCACGCCTGGGCGGAAGTGTTTATTCCAACGCACGGTTGGGTGCCGATTGACGCGACTCCCAACGGAACTTTGCCGATACAACCGTTCCAAGACGCCCAGGGTGGGCGCATGGTGCTCAAGTCTACTCACCAGTCGGGTCCACCACCGGCACCCAAGGTCGCAGAGAAAAACGACCCTCAAAAGGCTTGGAGCTGGACTAAGAAGTTGTCGTCCAACCCCTATGTAATTGCGATTTTGATTGCAATCGGCATATTTCTGGTCTGGGAATTAGTCAAAAAAGGCCTCAGCGCATGGCGCTCGCAACAGCAGGCTTCCAATGAAATCAAGAATATGAAGCCCTCGACCGCTCTTTACTTGCGTATGCTCAAAGACCTCGAGAAGGTTGCTGTTAGCAAAACTACAAGTGACACACCAAGGGATGTAGCCACGGCAGTGCGCACAAGAGCATACGAAAGTCAGGCATTTCCAGTGGCTTTACGCTGCGAATTGCCTGATTTGGTTGACAATTTCGTCGAAGCTTATTATCTGGATCGTTTTAGCTACAAGGAGGAATCAGAGCAAGAAGGCAACAAACTTGGCGAAATCGGCGATAAAATACACGAGTTGGTGCTTGAAAGCACCCTGACAAGTGCGCAGCGTAATTAGTTGAGGTGCTTACGTTTCTGGCTATATAGCTGTAAAGTGTATATGTAGCCCCCGCTGCCCAAGCGGAAGCAGGCGTTTTAGGAAAGCGTCTGAATAAAGAGAGCCGGCAAAAGAGGCAAAAAGCGAGGAAATATGGTTCAACAGGTCAAGACAGGAACCCAACAACAGCAGGAGTTCGTTCCTCCGTATCCATCTTCAATTGCCGAAACCGGCTTGAAAGAAGGCTTTCTGGAAGAATTGATCCTCAAGGACATTTATCTGGTCAACTTCGCGATGGGTCGCGAAATTGCCGCTAGAACTCAGCTTCCCTTCAAGATTATCGAAGAAATTCTCGAAGTATTGAAGCGCCAACTTCTCATTGAAGTCCGCAGTGCCGGCGGTCTGGCTGACTATGAATACACCCCGACAGAAAAAGGACGCGACAGAGCGCGCTCCTATTTCGACCACAACGCATACAACGGCGCCTGCCCGGTACCGTGGTCGCGCTATGTAGACTCTCTCAAATATCAGACCATCCGTCGCGAATCGGTAACACCGCGTGATTTGGAAGTAGCCTTCTCGGACATCATGGTCAACCGCCGCACCATCAACTCGGTCGGTCCTGCCATCAACTCCGGACGCGGGATGTTCCTTTTCGGAGAAGCAGGCAACGGCAAGACGTCAATCGCCGAGCGGATTGTCCGCAGTTTCAAAGGACACATCTTCATTCCGTACGCAGTCGAAATCGACGGACAGATCATCCGCGTATACGACTCGCACAACCACCAGCAAGTATCTGCCGCCAACTACCCGAGAGACTACGACCACCGCTGGGTCCGCATCCAGCGCCCATGCGTAGTGGTGGGCGGTGAGTTGACGATTGACATGCTCGAACTACAGTTCGATTACGGTACAAAGCTCTACGAAGCGCCGATTCAGCTGAAGTCCAATTGCGGCTTGCTGCTAATCGACGACTTTGGCAGACAAAGAATCGACCACAAATCACTCCTCAACCGCTGGATCGTTCCACTGGAAAAACGCGTTGACTATTTGAGCTTGCACACCGGTAAAAAACTGGAAGTGCCGTTCGAACAGTTGATTGTGTTCTCCACCAACCTGAACCCGGCTGACCTGGTTGACGAAGCGTTCTTGAGACGGATTCCGTACAAGATCAACATCACCAACCCGACCGAAGACGAATTCAAGTGGATCTTCCTGCAGTATTGCCAGCGCACAGGCGTTCCGTACAACGAAGAAGCAGTCAACTACTTGATCGAATCCCAATATCGCAGCGGCAAACGCAACATGCGTTGCTGCCACCCGCGCGACATTGTCGACCAAGTCGTTAACCTCTGCGCCTTCCTTCAAACTGAGCCCCGGCTGTCAAGAGAGTATCTCGACCACGCATGCGCTGTTTACTTCGCCGCAATGGGCAAGTAGCCAAGAACAAGAAGGCAGCGGTCTGGCTGCCCATGAATACAGGGTCCCAGGACTGAAGTTTGAGAGCTTGCTTCTTGACAGCAAGCTCTCTTCTTTCTCATAAAAATGGACGCATAGCCGCCGCATGATACGATTTATAGCGCTTGGAATGTAGATAAAATAGACTACGACCTTGTCAGAAAAACAGGACTCTACGAGTGCAAGCCTAGACTCGACTGTCGCCGGTGATGAGCCGGAAACGCCAGCCGAGGTTTTTGTGCAACCGGATTGCGATGCTTGCTCTGAAACAATAGAAGGCGCTGCTCACGCTCACTCTCAGCCCGACGCTGAAGCCGCGCCAGATGCAGAGTCCCCCCCTGAATCAAAAACAGAGCCCAAGACTGAATCAGACAAAGAGTCAGAAACTAAATCGAACACGGCAGAAGGAAAAGAAGTACAAGAATCAGCAAGTGAATGTGAGCACGCTGCAAAATCCGAAACACAACAAGTTTCACAACTAGAAGCAAAGGCAATAAAAGCTCCTTCGACGCTTCCGGCCAACCTTGTCACGTCAGCCACTTCAATCACCTGGATAGCGGTCTTTTTCTATAACGGTATTGCAGGGATTTCTCTACCCTGGTCAATCACGCTTGCATGCGTTGCTTTCTGGGCTGTAGCAACAACAAGAAGGCAGTCGAATAAACACGCTTTTGCAGCTGCACGCATAGGCTCTCCAGAAGAGGGACGATTTGCCAGGTATTTTTCAAAAACCTACTTGAGCGTTTCGCTTTTGATGTTTGCCTGGCTATTCGCCCATGGTTTCAAGGTGACGCCACCGGTTGTCGCACAAAAGCAATTCATCGATATTGAACTCACTTCATTTGCGGATTACAAAGACAACAACGAACTGACAGCCAGTACTGAAGAGAAGGACAGCCAGAGAAAACGCCGCGGCAGCACAGACAAAGTGGCAATGACACCACCGGTAGTGCAACCTCAAAGTCGACCAGCGGAAAGAACCAGCCAGAAAACTGAAGAGGCCGGCAAGCGGTCGTTTCAATCCGTCGCACCCAAGAAGATTACTGCAGCCCCGACCGAGATGGTACTGAAAGGCGTCCAAGTTCAATCGGCAATGATCTCACCTGATGCCGACATTGCAGCACAGCAACAAAAGGCAGAAACGAAGGCACGCTTAGTCTCACTCGTTAAGCTTCCATCCGGCTGGAAAAGCGTGCAGGCAGATCAAACATTCACTCGGCAAAGCAACATCTCTCCCGGAGTAAAGTCGCAAGAATCGCGCGCCGCGAACGAATCTATGTTCATGGAAGAATCTTCGCCGGTCGAATTGTTCGAAGTTGTCGACAACGAAGGCGACGCCAACCTGGAAATCTTTCAGGCCGGGGGACGCAGTTCGGGCGGCAAAGGGGCACCGTCGACTCTGCAAGATTATCTAAAACAGCTTCACAAGCGCATCAAGCGCGCATGGTCGCCGCCCAATGGAGATCCGCGCGTCGCTCAAATTCTTTTCCGCATAACCAAGGACGGAAAGCTCAAACAGATTAGGCTGATTCGCTCGTCTGGCAATGCCGATTGCGACGAGTCGGCGATGAACGCCATCAGCGCATGCGCTCCATTTAAGGGGCTGCCGGCGGATTTCGAAGCGGATAGCCTGGATATAAAATACACTTTCAACTACAAAGTTGATTCACTGTCAGAAGTTTCCGCTGCAAGAACTCGCTAACCAGGCTGATCAAAGAATGCTACTTGCTTCTTGGAGCGGCGGCGCCACTTCTTTTGCTTTGCTCGGAGAGATGTTTGAGGCGCAATTCCTCTTTATCTAGATTTCTTTCCAATGAAATGTAGCTGTCCATTTTTCGCTTCGCGGATGCCATAAGAAGCGCATTTTTACGCTGCTCTGCGTCCGCGAGAATTCTTGCCTTCTGCGCTTCGTAGTCCTCTTTTGCAACGATGTAGTCGGGCGACCTCCTAACTGGAGTTATTAGAGCCCCTAACTTGGCATTTGTGTCCACATCTATGCGCATTGACTCTTCCCGAATTTTTCTTTCCTCCTGCCCAACCTGCGCATACAACTCCTCCATTTGAGAATTTCGGTACGTTGCTAGTGCTTTTTCATCAGCTGTCGTCGGTGTGGGAGGTTGAGCAGATTGACTGAGTTGCAGTACATCCTGGCGCAACTGCGTCGTATTTATAAATTCATTGAAGCGCTTGACGATTACTCCATTTTCGTTGACAAAGATGATTGTCGGATGGAGCGATAAATCATACTTCTTGATCAAGCTCAGAGATTTCTCGTCGGTTGCGCCTTTTGCAACGCTCAGAAAAATGACATTCTTCCTTGTCTGCCCGTACAACTGTTGAAGCAGAAAAGGTATGTCTGCACACATTGGACAACTGCACACATAGCTGATTACGAGAGGAATTCTCCACTTCTCGCCGGCGATTTTCGTTTGAAAAACCTTAGGCTGAGTGGCGGCTTTTGCTTGTTCTAGTGATGCAATTGCTGCATCGCAAAACGTGGCGACCTTCGATCCGGGACTCAAGTCTCTTGCCAGCTTGTATTCTCTTAGCGCATCAGCCGGGGCTTTCAATTGGACAAGTGTATTGCCCATGTAGTAATGCAGCAAGGGATTTTCAGATTCCGTACCTTTGGCTGCACCAAAACAACCGATAGCTTCCTTGTACTTTCCTTGTTGATAGGCGGCAATACCCTGCCGAAGAAAGTCTTCTGCAGCCAAGCAAGGAAGCGCATGCATCATAAACAACAGGGCAAAAGCTGACTCGAGCCGTGTTATTGATTTCATATTTGACAATCTAGCGCCCATACTATTAATCAATCGGCTCCATCTACAGGAGGAGCAATAATTGACGTCGAATCTTTGATTCCTAGCCCCTCTAGCCGTTTTCTAACATCGCTGTACCACTCTCGCTTCTTTCGATCGAATTCCTGGCGTAACTGGTTGGTTTTATCCAGAGCACGCGCTTCGATGGCTTCGCTACGCTCTGCTGCGGCCACGCGTCCGCTGCGCAGTAAGAGCTCATTCTCAGCTTCTCTGCGCGCTTGCTTCATTGCATCATCAACCAAGCGACGACCATCTGCCACGCGCGCGTTGTACTCGTCAACAATCGCCTTTCTGGACATAGCCAGTCGCTTGTCGGCTGTATCAGTCAGGCGTGTCATATCGGTTGTCGGCGCTAATAGAGCTACATCCTTACGGAGCAATTCCTCGGAAAACATTTTATCGAATTTCCTAATCATCTTACCTTGACCATCGAAAAGGAAGACTGCGGGAAAATCGGTGACGGAATACTTCGACATAAGAGCCGTGCTTGTGCCGCCTTTATAGCTCCTAATGAAGTTGATCTTGTCACCATATTTGGTGTGCAAGTCGGAGAGTATCGGAATCGCCCGATCACTGGCCGGGCTGCCATCTAAATAAGCATAGATTATCGGTTGCTGCGAATTAGGCTGTTGCAAGCCGGGCTGCCGTCCCTTCTCAATTTTTGGCGGCGCAGCGATTTTCTCCTTCGAATCAATTGGCTTCACCGGCGTCGGGACAAGGATATTCAAAGCGCCGCGACAGTACTCTGCGAGCTTGCCGTCGGGATTCAAATCTAAAGCCAACTTATATTCTTGGATGGCTTCCTGATTCCTCTTAAGTCTGACGAATGCGCTGGCCATGTAATAGTGCAAATTGGCATTCTCAAAATCGCGCCGCTTCGCTTCTTGCAACAGTTTTACAGCCTGAACATAATCGCCAGCAGTGTAAGCGGCGATTCCCTTATTCAAAAGCTCCGACGAAATTGCGCTTGGTGGGGCAAGAAAAACGAGTCCAGCAGTCAACAAATACGTCTGAAACATCGAATTGCAGCGACGCTTTCTTGGAGTCCGATTCTTAAGTGAAGACCTAAATTGCATGTCGCGAATTATAGATCTAAACTTGCCCGAAACCTTCATAGACATATTAAAACTGGCATACGCCAAACACATGTCCACGGTTCAAAACATCAAAAGCTGGCGGCAGCGAAGGGCAAACTCGCTGCCGTGGAAGCTTCCCCCTGATACGACTAACTAATTGGTTGTGTAGAACAACCTTTTTCAGAATCGCCTGCGGTTTTCTCGCCGACCGGCGGTGCTTCTGTTACAGGACCATAGAAAACAGCCTCAGGGTCCATCTCCGCATCGTCTCGCCCGTCTTGGGCATTACTCTGAATCTCACACTCTTCCAGGTTTTCAAACCAATCGAAAGGATCCCAGCCGTCTCTTATTTGATCGAAACGCGTGAGTGCATATTCCGCTGCAATTCTGTCAAGGATTTTTGTTCCGTCATTAGCTAAGACCTGCTCCAATTCGTCCTTGGTGATTTCTCCATCGTCATCAAGGTCCAATGCATCCTTCTTCTTGAATAGCAGCACGGGAAGTACACCAGTTTTTTCCATCATTCGCATGGCATCGGCTCTCAATTGCGGGTCTGAGTCCAATCCCAAACGTGCGGCCGCCACTTCTGCGTTGTGTTCCAGAGCCGGGCTGCTGTACTCTTCTTCGCCCACATAGTCGCTTGTCATATCGCTTTTGACGTACTCATAAACCTGAGCGCCGAAGCCTCTTACAGTGGCTGTCATAAATTCTCCTCGAGGTTTCTGCGACCTCTTAGTGTCAACTATCAACGACTTAAAGTGTTGCTCTAGACTGCGGATGCTCGTGGATCTAGATCAAGTCTGTCAAAGTTAACAACGTTAGAACCGGAGTTTGTGCCTGAGAAGATTTCTCCGCCGTATCCTACAGGACGTCCACCACGTCCGACTTCCTGAGAGTAATTGCCGTCGGCACCGATGCCGCGAAGGACAATTCGTCCGGAGCTTGTATCGTAAAGATGCACATATTGCCTGGTGCTTCCGGGGCTGACCGGTTCGACTTTAATCTGAAAGGTCTTCGTGTTGCCGTTGCTGTCAGTCAAAGTGACGCTCTTTACGCCCAATTCATGCAGTTTTTCAACAGCTTCCAATTTCTCTTGCGCTGAGGCTCCTGGATCCATCAGGCGTTTTTCATATTGCTTCTGATTCTCCGGAACACTGTCTGTAGGGCGCTCCGGGTCTTGCTGATAGGGCGAACTTTCTGAGGGATGAACATCGCCTTGATGCGCATCACGCCAGGCATCAATTTCATCGCGAGTCAAATGGTCGTCATCGTCAGTATCGATGTCATCGAAGTGCTCTTTGGCATATTCTGCGGACAATTTTGTCTGATTCTTGTAGTCGCCCGTAGTGTCGTTTATGGCAGTATCAATTTCCTCTCTTGTCACGCCGTCACCATCAATATCTATTGCAGCGCCGCAAACAAGCAGCATGCGCGGCAAGACGCCGTTGTTTTCGAGGTCTCGAACCATACGCTGACGCTCCGCCGGATTGATTGCCTGTCCGAGAGCATCGCTGCACTCTTGCCATAGGGTTTCATTACCTAGCCCATCTTCCACGCGATCGACGAATTTGTGGGACGTGGCTTCGGCTTTGTCGATGTTTCTTACTGCCATGGAAAACTCCTTTGTCGCCGCCAGAAAACCTGACAGGTACTGGTAATAGGGGATTTTTGCACAGTCAACCGAGACGCCTGCCGAGAAACTCCCAGCGGTCATCTTCCCTTTCGCCCAACAGGCGCCGCAGTTGCTGGCTAGCGCAAAATCATGGTTATTTTGAAATTGATCAAGGGGGGTGGTAGAGAGGGCTGTGGTAGCAACTTGTTGCTCTTCACGCTCACAACATAGACCCGGTCACTGACATTTGACTGACAAAATCGTCAGGGCGAAAAATTCCTCTACCGCTGCCCTTCTAAACTTCTTTTAGAGGCAGGGAGATTTCAAACGTAGTTCCGACGCCCAACTCGCTGCTGACGGCGATACTGCCACCGTGCAATTCGACTAGTTTTTTGCAAATCTCCAGACCCAGCCCAAAGCCTTGCTTGTGGGCGCCCGATGCTTCTTTCACCTGTGTGAACTTGTCGAATATGGATGAAAGTGAGTCCTTATTGATTCCAGGACCTTCATCAGATACGGAAATCTTGCAGTATCCACCGCCTTCGGCATATTTGAGAAACACCCTTTTGCCGCTTGGAGAAAACTTCACAGCATTCCCAATCAAATTAACCAGAACCTGCACGATACGCGCGCTCTCACAGTAGATAAACCGATCGCTATCGTCTCGCTCAATGGTAATGTCTTTCGCCTTGGCGAGCATCTCAACGCCTGGAAGTGTTTCGTCAATCAAATCATTGAAAGTGACTAATTCCATATCCAATGTCAGCTGACCGCTATCTAAGCGCTCAAGCTCGAGCAAGTCATTAATCAAAAACATAAGTCTGTTATTGCTGGCAATGGACCGCTCAACCAGAGTCCTGCCACGGTCGGTCAAATTTCCTATTGCCGGATCACTCTTCAATAAGTCCAAAGTAAGCAAGTTGGCAGAAACAGGAGTGCGTAGATCATGGCTCACCATCGCCATAAAGCTTTGCTTCATCCGCTCTAAATCTTTGCGCGCGCCTATATCGTGTGCGATACAAAAGTAGGTTTGCTCCTCGTCAGACCAGTGCGCAGATATTTGAATCTCAACAGGCACTTCATTATTAGACTTCAAGTTTGTTTCAAACACTTGATCAGTGGCGCTCGTTCGAGCCTTCTCAATGGTTTCCGTCGCTTCTGCCAAAACATTGGTCACATGCTGCCCCAGTAACTCCTCGGGCTTTGCACCCAAGAGTTTTTCAACCGCGTCGCTGACAAAAGAAAAACGCAACTTGGAGTCAATTGCAAAAATCCATTCTCCTGAATTTTTTAAAATGGCTCTCTCACGCTCGCTTAACTGCTTGATCGATTTTGCCATCAAGTGAAAAGTTCTATCCACGTCTGCAAGCTCATCCGAACCGCGCATTGGAGGCAGTAATTTCTCCCCGCGTGCAAGATTTTCAGAGTTTTTCTTTAGTACCTTCAACTGCTGCGAGGTCAAATAAATGACATAGGCTGCAAATCCAAAGGAAACAGCGGCACACAGAAAAGCTGATTGCAACGCCATCTCATCAAAGTGCTTGCGCTTTGCTTGCACGACGACAAGCATCTGCTTGTACTTCATCTCCTGCTGAAACTGAGCATAATCCATAATGGCAATCGCCTTGCGCCCCAGCTTGGTAAACCTCAGCGTTTTGCTCAGATCCCTCAGATTTACCTCGTTCTCGTCCTCATCAATGGTTGCCTGTACTGTTTCGTCGATTTCGGACAACACGTCCTGTACTTTCTGTATATATTCTTCCGAGCCGGCCATAGCTTTGAGCTCTTCGCGTATCTTTCTCACTCTGCCTAGATGATGCAGAGAGCGTTCCTTTTTGAGTTGCACATGTTTGGACTTGTAGCTCACAATGTCCGAAAGCGAATCCATGGCTGATTTGATTGCTTTGCTGATGAGAATAATTACGTCTTTTTGCCGGCGCTCTTCCACGTAAGCACGGTCGAGTTCTTCTTGAGCAGCCTTCACCTGCGTCAACAAATAGCATTGCAATAGCAGCGGTATTACAGCAAGAAGAGCCAAGCGTTGCCAAAGTTTCATACGATTTCGTCTTGCGGCTCCCCAAAAATCTAAGAATCAGTCACGAGCTTTCAGCCGTTCCTTTTCAACTTTGTAGCCCATGCCTTTGACATTCACAATTATTGACTCCTCGCCCTCTACATCAAGCTTGCTGCGCAATCTTTTGATAGTCTGCCAAACCGCAGCTTCCGATGCATCCGACTCAGAGCTCCATACGTGCGTAAGCAAAGCCTCAGTATCAAAAAAACTGTCCGCGCGCCGCACAAGAAACTCAAGAACAGCGAATTCCTTTGGCAACAACTTCAGCTTTACGCCTTTGCGTCGCACAACTTTTGCAGCAATATCGATTTCCAATTCGCCAATAGTCAAATTGCTCGGGCAATAGTTTGCAGGGCGTCGTAAAAGCGCATTCAAACGCGAAGCCAACTCTCTAAAATCGAAGGGCTTGGTAAGATAATCATCTGCACCGGAAGAAAAGCCCTCTAAGCGGAAATCCACGTCAGCCTTACCAGTGAGCATCAGCACTGGAGTAACTCCACCGATGTCTCGAAATTGCCTGAGCACATCGATACCTTGCATATCAGGCAACGCCCAATCCAAAATCGCGACATCATAAGAATAAAGCTTGAGGCGGTCGAAGCCTTCCTTGCCTTCTGCCACATGCTCAACTACATGTTTGGAATTTTCCAACTGTTCTTTTATAGATGCCGCCAAATGTTGGTCATCTTCAATCAAAAGAATCTTGGCCATTAGTAAAGTACCGACGGGATTCCGGCAAGATTACCGGCTTGTTTCCGGTCAATAATGACACAATCGCCAATATCTGCAAAGCTAAGTAAAGAGACGACGAAGCACATATCAAGATGAGACTTCCAAATCGGCGCAAATGTGTATTCATAGCACTTTCAACCATTGCTGCTTGCGCCATGGCATGGGTCCCGGCCTGGTCCGCACAAAAGGTTACTTACCTGCACGTACTGCAGGCTCATCACATGCTGGGTCCTCTGGAGCTGTTTGCTTCAACGGGAATTTCTGTCATCAAAATCAAGCAAATGGGTTGCACGCTATATATAGATTCGAGGGTAAAAAACCCGGAAGTTCTGCTTGTTTGCCCACAAAAGAAAACTTACTTTCAGTGCCCGATTTCACAATTTGAATATGGGCTCGCAAAAACGCTAAACACTGTCACAGACTTGGACTTAGAACCAAAGTATTGGAAATTCTACGGCAAGAAAAAACTCTTTGGTTTTGAGGTGGATGAATACCGCTACCGCAGCACAGTAGGTGTGTATGCCAGAACTGAGATGGTATACGTGCCTGAGAGGCAAGGCGAGACGTCTGTAAAATCACAAGTTTTCTCCCTCAGTACGCCCGAGGTTACTCAACCCTTCTGCCATCTACTCAAGCGCATCGAGCACAATCCGGTTTTTGGAGGCATCCCGCTAAAGATGGAAACAGCATATGCTATCGGACGTCCTCGCAACCAACTCGAGACCATCAAGTTAGAGGTTCAAAAGCTTGATGAGTTCAAGCTTCCCAATCTTCAAGCGTTCAAAAGAGCGAAAAAATCATCAGAGATTTTTTACGGACAAGTCAACATTTTTCAATTCTTCGAAAAGTAAAACTGAAAGCATTTAAAGTGGTGACCCAAAATCGCCCCAAGTACGCCCCAACCTTGATCCGCGCCATACGTAACGTATCGGTATCGTCAGCGACGAACCGATTTAGTTTTGCGTTTATTGGCGCCAGGAGGAATTTAGATGCTTACAAAAGCCGAAGCTACCCAGCAAGGACAAAAGTTTGCGGAGCAGTGGGATAAGGAAAAGCACACTGTTTCGCAAGAGTGCGTGAAGACTTTTGCCGCAGAACTTAATTCCTTGAATGGCCTTCCTGCAGCACAAAAAAACTCTTTGAAGTGGGCAGAATTGCGTGGCGCAACAGATGGTTTGATCTCCTCCAACGTCCTACCCAACTTAGATGTGACAGATGACAAAACAAATTTGCGCAACTGCAGAGTCGTAGGACTCACCGCAGATGGTGACAAAGACCTCGGCAATGACGACCTTGTCATCGCAATCGGCCGCAAGCGAGACAACGCAGCAAAAGCTGAAAACGTTGTGGTCCTAGGGCAAGACGGCAAGTTTTATCAAGCTCGACAAGTTAAAGGAGGCTACGTCCGGTCGCAAGAATTGATTGCAGAAAACGCTGATGAATTGGAGCGCAAATACAACCGCACGCAATTTTTCCCAAAAACAGACAACAGCGAAAAGCTTGATGGACAGCCGGAGCAAAAGAAAGAACTCAAAAAAGAAGAGCCACGGCTTATCGCAGCGGAAAGAGGCAACCCCGCAGATCTAGAAGTCTTCAACAAAGAATTACGCTCGTTTCAAAGATATTCTCCTTACAATGAAGAAACCGCACAGCGCGAATTGGATCGCCTGGCCAAAGCCTATAGCGAGTTATCCAAAGACCAGCAACATAGCGCTTATCACGAAGTTTTCGAACAAAATCAATTCGTTCACAACGATGTGTGGATTCGCGGACTGTTCGCATCAAGACCTCAAGTTTCAATTCAGAGAGGACCAGACGGCACTATTCGATTCTCCGCTGACTGGACGGATGGCACAACGCTACTGCACCGCCCGAAGAACCACAGAGTCTTCTCAGAAAATTACAACCTTTAGAATTGCTCTTTGATGAACAGCCAGAAAAGAAGCTGCTAGTCAGCTTCTTTTCTGCGCCTGTCGCTGTATGCGCGAAGACGTGCCAAAACCTCGAAAGATAAAACAACAAGCAAAAGATAGTAGAGAAAAACAAGCCATGCACCAATTTGAGGAACATTCAAAACTGACCCCGGGCACGAAGAAAGGCCAGAGACAACCCAAACGAGAAACCTTAGAGGAATCGCCGCAAACCAGTCAAGAAGCATAGAAAGGAAGTGAAAGGGCACAGCAAAAACCCCCGGCGGACAGACTAGCAATATCAATGATGATGCAAATCCTGCCACCGTCACTGGTGTCACCACAATTGATGCCAAAAGATTTGCAGGCAAGAACAACAATCCTATCTGCCTGAAGTAGAAAAATTGCAATGGCAACACGCATGCCTGAGCCACTGAAACAGTTAGTAAGCAATCGAGAAACATACGCAACCAGCGGTTAGGCACGATCTCTTTAAACAAATCAGCAATAGGTGCAACTAGAAATACTATCCCGGAAACAGCAACGTAGGAGAGCTGAAAGCCTGGATCAGCCACGGATAAGGGATCCACGATAGTGCAGATCAAAAGTGCTGATGCTAGTAGTCCTTCTATCTTGACGCGGCGCCCCAGGCTGCTGCAAGCGATCGCTAAGGCGCACATCAGACTGGCTCGCACAACCGATGAGCTGTTGCCGGCAAAGAGTACAAACACGCTCATCATCGCAAAACTCAAGCAATTCGTGGGGATTGCAGAAAGGCCTAGTACGCGACAAACCCAGTGCGTGGACAAGGTCACGACCGTCAGGTTAAATCCGGAAGCAGCCAGCACATGAGAGAGACCGACCGCTCTAAAGGAAGTCAGCAAATCAGAATTCAATCCTACAGCCCTTTCACCGAGAACCATTGCAGTAAGCAGAGAACCTATATCAGACCCAAGATTGCGTATATGCGCTGAGATCAACCGACCACGTTGAGCCTCTGTCCAGTCGGTAATGGCATCGGCAATTTGAAGAGCGGCTGAAGAGGTCTTCTCATCAGGCAGAAAGTGAAAACTTCTTCCGCCATCAAGATAACTCAAACTCGTAACACCCATTCGCTTCAGGTAATTCGCATAGCCCTGCATGCCATCTCTTTCTAAATCAGCTATGGAAGCCACTCTGCACAAGCAGCGAAAATGTGACTTTCGATTCAGCTTTTCAAAAAATGGCGAACTCTTTCGAATGAAAAGCAATGTTGTGCCATCGCATTTGATTACCTCAAACCGCCTTTCGCGCTTGATTGCGACGTTTTTGACCTGGCAAGTAAAGCGCTTGGTTGTGCCATTCCTCAAGGGAAGACAAGACTCAACAGCAGCGTCTATGTATACATGTTTTCCGGCAAACCGAGCCAGGTCCTTATCGGAAGCACGCACCTGACGAAGGCTTGTATAGAAGAACCCAAATGCCGGAAGGACCAAAAGGACCAGACATAGTACAAGTGAAGGAAAACGGCGAGATCCCTCGAAAGGGCAGCAGTTGCCAGATAGCACCAGAGCGCCCAAGAGAAAACCCAGCAAAGACGGGAAGATGATCAATGTCCAGCTTTGAAAGCAGGCGCAAACCAAAGCGCCGACAGCAAAGTGCAGGGATGCGAGCAGCAGAAATACAGGGGGTGTAAGCATCTCGCCGCCCCTCCGGGTTTTGAAGTTTCAGAGACAGCATGTCCCTACTATTAGAAAACGTCTGCAAGAGGCAAAAAGTTCAATTTCCCACCTTAAAATTGGAAATAGCTGCAGCTGCTGAAAGTAAAAAAGCGTCAGTGTAGGGAAGTCGGGTCAATCGAAAAAAATCATGGG
This sequence comes from Candidatus Melainabacteria bacterium, assembly GCA_003242885.1. GTDB lineage: Bacteria > Cyanobacteriota > Vampirovibrionia > Obscuribacterales > Obscuribacteraceae > QKMZ01. The sequence continues at coordinate 392,953 of QKMZ01000002.1, read as the reverse complement.
AGAGGCGAAATGACCAAAAGGACAACAGGTACCGGCCGCACATTGGTCCTGGCAGCCGCTTTCCTGCTCGCCTCTTCGGCATCGCTGGCGAAGGCCTATCACCCACCGGCACGCGAGATGATCAAGCAAGCCGAGTTTATTGCAGTCGTTTCGTTAGATGAGCCGGTCTCTCAGCAGACCAGTGGCAAGTGGAATTATGGCGAAGTTTCCAACGCGCATCTCGAGAGATCAGTTAAAGGCAAGCTGCCTGCATCATTCAAAATTCATGGACGCGAAGATTTCAAATGTGCCCAGTGCCATTTTCCAAAAGGTCAAAATCTGGTTTTTCTAAGAAAGGACAAAGACCTGTATGTCGGGCAGGCATGGCAAATTTCCTGCCTGCCGGTACACTCGGGAAAGGTCAGCTGGTTTTCCAACCTCGATTTGATCAGAAGCGACACGCAAACCAATCTTGATGAATGCATCAAGCAGATCCAGTCAGAACTGAAGAACTGATTTTGATTGAGAGTCCACTGAAAAACTGGCTTATTGGCGGATTTGCAGTGGGTTGTACTTGCCGTCGTTCATTTGCTTTTGAATGTTGCCGGGCAACTTAGCATTGATTTGCTGAGCGACTTTATACAGTTGTTGAACGTCTGGATTGTTGGGATCCAACTGATATGCACGAGAGATGCAATCAAGCGCACCGTCGAAACCACGTTGCTGACCGGTCATATCTAGCGCCTGCCGGCCAGTGTATGTATCTCCACCGAGCAGTTTGGCTGCGGATTGCGGGTCACCATCTTGTTTGGCGTAGGCGCCGGACAGATAGATAGTTGCAAGGTCACGATAGAGCTTGGCTTTGTAGCGGCTATCTGTGGAATTCTGATTTGCAGCAATGGTGTTTCTGAGATCGACTTCGATTTTTGCCATGTGCGTTGCATTCAGACCTTCTCCCCAATGTGCCAATTCCTTAACCGCTCCGGCCATATCGTGTTCGCCGTATATCTTCGCTTCGCTAGCTTCAACGCGTTTCTTAACGTTGTCGATATCGGTGATTTCAGATTGTTCGACTTTCTTGCCGGCAATTTCTTTGCCAAGATTGTCTTGAACTTGCTTCTTAGCGTTTTCCAGGTTGATTCGAGCAATGATCAAGTCTCTAGCAGCCTTACCACCCAAGTCGATATTCTTGCCTTCCAATAAATAGGTAGGTGTATCGGTGATGGTCGGCACGTGAGTTCCGTGAGCAAGACGTGACTCAGCAAATGCAGTGGTCAAAATTGCTGCGCCGCGATTGGCTTCGAGCATGCTGCCGAACTGATTGGTTGGCTTGGTCAGCCACTCTGTGCGATAGACCTGAAGTGCAGCTTCGCCTCTTGCACCTTTGGTTTTGCCATTGCCCTCTTTGAAGACATTGGTCCAAGCCATGATGCCGCTTGACTCATCGCCTGCGCCCAGGGCGCCGAACTTGTTGATGGCATCCATCATCGAGCCATCGGTGCGACGCTTCGCGTCTTCGCCCAGTAGTTTGAATGCTTCGTCTCTAGTGTCAGATTGCGGTGCAGGATCCAGAATTGCGTTCTTGAGTCTAAACGCAGCCCAAGTGCCGGCCATGAGCGCACCGCGCTTCCAGTTTAGACCCGATTCAGTTGCAGCCTTCATCGGCAGCAAGAATTCAGCACCGAGCAGGAGTGATTCACCCGTGCTCTGACGGAAGTAACGGCTGTATTTTGCTTGTTCGCCTTCAGGCAAAGACGCACCGATTGTCTTACCGACAAGGAGCGCTCCAACGCTAGTGGCGATCAATGGAAGAGTCTTCTTCGGTCCGGCAAGGAATGCTGCAGGAACGAGAATTGAGTTGATGCTGTCGCCAATTCCGTTTCCATGGTTCTTATTGAAGAGCCACTTGTCGGCATAGTGATCGGCAATCATGATGGTGCCTGCGATACCGGCACCTTTGATGAAGCTCGAGCCATATCTGCCAGCAGTTTCTTTGAACTTGCTCATTGCAGTTACGTCGGCGACATTGACTGCAGCAGCTTTCGCGGCTGTTTGATACTCTTGCAGAGCGGTCATTTCGGCAGAGGTGAAGAGACCTTTTCCACCAGCATCTGTCAAACCTTTCTGAGCATTGATTGCATCCGTAACGGTGCGCAATCTTGACGGTACAGCTTCACTGGCAGCAGAGATCGGATTCTTCGAATCAGCAAGGAATTGGAATGTGTCATGACGCAGTTTTGCTGCTTGCTGAACTGCAGAGTTAGCATTGAATGCGTCGACGACTCCGGTTTGAACTTTGCCGCTCTTGACGGTTTCTTCGAGCAATTCCATTTCGGCTGCTGTGAAGAACGGCTTGGTACCGGCACCATTTGCACCTTTAACAGTTTCGAGAGCTTCCGCAATCGCTGTCTTGTTGCCGACTGACGAGGCCTTGGTGAAGGGCTCCATCAACTTGGCTCTTTCGGTAGCTGTCTCCAACGCCTCAACGGTAGGTCCGTGAAACTCCTTCATGCGGGAGGCCAAACCTTCCGCGCCATCAAGCGATTTTCTGGCGAATTCCAGATCAGCTCTGTTCCAGCGAGCTGGATCGTGATTGTCTTGCCAGTAACGAACTACTCTTTCTCTAAAATTGGTTGGCTCGGCTTTGGCATCTAATTTAACCGTGCTGCCGACCTTATCCATGATCCACGGCACAGTGTGACGACCAAGAATACCGCCGGCGCCACCTGCAACCAGGTTGCCGCCCCAGCCGACTGTGTTGTAGTCGAGAGCTTGGTCAACAATTTTGCGCTTCTGCGCGATATCCATTTGTTGCGGAGTCAAGTTTTGCTGACGTCCGTCACCGGGCTGTGCCGTCTGTTGCCCAGGAACATTAGTTGGTCTGTCCCATGGATTGCCTTGAACTTGTCCTGGTCTTCTGAGAGGCTGACCCGTCAAAGGATCTACTTCGCCACCGTTGTTTCCACCAGGTTGAACTGGACGCTGCTGTTGCTCCGGAGGTCTTTGTTGATTGCCGTTAGGCGGCACTACAAGCGGCGAATCAGCGCCATATGGTTTTCTCCATTGACCCTGTGTCTGTTGTGTTTGATCTTGTTGCGTGCCAGGTCTGTAAGTCGTGCCTACGTCACCGCCATACGTCGATCTCCACTGGCCGTTGTTGGCAGTGGTAGTGCGTGGTTGTTCTTGTCTGCCTTGATTGTAAGTTTGTTGAACGTCGCCGCCGTAAGTAGATCTCCACTGTCCGTTGTTGGGAGTGCCATAAGGCTTCTCTACTTGACCCGCTTGGTACTGAGCTCGCTGGATTTCGTTTGGTTGCGCATTGGCATCCGCTTGCAATGCCGCATTCCGAGCTTGCGTCGTCGCATCGTCTTGTCCTGCAGAGGGCTGCAGTTCGTAGGGGTTAAACTCAAGTCCGCCACCCATGTGGGAAACCTCCAGAAATCTCTCCAAATCTTGCGCTGGGGGGGCGACTCGGCTCGCCCGTTCACTGCAGACATATTAGAGGCGGCTCACCGCCGGAACAATGCGTGTAATCCCCTGGGGCATGGGAAGATTCCCATCACCACATTAACATTCACTAATCAAGATTCAAAACCCCGACTGGCACGACCGTTCGGATAGGAGAAATAAATTCTTTGGAGCTCATTCTCAGATAAATTTCGAGCCTCAAAATGCAATCCCCGGTGATGAAAAATCATCTCCGGGGCCATTTTCGATTGGAAAATCGAGCGAGCTTACTTAGAGGCCGCTGTGTTGTTTAAGTAATACCGGCTGTGAGCTGCCGCTGGTTGTCCGTTGTATTTGGCATTGGGTTTGCGGTGGTACGGCGTATTGCAGACGGCGGTGCGGGTGAAGACCATTTGCGCAATTGACATTCCGGCATGCAAACGAACGGGACGATTGCCAACGTTGACGATCTCCAGAGTGATTTGCGCCGGAGGATGGCTGAATCCGGCATCAATGAAGCCGGCGGTGACGTGGACCATCACGCCCAGGCGAGCGAGGCTGGATTTGCCTGTCAATTGCCCAACTATGTCGTCAGGCAAGCAGAAAGCTTCCAGCGTGGCGCCAAGGATAAATTGCTGTGGCTGGATGACAATGTCATCGTCGGTCACATGAACCAATCCGTTAAGAACAGTCTCCGAATCGTACGGATCAATAATCTGGTCGGCAGCTTCGTGCCACGAGAACTTGTCAGCCAGACGGACATCATAAGAATTCGGCTGAATGAGCGCTTCGGAATATGGCTCGATAATGAGCTTTCCTTCCTCTACTTCTTGCTTAATCTCATGATCAACCAGGATAGACATCATCCGATCCCTCATCACTTGCTTTTGTAATCCTCGGCGCAAAATCTGCTTTCACAACAGTCAGGCCTATTCAGCACATAGTATAACCGCAGGAGAAGCAGAGACTGCAGCTCTCTTGACGTGCAACAAATCCACTTCCATAGCCACACTCCGGGCAATCCGATATCGAAGATATAGCCTTTTGTCGATCATTAGACTTATTGAACAACTGAGACTCTTGAGATGAATCCATAAAGAAGTAGCGCTTCAGTGGTCGACTGGTCGTTGCCGCCCGAACACCGACGCTCTGAACGCCGGCAGTGCAAGCAGGTGCAGTAGAGTCGTCCACCAGTCGACAGGTGTCGTTGCTGGTTTCATCCTCTGGAGAATCGCAGCATTCTCCCCGCCTGACTCCTGAGCCTGACTTTCTTGTTGAAGCAATGTTCAAGACCTGACGCGGTCTGGAGTTGTCGCGATATACGGTTATCCCCTTCAAACCATCTTTCCAGGCAGAAAGATATGCTTCTCTAACTTCCTCAACCGTCGCGCTTTCACGGAAGTTGATAGTTTTCGAGACAGCGTTGTCTGTGTGTTTTTGAAACGCGACCTGCATGCGAACATGTTCGGCATAAGATATGTCATGCGAGCAAACGAAAAGGCGGCGGATATCATCAGGAACTGAGTGGTTGCTGGACACGATGCCGCTTTGCGCAATCTCTTGCATCAACTCTTCTGAGTAAAAACCTCTTTCACGAGCAATCTCTTCGAAGAGAGGATTGACTTCAACCAGCTCGGTACCTTCCATTACACGCCGGATATAACAAACAGCAAACAGAGGCTCAATACCGGATGTGGTACCAGCAATAATTGATATCGTACCCGTTGGCGCAATGGTAGTAACTGTTGCATTCCGCATCGGCCGATTGATTGATTTCCAGCGACTGTGCTGCCAATTGGGAAACACTCCTCTTTCGGCAGCGAGCTTCTCAGATGCATCATGGGCGGTATCATTCATGAAGCGCATCAACTGATCAGCTTTTGCCTCCGAAGCTTTTTCTCCGTAGACGATTCCCATGAGTATCAGAGCCTCTGCCCATCCCATGATACCCAGGCCAATACGACGATTATTGAGGGTCGCCTCTTCGATAAACTTAAGCGGATAACTATTGGCTGAAATCACATCGTCTAAGAAGCGGACAGATAGCTCAATCTGCTCTTTCAATCGAGGATAATCGAAATCCTTTTTCTTGCGATCGACAAATTTAGCCAGATTAATCGATGCCAGATTGCATGCATCACCAGGTCCAAGAGGCTGTTCACCACAGGGGTTTGTTGCTTCAATCTCTTCGGTTCCGGGAATGGCCATTCCTTTATCGTCATAAGCTTCTTCGACAGGATCGGTGCTGTTAATTCGGTCAATAAAAATAAGACCTGGCTCGCCTGTGCTGTGCGCATTCTCAACGATTTTTGCAAACAGCTCGGCGGCCTTCAAAGAGCGCACCTTTTTCTTCGAGCTAGGATGGATAAGATCAAATTCTTCATCCTTTTCGACAGCCTCCATAAATTTGTCCGTCGCTGCTACAGAGATGTTGAAATTATTGAGTCTGTCTGTATCTTGCTTGCACGAGATAAATGCTTCAATGTCCGGGTGATCAACTCTGAGCATACCCATATTGGCACCACGCCTGGTACCACCTTGACGAATAGCCTCAGTAGCTGCATCGTAAACGGTCATGAAACTGACAGGTCCGGAAGCTACACCGGTAGAGGATGCAACACGATCATTAGCCGGACGCAAACGACTAAAAGAAAATCCCGTACCGCCGCCTGTCTTATGAATAAGTGCAGCATTCTTACAAGTATCAAAAATACCTTCTAGCGAATCCGGCACGGGCAGGACAAAACAAGCTGACAATTGACCGCCGACTTTGCCGGCATTCATGAGAGTCGGCGAATTCGGCATAAAAGCGCAGCTATACATAGATTGGAAAAAGCGCTCGGCCAACTGCTCTATTTCAGCAGTAGACTTTCCCCATTCTTTTTCAGCGGAAGCAACAGCATCGGCTACTCTTCTGAACAATTGTTCAGGCGTCTCTTTCAAATTGCCGTGCTCATCGCGCAGCAAGTAGCGTTTTTCAAGAACCTTAAGGGCATTTTCTGAAAACATTCGGCCCCTCCAATTCGCCCCCTGATTTTAGTCTTGCGCTAATCGCCCGACCTTCACTCTCAACCGCTGGCGTATAGAACATTATACTACATTTGTATGGCACCACATATAGCGTAGCACCCAGCCACCTATACAACATTTAGCGTACGGCATCCCCAACCGCAGCGCCAAAGGACTAACTTCAGCAAAAATCTCATTGTTATTTCTGAACAACCGAAAACTCGGGCAAATATTGGTCGCTGCACGCCAATAGTCGCAAAAAAAAACTCGCCCACCCTGGAAGAGCGGGTAAAACCAGACGATCTATATAATCAGCCAAAAATTCGACTTTCCGCAGAACGGAAACATCAAATGAACTGCCAGCGAAACCTGTACCTGGTTTAGATAGAAAGGTTGAGGTTGGAGCTGTGTCCCGGGAATACTTTTGCAGATGGATTGATGAATGTAACTGCAAAGTTGACTGCCGTTGCAGCTTCAGCTGCTCCAGTCGCAATCAGTTTGAGTTTGGCAGTGTGAGCGGCAATGTCACCTGCGGAATAGACGCCCGGCAAATTCGTTTCCATCTTTTCATTGACGGTTATCGCGTTGCCTTCCATCTTGATGCCCCAGCTTTTCAAGAAGTCGAGGTTGATGACAAATCCGATATTGATAAGGATTGCATCCACCTGCAGGTGTTCTTCTTTGCCGGTGCGATTGTCGAAAATGACTGCGCTATCCAATTTGCCGTTCGAGACTTGGATTTCCTTCATCTCATAGAACGTCTTGATATCAATTTTGTTGCGCTTCATCTCCTCAACAGAGGTCTGCACAGCACGGAATTGATCGCGGCGGTGGATCAACGTGACGTTTTTCGCAATCTGCGAAAACTCGTTAGCCCAGTCTACTGCTGAGTCTCCGCCACCTACAATAAGTACTTTCTTGTCGCGGAATTTTTCTTTGTTTTTGACCGCGTAATAGATACCATCACCTTCCAGGTTGTGGTCGTACTCGATATCCAATTTCTTCGGTACGCAAGCACCGGCTCCTAGAGCCAGTAAAACTGTTTTGGTGTAGTGATCGGCGGTCTTGTCAGTAGTTATCTGCCAAATATCGCCTTCAATCTTTTGCATGTTCAGCACTTTCTCGCCGAGGCAGAGAGCGGGCTTGAACAATTGCGACTGAGTGCCCAGGTTCTTTGCCAAATCTTTGGCAAGTATCTTGGGGTGCCCCGCAACGTCATAGACGTACTTCTCGGGATATAGCGCGGTCAATTGTCCGCCAAGCTCCGGCAAGACATCGATAACTTTCGTCTTGAGTCCACGGAGACCCGCGTAGAAGGTTCCAAACAAGCCAGTCGGACCACCGCCGACTATGGTTATGTCATAAACATCCATCAGTAAATTTCGGTCTCCAGAGTTCCCGCCAGCCAATCGGCTATTGTAATACACTGATCTTCGAACTTGTGACAGTATTCATGAATAATGAAGCTATTGTGTGAAGATGCTTAGGCGAAAAAATCATACAAATTTGTCTATTCATCAGCCTTTTCCTACCGCGTTACTAAATATGTAAATGACAAACTTCGTAAAGACTGCGTCGCAATTTGAACAAAATGCCTGTTTCTGCACAGAGATTTCTGCATGAAGTACAGAGATTTCGGCAATACAGGCATAAAGGTTTCCGAGATAGGTTTCGGTGGCTGGGGAATCGGCGGTAATGAACACGGCCACAGCTATGGTTCTACCGATGACAAAGTATCCTTGGATGCCATTAATAAAGCATTCGATCTGGGCTGCAATTTTTTCGATACGGCCGATGTCTATGGATTTGGTCACAGTGAAACCCTTTTAGGCAAGGCCTTAAAGAGCAAACGCGACCGAGTGATAATCGCGACCAAGGTCGGAAGCGACTTTTATCAGGGTGGCGGGTTTCAGACGTTTACGGACGAGTACATCCGCTTCGCGCTCGAGAAGAGCCTGGATAGGCTGCAGACCGATTATGTCGACGTATACCAGCTGCACAACCCGCCCATTCGCCTTTTGAAAAAGGACAATACCTATAACACCCTGCAAGAGCTCAAGCGCGAAGGAAAAATTCGAGCTTGGGGGATTTCTATACGTGATCCTATTGAAGGAATGACCGCATTGGCGGTAAGCCAACCAGATTGCATTCAGATTCCGGTCAACATTTTCAATAGCCGTCCGCTGGAAACACTCTTGCCAGCTGCCTTTGCCGTTGGTTGTGCGGTTATAGCGAGAGAACCTCTCGCCAACGGTTTCCTTACAGGCAAGTTTGGCCAGATAAAGGAAGTCACTTTCGAAGAGGGCGATGTTCGCCAAACCTGGCCGCCCGACTACATATTGGCTCGCATAGAAGCGGCTAAAAGACTGGAGTTTCTACAAAAGGAAAACAGAACGCTTACACAAGCGGCAATCAAATATGTTCTTTCGCTCAAAGAAGTCTCAGTGACAATTCCAGGTATAAAGACACCCGAAGAAGCCGAGGAAAATCTGGGAGCTTCCGAATTAAAGCCACTGACGGACATAGAAATGAAAGAACTTGATGCTCTGGCAAAGAGAAACTTCGACTTACCTGAGCACTGAGAAGACAGAAGAGAAACAGTCGATCAACGATTGATCATTGTTCGCTGACGAGCAGGGATGCCGCTCTGGTACGGCATCTGCGCGGCAGTACCGAATTGCTGCTGAGCTTCACCCATGCCGTGTGGCGCGGTTAATAACGGCTGCGGAGCAACAGGATAAATAGGTTGTCCAACCATCTGTTGCTGGGGCATCGCGTAATACGAGCCCGCCGTGGCAATCGTATTTGGATAACTGCCGGCATACGATGGGGCAGGATAGCCCTGATGCGGCGCCTGTGGAAAACCGGCCTGCATCTGCGCTTGATTGACACTTTGATTGACAAACTGATTTGCGTAACGCGACGTAGCAGCACTCATTTCATAGGGTTGGCGAGCTGCAGTATTGAGGAGTTGCTGCTGCAATGTCTGCGGCGCGGCGCCACTCATCGAGTGCTGCGGTAAAGGTTTGGCATTGTTTGCCTTCATCATCAGCTCTTGATCGATAGGCTTGATGGCAGGCACGTGCGGCACATTTGGGGTGTAGATATCGCCGAACGTTGATGAAGTCCGAAATGGCATTGCGTCCTTGACGCTGTTCAGGAGGCGCCTGTCATCGACAGCGTGGCGCGTAGTGGAGCTGTATGTACCCAAGACTTGGTTGGCCAAGGGCTCATTGTGGCGGATCCAATAAACAACGAACAACCAAAACGTAAATCCTGCAAAAAGACACAAGTAGAGGAAATTGGGAGTTATTCGAATACCCTGGAATGCTTCCGAGAGGCTGATTCCAGCAACAGCATTACTGTACATAACCGATTGAGACGGAGACGTGCCAGGCTCTGCACCGTGCCCATGCCCTGCTTCACCACCAGCTTCGCCGCCACCGAGCGCTCCTGCATCTCGGTCCAAACCTAGCAGTCTGGCAATAAGCCCTTTTAGTCCCTGATTGTGTCCCTGATGGCTGGAATCATGGTCGTGATCATGGTCATGATCGTGGTCGCCGCCGTGATCGTCGCCGAAATGGTCAAAACCATGATCCCCATGGCCATGGTCCCCATGACCGTCGTGGTGATCGTGGTCAAAGCCGAAATCACTGACGTAACCGAAGTCTTGTCCGCCAGTGCTGTTAAAACCGCCAGGTTCGCTACCGCCAGGCTCCATCGAGTTCTCCTCAGACGGTGCCAGTCACGATGCGGGCGCCGTCCAAGCAATACTACGATCTTGTATTACAAAGTAAATACGTAGAAATCACCGGCAGTGGGAGAACCACCACAGGAATTAACCTCTACAGAGCCTGCCCTGTTGCGGCAGTGGCTTACTCGACTTCTACACCTTCCATTTGCACCAGTCTTTGACGAATGCTCTCGACAGTGCGAGGCAATTCGAAAAGCACCGGTAATTTTTCTTCGATGGAGCTTATGTGCCGGGTCAGATCGATCGAGCGCTCCATCAAACGAATCAAAATTTGCTGCGTGGCGATCAGTTGGCGTTGGTTGTCGATGAGCTGGGTGGCCATTCTGGCCGATTCCACTCTCTGATCAACACTGAAAGAAAGCAACTCGGTCATGCGCTCAAGCAGCTTTTCGACCTGCTCTTGCATTACCTCACCACCTACAGTGGTGGCATCGCTGGTTACTTCGACTGGGGCCTCGGTGTCACCTTCAAAAAACTCATCGAACCCTTCGAGCGCGGCCAGGTCTTCTTGGACCGAAGAGTTATCCTGTTTGCGCATGCTCTCTGCCATCAGTCCGTATCCCCCGCTCTGGATTTAAAAACTTGCCAGGAAACCGTCAGTTCTCATTGCCCGCTGCAGTCGAACTAACCGTTTTTTCTGAAATGGCCCCGTCCGTGGTGGCGCCTCTAGAATTATAACTAAAGCCAATAATAAGACAAGTAAATCAGGAAAGTTTTTTTCCCGAAAATAAAATATTACCGGTGGTGGCACAAAAACACCCCAGTGTATCTATCGGCTATAGACAGTCCGCCCCTTCTTTATCACCTGTTTAACAGGGTTCCAACCGATGTTGTATGGGACTTCTTCCAATTGTTTTACATCGTAGATGGTGACGTCGGCCTGATAGCCGGGTCTCAACTGTCCGATATTGGCTCCCAAACCGATCGCCCAGGCACCATTTACGGTTAACGCGGTAAGAGCCTCCTCCGGCAACATCTTCAAATGCAAACAAGCTAAGCCCCAAACGAAGGGCAGAGACGATATGTGGCAAGAGCCAGGGTTATAGTCGGTCGCGAGTGCAACAGCTACACCTTCTTCGATCATCCGGCGAGCCGGTGCATGGTCGGAGAGATTCAGGTAGAAAGATGTGCCGGGCAAAAGCACCGCGACAGTAGAAGATTTCGCCAAAAGAGCAATCTCTTCGTCACTTACATTGAGCAAGTGATCGGCGCTTGCTGCGCCCAGCTCTACGGCCAATGTGGTGGCACCAAGATTGACAAATTCGTCAGAATGAACTCTGGTCTTTAATCCCAACTTGATCGCAGCAGCAAAGATCTTGCGCGTATCTTCCAATGTGAAATAACCGCGATCGCAAAAGACGTCTATGTAAGGCATCATGTGGCTTACGTGGACCCCTTCGCGCTCTGCTTGCTCTGTGGCCATTGCCACCACGCGCGGCAGCATATCATTGACGATGTCGTCTACATATCGTTCGCGCTCTTTACCAGGTGGTATCGCATGTGCCGCCATAAAAGTAGGCACGATATCGAGCACGGATTCTGATTTGAGGCGGTAGATCGCCTCCAGCATTCGCAATTCGCTTTCTGCTTCTAAACCGTATCCAGTCTTCACCTCAAGGGCAGTGGTTCCCGACTCGAGCATGCGCTCGATTCTCTTTCGGCCCAGAGACACAAGCCGCTCCACGTCAGCATTCTGAGTAGCTCTCATACTTTTGACGATGCCACCACCGGCGGCAGCTATTTCTGTATAAGTCTTGCCCTGACTGCGCATCACAAATTCGTCCGCGCGATTGCCATCGAAGATCAAATGGGTGTGCGCATCGACGAGTCCTGGACTGACTAAATTCTCGCTGGCATCAATGATTTGAGTGTTTTCGTCAGTAACCACTGCGTGCTTGATCTCGTCAGCAAGGCCAACTGCAATTATTTGTCCACCGCTGATTGCAATTGCAGCATTTTTGATGCGCTTTATATCGCGCATATCTTCGCCGCGCACAGGTCCGTCGTGAGATTCTGCAGTTACCAGCTCGGCGATTGGACTAATCAAGAGGTCTATTGGAATCCGTCCATCTTTAGAGATGGCTTTCTGAGAACCCTCGTGAGCGTGTGCCGGATTGCCGGTATTTCTGGTCATGGCCCAATTCCTGTCGTATTGACCCTTGATCATAAGCGACAAGCATGGAGATCGGATATGCGCGCCTTCATGAGCAAGGAAACAAGCTTAACAACACGTAATCAAAGGAGATGGACGTACGGCTGCACGCCCCCTCCCCCCAAAAAAAAGCAGAAGTCAGGATAACCTCGCGCTCGGGAAACACGATAGATATCCTGACACCGCTTGTGGTGCTACAGATTGGGGTCTGAGCTATTGAAACTCCGGTGATCTCTAAGCTGTTTTTGAGTATGCCTCGTTAACCGTCATATCACTGCCTTTGTCTTCTGATTCAGCTTCACAATGACGGCAGTTATCTTTGCACTCCCCCTGAAACTCGGACTCTTCCTTCATTGCTTCAAGAGTTTTCACGAGCTCAGACCAGTGCAGCGCAAAAATACTTTCGTCGAGAGTAAGACTTACGGGCTGGTGCTCTTTTGTCCCGGCGCGGACAAAAGTCAGCGTCACTCTTTCATACGGAAAACGCATCTTCAGTCTTTCAGCCAAATACTGCTTGACCAAAATAGTTGCTGATGGCCAACGAGGATCGTAATGAGCAATTGGATTCAATTGGTAGTCCACAAGCTCAAGGCGTTTTTCATGCGGGTACCAGAGCATGAGGTCCATAGTGTCTTCCACATAAACTCGCAAATGCGGCACGCGGGCACGTACCTTTTGCGCAACACCAACGATCTCTGCGCCATCTGGTTTGTATGGTTTATTCACATAGCGGGTCAATGTCTTATATGCAAACAAGAATGCGCGAGTATTCTGCTCCTTTTCTTGAGTGGCTATGCCCAGCGGATCTACAGGCCATTGCTGACCCATGTACTTCTGAACTTGATTCACGCTCTGAAGTTTGCCGCGGTTGATCTCCGCAAGTCCACGCAGGATAAACCGCCTGGTCAAGCTTTTCAGTCGACCTTTGGCAGTATTGGTCCCTTCGGCATAGTGCGCCTGACCAATGCGATATGCCTTCTTGCAGATGCGGAAAGCCTCAACCATAGAAGGCGTGAACAAAGTCCTGTGCATGAAGCTCTCCCCCTCTCTCAAACCCATACCTTACGTTTGTATGTCATACCAATATATAGTATGACAATCTCAGCGGTCAAATGAAATCATCATCTTGACTGCCTGTTTTTTATCTTCAACACCATCTATATTCCCGGCCAAGTACGACCAAAACCCTGTCGCCAAGCCAGTTCCAGAGGTGGCAAAAGGGCAAACAGTCCACTATTTGCATATACAAAAGACATCCAGCACAACCCCGTCCACCTATACAGATTGAATAAAAATGGCTTTTCGTCTCAATTTCCAAATTTATTGAAATCGCCACCAGTAGTCAACAAGCAGCATAACGTCTCGCCCAGCGGCATCTCGGCAAAGATCAAATGATCCCCCGACAATATTTCGCCGCCAACCTTTAGATAGAATATGTTTTTCGATGAACTATTTCGGCGGCTCATTCGTCTAATAAGACGTGACCCGAAAATTCATCACTTCACCTTATGAGGATAAGGGCGTTGTTCGTCACTCGTGAAGTCAGCCGAATGCAGCCTGTTCTGACGGTCTCTGAACTGACCGGACTGATTAAGGACACCCTGGAAGGGACATTCACCTACATTTATGTAGTAGGCGAAGTTTCGAACGCGAAAGTCTATCCCTCGGGACACTGGTATTTTTCTCTAAAAGATCAAGACGCGACACTGCCGTGCGTTTGCTTTAAAAATGCGAATTCCGCCATCAAGTTCAAATTGGAAGACGGGTTGATGATGGTTGCGCGCGGCAAACTAAGCGTTTATCCTCCGCGCGGCTCATATCAAATGATCGTGACCGGACTTGAACCGGTTGGCGTAGGCGAATGGCAATTGGCGTTTGATCAACTCGCAGCGAAGTTAGAAAAGGAAGGATTCTTCGCACCCGAGCGCAAGCGACCAATTCCTATTTTTCCTCGTCGAATCGGAGTGGTGACAAGTCCCGCCGGAGCTGCTCTTCGCGATATTCTCCATACTCTGAAAAGACGCAACCGTTCTGTCAATGTACTTATCTCTCCGTGCAAAGTACAGGGCGAAGGTAGCGTCGATGAGATAGCTAGAGCGATAGCAATTCTTTCTGAAATCGAAGACGTTGACGTAATAATCGTTGCGCGAGGCGGCGGTTCAATCGAAGATCTCTGGTCGTTCAACACCGAGGCAGTGGCACGTGCGGTACTTTCTGCAGCCGTCCCTGTCATCTCCGGTGTCGGTCACGAAACCGACGTCACCATTTGCGATCTCGTAGCCGACATGCGCGCTCCCACTCCAACTGCCGCAGCCGAGCTGGTGGCGAAAGGGACAGTAGAGCTCATGGACAAATGGGGCTTGCTGGATCGGCGCCTCCAATCTCAAATGAGCGAAAAACTCGCAACTGCCAGGCGACAGGTCGAAAGATTGAGTCCGCTCAATTCTCTGATTCGGTACAGCGAAAGACTTCAGCGTCTGACAGAAAGAGTGATTTCACACAGGCAGACACTCAATTCACGCTTAAAAATGCAGATATCTTCTGCACAGCACAAATTGAAAACAAGCCGAGAAAAACTAGTTGCCCTCAGCCCCCTGAATGTTCTCAGCCGTGGCTTTGCTGTTTTGCGAAGAGCGGATAAGTCGGTTGTCCGCTCATTTAGCGACGTGCAACCAGGAGAGACTCTGGAAGCACTGCTGCACGAAGGTAAGTTGAAGATCAAGATTGAATCCGTTGACGAGAAATGGTGAAACAAAACAGGAGGTGAGTCAGATGGCCAAAACAATAGATTTCGAAAGTTCACTGAAAGAGCTCGAGCAAGTAGTTGGCGAACTCGATGGAGAGATAAAGCTGGAAAGAGCGCTCAGCCTCTTCGAAAGAGGAATGGAGCTAAGCACCCAGCTGGAGTCGTTTCTCAAAGTCGCAGAACAAAAGGTAGAAATCCTGCGCAAGCAAGCCGATGGCTCGCACGCACCGGAAGCGTTCGATGACAAAACTTTGGACAGCGATTAGGCACGAGCCTGAAGTAGAAATTAAACCGCCTGTTCTTTCTTTCCGTTTTTCTGATTGAGCAGCTTGTAAAGCGCGGGCAGGACAATAAGTGTCAGCGCAGTCGCTGTTACCAGCCCGCCCAGCACAACTGTCGCGAGTGGCCGCTGCACTTCGGTGCCAGTTCCATGAAAGAGCACTTTAGGCAGTAAGCCGACAACTGCAACGAGAGCTGTCATGAGAACCGGTCTCAGACGCGTTTGTGCCCCCCTCACAACAGCCTCGTCGATCGAAGACCCCCGCTGCTCCAGCTGCATAATGTACGTCACCATGATGACACCATTTTGAACAGCCACACCAAACAAAGCAATGAAGCCGATGATGGCTGGAACTGACAATGTTTGATGGGAAAGAAACAGCGCAAGAATTCCACCGCTCATGGCGAAGGGCACGTTGAGCATAATCAAACCTGCGTTCCTGAACGAATTGAATGAAGCAAATAGAAGTACGAAAATCAGCAGCAGAACAATAGGAACGACTATTGCAAGCCGTTTCATTGCTCGCTCTTGATTCTCAAACTGTCCACTCCAGACGACTTTATACCCTTTCGGAATGTGGACATTCTTCTCCACTCGGCTTTGTGCTTCCGCCACAAAACTGCCCAAGTCACGACCTCTGACATTTGCCATCACTGCGGTTCTTCGCTGTCCGTCTTCTCGGTTGATAGTCACAGCGCCTCTTTCCATCTCAATCTTTGCCAACTGATCCAGGGGAACACGAGCTCCTTTGGGCGTATCGATCATGACGTCGGCAATCCGTGCCGGAGTTTCTCTATACGTTTTTTCAAATCGAACCAAAAGGCCAAAGCGCTTTGTACCTTCAATCACTTCAGTGACTCGATCTCCGGCCAGAGCCACTCTTATGATGTCCAGAACATCATCGGTATTCAAGCCAAAACGCGCGAGCACAGGTCGTTTTAGTTCAATATTCAATTCCGGCAAGCCAAGCAAATGCTCGTGTTGCATATCTGCAGCGCCTGGCACTTTCCTGACTTCGGATTCGATCTTGCCGGCAATGCTGGCAAGAGTTTTCAAATCATCACCAAAGATCTTGATGCCAAGATCCGCTCTGATACCAGCGATCAAGTCGTCTACCATGTCGGCGATTGGTTGCGAAAAACTGAACATCAGCCCGGGAATTTCATGCAGTTTCTCCGCCATTTGATCAATCAGCTGCTCTTTAGTGCTTGCCGTTTTCCACTTGTCTTTCGGATGAAGACTAATGTACGTATCAGTAGAATCAACACCGTCGAGCCCGGGTCCAGTGACTGCACGACCTGTTCTGGAGACAATCACCGCCACTTCAGGAAAGGACTTGAGCAGTTTTTCGATGTTGTTGACCGTCTGCATAGACTCTGTATGAGAAATACTGGCCGGCATTTTGATGCGCACAAGAATTGGACCTTCATCAAGAGACGGAATGAATTCCGAGCCAAGGAAAGGAAAGACAGCCAGACTCAATGCCAGTGCAATTACTGCGACAAAGAGAATTTTCTTTGGATTGGCCACCGCACTCTTCAAAAGTGGAACATATCGCTCCACAACAAAGTTGAGCACCGGGTTTTCTCTTTCTTTCACAGGTCCCTTCATCACCCAATAACAGAGCACCGGAATGACAGTGAGTGAGGTCAGAAGGGAGCCGGCGAGGGCGTACATAAAAGTAAGCGCAAGAGGGTGAAACATCTTACCCTCGACGCCTTCCAAAGCAAACAAAGGCAAATAGACTGACATGATGATGCCGATAGAAAAAACGATCGGCTTGGCCACAGCGATTGATGCAGTTTTGATGACTTCTAAACGATTGAAATTGTCACCATATTCTTTATGAGCACGAGACAAATGGCGAAAGATGTTTTCGACCAAAACCACGCCAGCATCGACGATAATCCCGAAATCAACAGCACCAAGTGTCATCAAGTTCGCGGTCAATCCGGAGTACTTCATCAATATGAAGCTGAAAAGCAGCGACAAGGGAATGATGACTGAAACAATAAGCGCGCTCGGGATATGCAGCAAGACAGCGGTTAAAACAACGATTACTAACCCGCCGCTGAATATCAAGATTTCCTTGACGGTTTCGATCGTCTTGTCCACTAGCTCGGTTTGATCGTAATAGGGAACGATTTGAACATCAGAGCGCAGACTGTGCGAGATCTCTTCAACCTTCTCCTTGACCTTCTCTACGACTGCCTTTGTATTCACGCCTTTCCTTGTATAGACAATCCCGGTAACAACCTCGCCGGTACCGTTCATGGATGCGGATCCGCGTCTGAAAGCTTGTCCAATTACCACACGGGAAACCTGACCGACAGTCACTGGGGTGCCATTGACTTCTTTTAGTACAATATTGCGAATATCTTCGACAGACTTGATACGTCCCATGCCCCGAATAATGACTTCCTCTCCGGATTGTTCGATGAAGTTGCCGCCGGCGTTATCGTTGTTTTGAGAAATAGACGAGACGAGCTCATTGAGCGTAACTTTGTATCCATGCAGTTCTCGCGGATTGACGATGACCTGATATTGCTTGACGAAACCACCAAATGTCGCCACGTTAGCCACACCGGGCACTGACCGCAGGCGCCTGGAAATATCCCAGTCTTGTATTGTCCGCAGCTCCGTAAGGTCGAGATGAGAGCTGGTCAGATAGTACATATAGACTTGGCTAAAACTTGAAACGACCGGTCCCAGTGTCGGTTGGGGACAGTGCTCGGGCAGCATGCCAGCCAGTGATGTAAGCCGTTGCTGAATCAAATTTCTCGCGAAATAAACATCCGTGTCGTCTTCAAAAATTGCGGTGACCACCGACAGTCCAAATGAAGAGATGGAGCGAATTTTTTTGATTTTGGGCAATCCATTGAGAACATTCTCAATCGGATAGGTGACGAGAGCCTCAACCTCTTCAGTAGCCATGCTCTCAGGCTCTGTAATTATTTGAACCTGCACATTACTGACGTCGGGAAACGAATCTACCGGCAAGTTGAGAATGGCAAAAATGCCCGCCACAATCACCGCAAGAGTTGCTACCGAAACCAAAAGTCGATGCGACAAAGAAAACGCGATCAGTTTTTCAATCATGTTGATACCTACAAATACAGACTCCGCGCCCGCGCATCAATGACTGCACAGTTGCGCACATCGCCAGACCGAAAACGGCGTCTGGTGAGGACGTTCAATATTTACTAGTCGCGTTTAAATTCTAAGAACTCTATTCGACAACCACAAATTGTCTGGTGGCTCTCGATATGCAATTCGAGCCGGTCTTTCTTGTAGCGTTTGAACCGGTTCGTTCAATAATACAGGCAGACAAAGCTTTATCAGTGATATCAAACCACCAGAACTTATCGTTCGAAAAATTACTACGGTCTTGGTATCGGAATGAGATCTAAGAAATGGATCAATAAAGACAATGTCCTCGAGGCTCATGTCATTTATGCCGTCAGCGTCATAGGCTGCGAGCGTTTCAAACGCACCGCAGATAGAAACTATCTGAGCGACTATGAAAAGAAAGGTCGGCAGAAATAGGGCGTGAGCACAGAATCTCATATTGGCTTTTCTATCATAAAATCGCCGGCGTTCCATCAATTTTTGAAGTTAGTGTTCTCTGTATTTGATGAAATTGGGCATTTGATTTCGCAATTTGGCAGTTTTAAAAGAAACGTCCGAGTGCACGCGAGCTGTTTAAAAAGGTTTCGAATCCATCCCCCAAACGGGGTTTCTCCATTTGCGATTCATGCATAAATTTATCAAGACGCAGTCGCAAAGCCAAAATTTGTCAACAAAGTCTATTTTTGGGGCTATCTCAAAACCCCAAAACCCTATCTACGCGGGGCTCTCCCCCGCGCGGGGGATTCTTGACAGCACGCCTGAGCGAAAGTTAAGCTTGTAGCATGCGGCGGAAGTCAGGCCAATTCATGCCAGGTTGATGCCTTATCAATAAGCTTTCCAGCCTTATTACTCGGACCTACTTTTCACCAATCGAACTCAACAGGTGATGACAAATGCGAAAAACTAAGAGGGGCCAATTGCCAGTTGTGCCGCAAGGCAGGCAGCAACGCGGCAACATGATTGCGCTAGTCGGCGCGATCTGTGGCGGCTTGCTGTTGGCACTGCTCCTGTTCGCTCTAGCCTACACAAGGCTCTTGGGCGGCAACCAGGAACAGAAAACTGCCATCGAAGCTGCATCTCTTGCAGCGGCCAAAGATCTCGGTCGTATCGTCATGAAGGACAACCATTTTGGATGGGTCAGCCTATCGGACTATGGTCCGACTGGCAAAATGACACAAGCGCCAGATGGTAATTTTCAGCCGGTCTATAGCATCAATACGATCCTGGCTACGATTCGCTTGGATATGATCCTTGGTGATCAAGTGTCAGCGGTTTGCGGCAACCCGACGTCGATGAGTACGTGGAAGTATTTGGCTGACCAAGACTTCAATGCAGCTATGAATTCCAAAAACAATCTGACAGCTTTGCTGCAAAGCTCGTTGCTTCCGGGCGGAAATCCGGATGCCAAAGACTTACAAGGTAATAAAGTAGAGCCTTATCAGAGCGCTGAGACCGCTTACAAGCAAAACGACATTAGACAATCCAACTCAGCCTACGTAAATGGCTCACTTAAATTGACTCTCGGTTGCCTGGACGGAGGATCCGAAACCACAGTAAAAGTTCCCCAACCGCAATCAAAGGCCTCTTTGGGTGGAGCAGCCACTCAGAACGGCAAGTATCTCTCATATGTAAACTATCCATACAACGGCAAAAACTTCGTCTTCACCGGAGCTGGTACATCAATCAAATTGGTTGATGCGAAGAAATTCAAAGCTACTTTGCCTCTCCCATACGCGATCCCATCCATCGTAATGGCGGAAGCAGATCAAAAACTATTTGAGAACGGCAACACAGCAAAACCAAAAGGTATAGTTCACATCCTTTCATGCGCACAACCTGCTTGCGTTCCAGATCCACGACCAGCACCCGGTCTTCTCACCGTTGACGGACCGGACAACAACTGGCCTGGAGTAATAGCTCAAATCAATGATTTGCTGATGCAAACGCAAATGTTGAATAACATCAACCCAGCAAGCATCGTGTCTGCACAAGGTGGAGACTACAACGGACCAGGCACAGGAACCTTGGCAAGTGACAGCGGCCTAGGTTCGTCCAGTTTGCCTCCTGCAAATGCAATTGCCGGCGCAATATATGACTGGGTCAGACGCGGTGGAAACAACGTGAACATAGACTCCGTAGTCGCATTCGTTAATGGCTCCGGACTTCCGGGAGGAAAATTCAACAAGAATACGCTGTACAAATTCGTGATCGATCAGAACGGCATGATTTTATGCAATACCACCGGAGCACAGAAAGAACCATACTTGGCGCTGTCTGAAAACCAACTCTACATGGATTGCGGAGATGCTCTGGACGAAATCGATGCCACCAGCGGCAACAAAAAATCTCCTTGGGCGCTTTACATGAAAGATCAAGTCCGCGACTGGGGCGACGTTCTTGGTGGTCAACACGCTGGTCAACCAATTCCAGTTAACGGTACTTACATTGCATGCAATCCAGCTGACAAATGGATCGCCTGCTTACCTTCAGCACTGCCCGACTCTGCGATTGCTATGAATGGCAATTCCGGAACTGCCAAACTCGGAGATTTCGGTGCGATGGGAACCGGCGCTAACCACAAAAACGGCGGCGGAACAGCAACGACGTCACTTCCTGTTCACAATTTGGATGATTTCGCAGAACCTGGAGTAATTGGACTGAACTTCCCTGCACCAACTGGTGGAACAATGCCACCTCAGTACTTGCAAAATGGAGTAGCAGTCAATATCCGCTTCAGAGTAGAGGAAATCACCACCGCAGGCGGTGGCTGGAGCTGGGGTTCTGCAGGGCTAACCGAAGGACACTTCAAGAAATAAGGATTTAACTCACCAAACGCACAACGATGATCCCCTAACTCGGGACGGTTAAAGAGCCAGGCGTACCTGGCTCTTTTGCTGTTTACACGAGATGCGCGGCTAAGATGAATATGGCCGCACTATCGAAATAACCTTTGAGCTATTTTTTTGGCGTGGCTGACAGTTGACTATCACCGGAAGACCGCTGCACACCATCAGATTTCTCCTGAGTCGCAGCAAAAGCTTCTTGAACTGTCTTATCTACTTGACCGCTTCGATCCTCGCTTTCACAAAGCAAATCATAGTTAGAAGACACTTCATCCGCACGCTGCGAAGTATCTGCTCGATATGGCGATGTCACTTCTTGTGCGGCAACTTGAATTGCATTGCTTAACGCAAGCTTTCGGTCGGCACCAAATCCTTCAAACGTTTTTCCAATTTGTCCGTTTGCAGCCTTGGATCCAAATTCACGGGCATTCTCATATATCCTTTTGCAGATCTCCACATGTCCACGCTCATGATCCAAAACTTCCTTTGTTGCTTTATCTGATGCATAAGTCTTGATTGGCAAGGACAATTTCAATCTCACACCATTGAGAGTGATCCATATGTGGTAACCATCTTCTGCTTTCTTTTCCTCCTTAATGGCAAAATCTAGTTCTGGCTTAATGCTGAACATCCAGTCAGTTCGCGCATCATTATGGTCTGTGATACCAGTTTTCGAGCTATCCTGTGCCTTTACCTTTATCGTCTGAACCACGGGCTCCTCTACAAGTACACTCACGGTCGACTTTTGTTTTGCATTTGGTTCTGAGCAAGAACTTAACAGCAGAACCGCGCAACCGAAGAAAATCGTGCCACATCGAGGCGCAGGAGGGTAAACAAAATCTCTCATTCAGGTTTCACCACAAAATCATCGAAGTAAACGACGCTATCAGCCTTCGACCAAAGTCCAACTTTTCCATCAATCGGTTCAGTATGCTCGTATGAAAAAACGGGTCGTCCGTCGAGCATTCCTTCGATTTTGCGACCACGAACGCCCATGGCTAAGGTCATCCAGTGGCCAGGGGGCGTGACGATCTTCTGAACCCATTTAATTGCGCTGCGCTTTCCCTTCTCGTATTTCCAAAGGACTATGTTGTTTTCCAGGCAGTTCGCTCTAAATATCAAGTAGTCCCCATTGGGTTTGATGTTAAAAGCGATACCTGCACATTGGTCTATTCTTCCGGCAACGCCCTTAAACCGAAAACTAATCACTCCATTCTTGAAATTTTCAACAGGCTTGTAGACCGTCAAAGGGAAATAGGCAAACGCTTGCACTCGGTCGAGAAATTCCGCATAACGATTTCCATAGAGGGCACGAGATTTGTCAGCAACACCTACGGCCACCTTACCTTTGGACCATTTCTTGCCATCGACAGCGTAGACTTTGTTGCCATTGTCTTCGCTGACATACCAGCTGCCTACTAGAGAAGCAAAGTCTCTCGGCTCTTGTCCGAGCTTTTCCTTGTCAAAATTCTCGCTAAACTGCGGACGGGCTGCGAAGCACGGTTGAAAAATTGAAGTAAATGCAGATTCGCCTTGCTGCACCATGCGCGGTGCTAGCCCGATGCTCATCAACAAGATCATACAAATTCTTAGTTTATTCTTTTGCAAAGATTACAACGCCTTTTGATTTGCGCATCAACCGCTGAGAGGTTAACCAAGAAAGAAGAATGACTGCAGGCAAGAAAACATAAAAAACGAAATGACAAATTCCAGTCTCAGTCTTCAATGGATGACCTGGATAAGGTGAGGCGACTTCTCCTTCTAAACTAACACCCGTCAGAACATGCAGAGTTTCAAGAGCACGGGGGGCTCCAACGTCGTGACTTTGAAGCTGTATTCCATTGTAATCATAGAGAATCTGACCAAATTTTGGATCCTCTTGCCCACCTGCTCCTGCCTCCTTAGGAGGGACGTAAATAACGGTCACGTCCTTCACAACGCGCCTCAGTTTGCTCAAAAAATTCTGTTCAAAGTCGACGGATAATGAATCATCAGGGCCCAGGTGAATAGTGATCTTCAGTGGTTTTGTAATTTTTCTCAGCTCTGCCTCATTCTTTGGATTAAAAGAGTTGATCCGATTTTCACTGAAGTCTTTGAAGTAAAAAACCTGGGAGACCAGAAGTGCTGCAATTGAAAAAATTGGAAAGGTGAGGCCAGACTTCTTAAACTTGGAAAAATTGTCGTTGTGGGTTTTCAGCCAGATTGCAGAAAGCTGCGTGAAAAACACTGACGCGAGCAAAAATCCAAATACTGTTTGCAAGCTAAAGAGGCCAGTTTCAAAAAGGCGCAGATGCTTTGTTACAGATAGCCAACTAATTCCGTTGAGACTACTTTGATTTTGTCCAGCAAACTCCAATACCCAGGAAGAAATCGTAAATGAAAGAGTGACAATGGCTGCTGTCTGTGGAGAGTCGGTGACCGAAACAGCAAAGAATGCAATTGCAATAACAAACAGCGCAAATAGAACATGTCCTAAAAGCAGATTAGCAACTTCCGGAAGATATAGATATCCCCCCAAAAGGTGCCAGATCAAAAGCGCGCACAAAGCCGGAATCAGGGACAAGAAAAACGCGATCATTGCAACCGCACCCTTGACCAAGAGAACAATACCGATGCGTGGGCAAATCTGAAGGAGCAGTTTCATAGACCCAAATTGCTTCTCGACGCCGAGTATGCGAATTATCACAAAAGGAAAGAGAAACACTTCACTCAAATACAATGCACTGAAGGTCGGCACCACTATGCCTTCCAATGGACTTAACCGCGCCATCAATATGTCATCGCCTAAAATCGATTCACCGGCATGACCATAAAGAAGGACCGCCTCCATAAAGCTGAAGCCAACGAGAGGGCACAACACAAGAAGCATTGCCCAAAACGATCTTGTTGCTGCCAGCTCTCGTAATTCTTTGAAGAGCAACGCTTTTAACATGGTGGCATTGACATTATTCTGTTTCACGTTAGTGCGACGAAAACGTCCTCCAAATTGCCGGTTTGAAGCCCCGACTGCTCTTGCAGTTGCGCAAGTGTTCCGCTGCCGAGCACTTTACCTTCCGAAAGCAGCAAAAACAGATCGGCGATTCTTTGAGCATCGATGATTTGGTGAATTGAAAGTAGGAGCGTCCGTCCTTTTTCTCGCTCTTCCAGAAGAATATTCACTACTTCTTTTGTTTGCTTTATATCTAGACCTTCAAAAGGTTCATCAAGCAACAATATTGGCGCTTTCGAGATTAGTGCTATGGCAATGAGTAAGCGCTTTTGATAGCCACGCGACAATTCTTTTACACACTTCGAAAGAACATTCTGAAGCCTCAATCGTTCAATAATTTCATTCAGCCTCGGCTGTGACACCAAAAACATTGACCGAAAAAAAGACAATGTCGCATAGACGCCGTGATCAGGATAAGGAAGTATTTGATCTGGTTGATAAAAAATATGCTGCCAGCGCAAATCACTAGCTATCGAGCTGCCATCTATCTCAACACTGCCGGAATGAGGCAGCAGTCCAGAAATACACTCCATCAACGTTGTTTTTCCGGCGCCGTTCGGACCGATAATAGAAACTATTTTTCCTTTCGGAACAAACAGCTGAATATCAGACAGAATTGTTTGTCGACTAATAGCGCAGCTCAAGTTCCTGACGATAAGGAATTGAGCATCTGCCAATTATCCATCCCCTCGATAAATCGAAAAACTCCAAGATACTCTTTAGTCCCAGTCACTGGTAGGCTGAATGCCCAGTGCTTGCTCTACCTCGATTATCCCTCTCTGTAACTCCGGTTTGTTACCAGCTGCAAAAGGTCCTTCCACGCGCTTGGAATATAACACCGCTGGATAAACGATGTCTCGGCCGGCAAGTTGCATACGAGAGAGCATCACCCAAAGTGCATATCTCCGGCGATAACACATGCCGAAACGAGGCGGCGCCGACAACTGCGATCTAATTTGTGTTGCGGTATTTTTGAGTTGAGCCTCATTATTTTGCGTTTCTGTTTGCAATGCAACCGCCGCTTCAGACAATTGCACTTCGCGACTCAATTCATTGAAGTAAGGAATAATTTCTTCCGTCTTTCCAGCACGAATCAAATCGTCAATGTTTTTGTAGGAGGCCGCTAGACGCTGGTAATTACTGCCATTCTTGCGAGCGACTGACTTGATTCTGGCAAGAAGAATCGTGCGTTCATCCACCTTAAACCCAGGAGCCGTAGTCATAGCCAAAACAGCTTCAACATTGGCATTTAAGAGCGGGTTGGATGTTGATCCGGATGACGTCGATCCGGCGTTGAGCCTGGTGACATTCAAAAACGCCAGTAATTGGTCTTGACTTATCTGCCTCGAGGCAAAGCTATTCAGGTGCATTTGATTGACTGTGCACTGACGAATTTGTGCTTTGCTCTCTTTGTCGTAGAAGTTGAGTTGAACAGCTTTTATATCGGCGCCAAATTTGTCGCGCAGAGTTTTTGTAATTAGAACCGAATCGATCTTGAGGTCATTGTCGGAAACTTTCGCAGAACGATACATGTAAAGTGAAACTTCGCCCATTGAATAGCGAGCGTTGAGTGCCACTGATGCCGGCAATATCTTGGCATTAGTGATTGTTTCGACAATTTGAGACTGCGAAGGCGCAGCCCACGCGGGAAGTACTAATAAACCTAAAGTAGCGGCTGCAAGTAATGTGCGCGCCTTAGCCCTGGTCAAAAATGTGCTGCTCACAAAATCCACCCATCAAACAAAAGAGCCCACTCCTAAAATCCATTTTAGCGCGGCTTTCAATCCTGCGCCCAACGGTGCAATCACTGCCAAGATGCCAAGCGAAATCAAGATATTCAACAGTCCGTCATCTTGAAAAAAAAGCTCCGCCGAAGCGGAGCTAATAATTTCGAGCTGACCGGGAGAATTACTCGGCGATAGCCATTTCATCTTCGTCAGCAGAAGCTTCGGAAGGTTCAGCGTCAGCCACCGGTTGAGCAGGCTTAGACGGCTTGTCTTCTGTGCCTTCTTGCACAACTTCGATGTTGATTTCAGCTTGAGCGTCGGTAGCCAATTTGACAACAACTTTATAGGTGCCAAGGGCGCCGATATCATCAACCTTGATCAAGCGCTTATCAACTTCGACACCACAAACTTTTTGGATTGCCGCGGCAACTTCTTTATTGGTGACTTTGCCATAGAGCTTGCCGCCTTCGCCAGCTTTAGCGCCAAGGCGAATAACAGCTTGATCGGTGATCTTCTGGCAAAGATCAAGAGCTTCTTGGTGTGCTTTCTCAGCTTTCTTGCGCAGCACTTCGACGTCTTCTTCCCGTTTCTTCATTGCACCCGGGGTGGCGAGAACGGCAAGGGAGCGCGGCTGCAAGAAGTTGCGGAAATATCCGTTGGAAGCCTCGACAATGTCGCCGGCTTTGCCCAACTTCGGAACGTTTTGCTGCAATATGACCTTCATGCGATCGTAATCCCCCAAACAAAATTCAACCCGCCCAATTGCGGCGCGTGTTTTAGCAAGCAGTGAATGACTCTACCATGTCTTAAGCCAGAAATATTCAGGCTACACAGAAGTTTCAAACTTCCGTTAACAGAAGATGCCAAATTGCATAACTGCCCCGGGATTGTCAAGTGCCACAAAGCGTTCAGAAGCGCTCTCTGAACATGCCTCGAACGCCAGACGGGTCGCAGGAGAAGCCAAAACGCTTATAAAAACCATCAGTCCCGGGATCGGCGTAGAGGGTTACCAAGGGAATTGGATACGTGTCCAATTCTTTGAGCAGCTCGTTCATGACAAGCAGTCCCAGCCCGCGCCTCTGATAAGAAGGTCGGACAACAACATCCCAGACAGTAGCATTAAAAACCTTGTCGCCAGTAGCCCGCGCAAACGCGATTAGAAGCTCTCCGTCCCAGATAGACACAACCGCCAGACTGTTTTCGAGAGCTTTGCCGATAAGCTCAGGCTCTCTCTTGCTCCAGCCTACCGAGGCGCAAATCTCCTGAACCGCCACGGGCGAGATATCTTTCCTGTGAACAACCACCAAATTGGGCGGCAAAGGCTCACGTGAGCCGTCGGGACGCTTCCAGATGCTAGACAGAACCATCGAGTAAAACCCTTTCTAAAGTCGCCACGGATTCGACATGATAGGTCTGAGGAAATAGGTCAATCGGTTGAATCCGCACTGCTTTATACCCAAATTTGCCGGGCTTGCCTTGCGCCACTTTTGCCGCAGGCCGCTCCAATCCCGTACCCTCGCCGTCGGTGGCTTCCTCAGGCGATTCATTATTAGACACAGTGGCGGTTTCAGGTACAAATCCTTGCGCCAAATACTTGAGGTCGCGCGCCAGCGTAGATGGATTGCAGCTTACATAGATAATTCGCGGCGGCGCCAGCTCTAGAAGAGACCTGACCACCTCGGGTTCTAACCCCTTACGTGGCGGATCCAGAACAACAAGGTCGATTTTTTCGCCCATGTCTGCAAATTGCGGCAAGACCTCCGCAACATCACCTTCCACGAATTCCACATTGCTTACTTTATTGTTTTGCGCGTTGATGCGCCCATCAATTACCGCCTGCCCGTAATCTTCAACAGCAATCAGACGTTCGCACCCGCTCGCCAACCAGAGCGAGAATGCCCCCACACCTGCATATGCATCAATTACAACACCCAGCTTCCCGCCTTCTGGCAAGTGACCATATGCTTGCAAATAGACTATCTCCAAGAGTCTTGCAGCTTGTTCAGTATTGACTTGAAAGAAACTCGTCGGAGACAACTTGAACGTCAAGCCTGTCTGTAACTTGTTCGGCAGCTTTGGATTGCTTGTCTTCAAAACTTCATCGATATAATCGACGCCCGCAACCAATTTTGTTTTATCACCCAGAATGCGATTTCCCGGTCGATCGTTATAATTCACCGCCACGCCAACGATGTTTTCATCTCTAAGCATAATCAGCTCAGCCAGCTCACCAAGCGTTTCCGGTTCATTCTCTTCAGTACAGTTCAAAACCAGCGTCAACAAAATCTTCCTATCTGCACGGCTCTGTCGCGCGTGAATATGCCTCAATAGACCATTCCGACTACGTTCGTCATAGGCGGTGATCTCATATTCTTCCAGTACTTCCTTCACGGTTTCAAGCATGGCGTCTAGCTCACCGGACTGCACTGGACAGTGTTTGATATTGACCAATTCATGCGAATCTTGCTTGAAGTAGCCTGCAAGAATGCGGTTTGATCCAGCCGGATTGCGCACTGGAAATTGAACTTTGTTGCGGTAAAACAGCGCATCTTGCGCCGCAACACAAGGTTCGACAACGGACTCGGACAAACCACCGAGGTGCGCAATCGCCTGTTTTACGATACTCGTCTTATGCTCAGTTTGCTTGTCGTAAGAAATATGTTGCCACTGGCAGCCGCCGCAAACTTTGAAAAGCTTGCAGGGCGGTTCGGCACGGTCTGGCGACGGGCTTATAAGCCGCTCAATCTTGCCTTTGGCAAACTTTTTTCTGACATCGAAAAGCTCGACTTCAGCTACATCGCCGGGCGCGCCGCGACTGATGAAAACGGGCAGTTGGTCTGCCTTTCCAAATGCTTCACCACCCGGCGCCATGGAGGTTATCGTCAATTCGACAAGCGCTCCTTTTCTCACAGCCTGTGCGTGCTGCGGTTCTCTGTGTGAGCGCTTTTTTCCCATTAGGTTTGCCTCTGCGCGATGCGCCAATGACCAATAACTACCAATCCCCCATATAGGGCAGGTTAGAACGGCCCTACCGGGGTTTATATAAGACAGGAGATATTCTAGACCGGCTCGGTCCCCAACGCAAAAATATGCAAAGTTTCCGCGAAATCGACGGTACTGACAGTGTCGAAATTAGAAACGGTCCTGACGAAAAAAACACTGCTCAAGACGCTCTCAGCCAATATTTACTAACCTCCGAATCCGGCAGCATGGCGACGGAATGGTCGGTAATCGTGCTCACTTTGACCGCTGTAATTCAATTTGTTGTCGTATCTTTATCCGGCAGCATGGCGCTCTTAGGTGACTCGATACACAATTTTAGCGACGCACTCAGCGCGCTTCCCTTGTGGCTGGCATTTTTTCTTCAAAAGCTGCAACCGGACAAACGATACTCACATGGATTTGGACGCTTCGAAGATTTAGCCGGCATTTTCATAGTAGCGTCGATAATCATCAGCGGGCTGATCGTCGGCTTCGAATCAGTTTTGCGATTGATTCATCCTGAAAAGGTTCAACATCTGCCGGCAGTATTGGGCGCTGCCTTCGTTGGTTTTCTAGGCAATGAAGCGGTGGCACTTTTTCGGCTTAAAATCGGCAGGGAAATCGGTAGTGCTGCGCTGATTGCAGATGGCTATCACGCACGTCTGGACGGGCTCACTAGCCTCTCGGTCATTGCCGGCTGCGCTGGAATCTGGATGGGCTTTCCGCAAACAGATTCTATCGTCGGACTTTTTATGGCTGTCTTGACTCTCTGGGCCGGATGGGAATTAGCCGGAACTATTGTAAAACGGCTTGTCGACGAGGTAGATCCGCAATTACTTGCTGCAATCAGCGAAACTGCGCTCAAACAAGCAGGAGTGAAGGGCGTGGAAAGCGTAAAAGCACGATTCTCCGGCCATCGTCTGCGCGTCGAAATGGTCGTCAGCGTCGATGGAGAGCGCAGCGTAGAAAGCGCGCAAAAAACATGTGACAATCTGCGCGCCGGTCTGATCAAAGCGATGCCGGTAATTGAGCACATGGCGATCGAACTAGCTGCAGACGACAGTTAGTTAGCCCTTACTTCGCAGCAATCAAAAGCTTTTTCTCGAGGATCGATCTGTAGTCGAATACATCGAGATATTGGAAAGTATAAGCAGCAATCGCTTCCTTTTCTTCTTTCGAAAGCTCGTTTGCAGTTGCGATATTGGCTTCTGGTGTAGCTTTACGGATCGTTCCCCAGGGGAAGATTTCTTCCAGTTTTTCGCCGTTCCAAGTAGGCGCTTTGAGCGTATCGGATGTTTCCAATCCCATCTTTTCCAGCACCGCACCTAGAGTTTTCTTAGGATCTTCCATTACATCTTCTGCTCTCACGATGTGCATGCGATCTGGGAATTTCTCTTGGTACATCAATGCATGATATTGATTAAGCGTCCAACCCAACATGTAATGCTGCAGGGAATGAGGCACCGGGCGCTTCTTAGTGTCAGCATATGCAGACCACGGATTGCGAACCACGTGAAGCACGTGACTATTAGGCATATCAGTCAAAATCTTTTCTGCATCGACGACGATGATCGGGCTGTAGCCAACATAGACAGCTTCGCGCCCACTGCGCTTGTAGTCTTTCCACGCCTCGAAGGTTGCTTGGAAAAATGCCGCCATATTGTTTGCCCGTGAACGACCGGTTCTTACAACGTGCTCGACGTAAAGTCTTTGACGCTCTTGGTCGGAAAAATCGAATGGCATATGTCTGAACTTGCTGACTTTTGGAGTCAACGCGCGCACTTTGCACTCTTCGTCAATAATCGCTTTGTAATCTTCTGCAGGGCTTGCATCCAATGCGAATGAAGGCCAGCGATACTTGACCGGAAACATCGAACTGAGATGGTCGTTTACCAGGCGGGTTCCAGGTTGAGACTCATAAGGATACACGTAAAGTTGCGGGTGCCCATCGAGAAAACGGTGAGTGGTATTGCCGCCATTCTCATACATTGCAGACAGCATCAATAAACGAAAATCGCTGGTCATTTTTTTGCCTCACCGAAAGTCTTAGAAGATCTACCAGTTTTCACCGCAGATGTCGATTTATGCGGCTTCATTCTTTTGCCAGAGGGTGCAGAATCAGTCTCAAATGCGTAGAAAACAAACTTCTCTCGCTCGCTGTTACGTTTCAAAGAAAAAGGTAGTGCAGTCGACAAGCTCTCAGGCATGCATTCGACAGCAAAAATTTGATTACCGGATGCCCACGTCAAGCTGGCCAGTACTTTTCCAGTCTTCAAACTGATGGCGTGCACTCCGCAGATACTCTTTTCTACCTCGAGCCCAGGCGCGTATTGCTTAAATCTGGGGATAACACGCGAAGTCCCAACGAATGCAATATCGCCGCTAATACACAACCCTCTCGTCCAGCCTCCCAGGCGTGCGACAACTTCCGGCTTCCCATCGGTCACTCGGACCAATTCACCATATCCGGAATTATCGACAAACAACTGTTTGCCGTTCAAGCGAGCAGAGTGCGGGCGCGTTAATCCGGTGCACACCGGCTCTCTTGTGCGTCCTGAAAAAATCACCCCGCGACGGTCGACGGGGTATTTCTCGTGCCCTGGTCTAAGTTTTGCAAGACTGGTGGACGAAGCGGAGAAAAAAGAATCCGCCAGTGTTTTTCCAGCCGCTATCGAATTGAGTTGAATGTGGTTTTGCTCAAACACTGGTCCCCTCTCATTCTCAATACACTTGGGCCACCAGACTCTTTTGAAACCATCTGAAAAATCTATAGAAATGACAGCGTTATGACCAACAGCATTGCCGTGCAAAACACCGTTAATAAGCGCCAGATCGTGCATATACACACAACCAGGCAAATACAAACTGCGAGTGATTATTAGCGGGCAGGGTATACCCGGTCGCCATTCCGATTCGACATCAAGTCGAGGAAGAAACCCGGACAGTGGGCGCATTTCCAATAATTGGTTAGGATTGCGAGTGCTGGCCACATATACGCTTTTTCGAACGTGATCGACAGTCACGCCGGACGGATGAGGCAAAGGGAAGTAAGAAATTTGCGGCTTTCCGGCATCTGAGGACAAACACAAAAGTAAATGCTCGTACTCACGACTGACAAGCAACGAAATTCTGAGCTTGCTCAAAAGCCCGAAGAAGTCACCTTTCACTTTGTGTTTTAAGAGTTCTGGATCGGTGTTGCCTGCCTCTTTCCAAAAACTTGCTATCTGCGCGGTATCACGCCACTCTGCGCTGTGACGCGTCCAAAGACCCTCCAGTTCATCAGATTTGGAACGAGAGGATGTGCGCGCCATCAGTTTTTGCCCTCACTCCACAATTGATATGCGCCCCAATACATTTTGAGCGCAGAGCCATAGTTTGTGGTGGACTTTCCACCGTGACGCTTGGTGGAAAGCACAGGCACTTCGATGACCGGATATCCTTCCTTCCTGCAGATCCAGTTGAATTCCGCGTCTATGAGATCGTCATCTCGTTTGAGTGCCATCAATTTTTCAAAATGACGTGGAAACACTTTCGGTGTGCCATTAATATCCCAGGTAGGCAAATCGAAGAAGGCTCGGCATTCGAGATTATATATGAGCGAACCAAGGCGGCGGCGCCAATTGTCGCGAATTTTGCGGTTGGCTTTAACAACGACTGAAGGAAAGACAATCGAATACAAGATGTGCAATACCAGATGCTCAGCAGAGGTGCGCGCCGAATTGGTGTAACAAATAAGATCGCCTTTTGATTCCTTCAGACCTAAACGCACAGCCAGCCCCCAGCCGCCGCTCTCGCTATCGATGCTACGAATGGAAGGATTAATCTCGGCAAGCCGCCGACAAACTTCAGCCGACCCATCCTTGCAGCCATTAGTAACGAGAATTATTTCGTAAGCAGATTGAACTTTTTCAAGCGCTTTTACGTATTCATTGATAATCGGCTCAATATGGTCTGCTTGATTGCAGACCGGAAGGATTATCGAAACAAGATGGTTTTCGCCCACGATACTCAGGGGTGCGTAATGTGCGCCCGCGTACTCAAATACAAACCGGCATCGCACTGCACCATGCGTGCCGCGACAGCAGAAGCAGATTTTCGCAGCAAAAGGTGAAATTGTGTGTTTATCAGGGGTTAGAAATATTCCACTATCGGCATCTTAGAGAAAAACGCGCTCATCTTTGGGAATTTCCTGCAGCCAAGAACAACCCTTTACATCGTATCGTTGCTTATAATGCTTGATTAGCGGCAAAGCAATTCGGCCACCCCGAAGGAATCCAAGGATCATGCCCCCTTCTTTAGTCCATGTCTCAGATATTCACTTCGGCTCTGGCGAATCGCACGGTCGGGTGAACCCGGTCACGGGCTTAAACATTCGCTTCGAGGACTTCGTTGAAGCACTTTCCAGAGTTGTCGACCACGCGATCGAAAACAAGGTGGACGTGTTTCTTTTTTCTGGGGACGCTTACCGAAATGCGTCACCTGAGCCCGTTTATCAAAAGATGTTTGCGCGGCAGTTGCGTCGCCTGTCTCAAGCCG
Source organism: Candidatus Melainabacteria bacterium (assembly GCA_003242885.1). Taxonomy (GTDB): domain Bacteria; phylum Cyanobacteriota; class Vampirovibrionia; order Obscuribacterales; family Obscuribacteraceae; genus QKMZ01. Next base: position 359,380 of record QKMZ01000002.1, on the reverse strand, counting down.
ATATCCAGACAATTCTTGTCGTCGGCAATCACGATCAGATTCTTCGTTCTACAACGAGTCATTCTCTTTCCGTCTTCCAAAGTCTAGAAGTACCAGGCGTTATCACCGTCGATCAGCCTGTTTCAATCAAACTAGAAACAAAAAATGGACCAATGCAGTTGGTGGGGTTGCCGCATCTCACCAAGCACCAGCTCATGACGCTGGATAAATATGCGGATAAGTCGGCAAGAGAGCTGGATAGAATTCTTGTCGATCATGTTCGGCTGCTTCTGGCAGGCTATTTCCAGGATTTAGATCCGGACATTGCCACGGTTGTGACTGCTCACATGACTGTAGATACCGCCACTGCAGGCATTGAAGAGGAACTTCTTATCGGGTACACGCAGACTTTTCCAACAGACATTTTTGTCCATCCGAAAGTAGATTATGTCGCCTTGGGGCACGTGCACAAATTCCAAACGATTAAAGAAAACCACCCGATCATCGTTTACTCAGGCAGCCTTGAAAGAGTCGACTTTGGAGAGGAAAGCCAGGACAAAGGATTTATCCATGTAGATCTGGAAAGAGGCAATACAAAGTGGCGCTTCATATCAGTGAATCCGCGCCCTTTTATTACTCTGGACATTGACGTCACGAAGTCCGAAGACCCAACTGCAGACCTGGTGAAAAAGATTCAAACAGGCATTTTGCCAGGCTGCGTACTGCGCCTGCGCTATAAAATCGACCAAACCCAATTGCCCGATGTGCGAGAAGACTTACTGCGAAAAGCCGCGAGTTCCGCGCTTTCAGCGAAATTTCTGCCGGAAATTATAGTCAGCCACTCGCGGGCTCGTCTGCCGCAGTTGAATGAATCAGTAGTGTCATCGCCCATGGTGGCACTTGACACTTACCTGGCAGAAATAGCCCCGGAAAGAAAGGAGCGATTGATGGGTAAAGCAAGAGAAATCATGAATGAGATATCGCTCGAACTGACCGATGAAAATGGCGCCCGCCGCAAAAAAACCGCCGCAGAGGCGGGAGATGAAACAGTCGAAGCTCTCTGACCTCTATATATCCATATACACGTATAGAACATGGAAAAAGTTTAACCAGCTGAAGCGATAGTTCAGAACATAATCACATTACCGACAATTGCCGGTGATCGCCAGTTGATACAATTGTGCGCGACTGACGATATAGAGTCTCCAGGCGCCTCGATTGCCGCCAAGCGGGACATGCCAGGGTAGACACAGTTGCTTACTGAGTTTTTGAAATCAACGATTCCGTGCGAAGTCTTGGAATCAACCGAATACGAGGGTATCGACGATACACTCCTAATTTCTATTCCGAACTCAGGCGAGAAAGACGGACTGGTCTTACTTGAGAAGGGCAAAGCATTTTGCTTCTCCTTGCCGGGATGCAGCGGATTATGGCTGGAGGGCAACAGACTGTACGTTTCAGTCATGTCAGCTTCTTGCATGAACCTGCTCATTTACGAGCCCGGTAAACCGGTGCAAACGATAATCAGCAGCAAACTAGGCGACATCCATGATGTGCGCATGATTGACGATCAGCTGTACGTTGTTTCGACCGGTACAAACGAAGTAGCCATTGTGGACATGACCGGCCGCGTGCGCGAAAGCTGGCCAATGCATGGATACGGAGATTCCTGCCACATCAACTGCCTGGATGTTTGGGACGGCAGATTAGTGGCGACTGCCTTCGGCAAATTCACTACTTACAGAGGTTACAAAGGCCGCACCCAAGGCTCTGGAATTCTCTATGATGTGAAAACGCACGAAACTCTTTTCGACGGTTATTCCGCACCACACACGCCTCGACGCGACGAAAACGGCGCAGTCTATGTATGCGATTCACGCGGCGAGGGCGTCAGCTACCACAACAAAGACGAAAAGAAGATGATTTCCTTTCCTGGCACTTTTCCACGCGGAATGGAGATCACAAAAGACAAAATCTATGTAGGCTTGAGCAGTCTGCGGCACCGAGCCGATACGAAAGATGGCGATGAGTGCATACCTTCTGCACAGTTAGCCGTGGTCGACAGAAAAACATTCGCAACGCTCCGAAGAGTTTCGCTTCCACAAGCGGAAATCTACGATGTTCTTGCGGTCAACAACTAAGAGACGATGCACAAAGAACCACTCAAAGTTTGCATGATAACGCCGCACTTCCCACCGGATTTCGGCTGGTACGGACCAGGTCGCGACGCGATGGAATTGGCTGAAGAACTTTATCAAAGAGGTTACCAGGTCGAGGTTATTGCCTGTGCTGAAAAACACGTGGCTGAAACGGTTCAAGACGGCTTGAAGGTGATTCGCACTGATTGGCGCAGCCATGGCAGCAACAATAGCCTGGTCGCCAACTCGTTGCCGCAAGCAAGAGTGCTGATGAATCTCAACCTGTCATCCTGGCAAGCATTTCTAAAAGCCAGCGAAACATCGGAGTTCGATATAGTTGATGTGGCAGAATTTTCTGCAGAGAGTCTTGTCGCCTCGATAATGTCTGACTGCCCGGTTGTGGCTCGCGTATACGACAACCCGCCGGCATTTCTGTCGAGAGAGCTGGACCTGATTGGAGACTCTGGTTTCAGGTTCGAGAAATTGATTTCCAGTACGCTGCGCTCGCTTTCAGCTAATAGCGCCACATCTGTCACAACTATCGGGCAACCGAAATTCAATACTGAAAATGGAAAAGGCGAGCAAATCTACCGCAGCAATTACTCACTCAACACCGCCGACTTCTCGCCCGAAGGTCCTCTGGCAATCGATACAAAAGGCAGACCCTCTCTACTTATCCACACTTCCATAGAATCCGAAAAATACAAAAATCTCGTCAGTGAAATAGTCACGGCAGTCAAAAAGCAAATCCCAGATCTCTGGCTGACAATCGTCGCTCACGATATCTATTCCGAGAGTAGCGAGAGCGAAATGAAAGCTGCCCTTGCCCAATCCGGCATCGAATGCGACATGGTAATCAATCATATGATGTCGCGCTTATTGATGCCCGGACTATGGCGCAACAGTGTTTGCGGGCTTGTTCTTGACTGGAAGAGCCTGGCTCCTTATGCAGTGTTGGAGCCACTTTCTTGCGGCAAACCAATCGTCATAGAAAACAACTGCTCCACCCTGGACTTTCTTTCCAGCAATGAGTTTTTACACCAGCCGGCTGATTTCACCGTTGGTGCAGTGGCTGCGAAATTAGTCGATTTGCTTAAGGACGAACAACTGCGCACCAGGCTCTCAACCGAAGCACGCAAGTATATTCTCGCCAATCATTGCCGCAAATCCAACGCCGACCAACTAGTCAAAAACTACGAAAATGCAATCGAAAAGTTCAAAGCAAGCAGGCGAAAAGAAAAAATAGAGCGCATGCAGAATTTAATTTCGCAAGGGCGTTCAATAACAAAAGGGCTCGATCAATGGCTCTATGACTTGCTTTTTGTGCGTTCGTTCAGATTTAGAGTTTCTCACTGGTTGAAGAAATTCCGCAACCGCGAAACAGCAGGAAGCAAATAGCTTTTACTTCTGTCTGTAGAGCAATATCTCGCTACCGTCCGGCACTTTCTTTTCAGCAATTAGTTCAAATTTGCCCGACTCTTTGACAAATTTCAGTATGTCGGCATTTGCTTTCTCCGACTCGGGATTTAGCAAGCGCAGCCCGGCATATCCGGACTTGAGCAAATACCACTGATAATACAGAGCCGACTCAGGGCTGTAAGTGACTGTGTCACCCAGGACAGTCCAGGTGCGTGAACTTGTAGGTCTGACGGCACTTCCAATTGCCTTACCCATCAAGGTAAAAGTGTGCGGGTTGTATTCAACGTGGTTAGCCATCACGTTCAACCACACAGGCTGATTAGGATCGCGTTTTGCGATCGTATCCAAAACCCATTTGTGCCCCCAGTCTTGGAATGGCACTGGATTTGCCTTTCCTTTGTCACTGGTGCCCATCGAACTGGATTTAGCATCGAGTGCATCGGAGAGACCGGACATAAAAGCAGGCTGGCTAAATGGATACGGGAAGAAGCAGAGAGAGAAGTACTGGAGCAGCCCCAGTACAACCAGCGCAGAAACCACGATTTTGGAAAGCGGAGCAAACGGCTTGAATTTGAAATCCCACATTCGCAAGAAGAGCGCCCCAGTGTAAATCGCAGGGACAATCAAAGCGCCTGCAATATAGCGATGATGCGGGTATTGCCAGGGCAAAAGACTGATTATCAAAACGCCGACAGCTGTCAAAAGAACAGGCAAAAGACGTAAGTGCAAAGTCTTTCCGATGAAGCAAAATGCCGCTGCAGCGTAAGCTAAAAGAAGCGGAGTCATCATCTGCGGCAGTGCGAACGAATAATATCGAATGCCCCGCTGCAATGCTTGCGGAAGCGTAATGGCGCCTTCCGTCGAGGTGATCACCTTTTTGTTGGTCTCAGCAAATTCCGAGATAAATCCATAACTTGCCACTGCCCACGGAACCATAAGCAAGACGGCAATCACAGCCATGCTTATCAATTGGACGATTTGCAGCTTCCAACCAGGTGGTTTACGGATTAGGAGCGTCAAAAAGTAATAGAAGCCGGGACCAGCAAGGAAGGCACCGGCGACTTGCTTGGTCGCTAAAACCAGAGTCAAAGCCAGGCTACAGACAGCGGTACGCTTCCAATCAGGCTTCTTGCTCCACCACACAAGCGAAAGAACACCCACCGAAATCATGGCCGCGACTTGAAAGTCAAGCAAATACGTGTGGCTCAAAAAAATTAGCTCACTGTACAGATTGACGACTATCGCAGCGAAGATCCCTGCCAATCGCCGACCGGTCAAAAGCAATGCCGTAGCAAAGACTGAAATAGTCAGAATGAAGTCGTAAATGCAAAGCGAAAGACAATCGACAAAATGGGCCGGACCCAGGCAAAGCTTCAGCATCCCATTGAAGGCGTAGACAGCCGGCGGATAGAAATTGTTGACCGTGAGAAGCTTCTTATACCACCAGAGCTTGAGAATGTGAGGGTGGTTGAAAAGGTCGGTGTATTTGAATGCACAAAGGATATGCCCGGCTTCATCCATGGACGGCTGCCTGTTATCTAGACAGTACCAATAGAAAAGCAAGCTGGAAAAGAGCAGCGATACGACTAGCGCGCAAGCTACAGAAAGGCTTAGAGAGCGGCGACTCGCTTCCGGCTCTGCTAGAGAGACATCCGTCTTGTCTGGAGAATCGTCGGCGGTACTTTGCACACGGTTATCGCTAATATCGGGTATCTAAGTTTGGTCGGGTCATTAAGACCCAGCTCAATTCTAGCTTGAACGGTGTTACGTCGCCGTTTTCAATGCGTTAACTGAAAGATATGACTGAGGGAAAAGCAACTCCCCTTCCCGAATGCCGCCTTTTGCCATAGAAAAATTTAACATGCGAAGCTCCGTGTACGTCCGCAGCTCAGGTTCTCAAGCCGTGACACCTCCTCGCGCTAGAATAGTGACCGGCTTACAAAATCGAGCAATGAACAATACCTTACAAACAGAAAGCACGAGCGAAAGCCAGCGGCGCCAGGGGGCTTTTCTCAAATCAGTGCCGTCGAGCATTTATATCGACTTGCTTCTGATTCTGATTTGCGTCATTGCAGTATTCGGACGAACCATAACCAGCTACTTTCTTGCTGATGATCTGGGCGAAATCCGCTATTTGCACAGGATGTGCACAGCCGAACCTAATCTCTTTCTTGCTAATTTCACAGGCAATTACATGCAAATTCCGGGAATGAGCGTTTATCGCCCGTTCCTTCTATTGTCTTTGCTCATCGACTTCTTCATATGGAAAGCAAATGCCGTTGGTTTTTACGCAACCAACTTGCTCTTCTACGTTCTTGATGCCGCGCTTCTCTATCTGATTGTTTTACAACTTGGGTCGAGCAAGAGTGCGCTGCGCAATAGGCTGACGGCTCTAACCGCAGCGGGACTTTTTGCGCTCAGTCCGCTTCACTGCGAGAGCGTCTCCTGGGTTCTTGGTCGGGTAGATATCGTCAGCGCCTTCTTCTACGAAATATCGTTTCTGGCAATCTTGCTCTTGAGCAAGTCGAAATCTCGACTAATTACAGGGATTGCCCTTGCCGCATTTATTTCGGGGCTGCTCGTCAAAGAGATGGCGATCGGCATTCCTGTAATTGCATTTCTCGTAGGCTGGCTTTACGTGCCGGGACAAACCCGCCAGGACGGCAACCCTGTGATTGCGTTCAAGCGCGCCATCACCTTTTCCTGGCCATTTTTGGCCGCGACCGTTGCATATTTCATCGTTCGTTTTTTGTGCCTTGGAACTCTGGTGGGCGGCTATGTAGCCGGATTTGGAGCCAGTCAGGATGAGAATGCTATTGCTAGGTGGCTCGATGTCGACACCCTTCAAAGAATCGCTTTTCCTCTGGTGCAGGGGCATTTTCAATCCGCGCATCTGATCTGGGGCTTTCTCCTCGTCCTTTACTGCTTGCTTTTCTGCAACTTTGCCGTTCGGCTTCTGGCACGCCAAATACCGCTCAAATTGTTGATATTCCTCGGGGGCTGGTTTGTCACGACGCTCCTGCCGATTTATAAGTTGTGGGGCATCGGATACAACTTGGAAGGTGCTCGCTTTCTATTCTTTTTCACAATGCCTTTGTCAACCCTTTTGGCTGTTGCTCTATTTCAAAACGATGAGAGTGACGAAAAACTTTTGGACCGCTCGCTCTTTACGGTATCGTCAGCGGTGGCAGTATCACTTGCCCTTGTATGGGGTTATGTAGCAGCAAAGACAGACCTGATATGGGTAAATGCCGGCAAAGAAGTGAAAGCTACCGCAATAGCAGCAAGAGCAATTCTAAAAAATGAAACTGGGGTGCCGGCAGTTTTTCTCGGCATTCCCAAGGAGTCAAAAGGAACTCACATGATTTTGAACGGAGACACATTTAAATCTGCCGTTCTTCCACCATTTGCAGAGGAACAACCGAAAAGAGCTTTTGCAACTTTCGATCCCGAAATGTATTCTCCGGAATATAGAATGAATGCGCAAAGGTTCAAATCACTGGCTTCTAGCGGCGCGGAAGTATTCGCTTGGTCCAGCGAAAAGAGACAGTTCAATAAGGTCGAGTTTGCCGGCGGAACAGCAAGGGATTTCAAAATTACTCCCGGCAATCAAATGCAAGGAATAAAAACCGGAGGCAAGGCTGGACTATTATCAATTGAGCAAGATGGTCTAGCCTTCGACAAAAATGACGGCACTCAGGGCATTCAACTGTCACAACTACATTTGAATCCGCTCAAAGAAGACTATGCTGTCATAGAGGTTAAGACTGAAAGCCTCCCGGGCGGAGGTAAAAAACAGATTAATGCGTTTGTTTCGGCAAATGCGGAGGAACAACGGCAGATCAGCTCAGTAACGCTTACAGAGAGCGGTAAAGAGCCATTCCAAACGATTTACGTGCCGCTTTCAAGCAACTGGAAATGGTTTGAAAAACCAACCATCAACGATTTATTTTTGACCATGCCTTCAGGCAACTCGGTAGTCAAATCGTTGAGAATACAGCCGGAAGAGCGCTGCCGCCCTCAAGTTACAGTTGCGGGATTAAGCGTCAACGAAAACGGAACATATTGGTGTGCCGGCGACGACAAAGCACAAGTAAGTGTCGATGCATCAACAATGGGAAATGTCGCCGATATTACACTGGAAGTAAGCAAAGCCAACTACTTCTTCGACAATTTCAAAGATGATCAGATCTCAGTAGCAGTGGATAAGAAGCTGCAAATTGGTGGGTCTACGGCACAGAGAACTCTGAGCAGAAAGGACTTCACGGGAGCCGGATTCTTCCAAATAAGAGCGATCGCGCGTGACAAAAATGGCGCGCAGATAGGCACTCCATCTGCATGCATAACATTCTCGGTGCACTGAAAATTACTGCGCGGCGACGAAAACCTTTTTCGCTACGACTCCATGCTCTGACATCAGCTCTTCATAGGCAGGCACGACCTCTTCCGATGAGCCTTTGAGAATCATCTGGCCGCCGTTCAATAGCACTGCGTTCTGGCAATATTTATAAACCATGTTCGGCTCGTGCGTGACAAACATTAGAGTTGTTCCGCGATTGCGCAACTCACGGATTTTGTCCAAGCACTTGAGTTGAAAACGCCTGTCCCCAACCGCCATAGCTTCGTCAACAACAAGAATTTCAGGGTCGACGTTGATCATCGAAGCAAATGCCAATCGAACGACCATACCCGAAGAGTAGGTTCTAATCGGTTGATCGAAGAAATCACCGACTTCGGCGAATTCGGCAATTTCATCGAGCTTGCGATGAATTTCCTTTTCCGGAATGCCTAAGATGATGCCGTTCAAAATTACATTTTCTCGCCCAGTGTAATCGGGCTGAAACCCGGAGCCGAGCTCAAGAATTGAGGTAATTCTGCCTCTGGTAGCGATGCGACCTTTTGACGGTTGAAGCACTCCTGCCACAATTTGCAGCAAGGTCGATTTGCCCGATCCGTTGGGACCCAGCAAAGCGACTGAATCACCTCGCTCGACATTGAACGAGACATCGCGAAGCGCCCAAAACTCTCGATGGTATGAGCGACTATTGCGCAAAAGCAATTCTTTCAAACGATCGGTCGGCCGGTCGTAAATATTGTATTTTTTCGAGATGTTCGACAGTTGAATCGAATACATAGAAATCACATCACGTCTGCGAAAGACCGTTTGGTCTTCATAAAGAAGTAGTATCCAGAGAAAAAGAACAGTATCGAAATCGTCGTATAGAACGCGTACATCGCAAAATCAGGCGGATTGCCCTCTAAAATCACTCGCCTGTAATCGGTGACGATACCGGCAACAGGGTTAATCCAAACAAGGAACTTGAGCTTTTCGGGCAGCGCACTGGCTGGATAGACAATCGGTGTCATGTACATCCAAACAGATAATCCCAGCGACATCAGATGACGCATATCTCGGACGTAAACACCCAAGCTGGAGAGCAACCAACAAAGTCCAGTCGTGAATAAAAGCTGAGAGAAAGCAATTACAGGAAGGAAAAGCAAAGATTGATGAACGCCCCCTTGATAGAAGATTGCGCAGGCCATCAAAATCAACATGCCGCCGATTTGCGTTGCGGCTGAAGAGAGGGTCACCACAACTGGTATCACTTCCAAAGGGAAAACAACCCGCTTAACAAGGTTTGGCACCTCTAGAACACAAGTCGTAGAACGAGCAATGGACTCAGAAATTGCCCCCCAGGGAAGCAAGCCGCTCATTAGATACAAAGCAAAATTACCGGTCGAGCCGTCCGCTCCAAATCGAACTTTCAGAACGACACAGAACACAAATGTATATAGAAGCAAATGTCCGACTGGATGAATGAAAGGCCAGAGAGCACCAAGCAAGGAGCCCCGATAGCGGCCTTTGAAATCACGCGACACCATCATTTTCACAAGGCTGCGCTTGTGATGATTCAACAATGAAGTGATAGGCTCGGCAGGGGCCTTCACTGGCTCTGTCGAAAGCAAATCTTCTTCCGGCGAGATTACCGGTGCTTGTTCTAATGTCGCGGTCATCGATCCTGATGCGGTTGTTCTGGACAGCCCTTTTCGGGATTACAAGATGTTAGCACGTAAGGCATTTCATGGGGACGAAACACATCTTATCCACGCGTCGGAGTCAATGCTCAAACATCGTTAACACTAATCTTTCTTATCCTGGTTTTCCCCGGCATTCTTCTGGGAAAGTGGAGCTGTCGCGGTGCTTTTGCCCTTTTGTTGATTATTAGGCTTATATTGAGCGTATACCGAAATCATCTTTACTTTCGTTGCCTCCTTATCCGCGAAGATTAATAGCGCTTTAAAATCCTCTCCATAGATGCGACTTTCGCCTCGGTCTTTGTTCTTGCCCCAAACTTCAAATTCCTTGACCTTGCGTTCTGCAGGAGCATTTTGGGGCAACAGTGCCTTCAGCTTGATCAACGCATCTTCTTTGGATATCGGCTTATCCGCATAAATAACATGCAGTGAAATTGGTTTGTGATCGTAGTAATCAATCATGTACTGACCGCCCTGATTGTCGTAAGGTCGGCTCAAATATTGAGAAAACGGCGCAACAACCTTGGGGTCGGCAACAAAGGTCAAGTTGGCCGATTTAGCTGTGTCTTCTGTGAATCCAAATCTGACGGCGTCGAGACTTATTACGCCTCTATAAGCTTTCGATGAGACTGTCGGGTCGGCTGTCGTACAGGCGCTTACAAGGCTTGCAATGTAAATCGCCATCCCAGCTTGGACATAAAGTCCAAGGTGCTTTGAATGATTCATAAATAAGGACTCCTGCAATTTTGTCGCGCTGGGAAACGCTTGATTCTCAGTCTCACGCCTTTTGGGAGAGTTTTTGGAGCAATTTGGCTTTGAACGCTCCAGGATTGCTGCAAAGCTTGTTTAGCCAGTGGCTTAAACGAAATCTGTACGAAACCCGGAATAGCAGGTCATACAGCATTCGATCATAGATTGTGATCATATCTTCTGTGCTTTTGATCAAACGTTGAGCACCGTGCCGGTAGAGATAAGGCTGTTTTATTCGGGAAAAACGGTCAATCGCAGCTTCATATATATCCACGGCAGATGATGCCAGATCACCCTCTTGCTGAGCGGAATTAACAGCAACCGGCTCTTCACTGCGCCGCCGGTGCACAAGAAAATCTGCATCATCGCTGCTCGCACAACTAAACATATCAACGCATGCAAAGGCGAAATCAGAGATCAATTGAGGAAGCTGAGAGTCGAAATCTCGATCGTGACCCTGTTCGTCACCCTTTACGTCACATCTACCAGTAACGCGCAACACCGATGGTGTTTCTCTAGAGAAGGCGCTTAAGAGGGCGCCAGCCAACCCCTGTCCCGCTTCGACCACGTCGAAAGTTTTGCCACACTCAGCATATGCGTGCCAAAAGCCGATCAAAGAAGCGGCCTGAGATGCCGATTTCGGCAACCGGCGGCGGACAAGCCGCAAATTGCTGATTTTCGCAGAAGGAGCGGCGCTGATTACACTGATCTTTCCTTTTATGGAAGCGTCTTTCGAATGTGCGCAAATTACAGTCACTTCATGCCCCAAAGCATCAAGCCCGAGCGCTAATTCGGTCATATAAGCCGACTCAGCATCACTGAGATTATTGGCTGGGTAGTGGTGGGTAAAGAGACAAATTCGCATTTTTAGCTTTAGATTGGTCAGTAGAGGCGGCTTTCTTTGAAATAAGAACTGACAGGATTCCCGTAAATAGACTCTACTTCTAGCTCCAGGTCGTCGATTTCCAGAGACATGTTCGCAGCGGAACCGAAGTCTTTGCGCTCAAGCGAAACCTCAATACTGGCAATCTTCTCCTTAAGCAGACCCGGCATCATTGGAAAACAATAATCAAAAGCTGTCGGTTCAGCATAATTGGGAAGATTTCGCGACAACCAACGGCAAGGGTAAGTTATGGTTTTCACAGAAGCATTTGAAAGATGGACAGTCAATTTCGGCTCAACGATGATGTTAGCGTGCAGTGCATTAGAAGCTGAAGATTTCCCCTTCAATCGAAACAGCCAGACATCATTCGGTCCTGCAGCGGGTCGACTCAGCAGGGCGGTCCGAAATGTCTTTGCCTCCCCATTTTTCAAACTCAGTTTTCTCGGCAACGGCGCGTTCAAACTAAACGTCTGAGGAGAGTTCATGCGCGGCACAGCGGACAGCAGTAAATTGTATGAGCCTGTCTGAATGCCCGGACTGGGTGATAAATCAGCTTCGGATTTTTTATTGGCGGACACTAATCGTGAATTCGTATGCCGTACGATGTTCTGCTTCACATCGTAGCGACTGTCGGTAAATCCACGGTCATTTTCTACTCCATAAAATGCTTTCTCCCAAGAGGAAGAATCCACAGACGGCAGGAGCTTCACAGGATCATAATTACCAAAGACTTTGAACGACCGTACTCCGCTGACGTTCTCAATTTCTACGGACAAAGTTCCGGAAGCGGCTATTTTACTCACCATATCTAGTGGCAAAGGCACCACGAACCATTGCCTGATGTCGGCGGCTCCTATGCCTGCAGAGACAGTCATACGCTCATAAATCCACTCACACTCGAAATAGAGCTGGTCTTCCTCTTTGCCCATGTATTTAGCCGCGGAAAAGTCTTGCGTCAATGAAATTCCGGGAATTACCGGGGCGTTTAGAGGTTCTCCATTCAACATGATGCGCCCATTTTCAACAAAGTCGCGCACACCATCAGTGTCGAAAAGGAGAAACAGCCTCTTGTCTGACAGCGCCGCCAAGTCATTCTTGCTGAAGACGAATTGCTGAGTTATCCTGTCACCCTTATTTAGCAGCTGGGCTTGCCATTCAAAGGCTCTGCCATTGGCGCGAGCGGGATATGCGACCACTATAATTGCGGCGAAAGCAACGGATATAAAAACTGCTCGGACAATAACTGATTTCGCCGATGGCTTTTGAGAGAGTTTCCATAGCAAGTAGAAAAACAGGCCGGCTGCAAGTGCTTTCAAAGCACACAAAAGAATAAGTGAAAGAGCAGGTGAGCCGGTAACTTGAAAAAGAAGGCCGATTTCATTGATGCGCGCACACAAGAAAAACAGCAAGAGTGCGTTGAAAACAAGCACGGCGCGCTTTCGATTTTCATTGAACAACTCCATAAGCGCAGCCGCTCCAGCTGCAGCAAAAAGAATCAGCACCGGGATAGCAGTCATGTTGTAGCGTGGAACGGTGATAAAGAACCAGTAGATTGCATGACTGGCAAAATACGCGAAAAGAAGCAAACGCGCTCTTAAAATCCCTTGTTCGACAGGCTTTCTATCAGAATTTGTTATGAAGGCCAGGCATATGCCGACCGCACACAAGAGAAGCAAAAATTGATGAAATGCGACCTGCAAAGGAAAAGTAAAAAAGCCAATATCGGTGCGAAAATCGTTCCACGGAAATTTCGCCAATCTGTATGGTTTATCCAGCATCAGTTTTATTGATCGACCGAGCGATAATCTCACATTCTTTGTCAGCACAGCAAGCGCCGAACGGCTTTCGATGCCGGTTCCATCAGGATAGGGATAGGAAAGCCAACCAGAGATATCAGGATTTGTTCCAACAAAAAGATTGTAATTGCCGACGCGGTCGACAACTAAGCTGGCTTTATTCAGAACAGCCTTTTGCACGCACAGCCAGGGAAGCATTACAAGCGCCATGCCAATCAAAAGGAGTGTCAAAGATTTGAAAACCCCGGTCTTTCGCTCCTGAAAAAACGTCAACGGCAGGCTGACAAAAGAAAGAACGATCATTACCGAGCGGGCTAATTGCAATGAAGCCAGTCCGATTCCCAGACCAAGGAAATGCAGCCAATTGCGTTTTTCTCCAACAAATCCTCGGCACATGATGTAGAGAAGAATGACGCAAAGCGAGGTAGAAAAACTCTCCGCATACAAACGCCCGGAATTGATAATAGAAGCTGGATAAAAGATGGCAAACGCAGCACAGATAAGCGCGCACCGGCGCCCATAGAGTAAATTGGCAGTCATACAGAGCAAGACATCTGAAATTGCCGCGAGCAGGCACTGACCAAAAACCGGCGCTGATGAAGGTGGAAGAGATCCCAAAAGCGCTCCCACTTTTTGACAAAGAAGAATGAACAAAGGAAAAACAGGTCCGGCTTGCTTAAATCCGGAGAGAATCGAAAGATCACTGCCCGGCTGGCTCAGATAAAGATCGATGGCGTGAGCAAGACGCAGATATTCAGAACCGTCTGCAGCACCCGCGTTGTTGATATGCGGAAAGACAAAATTGAACCACAGCCGAACGACCAATGAGAGCGCAAAAATGCCGAGTAATAGCGGGCGAGACATTAACACAATTTGTTTACAGATTCTAAGCGGAGAGGCGCCACTAAAGACAGTACAACAGCCCGGCAACTTGAATTTCGCCATTACGCGTAAATAAGAAAAACAATTAACTATAGGCCTTTTCTAACAGTCGCCCGAACGCCTTGACAGCCGTGCTACCATCGCAGTGTTTTGCCCGAATTCACGAGCTGTTCAGGTCGTTTTTGTATGATTTTCACGAGCTTTGAATATCTCCTGTTTCTGCCCACTGTGGTCCTCCTCTACTGGTTGCTGCCGCAGCGTTTTCGCCTGCCCATGTTGCTGGTGGCAAGCTATATCTTTTACATGAGCTGGATTCCGGTCTTTGGTCTGCTCATACTTGGACTGACTTTATTTAATTGGCTCTGGGGGAAACTGCTAACAAAGGCAGAGACGAACAGAAAAACGATATTTGGAGCAGGCGTTGCAATAAATTTGCTCTGCCTTGCGTACTTCAAATACATGAACTTCTTCATCAGCACGTTTGAAGCACTGCTCCGCCCTATAACGCATTCAACATCTCATCTTGCGCTGAATATTATTCTGCCGCTCGGAATCTCCTTTTTCGTCTTCGAATTTATCCACTATCTATTCGAAATCAATCGCGGTCGCAAGCCGATAGACTCTTTTGTACTTTTTGCATTGTTCGCGGCCTTCTTTCCAACACAAATTGCCGGACCAATCAAGAGATTTCCTGATTTCCAGGCACAAATGCAGGAAGAGAAGAAGCTCAGCCTTGATTACTTCGATGAGGGAATCCCGCTCATCGTCATGGGCGTAGCGAAAAAACTGCTCTTGGCGGACAACCTGGCAGTGCTGGTCGACATGATGTCTCAAACTCACGCGTCTTACGGCTCTGTTGAAACATGGCTCATGGCCTACGCCTTTGCATTCCAAATTTATTTCGACTTTTCCGGATATACAGATATCGGGCGCGGCTCGGCGCTTCTTTTTGGTTATCACATCCCACTCAACTTTAACCTTCCCTACATCGCCAGCAATATGTCCGACTTCTGGAGACGCTGGCATATCTCGCTTTCCACCTGGCTCAGAGACTACCTTTTCATTCCGCTCGGTGGCTCCAGGGGAAGTAAACGCACCACAGATCGCAATCTTTTACTGACGATGGCGCTGGGCGGTCTCTGGCACGGAGCATCTTGGAACTTCGTCGTATGGGGCGTCTTCCACGGTCTTTGTTTGATTGTTCATAGAAATTTCAGTCAATGGCGCGAGAGCACGAGCCATTTACGTGCGTTTTTCGACAGCAAAGTGTTCAATATTTTGTCGATGCTGCTGACATTCCACGTCGTTTGCATCGGTTGGGTGTTCTTCCGCATAACCGACATCGGTGCTGCATTCAGCATGGTCAAAAAAATGGTGCTGCTGTCGCCAATTTTCACAAAAGCGGAAGCTGGTCATTTCCTCGTCTTCAGACCAGAACTCCCGGTTGTCGTTCCGACTGTAATTGTGCTCGTAGCAATACTATTGCTGGCTACACCAGTGGTCGGATACTTGAGACAAAGCGGATTCTTCCAGCGCGTGCCAGCGCCTGCAAAAGCTCTATATTTCGCCTTTGTTATCATGCTGGTAATTACGTTCTGCCCGGACAGCACAACGCCTTTCATCTATTTCCAGTTTTAGAGAAAACTTCTCGTAAGACTATTGCTGGCTGAGAAGCTTGCGAATAGGAGCAGTGAGCTTCCAGGAAGTGCTCTGTTCCATATTCTCCAGACGGCGGCTCAAATACTCTTTGTCAGAGCCCAGACGGCATTGAACGTCACTCAATTCTCTGAGCGTGTGTGTCAGTGAACGAAGTGTATAAAAGCTCAGCCCAACGAAAGCATCCATCATTCTCAATGCTGTCTCTTTATCATCGCCGGCAACTCCGATGCGGGCCCCCTTGCGCGCGGCTGCAATAACGTCTTTCAAAGTCAGACCTTCATTGCGTACAAGCTCATCTACCTGAAGGGCTGCATACTCTGATACACATCGTTTGTAGAGTTCATCCGAAACACCAGTATCTCGTAAAACTTGGGCGTACCTCTCGGACATTGAAATAATGTCCAGGGCAAACAAAAGCCCACTTAGATTCTTGCTCGTCGCACTGCCCGGATGCGTTCTAAAACTGGCCAGGGGCTCGGCAATGAAGTGATATTCACCGTTCAACAAAACTCTAAACCACATATCGAGATCGCCATAATGGAAAAGAGTGGTATCAAATCCAGTACCAGAAAATTGCTTTCGAAACATCACTGTGCTGGGCTCGCCAATCCAGTTTGTCAGGGCAAGCATATTGTAGAGAATGGCTTCCTGACCTTTTAAGGTCCTCGATTGAGGAATCACACAGCGGGTCTTGGTCACACGGCCTTCTGCATCAATTATGTTACGAGCGCAGGAAGTGAGCGCAACCGTTTGATCTTGCTCTAGGACCTGCAGCATTTTCTCGACTGCAGTGGGAGCAAGGATATCGTCCTGTGCAAAGGGTTTTACGTATGTTCCTGAGGCATATTCGAGGCAACGGTTATAGTTGGCAAACAATCCAACATTGCTCTCGTTTTGGAAAAACTTGATACGAGAGTCTTGTTCTTTCAAGCGTTTGGCTATCGAAACAGAGCCATCCGTCGAACAATCATCGACGACAATCAACTCGAAATTTTCATATGTCTGCGCCAAGACGCTGTCCATGGCGGCTTCCAGGAATTTCCCACCATTGAAAACAGGCAGAAGTATCGAAACTAATGATTTCACTTAGCAGCGCCTTCCAACTCATCAACGCGACGTTGCCACTTGCCCACGGTATCGGCGGATAGAAGAGACTTGGCGCTGTTGGCCTCGACAAAGTCAACGAATTGCCTCGCCGTTGTAACTGGCATCAACTGATTGCGGCCAGGCACCAGAAGCTTGATGTCCTTAATGGGATAAGTTGCGCAGGTATACCCGACAGAGATGTCTTTTATGTCATCTTTTCCGATGACCAGACGATCCGAGACAACCCCGGCGCGCATCTTAGGCTCATTCAAAATGATTCGCACCATTGATTGAAAGTCCCATACCCCATCGAAGATCGGACTCCACATCACATAACGAGGGAAGTCCGTAAGTATGAGCGAATCCGATGGCTTGACCTTACCGCGCAAACTTTTGACAAGGAAAATCACATCCTGCTGGGCACGCTGCGAAACTACCCATGGATTAGCCAACTGCCAATTCACAAGAGTAAAGAAAACCGCGCCGAAAGACATCAGCCCAGCCAGCGCAATCGCGGCAGACTTAAGTGCCAGCTTGCTCTTGATCCGATGGAAACTGAGACTTGCACAGGCAAGAACCAAAGCACTGAAAATAAAACTCCAACCAAGCGAAGCGCCGGTAAAGATGCGGTTAACCAGAGTCATAAGCGTTGGTTCGTACTGGTTATTCAAGCCGAAAATCGCCAACGACGTAATAATTGCTGCCACCCCAACAAGGGCAATCTCAGCCATTGTTCGCAGTTTTACCTGGCTGGCTTCGGTGATCAGCAAGAAGAAGGACGTAAGGGCAGTGCCCGTAAGTATCAAAGCAAGAGAGAAAACATTCCAGCTGGTGAGCGGATTAAGAAGCAATACGGAAATTTGCTCACGGAAAAAAGGCAGGGCTGAGAAGATGTTGGAAGTGCCCACTCCAGCTGAAATGACATGCAAAATTTGGCCAGGGTCGATAACTAAATGATGCAAAAAGCCGATGCCCAAGTGCGGCACGATAAAACGCTGATAGCCGAATAAGGCAAGCGCGCTTACGAATAGAGGGATAAAACAATAAACCGCCTGCCTCAATGAGCTCGACAGATTGGCACTTCGCAAGCTCATGAGCAATACGCAGAGAGCACTCACGCAGGCAAAGGGCATAAACACTTCATAGTTGAACAAACCAATTGCAAAAGGCAAAGCAGCAGCGATATAGAGCCCTGGCTTATTCTCCTGCAGCCCTTTCAAAGACAAGATGAGACTGCCAAGATAAAGTGCCAGGCTTAACGAGACAGAGCTGCACAATATCCAGTAGTGAGTCGAATCCCTGATTGGATACAGGATAAAAGCCGCAGTCGATACAAACGACAGGAATCGGCTGCCCGTGAAGCGCTTCAACGCCATGTAGAGAAGCACACAAACACAAATTTCGAAAAACGCGTTGACCAGGTGATAGCCCAGCGGCTTCGTGCCGAAAATCAAATAGAGCAATCCGAAGTGCAAGACCTCAATCGGACGAATAATCACCTTAGGGTCATTGAAAAAATAGTTGGCAAAGGCACCGGCAATATCTTGCGGTCCCCCACGCAAAAGGGAGACCATGACCCAATCGTCCAGATAAAAGCCGATCTTGGAGACAAACGGTCCGAAAACCAAGGCTTCTAGAAGAATGAGCAAGCCAATTAACAAGAAATCCGTGCGCAGTAACGCAGCGGATTCTTTCGAGCTTACTTCGCGCTTCTCGGCCACAGGCAGACTTGCTGGCGCCGAGTCTTTAGAAATACCGCTTAAAGCACCTTGCAAAATCTCTTTACTCCGCTACCCCGTTGGATTTCATGGCTTCCAGGCCAGCTCACCACGGGCTCCAACTGCCGATACGGGTGGTTTAATCCCTTCCGCTTGAAGCATAGCTATGATCGAGTCAACTTCAGATTCGATACTCATAGTGCTCGAATCAAGACGCAATTTGGGGTTTGCCGGCGGCTGATATGGCGCGTTCAAACCAGAGAAATCGCTGATCTGTCCACCCGATGCCTTTTTGTACAAGCCCTTTGGATCGCGGCTCTGGCAAACTTCAATGGGGCAGAAGATGAACAGCTCATGGAAGTCTTCAGCGCCGATGATTTCTCTGGCAATGCGGCGGTCTTTCTCGTAAGGTGAGATACAGGCGGAAATAACGACTGTGCCTGTATTTAACAGCAGCTTCGAGAGATGCGCAACACGGCGAATATTTTCAGCACGGTCTTCTGGCTCAAATCCCAGATCGGCACAAATGCCGCTTCTCAAATTATCGCCGTCCAAAACCTGGACTCGGAATCCAGCCGCAAACAAGCGTCTTTCCAGCGCTTTCGCCAGAGTACTCTTACCGGCACCGGACAATCCAGTCATCCAGAGGACCGTACCCTTATGTCCATGACGGTTTTCGTGCTCTTCTCGCTTGACGAAACCAGACTCGACAACAATGTTTTTGCTCTTCTGAGAGCCTTGAGACGCTGCTGTGGTCAATGCCATGATCGAGCCGCAAGCAACTGTTTCGTACGTGGTGCAGATAACAAATTTGTCCACGCCAAATCCATTTCTGTCAAAACAGATGGGCTTTTGCGCCTTGATCACTACATCAACGAAATCGCCGTTGCCGACCTGTTGGAAAACCATATTGCTTGGTTCCAAACGGCAGGAGACTTCCTGAGTGCCAACCTTGAGCAAATATTCGTTAGCCCAGTCCAGCGGCTCGGAATTCAACCAAATCAATTTCGCTTGCAGCTCGTTATTTACTTCCGGTGTCTGCTCCGGCAGAGAAACAACTTCTCCTCGCTCAACAAAGATTTGATCTTTGAGGCGCAATGCAACCGAATCGCCCTTCACCGCCAACTGCATATCGCGAGGCGGGAATGTCTCTATAGCCTCAACAGTGGAGACTTTGCCGGAGGGCGAGAAGAATACGCGCGCGCCCGGTGTGATCGAACCTGAAACAATCCGACCGGCGTAAAAGCGTTCGTCAGTAAAACGATAAACATCTTGCAAGACCATTCTAAGCGGCTCGGCAGCGGCTGCTTCTGCCATGTCGACAGAGACGGCACTAGTACTTGCCACCAACTGCGGTAGCAGCGGCAGTCCGGTGTACCAGGATAATCCTTCGCACGTGGAGGTAAGGTTTTCGCCTTTCAATGCAGAGATTGGAACTACTGCAAGGCATGTCTGCCCTTCACGCTCTACATGTGCACGAATCTCTGCAGCGACTTCTTCAAAGCGCGCTTGCTTGTAGCCGCTCTTGTCCATTTTGTTGACGACTACGACGACTTTGCCAACGCCGAGAATGCCCAAGATCTTCAGGTGGCGAAGGGTCTGAGAACCGATGCCTTCGTGTCCGTCGATGACCAGAATTCCAGTTTCGGCACCAGAGGCGCCGGAGGTCATGTTTTTCAAAAACTCGAGGTGACCAGGTGCGTCGATTAGGAGAAAACGATGTCCGTCGAACTCAAAATTGACACGAGTGGTATCGATACTGATGCCTTGCTCTTGCTCTTCTTGAAACGCATCAAGAAAGAAAGCCGGCTCTAATTGAACGCCACGGGACTCGCAGACCTTTCTGACTTTCTCAATAGTCTGCTGAGGAACCTTGCCGAAATCCATGAGCAAGCGACCCAATAGAGTCGATTTGCCGTGATCGACATGGCCGACGATAACTATTTTTCGTTGTTCGTGCTGTGTCATCTTTTACATGTATCCCTGACTGCGCAATTTCTGCATTGCATAGGTATCAGCGTTGTCTTGAGCACGACCGGCGCGCTCGGAAGTTTTTGTGGTGCGAATTTCGTCTACGATCGATTCAATAGTAGATGCGCACGAATCAATAGTGCCCGTGCACGGCCAGCAGCCCAAGCTTCTATAGCGCTGCCCATCGGCATTGCTGAAATACAGCGGCATGATATCCAATTTTTCTCTTTCGATGTATTCCCAGACATCAAGCTCCGTCCAGCTGAGAAGCGGATGGACTCGCATATGAACGTTTTCCGGCAAATGCAGATTGTAGTGATTCCAAATCTCTGCGACCTGATCCTTATAGGTCCAGGTACCATCCTCCGGTCTAGGAGAAACTACGCGCTCTTTTGCACGAGAGCCTTCTTCATCGCGCCTGATGCCGAGCAAAAGTCCGCCGATGTTGTTGTCTTTGATCGTGTCGAGCAAAGCTTGAGTCTTCAACGCACCGCAGCAAACAAGGCGTCCCTTGTCCGGGCCCATACCGTCAGCCAGAGCGGTCTTGTTCTGTCCTACAATGAGGCGCAACCCATGATCCTTGACGTATTGATCGCGCCACGTGATCATCTCGGGAATTTTGTAGCTCGTATCGATATGCACCAGTGGTATCGGAACGTGCCCCAGGAAGGCCTTCCGCACAAGGTGCAGAAGAACGGTCGAATCTTTTCCCATCGACCACAGAAGGGCCAAGTTCCTTACTTTTTTATAAGCCTCGCGTATTATGAATACGCTTTCATGCTCAAGGCGTGTCAGGTAATCCGTCATGTTTGGTTAGTCTTTGTTGGGCGCCAATAATCGGGTGATAAATCTCGTCCGAGCTGACTATAACAGGACTCACGCCGTAGTAAAGTAGAACGATTTCAGGTAAGTCCTGGACATTTTGCCTCTGCTACATCCGCGGCTTTTTTTCACCGTCTACGAAATTTCAGAAACTAGCGCGTGTGTCCGTTCATCCGGCCAGTGCAGCCAGAAAAATCCAAGGATAACCAGGACCTACAGACGTAGAAAGGTGCCCAGAGTTACGCCAGCTTACTCGGCTTTCTTTGTTTCGTCGGCGGCAGTCTTATCGGCGGCAGTCTTATCGGCAGCAGCTTTATCTCCAGCGGCTGCAGCACCTTTCTTGACGACGTTGTGAACACCGATGAGCTTAACGGTAGTGGCTGCTTTGTCAGCGAAAATTACTTCAGCCTTCAAGTTATCACCGTAGAAGTGATACTCAACTGGATTCTCTTTCTTACCGGCTTTAACTTCAGCGTCATTGACTTTGGTCTCTTCCGGAGCGCTTGAAGGCAAAATCATTTTCAAACGAGCCATTGCGCTTTCTTTTGGTGCCGGAGTGCTGTTGTAGATGACACGAAGCTGGCTAGGCTGACCATTTGAGTAGGACAGGCAGTACTGGCCATTGTCCTTATCGTACGCGCGGCTCAGGTATTGCGAATAACCGTTTTGACTTACGTTGCTGTCCGGAACAAATGTAAGGCTCGCAGATTTAATCGCGTCTTCCGGAAGACCAAATTTGATACCGTCGAGATTGATAACACCTTTATAGCCACCAGTCACGGTGTTTTGATCTTTGGTAGTGCATCCAGATACAGACGCTACAACTGCAGCGATGCAAATAATCTGAAAGCCTGTTTTGATGCTAGAAAAGTTCATCAGATGTCTCCTGACTCAGCACGTAACTCGAGGGTCGAGTGTAACGCATCAGCAGTACTGATGACGCTCAATGGCGTCTTTATGAAGTCTGATGTAATTGAATTTACTTTTACTTCCCACATGTAGGCTGAATACATATCTCAAGAGAGGGCGATTGTCAAGAGCAACAACTCCATGGACAAACTGTAGAATCGTGCGGCCGACAATATTTCCGCAAAAGGCTCTAGCTACTCAATTGGAAACCCAACGCCCGAAGTCCGTTGAGACGGCGACTATCATCATCATTGCGGCATTCATACTCTTTGGCTG
Organism: Candidatus Melainabacteria bacterium; assembly: GCA_003242885.1. GTDB lineage: Bacteria > Cyanobacteriota > Vampirovibrionia > Obscuribacterales > Obscuribacteraceae > QKMZ01. The sequence goes on along the minus strand of QKMZ01000002.1, from coordinate 337,056 downwards.
TTTCGGGCGCACCGTCGTCACAGGCAAAGAACTTTCGAAACTACCTGTTCTAGCGTCGGAAGATTACTTCTTCAACAATACGCTGCGCTTCACGTTTCATCGACCGCGTTTCGATCCTTCGCTGTATCAATTTCACATACCCTTCCAGCTGTACGCTCAAAAGGAAATGTCGAATCTTCGATTGCCCTTGTGGAATCCTTGCTTCGGCTGCGGATTTCCAACCCTAGGAGAATTGCAATATTGCACGTTTTCGCCTTTCAGAGGCATATTTCAAGCAGCCAATCCATATCTCTACAATCTCGGCATCGCTGTTAAAAGCCTGATTGCGGCGTTATCGATGTATATGCTTTGCAGACTGTTTTCCTTTTCGCGTGGCGCCTCTGCTTTCGGAGCTATTGCTTATGGGATCAGTCCGTTTATTCTGCGCGAACTGGAACTGCCCAATGAAGTGCAAATGTTTCCCCTTCTGGCATCAGCGTTCATATATCTGGGCAACTCCAGGAGCTTCATAAAAGTGGCATTACTGGGGGCCTCGACGGCAGTCGCCATCGCTTCGATGCACCCTGAATTCTTTTTTCTTGCGACATTCAATTCTTTGCTAATCATGCTCGCCGCTCGCCAGCTTGCTCCAGCAGCACCTCCAGCGCAGGTAGGAAAAAATATTTTTCTTGCCGGGATAATCGGAATTTGTTTGAGCGCTCCATTACTACTGCCTTTTATGGAACTCGTCGCCAACGCAGACTCTTACAAGTTTCACGAATTTGCAATTCAAAAAAACACAGCACAAACACTGCTTGCTGGGTTGGTGACACCTGTAAATACCGGCGGCAGCGTCTTTATCGGAGTAATTGCAATATTGACGGCTGTGTTTGCGATCGTCTTCGGGAGGAAAAGAAATCTAGGACTACTTGCTATTGCCTTCTTTCTCGGCGTTTGGTGCTGCCTGCCCTCGGCTCTGGAAAAAATACAGTTCTGCAGCCTTATTCCTCCGCGCTATCTCCACGCCCCTCTACTAATGGTATTGACACTGCTTTCAGCACACGGCGTCGATTCGATTAGCGAAAAAGTTCAAAGCAAAAACAAAAGAGCACTCGTGTGCCTTGCTGCAATCGCCCTTGTTCTTGCCCTTGCTCCATTTCTCTTGCTCAACGCTCATGTGCCTCTGCCTGGCTACGACGGCACTTTGCCGGTTCCTGCAATATTGAAATCGGAAGTTCTGAAAGGTGCAGTGTCAATTGGAATTACGTTGGCACTAATAGCTATTGCATATTTCGCAAAATTACCAAAAGGTGCGATTGCTCTTTTACCCTTCTGCCTGCTTGGCGCCAACCTCCTCAGCCTTGGAGACTCGAGCCGCGCAGCCTTGCCACCAACCTTCCCATTCAGATACAGAGACACCGGTGCTATTGAAGAAATCAGAAAGAGCGGCGAACGCATGAGCGCCGCATGCCACTTCGTCTTTTTTCCTAATATCGCCCTTTCATACGGTTTGCGAGATTTTCGCATCCATGGACCACTTATCCCTCGCTCGATCGCAGCACTGCACAAACTAAACCGGGCAAAAACTGCAGATAGCAGGAGTGAAAAATGGTCCAATCGAGGCTTTACATTGCCCACTGTTTACGACACAGCCAGCGTCCAATACCTGATCACGCGCTGGCCGATTAATTCGCTTGCCGACAAACCGCTGAATTACAAACCATTTGCCTGCCTCAATGGAGTGCCTCAGCACTTGATCGATCCCGTTGTCATGAAAAATGGCGAGTACTGCCTTTCGACAAACGGAGAAGTTTTCTGCAAATTCGACTGGGAATTGATAGCCAAAGATACTGCACATTTAGCCGCTGAAATTGACGTTTTGGACGAGTCCGGAAAGGTTCTGGCACGCGGAGACAGGTCTGAAGTCGGCAAAGTCGGCGAATCAGAATCGACTCAGCTGCTGTCTATTTTGATACCAGAATTTCAGCAGAGAAGAGGAAATATCTATCTGGTGCTCAATCTATACAGCGCACTGGCTGAGAGCATGTTGCCGCTGAAAACATCTATGCCGATAAGAGCAAATGGTATTGAACTTCTGAAAGTTACTCCTCAAGACAACAACTTCCAAAATCTTAGTGACGCACGTTTGCGGTTCGTCAAAGAAGACAATGAAGGAATTTTGCTTTATAAAAACACAAAGGCACTGCCGCAGGCCTATCTGGCGTCGAACGTCGTTGCAGCAGACTCTCTCAATGCTGCCTTTGAGAAAATGAAAGATTCCGAGTTTGACGCGCACCTGCAAACCATCATCGAGGCGCCCGCAAAAGAATTGCAACTTCAAGCGCCCAATGCTGAAATCAAGACCGCATCGGTTGAGCGACCAGATCCTCAAACTGTATTGGTCAAAACCACAAGCGACAAAGAAGCTTTCTTGATCCTCACTGATACCTTTTACAACGGCTGGCATAGTTATGTAGACGGAAATGAAGTGCCGATGTACAGAGCCAATGTCAATTTCCGCGCAGTTAAAGTACCGGCGGGAGAACATCAAATTCGCTTTGAATACATTCCGCTCGCATTTTATGCAGGCTTAACCATTGCGGCAGCCACGCTTGCGGCTATTGCAGGTGCTTGCGTGTTAAAGCTGAGAAAAGACGCTTAGACAATTACTTTCTGCTGTTCAGCCGGAGGTTTTCTTTGAGAAAGCAAAGACAGCCGTTCACGTTCTTTCTCTCGCACCTGTAAATCCAAACGCCTGACAAACTTCAACGAGCCCAGTCCTGCGGCCTTAAGAAGGGCAAGAGCCATCCGAACCAAAGTCAGTCGAGGTCGTGCTGCAGCCGTCCTCATAGTTTCCCTCCAATAAGCTCGAAGGGAATTATCCAAAATGAGGTCACGGATCATTCTGTCGTGCTGATAGAGAAATTCGTCAGCATCCACCAGCACATCACTTGGGGCGCCCTGGTAGGTGCTTGTCTGGATTTCCGCGAAGCGCAGGGCCGCTTTTTTATATAGTTCCGCAGTCTTCCTTGCAATTTCAGCGCGATCAAACACTTCCAATACTCGCCTTCTTGCATTCGTCTCAATACGAGCCCGTTCCTTCTCGTCACTCAGAAGCTTGATTATCCCGGAAGCGAGCGCACCGGCATTCTTAACAGGGACGATCAGACCCGACTCGCCATGCACAATATATTCCTTAGTGCCACCGCCATCGGTGCCTATGACTGCCCGCCCGCAAGACATCGCTTCCAGGCATGTGTACGGAGAATTGTCGTACAAAGAAGGAACTACGCATACTGCGGCGGCTCGATAATGCTTGGGCAAATCGGCTAGTGGAATCCGATTGATAAAAGTAACCGCATCAGAGCACCCGGTCTTCTCCAGACGCTCCTTTATCTCGGTAAGGACTGACTTTTGCCCGGGCGCATTGGCTGTGTCGTCGCCGATAATGACAAACCTTGCGTCGGGTACAGCCGCAACGACCTCCGGGATGGCATCGATAAGATAATGAATGCCCTTGCGAGCTTCAAGCCGGCCGACGAATAAGACCGTACGTCCCTTTGGACCTATGTCCGCGGATTCGCCATCGGGGCTGAATTCAGAGGCGTCAATGGGATTGTATACAATGTCGATATCTTCGACTTTAATACCGAGATCGCCGGCTACAAACTGAGCAAGATCGAGACTGGGTGAAGTAATCACGTCAGCAGAAAGCATTGCGATTCTCTCAACGGCCGCTACATATTGATGATCAAATGTATCGGTTACGTTGTGCAGTTTTTCGGCAATGAATTTTGAGTGCGGTGTATAAAGCCTGATAGTAAGCGGAGTACACTTAGTGATTGCAGGAAAAAAGCCTTCTGCAAGAAGTTCGGGCGTATCAACTGCGTCAAAACTTTCAATCGCATTCAATTCATCGAATTTGGCATAGAGCGCGGAACTTGTGCGCATTACATAGCGGCTGTAGGGCATGCAAAAAGCCGTCCAGCCCAAATCAGCACCGATCGGTAGCGGTACAACTCTGTAAACTGGGATACCGAGGTCGTCCTGTACTTCAGCGTCTTTGCCTTCTTTAGCAAGCGCAACTACGACCACGTCGTGGCCGATGGATTTCAATCCTTGCGCCAAGTGGCGCGTGAAAGTAGCGATACCACCAAATCCAGTATCAGGAGGATATTCGCGAGAAATCAGGCAAATGCGCACAAGAAACGTCTAAAACAAAGAAGGTTGATAGAAAAGCGATTGCAATGATAATCCTTTGCCAATCTATAGTCCTGACTCAAATATCAGATTGCATACATTGAGAAAACAAATTACACGCGCATGCAAAGACTGACCAGACAAGGAAATCGAGCTTATTAGGCAAAAATAATAAAACCCAAAAGCGCCTTTTTCGCCTTAGCATCTCGAAAGTCGCGCAAGTGTCTTTTATAATGAGGCGTTTAGCGCCTTCACTCGGGCATCTTCTCACAATGTTTCAAGATAAAACCATACTCGTCACCGGCTGCGCCGGCTTTCTAGGAAGCTGGTTGAGCAAAACATTGGTGGAAAGGGGCGCCAAAGTAATTGGCTTAGACCGCCAATACAAGCCTGAATCAATGATTCATGATGTCAAAAAGGACGCTGAATTGATTGACGGCAGTGTTGAAGACCTTGATTTGCTGCTCCGCATTGTCAAAGATCGCAATATCGAATTCATTTTTCACCTTGCGGCGCAAAGCATCGTGGGCATCGCCAACAGTAACCCGCTCGATACCTTTAAATCCAATATCGAAGGCACCTGGAACGTTTTAGAAACAGCAAGACAGCTCGGGCAGACTTCCGACCTGAAGGACAGGCGGCTGCGAGGCATTATTCTGGCGTCATCAGACAAAGCCTACGGCGACCAAGAAGTGCTTCCGTATATCGAAGATGCACCCATGCAGGGGCGTTTTCCTTATGACGTATCGAAGAGCTGCGCTGATTTGATAGCGAAAAGTTATGCCATTTCCTATAAAGTGCCGGTTTGCACCACGCGTTGCGGCAATCTATTTGGCGCCGGCGATTTGAACATGAGCCGCATCGTACCCGACACACTTTGGCACGTCTTGCGCGGGCAGCCAGTCACAATCCGCTCGAACGGAAAGCCTGTTCGAGACTACTTGTACATTAAAGACGCGGTCAACGCTTATTTGACGCTAGCCGAGCGCATGTGGAACGACGCCTCGGTGCACGGAGAAGCTTTCAATATCAGCAATCAAGCACCAATGTCGGTGCTCGATTGCGTAGACAAAATCTTAGAGGTAACCGGCAGAGAAGATCTCAAGCCGATTATTCAGGGCACCGCCACTCGAGAAATAGAAGAGCAATTCCTCGATGCAACCAAAATCAGTGCAATGCTTGGCTGGAAACCACAATATGATTTCAAAGCCGGATTGCAAGAGACTGTCGGCTGGTACAAAGAACTAGTCAAAGGCAAGAGTGACATGGCAAGCATCTCTTGATGCTGCCTTTTGAACTTGGATTATTTCGACATTGATGCCTTTTGCCCTTCTGTCAGGCAGGAGGAGCAAAGTTGATCGGTCGGTTTTGGAACATCGTTGCCGGCACCGGTGATTGCGACTTATTAGAACGCTCGGTGAGCCAGGGAGCTTTTCCTGTCGAGAGTAGCTTCTGGAATTGAACCAGATCGCGCTGCGTATCCAGACACTGCCAGAAGCCTTCATGACGGAACATCATCAATTCGCCATCCGTTGCGACATTTTTCAAGCAATCTCTCTCCAGACTGCAATCAGTGGCATCGCTAACATATTCAAAAATACGCTGGTCAAAAACAAAGAATCCACCATTGATGAACTTGTCGGCATGATTTGGTTTTTCTGCAAAAACTTCCACTGCGCTGCCGGACAGTTTCATTTCACCAAAAGGTGATGGCGGTAACACGCCAGTCACAGTGCCGATCTTGCCGTGCGAGCGGTGAAATTCAACAAGTTTGGAAATATCGACATTAGCCAATCCATCTCCATAGGTAAGCATTATCAAATCAGCACCTTTTACGTACTTTTGAATCTGCTTGAAGCGGCTGCCTGTCTCCGAAGAAAGTCCGGTGTCAGCAAGAGTTACAGACCAATCAGCTTCCTCTATATCACCATGGAAAGTGGCACCGCCGCCGGAGCCAAGATTGACTGTGAAATCGCTAGTCAAAAAGTGGTAATCGAGGAAATATTTTTTGATTACTTCACCACGATAGCCAAGGCAGATGACGAAGTCTTTGTAGCCGTAACTGGCATACTGCCTCATGATATGCATCATGATCGGTTGCCCGCCGACCTCAACCATCGGCTTAGGCCGGGTCTCAGTTTCCTCACGCATACGCAACCCCTGCCCACCCGCGAGAATAACAACTTTAGCGCCTGATACCTTATCCGCCATACTTATACCTAATCATGTTTTTGAAAAACTCTACGGCGCTAGAAAGCCGTATATTCGAATTGCCATGTTCTCTTTCCAGCCAAGTTACAGGAATCTCCATTACCGAGAGATTGAGTCGTACAGCTTCAATCATTACTTCAGCATCGAGGAACCAGTCCGTTGACCTTAGATTCATTCTTTCCAAAGCGGCTCGCTTCAAAACCTTTGGCTTACTGTTCACATCAAGGCTCTTACCACCGAACATCAAGCGGAAAAGAGTATTGAAACACCGGCTCTGAAAAGCTCTCAATGGTCCATCACCGCGGACCACACGAAGAATTTTGACGATATCGTAATCGCTTTCAATGCAAGCTTTAAAGACGCGCGCCACATCCTCTGCCGCCACTTGCTGATCGCCGTCAAGAAAGCCGACCACATCGCCACTGGCATTCATCAAACCAGCCAGAGTGCCGCCGCCATAGCCACGATTTTTCTTAACCATGACCAGGGTCAATTCCTTGAACTCTTTCTCCAATTCCAGAGCTATCTCTGCGGTCCTATCTTCAGAACCGTTGATGACCAGCACGAGCTCAAAAGGGATATCCTTCATGTGCGTGCGGAAAGACGCGATAAGCGAGCGCGTCAGGGGCTCAATATTGCCCTCTTCGTTGTACAGCGTGATTACGGCCGAGAAAGCAACGGCGGTTGACTTTCTGCGTACCTCGACGGCATTGGAGCGAGTTAACGTGGAGTTCATTAATATCCTTGCCCACCTTGAGCAACGATTTTATAGCACTAAACAAGAGGAAGCGGCTGAACTGCATATTAGGTATGTAGAACGAAGCAGGTCGAGCTACAACAGGTCATGTCTTCTCTTCGAAGATTCAAGAGATTAAAAAGTGGTCATATGTCGTTTTTGCTCATCTTCTCCATCAGCACCCTCAGCTAAAGATTCGGAAGGTGTTGAAGCGTCGCCGGAAGGAGGTGACGCGATCTCGTTGCGCTTCTTTCGCAAAAAGATGAAGGCCGCAGTGTTCAGAATGAAACAGAGAGCCAGTAGAACGAGCGATAGATTCCAAAATGTCGGGCGGAAATAGAAGACAACCTTGTGCGTGCCAGGACCAATGGGAATGCCCTTAAATAGGTAATTGGCGTGCGCGATCGGAACTTCAACACCATCCACAACGGCGTGCCACCCTGGGAAATATTGGTCAGTTACGACCAGGAAACCGGCCTTGTCAGTTTTCACTTCAATAGACAAAGTATTGTTGTCAGTCCTCACTGAGCTGACTTCATCGGAGGCGGACTGCTTTTCGACTCCTGTCAATAGCGGTAAATTCTTGTCTTCGATTACGGCAACAGATGGCGCATCAAACTCCGGGTTCGTGACAGCGGCAAGAACTTCGTCCTCTTTCTCTTTCAGAATGGTTTTGTGCACAAGATATGCAGTCGGCATTGCATGTCTGTTTTCATAGACCCGAACAAAGCTGAGAGGCACTTCCTTGACCATTTTGAAGCGACGCGCCGGCTCTAGAGGCAGAGATTGTTTTTTGAATTCTGCGACCTTGAACATGGTTTTACTAACAAGCGTTCCGCCACTTTCGGGCTCGAGCTCATTCATCTCAGGAATATGCTGGACCGTAATACCGACGCATAAATCCGTAGCGTCGGGCACATGGCTGGGAACAATGCCATCCAGTGGCATGCGGCTGTATGTTTTTGGACGAGTATCGCGCTTCAAATGCTCTGTCTGACGGACATAAAATGGTCCGCCAGTCCAGTACACCTTGCCGGTTTTAGAGTCAAAGAGCGCAATCTGGAAAGCGAATTTCTCGCCCTCGCCCTCTTGCACGTACCAGTCTACATATCCTCCAAATTCGCCCTTTGGAGAGTCGTAGAAAACTCTTGCAGCATCCATTTTTACCCGTTGGTCACTCTTAAATTTCACCGGTTGAGCCGTAGGTGATTCGAACGTATAAGGTTCGCTCAGACTGCGCACAGGAGCAAAGCTAAGGATGTATCTGATGCTCGCCAAATCGAACAGATGGTTTAGAGGGCCAGTGGAAAATAGTTTTGTAAATGGATCAGCGTGCCCACCTGCAGCAATTACAAACTTGTGCAGCCGGGGAGGCACAAGAGGTCCAGCCCACGCCATGCTCGAGATTCTATAAACGACATTGTTGTTTGGTCTTAAGAGGTTATATCCAATAGGGACAATGCGCTCTTTTTTCTCAGCAAGAAATTGGAGTAATTCGGTCTTCGGATACTTGAATTTGGGATAACTCGGCAAGGCATTTCTGCAAGCGAAGACCTCGCTGCTTGTGTTTATGCACATTGGAATAACAAAAAGCAAAATTACAGCCAGGCTCTTCAGCTTCTCTCGATAGCTGTTTACGAGGACTATAAGAACCCAAAAGACACACACCAAGGCAAGATCTAGATACCACTGTTGCGGTTGAAAGCCATATCCTTCCGAATGAAAATCGAACGTAAACGCTTCGAGATTTACGCCTATCTTCGCGAGATAAGGAGGAATTGATAGAGACGCGATGCAGGAAGAAATGGCCGCAAGAAAAACCCAATTTTTCACAGTCCATTTGCATTTGACCAATTCATCCAGGCCAAACGCCATGAGGAAAGCGATTTGGACTAGGAAAACGTCCATTCCCTCGAATCGAGAAAGCCCCATGAGACCGAGTTTCGAGTCCAGAAAAGGAAAAGGTCCTGTGCGTGACGCGCTCATGAAAGCATAAATTGCCGTAAGCAAAACACTTAGATAGAAAGGGCGTTTATGCTTAATTGCAAGCAGTGAAAAAGCAATCAAAGGCAGAGTCAAACAACCGGCGTACAACGATGAACCGCCATAGCCGGGGTGCATCAGAGTATAGACAAGACTCTGCCAGGGAGCTGGATTTCCCACTGCATAATACGCATGGTGTTTAGACAAATCGCCTATCTTGACCCACTCTACAAAGCCGAGAAAGACAGGAGAAGCCAAACAAATTGCGTTAATTCCTGCCAGCGACAACCAGAGGGCGCCCTCTATTGCACGTTTGAAAAAGGCTTCTTGCCTGGCTTCGCCAATCAGGTTCATCAAGACAAAAAGAACGCTTACGGTTGTTATGGAAAGCAAACTTACTTGCGCGTCGCCCGAAAGAATTTGCGCCGCACATCCGGCGCCGGCGGCCAGTGCCCATAAAAAATGCTTCGTCTGATACAGACGAACAAAACACCAAACGGTAATCGGATAGAAAGAATGATTCATCTGCAACTCTAGGCGCCACTGTTGGTGAGCGCAACACAAGTGCACAATGGCAGCCAATACTGAAGCGAAACGCGAAAGCCCTAAAGCGCGCGCAGCGAGGAACATTCCGATTGCTCCCAAAATCTGCTGCGCAACAAGCAGATAGCTATGCATCTGCAAACTGGGCCACAAAACGTAGAATAACGTCCAAGGCGACAGCACAACAGATTGCAGCTCGGCCATGAATGGAGCTCCGCACCCTATGTACGGATTCCAAAACGGCATTACGCCTTCTCTCCAAGTCGTACCAATCAACATGTATGCGCACACTTTGGCGAACATGCAGTGTTGGTCATATTTGATCGGAACAGCCAGGGCTTGCCTAAACAAATAATCGATATTGGCAATTTCGAATATTCGGCTTATCTGCTGACCCAAGAACACGGTCTTGTAGAAAACAATTAAACAAAACAACGTGAGCAGCAAAAGGCAAACGCCGTCTCTCTTGCGCTCTGACAATGCATTCCACGAGTCAATCAACTGTTGCAACTATATGAGAACCCAGCGCTCAGCGCGATTTTCAGATCGGGAAGGAGGAAATCATTTTTGGAGAATATACAGCAAATTGAGACGGTAAGGTAACAACATCTATTACCAAAGATACTTCTTTAGATTCGACTAACGTCTTGAGTATTGGACAAATATAGAATGCTTGGCAGGCCTAAGAAAGAAACCAGGGCAACCATCGTGCCCGGTCAATGAAACCAGTGAAGGACCTATCGTGATTGCTGCCGGCGAAGTGACCAAAAAAATTAGCGCTGAAAAATCAGAGAAACCTCATACGAAAGCGGCAATATTTCCGCAACTTAGCGTTAAGTATTTCTCGATTTCGCTGGCATTCATCTTGCTTGTCTCCGTCGTGCTTGATCGCTTGATCATCCCAGCCTTAGAAGACGAAGGCAAAATTGTTTCTGCGTCGTGGACAGAAGAGGATGATTTCATCTATTACTGGGCACACGCAAGAAATAAAGCCGACCTCAATCAAAATCCCGTCTGGCACTCCAGTTTGTGGCCTGTCGCGGAGAAGTCTGCCAAAGCTCATCGCATTTTGGTAATTGGCGATTCTTTCGTATGGGGTCATGGCTACAACAACATGAACGACATCTGGTGGCGGCAGCTGGCCAGAGAATTGGAGCGTCGCGGCTACAAAGATGTAGAAATTATCGCAGCCGGTATGCAGGGTTTGAACACGCGATTAGAGCTCGATGCTGCCAAAAAGGTCATCCCGAAATTCAAGCCTGACCTCGTAATTTGGGGATATATTCCCAACGACGCAGACGAAATGTCGCGAATGCAAACAGCAGACTTCGACCAGAAGTTGCTATTCCGTCCTCATCGCCAAAATGGTCTACTGGAAGCCTTCAAAGGACTATACCCGCATCTTTCACATCAGCTGATCGCCTTGCGGGAAGCTTATCTGCGTAAGACGCGATCCGGTGAATTCACAAAGGATAATCCGCCCAATTGGGAGTTTAGCCTGCTTTCCGGCGAGAACTGGAGCATGTATAGCAAAACGCTCGACAATACGGCAAATTATCTGCACAGCCTCTCCATCCCTTCATTCATCATGCTTTTGCCATATGAATGTCCAGGCAAAGTCGATTTCGACGGAATCAGAGCACATTACGCTCGCGTGTTTCCACCGATCAAAAAAGCCTTCACGGATCGCAATGTTCGCGTTGTAGACAGTTACGACACCTGGATCAACGCAGCGAGAAAAGAAGACAGCCTTGTAAAAAAGGGTGTGCTGTCATTCGGCGTAAATCCTGCTAATGCGCATCCAAACAGATGGGCGACATATGCTTACGGTGTTCATGCGGCTGATGTTTTGGAAAAGGATTTTGCGCCCATTCTTGGCACAAAGACCAGTGAACCCACATCGACGGACGCCCACTTGCGCGTCAACGATTGCATGCCGCCCAATCTGCAGATCCAACAGACAGACAACAAAATTGTTGTCGTGTATCCAATGAAATTGGCGGACGACTTCCGCAATATGCCGTTGAGAAAGCCATTCATAGAGCTCAATTTGGAAACGCCTATCAATGCGAAGGAAATTACGCTTGGAGGCACAGGGCTCAAAGGCGCATCGCTCTACATCACGAATGTGGACGCAGCAAAACACTTCGACAATGGCGAAATGCTCGATCTCGGACACAAGAACGGCTCGTGGCTCTCCTGGAAATTACCAGAAGCAAAAGGTCGAGGCATAAACACAATCAACATATCTGCGAAAGTCATTGGCGCTAATCGCGGTTTGATTCTGGAAGTTAAGTAAGCAAGACTAGAGCGACAGCAGTCAGCCCGACTTTTCGATTGACACACATACACATGTATGTATAATAGACATATAGGATTTTCCGCACCACACGTGGTGGTGCTGCGAGAGCCCTGTGCGCGAGTGTTGCCTAGGGCCCTCGCGTAAAGGGAGGGGCATTGCTGCGCCGATTGCGGGGCAGCTACTGGCGTTGCTTTTTCTGCCAAACCTGCCAGCCATCCGATGTTTTTACAAGTTGGTAATTTCGACCGAGCAAGACGCGCAAATAATCAAAACAACTCCGTCGCACCACGCCTTTCGACGTCACAAAATCGGGATCGTCCACATAAATTTCATGCGCGCCGGCATCTGTTATTGCTTGCACGAGGCGGTCGCATTGCTTTGCAAAAACTAAGTTAGTCGGGTCCGCCACTGGCGCCGCGGAAACTTTTTGCGACAGGACCGGAATAAAAGAGCTGTCTGCAGTCAAGTAATAGATGTGCTTTTCATCCGAAATTCGTTGGATAAACTTCGCCTTTTGCTGCAATGCGCGACCAACTTCTTGCGGTAACCAGACACCCGAAACAAGCATTTTTGCACTTTCTTTGCGAGCCTCCCTTGTCACCATAGCCCAAGCCTTTTCGGCAGCCGGCTGGTAGGACAGCACAGCAGCAGGAACAACAATGGCAAGCAGCAGCAAGCGCGGCATCCAGAGCGGTTCCTTGTCATAAAGCCGGGCCTTTTTAGCGACCAACAAAATTCGAAACAGGTCAATCAAAAAGAATGCATAAAGCACACGAGAAGCCCGTAATGCAAATGTATTCGGTTCATTCACATAATGCACAAACCACAGCAAAGACATTATTCCAATAGAGAGCCGCAATGCGTTTCGCGGCGACAGTGAGCCTTTTGCGCGCGACACAATGGTCAGGCATACATAAGCTGTGTGCACAAGAATCAAGATAGCAAGCGGATCGAACGGATAGCCGAGCGCGGGAGCAGTGCCGCCGGCAGCCTCCCAGATAGTGTTCTTCAGGTCGATTACGAACGCTGATGCAGAAGGCACATAGCCGAAAATCGCAGTAAAAGAACCAAAGAAAACGGCAATTGAGGCGATAATTCCGCCCAGATACAAACCGATCAATTTAAGTCGAGCGGCGCGCTGTGCCGAAAAGCAAGTATAAGCCAGAAGCCCCGCGGCGACTGAAATACCGGAAGCGAAGTCAGACAATAGACAAAGTCCCGCCGTAATGCCTAATGTAGAAAACCTTGTCTTAGCACCGGTCCGCTCTAATAGAAGAACTAGAAGTGGTGCGGCAGCAAATCCAAAATAACGCCAGGATGACACTTGAGGGAAAACGAAAAGCGGCTGCCGAAGCTCCATCCAGGGTGCAATAAAAAGAATTGCCAGACACGCCGCAATGACTTTGTTTCGAGAGAATTTGAAATAAGCAATTGACGCAATCGCAAAAAACAAAGTATGAAGCCAACGAGTAAACATGATCGAATCACCCACAGTAAGCGGATGAACAAGCTTTGTCCAAGCCCCGAGAAGCGACTGCCATAGAATGCCATAGCGAGCAGAAACAGACTCGAAAAGCTTGGCGCCGTGAGCCAGCCTTACGTCAGCAGCAGTGGAATTCGCTTGATGCGCCTCTATGTCGGCGATTGATTCGGGAAAGTGCGATGACAGGTCTGGGAGGCTGGAGAGTCCGGGCACTATTGCAACGAGGAAAGACGCCAGAGCGAAAAGCAACATCACAACGCCAAGGGTTCTTCGCGGCAAAACCCGAATGGCAACAACAGCCCCCCCCGCCAGAAGGGCTGATACAGCTAGTATCGCTGGCTGATTTACCAAAAGAATAAGAGAGGCAGCGCTAAAACCGATGACGGCTAGACAGACCAGAGTCGCAAGAATGGAGAAATGACTTCTTGAAAAACGCGAGCAAGAGGACTCCCCAAAATTGAGGAGCACTGCGCAAATGCAGATAGAAAGGCAAAAGAAGACATACGCAAGTCTGGGCGCCAGCAGATTATGTTGTCCGGAATTTACATACCAATTAAAGCCCTGATCGGCAAACGGCTTTCCGTCAGGAAGCACAAAAGCAAGGACAAAAGCCGCAAGCGAGCAAGCGAGAATCAATACCCCGCGTGCGAGAGCTTGGACCCGTTCGTCAGAATTCATTTCAGTAACGTTTGTTTTGCTCCCACTTCCAAGCGGTCTCGATAATCGAACGCAAATCATGCTGCGGCCGCCATCCCAGATAACTGACAGCCTTGCCAGGATCTGCCACCAGGCGCGCGGGATCGCCAGAGCGTCGCGGACTGAAAGAATGGTTGATTTTTTTGCCTGTGATTTCTTCGCATAAAGCGACGATTTCTTTTACTGATGCACCATGGGCAGTGCCGAGGTTGATGAACTGTCCGCCCTTTTGTTCGGATAACTTTTCCACTGCCAACAAATGCGCAGAGGCCAGATCTTCAACATGGATATAATCGCGAATACAGCTGCCATCAGGAGTTTCATAATCATCTCCAAACACATGCAGTTGCTCTTTCGTGCCCAATGCGGTCTTTAAGGCCAGCGGAATTATATGTGTTTCCGGTGCGTGGCTTTCGCCAATTAGCGCATCGGGATGGGCTCCGGCAGCATTGAAATACCGCAGAGCAGTAAAACTCCAGTCTTTCGTATAGGCATAACCTTCGAGAATTCTCTCGATCAAAAATTTCGTCAATCCGTACACGTTGATAGGATTTTGGGGATGCGTCTCATCAATCGGCAACTTTGTAGGCACGCCGTACGTCGCACAACTCGAAGAAAAAACAAGCTTCTTCACACCACATTCGTCCATCGCGCGAAACAGACTGATGGATCCCGCAACGTTATTCTCGTAATATTTGCTGGGGTTTTCTTGCGACTCACCAACGTAACAGTACGATGCAAAATGAACGACCGCATCCACCGAATGTTTTTTCAAAATTCCCTTAACAGCATCGAATTCATTAATGTCTCCACGCTCGAAGTGTACATTCGACAGCCCTTCTAGAGCTTCAAGATGCCCTTCGACCAGATTGTCTAGAACAACAATTTTTTCTGCCGGGCGGCACTGCGTGTAGTATCGAACGAAGTGACTGCCGATATACCCGGCGCCTCCGGTGACAAGAATCATTGAGTTGTTACTCCAGGTTTAAGCATCAATTCCAGTGGAAGCCTAACTGAAATTGATGGAAAAATTCAGCGGGGTAATCATTACCAAGACTTAACCGGCGGTATTTCGCCGCTGCCAAACAGCACTGTGCGGCAGACGCAAAGCCTCGCAGTATCGGACGTTTGGCTATTAGACCGGCAAACACCTGTAAATTGGGCCTAATGAATAGGACCATGACATTGTATAAGATGCCATGTTATAAGCCGAATGGCATGCATGCTGGCTGGACGTGGCTCTGGGCGCGACCCGAACCCAAAATTGAAGAGGGACGATGAGAATCTGCTTAATTTCGCGAGAATATCCGCCCGATACAGGCTGGGGCGGCGTCGGTGCTTTCAATTATCACATTGCCCATGCGCTCACGAGAGCAGGGCACGACGTTGAAGTTATCTCGCTGTCAGCAGGAGATGCCGCGCGCTCTTCCAGAGAAGAGGGCGTGCTGGTGCATCGCGTAGCCTGGAAGCATTTGCTGGAAGAACTCAACCTCACACTCGTCGCCGTACCGGCGAGTCACTACGTTATCAAAACGACAGTGGCACTCTGGATGCGATTCATGGAATTGCACAAAGAAAAGCCCTTTGAAGTCGTGGAAGTACCGGAACACCTTGCAGGCGGACTATTCCATGCGATGACGCGCGAATTGCCTCTAGTCATACACCTGCATACTCCACATTCCAAATTCATCAGTGATTGCTTCCATGGTGTGACGCCATCCTTCGACAATCGTCTGATTTGCATTCTCGAGCGCATAGGCATTTTACTGGCTGATCAAGTCATATCTCCGAGTGCCAATCTAGCGGGTTTTGTTGCTGAAGATACCGGTTATCCGTTTGAACGCATAAAGGTGATCAAATACCCGGTCGACACAGACAAATTCAGGCCGGAAGGTCCGCGTGCCCTCGAAGCGGACGGGAATCTCACTGTTTTCTTTGCGGGACGCTTGGAAGAGCGCAAAGGCATTCACTATTTGGTCGAGGCAATGCCCGCCGTTGTGAAAGCCGTTCCGAACGTCAGATTCATCTGCGTAGGGGCAGATACTAATGCTGCACCAGGCGGCGGTTCCATGCTCGCCTGGCTCAAGAAGCGCCTGGCGGAAAACAACTGCTTGGACAAAGTGACATTCATCCCGCATATTCCACTCATGGAAATGCCAAATTACGTTCGCTCCGCCGATCTCTGCGTGGTGCCGTCCTTGTATGACAATGCACCGTTCACCTGCATCGAGGGACTGGCTAGCGGCAAACCGGTCGTCGCCACTACTGCTGGTGGCATGGGCGAATACGCCCTGCACAACGAGCGGGGATTGATTGTTCCTCCTCGCTCAGCAGAAGCGCTCGCTGATGCTATTATCACTCTTTTGAAAGATGAAAAAATGCGTCTGCAATTCGGCAAGAATGCTCGCGAGTTTGTGGCGTCAAACCTCAACTTGGCTCGCAAAGCCGAAGAAAAGGTCGCACTATACGAGCAAGCCAAAGCTCACTATCAGGCTCGTAAAGCTGACCCTCTCTACATGAGAGGAACGCAAAGAAGTTTGAGAGATGCACTGGAAGTCTTGTGCGCTTACGAGCAAATGATGTTCGAAACACTCTCAAAGCAATCGCTGGCTTTTCGCGCCCGTCACTGGTTCCGCTTCCTGAAAAAGCGCCCCCGCCTGGCGGCAGCGACCATTTTTGTCGCAGGCTACAGAAAGGTGGCAGGAAAACATGCCACTGCTCCGGGGTTTATCGCCCGCATGGAAGACGCAATAGAAGCGCAGCAGAAAGATCAATTCAGCGTTACTATGAGCCTGGCATCCATGCTGGAAGAGGCAGCAAGTAAGCAAACCCGCACACAGGAAAAACAACCGATTGCAGTGCAATAAATATGCATGCGGTGGGAGTTTAGGCTTGTCTGAACAAGCTTTGTGCGAACTCAAATCATGAAAAGGGTCCTACTAACCGTTCATAAGTTCTTTCCCGAACACCGCGCGGGCACGGAAGTGCTCACGTTGAACATCGCCAAAGAATTAAGAGAACGTGGCTACGAAGTCCTTATAGTCACCGCCAATCCGCCCGATGTTGACGCACGCAGAAAGGAAACTCATGATTGCGAAACATCCAATTATGAGTACGAAGGAATTCCAGTACATGTCATCGAAGAAGCTCTCAGACTCAAGGGATACCGCTTTTCTTTCGAGTACGATCACCCGCACGTAGCAGCGCATTTCAAAGAGCTTCTAAACGACTTTAAACCAGATTTGGTGCAGATTGTTCATGCGCAGAATCACTCAGCTGCAATTATCGATGTGGCAAGAGAATTGAACATTCCTGTAGTGTTTTACTCAACCGACTTCTGGTTCGTCTGCCCGATAGTGCAGCTAAAACGACCGGATGGTAAGGTTTGCCGGGGACCTGGGCCGGGCGCAGTAAAATGTCTGGACTGCTACACGCCCAAGTTGTTTCCTCCTCTGTCTGAGTTCAAGGAAGCTCTGGGGGCAAAATATCCTTCGACAAAGGGCGCGTCGGCAGTGCAGGATGCTGCAGTGAAAGCAGCATACGCAGCCTATATCGCAACAAAACTTCCTGAGGCGACAAAGGCGACCTTGAGCCGCCCCGGCAAGCTGCGAACGGCAGCCAACAAGTTGCAGGCAATACTCGTGCCGACAAAACTTATGCGTGATGTTTTCGTTGAAAACGGCATCGACGAAAAACTGATTCATCACGTGCCTTTCGGAATTCGTCTCGATGCGCTCACACCGCATACTAAGAAGTCCGAGTCCCCACATGTACGAATTGCTTTCATCGGTACTCTGTTTGAACACAAAGGCGTGGACTTACTTATTAAAGCCTTCCTTGGCTTGCCCGAAGAAGCAAAATGCGATCTGAACATTTATGGCTCTACGGACCAGTTTCCCGAGTATGGGAAAAAGCTCCTGGATATGGCTCACGATGGTTCTTCCAACTCAAAAAAGATTGCTTTCAAAGGCACTTTCCCGCAAGAGAAATTCGGCGAGATTCTCTCAAATATCGATGTTCTGGTGATTCCCTCCAGATGGTACGAGAATACCCCTCTAGTGATGCAGTCTGCACTGGCAACAAAAACACCACTAATTGCCACTGATCTGGGCGGCATGGCTGAAATCATCGATCACGACAACACTGGACTGTTGTTCACTCTTAATTCGGCAGAGTCTCTGAAGCAGCAGCTACTGAGAGTGGTCACGGAGAAAGGACTGCTCGAGAAATTCAGTTCCAACATAAAGGACGAACGAAGCGTCCAAGTGATGGTTGATGAAATTGAGAAGATATACGCCCCATTTCTGAAAATTCGGACATCTGCCTGAGCAATTGCTGAAACGTATGAAAGGGAGCCGATTTCATCACGTGCTAACATTATGCACATGAAAACGCTAGTAATCGGCGGCAATGGTTTTATTGGCTGCCACTTAGTTGATCAACTTCTTCTGCAGGGGCATTCGGTGCGGGTCTTAGACCGCTACCCTAGTCGCTTTAGAGAATCGCGCAAGGAAGTCGAAAACCTCAGCGGCGACCTTGGCAATCACGGTGAAGTGGCTGCAGCAGTCGAGGGTATCGATTGGGTTTTCCACCTCGCATACACTACGGTTCCGCAAACATCCAACGAAGACCCAATCTATGACATCAAATCGAATGTCGAAGATTCTGTCCAGCTATTCCAAGCGTGCCGCAATTCGAACGTCAAAAAGGTGGTTTTCATTTCTTCCGGCGGCACAATCTACGGCATACCCAAAACGATTCCGATTCCCGAAGACCATACGAATGAGCCTATTTGTTCATATGGAATCACCAAATTAGCAATCGAGAAATATCTTTATTTGTTCTACACCCAGTGGGGGCAGGACTACGTCGTACTGCGGCTTTCCAATCCCTATGGGGTGTTGCAGAATCCTCATGCCAAGCAAGGTGCAATCGGCGTTTTCCTTGGTGCGATATCCGAAAATAAGGCCATAAACATATTCGGCGATGGCGAAGTTATCCGCGACTACATCTATGTAACTGATACGGCAAAAGCGCTCGTGTCTGCGGCAGAATACCAAGCTGGTCCTAACGACCCTAGAATATTCAATATTGGAGCCGGACGCGGCTATTCGTTAAATGAAATCGTTGCTGAGATAAAGAAAAATATAGACCGACCGGTGAGCGTAAACTACACCCCAGCCAGAGGCGTCGATGTCCCAGCCAATGTTCTTGACATTAAGCTTGCCAAAAAACATTTGAACTGGTCCCCCGAAACAGAGCTGGGTGCGGGTCTTCGACAAACCTGGGACTGGATCACTTCCTTAAATCCAGCTTAGCAACCCCACAGGTGCGGGCTTTACAAGCTGACCGTCGTCTTGACATTAGAAGCTGACAAGTTGACCTCCGACTCGAATTTGTAAGACAATTCGAAGGTTGTTGAGAGTCAATCTCACAGGTTTACAGATTCTGGAAACACCCTCGTGGCAACACCTGACCTATCAGTAGTAGTCGCTGTTTACAACGAAGACCCTCGCAATCTAATTCGGCTGCTCCAGCGGCTGGAAGAGGTTCTTTTGGCCGTCTCGATCAAATACGAAGTCGTTTTCGTTAATGACGGCTCGGGCGAACGCACGACGCGCGCCTTGAGAGAAATTGCCGGTGAGTTTCCCTATGTAAAACTGATCAATCTGTCGCGCAATTTCGGACAGCAAGCTGCAATCACGGCAGGTATGGATCACTCCGATGGCAGAGCGGTCGTAAATATCGATTCCGATTTGCAAGATCCGCCTGAGCTGATCCCACAAATGATGGATCTCTGGCGCCGCGGCTATGACGTCATTTATGCAACTCGCTCGACTCGCAAAGACAGCGTGCCGAAGCGTCTTTTCGCATTCCTCTACTATCGTGTTCTTTCCTCAGTATCTGCTGTAGATATTCCACGCGATACAGGAGACTTCAGACTCATTGACAGAAAAGTCGTCGATGCACTGCGCCGTCTGCCCGAGAAGAAGCGCTTCTTACGCGGTCTTGTGCCATGGCTGGGCTTCAAACAAGTGGGAATTCCTGTCGACAGAGGAGCCCGAGAACTCGGCGAAAGCACTTATACAATCAGAAGACTCCTGCGCCTCGCCTTTGACGGCATACTTGCCTTCAGCGTTGCGCCGCTGTTTTTGATCCCAGTGGCAGGAGGCATCCTAACTGTCCTCGGGCTGCTCACACTGGCAATCGCATTCGCCAGTGCACCTGCCTCACAACCGTTCGTCTTCATTATGTCCGGTTTATTAGTATTGTCCGGCGTGCAAGTCCTCTCAACCGGTCTTGTCGCCATTTACCTGTCCACGGCTCTTGAAGAGTTGCGCGGACGCCCGACCTATCTTATTGGAGAAAAGCTGGGCAGAGGCTTCGAAGGCAATATTGCTAGCTCAAGTCTCAGCGAAGACAGAGAGAGCAAAGCTGCAAAAGAAGATTCATTGGCAGAAGCATTAAGCGCTGCCGCTTCGAGCCGCTAACTCACCGACTGGTTGTTCTAAGGTCTTTTTTATGATTACAGTGGCAATTATTGGTGGTGGCTTTACCGGCACTCTGACTGCCGTAAACATCATCCAGCAAGCGCGCACACCAGTCAAAGTCACACTTATTGAACCGGCAGAAAAAGCGGGCAAAGGGGTGGCTTATTCCACTCAATTCAAAGGACATTTGCTGAATGTCCCTGCCGGTCGTATGAGCGCGTTTACTGACGAACCACTGCACTTTCTAAAGTGGGCACGGACGAAGTATCCAAAGCTGAGTGAAACGGCTTTTGTTTCTCGCGCGCTCTATGGCGAATACGTAGAAAACATATTGCACGCGGCGACAAACAATCTGCCATCTCTAGTCACATTCGAGCGAGTGGAAGACGAAGTCTTGTCGGTAAAGCTCATTCAAGACGAAACAAAAGCCGTTCTAAAACTGGCGAGCGGCGACGTCATAGTAGCCGACAAAGTGGTGCTGGCAACAGGCAATTTCAGCCCTTCGGCACCTTCTGGAATTTCGCAAGGAATCGCCGCCTCAGAAAAATATATCGGCAATCCCTGGAAGCCTAGTGCCACCAATTTCGATACCATTACAGGCGATGCGCTGTTAATAGGGACAGGATTGACCACAGTCGACAAAACGCTAGAACTTGTCCATAGCGGCTTCAAAGGCACAATTTATGCGGTTTCTCGCCACGGACTCCTGCCGCGCGCGCATTCAAAAACTTCAGTACCGGCTTTTGCGCAAACCGAATTGAATCAAGAGCTATACGGAGATCTCAGTCTGATCTTCAAAGCTGTGAAAGAATCTATAAGAAACGGCTCTTTCGAACATCTTTTCGACAATGCCTCAACAGTCAAAATGGAAGTTAGCGACTGGAGGCAGGTAATCGACTCGCTAAGACCTCATTCGCAAGCGCTCTGGGCTTCTTTGACCGACAAGCAAAAAAAACGCTTCCTGAGGCATATTCGCACGTATTGGGATGTCCACCGTCATCGAATGGCGTCGGAAATTGGTGATGAAATCGACCTGCTCATTCAATCAGGGAAGCTTAAAGTGATGGCTGGCAGGCTTTACAGCGTCAACGAAACTTCAGAAGCACTAATCGCGACGATAATGCCGCGAGGAGGCGGACAGCCACAGCAACTGAAGGTAAATCTCATGCTCAATTGCTCCGGCTTTACTCCGGATTTCCGCAAATCCAAATCAACATTGGCTCAGTCCTTATTAACTCGCGGAATCGTCCAGCCTCATGCTACCGGCTTAGGCATTAACGCACGCAGCGATGGCGCAGTGCTTGATGCAAATCAAAAGCCCAGCAAAGTCATATTCACTCTTGGCACAAGCACGCTTGGATTGCGCGGCGAGACTGTCGCTGTCCCTGAATTACGCGTGCAAGCGCGCGATCTGGCGCGGACTCTTTTGCAGTCGTCGCCCACCGTCGAATTTTCAATGCTGCAAATCAACGATTCGATTTCCAACCTGGGAAAAATCATCGATTCTGACCAACTCAAAATGCCACAGTAAGCCGCAGAGCGTCACAAAAGGGCAATTTCAATTCAGTCAGTAAAGCGAATTTTGAGCACCTGATTGCCGCCATCAAAGCTAGCTCTGATCTTCAGTGCGCTTAGTTGTTTGTCGCCCAGATTCCAGCTAAGGACATTTCCCTTCTTAAGCGGCAAAGACGAGAATTCGTCAGGCGTGTAGCCGAGTTTGGCATCGAAAAAACTTGGATAAATCTGTGCAGCAGAGAGGTTATCTCCGCTGATCTCAACGGTATGAACAGAGGCTGGTTTTTTCAAGGACAGCTGAACGTGACGGCGGCGCAACGGCATGAACAGAGTATGTTCGGCAACATCAGGCGGATACGTGAACTGAAAACTGCCGGATTCTTTCTCATCAGCGCGCACGTTCATATACGGTGGCATACAATCGTTGATTTCTACGCCTGTTTTGGAGACAGTCGAATCGGATGCACTGCTTGTTTTGGTCAAGAGTGCAGGGAAATTTCGCTCGATAGTATCGGCAGCGGAAACAGCATAGAAGTGGGTTGAGAACGGACCCGGATGTCCATTGCTGGGGTTTATTCCCAGACGCAGAGGCGAGCCGCTCGACTTCAAAAGCGGATCGGCGGATGCAGCCTTTGCGAACGCTTCGGTCGTATCGACAAAGAGCAAACCGGATGACTTGAACACCGGCTCAACAGCGGAAAAGCGCTGTGCATTATACGCCTTCACACTCTCAAAGAAGTTTTGCCCGCCAGCTGTGTTTTCTTTTGTCTTATTCTGGAAACCAGCCGGAAGCGAAATTACAAAGGCCGGTACTCCGGCGGTTTTCAAATGACTAGCAAGAGACGAAACGGTATTTTGATACGCTTTAAAATTCTGCCCTTTCAACAAGGCAAGTTCCCAATCTGCATATTCCAAAGCTGTCGACTTCTGACTGAGATGCGCCAGGCGCGAGAGTTTGCTTATCTGCTCCAATTGTCCGGACAGATTCGGCAAGAGACTGTTCAACTTAGAATCAGCCTTATCTCCAGCGGGCAATTCTTTCGGAATCATGCGCACATAAGACTTACCGCTAGCATCCTTCTCATCGGCATCATTGGTAACGCAGCCAAAAATCACGAGATCGGGAGTGTATTTCGGCAGGATCGAACCGAGCCAATTTAGCTGGTCGTGCGTGCTTGATCCATTCAATCCGGCTGCCACGACCTCAACGTTGTTGTAGCCACGACGTTGCAGCTCGAGTTCTAATTGGCGCCACCAAAGGGTGTTTACATTGTTGGAGCCATCACCCCAGACAAAAGAGTCGCCGATGACGAGAATTCGCTGTTTGCCTGGGTGCTCCGCTGTTACAGGAATGTACTGCGAACGCCAGACAGGGTTGTCCTTGCGAGCTTCATTCTTCACGTAGGTGAAGTGATTGAGCTGATGATTTTCGTCTGTCCATAAATGAGATTCGAGATAACCGCGATTTTCCATCTCAGGAATAATCCAGCGGTCAAGCGCAAAGGCGGCACCGCAGATAATCGCTAGCGACGCAACAAAGTAACCGACGGACGTCAGAGCAACAGTACCCGCGGACAAATGACGCGGAGTTGCTTTGCTTGTTTTTGGCTTGCTAGCTAATTCCAGCAACTCTTTTCCTCTTAGGACAGCTTCTTAGAACAGTGTGTATATAAATGGAGCCAACGCACTGCTTTGAACAAAAACTCCGATCAAGCCGAGCATGAGAAGTACGATCAAGCAAGGAAGGAAAAGCAACTGACTGTTGCGCGCAAAATAGATCACGACAGAGAGTGGCTGCAGCCAACCAGGCAAGCTATATTCGGAAGACTTACCATTTTCGTCAGAGGCAATTTTTTCAGTCCATCCTTCGATCTCAGGAGCATTACCCGCTGCCCAAGAGTAGAAGGGCTCGTGATTGTTCTTCTTCTGGTAGACAAGTCCTGCAGGCAGGATAGTCAGGAAATAAACAATGCAAAGAATTCCTTTGAACAGATTGGTGCCAACAAAAGTAGCGATCCCTTTCATGACTTTATGCGGATAAATCATCAATCCGGGCGCAACCAGCGTGGTGCCGAGGAATGCCACACCAGCGACCAGCATCAGTTGCGACACGCCGCTTTCAAGCAGAATGTAGGTTTTGAAAGCGCCCATCAAAGTGAGCACCCAGCCGATTGTCAGTCCAAAAATAACGTTGTTTTTCAAAGCCGCACGCTCTCTGCGCACGTTCAAGCGCTTCATGTAAGAGCTCACATGCCCTGAGCCGCGCGCATTGCGATTGGGCCTGAAGGCAACTTCGTTTCTTTCTATTACTGCAGTCTTAGTCAAGGTCGAACCTCCTCAACCAGGCGGATCTTTCTTCTTCGCTGAGCGGTTTCTCCTGCTGGTCCTTTCTTCTAAAGAAACGATTTCCAATCACCACGCAGTCCATTTCCGTAGCCATAAAGCAACGATATGCATCTTCTGCGGTGTTCACAATCGGCTCGCCTCGCACGTTGAATGAAGTGTTGACGATTACCGAGCAGCCGGAGCGACTCTTGAATTTGCTGATAACAGAATGAATAAACGGGTTTCTCTCTTTATCGATTGTCTGCACACGTGCCGAGTAATCGACGTGAGTGATTGCCGGCAACTTAGAGCGCGGTTGTTTCAAAAGATCAATTCCGAATAGACCCTTATCCTGCACAGCAATTCTCTGTTTTTCCAAAACCGGGTAACAGAGCAACATATACGGGCTTTCTTGCGGAATATCAAAGTACTCTTCAGCGTCTTCAGCCAGAACCATTGGAGCGAAAGGGCGGAAGCTCTCGCGGAACTTCACCTGCAAGTTCAAGTGGCTTTGCATTTTCTGACTGCGCGCATCGGCAAGAATAGAACGGCTTCCTAATGCTCTTGGTCCAAATTCAGCGCGACCTCTAGCTACAGCGACGATCTCTCCATTGTCGATAGCCTCGGCAATTGCGTCTTGCAGAGTCTCTTCATCCATCTCTTGCCAAACAGCGCCCATTCGGCGAAGCACGGCATCATCTTCTTCAGAGTAATCGGGGATTTCCAAACCAAGGAAAGCACCGGACATGGAGTCAGGCTTTTGAATTGTTCTGCCCTTGCCCAACACCTGGTGCCACATCCAGAGGCAAGCGCCAAGCGCGCCACCGGCATCTCCAGCCGCTGGTTGAATCCAGATTTGCTCGAAGATTTTTTCGCGCGAAAGTATTCCGGTAGAGACGACATTCAGCGCCACACCACCAGCCAACACCAGATTTTTGGCTCCTGTTGCTTCCTTCACGTGACGAGCCATGATGATGAGAACGTCATTCAAAACTTTCTGAATACTCGCGGCAATGTCCATTTCTTTCTGGCGAATGATTGATTCCGGCTCCCGAGGAGGTCCGCCGAAAAGCTCATCAAAACGAGCATTAGTCATGGTCAGTCCGCCGACATAGTCAAAGTAATGTTGGTTCAGAGCAACTGCACCTTCTTCATCAACCGTGATCAGCTTTTCCATGATCATCTGCGCATAAATCGGCTTGCCATAAGGCGCAAGCCCCATCAATTTGTACTCACCGCTATTGATTTTGAAGCCGGTGTAATACGTAAATGCCGAATAAAGCAACCCGAGTGAATTGGGAAAACGAATGTGCTTGAGCAGCTTCAAATCGTCGCCTTTGCCTATGCCGTAGGTGGTCGTGGACCATTCGCCGACGCCGTCGATTGTTAGCACAGCGGCCTCTTCGAACGGAGACGGAAAAAAGGCGCTGGCTGCGTGCGACAGGTGGTGGTCACAGAAGTAGACGTGCTTTTTTACGCCCAACTCTTCGGAAATCTGCTTTCTCATCCACAATTTCTGAGTCAACCACACCGGCAAACTGCGCAGGTATGAAGGCAAACTCGCCGGAACAGTGGCGTGGTAGGTGGTCAAAAGTCGGTCGAACTTGGCGTAAGGATTCTCGTAAAAAACGACATAATCAATGTCCTTTTCGGTGATCCCGCCAGTCTCAAGGCAAAAACCAACAGCATTGTGAGGGAAACTAGAATCGCCCTTTATCCGTGTGAAACGCTCTTCTTGCGCCGCAGCAACAATGACACCGTCTTCCACAAGGCAAGCGGCGGAGTCATGGTAATAAGCCGAGATCCCCAGTATTCGAACTTTTCCGGTCACGTTATCGCCTTCCGATTAGTGGCAAGACGGCAAGAAAGCCGCCGGCACAATGATAAGCCTTAGTCCAACCTCTAGTCCTGACTGAAATATCAGGTTGAAAGGCGGTTAATTTTTTCAAATACTGAGTTGGACAACCGGCGCTGCCGGTGCGCCCACGAATTGAGGCTGCGGAGCCGCAGCACCGCGCTCCTGAATCGCTTTCAATTGCAAACTCATCTTAGAGACCGTCATTGTCGCCTGGCTAACACCAATTGCATCTCTAGTCGTCATGCTCAATGGAATCGCCTGCCCCACGGCGGCTCTTCGAACTTTCGCCTGAACAGGACAGAGTTTGTCGAAAGGTGACAAACTGACAACGCGTTTCACGTTAGCCTTCTTCATCCAGGCGGCAATGTCTTCGATGCGCCAGTTGGTCAAATCAATAATTTCCGCATCAGCATTCATCGGATCGAATGAATCAGCCACCTCAGAAGTGACAATCACTTCGGTGCCATGCCGACGGAAAACATCGACAACGCTTAGCGCCTCACTAACCAAATGCTCAGAGGCGGCAATAAGAACGGGTCCATTGACAGGCAAGGGTTTTCCAGACGCGATTTGCGCACGGGCATAAGCTTCCTCGAAGCTAGCCCCCTGGCCCATAACCTCACCGGTTGAGCGCATCTCAGGACCGAGGCAAACTTGAGCATCGACAAATCGCTCAAAAGGAATAACCACAGACTTAACGGCATAACCATTGTCGACCGGCTGAATAAGCGGCTTCAAGTCGCTTAACTTTTCACCCATGATCACGCGGGTCGCCAACTTTGCCCACGATACTCCGGTCGCTTTTGAAACGAATGGGACAGTTCGCGAGGCACGTGGGTTTACTTCAAGCACGTAAAGCTCACCGTCTTTGATAGCGTACTGAACGTTCATCAAACCTTTGACGGACAGTTTTTCAGCAATTGCTTCGGTAGCAGCGATAATGCGAGATTTTGATTCTTCGGACAAAGACACCGAAGGCAACACGCACGAACTATCTCCGGAGTGAACTCCGGCTTCTTCGATGTGCTCCATAATGCCGGCTACGATAGTCGTCTCGCCATCTGAAAGTGCATCGACGTCAACTTCGACAGCGTGCTGGAGGAAACGATCGATCAAAAGTGGCTGATCCGGCGACGCAGCAAAAATAGAATCAATCAATTCGAGCAAGTGGTCCGAAGAGCGCGCAATGTGCATAGCTTTTCCACCAAGAACAAAGCTCGGTCGAAGCAAAACGGGAAAGCCCAACAAGCGTGCCGCTTTCAGCGCCTCGTCACGGGTATGAACGATG
The DNA here is from genome assembly GCA_003242885.1 of Candidatus Melainabacteria bacterium. GTDB lineage: Bacteria > Cyanobacteriota > Vampirovibrionia > Obscuribacterales > Obscuribacteraceae > QKMZ01. The sequence continues at coordinate 309,446 of QKMZ01000002.1, read as the reverse complement.
GCGCCTTCCGGTTGTCTGATGCCCAGCTCTGACAAAACTGTTCTGAAACTCGAGCGATCTTCCGCAAGCTTGATCGCCTTCACGGAAGTGCCCAAAATCTTGAATCCACGCGCTTCCAACTTCTCGGCAAGATTGAGCGGCGTTTGCCCACCGAATTGCACAATCACTCCAACCGGTTTTTCAACGGCAAGAATGTTGCTCACAGATTCAAGAGTCAGGGGTTCGAAGTAGAGAACATCAGAAACATCGTAGTCTGTTGACACCGTTTCAGGATTGCAATTAACGATGATCGACTTCTTGCCTTGCTCTTTTATAGCCAGGCTGGCTTGAACGCAGCAATAATCAAACTCGATGGCTTGTCCGATGCGATTCGGACCACTGCCCAGGATGACAACTTTCTGAGAGTCGTCTGCTTTGTATTCTTCACGAGCCGGAGCAAACGTCGAGTACAGGTAATTTGTTTGGGTGGGAAACTCGCCGGCACAAGTGTCAATTGCTTTGTATACAGGGCGCAAATCGAGGCGCTGGCGAAAAGCGTAAATGGCTCCCTCAGTGGCAACCTCGCGTCCAACAGCAGAATTTATGAACGATGCAATTTGAGCATCACTGAAGAATTCGCGCTTAAGGCGCAAGAGCAAGCCAGCCTCGAACTCTTTAAAGAGCGCTTTGACTCCGAAATTTTCAACGATTTTCGCAATAACAGCCCGAGCACCGCGCTCGTTATCGCAAATTTCCTTCAGATTATGGAGGAACCAAGGATCTATTTTCGAAACCCTTTGTACGTCCTCAACAGACCATCCCTGCGCATAAGCAGTGGCGATATCGGTGAGACGATAGCGAGACGGAGTGGCCAGTCTTTGGGTCAAAAGCTCGCGATCAGGCGAAGCACGTCCAGGCGTTTCGGTAAATCCAGCGAGATTTAGTTCCAAACTTCTCAATGCTTTGTGCATGGATTCTGTAAATGTGGTGCCGACTGCCATTACCTCGCCGACAGAGCGCATTTCAGTACCTAGACCATCTTTGGCACCGTAAAACTTATCGAAATTGAAGCGTGGGATTTTGGTCACCACATAATCGATCGATGGTTCGAAACAAGCAGAAATTCCAGCCACTTCATTTTTGAGTTCATCAAGCGTAAAGCCGACCGCGAGCTTTGCAGCTACTTTAGCGATTGAATACCCTGTCGCCTTACTTGCCAATGCGGACGAACGCGACACGCGCGGATTCATCTCGATTACGATGTAATCGCCGTTGGCAGGATTGACGGCGAATTGAATATTGGAGCCACCGCAGTCGACGCCAATTGCTCTAATAATCTTCGCTGCCGCATCTCTCAGCTTTTGATACTCGCGGTCGCTCAGCGTTTGTATCGGCGCAACCGTGATCGAATCTCCGGTGTGTACGCCCATCGGGTCGAGGTTTTCTATGCCGCAAACGACGATGAAGTTATCCTTCTTATCGCGCACGACCTCAAGTTCCATTTCTTTCCAGCCGAAAACGCTTTCTTCGATAAGAACTTCACTGACAGGGCTTGCAGCTAGACCAATGCGGCATGCCGCTACCAATTGTTCGTAAGTCTCAGCCGCACCACTACCGGTACCACCCAAAGTGAAAGCCGGACGAATAATGCAAGGCAGGGGGATTTCGTTTTTGTGTTCTTCTACTTCTTCCAGCGAATGAGCAATGAAGGAACGCGGCACTGGTTCGCCGATTTCGATCATCTTGTTGCGGAAAAGCGCTCTGTCTTCTGCGACATTGATCGCTTCCATCGTCGCACCAATCAGCTCGACACCGTTGCGCTGAAGAATACCTTGCTCATGCAAATTCACGGCGATGTTCAAAGCCGTTTGCCCACCCATTGTCGGCAGCAAAGCCTGCGGACGTTCGCGCGCAATTACAGCTTCCACAAATTCGGTGGTCAACGGTTCTATATAAGTCCGCTGAGCGACCTCAGGGTCGGTCATGATGGTCGCCGGGTTGGAATTGACCAGAACGACCTCAAAACCCTCCTGACGGAGCGCCTGGCACGCCTGGGTTCCAGAATAGTCAAACTCGCAAGCTTGACCAATCCGGATAGGACCGGAGCCAATGATGAGGATTTTAGAGATATCCGTGCGACGAGGCATATATGCCTATGAGTTGCCTTTGTTTGGTCGGAAGTTCCGTTAAAAGAGGATTCTAAAGTACTTGTTGGCAAGTTTAGTTAGAGGCACTTAGGAACCTTGTGCAATAGTCTAAAAAGCACAACAGGCGGTGGCGTCGAACGCCTTAAAATAATTTCAAACAGAGGCTGCCCGGCCTCAAGTGAAGCCGGTTAAATGTTCGAGAGTTATCTCTTCTAATTGCAGTCGGAAGTTACGACAGGCACTTTCACTTGATTGATAACGCCGATCAAATGTTTGGTCTGTTCTTCCAAAATCTCTCTGCTTACGGCTCCGACAGTCAGTCTCAAAACAGGCTCAGTTTGCGAGCCACGTGCGGCGAACCACCACTGCGGAAAGTTTACAGACAAACCATCGATATGGTCTTTGGCACCACCTGTAATGGCTTCATCAAGATGGCGCAAAACTTGATCGATACCGGCAACGCGCAGATTGATCTCGCCGCTAGAAGAATAACGGGAAAGCGGCTCTATATGTGCGGAAAGCGGATGCCCCTTGCGCGATACAAGATTGATGACTTCGATCAATGTACGCATGGCATTATCGCTATCGTGCATGTCGCCGTAATAGTAGTGACCGGAAAGCTCTCCTGCAAAAATTGCCTTGTGCTCGACCATGTTGTTTTTGATAAACATAGTGCCGACACCAGTACGCACGGCTTTTCCGCCCAGGCTTTCAATATGTTCGCCAACTGAGCGGCTGGCGCGAAGGTCGAACACAACAGTGCCGGTTCCTTTGTTTTCGATCAAATGAGCGCCAACCACACCAATCATTAGATCAGTAGCAATCATGGTGCCATTTTCGTCAACGAAAATCGCCCTGTCGGCGTCGCCATCGAATGCCACACCAAAGTCGCATTTTTCATCGACAACCAGCTTCGACAATTCAACAAGTGCGCCTTCATCGAGCGGGTTCGGCGAGCGGGCCGGAAACTCTCCGTCTACAGTGCACGAAAGCGCCACAAAATCAACGCTCTTGCAGGTTCTAAGAAGCTCTATAACCTCAGGAGCAGCAGCGCCGTGCCCAACGTCAATCGCCACTTTCAAACGGCGATGAGGCGCCAGCATCGAAGTTAAATACTCGATGTATTGTTGAACTCCATCAATCTGGGAAACCGAACCGGGCTTCTTGCCGTTGACCGGCTCCAGTTCGTTCAAAATCTTCTCTATTTCCTTGAGTCCATTGCCGGCACCAATCGGGTTGGCTTTGCCAGTGTAGAGCTTGAAGCCATTGTGCTCCTTGCCCAGGTGGCTGGCGGTAACAGCGATGCTCGCGTCAAAGCCGTTGGTGGCTCCAAACCATGCAATCATCGGGGTCGAAGCAACGGACAGGTTGACGACATCATGCCCGGCAGTCGTCAAACCTGCGATCAGCGCCTCGGTCAGGCATGGAGAGTGGGTCCGGCTATCGTGACCGACCAAAACCCGTAAACGCTCGCCAGAAGAGAGAAATCGCCCAAATGCTCGACCGAGCTTGAAGGCAAAATCTTCATTGAGTGCCTGACCGTATGTGCCGCGGATGTCGTACGCACCGAATAGCTTGTTACCGGAACCCATTGAGAATTGTGACCTCGTCTATTGACTACTTCAATATTGCCATAGAAGAGTAATCTGAAAAGAGCTGAAAAGGGGCTCATGACAATACCCTTACCAAGAGTTAACTGAGCCTTCACATACAAAGGATATCCGAAATACCGATAGTTGGTTCGGCATGCTTGCACGGCAGCTATTGACAAGACGCGAGACGTCAACTGCATGTCGACGACATTGAATGCGATGGACACACTGAAAACACCCACATCAGAATCATAGTTCCACAGGGCCCGATCTGCGGTACTACTGCCATCACAGTCAGTGCAAGAATAAGTAAAAAATCAGGTCACGCTAAACGGTGATGAATATAGTCCGCTCGAGTTTGATTTTATGACGAAAGTTGTGTCACACAAAAGCGTCATCGCGCCGGACAAATCAGCACACGATTATCCTCAGAACCTAAAATTGCGCTCAAATTACAGCAAAACTATCAGAAGACCATCCAACATATTAAAAGTGCAGCATAAACAGAACTGATAATTTTGCTATGGTTTCCACCAGGATAGTGATTGCACCTCGTCGCCATTGGTTGATTTTATAAGTGATATGAGCAACCCAAAAGTTTTAGTTACTGGCGCCGATGGATTCATAGGTTCACACCTCACCGAGCAACTTGTGCGGAGAGGTTATGACGTGCGTGCATTCGTTGTCTACAATTCCCTGAATTCCTGGGGCAATCTGGATTTTTGTCCTGATGAAGTGCGCAGCTCCATTGAAATCGTTGCGGGCGATGTTCGAGATCCGCACTGCGTTATGCAGGCGATGAAGGGGTGCGACATCGTTTTTCACTTAGCAGCATTGATTGCTATCCCATACTCATATCAATCGCCGTCTTCCTACGTCGAAACAAATATCACCGGCACACTAAACATTTTGCAAGCAGGCAGAGAATTGGGCGTTGAAAAAATCGTCCACACATCGACCAGCGAAGTCTACGGCACGGCCCTCTTTGTTCCTATTACGGAGGAACACCCACTGCAGGGTCAGTCTCCCTACTCGGCGACAAAAATTGGCGCCGATCAACTGGCGCTTTCTTTCCACAACTCCTACTCTTTGCCTGTAGCAATTGTTCGGCCGTTCAACACATACGGGCCAAGACAATCCGCTCGGGCGATAATTCCAGCGACAATAATACAAATTGCCGCCGGGCAATCGACGATCAAGCTTGGAGCACTACACCCGACGAGAGACTTCAACTATGTTCTCGACACTGTAAATGGTTTTATTTCCGTGTGCGAGTCAGAGAATTCAGTTGGAGAGGTGATTAACATAGGGAGCAACTTCGAAATATCCATAAAGGACACTGTCGAGTTGATTGCCGAAGTGATGAACGTCGAGGTCAAGATTGAGACCGATCCGGCTCGCCTGCGACCACAGAAAAGCGAAGTAGATAGGCTTTGGGCCGACAATTCCAAGGCGAAACAACTGACGGGATGGGAACCAAAATACGCAGGCAAAGAAGGTTTGCGACGCGGATTAGCGGAAACAGCTGAATGGTTTACGAACAAGTCAAACCTTCGTGGATACAAACCTACTGTCTACAATGTCTAGAAGAAGTGCCCGGCAGAACCTCAACAGTAAACACAGGATCAAATAATTGGCTTTGGACTTTACTCCTGAATTAGATGCGGTTTTGATGGTAGGTGGTCGTGGTGTCCGCCTCAGACCATTAACCAACACTTGCCCAAAACCGCTGCTGGAAGTGGGCGGCAAACCCATACTCGAGCACATCCTCGAAGATCTTATTGCTGCTGGATTCAAACGTTTCTGCCTGGCGGTCCACTACAAAGCGCAATCATTCCAAAACTTTTTTCAAGATGGTCGTCAGTGGGGGGTCTCGATTGAATACCTGCATGAAGAGAAGCGACTCGGAACAGCAGGTGCTCTTGGACTGCTTCGCGACAAAGTGACAAAATCGACACTGGTCATGAACGGGGACCTTTTAACTGACGTAAACTTTGCTGAAATAGTAGAGCACCACGAGCAGTGCCAAGCGGTCGCAACTATGTGCGTGATTCAGTATCAGATACAGCTGCCCTATGGGATTGTCGAGCTCGAAGGCGATCTGATATCGAATGTATGCGAAAAACCCGTCCTCCATGCATACGCCAATGCAGGTATTTACGTCCTCAGTCCAGAGGCCGTCTCTAGGATTCCCAGAGGTGAGCACTTCGACATGCCTCAATTGTTTAACTGCCTTAGAGAAGAGGGGCAAAAGACGGTGGCATATGTCATCAAAGGGCAGTGGACTGACATCGGAGATCGCAATGAGCTAGAACGCGTGCGCAGACAGTTTTCCACAACAATTGCTGAAGTAGCAACAACGCCATATCTGAAAACAGACACACCAGCCAGAGAAGCATAGTAATTCTCACCCGCATTTATTGAATCAGGCGTTTTACTTTGCGTGCGATGCGCCTGAGTACCGAAGGTTTTTGCAAGGCAGACTGGGCAGTAAAATTAATTTGCTCGTAGTTTCGTCCGTCCCTGAATCCTTTGGCATAGTTTTCCCCGGCAAGTTTGGTAATGGCCTCGCCATGACTTTTGTCTAAAGCCGCTATCTGCAAAAACTGCATTATGTTCGGCACCGTCTTTCGTGCTCGTTCGCGAGCATTTAAGCCAGTTTGAAAAGAGACAATCGCTTCCTCATACACTGCAACGGTCTCGGCTATCGCTCTGGCTGGAGAACACATTTCCTTGATGCTTTGTCTGCCAGCCTCAGCCAGCTTCTCGCGCAACCGAGCATCGTCGCTGAGTTCTATGACAGAAGCTTCAAGCGCCGCTCGATCGTCTACATCAATTAGCAAACCGGTTTTCCGATCTTGCACATACTCACCAAGTCCTCCTGCTGCGGACGCAATCACACAAGCGCCATAGGACATCGCTTCCAAACATGCATAGCAAGCAGTCTCATAACGAGATACAAAAATACAGATGTCAGACTCAACTGCAATCCGTTGGATTTCAGCGCGCGGCAATTCACCTTCGAAGCTTACACTTTCTGATAGATGCAACTCATCGACTCTGGTCTGGATTTTTTGGCTGTACTCTTTGCAATAGTTCTGGTTGCCAGCGATCCTCAAATAGGCAGAAGGAAAGCGCTTCTTAATAGCCGGCATTGCCTCAACAATCAAATCAAATCCTTTTTGAGGATCGACGCGTCCCCACGAAAAGAGCTGCGGAAATTTCCCTACTGCCCCACTATGATCACTTTTCTTGCTTGGCTCACAGCACATCGTCAAAGGAGTTCTAATGATCTTGAAGCGATCAAGTTCCAGCCCGGACTGCTGTGAAATCCTCGCCGGCAAGTCATAGCATAAAGACATCAAAGCGTCTGCACCGGTCACAGTTGCCAGCTCGAGAGCCCGTGCAATATTCAGCTCCATCGCGGAAATGTCACCTAGGCTTCCGTTAGCCATTACCACCGGCAGAGAGCCGATACAGCGCATTGCCACAGGATAAGAACCTTCCACAACCCAGGGAAATCCCAAGCCAAAATAATCATGCGTCTCGATAATATCCGGGTTGAAAGCGGCCACACGCTCTCTGGCTCGCGTATACAACTCGAGAGACTGGCTGGCCCAATAACCAATTAGACCTAAACGCAGTATCCCTCCCCAGCCAAAATTGCAGTTCTCATTGATCAAGACGCGATAGACAGGCAGATCCCTGACTCTACCGTCGCCTTCCTTGTCCATCGACAAGGTAACGACCATGACTTCGTGTCCGGCATTTTTGAGCCCTTCGGCAATTTCCAGGCTCATGGTAAGAAACATGCCGTCAATCGGCTCAGAAGGAAAGCTCGGCGTGATGATACAAACTCGCAAAAAATCCGCTCCTTCTTTTGCTGATACGTTTGCTAGTGTAAAACTCTCTTCAGCAGGATTGTGAAATACCTGAGCCATATGTAAGTCAAACCGGCCAACTTTTCCGAGACATTCTGCCTGAAATCCGTTTTGCCTGCGCTGATGGTCCTTGCCCTTAGCATGAACTTAAAACAAAAAATCATATACAGACCCAGCCAGATCCGAACTGCATGCAGCGCGCGAGAACCGCTGCTCCTAGAAATAGAGTTGGAGTCTTGCGTGAACAGCACGCAAGCCCGGTCCAGATTTGCTCGCTGGAGCATTGCCTGCCTTCCGGAAGCAGCGAGCTTCCTTGCCACCTGCACGTCAAACAGCGACTCTATTGCCTCCGCTAACGCAACCACATCGTCGGGAGGAATTAGTATGCCGGTTTTGTTGTGCTCAATAACGTTGGGCTCCCCGGCGCGTCGCGTCGCAATCACCGGTTTTTCCATGAGAAGTGCCCGCACTATATTTGGTGATACATCGAGATGCGACGTCTGTACAACAATGTCCGCAGCAGCTAGAAGGTGCGGCGTCGCTTCGGACTCCGGCAAGCAATGAAAGTTCGCCGACACACCCAGTTGCTGGGCAAGATCGATGAGATAGCGTGCATACCCCTGACCATGAGCATCGATCTGCTCGCCTACAAGAACAAAATGCGCGTCCGGATTCTTGTCAAGAACAGTCTTCATGGACTCCACGAATAAACGCGAATCGTGAATCAAAACGCCAAATAGGTGCTCAGGAAAAAAGGAGGACCTTGGATAATAAGGCAGAATGTCACCGAACATACAAATCAACTTATTACATTCGGAAATGCCCAACCTCGAAAGAACATCTGCACGTGAAGCAACGCTGTCAAATTTCTCTACGTCGAAATTCTCAGCATTGACAGAACACAAGTGATGTTGCTTTACGTCCGTCCTTCCGAGCTTTTGATACTTCCAGGCAATCCAATCCGATAGAGCAACAGTCTGTGTGTCCAGATTAGAGGTGGATGACTCTAGAGCCCCACCAGCCCAGCTGGAGCAATATGCCGGATCATATGTCAGCGCGATGCGAGTCGCTGTGCCGGACATCCACGCCGCCACTCGAACCGTCGGTACATCGTTCGCGCTCGCATAGACAACCGCATCGAATAAATACCGGCTGAGGAAATCACACAAATCTCGCGACTGAGAAAAGTTACGCCGCCAAGACGCTTTACCGTGCTCAGCTTCCGAATCAAGGAAATAGTAAAAGCCTCTTTGCGTAAGCCGCTTGCTAAAACATCCCGGCTTGGAGAGCAACGCATAACAGACACAACCGCTCAATTTAAGCCGTTCCATCTCGTCAATCAAAAAATCTTGATAAAGCTCTCCGGCTTGCGCGCCGGCAACAAAGAGCACTCGCGGTCGCCTCCTAAGCGAGTCGTTAACGTGCAATTCTCTTTCACGCGCAACAGAAAGATCGTTTCGCACTTCGATTTTCGCCGGAGCCGTCTGAATAATAGGCAGGTGAGTAACCATAGTAAGTGGAATCTACTCGACCTGCAGGAACCTGTAATTAAGAAACTGTAAGCCTTATCTCTGCACTCTACTACCGTAGCGAGATCTCGCTTAAGTCACGCGGACCAAACCGGCCACCAGTTATATACTAGAGCGTTCGCGATCGCGTTATTTGAGCACTTCTTTTGCCGTGACCTTTGCAAAAACATTACTTCTAACACCCACACGCCCGGGAGAAGGCAGCGTCGCCGAGGTCTTCTTGCGCAATTTCTGCCAGGCTTTTCCGCGCGATCGTCTCATCTGCTTTGCCGCCAGGGGAGACGGATACGATGCCGGGCTGGCCTCGCCCTTGCTTAACTGGCTTCCCATGTCTGTACATGAACTGCCGAACGAATGGGCCGGCCAGTATCTGCGCTTATATTCAAATCCGGGCGCCAAAATTTCTAACCAACGCCTCAAGGAAGTGCAAGCAGCTTGCAACCGTTTGGCAGAAGAAGTCGTGGACTATGCACGTAAAAACAACGTCGAAAAGCTGGTAGCAATACTGGCAGGACCGGCAACAATCTATCTGGCGAAAAGAGTGTCAGAGCTTATGCCTGTTCCATTTGTCCCAATAATTTGGGATCCGATTGACTATGTCGCAGAGAATCGTGGCTTCGATAAGGGCGCAGTCGAGCAGATCATGAAAGACTTTGCTGTTTTGATGAAGCGGGCAGATATTTGCGGAGTCGCATCTCCGGGTATGAAGGTTGAAATCGAACTCCGATACGGCACCGAATGCGAAGTAATCATTAATCCCGTTGTTCTATCAGAAGAGGGAACTCTGCAGAGGGATAACTCAAAGTTTCGCATCGGATTTGCCGGCAGTATTTATGCTCGAAAAGAGATGGAGACTCTCTTGCATGCTCTCAACCACTTAGGATGGAAAGCAAAGGGGCGACAACTAAGCCTCTGGATTCTCGGGCATTCTTTTGACCTGCCAATTCACTCGCCCGCATCCCGCGCCGATTTTCGCTTCCTTGGCTTTCTTCCCGAACCGCAAGCGCGTGAAGTCCTCAGCCAGGTCGATGTCGGCTATTTGCCATACTGGTTCGACAAGAAGTTCTCTCGCTGTGTGCGCCAATGCTTTCCGAACAAACTCAGCCTCTACCTTTCTTCTGCCACACCAGTTCTATATCACGGTCCGGCAGACTCGTCGGTGGAAAGATTTATGACAAGTTATCCAGTAGGAAGTTCGTGCAATGTTCTGGACACAAAAGTGCTTGCCGACACAATAGCTAACTTGGTGGATGATCAGTGTTTTAGGGAGCGATGCACCCTTGCAAGAAAGGAAGCCGTCCGTGACATTTTGGGGAGCGAACCTTATCTCACTCGGCTGGCTAACCTGCTCAAGGTCAAGAAAGAGGATCTCAATAGCGGATTCGATTGCCTAACGCTTGAGCAGGCGGACGACACAGGTTCACAGACGAAACTAATGACTGCCCAACAGTAGTTCGAGCAGAAGGAAAGAAAACTCGCAATTAATTACGAATAATATCGAGCTCCTACACGAGCTTTATACTTGCGTTTCAAGCGATTAATCGAGTTGCTGCCGTGCGCATCGCCATCATCACTCCCAATTATCCGTCCGAACCAATTGACGGCGACTTTCTTACGATGAGCCTGGAGGTCACTCTAGGATTGAAAAGTGAAGGACACGATGTTTTCGTTGTTACTCTTTCAGCAGAGAAAGAAGGCGAAGAAAACGTTGGTGGAGTAAGAGTTTTAAGAGTCAAACCGAATTTTGATCAATACAACGGACTCGCCGCCGTGTCCGATTTGAGCATCTTCTCCTACTGGCTGCACTGCGCTCTCCTTTTATATTCAGCCGCGCGACAAGCGGTGGACGAATTCAAGCCGGAAATCGTTGAGTGTCACGATTTTCTTGGTCTGGGACTGCCATGGATTTGCGATCGTAAGTATCCCGTTGTGATTCGCATGATCGGATCGCTCTCGGAGATGATGAGAAATGGCTCAGTGGCTGCAACCGATATGGCAAGACAATTCTCAACTGCATTTGAATTTGCCACCATAGGTAGTGCCTCACTAGCGGTCTCACTCTGCGAAGACTTGCCGCTGATTGTTAGAAGGATGACAGGGTTGCCGGAAGATCACTTTCGTGTAATTCGCGCACCACTTTCACCACCGAAAAATATTCCGGTCAGAGATACAGGGACCAAAGATATCTGCCCATATCCAGAAATCCTTTTCTGGGGTCGCGTAGATCCGCAAAAAGGTTGTGACCTGTTGGTCGAATCGTTGCCTACTGTGGCAGCTGAATTTCCAAACTTCAAGGCAACTTTTGTCGGCAGCTGGCAAGGAGATCCTCTTTATTTCGAGAAACTTACCAAGCGAGTACAAGAGATGGAGTTGACAAAAAACGTCGAATTTACTGGTCTTTTGCCGCGGGAGCAGTTGGTCAAATTAGCCGTGAATTCGGACCTTTGTGTTTTCCCATCACAGTACGAAGGAGCATGCTATGCAGCACTGGAAGCGATGTCGTATGGCTGCTGCGTAATTGCTACTAAGGTCGGCGGGTTGAAAGAATATGTTCAACACGATGTTACGGGCTGGCACGTTCCTTGTGGAGATCATGAGGCGCTTGGCCAGGCGATTGTCAAACTGAGTCATGATGATGATTTGCGCTCCCGCCTAGCACAGAAGGCAAAAACCGAAATACTAAGGGTTTGCGATACAAAATCAGCTGCACAAGCAGCGCAGGAAGCTTACACGGAAGCCATTCGAAGATTCAGTTCAGCGACTTCATCCGGGACTTTCAATTCAATCGTTTCAATGCTTTTGGATGGCTTAGCAGATAGAAGCATCTTTTCGTATCTCAACGATCTTCAGGCAAACGTTTATCAGCAAGGCCTTCAGGCTGGTTTGGAGCAATGCAGCGCTGAGATTGCAGGTCTCAAATGTGAGCTGCAGAAGGCGCGCGAACAACTTGCGACGAGCAGATCATTCAAAGATCGAGTCAGATCCAGACTAGGACGCATCAAGCGCAGATTAAAGGAAATAGCAAACACTTCTCGGCAAGACCCTAGCAATTGAATTAGGAAATCTGGATTTAATTGGAGACCGAAAATAGAAATGCTCGACATCAAAGACGAAGACACGGTTGCAGACCAGGCAGGCGCCCTGCGTCAAACTCAAAACTGTATCGATGACACGCTAGATACGTATTCGAAGTCATTTGTGCTGCGGCCCATCGCAGTGGTCGGAGTCGGGCGCAGTGGCACAACCCTGCTAATGGCGCATCTGGCCAGAGATGAAAGAATTCTCTTCGATCGCACTTACGCATTCGAAACAAGACTGCTTTCCTTTGTGGCGAAATTCTGCCAAACCCTGCCTGCGGTTCCTCTTTTTCGGTCAGAAATGATTATCAGGGCAATGTCAGAAGCACTACCCGAGAAACAACCATTTTGCCTGGGGGCAGGCACTCGATCGACCGACTTGAAATTCAACGAGACACAACTGCTGCACACCCTCTGGAGCAGCATTAGTGCAAGCAGTCTCGAAAACAACGCAAACGCACTTTTCTACGCAGAAAAAACATCTCTATGGGTGCCTCAGTTCTTGCAGGACAAATTGCCTATTACCACAATCTATCTCTTTAGAGATCCAAAGGACGTCTTTCTCTCTCAAATATCGTTCTCAAAGAAGATTGACTCCCCCGCCTTTCAAGCCAACGACGGCGCGCTGCAGCTTGCATACGAAATGAGTGGTATTTTCGAACAGTTCCTTACCACGGGAACTACAAAAAATTCAGTCGTCATCAGATATGAAGACCTGGTAGCGGAGCCGGAGCGAGCCCTCAATAAGCTACGAGACTCAATTGGGTGGAAGCCATCAGCCACGCTCGAACAAGAGTTTTACGACAAGCATCGCACGACGAAAGATCCTTCCTCGTCGATCGGTCGATGGAAATCGGAGACGATCGCAGCAAACGATCTATTCTATCTGGACTGCGTACCGACTGAGATAATGGAATATTTCAACTACTCACAGGCGAACCCCGCATTAGCCGAAAGAGTCTGGAAAATCGATCTCTGCAAGGATGAAAGTCCCCACGTTCGCGTTGATAACGCAGACTTGTCGATTGAATCGGGTTCGCTGCGAATCGTTTCAAACGGACCGGGAACATCCATTGTAGTCAGCCGCGGTGAAAAATCCATCGGAAAAACTGCCGAAATTTGGTTGTGTGTCCAAGAAACCAGTCAAACGACTTTTGCACTTTACTGGCGGCAGGCAGATCAAAATTTTGGAGATGACAGAGTTATGGTCGCCCAACGCGAGGATTTGCATCAGACAAACATTCTTCGCTTTAAGGTAGGCGAGCACCCTGGCTGGTCCGATCAGTTTGCCGAATTGTTCATCTCTGGCTGGCACCGGCCGGATGTCGAAGAACAGCAGCCGAGCGTCGTTAGGTGGATCAAATTCATCCCGGCATCTGAAGGTTTGAATTAGCAATGCGAATCGCTCTAGTACTCGGCTCATTTCCACGCAATGCTGTTGAAGACCCTGTCTTCCCGGCCGCCTGGGAGATGGCGCGCGAGATGAAGAAGCAAGGTCACGAGTTACTCGTTCTTAGCTTTTGCGATCCATATAAACCTGACGATATCGCAGGGACATTCGATGTTGATGGCATCAAAGTTTTGCGAAAGCCAAGAGATTGGAGTAAATACGACGCCCTTAACGCACTACCGGGAATACCGACCAGCTCATCTATCATCGGCTACGCGCGAGAATTGTACGTGAGCTTTCGAGACGAACTGGCGCAATTCAAGCCGGATGTAGTCGAATGTCAGGAATTCAATGCACTGGGCGCATTCTTTGCGGCATCACATGAGTTTCCTTTGGTCATTCGATGCTATGGTCCCCTCGGAACCATCATGCAAGCAGGGCTCGTAGGTGGATATCCAAGATCCGACGCAAAAGTCGTCAGCGCAATGGAGTTGTCTACGATATGCGCGGCCGATGGATTGATTACAATCTGCCACGATATGGCCTCGACTCTCAGCAAACTAAGCGGCATAAGCGTCGACGACTTTTCCATAATCCGCACACCCTTCTGCGTAACAAAAGAAGATTTTCCGGAAATCAGGGAATCAAACACTCATCAGTTTCCCTCTCTCTTTTTCTGGGGACAAGTGATCAAGCTCAAAGGGATAGACACTCTCATTGATTCACTTCCCCTTATCAAAGAAAAGTTTCCAGACTTCCACTTAACCGTTGGCGGACGCGAAGTCGCTCTGGCAGGAGAAAATTCACCGCTGGCCGAAAAGCTAAAGCAAAAACTCGCAGAGTTTGGATTATCTGAACATGTAAAGTTTCTTGGTTTTCTAGAACGTTCCCGAATAATCGATATCGCGCAGAAATCCGATATCTGTGTCTTTCCCTCCAGATACGAGACTGCCTGTTATACATGCCTGGAAGCAATGTCCTATGGCGTCCCGGTGGTCGCATCCAGAGTTGGAGGACTCCCTGAATACTGCATTGACCGCGAATGCGGGCTTCTCTTCGAGACGGGAAATTCCCATGATCTGGCAGAGAAGATCATCGCACTAGCCTCTGATCATGCACTCCGCAAACGATTTGCAGTGGCGGGAAAAGAGCGGGTACGAACATTTTGCGATCCGAAAACGACCGTCGAACTATCGGTTAAAAAGTACGAGGAGGCTATTCGTCGCTTCAATCTTAGAGATGCACAATCAGCACTTCCGTATAAGTTCCTGATGGAATCTCTTGGTTCCTTGTTAGACAACGTAAGCATCCAACAAATGCCGCAGATTCTACTGGCAGCGGCCGAACCTGCAATCGAGGGCTCCCCTTCGGAGTTACCGGTAGTTGCTTCACACAGTGCCCCGCCCGCCAAGCCGCCAACCCTAATTCGTAGAGCGGCACGCAAGTTAATCAGAGTCCTTGGCATTCAGAAGAAAAGTTAAAAGATGCGCGTACCGATGATCAACGACGTTCAAATAAATAAACTGACTTCTATCAGAGATTCCCGAGGAGAACTGACAGAGATATTTCGTTGTACAGACTTCCCACACAACCACTTCAAGCAAAGCAACTTTGTACGTTCAAAGGCAGGCGTATTGAGGGGGGTGCACATCCACAACCAGCACACCGATTATTTAATCATCCTGGAAGGCCGCGCCACTATTGGCATGAAAGACCTACGAAGTAAGTCAGATACCTTTGGTCAAACATTCTCAATTACAGTAACAGGGGAAGATATCACATCCCTTTTGATACCGCCGGGAGTGGCCCACGGCTTTTATTTTCATGAACCAAGCCTGCACATTTACCAAGTTGATGAGTACTGGGACCCGAGAGACGAATTGGGTTGCTTTTGGGCCGATCCGGAGCTTGGCATAGAGTGGCCCGAATCAGAAGTTATCATTTCCGAAAGGGATGAGCGATTACCCTCCCTCAAAGAACTACTCAAACAGCTCAAAATCTAAAGTTCATAACCTTTCTGAGTAGTGGCATACGAGCAAGTATTCTTGCAAATCTGACGGACTTACAGCTACTGAGACGAATCAATTCCTGTTCCGCGCTG
This sequence comes from Candidatus Melainabacteria bacterium, assembly GCA_003242885.1. Lineage (GTDB taxonomy): Bacteria > Cyanobacteriota > Vampirovibrionia > Obscuribacterales > Obscuribacteraceae > QKMZ01. Next base: position 293,750 of record QKMZ01000002.1, on the reverse strand, counting down.
AGCTGCTTGCTCTGACAGATTCTTCGGCTCTCTTCGCACGCAACAAGCTGAGATTCAAAGCTTTCCACTGCGGCCTTAAGTTCGTCAGCGCGCTCGCTCCAAGTTTGTTCGGAAAGCCTGGCGGTTGTAAGCGCATTCGTTTTCTCCCGGATGAAGTTGCTTAGAGCTTGGGAGACCAAAGCGGAACGAAATTGAGGACACTTAATCGACTCGCTCCACCCTTTCAACTCAGAGGCCCTGGCATGATTGCTCCAACCCTTTCGCGAGATGCTGCAAAACTTGAGCACTGTAGGTAAGCCACCCGACATTAGAGAGAATTGCGCATCAGTTATGAACTTATTCCAGAAAAACAGATCGGTCGGTATACCGGACGGTGTTGACGTCCATCCCTCTGCCAGTCGCCCATACGCGCTAAGCGTGTGTCCGCCAGTTGAGAGCGGAGGTCCCGTTCTTTCTGCCAATAAACGCTTTCCAGCCTCTCCTTCGATATCCGACCACCAAATCTTACACTCGGAGGGACCACCTGGATAACAAGCTATGGAACGCGAGACAGCAAAGTCTGCATTCGCCAACAGCCCAAGCATAGTCTCCAGGTGATTCGGCAACCAAAGATCATCGTCAGACAAGTAGCAAACTATCTTGCTTTTGGCAGTTTGAAGCGCCAAGTGTCGATATTCTTCGCCGTGTCTCGAAGACTTACCATGCTCTAAATACCGCACGCGAGAGTCTTCAAGGCAGCGCTCGATCGAGGGCTTAGCAAAATCCGGAACACCATCGCCAATAATCAAAATCTCGACGTCTGAGACTGTCTGAGACAGCGCACTCTCCACGGCAAAGCAAATCGTCTCACCATGGTCATGGGTAGGGATGATTACCGTAGCAATCGGATCGCGCACCACACACTCCTCAAAAATTTGCCATGGCAATACTTCGCAATTGTTCGATGCGGCGGACGACTTCAGCCCCTTCTTTGGCAGAACTCTTAGGAGACGGTCCCCCTTCAATGTGATTGATAAACGCCTTTAGCTCCGCCAGCAGTGGCATCTCTTGCGAAAACGGCATCTTTTCAATCGAAGTATCCGTACTGCCTCTGGATATTGTGATCTCTTCGCTGTATGAGTCATCCAAGTACGCTACACCATCTCGGCAATAAAGCCATACTTCACGTCTCGAAGCAGAATGCCTTGTAGAGACTTCGCTGACCAGCCAAGGACTAGTACCACAAATCGAGAACAATTCAGTCAATCCCTTCGACGTACCGGACCCGACAGCATGCACTGCAGCTGGAACATAACCAAATATCTCCAGGGCAATCGATAGATCATGCGGCAGCAAAATCCAGACCGAATCAACATCCATGTGCGGCTGACCGTGCTGCGTTCGTGTGGTTTTCAGACCTTTGACAGGACCGAGCAATTCAGACTTAGCAATCTCAGCTAACTTGAGAATACCGGAATGATAGCGCCACTTATCCATCACAAAGACGCGATCTCCGGCAAGATCTGCTATCCGAGCCGCACTCTCATAATCTGAAGTGATTGGCTTCTCGACAAAAATTGGAACGTTTCTGTCGAGCAAGCTCTCAACTACATGGCGATGCGTTGCAGTGGGCGTAGCAATCACAAATCCACTGACAACTTCGATTTCCTTAATTGACGCAACAACTCTGTCTGCCCCGAGACTGCGAGCATTTTGCTGAGAATCCTCAGCCTGCACCACAACGGAGACCTCACAGCCGAGCGACTTCAAGTCGCGCAAAATCAGCGCCCCCCAGCGTCCGCAACCAACCAGACAAATTGGCAGTCCAGGCATGAAATGTAACCTATACCCTTGATTGATTCGTCCAGTGAAAAGTGTGATAGGTAATATTCAAATGCGCACCGAGTTTCTGCCATGCGCGTATAGCAGGAGTTGTAGTTATTTGAGTTTTTCCTTCCATTTTCTCCACCCCAAGGGACTTTAGCCAGCGCGCTCCAGCTAGCAGCAGACGCCGGTAAATTCCGCGGCCCTGACGCTCCGGATGTACTCCGCTCAAAACGGCCTTTCCCATGCTGTAGCCAACACTCTTCTCAATATCGGTCGGCAGTTTGAAAGTCATAAAGCCGGAGACGCTGCCGTCATCAAAAACAAAGCAGCGATCGGCTTGGTGTTCCAAAATTGCACCTTTAAGCCAAGATGCATAAAGCGCACCCACCGAATTACTATCAAATACTGGGTCCATCGCGAACCGATTGCCGTTCATCTTGCGCTCACAAAAACAGCGAAAAGCAATTTCCGAAAGCATCTCAACGTCTTCTGGACGAGATTCTCGTACATCTGGATCATCATCGCCCAAATCAATGGAATCGAGTTGTGCATGATATCCCAAAATTGTGTCTGCCAGCCGAAAATCGGCGGCGGCAAGTGCTAACTGCGTATGCACGTCCGCACATGCTACGACACTAGAGATGTGATCAAACGTTGAGCACCTTATAGTCTCATGTATGAAGCGCATCGAACCAGCGATTGCCCGATCCGACAATTCCTCTTCAACATTTAAAATCAATGGCTCCAGCCGCCCGCATTTCAAACCCAACACCCTTGTCTCACCGTCCAATCCCCGCAAAATGGCCAGACGCTGAGCGCCATCTTCGCAAGAGAAATTGGCATCGGAGAAACTCCCAAACCTCGCCAGGTATGTATTCACTGCATCCTCTCGCATGGGATGCAAATGTTGGTATGGCAGGTGACTCCACGCAGAAATTATTGCTTCGGCATTAAGGGCGAGGTCCGTATTGGTCACCGAAAACTCCTAGAGAGAAAGATTACGACTGCTTCATGAGCTTTGAAACTGAAAGCTACATAATACGCTTATATGACAACCAAGTGCAGTCAGCTTTCACTGATTATTCCTGTGTACAACAGCTCAGACCAAATAACTTTGGTTGTGTCCAGAGCCGTTCAGGTGCTGGAGAAATTAGCTCGAGATTTTGAAATAATTCTAGTCAACGACGCCAGCAAAGATGAGAGCCGGTTAGTAATCGAGAATTTAGCAGGCGGAGATTATCGCGTGCGCGCTGTCAATCTCGGTCGAAATGCAGGACAACACAACGCTCTTCTCTGCGGAATTCGGTTAGCACGATATTCTACATGCATAACTATGGACGACGATTTACAGTTCGTGCCGGAAGACATACCGCTTCTTATCGAAAAGCTTGAACAGGGCTTTGACGTCGTTTACGGATCACCAAAGGAACAGAAGCATGGTGCTCTAAGAAACGCCGCCTCGAATGTCATTAAGTTGACATTAAAGAAATTGATTGGCGCAGAGATTGCGACACACATCTCTCCTTTTCGCGCATTCAGGACTAAATTGCGCGACGCTTTCACTGAGGCTCAAGGACAGTTCACTCTGATTGATGTGCTCTTGAGTTGGGGTACTTCGCGCTTTGCATATGTTCTCGTCAGCCACTCAGAAAGGATCTACGGAAGCTCAAACTATACGTTTTCAAAGTTAGTTCTATGCGCGGTCAACCTGATTACTGGTTTTACAACAATACCACTGCGAATTGCCGCGATTAACGGCGCTTTGTGTATCTCCTTAGGGGTACTGTTGCTGTGCTATGTCTTCATCTGTTACGTGAGCAATGGAGGCTCGGTGCCTGGTTTTCCCTTCCTGGCCTCCGTAATCATCATTTTCTCTGGCGCACAACTGTTTGCCTTGGGCATTATCGGCGAGTACTTAGGAAGAATGTACGAACGCAATTTGAGCCGACCTTCATACTTCATTGAGTCAGTTGTCGAAAGCCGTAGCGAATCAGACGTTTATGTTGATTGTTCCGTCCCCTCCGGCACCACACGAAACAACAGTACAGAAATGGTCCTAGATGTAAACCGAAGCACACTGGATAACGTCTTGCCATGAATTATGTCATTCCCTTCAACAAGCCACATTTTTCGGGACCGGAGCTGGAATATATAGGTCAGGCGCTCACTGCAGGACATCTCTCAGGCGATGGAGAATTTACAAGTCGCTGCAGCAAGTTATTCGAAGAAGAGCTCAATGTAAAAAAGGCCTTGCTCACGACTTCTTGCACACATGCGCTAGAAATGGCAGCTTTACTCTTAGACTTGAAGGAAGGTGACGAGGTCATTTTGCCTTCATTTACCTTTGTTTCCACCGCTAATGCATTCATTCTGCGCGGAGCCAAACCAGTTTTTGTCGACATACGACCGGATAGTTTCAATATCGATGAAAGATTGATTGAATCAGCCATGACGGAAAGAACCAAAGCCATCATCCCGGTTCACTACGGCGGCGTCGGCTGTAACATGGAGACAATTTGTGCGCTCGCATCAAAGCACAACGTAGCCGTGGTCGAAGACAATGCTCACGGATTGTTTGCAAAATACAAGGGCAAGTATCTTGGAACATTTGGTGCAATGGCAACGCAAAGCTTCCATGAAACAAAAAACTTTCAATGCGGAGAAGGCGGCGCTCTGCTCATTAACGATGAAAAATTCGTGGAAAGAGCAGAGATTATTCGCGAGAAGGGAACCAACAGGAAAAAATTCTTCCGAGGACAAGTAGATAAATACTCATGGGTGGACATCGGTTCCAGCTACCTGCCTTCTGAAATATTGTCCGCCATTTTGTTTGCGCAGCTGCAAAGTCGCAATAAGATTCAGACACAAAGAAGGGGTTTATGGGAACGGTACTTGTCCTCTCTAAAGGATTGGGCGACGACCGAAGGAATAAGGCTTCCGCAAATACCTCAAGGTTGCGACCACTCTCATCATGTCTTTTATCTGCTCATGAATTCACTTGAGCAAAGAGAGGCTCTGGCTGCTTTTCTAAAAACGCAAGGCATTCTTGCAGTGCATCATTACGTTCCACTCCATTCGTCAAAAATGGGACGAGAATTAAGCCCGAAGAGATGTGAATTGCCCGTCACAGACTTCGTAAGTGACAGACTCCTGCGACTGCCCTTGTATAACGGTCTTACCTTCGAACAACAGGATACAGTGATCACCGCGGTGCAGAGCTTTTCGTCAAAGTTCAGCTCAGGACAAGACAGTTGCACTTCAATTTTTGCATGCCCTTGAGCGCTGGTGCCAGAATGACAAAGTCACTCTCCATTTCCAAAACTGATGCAATTGAAAGCGCCTCAGATCGCGAGGGGTTTAAGAAGGAGTTTTTTAAAGACCTATACGAACTTGAAAGCAACAATTTCTGGTTTCGCAATCGCAATAAGTTGATCATATGGGCCCTGAAGAAATTCTTTCCGCGTGCAAAGAATTTCCTGGAAATTGGTTGCGGAACCGGCTTCGTTCTAACGGCGATAAACGCCGCGATTCCACAGTTGGAGCTTTTCGGCAGTGAACTGTTTGAAGAGGGACTATCATTCGCAAGAAAAAGATTACCGAATGCAAAATTGATGCAACTCGACGCGAGAAAACTGCAAATCTCTGAAACCTTCGATGTAATTGGTGCTTTCGACGTAATTGAACACATCGATGAGGACGTGCGGGTTCTCGAGCAGATGTACATACACTGCCGGCAGGGAATCATTTTGACCGTGCCCCAACATCCTTGGTTATGGAGTCACCTCGACGACGTCTCCTGTCACAAACGAAGATATTCGAGAGATGAGCTCGTTAAGAAAGTCGAAGCGGCGGGCTTTGCTGTCAAATTTGTGACTTCATTTGTTTTTCTGCTCCTACCAATCATGCTCTTGTCGAGGTTGCGCAAGAGAACTCCTGGCACCTTCAATGCCACCGACGAACTCAAACTGCCGATTTTTGTAAACAAACTATTGGAAGCAATTCTTCTATTCGAGAAAATTTTGATAGGAACCTCCGTCAAATTGCCGGTAGGTGGCTCACTTTTGCTGATCGCATGCAAATCAGTGCGACCAGGAGACTCGTAACAATCATGAGTGGCATTGAAAAGAAAAACGTCGGACATAAAGCATCTGCAGCAGTTGCCAGCTTAAGCGTTCTTCTGATTCTATTGCTCGTTGTCTTCTTCACACAAACGAATTTTGACCGCAATTCCTACTTAGCGTCTTGTGTTGAGAAACATCGTCTACTTGAGAGTACAGCTTCACCCAGAGTCATCTTGGTAGGAGGCTCAAACCTTGCAACCGGCTTAGATAGTAAGCTTCTGGAAGACCGGCTCAAGCGCAAGGTTGTTAATATGGGCACTTGCATTCAAGTCGGACTTGGGTACATGCTGCGCGAAATAGCTTCCCAAGCCAGAGAAGGCGACACTATTGCCATCATGCCTGAATATGAGCACTGGGTCGATCAATTCGATGGCAGTAAATACCTGTTGATGCTGCCCTCCCTTATTCCTGAGTCGATCTCTTGGATTGCGCCGAGCTATTTATCGGCTAAAACACTTGTAAGTCGCATTAGCGGCGATTTCCCATCGATGGCTCAGAAACGGGCCAGGCACTTACTGCCCTTCTCATTCAAAAGCATCGATCCCGATGAGAACTCTCTGCTCTACAAACATACAGGATTCAATCAAAGAGGAGACTTTGTTGCCCATCTGGACTTGCCAGGAAAGTCTTTTGACAGCGCTCAGCCTTCACTTGCAGATTTCAGCCATCCCAATCGATCGGCAATAAGAACTTTCAACTCAATCGTCAGAGGAATGCAGGCTCGCGGTGCAAAAATTGTCTATTTACCGCCCGTTACAACTGCGACATTCTCTCGCATCAGGAAGTCCCAACTAGATAGCTTCTATAAAGAAATTTCCGCTGCGCTTAACGCTCAAGTAATAGACGACTACAGCAGATACGCGCTATCTGATGAGTACTTCCTCGACTGCATTTACCATGTCAGAAAGGAAGGGCGCAGGATACGCACGGAGCTGGTGGCAGCCGATTTAAACCGAATCCTGGAAGCAGACTCTCCGTCTCTAGGGAGCAATCTGTGACCGGTATGTCTTCCATTCGGAAGTATGAGTCGGCTTCACCAGAAGAAGCACATGAAGCAGCACCGAAATCCGCAGAAAAGCAACTGGAGTTATGGGCGGCGGTGCTTGCGGGACTGTCACTTATAGCAATGATCTCGACGATCACATGGGGCGCAAACAAAGGATTTTGTATAACCGACGAGGCTTTCTATATTTTGGTAAGCGGTGATCCGCACAAATACAATTGCATGGTCACCAAATTCGGTTTTTTGTTGAATAAACTCCCGATGCTGTCATCGTCGGAACTGATAAATGGACGCCTATGGCAACTGATTCTTCAAATTATTGGAGCCTCGATACTCTCGATTGGTTTCGTAAGAACAACAGGCCAAACGTCTCCATTAAGCAATAGTCAAAGGTTCATATTCTGGTCATTAGCAGTATCTGGCAGCCTGCTCATTTTTTCCGTGTTTCCCTTCTCGGCGTCTTACAATACGCTGGTAGCAACAACGGCATTCGCTTCTGCCGGACTTTTGCTTTGTGCACAAACGCTCGCAAGAAAGGCCAGTGCAATTGCATATTTATTGAGTGGCGCATTTGCAGGTTTGGTAATTTTCTCAAAAGTGACCAGCGCCTTAATTCTGTTTCCGCTCCTGCTTGCTGTCTTGTGGGCGAATAAAAGGCAACGTGTGACGGGACTGCTGTTCGTCACTAGCGGAGCAACCTTGTCTGCAATTTCGTATTTTCTCGTTGTTGAACCATTTGCAAATTGCATTTCCAGCTTTGCGCAGGCGTCGGAGCTCCTTCGGCAAACTGGTCTTTACACTCCAGAGCTAGTGCTGAACAAGTATGTTCTCAGTTTGATAAAGCTGACATTGCAGACAATCTTACACACGAGTCTGATATTTCTTCTCAGTTTCGCCTCGATTTTGGTCAGTCAAAAATTTAGACGACAAGGAGAGAAATCGACAGCGCAACTGCTATTGGTCTTTACTGCCTGGACATTGGCAGTCTTTTATTTTGCGGGCTATTTATGCACTTCTCCAGCCGCAGTAGAAGCATTCTATTTGCTTCCAGCATTGCTTGCCGCAGCACTGCTCGCAAGCAATGTGCACAAGAATAAAAAGACGCCGCTCGTCTCAACGAACTTGCCTCTATTCCTGGTGGCTGCATTACCTCTGGTATGTTCGATGGGAACAAATAACGATGTTGTCAGACACACAAAGATTTTTGTCGCCCCACTCATTCTAGTTGCATTGTATCTGGCCTTAAAGCTGACTAAAACACTGAGTTCAAGAGCACCCTTTATCCTCGTAGCAGCGATCATTATGCTCGTAACGGGATCTCAATTCTTTACCGGTTTTATGTATACGCCCTACGGAATTCCGTTACCCCTGTATGAACAAAAACAAGTAAGCAAAGCACCTAAGCTGAAAAACATAAAGCAGTCTCTAGGCGCCAAAGATTTTTTCGATTCGTATTTAGACATGCTTGTAGCCGGTGGCTTCAGAAAGGGTGACACGATTATTGCCGCCTACAATATGCCGGGGTTGGTATACGCAGCAGACGGCTGTTCCATGAAATTCGCTTCGTATTTACCTGGAAAGGAGGGCAAAGCAATGTTCGAATCTGCCCTGGCCGATCTAAGGAGAAAGGCCCCCGATCAATTTTTTGTAGTCACCAACTATGATGGCGACAGAATTCTCGAGCAATCGTTTGCATCGGCTGGTTACAGATTTCCAGACGAATTTCAGAGGATTGGCCATCTGTCATGCCCGTACGATGCACCATATGTGGATATAAGGACCGGCAAAGCCAATTTGAGCCACCTGCACAATCAAATTTCAATTTTGCGCTTTAGAAAGCGCCCCGGGGCGGGAGAACACTAAAGATGAATGCGAAATATAGGAAAACCGAGAACAACGTCCTTGAGACAACGGCTGCCAGCCAACTGCTTCTTCCCATAATGGTGGCGTTCATCCCCCGCAGCGGCACGACTCTACTCATGTCGCATCTGGCAAGAGACCGGCGCTGCCTATTTGATCGCACTTATCCTTTCGAAAAACACTTGCTTAGCTACATGGCTAAAATTTCCGATGTTTTGACGCACGGAGACTTGGAACAGCACGAAGATGCAACCGCAGTCATCGATCTTTTTTCGAAGACGATGGGTACTGTGTATCTTCGCCCCCCGCAAGATAATCTGGACATTACCTTATCGCGCGACGATGTCTTTAAGGCTCTCTGGTCCACAGCCAGTCAAACCACCCTTAAAAGGTTTCCAGACTCGCTCTATCATGCAGAAAAGTGCCCTATATGGGTTCCGTTCTTTGTCAGAAAGAACGTACCTTCATTAACACTTTCATTGTTCCGAGATCCACGCAATATTTATCTATCACAAGTCGCCTACAACATGAAATTTCCAACTGCCCATTTCGGCCTTAAAAATGCAACTGACATGACCAGAGCGTGGCAAATCAGCGCACAGTTCAACAGCCTGTTCGAATCAACTGCGGAATTGGAACAAGACGATTCCATAGTGCCTCTCAAATACGAAGATGTTTGCGACGATATCGATGTTTTTCTTGAGCTGTTAGAGAAGCGCGTTGGTTGGACAGCAAACGCGAGTCTGGACAGCTCTTCCTACAAGATTCATGCAACAAGCAGTCTGGCAAAGTCACGAGAAAGATGGAAGCATGAGGCGATTTCCAAACGCGCCCTTCATTATCTTCAAATCTTGAACTTCGAGGCGATGCAGAAACTTGGCTACCCGACACTAATCTCATGCGACGAAGCTAATAGTATTAAAATCGATTTTTCCGAAGCGGCACAACATAAATATTCAGTCGAGGATGGAAGCCTTGAGAAGTTGACCGACCAAGGAAAAATCGTTATCGAAAGTACCCGCAGGACATGCCGATTCAACTTTTCAGTTGAACGTAAACATTCGGTGAAAACTATGGAAGTATGGCTCTGTATAAAAGGAGGAACCGGCTCCCAGTGCAGCTTGCAATGGCGAAAGAAGGGCGAACAATTCGGAATAGAAAGAAGCGGCACTGCTCAATTTAGAAAGTGCGATCACTTCCATGTAGTTCGTTTTCGAACCTGTGAGAACCCTAGCTGGCAAGAGGACTTCGTAGAACTTTCGATTTGCGGGATCTTCGGTGACGACCAGAATGATTCGCCGACTCGCACCGAACTCAAATGGGTGAAATTGGTGCCAGGCTCAGTAGCGCAAGACTAATTACATTTCGACGCGAGTAGCTTGCCGTGCCCCTAGAATCTGAAACGTTCCGACAGAAAAGCCAATTCAGCCCGAGATCTTTTACTGCAATTTCTCTAGTGGTTTCATGCGCGCTCGCTTTCGCAGTCGCATGCTATTTATTTTGCCTCGTTGTGTGGTCGATACATCAGGGATTCGACATTATGGATGAAGGATACTATTTGCTGCAGGCGAAATACCCGCAGAGCTACCCTTCATGTACGGCATATCAAGTTTTTTTGGCTGCGATTCCCAGATTTGCAGAAAGCAGAGTCTTGGACTTTCGTTACTCGCAACTGTTTGTTCAGTTAATCGGTGGGTTGCTCTTAGCTATTGGCTCCATCCGTTGGCTCTCCTCGTATGGATTGCTGACGAATTTGTCCTCGAGAGTCCTCGCAGTGAGTCTTTGCCTGATGGGAAACCTGTTTTTCTTTGGTAAATTTCCCAGCTCAATATCCTACAACTCGCTTACGGGATTCATACAATTTGCGTCAATTGGCATATTGTTACTCGCTGCAATCTACGAGAACAATTTTTCAGCACATCGCTTTTTCATTCGGGCATTACTTGTATTTGCGGGAGTGATTACAGGATGGAATCTGCTTATCAAGTTTTCCGCGTTTGTTTGTTTTATTCCAATTGCTTTTTTGACCCTAGCCGTATTCTTTGGCAATAAGCGCTTACACTGCGCGCTTGTTTACGGATTGAGCATTCTATTAGGTATCGTCGTCTCCCTTTCCTGGCTTCAAAATCCTGCAGAGTGGCTTACTGCAACGATAGACTGGTTCACGTTAGGAGCAAAAACTCACGCGCTCCATAACAGAATTTTGACCACCTATGCAACTAATATTGCCGCTACAATTTCGTATTTCCAGCCTGAACTCGCCATCGCTGATGCCGCCTTACTTTCATTAGGAGTTGTCCTCTCTTTTGCGAAACGGAGACTATCCAATCAGAAGTGGTTGCCGCTGTGCAGCACGCTGCACTTGTCTGCTTGGTCTTTACTTTCGTGGTGGCTAATTCGCAAGAATTGTCTATTACATGGACTCCATTCTGCCAGTGTTTTCTATGTAATCGCCTTAGGTTTGTTGGCAGAATTAGCTGGATTCTTGATCGCGGAAAGGAAAGCCATCAGATTTACAAGAATACAGTCCGGAATGATTCTGGTTGGGGTCTTGCTAGCCACACTGCCATTCACTTGTTCGGCAGGTACCAGCAATCCCTTGCTTTATCAGGGCACCATATATAATGGCGCATGGTTTCTCTTTCTTTACTATCTCTCGCTGGTATTGGCCAGATCGTATGGATCCGTTATCCCGATACTGACCACAACGACGCTGATTTGTCTTTTCGCTGTTTTCCAGTTTCGAGATACGCTCTTGAATAATTCCTATGATGTCGGCAGCCTCAAAGCGCAGACGACGAGAGTGGCGTTGCCGAGTCTTCGGGGGATGAAGGTCACACCAGAGATGGCGCGCTTTCTAGAGTCTACACAGTCGCTCCTTGTACAGAACGGTTTTCAGTCGGGTGACCCAATTTTAGCTTTTTACAATTTGCCTGGTGTCATCTATGCCCTGGATGGCAACTCGCCCGGCAGTGCCTGGTACATCAATCTGCACTTTTATCGACCGTGGAACCAAAGAAATCTGAGCAGAATTCGTCTGGAGCCTACAAGTCGGCTGTTTCTTCTCGTAGGATTTCAGATCGATAAAGAGACCATTCAAGCCTTAAATACAGCCGGATTGAAGTTCCCCCAAGATTTTGAAAAGGTTGGCAGTGTTCAAAATCCAAATAAAAACGTGTTCCTTTCTCTGCCAGGAGTTGCAGACGAACCGAAGAACGAATTCCTGGATGGAAATGTAGATGTTTACGCTCTAAAGAGAAGAGAGAAGCCGAAACGACTGCCTCTTTAGCGTGAACTCACATGAACTAGAATCAACAATGGACAAGAGCGCTTGATAAGGCGCTATGATCCAACCCTTATGACGCTTTCGCTCACCGACAGAGAAGAAGCAACCAGCGCTGACGCATCCAAGAAAAGCGCGGAAAGCCTGCAGAACGCCGGCGCAACCTTCGCCCAGCCAATATTACACCCAGCTAATACACCGAACGCAACTAAACAAGAACACTTCTTTTATGTTGATTTTCTGCGCTGCTTCGCCATTATTCAGGTGATTCTGTTACATACTTCTGCGCCGTTTGCTACTACAACTTCGGCGAAGGGACTTTTCTGGGTCGGCTGCATTCTCGACTCCATAACTCGTTCGTGCGTCCCTCTCTTCTTGATGATTAGTGGAATGCTTTTACTGTCATCCCGCAAAGAAGAGCCCCCAGTCACTTTTCTCCAACGTCGACTTTGGCGAGTGGGATCGCCTTTGATTGCGTGGACGGTCATATATTGCGGCTGGCGGTTTAGTAGAGGCGCTCAGCTTGACTGGCAAACAGTGGTAAACCAACCTGCCTGTTATCACCTGCAATATCTTTACTATCTGATCGGACTTTATCTCGCGACGCCTATTCTGCAAGCTTTCTTGAGAGGATCAGGTAAACAGGAAGTGTTCTATTTCCTCGCAGTTTGGCTTCTTGCAACGAGTTTATTACCGACTGTCGGCAGCCTCACCGGCTTCCTGCCACCGTTTATATTTGTCACAGCGACAGGCTTTTCCGGCTATTTCATCCTAGGACACGCATTACGGAACTACGAGATTCCTAAAAATCGGTATGTTTACTTCGCTTTAAGTGCATTAGGCTGCCTGTCCATCACTATCGTAGGAACATATTTACTCACTTTCAGTCAGCCTAATCCGACGCTCAACGAAACCCTGTTCAATTATTCAAGTCCGCAAATCATCGTGTACTCCGCCATTCTTTTCCTGGCAGCCAAAACATTAGTAGGTCAGGGTATAGAAAGTTGGGCAGATCGCTGCATAAAGTCTGTAAGCGCCGCAAGCTTCACGGTTTACCTTGTGCATCCTTTGTTCCTTACATACATTTCAACCCAGCTCAAGTGGATTCTTGATTTGGAGGCACATCGCTCGGTTCTGACACTCGGATATGTGTTTTCCGTTGCACTTGTGACACTTCTTTGCTCTTGGCTGTTCTTCCAAGTATGCCGCCTGCTCAAGGTTCCATCCTGGCTGGCGCCCTGATTCCACGTTTAAAACTATTAACTGCAGCAAATCCGTCGAGACAATAAAAGAATTATCCTTTCAGTGACAGTAAAGCCCATTTTTCACACTTTTTCGAAACTAATGGTCCAAACAGCGTCAATCGAAGACATCACTCAGATTACTTCCGACCGAGTAATCGAGCCGTCCATCCCACGGACTTTTCGAAAAGTACTGCTCCTTTCTTCAGTTCCGCCCAGCTCAAAATACACAGGCGCATTGATGCTGCATTCGATGTGCCGAGCACTGCCTGCCGACAAACTATCCTGTTTTGCGGTTTTGACGCCCGGCCTGGATTCAGAGATTCACCCCGAATGGAAAGAGATTCCATACATGCATCGGCAAAAGCCAAGCGAATCTCAGCTGCGTCACTTACCATTACACCTGGGAGTCATCGAATCGTTCATAAAAGAACAAGCCACTGCAAAATTTGCCACAGAAAGGATCGCAAAAGAACTCATTTCGTTTGCCGAAAGCACTGGTGCCGAGACAATCTGGTGCACGCTCGAAGGACAGACGATGATACGGCTGGCATTGGCTTTGCAAAAACGTCTGGCACTACCAATGGTGGCGCAAGTCTGGGATCCGCCGGGTTGGTGGCTTAGAGACAATAATGTAGACAAGTTTTCCAGGAAGAAAGTTCTATCAGATTTTGCTGAAGTCCTCTCTAATTCGAAAACCACAACGGCTGCCGCCTCATGGGCAATGGCAGAACAATACACAAAGGACTACGGCTGCAATGCGATTCCGGTCATTCCTGGACTGCCACAAAATTGGGCTTATCAACCAAGCACAGGACTAAACGATTCCACAACGTTGACGATTGGATTTGCCGGGCAATTGTATTCCAGCCAAGAGTGGAATTGTCTCATGCAAGCGCTCGAGTCAACGGGCTGGATGCTCGAAGGACGGCACGTCGAAGTTAGAGCGCTTGGTCGTATCTTTGGCATAAATGCCACAGGCGAGAGAAACATCCGCTTTTACGGCTGGAGATCGCAACAAGAAACCATTGAGATACTTTCTGGCTGCGATGTTCTGTATTGCCCCTACTGGTTTTCACCGCAGTATGAAACTGAGGCTCGCTTGAGTTTCCCATCAAAGCTCACAAGTTATCTTGCTTCCGGCAGACCGGTACTTTTCCACGGTCCGACATACGCATCTCCTTCGCGCTTTTTGCAGGATAACAATGCCGCCATGCAGTGCAACAACCTGGATCAAAAATCAGTTATCGAAGCACTGAAAACATTGGTAAGCGATGCATCTCTTTATCGAGATCTTGCCGCCAACGGCGCAGCAGCATTTCATAAACACCTCACCGAGGAGTGGACGCAGGCACAGTTTTTGAAAGCAATAGGATATGAGAATGCCCAGTGAGCTTAAAGAGAAAACATTGGACACCCCGGAAGTAAAAGGAAAGAGCAAGAAATTTCTTTTGCTGACTGATATTCCCCCGTGCCGCAACTTCACAGCCGGACTGGTTCTCGATCAATTGTGCTCGTTCTTACCGGAAGGGTCAATCAGCTGTTTCACCGTTCTCAACAGAGAACTCGATCCGGAAGTAACTCACAAAGAAATCACTTCTGTGACTGTTTCCAAACCCAAAGAACACAAGCCGAGACACTTTCCTGGCAGGTTAGGCGCGCTGGAAAGCTTTTTTGCAGAAAGGTACACAGACAAAATTACTGTCAGCCGAATTGCCAGACAAGCTGCGGAATTTGGCAAGAAATCCGCAGCCGATGCCGTCTGGTGCGTGGTGCAGGGGCAGACAATGATTAGGCTTGCCAACCAAGTGGCGGACCTGATGAATGTTCCTCTATTGACGCAAGTCTGGGACCCACCGACCTGGTGGCTGCGCGCGAATAAAGTAGATAGTTGGTCGCAAAAGCTCATTCTTGCTGATTTTGCATCTGCAATGAGCAAGTCTCATCGATTGGCGGCAGCCTCATGGGCGATGGCAGAAGATTACGAGCGCCTCTACGGTTGCCGCGCAATTCCGGTCATACCTAGTCTTGATGCGGCACTTGCAAAATCCCCTGCAACAAAAGTGAACAGGGAAGACGAGCTGACCATAGGCATGGCAGGTCAATTTTATTCCAATTCCGAATGGGAGAACCTGCTGCTCACCTTCAAGCACGCCAACTGGAAAATCGGCAATCGCCATGTAAAAGTGAAGGTGCTTGGCCGCAACCTTTCACTTAGCTCGAATACGCCCATGAATGTCGAATACTTGGGTTGGAGGAACCAGGCGGAAACAATCGAGGTTCTCTCACAACTCGATATACTTTACTGCGCATATTGGTTCGACCCTATTTTCAAGGAAGAAGCGAGCCTGAGCTTTCCGTCAAAATTGACTACGTATTTGGCGGCGGGACGGCCGGTCTTCTTTCATGGACCAGAATACGCGTCACCAGCGAAGTTTTTGAAGCAGCATAATGCTGGTGTGCTTTGCCATGATTTAGCTCGATCCAGTATCTACAACGAATTGGAAAAACTGGCATCCAATCCGGATCTTTACAAACAATTAGCTGAGAATGGTTCGAAAGCATTCCATGAACATCTGACATTGAGCACAATGCGAAAAAACTTCGCGGAGTTTCTTTCTTTGCGCAGCGAAGATTTGAAGTGAAGCATGACACATAGCAGTATTTTACAAGTCGGCTCCACAGACGAAGAAGGAGCAAGATTCAACGGACAGGATCTCCATAAGCAGCTGAAAGTACGAGGCTATGAATCGCATCATCTGGTCTGGTTAAAAACGGGAAACGATCCCGACACCACGCAGATTCAGACAGTTAAGTCGGCACGACTGCAAGAGAAAATCCGCAGGATTGAATACAACAACAACCTTCAGTCGCTGTTGTATCCGTTTGTCCTGGACTTTCCAATGCGACGACAGTTCCAGCAGGCAGATTTAGTTCACTACCATCTCATTCACACAGGATATTTCTCGCTTGGCGCATTGCCAATGCTAACGAGAATGAAGCCCAGTGTGTGGACACTGCACGACCCGTGGGCAATGACAGGACACTGCGTGCACCCGTTTGCATGCGAACGCTGGAAAATCGGCTGTGGTGCATGCCCGGACTTGAATATTCTGTTTCCGCTCCAAAAAGACAACACAGCATTTCTCTGGAAAGTAAAAAAGAATCTTTACCAAGCTTCTCGGATCGATATCGTGCTGGCTTCAAAGTGGATGATGAAGATGGCGGAAGAAAGTCCTCTCATGTCGAACTTTCGCCTTCATCACATTCCATTTGGAATCGATACTACGATTTTCTGCCCCGGCGACACCGAGGCCTGCAAGGCAAAGCTTGGTATTCCAAAAGACAATGTAGTGATCGGATTACGCGCAAACGCAAATGACTTCAAAGGACTCGACTACATCCAAGAAGCTTTTGACCATCTCGATCTCGACATCCCCATAACCATTCTCGCCTTCAACCAAAAGGGGCACTTCGACAAATTCTTAGGACGCTATCAAATCATCGAGGTCGGATGGCTCAAAGAACCTGGCATTTTTGTCGAAACGCTGCGCGCGTGCGACCTGTTTCTCATGCCATCGACTGCCGAATCCTTCGGCATGATGGCAATCGAGGCCATGGCGTGCGCAAAACCGTCAATCGTCTTCGAGGGAACAGCCTTACCGGAAGTGACTTTCGCCCCTAACGGCGCGTTAGCTGTCGCGCCAAGAGTCGAAGAACTAGTCTCAGCAATGAAGCATCTTCTGATGGATGCAAGAGCACGCCAGACATTAGGAGCAGAAGCAAGAAACATCGCCGTGCAAAACTACGACTTTTCGCTTCACGTAGATCGCATGGAAAGATTGTACGAGACGGTCTTGAGCGATTCCGGAAAAGTAAAATCTACAGCCCAAAAGCCTGTGTAGGCAGCCGCAGACACGCGCCCAACACGATTAAGAAATTCCAAGAAAGCTCGAATTGCTTGCCGTTTAAAGAAAACAGCCACTCTGTCAGCAGCGCTGCATTACCATAGATTAGCCGAACAGCGCGGCGACAGTAGGTTAGTTGGCTCTATAATGCCGATCTCTTATAACCAGCCAGCCACGCCATTCAGCCGGCAAGAGTGAGGATAAAATGACCGTCGCAACTATGCTTGAAACCATTCGCTATCCGGATAGTTTCTTGGGGTTGAGTGAATTGGGTAAGAAACCGACTCCTTACAAGCCAACCTATGCGTTTTCAGGCAGCTATATAAACGAAAACCACAAGTATTATTCCAATTGCCCAACCGGTCATAAAGGAATCAACGTTTGTATTGATATTGGCATTGAAGGCTATCTTCAGCAAGGTGATGCCCAAAAGCTCTACGAGCTCGCTTACTTCACCGCCGATGATATCCTCGAACTGGGCACGTATTGCGGGCTTTCAACAAGCATCATCGCACAAGCAATCTTCGATTCAAAGAAAGAAATCGTGTTTGAAACCGTAGACATCGACAAGGACGCCAACGCCAAGGCGCAAAAAAATGTTGCTTCCAAAACCGGCAGAGCGCCGGTTAAATTCAACATTCTAGACGCCACGGAATTCATGGACAAAGCCATTGCGCAAGGCAAGTCGTACGGCTTCATTTTCATCGATCACTGGCACGGGTACGAAGCTACATACGAAGCGGCGATGAGAGTGAAACGACTTTTGAAGAGCGGTGGGTTTTGCCTGTTTCACGATTACAACGACCCGGCCAACACTGATCCGGAGCATGTTTACGGGGTCTACAAAGGCGCGAATGACGCCCTTTTATGCGACCCGAATTTCGACTTCTATGGTTTGTTCGGATGCACTGCTCTTTTCAGAAAAACCGTTTGATTATCAATGAGCACCACTTTTTTCCAGCAATATTTTTCTGAGCCGCTTGTCGATCTTGCGTGCGAAGCGCCCCGTTATGCCTCCGTTTACTCACCACAACCGGAGGTCGGGTTGCCACGCTTTGGCGTCTCGGCGGAATTTCTCGAAAAGAGCGAATCGTATTTTCAGAAATATCAGCAATACGACTATATTTTTGGATTGATTGAGCGAGAGTTGAAAGCCTTCGGCATTTCACCGCAGGGGACCGCAATCGACTTTGGCTGCGGTTTTGGCAACACGGTGATTCCGATATTGGAACACTTCCCATCATTGAGGATGATTTGCGTAGACATCAGTCCGGATCTTCTGACCATTCTCAATCGCGAAGCCGAGAAGCGGCAGTTGAAAGAACGCTGCCTGGCTGTCGCCATGGACGCTCAGCGCGACTACTTCGGGGAGTCGTTTGCAGACATAGTCTTTGGTGGCGCGGTACTGCATCACATGGTCAAACCGGAAAAGGTCATCGAGACCGCGCTCAAGGTTCTAAAACCGGGCGGACACGCCGTTTTTCTAGAACCCTTCGAAAACGGGCATGCCGTTTTGAGACTGGCGTACGAGGATATTCTAGAAAAAGCCCGCCTGCAAAAGGTGGCGGGTCCAGCATTCGAATTTCTTCGAGGACTGGTTCTCGATATTGCCGTACGAACGGAAAGGGCGCAATATCCTGGGTTCGAAGAAAAGTGGGAAACATTGGACGACAAATGGATGTTCACCAAAACCTACTTTGAAAAAATTGCCAGGGATGCAGGCGCCAAAGGCGTTCAATTCAGACCGCTGCACGAAACCGCAGAATGCTTTACGAAGCAGACAACGATGGCGCTCAGCCAATATGGCGGTTTTAAATGTCCGGATGCACTACCAAACTGGGCATGGGAAATCATCGGGCGATACGACCATTTCTTCTCTGAGGAGATGAAACAAGATCTCCTCATTGAAGGCTCTATTGTTTTTACAAAATGAGCTGTGCCAGTGCCTGAGCCTATTACAAACAGTGAAAAGAACTCGATAACAATTGCTGCCGCGAACACAGGCAAGGACAATTGGGAATGGAAGTGCTTGCTTTCGACATTCGACAAGGTCAATTGGCAAATTCGCAATCGTCGACTGACACTGCTGATTTTTGGAGAAGAGTTCGGATTCGATCGCAACGCTTCTATTGATGCTCGATTTGTCGGAATGTCTTCTCGTGAAAAGACAGAAGAGATACTGTCTGCAGCCGACATCATGTATTGCTCTCAGAGTTTCGAGCCTAAGTTTGCCTCACGTACTCGCAAACATTGGCCGCCGGAATTGGCGCTGTTTCTCAAGAGCGGTCGTCCCACTGTTTTTCATGGACCCTCTTATGCGGCCCCTGTTAAGTTTTTAAAACAACATCATGCTGCAGTTCTGTGCCATTCGTGCGAGCCCGTCAGTGTAGAACTCTACAACTGCTTCGATCGGCTCCTTTTCGATGCTGACTTTTACAGGGAAACTGCTGAGCATGGGCGGCAAGCCGCAAAACAAGAGCTAATCACTTCCATTTCTAATGAACATCTCAAACACTGCGTCAAACCAAATGACTAAGTTGCGTACGCTACAAATAGGCAATGTCGATGTCATCGGCAGCCGCTTCAACGGGCAGGAACTACACGCGGCGCTCTGCTCGGAAGGCTTTGATTCGCATCACCTTGTCTGGAAAAAGATGGGCAGTGACGCGAAGACAACCGAAATCGAATATCCGTTTAAAACTCCACTGAATAATGCGCTAAAGAAGTTAGAAAGTGATCTGTCAATTCAGTCAATTCTTCATCCGGCTCCTGTAGCTATCGCGCTGAACGAGCACTTTAGGGCGGCGGATCTTGTCCATTACCATCTTCTGCACACCGGCTGGTTCAGCCTTTTGGGCTTACCACTTCTTACAAAAGACAAGCCGAGCATTATGACACTGCACGATCCGTGGAGTATGACTGGTCATTGCTCTTATCCACGCTCGTGCGACCGATGGATGAATGGTTGCGGCGATTGTCCGGATTTGGAAGTTATTCAATCCATGAAGAAAGACAATACGCATAGAATGTGGAAAGCAAAAAGAGACGTGTTCGCAAAAGCAAACCTGGAGATAGTCGTCGCCTCTAAGTGGATGCTGCAGAAGGTGCAAACATCTCCGATTTTTTCTCACTTCAAACATCACTTGATACCATTCGGCATCGATCTGGAAAAATTTCGTCCAGGCGATTCCGAAGTTGCCAGAAAAAAATTAGGTATCTATCCTGGAAATACGGTGATTTGTCTGCGAGCGACAGTAAGCCCTTTCAAAGGACTGCCCTACATCTACGAAGCCCTGGAAAAACTTTCGACTACGAAACCCCTGACAATTTTGACTCTTGAAGACAAGCAACTCTTCAAAGACTATCTGGGCAAACATCAATTGATCGATCTGGGATGGCTGGAGGATAGCGACCTCATTGCCGAAGCCTACCGAGCGGCAGACATTTTTCTTATGCCGTCGACAGCAGAAGCATTTGGAGTCATGGCGATCGAGGCGATGGCATCAGGCAAGCCCACAATCGTTTTTGAGGGGACTTCCTTGCCCGAGGTCACATTCGCCCCTAAAGGGGCAATTGCCGTGCCTATGGGGGATAGTGACGCTCTCACAGAATCTCTCAGACGACTTATAGAAAACAAGGATTTACGCAATTCGATAGGCAAAGAAGCAAGACAATTGGCAGAAGCACACTACAACTGGAAAACGCATGTATCCAGAATCATTGAACTCTACGAACAAGTTATGTCTGAAAAAGCAACTAAAGCAAACCGTTAGCGGCGCACTGCTTCCTTCATTCGCACAGCGATAGCATGAGGCTTGAGAAGATCGTTCTTCTCCAAAAGCTCTTTGATCTGCTTTTTGTCCATCAAATCCTTTCTTGAGTCATATTCGATGCCGGCTAGGCTGCACGGCTCGAATTTCTCAGGCTGAAGTTCCGGCAAAATCGGCAGAACGACATAATAGTCGCCACGCTCAACGGTTCGGTAAGACTCTTCGTCAGAGACAAGAGCCTCGTGCTCTTTCTCGCCAGGTCTGATGCCAATCACTTTCAGCTCGATTCCGCTATCGCCGATCATTACTTCGGCGAGATCTTTGATGTTTGCTGCCGGACATTTCGGCACGTAAATTTCACCAGGTTTTGAACCTTTCAGACACGCAAAGATGGTGTCAACTGCGTGATCTAGCGGCAATAGAAACCTCGTCATAGTCTCAGTTGTAATTGTCAGAGGACCACCGCAGGCAATCTGCTCATGGAAAAGTGGAATTACAGAACCTCGAGAGGCAAGAACATTTCCATAGCGAACACAGGAAAATCGTGTTTCTGGGCAGTCTAGGTTGGCACGTCCGTAAATTCTTTCCTGAATGGCTTTTGTCATGCCCATGACATTGACGGGTTTGCATGCCTTATCGGTAGAAACACCGATGACCGTGTGAACTTTCAGGTTGTTCTCACGAATCGCGCGGGCAATGTTCTCTGCACCAACGATGTTCGTCAGTACGGCCTCATAAGGGAAGTATTCGCAAGCAGGTACTTGCTTAAGCGCAGCTGCGTTAAAGACAAAGTCTGCATCTCTTATCGCGGTCCGGACCGAGCTGTAATCGCGAATATCACCGATGTGAAACTGTAGCACTCGCTGATAGTTGTGATAGAAAAGTTCGTCTGTCGCGACTGCCAATTGCTGAAATTCCAATCGCATGAAGTGCTGCTTCGCTTCATCACGCGAAACGATTAGAAGTTTTCTCGGCTTACCACATTCGCCTGCCAGCAATCTCTTAACGAGCAATTTGCCTAAGGAGCCGGTTCCGCCAAATACAACCACATTCTTATCGGTCAGCATAAAACCTCAGCGGTAGCCCGCTCAGAACATTTCCAACCGGAAGATCATAGCAAAGAAAAGATTGCCGGTTCTTGTCTACAAGCCGATCGGACACAAACTGCAAGCTCGCAATTAAGTGACTTGAGAGGAGAAGACAGGTTGAAACAATTGAAAAGAACGACTGGGTTACCAAAACGGACGATGAGAATTAGCACAGAATTGACCGACTGAATTAATTTCTAGTTTCAGAACCAGCATCTAAGAATTTGCTCACACTGAAGATTACCTCTTTTCGCTACTTTTACTGCCGAAGAGGAGCCTATGGTCAGCCAACCGCATGAACTTACACAAAAAACGAATGCACCGGCATTCAAGCTGCGTATTGGAAAGGAATTCTATTGGGCAATACTTACGGCAATAACCATTTGCCTGTTGCTCTTTCCCGATGTCATTTTTTTGCGGGCCGGGCTCAGTCAAACTTCTCAGTTCATGGGCGCACAGTTCAAAAAACCCGCCGTTGTTTTCTATCCACAGCCAGAGCAAAGACGAGCGCAAGACGCGTATTCCGATGCTGGCGGTGCATTGTGGCAGTCAGAACCAGCACAACAGTTTTTGAAACATTGTCTCAAAGCGCACGAATCACCTTATTGGAATCCGTATTCCGGAGCAGGCCAACTTGGTCCCGAAACATTGGTCGATTTAAAGTTTTCCTTTCAGACGTTGCTAATCGCTCTTCTAAAGGGCAGCCAGACTGCTTTTAACACAGTCGCTGTCGGGTCATATGTGGTCGCGCTTTTTTTCTTGCATGTTTTCTGCAGGCGCTATTTGCAAGTCTCCAGGCTCGCAGCAATCGCCTCCTGCAGCGCCTTTGCATTTTGCGGCTACAACACAGCAACGCTGGCAACCAATACCTCCCAAGCTTATCTCTACTATCCCCTGCTGCTTTGCGCATTAGCGTCATTTTGCAGCAATCCGACGTCACTCAGATTCGTAACACTGGTACTTTTGGATGCAGTTATCCTCTCAGCTACATTTCTTCCGACTTGCTTCTTAATGTTGGTTACCGCTCACGTTATCGCCTTTGCGTTGGCAATTTCCGCGCATAAATTCAATGTTCGCACGCTTTTATGCCTTGCAGCTCTTCAATTCGCCGCACTTGTCTTTGCCGTTTTGGGTCTGGGCTTCCTCTATTTTCCCATCATCGAGAGTCTCTTCTATGTAGATGCGGTCTCTATGTACAGTGCGCGTATCTTTTTCCACGCTAATCACAACAGCATTCTTTCCTTTTTCTCAAGCAAACATTTCTGGGAGGAATACTGCGCCATTCCATCATTTCTCAGCGATGGTGCGCCTCACAACCAGGCGATTAAGGTAACAGGTTCGATGTATCACTTCGGTTCTGTGGCTTCGATGGTGGCAGCTTCCGCCCTCTGCTTGAGAGGGCATCTTCGCCCTGTATCGATTGCTTGTTTAGGTCTGCTCTTGGTCAGTGTCGGTAGAATTTTCGGAGTTCCAATTATTGACCAGCTTGTTTCTTTAACCCCCGGTTTCAAGAGCTTGGGTGTGCAATATTGGTTCATTTGCACGGCTTGCGCGTACGTAGTGGCTGTGCCTTTAGGTATTGAGGCGATTAGAAACAATGAGCGCAACGTCTGGATACCAGCCATGGCTGTGGCTGCGATTGTGATAGGAGCAATCACCAACCTGTATCTGAATTATGGTTTTATTGAGCCATATATTGACTACAAAAGGTACTGCGTAACTGTGCTATTTGCGGTAACACTGCTTGGTGTTGCCCTCATTGCGACTGTATCGATGAAAAAGGAATTCACTAAATTTGCCTGTGTCCTAGTTCTTACAGTTTTGACCAGTGAACTGATTTTCGACCTGATGTACTACAGGTATGTGAAAACAGACTATTTCTGCGATTCCTCACTTGCAGTACAGGCGCTGAAACTGAAAAGCAATCTCTGGCGAACTGTCAATTTCAATGTCGGAATAATTCCAGCCGAGCAAGGTTCAGCGTTTCAAATTCAGCAAATAGAGACGCTGAACATGAACATATTGCCCACTTATGAGGCGTTCTTTCATCGCTATTTCGTCAATAGCGACATTCCAGCCTGGGGGCGATTTTGCACATTCTTCAATATGCTTGAGCCGAATCAGACAGACTGGAAGCCACAACTCAATATGCAAATGTGCAATCTAATGGGTGTTCGCTTTTTTGTTGTATCAGCATACTGGGCGAAAACAAGGAAATTCCTTGAGGAAATGGGCTGCAAGAAATATTTCATTTCAACTACTTGGGACATATATGAAAATCCCAATGCATTTCCGAGAGCCTTTGCTGTATGTGCAATTCAAAACAGCAAATTGATCACGCCGGAATCGTGCCGCGCAACAGCTTTCACGTCTGACACAAGGCTCCTGAAAGAAGCTATCAATGCGGGTATAGCCATTAATGACAACAGCGTCGAACTACCCCAAACAGATAACGATTCGTGCAAGATAACCAGCTATCACAATGACAGCGTAGTCATCGAAACATCATTAGAACAGCCTTCTATAGTTGTTCTCACCGATAACTGGCATCCTAATTGGACCGCCAAACTGGACGGAAAGCCAGTTTATGTCGGTCTTGTGGATGAAACATTCAGAGGTGCTGTTGTTCCGAAAGGCTCTCATCGAATTGAGATGCACTACCGTCCAAAGTCTCTTACGGCCGGCATAGCAGCGTCAGTGCTCGTGCTCATATTCTTGCTAGCCGTGCTGCTTTTCAGGAAGAATCTCGATTCGAGATTTTCTAATCCCGGTTAATTTCTGCAGAGAGAAAGCCAATTCTTGCTGGTCACATTCCAGAGCTTCTGGACAAACTCATAGAGTTCTACATCGAAGGAATTGTGCTTTGCGATTGCGCTCAAAGCTTCTCTTGGCACAGATGAAATCGAAGAACGCTGCTTATTTATGTTCTCGCTCGGAACGTCTTCTAGGGAGAAGCAAAAAAGCCGAGCCAAAAGAGCAAAGAATTCAGGCGCTTCCTCGGTTAAACCAACCATGAGGAAATTCTTGACGATGTTGATCTTCGCCTGCTCCAACATCTCACGCGTGCAGCCGCCCAAAGGAACAGCAATCGGTTCCACATCGCAAAGCATCCGTACCATATGGTTGTCGAAATATGCTCCGCTGCCGGCAAACCCTTCCAGACTGATTTTCTCTTCGATGATGGTTTGCCCTTGCCCAAGCCAACTGGCATTAGCGCGCAGGTAGTAGTAGAGAGAAACCACCCTGTCGACCGGCTCACGAAGTATGCTGATGTTGAGGCTATCACGAGGGGCAGTCAGTTGATCGACCCGACGGCAAAAAGGAATGTGCCCAGCCAAAACATCGAACTGTCCAAACTTGTCGGCAACGGCGCGCTCGATCTCTTCTCGTGGTGCCATTTCAAACTCATGGATTCCGGCGATTCTCTCTACCGTCAAACAACGACGCAAATACGCAATAATGCTGTTGCCTGCCGTCTTCTGAATGTGCGTAAGCACGATTACCGGCATGGTCTTTTCAGCAACCGCATCCAAAACTCTTTTCTCGAACGCATCAACGGGGAGAAGGTGTTTAGAGTATTCAGGAAAGTGCTTCTTGATTTGCTCGCGCTGATGTTCGATAAACATCACTCTTCTAACCGCGGCCGCTTCATTTTTGACTTCTCTATTGGCTCTTTGCTCGCGCTCTATGTGCTTCGAAACAGAAGCGAGAATCGACGTCAGCTCTTCACAACGCTCTGTGAGTTCTGCCGTTTTTGTTTCTTCCTTCTTGAGCTTCGCCTGCAGATAGCCAGTTTCATGCCTGGTCAGAATCGCCACACCGGAAAGCACCGATTGCTTAAGTCCAGGAATATTCCTCACCAGGTTTACTGCTGCACCTTGGAGTTGCTCGCTCTTCGTACCGCGTAAAGTCTCGCCCACTTTTTTCTTGTCTTCGGTGGCATTCATTTTCTTACTTCTCTTTAGAAGAAATTGGTGATTTGACTACGCATAACATTCACTACCACGGCAGCCGGACTGAAATTTTCCTCCAGACTGTATCTGCCGTACCAACCTTGGCTAGTAACAGTCTCCACTGATTCCACGATATTCCTTTGCTCCATGCCTGCGACAATGTGAGCCCCGCCCTCGACTGACTCAGGACGCTCCGTTGTCATTCTCAAACTAACGCAAGGCACCTTCCAAAAATAGGCCTCTTCCGGTGCAGTGCCTGAATCAGAGAGAACACAAAAAGCCTGCTGGTAAAGACGATTGAAATCATAAAAACCAAGCGGATTCATGATTTGCACTCCTTTTGGAATATCGACTCCTTTCAGTTTACTTTGAGTGCGCGGATGCATTGGGTAAATCACATCCTTCTGGAATCGCTTGTGAATCTCACCTAGGGCACCAATGATTGCATTTAGATAAGTCGGATTATCAACATTCTCGCTACGATGGGCGGTAACGAGAACATACCCTTTCTCGCTGAGCGAGAGACGTTTGAGCACATCGCACTGCTCAATTTCCGGCAGAAATGCTCTGATTACTTCGAAAGTTGGATTGCCCGAGACAAATATCTTCGAAGGATGAATGCCTTCGCGCATGAGATTTTCTCTGTGATACTGATTGAAAGGCAAATTAATTGTGGCAGCGTGATCGATAAGCTTGCGATTGCGCTGCTCTGGCATTCTTGCATCCCAAGCGCGCAGTCCAGCTTCCATGTGAAATGAGCGAATACCGCGCTGGGCCGCAGGCATTACGGATAGTCCGCTGAATGTATCACCAAGTATTAGCAGCGCATCAGGTTTCACCTTTTCAAATAAGTCGTCACATTTGACGATTACATCCGCCACTTCCTTTGCGTAGCTCGAGGTATCAATTTCCAACTGATAGTCAGGCTTTCGGAGTTTAAGGTCGGTGAAGAAAAAATCCTTCAGTTCGGGGGTGAAGTTCTGCCCAGTGTGCACCATGATGTGCTCGAAATTCAACTCATCAAGCATTTTCATTGTTGACCAGAGCTTGATCATCTCAGGTCGTGTGCCAAATATTGTGATGACTTTCAAAACGAGTTTCCTATAGATCAGAATCCTTAGTGGGTACAAATACAACTTTTACTTCTGGCAAAGGTGTAATCATGCGACCGCCGGAAACCAGGTAACTCTGGCATTTTTCAGCGATCTCATTGAAATAGCCCCAGGCAAAAATCAATAAATAGTCAGGTCGATCCTCGCTCAAACGTCGATTAGAGAAGATCTCGAAATGCGAGCCGGGTGTGTAATAACCTTCCTTTGCCGGCGCATCGTCAATCATGTAGTCGATATGATCGAGTGTGATTCCGGAGTATTGAATAATTGTATTGGCGCGACCGGAAGCACCATAACCCGCAATGCTTCGTCCCTTTTTCTTCAGGTCACCAAGCAATTTCATGAGTTGATCGCGACGCCCAGCGACCTGTTCTCTAAAGCGAGCGTAGGTTTCTTTGCGATCATAGCCTTTAGACAATTCTTCTTTTGCAAGCATCTCAACTCGCGCAGAAGTCTTTTGCGCGTGATTGCTGTCCTTTTTTGCCACGTAGTAACGCATGGAGCCCGCATGAATCGGAATTGGCTTCACGTCGAAAACACGAAGCCCAAATCGTTCGAAGTGCTTTTGCAGCGAAATCAATGAGTAGTAGTAGAGATGCTCGTGGTAAACCATGTCATATTGCAAGGATTCGATAATCTTGCCCAGATAATGAACTTCGAAAATAAATACTCCGTCGTCCTTAAGTAAGTCGGCAACAGCTTGTGTCACTCCATTGATGTCCGGAATATGCGCGTACACATTGTTAGCGACAATCAGGTCTGCCTTGCCGTACTGCTTCTCAATTTGTTGAGCAACACGCACACCAAAGAAATCATTGATCGTGTGTATTCTCGGGTCCCGAATAGTATCGATAACATTCGAAGCCGGGTCTACACCAATTAAAGTCTTCACGTTTTGATCGGCAAACGGCTTGAGTAGAATGCCGTCATTGCAGCCAATCTCAACAACGGTTGCGTCTTCGGGATTAAGAAAGCGTGAGCAAGCCTCCATCGCATAGTCTACGAAATGCTCTCGCAGTGTCCTGATGGCAGAAGAAAAGTAAAAGTAGTTTTGAAACAGAAGTGCCGGATCGACGACATCAACAACTTGCACTGCATAGCAGTCTTCACAAAAGAAAAGTCTCAATGGGAATTTAGGTTCGCTCGCGAAATCTGCCTTCTTTAGGAAGCCACCGGCTAGAGCAACTTCACCGAAGTCCATAACAAGATGCATGCTCTTGCCAGAACAAAATGCACAAGAGACATCCACAGCAACCTGCTGCTTGCTTTTTTCAAACTCGGTGGATAAAGCAGACACCACAGAAGTCCTCGCTAGCGACTAATCAGATGCTTTAAATAGCTTCCGTAAACTCTAAGTGAATAGACAAATTTTGACAGAGACTCGCCATTGCGCCTTGCCGTCAAGGTGTAGGGAACCTCGTAGAATTTTGCTCCGAGCCTTTTACCTTGCACAACTTCCTCAATGAGCATGGAAAAACCTTTCTCCTTCGTCATCATGCGCGCAAGCAATGTACATTTGATAGCGCGGAAGCCGTTGGTGTAGTCGGTTATCGGCACGCGAATGAAAATTTGTGCCAGCTTGTTTCCAACCAAAGAGATAAGACGCCGCTTGAAGGAAACCCCCTCAACTCGGCTAAACGGGGAATAGCGGGTGGCTTTAATAAAGTCATATGAAAGCATCATCGGGCGCAAGAATTGTTCGATAAACACCGGACGCTGGGTGCCATCGCCATCCATAACCAGGGCATAGTCAAAACCGTGGTCGATCGCCGCTCTAAAACCGGCTCGATTGGCTTCGCCATATCCACCATTCTGGGCACAATTGACGACAATCAAATTCGGGTAGGTTTCGGACAAAGCTTTTAAAACATCCAGAGTGTTGTCCGAACTTCCATCATTTACAGCAATGATTGCGGTTCGGCTGTGAAGAGTAGCTATGAACTCTGCAATGCCGCTAATGCATTTTTGAGCACTGTCTTGCTCATTGTACATGGGCAGAATAACACAGAAAGTAGGCACGGTCTTGACTCTCTCGGGTGCGCGAGTCCTCGCTCTGTTCTCCTGTATGGTCGCCATTGGTGATACCGTCATAAATCCCCGCTCGGTCCTTGCCTATTTACTTCAGACTCAGTTGTGCAGGCACCGTATACGATGCCTGATCTTCATACATACGCGACACTAACTCATCCCATGTGGGTGTTTGGAATCCTGTCAGTTTTTTGAACAAATCTCCATTCAATGAACGATTACAATCCAAATGATCGCTCGGCTCAATCTCGATGTTCAGTCCAAATTTATCGCGAATTAAAGTCAAAAGATCGAACTTTGAAATTGGATTGGCAGCGATGTGCATAACACCGCTCAAGTCTCTATGCTTAGCAATAATCTCCGCAATAATCTCCGACAGAATCAATGTCGGCCAACCTGTGAAAATTGCTTTTTTATAGCCTTTCACGGTCTTGCCCTGTTGACTCAAAAACCATTCTAAAAGCGCATGAGAGCCGTGAATCTGGCGACCAATGATCGATGTTCTTATCGTCAGAGCATTTTCCGATTGGACTTCTCCGAGCATTTTCGAGCGCCCGTAGAGGTCTACACAATCAGGATTTTCTGTTTCTTTGTAGTTTCCCCGCGCACCAGAGAAAACACAGTCAGTAGAAATGGTGATTAAACGCACACCATGCATTGAGCACAACTCAGCCAGTCGATGGGGGAATAACGAATTGACTCCGATGCTGATCACGGCATCATTCGAGGTGTCGAGCTGTTTTACCACGCCGATGCTGTTTATGACCACATCTGGACGAACTTCCTGAAAAGCGCTGGCAACACTTTGCTGATCTTGAGCATCGACGCCATCGATAACTCGAGCCCGCTCGAAAAACTGGGGATAGCTCGCCACTGTTCCCTTGTCTCTCAGTGTCACAAAAGCATCGGAGCTGTGGGAGATAACCTGGCTCAGCTTGTGCCCCAGCATACCGGAGCCACCAAATATTAGAACTCTATCACTCATACCAGTCAGACTCGTCCGCTTGCCGCTCGAAAACCGCTTAACACGGGCTTAAACTGCGGTTTTCAGAATAAAGCATACCTGGCCGCGAGCATTTAGAATGCGAATTAGCTAGTTCTAAAGCACTTTCTTCAAACTTGATAATCTTAGACAATTGCGGCAAAGCTGCCACAGGTGGCACATAAGAGATTATGGCCGAGATGGACGAAGAAATAGAAGCCGCACCGCCCCACCCGCAAAGCCAAGCCCAGTCATCATTACTGAGCCTGAAGGATGTTCCATTCTTAATTCTTGCCGGGGGTAAAGGCACACGCCTGGGCGAGATGTCCCGAGATAAACCCAAGTCCATGGTCGATATCTCCGGAGAGCCCTTCATCGCCCATGTTCTCCGATTGCTGCAGCGAGAGGGCGTGACGAGATTGGTAGTGCTTGTTCACCATTTCTCAGAGCAAATCGAAGAATACCTGGGAGACGGCAGCAAATTTTCCATGTCAATCGCCTACAGCCGTGATGGGCAGGACAATTTCGGCACCGGGTCGGCAGTAGAGAAGGCGCTCGACATGGTGGACAACGATTTCGCCGTGATGTACGGTGACACCTACCTCGATATATCGATGCCACCGCTTTTCACCGCATTCAAAGCCAGCCGGCTGGGCGGCATGATGTCGATTTTAGAGAACAACAATCAGTGGGCGCCCAGCAATGTCGAGTTCGATGAAGAAAACAGACTCGTTCTCAAATACGACAAGAAAACCCCCTCTGATAATATGCACTTTATCGATTATGGATTGTCATTCTTTTCCAAAAGCGCATTCATGCAGCACAGCAAAAAATTGAAGAAAACATCGTTTGACTTAAGTGACATTTTCAAGTCAATGGCAAAGAAGAAGGAGCTCGCAGGATTCGCTGTTAATAAGCGCTTTTATGACATAAACACAGTCGAGAATTTTGTTGAGACACGCGCATATCTAAGCCAAAACAACTTGTGGTAGAAAGTGAAAGTTTCCGTCGTCATCCCCTGCTTCAATCACTGGCATTACCTTCGCGATGCCGTAGACAGTGTTTTGAATCAAACACTTAGGGATGTAGAAATAATAGTTGTAGACGACGGCTCGACTCAACCTGCCTCGGACTCGTTGCTTGAATTTTTGAGGTCCTCCAAAGTTATTCTTTTGCAAAAGGACAACGAGGGACCGTCCGCGGCACGCAATCATGGTATCAAGAATGCGCACGGAGAGCTGATCTTGACGCTCGATGCCGATGATAAGATCGACCCTTCTTACTTAGAGAAAGCAGAAAAACTCTTTCAAGATCAAAGCGATCTAGGAATCGTCTACTGCGACGCAGCCTATTTCGGCAGTCGTAATGGAAAGTGGGAATTACCGCCCTACAACTTTCCCGACATTCTCCTGGACAACTTCATATTTTCGGCAGCGGTTTTCAGAAAGGCTGACTGGCAAAGCGTCGGCGGCTACAACCCCAACATGATTCACGGCTGGGAAGACCATGATTTTTGGTTGTCGATAATCGAGCTAAAAAGAGCAGTGATAAGAATTCCTCAGACGCTCTTCTACTACCGACAAGAAAGTGACTCGAGAACCAAGAAATTCAATGCCAAACAAAAGATGGAGATGTTTGAGCAACTGGCAAAGAACCATCGCAATCTGTACGTCGAAAATCTAGACTTCATCATGCATCGCTTTGCAGAATACAGACAGCTCCTCGAGGATGACACTCCGGAAATGGAGTTGAAGAGAGAGCTGCAAAATTTGCGGGACAGAATTCGCCAGATGGAGTCCAGCGGTTTTTGGAAACTTAGAAACAAATGGCAAAAGGTCAAACGTGCGCTAAAGGTTTCGGCCAAGCACACACCCAAAGAAAGCCATTAAGATTAGTCGAAACCCATTACTCACCGTCGAAACTGAATCCCGCAAAGCAGTGCGTGGAAAGTCTTCCGAAACCGCCAAGGGCGTAGCGGCGCATTTCTAGAAGTCTTACAGGCACGTCGACGTGTTGAACAAAAATATTGAATATTAGCTCTTTGTCTGAGTTCTGAAGGGGTGGAAATCTCAATGCAACCGGACCATCGTCACTGATTTGCGCTACAGACACAGAAGTCTCAACAAGCAGCTTCTTGGACTGATCCATAATTTGCAAGACTATTTCGCCTTTTTGCAGCGGAAATTCGACTACAGGAGCAAGGTACACCCCAGCCAAACCCTTGGTATTCAAATTGACTTTGTAACTAAGATACGAAACTCGCAGCATGCTCAAACTTGGCTGCAAACGGTACCCTTTAAGATCACGTGCGAAAATCGCGGTGTCGTCCTTCAGTCGCTGAAAGCCTTTGCTAAGCAGACTCCAGGCATCGAATGTGTTGCGGAAACGATCCGACCAGAAGATAGCGCGGCGCTGGCGGAAAAGATCCAGCTCCTGTGCAATAAATTTGCTTTTCTCTCTGACTCTATGAAGCTCAGCTTCGAGAGACTCAATGTGTTGCAGAAGTTCATCTTTACTCTGTAACTCAGTAAGCTCAGGGACATCAGGATGATTGCTCGAGCGCAGGTCGCCTGTTTCAACTAGTGGCACTATATTTGATACCAAATGAGTAGCGGAATTCATCGTTTATCTATCCCCGCAGACACGAGTTGCTTCGATTGATAAAGCATTTGCATCAATCCGCTGGGTGGAATCCAACCAGTCGTCCATTCAGAATCTGGTTTTGGTTGGAACTCTCCCGACAGAGACACCAACCGGAAGACAAACTCTCGGCGCTGAGAATTTGCAATCGGCTCAAAAGTTATCTCGATATCACCATCTTCAAGAATACGCATATTGGAGCTGGTGGCCTCCCGCAAGATAGAACCCTCGGGTGTGAGAACTTCCAAAAGCAAACTAGCAGTCTTCTGCCCATCCGGGGACTCACCAGGAATACGGATTCCATATAGTCCAAAGAAATCCGCTTTCACACGGATATCTTGCGTTTCCACAGCCGGGGAAGAGGCTTCTCGAGTAGACTGAGACAAGACTGACGTTATATCGACAAGCCACTCTTCTTCGACTAATTCCTGCCGGTAATTATCGTAAACGTGCTTGTAAGCAGTGTCTTTGATTTTTTCAGTCAAGGACGGATCTTCGATAAGCTGCGAGACACCGTCAAACCAGCCTTGAGCGGTATTGCTGACAAGAATTCCAGTGCTGCCGTCCTCAATGCAGGATGAATAAACATCTACGTCAGAGTAAACGCCAGCGACCCTGCATGCACCATAGTCTCTAAACTTCGTGTTGTTTTTCGAGCGATGAAAAATGGTGTCTGGCAATGGTGCAAGCCCAATGTCAAAGCCACGAGCATGAAAGTCCATCAAAAATCTATCGTAGTCTGGATAGAGCGGGATAAGCTCCACTCCGCGCCGGGCGGCTAGCTCTCTCGGTTTGCAGCCACAAATAGTCAGACTGACTCTATCTTGGTAAACGTCGAGGATTCGAATGATGCCGTCGAGAAACTCATGATATTGGTCATCGACGATGCGGCTCGTTGCGTACACGATGCGCGTACTTCCGTTATGCTTGTGCCGCTTGCCTGATACTAGCGCGAAATCAAACCCGGACTTCAGCAATTTGACTTTCTGACTAAATGCACAAACACGCTCAGCCAACACGGGGCTGTACACGCGAACAAGACTGGAGAAAGACAAGTATTTTTCTAATTGAGCAAGGCGAGGAGGAAGGCGATGATAACGCGCCAATTCTGGATCCGTGTCATAAGGAATGTCCCAGAAATTGTCGTCCAAATCAAAGATGATCGGCTTTCCGGCACATACTGCGGCGTTCAACAAATGCCCATATGCCGGTTCTGTATTGCGGCAAAAAATCACAACATCACACCAAGCAAGATCAGAAACATCCGCCTTTGCTTCAAGCAACCAGCGAAATTGGACCTTGCCTCTCTCGGCAAGCTTATTGAGCGGCTTCAGTACGTTGATCTGGCAAGATGCTATCAACGACGGAACGATTGCAAGTATCTTGGGTGCGTTTGACATACTGATTATGTGGTCAATACAGGTTGTGGCAAAGCTGATTTATAAGGAGCGGGAGCGGCGCCAACGTTGGCAATGTTGGTCCGATAGTATTCGACCATCTCCGTCGGGTCCCCTTCAGCCACAACAGCGCCTTTATTGAGAACAACAACTCTGTTGCAGAAGTGGACGATGTGGTCCATGCTGTGAGAAACGATAACAACGATCGATGACTTGGAAATCAAATGATCCATTCGGTTTCTTGCTTTTTCGACGAACTGCGCATCGCCAGTCGAGAAGACTTCGTCTACCAGGAGAATTTCCGGCTCCATGATTGTGCCGATCGAAAAGGCAAGCCGCCCGAGCATCCCACTGGAATAGTACTTAATCGGCATATCGATTTTGTCTTCAAGTCCGGAAAAATCAATGATTGCCTCTTCGAGCGAACGCATTTGTTTGAACGAACGTCCAAGTAGGGCGCCGTTTAAATAGATGTTTTCCCTTCCGCTCAATTCGTGATCAAAGCCAGTGCCCAATTCAATGAGTGGTGTGACTTTTCCTCTGACATGAACAGAACCATGCTGCGGCGGATAAATTCCGACGATCATTTTCAGCAAAGTGGACTTTCCGGCACCATTCAAACCAATGATCCCGAGACGGTCTCCACCCTTAATAGATAGATTCAAATTTTGCAGTGCATTGAACTCGATTACTTCATCGCTCGCTGTTTTTTTCGGAGACAGCACGCGAATAACGGCTTCTTTGAGCGCAGGAGTACGGTTTCGATAAATGCGAAACCGCAGAGTGGCGTTATTGATTTCAATCAGTGCGTCCACAAAAACCTCACAGGCGGAAAATGATGTCGCGCTCAGTCTTTTTGAGCAGCGCGAATGAAAGCAGAAATGCCACAACCGTAACGACAATTGGAGAAGCCCAAACTTCGAGAGAAGGAATTTGACCTTCACAGATAGACAGTCGATAAAGTTCTACAAAGCGAGCCATGGGATGGTATGAGTAAAACCATCTGTAATCTGCAGGAATCATTGCAACGGGATAGACGATAGGCACAGTGTAAAAAACCGCCCCCAAGCCGACTCGCAAAATATGAGCGAAATCACGGAAATACACCGTGGCAATCGAACAGAAAAGTGCGCAGCAGTATGTGAAAGAGAAAAGGAGCGCCGTGATGGGCAAAACAAGTACGCAAGTCCATGTGAAGTGAAAACCAGCAACCGCAGCCAAAAGAATCAGCGCGAATATACTTGACGCAAAATTCACAGCTTCTGTCGCAACAGTCACCATGGGGAAGAACAGCTTCGGTATATAGACTTTCTTGAGGTAACTCTCGGCGCCTGTGAGTGAGCCACTACCGGCAACTACCGATTCGCAGAAAAAACTCCATGGTAAAAGACCGGTGAAAACGTAAACACCAAAATCTTTCGGGTTCTGCTTGAACAAAATGGAAAAGACGGCGGTCATCACGCACATGGTCAGAATCGGATTGAGTAAACTCCATGCAAAACCGAGCACAGACCGGCGGTAACGACGTCGCAAATTGTTGACGACAAAGCTTGCCAGTGCAAACTTGATATTTGTCATTTCGCGAAGTGAGCGAAACAAGAAGACGCCAAAGGATTCAGTGGAATTTATCGCTGGCTGCTGATCAAGACGCGAGGCAACATCAGCGATAGCACTGTCTGTTTCAATCTTGTTTCTGGTAGCTTCAGCTAAAGGAGTTGGCATTACCGGACTATTACTTCCTTGGCTCATTTAAGGGTTTCCGCGCACACTAGACCGATAAGGGTAAAAACGCCCTGGGGGCAAAACACAGGCCACGAATTCCAGACTAGCTCTAAACCTTTTCCGACTGACAATTATAGTCAATAGAAACACTGAGCATCCCAAGACAGGGCTGAAGCTATGTTCAGGTAGCAATGAAGCTTACTTCATCTTCCAGAAGTGCCAGCCTATCAGGTTCTCACCAGCCACGCTCAGCTGTTCAGGAGGGTGCAATAGTTTTAATAAGTTGCAACACATTGCCAAGCGGCACTTCTAAATTTCAATTTGGTAACCGACAAACCCTTGACAACCACCATCCCTCACTGCCGTCGATCTCGACAGGCTCAAATTTTTCTCTCAGAGCAAATCCCCAAGAGCAAAGCTGCGCATGCGTTTAGAGCATTCAAACGAACCACGCACTTGACATCAATCTCTCGATTCTATTCTTATGTCTGGTTCTTTGATCAAATAATGGGGAATTACACCTTTAAGCCATAAGCGGCCGTATGACTGATAAAAGTACCCTTAGAGAAGAGAGACGCGAATGTTTGGTTCGAAAAAGCCACAACCTCCGCCCAGCCGGGGCAGAATCAATCTTCCAAATATCAAACACGTTCCGAGCATGGATATATACCAGACCATGTTCGAGCAGGCGAGGGACAATCAACCCCGCGATGTGGAACAGCTTTTCGTCGCACCCAACACAAATTTGACGTACAGCCTAAGTGTCAAAGTCGAAAGCGGCAGAAATAATCCGCTGTGGACTTTGCTTGAAGACGACGGCACCGAAGCGCAGATGCTATGGCAGCAGGAGTCCGGGGATTTCGATCTGGTAAACGACATGGTCTGTATGTCGGTGCAAAGTACTCGCGCCATGGACCGCTCGAAAACCGGGATGCCAGCGCTTGATCCTAATGCGTCACTGACACAACCTGTACCAGCGATGCAACAAGAGTCTAGGTTTCAAGATGATTCGGTAGGTTTCAATTCTCCACCGGCTGTAAATCCTGCCGATCTTGCCGGCTACAATCCAGAAGGCTCGCCGAGCAGCTCAGGCAGTTTTCACCCCACCCAGTCTTCCAGTTCTCTTTCCACATTTCAGCAACCACAAAGTGGTGGCGTCGATTATCTGGGCGACAAAATGCCTTCTCAATCGCAGCACGGACCACGTTTTACTGCGCCAGAACCTCAGCTCGAAACGAAGTCTCTTGAAGGTTCTGTTGAGAGCACACAGATTTCGACGCTAATTTCGAATTTGAACAATGATGGATTAACGGGTCGGCTGGAAATCCTTGGAGACGAGAGCGTAGGAGAAGTTTATTTTCTGAACGGTGTCGCCATGTACGCTCACGTTGCAGGTATCTTGGGCGACAACGCAGTGCGAGAACTGATCACCTGGCGCAAAGGGACATTTGCATTCTTCCCAGATGAAAAGACAGAAGTGCGCAATGTTCTTAAACCGATGATGGACACAGTCATGGAAGGTATCGCCCTTCTAGACAAGAAAAAACATCTTGAGCGCATGGGTTTAACCACTGACGCGTACTTGGTCAAGAAATCGCGCAACATGAGCGATACGGAAGTC
The DNA here is from genome assembly GCA_003242885.1 of Candidatus Melainabacteria bacterium. Lineage (GTDB taxonomy): Bacteria > Cyanobacteriota > Vampirovibrionia > Obscuribacterales > Obscuribacteraceae > QKMZ01. The sequence goes on along the minus strand of QKMZ01000002.1, from coordinate 256,215 downwards.
CGGCTCATGTTGACCAAAGGCGAACCTCTCAATGTCGACAAACAGATAGAAGTATATAGAACCATCGGGCACAAGTATTCGCTCAATGACCTTTTGCGCGACAGGCCGATGGAATCAGCTGATTGGATTCCACTGATTTTCAATTTCCTTACTTGCGAACTCATTGAAATCAAGCCGCCGGATGCAGTAAAGGTCGGTGCGCTCGATTTTCTAGGCGATGGCAAGAAAGAAGTAGACGCTCTCTTAGAATCAATGGTGCGCCAGGAAACCGGGGTGCTGAGCTACTCAGCGTTCTTACTATACTTGCAGCATGAGTTTTATCGATTCGAAGCTTATGGTTGGCCAATGTCGATCATTCTTTTTGAAATGAACAGAAAGAAGGAATACGACAGCAATCAAAAGCGCGGCGATCTGCAGACCATGTTTGATGTCTTGCCACCTTCTGCGGTGCAGAATGCGGCACGACGCATTGAAATGGTAAAGCGTCCGCTAGACATACTCGGGCACTATGAGATGCTCGAATACGCGCTGCTCTTGCCGAATACGCGAACGGCTTCGGCCGCATATGTAGCTAATAGAATTCTTCAGACCTTGACGGTAACGCCGCTAATTAAAAACTTAGACAAGAAGAGTCTGAAACTCGCTTTCGGCGTAGCTAATCTGCCTGCAGATGGCGATTCGGTTCAGCAATTACTGTCCGCCGCACGCAAAGCCAAGGATAGAGCAGTCGAAGCTAACTTCCCGCTGATTATCTCCAAGAGCTATAAATAAATCTGGAGTAAAGCGATGTCGGAAGAGTACTTTATCCCATTCAATTTTTCCGAAGGGCAAGGACTGCAGCCAGAAGCTGAGAAACCGCTGCCCATCAAGATCGGCGATTTACTTGTGCAATCGACAATGATTGATCAGGAAACGCTCGACAGTTGCACCGCGTTGGCTGTGAAGATGCACGTCCCGCTCGGCCGAATTCTATCGATGGAAGGACACCTTGCCGAAGAGCTGCTCGGAAAAGCACTGGATGTGCAAGACCTGATTGTCAAAGGCTCACTGTCAGTCACCAACGGAGTCACAGTCTTAAAGCTCATCAAACAGCAGGCTTTGACAATTGAAGAAGCTGTGGCTCGTGTCAACGCTCTACCTACGGCTGCCGGCGTCAAAGCAAGCCGCCTCGGAGACCTATTGCGCGAATCGGCAGCGGCACAACAGAAGCAGATCGAGAAAGCAATTGTTGATGGCATCAATGCTTCTTTGCCGTTGGGGCAGGTGCTGCTAAACCGTGGCGTCATTACCGTTGATTTGCTGAATTCCGCTCTATTGGGTCTAAGAATTATTCGCGACGGAATTGCCACACGAAGCCAGGTATTGCAAGCGCTTCGCTCTGCACGATTGCGCAAGTTACCACTCTTGCAGCCGCTGATGGAATTAGGAGTGGTAGAGGAAGATCCCTATCCTTACAGCGACATCGGATACCTGATGTATCTGTCCGGTTTGATAAACGAGAGAGAACTGATCTCAGCGCGAGAAATAGAAGTGACTGAGGATAAGTCAATTGATGAAGCGCTTATCTCTTGCGGATTCTGTTCCGAAAAAAGTGTCACCGCGCTCAACGAGCTTCTCAATATGCTCATGGAAGGCGCCTTACAAGAAGACCAAGCGATTCAATTGACCAAGAAATTGGAAACAGTCGATTGGGATATCGCGCAAGTTCTGCAGGCTCTAGAGGAGCAGGAAGAATATTTCGAGGAAGAACTAGAAGTTGCAGAGTTGCTGAAAGTGACAGGCTGTATCCACCCGGAAGATCTCGAAGTAGCCACTCAAAAGGCTTTGAAAAAACGCCAATCGCTTGCAGCATCACTGCTTGAGTCCGGCTTCATGACACAGATGACTATGGACGGCGCCAACACGCTCAAATCACTGGTAGAACAGAAGATACTGGATTTAGAGCAAGCGCGAACATTGCTTGCATACATTCATGAAAATGATGTAGATATAGCCTCTGCAATGAAAGACTTTGATTGGCTCCCTGCATCTATGTCATAGGCAGCGTGGAAACAGAAGCGCAGAAGAATCAGCATTTCGAAGGTCAAGAGCAAAACCAAGGCAAGAAGGTCACCTTCTCGATTTGCTTGCTTTTAGCTCTGGCGGGGCTAATTCCGATTGTCCGCGCTTGCAGTTTTCTCTACACGTCGGGTATCGATATACCCAGCAACGACGATGTCATTTTCTTCAGGCTCATTGAGCGCATGAGTGTCAGTGACTACAACTGGTTGAACTATTTTCGCGACACACTGATCAATGGGCACAGCTTTGCGCTCGGACTTGCTCTCTTCTGGTTGAATTGCATACTGACAGCTGCCTCGCAAACCGCGATGCTTAGCCTCGCTCTAATACTTCTGCTTTTGCGCGTTCTGCTCATGAACGATTACATGTTCGGCAAGTACAGTGCTAATACTAGGCTAGCAATGTTTCTACCACTGAGCTTAATCCTGTTCGCACCATCGCAAACAACGGTTCTAGCACATCCCACCTTCGCTGCCACCTGGCAATTATCTCTGCTTATGAGCCTTTTGAGCATTTGGGCATTGGCAAGATTTCCCAGCCGAGTTTCAGTCAACATAGCATCCACGCTGGCAGCCGTGATCGGATGTTGGACAACAGCGCTGAGCCTGACCGCTCTACCCCTGCTATTTGTGCAAGTTTATTTGAACGGAAAACGCAGCGTCAGAGACTATACGTGGGCGATTGCGGCATCTGTTCTATCCTTGGCACCTTACTTAGCATCGTTCACTGTCAGGCAAGAACACACCCGCTCGATTGCCGACCAGATTCTCGGATTTGATTTCGGGATCTTTTTGAACATTCTGGGCAGACCGTTCGCAAGTGGCACTGGAACTAACTTTGGACACCTCACTCAATCATTCAATGCCGGACTTTTTGGACTCGTATGCATGTGCCTGCTCCTCTTTGTCGCATTCAAACTAACGCAGAAAGAACGAATGAGAAACACGTTGATGCCCTCATTGCTCTGCATCATTATGGGATTAGAGACTATAGGTCTCATCGCTACAGCGCGACCATTCATTGCACCAACAAACAGTTCTGTGAGTTCACTTTTCTGGTGCGGATTGCTTGGACTTGCCCTCTACTGCTTTAGCTTTACCACTCAACACCATCGAGCAGTTCGCACCGGCTCAATCATAGTATTCATTTCCGTGATTCTTTTGAGTGTTTGCTTCAGTAAAACCTTTGAAGACAAACAATACTATCTGGCCAACAGGGCACCCTTTGCTGCCTCTCTCGTGCGTAATTTCGCACATGCGCCTACATATGCGACGAGAATGATTTTTAAGCTGGTGAATTTGGAGCCATATACACTGGCAATGCCGCTGGAAAAGAATGCCTGGTCTATATTTGCGCCACATCGAGAATATCTACTTCAAGGTGATTTCGCTTTGAATTCGGTGGAAGTCCAAAGAGTCAATGGTGCCAGAGTTTTCTGGGTCAAAGGAACAGATCCGAATAGAGAAAAAAGTTGGAAAAACTACAATCACCTGAACCTCGCCTTGCAGGGTGATTGCACTGTTTTCTGGCATGTGAAAATTCCCCCAAATTGCATCTCGGCAAAATTACATTGCAAGATTCTCGGGACAGACGCAACATCCATACGTGATACCGCGCTTCGCAAGCCAGTTTTAATCAAACACGAAGGGAGCTCAGACCGTGACTTCGCAGACTTGAGCAAGTCAGGCGAAATAGATTTGAAAAACTATTGCGGACAGGCGATCACCATCTGTTTTCACAGCAACAGCAAACAAACCGCGATATTCAAATACCCGAGAATAGAAGTCGTGGCTCCGCCCGATCCACTGCAAACAGGAGTAAATTATGCCCCCGAGAACGTTTTAGACACAGCCGACTTGCATTTCAATCCTGCATACAAGCTGGAAACAACGGATCCACAGAAGCTCTCAATACACCCAAGACAATCCATCACACATCAGAACTTCGAATCCTTAGACTTCCTGACCACGGGAAGACCTGCGCTGATTAACTGCACTGTTCGATACAAAAGCGGTAATGCCAGCGCCTTCGAAATCCCGATTTTCGGTCCCGCCACACCTGCTGTTTACACACAGCCCGGGCGCATTTTCGACGACTATCCCGATGAGATTGAAGAGATTAGCTTGGTCAATAATAGCCCCGGCGCTCTGTCAGATTACATCACTGCTGCCTATTTGCGATGCCATAGGTGAAACTGCTCAAGGGCGGACAGGCGATTGTAGCTTGTGTGAGTCCGCCTGACTGAGAATTTCTGTTTCGGTTTCATTGTCTCGAGCAGCTTGCTTGTTTTCTTGCTTCTTAGTGCTCAGATATATGAGAAAACCAAATACCAGCAAAACAACCGAATTCGAAAATGAATGAGGGCACGTCAAAACGTACTCAATCTGGGAGTAAGCACAAATGTAGGCTAAGACAAAACCAAACAGAGCAAGCACGCCGTAACCAGGTTCTCGCTTGACCTGGCGCCCGATCATAAAGATTCCGGAGCCTAACATAGCAAGAAGGGAGACAAAGCCAGGAACTCCATAGAACAAAAGATTGGCGAGAAAGACATTGTGAGGCGTTTCGCCCGTGTTAGCGCCTCTGAAGGTTCCATATCCAAAAAACGGCAAATGCTTTAGTGATTCACTGACAGACTTCCAAATATCAATTCTACCGCTCAAACTAAGTGGATCACCCAAAGTTGTGAATCGCATCTGTGCAAAGAAGAGCCCGGACACAAGGACAACCAAGAAAGAAACAGATGCAAAAACCGGCACCTTTCGCTTACGCAACGCGTACACCGCTGGCAGTATCATTCCGAGCATGGCTGAAAGTATGGCAGCGCGGGAGAATGTCAAAAGCAGGCTTATTGATGTTAGCGCGCAGATGCTTAAAGCAAGCCAACGGGCTGCTTTTGAGCGGGTAAAAGCGGGCTGGCTTAGAAATATAGAAATTGCTGGGATCGCCATGATGTAACTGGCCAGACAATTGGGATTAGTGAACCAGCCGCCCGTATAGCCATCCAGTAATGCTAGCAGGGGAAGGTGTGGAACTCGCATCAAGCGCCCATGTGGCATATTGACGTTAAAACCGCAAAACTGCTGTGTTTGACCTAACACAAAGCAAATCTGACTAACGGCGTGAACTCCGGCAAGAATGCTGACAAACCAAAATAAGACCGCATAATGCCTTTTCTTGAGAAGTTTAGGAGCGAGCAATAGGAACATAAAAACAGTGATTGCGGTAAGCAAACCCCATACCGATTCAACAGAGCCGAGCCTTTTGAGCGAAGCTATGGACACGAAAACACCACACGAGACGAGAAAGATCTGCTCTGCTTTACGTTTTTCATTCCAAGCTTTTTTGCACTCTTTAGCAAAAAATGGAATCAAAATGATTGTGGTTACCCAGACAATGGAAAAGTGTGTGTGATCTATCATCGGCAAGAAGAGCGAATGAAAAATGTTGCCGATCATGAAATAGAGAAAGAATTGATACAGCATCAACACCGTCAAATATGCCGGTGCTAACTTGTTCGCAAAGGAGATCATTGCTTTTCGCATCATCGTTCCACCTCAGGGCGGGTAATAGAGCGAAAAGCCTTCACAATAGAATTTCCGAGGCGGTAGGCGCGAGAGGCATGCAATTCTGCAGAGACTTCCGCGTGAGCGCTCTTATAATGCTCCTTTTCAAATTGAGCCTGAGCCAGTTCCAGACGCATTGCATGCAGTGCTTGAAGCGAAGGTAAACAACCTGCTAGAGGTCGAGTTTCCGTATTTCTAAACTCAAAACCAGCAAGCATCGCTGCTTCCATTTTCTCTGACAAACCATGCCATGAATACATTGCAGCAGTCGCTCTAGCGCAAGACTTTAGCTCGTTCAAAAACTTTCTATCACTTTGAAGTTTTTCCAAAGATCTGATAGTTGCAGCGAGATCATCAACTGGCACAACAATTGCGTTCTTACCATCAACAATGAAATCAGAGCCACCGTAATACTCAGCAGCGATGGCAGTGGCACCTGCGGCAAAAGATTCCAAAACAGGCAAAGAAAAACTCTCGTCCGTACTTAGCTTTAGTACCAAATCGCAAGACTTGTAAATCGACGGCATCTGCGCAGGCGGAACACTCTCGAAGGAATGATCAACTCGCCAATCGATTTTCGGTTTACCTTTTGGAGATACGTACACAGTCTCAATTGCAGCAACTTTAGATAGTGCGTCAAAAGCTAGCGCAACGCGTTTATACTCGGCGTCCGGTGCTCCTTCGACAAGCACTCGCAATGAATCAGAATTGCGCGGAATTCTTGGCTCACATTCATAATCTTCCAGATTGATGCCGGGTGGAATTACAACCGCAGATTGCCCAAACTGACTCTGAAGATATCGTTGCAAACCGGAGTTGACAGTGATGAAGTGAAATCCAGACTGGTATGTTCGCTGCACAACCAACGGCCAAGCAGAATCTGAAGGGTATAGTCTTTCTTCAAATCCTTGGACAAAATAGAAATAGCTTCTCGCTGTAATTTGCGCGGCATGATAAGCGGTTTCCCACCATGTCGCAACAACCGCATCATAGGTGCTGCGCTGGTCTAGCTCTGAATGAAAAATCTCATGCGCTGGAAAAATGCTCGGCAACACCGATCCATTGTCCAAATCAGACGCATGAAGATAGGCGACTGTGACCTCATAGCCTTTCGCCGCAAGCAACATAGCATGATGACGAGCCACCAAGACACCGCCGGAAAGCGCACGTGACGGAAGTAAGAATAGAATCGTGCGCATCTTCCTACTCCACCATTTCCGGCTGCTTGAGATGATTGCCAGCAATCGCTGTGTTTTTGCGCACAAAAGAATCATACATAGTCTGCGCCACGACTGCGTGCCCCTGTTGTGTCATACCGCATGAACTAAAACACTTCGATCCTGCCTTTGTCAGCGCGTCGTTCAGAGACACAACATCGTAGAATTCTCGTTTGCTTTGAGCCTTCACTTCCTCGAAATCTTTTCTTGCTGGATCTAAACAAGGCTGAAACATAGTAAATACGGTCAGCTTCGTGCCCTGCATTCGAGCTACTCGATTTAGAAAACTGAGTAATGCATCCCGCACTTCACGTCGATCAGGGTTTGGATAAGCAATGCGAGTTGCGCTAACGCCACGCCACGCAATCTGGCATTCTTTTTTTACTGTTCGGTAGGCGTAACTGGTCCGCTGCAGGCGCAAGTCTTCGTTGACCAGCCAATTCGCTAAACGACTGTGTTGCAGCAAAAATCGCCAACAGTCGCAGTAAGACCTAGCGGGAAGGAGCATGTTATCTTCGAACAAAATGTTGTTCTTAACGAAGAAGTAGGGACGAGAGTCACCAGAATAATCTGCGCAGTTACGGCAATTCGTCTCAACAGCAAAGTTATCCAAGACAAGAAATACTTCATCCGGCTTATAGTCACGCGAAAGCCTATCGTACAAACGCACCGTTTGCCCGAGCGAGTATTCGATATGACCGCCATTTATCACTTCAATTCTCTTGTCAAATTCGGCGTCAAACTCTTCTTGCAAGCGACGAGCAACAATCTGCGAGAGTGGTATTTGCAACCCTTCCACCATTGAATCGCCGAGCAAAAGAATTCTCTTTACGCCAGCCGGCTTTTCCGTCCTATGTTCAACATCCCGTAAGCCCGCTGAAGATAGAACACCAGTTGAATACTCGTTATCGGACCATTCAATTTTTCGACCAGGAATATAAATCGAGCCGAGTCTCTCATCTGGCTGAGTAAATGCATCCAGCTTCTTACCTTGAGCGATACAGACAGTTTCGCCGCAAGCAAGAATCAATAGAATCAGAGCGCCCGCTATCGCTGCAACCTTGGAGCAATGGGTTATGTTTTTTTTGAACGTGGATATCGCAATTAGTATGGACTGCGTCCAATTCACTGCCACCTTCTTCGCTTGCTCGTTCTCGAAAACATACCTTTGCCTCAAACTGAAGAATGGAACTTCAACTAAGTTATACGTGATGATGGAAATGATGAGCGTAACGGGAAAAACCACCAGCAAGGCAAAAGCGATTGCAGTGAAAAATGGATGAGCCAAAAGCCAATCCTGAAGCGGCGTCAACCATGTCAGGCCATGACTCTTATTTAGCAAAAGAGGCACAGAAGTTCGATATAGGATTACGCAAAAATAAAAATGCCAAACATAAAGGGAATAGCTTAGAGCACCGCCTGCGGCGAGGACTCGCGAAAGCCCACGTGGAAACTGGGCGCTGCAACTAACGTAAGTGGCAATCACGCCAGACCATGCAATTGCTTCTAAAGTTGGGTACACAATCCAGATTGGCTGCGTATGTCCGAATACTGTGCCGCCGCAACTATGACCTATCTGTAAAAGTCCTGAGAGTGTTGCAACAGATAGGAGTAAATACAGTGGATTACGCAAGCGAGACTCGAACTTATCCAAAGTAAAACCAAGAATCATGCCCACGATGCATTGGTTGATGCGCCCCCACGTGGTTCCATACGCAAGCGACATAACCTGCCCATCCTGAAGCCAAACTGTGGAGAGAGCCAATACATCAATGCCCATGAACAGCAAGAGCAGAGAAAGACCATGCTTACATCGAAACAACCAGAGAAGTATCGGGAATAGCAAGTAAAATTGGAGTTCGCAAGAAAGCGTCCACAAATGAGCATTAAGCTCGACGTGCAAGGCTTCCGGCATGTTCTGTAAAGTTAGCAAAGAGTAGAACAAGGACGGCCAGGGGTTGGCTGCTTCACCCCACACGATCGACAGCAACAGAACGAAAACAAACAAAGGATAGATCCGCAAAATGCGATTCAAATAGAAGTTCTTCGTACTAAAGGAGCCTTTGCGGCAAATGCGTGCAAACAAGAAACCACTCAAAGTCAGAAATAGCGCGACGCCCGTATGCCCGTCGACCACGAAGACTGAAAGAGTGTTGACAGGGTCAGTGTAAGAGAGCAGGCCCCCTGGCTTAGTCAGCCAATTGAACACCGGATGATAGGTGTGATAAACCAAAACCATCAGGAAAGCGAGAAGACGCAAATGATCTAGCTTCTCGTTATATTCGAGATTGGAGCTGCGCATCGTTCATCTCCTCTCGGCAGACTTCTTGCTTCTCTCGTTCATTCATCTTTCTGAGCGAAGAAGCTAACTTTAAGGTCTCCGTGTCCCAGTCAGTTGATTGAACGTAGTTCAATGCAGCGTCCGCCTTGGCTTGCGCACCGGCTCGATCTTCAATAACTTTTAGAAGTGCGGTCACAATTCCATGAACAGTAGGTTCCGCTAGAACTGCAATCTCATTGTTGAGTAACCATTCAACGTTCTCTCCGCGATTGCTCACCACAGGACATCCGCAAGCCATCAACTCAAGCGGCACTAACGATAGATTGGTAAAGGAAAGCACAAGCGCGGCGTCGCATTGCTGGTAAAGCTCGCGGAGGTCTTTCAGGGGCACAATTCCTAAGTTCTCCATCCCCTTCGGCAAGCGATAACCTGAAACATCCCAGCCGGCCATCAGTATCTGCAGGTCAGGTCTAAGAGCAAGCAATTGCTTCAGTGCTAAATATCCCAGCTCAAATCCTCGACGAGGAGTTGGTGGACGAGAGTAGAAAAGTATCTTTTTTGTGGGCTGACGAGGTTGTATCGGCGGAAAATATCTGTCTTTGTCGTATGAGAAGCTAAACTTATCTACGTCCATGCTGAATTCGCGGAGAAGCTTGGAAGCTAGCCAGTCCCCAGCGGCAAAACCTTTGAACCCGAATCGGTAAGTTTCTTCCGATAGAACGGACTCGGTGCTGCGAGCATAGAAATAGGGCTCAAAATCCTGCACGAAGTAGCACTTGTGCACTGTTGATTGAAAGTCGCGCAAATAATAGGCAGTAGTCCATGCGGTCGCAAAGGAGAAACACGCCGAGGGAATATTTTCACGTCCAACAAACACTCGCGCATCAAGTTTCAAAAAATGCTCATTGATTCGAGCTTCGGCATCTGCTGCAGATTCAGACCAAACCAGTTCAGGAATAATGATGCGACTCTCAAAACCCAATTTCTGCAAACGCGAAATCATCCGAAAGATATTTAGATGCCCACCACTGCCGATCCCGAAGTCAGGCATTATCCAGTTGATAGTGTTCTCAGACACATCGCGCATCGACACTGACTGCCCGAATGGAATTTCAGTCACATAACCGAAAACATCTTCAACAACTGCAACGGGAGAGGCATTCTCGCCAAGAAAGTCTCTGCGCAGCCGGCGCAGAACTCGTTGGCCAAAAGTTTTCAACTTGCCCACGCTCTTCAAACCTCTGCTTACTCTTCGGTACTTTTGTGATTATTGCTTCGCTTCTTGCTCTGGTCCAGAGAAAGGACATGCTGCGCTCGCCCCAAAGAGTTAGCTCTTTGTCCTGCAAAGCTGCCCAGCTGTTTTGCCAATACTCGAATCGGTCTTTTGAACACGCACAGAGGGGCTGTTTTCATCAATCGGCGGCTTTCGATCAAACGCCGATCAATTCGCAGTTGATGGATACAGTTCTTGAAAATGAATGAACGCGATGGAACTAATCTGTAGTCAAAGAGCTCCTTCATTGCTTTCGATTCATCAAATGCACGTCGAAAGGTTTCCACAGTATTGAACGAATGAGAGTGATAAACGACCGCGTCGTCTGCGTAAGCTTTCGCATAGCCAGCTTCAACTACTTGCTGCGCCCAGGCTTGATCTTCTGCGAAATTGACAGATGGAAACGGGATCTTCTCCCAAACCGAGCGACGCAAGCAACTGTTGTTGTTGGAAAAGAAATGAAGCAGCTGACGGTAGCCAATGTCGTTTGAATAGCGCTCTTTGTCGTCAATTTTTTGGAGTGGCTCAAGAGATTTCAAATGATCAAAATGTCTCTCTAGTTCGTCTGCAGTAAAGGGATCACAATCAGGATACGCGCGATGTCTGCCGAAGGCTCCGGCAATACTGCTGTCTGACTCCATTTTCAAAATCAAGTTGCGCAGCCAGAACTTGCTGGCGGGCAGCGCATCGTGCGTGAGAAAAGCTACGAACTCGGCATCAGTTTGAGAAACAGCAAAATTGCGCGTGGCGCCGTGCTGAAACTCTTCAGGTTTGACAGAGAGCAATTTTGCTTTCGAGCGCTTAACGGCTGAAATCGTCTGATCAGTCGAACCTGAGTCTACGATCAAAACTTCAAAGGCAAAGCCGGTCACTTGCGATAGTGTCTCTTTCAAAACCTTTTCGAAGAGTGAGCCGCCGTTCTTGGTCGGTATAACGACGCAAGCCTTCATCATCTTGACAAGAGCGTCCCCAGTTGCGTTTCGTTTGGAACATTGTCAACTACCTGATGTAGATCATCCTTAATAAGATCTCAAAAGGTATGAAGTATGAGAACAAACTAGAACTCATTGTCCAGCAACCCCGAGATGAACAAGGCGGCGTACGAAACAAGTGCAAGTATTGAAGAAACGACGGCGAAGGCAGGCAGCAGAGAATCCATAGTTCGGTCCCTCCGAGAGAAAATTTGTAAGTTCTACTTGCTAGTACGTCGCAAACGGACAAAAGGTTCAAATTCCGAGATTAAACCTGAAAGTGCTGCTCAGTTGCCGCTTTCCTTTGCGAACAAGAAACTAATGTAATTTCTCCATTCTTTTCACAAGTTCGATCATTTGCTTTCTCATTTCCGCATACGAAAGTTTTCCGCGATCGCCATGTCCGGCAAGCACCCATTCGAATTCATATTCGCTCAGCCTCTTCATAGACTTCGTTTGTTCTGCCCATGAGTACCAGCAGTAGTCGGAAAACGCGTAAAGGCACCCATCTTCAGAGTTGAAAGCCAGGTGATCGCCGGTGAACAAAAACTTGTTTTTATAGAGAAGCACCATATGTCCTTTAGTGTGACCAGGCACTGGAATTACCGTGAAGTCGGCTTCGAATTTCTGCGCGTCATATCCGTCTATAACTATCTCTGCGCCTGGCTGCGCGCTCAATTCATCTCGATGAATAATTCGACTGGCAGCAAAATACTCTGCATATTTTTGAGCATCGGCAACATCATCACGATGGGTCAGAAAAATATACTTGATACCACCCATGGTTGCAATTTGCTCTGCCAAAAACGGTAGAAACTTCGGAGAATCAATGAGCCAGTTGCCGCCTGGAGACTTGATGAAAAAACTATTGCCACCATACGACCGCGGAGAGTTGAATCCGGAGTAGTAGACATTATCTTCAATCAAAAGTGGAAACTCGCAGCGAACGACTTTGGCGTTGTTCTTCTCTTTTGTCCCAATCGAACCGGTCGGACAACATAAAAGAGCTCTAGTAGCAGCAAGTACATCTTCATCAGTTTTTGGCTGATGAAAAACAGCGGAGAATTCACCGGCGTCTACAAAAGTCTCAGGCGCGAGTTGACGACACGTGTCGCAATTTATACAGGTCGTATCAACGAAGAAATTTCCAGGCACGTTGCTGGATACGATTTTCAAAGGATCAGCCATCACAACCACCATTCTAAATTTAGACAAGGACTAGCGCCAAAACCGGCTCCAATTCAGCCTTTACGGACATCATACAAAATTATTCGACGGTGATTCGGATATTACGGTTCCTCCCGCACAATTAATGTTGCGTGCTTAAAAACGCAGCCAGCCGATCTTTCGACCGGCTGGCTATCTCCCCAGTTACTCGTTTTTCCAGCGCGTGGGCACTGTTTTAAAACTATTAGCTTCGATTTGCGTTCGCAGTGGGAATCTCGTTGAGTTCCTTCAACGCCTGGTCCAGTTTAGGCTTATCGAATATGTAGTAGCCAATTGCGTCAATTGCAGTCAAACCGCCAAAAACAGCAGCGGTCCAACCCAGTCCTCCTTTCACGGAGAATGCTGTCTTTTCTAATTTCGCTAAACCAAACGCGCCGCCCATACCACCAACGACACTACTGGTCCCGCGATTGAGCCAATCTGTATTTCGGAAAGCAAATCCAATATCATCAGTACCTTTATTGATTGCGGTGTTAAGCCCGGCGAGATCGTTCATCGAAATACCGGACTCTTTGTCGCCCAACTTTTCCAGAGCGTCAAGATTCTTGCCCATCCAGGCCAATAGCTGAAGCTCATCTTTGTTCGTCATGGTCGCAAGCGAATCGTCCAATTCTTTTTTCTCCAGCTTTCCGTCCTTATTGGAATCAATACTTCCGAAGTCACTGGATAAATAGCTATAGAGCCTATCAACAGATGAACCTGATGCAGCAACGGTTGCCTCAGATTGCTCGGACTCAGCTAGTTCTGCAGATTCTACGGACTCACCTGATGGCAATGTTTCATCAGCGCCTTCAATGACAGGTGCGACCCCAGGCTCTGCATCAAACTGATAAGCCTCCGTGTGCAACGTATTGTCCTCGCACTCTTTTAGTTGCGCGGGAAGTAGGTCAGGGCGTCCTTCTTCCGGGAAGAGAAACCCCGGCTGATCGAGCACCGGCGAGGGATTATGATCATGTTCGAAACAGAGAGACATTCGCCAGCTCCTTAGAATGTTTGCGGCGTACCGGGTGCATCTAAGTTATGCCGAACTTGTTACTAAACAGCTACTGAAGGCGCCAGCTTGGTTTTTAAGCTTTCGAAAGCATGGATTTCAGCGAATAAGCAAATATACGCATGTAAGCCAGGCTCATCAGCCCGGCATACGCGAACGGGTCGAGATACCAGCGCCCCTTCTGATAGTGCTTGTGCCAAAAGCGGTAAAGCCCTCGGTGTGATGAAAGAATCATCCTCACCTTTACTTGCTTTATCGACTGCCCGTAGTGATGGATGACTTTGGCAGCTGGCGTAAACCAAATCTCATAGCCGGCTTCGATAATGCGATAGCACCAGTCGACTTCCTCAAAAAGCATAAAGAAGCCTTCGTCGAGCAAACCGACTTTGTCCATGACCTGACGCCGGACTAGTAAACATGCGCCTTCTGGTTGATCAACTTGGCGAACATCGTCATGATTCCAATCGAGCATTTTGTATCTGCCGAAAGTCTTGTTGTCGGGAAACATCTTACTGAGCCCGATCAACTCATAAACCATACCAATAAAGGTGGGAAACTCACGGCAAGATCTCTGCACGCTGCCATCGGTGTTCAACAACTGCGGAGCGACAATGGCGGCATTCGGGTGCGCATCCATAAAGTCGATCAATATCTTTATTGCCCCAGGCTGAACTTCTGTGTCCGGATTCAAAAGCAAGACAAGTTTGCCTGTTGCTTGCTTGAAAGCCTGATTGTTCGCTTTGGCGAACCCGAGGTTATCGTCATTGGCAATCAACTTCACCCAAGGGTGCTCACTGCGAGCCATGTCCGCAGAGCCATCCGCCGAATTATTATCGACGAGGAAAACTTCCCACTTGAGAGAGTCTCCAAAGCTGTCGAGCTCTGCCTTCAATGTGGTTAAGCACTTGCGGAGCAGTCCACAGGTGTTCCAACTAACTATGACTACCGAGAGATCCATTTACGTTTTGATTGAAATTCTAATTCGATCAGTTTTCTTGCAGGCACCAAGCGTACCGTAAAATAACGCTGTTGATTGAATACGAATCATTCATGTTTTTGAAACGACTCACAGACATAGTAATTTCACTGGCGGCGCTCACCGGGCTGTCTTGGTTGTTCGTCTTGGCAGCCATAGCTATCAAGCTCGACTCCAACGGTCCGATCATATTTCAACAGAAGAGAGTCGGCTTAAACGGCGAATTCTTTCAAATTTATAAATTTCGCACCATGAATGTAGGTGCCCCAAATGTGTCTACGGAAGAGATGCTCAAATTGCCTAGCCCTATAACCGCGGTCGGAGCGCGGCTAAGGAAGTACAGCATCGACGAGCTGCCCCAATTGTTTAACGTGCTTAAGGGCGAAATGAGCCTCGTTGGACCTCGTCCCGCTCTGTATAATCAGACCGAACTGACCGCCAAACGTGAGGCGGCTGGTGTATTGCGGTTTCCACCCGGAATTACGGGATGGGCCCAGATCAACGGTCGTGACGAATTGCCGGACGACGTCAAAGTCGAGGCTGATAAGTGGTATTGCGACAATTGGACTTACTGGCTCGACTGGAAAATCATGTTCTCCACTTTTGGTGCCGTGTTTAGCAAACGCGGTGCTTTTTGACGTAAATACATAGGTGCATTTGGATGAAAGGACTTATTCTCAGCGGCGGAAAAGGCACGCGTATGCGGCCTATCACCCACACGGCAGCAAAACAGCTATTGCCTGTGGCGAACAAGCCGATTCTCTTCTATGCCGTTGAAGCGCTGATAGAAGCCGGTATTAAATCGATCGGTATCATCATCAGCCCCGAAACTGGCGAAGAAGTCCGCCAGTGCGTCGGAGACGGCGAGCGCTGGAACATCGAAATCAAATATATCCTGCAGGACCAGCCTCTTGGTCTGGCACATGCGGTGAAAACTGCCCGAGACTATCTGAAAGACGACACCTTCGTCATGTATCTCGGTGACAACTTGATCAAAGACGGCGTAGCACCGCTTGTCGAACGTTTTAAGAAGAACAAGCCCGATGCGCAAATTTTGCTCAAAGAAGTGCCAAACCCCACCTCTTTCGGCGTTGCCGAACTGAACGGCAACGGGCGCATTCTCTGCCTTGAAGAAAAGCCGGCAAAACCCAAATCAAACCTGGCGCTGGTTGGCGTTTATCTCTTCACCTCGAAAATTCACGATGCCATCGACGAAATCAAACCGTCGAAGCGCGGCGAGCTGGAAATTACCGATGCAATCCAGCGCATGATCACAAAGAACGAACACGTCGACAGCCATGTATTAACCAGCTGGTGGCTCGATACAGGGAAGAAAGACGACATGCTCGAAGCCAATCGTGTCGTGCTCGATGAGATGACAGATGTATCTATGTTGGGCAATCTCGACGAACAGTCGCGCCTTTCAGGACGCGTCCACGTAGGCAAAGGAAGCATTTTGAAGAACTGCACGGTCAGAGGACCGGCGGTAATCGGTGACGATTGCGTCTTGGAAAACAGCTATGTTGGACCGTTTACTTCAATCGGCGACGGAGCCCGGGTTTCGCATGCAGAAATCGAACATTCGATCTTGCGCGAAAAATGCCAAATTCTGGACTTCAATGGCCGCATTGAAGACAGCTTAATTGGAGTAAATGTTGAACTTACTCGCAGTCAGAGCAAGCCTGTAGCGTTCCGCCTGATGCTCGGGGACGACAGTAAAGTCGAAGTAGTTTAGGTCAAAACCTAAACCAATTTTCATTCTGCAGCTTCGAAGATTATTTGATGGACGTTGATCTAATGACGTCTGTCAAGCGACAATTCACTTTTCAATAGCGCTATTTTGTCAGCGCTGCCGAGCATCTCATTCACAGCGAGGGAAATCGTTCATGCGAGCCATGCAATTGCTTGTCACTGGTGGGTTGGGCTTCATCGGAAGCAACCTGGTTCGGCACTTGCTCAAGACATATCCGAATTACACCATCATCAATCTCGACGCCGCGACTTATGCCGGTCACCCAGAAAACCTCGCCGACGTAGCCGATGATCCGCGCTACAAATATGTGCAAGGACGCATCGAAGATGCTGCCATTGTCGACGATATCGTCAGCGGTAATCGTTTCGGTCGCATCGACGGCATCATCAACCTGGCTGCAGAAACGCACGTAGACCGTTCGATCAGCGATCCGCAAGTTTTTGTCAAAACCAACGTTCTGGGCACTCAAGTATTGCTCGACGCTGCATTCCGCTATGGGCGCACCGCAGTTGATGCCGCTGAAAACAAGAAAGAATTCTCTATCCGCTACGTGCAAGTATCCACAGACGAAGTTTATGGAACTCTCGGACCGGAAGGGTATTTCACCGAAACAACACCGCTTCAACCGAACAGCCCTTATTCATCCTCCAAAGCCGGCGCCGATCTTCTCTGCCGAGCTTATTTCGAAACCTACGGTTTCCCCGCAATAATCACACGCTGCTCGAACAACTATGGTCCTTATCAGCACCCTGAAAAACTGATCCCGTACTTCATCTTGCAATTGCTCAATGGCAAGCAAGTACCTGTATATGGCGATGGATTGAACGTCAGAGATTGGTTGCACGTTGAAGATCACTGCAAAGCGATCGATCTGGCTTTCCACCGCGGCGTGCCCGGCGAAGTCTACAACGTAGGCGGCAGCAACGAGCGCACCAATATGCAAATCACCAGACTGATCTTGTCAGAGATGGGCAAAGGCGAAGAGTCGATCAAATACGTCGCCGACAGACTGGGACACGATCGCCGTTACGCAATCGACTCCTCAAAACTGCAAGAAGAATTGGGCTGGACGCCAACGTACACGTTTGAGACGGGCATTCACTCGACCATTCAATGGTATCTGGATAACCAAGCCTGGATGCAAGCTGTCACCAAGCAGCCCAAACAAGCAGCATTCGACGCCACACCACCTGCAGTGGCAGTACCGGTCGGACAACCAGCAAATCCAGTAAATGTGATTGGCTAAACTCACGCAATACGGAGCTAGATAGAAATTATGAAACTGATGGTCACCGGCGCCGGTGGCATGCTCGGGCAAGCGCTCGTGCCTTGCCTCGAAGCAAGAGATCACCAGGTTATTGACCTGCCAAAAGAAAAACTGGACGTCACGCACTACGACCAAGTTTTAGAGGTGATCGGCAAAGAAAAGCCTGACCTGGTCGTTCACTGTGCAGCTTATACAAAGGTCGACCAGGCAGAATCCGAACCTGGGCTGGCTTACCTAATCAATGGGTATGGTACGGAAAATATTGCCGTTGCTTGCGCCAATCATAATATTCCAATGCTGTATGTCAGCTCGGACTATGTTTTCGACGGCGAGCAAAACACTCCCTACACCACCTGGGATAGAACCCGCCCGCTTTCTGTTTACGGCAAATCGAAATTAGCCGGCGAGAAGGCTGTCCAGCGGCACCTGACTCGTTTTTATATCGTCCGTACAAGCTGGCTTTATGGTCCTAATGGACGCAATTTTGTCGACACCATCCATTCGATGGCGCAGGAAAGAGATACCTTGCGTGTCGTCAGCGACCAAATCGGCACTCCTACTTGCACGCTCAGCCTCTCGGAAACTATCGCCGATTTGATCGTTACCAACCGTTGGGGCATCTATCATGCCTGCGATGACGGGGTGACAAGCTGGTACGAGTTTGCCAAAGAGATTGTTTCAGGTCTTCCAGTGCAAGTCATTCCTATCGAAACAAAGGATATGCCGCGCCCAGCCACTCGCCCTAAATATTCGGTTTTGGACAAAACCACAACCGTTAACACAATTGGTCGCGAGCTGCAGCCGTGGAAAGAATCCTTGCGCGCATATTTAGATCTGAAGAAACAGCCCGTATAACAGCAATATTTGAGCTTTCCAGCGCAAGACTTCTGCAGCGAGCAGCTTGTAAACACCGGTTTGCCGATTAACCCGCGCCATTGGAGCTTCTCGGCGCTACATGCTATTCTATGCAGCGGTGGTTTATAAGACCAACCGTGGGCATCTTGCAGAAGCAAGGTGCAGACCAGCTAACCGCGACACACATGAATACGATCTCATCCAACGACATGCTCAAACCGCTAACAAAAGACGCCATTGGCAAAGACTACGTGTCAGATCTGTCCGTACAGGACTACACGAAGAAAACACCGATTGATGGTGTGCAGCTCATTAATTTGAATATGTTCGTCGACGACGGCGGTCAACTCGCTGAAATCGTCCGCCTGGATGACAGCGGCAATCTGCAAATCTTGCCGAATTTCAAAGTAAAGCAGAGCACGTTCTCGCAAATGCTTCCGGGGACTATCAAAGCTTTCCACCTCCATTACAACCAGGAAGATGTCTGGTTCGTCATTCCGACAGACAGAGTGCTCGTCGGCTTGTTCGATGCCCGCAAAGATTCGCCGACCTACAACAAGACAATGCGCTTTGTTCTCGGTGCAGGTCGCGCTCAAGCTCTGTATATTCCGCGTGGAGTTGCTCACGGCTTGGCTAATGTTTGGCAAAAGCCAGCAAGCATGATTTATTTCGTCAATCAATGCTTCAATCCAGACGAACCGGATGAACACAGACTTCCGTGGGACGCCCTCGGCAGTGATTTCTGGGAAATCAAGAAAGGCTAGAGCCTGATTCATGAGCAACAAAAGCTCCACCTGCGCGGATACTGAAGCAATTACATTTATTGCTCAGACCGCCGGAACAGTGCGTGACGCCAAGCTAAGCGGACTCGACTATTGCCTGCTTGGTACCTCAGCCCTTCTCTTTGTTGCTGGCGCCGTGCTTCTGGCGAAATCTGTCAGTGACAAGTCAGCTCACCGATTTTCGAAAAAACTGGTGATTGGAATTTTGTTGATGATTTTCGCCATCGCCCTCGCGCCGATTTTCAACTACCTATTCGCTTGCAATCCGAACGCGCCTCTCTTTAGTTAACCATTCTAAAAGTATGCGCAACTCATTTCAGGCGGTATTGTTATCCTCAATGACTGAAAATCATGGTGATGAGCCTGTAACTGACCTGACGAACTCGATCGAGCCGCAGGCGGTTTCTGATCAAGGCGAAACTTCGGAAATACATAATCCCGGTCATCCAGAACTAGAAGATGATGACGAAGTTGCCTATTTGCCTGCAAAATCAGGTAAAGCATTTGTTGGCGAATTGCTGTATGGACGCTATCGCATAGTTTCGCTCATCGCCAAAGGCGGCATGGGCGAAGTTTATAAAGGCAAAAACGAAAAGACTAACCAGCCGGTCGCTATTAAGGTTCTTTCGAAAAACCTCACGGAAAAGCGAGAAAGCGTCTATCGCTTCATGCGCGAAATCGGTTCGGTCGCTGCACTCAAGCACCCAAATCTGATTGCGGTTTCCGACATTGGCATAACCGACAACGGATGCCCATATTACGTGATGGAATTCGTCGAGGGCCGCAGCTTAGCTGACATCATTGCAGAGACGCATGGGCTATCGGTAGCGCGAACCAAGGCGATCCTCATTCAACTGACGAGCGCACTTTCAGTCGCACATCAACTCGGCATTATCCACAGAGATATAAAACCAAGTAACATCATCGTCACGAAAACCGCAGATGGTGAGGAACAAATCAAGTTGGTAGATTTCGGAATCGCCCAGCGTTTAGCAACTGCAGAAGAAATTCAGCGGCTGACGGCGAAGGGCATGGTATTCGGAAGTCCACTCTACATGAGCCCAGAGCAGTGCGAAGGAAGAACAACGGATGCTCGCTCAGATGTTTATTCTTCATGCTGCACGATGTACGAATGTCTAAGCGGCAGACCACCATTCCACGGCGAAACACCGGTTATGACAATGAGCATGCACCGCTCTGCACAACCAGCACCGTTGAACCTGGAAGGCGCAGAGGGAGCGATTCTTGAATCAATAATCATGCGTGGCTTGTCGAAGAGCCCGGAAGATCGATATGAAAACGCTACAGAAATGCGAGATGTGCTTGGTGCAAAAACAAAGAGTGGTGAGGCGACAAATGTTCAACTTGACAATGAGCCGCCGGTCGCAACTCCTCCGACATCGAAGGCAAATGTAGGCGACCCCCAAACGGCAGGCACGGAGAAACCAGCCGCGATTAAGGAAGAGACGCCTACAAAATTGCCGGCATGGTTTGTCCAGTCAATAATAGCTATCGTAGTGACAGCCGTTTCAATCTTGTTCTTCCTTCAGCTTTTGCGCAACGTATTCGCACCGCAGTAGCGTAGCTTAGATGTCGAATAAAACTCCGTTCTGGCTCACTCCTAGCGGCTTCCTCTCAATCGTCACGGCTCTCGCTTTGATCGGATTTCTGTTAGCTGTACGGACGAATTTCTTCGGAACCAACTAGCCTGATTAATTGGACTAATTGCCGTCCAGCCACGCTTGCATGACCGCTTCTGCAACCGCCTGGTGAGTATCTTTATCCAAGATACTAGGCACGAGCGAATCCATTTTTGTCTGTCCGGCGATGGCATGCGCAGCAGCAATCTTCATCGCATCAGTAAAGTGAGTTGCACCGATTTTGAGAGCGCCGCGGAATAAGCCGGGAAAAGCTAAAGCATTATTGATTGTACGTCCATCAGCAGCGAATTCTGCACCACATTTGATGGCAACCTCAGGATCAATCTCCGGGTCCGGATTCGAGAGCGCCAAAATTACTTGTCCTTTGCGCACCATATCTGGCTTAATCAAACCCGGAACACCTGTCGTGGCAACAACTACGTCTGCATTCGCCATCAAAACGCTAAGGTCAACTGGCTTGCCGCCAGCTTTTTTGAGCCTCTCCATTGCTTCTTTCTTAAGGTCGGTGCCCCAAATTTCACTGACACCAAAGGCCTTCAACAAACTAGCGATACCAAAGCCGGCAGCACCGAGCCCGATGATGCCTACCTTTGCAGTGCCCAAATCGATGCCGGTTCTTTGCGTAACAGTCATTAAGGCGCCGAGTACGACGACGGCCGTTGCATGTTGATCATCGTGGAGAACCGGGATGTTCAGGCGCTTTTGCAGTTGCTCTTCGATGGCGAAACATTCAGGAGCGGCAATATCTTCCAAATGAATCGCTGCAAAAGTGGGAGCAATCTCTGCGACCGTATTTACGATTACATCAGTATCTGTCGAATTCAAAAGTATAGGCACCGCGCTAATGCCGACCAACTGTTGGTAAAGCACAGACTTTCCTTCCATGACAGGCATTCCGGCGACGGCACCGATATTGCCCAGTCCGAGAATGGCAGTTCCGTTTGTCACGACCGCTACAGTATTCGAGATAGAAGTGTAAACCTTGCTTGCCTGCGGTTCCTTCTCGATCAACTTGCAAATTTGCGCGACGCCCGGCGTGTAGATTTTGTGCATCTCTCCCACGCTGTCGAGTTTGACGCGGCTGCGCATCTCAATTTTGCCGCCCTCGTGTATGTGTTGCACCGGATCGATTACAGCTTCCACCTGCACACCTTCGAGAACCTTCAGTCCTTCGAGAATGCATTGAAGGTGGGTGTCATCATCGATTTGCAAACTAAATTCGCGGATGATGAAGTCGTGCCCTTGAGTGACGATAGTGATCTCACCGATATTCGCATCCAGCTCACCCAGAAGCGTGGCAATCTTGCCGAGGAAACCCGGCTTGTCTGTAACGCGCAGACGAATAATGCGCAGTAATTTTGCGTTTGCTCTAACCGGCGTGGTCGCGACCATTAAAAGCCTCCCGGGGCGTGGCACATGAACTCAAGTGCAAAACTCAAGCCAGCACAGTCTAACCGACAACGTTATGCCTAGCGCCTGTCACCAAGCCATATTTCACGATTTATAAAGTAACGAAAGTAGAAAGCATTCCGCCGATTGAGGCATCAGCGTCACCATCCGTAACAAGAATTAATTCCGCAACGCCCGGCTTACCGGGGACAGAGCGAGCGTACACGCCCTCAACCTTGAGGCGGGTATTGAGAATCTGCATGCGCAAATCTTGAAACTTTCCGTCACCAATGGCAATTGCCGAACCGGCACACGCGCCATCCATATAGTCGTCATTCGTTGCCTCAGCCGCAGCACAATAGATGATGCGATCACCAGGAAGGACGCAAAGATCTGTAAAAGAAAGCGCAACACCGTTCACCTTACCTAATTCTTTATGGTGAACAGCCAAAAACGACTTGCTGTTAATCTCGTGGGTGTCATAAGCCTGATAGAGAAAGTCATTTAAACTCAAGACAATGACTGCATTGTCGCCATCTCTCGAATTGCCTCGATTGGCTAATAGTAGTTTTTCACCCAAAACCGCAGCCCCTTCAATATTGAGCTTGCTAACTTTGGTTCCCAAAAAACTGAAAAGCCCAGAAAAGCTCAGTGGCAAAAGCTCACTGGCGATCTTTCCATTCGTATCAATAGGCAAAAGACAACCTTTACTTCGCCATTCCTTTGATCCAGATGGCACCACCAGCAGTGCACCGTGCGCCGCATATTTGTTTGGTGGCAAAACACAAATTGCCTCAAGATCGGGCTTTTTCGACTTGCGCGCCATGTGGTCATGGGGTAAATCGCCACTGAAAAGCCGTATCCAGTCGCCTGGCGTACCGGCGTCAAAATCAAAACAGGCAAGACACATCTGGTCATCTGCTACGACATAGGCGTATTTGCCGGCTACGGCAATACCACTGGCGGCAGAAACATAAGCGGCACCCAAATCACCTTTATTCATCGTCAAATCACGAATCTTCTTGACTTCCAGCATCAAGCTATGCACTCACAGAAACAGGCGAGAGGGGATTCTTTCACTTTTAGATGCTAATGACAATCAAGAGATTATCAATGCGTTTTACGTAGAAGACTCGCTACTATTGAAGGAGACATTACCGAGCGCTCCAACTCCAGATGAATTCCTGGATAGACAAATTGATCAATAGCGCCCTAAAAGGGCGCTACCTGACGCTTGTCGCGACAATTCTCGTCATAATAGCCGGACTTGTGGCAGTAAAGATGCTGCCTCTGGAAGCTTATCCAGAACTGACCAACCCTCAGGTTAGAGTAATAACACTCTATCCTGGCAAGGGCGCGGAAGAAATGGAGCGCATTGTTACCGTTCCACTGGAAAAAGAGCTGAACGGCATCCCGGGACAGACAAGCTTGCGCTCCTTATCGCTCTACGGATTATCGGTTGTAACCACAACATTTACGGAAGCAACTCCAACCACATTGGCCCGCCAGCAAGTGTTGGAACGACTGGACCAGACGGATATTCCGTCAGATTGCCACCCGCATTTGGAACCTGACGTCGGCTCACTCAGGGAAATTTTTCGTTATTGCTTACACAGCCCCTATTACTCAGCTATGGGCTTACGCTCGATGCAACAGTGGGAGATGGAAAAACTATTCCGTCAAATCCCGGGAGTCATTGGAGTAATCAGTGAAGGCGGACCGACAAAGGCCTATGAAGTTAACGTCAATCAGTACGCCCTTAAGTCCTATGGCATCACACTGCAACAAGTATTTGACAGTCTGACTAAGGCAAACGCAACCTCAGGTGGTGGCTTTATAGAAAAGAGCGGGACGGCTCTGATCGTGCGAGAACTCGGACTGCTCGAAGATATTGGTGATATTGAATCGGTCGTGGTGAGCGCGGATAAAAAGGGAACGCCGATTCGAATCAGAGATGTCGCGCAGGTCAAGATCGGCTCGCTGGTCCGACGCGGTCAGGTTGGAAAAGGTCATGAAGACGACGTCGTCGAAGGAATTATTCTTCTGCGACGAGGAGAAAACCCTTCGCAAGTATTGGAAAGAGTTTACGAACGCCTGCCGGAAATAGTGAAACGACTACCACCAGGCGTCAACATGGAAGTCCTTTATGATCGGATGGACCTGATTAATCAAACGATCAAAACCATTAGCACCAATATCCAATTTGGCATTGGTCTGGTTGTCGTCCTGTTATGCCTGTTCCTTCTGGACATCCCGGCAGCGATTATTACGGCCATTCCAATTCCGCTGGCCATGCTGGTCGCCTTCATATGTTTGAATCTCTTTGGCGTGCCGGCAAACTTGCTCAGCCTTGGCGCCATCGACTTCGGCATCTTAGTCGACAGCTCGGTGGTCATGGTGGAAAACATTATCCGCAGACTATCGGAGGAAGGGCGTGATTTATCTGTAAATCACCGGCTGATGCTTCTGAACGAATCCGCCCGAGAAGTAGGCGCACCTATCCTTTTTGGTATCGCAGTCATCGTCGCAACATTCCTGCCGATATTTACATTTCAAGGCGTCGAGGGCAAACTGTTTCGCCCGCTAGCCACCACAATGGTCTGTGCATTGATTGGCGCAGGGCTAGTCGCACTTACTTTGGTTCCAGTTCTTTGCTCACTTATACTGACCAAGAAACCGGTCACAGAACGCACGAGTCCGCTCATCAGCCTTTCCTTGCTGATCTATAAACCAACCCTAAAGTGGGCGCTAAAGGTCAAAGGGCTTGTCATCTTCATTGCAACCGTAGCCTTTCTAGGGTCAGCATTGCTGTTTGCAAACCTGGGAAGCGAATTCTTGCCTCACCTTGAAGAGGGCAACATCTGGCTGCGTGCAACCGTAAAGCCTGGCTCTGTCACATTGGATGAATCGGTCAAGGTGGCAAGAAAAATTCGCGAACGAGTCCTCAAATATCCTGAAGTGACTCAAGTCCTCTCCCAAGCCGGCGGTCCGGATGACGGAACCGACCCGGCAAAGTTCGCAGACCAAGAATATTACATTGGACTGAAACCTGCCAAAGAGTGGCGTCCAGAATTCCACGAGAAGAAGGACGAGCTGATTGCCAGCATGAAAAAGGAGCTCGAAGAGATACCTGGCGTCGGTTATTACTTCACGCAATACATTCAAACTACCGTCGACGAAGCGCTCTCCGGAGTCCAAGGCTCCCTTGTCGCGAAGATCTCAGGACCCGACTTGTATATGCTGGAAGGGCTTGGCCACAAAGTCGGCGGCGTAATGGACAAAACGCCAGGAATTGTAGATGTTATCGTCGACCCGCTTGTAGGGCAGCCCCAATTCGCAATTGAAATCGATCGCGATGCAGCGGCGCGCTATCAATTGAATGTCGATGATTTAAAGAGATTAGTTGAAATAGCCATCGCCGGCGCCTCGGCGACTAAGGTGATTGAGGGTGAGCGAAAGTTTGACCTCATAGTCAGGCTAGCGAAGGAGGATCGCTCTACTGAAGAATCGCTAGGCAATATCTTCGTAGACACTCCCAATGGTCAAAAGGTACCCTTATCGCAATTTGCCAGCTTGAAGGAGATCTCCGGCGCCACGCAAATCTGGCGAGAGCAGGGTTCGCGCTTAGCTACAATTCGTGCCAACGTACGCGGACGAGATCTCGCAACCGCAGTGGAAGATGCGCAGGAAAGAGTGAATAAGGAAGTTAGTTTTCCACCGGGCTACAGGGTTTCGTGGAGCGGCGAATTTCAAAGACAGAAAGAAGCTTCGCACCAGTTGGCGATTGTTGTCCCCGTCACACTCGTCGTCATCATAACTATTCTCTACTTGTCTTGCGGAACGTTCAGAGGCGCCATGGTGATGTTCTCGGTCGTTCCTCTCGCAGCAATCGGCGCGATTTTGGCAATGTACTTGACTGGAACATACTTCTCAATTTCAGCCGGAGTCGGCTTTATTGCCTTGTTCGGACTGGCGGTGAAAAACGGAATTTTGCTTGTGTCATTCGTTAACGAGCTCCGGCAAGAGGGACTAGCAATAGAAGAGGCTGTCTACAAAGGTGCGCTCATTCGCCTGAGACCAGTGCTAATGACTGCTGTTATCGCGGCCGCAGGATTACTACCGGCGGCGCTTTCGAATGAAATCGGATCCCAGACACAAAAACCTTTCGCTATAGTGATAATTGGCGGTTTGGTATCGTGTACTCTTCTAACACTTTATGTTCTGCCAGTCTTATACATAAAATTCCAACCGAGACCGTCCAGACCTGGTCAGGTGGGCAAGGCAGTAAAAGTCGAACCTAAATCACGTCCAAAAGAGCCGCCCACAGAGGAAGTATGAGCAAGTCAAGGAAGATCGAAAAGAAGCGATTTTCGAATCAAGTGCCTAAAGTCTCGCCGCTCATGGCTCTCGGCATGCTAGTTCTGCCGTTCTTAGTCACAGGCTGCGATCACGGCGCGCAAAGTGCCATGGTTTCAAACTTGAAACAGCCTCACAAAGGCGACGTCGATATGGACGAAAGCGTTCCATCAACCGGCTACGTGACGATAAGGCCGGATCAAATGAACGAAATACATTTGACCACTGAAGTCGTTCAGCAACATAAGATGATCAAAGAAGTTTGCCTGACCGGACAGGTCGAGCCTGATGCAAACATAACAACGCCTGTTATTTCGCTCGTACCGGGGCGCATAGAGAAGTGCTTTGTGCAGCTCGGCGACGTAGTCAAAGAAGGTCAAAAACTAGCCTTCATCAGAAGCGACGACATCGCTCAAATCGAAGCAGAGCTGTTGAAGAATGTCCTTGATTTCGAAGCGGATATAGATCAGGCGCGTTTTCAGCTTGCTTTGACAGAAAAAATCTATGGACGCCACAAACAATTATTTAGCGAAGGAATTAGTGCCAGAGCCGATCTCGACTCGGCAGAAAACGAATATCAAAAAGCTCAAGTGGCTCTCGAAACATTGAAAGACAAGCGCGAAGCACTAATTACGACGGCTCGAGAGAGACTAAGGCTCTACGGAGTGGAAAAAGACGAGCTTGATAGAGTGTTGGCGAAGAAAAAAATCGACGACGATTTCTATATGCTTTCTCCGCGCGATGGAATCATCACCGAAAGAAATGCGGACGTCGGACAGCTTATTGACAACGCGCACAATATTTTCGTCGTTACCGACCTGAAGCAGGTATGGCTCACTGCGCAGGCGTTTGAGAAAGACATCCACTACATCAAGAAAGGTCAGCGCGTCGCGGTAACTGTCAATAGCTACCCTGACAAGGTTTTTCCTGGCAAAGTCGATTATACTGGCGTCATGCTCGATACGGACTCACGTACGATGCCGGTGCGCGCTACGGTGCAAAATCCCCAGATTATTCTTAAGCCGGAGATGTTTGCCAATATGCGCGTTGAAATAGGAGAAACCCAAGCGCTTTCGATTCCTTTCGAATCGGTGCGAAAAACGGGTGAAGCGACGGTGGCGTATGTGGTGCTCGGTAATAACCGTTTCGAGGAACGAAAGATAGAGGTAGGCAGGAGACTCGGTGGCAGCGTGGAAATTTTGAAAGGTCTGCGTCCGGGCGAAACTGTGGTTGCACACGGAAGTTTGCAGTTGCAGGGACAAATGTTGAAGCAGTTATCCGAATGAGCTCAGGTTTTAACGCATCAGTGGCATCGCGCTCTTACACAGGGCTGCAGCCGGCATCTCAAAATACGAAATACGGCGACAAAGAAAAGGAGCCCGCGATGAAGCTCGTGACGGCGATTATCCAGCCGTTTATGATCGACAGATTGGCACGCGCGCTTTTCAAGGCGCCTATCAGTGGTTATACCGTAACCGAGTCACAAGGCTCCGCCAAGCCCGACATGTCCAATCCACAGTATTTGGTGCCACGCTCGAAAGTCGAAATCGTCATCAGAGAAGAGCACGTAGAGGAATTGATCAATATCATTCTCCACGCTGTCGGCACGCACCAGGACGGCGATGGACTGCTTTTCGTAACCAATATCGATCAAGTAGTCGACATAGCCTCAGGAAAACGTGGCGCAGACGCGCTCAAGATCTCGCCAGAATAGTATCGGTTCTATAGAAATAAGCTGCTGAATGGCTCGCATACTGGTTGTTGAAGACGAAAAGGATCTTTCCAGGCTTATAGCCGATTGGCTCAAGCGCGACCATCATCTTGTAGAACAAGTCTACGACGGCAAATCTGCGCTCTTGCAAATGACCGGCACAAGTTTTGACGTAGTTGTTTTAGACTGGATGCTCCCGGAAATGCAGGGCATAGAAGTATGCAGACGCTACAGACAAAGCGGCGGCAATGCAGCCATAATCATGCTTACAGCCAAGCAATCATTAGACGACAAGGCGGAAGGATTCGAATCAGGTGCTGATGATTATTTGACAAAACCGTTCCAGCTCAAAGAGCTGGCAATGCGTGTCAAGGCGCTGCTCAGGCGTTCTTCATCCGAGCATCACACGAAGCTGTCGCTTCGCAACATCGAGTTGGACATCGAAAATCACAGGGTGCTAAAAGACGGCAAAGAAGTGCATTTGCTGCCGAAAGAGTTTCGCCTCCTTGAATTTCTGCTGCGCCATCCTCAACGAGTTTTCAGTGCAGACGAAATTCTGGACAGCGTGTGGGAAATGGATTCCAATGCCCATCACGACACTGTCCGCGGGCACGTCACAAGACTGCGCAAGAAGCTCGACAATGACGAAGGTCCGTCCATCATTGTTACCGTGCACGGCGTCGGTTACAAATTAGGAATTGAAGATGCTTAATCAGATGCGGGTAAAGCTCGCGCTTTACTTTATGTGTCTGGTTCTGGTTCTGCACACGGTCGGTGCGACCGCGTTTTATGTTCTGTTTTCAGCAAGTCTGGTTCGATCGAATGAAGCACTTCTTGCCGATCTTGTTTCAGAAATTCGTCCGTCAATAAAAGTTGAGAACGGTCGCCCTACTTTGAAAGACTGGGCAGAACGCGCTGACGAAGCCCACTCCATGGTGACAGCGAGTATTCAAGTCTTTGACAAAGACAAGAATTTGCTCGAAAAATATGGCAGCGATGGAATCGAAAAGCTGGCTAAAGGCAGACTGGAAGAGCGTGATCAATCGGGCAGAATAACCGTCAGGTCGCTAAATGAAAGGATCAATTCCGCTGGAAAATTGTGCGGCTATTTGCAAGTGCAGGTTTCTACAAAACAGAACGACCAAGCTAGCGAGCTGGCGATTTACGCAGCCATTGTGGCTATGCCGTTTCTCGGCGCACTCGTCGCCATTGCCGGGTATCTATTTTCAGGATTAGCATTGAAGCCCGCCGAACAAGCTATGCAATTGACGCGACGCTTTGTTGCCGATGCCGGGCACGAACTGAACACCCCCATAGCCATCATAGAAGCCAGCCTGGAGGCTCTAACGGAGATTTTACGGGAGAACAATGTCAAAGAGGACCTTACCGATATCATCGCCAAAGCCAGCGCCAGAATGAGCGAATTGGCTTCCGATTTGATCTTTCTTGCCCGTGTAGAAAATCCCATTTCGCACTATGTGATGGCACCGGTCAGCGTGAGAAAGCTGCTCGAAGATGTCTGCGAAGATTTCTCGACCCTGGCAAAAACGCGCGATATTCAGTTTAAGCTGGGCGCCGTCACGGATTTAGAGGTAATGGGCAATCTGGAATTCCTTAGAAGAATGGTGACAAACCTTGCAAGTAACGCGCTTCGTTACACTGATGCGGGCGGAACCATTATTATTTGGTCAGAACCGGAAGGTCGAAATCTCGCGATAAAAGTAAGCGATACAGGCATTGGAATTCCCCCTGAAAGCATAGATCACGTCTTCGATCGTTTCTACCGCGTCGACAAAGCTCGCGCAAGAGCCGCCGGCGGAGCGGGTCTCGGACTTTCTATCGTGAAAGCAGTCGTGGAATCGCACAAGGGAAATATCAGCGTAACCAGCGAAGTCGGGCGCGGCAGCACGTTCAAAGTCACCATCCCGCTGGCTTAAACAGGAAGACCTCAGTGGGAATTCCACGACAGAATTTTGTTTTGATCACAAAACCGTCACATGGCGATCACAAGTTAACAACATACTGTTGTTAGATTATCCATGAAACAAGCCAGGTACGTGGCTTGCTCCTCCTGAACTGAATACCGAAGTGCAGAGCCATCCTACCAAGATGGCTTCCCTCAATTTGCGTTGGAATCAATAAATATGGAACTCACAGTCACCAGGGTCACACCCAAGGCCGCATCGTCTACGGAAAAACCGGAAAACGGTATTAAGGGTCTGAAACACTGGAGGCACGATCTTGTCGCGGGATTAATCGTATCCCTCGTGTCGGTGCCTCTTTCGTTAGGCATTGCTATCGCCTCGGGCGCGCCGCCTGTGTGTGGACTAATTTCTGCAATTATTGCTGGTCTAGTGTTTCCCCTGCTGGGCGGCGCCTACTGCACGATAAGCGGACCGGCCGCCGGTCTGGCTCCCGCCGTTATGGCTTGCATAATGGTGCTCGGCAAAGGCAACATGGAATACGGTTATACGCTCGTCTTAGGCGTAATGACGATGGCAGGAATTGTTCAGCTCATTCTTAGCCAAATGAAAGCGGCAAGATTCAGCGCGATGTTCCCTGTAATCGCCGTGGAAGCAATGCTTGCCTCAATAGGCTTGATGATCATCGCCAAACAAATCCCGGCGCTGGTCGGTCACAAGGGTCATGCACACGAGTTCTTCGGGCTCATGGCTGAAGCACCTTCCAATCTAATGCAATCGAACGCATCAGTTCTATTTATCGGCGTCGTCTGCCTGCTCATTCTGTTTTCCTTTCCAAAACTTTTGGCCAAGACAAAACTGCGCATGGTGCCACCTCAGTTGATTGCTGTCGTTGTTGGTGCTGTACTCGGTCAGGTCATGAATATCGATCCCAAATTCTTGATCAATATTCCTGCTGACCCGCTCAAGCACGGAATCGTAATGCCAAATTTCGTCGGGCTCTTCAGTGAGCCCAGCATGTGGTGGACGATCGCAGGCTGCGTTCTTACTCTTACTTTGATCGATGGTTTTGAATCGCTGGCTACCATCATGGCTGTCGACAGAATTGACCCCTTTCACAGAAAGTCCAATCCCGACCGCACTCTCTTTGCAATGGGCATGTCCAACATCTGCTCCAGTCTGGCAGGCGGTCTGACAATCATTCCGGGCGGAATCAAGAGCACAACCAACATCTTGTCCGGAGGAAAAACATTGTGGGCGAACTTCTACAATGCATGCTTCCTGATTTGCTATCTTTTGGTTGCACGCGAATGCATCAATATGATCCCGCTTGCGGCACTGGCAGCTGTTCTCATCCACATTGGTTACAAACTCTGCGAACCTAAGAAATGGTTCTACGCAGCGTCCGTGGGCAAAGAACAATTGTTCTTATTCGCTTCAACTATTGCCGTCACGCTCTACACCGACTTGCTCTGGGGCTTGATCTACGGCATGGCTGCAAAACTGGTTATTGCATGGGTCTACTCTTTATCAAGCACACTGGAAAGACACCATGGACACGGACCAGTGACTGCAAAAACGCTTTGGGTGGAGTTTGTGAAACTCTTCCGTAATCCAGTCACCATGCACGATACTCAAGACGGCGTGCACAAGATTCGCTTCAACGGACCAGTAGTTTGCTTCAACGCTTTGCATGTTCAGAAAGAACTCGAAAAGATTCCAGCCAACTGCACTCAACTGAAGCTCATCTTCGCTCCATCTGTGGGTCTTGTCGATCACACAAGCGCTTCCAACATCCTGGCTTTCCAATCCGAATGTCATAGAACCGGCAAATTAGAAGTGGAAATCACCGGACTGGAGCTATTAAGAATGCATTCAAAAGATGCAAGCTGCATGCGCCATGCACACCTGAACGGCTGGCAACACAGACGTCACGCTTAAGGCGCGCGGCAATACAGAAATCTAGAAGGGCGGTGCAACAGCATCGCCCTTTCTTAATGCACTTTATATTGCCGACAGATTCGGGAATGTGCCCGTCCAGTCTTTTGGCTGCACTTCCTCCATCTTCAGTCGGTGAAACTCAATCAAAGATTGTTCGATTGAAAGAACCTGATCAAGAACCAGCTTATACGTGTAAGCGGCTCGCTGTGCGACTACCAGCTGCTCATCCGAGATGAATCCGCAGCGCTGCAAAAGCGAGCGAACATCTTCAGGAAGAGAAGGAACAACAGGCTCTGCCAGCGGTGAAACGGCCCTGAGCTCCTGCCACGTCATTTCCATTTCGCTTTGAACCGCTTCTTGAGTCGCGGGATCATGATTAATGCCGCCACGCAAAATTACATCCGGAAGGGCTCGGGTTAATTTCAAATATCTGTAAAAGGACATCACCAATGCTTTATTTCGCTGTCCGTGATTCCCGAATTCAGACTTTATCTCTTCGCGGCGCTGAGCGGCATGGACATTGCGCAACACACTCAGCCCTTGAGGGACCGTGAATTTGTGAGCACGAATCAGCTTTTGCACTTCCAAAGTCGATTCGATCATGTCCTGCTTGACCATGCCTTTGCCGACAAGAACCTCTCCAAGTCTGGCTCCCTCTTTCGTGCCGGATCTAAGAGCGTCTTTGATGTTGCCTTCCGAGATCACTCCGGACTTCACAAGCAGACAGCCGGTCAAGGTTTCGGCATGCAAACCGATGCCTGCCAAAATAGAATTTCTGGCGCCGTCTTCGACGTACTGGCTGAGTTTTTCAAAAGCGCCATTTCTGTCAATTTCACCACTGCGAATATTTCGCTGCAGACCAAGGGCAAGCTGAATCAAGTCTTCAGTGATACTGCCATGATTGAGAAGAATGCGCCCAAGAGGCAAACCGGTTGCTTTTGCCAGGTTGAGCACAACCTTCAGCTCACCGGTAGAGATGGCGCCGGAGGCAGTAAGCAAATCACCGAGCCGGTTGCGAGGAATAGGCTCGGGCTGAATCGCCAGCAGGTTGAAGGCAACGCCGATTGAGACATGTTTTCTTTTAGCAAGAGCCATGGCATTGGTGGCGTCTTGAGCCGAAATAGCGCCGTCTCGCAAATACGACTGAGCAATGACCCCCGACTGAATCAACTCGGAATCGACCTGTTCGCGCAAAACGAGGCACATTCCAACAGGAAGCAAATGCGCACGCGAGTCATTAAGGGCAACTTGCAGTTGCTTCTCGGAAATCAGTCCCCATTCGACCAGCCAGTCACCAATGGGGCGTTCAGCGACATTTCTGTCCAAGCTGCCTCCAGAGTTACCGTAACAACCAGGATCCAGACTCCGTGAGACTCAGTAATTCTCATTCTACTCATTCCCGAAAGCAGCCTGCCCGTCACTATACAGGCGGCAAATGTGTTCTGATGTGACAACAAATCATTCAGGACAGCAGCCAGTACCTAAAATGAGACGGCTACGCGACGATCTGGACCATTCACTTCTGCCGAAATCTTTACCGTGTTAACGTTTTGAGCCCACGCTTCGTCCGGAAGCTGCCAGGTTACGTCATGACCTTTCAGTGTGCCTAGCGGGTGAAGAACTCTGCTGTCATAGCCGTCCTTAGGGTCTACAGAACTCAGCCAGATCGTGCTTTTCTTGAGCCCGGGTCCGTTCAGTCGAATTTTTTTGAGCTCAGCTGGCATTTCAAAATTTAATTGAACATGCGGTTGCCGGACTGGCATATAGAGTTGATTTGCGGCGAAGGGTGGCACCATAAAGATATAGCTTGAGTCGGACACCTTATAAACGTTGGTATTGGGAGGCATCCAATCATTGATGTTTATGGGAAATTTTTCTACGGCGTCCGACTTTCTCCCCAGTACCGACGGGCATTTTCGCTCTAACAAGTCGACGACTTGGCAGGCGTAAAAGTGCGTGACTAAACCCCCTGGATGACCATCCGCCGGCGTAGCGCTCAAAAGGGCAGAATTACTCCCGCTCTTCAACTTAGGCTCAGCCTTAAGCATCGCAATATATGGTTCGAGCAGGTTTACAAATTCAAGCCTGGCCTTTTCAAAGTAGGGCGCAACTGTGTCATAACGCTCCTTATAGTAATTGTGCACGTATGGGACAAACTCGCGGTGGCCAATGCTTACATCGAACTCGGGATAAAAACCAGCCACACAAGGAAGCGTAATCACATAACAAGGCAAATTCCAACGTTTCATCAAATCGCTCATGTGCTGGAGAGTCTTTTGATATTGGTTGATATTTTTGCCCTTTAACAGTTCGAGTTCACGCTGGTTGTAATCAAATCCTCGCTCTGTTCCGGACAATCTTGAGTTTTCTTGTTTGTCCTGCCAGCCAATATATATTTCGGCAATATTCGGAAGTAGGGAGCGAAGAATTCGCCTTACCAATTTGGTTGGCGCATCGGGCTCGTATGTTCTTAAATAGGGAACGATGTAGTGCTTTCCTTCAAATTCTTCTGGATCGTCACAAACATATCCGAAAAGAATTAGATCGGGATTGTACTGCTTCCCCCATCGCTCCAGCTTTTCCAATGTTGAAGCAGTCGAACCATAGTACCCGCAAAGCGCTATTACATCGACATCGTTGTAACCTCGTCTTATCAGCTCCCGATGCAGAGCACGCCACCAAGCATCATTGATATTCGCCTGTACATATCCGGCGCAGAACGAGTCACCTGCTACTAGAATTCTTTTCGACTTTGGCTTTTTCTCAACCGTCGGAATACCTACAGATTGAAGGACTGTGCAACCGCCTGGCCGCTGCCAGCGCTGATAAGACATCTGCGCAATTTTCCAAGTATCTTCTTTCCAGGCTCTGGAAACCAGAAAATTTTGATCTTCCAGATATGGAACAAAAATTCTGTCTCCTAGGACAGCCACGCTTATGGCGATGAATACGGCGCACGCGATGGCAGTCGCGAATCTATTAAAACCGGTTAGTCCTCTATGCTTCCGTGCTGCAGGCAAAGAGTCCTTTTCGAGTGTATCCCTTGCATCCAATTGCATTACTAACTAATTCTTTAATATTCGGCCACCAAGCGCATTTTGGCGGCCAAGCATACCACCAATGCAAAAATGGTCGATTATACGTGTCTGATGTTTACACTATGGTAAGGAAGCTACAAAAGGCAAAGTCCCCGGTTTTATCCGGGGACTTTGTATCTAGTCTCATCTGCTGCCGAGGTAGATGCGACTGAGAATCTAGATTTAGATTTGACTTCTAAATTCTAAAGAACGGAGTCTCAACGACCTTATCAAGCCAGATCACTTGGATCTGATATTGACCAGGACCGCATTGCACGCTGGGTGCAACAACAGAGCCGTCTTCGTTGGTTTTGCGAGAGAAAACGACGCCACGTTCCATCTCTGTAACTCTAACTTCAACATCGGCAAGGGCATTTTCTTCTTTATCTTTTGCTTGCAAGAGAACGCGCAACTGGTCTTTGTCTACCAACCATCCGAGATTGACTTGCACAGTCGCATCATCAATCTGTTTTTGGAAAGTACCCAGAGAAACCAATTGGGTTCCCACCCCCCGCAGCGCGCCAGCCGGGACCATTTGTTGCCATTGCATAGCGTCGAGCATATCTTGCCATGCACCAATTGCACTTTCTTTCGTACTGCCGACAAGGTCCTTGAGCATGAGCACTGCAGACTCTGCCTTAGCCACGACCGGCTTAACAACAGACTCTTGAATCATTCTTCCGGTGACACGCTTGAGAATCGCTTCGTCCTTCTTGGACAAAGTTGTGTGCTTAGAGGCAGCCCACATGGCTTTGTCGAACATGCTGTTTTCGCCGGGCATCGGCAGAACATCTGCATGCTCCTGGCAGAACGATTCGAAAGTCTCAGCGCACGCACGCTCATCCTTTATAGAGAGAATCTTTGCCAGTTTTTCTTGAAGGGTGTTCATGGTCATCTCCTAAATTCGTGCCTCGTCCCTGTCGAGTTTTTCTTTGAATGCTTTCAGCGTTCGGACGATCTTCTTGTCGACCGTATCTATACTCTTGGGGTCCATTTTTAGACACGAAATCAAATCTTCTCTTTTATGACCTTCCACATACTTCAAAAGGAAGCAGGTACGGTGCAATTGGGTGGGCAACTCGGCCAGAATCTGTTCGATCAGATCATTAATTAAGGCCTTAATCGCCGGGTCAGATGTCTCAGAATCACCTGCCAGAACAGAAAGCTCCCAGCCCAATACGTCTTCGGGATTTCTGCCGTCGTCTTCGTCGAACATACTATCTAAGGATGTGGTCCGCCATTGGGTCGAATTTCCCGGCGTATCGTCAAAAGACTTGCCAGGGGCAAGCCCAGTCACCTTCATTGCCTGTCCATCCATTTCGGTCTCGGAGCTGGAAACACCGACAGGCGCGACGCGCGGCTTGTCTTTTGCGTTTGGGTCGCGTTTTTTCAGCTGAACCTTGTGATAGCGCTCGAGATTCTGAGCAATGGCCTTGTTGCAGGCTCCCAGACAATATAAGGATAGGTTTGCGTCCGGGTGGGTGGGGTCGAAGTGCTGACAGACCAATACGAGGGCATTTTGGAGAATGTCCTCGATATCTTCATCCGTGGCAAGGCGAGCGCGTGAACGGATGTACCGCATCATGCGCTGGGGAGTGAAATCCATCTCCCCTCTTAAAAAAGCCCTACTTTCGCTGTCCTTCATATCCCCCGTCTGCCCGGCGACTCCAAAAGGATGTATATACGGATTTCAGTCAATCTCGGACACCCTTTAAATAGTTAGCCATGCGCCGACCGGCCCAATGTTAGCAAATTATAAGTGCGCTGGCGCAAGCGCATTAGCCGTCCGCAGGCGGGAAGCAGCCATCTATAGGCGATCTTCCCGTTCGACTTACTGTGTAACAGCCCAGCTTTGAGGTTTTTCACCGTCTTTTACGTCAATTCGATAACAAGCTTCGCTGTACGGGCGCGTTCGGGCTGCCTCTTTCCCAGGACTTTCACCGTCTCTGGGCTATACTAACCTTGATAATGAGCCCCTTTACCAGACAACGCTTTGTTGGATTCTTAGTCCTAAACCTTTTCGCTGCTTCCATCCCGGAAGCGGCAATAGCTGGCGACACAAGTTCCGACAAGACTTTTAGCCCCAATTTCAGGCAACCGCTAAGCCTGCGGTCGCGCTTAAAAATCGCTGCGGCAAAGAGAGCTTCCACACCAAGCTATTCGGACGCGCCTCCAGTAATCCTGCCGTCCGCCTCCCCACAAGTTATAAAACCAGTCGAGGCTCCCACGCAGCCGTCGCTTAATCTGCCGATTGGCATCCCGGGCGAAGGCACCAAGGTGCCCTCAGAGGGCGTGGAGGGTCCAGGTGGACCAGGCAGCACAGTCGATCCGAAGGAACGATTTACGCCTAAACCCACGCCCACGACTCCATTGAGCAATACCCCGGTGACGTCCCCGATCGACCCAGCATCGCGCGGGGAAAGTAATCCATCCGGCATCCCGGAGCAGGGCGCACATACTCCTCCATCAGTGACTCCGCAGGACGCACTTAACCTGCGCGGACCGATGGGTGACTCGATGACCATTGGGCAAGCGATGAACGAAACGCTCATCAATAGCCCGCGAGCAGCAGCCGTGCGTTTCAATTTGGGAATCACGAAGTCAGAACTGATTCGCGCCACAGAATTGCCGAATCCGACAATCTTTATGGACAGCGGTTACAAAGCTGAATTCACATACCGCTATGGCGTAACGATTCCAATCGAGCCGCCATGGAAGCTGGTCTTTAGAATCTTGGCTGCGAAAAAACAGATCAAACAAACTGATTTTGAAATTCGCAATGCGCTCTGGCAGCTTCGCGGTGATATCAGAAAAGCTTATACGGAGCTGGTTGTTGCGCAAGAGACATATGAAACTCTTGTCGACTTGTATGACCTTAGCGCCAGGCTTTACGAGGTTGCGGCAAAACGCTTCCAAGCTGGTGACGTTCCGGAGTTGGACGTTCTCAAAGCTCGCCTTTTGAATGGTCAAAACGGTATCGAGCGCGATGTGGGTGCCAGAAGAGTCGTGCAAGCGAGGCAAGCACTGGCGATTTTGCTGGGGCGAAACGTCGACACGCAAGTTGAGGTTCCGCGCCTGCAGCCGTTTAAGCTGCGTGCCGAAATCATAGACTTGCTGCCAGACTTCAATAAAGAGATGCCGAAGTTGGATGTCCTGCTTGCAGCAGCCAAGCAAAACAGGCTTGAGCTGAAGGTCTTGGAAAGAGCAATTGCTGCTGCCAAAGCGCAACTGAAAGTTGCATACGGAGAAATACTGCCAAACCCTACTCTTGGTGTTGGTAGTTCCGTGGTCAACGGTCCGCCTCTTGATCCGTCCCAATTAGACCCGGACAAGCCACTGCCGAAAAACGTTTTCCATGGTTACTTTATCCAGGTCTTCCAACCATTGCCGATATTCGATTTGAATCAGGGCGACATCAGCAAATATAGAGCGACAATCCGTGCATTGAACTCGCAGGTAACATCGCAAGAAAACGTCATTCAACAGGAAGTTTCTGCCGCATACCAAAGAGTGCTGGCTGCCAGACAACGGATTTTGACGTATCAGCAAAAACTGCTCAACGACTCGAATGAAGTGGCTCGACTGGCAAGACGCAGTTATGAAGTTGGTCAGTCCGACATTACTTCAACTCTTTTGACGCAACAAGCGAATATTCAAATTCGCAATCAGTATTTGGACGCGGTTAATTCATACCAGCAGGCATTCACTGACTTAGAACAGTCAATCGGAACAGTGCTTCAGTAACGCTATGAGGCTTTCTTAGACTTGGTTACGGCTCGGCAGACTTGACCGTCACCGTGGACTTTAGACGCCTCGAAGCCGGTCACTTTATCAATTGCCAGGTGCAGTGAGTGGAGAACCTTTTCTATACGTTCTATCCTGGCTTTATCTCCCCGTCGCTCGGCCTGCATGCGCCGGAGCATAAGGCCGGTGATAAGCCCGTTCAATTTGGCTATCCTGAAATCTGTCAATCCATAGGCCAGCGCCAAAATTATATGCCGACTGGACGAAGTGCTTGTGTTGATCGCCTTCAAGCGCAAGATGGAAGAGTTGGGAAACCCTTCCAACCAAGCTGTAAAGCCGGCTTCCGCCGATCTGACGCTGGCTAAGGCGTGCATGCGTGCTGCCTCATGCCATTGAGATAACTCTTCAAACTCTCATGCGCACCAATTAACACTGCCGCTCTGAGCAAATCATCTTTTCTGTGCATGGCTACACGACCGTTATCCCAGCGAACGACGAAGATATCGTCAGAGCCGTGAAAAACGACAGTCCCGCCTACTTCGCTGGGAACAATAACGCTTGTCGTAAGCGCATTTCCCCAATCTATGAATGGCGTCTTCGACCAGACTCGCCGCCCGCGCAAATTGTTGTGCGACTGCTGTCTAGTAAGGTCGGAAGCAGGTCCAACCGGACTAACGGGAAATCGAGTGTGCAACCACTGGCGGTGACTGGATGTTTCTTTCATCTAAATGATCTCAATCGGGTAGGACATAAGCCAGTTGAGAATCGAGTTCTCGATCAAAGAGAAAATTGAGCGGCGCGCATTCCGGGGTTTTTTATGCTGCGCCGCTTTGTTTGGGCGAGTGCGAGTGGCGAAAGTGATCGTTGCGTTCATGAAGCACCTCCTAATCGACACGCCCGAAAAGACGACTAAACCGCCACCGCTGTGCCACCGACGGCAGCAAGAACCGCTTGAGCCCAAATGCTCACACGCTGTTCGGTCAATTCAGGTTCGTTGACTTCGTCAGTTACCAGTCCGACAAAATGCCCGTCCACGATCGACTCGGAGTGGTCGAATTCAAATCCTTCTCTGGAAATTCTAGATGCAACGACTTCGCCGCCGCGCTCAATAACCTTGTCATAGAGCAACTTCATAGCGCTAACGAAGTTGTAGGAATAGCCGACTTGATCGCCTAAAGAAAAGAGAGCAACCTTCTTTCCAGTGAAATCGATCAGATCCATTTGAGGAAAGAAGTCCAGCCAATCGTCGGTGAGTTCACCGTCGCCCCAGGTAGAACCGCCCAAAACCAAGAAGTCGCAGGCTTCGAGTTCTTCTTTCTTGGCAAACTGGATGCATTTGATTTCAGATACTAAGTTTGGCAAGTGCTTTTTAATTACATCAGCAACACCTTCTGTGGTGCCAGTCTGTGTTCCGTAGAAAAGTTTTCCCATTTTTGTCTCCTTGAGCGCGGCCGCATAAGCACGCGAAAGCGCACGCGATGTCATTCACCCACAAAGCGCAAGAACCATCCCGGCAGAGCAAAATACTGCCGGAACTGAGTTCGAATTTGTTGAGACTTATTCTCAACTATTTTGCAAATCCTGTCCACTTAAAGTTTCAAAAAAGAAGGGCAAATTTCAAAAAAAACTTCAAATCGCCACAGACGCCAGAAAAATTTGCAAAGACAGGCAATAAAATATGACAATCATTTTCAATAAGGATATACATATTATTGAGTCTGTTTGCGAAAAGCTGAACCTGTTTGTTCAGGGCGGTACTTATATAAGGCCGATCCGACTAAAATTGAGGTCGCGGTCCGAACCTTCTTCTAATTCACTTGCTAAACCGACTTACAGTCACACAAAAGGGAGTTCTGCTGGTTTTACTACCAGTAATTTTCGAGCTCTTTTTCGTCTTTCTCTTATCGACAGAGTTGAACAGAGCACAGACAGGATTGCAGACAATCCTCAAAGAACGCTCAATGATCGTTCAACTCAACCAGATCAACGTGTCCCTTATGCGCACAATGATCCGCATATTCACCCCAGGACCAAAGGATGATCCGCGCACACTTCAGATGATTGACATGGAGACTGGGCGCGCAAAGGACATGCAAGAGCGCATTGCACATCTCACTTCCGTTTCGCCCGAAGTTAGCGATGTATGCAATCAATTCGACAAAATACTGACCGTTCTTACGGAAGGATTCAAACTAGCAAAAGAAGTCATACTCGACCCTACAATTCCATCCGGACGCCGTAATCAGCACCTGAATCCATTTCTTATGGTCAATGCTTTCTCGGAAAATCGTCGCTTCATGCACAAGATCGACAGGGTCGAAAAGCAATTCGAAACGCGCATTCCGGCAGAGTTGTCGGCAATTCAAACCCGCATGCTCTCAATACTTACTATAGGAACAGCAGTCGGCTGCCTGCTGTCATTCCTTCTGATGAAGGCGTTTTCGCGAGACATCACCAGCAGATTGAAAACAATTTCCAACGAAGCGCAAAATGTCTTTCAGGGCAAAGATCTTGGCGCAGTACAAACTGGCAACGATGAAATTGCACAGCTCGATAAGACCCTGCACAAAGCCGCAGAACAGCATCGTCAGGCAAGATTGAGAGAGCAAGCCATTTTGCACAATGCGGCGGACGTTATTTGTTCGCTCGATGCAAAATACAAGTTTGTCGGCGTGAGCGCGGTCGCCGAAAAGCGCTGGCACAAATCAGAGCGAGATTTGATTGGAGCACCGCTAGCAACGATTCTAAAGGAAGACTCGATCGAGCCAACCATCGAAGCACTGAAGAAAATCGCGAAAGAAGGAAGCGGAGAATTCGAAACCAGAATTGAATTGTCGGATGATTCAGTTGCAGATTTTCAATGGAGTGTTCGCTGGTCAAGAGAGGAAAAGCGTTATTTCTGCACGGTTCACGACGTCACGGAGCTTCGTGCAGTTGAGCGGCTGAAAGAAAAGTTTCTTTCGATTGTCAGCCATGACTTGCGCGCACCAATTACATCAATTGGCATTTCATTCAATTTATTGTCGCAAGGAAAACGTGGTGAGATGCCGGAAAAGGCGTCAGCCGTGCTTGAACGAGCAGAAGGCAGTCTCTCCACTCTCACCGTGCTGGTCAATGAACTTCTAGACTTGAACAAATTAGAAGCCGGAAAAATGTCGCTCAATTCTTCGATAGTCAGTGCGCGTGATATTTTTACTAGAGTGCGTGATGTGCTGGTCGGTCTTGCCGACTCAGCCGGAATCAGCCTAGTTGTAGCGGACACCGATTGCTCGCT
Organism: Candidatus Melainabacteria bacterium; assembly: GCA_003242885.1. Lineage (GTDB taxonomy): Bacteria > Cyanobacteriota > Vampirovibrionia > Obscuribacterales > Obscuribacteraceae > QKMZ01. The sequence continues at coordinate 213,920 of QKMZ01000002.1, read as the reverse complement.
CTGGGCAGACGAGTTGCGCCTGACGCAAGCTTTGACCAACCTGGTGTCTAACGCGATAAAATTTTCGCCTAGGGGCTCGACAGTACGCCTCGAAGTAAAGCTGAGCGATGACATGGCAGAACTTCAGGTCATCGATCAGGGCCCAGGCGTACCGGAGAAAGACAAACCGCATGTTTTCGACAAATTCAAACAGACCGCAGTAAAGTCAAATATCAAAGGAAAGAGCAGCGGCATTGGCTTGGCCATCGTGAAAGCCGTTGCCGAAGCACACAACGGGTCCGCAGGGGTCGTAGACTCTCCTCCAGGCGGCAGCATCTTTTTCTTGAGAATACCCAGACTATCAAGCTCGCCGGAGAGTGAAGCTTGATGAAAAAGCTCAGTATCGAAGAAAGAGGGTTTTTGCTGGTGCTGTTTCCGCTCGCCTGCCAAATCGTCTTCGTCGTTTTTCTCACGGCACAACTCTGGAGCATTCAATCCAACATTGTGAAACAATCTCGCTCTTGCGAGTTGATCACCAAAACCATTTCATTGATTTCGTCATCCATCAACCTGGGCTACATAAGTCATCAACCTCAGTACTTCTTCCCGTCGGCTCACAGCAGGCTCGCAACAGTGACCGGCGACAAAAGAATGTTCGCCGTCATCAATGACAAATTGGAGCAAATCAGCTCTCGAGAGGAGCAGGACGAGGTGCAGCGCAAAAAAATCTCCTACTTAGTGAATGCGGGACAGGAAACGCTTCTGCGCCTTAACGAGCTGCGAGACAACCAGCAAAGGGGTTGGAAGTATTGGAAGCACGTGCACGAAAATTTTGAAATAGCGCTCATCTATGCTTGCAATCGTCTGCTCAATGCAGCCGACAGCGTCGTTCAATACGAAGAAGCCAAACGGCAGGGCAGCGAGGAAGCGACAAATACTCAGTTTCAAACCTTGAATATGTTTTTGACTGGTGCAATTGGGTTGACAATTGCGGCGGCTTTTGTGATGGCTGCAATTTATATAAGAGATATCCTGATTCCACTAAAGCACTTAGGCGCCAACTGCCTGCGCATCTCCAGACAGGAAGAGTTATTGCCTGTGCTCGCTGACGGCAGCGAATTTTCTAATATCGATTCGATATTGCACGGCATAAGAGCAGCAACGGTTGAAGAGCAAGAGCGCGAAAAATCGATGGTCGAGAACACCAACGACTTGATCTGCGCGCTCAGTAAAGACGGAAAGTTCTTGCGCGCCAATGCTTCCACCATGCAGTTTTTCAACGAAGCACCGCAGACGATCGTGGGCAAATCGTTTCTCGATTTTGTCGAATCTGAAGAACGAAACGCGGCAGAAGCGAGTTTTAAAAACGCAATAAGCGACGAAGAGAGCAAGTCATTTGAACTGCGAGTCCAGGGTAAGAACGCAGAAACCCCGGTGCATACGCGCTGGTCATGCCTCTTTTCGCGGGAGACAGAAGAACTTTTCGCAGTCGTGCATAACATCGAACAAGAAAAAATACTGGAGAAATTGAAGCAGGATTTTGTAGACATGGTCAGCCATGACCTGCGCAGCCCACTTTCATCAATGCAAGTATCTCTAGACATGATCGGGCAAGAGGTCTATGGACCGCTGAGCGAAGAGGCACTGAAAGAGGTTAGAGGCGCGAGTCGAAACCTCGACAGACTGCTGGATTTCGTCAATGATTTGCTCGACTTCCAAAAGTTGAAACACGGAGCACTGCAGCTCGAACACGACAATGCCAGCATTGAGAGCATGGTTCAATCTGCCATTGATCTTGTAAAACCAGCATTGCAAGCCAAAAATATTGAAATCGAATCGACGGGCGACGAAATAATTTTGTGGTGCGACCCGAAAAAACTCGTTCAACTTTTGACAAATCTGCTTGCGAATGCAATTAACTACACGCCCAAAGAAGGACACATTGCGGTCGCCTGGAAGCAAGACAAGGAAAGCGTCGAAATTTCCGTTACCGATAATGGTCCAGGCATTGCCGATGAGCATAAGAAGCGGATTTTCGAAGCCTTCGAGCAGACTCCCGAAGCAGTGAGCAAAGGAGAAGGAACAGGACTGGGCTTGGCGATTTGCAAACTGATTTGCGATGCGCATAAAGGAACGATTAAAGTCGACAGCGTCCTTGGTCAGGGCAGTAAATTTATTGTCGTCATACCGACCAACCAAGCTTAAGCAAGACTAATGATCAGCAAGTGCGCGAATGCGATGGACGGGGAATCGGCGCCCGTCACAATTTCCGAAAAACCTTTCGGCACAAGAATGTGCGACAGCTTGTCATCGAAGTGGCTAACCCTCGAATTTAATTACCAATGGTGAGAGGCGTCACATATACTGGATTAGCTGGCGGTAAGCTTTATAAACTGAGGTGCGTCTTATGGGTGACGTCTCAGCATTTGCAGTTTCTCAAAAACTCCGCAGTCAATCCGACGTCTCCGCGTTGGAAGCGCGTTTGGCCACAATCGCCGAAACGCAAAGGCAAATTGCGGAGTTGCTCAGTACCCGCACGACCTGCGTATCGCCGGCTGCTGGTATTGCGATTCCAGAACTGCGTGCTCATCCGGATAAATCTATTCTATCGACCGGTATCGTGGGTACCGGCAACTCCGCTCATGCGCTTGCATCCTATCTTTCAGCGGCTGGCTGCGATGTAAGAATGTACAGCCGCAGCCCGATCAAAGCAGATCACATCAACTCCATTCGGCACGTTTATTCCGAAGATCGCATCCTGGGCAGGTTTGAACTCAAGGGTGCTTATTCAGCCCCTCGCGACTTCGCCAAGCATTGCAAAACTATTTTTGTAGCCACCGTCGCCACCGCCTATCGAGAAGTAGCGGAAACCCTGGCACCTTACTTGAACAGCTCGCACACGATAATTCTTTTTTCGGGAAAATTCGGAGGCGCTCGCGAGTTTCAATTGCAATTGCTCGCGAAGGGTCTTAGCGATTTGCCCAAGATAGTAGAAACGGACTCCCTTTTCGCATGCCGACTAGTTGCTGATTCGCGCGTTTGGATACGCGGCATCAAACGCTGGACGCTGTTTTCATCCGTCACGAAATCCCAAACCGAAGTCTGCGCACCAATCATTAATGCTTACTTCCCGGGTCTAACACCGGCTACCAATCTAGTTCAAAGAGGACTAACAGATTTTGGAGCGCTTGCGCACGCGCCGATTGCATTGACTAACATGCACTCAATCGACCGCGCCGAAGAATTTCTCTTCTACTATCAGGGCATGACGCCCCGCACTGTCGCTATTCTTGAGCAGATGGAAGAGGAGTTTCGAACCATTGCAAAAGCATACGGATGCGATTTGATTCCAATGAAAGACTTGCTCGATCGCTATTACGGTTGCGATGCGAGCGACCTTTATTCGGCGATGACAACAGTGCCGAATTACAGACATAGCCTGTCTCCAAAAACCCTAAATCACCGCTTCTTCTATGAAGACGTTGCCTGCAGTCTTGTGCCTTTTGAACAATTGGCACGGTTGGCAGGAAAAGAGACTCCAATACTGAGCTCGATGATTAGCCTTGCGACATGCGTCGTCGGCGAGGACTTCCGCAAAACTGGCAGGACGCTAGAAAGTCTCGGGTTGGGAGATTTTGACCAGAGTGAAATCGTTCGATTCCTCAATTCTTAAAGGCGAAGCTGCCGTCACGTTGTGGCTGACAGCGGCAATTTTCGCCGCTTCGGCAGAGCCTATCTTTGTGAAACTCGGCTATTCAGCGGGCGTTACGCCTCTGCAAGTTTTTGTTTTGAAGAACGTCTGCGCTGCGCTGATTGTTCTGCCGCTCACTCGTGCCTTTAAGTGGGTGGGCTGGAACAACCTGCCGCGACTAATGTTTCTCGCATTTCTTCTGTTCTGCACAAACGGATTGATCTTGCTGTCGCTGACTCTCGTACCTGCAGTAGTGGTAATGACGTTAGTTACAACGACACCGGCTTTGGTGGCAATCATTAACTCGGTCATCGGGCGAGACAAGCTGACTGCGAAGTTTTGGGGCGGGTTCGCACTTTGCCTGCTTGGAGTAGTCCTGATGCTGGAAGTGAAAACTTTGTCCGGCACGCCCATGGGAATTCTCGCAGTGCTTGCGGCAGTAGTTTCGTCGAGCATCTATCGAGTCAATATGGAAACAGCAACAAGCGTGATGAAACCGCTCACCATCTCGTCTTATCAATTTCCACTGTGTGCAATGTATTGCATTCCACTGATGTTCTTCACTCCGGCCCTCACCTTTGAAGCAGTCAAAGTGGGAGCGATTACCGGCTCGGCTGCTGCTCTGGCAAACATCGCATTCCTGAGTGCGATGGCTCTTATCGGCTCTACACGAGTCTCGATAATATCGCTTCTGCAACGCCCCCTGCTCTTGATTCTCGCGGTTGTTGCATTGAACGAACCCGCATCAATGTGGCAAATTCTCGGAATAGTTCTGACCATTGCCGGTGTTCAAATCGCGCAGGTGAAAAGGAAAATGCCCGCTTTTGCAATCGGCCCGAAACCGGATAAGTCCGCTGCTGTGCAATCTCAAATCCAAACAAGTGAGAAGCAACCAGTCGGAGCAGGGATCAATAATTCCTGTCGATAATCATGTCGCCGCGCTTTCTTTCCGCATCCGCTTGAGCCTTCTTTCCCAGTTTCGCATAGAGGGCCGAGCGTGCATAAAACGTCCTCGGGTTGGGGCTCTTCACAAGTTTCAAATACTTGTCTAAGTCTGCAATTGCTTTTGAATACTCGCCTTTCTTGCTATAGACTTCTGCCCTGTCGCTCAAATACAGATGATTGTTAGGCGAAAGTGCAATTGCATGCGTGTAGTCTTCGATAGCTGGAACTAGCTGGTTTAGCTTTTCATTGATTTTGCCGCGCCTTCTGAAAGTCTCTGCGGATTTGGGATTGAGCTTGAGAGCTTTGTCGGCGGACTCCCTAGCCTTCAGGTAATCGTTTTGGAGGTACGAACAATCAGCAATTCCGAGATAGCCTTCGAAGTTTTGCGGTTCGCTTTTGATCAGTTTGCGAAACTCTCTGGCAGCCTCTTCAACATCTTCGTGAGCGAGAAGCGTTTTTGCCCGGGCCAAAGTAGAGTCTGTTTTTTCCGGAGTTTTATACCTAAATGCGACAGCTTCCATCTGAAAAGAAACGGCGACGCCTAGAGCAAATGTGAGCAGCAGTGGGTGAGGGCGCCAGCACATCGAGATCAAAGTTTCCTCGCAGCAAATTTGACGTATCCGATACTTTAATTTCACCCAAATTGCGCAAATTTAGTTGACCATCATACATTTGTATGTATAATCGATATACAGATTTGCTTCGCACGAGACGGCCCCGCTGGGCGGCGTGTAAAGCCTGTGCGCTAGTGTCGCCCGGGGCCCTAGCGCAAAGAAGTCATCGGCGCGCGCGATTGTGTGGGCCGCCATTTCCGTAGGTTCGACTCAAACGGTTTCCGACTGCTCTGGCGGCAGGTCGTCGTCCTTGTTGATTTGCGCATAAACAGTCGGCAGCACAACAAGCGTCAATAGGGTCGCCGACACAAGCCCGCCGAGAACGACTGTAGCGAGTGGACGTTGCACCTCAGCGCCGGTGCCGTTAGAAACGATTTTTGGAATTAGACCCATAATTGCCACCAATGCGGTCATCAAAACCGGACGCAAACGAATGGCAGCGCCTTCAACAGCAGCCTGAGCAACAGGCACGCCCCGCCGCTGCAAGTGCATGATATAAGTCACAAGTATCACACCGTTCTGTACGGACACGCCAAACAATGCGATAAAGCCGATGATTGCAGGCACTGATACTGTTTGATGCGATAAGAACAGCGCCACAATCCCGCCTATCATCGCGAACGGCACGTTCAACATGATTAGTCCGGCGTTCTTGAACGAATTAAAGGACGCATAGAGCAACAAGAAAATCAGCAATAAAACAATCGGCACAACAATCGAAAGCCGCACCATAGCTCGTTGCTGGTTCTCAAATGTCCCCCCCCAAACGAGCCGATAGCCCTTGGGAATTTTCACGTCTTTCTTAATCCTCTCTTGTGCTTCGCCTACGAATGATCCCAAATCGCGTCCGCGAACATTGGCAAGAACAGCAGTACGCCGATATGTTTCCTCTCGATTGATCATCGCTGTTCCTCTGGGCAAATCGATTTTCGCCAATTGTTTCAACGGCACTCGCGCTCCAGTTGGAGTATCGATCATCAGCGCTTCAATTTTTTCTTTTGTGTCTCTCATCTGTACAGGCAGTCTAGTGAGCAATCCAAACCGCATATTGCCTTCAATAACGTCGGTAATTACATTGCCTGCAATTTCGTTTTGCAGAACATCCTGGATGTCGGTAACGTTGAGTCCATATCTCGCCATCACGTTGCGGTCCAGTTTTAGAGTCATTTGAGGCAAGCCAAGAATGTGCTCTCTCTGCAAATCAGCACAACCAGGCACCGCCGAAATTGAAGTTTCAATGTCTGAAGCAAGCTTATCCAAAGTTTCCAAATCATCACCAAAGATCTTGATGCCAAGGTCGGCTTTAATACCGGCGACAAGGTCATCGATCATGTCCGCAATCGGTTGAGAGAACGAGAAAATCAAGCCAGGAATCCCTTCCAATTCCTTCGCCATCAACATGACGAGCTTCTCTTTATCATGTGTGGTCGTCCACTGCTCTTTCGGCTTCAAACCTATATAGACGTCAGCATTTTCGACGCCTTCAAGGTCAGAGCCCATGCCGGAGCGACCAATACGCGACACCACAACGGTCACTTCCGGAAACTTTTTCATCGACTCTTCTACACGCTGCGCTACGCGCATTGATTCAGTGTGTGCAACGCTGGGTGAAAGTTTTGTTCGCAAGAGAATGGAGCCTTCATCAAGCGTTGGAATAAACTCTGAGCCTAGAAAAGGAACAAGGCAAAAGCTTCCGAGCAGAGCACCAATACAAACAAAACCAGTTGCCCAGGGGTGATTCATAGTCCGCTGAAGGGCGGGCTGGTGGAGGTTTTTTGCAGCTTCTACAAATGGGTTGTGCTTTTCTCTTATAGTGCCGCGAAGGAACCAGTAGCAAAGCACAGGAACAATCGTCAAAGACAACAGCAACGCGCCAAGAATTGCATAGATAAACGTGAGCGCTAGAGGGTGGAACATCTTGCCTTCGATCCCTTCTAAAGAGAAGAGCGGCAAGTAGACTGAGACAATGATAAAGATGGCAAAAACAATCGGACGCCCCACTTCTCTTGCCGCGTTGAGAACTACCTGAAAGTGGTTGGCATGGCGATCTTCCGTTTCATGCTCGTGCGCGATTGCCAGTTGCCGGTAGATGTTTTCCACCATAACAACACCAGCATCGACAATAACGCCGAAATCAACTGCGCCCAGAGTCATCAAATTGGCTGACAATCCGGTGTACTTCATCAGGATGAAAGAAAAGAGAAGTGACAGCGGAATAATGACAGAGACGATTAAACCGCTTGGAATATGCAGCAAGATTGCGGTTAGAACAACAATGACCAGCCCGCCGCTGAACATCAAAATCTCTTTTACTGTTTCAATAGTCTTCTCGACCAATTCTGTTTGGTCATAGTACGAAACCAGCTCAACACCAGGCGGCAGCTCTTTCTTCAGTTCTTCAATTCGCTCACGAACTTTCTCAACAACAGCTTTTGTGTTCACACCTTTGCGCGTGAGAACCATGCCGGTGACCACCTCACCTTTTCCGTCCATCGAAGCAGAACCGCGGCGGAAGGCTGGACCAATAACGACTTTAGCGACTTCGCCTACCTTCACCGGTGTTCCATCTACAGCTTTTAGAACAATTTCCTCTATGTCTTTGGTCGTTTCGATGCGACCAATTCCACGCACAATTATTTCTTCATTGGCTCGCTCTAAAAAGTTGCCACCCGCATTGATGTTGTTGCGGGTCAGTGCAACAACCAGCTCGTGAAGCGTGATTCCATAGCCTGCCATGAGGCGCGGATTGACTTGCACTTGATACTGTTTTACGTAGCCGCCGTAACTAACGACGTTACCCACGCCCTGCACAGCGCGTAAGCGTTTGGCCAGATACCAGTCTTGAATGGTGCGCAACTCGGTAAGATCGTGACGATCGCTCTTAAGATAATAGTTGTAGACATTACTGAATGTAGAAACTACAGGACCCAGCTGCGGAGTCGGCGCCCAGTTGGGCAGTTCCACTTGCATGAGCCTCTGCTGAACAAGATTGCGAGCCCAGTAGACGTCGGTATCGTCCTCGAAAATCACTGTCACAACCGACAAGCCGAAACTCGAGTTGGAGCGGATATTGGTCACCTTGTGCAGCCCGCTCATTACATACTCGATGGGATAAGTAATGAGACTTTCAACTTCCTCTGTGGCAAGCGTTTCGCAGTCGGTGATTACCTGCACCTGCACGTTGCTCACGTCCGGAAAAGAGTCCACCGGCAAGCTCATCATGCAAAACACGCCAAAAGTCGCCATTAAAATGACCGCGGCGCATGTGAGTAAGCGCTGCGTGAGAGCAAAGGTGATTAGTTTGTCTATCAACTTTATCGCCGCCGGTCGTCAGACAACTCCTTGCCGTTGCCAATGAATAATATGTAAAACGGGACACCTAGCCACTCGGCTGTTCCTCTTCATCACTGTCTTTATTGATGAGGGTGTAGACAGTCGGCAGCACGAACAAAGTCAGAAGGGTAGCTGAAACCAGTCCCCCGACTACGACAGTCGCAAGAGGACGCTGCACCTCAGCGCCGGTGCCGTGGGAAAGAATGAGCGGCATAAATCCCATAATGGCAACGAGCGCGGTCATAAGCACCGGGCGCAGCCGCACGCTGACGCCTTCCATTGCAGCCTCTCGAACTTTGTATCCGCGATTTTGCAGTTGCATGATATAGCTGACAAGAATGACACCGTTCTGCACTGCCACACCAAACAGCGAGATAAAGCCGATAATCGCAGGGACGGAGAGCGTTTGCCTTGAAATGAGCAAGGCTAGAATTCCGCCAATTAGAGCAAACGGAACATTCATCATGATGAGCGCGGCGTTCTTAAGCGAATTGAAAGATGCAAAAAGTAGAATGAAGATAAGAAGAAGGACGACCGGCACAACAACCGCCAATCGAGTCATGGCGCGCTGTTGGTTTTCAAATTGTCCACCCCAGACAATGCGATAGCCCTTCGGCAACTGAAGCTCCTGATTGATTCTCTGTTGAGCTTCTTCAACGAAAGAACCCAAGTCGCGGCCCCGCACATTGGCTAAGACAGCAGTTCTTCTCTGACCATCCTCGCGGTTAATCATCACGGTTCCGCGCGGCAACTTTATGTCGGCCAATTGCTTAAGAGGCACTTTGGCTCCATCCGGCGTGTCGATGAGAATATTTTCGATATCGTTTTCTGTCTCGCGGAATTGGCTGGGCAGACGAATTAGCAATCCGAATCGCCTGTTGTCTTCAACAACATCAGTGACAACCTTTCCTGCAACCGCGGTTTCAATAACTTCTTGAATGTCGGCGACATTAAGCCCATATCGCGCGATTACGTCGCGTTTCATCTTGATGGTCATCTGCGGCAAGCCCAAGATATGCTCGCGCTGCATGTCCGCCGCACCAGGCACTTTCGACACGATGTTCTCAACTTGCTTTGCGGTCTTGTCAAGGACCTTCAAATCCTCGCCAAAGATTTTGATCCCGAGGTCGGCTTTGATACCGGCGACCAGGTCATCGATCATGTCGCCGATCGGTTGAGAGAATGAGTGGATAAGACCTGGAATACCTTCGACTTCTTTCGACATCAGATTGACAAGGTCTTCTTTGTCATGAGCAGAAGTCCATTCTTTCTTTGGTTTCAACCCGATATAGACGTCGGCATTGTCCACGCCTTCAAGGTCGGAGCCCATGCCGGAGCGACCGATACGAGACACGACAACGGTCACTTCCGGAAATTTCTTGATCATCTCCTCGACTTCACCGGCAACGCGCATAGACTCAGAGTGCGCGACGCTAGGCGATAGCTTGGTACGCAGTAGAATCGAACCTTCATCCAGAGTAGGAATGAACTCGGAGCCTAAAAAAGGAATTGCAGCAAAGCTGGCGACGAGGACACCTACTGCAATCAGAACAGTAAAGTAAGGATGATCCATTGATTTTGCAAGCAAAGGCTCGTGCCACTGGTGAATCTTTTCCACCAAAGGATTGTGCTTTTCTCTAATATTGCCCTTCAAGAACCAATAGCAAAGAATTGGAATGACAGTCAAAGAGGCAATCAAGGCGCCCAAGATGGCATAAATAAAAGTCAGCGCCAGGGGGTGGAACATCCGCCCCTCGACGCCCTCAAGCGTGAAAAGCGGCAGATAGACAGAAACAATGATTATGACTGCAAATGCAATCGGTCGACCGACCTCGCGCGCTGCGGTAATGATTATTTGATAGTGGTTGATCTTCTCGCCTTCTTTCTTATGCTCATTGGCAATAGAAAGTTGGCGAAATATGTTTTCAACCATAACCACACCTGCATCGACAATGACGCCGAAATCCACCGCCCCCAGGGTCATCAGGTTAGCCGTCAGTCCTGTGTACTTCATAAGAATGAAGGAGAACAGCAGTGACAGCGGAATGATGACGGCAACGATCAAACCACTGGGAATGTGCAGCATGATGGCGGTCAGAATGACGATAACCAAACCACCAGAGAACATCAAAATCTCTTTTACTGTTTCAATCGTTTTCTCAACAAGCTCGGTTTGATCGTAGTAAGAATGCAGTGTGACGCCGGCCGGCAGCTCTTTGCGAATTTCATCGATGCGGTGACGCACTTTCTCTACAACGTCTTTTGTGTTGACACCCTTGCGAGTAAGCACCATGCCTGTGACAACTTCGCCCTTGCCATTCATTGAAGCCGAACCACGCCTGAAAGCTGGTCCGACAACAACCTGAGCAACTTGTCCCACTTTTACAGGAGTACCGCCAACCGTTTTCAAAACAACGTTCTTGATGTCATTTTCGTTTTCGATCCGGCCCAGCCCGCGAATAATAATTTCCTCGCCGCCGCGCTCGATGAAGTTTCCACCGGCATTTATATTGTTGTGCGTAAGCGCATTCTTTACGTCGGGAATCGTCACCCCGTAGCCTTTTAGCACGTTAGGATCGACGAGCACTTGATACTGCTTGACGAAACCGCCGTAGCTGACAACGTTGCCGACGCCCTGTACGGACTTCAAACGCCGCGCCACCTGCCAATCTTGGATAGTGCGCAACTCGATCATGTCATGACGATCGGAGACAAGATAGTAATTGAATACGTTACTGAAAGTAGATACAACCGGACCCAGGTGGGGCGTAGGCGCCCATGCCGGCAGTTCGATCTGGCTCAGTCTCTGCTGAACGAGATTGCGAGCCCAATACACATCAGTGTCGTCGTCAAAAATTACAGTAACAACCGAGAGGCCAAAACTCGAGTTGGAGCGGATCTTATTTACCTTGGGCAAGCCATTGAGCCCGTTTTCAATCGGAAACGTAATCAAGCTCTCGACTTCTTCTGTTGCCAGCGTTTCGCAATCGGAGATGATTTGCACCTGAACGTTACTCACGTCCGGAAACGAATCAACAGGCAAAGTCAGCGTACACCAGGCTCCAAACATGGCCATGCCAACGAATGCAGCAATGGTCAGGAGTCGCTCCCGCATAGCAAAGGTAATGATCTTGTCGATCATTTAGTAACTTTCAGCCCCCTCCTGAATCTACCTGTCTCTTTTTGATTGAGCTAGTGCTTATAGGTAAGCTCCGTGCGAAGCATCAAACTTCCCTGCGTGACCACGTCTTCACCTTGCTCCAATCCTGAGAGAACCTCGACATACTTTTCTGTATCGACACCGGTTTTGATATGTCTTTCTTCATAGCCTTCCGCCCTTTTGACAAAGACTACCGGCTTGCCATCGAGTTCTTGAATGGCTGATTTCGGACAGGCGAGCAAATCTCGTGCCGCCCCTTCCAGGTCAATTTCTGCGAACATCTGCAATTTGAACTTGCGCGCTGTATTAGGCAAGCGCGCACGCACCGATACTGTGCGGGTCTCTGGATTAACGTGCTCACTAATAAAACTGACCGTTGCGTAGAACTGTTCGTTCGGGTAGCTCGGCACGTTGACCTTCACTTTGCCGCCAAGTTTGACACGCGAGATATCTACTTCCGGAAGGTCCGCCTTCACAGCGACCGAGGATAAATCGGTGACTTTGAAAATGCTCTTGTCTGGATGGACAAGCTCTCCTACTGCCAGATCATGGTGGCTTACGATTCCAGCGACCGGAGCTACGATACGGACAAGTCCACTGATATGCCCAGTACTCAATACATTTGAAAGGATGCTGACATCGGCGCCCAAGAAATCAAGTCTTTGCTTAAGCGTGTTGTAGTGCTGTCTCTCCTTGGCAGTTTCTGCTTCTGCCAACTGCAAGTCTTTTCTGAGCATTGCCTTGTTCTTGAACAAATTCTTTTCGCGCTCGTAAGCGATGCGGGCTTGCTCGTAGTTGGCATTTGCAGTCGCCGACGCAGCTTTCGCTGCCAGGTAGTCCTTTTGAGCGGAAATTTTTTCTTTGTACAAACCTTCCTGACGGTGAAATTCAGTCTCGGCTAAATCCTTCTGGACTTGGATGGCATCAAATTGAGTTTGAGCCTCGATTAGCGACTTGGGACGAACCAACAATTCAGCGTAAATCATCCGCTCTCGCTCTTCGTGAGCCTCGGCGATATTCAACTTGGCTTTTGCTTCAATGAGTTCAGCTTGCAGGTCGGAAATTTCTTGGCTGTCGAGAACAGCCATAATTTGCCCGCGTTTGACCTCTTGACCGGGTGCAACGCGAATCTCTTTCACGCGGCCGCTAATACGGCTGGTGACATCAACTTCCTTGCCGAGATCGGGCTCGATTTTTCCAGTCACATGCATGGGAATAGTCAGCGACCGTTTCTCAATGACCTCATGCTGGATATCTATTTGCTGTGCAACTTTCTCACTAACTTTTATTAATTTCGGACCGGACGGGACTGAATGATTGGAAAGCGATGCATCCGCAGAATCGCTCTTGGTGCCGCAAGAAGAAAGGCTCACGACAGCAATTACCGAAAGAAAAACACTGGCTAGGAAATTGCCGGGTCTAGATACACCTTGAATCGAACCTTCACGAGGCGTATTTATGAGGTGTTGTCTGCACATTAGAGTCTCCGATTGCGGACAAGCACTAAAAATAGTTTGACCGCCAGTTATGAGCATACACTATCAAAGAAGTAGACTGGGCGCTTATTCTGTGAAGTGCGTTATAACCAGATGATGTAGCGGCGCATCGTATGCGCCCGATTGGCGAACCCGACATATCAGTGTATCGACTGCTTACAAACGAAGATTCTGAGCCGTTTTTGCCTCAGGAAGATAAAGGAGATATCTCCAAGCAGGGTGTGCGCGGCGCGCTCTTTTGGTTGTTCGCCATCGCGCTGCTGATTCGTCTCTGGTTCTGCTTCTTCCACACTCACATCAATGCATATGCAGGCTTTGACGCGGTTGGATATATAAATGCTGCTAAGGCAATTGCCGAGCTTAACACTCTTCCTGCAAGTTTCGCGAAAGACTGCCTGGCATTGCTGACTGGCAGTGCTAATGCGGCTGTTGCCTCATATGTGCACGAAAGATTATCGGCATTACAACCTTTGATGTTGTCGGGCCCTTCCTATCCAGTGTTTCTTGTCCTTTCCAATATTTTGACTATGTCTGCTTACGATCCCAATGATTGGGTGAAGCCAGTAGCAGCGCAGTGCATGATTTCGTCTGTGATGGTTGTTCTTGTCGCGGCAATTGGACGTCAGCTCTTCGACCGCAAGACCGGCGTTATGGCTGGTGCCATAGCTGCAATTTATCCGCCGTTTATTATCAATTGCGGGCGCGCTTGCACAGAAACCTATGCTGCATTTTTGCTTGTTTTGTTCTCCTATGTCTTCCTTTTTGTCGCGCAAACTCAAAATCGTTCGTCAGAAGAAAGGACTGGAGAAAGACTTCTTTTTCTAAAAATCCTTCCCGCTGCAATTTTTCTCGGATGTGTCGCAGCTTGCCTGTCGCTGGCACGCACAACCCTTTTGCCCTTGTCTGCTGTTGTATTCCTTATGCTGTTTTTCAGACTGAACGGCAAAATGCGAATTGGGTCACTGGCTTCCTTCGTGGTTGGATTTGCTCTTGTCGTCATGCCGTGGTTTGCAGCACAAGAATTGATTGTCGGGGAATCCAACCTAGTTATAGATCGTGTCAGCCGTCTCAATTTCGGCTTGGGCACGTCGTCCCAAACGCAAGGATGGACGGGCTTCCCGCTGCACTTCAAACCGATTATGGACCGCACGGTCAACCTGCAGTTGATCACTCATTTATCTGATGACCCCCTTCCATTTCTATGGCTCTTGCAGGACAAAATTCCTCGACTATTCAAGTGCGGCTGGAACGATTTCAAAACCTGGCTGGGGCTCTTTTCGCCGCCTGCACAAGACGTATTGCATCAATTCATTATTGCTTTTGCTGCTGCAGGAATAATTCTCAGTCTCGACGGCGTCAAAGAAAAAACCAATAAGTGGAGAGGACGCATGACGGGTGTCATCTTTATGGTGCTCGTACTGCTGATGCATTTGCCATACATGTTTTTCATCACGGTTGGACGATATAACCTTACAGCCATGCCGTTTCTCATAGTCTTTGGTGCCTGGGGATTACGCCGCCTAAGGCATTTAGGAAATTTGAACAGGGAAAAGACAGATGTTCTGGAACTGGCTTATCCATCCATCTATTTGCTCTTTACTATCTTTGTATTGGCCGATCCGTTAGCGATGCTGGTCAATGCTTTTGGCGAACGTGGCGCCGCCGAAATCGGCATTATGACCACGATTGGACTGAAGATCGTTCTATTTCTCTTTCTCGGCGGCATGACCTATGTACTTATCAATAAGAGGCAAGCAGGATCGTATTCCCGCTCGCTGACTAATATTTTGCTCTTCAGCATAATGATTCTTACGTTCTCATCGCTCTGTTTACCAGTACGAGCCAATGGCAGATGGTTTGAGCGTGCGGTCACATTCAACAGAGCAGGAGACGGAGTCACATTCGAACTAGTAGCACCACCTGCAGTGGCTAAGTACGTGCGGGACGGCAAAGCTTATTTGATGGTCGATTCCGAAAGTCTGGACAGTCTTACCAATGGGCTCTCCATTACAATCGATGGCAAAAGTTTGACTGGCCCCTATGTCCCGGGACTTTCATTGCTGGACGATCAAGACAATTTCGAAAGGCGTGGCAACGAACTCACACGTGTGGCCGAATGTTGCTTCGAGAGCTTTTCCAGCGTAGTCGGCGTTGGCAATAATGATGTTCGGCAATGGTTTCTCGTTGCTATTCCGGCCGAGACAGAGCCGTCACTGATGGCTGGTTCTCGTGCCAGCCAGGAAGGCAGCCATTCCATGCGGATAACAGTGAAACGAACGACTCACGGACGCACGCGATTGTTTAAAGCACTGACTCGCGACGATGCTGAACTGATTGTGCCAGACTGGCAATATTCCAGCTGGGACAAAGCTTTCTACGGAGTAGAACGTCGAGGCGGAATTTGCGATCCCCGCACCGACCGCAAGCTAAATGCGCAAAAGGGTGACGCCGGTCACTACGTGCGACTACTTTTGCCTGAGCCAACGGGCGAAAATCAAAAGCAATCAAAGCTTTTATCCTTTCAAGAAGTCAAGGAAGTAAACGTTGAACCGAAGCTATCGCTGACAAACGAGATCTTCAAAACGATGAAATTGAGTCCGGTACCGGATTATTCCAGCGGAGATCAGTGGATGATTCGAGTATCCGGGCGTTATAAAACAAAAGGCAAACTCTCGCCAGGCGTGGAAGTAATCACCAAGTCATCCGAGAAAAATGATGAATTCTCCTACAATGCGCCATGGGCACCGAAAGTATTGCCTCCATCGAATGAATGGCGCCAATTCGATGTAGCGTGCCCGCTTACACCGCGGGCGTTTCCAGGGAAACTCAATTCCGTGGAAGTGCGCATGCATGTTCTCAGTCCTATCTTTCATAATCTGACGCGTCCTGTCGAGCCGGAAGAGATGCAGCGTTCTAGTTGCCAGTTCGAGAATGTGCGATTGGAAATCACTAGCCTGACGGCTTATCCTTTTGCTGCAAAACATTCTGTTTACTAGCTGCTTAACCGAGCGCCACACAAACAGCTAATTCGAGACACGCTCAGATATAATCCGCGTTTTCGGTTTTATATAGAGATAGAGTTTTCTCAATGCGACTAGATAAGTGGCTAAAAGTCTCCAGATTGATAAAACGCCGTACCGTGGCGCAAATGGCCTGCGATCAGAATCGAGTTTATGTCAATGATCGTCCCGCCAAATCATCGCTGACACTCAAAGATGGCGACCTGGTCCATCTGGAATTGGGCTCTCGAGCCGTCACGGTCAAAGTCATAACCGTACCAACGGGCTCTGTTCCGGCTCAGGACGCTTCTTCGTTGTACGAGATGATAGAAGAGATAAAACGTCAGGCAGAAGTCCTGGAGTGGCTTGAGGAATGAGCGCCCCATACTCGCAAAGCAATGACGAAAGCAAGTATTTGGCTGTTGAGCTGGACGAAGACAGCCGCAAATTAGTGCGGGAGCTCGCTCTCTACGAAGAGGTGCGAGCCCACCACGTAACGCTTGCCTACACGCACAATGGCGAGGCATTTTCGCCAGACTGGATACCGGGAGGGCGCTGCGTTGGAGACTCGCTCCAGTTTGAAACGAGAGGCTTTTCCGTAAATGAGGAAATTCAGGTACTGGTCGTCTCAATCGACGGTTCGAGCGAGAGACCTTTCGACGGCGGCACCTTACACATTACTGTAAGTAAAAAACCCGGAGTGCCGTCTACGCATGCAAATGAGGCAATTCTGAACGTCACGCTAGTGCCTTTCACCAGACAGCTAAAGGGTCGCGTAGCCTGGCTAGAGCGCCGAAAAGGCAATTGAGCCAAAACTGCGCCAAACACAACCTTGGCAAGCATCTCAGGCGACAAAGCAGTACAGTATCGAATTCGTTTACAAGTTGATAACAACTCCGGGCAAAACTCGCCTTATATTTGAAACATCCTCAAACGAACGCCTGTCGCGGCTGAAAGCCCACCTGGCAAGTGAGGAAAGAATTTATATCGGAGGGGCGAGAGGGGGGGAACCCTCTCTCGTTGTTTTTGAGCTTCTTCAACGGTTAAATCACTAATTTGGGGCACAAAATACACATCGAGATCACTCGAAAGGCCGCTCCAACTTAAACTGGAAAAGATTAAGCTAAAGGTATATGCGAGACTCAACCAGTAGTACTCAGCCTGTTGAAAACAGCGTCAGTGAGCTTCGACGCGGTCTTCTTGATGCAGCAGTGAGTGGCGGCTGGATGAAAAAGCTGAGGGCAAAGTCCCTCTATATCGCGGGCAAAGAAGACCTATTCCAGACAATCGCTCAAGTCTTTGTCGACGCGATCTTTTCTACCGACTTAAGGATGCCCCGGGACTGCGCAGTCGTATTGTGCGAGCTATTGGAAAGCCTTCTTTTCGAGAGCGAGCCGTGCCTGAAAGCCATAACATCGCTAAACAGTGAAGTCTGCAAACACATCTGCACAGCGGCAGACCTGGGCATCGATACTGAAGTGTTGCTGGACAGGGCGACAAACCTGATGACGCTGACATGCATGCGCATCAAAGGAAATCCCCCGTCGCAAGATCTCGAATCAGGAGCGCGCGACGCGCTCAATCGAATTCAATGGCTATTGCAAAAAAGCCTTGGCACCACAGATAGTGACAGTCGAGCGCCTCAACCTTATGGAGATCTGTCTGAGCTCAATACTAGCCGCATAATTCTTGAGGCAGTCGGTGACTCGCTTTTGAAAGAAATTTTGGACGATGGACTCAATCTGCTGGAAACTTCAGCGGCAATTTTCGAAGCAAACGGCGATTGCGCATTGAGCATCAAAGCCTCGAAGTGGTGCCGCTTCATGGATGAGCGCTCCAGGCAATTGGCGCCCGGCGACAACCAGCAGGCTATAGATTCAGGCAAATGGCATTGCAACCAGTCTTGCCGCGAAACCTCGATGAGCGCAGTCGCAAGCGGTATGCCAGTCGACCAACCTTGCAACGGCGGCATCCGCATCTTTGCTGTTCCTATCAAGGCCGGCAATGACATTGTCGGATCAATCAACATTGGATACGGAGATCCTCCGAAAGATAAAACTATGCTGGACGAACTCGCTGCTAAGTATGAAACAAGCAGCGAAGAGCTATCCAATCAATCGCAAAAGTATCACAGCCGTCCGCCTTTCATCATTGAGCAGTCAAAGAAAAGATTGCTCTCTGCGGCGCATTTAATCGCAGAGATCGTTGAGCGTCGCCGCGGGAAAATGGAAATTCAAAAACTCAACATGATGCTCAAAGAACGCATTAGAGAGTTAGAGCCGGCCGAAAGAGAAAGACTGAAGCTAGCCGACATTGTAGAACAGAGTAACGATGCCATTTTCAGCGTAGATCTCGAAAGCAATGTAATGAGTTGGAATAGCGGCGCGGAAAAAATCTACGGATACTCGCAAGAAGAAATTCTCGGAAATTCGATTTACACAATTACTCTCGATGATGGACCCACGCCTGAGACCGAAGCAATAAGAACAATGGTAATGGCAGGCACACCGCCAAAGATGCTCGAGGCTGTCCACAAACGCAAAGACGGGGTGGAAATTCCAGTTGCCTTAACTATCTCTTGCATTCGAAACGAAAAGGACAAAATCACAGAAATTTCCGTCATATCACGCGACATCACTGAAAAGAGAAAATCAGAAGAGGCACTGAAAAAATTCTCTCGCGATTTAGAACGCTCAAACAACGAGTTAAAGCAGTTTGCTTTTGCCGCCGCTCATGACCTCCAAGAACCGCTGAGAGCAATGGCGAATTACAGCGATTTGCTAACGAGCAGGTACGCTGCCAATCTCGATGAGCGGGCGGTAAAATACATCAACCGAATTGCCGAGTCTTCGGAAAGAATGCAAGCCTTGATCCAAGACCTCTTGCATTATAGCCGTGTAGACACTCACGGAAAGCCATTCACAGTAGTCGATCTTGAAGAGGTTTTTCTCTCCGCTACAAAAAACTTGCGTATAGCAATTGAAGAAAGCAATGCCATCGTTATGGCGAGCAAACTGCCCAAGATACAGGCAGATCGCTCACAAATGCTGCTTCTCTTTCAAAACTTGATCGGCAATGCCATCAAATACAGAAGGAAGGAAACCCCGCAAATCTCAATCAGCCCGACTGTGGAAAACGGCGTTCTTACGCTGGATTTCAAGGACAACGGTATTGGCATGGAAGAAGAACATTTCGAGAGAATATTTGTCATTTTCCAGCGCCTCCATACTCGCGATGAATATCCGGGAACAGGTATGGGACTAGCAATTTGCAAAAGAATCGTAGACCGGCACAATGGTGCCATCTGGGTAAAATCAAAGCCTGGAAAAGGTTCGGATTTCTTCGTCCAACTGCCATTAACCCAAAATGCCACGGGGGATTCTTCAGCGAATGAACATCCTCCACGTTGAAGATAATCGTGCTGATTCGGATTTATTGAAAGAAGCGTTCGAGTGCATAGGCATCGAAGCCTCAGTACAAGTGACTCATGACGCCAAAAAAGCATTGATTGTTCTGGAGGAAGGAATTCAAAATCAGGGTGAAACAACACCTGATCTCATCGTTCTGGATCTGAATCTTCCCAAGATGGACGGACGCGAGATGTTAAAACGTCTCAAAGAGCACCCGCAGCTGCGCCGCATTCCAGTAGTTATCTTGAGCACTTCAAACCTCGAGCAAGACATTTCGTTTTGCTATGACAATTATTGCAACAGCTATATTGTGAAACCTATTCGCTTCGAAGAATACAAACGAGTGGCAAAAAACATACTCGAATACTGGTTTTCGACGGTTGCGTTACCGCCTTACTCCAGCCACAATTAGTACTGCTCAGAAAGAGAACTTACTTGCTTACCGGTGTTACTTTTACAGAGATCGGCGCAAAATCAGTATCTTCGATAATCAATTTGTATTCACCGGCCTTGTTTGTAACTGAGACGGAAGCTTGCTCTCCTGACTTCAAAAAGAGTTCGCCTGCAAAGAGTCCATCTGATTCAAACTCCAATGTCGTGGATTCAGAGTTTTTGATGACAATGTTGCAGCCGGCAGGCACAGACATTGATTTACCCGCCGTAGCGCGCGAAAAGTCAATTTCGATAGCATTTTGCACAGTGGTTGAACGACTCGAATTCGTGGCTGCCTCGACAGCAATTTCTGTATAGATGCCAAACAAAAGCCCCATGCTAAGCGCCAGCATGGCTCCTGAAGGCGTCAAAGAAGCAAAACGCAAGCGCAATAGCTCTCTCACGACATAAATCAAAGATCCGACAGCGAGCGTGAGGAAAAGAAGTGTGACGTACTCATTGACGAAAAAACCGCCGATAAGCGCACCGATGGCTGTGGGTCCTCCGCCGATCAATCCAAGCAGCGCAATGCGCCAAAAGCTTACAGGTTTGCCGGCAAGCGGTGCGGCAATTCCAAAACCTTCAGTGGCGTTGTGCATGGCAAAACCGACAACCAGAACCACGCCAAGACTTATCGATCCGCCAGAGAACGACTGACCGATCGCCAGCCCTTCTGCGAAATTGTGCAAGCCGATACCGATTGCGATCATCGTGGCTATCGAAAGCGGATCGCCTTCCCCTTTCATTGCGCCACGCCTTTCTTCGAGTTTTGCCAGACCGACAAGTCCGTACATCAAGCCCAGAAAAACAATTGCCGACATGATACCGAGCTTGTGCCAATTGGCTTCCATGGCGGTTCTTTCGAGCGATTCGATCATGTGGTAGCCGACATCGACAATCAGCAATACGAGCACACCGCACGCTGCCATCGTCAGGCTGCCGCGGGTTTTCTCACCAACACCACGCAAAAAAGCGACAGGCAATCCCAGAAAAATGGTGGCGCCGGCAATGACACCCATCAACAAATTGGCTGGCGCACCTGCTTCCATTAATTCACCGGTATTATTTCGTTGATCTTTGAGGTCAATTCGTTGAGTTCGTCGAGAGAACTAGCGGCGAGCAAATCGCTCGATTGCAGACGCTGAAGCATGGATATTTTACCCTGCAGCTCTATCAACTCGTCCTCAGGAAGAGTTGAAGCCAGCGTGGCGCGCATCTGGCGGCTGGCCAGCTCCATGCGCTCTTTAATAAGCCTGGCGAAAGAATCTTTGATAACCACATCGGACGGACGCTGCTGCTTGCGAAACTCTTCTACTTTGAGAATAACGTCGACCATCGCCGACGAAGCGGCTTTGTCAGGCGCGGCACGGTCCATGACGCGATCGCTCAGGTCCTGGACCGTGGCAAACTGGTCGCCGACACCTTCAAATGCGTCTTTGAGAGTACGATGCGCGGGCACGTTGAAATCGATATTCATCACAACAGGAAATGCTTGCGTATAGTCTTCGCGGCTTGTTAGCAACAACGCCAGCAAGTTTCGTTCTGCATCCATTACTCCAGCCAAGCCACCGGAGCCCGGTGTGCCAACCGTTCCGCGGCTTTTCATAACTTTGGCGGCGCCGCTACCGAAACTGTCCGGCTTGAAAGGCTTTCTGATTTGCTTCATTTGTTCACGGACAGAATGCCCAAGCTCATCTTCTTTGGCTCCGATCTCCATTGCAAACAAACGAATATACTCGCCACGCACCATGGGGTTCTTGATCTGCGCAAGGATAGGAACAATCTGCCCTGCCGCCTCCAATCGCCCGGTGTGTGTCGTCAGGTCGGCGTCTTTTAGAGCGGTCCGAAGTTCGTGATCGATAAAAGGTGGCGCTGAATCCATTGCCCTTGCGAATGCTTCCGGTCCGCCTTCGCTGCGCAAACACTCATCGGGATCTTTGCCGCCCGGAATGCGGATGACTCGCAATTCGATACCGACGCCTTCGGCAATCTGATTGATGGCTTCAGCCCCGCGTTCGACGGCTTTCTGTCCAGCCTGGTCGCTATCGAATGAAAGAAAGACACGTTTCGAATCGGTGTATCGAACAAGCATTTTTGCTTGCTGCTCGGTCAGTGCTGTTCCCAGAGTCGCTACGGAATTGGTGAATCCGTACTGGTGGAGACTGATTGCATCGAAATATCCTTCGACAACAATAACTGAGTCCTTAGCTTTGATTGCCTCTTTTGCGAGGTTAAAACCGTAAAGGTGCTGCCCTTTTACGTATATCGGGGTCTCAGGGGAATTGAGATATTTCACTTGATCGTCGCCAAGAGTACGTCCGCCAAACGCCACTACACGCCCCTGATCGTCCATAATCGGAACCATTAAACGATTGCGGAAAAGGTCATACACTCCAGTCGACTCCGCGCGGCGGCGGACAAGCCCTGCTTCTTCAAGCGTCGCTTCCGAAACTTTCATCGTGCTGTTCAAATAACGCAGCAGACCGTCCCAAGAATTTGGCGCGAAGCCCAGTTTGAAACGAGCGATTATTTCCTCGCTGATACCGCGCCCTTCCAGATAGGCCCTGGCAGTAGCGCCATCAGTAGGGTCTTGCAGCAATTGACAGAAATAGTTGCAGGCGGCGTCGTTTAATGAGAAAAATTGCGCGCGCCGGTCGTAATGCTGTTTTTCCTCAACCGTTTCGACCAATCGAATGCCATAGCGATTAGCAAGATCACGCACTGTATCAATGAAATCGTTGCCCTTCGCCTTTTGCAGAAAAGCGAAAACATCACCGCCTTCACCGCAGCCAAAGCATTTAAAAATTCCTTTGTCCGGATTGACGTAAAAAGACCCTGACTTTTCGTTGTGAAACGGGCAAAGCCCGCGATACTCCTTGCCGGCTTTCTTCAAGACGACTGTTTCGGAGATGATGTCGACAATGTTCGCTCGGTGGCGAACTTCGGAAATTACTTCAGGCGTCACACCTTTCACAGACTGGAAACTCCTCGGACAAACAGGGCAAAGCAACTAGATTGTGATCATCGGACATGCTTGCGCTTGTTTCCAGTGCTTGCGGTTTAAGGCGCTCGGAGTCATTTTGCAATGTGAGGGTGCCAGTTTTATAACTCGGTGAGCCTCTCGGGCGAAATGGTGAATTCTACAGATTCCAACCTCAGATCTTATTTAGCCAACACCTCGAAATTAACCTTCAAGCCAAAGTTTCTAAGCGGAACACCGCGAGCCGATCGCATATCCACCAGGCATCCTTCCGGATCTGCGGTCCTACTACTTCGATACACAGGGTTTTCAGTTCTTCGCGCACTGGGTAGTTTTGACTACAGCAAGGGTCGAGGGCGTTTTAGCCTGACATTTGCTCAAATCAGGCGCCAGCCAGACACGACGTCGTTTCAACAAAGGTGGTTCAAGTGAAGACACTGATCAAAAACGGTCGCATAGTCACAGCGGTAGACGATTACGTAGCCGACATTTTGATAGACGGCGAAACCATATCAGTGATTGGCAAAACGCTGGATATGGAAGCAGACAAGGTCATTGATGCGAAAGATCGCCTGGTCATACCCGGCGGCATCGACGCTCACACCCATATGGACATGCCTTTCGGCGGCACGACATCGGCCGACGATTTCAAAACAGGCACACTGGCGGCTGCGCACGGTGGAACCACAACCATCATCGACTTCGCTATCCAGACTAAGGGGCAGGCGATTATGGAAGCTCTGGACACCTGGCACGAAAAGGCTGCCGGCAAAACCGCAATCGACTACGCCTTTCACATGATCGTGACGGACCTGCCACATGAGCGCACGAAAGATTTGAAACGCCTGATTCACGATGAAGGCGTAACCAGTTTCAAGATGTTTATGGCTTATCCAGGGGTTTTGCTGGTCGACGATGCCACCATCTTCAGAGCCATGGAATTCTGCGGCAACGAAGGCGGGCTTGTTTGCATGCACGCGGAAAACGGCATCGTTATCAACGAAATTGTGCAACGAGCGTTAGCCAAAGGACACACCGCGCCTAAATATCACGCGCTCACGCGACCGACCCAGGCCGAATCAGAAGGCGTCAACCGCTCCATTGCGCTAGCCGAAATGGCAAATTCGCCTGTTTACATCGTCCACTTGAGCTGCTATGACGCCCTCAAGAAAGTCGTAGAAGCCCGCGATGAAGGCATTCCGGCATTCGCCGAGACTTGTCCGCAATACCTTTTCCTCGACTACACCCACTATGAGAAAGAAGGTTTCGAAGGCGCAAAATATGTCATGACGCCAGCGCTGCGAGAAAAGTGGAATCAAGAAAAGCTCTGGACCGGTTTGCGAATGAACGACTTGCAAGTCATCTCCACTGACCACTGTCCGTTCTGCTTCAAAGACCAAAAGGAACTCGGCAAAGACGATTTCAGCAAGATTCCTAACGGCGGACCAGGCGTCGAAACTCGCATGAGCCTTATCTACAACGGCGGTGTCGTGCAAGGGCGTATTTCGGTAAACCGTTTTGTGGAATTGACCTCGACCAGCCCAGCGAAAATCTTCGGACTCTTCCCGAAAAAGGGCACTATTGCAGTCGGCTCAGACGCTGACATCGTTATCTTCAACCCTAACAAAAAAATGATTCTTTCGGCCAAAACCCATCACATGAACGTGGACTACAACTGCTACGAGGGCATGGAGGTTCAGGGTGTTACGGAAACAGTGCTTTCACGTGGAAAAGTCGTCATAGAGAACGAGAAATATGTCGGCAAAGCCGGCGACGGCAAGTTTATCAAGCGCGGACGGGTTTCACTCAAACACAATGAGCCCGAGACTGCTTGCGTCAAGTAAATCGAGCGCAGAGCTCAGCCTGGTTACCTTCGCCACAAATTGAGCCGGACAGCCAAAGTTGTTGCGACCTTGCAACATCCGGTATCCGTTCGGATATCAGGACAAAACCTCGGCAGCGCCACAGGTTGCCAGTCTCACACCGCATGACAATTCATGAGATTGATTAAAAGCGGGGATTCACCAATCCTTCGAGCGTGTAACCCTCTTATTCTCATTAAGTACGCTACACTCATTGAAATGGGGTGCCTGGGAACATTTGGAGATCAGACATGGGTTTCACGCAAGAGTTCAACAAGATGATCACGGAAGAGCGCAATGCTCACACGATGGACCTGGATCTTCTTGATACGACCGAATTGGTCTCTCGAGTACAAAACGAAGATTTCGCGGTAGCCGAAGCGGTAAAAGCCGCAGTGCCGGACATCGCCAAAGCCGTTGACTTGATTACAGAAAGACTCCACAACGGTGGAAGACTCATTTATTTCGGAGCAGGCACCAGTGGTCGCCTCGGCGTTCTGGACGCCACCGAATGCTCGCCGACTTTCGGCATCGATTCAGAATTGGTAGCAGCGCACATTGCCGGCGGCAAAGAAGCGATGTTCCGCTCATTCGAAAATGCCGAAGACTCAAAAGAGATGGGCGAGCAAGACGCAATCTCCGCAAAAATCACGGACAAAGACATTGTTGTTGGGATCACGGCCTCTGGCAGGACACCGTACGTAATAGGCGCTCTCGAACAAGCGCGCGAAGCTGGAGCAGCCAGAATCGGTATCGTCAACAACTTCGGCGGACTGGACGGACTGTGTGATGTGACCATCACTGCAGTCGTCGGAGCCGAAGCCTTGACGGGTTCAACCCGCATGAAAGCCGGTACGGCTCAAAAGATGATTCTCAATCTTCTCACGACCTGTACGATGGTTCGTCTCGGAAAAGTCTACGAAAACCTCATGGTTGACCTCAAACCGACCAATGAGAAATTGAGAGAGCGTGCTGTTTCGATCATCTCGATCTGTGGCGAAGTGCCACGACACATCGCTGAAGGCGCGCTGGTCGCATCGCAAAACAAAGCAAAAACGGCCATTTTGATGACCAAGAGAAAACTCGGCCGCGCGCAAGCTGAAGAGCTGCTCACTAAGTATGGTGGCTCGTTGCGTAAAGCGCTCGCCAATTCTCCGGCACCGGAGGGCTCCGCAAAGCCGCAAGCAGAAAAGTGCTGCTAAGCGCATAGACTATAGGCTCGCATTGCTCAAACAGTTGCGAGAATGCAATAGAAATACAGAACCCCTGCAGGAGCGATCCAGCAGGGGTTTTTTCGTTCCCGACTGGCAGGCCCTAAATGCGAGCGGTTGCAGGTGGTCTGAATTTCTCGAGAAATTCAGACCACCTGCAAGACTTAAAAGCCCCATACAAGCACAGATTATGCTTCGGCTGCATTCTGAGCAATTTCACCCTGAGCCCTAGAAGCCTCAGGGGCGCTGCTTTTCTTTCTGCATAGGTGGTCTGAATTTCTTGAGAAATTCAGACCACCTAGATCAGGTCATTTCGGAGCTTGCCGCAAGGTAAGGTTAGGCGCATCGCACCAGCAACGGTCTAAACAAGCTGCGATGCAAGCAATTGCTGAAGTAACAGCGACTAGATATTGGCCACTCGCAATTGCCGATCTGGTGCGGTTCTTTACACGCTGTGTCCATCCAATTGCTAACTTTCAGCCGCTTCTTCCATGCAATAGCCGAGGCCTTTCACAGTTTTGATCAATGACGGTTTGCCGACAAGGTCGATTTTCTTCCGCAAACGTAAAATGCGCTGGCGGACAGCCTCACCAGTCGCCTCTCGATCGAGCTTAAAGACGCGGTCAAGCAAATCGTCGGCACTAAAAATACGCCCCTGGTGTTTCATCAAAAGTTCTAACAAGGCAAATTCGCTGGGTGCCAGGTCTACATCCTTGCCTTCGACTTTAGCTCGGCAGCGCTGAACATCAAGTTCAAGATGCCCGAGGCTAATCACCTGATTCTCCATTTTTGGAAAACGGCGAAGCAGCGCACGCACGCGCGACATCAATTCGGCATACGCGAAAGGTTTGCACAGATAGTCATCAGCGCCCGTATCAAGCGCCTGCACGCGATGCATTACATCAGATTGCCCGGTCAAGAAAAGAATCGGCGTTTGCCCGCCATTGCGCCTGTATTCCTGGCAGACTTCGTATCCACTCATTTGCGGCAACATCCAATCGACTATCGCCACGTCGTAATGCCCGAATGTCAGCCGGTCCAGAGCAGACTTGCCATCATGCACAACTTCAACGACAAAATTTTGCGCCTCGAGCGCCATCTCTACGGCTGTTGCAAGGTCTTTATCGTCTTCAACAAAGAGAACTCGTGCCATAAGTGGTTAAGAAGCTTCCTCTTCTTCCCGTGCTGACAATCCGTGTCACTGAGCAATCTTACAACCACCTTTTGTCACACGGCTTTGCACATTATGCCACGCCAAAATACATTCTACTGAGCAGATGCTAGCCACGTATCCAATATGGTGTTTCTTTTGACACCCAACTAGAAAGTGTCGCAAACACTCATGAGAAAACACTACCGGTGGTGCCACAACGACAAACTCGATATTTATGCGATCACGCAGCTGGTCCGCCAGGTCGGCAAGGATTGGGCGACAATAGTTTTGGGCTCGCTCAAATTGTGACTATTAGCGCTTTTCAATAGACTGCTCAAGCCTCGCCGGCCGCAGGATCGTGACGCGATGAGGAAAGTCTAACTGTTGTGGCTGAGAATTCACAACCCATCGGCATGTAATAATTGTCCGATTGATTACCATGGAATGGGCAGCCTGGTGGAATTCCTAGTTTCAATATGCTTGCCGACTTATAACGGCGCCGAATTTTTGCCTCAGGCAATCGAAAGCGCTCTTGGGCAAACTTACCAGAATTTCGAATTCATAATTTCAGATGATGGCTCGTCAGACGCCACGTTTGAAATCATTGAGCGATATGCAAAGAATGACCCCCGCATCCGGTATTCAAAAAATGATCAGCGGCTGGGACTCTTTCAGAATTACAACATTTGCCTGCTGCGAGCAAAAGGCGAATACATCAAGCCTCACGCGCAGGACGATCTCTGGGAGCCAACTCTTATTGAACGCCAGGTCGCAGTTCTTCAAGAGAACCCAAAGATTGCTTTAGTAAGCTCGCGTCGAAAAGTAATCGACGAAAACGGGAGATCGATTCCTCACGAAGGCATTGTCACGGCCTTAGACCTTTTCGGCTCGGAGCCCTTCTATGCTGCAGAAGACATAATCAGCCACAGTCTCGACCCATTGCGCAATATCATAGGCGAGCCCTGCACGGTGATGTTCCGGAAGACTTCCGTAGGCAGCGGCTTCGCCACGCAATTTCGCCATATCGGTGACATTGAGTACTGGCTTCGGATTTTGCAAAAAGGCGACTACGCCTTCATTAACGAAGAACTTGCCAGCTTCCGAAAACATGCAAGCGGTGCGACGGCTGCCAATAATGCCCAACTGTGGCTTGCCTCCGACATTGTCCATCTGTCATACGCGATGGAAAGCTCATTGAAAAAAATCGGCAAGTCTCGCCACAAGTTTGTCCGCGAAACTCTTTATTGGCTCTCCTGCGCTCTAAGCAACCTTATCGACACTGGCGAGCTGAACGAAAAGAAATTGCACAACGACCAATTTCTTCGCCGCGAAGATATGTTTGGTCTCAAAGAAGCACTCTTTCATACGATGCTTGTGCTTGCCCAATCAGGCGATGGAGAGGACACTCCCATGGGCGCATTGCGAAGAGAGCTGAGAATTCGCGAACTGGAAGCGGATCTTCGGCGCGTGATGGATACTCCATCATGGACACTTACGCGAAGCCTGAGAGAGATAAACAAACTCATCGGCAGCGGAGGCGATGAGAAGGCAACTGAAGAATTCACTCTTTCACTGGACGCGCAAGAAGAGTACATCCAGTATTTACGCCAGTCAATTCGCCGAGTTCTGAAAAGTCGATCGTGGAAATTGACGCGACACTTCAGAACTTTGCAAAAGCAAATTGCACCAAAACGCGCCCCGGAAGTTCTTTTCGGCAAGAAGAATCGCCCCAGCGCTAACACCAGCAGAACGAAAGGTAGCCAAAGCGCGCCAGGTCAGCAATCTACGCGTCAGCCAGCGCCTTCGACAACAGGTGCATCAAACAGCTCATCAAACAGCGCATCGAACAGCTCATCAAAAAATGCGGCAACAAGCAACGCAACAGCGAGCACCGCAACCAACACACAAGTAAGCACAACTCAAAAGACACGCAGCAAAAAAAACACGCGTGGACCGCGTTATCCCAACCAGCTTGTCGTTGGCGCCATCATTCAAAATCAGGCTCCCTTCCTGAAAGAATGGCTCGAATTCCACATGCTCGTTGGAGTAGAACGCTTTTACTTGTTCAACAATTTGAGCACAGACGATTTTGAATCTGTTCTCAAACCGTACATAAAATCAGGCATTGTCAAACTTGACCACTGGCCAATTGAGATCAAATCGCAAGAAGACTTCAACAATATTCAATGCAGCGCTTACAGACGCATTGTCGATCTAACTGCAGAATCCGCAAAATGGCTGGCTTTAATAGATGTAGATGAGTATCTCTATCCGACTAAAGAAGAGAAACTTACTGATCTTCTCGAAGATTACGAAGATTTCGGCGGACTCTCAGTCAATTGGCAAATGTTTGGAACATCAAACTGCCAAGGAATTCCAGAAGATAAGCTCATGATTGAAATGCTGACTCGTTGCGCCGAAGCAAACAACGAGGATAATTTGCATGTCAAAACAATCTCCCGCCCGGAGCTGATAATACGCGTCACCAACCCGCATTTTGCAAAATATGTAAAACACGGCACACAGGTAAATGAAGAGAAGATTCCGATGAGCGGCAGCCGCTCTTCGTATGTCAGTGTAGAGCAGGTCCGTATCAACCACTACTGGACGCGCGACCAGCATTTTTTTGAAACGCAGAAACTGCCTGCGCTAAAAAATTACAGCGCCTTTCTCACCGATAGGCAGATTCAAGATCGACTGCGAGATTTCAACGCAACCGAAGATTTGTCTATACAAAGGTTCGTTCCAGAACTCCGCGAAAGAATGTTCGGCGCCGAACTCAAGCAGCACGTCACGATCCGGTAACGCACCGGTGATATGTTTTTGAGAAAGCTATTGATGCGAAATTTACTAACGTTCTTTCCTTCCAATAAAGCAAATACGCGGTGAGATTCACCGGCGTCGAAACATCGCCAAATATCGAGCCCCCACCCTACAGCCACAACAGAAAATTTATGACAGCAGAAACAGCACAACACCAGGGTGCTGCTTCGGAGCGCCCGGCCGCGCCCGTCGTCAGCGATACAGTCGATTTTTCTCCGCCCAAAACAAGTACATGGTCTGACATTGCTAGCCAGTGCTGGAATGGCGACCTCAAAGGGTGCGTCGCCTCAGCAGGGCAGAAAATCGGTGACGCACTCGGAATTGGCGGCTCAAAAGAGCAAGACCTGGTTAAAGGCGGCACCATTCCAGACCTGAGCATCGTTCAGGACAGCGCAGACACAAGAGCGGGCGTCACAGCAGAAGCGCGAGTTGAAGGTTTTGACACCCCTAAAGCTCTTCAAGGAGACAACAAAAAACGCACTGAGACAGTCATGAATTCAAAAGCTGATCCTCAAGACCGACTGAAAGCGGCTAGCGAACTCGTCAGCGCAGGCGTAACAAGTTTTTCAGTGCAAAGCGCTGACGGCGCGATCAACAAAGTCAGGCTTGAGAAAGAGGAAATCTCCAAAAGCAGGAGTATGCTTGGTGTCTACGTCTCAGGCAAGAATGGCGGCGAACTGAATGCTTTACGAGCAATACAAAACGCCGACGGATCTCTGAACCCGCAGAAAGACGCAAACGGCAAGGCTGTTGATTATAAAAATCGTGGAGTCGCTTTACTAGACAGGCTTTCCGACAACGAAAAAACAATTGGCGAGGGCACCAAGCCTGGTGGCAAAGACACCAAAACGGCTGACAAACGCAGGACCGACCCAGACAAAGAAGCAAAGCAATCTGCTGAAGACCTGAAGAAAAAACCGGAAGAAAGGCTGGAACCTGCAAAGAAAGAGCCAGAAAAGCCAGGTGAATGGAAGAGTCCCTACGAACGCAAATATGGCGAAGGCGATAAGTTCAAAGGCATTACCTCCGTTTACTGGGAAGACAGCAGCACAGCAAGCGGGATAAGGTTCAACAAAAACGAACTCACCGCTGCCAGCCGAGAGTTTCCCTTTGGCACTGTTCTCAAAGTGCGAAATCCTGAAAACGGCAAAGAAACACGCGTTGTAATCACTGATAACGGACCTTTTGCGGGCAAGAAAGAAGCTCGCCCAGACGGTAGTGAAAAGGTCCACAACCGCGTCCTGGACATATCCCTCGGCGCAGCGAACGCAATCGGCATGAAAGACACAACGCCGAGAGCTATGGAAATAACAGTGGAAAGCATTCCAGCCGATCGAGCATGGGGCAATGCCAGACGCAATTTGAGAAAAGACGGTAAAGAAGAACTTCTCGCACAAGTAAAAAGGATAACGGCAGATGGCCGCACATAGCCACATTTCCAGCACTTTCACATTCCGCACGCACCAAGCTCTTTAACGGAATCTCTTATGGCACAAACATCACAGCAATCAGATTTTGTTTCAGAACGCTCTGCGGCGCAACCGGCAGGGGATGCCGTTTCAAATTTTTCGTCCTGCGAAACTAGTAAAACCTGGTCCTCGATTGCCAGCAAAATCTGGAGCAGCGATTCCTCGAAAAGCGACGCAGTGGGCTCTAACGGCAAACCAATGGACTTCAGCGTGCCAAAGGCACTGAGCGACAGCCTTGGTCTGAGCACACCAATTGCTGCAATGCAGTTTCAAGGAATACAGCCTCCCGATGTGCAAGCCCAACTGGAAAACCGTGGACTTCTTCCCAAAACAAGAATTTCCCCAACCGGTGCAGAAGGGCAAAGAAACGCCATTGTGAAACTGCCGGACATACAAATGGAGCGAGCCGGCCAGCGGGGTAGAACCGGTCAGCCGGAGCTAAGAGGCCAGGGGGATAGGGCAGGAGAAGCTGGTCGCCGCATAGTCGCGCCCGAAGGTGGACTGGGCAAGGTCTACGAATTCCAACTCCAAAACAATACTGGCCGACACAAAGTCGATGCATCCGTGATCATTCCGCAAGGCTATGATCCGCAAAAACCCACGCGCATGCTCGTTTACAACCACGGCTTTCGAACCGATGCACATGCAGCTATCAGCTATAGCGAGTTGAGAGAACAAATGCGCTCGGCAGATCCTCAAACGATTCTCGTCGTTCCGGAATGGCAGGCGTCCCCGGGCTCCAACAGCTCCGCGCGCGGGCGTTCTGATCAGCCCAACTTCTACCGCAACATGTTCAACGAAATCATGAAGAAAACACCGGAACTGGCAGGCAAGAACGTCGACAATTTGGCAAGCATTGGCATCATCTCGCATTCCGCAGGCTACAACCCTTCAATCGCGCAGCTCTACAAAAATGGACTTCAGGACAAAATCACTTCGGTGACGGTACTCGATTCAATGTACAACCCGACTGCCTACGACGGTTGGATAAAGAGCAATCTTCGCGACCTCGCTTCAGGAAATAAGCACTTCCAATTGATCTACACCGGACATTTAGCGAATCAGAGCACCGGCTTGCAAGGGCGAGTAGAGCAACAGTTGGCGCGAGCAGGTTTAGGTAATCAAAGCATCTATAAAGACCACGCCAGAGGCACCGGACTCGTCAGCCCAGACGCAATCGCTCAGCACGGCTTCGTTTTCAAAAGAAGCGAGTTCACCAACAGGGGCGATGGCGCGCACGGAGCGATGACCCATGTCTATTTACGCCAACTCCTTAAATCCGAAAGGAGAGTGCCGTGAAGATTTTTCACGTAAAAGTCACCCTCCCTGTCATACCGTTAGGGTGGGACGATCTTTCGTCCTGGAGTCGACCAGCACCGACCCCAGATAAGTACATCCGATTCGTGAAAAACGGCCTTGAGCTCTCGAGTTCAGGCCGCACACCTATTCGTTTCTTCAAAACCGCCTTACCGTTAACTTTTCCGTTTCACTTACCAGAAAATCGAGTACCAAAAGTCCGCGCCCACGGCACGATCAGGTCCATCCAGGATATTGAGACGCATAGCGTTCTAGCCCAACTTACCGCCCTAAGAATTTCGAAATAACGCCATGACGGAATCCGCAACACCCCCACAGCGATTTACTGCGCAGAGTCAAGAACAATCAACCGAAAGGAATTTCGCCGCCGCCTCTGCAGATGACGCAAGCGAAGCCTGGCGCAGCATTGCGCGCGCGGCCTGGACGAAAAACGAGATCACAGCAGCGTCTATGCCGGATATAAGCCGACAGAATTTAAATGAGATGCTGGGTCTGACCGCGCGCCCGGCAGAACGCCCCGGGATGCAGTATCCCGCGCTTCAGGATCAAGCTAGCGGACGCTCTTTGATCGACTGGAATGCACTCGCCGCCGGCAAGACGATAACTATCAATCCGCTGCCGGAGCGCCAAACGACAGGACTCGGACCGCGCCAGCTAAGGGCATCACTACCGCCTACTGCGTTTCCTGACATTACCCAGGGGAGAGACCGCCTCTCACCAAGCGGCAATTTGGACTTCAGCAGACTCGACGCAAAGAGGCTACTTGAGCCCGTCCGCGATCAAAACATTTTAGCTCGCGTACCCGACGCGCTATACATCGGACAGAAGGGTCTGGTGACATCAACGCGCAACAGGAGCGGTGAAACCCAGGACTATTGGCTCTCAGGTCCAGCGGCACAAGCGTTTGCACGAGCGCAAGAACAGCTCGCGGCGAAAGGCAAATCAATTATCGTCTCTGACAAAAATGGAGCGGGAAGGACTGTAGATACACAAACCGAAATCCGCTCAAGAAGCAGAAACGGACGCGATTTCGCGGCTGGAAAACCTACACTCTCCAATCACACTCGTGGCAATGCGATGGATGTGTCCAACTGGCAAGACCCTGACGTAAAGCGCGCCTTGCTTGCAAACGGTTGGAGACAAGGTGACAGCAAAGGACCAATCAAAGGTGACTTGCATCACTTCAGTTTTGCAGGAGTACGTCAGCAAGACGCACCAGATCCGCCGCAGCGCCATCACCGCCGCCATCGTCATTAGAAATTAGATACAGGTCAGCCGTGCAGGGGCGACGCAATGCGTCGCTTGTTCGCGTAGTGGCGCATTGCATGCGCCTTTCGCGCGGGCGGCATTAATGCCGCCCCTACGGAAAACTGCGAAATTCGGAGTGACTACTTTCAAATGGCATAGACCAGGTTTACTGAAATCATACGAGTTTAGAGATATTGGCGAGTTTTCGACAACCGTTTGCGTGTAACTCATGATTTTAGTTCAAGATGAACGCAAACCTGCTCCAAGACATCCTTCAGCTCGGTAGCTTCAGAGCCTGAGATAGAGCGCATGCCGTCCATAGCTGTTTGCTTTAAAAGCGCGGCTCGTTCGAACCGCTTGCGGTCGGCAGCGACAATCATATCGCAAATATTCGTTGCCACCACGCGATAGGCGCTCGGAGGAATCTCGTACACCTTCTCCTTAGCCTGTTTCACCATTCGCTTCGAAGCTTCACGAAATCCGCCACTTAAGGCAATCGCGGATGCAATCGCATAAGACTTCCAATCGTCGACAGCGTTTCCTTTTGATGAACCGTCGTTCTTCTGATCGTTCTTTGTAGGCAGCAGGGTGTAAGTCGTCGTGATCATGAGGACTCCACGGCGAGGGGTGTTCGGTTGTTCTAATGGACTCTATATGAATCTTGTTGTGGAGTTGTTAAAGCAGAGAAAGCAGCCTCGCACCTACTCCGCCTTTTGGATGACGAACCAAAAACGGCTGCCGACGCCTTCATCACTGTCGACGCTAATAATTCCGCCGTGCCCTTCAATGATAGCCTTACAAATCGCCAAGCCCAAACCAGTACCACCATGAGTGGTGGCATCCGCATGCTCGACCTGCGCAAAACGATCAAATACTTCTTTCAATTTTTCCTTTGGAATTCCGCGTCCTTCGTCTGCAACAGTCACTTTTACACCGGTCGGCAATTCAGTGGCAGAGACAACAATTCGAGAATTGTTCGGGGAAAACTTTATAGCGTTCGACAATAGATTTACCAGAACCTGAACAATGCGATCACCTTCAACATTGACTTTGAGCGAGCTTGAAGGCGCAGTGAGTTCAATAGATTTCTTTTCTGCCAATCCTGACACAGAGTCAAATGCGCGCTTTACGATGGCATCGAGTTCTTCTGGAGCAGGAACCATGCTCAACATTCCCGCTTCCATCTTCTCAATGTCCAGGAGTTCGTTAATCAGCTTCACTAGCCGGTCAACAGTATGTTCAGCCTTTGAGAAACGCTCTTTTCCTTTTTCATTCATTTCACCGAAAGCACCCTTTTCTGCCAGCGCAAAAGTGAACTGCAGGGAGGTCAGAGGGCTGCGCAGATCATGGCTTATCATTGAAATGAATTCTGCTTTGGTCTGCTCTGCCTTTGTCAGCGCAGCCGACATTGAGTGAAAAGTGCGGTCCAGTTCTGCAATTTCATCACTGCCTTCAAGCGGCGGATTGAGTTCCTTTCTGTCGCGAACGCGCAAAGTGTTCTCCGAAAGTATCTTCAGACGCCCAGACACATTCTTGCTGAAATAGAGCGACATCAAAATTGTGATCACGATGTTTGAAATAAGCATCACAATGAGTGCAGCCCAGATCCGCATTTTATTGCGCTCTTCCTGCTGATCAGTGATGTAGCTTCTGCGAATTTGCCGTGTGATCGCTTCGATTTCATGCTTCACAGTAAAATAGGAATTTGTGCTTTGCCCGGCCAGCCGCACCACCGCGGGCATCCAATTGCCACCCTGGATGTTGCTGAGCGACTGTCTCATGTTTTTTCGCAGTTGATTGACCGCAATCTCCAGGCTGGTAATGCTCGTCGCTGTGTCAGGAACTTCCTTCGTGAGCTTTTTCAGGTCTTCAAAAACAAGAGGAATCTGAGCATCGTTCGCTTCATACGCAGCCAGCAAAGGCTCCATGCGACGACAGCCATATCCGATCAAAGCCATTTCAGACTCAATCAAATACTTGGAAACATTGCCAATGCGTGAAGTTATACGCTCCCCACGCTTCGCAATCATCTCCTCGTGTTCGGCAGCGGCAATCAGCCCTGCAAGCACTACAAAGAAAATGAT
The DNA here is from genome assembly GCA_003242885.1 of Candidatus Melainabacteria bacterium. GTDB lineage: Bacteria > Cyanobacteriota > Vampirovibrionia > Obscuribacterales > Obscuribacteraceae > QKMZ01. The sequence goes on along the minus strand of QKMZ01000002.1, from coordinate 177,714 downwards.
TTGAAAAGCCAAAGGAATTGCAACAAGGATCAATCCCTTCTGTGAAAGTTTCAGATCAAATCGCAACCGCTTCGCCTCGACGTGCCCATCAAAGGACCATACCGAAATTATACTTACGCGCCATGGAAATGGTGATTTGACGGCTGGTATACAGTAGCCTATATTTCAATGGCGAAGGCGGCAAATTCAGAAGGGAACAGCAGTGGCCAAAATTCTATTGGTCGAAGATGACCTGGAAGTGTGCGAGGTCGTGAGCGACTGGCTCACCGATGAGCACTATACGATTGACGTCGTCAACTCAGGCAGCGAAGCTATAGAACGCCTGCGCTTCGACAAATACGACGTGCTGATATTCGACTGGCAATTGCCCGATCTTACAGGCATCGAAATCTGCAAGCGGTTTCGCTCTAAGGGCGGAAACACGCCCGTGCTGATGCTTACAGGCAAGTCGGAAATCACCGATAAAGAAACAGGGCTGGACGCTGGAGCCGACGATTATTTGACGAAACCCTTTCATCCGCGCGAATTATCTGCCCGCGTGCGAGCGCTTTTGAGACGCTCTGGCGAATTGAAACAAAACATTTTGACTTGCGGAGACATTGAGCTAGATCCGCAAGGATTCAAGGTCACCAAAGGTGGAAAGGAAATTACACTTCTGCCGAAAGAGTTTGCACTGTTAGAATTTTTCCTTCGCCATCCAAATCAAGTATTCAGCCCAGAAGCGCTTCTCGACCGGGTTTGGTCCGCAGAATCAGAAGCATCACCTGACACTATTCGCGTGCACATCACAAAATTGCGCGGAAAAATCGAGACAGAAGGGCAGCCTTCACCAATCAAAACCATCCACCGCCAAGGCTACAAATGGGAAATGCCGAGCTAAAGCAAGCGGCGGCGGCAAACGTTGCAGAAGACGCGCAGCCCGTTGGGCTTGAAGAATTTCACTTCATCCCATCGCCGGTTGTATGATACGTACATTTTGTCGTCACTGATTCCGCGGTATGCGATGTGCACTTTGCCCTCACAACAAAGCTCGTCCTCTTCTTCAGCAGGAGCGGGCGGGGCATCTTTCTTTCCAAAAATAGATTGAATCTTTTTGATCAGATTATTCATGGCTACCTAAAACAGCATCTTTGTCCGCGTCAGATTCCAGTGGTCTTTCCACGGGTGGTGCTTGCACCTTTACGGGCAAGCGAACGACAAACGTAGACCCTACGCCGACTTCAGACTCAACACTAACGCTACCCTGATGTCTGGCAATGATTTCTTGGGTGATTGCTAGACCAAGTCCGGAGCCACCACTTGCGCGACTTCTCGCTTTGTCAGCACGATAGAAGCGCTCGAAAATTTTGGGAAGGTCTTCTGCATCGATACCAATTCCGGTATCAGTAATTTTGATTTCTACCTCATTGATTCCATCGAGAGTTGCCTTAATTCCGACGTTTCCATCCTTAGAAGTGTAATTGACAGCATTCCCTAGGATGTTTACCAACGCTCTCTGCAAATGTATGGAATTGCCCATAACCACTGCGCCGTCAAGGTCAGAATCTACGTTGATTTCAACTTGTTTTTTCTCTGCATTTGGCTGAACTTGATAGACAGCATCGTTGATGAGTTGCTGAACATTGATTTCGTTTTTCAACGACATATCCTGTCCGCTATCCAATCGGCTGATATCGAGCAGGTCTTGCAATAGATTCGCTTGTCGATCAACGAGTCTTTCGAGTGATTCGAGGAATTGATTGCGAAGCTTTGGATCTTCGGCAGCGCCCGCTTGAAGCGCTTCCACAACAGAACCAATCGCCATTGTCGGTGTTTTCAATTCGTGTGATGCGTTGGCGATGAATTCTTGACGCAAACGTTCTTGCTCACGCAGACGGCGAATCATTTGATTGAAAGAACGCGCCAACTCTCCAACTTCATCAGGTCGTTTCACCGGAACCGTTTCCGACATGTCACCGGATGCAGCGATTTTTCTGGCAGTCATGCTCATTTCTTGCAACGGTCTATTTACTCGTCGCGCCAGCCAAAGGCTGATGAGAACTGTCATTACACCAGTCGCAAAAATAATTTCCAGAAAGATGATCAAGTCGCGGTGCAAACGCTGTTCGATTTCAGTCAGCTGAACTCCAACTCGAATAACTCCTGTAGTCTGACCTGCGGCGCGCACGGGACAGGCGACGTAGAGCCAGTTACTGTTTGTTGTCCGCTCATTTCTCGTGTATATCGCAACGATGCCGGCGAGCGCATCATTGATCTCAGAATCGTTGGAGATGTTGACGCCATCCGGCGCTGGCGAGATCGTAGATGAATCTGCAAGTACTCGTCCGTCACGATCGACCACTGTGATTGCCACGCCAAGCTTAGTAGCGTGACGGTCCACCGCGCTTTGAATGCGCTGCCTGGACTTCTCAGAATCCATGCCCAAATCGTTGTCAATTTCCAAAGCCAAGTGCACAGCTTCAACTTCAAGCGAGTTGCGCAAATCGGTGACAGATTCAGATTTAATGGCAAACAACGCCCATAAGCTCACAGCCAAGAGCGAAATCACAATAATGACCAGGTAGGTAAACAGAAGCTGGTTGGCCAGACTTCTGAACATCCACTTGTAGATTCGCTCCAAGAGCCCCATCGAATTTGCCTCTGAAGGCTGAGTAGCTAAGGCACTAGAAAAATACTTAGGAACAGAGGCACGCTCAAGTCGTATTGCGCTCCCCGATCTAATTAAATACCGATTTCAACAAAAATATCGGAACTTTCTAAACTGAAATAGAAAGCCCTTTGACAATTGGCTACGGGCGAATTCGAGGAATAGCCAGTCTTATCGGTCACACAGCTCCTCTACTTATGGCTTGCCATGCGCTATGCCGCGGTACGCCACTCGCTTGGCAACACGATCAACGATTAAGACAAATTGTCCTATCTGTGCGAAACTAAGTTGCGAGTCTATATAATGCGGAAGCATAGAAGTTTGATAACGACTGCTATCTAGCCCGCCAAATGGGAGGTCCATTCCGAAGATGTCTGCTGTGTTGAACGTCACCGACGCCACGTTTGAGCAAGAAGTTTTGAAGGCTGAAATTCCAGTCCTGGTCGACTTTTGGGCTCCCTGGTGTGGTCCTTGCAAAGCAATCGCGCCTGTTGTGGAAGACCTTTCTAAAGAATACGAAGGTCGTCTCAAGGTTGTGAAGCTGAACACGGATGAAAATCCGAAAACTGCGCAAGCCTATTCTATTCGCGGCATTCCAAGCCTTTATGTCTTCAAGACAGGTCAGGTTGTCGAGCAGGTAGTCGGCGCTGTACCGAAATCAGCTCTCGCGACGGCAATTAACAAGCACGTATAAAAGGTGGATCAGGTCACCTGATCTTTTTACGGGCACTTAACTTAGATCCGGCATAATTTAGGCATTCAAGACATAGCCTGGCGCGTGCTTTAGCGACAGCTATGGGTAAGGGTTGAAGAAGATCGTATATACGCGTCAGTAGGATCACTTAGATCACTAGATTCGCGACAGGCAAAGGAGATCGTGATGCAATCGAAGAAAGTAGCCGCAGTTGTCGTAGCAATGACATTGGCGGTGATTAGCTCGTCTCAGCTTACAGCTGATGCGAAAAGACACCACAAGAAAGCCTGCGGCAAGCCGAGCGTTTCGAGCTCGACCGCCTGCAACAAGGAGTTGTCGACACTCCACCATGCGCTGGTCAAGACCGGTTTGATGAAGACTCTCGGACAAAGAGGTGATTACACCCTCTTCGCTCCTAGCGATGCAGCTTTCAATAAAATTCCTAAAGCTGACAGAGAAGCCCTCCTGGCTGATAACAAGAAGTTGGCAACAGTGCTCAAGTATCACGTTCTTCCCAAGAAGTACACCGCTAGCGATCTGGCAAGCCGCCGTTCGCTCGTAACCTTGGAAGGCGAATCCGTGATGCTCGACAACAAAGACGGCACACAAGTTGTTGACGGCGCTCTCGTTACGCAAGCTGACAAAGATTGCACCAACGGCGTAGTTCACGTCATCGACACCGTTCTGATTCCTGAGCGCGGCAAATAAGCTGACCGGAACCATGATTATTTGTAGGGGCGCAGAGATGCGTCCCTATTTTTTTGCTTTGAAGGCAAAAAGCAATCCAGGCTAGCGTGGCAGTTGTTGAAGGTTTGAAAATGGTAAGTACGAACCTAGATTAATCCCTAGTGCAGGCAACGAATCACTGTGCCAATATATAGGTAACCGAACGCATATATCGGAAGCCATGGGAGCGGAAAAGCGCCGTGAAAGAAGCATTCATCATTTTTGTCATCGCTCTCATTATTGGCAGTATTTGGAACGGATCTCAGCAGCCCGGCGGAACATCCAGCGCTCCGCAGCAAACCCCGGGGGCGGCTCAACAAACAGCGTCAGAAGAAGCACTTAATAGTATGGCTTCCGTGGACGAATCAAATTTCGAGAGCGAAGTTATTGATAGTCAGACTCCGGTCCTTGTGGACTTTTACGCCGATACTTGCGGACCTTGCAAGAAAATGGAGCCGATTTTGGCCGAGGTCGCCACAGAGTATCAGGGCTCCCTAAAGGTGGCGCGCGTCGATGTTTTGCGTGCCCCCCATCTGGCGCAGAAGTATCAAATTTCATCAATTCCAGTATTTATGGTTTTCAAGGAAGGCAAGTGCGAATATTCAACTACTGGAGCTATGCCGAAGACCCAAGTAGTAGCAATGGTTAAGCCATATCTCGAAAGTCAAAAGCCCGGCACAGGAACCGCGGCAGACTAGAGAGGAACCATTGAATTCCTTGCCTAATGCTGGTTTCCAGCGAACCATCACCTAAAATTTCAGCAGCCCTGACATGCCGGGTTTACCCTAGAAAGCCAACAGGCAAAAGGAATTGGCAGCATCTCTTCAAAGAATATAGAATGCCGGTAGATACAGGGAATATTAGATAAGTAGCGACAGAGAGCCGGTTTAGCACCAAGGTATGAAGACTTTTTTCGTCACGTTATTCATTGCGCTGGGCGTTACCTGCCTGCTTAACGGCATGGACTTGAAAGGCGAACCTGAAAAGACAGGCATTTCAGACATTGCTGTTCCAGGCTATCCCTGACAGCTAGATAAGCAGGACGGTGTCATTCCTGAGTTGGTCTACACCGACGGATACCGCAGGGTGCGGTTACTGACTGATATTGGAAAGAACAGCTGCGCATCAGATCCAAATGCAGGCAAGGTGGAAGGGTTTCCAGCCTGGGGCAACAACTGATAATTACGGAAGTTGAATGATATGAAAAATTGGGCGAGATGGACTGTTCTAATTCTATGGATGTTGCTCTTGCTGTGCACAGCGCAGTTTTGGAACCCCTTTGCCTCTTTTCCTGCGTTGCTCAAGTACTCAGTAACGTCTGTGTTTGCCGCTGCTGTTTTCGGCGCAATTATGATTTTGATGCAGTGGTACATCGTACTTTCGATCATCTTTCCGCTGCCACCGCGTGCTGATTCGAAGGCACCAAAACCTATTTGGGAACGCGTACTTCCATTCATGTTCGAAAAGCCCAGGATTAATCCTAAGGCTCCAAAGACATTGGACGAATTGATTGGCAATGAGCAAGCAAAGCAGGAAATCAAAGAAGTAATAGATATGCTTCAGAACCCAGAGAAGTATGCAGCTTCCGGTGCTGAATTACCAAAAGGAATGCTTTTCGTGGGCGCTCCTGGCGTAGGTAAAACGCTTTTCGCAAGAGCCATAGCAAACGAAGTCGGTACGCCATTTTACGTCGTTGAGGGCGGTGGTATCAGTGGACTCATTTTTGGCTTGGGGGTTCTCAAGTTAAAAACTCTTTTTGCGAAGCTGAAGCGTCATGATCGTGCGATTTTGTTTATCGACGAGATCGATTCAATGGCAACACGCCGGAGGCAAGACAGAGGCTTCGGTGGACAGTCTGACATGAACATGACTCTCAATACTCTGCTAACGCAAATGGATGGGTTCCACGCGTCGCGTTTGTTGGTCATAGGTGCCACCAACCTTGATGGCGGTCTGGATCCGGGTCTAACTCGTGCAGGCCGTATGGATAGACGCATTTATTTCCAAATTCCAAATCCGGAAGAGCGCGTCAGGATTTTCAGATACTACCTGGAAAGAGTTTCGCACGACCCAGAAGTAAATGTTGAACATATTGCGAGCCTGACCCAGGGCTTCTCTCCGGCAGACATCTACCAAATCGTCAACGAAGCAGCACTTGTGAGTACGCGTCCTGGTGGTCCAAACCGTGTCACTACAGACATATTGGAACAAGCCCTGGACCGTGTTTCTATGGGCAATGATCGCGTTCTAGTTGATTCTGGCATTGTCATTCCAAACCCGGATCCGACAGTCAAACTGGATCATGTGATTGGAATCGACGACGCAAAACAGGACGTATCTGAAGTCATTTCATTCTTGCGCCAAGGCTCGGAACTTCGTGAGATGGGTGCAAAAGTGCCACGCGGCATTCTACTAATCGGACCACCTGGCGTTGGCAAAACCCTAATGGCCAAAGCAATCGCTAACGAAGCAGGTGTGCCGTTCTATGGAATTTCCGCATCTTATTTCAAGAGCATGTTTGATGGAGAGGGCGCCGCGAGACTTAGAGCTCTATATACTCAAGCGAGAAAAAGCCCTGCAGCAATCGTATTCATTGATGAAATCGATGCGATTGCAGGAACGATGACAGATGTCGGAAACAACCGTACGAGCGAATTGAATGAGATCCTCGTTCAACTAGATGGGTTTAGCCGCAGCAATATTCTGACCATCGGCGCTACCAACCAAGAGCAGAATCTAGATCCTGCGTTTTATCGTGCTGGCAGATTTGATCGAAAGATCTACATCGGTCTACCCGACTCCGATGCACGCAAGAAAATGTTCGAGCTCTACATGAGCAAGGTCAAGAACGAAGGCAAATTTGATCTAGAAGAACTTTCGAAACAGAGCGTAAACTTTGCCGGCGCCGACGTTGCTGCCGCAGTCAACGAAGCGGCTATTCTTGCGGTAAGAAACAATCGAAAGAAATTCATCGAGGCTGACCTGGCAGAAGCAATTACAAAATTGTCTGCAACTGCCGGACACAAGATGAACACTACTGGCATAAACATGGCTCGACTGCCCGATGTCGACGTTAAACTCGACGACGTTAAAGGCATGGAAGAAGCAAAGGCAGAAGCTTCTGAAGTAGTAGCCTTAATCAAAAACATGGAGCTTGTGCAAGAAGTTGGTCTCAAGGCACCAAAGGGTGTTCTCCTTGTAGGACCATCTGGAACCGGTAAAACTATGCTTGCCAAAGCCATTGCAAACGAAGCGGGTGTACCATTCTACGCACTCAGCGGCAGCGACTTTGCACAGGTCTGGGTAGGGTTAGGAGCCGCTCGCGTAAGAGCTGTATATGAGCAAGCAAGGCGCAGTGGCAAGCCTGCGATAGTATTTATTGACGAAATTGATGGTATCGCTGGTCATCGAGGCCGTGACTACGGCGGCGGCGGCAAGCAGGAGCAAAACCAGACCTTGAACCAGTTCCTAGTTGAACTGGACGGCTTCGGCAAACACAAAGTACTCACCATAGGCGCCACCAATAATGCTTCATTGCTGGACCCAGCATTGCTACGTCCAGGCAGGTTCGACAGACGCATCAATATCTCGATGCCTAACCTCGAAGGTCGCGAGGCGATGTTCAAGCACTACATCCAGAAACTCAAGATGGAATGCAAAATCGATTTGCGCGAAATCGCTCGCATGACTGTATGGAACTCGGGCGCAGATATTGCCAACATCGTCAATGAAGCAGGCCTGATCGCCGTTCGTGAAGGGCGAAAAGAAATTACGATGATTGACCTAATTCAGGCTATTCAAAGGCAAAGTTTCGGTATGTCCTACAGCCGTCATATACTGATGGAGGAATTAAGCGCCACCGCAATACACGAAGCGGGACACGCCGTAGCTGCCTACTTCCGCAACAAGCGCGACAGAATTCAGGTCGTTACGGTCGTTCCAAGTGGCTATGCACTTGGGTACGTCTGGTATGTCGGCAAGGAAGATCGCAACCATCGAGACAGACATGATTTGATGGTGCGTATTGAAATTGCACTCGGCGGCTGGGCGGCAGAGAACATGTTCTTAAAGGAAACTTCCTCAGGAGTCAGTTCAGATTTGAGGAATGTAGCTTCCTGTGCTCGAGCAATGGTTCGGGAATGGGGCATGGCGAAAGACTTCACTTTCAATACCAATGTGGCATTTGGACATGAGGATGCGGCCGGACCTTCTCCAGAAACAGAGCGCCAGTTGGAACTCGCAACCATGCAAATTATCAATGATTGCAAGGAAAGCGTGAACAAGTTGCTAGGACAGCACAAAGACAAAGTTCAAAAACTCGCCGAAGCGCTGATGGAGAAAGAAACACTCTATTACCGAGATATAGTTGCAATCCTAGAGCCGGAGCGCACAGACGAAGAAGTCGCACGCGAGCTTGCTCTAATGGAAGAAAGAAAACTAGTAGGCAAGCCAAGGGAAGTGACACTCTCAATCCTGCAAGGGCTGAAAGGTGTCACTGGTGGCAGCACTAAGCCAGAAAACAACAAAGATTCCGACAACGGCATTTCCACGCAAAGAGAAACAGATCAAAATTTGGAAGACGGCAATAGTGGCACACTAATCCCCTAGCGAAAAGCCCGACTCAGCTTCCGAAGGAAGTTAAATCGGGCATTCCTGTTGTGTCATCATCAGTGAAAAAGCTAGTTTCTCTTCGGATATTTGCTGTCAAACCATTGAATGAGTTTGTCGTTGTTCTTCGCCGCAATCTTCTCGCGGACAGTCTCGAGGTTTTCTTCAGTGATTAGCGGCGTGCCGGCATGCACCGAACTCCAGTTGATTCCGAGATCTTTGTATAAGACATTACTTAGAGCCTTCATCTCTGAGTGACCTAGACCGGCGTCCTTAAGCATGTTGGTCGCAACCGCATCCGAACCTTGTTTCGTCACAACCTTGGAAGATGAGTTATCCAGCGGTCCTGCAGCAGCTGTTGTAGAGGCTGCAGACATGTCGGCAGGATAGCGGCTGACAAACCAATCGCGCAATCTGTCGTTGCCTGTAGCCGCAATGTTCTGAATTACCTTGTCGCGATTTTCAGGTGTGACCTGATTGACAGCCTTATCAACGAAGGTACCCGCAGCTGGAGCCAACGCGTTGGTCAAGTCTTTAACAGCCTGCTCTGCGCCTCCAGGTGCGTCCTTGAAATGTTTCTCTTGCCCCGATAGCATTCTGCGAGCAAGTTCCATCGGTCCATCTTGCCTGTTGCGCAGCTTGGTGTTGTCATAATTCGTGAGCGCAACCACATCAGAAAGAGGCTTGCCACCAACGTCTGCAGGAAGGCGAAGCTTCGCTTCTTCCATAGACTTGTAACCAAGTCCATTCAACAAACTTTCTTGCGTCATCTTGCCATAACCATGGAAGTAGTCGTTAACGTGTCTCGCTATAAAACCAGCTTTGTTGTCTTGAAGGACTGAGCCTGGCTTGTTGTCCTTGTGCCTATCGTCATCAAATGCGTACTTAAGATTGTCGAGAGTCTGCCCAATCTGTCTTTGCTGTTCTGGCGTAGACGCATACTGTTTGCGGAAATCTGCGCCATTTGTGCCGGTTTGATTCCAGTTATCGCTAAATGCTTTCAAACTATCCTGGGTTATCTCGCCACCATTGGCGATGGCACCGAATAATTTAGGATTGGAAGCAAGGACACCAAATTGTCGGCGGTTGTCAGCGCGCACGGCATCAGTGGCAAGCTGCTGCTTTAACTGACCTTCAGGCACAACATAGTCTCGAAGAATGCGAGAGCCTTGAGTATATGAGTCCAGTGGATCAATATGAGCGCCGTTTTCAGTCTTGATAGAGCGGAATTTGTTGTACATCTCCCGGTAGAGTTCTTGATAGATTGGATTTGTTTCTTTAGACGCGGCGGAAGTAAGCTTGTCCGCATTGACGATGCGCTCATCACTATTCCATTTCCATCTGTTTTGCTCCATAAAGGAATTGGAATTCTGCATTCCGAATGCGATTGCCATATCTGGCAAAATGTTTGGCAGCTTATTGCTATCCCCAGTCAGGTTTTTAAATAGAGCCGTGCTATAAGCCTGACGATCACGCTCAGGTACCGACTCAACCTCACTACGCAACCTCGTCACTGCCGCATCCGAGCCTTCCTTTTCCAGCACCGTTCTGATGTTTGCGGCATCCGCCGCGGCTTCCTTTGTCGGACCTTTAGCGGAGTCGTAGAGTTGTGCTGTTTCTGCCATTGTCAATTCTCCTGAGAAAAGCGGCTGGGCGCGCGCGGTTACCTGCCTCAGATCCTTCCTTTTGAAAGCATCGGCTGGAATGCAGAGTTTTTAGCGCAGCCCGGGGAGGGCGGGGAATCTCTTAATTGAGGGGAAAGTGGGCTTTCGTCGCCCTTCGGATGTTTTTGATTATTCCGCACCAACGTGACCGCTTCGTGACGGATAGAGCGGAAAGTACGCGGAGCGCGACTGGGGCGAATATAAGTGGAACTGCGTTGGCGCTAACTTGAAGTACAAAACTGAAATTGCGCTCCAAGGAAAAAACCCACACAACAAAAGAGGAAGGCGCGAACCTTCCTCTTGAGACTTTAGTTATGCGCTAATCCTACGCTTTCGGTTTTGGATAGCGTTTTTGGAACCATGCGAGCAACTCAGCATTGTTAGTTGCTTGAATGCTCTTGATCACATTGTCGTAGTTTTCCTTGGTCACTTGTTCCGCGCCTTGCTTGGAATTGTGGATTCCAGATTCTACGCCGATGGCTTTGGCGAGATCTCTTGTCGCCTTGGCTGGATCGGTGAAGAACTGCTCCTGCCCTTGAGTCATGCGACCTGCAATAGCTCTGGGACCATCATTTTTGTCCTTAAGCTTGGTGCTGCTGAAATCAGCCGCTGCTGTAGGTTCAGGCTTAACAACTGGTTTTTCAGGTCCTTCTGGTTTTGGATATCGCTTATCGAACCAGTTAAGCAGTTCTGTATTACCGCTCTTGCGAATTTCTTCGCGAACCTTGTCACGTCCGCCGTTAGCGAGCTGTTCGGCGCCCTGACGATCAGTGAAGGAACTTTGAAGTGCCTTGGTTAGATCGCGCTGTGCTTTAGCTGGATCTTGGAACTGACCCTCCTGGCCTTTCATCATTTGGTTGGCAACGTGCCATGGTCCTTCGCCACGGTTAAGCTTACTGTCGGCAAAGTTTTGAGCTGGAGCGACCTCAGGTCTGACAGTGCCATCAGGACGAGTATTCTCTTGCTGCTTAAACTTCGCTACGGCTTCAGGTCCGCCTAATCCGGCTGTCAGAGTGTCTTTGGTTATGCCATTTTCGTTGAACGGGTTCCAACGCCCTTCAACCATGTCATGTTTCAGGAGGTTCGGCTGCTCGAGTCCGCCCTTCAAAGCTTTTACAGCACGGTCGACTTGATCCTGTTGCTCCTGCGTACCGAATCCATCACGGAATTTCTTGCGCTCTGTCTCGTTTGGATCGTTCCACTTCTTGTCAAAGGCGGCGATATTCTCGTCGGTTATCTTGCCGTCAGTCTTCTCTGGGACGACACCAGCGCGGTTACGAGTTTCGGTACCAGCTTTGTCAATTGCGTCAAATACTTCTGGACGCGTTGCCAAAACAGAAATATCTTTCTTGAATTGATCGTCTTGAGCTTTCTCTTTAGCAGCAGCGTTCGTCTTGTCCATGTGACGAGTCAATGCTGCATCGTTAACCGGCGCATAACCACGTCCATTGCGGTTTTCATTGCGCAGATCATTGTACTTATCTGAGAATGCAGTGTAGAGCGCTTTGTCGACGGGATTTGTTGCCGAATCACGTGCGGCTCTGATCTTGTTGATGTCGTATTGATTGTTTGTTTGAAGGTCGCTGCCACCTTGATCTGCCGGTTTAGCGGCTCTGTCTTTGACAGCTGCTATCGAGATTTCCGGCAATACACCGGCGGTTTGAAGTTGTTCAACCAACTTAGTTTGATAAGCGGTTCGTTGCTGGTCGGTGACACCTCTTTGTGCGAGCTGCTGAGGATCTAATTCCTTCTGCAATGCTTGATAAGCAGCTTCTGCTCCATCAGATTTGTATTTGTCGACAATAGCTGTCGAATCAACTGAAGCGTTTCTTTCTGGTGTCTGCTTGGGGTCGTACTTGCCTGGTTCGATGGGTCTGTCAGCCATAGTAACTCTCCTGAACGTCGTTTATACGCAAACGTAGTGGTTGAGCTCGTTACATTCGTCGTACCAGCCACGGCGAATATGTCCAAGCAATAATGGACTCTGGCGGGCTTTACAGCCTCTACCTATATACCTTATTTACGGGGAAGATAAACCGGAGGGCCAGCGGCTGTGGGTACAGAAACCGGCGTAACGATAATAATGCCTGCGAAAGATGAACTTGTCATTGGGAAAAATACGTAGTCGAACCTTAAATCTTGCAGGAAACCGTCGAAGCCCATAAATTTCGTACTGGACAAGTTCACGCTGCTAGAATTGGTTCAGCCTGGAAACGAGGACTAAATGGACAGTCAGCTCCCCGCCTTTCAAAAAATCGTGCCGAGTCAAGCAAAACCACCGGCGACGGAGCGGGAGTCCGCGGAAAGAGCTTTGTTTTTCGCTACCATCAACGGAATGGAAAGCACTCGTCTGCTTCGCGAGTACATGAACGTCTGCGAGCAAGAATTCCATGCCAATGAAGCGAATAAGAATGTCCCTCTGCCAGAAGTGACACAAGAAGAATTTGCAGAAGCGGTGAAGGAGCTTCTGTGTTTTTCAATCTGGCTGGCGCTCTACGAGCACGCTGAAGCTCAAGCAGATCCACCTGAGTGGTTCAAGATCTTCATTCTTCAATCTATTGGATTGTCGGACAAGCTCTATGCAATCCCTAGCGCAACTGAAGTGGGCGACAAATATCCGCTTTCTGAAGGCGTTGAGATGGCGTGCCAACTTCTTTCGATGAATATGGCGCACAAGTTGAAACTCGGTGCTACTGCACCAGCCGCCTCATTGCACCTCGCATCTCTTGTTCAGAACAATGAGAGAGTGCGCGCAGAGCTCATGAGTCTTTCATTGACCGAAACCATCGAGAGCCTCGACAACATTATCCACGAAAGCTCAGGAATGCCGAGCTAAGAGTAAGTCATAACCTGGGCTCTGGCACCATCGCTGTATCATCCGCGCTTACGGATTGAACGCGAACAGGAACGTAGTCAGGAAATTGAATCCGGCGTGACCAATGATGGTTGTCGTCGTATTGGTGTACTTGCGAACGAGCCCCATGACGCAAGACCAGAGCGCCACTTGAATGATGAGTATGGGCGCATGGTTAAATTGCGCGTGCAAAATTCCATGCAAAACTGCCGCCGGGAATATTCCAAACACTGGCTGCAATGCGCCTCTGATCAACGTTTCCTCACCAACTCCGGCAAAGATGGCAGTGGCCAGGGCGAGGATGAGAGACTTTTCGGCACCACCGACAACGCTGAAGGTTCCTGAGTTGTACACCGCCAACTTCGTGGCCATGTCGGTGCCTGTGTTGTGCGTGTAAAGCGACCAGAGATAGTCGTACAGGAAGCTGAAGACTACCAAACCAAGCCCGATAGCAACTTGCTTGCCCGATGGCTTCTTCCAGCCCAAACGGTCCAAGACGCTTTTGAAATCGCGCTTGACGAAAATACCGACGCCGCAAAATGAGAGCAAAACCAATCCCAGACCGTTGTACGAGAAGAGTGTGTCGATCGGCACCGGAATAGGCAGCGGCAAACTGGGCAGCTTCAGCCCATCCGGGCCGCCAACCAGGCTCTCGGGGTCGACTGCGCCCAGCAATGTTGCAAATGTACTTATATAGATGAATAGCGCCACCATGTGCGGGATGGAATTGGGCAAGAACACATGGATTTTGGTGAAAACGTCGTACACGGACGCTTTCTTATAGAGCGCGACAGCGGCCGCTCCGGAAAAAATATTGTCGAGAAAACTAAAAGCAACCGAATAGAGCTTACGCCCGTAAAAGACTAAACAGATACCAGTGGCGACGGCTGTGCCGATTGCAATGCCCCCCTGCCAGGTATTTTGACCCGAGTCTACGAGAGCGCCGGCAGCGATCAAGCCTTCTCCCAGGAAAACAATTACGATAATGAACCGGAGAGTCCACTCCAGCCACGGGCGAGTTGTGGCTCCGTGGGCCATTAGCCCAAGAATCCCACATCCCATAACTATGAAAAAATCGCCCAAAGCAGACCTCTGATGTTACTTTACTCAATTATTAGCTTGAAGATTTTAGGAAAATTCCTAGATTTTAATCTTTCCCTATCGTGATATTATATTGTCAAGATCCACATCCGCGCTTATCTTCTATGATAGACATATCTAGCTAGAAATGACTCAGGCTGTAGGATTCCAGAAGTCGGAGGTATCAAAGAAGAAATGAAAACTCGTAAAGTACTTACTGCAGCTGCATTAGCCGGCGTATTTAGCTTCGGACTGTTCGCCACAAGCAGCTTTGCAAGCGGCCCAATCATACTTGGACCAACAGCGGCACCAAAAATTGCACCAGCAGTCTCCACGGTCAGCAAACCCGGCGTAGACATGGTCAAAATGTACCGCGGACTGCGCGCCTTCTGGCTTTCCAGAGCCATCGTAAGGTAATCGCATAACCTAATCAGCACAACATTGCCTTCGGACTTTCTGAAGCGGGTTGCCACGTGCCTATCTTGTGAGGCGGGGACCCGCTTTTTTGTGTTTTCGAACACAAAATGAGCCAATAAGACGACTTTGTCCAAATTTAGAAACCCAGAGCCTGTTGAGATCGACACTAGAGCAAAGTACTGGCCTGCGCATTCGTCGATCGCGCCTTGCATCGCCATTAATTCACTTGTCTAAATATTGGCTGCTCATCAAGCTTTCGAGCAGTGCCCACATGTTCTAGAATGGTTTATGTCCCGATTTTCTCGGGCATATAAATAATGGGATATCAGAATTTAAGAACCGTTCTGATCCTTCTCTTTTAGAAGATTTCCCAGTTACTAAGGCGTATTGGAGGGAGACCCTGTGGACGAAGTCAGTTTTCGCACGGCTGAAACCGCTGCACCTGGCACCGTGCCTGCATCCGCACCGGCATCATACCAACAGCCGACGCCTGCAATAGACGCCGCAAAACTCACTGAGCCAACTTCCGAGCAGTCCGCGGCCGCCACGGCAAAAGCTCTCGGGCCATATCCCTGGATTTTAAATCCCGTCATCGACTTGCTCTTCGTCTGCGGAGGCGCATTCTGGCTTTGCTATGCAGGACTGTCTCTGACCAAGTTCGGCTATGGCTTCGACGGCAATACAACCGCTCAAGCCTTCTTCGCTCTCAGTGTTATTGGTCTGCACATCTTTGGCGATGGACACCAACCTGCAACCCTCTTTCGCGTTTACGGAAGCAAAGTCACACGCGATGCGATTGGTAAGCCAGTAGCTGTAATCGCATTTGTCGCGTTGTTAGCTGGTCTTTCTACGCTCTACATTCACGCCACAACCACTTTTTTTATCAAGCTCGTTCTCGCCTGGGGCTTTCAGCACCAGCTTGCACAATCGTACGGAATTGCGCTCGTTTACTGCTACAAGCGCAAATACATGCTCAACAACATCGAAAAGAAAATCATGAAGTTCATGGTCGATGCCACCATGGTCTACTTGATCATTCGCATGTTCGCACTCAAAGATTTCGGCACATTCAAGCTGCTCAACCTTTACGACGTGCCGTTCTACGCAATTCTGCCGGAATGGCTCTGCACTGCCTCACTGGTTGTGCTGCAAGTTTCTGTAGTCGCTTTTGTCGGCATGGTTGTTCGCAAGTACATCAAAGAAAAAGCGTTGATGCCGGTGCCGGCGCTGCTCGTCATCATGACGCTGACAGCTTTGCCGCTCATTGCGGGCACGCACTTTGCCTTGCTCTATTACATGTTCTCGCAATGGTTCTTCCATTCGAGCCAATATCTAGTCGTCACTTCCGCTTTCTATTTCAAAGAAAGAGGCTTGCCTGAGAACGTTAGCTTCCATCAGATTGGGCGTATGCTGTTCACCAAGGTCGGCATGCTCTATTTTGGAATTGTCTTCGCTGTAGGTTTTCTCCTGGCGTTTTCACTCCCGACTTGGATGACTCAAGTTGGTATCGCAGACAAAGCGCTTTGTTTCATCTCCATCTGGGTGTTTTTGAATATTCAGCACTTTTGGACCGACGCATTCATTTGGAAGCTGCGTGACCCAGTGATAAACAAATTGCTGGTGTCCTAGAGCTTATGCAACGAGGCAACGGTCGGGGTCTGAAACGCCTACAGTAGGAGTTCTAAGCGGCGGCTGTCGGAAGTTCTATATAGCGGCTAGCAGAAGCCTTAGATGGCGGCTGTCGAAGCTTTAAGCAGCTTCCGCTGGTGAATTCTGCTGCTCGTTTGCAACGTGGCTATTGCCCTGAAGCAACTTCGCGAAAAGCAAATTTGCCACCAGGTACAAAACAGCAACAACTGCAAGCGTAGCTTTGATGCCGATTTGCATGGAAATAAGCGGGAAACATGCGGCGCCAAGCGCGTTGAACGAGCAACTAATTCCCCAAAACCAGGAAATCTCGCGTGCGGAATCCGCCTTTGCGGCTTCCATCGCTAGCGGTACGGAAAGCCCGGTGAAGCAGGACAGCAACGTGGTGATTAGCGCGCAGAAAACAATCCGCTCTGTGAAACCAATGCTGAGAAGAGACGAGATGATGCCCGGCAAAGCAAAGCAAGCGAACATGTTTGTGCCAAACAGCAAAAGCCCGATGGCAACAAAGGTTGAGCTACGGACAGGCAATTTAGAAACTGCAAAACACCCCAGAGAATATCCGATTAGCACCGCCACCAATACCACCGCCAACGCATAAGCGGGTCCGCCGACGAAGACAGTGAAGAGCTGAACGATGGCGACTTCGTACAGAAGGAATGCAAAACCACAAAATGCGAAATATACAGCACGCGCAAGAAGTGGACCGGACATAGCGCTGATACCGGCTTTGCGAATAGGCAAAGCAATTAGTACCACACAGAACATCGCAATCAGCAGGACCGCTAGATTTGGCGAGTATGAGTAGTTGGATGAGAAGATAAAGCTCTCATTGCGATCTGTTTGATAGAAGTAAGGCTTATCGTCAGTCGCGGGGAAGATGTTTTTCTCGTAGGTGTCTATCAGGCTTTGACGCGTAGCTGTATCGGCAAACCCCAGCTTTGTGTACATCACTTCGAGTGGACGCAGTCCGGGTGTCTCCGCTGTTTTCCGATCCGGGTCGAATACCAACACGGCTCCGGTTTGCTTACACCAATCACGTACGCTCTGCAATTCTTCCGGTGTGAATGGCGTAGTCTTGACGAGGATATCCGACATATCCTTACCAACAACCATCACGTGCTTGTAAGGCTCTTTTACACCGTTTTCTTCCAGGCAAGCCAGATACGACGCAAAAATCCGGATCGGCAATGCTTCAGGTTCGCGACAGTAAGCCAACGAAAGAACACCACCGGGCTTGAGAAGACGCATATAGCTCTTCACTGCATCATACGTGTACAAGTAATTGTCCGAGAATGCTAAGGCACCAGATGCAATGGCAGTAAAAGTATCTACCCCAGTGGCTT
The DNA here is from genome assembly GCA_003242885.1 of Candidatus Melainabacteria bacterium. Taxonomy (GTDB): domain Bacteria; phylum Cyanobacteriota; class Vampirovibrionia; order Obscuribacterales; family Obscuribacteraceae; genus QKMZ01. The sequence goes on along the minus strand of QKMZ01000002.1, from coordinate 160,031 downwards.
GAATGACGTCGTATCCGCCCGGAGGAGCCGAGGAGCAGAAGTGACGAGCCTCTTTATTGAAAATGTTAATCTGGCTTGTAGCGTCACTAGACACCCAAGGTTGAAACAGATCTCGATTGGGATCGCCCTCGCCAAGCAAGACATGCTTGTACGTCATCGGATTCATTTCCAATACATCTACTTTCGGCGACTTGAAGAATTTGGCAACCGTAATGTCCAAACCGCCGCCGCCACCGATAATCAGCACATTCTTGATTGGGTTTTCTTTGTGCGCAATGTAGGGGATTGCAACGACGCTGTCGCCAAAGAATTTCTGATCTTCAAGCTTTCCTTTGTTTGCAAACTGTCTCGTGTTGGCGCCTTTGTCGACGGTAATTAAGCGCCCTTCCTTCTTGTTTTTCGAATCGACGAAGCCGTAGAAAAACATCTCGTCATTGGAAAAGCCGACATTAGAAACATCAATACGCGCGAGCGCATTCCAGTAGGTTTTGCTAATTCCATTGAGCTCTTTGAGCGCAATTCGCTCGAGGTTTTCACCCTTGTATGTGCGAATGTCCAGCCCATAAGTATTGAATGCCCAACCCGGATAAGCAAGTGTGGCAGCGACTATGGGAAGGAAGATCGCAAACCCGATACCAACAGGTTTCGCTTTTAAGTCTCCCGCGCTTTTTAAGAACGCAAGATAAGCAACAAAGCCTAGCGCAGCAGCGAGTGCTATTTCGCCGTAGCCGTTTAAAACTTCTAGCATGGCCGGAGCGGCTGCAGCGGCGATAGCAGCGGCGGCAAGGTCGAACAAGAGTACTCTACTGGGCTGCAGGCTGCTTTCTGCCAACACACGACTAATGCAAAGTCCGCCGAAAAAGAAAGGTACGGCCAAAATTGCAAAGTAAATAGGCAGGGAGCCAATACGAACGATTGGGCTTAAATTGACGTTATAAGGATCAATTGGAATCCAGCAGAAAAGAAGAATGGATAACATCAAGGTTATCGAATACAAAAGCGCTTCTCGTGCGGCATTGCGCCAAGAACTCGCTGGGTCCGCCTCATTCTTACCCTTCAAATAGAGGTACGTGCCGGCGGCAGCAAAGCTGAGCACAACGGTGCTCACAATCATGTTGATGAAGTGGTGGAATACCTTGAACGCAATGAATTTGACGATGACTATCTCGACAATCATCGTCGAAGCTGCGACGGCGCAGAGTGCGATTAGAAGAGGAACGTGATTATTGCCGGACCCACTCGAGCCAGAAACTCCACTTGTCACCTTGTCCTCCTAGTAAAAACGAGCTTGAACGGAACTCAAGCGCTCTGGTCGGCAACTTACTTTGGAGATCTTACCCAGTTATGCAGAAGTCGTTTGTCGCTTCTTCCGATAAGACATCAAAAACGGCAAAATCGTCTTGCGTGCATGCTCTTCTCTGAATCTCCAGAGGAATGCATCGTGCAGATAATGCAGATTGGCTATGCCCATGTAGGTTCCAGCCAAGACTTGAATAGCTAATGGGCTCACGTTCTTGACGTTCATGCCTAGTTTTATCAAAATCAAAATTCCGATTCCAACGGCTCCAGTTACAAAGAAAAGCAACACAGGAGAAACATTCGGTATCGGCAAATTGGCAGTGTTGTCCGATGTCTCAACATACTTGTTGCGCACCAGCATGTAATTGAGCCCGATGTATTGGAACCAGTGCATTGTCAACGGTATCAAAAAACAATCGTCGGGTCTGTTGCCGAGATACGCGCAAGGCAGAAATGCAAGCACTGAAAGCGCCCAGAATGCCAGAGATGGGACGTTGACTGCCGCACCATCTCTCACTTGCTTGGTGAACTCTATCAAGTACTTACCGACGAAATAAGCTGCAATGGCAAACAGAATTACACCTATTAACTTGTAAACCCAAAAGGAGGGCGAACCGAAGAAATGACGCCAATACAAGATGGACGCAAAGAAAATCGCTGGCGTTTGCTGGCTGCGCATCTCAGTCGTCCGGTCAACGATTGCTTCACCTTGATTTTGATTGTGATAAAGCAGCCCAATTCCAACGTTTTGCTGAATTAAGTGCTGCAAAGCCCAAATCATTGTGATGAGAGTGACTAACCACGGAATGTAAATGCTTCCAACGATGCACAGCGGTAGTACGATCATGGGAGCAATAAAGAAAACAGCGAATTTCAAAGGCTGAGCCTTCCATGACTCACGATTTTTCTTGTCGAAATAAGCAAACCAGGTAGGCCCCCAGTGAAATGCACCGGCACCGAAAGCTTCCAACAGCAAAACTGACCAAAGCGCCGACAAACCCAGCGGAGAGAAGCGGACGAAATAGAACAGCGTAACGCCCAAAATGACGGGCAGAAAGAAGAAAAGGATGTCGTATTCGCGCCCGAACATCCAGGGGAATCTAAAGCTGACGCCTTCTTTAGTAACTACCGAGCTGGTCATTTTGCTTTTTAGTAAGGGCTCTATAGATCAAGATCATACCCGCAAGGCATGTAAAATACTCAAAGACCCCTTCCAATTGCCCTGCCCGGACGGCTTATGGTCCGGAATGCCAAGGCCCTGCACAAAAGTGTCTTTTGATAAAAACACAAACTCAAAGCGTTCTCGCCTAGTCCTTCTGGCTTTGCTGGCGCTGATGACAGTGGCGCTCATTGTGCTGTACCCGACTCTGCGCATGGGAATATGGCTCGACGAATATTTGTCGATAAACAGCTCCACTGGTGACAACTTTGTTGCTGTCATTACCAATGGTTTCGGACGCCAGGACGACTACCATCCACCGCTGTTCTATGTGGTTCTCAACACCTGGATGAAACTGTTTGGGCGTGGGGATTTTTCAGTAAAAATCCCGTCCGTTATCTTCGGGCTTCTTACAATCCCTGCATCCTATTGGCTTGGAAAGGTCTGCCATTCCAGGCGCGTAGGACTGCTATCTGCACTGTTTTGTGCGATGTCTCCCCTTGCGATATTTCTTTCAGGGCAATGTCGAGGCTATGCACTTGCGGGGCTGTTCTCAACAATCGCATTGACCGCCTATGTTGTCCTGCAAAAGGGAGAGGCGACAAAAAAAACGAGCGTCCTTGCATTTTTCACCGCAGCATTTGCCACGGCGGCATTGTGCTACACCGCGTATGTAGGTTGCGTTTTGATACCGTGCTTGGGATTGGCGAGCACGATCATCCTGGTGCGAAATTATTTGCGCACCGGTGATACTAACGTGCGCAAAAATAGCCTTCAGACTTACGGCAAATGCGTTGGTGCGCTTGTCTTCGCTTTCGCTTTGTTTGGACCCTGGTTGCCTTCTGTTTTGAGTCAAACTTCTGGTGCTCTGTATCTGGATAGAACACCCCTGAACCGCTTTCCCGAAGTTTTTTACTTCAACTCGATGAATTTACTTCCCACGCACATTTTTTTTGGCCCTGTGTTGCTGGCAATACTCCTTGTTGCTTTCCTGATTCGAAAGTTACGGAAAGCATCACTGACTAACACATCCGTTGAAACCACTTCCGTTGGAGATGCATACGTCGAAACAACTCGTTCTGGTCTCAGCGTTGACATTTTGATCGTCCTTGCATGCGTGACAATTATTCCGTGCTGCGTCATGGGATATATCACAACCTGGTGGGCAGGCTATTTCCGATATGTTTATCCATTCTGTTCGGCCGCCTGGGTTTTGTTCGCTTCATTTGTAAGTCTGACATTCTGGAATAGCGACGGATCGATTACAAAAGCTGCAAAAGCTGCTCTAACCATAATTCTCATTGCATTCTCGGGAGTAAATATTGGCTGCGCGATTTTACGTATCGGAGCGCCGAATTCTGCGTTGAAAACAGTAGCGGAAGATGCAATCAAAGGAAAGTTCGACAACACAGCCTTTGTTATTTGTCCTGATGTGCTCGGACCAACGATGGGCTACTACCTTCCTGAAGCAGCTCGAAAAGAGCGTAACATCGGCCTGTTCGGTTTTGCAAAATGGGAAGATACTACGATTCCCGCAAACATTCCGGTCATGGACAAGCCGTGGATGGCGGACAACTTGATAGATGAAACGCTCAAGCACATTGAAAATCTGGGTTCTAGCGGCTACAGGTTCGTAGCTTTGTCGCGCGATGCAGACAAGCAGCTGGAACTGCTTTCGTCTTCAAAGATGCCTCGAAAGAAGCTAATCGATGAATTGGTTGCAGCCATGGATCGCAAGTTCAAGGTTGTTCGGAAGATTGACTACCCAGCAGCGGTAGAGTTCGCCAGAGTCACCGTGTACGAGCTTCCCCAGCCTTGAGCGGAGCCGCGGCGCATTCATCCGGGTACAAAGCTACAGGCACATACACAGTTACTACGTGAAACCTGCGGATAATCATTCGACAAAATGCCAAGCCTGAGGCGCCTCGACAACTTTTCGACGATCCGACTAGGTCTCGCCCTGATTGTAATTTGGTCGCATTCTTTTTGGCTGACAAAACTCAGCCAGGCTACAGAGCCAGTGTTTTGGTTTACCCGCGGACAGCTCGATGGTGGAACATGGGCTGTTCACTGCTTTCTCAACATAAGCGGTTTTTTGGTTTGTGGCAGTTGGTTTAAATCGGGCAGTTTCAAAGAATATCTGATGCGGCGACTTCGACGCATCTATCCGGGATTCATCACTGCAATTCTGGTTTCTGCTTTTGTATTCGGACCTTTGGGCGGAGTAGTGCTTCCCGATCAATCTGTGTTTACCTGGATATTTCGCGCCATTACACTGCAAGATCCGCAAATTCCGTGCCCGGCATTTTGCAGTAAAAATCCTTACATGGGAATGATCAACGGCTCCCTGTGGACGATTAGATACGAAGAGTTTATGTACGCAATCCTTGCCATGATGGGCTTGCTAAAGCTCGTCAAAGTACCGGTTGCGATTTCGTTATTCGTGATTTTTACTTTCGGGTTGTGTCCTGGAGGCGAGATATTCAATCGCCTCGGGTCGCACTTTTTCGCCGGTGTGCTTTTCTATTTGTTCTTGCAAAAGGTCCGCTTCACACGGAAGCTAATCGTTCTTTCAATACTGGCAGTCGTCGTCGCCAGCGTGTCTGGGCGCTGCCTTAACTTGATTTTGCCTATTCCAGGGACTTACGTTCTACTCGCTCTTGCATTGAACAAAAAGTTAGAACTAAACAAACTAGTGTTTTTTACCAAGTATTCGGATCTGTCGTATGGCGTCTATCTTTACGCTTTTCCGATTCAGCAATTATTTTTCAAAGCCGGGATTACAGATCCAAATGTTCTAACACTGGTATCAACTCCAGTATCAATGCTTTGCGCATTTGCAAGCTGGCATCTCATTGAGAAGCCATTCATGATGAGAGGTAGAGACCGAAACGACCTTAGCGTAATCAGCGCGCCTGAGCCAGAAAAGACAGAAGTCTCGGAAGAACAGCAAAGTTCGAAAGCACAAGAGGGTTCGAAAGAACCTGAAGAACCGAAAGAAGCTCCCATTAAGGGCTAGTTATTGGATTCAATAGACTCGGTACTTTCAACCTTCGCTGGCTCAATCACTTGCGGAGCCTGCGCAGAGGTGACTCGAGGCTCATCGGGTTTTACTCGATAATCGCGCGTCAAAGTCTTCTCAAGCCAAATGTAGAGGCAGATGAACAAATAGCGACTGCCCATCTCTTGTATCTTGAGTTTCGAAATGCCTGTACGGCGATTTCTCCAAGTGATCGGCACCACCGTCCAGCTAAATCCGCGCACCATAGCCTTAAGTGGAATTTCAACGGTCAGGTTGAAATGCGGGGAGATAAACGGCGCACAACCGTCTATCACACTCTTTCGATACGCTTTAAATGCGTTGGTTGTATCGTTGTAGGAGATGTTGAACATGATTTTGACGAACAGATTTGCCATACGATTCATGATCAGTTTGTGAATCGGATAGTCGATGACACCGCCGCCTTTAATAAAGCGGCTGCCAAAAACGCAGTCATAGCCTTCGTTGAGCTTATGCCAATACTGGACAACATCGTTCGCGTCATCAGAGTTGTCTGCCATCATGATCGTCACAGCGTCAGCATCAAAACTCTGCAAACCACAAATGACCGCACGACCGAAGCCGTGCGGTCCCATATTCTTAACAGGCTTTAGTGTCGGAATATCTTTCGCGAGACCAAGCAGAATTTGCCAGGTACTATCAGTGCTCCCGTCATCAACGACCACAATTTGATGCGGAACCTTATTGGTAGTCAGCTCGAGATGCAGGTGTTTAACCGTCAGCTCGATACACCCTTCCTCGTTGTGAGCAGGAATCACAACGGCGATGTTTCTAATAGTGCTCGGAATCGGCTTTGGTGATTTCATGCGCCTGACACCTTAAGCCAGTCAGGATGAGCTTCAGCATGCTGCGCAATTTCTTCCAAAATCTCTGGAAGCTTCATTGTAATTTCAAATCCAATTGTGCGTTGCGCAAGAGAACTGTCCATCACGACCCAGGGAATGTCCAGCTGACGGTCTTCTTTCACTGAATCAACCGTATGCGCTCCAAAACGTTTCTCACACCAATCAGAAAGCTGCTTTAGCGACATCGCATTATCCGAGCCGCCGCCTACGTTGATGACGTCGTTCTGACCACTTCCCGATTTGCTCATTTGGTTTCTGACCAATAGCGCAAGGTCTTTAGGATGCATCGCATCGCGCAATTGATGTCCAGTACCGCCGAAGCCTATGTATTTGAGCGGCATCTTGCGCAGGTAGGAATTGATCCAGTAAGTAAAAATGCCCTGGTCTGGTTTTCCAAACTGTCCGGCACCAGCTATGACACCAGCCCGATTGACGAAAACCGGCAATTTATAAGTCTCTGCATACTCCAGAGCAAGCACTTCAGATGCGAGCTTGGTGGCGCCGTACAAAGAAATCGGTGCCTGAGTGGAAAAGCTTTCAGCGAGCCCTTTTGCAGAAGCGCCTACTGGAGCCTGTTTCGCCCCATCAAAGACCAACGCCGAATCCTCTTCCCTCAGCGGAATTTTCTTCAATGCGTTTATCGAATAGACACGACTGCTCGAAAGCAGGATGAAGCCGGAGTTGTGTCGCCGAGCGTTTTCAAGCAAATTGATTGTGCCGTAGAGATTGGAGTCAAGCACCTGCCGCGGGCTGGAAACACCATCCACACCAGCGAGGACGGAAGGATTGGCTGCAGCGTCAATAATCCAATCGACCGCCGGCATTTGCTCCATGTCGCTTTCAAAACGAACATCGGCGTGAAAGACTTCAACACCCAAAGCTTTAAGAACATCGCGATTGAGATGGCTACCGGCTCGCGAAAAGTTGTCAAAACCACAGATCTTCAAGCCAGCCTGGGATTCAAGCAGATAACGCGCCAGCGCACTGCCAACAAAACCGCAAATACCAGAAATGAGAATCCGCATTATCCGCCACTGAAGCCAACTCAGGCCTATTTACCATACACATATTGGCTTCTATTAAAACGCATGACCTGATAAAGCGTAACGCTAAACAGCTACCCAACGCTCTTTGTTGACGTTGTAAATTTCAGTGAGAATGTCTTTGATGTTCTTCTCGACTTTCCAGTTTGGATAATCTGCCATAAATCTGCCGTTGTCGCTGATCCACCAGATGTGATCTCCAATGCGTGAGTCATCGACATACGTCGCATCGAGCTTCTTGCCTGTAATTTCTTCACATAGCGTAATTGCTTCCAGCATCGAACAGTTGCTAATGCGCCCGCCACCGATGTTATACACACGTGCAACCTTTGGATCTTTGATTACTTCGTGAAAGGCACGCACAAGGTCATCATTGTGGATGTTGTCCCGCACTTGCTTGCCTTTGTAGCCGTAAATTTTGTACGACTTACCTGTGACAGCACAGCGCATCAAGTATGCGAGAAAGCCGTGCAGCTCAGCGCCTGAATGATTGGGTCCAGTAAGACAGCCGCCACGAAAACAAGCAGTGCGCATATCGAAATATCGTCCGTACTCTTGTACAAGCTCATCAGCAGCCAGCTTCGACACGCCAAACAAACTGTGCAAGCAATGATCGACCGACATGTCTTCTCTAATACCACCAAAGTAAGTATGCGAAGACTCAATTTCCCAGCGCGTTTCCATTTCGACAAGCGGCAAACGATTGGGAGTGTCACCATAAACTTTGTTGGTGGAAGTAAAGATAAAAACAGCCTCCGGGCAAACTTTGCGCGTGGCTTCAAGCAAATTCATGGTGCCGTTGGCATTAATCGTAAAGTCTTCGACGGGAGCTGTTGCCGCCCAATCATGCGATGGCTGCGCGGCAGTGTGAATCACCGCTTGAATATTCTTACCGAATTTCTGAAAGACATCGCCAACCCCATTGACATCCCGAATGTCGATTTCAAAATGCTGATATTGCTTGCCTAGCTTTGTCTCAAGCCGTTTGCGATTCCAGACAGTCGATGCATCGGGACCGAAAAATTTCTGCCTCATGTCATTGTCGATACCGACGATATCGTGCCCCAGGGCGGCAAAGTATTCGGCAGCCGCTGAACCAATCAGCCCTCCCGATCCTGTGACGATAATTACGCTCATGCAAAGGCTCCAAGTCGTTTCCCGACAACAAGCTTACCATCCACGAGCAACTCACGTTTTAGAATGATATTCTTGCTGCATGCCCCCCGAAACCAGCAAGAACACATCGCTCTTCAGCATTTTTGCCCCGCAATCAGGCGGGTGGTTCTTCGTCTATTTACTAGGCGGAATGCTTTTCATGCGACCAGACATGTTCCTCTGGGATGGAGGTACCTGCCGCCATATCATCAATGGTGAGATGTGGCTCGCCAATCACGCTTTACCGACGACCAACTACACCTCGGCAATTTTCAATTCCTCCCCCTGTCTGACACGCTGCTGGCTTGGCGACATCACGAGCGGAACCATATTCAGCCATTACGGCATGACCGGCATCGTGCTCATCTTCAGCATCGTTGGCGCGCTCGGATTGATGTGGAGCTATCAAATGGCTCGTGCGCGCGGCATGGGTTTGCTCGCCGGACTGCTCTTAGTGCTTCTCGTCATGCCCGCCGTCGGCATGCACTGGTCGGCTCGCTGCCACGTTTATACCTATTTACCGTTTCTCGTTTTGTACTATTTGCTTTTCATCAGCGAGCACAAACTCTGGATTCGCGCCCTAGCAACCGCGCTAGTCATGTGCTTTTGGGCGAACTTGCACGGCAGCTACACAGTTGGAATTGTGATGTTGGCTGTCAGCGCAGGGGCTTCATTGGTTCAAACTTTTCTGGGGAAAAATCTGCCACTGGCAGCGTTTTCACCAGACGAGAGATCAAAACAGAGAACAACAGAACTGCTTACATGCCTAGTTGTCGGCGCTATTGCAACCGCAATAAACCCGCGCGGGCTGTCGTTCTACAATACGGTTTTGACATACATTTCCAATCCCGTCGTTCTGAGCAAAACAGATGAGTGGCGTTCATTCGATATCACCGCCGGTGTTGGCGCCTGGTTCTTCCTAATACTTGGCGCAATTACAATCGTCGCGATTTGGAAAACGAAAGGCGGATTGAAATTTCATGAAACAGCGGTGATGGGCGTTTTCTTCCTGGCTAGTTTTGTCAGCATGCGCTTTGTTCCCTATTGCGCTCTTATGGTAATTCCATTTCTTGGTCCTTATTGGGAATTATGGAGACCAAAACTTCTGGCTTCACAACCACAAAAGCCGCTAGAAAAGGCACTTGCGAAGCTGGCAAAGAAAGAAGCGGAAATCGAAGCCAACGAGCCAATGGGCTGGAAGCCTGCACTTATCTACGGCGTCATTACTGTCGCGATGAGCGTGGCATTCCTGTCGATGGACATGTTCAAAGTCAAAGACTTCGATCCTACACGCATTCCAGTGAAGCTTGTCGAATGCTTGCAGAAAGAAAACCCGCCAGGGCTGGGCTTCAACTACGATAACTGGGGCGGCTATATTTACTTCAAATTGAAACGCACAGTGTACATCGATGACTGGGCAGACTTCTTGCCGCCAGAATTCATTGAAGAATACATAAAAATATTGCTGACTCAGGACAACTGGGAAGAGATTTTCAACAAGCGAAACTTCACTTGGGTGATGGTCCCTAACGAAGCGCAGATCGCGCAGGTACTCTCGAAGCGCAAAGATTGGGAAGTGAAGTGTAAAGACGACGTCGGCGTTTTCTTAGTAAAGAAAACGAAGCCGTAGAGGCGATGCCATAAAGCGAAGCTGTAGAGGCGATGCCATGCATCGCCCGGTTTAATCTGGACATGCAACCAAACAGATTTCAACAGGCTAGAATCAAGGCCTTGTTAACAGGGCCAAGCGCATCGAAACGCGCGGTCTGCATGTTTCGTCGCTTTTCCAAAGGAGTCTCGCATGGAGTTTGCAAATCTCGGACGCACCGGACTAAGAGTTTCTCGGATTTGCGTCGGCTGCATGAGTTTTGGCGCGCCGGAAAGGGGCAACCACAGCTGGACTTTGCCGGAAGACGAAAGTCGCAAATACATAAAGCAAGCGCTCGACCTAGATATCAATTTTTTCGACACAGCCAATGTTTATTCCGATGGAACAAGCGAAGAGATTGTCGGCAGAGCACTGAAGGATTTTGCAAAACGCGAAGATGTAATCATCGCCACAAAGGTCAACGGACGCATGCGCCCAGGACCGCATGGGCTCGGACTTTCACGCAAGTCGATAATGCACGAGGTCGAGCAAAGTTTACGCAGACTCGGCACTGATTACATAGACCTCTATCAAATCCATAGGTGGGATGCCACCACTCCGATTGAAGAAACAATGGAGGCTTTGCACGACCTCGTCAAAGCCGGCAAAGTGCGCTATATCGGCGCATCAAGCATGTATGCTTGGCAGTTTGCGAAAGCACTTCACGTATCTGACAAGAATGGTTGGACGCGTTTTGTCAGTATGCAGAATTACGTGAATCTGATTTATCGTGAAGAAGAGCGCGAGATGCTTCCACTCTGCAAAGACGAAGGTATCGGAGTAATTCCTTGGAGCCCTCTCGCGCGTGGACGACTCACACGCGACTGGAACGACCAAACAGAACGCTCTCAAACAGACGAGTTCGGCAAGAAATTGTACGCGGTTCAAGTCGACGCGGATCGCAGGGTTGTCGAAAAGCTGACTGAGGTTTCTCAACGGCTTGACGCACCACGAGCACAAGTTGCTCTTGCATGGCTGCTGCAAAAGTCGCCTATCGTAGCACCAATTGTTGGTGCCACAAAACCGCACCACCTCGAAGACGCAGCGAAAGCCGTGGATCAAAAACTCAGCAAAGAAGACATTGCCGCGCTCGAAGAGCCCTACGTCCCGCACGTCATCAGCGGAATTTAGATTAAGGCACGCACACAGTCCTATTAGGATGGTGGATCTAAAAAATACCAGTCTTCAAATTCTGGCTCTGGACAATCACCTCTGAAAAGAAGAGCAGAGCCGAAAAAATTTCTCTGCTCAATCCGCTTGAGTCGAAGATGGGAATTCATCTCCTTCTGTTGGGTGGAAAGTCGCTTATTATCCGATCGTCTGCGAATTTCACTACGCGCTAGGTCCAAGTCGCGTTCTGAGTTTCCATACCGTCCGCGAGACTTGGTTTCACTTGAGTGGTCTTCCCTTCGCAGCCTTTCTTGCATCTTTGCTACGCCGACTCCCTGTTCCTCGATAAGCGACTGCAGCTTTTCCATCAATTGTTGCAAACCTGGCGGAGCCACGCCATTTTTTTCGGCTAGTTTTTTTAAGACCCGCGCCAAGCCGAGTAATGCGCGAGGATCGTCTTTTTGCTGTCCCAGAATAATTCGGTATAGCTTCTCCGCTTCCTCTAATTTCCCAGCTTCCAAAGTTTTTTGAGCGTTCAACAAACGCTCTTCATGAGCCATCTCCGCCTTAGAAACGCCGGGTTCGGATGATGGTTCATATTGCCCTGCGTAGGCCGGTAAGCGGCAAAACAAGAGACATGGCAAAACCAGTAGCTTGAAAAACTGTGTCAATGGTTTCCCCCAAAGCGTATCTTCATAGTTTCCCAAAAGAAACAAAAACAACTATAGGGGAAGTACTGATGTTCGATTAAACGGTTGCGCCAATTCCTTCCCGTAGGATTCGTAACTCTTCAAGCATGTGCGCATCAAGCGGCAGTTTGCGATCTCCACGCAGCCATTCCATTTGACCGTGAATGAGAATGAAATTGATGTAGTGCGCAAGGCGCTCGGCTGGGACGTCTGAGCGAAGCGAGTTTTCCGATTGCGCGCTTTTCACGAGTTCTATTGGCACCAGATTCGGTGGACCTGGCGGCGCTTTAAATTCGGCATTTCGTTTCGTCTGCGCACCGGTGATTTTCTCATCCATCATTTCGGCTTTGAGAAACCTTTTTGCACTCACTGGTCCGTGGCGCCACAAAACTTCTGCAAGCTCTGGGTTTTTCTCTGTCCACTGCGCGACTTCTACGAGAAAACTTTCAATGCACTTGAGCGCGGGCTTGCCCTCGGACAGCTGTTCCAAAGCGCGCTCTTTAGATTCATCAACAGAGCGGAAGCGCAACGCAAAAACAATATCTTCCTTTGACTCGAAGTTGTAGAAGACTGTGCCACGTGCAATGTCGGCTTCGCGCGCGATGTCATCTATGGAAGTTTGGTCATAGCCGCGTAATTTGAATAGGCTGGACGCCGCATCCAATATTTGATGCTGGCGCTCAACACGCTTTTTGTCCCTGCGACTATTCAATATGTTTTCCATCGGACCTCAACCTAGATGAATGTGAAGTCGCAAAACCTCACGGCTGCTGATCTTAGACCATAAATAATACGGCAGTTCAAATTTGTACCGTCAAACAATTTTGGACTTGCGTACATTTTTATACTCTAGTACAATTCTTCTTGTCCATACAACCGGCTTTTGCTCGGCCCCGGGTGAAAGCCGGTTCGTATTTAAGGAACAAACCAAACAGTTTCCAAGGGAGACTCATATGAGCCACAAATCCTCGTGGCGCGGCTTGACTGCAGCCGCCGCCCTTATATTGACCTGCCCTCCAGTTTTCAGCCAGGAGCCGACAATCATTCAAATGACCAAAGAAGGTCCTGAAAATATCCTTTTCGCCTTTGAAGCCACCGCCCCGCTTCCAGTTCAAGATTTTGCAGTGGGCGTTGGCGAGTTCGGCCCGACATCCGGGTGCCCAATTCCGCTCGGCGGCTGTCCTCCCTTTCCCCCAATGCCGCCAGGCGGAACACATTTTGGAGCGAAATTTGCAATGCCACTCCCTCCACCTCCCATTCCTGACTTGACGGATGATCAAGTTACGCAGATGGCGAAACTAAAGCGTACCTTCGAAAACGGCAGCACAAGTTCGTTTGCGACACTGCGTTCACTCGAAGGCGAAATGCGCGAAAAACTGAGCACCGACAATATAAGCGATTCGGATGTTCGCAAACTGGCTGAAGAGATTGCTCAACAAAAATCAGACATGAGCAAACGCTTTTCAGCTCACATGCTTGAGATGGCAAAAATTCTTACTCCAGAACAAAGAAAAAAGATGCGATTAGCACACGACAAGATGGAGCTCGGTCCTATGGGCGGTTTTGGCAGACATCCTTTTCCTCCGCCGCCACCCCCGCACGCGCCTCAAGGCAAATAACTAACCAATCAGAGAATTTCCAATGCTTCTAAAAACAGCCAGGTTTCGAACACTGGCAGACTTAGCGCGCGAAAAAAAACAAACAGCAGGATGCTTCAATTCGCTTCTTTTTGCAATGAGTTTTGCACTGCCTGTATGCACTTGTGCGGCAATAGCCGCCCCCAGTGAGCCACCACAGCAGCCTACAAAACAAGAGCAAAGGCAGCTGCCGCCGTCGACACCGCCACAAACCACAAAAGAACACAAAAACCCTAAGCGCTCTGATGCCCAACACCGCACCACGAAAAAAGCAGAGTACGAGCCGAATTACGTACCGCCAACAATGGAATACGATGAGATCATCGACCCATCCAAGAAGCGGACGATATCGGCAATGATCGGCTCCGAATTCGCCTTGAGAGCCGAGCGAGTCGACCGAGCGATCCAGCTAGCGCGCAGAGCAATGCAACGGGACCCTGATGATATGGACGTTCACAAGGCTTTAGCCGAAGCACTCGATCGCAAACTGGAATTTCAAGCAGAGAAAGACCCCAAGCTTTTTGGCGAATGCGTCAGAGAGTGGCTGATTGTGATGCGCAACGGAGTAGGCATGGAAAAGGGCACAAACTTCCGAGGAATGGGTTTTGTGGACCACTTCTTTGGAGACGACGAATATTATGTCGTCGCCAAACAACGCCTGAAACACCTGACTGGCTACGTGCCGAAACCATGGGAATCGAATGAGAAATACTTGAAGAAGGTTTTGCAACCTGCCGAAACCAGCATCAAAGGTCGGATTATCAAGAAATCAGACTAAGCGAAACCAGGAGGAGCAGTATGAAAGCTCTTCAGATTACACCGCTGTCATCGACCGTTTGAACGGGCTTAGTAAACTAACGGCTTGGAGTCTCTCGTTGTAGCAAGCCTTGAGAAACATTGGCAGTGACGGCAACACAACAGGTCAAGTCCGCTCTCACCCCCGAGAAATTCGCAAATGAGATCCGCCGACTGGTTCTCATCGAGTCGAAACGCGCAGGCGTTGGGCACATCGGCTCCGCATTGTCGATCACAGAAATTATCGCCTTGCTGTACAGCAGCGTTTTGAATATTCCGGCGCCCAACGCACCGGACCGCGATCGTTTTATCCTTTCAAAAGGGCATGCGGTCCTGGCGCAATACGCAGCACTATATCTCAAGGGCTTCATCACAAGAGAAGAACTCGGCACATTCTGCAACGATGGCACCGCGCTCTGCGGGCACCCAGAAATCGCGGTGCCTGGTATTGATTTTGCAACCGGTTCACTAGGCATGGGGCTTTCGTTTGGTATTGGCAGTGCTGTTGCAGCAAGAAAGACCAACTCTTCACGCAAAACATACGTCCTCATAAGCGACGCGGAGCTCAATGAAGGTGCGCTCTGGGAGTCGGTCCTTTTCGCAGGACATCACGGATTGTCCAACCTGATCGTGTTTGTCGATCAAAACGGACAGCAAGCGCTAGGCTACACAAAAGACGTGCTGGATACGGCTTCGGTAGAAAACAAATTTAAAGCATTCAATTGGGATGTCCATTCTGTGGACGGACATAATTGCAAGCAAATGCAAGATACGCTGAAGAAGCTCGATTGCGAATCGGGCGCTCCACATGTTCTAGTGTGCAAAACCACGTTTGGCAGAGGCGTCTCCTTCATGCAAAACAAAATCGAATGGCACTATTTGCCAATGACAAAAGAGCAATTCGAGCAAGCGATGAAGGAGCTCGACACGTAAATGCGTAAAGCCTTTGTCAAAAAACTTGTCGAGCTGGCGGAGAGAGAGCCTCGAATTCACTTGCTTACAGGCGATCTTGGATTTTATGTAGTCGAACCATTTGCAGAGCGTTTTCCCGCTCGTTTTATCAATGCAGGCGTTGCCGAACAGAACATGATGGGCATGGCAACCGGGATGGCCGAGTCAGGATTGATTCCTTTTGTTTATTCAATCGCCACATTCGCTACGCTGCGTCCATACGAATTCATCCGCAATGGTCCTGTTTTACACAATCTTCCGGTGAAAATTGTCGGCGTCGGTGGCGGCGTCGAATACTCTCATCACGGACCAACCCATTTCGGTTTGGATGACGTCGGCGCTTTGCGGGTACAGCCGGGGCTGTCGATCATCACGCCATGCGATTCGGAGCAGCTCAATACTGCGATTGAGAAAACCTGGGATGCCCCGGGTCCCGCATACTACCGGCTCAGCAAAAACGAAGGCATTACGGTGCCCGGCTTGAATGGAAGATTTGAAATCGGCAAGATCGATTTCGTCGCAAATGGGCAAGACGCGCTAATCATCGCAATGGGCAACGCAGCACCGGAGGCTCAAAAAGCAGAACTTTCTCTTGCGCAGAAAGGCATTAGCGCAACGGTTGCGCTTGTTTCCTCAATAAGCCCAAGACCGGAAGATCTTTTGATTGAAACCATCTCACGCCACCGGTATGTTTTTACTGTGGAAGCGCATTACATCAACGGAGGTCTCGGCTCCATGGTGTCGGAAGTGATAGCTGAAAATGGACTGAATGCGCGATTAACGAGACTTGCGGTCAGACAAGTCCCGAAGGGAATGGTCGGTTCGGAGCAGTATCTTTGCGAACGCCTCGGTATTTCGGCAAAAGATATTACGGACAAGGTTGTTTCATGCCTCAACCTGGCAGCGCGATAGTGGTTGTTTATGCCTGATTCAAACGAAAGAAAAGTCGTTTTGATTACAGGTGCCACCGGTTTTGTCGGTGCAAATGTGGCGCGCCGACTGGTGTCGGAAGGTCATTATGTGCATCTTCTATTGCGCAAACAGACCAATCAATTTCCATGGCGTATCACGGACATCAACGAGCATGTCAAATTTGATTTCTATGCGCCGACTGATCCCGCCGAAATAGACCGCGTTTTTGCGGAAGTCAAACCGCACTGGGTGTTTCACCTTGCGGCTCATGGAGCCTATTCGTGGCAACAAGACAAGCATCAAATACTCGAGTCAAATTACATCCTAACAAGCCGCCTGCTTGACGCCGCTGTCGAACATGGCTGCGAGTCTTTTGTTAATACAGGGACATCGTCTGAGTATGGACAAAAAAAACACGCGCCAAAAGAAGACGAAGCGCTCAATCCCTCTACCTACTACGCTGCCACCAAGGCAGGTGCCACGACGCTATGTAGCTACATGGCGCGCGAACACAAAATCAATATGCCGACGCTGCGCTTGTACTCCTGCTTTGGTCCTTACGAACAACCAAATCGTTTGATGACAAATCTTGTTGCTTGTGGTGTTGAAGGCCGCTGGCCAAAACTCGTCGACGAAAACTGCGCTCACGACTTCATCTACGTAGAGGACGCTGTTGAAGCCTTCATGCTCGCCGCAAAGCGTGAACTAACTTCAAACTGCGACCCAGGCGCCATATACAATGTAGGGACCGGTATTCAAACAAAACTCAAAGACGTGGTGCGTATCGCCGGACCACTTTTCAATATCGAATCAAAGCCGATTTTCGGCAGCATGGCAAACAGAGCATGGGATGCGGATGTCTGGGTCTGCGATCATACAAAAATCACAGGTGAACTGGGCTGGCGCCCACAGCACAGTTTTGAGGACGGTCTAAGAAAGATGGTGAAATGGTATCGACAGTCCGCGCATTTGCATTCTATGTATATGGAGCATTTACAGGCCACATTGAGGTAGAGGGTCGACGGACGGCGTCAACACTACACATAGAAATAAGCTAACTCGCTTGGTTCTCGGATTCAGCAAGCAGTTTTTTGTTTTTGAAAGTCACGGGCCGCTCAAAAGTTTTCTTCACCTTATCCACTTCCAATCCAATCACCGTCACAGCGTCAGCACTGATATTGCCAACAACCTCACCGGCAATCTTGATGTAATCCAGTTCGTAAGGATCGAATCCTATTGTCCTAGCGCATGTTGCATCGATTGCAGCAAGGTCATCGCCTAGTACTAAAAATCCCATCTCTTTGGCCTTACCGTTAATAGGGCCGTCGCCCTCCATGGCCACGACTGCATCAACTAAAGCAAAGCGAGGTTTGATCAGATCTTGCAGATCGAGAATGCATTGAGGAATGCCACGCATATGCAGAAGGTTTTTGGGCCATCCATATTTACGACCTGGTACAGCACCGAAAAAATTCTTCATGGATGCAGTCATTCCGACCCAATGGTGCGTTTTCATTTTCGGCACGCTCACCACAACATCCGCATTCATCAATGTTCGCGGCAAAAACATTTGTTTCAAACCAGAAAAGCCTTCTTTCAAATCCAAGACTTCCAGCTCGTCCAGGTTTAGATCCACAAACTTCACACCGAGCTCCTTGCAAGCCTTTCCCAGTCCCGTGGCTTCGAGAAGAAACTCTGTATCGCGCATGTGCCCAGGCCCCTCACCAATGATGATGTCCTTTGCGCCTAGATAATCAAATAAATGGAATGCGGCTTTCAACGCTGCAGGATTGGTGGTGACCGGGCTGCCAGGATGGAATTCGACCATGTTGGGTTTTAGCAATACGGTCTTGCCTGACAAGTCGGGCAGCTTGAGCAATTTTGCATACTTCTTCAGCTCGGGCATCGGATCGTCTTCATACGAAGCGCACGGTACCAATGCGACAGTCGAAGGCGTCTGCTTCTTGCGCGCGCGCTGAGACTCCGTCGGAGTGGGCAGCGGCTTGCCGGTCAAAGTTTTTCCGCCGCAGGCAGTCAATGAAAAACTACCTACTGCTACGGCAGATCCAGCGATGAAGGTTCTTCTGGGAATGCCGGACTTCGCAGTGTCGCTGGCGGAACGCCCTGCTCCGGACGCAGCGTCACGTACTTCATCTCTCGGCTGAGCCTTTCCTATGATTCGCCCGGTCTTGGGACACCGCTTAACGTTGTGATCCACTTTAGATTCCTATACCTTAAGAACATTGTCGCCGAGATGAGCCTGTAGTGCCAGCATAGAAAGAGCGGTCACCATTAGGTTGGGACCGAACGACCCGTCTTCGTTTTGTCTTTCTATCAACATCGTTGTTGATTCAGACGTATCTCGATCGTGAGACTTTTGAGCTATTGCCACCCAAGCAAGAGACATCGCCGAGCCCGCAAAACCAATTGTGTTGGGCAAATTTTTGAGAGCATGCTGCACGACATCAGCCGACTTGTGATCAGCAAGCGCAACTAAGGCCTCAGCCGAAGTGACGACAAAAGGAGGCAGGAAAACTTTCAAGCACAAATCATTTCCATGATTCCAACCGCCGTCTTTGCATGCATGCTCGAGAAGGAAGTTGTCAGCACGTTCGATAACGCGCTTGCTGTCTTGTTTTTCGATATGCGTTGGAAGCTTGAGCGCTAGCAGCGTGTATGCGGTTGGCTCGACCCAGTGAAAACATCCTGGCGACCATGGCCACCCTCGCGGATAGTTCAAGCCCGCATCACCCTTGGAAATCAACAACAAGAACTTAGCCAACGCACCGTAAAACTCGGTTCGCGAATCAAATAAATAGGAAACAGCTTTATCGATCGCCGCGGCTTGTTTGGCATCTACTCCGCCATCCTCTTTGCAAAGAAGTCGCAGAGCTAAAAGCGCCAAGCCGCTCGTCCAATCTGACTTTCCGATGCCAGGAGAGGTAGACCACCCGCCGTCCTGGTTTTGGTTGGTACAGAGAAACTCAATTACTTGCTTGCGCATGTGTTCGTCTTTGCGCCGCGCAATCGCACAGTAGACAGTGGGCTCGATGCACGCAGACTCACCCAGCGAATAACCCCATGCTCCATCACCAAAAGCCTTCTCTATGTATTTGTCGACTCTTGAAAGCGCCTGCTGCACGGTCTTGGCTTCGAGAGTCCGAGGGGTGAGCGATTTATTGGCCCCTTTACTTTCGATTTTTTCGGCTTTTGGCATTAAGGTCGACCTGATATGTAACGAGAGACTTTCAAATGTTAAGACGCACTATCCAGTGATCTATATATTATTCTCATTCTCCTATTTATATCCGCCAAAGTCACTATTGGGTCCCGCGGCAGTTGTCCCGATCGCCTCACCAGTGGCGGCTCTAGAATTTAATTTGACAACTTATCTCAAAACCTCTTCCGGTTATGGAGATGCCAAGGTAAGATGGTTATGTGGCGCAGGACAAAACCTGGGCATAAGTAGAGAGAAGCCAATCCATTTGGCGGTTTTCAGGAGGTGAGCAGCAGTCAGATAACATAACGGTGTGGATTTGGCCAATATTTTAGACAGATGTGTTACTAAATTTTCGACAAAAACGTTGTCCACCCTTAGAATAGGTCTTTGCGCCGTCGGGCTTACTAAAAGTTCGGTTGGTGTATCTTTCTCTCTTAAGCAAGGGACAACATAAGGAGGTATGCATGTTGAAGCGTTTCGTTCGGGACGAATCAGGTCAAGGTATTACAGAATATGGCGCGATTCTCGCATTCGTCGCGATTCTCGTAGCGCTCGTGTTCAGTATCACCAAAGGCGCTTTGACGTCCGCTATTTCGGCCGCTTTCTCGGCAGTTATCAGCCAATTGAACAACCTGTCAGCCGCAGCAGGATCCGCCTCGTAACCGAGTCGCGTCACGCAGTGGTTTGCTTCAAGCGAGCAATCGCTTAGGCAGGCAGAAAGCTTTAGAAGGGAGCGAAAGCTCCCTTCTTTGTCTTTAAGAGCTTCGTCTTTTGTCCTTCTAAAGTTCTCAGACATGCACTTAGAAACCGGTTCTATGAGCGATTATTCGCCTCTGTGCGGCGAATAAAAAAATCGCGACGCTTCTAACAAGAACCTTACGTGGTGGCATAGTGGTGGCGCGTGATTGGACGAGCACCTCTCGAATTTCAAATTTAGTTTTGACTAAAAGAACAGCCTGGCAAGTTCTTGCAGGCAAATGACAATCACTATCCGTGGTGCCTCACAAAAACGCTACGACTAGTAGCCAAACCTCTTTCGAGTTACGAGCTCTTTATCAGTCGGCTGTGAAATTTGTGTGAGAGTGAAGACCGTGTATTCAAGAGTCTTTGGGACGCTTCTGCGACGATAAAAATTGTCGTCCCGCAACAAAAAGCTACACAGCACCTACATTTTTCAAAAAAATTCGCCTTTTCAGCCCAGATGCAAAGCGGCAAAACCACAGCGTGTGATAAGTTGTCATTGGTAGCAAATGTTATGAGACGGTAAGGCGTAAGGTTGAAACCCACTCGGCATCCTAGTTTTTGTAAGTTTTTCGCGACAGACCAAGAAACCCAACCTCTTGATTTGCCTGATTTGTTGCCAGTATCGGTAAGATCAGGTCTGTTTAGAAATCGCGCCGTCGGGTAAGGACTAAATGGGTGCGACAGGGCAGCCGTTGTTCTTGTTCCCCCGATGTGCGTTAATAGTAATTGGTTAATCTTTCTCTTTAGAGAAGACAGAAGGGGGAACCGTAATGAACCCATTACGTGCGTTGTTCTTAAGCCTCTCTCGAATGCCTCCAGCCGTGATGCTCCTAATCATCATCGGTTTGGCTGTTGTCGTAACGATGATGGTCACCGGAAAGGTAAGCGAGTCAGAGACTAAATATGCGCAACAAGTCGAAGAAATGAAGCGCAAAGCCGAAGCCAAAGGCAAGGTCGTTTACGCCATCAAGGATATTCCTGAAGGCCAAACAATTCCTACCGAAGGTCTCGAAGAGCGGGAACTCGAACAAGCGAAGATTCCGCAAGACGCTATCACTTCGGCCAGTTTGGCTGCAGGACGCATCGCCAAATACGGTATCGCTTCGGGACAAATCGTGTCGCAACACGACTTGGCTCCGCAAGGGATGACGCTTGGCTTTGAATCCAGACTGAAAGAAGGTATGCGCGCCTTGACTTTCGCAGTTGATAACAACACCGGTGTTGCCGGCTTTGTTCAACCGGAAAGCCATGTAGACATCTACGCCTCGGTTGGTGCTGGTGTTGACACGAAAGCATCCTGCATCCTCTCGGATGTAGAAGTTATTGCTTGCGGTCAGGTTTACCAGAAGCAACCAGGTACAACAAATGCAGTACCTGCAAGTTCCGTGACTGTTGCAGTCAGCCCGGAAGATTCGCAGAAGCTGATCAAGGCTATTGTTGCTAGCAAGCTCTATTTGACCTTGAGAAACGAAAAGGATCACTCTCCGATCGCTACGGTGGATGTGACCAGCCTTTTCCCTAAACCGGCGAAGCCAGCTGCCGACCTAGCTGCGCTTCCCCCGCCGTCAGCTCTTCCTCCGCCTCCGCTTCCCGGTGCTCCAGATCTTGGACCCGGCGGACCAGGAGCAGGACTGCCTGCGGCACCACCGCCACCACCACCATTGCACGAAATTGAAATTTGGTCCGGCAGCAAGAAAGATGTCCTTTCGGTACCGAAGAGCTAGTAAGCCCTTAGGTCGAGTGAACATCACCTATCTGATGGGTACAACTATTAGATGGGGCTGTTGGTAGGAGGAGAACGCTTAAACTATGAAACTGACCACACTTCTTGTATGCGACGCTGGTTTGGACAAGCGTCAAACGATCGAGGATCTGATTCACAGCCAGCCGTCATTGGCGCTCGTGAGCACAGTCTCCGGGAGCATGGCGCGCGAGCAAATCGGAAGTTTGCATCCGAAGTTGGTCTGGATCGAGCTAAGCCCTGCTCCCGTGCGTGGACTGTCATTGTTAGCAGAGCTGCGGGAAACTTTCCCGCAGCTCTACTTCTTTGTCAGTTACGAAGTACCTGATCCGGAATTGATTCGTACAGCCTATCGACTGGGCGCATCAGACTTCCTCGACGCCGAACGTTGGCGGACAGACTTGCCCGCTGCCGTTCAATCTATTCAACTTAAGCACCAGTCAGAGTCCGTCTCGACTGCCGCCGGTAAAGTCGTCGCTATCTTCAGCCCGACAGGCGGTATCGGTGCCACCACCATCTGCACCAACTTAGCCGGATATCTCGGCAAATATGGTGAAGCCTGCATCGTCGACCTCGACTTGCAATTCGGTATGGTGTCCCACTACCTCAACCTCGAACCTTCGTTCAGTTTGAGCACCATCGACTTCTCTCACACCAACTTCGACGCCACATATCTGCGCAACCTGATGACCAGATATGACGACAAGTTGAGCATCCTGGCAGCACCGCCTGAACTAGAAGACATCGGCGATATCTATGCTGCTCAAGTGCAAGAAATTCTATATACAGCCAAGCAGGAATTCAGATTCACCTGCGTGGACTTGCCGAAAAACCTTCTCGACGAGCGCGCTATTGCGACTCTCGACTTGGCCGACCATGTTCTGGTACTGACTGAGTACAACTGGGCGTCCATCTTGAATGCTAGAAAGTGCCTCGATACTTTCAAAGCTCACTATAACCAGGAAAAACTGCTTCTCGTAATCAACCGCTCCGAATGGCTGCCGCAAGACGTTTTGAGTGAATGCCGAGCGAACCTTAACTATCCTGTGTTCCATGAAATTCCGAACGACACCAAGACCGCCAAGTGGGTCAACAACCAGGGTCAGATCGCTCCTGGACACACGGCGCTCGGAAAAGCACTTGATTCATTAGCTCGCAGACTCGCTGGAGGAGAGCAGCTATTACTTACGACGAAGGACGGAGAGAAGAAAGGCGGATTCAAACTGCCCGCGATCTTCTCGAAGCGCTAATCGAAAAACCGAAATTACAAAAGGTGGTGAGCTGTTAAATGGGCGACGAAAGAAAGGATCAAAATTTACCCGCACGTCCCGCGTCATCTCTGATGGGACAGCTGGTTCGTCAAAGACAGGCATCAGAAGTGGCGCCTGCTCAAAATCAACAAACGAACGTAGCTTCTCCAAATCAACAAACCGGAGTCGGCGGCGCTAAAGGCGCAGCTCCTCCGCCTGGTGGTTCTGGCATGAACCGTCAGGCCGGACCGGCCACCGGCGTTCAAGGACAAGGCGCCGCAAAACCAGGCGGCGGATTGCCTGCAGCTGAAGGTGTTCAACCTTCTCGCGCAGACATCGAGAGAATTGATGCTCGTGACGAAACGGATTACGGTCACAGACCGGTTGAAGTTCAGTCACCTCAAGGTGACTTGGGTGCGAAATTCTCAGCCAACCAGCAACTTATCCGTGAACGCGAAAAGGTAATTATCGACCAGCTCAGAAGAGAGTTGGATACTTCGCGTTTGACCAATATTTCCGAAGATACGCAAGCGCAAGTCCGTGCTCGTATCAGAGAAATCGTCAACTCCGATCCAGCGCCGCTCACGATGATGGAGAAGGGTATCCTTCTGCAAAACGTGCTCGACGAAGTATTCGGTTTTGGTCCACTTGGTCCCCTTCTTCGTGACCCGTCGGTCGGCGATATTTGCGTCAACAACGTAACTATGGTCTATGTAGAACGCCACGGTCGCCTTGAAAAAACGAACGTTGTTTTTGAAAACGAAAGGCACTTGCGCCAAACAATCGACAAAATCATTCAGCCTCTCGGCAGAAGACTTGACGATAACTCACCGATGGTTGACGCCCGTCTTCCTAACGGATCCCGGGTAAACGCAACCATTCCGCCAGTAACCATCGACGGACCGACGATCACAATCCGATGCTTCGGTACGTCGATCATGTCACTCGGGCAATTGGTAGAAAAAGGCGCCATGTCCGTACAGATGGCGGAAGTTTTGAAAGCTTGCGTCAAAGGCAGAATCAACGCCATCATCTCTGGTGGTACTGGTTCTGGTAAAACGACTTTGCTCAACGCATTGTCTGCACACATCAACCCTCGCGAACGAATCATCACGATTGAGGACGCGGCGGAATTGAGATTGCAGCACGAGCACTGGGTGCGGATGGAAACCCGTCCGATGAACACGGAAGGAAAAGGTCAGATTACACAGCGTATGCTCGTAATCAACTGCCTCCGGATGCGCCCTGACCGAATCATTCTTGGGGAATGCCGCGGGGAAGAAGCGTTCGACATGCTTCAGGCCATGAACACCGGTCACGGTGGATCAATGACCACAATCCACGCCAACTCACCAAGAGACTGCACAAAGCGTCTCGAGAACATGATTCTCATGGGCGCAGCTGAAATGCCTTTGAAAGCGGCGCGCGAACTTATCGCATCAGCCGTTCAATTGATCATTCAGATTCGACGTCTTGAAGACGGTACACGTCGAGTCACCGAAGTATCCGAGATAACCGGTATGGAAGGTGACACCATTGCAATTTCGACGATGTTCCACTTAGAGCGGGAAGGAAGAGACCCTAGAGGATTCTTCAAATGCCGCCACGTCGGCTCCGGTCTGCCACCGAAATTCCTGGAGCAGCTCGAGCAAGAAGCTGTGCCGTTCAAACTCGAATGGCTCAGATAGAATTGGATTTATATATATTGATTCAATCGTTGTTCACCGAGTTCACAACATAAATGAATAGGTAAAAAGAATGAGCGTAGGCGGAATAGTCTTTGTCTTCGTTCTACTGGCCGGTCTCATCATCATGGCGGCCACTAGAAGCCAATGGGCTGACGAGCTTTCAAGG
Source organism: Candidatus Melainabacteria bacterium (assembly GCA_003242885.1). Classification (GTDB taxonomy): domain Bacteria; phylum Cyanobacteriota; class Vampirovibrionia; order Obscuribacterales; family Obscuribacteraceae; genus QKMZ01. The sequence goes on along the minus strand of QKMZ01000002.1, from coordinate 134,918 downwards.
CTCGGCAAGCACCAGCGCAAGATGCTGGAGAAAAACCAGGAAGCTGTCGAAATCGATATCTTCCTCAAGCAACGCACTGACTACTTGTCACGCATTTTGGCGCAAGCCGGCTTGGAATCTAAGTACGACCAGATCAAAATGCAGTGGATTGTCACATCCGTTGCATCCGGACTGGTTTTGGCAGTCATCGCTGTAGTAAGCGGTCTGCCTGAAATGTCGATACCTGCATTTATTCTCGGTGTTCCTCTGGGCATCGGCGGATACATTCAATATCTAGGCTTTGTTGCAAAACAACGCCAGGACAAAATGACCGCTCAATTGCCGCAAGTCTTAGAAACAATGGTGTCCGCCCTCCGTGCCGGTTCGCCGGTTATGGAAGTGTTCAAGGTCTTGTCCGAAGTTGCACCGGATCCAATTCGCGCTGAGTTCAAGCGCGGTCTGGTTTCACTGCAGCTCGGTAAACCATTCAGAGACTGCATGGGTGAAATGGCTACTCGTATCCGTACACCCGACTTCATGCTCTTGACCAAAGCAATCTTCATCAGTCAGGACGTAGGGGGCAACCTCGCTGACGTTGTTGCTTGTATCGCCGAAGCTATCCGGGAAAGATTCAAACTTCGCGACTTCATGAACGCGCTTACCGCACAAGGTAAAGCGACCGCGACATTCATCGGCTGCTTGCCCTATGGCATCACGCTTATGACATACCTGGCATCCCCTGGTTATATCGTTCCGTTCTTGAACCACCCAATCGCCAGAATCGTTTTGATCGTTCTCATCCTCTGGGAAGGCGTCGGCTTCTGGATCCTAATTAAGATGACGACTTTCGAGGTGTAGCGATGTCCCCAATGTTTATCGGTATGCTGACATTCGGAGGTTGCATAATCTTCGGACTCCTCGTCATGCAGCCGCTCTTCACTCAGTATGTAGACCAATACGCAGTCCGAGTACGCCCGAAAGAAAAAGAGCCGGAAGGCGAAGGCGCACCGAAGGATTCGACCATCACTCAGGTCTGCCGCACGGTTGGCGAACTTGTATTGAGCGTCGTGCCCGCTTGCGCAGACAGAAGAACGGTAGAACTTCTCAATGCCGGCAACTACAGAACTCCCCAACACTTAGCTATCTATATCGGCATCCGTTCAGTCATTGCGATGGGTGCGGTATTTCTAGGTTTGATCGCATCGACAGGCAACGCATTCAACTTGATCCTGTCGATTCCGACTGCTTTGCTTGGTTGGATGCTTCCAAACTTCTTCCTGGCAGGTCGCGTTAAGAAGCGCCAGAATTTGATTTTGCGCGAACTTCCGACCATCATCGACTTGCTCATCGTCTGCGCCCAAGCCGGTCTCGGTTTGATGATGGGCGTCGACAAAGTATCCAAAGAAATCGGCGACTCTTGCCCGATTTTGGCAGAAGAAATGCGCCAGCTCATCAGCGACGTCAAAATCTTCGCAAAATCTGTTCCTATCGCATTGCGCGAAATGGGCGAACGATGCATGGTCGACGAATTGATCAACATGGCATCAGCTCTCATCGCAGCCGAACAAAAAGGTTCGGACATCGCCTACCCGCTCAAGCAACAAGCTGAAGCGCTGCGCGACAGATTGAAGAGAAAGAAAGAAGAAGAAGCGGCGAAAGTGCCGGTTAAGATGGTGCCTGTAATCATGCTCTTCGTTATGCCTTTGATCCTGGCGCCGATGCTTGGACCAGCCGTCGTAACGATTGTCAACGCTTTGGGTCCGATCGTCGGTGGACTGGGCAAATAAAAGCCACGTTCCGATTTCTCAACGACACAAAAGAAACGGTTCTTGCAGACAAAGCAAAACTGGCTGATTCATTCTTCAGCCGTTTGATTGGGCTGCTCAATCGAACATCCTTGAGCGATGGCGAAGGGCTGTTTTTGACAAGCTGCCAGTCGATACATATGTTCGGAATGAAATTCCCCATCGACGCCGTTTTCCTCGATAAGAACGGCGTCGTTGTGGGTATTCTGGAAGACTTTGCGCCGGGAAAACTGTCACGAATTTTTGGCAAAGCAAAATCTTGTCTCGAACTTCCGGCCGGAACCATAAAAAAAACCGGCACCACTCTCGGTGACATCGTTTCCAAAGAAAAGAACAGCGTCTAAAAGTCGGCTAATATTCGCTTAGAAGCCAATCGCAAGTGGAATCAAAGACTAGGCGGATGCTGTTTGAAGCGAAGCCATTTACTAAGACAGAGAAATCAAAAAGATTTTGCTGGCGCATCTGATGTGCGCGCAGCACAGCAATAAGGAAATCCAGAACATGAAAGTTGTTGCTACGGACACAGCGCCGAAAGCCATCGGCCCATATTCTCAAGCAATCGTTGCTAACGGAATGGTCTTCGTCTCCGGACAAATTCCAATCGATCCGGCAAGCGGTAATCTTGTCGAAGGATCCATTAGCGATCAAACAAAACAAGTCATGTCCAACTTGGCTGCAATACTCGAAGCCGCCGGCGCAGACTTTTCAAAGGTGGTGAAAACCACTGTCTACCTGAAAGACATGGGAGATTTCACCGAGATGAATGAAGTCTACGGCAGTCATTTTCCAGATCACAAACCGGCAAGAGCCACAGTCCAGGTGGCAAAATTGCCGCGCGACGTCGCAGTGGAAATCGACTGCATCGCTGTTTTGTAATTAAGTTATCTTGTAAAAAAAGAAAACCGAAAGCATCTCGCTTAGACGGAATCCGAAGGAAAGAAAGAACACCGTGACACAGCTGACGACGATCACACAAGTAATAGCAATAGTAGTCGTAATGATTGCGCTCGTAATCGACTGGCGCACTGAAAAGATTCCGAACTTGCTGACATTCCCTGCATCCGCTGCAGCAATTCTTCTCAACTATTTGGACAAGGGCATGGACGGCGCACTACAGTCGGTGACTGGTTGGTTTGTCGGCGCTGCCATCACTTTGTTTTTCATCTACCTGCCAATCGGTCCTAAATATGGTGAAGACGGCCCAATGGGCATGGGCGATGCAAAATTGATGGCATGCATGGGCGCGTTTCTCGGCACAACAACCGTGCTCGTAACCTTTTTTTATTTCGCACTTTGCTACGGCGCAATCTCGATGTTTCAGTTAGGTCGCTTGATTCCATGGAAGCAAGTTTTCAACGCATTTGCAGCAGTTGCCCTGGGCGGCAAACTGGTCGCACCACAGGTCGATTCGGAAAAACTTACTGAAGTCAGAAAGAAGCGTATTCCAATCGGACTGGCAATTGCACTGGGCACAGTAATCGCCATGTTCTTCCAGAAGCAGACACTGACATTCTTGGGATTCAACTAATTTAGGATGCGCTGGTTGACCTAGTTTGACTTAGGTTGAACTCTACAGATTTCGCTCGATTTCGGTTTATGGGAAATCGAAACTTTGTCCACCAGGAATTCTGACAGTGCCACCGCCGGTAGTCGGATTGTATGTTCCGCCGAAGGTGCCCAGACCGGTGTTGACGCTGCCGCGGAAGCCGCCACTATTTGGATTGAAACTTCCATTGACCGGCTGTCCACCGACATTGAATCCAAAGTTGGAACGACCGCCATTGCCGCCGCCGAAATCAGGCGTCGGAAGATTAAGCAGCGGATTGACTGTTTGGTACGGTGCGCCGGACTGCGTGAAACCTTCTGTTTTCACGAATTCATCGCCGCCCCATGCAGGTGGCAACGGGCTACCGTGTTGTGTGGTGAGACCAGCAGCACGTGGTCCGTTGATGCCGCGCTCAATACGGTGAACCGGACTGAATTCAAAAAATGGAGGAATGCTGTAAGTGCCTTCGTCTCCATAGATATGCCAGGCATGTCCGCCCGCTTCTTTTACGAAACTATCGAGCCTTGTCGGCGGAAGTCCGTTGCGACCACGTGGTCCGCTCACCCGAGCCAATCCTTGACCGGCACCGATTGGAAGAGCAGTGTCATTAAGAGCAAAACCAGGGCCGGAAACGCGACCCATATTGCGACGAGTTTGATTTTGAGGCGACGTAAAATCCGAATCGTCCGGCGCCATGCCCTGGGAGCCAGTAGAAGATGACTCTCTTCCACCCGAACCGGTGGTGCCTGATGAGGTGCTCCAGTCTTGGGCGTATACCGGCAGACTTAGTAAGGTTGTGACGATTGCTGCGAAAGCGGCTTTTCTAATCATTTGATTTAACCCTTGAAGATTTGAGTTATGCTCTTAGCCTTACCGGCTGCGGAAAAAGCGGAATTTGAACTAACGATCGACCGTATTGATGTCGAGCGAGCCCGTCGAAGTCTGTGGCAAGAAACCTCCAAAACCTTGATTGCCGAATCCAGTAGGTGAGCGCAGTAGTGCGCCTCCTTGATTGCTGAATCCATATCTGAACTGACCGGAGGGGATGCGGGTCATTCCATAAATGTTGTCGAAGGATTGGATAGCTGTTGTTGTTTCTGGAAGTCCACCGCGCGACATCGGAGTCTGTTTGCCGTCGGTGTCGCCCATGTAGTCTTGCAATGAATTGTCTTGTCGAGCCAAATTTCCGGATTCGCGGCGAGAACTTCTTCCCATCACACCGTTCGTTCCGGACGAGTTGAATTGATTGCCGCCGGCTCCTTCACCGAATGCACCGGGCGGTGGCTGGACGTAGCGCATGCCGTGCGAAGGATAAGCTGGGTCAAGATCATATGTGCGACCCATGCTGGAGTTTTGCGTTCCATTACCCCAGCTGAAGCTGCCGCCTGAGCCACTGATTCGGCCACCGGCATTACCGATGTTGACGGTATTTCCGTTCATACCAAATGTGGTGCCATTAGGAGTAACTCGTATGGAATTACCGCCACCGAAATCGAGGTTGGAGCTCTGTGCCAAAACAGGGGCGGAGAAATTAGTGGCAAAGAGTACAACTCCGAATGCAAATGCGAAATGCTGCAGCTTCTTCATGAATTTAGACCCGTCAAAATAGGGAGTCCGACAAATTTACTTAGTAAGGTTTTGTGATTGCTCACAATCGGTGAAAAACTCCACCGATTTATCTAAGAACCTCACGACTCGCCAAGGCGAACCCTTCGGTTCTAGCCCCTTTACTATGTGCCCATAAAAAGCATGGGCGAAAAGAGCATAGATGGCAGAATACTACTCTTCTCAACCGCGCTTGTCAATAGGTTTTTAGGCTATTACACGCCTCAGCGGCAGGCATTTTTGGGGTACCCACTAGCGCCGATAATTCTTTTACCCTAAGGCTGCCCGGGGACCTTCGGAGCGCCGAAAGCTACAACAAGGCGAGCATTTCACAGCTTTTCATCTAAAGGTGTAAGATTAGATCTCTTATTTAGAGCTGAAAAATGACTGTTTTACTCGGTTTGGAAACCAGTTGCGATGAAACAGCAGCAGCCATCGTCAAAGATGGCCGCACACTTTTATCCAGCTGTCTGGTTTCTCAAACACCTATCCATCAAAAGTTCGGCGGCGTCGTGCCGGAAGTTGCTGCACGCAGTCATGTTCAAACGATCAATTTGATGATTGATGAAGCTCTTTCAAAAGCTGGTCTGACTTACGACCAGCTGGACGGCATTGCCTGCACCAGAGGACCAGGTCTTATCGGCACTTTGCTCATTGGACTCTCGGCTGCCAAAGCGCTTTCCTGGTCCTGGAATCTGCCTCTGAAAACCGTCGATCACTTATTCGCCCATGTCTGCGCCAATTTCATAGATACAGACCTGGAGCCGCCCTTTGTGGCCCTGCTTGTTTCAGGCGGACATACTCAAATACTGCATTTCAAAAACTTTGACGACATTCAAATACTTGGAGAGACGCTTGACGACGCGGCCGGCGAAGCATACGACAAGGTTGGAAGGCTTTTAGGTCTTGGCTATCCGGGCGGCCCGGTAATCGACAAAATTGCATCTAAGGGAAACCCTAATGCATTCAAATTTCCCGAGGGGGTAGTCAAAGGATATGATTTCAGTTTTAGTGGATTGAAAACCGCAGTGCTGCGTCAAGTCGAGAAGTTACAGAAGGTTACCGACGAGTTACCCATAGAGGACTTATGCGCCTCTTTTCAGGAGGCTGTCACGAGGGTGCTCGTTAAGAAGACACTGAAAGCCGCTGACGAATTGGGTTTGAAGACGATTGTGCTGGCCGGTGGTGTAGCCGCAAATCGAGAGCTACGCTCTAAATTCGAGAAGGCAAGCGGTTATCGCGTTTACTTCCCTTCAAACCATCTCTGCACGGACAACGCAGCGATGGTGGCCGCCGCAGCCTTCTTCCATGGGGAAAACTCAAAACTCAATGTGGGCGCGTACTCTCGGCAGCCAGTCCGGGGTTCCGAAGAGTAAGGATTGAACCGGCTTGTCGATATATGCGCCATGAGCCGACCAGTTGCAGCTTTGGCTATGGTGATTACCATATTTGTATGGCAATTTCCCCAGAGAACCCGCATTTAGCCTTCCGCACGCCTGTCCCGCGTGATAGCATGGGCTAGTCTGCCGTTGTCAGCAAGCAGAACCGCCCGCAGAACAAGCTCCTTGGTAGCGGGCTGTATATGGAAATCCCCGGGGCAGTTAAGGTTTCTCGTATATGGAATTTTCGAATAAAGATCTCACTTGCCGCGATTGCGGCAAAACATTTGTATTCTCAGCCGGCGAGCAAGAATTTTTCAGCGCCAAGGGACTCGTGAACGAGCCCAAAAGGTGCCCAAATTGCCGCATTTTGATGAGGGTGCAACGCAATGGGGAAGACCCCGGCCGCACTGCTGAAGTAAATTGCGCCGAATGCGGTTCGCCCACAAGAGTGCCCTTCCAACCGAAAGGTTATAGGCCGGTGTACTGCAGCTATTGCTTTCGCACAAAAAAACTCGAAGGACAACCTGCCACAGACACAGACGCAGACGCATCAACAGACAGAGACGTCGAAATCGCCACAGTCTGAGAATCAAGACGAAACATAGTCTCAATTTGACGCCGCAACGCCCTCTACCAGACGTGAGTTGCGGCGTCCTCATTCTTCACATTACACAACAGACTTGAAAAGCCAACCGAACAAGCTTGCTGCTTGAGAGCCTAACCACGTATTCGCTAAAAGCACACAGAGCGCTTCAAAACGAGATTCTCTTACAACCTCTGGGTGGGGATGCCAAGAACGCCCGGTTGACGAGGGATTACAAGATTCTCCCTCAGCAAAATATTTGTGAATCTATTGCCGGACCGCGTTTCCTTCGTCCTCTATAATATGGTCAGAGTGTACCCTTTGAAGATCTGAACGTTTTCAATTAACCAGTAGATAGATGACCGACAATACCGAACCTTGTCCTAGCTGCGGACGCCCAACACCTGTCGGAACCAGATGCGTATACTGCGCAACTGTGACCGATCTCGACCTCAAGAGCCTTCAGCTCGATTACATGAAGGCGTCGGAGGGCGATGAGTCCGAATTGCCGAAACAGGTCATCGTAGTAGTTCAAAAGACGGGACAAAAGGTCCCGCTGAAGAACCGCAAGGTGAAGATAGGAAGAGACCCGTCCAATCAGGTCGTCATACCTGATGACACATTCACTTCCCGCCACCATGCATGGATTTCTTATGAAGAAAGCGACTTCTGGCTTGAAGACTTAGGTTCGACCAACGGTACTCTTTTGAACGGGCATCCTGTTGTGAAAAGACAAGTGCTTTCCGCAGGAGACAAGATTAGAGTGGGGCATACGGAACTGACTTTTGAAATTGAAAATTAGAAGTCGGAATTGAAAATAATCGGTATCGGGTACGAGAAAAGCAGCGGCTAGATTGCTGATTGATAGAGTCTAGGGTTTGAGGATTAGATGGCAGAGACCTCTGGTGGCGCCAACCGCATCGAATTAGAAAGCCAAATTCTTTGCGCTTCGCTGCGTCAGAGTTGGGCTATCAACGACGTGAAAGGCGTTCTCACCGTCGTGCGCCAGCTTTATCAACTTTTCCCCGACTTGCTCCCGCCTCCTCGCAGCGATGGCGAGAAAAACGCCACCAGCCTTTATCCACTACTCGGTCTCTCCTGCGATGTTTCGCAAACCGCAGTCTTGTCCGGATACTTGCGCGCCATCCGTAATTTCCAGCGCGTTGCCAATGCTCGAGATAGACGCGATGAGTATTACCGCCTGCTCGACGCCGGCTACATTCTCAGAAAGCCAAGACTTCGGCTAAGCCATGATCTTGTCGCAGTCAGAACCTGGCTCATCGAACAAAAAGCTATCGGCGAAGACGGCTCGCTCGAGCCGGAAGTCGTGCCGACGCCAGCCGTCGCGACCCACGAAGCAGTGCCGGCAAAACCGCAGCAAGCCATCACAGTTCCGATGGAAGAAAAGCTGCCATTACTCATCGACATGCTCAAAGCCTGCCGCGTCATCGGACCAGCCGAAGTTCAAGCTCTCAAAAACCAAATGGCTATCGCCCCGGAAATTCCGCTTAAAGAACTTGTGTTGAGCGCTGGCTACGTCACAGATACACAAATGCAATCACTGCAGGTTGGCGAATATCTGCTGTCGAGCGGACAGATTTCAATGCACCAATTGGCGGTCGCCATGTACGACGAACTTACCGGTATGTGTAAAATGGCAGAGTCTCTGCAAGTTCGCGGCTGGCTTAACACACAATCTTTCTCTTAATCGAATAAACCAAGTTGGGTGAAAATGTCTGACCCTGAGGTTCCCCAGAAGTCGCCTTTGCCTGACGCGGGCGACATGCTCTTCATTTTTCTGGCCAGCCTGACTCTCTTCATGCTTCCGAATTTTCTTTTCGGTGATGGTTCTACCGGTTGGCACATCGTCACCGGAATGCACATTCTCGACACCGGCTCGATCCCGCACACGGACATTCTCACGTCATCGCACGCAGGGCGCCCCTGGGTCGCCTACCAATGGCTGACCGATGTGATTATGGCGTTGCTCGTCAAAGCCGGTGGTTTGAACCTGTTAGCCGTCGCGTGCAGCGTCACCATCAGCAGTCTTTTTCTCATGCTGTACGACCGCATGCGCCGGGATGGTGTATCGGTTTTCCCAAGCTTATTCTTTGTTGTCGTCGGTTCATTGCTGTCGGCGATGCACTTTCTAGCTCGCCCTCACCTGCTCAACTTCTGGGGCGTGTACATTTTTTCGACTAAGCTGGAAGACTTTTACCGCGGGCGCCTGGACTTCAAGAAGCTCTGTCTATGGCTGATTCCGACGATGATTCTGTGGACGAACATGCACCCGGCATTTGCCTTGGGAATTGGAATTTCAGGAATTTATTTTGTAGCCATATTGTTTGGATGTTTTTTCAACTCGGACGCAGAAGGCGCGAAGAACAACTTTCAACGTCTCAAATCATTATTCATTCTGCTTGTTGCCCTCTGTGCCGTTACCCTGGTCAATCCATACGGCATCGAGTTGCACCAGTACATTTATTTGTATTTGAAAACAAAAACCGCTGTGGTCTCTCAAACGGACGAATTTCAATCTCCGGCTTTCCATGGCGATCTTCACTCTATTTGCCTGGAGATTTTATTCTTCGCGTTGCTGGCTGGTCTTTTCCGCGCTGCGAAAAACATCAGTCTGCCAAGGTTTCTAACCGTCGTGACCTTCGCCCACATGGCGCTACAAGCAAAACGCAACATGCCGCTTTTCGCTATCGTCGCCCTGCCCGCAATCGGAGAGCTGCTTGGGCATATGAAGCTGTTCGGAAGTATCGCAACGGAAAACCAGAACGTATTGCAAAAGGTCATTGCACGTGGGCGCAAAGCATTCAGTGATTTTGAAGCGCAGGAGCTGCAGTGCAAGATGCATGTGGTTCCCATCGTTTTCTCGCTTTTCCTCGCGGTCGCAGCCTTCATGGGAGGCAGCGTAGCCGGTAACCAAATTTTGAATTCAGGTTTTAATCCAAAAGACAAACCAACTAAGACGCTTGATTATGTTGTGAAAAACAATCTTGATCCGGCAAACGGTTTTAATTACGACAACTGGGGCGGATTTCTGAGATACAAAACAGGAAAGCGCGTTTTCATTGATGACCGCGCCGACTTTTTCCCCGAGTCTTTCTATCTCGAATATGCCAGTTGCTCGCGCGCTCTGCCGGGATTTGAAAAGGTCTTCGAAAAATATCATTTGTACTGGGTGATAATGCCAAGCAACAGTTTGCTTGGTGGAGAGCTCTCCAAAAACCCTGATTGGAAGCTGGTCGCAGAGGACAAAGCCTCAAAGCTTTTCGTCAATGAGAAGTTGAAACCTTCGGCAAATTAGAGAACGAAAAAATAGAGAACGCAGAAAATGCCGGTTGGAAGCCAGCGCTCCGGCCGAGCCTATTTCTAGGGCGGATCGCGGAGATAGGCTTCCGAGAGCGCTTTCGTGTAAAGATGCGATTTCGGTTCGCTCAAGTGCATCATGTCAGGGAAATCGTCGTCGCCTTCAGGTTGGAAATTTGGGTGGTAGTACTTGCAGCCCCATTTCTTTGCCACGTCCTCAAAATCTCTAATGTCCTGCTTTCGAATATCTGTTGAAAGCGGCTTACTCATTACAGATCCCACTGGAATGTAGCAGAAGCAGACTTTTCCGCCATGCTGCTGAATATAAGTGACTATCTCTTTGAGAACTATCTTGTCCCAGTCGACCGGTTTTTGGTTTACCAGGTCGGCGGCCGCCTGCCGGCGAGCCATCGCTTGGAAGTTAGCCACCGCCGCTTCGTCGGTTCTAATTCCGCCTTCCTGGACAATCAAAACGCCTTTCTTGGCGATTTTGCCACCGTGCGTCAGCCATTCGGCAGCCTCATCCAGGCTGTACATTGTGCCGACGCGCAGCAGTCCGCCTTGCGCAATCAGCTCGCTATGCTTACTGCAAATGAGCAAAACCTTTTCGGAAAGAGAAACATTGGGCTTCAAGCAATATTGCCAGAGATAAGGATAACTAATGTAATCAGCCAGGAGTGCGGGCTGATGCCAATTCATCCAGTTGTCTTGCCAGGTGCGAATATCCGGCAAGCCGCCCGTGGCAGGCAGGAAAATAGTAGCGCCCTCGAAAACATGCGGATTTACTTCAACCATGCGCTGAAGCCCAAACAAGTATTCCACCGGCGTCGTGTAGCCTTGCCCGAGATTGAGCGCGGACCTCTCTGGTTTTCCCGGCTGGCTGACTTGTTTTGCAAATTCCTTTTCACGAACTGCCGCATTGATGATCGAATTACCAAGAAAAATCGTGTCGACTTTTGCGTCTTTGTACAGCCTTGAGTAACCGTTAAACCACTGGTACTGCCGCAAGCTTTGCAAAGAAATTTCAACACCCAGCATCGGAATGAGGATGATCGAAATGAATATCAATGCTTGTTTGAAAAACTGTTTCATGCTCGAAATCTAGAATTGGAAATAGATAAACCTTGCGCCACCAAACTCACCAAGAACAATGATAATGAAGAAAAGAGTGTAGTAACAAATCCAGCGAGTCGTGAGTTTCTGCTTTTCAAAAAACGCCACTCCACCTTTGTTTCGCTCAAGGAATTGAACGAGTTCAAGAATAAAAATCGCCACGATTGAGACAAGTATTTCCCCTCCAGTCAAACCAAGATGGCCGAGTTTGTCAGCATTATTCAAAGGGAAAAGATGCTGCACAATCCAGTGGGCATCGGCAATTGAGTTGGCTCGGAAGAATATCCACGCAAAGCAAGCTGCATTGAATGTGACGAACCAGCTGATGAATTGATGCAACGCCGCAGGCAAGATTTTGGGGATAGAGACTCGCTTCCAGTAGAGATAGACAATGATGAAAAACCCGTGCAACAACCCCCACTCTGCGAATGTCCAGTTAGCGCCATGCCACAATCCGCTTACAAAAAACACGATGATGATATTTCTCAGTCGAAACAATTCACCGCACTTACTGCCACCCAACGGAATATAGAGATAGTCGCGAAACCAAGTAGACAATGAGATGTGCCAGCGATGCCAGAAATCCTGGATATTCGAGGCTGCATACGGTGAATTGAAGTTTTTCATGAGATTGATGCCCATCACTCTTGCCGCACCAATTGCGATATCACTGTAGCCTGAAAAATCACAGTAAATTTGATAAGCAAAACAGTACGTCGCTATCAAAAGCGGCCAACCGCTGTACTCGTGGGGCTGGTTGTAGACCTGATTGACGAGCATTGCCAGCCGGTCGGCGATTACAATTTTCTTGAAGAAGCCCCAGAGCATCAGACGCAAGCCACTGACGACGTTTTCCGGCACGAATTGATGGTCTTCTTTGAACTGGTGGATTAGATTTTGCGGGCGCTCGATTGGTCCGGCGACGAGCTGCGGATAGAACATCACGTACAGCGCGTAAATGCCCAGGTGACGCTCAGCCGGCTGATTGCCTCGATAAACCTCGATTGTGTAAGCGAGTGCCTGAAAGGTATGGAAAGAAAGCCCAATCGGCAAAATCAAATTCAATGCTGGAAACTTCCAAGAGATGTGCAAAACTTGCAAAATCTCAGTGAAGTTTTGGCAGAGGAAATCGTAGTATTTGAATATCGCAAGAAGCGACACATTGGCGATAACGCTTACGAGCAGGAAAAGCTTTCGCTTGCTGCCGGTCGCGCCTTCAATCTTACGCGCGGCTATATAATCGACGATTATTATCAGAAAGAGAATAGTGACGTAGATCGGTATCCACGCCATATAGAACAAACAACTGGCAAGAAAGAGCAGCAGCCAACGCCAGCGGTTCGGGAGAATGAAATACAGAGTTGTTACTATCGGAAAAAACAGTAAAAACTCGACAGAATTGAAAAGCATTTACGCCTGATTTAATTTGGAATCGGGATTTGAACTTAGTAAGGCTATTAGTAAGGCTGCTTTATGTTCGTTCCCGCCGAAAACAGCCGGGAAACCTCACAGCGACTGAATAAACGGCAAAATCTGGCAGTCGAAGCAATATCGCTATTAATCTTCTGGAAAAGCGGATGTTGAGGACATGTTTAAGTTCTCTCGGCTGTCAAGAGGAAGACTCTAGAATAGGAACACTTTCGATAACGAAAGTCTTTCAAAAGCCCTACAGCGTTGCGAAAGCGCGCCCTCAAGTTTTTAACGGTGAAAAACAAATGAGCAGACCATATACGGGAGTTCCTAGCTTCAAAGGTCTCTTTCTTCTCGGCGTCATTGGCTTTGGCGGTTACGCGATTTTTTCCCAGTTCAGCAGCAAGAATTGGCCGGAAGTGACAGGAAAAGTCACCAGTGTGGACATCGAAGAGTCGTCATATCGCAGCAGCAGATATAGCCGCCGGTACGAATACACTCCAGTTGTACATTATGTCTATCTGGTAGACCACGTATCGCACGAGGGGCAGGCAAATTTGAGGAGTTTCGATTACCGTTCAGAAGCCATGAATTATGCGAGCAATCTCTACGCAAAGGGCACGCATTTGCGAGTTCTATACAATCCAAACCATCCGAATTTTTCCAGCCTTCATCGCTCAGCTATCTAGTAAAGCCTGGCGCTCTGGGGTTTCAATTTACGCTCAACGACTCCTTTAATCAGCATTGTCTTCCCGCACTGGAGCTGCGGAATCATTGCCCTTAGTGACTGACATGGCGCTGATAAAAATCGACGAGAAAATAACGCTCAGCCCGATGATTATCATTGTTCCTGCCAAAGACGCAAACTCCGGACGTGGAACAGGAAGAAAGCCTGACTTGAACCAGTTGTATGTAATCACGGCAAACACGATCAAACCTGTAAGTGCCATCGTTGAGCCAAGCAACAAGCCGGATTCTAGATTGAATATGCTGTAAAACTTAGAGAGAAACTTCTGGTTTGGGTCGAATCTTCGACTCCATGAATAGGTCTTTGCGTGCAGACCAAGCAGCAGCGTTTGCACTCCAACGACACTAAGCACGGTGCCTACGATACTGGTTACTTGTCCCAGTGAGCGTCCCTCGAAGCGCACTAGACTGAACAAAACAATCGTGTAGACAATCATGCCTGCGATGAAAAGCGTGACACCGGGAATTATGAACACCTTGTTCGGGCAGTAAAGAATCATCATTCTGAGACTGCGCCAGCCGTCTCTGAAAGTGTTTAACTTCGACTCGCCGATGCGTGGAGCCAGAGCAATCGGTATTTCGCAGTATTTGAGACCGACAAGGTGCGCATTGATAGCCAGTTCTAAGTTGAATTCCATCCCGGGGCTGACTGGGCGAACCTTCTCGTAAGCTTCCCGCGAGAAGGCTCTATAGCCACAGTACACATCAGTGTATGGCGTTCCGAAAAGCGTATTCAGTCCGAGAGTGAGGAGCGGGTTACCGACATAGCGGTGCAGCCAGGTTATGTTTGTGCCGCCATTTTCGAGATATCGACTGCCAGTGACGAAATCGTATCCTTCCAATAACTTTTCCAAGAACTTCGGGATCAGTGCAAAATCATAGGTATCATCTGCATCAGCCATGATGAAGTAGCTTCCTCGGGCGGCCGCGAAGCCCTTTTGATAAGCGTTGCCATAGCCCCTCTTAGGCTGGTGAACGACTCGCACACCCATGCTTTCAGCTATTTCTACCGATCTATCTGTCGAACCATTATCGGCAAGTACAATTTCGCCGTCGATGTTGTTTTCTGTAAAAGCCTTGTTGATTTTCTCGATACAAATCGCCAGGGCGCCTTCCTCATTCAAGCAAGGCATGACCACGGACAAAACAGGTGAATGCCCGTCCTTTGCCTTTAAATTTGAACCTGAAGAGCCTTCTGTCATCCCTAAACCGTGGGAACGCAATTCTGTGCGGAATATCGTCTCAAGCAATAATATCAGCTCGAAGCAAGGTACTTTATTTGAAAAGAGCATCTTTCGAGGCTCTGCTGATATCGTTTTGTTAGTACTCTAAGGGGAATAGCAGTATTGGTAGGCAGGAGACGTCAAATGAGCTTTTCTCGTGACTTCTTGGCGCATTGCGCCAAAGTGATAGAGACGATAGACGCAGATGCGCTGGAAAGCGCAGCACAGCATCTAGCCAAAGTACGAGACCGAGAAGGGCGACTTTTCATTATCGGATCCGGCGGCGGCGCTGGCCATGCTTCTCACGCCACTTGCGACTTTCGAAAGATATGCAATATCGAAACCTATGCTCCGTACGATAACGTTTCAGAACTCACTGCACGCGTCAACGATGAAGGATGGGACACCACTCTCAGCAACTGGCTCAAAGTAAGTCGTTTGAGCAGTCGCGATGGTCTTTTGGTATTCTCCGTCGGTGGTGGCAGTACAGAGCGAAATATCAGCCCCAATCTTGTCAATGCTGTCGCTTTTGCCAAAGAAAGAGGGGCAACGATAGTCGGTATTGTAGGCAAAGACGGCGGCTACACCGCAAGAGAAGCTGATGCCGCAATTATCATTCCGCCGGTCGAATCAAACCTCGTGACGCCTCTTACCGAAGGTTTTCAGGCTGTAATGTGGCACCTTCTTGTGTCGCATCCGCTCCTGCAGGTAAATGCAGCGAAATGGGAATCGGAAACTCTGAAAGCTTAGGAGCGAGTTGAACAGCAAATGATTATCGCAAGAAGTCCAATGCGAATATCTTTGGGCGGAGGTGGCACGGACCTACCCTCGTACTACAGCCGATTCTCCGGATTTTTTCTTTCAGCTGCAATTGACAAGTATATGTACGTCATGGTGCATCAATCATGGAACGACGAGTATGTGATCAAGTATTCTCAGCTAGAGCGCGCCAAAAAAGTCACGGAAATCAGACATCCAATTGTGCGAACGGCTCTAGAACAATTGGAGATTGGTCCAAACATTGAAATATGCAGCATGGCGGACATCCCCGCCGGTACAGGGCTGGGCTCCTCGGGCAGTTTTACAACCGCACTGTTGAAAGCACTGTATGCGCACAAACGAAACTACTGGCTTAGTCCGCATGATCTTGCAGAAAAAGCTTGCAAAATTGAAATTGAGCACTTGAAAGAACCGGTAGGCAAACAAGATCCATTCATCGCTGCATACGGCGGTGTCACTTGTTTTGATGTCACCACAAATGGAACGGTAGAGGCCAAACCGGCAAAAATTTCCAAAGAAACTTTGTATTCGTTGGAAGATAATCTCGCGATTTTCTTTACAGGCTATTCTCGCTCTGCATCCGAAGTGTTGAAAGATCAGGATGACAGAACCAACAAATCAGAGTCAGATATTTTGGACAATTTGCACTTCACCAAGGAGTTAGGCTTTCGCATAAAGAACGCGCTGGAAGGCGGTGATTTACGCGGGTTTGGCGAATTGATGCACGAGCACTGGCAACACAAACAAAAACGCTCTAAAGGAATTTCAAACGATAGAATCAATGAGCTATACAAACTTGCCATGGACAATGGAGCCGTTGGCGGCAAACTCATTGGCGCCGGTGGAGGCGGATTCTTGATGTTTTACAGCGAAGACAAACTTCGTTTGCGTCAAGCAATGCACAATGTAAACGTCGAAGAGCTGCGGTTTAAACTCGACTTTTCAGGCACAAAACTGATGGTTTCTTAGCGGAGAAAGTCTTGAAAGAAATCGGCATCTTGGGCGGTGGTGTAGCGGGGCTTAGCCTCGGATATTTTATCGGGAAAGATTGCGAGATCTTGGAGAGAAGCGCATCCGTTGGCGGGCTCTGCAAGAGCTATGAAAAAGATGGCTTCACCTTCGACTTGGGTGGACATATTATCTTTTCGCGAGATACTGAGATTTTGGACTTCGAGCTGGAATTGCTCGAGGGGAAAACCAATAAGCTTTTTCGAAAAGCAAATTGCTATTACAAAAATCGGTTCGTTAAATATCCCTTTGAAAACGGGCTCTCCGTCCTGGACAAAGAGGACATTTACGAGATTCTTGTCGGCTTTGTCAACAATCCGCCCAGACCGCAAAATAACTTCGAAGACTGGATCTATAACACTTTCGGAAAAGGTCTTGCAGAAAAATATTTGATTCCGTACAACCAAAAAATTTGGAAAACGCCTCTCACTGAGATGGGTGTTCAATGGGTAGAGCGAGTGCCTAAGCCGCCTTTAGAGGATCTTGTTAAGTCAGCTTTAGGAATCGAGACTGAAGGCTATGTTCATCAGCTCTATTTTCACTATCCGAAAACAGGCGGTTTTGAAACGCTTCCCAAGACTCTGGCAGAACATCTCCCCGGTCAAATTGCCACTGAGTTTCACGTTAAAAAAGTTTTGAAAGACAAGCAAAAGTGGCGCGTGATAAGCGATAAATACGAACGAGAGTATGAAAAACTGATCTGCGCGATGCCAATTTACGATCTCGTAGCGTCGCTGGAAAATGTTCCGACAGAGGTCACCAATGCAGTGTCCGCTCTGCAATACAATTCATTGATCGTCGTGATGGTAGGACTGAACCGCCCTCGCAGAGAGGATATGGTCACTTGCTTCTTTCCAGAAAAGGAGATCATTTTTCACCGTCTCGTTTTCTTTGACTATTTCGGAAGCAACTATGCACCGGAAGGATGCTCTTCGATGGTGGTAGAAATTACTGGAAAAGAAAATGACCAGACCTTCTGCATGACTGATGAGCAAGTGGCTCAGCGAGTCATTGACGATCTGACGAGAGAAGGACTGATCCAAAAAAACGAAGTCGTCACCACGGCGGTGAAGCGAGTGAAATACGCCTATCCGATTTACGATCTACACAGAGAAAAGAATTTGGAGATCGTCAACGCATTCTGCGCCGAACAAAAAATTGAATTGTGCGGTCGCTTTGCAGAATTCAACTATCTTAATTCAGATGCCGTGATTCGCTCGGCCAAAACAGTGGCGACGCGGGTTGGCGAAGGGGTTGCAAGAAATGCCTGACAAGGAGAGCGTTTTCATAGCAGGCGGCGCCGGCTTTATCGGCAGTCATTTCACGAGCATGCTAGTTGAGAATCCCTCCATAGAAAGGGTGACGATATACGATAATTTTTCATCAGGTCAGCGCTGGCATATCGAACATCTAAAGCCGCATTTAGATAGCGGCAAGATAAACGTCTACGAAGGCAAAATAGAAAATCTCGACGCGCTGGCCCAGCAAATGAAGGGTCACCAAACAGTTATTCATTTAGCGTCGAACCCGGACATAGCGCGCGCTGTTCGTGAACCTACAATCGACTTTGATCAGGGCACTGCGCTCACCCAATACGTAGTCGAAGCTATGCGATTGAGCGGCGCGAACCGCATACTGTACGCATCAGGCAGTGGTGTATACGGCGATATCGGTATGATAGAAGCCGCAGAAAACTACGCCCCGATGATTCCTATCTCTACCTATGGCGCGAGCAAACTGGCTGGAGAAGGGCTGATTGCAGCATATAGCTATATGTTCAACTTCTCAGGAATTGCCTTTCGCTTTGGAAACGTTGTCGGACCAAGGCAAACTCACGGCATCGGATACGATTTCGTACGTAAATTGAAAGAGAATCCTAAAGAGTTGGATATCCTCGGAGACGGCACACAAAGCAAGTCTTACGTGTACATTGATGATATCGTCAAGGCCGTTTGGACTGCGCACGAGAAGTCACAGGCTAGGTTTGACACATTCAATGTTGCCACTGGCGATTACATAACCGTCAGCGAAATTGCTGCTATCGCTATCGAAGAAGTGCTCGGCAAAGACGCGAAAGTAAAGCTCAATTATGCCGGCGGAGACAGAGGATGGAAAGGTGATGTCCCAATCATTCGCCTCAATACCGACAAGATTCGCTCCACAGGCTGGCAGCCAAAATATCTTTCAGCAGATGCGATCCGACATTCAATCCGTGCGATGGTAGCTCAGAAATGAAGGTTTCTGAATCACTAATTAACTGGGCAGAAACTGAAAAAGTAAAACGATTGGCTGTTTTCGGAGCATGGTGCCTGATCATCATGTGGGACATCTGTGTCTACGGATTGGTAGTTCTTTCCGCGCTTGGCGACAATCTATTTACTTATGCCGGCTTCACGGGGAAATCGCAAATCACCGATTTCCCACGCTTCTACATCTGTGGATTTATGGCTAATCACGCCGATTTGAAACATCTGGTGTATGACCTGCCCACCCAGATGCGCGTAATTACGGACCTTGTTCATCCCAAGATGGAGGTTGGCAATTTCAACGTAATTTCGACGCCATACATAATTCCTCTGTTTCAGCTGTTCGCACTTTTGCCCCTGGGCCCGGCCTTTGCTGTTTTCACACTTACGGGAGTGTCTCTGGCATTTGCCGGAATGTATTTCGTTCTGTGCAAACTGAAAAATTGGAAAGTATCCAGCTTCATTCTGTTCGTGCTCTATTTGCTGGGCAGTGTTCCGGCTGCACACGGATTGCGTATCGGTCAATTCAGCTTCTTCTTGCTGGGTTTCTTCTTCCTCTATTATTTTGCGCGTAAAACAAACCGCCCTATTTGGGCCGGTTTGGCACTCGGGTTAATTGGTTTAAAACCGCATATTGCCGCACTTTTTATAATCGCGGAGTTAGTTCAGAGGCGGTGGAGAACCGCCTTCACTGCAATATTTTTGATCTTGGGATTGTTCGCTATATCCATCGCCAACCTGGGCTGGGAAACTGTTTCCAGCTATCCGAAAGTCGCATATGCGATAAGTTCGACGCCTGAGATGAGATCGATAGTTTGTTTGAAAATGATCTTCAACGTGACCATGCCCATCGATCTGGCGCTGAAGGTCGGCGCAGCACTGTTTCCCATTGGAGCATTGGCCACTATCCTTATCTGGCGCAAATATGGACCGACCAGATTCGACGACGCATTCACAGCAACGATGCTGCTGATGATTCTATTCACGCCTTACATGCCTTCTTACGACATGCTGATTCTCGCCCTGCCTGCCGCAATTTACCTCCAGCAGATCAGTCTAAGCCCGATTCTGAGCGACCTTGAGCAGCGCCCCGCCAGGGCCTTTTTAACGCTAACACTGATTGCATATCCAGCCCTGACCTGGTTTTGCGGAATTACCACACCAGAAACCACCGGACTGCTCCTGATGGCAGTCAACGTAGTGCTCTTAGTACTTTGCGTATTGAACCTTAAGTCCGGACCTGTTGCAGAAACCTAGACCTGCTGGTCTTGCAGTTCCGCCGTGCGTATTCGGATTTTGAAGCCCGCAGCCGAGGCGTCGTTGTAGAACATCTTCACGGTGTCGAGCGATACAGCAACCAGATCACCGCCTAAGAGCGGCAGTTTTTTCAGGATGTCGCTAGTAATGGTGATGATATGGCACCCAATGCTTTCAGCCTGGACTAAGTTCAAAATCTCGCGCGGACTTGCCCAAATTAGCTCTACACCTGGGCAGGACTCTAAAAGCTCCACACAGGACTTCATTACCGGCAAGGGATCTTTGCCTGAATCGGCTATGCGTCCGGCAAATACGCTGACCATACCCCCGCAACCATCGCTGAGAACAGGTGCCACTCCGGCTACTTGCTCATAGACCGTCATGGCGGTGACGTTCAGCTTGATTCCGTCAGAGGAAAGTCGCCGGATGATCGGGAGCGTGGAAGTGCCGCGGGTATTGGTTATTGGAACTTTGACATTGACGTTTTTGCCCCAACTGGCTATTTCTCTAGCCTGTTCTTCCATTTCATCGAGATCGTCCGAAAAAACTTCAAATGAAATAGGCTTCTCGGTGACCAGACTGAGAATATCCCGGGCGAACGTTTCATAACATTCAACGCCGGATTTCCGCATGTGGGTGGGGTTTGTAGTAAATCCGGATATTAACGGATTGTCATTCAATTCTAAAATCGACTTTTTATCGGCACCATCGCCAAAAATCTTCACCTTACATTTTTCAACGTCCATAGATTCATCCTGCTGCCACTTGAGAAAAATATACCCAGCCGAGCCGGCCCGGTCACTTTCGGGAAAATAGCAGCAGGGTATAACTAGTTTGTGCCAGGCGACAATTACTATGGACCACGCAAAAATGCAATCTAATGCTTTGGGAAAGAACGTAAAAGACCAACCGACAAGCGCCGGTGGCTGGATCGAAACGACTATGGGACTGTTGTACGTTAACGACGGTTCGGTGCAGTTTTACGACGACCACGACCACTGGAAACAGGCATTTTGCCGGCTGCTGGAGATTGACGAGAAAAAGGCGCGCGCCTATGTAGAGCGAACCGTAGCGCTCGCCAAATCAAAGTTCGGCGAGCAGCTGAGAGATTTACCTACCAACAAGCAATTCGATTGCTTGAAGCAAGCGACAGATGAAATACTCTATGGCGGCACACGACCGGAAGCAGCTTCCCAAGAATTGGTAGTTGGTCCACAAGGACAAAAACCGAATATTGTCTACGCGCAATCCGTAAGTGGCGACAAATCACGCAGTGTCATAGGCAACAAAGACTTGGAATTCGCCTGGTTGGTAGACACAAAAAACAACCAGCTAGTCACCGCCGATAGTATCGTTTATGACAATGCTTACTTTGGCTCAGAAGGAACAGCGCACTATGGAATGAAACACTACAGTGTGCAGATGGACTGGCGTTTAGAGAAGTCACGCCGTCTCATCAACACGACAGTTGAAAACGCTGGTTGGCGACGTGATAAATGGCTAGCCAATCCTAATGAGGTAAAAATGCTGGACGTCGGCTCCGGCATCGGATACTTCAGAAAAGCCGCACACGATCTCGGTTTTCAACATTTTGGTATAGACCTTTCGACAGACATCATAGCGCAGTGCAAAGAAGTCTTCGGTTTTGACACATGGAATTGCCGAGTGGAAAATCTCGAGTCTGTTGCCAAAGGCATGAAGTTTCAACTCATAACGATGTGGGACGTCATCGAGCATTTGGAATTCGCAGATGAAGTGGTCGGCATCCTTAAGCAATATCTTGCCGATGATGGCGTAATCGTTGTCAGAACGCCCAATCTTTCCGCAATCGAAGCAGACATCCTGGGA
Source organism: Candidatus Melainabacteria bacterium (assembly GCA_003242885.1). Taxonomy (GTDB): domain Bacteria; phylum Cyanobacteriota; class Vampirovibrionia; order Obscuribacterales; family Obscuribacteraceae; genus QKMZ01. Next base: position 113,068 of record QKMZ01000002.1, on the reverse strand, counting down.
GACTACTATTATTCGTTCAAGTTTGATCACGTGCGTTATTTCTCGCCAAAGTCGCTCGCTGACCTGATGAGCAAGCAAGCTTTGAAACCAGTCTATGTAGAAACCGCCTCGCATCTCTTCAAAGGCATCTTTGGTCCTGAATACCTGTATCAAATAGGAATGGACTTGAGGGGCGCAGACATCCTGGCACTTTACGCAAATGAGAGCAGCAAATGAGCAAGGAAACCCGAACTAGCGTATCTTGCGTTCTTCTCACTCTCAACGAGGAGCGCGCAATAGCGAAAGTCGTCAACGACATCCGCGGCGTCTTGCCGGCAGCAGAAATCGTAGTAGTGGACAGCAGCACGGACAACACGGCAAAAATCGCAGAGGAGTTAGGTTGCACGGTCGTTCGCCAGTTTCCTCCCAAAGGCTATGGATGGGCGATGGACGCAGGACTGAGAAAAGCATCAGGAGAGTATGTGATCACCCTCGATTGCGACGATACCTATCCGGTTGAAGCAATCGATGAATTGATCAACCTCATGGATAAGGGTGCGGATCTGGTGAGCGCGTCACGATTGGGCAAGCGACCAGAAGCAATGCACTTCTCGCACTACGTTGCTAATTGGGTCTTCGCGTTTTGTTCGCGTATCCTTTGCAATGCTCATAGCACGGATGTGCATACGGGTATGCGTGCCTATCGCAAGACCATGCTGGAAGACTTCCCTTATGAGCCTGAGGGCATGGCGCTGCCTGTCGAATTGCAGATTGGTCCCTACTGCGTTGGTTATCGATGCGAAGAGATTTTTATCCATTACAAGCCACGCATTGGCGACAGCAAGATAGTTCCGATTCCAGGAACCATCTGGACCTTCAAACGCATTTGGCGCTGGAGAAGTTTTTTCAACCCGCACAGAGCAGCTCTGACCCAAAAGCGTTCAGCCGTGCTACAAGCGAAATAGCAAAAGGCAGTCCTCGAGCCAAAAGATTGAGGTCTTAGATTTGCTCTAATGATCTGAACAATTCGCTCAAAGAGTTGACTATCAAAGTAGGCTGCTTTGCCTCTGCGTACGGCATGTTGTATTGCGTCTTCAGCAGAACAGACTTAACGTTTGCTGCATGGGCAGCTTCAATGTCTTTAGGACTATCGCCCACCATCAGCGCGTCTTCCGGCTCGATGCCGAACTTATGCAAAAGCTCGATTAGCATGCCGGGCTTAGGTTTTCGACAAGCGCAACAATCGGAATTATCGTGGCGACAATACAGGATCTCTGCGAATTGGAAGCGCGATAGAAGAACATTGCTCATCTCAATAAGAGTATCTTCTTGCATCAAACCGCGTCGAATATCAGGCTGATTAGATACCACATATAGAGTCAAATTCTTCTCGCTGATTTGATTGTAAAACTCGACGAAATCGTCTCTTATTTCGAACTCCTGCAGGTTGCGTGGGCTTCCAACCACATCTTCGCGCATTACTACGGAATTGATAATGCCGTCGCGATCCAAAAAAATGTGTTTGAAATTCGAGTTAAGCATTAAAACCAATTGACCTCAAGTTAAACATCAAAATATGCCAACTGCGACTAATCTTACTGGTTGGGCGTCGGCAACAAGTCTTCTGATGCTCCGGCGATTTCAGAAGCCGTCTTGTCCTTCATTCCATATAAATTAGCCGCAGCCAACAGCAGCAAAACTACATTGATCAGATTCAATGCAAAAACAGTCAACACGGACAAATTCGAACCGTTCACAACTATATGGAACAACTTCACATCAAGCAGAAAGACAAACCAGAGAAGAATGGGATAACTGACCAGAAGCCAAATCCACGCACGCATTCTCCAGTCTTTTGTGGCAAGCAACTTGACCGGATCAAAAGTGGGAAAGGTAAGAGCGGGCAAAACGACAAGCACAACACATTCATACATGTGCACGTGTGCGCTGAAGAGAAGAAACGCCGCAACTGTGAAAGAAAGCGCCCACGGAATTGTTTTAGAACCAATTCGAATCGCATCTAGCCAAACCTTCAGTGTCAATAGAAGCCCAGTGAGCATCAGAAAGAAACTGGATTTCATTGCGATTTCCGGACTCAACAACGTACTTAAAATCCCGCGAAAATTTACCATGGATTGAGGATTGATATCGATTTCCAGATCCTTATTCGAATCCCATTGCAGCAGAGTAAGCGGTCCGTGAATGAACGTATCCGCGCCGATGATCGAAGCCGAACTCACCGATAGAGCGAAGAACACGACAGCAGCAACAATAATCATCTTCCAGCGCCGTGATGCAAGAGCCGCAATTCCTAAGAAAGGGGAATATTGAAACTTAAGAGTCGAAATCGCCAGCATGATACCAGCGGCAATATCACGTTTGGCAATAAAGGCAGCGCAAAAGCCTGCGACAAAACCGAGTATAAGCCAGCAGGGTTGCCCCAAAACCATTCCACGAGCCTCCGGCAAACAGGCCAGAGTCGCAATCACTAAGATAAAAGTCCGATACACATTCGTCCAAATTGGAGTCGAACCATGGACGGATCGCAAAACGCTAAAGATGCCTATCACGCCGCAGGAAATCCAACAGGCCTGCCAGAGCCAATAGGCGTTGAGAATAGGTAGATTTCCAAAGGGGACAAGAAACGGCGGCCAAATAGGAGAAATCTCCAAGGTGACTTTCCTGCCTGTCTTGCTTTCATGACTTAAGTCTTGCCAAACCTCGTTCTGGTAATCCAGGTCATAAATTCTGTGACTCTGATTTGAAGTGACGATCTTTGCCGCTGCGTAGTATTTGGCGTAATCGTGATACTTAATCGTGGGCAACTTGAACATCCACTCAAGCATGAAACAGGTGATCACAGCCAAAATTGCAAGATAGAGTGCTGCTAGAGCCCTGATAAGGGTGTCCTTCTTATTAACAGCCAACTCCAGCAATCTCCTTAACAAGCGTTAATATATATTTTTCCAGTTTATAAAGTACCATGTAGGCCTCAGCAAGGGCGTTGAGTATGGAGTTAACAGGCTTTCCTCGCCATCAACTCAGAGCAATGGGGCGTTCAAAAGGACGCTTCGCTTCTCATCAGCTGAAAAATCCTGGCAATACAAATCTGCATTCTGGCGCCGGAGCTTCTGTCACTAAGCCGCCATGCGCGCCAATACCCGGCAAGCGTGTGCGTCTGGCGCAGGCTCCTGAGTGTACCGAGCCGAAAATGCTGCTGGAGTACCTCTCAGCCGCTGCCCGTGACTTCGAACGCGAGGTCATCGAGCCGGAGCGCCTTCCGACTTTCGCCACCAACACAATTCCTTCCGTTGTTGTCCCGCAGCGTCCTAAAACTGTCGCCGACGAGTGGTCGACCAGCGTTTCTCAACAGCCAAAAACCCAGCCAGCCCCGCAAAATCGCAACTTTGGACTGGCTGAAAGCGCGCTGCAAGGTCTTGCCGATTTGTTGACGCTAGAGGCTGGTTCTATTCCAGAGAAGGCGATGACGAAGTGCGCGCTGCCGGAGTATGTCCCCTGCGCTCGTCCGCCAGTCGACCTCGTGCCTGCATCGTCCAGCTATGAGATGTTGAATTCGTGGCTCAATACGGGGCGCTCCGAGCATGCCACCACAGATGATGACGAAGACGAGATCATTGCCTGCTCGCTCGACGAGATTCAAACTGTATCGCTCTATGCAACCGAAAGCGAAGCAGGTAGCGACAACGCTAACGCTGCGCCGGATGCACGTCCATCGAACGATTCTCCTCTGGCGCTTGCCACCCAGCGACTACTGGGCAATTTAACGTCGGCTGTGCAACACGCTGAAACAGCCGAACAGTTGCTCGCCTCAGCACAGACAAGTCCGAACGCAAAGACGCTTACTCAGGTTCAGGAAGAACTTAATTCGCAGCCAAAGCGTCAGCCGCTGACAGAAACCAATTACCTGGCGGATAATCGTCCGGCTCTTTCGCGCAGCACGACTGATGAAACGCCAACACTCCAGATGCTGCCCGCAGGCAGGCGAATGGAATCCATGGAAAACGGAGCGAAGATCATCAAAGACTCGCTCGGCAGAGTGATCGAAGTCCGTTCACCGCTGGGTCCGGTGCTGCGCACCCGCTACGACGAGCAAGGGCACCTTCGCTTCTTTGTTCGCACTGACAAAGAAGGCAACATTCAAGCCTACGGAGAATCAGACAAACAAGGCGTCGTAGTACACGATCCTGAAGGTCGTGTGCGTGCCGCTGGTGAGTCGATGGCGATTGATCGCGTCGGCAGATTGTCTATAGTTAGGAAGGACGGGCAGTTCTGGAGCATCGACTTGGCGCGTGGACTGCACGTCGAACGCCGGCAAATGGTGGATGAGGATGGGCAGTGGAAAGCAATTACTGCCGTATTCGCTTACGACGGATTTCGCATGGTGACCAGATTCCAAAGCATGGACGGTCGCGAGTTCGATGAAGAAACCGGCTGCTACAAACCGACAATCGATGCAGCGGTAAAGGAAGAAATCAGACTTTACGGTAGAGACGGATCTTGCGTACAATTCGACTCGGAAGATGCAATTGAAGAACTGAGACCATCTCGGGTCTGGCCACCAGCCAGCCGCGCTGTCGAGAAGAAATACCGCAACCGCTGGCAAGCAGGAACAGCCTGGCAAGCCGTTCGCGATTACCTCGAATTGCTTAAGTCCGGAAGTGGTTAGTTAGATGTGGTTGAGTAGATGACCGAAAAAATCAAGTTCGGCACGGATGGTTGGAGAGCAATCATCGCGGATCAGTTCACCTTTGAAAATGTTGAGCGTGTCGCATACGCGGTCGGCACTTACATCAAGAAAGAGTACGGGCTCACGGACGAAGCATCTGCCAAAGCCAAGCCCATCTTGATTGGATACGACACGCGCTTTCTCGCGGACAAATTCGCCGAGCGCGCTGGACAGATCCTCGTCAGCATGGGTCTTTCAGCCAAAATGACGGAGCGCGATGTTCCAACGCCCTGCATAGCTTTTGCCGCGCAAAACGAAACCACATGTGGTGCGCTCCAACTTACCGCAAGCCACAATCCGCCTGAGTACTGCGGGATTAAGTACATTCCTCACTTTGGTGGTCCTGCCACTAACGACACAACGAATGAAATTGCAAAACACCTGAACGATCTGCCAAAAGATTACGAGTTCTCACACGCCAAGATCGAGCGCTTCGATCCCATGCCGGTTTATCTCGACGCTCTTAGACGTTTGGTAGATATCAAAAAACTGGGCACGGCAAAAATTCGTGTTGGTTATGATGCACTCTTCAGCACGAGCCGCGGTTACTTGGATACATTGATCAGAGAAGCGAAACTGCCGCTGTCAGTTCTGCATGACTTTCGCGATCCGCTCTTTGGTGGCGGGATGCCGGAGCCCAAGCCAGAGTTTCTCAAAGAACTTATCGCGCTTGTGAAGCAGGAAAAATTGGATGTCGGACTCGCCACCGATGGTGATGCCGATCGTTTCGCAATCATTGATGAAAACGGCACATACCTTTCACCAAACCAATTGCTGTGCCTTCTTACGCGACACCTGTTTAAGAATCGCGGCATGAAAGGTGCGATCGTCCGCACAGTCGGGACTACTCATTTGCTCGACAAAATGGCGAAGCTCTATGGACTCGAGGTAATTGAAACGCCTGTTGGATTCAAGTACATCGGTGAGCAGATGCGCCTAAAAGACATTCTCATTGGCGGGGAAGAGTCTGGTGGTGTTTCCGTAAAAGGTCACATCCCTGAGAAAGACGGGATTCTCGCAAACCTGCTAGTGCTAGAGATGATGGAGTTTGAAAAGAAACCTCTCTCCAAAATTTGGCAAGATCTGGTCATCGAGGTTGGGTCCGACTTCGTCGCAAAACGGGCAGACATGCACCTCACCGCATCAACACAGAAAGCTTTGATGGAGCATTTGAAGAACACTCCGCCGGAAATGATCGCCGGAGAGAAAGTGGTCAATGTTGGACGATCAGACGGTCTGAAACTGTATCTGGACGATTTCACATTTGTGTTGATACGTCCGTCGGGAACCGAACCGATCCTGCGCGTAAGCTACGAAGCGCCTGATTCTGCTCGAATGGAGAGAGTAATGGCAGACTTCAAAAAACAAGCAGAGACTATTTTGAAGGATCTGAATGCTCCGGCTACAACCGGCGCAGCGAGCCACTAATCGCCGCTCCAAACGGAAAAGGCAGCGCAGTCCGGTCGACGCATGGCATCGCCCGGTTTTAAATGTCGTTGTGGAATCCGCATAGCAGAGTGTATCCGCTTTGGTGAACTACCTTGCTAAAGCTGCATACTCATCTTTCGACAGTCGATAAACAACGCTTTCGCCACCGAATCGAGACCTGGTATCAATGTAAGTTGCGCCAAGCTTTTCGACAGCTTTGCGGGAGCGCTTGTTGTTTGGTCCAACGAAAAAGAGAACATTATCGACATACTTATAGGCGTGTTCCAACATGAGCTTTTTCAGCTCGCGGTTGAATGTTCCACCCCAATAGTTGGTAGTTAAAAACGTCCAGCCAATCTCGATTTCGCTAGCCTTTTCGTCCAGCCCAAAGTATCGAGAAGAACCAATAATCTCGTCAGTTGCTGCATCCATTATTACCAAAGCGCCACCACACTTAAGTGCGCCGTCGAAATAATCCTTGAATACTTCTTCTTTGTAGCGGTCGGAATTTGGGTGCTGTTCCCAGATGAGCGGGTCGGACGCCGCCATATAGAGGGCGGGATAATCTTCCAAACGCAACGGTCTCAGTGCCAAAAGCTCGCCGGTCAAAGTGGGCTGCAGTTCAAACATGAGATGGTCCCCTTGGTGTGCCAGGGAAATTCTAAACCATGAATTCGATTTAAGAACCCGCCCTAAATTACATACCCTTTCAAGCCCTTGACTGAGCTGCTAAACTTTTCAACCAGGAGCCATAAACCGTGACTGAGAAAGTTTTGCCAGAACATAAGAAGCGCCAGAAGATGATCCGCGAGGTCCTCATCGGACTCGTCACGCTTTTGGCTATCTACCAGGCAGGCAGATCGATATATGGCAGCGTCGAGCGCCAGATGTTTCTGCACCAGCAAGAGATTGCCCTGAAGCAAGGCGAAACGCAGGCTCAAGAGGTCAACAAAGAGCTTAGAGAAGGTCTGTCCAGCTACCGCTCCTCTGACGGTATCGAAAGACTGGCACGCGAGCGTCTGAACCTCGCTGGTCCCGATGAGATGATTGTCCGCATCGGCAAATAGATTTACGGCAAGCTGCACGTGACGTGCGGCACAGGCAGCCTGTGACACATCGCCTGCGCACACAACCAGCGCACACGGCGCGAGCGACGCCCTATGCCCTAAACAGGGTTTTCACCAGTGACACATCTGGTGGATTGAGCTAGGTTAGTTACAGAGACTAGTTAGACGGTTCAATGATGGTTCACAGGCGCGACACTTTCGCGTTTTGACCTGCTTGCTTGTCCTTGGTCTCGCCAAAGCGGAGGGAGTTATGTTTCTCTCGAATCCAAAGTCTGATGCGGAACTCTTGAGCCAAATCAAGATTGCCTCGCCATGTCCAGCCGATTGGGATGCGATGACGGGCGACGAGCGGACGCGCTTTTGCGGGCAGTGCAAACTTAACGTCTACAACATCTCTGACATGTCCACAGCTGAGGCAGCATCGCTCATTCGAAAGAACGAAGGGCGCGCCTGTGTGAAGCTTTTCCGACGCGCAGATGGCACAATCATTACCGACAACTGCCCAGTGGGCTTGCGAAAAATCCGTGACCGCATGCGGAAGGTAGCCGCGGCAGTTGCGGCGCAAATGGCATTGACGGCATTTTTCAGTACGCAAGCGCAGGCATGCGACACGGCGGTGGAGCCGCAAGGAAAGGAAAGCGTAACCATGATGGTTGGAGCAATCTCGACGGTCAGGGTGAAACAATCATTCATGGATCAATACGGTTTTCTGATCAACTCCGCGGGAGTACTCTCTTCGGTCGGAATTCTAGTTCTGACGCTACTAAAGAAAACGAGACCTTCGACAATTGGTCTGATGCTGCTCGCAATCTGGGGCTTTGCCGGTTTCTTAATTGGTCTCATGTACGGCGCGAGAAACTGGTGTTTCATCCCGCCGTTCTAAAAGTGACGGTCAGAAATGGAAAGCAAAACCAAAATTGATTTGAACATTCCCGACCATGAGCTCGTGAAACGCATCTATATCGCATCCCCCTGCGATGTTTCGTGGGATTCGATGGAAGGCGACGAATGCAAACGCTTCTGCGGACAATGCAGTTTAAGCGTGTACAACACCTCAGTTATGTCAAAGAAGCAAATAGCAAACCTGATACGAGAAAGCGATGGGCAAGCATGCATGAAGCTCTACAGGCGATTTGATGGAACTGTCATAACAGACGATTGCCCTGTTGGCTTACGAAAAGTTCGCGACCGAATAAAGAAAGTGGCTTGCAGCATCACTGCTATGCTCGTCTGGGTCGGTTTAATTTCGAGCGCACAGGCGCAAGGTCTTGTTGGAGCACCGGTGGACGTTAGATTTGGTGTGCCAGCCTCTTTTCCGTCTTCGCCGAAGAATCCGATTCCGAATTATCACATACTCGAAATTGCAACTTTCGCCTCCTGCCTGATTCTTGCGTCAGGGCTTTTTCTGAAGCGTGGGAAAATTGCACTCCTAGCCGCTATGCTTCTCGGTATCTGGGCGTTCGCTGGGTTCGCCATTGGGATCTGCTATCGGTAAATAGTTGTGTGGAAGTGAGAACGCAGCTAGATTAGTTTCGAACTTCAAAAATGTAGCCATAGCCAATAGAAGTCTTGATGGCGCAGTCTTCATGGTCATCTGCAATCTTCTTGCGAAGTGTCTTTATCGACGTTCTAACAGTGTCTTCCGAGGTCTCGCTGTCGGAATTCCAAATGTTCTCGATGAGTTGTCTAGAAGTGAAATACTGATTTGGGTGGCGCATCAGATATTCCAGAATAGCGTATTCTTTGGGACGCAAATGCACTTCTTTTCCGGATTTCGTCAGCTTGCGCTGTTTCTGCTCCAGCAGCAAATCTCCCGCGACGTAAGTGTCAAAATGGTAAATCGGAGGGCGTCGCAAACACGCTTTGAGCCTCGCACTTAGTTCTCGCGGATGAAACGGCTTGGTCATGTAATCATCGGCGCCTTCGTTCAGACCATCCGACTTGTTGTCGACAGAATCCTTTCCTGTCAGAAATATGACCGGTGTTTTTCCACCTGCTGCGCGAAACTTTTTGCAGATTGAAAGTCCGCTTGTGTCCGGCAAATCCCAGTCCAAGATAATCAAATCGAATTGAAACGCATCCAGCAATTGAAATGCATCTGCACCATCATGTGCGAGTTCTACAACGTAATCTTCCAACGCTAAAAACTCACGAATTTGCTCAGCTAAACGAACATCGTCGTCGACGAGAAGAATCTTTGGCATAGTAATTTTTCTACGATGGGGCGGGTCGTAACAAGTTCAGTTTCGTCCCTGTCGGCTGAAAAAGTCCTGAACACCGACTTGCAGGAACAAGATTAAATCCGCCATCCTCGTTCTCAAATTTTTGAACCCTTGACACAAAACTTCCGTCTCAAATAATGTAGGTATTGGAGGGCAGTCATGGCCAACGATTCAGAACTGATTGAAATGCTGAGAAGTGAGATGCGCAACGGCTTCTCCACGCTTGGAGAAAAGCTCGATGGCACAAACTCTAGGCTTGATGAAAACAACGCCAATGTAGAAGCTCTAACTGTCATCGTAAACAAGTCAGCAAAGGAAGTTTCGCTAAAGCTCAACGGCATTACATCGTTTCTTTTGCGTAGTGAAGAAGAAAACGCTGTCCTGGAAAATCGCATAGCCCGGATTGAGCGCAGAGTGAGCAAATTAGAAAAGAAAGACGAATCCGCGTAACTGTGCAAGCGCCTATATGTCCTGCTTTAGGATCTGCTCAAGGTCAAACTCATCCCGTTCTATGCCGCGATACAGAATTAGCTTATTTCCAAACACTTCGAGTTTAGACTCCGAATAGCCCTCGTTTTGAAATATAAGCTGTTCTCGTTCTAGCCCAAATAAAAGGCTCTGTCTACGCACAAGCAAAAACTCATTGGAAGTCATTGGTGGCGTCTCAATGCACTCATATGCGACCACAGAACCATCCTTCAAATGAAGCGAACTCATTATTGACTTCTTGGAATTACCACCTTCCAACAAAGCGGCAACTTGTCCATCCCCGCATCCAACAAGAAAGAAAAATATCCAGAACAAAATGAGCATGTTTAGCTCAATATACGAGGACAAAAACTTCAATGGCGGCAGCTCATCACGACATCTTATGAGAGTCGAAACTAAAGCGGAAATGAGTGCACTTGAAATTCCAGCATAGGATGCAAACCAAACCAATCCGTCAGCGAATTCACTCTGGAAGTGAATGTGCTCTGGAGAAACGAAGTGGCCTCCAGCGCTTCCCCTATATATGGCAGCAAATGCCCAAGCGACAAATAGCCAGCGGAACGAGTAAAAACGAATGGTTTCTGGTCGAATGGAAAACGCCATGCCTAGCCTTCGATTGCATCTTCGACAATCATTGCAGGCAGGAAGCATCAACGTGCCAGGGAAAACCCGACACAGCAAGTAGCAAGATCAACCAAGCTTTAATCGGTAAATCGAAATTTCACTAGAGCAAAGATGGCGGCAAAGCCGTCTTTCCAGGTGATTTTCTTACCTTCGGCATAATCTCTTCCAAAGTAAGAGATTGGCAGTTCGATCAATCTAACTTTCTGTTTCAAAACCTTGGCAGTGATTTCAGGCTCGAAATCGAAGCGGTTGGAGCGAATCTGCACTTTCTTGATGTACTCGGCTTTGAAGACCTTGTAGCAGGTCTCCATGTCGGTCAATGTGCAGTCGTACAAAACGTTCGTCAAGAAACTCAGAAACTTGTTACCGAGCAAATGTGTGATTTTGAACGCGCGCGTGGGCTTTCCGCCGGATAATCGTGATCCGTAGACGACATCCGCGTGATCTTCCAAGATAGGCTTCAATAGCTCGTTGTATTCGCGCGGGTCATATTCCAAATCTGCATCTTGAATCAGGATTATGTCGCCGGTGGCGTTCTGCAACGCTGTTCTTAGCGCGGCGCCTTTTCCCTGATTCTTATCGTGGAAATAGATCTTGGCGTTGTATTCGCGAGCGTCAAGAGTAGAGAGAATGTCACGCGTGCCGTCAGTCGAGCCGTCGTCGACAATTACCAGCTCTTTTTCCAATCCCTGAGTCTCGGCCTTTATGACTCTATCGAGAACCTGAACCAAGGTGCCAAGCTCGTTATAGACAGGTATTAGAATCGAAAGCGTTTTCACAGCTAAAAACTTTTCCTGAGTGCCGAGGATTGTGGTCGCAAAGTGGTTTGCGCTTGCGCCGCCAAGACCCGAATCTAAAAGGTTTCATCCTAGCATCCCAGCTGTTTTTTCTTCCTCTTGCCAGCTGTTCTTGAAGCAATCCAGTTCACGTACGCAAAACAAATTGTCAGTTTCCTCGCCGGCAGCCAGCCCTGCTTGACAGCCGTCCAGCGGGTGGTCTGGCTGTACCCGCAACTGATTTCTGCGCTAAGCTCTGAAGACGAGGCGAGCAGGTCGAGCACAAAATTGACAACCAACGAAGACAATCATGAGAAGGCGAAGAAAATCGCGTTGATAGAAAACATCATCGCAACGATTTTTGCGGTGATTGGCGTTGGCGCTCTTTGCACCCTAGTCTATTTATCGCTTCCGGCGTTCGGCGGCATCAGCGATTTGCCAGAGTACTATGCGCCGGCAAAGTTGATTCTCGAAGGTCACGGCGCTGACGGATACACCCTAAAAGGTTTGCAAGAAGCACAGCACCGGCTCTATCCATCTATGGGGCCGCGCATTGTCCCACTGTTTGTTCCGCCACAAGGTTTGGCACTGCTGACGCCTATTGCATTTGTGCCGCCTGAAGCTATGCGCTACGTATGGAAATTCTTGCTCGCCGGCTGTCTTGCAACCGCTATCTTCGTAATGAAGAAAACCTTCAATCTCGGCTACAAGCAAACGTGCTATTTGTTGGCGGCAATTGGGCTCTCAGATGCTGCTTACAATTCTCTGCGCATTGATCAGCTTGCTCCGATGCTTCTTCTTTCCTACATCGGTGCAATTTACTGCCTCGAGAAAAAACAAGATATCGGCGCCGGTTTCTTCCTCGCTTTTTTTGTCCTCAAACCGCAACAGCTACTGCCCTTTCTCGCGTACTTAGCTGGTGCAAAACGCTTCAAAGCCTTGATAGTTTGCGCGATAATTTTCGCTGTTTTGAGCGTCATCGCATTCTTCCAAATGGGAACGACCGGCATATCAAATTACATGTCGCTGGTCAGTGCGCCAAGCAGCGTTCCTTACATGCAGCCTGAGCTTAATCCAACGGTGCGCGGACAATTACTTAGACTATTTCCTGACGCTGCACCGACGATCTTTACCGTTACTTCCGCGCTTTACATTGCGACGATCGCGCTCGGCGTCTTTGTCGGCTGGAAATTTCGCAGCCACGAAAACGCACTACGGCTGGGCGCCCTCGGTTTCATTCCACTGGCACTCGTTGCTTCAATGCACTGCCACACCTACGATCTGTTATTGCTGGTTCCAACAATAATCATGATCTTCAACGATTCTCTCATACCTTTCGGACAGGTATGGAAGCTTGCAGTTATGCTCGGCACAATCGTTTTTGTTCTGCCAGTTTCAATTGAGATACAGCACAATTATTTGCTCAAAGGTGGTCAGTTAAACCCCTGGTTCTTCCTACTATTGGCCCTCTCGATAGCTCTCTTTATTTATTTATGGAAGAAGTCGCCCGTAATAAATTCCGGGACTACCAAACCGGCAAATTCTGAAGGCACTTAAGCCTTTCCGTGCCGCAAAGTACACCTTCGAATGACGCTCGCAAGTGGGAATGGAAGAATTCACCAGGAAGTTACCGAACGAGTTCCGTTATGCACAGAGTAGCGGATGAACGCAAACTTCTAGTGAATTATCCGAACGATCCCGTTGGTACCATCGACTTCTACCATGGTGCCGTCCTCCCAAAGTTTGGTGGCATCTTTCACGCCAGTGACGCATGGCAGACCGTATTCCCGAGCAACCAAAGCGCCATGCTGCAACATGCCGCCAACTTCGAGGATTACGGCAGCGGCATTCACAAACAATGGAGTCCAGCCGGGATCAGTAGCGCGCGCGACGAGGATGTCCCCGCGCTCCAACGGCTTTTCATCGGGAGTATGCAGAACCTTAATTGGTCCTGTAATAATGCCGGAGGAGACAGCAGTGCCCACGATCTCGCCTTCTTTCACTTCGACTGGCGGAGGATTGATAATTTTGCCGCGCGAATCAATAACTAAAGGCAGATTCGCAACAGCGTTCAATTGTTTGATTATGACTGTGTTTTCGGCAGCTAATTTTCGCAGGTCGAGATGTTTGTCTGTCTGAGCGAGTGCGATTTGTTCAATCTTCAAATCAAAAATCTGTTGAATGCTGTCGAGACGGTCTGCCTCACAGAGTTCCTTCGCGTACCTCAGCACGCGCTGCCTAAGCGTATCGATGCAATAGATCATCATGTACTTCGGCATCTCGCGATAGCCAGCAAGCGTTTCATACACGCGATATAGCGAAGAAAAATCCTTCATTGTCAGCCAGCCTTTGTCGTGCAATTGCTCGCAGAGCCTTTCAAAAGCCTGATGACGTGTGACCTGTCCACGGTCGAAGCGCTCCTGGGGGTTATCCTCCGCCGAGGTAGATCTACGAAGCGTCGCAACTTGCGCAAGCAAAGTCGCGGGCTGATCGCGAAATCGCGGCGCTGCAATGTCCAGCTCGGTGGGACCGCGATGACCATAAAGGTCCATAAACTCATCCCACGCAGCCAGAAAAGTTCTCGGAAGTTGCCGTGCATCCAGCTTTTCTTCCAACTTGGAGGCATCCAAATCCTCAGGCAAAAGCTGTGACATGTGATAAAGCGACAAACCCATCTCAACGGTGGGATTGTGAGGCACCGCGCGTTCCATATCTTTGAACTCGCCTTCGTATTTGCCTTCACCGGCAATCGCCTTCATGCGTTCCAACGCAATTCGAGACGTTGCGAAAGCCGGCATGACAGCGCTAAAAATAGACTTTCTCAATCGTTCGAAGAGCGCATCCGCAAGTTCGTCAAACGGCAAATCTTCTTCTGCGAGGTGACGAACGTCGCGCTTAAATTCCTTCACTTCCTGCACTACATGCCGCTGCGCATGCTCCGGCAACAAACGCGCTTCAAGAACATGCAATCCTATAGCAGGTAATTGAAAGAAGAGATGCAAGGGAATGTGCTTGATGCCCTTATTGTGAGAGCGGTACTCCTCCTCATTTACCGACGCAATTATTTTTGCTGCAGTGGGATCCATATTGTTGAAAAACTTAGCGGCCTTCTCCTGTTTCGCAAACTCGAAGACATTCGAAATATTGCAATAGATGCGCCCGTCCGTCATATAGCCGAAAGCGTCGTCAACATTCTTCGTCAAATCTTTTCCAAACAGTTTCGACGTAATGAGCGAAGCAGCGCCGCGCAAGAACGACGTCCCCAGCACGGAGATCGGCTTAAACAGACCCTGCACACAAATAGTGACGTCGAGATAAAGCCTCTTCTGGGCGCCGGGAGGTGTAATTAATTCTGCCGCAAGCGGTATGAAAGTTGTGATCGGGCGGGCTTGTAGGAGGAACATTTCCCCAGCTGCATAAGCCCATTCAATGTCCATCGGACGACCATAACTCTCTTCGACTCTCACAATCAATTTCGTCAAGTCGGTGATCTGTCCGTCAGTTAGAGAAAAATCTCCTTTGCGATCGTCAGGGCGCTCTTCTGTGCCACCGTCGGGCAAGAGCCAGATCGATGTTTCTTTTCCGCCTATCTGCTTTTGCACAATCTCTTTTTTGTATTTATCAACAATGAAAGTATCGGGCGTGGCAATTCCGGCTACGACTGTTTCTCCCAACCCCCAATTGGCGTTGATTACAGCCTCGTCATAAGAGTTGCTGACCGGATTCAATGAGAATCCGACACCAGCAACATCTGATGAAATCTGCGTCTGCACGGCAACCGCAATCTTAGGAGTGCGGAAATCAAAATTGTTCTGCTTCTTATAAACCGCCACACGCTGGTCGAGACAAGAAGCAAAAGCGCGCTTAACAGCCTCTTCAATGCCATCTCTTGTCACGCCCAAAATCGTCTCGTACCCACCAGCAAAAGAAGCGCCTTCAAGATCTTCCTCAGGAGAAGAAGAACGCACAGCGAATAAACCGCCTTTATGATTGAACTTTGCGAGTGCAGCAGAAACAGCATCTTGCTGCTCCTTCGAAAAGCTCAATTTCATCGCTTCTTTCTTAAGGGCATCGCACGATGAGCGCAACTTCGAATTCACGTCGGCTTCGAGAAAAGCACTCCAAGCACTCGTTTTTTTGATGATGTCGAACCAGTCGCTAAAAAATTCGACCGGCAGCACGAAACCTGGAGGAACCGGAAGTTGCAACTCGATCATGCGGATAAGCGAATGCGCCTTGCCGCCCACGCTCGTCAAAGCGGCCTTAGCGGGCGGGCTGTCCTTCATGAAATAGTGAATCGTCGTGTCGCTCGAAGCAACGGCAGAGTTAATATCCATACTTCACCTTTGACAAGCAGTTTCGCGTAACGCGACAACAGCCGAATGGACCGTCCAAGACCGCTAATCTTACGCCGTCTGCGTGCCAAGCACTCTAGTCAGGAGGAAAACTCTAACGAAATGCAGAGAAACTGACGGCAAAGTGACCGTATTACGACCAAAGCCAAGCAAGAACTCTTTATTTCAACGATCACAAAATGCGCACTTTTCGATCACAAAACGGATATAACCGATTGATAAGATAATTTTGTTGGACTTCTCAAGTCCAGCCCTCCCGAACGAGCATACCAGGCGCGTTTGCGTCACTGTCCTATGGCCAAGATTCTTGTTGTAGAAGACGAAGAAGATCTGTCCAGCGTTATCACAGAGTGGCTAGTGCGAGACCATCATGTGGTAGAAAGCGTGGACAATGGCGCAGACGCGTTAGAGCTTCTCGCCGTCAACAAGTATGACTTGATTGTGCTCGATTTGATGTTGCCCGAACTGAGCGGCATGGAAGTATGCCGCAGATACAGGGCGAAAGGTGGAGATGCACACGTGCTCATGCTTACCGCGCAATCATCACTGGACGCCAAAGAAGCCGGTCTCAATGCTGGAGCCGACGATTACTTGTCCAAACCATTTGAACTTCGCGAACTCGTAGCAAGGGTGCGGGCGATGTTACGCAGACCATCGGCGCGCATTCCGGATTTGATCTCGGTGGGCGAACTGACGATTGATTTGCGCCAGGCCAAAGTCTTTCGACATGGCGCAGAAATTCGGCTGGTTCCTAAAGAGTTCGACCTTCTCGCATTTCTAATCCGCCACCATGGTCAATGCTTTTCTGCAGAGGCGCTGCTCGAGCGCGTCTGGTGCTCGTCCTCAACACCTCTTACAGAAACCGTCCGCACACACGTTAAGACAATCCGAAAAAAAATAGATTCTGCGGACAGGCAATCCCTTATTCAGCACATTCCTGGTTATGGCTACAAATTCGAACTCTAGAGCATGGCTTGGCACACGGCTGCGCATCACGATCGTTTTTGCGCTTCTCTCGACTACAGTATGCCTAATTTTGGGCTTGATTGTTTCAGACCTATTCTATAAACGTTTGAATGATGCCATGGATGAAGAATTGACGGCGCTTTCCAGCGAGCTTTCAACATTCGTAGATTTGCTGGATAAAACGTCTGACCTGGAAGCGTGGAAGAATTCCAAAAGTCGCAGCGAACTCAAATCAGTCGTCAGCATCAGCCTTTTCAATGAAGATGGCAAAACAATAGAAACCTATGGCGATTTTGTCCTTCCAAAAATCGCTGCCAATCACAGCGAAGTAAACGTAAGAGGGCAACGTGTCCGCGTACTCTCGCGCAAATTGGACTACAACGGAAAGTTAGTCGGCTGGTTGCAAATTACAAAATTTACAGCCTCTCGCGACCGCGCCATGAGCGAACTTCTCAACTTAATGGGGCTTTCAACGCCGGTATTAATCTTAGGATTTATGAGCGTCGGATATTTCTTTGCCGGTTGGACAATTCGCCCAATAGAAGATGCCTTTTCAATTGTGAAACGTTTTATGATTGACGCCGGTCATGAATTGAAGACACCACTGACGATTGCGGAAACACACTCAGAGGCGCTCGAGCAGGAGCTCATGGACCAGCGCGTCAGCATCAAACGCCTCGGTACTGTGCGCTCTTCACTCAAAAGAATGGAATATTTGATTGATGATTTGATGCTATTGGCTAAGTCCGAGGCGCCGGTGTTTCTAAAACTAGATCACTCTATTGATTTGAAACAACTTGTACAGGCAGTCGTCGAAGACTTCAGCGAAAAGAGCAGAGCAAAAGGAATCGAGTTGCGCTGCGACTTCGCAAACTCAGTCATAGTGCACGGCGACCAAGAATACTTGAGACGCGCTCTCTCTAATTTGATAGAGAATGCCTGGCGCTATACAGAGACCGGAGGCAGTGTCGTCGTCGCCGGAGCACGTTCGGCAGACGAGGCGGTCATTACTATAACGGACTCAGGTATTGGCATTCCACAGGATGCACTGCCGCATTTATTTGAACGCTTTTACCGAGTCGATCCGTCAAGGTCGCGTAAAGACGGTGGCTCCGGTCTAGGATTGTCTATTGTTCAAACAATCGTAGAAGCTCACCATGGCAGGGTTTTCGTACAGAGTCAATTGGGTCACGGCAGCAGATTTACCATCAAGTTGCCGACATGTTGAAAAACTCATCTGCGCTTCACGCGCAGCTCACGCGGCAGCAATATCTTGAGAGTGTGACCTTCGAGAGGTAATCTCAATGAAAACTTTAGCGACATCCATAGCATTTGGAATTTTGTTGGCAACCGCATTGAGCGCCAACGCCGCACCGTCCAAAGAATGTAATTCTGCGTCGGCAAAGGCGAAGGCACCAGTAGTAGCAGTTCATAAGAGCACGAAGTGGAACCCCGCTTTCGTACCGAAAAAACTGCACAAAAAACCAATGATGACTCCAGAAAGTTCTAAATAGGTAAGTTCGTAGTGGCGGTTTTATATATCGCCCATTGCGAAAGGACTTATTAGAAAACAAGCACAGCTCCGTTCATGCCCCGAGCGGAGCCGTGCTTATAAAAACATCCGAGCCCTCATACAGGAATCACTACCGGGCTACGCATGGCGTCGCCCCTACGCAGAAAAATACCGGATGCTCATCGACATCATTCTTCAAAAGCGCTACCTGATTGTGTTTCTCACACTCGGGTTAATTGCATTTGGACTCAACGCTTACCAGCAACTGCCATTGGAAGCGTATCCGGATATTGCAAACATGCAGGTGCGAGTAATCACGCAGGTGCCCGGAAAAGCATCGGAAGAAGTCGAGCGTCTCGTCACAATACCGCTTGAAAAAGAGCTCAATGGTATTCCGCGCTCCGACCCGCCTCGGTCTGTTTCTATTGCTGGATTGTCAGTAATAACAGTCATCTTCGAAGATGGCGTAGACCCATATCTTGCCCGCCAGCAGGTTCTTGAGAGAATCGCCACAGCCGATCTTCCGGACGACGTGAAGCCGGAGCTTGACCCTAATGCCAGCCCCGTGGGCGAAGTTTATCGCTACACGGTAGAAGGCGATCGCTGGTCGGCAATGGACCGAAAAGTCGCTCAAGACTGGATGCTCAACCGCAAGTTCAAGTCTGTGCCCGGCATCATCGATTCCACAGGCTTCGGAGGTCCCACAAAAACATTCCAGGTGGAACTCGATCCCGACAAGTTGTTGTCGCTTGGATTGACGCAGAAGCAAGTCGCAGATGCCATCAAAAATTCCAACGGCTCGACCGGCGGAAGCTTTATCGTCCGCAACGATCAAAATTACATGGTGCGAGGTCTGGCACTGCTGCGCTCTACCGATGATATCAAAGATGTAGTTATTACATCGACGGACGACGGCACTCCGATTCACGTGAAAGATGTTGCCGACGTGAACATCGGGCCAGCCATTCGCAAAGGACAAGTCGGAAAAAACGAAGAAGATGATGTTGTAGAAGGCATACTTCTGATGCGTCGCGGAGAAAATCCTTCCACGGCTGTCGCCAACATAAAATCGCAATGGGACAGCATCGCAGCCTCCCTACCGAAAGGCATGCACCTGACGCCGCTCTACGATCGTACCGCCCTTGTCCACCACACAATGGAAACCATCGGTCACAACGTCGCAGAGGGAATTGTCCTCGTTGTCGCGCTGCTGATGCTGTTTCTCTTCCAAGTGCGTAGTGCTCTGATCTGTGCCGCCGTCATACCACTCGCTCTCCTGAGCGCGTTTATCCTGCTCAACATATTTCACGTGCCCGCCAATCTACTCTCTCTTGGAGCCATTGATTTCGGCATTCTAGTCGACGGGGCAGTGGTGATGGTGGAGAACATATGCCGCCATCTAACGCATTTATCAGAGTCGAAAAAACACATTCACTACGGACACATACTTTCCGCAGTAACAAATGGCGCGAGAGAAGTAGCCAAACCTATCTTATTTTCTACAGCAATTATTTTCGTAACCTTCCTTCCAATTCTCTCGTTTCAACGGGTGGAAGGCAAGTTGTTTAGACCACTCGCATTCACGATGAACTTCAACCTCATCGGTGCGGTTGTAGCAACCATGACTATTATTCCTGTGCTCTGTGCAATTGTATTCGCTCGCAGGTTACCGACTGAGCGCACAAGCCCAATTACGGCATTACTGGAAAAGCTCTATAAAAAAGCCCTGACCTGGTCGCTCTCGCACAAGAAAACCATTCTTCTCATAGCGGCGGCAGCGTTCATCGGCTCACTCTGCCTAACGCCATTTCTTGGAAGTGAATTTCTTCCAGAACTCGAAGAAGGCAACATCTGGCTGCGCGTGACTGTCTTGCCCAGCAGCGTCTCCCTAGAAAAGTCCGTGGAGTTCGCGCACAAAATACGCAAAATTCTTCGCAATTATCCCGAGGTGACGAATGTCATCACACAAGTCGGCTCGCCCGATGACGGCACAGATCCAAACACATACAGCACGATTGAGGTGCTGGTCGATTTAAAACCGCCAGAAGAATGGCGCAAACAATTCGGCACCAAACTTGCACTCGTCACACAAATGAACAAAGAACTCAACGACGAGATGCCAGGCTTGCAATACAATTTTTCGCAGTACATTAAGGACAACATGGATGAAGCGATTGCCGGCGTCAAAGGTGAGCTTGGCATCAAAATCTACGGTCCAGACCTCAACGTGCTTTCTGATTTAGGTGTTCATGTGCGGCAAATCGTTTCCGCCGTGCCGGGCATGGTGGACGTCGCCGCCGACCACTTACTCGGTCAGCCACAGCTGCAAGTCATCATCGATCGCGCGCGTGCAGCACGCTATGGCATCAATGCCGACGAAATTCTCGACATTGTGGAAACATCCGTAGGCGGGCGAAAAATCACGAATATTATCGATGATGACAAACGCTTCGCGGTGATTCTGCGCTTCAACAAAAACTACCGCAACGAAGCCATGAAATTGAGCGACATCGTCACATCAATCCCATCAGGAGAGCGCGTCACACTTTCGCAAATTGCCCGCATCGAGCATCGTTTCGGCGCCACCGCAATCATGCGTGACGAAAACGAGCGAAGAATAGCGGTAAAAGCCAACATTCGCGGACGCGACTTGGGCTCTGCCGTCATGGACGCACAGCAGAAGGTGGCTGAAAAGATCAAACTTCCACCGGGATATCGAATAGTATGGGGCGGACAATTTCAGCGAGCTCAACATGCAATGGGACAGCTTGCCGTAGTCGTTCCGCTTACGCTCGTCCTCATATTTCTACTTCTCTACGCAACCTTTGGCTCAGCTTCGACGGCCGCTCTGATTTTAGTCACAGTTCCACTAGCCACAATCGGCGGCATCGTCGCGCTGTTTCTCACCGGCACTCACTTCAGCATCTCAGCCGGCGTCGGCTTCATTGCGTTGTTGGGCGTGGCTGTACAAAACGGCGTGATACTTGTTTCGCTCATGCGCCAACTACAGAGCGAAGGAACACCATTGAAAGAAGCCGTGGTCAGGGGTGCTCTAGTGCGGATGAAGCCGGTAATGATTGCCACAATGGTTGCACTGGCTGGTCTCGTTCCGGCAGCCCTATCAACCGGAATCGGCTCGCAGAGTCAAAAACCGTTTGCCATAGTGATCGTTGGCGGACTGCTTCCGGCAACCATTCTTACCCTGCTTTTACTCCCAGCACTCTACGAATGGTTCGAGGGAAAGAAAACTAAAAAGCCGCGGATTGTTGAAGCTCCGAATGAATGTCCGGACTTAGGCGCGGATGAAGGCGCGGATGAAAAGCAAAGTGAAGAACAAAACGAAGCGCTAGTCGAAGCGCAAAACTAAGCGCGGCGGCTACAGTTTTTTCTTATAAGACCGCGCAAGAAACTTAATTCCATCGATCATCGCACCAGCAGGATTTGATGCAACCGAGCGTCGCCCGGCCCGAAATCCGGCCCTAACTCCACTCTGATAGACCTCTTCCATGTGCGACTGCAACTCGCTATCAAGACGCTCTCGGTAATAGGGCGTTTCAACCAGATCATCAAACGCGGACAGCAAAGCTGCTATCACTCTGTCATCCAGCAAGTTTGCCTTGCTCGCTCTCTGGCTGTCGTTTTTAAACTCTTGCAGAGTAATTTCGTACAACTCCTGAGTCTTCACTCCGACCGCTCGCGGATTGCACTTACTCCCGACGCTCTCTTGCCCGGCCCTTGCAATTTTGTGTCGCAGTTCAGTATCCCTACAAAGCGTGACCACAGCATCGGCGAGGCTCGCCGCATTTTCAGATTCGAATAGCATTCCCGTAATGCCGTTCTCCACATATTCAGGAATACCGCCCACATTGCTGGCGACAACAGGCATTCCGAATGACATTGCCTCCAGACAAGCGTAAGGAGAGCTGTCATAGCGCGACGGGAATATGGCGACGTCCGCTTCCCTAATGCGACCGGCAAGCTGACTGCGCGGTATCAATCCAGCGAAGGTCAAACGATCGGCACATCCTAATTCGCCCGCGCGAAGGCGAAGCTGTTGACTAAAGCCATTCTCCATTCCAGGAGACTTTCCGTCTTCGCCGATAAACGTGAGCGTCGCGCCTGGAAAGCTTTTCAAAACATCCGGCATAATTTCAACAAGCAAATCGCACCCCTTTAGATGCTCCACCCGGCCGACGTAAGTAAGTCGCGGGAAGTTACGCTCACCGGTTGTGCAAGGGACAGCCGCCTCCAGTGCAAGCGGATTGCGAATGATTTCAAAACGCTTCAGTGGAATACCAGTCTTTTCGCTGACAATTCCGGCGAGGCTAGAACTAGGACACGTAAGAGCATCTGCACGTTGAAGAAAAGCAATTTCTAAAGCCGCGATCAGATTTGTGTCAACGGGAAAGCGCTTATCATCACCGTTTAACGCCATGGATTGAAAAGCTGGACAGAGGCAACGAACAATCATCGGATAATCTTTCGACTGCAATAAAAGTCCAAAAAATCCGTGTTCGTGACACTCCAGAATATCCGGCTTGAACTCCTTCAACAGCGCTATTGAATGCTTGTACAAGTGCACGGCTCTGCTCATATACCAGGCTGTAAATGGAACAAACCCGAGCAGCTGCAAATTTTGGTATTGCGACTCATCGAAATAAATGCGTTCTACGCGAACGCCGCCAACTATTTCACTGCACGCCTCCCCGGTTGTGAGAGTGACAACAAGTACGTCGTGTCCAAGTGACGCCAACGCGCGCGCCAGTTCCGAATAGAAGGTCGCTGTGCCGCCATTAGCCCCATCTGGCGGAAAAGTCGAGCATGCCAGAGCAATTTTCATTGCAAAACTCTAGCATGTTTCTCTCTCTCAGTCGGAGGCTTTCAAAGACTCTGACTCCAGCTCAAAACTACCCTTTGTAACGACCGGCTCGTTGAGTTTCAAACCGGAAACAACTTCCACTTCATCGGCAGACTCAGAACCAAGCACGACCTTTCGCTCCTCGAAGCGCCCGGCACCCATAGGAACATAAACCACCTTGTCGGAGCCGGCGTCCTGCACTGCACTCTTTGGAATGCTCAAAGTTTTATGCTTGCCGACGACAATCGTCAATCGCGCAAACATTTTGGGTTTCAACTTGAGTCCGCAGTTTTGAACCTCTGCCCGCACAGGCAGAGTGCGTGTAGTTGAATTAACCGAATCAGAAACATAATTCAAAGTGCCCTTAAATTTCTCACCAGGAAAACTATCAACCTCTACGATGATGGGCTGACCTTCCTTAACTTTCGCAATATCTTTTTCGTAAATGTCTGCTTTCAGCCAGACGTTATGAAAGTCACCAATTGTGAAAAGTGGTTTACTCGGATCAGTTAACTCGCCCACATTAATCAACCGTTCGCTGACAATGCCGCTTTCCGGAGCAACAATCTCGTCGACCGGATTGATGATGCGAGTTTTTGTTACCTTTTCAATTGCGGCGTCGGAAACACCCAGCAATTTCAACTTCTGCTTTATCGGCTCAGTGAGCATCTTCAAGCGTTCGTTTGAGAGTGAAACAGTGGCAATGCGCTTGCGTTTAAGAGTCTCAAGACTAATCTTGTCCTCCTCCCAATGTGTACGCGCGGCTTCGAAATCCGCACGCGATGCGATCTTCTCGTCGAGCAGACTACTGACTCGCTTAAAAGTACTCTCGGAAAGCTTTAAATGTGCTTCTGCAAGTGAAGTGTCCGAATCCACTTGCAGCAAGTCTTTCTTCAAATCAGCGGCAACAGTTCCTTCGTTTTGCAACAGATCAGACTCGGCTTGCCCGATATCCTGGCTGCTCAGAAGTAGCAACGGTTGCCCCTCAACAACATGCTGCCCAACCACTGCCATTACTTGCGTGACGCGTCCAGCAACCGGCGAAGTAACGCGCGTTACCAAGTTTGAATTGGCTAACACTTCACCGGTTGTGCGAACAGAGAAGTCGAGGATTTTCTCGTCGCAGGGACACGTCTGAACGCCGATAGACTTCTGAGCGGACACCGGCAAAATGAGCAGCCGATGGTCGTTGAGGCCCTCGACTCGAATATGTTGGTCGTCTTGAGCGACACCGGTCGAATCGCACTTTGTGTCACCCGACTGGGTCGAAGTAGCCTTTGCCGTCGCCGCGGTCTCCGGCGCCTCATGCGGTGCCTGTGTTGCGCTACATGATGCCAGGGTTACCGCGGTGATAGCGGATATGACGGCGATCATTGCAAGACGAATTTGCGCCAAAAATTTCTGCCGAACCACAACCAGGTCTCCGATCGATACAACCTTTGACCATTAAGACTCTTACCTGTGAAGTGCGCGTGAATTGAAACGAATTGGTCACCAAGACACCGTGATATATTGAGGGAAGTGGAGCCCGGAGGAGTCGAACCGCTTCGCGGAAGCTTGACAGGCAGCGCTGGTACCGACCATAACAAGCCCCACTTTGAAGCCGCCCCTCGGCGGCTTTTATCTTTGCTGCCACTAGCTACCAATTAATAAGACGAAAACCGTTAGCAAAGAGTTCAAAATCGCCGCGAACTTTTTCGGACGAATAACTTTTACTTTCTACTGGAGTCGTCGATCGTTTCGCCTTGGCGAATTCCTGTGCCAAACAGCTTTAGAAGCGCTGGAATCACCACCAGAGTCAGCGCTGTGGACGTCACCATACCGCCGAGAATCACAATTGCCAGAGGCTGTTCTAATTCGCGCCCAGCGCCCCCCAGAACAGCGATTGGAAGCACGCCCAGGGAAGCAGCCAGGGCAGTCATCAAAACAGGGCTGAGGCGGTCGAGAGCGCTGTGTCGTACAACATCCTCAAGACTTCCTCCATCTTCCGCTAATTGATTGAAGTGCGAGACGAGCATGATGCCATTGCGAGTAGAGATGCCGAACAGTGTCATAAATCCGACCATTGATCCCACGCTGAGCACCGCGCCGGAAAAAAGCACCGCCCAGATGCCGCCTACAAGAGCGAGCGGCAAATTCGCCATGATAATAATCGCAGCCTTGGGAGACTTGAAAGCAAGAGAGAGAAGCAAAAACATCCCGACCAGCGCGGCCGCGAGCAAAATACCCAGCTGACGCGATGCTTCTTCCTGTGCCTCGAACTGTCCGCCGTAGACGACGTAATAGCCCGTCGGCAATTGGACTTCCTTAGCGATTCGACTCTTCGCTTCGCTGATGAGGCTGCCCAGATCGCGACCGGAGACATTGGCCTGGACCACAACACGACGCGATATATTCTCGTGGCTGATTGTGTTGGGGCTCTCGCCCTCGGTAACAGCAGCCAGAGCACCGAGCGGTACTTTCATATTGGCAGGCGTGTCAACGAGAGTCGATTTAATGACGTTCAGATTATTTCGATATTCCGGCTTCAGCCAGACATACATGTCGAAAGCCTTCTGCCCTTCAAGCACTTGAGAGACCGTGACACCGCGGAACGCCGCCTCAATAGAATCGGACAAATCTTTCACGCGGACACCGTATCGCGCGGCAGCTTCTCGATTGACCTTAATCGAAATCTGCGGTACATCGACAATTTGCTCCACGTGCACGTCAACTGCTCCGCGAATTTCTTTCATGACCTTTTCGATTTTCAGTGCATTTTCATGCAAAATATCAAGGTCAGGACCGAACAATTTCACAGCAATCGCGGCATTAACTCCGGAAAGCGCGTGGTCCATGCGATGCTGCAAATAGGAACCGCTGTCAGAGATCAGCCCTGGCACGTGCGAAAATTCGTGGCGGATGTGGTTGAGCAACCGCTGTTTGTCGGGAGTGTCCGGCTTCAAGCGAATGTCGAATTCACTGACATTGCTGGCGCCGTAATCTTCACCGCCCTCTGCTCGCCCAGCCCGCTGGCTCGCGGACATGATCTCGTGCTTATCAATGAAGTGCGAGGTCAGTTCTGTCCCCATCTGAGTCGTCGTATCGAGGCTGGTCCCAGGCATAAAGGTCGTGACGACAATCAAATTATTTTCGTCAAAGGGAGGCAGAAATTCTGTTCCTAGTACGAATAAATTTCCCATGGAAAACAAGAAAAGCAGCAATGCGCCGGCGACAATCGAGCGCGGGCGGCGCAGAGAGAAATTCAATATCGGAGAATAAACGCGTTTCAAAAACTTGACTACACGCCCATCGGACTCTTCGCCTCCTTTTGTTTTCTTGAGCAAAATGGCGCACATCGCTGGAGTCACAGTCAAGGCGACGCCCAATGATGCCAGAAGTGAAACAAGATAAGCATAAGCCAGCGGTGTAAAAATCTTTCCCTCGAGCCCTTTGAGAGAAAGAACTGGCAAAAACATCAAAGCAACGATCATGGTCGCGTAGACGACGGCGCCGCGCACCTCAGCAGACGCTTCGTACATAACTGCCAGTGCAGACTTAGGTTGCGCAGCGGAAGCATTCTCACGCAGCCGACGATAGATGTTTTCCACATCAATAATCGCATCGTCCACGACTTCACCGATTGCGATTGCCAAACCGCCCAGCGTCATTGTGTTTATCGTATATCCATGAAATTTCAGAGCGATGATTGCGGACAGCAACGAAAGAGGAATAGCCGTCAGTGAAATAATCGCAGTACGCCAATTTTGCAAAAACGCAAACAGAATGATTATGACCAGCACACCGCCAAGAATCACGGCTTCCGAAACATTCTTAACCGCAATCTCGATAAAGTCAGCCTGGCGAAAAGTGGTTATGACCTGAACATCCTTTGGAAAGGTCTGACGCAAATCAGTAAGTGCTTTTTCCAGAGCGCGCGTGGTTTCTAGCGTGTTTGCTTCAGGTTGTTTGAAAACAGTCAGCACGACACCGGGATGCCCGTCGACTATCGCATCACCGATTTTAAACTGAGCGCCGAGTTTTACATCAGCAACATTCCCAAGCAATATAGGCTGGCTGCCGCGCTCAACCACAACAGTCTCGGCAATCTCAGCCGGTGAACTTATTCGCCCAAGCCCGCGCACCAGCTCTTCTTTTTCATTTGTTCGGACGATACCGCCCGCGGTGTTAAGGTTGCTACCTCTGGCTGCGGACACAACCTGCGCAAGAGTGACGTCGTATTGCTTCAGCTTTTCCGGGTCAACGAGCACTTGGTATTGTTTTACATCGCCGCCGATTACAACGACATTCGAAACTCCTGGCACAGCCATCAACCGCATACGCAGAGTCCAATCAGCGAGCGTGCGCAAGTCAATCGACGATGTTTCACCAGTGGAATACAATCCGATTTTGAGGATGTCACCCGCGGCAGTCGTCATTGGAGCCAAGACGGGCTCTTTCACATTGTCAGGCAATTGCCCACGCACCACCTGAATCTTCTCAGAGACTAGCTGCCTGGCCACAAGCACATTTGTCGAGTCCTGAAAAATGATTGTAATGACCGATAGTCCGATGGTCGAGACTGAACGCACTACTTTCACATTGGCAGTGCCGTTGAGATTTGATTCTAGCGGACGGGTAACGAGACTCTCGACTTCCTCCGGAGCGAATCCAGGCGCTTCTGTGAGCACAACGACGCGCACAGGAGCGAAGTCCGGAAACACATCGACAGGCATCGTGTCGGTCGCATAAATCCCGGCAAGCAGCCACACAAGCGCAAGGATCGCTACGATCCAGCGATTGTTTATTGACCATTGGATAAAACGATTGATCATTTAGAATCAGGAACACTCATGCGTTTGCTCACGAAGCTCCAAATTGCAATGACGATAAACGAAGCCGCAACGCCGAACGCAAAGAACATGGCCAACTGCGCTCTACTGTTCACTTTCGGTGCGGCATCCGCGCCGTGTGAGTCATGATCTGCGTCATCTGCAACATCGTCATGACCTTCGCCCGGTCGCAAAACAGCCTCTGCTTTCAACTGTTGAGCGCCTCTGAGGACAATCTGATCACTGAGTGCAATACCGCTCAAAATCTCTACGTCGCCTGCAACCTCGAGTCCCGTGCGCACGGGAGTCGGCTTGAATGAATTACCGACTTTCGTGTAGACAAAACGCTTATCACCGTCACGCACAACCGCGGCGTCCGGCACTATCAGAGTTTGCTTGTCCTTTGAACCAATAATGATTTGCGCCTGTACGAACATGCCGGGTCGCAGCACGCCAGCGGGATTGTCGGTGATGATACGCACATGCAGCGTCTTTGTCGCATCATCGACAACTGTGCCGACAGATGAAATCTTTCCGCTCAATGTTTGATGAGAGGGCGTGGTGATAGCAACTTCCTGCCCTTGTTTTACATTTGGAATCTGTTCTTGATAGATGTCGACCATGACCCAAATTGGATTCAAGTTGACGATGCTAAAAACCTTCTTGGTCGGGTCGACTCGCTCTCCCAGAGTAATATCGCGTTGAGTGACGGCACCACTCACAGGAGCAACGATCGGAAGGTCTGCTGTTACGTGATTAGACTGCAAACTCCTGTCTACTTCGGCTTTACCGATTCCCATAATTTCAAGCTGATCTTCCGCAGACTCGATGGTCATCTTGAGCTGATTCTGCAGTAAAACAACTTCCTGCTTGAGTCTTTGCTGCAGAGTGGCCAATTTCACCTGGGCAGAGTCAAGATTATTCTTCGCCTCCAAGAGCGACTTCTGAGCGCTTATTCCTTCTTTGAAAAGCGCCGCTTCTCTTTCATAGCTAGTCTTCGCCAATTGCACTTGATTGGTTTGCAACGTGATGTCACTGCCAATTTCAGTCTTGACGCGCGTAATTTCACCTAGAAGGCGCTGGCGGTTGTTCAACAATTGCGTGAGCGTAGTTGCAACTTCAATACTGTGGACAAGCGCGAGAACTTGCCCTTTTTTGACAGTGTCTCCTTGCTTTGCATAAACACTCTGCACCACCCCTGACACCGGAGGATTCACATCAAACGACTGCGTTTCGGCAGCTTGGACTTCACCAGTTGACGAAAGTGTGTCTTTGAGAAAGGAAAATCGCGGCGGACCAACTTCCAATCCAAGAGCCCGCTGACCTTGCTGACTAGCAGTCACAGTCTCCGGACCTGCATGATCTCCACCGGCAAACGCTTCGTTCTCACCTTCGTGCGCCACAACGGAAAACGGCGACAAAAGCGCCAATACGACAACCGCAATTGGAGCAAAAAGCGAA
Source organism: Candidatus Melainabacteria bacterium (assembly GCA_003242885.1). GTDB lineage: Bacteria > Cyanobacteriota > Vampirovibrionia > Obscuribacterales > Obscuribacteraceae > QKMZ01. The sequence goes on along the minus strand of QKMZ01000002.1, from coordinate 83,772 downwards.
TGGATGATTTGCAAGCGCTTCGAATTGTTGGGCCTTGATGAGTGTTTTACGTAGCTATCCAAGTGATTCCGTTTCCTGTGGGACTGTCGATGCTATTTTTTGTCGCTTTCGATGCATTTATTTGATCACCAAAACGACTTTGCCATTATTTGGAGTGACAACCGTTTTCATAGTCCTACTGTCACTTTCCGCCCCTCACCATAATACCTAATCAGCAAAAAAGATAGCTTATGCGACACTAGGTTGTGCTAATCTCAAATGGGAACCAATATCATTCTCTAAATCACCTAGGGAGATTGAGCCATAAAAATCGGAGAACTACTCGCAACAGCCGAGGTAGTAAGTCAAAACGATTTGGCCGAACAGCTTGGTTACGCGCAGTCCCTGGGAATGCCAGTAGGACAGGTACTCGTCGCTTCAGGATTTCTAACAAAAACAGAGATGCTGGCTGCCATTCAGGCACAGTCATTGCTGCTCAGCGGCAAGATTACGCAGGATGCCGCCATCAAGATCATTAGGGACATTGTGGAGGAAGGTGCGTCTTTGCAAGCGGCGCTGGAAACAGCCGGTGTCGGACCAGAAGTCACGCAAAACCAGGACCGCCTGGGCGAATTGCTCGTTGCATCTGAATTGCTTTCAGAAGACAATCTTGCAGAAGCGCTGATCGCAAGCGCAGAATTGTCCAGTCCACTGGGACATGCACTTGTCAAAATGCAAATTATCAGACCCGATCTCGTTGTTGCTGCGCTGACTGTTCAAAAGCAACTTCGACTTCGCGAGATATCGTACGAAGAAGGCATCGGGCGCCTCAAATCTGCAATGCGGTTTCGCCAGTTTTATCCCGCAGATTGATTTCAAACGTACAAGCGCCGCATGCGGCGCCCTGAGCAAGGAGGCATATAAGCCTTCCCTTCGACGATTACAAAATATGCCTCAGCCACGGCGATTACAAAGCATCCCTCACCCAAGGCGATGGCAACGCTAGCTAGCGCTGGCTGCGGATTGTCGCCATATAGTTACGCTGCATACGCTCCGTAAAAGGGCTGGCAATGCCGATTCTATTGCCGCTGACATTCCTTCCAAAGTTTTGCTCATCGCCGGAGCTCATCAATCCTCTCACACGTCCGTCAGTGTCGAAAAATGGACCTCCAGAGTTGCCGCCGGTAATATTTGTGCGCACGACATGCTGTGGAGAGTCTTCGTGACGACGGTCCGGGCGGCCCAGATCTCGGCGAATTCCGCCTATCTGTGCAGGTGATATGTAAGGAGTATTCGTCGCCATCGGAAAGCCAGCGACAAATCCACGCTGCCCGTTAGCGTATCCTTCGCCCGCCTGGGTCGGATGGCAAACATTGTCAGTGTTAGAGCCGGTTCTCACAGCTAAAACAGCCTGATCGTTCCTCATATTTAGAATACGAGTTTCTGCAGGGTAGGCACGCCCATCGGGCATTACTACAGAGCGACTGGTGGGACGCTCAGCGCCAGCCTCAAAACGGTGAGGATGAGTGACATGTCCGGCGGTTGCAACGATGCACATATCATTGTGAGACCCAATTACCACGCCAGTTCCACCACCGCGTTCGCGCTCGGAGCCAACATTTATCTGAACAGTAGAGCGGCCAACCTCGCGCCAAATATTGCCAAAATCGAGTGTACCAGTCGCTTGTGAGAGCTGCTCGCCACTGCGAAAATCGCATCCCGCCGAGGGCACGCCCCTGCTCAGCGTATTGAACTGATTTGCTTCTGGTTGTACTGTGCACGGTCTTCCAGACAGATCAGTGGCTGGTCTATTTCCATAAACTTCCTGTGCCATTCTTGAGGATGCTTCTGTTTCTGCAGCTTCAGAACGACGGGGTCTGTCGGCAACGTTGGTGTTGTCTGTCATGGTAAACTCCAATTTTTTAGAAACGAAGTCGCGGGAAATCAGACGCTGCAAAAGCAGATCCGTTTCACAGGCGCGATTCAAGGTGTGATCAGCAGGGCGGTTAACCGTGCCGTCAGCATAATTCGCCAATCTGACATGAGGAAAACATGGTGCGCTTCGAGCGCATTGGTCAGTTTGTAGAACTTCCGGAATCAGGAATTTGCATGACTATGGCCGCCTTATCCTCGTAAAGGGTTTTCCAACCACTTTCAGCGAGCCTCTTAGCGATAGGCGCTTCTGGACGAACAAACACCCACGACACCTGATACTTTTTGAGCAATTCTTCCCAGCCATCTTTTGTTGAATAGATAGTCTGATAGTCTTCGACAATTCGCGCGCCGTACATATCGAAACGAGTGTCTATGAAAAGTTTTGGCGGCTGTTGAAGCTTCCAAATCATCACATCACCAAACTGTGGGTCATTGAAAACTCGCCCTGCAGGCGGTTTCTCACCGATCACTTTAACTGCGTCAAACGGTGCCTGCATCACTTTGCTGGATTGAGGAAGGACAATTGCAGCTGGAATGCGAGACGAAACGAAAAACACGCCCACGCCGGCAAAAACAGCTATGGTTACAAACCACATGAGTCCGTGGGGATGATAGGAATTTTGCAGTTTTTGATCGACCATTTCCCAGAACGTCGGCGCAGCTTCGGACGGTGCGGCTTCGGACGTTGTCACTTCGGACGCCGTAGCTTTGGTCTGCGCTGCAGCCTTTTGCCTTCGTAGAAGAGCGAGCATGTAGCCGCCTTCTGCGAAGAGATGAATCGCGGCAAATGGAATCAGACGTCTGCAGCAAAAGCCTGCGATAATCCAACTGAACACAGAAATCGCAGCAAAAACCACCTGCCCTCGCGGAGTGCTGACAATCGTGGAATCAATTTTCTTCATCAATGCGCGTGCGCAGGTAATGCCTGTTACAACCAACAATATGACGAACGGATAAAAGGTCCACTCAAGAAAGTCTTTGCCGGAGACCGGTCTCAATTCAATAATGTGCCTGTTGAGCGGTGTGAAGAAGAGAGTCGGAAGATACTGCCAAAGCCCAATGCCATAGGGATTGACGAAAGTTCCAACGAAAGCGGCAACAAACGAAAATATAATTGTCTGATCGATTGCCTTGAGCTTCTTCTCTGCAACAAAATCTGAAATTGTCGTCACCAGGGCAAAGACAAAGAGATAGAGCAACCCAAGTACAAAGCCACTGTGTAGGTTGCACCAGACTGCCATAAGCGCACCAAATATGGTGACGGACTGCCAATCGACTTTCTCGACATTTCTATTGCGCAAGAAAAAATGCGTCATCGAAATGCAGGTACCGAGCAGCAGATAGCTGAATATTTCCGGCCGACAAAGAAAATGGAAAAAGGCGGTCAACAATGTGAGAATCGTTCCGGCGATTGCAAAGCAGCCAGGCATGCCTATTTTCCGAGCAAGCGCTAGCGGAATTGAGATAAACGAAGCAGTGAGAATAATCGCGGCCAGCAGCAGCAGTCCTGTAAGATCAAGAGCCTTGTAAGACAGTGCGAATAACACTTCGCTGAGCCACTGATAGAGAATGAAACGTCTTTCCGGGAAAAGCTGCATTGTGTAGGAATACGGGTCTGCCTGCGGAAGCGTGCCGCTTTCGACAATTCTCTTTCCGAGCGACAAAAGCCAACAAGTATCCGGGTCATGGAGACTGGCACCGGCAATAAAAACCGATGCGACGACGGCGACAAGGAAAAGCAGTACTAAAAGAGCACGCGCAGTAGAATCAGCTACGAAGCTCAGTTTCATTCCCACCCGATCAGTTTCTGCCTTACTAGATCAGCCTGCCTAACTCGATCAGGTCTTTCCCTGATAATCAAACTGCGCTGCTATTCCCACTCAATTGTAGCTGGCGGTTTGGATGTAACGTCATAAACCACCCGGTTGATACCAGGCACTTCGTTGACAATTCGCGACGAAATCGTCGCCAATAAATCGTAGGGCAAGCGAGCCCAGTCTGCGGTCATTCCGTCTTCACTGGTGACTGCGCGTATGACGATTTGGTTTTGATATGTGCGCTGATCGCCCATAACACCGACTGACAATGTCGGCAGCAAAACGCCGAAAACCTGCCATATCTGGCGATATAGTCCATGCGCTTTAATTTCCTCGCGAATAATCCAATCAGCTTCGCGAAGCGTTTTCAAACGTTCTTTTGTGACTTCGCCGAGCACACGGATAGCCAGCCCTGGACCTGGGAATGGGTGGCGAACACGAATTCCTTCAGGTACATCAAGCTCTGCGGCAACTCGTCTGACTTCATCCTTGAAGAGTTTCGAGAATGGCTCTACAAGTTTAAATTGGAGATCTTTAGGTAGGCCGCCCACATTGTGGTGCGACTTGATTTTCACAGCGACTCGCTCACCGGTTTTCGGATCAACTTGCGTTCCTGAAGATTCGATGACATCCGGGTAGAGTGTGCCTTGCGCGAGGAAATCAAACTTACCCAGTTTTTTGGACTCTTCTTCAAACACTCGGATGAATTCCGCACCGATTTTCTTGCGTTTTTCCTCAGGATCGGTAACACCTGCAAGTTTGTCAATAAATCTGTCGCGAGCTTTGATGAAATGAACGTGAATCTTGAACTCGTTTTCAAAAGCATCAACCAACCATTCTGGTTCGTTTTTCCGCATAAAACCTTGATCGATGAACATGCACACCAACTGATCGCCGATCGCTTTGTGCAACAGGAATGCGAGAGTAGAGCTATCAACGCCGCCAGAAAGCGCAAGCAAAACGCGCTTGTCACCAACTTTCTCGCGAACTTCGGCAATCGCATGTTCGATAAATTGTTTCATCGTCCAGCTTTGCGTGCAGCGGCAGACGCGCACTACGAAGTTTTCTATAACTTGCTGTCCGCCGCGCGTATGCACGACTTCTGGGTGGAATTGCACGCCGTAATAATTGCGTTCCTCGTCAGCAATTGCTGCGACTGGAGTAGCCATCGTTCTTGCCGACACAGCAAAGCCGGCAGGCAGCACAGTCACGCTGTCGCCGTGGCTCATCCAGCTTTCCATCTCCGGGTCCAGCCCATCGAATAGATTGCCGTGGTGAGCGATTGTCAGCATTGCGCGTCCATACTCTTTGACCTCCGAAGGCTCGACAACGCCGCCCAGGTCGCGCGCCATCAGCTGCATGCCGTAGCAAACACCTAGCACGGGAATACCCAGCTTCCAGACACCGGCGTCTAGCTGCGGCGCATGCGCTTCATAGCAACTGCTCGGTCCGCCGCTCAGAATAATGCCCTTCGGATTAAGCCGCTTGAGTTCTTCAGCCGACGTGCTGTAGGGCAGAAGCTCAGAATAGGTATTTACCTCTCTGACCCGTCTGGCGATTAACTGTGAGAATTGCGATCCGAAATCAAGAATGGCAATGCCGTCTGTGAGTGCGTTGTCGGCAAGATGACTGAGGGCACCGTGCGAAGTCTGAGTTCCGGTCACTTTGAAGTCTCCTTAAAAGGCTTGCTATATTATGCCGCCTTTTCTCCCGTCAGCCCTTAATACGGGGCTTTCTTGTTGCACTCGTATCTAAAATTTATCAGCCACCCGGTCTAGTGACCGCCGTAGCGTATGAAACTGTGTTCTCATCAGGGTATAAAGGTAATGATCCAACTTGATCCCGCCCCAGCCCGCTCAGCAGGCCGATGCTCGCCCACGACCCGACAGAACCAACCCCTAATTTCCGCCAGATAGCCGCAGAGATATACTGTGGCGGTCAGCCCAATGACGATGGCTTCAAAATCCTCAAAGAGAAGGGGATCAAAACCATCATCAACCTGCGCGAAGAGCCCGGGCAGATTGCACGCGAGAAAGAACTTGTCGAGCAGCTCGGAATGCAGTTTCTTAGTGTACCGATGACGCCTTTCCAGGAGCCCAGCGAGGCGGCAATCAAGCAATTTCTGGAAATAGCACTAAAACCGGAAAGTCACCCCATTTTCATACATTGCTTGCACGGACAAGACAGAACCGGAGCTATGGTTTGCATATATCGCATGGAAGCTCACGGGCACACGTTCGACCTCGCTTATGAAGAGATGGTCAACGGCGGTTTCCACAAAGAGTTTCTCAACCTGCGCCGCGCTGTCTTGCGCTTTGCCAGCCGCAAAGGGTTGGTTATTTCGAAGAGCGAATTGGGATAGTCGGGTTTTGGTTGGATGTCTTTTCGTTGCCCTCATGAGCAGTTTGCCCCAGCGCATTGGACATCTCCTGATAGATCCAGCTGTAGGTTTTCTCCAAGCCTTCACGCAATCGAATGCTCGGCTCCCATCCTAAATGGCGGCGAATCATAGAATTATCGCTGTTTCTGCCTGCCACTCCCAATGGTGCCGAGGGCTGATAGCGCCGTTCTAACTGCGTTCCGGCAATCGCTTCAACCAGGTCAACCAACTCATTAATCGTAACAGCCTCACTGCTTCCCACGTTGAGCGGCTCGGCAACATCGCTCTTCATGAGCAGTTCGATACCCTTAATGCAATCGTCGATATAAGTGAAGCTGCGAGTTTGATTGCCATCGCCCCAAATGTCCAAATATTCTCGTCCCGAAAATTTCGCCTCTATGACTTTTCTGCAAATGGCGGCCGGCGCCTTTTCTCGTCCGCCGTCATAGGCTCCATAAGGTCCATAGACATTGTGAAAGCGTCCCACTCTCGTTGCAATTCCAAAGTCCTCGCTGAAATGCCTGCACATTCTCTCGCCAAAAAGTTTCTCCCAACCATAGCCATCTTCAGGCATGGCCGGATATGCGTCTTTTTCACACAGCGCCGTGCCTTTTGTGCTGTCCTGCTTCGATGCTGCATAGACACAGGCGGAAGAGGCAAAAAAATATTTGCTTACTCTGTGGTCCTTAGCGGCCATCAAAAGATGCGTATTGATGAGAACATTGAGCATGCACTCGGCTTTGTTGTTCTCGATAAATCCGATGCCGCCCATATCGCATGCCAAGTTGTATACTGCGCTTGCCTGGCTCAGTACTTCATGGCATGATTCGCGCAAACGCAGGTCTGCTTGCACGTTATCGGCTTCGTCGCTCAGCTGATACCAGTCGCTCAACGGCTTGATATCAATAGCACGGACACGCTCGCCAAGGGCGATCAAGCTTTTGACTAAGTATCCACCGATAAATCCACCGGCGCCGCAAACAACGAGCACGACACCTCCAAGCGAGCGCCAATCAATAATCTGTATTTAACCATGTCCATTAGCCAGTTTCGAGACAAAAACCTGTTGACAACAATGAATCGGGTAGGATAGTCGCCATGTCATCGACGCGGAAGCTGGAAATTCTCTATTACACACCGTATTTTCGAGAAACAATCTGCGAAGCAATCGGTTTTGCTCCGAAATTAGCGGAGGACTTGTGTGTTATCACGCAGGACCACTGCCGGCTCAAAGACGCTGACGCTGTTGTCTTTCACATTCCAAACTTCAAAGAGTTTCCGCAAGAAAAACGACCAGGTCAGGTTTGGGTTGCCATGTCGATGGAGTCGGATGTGAATTATCCGCTTCAAGTGGATCCGGAATTCATGCGTAATTTCGATATTACGATGAATTACCGCCTCAGTTCAGACGTGCCGATGCTTTACTTCCATCCACACCAGATAGCTCAATTGGCGAATCCGCCCAAACCAAAAACCCGCTCGGCACTAGCCGCCTATTTTGCCTCCAACAACCTGGCAAGAAACAATCGCTTTGAGCTAGTCGGTGAGCTGATGAAGCACATGCCAGTAGACTCTTATGGCAAGTCGCAAAACAACTGCAATCTGGAAAGCCTGGACACTGGACGCCAGTCCAAACTGGATACGATTGGCAGCTATCTGTTTTACTTTGCCTTCGAAAATTCCTCAAGCATCGACTATGTGAGCGAGAAAGTGTACGATGGCTTGATCGCCGGCACAGTTCCTGTCTATCTTGGTGCACCCAACATCGATCAATATCTGCCCGGCGAGAATTGCATCATCAAAGCAGAGGACTTTCCGACGGCTGCCGATCTGGCCAAACATTTGCTGGCGCTCGCGCAAGACAAAGACGCATATGAAAGCTACTTGTCCTGGAAAAAGCTTCCTCTTAAGAAGAGTTTTCTCGATCTGATTAGCATAGAAGAAACTCCTCCGATTCGAAGATTATGCGCCAAGATAAGCGAACATCCACGCTTCAAAGGTACTAGCGTATTGGCGGGCACAGCCATCGAAAGTATCGCTCCTCTAAATGAGCGGCAATTTCACACATTCGAAAATGTGGACAGCTGCCCACTGTGCCAATCTCTGTCGTTCAAGTTTTGTTTAAAACCTGATATTTGGCGCTGTAACCAATGCCGGGTCATGTTTCGCAATCCCAGACCCACTCAGCAGGAAATTATTCGATCATATGAAACCGGTTTGACATATGAGCACTGGCAAAAGGAAACGCACATTCGTGAAATTCTCTGGAGAGAGCGGGTGGGTATGGTTTCACGACACAAGAGCAGTGGAAAGCTACTGGACATAGGAACAGGCGACGGTTTCTTCCTCAGCCTGCTGGGCACCAGATACGATATCAGCTCGACGGAGATCAGCAAGGCTGGCGCATTGTGTGCCAACCAGAGGGGTTTCAGTCCTCGCATCGGAGATTTTTTGGAGCTCGACTATCCCGATGAGTCATTTGATGTAATCACCCTCTGGCACGTTCTGGAGCATGTTTTGCAACCCGGCAAACTGCTGAGAAAAATCCACAAAGTGCTTAAGACAAATGGAATTCTGGCATTGGCAGTACCTAACGAGCAACACAGTTTGATTTTCAACGCCTGGCAAGAAATGCCACTGGGAAAGTTAGAGTACGGACAGGAGATTCACCTCACACATTTCTTGCCGGGAGTTCTTAAGAAGTACCTGCAGAAGAATGGTTTCGCCTTGCTTGAGTTCGGAGTTGATGACGTTCATGTAGAACGACCTTTCAGCACAAAACTTCTCTTCCATGCGAGCAAATGCCTCAACAGCAAAACAGGTTGGCACTTTGACAAGGCGATGTACCTTGTCGCGCGCAAGCATCCTTGACGACATTGGTCGCCACTGCTCCCCAAACCAGCGACAAATCCATGAGAGCTTGGCAGCCTTCTGCATTGCGCAGGTACTATGCGGTTCCCTGGTTACATGCAGACTACCGAAACAGAGCGAAGTATTGTCTGCTACCATTCTTGCTGCTTGCAAAAACCGCAAAAAGGGGGCCCATATGAGCAGATTATTCGAGCGGGTCAAAGTCCGCGACGTAGAGATTCGTAATCGCACGGTGGTTTCGCCGATGTGCATGTACTCTGCGGTGGGCGGCAAACTTACCGATTTCCACCTTGCTCATCTCGGGCGCTTCGCGATGGGCGGCGCAGGGCTGATTTTCGTAGAAGCTACGGGCGTTTCACCCGAAGGCAGAATTACACACGGAGACTCCGGTCTGTGGAATGACGAACAGAAAGAACCGCTCAAGCGTGTCGTTGCACTTCTCAAATCAATGGGAGCGACACCCGGCATTCAGCTTGCGCATGCGGGAAGAAAAGCAAGCTGCCACCGTCCATGGGAAGGCGATGGTCCAATTCTTGAATCGGATAAGAACCCTGGCGAGGAGCCGTGGCAAACATTCTCATCGAGCGCCATTCCTTGGGGCGAAAATTGGCACACTCCCAAAGAGATGGACGAAAAGGACATGGAGAAAGTGCGCAACGACTTTCTTGCTGCAGCAAAACGTGCTAACGACTGCGGTTTTGACGTCCTCGAAATGCATAATGCCCATGGATATCTTTTGCAATCATATCTCTCACCGATTGCAAATCAGCGCCAAGATCAATATGGTGGTTCGCTCGAAAACCGCATGAGATTCCCGCTTTCGGTTGCAAAAGTTTTGCGTGAATTCTGGCCGAAAGAAAAACCAATGTTCGTTCGCATCTCTTCAGTTGATGGAATCGAAGGCGGCTTCACTATTGAAGAAGCGGTTGAATACGCGAAAGAACTGAAAAAACTTGGTGTAGACGTAATCGATTGCTCGTCTGGCGGTCAGCCAGGCAAAATGAATCTGCGGTCCGCACTGGGCTATCAGGTGCCGTTTGCGCGCGAAATCAAACACAGTGCGGATATCCAGACCATGGCGGTCGGCTTCATCGTAGATGCGCATCAAGCGAACAAGATTGTAGAAGAAGGAAGTGCCGACTTCGTAGCTTTGGCACGGGAAGCATTGAACGAACCGCAGTGGTTTTTCCATGCTGAACAAGAACTCGGTCAAGCACCGGAAGAAAATCCGTACAAAGAATGGCCAGTACAATCAGCTTTCTGGCTGGAAAAGAGAAAGAAAACTCTCGACCGCTTGCAAGCCGCACCAGTGAAGTAGACCAGAGCTTTGTACGATCGTTGTGAAGCATAGGGAAAACGTGTCGCGTTGCGGAACGTTTAACACCCTTGCTCGTCACTTTGTCCGTGAGTTGGCGAGCAAAAATGCTAGTTTAGAACCATGGACAAGAAGATCAAATTTAGACTGATTACGGCGCTACCGTCACTATTTATCATCTTAGGTACGCCGATATTCTTAGCAGCCTGGACCTTCGACTATTGGCAGGCGTGGGTGTTTATCACGGTGTTTTCAATCGCAACGATGGTCCACGGATTGATCTTATGGAAGTATGCACCGGATGTTTTGATGCGCAGAATGAAAGCAGGACCAACCGCTGAAAAACGCCCTGTGCAGCGCATCATCATGACAGGCATTACGCTCTCGTTCGTGCTCTTTCTGGTTCTATGCGGACTAGACCATAGATTTGGATGGTCGCGAGTGCCACTGCCGGCTGTGCTTTTCGGTGATTTTCTAACTGCACTCAGCTTCTACGTGTTCACAAAGGTATGCCTGGAAAATACGTTTGCCTCAGCGACCATCGAACTTGCAGAAAATCAAAGTGTTGTCTCAACCGGTATGTACGGAGTGGTCAGACACCCAATGTATTCGGGTGCACTCTTGCTGCTCCTCGGTATTCCACTCGCCCTTGGATCACTCTGGTCGGCATTACTCATTGTTGTCGCAGTAGCAATTCTCAACTGGCGAATTATCGACGAGGAAAAGTTTCTCCTTACGCATTTAAACGGCTATCCGGAGTACTGCGATAAGGTCAAATATCGGCTGATTCCAGGGCTTTATTAACCGCGGACGGTAGTCTAGTGGTCCAGTTTCGGAGTTAAACCGGAGGCGCCGCTGAAGCCGGAGACCACTTCAGCAGAAGGTTGGACAGGTCCTTGATTTGGTAGGGTTTGCTCAGATAGTCGTCCATCCCCGCATTCAGGCACCTGTCGCGGTCTTCGCTCATGGCATAGCCGGTTACGGCAATAATCGGTTGGTAACAACCCACTTCCTCTTGCCAAATACGTATCTGCCGTGTGACCTCAAAACCATCAATTCCTTTGAGGTTGAGGTCCATTAAAATCACATCGAACGTCGAAGATTTCAGCAAATTTAGCGCCGTAGCACAATCTGGAGCCGTGGCGATCTCCACACCCATTTTTCTTGCGATCGCGCCAAACAAGACAGGGGCGACAGAATCATCATCAATGGCTAGTACTCTCATACGGTTTTCTGCCCGTACTCTTCCAAGCCCACCCAGTTTTCATTTCTATCTTGCCGCAAATCCCGAAAAGAATCACGTTATTTGTTCCATCAATATCCTGACGGACACTAATCGGATTTTTACCGCGTTAGCAAAGGGTTTGCCAGGAAGATGGTGTTTAACCTTGAGATTCTTGATCTAGCGTGTGAAATTTGCCGATGAGCAACTCGCCATCGGTAAGCGCCTCGCACCTTTTATCGATTGACTCATAGGCGACCTTATTGTCCTTGCGGAAACGCTCATAGTCGAATTCAGAGGACCAATAATCGAGCGTCACGTAACGCGACATTTGCCCGACGTCTTTTATTACTTTCGTGCCCTGGTATTTGTCGCTCGTTTTGAACAACTCAGCCCAAATACCGTGGTCACCATACTGTTCTTCGAAGTTTTCTTCCTGCCCGGGTTTGACTTGAAATTCCCAGACAATTACATAACTCGGCATTGCTTCCATCTCTCCAATCGGTCAGACTGCGGCACTAGCACCGCGTTATGTGATGTAATGTGCGAACAATTCGCTTCGCACTCAAGGGCAAAACTAATATTCAATGACGGCTCTGAATCGTGCCTTTCCGCTCATCATTCGCTCATAAGCTTTTTCAACATCTTTGAATGCGAAACGCTCAAGCATCGGGCGAATGCCAGTTAGCGCGCAGAAGTTCATGCACTCTTCAGAATCTTTGGCCGTTCCACTCGGCCAACCCACAATAGACTTACGAGCGCCAATCAATTGGATAGGCGTAACATTCAGAGGTTCAGTGCCGGCGCCAACAATCACTAACTTTCCATCGATAGACAATCCCTCAACTGTGGGGGACATGGCTTTGGTACTAGTTACGGTGGCAAGAACAACTTTCGCTCCACCAAGTTTCTTCAACTCTGAGGCAACATCTTGCCCCTCAGAATCGATGTAATCATGCGCTCCAAGTTCCAGAGAAAGCTTCTTTTTATCCTGCCCTCGCGCAATAGCTACAGTGTGAAAACCCATTTTGCTGGCGAATTGAACACCGAGATGTCCGAGTCCGCCAACACCCAAAATCGCCACAACATCGCCCGGTTGTGCACCAGCATGACGCAATGAGTTGAATGTTGTTACGCCGGCACACATCAGAGGCGCAGCCTCCGCAGAAGAAAGCTTTTCAGGAACCACAGCGCAGACTAATTCGGAAAATGTTGCATATTCGGCATAACCACCCTGAACAGCAATTCCCGGTACCTGCAGTTTTTCGCAAGCCACGAAGTCTCCACTTCGGCAAGCAGCGCAGACTTGGCAATGACCACCATGCCAGCCGACACCAACCCGATCGCCCTTCTTAAGGCGCTCCACATCGGGGCCAAGCGCCTCAACAGTGCCTACAATTTCATGACCAGGTGTCATAGGATAAGCAATGCCAGGCCAGTGCCCGAGTACAGTAAAACTGTCACTGTGACAAATGCCGCAGGCCTGAACTTTGATCAGAACTTCATTGCTTGTGGGTTCCTTCCGCTCAACGCTCGTAATATTGAATCCTTTGTTCGGTTCAATAATCTGAGCTGCTTGCATAAGGTTCTTCACTGTTTCAACTGCCACAATATTTTCTCCTCTGGCACCTCCAGTCAAAGCCGGAAGTGGCTGCGCTTATCATCACGCCTACGTCACCGAATCGATTATTATACGAGCCCCGACGACAACCGGCGCCGTTTTTAACCTGTAGCCTTCAGTTGACAAGCACGTTGCGCAAGGAAATGGGCGCCCGGCTGACGCTCCGGCTGCCGTAACAAATTCGGGAACAATCCTTGTGCGGCTAAGTTTTCAGCCCCAAACTGATTGTCGACTTGGCAATTGAAAAATACTGAGTTTACTGACCAAAACAAAGCGATAAAGCAAAACCGCAGCCGATATGGTGTTTCAACCTTATCAACTGCGGTTTGCGAAGTCTGCGTCGGTACTCCTTTTCACAGAGTACGCACTCAGACTAGACCTTTAGCGCCAGTACCATCCGTACTGCATCGCTTGTTGTTGTCGCTGGATAGCTTCGGCACGCATTGCATTGTCGTATGCGTTGTCCCAAGGACGACCGGGTCTGTAACCACCTCGGTTATTCCAAGACTGCTTATACATCTTATTGTTCCAGGCTCGCTGTTGCTTCCAAATCTTTCTATTGTAGTTATTGTTCCAGTTTCTGTGCTGGTTTCGCCAACCATGATGATCGCGCGCTTCAGCGGTCTGAACAGCCATTGCGGATACCATGACAGCGGCGAGAAATAGAGAAGTAAGTTTCATCGTTTAATTCCTCAAAGTCATTCTGTCTGCAGAAATAGACACCGGAGAGGCTGATACGTTCCCGGTTCCCAGATTTTTAGGTAATTTTTGTTGCAAAAACTGCGGAAGAACCACTGTTTATTGGACTCTCCGAGGGATAAACACAGCAGCCGGCATCCCGCGTGAAGAGTAAAAACACGCAATTGGCAATGGCTTTTAGGCGTTACACATAACTACTTGCCAAACTACTTCGATTTCATTATGAAATGAATTCGCTTCTCGATCTTTTCTGCTTCCTGATCTCTTTTTACTATACGCAAAAGCCCGGCGTACTGCTCGAGCAATGGGAGCAAATCTTTTGACAGCGACCCAACAATGGCTTCTCGCATCTCGACAGCGCGCACATAGATTTTTTCGGCATCATCATATCGGCCTTGCGATTTATAGCAGAGCGCGAGACGATTCAGCGAGTTGGGAAGACGTTCGTCGCTGCGACCAAATTGCTCTGCGATCTCAACCGCCTGAAGGAAGTGCCTCTCAGCCTCGTAGAAGTTACCATTCGACATCGACTGCTGTCCGCTTACATTATGCAAATTCCATCGGTCAGGAAGGCGCTCATCAATCTGTGGTGTATCTTGCGCGGCTGCGCCTCCGGCATTAGTCAGCCCAGACTGGGTTAAGCCAGTTTGGTTCAACGGACTGGTCGGGCGGCGCAGTGTTTGACTCAGCCCTGATGCTTGCGTTTGCCCACCGATTATCTTGTCTTGAATTGCAGAAGTTCGCATACCATCTTGAAACTCTGGGCGTGCGAGCTGGGGAATGTTTGCACCAGTCTGCCCTTGTATTATTGACGAACCTTGTTCTGTCGTTTTGTTTCCCTTCTTCCAACGGTTCGCCGCGTCAACAGTGCTTGTTGGACGCTGGATTGACTGTACATGGGCGCCAACATTTGCAATTTCCTCCAAATGCATTCCAAGCTCTGCGGCGCTCTGGTAGCGGTCTTCCGGGCGCTTAAGAATACACTTGTGAATCATGCTGGCAATCAAAAGCTCTTGCTCAGACCTACATAGACTGGCAAGGGGAGCGGGCGGATCATTGATGTGCATATGTATGGTCTGCATAGCGTTACCACCGCGAAAAGGTGGATATCCGGCAAAACACTCATGCATTACGCATCCCAACGAGTAGATGTCAGCGCGCACATCGACATGACTGCCTTTGCACTGCTCTGGACTCATGTAGAGCGGACTTCCAACGGCTTCACCTGTAGATGTGAGTTGCTGCATCGTCACACCAGTATCTGCGAGAACCTTCGCAATACCGAAGTCAATCAGCTTCACATAACGATCGCCTTCGATGAACTGCAACATAATATTGCTACTCTTTATGTCGCGGTGAATGACGTTTTTCCTGTGAATGTAGTTGAGCGCCTTCAGCGCTTGAATAAAGACAAAAATGAAGTCAGCGCTGGGACACTTCCCGCACCTCTTCACGAGTTCTGCGAGACTGAATCCCTCAACATACTCCATCACGAAATATGGCTCGCCATCAAGCGTATAACCGAAGTCAAACACAGCCACAAGATTAGGATGCGCTAGCTGCCCACCAGCCTTCGCTTCCGATTCAAAACGCGACAAACTAGTGCGGTCTTTGACTAATTCCATGTTCAATACTTTGATTGCAACCGGCTTGTTCAAATGCACATGGGTCGCCTTGAGCACGGTACCCATCCCGCCGCTGCCCAATTCGCCCAGTATCGTATAGCGATCTGGAGGAATTCTCGGGAGGCGCGGCGGCCCATTATTGCCGCTGCTCTGTTGACCTTGGCTATGCATGAAAGGTTGGAGATTAATAACAGACCGCGTTATTCACATGCCCTTTGCCGCCGCCACTTAAACAAGTAGAGACCGGGCGCAGGCGCCTAAAACCGTACTCTATCGTCTACGACTTACAGAGGGGCATTTAGGACTGAGCGCAAGCTCATTTCGATAATGTACATAAAACTGGCCCAGTGATGCGACGTGATTAGCGGAAGCGCGAAAATTAGGAAGATCAAGATTTTTTGATTGCGCTTATCCACTTGAGCATAAAGGCACGCTCCAATCAAATTCCAGATGAAAGCACACATCATGTACGTACGGACCTGCGAATACTTGAGCCACAGAACATTGAAATCAGACATTACGAAAGGCAGCGCAAAGAGCGCTAGTGAAATCAGCACAAACGGAAGTGCCTTCATCAATGTATTCTTCAATGCGATGGTCGGTGGCAGTGGCGTGTTTGCCTGCTCTAATGAAACTGTTGAAACAAGGTTGGAATCAGCAAGATCTTCCGCTTGCGCCTGAATAACAGCAGGAAGTTCCGCCTTTTCTTCTACAAACGCGGCACTAACTTCTACGATCTTTCTTGCTTTGTCGACTTTCTGTTTGTCGGGCGGCATCTCTTAACCCTTGTGTTTACTTGTCTTCGCTAGTTTTCCATTCTTATCGTAGAGATGCCATTCCCCAATTTTCTTCCCAGCGCGAAACTCGCCTTCATCGTACTTCTTACCGTTTTCTTGATAGCGAACCCACACACCGCTCTTCCGTTCTTCTTCATCGAAAGAGCCTGTTTGCATTAGTTCGCCGTTTTCACGATACCACTTCCATTCGCCAATCATCTTGCCGTTTTCGAAACGACCAATTGCTTTCAAGTTGCCGTTGACGAGATAATACTTCCACTCGCCGACTTTCTCGCCGTCATGAAAGTCCCCTTCGCACATCACAGAGCCGTCTTTGAAGTGCTCCTTGTAATGCCCATTTTTGAGCCTTCCATCCGCATCGGTTTTACTATTATCGGTTTTCATTATTACCTTCAGCGACCGCAAAATCTTTGCATTAGCTACAGTACAAAAGGTTCAATACCAAGCTCCAAACGAGGAGAGCCGCAGGAACAGAGAACATCAAAACAATCGCCAATCGAGTTTGAATCGTTTTCGACATCACAAACAGCGGTGCACCAATCAAAATCCAAGTAAACAAAGAGAGAAAAAGTGTCCGAATTGCAGCATCATGCATCAACACAACAAATTGGTGCGGTGCAAAAACTAGAGGAAGTGCCGCAAATATAGAAGAATAGCTAGTAAACATAATCGCTTCGAATAACTGTTGTGTCTCAACAATATTGAAACTTTGGATCAGCTGTTCTCTTCCTTCCCGAGTTATGAGATTCGGAGCAATGCGAGCACCAGCCCACCAAGCAGACCCAATGAATACAGGCACAACCAAAACTCTAACGAGCGGCGGCAAGAACCAATAAAAGAAGCTCGAAAGAATGCAGGCACCGCCAACGAAAACGGTAATTGAATATCTTTCAACATAACGTTCTGGCTGTTCTGAACTAAGCTTGTCGAACGTCCGTATCGGCTCGCGAAAAAACTCAGAAATTCTTTCAAGAAAGGATTTTTTCGGAGGTTTCGAAGGCAACTTTTCGCGTTCTCTTTCAGTTTTCACAAACAGCCATCCAAACGGGCGATATCTCCACTATACAGCGAGACAAAACGGGCCCGGAAAACTCCGAGCCCGTTTATTTTTTTCTGTCAGATGTTCAGAACTGAAAACTACGCTTTGACAGCGGTTTCCAATTTTGCATCCATGGTGATCTTCGCGTTGAAGAGCTTCGAGATCGGGCAGCCGGTCTTAGCATTTTCGGTTGCGGTCTTGAATTGTTCTTCAGTTGCGTTCGGAATAGCAGCAACAACTTCGAGATGAATTTCGGTCACGGTGAAGCCTGTTTCCAGCTTTTCGAGCTTAACTGTTGCGGTGGTGTTGATCTTGTCAGCGGTCAAACCGAGTTCGCCGAGCTGAGCAGACAATGCCATTGAGAAGCAGCCAGAGTGAGCAGCAGCAATCAACTCTTCCGGGTTGGTTCCTTTGCCTTCTTCAAATCTTGTGCTGAAGCTATATTGAGTTTTTTCCAAAACGCCTGATTCGGTCGTGATGGTGCCTTTTCCGTCCTTAAGACCTTTTTGCCATTCAGCAGATGCTTTGCGTTTCATTTGATTCTCCTATTGAATCTCGCCTGCGCTCAATCTACCAGCGGATTTGCAGGTTTCGGAGAACCTTCCACTTTTATGATCATTTGTGCAAAGTAATGTTGACGAAGTAACTCGGATTCTGAAAAGATCATAAGTGACGAGTGAGCACTTTCGTGACAAACGTCCTTATTTGCCATGTATCGAGTTGTCAGTTGCGGTTTTGTGTCCACTCTCATCTTCATGATTGGTCCCCTTAAATGGCTCAGCATAATAGCTGCCACCACGTTCCAAAGGCAGCAACCATTCAATTTCATGTCGAAATGCATTTTGATCAAAATGCTCCATTGAAATGTAACGTGCCGCGCCAAGAGCACGCGCTGCTGTTCGCACTCCATCGGCTAGGTATTTGCCCACCTCCGGCGGTTCGGCGCTGAAGCAGACAAACGGCACCGCACGCATATGCGGATCACCTTTCACCCAGCGAAGGAAATCGAAGACGCTGCCACCATTTTGCAGATGAACATCCGAAATGATGAGATCAAAGTTCTTCGATCTGAGAATTTCCATGGCATTATGAAATGTGTCTGTAGTCACTACACAGTGCCCGAAATTCTCCAAACAGCTGCTTATCAGCGTCCGGGGCTCCAGGTGTTCCATTGTTACTAGTATTCGGGCGTCCATGATATTTACCTTCTTTCCTTCTTAAGTCTGGGCTGAAGTCGAATTAGTGGTTTGTCTGTCGGGTGGTAATAATTCGTTGATATGTTTTTGAAATTTGACTGCATCAAATTCATCCATCTCAAAATATTTAACAGCGCCAAGTATGCGAGCAGATATGCGCACGCCCTCAGCCAAGTATTTAGCCGTAGGTGAGGGCTTGTTGCTGAATAGAACAAAAGGAATGTTGGAGGTGGCTGCGCTTGCTTTTGCCCAACGCAGGAAATCGAAGACATTGCCTCCATTTACCAGATGCACATCAGAGATAATCAGATCAATATTTTGGGACTTGAGCAGACCTTTGGCTTTTACAAAGGTGTCTACTACGAAGACTTCATGCCCACAGGCTTCCAGGCAAGCGCTAACGTGCGCAGCATTCTCGTGTTCTTCTAGTAGAGCCAGGATCATTGTGGCCATTACCGCTCCTTCCGCTGTCTGTACAGCGACCAGACGAGGTGAGAAGTAATGCCCGCTCAAGCAGGTCTCTTTTTTTTACTTGTTTCGACTTTAAAACTAGCCTTATCTGTCTCTATCATGGCAGGGCAATGTCAAAACTGGATAAACACTTGGAAGTGCTCAACTGGAGATTGCTGCCAGCAAGGAAATCGCGGATAAAACATCCGCAGCGCCGGGAATAAATTTACGAGGGAGAAAGGCTTCTACTTACCGTCTTTGGCCAACATTTTGTCGACAAGCACATAGGCGCCTTCGACTATGGTTTGAAAACCGTCACGCGTATAGATTTCGTCAACCTTGCTCGTTTCGTTTTTCACCTTGGCTTCGCCGAGCCAAACGATTTTGTCATTGACTACTTTCTGAACAATCATCGCAGCCATCAAGTCGCGTTTGTCCTTCTGATCCACGTCGCATACTCCATAAGGTGAAGACCTATGGAATACCTGCCTGGTTCATTGAAGTTTCAAACCCCTAATCATCGTCTTGATCGTCCGAAATTGGCTGCCCAAATTGGAGCAGATAGCCATTCAAATCATAAATTCCGAATTCGCGCATGCCGTATTCCATATCGTCTATGGGGTAGCAAACGTTGATATCTTCGTTTTTGCTGATTTTCTTCCATAGCGTGTCAACTTTGTCCGTGCGGAAATATATAGACCCGGTAAATTCCGGCTCCTCGAAATCCCAGCCCTCGTAAGGCAGTGCGAACATAATTGAAAAACCATCGCGAGTCACTTGAGCCCAGTGCCCATCGGGCTCTAACGCGTCGCATTTGAAACCGAGAGTTTCCACGTAGAACTCAACAGCATCGGTCAAGTCCGGCACCCAAAGCATGGGTACACAACCAGTCAGCTTCGCTCCTCGTGGCATTTAGTACTCCCGACCTCCGGATTGCTGCATCGAGCAAGAATCATACAATGCAGCTCACAGTTTTCTCAAAGCCGGATCCATCTCATAGTCAAGCTCGTGCGCCTTTTGCAGGTCTCTCTTTGCAAGATCGGTTTTGCCTTGCTGTTTGTAAAGGTCGGCGCGCCCGTAATAGCCTTTGCTTATTTGCGGATAATGCTCGATAAGGTAATTGAACTGTGCAAGCGCTTCATTGAATCTCTTGTCTTTCAAGTAGAGATCGCCCAAAGACGCTCTATTTTCAACTTCAGTGCGCAAAATCGCTTTTGATTTAAACTGCAAACACTTTTCGTAGTCAGCCGCAGCGCTTTTCCAATCTTTCAAACACGAGTAGCTGCGTGCGCGTGAGCGATACGCGTTGCCATCCTTTGGATTGAGTTCAAGCGCCTTGCTATAGTCTTCGACTGCAAGTTTGTGCTGTCCATTTTTGTAGTGAAGCCAACCTTTGTCGCGCCACAATCCAGCGTCCTTTGGCGACAATTCAATGGCGTGATTGATGTCTTTGAGCGCTTCCGGCAGGAGGTTCAGGTCTCTGAAACCTTCTGCGCGCAATTGAAATGTGCGCGGATCGCTGGGATTCATCGTAATAGCCGCAGTCAGATCCTTGATGGCGGCTTCCACTTCCATCGCTTGAGAGTGTTGCCGCGCTGATTCCAGCAAACCATTATATTTCTTCTCGTCAAATGCAAACGCGCTGCTCGCGCAGAGCAGCAGTCCCGTTGCACTACACGCGAGAACTTTCACGAACCAGAATGACGAATTAAGGGACACCACAGTGGTCATTGAACAACACTCTACCGCTCACTGAACGTTAAGTTTGGGAACTGCAGTCGCGCCAGGAACTTCAAACGAATTGAAAAAAGCATCCGCCTGGGCCGACTTCACCCAATCTTCTTTCCCCTCTACAGCAACAATGAACATGCGATTTCCGGACAAATAAGCATTTAAACGGAATCTATTTTCCGGACTGCCGTCGATTCTTCCGGAGATATCTCGAAATTGATAACCATACTTTGCATGCGCTTTTAGCGAGTTCATTTTGCCGTGAATTTTTTCGATGTATGCTTGAGTTTGCTGCTGTATGACTGCGGATTGCTTCTTTGAATCATAAGGTGATTTGCCCATCGCCAGTACGTCAGCGTAACTTACCGACCGTTTTCCTTGCTTATCATTCTCAGAAACGCTCGAGTATTTTGCATTGTCGACAAGCTCGAATTGCCCGTCCTTGTCGGGCGTGCCGCGCATTAGAACAGAGAAATAACCTTTCAGGTCCACATATCGCGTCATGCCGGGATAAGTGACCGCACTTGGATTGGGCGCTGGACTATCTGGTTTTTGCATTGGGGCACCGTCCTTCTGCGTCAAATTCTTACGAGGTGTCTGCACAAAGATGCCTGGCGTTTGTTTTGGAACCCGGTTTGGCGATTCTGTTTGCGCAATTGTAGGCAGACAGATGCTGACTGCAGATACGGCTACGACTCTCGCTAATAACTTTCCTGACATGTCCCACCTCCGGAAAGAGGCATCATATACGATTTCGAAGAAGTTGCGCCTGATAAGGATTGATTGATGATCTGTTTACCGTCTAGCACAGAGTTAACAACTCGGCTCGATTTCCAAGACTTCACAAACGGTCCGTCCCATGAGCTCGAAGAAAGAGACGAATTTGAAGTAGTCCGCGTGAGTAGTCACGCCAAAGCGACCACTGCTAAACGGAACATCGATAATGTCTTCGAAAACGCCTGATGCTGCGTAGCCTAAGAAATCGTTCGGATCATAGAAATTGATCCAGTTCAAAGCCGCATCTGGTTTGGGGATAGGCCGCTCGTCTGCGGAAAAACCAGGGAACATGTCTAGGTCTGCAAAAAGTGGAAACTGTGCACCAACAGTAAGAACAATGTCGATTTCCAGAGATGGAGAAAAATAAGAGAGAATATCGCAAATAATGTTGCTGCCCATGCTATGCGCCACAACAATCAAATCTGGATCGTCCTGCGTCCGCATGCTGGCGGCAGTTTCAATTGCTTGAATGCACACTGACGGCACAGGACCAGGATCAAAACGCTCTCCACGACTGCCAAAATAGAAGAACGAGTCACCTATAAATGCAGACATTTGAGCGTGAAATATGCGCCTAGCCGGATTGCTAATGGCGAGTGCCGCCACATTCGTGGTTAATTTGCGCGTTGATGCGACGGCAGCTTTTGCACCACCACGTGCAATCTTACGCGCTTTGTTGATACGAGAGCGAGAAAGTTCTAGCCGTGCACGGATGCGCTCGCGAGAGTTTTCTTTCATAGACTTCAACTTGTCGATACGTACCTTCATTCGTTCGCGTGATGCGTCAACACCGTCTTTCAAACGTTCTCTAGAAATTTCAAGTCGGTCTTTGATTCGTTCTTTCGACAATGCCAGACGGTTTCTTATCCACTCTTGTATATTTACCGAAGCCCGCAAATTGAATTCGGCTGGAGAAAGTTTGATTTCCGTTTGCAGCCTATCTAAGAGTTCTTCATCACTGCCAATCTCGTTCAACCAATCGAGCTGCTGCTTTCGCCCTTTGAACTTTTGTCTCCATTTTGTTGACTCATACGCAAAATGGCTCAAGGACTTCATTCTTTTGCCGCCGTCCTCGACATTTTTCATATCCTCGTGCGCGACCGTGACCATGAGGTCGAACATCTCCTCCATAGAGCCGGATTTCGCTAGCGCAAGTAGAGGATTGGACGATAGCCCAAGTACTTTCTTTGTGGCTTCCGGAAGCAGTGCACGAATGCGTCTGCGACGCTCCTGTAGGCTCTTCAGATCCAACTTTGGCAAATAAGGATTGTCGGTAGAACCTGTCGGCGCCAATTCACCCCAGTAGGGGCTAAAAATCGCCGTGTCAGGGACACTACGCCCGAGAATTTTGAAAAATACATCTGCGAAGAGACGATTGCGCAACGCCATGTCCTGCTCATACTCTTCGCCCTCTCGGACGTTTACGCCATGAATGAAAACTAACGGCATTGAGCACACCTCAGGAAATGTCTGACGTATTCCGCCCGACATTAAAACTCTTCCCCGCGATCACGGTGGGCAAAACCAAACCAGCACGGACGAAGACAACAGCCATAAGAGTCCGACCAGTTAGTTCGGTAAGTTCCAAGCACAGGCAGACGAACAGTTGAGATTCTGTTTGGCACAAGAAAATTCCTGTGCCGCTTTGAGCTTGAATAAACACAGATCCGCTGCTTGCCGGGAATCTACAAACCAATGGAGGTCGCAAATCAAAACAATGTTCAGAAAAGTGATGGTTTTATCAGCATCAGCAGGAGCAGGCCATGTCACGGCAGCCAACGCTCTTGAAGGCGCTCTGCGCGAAAGTGGAATCGCGCAGGAGGTCATTAACTTAGATGTTCTCAAAAAGGTCAGCCCTTTCATGCGTTCGATGTATTCGAAGCAATACATCACGCTCGTAAACCGAGCGCCTCACTTGCTCGGAGCCCTTTACGACGCCACCGATCACGCCAAGAAATTCGACGGCAGGCGCATGACCTTCGACGTAGCCAACGCGCTTCCTATGCTGCGCTATCTGACAAACGAACGTCCGGACGTCGTCGTCAGCACACACTTTCTAGCGTCCGAACTTGCGGCTTTTGCAACGCGCCGGCGTCGCCTCAACGCGTACCTGGCGACCGTCATCACAGATTTTGACGCACATGCTTTTTGGCTATCCAACCCGGTCAACCACTATTTCACTGCATTCGAAGAGACATCGCGGCAACTTCAGCATCTTGGAGTAGAAAGAGACGACATCAGCGTTACCGGCATTCCAATATCGATAAAATTCGCAGGCGCACCTACAAAATCGGAAGCGAGAAAACAACTTGGGCTGCGGGAAGACTTGCCGTTGGTTTTGATTTCCGCCGGAGGATTCGGAGTTGGACCAGTGATTGAAACGGTCGAGTCTGCGATGTTGTGCAGAACTCACTTTCAAACTGTAGTCCTTTGCGGCAAGAACGAGAAGCTGCGAACGCAATTGCTGAGAATGCAATCGATTTCGCCTTCATACTTTCGCGACTTTTATGCAGTCGGTCACACTGATTCGATGCAGGTTTATATGGCAGCTGCTGATCTAATGATTGGGAAATCAGGCGGCTTAACCTCATCAGAGTGTCTCGCATCCTCCCTGCCCATGCTCATCGTCAATCCTATTCCAGGACAAGAAGAGCGCAATGCAAATCATTTGCTTGAACACGGCGCAGCCGGATTGGGGAACATCAGAACATTGACATACAAACTAGACAAAGTAATTAGTTCGCCTCATCTTCTCAAGGAAATGAGCGAAGCGGCTGCGGCAATGGGACATGCGAACTCAGCTCGTGTCATCGTGTGCAGACTGCAAGAACTCGCTGTTAATGCGCGTCCGCAATCGCTTTCTCGATAGCGCGATCGACCGACAGCTTCGTTGATTTATCTGCCATCAACTTGTCGTAAGCAGCAGAAGCGCGGGCCGCGGGTTCCACGATTGTTCCGCGATAGCACTCAGTCATCTCTTTGCTTGCGGCATTTATCGCCAGCTTGATTGCCGTATCTTCATCTTTAGCCTCGCCGACGAAATCGCGCGCCAGCACATGTAATCCGCATTTACGCGCCTGGCGTGCAGCATCACGGTAGTAATATTTGCAGATGCGAACATGCCCGTCCTCATGAGTAACGAGGTCGTCAGATGCGTGGTCGGGCAGCCACATATCGAATGGCAAAGCCGTTTCCACTGTCACGTGTTTTACCTTAACAGTGACTGCAAACCAATCATCTTGCTTAATCATCTTTGTCTTTTCGACAGCGATGGTGGGGACGAATTTGTAGTCCCAGGAAGTGTTTTCGTTTGCGGTACAGTGAAACTCGCCCGGCTTTTTCGGATGCGTTTCAGTCTTTATGTCATGCTTATGCGCAAGCAACTTTGCGCGTCGCACTGTCACAGCCCGCGAATCAACACAGCCCGTGAGGAAAACGGACAAGAGCAGACATGCAAGAGTTTTTGTGGTGACAGGAAACATTCGCCTCGATCAAACTTCTATGCCACAGTCCCGGAGACGATGCGCCATCCTTCGGGCTTCTTAACCCAGGTTCGAGTAAATTTCAACTTGTGAGTCTTACCGGGCATTTCATACTCGCCGTTGCAAACAACAACCGCCGCCGTGCCGTGATCGATAATTTGCATGTCAAACATTTCGACGCGTGTAAACTTTGGACCCGCTCCAGGCTGATGCGCGGCCACTACCTTATCTTTCATCATGGCTGCGTTTCCCTCGTTGACCATTATTGCGTTGTCATCGAGATACGTCTGAAAGAAATTCGGATCAGGTCTCAATTCCGCCTCAACAAGCTTATCTTCAAGCACCTGAATTTCGTATTGCACCGTAGTTGTATCCATTAACGCCTCAGTATTTTCGTGTGAGCGTACCAATTGTACCCGCCACCTGTTGGCAGTGTCGTACAAAGCGAACAAACGCAAAGCAAAGCTATGAAATTAGATTGCTGCGGAATGAGGCATCATCGCGGTTTACTGAAGGCATACGAGCAGAGCGAAATACTGCTACATAACGTAGTAAGCGCACGAGGTAAAAAAGGAGCTCGACGAAGCGATGAGTTTGCACCCATGCTTCGCCGAGCGACCCGCCGGAAAGACTCCGAATTAGACAATTACCGACCGCCCGGCGGACCAGGATTCTCGTCGTCGTGCCCGCCGTTTTTCTCGAAGTCCTTGGTCACGAAGTACATCGTGGACGTAAGCGTGATCGCGCAGACAATGGCGCAAACGACGCGAACATCATGACTCTGGGTGACAATGCCACCGGTGATCAAGGAAGCGAGGAAGGTAAGCGCAGACGCAATGCCGCCGGCTCTGTCTTGAGGTCTTACCGGATATTTCTTGTTGTTCCGCATGTTGATCTCTTGCTGGAAAGATGGTCATTCGCAAGACAATCAGCACGAAAATTGAGAGCTAGCGCTTCTTCTTCTGGCGCTCGGCCCGATGCTCGTCGCAGAGAACACTGAGCCAGCCTCCGACGCTGCCGGAAGATCCAGGCTTGCCGCAGCATTCGCACGTCACCGCGCTCTCCTGCTCAGCCCGATCGATCGCGGCACGAATGCCGTCGTGGGCAATGCCCATGTAGAACCGCAGAGTGCCGAATTTCTCCTTCACCTGCTTGACTCTGTACTTCTTGCGCTCCTTCTCGGGCATCGAGACGATGATCGCCTCGATTTCCGCGGAGAGCTTCCGAAGCAGAGGTTCCCAACCGTCGCCGCACTCAAAGCCCCAATAGAAAGGGCTCTGGTCCGACTTACGGTCGGCATAAAGATTCGGAAAATCCCGAACGAGTGCATCGTCGAGTTCCTGTTTCATGCATGCCTCCTACCTGGAAACAGCGTTTCCAATCGTGTTTCGGGGGCGGCGCAAACCAATCTAACGAAGTATTGAAGCGCCGGACGCACACCTCATTTCCACAGACCACCGCAAACTGCGCAAACAGCTTGCACAGCAAAAAGCCACCAAGTTCAAAGTTTGGCCAACATCCCGAGAGAGAAACTCTCATTAGGTTGTTAGCAAAAGCTCATGAGTTGGTTTTCTAGAGGGCTTTAATGCAAGTAATTGGAGAAGAATGGAAGTGTGATTTATAACTAGCGCTTTCTGATGTTCTTTTTGCAGCAAAGTTTTGTGTCTGAGCGAAACATCTACGCCGTTCAGATTCGTTCACATCCGCGAAGGCTGTAACAACGAGCCGAAAATCCAACCCTGCGCACACTTCGCACCACACCCAAAAATTATGGCGCGCGATTGAACTTGTTTATCAAACGCTCATAGTCCGCATCTCAAATGCATCTCAGCAAAATCCAAGTTCGCTCAGCTTTGCCACCCGGCTTCAGGGCTTGGAAAGCGGGTCCACCAAACATTGCACATATACACGCCCCTTAAGCGCATCTCATCACTAGTACCACAGTTGGTGCAAGACAAAAACGATTTCAAACATCAGTATCAACGACAAAGGCGACGCATTGCGCCGCCTTTGCTTTGTCCAGGAGTCACCCAGAGACATCTGTTGTCTCTTCACGAGTCACAACTCGGCGAGACTAAACTTTTTCGAGACTATGCCTCTCGTCTTGACCATGCTTCGTCTCTGGTCAGGAAGCTGATAGCCAGCATAACAAGACCAGCAAGCGCAGCCGGAACGAATCCACTTACGGTCAAATACTGAGGTACAAAGTCAGCAGTAATCATCATCGCGAACGCTGGCAGCAACCAGAAGCCCAAGATCCAGGCGGGAATGAGCCAGAGAAGCGCCAATCCAAGTGATGTCACCGTAAGCACGGCAGACAGTGCCATGACAGAAATCTCAACCAGCCAAAGAACTAAACCAAATAGAAGTGACAGCACAAGAGCGATTGCAAAGTTTCCGTGGAAACTAATGCCATGAATCTGCGGCAAAATAAAGGCGAATGCGAGAGCCATTAAGCCAAGCCTGATCAAAATCCTCATTTAAGTGTCCTCCATTTTCTGTCATTGGCTCGCCCACTTGGCTCGCCTTGCAAGCACACCCGTGTGACGCAAACGAGTGCCCGGAGTTCCCAATCCGCAAAAATAGGCTTCTTCAAAGAGCTCGTATCATCCATCAGTTCGTAAACTTCCAGCTACCATTGTGCGATTTTCAGGCGGAATTCGATGGAAGAAAAATCTGATAAATCTTCCAATTGTCGTAGCCAGAGACGCTCACAGGCTGCGAACCTGCTTTTTGACTCAGAGGCAAAGCCATCGCAAACTTATCCCAATCCAAAAATCGGCGAATAGATTGTGCTACTACAGCTTTTAATAACAACCAAGCCAAAACAAGCAGCGCGGAAAACCTCTGAGATTGGCACTTTCGACCAGTCTCAAACAGTTTCCGCACCACTTGTATCTCCCCTCGTTGATGCACAAAACGCGAACGGAGCGGCTCAAGCTTTGGCGAATGCCTCTGCTCTTGCCGCTGCGTCCCACACACTTGCTTACGGAATCTGTCTGCGGAGGTAGTCCTCGGCAGCCTGCAACTGATTGTCGTTGCGAGAACCGATGAGCAGGTTGCGCGGAGCAGTCACTTCCGTGTCCGGTGTGACTCCGTAGCGCACGGAAATTCCAGCGTCCCCTAGCCAGCGGCCGGAAGGCGTGTGTCCAACGATGTTGGTGACACGCAGGCGATGTCCGTTGCCTACCGGAATCAGCGTTTGGCCGATGCCTTTGCCGTACGTGCGGACGCCAACGACATGAACGCGCCCGTTGTCCTGCAGAGCCGAAGTGAACAGCTCAGAGGCACTGGCGGTATCAAAATTGACGAGCACAACAACCGGCTTGTTGCCCACCAGGTTGGGACGGCGCTTCCAGGGGATGGAAACCCCGTTAACGTTGACCCAAAGGTGGTCGGGAGTCACAGAAGCATGCGCGTTGAAAACGCCTGCCGGGCTGTGAAACTGAATGGTGGAAATGCTGCCGGAGTCCATGAACATCGCAGCTGACTCGATCGCGGAGTGGATGAATCCACCACCGTTGTCGCGCAGGTCGATGATATAGCCCTTGCAATCCTGCACCTGTTCGAGCGCCGCCTGCAATTGGTCAGCCTGGTCGAGCTGGAAGAAGCTTTCCACGCGGATGTAGGCGATGTCGCCGGGTAAGCGCTGGACCGAAACAATCGGTCTTTGCACTTCCTTGCGCGTCACCTTGACCGAGACATCCACACCGTTCTGCCTGATGACCAGGTTGATCTCCTCGCCGGGTTGACCGGCAAGAAGTCGTTGCAGTTCGGCGATAGCCATTCCCGAGGTAGAGTTGCCGTTGACACTTACCAGAGCGTCGCCCGGGTTGATGCCAGCTTCCTGCGCCGAACTTCCCCGCACCACCTGATCGATGGTCGGAAAAGCATCGATGCCTTCCGGCAGCTGAAGACCGTTTGGATTGAGGACAGCAGCGCCGGAGCGATCGTAGGCGGGCTTGAAGACCACGCCGATGATCTCCTGCTTTCCTTCTGCCTCGGTGATCAAGTTTTGCACTTCCTGCTTTTCGTGCAGGATTGTGTAGGGATCGTTGAGCGACGAAACCATCTCACGAGCGAATCGAAGAGCATCTTCCTCGGTGTGAATCTGGTCGTCGTATTTGTGCTCCCACTGCGCCCAATCGCGCAGCTTGTCCTGATCGTAGTAATTCACCCTCACTGTTTCCCATGTCCGGTGGTACAACTCACGAGGAGTGACGACCGGATCGATGGCGTAGTAGTTGAAGGCATGAAGCGCCAGCGTGAGAATCACTACCAGCGCCATTAAGCCACTAATCGCGGACCACTTGAATGTCCGCTTGAGAATAAGCCGCCATCTTGGTGGCGGCTGAGGGGCGTTAGACATTGGTGTCACCTCATAGGTAAGAGGCGCGCCCAGACTGGACGAGCCTAAATACTTGGAAGAATTGATAGGTGGAAAAGACCACTGCCTCGAGCGCAACTAGGTGACGCACAAGGCAGTAGTCATTTCGCTAAAGATATTGCGCCGGTATGCAAACCGACTTCACGACCTCGTTCACACATGAACCGCAAGCCGCACAGACAAGGCGTAACCGCCAGCCTGAGTGTGTCACTTTCCGCCTCGAATCAGGCGTGAGAGAAAACCGAATTTGCCGGAGGGCAGGGTTTTTCAGGAGCTTTAAAAGCTTGCCTCGAAATAGAAAATGCGGAGAGTGGACTCTAAGAGGTTATGAAACGCAGAAAGTAGTAATCAAGCACAAAGTAATATTCCTGAGTCAAAAACCTGTTCAGTAACATATTTAGCTAGGCTCACACAAGCACTTGAGAACCGGGTGATTTCAGCCTCGTGAAACCCAAAAGGCAGGTCCATCCAACTCAAATGTCACAGACTCGCGCAGATGGTTCTTCTTGGCAATCAAGCCTTTGCATTCTTGTCCCGAAAACATTCTCCATTAGTCCAAGCCAATCAAGAATCGCCCACCCGCGCTAACCGAGGATTTCCTAATTTATCTAGGGCACGAAAATGAGATCCTATGCCCGCAACCTGACGGGTGAGTATCCACGTTTGGCAGTCATGAGCAACCTGCGCGCAAAAGCGTTTCAACACAGCAAAACAGGCACAACATCACGTGTCTGGACAGAAATAGACGGAAGCGAACTCTGGTTTGAATCCGACGATATCGATTTGAATCCATCAACCGAAGCTCTTGGCACACTCTGGCTGATTCCCGCACTACTTTCCAATCGCAATCTCGAGATCGACCAAGCAATTTGCGCTACCTGGTATCAAAACGCGCACAAAATCATCGACTTTCTTGGCAGATTTTGGGGCACAAAACCGATCGAAATCATTGCCAATCAGGTGACAGTGAACGCAGAGTCGGATGTAGATGCAGTTTCCCGAATAGATGCAGTTTCCCGAATCGATACAATTTCCCGAATCGATACAGTTTCCGGAATCGATACAGTTTCCGGAGCGGACGTAGTTTCAAGAAGCGCTTTCAGTGAAGCGGGTGGGGTATCCGGCAGGGGAAATGGACTGTTCTTCACTTGTGGCACAGACTCGTTCTACACGTTGCTAACCAATCCAGTCCCGGAATTTCTAATTTATCTGGAAACCTTCGATGTTCCAAGTGACGAGACGCGTGCAAAGATTGCAAGGGAGAGACTGGAAAAGGTTGCTCGCGCCGTAGGCTCAAAACCAATTGTCATCCGCACAAACACGAAGAAACATCCGACTTTCAACGCTCACAGGCTTGGCGACACACACTCCTCATTTCTCGCCGCGGTCGGTCATCTCTTGTCACCACATATGGTTTCAATCACAATTTCGCCATCCTGGCACAAAACGCATCATGAAGTAACGGGAAGCAACTGGCGATTGGATCCCCTCTGGTCATCCGCATCCTTGCAAGTTATTCACGGCGATTCGACAGCACTTCGATCCCAGAGAGTGAAGGAAATTGCGGACAACGAGATTGTGCAAGGCAATTTGCATGTTTGCTTTGAAAATTACAATTGCTCACGGTGCGAGAAGTGCGTGCGGACAATGGTTGAGCTGGAATTGGCAGGAAAATTGAACGATTGCAAAACGTTTGACACAAAAGTCTCACTAATACAAAGAATTGACGATCTGCCAATAGTCCGCGATCCAAAGTTTTTCGAAGAGACACTCAATAAAACTCTAGAACCCAAGATTGAAGAGGCTATCATTCGAATGTTTCGCCGCGGCATACTCGCGCAGACAGAAATCGAAAACCAGCTCAAAATGCGCCGCTACGTAGATGATCAGTTTCCAAAAATAGAAGCGGGATTAAAAAACGCTCTGCACCACTATCGCCTTTTGCAAGAAAATCACGAAAAGCTTTTGCAGGATTACAAAGCACTCTCTGAAAAGCGCCCACTGAGACGGGGAGCAAAAGCCGTTCGCCACCTTCTGAAGATGTTGCGGGACAAGAGAGAAAGGCACTCAAAATGAAGAGATATCTTTCGTTAATCGCGGCCGCATGGGGTTTTATTCTCGTCATGCTCTTCATATACACCGACTTACAAATGCCGAAAGAAGTCTCCAATTCGGATTATTTGATGACCTATCACACAGCCGGCCAACTAGTGCGCGAAGGCAACGCTCGTATGCTCTATCCACCGGCAAATTCAACATCTTTTATTGATACTGAGTTCGACAAAGCGGCACACAGGATCTTACCTCTTTTGCCGGCTCGCGCCACTGCTGAATACATGTACATGCCGCTCATAGCCGGGCTTTTCGTCCCCTTCAGTTTCCTGCCACTCGGATATTCAATACTGGCGTGGCAAATTCTTTCCCTTGTTGCGGTCGCGTACTCGGCGTTTCTTATTTCTTCGCACGCCTCTCAGACTGATGAATCAAGCAATCTGGACATTGCTGCAGGCTGGATTTCCCTCACATTGATTCCGCTCGCGCTCTCAATTTGGATTGGGCAATTAAGTGCCATATACGGACTTTTGCCGCTTGTGGGAGGGCTTTACTTTGTTTATAAACGCAAAGATTTGCTGGGTGGTTTGATATGGTCGCTCGCAGTTTTAAAACCACAATTCTTCATCCCGGCAGTGATGATGACGCTGGGACTAGCAAGCGCCAAACGTTTCAAACCGATGATCGGTATCGCATGCGGTATCACTTGCGTTATCGCAATCAATCTCGTCTTCTTCTCGCCGGACCTTTTTCGCGAATGGTTATCAACGCTTAAACTCGCTGATGCCGTGTATTCCGATACGAAATATGGAGTGAACACGCAACTCGCAACCAGCCTTCCACGCGCAATTATTCTCATGTTGCCGGTTGCACAACACGCGGTATTCAAACCGCTAGTCTACGCGCTTTCCGCCATTATTGGCGGCATTGGATTGTATTTCGTCTGCCGCTTGCTCAGATCACCATTACCAGATTCATTCAAAGTTTCACTCGCCGCGATCATCTGCGTTTTTGCAACTCCTATGGTGGTTCCGCACGTTTTCTTCTACGACTTCACTATCTTCGCTGCTGCCGGCTTTATTGCCTGCGCCTTCAAGTGGCCGGAGTATTTGGAATGGCGCATCCGGTCGCTGACCTACGCTACCTGGCTGATTATCAACATCTATGCGGTGTTATTAGTTACAAAGAAAACCTTCGCAGTCCCAATTGTCTTTGTTCTGATAATGCTCGAACTCTACAGGCGCGCAATAGTAACCGGCAACGCGGCACTCAAGTACGGGTTGCACAAGAATCTAAATTAGTAGCCGAATAAAAATCTGGACAAGAACCTGGACAAGAAACTGGGCAAGAAACTGGGCTCTTATCTCGACAGTAATCTGAACAGAAAATCGGACCAGAGCTTAGAACGCTAGCGGGCAAACAGCCCATATCGGTTCGCCTGTGGGTCTTGAAAAATATTTCCGCCACTCCCTCGCACGAGGGGTATGCGCTCTCGATGCAACACGTAAATTGAAA
Organism: Candidatus Melainabacteria bacterium; assembly: GCA_003242885.1. Lineage (GTDB taxonomy): Bacteria > Cyanobacteriota > Vampirovibrionia > Obscuribacterales > Obscuribacteraceae > QKMZ01. Next base: position 50,882 of record QKMZ01000002.1, on the reverse strand, counting down.
GTAGCCAGAGGTCATTCGAAAGACCGCCCGCAAGAATTCGCCGCAAGATAGGGCGCGGGACGTAACTCTCGCGCTCATATCTAGCGAACGGACGGACTGGCCACCCTAAAGGGTTGGGATTGAAAGAAAAAGGAATTTCGGAGATTGGCATTCTTGGATGCCTCGCGAGGTCGCTGAGATTCCCAAGACAACGCGCGTCACGGAGTGAGATGCCCACCTCGCTTCGTGGCCGCGTTATATTTTCAGCATTTGCATTTTCGAATTGTCGGCGAAATTGTCCTTAGAACCGACTATCATTGATGTGTACCCTCACCAGCCTAGACACGCCGAGCCGTGGTCACAAACAGCAATTCGAGCGACGCTGCAAAACCATTGATTTTGCCGGACGGCAATCTCCCCTCAGGGGCGAAATCCGATGGCTTTCAATCGCAGAATAAATCGTTCTTTTCGGCGGAAGGGATTCTTGCTGCGGGTCTTGTCACGGCAATCATTCTGGTCGCTCTAACTTCTGCATCCGCGTATCATAATTCGTTCAAAGCCATTGAAGGGGAGCGCGCGGCGGAGCGATCGCTTGAGCTGTTGGCGACCTTGGAGTCTCTTTTTTTGGTGGTGAAAGACGTCCAGGCGCAAGCCGTTGAATATCTGAAACGACCGAGCGAAGAGAATCTTGAGCACTACAAGCGCGCCACAAAACAATTGGCGCCGCACATGCGCAACACAAAAAATCTGAGTGACACAGACAGCAGGCGCGCTCACCATATCTCTTATCTGGAATGGCTGATGTCGACGTTAGAGCGGCATTATGATACTGCCATTGCCAGCCGAGGCAAGGGGGATTTGGACGAAGGAGCGGCAAAACTTGCCGCGAAAAAAGGCTTCGAGATAGTTCAGCAGATTCGCAGTCGAGTAGTCTACATCGAGCTTGAACAGCAGCGAATAGTAAAAGCGAGAGCACTTAAATCTGAGAGCGATGCAAAGTCGGCTGCCAATGTTTTCATAGCCCTGGCGGTTTTTCTCGCCGTACTCTTTGCGCTACTGATGTTTATCATCAGACGACATATTCGACTCGTGCAGGCATCGGCAGAGTCAGCAAAACGCATCAGCCGTGAAATTGCCGAAAATGCACCCGTAGGGATAATTCTATTGGACGAACAACTACAAATCGTCAACGCCAATCCAATGATCGCGGACTTCCTACAGAGCAGTGGTTCTGAACTTCTCGGAAAAGGCATTATGCTGCTACTTCCCGAACTTGGCGAGGTCGGACTTAGGCAAACAGACGATTCCTCCGGGTTAAAAAAACGCACCGCCCTCAGTATCAGACGTCCTTCCACCAAAGAAGAACATCGCTTCGATACAACCAGTTGGGCAGTAACAGAAGGCAGTGAACTCAAGGGTTTCATCCTCTTGCTCCGCGACGTAACCGATGAAGTTCGTCTTTCCCGCCAGAAAGAACTTTTGTTGGAAACAATCGCGCACGATTTGAAAACGCCATTGATTGCTTGCAATTACACAGTAGAGGCGTTGCTTTTCGAGGCAGAAAAACAAAAGAACAAAGACGGAGAGATGCTTGAAGAAATCAGAGAGAGCATCGAAGACGTTCTGACCATGGTCAAGCAACTGCTGGAATTTTCTCGATACGACGACGGCGTCGAAGTGCTCAGCTTTGAAAACGTTGATCTCGCACCGGCCATCAAAGAAAGCATCGACGTGGTTCGCCCACTTGCACAACATCACGATGTTGAACTCGTGAATGCCCTGAACGGCACGAACATCGCTGTCAGAGCTGATAGAACGGCAATCGTTCACCTCGTTTCAAATCTCTGCACCAACGCCGTAAAAATTTCACCGGCTAATACAAAGGTCATTGTCAGTGCAAAGGTCGACAAGAACTTCGTCAACGTTAGCGTCACGGACCAGGGACCGGGACTGACAGAGGAAGACAGAGAAAAGATTTTCCGCCGTTTTGTGAAGGGTGAACGCACCCGCGCAAGTTACGGCAGCAGCGGCTTGGGGCTTTATCTCTGCAACGAAATCGTGCGCCTACTGGGCGGCGAAATCGTTGTGGAAACCGAGCTGGGCAAAGGAAGTTCGTTCATAGTCAAACTTCCCGTTGAAACAAAATAGCCAAACGAACTAAGCACGAATAAAGTACCGCCGCGAAAGGCGATATAGAACTACGAACAGAGATTTCGCATTAGACTAGATAATTCCAGCGCGAAGCGCTTTAATAGCGGCTTGAGTGCGATCGCTCACAGCCAACTTTCCAAGAATACTCTTGATGTGAGTCTTAACAGTTTCAATTCCTATGCCCATTCGCGCTGCGATGTCAGAGTTTGACAAACCGTCTACAAGCAATTCCAAAACTTCTACTTCTCGTTTTGACAACGGTTCATAGACGATTTGCTGTTCTGCCGGCAGCTTCTGCGAGATCAAAGTCGAAGCCGTTGTGGGCAAAACTTTCAACACTTTTGCAGCAATTACCGCGTCCAGCCAAAGGTCGCCTCCTTTGACCGTTTGAACGATCTGAGGAAACTTTCGAAAGTCGCTGTCCTTCAAACAATATCCATTGGCACCAGCTGCCAGCGATGCAAAAATATCTCGCTCGTTGTTGTGCGAAGTGAGCATGATTATCTTCGCTGCCGGATTCTTCTCACGCATCATTCTGCACGCTTCGATGCCGTCCATAACCGGCAAACCCACATCGAGAAGGACAACATCCGGCTTCAGCTTTACGCACATATCGACGCCTTCGCGCCCATCGCAAGCTTCGCCGACAATACTAATCGAAGTGTCGCTTTCCAGAAGCCGTCGCAACGATTTGCGCATGTGCGGATGGTCTTCGACTAGCAAGACCGTTACCTTTTCGTCCATCAATTCGCATTCACCATGGGATTTTTCATCCGGATTACACTAGCATATTGGCTCATTACTAAACTATTGCCCAGGTTGAGCCACAAAAAACCGGCGGGAAAGAATTATGCGAAATCAAGGAATTCGACAACGCTAACAGCAAAACAGAGCAGATGAAGCGTCTGCTCTGTTCGATCAATCAAACTTCGAATTTTGAAAGGAAGCTGCGCTCACCGTGCGGAGCTTAGGGTCCGCTGCTACTGCTGCCGCCATATTCAATCAACTTATAGCGCGGCCCACCAAGAACAGTGAGTGGAGCTGGCGCCGGCAAAATTGGAATCTGTTTTCTAAACCTGACATCGATGACGCTGCCATTGGTAGTGTAAGTAGGGCGTTGCGCACCGGCGCCTGGTCCAGTTGTGAAGCTGGTGATTTGCGCGGGCGGAAGTACACCCTGACCGAAGTCATTGTTCGGTCCGGCAACCCAGTTGGGACTGGTCGGCGGATATATAAGGGTAATCAATCCATACGGTCCGAGAATAGCAATGCCTGTTGGGACAACTCCAAGCAAACCGCCGCTCCATGGATTTCCCTGAATCCCGATCAATCCCAAAAGACTTGCTGCAGTCGGGGTCCAGGTGACTACACCACCATAAGTACCGCCGGAACCGCCCAGACTTGCCGCCAGAGCAGAGGCGTAAACCGGGTTGTCCAGAGGCTCTCCACCATGCCTTCCGCCATTGAGGCGACCGCGAATATTGGCTTGATCTCTGACGATAACGTCATATTTAACGGGTTCGCTGCTAGTGTAGGCGTCTTTCGACACTGACACAAACTGGTTTTCGCTGACCGACATGTACGGCATAGGCTGAATGGAAAGCTGACCGGTGCGAACAGAACCATCAGGATTGAAGCCGAATACGTTTGCGTGGCCTTTATTTCCTGGAACCAGGCTAGGGAAAGGCGCAGACACTGCCGCCTTAACTGAGCCGATATCAACTTTGGTGCCACCCCGGCGCAACCAGTCGTAGAAGGAGCTGCTCCAGATGATACTCATAGGCGTATTGCTGGAAGCGCCACCGCCGCCTCCTCCGCCGCCACCACCTGCAGACCAGGTGCTCGGAGTAAGAGTTCCACCGCCGCCAGGATAATCACCGCCCAAGGGAGTGAGAATCTGTGTGTCTTTGGAAGGTGACAAGAATTGCGGGTCCATCCACAGACTACCTAGACTGGCAATTTCTGTGGGTCTTCCATCTGGAAAACTAATCGAAAGAATGCCGGGTGCCGGCTTCGGGTCGTAGACATTGAAAGGCTGGGCGCAGGCAGCGGCTTTTTGCACACCCTTATGCACCGTCGTACCATCCGTTGTGGAGATCATTTGATCGCCTTCAGCACGGACGATCGAAGGAATGACATAAGGAAGACCTGGGATTGTCTTGGCGAACTTGTTGTTGTCGACAATGGTCGCGCCTTCTGCGATACCAGCGAAGACGAAGTCTTTGTCGCCGAACGGAATATTTGTATAAGACTTATAGAAGTTGCCGATGCGCTGACTGCTGCTGACAGTGCTCAGATTCTCGGGTTTGGGAATCGGGATGTTTGTACCGCCTCCGCCGACGATGCAACCGAGTTGCAACTTGAGCGAACCTTCAACAAACTTGGAGTTCGCCGTTTGTCTGATGACATTGGCTTTGTAAGCCTTAACTGCTGAATCATAGGGGTCGACAATAGCGCCGTCTCTGTCTTTAGGTTCCGCTCCGGTGCTACTGACGCCGGAAACTGCACCTTCCAAAACATTGACCAGCTTGTCTTTGGCAGCCATCGCATTGTTGTAGTCCCTGTCGATGAATTCCTTCATAACGGGATCATTGAGCTGATCGGCGACAATCAAGTCGAGGCGGATAGTACCGAGAATAGTGTTGATTCCGTGCACCGGCATGAAGTATTTATCGCCTGCAGTGGTGCTGGTCCCGACAGGAGCGCCATCTGACAGCGAGATAAAACCGAAATTCGGATCCTCGACCACAATGCGGCTGAGGTCTTTTGCAGCCGCCAGGGCGGCACTTTCAATCGCCGTGCGCTGTTCGCTATGCGATCCGAGAATACGAATATAGCCGAGCATGAATAGAATGACGGCTATGACCAGACCGGCAAGGATAGAAACGACAAGGACAATCATGTTGCCCCGCATGCGGTTTCTATAGAGTAGCTCTGTGCGTATTCTTTGGCGTTTCATGGGTAGTCTCTTTTGTATCAAGCCAAACCGGCGCTGGCCCTACCGGCTAACACTATTAATAGGGCAATTTTGCCTGGAAAAATTCCCTCACGTGAGGGAACGCCAAAAATTCTCAAAATGACACGCTCAGCAGTGTTTTTCCCGTTATGGCAGTCCGGCCGGTCATTGCGGGCTATGACAGGAGGAAGAATAGCTCAGTTTTCTAACTTTTCCCCATATTTTCTTATATGCGGTTCCATACTCAAAAACGATAAGACGCTCTGAAGAATAGCCGATTCGCGAAAACTGCGATAGGTTGGACTTTAGAAGCCGCAAGGGCGCGCTTAGTCCGGGAGATTTTTCAATGTTATGCCAACGTGCCAATATCGCTCAGCGCGGCAGTGACTCGCTGCCAATAGCGCTTTTACTATCAGTTTTATTCATCCAACCAGCCTCCGCATATGTCGATCCTTCGACAGGCAGCTATATGTTGCAGCTAGCCATGGGCTTTCTTTTCGGCGCTATTTTCACAATAAAAGCGTTTCTCAAGCGCCTTTGCCTCAAACGAAGTACGAGGCGAGAATAGCGATGACAACTCCACAACCGCTCTCTTCCTCCTTCCGTGACCCTAATGGATTCGTTTTTGAAGAAGGAGGAAATCTCTATCGCAAAGTTCGCGTATCTTATAGCGAAAATTTCAAACAACTTACTCAGTCCGGTCTCTACATAACTCTCGTCGGCAAAGGGCTCCTTGTCCCGCATGAAGACGCAGACATTGAAGTCAATCGCACGGGGCGTACATTCAAAATTCTGAAGCCCGCACGTGTGCCGTTCGTTTCTTATCCATACGAATGGAGCTTCAGCCAACTAAAATCCGCGGCGCTCGCCACTTTGCGAATTCAAAAGATTTCCCTCGAATTCGGAATGACGCTTAAAGATGCAAGCGCCTACAACATTCAATTCTTCGGAATCACGCCATCGCTCATAGATACTCTCTCTTTCGAAGTGTACGAAGAAGGCAGTCCATGGGTTGCGTACAAACAATTTTGCCAACACTTCCTTGCGCCTCTTGCGTTAATGGCTTATGTAGACCTGCGTTTAAGCCGACTGACTCAAAGTCATATTGACGGGATTCCACTCGATCTCGCTTGCAAACTTTTGCCAAAACGAGCAATGCTCAATGGAAATTTGTTGATGCACTTATTCCTGCACGCAAAACTACAAACCAAATTCGAAGGCACTCCTGCGAATGCCGGTCAAAGAAAGCTACCAAAGCAAGCCCTACTGGGTCTGCTAGACTCACTCGAAGCCGCAGTCTCCAGTATTCATTTGCCGAAATGCCAATCAAATTGGTCTGACTATTACGATTGCAACAGCTATTCTGCAGAGACGACGGAAATGAAACTAGCGACAGTGCGCGATATGCTCATGCAGACAGCACCTAAAACAGTCTTCGACTTCGGCGCCAATTGCGGGCGCTATAGCCGAGTCGCAGCAGAACTAGGCGCGATGACGATATCGCTAGACATGGATCCTCTTTGCGTTCAGAAAAATTACCTCGACGCCGAAAAGGAGAGCTCCAATCGCATTCTTCCTCTCGTCATCGATTTGACCGCACCCACTCCCAGCATAGGTTGGTCAAACAACGAACGCGCCAGCCTCATTGAAAGAGGTCCCTGCGATACCGGTCTGGCCCTTGCTTTAGTGCATCATCTGGCAATCTCCAACAACGTACCATTCGAACGGATTGCAGAGTTCTTCTCATTGGTCTGCAAAACCCTCATAATAGAATTCGTGCCAAAATCAGATGTACAAGTACAACGACTACTCGCCAGTCGCAAAGACATTTTCACATCATACACGGAAGAGATATTTGAAAATGAGTTTGGGAAATTCTTCGAACTAATAGAGAAGACACCGCTTGGAGAATCAGGCCGTGTGCTCTATTTGATGAAACTCAACGAGTCCGCTGAGCAAAACCACAAAGCAACCAACCTCTAGCAACTCACTGCCAGGACTTCTTCAAAAGGTCGGTGACGTTTTGAAACTGGTACCACTCCGAGGGTGGAATGGCAACGAAGGACTCGTCCTTTTGCAGAGGAAACTCGGTACCAAACAAATCATTCAAGACAACGCGAAAAGTATTGACAGGTGTGATTGTTTGATAAAGTGAGCTTCTCATACGATCTGACACCCGATATGCGTTCAAAATCCGCATGCGCTCTTTGGTAAACATAGCTCCATTCCGCCAGTCGGTACACGACGAACCATGGTCGCTTTGCAAGATGACAATTGACTTTCCATCACCTGCACGGCACAGGGTATTGAGCAATTCCTTCAATTTCTTCTCGGTAAACTTCAACTGCGCAAGATAAGGATCTTTCACGTAAGGAGCTGATAGTAACTGCCTAGTCAGTGGCTGACGTCTACCAATCTCGTCGAAGATGAACGGTGGATGTGTCAGCAAACAATGAATCAGGACGAATTTTGGGCCTTCAAGATTCACTATTTCCGCAGCTCTTCGTATTGGTGCAGTTCGGACATTTGCGTATTCACTCTCTACGGTATGCAAATACGGCTCGAAAGCACCCAGCATTGAAAGATGAAACAGAGACATGTTAAAGCCAGTACCCCAGCCCGATCTAAAATTCACGTCAGCTTGAGGAATGTAATCGGTTGGGCAAAAGCCTGAACAAACATTGACGATGCGATATCCAGCTCTTTTGAAAAGCCTCATCACTCTGTTATCGCGAAACAGCTTGAGCGGTGCGTTCGAATCAAGATCTTTCGCCCCAAGATACTCAGCGAGCGGTGTCATTAAACCCATATTGAGCGACGAAGTGACACTAAATACAGTGCGGTCATGATTGCTGCAGCTGTTCAAAGCGACATAAAAATTGTTCTGATGCAAGTAGTCAACAAACTCGGAATTATCGTAACCCAGTATGTTCTTTAGCGTTTCCGGATTTGCAAAACCATCGATAATTACATAGTAAACGTCGGGCTTGTCAGAAGTTTTGTTTACGACCAACTTTTGATCAGACGGAAAATACTTGGCAGCAAGTTGTTTCGCTATTTCGTTCGATTTAGCTTCAAAACCAGCTATTGTAAACAGATTAAATCCGCAAAGAGCCACGGCAATTGCCACCGCTGGCAGCACCAGACGATCAACGTTTATCTTCAGAACTTTCTGCCCCAGTCTAAACTCACCAATTCCAACAACGGCTACAACCGCCATCAGCAGAAGGAAATATCCGCATAGAACTGCGGCTGCCGGTACGGGGACAGGAAACAACTTAGCAGGTAAAATCAAAATTTCAGACAATGGCAAATAGAGGAAGTTTGCCAAAGAAAGAATTGTCACTATCAAAGCAGCTCTTGCCGCGTCCATTCTCAAAAGCCAGAGAATCGCCCAGAGCGCCAGATTCACCACGCAAACAAAAGTAATCGGCTCCACAAGCTGATCTGGGGCGTAGTCGCCGAGTGTTATCGAATAAATCAAAAGCACAGGCCATACGCCATACAACACTGCCTGCAGTGCGGCGGCTGCGGTGATTATGATGTTTCGAGATTTAGCCCCATCCATCACCGGTATTATTGCAGAAAAGTTCGCTTAGCTAGACAACACCTAGCGAGCAAATCTCTCCACAGCGGTCTTGATTTCGCGATTCTCTGGGTCTTGGCTCAATGCCGTCTTCAGTTCGGATTCGCCTTCCTTACGAAGTCCAAGCTTTTCGATAAGCAGCATACCCAGACGGTAGTGCGCCTGCGAATCACTGAGATTAGCCTCAAGTGCTTGTCTCAGCAACTGCTCGGCAGATTTGAATTGCTTGTAGTGCGAAATTTGAATATAGGCAAGCGCCGTCTTATAGCTGGACTCTTTAGGATTTAATTCCATTGCCGAGCGCAAGAGCTTGTTTGCTTGTTCGATATCTTTGCCTTGCGCAATCAGCATTTGAGCGTAGTGATAAAGCGGCTGACTTGCTTTAGGATCAGCAGCAATTGCTTTCTCGAATGCAGATTTGGCTTCGCTCAGTCTGTTCATCCGAGTCGAGAGCAACACGCCGTAAACGTCGTATGCTTCCGCATAATTAGGATTGATCGCAAGAGCCTTCTTGATCTCAGCCTCAGCGGCTGGATAGTTTTTGTACAGCTCCATTTGAATTCGCCCAAGACCGAGATAAGCTTTGGCATTCCTTTGGTTGATCTTGATTGCCTCTTTGAGCTGATCGTACGACTTATCGTAAATGTGCTTTTGGTCAATCAATAGATACGCATAGCCAACGCGGGCTGCATCAAGTGAGGCATCAAGCTGGATTGCTTCGCGATATTCTTTCTCAGCTTCCTCCACGCGATTGGTCTTGAGGGCGAGAAACTCTGCCAGCTTGAAGTGAGCAAGTCCCGATTTTGGAGAAAGCTCAATACCCTTACGGAACTCAGCTTCGCTGGTATTGTGTTCATCAGGATTGTCAGAAAGCATCTCTGCAAGTTCTGAGTGCAAGCGCGAATTGGCAGGGTCCAACTCGATTGCTTTGCGCAATTCCTTGGCACCTGCAACCTTGTTGCCCTTCAAATAGAACAACAAATAACCCAGCGACATGCGTGCTTGCCAATCTTCAGAGTCGGCTTCAAGTGCGCGCCTAAAGAGCTTTTCCGCTTCATCAGTTTTCTTGGGATCTGTCTGCAAAAGAATTCCAAGGTTAACCATCGCGCGTGCATTAAGAGGATCTAGCTCAAGTGCCTTGCGGTAATTTTGCTCGGCTTCATCGATACGCTGTAGATCATTTTGATTTATAAAGCCCAGCCAGTTGTATGCCATTGCATTGCCTGGGTCCAAGCTGAGCGCCAGGCGAACTTGTCGCAAAGCTTCTTCCTTATTGCCTACACGCAAGTTGGCGCGACCAAGACGAAAGTGCGCTTCAGAAGAATTCTCCGAATTGAGCACTGCCTTCTTCGCGGACTCGAGCGCTTCGGCATAGCGGCCTTGTTCATCCAGAATGTCGGTAGCCTGCATGAAAGCTTCGATTGAACTCGGATTGATCTTTTGAGCGGCTTGCAATTCGTGGATCGCATCCCAGTTCTTGTGCGCGTTTCTAAAGTTGTAGGCATTGCGCATACGCTGACCATAGTCAGAAAGATCGATAGCCATTCCACCGCGCGAGCCATCACTGATACCGGTGGTGCTTCCGGTTACAGGAGAGGCGTATGCTACGACGGGAGCTTCACGCGTCACCGAAGGCAAGGCACCAAGCGCCAATCCGCGAGCATTCACCGCCCCGCCAATGACCGGGGTTTGAAGTGCGCCTTTGTCCTTCAAAACCGCTGACTGAACGCGGTCTTTCATACTATTGAACGCGCGCTCGAGATCGTTTCCAACCGCAGGATCGCGCAACGAATCTAGTAAATACTTAGTGAAATAGCTATTTTTGACCTCATCTGCTTCCCACGACTGCTGGTCGGCAGAGCTGGAAGAAATAACAACGCTGCCGGAAGCGGAAGCGAGAGCTTCTGTGTCGACGTTCCGACGAGCAATTCCTTTATGCGCGCCTTCGGTTCCGGCGCCGCTATAACAAGTGTCCAGAACGAGAACCACGCGATTGGTATGCACGCGCTCTTTAACCGTGCGCAGCAATTGGCGCATCTCGATGCCCGTGGCAAATAGCTTGTTGACCCTAGAATCGCTGGCAACGACGTAATTGACGCCACGAATATCAGCGCCGGCAGGAGAGCCGTGAGTGGAAAGATAAATGACGACGAGGTCGCCCGGTGCGGCTCCGTGCGGCAAGAAGGAGTCACCGATCACATCCATAATATTGACTTTGCTCGCGTCTTCGTTGAGGAGGAGCTTGACGTGATCTTTTGCGAAATGCCCGTAGTTGGGGTCTGTCAGGTAATCATAGAAGTCTTGCGCATCCTTGGCAGAATACTTGAGTTGAGGAATGCTGCCGTCCGAAAAGCGGCTAACGCCAATCACTACCGCCCACTTGTCACCCTTGAAATTAGAAAGCGCTTGCTGCACTTTCGCGGGTGTGCCGGACTGGTTGTGGGAAGTCGGAAGCGGAAGCGTCCCTTTGGCACCCGCCGGCTTTGCCGATTTTGCAGCTGCTGCCGCCTTCGGAGCCACATTTGCAGCGCCAGCGGACAGCAAGGCACTTTGTTGCGCCGTCAAACAAACCACCAAACCGACTACCATAGGCAGTCTCGCCGATTTTCCTTTCCAGACTTTGTTAGTAATCATGATCTTTCCTCCCTCATGGATTACTACCCAAAATGGAAAGTTAGGAATCCAGGAGGGTTTATTTTTGTTGAACTGGTCTAATATTAGGAACGCCTTCTTGAGGAATGGATTTGAGCACAGAAAGCAGATCTCCTGCTAGAGCTTTGAAGTTCGGCGATCTCCTCGTCAGGCTCAAGTTGATTGGGGAAGAAGACCTCGCTGACGCGCTCAAAGTGGCGCCGCAGTTCGGCTTGCCAATCGGGCGAACCCTTGTGCTAACGGGCTTCCTCACGGACGAGGAGCTGCAGTTGGTGGTCGAACTCCAGCCACTCATAGCCAGTCAAACTGTTTCTATAGATAAGGCCAAAGGTGCAGTAAATGCTCTAAAAGCCAAAAAACTTACGCCTTCCCAAGCATTGTCGGAAATTGGCGTTCTCAATTCAACCGAGAAAGCAACAATCGGTGCCTTGCTTCTGGAAGCGGGCGTGATTAATCAGGAACAGTTAGAACAAGCAAAGAAAGTCAGCTATTCGTCCGGAATGAGATTCGGTCGGGTGCTTTTGCTCAACGGCTTCATCAACCACCAGATGCTTACCAAAGCGCTGGAAATACAACATTCAATTCGCGAGCGGCGAATCTCTCTAGAGCAGGGCGTGATGATGCTCAACACCGCGCTATCGAAACAGGCAAGCATGCCAATCAAACTGGAAGCCTATTCAATGGCACCGGCGCCAGGCAACAAGCAGGTGCGCTTTGGTGAATTCATCATCTTATGTGGATTGGCGACTGAGAGTGAAATTCTCAATGCGCTCGAGATCAGCATGGAAAAGGGTCAGACCCTGGGTGAAGCAATCGTCAACCTGGGGCTCATCTCCAGCCGCGTTTATTACCAGGCGCAGGAAGTGTACAGCCAGATTGCTTCCGGCGAGCGGACGCTCAAGGAAGCAACCGAGGAGATGCATAAATTCGTCTTTGGCTCTGAGGCTAAGGATGGCGGACAGAATGTGCCCCTTCTCGGCGAACTATTGAAGATGACAGGCTTCGTCACTGATGCAGACATCCAGGAAGCGGTCGACCTGAGCAACAAATATCCTTCCTTAATAGGAAAGATGCTTGTTATCTCAGGCGCCATCGACGAGGCGACTTTAATTTCGTCGCTGCGCTGCCAGTATCTCTTGAAGCATGACTTGATCACGTTAGAGGATGCGATCAAGACGTTGCAGTTTGCTCGAGAAAACCAAATCAGCCTGGACGACGCATTGGAAGAGCTTGGACTGCGCAAACCGCCTAATCCGGCAGAACACTAGAGATTAATTTCGTACATTCCTGACGGTATGAAGCAGTCGCGTCGTTTTGACGCTCAAGTCCGATAACTGGCCGAACTGTTCCAGCTGACATCCGTTCAGTGTCCGGTACCGAATATCATGTTGTCGATAGCTGTACAAGCCCATGCACGGTTTCAAATAATGCCACGTACCGTATTATGCGTGCAGCATATTCAACTGCTTCACACGCTTTCATTAGTCCGCTGTTTCTCTCCTCAATGTAAACCAGAACTCGCAGCCTTGACCGGGTTCGCTGTTTACCCCAATGCTGCCGCCTTGCTCTTCTACAATAGCTTTCGAGATTGCCAACCCGAGTCCGCTGCCTCCCTCCACGCGCGCGTCAGACAACCGAGCTTGCTCGAAGCGGTTAAACAGCCGTGCTTGGACTTCTTTTGGAATGCCCCTGCCCTTGTCGATAACTTTGATTTTGACAAAGTCATCATGAGCTTCATGAGTGATTGAGACCGGACTGCCCTTGGGCGAAAATTTAATCGCGTTGGATAGCAGGTTAACCAAGACTTGCACCGTGTAGTCACCATCAGCGCTGACAAGCAAGTTCGGCTTTGGCGTAGGTACATCTAATGGAATATTGCGGCTTTCCGCCCATGAGGCCAGCGATTGCATAGACCTGAAGATTATCTCGCTGACTGGAACAACTTCGATGCTTAGCTGTAATCGACCGGCTTCGAGTTTGTGCAAGTTGAGCAAACTGCTGATCATGTTGATCAAACGAGTGGTATCGTTTCCGATACCAGAAGAGCGACGCTTCAACTCATCTATACGACCGTCATAAACGCCCTCAGAAACCAGCTCTAGAAAACACTTTATAGAGGTCAGCGGCGTGCGCAGATCGTGCGCCATCATTGAAAGAAATTCTTGCTTCAGCTTTTCCAATTCGTGTTTTGCTGAAACATCTTCAACCACCACTAGCAACCCTGGAGTGGAAAAACTAGCAAAACTGCTGACCTTTATGGCTGCCGGAAACTCGCTCCCGTCGCGCCTTCTAGCCATAAACTCTTTCGTCTGATTCGAGTCAATGGTCGAAAGAAACTCGTCCAATTTTCCTTCGAAGTGAAACAAATCTCCAAGGCTGCGACCGTGCAAATCTGCATAAGTACAGTTGAACAAATGCAGACAGACCGGGCTGCCAGACTCGACTATGCCTTCCTGAGTCGCAATCAGCAGACCGACCGGAATTGTTTCAATCAGAGTGCGAATTCGAGATTCGCTATTGTGCAATCGTTCGGAACTCTTCTCCAGTTGAGTCTTCAACTCTTCAAGCGTCAGCGGTTTTCGATCTCTAGTAACAGGGTCGTCCTTACTCATTTCTGCTACCCGCGAATTCTCAAAGAACTCGACATTTTGCTAAACACCGCGCCCATCTCACGCTCGTCCATTCCTACCGAAGTCATTGAAAGCAAGAAATAGGCCTTCGGATTACGCAAAATGAGCATTCGCTCCACACCCTCAGTATTGCCAATGTGAGTACTAGCCTCCAAGTAAATACCGGGCGTTCCACCGCACGATTCGCTGCGCTTCGCCTTGATTTTCACACCGGGTCCGCGGGCGAGTAGCGCGGTTTCTTGCTTGTTTACCAGGTCTTCAATTGATGGACCCGCAAACTCAAAATGTTGACGCAGGAGAGTAACAGTTGCACTTGAAGGACCTCTAGCAGTGTAGAGCTTGACCAAATAAATGTTTGTCGGCTGCGGTGTCCAACCCGCAGGACACTGCATGCTGAGATCACCATCTTGCGAAGTAAAATTCGTATATTCCTGAGTGCGACTAGCCCCTCTCTGCCTAGAATACGAAGAAGCAGAACCGCCAGCCGAAGCAATCGGCGCACTCACTCGCCGCACAGCAACCTGAGATAGAACAGCTTGCAACGACTTTCCCATGTCGACCTGCGCCACATCAGATTGCTGGACAGAAACTTCTCGATAGGAGCGGATGTTTGCAGGGTCGTAGAAAAACACACGGATGCGATGGATGTTGCTGTAGTGCTGCCTTAACTCCTTCAACATGAGCAGCGCAGTGACTTTGCAATCCTGATCGGTTGCCTGTGGATGGCTGAACGTCGAAATTGTCGTCACATCTTTGCCGATTGAGGTGTTTACTTCACGCCCAGTGTCGACAAACTTGGACTTCCGCAACAATGCATTGATCTCGGACGATGTTTGAGCAAGGGCAGGACTGGCTTGCGATAAGAGGAAATAACCAACGAGTAAGCAGCTTATATCACGCAATCTAGGGTTCATTTGTGCTCCCGAAGTTCCTTAAGTTGAGCCCATCCTGCTGAATTAGTTGCCTCTTTATGAACAACTCTTTTCGGCGCGGCGACAGAATGCCTGGCGACGGTTGCCGCATGAGTAGGAGGTTTCGGGTGAGAAACTCCAATCGCCGGACTCTTTGGTGGCGAAATTTTGACTGTCTTTGACTGTTTTACACTTGGCGAACGCTGGTCGGACGAAGCAGTTTCACCAGGTTTAGTTTGTTCAATCGTACCCGCCTTAGAGGGCGCGACCACGCGAGATGTCGCAGATTGTCCAGAGGGAAGTTGTTCAACAGTTGGAGCTGTTTGAACAGTCGCCGCCTTTTGGGAGCCGGAACTCTGCATGACAAACCACACGACACCGCCCGTAATGCCACCGATCAGCACAGCGGCAAGTAAAACAATTCCAGCCAGAGATGCAAACTTCCGATAGCCGTCTTCAGTGCTGCGAAGTGATTTACTCTCCTGAGATTTCTCTGACTTTGCGGCTACATTAGGGCGTTTCACGGAGACATTCACATAGTCTCCACTCTTGATTTTTTCAAGATCAATCCGCAAATCGCTGGCTTTCTGGTATCTGAGAACAGGCTCCTTGCTAAGACACTTCATCACAAGATCATCAATCGCTTCCGGCAGCGTCGGATTGTGGCTTCTCATAGGGATTGGCGTTTCTCGCACCTGTTTTGCAACAGTGGAAAGAACGTTCTCACCAACCAGCGGTGGCATGCCAGTGAGAGTTTCATACATCAAACACCCGAGAGAGTAAATGTCCGATCTAACATCGAGTTCTTCTCCTAGGCACTGTTCGGGACTCATATATGCAGGGCTGCCAAATGCCTCACCTTGTTGTGTTAATCGAACCGTCTCCGCCGCATCGCTCAACAGTCGAGCAAAGCCAAAATCCACAATTGCTGCGCGATCCTGACCGCTTTGTTTAGATTGAATGATCACATTGCTTGGCTTGAGATCGCGATGAATTATGCCATTCGTGTGCGCGCACATGAGACCTGAGCAAATTT
Organism: Candidatus Melainabacteria bacterium; assembly: GCA_003242885.1. Classification (GTDB taxonomy): domain Bacteria; phylum Cyanobacteriota; class Vampirovibrionia; order Obscuribacterales; family Obscuribacteraceae; genus QKMZ01. Next base: position 34,981 of record QKMZ01000002.1, on the reverse strand, counting down.
GGATAAATATATCGAGAGCGCGCGCCATCTTGAGCTTGCCTTCAGCTTGGATGATTTCCGCGAGGTTTTGCCCTTCCACAAACTCCATAACGAGATAAGGCGCACCGTCTTTCTCTTGACCATAACCATGCACTTGACCCAGGTGTGAGTTGCTCAGGCTCGAAACTACTGCGACTTCCCGCATCAATCGTTTCACAGCCAACTCATTCTGCGCCAATTCTGGACGCATTATTTTCAAAGCGACAACGTCGCCATTCGTCAAGTCGATACCTCTGTAAACAAAACCCATAGCGCCTTTTCCGACACATTCAACCAATTCGTAGCGGTTGTTCAAAACATGTTTTCGCGGCGGCTCAATTGGTTTTGGTGCGGCTGCTCCCGGCGGACCAGGTACAGCTCCGGGACATTGGCAGCGATCATCCTTGAAAATCCAATAGGTGAACGAACCGACCTGACCTATTTTCAGGCCGCAGCTAGGGCAAATGCTTTCGGAGGGTGCTTGCGCGCTTTCGTTCATAGATACTCTAGTCGCACGCCGGAGACGAGGTCTTTATACCCTGCCTGCCCAACTTTCCGGCGATAGATGCTTGTTTTAGAACGGGGGAAACAAGGCAGAATATCAGACACAAATCGCGCTCAAACTTACCGAGCCATCTCCTCGATGATGTCGGAAATTCCCCCGGTGATTACATCCTCAGGTTTCTTCACCAGCCGAAAACCACTTGGCACGTCGAAAAAACCGGCCGGTACATGAACTTCTTTAGCCACATGTGTCTCTATGGTTTTGCCTGCCGCATCCCCACCATAATGCTGCACGCGAAATGGAACACCTTTCATTTCTGGTATAGCGTCATTACCGCAAAGAATTACGCTGACTTGCCTGGGCAGTCCAAGATTCTCCACCATAAAAATTCTGGTCGACCGCCTTTCTTGGTCGAGCGGCTTGGCGTCATAGATCTTAGTCCTCATGCCTGCAATGGTCTCTTCTTTGCCGACAGGCTTCAAATTTCTGACAAACGACATCCCCAATTTACGCGCGCGCCAGTCTTTGAGGGGCATTCGGCAGTAGACCTTGGCCTTGGGATTGAAAACAAATAAATCCCAATCCGGTGGTTTAGCTAAGTTAGCCCATTTTTGGTTTGAGAAAGTTATCTTCAAACCTTGAGGACAGGCGTAAACATCACAATCCCCGAAAATTTTGTTGGTCTGCATGAAGAACCAACACTTGGTTTTGCCGCTGGAGGAAGGTGTTTTGTTTTTGGCCGAAACAGTGTTGTCTTTGGGAGAGGCCGTTTTTTTGATTGAAATTGTTTTGGCACCTTGCGCCGGAGTCTTACTAGCAGGTGTCGCGGAAGACGGAAAAACAGCAACATGCGCGAAGACAAGGAAAAGAACAGAAGCACCAATTCTGTTTCGAAAAAACACGCCACTTTTTCCCAACCGACTTGAATCGAGCACAATTAATACATGCCTGCCGGTGTTCAAAACTAACCATAAAAGTCAACAAGCCGTGCACTGAATGCACGGCTTGCTGATGGTGGGGAGAAACTGTTGGAAGAGACTTAGCGACTGGCCGAGATCAATCTCGACGCCTTTTCTTGCACTTGCTTCGCTTCTTCTGCACGCCCGCAGGCGGAAAGAATCGTTGCGTGAGTACGAAGAGCGTTAGCCACCGCAACCGGCGATGCGCCGGCAGAGCGTTCGTAAATCGCCACAGCACGCCGCGCCAAGGGCTCGGCATCCAGATTGCGATTCTGTGCGGCGTATAGAAGTGCTTGATTGTTCAAGATGCAAGCAAGCGACGGATTAGTATCGGCACCTGGACGTTTTTCAAAAATCTGAATCGCTTGTTTGTACTGGGATTCGGCGACTCCATATTCTTTTTTATGCCGATGCAATTCGGCCAAATTATTCAAAACGCTGGCAACATCGGGATGTGAATCACCCAGGTTCCTCTCATAAATGGAAAGGACCCACTCGAACATAGGCTGAGCCAGATCGTACTTCTGTTGAACGTAATATAGGCTAGCCAAGTTATTGCGAACATTGGCAGCTTCCATGCTGCCCTTCCCGATTGACTTTTCATAGTGCGCGATCGATTGCTTATATAAAGATTCAGCCTCTGCATAATGGCCGGAACCTACATAGAAAGAAGCAAGACTGTTTTCACTATCGGCAATCGCAACACCGTTTGTGGTGTCATTTTCCTCGCGCAATTGAATCGCCTGCTCTAACACAGGCTGAGCCTGAATCATGTGACCGCGTGCTGTGAGCGTTCTTCCAAGTCCATTCAGACTTGTAGAAAGGTCCATCATGTATGGCTTGAGGTTCTTCTCCTTTATTGCAACAGATCGTTTGTACATTGTTTCTGCTTCGCCAAGACGACCTTCTCGTAAATAGAGATCGCCGAGCAGGTCCAGATTGGGCGTGACTTCAATTGAATCGGTCCCATATCCTTTTTCGTCATGAGCAAGCTGTGTGCGCAGCAACTCTTCTGCTCGCGAGAACTCGGCTTTGTTAGTCAGTAGCTGCGCCTCATTTCGAAGTGACACGGCATCTTTCTGTTGAGCACAGCCTGCAAAGCCAATTGCAGAGGCACCGATAACAAACAATGCCAACGTCGAAGGAAATTTCATAGACATGAGATTAACCCGTTATTGAAGATGCTTGAACAATCCGACGCCCAATCCAAGCGCCGCGCCGACGCCTGCAGTCTTAGCAATAGTGCCGCGACGACGTGAGCCAGCCCAGCCGAGACCACCGCCGACCAGCGTGCCTGTGGCAACATCACGAATAATAGGATGGCGTTTCATAGTAGTGCTGGAGCGAACCAAACCGACGCCTGCACCGGTACCGGCACCAATGGCGCCACCACGTAGGACTCCGCGCCCGGTTACAAGTCCGGTCAGAGCGCCGGCTCCAGCGCCTACACCAGCACCGATAGTTGCAGCTTTGACCTTAGGATGTCTTTGAAAATAAGTTCTATTGTCTTTTACATATACTGTTCGTGTTTGATAAACAGTCCGCGGAGCTGGTTGCGGCGCTGGGCGGTAGTCGTAGCGTGGAGTTTGAGGCGGACTTAGCCGTACCGTAGAGGTACTTGCAGAAGCTTTTACAGGTGCTGTGTTATGGGTGGCTGAGCCCATCAACATAGTTGTTTGAGCAAACGCTGGAGCGATAGCTTGCAAAGAAAGAAAGCAAGATGCGCTAGCGATGACTCCTTCGAACGTCTTACGTTTCATACGCACTTCCTTGGCGCAGAGTCAGTCCTAATATGTCAGTCATAAGAAAACCTCTTAGGATGAGACTCAGAGTGTCTATATACGCCCAGTAGGGGACAACCAACCCAGTGACGCAGGAGGGACATTCAAGTTCCCACTTTTGCGAGTAAGTTAGAACTTCTTAGCAAACATGCCGCTTTGCAATTACAGCAAGTCAGAATTTTGACGGTTTCAAGACGATCACGCGGTAGCGGCGGATCGTTGACTTATCTCGTGAACTGCCCTGGCAAGCTCATTTACCTGAGTTTCTGTATTGAAATATCCAAAACTCACACGCACCAAACCTTCTTTCGTTGTCCCAAGTGTTTCATGCGCAACCGCCGCACAGTGAAGACCTCCGCGCGCCGCAATATTGAATTCTTTGTCCAAAGCATCAACGACACGGTCAGCCGTCATCCCCGGTACGGCAAAGGAAACGTTGGCGACACGCGGGATTATCGAATTACTGTTGTTAACACTGCCAGGCGAATAGACGCGAATATTGTTAGATGCATTCAAAAATGAAATGAACGCATCGCTCAGCCTGATTTCGTGCTGAAGGATCTGATCGGCGCCGACACTTTCAATGAAATCAACACCTGCGCCAAGAGCTGCAATAGCAGGACCAGCAACAGAACCCGGCTCCAGTCTATCCGGATAGACAACTGGCATGGTCAATTCTTCGGAAGCCGATCCAGTTCCACCAGAGATAATCGGCTCCAGATCATATTCTTTGGAGACATGCAGCAACCCTAACCCGGGTTGCCCGAACAATCCCTTATGCGCTGAGGCGCACCAAAAGGAGATTCCCGGGTGGATCAAATGTTGCTTTTCAAGCCCGGCAGTTTGCGCAGCATCAACCAAAAGCGGTGTGCGAGCCACATGACAGCTTGCTGCTACGGCGCCAATATCAATTGCTTCGCCGGTGACATTGCTGGCATGTAACGTTGCGACCAAACTTGGACGAACCTCGTTCAGCATTCGCCGCAGTTCTGCAACAGAAAAAATCTTTCCCGCCTCATACGGCAGACGAACGACGTGCAAGTCAAGTTCTGCTGCCAGCCTGGTAAGCGGGCGCATCAATGAATTGTGCTCCAGGGACGAAACCAGTACGGCATCGCCGCGTTTCAGAAATGCGCTCTGCCCTGTAATTGGATTGGGTTTTGCCAGCCCCTGCAAAACCATATTTAACGAATAAGTACACCCCGGGGTAAAAATCAGGCGTTCTGTATCACGCACTTTCAAAAACTTGGCGACCTTCTCTCTTACCTCGAAGATCTGCCGAGCCGAATCCAGTGACCTCTTGTGCGCGCCGCGCCCTGGGTTGGCAGCATTGCGAAAATATTGGTCGGCAGCAATATATACCCCCTCCGGCTTGGGGAAGCTGGTGGCGGCATTATCCATGTAGATGGGCTGAGCGGTGGCGCCTTCTGGATTCATCTTTCAACAAAGCAAGGTGCAGAACTGCCATGCTAGCATTTCTAAATTCATCCAAGACTTCTGCTTTGAAGAAACAGGCAAAAGAAGAATTGACAAGCGAGGCAAGCATGCGAAACTCACGCAAGCAATCTCAAACCTTCAAAGCAGGAAAAGTTTCAGTGCGCAAAGGTAGCGCGCTTTCTCTTGTGGTGCTGGCATGCCTGGCATCCGGATGTGCTTTGGGTGGCGGGGCTGGAGATGGCAAAAACGGCTGGTACAGTGCGATAGCGGCAATATCGGGCGCGCCGTCGCTCGATCAGATTGTAGAAAAGCTAGACAGCGAGCCACGCCAATCAACGATCGAAAAAATCAACGAATTGCTCAACCATGGCGGAGTCAGCCAGACAACGAAGCAGGAAGCGAGCTACGTTCTCGCCAAACTGCTAAAAAAAGATTGGAGTCCGTCCCCAATGGGCGGACAGGCGGATGAAAACTACACCACCATGGTTGGACTGTTTAAAAACTCCGCAAAATATGCGCCTCTTAGTCAACGCTCAAGTAAGCATCTTTTGGACATAGCAACAAAGGCAGGTGACGACGCCCAAATTCGCGAATGCTTGAGAGTTCTCAAATCTACGGCCAAGTCGGCGGAAGATAAAGCATATGCAGACTACACGCTTGGACAGACGGTTCTCAAAGCAGGCGAATACGATGCCGCTATGCAGCTTTTTCAGACAGTAAAGCAGGAAGCGCCCACAAGCAAGTATTCATACGGTTCTTCCTATTACATCGGCGACCTCTTGCTTAAAACAACACCAACACCCACTCCTCAAGCAGCCGAACAAGCCATTGCTCTATTCAAAGATTATTTAAAAAACGCTCCTGACGGCCGTTTCGCACCAGAAATTGCTGGTCGTTTAGAAGCCCTCGCAGCGCAAGGAACAATACAACTCACGCCAGCCGATTACGATGTTCTCGGCAAAGCCTACTACAACTTCGGTAATTCGAGTGCCGCGCTCAAAGCGTGGGACAAAGCCGATCCTGGCAAGAATTTATTCCTCCGCTCAATTGCTCTCAGTCGGTTGAACAAGCATGAAGAAGCGCGTGCAACGCTCCTGCAAGCCATAAAGAATGATCCACAGAGCCGTTCATATTCTGCTGCCGGTGCGCTTTTAAGTAACCCACTAACAAAAGCGCAAGCCCTGGATTTATGGAAGGCTTGCCTGGCCGCGGCACCTGTTCATGCGGACGCAGCTCTCTGGAACATCGGCATCAGAGCAAACGGAGACGAGGGCCTGCCTTGCTTTCGTGAAATCATCAAACGTTTTCCCACGTCGGAATTTGCAGCGGAATCATCATGGTGGCTCTTCTGGCACGAGGCAAAGACAGGGGATAAAAAACGCTATCCAACTGCGATTCAGATTGGGACACATGCGGCACGCCAATATCCGGAAACGAGACAAGCGGCAAGATTGCTATTCTGGATCGGCAAACTGCAAGAACGCCTGGGTCAAAAAGGCATGGCGATCAATGCTTATACAGCTGCTTATGAACGTTTTCCGAGCAACTACTACGGCTATCGTGCGCGGCACAGACTGGCAGCATTGAAGCCAGGAGGCGGCGATGCAGGCTGGTCGACGAAGATAGGTCGACAACATCCTCAACCGAATTGGCGCTGGCCAGAGCCCGAACTTCCGACGACAAAAGCGGGAGCTGAGCCTCCTTTCGATCCAACCTTCATGTCACTGTTTCGCCTCAATCAGTGGGACGAATGCGTCGAGCTACTTCCGTCATCAGCGCCTAAAACTCTCAAATCAGCATTGCTAGCAAAAATGGGAATGAACATGGAAGCTATCGGAGCAGCAAGCAGAATCGCTGATGGAAAGCCGGTTAAGAACGACCTCTGGCAAGAATCGTATCCGTTGGAATTCGGGCAGTATGTGTCTGAGAATGCCTCAGTGAGAGGAGTTGACCCGCTCCTTGTTCACGCTCTAATTCGAGAAGAGTCCAGATATAAGCCTTCTGCAGTATCAAGATCGCATGCGCTCGGCTTGATGCAACTCTTGGTGGGCACCGCATACGGTTCTGCCAAAAAAGTCGGCATCACCCTTTCAGGCGAGAGCGATATCACCCGTCCAGAGGTGAATATTAAGCTCGGCACGTATTACCTGTCATACGCCATCCAACGCTTCGGCGGCAACGCTATGCTGGGCGTAGCCAGCTATAACGGTGGTCCCGGCGCAGTAGGCAGTTGGATGCGCCGCCATACATCAGGGGATTTCGATCTCTTTGTCGAGAACATCCCCTTCCGTGAAACCCGCGACTACGTGCGCAAAGTCTTCGGCAGTTATTGGACCTACCAGCAGCTCTACGGGAAATAGGGTTGGTAAAGTTTGGGCGAAAGCGTGGGAAGAAAGCGTAAAGGCGCGTTGCAGGCGCCCGAATTTCGTAAGCCACCAGCTCAATCAAGATCTGGCATTGAAGTGAATCAAAAAAGGCGATGCAATGCACCGCCTTACAAGACTTTTTTTGCAACCACTGCTAACTACATGCTATTCAGCAAGTGCAGGTTTTTCGTGCGAAGCTTCTTTCTTTTCGCCCAGACCCAGCATTTTCAGCAACGCGTTGGCACGCGGAGACGCTTGCTCTTCAGTCTGTTCGGGCTTCGACGCCGGAACTTTGTAGCCGCAAGTGGGGCAAATGTGCTTGTTCGCCTGAATTCTAAATTGACAACGAGAACACAAGTAATAAAGCATTTTGAAGACCCCTCTCTCTAATTCGAGTATAACAGAGTAAATTTTGGCGAAACGGCTGATCCGGTTTGGGTCTTTAGTCTTTCCCCATTTTTTACTTCCCTCTTACCTAACACTTAGAAACGTTTTTTTAGGGGTGGGAGAATCGGTTTTACACAAAGACAACAATACTGTTCAAATGCGCACCATTCTGACGTTTCCCACTTTGCATCAAGTGCTCGCCGCCGAGAAAGCTTTGCGAAATAATGAGCCGACCAAAACTGCTGCTCGCCCCACTCCCACCCCCCCAGGTTTGGGCTCGGCAATTTGCGGAATGTCCCTAGAGCTCTTAGAAAAGGAAAACCTGCCAAAAGTTCTTGAGTGCCTGGCAAAGTCCAGTTTAAATCCAGCCGGAGTGCACGAAGTTTAAGACAGCCAATCGATACCAAATACGGTACCAGCTGTCCATTTTTCTCGTCGTTGGACCTTCAGAATGCTGTGTAGCTAAATTTGCGGTGGCATTGAAGGCACTAACGCTGTGCATACGTGTGCGATCTCTACATTAGAGACTAGCGCACAAGAGCGAGCTGATTTACGTCGAGAATTAAGGGTCGTTTTTACCAGGAAAAACGAGCGAAAAATGCATCCTTGACCAAAGGCGATTTGATCTCGGGCGCCTGTGTCCGCGAAGAACCCCAAAAAACTTCCTTTATGAAGCTTGTAATGACATGTAAAGAGCACGACTTTACATGACTTTATAGGCTTTAGTCTTTCAGCTCTAGTACCACATAAGTATCTCTCAATTTCCCCTCAACAAAAGACTTCAGATCAAACCAAAAGGCTACTTCCTTCACCTACTTCAGAGAGATGAACGGCATTCACGTGTCGTTGGGAAGCTGCCGAATTTGGTCGATTGCATAGCGCAAACTCGCAAGAGCTGCGTTGTGTAGGGTCGCATCTGATGCGGTCCGAAGGAGGAAATCGATGCGGTGATTCCGGTTTCCTCCGGATGTTGCCGAAATCTGCAACCCGTTCGCGCGCTACTGAACCCCCGTGAGGACAGTGCGGCGAGCATGTATTCAGGAGCTATGTCATGACCAAATCTGTCGAATTGGTCTTTGGCGCCGGCGGCGTCAAGGGCTACTTCCACATCGGTCTGCTCAAGGCAATCGAAGAGCTTGGCATCAAGGTCGACAAAGTGACGGGCGTGAGTGTGGGTGCGATCATCGCCACCTTCTTCACGAACGGCATGAACTCCGACCAGATTCTGAAGCTCTTTTTGGAGGCACACGAAAAATCAGGCAACCCGCTTCTTCTGGCCAGCGCCGTCACGGTGCCGGACATGAAGAGCTTCCTGGTCGGAATGAGCTTCCTGAGCCTCGAGAAGCCGTGGGAAGAAACCGTTGAGCATCTCGGTTTGCTGCCCAACGATCGCCTGCGCATTGTCGCTTGCGATGCGCGCACGAAGAAGGCAGTGCTGTTCGAGGGCACCAGCTACAAGCTGCACCTCGCCTTGAGCGCTTCCGGTGCTCTGCCCGGCGTTTTCCTGCCGGTGCACTTCGACGACAAAATGCTCATCGACGGCGCGGCTTACCACCGCAACCCCGATGAGTTCTGCAAGACGACCGCCATCATCTCGGCGCTCGGTTTTGCGACGCGGCTCAGCCTCGAGCTGCAAGACCCTATCTCTGCCTACTTCCAATGGCGCGAAGTCTACCTTCCGGTGGTGCAACAGCCCACCAAAGTGGACGAAACGCGCCATGTCCTCGTTGCGCACGAAGCGGACGACATCTGCGGACTCGCGTTCAATCTGAGCACGAAACGCTGCATGTGGATGTACGAGCAGGGATACAAGCACGGCATGCAGGTGCTGCGCCAGGCGATTGCCGACGGCAAGCTGGAAGGCTCTGCCGAAGGCGGTAGCGAAAGCGCAGCGACTGCGGACTAACACGAAGGAGACGAACACGAATGAAGTCACTGCAACTACAAAAACGAATCCTCTCCTTCGCCCATCGTGACGGCGTTGCCGAGCCGCAGAGCGAGTTGACTTCCTTGGTCGACACGCTCGGGCTCGGCATTCCGTCCCACGTTCTGAGCAGCTCACCGCCTCAGTTCGTGGCATTGCAAATTGCACTGGAAGGTGGCGAGCGTGTCGAAAACCATCTCGATACGCTCGACACCACCGGTGCAGTTTCAGAAGACTCTCAGCAGCAAAGCTAAGCGCAACGCCGCTGCACGCAAAAGTACGACCCGGGTGCAAAACACTCGGTTCGTCGGACTTAGTCTTCGTCAAGAAAGGGAATTAGATGGCTCGCGTTGACACACTCCTCCTCGCCAAGTACGGCATCTTCCAGCCGGTGCGCCGCAACGGTCCGCTGGCGATGACCATCATCCATCCGCTCGACTCGCTTCCGCTGGACGAGCGCCAGGACCTGATGGAATTCGCCCAGATGATCGTCGCCGAGCATGGTCTCGGAGACTTCGGCCCGCGTTTTGACTTCAAAGATGAGCTCTACGACTACGAGGACGAAGGAGTGATTCACGACGAAGCGTAGACGGAACACCGTCACGCAAGAGCGCGGCAATGACGCCGCGCTCTCAACCTAACCTGAGAGTGAAAATCATGCTTGCAAGCCTGATTATCTATGCCATCGCAACAGCGGTGGGACTTCGTTATGCCTCGCCCTGGCTCACGTCAGGCAACGTGGCATTCGCCGCCAGCGAGGACAAGCCGTTCCTCTGGCGCAGTGTCGCCGTCCTCGGCATCACCGCCGTTTACGGCGTTCTGAGCATCGCGCTGAACATCGCAGCCCAGTTCTGGGCGGTCGCGCTGGTCGGCGTCCTCGGTCGCGGCGTCGCAACCGCTGCCACCTACGAGCTCAGCTTCATGGCTGCCGACATCCTCATCCTGGCGCTGTCCATCTGGGGTGCGTCCAAGGTGATGAAGAAGTCGCTCGCAGTGAAGACCTTCGCTGCCACCATCAGCGCCGCGCTGCTCATCACCGTTCTGGCGATTGCTGGACAGGTGGCGTTCAGCGTGGCCATGTTCAACCTGGTTCAGTAAGCCGGGTTCGCGTTCATCGGTGACTTGCCTGTCGAACCGCACTGTGGCTCGGCAGGCATTGCCGATTTGCGCTATCTTGCTGCCGGGCGGTGTGTTCGAATTTCCCAATTCGTCACACCGCCCAGGTGGCTTCATATCAGATGACCAGCCGGTCTTCACTGCTTTGTTTTTTCTCCAATGTTCTACTAGCTTCTTTAGTATCCCAATTTGGAAAAAGAAGAAGGATACGGGAAGTCGGTTGTGAAGCCGACCTCCCGTACCTTCAAGTCACTTTACGACAGCAAAACGCTGTTGTTCAGCGAACCACCTCTTAGTAGTCCACAGGCGAAGGCATGTTGCCCCAGCCGACGGTACGCTCTTCGGCATGTGCCGAGTCGCCACCGCGCAGCTTTTCGCCCGACTCATCGGCATCCCACTGATCGCTGATCAAGAACTGCGTCGCGCACGAAAGCGTCGAGCTCTCGCGCTGCTCGGTCACATCGGTGTTCGCGGACTCCTTGCTGAGCAGGAGTTGACGCGCGCACAGGATGTTGTTCATCGCCATCTCTTTCAACGTCGTGTTGTGAATGAGATAGAGACGACGGGACAGTTCTTTCTGTGCCAGATTGAGGCGCTGCCAGGCCGGACGCTGCATCATCGCGATCACGTCACAGCCGGTGCTCGCCACCTTGTAGCTGTGCAGACGCTCCAGGCTGGAGCGCGTGGTATCGGAGTGCGCCGGGTCGACCTTCTTGCTGGAGCCCTTGCCGGCATTCGCGACAAAGTCCTGCCAGCCGGGAATCAAGCGCCCTTTCGCCTGACCGCGATTCTGGCGTGCGAGCCTCTCCTGCTCTTTGAGCGACAGAAGGCAATCGAATGCCTGCTGCAGCGTCTCGAAATAGGTGCGGCACTTCGCAGCAGCATCAGCATGCGGGCTGTTGCGCAGCGACATCACACCGCTGCGACGCAGCTCTTCTGCCTTGGCGTTGCTCTGGTCACGAGCAGCCCCCTGGTGCCAGAGTGTCATCTCGAAGAGGTCGAAATCCTCGACACGGATGAACTCGGCAGCGTCGGAGTGCTTGTAGACGGGCAGCTCGGTCTGGCTGGAGCTTGCTTTGAAGGTCGGGTTGGTGGTCTTGTTAGTCATTGAAATTTCCTTACCTGGTTGTTTGTTAGCACGGGCACCTGAGTCCAGGCAGGCTCGGTGGCACCCACGCGGTGAGCGGCTCCAGGCGGGCAAGAGAGAGGATGGAATGTCCTCGTCAAGCCATATGCAGAGAGTCGCAGAAATCTTTTTCGACACGAAGACAACAGCACTAAAAGCCGGAGGAATACGTATGGATTTGGCTGAAAGAGCTGCTGAGTTCGAGGTTTCCTTTGGACAAGAAAATGAAAAAGATACTTTTACCCTATTGAACTGAAGAGGCAGAAAGCCATTCCAGACCTCTAATTCCATCGTTTTGTGTCACTAAGAAAAGCTAAACCCTAGCGCGAAGTTTTGGTTTGTTCCTTATATGCGCGGTTATTGGTATGTCGCAATAACAAGGGAATAGACATCATTTCAACCGGCTTTGAATGAGCTTCGCGCTAGCTTTTCGTAGTTAGCGACCGAGCAGTTTTCATTTACTTTGCAGGACATTTTGTTGCGTCACATTGCCATTAACCGCGTTTAGAATTCGTGTCGCAGAGCGGTGTGCGCAATGCCAGCATTCAAAACAGACATGCCCCTTAGATGTATCTCGATGCACCAGAGCAACAGCGCAGATGGTATGACCCATGCATGAAAAGCCTCGCTCAAACAGTGGGCAAGTAATTGCCGAAATAAAATCGGAACAGCAGTAAAACTCAAAACGACGTATCAATTCACAACGGTTTGCTGAAGTTTTGAAAGACGACGACCGCTATACTAATCGTTTTAGTATCGCCAGTACCGAAAAGAAAATGCGCATGTATGAGTTTTGGAGGCTCATACAGCGCAAAAATGTTTGCTGAAGCAAACTCCAGGCGGGGTCCGATGCGGCTGCGCATACTTGGCGCCTCTCACCGAACCCCGCCCTTCGTTCACTTACAGCGATTCTGCGAATTGCAGTTTAACTCGGTTACTTCAGTGGCAACCTGCGGTTAGACAATCCTTGTCGCCGTCTTCTTACTCGTCGTCCAGGCAGCACACGCTGTCCAGATTCGGCTCGATGTCGAGTCCTTGCTGAATCAGATGTGCGGCTTGCGGAGTGCAGACAAGTTCGACCTCGAATTCCCCTTCCTTGTCGCGATAGGCAGCGGAAGCCAGGAGCGATTCGACCACCTCACGGATGATCTTGGCCTGGCCCTTGAGCTTGATCTGGCTCATGCTGTTGGCGGCGACGGGAATGGAAAGCCGAGATGCATTGCGCTTTAGCGCATCCTCGACGGTCGTGTGGATTGCCTTGCAGAGATTGCGTGGCTGAAGAGTCCCCATCTCACCCAGACCGACGATGCTGATGCGCTTCGCCGGAGCTCCTTTCGGAGCGATGCTGATGAGTTGGCCGACTTCGCCCGTGAAACCGTTCTTCTTCGTCTGAAGTTTGCGGGTGATCAGCCCATTCAGACTCAGGTCGACGGCACGAGTGGTAGGACCGAGTTCAGTTCCTGCAACAGTGCAGAGAAGAAGCACATCGGTCTCGACGGATTCGACACCGGCTGCTCCCTTCAGAGCGGGATTGACTACGAAGCTAGCTTTCATAGTGGTTGGTCCTCCAGTAGAACTGGCACGCGACTTGCGGCGTTGCGATGAGCGCACACTCATAACAACGCTTGGGTCGCTAAAACTAAGAATCGATCGATTGCTTTGTGTGATGATGCCGCTCCGCATTCTGCGTTACGGAGGCTATCTCGGCGTGCGCACATCGAGACAGTCATATCAACACACGCTACAAGCTGCAGCTTGTTTTTCTCGCTATGCCACCACCAGTAATGCAATCCCCGACGCACGACTCCTAACGAAGTTAGGTGCGAAGAAGACTGCTAAAGCAAGTGATGGTTTGGTTTTGGAACTTGGGGTTCTTGAAGCGAGAAAGAAAACAAATATGCGTAGTTAATCTAGAGAAAGCTCATGAATACAAACAAGATATATGTCTGAAGGTGAACTTAACTGACGAAGCCCGGCCCGTCATGGTTTTCAGATTTAGCCTTGAAAACCCTTGTCCAGACCGGGTTTCCAGGAGGCTTTTGAGCAGATCGAAGATGAGAGAAAACAGAGATTCACTTGATAACTAGCGCGAGTACCGCAAGCCCCGCGAACCAGAAATCAAGAGGGTCTTCGATGCTTTCTCGCAATCGGAATCGGGCCAAAGGTTCTCAGCCTTCACAAAGTTTTCAAGACGGAGCAGAGGTCTAAAGCAAAGGCCCTGTTAGGTTTCTCTTAGCTTCTTGATGACGAATCAGTGGACTTGTTAGGTACAAGCACACTTCTTTCCTTCTCACTCTTTGAGTTCTTTCCTTACCTCCCCATTTCTCTTGCTGCCCCTCGTTAAACAATCACCTGACCAGGTTTTCCACCTGGTTGACGGTCTCTACCTGAGGCATGAAAGATGTCGAAAACAAAACTGAGCAGCAAGCTGGCTCAAGTTCCCACTGAGGAACTGCTGAGCCGTTTGGTGCACTCATCTGTATTTTCTCTGATTGGACTGTCGCTGAAAGATGCCAAAGCAACCGTCACGGATGCTGATGGCGTCCAGTCGCATGAATATGTCACCGATAAGGGACGCATTCTCGTGCGCAACGACGGCATCCGCATTCTGATCGAAGGCTGGCAAGGCGAGAAGCCGATTCTCCGCTGCGCTCTTCGCGATCGGCAACTGGACGGCACCGACCAATCGTCACCTCTGACTTTCTTCCCCAACACGGATCCCGCCTGCAACCGCTTGCCTGAAGGCTTTCTGGCTGCTGAGCTCTCCATCTACTCCTGGGATCCCGCCACATATCTCGACGGACTGGATGTCGAAGATTCGGTCGGACACTTCATCTCCGACCCGGACTTCTACGTCTGGCGTCAGTACGACCGCGACACCTACATGGCGCTCTGGTCCCAAGCCTTCTTCCTCGGCCGCGCGCCCTGGCAGATGGCTCGACCGATGTCAGCTGTGCCGGTTCACTTCGTCCGCCAAGCAGCCAAGCTGCTCAAGGAAATCGGCTACCATCGCGTCGACGCAGTGCCCAGCTGGTACAACGTGGCGCGTTTCTTCAAGACCCTCGGCTACAGCTTCACCTACGGTGAGCATGAGCTGGCGTACGAAGGCATTCGCGAAGGCCTGAACGCATTTATCGCGCGCAAAGCCGAAGACGGCAAGAAAGCTCGCCCGCTCACTCGTTCACAGGAGGCCTGGCTTGCTGCACTGCAAAACATTCCTGCCGAGCACATCCCGGCTGAACTGAAGCTGCCCAGCCGCTGGCCGGTCACCCACACCAACCAGTACTGGGTGCGCATGCACCTGGACTTGAATCCGTTCGACGCCGGCAATTCGAAGGCAGCCGAAAAGCTGCTCAAGAAAATCACTGCCATGCGTGATCCGGCTCACTGCCACGATCGCGTTGTCGTTCACACCTCCGGTTACTGCCCGTGCACCGACCAGCTCGGCGCGTCCAGCCCGGCGGCTACGGGTCCTGCGGCAACCGGAGCACCCGAGTCGAGCGAAGGAAAGTCGTAACCACAGGTGGTGCTTCGTAAAGTTTGTGAAGCGTAGTTGCGCTAGCAAAACGAGCATCGCCTGAGATTAATAGACGCACAGGGGCGGGCACTTCGCGCTAACTTCAGGGCTCTTTCAGCCGACTGGAAACAGTGCCGAAGGCCCGCTCCAAATGTGCGCTTTCGGATTTGCCCGGACCTCCCATTTGCCTGCGCAAGTAGGAGCCTTAACCTTTCCTTTATCCCCTGGATAAGCGGGATTTGAAGGATCTCGTTAGGCATGGAGAGCTTCTGTTGTTAGGTTATTCGTACTCATCTCTCTCTCGTATTTTCCGAGCTTCAGCCCACTTCCAGCCTATTTCCACCCAAACCAGCGCTCTTTACAGACAGGCAACATGCTTGTCGAATTTGCACTTGTTCCGGAAGTAAGGACCGACGCTTAGCAAAACGACTGAAGACGAGCTCATAACCATGGCGGCGCAAGCAATGGTGCTTGGTCGCTTCGTGCTTATTTCGCCCATGCCCCCGCTAAGAAAAACCAGAGCGGTGGCATTGCCCGACGCGGATTGAAATCCAGCAAAGGGCTTTGGCGCTTCAACCCCGCCTTTGATTCATGACGAAGGCAACACAAGAGCGAACCTCGAAGGCAATTGCAGCCGGAGAGTTTCCTCGGAGGAAGAAACGCATATGATCACAGTCCGAGTATGTGATACCGCTCGCAAGACGTTCGATCGGTTTGTCGAACAAGACGGAACCACCACATTCGTCAGCGTGCCACAAGGCACCACCCCTCAGATGCTCGCGTTCGCGATGAAGCCTGGCTTCCACGCGTGCATCGAGGTGGACGGTGAGGAGGTTTCCTGTGTCTCGCTCGACGAGCCCGCCACTCCCATCGATGTGCCCATGGCTTCCAAGCCGTCCGGCGCTGGCAGCCTGTTGCGCAACCTGATGGGTGGCAGCCGCAGCCAGAATCGCAACCCCTTCCCCAGCGAGATGACGGTGCTTGTGCGCCGTGATAGCGCTGGAGGGCAAGTGGTCGGAACGTTCAAGTTCCATCTGCTCGACCCCGTTTCATTCGCCGCCACGCTGGAGCAGAAGCTTCAGGAAAGTGCCGCTCGCAGCACCACGCCCCCGGTCGTCTACACCAACGACCACCACCTTCCGGGGACCGTGCCAGCCTGCTGGAATTGCTCAACGCCTCTCGCCGGCGATTGCTGCAACAACTGCGGACACTGCCAG
The DNA here is from genome assembly GCA_003242885.1 of Candidatus Melainabacteria bacterium. Lineage (GTDB taxonomy): Bacteria > Cyanobacteriota > Vampirovibrionia > Obscuribacterales > Obscuribacteraceae > QKMZ01. The sequence continues at coordinate 18,628 of QKMZ01000002.1, read as the reverse complement.
GATCATCAGAACCAATAACGGCGCCTGATTCAGGTCAAGCTTTACCGTGCAACCAGGAGCTCGGCATTGGTCACTCACAAGGTGGCGGATGCCGGGCGACTGGTCTAGCACGGGCGAATGCCTCGTTCTGAGGCATTCGTTTTTTACGCCCATTCCTACGACTCTGTATCGTACATAAGGAGCTGTTCGAAGACGCAACCACATACGACACCAGAATCAGTGGCATTATTGGCTGTGTTTTTACTTACGAGTAGCGTCGTCGAATGAAAATACGACCTGACTGAAGAACAAAAACAGTTTTTCAGTCGCTAACGAGAACTTTTCTGAAGAGCTGGTCGAGTCTCTTGGACGCCATCTTCGAAGCCTCTAGAACTTCCTCATGACCGCCCATAGGCTCGTCATCACGCCAGACGTTGGTAATCACAGAAACCGCAGCAGCCATTGTCCCTGTGCCCTCGACAGCGAGCATCTCAGGGACAGTAGACATGCCGACTGCATCACCCTTCAAACGGCGTAGCATCTCGATTTCGGCCATCGTTTCGTAATTCGGGCCACCCAGCGCACAGTACGTGCCTTGCCGGAGAGGTCGGAATTCTTTGTCTTCTTTTGCCAATTGTTCGCCGACTTTCAAGAGCTCCTCACTGAGTGCATTGCTGCACTTCGTCGTCGGCTTGGCGATGGCTGCCAGCAAACCAGTCTGCGCCAATTCCGGGCTCAAATGGTCTCTATAACCGGTGAGTACCATTAAGTCACCGACGTGATAGTCCTTGTTAAGCCCGCCTGCAGCGTTCGTCAAAAGGAGTTTCTTCACGCCCCAGAGTGCCACGACACGAGCAGCGAGCGTGACTACAGACCAGTCGTGACCTTCATAGAGGTGAAAGCGACCGCGGAAAACAGCGACAAGCGGCGCATCTGCAGCGTCACTCAAGCGACCAACTGTTACATTGCCGGAATGTCCATGCACACTGGGTGAAATGCCGAAAACGTCCAGGAAAGGAAAGCTTTCACTGTCGACCAGCCCTTCCAAAACGCTGACACCGGAGCCGAGAACCACCGCTGCCGTCGGTATTCCTTCCACCTTGTCCTTCAGATAGGCGACTGCACTTTCAGCTCTGTCTGCAACTGCTTGACTCATTTCATCCTCGCTTAATTCGATAAATAGTCGGCTTTCGAAAAATCTCTTATGCGCAGGTTCGACGGCGCGCATCAACCTCTAGTTCAATTCAGCAATAGCCGCAAGAATATCTGGGCTCAAAGTTTTTCCTTCCGGAACCACAATCGCAAGTACTTTCTTTTTGGCATGTGCTGCAACGATCATCGTGTGCACAACGTTTTTGCAAAAGGCTTCAGCACCCATCGATTTGATTAGCTCAAGCTCTTTCTCGCCGGTTTTGACGCCGTCTTTCAATCCCGCAACAACGATTTTCTTCAACGATTGAAGGCCTTTCGGCAATTTCGCATTGTCGCAAACATAAATGTCATTGACGACTGGAAAACGCTCTCCGATTGGGTCGTTAGGTCCACAAAGAGGGCTCGAACCGGTCAAATTCAAGTGATCGGAAACGATAGCCGGTTCACTCAAACCGATGGCATAGTCGATGACGACTACCTCTCCACCTGCACCGTCCTTTCTCAGTTCGTTGACCACATTGTCGTCAAAGCGATCGTGTTTTTGGAAACCCTTTGCCTGACCGGTGAAATCGATTAGTTTTTTCGCTGACAATTTCTTACTCCTTCCACTGCTGTCCTTGTAAAGGCAATGCAATGCATCGCCAGATCGACGCGGTTACAGAACTAGACTTTTGCGCCCTGACCCTCCAATACGGAAGTGCCGAGCCCGCTCCATTTGATGTCTATCCAATCGGCAACGGTAGCTGCCATATCCATGAACCCTGCTCGCGTTCCAACGTTTGCTTTGTTTTGCGCCATGGGCTTGTCGCCCTCGATGAAGGCGGGAGAATAGCCGATGAATGGGACAAACTCACGAGTGTGGTCGGTGCCGGGAGCAGTCGGATCATTGCCGTGGTCAGACGAAATAATGAGCAAATCATCTCTGCGCATGGCTTTCACGATGCGATCCAACCAATCATCGATTTCCACAAGCGCTTTGCCATAGCCTGCAACGTCGCGCCTGTGACCGTAAAGCGAATCTGTGTCAACCAGATTGGTGAAAATCATTTGGATGTCGTCTGGCATGTTCGGACCCAATTTGTAGGGGCTCAGGTCTGTTGAGCCGGTGATGGCATCCAGTGTCAATTGCAAACCTTCAACATTGGTGCCTGTGTGTTTGGCGTGGCTTAAGCCCTGTTTTACAAAAATGTCTTCGATCTTGCCGATGCCATAAACGCCGATTTTTTGGTCCAGCAAAATGTCGAGCAATGTCTTTTTCGGCGGAGGAACGGCGTAGTCGCGGCGATCGCCACCCAGCCTTGTGTAGTTGCCTTTCGTGCCTTTGAATGGTCGCGCAATTACGCGACCGACGCGATGTGGTCCATCGAGCAGGTTGCGAGCGATCTCGCACCAACGATAAAGAGTCGGCAGATCAGTCGTTTCAATGTTCGTGGCGATTTGGAAAACGCTGTCACCAGAGGTGTACACAATCGGATAGCCGGTTTTCTTGTGCTCTTCACCGAGCTCTTCCAGAATGTCGGTTCCGGACGCTGGCTTGTTTCCGAGAATGCCATTGCAGCCGGTTTCTTTGATAAAAGCGTCAATCAAATCCTGAGGGAAACCATGGGGGTAGAGCGGAAACGCTTGCTCGCTGACCAAACCCATCATCTCCCAGTGTCCTGTTTGAGTGTCCTTTCCGTTGGATGACTCTTCAAGCTTGCCGAAGCGTGCGAAGCACTGGTCAAGTTGCTTAACACCGTTGATAGCGGTGATATTGCCCAAGCCCAATTTTTCCATTGTGGGCAACTTCAATCCGCCCAATTTTTGAGCGGTATTGGCCAGGGTGTTGCAGCTATTCGAATCGCCGAAAGCTTCGGCATCCGGAGCCGCGCCTACACCGCAGCCATCGATTACCAACACAATTGCGCGTCTCGCGTTTTCTTTCATGATTGCCGACCTTTGTGATTTCGCCCGACGGAGTTTTGTACGGCACAGCAAAGGCGGCGCCGGACAGTAGCGAGCCCATATATTACGGCTTTTTGGTCAGGCTTGATCGAAGTTAGGTGGGAAACCTTTCAACAGAGAAGAGAAGAAAAGTGCTTACAGACAAGATGTTGCTGCAATGCAACCGTTTGCGGCATTAGCGCAGGCCGGTTGAAAGCCAGCCGGGCTAAGCACCTTGGTACTGCCAATTGTAAAGTGAGCATCGTGTTTTCCACACTTAGGCACAAAGTTGACGTCTTCCGGCATTGAGTTGGCATTAGCGGCTTTGCTAGCTTCAGAGTACTTCTGTTCTTTATTTCAAGACCTAGTCCGTAATTACCTGCAAAGAAAGCGCTCACCCTTGCCACCTTTCTAGCTCTCTTTCATTTCGCGCAAGCGATGGGAAGACACACGGGTACTGCAGATTGGGAATCAGAAGCTTGCGAATCCGAGCGGTAGGCTTGGCTTAGCAAGGTCTTTCACCTACCAATAACCGGAGCATAAACGAGTTCACGCATGTGCGAGGCAAGCGCGCAGGCGGGTTTTTCGTCGCTCCAAAAATCACAGGAGACTGTATGAGAAAGCTAGCAATTGCTCTCGCGTTCGTCGGCATGATGATCGGCTTCGCGGCAACCCCGGCAAACGCCCAGAACGTTGGCGTTTACGTCGGTCGTGACGGCTTCGGCGTTTCGATCGGCTCGTATCGCGGCAACCCCAACTGGAACCACGGCTACCGCTACGGCGGTCATCGCCATGGCGGACACTGGGGCGGCGACTATCGTCGTTACCCGCGCAACGACGTGTACGGCTACCCGGACTACCGCGGCGGCCGCTACTACTACGGCGACCGTTACTACAACTCGGCTCCGCGCACCATCACGGTGACGGTGATCGAGTACCGCCAGGTGTACACCCGCTACGGCTGGGAGGATCGTCCGGTTCGTGTTCGCGTGGTCGCCTACTGGGACAGCTACTTCGGTGCCTACGTGTACCGTGACAGCTACGGCCGCCAGCACGTCATCGACGGCTACTGAGCCCAGAAACTCGGCCGGACCGAGGTTTTCAGCTGTGGTCAGATAATGACTTCGGTTGAGAACGATGTTCGGAGGGAGCGGGCACCTTCGGGTGCTCCTCCCTATCTTTTTTGCCTGCCAATACTACATAGCTTAGTAACTTTTGGGGTGATTAAAAAGCATCGGAAAGACCGATGCCAGAAGCTTAAAAGCCCAGCCAGATAATGAGTTACCCACGTTTCAATAAGCAAGTATCGGAGCTGCGCCACCTGCGCTAGTTAGTGTATATAATGGTAGAACAACCTACTTCTGGAGTCGTTTCATGTCCCAAGCCGATATGCTTTCAATCAATGCTGTAGCAGCCAAATTAGGGCTGTCAGTTCACCAGTTGAGACGCTGGGAGCTAATGTTCGGTCTTGAGATTAAGCGCGGGCGAGGGCAGCAGAGGCAATACCGCTCTGAAGACATGTCGGTCCTTGAGCGAATCAAAGAGCTGGTCGAGCAGGGCTGGCCTACCTCTCAGATCCGCCCACAACTAGAGGCCGAAGGTCTGGTTACACCGAAGCTCATAGGTCTGCCGCCGCCGCCAGGAAATCCGGAAGTTCTCAATGAGGCTTTGATTGGGTTCCGCAATTTTACCGAGCGTCGCTTCATCGAGATTTCCAAGCAAATCGATGAATTAAGGCAATTGCTCATTTCCATTACCCTCAAGCAAGAATTGCAAGGCGAGCCGTCTTCGCCATGGCAGCCGATGCAACGAGAATTCGCGCCGGAGCCCAAAGCGACTCCACCGCAAGAAATTTCTATTGGTCCTGATTTTTCCGCAGGACCTCCTGTGGAATTCACTCCGCCGCCCCCACCACCGCCCCCGCCTCAAAGGACTTCGATAATTGGTGCGCCTGTTACGCCGAAAGAATCAACTTTTGAAGTCGGTCCCTCTTCGAGTTCTTTCTCCACGCCAGGCTCTGGTTTGTCGACCCCGCTAGGAGCACCCGAGCGCCGCAGCATAATTGGAGAGCCAAATGCACCGCCGCCACCTTCACATCCTGCGCCGCCACCTGCGCCCACACCTTCGGTCGGAATGAGCGAGGAAGAGGCCGATGCATTGCTCGAGGAAGAAGAACTCGATGAAGAAATCGCAGAAGATGAATCTGCATTGGTTGGTGCGCGTTCAGCTGATGAGACAACAGGCGAAGTGCCGTCCTTCTCAACTGCTGAAAGACTAGATACAGATGTAAATGCTGATTTAGATGAAGAAGAAGAAATTCCAGCGCCCCCTGCGCCGACAATTACTCCTGTATCTCCTTCTAGCTTGGCACCGGCATCACCAACTACTTCCGGTACCTTCTCGCCAGTAACCTCGACATCTAGCCCTGCAACGCCACCTGTGCCTCCTGCAGATCCATTCAAATCGTCCCCTTTCCTCTCGTCCCCGACAGCATCAAGCGAACCACCGGCGCCACCAAAACCGCCAGAGCCGCCGACAATAGAGCCACCCAAACCGGCAGAGCCAATCGCCTCTTCCAGCTTTGCTCCGACATCCGCACCTTTGACACCTTCGGCAGCGGGCGACATGTTCTCTTCAGTTGTACAGTCGGCCAATGATGCCGCAGTAAAAGACTTGCCTGAGCCACCCAAGCCGCCCGAGCCGGCGTTTTCACCGGAGCCCAGCCCACCACCACCGCCACCACCGCCGCCATCGCCTACTGCGATGCCAGGCCCAGGAGGAACACCGTTCACGCCGCCGGCAGCGGAATCTTCGCCTTTCATTCCGACACCGACGCCCTCGGCCTCATCTCCTTTTCTGACACCGCCCCCGGCACCATACATGACCGGTCCTGCGCCGACGCCGCCGGCTCAACCGTTCGAGCCCCCGGCACCACCTGAGCCGGAGCCCGCACCGCCCGCGCCACCGGAGCCTCCGAAAGCCCCAGCACCACCGGCTCAGAAAGGTCCTTTCCTTGGTGAAATAACAGACCAAAACTACCTCACAATCCTTGGCAGAGCGCTGGATCTTGTGGGCTGGTCGGACGAACAGGCGGACAGCTTCTCTGTAAGCAGGTTCAAAGTTCCTCACTGGGATGAGCTAGGACGCAGTCAGGCAGAGGTTCTTATCGAACATCTGTTAAACGAACTGCAATCGCAAATGTCGCCGGAAAGCTGAATTTTACGAACTTCTCACAGATTTCGTACTTTCACTACAGACATCGGTGTGTTATCTGCGCTAGTATGAATTTGTTCTTGAGCCGCTTCTAAATTAGTGAAGCGGGTCGTAGAACAAAACATACGACGCAGGTACTCCAGAGAGAGAGACCAGGGATGGTCAATACCGAGGGCAGCACCGGTCCTGCGAACAACTAAAAGAGGCACTGATCAGTGCCTCTTTTTTTTTGAGCAAAAATGCAAAGGGACGCAGGATGAAGGTTTTCAGCCACTTGCGATAATTCTCAAAATCCACGAAACAGCACCACAGGCAGTGCCGTTTTTTTTGTTTTTAGAGGTCCGAATGGCGCAGCGACATTCGGACCTCTAAAAACAGCAACCTCGCGCGGACAAAATCGAATTTGGACTCCGAACGGCCCATTCTCGACGTGAGATTAACTTCGCCCTTGGCGCCGAGTTTCCTTCCGATGCTCGCGCAACTGAGTTAGCTGTGCATAGCCGCCCGAGGCCCAATTAAGGCTTTAAACCTAGTTAGCTCAAAGACTTGTAAGCCTTACTAGCCATATATATCTGGCCCGGGTATTGCTCTTGATGCTCTCGTATAGCTAGTTTCTAGGCCTAACCCTATTTTTCGTACTTGCACAAGGAGACACACAGACATCAGGACCTAAAGGCCGCACCTACTTTGCACCTAAGCCAGATGTCTGTACTCCTTCGACGGAGCAAGGGTTTCACACTTATCCATCCAAAGTGACTCAGCAAAAAAGGGCGTTTCTGCAGGGTGGCAGAGCGCTAAGAAAAAACTGGAGAAAGTAAGAACAATGGAACTATCTCGACTGATCGAGATTCGCGATGCCATGCCTACGGATCGCGAATATCTCGAAATTTACGCTGCGGGGGACAAGAACTCCTCGTGGCAGACTCGACATGATGCTCACCACGGTGAAGAAGTCCATGACCTCGGGATGAAGTCTCTGCTTCCGCAGCTGGAAGCGGTCTTCGGTCCCTTGCTGGACGACATCACTCGCGAGTTCATCCTGCCGGTGGCACTGCGCAGTCATGACGTGGGTCGCTCGATCGACATCGACAACCACGACCGTGAAGGCGCACGTGTGATGAGCGAATACCTGAAGAAGCGCGACGTGCCTCACGAATTCTACGCGCCGGTCTGCAAGCTCATCGTTCACCACCGCTCGAGCAGGGTGCTCCAGCACGGCATCTACAGTGCCGCGCACGCCATCTTGGTGATTGCCGACAAGTGCATCGGTGACGAGCGCCGCGTTCGCGAGGACAAGGCAACAAAGCTCAACCTCCTGCGCCGCCTCGGCTTCGGCAACTGGACGCTGGCTCGCCGTAACTGGTGGTACAACGCTGCACACGACCGGGTGAACTTCGCCATCAAGCAGGCGGAAGTCCGTGTCGACGTGGAGCGCAACCCCGGTCACAGCAAGCCAACCGGAGAGATCGTCCTGCAGATGCGAATCGACGAAAAGGTCGCCAGCATCAAGGAAATCGTCTCGCTGGACTGGTTCGCCGACTCTTTCCACGCGTGTGGAAAGGCTGCCGAATACTTCGGTCTCTACTTCCGTCTGGAGTTCAACGGTGTTCGCTACAAGTGGACCTGGATCGACAAGACGAAGAAGAAGGGGGCCTGGCTGCCGATTTCGACCACCACGATTCCGCGGTAGAGCGTTTTCGACTGAGCACTTAGGCAAGGCTCAGAAACACACACTTGAGACGGGCAGGTTTGGGGAATCCGGAGTGAGCAGTCACTCTGGTTACTCCAAATCTTCTCGTCTCATTTTTTGCGACTGTTCCGCTATATGACATAGTATCAATTTTTTTGACGCCGTGGCAAAGGGCAGTCCACCCTTACTGTATAAATCAAACCTGGTTGTCCGATTCCAACGCACCATTGCTTTCATTTACATTGAAAGATATGTGCAAGTTTGTCCGTTTTGTGGCAAAAGGAATTAGGCCCGCCTTTTATACTTACTCCCGGTTTACTATTTCCTTCTCCGTCCGCGGCATCATGGATCTGCAACTCAGCCTCGACCCTGGCAGCGGAATTCCGCTTCATCGCCAGATATACGAAGAATTCAGACGTCTCATCCTCAATGGGGAATGGGCTGCCGGAAAGAAGGTGCCCTCCAGTCGCGAACTGGCGGACTTACTGGACATATCGAGGACCACAGCCACCTCGGCATACAACCAGCTTCTCAGCGAAGGTTATCTGAAAAGCATTGCCGGCAGCGGCACTTATGTTTCCAACGAATTGCCGGACAAGCTCCTTTTTGCCGGTGGTCGCGAACCAGTCAGTCAATCGGAATCAAACGGACGACGCTTTCTGGAGCATCTATCCGACTTCGGAAAGTACCTAGCGGCACAAGGCGACTTCGAAACAGAAGGGCGACTGATGACGGGCGGCTCTGTCGCTTTCGACCAAGCACCGCTTAAAAAGTGGCGAAAACTTCTGATGAAACACACTGAAGTGTCGTCGATGCAGGCGCTCGAGTACAGTAAGGATTCAGGCGGATACCGCCCTTTGCGCGAAGCAATCGTAGAATATTTGAGACGCGCGCGAGGTGTTAAATGTGATTGGGAACAGGTGATAATCGTCAGTGGCTCACAGCAGGCTCTCGACTTCATTGTACGAACACACATCAATCGCGGTGACGTAGCCATTGTAGAAGACCCCTGTTACTTCGGCGCCCATCGCACACTATCGGCCTGCGGCGCTAAGCTCGCACCAATTCCAGTTGACGAATACGGTTTGTGTGTCGACGAGCTTGAGAAAATGACTACCTTCAATGCTCGACTTATCTACGTCACACCTTCGCACCAGTTTCCCACCGGAGTTGTCTTGCCGTTGCCCAGGCGACTCAAGCTACTGCAGTGGGCAAGGGAAAACAATACAGTCATCGTAGAAGACGACTATGACAGCGAGTTCCGCTATTCAGGGCTGCCAATTCCGGCATTGAGCGCACTCGATGACAGCGGCGTGACGATGTACACAGGTACGTTCTCGAAATTGATTTTTCCTTCTCTGCGCCTTGGATACATGGTTGTGCCACAAGAACTCGTGCACACATATTGCTGGGCCAAGCGAATGGCTGACCACAACTCACCCCTTATAGAACAGCTTGCCCTCACGGATTTCATTACCGACGGATCGCTCGAACATCACATTCGACGTATGCGGACTTACTATGATCGAAAGCGGCAAAAACTGACAGATACTATCACGAAGTGCTTTGGCGATCAGGTAAAAGTAGTTGGTGAGAATGCCGGCATGCATATGACTTTACGCTTCCCGCCTGAGATTCACTCCGATCGCTTGCGAGAATTGGCGATGACCTGCGGCGTGCCATTCCGCTCTACAGGCGCCAATTACATAAGTCTGCCATGGCCGCAGGGAGAGTATGTCTTGGGCTACGCAAACATGGATGAAAATGTGCTGAGCAACGCAATTGAAGAATTCGCGCGCCAGTTGCACGTTTCCTGAAGTTCATTTTGAGCAATTAGAAACATTCGTACTGGCGAAACTATAAGAGCTACGGAAACTTGCGGCCGACGTAGTTTTCAACGCCTTCTCCAAGAGTCTTGTCGGCAAGGTATGACCCGCCGATTCCAAATGAAATCGCCGCCAACGGAATTGCCACCACAGGTAGTTTCACTTTTGCAGAAACTGCAAGGGCGGAAGCCAGTCGACTTCCGAGCACTGTACCGGCTTCAAAGCCCGCCCAATCAACGCCGACGCGAGCCAAGCGTGAATTTCCTTTTGAAAAACTTTCACTGTATGCGCTTTTCAGATCCGCTGCAGTGGCGAGCAAACCAAGTGCAGCTGCACCTTTCATGCCATACCCAAGAACGCGTCCAGTCTTTGATTCCATAAATGCAGCAAAGCGGCCGGGAGCAGCAGACGTTTGCGCTACAGGGGCGCTCATGCGCCTGAGCACCTCTTCGTCACCGGCAATGTTTCCAAACCTATTGCCTGCCCCTTCAGCGATATCGAAAAGACCTACCCGCCCGGTTTTCGCATCTACGAGCGGATTATTGAATTTAGCCTGTGTCTTTACCGAGAGGTCATCGATGAACTCGTTGACGAAAGTCTTGGCGTATTGACGATCTATTGCTCCAAACGAACTGTAAGTGGAGCTGGATTTACCCCAGGCATCGTGAATAAACCCTCCCAAATCGCGCTTCATCAGCGCTGTTCTCAAAGAATCATTGCTCAAGTGAAAATCGCCGACTTTGTCTGCAACATGCAATTGAGTAAGAATGGCGCGAGTTTCTGTCGCTAGCAGCCGTTTTGCCAGCGTTTGCTGCTCGGGCACGGTGAGCTTGGAAATGTCTCTGAAATCGGCAATGGTCTTATCATGGTGTCCGATTTCATGCGCTACGATCGAGGTCACGTGCTTGATCGTATTTCCCGTTCCATAGCTTGAGCCCATCACGCTGCCGAGCGCATTGTTGACGTTGTTGTAGCCGATTGCCCGCAGGTTTTCACCTTTAAAAGTATCGTAGTGATAGCCGGACAGGGTCAGCATCTTGCTCATGCGAGAAAGAAGATTGGGTCTTTCCAGTTGCAGGTAGCGGTCGTTAAGTCCGATCGGCTGCAACTTCCAGCCAAACTTTTCCATTTCAGCCATCTGACCCAAGAGCTGCTCGCCCAGCGGACCTGCTTTCTTCAAAGTTCTTGCAATGGAAGCGTTGTCTGCGGTCAAACCGTCGGTCGCCGCCAAATATGCAAAACGCGCGCTAAAAGCTCGCAAAGTCGGGTCGATAAAACTGCGATTTAGCGACTCAGCTTCGTGAGTACCTGAAGGAGCTACAAGTTCCGATTTTGCTGCTTGCCAATGAGGGAAGGCTTCGGCTATAAGCTTTGGCTTTTCATCAATCGTGGCTTCTGGTAAGTGAGCGTCAGCATTGCCGTTGTTATTAAGAATACCGGGCGCCCCTTCCACTTTGGCGGTCAGCCCGTCGCCTGTGAGAATAGCGCCGTCTTGTCCATTCAAATCAAAGCGATAGCCTTGCTCCCAGGGCTTGAGAGGTTGAGAAATGGGTATTCCGTCATTGTTTTGCGGCTTCTCTGGGGGCGGCAAAGACTTTCCTCGGCTCGAAAATCGGTTTGTCAATTCAAAAGGACGTTCCCTTGTGGTTCTATACCCAAACGGGCTTTTTCGGACATAAATCGAGGAATAGGAGCAAAAGCGGGAGCAAGAAATTTGAAGGCAAACTTTTCACTTGATTGAGGATGGCAAACGTCATGGCAAGAAGATAGGATCGAGGTAATGACCTTTGGTTTGATCAGCTGGCTCAAACAAAAACATCCAGACCTCACTTACGAAGTGCCGGTCTGGTACCCTGCCACGGGCGCAGTCGACAACAGAGAGTGGCTCGTGGTCAATGGGTTGGGCGGATATTCTTCCAGCACGATATCGGGCGCCAATCGCAGACGCTATCACGGGCTGCTCGTTTCGGCTCTGAATCCCCCGCGCGACCGGCACGTGATCCTGAGTAAGCTCGATGAAGTAGTCACCGTGGACGGGCAGGAATTCGAGCTGACCACCAACGAGTGGGCATCAGGGGTAGTATCGCCGAGCGGTTACAAGTTGGTGGAGTCTTTTACCACTTTGCCGACTCCCACATGGGTCTACTCTATCGGCAACCACTATGTGGTTAAACAACTGACACTCAAATGGGGCACCAACGAGCTTTACGCCAGCTATTATTTCGTGCCCGGTCATCCCTCCGACCACCCCAAAGTACAAATCAAGATCCGCGTACTGGCAGCGTTTCGCTCATTTCACAGCCAAGTACATGGCTCTTCGGAATTTCACTATCCTCAATTCGTTTCTCCCAAAGGCTCTGTCGTGCGCATTAACGAAGCGGACAGGCGTCTTTGCCTTTCCTGGACGCACGGCGACTATGAGCCGCAACGCCAGTGGTGGTGGGACTTTGTTTGGCATGAGGAAACAGCAAGAGGTGAAAAGGATTCAGAAGACCTGCTGCTGGTAGGCACTCTGAAAGCCGAGCTTAGTGCGGACAAACCGTTGATGATGGCAGCGTCTTTAGACCGCCCCGCTGAGATAGGCGATATCAATGAGCCTGCGGCAGTGAATTTGAAACGGCAGCGCGGGTTATTGGATCGCTCGGCGCTGCCGAAAAATGTGCAGAATAGCCTGCTTTCAGTGGCATGCGACCAGTTTATCGTCAAGGACAAAGCTGAAGACAAACTCACCGTTATGGCAGGCTATCCGTGGTTCGCCGACTTCGGTCGCTGGACATTGATATCGCTGCCTGGTTTGACTCTCTCAACGCATCGATACGATGAGGCAAAAAAGATTTTACTGAACCAGCCAGCTCGCATGAAGGACGGTCTATTGCCGTTGCGCTATCTGGAAAGTTCGGGCGAGCCCGAATATTCAGCAGTGGATGTGACGCTTTGGTGGGCATGGGCACTGCATCATTACGTTACGGCTTCTAAAGATCGAGAGATTTTGAAGAGCCAGCTGCCGCTTCTCGAGGAAGCCGCCAATCATTTTATTCGTGGCACCAATGACGGTATCAGAGTCGATCCTAAGGATGGTCTTCTGCTCTGCCACCGCCGAGACCAGGCACTGACTTGGATGGACAGTAAGGTAGCCGATTTCCCCATCACCGAACGGGCCGGCAAGCCGGTCGAAATTCAGGCGCTCTGGCTGAACTTCCTTTCGGTTTGCGTTAACTTCGCTCAGCAAGAAGGAATGACCAGCCCGCTTATGACGCAGATGGAACGCTTGCGCGACCAGGCTCATAAGTCTATGCAGAGATTTTGGAACCCTGATGCAGCCTATCTTTACGATGTAATCGACGGACGCGGCAAGGGTGACAAGAATAACGACGATACGCTCAGACCAAATCAACTTTTTGCAGTGGCTATGCCATTCAGGGCCCTGGAAAAAGAGCAAGAACGGTCGATCTTAACGGCTATCGACGCGTTTCTTCTGACACCAACAGGAGTACGAACGCTAGCGCAAGCTGACGAGAGCTACCAGGGCCGCTACGGCTGCGGACTTGCGCATGCCGATCAATATCATCGCGATTTGAGCTATTACCAGGGCACAGCTTGGCCCTACCTGCTCGGCTTCTATCTCGAGGCTTACGTGAATGTCTATGGCAATACCATGGCCACGCTCGCGAAGGTCGACTCACTGCTGCAACCTCTGTTTCAAAATCTGGAAAACGAAGGGGCATTGGGCAGCGTCAGCGAAATCATCGATGGGGACAAACCTCACACTCCTCGTGGATGTTTTGCGTTTTCAGCCTCAGTAGCGGAATTGATGCGCTGGCAAAAATGGAAAGTGCGCCAAAGCGGTTAGAAGTTAAGTAACTCAGATTCGGCCTTGCGTCAGCTTACGCGATGCGCACCCGCATATATTCATTCACGCAGAGCAGATACAGATGCATATGCGCGTGCGAAGGCGCACACACGCCTGGACAGAAACAACGCGTAGGTCACGAAGACACAGCACTGTCCCGCATGCGGAACCATTAGCTTCCCGACTCCTATCGCTTAACTCAAGATAATCAGAAGCTTTCGCGCGCGCGCGAGTTACGCGAAGTATTAGGTTGAGTTTTAAAGCCACCAAATAGACAGGCGCGTAATAGCAGTTTTGCCGCAGCCAGATAAAAGCGGCGAAATCAGTCCGATGCCAAGTAACAAGTGTAACGTGCTCCTATGCTAGCAACACTACACAGGCTCAGATTAGAGGTCCTCAACAATAGGCAGTGAAAACAGCGGTCAGACACCCCAAAATTCACAGCGCAAAGGTTGCAAAGGGGCGGGTCGGCGGCGATATGAGGATTAGGAGTTTTCTCTAATGAAACGACGCGTGGGCGTGACATATACCTCCATAGTTATGCGCACGGATTTCTTTAATAGCAGCCCCCTCTGGTAGCCTGCAGGCATACTTCTTTTGCCCTTCCAAATCCCGAGAACACCAACACCGACCGCTTAATTCCGACAAAACCCAATGCCTTCGAGTGAGAGCCGCTGAGCGGTTTTCACTCGTTCGCATTCCGAGCGGACGGGCAAAAAGTCACCCCGAGGAGGCGCGAGCTAGGTGGTGTGGTTGGCGAGTTCTTCGCAAACTGCATTCATCTACGCAAACTCTCCTAATCCTACAACCCGCGCACACACGAAAGGCAACGAAGCCTTTCGCATCTGCTCGGGCGAGTCAACTCCATCCAACAGACTGGAGACTGAGAAACTATGCACAAACTGTTTGGCAAAATTCTGATGCTACCAGTGCTCCTGGTGGCAGCGCTGAGTTTCAGCCTTCCTGCTCAAGCCGCAGACACCTGGCAGCCGCAACCCAATGCGAGCCAGAACGTCTACGTCGACCCGCAATTGCAAGTGGGTGTGAGCGGACTGGAACAGACTCTGCAGCAGGCTGGCAACAAGCACAACCTGCGGTTCATCTTCGTCATTGCCGAGCGAGGCACTGAGAACATCGACAATACCGTCTTCGGTCGCCAGATGACCGACGGCGTGTTGCGTCGGTTCCAGGCTTCCAACGGCTTCAACTCGGACAACTACGTGCTCGTCACGGTGTACGGACTCCCCGGCACCAACTTCGGCAAGACGGCACGCAGCGGCAACCTCGGTCCTCGCGCACTGTCGCTCGGCGTTTCCAACGCTGCGCTGCAGAGCTACATGGACAGCAACAAGCACCTGCTGGGCAACGGTGACGTGCGCGGCTACATGCGCAACATCGCCAACAGCATCAATGCCGGCATCGATCGCAAGATTGCCGACGACGCTGCTGCCGCCCAACGCGCCGAGCAAGACCGCATCGCCGAACAAGAGCGTCAACGTCGACAGGCGGAAGCCGACCGCATCGCTGACCAAGAGGCCGCGGCGCGCAACGCGACCATCATGGCGGCGCTCACCTACGGCGGTCCTCCGACGCTGCTCATCATCGTTCTGGTGTCGCTCTTCGTCGTCTCTCGTCGCCGGCGTGCAACCGCTGAGGCTCTGCTGACAAAGGCACGCACCGACGCGAATACGCTGGGTCAGAACTACACTGACCTGCAGGACAAGGGGCTGCGCTTCCTGGACCAGACCATGGGCTGGGAAGGTCGGTTGAAGAACCGGTCGCTGGCTTCGGTTCGCAAGGCGATGACGCTGTACTCCCAGATCACCGACGGCAAGCTCACCTTGTCGGCGCGTCTGGACAAGGCGGAAGCCGATTTCGCGGGTCAGAAGAATCCGTTCGGCTGGGGCGGCTACAACGCTGTCATCAAGGCCTACACGCAGGACAAGATCACTGTTCAGGGCGCGCTGCTCTCCACTGAGCAGAAGTCGCTGTTCGGCAGTGCCGTGGTCACCAAGACCTACGACAAGATCTCCGACCTGATGGCTGAGATGGAGACGGTCAACACCGAACTCCAGACGCTGCTCGCGAACCTCAAGAAGTCATTCGAGAAGGTCCGCGAGAACAAGGCCGACATCGAGCGGCTGATGGGTGAAGTCGAGACTCTCAAGCCGAAGCTCGCCGAAAACGAACTGGTGTTCGACCCGTACGAGGCTGGCATGCAGGAGCTGCAAAAGGCTCGGGCTGCCTTCCTCGAGATCATGGACAGCGACCCGCTCGAGGCCAGCGACAGTTCGCAGGCTGTCGAGGATGGCGTCACGGCTGTGAAGGCGGCGCTCAACCGGGCGATCGCTCTGAAGCAGTCACTGGCGACCACCGCGAGCCAGATCGAGAAGGCGGCCAAGAAGGTTGCGGACACCCGCGCCAAGGCTGCCGACTACACCTACCCGGAAGCCAGCTTCAAGGCTCCGGACGGTCTGCCGGTCAACCTGCTGCTCGCCGAAGCGGACGGCAATCCGGACAAGCAGGTCGGCGACGCGCGCGATTTCCTCGCGTCGGCGCTGAAGCTCGTCTTCGAAGGAAAGCTCGATGACGCCGACAAGGCGAAGTCGAATTCCGAAAGCAAGACGAACGAAGCCTCGTCCCTGGTCGACGCCATCGTGGCGGCGGCTGCGTTCATCCAGAAGGGTGTTCCGGGCATCCGCACCGCGGTCGGCAAGCTGAAGTCCGAAATCGAGGGCGGCGATGCTGCCATCGACGAGCTGAACGCCGGGTTCTTGAAGAAGAACTTCGAAGGTCAGCCGGGCAAGCTCACCACCGCCAAGGCGGTCCGCGACAAGACGGACGGTGAGCTGGCGAAGATCAAGACTGCGTTCCTGGAACAGCGCTACCTCGCCGGTCGGGCTCTGCTCGAAGGCATCGGCGGCGACATCCAGCACTCGCGTGATGCGATCACCGAAGTGCACGCCAAGCTCGCCGAGCTGAAGCGTCTGCGTGACCACGCCAAGTCCACGGTGGAAGCCGCGGCTGATCTCGCGACTGCGCTCGTGCGCAAGCTCAAGGATCACGCGTTCACCACTTCCCAGAAGACCGACAGCACGTTTGCCAGCGCTCAGCCCGTGCTGACGCGTCAGCAGACCGACGTCGCTCTGCCCATCACCGACTGGCCGGCTGCTGCCAAGGCTGCCGACGAGTTGCTCACCACGCTGAAGGGCGTCGATTCCAAGATCGACGAAGAGAAGCGTGCGTACGACAACGCGGTCAAGGCCATCGGCGAACTCGAAACCGCGGTCAACACGGCTGCGGGTGAGTGCAAGCACGAGTACGTGCGGCAGGCTACCACGTCCAAGCTCAGTGAAGGTCGCACCGCGCTCGCCAATGTGCGTCGCGATGTTGCCGTTGCGAAGGCCGACTGGAACGCCATCGCTCAGCGTACCGAGGCGGGCAAGGACCTCTGCAAGAAGGCCCGCGAACTGTCGGCTGCCGACAAGAAGGCCGGCACGGAAGCGGAAGCTGCCATCGAGCAGGCTCAGCAGAAGATCGACGGCGTCCGGGGCACGTCCTTCCGGAAGTCGAAGACCATCGGCGGCTCGAGCAAGACGTTCGGTGAAGGCGTCCGCGCCAACACCACCAACGCCGCTGCTCTGCTGACCTCCGCCGAGTCCCTGTTCAACAACAAGGACTACGAGAGCGCCAAGTCCAAGGCGGGCGAAGCCTATCGTTCGGCTGAAAAGGCCGAAGAGACGGCTGCGCAGGAAGTGGCTACGGCAATCGCTGTGGCGGTCGCCTACCAGAAGCAGCTCGATGACGAGGCGGCTGCCCAGCGGCAACGCGAGGCAGACGCTGCGGCTCAGCGGCAACGCGACGCCGACGACGCTCGCCGCGCCCAGGAGAGCGCCAGCACGACCATCAGCTCGGGCTTCGACAACAGCTCGTCGACCACGACGAGCAACAACGGCTTCGATTGATCGACGGCCGCTAGCGGCTCGCGATGTCTCAGTCCTGGCGTCGAGTGATGCCAGGACTTCTTGGATGCGGCGACTAACCGCATCTGATGCCTTCAGGTAGGCAGCGCTCTGACCGGTAAAACAGATTGCATGTTGCAGTCGACCGGCTCAGGGCGTCTTTCCGAAACGTGTCAGTGTGCCCATCCGGGCAACAACCGAGTCGCAATGCGACTCAAACAGGAGAATTCACCATGACCATTTGGGCTCTTATCGCTTACGTGCTTGGCGCCGCTGTCGTCGGCACTCTCATCGGTTGCGTCGTGTCCCCGTCGTTCCGCCGCAACGTTCTCATCCTTCTGGGCAAGGGCAACAACAAGCTCACCACGCCGATCGACCGTGAGCTCGCCCTGATCGCCGAGCAGGAAGGCATCGTCGCCGGCGCGTCCCGCAAGGCGTCCGACCTGCGCGGCACGCTGAACAACGAGCGCAACAAGCTCGCCGACAAGGAGAAGGCCCTCGAAGCCGCCAACGGCGACCTCGACCTCGCCATCAGCATGGCGAAGGGCAAGAACCCCAACATCACCGACGCCGAGCTGGAAGCCGACGCCATGGTGCAGCAGCAGGCCGCCAACGTGCAGTCCGCCACCAGCGAGCGCGACATCCAGGCGCAGACCGTCGCTTCCATCGAGCAGACCGTCGCCGTCACCAAGCAGGCCGTCACCGACGCCCAGGCCAAGCTCAAGGAGCTGCAGCTCACCGTCAAGTCGCACGAGGCCAAGGCCAAGGCGACCAGCGCTCTGCGCGGCGCCGCCGACGTGGTCGACAGCTTCAAGGGCATCAACTCCACCGGCGCCAAGATCGCTCGCGAGGGCGACAAGGTGAACGAGGAGTTCGAGCAGGCGAAGGCTCAGCTCGAGGACGCTCAGGGCCCGCAGGCTCAGCGCGACTTCGAAGCCGCCAAGCGCGCCCAGGGCCTCGGCTCCATCATCAAGGGCCGCACCGGCGCGAAGTAAGGCTTCGGCCGAGCTTCTGCGAAGCAGTGCGTTCTGAA
>QKMZ01000011.1 GCA_003242885.1 Candidatus Melainabacteria bacterium | reverse complement strand
CGATACTTGATGTGGGTGGATACGATGGTGCTCTTGCTCTGTTTCTGCCGGACTATGAAATGGACTTGATTGACCCGGCGACCACTGGCGCGTCATTACTTCAACAGCCAGCAGGTGCACTCTCATATGATGTTGTTGCCTCAATTGATGCTCTGGAGCACATAGACCCTCGGGAACGAGAAAACGCCTTGCGAGAGTTGGCACGTATTGCGCGGAAATCGATTGTTCTAAATTATCCCTGTCGTGAGACAACAGAGGCTCAGAAGCTGGTGCTAAAAGCCACCAACAATCCACTTGTCCGCGAGCACGTAGAATGGGAACTACCGGACACTGCCAATGTGGTGGCGGTCATGCAGGGGTTCGGTTTTTCTGCAAAGGTCATGCCACATTCAAGTTTAGCGATATGGCTGGGCCAATATTTGACCTTAAATTTGGCTCCCGATGCGGCTAAAGAGATGAACCGGTATCTGATCGATCATCATTCTGACGAACCATTTTCTACGCCGCTGTACCATTTGGTGATCTGCAGCCGAACAGATTCCGCCTTGTCATGAGCCCATCGGGTTTTTGACCAGGATCCTTACCGACGGTCTTCTTCATTTGTTTTGCAATTAAAAAGGCATTGACTGGAAGAGCGGCGATAAAACCGGCGGGCACCGCAATGGCCAGTGCTTTCCAAAATAATGGATTAGCCACAGAACCGGCGCTTACACCGCCCATGTGGTAGTCCACGCTATTCATGACCAATTCCATAATTCCGATGGAGAGTAATTCTCCAAGCCAAACAGCCTTCATTGCTGAATGAAAGTCGAGCCTCGCATTACGCATTAAAGGAAAAACGGTCAACGAAAATCCCGAGATAAAGGCAAGGACAGTGCTGAGAAACATGGTCGTCATGGGCGCAAGACCCATCGTGACGCCAAAGGACAAACCGATAAATTCTCCTATCATGCAGCCTGTAAGGCAATGGAAAGTGGCATAGATAGCTGCTTTTAGCGAGCTAACTGTTTGTGTTTTGTGCTGCTCTACTTTGTTTTGCTTGCAGCAAGAGTCAGCATGTGTGTGATTCATTTCAAAGTTCTCCATTTCGACTTCATTGTGCTCAGACCTCGGACCCATCTATCCCTTCGATTAAAGGGCAGATTAAGGCAGCATTGCGCTTTTCATGAGACAGCCATTTTTTTTGAATCTGTTGCAGGTCTGATCGAATGTCAGTCAAACTCTCGATTTGCGAATTGACATCGTCGATCTTTTTCTGCAACAACGACAGAACCATGTCGCAGGGCTGATTGCCCTGGCGTCTAGCGTCGATTATTGACTTTATCTCGTCTACAGAAAACCCTATCCCCAGAGCTTTGCGGACAAATCGCAATTGTTCGATTGCCGAGGGTGGATAGATGCGATAACCGCTTTCAGTGCGATCTGGCGGCGAAATTAGTCCTTGGGCCTCGTACCAGTGAATGGTTTGCGAGCTGACACCGAGCTGTTTTGCGACATTTCCAACTAAAGATTTCTTGTTCATGTTTTCACTATAAACCCTCTAACATATTTGAGAGTCAAGAGCCAAATGACAACCCTGGATTTGACATGCCTGTTATCATGAAGCTAAGCTTAAGGATTATTTTTTTGACCCCACTGGTGTCTTGTGAAGCGTCTATCTGTCATATTTCTGATGCTTTTAGCGCTCTTCATTGCAGTGCCCAGGCAAGCATGTGCTTGTGACGAAGCCCAAGTCAAAACAGTAAACCAGCAGCATAGCTGTTGTGAAAATCAAACATCTTCAAGCTCCTGCCATTCAACTGCTTCAAGAGAGGCGGTTTTCAAGCATCACTCTTGTTGCGGCATGGGTATTGACAAGACGATAAGCTTGGCAAGCAGCATTAGCATTTTGCCGGAAAGCGAATCTTTTGCTGACTCCATAAGTATTCTGAGTGATCTGCCAGCGTTTTTGATTGCAGTCGCTTCGGATGCTCCAGCTCATCCGAACAGAGCCCCTCCCCGAATCAGGGGTATGGGCACCACTAAGACTTATCTATATAAGCAAGTTTTCCTAATTTAGCCATCAGTCGTTAGCACTGCTTGGTGATTTTTGCGCATGGCCGAGAAGGTCGGCGCATCTCTCACCGAGCAGTGTTTTGGTTTCACTTATGGCTCAGGAAAACGCGCGCCTCGGGCGCGAAAAGGTCTTATGAAAACTACCAGTTTGATTTCAGTCTCAATAGGTCTGTCAGTTCTATTTATCAGCGAGATTTGCCAAGCAGCCGAACTGCCTATCGATGGCTACCTAATTGATCGCAAATGTATGGCATCAGTCCTTGAAGATCCGCACCCAGAGGACTTTATCAAACACCATACGAAAGACTGCAGCCTGATGGCGAACTGCAAAAAGCAGGGATATTCCATTTACACAAACCGTCGATGGCTCACGCTCGACAGGCATGGGAACAAGCTTGCAATCAGCTTATTGGAAAAGAGCACGCGCAGAAACAGCTTCTATGTGCGGGTTTTTGGCACTGTTGTTAGTGACCGACTCAAAGTCAAAACAATCGAAGAGATCGAGGCTCCGCTTCATAACGAATCAAGTGTGGAGGCAAAGTAATGGCAGTAGAGTCTAACGATGTACGAGACGGCGAGAAGAAAAACTTCTGGATTTTGATAAGGAAGAATTTTTGGGGAGTGGTGACACTGATCGCTGTCACGATAGTCTGCGTCGTGATTGTGCAGGTATATAAGAAGCCCGGACAAATGAGTGTTCTCGAATCGCAGGCAATGGACATGACAGTTATGGTCCCGCCAAAGGGCGCAGTGCCTGTGGCAATAGCTACAGCGCGGAAGGAAACAATTTCCGGATCGATAACATATACCGGTAGTGTTCAAGCCTACAGTGATGAAGACGTTTATCCTCGGGTTACCGGACGAGTAGTGAAAATGCCTGTCTATCCTGGAGATATTGTAAAGGCTGGGCAGTTACTCATTCAGCTTGACCCTTCAGATAACTCCGAATATGCAGCAAAAAGACAGGAAGCCCAAAGCGCTGAAGATGCGGCAATGCACAATGCAGGTATAGCCAAATCGGAATTTGCCCAGAAAAAATTCGAACTTGAGGCTGCCAAAGAAGCGGAGAAGGGAGCAGAAAAAGCTTTAGCAGAAGCAAATGCAAATTTAGCGTATTGGACTCCTGAAGTACAAAGACAAAGTGCGCTTCTTAAGTCCCAAGTAGTATCGCTGGATGAATATCAGAAGGAGTTGGCTCAACTCAAAATAGCTGAAGCTCAGGTAGAACAAGCTCAAGCAAAATTGAGAGAGGTGCGTAACACAAAACTTGCAGCGCAAGCCGCACTTGACACGATGATTCACCATGTTGGCCATCAGTATTCAACGGCTCAACAGGCTAAAGCAGCTCTCAAAAACACTGTTATTTACGAGAAGTACACAAGAATTCTTGCTCAAGAGGACGGGGTTGTAACCAAGCGCCTCATTAGCCCAGGTGTAGTAGTAAACCCAGGAATGATGGTGCTCAAAGTAGCGCATGTAAAACAGGTGCGCGTACAAGCTGAGGTCGCAAGCGAAGATGCCGGTCGCCTTAAGCTGGGCGCCAATGTGAGCATAAAAGGTTCGCAAGCAAGCAATAAGGAAGTGCAAGCTAGAGTTACTTCAATCTTTCCCGCTGCCGATCCCACAAGTCGAACGTTCACTGTTGAAGCCTTGATCGACAACATTCAGAGCCAACCAGAAGCCAATCTCCGTCAAGTTAGCTCAGTTGAAGCGTACAAATTTTTGCCAGGCCAGTACGTTGTGATGAAGCTATCGACAGGTGAGCATGAAGGATTGGTCGTGCCCACATCAGCAATTATTTGGAGAGAAGGCAGGGCGCAAGTATGGAAAGCAGGTTCAGCAGAGAGCTTTTCGGCGCACTCGAAATATCAATGTCCAATGCATCCAGAGGTCGTCTCTGACAAACCAGGGACTTGTCCCAAATGTGGAATGAGTCTTGAATTGATCAAAAGAGCAAACCAGCAAAATCCTGGCAAAAAGCAGTACACATGCACGATGCATCCTGAAGTTGTGACTGATGCGCCTGGCAAATGTCCGAAGTGTGGTATGGACCTAGTTCCCAAACAACTTGGTGGAAAGAATGAAGTGCATTTGGTTGACGTTGAGATCGGAATAACAAATCCAGACCAAACAGAAATAGTTAAAGGACTCAGTGAAGGTGACCAGGTAGTTCATGCCGGCTTTGCGAATCTCCAACCAGGTATGTCCGTGGTTGCAACTGAGTGGGGCAAGGCCGGTCCAGTCAAACTTCCGACAGCAGCCGAAGTACAAGGCAATCGATTGGACTCCTCAAACAATTGGTCTTATGAGGAAATGTCAGGCGCTCTTATGCTGAGGGTCTCGCTTGATCCGGCTAAAGGTGGATCAAACACTACGATTGTAAAAGTAGAAAAACATGGCGGTGGTACTGTATCTGGTGCACAGATCTCTGCAAAGACATCAATGCCTGGTATGGGAGATATGGCTGGTCCGGATCTTAACGGAGTAACCGGCATGACTGGAGAGGCGCGATTGAAGAGCGATCTATCTAGTGGGCTGTGGCGACTGAAGCTAAAGATCAGCATTCCTGGATCGGCTCCTTTGGAAACATCTGTTGATGCTGAGGTGCCTTAATTATGACAGCGACAGAATCAAAGCATCAAACACATTCTAACGAACCAGAGCACGGACGCGGTTTCAATGTAACCGCCTGGTCGATAGAACATCCGTATACGATTTTCGCTTTCTTTCTAGCAATGGTGATTCTGGCATTCGTTGCTATCGGTTTTTATATGCCGAAAAGACTCATGCCATATGTTCAAAGTCCAATGATCGGTGTGGTCAGCATGCAGCCCGGTCTGTCTGCTGAGGAGATGGAAACGTACATAAGTAAACCGATTGAAGAGCGAATGGTGGATATTCGAGGAGTGCGCTTTATTCGTTCAACCTCGCAAGAAGGTTTTTCGATGGTTTCCCTTGAGTTTCCCTACGGCACCGACATGAAGCGGGCTCTGGTAGAAACGCAAGCACTCATGAATGTTGTGCAAGCTGACCTGCCGGTCACAGGTGCGAATCTAAAGCCTAGCTGGGTGTTGTTCATCGATCCACTCAATTTACCTGTTTTGACTTTCAATTTAACTGCGCCGGGATGGGATCCAGTTCGACTCAGAGAATTGGCTGACAATCAAATTACGAATCGCCTCAAGAAAGTACCAGATGTCTGGTCTATTTATGCCTTTGGGGGTTACAAACGGCAACTTCAAGTCCTTGTAGACCGAAACAAATTAGCTGGCTTCGGGCTTTCCATTCTCGATGTTCGAGACGCCCTCGACAGACAAAACATTGCAAAACCTGCTGGCCGCTTAACTTATAAAGATGGAGAATCAATTGCTCGTATTAATACGCTCGCACAGGGTGTTCGGGAAGTTGAGGACTATCCTCTCAAATCGATTGGCGATCGCATTGTCTATGTGAAAGACGTGGCACGAGTTGTTGATACGTACTGGGAAAAAAGGGCTGCTTATCATCATGTTCACAGTGGCAAAGTCGAACCTGGGATTGAAGTAAGTGTAATTCAAACACCGGAAGCCAGCTCGCCAGTCGTTATTGAGGGCATCAAAAAAGAGATAGCGGCGCTGGAAAAAGATTACCCAGGCATTCATTTTGAAATCAGCTATGACAATTCGCACTTCGTTGGAATTCTCATGCGAAACATGCTGGAAGAGCTTGGCACAGCCATTGTTCTCACTGGCATCGCCGTACTTCTTTTCCTTGGAGAATGGCGGGCCACGCTTATCTCTATGATCACAATTCCAATCTCATTGGCAATGGCAGTATTAGCGCTCATTCCATTGGGGATGACTTTAGATAGCTCTACGCTCGTTGGTTTGCTTCTTTCAATAGGTCGATTGGTCGACGATTCAATCATCGATATTCACGCAATCGAAAGACATTTGCGGATGGGCAAAAAGCCTAGAGAAGCCACCATTGACGGTATCACAGAAGTGAGATTGGCAGTGGCGGCCTCGACGCTTGTTCTAATCTTAGCTTTAGCTCCACTTCTTTTCTGTGGTGGAATCGTACAGCAGATGTTTGTAGGGCTTGTCTGGCCAATTATTTTTGGGCTGCTTGCATCTTTTCTTGTTTCCTTAACACTGACAGCGGTTTTAGCGGAGAAATTTCTTCGTCCAAAACCACAGCCCGGAGAACAAACGAGCGAGGTGTGGTTAACCAGGTGGCTAAGAACAAAAGTTCTCGAACCGTTCGACCACATGCTCGTTAGGCTTGAGGACAATTATGCAAGGCTTGTAGCCTGGATGCTGAAACATCGCTTCGTGAACATGGCGAGAATTCTTGCCACCATAGTAATTGGTTTCACTTTCTACAATTTCATCGGTAGCGAAATGATGCCGTTAGCTGACGTGGGGCAGGCATATGGCGTGCTGGAGGTAAGTCCAGGATTGTCCTTTGATGAAACAGAGGAAATCACAACGCGTGTAGAAAAACTAATGCTCAAACATCCTGAGATCGAACATGTATCGACTGAAATCGGTACAGATCCAGGTGGGACCTATTTCAACGGTTACAACATGCCCGCCGTTAACTTTGCGACTTTCATGATCACGTTGAGTGATAAAGATGAGAGGAAAAAGACGATTTGGGACGTTATCGACAGTGTGCAAACAGAGGCGACGTCAACGGTTCCGGGAATCAGGCGCTTGCAGATAAAGGAGATGGGATCAGATGTTATGGCGAGCTCACAAGCGCCCATTTCGATTCTTGTCACTGGTCCTGATATGTCGATTCTTTCAAGGCTGGCAGAGCAAACAGCAAAAATAGGACAAGAGACTTTCGGTATGCATCAGGTTTCGACGGACTGGAGTCTTAGCAAGCCAGATTGGGAGATAAGAGTAGATCCAAGACGGGCGCAAGAGCTGGGTCTTACCCCCACTCAAATAGCAGACCAAGCCTACTATTCATTAACTGGAGCGTTAACCAACGAATACTATCGCTTGCCCAATATTAGACAGCGAACGATTCTTGTACGCTACGACGAGCCGCAGCGGCGCGATCAAGCCGACCTTCTTTTAATGACGATTACAACACCTGAGGGAAAACAGGTGCCACTGAAGAGCGTCGCGAATCTTGAGTATAGAGAAGCGCCCACTGTAATTAGTCATGACCAGATGCGCAGAGCAATAACCGTGATGGGTTACTACCGCAAAGGTGAACCGCCTTCAATGGATGTCGCCATGGAGGTGATGATGAAAGCCATGGCTCAACTGAATTGGCCGCCGGGTTACACCATCGAAATTCGAGGAGACATGACTCAGATGATGGATGCATTTGGGCGACTTCTCATGGGTCTGCAATTAGCACTACTCTTCATTTTCTTAGTCTTGGTAGCGCAATTCAGAGGATTTTTGCAGCCGTTGCAGATGGTGTTCTCCTTGCCGCTTGAGCTTTCCGGCGTATTTTTTGCATTGTGGTTAGCGCACCAAGCGTTTTCCAGTGTTTCCATCATGGCGGTGATCATTTTGACCGGGATGGACATAACAACTGCCATCCTGCTTATCGACCAGATTTTAAGACATCGACATAGCGGAATGCCCAGAGACGAAGCGATTATAAAAGCCTGCCCCGAGCGATTGCGCCCAATCTTGATGACATCAGTGATAACGATCATCGTCATGTTGCCTGTATCGATAGCGCCCAAAACGGGCATGGATGCTTACTCACCGCTTGGCACAGTTGTGGTGGGCGGACTAATTGTTGGAACGATCCTTAGTCTTCTCGATATACCAATCATGCACGCATACATCGATGATTTGGTCATTTGGCTAGAAAAGCATTTTAGACGAGGGAAAAACAATGACTAGCAAAATTCTTTTGAATATATTCCAGACAAAGTCAGATGTGGCTCCAGGACTTCGGTTTGGCACTGCTGCGATGCTGATTTGCCTGCTTGTCATTCTTGGCTATCAATTGATAACACCAGTGAAGGTACGAATAGAAAGGAAAGTAGAAACCAGCGGAGAAGTCCTTCGCAAGCGGCTACCGACAATCAATTCCCTTATTGCATTTCAGGCGAAGCTTTCATTGAACAAAGAACAAGTGACAAGACTCAATGATTTGAGTCGAAAAGAAAAGGCGCAACTAAAGCCAGTCGAAGGAGAAATAACAGAAATCAGAAAGCGATTTGAATCGGATTCAAAAGAGACAGAAAGAACGATGACTTTAGCTGATTTGCAAAGGCTCGCGACTAATATTTCTGCTCCCAGTAAGGTAAAGCGCGAAATAGAAGTGCGATTTTCAATTGAAGCCTGGCGAGTTCTGCGGGAGGAACAGAGGCTCGTAGCTCGTCAGATATTTTCGGGAGCAAAAGAAAGTGGTTATTAGAAAGAAAGTGATACTTGTCGTTTTGAGCCTTTGTAATTTTCACATGGCTCTAAGTGGACCCGTTGCTGCTCAAGAGCTTCGCGGTCCAATTATTGGACACGACAAGAATTCAGCTACTTCGGTAGATGAAATTGTCACAGGAAATCCTATCCAATTGACAGTGACAAAGTCGGCACCATCAGGAGATTTAGCAGAGCAGAACGGCTCAATTGGCATTGATGATGCTGTGCAGGTAGGTATAAAGAACAATTTCACACTCAAGCAAACCGAGCAATCATGGTTAGGGTCGAAATTTTTGGCACGCGCTGCTTTGGCGAAATTCGGACCAACGGCCTCATTCAACACTTTCTACTCCGCTTCTTCGCTCAACCAAATGCTATTTTTACCTGGTGATACAACGATTGCATCGCCTCCTATGCAGCCCATAGTGAAGGGGAGTTCGCTTAGCTTACTTTTTGCTGGGAGCCAG
The DNA here is from genome assembly GCA_003242885.1 of Candidatus Melainabacteria bacterium. Classification (GTDB taxonomy): domain Bacteria; phylum Cyanobacteriota; class Vampirovibrionia; order Obscuribacterales; family Obscuribacteraceae; genus QKMZ01. The sequence goes on along the minus strand of QKMZ01000011.1, from coordinate 25,423 downwards.
CCGATCTTTACTGGTGGCCGCTTGCTCGGTGGGTATAGAGCCGCTCGGGCAGTAGCAAAACAATCTCTTTCGAATTTCAACGAGCAGCGAATTCAAACCGCTCTTTCAGTCAAGGAAGCGTACTGGGCAGCAGCTTGGGCTGAAGCCAGCCTGCGCGTAGCTTCGGATTATGTCAAATTCCGAGAGTGGAGCAGCGCTAATATGAAAAAGCGGATGGATGAAGGCAAAGCACCAAGAGCTGATTATCTGCGTGAAGAAGCAGAACTAGCGAAAGCTCGAATTCAGCTCAATGAGCGGTACAGAGACTTCAATTCAGCTCTTTTAAATTTAAAGGTTGCAATGTCTGTCAATCTGGGTTCACAAATTGGTTTAAGGGATTCGCTTGTATACGTTGAAACAGCAGACGGTTTGAACAAATTCTTGGAATCGGCAGCCACCAGGCGACCTGAGATTACGAAAGCGATAAATAGGGTGGCAGAACTAAAAGCCAGACGGCAAGTTGCTTTGAGTAAATATTCACCTCAGATATCAGCCTACGGAGCAGGCAGCAACATCACTGGAAGTTCTCCAGACGGTGAAGCAAATGGACGCTGGGGCGGTTTTATTGGTGTCATGGGTGGTGTCACGCTATTTGATTCTGGATCCAGAGCGAACGAATTGCGAGCTGCCAATGCAGCCCTGCGGGAAGCAGAACTGGCGAAAAAAAATACCGATTTGAAAGTTGCTCAAGAGGTCTCACAGGCCTGGATCGATTTGGATCTTGCAAGACGAAATGTAACTCTTGCTCAAGAGCAAGTGGTCTCAGCAGAAGAGGATCATCGACTCTTTCATACGAGATATGAAGTGGGTAAATCGATTGCTCTGGAGCAGTTTGACGCCGCTGTCAAGATGTTTCAAGCAAGACTGACTTTACAGGAAGCGATCTACAAGTACCGCTTGGCACAGGCGCGCCTGATTTTTGCCAGCGGTGAAATCTAAAACAAACAAGGAGAAAGAAATGCAAGTGAATAGAAGTCTTATTGGCAGTTTGATTGTGGTCATGACGTTGGCAGGATGCAGTAATTCAGGTACTAAACCTGAAACATCAACGACGAATGGTTCATCGCCCGCCATCGAGTCGACCAAACAAACTGCTTCGGAAAGCACGGAAGCGAGCCAACCATCAACAGCATCGGAAGTTTATGAAGGGACGATACATGGTGTCATCAGCGATAGCATGTGCGGCAAGGATCATTCAAAGATGGGTGAAGCTGGCAAACAACCAAGTAAGTGCATAGAACAATGTGTAGCATCAGGAGCTAAGTATGTGCTCGTAGACGAAAAAGGTGACTCATACACCTTATCCGATCAAGAAAAGAGCAAAATTTTGGCAGGCAAGCATGTAGCAATTTCAGGACATATTGACCCCTCTGAGAAAGCAATTCATGTTCATTCAATAGTCACTCAATGAATATAGTTCGAGCTATTTTACGCAAGAGCAGAGAGCCGCTAGTTGCAGGAAAGCTATTGATTTTCCTGCTTCTTGCTGGTTTGGCGCTTTTATTTATTGAGGTGCGTTTTGAACATCAGGCGGTACTTGGAAGAAGATGGCAAGCCTGGCTACCTCTAGGCTATTGCGCATTCTTATTTCTGATGGGTCCAGTGAGCTTAGCGCTCTGGAATCGGGGCGGAAGAAGATTACTTCTGATCTGCTTTTCAGTTGCTCCGCTTATTGGAACTTTAGGTTTCTGGTTTCACAGTAAAGGCGATCCATGGAGATCCGTTTGCACTGTCATGAAAGTGGTTTGCATGCAGCCAGGACGAATTCCTCTTGGTGTAGATGGCCCGCCAGCATTAGCGCCTCTTGCACTAGTGGGGCTCGGTTTGATGGGTGTGGTTATTTGCAGTGCCAATTTAGGAAACGGTGCTGACGCAAAATGACTTTTTGATCTCAGCCGGAAGGAGGATTTGTAAGAGATGGCTACACGCTTAGACTTACAATTATGAGGTGTTGATAGTGAAGGAAAACAAGCATTCATCCTGCGAATCCTCAACGGGCAAGAGTGGATATTCAGTGGGACACAAGAGAATTCGACACTATCTCCTGAGTCTATCGGCCGCCATACTTGCTTGCCTTTGCTGCTCAATTCCTCTTCTTGGTATTGCTGTCGGACTAGCAGGTGCATCAAGTATCTATCAGTACTTCGGAAACAATCATCCTGCATTTCAAGTTTTAGCAATAGCTATCTTGCTTGGAACGAGCCTGTTCATGTGGGTCCAGAAAAAGAAAGGAAAAATGTCTGGAAAAGGTTTTCTCTTACAAGTGGTGATTCTGTTGTCGATGTACGGTTTGATGACAGCTTTTATGCAAGGGATCTTTTCTCCCTGGCTTTCTGAAAGGGGATATGGCATCACAAAACTGCACGGCGAGCATTGAAAAGCGAACACAGGAAGACGACATTAATGAGCAATGAAAACAAGACGGATAAGACCTACAGTGATTGGAATATGCAAATGTGGCTTGGACAGCAAAGCTATGATCGAGGTAAATACTCGGTGGCTCAACAAAAGTTTCAAAAGGCACTTCGAGACCTAGAAGCCCTGCACATAAACGATGAGCGCCTGGCTATGACCTTGAACGGACTAGCCCTTTGCTATTGCGCGCAGGGAAAGCACAAGGAATCCGATCCACTCTATCAGCGAGCTTTATCTATTGACGAGAGTTCAAGTCAACACGGGAAGTTAAGGCTAGCGGAAGACTTTAGCAACATTGCAACGCATTACAGAAAGCAAGGAATGTACGAACGAGCCGAGCCGCTGTACGAAAAAGCTCTTCAGATTTGGGAGGCAATTATTGGTGAAAAATCTGCTGAAGTGGCTGGTTGTCTAAACAACATCGGTATCTTGTTTTGCAAGCAACAGAAACCCCTTGAAGCAATTGCTCTCTTTCAAAAAGCGTTAAACATCAATGGTTCTGTTTTTGGGATCAAAACCAAAGAATATGCTGGCTGTCAGGTGAATCTTGCAGCCGCATACTGCTCTTTGAACAGGTGTGAGGAGGCCGATGCCCTGTTTGAGGAGGGTATTCGAATGCTGAGATACACAGTAGATCCGATACATGAGGAATTGGTCGAGGCAATGGAATCGTATGCCGTTCATTTGGCGAAAGTAGGCAAAGATGAGCAAGCTGCATCTATCAAACATTATGTTCAAGAGTTCAAAAAGCGCAATAAGCTTTAAACTGCTGAAAATCGCGTTCGTTATTCTCAGTTTCACTTCGATGTCTCACCCACTGAGCCTAGCCCTTGGTTATTTTCCTCCACCGAGATTTTCGCATCAGCGAGAACAAAGTGGCTTTTGGTCAAATAGAAAGCATCAAGATACTCTGAGTGACCGGCAGAAAAAGCTCATCAAAAAAACATTGAAAGAGTTTTCAGAAGCCGGGGTAACTAAGGGTAAGCGCTCCAAGTGTGTGCAGGATATTGCAGAAATCTTACTGCTGGGCAAGAAAGTAAGCAGTAATGAAAGCGTTCTGCTGGAAGAAAGCGCACGTTGTTGTTTGGACCACGGGGAGCTAGATTTGGCCGAGTCCCTCACCCAGTGTTCGTTGAAGATATTCAAGGATGAAAGTTGGAAGGACGAACGTTCTACTGATGCTAAAAGTCAGTCCCTAGACAATTTAGCTGGTTTGCAATTTAGAAAAGGTGCCTGCAAAGCTGCAATCAGCTCGCTGAATGAGGCTCTTGAGATACAGCGGAGATATTCTTCTAGGCGAGCTTCTGACACCGGTGTGCTGCTCAATCATCTTGCTCAGTGTTATGCACAATCCGGTCTCTATGAAGAAAGTAAGCGACTGCTCAAACGAGCCACAGAAAACGATACAGCAGTCAGAGGTGCAGAAAGCTTTGCGGTGGCGGAGGATTTGTTCAACTTGGCAGTCGTTCATCATCTCGCTGGTGAGAATGCATCAGCGCAGGCGGCTGTTAAAGAAGCTATCGAAAAACTTCCAGTCAATGAAGAATTCTCAAGAGTTCGAAAGGATTGGATGGACTTCCGTGAGCACTTAAACACTTTGGCACCGAAGGCCAAAGTAACAAATCCAACAATTAGGGACTAAGCATGGACAGACTGAGAGTGTTTATCAACCTAGATCCGCCATACATTCGCTTCATCAAGAACAAAGATAGCAAGAGCTACGTGCATAGGGAGCTGACACTGGAAGGACTTGCGCAATTGTTAGTTGTTCTCGGTGTGATAGAGAACAGTTCAAAATTATCGAGGCGCGAGTTTATAGCATCCGGAGAGTTTCTCGTAGACAAAGACGCTTTGCGTTGCTTGAGCTTACTATGTGAAACAGACGAGTGCGACTGTGTTGGCTTGGGATGTGCTTGGACTGGATGCGCAGTAGACAATTTAACGGGAGGATGCGCATGCAATGTTAGTTCTGTAATTAAATCAGCGGATGAGGATCAGTGTAGTGAGCAATGATCAAGTAGAAGATTGCTGTAGGGATAAAAAGCGTGGATGTAAGCATAGCGGCGAGAATGAGCATAATAGAACCAACCAGCCAGGCAAGAGCTTCCCTCTAGGTTCCACCGTTTTGGAGGACGGTATCAATTTTTCTGTTTTCGCCACGTGTTCGGAACTTGAACTTTTATTATTTGATGCGATAGACGCCGAAGAGCCAAGCCAGACCATTAGACTCGACCACACACACAACCGAACCTTTCATTATTGGCATGTCTTCGTTCCAGGACTAAAAGCCGGACAAGTATATGCTTACCGAACCGCCGGACAAAAGAACGATCTAAGGGTCTTCCAATACCATGAAGAAAAGGTTTTGTTAGATCCATATTCTCGTGGCGTCGTCAATGCTGAAAATTATTCAAGAGCTAGAGCTAGTGCTGTAGGGAGTAACTGCCAGACTGCTTTTCGCAGTGTAGCTATTGGTAGGTGCGACTATGACTGGGCAGGCGATGTACTGCCGCGAACGTCATATGCAAAAAGCATAATCTACGAAATGCATGTGAAAGGATTTACCAAACATGCATCGTCTGGTGTTCCGCTTGTAAAAAGAGGGACTTTTGCAGGACTGCAAGAGAAAATTCCATATTTGAAGAGGCTTGGCATAACAGCAGTTGAGCTTATGCCGATCCAATTTTTCGATTCTCAAGATGCCCCTGAAGGTTTATCAAACTACTGGGGCTACAGCCCACTTGCATATTTCTCGCTGCATTCAGGGTATGCAGCAGCAACAGGTGCAGTAGGGATTATTGATGAATTCAGAGATCTTGTAAAAGCGCTTCATAAGGAAGGAATCGAAGTAATTCTGGATGTTGTTTTCAATCACAGCGGCGAGGGGAGTGAATTAGGTCCGATAGTCAGCCTAAAAGGACTGGCAAACTCAACCTATTACATTGTCGATTCTATTGATGGTTATGCCGATTTCAGCGGCTGCGGCAATAGTTTGAGAGGCAATAATTCTGTTTGTCAAAGACTTATCCTTGACTGTTTGCGTTACTGGGTATCAGAGATGCATGTAGATGGGTTTCGTTTCGACCTGGCATCAACGCTATCCAGAGATGCGTCTGGCAAGCCGCAATCAATTGAACTTTCGAGTGTACTATCGGCGATTGAATCTGATCCGGTTTTGGCCGGCAGCAAACTGATTGCTGAGGCGTGGGATGCCACCGGTTTTTATCAGATTGGTTCTTTCATCAACAGTAGCGATTGGTTTGCAGAGTGGAATGGTCCTTTTCGAGATGACATCCGAAAATTTCTGAAAGGAGATAACGGAAGCGCTAAAGCTGCCGCAGAAAGAATCGCCGGGAGTTCAGATATTTACTCGAATTCCGACAGAGAGCCACACAGAAGCATCCATTTTGTTACCTGCCACGATGGTTTCACGTTAAGGGATTTGGTGTCCTACAATCAGAAACACAATATGGACAATGGTGAAAATAATGCCGATGGAAACAATTCAAATTTCAGTTGGAATTGCGGCTTTGAAGGTCCCTCTGAGAACTGTGAAGTTGAGAGCTTGCGCTCCCGGCAGATAAAAAATTTTTTGACGGTGCTCTTTTTTTCGCAAGGTACGCCAATGCTACTCATGGGTGACGAGATTGGCCGGACCCAACAAGGAAACAATAACGCCTATTGTCAGGACAACGAAATAAGTTGGTTTGATTGGAAATTGGCAGAAAAGAACGCTAGTACTTTTGAATTCGTCAGCCATCTTGCAGCCTTCAGAAAAGCCTGCCCGTTGCTGCAACAGAATCATTTGCTCTGCAAGATGACAAAGGAATGTTGCTGTCCGCGAATCGTGTGGCATGGGATCAAACTAGGTTTGCCAGATTGGTCAGAAACCTCTCATAGCCTAGCTTACAGTTTGATTGGCGCAAGCATAACTGAGGGTTGGCTTCACATCATGGTTAATGCCTTTTGGCATCCTCTTACGTTTGAGATTCCAGTTATAAACGGTTATTCCTGGCGCTCGATCATCGATACAATGCGTTTGCCCAATTCTTTTCAAGATGCAGAAGTTGCAGAAGAAGTAAAAGGCAATGAGATTACAGTCGGGGAACGATCCGTGACTGTTCTGTTTGCGGTCGATAACGGTTTGAAATCTTGAGATACCTAGAGGTATCGCAAGTTTCGCGCCCAAAAACTTGTGATACCCAGCAACTTGCGTGGTAGGATGGCGCCGATATTTCTTGTGATACTGGGAAAAGGAGCCACCAACGCTTGAAAACCGATATCTTGAAAGCCGCCCATGAACGCTACGAGAAGTATCTGTCTTGGCTTAAAAGGCAGCCCCTCTCCGACCAGACCCGACGAGCCTACCGCTCACGGATAAATCACTTCCTGGGCTTCCTGGGCACCTCTGGTGAAGACATTCGGGTTCTGATCGCAAATGAGCGCGAACGCGAGCATGTTGTCCGTGAATACAAAAAACATCTCAAGCAAGAACAGAAATCTCAGCCAAGCACAGTAAACGCATACTTGACCGCGATTGACCATTTCTTCCAGTTTCAGGGTTTACCGCCAGGAAAGCCTGTCCGCGAAGACTTGCCGCAGGAAGCTCCGCGAGCTTTGAGTAAAGACGAACAAAAGCGTTTCTTGAGAGCTGTTGCTGCATGTCGTCGCAGTAAGGATCGAGCCATAGCCCTCCTTCTTTTCTTCACCGGCATAAGAATCGGCGAATGCGTAGCGCTCAACGAACAAGACGTTTCGATTGCTGGTCGCAGACGGCGCGTTACCGTCCGCAGCGGAAAAGGTGATCGATATCGCGAGATCCCGCTTAACGACACTGCGACAGAAGCTTTGCGGGACTGGTTCTTGGAACGAAGCAAGAAATTCGAATCAAAAAAAATTGACGATGCACTCTTCTTAAATCCCCAAGGCAAGCGTCTTTCGACGGCAAGCATTGACTTGATCATTCGCAAGATTGGACAGAGCTGCGGACTTGAGTTATCAGCCCATCTACTGCGGCACACTTGCCTTACGAACCTGGTCAGAAATGGGAATGACCTGGTTATAGTCGCAGAGATCGGCGGTCACAAGCGGCTGGAAACGACGCGGAGATATACATTACCAACCATCAGCGACAAAGAGCGCGCCATGATGGAGTTAGCAAAGTGAGGATAAATGATGTTTAGAATTTTGCTTGCCGCGCTGCTGGTAATCGTGATGGGCACTGCTGTGCAAGCCGAAGATCAGCGCGCCACGATGATTCAAGAACTTTACGAGCTCTCGCAAGATGTCCTCACTCAAAATATTGTACCCGTGCGCGGAGGCAGTAAAGACAAGCCTCTCGGCTTGTATCTCGGAACGAAAGAGGACACCGAGTTCCGCTCCGGATACAAAAATGTTGAACCAAGAACGCAGTGCGAATGGGCTTATGACCTTCATCAATTCATCTTGAAGAACGGTGGCGGTTGGAACAATTTTCAAAAATACTTGCAGGAAAGTCCGCCCGATGTGAGCGCGACCGGTCTGCTTAATTCGAGCATTCAGAGCGCTTCAGGCGGCAAAGATCCCAAAGACGCTTGGGACAGAGCGCATGTACCGTATGACAAACAGGCTGCTTTTGCAGATCAGTGGTGGAAAACAAACAGCCAGGCATACAGCAAGACCGTTGTTCCGCCTAAAGATTGGTGGACGCATGATGCTGTTCTTGACGGAAACAATCTGTGGACTCGCTATGAACAACTCAACGACAAGGGTTCATCCGATTATGTGATGTGGCGCGACTCTGAACTGGCCAAACTCTTGAAGAAGCAGTAGCACGACTATTTGTTACCTGTATCAGAAGAGGGTTGCGGCGATTTCAATAAGTCCGAAAACCTTGTGCTTGATGGGGTAGTCGTTGACGTGCCGCTGTATTTTTTCATCATTTCCGATAAGCTCGGCGATGTTGAAAGTGGTTTACTCAGCCCCTCGAACTTTCGCTCGAACGGTGTTATACCGGTCGTGGTCGATGGCGTCAGAGAATTCGGATCTGCCGGCGGAGCGAACGGTGATGTATTGGTAGTGGTCGAAGGCAACAGATTGGTTGACTGCCTGCCCAGAAACGGTGATGGCGTAAGACTTGCTGGCGGAGCCGTAGACACAGGCTGCCCCGTAAGATTAGCCAACTTGTCCTGGGCGAATTTCAAATTTTCCTGTGCTTCCGAAAGATTTTTCTGACGGAAGTCGCGCATTTCACGCAACTTGTTTTTTTCATAATCGCTGACAGACGGGCTTGCAATCTGGATTTCCAGGTTTGTCAGCTCACTGTTGCAATGCTCGATAATCTTCTGGTACTTATCTATGTCTAGCTTTGTAAAATAAACGTCCTGGTCGTGTTGCTTTTGCTGCTGGTCCGCGCGCTCCTTGTCTTGCTGCGCCTGTTCGGCGGCCCAGCTCGATGGATTCCCACCCGGCGTTTGATTGTACGGCTCAATGTACGGAGTAGGCGCGGTATTGCCTGTGGTGGTACTCGGCGGAGGAGTGTTGTTACTCGATTGGTTTTGCCATTTCCATGTAACGTCATGCCACCAGTTTTTGGCGTTGATTGCGCCTGCTCCGAAAAACTCGAGCGCAATAAACGCAATCACAAGACCGACTGAAATCTGCCAGCGCAGCTTTTCGTCTTGAAGTGCTTTTTGCTGTTGGACAGCGCTTTCCATTGTTTGATTGTTGGTAGTTTGATTTGCCTGTTGTTGCGCACGCCTGGCAGCCTCTTCGGCAGCTTCCTCATTTTTCCGCTGCTCATCACGTTTCCGGGCGGCTTCTTCTTCCTGGCGTTTTTCTTCAGCCGACTTTGTTCGATGGTAAGAAGGACCTGGACCGGTCCCGCTTCGCGCGCCAGCGCCTGCATTCGCCCCCGCACCTCCACTCGATGGAGAACCGGGCTGGCATTCGCAGCCGCTGGACTTATGTCCGCCACTGGCACCGAAGTGCTTGGAGAGAAGGTCTTTGGCGTTGTTGATTTTCTTCAGTTCTTCCTCGGCGAACTCTTTGTGCTCAGCCGAAGGCGCACGGTCCGGGTGCCATACCATGATCAAGCGCTTGTATCTGCGTAATATTGATTCCATTGAAGAACCGGGTTCTAAGCCGAGCACGGCGTAAGCTTTGTGCAAATCGTTCATTTGAACACCGCCGTCATGATGCTGGAGCCGAGGTTCAGAACACCTAGTGCGCCAAGTCCAATCAACCACCAGGGCGGTGCAGACAACTTAGTATCAGCAGCTTGCCCTCTATCGGCGCCTGGTCCTAGCGCTGTTTCAACTCGATTCATCAATCCACTGATGATGTGATCGCAGGCGTAAAACTGGGCTCCTTCTACCCTCGGCTGAAAGTCGAATTGAATCGTCGTGGTGTCGTTGCCGTTGTCTTTGAATTGCACTTCCATCTCAAGAAGGCGTTGTTTGCGCTCTGTTCGGGTGTGAATGTTTTGCAGCGATGTTCCTTCAATGTGCGTTTCTTCGTCAGAAAAACGAAGCGAAGCTTTGATGTATCGCTTATTTACGTCCGCCGTCGAGACGCTCCACTTGTCGCCAAAATTGTAAGAAACATCAGAGATGATGTCCCGGATCTTCGCAAATGCTTGCTTTATCGGCATTTTGAATTCGCGCGGCACCGGATGCAAGAAGTTGTACCGTGACACCCCGGCGTGATGGAAACATGGCCATGCAACCCAGATCGCGGCAATTAGACCCGGCAAGCATCCTGCCGTGTTATCAGGCTTTGTTATGTATTCGCTCGTGAATGCGCTCACCAGCAGGAATACGAAGATACCTAGTCCAATTCCTACAGCTCCCATACATCACCTAAATCGGGCGGGTCATCTACAGCGGGCTTCCTTTTGACCTCCTGGTCCTTCTTCTCTATTTTGTCCGGTTTTGGCTTGTCCCGCTGACGATCACCTCTACTTCCACCCCTGCGGTCATTAGGTGGACGTTTTTTCGGCTGCTCTTCTCGACGTTCCTCCTGGTCGCGGGCTGTACGGCCGCGCGATTTAACGAAGTCGCTCACTTGATGCTTATCCCGCTCAGGCGGTGGATACTCAAGCGCCTGGTTGTAAGCCGTAGGCGAAGTAAGCGGCAACTTTAGCGGCCAGGTATCGGGCGTAAAAACTATCACCTGGTCCTTCAGATTGATGAGTTCTTCAGGCGTGGCTAGTGCCCGCCCCTGGACGAACTCCTGCACCCTGCCGCTGTCCGTCACGGTCGGCTCTTCAATCGTTGTGCGACCCAGAGCATCGCTCAACTCCTTTGCTTCTCGATAATTCTTCTGCTTGAAGTAAACCTGCGTTGCTGGTTGGTCGAGGATGATCTGCGCTTCTTTGCGGTTGTAGACCTTTTCGAGCTGGTAGTAGTTCTGAAACCCGAGCACCAATCCGATTTTGTTTTTGCGAATAATCGATAGAGTGTCTTCAATTCCCGATATTTTTCCGAAGTTGGTAAACTCGTCGAGCAGCATGGCTATTGGGTATTTCATGTTTTCGCGAATTTCCAGAATGTGATCCAACAAGAAATTGACCATCAAAGATCCAATCAACTTGCTGTCGCGTGAACGGCTTGGAACCGCCAGATAAAACGTGAAGAGCTGGTGCTTGAGCGCTTCCAGGTCGATGTCGGTCTTTTCCGTGAGCGTCACCATCTGGTCGGTCATCCACGGATTGAGCTTCGTGATCAATCCAGAAAAGACACCGTACTTAAAATTCGTTTCGCCAGAAAGGCGCATCCAGCCTTCGAATTCCATTTGCGCAACTTCTGATGGACTGCGATAGAGAATTTTTCGCAGTCGATCTGGTCCTTGCAAAAGCAACCAGCGCAGAGCCCCGAAATGTCCATGCTCCGGCTCTGATGCCGCCGCGTGCAACAGCAAAGGCGTCAGAAGAAGCTTCTCAGAGTCGTTCCAGGTTTTGCTTTCACCGCGCTGCTGGTCGGCCTGACCGTTCATAATAATGAGGTCGGACAGACTCTCAGCCCTGGAGGCTTTCATCTCTTCAGGCGCGTAGCGTATTCGATCGATCGGGTTGATTCGATGTGAACTCATGTCAGACGGATTGAAGCAGTAAATCTGGTGCCCAGCCAGTTTTCGCCAGCCTGAAGTGAGCGAATAAAGCTCACCAGCTTCGTATCCAGGCGTCGCTTCAGTGACGATCATATTCGTGCCAATGCGCTCAATGAGCTGCGGAATAAAGAAGCCGCGTGACTTGCCGACACCGGTTCTTCCACAGACCAGGGCGTGTGAATATGTCAGCATTTCGGGAACCTGAAGGTATCCGCCGGATGCAGCTTTGCCGATGATCAATCGCTTCGGGTCTGCCTTCTTTTGGATGTATCCGGACGCGATAAGCTCGTCTTCTCTGCCCCAGCGCGCAGCGCCATAAGAAGTATTTGGTTCTTTGTCGCGGCTGGTTTCGCGCGCGCGTTCGGCGTCTCGCTGTAGCTCCACCAGGAGCTTGTCACAGCGCTTCTGGCAGTCACTCAGTGAGCCGCCGCCTTTGTGCTCGGACATCTCTACTGTGACCAGAACGCCTTTACCGTCGGTAGTTTTGCGCCAGCGCAACACCACGCGATATTCATGGCGCCACCAGTCGCGTCCCACTTGCTCTTCAACCCGTTCGTTAGCGAGTATTTGATCGAGCTGCTTGCTTGCGCGTGATATGTGATAACCCAGACGCTCCAGGACATTCACGGCAAGGACTGGAAACTCCTTGTAGGTCGTTTCAACAATACCTGAATCCTGTACTTGAATTGGCATCAGTATTGCCCCCACGGATCGAACCGGAACGGGTCATGCTCTCTCTTGCGCTCTTCCTCTTTGCGCTTCTTCTCTTCCTCGCGCTTTTTCTTTGCGTCTTTGTTTTCGTCGATTGCCTTATCCAGCTTGTTGATCACCTGCTCGTCGGCTTCCCGCTGTTCGGGCTTGTCGTGTTTCAGGTAGTCGTCCTGCTTATCGAGTTTTGCGGATTCCAGAGCATCGCCTGCTTCTTTCAGCCTGTCTCGATTGTCTCGCAGATCAATCCAGCTTACGATAGTGTTTGCAATATTGGCACCGGTCATAAATACACCGATGACGGGATTAGCCATGACCTGCTGTTGCAGCGGGTCTACCCAGCGCGAAGCGGCTGGCGAGTTGTTTGCCTTTTGGTCATTATCGAAACGTTGTTTTGCTTCAGTCAGACTCTTTTCTAGTGAACCGGAAAACCTCGCCCGGTCTGCGTTTTCTATCCAGCCCCTTAACTGCTGGTAGTTCTCGATAGGCAAGCGCTCTTGCTTATTTTCACGCAATTCTTTAGCAAGGGCAGTCAGCCGTTCATAAGAGTCGCTCTTGTTGTACTTCTCGCCTTTCCAATCGAAGCTATCCTTGTCTTTCGCTGGTTCTTTTGCGCCTTGACTCTCGTCCTTCTTCACTTCCGGAGCGGGACTTTCTTTGTCACCACGCTCTCTAATCCGCTCCTTGTCTTTGATCCAGCGGACCAATTTCTTGTATTCCTTGAGTTCAATGCGCTCATCAGCATTGTCCCAGAGGTATTGATTCAGCTCACGAAGCTCTTCAAGACTGTTTTCGCGGCTCCAGTCTTTCCCAGCCGCTTCTATCGTGTCCTGAAAGTATGGCTTTTCAGGCTCGTTTTCCAGCCCTTTGGCTTTGCCGTCGCCGGCGTTGCGCTCTTTCTCTTCCTGCGCCGCTTTCCACTCCTGGTAAGGTTCTAGCTGTTCGCGGATAATCTTCTTGTGCAACCATGGCAGTTCAAGACCTTCGCGGATGCGCTCCGCGCGCGCCGCTTCGCGTTCCTTTTCACGCGCAGCAATTCTTTCCCGCTCTTTCCGTTCACGCTCTTGCCGCGACCGCTCTAGCTCATAGGGATGATGTCTCTCAAGATAACGGTCGCCGTACTCCTTAATCCTGTCGTAGTCTTTCTTGTCGAAACGAACATCCTTGCCGTTCTTGTCCTTGCCCATCACAACGACATGGATGTGATGGTGGCTGGTGTTGTTGTGCGCGGTCCCCACCCACTCCAGGTCTAACCCTTTCTCAGAACCCAGACGATCCATGATCTCGCGCGTGAAAGCCTTCTTGTCCTCCGGGTTTATCTCGGGCGCCAGAGTCAGCTTATGAGCCACAACCTTATTGTCTTCCTGCTCCCGGACCATCCGGCGAACTTTTTTGCCGTCAATCTGGTCCTCGCGGTCATTGAATAGCTCGCGCCCGCCGTCGCCACGGTCCTCGCCTGGGCGGTGCTGGATGTACTTAACGTGAGCCAGCGCGCGGCCTACCGCCGCAACTTTCGGCGACTTTCCAGCCGTCCGGCTCTGCCGGTCGCGCCGGGAAAAATACTGGTGTTTCACGACAATCATGAGGTGACAACCTTCTTGGTCCGCTCGGCTATCGCCTTCTCATCGGCATCCAGCCTGGTCCGTTGCCGCTGCTTCGCGGTATTGGCTGCCGCCGTAAATTCTTCTTTGGCACCCGGCGTGCCACAGGCTCTCCATGTCAGCTCGTACAGAGTTCCGACTTCAGCTCCCTGACGAGCAAGCATGCCGCAAATTCGGTCGGTCGCACTTAGGATGGCTTTGACGATCTGGTCGCTCGCGTACCGGATCGCCTGGGCGGTTTTGTTTTCGCGGTCGCCCTCCTTCAGAGTTTCGAGATTGTCGAGATACCAGAGCAAACCTTGCCGAATGAAATCGGATCGGGTCGTTCCGGCCTGCCTGGCGGCCTCGTCCAGGCGATTAATGTCGGCTCTGGCAAGTCGCGTTTCAACCTTTGGCGTGTAGGTGCGTTTTTTGGGCTCTCCTGTCATGTGCCGCTGCCTCTAGGTACATTAATACTATAATAGAATCATCGAGCCGCCAGCTATAGGGTATACCCCAAAGCCGTGCCGCCGTTTAAATCCAGCGCAGGAGCGCTTTTCACAAGCGCGTGCCTGCGCTTTGTATCTTGCCTTACCGAACGGTAAAACCTCCCTTCGGTCGGACCGTCGGTGCGGCTCCGCTCCTTCTCAGTCGCTCCGTGGCTCAAGGTTGCGCGTCAGTGCCTCTTCCGCGCGCTGCATTCGGTCACTCATCCCATCGAGGCGGCGTTCGCCCTGGCGGCTGTTTGTCGTCCCTTATCTTCGGTGCTCCTGCGCCCGGTAATTTGAGAGTGCCGCCGAATAGGCGCACGAGCGCTCCGACTCCCCGAAGGCATAGCCGAACAACAAAGGACAGAAGACCACTGACTATATTGCTGACCGGACGCAAGACATTGGAGGCTCTACCGCCGGCCATGTGGTTCAGGGCAAGCAGCAAAACAACGATCAGACCTAGCGACCAGATAATGTCCATGAATCTATTGTCGCGGGCATTCGCCTTTGTCGCCAGTTGTCATTTACGACATTTGGGGGATGGTGACTTATGGTATACTTGTAAGGAAGTAAGGAATTTAGAAATGTAAGGAAATTCCGAGGTGAAAGTATGGCAGAAACAAAGCTCCGCAGTCTCACAATGACGAGCAAAGGACAGGTGACAATTTCCAGCCACGCACGCAAAGCCCTCGGGCTTGAGCAGGGCGACACGTTCATCGAGATGGTCGTCGGCAACTGCATAGTCCTGCTCCCAGAAACGCAGGTCCTGGCGGAGACGGCCCGCAAGGCGCAGGAAGCGATCAAGCAAGCCGGTGTGACTGCCGATGAAATCATTCAGGAAGCGGACAAGCTCAGAGCTGCCCGCCTGGCTGACAGGTATCCAGATCTCAAATGACACCTGTTCTATTTGCTGATTCAAACGTCATGATAGAAGCGCTGCTGATACCTGGCTCAGCCGCTTACGTAGTCGCCGAGATGGTGGCTAAGGGCGTCTTTGACCTTGCCACATGCCAGCTTTGCGTCGACGACACCGAAGACGCAATCATTTCAAAACTTCAAAAGAAGCCTGGCGAGCTGGATACAGTAATTGCCAATTGGGAGAAATTGAAAACCGACACACGGTTGATTATCCTTCCCGATCCCGATGCCGCCTCAGTCAAAGCGGCTTACGACAAATACATCGGTGTCATGCGCCATAAAGCGGACATACCGGTACTGACAGCGGCGCTCGGCATGAAGCCGCCTCCGCACGTCATACTCTCGGGAAATCGCGAACATTTTAACGATGCCGTCGCTGACAGGTGCGGCATAAAAATCTGCTCCTGTCAGGAGTTCATCGAGTTCATAGCCGTGGGTCCATAGCAGTTTGGGAGCGCTGGCTAGTAGATCCAGTGCGCCTGCTTACCGCACGTAATGCACCTGGCGTCGGTACTGTCTGCGACACGAAGCTGCTCAGCTTGATTGTTCAGATGCTCGGTGCAATACCTGTATAGCCCCTTCTCGTCCCATTCGAAGACGTTGAGGGAATTGCTCAAAAGCTTCTCCAGTTTGGAATTTACTTCAGGCACGTGCACCCGGACATAAGGGCCGGTTGTTTCATCACCGCGCTCATCAGGAAGCCACTTGTTGTGCCCAATCAACTGATACAGCTCATTGAGCAGTTTCGGGTCGGGCTCCTGCCAGACCGTCTTAGCGAATTTGATAAACAGATTTGGCTTAGGTGGGCGTCCGCCTTTGGCGCCGTTAGCGGCGGACGCGGCTCTTTTAGCTTCAGAAGTTGAGGCACCGCCCTTGGTGCCCCCGCGAGCTCCAAGAATTGAGGCAACAGTTTCAACTTGTGTCACTACAAACGTCGTACCGCTAAGAAACTGATCCAGCGTGGCTTCCAGCCGCTCAGTGTTGGCGCTTACTTCTCGTCCTTTAGCGTTCATGTAGAAGCGAAGCGCATGAAGCGCAAGCGATGCTTCATCTTCGTCTAATTTAACTACCCTTTTTTCTTCTGTCATGGTGAAATAGTCCTATATTCCGGCAATTGATCGGTCGTCTCTCACCATAATAACCCAAACCGCTTTAGGTTTCCAGAGGGAATTACCTTTGCCGCCGCACGCCGATTTTTTAGGCGCTGCCGGTCCTCGGCAGCTAGGGTGGTGGGTGGGTAGCCACGCGCGAAGCGCGCCATCAGCCAAGACCTTCAGCCTGAGCGCGCCAAGCCCTCAGTCGCGCTGCCCGCCAGCTCCTGCAGCACTGCCTGAATACCGCGCAGACGGGGTCCCACCGTCAACTACTGCGAAGTTTGCAATTGCAGATGTGAGGTTGACGGTGGGGGCAAGCGGTAGGCTTTGCGCCAGGCAGGAAAGCAAGGGCAGTCGGACAGAAGTAGAGCGGCACGGCAAGAGCGGCTCCGGGGCAAGGGTGCCTTGAGCGGAGGCAGCCAATGGCGGCAAGAAAAGAAAGAAGACAGAGACAAGAGCTTTCACTCCTGCCTCTGTCTTATCTAAATCAGGCGCTCTTGCGAGCAGCCTTTTTCGATTCACTGGAGGCGTTATCAGCCTTTTCAGCAGTGGTTGGCTTAGGGAGAGTAGACCGGGGGAGTTTCACCCCCAGCCCCTCGCAGAACCGTGCTTGATAGTCTCCACTCACACGGCTCCCATCACCTACAGCCAATGCCAGGTATGATGCCAAACTTCCAATGAACAAACATCGCTGGATTTCTCTCGGCAATTGCTCTGAGCCATTCGCGTGTTTGTTTCGGTTGGGAGCTTCGCTTCTTATATTTCCGCATCGCCCACTTCACGAGGAAGTAGTTGATTCCGGCGAGGGTTCTATACATGCGCGACTTATAGAAGCGCCCGTAATAGTTGATCCACCCCCGCACGGTTGCGTTTATCGTTCTGGCGAGTTCGTCGAGAGAAGTGAAAGTTCGTCTGTGCAGATGCCAGCCGCGAATCGTTCGCCGTATCTCTTTGGCTGCGCTGTCGCTGATTGCGGGTCCGAAGCCGAGATAAGTACCGCCATTCTTGTCTCTCATTCCGCGAGCGCGGAACGTGAAACCTAAGAAGTCGAAAGCAGTAGTCGGGTAATCACCCGGGCGATCGGCTTGCTTACAGAAGACAATCTTAGTCTTGGATGGATGCAGTTCGAGCTTAAACAGCTTCAGCCTGTAAGAGATAGCAGACAGCACGTTCTTCGTCTGTCCCTCATAGCAATGGACGACGATATCATCGGCATAACGCTCGAAATTGACCTTAGGACAGTCTTTCACCATCCACATGTCGAATGCGTGATGCAAATAGATATTCGCTAACAGGGGCGAGATCACAGATCCTTGCGGGCTGCCGCGGTCTCTAGCAACAAGTGTTCCATCTTCTCGCTGAAGTGGTGCCTTCAGCCACCGCTCAATGTAAAGCAGTATCCATCGGGTTTGCGTGTGAAGTTTTACCATCTTCATCATCAGCGAATGATCGAGTGAATCAAAGAAGCCTTTGATATCAAGATCGATCACCCACCACTTTTGGTGGCATCGCTTCGTGGCTTGTGCCACTGCGTCGAGTGCAGATTTGTTTGGTCTGTATCCGTATGAATCCGGGTGAAATTTTGGTTCCACTTCGGGCTCAAGATAGATTTTGACCACCATCTGCGCCACTTGGTCTGCCACTGTTGGCACGCCGAGTGTCCTCGTTCCGCCTGATGCTTTTGGAATCTCCACGCATTTGACCGGTGGAGGGAAGTAGGAGCCGGACGACATTCGATTCCAAATCTTGTACAGATTTGCTTCGATATTCTCTTCGAACTCTGCAATCGACTGCTCGTCAACGCCTGCTGCTCCCTTGTTTGCTTTCACTTTCTCGAAGGCGACGCGAACGACGCTTTCGGAAATGGCAAACGGCTTTGCCTTATGCATGTTGGTTCTTCCTCATTCGAGTTGTCCGACCCCATAAAGCGGGTGACGCAACCCCTTTGCTCTGCCTGCTTTCACAGTCTTCATCGCTACTACGGGTTGCTCCGCCCCTGTGCTCTGGATGGATTAGTCTCCGCCGTACTTTTGTTCTCGTAGTGCGTTACTTGAACGTTTCCGGCTTTGGTCTGCTGCATACGTACTTCCGCGCTCGCCAAACCGCTGTCGCAGAATGACAGGTTCCCAAGTTCCGTGCATGCGCCCGAATCAAGATCACGCCACCCCTATATACCGGACACCGCCTGGTCAGCAATTCAGGATTTCTTCCAGACTTGTCCCGGGAATGCGGCCTGCCCCCGGTTTCGATGTCATCTTTCACTTTTCGATACGTCATCGGTGGTTCACTTTCGTTCGTCTTCGTTGACTCATACCAAACGCGAGGTACCCCGCGCCTTCCCGTAACGCTTAACACCCTGGCTCTTTACCAGAGCATCTTACGGTGGTTTGGAGGCGCCCCCTGCTGGGCGCCTCCGGTGGGTCTGCCACCATCACATGCACAGCATAGCTGTCAGGAGATATTCGCTAACTGATTGTCATTGGATACCTCCTCGCGCTTTCTTGGCGCACGGCCACAGAGGTGGAAGCTGGTGAGCTTCAAGATTGGCTTGTGTACTTCCACTGTCTTTCCGTCCACTTCCTTGCTGAAGGTGTTGATGGCCAATCGCCCGGTAAGAAGGACTTCGCGTCCTTTGGTGATGGTCTGCATTACGCGTTCTCCAAGACCGTTCCAGCAGTCAACGTCGAACCAGAGAGTCTTCTCTTCGTCTTTCTTGTTGCTGTATTCAGTGACTCCGAGGCTGAATTTCACAACTTTGTTGCCTGTGTCAGCGAAGCTTACAGCGCGGGGATCTTGTCCGACTCTGCCGATTATGGTCAATTGATTGTTCATGGTTGGCACCTCCAGTGCGGTTTAGGTGCCCCAGGTTTTGCATAAGTCGCAGACCGCGCTAGCGCTTTTCGGTGGTGCAAGGACGCGCACGCGCCCGTAGGGGAATCCTTGCGCCTCCGAAAAGTTGTGCCAGTATTGGCGCCGGTAAAAAGCACGGGGGTGCCTTACAA
Source organism: Candidatus Melainabacteria bacterium (assembly GCA_003242885.1). GTDB lineage: Bacteria > Cyanobacteriota > Vampirovibrionia > Obscuribacterales > Obscuribacteraceae > QKMZ01. The sequence continues at coordinate 6,089 of QKMZ01000011.1, read as the reverse complement.
GAACAGACAAAAGACAAACAACGGAAGCAGGACAAGCCCATGGCCGCTGGCTTTGCTGAGACATAAGACAAGTAGGAATTCAGCCCGGAACCAAAATTAGCAACAAGAAAGAGGATTAAGAAGGTCAGACGCAGATTGCCGGAACATATAGGAAAGCGTGATGCAGACCACCTGACGCGAAGTCCCACATAGGGCGCATGACCATAACGACACCCAAGGAAGTACGAAAGCAGTGGAAACAAGACAATCACTCACCAGCTTCCTTTCCAGTTGTGGAGCCCATTCCACCACAGCAGGCAGATGATGACCAGTACAGGAAAAGCAATTGCAAGAGCACACCAGAAAAGACAGAGGCAGGAGTATTAACGCTGTTGTCTGGGTTGTGTGCTTGATTCCAACATCAAAGAAGATACAGAAGCGGCAGCATAGAGCCACCGCTTCCGCTCTTGTGATACCGCTAAAACAACTCAGGATGCGACTCTCGAATACTCGCCACACCACGGAAAGAGACGATCAGATGATCGAGAATCTCAATTCCCAACAGCTTGCCGCCGGCGAGTAATTGGCTGGTCGTATCCAGGTCTTCCCGGCTCGGGTCGGTCGATCCAGCCGGGTGGTTGTGAGCGACGACAACACTGTAGGCGTTATTCAAGATAGCGGCTTTAAAGACTTCTCTTGGGTGAACTAGGCTTGCCGAGACGGTTCCGTGACTCACCACATGGTAGCCCGTGACCTGTAGCCTGGCGTCAAGATGCAGCGCTACGAAATGTTCTTCCGATAGATGTTTCATTGGTTCAAGGTATTGCTCCAGGTCGCTCGGCGTCCGAATCGCTGGCAGGGGTTCACTTGTAGGCTCACGCAGAATCGCCAGCTTTATCTGAGGAATTTTGTACTTGAGATGCTTTTTGAGTGTTCTTGTATTCATGATCTGCTCCTAAAAGAAATGCCGGGATGGCGCAGAGGCTCATCCCGGCTGGGTTACAAAAGAGGTCATCGGCTAGTTGGCGACAGCTTCCTCCTTTAAGAGCGTCGGATGTATAAGAGAGATTGCCGGTCGCGATGGCGTGAAAGCCTGACTGTTCTCCAGGTGAATCCGGCATGCCTCGCGGATTAGCTCAGATCTTGTTTGCGACCGAAATTCAGCAAGAAGATCCAATTGGTCAAGCAGGCGCTCAGGTATGGCTATCAAAACTTTCTTTTTCATGATGTTCGTCTTCCTGTATTAGTGCGGCTTTTCGCCACTTACGGGGGCAAGGGGGAGGCTCCCGAGTCAAGCGAGAAGTAACCCTGGAAAACAAACTGCTCGGTGCTCGTGCTTGACGCGGGGTGGCGCCTCCCCCTTAGACTGAGAAGGCGAAAAGTGCAGCCAAGGCAGGCTGCAAGCCAGCCCGCAGATAGGCTAGCTAGGCAAACAAAGACTGCATGATTGGCATGGCTTAGGCTCAGCTCTATTGGTTTGCAATGGATAGGCGCTCGTTGTTATCTGCGGACAGTTGGTCAGAGGATCGGCTCTGAGCGGCACGACATGCTTGCTGCGCGGTGATAAGGGAAGTTGATAATCTCACCATGCTTGACGCGATCGCGAATGGCGGGCATTAATTCAGAAGACAGTTGGTCCTGGTCCTGCTGCATTAGAGCCAGCTTCCAGACACCAGGATAAGCGGAAAACGCGAGCAAGCCCTGCTCGAAATTGTCATTGTCGATACTCAAGAAGCCCTGGCAATTTGATTCACCTGCAAGCTCGGAGAGCACCGCAAGCAGGTTTGGCTCAAGGAAACTGCGTGTATAGAACCAGAATTTGCATTGAGGGCGATCTTGGATCGCAAGTAGCCATGCACGCGCATACTCGCATGAATAGTGGTCCCCCACATCATGAATTCGAAGCGTATAAGGCAAGTTTGTTGGTTCACCAGATATTTGCGCCGCCAGCCAATCTACTGGCCGCGCCTGATCTACCAGTGCGATCAGATTCTGAGCCAGCAATTCCGGCCCACCTTTCTGTAACAATAAGAGGGATGACAACGATTCACGTAAAAATGGGCCATTTTTCTCTTGAGAAGCGAGTAAAGAGCTTAATTAGCTGACGTTAGCGAACTTTTTGTTCTTTGAGCCAAAATCGTAGGTTGGCAATGGTTCTCCACGGTCCATATTTAGCACGTAATCACCAAACCGGTTAACGTGATGTCGGATGTAGGGACTGATTTGACCAATCGTGGATTCGTCGAAGGTGTGTCCTTCTTTTGCAAGCTGACTCAGCAGGCGTGTTAGCGTGCAAACGTTGTGAAGGATTAAACAATTTGCCACCAAATGATTGTACTTAATGAGCTTCCGCTGCTCGTCTCGATCATTTTCTTGGATGACACCATCAGCACCAAACCTGATCCACTTTATGAAATCGTTGAATTGTTCGCTCTTATTTGTCGCGGCACTAATAGTGGATCTCAGCTCAGGGTCAGAGATGTACTTGAGAAGGAAGATGGTTCTGGTGACCCGACCAAGTTCGGCAAAGGCGGCATAAAGCTTGTTCTTTCGGCTATAGGTACCAAGCCGTCTAAGAATTGTTGACGCGCTAACGCGCCCGGTCTTTATTGAAAGTACGATTCTAAGCAGATCGGGAATATGATTCTCAATCAAATCCCAATCAAATGGTATCAGTGAACAGTGCATCAATATGCTTGTATTGAGTGTCGTTGCTTGGTCTGAATAACTTAAGATCCTTCCAGTTACGAATTCTCGGCATAAGATTTATGCCAAGCAAATGAGCTAAGCCGAATACAGGAGTGCTCTGTCCTTGGGTATCGGCATGAAGCGTATCGGGTTGAATATCTGATTGATTCTTTAGCAGTCCATCCAGAATGTACACTGCCTCCCAGACTCCACAAGGTATGAAGTGGCTGAACAAGGCAATGTAGGTGTCAGAAACGTGGTAATAGCCTAAGCCGCCGTAGCCACCGTAACGGATGTGATATTCAGAAAGAAGGTTTTGCTCATACAAATCCCACTTGGTACCATCGGCGGAGGCACTTTTCCCTGAGCCCCATACCTTTGGCAGAGCAAATTTATTGTACTGGTTGATAATTTCTGAGATTATTTTGTCGAGCATTTCCTCGGTTACGTGTCGCTGATTGATCCATGCTATTTGTCGGCGGTCGATTAGTTTCAGAGACCTGGCCGTTTGAGATGGTCCGAGACCGCAGCCATAGGCAAATACGGTGGTAACATATCGCGGTTTTGGATTCTCTAGTTTTGAATCATGACCGGAGAGAGGACCAAGGAGCCTGGTCCAATTCAACCAATGCTCGCTATCTGCCAGTACATCTAGAATACTGATGTGTTCTAGTCTCTCATCGATGAACTGTTCAAGTTTTGCAATTTGAGGTGATTCCTTTTTTTTAGCAGCCTTTGTCAAAATTGGTTCACCGTTCTCTATACGCAAAGACGAATTATCTGGGAACTCAGTATCCACAGCCTCAGCGGTGGACGTCAAAGAGTTTTTCAAGTCTGCAATGAATTGGGAGCGGTCAGATGATAGACCAGCTTGTTCACAGTAGTAGCCTATAGTTTTTTCAAACTCGTTCCAGGAAATGAGTTGTTCTGTGTAATCAGAGTATTGATCGCTGCCGGGAATACAAAGGTCGCCGCTCTTTAGTTCGTGCATGATTTGCGAGAATACGCATACTTCAAAGTGGCGTCTATCAAGTGTTCCGTCATTCTTTTGCTCTTGCCTTTCGGAGAGGACCTTCCACCATTTATCTGAAACCCAAGTTAAGTCTAGTTCTTCCGGGCTTACTCGATTGGCTTTGCTGGTGCGGAGAGAGAGAATGAAGCGAATGGCAGCTTCAGTGGATTTGTCTGTTGACGTTGACACGAGCTGGATATTGTCAAGGAGCCTTAGTAGCACGGTCCTGTGTCCTTTGTGGAATCGCCATAGGAATGGAGCATAGTTGTCTCCGGCGAAAGCCTCATGTGCTTCACAACGCTGAATTGATTCTTCTGCATCAGAGCCAGCGGCGCTTTCGATTGCTTCTAAACGCTGACAGACATGAGAGCCGTCAGTATCGCGCAACGCAATAAGAATATCGTGGAGCTTTCCGATAAGAGCGTCAGTTTCAGCTTGGTGTTTTGCTCTATGTTCTGCCAGAGCCTCTTTGGCTTTTGTATGGATCTTTTGTATCCGTCTGATCAGCACTTCCCCAAGGTCGTCAAGACGTCTTGCCATAAGCATCTTCAGGAACGCGCAAGCCAATGTGTAGCGCTTATTTGCCTCTAGCTCCTGCATCCTGGCAGTATCCAAACTCTTTGCTTCAGCCGCAAAATGGCGGAGTTTCACGTCCGGCAGATTGCCCAGGGACTTCAGATCCAAGTACCAAGTTTTCAGCCATTCCAGCTGAGTTACGAGTTTGCGAATGTTTTTGACGGTTGGTTTTCCGGGCTCATTTTTAAGATTATCCCATTGCGATCTAGTTTTACCTGGATGGACTTTCAAGAGAGCATCTATTAGCTCTCGTCCATGGCCGCCTAGCTCGGCGTTAACTTGTCCATAGATTTGTTTATTAATCTGAGTCTTTGCATATTGGGCAGTACGATGGATGGTGCTGAACGCAGGCAGTTCAAACCGCAGCCTTAGTAGTTCTTCTATCCCGACGTTTATGATGTCGGCCAGGTCTTCTTTAGTGAGCGATGCTTCTCTCGTAGCATCTAGCAAGGCATTCTTGGCCATCTCATCAAAAGCTCTGACCTGGAGAAATTCACGGATAGCTGAAATATGTCGGCGGCGTGTTCCAGAGTTATCATAGTCAGTCAAGCTGGGCGTTTTCTTTAGGCTGAGAGTATTGGCCAGATGTGCCACTAGTCGTTCAGGAACGTCTGAAAGCATTACAAAATAACCAAGGCGTTGAAATGTCTTCAGCAGCACTAGAAATGATAATCGTCCAGTACAACCATTTGCAGAGCCAAGTGTCAGAGCCAATTCCGCTTGGTTTGGAGTGTAGTGGCGATCGAACTCTTTTTGTCTGATTGAGCTTTTCAATCGTGGATAGGCTGTTTCGTGAATACTTGGCACGTATTATTCTTTCCGGGTGAATGTCCCGCAATGGCGAACAAAAACTATAGATTATGGCCATGACATTTTGCTAAGATGAAACCCGCCACATTTCAGGCTTTTCAGAGAGAGAATTAATAGGGTTTTTGGCCATCCTGGGGACATATATTAAATGCGCGTTGGTATATACACTAGAGTCTCGACGCATGAGCAACAGACGCTGCCACTGCAACTGATGGCACTTAGAAAGTACGCTCGTGCTCGAAAATGGAAAATTGTTTTAGAGGGCTCTGTTGCAAAAATTGCCTAAATTTCTAAATTGCGGACAGCTTTTTGATAATCGCCCTCGATGGCAGCCAAAGAAAGATGCTGATAGAGTTCAAGGCTTTTTCGGTTTCCATGTCCGGATATAAGCTGTATTTTGGCGTCAGAGAGCCCTTGCGCGGTCAGGAAGGTCAGCATTTGATGACGTAGCAAGTGAGGGTGCACCGCTCGTGTAAGACCGGCCTTGTCGGCATACTTGCGCATGATCTGCTGAACTCGCCTGGGTGTGAATGGCTGATTCAACCGAGATTCGAATAGAAAGTCATTGCCAGGGTGGGCATCAATATAGGTTTGCAAGGCGAGCCGGAAGTCCAATGGGAAAAGAATGTACCTGTCCTTACTGCCTTTTCCGTTATCAATGAAAATCTTGCACTCGTCCAGGTCAACGTCGCTGACTCGGATATTGACCAGCTCGCTCACACGGACAGCGGAATATAGCATAAGTTTGAGCATGAGCTCGTGCTGAGTATCACCGCATTTCTGGACTGCTTTGAAGAACTTCTTGAGCTCGCTCAAAGACAAAAGCTCCGGCAGCTTTCGCTCTTTCTTGGGCTTTTCCATCTTTAACTTGAGCCGTACCTGCTGGCAAACGGCGATGAAGGCATCATATGAAAGGCGGTGCTGCCTGACCACTCGGACTATCTTTTTCACAGCCTCGGATTTCGTATTCTGTTTTGACGCTGCGAAACTGGCGGGCTTTTTCGGTCTGGGCTTTGTCATTTGT
>QKMZ01000010.1 GCA_003242885.1 Candidatus Melainabacteria bacterium | reverse complement strand
TCTGTGCCTCATCCTTTTGACCCCCTGAAGAAGGCAAGGGGTCAGATTTTAGATGAGGCAACAACTTCTTAGTAGTTAGCTTTTGGATGAGGCAATGCGTCTTTTTTCGGAGTGCTCGCACACTCAAAGTTTGGCACCGACCCTACTTCTACTGAGAACGAGTTGGGCTGTTCGAGAATATTGCGAATGCCAATGCTTTTAAGGGAATAAAGTTTTTACTTGAGACTCATAGGGTAGCGCCAGGAAACTCCCTTTTAGCACGACATCGCCACGTTTAGAGAAGAATGCCAGAACAAAAGAGAAAAGAATCAGCCAAAGAAAAACTTACTTGCGGTGCTGTCGAGTCTTCAGCGGTGGAGCGCGCAGAGCTTGTAATTGCCTCAGGTCCTGAAGATTCGCAAGCAGAAGTCTCGCACATTAGGTCGTCACAGGTGTCACGGTCTGCTTTCGCTAAAGATCAGAAGTTTGACACTCAAGATGAAGCCGACAAATTAGCCAAGATAGTCGGCGATCCGCATGCCGAGGAAAAGCATTGGTATCCCGCAGCCGAAGCAGCTGGAGGGAAAGACTTATCCGGCGCGCCAAGCATGACGAAGATTATTATGTTTCGCGCAGCCGCCGTGGTTGGCGTTGTTTTCTCCTTCTTGAGCATTTTGGCTTGCTACACGAGTTCGATTTATCTGAGTTCGCACTTCGGTCAATTTACTCTGGGACTCAATAACAACCTTTTCTTAAACGACCTGGTTGGGCTCGACTACGTAGGCTTTTTTGTCTCTGGCGCGGCATGCTTGATGTTCTGGTCCTCATTTTTCGGTTTTTACAAAAGGACTTTCAGGTACCTCACCATTGCTTTATTTGTAGGAATAATGGTGCATTCGGTCAATTTCCACTTGATGATTGGTGTGCCGGCTTCTGCTGCTTTTGCTATCGCCTATCTGCCGGTTCTTTTCTTGGTTGAGTGGATCGGAGGCGCTTGTCGCGATGCACTTCCTATGCAAATCGGGAGTAAGAAACTCGCCAGTGCCCTCTTGCCGGCAGTCGCTTTTCCTGCCATAGCCATGGGTTTGAGCCTGCTGTACATCTTTAGTCCGCTTAACCCGCCTGGTAATTCAGTATACGAAGATGGCACGGTAACCTCGTTTGGAATTAACGCAGTGCTGGTTATCCTCTGCAGTTTTATCCCCGGCTTTGTGCTGGCAAGGTCAACAAATTCCAAGTCTCCTGTGGGTTCAGCAACTCTTGCAATGCTGTTGCAAACGCCCTTAGTCGTCGGAATGCTTCTCACAATTGGCGCGTGCTTATTCTTGGGCTGGTTGGCTGGCACCAGTTTTGCAGCGCACCCGTCGATGGCGTTCCTCAATGGGATGGGCAGCGGAAACTGGTCCAACTTTGGTGGACCGAAAGGGCTTGCCATTTTGGCAGGGGCGCTGTTCGCCGGTTTGTCAGCTGCGGCTGGCGGTTCTATAGGCGCATGGTGCAACAACCATTTCCGGGACAAAACGGACGTGAAACCCATCGAAATGGGCTAGAACTTTGTAGGCGCGCGCCTTTCGTCACACGGGCAACGCATTGCATCGTCACTGCGGATTGCTTATGCAAACCTAAAACCATAGCCAGCGCTTGGATGGCGGCGGCTATGGTTTTAAAGAAAGAATTGTTGCGTGTTAAATGGCATTTTTTGCCAAGAACCGCATTCGGCTCTTGACCAGTATTGCTCAAGTAACTGGTCCGAATTAGACCTGAACGACGCGCTTGATGTCAGGCATCTCCTCTTTGATGGCACGCTCTACGCCCATCTTGAGGGTCATGGTCGAGCTGGGGCACATGCCGCAAGCTCCGACCAGGTGAACAAAGACTTCTCCATCTTTGACGTCCACCAGTTCTATGTTTCCGCCGTCCATCATCAGCATTGGACGGAGTTTGTCGAGAATTGCTTCTACTTGATCGCGCATGCTCAAACCTCAGCTCTGTCAGTTTTTACACCACTCCGGATCTCTAGCTTATCAAAATGACGCAGCCGAGGCGGGTAGCCAAGTAAAAGGGTAAGGTCCAAACGGCGAAATATGGCGCTAAATCACCAAAAATAAAGATTTGTCCCAGCAATTGCTTTAAACACCATAAAACAAATGGGGTTTGGGGCTTCTCCGTACTATCCTCTAAACAGCGCACCCGCCGAAAGGCTGGCGAATTGCCGACTCCACGTGACATCCCGCGTGGCGAGCCGGGATAAACGTGACTTAGCGCGATACCGCGCAACTTAGCAAACCAACGGTACTTAATGACCATGGGAGAAGAGAAACAGATGGTAAGAGTAGCAATCAACGGATTTGGCCGCATCGGCCGCAACGCTTTACGCGCTTATTTGCACAATGCCGGAAAAGAGTTCGAAATCGTCGCCATCAACGATCCGCTGCAGGATCTGCCTACCTCGGCGCACTTGCTGAAGTATGACTCCATCCTCGGCGAACTGCCTTTCGAAGTTAACCAACTCGAAGACGGTCTCGAAGTAAACGGCAAGAAAATCAAGTTCTACAAAGAAAAAGACCCGTCGACCTGCCCGTGGTCTGCTGAAAAAATCGACATTGTGCTCGAGTGCTCCGGTGTTTTCACCAAAGCAGAAAAGGCAAAAGGTCACATCACCGCCGGCGCCAAGAAGGTTCTTATCTCGGCTCCTGCGACCGATGAAGACATTACCGTTGTTCTCGGCGTCAACGACAAAGACTACAACCCCGAGAAGCACAACATCATCTCGAACGCCAGCTGCACCACCAACTGCTTGGCTCCAGTAGCGAAGATCATCGACGAAGCATTCGGCATCGAATGCGGTTTGATGACCACCATCCACAGCTACACCCTCGACCAACGTTTGCTCGACACCGGTCACTCCGACCTGCGCCGCGCCCGCGCTGCTGCCGAATCGATGATTCCTTCGTCGACCGGCGCTGCTAAAGCAATCGGTCTGGTATTGCCGCACCTCAAAGGCAAATTGAATGGCTTCGCAATGCGTGTGCCGACTCCGAACGTATCGGTCGTCGACCTCGTTGCCACCGTCAAGAAAGACACCACCAAAGAAGAGATCAACAAGGTGCTCAAAGAAGCAGCCGGCAAGGGTCTCAAGAACATCATGGGTGTCAGCGATGTTCCGCTCGTATCCATCGACTACAAGGGCAACAAACTGTCGTCCATCGTTGATGCTGACCTCACCATGGTTGCTGAAAAGCGCATGGTCAAAGTCATTGCTTGGTACGACAACGAGTGGGGCTACAGCAACCGCTTGATCGAATTGGCAACCATGGTCGCCAGCAAATTGGCCGTCAAGGTCTAGATTAATCAAAAACCGCCTCGGTTGGCGGTTGCAGCGTAATGTAGGGGTGACGCATTGCGTCGCCAGTCCATAGAGACCTAATCCCAACTACGGCGCAGCAACTAAAAACCGGGGCGGTTCCTTTATTACTATCCCCACCCAACCCTTCGGGAGTCGAGTATGAAACTCAGCATTGCACAGGCGGGAGCCGATACCTTCAAAAACAAGCGCGTGCTTGTTCGTGTTGACTACAATGTTCCGCAGCACGAAGATGGCTCGGTTGCTGATGATTCCCGCATTCGTGGCAGCTTGCAGACGATTGAATTCCTGCACAAGGCCGGCGCCAAAGTAATTCTCTGCTCACACCTCGGGCGACCGAAAGGTACGAAGAACGAGAAGTACAGCCTGCGTCCGATCTCGACGAGACTCTCGCAACTGCTTAGTGACAATGTTGGGTGCACCGCAAAGTTTGTCGGCGATTGCGTTGGTCCGGAAGTGGAAAAGGCAATCTCCGAGATGAAACCAGGTGACGTGCTCCTTCTCGAGAACGTCCGTTTCTATGCCGAAGAGGAGAAGAACGACGACGAGTTTTCCAAGAAGCTCGCTTCACTGGCTGACATTTATGTAAGCGATGCGTTTGGCGCAGTTCACCGTGCTCACGCTTCCACCGAAGGCGTATCCAAGTACTTGAAACCAGCTCTGGCAGGTTTCCTCCTGGACAAAGAAATCAGAATGCTCACCCAGGCGCTTGACCCAACTCGCCCAGTTGCCACCATTATCGGTGGTGCGAAAGTTTCCTCCAAAATCGGTGTTTTGCAAAATCTTCTCGGTCGCGTCGACACGATTATTATCGGTGGTGCGATGGCTTTCACCTTCTTCAAAGCCCGTGGGTTGGAAGTTGGCAAGTCTTTGGTAGAAGATGATAGGCTGGACTATTGCAAACAGTTGGAGAAAGAAGCTGAGGAAGAAGGGGTAAAACTAATTTTGCCGATCGACGTTGTTGTAGCTCCGAAATTTCCTGGTGAAGGAGATGCTCTTCCGGCAGAGCCGCACGTTGTGTCGATTGATGCTATACCGTCAGACCAGATGGGATTAGACATCGGACCGAAGACCATCGCGCTGATTCATGATGAGTTGTCCAAGTGCAAAACAATCGTGTTCAACGGACCTATGGGTGTGTTTGAGCACGGCTATGAAGCAGGTACTTATCGCCTCATCGACGAACTTGTAAAACTCACAGAGCAGGGTGTTGTCACTATTGTTGGCGGTGGCGATTCAGTTAGCGCTGTTCGTGCGCACGGCATCAACGAAAACCAGTTCACACACGTTAGCACCGGTGGCGGTGCCTCGTTGGAATTTTTGGAAGGTAAGGAATTGCCTGGTATTGCCTGCCTCGACAATGCGCCGAAGGGTGCTACGCGCGAGTTGGATGCAATTCGGAAGAACTGACCGACCAACCAAATCAATAGCAAATCACTAGCAAGGAACTAGCGATGCCAAAAAGAATTGACGGGAAAACGACCTCGATTTTTGTTAGTTTCGCTTTATCGTTGACTTTGATTTCTTTCACAACGTCGGTACCCGTCGCGTTCGCGCAAACCTACACGGATGCGCAGGGGCGGTCAATTACGAAAGAAGAGTACGATGCCGGGCAACTGGTGAATGAAGCTTCCCAGCTTCTCAATCAGAACAAAAATGCAGAAGCGTTATTTAGACTTGAGAGTGCGGTACGCATTGCCCCCAACATGCCTGATGCGCACTACAACTACGGCATTGCCCTTGCAAAGATGGGGCAAACCGAAGAAGCGGTAAAGCAGTACCAAGAGGCTTCACGCCTCAATCCGCAGATGCCATATGCGTGGATGAATCTGGGCGCCAGCTATCAGATGCTTGGAAAAATTGAAGAGGCTGTGCAGGCCTACACCGAGTTTGTCACACGTTTTCCTTCCAACCCTGAAGCGGGTAAATTGCGCAACTTGATTCAAGGGTTGAACAAAGAAATGGGGCGCCAAACCAATCTTCCAGCAGCCCGACCAAGTCAGCCTCAACAAGCACAACAAACACAACAAACACAACAAACACAACAAACACAACAACAAGGAAACAATTTCCAGCCGATTGGAAACAGCGGATCCCAGGCGAACTTTCAGCCGATCAATAGTCCGCCACAGGGTAATAACTTTCAACCGATTGGTGATGGCTCGCAAGGATTTGCTGCTCCGCAAAAGGCGAAAACCGATTGGAGTAAGGGTTCAACCAGTAGCAACAGTGCATCATCTGCTACTCAGCCTGGGCTAAGCGAATGGCAAGGCAGTGATTCTACTAGTGGCAATAGTTCTGCTAGCAGCTCTGGTTCTAGTTCTTCGGGTGGCTCCAGTTGGAATACCTCGGGGGGGTCTTCATCAAATTCATCGAGTAGTTCGGGTGGTAGCAGTTCTGTCGGACTTAGTGGCTGGCAGGGCACTGACAGCGGCTCCAGTGGCGGAAACTCTGGCGGTTCGCAGGGCAACTTTCAGCCGATAGGTAACTCTGTTGGCTCGCAAGGAAACTTCCAACCAATCGGTAAAACCGCCGGCGCTCAGGGAAATTTCCAGCCGATTGGTAAAACTGGTGGTGGGCAAGGTGGTGGATTTCAGCCGCTCGGCAATGTCAAAACACAAGGTGGCGGATTTCAACCTATCGGTGGTGGTGGCTCACAAGGCAACTTTCAGCCCATTGGAAACGCTGGAGCGCAGGGCAATTTTCAACCGATTGGAAATGCTGGTTCGCAAGGGAATTTCCAGCCGATCGCAAACGCAGGACAAGGCGGTTCGGACCCCAGTCGTTTCGGTCCGCCGGATGAACCTCCGCAATCGTATCCACCCGTGCAGACGCAGCAACCGGCTCAACGACCACCTCAACTGCCTCAACCGCCTCAACCGCCTCAACCGCCTGCTAATCGTCCGCAGGTCGCATCTGCTACGCCACGCCCCAATGTCAGTGGGCAACCTACTGCGCGTCTCACCACCGGTGGTGGCATAGTGCAAGGTGGCGCAGGAAACGCAGCATCAAACTATCTCAACGATGTTGGTGGCGCTCGTCTCGGAAGATGGCCTTCAAATCGAATGCCTTTGAAAGTTTGCATCATTCCCGCCGCAAACGTAAAGGGCTACCAACCTGCATTTGACCAATGTTTGATCAAGTGCTTCCAAGATTGGGGTAATTGTTCTGGTGGCAAAATTTCATTCAAGGGCGTCAGCGATCCGAAAACAGCAGACATCGTCTGTACTTGGACGAGTGATACAAGCAAGTTCATGAACTCAGCCGAAGCAGGTGAGACTACTGTTTATGGTTCGCAAGCTGGAATTCAGCACGTAACCATGCTTGTTCTCACTGTTCCGCATCCAATGTCCCCCAGCATTCCAGTATCAGAAAATCGCTTACGCTGGATTTGCTTACATGAAATAGGGCACGCGCTCGGTCTGGGCGGACATACCAGAAACCCACAGGACATAATGTTCTTCACCACACCACTAGCAGACGTTTGGAAAGAACTAACTCCAAGAGATTGCAATACGATCCAGACTCTGTATTCGAAGTAGCCAGGAGAGTCCAAAACTTTGCTTTTGATGGAGCATCAAAATGCTCCATTTTAATCTTTCTTTCTGAAGTGAACGATTAGTTTACGTGCGGAACATTAAGGCTGGCGCCTGGGTTTGACAAAATTCCCGAAACGCCTGGCTAGCAAGGGTTTGTGGTGAAGTGCGAGCACTGGACGTTTTTGACCCGCAGGCGCCCACGGGTTGGCATTTGACGTGGCAGTCCCGCCAGGTGGGCGTTTGCGGCGTGGGAGATCTACGAAGCCGGGGGGATTTTCCCCAATTGGAAATGCCGACCCACCGCCGTAGAGTGAGGGCACGAACAGCGAAGTTGCCGACACGATTTTTTGGAAAACAGGTGGGAATTATGTTTAAGAACTCATGCGACGAAGAAAAACTCTGCCAAGTGCTCAAAGCCTATGTTGAAGAGTGGGGTCCGGAAAATGTAATCGTGTCCGTTCCGCGCCACTGGTCCGAATACTCGACTAGCTCCCTCGGACGCGTCAGATTGGAATTCGCAACCCGCGACACAGTATCTATCCGCGTTGAATACGACTTTGTTCGCCTGAACTACGACGTTCAACTGCAAGCCGCATAATTCAAAAGCTAACTTCTCCCCCGGTCAGGCAGACGATCGGACTGACAACACCACACACACAAGCATTCAAGACCGCCACCCACCGGCGGTCTTTTTGTTTTTCACGCACGTACGGGAGCCGCATGCGGACCCCTGGCAGGGAAGCACATGTGCTTCCCCTACAAAAAAACAGGGCGATGCCATGCTTAGCCCTACATTAAAACTGCCCCTACAATCGGACGGCTTTGATCAATATTTTGTCGTCGGTAAATTCAACTATTTTTCCGTCGACGATTTTGGCTTGCAGATAATCTTTCGCTTCTTGTGGGCTTTCGACAAAAGCCTCATGGATGCGCTGTTTTTGTTCGTCCGATAAGGGAGAATGTTCCAGCCACCTGGTGGCGTCTCTGGTGTCTTTTGTCAGCTTATAATCGACCAGCTTCAGACCGTTTTTGTTCAAGAGATTTTTCCAGTCATCAACTGTATACAAAGTTTTGAAGGTTGAATCACGAAGTCGTCCAATCTTCATCAGAAAGTCACCCAGAGCTCGATTATCGGGCGATATTGAGTCGCCGATAATAAGTGGAGCGTTTTCCTTTAAAACGCTTGCAACTTGCTGTAGAGCCCTAGGAACATCGTCAAAATGGTGTGTCGCCATTCGGCATGTTGCTCCATCGAATTTGTTTTCACCAAACGACAGATTTTCAGCATCCATTACCAATGCAGTTACATTGGTAATGTTTTTCTGCTGCAAGACTTCATTGCATTTTTGAATTGCCTTTTCGGATGAATCAATCGCTGTAACAACGCAACCGGCATCCGCAAGTGCAATAGCCGTGTCGCCATGGTGGGTCGCCAGGTCCAGAACGTGCGCGCCAGGCTGCGGTTTGAGTAGGTCGATAACTAAATGAGGTTCAAACATGAAAGAAAACCGGATGAGGGAAAACACAGTTTAACCTCATCCGGCGTTGGATATGCATCAAATTTCGTTGATTGAGACTGGGTCTGTCCTAAATTATCTATACAAGATTTGCGTAGAACTGAAGGTCTTGAATGGATACTCCGCTGTTTTCGTCGCCTCTTTCGTTGTTGGCACCTTCCTGGAATTTTGAATAATAGGCTCTCAAATAGTTGAGCATGGCGCGGTCTTGAGGCGGCATGTCGCGAGTCATCAGGGCTTGTGTCAGCTCTTTGCGGTCGATGAATCTGTCGCCGTTGGTATTGACGAACTCCAAGTTTTTGGTGAGCAGATTCTTGGCGGCGGCTTGCATTTTCTCTGCTTGTCTCAGGTCATTTCGAGAAATGCCGCTGTTTTCGTCACCTCTTTCATCGTTGACGAGTTCTTGAATCTTGCCTTCGCGGGCCGCCATGCGGCTCAAGGAGACCTTTTCTTTATCGGACAACTGGCGCTCAAACACTCTCACATAGGCCTGGATCTCTTCGCGGCTGACTCTGTCATCGCCACTTCTGTCAATGTTCTTCCAGTGTTTTCTCAAAACATCAGGATCAGACAGTTCGCTCTCTGCTGTTGGTTTGGTCGGCGCGACTAAAGGTTTTTCAGTGCGCGGTGCTACTCCGACTGGCGGTGCTGCCTCGACTGGCCTTGCTGCTTCGACCGGAGTACTCGGTAACTCTGTACGCGGGTTAGTAGGTTCGGGACGCGGTTGCGCTCGGCGTTGCGGTGGTGTTTCTTGGCGCATTTCTGCCGGCGCGTTCAAGTCTTTGGGAATCTTTATTTCTTGTCCGGGCTGAATCACGTTGCGGTTCAGATTGGGATTGAAGTTTACGACAGCATTGATTGCGCCGACTACGTCCTGATTTGACGGGGAGCGGCCGCCGTTGCGCTGGCGCAGTTCGTCAGCGCAGATTTTCCAAAGCGTTTCACCGCGCTCAACTGTGTGTGTGCGAGAGGTGGTTTCTTCTGGCTTTGCAGCTTCTTCCGGCTTTGCTTCAGGTTTGGCTTCCGGCTTCGCCTCTGGTTTTGTCTCGGCTAGCGGGTCGAATTCTTTACGACCTCTGGCGCTGAATGAGCCCATTGACGAGAGCGCTGCGTTCAAATCGTGACCGGTAAAACCGTCATTCTCGTCGCCCCACTCGTCATTGTTCGCTTCTTCCAACAAGCCGACCTTGTTCTTTAGATCTGCAAGCGCTTTTCTTTCGTCTGCAGTCAGATTGCCCCGCGCCTTTTCGAATCCGCTGATTTCTTCTGCGGTGACGTGCCCGTTGCCGTCGGCATCCATGGCACTGAAATTTTCAACAGCGAAGGTCAGATTGTTGATTTGTTCGTTGGCATTGGAAAGGTCCTTCTTGCTGATGCCTACCGAAGCTTCAGCTCCGTCATCATGACCTGTTTCGACAGAGGCTGAATGCATTTGAAGATTGTTCAACATTCGATGCTCGTCTGCAGTCAATTCGTTATTCGATGCGAACTGACTAATCTCTTCGTTGGACAAGAATCCGTCGCCATCTCCATCCATTTTTTCGAAGTTCTTGTTGGCATAGTTGAGAGCAGTGCGCAAGTCGCCCGTGCCCTGACCCGCGTTAAAACTCTCACCAGTTGAAGCCGTTGCGCCAGTTTTCGCGACTGCCAAATCCTGACGTGTGAATCCGTCGTTCTCGTCGCCCGTCTCGTCATTGCTTCCTTCTTCGAGGTCGTCGCGATGTTGTTTGATGGTGGCGCAGAGCTTTTTCTCAGCGTCGCTCATTGTGCTCTCGTTGGCTTTCACGTATCCATCGAATTCATGATCACTGACAAAACCATCGCCGTTGCCATCCATGCGGTCGAAGTTGGCTTGCGCGTAGTTGACGGCGTCGATTGTGAGCACCGGCAATTCTTGTGCGGCTGGGCTTGGCGCGCCGGCCCGGGCTTCGTGCAACACTCTGTTGCCCTCTTGGTCGATTGAGCTTCCCGCAGGAGCCTCGACCGGGGTGTTTGTGCGAGCCTCTTGTGTTTCGCGCTGTCTGTCAACCATCGAAGTGTCCTCAAGTCAGGTAGTAGCGTTTATATGGTCCGGAGGAATGCCGGGATGAACCGGTTCCATACATATACGTCCGCCGCGGGCGGAAGTTGTTACCAAGGTGTTAACACCACGACCTGGCGACTCTTCAGCCCACGGGCACGCAATTACACGCTATTAGATGATTGAAAAAACTTGTTAGTGCTGTGCGAGTTTGGATAGGCACACCAACCCGAAACAGATAACTACCAGTCCGGAGATTCTATTGATCACTCCAATTGAGTTCTTGCTCAGCTTTTCACGCGCTTTTGAGATTAAGGCGCAAAGAAAGAGCCACCATAAAAGAGAACCAAGAAAGACGCCCAGCACTACTATTAGTGTGCTTTCTTTCGCGGCTTGCATCTCCTTTGCGCCCACTGCGGCGAAAACTGCAACGAAGGACAATATCGTCATAGGGTTGAGGAGAGTCAGGAATAGCGTGCTGAAAAACGCCGCGAGCAGCCCTTTCTTTTCGTTTTCTATTGCGGCTTCTGAGGCTTCTTTTGGAACTGTTCGAAAGGTATCTATTCCGATTTTGAACAAAAGAATTGCCGCGCATATGTTCATCAGATTTGCGTGCGGGCTGATAATCGCCAAGGCTGATGTCATCGAAACTGCGGCAATCAAGCCGTAGCAGCCGTCAGCCATTGCAGCCCCCAGCCCTGAGACAAAACCCCTGGCAAAACCAAAGTCCAGTGTTCTCTTTATACATATAAAGCCGATTGGTCCCACCGGCGCAGCAATCGCCAGTCCAGCCAAAATCGCCATACAAAAGTGTGCGAGATGCATTTCCAATTCCTCCGTGAAACGCCTGTCGTGCGCGTGTATTCTCGCTGCTGTTGCACCTTTTGCTAAAGGTTTGCATACGCGAAGCGAGTGTTGCCACGCAACACGAAATGAAAAAAACTAAAAAGAGAAATGGAAATTAGATGCGGGGCGGGCCCGCATTATTTTGCGAATTATTTTGAACGCCGGCAAGAGTGGCAGTCAATGCAATTCCCAGAGGCAGCGCCAGCAGCCACGCGACGCAACTCAATGCGGCGCTGAAAGTCTCGTAGCTGTAAGTACTGGGTGACATTTTGAGGAGTAATGTGACTGACTAATTCGATCTACGGATGAAGCGATGGGCGCACAAATAGTAATTTCAATACATATTGATTATGTACGAGAAACCGCGCAAGTCAAAGCAAATCTGCGTAGTTGCAGAGTTTGTAAACATGCGAGCCTCCGTCAATCCGTTCATCTCATTTCGCAAAAGCTAACTGTAGTGGCGGCACAAATGCCGCCAGAAGCCGGCGAGCCGCCGGCGCTCCCAGGTCTAGCCAGCCATCGTCTGCGCTCCCACGCCTAGCCAGCCATCGCCGGAGAGAGACCGAGCACGTGCATGCGATTTGTACTCTCAGTTTGAACACGCGTCAGCGCGTCTTGCAGGTCGACGCCGGTGCGACGGCAATACAAAATCGCCATTGTCGCCAATTCCCACTTGATCTTTCCACCTTCAACGAGCGATACGCAACGTGCTGTGTCTCTCATTAGCTGAGGAGTAAGAGTTTCGGACTGAACAAGTGCGGTCAGTACATCCGTTGCCTCGCCAGCATAGAAACCCGCTGCTTTGCTTACTTCTTCTTGTGTTACAGCGCCTGATTGCATAAGCAGAGAAAGCATTTTTGCCTTCAACTGCCCGAGCTCTTTCATCAAATCTTCGAGCGGCAGCTGTAGATTGTGAACTTGCCTCAGGAGGTCGAAAGCCTGTTGAGCAGTGACAAGCGCGCTTTCGATCATATTCTGCAGTTTGAGTGCGGCACGCAGGACAAGGGCGGTTACCAGACCGCATTCATGAAAAACTTGTCCGATGGGTTTACAAGTTTCGAGCCCGATCTCTGCCGCGTTTATAGCATCGAAATCAGCTATCAACCCAGCTCCTGCGAGCAGTGCGCCAAGCTTCGGTCTTGTCTCTTCTTCACTATTTTCCAGACCGATTGATCTAAGTGCCTCTTCCAGAGTTGCTTTTCCAAACGCAACTTCTTTGAGTACATCAGCGGCCGAGTTTAATAGTAATTGTTGGTCTCTCACCATGCGGAGCAGTTCTACAGCTGCTTCCAGAATGGGCACTGTAATAATTTGAGTGAGCAGTAAAACTCTGCCTAGAGTGACTCCGCAATCGCGGGCTTGATCCATCGCGACTGCCAGCTGAAATTCACTTACTAAATGTGCCGCTAAGAAGAGCTCACCAAGCAGGTTTGGATTAACAACAGAAATTGCTTGCATGATCGTACTTTCCAGCGCCGCACCAAACGGCAGGCAATTGTCGTACGCGAATTTTAGTGCATAAGCTGCCTGGTCTGGAGTTAGATTTTTTGACTCCACCTCTTTCACTGCTTCCATTGAAGCGCGAAGATCCGCATCAGCAAGGAATCCACCATGCAAAAGCATGCGCCCCATTTCCTCTGGGTCGCGCTCGCTGGATGTATAGGTTTCGGAAATTACTTCAACGTCGACGATACCAGCGGTGGTGAGTACCTGCCCTAGTATTGACGCCCTTTTTATTCTTTTTTGATCGCTATTTTTTAAACTCTGCATTTTAATCACCAAATACGCGTTTAGGGGCGCACGCGACAGACTTGGGAATGCCTCACAACAATTCCTTTTCTGTACATTTATTTGGAGTCTTTGCTGACCGATTTGAGCTGAATGCTTCTCTTTATTCTAAGCTGCAAAAATGGCCATTGCGACGACTCTGGTCGGGGGTGACGCCTTAAATGGTTGTCGCCAGTAGTAAGTTTCGGTTTGTAAAAACAGGGTTCGCAACGCCGATACACAAGAGCTGCGAATTCCTAATATGCGCGCGGCTGAGACCGATGTCAAGCGTTTTGCCTTCGTAGAAATACTTAGAAGGTCGTAATAGTCGTTGTGAGGCAAGCGTTACGAGCTTCTCCGCCGGCTTGTGTGCTTAACACTTTTTGGCATTTCCTGGAAGTCCACTATCAGAGCGGCAAAGGCTGCTTATAGCAAACGCGGCGTGAGTTGTGGTCCAACCAAACAAGCGTATATTTCAGATGCGGAAAATCAACTCTAAAGCTCATCTTGTGTTGGCTGATCGAGTTCGGTTCGACGTGGAAGATGAATTCGGAATCCTCATCCAAGCCAGCCGTCAGAGGGTGTTTGTTGCCTTCGCTGTCGAGCAAGTAGCAATCGATGGCATTCAGGGAATGGTCTGTGTTGTTGTCGATTGAAACTTCCAAGATTTTGAAATAGCAACCGCCTGCCAAATTGTCCTTCTTCGTCTTGATCTTCTTAATTGTGACGTCGAGACCTTCCAGACTGTATGCCTTCGGCCGCACCTTTGGCTCGACTGCAGCAGGCATGAGAAGGTCGCTGTCGATTGCCATATTCAAGTCATCGCCTGGTTCTAGCACCGCTCGCGGTCCCTTTTCATATGCTGCATAACCACCGGCAATAAGTGCACCGGCTGCGGCGCCGATCGCGAGGTTCATCCCTTTGGACTCGGCGGTTCCCTTCATACCGCCGGTCAATTGATATGCAACAAGGGTTCCGACAATAGCTCCGCCGGCTGCGTGCGAGAGAATGCGGCCTGTTCCCTTTAATTTGGATTTCGCAGTTGATGTTTTGAAGTTGTCCGCATCGACTTTGAATGCAAATCTTCTGCCGTCAGGAGTTTTCAGCGAGTCAAACGAAACTTCCAACCAGCCCTTTCGGTAAAAGCGTCTTGGATCGTGAATGCGCGAGACTTTGCCGTGGAAGACTGTGCCTTCCGGAATTACTTTGTGATCATCGATATAGATGTCTTCGGATACTTTGGCGCAAATTTCGTCATTCAACTGCGCAGGCAAAAGATTGCCGTCCAGATCTCTATCTAGAAGTCTCAAACCGTTGGTAGGAACTTGAGTCAATTTGAGCTTGAATGGCGTCCCTTTAGGAACGGTATAGGTCGCACTACCTTTCAAAACTGTCCCGGGTGCAATGTCATTGCCACCGCGCGTGGTGCCACTACTTCTCTCTTCTTGCGCTGAAACACTTGGTGCGGAAATCGAAACCGAAAGAAGTGAGGCGCAAATTGAACTGGCGCACAATGCTGCAAGAACCTTTTGCGTTTTGGCTGGTCTCGATAATTTGCCGGATGATTTGTTGAACTGCAAAATCACTTGTTGCTCCCAAGTTAATGCGGGTGTTTTCTGCGACGAAATAGGTCTAAGAATTGACCTCGCCAGTATAGCGGGGTGATACCTTTGCCAACAGGTGGAGTAGTTTATCTTGGAAAGATGGGCTCAAATGCCGCTTACTTCGTTGCAGCCGCCGATTCGGGCTTCTTGGTAAGGGGTGCGTACAGCCTGGCCATTGTCGCCTTGTCTCGTTTCGTCAAAACGGGCCAAACAGTCGATGTATCTACAGTGAAGAACATTACGTCGTGATTATTGTTGGAATGCCCTTGCAGCCCCAGCACATGCCCGACTTCATGCAGGCACGCTTTTTTCATGTCGTCATCGCTCAGATAACCGTCTTCTAAAAATGGCTTGGTGAGTATCTTTAGGGTGGCACGAAGAATATTATTGCCTTTGGCTATGATGCGAGCAGAACCTCTTTCGCCCTGAGTACCAGACACAGTCACTTCTTGAGGATTGCTGGTCCAACTGCAAAATATATCGGCCTGGTTCTGACTTTCGACCCGAGTTACAGCAATGTTGCCGTTTGTAGCCTTGCACCAATCTTGAAAAGCTTGCAACAGCACATCGTCAAAACGCGCGAAATAGCCCATCACACCTGTACCTGGTTCGATATAAATGCGCAGAGGCATACGCTCTGGCGCCCAACGATAAATGCCCTCTTTGCTGATGCTTGAATAGTAATCGGGTCCGTGAGGGTCTGACTCCATTTTTCCGAGCGATTTTTTGAGTGCCTCCATAATGTCCGCGACTTGCTGCGCCTGCGGCGATTTAGGGCTTTCTTCCAGGTATTTTCCGTACCAGTTGATGGCGTTTTCGTTATCTCCGACACTCTGATAACATCCCGCAAGATTTAGCGTGGCTTCAGGCATTGAAGGGTTGAGTTTAAGTGCTGTTTCAAACTCGCCGATGGCTTTATTGATGTTGCCTGAGTTCTGATAAGCCAAGCCCAAGTTGCAATGAATGCCAGCGGAACGCGGAGCCAAATAGGCTGCTCTTTCCAGGCATTCGCGAGCTTCATAGGCGCGGTTTTTCTTCAGTAATTCAACGCCTTCGGCGAATAGTTGTCGTACCTTCTGCTCCGAATCCTTGACTGGCGCGTTTTTCATAAGCTCGGCGTCCGATTCGAGCTTTTCCTTGTGCATCGGCAAGGGCATGCCGGACGGCGAAACAGCTGGCGGCTCCTGCGTCTGCTGTTGTTCAGTGGGCTGAGTCTGTCCCTCAGGCTGCGCTTGAACCTTTGACTGAGCGTGAATTTCAGGCTTGGCCGACGTTCTTTTCGACACCTGTGTTTTCTTCGGCATCTGCGCCGCGGCTGCCTGCAGTTTCAGCTGCGCCTGCGCAACAATTGGAAAGCAAGCCTGGCTGGCAAGAAAGAGCGAAAACGCTGCTGCGCCGTGCGTCAAAAGCTGTTCAAAATAAGACTTTCCGGCTTTCAAAAGCGCAACTTCCTGATTGAAACAAAAACAGTTTAGCGCCACGTGTAACCTCAATGCACTGTGGTGATGTTATCCGCCGGATTTTATTTCAATAAAAGTGGTAAGAAATCTTAGTAGGGGTGTTTCAAGTTGCGCCCCGATTTGGCGGTGATTAAAAACCCGAGGATTTGCTTGTGCTTGAGATGACAGACGCCGTTACTACACAACTGGCTCCTGCGGAATTGCAGGAGAATACGTTGGTCCTCAAGTTTGGGCCGGACCTTTTAGCAGAGTTGCAAGGGTTGTTGGATGGCAAGCATTTGTTCGATGCCATCTTGATTGACGTCACTCAAACGGGCTTTCTTTTCACCGCAGAGGTGATTATCGAGGCAGCTCAGATCGCTAAGAATCTGTTGCAGATGCAAGGTGCGATGGTTTTCCTCAAGCTCGACCAAGCAGTCGCGATTGTTAGAGACTCTCTGACGGGCATTTTGAGCCTTCACATTTTCGAAAGTCATGCCGAGCTTTTCGATCATTCGCCGTCTCTGGCAAGGCATATTAAGCACGCTCTGGGGCGTTCCAGCGAGCTTATCGAGGAAAGTACAGATCTCTCGCAGCAAGTTTTGATGACTGCTGTTCCGGTTTTGACGACGCTCGGAATTAAACTTAAGGCTGGACTCGACGGCAGCAAGCGCCGCAATCTGGTGCTTTGTTCTGTGGATAGCTATTCGCAGTTGAACGCCCTGTGCCATCGGCTTGTAGACCAAGACCGCCTGACCATGGAAGAGTTGATGGAAGAGCTGCGGTCACTCGAACAAGCCAAAGCGATTTATCCGCTATTTGCCAAAATTCCTTTCCTGGTCAACTGTTTCAAGAACAAAACTCCCTTTGGTCTGAAAGACTACCTGGTGGCGGCGAAGTTGATGAGCCAGGAGCAAGTCGATGATTTGATTTCCGAGCAGCAAGCTTTGCCCGCTCGAGAACGCATCAACCTTGGCGCGTTGGCGGTGAAGAAAGGCTATATCAGCGGCAGGCAGCTTGCTGTGGCGATTCAAGATCAGTCTTTCTATGGGCAAAAGGCCGATTCCGAAGATGTTAAGAAAGTTCTGAAACGCTCATCCGATGACACATCTGTACAAGCGCTCGTTGGTCACCTGGGCAACACCGAAGCGTCCATTCTCCTGCAAAACATCGCGCAAAACCGCGACACGGGCGTGCTTTCAGTGGAATATCGGGACCTCACATTCAAAGCTCATTACGAACTCGGCAAAATTACTCACGCCAAAGTCGGCAAGATTGAGGGCAACAAGGCGGTCATCGAGTTTTGTTCGGCTTGGAAAGACGGCATCTTTGTGTTTATCAAACGCCAACCGCCGCCCGATCTGGCTAAAGATTCGTGCAAATTGACTAAAGTCGTAGACAAGCTTTTGCTAGATGCGGCTCTGGCACGCGACCATGCAGACGTCGTCATAGCCAAGCTCCCCAAAGGACTGAATTCAGTCATGGAGCAGTTGCCTGACGAGAAAGACTTGCTCAAAGGTCCGGTCGAAAACCTTATTGACCCGAAAGAAGATCAGCCGATTACGAACCGTGAACTGTCGTATATGAATCGCGTATGGAAAGTCTGCGACGGGCTCACTCCTTTGCATCAGCTGGTGCAAAGCATCGGCGACATGGTTTGCGCCGACGCCTGTCGGGCAGTTGACTTGCTTATGCACTTCAAGCTCATCAATGTGCCCGAATCGGACGTCAATACGCCACTCAGCAACTTCCAGACTTTGCTCAGAAAAATTACGGAGAAAATCGGCAAGGAGCGCAGCTCTGCATTCCTTCGCCTGGCGCTGCGCGATACGATCGGCTATTCCGGACGCGCCCGAATGTATGTGATGTCATCGAGTGCGGAGGTCGGCATCGATATGGTTGCCGCCAAAGCCACCGGTACTTCGCTTTCGACTGTAGTCAAGGATTTGGAGAACTGGCAAGTAAAGTACATCGAGTATGTCAGTCAGGAATTGGATAGCAATATCCTGCTCAACATTATTCGTGAGATTCACCCGAATCCATAGCCTGAAAAGCGTAGAAAAAAGACTCTAACTACTGTACAAAGATACTTCGTAACAGCCCGTTCGTCTTGCACGGAGAGTCAGACATGCGCGTTTTTAAGAGGCATGGTTTTTGCCTTTCGGTTTCTCTTTCGATACTTACAACCGCTGGCATTTTGCCGCTTGTTTCGCCGTCTGGTGCTTTGGCAGAAACCATTCCAGGTGAGCGCGCCGGAAGATTGTTGACGCCGCAGATGCAAGCGCCGTCACTGCCCAGCCCCGCGTTGAGAGTGCGAGTGGCGGTAGCGCAAAACACTCGCACGCCGAAAGAAATCCTTGCAAAACTGGCGAAGGACGAAAGTCTCATGGTGCGCCAGGCTGTAGCGCAAAATCCGTCAACTCCGCCGGAAGTGATTGATGAAATGGCAGGGACAACGGATGAAGTTATTTTTGAAGCATTGCTGCGCAATTCTCGCATGCCGCAAGCAACGACTCTGACAAAGCTCACGAAAGCCGGAATTCCGAAGGTGTTGGAAACCATCGGTTCTAATCCGAAGACACCACCTGAGGTGCTTCATGGATTGGTGATGGGACCTGTACACACCGAATTTCTCTTGCTGTCCTTGGCACGCAATCCGAATACGCCACCGGATGTGGTGATGAGACTTTGCAAGATAGGCGATCGATTGGTTCGTACTTTTCTCTCTCGTCAGCCCAGCATCTCTAAAGATGCCATTGCTGTTTTGGCTCAGGATGGTGATCTCGGCGTGAGAGCTTTCGTTGCGATCAATTCTTCGGCACCCGCCGATGTACTTGATGCACTTTCGAAGGATTCCAATTTTGTGGTCCGGCAAGCCGTGGCAGGAAATGCAAATACTCCGGCTGCAGCGCTTGAAAAACTGAGCAAAGACGATAAAGCGGAAGTGAGGGCTGCTGCCGCTCTTTGTCAAAAGTGCACACCTGAATTGCTTGCCAATTTGTCTAAGGATGCCGACGATAATGTTCGTATCGCGGTGGCATCCAATCGTGCCACTCCTGCAAATGTTCTGGCTGAATTGGCTAAAGATAAACGTCCTACCGTACGAGCTGCAGTTGCGGTAAATCCTTCTATTGGCAAAGATGCCCTGGATATACTCTGTGCTGATTCGACCATTGCTGTGGCGCAAGTCGTGTCGGCAAGACCAGATATCAGCGCAGAGTCTTTTGCGAAATTGTCCAAGGATAAGTCACCAATGGTGCGCACCATTCTTGCTATGAATCCTCGCTTGCCTGCTGATTTGGCTGCAGTGCTTGCCAGAGATGAAGTGCCTAGTGTGCGTGCTGCGGTTGCGTCTAATGCGGCGATCTTGAATGGTCAGGACGGAAAAATTGCAGCGGATTTAGAGCCGATATTCTCGAAGTTGGGACAAGACAGTGATGAGTTTGTCCGTCAATCTCTGGCAGGCAACGCGAACGCTCCGAAACAAAGCCTTGCTTCACTGTCGCAGGACCAGTGCGCGTCAGTGTTGCGCAGCCTGGCTTTGAATCCGCAAGTTCCGGACAACACTTTGCTGGTGCTTGCACAGTCGCCGGAGCCCGCGGTTCGCCATGAGCTTCTGAATCGCAATAATGCCGGACGTGATGTTCTGCTGAAATTAGCCGAAGATGCAGATGTAGAACTCAAGCGCAGGCTGGCCGGCAATCCGCAGGTGCCGGAAGATGTAGTGGCAAAACTTGCTCACGACAGCGACCCATCGGTGCGATCTGTTGCAGCTGCGGCAGCCAGAATGAGCAAGGAATCGCTATCTTCAATGGTCGGCGACAAGAGCCGTTTCGTTCGCGCAAAAGTGGCGGCAAATCCAAACACACAAGCTGCAGATCTGGAAAAACTCGCAAAAGATCAAGACGACCTGGTACGTCAGGCTGTTGCCGGAAATCCGTCAGCCGGTGCAAACTTGCTGACTTCTCTTGCTGCCGATAAGCGTCCGGAAGTTCGTGAGGCTGTTGCACTTAATCCGTCCGCTACCACCGATACGATTAAGCAATTGAGTGAAGACAGTGAATGCTGGCTGGCTACGCCGGATTCGAGATATCGTTAAGTCAAAACCACAATACGGAATCAAAACAATGAAGGAAGCAGTAATCGTAGATGCAGTGCGCACCCCAATCGGTAAGCACATAGGTGCGCTAAAGGATGTTCGCTCGGATGATCTGGCTGCGCACGTCATTCGTGAGTTGGTCAAAAGAAATGGTATCGATGCTTCTCAGATCGAAGATGTACTTTTCGGTTGCGCCAATCAAGCCGGTGAAGACAATCGCAACGTTGCTCGCATGGCTGTTCTTCTTGCCGGACTGCCGGTGGAAGTTGCCGGTGGAACCGTCAACAGATTGTGCGGTTCGGGCTTAATGGCCGTCAACGATGCCTGTATGGCGATTCAGTCCGGGCACGGCGACATCTATATTGCTGGTGGCGTTGAGTCGATGACGCGGGCACCATTTGTGATGGCAAAGCCTGACGCTTCTTTCCCTCGTGGCGATCAAAAATTGGTTGATACGACACTTGGGTGGCGTTTTATCAATAAAAAACTTTCCGAGATGCATCATCCATATTCCATGGGTGAAACCGCAGAGAATGTCGCGGAAAAATACACAGTGTCGCGCGAAGACCAGGACGAATTTGCCCGTTTGAGCCAGTCTAAATACGGACAGGCAAGGGAGAAAGGTGCATTTAAAGATGAGATTGTGCCTGTACCTCTGCCGCTCAAAAAGGGCGCGACGACGCCAGAATTCGTCAGTGAGGACGAACACCCGCGCCCGCAAACGACAATTGATGACTTGAAGAAGTTGAAAGCGGCATTTCGCGATGGAGGATCGGTGACGGCGGGAAATGCATCTGGTATCAATGATGGTGCCACCGCAGTTTTAATTATGTCGGCCGACAAAGCCAAGGAACTAAAACTAGCACCGCTGGCACGTTATGTGACTTCTGCTGTTGCGGGCGTAGACCCGGCAATCATGGGTATCGGACCCGTGCCGGCGACGAGAAAGGCTCTCAGTCGTGCTGGCTTGAAGATTGAAGATATCGATTTGTTCGAATTGAATGAAGCCTTTGCAGCTCAGTCACTGGCTTGTATGCGCGAACTCGGACTCGACCCCGCCAAAGTAAACGTCAATGGCGGCGCGATTGCACTTGGGCACCCGCTGGGATCGAGCGGCGCCAGAATTTTGACGACTCTTCTGCACGAGATGAAGAGACGCAAGTCGCGCTATGGTCTGGCTACCATGTGCATCGGCGTCGGTCAGGGAATCGCAACTATTGTCGAGCGTGTTTAGCCCGATGCCGCAGAAGACAATTTTGCCTGCCGTAAGAAATAGCCTAGGGGGACGGCGAGGTTAAAAATTGCTAAGAAAGCCTGTAAAAGCCCAGCTATCCCCGATCGGACGAATGAAGACGCACCGAAATGTGGCATTAATGAGTGAGAGGGTGCACCGATTGGGCGGTGTGCCGCTAAAGCTCTGGCCATATCGGTCGGTATTCATCCAGGCGAAGGCAGGATAGATGGAATCTCAGCTCAAGCGCTTTACCTTCCTGCAGCTATCAGACGTGCACCTTGATTCACGCTTTCTGTCCGGGCGGCTTGGTCTTTCGCACAGCCAGCGTTACGAGCGCAACAACGAGATGCTTCTTTCGCTTTATCGCGCGCTCGAAGAAGGCGCCAGGCGCAGGGTTGATGCGATTTTTATTCCAGGCGATCTTTTCGACGCCGACACCGTGACCGGTCCGACAATCAATTATTTGATTGAGTCTTTTTCGCGGCTAGGCGACATACCTGTGGTGATCGCGCCAGGCAACCGCGACTACTATTCGTTTGCCTCGCCTTACAATCCAAAAGTTCTTCAAGCGCGCGGATTGCCGCCTTGGCCGGACAA
The DNA here is from genome assembly GCA_003242885.1 of Candidatus Melainabacteria bacterium. GTDB lineage: Bacteria > Cyanobacteriota > Vampirovibrionia > Obscuribacterales > Obscuribacteraceae > QKMZ01. The sequence continues at coordinate 11,489 of QKMZ01000010.1, read as the reverse complement.
CGTCATCGTTTTTGATGCAGATGCTTTTCAGACGATAAGACACCCGCTTCGCGAAGACGTGTGTTTTATCGGTCGTGCTTTCCAGAAGAATGAAGTAGAACCGCGCCGCCTACTCAACCGTCCGGTGGCGTTGCGCACAGGTGCACCGTTGAATTTCTTTGTACATCACGGTTTTCTCGAGGGCTATGCTGGTCCCGATGCCGAGATTGCTGATAAATACTCGGCACCGTTTTCTGTTGAAGAATTGGAGTCTCAAGCTTTTACATATGCGGCGCTAGGACACTGCCATGAATTTGCCGAGGTGTATTCTTCCAGGGGCAAGCTTATCGGTGCGTACGGTGGCTCGTTTGTTGGACGGAGCTTCGAAGAAGCCGGTCCTCGTTTGGCACTCTTCGGTACAGTTATTGTCGGACCCAGCCGCATTCCGGAATGCACCGTCGAGCCGTATGAATTCGACAACCGTCGCATCTATGTTGCCGGCGTAGACGTGTCTGGTCTTTCCGAAGAGGTGATGGCTGAAGAGATCGGACTCGCCATTCAAGAACAAGGTGCACGTCCAGGCGAAGACATAATCTACCTGCACATGGAAGGAAGTTATCCCCCGGAAGCCGACAAGTCGTCTGTTGTAGAGCGTTTTCGCGACAACTTTTTTCACGTGCGTGTCGCCGATCACACAAGACCCGACTATCTGTCTGAGCGTTTTGATGAGCGAACGACAGAAGGCAAGTTCATCGAAGCAATGCTCGAATACAAGCGACGCGTTGAAAAAGGTCGCGCTGAAGCAGGTCTTCTAGACAGCAATGCAGCACCGGATTCGGTGTCTGGTGGAACAGCCGAAGACGCACTTTATTATGGTTTGGATGCCCTTCGCAGACAAAAGGTAGACGTACGAAATGTGGATTGAACGCATCGAGCTCGCCGGCTTCGGTAGCGTTGTCGGTGAGAAAACAGAATTTGCAAGCAACAAGCTTAATCTGCTTGTCGAGGCAAATGAGTTTGGAAAGTCCACGATGGCGACTGCTGTTTGGGCGGCATTGTTTGATTTTCCTGAAGGTCACATCGGTTCTACTTCGGGCGCGCATGGCGGGCAGACACGTGAGTCCATGAGACCACGCGCCGGCGCACATTTGCCATTTAAAGTATCGCTCTGGGCAAACCTCGGTGACCGGCAACTGAAAATCGAGAGAGACTTCGCCGCCCGAACCGTTCAAGTTTATGAGGTAAAACCGGCACAGCGAGACGTCACCGATGAATTTCTCGGACAAAATGGCGAGGACGAAGTCGGATTTAGACTGACCGGAATGACGCGCGAACTTTTCCGCAGCACTTGTTTTGTCGGACAGCGCGAATTGGACGAGCACACTATAGGCGGTGCTGAAGATTTCGCTTCCGTCTTTCAAGGAATAGCTGACTCTTCCAACACCAAGCACACTGCATCCGGTGCAATTCAATGTCTGGATACCGCTCTCACTCACTATCCTCATCGCGGTCAGCTTCTAAAGATTGACCAGGTGATTCACTCGCTTGAAGTAGAGCAGAAGGAACTGAAAGAGAAACTTTCGGCGCTTGAATTAGAGCGCCAGAATCTTTTTGAAGGTCTGTATAAGCTGAATGAGATGGGTGATGAAGGTGGTTTTGAAGGACCTACCGAAATTGAGGTGCCGCCTGAAACAGACTCTTCCACCTTGGCACTCGTCGAAGAACTGCGCGATCTCGATGCCTCCTTGGCTCGCGCCAAACAGCATGAAGCCAGGATTATGGAACTGCAATTGCAAGTTGACAAACTTACAACCGCAGATCCTGGGCTTGTAAATTTGGAGAATCGTGTCCGCGAAATGTGGACGAAGCGCGATAATTTGTATGCAGAGCATGAAAAGTTGAAGGCAAATCCGAATCGTGCCGATGCTGAAGTAGATGCACTTGAAGCCGCCTTCCAAAAGAAGTGGCGCGGACTTTCGGAGTTTACGAGTCAGGACGCTCAGGCACTTTCTCTGCTCGTTATGCGTTTGAGCGACCTTGGTCGCGACCTCAACAATCTTGTCTCGCAAAAGCAGGATGAAGTCGCCAGGTTGACTAGCAGTTCTGTGGACCTGGCCAAATATGAATCTACAAAAAGCGCTCTTTCTGCGCTCGATCCGAAAGACGCGGGTGATGTGCGTTCTTATCACGCGCTGATGAACGCAGCCAAAGATCAAATTACTGAATGCGAGCGCAACGTGGTTAAACATCGCGCATCTATTCTGGAAATTGAAAAACAACGCCAGGAAGTTCGCAGCAAACACCTGATGATTGGCGGCGCTGCTGCAATTGGCTTTATCCTTTTCACAATCGGCGCCATTGTTACGCGCGAAATGTTAGCCGCGCTTTTAGCGCTTGGAGTATTAGCACTCGCCTCTGGTGCTGCTGCTGGATTTTTCCTCCTGCAGTGGGCGAAGCCTGAGTCTTTCAAAAAACGAGACACTGAAAAGCTTGAAGCAGACCTTGATAAAGCAACCACTCTGGCTCAGCAACTTCACAGCAAAATCGGAGCATTGGAAGTAAAACTCGAATCAATCGCGAGGAAAGCGGGCGTTTCTGGCGCCGCGCTTTTGGTTTCGATGATTGAAGAGAAGTCTGCCAGCGAGCCGAAATTGAAGAACCTAGACACAGTCGCCACTGAAATCGCTGCTAAGGAAAGTCAGCGAGAGCGCGCACTGGATGAACTCGCGATGTTCTTCAAGAAAGCCAATATTCCGGCCGGTGAGATTTCGCTGGAACGCGCCAAACGCTTGAGCGAAGATGTGGCTCAGGCTGTTGAAGAAGGTCGCTCGATTCAGACTGCGACATGGCAGCAGCGTCAGATGTTGCAGCAGATAGGAACCATGCAAGGCGAAATCGAAGAGATCGAGCGCAGCTTGGCTCTCGTTTTTACTGAAAACAATATTGATGAAGTCACTCTCGAAGACTGCTATGCCAGTTTTGAAAAACGTGTAGACGCGCACTACGCGGCAAGAAATGTGCAAGCGCAGATTGATCGACTCACTGAAGATTGCCTCGGCGGGCAATCATTCCCTGATACATCAACTTATGTCGCTCATTTGGAGCAACGTGGCAACGAGCTGAAAATGCGTATCAGCACCCAATCATCGGTCAAGCTGTCAACTTCTTTCCCGGGCGGGGATTCTGCTGCGCGCAACGATTTGGTAGTGAAGGTGAGAGTCGCAGCTAAAGCTTTGGACGACAGCTACTTGCCGGTGCTCGACCAGATTGAAAACGTTGCCAGAGAGTTGTCCAATGCAAGACGTTCAAAGCTTTCTCTCGAGTTGGCGAGAAACACTCTACGTAAGCTTTCGGGAGAAACGTACGAGAATTGGTCGCAAAAACTCAATTCGATTGCCGATGAGATCGTAGGCAAGCTTGATCTGGAATTCGAATCTTTGCAGTTTACTTCTGACTTGAATCTATTGCTGAAACGGCGTGGTGATGCCGATATTATCGATTCGTCGAAATTCAAAGAGCGTATGTCTGTTGGTACTCGCGAGCAACTGCACTGGTTGGCTCGCGTAGTCATCTCGCGCTTTCTTTCTAAAGACAATCCGTTGCCTATTGTATTGGATGAGCCATTCAGCGAATCAGATGATGAGCGCTTCTTGCATATCATGCAATTCGTGGTTGATGTTTTGACACGCGACCACCAGGTAATTATTTTCAGCTGTCACCGTCAGCGCCACAACTGGTTGGCTGAGCAGTTGAATCCTGAGCAGAAAGAACGCCTGATGTTCTGCAGCCGCGTTAAAGCCGTCCCGTTTTCATAGCCGCGCCAGTAAAGCTCGCGTAGGGGAGCCGCATGCGTCTGCGTGCCAGGTACGCGCATGCGCGTATCCTATGGTATGACAAAACGTTCGATCTACTGAAGTAGATGTCTGGCTTTAGCGTCTTTGTAGACGGCTTGTGCTTTGCTCTTCGCCGCTTTCAATGCCGCTGGACTCCAATCGGCATTGCCGCCGTTCTTGGATGCTTGCCACGCGATTACACTGTACGAAGCTGTTTCGACGTCAGAGCCTGCCGTAAATTCTTCAAGAAGCATGCGCTCTACAGAGTCACGCGCATACGCTTCTGTTCTACTTCTCAGCGTATCAAGATCTTCTACCCTGTCGTATTGAGGCGTATTATCTCGCTCCAGTTCTTCTGCTTCAATCTTTGCTTGTTCTTCTGCATTGTTACCGGCGCTCATTCGTTTGAGCGTCGGATTGTAATCAGAAGCTTCGTAGTCGACTAGAACCAACTTGCCTGACTTTAGGCTCATGCCGACCTGTCCGTCGGTATCTGCACCACCCACGTCTTCAACTTTTCCCTTGAATGTTTCCCACAGTGCAGGGTCGAAATTGAAAGTCACTAGTTCTTGTACATAGGCAATTACGTCTCTGCCGCTAGCATCCGACAATTCCCAGTGTTTTCCGCCGAGCAATATCTTCGCATCGCCTTTGCGTTTACCCCATTGCTCGTTCCAGCCGCCTTCGTAGTTGGCAGCGAGCTTCAGAGCCCCACCTTCAGGAAGCCCTTCTTGTGGTGGCAGTTCAACCACAAGTGCATCATTGCCTCTGGCTCTGTATGCAGCGACCTTGAATTTGCCGAGTTTCGTTCCAGACAGCGCTTCGGCGAAAGATGGTTCTCCTGCATCTTTCAAGTATTGAGTGACCGACTTCATCTTGCCGAGCATCTCGGGCGTCCACTCGCCTTCCTGCCACTTCAAAACTTCTTCCCTGGTGAAGGTTTCCTCGCCCTTGAACTCTAGCCTGTTGAAATTGTATTCCGGGTCTTTTCCAAGTTTTTTCGGAGCACCTTCGTTGACTCGAACGGTTTGCTCTTCGGGCGCGAAATTGATGCGATTTTTTCCTGCGCGCATGAAGATTGGTGCTTGCTCTGCGAACGCTTTGGCACCCAAAACAGATCTGCCGGCCATCGTCGGATCTAAATAGCAAGTCGCGATCAGGTCTGCAAGTTTGCTATTTTCTGGAACAAATGGCATTCCTGACTTGTTGTGTTTCACTAACAAGCTTTGCTCCGGACCATATTCTTGCATTCCGAGGAATCGCTTGATACCTCGCCCGGCGCCGAGGTGTTCGCGGACCGTTAGATTTGTCTCGCCCGTTTTTTGGAAGTCCTGCAACGCGCGTGAGAGAGCGCGTTCTCCTCCGACGACTTTAAAGTCCTTTCCGCCTACGCCGTCTTGTGCACCGCCTGCGGTTTCGGATGCTTTCTGCCATTCGAAGTTTTTTCGACCGCTTTCGAATTGTCCCTTAAGCTGATGAGCAGCGCCAAAGCCGACGCCGATGACGCCCATGGTAAACGCGGATTCTTTTGTCTCTCTCCAGGTTGCAAATTTTGCATCTGTCGTTGCAGATTGTCCAAAGTTTGACAAAGAATCAAATTTGAGATTGTGCAGATATTTGTGCGTGTGGGCACTCACGCCACCAGCAGCGATACCAGACGCAAAGCCTCCCATGTACGGGTTTTTCAACATTGCGGCAAACTTCGATGTCTCGCCGACTGCCGGTGCGAAGCGTGTGGCTACACCATGCATGACGCCCATGGTGATGGCGCCGTTGACGCCGTTTAATCCTTTTGCGACTAAGAAAGGTCTGTGGTCGCCTTCTTCTACCGGGCGCAATAATGAGTCGTGAACAGCTCCTGTAAGCACTGCTTCTTTCATCGTCAGCCCTAAAACAGATCGCTGCGACAATTGTTCGGCGAGCTGCACCTCGGTCATGCCAGCGCGCGTGATGGTCTTCACGCCTTTGCCGGCAAGCAAAAATGGCGCCAACATACCGACTGCATTGCCGGTCTGCTGCGCCCAGTAATTTGATGTTCCGTATTCTGCCGCTTCCGGTGCCTTCAGATAGCTGATTTGCACGCTGGGCAACATGTTAGTGCCCAAGCCTTTGTCCGCTAGTTGGACCACCGCGTTGACCGGAGTTTGAATCATAGAGTGACCCGCCGAGCGTAAGAAGTCTTCTACAAGACCATTTCGCTCGACTGGTTCTTTCGGCTTGTTTTGCTGTTCTGCAAGGTAAGCGTAATGCTCCGCCATGGCGTCACGGCTTATCGTCGCTGGATATTGGTCGGATCCCATATGCCTGTTTTTCCAAACGCGCCGAGAATTCGGGCCGCCCCGAACCTAGTATCTTCATACCCAGCGGGTGGGCGTTTCAGACCCGCAACGGAGAATTGGCCAGGTGAAGACACCTTTTAGTCTATAGACGAAGTCCGGCAAAATCGTGACATTTTTGCCGCGAAGTTTAACCTTAATCGAAACGCTGATGGACCCAGGTTGTTTATTGGCGGCTGGCGCTTGCTTGTGCCGGCTTCGGCAGGGACATGCGCACTACCGAATTGTCGTCCTGTTGGCTGACGTAAAGGTTGCCGTCGCGGTCCAGGGTCAGGTAGTAGGGCGACTTGAAGCCCGTACCGATTATTGTTGAAATGCCCGCCGGGTTGATTCTTGCGATGGTTCCGCTCGAGTAATTCGCTACATAGACGTTGTTTTGGTCGTCGACAGTCACACCGATCGGTCCTTTGAAGTTGGCGCCTGAGCTGAAGACGCTGCGGCTGCCGTCCGGGCTGATGCGGTCGATGCTGTTGGTCGCAAAGTTGGCAATGTACAGGTGTCCTGTGCGGTCAAAAGCCAGACCTGATGGGGCATTGAAGTTGGTGGCGATGACTCGAACGGTCGAATTTGCCAGCACCGGTGACGGGTTTGTTGCCGAGCGGACGGGCGTTGCCGGCGGCAAGCTTGCAACTGCAGGTTGCTGTGCTGTGTATGCAGGCTGCGCTGGGACATAGCGACTAGCAGGTTCTTGTGCCTGCACTTGCGCCGGAGGCTGGTATGCAGGTGGTGTATAGGCTGGCGGGCTGTATGCTGGCTGCGAGTAGGCTGGTTGTTGCGCTTGCACAGGAGCCGTGTATGCCGGCTGCTGAGGCGGTTGTTGAATTTGAGGACTGGCTTGCGTCGGATTGTTTATGCCGGCAAGCGGCAATTCATTATTGATGGGCGCGACATCTCCGACCGCCGCCATTCTCTTTTGCGCGTCGGCAAAATGTGGATTGCTGGGCGGAATGGCAGCCAGGTGCGGGCGAGCCTCGGCACCTCTGCCGAGATCCATCAAGCACAGTGCCAACTGGTAGTGCGCGTCAGGGTCTTGTGGCTTGACTCTCAGGACTTCCTGAAAGCGCGGAACCGCTTCTTTCAGTCGTTTTTGTGACTGGTAAAGCATGCCCAGGTTGTATTGCGCGTCCGGCAAATTGGGATCGATATCGCAGGCGCGGCGGAAGAAGATGATGGCGGCTTCCGTTGAGCCTTGCTTGTAAGCATTCAACCCGAGGTTGTACATGCTTATTGCTTGCTGGTTTGTCCCTCCGCTGGGGGCATTTTGCGCAAACGCGAGTTGCATCGAAAACGCTGCGGACAGCGACAAAGCCAGTAATATCTTTCCTTTTGCCATTATCTAAAGTCTCACAAAACCGTCAAAAGCTCATCATAACCATGTTTACGGGGGTCGCGCTTGCGTCCAAATGACCATAATTCTGCCGAATCTGTCTGGGCACAAAGGTTTCTTTTTTCTCGTCCCTCGTAATATGCTCTAAATAGTAAGTAAAAATGGGTATATATCTCACTACTTCTCAGCACGCTCACAATTATGGCAGGTGGTTGTGATTCAAAAGCTCTCTCTTGCCTTATTTCGTTAACAGTTTTGGCCGAAAACGCGGCGTAGCTAGATAGGAAGCCTGATGTCATGAGAACTGTTGGACATATTATTACCTCGGCGGGAATAGCTTCGCTGAGTTACTGGCGTTACCGTTCGCGGCCGGCCGCATTGGCAAGTTTCCTTGCAGGCTGGCTAATTGACCTGGATCACCTCGTCGACTATGTACGGGCTCATGGTTGGAAACCCAACTGGGCGCGCTTTAACGAGGCGGCACACGAGCATTACAGTGGAAAACTCTACCTTCCGCTCCACTCTTACGAGCTTTTGGCATTGTTTTTTCTGCTTTTCAAAGGCCCGACCCGCCAGCCATACCGCGTGGGGGTAACTGTTTCCATCCTGACGCACTTGCTCCTGGATCAAAAGTGCAATCCGGGCCGGAAAGCATCGACTTACTTTTTGACGCATCGAATCCGCAAGCGGTTTGACGCTCAACAGATATTAAAAGGATAATTGACCCGTTTGGTCTAATTCTTTTTAGAGCTCAGGTCAGAACCTCGGGAGTTGCCTGATGAGTTTCGCACGTATTTTGGGCAGGTTGTCTCTTTCAGCGTGCCGTTGTGTGATGGTTTTGTCCGCACTCTTTTTATTGTTGTTTGCCAATTTTGCTTTCAGTTTGCCTTCATTTGCCGCCACGCCTGAGGCAGCATTATCATGGGAGCCCTCGCGAACATTAGTGTTCGTCGTTGGCGTTCTGAAATGGCAAGACAAAAGCTATTTGCAATTCACCACCAAAGCGCGCCGCGATGCGCAGTTGGTCGAGTTTTTCAAATCGAAAGGTGTGCCCGCAGACAAGATTGTCTACCTGTGCGACACCGAAGCCACCATCAACAAAGTCTATGACGAGTTTGACGAACTGTTGGAAAAGTCAAAACCGGACGATACGCTGATTTTTTATTATTGCGGACACGGCTGGTTGGACGATAACAATGAAGGCTTTTACGCGAACTATGATGTAAGAACCAACGACAACGCAATTTCCACCAGGAAAATCGCAGCCAAGATGAAGAACAAATTCCAAGGTTCGACTGCGTTGTTTTTTGCAGATTGCTGCACTTCTGGCTCAATCGGAAACTCCCTCAAGAAGCAACCTGGGGGCTACAAGTGGGGCATGGCTACGTCTGTGACGGCGGATGGTGGCTCGACAAGCAACTGGACATTTTCGCAAGCGCTACTCGATGCGTTAAACGGACATAGATTTGTTGACACCAATCTAGACGGCATCGTTAGTTTTTCCGATCTCCAAAAGTACGTCACGCTCGAAATGAAGCGCATCGACAATCAAACGGCCGGTGCCAATAGTGGCAATGGTTTCTCCGATGCTAACTACGCGCTTGCAAAAGTCATGAATCCCAACGAACCCATCCCGCGCCTCGTCGACGTGAAGTGGGGCGGAAAATGGTGGAAGGCGAAAGTCTTGGAGACCAAAGACAAACAGGCGAAAGTCCGATGGGTGCAGATCGGATATGACACACCAGACAACGATGAATGGCAACCGTTTTCCAATATAAAGGAAGCGAACGGTGAACCTTTCAATGGTATGTCTGCTGCCACCACCCGCAATGACTTCAAAGTTGGAGAAACTATTGAAATACTTTGGAAAAACGATTATTACAAAGCGAAGATCCTGAAAGCCGAAGGTGGAAGATTCTTCATTCACTATATAGAAGATGACGACAGCTGGGACGAGTGGGTCGACCTTTCGCGCATGAAGTAATTATTGGAGGGGCGACGCCATGCGTCGACCGTTTATCTGTGAGGTCGACACCGTCCGTGAACGGCGCGTACGGGGCGTGGATGGTGCGCCTGCTTCCAGCCGGCATGATCGTGGGGGCGCGTTGCACGCGCTCTTTTTTGAACAGTTTTTCTATGACACGAGATTGTAACTAACCGGGCGCTAAGTTAAGGGCTCCTCCGGCACAACAAAGTTTCTTCCCCTTTCGAGGTTTTCTCAATGAGCGAACGTCATTCTGCGCAGCGCGATTTCGACAATGTACGCACACACGACTTCAACGAAACCTGCACGGTCGGCAGCCCTTTGAATGATGAAGTGATGTTGGCGTTTGGCATTAAGCGTGAGAGATCAGAAGAGGGTCTGAAAACGACCTATCCAAACGGATTTACTGTGGACAGGCATGATGAAGGAGACTTTGGACTGAGATTTCCGACCAAACTCAAATATCGTGAAACCAAAGACGGCTTGTCGATAATGTCAGACTACAAGGGTCACTCGGCCGCCTACCTCAGTGCCGATGGCAATTTCCTGATGTTCTCCAACGGAAAAGTTTTGCAAGAGAACAAAGACGGTGTTGTTTCAGTCAATGATGTCGAATGCTATGAGAAAGAACCAGCGAAGAAGCCTGAAACGATGCGTCAAGTGATTGTTCTTCCGGAAGTGAAGATCACTGTGGACATGAGAGATGTTCCGAAGACCGACGCGCCGGCGAAAGGTGCACCAGAACAAAGTAAAAAAGAAGACAAAGCGAACAGCAACAATAAAGCTGACAAGGGCGACAAGCAAAAGAAAGGCGCAAGTAAGGGCGAACCCAAGCCATTCAACTGGGATTCTGATGACCCACTGGAAGGTATAGACGTCAGCGGCTACTAAAGTCGCGAACGTGCTCGCGCGCTGATTCAATTTAGCGATGGCACGAAAAGTTTGAGGGAAGAAAGACCGGGCTGGGTGCATCGCATGGAAGGGCGATGCGCCCTTTTCGGATTAGAATGACTGGAACTCTAGTGTGGTACGGGCTTTTCGAGTTTTGTGGCGAGGAAGATTCGACAGCTAGTCCTGGGTATTATGGTCTTGGTGGCCTAAATCTCGGCGCGAACTCGTGGAATCTATATGCGCCTACTACCGAGCAAGTTCAAATATGTTTTGCCTGCGAGTGCTTTGTTGCTCGCCACGATATCCTCTGCGTTCGCAGAAGACTTGTCGGCGATGCCCGAAAAGGTCAAAGCCCTCAAGTCGCCTAACGGCGCGCATGAAGTTTTCGATGTGAACAAGGGATTTTCTTCCGACGGCGAGCAAAATCGCGAGCTTTGTATTCGCAAGACAAAGGAGAAAACTAAGCAGCGTTTGCTTACTTACCATCGCTGTCTTGATGTTGCTTGGTGTCCGAATAGCTCAATGTTTGTCGTGAACGACAACAGTGGATCAAACGAAGTTATCCCTTATTTGTACAACGTCAACGACCTCAAGCATCCAGTGGCAATCACTCCACGTCTGATGAACGCGGTGACGGACAAGAAAGACAAACTAGCTATTCAGCAGAGCGACATGTTTTTGCTGGTTTCTGCCACACGTTGGATTAATCCACATGCACTGGAAGTCACTGTTCGTGGGGCTGGAGTAAAGCCTGGCTGTTTCAAAATTATGTATGAATGGGATTTGAAAAACAGCTTCAAGAGACTGAAACGCGTTCAAGAATAGCTAGACGGACCAATTTTGAAGTGCAATGCAGCCAAAAATTTGGTCGTCCATCCACTCCGAAAATTTTTGATTTTTCGGAGTGAGTGCGTTGCTGGAAACGCAGTGTTGGTGGACGTTTTTTCTAGCGCGCGTTTTTTTCAAAAAACTACCTGGTCGCTGGAATGCTGCACCTGTCTCAAAAACACCTCCTTCCAGCTACTCCGAAAAGTCAAAAACGTATTGCCTCAATCAGAAATCTGACTACTGCGAAACCGTTGCCTCATCAATTTTCTGACTACTTAAATGGACCACTTTCGTACTCGCATGACCGGGAA
>QKMZ01000009.1 GCA_003242885.1 Candidatus Melainabacteria bacterium | reverse complement strand
GGACATTGGACTTCTTCTTGTCACACACGCGAAGCACGGCTATGGCAAAGCGTTTTCTCGGCAAGGCGCTGAGAAAACAGAAGTCTTATGATAGACCGGATACGATCAACACTGATAAGAATCCCGCTTACGGCGCGGCTCTCAAAGAGATGAAAGACGAAGGTAAGTGTGACGTGGACCTTAAGCACCGACAGGTCAAGTATTTGAACAACAGGCTGGAAGCCGATCACGGCAAGCTAAAGCGTCTTATTAAACCAGTCCGTGGCTTCAAGTCAATGAAGACTGCCTATGCCACCATCAAAGGCTTTGAGGTCATGCGCATGTTTCGCAAAGGGCAAATGCTTGTCTGGCAGTTGTTTCCAGGCGTCAAGGGCGAAGTGTATCTTGTCGAAAAACAGTTCGGGCTAGATAGCCAAAATGCCTACGGCGAGTTTTGGAAATCACTCATGGATGAATTTGAGGCTGCATAATCAGAAAACCGGACGGAGAAACACGTGTCATAACTCGTCTCAAATTTTTCGGCCAATCTTTGCAACAGAGCCTTTCTTTTCGTACCGGCAATTGTTGTTAAAGAAGGCGCAGGAGTGATCGCTGAGGTTTAACACAAAATTTTCGAGAACATCAGCAAATTTTGGCTCATGACTATTTCAATTTACTGGCCCAATAACTTTTGCCAAAATGTTGGTTTTGGCTTTTGCAGTTCCTGGACCACTTTCTCAAGATCGGCAAGCTTCGCTGCGCTCAAAACTGCTTCTTCGGCCTTCTGTTTCAGAAGAGCGTTTTCTGCTTCGAGAGCTTGCGTTTCTTCTTCCTTTTCTTTGACCTTATTGAACTGAATCTCGGAGGCTTTGCGCTCGGCTTCGATCTCGCGCAGGAGTTTTGCTTTCTGGGCTTCGAAGTCTGGGAGCAGTTTGAGTTGTTTGTCCATCTCCTCGATCTTGAGATCTTTGAGGACGAGTTCTTTGGTCAGCTCTTGGACCCGGTCCATCATTGGCTTGAGGATTTTTTCGGCGGCGGCAGTTACCTGGCCTTCCAGGTCTTCGTTGCGCCAGCTCCGAGGAGCAGCTCCGGAGGCTTGGGAATTCTCCTGTTCGTGTTCAAAGATAGAACTATCAGCCACTGATTCAAGAACATCAGCGTCGGTTATGTCCTCATAGGCTTGCGGCTCCATGGTCGCAGTTGTCTGAGGTGATTGTCCTGGTGCTGGTGGCGTGACCGGTGCGTAGGCTGCGGGAGCCGGCGCCGCTCCCGTCTGCTGGGAGAAGTTCATTACCGGAGATTGAACCTCCGGAGCCTGCGGAGGTCGCGAATATGAATACTGGTGGGCGCTCGCCGGTTGCTGCGGAGGCGCGAAATAGCCCTGTGAGGGCGCTGCCTCCGGCTGATAAAACGAGGTTGGCATAACCGGAGGGGTTGTTACCTCCGGAGGCATAGAGGACTGCTCAGCCACCTGTGACGCAAGATTTATCGGACTTTGTCCTCGGCGTGCAAGTTCGGCATCGAGGTCACGCTGATGGACAAACCACTGGTCGCGTTGGCCGACAGTTTTCTTCGTGCCCTTGAGTGTACCCAGGGTGAGTTTGTCGCGGACCGACCGCTCGTCAATCCCGAGCGCAGTCGCTACTTGCTTTACCGTCAGCATTGATGATCCTTGCATCTATTCCCTCTATATCCGGGCGATATACCCGGAAAGCGTGCGCCCGTGAGGATTATACGCTAAATCTACTACCTCCGGAAGCACCACTTTGAAAACTCCGGATGTCCTCCGGAGCCTTTGTCTGACCACCTCCGGAGGTTTGCGGAGGCTGTTTTGCTGCCGCTTTTGTAGGGGTAGTCGCATTTTGTTGGTCAAGGTTCGCCTTTGGTGCCTATTGCCTCCGGAGGTAGTACAGGTTGGCACAGCGCTCTGTGTGGCGCTGTATCGGAAGCCTCCGGAGGTTGACCTCCGGATACCGGCTTGAAGGTCCGGAGGTGGGGTATTTCACCTCCGCTTGCCTCCGGATGTCAGCGGAGGTTTTTGGCTTTGCCTCCGGAGGTTTTTCGGAGGTTGTTTATGGTTCCAACTGCGGCGAATTTTCTGTGGTGGCAAATTTCTGGCGGAGGTTTTGCGGAGTTTTTCGCCTCCTGGCTCCGGACATCCGCAAAACTGTAAATACTTGCTAGGCTTATATCCCCGGCAACCTCCGGGGCTTCAGGTGATCCACCTCCGGAGCCTCCGCAATTTTGAAGATCAGGATCTTGAGCCGTGTTTGATCGATTACGTTATTGCACGTAATTAATGCACCATGTATAGTTATTTTCGCGGTATCACAGGTGGTGATTACCGACGGATATCGAAGATATATACTGAAGGCAATTGCCTTCCTAGAAAGCCCAACTAGCTTCCAAACAAAAAACACTGCCAGGGGCAGTGCTTTGAGCAAAGACCTCGCGGCCTTTTCTATTCATTTGTTTCTATCAGGTTTGTCGAATTCCCTGAACTGACCAAAGAATAAGCGAAAAGTCCGGTTAGGTCAACACGTCCCTTTACAGGATGACTAGCCATTTCTGGACTTGCACATGTGCACTCGACGCCGTCGAGTGTGCGGCCTAAATTTGCACGCGCGAAGTATTTCCCCTCCGGGTGGGAAGCAGACTTAAACCGCTTCATTGCGCTGTTTCACCGCTATGGCTACATTTATCGGCCATTGAGTGGCGGCACGTGGGCGTCAGCGAATGATCGCTGGGAGCTTACCGATACTGAGTTCATCAAAGCCATATCGTTGGCTCATGACAAATTCCTTCTAGGCACACGGGCTGGCAAGACTAGCCGCTTTGTCGTACTCGATATCGACGCCAATAGCAAATACCATAATAAGAAGCATCTGGACAAATTGCTCAACGTTTTGGCTCGGGCAGGTCTCACCAAGTCTTCTTTATTTAGATCCAGCCATAGCGAAGGCTGGCACCTTTACTTGTTCTTCGATGAACCTATAAGTAGTGCAGAATTGCACCATCAACTGGTGGCACTGCTCAAGCTAAATGATTTTGTCGTATCAAAAGGACAATTGGAAGTTTTTCCTAATCCCGGCAAAAACTCACAGGGGATGGGTTTGCGGCTGCCGCTCCAGCATGGTTTTGCCTGGCTTGATAAACGGACACTCGATGTAGATTACTACCGAGAGGAGATGTCACCGACTAAAGCGCTGACATATTTTCTTGATCTGCTCGACTCCGATGCTAACCCTTATAAGGCTTTCCGGCAACTGAAAGCCCATGTCCTGGACCTCGAAAGTAAGCGTGAAAAAGCGAAGCTACCGCCAGGGCAAGGTTCAAATGTAGTACCGCTCAGGTCACCGGCTTCGCTGCCAGACAACGCCGACGGTCATCTGGTGACCACCGTCTTCGGGCATCTGCCATCCGGAATGAATGCTGAAAGCTGGTGCCGAGGCAGGCAGTTTTCTATCGAGGGATTGACCGGGCCATCGCAACGAGCTGAGGCGATTTTCTGCCTCAATCACTATCTTTTCTACGGCGACCCCAGCCGAAACCTGCACGCCATGGGCTATGGCTTTGAAGAAGAGCGAGACTGGGCCGTCAAAGAATTCCTGGAAGCCCGGCACAATGGATACAGCAGCGACATTAGTCGAGGTCGCGCCGACGCGCTCGAGCAATCCGCTCGTGCCGCGCACTGGCGTCCGCCGAGCAAGCGGGATGCTTCACCGCGCACCTACACAGCCGTCCGACCGATTTCTTGGATACGAGCAAACGACAACAAGAAGCGAGACGCCCGGAAGAAAATTCAGGAAGCCCTGGACTCTATGAAAAAGTTGGGACGTTCTTTCACGACCGTTGAACTGGAAGAGAACGCCGGAGTCTCCAGGCGCACTCTTTACAAGCATGACGACATCTGGCGCCAGGACTATGAGGATCTAGCCGCTGGCTTCTTTGCATCTTGTGTACACGAATATAACGCTGTGGTGGAGGCTGCTTCCTCAGAAAGCTTGCCTCCTTCCACTGTCTCTCAAAAAATTACTCCACCCGGACTCTTGGCAGCTAAACGCATTGTTGCCGAGATATCCATGCGGGCGCAAAGAGATATCCGTACGGCTGTCCGGCAAAAGGAAAGTGATCAAGATGATTCTGCTAAAGACTGGCGGGCTAAGGTTGCAGTCTTAACCACTGCATCGCCGCCTTCTTTATCCGTCGGTGAGATCAAAGCTTTGCTCTTTGTTCTGCCTGGTTATTTGAGCGTTGCTCCTTATGAAGAAGACGCAACGGCGCTCTTGCCTTATGTTCAGCACCTTCGGCGCGAGCTAGCTATGAGGACTGGACCACCCAGGCCGTGTTCGGAGTAATTCTTTTGCAGCTAGATCTTTTTTCTTTGCTTGAGTGGTGCTAAAATACAGCCACTGTATGCGGTACTGAATTAGATCGTTTACTTCCCCGTTTTAGAAGTTGCAAGATGCGCTTCCTGAGTCGGAATTTTTTGTTTTTTCGATTTCCGGAAAACGATAGTTTCCGACGCTACTAAGTGTACTTTCTTGACAAGATTATTTGTTGAGAAAGTTATTCAAAATCTTTTCTTTTTTTTTTTAGCGAGAGAGCAAGTGCTTTTCGTTGGTGAAGCGCGCGCTGTGTTCGCCCATTTTCTCGTCTCGGCGCCACCGCCGTGCAAGTTTGTTTTCTTATTTCTGGCCACTTTTATCAGACCCACTTGCTCTGCGGAGCCAAGCCGAGGGGCGTTCTCCAGCAGCGCGTGCTGCCAGTTGAGTCTCTTGGAGAAATGGCGATGATTACAAAGATGGACTACGGATTGGAGTTGACCAATAACAGTAAAGTGGGATGGGCGTTCAGTCTTCCGCGTACTGAGACGTGTATCAATGCAACTGCTTTATGCAAGAGATTGTGCTATGGCAATGGTGTGCGGTATCAGACCGTCGGTCAGAAAGCTAAGCGGCAACGCAACTTCCGAACTTCGCAATTTTTGCTAGCTGAAGGCGGTCCGGAGCTTCTCTCTGAGAATCTCTCGATGTTAGTCGAGCAAGCTCGTCCTCGGGACTGGCTTACTGCCAAGATTACAGGCACTCAGACAGCTATTCCATTCACATTGAGAGTTCATGATGTTGGTGATTTTTATGAGCCTAATTACGTTCAAGCATGGGCAATGACGGCTAAAAAGCACTCTGAGTGCAAGTTTTGGTTCTATACCCGGAGCTTTGTCGATTTAGATGTCTTTGCCGAGTTGACCAAGTTAGCCGCTTTGCCCAACTGTCAGGGCTGGCTTTCAGTCGATTCGGAGAATTATGAGCAGGCTATTTTATCCCTGTGCAAAGCTCCTGCAGGCATCTGGAAGCTAGCGCTTTTGCAAGACAGGGACTTGCATTCGGGAGTTATTCCAGCCTTTGAAAGTCTGGAAATGGAATTAGACATTGTCAGCTTTCCTCATCACCGGAACGGGCGACATGCAGAACCTGTGCGACATGACTTGCTTACCCTGTGTCCTGCTGCTATGGGTAACCTTGCTCTAACGTCGCAGAAAGACTCACTTCGTCCATGTCAGACTTGTGCTTTTTGTCTGCCGTGACCTGGAGAGCCCTTGGGCATCACATCTCAAATGCCGTTGATTTCCTTGGTTTAAGACTGAGAGCCTGCCTTTCTTTGTACGCGTTTTCGGTTATGAGTTGGTCGGTCAGTTAGCCCTTTTGTTCGACATCTCTTTTGTATCCGGATTGTCCTGTGGTAAGTGTCTCCTGGCTTTGGAGATGCTTTTTTGTTGTCCTTTCTTGATGGATGTGAGACGGGAAGACCTTTGCGCCTTGTGGGTTTGCTGGTCGTCCATATCTGGCTACCTCAGGGCTGTGTAAGACAGTGCCTTACTCTGGCACCAGTTTTCTACCGTGAAAGGATAAACTCCGCTTTGCTCCGCGCTGCGCGTCCTTGCACTCACGAAAACAGTTGCACGGTCTTTTGGCACTCAAACACAGCACTGGAGGTGCCATCTTATGAACAACCAAATCACTCTCATCGGTCGCGTCGGTCAAAACCCCGTCTCAACTACCTTTACTGATACGGACAACAAACTGGCTAAGTTCTCCCTGGCCGTGGCTGACTACTCTTCCAAAACGGACAATCCGGAGCCAATGTGGATTGATGTCGAGTCCTGGAACGGGCTAGCTGACCGAGTCATGAAGCTCATAACCGAAAAGCGTGAGGTTGCAATTACCGGCAGGCTCTCAATCTCCAAATACACCAAGGAAATCAACGGAGTCAAAGTAGAGATGAGACGCCCAGTGGTGAAGCTCTCCGGATTCCACCTCTGTGGGGCAAAGCCCAAGTCTGAAGAAAAGGACGAAGTGAAACCTGCGACCAAGAAAAGCAAGGTGGCGGCATAGCGGCAGGGAGGCGGGGCTTGCAGGCCCGCCTCCTCTTTCTCTTCCTTGCCGAAGGTAGGTCTGTGCTATTGCACATTCCGCTTTTCTTTGGCTCTAGCTAGGCTAGAGCTGCTTGCTCTGAGGTGTGCAACATGACCAATGACGACAGTTTCATCAATCCTATCGAGCGCAGTCTGCTTACAGATCTGGTTGGACTCTATACTTGCGACCTTTAGTCGCGAGTCTCACCAGCCCTGTCATGTGCGTTGTATTGCTTGCTCTAAAGAAGCAATAGTTAGGGCTATTTCTCGCTACCGTGAGCTTGATGCTCACTGGCGCGATCGATCTCATTTGCCAATACATTGTGCCTCAATACCGGCTCATACTGGTCAAAGAGCCTGGAATTAAACCGACGCACATCAGTGATCCGATCTCGTTTCATCACTTCGTGCAACCACTTGCCCACTACTCGGAAGAGCATTTCATCGCTTTCCATCTTGACGCAAAGCACCAGGTGATCGGCTACCACGAGGTATCAAAAGGCAGATCCAACTCTATTTTTAAAATCTCGAAAGCCGCCGCCTGGCGGCTTTTCGCCTATCACTCGACCAGGGCGCTTTTGGTACAGCGCGGCAAGCCGCGTGGCTACCCGCCCTCCGCCCTTTTTCTTTAGCCGCCGGTGCCGGCGGAATTGCGCGCGGGCTATCGCCCGCTGAGGCTGCCCACCCGCCACCCCAAAAAAGCCGTGTACCGCAACTTGGCGCATTATTGGAACATAATTACCTATTGCCAAGTCATTACCAGTGGGTTATACTCGTAATCTACTCAGGTGATTTGTATGGCAACAAAAGACATTCGGCGAGAAAATTTTGATGTAAGTCCTGAGCAGCAGGCCACTATTGAAACACTGCAAGCTGTACTCAATGCAAATAGCAAGAAAGACGCTGTTCTGCTGGCTGTAGAATTGACGTTACATCTAGCTATGGAAGCTAAAAAAGGAAATCAGTTTTTTGTTGGACATCCAGGAGAAGCGCTCCAGAGGCTCATTATGTTGGGAATAGAAAAACCAGAAATAAAAGGTTGGATGTACCTCACCGAACATGCCCACCCTTGGAAAAAGCAGCTCTACGTCAAAGGGCGCAAACTTCCTGCGGCAGCTGTTTGGATTGAAATGGCAGTCAATAATCTGTCGGTTGAAGACGCCATGGACAACTGGGATCTGCCCCGAGAGGTGATTTTAGAAGTCTTGCAATATTGCGAGGCTAATAAGACTCTGCTTGAAATGGAAGCGGCTGAAGAAGGGCGTTTGCTGCAAGAAAAAGGAGTAACGCTTGGCCGTCCGACTGCTTGTCGATGAGTGCTCTGAGGCAAAATTGCTCGTTCAAAAGTTGCGAGATGCCCAGCATGACGTTTTGACTGTAAGTGAAGCTAACCTGCGAAACGTCCGCGATGCGGACGTTTTCGCCGCTGCCATAGATGACAATCGCATTTTACTAACACACAACCCGGCTGATTTCGTCGAATTGCACGAGATTAGGATGGCTCAAAATCTGACCCATCCTGGACTTTTTCTTGTTCATCGTAAAAATAAACCAGGTGACATAACTTACGACCAGATAGTGACAGCAATAGCGAATCTTGAGGCAACAGGTTTGACACTCGCAAATAGTTATCATTCGCTCGTTAGCTACAATTATTAGCTCCTTCGGTGTAAAAGATGTCAGACTTGAAAATTACTGATAAGCAAGAACAGGAGCTGGTTTTACGAGCCCTCATTACTCATGTTTTTAAGTGCAAAGAGACGATAAAACTGCACAACGAAACCAAGAAAGCGCTTGGCGATAAAGCCATAATCCACATTGCCGAACAAGCTAAGAATGAGGCGGAGACAGCTTTAACTATGATCGCTAAATACTTTGGACAGCATCTGGCGAACTCAAAATTTTATTGTCTCGATTGCGCACCAGCAGATGGCGAAGAACATGATCGCATGAGTGAGGTATCGTTTGCCTGGACAAACGATTGCAGTAGTT
Organism: Candidatus Melainabacteria bacterium; assembly: GCA_003242885.1. GTDB lineage: Bacteria > Cyanobacteriota > Vampirovibrionia > Obscuribacterales > Obscuribacteraceae > QKMZ01. The sequence continues at coordinate 36,153 of QKMZ01000009.1, read as the reverse complement.
GTGGGAAAGGCGCTTACTACTTCGTAGAACCAAAAATTACTGTCTAAACCGCAGATCTTTGAGGCACTATATACGGTGCTTTTATTTGCTTGCCGAGTTCTTGTTGGAGTTGCCAGTCTCAAGACCATGCCCTGATAAGGGTTTCGGTGCTGCTCGCCCAGGTCGATTGTATTTGGTGTGTGCCTGCGGCATTTTTATATTATCCGCCCACACCGTTACGAGCGACTTTGCCGCTCTGCACTGGATCTCGTCGTCCTCTCCCCGGCTTATTTGAGGGTACCACCAAAAATTCTTCTATCAAGACCAAGCCCTGGCGGGTGGCTACGCCAGTCCTGACAGAAAAATTTTGGGCGGTATCCCATAGGAAGCCGGTGAAGAAGCCGGAAACGAGAGGATCGCAATCATGCTGAAATTCGACAGAGTTCCCAAAAACAACGTAATAGCGCTATTCAAGCCGAAACACATTCCATCCGATATGACGCCAGCGGAAATTCATGAAACCTACAGAGAGATACTGGCTTTGAGTTCCATGGGAAAGCAAAAGCGGGCTTTGGAAACTTGGGAAGCCTATTGGGCGAAGAGCTGCAAGGTGCCGCTCTGTCTTGATTGTCTTGACGAAAATGGTACTTGGTGAGGGCTTCGGCTCTCTTCTTTTGGTCGTGTCCTAAAGGCGCAGTCTTGATTCCAGTCTGTGTGCCTGCGGCATTTTTGTATTATCCGCCCACACCGTTGCGCCCGGCTCTGCCGTACTTCACTGGATTGTCGACCTCTCCTCCCCCGGCTTTTTTGAGGGTACCACCAAAAGTTCCGCTATCAAGACCAAGCCCTGCGGGTGGCTACGCCAGTCCTGACAGCAAAACTTTGGGCGGTATCCCATTTGTAGCCGGTGAAGGCGCCGGACAATGAGGTGACGGACATGACAGACGCTCAGAAGAAAGAACTCGCAGAGAAGTACATCAAGCAGTCACGCCTCGGCGAGTACCACACTTGCCACGAGCGGGAGGAGGCATGCGACGGTTGTGAGTTCATGCGTAAGGGACTTCGGATGCTCGCAGAGATTGGCGACCCGACAGTCTACCGAGCTGGCTAGAAATCACGCCCTGGGCATTCGTGCCTGGGGCTTTTTTCATGGGCTCATCGACATTTTTGTAGCTGCCCTCTGGGGCAGTGGCTACCCACCCGCCGCCCTAGCTGCATTCGGTCCGGAGTTGGCACCCCGAACTCGAATTCTGGGCAGGCGCAGTAGGATGGTCCTATGGAGATTATTTCGGCGCTCGGTTTGTTGCTTCTGATTTTTGTAGCCTTCGGCGTCATGGCTGGCGGTCGTGCGCCTTCGCTTTTACGCCCAGCGGTTCAGATGGTCGAGCGCCTTTTGAGTTTTGCCGTGCTGCGTAGCATTGTCGGGATCTTCGGAACAGTATTTAGACTTGGCGGTGGCTCGGTCAAATTGCCAAAGAGTCCGGGCGGCGATAAAGATCGCAGAACAGGACCACCCCCACCCCGGTGGAAAGACTAGGCACGCACCTTTGGTGCTGAGGATATCGCCCTTCTCGAATGGGCTCTAGGGCACGCACCTGCGGCGCTGGGGATAACGCGCTCTCGAATGCGCTAAGACCAGGACAGAGCAGAACCCGCACCTCCGGTGCTGAGAATGACGCGGGGTACCGCTCCGAACTGGCACCTTTGGTGCTCGCTCACCTTGTTCGCTCTGGTGGTTTGGGATGGTATTTTGCCTCGTTGCTTTGTGGCTCACTTGGCTGCGAAGCAGCCGCGCGGAGTGGGCAACGACGCGCAACCATCCCCCGAACCGATGGTCCTACCATTCGGTAAGGCAAGATAAAGCGCATACGCGCATTAATAAATAAGCCCATTGTATGGGCTTTAGAGCCGCCGCACATACTCTAGGGTTTACACCCTTGGCGCCGCACTATCCTTATATTACACTGATAGCAAGGGTTAGAGGAGGCGCACATGGAAGAACCGAAGAAATCTCTGAGATTCAGCCCGAGGGTCGAGACCCGGCTCAATTTGGCCGACATGAAACGACTCGACGACGCAGCAAAGGCAGCCGGAAAAACTCGGGCTGACTTTTCGCGGCAAGCTCTTCTCTGGTATTTGGACAACCAGGAAAAGCTGACGGCAGATGACCGGGAGGCTGAAGTTGCCCAGGCAATTCGGTACGCGACTGACCAGCACATCAAGGCGACCCACCAGGGCGTCGACCGGATCTGCAAAATGCTGGCCCGCCAGGGTGCCGCTATCGGAACACTTTATGAACTTTCCTGGATGGCATTGCCGGACGATGAGAACGCCCGGGCGGCATTCGAGGCAGCAGCAAATACTGCCAAGCAAAAAATGCGGAAGCACGTTGAACGCGATGAAGCCGACCTAGCTACAAGAACCAAGAAGGTCGTAACGAGCCCATGATAGTCAGGCACAGCTACATTTCAGCGAAGCGGCAGCCGAGGATAGCTGGCAAAACTGGCAATGTAATTGCTCTGGGTAAGGCGCTGGCACATCTCAAATACATTCAACACCGCCCTGGTGAAGACCGTGAGAAGGGCGGTCGTGAACTGTTCGATGGCGAAAACGACAACATGGACCCGAAAGAGTTTCGGAAGGCTCTGCGCGAGATGAAGAACGCCAATGTGCTCACGCACAAGGTCACCCTTGCCCCAGAGATAAACCCGGACGACAGGAAAGCTCTCGCTCGCGATGTTATGGCGAAGCTTAGTTCGGAAAAAGGGCAAGACTTGCGCTGGATTGCTGTAGGGCACGGCAACACAGATAACCACCATCTCCACTTGATGGTGTTAGGCAAAGACAAAAGCGGCAAAGACGTTAGGCTAGATGTTCGAGACTACGACAAGGCAAAAGAGTATGGGCGCCAGTATCTGGAGAGAGTCCACCCTCTGGAGATGGAACGGTACAACTCCGCTAAAGAAGAAAAAGAGCGCAAGCGCGTTGCCGAACGCAAAAGAGAGAAGGATCTAGCTCTCCAGGAACGCATTAGAGATGGTCTGGAGCTTCCCTGGATGCACAAAAAGATCATCCGTGAGCAATTGGACCCTTACGACAAATGGAAGGAAAAGCAGCTCGAAAAAGAGCGAGCAAAGAAGGACCGGCCCAGCCCGGATCTCGATGAGCCTGCAAAACCATACTTCCAAGACACCATTCAGGCTGCCGGAAAAGAGTGGAGTAAAGCAAATAGCCTCAAGGAGTTACGGGATCTGAACACCCATCTCTGGGACAACTATGACGACCGCATCCCGGTAGACGAGTACAAGAAGCTTGTGGGCTGGATGAAGGACAAAGAAAAATATGGCGAGCGCGATAGCCAGCAAAGTCCCGAAAAGGCCGTAGGACCAAAAGAGAAAGACCATTTTGAATATAAAGGCGAAAAGTACAACAAGGACACCAAGCCAGAGAAGCTCTTCGAGTTGACCGCCAAACTACGCGAAAAAGGCAACGAAAAGCTGCCAATTGACGAATATCAAATGCTCCGCGACTGGATGGAGCATGCTGATCGCGCCCGATGGTCGGGCGTTTTAGAGCGGGAGCTGGCCAACACTCATAAGCAATTCGAACGCAGCAAAACCATGGAGCAGCTCAAGGCCCAGGAAGGCGGGCGGGTGATAAATCCGATGCAGGAGAACTTCATGAGCCATCCTGTGATGGGCCTGTTTATGCAGGGTGCCTCCATCGCTAATGAATTGGTCAAATGGATTCCCCTCGATGACCGCAACAGGGACTTCATGAAAGAAGGCAGAGAGGCACTGGACTCCGCAAAGGCCGACAAACTGCAGGAGCATGTGCAACCGGGCAGGACGGAAGAGCAAAAAGATCGCGACAAGGCATCGCTAGAAAAACTTGATCAGGCTCTTGAGCAAAACCAGGCCGGTCGTGACAAGATCAAAGAAGGCAAAAAGCGTAAACAATGGGAACGTGATGATGAGGAATCCTGGGATAAATATGACCCATGGGGGCGCTATTAGATGGCAGTGCAGATCAAAGACTCCGGCATCGTTGAAACGACCGCCAAAGACTTCCCGATCCTGGCCGTCAACGTTCTGGACCGTCTCGGCTACAAAGTAGACAGAGCTAGCAAACAGCTCGATCAGATTCTCGCGACTGAGCGTCTGGACGAGCAAATCGGCAAAGATTGGTGGCGACAGGAATACCGGGTTGTTCTGCGCTGGAGAGTTGCGAGCTCGGGCGGCATGTTAATCAACATCGAGATGGAAGAACGCAAAGGCGGAGCTAGTGAAAACGACTGTCAGCGCCGTTGCGACCGCATCATGTTGGAATTGCAAAATGACGCTGTGCGGGTTGAAGAAGCTGCAAGCTACAAAGAAAAGAGCACAGTGTATGGCTCTGCGAGTTGGGGAACAGACCAGGACCTTGCTGCTAAAGGCTATTTCCAGAAAACAGCCGACGCCAAAAGGTTCATCATTGGTAGAACTCCGGACAATCAATACATTCAAGTGCCGGAATTTTGGACACACGCACATGCCATTGTTTGCGGGCGCACCGGGGTCGGAAAGTCCCGTGGCTTCTTCTTCCCCCAGCTAATTGAACGAATTGCGACAAGTATGATCGTGACCGAGGCGACACCCGGATATGAAGACGGTGAGCTGTATAAGCTGACTTCCGGATGGCGAAAAATGGCCGGTCACAAGGTTTATTGCTTCAATCCATCAGATATGAGCAGTTGTAGAATCAACCCAATTGACCGGATTAGATACGCTCCTGAAGAAGAGAAAGCAAGCGTTGCCGAGAAACTTGCTGACCTCGTCATCATGAACGGTGAGAGTGCCGAAGCCCGTGGAGACCAAACTTGGAACCGATCTGAAAAGCTCTTACTAATACCGTTATTGCTACATGCTGCTGCCGGTGATCCGAAGCGTGGTCACTTCGGTGCGCTTCGTTGGCTGCTTGCAGAAGGTCCGGATGTTTTAGCAAAAGTCTTAAAAGATAGCCCATCGAGAGTTGCACGCATGGAGTTTCAAGGCTGGATGCGGCTTGCTGGAGAGACTAACTTCAAATATGGCGTCTTTTCAGGGTTAGTAACTAAGCTTAATCCCTGGATGACTGACCAGATGATCGCTTTGACTGAAACAACAGACATCGACTTGGATGCACTTGCTACCCAGCTCTTCACGTTCTATCTAGCCGTTCCAAGCCGGTCGAAAGACAGTAAATTAATTGGATCTTTGATGATGAACTTCCTTCTCGATCATATTTTGGAGATACGAGAAAGGATGAAGTATCCGCTCACCATGCTGCTTGACGAGTTTACCAACTTCGGCAAAATTTCCGGCATTGGTGACACTTTATCGATTATTCGCAAAAACAAAATAGGTTTGATCTTAGGTTTTCAAAATTACGCACAGCTAGAGCAGGTCTACAGTAAACGCGAAGCTCAGATCATTATTGATATGCCTGCAACGCAAGTTTATTTCAAGCAGAAAAACTTCCAAGAAGCACGCGACCTTAGTGAAGCAATTGGACGCATGACTGTCGAAGAAGCAACGGTCGGAGATAGCGGGCGTGTTCAGGAGAGCATTCAGGGACGGCACTTAATTACGCCAGATGAACTTATTAGCCTCGATAAGCAAGTGATTGTTTTTACAGCCGATACGAAACCGCTCAAGCTGCCACTTACAGACCCACTTGCTTATGAGCAAGCTCTGTCCTACGACAAACCCGTTCGAGAGAAGCACAAAATCTCGGAGTTTGTGAAAACTCGTGGGCAAGTTGAAGATGAGCCACCGCCGCCAAAAGCTGAGCCTCCAAAAGAAAGGCCGCCAGTGGAAAAAGTTGTAGAACCGGAGTCGGAAGAAAAAAAGAAAGACGAGCCGAAAACTGAAATTGTTAAACCGCTTGTGTCGACTGGAAGTGATGGAAAACCGGACCGTGGGAGTCGTCCGGAGAAATCCAAAGAAGAAGATAGCGAACGGCGACCTACTCCAAAGCGAGACAGCGCCGCACCCGACTATGACCTTTGAGGTGTTTATGTGCCAGTTTCTAAAACAATCGAATGAGGAAAGAACCTGATGGGCGTAGGAATAGTCGTTGCGATTGTGACCTTCTTCGTGGTGGGCGCGGTGACTGGTGTGTGCGTGCTTCAAACGCCAGCCACGGGCACTATGGAAGGCCTGTTAACGGCAATTTGCGTATCGTATCCGTTCTTTTATCACGCAAGCGTAAAGCGCTATAACTTTTTGCATCCTGTTCCGAGACGCTATAAAGTGCCTGTAAAACAAGCATTTGGCAAGATCCGAAAACACCTTGACGAAAAAACTTACAACTTTGGCGACAAGTGGAACGTTCCTACTGCCGACACGCTTGAGCGCAGAATCAATGCCACGATTAGGTATACGGACGAAGAGTCACACTTGGAAGGTAGCTCAGTCAATAACCTTCACACAAAGACGGAACGCAAGCAGCGTTTTATTGTGATGGACATTCAGTTCAAAGAAGAGCCCAATGACACAGTTGTAGTGCAGTTTGATTTTAAGCCGGAAGTTGAAGGGGTGAATTGGGCGGCATGCGATCATGTCATAAAGGGCATGGTGAGCGACGCGGAGGCTTTGTTAGGTCCTGGCACTGATGCCGGCAGCGCTGCCGATACAATTCTGCCGGCACCGCCTTGGTGGGTCATCGGAGTTGCTGCTTGCAACCTTCTTGTGCTTTTCGGCGATATTAAGACGGCGGTGTTCAAGTAATGACTGAAGAAGAAATACTTGCCCGTGCATACTTCGTCATGGGTAAAGAAGCCGGAACATCCATGGAAGCAATAACCGAACGCTACAAGCGCCTGGCTATGGTTTGGCATTCTGACCGCTTCCCGAAAGCTGAAGCCAAAGCCGAAGCCGAAGAGGAAATGAAGAAGATCAATAATGCGCGCGATGATCTGAAAAAGCATTTTGCAAACAGTCACAAAGCCACTGGCTATTGCGCTTGCAGACCGGGTGCTGCCGCAGATAAACCGCGTGAGCGGGCTGGAACTGGGCAAGCTCCTGGGCCTGGCAAACGTAGAACAACACAAGAAAATAATACCGAAGAGGCCGAAGCACGCAGGCGCAACGACGAGCGTGCGCGGCGCGCAGCCGAAGACGAAGCAGCAGCCAAAGCAAAACAAGCTGCCGCCAATGCACAACGAGCAAATAGTGAGCAATCCGCTCAGTCTGCTCTGGAACAAACGAAACTGGCAGCCGATGAAAAGCTTCGCTGGAAAATAAGTATTGGCATGGTGGTTGCCTGGGTCTGTTTGAATGCATTCGGTGCTTTCAGTATGAATGCAAAATCGTGGTGGCATGATTTTTCATGGAAGTGGGATCGAGATCATTCTTCTACGCCACCAGCATCTCAAAGTCCGGAACCCAGCACTCCAGGCTATATTCCAGGTTATAACAAAACTCCGGGTGGCGACCAAAGCTCCTGGCAGCAACAACAAGAACAAGATCAAAAACGCAGAGACGAGCAGGCGGAAAGCCAGAAAAAGCAAGACATCTACAACACAAGAATGGCTATAGACCGTTATCAGAAGACAATTGCGCATTGCACTTCAGAGATTGCAAAGATGGATGCACAGTTAGCAGATCCTTTGGTCAGTGACTACGAGAAGCGCAAATCGAGCAGCTTTGCTGACGCTCAACGAGGTTATCTCGCCCAAGCGCAATCTGATCTAGCGGAAGCTCAAAAACGTTTTACTGAGTTGACCGGAAGACCTGCAAGCGAGGCAAACACTACAGATTGGTCACCAACAGCGTCACCAACGATAACACCGTCCAATAGTAATTTAGGCTTGCCGCTGAATGGTACAAACTTCACCAGTCCAGCTCCGCCGCCAGTTTTGGCACCTTCGAATCCACTACTGACGCCGTCAACAACGACACAATCGTCGCAACCGTGGAAGCCAAACTATTTGCAAAATCCGACTGGCATAACACCTTTCAATCCGGTCGGCTCCTCACAATCAGTGAGCCCTTACATAAACAAAAACAACCCGCTGTTTAAAAAGACATCACCCAACTTGTTCGATAAGTCTAATGTGCAAAACCCGTGAGACCGCGCCGCGAACGATAGCTTCAGCTTTCGAGAGTGGGGTGGAATCGTCGGCGCTGAAAGCCGACGAAGCAAGCACTCTAGTTCGCTATGCTGTTGGCAGCCAATCGTCATGAGGCGTATCAGTCAAATATCCTCCATCTGGCGTAATCATAAGGTTGAAACAAGGTGCACCCACTTTGACTTTATTTGGCGCAGCAAAGCACTTTTGAGCAAGCGCTGCAAACTCCACTCTGAAGAGCGCTCGTTTACCGAAAACCCGCAGGTGATCTGTGCTTACCAAATCCCTTCGGAGGAGAAATGTTTGAATCAGAGCTTCAGCAATATCTAGAGGTAGATTAACTAGCACGTTGTCCCCATTCTGATACGGAATTGGCCCAATCAAAGTCAAATAGTCTGATACGACTATCCTGCAATTGTCGCTTCCATGGTTTTCAAAGTTCGTTTGACCACTAATGTTGTGAAAGGTTTGTCGTTGAGAAGTGAAGGCTGGACCTGCTGCTTGTGTATAGCCTCCAAGCCCAGTTATGCCGTTATTGTTTGTTATCCACAGTAGCTCTGGAACTTGCTTTCCTTGAATTGTCTCGTAAAAAGTTAAATGAATTCCCATTCCCCGAGGCAGTGACATTGGCCCTGTGTTTCGCTCCAGAATTCCATTGAGCTGAATTGCAAGAATGTCTCCAAACTCGGTTGGGGTCTTGTCTTTGTGAGTTTCATATTCCTGTTTTAACCAATTAGTCGCCGCCCATTCTTGCCCATTGTCTGTAAAACCTGCGAAACCAAACCAACAAGCAGCTCCTTTAAAATTGGGCATAGCTACAATCTTTGGTTTGTCGGACGTCTCAACTACTCGAACCATATTTCTGTTGACTATCAATGAGTCGGTAGCATGCACTGTCCCATATTGGGTTAGATAGACCACATTTACAGTCATTTGAACTCCTGCGTGAAATGCCCAAAGCGCCTGCTGGAGTTCCTTCTCTACAGACTTGAGAGAGCCCTAGCTAGGCGCCCTTTTCGCGGGAATTTTTGTCTATTAGAATGCCACCAAAAACTTGCGCTGCAACCCGCTCCACGAATTCATCGTCAACCTGTCCATAACCAACAAGGAGTCTGTAGAAAATTGGCGCATACAAGGTGTCGAGCGTGGTTTCTACATCGATATTTGGTTGAAAAACTCCCTGCTCCACCGCAAGTTGTATAGCATGAGCAGCGACTTGACGCCGCGACAATACAAATCGTTCGCGAAACTCTTGCGCTAATTCCGAATCAAATTGACTTTCGCCGATCAAAGCAAGGAAAACTCTTCCAGCCGGACTTTTGTAAAAACGTGCCACCTTTTTCATCTGGTCAAGAATTCTTTCAAGCACCGGCAGCGTTTGTTCAAAAGCAATATTAGGTGCAGTTATCTGCAAAAAGGCGTCCATTATTACTGCAGCCTTATTGGGCCACCATCTGTAAAGAGTGGCTTTACTGACACCAGCCCGACCGGCAATTGCTTCAGCAGTAATTCTTGGCAACTCTCGTTGTTCTAATAAATCTACGGCAGCTTGAAGTATCGCCCGTTTACCAGCCTCACTTCGGGGTCTGCCTCTAGAAGAAGTTGTTTTCATTTTCATCCAAACTGTAAACCTCTATGCTAACATTCGAAACGCTACGTCTAGTATTGTTTTGAACAGTTCATTTCCAGTCAGGGGGTTAGTTGTGGCGTTAGCTACTAGTGCGAAATTGATGAATTTTGAGCTGTTTAATGGCAATGTTTTTGATGGACGATGGATCAAAGGCAGCTCAAGCATCGAAATAAAAGAACCTGCAACTGGCAAATCTATCGTCTCTGTAGGGGTGGCTGATGCCTCAATGATTAGCCGCTCTGCTCAAAAAGCTTTAATCGCTCAAAAAGAATGGGCTGAAGTTAATTGCGAAGACAAACGAAAACTGTTCATTGAAGCAGAACGGGTTTTGCGCCTACATGCACAGGAAGTGATAGATGTAGCGATGCGCGAAATCGGCGCTACACGCACAAAAGCAGAATTTGAAATTGAATTTAGTGCAGATGAAATTTTAGAAGCAGCTTCATATCCGACCCAACAAGCCGGAACTCTCTTAGCGGACAAGCGCGGCAGGCACAGTTACAGCAAAAGAGTTCCATACGGGGTTGTGGCGGCGCTGACGCCCTCAAATGTGCCGATCTTGCTGGCAGCAAGGGTAATCGCTCCAGCGTTGGCCATGGGCAATGCTGTGCTGCTCAAACCACATCCTCATTCTATCCTTTGTGGCGGCTATGCTTTTGCTCGGATATTTGAAGAAGCTGGTTTTCCCGAGGGCGTAATTCAGGTTCTGCCCGCTGACGGAGCGGACGCCCAGACGTTTGAAACAGACAAAAACATCTCAATGGTTCACTTTACCGGGTCGTCCGCCACTGGTGCTCGCATAGCTGAACTTGCTAGCAAAACTCTGAAAAAAGTCTCTATCAGCGGCAGCGGTAAAAATCCGTTTATTGTTTTAGATGATGTTCCGGATCTAGATGCTGTTGTTTCAAATGCGATTTTTGCCACTTTTTATTTTGGTGGACAGTCGTGTATGACTGCCGGTCGACATCTTGTACAACAACCGGTCTATGAAGATTACATCTCGAAATTGGTCGAGGCTGCTAAGCAATTGCAAGTAGGCAACCCAGTTGAAAATGAAAATGTTTTTTACGGGCCAATGATCGACCCAAAATCCATTAACAGGCTCTCCGAAATTGTGGAAGACGCGGTTAAGAAAGGCGCTGAGTTAGTCCTTGGCGGGTCTAGTAAGGGTACATTTTTTGAGCCAACAATTCTCAAAAATGTGACCAGCGAAATGCGCGCGTGGCAGGAAGAAATGTTCGGACCAATCGCGGCGGTCACCTCATTCACATCCGATGAGGATGCTGTAGAAATGGCTAATGATACTGAATACGGACTCTCCGGTGCAGTGTTCGGATCGCTCGGGCGTGCGCGCAATATCGCGAACCGCATGAACACAGGAATGGTTCATATCAACGATAAGAGCACCGATGATAGTGCATACGTGCCTTTTGGTGGCACCAAGCAGTCTGGCAATGGTGGCCGGTACGGAAGTTATGTCAATTGGGATGAATATACGCAAATGCGCTGGTTCACTGAGTCGGTAACAGCACAGCCCCTGCATAGTTTTAAAAAATAGAGGTTACGATGAGTGAACAAAAACAGCGTAGCTTGGACGACTACAAGCAATCTTATATTGACCTATTTGGCGCTATGCCGCCGTTGCCTCTTGGGAAATTCGACTTTGCAGAGTCGATCGATGCAGATTTTCTGAAACTCGCTGAGGAAGTTCGTTATAGAACATTCTTTAGTGATGACCTTGACCACAAGACAATTCAGTTGGTGTGCTTTGCTCTGCTTTTGAATGACGGTTCACCAGCAGCTAAGCATCACGCTGTTGCTGCTTTGAAGTTAGGCGCAACCTGGGCTGAACTGTGGTTAATGTGCAAAATCGCATCAACAGTGTCTGGTGGATTAGGCCCTCTGAACTTGGGCGGTTCGCTGCTTAATGACTTGAATAAGGAAAGTGATAATGGCAGATGAGACTAAGCCAGATACAGTGCTATCAACGAGGAACGTCGATTACACATTTGAAAATAAACTTTTTTCCGGATATTTGTGCACGCCTGACAATAAGAGAAAACTTCCGGGCGTTTTCATTGTGCACACCTGGCTGGGGCTAGACAATAGCATTAAGGCAAGGGCCGAGCGCATCGCCTCGCTTGGATATGCAGCCTTCGTGGTCGACCTATTTGGACCAGGAGTATTGCCAAAGCCACCGCACGAGTCACTAGAGGCCATAAAACCATTTATAGAAGACCGCAAACATTTTAGAAAAGCGCTCAGCGCAGGGCTGGAGTCTTTTAAATCTATGCCAGATTGCTCTGACAAAATAGCTGCAATTGGCTATTGCTTCGGTGGCTGCGCAGTTTTGGAAATGGCGCGTGACGGACAACCAGTAACCGGCGTTGTCAGCTTACATGGTGAGCTTAATACAACCCTGCCGGCTAAAGCTAATGAGGTTGCGGCAAAAGTGCTGGTGATGCACGGTGACGCTGACATAGTAGTTAAACCTGAAACCATCCCAGCTTTTCTGGAAGAGATGCGCAATGCCGGTGCAGACTGGGAATTTATTGTCTACAGCGGCGCAAAGCATAGCTTTACAGGTGAAGGCGCAATGGGCAAAAGTACTCCTGAAGCTGGCTTAAATGAACATGCAGAGCGCCGATCATGGAATCGAATGGCCGAATTTTTAAGTGAGGTCTTGTAACTCATGTTACCGATAATATCTGAAGAATGGCTTGATTCCTACTTCGCCGTCGTCGACCAGATGAATGCATCAGACTTAGTGCAGAAATATTATTTTGGTCAAAGCAGTTTTCAATTTGGCAACTACGTCCCGGTAATTGGGCAATCAAACATCGAGAACTTACTCTCAAATTTTTATAGCTCAGTCAAGCGCATGCGCCACGAAAAGGTCGCTGTTCTAATAGCTAATGACCGCGCACTCTTTGAAGCAAGAGTGCATTTTGTTACAGATAAAGGAAACGCTGTAGAGATTCCTGCTGCCAGCGTCATCGAGCTATTGGAAGGTCGTGTAAAAAGCTTTCGAATGTACATGGATACTGCTCTGCTCAATACAAAGTGAAGGAAACCAAAGTTGTGAAAAAATATGATCCAATAACGCCCGAGAATGCAGTCTTACTCTTGATTGATCATCAGGTCGGCACACTTTCTTTTGGAATATCTGATATAGATCCAGTCAATTTGCGCAATAACACGATGTGGTTGGCTCAAACAGCCAAAGACATGAAAATCCCAGTTATTCTCACAACAAGCAATGCAGCAGGAGCTAATGGGCCACTGTTCCCTGAGTTGATCGGCATGTTGCCTGGTGTGCCGATTATTGACCGAGTGATCATTAATGCGTGGCACGACAAACAATTCAAAGACGCAGTTAAAAAAACAGGTCGAAAGCACCTGATTATGGCTGGTGTTACGACAGATGTATGTCTGACATTTCCAGCAATTAGCGCCGCGCAAGAAGATTTCGATGTCTATGCCGTCGTAGACGCGTCCGGCACACTGAGCCTGCAGGCTTTCCATGCAGCGCTTCACCGCATGAGTACGTTTGGTGTCCAGACAATGAATACAAATGCAGTCGTAGCTGAATTACAAGCTGACTGGTCTAACAAATTTGCTGAGACAACCGCAAAATCTTATGCGAGCTATGTTCCAAATTTTGGATACATAGCAGCGCACCTGGAACAAGTTAAGACGTCTAAATAGCTGAATAGTTTGAAATTTTGAATAGTGGAGATTGATTTTCATATGCACACTTCATCGATACTCTGTCTGGCTGGCAGTTTGAGAAAAGATAGTTACAATAAAAAATTGATAGATTATGCATCGCGGCTTGTTGACGAAGTCGATGCAAAATCTACAGTTATCGATTTAAATGATTTTGAACTGCCAATCTACAATGAAGACTGGGAAACTGCAAATGGACTGCATCCGAACGCTTTGAAATTGAAGAAATTGATGGCTGAACATGGTGGTTTGATAATCGCATCGCCTGAATACAACAGTTCAATTACGCCGGTTCTAAAAAACGTAATTGACTGGATATCGAGATCTTCACCAGGAGAGGTTGGTTTAGCCTCTTACAAGAATAAAGTAGCTGGCATTATTTCGGCCTCTCCCGGGGCGCTGGGTGGGCTTCGCGGCTTATACCATCTGCGTGACATTCTGCTCAATATTGGTGTGCTCGTCTATCCAAATGTGGTGGCAATTCCAAAGTCTTTTCAAGCATTTGATGAGAACAACGCCCTCGCAGATCCTCATTTAAATGATTCTCTAAAATTGCTGGTGGAAGGCGTGGTTAACCTAACTAGAGCTTCTGATAGATCTAGTTTAGCTCCAACGAACCTTTCGTAGGAGCCGGGTTCGGTGGACAAAAAGTTAGTTCGAATATCTCGGATACTCGTTTTTGGTTTTTTGGCTTTTTGCCTGGGATCAGCCAGCTTGGCTAATCCTGGGTCTGCTCCTTTTGACGTAGAGCCTGATCAGAAATATTCCAAAGAAGACGAAGATGTTTTGGCGGAAAAAATCGGTATTAGTTCAGAATTAGCCCAATGGAGGGCTTTTAAGGCTCAGGGACCGCTTAAAGCCACCATCACTTCAGTTGAGCTACAGAACACCATGAATAAAAAGATAGCGTCAGCTTATTTCGATTCTAGTGCTTTTGTTGCTGACGTAATGGTCGAAATGAGCATCTGTAGGGAAGAGCAGCTCAAATTGGAATCATCTCAGAACAAGCGTGTTCAAGCGACGAACATACTTAACTTTGCTACTAGAGGAACCATCGGCACCGTTGCAACAGCAATATCTATAAATCCGATGATGCTGCCGACGGACGGAAATATATTGGGGACTATCGCCAATGGTTCTTCCACCGGATTGTCTTTGGTAGCACTTGCTGAGCTAAAAAGCGGTCATTCTCGTAACGTTTCACAAGTCAGTTTGCTGGCCCCAATATTTTTTGATAATGCTTCTCACGATAGGATTACCCCAAAAGTCTGGCTCTACCTAAACTCTTATCCAATTGGGGGATCTGCGCGCCTAACACACAGACAGCAATTGATTCGTTCTTGGACAGATTCGAAATTGGCACCGAATTCAGAAACGCCGGCGGGACTGAAAAAACTTAAAGAGTTGCTTGGGGTTGAACGTGGACATGGTTTGACTATCCAGGACTTGAAGAAGCGGCAGAAGATGCTTGAAGGATTACGGGTCACGATTTTTCAAATGAACAAAGGTCTAGAGCAACTCACGGCGGCTATCTAAGTGACTGTCTCACACAAGCTAATTTTTTCTATCGTTTGTTCAATACTAACTGGAACGCTGACCACGAATAAAGCCGTCGAGGCACAGCCTGCAAGTAGCAGAATCAACTTGGAGAGCATCCACAGAGCGGAAAAAATCGGCGTTTCTGACGACTACGAACAGATGAACAATGCAGCTGACAGTGACAGCGACAGACTGACCAAACTTAATTTGGAAGCTCAAGCTCTGCGCCATCTTTGGCTCGCTCAATTTCAGTTAAATCGTTGTCGTACCGAATTAAGAGAGGAACAGTCACTCACTAGCGAAGCGATAGAAAAAATACAAACCGGCAAGGCGCGTCTGGTTGGTTTGACTAATACGGTCAATTTCTTATCCAACAGCATAATAGCGATGGTCGGCAATATCATTTTCATACCAGCCCCACCGCCCAAACCTACCCCTCCAAATATTTTGTTTACCATATCTAGCGGTGTATCGACGATACTGTCACTGGTGGCATATGCAGAAATCCCCGGCGGGAAGGGCCGCATTGCAACGACTCGCGGCAGCATGCTGGAACCGATTATGACTGGTCAAGACCCAGAGGGACTATATTCAAAGTCCGTCTGGACCTATTTGAACTTTCATCCAAATGGAGCTCAAAGTCTACGGGAAATTTTAGTAGCAAAGTGGCTGGCGGTTGGCTTAGTAACACAAAAGGAACTATCAAATGCTCAAAAATTGGAAAGTCGATATGGACAGTCCAGCATAAACAGGAAAATCGCAATAAGCCTTCTGAGAGCCAGGTCTCGTATGCTTGACGACCTGGAGGTTGATTTAGTGCAAGTAAATAATGAGCTGGCCACTTTGGCCCGCGAACTCTAAACTTGTAGGTGCGTGATATGAACAAAAAGGAGATTTTTATGCAATTGATAGAATACATGGACCGAGATTTTGAATTACTTCGTAAGCGAATTGCCGATGTTTCACACGCCTACAGCCACCAAGATCCCTCGCTAACTATGGACAAGGCGAAAGTTATGTTTGAGACTTTCAGCCGTCGCTTTGCCATTGAAGATTTTCTTTTCAGCAAATTCACGCCAACGGCAGAGATGAATGTGTTTATAAAAACACTGCTGAAAAATAGAAGACTTTTGCGTGAACGGCTTGAGGACATGCTCATGCTGCACGTCAGCGAACCGGATTTCATGAAAGAAATCCAGACTTTGCTGAAACTATCTGAGGAGCATTTGAAATTTTTAGAGCAAGAATTTCAGCCAGAAGTGATTTCAAAATTGCCCGAAGCTGATTTGCTGAATATGAGCAACGCCTTGGAAGACCGGCTCCATAGCACAGCCTTCGAGTGATTGATTGTGGCAATTTTCCCTATGATGCAGCATTGAAACTTTTAAGTGGACATCTGCCGTACCGCAGGCCTTGAGTGCCTTTCAATCTAGACCGTTCAAAGCCTGTAAAGAAACTCCTTACCGTGCGCTAATTTCCGAAAGAACACGCGCCGGATTGATCGCCGCCCGCGCTCGCGGTCGGCGTGGCGGCCGGCGACATACGATGACACCGGCGAAGGTAAACCTTGCGATGGCTGCGATGAGCAACAAGGAAACAGTTGTAAATGCCACTCTGCCGAGAGCTGGGAATCACGCGCCAAACGCTCTATCGGTACGTGAGTCCATCAGGAAAATTGCGGGACAGCGGAAAGAAACTGCTGAAAGCAGGCAGCCAGCGTCAAAGACGCCGCTGAACAGCACTTCTGAAATCTGCTGAATACGTCTTCTGAAAATGACATCTAGGATTTTGCTAAAAAGGTTGCTGCCGGTACTAGTGCAATGCTCTCCACTGAAATTCTACGCTTGGAAATTCTCGTTTTAACTGCTCAAATTGTTCTGAACTTATATTTTTGCACCACCTCAAAAGTATAGTTTTGCAGTTCTTGTTTTTCCGACAAAATTGCTCTATACCGCCAAGCGTTACCATTGTTCCATCTAGTTTGACAAAATTCAGACTTTTCGATTTGCCAAGCTCATCTAAACCCTTGTCCGTTAAGGCAGTGTTGGACAATGCAAGTCTCTGCAGACCTTTCATAGCAGCAAGTCCTTTAATTCCTTGATCTGTGACCTTTGTGGTGTTAATCGATATATCTCGGAGCTCGGCACACCTTGCAAGACCTGCAGCACCTGTGTCGGTAAGATTCGAAGCATCTAGATTGATTCCTATTAGCTTAAGGCTTGCTAGCCGCCAAAGGCTCTCATTGGGAATTTCGCACTTCACCAAACTCATATTCTTAATCCAAGGAGCGCCGGTAATTAACTTGAGCTGATAGTCGTCAATATTTCGCTCAGAGACTGCGAATATGTTTCCTTTGCTTTTCTGTTCAGCCAGCTTACTCTTTAGGAGTTTGTCAGGTAAGAGGGGGCCCGCTTCTGCGTCACCATAATCTTGTTCGGCTTTTGAATAAATACCAGTTTCTTCTGGTGGTGACTCAATCCTGTTCTCCGGTTTAATCTCTATGACATTTTTGAGGTCATGGAGAAGATAGCCAGCTGCTCCGGCTAATAACGCCGTGCCTACCAATAGTGAGCTCAGAGCCGCTCTCGTAATGAAAATTCCTCGGGCTTGTTGGGGGATTTTGCTCGCAGAAACTGTAGACTTTGGAACAGAATCGCCGCGTCGAAAAGCTCCTAGAGCCTGGGCTACTTTGCCCAGACTTTGATATCTGTTGTCTGGTGATTTCGCCAGCATCATAGCCACTAATTCTTCTAGGGCTTGCGGATAGTCTTCTCCCAGAGACGCTTCCTTGAGTGAGGGGGCGAGTTCGTTTTGGTGCATAAACATTGTCTTGATAGCATTCTCACCGATAAATGGAGGTGTGCCAGTAAGCGTTTCGAACATCACGCAACCGAGCGAATAGATGTCTGCTCGGTGATCAACACGTTCTCCAGCGCATTGCTCAGGGCTCATGTATAAGGGACTGCCGAATATTTCCCCGGTGCGCGTGAGAGCTTGAATTTCACCACCATCATGTTGACCCAACTTTGCGATGCCGAAATCTACAATTTTTACGGCTCCCTCGTTTTCCACTGGTAATTCATTGAGAAGCATAATGTTGCTAGGTTTGACATCTCGATGAACGATCCCGTGGTCATGGGCATAGCCTAAACCGAAGCAGGCTTGCACGAAAACAGGTATTGCTTCATCAATCTTCAGGCGACCAGTTCTCTTAATCCGCTCGCCCAAGGTTTCGCCGTTGATAATTTCCATGACGAGAAACGGCGTTTGGTCTTCGAGCAGACCGAAGTCGTTGACCGCAATTATATTTGGGTGCTGCACTGCAAATGCGGCTCTCGCCTCTTGTTGAAATCTGCGTATGGTGGTATCAGACAAGTGGCGTTTATCGATCGTTTTCAGCGCCAGTTCTTTGCTGAGGAAGATCTGTTCAACTTTGTAAACAACGCCCATCCCACCTCTTCCTAGCAAGGAAATCAATCGGTACTTTCCACCTAAAAGATGGCCGGGCTGAAGTTCGCCAGAGAAACCAAGATTATTTGCTTGGTTCAGAGCTACGCGTGTTTTGAACTCATCCAATTTTTGGCCGTCTTTTGAAGCCACCAAACTGTTATCTGATGGCCGTCTGTCATTCGCGTGAGTGACAGCAAAATCCGGCCCAAGCGCTTCTTCCTCCGGCGGACTTTGTTGTTTTTGTTCTAGGTCGTCGGTCATGAGAGCGCTCGTGGATAGTCTCGCACCAGTATAAGCGGGCAGCCCGTACGTACGCCCGTAGAGGTCAGCCACAGCAAGTTGCTAACGACCGGGGCCCAAGAAGCATTATCTATTAAAGAGGACTGTTCGAAAGCAGCGGCCAAAGCTAAACAGAAGCAATTACCCTGACTAGAATAAAAGAATAGGTTCGACCGAGAGCTATTGGTAAATTTTACACATGAGCAAATCACGGGATTCTACCTTAGCTGGTGACCTAGAATTCGGGGACCTATGCTCCGCTGACCTAAGAGGACTCCAATTTTTTTCCTGCTTCGTCCATGCTGTGAGGACTTACACCTCTTCCTGTAGGACCAATGCACGAATTCATCCCTGGCCGTCATTGCTTTTGCAGATGTTGTTCGACTCCATGTATCCTATGACCTTCTGATCTACCTCGTGTCACACATAGCAGCTTTTTATTCCGCGAGCCAACGCCACGATCTCATGAAGAGCGCCGGCCGGCGGGCAATCTCCAAAGGATGTTGCCAGCGATTTGGGAGTTTCAATTGCGACACTTTATCGTCGATTCCCCCAGCCTCTTCAATGGAATACTAGTTTGTAACAGGAGAAATCAACTGAAGAAAGCAGTTCCAATAAACAGCATTGCTGGCGTTGAGCTGGCTACCACCGATACTCCCGGCATCTGCAAGGTAGTGGTGCAGGATCAGTCTACAAAGTCGGCTTTGTCCTGGGATCGATTTGTCAGGCTCAAAGCGGCTTCTGAAGCCATTACACAGAATGCTGGTAGCGAATGGACGATTCTTGATGTAGGCGGATTCGATGGTGCTCTTGCACTGTTTCTGCCGGACTACGATATAGACTTGATCGATCCAGCGTCCTCGGGCGCGTCATTGCTTCAAGGCCTCGCAGGGTCGCTTTCATACGATGCGGTTACAGCAATAGATGCTCTGGAGCACGTCGCCCCGCAAGAACGAGACCGCGCATTGCAAGAGTTGGCCCGTATTGCACGAAAATTGATCGTTCTAAATTATCCATGCCGTGAAACAACGGAAGCTCAGAAGATTGTGCTTGAAGCCACCAATAATCCACTTGTCCGCGAGCACGTAGAGTGGGAACTACCGGACACCGACAATGTGGTGGCACTCATGCAGGGTCTAGGTTTTTCAACAAAGGTCACACCGCATGCAAGTTTAGCGATATGGCTGGGCCAATATTTGACCTTAAATTTAGCCCCCGAAGCAGCTCAAGAGATGAACCGGTATCTGATCGATCATCATTCCGATGAACCGTTTTCTACACCGCTGTACCATTTGATTGTCTGCAGCCGAGCTAATTCAGGCTCTTCACAAGCTGTGCAAGGCTGCAAAGTAGCTTAACGCTACTTTCCGTTCCATTGATCCCCAGACCCCCTGTTAGAAAGCGCCTAGAATAGACCGGTCTGTTCCATGTTCCAAAAATTTTTCTCCTGCGGATAGCACGGCATATTCCGCGCTACCTCCTTTCGAATCAGCAGGCTGCTTCAGCAACTGCTAATCAGATCCTGATGCCGCAACCGCCACCATTCCTGTAGAAATTGTCCACAAATTCCTGCTGGGAGAGTTTCTCTTCAGAGGCTGCTTTCTCAGCGGCGACCAGTGATTGCTCACACAGAGCAAAGTGCCGTTCCGTTAGCTCAGGCAAAGCCACTCTCAACGCACTGGCCAAGTAGTTGTCCGCGAGACTCAAGTGGTACTTGGCCACAGCGTGGCTGTATGGATACTGAGACGTTGCAATAATTTCTCTAACCTTTAGATTCCAAGCCGCTAGTTCGGCTTGTTTTTGGAGAATCTGAGAGTGCGACATTTTGGCTTCCTTGTTTCTGTTTGCTCCGTGGAGCGTTGGTTGAGTAATGAGTCTATCGAGATGGGCCGATCCTCTCCCGGATTTTTATGCACGGATACGATACGGTGCTGATGCTCCGTATCGCTGATTTTGGGCAAAATCTGGAGGATTAGATTGAACGCGAAATCCGATCGATTGTGCTCCAATAAAATTTCCCCATTTTCGTTAGAACGAGTAACGGCCACAAGAATGGGCCTATTATGACGATGACAACGACAAAACCGTCGTCGTAGTGATCGTCAGAGACGCTGTTTCTGTACCAACGCAGCGCAAAAACTGCATTGATAGACCACACAGCAAACAATGAGAGCAGAGTCAGAACTAGAGTTAGAGTTGACATGGTTAGATTCCTTTTTGATTTGAAGTTGAGGTAGGAAGAGCGATACGCTATTTTGTAGCGACATTACATTCTCTCCTCCTACAAGTGATGAGCTGGCGAGATTGCCGACTCCTCGATAGAAAAACGTTGGTAGTTCAAGCGCGGCAGAGCGTCGAATAACCCACAAACAAGCGCACCGAAAGAGTCGCTTCGATGTGCGCGACATCGACCTTATAACGCCTTTCATTTTCGCGAGCCCACCCGTCAACTTTCTCGACTAGCTTGAGACGCGCTTTCCGGGCTTCCTCGAGTGCTTTACTGGCGGCTGCGAATGACTGCTCATTCGTGAACGCTCGCGAGTAACGAAGGGATTCTTCAACATCGATCAGATCGGCACCTTGCTTGGCGAGCACCATTTGAATGCAGCGAATGTCGTAGCTACGCAGAATGTACCGTGTGTGAACGCGATGCAAAGAACGCGCGCAACACCAATGCACATAGCACCTGTAGATTCTGCTGGCGTAGCAGAACTCTCGCGCCTTATTCAAGGTGGCAAGCGGAGCGCCGGGAAGAGCGCCGAGGAAAGCGAGAATTGTGGCGATAACATCACGCATGTTAGTTTTCTTTCTCGTGTTTGCGTCGCAGGGACACGGGCTGGAGAGCATTTCCAAGTGTGACTTCTTCGTGACACCGAACCTCAGCGCAAGTGATCTTGAGCCAGTTTGGTCGCAGCTGACCATTTCACATACAAATAGGTCCTCCTTACTGAGGGCTTTTGCTGGTTCCAGCGGGCAGATAAACGACCCATTTCTCACAGTAGAGAAATCCCCGTTTCTCTGACGAATTGCCTTCATTGTGATTTGGCGGTTGCGGCGTTTGAGGACAATCCCCGGCTAGTCTGAACTTGCATTTTATTCTCCAAGCCATCGCGCAAAGCAGGGACAGGGGAAAAACTACCAGCAACATCAGACTAAGTGCCGTCTGGGCGGAGTTTTGGTCAAGTTCCATTTGGAATTCCGTTCGTGTTGTTTGCCGCTTGCAGAATTGCAAAACGGTTTACCAGAGCGCAATCGCGACGTAGCACGTCTCTTACGGGACTGCGTCGCGATTGCGCCGTGAGGCTCCTAGCTGTTGCTGGGCGTCATCAGCGCGCTGACGAGACCGAGGACCGCACCGGCACCGATGGTCGGCCAGAAGCCGATCAGCGCGAGGCCGGGCAGCAGATAGGCCACACCGGCTATGGACAGCGCGTAGAGAGCCGAGTTGAAGATCAGTCCGAAGAGGATCAGCCCGAGGCGACCACCGATCGCACCCGAAAGAAGCGAACCGATGACGCCGACGCTGGCGATGACAGGCAGCAGCGCGATGATCAGACCGGCGCCGACGATGCCGACCAGAATGGCCGCGAGAAGACCAGTTCCGAGTCCGCCGGTGAAGGTCACGAGACCGAGTGCGGGCAGCAGGAACATGAAAAGCAGGATATTGGCGATGAGACGAATCAGCATTTCTGTTTCTCCGTTTTTTGACGTTTTTCTGACCGCGAATTTACAACCAGATTGGCAACACACGAACGAAATTGTCCGCATGCGCAAAGGCAAACTCCCAAAGCATCGACAAGAATTCCGCAAATTCCACTAACGCTGACAAGGTGAGCTGCTGAAAGTGTTTCAGCTATAGTGGCTATGGCTTTCTTGGAAGATACTTCGGAGAACAACAGCGCAAATTAACAGCAAAGCGGAACTTGGATCGAATACGCAACTCTACGAAACACATTGTCTTAGCTCGCGCAAAGACGTTTAAGGGAGAAAATCAAAAATCCACATCAATAGATGTGTGCACTAAAGCGCTAGAAGACAGCGGTAGGTAGATTATTTGAGGTTTGGCGCCGTTGTCCTATGTGAGAAAGTGGAGGAAGTAATAGCTTGTGATAGCAAAGAGAAAGCAGAAAAAAACAGAGGATCACCATGCTTCACACACTTTTACCTCTTGCGATGGTAGTTAGTTACATATGTACTAAATGCGAAATGAATGTTACATCAGTTCGCTAAAGTCCCAGCTCATCTAAGTCCGGAAAGTCTGAAGGTCGGGTCGCCGATGCCCACAGCAGTTTTCGTTCACTTGGAGCAATGGGCAAATCATTAATGCTGGCAAAACGCTTGACCATAAGGCCTTTAGAGTCAAAATGCCAGTTTTCGTTACCATACGACCGAAACCATGCTCCTGCGTCATCATGCCATTCGTAACAAAAGCGCACAGCGATTCTGTCTTCAGAAAAGCACCAGAGCTGTTTGATCAGTCGATAATCGAGCTCCCGAGCCCACTTACGTGACAGAAAATCCAGTATTTCGGCATGTCCAGACAGAAACTCTGAGCGATTGCGCCATAAAGAATCGGGACTGTACGCAGTAATTACTCGGCTGGGGTCTCTGGAATTCCAGGAGTCCTCGGCTATCCTAACTTTTTCGATCGCGTCTTTTTTTTGAAAACGGCGGCTGGATTATTCGCATCTCCTCACTCCAAAATTCACAACGCATACCGCTGTTGACCGAAGTTTTGAACGAACTCTTTCATCTGTGGCGCTAAATGTGAACTCAAGATTCGCTTAAAACTAGCCTCACTAGAGTTTTTGTCCAGCAGAAGCTTTGTGACGTCAGACACTGCAATGTCATGCCCATCGCCTCCAAGATAGCGAATCTCGTCCGAGCTCTGCAGTTCGCCCTCCTGCTCCACGGCAAGATAAAAACCCCAATAGCCACTCTCGAAGAAGTGTTTTACGATGCCAGAGTCACCAAATTTGATACCAAGCTTGTAACACGGCATGCGAGGTTGTGTAACTCTTAGAATGCAACTACCGATGGCAAATCGGTCGCCAATCTTCACGGAATCCTCGAGAAGCTCGCGAAATGTCAGATTTCCACCGAAAGACCCTGGAGGAAGCTTGGCCTCAAGTTTTGACTGCCAAAATTCGTAGTGCTCGCTTGGATAGGCGTAAACAGCTTTGTGCGCTCCTCCGTGAACGGAGAGATCGGCTTGCCTGTAGTTATCGCGCCGAACTTTGACTTTTCCTTCGACCGGAGTTTTGAAAATACCAGTCAGAACTTTCTGAGATTTCCATTCGACTTCGACTGGTTCACCTAAGCACACAGCGATCACTAGTGGCATCGTCAGCTCCTTTCAGCTGTTAACAACAACTCTTCATCGTATTGAGCCATCGCACTTGTGTTGCGTGCCAAGAGTTGTCCGAGTATTTCCTCCCCTTGTGCTTTGTCCAGCACAGCTCCATGCATAACCGCCAGTTGCTCAAACTCCAATTCGCGTAACCTCTTTATTCCAATCGCAGTTTGCCTCCCGTAGGAGATATAGCCAAGACTATCTTGAAGCTTCATGATGGAATCAAGATCTGGATTGGCACTATGCTCTTGTGGAAATCCAGTCTGAGTCGCAACATCAGAGCAGAAAAGAGTCTTGGTATTTTCTTCAAAGAAGAGGCTCGCGTCCCAGTTGTGAGGGAAATGAGGAGTCTCCAAAACTCTGAGCGAATGCTCCCCAAGTTCTAGAATGTCATTGTCTTTGAATAGCTGGGCTGGGCGAATAGCAAAATCTTGGATTGAGAAATTGCAGATCTTGTTTGTACGCACTTGAAGATCCGGCAATAATCCAAGCCAGTCATTAAGGCTCCCACATTCATCTGACTCAAAGTGTGAGAACAGAAGCAGCCGAAGATCGGTTAACGGAATTATTTCAGAAACCGCGTCTCTAACCGCTGTGAAAGTTGCTCTATGCCCAGCGTGCACAAGCGTGCTCACTTTATCTTTGATTAGGTAGTGGTTAAATGAGATGAAGCTGCCCTCGGGTAGGACCGCTACGCGATAGATATCTTTGGCGATTTCGTCGATTTTTACTTTCATGCGACCCCTCTACTGCCCATCTAGCACTAGCCGGGGCAGACTTCTAGCTACACGTTTAAATATTTGATAGTCGCGCAGAGCTCTGGAAACAACAAGTCCGCCCTGAATAGCTATCAACGCCGCTTCTGCGCGTTCTCTTGCGAGCTTCTTGGTCAGTCCGGCTTCGACGGCGACATCGGCAATGGCTTGAATCCATGCCTCAAGACTTTGAGCGACTTGCTGCTGAAAGGGAGCACTCGCTTCGCCCAGTGTGAGCCCGTCTATAAGGCAACCTTTGCGCCCGCTGTCGTAGAAGCCTTCGATGACTTTGGACATCTCAGTGAGCTTCTCACGGGGCTCTCCTTCGGCCTTTAAAGGCGCTACGAAGTTTTGCTTCACCGCCTTATATATGTACTCGAGCACTTCTTTCGCCATCTGCTCCTTTCCCTCTGGGAAATGATGGTAAAGGCTTGACTTTCCAAGCCCAGTGGCTTTGGAGACATGCGCTATTGAGACTCCTTCATAGCCCTGCTGTCGGAAGAGTTCTAGCAGCTCAGGTAATAGTTCAACTTTTTCCATGGGAACAACTCTTGCGGTGATTACAATGTTAGTGTACCGAACGTTCGCTTTCTTGTCAATACTAGAGTCCGAATTTTGGGCATCTTGCCGAATTATCTCTATTCCTATTTATTGGCGGTTCGAAGTCCCATGACGCTGGTAGTTGACAGAGTGCATTAGGGTTGATACTATGATTTGTATCAACCGAACGTTCGGTACAATATAAGGAGTACGATGATGAAAACTAATAGGAACAGCCTCGCTACATTGGTCGCTGCAGCCTCTCTTGCTGGCATGATGTCCGGTGCTGCCTATGCTCAAACCTCTAACAATGGCAACCCTGAGTTTGCCCAAGCTGGTGACGCTGCCCCTAAGAAGGAAGCAAAGGAGAAGCATAGCTGCAAAGGACAGAATTCTTGTAGAGGCAAAGGCGGCTGTGGTTCCAGTGATAACGGTTGCAAGGCAAAGAACTCTTGCAAAGGCAAGGGCGGCTGCGCGACTGACGGTAGCAAAAAACACTAGAGTTACGCAGAGGGCTTGAGGTCTTGGATAAGACCTCAAGCCCTGTCAGCTTCCCCTGAGGTAAAAGAAATCATGCCTGCAAACAAATTCAACAACTATACAAACCTCGGCATTGGTGTTGGCCTGCGGACAGCCCATTACGCACATATCCTGAATCAAGCACCCAAAGTAGATTGGTTCGAGATTATCTCAGAGAACTACATGGTGTCTGGCGGGCGCCCTTTGGAAGTTTTAGATTGTATTTTGGACAGGTACAAGGTTGTTCAGCACGGTGTAGCCATGTACCTGGGCTCTCCCGGTCCTCTCGACCGCGACTACATGACTAAGTTGAAGAGGCTAGTTGAGCGAACCAAGTCTCCTTTTGTCAGCGATCATCTTTGTTGGGGAAGCATTGACGGTAACTATACTCACGACCTTCTCCCACTGCCATACACAAAAGAGGCGGTCAGACGAGTCGCAAGCAAAATCAAAGAAGCTCAGGACTTTTTGGGAGTGCCTGTCTGCATCGAAAACGTAAGCAGTTATGCTGAGTTCATAACATCGGAGATGACTGAGTGGCAATTTATTTCTGACGTGGTTGAACTTGCCGACTGTGGAATGCTGCTAGACGTCAACAATGTCTATGTCTCATCGAGAAACAACGAATTTGAACCTCGAGACTTTTTAGAAAATATACCGCATGAGCGGATTGCACAGCTGCACATAGCTGGCCATTCAGATAACGGTGACCATGTTCTTGACACTCATGACCACCCCGTGCGGTCCGAGGTTTGGCAGTTATACAGCGAAGTTATAGAGCGCATCGGATCGACAAGCACTCTTTTGGAGTGGGACAGCAATATACCTGATTTCAGCGAGGTTCATGCTGAAGCCATCAAAGCTTCTGCGTTCCAGCTAGAGGTACTTCAACATGCCTAAAAGAGGACACAGCAAAGCCTTCAGTAGTGGGCTAACTGGAGTGCAGACGTTGATGGAAGAAATTATCACGCGACCACTGGTAGAAGGGGGTTTGAATCAACTTCATCACAGCGGCGATGAAATGAGCACAGTGGCTGCAAGATTCATAAAGCCAAACTCGAAGCTGACTAGCTTTCAGCGGCTGGAAATATACAACCAGCAGTATTGGTACAGACTAATCGACTCACTAAGGGAGGACTTTCCTGGGCTCCAGGCTTATCTTGGTGAAGAGGTCTTCGAATTAGTTGTCACAGGCTATCTTGAGGAACACAAATCGAGCTCTTACACACTTCGGAATCTTGGATCTGGACTCGCGAATTTTCTTCTGTCCAATCAGCTACCGACAAAATCAAAGTCCAAGTTAGGCTCTCAAATAGCAGCTTTCGAGTGGTCTGACGTCATTGCTTTTGATGAAGAGTTTGTCGAACCGGTAACTCAAAAGGACATTGAAAAACCAGGTTTCATCAATACGAGCCTACGACTACAACCTTATATCTCAGTACTAAAGCTCGATTACGCGGTGGATTCATTCATTGCCAAGGTCAAGGACCTGGACATAACAGAATCGCTGAGCGACGAAAAAAAACGACCGTCACCAGCAAAGAGGCTTACTTACTGCGTCGTGCACAGAGTAGACAACGTGGTTCACTACAAAAGAGTAGACTCATTTGCGTTTGAGTTGTTGCAGATTTTCAAAGGCGGCTGTTCGATAAACGCTCTTGGAGAGAGGCTCTCATCATTCGCTAACAACTACGACGACGCGCAA
The DNA here is from genome assembly GCA_003242885.1 of Candidatus Melainabacteria bacterium. Classification (GTDB taxonomy): domain Bacteria; phylum Cyanobacteriota; class Vampirovibrionia; order Obscuribacterales; family Obscuribacteraceae; genus QKMZ01. The sequence continues at coordinate 8,583 of QKMZ01000009.1, read as the reverse complement.
ATAGCCGCACAAATATCAAATAACTTTTCGCTTTGGACTAAGCTCCAATGGCTATACATAGACCCTGAGCAGGGTCAGGAGAAATAAAATGAACATTTTGAAGCTGCCATCATTGTTAGAAGATCAAATCGCGAAGAGAGCTAATTTGATGCAATCCATCTTCCTTCTGGCTTTTCGCCTATATTGGGGGTGGCAATTTTTTGTCACCGGCAAAGGAAAACTTATAAATCATGTTGACGCAACCGGCTTTTTCGCGTCATTGCACATCCCTGCACCAGCGCTTAATGCCTGGCTGGTGGGTGGTGCGGAATGTTTTGGCGGACTGCTGCTAATGGCAGGTCTACTTTCAAGATCCACTGGACTTGTCCTGTCAGTCGTGATGATAACTGCTTATTTAGCTGTGTCTAATGACCGAGTAAAACTGCTCAATTTGTTTAGCGACCCAACACCATTTCTTAATGCAGACCCGTTCTTCTTTTTGCTTACTGCGGCGCTGGTCTTTGTATTTGGCTCCGGAGCAATTTCGATTGATCGCGTTTTGAGTGGATTCTTAGAACAACTGAGCCAAAGGCATTTACCCGTGAAGGAGTCCGCCGATTCTTCGAAAGTCGTGATGAGCATGTAAGTCAGCGGCGCAAGAGCCGAAGAAAATATCTATTGTGAGGGAGCTGGTCAACTCAGCTCCTTTTTCTTTTCCTCGGAATAAATTGACAAAGAACCGAACGTTCGGTACAATCATAAGCGTGAGGTCGGAAACATCTAGTCCGACACAACAAAATCAAAGGAGCAAGACCATGAAGACAGCAGCAGAGGAAATCGAAGATAGAGGCGTGCTTCTACCGCTCGCTGAATCGATCATTCTAGTCGGACAACTTTCGGCGAGAATTGGGCTGGCACTAGTCATCGGCTGGATAGGGGCAATGAAGTTCACAGCTTTTGAGGCCCAGGGGATATCTGGTTTTGTGCAGAATAGTCCTATGCTGAGCTGGACATACAGCATGTTAAGCATTCAGCAATTCTCAAACACTCTTGGAGTAATTGAGTTACTGATTGCGGCGGGGCTGCTGCTTGGCGCAACGCGTCCCTTAATTGGTATTATTTCTGCCCTTGGCGCTTTTGGAATGTTTTTCACGACACTTAGCTTCATGCTGACGACTCCAGGCACATTTGAGCCAACGCTTGGCTTTCCTGCCTTGTCCGTGGTGCCAGGACAGTTTCTGATCAAAGACGCAGCATCCCTTGGGCTTGCACTCTTGCTGTTGGGGCAAGGACTGAAGCAATATGCTGTAAGCAAATGAGTGAATCCGCCCTTGCAGGCGGTTCACTTAACTAAGGTATAGATTTTTTGCTTGTTTGTAAACCGAATGTTCGGTACAGTATGATATCAAAAATGCGAGAGAGGACCAATCCATGAACGCGAAGTTGACGAAATTAATTACAGCCACTCTAGCGTCACTGTTTGTGCTGGGCTTTTCTTCCACGGCAGCTGTACATGCATATAACACCACGCCGGTTGTCCCGAGAGTGGATTTGCCTGCTGACAGTGTAGTCTTGGTTGCTCTGCATGGCTTCGGATTGAGCCGCGTGTCGTACACGCAACTCGCTGACAAGCTAAAGGGGCAAGGCATTGTCTTCGAAGCCCTGGACGTGAGGGGCTTTGGCGAGCAGTCTTCCTCTCGGCTTGACTTTAAGGAATCCGCCATCGAAATCTCAGAGCATTTGAGTGCATTGCGCAGGCAGTATCCAAATCACAAGCTGCTGCTGCTAGGAGAGTCCATGGGCGGTGCCTTAGCCCTCAAGGTGGCAGCGGACAAATCTGCTCTTGTTGATGGAGTTATAGCCTCTGAGCCTGCTTACAAAGTTAATGTCAACCCGCTTGTATACCCAGAAGTTATTTTGAGTCTGTTGCTTCGTCCCGATTCGCCAAATCGTATTCCACTTGGCTATGCCAAGCGTGTGACCACTATGCAGCCATTCTTGTCTGATCTGAAAGCTAAGCTAAAAAAACAGCGCGGATACAGTGCGACTGAGCTTTGGAGATTTCGTGCATTGATGAAGTCGGTTCCTGCAGCAGTCGCTCAGCTTTGTCAAACTCCAGTGCTTTTCCTGCAGGGGGATTCAGACAGACTGGTTAAACCGTTAGGAACTTCCACTCTCAGCAGAATTGTCGCCCTGGCTCCTCACAAATTAGTCACGTTCAAAAAAAGAGGACACCTGCTGCTTGAAGAGAACCAGGCTAGTGACGATGTTGTTAGCGCTTTAGAAGGCTGGATAAGCGAACAAGCCTCAAGCAATCAGCAAATAGCAAAAATTCCCGACTCGCCGCAGTCACGGCTCGTTTCCAGCACTCAAATTTCACAAACAGAGGACAGATAAATGCAATTTGGAAAAATCTTTATCTCAAGACGCAAAGCCGGAGATCTCTTAGTCGCTTTAGCAGTTGCCGTTCTGAGTTTATCCGGCCCGATCAAGTTTGAGATGCATATGTTTGAAAACCACTGCCCGTCGTTCCCTAAATAAGATCAGATAACAAGCAAACAGCGGTTGACAGAGACGCTGTTGTTTGATAGTCTTGGTGCATAGACCGAACGTTCGGTTCAAACTCAAAAAAGGTGACAGAAAATGCTTAGACTCTACTTTGACCGCAAGCTCCTTGCTGTGCTCCGCAAAGAAGAAGCTTTAAAAACCCAAAACACAAAGACAATACCCGCAGCACAAAGTGCGGTCAGAGTATTCAAGAATTCCCAGAATGAAGACCTTAGGGCTGGTCTTAGACGGTTGCGCGCAAGCTAACCCGACGAGCCTTAGACCCAGATACCGTTACGAACAAATTTCCAAATACACATCAAAGAGGTAAGTACAATGTCTAGAATTCATCCAATCGACTTAGAGCAAGCTAGCGGCAAGACGAAGGATCTTCTGTCTGCGGTCCAAAAGGCGCTCGGAACAGTGCCAAATCTGTTCAAGGTCGCAGCTCAATCCCCAGCTGTTATTGACGGACTGCTCTCTTTCTCTAGGGCTCTCAAGGCAAGCAAGTTGACGGCAAAAGAGCGCGAGCAAATAGCCTTGCTTGTCGCCGGTCAAAACAACTGTGATTACTGCCTTGCCGCTCACTCTACATTGGGGCAGATGGTGGGTCTGAACGAGCAAGAGATCGTAAACAGTGTGAAAGCAGAAGGCGAGGGCGACCGAATCAAGGCTATCTTGAATTTTGCAAAGGCTGTCACAGAAAAGCGCGGGCAAGTTAGTTCTTCAGACTACGCCCAACTGACCGACGCACAAGTTTCGCAACAAGAAGCGCTCGAAATAGTAGCTGTAGTCGTCGAAAACATCCTCACCAACTACATCAATAACGTTGCTGAAACCGAAGTGGACTTTAAGTTGCCTGATTCGGTGCGGGATGCAAGAGCAAAAACACCTTGTGCGCACTGAGTTCGCTTTTAGTTTCTCAATACACAAACGACCACAAAAAAAGGAATTTTTAAGATGGACATCGTAAGACACAAGAAAATAAACATCGAGGGGGTCAACATCTTCTACCGAGAAGCAGGTCCTGCCGACGGCCCTACTGTTCTTCTGCTGCATGGATGGCCTTCGTCATCGCACATGTTTAGGAACCTCATTCCCGAGCTGGCAGACAGGTTTCATCTGATCGCGCCTGACTACCCAGGCTTTGGCTACAGTGACGCTCCTAGCGTCAACGACTTTGAGTATAGCTTCGATCATCTCTCCACTATCGTCGAGAAATTCATCGACAGCCTCGGAATCATCCAGGTCTCAATGTACGTCCATGATTACGGCGGCCCCATTGGCTTTCGCATCGCAGAACGCCGCCCTGATCTCATCCGCGCGATCGTCGTGCAGAACGCCGTTGCACATATGGACGGGCTTGCTCCGTCTTGGGAGCCCTTCATTCAATATTGGCAGGATCGAGCAGGTAACGAAGAAGCCGTTCGCAATTTTCTCAAGAAGGAGACGACAATCTTTCAATACACTCACGGTGCTTCGCAGCCGGAGAAAATTAGTCCGGATGCTTATGTTTTTGATCAAACGTTATTGGACCGACCAGGTAATGACCTGATTCAGTTAGAGCTCTTTTATGATTACAGGACCAATCCCGAGAAGTACCCAGAGTGGCAGCAGTATTTGCGAGAGCACAAACCGCCTATGCTCGTGATCTGGGGCGAAAACGATCCATTTTTTACGAAAGAAGGCGCACTTGCCTACACCAAAGATAACCCAGACGCAACAGTCAAGTTTCTGAATGCGGGACACTTCGCGCTGGAGGAAGCTAGTGAAGAAATCGCTGACGCGATGCACGCTTTCGCTGATCGAGTAGATGCAGGAAAGTACAACACCAGTGCGCGACGCAAGGACACAGCAGTTCTACAAACAAAGCCATGAAACAGAAAATGAGGTTTTAGCCTCACGTACCAGTCGCACAAAGAGCAATCGACAATTGCTTCCGACACAACTTCGACGGCGTCTGGCAAGTCGCCGGTAAAGTCTTCGAAACTCAAGAAAAATCGGTAATTACAGGTCAATAATCCAACAAGAAGGCGCATTATGAAAAAGCTACTTTACGTCAAGGCTTCGCCACGCTCTGACAAATCCATTAGCCTTAAGTTGGGCGATGCTTACCTAGGTGCTTATAAAGAAAAATATCCCGACGTACAAGTCGACGAAATCGACCTCTGGCACGCCAACTTGCCAGAGTTTGACGGCGACAGCGCCGCAGCAAAGGTATCATTTTTTGGCGAGGCGGCCATGAATGAAAAGCAAAAGACGGTCTATGAGGAGCTGGTATCTATCTTCAACCGCTTTAACGCAGCGGACGATTATCTGTTCGCAGTCCCGATGTGGAATTTTGGCGTGCCTTACAAACTCAAGCAGTATATCGACTTACTGTCTATGCCCGGCACACTTTTCGGCTTTGAACCAGCGACAGGTTATGTAGGTTTGCTCAAGAACAAACGCGCTACAGCTGTGTATACAGCAGCAATCTATATGCCGGGTCTAAGCAAAGCCTATGGTACGGATCACACCACACCTTATCTAACCGACTGGCTGAATTTTGCTGGTATCGATGATGTCACCAATGTTTGGTTCTACGGCAGCAAGATGCGAGACGCAGTCGAAACTAGCACCGCTTTAGAAGAGTCTCTAAGCGAAGTTCGGGCCGCTGCGATGCGAACATCTCTGCTAGCACCAGCGAAGTGATCTGAAATCCATCAAATCAATCACAAGAACCAAGAAAAGTAAATGAACACCACTGTCAGGCATCCAGACGAATCTTGCACCGTATTTGGTGTTGCGTCAAAGTCCGAAGGAGAACAAAAACTATGAAGTCGACTGTCTTAAACGCTTTTACGGCGCCTAACAAGATCAAAGCATACGTCCTTACCCTAACATGTGTTTTGGCCTTTTGTGCTTCTAACGACTTCGTTCTTGCCGAACAAAAGGAGGCAACAGTGAAAACGACTCAAACCCGGTCAGATCTGTCCAAAGTAGATTGGAAGAAACGGCTTTCTCCGGAGGTCTACCAAGTTACCCGTTGCAGCGCTACAGAGCCAGCCTTCACTGGCAAGTACTGGAACAATCACGCCAATGGGCTCTATCACTGTAGTAATTGTGGTGAGCTTCTGTTCGATTCTAAAGACAAGTTCGACTCAGGTACAGGCTGGCCAAGCTTTTCGCAGGCGAAAAAAAGTTCCACTGAAACTCACAAGGATTCTTCCTTTGGGATGACCAGAGAGGAAGTGGTCTGCAAAAAGTGTGGAGCGCATCTGGGCCATCTGTTCGACGATGGCCCGACGCCCACAGCTCAACGGTACTGCATCAATTCAGCGTCCTTGAATTTTGAAGCAAAAGGCAATAGCAATAAGAGCAAGGATTAGGTCTCATTCAAAAAGGTAGGTTAGGTATGAAATTTGTTTACAGGAAATGTCACAAGGCGCTCGGAGCCTTGATCGGCTTGCTTCTTCTAAGTCCTTATGTTGCTGTTGCAGCGCAGCCAACTAGCGCGAATGACGTCGCTATATTTGCCGGTGGCTGATTCTGGGGTGTGGAAGACGAGCTTGCTAAGACCGTCGGCGTAAAGTCAACAGAAGTTGGCTACATCGGTGGTAAAAGCAGCAATCCCACTTACGAGCAGGTCTGCTCGGGTATGACTGGACACACTGAAGCTGTAAAAGTTACCTTTGATCAATCAAAATCCTCTTACAAGTCGCTAATAAAGCGCTTCCTCGAAATACACAACCCCTATGCGGACATTTCCGTCGTTCACGGAGGGCAATACAAATCAGCGCTTTTCTATCTGAATTCCGAGCAGCATAAGGAGGCAAAGGAGGCCCTAGATGATTTTGAAAAGACTACAAGAAGGAAAGTCGCAACGCGCATCGAGCCAGCAACAACGTTTTGGAGAGCTGAGGAGTATCACCAACACTACTACAAGAAGCATGGGCTGGGATCTTGCAGGCTGTTTTAGAAATTTCAATGGCTGCTTCGGGCTACTCGCTGCCTCTGCAATCTCCGTTGCCTCTCCTTTCGTCTGTGCAGCAGCAGAAGCCCCAGTGTCAGAGGCTGCTCCGACCGTGATTGAGCTCTTCACGTCAGAGGGTTGCTCCAGCTGCCCTCCTGCTGACAGATTACTCTCTGAACTTTCGCGCGATAAGCGACGCTCAGTGATTGCTCTCTCCGAGCATGTCGATTACTGGGACTATCTAGGCTGGAAAGACCCAAATTCTTCAAGAGCTTTCAGTGATAGGCAAAATCTATACGCCCACAAAATGCGTCTTGCTTCGGTCTATACGCCTCAAGTTGTCGTCAATGGAGTAGCTGAAGCCGTAGGCAATAACCGAGCGTCGATCGAAGACGCCATATCGAAAACTGTGGATGAACGCCTCAAAAGACTGTTGGTGAGGTGCCAGCTGAGTCCAGATAGGCGCTCGGTCAAGATTGAAGTGGAGCCATTTCCTTTGGCACGCGCTACTAATGCTTTCATTGCAAACCTGGCCCTGACTGCTGACGGCGTAAGATCGAAGGTAGTGAGGGGGGAGAACTCGGGACACACTTTGTTGCATGACAATGTCGTAGTTAAACTAAGCAGCCAAGCCGTATCGCAACCAACCTTCGCTCAGTCAGGACTTCACAGTTTGATAGCTGTACCTGACAATATCGATTTGATAAAGACAAAAGTCGTGGTATTTTTTCAAGATCCCGGTCAGGGGAGGATTTTTGCCGCTGGTATTGGCTATCCCACTGCTCGATGACCGAGGAGGCAGAACAAGTGCCGAAGAACGAACTGGACCGACTGATGGCTGACATTAGAGCCTGCACCATTTGCCAGGATCACTTGCCACTTGGTCCACACCCTATTTTACAAGTAGCTGGTTCGGCAAAAATATTGATCGCAGGACAAGCTCCGGGCAAGAAAGTACACGAAAGTGGCGTACCTTTTGACGATCAAAGCGGGGAGCGGCTGCGCAGCTGGCTTGGTTTAACAAGCGAGCAATTTTATGATTCTAAAAAAGTGGCGATCTTACCGATGGGCTTTTGCTATCCAGGAGCCGGAGTATCTGGAGATGCGCCACCAAGACCAGAATGCGCCAAAGAATGGCGCGAAAAGGTTCTAAATCATCTGAGTAAAGTTGGATTGGTGCTCGTTATCGGCAAGTATGCGCTTGATTATCACCTGGCGGATAAGCAAAAAGAAAACCTAACGGCTCTGTTGCAAAAATTGCCTAAATTTCTAAATTGCGGACAGCTTTTTGATAATCGCCCTCGATGGCAGCCAAAGAAAGATGCTGATAGAGTTCAAGGCTTTTTCGGTTTCCATGTCCGGATATAAGCTGTATTTTGGCGTCAGAGAGCCCTTGCGCGGTCAGGAAGGTCAGCATTTGATGACGTAGCAAGTGAGGGTGCACCGCTCGTGTAAGACCGGCCTTGTCGGCATACTTGCGCATGATCTGCTGAACTCGCCTGGGTGTGAATGGCTGATTCAACCGAGATTCGAATAGAAAGTCATTGCCAGGGTGGGCATCAATATAGGTTTGCAAGGCGAGCCGGAAGTCCAATGGGAAAAGAATGTACCTGTCCTTACTGCCTTTTCCGTTATCAATGAAAATCTTGCACTCGTCCAGGTCAACGTCGCTGACTCGGATATTGACCAGCTCGCTCACACGGACAGCGGAATATAGCATAAGTTTGAGCATGAGCTCGTGCTGAGTATCACCGCATTTCTGGACTGCTTTGAAGAACTTCTTGAGCTCGCTCAAAGACAAAAGCTCCGGCAGCTTTCGCTCTTTCTTGGGCTTTTCCATCTTTAACTTGAGCCGTACCTGCTGGCAAACGGCGATGAAGGCATCATATGAAAGGCGGTGCTGCCTGACCACTCGGACTATCTTTTTCACAGCCTCGGATTTCGTATTCTGTTTTGACGCTGCGAAACTGGCGGGCTTTTTCGGTCTGGGCTTTGTCATTTGTTTCTCTTTTGGCACGATTAGTTCGTATATCTGTTATTCTACGAAACATATAGATTAGGCGTCCTGGATTTAATCTCGAATTGAGGAGCAAGGCTATGAG
>QKMZ01000001.1 GCA_003242885.1 Candidatus Melainabacteria bacterium | reverse complement strand
AAGTCCTCAGCTGGACATGCTCTTAGGAAATCAGATCGCCAATTTTTCCGCTACCACGTGAAGTAACGGACGGACACGAATTTGGGTCGTTTGAACGACCTCTAGTTTTCTGTCGTTTGACATTGTGTTCTCCTTATGGAGCACCATTTACGGTGCACGAAGAAAGCGCTCAGGGAATGTCGAAGCCTGATCGCGTGAATTGAAGAAGCAAAAAAGAATTTGCAGGAAGAACCAGAAATGTCTGTCAATTCTGGTCAAACAAAAAGCCCGAGGCGCCTGACTCTTCAGCTTTGCCTCGGGTTTAAATTGGTGCGTCGAGCACCATGTATTTATCGTACCGCCGCTTTCGAAAATCGCACCATAGGGAAAACCCTGAGCGGGTATTGTCAAGGATCGATACTCTTTACTACCTGCTGGTCCATTCATTTTCGGAATCCCGGCACACTGCTTGTAAACGGAACGAAAGTGCCGAACCCGAGTTGCAGTGAGTGTTTATAATTTGGAATGCTCTACAAAGAAAAAACGAGGGCTTTCCAATGAATTACTGGTTGATATGTTTGCCCCGCGCTGATTTGGACCATTGCATAAAAATCGGCACCTTTGGGCTGTCGAGGAAACACATAATTGGCGATATCAAGAAGGGAGACAAGGTAGTCTGCTGCGCCGCGAAGGGCGACTGGAAATTTGTCGCCGCAGGTGAAGCAACTTCGGACTACTACATTGATGATTCTGCGGTGTTTTTAAAGGAAGGTACATTTCCTGATCGGTTTGATTTCAATGCAGAACGCTTCGCGGAAGAATTAGATCTGATGCAAGTTATTGACCAGTTGAGCTTTGTTACTAACCTTGCTTTCTGGGCAGTGTACTTTCGAAATGGCATAGCAAAGCTCACTAAGGCTGATTGGGAGCTGATTATGACTCAGTTTCAAAAAAGACAGCGTGTGAGGTCCTAGAAACTGAAATGGCAGTCTGGGTGATAAAAGGTGGCGAGTTCGGTGAGCGCGAGCAGCGCATGCTCGATAATAATCTGATTGCTTGCAGTTGGAACAAGCTGCCGGACATCTCTGATTGCCGCACTCGCGATGAGATCACAAAGGCTTATCGCGATGCTTATCCAAATGCTGAAGGAAGAACGATAACAAGTCACGTCGCGCAATTGAACGCTTTTCGACACACAGCTGTCCCTGATGATCTAGTTGTTTTACCGCTCAAGAAGAAGGGACTTGCTATTGGCGTGATTACCGGCGATTACACTTATAGTACGAACCTTGGCAATGATTTCAATCATACGAGATCTGTGAACTGGCTTCATAAAAATGTATCGCGAGACATCTTTGACCAAGATATCCTGTACAGTTTCGGCTCGTTTCTAGGTTTTTGCCAGGTGCGACGAAATGACGCTGAGCGTCGAATTCGCAAGATCGTCGAGGCTCTTACGGCAGACTAGCACTTTGCCATTAAATCATCGATGTCTCGTGCGGTTATAAACTGCGCCGCACTATCTCCGACTGCTAGCGCGTCGAAATGAGCCTTTCCGCACTTAATCTTTGCGCTTTCTTTGTCCCGCAAATCATCGGTGAACAGACTACTCTTAGTTTCTACGACAAAGTAGAGTCGCTCAGCGCCATCTTGTTGAACTAGGATCGCCCAATCCGGGTTGTATGTCCCAAGCGGTGTCGGAATCGTAAACCAACCTGGAAGTTTCGCGTAAACCTTTACGGCATCGTTCAGCTCCAATTGCTCTGCAAAAGTTTTTTCCGTGCCAGTCGAGTCATAAACTACATGTTCATAGACGCACTTCTGGGTGGCAAGCATATTCTTCAAGTAGCCAGTCAGTTCCTCGTGCTCAAAGAGTTCCTGCGCATAATAATATTCGTCGCCTATTCGCTCGTATTTGATTCCATCAACTAGTGCCAAACGCTTTGTACGGTTAATCGATTCAGTGGCGAGCTCAATAAACTCTTGAGGGTTCCGAGTAAAATCGTTTAATCGCTCACTCTCGACGAGGATACTAGCAATACTCTTTCGTGTGAGTTGCGTCTTGTCCTGCAAATCGGTCAGTAAATCAGGCAATTCAATGTCAGTTTCGTCAATAATGATGGGAGCTGAAGCTGATGTTTCTTCCGACATCACGCCACCACGCCCAATGGCGATATCGGCTTTTCGGATCTGGACTCTCGTCTTGCTTACGGGTGGGCCTTGATTAATAGCTCTGGCGCAATCGGCTAACAGCTTTAAATTGTCGAATTCAACTCTGTAAGTGGTTTTATGCTTTATCTTGTCCCACAGTGTTTGAAACTCCTCGCTATGTAACAGGGCTTGCCTTGTTTTTACGGGCCTGCGTTCATCGGCATTTTTCACGTCAAGTCTACCAGCCAATTTTCTCAAGATCTCCTGGACCTGAGGGAGCTGCTTTTCGAATTGTGCGGGAAGCTGAAAATCTCCGTCTTTAATTGCTTCACGCAGTTTGTCCTGGATTCGTCCTTTGGCGTCTACGTACCCATTATCCTTAAGATAATTCCAAATCGCCTCAGAATCCTTGACGCCCAAAACGCCCTTTCTTCCAGCATCGTCCGTAATGCCTATGCCAGCGAACTGGTGCTTCTCTACGACTCCAAAGCGAATTCCCGTGTCTTGCTCTATCTCCTTTTGGAGATTTTCGGCAAACTGCTCATAACTTTCTGTAGCAATCACGGTCAACGAATTCACATCGAAACCGCGCACTCGTTCACCTCTTTGATTGACACACAGTCTTAATCCGCGCCCGATACTTTGCCTTCGCTCGATGTCGCTCCCGATATCTCGAATCGCACAGATTTGGAAAATGTTGGGATTATCCCAACCTTCACGTAAAGCAGAATGCGAAAAGATGAACTTCAACTTGGTGTCAAAGCTCAAGAGCCGTTCCTTGTCGCGCATTATCAAATTGTATGCTCGTTCCGCATTGTCACGATTGCCTTGGTTACTCTCCGACGTATCGGTCCATGCGCCTCTCTTATCGATTGAAAAATATCCGTCATGCACGTCACTTGCTTCGGTCTCAATGTCGACATCTTTGAAAAGAGTGCGGTACTTCGGCTTTGCGATTGCTTTCTTGTACTCCTCTTCGAAAATGACGGCATATTTACCTTTTACGGGTTCACCGTTTGAGTTGTAACTTCGATAGTGATGGACTGCATCTATAAAGAAGAGACTCAAAACCTTGATTCCCTGGGTAGTCAAACGAAGTTCTTTGTCGAGATGCTCTTCGATAGTTCGACGAATCATCAATCTCTTCAAGAGGTCGGCATCCACGTCGCCGACGCTCTCCCCTGGATAAAGACGATCTTCAAACTTACTCAACTCGATATATTGTTCGCCCGGCTTGCAACAGATATTTTGAACCAAACATTCTGCATAAACACCGTATTTGGTGATTTCTTCGAGATCATTGCCAGGACGAACGGTCGCTACTTTCCGGGTAACTGATGCACCGGTCTGAAAATCTAATTCTACTTTTGCACTAAAGCTTCCTCGTTCATTGCTCGTCGAAATCAATTTGATGTAGCCTTTGTTGTGGCCGCCCTCCACTTGCAGCGAAGCTACTTCGATCTGTTTCACAAGTTTTCGCTCATAGGCGTCGACTGCATCAAGCCTGTATAGCATGTGATGTTTGTCAACATGGGTTGCGGAGTATCGTAAGGTGCATAACGGGTTCATCAGCTCAAGGGCTTGTTTGCCGCTTCCTTCCAGACCCCCATCAACCTTTTGTGGCTCATCAACAATCAAAATAGGGCGTGTCGCCTTGATCAGATCAATGGGCTTCTCGCCATTGATCTTTTCGCTCTCTTTGTAGAGATTATTCACGTCCTTCTTATTGATCGCTCCGACTGTGACCACCATTACCTGAATGCTCGGACTGGTGGCGAATGATCTGACTTGCCCTAACTTACCGGAATCGTACACAAAATAATCAAATGGTGTGTTGCTGTACAGCGCCCGAAAATGCTCCTCCATGATTTGCAGGCTTTTATACACACCCTCTTTGATCGCTACAGAAGGCACCACAATTACAAATTTCGTAAATCCGTAGCGCCGATTGAGTTCAAAAATAGTGCGAAGATAGACGTAAGTCTTTCCCGTCCCGGTCTCCATTTCAATAGTGAAATTCCCCGAAGACAATACTGATGCGGGTTTCAGTCCATTGCGAATTTGAATATCTATGACGTTTTTGAGCAATTCGTCGTCTAGCAATTGAAGTCTATTACCAATTCCTAGACCGCTCTCCATCCCTGGCAAGCTCAACTGACCAGCCTGATCATTCTTCACTACCGTGAACTCTGTTCGGCAAACCTCCTGTCCTCGAAATACATCGCACACCGCTTCAATGGCGGAATGCTGATAATCCAAATTTGGCTCAAAATGAAGCTTCATCATAGTTGTTATAGACTTCGAACGTTGGCTAATCCGTATTGATTCAAGATGCTGCTTAGATTCGTTTTTGCAACGTCATTGGCAAACGCGCTATCACGAAAAACGCAAACACTCTCGCCGGTTGGCGAAAGCTCTTTGTGCCATTGAATTATGGCTAATGCTAAAGGTTCGACTTCCTTGGCTTCGATCTTCTTAGCTAGGCAGACTAGCAGCGTGCCCTCACCGATACTGAAGACTTCTTTTCCTGAAATTGTCTTTTTCTCTATCGAGACTGTCAAATCCAGACCGAGCTTCAAGAGCAGTTCAAATAGAATGTCATCATCGCTCCGTTCAGAACTAAGATGTTCTATCGCTCGCATTAAAGAGCCAGCAACGTCATCTCGATCAGCTTGCCAGGCTTGTATGTTGGATGAATCCAACTTGAATACACGGAAGCCAACATCGCCCACAAATAGTGGATTCTCTCCGGTAATCTTTTCTGCCGCGCGTCGTAGACGTTCCTTTGTAATTTCGGCAATGTTTGCGGGTTTTCCTAACTTCTCGCAAAAATCTATAGCGATTTTGTTGTCCTTGTTTTCTCTTTCCAACGGCTCTGGTAACTGAACCAGTATGAATCGGCGCCTTCCATTATCGTTACTATTTTGAGCCATGACACCATGGCCGGTGCTTCCGGAGCCGGCAAAAAAGTCTAGTACAATATCGTCCGGTCCGGTGAAGTATTGCACCAACCGTCTTAGATCATCCCAGTATTTGGGATTCTCAAAGACCCTTGCGCCCATCAATTCGACGAAGTCCATCGTTGCAGTCTGCGCATAGCTAAAATGAACCGATGCCATAACCTGACCATCGCCTTCAAATAGGAAACGACATTGGCGTGGCAGCGTGCTTTCGTCAGGACCAAATACGACTCTGCCTCGTTGTACTTCTTCTTGAAACTTTTCGGGTGTCGAATAGACCCAGCCACCAGCAGGCACCTTGCACGGTTTCTTTGTTTTGGGATGCAAGACTTCGTACTTTGGACCTCCACCGCCTGGCCAAGAAATATCGCCGTCGTCCCGGTAGGGTCCCCTTGGTCCGAGTTTTCCGAAGCGCCCAAGTGGCTTTCTAGGATCGCTTTCTGGTATCGCTCGATAGAAATCTCTCCAATCTTTTTGCACCAACTCCCAGTTATCGTTATGTTTCTTTCTTAACTGCTCAAATAGTTCCTGGGCTTCTTTAATGCCGGCCTTTGGCTCGCGAAAGATAGTACCCAACTCTATTAGTCGCTGTTTATTCTTGGCATAAACGAGCATATACTCATGCCCGACTGAGAAATACTTCGCGTCATTTTTTCGATTTCTATCCCATACCAAAACAGCCAGTTGGTTTTCTGGTCCGAAGACTTCATCCATTATGTGCTTCAAGTTTGAAATTTCGGCGTCATCGATGCTGCAAACGATTACCCCATCATCTTTGAGCAGATTGCGTGCCAACTTCAGTCGTGGATACATCATGCTGAGCCACTTTGAATGGAATCGACCACTGGACTCGGTATTATTCGAGAACTTTCGTCCTTCGGCATCCACCTGGCCTGTGTACTCAAGATAAGTGGCAAGGTTCTCTGTGTAATCGTCGGGATAGATGAAGTCGTTGCCGGTGTTGTAGGGAGGATCGATGTAAATCACTTTTACCTGGGCGTGATAAGACTTCTGAAGTAGCTTCAGAACCTCGAGGTTGTCTCCCTCAATCATCAAATTCTGAGTTGTGTCCCAATTGCTGCTCTCGTTCGGACACGGTCTTAACGTTCCCGTCGAAGAAGTTAAGGCTGCCAAACGTGCTTTCCGTTTGCCGGGCCAGTTCAAACCGAACTTTTCTTCTCGCTCGTCAACATTTTCACCCAGCAGCTCTTTAAGAAGGTCGAAGTCAATAGTCCCTTCGCTGAAAACCTCTGGAAACAAGCCACGTAGAAGAGTTGTGTTAGAAACAACAACATCAACACTTTGCGTCTCTGGACTTAATGCCTCAATTTTTTGCATCGACCTTACCTTGACAGCTCCACTAATCCGCCCCCAATACCCTCAAATTTTAGTCATTTGCTATCGTCAGCGGCAAGCATCACAGAGATCGCCGCTAACTGCTTCTCCAGCTTCTTAATTTCTGTATTTAGCTGAACGCGTCTATTCAGTTGTTTTTCCTTTAGAGCCTTACTGCGAAGTGCGGCAAGTTCCGCTCTCAGCTTAGCGTGGTTGTCAAGCCCGTCTTTGAGTTCTGTTGCACGCAATTCAGATCCAGGTATCACAAAGCTGCCCGTCAACGCAGCAGCCTCGAAGGCAACCGCACGATCGATCATTGCTTGGTACATTGAGAACATGTCCGTTGACGACAAGGATGACAGCGACAGGCTTTCTAAGAAAAACGCCTCTTTTGATTTTGGCGCGTCTGGATGCAAAATATCTGCAGTGCGAATCTCGTCAATAACAACTTTTCCGCTCTGCCCTTGAGACCAACGTTTGTGTGCAAACGAAACACTGGCGCTTTCTCCATGCCGTGCAATGAGCACAACTGGGTATGGAATCGCGCGGTGAATCATTTCGCGCACGCGTGCAGGCTTGGTGGCACCGCGTAGAGTAACCGTTAGAACAATAATTTCCAGGTATTCTCTTGTTTCGTCACGGAAGACGGGAACACCAACATTTGTCGGCTTCAATGCAGCGACCCACATTAGTTCCTCGATGCCTTCGTTGATAAGCCGCCTATCGGCGGCAGTTCTAGCGCCTTGCTCCAACAATAATTTCTTCGGCACGCGCTGATCGAGTCGAACGTCGGCTGGAATTTCAAGTGAATCCACGAGAAGTCCGAGCTTCGATTTCTCAACTGAGACTGGAGTTTCGACCTGGGCTGGCGCTTCTATCACTGCCAGTCCAGGCTCGGGGGCCGGACAAGTTTCTGCAACAACAAGAGGTTTGAATTGCTGGCGCCACGTTTCTTCGGCGATGCCGTGCTGAACGATGCGACTGAAGAAATTGACCAACGCCATGCTCTTGAGCGACGCGCAGTCAGTGTAAGCAAGCGATGGATTGGCAACTACGATAGCTAGGACTTGAGCTCTCGAAAGGGCAACATTCAATCGATTTTTGCTCAGGAGGAAATCTAATCCGCGGGCTGACTCGCTCAGATCGCTCTCAGCCATTGAGACAATGGCGACGGGTTTCTCTTTGCCTTGAAACTTATCGACTGTTCCAATCTGGAACCCAGGTAAATGCTGCTTTAATAGCCGCACTTGCTTGTTGTACGGTGCCACGATCAAGACATGCTCTTCAGGTACAAGAGAAAAAGTCTTACCATCGAGCACAAGCTGGCAACCGCGTAGCTCCTCGATTAGCTCTCGGATTCGAAGCGCTTCCTCTTCGCTTGCTTGCACACAACCTTTATGGTCGACGGGTTCAAAGAGCAACCCGGATTCCTTTGTAATCCGCTTTTTGCTGGGATTTTTGAGCTTTCTATCTGCCGTGCCGGGTGAATTGGTCAACTTGTCAGCATAGACTGCTGAAGAAATGAACTCGCATAAGTTCGGTGGCAGTCTGCGAGTCACGCTCAAGAAGATACCCATGTCTGCGGGCGTTGCTTCATAGTCTTCGAGATAGTATTGAAGCGTTGATAAACCGCTATCACCCGGATGCGCGCCTCGAATGGGTTGATCAAGTTGCATCTGATCGCCCAGCAAGACGATGTTCTTTGCGCTCCGGCACATGCCCACTAAATTAGCAATGCACACCTGACCGGCTTCATCGACGAACAAGTAATCGACGCTGTCCAGAGCCTCCTCGCGGCTAAATGCATAGGCTGTACCGCCAATCAAACTAAATGCTCCAAACACTTTACCGGCATCAGCTTTGTAAACAATGCCTGTATGCTTGAAAGTGGGGGGCTCATCATCTTTGCTATCCATGCCGATCTTGGCACCGTTCAAGCTTGCTCCTTGTTCCAGAGCCACCTCTGCAATCGCATCCAAAAGTAACTCGATGGCTTTATGCGAGTTAGACGTCACACCCACTCTTTTGCCGTCAGCCAATAGCGCCACGATGGCGTGTGCGGACGTGTACGTTTTCCCGCATCCGGGAGGACCCTGAATACATAACGTACTTTCGTCCAGGCGACGAATGACGTCAATTACTTGCGGCAGCAGGGGCTTTTCCGGTTCGCCAATAATGGGCTGCCCATCAACATGATTGCGTATGCTTGGTGCACCTCGCTCAAGAAATTGGGCAATGGCACGCGGTAAGGGTTTGCCCGTGCAGTAACCAGAGACGAGTTCGAATATGGATTTGCGAATGGTGGGAATACCAGTCAGATCTTTCTTTACCACATCCATTGCGGCAGGTGGCACAACCTTAGTGGCGCTGAGCGCGATCTTTCCGGCTTCTATATCCAGCTCTTTCACGGTCATTGTGGAGAAATTGCCGTCGTCGAGATAGAAACATACCGAATCGCCAACGTCGATCTTCGTGTCTTGATCTGGATCAAATCTGAATTCGAATAGCTTGGACTTTGCACACGTTTCGCCCCATCGGTCAGTAGCGGACAATCCAGCAATGCTCTCAAGATCGCTGTACAAATCATCCGATGTCCAGGAGCGCTTATCAAAGATCGCCCACCAGACCGGCTTCTCTTCTCTCTTGTGAAAGTGGAGTAATTGCGACAGAACCATCGGTATCGTCCCGTCACCATGAACTGCTAACACTTTCTCAGCAAGAATTGCGGCTTCATCGTCGCGCTCTTCTTTGTGATTAGGTTCTGGTGGCGCGATGTATGCAAATTCGGAGCGCTCTTTCTGGAGTCCACGGAGCCATACGCACAGCTCGTATGTGGAGTCGCAGTCTTCTTTGTTGTAGTCACGAATTGAACTGAGGATTTTCGATGTCTGAGGATCGTCGCCGTCTCTGCATTCTAACCATCTGTAATACGAGATTACGGAATCCATCGCAGTGCTGACTTCGCCTTCTCTTTTTCCACGATAGATATGTTCAATGTTCTTGATCGAGTATCTGGGCTCGCCGACTCGCAGTGCTTGTCGCACGACAGTGTACAGATCAACAAAGACGTCATGTCTCAATAGTTCATCGATTTCGAACTCACGCGACGCGAACTTGCCCATCAACCGCCGCAAAGCTGTTTGCTCGTAAGCTGC
The DNA here is from genome assembly GCA_003242885.1 of Candidatus Melainabacteria bacterium. Taxonomy (GTDB): domain Bacteria; phylum Cyanobacteriota; class Vampirovibrionia; order Obscuribacterales; family Obscuribacteraceae; genus QKMZ01. The sequence goes on along the minus strand of QKMZ01000001.1, from coordinate 611,566 downwards.
ATAGTGATAAATGTGCATCGCCGGATCTTCCTGAAACCGAGCGAATGCCCAGTCGACGAACTCTTCGAAGGCTCGTTTTTCTTGAGTCTCGTCGTGCGCCCAGCGCTCAAAAAACTTTAGCTCGCCGTCATCCAAATAGCTGGCACCGAAGAGGTACTCCAGCCCGCCTTCTGCATGCGGATAACCCTCCATGTCGAACCAAATGTCATTCTTTGATTCTGGTGGGAGTAATGTGAAACCTCTACGAACATCGCCTATGTTAGGTGGCAATACCTCAAAGAGCGGCTTTGCAAGACCTTTTGACTTCAATTGCAATGACGCTTGCTGTTTCAATACGCTAAACGTTTCATCGCTCATTCGCGCAATACGTTCGGAGGTTGTGTTGGCTAAGTCAGTCAGAGTACTGATTCCAGCTTTCTTTAGCTTGACGATTTGACTTTTCCGTATGTTGGCCACGCGGCACAGATCGTCGCGATCTTCCAGGATTTTCTCCCCAAGATCCTTCCAATTACAAAACGCCGGAAGGTCGATGTACTCAGGATATTCAGTTCCATCGAAGCTGTTTTGAAACTCAAGAAATTGATGCTTTAGTTGGCGATAGAAGTAGTAATAATCCTGCGTTCGAAATGATTTCAATGTACCGTCACCCAGGACGATAGCAAAGCAAACCGGCAGCACGCCTTGCAATTCAGCGAGCATCTCAGCGTAACAACAAAGCTGAATTGCAAAGTACGGTTTCGGTTTCAACGCCAGTTTTGTATCGAGGGGTTCATAGACGTAATCCCTTTCCAGCGTTGGAGACCTTCGGCCATCAACGCGCACGAGGAAATCGGACTTGCCGAAAAACTGCCCATGGCTCAAATGCGCTTGATAAATGTAGCGGCGACCTTGCGCCATTGCCTGTTTTGTAAGTTCGATCCCATTAGACGCAGACTCGATCTCACAGATGTCAGCATTGTCGGATTTTAGTAACTCCAAATATGTCTTTTCATGCTCGATTCCTCGCTGTCTGATAATTTCCATTCCCGCGTCCGAGTTGTCAGCAACTGCTCGGGAATCGGATGAGAGGGAAAGCCTGTCCATAAACGAAACAAACTGGCTCTCCATAAAATTGGTGAGGTCAGATGGGGAAAAGGTAATTTTCTCGTTCCGCAGATGCATACAACTGTCTCAGGCAACAGTAATGGGCTTTCGCCCAAGTCCCACCGGTCCATATAATATTCCCTAAACATATCCCTTGAGGGTATGACAAGGGGACATCTCCTTCCATGTGAGCAAGGAGGATGTCATTGGGTATGGGCGTACTATCCGACCGGGTCTTCAAATGAAACTGATTAAGAACACTGGCAGTGACCGAGTTATTGATGAATTGCAGAAGCGCTTGTCACCGCAATCATCGCTTGATTTTGCCTCTCCTACGTTTTCGCTTTTCGCCTTTTCAGCATTGCGAGATCTGCTGGAAAAACTGGATACCTGCCGCGTGGTCATTCCTCGCAATCCGGATGGCGAGCTGGGCTTAACGGGATCCGACACTGATCGCGCGTTTAGGAATCGGCTGCAATTGCACTGGCTGGCCAGAGAGTGTGCGAAGTGGATAAACAAAAAGGTGGAGGTTCGCGGCGCGCCGTCAATGTTGCCGCAATCCATGCTAATTGCGGGCAAACCGGGGACCGAGCTTCATGGCGTCATTACTGGCAATTGTCCATTCACCACCGAAGGGCTAGGCATCACGCCCGGTAATCAACTTAGCTTGATTCAATGCTCCGAAAAACCGGAAGAATCTGACACGCTTGGAAGTTGGTTTACGAATCTCTGGAATAACTTGCCAGCATCGGACAAAGAAAAAAACAGTTTCGTTGCGATGCTTGAAGAGCTGGCTGAGCCGAAGCCACCGTCATTGATTTATTACTTGACCCTCTATCACATCTTCAAAGATCTCGACAACGAACTTGATGAAGAGAGAATCGTCAAGTCGGCGACAGGATTCAGGGAAACTGTAGTTTGGAAAAAGCTATTCAAGTTTCAACGTGATGGAGTCGTTGGCGCAATCGATAAGCTCGAACGACTCGGCGGATGCATCATCGCTGACAGCGTTGGACTTGGAAAGACATTCGAAGCATTAGCCATCATCAAATATTACGAGCTTCGGAATGATCGAGTTCTGGTGCTCGTGCCCAAGAGGTTAAGAGACAACTGGACGCTCTACAAAGCGAACGACCGTCGGAATTTTCTAGCAGCTGACCGCTTTCACTACGATGTGTTGAATCATACAGATTTATCTAGAGATGATGGCACGTCCGGGGACATCGATCTGGCGCACGTCAATTGGGGTAACTATGACCTGGTCGTGATCGACGAATCTCATAACTTTCGCAACAAGAAAACGCACAATGATCGCGAGACCCGCTATGACCGCCTGATGCGCCAAATCATTAAAAACGGTGTAAAAACGCGCGTCTTGATGTTGTCTGCTACGCCGGTCAACAATCGATTAGCTGACTTGAAAAATCAGATAGCGTTCGTAACCGAGGCCGACGATACGGCTCTTGAACGGCACGGTATACCCAGTGTCGAATCGACGGTCGGACAGGCGCAGTTACAATTTAATCGCTGGCTAGCTTTAGAGGAGAACGAGCGTCGTCCATCGAGACTAATGGACATGCTCGGGTTCGACTATTTCAAATTGCTTGACCTTTTGACCATAGCGCGATCACGAAAACATATCGAGAAGTACTATGGCGCCCAAGAAACAGGGCGCTTCCCAGAGCGCCTCCGACCGTTGAATATCAAGTCGGATGTCGATCTCGTTGGAGATTTCCGTTCAATTGCCGAGATTAACGACGAGATTCGCCACCTAACGTTGGCTGTTTATGCGCCTCTTCGTTATGTCCTTCCTCATAAACAACAAGCTTACGACGCCAAATACAGTCAGCGGATTCGTGGCGGCGAAAGCTTTTTTCGACAGGTAGATCGCGAAGAGAGCCTTGTTCACTTGCTTCGCGTGAATCTCCTTAAGCGAATGGAAAGCTCTGTTACTTCATTCGCTCTCACACTTAAGCGTCAACTTGACGATGTTGAGGCCATGCTCAAACTGATTGAGGCTAATGGAGAAGCTATTGAAGAGATAGACATCGAAGACATAGATCTCGACGACCCCGCATTCGAAGGACTTTTAGTGGGTCGAAAGGTCAAAGTCTTGCTCCAGGACGTTGATCGGATACGCTGGCGGCAAGATCTAATCGAGGATCGAAATAGGCTTGCAACTTTGCTGTCTTCCGCCAAGCAAGTGAATGCTGCTCGCGACGCCAAACTCGAAAAGTTGCGCGAAGTAATTAAGAACAAGTGCAGCTCGCCAATCAACGACGAAAACCGCAAGTTGATTGTGTTCACCGCATTTGCGGATACAGCTAACTATCTCTACGACGAGCTAGCAAAATGGGCGAAGGACGAGCTTGGTATCCACACAGGACTTGTCACCGGAACAGGAAAAAACCAAACAACGTTGCCCGCGTTGCGCAAAGACTTCGTCACGATCTTGAGTGCATTCTCCCCAAGATCGAAAGAACGTCCTGCTGACTTGGCGAGTGAGGGCGAACTGGATTTGCTTATTGCTACCGATTGCATCAGCGAAGGACAAAACCTTCAAGACTGCGACAGTATCGTCAATTACGATATTCACTGGAATCCGGTGCGGATCATTCAAAGATTTGGCCGTATTGATCGGATTGGATCAACGAACGAACGCATTCAGCTGGTTAACTTTTGGCCGAACATGGAGTTAGAAGAATATATCAACCTGGAGCAGCGCGTGAGCGGACGCATGGTGCTTCTCGACATTTCGGCGACCGGCGAGGAAAACATAATCGAGCACCAATCGGGCAATCAGATGAATGATCTAGAGTATCGCCGAAAGCAGCTGCTGAAGCTCCAAGACGCAGTTATTGACCTAGAGGATCTCAGCAGCGGGGTATCGATTGCAGACCTTACACTGAACGATTTCCGGGTTGATCTACTGCAATACTTGACGCAACATCGTGAGGAATGCGAAAGGTTGCCGTTCGGTACATTCGCCGTAACAAGCGATGGAAATATTCCTTCGGGAATTATCTTTTGCTTGCGAGCGGTTGGAGATATGGGGTTAAAAGCGGTTGAACCGGGCTATCCGCTGGCGCCGCACTATGTCGTTCACGTCGACGACTCTGGTGCTGTTGTCCTTCCGTTCACTCAGGCGAAACAGGTTCTGGATCGGTTGAAGCGCCTGTGCCTTGGTCGTGATCATGCAGATGCATCCGCTTGTGCACGCTATGACAAGGCAACCAAACATGGTTTGGATATGAGCCGAGCGCAAGACTTGCTCGGAAAAGCGGTCGCTTCGATCATTGGGAAAAAAGAAGAACGTGCCGTTGCGAGCCTGTTTAGTCCTGGCGGCACGCATGCCATAAAGGGTGAGTTCCTTGGAATCAACGACTTCGAAGTGATGGCATTCTTAGTTGTTCTTGGCAACGAATAGCCTGGAATTTGGCGCAGGTGCCGCATAAAAAGTGGTTGCAATTTTGACGACGGAGATATACCATACATACTGACGGTATACAAATCCGCCTGTAATTAGCGACCGCATTCTAAAGAAGTCGCCGGGAAAGCCACCATATCTGGTGGCACAGTCTTCCATTGCGCCTTGTACATTTTTTCGCCCGGCAGAACAGCATTATCATTTACAACAACCTCTAATTTCTCGCGAACAGAGCGGATTAACTCGATCTGGAGGACTGGAAATGAGTAATAAGTTGATTCACCCGCCGCTAGAAACGCCGTGGGGTAGGCTTCAATCGTTCGAACTTTTGGCGCCTGGAATTTTTTCCTGTTCAACATCGTCGCATGGCGGCTACTTCGTTGATTCAAAGGTGAACGCTCGCATACCTTCCATAATTAAGGCAGCAAGCCATTGTGGAAATGCATTTGATGGTTGGTATGAAGAGGATTGTGACTGGGCTATCGTGGTTGTTTGCGTGAGAAGAGGATTCGACGAACGACTATTTAGCGAGGCCGTCGAAACACTGAAACGCTTTCATCCAGTAGCTTGGACTTGCCTCAAAACGTTGAAAAAGGTTTCTTGAATGAGACGAGTGGCGCTTTCGGAGTGAGTTTCGATTGGCTATTGTTTCTTCTTAGTGCGCTTTGCTTTAGAAGCGCGCGCGTTCGGTTTCTTCTTGGTTGGTGCTGGTTCGTCATCTGCTTCTGCTTTTGATTGTGCTTCTGCTTCTGCGGCCTGCCGCTTCTTTGCCTCAAGCCAAGCATCTTGGGCCTTTTGTTTTGCTTGCAGTTGTACTTGCTGGTTTGTGCGTATGTACGCTTTCAACGTCGTGCGGGTATCGGTGTGGTTGAGAGCGGCGCGGACAATCGACACGTCTGCTCCGGTGTTGGCCATTGATGATGCCAGGCTTCTCCGCAAGTCGTGAAGCCATAGGTCGCCCATTTCAAGCTTGTCGCGCAGCGTTTCCCAAGCATTGCCTGGATCTACCATGTGACCGGAAGCTCCTTTCCCGGGGAAGACCCAAGGGCAATCATCGTCAATCTCTTCGGTGTCCTTGAAGAGTTGTTCACGCCCGTCAAGCACTTCCAACTCAATCGGACCGAGCGGTATAAGTTGTGCGCGGCGCGTCTTCGTTTTTTCTGCGGGGATGCTCCAAGTTCCTTCTTTGAGGTCTAATTCGTCCCAGCGCATGCTCATTACGTTTGATTTGCGCGCCCCTGTCAAAAGAGAGAGCAGAACGAAATCACGTAATGTACGTTCCTTCGAGTGAGTGGCAGGAATCGATTCGAGTTCAGTCAAAAGCTTGCCCGCTTCTTTGTCCGAAAGGACTCTATCTCGCTCGTTCTCCGGGTAAAGCGAGACGCCAGCAAACGGATTGTCTGTGCGTGAAATGAATCGGGTTTTTATGCCGAAATTGAACATCGCCCGACCAAGTTGTACAGCGCGGTTTGCGCTGCCGGGAGTTTCTACCATTTGCGAATGAAGGCGCGCAGCGTCTTCGTGTGAAAACTCGTTTGCCTTTTTCTTGGCAAGATTTTTCTTGGCGAACCAACGTTTGAAATTGTTCTCATTGTCCAGGACGCGCTTTCCTCTTTTCTCCAGATGATGCGCTTTGTAGTGGTCAAAAAGCTCCTGAAGGTTGGGGGAGGACTCTTTGCGTGGCTGATTAAAGATGTCTTCTCCTCGATTGAGCCGTGCGGTTAGGTCAGCCGCTCTCGATTGCGCTTCGAGCATCACGTCTCTCAGGAGCGGATCTGGAAGCGAGTCCTCGAACTTGCAGTTGAGGTCAATGCCACGCCAACTACGGTTGACGGCGATTCGGAAGTGGAAAGTCTTTTTGCCGCCCCGTCCGACGGAAACGTAAAGGTGAACGTCGGGAAGCACGGAAACATAGCGCTGCTTTATATGATCCGGGCAAGAAAGTGCCCGAATGTGCTTCGCAGTGAACTTCTTGCCTGATTTTTCGCCGTTAGCCATTATTCTGCCCCCGATCAAAACGCCTAGCGCAACGCCTAGCGCAAATCAATTATAAATCGACCTGACTGGTTAATTCATGGCAACGAGATTAAATCCCGAAAGCCTTATAAAGCTTAGAATAAGTGGGTTTAGTTATGTTTTCGGAAAACCGGTCAAAATTGAAAATTCTTGGCTCATAACCCAAAGGTCGTAAGTTCAAATCTTACCCCCGCAACCAATTAAAAGCCTGATGAATCGGCGGTCTCCAGTGAGAAGCCGATTTTTCGTATTTGGACAGCATCCAGGAGTCCCCTGACCCTGGCACAGAAAACACAGAGATAGTGGTGCAAGTCTATTGATCTGACTTCCAGAGCGTTCTTCCATACAGGAGCGCCTTTCCAAAATCGTGCTTGACGGCGCGCGGACATTTCGATAATATTGGAAATATAAAAACAAAGAGCGCAGCCAACACTCTGACGGCGTTGGCGCAAGAATCACGCATAGAATTTTTTTCGACTGCAGGTAAGAAACAGAACAACAGCAGCTTGCTGCGCACCGGCGGTAGTACCAGTACAAACAGGAAAGAAGGAGCGCTGTTAATGAAGGTTTTATTCATTTGCGTCGAGAATAGCTGCCGGAGCCAGATAGCCGAAGGATTCGGCCGCCAATTCGGTCTCGAAGCTGACAGCGCCGGTGTCAAAGCAGGCCCCGGCGTCAACCCGGATGCGGTTAAAGTCATGGCCGAATCAGGAATTGACTTATCCAAGCAATTCTCCAAAGCTATCGACAGCGAGAGGCTTGCTGACTACGATGCGGTGATTTCGATGTGCTCAGTCAAGACGGCTGATTTCTGCCCATCTACTTTTATTGGAACGCAGGCAAACTGGAGCATCGAAGATCCGAAGGACCAACCGTTAGAAGTGTTTCGCCGTGTTCGCGACGAGATCAAATCAAAGGTGGAAGAATTAGCCAAAACAAAAGTGGCAAAATGACGGCAATTACAGGTCTGCACAATAGATTCAGGCGAGACAAACAGAAATGAGTTCACAACTGCACACGAAGGCAAATAGTGGAACCGAACAGCCAACGATCGGATTCTTCGAACGTTGGCTGACTGCCTGGGTTTTTCTCTGCATCGCTGCCGGAATCGTCCTCGGCCAGGTCCTGCCAGAGCCTGTGAGATTCATAGGCTCGCTGGAAATTGCTAGAGTAAACATCCCAGTGGGGATCTTGATCTGGCTGATGATTGTGCCGATGCTTTTGAAAATAGACTTCGGAGCACTTGGGCAAGTAAAAGAGCACTGGAAGGGCATCGCGGTAACGCTTCTTATAAACTGGGCAGTGAAGCCATTCTCAATGGCTCTGCTTGCTTACATATTTATTCGCGTTGTTTTTGCACCATACCTTCCACACGATCAAATAGACAGCTACGTAGCCGGTCTTATTCTGCTTGCCGCAGCTCCGTGCACAGCCATGGTATTCGTCTGGAGCCAGCTAACCAAAGGCGATCCCTATTTCACGCTCTCACAGGTAGCAGTTAATGACGTGATCATGGTCTTCGCTTTTGCGCCAATCGTCGGTCTGCTGTTGGGTCTTTCTTCGATCTCCGTGCCCTGGGATACACTTTTGATCTCTGTTGGTCTCTACATTGTAATACCGGTACTGATTGCACAAGCATGGAGAGGCGCCTTGCTCAAGCAAGGCCAGAACACGTTTGATAAGACGCTCGCCTTCCTTCATCCTGTTTCTCTTACAGCTCTTTTGACTACTCTTGTTTTACTATTCGCATTTCAAGGCGAAGCTATTCTTAAGCAGCCGCTCGTAATTGCGATGCTGGCGGTTCCGATTCTGATTCAAGTGTTTTTCAATTCGTCGCTTGCATACCTATTGAACAAGAAGCTCGGTGTCGCTCATTCAGTCGCGTGTCCGTCAGCTCTAATCGGTGCCAGCAATTTCTTTGAGCTTGCAGTAGCGACAGCAATTAGCTTGTTTGGTTTCAACTCGGGAGCCGCTTTAGCCACCGTAGTTGGTGTGCTTATCGAGGTACCGGTTATGCTTGCCGTCGTCAAGATCGTCAACAGCAGCAAGGAATGGTACGAATCCGGTATTCAGAATACGAAGTGTTAAATCATGCTGTGGTTCATTAGAAGGAGATTGTTAGTCGCTCTGAGACAAGCGTTGCAACCTCGTCAAGCGTCGCGTTTCGGAAGGTGACAGCGCTTGAGCATTGACTGTAAATTCTGTGACGCCCGGACTCGACTGAGACGTGGCACCAGTCTTCATCCAGCTAATTAGTTTCTCCGTTACTGGTGGGGAAAATCTACCTTCTTCCAGAACCAGATGCTCGCCCTTGCCATCGATCATAAATGTCTTGCTGGCAGAAGGAATGTCGCTAAAGAGCTTAGCAACTGCTCTCGGTGATACCAGATGGTCGTTCAGTCCTTGTATAACCAAAACGGGCTTTATAACTTGTTTGGCATATTTGTCTGTTTTCGAGATGAAACTCAAAAAGGACGTTGCTTCACTCAAAGAAAGTTTCAGCTTGTGAGATGGATCGGTAAGCCAGTGCTCAGTAAGTTCAGAATCAGTCGTTGCCTGATGCATGATGGCTCGACCGGCCGGACCAGGATGACGGCCTGGAAACAAGAACAATTCAAAGACACCTTTTACTGCTGTTCGACGCATCTTGAGTAGCTTCCATGCGGGGGCTGAGCAGACGACGCCGTCGACTAAATTTGAATTCTCAGCCGCGATTCTTATTGCAAGAGCGCCACCCATCGATTCACCAACGAGAAAGACTTTGTAGTCAGGCTGCTCTTTATGAATATTGCGAAGCAGTTCAGTTACATCGTTCACCGTCTTTACGCAATCCAATTTCGCGCGGTCCGGCTTGCCTCTGTCTGGACCGAACCCGCGCACGTTAACGCCGAATCCATCAATTCCTGCAGCGGAGAGTTCTTTGGCAAGCGGCTTGTAAGCTCTCGCGCATAGTCCCAGCCCATGTATACAGACAACCACGATCTTAGCTGGCGCGGGGCTCTTCCATTCGAGCATGTGTGTTTCGCCGACAATGACGCATGACGGATCTTCTGTGCAACGCGCGCCTACCGTCGCAGACACCGGAGCAGCGTTTGTCAGGCATTCGTCGGCCAAGGCGGGCAAGGCGATGCCTAGCCCTAGCAATGCGCAAACGAGCATCAGATGGATGTATTTATTCACTTTCGCTTTGTTCGCCATGGTTCAGGACTTCTCGTTGTACTTGTTGTACTGATTTTGACTTCTGCTCGACCGAGCAGCTTCGCGACATTCAAGTAGGTATGCCGAGTTTCGGCAGTATCCAGAGTTGCAGCGCGAAATAGAACAAAACAATGCCGAAGAACCAGATCATACTGTCCATAGGGCTTTGCCCTCCTTTTAACACTTTTATCGATTTCTTCATACGATCGCTCACGTTTATTCTCAACTGCTTATCTTGGACGTTGCTGTTTCCTTCTGTTCCACTACATAACCAGCGTTCTTCCAGGCGGCTGTTCCGCCAAGAACGTTCATTGAAAGCCTAGAGTTGCCTCTTTCAAGCACGCTTTTTGCAATAGATGAGCGGTAGCCGCTCGCGCAGATTATCGCCAACGGACAGTCTCCTGGTATGTCGGATATGCTTGCAGGCAGCTCGGACAATGGAATGTTTATTGCATTCGGAACATGTCCAGCCTCATATTCACCAGGTCTTCTCACATCAAGAACCAACAATTCTTCATTCGCGTCAAGCGCACGCTTTAGTTCGTCGACCGAAATTACGCTAGATTGTGCAATCTCTAAACCTGATTCATTGGAGCTGCTTAGCCCATTCTCGACATATCCAAGTACGCTCTCGAAGCCCACCCTGGCAAGCCGCATTACAGCTTCATCGACCTGGTCTAGGTCATTTGCAAGAAGGATGATGGGCGTGCCCAGTTCAATCAACGTACCTGCCCAGGAAGCGAACTGTCCTCCCAATCCGATGTTCAGTGAACCTTTGATGTGGCCGCTTGCATATTCAGTGGCACTACGAATATCGAGAACGATAGCACCCCGCTGCAATTCAGTGGCCACCGCCGCGGCGATTAAGGGCAGCGGCCGAGGAAGGTTGTTCAAAGGCGAAGCACCCTGACGGTTAATTTCCACATCTTTCGGGAAGTATGCAGGCACTTCCGGCTGGTCGGTCGTCAACATTTCAATAAACGCCTCTTTAGTCATAGGTTTCAAGGCGTAATTGAACTGCTTTTGACTACCAATGGTGGATGACCTTTCGTTCGACAGATGCTTACCACAAAGCGATCCCGCACCATGGGCGGGAAACAGCTCGACTTCATCAGGGAGCTTGAGGAGCTTTTCATGCAGGCTGTCATACATCAAACCTGCCATTTCATTGGCGCTGAAACCTTTGCTACCAACAAGGTCCGGGCGGCCGACGTCACCAATAAAAAGTGTGTCTCCCGAGAATAACTTGGCGGGTTTTTCATCTGCGGTATCCTTCGCCAAAATGCAAATGCTTTCGGGTGTGTGGCCCGGCGTCTCAAGAATGGAAAGGTTGATAGTCCCCACCTTCAAAACATCCCCGTCCTTAGCGGCTATATGCGGAAATGCAGCTCCAGCTTTAGCGCCAAAGACAATCGCGGCACCGGTTTTTTCTGCCAGCTCTCTGTGTCCGCTTACAAAATCGGCATGAAGATGAGTCTCAATGATGTATTTAATAGAGAATCCTTCTCTGTTTGCTTCCTCGATATATTGATCAACATCGCGTTGCGGGTCGATGACAGCGGCTTCTCCAACTGAACCGATCAGATAAGAGCCATGTGCCAGGCATCCGAGATAAAACTGTTTGAAAAACATTGGTGACCTCCAGCGATTAATGGAAAACTTGTTTTGTCAGCATCCACGCCGACAGTAGAAGAAGGGAAATTGCAAAACTGAACTTGAGTTTTTCTTGCGGTATGTAATGAGCAAGGCGCCCGGCTACAGGCGCTGCCGCCAGCGTAGTGATGGCAAACGGCAAAATCGAAAGATTCAGACTCAACCGAGCAGCGTAGGAAATTGCACCAACCATGCTGTTGATCCCAATTACCAAGAGTGAGGTGCCGATTGCCTTCCTTATAGGCATCCGCAGCAAGATGGTGAGCGCCGGGACGATTATAAAGCCGCCGCCTACGCCGATTAAACCTGTGAGCAAGCCTGCGCCAAGACCGGCTACAAGCACCACCGGCAGTGCGGTTCTTATCTTATCGCCATCCGATTCAATAGAAGGTTGCCTTTGCCTCAGCATCAGCAGCGCCACGAAAGCCATCACGACTGCAAATAGGATTAATTGCACAGAGTCTGGAATATGCTGTGCCAACCTCGCCCCTGCGAGGCTGCCGAGTCCGCCGGTTGCACCAAATATTATTGCCGTTGGGACAACCACAGCATGCTTTCTGTAATGACTCCAGGCGGCAAGAAGGCTGGCCAGACCCACGATAATGAGACTCGTACCAATGGCTGCCTTTGCCTCAAGTCCAAGACAATAAACAAGGATCGGCACCGCGATGATACTTCCGCCACCCCCTAAAAGTCCTAGAAGAGTGCCAGTCGCAAGTCCAGAAATCGCACTGCCCAGCATGAAACTATCTCCTCTGATTAAGAGCAACAACTAGATTTGCCGTTCTGAGATTGCCCAGAAGACAATTCAAGCTTGTTCCAGGGGGCTTTCCCCAGGAGAATGCCCAATGCGCAAGTCCCAGACAATCCGGCAAAGGTCAGGCCGGCTCCGAAAAATCCAGGTATGACCAAATACCAGGGGTTGACAAAAGCGCCCAGCAATACCCCGGTCAAAACACCAGCACCTACAATTAGCTGGATCTGTCGCTCGATAGGAAGTCTCTTCTTTCCTTCCTTTACTGGCAGTCCAGCCTTTCTCCAGGCGATCATTCCGCCCTCTAGCACTTTAGGATGAAAGCCGCGGCCCATAAGGGTGTAAGCGGCCCGTTCGGCACGCTTGCCGCTGCGGCAGATGACCACAAGCTGGCCGTTTCTTGATACCTCTTCGCTGCGCGAATCAAGGGCCTCAAGTGGCACGTTTACCGAGCCTGCAATATGCTCTGTTTCGAATTCTATAGGGCTGCGTACATCAACAAGCACTAAGCCAGTTTGCGAGGCAACATCTGCGGCTGAGACTTGTGGGCAAATTGTGGAATTTGTCTGTTCTGACATTTGAGGGTCCTCGTCCGGTATATACTCAACCATATCACTATTTGGTTATATAACTAATCAACCGAAAGACTGATTGTACAATCAATCAAGTGGTTGTACACTGGAACTATGTTCCTAGCGGGGTTTAGAGGCATGAAAGGCAAAAAAGCGCTATTAACAAGACCGGCGCTCGAAATAGTGGCGGCACGGTTTAGAGCGCTATCTGACGCTTCGAGACTGCAGATTTTGCAAAACCTCTTTAATGGCGAACGTTCGGTTCAGGAAATATGCGAGTTAACAGCAATGAGTCAGGCAAATGTCAGCAAACACCTGTCTGTTTTGGCAGAACAAGGAATAGTTCAAAAGCGCCGGCAAGGTCTCTTTGTCTATTACAGCATCGGCGACAGCACCATCTATGAGCTTTGCGATATAGTCTGCGGTGCCGTGGGCAAGCGATACGGGCAAGTGATGAAAGAGTTTTCGGGACGCTAGAAATTGACCGGACAACATTCCCAAACGCATCACGACACTAAATACGGTGCCACCTGGCTCTAACCACCTTCGGGATTTTGCAGAACCAGTGAAAAAACAGTTTCAAAGCCCCAAGAGCACCAGCTGTTGGGAAGAAACAGCCACATTAAAACCTGTAAATAATTAGACTCCTTGCCAATTGGTTCATTCCCTATTATGCTTGACATGCAGCTAAGCAAATTGTCGGGATAGCAAGATCGCTCGAGGCGATTCTCTTGCAACTCGAACAAGGTATCCGCCCCCCACCAATACTGGAGGACGACCGATGGCATTCATCAAAAATAAATTCAACCAAGGTAACGAAATACTCTTCGTATCGCTTATGGCCCTTCAATTTGCGCCGCACCAATACAAACTCCCAGGTTTAGGGATTCTCTGTTTGTCCCTAATTACCGCCGCAATTATCGATTGCAAGAAGAACACAAAGCGCGTCAGGCGCATCACCAGACGAATCGCATCCTGCAGCTGCGTGAAAGCAAGAGAAACGATTTCGCACATGCACTTGCCTCAACCTCTACAGATCAATTGCACCGTATGTGGTGCGGAATCTACATAGTTCAAATCGACTCTAAGACCGAGTCACAGATTTGAGCTTCATCGCTTTTCTTGTCCTCAAGATTCAGCAATACGCCGATTTCTTTTTCAATACCCGAAATCTTAGAATCGATGGTATCAACGCGTTTTTGAACTCTCTTCTCAACGACCGGGTTGTAATTTAAGTAAGGATTTGATTGAACAACTGCCGGCATGCCGCCCTGGTTTCGCGCCAAGATATGATTGCCGGAGAAATTGTCGAGCTTCTCCACGACGGCGTGCTCTGCACCCGCTGTTAGGGTTTGAGCGTACGTCATTAACAGCCCAGGCGGGACCATTGATGGTGTGTAAGGCGGAGGAGCGGGGACAAAATAATTTCTGATTACGTGCGAACTATTTCGCGGAGTCTTCGCCTCAACAGACTGAATGCTCACGAAAAACGCCCCGCTGAATGCGGCGGCGATGCATATGATTGCTGCAAAATTTCTGTTCAACTGAAAGTACCTCGAATCCAATGCTATTCATGTAAGTTTCTTTTATCGCCAACCACCCCCTAGTGCTCGATATAGATTAACTCTGGACCCGACCAGTTCCATTTTCACTGCGACCAGTTCTTTTTCTGCATTCAATTTCTCTTCCTGAACAAGCAGCACTTCTATGTAAGTCGCCTTGGCGTACTTAAACAACATGTTTGCCGTACCGATAGATTCCTCGAGCAATACGACTTCTCGTTTTTTGGTATCAAAAGCGTCCTGCATGTTTTTTATATTGGACACCTGATTAAGAACGTCCGTGTAGGCTTTTAGCAAAGTCTGCTCATAAGTCAAAACCGCTTGGGTTTGGTGGGCATCGGCTATCCTTATTCGCGCAAGTATTCCTCTTCGGTTGATCAATGGAAGCATGAAGTCACCCATCGCATTGTAGAGCAACGACTGTGGGGTTCTAAACATTAGTTGAGGATTCCACCCCGACCATCCAGTACCTGCCCGAATCGTCAGGTTGGGGTAGAGCTGTGCCTTCACACTTTTTAAATCGAGCTTTGCCGCCTTAATCGCTGCTTCAGCCTGACGAATGTCGGCTCTGTTTTGCAAGAGCTGAGCAGGCACACCCGTCTGCAATTCATGCACCGGTATCGCCATAAACTGGTCAGAGTTTCTCGCTATTGGTGCTTCGTCATAGATACCAGTGAGGAACTTCAGGCGATTCTCTTTTTCAACAATACTCTGCTTGGTTTCAGACCGCTGGCTTCTAGTCTTATTTAACTGAGCTTCAAACCGATTGACCCCTAACTGGTTCGCTTTAGCAAAACGCTTCAAAGTCTGCATTTTAAGGAAAGCCGCTTCCTGAATGCTAATGTTTGCATCCAAGATCTTCAGAGACGTATCCAGAGCCATTAATTCATAGTAGTTAATTGCTATTTCAGTAACGAGTCTGGAAATAAGAAAATTTCGGACCTCGTATTGGGCCATCATACGCAGTCTGGCCGCCTCTTTGGCATTTCTCAATCTCTTCCAGATATCCACTTCCCAAGTCAGGGAAGGACCCAAATTCAGGTTAAAATCCGGTTGACTAAAAAAGTGTCTCGCAGTAATCGTATCCAACACTCCTTCCGGGGTGTTGTCGGATGGATGAATGTAACTTGCGCCCAAACCCAGGCCAACTTTAGGCAAATACTCAGCTTGTCTTTCTTTCACTTCATTTGCAGCAATTTCAATATCCTGTATAGCAAGATTGAATTCTTGGTTATTTGCCAGGGCTGTTTCAATCAGGTGGACAAGATCAGGATCAGAAAAAAATTGTCGCCAGCTTATGGAAGCCGCACTATCAACTTCAACAGAGCCCTTTAGCTGCGGACTGTCATATTTTTTTGGTACGTTGAATGTCGGCTTTCTTTGCAAAAGATCAATCGGATGAAAAAACGATCTTGCAAAAGCAGGCGCTGGAAGGATTCCCATAAAAGTTATGAGTGTCAAACTAACAATTTTTTTCCAGTTTCCGCTCATGGTTGACTGACTAGTCCTTAGGCATCCGGTTTCGCATCAGCTGCAACTGGAGGCTTAGCATCGGTTGCAACGCGTTCTGATTCTACACTTGCGGCTTCCTTTTCGGCAGCTATTCTCGCTGCTTCCTTCTCGGCTGCAACACGCTCTGCCTCTACTCTTGCAGCTTCCTTTTCAGCAGCTATTCGCGCCGCTTCCTTCTCGGCTGCAATGCGTTCTGCCTCTACTCTTGCTGCTTCCTTCTCGGCTGCAACACGCTCTGCCTCTACTCTTGCAGCTTCCTTTTCAGCAGCTATTCGCGCTGCTTCCTTCTCGGCTGCAATGCGTTCTGCTTCTACTCTTGCAGCTTCCTTTTCAGCAGCTATTCGCGCCGCTTCCTTCTCGGCCGCAATACGTTCTGCTTCTACTCTTGCAGCTTCCTTTTCAGCAGCTATTCGCGCCGCTTCCTTCTCGGCCGCAATACGTTCTGCTTCTACTCTTGCTGCTTCCTTCTCGGCTGCAATGCGTTCTGCCTCTACTCTTGCTGCTTCCTTCTCGGCTGCAATGCGTTCTGCCTCTACTCTCGCCGCTTCCTTCTCGGCTGCAATGCGTTCTGCCTCTACTCTCGCCGCTTCCTTCTCGGCTGCAATGCGTTCTGCTTCTACTCTCGCTACTTGCTTCTCGGCTGCAATGCGTTCTGCTTCTACTCTCGCTGCTTGCTTCTCGGCTGCAATGCGTTCTGCCTCTACTCTCGGTGCTTCCTTCTCGCCTGCAGCTGGCGGCTTCCCTCTCTTAATCAGTAATTTAATAAGTCGTACTGTTTGCTCTCGGTGTTTTTTCCTCCTAACAATGGAGTCCGTGATACTGGTATGTTCTTGATCTTTCAGCAGTTTTTTGCCATCAACCATGGTGGCGAACAAAAAGTAAAGGCCAGGAATAACCAACACGCCGATGAGTGTGCCCGTCACCATCCCACCCATGGCAGATGAACCAAGGGTTTTATTGCCCACGGCTCCGGCGCCATGCGACAACACAAGTGGGACAAGCCCTGCAACAAAGGCAAAGGACGTCATTAGGATAGGACGAAACCGCATCCTGGCGCCTTCCAGCGCAGCGTCTCGCAACGATAAACCTTCATTCCGTCTCTGAACCGCAAACTCGACGATTAACACAGCATTTTTACCCAACAGTCCAAGCAGGGTAATAACAGCAATTTGCGCATACACATCGTTGGCGAGGCCCATCATATTGAGCATTGCGAAAGAGCCAAAAATACCGACGGGCAAGGAAAAGAGCACGGCGAAAGGCAGCGCAAAACTTTCGTACTGTGCCGCCAGCACTAAATAGACAAAAAGCACAACAATCAAAGAAATTACAAGAAATTCATTACCTCGCTTCGCTTCGTCGTAGGCAAGGTCTTCCCAGGCAATGTCGAAATCGCGGGACAAGGTGTTTTTAGCTACCTCGCGAATAGCCTGAATGGCGTCGCCAGACGTATACCCTTTTGACGGAAATCCGCGTATGGCGGCAGAATTGTACATGTTATAGCGCGTAATTTCATTGGCCCCTTTTGTTTTTTCCAGGGTCATAAACGACGAGTAAGGGACCATATCCCCTTGGTCATTTTTGACAAACTGGGTCGTCAAATCCTCCAGATTTCTTCTGAATTCAGGGGCTGCCTGAGTAAAGACTTTGAAAAAACGGCCAAATTTGACAAACCCTTGCTCATAAGAGCCGCTGTTCATTACATCCAGGTTTCTCATAGCAGTTCCTATGGAAACCCCCTTCTGCATAGCCATCTTGTTATCGATCTTAATCTCATATTGAGGATAGGACGCATTGTAGAAGGTAAACAGCCCTGAAATCTCTTTGCGTTTCAGCAGGTTTTTCATAAAGTCTTGAGTGGCCAGTTGCAGCTCTTGATAGCGTAGATCCCCGGTTTTATCCAGTAATCGCAACGAAAATCCGCCAGAAGATCCAAAGCCAGGAATGGCCGGCGGTTCAAAAAATTCAACCCGTCCTCCCAACCCAGCAGTGTGATGTTCTAATTCCTCAATAATTTCATTGACGTTTTGTTTGCGTTCATCCCAGTTTTTGAGGTTGATAAGACAGGTCCCCGCGTTGGAGCCTCTGCCTTCTGTCATGATTTCGTAGCCCGCCATCGACGTCACCGAGTGGACTCCGTCAACCGCTTTGCACACTTCTTGCAACTGGCCCATCACTTTGTTTGTGTATTCCAGCGAAGACCCTGGCGGTGTTTGAACGATAGCGTAAATTGTGCCCTGGTCTTCATTCGGGACAAAGCCAGAGGAAACCTTTTGGCTCATATAGACAACGCCTGCAGAAAACAGAATGATGACCACCAGGCACATTAGTCTCTGGGTAACGAAACGGTTTAACAGCCACATGTAGCCGCGGGTAAATAATTCGAAAACGGCATTGAATAGACCAATAAACCGTTGAAATATATTGAGAGAGGGCTTGCGAGTATGACTGTCACCGTGACCGTGACCTTCACCGTGACCGGCATGGTTCTTAAGAAACATGGCGCATAAAACGGGCGTTAACGTTAATGCCACCAAGGCCGATATCACAATGGCGCTGGACATCGTGATAGAAAACTGCCGGTAAAATACACCCACCGGGCCAGGGATGAAGGCAATCGGCACAAACACCGAAATCATCACCATTGAGATGGCCAGAATAGCGCTTCCCAGTTCGCCCATGGCTTTTTGCGTCGCAGTATAAGGCGTTAGAGTCGGGTCTTTCTCCATATTGCTGTGGACTGCTTCAACCACCACAATGGCATCATCCACCACAATGCCGATGGCCAGTACCAAAGCAAATAAAGTAATCAGGTTAACGGACATACCAAACATCGAGAGCACCAAAAAGGGCCCAATTAATGAGATAGGTACGGCGATGACAGGAATGACGGTAGAACGCCAGTCCCCAAGAAACAGAAAGACAACCAGGGTGACCAGAATAAAGGCATCGCGGATGGTGTCAATGACCTGTTCAATTGAGGCGTCTAAAAACTTGGAGACATCGTAGCTGTACTGAACGTGTATACCGTCCGGAAACGCCTTGGAGAGCTCGCTAATTTTTTCTTTGACCTTTTGAATGACTTCCCTGGCATTGCTATCCGATGTCTGTTTCAGCACGATAGACGCAGAGGACTTTCCATCCAGATTCGTGTAAATATCGTAAAACTCACTGCCCAGCTCCACGGTGGCAATGTCTTTGAGCTTGACCATTTCACCAAATCCGGAACTTTTGATGATGATATTTTCGTACTGCTCAGGCTCGGTATAGCGGCCAATATAATTCAGCACATATTCAGTAGACTGGGCATTTTTCCCGGAGCTGATACCGAGCCGGCCAGGGCGGGCAATAAGACTCTGGCTTTTTACGGCCTCGACCACTTCTTCAGAAGAAATATTGTAGGCTCGCATGCGATCAGGTTTGAGCCACAGCCTCATGGCATACGTCCTGCTACCCAGTAAGCTCGCGTTCGCAACCCCTTTAATCCGTTGAATTTCAGGTATTAGCTTGGTGTAGGCGTAATTGAACAGATATTGCTGTTTGAAGGAGGGGGAATCAGAATACAAATCCACATACATCAGCATGGAGGACTGCAGGGGACGAATGATGACCCCCTCTCGCTGAACGAGATCAGGTAATGAGGTCATTACCTGATCCACCCTGGTTTTGACGGCGACCACCGCCTGGTTGGAGTCGGTACCTGGTTCAAATACCAAACGAACGGTAGCCTCACCTGCGCTGGTCGCATCAGAGGACATATAGCGCATTCCCGGCACCCCGTTGATGGCCGCTTCTAGTGGTACCAGCGTTGACTTGGTAAGCACATCGGCACTAGCACCGGGGTAGGCAATGAAGATATTGACGACGGTGGGCGCAATTTGGGGGAACTGTGAAATAGGAAGCTGCACAAGGGACAGGCAGCCGAGGAAAACGATCAAGATCGAGATGACAATCCCGAGTACAGGCCGTTTAAGGATGTTACGAAACATAGCTGGACTAACCTAATCTACTCGGCATACAGTTTTAAATTCTCAACAGCAATTTTGGGATCAATCAGCTTGTAGCTGATTTTGTCGCCTTTATCCAATTTGTTCTGCCGCTCAAGCAAGTACATCTCATCCGGTGTAATTCCAGAAGAGAGTATGTAAACGTTGGGTTCCTCACGGGCCACTTTAACCTCACGTTCGTGAATCACCCCGTCTTTGTCGACGACATAAATAAAGCGTTTGTCTAAGACTTCAAACGTAGACTTTTGAGGCACAATGACCGCCTGATTGACCTTCTTGGGCCATAGTATTGTGCCTGTCTGCCCATAACGCAGCAGACCTTTTGGGTTATTAAAGACCGCTCGAAAGGCAATATTGCCGGAGGTATTGTTAAAGTCTGACTGAATGGTTTCTATTGTTCCAGGTTCAGGATAAATTTCCTTGTTGGCGAGCTCCAGTTGGACGGTTTGAGAAACACCGCTTCTCGTTTTTTTCATGTAGTCCAAGTACACAGATTCAGGCACATTGAAGTACACCCAAAGTCGATGGGTATCGCTTAAGGTCGTCAGCAGTTGGTTTTCTTCCAACAAGCTGCCCAGCCTGACATCACCAAAGCGGCCTATCAGCCCATCAAACGGGGCTCGAATTTCAGTAAAGCCTAAATGCGTTTTGGCTAGCTCTAGTTCCGCTTGAACTTTGGCTAGCTTGGCGGCAGACATGGCAGCTTCAGTGGAGGAAATAATGTCTTTATCGACAAGTGCCTGGTTGTTCTGCAGCTCGATTTTGGAAAGCTCTACCTCTGCTTCTGATTTTTGAACATCGGCTTCGTAGACATTGGGCTTTATTTGAAAAAGCAACTGCCCTTTGTGAACAGTTTGTCCTTCGTCTACCAGTACATTTTGCAGATACCCCTTCTCCAATGAACGAATTTCAATATGCTGAATCGCTCTGATCTGGCAGACATATTCATCATTCAAGGTTAGGTCTTTAACGAGGGGCTTACTGACCTGGTAAACCGTATTTGATTCTTCTTCGTTCGACGCTGCGTCCTTAACAAAGGGTTTCCCTACATGGGAATGCGCATGCGCTGCATCTTTGCTGTCAGAGGATATCTGACAACCTGATAGAGAAATTACGAGCAGTAAGGCGCTGGAACACAGTGCCAGCGTCTTAAACAGTTTCAGCATCCACTATTTGTTAGTTTGACAATGACTCTCTTTGCATCGACAACATCGGCAGAATGCAAATTTGAGTTTCTAGTTGTGCAATCGGTTTTGAGTTTCATTTGTTGTTTCCTTAGTTTTAGCAAAAAACTCGGACTGCCGATCCCCCCGGAGTTGACTGAATGTTAGATTGAGATTGGAACTACTCTTTCTCAACCGTCACGCCCAGCCAGCCCAGGGACCGAGTGCGCCACTTGCAGGTACGTGCAAGTGGTTTTTTGCAAAACTAAATGTCAGAGGATTTATCCATTACAGTGAATAATTCTCTCAGAGATGCACTGTTGGAAAACCTGAACATGCCCTTAGTACAGGTCAACTGAGCACCGACATCTAAGATTTACACAGGGGCTTTCAAGCTGGTGTCAAAGATGGCCATGGACATATCAAGCTTCCATCAAGATTCCGCCCCATCGCGCTGTGGCACTCATGGGCAGCTCAGTCGGTCTGGCGAGCACCAGTGGCGACGTGTTTACCTTTGTGGCTAGCTTTGCCATTTTCTTGCATGGCATCGGTCAGAGCGAATCTTGCCAGCGGATCACGGGAATACGGCTTGAAAAACACCAGCTTGTAGCGGCTTTTGACATTGTCCACGCTGAAGGTGATTTTGCTGTCGAAGTGACCACCGGGCGTAATCTTGGAAGATATGCCCATATCGCCAAGAGGAGATGGGAAAAACACGTTGCCCTGCTCGTCCTCCAAGCCGATTTCAAACGTGGAGAACGTGTTATCGGTTTCATTCAAAATGTCCAGCTTCAGCGCAATATCTCCCACTCCGCCGGACGGGCGACGGTCAATGTGCATGCCCACCACCTTCACCTTCAGACCAGCGATGCTGAAATCTTCCGCAGTCTCATCCGGCATGGTCATGGTGGGCAGTCTTAGCGGCTCACCGAGTTTGACGTGCATTTCAGCGCCTGGCTCGAGCATGACGCTTTTACCCTTCTTCAACATGGCGATTGTCAGCCCAGTAGCTCCACCAATAGCTGCTCCACCCGCCAGGGTGGTCCCGTGGCTGGCGGCGGCCGCCGCCAGACCGCCAAATTGCAGCGCCATCAATGTGCCCATCACGCCACCAACGGCGGTATAGCCCGCCGCGCGCCCGACGACTTTGGCTGCAGCCTTGCCTTTGGAGTCTCGTGTGGTGCTGTCGCCCTCAATTGGGATTTTACGCCCGTCAGGCGTGATCAAATAATCGAAGTGCGTATTGATGTAGCCATTGCGGCCAGCGCGCTTCGGACCTTCCATGGCGATCAGAACCCCATGCAGCACCGTGCCCCTTGGTATAACCACCCGGCCATCTACCAGCACGTCCTTGCTGATTTTTCCGAAAAACTCATCGCCTTCAACTGTCTCGCCTGCTTCAATCTCTGTCGAAAGAAACATTTCCAACTCAGCACCTGGAGGCACCACACGCAAATCTCCGGTGTTGACGGTAGGGCTTTGAGGATGTTTGTACTCGTTCTGAATAACCGTGCTGCGAAGCTCCGGCTTGTCGCCGTCTTTGTTAGGCGTGTCTGCGGACAAAACGGCGAGCGGGGCGCCGGCGCTCAGGCTCACCATCAGCCCCAATGCGAACACAGAACGGACGAAGGGCGAGTACACGCCAACAACTCCCGAGACGCTTGCAGAGCGAGGTCTCTTCCGGTCACAGGTTTCAAAAGTTTCTTCCATAAGTATTCAATGCGTCGAGCATTAAGTGCGAGTAAGCCAGCGTCCGTAATGAAAGAACGGAAGCGTTAACTTGTGGCCTTATATTACACAACCCGCCATCAAGAACCCGACAAGAATCCTTCAATACCTTACCCAGAGCAGCCAGTCGCCTTTCCTGAGGCTTCAGAAAAACCCGGAATAAGCTTGACGCCGATTAAGTATTTCGATAATATTGGAAATATGAAAACGAAAAACGCAGTCAGCGCCTTAGCCGCACTGGCGCAAGAAACACGCCTGGAAATATTTCGCCTTTTGGTTAGAAAAGGACCCGATGGAATGGCCGCTGGCGACCTGAGTAATCATTTTGGAATGCCACCAGCTACGATGTCGTTCCATCTAAAAGAGCTCACCAATGCAGAACTGATCGCTTCAAGGCGCGAGAGCAGATCAATTATTTATTCAGCCAACTATGACCAAATGCAAGAGTTACTCGGCTTCTTGATGGAAAACTGCTGCGCTGACAATGGAGGCAAATGCTAATGAAGAGATTCCATGTACATGTTGCTGTGGCAGATCTGTCCCAGTCGATTCAGTTTTATTCAACGTTCTTCAACACCCCGCCTTCTGTTGAGAAGGAAGACTATGCAAAGTGGATGCTCGACGATCCAAGAATAAACTTCGCTATCTCAACAAGAGGAAGAGAGCCAGGACTCGATCATCTTGGAATACAGGTTGAAAACTCAGATGATTTGAAAGAAATCTCAGTACGTTTAAAAGCAGCTCAACAGCCAATCTTGGAGCAAGATCAAACTACATGCTGCTACGCCAAAGCCGATAAGACGTGGGTGCATGATCCACAGGGAATTGCCTGGGAAAGCTTTTACACTACCGGCGTCGCAACCACTTATGGTGAAGATGCAAACTTCGAGACACAGACGAATTCCGCTTGCTGTGCACCTATGCCCGAGGTCATTCCAGTAAGCATTGGAAAGAAGAGGGATAGCTGCTCATGAAAAGAGCAATTTTCGCATGCTTCACAGAACAAACACTGATTGAGTTAAATGCATGATCACGGACGACGATAAAGCTTTCCTTCAGTCCTTCGAGGACTGCTCCCTGGGTGCAAAATGCTGGACACACGCGGCGCATATTCGAATGGGCTGGTTAGTACTAGAGACATCTACCTCTTTTGAAGAAGCGATAAACCGGATAAGAAATGGGATTATGCGTTTTAACTCGTCGAAAAACAGCATCGGCTATCACGAAACAATTACCGTAGCTTTTGCACGATTAATTGATTCCAGGCGCCTTACCGGGGAGACATTGGAAGCTTTTGTCGCGCGAAATCCTGATCTCAACGATAAAAATTGCCTGAGGCTGTTTTACAGTCAAGAGACTTTGGCGTCTGAAGAAGCTCGCCAGCAATTTGTTGAACCAGACATTGCCCCCTTGCCGCAAGCAAGTGTTTACACCAACTGACTATCTGACAGAGCACAGAGAAACTGCGCTCAGATTCACAAGAAGCACCGGATACAGTGGCTGTAAAACGAACCACTTACTCAGCGGCCTTCTGCGATTCTTCTATTGCTTTTTTGTCTGCTAAAACTCGGCTGCCATCAGACGATACTTTAAGATGAGACACGATTCTTCCGTCAACTACAAGCGGAACCGCCCAACAAAACTCAGGCTCACGAAATTCAGCTCCTTCCAATACAGTGATTCTCGCAGGCATTTCCTTCAGTCCCTTCTTTATGGTGGCTATAACCTCAGATGTCCCTTCGGTAAAACCATGCAGACCCTTTGGTAAAACACTTCCGTCATCCGGGCTGAAGTGAATAATGACGACCGGAGCACCATCCAGCGTCAAGGAAGCCTTTATTTCGATTCCATGTGGTGCGCGATGCCGCCAGACCTTTCCCGGCTCTAGTGCACTTATGCATTCACGCCCAGCTGCAACCGCCTTCAACGCATTCTCCGGCGTATTCAAAGCACGGCGACTCTCTTTATCCGGCGATTTGTGGTTTTCGTGGAGCGGCATTCAAAAATCTCCCTGCTAGTTCATGAGTCCATGCGCTTTTAGCTTGCTATACAATAACTGCCTATTGATCCCGAGCAACCGTGCGGCTTCAGCACGGCTTCCATTTGCTTGATGCAGAGCGCGCTCCAGCAAGCGTTTTTCAAGTGCGGACATAGCACTGTAGTAATCCATGGAAAGAAACGATTCCTCTCCTTCAACGACGGCTTCGACAGGTACAATCATGCTCAAGTCGGATGCATCAATGCTTTCCGCGCGCACAGAAAAAGTAAGGTGATACATAAGATTTTCTAGTTCTCGTACATTTCCAGGCCATTTGTAATCGAGTAAAGCCTTTGAAGCGGAGCTACTTAAGCGCTTCGCAGCATTAGGACGAGCTTGCAGCAAAAACGCTTCGGCTAGTGAGAGAATGTCCGATCCACGATCTCTTAGCGGCGGAAGCGAAATGGGAAGGACATTTAGGCGGTAGAACAAGTCTTCTCGAAACCGCTTTTCTTTGACCATTGCGACCAAATCGTATTGCGTAGTGGCAATAATGCGTGGTCCGTCGCTCCCTTGCAGCCGCTCTTTCAGCGCCCTCACCAGCATTGCCTGAGTTTGAGCATTGAGATCGCCAATCTCATCTAAAATCACAGTCCCCTGAGCACCGGGGCTAAGTGATTCAAAAGCTTCATAGTCTTCTGGCACGGCCGTGCAATCGATGATTGTGAGCGGATTGTCCTTGTGTTGACTGTGCCTGTGAATGGCTCTGGCAACTGTGTCTTTTCCTGTTCCTGTCTCGCCTTGAATTAAAACAGTTGCATTACAAGCTGCGGCAATTCCGATCTGCTTCTCAACACGCCTCATGACTGTGCTCAAGCCGACAAGAAAACTTTCCGAGTCTGATTGTGTGACATTCGAAGCAGGTTCGAGTTTAGGCGCGACGATTGCTCTTTCAATCACCATATCCAGCTCGTCCGCACTTACTGGTGTGCTTAAGTGATCGAAGGCCCCCAGCCGCATCGCTTCTATTACCTCCTCGCTCTTAGCGGTGGATGTGACCACAATTACTGGCATTGAGCAAAACGACTTCTCTTCTTTAATGGCAGACAGAAGTGCAGAGACCGAATCTGCATCGGACTGCTGATCAATAAAGATCATCTCCACTGGCTCTTTTGAGTGTTGACCCAGAGCCGTCGAAAGAGAATCCGCTTCCACTATGCGATGGTTCCGGCTTTCCAACATTTCTGTCAGAATTCCACTGGTTGAGAAAAGATCGTGAAGAACAAGAATCCTAGCCATTAACCGGCCTTCCTGAGTGCATATTAAGGTCGCGTGTTTCGGGCAATCCAAAGGAACAGAGTAGCAGGCCAACTAGCCCTATAAATGCAAGTGAGAGAAAACCGACACTGTAGCTAGCCTTCAGCACCACCCACCCTGCCAAGAGATTGCTTGAAGACTGGAGGTGCGCTAGCAGCTTGCCCGACGACGTGCGATTGAGGACTGTTGCTGCTGCCCATGAACACAAAAAACACGGCTCCTACGATAAGCGCAAACGCAACCAAATAGTTCCATTGGAACTGTTGTTTTAGATAAATGACGGAGAATGCACCGAAGACTATTAAGGTGATGACTTCTTGAATAATCTTCAATTGCGCCGCTGAAAATTCGTAGCTGCCTATTCGATTGGCGGGCACTTGAAAGCAATATTCAAGGAAAGCAATCAACCAGCTTACAACGATAACTTCCCATAGCGGCGCCGACTTAAAGCGCAAGTGCCCATACCAAGCCATCGTCATAAACACATTTGAAATTATGAGCAACAAAACCGTAAGAGTTGCCTGCATTTGTTTCACCTTCCTTGCTGTGCGCTTGTTCGTCTGTACGGTCATTATCAAACCCGCACCAAGGTGTTGGATGGATGATTTGCTGACAGACATGTCAGACTTTCGTACAGGGCTCTTCAAGAAAGAAAGACGAACGACCGGCATGCAACAGATGCCGTTGCTACACGCACGGAAGTCTACGCAGACGGACGGCTACGCAGATGGGCAATCCACTTTTACCTACGCTAAATAAGCGAAGGACCTTTGCAGTGACGGAAACCATGCATCAGAATGATGGTGGGGGAAGCTTTGTCGCCTGCTTCCCGATTAAAAATCTCATGATTGTCAATCTTTACTGTGCGATCAAAGTTTTTGTTGCGAATTCGGCCCTATTTCCGGGTAGCTTAGTAGTTAAGGGCAATCCGATGCCTGCGAACTTGAATCCAGCTTTACCAAACACAAAAAAGGCAACGCAGAAATTTGAACACACAATCACTCCTTCGCATTTGCGTTAGCAAGGCGAAAAACATCGATTGGAATGGAAATAAAATTGCAACCGGCATTTTCAAGATGCCGGTGGAAGGAAAAATCATTGTTCGGAAACTGAATCTGGAGGGTGACGAACAAGCGGACCTCACGGTTCATGGCGGGACTGACAAGGCTGTTTATGCATATCCAGTCGAGCAGTACGCATTTTGGAAGAAAGAACTGCCGGAGCGTGACTTGGAGTGGGGGAGCTTTGGCGAAAATTTGACCACATCCGGTTTTGATGAAGATTCTGTTTGTATTGGAGACAAACTAGAAATTGGCACCGCACACTTCGTTGTTACCCAGCCTCGCATGCCTTGTTTTAAGCTTGGTATCAGACTGCACGATCCAAGTATGGTCAGGCGCTTTTATAAAAGTGGAAAGTGGGGATTCTATTTGGCTGTAACCAAAGAGGGAGAGATTGAAACTGGAGACGAAATAGTCCGGGCGGGTAGCGACGAACATCGGATAACCTTAGCCGATGTTGCACAGTGCTTTATCCGACCCGATGTTGAAGCAGAACTGGTAACCAGAGTTTTGAATTCAAATTTGGCAGCACAGATGAAAGAGCAGTTGCACTACCAAAACGCGAAGAACCGCAGCAAATCAGGTTGAAGGAAAAGCACTCAGCTGATAACACATGAGGAATAAAACATACCTCAAGCCAAATAGCGTCGAAGCACATCGCTGATTGTCTTCTGAAGACCATCCCCGTCTGACGGGAGTGCCGGCAGTGCTTCCACCTCAGAACCAAACTGCATTCGATGACCGGGATACAACATTGCAGCGTATTCGAGTGCGCGGGCTGAATCAGGCGCTTTACTTTGTTCGACCCAGCGCTGAAGATCAGCAATATCTTCTTTCATCGGCTCTATGCCGCTGCGCGCATCCGCAACCTCGCGTTTTGCATCCGCTATTCTTGAGGCTGCACTGTTTTTCTTTTTGCTCTTTGAACTCGAACTTCCGGCGCTGGCGCTCTTCGTACCTGCCTCATTCTCCATCGCATCAGAACCTTTGGGAGCAACTCTGTATTCAGGATCGAAAACTAGAAGTTTGGATTGTTCTCCGGGAGTATCTATCACTATGGCGAGGGCTATGAGTCGTTCATGATTAGGAGTATCTTCGAGAATCTCATTTCCTCCATCAGGTTTCCAACTTACTAAAGTGGCTCGCTTTCCCGTCTTTGGACTCACTAGCTCGATTGCAGCCTGCTCATCATCTATCACCTGAATGAAAATCCCTTTGCTGTTTTTCTTGACCCAATTGTGACTGACACATTGAAAGCCTAACTCGACGCCCACCTGCAGCATGGCATTCAGCACTCTCAAATTCGCCCACAATTCGTAGAGGTATGGAAACTGCTTTAGTGAATCTCTCAACGCCGTCTCTGAAAGCGTAACCGACGACTGCTGATTGAGGGCGAGGTAGTCCTCGAACACGAGACGATACGATGGGTTCTTCAAAAGAACCATAGTCACACGCCCGGTAAATACCGTAGGAAGTTTTACTTCCCTCAAAAATGTTGCACGCGCACAAGCCAGATTGAAATCGCTAATCAAATTGTCGATGTCGCGACCGATCTCTTCTGGAGCCTGCACCATCCGGCCCTGGAGTCTCGATAATCGCCCGCGCAAGGCTTGAACATAAGCCTTCACCAGGCGATTCTCATATGTGTCGAACGAGCTCTCAACAGCCACGTCGTACATCCGAAATACAACTTCAGGCGAGAGAACATTGCCGGGCATTGAAATAACTCCGGGCAATTTTGATATGTCCGGTCTTCTCACCTTGTCGGAATCACGAACCTCGATTCGCGGTACCAACTCATGGTGACATTCTCTTTGAATGATTGGCAAAACTTGCAACAGTCCCAACCTTTCAGCCGAGCCCATAAGGGCACGGCGTAAATCGGAATACTCTTCTTCCACGGATGGCTTATGATCAAGAGCGCCTAGTTGTCCACCACATTTGAGTAACTGCAATGCGATGGACTTGGGTAGTGTTTCCGCCAATTCGTTAATCACACAAGAGATGTCACTCTCGGTGAAATATTTTGGCATCAAAGTAATTCTTCGGCGCTCTCGATTATCTCCGCAGACGAGATAAAGCTCGTAGTGACCCGGCCCACATGCCGGCCATTCACAGTAAGCCAGATTCTTATTCTCATCGAAAAAAACTTCCAGCGAATGAGTACCAAGCTTTAACGAGATGTTCGCCCAGGACTCTTGCACCACGTCGATCGCAATGCCACATTTGCTCCCTTCGACCGGCGATGAAATCTCGGCTCCAGTCTCGTCAAAAAATCTGAGCTTAGAAGAAGGAGACGATTCCATTGGAGTGAAAACCATGGTTTAGATGTTGAATCTTACTATTGCTGCGAGGAAAACGGTTTGCAGTTATGTCATTGAGCCTTTGGAGCATGACACCAAGTCTGATATCAGTTCCTTTAATTCTCGGCAGAATTTTCTGAATAATCTGATCGTCGAATGCGTCTTCCCAAGGCACCCCTATCCGAGAAGCTTCTGCAACGTATTTGTTGATTTCATCTACAATGCGGATCGAAAAGGGAGTGACATCGTTTACCGCATCCCATATTTGCATAAGCGCGTCCTGGACTTCAGGGTGTTGAACTCTCGATGCCACTTCGTCTCGTTGATGAGTCACTTCAATTACTTGAGCCCGGTCGAAGATTTTATCGGCAAATCCTTGAGTAGTCTCATCGACGTTTACTGTGCCGACAAAGAACAGGTTGGGTGTCAGATCAACTACATCCGTGCCAGACAAGGTTACCTGAGCCTGACCCGCACCGGTGAGAACCTCCATCCCCGACAAGAATTTCGCGAAATAGTATTCAACGCGGGCTAAATTCATCTCATCAAGAACAAGATGGAACGGCTCAGGATCTTCGTTGGCGTCGACGGCAG
Source organism: Candidatus Melainabacteria bacterium (assembly GCA_003242885.1). Taxonomy (GTDB): domain Bacteria; phylum Cyanobacteriota; class Vampirovibrionia; order Obscuribacterales; family Obscuribacteraceae; genus QKMZ01. The sequence continues at coordinate 581,638 of QKMZ01000001.1, read as the reverse complement.
ACCTATATGCTCTCGCCGCTCGCCGAAGAAAAAGGCTGAAATCTGTATCGAAATACCTTTTGCTCAGCGGGTTGAAATATCCCAGGAGGTCTTCGTTTGTGGTCCAGTTGGGCGCAACAGGAACAAGACAATAATGGGCTTTAACAGCATCGGCATACACGCGCGTTAACAAAGTCTTGCCGCTACCACTGGTGCCACTCAATATGACAAATCTTCGCGTCTTCAATGAAAGATGATAGCGTCGCAAGAGATCGGGGCTAAATACAGCTCCCGACGCATCGATAGACTTACAAATCTCTTCAAACTTAGGTTCAGCATAAGCCAAGGTCATAGTTAGCGCCCCCAGTTGCGCAGGAATTCTGCGAATTCAGGAATTTGAATCTTCTGAAGAGGTTGCGTAGACGAAGAGAAAAACTTGCGCAAACCTTGAGCAAACTCACTTTCGCCGGACAACAGATCAGCGAATTGACCAAACCATTGTATTTGCTCAACGCCACTAATAATTTGGTTGAATTCGTCAATGTTGTTCTGATTGAAGCTATCTGCATTGAGAGTGGACAAATAGCGCTGAGCCTTCTCAAACAGCTCAGCATCAGTAGTTCCCAAACTGTGAGCAAGCAATGGAAACTTCTGCAAGAAACGAACAAGTTCTTCTTTCTTATCGAACCAACTGAAGTTACCCGCTCCTCCTCCTGAAGCACCAGGGGTATCATCGTATGCAAAGAAGCCCCAGGAATAAGAATAAGGTTCGCGCTCAAAAGATTGCTCGAATTCGGTTTCAAGCATTTCAAGTTTGACACCAGCGTACATATAGCCCTCCAGAAAAGGTACCTCTATCATGCTTTCGCACTCCGCGTTTCTATTCATTTGCGCGATTAGAGCGTAAGATTGCCCTTCGAAACTCCACACAGATTTTGAATGCGCTGGCAAGTCATCGGCATATCCATATCAAGAAATTCGTTCTCGCCAGTAAGCTGCTCTCGCGCATTCTTAACTGCCAACTTGATCGCCATGTACGTTGACGCGCCAAGAGTCAACGAAGACTCCGTGAATGATTTGGACATCTTCACTGCGTGCTTCTCTGCAAGTGCCTCACGCTGATTGCGCTCCTCATCTACTGGGTGCAAACGCACTCTGAAATCAATTGGAATAGTCTTAGTGCACGGCGGTTTGTAGCTCCAGATGTTGTCTGTTACTAGCTTGCCCTCATGGTCGAAAATGATTTCCTCGGTTGTGGCAAATCCAATGCCCTGAACGAAACCGCCCTCGAGCTGTCCGATATCAATGGCCGGATTTGGCGATTTGTTCACATCGCAAACAACATCAGCCCGAAGAATTTTGAACTCACCTGTGAGCACATCAATTTCAACTTCGGTAACCGCAGCGCCGTACGCGAAGTACAAGAACGGCTTACCACGAGGGTTGCGCTCTGTAGGTCCCTTATAGTGAGGGGTCTTGTAGAGTTCTGACACGCTCAAATTGACGCGCTCGAACCAGGCTTTGAAAACTATCTCCGGCCACTTAGCAGCCCACTCAGTTCGCCAGTTCTCAATTCGGTTGTGCGGCGTAAACTGCTCCAAATCGCGGCACAGGTCTTCCAGTCGCTTGCGCAGGACACGGCAAGCTTGTTCGACGGCGCCACCGTTGAGATCAAAACCGGTCGACGCTGCCGTTGCTGGAGCGTTAGGAATGGTATCAGTATTGTTGCCACCAACGCGCACCATAGACAGTGGTATGCCTAGTGTGTTCGCAGCAAGCTGAGCGATCTTCGTATTGACACCTTGCCCCATCTCGACACCGCCGTGATAGACAAGCACCGAGGCATCTGCCATGTTTACCGTGACATAAGCGCTCGAAGAATTCAGCGAACCGCGCGGTTCAGTAAATCCGATTCCGTGCTTCTGCGGCACCATAACAATTGCCCGCTTCCGCCAGCGATTTTTGCTGTTGAATTCTTCGACTTCTTTCTCACGCTTTTCAAAGTCGGATGATTTATGAAGTTCATCCCAGATAGCGCGAATGTTGCAAAAATCAAGCTCTTGGCCGAAGTGCGTTTCGTCGTGGGAATCTTTGGTTCCGTTGCGATACATGTTTTTGTAGCGAATTTCCTCGGCTGTGACTTTTCGTCCGAGATCTTTCGATAGTTTCCACGCAACGTGCTCAATTGCATTTTCTGTAATTGCCCAAGCCTGAACCACGCCAAATGTGCGAAATGCCGTGTTGCTGGCTTTGTTCGTTTTGTAGGCTGTTCCATTTGCTTGCAAGGTTTCTATCATGTATGCCTGGTCGGCATTGAGCAGACTCGAATCCATTACAGCGAAAGTACAATCGTATGTATCTCCTGCGTCTGAATTCAAATCTATACGCATGCCTTTAATTATGCCGTCTCGCGTGTAGGCGACATGATATTCACCGGCGTAAGGATGCCGCTTGCCTACAGCCTGCATATCCGTAGAACGATCGTACATCAACCGCACGCCCCGTTTTACCTTCCGTGCAGCCACTGCGGCCTGTGCGCCGGTAATGTTAGCGCGGTGCTGTTTGCCACCAAATCCGCCACCAACTTGCTCAATTACAACGGAGACTTGGTTATTTTGAACACCGAGTGCTCGCGCAATTGCTGCTTGCGTGCCATTTGGATTTTGTGTTGAGCAATGGACGGTAATTTGATCGTAAGGACCCGGCACCGCCAGAGCACACATGCTCTCTAAATAGAAGTGTGCCTGAGCTGAAGTGCGGAAAGTGCCATAAACAACTTCGGTACCTTCCATAGGTTTTTTCGGATTCTCAAGCCACTCCATATTGCTGCCATCGCGCGTGATCGTAGGAATGCGTTGATTAATGTCTTCATCTTCATCTTTAGCTGTACGCACCATCGGCATAGCCGTATTCTGCTTGATTGCTTCCTCTATCGTGAGGACAGCAGGCAGATCCTCATACTGGATGCATTCTTTCTCGATAAAGCGAGCAGCATCGCGCGCAGCCTCAATGGTCTCCGCCAACACCATTCCGATTGGTGCACCGACCGAAGTGACAACCTTGTCGGAAAAGATCGGGTCATCATCATTCAGACCTATATAACGCTTGCCACCCTCGGGCACGTCGTCACAGGTAATCAGATCCACAAAGCCGGGAAACTGCTTAGCTAGAAGTTCTTTCAGTGCGCTGAGCCCGGACACATTTTTTGTAAATGAGAATTTGGCATGTGGGCGGCCGCTTTTCACCATTGCACCGTGCACACCACCAACCGGCAGGGTCAGGTCCAAGGTGTATTTGATTTCTCCTGTGGCTTGTACAAAGGCGGCGCGCTTGACGACAGGTTTGGTCAGGGGATACAGCTCTGGGTATTCCTGATACTCCTGCGTTCCATGGGAGAGCTCCCGCTCGTCGTGAAATGCAATCGATTGATTTTCCGGCGACACCATCGACGGATTCACCTGCATCGCGACGTACAGGAAGAATTTGTAGAAGAAGTTGAGTGCCAGTTGCATCCGGTACTCATTGGTGAAGCCTTCTTCATCCATTGTTATCGTGACGTCGGCGACTTCAGAGGAGAGCATGTCGAGCGCGGACTTCAGGGTGTCATTGTTCCAGGTTTTTCCTTCGAGGAATTTTTCTGTCTTCGGCATACGGCAGTTGAGTGAAGCCAAACCACCAAATACGATGCAAGCCTCGCCCGGCATTACTGCGCCCTTTTCATCCAGACATACGCGCAGCCCCGCATTCACAACAGGGTGAGCCATCTGCACTCGACGGGCGATTCTGTATGTCTGAACATACTCACGCTGGCGAGTGAAAGGAATGAGGAAAGACAAAATCACAGCGTCATCAGGTAATGTCGAAACCGCAGGCATGTCGGTCAACAAGCATGTCTTAGTGCCGCCTTCATACTCCGCCGAGGCGATGGTCAGCTTAACGCCGAGACCACCAAATACGGTGAAGATATCGGATGGGAACGGTCCTCCATGCTCTGCGTGGTCGCGAGTCATGAAAATGTTTCCAGCCACACTGCCTGCACTTCTTACCTGATACCCGGCAACGAATGCACCGTGCCGCTTCAATTCTTGCAGCCCTCTCGTTTCGTCGGCACTGCGCTTAGCGATAACACCACCAACAAAATCGAGCATGTGTTGAATAGGTGCAGCAGCACCAACAACAATACCTTCGCTGGTCTCGCGAATCTCCGCCAGCTCGCGCACTGCTGTCAGATCAATGTAGATGCGCGGTTTTTCGTCGCTATAAATGCCAGCGGCAGTGTTGCCCACAACCAGTTTGACGTTTGCTTTGCCATAGTCCTTGCTGAATTTTTTCTTCAGACTTTGCACCTGCTCCAAACATGATGGGCGGAACCATTCTGCGCGCAGTCCCGTGAAATGCAGTTCGCGTGCCGGCAATTCGTGTGACGGCAACTCATCGAGATTGACCTCGGTGATTCCAGGTTTGCATTGAACTTTAAAACAAGGATCAATCATGCAATCTTGTGTTTTGTCGCAAGAAGCATCATAGTCCTTCGCCAGAGTGCGCATAGCATGCAGAATTGGTCTGTATCCCGTACAGCGACACAGATTACCGCCAAAGCTATCTTCTATATCCTGCTGAGTTGCATCAGGGTTTTGTTGCAACAGCGCATGTGTGTTCATTACAAAACCGGGCGTACAAAATCCACACTGAGTGCCGTTGAACTTCGCAATGCAATACTGCGTGGGGTCTAGTCCATCATGCACGTTACCGATGCCCTCGGTTGTTGTGACGGACATGCCGTCGACTGCGCACACTGGCTTTAAACACGCGTTGATTGCGCGGTGCACCGGCTTTCCATCGACAGGGTCTTTGTGCGAAACCATTACGGTGCAAGCACCGCATCCGCCTTGCTCGCAAACAACTTTAGTCCCTGTATATCCAGCCTTGCGCAGATATTCTGTAAGCATCGTCGCCGGGTCCGGATTGTTGACTTGCACGCGAGAGCCGTTCAGCCAGAATATCAACTGGTCAGAGTAAACGACTTCCTCCTCGCAGCTACGCTCTTTGGCATTAGTTGTCGATTCGGACATTAGAGCAACCTCCATAGAAGCGCTACTTCAATTGCAAAAACTGCAACGAGTACCGCAAGACTTACCGGACTAACCCACGTAGGCGTCTCCTTTTTAGGAAACAGCCACGGCGTAAAAGCTTTGATGAGGAGCGGCATGGTCACCCATGTCGTCAACGCAACACTAATAGCGTTGCCAATTAAATTGGCAATTGCAGGATTCAAACTGTGCATTGTCGGATTCAAAAAACGAATCTCGAGCATAACGATTGGGTACAGTCCCAAAAGAATCAACAATGCAGTCTTCCAGTTGGGCGGACCTTTCTGACCCGCCTCCTGAGAGGGAAACCAACCTGGAAACGAGCCTGTTACGGCTTGATAGTCGGTAGAACTCACAACCGGCTCGGCGAGTGTCAAAAGATTTTTCCGCTCTTCGGAAATGAACCATTCGTCCAAGGCATCGGGTGAGTCGAAACGAATCAGCGTTGTCCAGACGCCCGGTGTTTTCTTGGTTGGTGGCTGCAAATAAACGCCACGATAACCGCGCCGCTTTGCTTGAGCCGATTGAAACTGTTTTTCAAACTCGCGATACGCTGATTCCTGCCCAGGCTTTACTTGAGTAACAATAGCGACAGCGACACTACCGACGGTGCCAAAAGTAGAACTTATGGCTTCAGTCAAGGCAACTTCGTTTGCTGCGATATCCGGTGCTAATTCATCCAATAACTTCAAACGATCCGGACGCGCCTGCCATTCGGCAAGTAGACGGTCATCGTGAAATCGCTGTACTAAGGTCCATTCATTTTCATCAGGCGTGCTCGACGGAATGATTTCAGCGGACAAGACCGAGCCGCTTCCGACGCCCACCATCATCAGACGGGTGAGCCAATCGACGTGCTCACCACCGCCACTTTTCACCAAAAGTTTTGTCAGATGAACAGTATTGACTGCCGAAGGCTCTGGCTGTGATGAAGATTGAGTCATATGCTACCTAGTAAGGTCCCCCTTCTTTCAATGCACTTACCAACTGTTTGTCCATCGACTCGATTGTGGTTTTGACATCGTGCAACATCACAATGCGATCAGTTATGAGCTGAACGGGTTCCCTTCGACTTGTAATTCCGCTAGCGGATAGTTTGCCCAAATTGCGCTCACTTTTCAAGTTTGTAGTGATTACTCCGGATTTTCTCCAGCGTTCAATTAACGACTCGCGCCGTGTCATACTTTTGTCCGCAGCAGGAGAATTCAAGTACTGCTGAACCGACGCAGGGATTGGTTCCTTGGTTGGAGCACCAGGAACTAGCACTTGTGCAAGCACATTTAATTCAGGCTTTGACGGTCTGCGCCCGATCCGAGCTTGTATCAAAGCTGCAGTAGACAAAAGCAGCAACGTCGATCCCGAAACAAGATCTATCGCATTGGCATGATTATTCTTCCCTTTCATGACCAAGCCTTGAGACACAATCCCGAGCAAGCCGGATTGCGTAAAATTGAGAATGTTGTTGTATTGAATACCACGAGCGCGTGAAGCAAGGATAGCGCCTTTTGCTGTGTACTCGTCCGAAAGTTGATTGTCAATCTGATCAGAGGCGCTGCGGATCTCCAGTGCGTGTTGCAGAACTCGTTTTGTCAATATCAGCTGTTTGTCGATTTTATTTTCTGTGGGATTTGCAGGCGCTGGCAGTATTACAGCCGTGAGTAGTTGCAAAAGCTCCGAATCTAGCGTTTCAACAGCGCCGCTCACATCAAACAGCATTTCCACGCGCTTATTGATCAGGTCGATTGTCTCCACGCGCTTGTTATGCATCGAAGGCAATGATGCAAGCGCCTCCGCACTTCCTTTTTTGTTCGACAACCTTCCTACGCGCTTCCAACGATCCAGCAATTGCTGTTTTCTAGTCATACCGTTCGTTGAGTCTGGAGGGACACTTTCCAGATACGAAGAAATCAATGGAGAAAAACGACATTCGCTTGGTACATCAAAGTTGAAGATATTTGCCAGCGCGTTGACCTCAGTGACTTGCTTGTGGCGATACAGCTTGAGAAATACAAAGTTAGCGTTTGCAATCGCGACAGAAAGAGCGTCCATGATCAAAATCTTTTGGGCGCCGGCTGCTGTTTTTTTGAGGACGAAGTCTCTTCCCGCGATGTTCTTCAACACACCTATTTCAGTAAAGTTTGTAGTGTTGCTCAACAAGTTCACTCGATCACGCACGCGTACAAGTTGTGGCAATAGGACGTCAAACTGATAGTGTTTCTCTCGATCGATACGGTCGACGAACTGTCGAACTTCAAAGGACGCTCCAAGAATTTTCTCAAGCATGTATAGGTCTATCGAGAGTGCTTGCAAATCCGTGCCACAACCAGCCCCTAACATTTTCATATGTATGAGATCTGCTGCACACTGTTCTACCTGAAGTAATTTTGCTGCCTCGATACCTGACGCTCCTATCTGATTGGCGACAGACTGAATCGAATCGTTTGTTGTCTGTGCAGGAACCGAAGTGCTTTCAATCGCGCGCAGGAGTGCCAGCAATTCGCTATCAAATTCTTCGGCGAGGGCATTGAGCGAAAACAAAAGCGCGAGTCGCTTATTGAGAAAACCAACTGACACGCGATGACGTTGAGTCGACTCAGCCGCCAGGGCTTCTCTCGAAGTTGATTTTTCACTCAGAGCAAATTCGCTCTTCCACAGATCGAGCATTGCTTGCTTGCGCGACTGCGTTTTTCCTTTGGGCGTCGCATTGATGTATTTGCCAACTAACTCAGGCAAAGGAACTGAAACTGCATCCAGTCCAAATATGTTTGAGAGGGGATTGGGGCGAGTTCGATCTTTCGAAGCCCCCGAATAAGAAAGAAGTACCGCCGCTGCTCCGATGCCGGCTGTCAACGAAGCGCTGACAAATGTCAAATAGTTTGAATTATTGAATCGCTTCGACAGCCGCTCGGCAGCCCCGATATTGAACAGCACGCCAAAGGTGGTGAAGTTAGCGACGTTGGCCAACTCGACGCGACGATTGACGGTTCGCACTTGTTTGTCAATTGCATCGTACGTATCGTCGATTGCTTCATCTAGCAAATCAGAAGTTTGGCGAACTTCCAGATAACCAAGAAGAAGCTGCCTTAAAACGATAGCTTTGTTCCAGAGCAACTCTTCGCTGGGCGCACCTCCAGCGGCTTGCAATGCGAGAATGCGATCGACATGATGGCGCACACCAAGAATGTCGGCCGCTTCGGATACGCCTGAATTTACACTTGCCTCGCTCGCTGCGAACACTGCAAGCGGCGACACCGACTGCCCAACTAACAAGCATGCGAGAAATAGTGCAATTAGCCGCGCTGAAATGACAACCTGCGTCATGGGATTCTTTGAGTCGATGCGGTCGTTGAGCCTGCCAATTGAACCATATGCGCCAGCGATTATGTTCTTGGCAAGATTGCTCTCATATGAGAATCGTTCGGATTGAAAAAACCCTCCGGAGCAAAAAATTCATCACCGAAGCCGCCAAGACATTCCTAAACACAGGTGCAGTAACGATCGGCATTCCGGAAGGCGTTATCCCTATGGTCTCCAACATCACCGGTTTCGCACCCAAATAAGTCCTGAACGGTAAGTTTAAGCTAGCCGTGCGCTAGTCAAGATGATTCAATTGCAGAGGGATCAATTAAATAGCTTATTTTGCAACGGCTGGACGATTCTTTGGCGTCTACAGGTTTTCACAAGTTCATTTCCCGATTCTTGCGAAATGCAGTTTGCATTTCGGCTTGCTTGCTCGTTCAACCATGGTACCTTGCGGCAGCAGCCGATACTACAGACGGTGCCATACCTCTGAAGGGTGCCCTGCCTGGCGACAACGTACTGACCACAAGTGCAGCTCAGACAGCAGACATTCTTGGCATTCGCCAACAAGTAGAACAAATTATTTCTCTGCGCACAATCGGAGCTAATTCCGGCAGCGATCGGCATCAACTCAATAATTACAGGGCCCAGGTACTGCGCAAGATTTTCGAAGCCGATCTGCAAACGCAGGCTGCCGAAAGCCGTTTAGAATTCGAGATTGCGTATGCCTATGATGCCATCATGCGACAGCAACGCAAAGAAAACTCTGTAAATCAAGTTTTCAATGCTGTGAATTTCACGCAGTCTGGCGTCTTGGGAATTACAGCCAGTGTCAGCGATCTGCACAATAAATTTGTTGCGGAATCGACTCAAGCACTGGTCAGTGGTGGAGTGGGTACTACCTTGCCCACTCTCGGGATTCTCTACGGAAAAGTTGCTAAAGCAAAGCACCTTACTCCGCCTGCATTTATGTCGTCTTACGTCAATGGCAAGCCTGTTGATGGCTCCGATCTGCCACCACTGGTTATGCGGTATCTGGACTCGCCGGCACCCGGCGAAAGCCGCACACGCAGAGAGGTTCTCAACGCGGAATGGAAGCAATACTATAAAGCGGACATGGCAAATAGAAAGACTCTCTCCGGCATAGATGACGGAAAAGCCAGGAGTCAAGGCTATCTCAATGGACGTCTCACTTTGCTTTGGTCTCTCTACACCACGATTGAAGGTTTCAATTCCGATCTTCTCTCCTTGCTTAACCAAGCAAGGGGCAGTACAACTGTCGACTACCCGCCTTCAAGTACTAGAATCGGCGCCTCACCATCTCTTGGAAAAAATGCTGATCATGCAGCTCGCCTGCTTCACTTGGAGCCCTTACTAGCTGAGCTAAACTCGCTTAATGCGTCCGGCGAAGATAGTGAGAGAAAGCGGGAATTGCAAATCACGCTTTTGGAGACATTGATTTCGGGCGGTCTCGATATGGCTGTCGCCGGCGATAGGTGTCAGAAAGAGCTCAATTATCAAGCTGACGTGGTACTGGCACAGCTGACAGACAGGCAGTCAGGCTTGACGCAAAAGATATTCGAAGCAAACTTCATACAAAACGGTGTTTTCGGCTCTACAGCCAGCTATTGTTATTTGAAAAAATTTCCAAATACAGGCGGCGAGCTTTTGCTTGTTTCGGGCGGGATTGGTCTTCTTCTCACGGGTGCCTCACTTTTGGCAATGCACGGGGGCTGGCGAAAAAATGAAACCGGACCAAACTCACTGGCCGACTTTTTCAATCTGAGACCTGCTACTGAAAAAGGGTTTTCTCCCTTGGTCATGGACTATCTGAATTCACCCGCTCCCGAAAGAACTGATGGCAAAACCAGGCGTCAGTGCCTGATGGAACTATGGGATAAAAGATCTGTTGCTACAGTTGATCTCAAGGATCGACGCACCCTTGAACGGCTCGGAAGTATGCCGTCGTGCAAGCACGACACAATCAAATTAGTCGTCAATCGTATCGCCCTTCTAACTTCACTGCGCCAGCAGTTGAATGAGTTCGACGTGGAGCTGCTGGATTTATTGCGTAAAGCCTGGCCTGCGACCATCGCTGCAAGTCCTCCTGATGCCAATTCAGGGCTCACCCCATCTGCTAATGCTGCAGCAACACTGCTCGGAGTGCACGGATTGATGACCACTGATCGGCAAACGGACGAGGACGCCAAGCTGCTGATCACAAGACAAGTGCTTGAAGGTTTCCTTTCTTTGATTACTGACGCCGATGAGATCGGGCACGAAATTGACTCGGAGTTCAAAGCCCTTAACCGCATGGAAAGGCTTAAGAACAGGGTGACTCAATTGACAGACAATCTCAACTTTCTGCAGGGAGGCATACTCGGTCTGGTTGCAACTTCGCTTGGCCTAACAGGCAAACCACAGGATGTAAAAGCGGCAAACTATACAGTCATCACTACTTCGGCAATCGGCACCGGCATGGCAGCACTCTCTATGCTTGAGCAACATGGCGGATGGCGGCCAGACAAAGCCAAGCCAAATGCCCTGGGAGCTGCCTTCGGAAAATATTCCGAGCGACTCGATTTGTCTCCAGTTACGTTTCAATATCTCAATTCGGTAGCGCCAGATTCGAAGTTGAATCTGTCCAGAAGAGAAACATTGATCAAGTACTGGAAAGAGTCGAAGGTTTTGAGCGTAAACATCAACAAAGACTCAGAAGTTCAAAAGCTCTCTGCTGAAGGAAAAGCGCACCACTGGTGGTCTGAAACCATCAAAATGGTCAACAACCGCCTGACTATGCTTTTTGATTTGCGCGCTGTTTTGCGAAGCAGCAATGTTGGTTTTTATGAACTGTTGAAGGCTGTCGATTGAGTTGGTGCAGGGACGTTACTTTTTCTTCGTCGAGTCTAATTGCAACCGCCAGATCATCGAAACAGATTGCCCAGGTCTGCTGCTGCTTACAGTCATGAAAAACCCGCCATCGGGATCGATGGCCATTGCGGCAGGCATCAGATATTTACTCGGAAGATTATATTCGTGCACCTTACCAGTGCCATCGATCGATAAGATCGCTCCCCGTCCGTCCGATTTCATTGCTCCGATGTAGACACCGTCTCCGTTTCCGAAAATAGCGCCGGTGTTAACAACGCCCGCAAGAGGAAACTCATCTAGAGTGCCGTCTGTTTTCAACCGTACGACAGAAGACAACTTCGGAGCCCACAACGCACCGTCGTTGCTATTTGTGATGTCGCCTGTGAGCCGGCCTTTACCTGTGGAGAAGTGTTTGACTTCCCCTGAAGTGGTTAGACGTCCAATCCGTCCACTCCCAACTTCGGTAAACCAAATTACGCCGTCTTGCGCCATAAGAGACGTCGGCTCAGCGCTTGCCTCTCCGACCTTGAACTCCGTAATCTTTCCAGTTGAATCGATTCGCCCGATCTTACCGGCTGCAGATTCCGTAAACCACATACTCTCGTCGTCAGGTCCGTGCTGGATATCAAACGGCTTGCTGTCTGCCGTCGGGATTGCAAACTCAGTGATCTTTTTTGATGCATCGATTCGTGCAATCTTGTTGGCGCCAGTCTCCGTGAACCAAAGTGGCTCTTTGCCCGAGTAAAAGTTGATCGACCCTGCCACAGCGGCCGCGGTTGGAGTCGCATGAAAAATCGTCTTTCCGATTTTGCGCGAAAATTCTACTGCGCCCGACTTTGCATCGCGAGTAGAATTCGTGTACCACACACCCTTCAATGGACCTTGGCCAAAGTAAACGATGCCATGCGGGGAGGCATGCGGAACGGGATAACTTGTAAACTTTCCGGACGGATTGTCAGCACCCGCTGGCTCTGTTGTGGCAATGAATCTCAGCGCGATGATGCCAAAAACAGCTAGTTTACAAAACATTCGATTCATTGTTCGCCCCTTACGTTGAGTCTGCGTCATTATCGCAAACAGAAGACTAACCCACCAGAAATAAATCTTGTGTCCACCTTATGCACATCCATCTGATGTAAAATATGGTCTTCTTTGGCACGCACCGATTGTACATTCCTGGAGGGTCTATGAAATTTTTGTCTTCGCTTTTGGCTTTGGCAATTGCCGTCGGTTGTGGTCCAACATTTGCGGCCGATGAAGGAAAGACAACCAAAACCGCAACAGCTAAAATTTCAGAGAAAAAGGCAAAGGAAGCTTCATTGAAGTTGGTCCCAGGAAAATTACTTTGTTGGGATCTGCAAATTGAAGATGGCATTCCGGAATACGCTTATTACATAAAAGGCAAAGATGGAAGAATTAGCGAAGTAGAGTTGGACGGAAACACAGGTAAGAAGACTAATATCGGTATTTTGATTGAGTCCCTTGGCAAAGATGGCAAAACCATCAAAACCACCAACGCTAAAGACCTTGCTAGACTCAAAGAACCGAAGCTGACGAGAGAACAGACCCAGCAGAAAGCTCTCGAGGCGTACCCAGGCACTGTTGAGGCCTGGGAACTTCTTTTATGGGAATCAGGAACAGAAGGTAAGCTTGTCTTTGACTTTCGCGTCGTAGGCAAGGATGGCAAGAAAGTAGTTACTGTTGATTCCAAGACCGGTGCGATTGTATCTATCAGTGTGTTCGTCAAAGGCGAGGGCCGTTGAGCCGCACACGTCGAAATCAAACTATGATCGCTCGACCTCGCATAATTTCCAAATTGTTCGTGCTGAACAGCTTCCACAAGGTGCGTGACTCTGTTGCTGCTCGTTGAAACTGATGCGCACCATACGCGGTGCGAAAAAAACATACGAACAATCGCATTGCATAACTCCCACAAAGGACTTCCCTTCATGTCAAATGCTCGCGTGTACAGCTTACTTCTAAGTGTCACAACCCTTTGTATGTCGTTTGCCTGGTCTGGCGAAGCTGCTTTAGGGAAAACGGTTGTCAAAACAACTTCAGTCAAAAAAACTTCTGGCAAAAAATCAGACATCTCTACTCGTCAAGATTTTAAAGAGCCAGTTGTACTAGCGAGCAAGGACGGCGTCCTCGAAGTTCGACTTACAGCAAGACAAGGACAAGCAAAGCTCGACACAGTAGCCAAGCCGGTCAACAACTTTCTTCTCTTCAGCTACGAAGTAATCCGAGGCAGTGCATCAGATGGACAGAATTCTGCCACCAATCTTTATCCAGCCCCGACGCTCAAAGTTTTTCCGGGCGAAAAAATGATCGTCCACTTTGAGAATGAACTCAAAAATCTGACAATCAAAGATTATTTCATTCCATCATATACAGCCGAGGGTCAGCCGATTCCACTGACCCCACCGCAGATGAAAGAGTCACCGATAAATCTCCATATTCATGGAGCCCACATCAGTCCGAAAGGAAACGCGGACAATGTCATGTTGGACATTCCGCCGGGCATGACCAACACCTACACCTACGACATTCCGAAGAACATGCCGCAAGGATTGTACTGGTACCACTGTCATCTTCATGGGCTTACGTCGCCGCAGACTTATTGTGGGCTAGCCGGCATGCTTGCAGTTGGAAAGACGGATGGCAATATTCCTCTTGTCACTGACAACAAAATTCCTGTCCGCAACATGGCGCTCCAATACAACTTCGTCTTTGATCGCGCAGGCGGCTCTGCAGACCTCAACAACACGATGTGGCCGATGTGGCTCAACACACTAGTCCCGCCGAAAAAAGGTGAACTGGAAAGTGGCAAATATCGCCCTTCGCAAATGCCGGTCAATTTCAACGAATCTAAGAAAGGCACCAAATTTGCCACCATCTGGTATGAAGGTCCACTATCAGTTCGCAATCATAGGGGCCAGTTTTCACTTATCCCAACTAATCTTCAAACCTTCACACCCAATGACAAAAAGGCTGGCGGTTTGCCGGAAAACCCATCGCTTCCCGACTATTTGCGCGACGTTCAATACACAGTGAATGGTCAATTTCAGCCGGTAATTAAAAGCAAGGCTGGTCAAACTGAAATATGGGTGCTGGCAAATATCAGCGACCTTGCTTATATGAATGTGCAGCTAACTGAAACAGCAACTGGAAAGCATCCGAAAATCGCCATTGTTGGACAAGATGGCAATCCCTATTCAACTGTTCATTACCCACGGACAGTCGATGGCACGCGTCTGCTGATTCCGCCGGCGACTCGCTTTGCGATCGCTGTAACAATTCCGACAGAAGGCGAGCTCATTTTGGAGATGCCCGATCTCGGAAAAACTGCTGTGAATAATGGACAGTACGATCTGACCAAGACGCTCAGCAGCCCCGGTGTTATGTACACCAGTAATGGAACCGAGAATCCTCCCGGTGTGTTGGGAAGGATGAGCATTGATCCAAAGTACATCAGCTACTTTGATGGCTTCTTCATATTTCCAACGCAGGTGCTCATGAGAGCAAAAGCGGTGGAACCAGGCGGCGTGACGACGGCTTTCGCGGAAGGTCAGAGGATTGGTGCATACACATCGTACGTTGATCTTTCCAAGGCGACCCCGGACGTTAAGCGGAAGATTGTGATGAACGGCGGATTTCTAAATTCGCTGGCAGACAAGAATGACCCGAAAGCGTTCATGTATGCATTCGATGGACAGACATTCCCCAATACTTCGCTGATCCAGCCGCGACTGAATTCCATCGAGGAATGGAACTTCGTCAATTACAACAACGACGAGCATCCGATTCATGTGCACGTCAATGATTTTCAAGTGACCGAGTATCACGATCCAACAAACGGTGCGCGTTTTGGCCCAGAAAATTTCTCTGTCGACAATGCCAATGCACCGGCACCCAAAATTGACTTAGAAGAGAATGTAAACGCACCAGGTATTCTTTCGTTCCGGACTCGGTTTGATGAATATACGGGCACTTATGTAACTCACTGCCATCGACTTAACCATGAAGACAACGGGCTGATGTCGACGATCAACGTGATACCGGCGGTTTCTACATATGCGGTAGCGATTCCTGGAGCGCCAGGACGTGCTACGGAAATTCATGTGTACGATGGTGAAGATGATCGACTCGTCGCTTCCGTGATTCCATTTCCTTTCTACGAAGGCAATGTCAATGTCGCAATGGGCGATGTAGACGGTGACGGCATACTCGACTTGCTGGTTGGTTCCGGTAAAGATCACGAGCCAGAAGTAATCGCTTACGCTGGAGCATCTATCCTAGGCAAAGGAATTTTCGGAACGGAGCTTGCGCACTTCAAGCCGTTTGATCCCAGTGCACGCAATGGTGTGACCGTCGCTTCTGCACAAATTGATGGAACACAGTCCGACAACCTCATCGTGGGCTCCCCTGCGGGCATCACCGATGAAGTGAAGGTCTACGATATTCCCTTGGCCGGATCTAATAGCGGACCCACACTTTTCGCGAGTTTCAAACCATATGGTAAGGATAAGTCCGGTGTTAGTGTTGCTGCTGGCATGGTCGATTTCGTGACAGGTCGTGAAGACATCGTTACGGCACCAGGCGCTGGCACCCCTACCGAAATTAAGACATTCGCCTATAGCCTTTTCTATCCAAACGAAAAGGCCAGAAAAGGTCAAACGAATCCGGCAGATACGCTTCAAAACAACACGAGCTTCTTCCCATTCGGCAAAGACTATTCGGGCGGTGTCTCTTTGACCACGGGATGGATAGCAGGCTCACTTGGTGGTGCTAAATCAATCATCGCCAGCCAGCTCGCGGGTAGTGGAACCGTAAAAGTATTCTCCAGCGGCTCTGCATTGGACAAAGGTCCTGCAGTGTACATGGGACAATGCAGATGCGGTAAGGATGCACCTTTCCGCGAAACTTCCAGCTTCAATCCATTCACCGAATCTGGTGCCGTACACGTAGCAGCTACAAGTACGACTACCGGCGCTCACCTCGTAGTGAGTGGTTCTGTTGATGGAAAAACCAAAGCAAGTGTCCTCAAATACGATTTCAAACGACCTACACCTGAGGCAAACATGCTTGAGCCTGTGCGCCTTGGAGAAGTCTGGTCAGGAAGATCAACATCAGCCGCCGCCCTCGGTGGTTTCTAAAGCTCGACAACATGCGCGTTATTGTCGAAAAATTCAGAAGCAATCCGCCGCTCTATGTTGCTGTCTTTTTCGCCGCAGTGTCTTGCATTTTTTTTCTGCCTGTTGTTCTGCAAGGAAAACTGTTGGCGCCTGGAGACGCACTCATTCAATATTTGCCGGCATTTCAAAATGGAACGCACCTCTGGACCAACCAGATACTGTGCGGTTTTCCGTGGTATGCCGATCCGCAATCGCAGACTTTCTATCCTCTGAAACACATTTTTTCTCTGCTGCCAGGTGGATGGAATTTGTACATTGTTTTCGCCTTTACTCTGGCAGGATTTTTCGCAACGCTCTACGCATATTCGCTGACCAGTTGTTGGACGGCAGCGCTCGTAGCAGGTTGTATTTTTGCCTTCAACGGCTTCCTTCTCTCGAACCTGCGCCATACAACAATGGTGCATTCCGCAGTCTGGCTGCCGCTCGGGCTGTGGGCAATTCGAAATGCACGCCTAAATCCAAACAAAAACGCGCTCTGGTTTTCGCTGACAGTAATCGCAACAGCTCTTCTGTGTTTCGCAGGACATCCACAAATGTTTTGCTACGGTTTGGCTTTGTTGGGTGGATCTGTATTTGCAGAAGCCTTTGAAGCAGAAAAGGGATATCGCCTGCGTTTTGCACTTCTCACATTCCTAGCTATTGGTCTGGGAGTCGGAGTAAGCAGCATCGTAATCTTGCCCGCGGCAGAATTGGGAACCTTCACTTGGCGTTGGCAAATGACGTACAAACTTTTCGTTGAGTACGCACTGCTTCCCGTCAACTTCATCAACCAAATTTTTCCATACGCATTTGGAAGCTTCAAAGACTCAATTTACGGATGTAATTATTTCGGCGCATACAACATACAAAGCGTGCTCGGCTATTGCGGGCTCTTCAGCTGGTTGCTTTTCCCTCTGGGCATCGTTGCTTTCCGAAAACGACCGGTGATTGTTTTCTGGACGATCGCTTTGCTGGTTTTCTTTATTTTGATATTCGGTGACGTCGGTCCGTTTTCACAACTCGCATACCAACTTCCTTGCTACAACCGATTCAGAGCACCAACGCGACACTTCCTGGAAATCAGCATGGCCCTTAGCTGTTTGACCGCTGCTGGCGTTGCTGCGCTTGCAACAAAGCAAATTTCTCAGAAGGTTGCTATGCGCGCCCACGCAATCTTCGTCGGGTTTTTCATTATCGCTGCAATATTTGCCTATTTGATCGCAGGCGCGTCACAAGAGCGAGTCCGAGATACGGCATCCGGCGTTTTCGGGCTATATCCATGGACGAATCCAGCGCTCGGGATACCAATTGCTTTATTCATCGTCGGTTCGATTGTTTACGTGTTGTGCTTGAAGCGTTCGCACATTTTTTTGAATGCACTAACGTTGATTTTCATCCTCGATTTTGCAACAGTTGCGCTCGGTAGTGAATACTTTGTTGCTTCTCCACCGGGATCAGCACTGAATCCACCACAGCACGTCGCATGGTTGAACAGCGAACTGGCAAAAACACATCAGAGACTGCTCAGCATACGTGGCAACTCAGGAAGTCCTGACGAACTTCCTGTAAATCTGTCGATGCTATGGGGTGTCCAGAATGCCAGTGGCTATGAAAACCTGCTCCCTCTGCGCATCTCCAATTTGCTCAACATGAAGGAAGGAGGCTTCCTTGTTGATAGTACGTGGTTCAAAGACGAGGATCACACTCTCGATATTCTTGCTGTTAAATACGTTCTTTTACCGAAAAATGCTCCCCGGTGTCCCACACCTGTCGGACCTCGCTGGCGTCTTGTGAAAGAAGCTGGTGATGCGTTGATCTATGAGAATTTGCGAGCGTTTCCCAGAGCTTGGCTTGTTAGTGATTACAGGTCATTGCCGCCGAATCTAAAGCCGGAAGTACTTGCGAAAGGCTTGCAGACGGGAAAGATAGGCACCGCATCAGTCGACCCAAACCACACCGTATTACTAGAAGAAATTCTCGGCTGGTCTCTCTACGTACCAGACTCTAAGAATGATCCAAACGCAAAAGTAGAAATCATTGAATTGAATGACACTGCAATGACTCTCAAAGTACAGACTAAAGAGTCGGCACTACTAGTGACGGCAGACAGTTTCTATCCGGGGTGGAATGTCTCCGTAAACGGAGTGCAGCCTTCAGGTCGCGGTGTCTATCAGGCTGACTATGCCATACGTGCAACAACGGTTCCAGCCGGCAGCAGCACGATAAAGTTTTCATTTGAGCCAGCTCCACTAAAAACAGGCCTCGCAATCGCCCTTTTCAGCTTGCTTGCAACTGTGCTAATCGCATTCTGGCTCCATAAACGCGCGCGCACAGGGGCATCGGTTTAACGCAAAAAAGGCACCGTCACAAGACAAAAAAGACAAAACTGACAATAACACTCTGTCCTGTTAACTCCACTTACAAACTTACATAAAGCCCGTTTTTCGCAGCTTTTGCAGCGCATACATTTCTTCCTGGTCATGAGCTCTGCCTGCACGCTCAGAGTCATTAGAAAGCTTCAGCTCTTCGATGATTTCTTCAACACTAGATGCCTGCGAAGGAAAAGCACCCGTGCAAGGAGCACACCCAAGACTGCGATAGCGCATGCCGTTTCGCGAAAAATATAGCGGGATAATCTCAATCGACTCACTGAGTATGTACTCCCAAATGGCCAGCTCGGTCCAGTGCAAAATAGGATGTACGCGAAGATGAACATCCTTCGGCGTATGCAAGTTATAGTAGTTCCAAATTTCGGCCGGCTGATCTTTATACATCCACTCGCCGCCGGCGGACCTGGGAGACACCACGCGTTCTTTTCCGCGAGATCCCTCTTCATCGCGCCTGATGCCAACAAGAAGCGCTTGAATTTTGTGCTCCTTCACCGTTTGATGCAAAGCAACTGTCTTTAGTGCATTGCAACAAACAAGCCGACCCATGTGTGGACCCATGCCATCGGCGAGAGCTTGCTTGTTTTGTCCAACGATGAGGCGCAATCCATGCCTCTTCACATAATCATCTCTCCAATTCGTCATTTCCTCCGGCTCATAACTCTCGTCCACGTGTATTAACGGGATTGGGCAGTGACCCATGAAGGCCTTTTTTACGAGATGCAGAAGGACGGTAGAGTCTTTTCCCATAGACCAGAGCAAAGCCAGATCCTTCACCTTCGCATAAGCCTCTCTGATGATGAATATGCTTTCGTTCTCCAGGTCCTTGAGATTCTTATCCATTTAGTTGTCTCACTCCTCCATCAAGAACAATACTGTTGGCGAGCCACAAAGGCTTTAGAGAAATTCGCTCGAGTGTGCAGTTTAATTACTCCTTAATCAAGGATTGCAACGCTGACAAAAGAGAGCCTCCACATAAGTAAGCCCGTCTCTTCGCGGCAGTGTTTTTGTATATTGGCAACGAGGACAGGAATGCAACTCTTGAGCATAGGCGTCCGATGGAAATCTGCATTCCTCACAGGGAAGAGCTCCGTCATGTCCAGAAATTCCGAAGCCAGGGCAGCCACATTCCTGACACAAGCAGAGCAAACGCCTGGCCAACTTAATGCCTAATGACCTTAAAACGCGCATTCTTGTTGGATTCATGTGTGCCCGCATATCGGTCTCGACATGAACGAGTCCCGAAGAGGATTGCAATCGACATGAGCGAATTGCAGAGGCCAGAGAATCCTTGTCCCGAATCCCCTTATAAATCTGCGACGGAACGCCCTGACCACTGAAGATTCTTTTGAGATTGCCAAAAACAGATGATTGGCTTTTGACAGGTTTTACGATAAGCGCATGAGAGGGAAATCTTGCTCGTTGCAAGAATTCGTCCGTCTCATCGATGGAATTTACCTCCGTGTGACAGTAATTTGTATTTGTTGACACAACGTTCTCTGCTACCTGAAATTCCAACTCATCATCGACAAGAACAAGAAATTCCTGACTGAAAGCCATATACGGAATGAGGGGATGCGGGCCGAAACTACCTTCACTACCTAGCCCCCGCGCTTCTTTGGTCTTGCGCATTGCCAATCGAGCTTTCTTTCCAGCAGTCTCGACCGCACTACCCTGCCTGTCTTTCTCACCGGTAAATGTCCCGAACTGATCTGTGTCGAATTCACAAGTCTGCAGGTCCATTCCCAAACCAGCCTTTAAAGGTAAAGCCAAAGCTTCAGCCTTTTTGTGCATGGTTCCCAGGATAGCTCTCTTACCGAAATATTGACTCTCAGTCTTACTAGCCTGCAAAACAAGCTTCCTCAGAGAGACCGGCTGAACTATCGTTTGCAACCTGACCTTGCATACTGATGCGTCTCCATGATCTTAGATCGTCGGCTTCGAAATACTCACTGCTTTGCGGCTCCAGCGCCACTAAGCGAATCCAACGATTAGCCACAAGCTTGCGCACATCGTGGTGCTTTTCTAGAACAGAATCAATGGCGCTCAGAGGAGCTCTAATCACAGCAAGCAAGCGCATCGGCTCGTGAAAAACACCGCTCTCAGTCACCAGAGATTGGAGCGGCAGGCCCATCCTCAGGTCGCTATGTGCGCCTTGCATGACGCCGAAGTCACCGACCACGTTATGAAAGACTTTACTGCCACTGCCAAAAACTTTATTGTCGACGGTAGACAGATAGTATTGCATATTGATCCACTGTGCCACTACAAGCGGTGCAGTCATAATCAGCTCGAGGATCTGTCCATCACTATCTGTGCTGTATTCATATGAATGCAGGAATACTCGTCCTTCCAAGTCGGCATGCTTTGTCACGTCCCTTGGCGCGGCGACAAAAGCGGCATTGCCGGCGAGTCCCCATTCTGGTGCAATCTGTCCCCAATCACAAGAACGCTCGAGGGGATCGTTTAATTTGGGCAAACTGCTCTGAGGCAGGCGCTCGGCTCGTCTTTGCCGAACCTCATCCCCGGCGCAGACCAAATCAAATTTGAGCTTGTCGAGAATTTCTGCATGCTGTTGCGACATATCGTCGCAATCAAAAAACGTAAACTGATCGGTTGTCGTGTCGTGCTCTGCGGCGACAAAGTGTGTTCGTTCTGGAATTATCAAACCTTTGGTCTTAAGCTCACCCCGGACCTCGGCATCGTTTAAAACGTTAGCTGCCAGACGGGCGCTGAATCCACCCGCATTGGCACCACACGCACCGCAATCAAGCGAGGAAGCGAATGGATTGTTGATCGAAGTGCTTCTGTGACCGCAGAAAACTATGAGATCGCCGAAGCTCGCCAGACCGATTCCTTTGATAGCTTTCTGCGCGAGAGCAACCTTCTCTTCCAGAGAAAAATTTGTCAAATCAAGTCTTGTTTGTACATCCGCAGCAACACTAGACTCGATACGATTCCAAATTCTTTTCGCATGAGAAGGGAAAAATGTCTTTAGCGCAAGAGGAACTGCCGAGAAAATTCCCAGCATCTCAACAAGTCCAAAAGCACCGGAAAGATTACACTTGAGCTTCTTCTTTAATTGTAGGGCTGAAACTCGCAGAGCTTGCCAGCTAATGCGCTTTATCGCCGATAGACCAACTGCGCTTTCTCGAACTTCACGCTCAGGTTTAAGCAGGACAGGGCAAAGATCAATAGAAAGGGCGCTTCCAAATTCGCTCATCCGCATTGGCATTCCGAAAAATCCGGCAAAGCCATAAGTCGCATATGGTCCACGCTTTTCCAGTTGACGACGGATTGGTTCGGAACGAACGTCGATGCAAAAGATCATCTGGCACTTCGACTCAGTGCTGCTGCGCGTTCTGTTATCCAATAAAGACAAGAGTCGGTCGCGATAATTCAGCTCGTAGGCGTCTTGCCAGACAGGACCATAGTCTGCGCCGGCTTGCGGTGTTTTTTTGGCAAGCGTTTCTAATTCAAGCAATGGTCTGACCAGTCCAAGATCATCTGATTTGTAAATTCGCCGGGCAACAGGCTTTGACAACACTATTTCGTAGAACAACCTGATTGCCAAATAAGCGCACAAGACCCCTTCATCAAGACCCTCTTGTTCGCGCCACTTGAAATAACTCGCAAAACCAGGCATCTGAACTAAATGCCTTCTTAAATACGGCGCGATATTCTCTCCTCTCACGTCAAGCGAATCAAGAAGCGCTTCTAAAGCCTCCTCCGCCTTCTCAGGCAGGGAAGCAATTGTTTGAGTCCAATCTCTTACTCCGTGAAAAGAAAGCGAAAGATCGTACTTAGCTAAATCTTGCCAAAAGACATACAAATCATCTTTTGCAGACGGTTTCCATGGCGCTTGTGTACGGTCTAAGTAAGCTGCACACCACTTAACCATTTGACTGTTAATAACGGTTAGGAGTTTCGAACCGCTCGCCCGGTCAAGCATTTCCGCCAATGTGAGAATTTCTTTCTCGGAATCTTGCTGTACAGTTTCGTTGTCGTGCTTTCTCAGGAAAGCTTCCTCGAGATTCGCTGGAGAAATACGCCCGTTTTCATACATGGCACGATAATCTGACAGCGGAAGAAAACCATGAGCACCGAAAAGATGAGCAGCCTTCCGCATAGCCGACGCAAAAGGAATTTCTTCAAAACCTTTAAGCGCATTGCCCGCGATGAAATTGGTAAGTGGATATAACGGAGCAATGCAATTCGACGCAGCGCCGATCGCATCGCTGAGTGATTGAGACTGGCTTATCTTAGTGATGTTCATTACGCCTCCTGTAGTTTTCCCGTATTCACTTACGGCTTAATTCCACTTCGCCCAAATAAAATCCATTCAGGCTGTGCACGTATAGAGCCCTGGAAATACTGCTCCTTCGTGCGAGGTGCAGGGTAAAAGCAAGCACCAAAGCGATTAGCAAAAAACCAGGCAGAAGCCATTCATTAATCGCGTACTCCGCCGGTAAAAGCATTTCGAAGAAACGGCGCCCAAATCCAGTCGCAATTCCGAACAGTAACGTGGTCAGCAAAAATAAACAGAGAGACCTCAAATCAACTCGGTCCAGAGCCGGAATCGCACACAAAAGAGCGGCACCTGTTATTGCAGCCGACAGTGATGTCCAATCAAAATCGATGCATGTCGTATAGAAACAGACAAACGCTAGAGCCGATGTCACGACAATCAGCGAATTTCTCAGCCCTTTTCCTTCGCGACCATCCTGCAGACCGTATGCGAACTTCCTACTGTTCAGTCCTTCTGCCACCGCACTTCCAGATTGAAGGAACATCTGACATTTGAAGAGTCCATGAGCAATTAAATGGAAGATGGCTGCTCCAGGAGCGCCTACAGCACATTGCAGAGACATGAACCCCATCTGACCTGCAGTCGAATAGACCAGTTTGCGTTTTACATCCGGCTGGGCAGACATGCTGAGAGTTCCCACAATTGCTGAAACAGCGGACCACAAACCCCAGAAGAGGAGAATTTCTGTTTGCTCATGAAGAATCGGCATTAATCGCCAGGCCATGATCGCTGAAACGTTCACCACTCCTGCGTGCAAAAAACCAGACAGCGGAGTGGGCGCATTCAATGTAGCCAGCAACCATCGATGAAAAGGGAAAAGCGCTGACTTTATGCCAAATGAGAGAACTAATAGCAAGCAAGCTAACAAGCTCGTCGAATGATCGATTGTCTGTGTCAGCGAAAAGGACGCGCTGCTCAAATTGCTAAACTGAGTACTTTCAGTGCCACTGATAACAAGTATTAGTGCTGCAAGCAACCCGAGATCGCTAAGCAAGTGGTAGCCGAGAACAACGTTCGAGAATTCTTTGGACTCTGAGTGCAAACGCATAATTGCCCACAGCCCCAAAGAAAGTGCATTCCAACAAACAAATGCTAAGCAGATACTGTCGCTTACACTCAACAAGGCTGCGCACGATGACATGAATGCGAGCAGTCGCAAAAAACTCAGCCGATTAGCGTCACCAAGCAAGTATCGATCACTAAATGAGAGCACAACCGCTGCAATGAATGTGATAGCGGTAAGCAAGCAACAAGAGGCAATATCTAGATTGAGCGATATATACTTGAGCGTTGCGCTGCCGGGCACGATCGAAGGATTTATCAAACCCCAGATGAGACCGAAAAACGCAAAGCAGAAAGCAGCAATCTGACCGAATACAAGTATTCGCGTTTTCCATTTCAAGGTTGTGAAGCAACCCAGAAGAAGAGCTATTGGCGCGGCAAGCAGTGCCGCCAGCTCATTTGCAACAAGAAACTGCGTGTTCATCATTCCCTCAAGAACTTAAGATCAGACCCTCTGTTTCATTTCACTATGCTCAATTGAGCGTGGCGTGATTCATCTTGCAATTCGAAAAGCTCCTCTATCGCAGCCTCTGTAATTCCTAGAGCGGATGCCGCTTCTATTGCGCACCAGATTTCTGCCTGTGTCACGTGTTGAGCAAAAATCGATTCCATGGTCGCACTCAGCTCCTTAAGAGAAGCTTCTGACAATCTTCCAGACATGCCAGCTCCGCTCACTGTACGCCTCTTCACGCAAGCAGAATCGAACAGTTCTTCGACTCTCTTTTGGACCGCGGAATTATCATCGTAAATCACAGCACTAACCTGCTCAGACGAACAATTCGGCAGCGTCTCGAGTATTTCGCAATAGAGCGATGCAATGAAGGCATTACGTTCGGCTGATGGAAGGGGATGAACAACACGCGTCAAGACAGCCAGATCAGGATCTAGGCAACCACCTATGCGGCTAACATCACCCCTTTCCACTCCTCCGGCTTCGAAGATCAATACCTCAGTATCTTCCGGCATAGAAAGAACATCTTCCATGCAGGAGAACCAACCGAGATTGCTCATGAAGGCGACATGAGCTTTTTGAGCGCCCTCGAGCAGCCGGCTGAGAAGAGCAACAGTCACTCGGCGACCACAACTGCCAGATACGCCGACTACTTTCGGTTTAACGCGATAACGCCAGTAGCGTGCGAGCTCAAGGATGCTTGTCTTTGTATCGGGAACCGAGATGATAGTTGTATCTTTTGACGCCGACGAAAAACGACTGCGCCGATTTACTATTACACCCAGGGCGCCCTTATCGAACGCCAAGTCGAGTTTGTCGTGCGGGTCATCAAATTGCGAGGGTATACAAACAAACCAATCACCGGGCTTCACCTCTTCCAAAGCCCACTTCAGCCGACCTCTTCTTTCGTCGACAAATCCTGATTTCAAATGTCCGCCGGTTGCGCAGAGAATTTCCTCAGCTGTAAAAGTTGCACTCATGGTTCACCTCAGTCATTTGCAAATATTTGAATATCTAAAACTCTCAACAATTGCAAGTATAGCGGATCGAACACTTTTGTCAAAAGGCCCTAAACATATTTTTCAGATAAATTGAATTGCGTAAAACGGCTCGAACAGCAGCCTTGCCCAAATTGCGAATATTTGCTAGTATTTACGTGTCTTGATATTCATATACTTGCAAATTTGCAAATATAACAAGGAACGAAGCCTTTATGCCTCATAGAGCTTTGATTGCCCAACAGCTTGCAGCAATGTACTCAACGCTGTCCCATCCTGTGCGAATCAGCATCATTGTCGAGCTGAGAGCAGGCGAGCTATGTGTAAATTCGCTTCAGGATATTCTAGGCATCAGACAATCCGCAGTCTCGCAACATCTGGCGTTACTGAAGTCACAACGACTAATAAAAGAAAGACGAGACGGCCGCAACATTCTCTACCGGCTGGCATCACCAGAACTTGCAACTTGGCTGATTGAAGGAATTCCTCTCATCGTCCCAGACGATTCAGAATCTAATCTTCTCAAATCAGCAGCCCAGAGGGCTATCAGTCACTGGTCAGGTGAAAAAGAAAAGGTCCGCTCAAAAGCATCGAGAGGGAAATAATTAGGCTCCGCGTTTTTTTCGCTTGGGCTGCGGAGTCTCATCACCCCAAACAGTCTTGACGTTCTGGATAGCAGACATCAAATCTTCTACTTCGGCGGTGTCTGGAGAGATAAAACCAACTCCTTGCATAATCCACTGAGCAAGTTCCGGCTTTCTTAGATGGTAGAAAACATTCCGGCCCTGGCGCATCTCGACGACCAGATGATGGCTTCTCAGTACAGCGAGTTGTTGAGAAACAGCCGAATGGGTAATTCCAAGAATATCTTTCAGTGTGCCCACAGCGAGATCTTCTTTCTTCAACTCTTCGATTATTCGAATGCGAACCGGGTGCGAAAGCACATTGAAGAGTTTTGCCAACTCCGCGCTCACAACTGCTCTGTAGGGCATGACGCGTCCTCATTCTGACTTTTGCAAACATTAGCATATCTATATATACAACAATTAGTCAAGAAAGCTTCTTTCATAGTTTGCAAGTGACTGCACGAAAAGCAGCCATGGACTGTAAGTATTCAACATGTACTTCGGCCAGGCGCAGCTGCGCTTCGGCGGACGCTCTTTCTCTTTGATTCACGAGAAACAGAGTACTGTCGCCTGCGCTAAAGCGCAAACGCTCGCCCTTTTCCACCTGTTTTGCTTTCTGCACCTCAACCAATGTCGCAGCCCAGCGCTCGTACGAAGTATTGATAGCTGAAACAGTGTCATCCACCTCGGCTTGAATACGCAATTTCTCGGCTTTCTCATCCAGATTCAGTTTTTGAAGTTTCAGCCTGGCTGCTTGCGCCTGACCCCTTGCGGTTCGCTGCCTTAATGGAGCTGAAACAGCCACCCCCGCTCTTACAATCGGACCGATCCCCTGAGGACCAGTGTCCGCACCTTGCAAGACGTACGCATCCATAGACGGAAGGATCATATTTTCCGCAAGACGCAAATCGACTCTTACTTGATCTCGCTCCAGAGCAATTTTCTTCAGTTCAGGACGAAGTGCCAAAGCCATTTTGCGTCCGTCCAACCATTCGGAGTCCGCTAACTTACGAGGTTCAGGCTTTAGAGCAGGTACCTCCTCAACACCAGGAACATTTGTTGGAACGCCATTTTCATCCCATAGAAAAACGGAAAGCAGCAGTGAAGCTTTTTGAAATTCACGTTCTTGCTTCACAAGAGCAGCCTGCCGTCTATGTATTTCTTGTTCGGACTCGGCGATATCCAGAGCAGGAAGATCACCGCTGTTTACCCGCTCTTTGATCTGACCAACCCTGGCTTCAGCAATCGAAAGGAGATCTTTAGCAATATCAACGCGAGCTTTTGCTCCTGCCCAGTCCCAATAAACTGCAGCCGCTTTGAGAAGCACTTCCAGCCGGGTAGCACCGAATAATTGCAGTGCCAGAGGCTCGCCCAATTTGGCTTGCGACTCTGCCGCGATTTTCTCATTGATGCCCAGTCCTCTGAGCAACGGCACAGAAACACCGGCAAAATACTCGCCGCTTTTACCGGTCGGCACAAAAGGAGTTTTCGTGTCATTTGGGTTCAGGCGCATACCGGTGAATATTTTTATTCCTGACCGCGTCAGAAGATCCACTCTTGATTCATTGTGAATAGCGTCTTTTGCTTTGCCTGGTACGAATGTGTCTTGAACTCTCAAATACTCATTGATACTGGTTAAAACAGGATCAAACGCACCCGCCTTTTCCAATCGCTTGGCGCTGAAGATCCTCCGCTCGGCATCAGCAGATTGGAGTTTGGGATAATTTTTCTCGACCCGCTTCAGAAAGTGTTCGAGCGTGAAACTTTTACCATCGGGCGCTTGAAGCCCTATGCCTTTTAAATTGCTTGGCACAGGAGCATCCTTGAGCTGACTGTCTTGCGCCAATGCAGCGCTGGCAAGCGCCACACATAATGAGCTTGCCAGTGTTATCGACTTCAATACTCTCTGACACAAACGCATTTCTCGTAAACCTCACTTCGATTTGCGTTTGATTTCTGACTTATCGCCTTGAGATGTTTTGTGCAATCCGAGTTCTTCCGGTTTGACAGTTGGAGGAAACGCGTTGAATTGCCTCCACAACTCAAAGCCAAGACTGACTGTGTCCAGCATGATCCAGCCGCTTACCTCCGCACCAGGCCTTAGGAATCGGGCATCGGGCCACGGCTCGTCTTTTCCGCTGGCGATCGCATCTGCATCGGGTTTGACAATAACGCGATAACTGTTCCTTCCGTCATCAACCGCATCTATAACAGCTATACGTCCTCCAAATGTACCAACTGCAATCGAGGGCCAGCCTGAGAATTGCAACGCTGGCCAGCCGGCGAATTGCAATCGCACCGGTCTGCCGACCGCAACAAGCGGCGCATCGTTGTCACTAATGGTTAATTCAGCCGCGAGATCTTGTGTTTCAGGAGCAATGACTGCTAGCACCATTCCCGCATCAACCGTCTCACCGGCTCCGACTGTTAACAGCCGCACTATTTTCCCGGAAGACGGCGCAAAAACCTTGCGCTGTTCGTGCCTTGCACTGACATTTTGTAAGTCAATGTCGAGCTTGTAAATCTCACTTGAAGTCGACTCTATAGTCTCTTGTGCCGCTGCCATTGCAGCAGCAATGCTACTCATTGTCGCATCTGTATCAGCGACAATTTTTTCCTGATCCAGTACTGCCACTGTCTGATCGCGCCGTGCCACATCAAGAGCTGCATGTGCACGCTCTAGGTCAGTGATACCGCGAGTATGTTCCAGTTCAGCTAGCTCCAAGTCGCGTTTTGATCGCAGACCTTTCTCGTAGAGCTCTCGCATGCGGTCAAGGTTGAGCTTGGCTGTTAATTGATTTTGCTTGGCGGCCTGAACACCTTGCTCTGCAGCCCAGATGCGATCCTTGGCTTGATGAGAGCGCTCTCGAGCCGAAGGCACGGCGGCATTCTGCGATCGCTTAAGACTATCCAATTGTTTTTTCAAAGCATCAAACCTGCTTGAAGCTGCACTTTTGCGTGCAAGAAGAGCCTGCTTTTGAAAAGCGATACGTTTACCCTGCTCCGGGTCAAGAAATTTCGGATCGAGATCAGAAAGTTCAGCAATTAATTCACCCTGCTTTACGAATTGGCCATCACGCACATACCAATGCTTCAAACGCGCAGGAATGGGAGCCTCTATGTTGTGCGGTCTGTGCATGGGAGACAATATGATGATCTTTCCTGTGCCGGCGACGCTTTGCTGCCAGGGGACATAGACGAGCATAAGGACGAACGAAATAAGGGTTATGGAAAGCATGACAGCAATGACTGCGTAGCCCCGGCGCGATGTCACTGCTTTGAGTGACTCGTAATCGGATTTATACGAAAGATCTTCTATCTGGCGAATTTGAGTTGATTCCATTTACAGTTTCCCCACCCGCTCTTTTTTTCTTCGTTCGACCATGCGAATCTGCGTTGCAAGATCAGGAAAGAGAGTTGAAAATTCGCTCTCGTTACGCCAGGCGAGATCCGCCGGTGATCCAGATTCACTGATTCTGCCTCCACTAAGCACATAGACTTTGTCCGAGCGCATAACGACTTCAGCATCGTGAGAAATATCGAGCACTGTCCATTGATTCTCGCGAGCAAGCAAAGAATCAATGATCTTCAACTTTGTTTTCTCATCAATTCCGGTGAATGCTTCGTCCAGAATCAAGAGACGAGGACGCTCGGCTACGGCTCTTGCGATCAAGAGCCGCTGAACCTGTCCGCGCGACAGATTTCGCCCACCGCTAACCAGCATCGTATTGATACCATCCGGAAGATGGACGAGATCATCAGAAAATTGTGCAGCCTCCAGAGCCCAGCGAATATCCTGATGGGAAACCGTCGGTCTGCCCAGTCCAACGTTCTCCTCAATGGTACCTTCAAAGATTTCATTGATGTCTCCAACCAAACCGACCTGTTTGCGCAGTTCTTTCAGGTCTAAATCACGCACGTCAAAGCCGCCCACTTCCACGGTTCCGTGCACCGCGTCCTGTAATCCGCAGATAATCGATGCAAGAGTTGTCTTGCCTGCCCCGCTGGCACCAACAAGACTGGCTCGCTCCCCAGCTTGCAGTTCCAATTCCAAATCGCTGAGTATTTCTCTTGCTCCGTAAGAGAAATGCAAATTAATGCACTCGACACTCAAGCCGCCCTGACTCTCAGGAAGAGCGACACCGCCCTCGCGTTCGCTCGGCAAGTCGGTCAGGTGACCGACTTTGTCGAGACCGGTAAGCAGATCATAAAAAGTGTCGCAATTGCGGATCAGCTTCTCCAGAGCCGATAGCACGTTTATAACAACAAGTTCCGCCGCCACCAATTGACCTAATGTAAGCTGCCTGTTGATCACCAGCCAGCCACCAATTGCGAGAATTCCGGCACTCGCTACTGCCTGAAAAAAATACGTCCCCAGCGCTTGCCGAAACAAAACACTGAAATGATCACGACGCGCTCTTAGATAGTTGAGCACCAGCGCGTCAGAGCGCCTGAAAAGAAAGTGGCTTATTCCGTTGGTCTTGAGACTGGTCTGGCAACGACCCATGTCCTCTAGCCATTCGGCAACACGATATTTGTACGCCGACTCTCTTATGCTCGATTTAAGTCCTCCAATTCCCAGCACGCTCACAGCGAAGAAAACAAAAAGAATAATCAGGACATCGAAAGCCAGAAGAAAGGGGCTGTAAAAAGCCATGAGGATAAGGCCAATCAACACTTGCAATAAAGCTGAGGGACCTTCAAGCAGAAGTTTTCCCCAGGATTTCTGAACATTCATGACATCAAAGAAACGATTGATCAGCTCAGGCATGTACTCGGTGTTGAGCGCTGAAGCTTTTATTACAGGAATGCGCTCGCCCAATCGCAGAGTAATGCGTGCAAATATTCTTTGCTGTAATTCTTCCACCAGGCAAAATTTCAACAGTCGCAAAATACTTCCGAAAAGGAGGCCTGTCAAAACAAGCAACGAAAGAACAATCAGAGGTTGAAGAAATATTCCGGCGGCTATCGTGTTTACGAGTGCTTGTGCCGCAAGCGGAACCGCCAGAGAGACAATGCCCGTCATTAATGTATAAACGACAAGCACAACGAGATCGTGCTTGTCCGCAACAAGCAAGGCCCAGAGCCGAGTCATAGGACTGACGTGCTCATACTGAACACGGACGCTCTCGTCGGGAAACATCGAATACCACTCCAGTAGACAATTCGAATCTAACACAATCTGTGCAAATGTGCAAGAGTTTGAATATATGAACACTTGAAAGTTTCAAGAATGCCTACGACATCATTAACTCGATACATTAATCCTAGGACGCTTTTACAACTGAATTTTCCAAGGAAAAAACATCCATAAAACCAAGTTGTTTAGAGGCCCTGGCGAAGAAGTAAAGTTCGGGCAAACTGAAGTTTCGAACGAACCTAACGACCAATCAACAACGGACTTTTACACACCCATACTGAAAGGACTTATAGATTTAAAAGATGGAACAGCCCAAGTCGACCATAAAGAAGACGAACCAGCAAAAATAGGTGTGCAAAAGTACAACAATCTAAATGCATTGAAATTGTTTTCTGTAATAAACGATTAGATTCGAATTACTTGCGAGTTTTCGAAACCAAGTGTTCTACAACAATCTCGCGCCATTCGTTCTTCGAGATATTGCCGCCGCAAACAACAATGCCAACCGTTTCTTTCGGTTTGATTTGAACCTGCTTGCGCAAAACAGCGGCAATCGCGGCAGCGGAAGCGCCTTCAATGAGCATACCTTCGTTATCTAAGAATTCAAAGATCGCTGTTTTGATGTCTTCATCTTCAACAACAGCCCAATCGGAAACAAGTTCTTGGCACATAGGGAAAGTAATAGAATCAGGCTCGATATTACCGGCGATACCATCAGCGATGGTCGGCTCTTGCATAACCTTCACGATTCTTCCTTGATTGATTGAAGAAGTCATCGCTGGAGAATTCGCGGCGACAACGCCTAAAACCTCTGTTTTCGGTTTGACGGCTTGCGCAACGACACCAATGCCGCTGACAAGTCCGCCGCCGCCCACAGAGCAAATGATCTTGTTCAGTTCTGGAACTTGCTCGAACATTTCGAGTGCAACTGTCCCTTGCCCAGCAATCACTTCTCTATTGTTGTAGGGCGAGATGTAAAAGGCTTTCTTCTCTTTTGCCATGCGCTGCGCGTAACTCTCAGTCACTTCGCAATCATCGCCGTGTTCAATTACGGCGACGCTGTAATCTTTCAATCGTTGACGCTTAATGGCAGACGCATTTACAGGAATGCAAATCGTCACATCGCGGCCAAGTTCTACTGCGGCTTCGGCCACTGCCAATCCATGGTTGCCAGCCGAAGCTGTGAAAATTTTGCTGAGTGCGTTCTCTTTGCTACGTGTAAGAGCGCTCAAAGCACCTCTATATTTGAATGATCCTGTTACCTGCAAATTCTCGAGTTTCAAGTAAACTTCTGCACCGGTCAGCTCAGACAACCAGACCGATTTGCGAAACGGCGTGTTAATTGCTTTGCCGGCAATTCTTTTGCGAGCAACGAAAACATCATTCAAAGAGATTTTGTTATCAACCACGGCGCGCTCCTCAAATGTCAGCACGAATATATCTGTACTAGAAAGAACCGGCGAAGACTCTTAGCCGATGTTGCGGTATGCAGAAAAAAATGGAGCGGGTAGCGGGAATCGAACCCGCGTGTGCAGCTTGGAAGGCTGCCGTTCTACCATTGAACTACACCCGCGTAATATGCAAGATCTTATCACACAGCTATATAAAGAACACTCTGGCGCCCTTTGCAGGGTCAATCTCGTTTACTTTTCGCCTTTCTCTTCCTTTCTATAGAGAAGCATTTGGGTGCAACGAAACAGGGCGATCAATTTGCCGCTTTCGCTGTCACTCACCCTGGCATCCCAAACTTCCGTCGTTTTGCCGCTATGAATTCTCTCAGCATGGCAAAAAATAGTACCTTTTCGGGCAGTACCTATGAAGTTGGCCTTAAGCTCGACCGTCGTGAACGACGCCACATCAGGCTTAAAATTCAGTACACAGCCATATCCACAAGTGGTATCCGCAAGGGCGATCACCGATGCCGCATGTAGATAACCATTAGGAGCTAAAAGCTCATCTCGGATATCAAGCTTACTAATCAGTTTTTCATTAGCGCTCTCAACAATTTCTATACCGATTAAACCTGGCAACCGGCCCTTGCTGCGCGTATTCAGTCCCGAAACGTCCATAGATTGCCCCTTTACGCTATTTATCTAAAGATATGCCCGATACACAAGGAAGTCTTAAGGTTAGATATATCTGATAAATACGGAATTCACCCTGCATTAACTTGTACATGGGAAAAAGAGATGTTACTTTAGCGTCAAAGTTTCTTAATGCCGACCGCGCCAAACGCAGTGACATTGAGAGGTTTCGGGCACGCCGCCCGAATGGTTTTGCGCAGGGAAATTACCAACCGATTACTAACGGAAGCCATGGCAACATATATTCAACAACTGGCAGCGAAGACCGACCCCCTAAGACTGGTGGTGCAACAAGGTGGAAAGCTGGCACCGAGAAAACTCGTGCCAACACACATCGAACAGTTGATTTCGTACAAGCCAGGCAGACCGCCCGAGCAACTGAAGAAAGAGCTCGGGATTGAAAAATTCATCAACCTGGCCTCCAATGAAAATCCGCTGGGACCGCCGGAATCGGCATTGAAAGCCATAACCGCTGCATTGCCTGACATCTGCCGTTATCCCGAATCAGGCAGTTTTAAGCTCAGAGAAGCCCTTGGACACAAGCTGGGCGTCAACATCGAAAACCTCGCGGTTGGCAGCGGCTCTGAAAGTATCATGGCGAATATTGTGCGTGCTTTCCTGCACGGCGATGACGAAGTGCTGACATCCGAAGGCACATTCATCGGGCTGCTGGTGCTTGTGAAAGCCCAGGGCGTCAAGCTCCGCACTGTTCCTCTGAAGGACTATCATTTCGACCTGGACGCGATTGCTGATGCAGTCAACGATCGCACCAAGATCATTTACCTGTGCAACCCCAATAACCCCACAGGCACAATCTTTACGCGTCAGGAATTCGACACTTTCATCAAGAAGATTCCCGAGCATGTGCTCGTAATCATGGATGAAGCCTATTACGAGTTTGCTTGCGACAACCCGGATTATCCGGATTCGATGAGCTATCGCATGGACAATGTTCTTACCCTGAGAACATTCGCAAAAGCCTATGCTATGGCTGGATTGAGACTCGGCTACGGACTCGGTCACGAATATTTGATCGACTTCGTAAACCGCATCAGACTTCCTTTCGAGCCTAATTCCCTGGCACAGGCCGCTGGTTTGGCAGCTCTGCAAGACGAAGACTTCTTAGAAGAAACACTCGCAAACAATCGTCATGCGATGGCTTTCCTGCAAGATGCATTTGACAAGCTCGGACTGCAGCGTGTGCCTTCCCATGGCAATTTCATCCTCGTTGAGATGAATTGTCAGGAAAAGGTTAATCGCATTCACGAAGAACTGCTGAAGCGCGGTATCGCAATCCGTCCGCTGGCTGCTTTCGGACTGCCGACTTGCTTCCGTGTTACAACCGGACGCCCTGCCGAAAACCATTTGCTGGTCAAGCATTTAAAGACGATCCTTTAACCTATAAACGGATAAACGGAACTGTGGCCTAAAATTCACATCTATTCAGTAGAACTTACTGCTGAATCGGTGAAGTATTGCAGGACACTTCTGTGGAAGAGCAAGTCTCACAACCAGCGCCCAAGGCGCCAGGACGACGCGTAAGGATATCGCCCCTTTTAATGATGTGGGTGACGGTTTCTGCGTTCATTGTAGTCGCTGCTTATGTGCAGAGCGCCGGTTTGTGGCGCCTCGCTGCATTTACACAGTGGATGACCGGCTACGACATTTTCAGCCAAAAACGGTTCGACATACCTCGCCTGCCGCCCAGCAAAAACATCGACGTGGTCGCTCAAAAAGGTGGAAAACTTTCGGCAATCGAGGTAGCCGGCCAATACGCATACATTGGCGCCGGTGAAACACTGCTGGTAGTTAACATCCAAGACCCGAAGCATATTGAAACTGTGGGCTCGCTTCTTCTCTTAGGTCAAATCAGCAATATCAAAGTGGAACGAAATTTCGCATACGTCTGTAATGGTCGCGGCGGATTGCGAATAATCGACGTCAGCAGGCCGGACTCCCCGCACGAAGTGGCCGCCTACGGACATATGGCTGCGCCAAAGAATGTCGCTATCGGTGCAGAATGCGCATACATCGCTTCTGGAATGAACGGGCTCGAAATAATTGATGTGAAGAACCCTACCTCGCCCTCGACTGTCAATTTCAAAGACACGCCTGAAAAGAGCTCCGAAACCATGGATGCATTGAACGTTTGCATCGATACTGACCGCTTGTGCGTGATCGATGAGGATCAAGGATTGCGATTGTTTGATATCAAAAACCCACGCAGCCCTGTAAAACTTGGCGATTGGAAAGCCGGTGGACGCGGGCTCAGACGTGGTGCCGCCGCTGTTGAAGGCAATACAATGGTAATCGCTGGAGATTCACCTGATGCTGGAATTTCAATTCTTAGTATCGAGGCAAACAAACCGCAGCTGGCATCAAGTCTTGATGTTCCAACATATTGGTATGGAACAGGCGCGAAGATTCGCAATGGGTTTGCATTCATCGGCACCTCATCTGGTTTGATGATTATTGACATTCACGATAGAAAAAAACCGAAGACATTATCCACAAGCACAGTCGTAACCGGAATTGTGGACCTCGATGTAAGAAGGCACAAAACTGTACGCGACCACAAATACCGGTGACCTCACAATCGTAGACATAAGCGATCCGTTTTCACCGCTTTTGGTGTCACGTCAGCATCTTGGCGGCGATGCACAAATGCTTGCGCTTATAGACGAAACGCTATACGCGACATCAAATCCATCTGAAGTTCAATCGTTCCATTCAAAACCAGAAGACAAGACGTTGCCCGCTGTTCAAACGTTGAACTTCAAAGGGGTGCGTGCAATGTGCCAATCAGACTCCGATATTGTCGTCGCAGATGAGCGATTTCCTTCCAAGGGCCCACGCATTTCAGTGACTACTCTCTTGGAGAAGCAACCAGATGGCACCTTTAAAGAGAAATGGTCGCAAAAGGTAGATAAGTCAAACCGTGAATTAGCTTGCAATAAAAACTATGTTTTCACTGCAGCAGAAGACGGTATACATATTTTCAAAAAATCCGGCGCGCAGCGCTTCTTCCACCCGATAAAGACGGGCGCGGATATTCTGAGTGCTCATGACGACCACCTCTACGTCGTGACGGATACAGGGCCGAAAGAGACTCTGCTCCTTGTCTTCGACACCAAAGATCCACAACACCTAAAAAAAATTGCTCAAACGGAAATTGATCAAAAGGCATTTGCACTCGACACTGATACACGACACCTGTACATTCTCGAAGGCAGCATCTGGGGGGACAGAGAACTTAGTATCCTTGACAGAAGCGCATCAGGTGGATTGAAACGTTTAAGCTCGATCAAAATCAAACAAGCAGATAGATTGAAGATAGAAGGCAAACGAGCTTACGTTCAAGGATTTATGCAGGTCAACTCAGTCGACATCAGCAATCCGAAAAATCCAAAACTAGTTGGCACTGTCGACCTCAGTGCAATACCGCTTTCCGCTTCTGATATCGAGGCGAAAAATGGAATCATATACATTGCCGCTGAAGACGGCGGAGTGTACATCCTCAAAGACAAATCTGTTAACTGACAGAGCAAAGAGGGGAGGCTTGCGCAATAGCCAGCAAAGGTGTTATATTCAAACATGCAAACTTTTGAATATTTGAGATTCGCGCCAACACCTTTTGCAGGACCGTTTCAGGCAGAGCCCCAAGAGTTTGAGTCAGCAATAAAAAGGGTTCGCAATATTTGGCTTCCCCCAAAAGCGTAGGCGTTTAGAGTTAATAAAGGAGCTTTACATGCAAAAACTCATCACGGGCCTGCATCACTTTCAATCTCGAATTTTTGAGAGTCATCAGGAGCTATTCGAAAGATTGGCGCAAGGACAGAGTCCGGATGCTCTATTCATCACGTGTTCAGATTCAAGGATAAATCCCAATCTCATCACTCAGACACAGCCTGGCGACCTTTTTATTCTCAGAAATGCCGGCAATATAATCCCCCCTTTTGGTGCAGCAAACGGTGGCGAAGGCGCAACTATTGAATTCGCTATTGCGGGTCTGGGCGTTAAGGACATTATCGTATGCGGACACTCGTTATGCGGAGCCGTAAAAGGGCTGCTCAATCTTGAATCAATCAAAAAACTTCCGAGTGTAGTTTCATGGCTGTCGCACGCCGAGGCCACGCGACGCATTGTCGAAGAAAATTATATTGACGCCGGTTTGAACGCCGAAGAGCTTCTCAGTGTTGCCATCCAGGAAAACGTTCTTGTTCAGCTAGAGAATTTGAAAACGCACCCTGCAGTGGCTGTCAAACTGTCTCGAGGCGAGATCAACCTGCACGGATGGACATACAAAATCGAGACAGGACAAGTTTTTAGTTATGACAGCAAAACTGGTCAGTTTGCTGAAATACGGGAGGCTTCTGATGTCACAGCAATCTCAAAACCTAGACTTTCCCTCAACAGCGTCATCTAGCAGCAAGTGGGAATCATTTTGGTTTGATGCGTTTGCTATACAAGGATCAATTACTCCACATGTGTTACCAAACGTACTCACTGTCGGAGTGGTTGCTTCACTCATCTGCGCGGTAGCGGCAGTGACGCAAAAATATCTCGGTGTCCAACTTTCACTTGAATTGACACCTTACGAGTTCATTGGTACCGCACTGGGATTGCTGCTGGTGCTGCGAACGAATGCTGGATATGACCGCTGGTGGGAAGCAAGGAAACTCTGGGGAGGCATAGTCAACCAGTCTCGCAACATCACGATCTCTGCGCTAGCTTACGGTCCACAAGACCAAGCGTGGCGCGAGAAGTTTGTGCGCTTAGCCGCTTCATTTCCGCATGCTGCGAGATTACTCTTGCGCGGGCAAAATTCTTCCAAAGAGTTAAATGCGCTTCTAGGAGCACAGAGCGCTTCGCAAATTCTGGATACGCGTCATCCACCGAGTACTATCTCATTGAATCTCGGATTGCTACTAAAAGAAGCGCTGGAAAAAGGTGAAATTGACAGCTTCGCTTATATGCAAATCGACCGAGAACGCGCGCAACTGATAGATCATATCGGCGCCTGCGAAAGAATCCTGAAAACACCATTAGCTCATGCGTACTCCATAAAGATTCGCAGATTTATTGCATTGTTTGTACTTACCCTGCCATTCGCGCTTCTGCACTCTCTGGACAACTTTTTTCTCGTCCCATTAGTGACGATGCTTGTTGCCTACCCACTTTTCTCGCTTGATCAACTCGGGGTAGAACTGCAGAACCCTTTCAACGTCCACAATCTCAGTCATCTGCCGTTGGACGAGATATCAATGACGATTGAAAAGAATCTTTTGAGTCTGCTCGCAGAGCGAGGAAACTCAGCAGAAGTCAGCCCAGTTGCGTGATGAACCTACTTTTTCAGTGGTGGCATCAGCGGTGCATCAACTATATGGATTATCCCATTGCTGCATTTGATGTCTGCATTTTTCACTTTGGAGTCATTCAAAAACAGGAAGGCTTGCTCTTTCTCACCAGCCGTCATTCGAACGTTAATCAGACGTCCTTCGAGCGATTGCACTTGTTGACCTTGCATCTTATATAGGTGATCGGAATCAAGCGCTTGTCCTTTTATGACACCATATCGCATTACTTCATCGAGTTTCTTCTTATTGCCGAAAAGTGTATCCTGGTCAGCCTGATTGATCTTCTTCCACGCTTTATCGTCAGCAGCAAACACCGTGTAAGGTCCTTTGCCCTTCAGTTCGTTGTCCAATTCGTATGTCTGTTCAAGACCTTGCAACATTTTGTGGAAAGAACCCTTGTTGCGCAAAGTATTGATGATGTCTTGCTTTGCCGCGGTAGACATCGGACCGGAAGTCGTCAAATCCTTTGAATACGCAGCGCACACCGACAATGCACCGAGCGCTGCACAACCTCCAATGGTTACAAGTTTTTTGACGTTCATGATTCACTCCTGATGCAAATACATACCTGAGGGAGGAGTGAAAAACTCCACTTTTGTTCCGACATTCTAAAAACCCTTGCTAAATTTATCGATCCATGATCACGCGGTAAAACCTTGATAGTGAGCCAGGCTCAGAGAACATTAAACGAGTATCACTATGTCAAGAAGAATACGAAAGGCTCTCTTAAAGGTGGCTAATTTTATCGAATAGGCGCCTATACTGAACGCATCAAATCACACACGGAGCTTTGTACATCGAAATGACAACAGCAACAAAACAACTTATCGAATCCAAGTGGAACACCCAAAAGATTCAAGAAGAAACCGCACGTCTTCTGGCTTCGCAATGGATGGCCGCATATGGCGTTATCTGCGAGCACGGCGAAGAAGCAATCAAAAAGTTTGAAAACGTCAAGCGTCAAGAAAAAGTAGCCTACTTCAAGGCTCTCAAAGTAACCACCCCGATGGAACTCGTCAAAGCAATGGCTGAATTCGAAGCCAATGTTTTCGGCAGCAAGATCGAAATCTGGGGCGATGACAAACAAGCTCACCTCAGCTACAAGACCTGCGGAATGTGGGAAGCACTCAAGAAGTTCGGCCACATGAGCAAAGAACAAGAAGAAAAGATGGGCGCTCAATTTGAGAACTGCACATCGATGTTCGCAAAAGAATTCGGTTTCACTGGCGAAACCAAGTTCGAAGGCGAAAACTGCGTAACCTTGACCTTCACCAAGTAATAACCGCAGTTACTTCTTCAAAGTATTCAAAAGTATTTGGAAGAGCAAAAACCCCGGGTTCGCCTGGGGTTTTTGGCTTTAACCGTCAATGCTCTAAATACATCTCTTGCCGAACGAAATTAAGAAAAGCATGCGCAACCAGATAGCTAGTTCGATTCAAAATGCGAACAAAAAAGAGAGGGCGTGTGCAACACGCCCTCTCTTTTGATTAAGTACAGAACAAAAGAGGGCGCCTGCTATGCGCCCTCATGATTGTTATCTACGATTCGAGCTTCGCTGGCTTTGCTCCGATTCGAACTGATTGATCGAGATCGAAACGATCGAGATTCATTACCTTGGTCCAGGCTGCAACAAAATCATTCACGAATTTCTTCTGCGCATCATTGCTTGCATAGACTTCAGAAATTGCTCTCAGTTGCGAGTTTGAGCCAAAGATGAGGTCGACAGCAGTTCCTGTCCATTTGACCTTACCGGTGGCGCGATCACAACCCTCGTACAGGTTTTCGTCCTTTGCAGATTTCTTCCAGGTGCAGTCCATTGCAAGCAAATTGACAAAGAAATCGTTAGTCAGTTTTTCTGGCTTATTGGTGAAAACACCGTTTTGGGAATGATCAGCGTTGGTGTTCAACACACGCATTCCACCGACGAGAACTGCCATTTCGGGAGCAGAGAGCGTCAGCTTTTGCGAGCGATCAACAAGCAATTGCTCGAGAGGTCTATCTGGATTTTTCCCGCGGAAATTGCGGAAGCCATCGGTTGTCGGCTCGAGCACGGCAAATGATTCGACGTCAGTTTGTTCCAGCAAAGCATCCATGCGCCCGGGCGTGAAAGGCACAGTCACACTGTGTCCGGCGTTCTTCGCAGCAGCTTCAACACCTGCGCAACCACCCAAGACAATCAAGTCTGCCATTGAGACTTTCTTGCCATCAGATTGTGCGCCGTTGAAATCCTTCTGGATTTTCTCCAGTGTTTGCAATGTTTTCGCCAATTCTGCCGGATTGTTTACTTCCCAGTCTTTTTGAGGAGCAAAACGAATGCGAGCACCATTAGCGCCACCACGCTTGTCGGTTCCACGGAAAGTCGATGCTGATTCCCACGCTGTGGTAACGAGCTGAGGAATAGTCAATCCAGAGGCGAGAAGCTTAGCTTTTAGGTCTGCAATATCAGCATCACCAATCAACTTGTGGTCGACCTTCGGAATAGGATCTTGAAACAGTTGCGGTGGTGCAACATCGTTGCCCAGGCATCTTGTTACTGGACCCATATCTCTGTGCGTCAGCTTGTACCAAGCTTTTGCAAAGGCGAGTCTGAACGCTTCGGGATCTTCGTGAAATTTCTTCGAAATTGCTGCGTAAGCCGGGTCCGTTTTTAGCGCAATGTCTGTTGTGAACATCATAGGAGGATGTTTCTTCGAAGCATCATGCGCATCAGGCACAATTGCTTTGCCGTCTTCCGGCGTCCACTGGTTTGCGCCGCCTGGTCCTTTCGTCAACTTCCACTCTTTGCCCAACAAATGGTTGAAATAGCCGTTGCCGAATTTGGTGGGAGTCGAAGTCCAAGCACCTTCCAATCCGCTTGTGATAGTCGCATCACCGCAGCCTTTTCCGAATGAGCACTTCCATCCAAGTCCTTGCTCTTCCATTGGCGCGCCTTCCGGCTCGCGACCAACGTACTTGCTTGCATCGGCAGCTCCGTGCGCTTTTCCAAGCGTATGACCACCAGCGATCAGCGCTACAGTTTCCTCATCATTCATAGCCATGCGACCGAAGGTTTCCCTTATGTCTTTCGCCGCAGCAAGCGGATCCGGCTTGCCATTAGGTCCTTCCGGATTGACGTAAATCAAGCCCATTTGGACTGCAGCAAGTGGATTTTCCAGTTGCCTGTTGCCCGTGTAGCGCTTGTCGCCCAACCATGTACTTTCTGGTCCCCAATAAATGTCCTCTTGCGGCTCCCAGACGTCGTCGCGTCCGCCCGCAAATCCGATCAGCTTAAGTCCAGAAGACTCCAGAGCGCAGTTGCCTGCCAAGATCATCAAGTCAGCCCAGGAGATTTTCTCGCCGTATTTCTGCTTAATCGGCCATAGAAGACGACGCGCCTTATCGAGGTTAGCGTTATCAGGCCAGCTGTTGAGCGGGGCAAACCGCTGTGTTCCATAGCCCGCACCACCTCGACCGTCAGCAACGCGATATGTACCTGCGCTGTGCCATGCCATCCGGATAAAGAAAGGACCGTAGCTACCGAAGTCAGCCGGCCACCAATCTTGCGATGTGGTCATCAATGTATTGATGTCTTTTTTGACGGCTTCGACGTCGAGCTTTTTGAACTCTTCTGCATAATTGAATTTCGGTCCCATGGGATTGCCGGCAGGAGAATTCTGATGAAGTATCTTCAAATTCAATGAATTCGGCCACCAGTCCCCGTTGCCGTAGGCGCCTTCTGCAGTCGGTCTGAGCAATGGATTCCGAGCGCCCATCGCTGGGCATTTGCTGGCATCAGTGGTATCCGAGGCTTTTGCATACTGTGCAAAACAAGTGGTCGCCACGCAGAGCATGGAGAGAGTTGCCGCAACGCGGGCGAATTTAAGTTTCCGGATCATGACGTCTCCTGAAGATGCGGCTAAAACCGGCCGCGCCAGTCCACTTTAGAACGAGTCTAATCTTTGACTTAGTTTAAAAGATGTACCGAGGGAAAGTCAACGGATTGTCACCGCGGAAACAATTAAAAGTAAATTTCAGGACAGGCTCGCACATAGCAAGTGCAAGAAACCGAATCGATATCGATTCGGTTTCGGCGAATTACTTGTTTCAGCAATTAACCGGTTCCGCAATAGACTGGTTTCGACAGCTGACCAGTTTTGGCAAATACAGGCGACGACGATTCTCTAGCGATCGGGCGATTAAGCCGCGTTGGCATGAAGCCCTTCGCCAATCTCGCCCATCGAACGAAACATTTTCTTGGCTGCATCCAAAATCTCAGCGGTTTCCGATTCATTTAAATGATTGGCATTCATAGAGTCTTTGAACTCGCCCCAGAGCTGCATGAACTTGCCTTCGTATGGATCGAAGTACAAAGTGCCATTGTGCCCTTCCAGGTTGTACGACTTCTTGAGGTTTGGGCAAATCATACGCGCACCGTGCTTGCTGCCAAGCAGAACATAGTGGTATCCGAGCAAGGCGATCGGGTGTTTTTTGCTTGTAGCCTTAATCGACTCGATTATCTTCGCCGTAGCTGGAAGTGGCTTGCACTCAGCACTCTTGCGACCAAGGGCGGTCAAATCTTTATCGAGAAAGCCTTCTTGAAACTGCCAGTCTCCGAGAACCTTCTTCACACGTTCGTCCGAGGCAGCCAGTTTTAGCTCGTCCTCAAGAGCCTTATGCAAAACGAAAAGCTGACCGACATAATCACAGAAAGTTTCGTACGGTAATTGACCAGAGAAAAGCAATCGCTGGAAATCATGCCCTTCGGCGGAATCGTGATCGGCACGAGTCGTCGATTTGAGATTTTCCATCAATGTTTGTTCAGTCACAGAGATTACTCCTTCAAGTCAAATAACATCAAACAAAAATACTACGGGCACCACCGATAGTACCAAACAAAAACAAAATTATCGCAGTGCTTTTCCTGCCGCTCTTACGAGGCGGTTACGCCCTTGTGCTTTCGCACTTTGCAAAGCTTGCTCGGCGTCTGAAATCAGCACTTTCAAATCCATTCCGTCTCCGAGCGAGGCTACACCACTTGACGCGGTAACGAAAAATGGCTCTCCGCCACCGACGTGTTCGACGGCCGCGAGTTCCCGCAAGAATGTTTGACCAAGCTCTGCAACTTCCGGCACTGAAAGGTTTTCCACCATCACACCGAAAGAATCGCCGCCAATACGTCCAATCAATTCCGAGTGCCGGAATGTTTTCTTCAAAAGATTAGACACCGTGAGAATGACTTTGTCACCCGCAGGAAATCCATATCGTTCATTGACATAGCGCAATCCGTCTATATCTATCAACATCAGAACCAGTGAAAAACGGCGTTGAAACGGTTCCACTAGAGCACCAGCACGTTCAATGAACGCACTGTGCGTCAAACACTGAGTGAGACCTTCGCGCTTCAACATCTTCTGGAACACACGATAGCGCTCCAATCTTCCGGCAACCGTTGCGACTAAAAGCGGAGGCGCAATTGGTTTGATCAAGTGATCATCGCCGCCGGACCGCGCGCTCTCAATATGCGCCTCGAGCTGGTTTTGCGTTGTCAAAAATAAAATCGGTAACGCCACGAAGCGCTCCATTTGCCGGACGTACTTCGCAATTTCGAAGCCAGTCATGTCACCCATCATCACATCCAACAGCAGCAAATCCGGGCAAAAGGCGAGAAGCGCTTCTTCAAACGCTTTGGGATCGTTCAAAGTAAGAACGTTGTATCCGGCAAACTCTAGTGTGGCTCGAATGAACTCAGCTTGATCAGGATCGTCCTCAACAGAAAGAATTCGGAAGCGCTCGGGCTTGTCTCTGTCGAGCAAATATCGCAGCTTGTCGACGATTGATTGAAAGTCTAAGGGGTGCTCGAAGAAGGCGTCGACGCCAGCTCTAATGGCGCCTACTTTGTCGAGGAAGCCTTGCTCGCGCGAAAGCATCACCACAGGCGGCTTGTTGCCACCAGGTAGATTTCGCAGGTAAGCAACCAACTCGTAGCC
Organism: Candidatus Melainabacteria bacterium; assembly: GCA_003242885.1. GTDB lineage: Bacteria > Cyanobacteriota > Vampirovibrionia > Obscuribacterales > Obscuribacteraceae > QKMZ01. The sequence goes on along the minus strand of QKMZ01000001.1, from coordinate 536,844 downwards.
ATTGCCATCTGACAAGGGAATGTCGACAATCATGCCATCCGGGAAAGTCATTTTGAGTGCATCGAGCGCTTCCGCCGAAGTGGTAAAGACGCGGAATTCAAAATCATTACCGGCAAGCAACGGCTCTAACGCGTCAGTGTGCTCTGGATCGGACGAGACCACAAAGATGCGCAGGCGACCAGCATCTTTGGCTGAGGAAGTGACAGTAATCTGCGGTGCCACCGCGGGCAAAGGACCGGTATCGTCTTGCGGTCTTGCATCCGGACGCCCGACCTCAATCGCGCCTCGCATGCTTTCCACCGCTTCCTTCAGCTTGTCGATCGAATCAGGTGACGCCGACCCTCCCTGTCTGACCAGGGCAAAAACAATGGTCTCGCCGAATTGCGCGTACATGCACAAATCGTCGAGTTCGTAGATACCACCACCACCAGCCAATTGGTGGAAATGGCCAGCCAATTGCTTGATGATACCGGCGTCGGCAGGGCGGTAAGTCAGAGTCGCGAGCAGACCTTCCATCTCAGTCAAGCGGTCGCGAGTTTTCGCGATGAATTCCGCTTTCTTTTGGGTCATTCTGGGAAGCCAGCTTTCCATCAAAAAACTCTCGAGAGGGGTAGGACCGGATTACTTTGTGCCAGCCAATTCCAGCACTTTTTGGATTTGATTGCTCAATTGCTCTAGCCGGAAAGGCTTGGGAAGAAACTCAGTAGCGCCCGCTTTCATGCACGCTTCCTTCTCCGTGGGATCGCGCCTGCCGGTCAACATGAGAACAGGTGTTTTACCTCCTTGCTCTCTGTAGGCTCGGCAAACCTCGATACCAGCTATTCCCGGCAGCTGCCAGTCGAGAATGATGACATCGAAAGGCTTCTCGCACATACGTGCCAAACCATCTTCGCCAGTCAGCGCTGCTTCTGCGTCATGCGAATTGAAAACGAGCCATTCGACCATGGTCGAGGAAAGGTCTTCGTCGTCTTCGACTACCAAAATGGAAGCCACAGAAGGGGCACCTCAAATGCTGCAAGGGAGTTGAACATTCAATACCACGCCAAATACAAAGCAAACCATATATGGCAACTGAAGGTGCTTAATCACTCAACTACTTGATAAACGCGTCAATGCCGCTCTCGTCGTCGCCGCCCAACAACAGCTCCATTTCGCTTTTGCATTTTTTGAATCCTTTGGGCAGCTCGAAGGCGCTTTTCGGGATTTTGGTCTTTTTGATCGACTTCGTGTCCATGTCGATTCTGGGCTCACGGTCATCGAATTTAGAAACCATACGCAACGGCATGCCAATGCTCTGCGGGATACCAATGGTACTTGAGACAAACTCTTGCAGCGGCGCGCTTAAAGGAAGTTCTTTTGTAACCCACAATTCCATTACTTTGTGTCGATTTTTTGTTTGCCACGTGTACTTCTTCGTGGAGTAGCCGGCAATTTTCTCGCCCGGAAACGGTCCTTTCATATCTTTCTTGCCGGGCGCATAACGCTTCATCCAGTCGTTGTGCGGCATGAGCACATATTTGCGGGTGCTTTCGTTGAAAAACCAGGCGTCGAACTTCGGCGCCGTCAGTATTGCCGACATCAGCTTGCTGGTGAGAACCATGCTGTTTTCAGTCATGCGAATGACCGTCCGTCCGCGCTCTTCACTCTTCTGTTCGATTACCCAGCCGGTATCAGAATGCGCAGCCGACGCAGAGTGCGCAGCAACCGAAATGAGAATTCCCAGTAAAGCAGGCACGCAATTTTGAGCCGAAATCACTCGTCGTTGTGAACCTGGCGCAACATGTTTTGCAGTCATTTGAGAAACATTCACCAGTCAAAAAAATGGTTGGTAGGCAACGATTACGGTTGTATCATCGCACAAAACAGACCGTGCGGTTTGGATACCCCTTTAGTGAGGTATGTCTTGACTGGGAGGAGCTGCCAAGCTTCAGCTTAGCTCTGCAACAATGTCCGAAAAATCAGACGAAAAAGCAAAGAAAGACCCCGCGAAACTGAGGGCCGACCAGATTCCTCCCGGAGCTGAATCAGCCTTTCTGTCGGGCACCCCAGAAATCAAAGAAAAGGTCGCGCTTCGTTCGACTGATAAAACAGAAAGCAGCGAATTTTCACCGGACGGTGACGGCAAGCACACGCTGCAAAACGATGAGTGTTCGCCGGAAAAGCCCGGCTCTAGACGTATTTCAGACTCGAACGGCGCCACAGACTCAGACGGCGCTTCTAGCGCTGCCAACGCCGATAACGACGGCGAAGAGACTCTCGTCAGACATAGAATGGACGCGCTCGTAGGCACGCTGCTGGCGAATCGCTACGAGCTGAAATCATTCATTGGGCAAGGCGGTATGAGTGTCGTCTACAAAGGCGTGGACAAGCAGCTCGGCAAGATAGTTGCTGTCAAACTCTTGCTACCGCATTTGGTGAATGACCCAGTCACTTACGCGCGCTTCCAGCAAGAAGCTCGAGCGGCCAGCAGCCTTTCGCACACGAATATTGTTTCGATTTACGATTTTGGCGCCGGCGATAATAACGAGCCCTTCATCGTGATGGACTACTTAGATGGCACTCCGCTAAATGAAGCAATCAAGATGCTGCGCGGCTTGGCACTTGAACGTTCTGTGGCGATTTTCGTGCAGATTGCAGATGCGCTGCAGTGCGCGCACTCGAATAATGTTTTGCACAGAGATTTAAAGCCCAGCAATGTGCTGCTCATTCACCAGGGTCCAGCGCTGGATATAGTAAAACTTGTGGACTTCGGCATTGCGAAGTTGATACCACAAGACGGCGGCGAATCGCTGCATTTGACCAAGACAGGCGAGGTCTTCGGCAGCCCGTTCTACATGAGCCCTGAGCAATGTCGCGGCGAAAAAGTCGATGCACGCTCAGATGTGTATTCGATGGGATGTTTGATGTACGAAGTTATTGCCGGAAAGCCTCCAATCGTCGGCGCCAACTTAATGGAAACTTTGTACAGACAGTTAAGCGAGGTTCCTGCGTCATTCTCGGTCTCTTGCCCTGAGTCTAAAGTACCGGAAAGACTGGAAGCAATCGTCTTCAAAGCATTCGCAAAAGACCCGGCCATGCGCCATCAAAGCATGGAAGAGCTTGCTAAAGATCTGCACGAGTTTCTCGCACAAATGGATGCCGGTTGGATTACGAATGCAAAGTTGAAACTCGAATTGCTGAGATTGAAAGTTGCGCCATTCGTCGGTCGTGAGAAAAAACTGTTATTGGTGGCGCTGGCTGCGGTGGTTGTTTCTACAGTCGTCGCCGCGCAGTATTTGAGTATCTATTTCAAAGACGTCAGCGAACCCCCACCTGGAGCGGCGTCGGCTTGGTCCGTCATCAAAAAGCCACCGGAAGAAAAGTCAAATTTCGCTTCGAACTTAGGACTTTTGCAAGTTGCCCTGAAGAAGTACCGCCCCGAAGGTGTAACATCTCCACACTATATAAACGGGCAACAGATGCTTGCCCAGTTTTACGAAGAAAACGGTCACTATCGAGAAGCTCTCGACTATCGAAAGAAGGCATACTTTTCTTTGAAAGAATTTGACGGTGAGGCAACCGACGATACGCTCGACGCTCAATGGAATTTCGCTAAAACTCTCGGAAAAACCGGTAATTGGGCGGACTCCATTGCAGTGTATCGAGACCTTTACCACAAACTAGAATCGGATCCGGATGTAAAAGATCCCAATAAAATGCATAAATCCGAAGGCAACCGTCATTCAATGTTCAATGACGTTGGTGAAGACTTAGCAAATGCTCTTTATGCCACCGGTCGTTATGGTGAAGCGGCAATTAAGTACGAGATTTTGCTTTCCGAATTCAAAAAATATAGTGAAACTAGCAATCCGAAAGAAAAGAGGAGAGCGCGGATTTTGTGCAGGCTTGGCGATTGCTATCGCATGAGCAGCCAGTTTGCCAACGCAGAGAAGGCGTATGAAAGCGCACTTAAAATTTGGAGCAAAGACAATAAAGATACGTCGCAGCTAATTGCTACTACACGTTTGCTTGCCTTCGTGCACTTTCAAGAAGGTCATTACAAGCGTGCTCGCTATCTCTACGAATCAGCGCTGCCAAAAATGGAATCGGAATTAGGAGAGTCCGATCCTGACGTCATCGCAGCCTTGCGCGAATACTCCCAACTGATGTGGAAGAAGGGAAATTATGTCAAATCAGTACTCACCGATTTGCGCGTGAAAGAGCTTCAGTCCCGCCGTCACAGAACCTCTTAGAAGCCGCTTCTCAGACAGTCGCGTAGAGAAGACGCCATGGGTCGCCCGCTTTAAGTTTTTAACTGACTAAAACTCTATTAGCCGCACTTCGCAAGGTCTTCTAAAGATTTCCTCTTTCAGCTTGATCGCGTTCGATAGATTCGAATAACGCTTTGAAGTTGCCTTTGCCGAAACCTTTTGCACCTTTTCTTTGAATAACTTCGAAGAACAGTGTTGGTCTGTCCTGCACCGGCTTGGTGAAGATCTGCAAGAGATAGCCGTCTGATTCTCTGTCTACGAGAATGTGCAGTTTAGCCAACTCTTCGATGTCTTCATCAATGTCGCCGACACGCTCGGGCAGTGCATCGTAGTAGGCACGAGGGACTTTGAGAAACTCGATGCCGCGCTTTTGCAATTCAGCAACAGTCTTGATGATGTCGCGCGTAGCGATGGCAATGTGCTGCACACCTGGAGCCAAGTAATAGTCGAGATATTCTTGAATTTGTGAACGTCTCACACCTTCAGCCGGCTCATTGATAGGCAGCTTCACAGAGCCCGCTTTGTTGGCCATCACTTTGGAAACAAGCGAAGAGTACTGAGTGCTGATGTCCTGTTTATCGAAGTATTGATATACGTAGAAGCCAAATACTTTTTGATAGAACTCGACCCAATGCTCCATGCGACCGATTTCAACGTTGCCTACTACGTGATCGACTGCAGCCAATCCGACTTTGAACTCGTTCTGATTATCTTTGAACTTTCTGTCGACCGACTTGAAGCCGGGTGCAAAACCTTTGTAATCCTTGCGCTCGACAAATGTGTGCAGCGTTTCACCATAGGTATAAACCGAAGCGGATACATATCTGCCGTTTTCGTCTTCCACAACTTCCGGCGCCTTGGCACTCTTAGCACCACGGGCGATGGCAGCATCATATGCCTTCTGGCAATCACGTACTCTCAATCCGATAGTCTTGACGCCGTCTCCATGCAAATGGACGTGCTCGGCAACGTGATGCTCGTTATTCAATGCTCCGGTGAGCACGAGATAAACATGGTCCTGTTTCAATGCGTACGAAACTTGATCGCGTTTTCCAGTCTCTAATCCACTATAACCAACCAGGTCGAAGCCGAAGCCACGCTCGTAGTAGTAAGCCGCTTGCAACGCATTGCCTACATAAAACTCGATGAAATCAAAGCCGTCGATAGCGATTTCTTCTACGGAAGGCGACTCCAGCAAATCCTTTTCTTTAAGCATCACCAACACCTCAAAGCAGATTGCCACCCACTGTGGCATTGTGGATACCAGGGCGCTTATTTGCCCAAAAGCTCTTTCGCCCCCGGTGTAGCCGGGTCGAGTTCGAGCACTTCTTTAATTACCCGCCGCCCCTCAGCTACTTTCTGAGGTTCACCGGTTTTCACAAGCGCCTCACACAATATAACCGTTTCTGCCAAAAGTTGGTGTCCTTCTTTAGTATGAGTGTCCTGTGCAATTAGACAGTGAGCCAGCCCTAGCTTTGCATCCGGAAAATCGGTGAAAGTCTTTAAAAGTTTCCGATATATCAGTTCGGCTTCTTTGAACTTTTTGAGTTTGACGTAAGCCTGAGCCAGCTTGAACTGGCGGATAGAACTGTACTCCGAGTTGTCGAGTGACTCACGGTAAAACTTGACCGCCTCTTCGCCCTTCCCGAGGTGTTCTAGCACTTGGCCTTTCATAAACTTGATTGTGGAAACCTTTGGATAACGTTTTTCCAGGTCTTCAAGCTGAGATATGGCGCCCTTTTCGTCGCCCTTCAAAGCTTTTCGCCAGGCTTCCAAACACTCTTTGGAAATTATCGTTTCGGCCGCCATGTCGACTTCGATCTTGACGTTGGCAGCGCTTGCCTCAGGCGTGACAGCCTCAGGAGAAAACTCACCATTGACCTTCTTCACTGAGGCAGAAGAAGGATCGGATATCTTGACCTGGGTCGAGGAACCGTCAGACTTCTTAATCGACACCTGCGCCAATTTACTGGGATCTGTCTTTACACTTGACGTGCAGCTACAAAGCAGTAGAGCGGTTTGAGCTACCACCAAAAATGACATTGAAGATTTCATAGAAAAAGCCTAGGGAAGCAATGGCGCGTGCCCGACGCCGGGCATTACCTTTGGCTCCTTTATTTTAGAGGCATGGAGGTTGCGTCTCAAGCTTGCCTCAGGCAATGGTGGTGGAACGACTTCCATTTCGTCTTCCAAACCTTTTGCTTTCTCAAGTGTTTGCATATCTTTGGCTTTGCCGAGCAACAAACGAATTCGCGAATTCACCTTGGCGATGTGCTGATCAGGCACTGCATTTTGATAGAGCAGGTCCACGAGGGTGCGGGCGGCATGATAGTACTCTTTGCGTTGTTCCAAAAGTTCAGAAAGCGCCACGCGCAAAAGCAAGTCGCGGGGCTTCTCCTCTTTCAATTTATTCAGGCGCTCAATTGCGGCTTCGACAGTCGCTGAATCCGGATTGGAATAAGCCATCTGGTGATAGGCGACATAGCATGCAGGGTTGAGCTCAGTGGTCTGCGCATACTCTTTGACTGCATCTTTGTTTGAACCGGCACGCTTGTACAGCTCAGCCAGGGCAAGGTGAGTTTTAAAATCCTTGGGAGCTGCAGCCAGATTGTCTTTGGCGATTTTGAATTCGGCTTCGGTAGGCGGCGTTTTGCTCAAGTCAGCCGCAATAGACGGCCCTACAGACACGCTGCCGGCGATGAGCAAAAGCGCAGCCAGAGCGCTTCCGCCTAGGGCTTTTATAGCTTTGCTCTTGCAAGCGTTGCTTTCGTGTTTAAACATGCGCAATGCCAACCGGATTCCATTATTCGGGCTTTCGCCCGAGAGGGGCTACGCCCAGTCGGGTTATAGTCGCCTGCACCAGGCTAGTTTGTCAACAGTTATTACTAATATCTAGAATCTACCTTTGCGAATGCTCAACTTGAAGTGCCCTTCTGCCGCCTCAGATTTGCTTTCCAGCGTGTGACCGTCTTGCACAACACTCTCTGAAACACTTTCGACAGGTTCACCGCCGTCAAGCAAAACCGTCACCAGGTCACCTTCTTGAATCTTGTCAAGAAACAACCTTGTTTTGACAAAGTTCATGGGACAAGCGACGCCTCGCAAATCCAATTCGAAATCAGCCACCAGTAGAGAACCCCCTAAAAACCTTGCCAGCGCAGCCATACAGGACTTACCATCCCAATTTGAGCAGCACACGTCCTGACAAAAGTCTAAAGCACTAAGGCTGCGAAAAACATTGCTCCGGGCAGCAGCCCAGCCTGTCAGGGCAATCGTCGACGGTTGTATAGCGGCGCCATTCTTTGGAAAAACACTCCCTGGAGAGCGCGTAACCTTTTAGTGTAAGAAGAACTTCAACTGCTTTTCGGTCGCTTTCCTGCCCGAGACATTCAAGACAGAAGAGTTCGTCTACATTCCCCACCGTCAAATTCATGACTTTTTGGCGCAAACATAACGGCCGCTTGCATTTCGAGCATTCAGCGGGCAAATGGTCCATAGCCGTATCGGTTTTAATGTCGCCGTCCATCATGCGAAGAAAAAACACTGAGAGCAGGTACTGTAGCACGTTTCCGGCGCACCTCGCCCTTTTCGTGAATGACCGACTGGGGGGAGTCTTACGCAAAGGATTGAGGAGATTTGCGTAATCTCCTCATTACTGAAGCTTAATTACTAATCTACTGTAGAAGTCCTCTTCTAAGGATTCTGCGGGCTTATGCCTCCATTCGAGCAACAAGAAAACCCTGCACAACTGCAAGAAACACCCCCAGAGTCGCAGTTGTCCAAAGGGACTGCAGTCAGCAAAATGCTGCTCGAATCTGCAGGTGCCTATAGCTTTAAACCGCAGACAGTAGCGCAGACCAACTCAGAAGAAAAAAGCTCTGGAGTGACGTCCAAACAAACCGCCGCAGACTTCGCCGGAAGCCTCACAGCAGGTGTTTCCGGCGTGGTTGCATACAGCCTTTTGAATGCAACCACTCATGGCGCAGCAAAAGCGATGTCCATTCCGCTGGCAATGCTGGCGGGTGGTGCCACTAAATACACAGTGAAAACAGGTGTCGAGCACGCGATTCTCGATGAAAAGGACAGAAGAGCCAATGCCTCGGACCTGGCTTGGGGTGCTGTGGACGGGCTTGCCGGCGTAGTCGGTAGTGCAGTAGACCAGCAAGTATCAAAACGCTACATGTCGGCACTCGGACGTCGAGCTCTGGGCGAAAACATTTCCACTGAAACAGCAATGGAAGGCGCCAAGGTAATTGTCCAAAATTCAGGCATCGAAGCAATCAAACACAACGTCGTACGTGGGATGGCAGGCGGTGCTGCCGGAACTTTTGTTTGGAGCACGCCCAGGCGCGCCTGGGAAAACAAGGATCAATTTGCCACCAATACTGGTGACGCACTAGCCACCACAGCATCGCAAATAGGTCAGGACGTAGCATTCGGCTCGCTCTTCGGCGGTGCGCTGACAGGCACTGGCACTGCGCTTTTCCGAGGCAGACAAATTGCCGGCGAGCTTGGTGCCAAAGTGCGAAGCGACGCCAATGTCATGCGCATAGATGGCAGATTCATGGGCGACTTCCACAGCAACCTTGACCAACTGCCATACATGAAAACGGCTTTGGACAAGCTTAATGCTCAGTCATATGTAAAAGGAAGACCGTCCAGCTTTGATATCACCGGCGATGCCCTTTCTGGTCACGTCAACTTCGCATTTACAAAGGGCGGACAAGTAGAATATGAAACGCTCATTGATATGCAAGCGCGCAAAATAATATTAGGCAACCATGAACACGACGCTGCCGGAGGGCTTTTCGATGTTCCGCGTTGGGGCAAAGTCATGCGCCCGATTCTGGAGAAAAATCCAAACGTCTCAGTAATCAACTCGAATTTAGATGTGAGCGCGTATCCGGAATACAACGGGTTGACAAAGCCTTATGTAATTGAAGAAATCATGGCACCGTGGGGCAAAACGAAAGTCGCAACAATCGGCTTGACGACGGACGAAGGCGCTGTCGGCGCAATCAAGTATCACGATGCCGAACAAACGGCTATCGCAGCCATCAAAGATTTGAACAGCCAGGGCATTAAACACATTGTTCTTGATACGCACATCGGTCTTGGCGAAGACTTGAAACTCGCCAAAGCATTGATCCGTGAGAATCTCCCAGTTAGCCGTATTCAAGGCGGGCACAGTCACAGCATCACACCGACTCCAATTTGGGTCGGTCCGGAAAAAGGAATCATCGGAAGAACAATAGATCGCCTGGCCGGAAGACCTGTAGGTGGCAATTTCGAAATTCCAATTATGCACGCAGGCTCCGGCGGTAGATGGCTCGGCAATTTCCAATCGGCGGTCAATATAGATGGCACGGCCAACCGCTATTTCACGCGCGGCAATCTAGTGCCTATCACAGCGGAGCTTGGAGCTGATGAAGCGATCGAGCAGGCAATTAAGAATGCTCTGCCGGAGCGCAACGCTCTTACACAAGAAACTTATGGGTCGATGGCGGTCGGCAATTACAGCGCACGCGGATTGCGAGCCAAAGAAACTGCGCTGGGCAATCTCGTCTCTGATGCAATTCGCAGCGGGCTCAAACCGCAGCTCGGAGATGATCTCGTCGTCATGACACACTCCGGGGGGATCCGCGATCAGATTGTCGCAGGCAAACCGCTGACTCGATTGGACTTAGCCAATTTGGTTATGAATGCCGGCAAAAGAGAAGGCGAAATCAAGGAACTGGTCAATGTTCGCCTCACAGGAGCGCAAATAAAACAGGGCTTGGAGTATGGTGTTCGCGATCTGAACACACCAGAAAAACCCTCTGTTGCTCAGCGTGTCGGGCAATTGTTCTTCCCTAAAGCTGACGACGCGCCACAAGATCTGTCAGGCAATTTTGTACAGGTGAGCGGATTGAAATACGCAATAGACCTGGCTGGAGAGCCTTGGCGAGCGGGCACACTGGGCGGACGAATCAATAACATAAAAATTCAAGCTGCAGATGGTTCGTTTGGACCTCTTCAACTGGACAAAACGTACAACGTTGTCACTCGCCAGCACCCTGTGCATAAATGGACAAAAGCGGGACTCTTCGGGCCAGAGCGCACCCTGGAAGATGTAGCCCAAGAAATAGGCATGAAGCCTGTCCCTGTCTCGCAAGTCGATCTCATCGCCCAGCATATCGCCGGCAAGCAAATCGATCCAAAATCATTCTCGGCAGTAGAAGGCAGAATCACCAGCAATACTCAAACAGTCCGCAAACTTCCTATCAAAGTTGGCGTATCAGTTGTCGCTCAACCAGCCGCCAGAGCGGTCGAAGACAATTTAGACAGAAGATAGACAAAGTAGAGTTCGGCGCGTTTTTCACAATGCTATCAGCTAAAATGCGAGGCATTGAACTGAGCGAAGAGTTTTGATTCAACTGAAATCCAATTCTTTTTTTGAAAAAATTGCCTGCGTCATTGCGGCACAAGTCCTGCTTGCTCTGCCAACTATTGCGCAGGACAAAGGTGAGCTCCCGCCGCTTTCACCGCAGCCTCCAGTTTCGCCGCAGCCCCCAGTTTCGCCCCAGCCCCCGCCATGGCGATCTTCACCGCCAACCCTGCCATTCAATTTTCAGCAGTTCAACAATCTACCGCAAAATATGCAAGCGCCGCCTCCACAGCAACCACAAATGCCTGTGTTTCAGCCTTTCCAAAATGTGCCGCCAAACGAGCAAGACCCTTTCATTCGCGGCAAAATGCTTATTCGGCAAGCAACCGACTTAATTTCAAGCGGGCAGATGGATCCAGCGATTGGGCTTTTGCAAAAATCAATGGAATACCGAAGAGTGGATCCCACTCCACAATTCCTGCTTGGTTTGATTTATGACCAGAAAGGCAATCCCCAATTGGCTTTGAGCAACTACAGCGCCTCGGTGAAGAAAGCGACCGCTCTGGGAATGGACTCATCGCAGCTTCGCATCAACCTCGGAAATACGCTAGTGAAGCTCAATTTCCTAAAGGAAGCTGAATTCGACTACAAGCGAGCCATCGAAATCGACGACAAAAACGAGATTGCACACCTCAATTACGGGCGACTGCTTCTTTTCAAGGGCGACTATTCTGGCTCCTTCAGAGAGCTCCAGCGCGCACACGAATTGATGGCGACGGACCCGAATTTGCCTCTGTATGAGGCTCTGGCTTTAAAAGGAATGGGCAATATCGCCGAGTCACGTCAGCAATTGCAGGTATTCCTCGACCGAGCAAAAGGAATCAATTCGGATCCCCAAGTTATCAACATGGCCCAGAATCTTTTAGCGGGCATGAAGTAACACCTCTTTCATGAGGCGCAGGAATTCTATGATTCGGGCTCTTTGAGATTTGTTTTACTCAATACTGGATCTATGACTATTTCTATTTAGTTATCCTTGACGGACATTCTCCGTGGCGGCCCTTAGATTTGTACGGTTTTGCAATTGTCCGATGGTAACTAAAAGAGCTGACGTTAGAGTTGAAAAAGACGAGCAGGGCGAAGTTTTCCTGCCCGCAAAGGCTTACTATGGCGCTAACACATTCAGGCTAAAAGAGATACTGCCGACAAGCGGACTGAAGGTCCACCCACGGTTGATCGATGCATTACTTCTGGTGAAGAAAGCCTGCGCGCAGGCAAATCTCGACTGCAAGCGGCTGGATGCTTCAGTAGCGCGCGCTATCATGCAGGCGGCAGATGAAGCATGCGGCGGACAATGGCGCGATCAATTCGTCCTGGAAATCCTTTCTTCTGGTGCAGGCACCGCCCTTAATATCAATGTCAACGAAGTGCTCGCCAATCGTGGACAGGAAATCCTCGGTGGCGCGCTGGGCAGCTACGATACGATACATCCGGTTAAGCATGTCGACATGGCTCAATCGCCAAACGATGTTTTTCCAACCGCTATGCGCATTGCAGTGTTGCTTGCCACAAAGGAATTCGAACCGGTCCTTCTTGATTTGGAGCGGCTGCTCAGACGCAAATCGCTTGAGTTTGAACGCGTCATCAAAATGGGACGCTCGCATTTGCAGGATGCACTACCGATCACTCTGGGTCAGGAATTCAATGCGTTCGGTTCTTCCATTGAGCGCTGTTTGAAGCGCTTGAAAGAGGCAAGCGTAAGTCTTACAGAGTTGAACATCGGCGCTACACATGTGGGCACTGGACTGGGCGCAGACAGCCAATACATACATGCAGCAGTGGAGCGTCTTTCGCAGTACACAGGAATACGCTTGCGCCAGTCGGATGATTTCTTCCGCATTTCTCAGTCAATGTCAGATTTTGTCGAGTTTTCCTCCGCATTGAAAGAACTCGCCATTGAACTCACGAAGATCGGCAACGACTTGCGCTTGCTTGCCTCTGGTCCTCGCACCGGCTTGAGCGAAATCACTGCGCCAGAGTTGATTGTAGAGCGTTCTCTTATCCGCCCGAATACACTTCCTAATCGCCGCATTCCAACTTTGGTCGAATGCATCAACATGGCATCCAGTCAGGTTTTCGGCAATGACATAGTGGTCGGGCTGGCCGCCCAGTCCGGACAATTCGAGTCAAATGTGATGACACCGCTCATCATTCACAACATTCTTCAATCGGTAGATTTGCTGCGCAGCACTATTGAACCGTTCAACAGTAAGTATTTGAGAGCGATCACTGCCAATCATTCCGCATGCAATTTGCAGATGGAAGAAGCTGGTGTTGTGCTTGCCGTAGTCAGCAAACGCCTGGGCGATAAGCGTGCCCAAGAGTTGGCCCGCGAGGCGGAACAAGCCGATCTCACTTTGAAAGAACTGGTAACTCAGCGCGGGCTCATTCCTAAAGAGGAATTGGACCGTATGCTTTCATATAAAGAATTGACCGGGATGAATGCAGCATTTTCTTCCGCAGAAGAGCCTGATACCACAGGTGGTGCCATCTAACCCGTACAGATCGCATATCCAATTGATCGAGCGGCGCATTATTGCACGACTTTTTCGTGTTGTCTGCCTTACAAAGCTGCACTGACGTATACTTCATATGAAGAAATATGAAACTGAGAAGGGCGTTTTCTTCAGGTATTGTCAGCCGGTTATTCGGTAATATTTGAATCTTCGCGCACCCCTTCAGGAAACACTTTCGAGGTAGATCCGAGTTTATGCTGACTGGATATCGATTCGAGATGATCGTCGGCTGCATGAGGTCTGGGAAATCCAGCGAACTCATTCGCAGAATAGAACGCGCCCGCCTGGCGTATCTTCCGACTATTATTGTGCGCCCAGCTACCGATACGCGTTCGAAGCCTAATCAAATAGAATCGCGAAATGGACTCGCATCCAAAGCTATTGTTGTAGAGACAGCCAAGGACATTTTGAAGTATTCGTCGCATGCAGTCGTAATCGGCATGGACGAGTGCCAATTCTTTTCCGAAGATGTGCCTGAAGTTGTCTTAGCGCTCCTGCGCCAGAAAAAGAAGATTATTGCCTCAGGCTTGGACCTGGACTACAGAGGCAAACCTTTCGGTCCAATCCCTGAGCTACTGGCGATTGCAGACCGGGTAGACAAGCTTCTGGCTGTATGCCGCAAGTGTGGCTCTGATTTTGCCTGCCGCACCCAGCGCATGGTCAATTCCAACGAGCAGATTTTGGTTGGCGACGCCCAGTACGAAGCCCGCTGCCTTTCATGTTTTGAGCCGCCCAGTGAGTATCAGCTCAAACTGGAGCTGGCCAACGAAATTCATCCCGAGATGCCTCCTCTTGCATCGCTGATTGATTGCGATCCGGAAAACGAAGGTACATTCGGCGAAGTTTTGCCGTTACTGAATATAAACAGTCTTTAATCTTTTTAATTTCCAAGACCAAAAAGTTACCGCCCGTATGTCATGGGCATATCTCAGGCAGCCTTATGTACTGAGAGGAGCTTTTTATGTGTACTTGGCGTCAAGCTCTAATCGACTTTTTCACTTTTAAATGGCTGAAACCGAACTCCCAGCAAAGTGAGAAAGCTGAAAAGCCTGAGCAACTTAAAACAATCTGGAAGGATACATTCAACCGTCTAGAGGCTTACCAACCGGCCGAGCCTTTGCACGAGCATCAACCTCAAGTGATTCAAATCGCCGAGGAAGCTCGCAGCAAGATGACAGGCGAAATGCCTGCGCCCACCCCTACTCACAAATTGCCGGCTTCCAAAACTTGTAATGACTTGCAAGTCTGGTTCGGTGAGTCCGTAGCCACCTGGGATCCATCGGTGAATGCTCACAATGTTGATAGCAGTGACCAGCAAAGCAAAATCCGACGTGCTACTCGCTGGACGAAAGATACGACTTCCAGATAGTTCAATATCAGACAATCGAACAGCGATAAAAAGCGCCTGTGAGATTTGTTTCAAACTGCTGAAACTCAGCAGGGTTGTACGCCGCGTGTGTCACGCGGTATATGTCTAACCCTATATGCGTTACCTAGATGGTAAGATTACTTATGGTCTGCTCTTGATGACCGGAGTTATCAGAACTCCGGGTACGGGGGTCTTTTATGGTCTTTAGGAATCCTTCCTTGTACGTCGCTATGCTAGCTCTGGTGGCAACGTCGGTTAATCTCGTGTGCGCTCAAGATGTTGAAGCGAAAGGTAAGAAGAGAAGCGGCTCTAGAAGCTACTTCGTTCCGCCGCCGCCCGCTTACACTCCTTCGCTAACTCCGGCTGTTTACGTGAATGGTCAACCTCAAATAGCTGAAGCGAAGTCAAAGAAGAAAAAGAAAGAAGTCGAAGAGAAGAAGTATGTCTACACTCGCGAAGGCTATGAACAGCCGAAAGCGACTAAGCCAAATCCCTACGTCACCTACTGGGGAAGCTAGAAGCGGCGAGTGCCGCGACAAAGCGGAATGACCTTGGGGATTGCATTTCCGGATTGAACTTCCGATTTGAGCTTCGCAAACAGAATTTCAAAAGCCGTCATTGCTGACGGCTTTTTTGTTTTTCGGATGAAATAGAAACGAGGCGCTCCACTCCTTTTGAAAGTAGCGGCGCTGGAAGCTAACCGATCATGGCGGCTTTTCAGCTCCTCAAAAAGCCGGCTGGAAGCCTGTGCTCCGGCCGTTCTTATACGCGTTCCAAAACCATGGCAATGCCCATACCACCGCCGATGCAGAGGCTGACGACTCCATATTTTGCTTTTCGTCGTTTCAATTCGAGTGCCATACCTAGAATCAAACGCGCGCCGGTTGCGCCGAACGGGTGCCCGAGTGCAATCGCTCCACCATTGACGTTCACACGACTGCGGTCGAGTTTTAACTCCTTTTCGCAAGCAAGATACTGTCCAGCAAAAGCTTCGTTGATTTCGAAGAGATCAATATCCTCCATTTTGAGACCGGCTTTTTCCAGCGCCATCGGAATGGCAGGAACCGGACCAATGCCCATGATCTCCGGAGGCACGCCGACAACAGCCCAGGAAAGTACCTTCACCATCGGCTCCAGTCCTTGCTTCTCAGCAATCTTCTCGCGAGTGACAACCAGAGCGGCAGCACCATCTACGATGCCACAAGCGTTTCCAGCGGTGACGGAACCACCTTTTCTAAATGCTGGTTTGAGCTTCGCCAGACCTTCTACTGTGGTGTCGGGGCGCATGTGCTCGTCTTTGTCGATAACCTTGGTTTTTCCTTTTCCGGCTGCCACTTCCATCGCAACGATCTCGTCAGCGAAAACGCCGGCATCTTGGGCCTTTTTGGCGCGCTGCTGAGATTCAACGGCAAAGGCGTCTTGCTCTTCTCTTGTGATTTTGTGCTTCTCGACCAGATTCTCCGCTGTTTCGCCCATCGAGGCATTCGGCAGAGTGTCACGAATGTCAAGCCCGTCGAACATCTCGGTGGCGCCCATACGACCACCCCAACGCATCGCCCAGCTCATGTAAGGGGTCATGGACAGCGAATCGGTTCCGCCAGCCAGAACAATCTGTGCTTGATCCGCATCGATAAGCATTTCTGCCGTAGCGACAGCCTTCACACCCGAGCCGCAAAGCAGGTTGAGAATAAGTCCAGGGCTTTCTTGCTTCATGCCGGAGCGCAAGCCGACATGCCTGGCTAGATAAATGGCATCTTTGCTCGTTTGCAGCACATTGCCCATAACAACCTCATCAACCTTCTGCGGGTCGATTTTGGCCCTTTCGATAGCTCCTTTGGAAGCCGCAACAGCCAGGTCCGTAGCCGTTTGAGACGCCAACCCCCCACCATACGAACCAAATGCTGTTCTAGCACCCGATACAACTACGAGTGCGCCCTTACCGTTCTTCTCTGCCATTTCTCACGCCGCCTTATAAACCGGGTTGCCAAACCCGCAATACCTGACCATAAGTCCGAAATACTCGCAAAAACTAAAACAAGTATCAAGACAATATCCAATAGTCATATTGTCAGGCTAGAATTTACGGGCTTTAGCGACTTTACGCATTTTTTTAGGAAGTCGCATTCTTACAACACATATGGAGGGCTGAACCTTGTCCAAGGTTGGTGTACCGAAAGAGATCAAGAACAACGAATATCGCGTTGCCCTGACTGTGGCAGGAGCCGCCGCCATGGTTGCAGCCGGACATACCGTGTATGTTGAGAAGAATGCTGGTGTCGGCAGTGGTATCAGTGACAAAGACTACGAAAAAGTAGGGGCAAAGATTTTGCCTGATGCGAAGAGCGTTTTCGGCGAATCCGACATGATCATGAAGGTAAAAGAGCCGCAAGCAAGCGAAGTGGCAATGCTGAAAAAAGGACAACTGCTCTTCACCTATTTGCACCTGGCAGCCGAGCCGAAATTGGCTCACGACCTCGCAAAGACAGGTGCTACCTGTGTTGCTTACGAAACAGTTCAATTGGCAAACGGCTCACTGCCTTTGCTCACACCGATGAGTGAAATCGCTGGACGTTTGTCCGCACAAATCGGTGCCAACTACCTCGAGCGCCCAATGGGCGGCCGCGGTATTCTCCTGGGTGGCGTTCCTGGTGTTGAGCCGGGTCGCGTCATCATCATCGGCGGTGGCGTCGTAGGAACAAACGCAGCGAAGATCGCGCTCGGTCTCGGCGCTCGCGTTACCTTGTTCGATGTCAACCTCGAGCGCTTGCGCTACCTCGACGATATCTTCAACGGTCAAGTTCGCACGGTATTTTCGGTCGGACACTACCTCGAAGAAGCACTCCCGAGTGCGGATCTCGTCATCGGCGCAGTATTGCTCCCTGGTAAAGCCGCTCCGCGCGTTATCACCAAAGACATGATCAAGAAGATGAAAGAAGGCTCCGTCATCGTCGACGTCGCAGTCGACCAAGGCGGTTGCATCGAGACCATCCACGCTACAACCCACTCAGATCCCATCTACGTTGTGGATGGAGTTGTGCACTACGGCGTCGCCAACATCCCTGGCGCAGTACCGTGGACCTCGACCAGAGCCCTCACCAACGCCACAATGCCTTACGCATTGAAGCTGGCCAAGCTGGGCTACAAAGCCTGCCTCGATGATCCGGCATTGGCTCTCGGCGTCAACATTCACGAAGGCGAAATCGTCCATCCGGGCGTCAAAGAAGCTTGCGATTCATTGGCAACCGCCAAGTAATCACGGTTTAATCGCTACAAAAACATTGAAAAGCGTCACGCGTGAAGTGTGACGCTTTTTCTTATCCGGCAAATGAAGAACAATTTGCAAAGAAGTCCCCATCAGGGCTTTGGGCGCGTTTTAATACAGAGTTGTGGCTCATATCTACGACTCTGTATACATGCAAAATCGGTATCGACAGTGAAATTCAGAATTGCATCCTGGAACGTCAACGGCTTGCGCGCCATCGCCAAGAAGGGCTTTTTCGAATGGAAAGAAAAAGAGAAATATGACGTGGTTTGCTTGCAAGAAACCAAAATCGGCGCCGACCAACTGACAAAAGAATTGATGGAGCGCAAAGGCTATACCGCCTACTTCAGCCACGCGGAAAAGAAAGGATACAGCGGAGTCGCAATTTACACTCGCGAGAAACCAAAGGAAGTTTTGAACGGCTTTGGAATCGCCAAGTTCGACAACGAAGGGCGCACTGTCATTGCCGATTACGGTGATTTCTTGCTGGCAAATATTTACTTCCCCAATGGAAAAGCAAGCCCTGAGCGGCTTGCATACAAAATGGAATTCTACGAAGCTTTCCTGCAATACTCGAAGAAGTTGCAGAAAGAGGGAAAACGCCTGGTCGTCTGCGGCGACTTCAACACCGCGCACAAAGAAATCGATCTTGCGCACCCGAAAGACAATCACCGCATTTCTGGCTTCCTGCCCGAAGAGCGCGATTGGATGGACCGATTCGAGAAGGCAGGACACCTCGATACGTTTCGCATATACAACAAAGATGCAAACCATTACACTTGGTGGCATATGATGACAAACGCAAGAGCGCGCAATGTTGGATGGCGCATCGATTATTTCTTCATCCATAAAGCGCTGGAAAAAATGGCCGAGCAGGCCACAATCGAAGCAGCGGTGCTGGGTTCGGACCATTGCCCCGTAACTTTGACACTGAAAGTTTGAGAGGAAATAAAGCCCACAGTATTGGGACTACGCTAAGATCTCATTACTGTTCCTTAGTTTGGGCAAAACAGGTAATACGAATTGAGTCAGGTAACAATGGCGAAGGCACGGTCCGTCCAGTCGGGCAAAATCTGGCAGAACAGAAGAACACGCGAAGTCCTCTGGACGCTTCTGAAATTGCAAAAAGTGGAAAGCGGCATTCTGGTTATATCCGGAACGAAGCCAAAAATCGAAGGTGAAATTGGTGTCTTTCACGGCATATTTTTGACCGGTGGAAAAATCAACGGATCTAGCGAAACAGGATATCCTGCGATAAAGCGCTTGCTGGAAGTAGAAGAAGGCAACTTCAACTACTACGACTATAGCGAGCATGGTCTTGCAGATCTCGATCAGAGCCTCAAATTGCGCATCACCCAGATAATCAACTTGATGCCGAATTTGCCTGTGAGCCTGGAAGCGGCGATGGGCAAAAACACCCTCAATCGTATTCGCGCAATGGACGCTTCGCCTGGTGAGAAGGAAGAAGACTATAAAGTCGATCAGGCTGTAGCCGAACAACTGCGCTCAATTGACGAAAAGACAATGAATCTGCGCGCTTTGATTTTCTGGGGAATTTTTCTTGTAATCTCCTCGGGACTTGCCGTTCTCTTCTACGCAAAACACTAAACAAATCTCGGCAGGGCGCATTGCATGCGCCCTTTTTTTGCGCAAACCCGACCTCTAGATTCCTTACGATTTAGACTACTTCAAAACATGTCTGCGCGCGGCTGTTAACGACTGGTATCTAAATGGATACCCGCATTCCAGCATAGTTCTAAACTCTTTTGTTGGCGGTTTCTTTTGATTTGCAGAAAGATGAACCTGCCCATCAATAGACTCTGTCAGCATGCAAAATTCAATTGCAGATGCGACATCATCCACGGCAACCCAAGGCTGCGTCTCACTTTTCCAATTGGAATTGTTTTTTAAAACGCCAAATGCCGCAGAAAGAATCGCCCCCGTGCGAACGTAAATACAACGAACAGAAGCCGCTCGCAGTGGTGCACAACGCTGCTCGAAATTTTCGTTGGAGTTATCGTGTGTATCGTGAACCTCAATGTATGTCTTCAGATGCTTAGATTCCACAAGACGATTAATGATGCCTAGGTTTGCCGAGCGCCACGAGGATCCAAGGTCATCTACATGGATATAAGTCTCAATCGGCCGGCTCAAGATTTCAGAGTATTCCTCCACAGCTGCGGTCTCCTTAAGACCGGGAGTCAGAACGCAATGACCTTGAGTCGAAAGATACGATGCAAGAGGTGCCTGCAAAGCATCTGGCGTGCAGAAAATTAGTACATTCATCCTCGGTTGATTCTGATTTCTCATATACGCTGAGAGGTCATTTTTCAGAATTTCGTGGCGATAACGAAACAATCTCTCGAGGTCCCCGTCCATGAGCGGACCGGCAAACCCTTCCGAAAGGAAGCCCAGCGGCAAAGAATACTGAACGGAGTCATTCATCAAAGAGCGACTGTCCGAAATCACATCAAATTTATGTTCGTGTCGCCAGAAGGCGAAAGGACCTTTTAGTTGCTGGTCGGCGAAAAACTTATCGGTCTCTAGATCGGTCACGACAAACTGGCAATCGACAGGAATGCCGAATTTGCGGACCGTTAAATCGATTTTGAGCCCTTTTTCAAGCTTCTGAGGGGCTCCTTTGACCTGCACATCGGCCCAGGCTGGTGTCAGGCGTTCGAAAGCCAAAGGGCGAAGATGCCACGCATAGAGGGTTTGAGCGGGACATTCGATTTCAGATTTGTAGACAAAATGGCGCAGAGTTCACTTCCTTCTGACAATCTAGTTTACCGCTGTCGAGATTTGATTACGCAATTTCCTCAAATGGAGAATGAGATTGTTGGCGACGGTGCATAATTGATAGTAAGTCAGCGGCTCCATCTGCTGACATCGGGGACTATTGGCACTGCGGCATGAGTGAGAGCTGGACGAAATACGCTGAAAAAGGAGCTGCTGCTTTCCAAGCCGGCGACTTTCCAGAGGCTGAGAAGATGATGCGGGCCGCCCTTTTAGAGGCGGAGTCTGCGTCAGATCCTCTAACTTTGGCGATTCTGCTCGACAACCTTGCGGAAGTTTACTTCGAGCAGTCCAGGTTTGCCGATGCCGAGCCCCTGTACGTTCGCGCCCTGAAATTGCGGGAAGACAATCTGATTCCTGGTCACGAAGACATCGTCTCCAGCCTGAATAACCTCTCTGCGCTCTATTTTTTCATGGGCGAACACGGCAAAGCCGAGCCTATTTGCCGGAAGGTCACCGCAATGTACGCCAAGGCGCTCGGACCCGACCACCCGGAAGTAGCGACCAGCTTGAACAACCTTGGCCTGCTTTACATGGCCCAGAAAAAATACACTGATGCCGAATCGATTTTCACCAAGGCCTTCCGCATCAGAGAGCGCGCGCTGGGCCTTGATGATCCAGAGACGGCCTCATCGCTTCACCAGCTCGGATTTGCCCTCAAGGAGTTAAACAAGCTCGAACAAGCCCGCCAGTGCCTTGAAAGAGCCTTACCAGTGATCGAGAACGCCCTCGGTCAAGAATCCAACGAAGTAGAGTCGATAACCAATTACCTGCTCGACATTCTTACGTTGCAGGGCCGCACGCAGGAATCTGCGCCTTATCTGGAGCGAAAGCTCGCCAGCAAACAAATTACCCTCGGCCCGACTCACCCGGAAGTAGTGGCGCTCATGAAGCACCTCGGCGACATGTACTTGCAAGAGCGCAAGACGGGCGAGGCAGAGAAGTTGTACAAGCGAATTCTTTCGATGAAAGAGCGCGCACTCGGCAAACAACATCCTGACGTTGCCTCTAGTTTGACCGACCTGGCAAAGGTTTATCAAACAGACGGCAAATTCGCACAAGCCGAACAACACTACAAAGACTCACTGGCCATCGCGGAAAAAGTGTTCGGCAACGATCACTTCGAAATGGCAAATCACCTCAGCGATCTAGTCAACTTCTATATAAGCTTCTCGCGATTTGCCGTAGCAGAGCCGCATGCTAAACGTTTGCTTGAGATGAAGCGCCGCTTGTTGGGCGAATTCGACAGCGGGATAGACCCGGCGATGTTCAGTCTTGCCACATGTTATTACCAGCAGAACAAACTAAAAGACGCCGAGCCACTCTTCAGAAAGCTCGTTGAACTGCGTGAGCGCAGTTATGGTGCAGACGATCCTCATGTCGCTTCGTGCCTCTATCCACTCGCCGATATTTTAAAACGCCAGCAATTGTATGAGGATGCTGAGCCGCTCTATCAGCGAGCCATGGACATTCGCATGAAGAAGCTAGGACCGCAACACCCAGAAGTTGCCATCGTCCTCGAAAGTTATGCTGACCTTCTTGCGAAAACATTCCGAGAAGCGGAAGCAGAGCACATGAAGAATTGCGCCAGAGGCATCAATGCCTCTCAGAGGAAATAAATGGAAGCTCCGGCTCCCAGCAAAGCACCTGTAATAGTCTGGTTTCGACAAGACTTGAGAATCGACGATAACCCTGCTCTATCGGCGGCGGCAGATAGTGGTGCTCCTGTGATACCACTATTTATTTGGTCGCCTGAAGAAGAAGGGGATTGGGAGCCCGGTGGCGCTACGCGCTGGTGGTTGCATCACTCCTTAATTGAGTTAGCAGAATCGCTGGCAAAACTAGGTTCGCCACTGATTGTAAAACGTGGATACAGCCTCACTGTTTTGAGAGATTTTGCTAGAGAAATGGGAGCCCATGCGGTTTTCTGGAACCGCCGCTATGAGCCTTCTACAATAGTTCGCGACAAAAACATGAAAGGCGCGCTCGTAAAAGATGGTATCGATGCACGCAGCTTTAACGGCAACCTTCTGTTTGAACCATGGCAAGTTTTGAATGGAAAGAATGAGCCCTACAAAGTTTTCACGGCATACTACAAAACCGCGACTGCTCTCGTGACGCCGCCGGCGCCAATTGGAAAGCCAAAAAAACTGATTGCTCCTACAAAGAGAATCCAAACAGTTGCAATCGCAGATTTGAGGCTCCTGCCTACGATCAATTGGACTGCTGGAATGGAAGAAGCCTGGGTGCCCGGGGAGAAAGGGGCGAAAGAAAACCTGAAGACCTTTCTGGAAGGTGTCATCGACGATTACACGACCGACCGGGATCGTCCCAGCGTGGTTGGCACTTCGCGTCTTTCGCCGCACCTCCACTTCGGCGAAATCAGTCCACGCACCATTTGGCACGCTGTCAAAGAAATCGACAAATCTGCAAAAGGTCGCGAAGGAAAATCTACGTATTTAAAAGAGATAGTCTGGCGCGAGTTTGCCCACCACCTTCTCTATCATTTCCCACTCACGGCAAAAGCGCCGCTGCGTCCGGAATTCGAACGTTTCCCCTGGCGCGATGACAAAAAGCTTTTGAAAGCCTGGCAAAAAGGTCAAACCGGCTATCCGCTCGTTGATGCCGGCATGAGGGAACTCTGGCACACCGGTTGGATGCACAATCGCGTGCGCATGGTTGTCGCGTCGTTTCTTGTGAAGCACTTGCTCTTATCCTGGCAGGACGGCGCAGAATGGTTCTGGGACACTCTGGTGGACGCGGACCTGGCAAATAACACACTCGGCTGGCAATGGTCGGCTGGATGTGGCGCTGACGCTGCGCCCTACTTTCGAATCTTCAATCCGGTTTTGCAAAGCGAGAAATTCGACCCAGACGGCAAATACATTCGCAAGTGGGTGCCAGAATTGGCAGGGCTGCCTAAACAGTGGATACACAAGCCCTGGGAAGCGCCGCCGGAAATTCTCAAAGCACACGCAGTAGAGCTTGGGAAAAACTATCCTAAGCCGGTCGTGGATCATTCATTTGCGCGCCAACGCGCACTTGAAGCATTCAAGCAACTAAAAGCCGTTCCGGCTTCTGCGCAGTAACTAATTGTCCGAAAGCAAAAGGGACGCTTTAGCGCCCCTCTCAAAGAGCCTGTAGAGCTCATCTATGCATCCTAACTTAGTGCGGCAATGGTGTTGAGTTATTGCGCGGAAAAGCCGGATATTGACTGACTGGCTTGATGCGATGATTGGCTCTCACGATGCCCCAGTTTAGAATCAGTGCAAACGAAACCCAGAGCAAGTAAGGTACAAGCATCAATCCTGCTTCGAAGGCTACGCTAGCAAACGACAGAGTCGTAAATGCGACGGTAAACCAGAGCAGTGCTACGGTGACAAAACCACCGATCGGATTTTTCTGTCCAAAAAATATGTAAGACCAAGCCATGTTCAACAGAAGTTGAAGGGCAAAGAGGCTTACTGGCAGCCCAATTTGCTCGTGTGTTCCTGTGGTCAGAACGGTTGCCAGCGAGATGCCCATTAGGAAATACAAAACCGACCAGACAACTGGAAATACCCAGTCCGGCGGTGTGAAGGCAGGCTTATTGAGCGATGGATACCAGGAGTCAACGGACTTTTCAGTGTAGTGACTACCTATAGCCGCGGCAATGAAGCACAAGACCACAGATGCAAAAAATACAAATGGCTCGAGCAGATTCATGACGCAATTCCTTATAAAATTAAGCTAAAAGCTGAGCCTGGATGCAGACTCTGTCAGCGAATCCGAATGCCGATTCAACGGCAATTCCTAGTGGATTCAACTCCCTAGGTAGACGCCTTCGCCTTTGTTATGTTCCGTACTACAAGTTGATATTGCCCAGACGCCGCCTGCGCATCCCGGCTTTCTAACGCGTGACTCGATGTTTTACTGTGACTTAACGCAATGACTCAAGCTGAGCAATCTGCTCTTCTTCATGCTTTGCTTCGTCAGTCAAGGAGAGCTTCTTCAGCGCCTGCAGCAAGGACTTATGCGCTTCCAGAGAACCTGGATAAAGTTCTACAGCTTTGCGATAACTGTCCTTCGCTTCCTTGATAGCACCCGTCGCCATCTGCGCGTCACCTTGCAGCAGATATGCACCAGCGTAATAAGGATTCAATTCCAGAGCCCGTTTTGCATGGCTCATCGCGGCCTTGCTGTCGTTTTTCAGCAGTGCAACCTTGCCGAGCATCGCATAAGCTTCCGGTGATTTCACATAAGATTCCAGTGCCTTGTTTGCCGACGCTTCAGCTCCAGCAAGATCCTTTTTCATCAATTGCAGTTCGGACAAAACAAACCAGGCATCAGACTTTTGCTCATAGTCGATATCCTTCAATTCGGTCGCTTTTGTTGCCACTGCAATCGCTTGATCGAGATCGCCTTTTACGGCAAGAGCTTTGGCTCGTGTTTGCATCGCATCAGCCAGATGCTTCGGATAAACGCCCGAGAGATCTTCCGGCAGAAGAACAAGAACTTCGGTAATGGCGCCAGATTTCAGCAGAGCGTCCGCTAGCGGAACCGTCTCACGTGATTTTTGCTCTTTGTCGAGTTTTTGAAAAGCCTCTTGAAGATGCAGCGCCGACTGCTTCGTCAAATCGCGCATTGCCTTGGCCTTCAGCAGCATGAACATATCAAACGAGCTCTGTGGAGTGTTTCTCGTCAGCATCACTATGTTTTCGTACTGTGTCGTAGCATCAGAAAAACGACCTTCGGCGAAGAACAAACCCGCCAGCGATCGCATCAAATCAATCTTGCTGGGTCCAGTCTGCTGATTAGGTGGCGTCAATTGCTGCAAGGCAAGAGCAGTCACGAAAGCTGCTTCCGCTTTCATATACTCATCGTCTTCGGCATAACAAAAACCAAGAGCCGACAAGTCGGCAACTGAAGTTGGATTGATGTTGAGCGCATTGGTGAACGCGCGCTGCGCAGACGACCAGTCCTTCTTACCTATATAGAGAGCTCCTAGCCGGCGCCAGGGCTCTGGATCAGTGTTCGTCAACCCTGCAGCCAATTTGTACTGCTCGACTGCTTCATCTAATCGCTTCGCTTGAGCCAAAGCATAGGCGTACTCCATGCGATAGCGTACTTCTTTCGGCTTACGCTCAGCCATTCGGCGCCCTTCGGCAACCATGTCGTCAAAACGCTTTTCTTGAGAAAGAATGCGGTACAACTTGTCGTGCGCTGCCTGGTTATCCGGCTCAATCTTTATGGCTTCAGCCAAATTCTCTGCCGCACGATTATTGTTGCCGGCAAGAACATTCATGTTTGAAAGCTCGATCAATTCAAATGGCTTGTCTTTGCTTAGTTCAACAGCCTTCTGCTGATCTGCTATAGCGCCGTTCAAATTTCCTTGAAAACTCTTGATGGAAGCGCGACTTCTGAAGAAACGCGGATTAGTGGAATCAAGGTCGATTGCGTTTTGCAAAATTTCGAGCGCATCGCGCAAGCGCCATTGCTCAGTGTAGATTTGCGAAAGTCGGTAGTGGTTGGCTGCGACCTTAGGTCCGGCTTTGATGGCACTTTTAGCCACATCGATTGCACCATCAAAGTCATTCTTCGACAAGCGAAGATCAACCAACGCGTCTTGGGCTTCGGTCATGCCTGGCTCAATCTCAAGAGCCTTGGCGTAAGCTTCTTCTGCTTTGCCGATATCTTCCAGCCAGCGTTGCTGCAAATAACCCAGAGTGCGAAAACCCCAGGCAAACTGAGGATCAAGCTCGACTGCCGTTTGACAATATTGGGCAGCGGCGGATGCTTTGCCTTGTTTTGCGGTGACGAGAGCCAAGGCGAAATTAGCCAGTGGATCAGCACCGAACTGCTTTGGCAGAGTCAGAAACAGCTTTTCAGCTTCTTCAAATTTGCCGTCTAATGTAAGGTTGAAACCCTTTACCAAAAGCGTGTATGGGCTCTTGGGAGCTTGCTTGTCGCAATCCTCGGCAAGCTTTTTCAGCTCGTCGCTCTTGCCCAAAAACAAGTATGCGAATGCCAGCCAAGCATTGTCTCGATTCACGTCCGCTTCTTTCTTAGTTCGCGCCTCAAGCAATTGGCTCGCTTCCCGCCATCTCCCCTGATTGATCATTTTGGCGATCGGGCGGGGCAGTCCGATGACTCCTAGGGGTTGGTCGGCTTTTCCACCTTCAACAGCAGGCACTGCTTTGTCAGTGTTGCTTTTCTTCTCTGCTTTTGCAGGCTTCTCTCTTTTCGCTGATGTCTTTTGAGAGTCGGGTTTGGAGTCGGATTTGGACTCGGGTTTGGACTCGGGTTTGGACTCGGGTTTGGACTCGGATTTCGATTCCGCCTTTGAGGCAGATTTCGATTCGGTTATCTCGGAAGCGGATGACGCCGCCTTTTCCTTTGACTTCGCTTCACTCACCAACGCAGACAGCGCCGGCACCAGAAGTGCCAGACTCAACGATAGAGCCAGAGCACTGTAATGACGACGCTTTTGAATGGTTGTACTTTCAATCGATGAGTTTTTAAACATGAGCTCCTCAGCTTCTTTGAGGGTCATTAACCAAATGACCCTTCGACACTTCTCTCAAAACTAACTCTCAGTAACACTGCCCGCAGTGGCAGCCTCAAAGAGAGACAGTTGCATTACCTCGTCAATCGGAATGCTTCTAAACTTCGGTCCGTCCAGAATCTTGCTGGCAGCACTGCGGCGCTCCATTTGCTGCATCAGGTGCTGCGCACGGGTGATGATTTCAGCCGGTAAACCGGCCATTTTAGCAACCTGAATTCCAAAGCTCCTGCTGGCACCACCAGGCGCAATAGAGCGAATGAATTCCACATGCCCATCAACTTCTTTGACGAGAACCTGATAATTGGATATTTGTGGGAAGAAGCTCGCAAGCCCGTTCAACTCATGGTAGTGAGTTGCGAAAATCGTTCGAGCACGTACTTCTTTTGCAAGGTACTCGGATACTGACCAGGCAATTGCAACACCGTCGTAGGTGCTGGTGCCGCGACCAACTTCGTCCAAGAGAATTAGCGAACGGCTGGTTGCCGACAAACAGCACTGAGTCGTTTCACTCATTTCCACAAGGAATGTAGATTGCCCTTGAGACAGATCGTCCGCCGCGCCGATGCGTGTGAAGATCCGATCGACAATGCCGACAGTGGCGGAATCAGCAGGAACAAAAGAGCCCATTTGAGCCAAAATCACAATGTGAGCGGTCTGTTTCAGCAGACTTGACTTACCAGCCATGTTAGGACCGGTAAGAATGATCATTTGATGATCTTCGCTATCGCCTTCAAGACGAGTGTCGTTGGCAACATATCTGCCTTTGGGCAAGATGCGCTCCAACACAGGATGTCTGCCTCTGGCGATTTTCAATTCCAAAGAATTATCTACTTGCGGTTTCACATACCTTCCTTCAATCGCGACTTTGGCGAGGGAAAGAAGAGCGTCGAGAGTGGCCAAGTTATTGGCGACTGAGAGCAAGTCTCCACCTGCGGATGTGAGGCGCTGCCTTAGTTGAGTAAACAACTTATATTCAACATCCGACTGACCTTTTTCAGCATTGAGGATTTTCGCTTCATACTCTTTGAGTTCTGGAGTAATAAAACGCTCGGCATTCGTCAAAGTCTGCTTTCTGATGTAATCATCAGGAACCAAGCCCTTTTGCGAGTTTGTCACTTCAATGAAATAACCAAAGTTGCGATTGAAGTTGACTTTCAAACTCTTAATGCCGGTGCGATCCGCTTCCTTCTTTTGCAGATCTTCAATCCACTGCTTTCCACCACCAAGCAAACCACGAATCTCGTCCAGCTCTTCGTCGTAGCCCTCCTTGAAGATGCCGCCTTCAGTCAATTCTCTGGGAGGATCTGCACAAAGAGCACGCGAGATTTCGTCTTTCAGAGTTTCCAAACTCAATGGAAGCTCTGATAAGCACCTGAGGCTATCGCTCTTCAGATCTTTGACGGCGCTTTTTAAGGCGGGCAATTGAGAGAGAGAATTTTCTACTGCCGCCAATTCCTTAGGATTGATCGTACCGGACGAAAGCTTGACCGAAAGGCGTTCCAAATCAGACAAGGAAGAGAGGCAATCTTTCAGGGTTTCGCGAACTTGATGTTGGCCAATCAGTTCTTCAATTGCATTTTGACGCTGTTCGATAGCTGCAACGTCGAAGAGAGGGCGCATCAGCCATTTGCGCATCATGCGGCTGCCCATGCCGGTTTGTGTTTGATCAATCACCCAAAGCAAGCTGCCTTGGAAAACACCATCACGCGAAGTTTCAGTCAGCTCAAGATTGCGCCGGGTATTTTCATCCATCGTCATATGACCATCGACGCTGTAAGTCGAGATGCCGTTAAAGCGAGGGATTTGAGAACCGCAAGTTTTCTCCAGATATTCCAGAGCCGCGCCTGCTGCGGCTGTCGCCAACGGCATTTTGTGACAGCCAAATCCTTCCAGGGTGGAAACTTCAAAGAATTGACAGACACGTCTTTGCGCCGGCTCGAATTGGAAATACATAGCCGGTCGACCTGTTACATGGTATTGCTCCAATATTGCCGGGGGCAAATCAATTACTTCGCGAGCTACGACATCATCGCCTTGAGGTTTAACGACTCGCTTAGCAGCAATGATTTCTCGCGGTTGAATGCGTCCGATTTCAATTGCGAGTGTGCTTTCCGGGACTTGCGTGACGAAGAATTCACCACAAGAAGCATCAACAAAAGCCAACCCCCAGAGGTCGTTTGCACCCGTCGCTTTCACTGCAGACAGCAAATAATTGTTTTCTCTGACCGGCAAGAGGTGAGATTCGAGCACCGTACCTGGTGTCAAGATTCTGGTTACTTGACGCTCGACAGGTCCTTTCTCTGCGCCGACAATGCCGACCTGTTCGCAGATCGCGACCGAATATCCTTTCTGAATCAAACGTGCCAGGTAAGCATCGACTGCGCGCACTGGCACACCAGCCATCGGCATGCGACCGCCTGGATATGAAGACTCTGGTCTGCCCGTTAGTGTGATATCGAGTTCGCGTGACGCAACTTGGGCATCGCTATCGAACATTTCATAGAAGTCACCGACTCTGAAAAAAACCAGGAAGTCCGGATATTGAGACTTAATCTCCCAGTATTGACGCATTAAGGGCGTCAGCTCGCGGGGTCTTTCGACTTCGGTGACGGGGTTGTCGCCGATTTCTGCATTTTCTGCCACTTCGTTTTGCGTGTTCTTCGCTTTTTTCACGTTTTCAAAGCACCTTACGTTCGCTTTCTAGTTCCCCAATTCTCCGCCGTTCTTTGGCAGATCCCGCTGCATATCTTTTCGACCCACTTTGTGCTTATTTTGTAGTCAAAACAATTCGACACATACGGAAATCATCAGAACGACTGTGAGACAGACCAATCTTACATTTCGACATAGGAGTCTGTTCGCATTAGAGGATAAGCTTCTGGTAAGATGAGCCTTTGGTAATTTAGACGACTCTTAAGCAGGAGCCTGAGAAGGCGTTTGGTGGGTCCTGCAAATTTCCGAGCCAAAAATAGGGCGGTAACCGGTGAAAGTTATGATAGAAATCAAGGATCAAGAAATCAGCTCAACCAATTCGAAAAATTCGCAGATCTCGAAGCGCCGACTCATAGCCTTTGCAGTAGCAGCTTCGCTCTCGCTGACAGTTGTAGGTTTTGTGAGCACACAACAAAGCGTCGCAGCGCCTAAGGCCAGCGGCACCAGTACAAAACCTGCCAAAGACAAGAAAGAGCCAGCAGGCGCCGACAAGGACAGCAAGGATAAGGACGCCAAGGACAAAGACGGCAAGGAGAAGGCAGAAGCCGCTCCAGTGCCAGAACCGCCCCTTGAAAATGTTCAGAACGTCACGACCCAACAGCTTGTCGACGAGCCCAACAAATACCTCCACAAAAACGTGAAGTTCACCGCTCCGTTTCACGCTTACTCGAGCCTTGCTCTTGACTACAAACCGGCGATGCGCGCCTCTAAGAGCTACTTGTCTTTCTTGATTTTGCGACCAAACAGCAAGGTGCCGTTTTCGGAAATCAAATTGGCGATGCCAATTCCGAAGGACAAAGATCCCAAGAACAAACTGCTGCAAGACCTTAAAGACGGTGACACGATTGAAGTGGCCGGCACGGTGTTCGCCACCGCCCTGGACGAACCATGGGTTGACGTCAAACAGCTCGTAAAAATCGCAAGCGCACCAGACCCGAAGAAAGACAAAGAAAAGGATAGTGCCAAGCACGAAGATACGAAGTAATCTTGTGCCATGATGGTGATGGGCGCGTCGCCTAATTGCCCAAAGATCGACATCTCAGGAGAAACAAAATGGCCGATACCCAACAACTGATGGCGCTTTTAAACACCCTCAATGGGAAGCACGGTATTTTGGGTTGTTTGCTCATCTCACGAGACGGACAGGTTGTAGCCACATCACTGCCGCCGGAAGTAGACGTGGCGATGATCGGCGCATTGTCCGCAACTTTGTTTTCCAACAATGATGTTTCCATTCAGAGAATGAATCGAGGAAATCTCATGCAGATGACACTTCTGACCGACCAGGGCATATTGCACTTCTACGAAGTGGCCAACCATTTCCTCGTAGTGCTCACCGCCAAGAATCAGAAGATCAATCTGGAAGGTCTGATCCGCTCGGTAGAAGAACAAGGAAAGAGTCTTCAGCAGATGATCGGCTAATCGGCAAAGGGAAATTCGTCGGCTAGCGTCCGGATAAATCGATTTAGAAGCGCAGCAACCTGCTAGGCGCCTGATTTTGCACGTTTAGAAAAACGTGAAATTTACCATATAGGCTATAGTAGTTATCGAACATATCGATGACGGGCGGAACTCTTTGAGATTCTCTTCGGGGTTTGCGCAAGGTAGACAGGATTCCGATGCTGGGTACTTTATCGAGGAGTGTCTATGCGTCTTTCAAAAGTGAAGCCGGCTGCTCTGGCAGCGCTCTTCGCCATAAACACTCTTCTGCCGGCGTACGCAGCCAGATTTGTCGACTTGGGCAACTGTTGGGCTGAGAAGTACGTCAATGATTTATCCGACAAAGGTGTAATTCCCGCCGAGGCGGACGGCAAGTTCAAGCCTGGTGAGCCGGTTACGCGTGCCGTACTATCGATGTGGATGGTGCGTGCACTTGGTTTGGAAAACCAACCGGTGTCGACGACGCCAAGCTTTCCGGACGTCAAAGTTAGCGACCCTTATTACAAATACGTCGAAATTATTAGGCAAAACAACTACATAGCGGGATTTGCAGACGGTTTTCGTCCAAATCAATTTATCCAACAGGGCGAAGTAATCGTGATTGTGGCGCGCGCGCTGCAAACGCAACCGCCAGATGAAGGCACTGTAGAACGAGTATTGTCACGGTTTGAAGACGGCAGCAAAGTTCCTCAGTGGGCACGAACGGGTGTTGCGCAGGCAGCAGAGAGCGGGCTTTTGGATGGCGACGAAAAACCCAATGTCGTGGACGCCACGACGATCGCCACAAGAGCTGCAGCGGCAGCGCTTTTATACCGACTGCAGCAAAGTCAGACAAGAAAAGACATTGCCGATTCGACCGCGCAAGCCGTCGGCGCTGGAGCGCAGAACGGAACTGGACAAAACGGGACTGCACAAAGTATGCCCCCTCCGAATGCAGCATCGGCTCAATTAGGTGCATCGCCACCGGCGTTTCAGGGTCGCGTCAGTGAGCAAGGGTATGGACAACCTGGTTACCCTCAGCCAGGGCAAATGCCGCCGCAAAATCCTTATGCAGGAGCAGCGCAGCAAGGTTATCCACCCATGCAGCCCATGCAACCGCAGTATCCTCAAGCCGGCGCCTACCCTCCTGCCCAGCCGTATCTAGCGGGCAGAGTGGCAGTCGTGGCAGCAGGAACAAAGCTGCAAGCTAGTTTAAAAAACACGCTTGATTCTGGGTCCACGCAACCGGGAGAATCAGTTGAAGCGACATTAGGCTCACCGATTTACTCCGATGGTATTCCTGTTGTCCCAGCAGGAAGCAAGCTTATAGGACAAGTTACAAACGTGGTTTCGGCCAAGCGTTTCAAGTTTGGCGCAAATGGAAAAATCGATATCCGCTTCACTCAAATCGAAACTCCGGATGGAAGGCGGGTTCCTCTTTCCGCTTCAATTGACGACAATCAGTTGAGGCTGACTGGTGGAACAACCGCCGGCCGAGTCGGCAAAGGCATGGTTACCACAGGCGTCGGAGCAGCCGGTGGTGCCGCTCTCGGCACGGCACTCGGTGCAATCGTAGGCGCCACAGGACGAGGACAAGTCGGGCGAAGCACGGGTATGGGCGCAGTATTCGGCACCGCTCTTGGTGGCGGCGTTGGAGCGGTGGGAGCAGTCGTTAGAAAAGGGTCAGAAATCACTATTCCAGCCGGTTCGCAACTGCCAATACAGCTGGACGAATCAATGCAGGTAGCCGCGGCAGCTCCACCACCACCTCAATATGGATACCCATACGGTGGTGGCGGATATGGTGGCTACCCGCCACCGCAAGGAGGTTATCCTCCACCTCAAGGCGGTTACCCGCCGCAACCTCAAGGCGGTTATCCGCCTCCACCTCAAGGTGGTTACCCGCCACCTCAACAAGGCGGATATTATCCGCGATGAGCTTAGCCCGACTCGACGCGTTTCCAACACAACAAACTTGGAATCTAAAACGCTCTAGTCGGCGCCAAACCGGCGATTTCTGTGCGCGTATTCTTCTACCGCTTCATCAAAGTTGTGTGGCGCAAAGTCCGGCCAGAGAATCGGCGTAATGTATAGCTCTGAATAAGCAGCCTGCCATAACAAGTAATTAGACAGCCGCATCTCGCCACCGGTTCTAATCATCATTTCCGGATCCGGAATATCTTCGGTAAAAAGGTAATTCGCAAACAAATCTTCGGTGATTTCATTCGCGTTCAACTTGCCTGCAACCACATCGAGGGCCAGGCGCTTTGCAGCCTGAGTAATCTCCAATCGCGAACCGTAGTTGATAGCGACCTGGAGATTCAAGCCAGTATTGTTTTTGGAATCTTCCATCGAACGCTCGAACGACTTCCTCAAGCGAGCGGGGATTGTTGACATGTCTCCCAGAAAGCGGAGGCGGACTTTATTGTCAGCCAGCTCGGTAAATTCATCGCGCAGCACATTGCTGAACAGTTCGAACAAATACCGAACTTCCTCCTTGCTGCGCTGCCAGTTTTCGCTTGAAAAGGCATAGACGGTCAAGTATTCCAGCCCAATGGCTCCAGCATGCTGCACAAGCCTCTTTAGCGATTTAACGCCCTCTTTGTGACCGGAAAGGCGTGGCAATTTGCGCTGATCAGCCCAACGCCGATTGCCATCCATGATGATGGCAACGTGCCTGAGCGGCAAAGTGGACATTGATGTCGCCTGCGCCGCCTCGGTATCCTTTGAGCTGACAGGCTGGGTTTTTGACGCTTTCAACAGTTGACTCACTGAAAGAGCTTGGTCGTGCATAGCAATAGCACTAACTGGCAATTTTACCGGCTCTCGGCGGCTCGAGCAAAAAACATAAACAATTCCTCACGGGACCAGATATAATCACAGAATCTTCCTAAAGCTGCGCCAGCACAGGATTTTGCAAGCCTAAAGAAGCGGCGGATACGTTCGATTTATTCCTTATCAGCGTAATTTCGCTTTATCTGGGGCTTTGTTCGCCAGAAACACCGCGCACTTTTAAACAGATGGTTTTCCAATGCCTTTCATCAAACCAACCTACAACATCGACGGAGACGTCACAGACATCATTATCGAAACCCTAGTTGCCGATGGCATCAGGGGACTGATCTTCGACCTGGATAGCACGCTCATGGAGTCAAAGTCAGGACGACTGACAGATGAAGTGAGCGCATGGTTAATCAAAGCCAGACCGCATTTTAAGATGGTAATCCTGAGCAACAACAAAAATACGGCTTACCTCGAAAAGGTTAAAGCGCTCTTCGATATGCCTGTGATCGGTTATGCGAAAAAACCGAGCCGCAGAGGTTTTAGAAAGGCAATTGAAATGCTCGGCTTGACACCAACTGAAGTGGCGGTGATCGGCGACCGTCCACTCACAGATATTTTGGGTGGACACAGAAGTGGTGCGAAAACAGTGCTTGTAAAAATTCTGCGCACAATCAATGAACCGTCCTGGAAGACCAGCATACGCAATCTGGAAAGACGCTTGATCGGCAGGTAGTTGCGCTGCCTTTTCAATCGGAAGTTCGCCTGCTATCCCTCACTCGATGGACACCTTCACTGCTTGCAAAATTGATCCGATTGGGTTAGCTTGAAGCAAGTCGTGGTGAGGGTTTTAGGTGCTTATACAGAAGATATACAAGAGTCGTATATCTCGTGTTTCTTTTGCCTGTATTGCTGTTTCTCTCTCCTCAAGTTTGACACTGGCACCTTATGCAGTGGCAAAACAGATTACAAATATGGGCGACAAAGTACAGCCCGTAGTTACACTTTCACAGCTGCAGCCACTTGGCTCCTCACTCGTTACATCTGCAGTGATGGTTCCTGTTAGACCGAAGCCTGGTAGAGCCTTAGCCAAAAATCAGCCTTTCAGAGGCAAGAAAAAGCCACTGGCGACTGACCACTACCAGTTGGGGCTGGCACTTAAGGCAAAAGGGAATGCAAACAAAGCCCTCGTCGAATTTCTCAAAGCGACGCAAAAGAATCCTCGCCAGATCAATGCGTTTTATGAGCAGGCTCTGATCTTTAGACAGCAGGGCTATTTGAAGCTCGCTGATTCCTCTCTAGAACAAGCTTTGCGAATAGCTCGCTCTTCAGCAAAGACGGGCGGAAAAAGGACAGTCCCTACAAAGACGTTCAACGACAACGATCTCACCCGCATACGCCTGCTTCTAGCCACTGTTCGACTCGAACAAGGCAATGTCGGAAGCGCTGCTGAAGAACTCTCGCGTTCCTTAGGCATTACCCTGACAGTGCCCGGCACCAACAGCGATTCCGGCGACAAGACTGCGGCCGACGCATCACCAACAACCATCCTACAACTGCATCCAAAAGTAGAGGAAGTCGCAGAAAAGAAACCACGACGAGTGACAACCGCTCGCGTCAACGAAGAAGACTTGTGGTCCGAACCGAAAGAAACCAAAACTGAAGACAAAAAAGAAACAGATTCCAAAAATTCCAAGAATTCGAAAGATTCGATAGTCGCAGCCAAGCCCGAACCTGAGAAGGAAAGTGCGGCAGATGCCACTGTCTCCGACTTAATCAAGGAAGGATTTGCTGAACTAAAAGATCATGTTTTCAACCCGCTTTCTATTCTCGGACTCCCGAGAATAGCAATGGACGCTGACAAGTCGGAATCTGGAAAGCAGAAAGACAAACAGTCGCGCCGTTCTTTCTGGAGTGAAACAAAACGACGCGCAGCAGAAAGAGCAGAGAAAGCAGCTCAAGAAAGAAAACTTGCAGCAGAAAAGAGGCGCGCCGAAATTCAGCGCATCAAAGAAGAGAAGCGACTTGCTCAAGAAAA
Organism: Candidatus Melainabacteria bacterium; assembly: GCA_003242885.1. Classification (GTDB taxonomy): domain Bacteria; phylum Cyanobacteriota; class Vampirovibrionia; order Obscuribacterales; family Obscuribacteraceae; genus QKMZ01. The sequence continues at coordinate 500,730 of QKMZ01000001.1, read as the reverse complement.
GAGGATCGCAGACGCGAAAGCGCTGGCCGAGGGAAAGAAATTAGCTGCTGAGCAAAAACTTGCCGAAGAAAAGCGCCTGAAAGAAGAGAAACAGCACGCCCAGGAAAAACGCACCGCCGATGCCGCAAAGGTGGGAGAAGAAAAGACCGTCGAACAAAAGAAAAAACGGCGGGGTTGGATTGAAAAGCACCTTTCGCGCAACGCCGAGGACAAGGACAAAACGGCAGAGGCAACCGAATCCGGAGACACGCAAGAGACGGCAAGCAGAAACGCGAACAAAAGCACTAACAAAGAGAGAAATCAGGACACGAACGAAGACGCTGATGCGTCAGAGACGATCGCGGAGCAACAGGCAAGCCCGCAAGAGCCGCCAAAGCGCACGGACGCAATCACCTTCACACCGGATGAAACGCCCCTCTCATCACTAAATACTTCTGTAAATGCAAACAAAGAAGAAACCGTTGAAGTAGGTTCGTTCAGCTTGACCATGCCTGCGGCGATTACCAAGCGCATCTCACTTGTGGCGGCCCTCCTCTCAGCTTTCAACTACGAAGAAAAACCAGCGAAAATCGAGAAGGGGGCAGAGAAGCCGGTTGACCCCATAGACGCCAGACTTAAGTACCTTGCTGAGCACGGGACCTCGTCGCTCAAGGAAGGCGAAGCTTTCATGTTCTCCGAAGAAACCGGAGAAGCAACTCTATTCATGGGCAATGGAGAAGTTATTCGCAGAACCATCGCCATGGCGCGAGGTCATGAAGAGGTGGCAAAACTTCGCCGTCCGGACATACTCATACCGGAAGAACTAATTTACAATCTAGCTTTAATGGCAAAGATATTGCCGAAGCAGGACGAACCGAAAGAATCGGAAATTAGTGCAGAGACGAAGGAAGCGGCTCCCACTCTGAAGAAGCCCGAAATTCTTGGTAAACCTCACTCATTTACTGATTGGCTGAAGGACGTTCTCAATCTTTAGTTCACAGCCAGGAATTGACTTTGGAAAGCGACAGCAAAAAAGAGTCTAAGTCCGGATACATAACTCCTGCCACCGGTGCGCTCATAGCAGTGAACATCATGGTGTTTGCAGCGATGGCTGTGTTTACTGGCTCGGAAGCCGTTACTGGTCCTAGCAATCAAGTCTTGATCAACTTCGGTGCCGACCAGGGCGTCAGAGCGATGAACGGAGAATACTGGCGCATCATTACCAACACTTTTGTGCACATCGGACTTCTCCACTGCTTCATGAACATGTGGGTGCTCGGTCAATTAGGTCCAAATGTAGAAAGGCAATTCGGCAGTTCAAAGTTTACTATCACCTACTTTTTCACCGGCATAATCGCATCCTATGCAAGCATTTACTCAAATCCTTTGAAAACATCTGCAGGTGCGTCTGGCGCCGTTTTTGGAATGCTTGGTCTATGGATGGGGTTCTTGATTGCAAACAGAAGCAGGTATCAAGTAGATTTCCTGAAGTCTCACATGACGAGTTTGTTCGTCTTTCTCGCTTACGTTTTGTACAAAGGATTCACCCAGAATGGCATCGATAATGCTGCACATCTCGGAGGTCTGGCTGCGGGTTTCCTATGTAGCGTACTGATCGCGCCAAACTTTGAAGGCGAACCAAAATGGAAGAAGAGAGATTTTTTTGGACTATCACTATTGGTCGCGTTGCTGGTCGGAGGCTTCTATCTAGTCCACGAACATACGCAGACCTTCATCAAGAGCCAATCGGTCGCACTAACGCCGGAGGATTTCAAAGGACCGACGGCTCTATTGAAGAGCAACAAGCTGCAAGAAGCAGTGAAATTGCTCGATGTACTTTTGCAGAAGAGCCCAAATGATGGTTGGGCGCACTATTTGCGTGCTTTGGCATATGCCAATTTGAGAGACGATAAGAAGGCACTTGCCGATATAGATGAAACTCTAAAGGTCTGGCCGGACAAAGCCTCCTTTCTTCAGTTCAAGACAGAGAGATTAGTCAATCTGGGTCGCTTTCGAGAAGCGCTCCAGTTTGCCGATAAAGCCATCTCTGCGGCTCCTAATGACAGTCGCAGTTACATGATGCGTTCGTCAATTTACGATCGACTAGACGACGTTTCGAAGTCGCTGGAGGACAGTATGGAAGCAGTTCGACTAGCACCCAACAACGCCGATGCATTCAGCCACCGAGGCTACTCGTACATGAATCTCGGATTGTGTGATGATGCGCTGAAGGATTTTTCTACAGCACTCAAACTCGATCCGAATTTGGTTGGCGCAATGAATGGAAGAATGTTTGCCTATTTCATGCAGGCTGATTACATAGAATGTGATAGACAGTGCATGGAAACACTAGCCAAAGTCGGCATGAAAGATCAGTATGCACCATATGCGGTGATAATGTCCGCTATTTGCAGAAAACAATTAGGACATGAACCAGAAAGAATTGCATTAGTCACGCAATCTGCTCAAATGATTGATCCGGAAAAATGGCCCTACCCAATCATCAGGTATTTAGCAGGACAAATCGGTGTTGATGCGGTTTTCCGTTTTGCAACCGACAACGACAAGATGACTGAAGCAAAGACCTATGTTGCCTTTGATCTTCTAGCTAGCAATAAAGCTGCCGAGGCTAGCCCCATGATCCTGTGGGTGAAAGAGCACGGAAATAAAACGTTCAATGAATATGATTTGGTCAGCGCATTGTTGAACAGGATGAAAAAATAGCCAAGCGAAACCAGCCAGTAATCACGCTTTGAAGGTTTAATGTCAAGCGCTTGAACTTTTTGGTCCGAAATTACGTTTTTACATTTGTGAGGCAAATTTGCCTTGCTGTGTAGAAGGATTTTCACAAGGAGATGCCCCTATGAAAAAAGCAAACAAAAAACTCCTCTCTGTCGCAACAGCGTTGTCCATTTTATTGATCGCCGCACAGGAGGTGCATGCGCGCGGTGTTCATGATGTCCGCACTGATTCGTCAACCACACTAGAATCGAATGATGCCTCAATGGGTGAGATGGGGACCAGTTTCAGTTACAGTGAAAAACAACCAAAGAAGAAGTTCATCGCTCACAAGAAAAAGAAGACATCAAAAAGCAAGCGGTCGAAAGACCGCACCACAAGCAATCTTTGGATGTTCGAAGGAAAGAACACCTAACAAAGGAGACAATTAAACACGACAGCTAAACAAAGTGTGAAACGAAAGAGAAATCAACACAACTGCGCGCAGTTTTCTATAAACAAACAGATGGAATGACCTTCTCCCTCTCCTATTCATCGAGGTGTTGTTGCAACCACCCGTTGAAACTCTCAAATTGCAGATCCATAAAATTGTGTCCGCTCCACTCGTAAATCTTCAGTGTCGATTTTGGTAAAGCCTTATGGATGTTCTCTACGTAAACACATGGCGCTACCGGATCGAACCTGCCGACGGACAGATGAATAGGACAGTCGACGTTAATCTTGCGGTCGACGAAATTGACGCCGCCGAAATTGTCGACGATTTGCTCTAGCGTATGAACTTTCGTCGACAACAGCGTTCGCTCGCGCCAGGCAAGCTTGTCGCCAAAATCCATGGCCTGCAATCGTGGAAAAGCCCCTTTGAGAAACCAGCGGAAAGCGACTTCCATCGGTTTTAGCACACGACCCGGTAAGGAGGCAGCAAACACTCGTTGAACCAACTCAGGATGACGCTCTGCAATGGTCACCGACAAGATCGAACCGAGCGAGTGTCCTACGAACACTATAGGGAAATTAAGGTCGAGGCTTTGCAAAGTCTCCATGACGTCTGCAATGTGGACTTCCAGATCGGTCATGTCGAAAGGCTCTTCGCTTAAGCCATGTCCACGCAAGTCGAAAGCATAAGCTCGGTGACCGCGTTTGTGCAAAAACTCAAGCTGCTTGTTCCACATCTCACCACTGGACCCGGTGCCATGGATCAAGACAACGTCAGGATGCGACTTTGTCTGTTTAAAGTCGGACTCAAATGTTCGAACGTGCAGTTTCATCTTAAAAGGACACTTGCAGATTAGATTGCACGCCCGTGCAACTTATGTAGTTTGTCCCTGCGAAATGTCGAGCATTGCATGCTTGCCGTATTCGGCTCGTACTGGCTCTCTAACACTGCCAGAGGCAGGATCGAAAACAGGAGAAAAGCTCGGATCACAGAAACCAAGGATCATTCTAGCAATATCGTAGACTGCTTCGGTGCGATCGAGGCTGTAACGTGTTGGGAGCTTATAGTTTTGTCTGTCTTCTATAGGCTTGAAATTCTCAACGATTTGAAGAATGTCTTCCGGCTTCTCGACTTTGTATGCCAAATTCTCTTTCACGAGAAGCTGAACGGTGCCCATTTCTTGAGGCATCGGTGCAGTGATCGTGTCAAAAACCAGAGGCAATTTCTTAGCAATAGCTTCGAAAGTTGTGAGTCCGCCTGCCTTGGTGACCATTAAATCCACATGAGACATGATGTCTGCCAAACTGTCATAGTACGGCATGACCGCGGTCGGTACAGGACTTTGTGATGCGGCGTTTTTAACCTTGTTGTAGAGCACTTCGTTGCGCCCGCACAGGAAGATTATTTGAATGTTCTTCTTGGACTTGCTCAGTTGGTGATACATGTCCAGCATGTTGCCACCGCCCGCCCAGCCTGCGTTAAGGAAAATTGTGGTCTTTTCGCCATCCAGACCAAGTGACTCCATAAACTCTTTACGGGTGGTTTTTGGTGGCTTCAAGAATTGCGGATTAACAGGCATTCCGACAATCCGAATCTTCTCCGCCGGCACGCCCCACTCTACTAATTGTTGTTTGGACAAAGAGTTAGGAACGACGGTCAAGGCCGAATCCGGGCATGCCCAACCACGCCAGAAGTTGCCGTTGGGGTCGGTTACGACTGTCAGGAGTTTGACCCGTTGGTCCATTCCAAGGTCCTTAAGGACACGGGCAACATATTGATTGGTCATTGGGTGAACCGAAACAATCACGTCCGGCTCGGATTCCGCGAAAAGCTTGCTCAGATAGCGTTTTACGATCATATAGCCGAGCTCAGAATCGTTCGGCTTGAAAGTCTGAATAAACCAGTAGTAGTACTTCATCCATTCCTGCTTGTGCCCTAGCAGGTAGTTGTAAAGTTCGACAAACTTTTTGTTTATAGGATGGCTCTTTTCAACAATAGTGTCGGAACTCAATTCAAATGTGTATCCGCGAGAATCGCGTGCAATCAGTTCTTTCACCGCCGCTTCAATGGCGTTGAATGCACTCCTGTGCCCACCTCCGGTATCGGAGTAAAAGAAGGCAATGCGGAAATTGGACTTAGCCATAGTGATCTCGCTTTCCAACGGGTTCTATTTCTGTCTTAAATTTGTTAATGTGGTTCTAATTTATGGCTTTTTGAGCCATTAGTAAGGGGCTTCCACAAACCGGTAACTACGCTATGTACCAAAGTGCGAGATTTCAAACCATCTTGGCATCCACCATGTTATGCGCGGTGACGTTCTCATCGTCTGCATTTGGGGCTGAGTCGGCGAAAAAAATGTTGACGAGCTCGGCTGAAAAGTTTGAAGCGGTTCAACCGGTAGTGCAGTCAGCATTGCCTCCCATGCCTACATTAAAGCAGCTTCGAGTGAAGCCTGAGGTGGCGACTCTCTACGAATATGATAGTTCCCCTCTCGGCGATCGCCAACCTCTGCTTATGGTTCATGGCTTGCACGGTGAGACTCATCGCAATTTCCGCTGGACTAAAGTTATCAAGCACATAAAGGAAGACCAGCAGCTCGACAAGCAATTCAAAATATACATGGCCCGCTATTCAACTTCAGACAAGTTGGATAAAACTGTGCCGGAATTGCGCAACGTAATTGCCAAGCTTTATACGTTAACGAACAATCGCCCCATCACAATGATGGCTTTGAGCATGGGCGGTAATGTCGCTTATGAAGCGTTCGTAGACAAAGACACTGAAGACAAAATCAAACTCTTCATGGCCTTCGGCGTTCCTTTCCATGGCTCGCCGCTGTTTTCTACAGACTGGCTGCAGTATGGCGTCTATAAGAATCTGTGCTTCCCCTGGACACGCATCGACCATAGCCTTGCCTATCGCGTTTACTTCAAGCGCAATTCAGTGCTGATGACGGATTTGCGTTGGGATAACGCTGACACCAGTGTTCCGGAAGTAGGAATGTTCAAGTCCAGATTGCCCTTCGGACCAAGCGGCAAGCTGACCGTAGCAGAGGCTGAGAATAGAGAACTTCTCGCTCTCAACGCGCGACCAGTCAACAAGAAGAAAATCGTTGCTTACGGCGGTTATTTGCTTAATCCGTATTTGATGCCAAAAGCCGAGCGCTTCATCGAGCGCGGAGTTATGGCTCCGTACACTTTCTTCACTCTGAAAGTGCCTTCTCACTTTGCCCTGGAGCACCCTGTGTTGCGAATGCTCAACCGCGAAATAACGACGGTTGTCTGCAATCCAGCTGCCACCGAAAAGGCGAAAACGAAATATGTCTATGGTCTCAACGACGGCATAACTCCGTTGCAGAGCGCACTATGCCTGCCTAACTCTGTTATCGGTTCGATGCCGTTGGCTAAAGAATCCGACGTCGCCAATATCAAATCGTTGACTGATGTGCGCACGGCGCGCGTCTTCCGCAATATCGATCATCTTACTTTCATTGATGGATACAAGCCCTTACGCGGCACGAAACATCTGAAAGATCAGTTGAATCCTACAGAAGGCAACCGCACTATCTTCGACTGGATCTCTCTTGATTTGAAGCGCTCGCTTGATGATCAGAGCAAACTGGCTCGTGAAGGTGAAGCCCAACCAGCAGCACCGAAGACTGAAACCGACTAATCATCTTATTACGCTGCACCGGACCAGAGCAAAACTGGCAGACTGGTACAGACTAAGAACAGTTCAGTTTTCAGATTTCACAAACTATTGACGCCTGCCAAAGGCGGCGGTAGCATTCAGCAAAGAGGGCGTTGCAAGCATTGAAATTGCACGCACTCAATATCCATGTATATGTGGATACAAAACAGTAATTCAGGTAAACAGATGCCGGTATATTCAATCACCGCAAAAACGCCTTCCCGCCTGCCTCTCAAGGGTCTGGTCGGCGCCGCATCGCCAGCCTTTGTCGACAACAATAATAATAACGACAATGATAATAATCGCTTCTTGCGGTTAGTAAGGCGGCGCACCTAGTAAAAACAGGCAACGACCCAAAAGCTTTACGACCGCAAGAATCAAGGTTCTTGCGGTTTTTCTTTTAAGACGAAAACCTAACCAAAAACCACAAGGAGTAAGGTCATGATGACAGAAGAAATCAGCTCTAGCCAGCTGTCGAAACACACGGGAGCCACCGTGCGTATACACGGTCACATCCAGTCTCTGAGAGACATGGGCAACCTCGCCTTTGTCGTAATCAGAGACATGGACGGCAGTGTGCAGTTGGTCGCTGATGAGCAAGAAGTGCTGGCAGTCGTCGGGCAAGCAGCACCAGAGACGCCTGTCATCGCCGAGGGTGTCGTCGTTGCACGCCCTCAGGGACAAGGTTTCGAAATTCAACTGAAAAAATTGACGTTGCTCTCAACGCCTGCACAATCTCTTCCGGTCGAAATCGGCAAACAAAGCAAAGTCGATGGACTGTCGCTTTCGACCATGCTCGACTACCGACCGCTCACATTGCGCAGTCCGAAAGTACGCTCAATTTTCAAGATAGAAGCTGTTTTCTGTGAAGCCTTCCGCGAATTTTTGCGCGACAGACAATTCACCGAGATTCACTCACCCAAGATTGTTGCAACTGGAACCGAAGGTGGCGCACAACTCTTCAAGCTCAACTACTTCGGTAGAGAAGCTTTCCTCGCGCAAAGCCCGCAGTTCTACAAGCAGATCATGGTCGGCGCCCTGGAGAGAGTTTTCGAGATTGCTCCGGTCTATCGCGCGGAAGAGCACGATACAACCCGTCATCTCAACGAATATATCAGCATGGACGTCGAGATGGGGTTCATCGAAAACGAGCACGACCTGATGGACTTACTCAACAAGTTGGTCAAACACATGTTTGAGAAAGTCTCTCAATCTTGTGCTGACGAGCTTGCATTGTGGGGCGCCAAGATACCGGAAATCGGCACCATTCCTCGTGTTACGCTGGCTGAAGCTGTCGACATCATCAACAGCTATCAGAAAAAAGGTACTCAGGAAAAAACCGACCTCGACCCAGAAGGCGAGAAGATTATTTGCGAACATTTCTACAAAATGGAAAATTCGGATCTGGTCTTCATCACTGGATATCCGCTCAGCGTCAGGCCCTTTTATGCCATGCCGTTGCCGACTGAAGCGGAGATGTCTAGCCGCAGCTTCGACTTGCTCTTCCGCGGGCTGGAAATCACCACCGGCGGACAGCGCATACATAGGCATGAAGAGCTGGTCTCCGCAATGCAGGCAAGAGGGTTGGATCCGGAAGCATTCAAGGACTACCTGCAATGCTTCCAATACGGAATGCCTCCACACGGTGGTTTTGCTATCGGCTTGGAGCGCATTGCAAAACAATTGCTCGGCTTACCCTCGGTTAAGTTAGCCGCGCTCTTTCCGCGCGACATCAACCGCATGACGCCGTAGAAAGGGCGACGCCGCAAACAGTGTTCCGCAAATAGATGACGCCCTTCAAACTGAAGCGTCATAATCGCCTCAAGGGGGTCATCCGTAATCGGCTGCTGGTGCCGGTTTTGAACGAGTTAGTTAATCGAACTTTCTCAAACCCATTAACAAAGCTTCGATTCGCCCTGTTTCAACAACCGGCACCAAACGCCGTACTTGCGTTCTTCGCTCGCGCTGAGCAAGTTTCTTCCAATCGCCGTGATTCGTGCAGCTGTCGCCAAAATTTATCGAATTAGCAGGTTTGAGTTTTCAAGTCCTGGGAATATAAGACACAGAGAGAAAACAGTCCTGCGCCCCTTCTTCCCCCGGGAAGCTTTGTCTAAAGCTTCCTGCTTTGCTTTTCAGCTCCCTTAGAGCAGATTAACCATTTCGCCCGGATATTAATATTGGCAACTGATAATTTGCGCTTATACTTCTCTCAAGTAAGGCGTTAAGGTTTCCTTTATTTTTGGTGAGCTTCTCCGGAAGCCCACGGAATCCCCTTTTCACTCATTTTGCAGAGAGGAGGTTTCATCATATGCGGGTAGAGCTCATTTACAGACCCGGTTGCAACTCGTATTCCAGTGTCCGGGATACTTTGGAGAAGGTGATTGCTGAAGAGCGCCTTCCAATTCCCGTCGAGCTGGTCGAAACCAGCAGCCAGTCATCACCAAGAATCCGCATCAACGGCAACGAAGAACACGATTCCGGAATCACCAATACTCTGGAAGCTTTGACTGATTTGCTCAGCCGGAAGTGGAAAGAACTGACAGAGTGTCCGTTAGCACTATGAAGCGCGCATAAGGTCCAATTCCCACTACTTTCCATTTCACAAGGAGCTGTAATCCAAGTACCTGTGGTCTTAAGACCCTTTCCGTTCAGCGAAATCACCGCAACTCCCGTGTAAAAACCAATTTTGAAGACCCGGCCGCTAGGATCGCCGGGTCTTTTTGCTTTGCTGTGATTAAGGACCGCAGAGCCAGTCCCAAGTATTATTGACAAGTTTTGGAATCCCCAAATGCACGTTCTTCCAGGATTCAAATGTTATTCAATTCGCTGACTTACGCGCTTTTCTTGCCAATCGTTGTCGCACTCTACTGGGCGAGCCCAATAAAGCTGCGCGTGCCGATTTTGCTGATTGCCAGCTACATTTTCTACATGAGCTGGAGACCCGCATTTATTCTGCTTATCATTGGTCTCACTACAGTAAATTACTTCTTTGGGTTCAAGATCCATAAGTCAGAGAAGAACAAAAAACCCTGGCTCTTCGCGGCCGTTGCGACAAACCTCCTAACTCTAAGCTTCTTCAAGTACGCATACTTCCTCAATGATGTATTGGTATCTGCGCTGAAGCCGATTGGAATGGCACCACCAGCGATGCCATTCGACATCATCTTGCCCTTGGGTATTTCATTCTTCGTCTTCGAGTTCATCCACTACGTTGTCGACGTTTATAGAGGCAGCGAGCCAATCAAGTCATTCCTCGCATTCTCGTTATTCGCAAGCTTTTTTCCTACACAGATTGCAGGACCGATTAAGCGATTTCAGGACTTCATTCCGCAATTTCTCTCGCCCGCCAAATTCTCTATTAAGGATCTCGATTCCGGCGTTTCGTTGATTTTGCTCGGACTGTTTAAAAAGGTATTGCTTGCAGACAATCTAGCGTTCTTTGTTCAAGGCGGGTTTCAACACCCAGAACTCTTCAATAGCCTTGACCTCTGGATTTTCACATACGCATTCGCGTTTCAAATCTACTTCGATTTCTCCGGTTATACAGATATAGCTCGCGGCTCTGCCATGCTGTTCGGCTACAAAGTGCCGATCAACTTCAACTTGCCGTATCTCGCGAAAAATATCGCAGAGTTCTGGCACCGCTGGCATATTTCTCTCTCGACGTGGCTGCGCGATTATCTATTCATTCCGCTGGGAGGCTCTCGCGGCTCTCGCTGGAATGTATATCGCAACCTGATGATCACCATGAGCTTGGGCGGACTTTGGCACGGAGCTTCCATGCACTTCCTCATTTGGGGAGTGTTCCATGGGGCGATGTTAGGACTGCACAGAATTTTCAAAGAAGGTAGAACCTGGCTTGCCGATCGCGGGCACGGATGGCTTTCCGCAGCCATCGATTCAAAAGTTGGCACAGTACTTTCGATGTTGTTTACCTTCCATGTAGTCTGCATCGGCTGGGTTCTTTTCCGCGCCGACACGCTGACCATTGCTGGAGATATGCTGCGCAAGCTGTTTTTCATCGATTCGATTGCCGGCAACGCTCCTGCTTTGGCTATGGCACTTCCTGCAATCAACTATCCGCTTATTTACCCTGCAATATTCTTGCTCCTTCCAGTACTGGCTCTTTCGCACATCATCATGGGTTACGTTGATAAAACGAAGTGGGTGGAAAGTTCTCCTCGTCTAGTCAAAGCGGCATGGTGCTGCGCCTTGATGCTCATGATTCTGGTTTTTTCACCGGACAAATCTCCAAAATTCATTTACTTCCAGTTCTAAATTAATGGCAAAAGACGTCCGAGCTAAGGCAATTCTCTCCAGTTATGTTTTGCTGGGATTGGTGATGCTGCTTGTTTTGGATCTGGGATTTCGACTTGCGGACAACGCTTTTCACATAACAAATCCACTGGATTCGCCCAATAGAAGCCTGATTTGGTGGACTGTCAATGGTTTTGCCAATGAGCATACCGCACCCGACATCGCGCTGCTGGGCTCCAGTCTTATGATGACCGCTCACCACGCGGGCGATGCTACTAAGCTCAACAAGGTTCAAAGCGAAGTCAGTCATTTCCACTCCGCCTGCCTCCAAGACTTTCTTAGCGAGAAGACCGGTCAAAAACCTACAACTTTCAGCTTCGCTATCGCCGGGCAGATGGCATCGGATTCCTATCTAATCGCGCGCTCACTTCTCGTCGGACCCAAGCAGCCGAAAGTCATTATTTATGGCATCGCACCTCGAGACTTGATCGACAACACTCTTCCAAGCGCCGCTAGTACGGAGACTTTTAAGTACTTGAGCAGAATCGGTGACTTATCTGATGTCGCGCTGTCCGCGAGAACGTCATTCAACGAACTCTTCCAATTCGGTTTGGAAAAGGTCATTTACACCTTGTCTCGCCGTCCAAATTTGCTTGCCTGGCAACACAAAATCGCATACACGCTTGCTCCATACGGACAGAATGCAATTACAAAAAATGAGTTATGCGCGCCATTCGAATTGCGAAAGATAGCCTATAGCGAAATGCCCGATGACAGCGGCTCGAACGAATTGAAGATTGCTCCGTATGGCTCTGAATTCGAACCATTTCGAGATAACACTGCGGAATATCGCCAGCGTTATGCACACATCAAACAGAAGACCTACAAGAGCCAACTTAGCTATTTGGAAAAACTGATGAAACTCGCAAAAGAGCGCGGTATTCAGCTGGTAGTGGTAAACATGCCGCTTACGCCAGGCAATGTGGCGCTGATGCCGGCAGGCTTTTACAGCGAGTTCAAAAACAAAGTAGGCGCGATGGCTGCAGCCAATGATGCAGCCTTTCTCGATTTGAACAAACCAAATGCCTTCGAGCAAAAACATTTCGCTGACACTGTCCACTTAAATGGCTTAGGGGGTGTTGCGTTTTTCAGACTGCTAAGCAGTGAATTAGCGCTCAATCACTCGGTCAGCACCGCTCTGACTACTACTCACTAGCAGAAAAAAATGACTGAAAATCTGCCGGGTATTGAGGAAGCGACTCAGTTAGCGACAGCTGACGAACCGCAAGCCAAATTGAGCTCCCCAAAAATTGCTTTGCTCGCCGCTGCGGGCTGTTTTGTCATTGGATTTACGCTTGCATACTTGCAAAACACGCGTAAACCGGCTCAGGACGTAGCGATGCTTTTCGATTCGGGCGCATACATTATGTCTTGCAAGTACGTGCTGACAGCAGCACACAATTTTGCCAACGGCATGCCTTTTGAAACAGCGATCAAATCCATCAGTGAAACGCTTATGCTCAATGGACCAATCCTGCCTGGACTGGGCGCTGCATTTTTCGCACTCACGGGCAGAGAGCCTTCACTGATCGATTTGCGCGCTCCTATTGTCTTTCAGGCAATCATTCACGGACTTGGCGCGGCGGTTTTGGCTTTAGTCGGCTGGAGATTTACCGGCGGACGCGCGATTGGGCTGGCTGCAGGTATTGTCTTAGCTGTTTGGCCCTCTGCGATTATTGGCGCGGGACGTTTTCTAACAGAGACGATTACCATACTGTTTGTTGGTGCCATTTTGCTTTGCGCGAGCTATCTGCCAAAAGCTCGCATCAATGGGAAATTGGCAGTCTCATCATTCGCAGCATTTTTCCTCGGAAGTGCAGTCGCTTTGCTTGCTTTGGTTAAGGCAGCCCTGGCACCAGGAGCGGTGCTAGCCTTATTGTCCGTTTTTTCTATTATGTTTTTGTCGCGAGTCGATCGACGCTCTTTCGTCATCTCCCTTGTTGCAGCAGCTATTGGCTTTGGCATTGCCTTTACTCCATGGTTGATATTCACAAAACTGGCGACTGGCGAGTTTGCGCTGACAGCCAAAAGACTACCCACGTACAATATGGCTGCCGGTCTAAACCCGGAGACAGACGGATTGAGCGCTTTGCCTGAAACACCGCTGGTGAGGATGTTCTCTGAAAGTGATGGAACGGGAGCTGTTGCATACGCAATCTACAATTTGAACCCAGGCGATTTCTGGGGACGCATGGCTCGCAAACCGCTGAGATTGTTTCAGTTTCCCTGGAATGACTGCCGCCTCGATTTCCTCGGTATCCCGCTTGTCGCACAAGTGTTTGCCCACCAAATACTCACGATCTTTGGTCTTTTCGGCTTACTGTCTTTTGTATCTCTACCTCTTATTAGTAAAACACTGGGACCTGAATCATGTGGACAGGAGGGAACAGACGCCGACAAAACTAGAGCTGAAACAAGCGGTAAAAACAGCGCTGACACAGAAGCTCAGAAATCAAAACAACCGCATCCAGAGCTGCTCCCAGCAATTAACGCCAGAGGAAAAGATACCAAAATAGATTTATTTATTGCACAACCGAGTTTGCTTTCCACACTTGTTGTCGGTATATCAGCACTCGCGATCATTTGCGGACATGCTGCTTATCTGCCCTTCGTAGCTGATAGTCGCTATGGATTCACAGCACTCCCATCTCTAATATTGTTTGCCGTGTGGTGCTTATCAGGTCAACTAAAACAGCGAATCAACAAATTAGCCATCATCAGACTGTGCATCGCTGCTGTTTTCATCATGCTCGCTTTCACCCTAAAAGAATATGTTTGGCGAGGTCTCTTCGCCACCAGTACAGAAGCAATGATTGCATCGACACTCTCTCTGGGTGCCCTGCTTCTATTCATCGGTTGCCTTCTTGCAGTCCGCACGCTATTAGGCTCGGGCAAGTCAAACACTACTGCAAAAGTTCTTGCTCTCTTTTCTACCTACTTTCTTTTGACGCTCTTTCTAGCAGCCGGGATGGCGGGTAAAGAATGTCCCTGGGACTGGGAGGCTCGCCTCAGTGACAAAGAAGAGTTTGTTCGCATCATCGATTTGCCCGATTCCATCGACGCCTCAGAACAGGCGTTCGTGCTCGTAAACCTGAGAGGTGATTGGCGCGGCGCGCGGCTCAAGGTCAATGAGAGGTTAATCGATGCGGCACCATTCTCGCTGCTGCAACTGAGCGCATCTCCAGACCTCAGTAATGATTATCGAACCTTCGGTTATATTCTGAGGACGGAAACCGATGGAATCGAGCAGTGGCGGGCGTTTGCAATTCCGCCTGGGCTGCTAAAACCAGGCGGACAAAATACGATTGCAATGTTTGCAGCAAGAGAGATGAACGGCTCTGCGAGCCTCACGGGCAGCACCACATATAGTGACAATGCAAAGAAGCCAAATTCGACATTCATTTCGGCACCATCTGTCAACATCTTCTCGCCGACAAATCTCTGCAGAACACCCTTTCTAATGGAGCCCAGGCTGAAAGAAAGAATGCCTCAATCAGTGGCTCGCGCAACATCCGTGCGAAAAACCGACGGCAGTGTCAACAAAGACTTATCCTCAGAGATGGGGGCGCAAAGCGGGCAATACCATATGTTCTTGCTTGCTGGTCACGCGATGGATGGAAAAGAGAGCGCGTGCAATAGTAGTTCTGCTGCCGACCGCCGTCCTATATATGTAGGAGTCAGCCAAAACCCTTCGAAAGAGCGCCGGACCAAAGTTCAACGCGGCGCAAAATTTGAAGAGAGCAGCACCAGCTTCACCGGCGTAGCCAAATTGCCGGCAACCGCATTGCAAGAACGCTTTGTGCGCATCCGACTTACCGGAGAAGCCGACTGCGCCGGCCCCATTGACGTAAGTATTTGTCTAAATGATCTGCGTTTGATGCAATCAGGCGTGACTTTAGCCTGCCACCCGGCGCGAATTCAGGGTGAAGGCAAGCGACAGTTCAGCACGGAAGCAATCGCCCGCTGCCACGTTATTGATCCAGATTCTGGAAGGGCGATGATCAAAATCTCATCCGATCTAGTACCATTAACGGTCAGCAATCTAAGGCTGGAATTGAAGCCTCTTGCCGCTCCAGAACTAAGTCTCAGCAGGAAAAGCTGGTACTAGCACACAGGGCTGCAAGGGTGGTATCCAAACGCATACTACACAACATTCCGGTGCCTACTTGCGAAAATGCACTATAGATAACTACCATTATGGTCAGTTGCAGTTTTAATTACACCACCGCGATGCATCCCATCGTGCAAGGAGGGTTTATGGCCGTTGAAGCACCTAGCAAAATCGTAGACGCAGCAGCATATTTCGAAGCAAAACTGGCTTATGAATATGGTCCTATCGGTCTGAAAATGGCCATCGAACAGGGCGAAAAGTTGACCATCGTCGACCTGCGCACCCCTGAACTCTTTGCGAAAGGTCACATTCCTGGCGCAATCAACCTCAAATTCGAAGAACTTGACAAGAACTTGGATAAACTGTCTAAGGACACAACGACAGTCGTCTATTGCTACGACATCGTTTGCCACCTTTCAGCCCGGGCAGCTCTTGAGCTCGCCAAGAAAGGCTATAAGGTCAGAGAGCTCGTAGGCGGCTTCGACAGCTGGGCTGAGCGCGATCTAAAGATCGAAGGCGAAGGTCAAACCCACAAATCGGGCTCTTGCTGCGGTGGTTAATCGGTAACAGGAGAAGTCCATGAAGAAAGTCAATGTAACCCTTTTGAGTCTGTTGGCAGTTGCATTTGTCGGCACATCCGTTCTTCCGGCAGTAGCTGGCGAAGGATGCTGCTCCAAGAAGCAGAAAGCCGAAGCAACTGAAGATTGCTGCAAAGACAAAGCCAAAGCTGAAGCTAAAGGCGAAGATAAAGCTGAAGTAGCAAAAGCTGCGGACGCGTCCAAACCAGCAGAAGCAGAAAAGACCTCGAAGTAGGCTTACAAACCCATCTACATGGGATTGAATAATTGAAAAACCAGCGCGTTTCGCGCTGGTTTTTTATTTGCTAACACTCGCAAGAGTTCAATTTTCGCTCGACCAGATAACGAGTCCAGCAACTCGAAATCTTGATGAACACATTAAGGCGAAAGCAAAAGGAAGACTTCGCTAAAACGCATACTCATCATGGCTTTCCGGTGTTCTCTCTTGAAAGTCTTTATGAAATTTTGATGCACAATTTATGCCTTCTAATGAGTTCTTTATGGGTTTGGGAGTTTGATGAATACCCAGGCACTGCCTGTCAGAGCAGTCCAAGGCGACTCAGAATGACTTCCACATTAACAATCCAAGAACACCGCGCGGCGAGTCCTCGCAATAAGCTGCGGCGTTGGTTGTTCAAAGGAATGAGTGACGAAAGACCGGAAGCTCACCACCAGGACAAATGGTGGAGAGTGATGTGTCTTACAGGAGTGGATTACTTTTCAACACTTGGATATCAGCCGGGGATAGCTTTTTTAGCGGCAGGACTGCTTTCGCCCTTAGCTACTTTGGTTCTTGTTGCAGTGACTTTGATCGGTGCGTTGCCTGTATATCGCATGGTCGCGAAATCTAGCCCGCACGGACAAGGTTCAATTGCAATGCTCGAAAGGCTGCTGCCAGGGTGGTTTGGAAAAGCTCTCATTCTTACTTTACTGGGTTTTGCTGCCACAGATTTCATCATCACCATTACGCTTTCAGCAGCCGATGCGACTGCTCACATAGTCGAAAATCCGCTTCTCAAATCCTGTCCTCCATGGATGCTCGATCGAATTGGTGTGACCACTTTATTGATTGGCATACTTGGTGGAATATTTTTACTCGGCTTCCGAGAGGCAATAGGGGTCTCCGTTCTCGTTGTCGCACTTTACCTTTTCCTCAATGCAATTGTCCTTGGAGAAAGTTTGCGACACCTCCTAAGTGCGCCAGAACTTTTCTCGCAATGGCATCAAAAGCTCACAATCCAGCATGGTTCGCCGTGGATGATGATCGGCGTCAGTCTATTGCTGTTTCCCAAACTAGCTCTGGGCATGTCAGGTTTTGAAACCGGCGTGGCAGTGATGCCACTTGTTAAAGGAGACAAAGATGGAGCTCCAGACGACATCGAAGGAAGAGTAAAGAACACTCGTAAACTGTTGTTTTTCGCAGCAATAATCATGAGCGTATTTCTGATTGTGAGCTCGTTGACCACAACATTACTGATCCCGGATAAAGCGTTTTTGGAAGGCGGCGAAGCAAATGGGCGCGCGATCTCATATCTCTCACATTTGTATCTGGGACACACATTCGGCTCAATCTACGATGTAAGTTCAATTCTTATCCTCTGGTTTGCAGGAGCATCCGCAATGGCGGGGCTTCTAAACCTCGTGCCTCGTTACTTACCGCGATTCGGTATGGCACCCGATTGGGCACGAGCTGTAAGACCACTGGTGCTTTTCTTCAGCGCAGTCGCCTTTGCAGTTACACTCATCTTCCGGGCTGATGTTGACGCCCAAGCGGGTGCGTATGCTACTGGGGTTCTCGTATTGATGACTTCAGCCGCATTTGCTGTCTTCTTAAGCGTCAGACAGCAATTCAAATGGAAGTCGAAAGCGTTTTTCCTCATCACACTTTTATTCATTTACACCTCAGTGATGAATATGATTGAGCGTCCTGAGGGTCTCCACATCGCATCCTTCTTCATCGGTGCGATCCTCATCGTTTCGTTCATCTCCCGAGCAATCAGATCGGTCGAACTGCGCATCGGGGAAGTAACTCTAGATCCAGTGGCCCAAAAGTATATCGCCGAGTCAGTGGCGAAGACTGGCGGTATCACACTGCTTGCTCACCGTCCTAACGGACTAAGGTATAGCTTCAAAGAAGATGAGACGCGCAAGATTCACAAACTCACACATGAAGAAGCTGAATTCATCTTTTTAGAAGTCGAACTCAGCGACTCTTCAGACTTCGTAGGCGATCGGCTTATGGTTCGCGGCGAAGAGGTTGATGGTGTAAGGGTTTTGAGATGCTCAAGTCCAGCCATTCCAAACGCCATAGCCGCCTTGCTCCTTCACCTGCGTGACCAGACGGGGATATTGCCCCACGCCTACTTTGGCTGGACGGAAGGTAATCCGCTAAGGTATGTCTTCAAATTCGTTTTCCTCGGAGAAGGTGAAACGGCGCCCCTTACGCGGGAAATCCTGCGCCAGATTGAACGAGACCCGTCGCGCCGCCCCCGAATCCTGGTAGGCTAGAAACGTGAACGTCGGGTGGATTGAACCCGGTCCGGGTCATTACATGAATCACGAAAACCGAATGCGGTATCTCTACACCCTGATGATTGTCGGGGCAGCGACGTTTATCGCGCGGTTGCTTTTGCCGCACTTCGCCGCCGCAAACCTTGTGATGCTCTACATCTTGGCAGTCGTCATTGCTGCCATCAAGTTTGGCAAAGGTCCGGCAATCATGGCTTCAATAATGAGCGTTTGCATTTTTGACTTCTTCTGCATCCCGCCCTACCTTACTTTCGCTGTATCTGATTCCCAGTACCTTTTGACATTCGGTGTAATGTTGACGACAGCTCTGGTCATCAGTAATTTGACAGCAACGGCGCATGATCAGGCAGAGTTAGCGACACGCAAAGAGCACCAAACCTCCCTGCTCTACTCCTTTAGCCGCGAACTTGCTGAAGGGCGTGATTTTGCGGCTCTTGCAAATATTGCCAGCAAGCATATTGCGGAGCTGGTCGAAACACCTGTTGCAGTTTTCATTGCCCAGCCGGGCGAAGTTCTGGAACAACCGACAGGCAGCTTGAAATCTGTTTCAATCCCATTGAAGAGTTCAATTGCAAGTGATACTCCGCTTGGATTTGTCTTTATCGCGGAAGGTTTAGCCCATTGCGATTCGGAAAGGCTGAGCACGCTCGAAGCGTTTACTACCCAGCTTGCCACCGCCTGCGAACGCATCAGGCTATCCGCCGAAAACGAACAAGCAAGAGTGCAAGTAAAATCGGAACAACTTCGCAGCTCTCTGTTGAGTTCAATCTCTCATGATTTGCGAACACCACTTGCCACTATCACCGGTGCCGCCAGTGGGATTATGGAAGCAGGCGCAGAAGTCAATCTAGAAGAATGCAAAGAACTTGCCGCAGAAATTTTCAATGAATCACGCAGACTAAACCGATTGGTAGGTAATCTACTGGACATGACCAGAGTTGAATCAGGAGCCCTGGAGATCAAAAGAGAACCGCAGCCAGTCGACGAAATCATCGGAGCAGTCATTTCCTACTTCGAAGAGCAATTAGAATCACGCCTGGTCGAAACAGATATTCCTGACGATCTGCCAATGATTTCCGGTGACGCTGTCTTACTGCAACAGCTGATGATCAATCTATTGGAGAACGTTTTTAAATATACCCCGCCGGATTCGCCGCTTCTGTTAAAAGCATCGCAGACCGAATCAGAACCTGAGTTCATAACAATCGAAGTAAGTGATAGAGGACCAGGAATTCCAGAAGAACTGCACACTCAAATCTTTCAAAAGTTTGTGCGCGCAACCAACAAATCCAGCGCAAGCGGTGCTGGTCTCGGGCTCGCAATATGCCAGGGCATCGTAGAAGCTCATGGGGGCAAGCTCGGCGTCAAAGCTAGAGAAGGTGGAGGTGCAACATTTTGGTTTACCCTCCCAATCGACAAATCTAATATCGACCAATCAAACATCGAAGTATCAGATATGCAAGAGAAGCAGCCAACGGAAATAAGCGCTACGAAAGCGTAAGAGGCAATCATGTCAAAGTCAAAAGTCTCAGTATTAGTGATAGAAGATGAGGCACCAATCAGGCGCTTTCTCAAGATGACACTCACGAGCCAAGGATATGACTTTTCGGAAGCAATTTCTGGGCAGGAAGGCATGCTCAAAGTTGCTTCCGAAAAGCCGGATATTGTCATTCTCGATCTTGGATTACCGGATATGGACGGACTCGAGGTTACAAAACAATTGAGAGAATGGACACCCATTCCAATCATCGTGCTGTCTGCACGAGGGCAAGAGAAAGATAAAGTAGAAGCGCTCGATGCGGGCGCGGATGACTATTTGACGAAACCATTCGGAGTGGCGGAGTTGATGGCGAGAGCCCGCGTCGCGCTGCGCAGAACGATGACCAATTCCAACGGCGAAACACAATCGACATTCAAGTTTGGCGATGTCGAAGTAGACTTCATCAAACGCCAGGTTTCACGAAAGGGCGAAGAGCTACATCTCACACCAATCGAATACAAACTACTCTCCACATTAATCAAATATGCTGGGCGCGTGGTCACTCATAATCATTTGCTGCGCGAAGCATGGGGTGCCGAATATTCTGGGGAAACACACTACCTGCGCGTGTACATGGCTCAGTTGCGCCGCAAACTAGAGAAAAACCCAGCACAGCCGAAATACCTAATTACAGAACCGGGCGTAGGTTATCGACTAAAGGTGGATTAGCCCCCGGTTAGTGAAAATCTCCAGCCGACGGTCAGTTCACTGCGGATGTTCCCCCATTTGCAGTAACTTTGATTAACCCATTTAATGTATTGAATTGCTAGCATGGCATCCAATGAGGTTGGAAACATGAAACCAATTCCGAAAGTGAAGTCGCTTCAGAAATACAAGAAATCACTAAGTCCAAATCAAATGAAGATTGCCATTGCTGCACTCTCTTTGATGGTGCTAAGCGCCGCAGTACTAGGAGGCTACGTGCTTTCTATTCTTTGGCGCGTTTCATTGGCAGAGCATGAAGTGATGGGAAAAGACTTGATGCTTCATGTTTTCAAATCCGACAAACAATTCAATTTGCCACCGACAATTGATTCCTACTTTGCACAAACTTTCGTGCAGAACTACAAAACGCTCAGCTTCCCTGTTTGGCGCGACAAGATTAATGGCTTTCAGCACAGCTATGGTTCTGCGCTTGCAGCATATGAGCTGGGAGACTTTCTTTCAGACAAATTATTCGTAGCCAACGAATTCACAGAATGGCTATTTGACAGAGACGGAGTTTCTGAGCGTGATTTACGCGATAGACATCGGGACTTATCCAATAACAAAGTTGGAAGGAAAGTTGGCGTCGACGCTCGGAAAACTGGTTTGCACGGGCGTGATGCCGAGGAATATATTCGAGATCACATCGTAATCGGAATTGAGTTTGACCACACTGTTATAACCCATTGGAGAAATCCAATGATCGACACACTTCCATCAGAAGCAGCAATGGGATGTTCAAATCTGCCAAGAATAAACGAATTCGATTGCATCAAAATTGTGCGCCAAAAAGCCAAAAAAACTCGCCTGCGCATCGCTCGACGGTTTAACTTCTACTGGAATAAGGTGCAAGCCCGAGTAACTTAAGGCTTTTAGCGCATGGACTATTCAAAATCGCAGTGTTCGACTCCCTTATGTCGATAGCACTTCAGCTTTAAGCTTGTGGAGCAGACCGTGATTCGCAAAGAATAGATGCGCGGTGCAATTGATACCAGTGATTGATCTCAAATCGCGAACATATCCAAGCATCTGCGGTAAGTGTTCTGCAGCCTGAGCATCAAGGTTGGCAATGGGAAAACTGTCGATCTTGTAGTCGACCAAATGCCACTCGCCATCTTTATCTTCAATCAGCAAGTCAGGACGCTTGTCTTCAAGTCCTTCATCAACATAGCTGAAGTATGGAATTTCATGTAAGCGCCGACGTGCATTCTTCATCAGAAGGAACAGATCGCTGTCATAGAATTTGTCAATCCAGCGTTCACCTTGCCGTACCAAATGTTCAACCACATCAGGGTGACTGGCCCAATCACCTTGCGACAGGGCCACTTCTTCAAACAGCCAGCGCTGTGGTTTTTCAAGCCGAACCAACATATGTTCCATCAAGGAGTGGAAATATGTACCCACCAGACGCGCATCTAACTGCACGCCATGCTTGCCGGGAGTGATTCTGCGGCTTGTTGGTGCGCGCAGAGTTGCTTCCGAGTCTAAGATGGGCTCGATAAGATCGAGCTTAAGAACTTTCTTTGCCTCGTCGAGTTCTTCAATAAGAGAGAGCGATTCGACTTCCGCTGGAAGTTTTGGAACAGGTTCATATCGACGCAGTGCAACTTTTGAACCGTCAGAAAGATCAAAGGTGATTCTTTCATCTCCCGCATAGTCAGCCGGCACCAGGTGGTCGTACAACCAAGCGGAGAAGGAGTTGAACCTAGAAGTTTGATTTGAATCAATAAAGAGAGCAAGGTAATCGCGAGGACGAGTCATCGCAACGTACAGAAGACGCTTTTTCTCCTCGGCTTCCATGTCTGTGTCTACAAGCTTCACAAGTTGAAACCAGGACGGCGTGTTTTGATCTTTGTCTTTACTGGCAGATACGCTGCGATCAGTGTTTAAAGCAATTCCATACTGCTTGTGGAACAACAATTTCTTGTAGCGTGGATCAATTTTTGAAGAAAGAAAAGGCAGAATCACGACGGGAAATTCCAGACCTTTTGATGCGTGAATTGTCATCAATTTCACCACATCATCGGTTTGCAAAGGCGCATCAGCTTGTTTTACCCTATGCTCGCGCATTAAAGAAAGGCGACGCGCAAAGTCGCCCGGGGACAGGCTTTCATTAGCGGTCGCAAGCTGAACAAGCTTCCAAACATTCCTTGATCTTTGACGACCATTTTTCGATGAAAGTAGAACCGTATCGTAGTCGGTCAATGTGAGGATTTCGCGAATTAGTTCGCCAAGTGTTCTGAGCTGTGCGCTCTCCTTCAGTTTTCTAAGATGAGCAACAGCCTGGCGGCAAACCTCAAATCCAGGCTTCTTCTGATCGGAAACTCGACAGAGCAATTCCCAGATGTTCGGATTGCGCGGGTTGCCCTCGTCTGTGACCAACTGATGAATAATGTCATCCGTGATCGAAAAGAGCGGTGAACGAAGCGCTCCTAGTAATGAGTGACTATCAAATTCGTTGTCGAGAAAACGCAAGAGATTTTCAATGTCAAAGACTTCCTGACGCATCAAAAAGCTCTTTCCACCCAGCGTCACGAAGGGTATGGCATGTCGTGTCAGGGACTCTTCTAAAGATGCGAAGTGGTCATTCTTCTGAACCAAAATTGCAAAGTCACCAAACCTTGCCGGTCTGGAAGCCGAACCATCCTTGAGCTGTATCGGTATTTGAAGACGAACTTTCTCTTCAATCCACTGACAAATCAACTCAGTCTCGAATGCCTTTTTCTGCTCGACATTCTCTGTTATCGATGAATCAAAATAGAGGACTTCAGTCCTTTCCGTATCAACTATGCGTTCTCTATGAGGGTTTAAACTCTCGAATGACGCACGGTAGATTTGAGGATCGGCGCCAGGATCTAGAAGATCAGCAAATATTGCATTGACGCCGTGCACAAGGTCGGGATGACTTCGGAATGACTTGTTCAGAGGAATGACATTTTTCTCGCCTTGCAAGAAATCAATGCACACATTACTAGGTGCTCCATTTAAAGCATTCTTCCACTCATTGAAATTGGAAACATCCGCACCCTGGAACTTATATATTGATTGCTTATCATCACCGATGAGGAATAATCTGGTCTTCTCACCCGCCAGTGAAGCGACCAAACGAGCTTGAGTAGCATTCGTATCTTGAAACTCGTCAACGAGAATCGCTCGAAGTGAATCGTTGAAATGCTGGCGCGCCGGAGAGCCTGGTTGATTCAGAGCATCAAAGGTATAGCGAATCAAATCGTCATAGTCGAGCTTGTGAACAATTTTCTTCTTGCGCTCATAAATCTCGATAGTTCGCTTCGCCATAGAGACAAATGCTCGAATCAAGTGAAAAGCTTCGGTATCGCTTTCCTTTAAGCCCGAAGGAACCTTCTTCACGGCTTTGTCTACAGCCATTTTCAAGTCTTTCATTTTGTGGCGCAGATCCATTGCTTCTTTGCCACCCTTATTGCCAGGCGAGGGATGCTCGAACAAACCGTACACATACGACCATGACTCTTCGGTCACTGTTTCCAGTAGCGAGGCGCGATCAATCCCCTCTGCCAAGGCAGCATACGCTTGGCGAATATCTTCGAGATCTGTACCGGGCTTCCACGGGTTCTCTAAGACATGAGCGAGGGCCACGCTCCACAGCGGATCAGACACAATCTGACAAATCGCTCTTTTGCGCGCCCAGAGTAATAGTTTCTCAAAGCGCTCCTTCATTGCCTCGTCACTGGTGTCGCCCATCTTGTCGATAACTTCACCAAATTGAAGCGACGAATTGAGAATATCTAGTAACCAACCTTTTACTTCGTCAATGCTAAACAGATCGAGCAAATCGTGCTCTACACCACGGTTGGAGATCGCATCGCGCAAAGCTTCGCTGATACTGTCTTCGCACAGCTCAGCTCGCTCGATATCATCGAGCACTTCAAACTTGGGATCGACTCCACCTTCGACCGGAAACGATTTAAGAATGCTGTCGCACAAGCTGTGAATAGTGCCGATGCGTGCTCCATCTATATCGGCGACACACAGCAACCAGCGCTGACTTTCTTCACCCTGGCTCTCATCTTTCAATGCTTGAAAGCGAGCCTTTAGTCTTGTGCGCATTTCGCTGGCAGCTTTCTTGGTGAACGTGACGGCGACTATGTCGGCAACCGTGAGTTCAGGATTGCTGCGCAAAACCTCAATGTAGCGCTCAACCAAAACGTGCGTTTTGCCGGAGCCTGCACCAGCGGAGACCAACACATTCTTGTCGATACTGTATACAGCTTCTCTTTGCTGTTCAGTTAGTTGAGACATTGCGACCTCTTCTCATTGCGCATCACTCTGCATCCTCGTCGCCGGAAGCACGGCATTCGGTGATGCGACAGATCATCGAATGCTGACAGCCACGGCAAGAAACCTCACCGTTCGGGCGTACTTCAAAGTCTCCGTCGCCAATGCGAGTTACGTAATCAACAATGTAGTTTTTTGCTCTTTCGAGCAAGCTCTCGGACGGTGCCTCAACAATCTCAGGCTCGCCTTCTTTGGGTTTCTTTGGTTTCTTCACAAATTCAAGTGACCCAAGTGAGCTTGCTTGGGAAACACTGAGAAATTGTCCAACTTCCACTTCAGCACCGGGCATAATCGACTGCGAAATCGCCATCGCGTAAATCGGCATCTGCAGATTGCGTCCTTCAAGCGCATCCCGCTCGGTAATCGGAGTGGACCCAGACTTGTAATCAATTACACGCACTTTCGGCTTGCCAGAAGCAGTCATATCTGCGGCGACGTCGATTCTGTCGATGACGCCGACCACCTTCACTTCCTTACTGCCGGACTTGATGACAAGCGGAGGTGAAAGTTGTTCGCCTGTGCGGGCGGTTCCAAAACCATGCTCGAAAAGCGATGGTTGAAAACGACCTTGTTCTTTGATTGCTCGCCGTTTTTCCTCAAGTACAAATCTAACCAACCTGAAGGATATTTCTTGGTCTTCATACTGCGCAAACTCACCACGCTTCACCTTGTGCAAACTGTTCATCGATATGAGTGCGCTCTTGGTGGCGCCTTCCAGAAGCCGGCGAATGTCATCATCTTCAAGCTCGACAAGCGACTGCTTGCGATTTTTCAAATCGATGTAGAAAAGCTCTAGCGCTTTGTGATACGCCTCACCAAGGATCGTCACGAGAATTTCATTTGTCGGTTCTTCATGCGGCTCGACTTTCAGCACATGGTTTGTCCAGTATTTAAACGGACATTTGCCATAGTCATTAAGTCTGGAAGGACTCCATTCTTTGGGCATATTGATCTTGAGCGAACCGCTCGAGACAAGGTCGGTAAGCCAACCGTTATAAACCAAATGCGAAGCACCACTTTCGCGAGCCTTAAGCATCGCAATAGGAGCAGAAATCTTCTCAGAATATGCAGCAACATCAGGATGCGTCATTGCCACCATGGCTTCATTCTGATTTCGCCACAATCTATTTGCGACGTGATCGCGAACAGAAACAGGCTGATTAGTCGCACTTTCGAACGGTTTTACAACCGTTAGAGAACGAACACCTTCGTCTTTGCCACCAGTCAAAAGGAAAGAGGGGATCAGCTCTTCACCATCAACAATGTCCGTAGTGGGGCATGTAATCACAATGCGATCGCGTGAGCGCTCCAACAAGGAGTTGAACAGCGCCGATTCAAAACCTGCATGGTGCCGGGGGTTATGCAAGTCGACACCAAACAATCTCCACTTTTTGACTTCTTCGGGACTGGCAAAACCCGAACGCGAGACGCGGCGAGGAAACTCGCCCTCTACCAAACCAGCCAAGTAGATATCAGAAAAGGTCTTGTTGGGTGCTAATTCAGCACTACAAATACGAACCTGATTTTGCCCTTCGCCCGGGCTGCGGAAGGTCGATTGCTCGAGCATATGAACAAGCTTACGGACGAACTCTTTATATACAAAAGACTGTCCTTTGATAATCGTTGACTCTTTAATCAGGAGTGCCAAAGACTGGCGCACTACAGATAATGTCGTCTCGCGCTGCCATCGATTCAGCGGAATCTCATCATCTTTCTCATCGTCAGCAGGAGCGAGAAAAAGTTCTTCAAAGAGGTCTTCAACCCAAGCGACCCACCTTTCGTGCGACCGGGTTTCAGCAGGCGGAGTCGTCATGTCGAGAAATTTGCCCAACGCTGTTTTCAACGAGACGGTGCCAATCAAACGAGCGCAGTCTTCCCACTGATTGCGTCCGGACACGACGGCAAAATCATTGGCTGATTTTTTATCCAAAAGTTCGACTTCTTCACGTGTTAGACCGAATGCCGACAAGCGTGTAAAAGGGCTGCGCAAAAATTTGATCGTAGCTGCGCGTGGATATTCATCGATTGAAAGCGATAGCAACTGGTGATACCACTGCGCTAGAGGCAAGGACAAAAGTTCTATCGACTCATCCAAATAATGAGGGATACCCGCACCCTCAAAGGCGCTACGAACCGCGGTTCGGTATTGGTTTAGGTCTCGAATGACCACAAGCATATCTGATGGCTCTATTCCATCAGATACCAATCGCTGCTTAATCCGCGATGCAATAAAATCCATTTCGAAATATCGATCCATCGCACGGAATTTCTCTACCGTGTAGGTCCGCTGTGGTCGTCCTCCGGCAACAGGCGCATCGCCCGGCGCTTTGATGAAAAGCGAATCTGCCATTGCGAAAAGGCTCAATTGGAGCGCATTATCACCACTTCCCTGCCGGCGCCTTTTCGGCTTCAAAACAGGAATTTCGGGAGCCTCGACATTCTCCGCAGCAACGACAGACGAGTTGATGACTAGATTACCAGCGAGAATATTCTCCAAATCTTTAAAGCTATCGTCTTTCCACAGATAGTCATTATTAGGGTCCTCATCCGGGCGCAGGTAGTCGAATAACACCTCGACTTTTTTACAATATGGCGCCAGCAGATGAACAGCTTGCAATTGCAGAGGGTTGAACCGGTCAAAACCATCGACAGCCAAAAAGCCGAGATTCAGGTCCAAGTCCTTTTCAGAGGTAAGTTTCTCGCGCAGCTTGAACGAAACAATACGCTGATCCACATATCCAAGCCGCTCCAGTTCCAGCCAGTAGCGCTCATATATTCGAGCGAGCTCCATATACTTCGAACCGCTATCGACGTTGTTCTCCAAGCGCGAAATCACATCGGCCGGCGACAAAGCAGCGCGCTCGAACTCATCAATCAGTTCAATAATCTGTTGAGATGTCCCGTTGAACTCAACAATTGGATCGATCGCTTTCAGCGTCCCTTCGGCTTTCATGTTGAGCAAAATTTGCTGCAGCAAAACTGGTCGAACTCGCTCAGGCATCAAGCGAAAAGAAACGCCCAATTTGCGAAGAATCTCTTCCAGCAATTTGTAGAAAGAGAGGATCTTCAAACCGAAAACGCCGGGAAAGTCCCTGTGCTCTGCGGCACCATCAGCCTGCCGCTTTTTGACAAGCGCCAGCAAACGCTCGGTAATCAATTTTCTGTAGCGTTGCGACGGCACAACAAGAAGTGCCTCACCCGGGCGGTTCGTCTCCAAATAGTCGAGCAATCGCTCAAGCAGCTTTACGCTCTTGCCAGTGCGATATGGTCCGGTGAATACTTCGATATTCGTCATGCTTCGAGTATGCGATGGTGAAACACCGCCCGCTTTACTAGCGGAGCTCGTGGATCACAGGTCGGGCAGCGGGCTGCCTCTTACCTCAGATATTCTCGCATGTTCGAGTTGACGCCGCGACGCAATTTATTAAGCGCCCGGACTTCCAAATTTCGTGCCTGCTCTTTTGTCAAACCCATATTTCTGCCGCTTTCTTCCAGACTCATGGGCGTTCTGCCCGTCAGACCGTAGCGGAAGGAGAGCAATTCGCGCTCTTCTGTATTGAGGCAAACCAAAGAGTCCAAAACGTGGGTGACCATTAGATTTGCGGCTGTTGCCTCGTCTGGCGCCAAAGCCGTTTCATCTTGAATCACATCAGCGAGCGTGGCGTCAGAATCATCGCCGCAAGCCGAGTCAAGAGACAGCGGGCTGCGGGAGGAATCGTAAGCCAAAAGTACCTTTTCACGGCTAACGCCGGAAGCTTCAGATAATTCATCCGGAGTTGGAACACGTCCCAATTCCTGGCAGAGCGCCGTGTTGGACTTGCGCAACTTGTTGAGGACCTCGTTCATGTGGACAGGAACTCGGATAGTGCGCGCCTTATTGGCGATTGCGCGTGTAACAGCCTGGCGAATCCACCAGGTTGCATATGTTGAAAACTTATTTCCGCGCTCTGGGTCGAACTTTTCGACCGCGCGCATCAGGCCCAGGCTACCCTCTTGGACCAGATCTTGAAGACCAAGTCCGTGGTGACGGTAGCGCTTGGCAATACTGACAACCAGGCGGAGGTTCGATTGAATCAGTTTGCGTTTAGCAACTGCGTCACCCGCTTTAATTCGGCGAGCTAGTTCAATCTCTTCGCGACCTGTCAAAAGTTTGTGCCGAGCGATCTCACGCAAGTAAATGCGTACCGAGTCCTCTTCAACCTCTCTCGGTTCGGCAGCAATTTCACCATCAATTGGTTCCGCTGCTGCGCCACCATCGGCGAAGTCACTCTCGGGTTCTGGTTGCTCTAACGTGCCGGCGAAAAAATCATCAGCTTCTTCTCCAGTGAGAAGAGTGGTCATGCCGTCGTTTTGTTTGCTTGCTGCTGAACTCTGTCTTCTTGCCATTTGAAAGACTTTCTCGCCTCTGCCACCCGCACCATATACGGTGTATATATTCAGCCATTACACCACCTAGTATGTTGCCAGAAACGGCGCGGAGAATCTAGTAGGTAAAATTGGGGGGCGCGAATGAAGATTGCATTTTCACCTTAGGTTTTGCGTC
Organism: Candidatus Melainabacteria bacterium; assembly: GCA_003242885.1. GTDB lineage: Bacteria > Cyanobacteriota > Vampirovibrionia > Obscuribacterales > Obscuribacteraceae > QKMZ01. The sequence continues at coordinate 471,252 of QKMZ01000001.1, read as the reverse complement.
ACGAATTGCAAAGTCTATCTCAGTCAAGAACCGCTCCAGATGCGCCTTTACAACGCGCCTCACGGGCGGTGGCAACTGTTCGACTGGTATCGCCGATGATACATCTCTCTCACAAGAATTTTTCCGAACGACAACAATTCGCAGCGCCTCATAGTGATTATTAGCGATTGCGGACACATTAGAAGCAGGTTGGATATGCAAAGCAGTCATATCGCGCACCGAGAGAAGTTTGAAACGAGTGGGCTGATTTTAACGTTCTGCCAACATAGAAACACCGACCCAACCAATGGAGGCGATCTGGGGTTTTCCCTGGGATGCTTTGGAAATCCGGAAGCCCCCAAAACGCTCACTGGCGCCCAAAATCTTATAAAACCGCCAAAATGGGTATATCGAAGACAGATTTATTAAACAGGTCTGCCGTGGTCGATAAGCCGGAGAAGCAAGGGTCTAGGGGTTCCGAGGATGCTGAGCGTAATCCTCGCGCTGCCGCGTCCGAAGCCCACGAATCTCACAAGAGTGCGAGCGAAGCTGCCAACGGCAAGCAACCTATGCGCCTGCAAGAGCTGCTGGACAGGAGCAAGTCCGACCCGATTGCCAGAGACATAGTTGAGGGGCTGAATAAGCTAAACAAAGTTACCGACGAAAAAAAGCGCACAGAGCTCATCCGCTGGTTGGGAAACAGCTCGCAGATGCATTTCGGGCGTGACCTGGCCGATTTGAAAGAACTGCAACACGTTCCTCATTCCAAACACGACAAACAGCTCGAGTCGCTCTTATTGAAAGGGCGAAACATAATTAGCTTCACCGGAGATGTTCCCAAAGTAATTACGCAAGAGCTAAGAGCACTTCGCGACGAAGAGCGCAAACAAGGCAAGACTCATGGTTTTGCAGAGCACGCGATGGCGATGATCAAAAATTTGAAAGAGTCTTTGCTTCCGCCGGAGATGAAACAGTCAGCCGACAAGGCTCTCAGAGAGTCGATTGCAGAACAGCTCGAGCCTGAGTTAAAGGGTCTGCGCGAAAAGAGAGCGACTAATGGAGACAAAGGCGGTAATGGTTCGGCAAGTGAAACCAAAACTACTGGCGAGACAAAGGACACTCCGGAAGAAAAGCCTTCTCAAACGATGCTCGTCGTCGGTGAAGTAAAAACGTATGACGAAGAGACTTTGACAAATGTGCGCCTCCTCGAAAAAGCGCTTCATGCGCCTGGTCCCTTCGGTCTGCCTTTTGGTGAACATGTCGACTTCAAGCAGCTTAAGGACGTTCTTGAGGGCATGCCAGTTGAACAGCGACAGCAGGTTGCAGAGGCGTTCGCCAGTGAAAGCCAAAGCTGTAATACGTTTTTCAGTGACTTGCGTTGGAAAGGTGGAGATCATCCGGCAGAGGTTCAAGAGATTGAAGCACTGTTCGAGCGGCGCCAGGGCGTGACAGACTGGGCTGGAGATTTGCAGAACGACCTGATCAAACTGAAGGAGTTAAAACAAAAGGACTCTGGAACAACAGCTGCCTTCAATGTCGCGACAGGAACAATAGGCCTGCCGCAGATGGCGGAACAGATCGGATTTCGCGACCCGCAAGTAGCAAACGTAGAGCGTGCAATGCGTCAAACAATTGCGATGATGCCATCTAAGGCGATCGCAGAATTGGCGGTTGGACATAGAGAACTTTTTCAGCAACTCACGACGGATACAAATGTAGGTTCTGAAACTCGCGCTGCAATGAAAATCATGCTGGAAAATCCCGCCTGGTCAAAGGAGCCCGAAGCAGTCACAAAGATGGTGCGGCTTGCCATCGACCACAATAACTTTGATTTGTTCAAAGACGCAATGCGTCTTTCCTCTCCTGAAGCAAGGCAAGAATTCGCGAAATCAAAAGAAGCAAAGGAAGTAATTCAAAAATATTCTCTTCAAGGCGAAGCGGTATCAGATTTGATTGCACGAGGCAACGAGTCATTGGTCACCTGCTTGCATCAAAACACAAGTTGGTACGGTTGGCTTGGCGCCAACAAAGAGGAGGTGGCGCGCTTAGTCGAATTCGCCAATCCAGAGGATCGGGCAGCGTTTACCAAAGGAGAGGCGCTGGCAAAACTCAAACATCCAACTGAAGATCAAAAGGACTTGATCAACTATTTCCGAACTGTTGACCAGGCGTTAAAGACGGCAACGCTATATGACAAGACTCAATACGACTTGCTAAAGCGGAAGATGACCGGCACGCCGGAGATCTACTCTGATCTGAGAAAACTGCATGGTGACGGCTTCTTTGGCAACTTCCAGCAGAACGATTTGAATGGAATGAAGAAGGTCGTGGAGAACATCTCTGAAGAGAATTGGAAGTCGCTGCGGGAGAATCCCACCCACCTGGCAAAACTCAATGACGACTTGAAGGACTTTCTGAACGATGGCGAACGTGCCCAAATTATGCACATGCTCACGCAGAAAGTTGGCGACAAAGCAAAGGACAATCTTACATACGAGAAATCGAAAGAGAGAGGGAAACGTTCTGTAGAGGAATACTTCCGGGAGGAAGTTGCGCCAGACTCATGGAACGTGGCGAGCCAGAAAAATTGCCGGCTATCAAAACTCGATCGAATTCTTCAATTGACCCCGGCAGAAAAAGAAGCATATAAGAAGGATCAAAAACCGATCGATAAATTGATCTCTGCAGAGCTGCAGGGCGATGAATTGCTCGTCGCTAAGCGCAAATTGCAACAGGTTCTCAACGGCAACGATAAAGCCGATCCTATTAGCGAAGCACTCCTAGCGAATTTGCATGACGGCAGCAATGCAACACGTGCTAGAAAACTAGAAATTGCGCTTTCAAGCTTGAGTCCGGACGTTCTCAAAGATCCAAAATCAAATGAAGACAAGGAAGTGCGCAAATCTTTAGAGGAGATGATAAAGCGCTTCTGCGATGACACGGGACGCGGACCGCAGTACGACGCAGAAGGTCAGCAGGTTCGCGAAGCGCAGTACGAAGAGTATATAAAGAAGACTTTCGACGCTGGCACCGTGCCACTCGATCTGAAAGCATCACTTTGGAAAGAATCCAAAATCTCCATCGACGACTTGACGCATCTTTCAAAAGATGAGGTTCAGAAGTTGATGTCGAAAGCTCCAGAAGCTCAGCATTTGCAAAATGAGATCTTCAAATCAAAAGAACAAGCCGAACTCGCTCGCGAAGTTCTTCAACTGAATAATCCAAAGGATATTACCTCTGCGATGCGCATTCGCGCAGCAGTTGTCGGCTTTGACGAACCCCTTTCTGGCGTGATTGAAAAGCTTGGCAGTTTGAAACCCAAAGAGCGCAAAGCAATCGAGCAGGAATATCTCAAGTACCACTCAACGATGAACGCAGATCTTTTGCACGCAGCAAGCGGTGCAGACAGACGCAAGTTAGTGGAACTCTATGCTCCTTTGACTATGGGGCAAAAAATCATTTCCCTTCAAAAGGACCTGGTAAAACAAGACGGCGCCGCGGACTCGCTGATGATGAAGGGAGCAGTAAACGCTCACGCTAGAATCGCGAAAGTATACGCGGAAAACAAAGAAGCCATTGCCAAACTTGATCCGCAAACGAGAGAAGAGCTTGAAGCTGCGCTAGAAAATTATTTTGTTGCAAAAGCCAATTTCGTAACCACAAAACGCGAATCAGCAGAAGCCGTCGCCAACGCCACAACAATGCTGATGGGTGTCGCGCTTTCAATCGCAGACCCTCCCGCGACTGCCGCAATACTCGCGTCAGCAGGCGTCGTAGGAGCGGGTGTTAAACTCGAGATGACTCGCGCGATGATGGGCAGCGATTTCGACGAATCGCAGTCTCTCAAGATCGCCGGCTCCGGCTTTATGGACATCTCGTTTGGGTTTGCCGACAAAGTAATCCCGCTGAGCAAGTTGTTGAAATTGGATGCGAAAGTTGCAGCAGCAACAACGGATGCAGTATGCGAGCGAATTGGCACGGCGAAGACTGTTTCACTCATCAGAGACGACGCCCGCGAGATTATGCAGAAGGGCATGTCGGAAATGTCTCTCACGCACTGTGCGTTCGGCTCTAAAGAGTTTGAACACGAGGTTCATAAACTCGCTAAGTCGCTTGTAAAAGAAGGCGCCGACCCGAATGAAGTCAACCATCTCGTTGGACTCATCAAAGAGGAAACCAGCAAACGACTCTCATCAAATGTGCAGCAAAAAATCCGCAACGAACTCTACAAAGCGGGCGAAACATCCACTCTTGAAACCGGAACAGAACTGACAAAGGAAGCCGTTCTTGAGCCGGAAAAATTCAAGCTCGAAGAATTAGGGATCAAATCAACTTCAGAAATGGCTGCCGCTCTGCTCAAGTACATTGAGTTCCGAGCAGCAGGCAAAATGATTGGCAAAACGCTCGATCACGCCAATCTGCAATTAGCCAGAAGAGATCTTTTTGAATCAGCAAAGAACGCGTTGCCAAACGAAAAATTCACAAGAATGATTGAGCATACGAAGACTCTAGAAAATCGCATCGCGAATCCGAAGGAATCAGCAAAAACACTGCGAGAAATCGCACACTTCTTTAAAGCTCGCGAGGATGGCTTAGCTATTGACCTGTCAAAGGTTCCAGATGCAGATGAATTGAAACTTCTTGGTCAGCAGACATTGTATGAGCTTGCGCATCCAGATCGCATTCACCAAGGGCTCAACGATACCTGCAACGCATCAGTCGTACAAAAGCAACTTGCCTTCAATTTGCCGTATCGTTATGCGCAAATGCAAAAGGAAGCGGCGGTCTACGATCGCTGGATCACAGCCGACGGTACTGTACTTAAGCCATCTGAATTCGGCGCATTTATTTCAGACAGACAAACTGATGTTTATCTAGACAATCAGCATCAAACGCAATTTGATGCCGACCTACATTCTAGTTTTGCATGGCGTTCCTCCGAAAAAATGATGCAAACTGTGCTCATAAACTCTCATTGGCAGAGAGTGGAAAGAGGCATAAATGTGATTGAAGACACGGATGGTTTAGTGATAGTACCTCCGAAAACAGAAGGTTCATTCGTCCGAAGATTTGCGGCCGGAGAAGTTGGTTTCTTTGGAACAGAATCAGATCAGCAGTTACGATACAAGAAAAATGGTAAGTGGATTCCCTTCAAATCGTTCGTGAAAGCAGAAGAGAATGGCGCGCAGAAATACACGCTTGAAACAAGCCCGCACATCGGAAGCGAGCATATTAAGGACATGTACAATCAAGTCGCGGGGCAGGGCAATTTCGCGCATGATTTGGTTTTGATCGGACCAGCTCCGGAGGGAGCGAATCCAAAACTTGTTGAGGAATTGGGTAAGGCTCAAACTTTTGTCAACAGCGAGGAAGACCTCAGGGACATTATGATAGCTAGATTCCATGAAAACAAGGGAGCTATGGCTATTGCTGTTGATGTAAAAAAATTCGATCCGAGCAAGAAGGAAAATGGCGGGCACATTCTCCTTGGACAATATGATCTGAAGAGAGACAATTGCAGTATATTCAATAGTTGGGGCAAGAGGGAGATGAATCGCGATTTCAAAGATCTATTCAACTGCCTTTTAGAGGAATCGTTTGATGGCACTCCTGAATAACAACAATATAGAATCAAGGAACCTCACGCTTGAGAATGACAGTCTCAAGACAAATGGTGCGTTGGTAAGCATTCAACCTCCTTCTGGCTGGTATGTTTCGACGACTTCAAAGCTTGTACACCCAGACTTACCGAAAGAAACTTTCTTTCTTTTTAAAGATGCTGCCGAATCAAAGTCAGTCATAGGCGTGTATTTCTCGGGAATAGTCCTCGACGATGCAAATGCATTCGCGAGAAAAGAACATATTTTTAGCGAACCACTCAGTTTAAAATCCGGCACTGAAGAGGCGAAAAAACCAGTTTCTGAAACCGGACCGAGAAGGAGAATAACGCAACTTGGTCACGTAATAATGCGCGCAGCACCACATCCAGTGCTCAGCGATGAAAAGTATTGCTTAGCAGCGATATCTACTGAATTTAAAGACATGAAGTGCGTTATGTTCGAGTTTTTGAATGAGGATTTAGGTACAAAAACGGTCGAATACTGCATCGACGTCTTAGGAGACGGGCGGGTAGTTTATTTCCTATACTATCTTGCACCCATAAATGCCTTTGCCGAAGGCATCGACCACGCAGTGAACACATTCAAAACTAGCGTCTGGAGAACTGATTTTGATCCTATGGTCAGTCTTGACGTGATCAATTAGGTTACAAATAGACGTTAGGAAAAATTTGATGGCACTTTTAGGCAATAGAGAGCCAACATCGAAAGATTTACAGCTGAGCGACGGGGTGCTCAGAACCACTGGCGCGCTGGTAAGCATGAAAGTTCCGGATGGTTGGTCCGCGTCAATGTCTACAGCAAGCAATCCTGGCTTTCCTCCAGAGACTTTGATCGACCTAAACGATTCGGACGGACTGGGACTTTCAATCGGACTCTATTTTTCCGGACTAATAGATGATGAGATTGATGGAGAGATTCGCAAGGAAAATCTCTTTGAGCGAGAAATCATGATGAAAGCAGGAACACCAGAGGCCACCCAATTGATTGGTGGAGAAGGTGCTCTTGCCAATGATACTAAAATGCTCTTCTACATACTTTCGGCTGGACGACACGCGGTTCAAAGTGACGAAAAATACTGCCGCGCAATTAAATCAACAGATTTCAATGGACTTAGGTCCGTCATGTACGAATTCGAGAATGAAAGCGATTCTACAAGAACAATTGAGTATTGCATCGATGTTCTCGGCAACGGGCGCGTTGTCTATATTCTCTATTACCATGCACCCATCGAAACGTTTATGCAGAATATGGACACAGCAGTAAGCGCTTTCCAATCAAGCGTGTGGCGAAAGGATTTCGATCCAATGATTCCACTCGATGTCGTCGAATGAACTGCGCCCCGCAATTCCGCTCGACGTCGTTAGCTAAATAAACTACGAAGCCCAGAATGGGCTTTCTCGACCGTCGTCGTGAAAGGCTGGCTTACGGTGTTTAAGAGTTGGTGAAAGAAGCGAGTTGCCAAGGATTCGGATGTAGCATGGATAAATCAGCTTTGCTGCTGACTTTCGATTCTTGGAGAAACACCATTGGGCGATTTCGGATTTATTTTTCTGCTCGTTGCCTTTGCAGCCATCTTCTTCAAGGTGTTCAATAGATTTGAATTCGGATACACAGACTATTCGAACATTTCAACGGAATTTCTTTGCACCGCTGTTTTCGTCACCTGTCTTGGTATCGGACTATATCTCGTCTGGTTTCAGCCAACGTCGCAACCATACACAGAGCACGTAGCACCGCGAGTCTACGTTAGCCAGTCTGACTCAACGCACAAACATATAGCGCACAACAAGCATTCAAAGAAAGAAAAACAAAAGATCAGTCACTAGTGCACAGCGCACCATATGTAGTGCCGCAGTGTTTGTGTTTATCTTAGTAGTGAAAATTCGTGCCCGTTGGGATTCGAACCCAAGGCCTTCGGCTTCGGAGACCGACGCTCTATCCAGCTGAGCTACGGGCACATGAAAGCCCATTATAGCCCGTCTCTTCAGGGTTGCCGGACCATTTCTTCCAGTGCGTCAAGATTATGAATGGTCACGCGCTTGGATTCGATGTCAATCCACTGACTGGAGCGGAATCTATTGAGGATTTGAGTAACCGTAACTCTTGACGACCCAACCAGGTCTGCTATCTCCTGGTGAGTGAGGGGAAACTCGACTCGAATGCCGTTGGGCGTCACTTTGCCATGAGACTCCGCAAGAGTCACAAGCAAACGGGCGACACGGCTCGGGACTTGTCTGAAAACCAGGTCTTCAATGCGCGCCTGTGCCTGTTTCAGCCTGCCGCCGATGATTTGGATAAGCCTCAAACCAAACTCCGGATTCTCGCGAATGAAGTTCTGGAAGGCTTCTCGGCTGATTTGATAGATACGAGATTCTTCAAGCGTTTCAGCATAACTGTCATGCTCGCCCGATTCCCACGACGCTTCACCAATCAGGTCGCCAGGACCCAAAAGCGCCAGAATCACCGTTTTTCCTTCCGGCGAAAGTCTGGTCAGGCGAACTCGTCCCTTCTCTATAAAATAGATGGCCTCGGACGGAGCGCCCGGCGAAAAAACCATATGGTGCTTTGGCAGCTCCAGCTCTTCCAAAATCCCCAAGAGCCGACCTAACTCAACAGGATTGAACGACTCGAACAAGTCACTCTGCCTGATTGAGAACAGTTTTGGCGCCGACTTCATTGCCCACCTGCCTCCACAATTCAGTCCCGATACCAGATTCAGGTGTTCTTAAATGCACCAGATAAAATGTGCCGGCGAATTTTGAACTCTTCGGCGGCGAATTACGTCTGTATTTAACAAGCACCCTATATAAATTGTTGGGTAGCCAACCTTTTTATACCCCCGCCCCAGGCTTTGAAACACAAAGCCACTTAGGGTGCAGGGTTGGCACCTTCAATTCGACCAAAATGGAAACCATAGATCTTCAACGGAAACTCCGCCTAACGAACTTAATTTCATAGGAGGGCTCAAAACTAAGATATGCAATCGCATCTCAATTCGGTCTAAAACGCTATCCAGACCGAAAACTAAAACGCGGCTGAAGCACATAACCTGGAACACCTAGTTACAAACCTGGCGTTGAACACAACCAGAGCATATACACTCGATCCCAGTGACACATAAAAACGGTCCACATCCGGTCACGGAGCCACTTTTAATACGCTCCGCGTCCTTGTAGCGGCTATAATTTGGATTGGTGTGTGAATAAGCAATCCGCATGAATATTAGGTTTTGCACCGGCCCCACGAGTGCAGAGCCCGCCATCCAACGTCACAATCGGCTGTGGAGTGCTCGGGTACAGCAAAATCTAAAGGAGAATAAGTAATGGCAGTAGCTACAAAAGAGAAAGAGAAGTCCGCTCCCGAAAAGAACACGGAAAAAGCAATGGACAAAAAAAACCATGCTGAACACCACGGCAAGGATAAGGACAAAAATTCCGCACCACCGCAGGAAAGACTGAAAGCTCTCGGCATGGCGCTTGATTCGATCAAGAAAGCCTATGGCGAAGGCTCTATCATGCGCTTGGGCGATTCAAGGCATCAAGCGATCGAAGTCGTGCCGACTGGTGCATTGTCTTTAGACGTTGCCTTGGGCGTCGGCGGCTTGCCTCGCGGCAGAATCATTGAAGTATATGGACCAGAATCTTCCGGTAAAACAACTTTGGCGCAGCACGTTGCTGCTGAAGTTCAAAGAATGGGCGGCATCGCGGCAATCGTCGATGCTGAACACGCAATGGATCCAGAGTATGCAAAAGCTCTCGGCGTCAACGTTGACGAGCTTTTGATTTCGCAACCAGACACTGGCGAACAAGCTCTGGAAATTACCGAACAATTGGTTCGCTCCGGCGCTGTTGATTTGGTCATCATCGACTCGGTCGCAGCATTGGTTCCGAAGGCTGAAATCGAAGGCGAAATGGGCGACAGCTTGCCGGGCTTGCAAGCTCGTTTGATGAGCCAAGCTCTGAGAAAACTTACGGCAATCGTAAGTAAGACCAACACCATGGTCATCTTCATCAACCAGTTGCGCCAAAAGATCGGTGTGATGTACGGCAACCCCGAAACAACAACCGGCGGCAACGCGCTCAAGTTCTACGCATCCGTCCGTCTTGATATCCGCAAGATCGAAACACTCAAGAAAGACGGTGTTGAGTACGGCAACCGCGTCAAAGTCAAAGTAGTGAAGAACAAAGTAGCTCCTCCTTTCCGGATCGCTGAGTTCGACATCATTTACGGCCGCGGCATCAATTCAGCAGGTTGCTTGCTCGATACAGCTGCCGAACTGGAAATCGTCAAGAAATCCGGTACATGGTTCAGCTACAAGGAAGAGCGCATCGGTCAAGGACGTGACCAAGCAAGAACATTCTTGGAAGCTAACCACGCTATGCTCAAAGAAATCGAACAACGCGTCAAAGCTGAATTGGCAAAGAAAGAGCCATAATCGCAGGCGGCATACTCGAAAACATTTGGTAAAGCCAAAAGATCAATCCAAAGGGAGCGTTTATCGCTCCCTTTGAAATTTGATGGGGAAATTTATTGGGTAAATTTGTTGGGGAAAGCGGCAAGTCGTAACTGCGCACAATTTACGGTTTGGGTGCGTCAAAGTATCTATAATGAATTCGGCTGGAAACATCGATTACTAAGTGGATGACGAAAACGGCAGAAAAGCGTCAATCAAAAAAAGAAGCCAAAGGCAAATCCAAGAAGCCGCAATTCAAATTTAGCTGGCCTCCTAACTTGGGTTGGGCGTTGTTGGGCGGAGCAATCCTTGGACTTTCCGCACCAGGAATTATGATTCCTGCAATACCAGGCATCGGGCATCCTTTGTCACTATCCTTCCTCGCATGGTTCGCACTGGCACCGCTTCTGCTCCTTACAGCCTCAAGCAAGAGCATACTGCAATCCTTTATTCGCGGCACTGTCTTCGGCACTGCCTACAACATGGTTTACCAAAACTGGTACCTTGGGCTTCAGCCCTTGGATTGGCTAGGATTCAACCAATGGCAAGGCTGGCTGCTGGCTTGTTTGGCGCTGCTGGTCATTTCAGTTCATCAAGGACTGATCATAGGTCTTTTCTCCGCTGTAGCATATCTTGTTCCGACGACAGGTCAGTTCGTCCCAGAGGGCTCGAAAAAGCGCATGAAGTTGCCTGCTTTTTTAATACTGCCCTTGCTCTGGGTTCTTATCGTCAACAAGCTCGGCAACGCACATATAGCACTGGGTGTGCCATTTGCCATGCTTGAATACACGCAGTACAAACAAATCTCGCTCATTCAAATCGCTAGTGTCATCGGCGGTATCGGATTGTCTTATGTAATGGTGATGTGCAACACCGTTTTTGCGACGCTAATTGCAAACATCTCAAAATTAAAGGGCGTGTCTTCACTGCAAGCCCCTTCAAGGACAGTTGCTCTCTATCAGTGTTTTGCCATGGCTGTGCTCCTCACCGGACTCCTTGCCTTCGGCTTCTACCAATCATCAACACTCAACTTTAAAGCTGATATTCCTGTTTCTGTAGTTCAGCAGAATATTAATATCGACATGCAAAAAACGACGGTGCGTTATGGCATTGAAGATCTTTTTCGAATACATAGAGACTTGATGATGTCAGCGCCGAAAGGACTTTCGGTATGGACTGAAAGTGCTCTCCCCACCTATCTTTGCATGGAAAGAGGAACGCAAGAGAATCTCAAAGACCTGGCATCAAAGAGAGGCACCGACATTGTCGTCGGAGCGATGGATAAGGATCAAAATGGCAAGCCGTACAATTCTGCCTATGGCATCACCAGTAGTGGCAAGATTGTCGACAACATTTACCACAAACGCTATCTTGTGCCAGTTGGTGAATACGCACCACCCTTTCTTCAATTGCTCCCAGAATGGGCACGCCGCATGACCAATACACCAGCTGGAGGCGGCTTTAACGCCGGCAACAAGCCAGAGGTATTCGACTTCGCAACAGCAAAAGTTGGGCCGCTAATTTGCTTTGAAATAATTTCACCGGAAGAGGTGGCTTCCACAGTTAGAGAAGGGGCACAAGTATTAGTGAATATCAGCGACCTAGCTTGGTTTCACGATTCATTGATTGGTGAACAAATGCTCGCCACATCTGTTATACGCGCTGTAGAGAATCGCCGATATGTCGTCTTTGCCGCGAACACCGGACCCTCCGCAATAATCGATCCGCTTGGCAGGGTTCAAGAGCGCTGCGGAATAGGCAAAGCACAAGTCTTGACTGGAAAAATAGGCAGGGTGAACGATATGAGCATATTCTCTTCGTGGTATAGACTGTAGTGCCTGCTCGGAGATTCCGATGAAAGCAAAGCGAGCCCCTTACACCTCATGGCTTAGCGCAAGCCTCTGTGCTGCCTTGCTTTCGTATTCGATTGTATGTGCTCCCGCTTCGTTTGGTAAGCAGAAAACCAAAGCTGACGAAGCAACGATAACAAACGAGCAGATTCCGGTCTATGAACCCGGCAAAAAGCTTCCCAATGGTATGGCTGAGTCGGCAGTCGACATAATGATTGCCTCAACGCCGACAAATGTTTGGAATGCACTCGTTAAATTCGAGAATTACCCCCGGATATTCAAACGCATAAAGACTTCTGAAATCATAAAGCGTGATGGTGACCTAATCTACGTAGAAACGTATTTAAAGCCCCAGATGTTTGTCAAAAACGCAGTGCAGCACACAGTTACGAACATTGCTGACAGCCCACATCGCATCAACTGGAAACAACTCGACGGCAATTTCAAACACGTTGATGGATCGTGGGAACTCGCCGAACAAGGCGGCGGCAAGACAAAGTTGACCTACACTTTGCACGTAGACGCAGGCACAATAGTGCCACCGTCTATGGTGGCCTTCTTTCTCAAGTTCGTTCAAAACGAAATCGTCAAACAACTAAAGCAGTACGTCGAGAAAGAAGAAAAAACAAAGGAGACGCCGAACGTCTCCATGTCAAAATCTTATTTGAAGTAAATGCCGATTCTACTGAACCAGGCGCCCAACTTTGATAGCGCCTTTCAATGCGATATGAACTAGCGTTTTGCCGCCGCTCTCATCAACATTGCTGAGCGTGCCCATCGCGACTTCGCCCCACTTCTGAGATGCTGGCGTCATGCCTTCGCCTTGCTGCATGATCTTCACGTGGTCATCGCCACCGTTGTTCTTTTGAAGCTTGCCACTAATAGCAATAACCGCAGTTGTCACACCGTCTACCGTGCGCGGCTTGCCCTCTATGGTACCTTCGGCGAATTTCGTCCAAACTTGATTGGTGGTATTTGTGCCTTGCCCCCACTCAAGCAACTGTACTGGTTTGCCGAGTCTAATCATCTGTAAGCCCTCACGCGCTGCCTTGGAATTCCAAATACTTGGAAATTAATAGAACAACTAAAGTTAGCATATTCCGCCCGGCGCTGCCTTACGCATTGCTTGGGTTGCTTCGCCAAAGACTAAAGATTTTGAATAATTGTCCCTAGATGCTCTTCAAGAGTCATTCCTGACAATTCGACAGGCAGCTGCTGTTCTTCGTTTTTGCATATCGAATCCACGGACATCAGTCCTATCAAATCTGTGTGAACGTTCTTGACGATCTTGCCAAAAACTTTCGCGGTCTTGTCAGCGCTATCTGTCGGGATATGCATGAGCGCGGTCTTGATTTTCATGTACTCCTTAACCAATTCAATAAACTCGAGCAAGGTGTACGTGACTGGCCCGCCGATTTCATAGGTTTTGCTTACCGAGCCCCGGTTGTAAAGGCTCTGCACAATGACATTGGCTACATCGTCAACAAAGACCGGCTCCAATTCGCAAAGCCCGGCGCCAGGTATCGGGATGACCGGCTTGAGCTTAAGCACAGGCAACAAAGCACTGAGAAAAGGAAATGAGGTTCCGAAGAAGTAAGAAGGACGCACAATCGTCCAGTAGAAGCGAGTGTCTTTGATTACTTGTTCTGCTTCCCATTTGTACTGCATCATAGCGCTAGCAGAATGTTCGGACGCACCCAAGCAGCTCACATGAATAAATCGCTGTACCCCGCCCGACTCTGCAATGCGCGCAAGTTCACCCACTACATCGAGATGCTCTGACTTCATCGTTTGCGCATTTGACTGAAAGAAGCTGCCTCCGGCATGAATTACCGCAGTGCAACCACTTATCGCTTTAGCAAGAACATTGGGGTCGGTCATTTCGCCGACGACAACTTCAGTACCCTGCTGTTTTAGATTAGGAATATTGGAACTTCTCCAATCACCCATTCCGCGAGTCAGCACTCTTGCCGGATATCTCTGCCGATGCAAGTGCCTCAAGATAGCGCTTCCAAGCAAACCAGAACCGCCAAGAACGAGAATCACGCAAAACCTCTAACTTTCGAATGTGGTTACGGCCACATGCCCCCACCGAAGCCATAGCCGCCCATCGGCATTCCCATACCGCCGCCGCCGAATCGAACTCCGCCCGTTCCGATTCCAAAACCACCTGTGGAAAATCCACTTCCAAACGTGCCGACACCGCTACCATATCCGGTGCCATATCTCGGAGCCGATTGCCGTACAACCATGCCGGTGCCTGGGTCTATGAGGTTGCCCGTTACTGTGTCCAGTAAAAGACCAGTACGGGGATCCGTGACCACGCTGCCGGACTGCATTGGATAACCGCCTACGAAGCCTCCGCCAATCAGGTTTCCGATTGAATTGATAATCTTGCCCAATCCACCATTTTTGCGTCTCATGTTTGGCGCTGTCGGCGGATAGCCGTCGTCGTCGTTGTAACTCGGCGCCGGCTGCGGACTCTGCGCGACACGCTGTGATGTACCCGCACTGCCACCAGGAGAGACCTGAATTACACCCGCCAAACGATTAACTCGGTCTGGAAGTGATTTGTCAGTCCAAGGTTTTTCCGCTGGGAAAAGAGACTGTTCCAACCTGTGCAAGCGCGTGGGCAAAGGATCTTTAGGAAAAGTCTTGTTGAAAACCTCGTTTTCCATGAGCGTGACTTGAGAGTTCAAGCCAATGCCCTGGGCGCGTGGAGTAGATGTGCGAATATCAGGAGCGGTCCGCGGCGAAGCCATCGCAGTTTTAGGAAGTGGCAACTCGTCGTCATCATCATCTTCAAAATCTTGCGAGGTGATTGGAGGTCGGGCACGCGGTGCAGGTGCAGAACCACCACCATAAGTACCGGAGCGGCTGCCCATGCCATAAGAACCGCTGGACGATCCGCCATATGAGCCACCGCCATATGAGCCACTACCATAAGAACCAGAGCCCGCACCCATTCGGCCGCCTGTTGTGCCGCTGCTTCCCATGCCGCCATACATGCCGCTTCCGCCCATGCTGGTCTTAGGAATCAACCCTTGCTTGCGAAAGTCATCCGCGAGATTCCTTCCACTGAAAGACTCTTTGTCAGCATTACGGCGTGCCACCGGTTGTGGTGGCGCAATATTTGTCGGTTCGTCGTCGTCCTCGTCAGCCCAGTCGGCATTCAAAGGAGCATTCTTAGTAATGTCAATGCCGGACTGCGCCTTAAGCCTGTCGGTCCTGTCAGTAAGGTCGGTGCTGGTCGACGGCTTCCCGAAATACTTTGTTTCTAGGCGAGCGAGACGCTGATTTACTGGTTCTTGGCTATATGTTTTGCCATTAAAAGCCTTTCGTTCAATCGCGTCCACGGCTGGGTAATTCCCGATGGGCGCAGGTTCGGATTCTTCTTCTTCGGCTACCTGCGTAGAGGCTGGCTGCCGTCCGCCACCGGAGCTTCCACCTGACGAGCCACCTGAAGATGAACCACCGCTTCTGGCAGTTTGTGCCGGTGCGGAGTCAGAAGCACTATTTAGGTTGGGCACAGCCTGGACCAGAGCAGACAAGCGGGCGGCGTCATCGCCGTCTTTAGCCTCACCAAAAACCATTTTTTCGATACGGTCTAGGCGCGCATCGATACTTTCTTTCGGATAGGTATGTTGGAAAAACTTCTCTTCCAGCTTGAGCAGATTCCCGTCATTGTCTGTCACGGCAAAGGAAGCTGGAGCAACCAGAAAAACGCTCAAAGCCACAAACGCCAAAGCAGAGACGCGCGAAGTCATTCTCCCCTTTGATTTGAATGCATTTGACCTGGACATACCTTGCTTTTTCACTTCGAATTGGGAAACCGGAAAAGGGCAACCCTGCGGACACTAAAGAGATTGGCGAGCCAAAGCTTTGACAACTTTTGCACCTTCATCTTACCATGCGACCAGGTGCCATAAACCCTGATTTTCACTAGCTTTAGCCCTCAAAAACTTCCGAAAACCGTTAAGGATCATTCGGACTGGACCCATGAAAGCGGATGTAAACGTTGAAAGACGTTAACAGTCAGGCTTTGTTCCAATGTCAAGAAGCCCTCAAGATTCAACGATAATTAGCAATTACTGGTATGTCGTTTTTGACTGGTAACATTCATAGAACGTTTTTCTTGCCTGGTTTATGGAGCGCAATTCATGCGCCTGCCCAGACTGAAGGACTCACGAACGATTTAATTAACTTCTCGCAAAACGTCTTTAGGACACCCAAAGCATGGTCACAACAACAAAACCTTCCTCCGCCACCCTGCAGATTGATGGTCACAGACTGACCTTGGAGGATGTCGAGCGAGTCGCACGCGGCAATGCCACGGTTAGGCTTTCGGCAATGGCAACCGAACAGCTTTCCAAGAGCCGCGCTGTAGTCGAGAAGTTTCTCCACGAAGGTGCTGTGGTTTACGGCATCACAACCGGTTTTGGCAAATTTAAGGATGTAGTCATCAAGAAAGAGGACGCGTCACAGCTACAGCGCAACCTCCTTCTGAGCCACGCCGCCGGCGTCGGACCGTCTTTCAACGAGCCGACCGTACGCGCCATCATGCTTTTGCGGGCAAATGCTCTCGCAAAGGGATATTCCGGCATCCGAATAGAGGTCGTAGACCTTCTTTTGGACATGCTCAACCGAGGCGTTCATCCGATTGTTCCGGAAAAGGGCTCTCTTGGAGCGTCCGGAGACCTGGCGCCCCTGTCGCATTTAGCGCTTGTCTTAATCGGTGAGGGCGAAGCCATTTTCGAAGGAAAGCGTATGTCGGGCGCCGACGCGCTCAAAAAAGCCAAATTGACCGCTATCGAACTTTCTGCCAAGGAAGGACTAGCACTCATTAACGGCACACAGATGATGTCCGCTGTCGGAACCTTGACCCTATTGGAGGCAGAAAGACTGGCAAAGGTAGCCGATATCATTGGCGCGATGTCTCTGGAAGCGCATCTCGGGTCAGAAAAACCTTTCGCCGATGTAATCCAACAGGTCCGCCCTCATCGCGGTCAAGCAAAAGCAGCAGCCAATTTGCGCAGACTGCTCGCAGAGAGTGAACTCATCAAAAGCCACACCGGCTGTACACGTGTTCAAGACGCATATTCGCTGCGCTGCATGCCGCAAGTCCATGGCGCTTCGCGCCAGGCATTCGAGCACGTTCGCCAAGTCTTGGAAATAGAAATAAACTCGGCGACAGACAATCCGCTCGTATTCGATGGCTACGCTCTTTCCGGTGGAAACTTCCATGGACAGCCGCTTGCGCTGGCAATGGACTACATGGCGATTGCTATCGCAGAACTCGCGAATATTTCCGAGCGTCGCGTCGAACGTTTGCTCAACCCGGCATTGTCCGACGGATTGCCGCCGTTCCTCACTCACAAAGGCGGTCTCAATTCAGGGTTGATGATTTCGCAATACACTTCTGCTGCTCTCGTTTCTGAAAACAAAGTGCTCGCGCACCCAGCCAGCGTCGATTCCATCACAACCAATGCCAACCAAGAAGACCATGTCTCCATGGGCTCAATTGCAGCACGAAAAGCGCGCACGATATTGGAAAACGTTCGCAAATCGCTCGCAATCGAACTCGTCTGTGCGTGCCAAGGCATCGACTTCCGGATCGGTAATTGTGGAGACGCCATTACTCACGAAACATGCGACCAGCAGTCGATCGGGCTCGCACCGGGGCGCGGTGTTGATGCGGCATACAAGCTTGTACGCGAAAACATACCGCACATGGATGAAGACAGAGAAGTGCACATCGACATCGACAAGGCTGAGCAGTTAATCGAAAACAACTCGTTGCTCGAAAAAGTCGAATCAGTGTTGGGACCGTTAGACTAAATCACATTCTCCTTTCAGTAATGCGAGTAAGCGATCTAGAACTTTCTCGCCCTCTTCCCTGAGCCCATCGTGCTCAAACTCATTCGTTAACCAATACTTGCATCCACGAATTGTCTTCGCGGTTTCCTCCGCCATAACGCGGTCAACATAGAGGTCGTTATGATAGATAGTTCCAACGCACGGGACGGTACAAGACTTAAGCGCTTCAATATCGTAGAGCGCAGGCCAATCAGAATACGTCGCCAACTGTTCCGCTACTTCTTTAAACAGCTTCAAACAGTTGTACTCGTCGAACATCCACGGATAAATCATCTCGCCAGTAAAATAGATTTGGCTGTTCTTGTTCGAATTCAAGTCAAACTGCGGAAACTCTTTGATGATACGCTCTGCAGACCATTGGGATGCACGCCCCTGACAGTAGATGGCTTCATGCAAAAGTGAATAGATAGGATTCGTGTTGAAGTCCATCAGATTCTCAATCCCTCGCAAAAACGCGAACGATAATGTTTCAGATGGTGTATTTGGAACAAAAGCACTTTCCAGAAGATAGTGGATCGTGTTCATCGAATGACCAGAACACTTAAATCCAAAGTTGATACCTAGCTCCAAAAAACGCCTTGGTGTGAGCGTTTCACCGCACGGCAATTGAACGTCATTTGACTGCAAATGTTTCACTATGCGCGAAACAATTTCTGCATCGTCAGGATAGCGCTCATAAAATTGCTTATTCTTTTCGATTAGTCTCGTGTAGCATGCGCGATAAACTTCATCGGGATCATCCACCAGCGGAGCAAATCCACCCGTCAAGATGGCGCCTTCAAGCCCTTCTGGATGCAGCGACAAATAAGTCGTAATACAAAATCCACCAAAGCTCTGTCCAAGCACCGACCACTTTTTTCCATGATTTAGTGCTTTGCGAATATACTCACAGTCGCGCACGATGTTGTCTGCACGAAAGTTCTTCAGGTATTCTACTTGGGCGGAAACATCTCCAATCGCATTCATCGTTTGATGCGAAACCGGGGTGCTCAATCCTGTTCCTCGCTGATCTAACAGAAGAACGCGATAGTCCTTCAGTGCGCGTTTCAGCCAGCCACCATTGCTTTCAGGACGAGGAGATTGAAATCCAGGTCCGCCCTGCAAATACACCAAAAAAGGCATGTCGTCTTTTGTAGCATTTTCAGTCGAGCGAACTTCACGAGCAAAAACTGTGATCTTTTTTCCAGTAGGCTTTGAGTAATCGAGTGGCACTTCAAAATAGTGACTAATCAAAACTAATCCAGGAATTCTCTGGACGGTCGTCTTTTTAACAGTTTCGCTATTCATACGCTCCTCAGTCCTGGCATTCGGCTCGTGAGCTGTGCGCCGCAAGTACACAAAATACAGCAGAACGGCAGAGAGATATACTTAATTAATGCCCGGGACAACTAACAACTTAGCTTTGAGCAAAACCAAACACGGACTGGCGCTGATCATGCTCCTTCTATTGGTTGCGTTGTGCATCGCCGTAACCGCACTTGCTGAATCCGAAAGACTGTGGTGGCGCGCGTATTTAGTTGCGCAGTTCCGAGTTGAAATCTTCGCACTCTCGGCCCTAACAACTATTTTAATAGCAGCGTTTGGACGCTCGACGATTCTTACCGTTTGTACATCGTTGTGCACGGTAATCACCTTTAGCCATCTGATTCCATATTATGTCCCTCGCGCCCAGCCACTCATTGCATCAGAGAAAACATTGAAGCTGATGCAGATCAATTTGAACGTCAAAAACAAGCAATTTGAAAGAGTCACTTCTTACATTGAAAGTGTAAATCCGGACGTCGTGCTGATCGCCGAACTAACGCCAGAATGGCAAACCTATCTAGAGTCACATCTCAAATCCCACCCTCATGCAGTTTCTGTTCCAAGGATGGACACTTATGGGATCGGCATCTACAGCAAGACAAAACCGCTAAGCGAGAGCATCGAATATTTCGGAGACTCCGGTCATCCCAGCATCATTGCAGAAATCGCCGGCCTCGAAAAACCAATTTCGCTTCTGCACACTCACGTTCAAGGACCCGTAAAAAAACATTTTTTTGAATGGCACAAAGGACAGTTCGAGGCAATGTTACCGGCGGCGAAAAAACTCAAATTTCCACTCGTGGTGAGCGGAGATCTCAATGCTAACTCCTGGACGTATCTAATTTCAGACTTTCTAAATCAATCAGGACTGAAGAACACGCAGTGGGGGCGCGGCATTCAATTAACATGGCCAACGCCATTCTATTGGCGCTACGGATTCTTCCCGCTTTTGGCAATTGACCACTTCTTTGTATCTGGTGATGTTGTTTGCAAATCGCGTATTCTAGGTGAACCCAACTCATCCGACCACTATCCTGTGATCATCGAAATATCGATATAGTCTTGCGACTTGCGATGCTAAATCCGTGGTGTGGGATCGCCGTCTTTCAACATTTTCACACGACCAGTGCCACCACATACGGGGCAAGTGCCTTTGAGTACGGGAATACCATTTTCGTTAGCAACATACTCGCCAATGTGATGATCGCTAAATTTCCAGGTCGCCTTGCTTGAATAACTAACGGTGATCCAGTGCTTTCCATCGGGCTGTAGAACCCAACGAGGATCATTTGCTTTTAGACATGGCGCAGGGCAAACGCCTGCCATATAGGTGCGTAATACAGACGCCGTTTGACCACACTGCCTTTGTAAAGTCATGCTGTTCTTGCCGTACTTCGCCACCCATTCAAATTCTTTGACCGCCTTAGAGTAAAGTCGTTGCAGCAAGTAGCAATAAGCCAAAGATAGGTGAGTATCAACATTGGCAACGCCTGACTGAATAATCGCTTCGAATGCCTTTGCTGCCTGAGGAAACTTTTTCTGTTTGTATAATTCCGCAGCCGCCGCATAGGCAGCTGGAACTGGACGTTTGTGCGGCTCCATTTGCGCTGGAGACTGTTCGACTACCGGAGGTGAAACGGCAGCAGCATCGGTTTGCGGAGCAGTGTTAGAACTGGAAGGTAATTCCGAACCCGTTGGCGAAAGCACAGGCGGAGAAACATTGGTTGGAACCGAGGCAGGCGCTTCAGAGGGAGTATTTGTGGCTGCTCCAGAAGGCTCAGCTTGACTCGGGATGGGGGTGTGGCTCTCGCTTGGGTTCACTGTTGCGGCAGAATTTGAACCAGAGCCAGAAGGAACACTCGTGGATGGAGTGACCTCCGGCCAATCAGCCGTTGGAGGGGGAAGCGTCGGAACCAACAGCTTCGGCTTAGATGTTGTCTTCGCGCCCTCCGATGTCCCCTTTGCCAATCCGGAACTTCCGGCCACAAAGCAAAAAGAAAGTACAAGAGAGAAAAGTTGCCTTTTCAAAATCGGTCTCCTCTGTAGTTTGAAATCGATTTAGACAAGATCAGATGCGCGGCATTGGGCCGCCGTCTTTGAGCACAGGAACTTCAGTAGTTCCTTCGCAGATAGGGCAGACGCCTTTCACGACACAATTTCCATGCTCGTAAACGATCAAATGGCCGATGTCGTTGGGCGTCAGAGTGTCATAACCGCCGCCGTTGTGCGGAACTAGAATCACTTTACTGCCTGCCTTAAGCGTCCAGCGAGGGTCGTGCCCTTTCAAGCAGTTAGCGGGGCAAACTCCTCTCATTGCGTTACGAAGCGAAGTCGCAGTTTGTGCGCAACTCTTCTGAAGGCTCATGCTGTTCTTCGCGTGCTTGCTGAGTAAATCAAATTCTTTGATGGCTTTGGAATAGATTTTTTGCTGCAAATAGCAGTGCGCAAGACAGAGGTGAGTATTAATGTCGGCGGCGCCTGTGGCGACAATCGCTTCAAACTCTTTTTGCGCCTGAGCAAACTTCCTCTGCTTGAACAACTCCGCAGCAGCGGCATAGCCATCCGGAACAGGTCGCTTGTGCGGCTCAAGCGCTGCGGCGCCTGCTGCTGCAGATGCCGGGGCGACGGTGGACGGTGCCTCGGCGGGATTGGCTGCAGGAGCTGCCGTCGAGGCAGCTTCGTTCGCTCCGGATGGAGCTACGCCAGGCGCAGGGGTTGTCGCGCTTCCAGGTTCGCTTGCAGTCGAGGTCGGAGGAACCGCCGCCTCAACCGGCTTTCCAGCACTCGCCGCTGACGCTTCACCGACCGCCTTATTATCAGCCGCTAGTGAGGGATTCCCCGCCAAAATGGCAAAGCTGCTAAGGAATACCATTGCCAGACTTGCGCGCATTTGAAAAACCTCCACGGCGATTTGCGTCACAAAGAGTTCGTGCCACAGGTAAGGGAGAGAATAACTATAAATGACGTCACTTAAACTGAACCAGTCTATACTTGACAGCCAAGGTGCGAGCGAAAAAAAACACGGACAAATAAAAGGCTCGCACTACCAGTGATGGCAATGCGGGCCTGTGGGGGTCAAGAAACCTTTTCTAAGTTCTCTTTTACCGCTATGCGGACAGAGGTTGTGCCGCGAATTCTGATGATGCAGCACCGCTCTTTTGGGAAAAACCAGTTTCAGCTGACTTGCGCAACTGATTGATTTTCGCGATTCGTATTAAAGTGTCCATAAGACGAGGATCGTTTGTGCCAAACATATCTTGTTGCGCTTTCAACAGTGTCTCGCACAGCCCATGCGCTTTCTCGTAATCGTTTTCCATGCAATAGAAATCGATCAAACGATAAAACGCTTTCATCAATTCTGGGTGCGATGAAGTCGCACCGCGGGTATCACGCATTGCCTTTAGTAGCGTTTTTACAACCTTCGCGGCTTTGCCATGGCGATTATTCCAGCTGGCATCGACAACCGCATCAATCAGAGGCTCCCAGATTACGCCAACCTTCTTCATCATTGCCCGCAAAATTCTCCATGCGAAGCCCGCGCCAGCTCCTAACTCACTCGAAAAGGACAGCTGACGTTGCATTGAAGAAACTATAGTATAGATATGCGAATTTGCAATCTAGGGTTTGGATAAGATTTCGCTATGGATTCCCACAGCATGAGCCGGAATGTCACCTATATCTACCGGCCACGTTTCTCAGACAAGAGCTCACGCGGCTGGGTGAGCCGAAACCGGAGCGAGGCAAGCTGGCAAACACTTCAAGAATTGGCTGACCAAGTGACTTACCGCGTTATCTTTACAAGCACCAGAGGAATATGAGAAAGTTCCATAACACTGGCGAAAAAAATCGCCAGTGTTACTCGCCCGACGGCACATCTCACTCAACGAGAAATCTCTCAGCAATCTGCTCTAACACGTACCTGCAGTAACCGTGACCAGCCATAAATCAAAATGCAAATGAGAGATTTTGAGCATAGTGTGACATCATACTAGGGCTGTCGCTCACGTACTGCAATGCGCTTCCCCACCGTCTTCGCAACTACTATTGCATCCGCACTGCTCTTGC
Source organism: Candidatus Melainabacteria bacterium (assembly GCA_003242885.1). Taxonomy (GTDB): domain Bacteria; phylum Cyanobacteriota; class Vampirovibrionia; order Obscuribacterales; family Obscuribacteraceae; genus QKMZ01. The sequence continues at coordinate 448,102 of QKMZ01000001.1, read as the reverse complement.
AAATGCAAGCAATTGCTACGGAGAAATCGGCTTCAAAAGCTTCGCTTCAGATAAGCACGCCCAATAAAATCCTCTGGGCCTGGAAGCGAGCGGAAGATCTTTCGGACATCGATCCACATCAGTTTGGCGTCGCTTATCTCGCGTGCCATGTATTTATTGATGGTAACAACATCAAGTGGGAAACAAGAAATCAACCACTAAAGATCCCACCGCGCACGAAGGTGGTGCCAACTGTTCGAATCGACGTGATTCGGCGCGAAAAGCCAAAACTGTCCAATCAGCAAATAGAAAAGATTGCCTGGCATATTCAGAAGGCGGCGAGAGTTGCTAACGCTGCCGCAATCCAAATTGACTTCGACGCTCTCGAATCAGAGCGGCCTTTTTACCGCTCATTACTCCAATATTTAAGAAAGACACTTCCATCCACAATGCCGATTTCGATTACGGCTTTGGCATCATGGTGCCTGTTTGACAACTGGATTACGGACTTGCCAATCGACGAAGCAGTGCCCATGATGTTCAGCCTCGGGCGCGAACGAGAAAAGGTACTGCTCTACTTTCAAAAACACCATGACTTTCTAGACGAGCGCGCAAACGGATCACTTGGCTTGTCATTGGAAGATACCAGAGTTAACGAACTAATGATCCCGATTGCGCAGAAGCGTAAAATTCCTGTGCGGGTCTATGTTTTCACCAAAACAGCGTGGACCCCGAAAAAGATTCAAGCGGTCAAATCGTTGCTGGGCGAACTATGAAAAAAACAATTGCAATTGCGCTATCACTGGCGTTCATGTTTAACGTAAACACTCTGCCAGGAAATACATGTGCGTTCGGCAGCAACCCTTACTGGACCTACACGCTGCATCCCGATTTCCCAATGGATAAGTACGCTGCGGGACAATTGGGAATTTTGAAAAACACTTACGCGCGCTCATATCTGATGGCAGCGTACCGCTATCTGACCAATAGGCCTCTAACACCAGACGAGCAGAAGGGCTTCGAACAGCTCTGGGACCAACGCCTGCAAGCAACTTATTCAGATTGCGCCGGCAATACAGAAAGCTGGATCAAATTGCGAGCCACCGTTCCCGGTGTCAGCAAGATTGAGACTATCGACACGGAAAGACCTGTTAGCAAAGAGAACTCGTACGAGTCATATTGCAATGCGCAGACTAGCGGTTTTGAAACTGCCGCCAAAACGCTTAAGAGCATGATCGATAAATATGGCATCGGCTCTGCACAAGTAAAAGAATGGGTCTCTGCGCAAGACGAAGTCTTCTCTAATTGCGGTAGTCCAAAGTATTCCGACAAGGTGCCGGAAGCTAAAATTCCAACGCCTTTGCCGGAAGGCGCAGACGCGTATTGCAAACAAGAGCGTGCATATCAAATCGCGGCGGCAAATTTCTATGCGCAAAACTTCGACGTTGCGCGCAAAGATTTCGAAGCGATTGCAGCTGATGCGAATTCAAAGTGGAAAGAGATGGCTGGATATTTAGCGACTCGTTCGATGATACGCCAGGCCACTCTTGCAAAAGAAATGAACAAGAGTTTGCTCGAACAAGCAGGACAAAAAATCCAACAGCTGATTGCAAATCCTTCATATGCAACGCTTAAGGAAGACCTTCAATCTCTAGCGAATTTTATCGCTGTTAGAGTTTCGCCGGATGCACATTTAAGCAAGCTCGCCCGAGAGAAGTTTGATCAATACACAATCGAAGAAATCACTAAAACCCTGGACAACTACCTCGACCCGGACAATTCAGGAACCGAAGTAACCTACAGCAAGGTGCCGGAGAATCTCAAGAAAAATGAGATGATCGACTGGATTCTGACCTTCCAAGCAACCGATGAGGCAAGCACAAAGCACGCGCTGACCCGCTGGAAAGAAACGAAATCGACGGCATGGTTGGTGGCAGCCATCACCGGTGTCGATTCAGAAGACCAGCATGCAAATCAGTTAATCGCTGCTGCACGTGCTGACAAATCTCCGTATGCGAAGTGGACGCTTTTCTATCACGTCAATCGGCTTGAATCGGGGCAAAGCAAGGATGCTGCTGTTAAGGCTTCGCTAGATAAAGTTCTTTCCTCTCCGCCTGCGGATCTGCCCGCAGGTTCGCTCAATGCGCTAAAGCTGATGAGACTTCCTCTATCTGCAAACTTAGATGAGTTCTTGAAATATGGCGTTCAAAAACCACTAGCAATTTGCAGCGATGGTGGCATTCCGGAGATGCCTGACGAAGCAGATGATTTGAAAGGTAAAGGAAAAACACCAGCAGCCTTCACAACACTTGCCGGGAATGTTCTCACAAACAAACTTCCATTGAGCGTCTTGCGCCAAGTCGCTACGAATAAGCAAGTTCCCGCCAACTTACGCAATAACGTTGCATGGACATCGTGGGTGCGAGCAGTTCTAATCGGTGACGAGGCCGAAGCAAAAAACTTAGCGGTAATTGCTTCACCGCTCAATAAAGCGAAGTCGAAATTCTTCACGTCATACCTTGCAGCAACGACTCCGGAAGATCGGAAATTCGCAGCGGCATTGTTGATGCTCCACTTTTCATCGGCAGAGCCAAACGCGACAAGCGGCCAGTTGATGGATGACGATTACGGCGATTCAAGCGGATGGTGGTGGGGAGCCAGCCCAGTTCACAAAATCGCAACGAGCAACAGCGATGATGATTCGGACTCATCGTCAGATGATGAGCCTTTCGATCCAACGTTTCTAACTGCTGCGCAAAGAGCACAAGCCACGGCGCAATTGGCGAAACTCGCCAAGGTTGAAACGGCTCCCAATTACTTTGCAAAGATTGTTCTGGCATACGCTCAGAAGCACCCAGCCGACCCGCGCGTGCCTGAAGCTTTGCACTACGCCGTAAAATGCACGCGTTACGGCGCCACCGATGACGCCACCACAAAATTATCTAAACAAATGTTCCTTACCCTTCACTCGAAATACAAGGGAAACGTGTGGACTAAACAAACTCCATTTTGGTACTAGTCAAAATCAGGCATCCCGAGGTTATAGCTATGGTATTCGTCGAACACAGCATCACATTCAAAGGCGATCTTAAGACCGCCTGGGAGAAGTTAGTTGATTGGAAGCGTATGCCGGAATGGGACATCTTCATTGACGATCTGCAATTCGACGGACCGCTAAAAGCGGGCAGCGTAGGGCACATGAAGTCACGCGACGGACATAACTACATTCTTACTGTCACCGACTTCAACCCGCTAAAAAACTACAGCGACGAGATGTCGGTCCTGGGATCAAAGTTTGTTTTCTATCACGAACTTGCAGAGAAAACGCCTGGCGAAATTACGATGCGCTTCACAATTTCAGCCAACGGATTCATCGCTTGGTTGTTTAAATATCCGATTAACAACGCGTTTGAACAGAAGCTTCCGATTCTAATGGACAACTTCAAAAGGCAATACGAAGAGTCATTTCAACAAACATCTACCAACTAAGTGCGAGCGTCGCGGCGGGCGGTTGAAGTCTCTATGCGGCAGGAAGGCAAATCGTAAACTTGGTTCCTTTTCCTTCTCTACTTGAGCAAGAAATTTGTCCGTGATGGGCATCTATGATCTGCTTGCACAAGAAAAGTCCAAGACCGGTCCCTGGAGAAAACTTCCGACCTGCCCTTCCCTGGGCAAATCTACTAAAGATTTTGGACAGTTCTTCATCAGACATTCCAGGACCATTGTCCTCAATTTCGACGCAAACATCCCCATTATTCGAGCCAATCGAAAGAGTGATCTCACCGCCGGACGGCGTAAACTTGAGTGCATTGTCGAGCAGATTTTGAAACACTCGACGCATCGCTAAGACGTCAGCTCTAACCATTTTACGATCCGTCGCAAAATCAGTGTTGATTTTGATCATTCTATTTTTTGCTATGGGAAGTATGTCTTTCAAACAGGTAGAGACAATGTCTTTGAGATAGGTATTCGTCAAAACAACCGCATCGATATCCTTTTCAAGTCTATAAACGTCGAGCAAATTCTGAATCATTGCCAACAAAATTTTGTTGCTATCTCGTATTTGCAAAAGCAATTCCGCATGATCTTCAGTCACCGGGCCCATCGCTTGCTCAGCGAGAAGTTCCAATACGCGATTTGTCCCAATTAGTGGGTTTTTGAGGTCATGAGTAAGTGTCGCCATAAATTCTTCGCGCTGCTCGAACGTAGCTAATTTCTTCTCGGTCTCTTCTGCACGTCTTCGTTCAATTGCGTATCGGATGCTGCGCTCGAGAAAATTGGCATTCACGTCGCTTTTTTGAATATAATCCTGCGCGCCAAGTTTTACAGCCATCAATGCTGTTTCATCATCATTCAAACCGGTAAGAATAACTATCGGAGTAAGTTTTCCCACGTCCCTTAGACTCTGAAAAGAATCAAGTCCACTTCCATCTGGCAACGAAAGATCCAGCAGTACCACATCAAATGACGAACATGCTAACTGAGTCGAAGCCTCAAAAAGTGATGACACATGAACGATAGAAAAGCGCTGTTTCGGCAGTAGTTGTTGAACGAACTTCGCGTCCGGTTCGGAATCTTCCACTAGAAGAATGGACGTTGTGTTTAGCATACCTTAGGCTCCGGCGGGAATTTAACAGCAGAAAACCAGAATTCATCCAGCGAACGAATAACTTTCACAAACTCTTCCAGGTCAATAGGCTTAGTTACAAAGCAGCTGGCTTGAAGCTTGTAGCACTTAGCTACATCGTCCTCAGATTGCGAAGTAGTCAAAATGATGATTGGAATTCCGTCTAAATCAGCGTTTTGCTTTATCTCTGCCAGCACTTCTCGTCCATCTTTCTTCGGCAAGTTTAAGTCGAGCAATATGAGATTAGGCGTTGACGCATCTGTGTAAGGGCTTCTCTTCAATAGGAAGTCCATCGCTTCCTCTCCGTCCCGCACCACGTTTATTGTTGCGTTAACTTCCTCTTCCTTGAAGACTTCCAGTATCAACCGAGCATCAGCGCGACTATCCTCGACAAGCAAAATACTTAACTGTTTAGCTTTCATATGTGATACTTAGCTCCTCGTATTGGAAGCGTAAAGTGAAACGATGAACCTTTTCCCGTTTGCGATTCCACCCACAATCGACCGCCATGTCGTTCCACAATTTTTTTGCACACGGCTAGACCAATTCCGCTTCCTTCATAAGCTTCTCGCAAATGGAGTCGTTGGAAGATCACGAAAATTCGCTCAGCGTGCTTCATGTCAAAACCAATACCATTGTCAGACACAGTGAATCGCCACATGTCACCTTCTGAGGCTGCACAAACATGAACCTCCGGCGGTTTTTCCGAGCGAAATTTCAGCGCATTGCCAATGAGGTTTTGAAAGAGTTGAACCAACTGTGAATTGTCGCCTTTTACTGTCGGCAATTCACCTACAGAAACGGTGGCATTCGCTTCTTCAATTGCCAAACTGAGATTGGACTCTGCTATTCGAACAATCTCATTAACATCGACCTCTACAAATCCCTTCCCACGCGTCTCGACGCGACTGTAGAGCAGTAAGTCGTTGATCAACTGATGCATTCTTTTGGTTGCATCCAGAGTGAAGTCAATAAACTCGTGAGCATCCTCATCCAGCGTTTTGCCCATGTAGCGCTTTGCGAGCAATTGCGTATAGTTGGAAATTACGCGCAGGGGTTCTTGCAAATCGTGCGAGCAAACATATGCAAACTGCTGAAGTTCTTCGTTAGAACGCTCCAACTCCAAGATTTTCTCTTGCAGTAGAGCCTCCGCCTTCTTACGCTCGGTAATATCTACTATTGAAGCGAGAACGAATCTTTCCCCTTCCGTCTGCAGCGGATTTAGGCCTATTTCGACAGGAATTTCGGAGCCATCTTTCCGCAAGCCGAACAAGTCCCTGCCGACGCCCATTGAACGAGCTTGAGGATTTTTGAAAAAGGACGCTCTGTGTTCCGGGTGCTTATCACGAACCTTCGACGGTACTAACTTTTCTATCGATTGCCCTAGCAACTCTTCTCTTGAATAGCCAAATAATCGCTCGACTTGGGTGTTAACAAGGACAATATTTCCTTGTTCATTGACCATAATCATTCCACTGGGCGCCGCCTCGATCGTGATTCTCAGGCGCTCTTCTGCGCGTTTTCGCTCCGTAATATCAACAACCGACGCAAGAACAAAGCGACTACCGTCAGTCATCAAAGGATTGAGTCCTATCTCGACTGGAATTTCTGTTCCATCCTTTCGCAATCCATAGAGGTCGCGACCTACACCCATAGCCCGGGTTTTGGGGTCGTCGAAATACTGCTCACGATACTGCGGGTGACGAAGACGAGCGCTTGTCGGAACTAAAACTTCGATTGACTTACCGACAAGCTCTGCTCGTTCGTAACCGAACAATTGCTCAATTTGTGAATTTACCAGCACAATTTTGCCGGAATGATTAACCATGATCATTCCGCTTGGTGCCGCGTCAATAATTTGGCGAAGCTGCTCTTCACCCAACGAGAGCGAGTCGCTCTCGGGATTTCCACCAAAGGACATCCGAATGTTTACTCACAAACAGTAAACGAGATACCGGGTTTCCGTGCCCACAACTTACCCATTTTATACCAATGAAACTTTCCGTCAAGCAGATAGGATTTCACGCTTTATTGCAGTATCAAAGACTGAAGACAAAAGCAAAGAAACGTGCCCCCCCCCTAAGCTCGTTGCGCTTTATGCCTAATTCTCCTCAACGAGATACCAGGGTTTGCGGAGATCCTGCGGCTTCTTAGTATCATCGAACATCGCAACCCATTCATTGCGCCATACACAGTCGTAAAAACGCAGCGTACTCTCGTGATCAAATTTGTGCGATTCGGAAAACGATCTCAAAATTGGAACGGCTTTATCTAGATCCTTCAATACAACATCAATGTAGATCGCGTCAGGAGATTCTATACCTACTCCAAACGTACAGCCTACCTGCGCCTTGCGTAGTTCTCTATCTAGCTCTTTTCCGAGCGCCTCAACCTTGTCTAAAGATTGGAGGTCTTTTGCTTTTGAGACTTTAAGGTAAGCGAATTTTTCACCGTTTTTCGAAAATTGCACATCGTGAAAACGTCCGCCTGCTCCTAGTGCCTCTGCAAGCCTTTTCAGCGAGGTTTTCATAGACAAGCGCTTTTTGCCAGAAAAGTGAACATCCTCAGTCTTGCTCAAATCCTGTTTGAAATACGGTGCGCTTGGCAGTGAATCAAGAATCTCTTTCTTCTTTTCGTCAAACGCCTTGGCATACTGTGCTGCGTTGTTCGCGCAATTGAACTGACCCATCAACGCACCCTTCTTCGGCGTAATGGTTCCAAGCCAAATGTCGTCGTTTTCTTCTCCGACGCTCAAATCGCTGATGATGCGGCACGCTTCGATGTTATCCTCTGCGTCGTTCTCGAACTCTGGAGAAGTGAACATAACATCCAACTTGTTCTGTGGTGAAACACTCACCGATGTTTCAAATTGAAGCGGCTCCCGTCCTGTTCGGCTTTTAAAACCGTTTGCAACGCTGGCAGGCGGCAGTGGTTGCCTATATGCAGAGAATTGCCAGTTCGGAAGTTTTGGCGCTTTAGAAACTAGAAGATTGCAAATCTGAATCACTTCATCGTGACCAGCTGCGGAAAAATCGAGTTTTTTTCCTTCCTTTTCACGCGTCGGACCAAACTCGTATTCAATGACGGGATCAATGGCATCAAGGTGTTCTTTCATCCAGCTCACAAGAATGTCTGAGTTCGCCTTCCCACTCTCACTGTGCAGGTTGTCCAATGCCAAGCTAAGCGTTGTCTGGTCTCGTTTGAAATCACTCCAAAACTGTTCGATGTGCTCAATGGTTTGCTTTTTCAAGCGCACTTCCGGTGGATAACTTTCATCCACAGTCCCCCAGCGAGTCGGTATAGCGCAGTAAGCAGAACCATTAGCTTTGTTGAGAAGCGGCGATGATGAATTACATGAAGTAAGTAAAACAAACGAAACCAACAGCATTCCATTGTTCAAAATTTTGCTTTTCAACTAATCTTTCCTCTCGTAGCAACACTTAAACGCCGATTTCGCACCACTTACCTTGAGAAATGAAATTGTCTCGAGGGCAACAATTATGCATCAAATGATCATGTTCGTCTTCGTGCGCGTGAGACAGCGTTCATTGAGCAAATAGCAAAAGACCGGCAATTGCTCGCCGGCCGTTTTGTAGGTGTGATGTTTCAGGTGGTCAGGAAACCGGTCTTAGCCGCGGAAAAGCGATGATCGTGCTTTTCGGCTCGGCGTCATTTTCCGCGATATTTGTTGCATGTGCTTCACGCTCCAGCTCCAAGAAACGCTGGAGCACAGTCATCGCTTCTTCATGCTTCCCAAGCTCTTGCAGTCTCGCTATTTGAGACCGGAGCACGCTGGAACTATTGGCAATAATCATATTTTGTCCTTTCTGCCCTTCTGATTCTTGAGTCGATTACTTAGCTTTCTTTGCCTTTTTCGCTTTCGCTTTGGGCGCAGATTTTGCTTTGGCAGCTACTTTGGTCTTTGCCTTGGATTTGTTTGAACCTTTGGCTTTTGTGCTGGCTTTTGCTTTCGCTTTTGTGCTCGACTTCTTGGCTTTAGCAGTTGTTTTAGCTTTTGCCTTGGAAGACGTTTTTGCCTTTACCGGTTTTTTCGCTGATTTCTTAGCGGGTTTGCGAACAGCCTTTTTGACTGATTTCTTGACCAGCTTTTTGACCAGTTTCTTAACGGGCTTGACTACAACTTCCGGCTCGTCCTGCGGAATTTCAGTGATCTCTGAAAGGATCGACTCAAGAGTATCGATCATGAAATTGATTTGTGATTCAGTGATGATCAGAGGCGGCTCGATACGGATGGTGCGGTTCGAGTTCATCGTGGCAGCCACCAATACTCCGCGGTGGAACAGTTCGGTTTGAACATCAACACGCAATGCTTGTGTAGAGAATTCCAGGCCGATAAGCAGACCGCGACCACGAGCCTCATTGATGTGCTTCGGATATTTCTTCTTCAGCTCTTGCAAGCGACGCATGAAGTGGTTGCCCATAACAGCGGCGCGTGCGGGAAGGTGTTCTTCCATCAAGACTTCGATAGTGGCAGAAGCCGCTGTACATGCCAGCGGGTTGCCACCAAACGTGGAGTTGTGAATGCTCGGGTTCGGTTCCAAAACTTTCCAGACTTTGGCAGATGCCATGAAAGCGCCGATCGGCATAACGCCGCCGCCAAGAGCCTTTGCCAGGCAGATAATGTCTGGAACAACGCCTTCATGATCGCAAGCGAACATGCGGCCTGTTCTTCCAAGACCGGTCTGAACTTCGTCAAGAATCAGCAGCACGCCTTTCTTTTTGGTCAATTGGCGAACCTTGCGCAAGTAACCTTCAGAAGGAACGTTGATGCCGCCTTCACCTTGAATTGGCTCAAGGATTACAGCCGCTGTGTTCTTGGTGATTGCTTTCTCCAGAGCCTTGATATCACCGAACGGAACATGGGTGAAACCATTGAGCAACGGCTCGAACGGTTTACGGAAACAATCGCGGCCCGTTGCCGAGAGAGCGCCCATGCTGACGCCGTGGTAGGCGTTCTTGGTCGAGATGATCTCAGTCTTGCCTGTATAGAGTCGAGCAAGTTTCAACGCGCCTTCAACTGCCTCAGTACCGCTGTTGCAGAAAAATGCGTACTGAATATCGCCGGGAGCAATCGCCGCCAATTGGCTTGCGAGGTGTCCGGCCCACGGATTGAGCAGGTCTTGACTGTGCAGGCAGACTTGGTCGAGTTGCGCTTTAACAGCCGCAATCACTTTGGGGTGACGGTGACCGACGTTGAAGATACCATAGCCGCCGAGGCAGTCGAGGTAACGCTTGCCGTGTGTGTCGTAGGTGTAAACGCCGCCATCTCTGAATTCGACTGCGCCTTCAGAGCCGCAAAGCTTATTGGCGAAGTATGGGTTCAAGTGATTGATGGAATTTTCGAGCGCACGTCCGGCAATCTCTTCGTAGTGACTGGGGCCACGATCGACAACCGGAAATCGCTTAACGGTAGTGTCTTTCTGATACAGAGCCATAAAAAACCTTCCTGAAACTCGGTCACAAGCTGTGCTTGCTACCGTATTTGGTGTGTGTAACTCCGGAGAAAGCCTCTTAGAGCTCTCTCTCCTTTGTTTGTTGTAAATCCAGGTCTGGGCGCAGTAATGCCGCCCCACGCCAACAGGCTACGCTAACTGAATGGTGTTTTGATTTTACGTAGCTTACGCATAAAAGGACTGCTCCCTAACGAGGATGGTCCGTGTCACCGTTAGATAGACGTACGAACGCGCATGCGGACGCATTTATATGCGCACTGGATGCCGGTTCACTTCCGCTATCTTCTCTAAATGTACACCCGATGGCGCATTCAGGACAATGTGCAACCTGTCCAAAAAACGACGTCAGTTATTAGCCAACCTGTCTAAGAAAGAAATGGGAACCTTGACATCCCGGCTCTCGAAACCCTTACCGGGCGCGGGATATGCACTATATACACTTTGAATTTTGCAACCGGCTCGTTACGAGCAAAAGCCAGGTTAGAACCAGAAAATTCATCTGCGATTCTTCGAAAATGGGCAATTTTTGAGCGTTTCACGCGTTACTCACTACTCACTACGGACAGTAGTACCACCTCACCCTTGGCAATAAGTGCAAGCCGACCCTGCTACAAGCCGGCACATCTATCTATAAGTTCATGTAGAACCATAGCTATTTTGCTTTACTGCTTAACTAGGTCAGTATTTTGGTTCGTCTCTTATGAGTTTTATTCGCCGGCATAAGGAATTGCTTGCCGTTTTCGGCATTGCGTTGTTCTTGTTGGCTTTCTTCTACAAGACATTCATTCTTCACTTGCCCATATCCAAAACATATCTGCTGGCAAGCAGAGATCTCTTGTACAGCCAATTCCGTGACCAATCAGCTTATTTCGCTTGGGACACTTCGCTGTATTTGCTCAAAGCACCCAACTTTGTCACTATCGGGCAATACTGGCGCGACGGCATTTTGCCCTTGTGGAGCCCATATGTCGGGCTCGGCTTTCCTCTCATCGGAGACCCGCAATCCTGCATTTTTTCGCCATGGCGGATTTTGGCTAGCCTTTGTCCGACTATCGCGTTCTACAACCAGGTCCTTCTCCTTCAAGTAGCTTTCGGCGCTATCGGCTGTTTCTTGGTATCAAGACTTCTTCGCCTCAGCGTGCTGAGCTCAATATTCGTGGCCCTTGTTTTTGCCTTATCGCCATATCAGTTGACGTACTTAGAACTGATGGCTGGTCCAACCTACACGCTCTGTCCCTATCTGTTTGCTGCATTCATTCGTGCGGCTGAGAAAAACAGTTTGCCCAGACTGACAATCGCAGCCGCAGTCACGGCGCTGATAATTTTCACAGGACATCCGTTGATTGCTTTCGGAGGCATACTTGCCGCCAGCCTGCTTTATGTCCTGTTATCAGTCTTTGTCTATCACTCCAGCGAATCACGCATTCCTACGGTTCGCAATTCACTTTTGGGCGTCGCCGGCATAGGCATTGTGAGCGCATGTTTTGCAGCGCCAATATTATTTCCCGCGATTGAATTCATGAAAGCCAGCGCTTGCTACAAATTCAATCTAGAACAAGACGTTCTTCCCTGGATGAGCCTGCCGTATTTTCTAATGCATCCAGGCTTGGGTCCGCTATCTCCCTGGCTCGGCATCTTGGCCTTGCCGCTGCTCGCCGCAGCATTTTTCTTGAAAGACGAGCGGCAAAAAATCTATTACTGCATTGCCGGCGCCATCGCTCTTATCTATCCGGTTATGTGCTCTATTGGCCCCATGGGTTGGATTTCCAGCAAGACGCCACTACAGCTGATACCGGGTGCTTACTACTCTTTTTCCTTAATGGTACTCATAGCACTTGGGTTGGGCTTCGGAATCGACGCACTTCGCAACAACGCCTTGAAATCAAAAAATTGTTTAATTGCGATGTTAGTGGTGCTGGCGATTGCATTGAGCTTGCCGCAAGGTTTGAATCTGTTCCACGCAGATCTCAGCGCGCTCTCATTTACAGGCGAACCTCCGATACCTAGGTTGCAGTTGAATATTTGGCTAACGGATCTTTTAATTTCATTAGCGTTCGTTGCCGGCATCGTTATTTACCGAATCGCAAAAATTTCCGCAACGCAGCTATCGGTAGCAGCTCTCAGCTTGTGTCTTTTGAGCGAGCTTTTAGTAAGCCGCAACGCTCTGCCCGTGCGTCCGAATTTCGAATTTGCGCTGACACCCGCGCACAAAATTTTGCAGGAGACTGGTGAGCGTGTAGCACCTTTAGGTTTTTCAGTATTAGCAGCGAACAGCAATGCTGTCTATGGAATCCGTAGCCTAGCCCAGCATAACGCAGCTTTTCACAAGCGCTTTTACGACCTCATGAGAAAGGCGCGATTGCATGTGGATTTCTTCAATATCTTGCCTGAAGATAGAGAGCAATCAAAGTTGCTTGACTTGTTCAGCGTTGCTTACGTAATTGGCTTATCACCTGCTATTTCCTCGGATGAAGAGCTGGAAAAAGACACAACCATCAAGCAATCGGCTCCAGTGAATTTTGAAGACGGCATTTTGTTGAATACATCTGAAGTCTCGATCGATTTTGAAAATCGAGAAGTCATCGGAATTTTGGATTGGCATGTCAACGGGCGCTCCGTGCTGAAACAATACGAAGACAAAAAGCGACCAAAGCTCACAACCGCAGAAGGCAAAGCGAAAATTCCTCGAGGGAATGCAAAACCTTTTGACAGATACAGTTTTATTCCAATCATCTCGGACACGAAAGGAAACCCTATTTGGTTTGGTGGCACCACTCCAATTAGAGGGCTTTTCAGGCCGCGCTTCAACTTCACTGCACCGCTGCCTGAATCGCTAAAGCCCAATCAACAATTTCAGGTAGCAGTAAAAGTATTCGACTCTACTAAAGTTGCATTTCTTTCGACGCTCAAAGATGGTCAAAAGGTGAACAGCGATGTTTATAGCCTTGGCACCTGGACTGTTCCTACAACGATCGCAAGAACGAATACAACGTCAGCTCGGGTCAATGGAAAACGCTTTCAATTGCTCCACGAAATTGGCAAAGATCATATTCGCATTTATCGAAACACCACCGCACTGCCACAGGCATATTTAGTGGGACAAATCACGCCTGCTCATAGCGGTGAGGAAGCCTTGAAAAAACTTCTGTCTGCCAATTTTCCTTCACGCCGAACAGCCATAGTGGAGATAGACGATAAAACCTGGCAGCCTTGTGATTCCGATTTCTGCAGAATATTTCAAAAAATGGATGTTCTGGACGATGGTCAAAAACAGATTTTTGAAAAGCTCGCCTCCAACAAATTAACTGAAGGCTCCTTCACCGGAACACCTCCACAGGTAGAACGGCTCTCTCCTAACAGAGTGCGCATCAACTGCGATGCATCTGCCGACTCCCTTCTCGTCTTCACCGACTATTTTTACCCTGGCTGGGAAGCAACAGTTGACGGGAAGAAAGCACCAATCGTGTGTACGAATTATGTGATGCGCGGCGTTGCAGTAACGGCTGGAAAACATACCGTGGAGTTTTCTTATCGCCCCTTAAGCTTCTATCTTGGGTCAGGGCTTTCTATCGGTACGCTGTCCATGCTCCTCCTCATTATGGTCTTTACAAGGAAGAAAAAAGCAGGAGAGCAGCCCCAGCCAACCGCTTGAGCGTCAAAGCACTTCCGTACAGAACCAACAGTCAACCACATTATTATTTCGCTTCTGAAATGTCGGCAAGTCAGAAACATTTTTCTGTTCCTGCTGTCACAAGATCTGTGGAACATCCTCGCAGTCCTACAGAATTACTAGAATTTTGGTGCAGTGTGTCATAGCTCGAAACTTTGGAAATCGTCGCAATACTAGGCTTGGACTGCTTTCTCGGTGATAGAACCAACAAGCGGACACCCCTTGAAAAGCATGCAATTTAGTAACGATGGGTTTCTTAGCCGAGCATCATCGGTCATAATAATGTCTTTGTGACCTTGAATGGCACCGCAACTGAATTTTGATTTGGATTCCACGTTGTCAAACAGCGTTGAGGAGTGAAAAGGTGAGGCAGATATCGGTCCTTCTGGCAATCTCGATAGCTCTTGCAGTCCCAGCGGCATTGGCCGCAGACAAAGAAAGCGCTGGCATGTCCAAGCCTATGCTGGAGCAGTACTATCAAGGCGTGACCTTCTTCAAGAAGGGCGATTTAGACAATGCTCTCAGCGCGTTTAAGGCGCTTGCATTGAACTGCCCGGAAGATCCACTGGTGCATTTGAGCTTGGCTGCTGTTCTTCACCAACACGGTGATGTGGATGACGCTATAGCCGAATACAGACGCGCTATCTCACTTCGCCCCTATGACGCGTTTGCCCGCGAGTCGCTCGGTTCGCTTTTACAAAGTCAAGGCGAATTGGACGAAGCAATTCAGCAATATGAAGAAGCCATCAAGCTCCGACCTGACATTCCATTGTTCTACCTCAACCTTGGTATCGCACATCGCATTCAGGGCAATCTGGACAGCGCAATTAATGAGCTTCGGCGCGTGGTCGAAAATTATCCCGACCACCTCAGAGCCCGCTCACAACTAGCCGCCTCACTGCAAGACAAAGGTCAGTTCGCGGCCGCGTCGCAGGAGTATAAGCGCATTCTGGCGCACGAGCCAAACAACTTCTCCATGCAATACAACCTGGCTAATTGCCTTTTGGCTCAAAAGGATATTGACGGCGCAACAGACGCCTTTGCGCGCGCTGTCAAAATCGATCCGAAAGTACCAGATGTGCATGCTTTGCTCGCCAGCACTCTTTCAATGCGCGGCAAATACACCGAAGCTGCAAATGAGTTGAGAGCGGCACTGCAACTCAATGACAATAAGGGTGAATGGCATGCCCAGCTAGGTGATGTTTACACCAAACTAAAAGAGTTCAACAAAGCGGTCGGGGAATATCGCACAGCGATCAGAATCAATCCTTCTGACTCGGACAGCGCTTACAGCATGGGCTACATTCTGCAGTTGACTGGCGACCTTGATGGCGCCGCCGACGCATTCACGCAAGTTGTTCGCATCAAGCCTGATTTCGTCAACGCTCACTACAACCTGGGTATCATCAGACAGAAGCAAGGTAAATTGGCAGATGCTGAAAACGAATTCAAAGCTGTTATTGCCGCGAATCCTAATGACGGCACTGCGATGATCAACTTGGGTAGAAACTATTTGTTGGGTGGCAACCTACCGACTGCCGTTGAGTATTACAGACAAGGTTTGAGTATTGACGGAACAGATCCGGCAGCGTTTTTAGAATTGGGCAACACGCTCATGAAGTTAAAAGACTTTGCTGGTGCACGTTCTGCTCTTGATTCTGCGATCGGACTTTCTCCCACGGACAGAAACACAATTCTTGCACTGGCAAGTTTGAATGGACAAACTGGTATGGCCGACAAAGCGGAAGTTACTTACCGTCAGCTTCTCGCGAAGAATCCAGAAGACGTAGCGGTACTAGAATTGCTTGCAGAAAATCTCGAACAACAAGGAAAACGCGCGCAGTCGATTGAAGCGTATCAACAAATTGTTCAAGTAAATCCTCGTTCTGCAGATGCTTATAACGACCTTGGATTGGCGCTTGAGCGCAATAAAGAATTGACCGCCGCATTGGGTCAGTACAAGAAAGCATTGGAAATAAATCCGAATTTGGTAGAAGCCAATATAAATGTCGGCAACATCTATCTTGGGCAAAAGGCCTATCAAGCTGCACAAGATGCTTACGTGAAAGCAATCCAAATGCAGCCCGAAAACTCGCTTGCGCACTACAATCTGGGCGTTGCGTTGATGGGCATGGAAAGACCGGATGACGCGGTCATTGAATACAATCGCGCCATCAAAATCGATCCCAATTACGCAAATGCCTATTATGCGCTCGGCATGATCTATCAGGCAAAAGGCGATCAGCAAGACGCGGTTGCATCTTACGAGAAATATGTAAAATTGGATCCCGATGGTCCTTATATTCAAGCGGCTAAAGAGAGTTTGGATAAACTCAAACAAGCCCTCGGACCTGGCGTAGCGCCGCAGATGGAAAAGGTCTCTGAAGGCGACTCAGCAAGAAACTAGCGCCGTGAAGATTCTAATTTTTGTTTGCCTTGGTTTGATACTGCTCGGACTGGGCGGATACCTGTACTGGATGTCGACGCCAATGTATGCCATTCAAGAAGCGGGTATCGCCGCAGCCAGACATGATTTGGAAGGCTTTGAAAAACGGGTTGATATCGATCAGTTTGTTGACAATTTGATCGATGACTTGTTAATGAAACCAGCGAGCACCACACCAGGACTCACATCGCTTCAACGCGCAACTGGTGAAGAAGCACTTGCCCTTGCAAAAGACAGTTTGCGCTCGCAACTGATCAATAAGATTCGATTTGCAATACAAAACACCAGTGCGCAGGAAGGAAGATATACAGGGCAGCGGTTGAATTATGGTCCTGATGCAGTGATTGCGGGTGAAGTGCCAAAGGCAAAAGATTTACAAGGCTTTTTTCAAGCCGCAGGACGAGAGCTTGGTCGTGAAACCGGTCGGCTCAAAAACGAAACATACATGCGACTCACAGCGTGTGCAAGACAACAACCAAAAACAATCACAGGAAAGCTACTTGGATCTCCGCCGCAGATTATTGGGTTTCAAGCAAAATTACTTATAGATGAATACGGCTTCACCAAAGACAACTTCCGCGGTGTAACAGGGTGGAAAACGATCAAAGACGAGAAGGGATATCCAAGATCAATTGTTGGATTTAAGTTCAATAGCCCGAAAGGCGGCAAAGAAATTATCGTAAACCTGGGAATGTACCCAAACAATTCCTTCGGTGATTGGCGCATCTTTCGCATAGAAAACATTCCAGAGCTAATGATGGCCCTCAATGAAGACTATGAGTATCAAGTTCATTCGCTTATGACGTGTGCACTTGCAGGAGTAACTTCACAGTCAGTGAAAGATGAAGTGCGTGGGCTCACAGATCGCATCAAGCAACACGTCGACACCGACAGCATTTTGAACAAACTAAAGCTCCGCTTTAGGTAAGCGAAGCTTTAGTGGAGAACCGGGCTTTCAGCCGGCATTTCTCTCATTAGCCCGGCCGGAGCGCTGGCTTCCAGCCGGCATTTTATTTTTTTGCGTCTTCTCGTAACTTAGAGGAAGCAGAAGCACTACTAAACATCCACAATTCAGGAGATACGCATAGTCCTGCTTTGACCGGATTATTGTGAATGTAGTTCAGCGCATCTTCAAAGTGTTTGTCGTTGCGAATCTTTCTGTCAAAATATTCGCGCTGCCAAAACGCTCCACTTCGCCCTAAGATCTTGTTTGCACGATTCGACGTAAACGACTTCCAAGAGTGAACTATACTTGCGATCGAATGCTCTTTTTTTGGAGTAAGAAGAACGTGCACATGATTCGGCATAATAACCCAGGCATGTAATTTATAGCGCTGCTCATCGAAGAAACCCATTGCCTGCTCCGTAATTTGCGCAATTGAGGGATCGGATAAAGCGCAGCTTCCCAATCCTCTATCCAGCAAGTCTTCAATCTTTGTGCAACGCTTTGTTTGTTGTTCTAGTCGACGGAGAATGTCTAGTTCTTCCGTTAGAACCGTGAGGACAGGCTGTGGAATTGAGTCATGAAGGTTGAAGGTCAACATCTGCGGTTCTAAGGAAAATTCACAATGCGGTAGATAACCGCGCGAGTGAAATCTAGAATGAATTGAACCGATATCCTCTCCACTATCAAGAATTACTTTTTTGCTCATGACAAAACCTCACTTTCAGAAAACGCGTCTTTAATGGACGAGTTTCAAAAGTAAAAAGTTCAATGAGGCAAAGCCCCAAATTGCAAAAGACTCAAAGCCTAAACACCTTAGAGTTCATAAACTAAAGTTCTAAATTTCAAATGCCGGCTGGAAGCCGGCGCTCCGGCCCTCATCCCGAACGAAAAGTTCATAAACTAAAGTTCTAAACTTCAAATGCCGGCTGGAAGCCGGCGCTCCGGCCCTCATCCCGAACGAACAAGATCCCCTTCAATCGAAGACATTTTGCGTTCTATGTTTTTCAAAAGAGCAGGACAACTGGTCAGCTCCGGATCGCGCTTAACAAGCTCAATTGCGGTGTTGCGCGCGTCTTCCAAAATCGGAGTGTCCTTTACCAAATCAGCAAGAATCATGTCCGGCAAACCACTCTGTCTATAGCCGGTAAACTCTCCTGGTCCGCGGATCTCCAGGTCACGCTCGGCGACAACGAAACCATCGTTAGTTTGCTCCATGATTTCCAAACGATGTCGCGTTTGCTCTGACTTCATATCTGCTACGAGGAAACAATAAGATTGATCAGCACCTCGACCGACACGTCCACGCAACTGGTGCAACTGTGCCAAGCCGAAGCGGTCCGCGTTTTCAATCATCATTACTGTGGAGTTGGGGACATCAACACCAACTTCAATAACTGTTGTAGAAACAAGAATGTGGAACTCGCCTTTGCGAAAGCGATCCATAATCTCGTCTTTCTCTTGCGGTTTGAGTTTGCCGTGCATCAAACCGAGCTTGAATTCCTTGAAGACTCCATCTTTAAGCTTCTCGTATTCCTGAGTAGCAGCCTTCGCAGAAAGGCTCTCAGACTCTTCAATGAGAGGGAAGACAATATAGGCTTGTCGCCCCTTTTCAATCTGCTCCTTCATCAGGGTATACGCTTGCTTCTTCTCAGAAGGGCGAAGCAATTTGGTCTCAACCGGCTTTCTGCCAGGTGGCAGTTCATCGATTTCGGAAACATCGAGATCTCCATGCATGGTCAGCGCCAACGTTCTGGGAATCGGCGTTGCCGTCATGGTCAGAAGCTCCGGCGTCATACTCTTCGCTTTCAAACGTGCACGCTGCTTTACCCCAAAACGATGCTGTTCATCAATGACAATTAAGCCGAGATTGGGAAACTCAACTGCATCTTCCAACAGCGCATGAGTTCCGACAGCAACATGAACCTGACCAGAGCGAATGTCTTGCAACACCTCTCGGCGCTCCTTAGCGCCTTGTTTTCCAACAACAAATCCAACTCTCAAACCGAGCGGTGCAAGCCGCTCTTTAAACTGCTTGTAGTGCTGCTCAGCAAGAATTTCAGTGGGCGCCATAACCACGGCCTGAAAGTTGTTGTCGACAGCAACCAAACAGGCCATCATGGCGACAATGGTTTTTCCGGAGCCGACATCACCCTGGACAAGGCGGTGCATAGGCTTAGATGAAGCCAAATCTCTACCGATTTCACCGAACACCCTCAACTGAGCCTTAGTGAGTGAAAACGGCAGCTTTTCTACAAGCGCCTTAACCAAGCCATTTTCAACAAGCTCAATCGACAGCGCGTTTTCAGTTTGCTCAAATTTATAGCGCCGGCGAGCAAGCAAAAGTTGTATCTGAAACAGTTCATCAAAGACCAGACGTCGCCTGGCTTCATCTTTCTGCTCAGGCACCTCAGGGAAATGCATGTTTGTGAGCGCCGTGCGCAGATCCATCAGGTTCAATTTTTGTCTGATGTCTGCTGGGACTGGATCTTCTAAATGATCGCCAAAAGCATCCAGCGCATTCTTGATGACGTTGCGCAAATACCGCAGGCTAAGCCCTTCGGTGAGGGCATAAACGGGAACCAGGCGACCGAGGTGAATGCTTTGACTTTGCAGGTCTTCAATCCCGCCGCCCTCGTCAAGAACTCCAAGAATTTCAACTTCAGCATTCTTAAGTGCGAGCTTATTTGAATACTTATCGCGTTCAACCACTCCGGAAGCTATAACGGTTGCGCCTTTCGGAAATTGATCTTTATACCGGTCAAGCAGATATTTGTTGCCTTTGCCGCCGATGAAACGTGTTATCGATAGACTTCCGGTGCCATCCGAAAGGACAACATTCACAATTGAAATGTTGCTGCGCTTCGATTGATACGCAGACACCTGTCTGATTTGAGCAAATACGGTGGCTTCCATTCCAATCTTCAACTGGCGGATGGGAAGACGATTTTGAAAATCCAAATGTTTTCGCGGATAGTGACGCAAAAGGTCAGCGGCAGTTTCGATGCCAAGATTTTTCAGCAGCGCGGCAATCTTTGGTCCAACACCTTTTACAAATTGAACGCCAACCTCGTTGGGATCATTGCTGTGTTTTTTTGACTTGTCAGCCGGGGCGCTTGAACTAGTAACGGTACTTTGTTTTTCGCCTGGCTCAATACTGGTTGTTTGAGCAGGTTCTGAAACAACATGACGTCCGTTTGTCTTGGTTTGACCCAACGATTTTTTTTCAGATGAATTCTCTGCATTTGTAACTGAACTTTTAGATTTTTGAGGCGAAGACTGATTGCTTGACGTCGAATGCGAGTACTTTACAGCCTTCTCTTTGCTTGATTTCGTATCGTTGTAGTCCGACGCGGGTCGATTAATGTCACGAACTTTTGTAGATCCGCCTGCCAATTCGCAAACCGCTTTACTAGCAGAGTCACCAGACGACTCATCAGCGTGCTCACTGCCGCCGGTCATTGCAACGGAATCATCATCTATGTCACCGATGTCTGCAGTCGCCGTCTCGCGCTCCTCAGCAGTCTCCAGAAGCGGTCCTATAAGTTCTTCAGTGCGGCGAATAATGGAAATTCTGGTCGCCACATCCACATTCGGATATTGCCTGAATAGCGCACGAACCGTGACCCAAACCGTTTCCATTGGAAACCGTCGGGTAAGACGCTCTGCAGTCATGCGCATGAAGGTGGAAAAGGTCGTGCGCTTACCCTGGAAGTCAGCGTAACGTGCCCGCCTCTCTACGATGACAGCGCGCCGCAACGCGGAAAGCTCGGCTTCCCTGGTCGGTCTTGAGTTGCTCGTACTGGTTGGCAAATTAAGAGACCTGGCAATGAAAGTTAGTCCCTATGCCAATAAGACTAAAAGATCGGCGCCAGAACCGCCAATGAAAAAAAACGCTTATATGTGCCACGTATGCGCGCGATAGACCATTCTTCGCAAACAAAATGCTCTACGGTCGAGTTCTACTAAAAACGCCCCGGATCATGTCAACGAAAAGCAAAAGGGGCGCAGTTACGCACCCCTTCAAAATTCTTTTGAATCCAACTTACTGAAGTCTGTTGAGAATCAGCTTGGAAATCGCCTTCAAGGTAGCGAATACTCCGAGACCTTCAGAAGCGACTGCTTCGAAACTCGGGACGCCACGGATATTGAGTTCTTTCTCCATACGTTCGATAGGCATTGCGTTTGCCAGATCGCGCTTGTTGTATTGGAGAACCCACGGAATGTTGTCGAGCGTGAGGCTGTATTCAGCCAAGTTTTCGATCATATTTTGAAGGGACTCGACATTGTCTTTCGAGCGCATAACGTCAGAGTCGGCGACGAAGATGATGCCGTCCACACCATTCAAAATCAGTTTTCTGGATGCGTTGTACTCAACCTGACCAGGAACTGTGTAAAGAGAGAATCTGGTTTTGAAGCCCTGAACCGAGCCCAAGTCCAACGGCAAGAAGTCGAAGAACAAGGTTCTTTCAGTCTCTGTCGCCAAAGAAATCAGCTCGCCTCTGGTGGTCGGAGCCAATTGGCTGTGAATGTACTTAAGATTCGTCGTTTTGCCACCAAGACCGGTGCCGTAATAAACGATTTTGCAATTGATTTCGCGTGCCGCGTAATTTACTAAAGCCATCCTTGCCTTCCTACCCCAACGCCGTTCCGCCACGACGCACTTGGATTTCAAGCGCTCGGTGGGGCGACAACAGGAATTGATACCACGATTGGGACAGCATTAGAAGTGATCTTACGAGAATTGATCTCGATCTGGGGGAAGGGGGGGACACAGTTAATTAAGACAGTCAAAAAACGGCTGCTTGATTTCCCGGTTAGGTTTATTTGCCTGACAACGCCAGCCAAAGCTGTAACCCCAAAAACAGACTACCACGTACAAGGCCGACGTTGGAGTGGTTTAGTGTAAATGTTCCTTTCGGTCTTACCGCTTACAAACAGCCTAAGTACTTCGCGTGCAAAGCCTTTCGTGGTAAAATTCACGGTCCGCTCATCACCTCGGCTGTAAAAGCCGACGGCGACGGCTTCTGGCTCCCCTGAAACAAGACAGGGGTGCGTTCTGAAGCCATCGGCTGGTGATCTCAGAGCGTTCAAAATGGCAAACCAACCAATATTTGGGAATTAGGGAAATGGCAAAACGTTGCGATGTGTGCGAAAAGGGTCCGTCAACCGGACGCAGCTATACCTTTTTGCGTTCTCACTGGAACCCACACAACAAGAGACGCTGGCTGCCAAACCTGCAACCAGTCAGAGTTAAATTGCAAAACACCGTCAAAAAGATGAAAGTTTGCACCTCTTGCCTGAAAGCCGGCAAAGTCCAGCGTGCACTTTAGTCTGAGCATCGAGCATCGACTTAGTGACAGATAAAATTTGCAGGCGCACCCCAGTGCGCCTGTCTTTGTTTTTCAGATTTACTATAAAAGTCCTACAAAGCCAGACCAGCGCTGAAAAAATGCTCATCACAAGCAAGCAGAAAAGGCCTGGTTAAGAAAGTTTTGACCAGCCGGCTTTTTCAGTCCGGCAAAAAACTATTGCTTTTGAACAACCATTTGGCTGAGAGTTTTCAACGTCCCGAATACCGCCTTGCCTTCGGTCGCCACGGCTTCAAATGAAGGCACTTTGGTCTGATTGAGATCCTTCTCAAGCGTTTCAATTGGCAAGGCGTCAGTCAGATCGCGCTTGTTATATTGCAGAACCCAGGGGACGCCGGTAAGGCTTAGCTTGTGTTCTTTTAAGTTATCCATCATTCCCTGCAAAGCTTCGATATTGGCCTGGCGGCGCACGGCGCTGGAATCTGCGACAAAAATGATTCCGTCGGCGCCCTTAAGAATCATGCGCCTGCTTTCGCCATATTCAATTTGGCCAGGGACAGTATAGAGTGCAAAACGCGCCTTATACCCCTCGACTTCTCCAAGATCTAGCGGCATGAAGTCAAAGAAAAGTGTGCGCTCCGTCTCTGTGGCGACGGTAACAAGTTCACCCCGGACAGAGGGGTCGAGGTTGGCGTGCAGATATCGCAAATTCGTAGTCTTGCCACCAAGTCCGGTGCCGTAATAGACGACCTTATAGACAATTTCACGCTTTGGGTAATTGATAAGTGCCATCTGCTGCCGTTTTCTGTGCATGAGCTGCCGCGCTAACGCCTAGAATACGAGCGCCCGCACCTAAAAACAATAGGCTAATAACGACGATTTTTCTACGCGATCATTTTCCTAATCTGCTACTTGCTGCCTCTTGCCAGGTCCAGCAAGCGGTCTTTGCCGACCAGGTAAACGGCATTGCAAAAATGGCAACGACCTTCCGCTTGCCCATCTTCCTCAGCCATGCTGATCAGCTCCTTGGAGCCCATCCAGCGAAGCGCTTCCACAAAGCGTTCGTTGGAGCACTTGCAATAAAACTTGAGAGGCTTGGCGCGGCCAATCGGCACCACTTCAAAACCACTCAGTATGCGTTCGAGAATTTGCTCGAGACTCATGCCTCTGCGCATCAGGAAAGTGAAGGTGCCAAATGTAGTTATGTTGTTTTCGATTCGGCAGATGGTCTCTTCCGTATGATCAGGCAATAGCTGCACGATGAGCCCACCGGCTGCCTCCACGCCACGAGCGTTCATATGAGTTCCGACAACAACAATCGAACCAGTCTGATCCGAGACGACAAGATAACGGTTGATGTCTTCGCCGACTTCACCCGATTCCAATTCAACAGTCGATGTATGAGCGCGTCCGAAGCCATGATCGATGGTGACGTGCAAATATCCGGTCGAGCCGATAGCACCCCCAACATCAAAATTCCCCAGGGAGTTCAGTGGTAACTCAACCTGGGGATTTTCTACAAAGCCTCTAACTGTGCCCTTTGGTGACGCATCAACCATGACCTTGCCCAGAGGTCCGTTGCCCTGGAATTTCAAGGTGACCTGTCCCTCTCGAGCAACAACGGGAGTTAAAAGAACACCCGCAGTCATTGCTCGACCGAGGGCTGCTGTCGCTGTAAAGGAGAGGTTGTGCCTTTGACGCGCTTCCTCTACCAGGCTGGTAGTGGTGGCTATTACTGCTCTTATTGTGCCGTCGTTGGATATCGCCTTGAGTATGCCGTCTTCCATAAGCATCACCAGATAAGAGCTTTTCTAAAATATTCTAGCAGTAAAACCCATTTTTTTACATCTCTTTACGCAATTCCTGCGACCACGACACGCGGCAATCCGTTTACATCTTCGATGCATTCGACCCTGTTCATTCCAGCACTGCGCATGATTTTCATGACAGGCTCGGACTGCCCATCTCCCACTTCAACTGCGGCAAATCCGAAAGGGGGGATTAATTTGGGCAGAGCAAATTTCGCAAACAAACGATAGAAATCCATTCCATCTTCCCCCCAGCCTATTAGTGCCTGAGACGGCTCGAAATCACGCACTTCAGGCTCCAGGTTGTCGAATATCGGCTTAGGAATATAAGGAGGATTGGAAACAATCGCATGAAAACCACTGAGACTAAATTCGCGAAAATCGCAACGGCTCAAAGTCAATCTGGAGGAAACATCGTAAGCGCGCGCATTGAGCCGGGCGGCGTCGAGTGCATCTTGTGAAACGTCAACCCCGAAGACCTGCAGGTTCGAAATCTCGCGAAGCATAGCGACCGAAATACAACCGCTGCCAACACCCACCTCAAGGACGCGAAGCTCGCCCGTGATGCCCATATTCAAAAGACGCTTGGTCGTTAAGTCGCAGAGCGTTTCCGTATCGGTGCGCGGAATGAAAACACCAGGCTGCACCGCGACGCGCATACCCATAAACCAGCCGTAGCCCAAGCAATACTGCAAAGGCTCACGCTTTACACGTCTTCTCAAAATCGTTTCCAGCTCCTGCCGAGCCTCTGCTGCGAGCGATTCATCAAGTTTCAATTCACGCTCAACGGCACTGAGCCTTGTCACGTGCTCAATGATCAGATCCGCCTCACGACGTACTTCGACGCGCTCAATTCCAATATTCTTGAGCGTTTTTACAACCTTCTCTCGCGCCTGACGAATTGTTTGGCAGTCGGAAAAAGATAGCGGGTCTGCCTCAACTTCAGATGACAACTAGAGCGACTCCTTCAGCTTTCGTTCGTTGTCGGCCATGATGTTGGCATCAATAACCTTCTCCAGATCGCCTTCAAGAACGTACTGAAGATTGAAGTTTTGGTTGATGCGGTGATCGGTGATGCGATTGTCTTTGAAATTGTAAGTGCGTATTTTTTCAGAACGATCGCCCGTGCCCACCTGAGCGCGCTTCTCGTCCATCAGCGTCTTTTGCTGCGCTTCAAGTTCCATTTTGTACAACTTGGCGCGCAAAATTTGTTTGGCACGTTCTTTATTCTGCAACTGACTTCTTTCTTCCGAGCACGCAACCATAAGGCCAGACGGCTTGTGTACGATGCGCACCGCTGTCTCTACCTTGTTGACGTTCTGCCCTCCTGCACCACCCGAGCGCATGGTTGTGATTTCGAGATCCTTGTCATTGAGCTGAATATCGACTTCATCCGCTTCCGGCATTACCGCCACGGTCGCTGTCGAGGTATGTACGCGACCTGACGCTTCGGTGGCAGGAACCCGCTGAACGCGATGAACGCCGGATTCGAATTTCATACGACTGTAAGCACCATCACCTTTAAAAGCGATGATCACCTCCTTAAAACCGCCCACTTCTCCTTCGTTCTGCGAGGCTATTTCCGGAGTCCAGCCCATTTTGTCTGCGTAGCGCAAATACATGCGCAGCAAATCGCCGGCAAAAATTGAGGCTTCATCACCACCGGCGCCTGCCCTGATTTCAACCATGATGTCTTTGTCATCGTTAGCATCTTTAGGCAAGAGCTGGATTTTGAGACGCTGTGAGAGATCTGCTTCCTTCTCCCTCAGTCCCTCAAGCTCGGATTCGGCCATTTCTTTGAGCTCTTTGTCGCTCTCATTGCGCACCATATCCTCAGCGCCCTTCATGTCTTTTTCTACGCGCTGGTAGTCATGAAAGAGCGAAACAGTCTTCTCCAAATTTCTCAGAGTTCTGTAATCCTGCGTCGTGCCAGGATTTGCCGCGAGCTTTTCCTGAAGCTCGTTGTAAACCTTTTCTATCTCTTCAAGTTTTTCAACAAAATGCGATTCCATTTTCTTTCCTACTTAATTGAGAGTGTGTAAGCCTCAAGCCGCTGTCAGGCGACAGACCAATCAATGGCGTCTTGGCACGACTTCGCTTGAGAGAAAACCTGATTACCAGGCGGGAAAACTAAACGCGCAGCAAGGACCAATAACACGCAGAGTGAAACTGTGACTGAATGCGGATTTCAAAAGCTCTCGAAATCTCCAGCCGTCCAGGCGTCGCGAGACCCGACCGTGTTTGGCTTCAAGTGAGCGCACAAAACGGTGATTGGCGACGAACATGGACTCGCTACAACATTTTTCTTTCCTTGCAGGCCTTATTGAGAGACTTCTCTTTAGATATTACGACAGGTTTTCAGGCGGTGCCAGATGTCCGCGCTAAAACCGTCGCGTATGAGCATGACTTAACTCGTACGAGCGCCCAAACTATCGCTCAGCGAAATAAAACTCGGAGAGGGAGGGATTCGAACCCTCGTTGCGCTTTTGACGCAAACAGTCTTTCCAGGACTGCACGATAGACCACTCCGACACCTCTCCAGGTGATCCGGAAGGCATTATATCCGAAAGCGCCAAGAGAATTTTATGCGCTCGACGCATGGCATCGCCGGGTTTACACAACCGGCGCAACTGGTTACAAACAACCCGATTCTGTTGTTTACACTTTCGAGAGTGAGTCTTTGACGCGCTTCTGTCCGGCTTTAATCAGCGGCAGGAATTCTTCAGCCTTCAAACTGGCGCCACCCACGAGGGCTCCGTCGATTTCCGGTTTGGACATCTGCTCTTCGATAGTCGAGGGCTTCACAGAGCCGCCGTAAAGCAACGGAACTTGTTCTGCCAGGTCAGAATTGCCGCCTTCCTTGTAGAGATCAGCAATCGTGGCGCGAATTTGACCGAGGACGCGATTGGCTTCATCAGCTTCACAAACCTTCCCTGTGCCGATTGCCCAGACAGGCTCGTAAGCAACAACGATGATTTCGAGCGCTTCCGGCGGGATCTCTGCCAGCGCAGCGGCAACCTGCCTTCTAACAACCGAATCGGTCAAACCAGACTCGCGCTCGTCAAGCGTTTCGCCAACGCAAACAATCGGGATCAACTTATGCGCAAGAGCTGCTTTCAAACGCTGATTGACGGTCTGATTCGTTTCGCCAAAAAATTGTCTTCTTTCGGAATGCCCTATGAGGACGTACTTAACACCCAATTCAATCAACATGACCGGGCTGACTTCGCCCGTGAAAGCGCCATTGTCGCGCCAGTCCATATTTTGGGCACCGATCGCCACAGGCGAATCCTTTGCCGCGTTGATTGCGGACTCGATGGAGGTAAAAGGCGGGATAAGAACTACTTCAGGAAGGTCCTTTTCTCCCTTAACCCCAGCGGCAACTGCTGCAGCAAGCTCTGTTGCTTCTTTCCGGGTTTTGAACATCTTCCAATTGCCGGCAATAATCGTTTTGCGTTTAGTCACGGCCCCATCTCCCACAAAGACTGGTAATAACTCGAAAGGTCGCCGGAAGGCGCTCGCCGAGGCGCTATTAAATATGCGAAGGTTAAATTCTACCCCCTTTCAAGGGTCAGGAAGGCAAGTGTTGCCGATTTTGCAACCTAGCCGGACCAGAAACTTCGTTTCTATAGGTACAATCATTGGGTTGCAAGCCAAGATGTTGGCGGCTGCAGATTGCTTTCGGCTAATTCCGACGCATTGCGCCGGGTTCAAAACAAAGAGAAAAAATGCCTGACAACGAAAAAAATTCCGACCTTGCAATTCTCGAGATGGGGCCGGAAACCGCACCATTGCGCTTGCCGGAGTGGGTCAAGCGCACCGTTTTGAATACGGACGAAAACCGCGGCACACGCAAAATACTTAAAGAACAAGGTTTAAATACGATCTGCGAAAGCGGACGCTGCCCAAACAAAGGCGAATGCTGGTCGAAGGGCACAGCCACCTACTTACTTATGGGGCCGCTCTGCACCCGCACCTGCAAATTCTGCTCAGTCAACAAAGGTTTGCCCGATGCTCTAGATCCGAGCGAGCCGGCAAGGGTGGCCGAAGCCTCGCGACAAATGGGCTTGCGCCATGTGGTTTTGACCTCGGTAAATCGCGACGACTTGCCCGATCAGGGCGCTGGTCATTTTGCTGCGACGATTCGCGCACTGAAAGAAGCAATTCCAGGAGTCGCCGTCGAAGTGCTTACACCAGACTTTCAAGGACGTCGTGATTGCATCCAGACAGTGTTGGAAGCAGAGCCCGTTGTTTTCAATCACAATATCGAAACCATCCCCAGGCTTTATCGCAAAGTCCGCCCGGGATCAAAATATTTGCGCTCGCTTGAAGTGCTAAAGGCAGCAAAAGAAATTTGCGATTACATCCCGACTAAGTCGGGCATCATGCTCGGGCTGGGCGAATCTGAAGAAGAAATCATCGGCGTAATGCGTGACATGCGAGAGCACGAAATCGACATTATGACGATGGGCCAATATTTGCGACCGAGTCGCGATCAACTGCAGGTCGTCAAATATTACACGCCCGAAGAATTCGATCGCCTGGGCAATATCGCACTATCCATGGGCTTTAAGACTGTCCACTCGGGTCCACTAGTAAGAAGCTCGTATCACGCAGAAGAGATTGCGCGCGCGGCCAATTAACTGATGAGGTTGTTTCGTGACCGAGAATGAAGCAAGTTCGGCTGATTTGCATGCGCTGATGGCGGCGCAAAATTTGCTCGATGACGGGCAACTCGAACAATCGTTGCTTGCAGTAAAACAGTATTGGTTGAATCACCCGGACGACGCAGAAGCGGCGGCACTTCTAAGCCGCGTCATGAACGAAGCAGGTCGCACAGATTTGTCTGAAAAGCTGGAGCGTCTTTCAAAAACGATGCACGCCAAACATACACAGCTGACAGCTTCCGGTGACGACAATGCAGGAAAACTTGCAGATAGCGAACTCGCGACTATTCTATTCGAATCGAGTCACGCACTCATTGATGTTCGCCTTCACGAACTCGCGTCCATGCTTCTGGAGAGGTGCATCAAGTTTCATCCAAACGAGCCTGTCATCAACTATGAGCTTGGTTTCTCCTTAATGTCACAGGGCAAATTTCACCAAGCCACGAAGTATTTCGAGAAAGCCGGCCAGAAAGAAAAGGATTTTGATACTTCGCTCAATTTGGCGGTTTGCTACACATTGACACGACGAATTGAAGAAGCGCGCGAAATGCTGAAAGGCCTGGAAAGCCTTGCTGAAGATGACGATGAGAAGAAAGAGATTGCGCATAGAAAAACAGTCCTGAAACGCCTCGAGCGCATGCAGAACAAATCGGTGTTTACCTATAGAGACTGGCTGTACATCTTGTATGGGTCTATCCTTTTACGCCCGCAAGCTGAAAAGGGAACCACTCTGGAAGGACCGCAAAAGATTGCTCAAATGCTGGCGCTCCTCAAAGGGCTTCTACAAGGCTTGCGCGTCGATCTTGAAATTGTTGAGTATTACAGCACTTATTCTCGCCCGCTCTCGAAAGTGCTGGCAGAACTTCTGTCGATTTCTTCGGACAGCTACAAAGGACCGAATCGTCCTGAAAGTACCCTACTCGTTATGTCCTGGGCTTCAGACATAATTGGACCACACCGTGCTTTTATGGAAAACAACTACCAGCGTATGATTTTCGCTTATGGTCTACCGATGAATGAGCCACTGCCTGTGACACCGGATATAGTCGGTGGCCTCATGGAACATTTGCAAATGCCCTGGGCGGAAAATGTTCAAAAGTCCACCAATTCAGATCAAATGATGGAAACCATAGTTTGCAAGGCGCAATCGTTTGAGACAGATCCTGACTTTATCAATCAAATCGAAGAACTGGTGAACTACTACGACGAAAGGCGCGAGCTGCTTGTCATTGGAAACAGCTCTGTCTTTCCGGAGCGTCCTGAATACACAGCGGAAGTTCACGAAAGCGTACAACTGGAGCTCCCCAGTGTATAAGCATCTGCAGCGTTTGAAGGTGGCCGTTTCTTACGTCACCTGCTTGCCGCTTACAAAAATTGATTTCGATGAACCAATGCTTTTGCATGGGTTATCCAAATATCTTCCGTGCGCAGGTTTAATCATCGGAACGTTGCTTTTCGCCTTGAATAGCGTGCTTTCGGTGAGCCGGGCAGAACCGATTGTTGTTGGCTTTCTCCTCACCGTTACGTGGCTTATTCTTACTAACGGATTGCACTTCGACGGACTAATGGATGCAGCGGATGGCATTTTTTCCCATCAAAGCAAAGAACGTATGCTCGAAATCATGGCAGATAGCCGCGTTGGCAACTTCGGTGCAATCACAGGTTTTATTGTTCTCCTCGGCAAGTTTGTAACCATTTACTCTCTGACCGGAGCATCTCTTGGAGCGTGCTTGATCGTTATTCCCGCCTGGTCCAGATGGTGCGAACTTTATGCAATTGGCAAGTTTCCCTACGCAAAGGAGTACGGCAAGGGCAAGATATGGCATGACACCACTGCCTATCCTAAAGATTTAGCCAAAGGAGCCCTGCCACCACTTGCGGTGACACTAGCATTTGGTCTGGTTGGCTATCCCATTGTTTGGACCGCGATGATTTTCTGTATCGCGTCCGGTGTTATCTTCAGTCATATAATGAACAAAAAGCTGGGTGGGCAAACCGGCGACACCTATGGCGCGACAGTCGAAATTTCGGAACTGGTCTGCCTTCTGGGGCTCTCGGTATTCACATAGGTTGCAGACACGTTGTACGCAAAGCGCATGCACTTCCCGGCTAGAGAGCCGCATGCGACAACGCTGCCAACTAAAACCCGGTCGGCAAGCCTTGCGATTGCTGCTGCTGTTGTTGCTGCCCTTGCTGAGCGCGCGCAGCTTCCACTTTCTGCTGATAGTCTGCCTTGCTGGCATTGTACTTGTTTAAAATCTGCATTTTCCTGCCGCGGAATTCAGCAAGTTTCAAAATATCGGCATGTCCGGTGCGGCGCGCACAGTCATAAACATCGCGATAGTCTGAAACAGTTCGGCACTGGTCAATTGCTTTTTTCAGCAGGTAGCGATTGAGATCTTTATGATCTAAAGGTTCGATACTACGGAGCAAAGCACACAGTTCGTGAGCTTCCGGCTCGTCATCAATTAGCTCTTTGGTGGCCTTTCGGCTCAAGTCTTCCATGCCCATAACCTTCGCTTCACGCGCGAATTTGAGCGCTTCCTCGACAGAATCTGCCTTGTTGTAGGCTTTCTCCATTGCCAAATGACTGATGTCATTGAGGGCTACTTCCTGGGCTTTATGCGCCAGATCCAGCAACTCATCGACGCTATCGGAATTTCCAACCAGGTTATTCACAGCCGAGCGTGTAACTTCAAAACATCCGTACTGCCTGGCTTTTAAGGCAAGTTGAATGTAATCCTCACGAGTTTGACAGAAGGTCAGAGCCTTGGTGATGCAGGCGCGACGAGCTTCCAACATCGGGTGCCCATAACGTTCGGTGTAGGCCGCGATAGCCAAACACTTCGGAATATCAGTCGCCGTATTAAGGGCATTCATAATTCCCGGCATTGCTTTAGCGGGATTATTTTTCATGTACTTCGAGGCACGCTCAAGCTCAATTTGAGCTTCATCAGTGAGCGGCGAACCGGGCCAAGATTTGCGTGCAAGGGCTGGCTGGCTTGTTAAAAGAATCCCGCCAATTGCCGCTAGAGCGAGCGCTTGCCACCTTAGATGCACCGAAATACTGCGTTTCACGGTCAAAATTCCTCGATTGCACTCAAGACTCTTCCGGTCATTCTACCGGAAGCCGTTCCAGCTTGTTGTTCCACGAAAAGCTAAAGATCTAGCTTTAGAGTGGTCAATTCATTCTGAGAAAGCGAGATTTTCGCTTCTTTTCGCTCTGATGCATCAACAAATTCCAGTTGTGAAACTACCGTTCCGTCCAGCTGGGTAAGGCTTCCAGCCTTGACTGAAGCCACAACGGAAAAATTGAGAGCCTGAGATTCGTTGGTTACGTTCAACAAACGCACAAGAACTGACTTTCCTGACTGATCCATGTGCATCGAGCGAACGCGGACGGCGTTATTATCCAGCAGGAGAAATGGCTCTGTCGAATCAGCTGATTCGTTTGATTCGCCGGCATCTGCTTTATCAGAGTCACTGCCGGTCAAAAGCAGCCAGGTCATGCCTTCGTATTGATCGGCGAGCGCGTACGCTTCCGACAACTGATCGTGGTCAGTAGCTTTAGTTTCGCTAAAAACACCAAGCGGCGCCCAGCCATAATTGACTATGTTTTCGCCCAGGGAATTAGCGCCGGGAGTGGCGAGAGAAGGTCCAGCGCCTCCCCCACGAGTGCGCAAGCGCGGTCGTGAAAGTTTGGAAACGGCACGCAATACAGTTATAGAAACGCTCTTATCATGCGTACCATACTCAGGCAGCCCTTGATTGAAAAACGCCTGTTTTTCTGCCAGGAAGAAACGCTGGCAAGGAAATCTGTCGAGGGCGGCTTCATGTCCTGCAGCCACGGGCAGTGTGTCGGGAGCACCTGTATGCTTGCGCTTCACCACGCTGAAGTGATTTTCGGACAGTGTTTTTTCGACCTTTTTTGATGTGGAGAAAACCACTTCTAGGCGGTGATCTTCAGCACGGTTATTCCACTTCGTCTCAAAGAATACAATCGGAATGCCCTTCTTCAGCAAGATCTCCGTCGTGACTTCATGCTTAACCAATTCAACAGAACGAACATACTTAACAGCACGTTCGGGCACGCCCGGCTTCTCGAATGGAATTGCATCCTCACTTTCCATCTCAATTACACGAAGCGGAATCTCCAGTTCATAGGTCACGGAAAGGGAGCCGACAAGCGGACCACGCTGTCTTTGCGAGACAGTCAAAACACGAGAAATTACCGGCACATCGGCAACAATCGGATCATGATTGTAAGTGTCACCAGCATCAGCTACATCTCTGAATGAATGCCCAAGCTCATACCTGATAGGACTTCCGGTTGGTGGTGTCGCTTCCACCACAAGGCTGCCGGCATCAGTGATTTCAAGTCTCAGCAATCCATTGCTAACTCCACGCGGCTCCAAAATCACTGGCGACGAATTAGTTTTACCGGACTTACCATTGCCACCATCACCGATGGCACCCCAATCAGATGTTCGCATAGAGAAGGGAGGCAGCTTATCAATCCACACCCATCCATCGTACAGCTTAATACGCTTCTCTACAGGCTCTTCACCCACCGCAGTGAAGACTTGAGACTCTTCTCTCATCGAGACAATCTGAAGCGTTTCCGAAAGTGCTACAGAATTCTTTCCCAGCATAAGTGGTCCGGGATCTTTCGCAGCTGTCAATCCAGCAACAGCCAGCGCCGGCGACGATCTAATTTGCATACTGGCTGAAGCGGCTTCCGCCTTCTCTGTCTGCGGCGACAGCATTTCCTCAGCCCATTGAAAGCGCACCGGTGCCGACACTTCGTCTTGGCTCAAATTGCAGGCAAGCAAGTGAGTGGGAGACAATTTCGGATCCGCCACCATATTAAGTGCGCGCGAAAAACGCGCGATTTCATTCTTTCCGACACCTTTGTATACAGCCTGAGCGGCTTGCTTCTCAACGGCATCCAGCGCCTGGTGAAAGCGATTGGTACGAATAACCATTTCATCATGTACCTGATCGACGCTGCACCCGCAGATACTGTCATGCGGATGATTAGCGATGAGCAGTTTCCACGCGTGCTCTAGCTCCCAATTTGGATAGGGAAGCGAACCGCGAAGAGAAATCAAAGTGAGCAGAGGTTCAATGATGCTTGCCAGGCGATGCTCTTGAATGCGATTGGCACGCTTCAAGTAAAGCCTGGAAGAAAGCACGCCTTGAAGCATGTATGCACGCTCAAACTGAGAAGCGAATGCATTGTCTCGCAGCTCGCCTTTTACCTTTGGCAAATCAGTGAACTTTTCTATTGATGCAGCGAACTCGGACAGCGGCAGAGTCAGGAAGTTCAGCTTTGATCCGCGTTTGGAAAGCTGTTTTTCAACATCTTTAATAGCTTTGGAAAATCCAGCCGGAGGAAGAAGATGGTCGCCACCAACAGGTACCAACTTTGGTCCCTCGAGATTTGCCCAAAGCTCCAGCCTCTCAGCCAATTTGGCGACATCAACTTCGCCGTGAAACATCGTTTGATAGTAGCCGAAACACAGATGGTAAGCATTGACATGACTGCCATCAGGGCTCTGCCACTCGAACACAGTATTGTTCAATCCGCCCGGAACACCGCGCCAGACAAAGGCGTTTTTAATTCCGAAACCATTCAGAATGCGCGGCAAATCCTGAGAGTGCCCAAAAGTGTCCGGACAATAACCGACACGCACAGGTGGTCCGAACTGCTCGCAAGCACTCATACCGATTTTGAGATTGCGTATCAAACTTTCGCCGCCGACCAGCATTTGATCTGCCAAAACCATCCAGGGACCGGCGCCAAGCTTGCCGCCCTCCATTTGTTTGGCCAGGCGTGCCTTCAAAGTCGGATCAATTTCGGCGGCATCTTCAAGCGCAAGGGATTGACCATCTAGAAGAAAGTTGGGAATGGCGCCGGATTCTATCAAATCAAGAACACTGCGGACCACAGTAACGAGCTGCGTTCTAAAAGTCTCAAATGGCAAATACCACTCTCTGTCCCAGTGAGTGTGCAGATAGAAATTCAGCTCTTTGTCCGTCTGAGCCATCTGCACTTAACCTCAATCTTTGACTAGTGGGGCGAGTACTTTCACGCTGCGGGTGAGCGCATCTCCAAGGTCTTCAGCTTCTTCTCCGATAAATTCGTCGTCCAGATGAATGGAGACTGTGCCGGAGAAATCGTACAGCTTCAACAATTCAATCAACTGACTCCAGTCTACCTGCCCTTTGCCAGGCATGCGATAGCGCCACCAGAGCGGACCGTACATTCCACTGTCATTCAAGAGTGTGCGATTGATTTCTATGTCATGCGCTTCGACATGATCAATTGCAGCAACAAGACCGGAAAGAATCTTCAAATAGTCGATACCAAGCCAAACACAGTCGGCGGGCGAAAAGCTGAGGCTCAAATCAGGGCACGACGAAAGGATGTCGCGCCAATCTTGCGGCTCCATTGCTCGCCAACCCTTCAAGGACTGACCGCGAAATTCCTGTGGTGTAGACAATCTAAGCGTCAAACGCAAATTCTTCTTGGCGGCGATTTTTTGTGCTTCGGCAAGCAGCTCCACCACAGACTCGCGCCAAGAACCGTTGGCACCAACGTTTACAGAAACAGAAATGCGATGGCAACCGGCCGCATCGGCTACAAGAGCAAGCTTAGCCACCATCTGCAAAAACTTCTTGACGGCTTTCTTGTCTTCGGGATCGACTGCGTAGTCTAGATTAAGGCAACTAATTTCAACACCTGTTTCGCGGCAAGCCTTCTTGACCTCCGCCAGGTAGGCCTTCTCTGTTTTGTCGAGAGAAGGCGCCTTTTGCGTGACGTCGAAGGGCTGGAATGAATACTCGACAGCCGTCAATCCGCGTTCGGCGGCGAGCTCAACCGCGCCGTCCAAACCGCAACCAAATCTGGTGGCATCAAAACAAAGTCGCATGCCCAAAAGTTTACCAGATTCTAAGTCTCGACACCCTTAAAAGCCCGATTGGCTACAAGCTCTTCAAGTAGTCGGCTTTGACCTGCGGATCTGGAATTTCATTAAAATCCATGCGCGTAAGCCGCTTGACTGAAAAGTCGCCGCCCCTCTGCAATGACAAGGTGACCGGCGTATGAGGCGTGCCGACAATCAGGTCGTAAACCTCTTCTTTGGTGAGCCCATATGTAGGAACGCCATCGACGGCAACAATGACATCGTTAGGACGAATACCTTCGTCCGACGCCGGGGTCCCTGAAAATACGATCTTTATTGTGGGCGGGCGCCCGATTATCATCTCAAACTTAACGCCGATGATACCAATCCCCGAAAGGGCACCGGTATTCAGCATATTAATTCCAGTCTGCGCCTTTGCTTGTGCACGACGAGGAGGCGCCAGTTTGCCTATTCCTGCGGCCCCCAGGTTAGAACGCGACTGAGTGACACCCGCTGAAACCGGCTTACGAGGTTGTTCCTGCTGCTTGTGGCTATGCTGAACAGTACCCTTAAGCGTCTTAGCCGGCGCCTCGACAGGGGTATCCAATTTAGGCACATCCGGCTTGAGTAAAATTTCGTCGTCCGCTGAAGCCGGCACAGAGAAGGTTTGAGTAACTAAAAGGCAAGCTATGGCAGCCGGAAGCACCTTTCTGACAAGACCTGCACCCATCAAGGAGCCTGTCGAGAAAATCCTCCCAACGTGCGGACGAAAACTCAAAAGCTGCATTTTTGTGCTGTTGGCGGTCATAGACTGCTCTTTACTAATAAGCTGCATACCTAGAATAACTCCGAGGCACCTTATTTGAAAGTGGGGTAACCCGAAAGCCAAGGTCCTCACCCTTTTGTTACTGCCCTAATGTCAAAAAATGACGACAAGAGGGTGTGGGTGTTCCCGCCCATTGGATCCTTGTCTTAATCCTAATCAAAACGTTTGCTTAAGCTCCGAGGGGTCTAGATAGACCTCATGCTAATCTGGCAGCCAGTTTTGACAGGTTGGAGGTTTCAGTCGTGAGCAAAGTAACAGTTGTCGGAGCCGGATTCGTCGGCAGTACAGTCGCCCAATACGTCGCCGAAAAAGACCTGGCCGATGTAGTTTTGATCGATATCCCGAATCTCGAGGGAGTAGCGCAAGGCAAAGCTCTCGATTTGATGCAAGCAGCCCCCGTTAGCGGTTGGCACTCTCGCAGCTTGATTGGAACCTCAGACTACGCTCACTCCAAGGACTCCGACATCGTTGTCATCACCGCCGGCATTGCCCGTAAGCCAGGTATGACGCGCGAAGACCTCTTGCGCACAAACGCCAAGATTGTCAAAGAAGTTGCAGAGAAAGCTGTCAAGCAATCCCCAAATGCCATATTCATCGTCGTAACTAACCCGCTCGATGTTATGACCTACCTTGTTAGAGAAACCACCAAGCTCGACTCCACTCGCGTTATTGGAATGGCAGGTGTTCTTGACAGCGCCAGATTCCAAACATTCATCGGCATGGAATTGAATGTTAGCTGCCAGGACGTAAGAGCAATGGTTCTCGGCGGACACGGCGATTTGATGGTTCCGCTCCCGCGCTACTCCTCGGTCAACGGCATTCCGATTACCGAACTGATTTCCAAAGAGCGCATTGAAGCATTGAGCGTCCGCACCCGTGACGGCGGCGCCGAAATCGTCAAGTTGCTTGGCACCGGCAGCGCCTATTACGCGCCAGGTTCTTCTGTTTCGCAAATGGTCGAAGCGATTCTGCTCGACAAGAACCGCCTCTTGCCTTGCGCAGTACTCCCGACAAAGGGCGAATACGGTCTAAAAGACGTTTACATCGGGCTGCCGGCTGTTCTCAACCGCAAGGGTCTCGACAAGATTATCGAACTCAAGCTCACCGATGACGAATCGGCAATGCTCAAGAAATCGGCTGATTCCATCAAGGAAAACATCAACCTGATGAACGAGCTTCTTGCTGCTGCAGTTTAGGCTCATTACGAACTGTAGGGACGGCTTTGCCGCCCAGCCAGGGGAGTCGCTTGCGGCTCCCCTGCGCTTTTCCCGACAGGTTTTATGGCCAATTGTTATAATCTAGTCGAACAGCCCGGAGCATGCCGCAAGGCAAAGACAAAAATGACAAAGAAAACAGCAGCAAGAAAAAACTTACTAACACCACTGATGGTATCACTCGCACTTTGCGCAAGCGCGGGTATCAATACAGGCGCGCTGGCAATCGAAACGTCTCCTGCCGCTACGACAGCTGCAAGCGGCGACTCAGTTCTCGAGCCGGACAATAAGAAAAACGAGAAAGAGCGCAAAGATATTGAATCGCTTCTGGCAAATTTAGAAACGCAGTGGAACGCGCATGACCTGGACGGCGTGATGAGTCACTATTCCGATGATTACATCAATAACGACGGACTGGACAAAAAGGCTGTTGCTTCTATAACCAAGAAATTCTGGTCACAATATCCGGACTCGAAGTCAAACTCCAAGATCAAACAAGTTCGCATCGACGGCAACTTCTCTACCATCGAATCGAGAGATGTGGCTACAGGCACTACAGACAAAGAAAACCTGGACACCGGCACAAAAGGAGAGCTCAACTCTGTTTCGGAAGGACAAGTTTACCTGAAGAAAAACGGCAGCGTCTGGAAAATCATCGGCGATCGCATTGACTATGAAAAGGTGCGCGTTTCATATGGACTGGCGCGCCAATTGACCGCCAATTTCTCTGCTCCCGAGCAAGTGAAATCGGGGCGCCAGTATTCTGCACGTGTCGACATTTCGCTTCCGGTCGGACTGACTGCCATTGGGTCCATCATGAGCCAGCCGCTCAAATACCCGCAACCCGCAGGTGATGAAGATAAAGCCAAGCCGCGCATTATCGACGGCGAAACACTCGAACGCGTAATGTACGCCAATACAAGCAATCGCAACGAATTGCTGATGGCGACAGTGGGCATCACCAATGCAACTCGCTCGCATTTGATGGGCATCACGGTCGTGACCCGACGTCTCAACGTTATTCCGCAAACAATAGAAGACCCAAGCGAAAAAACCGAGGTCGCTAAAGCTGACGACGATTCGGCAAAGAAAGCCGAAGCCACTAGCAATTCAAGCAAAGAAAAAACGAGCGCAGAATCTGACTCCACAAAATCCAAAGCTGATGAAACAGGCAAGGACGAAAAGCCAGACAAGGCAGACAAATCAGACAAATCAGAGAAGCCTGCGACCGACGAAGAAAAAACCAAGAAGACAGAAACAAAATCAGATTCCAGCAGCGCCAGCAAATCTAGCAAAGAAACAAGCTCCAAGTTGAAGGAAAAGTCCTCCAAGAGCAAGAAGAAAAAAGACAGCACAGAAGCTGAATAGATTTCTGAATAGATAGAGTGAAGAGCAGCCTCGAGAATAAACTCTAGCAATGACAGAAGAGCAAACCAGTCAGGCTTGCGCAAAGAGGGCAGCCGCAGTTTCAATCACAATAGCGCTACTTACTGTAGCCGCCTCCTTTGCACTGGACCGATGGAGTAAAGCTTGGGCGCTCAGCAACCTGACACTGCATAATTCCCAACCTTTTATAGATGGTTTTCTGAAGTTTACCCTCACGACAAATACTGGGGCAGCTTTCAGCCTGGGATCAAACAACGGCGGCTTTATGACCGCAACGGCTGTAGTTTTGACTGCGGCTCTGAGCTGCTGGTTGGTCTCTCGTATTGCCAGAGGGCAGTCCGTTGTAATACTGGAGCTAATCGGCTTGGGCTGCATCATCGGAGGCTCCCTGGGCAATCTAACCGACCGCTTTACGCAGGGTCATGTCACCGACTTTTTGGAATTTGCATTCTTTTCTTTTCCAGTCTTCAACGTTGCAGATACATTCATAAATATAGGTTTGGGTCTGGTGCTCATCTCTCGCCTGGGCAAGGGCGACGGAGAAGACGTCAAACTAGCTGAAGAATCCAAAAGCGAACAAGAAAAAGAGTCTACCGCTGCTGCTACTCCTGAAAAAAGCTAGGTAGGCTGATTGCGTGGACAACGATATCGCCAGCGATACCATATCCTTCAAAGTAGAGAAGCCAGGGTTCAGCTTCGTTGAAGAAGAAGATGCGGACACCAACGAGTCCGAAATTGACCTGCCGGCTCGTTTAGATCACTACCTTTTGACCAGGCTGCCCGGCCTGTCCCGCAGCCGCATTCAACAATTGATCGAAGAAAGGAAAGTGCTGGTAAATGGAAAGTCATTCAAGCCAGGACAGAAAGTCAAAGGCGGTGAAGAAGTTACAGTGGTAATAGACGCTCCAGAACCACTAGCGCTGCTGCCAGAAGACATCCCTGTCGACATCGTCTTCGAAGATGACGAACTAGTCGTCGTCAACAAGAAAGCGGGAATGATTACGCATCCAGGCGCAGGTGTTTTCACCGGCACGCTCGTTAACGCTCTTTTGAATCGCATCGGATCTAGCCTAAAAGGTATAAATGGAACGCTCCGCCCGGGCATTGTTCACCGGCTCGACAAAGACACGTCAGGCTTGTTAGTGGTAGCTAAGAGCGAAAAGGCGCTTCAGCACCTACAAAAGGAGATAAAGGAAAGAAAAGCGCTTCGCGTTTATTACGCAATGGTCGAAGGGATAGTCGAGCAAAACGCAGGCACCATCAACCTCCCAATTGGCAGGCATCCAAGCAAGCGCAAAGAAATGTGGGTCGTAGACAATGGCCGCCCCTCAGTCACTCACTATCAAGTGTTGAACCGGTCGTCAAAGTACTCTTTGCTGAAACTTACACTAGAAACCGGGCGAACACATCAAATTCGCGTGCACGCCTCCTACAGTGGCTTTCCGGTAGTGGGAGATATCGTATACAACCGTAAAACAACTGGCACGCTCCCTGCCAGGCACAAATTGGGGCTTTCGGGACACGCGTTGCATGCAGCTCAACTAGCTTTCACCCATCCGATTACCGGTGAACTGCTAGAATTTCAAGCTCCCGTCCCTTGCGACATGCAGGCTCTCATCGATAAGCTGTAAACGCATCGATTAGAAGCCAGAGCCAATCTCATGAACAAAAAACCAATCTTTCTAGCTGTTTCCATACTATCTATTGCTGTCGCCCTGACAATCGGCGCTCAGAATTTGGACCCAGTCACAATCAAGCTCTTCGGCAATCAAATGGCTATTCCTTTTGGCTTAGCAGGCCTTCTGATGTTCGTATGCGGCGGCTTGAGCACATTGCCTGCACTTCTCAGCACCGCGAAAGAAGCTAAAAGCGAACAACTTCAGGTGACCTGGCAAAAGCAAGACGAGAAGCTCAAAGAAGAGCTCACTAACGACAAAATCAAAATGCTCGAGGCGAAAATCGCTACGCTCGATGCAGCGCTCAAGCAATCTTTGAAAAAGAAATAATAGATTACTCGCCGCCGGACAGTTTGAAGTCCGAAGCTTTCAAGCCTTCAATGAATTTCTTGAATTCCTGAGCCTCCGCTT
This sequence comes from Candidatus Melainabacteria bacterium, assembly GCA_003242885.1. Taxonomy (GTDB): domain Bacteria; phylum Cyanobacteriota; class Vampirovibrionia; order Obscuribacterales; family Obscuribacteraceae; genus QKMZ01. The sequence goes on along the minus strand of QKMZ01000001.1, from coordinate 406,755 downwards.
CGTCTTTCTCGAAGTCCGCTGGAATCGTGCCATCAGCAACAACCTGCGCTGACACGAAGATGGGCGCCTTGGCTCTAAGCGCAAGGGCGATAGCATCAGAGGGGCGAGAGTCGATAGGTTTGATTGTTTCGATAGACTCAGTACCGGGAGTACCGGGTTCGTTGAGCTGCAGCTGGATAGTAGCGAAATAGGTATTGGAGGAAAGCTCGTTAATCTCGACCTGCTTTACCTTGTAACCAAGTGAAGTAATCACGTTAAGCAAAAGATCGTGCGTCATCGGACGCTCGGGCTTGTAGTTATCAAGCGCCCGGCTTATAGCACTTGCTTCCGCCATGCCTATCCAGATGGGCAGCGCACGTCTTTTGGTCTGGTCATTGAGGACAACAATCGGCTGTCCGCTGCGAGCATCAAGAGCGATGCCGGCGACGAACATCTCAATCATCAGAAATTCGGAATTGTCCCCTTTTTCGGTCATGTTTCCTTCTTTTGCTGCTTTGCCGCTGCTTTGGCTGTCAGTTATCTCTTGTTGACTCTTGAAACTCAAGCTCACTTCAGGCGAATCGCCAATTGGCTGGTAAGTCTCTAAACCCCATTATTCCCAAGATCCTTGATTTTATTTGCTTCGAAGATAAAATTTTTGTTGTATTACTGTTTTGCGACTGAGGTAAAACCGCATATTTTGCCGGTTTTCAACTATTACCTATCATGCTTCGGCACAACGACCTTAAGTAAAACCCTCTTCACCTGCCACTTTTGGCAGGCTTGCCCGACTTGCTCGAACTAGAAAAAAGACGCTTCTTTAAGGATAAGGTTCCCCGCGGGAAGGCGCAAGCACAAACCATTATGAGCCTTTATAAACCCGCGACTATTGACAGCCCAAGCCCTTCGTCAAAGAATTGTCACGTTGAAGCAAGTCCACCTAGAAATGGGCTAAAATCAAACCTCAAGTCCGGGTGGCGGAATTGGTAGACGCGCACGTTTGAGGGGCGTGTGAGCAATCGTGAGGGTTCAAGTCCCTCTCCGGACATATTTTTCAATGTCTCAAGCATAAGCAGCCAGTGCATTTACTTCATGGCTGGGGTGGCCAGCAAGAACCCCGGGTAAAGCATTGGACTTTCGTTCATCCAGATAAGGTCGCAATCAAGACGGATTTTTGAGGAGAAGAGCAATGGGCGTGTTGATGAGGGCACAATGGCCGCATACGGTCGAAGACATTCTTAAGTCACTTGACGGTGTTTGGGGACTGGTAGGCGCAACAGGAGAGAATGGAAATCTCTACCGCCTAGAGAGAAGTTTGCACGAACCGCTCGTTTATACATTGTCAGAATATCGCGGCAACGAAGAGAGCGAAATTCTCAATAAAGAAACATTCGACGCTTCCGCTAAGGACGCAGCAGTAAAAGCTTTCGCCAAAGCCCTCGGTTTTACCGTATAGCCAACTTACAGACTACACTGTAAGGATGGCAAAACGTTCAAACTACTTGGGCATCATTACGCAAGGCTCTCTTTCGACAGGGCTGGAAATGCGACTGGACAAAAGCCAGTCAGTAGAAGATCTGCGCGTCGGTCGCTTTGTGGTAGTAGAAGGAAAGCGCACTCGTTTTTTCAGCATGCTGACAGATGTTTCGCTGGCGACGTCCAACCCTAATATTTTGAGCAGCCCTCCCGGCAACGACGAGTTTATCCTCGAGGTGCTCTCTGGTTTTTCCACATTCGGAACAGTCAAAGTACAGCCAATGCTGATGCTGGAGTCGGGAAATTCAGTGGAAGCTGAGCATGGAGAATCGGGACTTAGACCTGTCAAAACAATCCCCAGCCATTTCTCCCCGGTGTTTGAGGCGACTAAAAACGACTTTGCTCTTGTTTTTGGTGAGGAAGACGAAAACGACCGCCACAACTCTTATTTCAATGTCGGAAAACCATTGAATATGGAGACTCCCATTTGCGTAAATCTCGACCGTTTTATCGAGCGCTCCAATGGGATTTTCGGCAAATCCGGCACCGGCAAATCATTCCTCACACGCATTTTTCTCTGCGGTGTGATCAGCAAGGACATAGCCTCAGTGTTGGTTTTCGACATGCACAACGAGTACGGCTGGCAAGCAATGTCGGAAAGCAAATCAGCCCCTAGAGTAAAAGGATTAAAACAGCTTTTTGGCGGCGACGTTGTCGTATTCAGTCTCGACAAAGAGTCGTCCAGAGCACGCGGATTGCCTGATGTTCACGAGCTTTATATCGGCTACAACCAAATTGAAATCGAAGATCTTGATCTTCTCAAAGTCGAATTGGCACTGTCCGAAGCAACTGTCGAAAATGCATATATCGCTCGTGAAAAGATGGGAGCCGACTGGATCGCGACCTTGCTCGATATGTCCGGCGAAGAGATCGAGGAATTTTGCCAGTTTCACAAAGGTCACCCAACAGCTCTAAAGACCTTGCAACGCCGCCTAAATACAGTCGTCCAAAAGACACCGTATTTGAAGCCACGCGTTGCGCACAATTACATTGACGAAATCCTCTCGTACATTCAGGCCGGCAAGCACGTTGTGCTCGAATTCGGTCGCCAGAACAACTTACTTTCGTACATGCTCGCGACCAATATAATCACCCGCCGAATTCACCAGGAATACGTTCGCCGCTCCGAAATTCACCAGGCGGATCCAGAGCACGTTGAAGCTCCACGCAAGCTGATGATTGTTATCGAAGAAGCGCACAAGTTTTTGGCACCGGCTGTCGCCAAACAAACCATATTCGGTATTATTGCCCGCGAGATGCGGAAGTATTCAGTTACCTTGCTAATCGTCGATCAGCGTCCCTCTGGCATCGATCCGGAGATTTTGAGCCAAATCGGAACGCGCGTAACGGCGCTCTTAAATGACGACAAAGATATCGATGCAGTTTTCACTGGTGTCTCCGGAAGCCAAACATTGCGTACCGTACTGTCGCAAATGGATCCAAAACAACAAGCTCTTGTTCTCGGCTATGCCGTCCCCATGCCTGTAGTGATACGTACACGCGCCTTCGATCAAGAGTTTTATCGGGCAGTGGCACCGCTCAGCGAGCAGATTGCCACCGCCAGCCCCAAAGTTTTAAAAGAAAAGGCAAAGCAGGCTCGCGAGGAACTATTCGGAGCCTGATTCCGGTTTTTCCTTTGTCCGCTTGCTAGAATTTAGTAGAAAAGCAAACTTCGTTTGTTTACTCTAGGTCATGGCTTACTAATCGCAATTGCAAGATCGGTCTTAATACCGGCATGTCTAATGCACCACAATCGGAACCGTTAGAAGACTCGCAAGACAACTACGTAGAGAATAGAGATCCTACGGAATTGGCAATGTGCGTGATCCTCGCGGCCGCTTATCTGGGTCTGGCAAAATTTCTCTGGGCCAAATTGGTAGAGACTGGCAATTGGAAAATGCTCATCAACGTCGAAGGCTTTTTCATTACGATCGCCCTCGTTTCTATATTGGTTGGACTTCGTCCGTATCTGAGCCCTTCAAGCCTGCAGCTCAGCCGCCACGGCATCAAATATCGCGGTACTTATTGGCCGCAAAGAAAAACAGTCAACTGGGATCAAGTAGTTCAGCTTTATATAAGTCCCGAATTAGTGATCGTCATTTACAAGTTGAACAAAGACGGAAAGCGCGTATGGCCGATGCTGATCTCGTCCTTATATCTAGCAGAGCGCGAAAAGATACCGAATTCCTTCGTCAAGTTCTGCCCCATCGAACCAATCATCATGTCCGGTCCGCACCTGATCTCGCGGATAGTTATAGTGGTGCTGTTCTGCATCACGCTAATCTGGGTTTTGGAGCTGCTAGTCAATCCAACCAGCTAAAAGCGGTCTGAGCCGTTTTTAAGGCTTGGGCAAGGCGCGCAAATATTTGACCAGATTGTCCAGTTCAATGTCATTGAGCGTTTCCTTTGGATTGGCGGGCATGACGCCTTTACCCATACGTATAAAGCGCTTAAGCATTTCGTCAGTAGCAAAATGCTCACTCAGTTGATCAAGGGCAGGACCGACGCCCTGCCTGCCACGGGGATGACAAGTATTACAACTGCGAATAAACACTTGCTCACCCGTCAAGTCCGTCGACTGTGACTGAGCGCGCTCTTTCTCCATCTCATTGACAGCTCGAATTCTCTTGACCTCCTCACCCATTGAGCAGGCTGACAAGAGAAGAATTATGGTCAACATCATCGCCACTACGCTTGGAGACTGGCAAAACATTGACTGTGCAGTTGCGTAAAGGCGCTTGACAAAATAAATTAACACCTGTTTAACATCCATGGAAAGCGTGATGGGAACTTGCTCTTTGTGTTTCAAGTCAGACTACATGCATGAAAGAACCACACCCTAACGAACTTTTATACCAAATACAATTTAGCCTCTAGGTTAACACCCGGCTTACCTTTGCAGTGTAAAGTAAGTACAGAGGCGCATTATCGCGCACTGGTGACCGACAGATATTTGCAAAAGATACAAAATCGACCTTAGGCACCCCCGCAAATATCCATCAGGATCTCGGCACCCACACTACATATCGATCTAGTCGTTTGCGTCTTTGGAGTAGAGCGCAAAAGACTAAAAATACGAATCCAAAATCTGGCAACTCCCTAGAAGCGGCGCAACAAAGAATGACACCACAAATTTCCAGAGTAGATCCTCCGACCAAACAAGGTCCGCAAGAGTCCGAAGAGCGCATCATCATTCGTGGTGGCAAGCCATTGAATGGCGAAGTAACCATCTCCGGTGCGAAAAACTCAGTGCTTAAGATGATGGCAGCAGCCCTTCTGGCACCTGGTGTGTCCGTCCTTCGCAACGTACCCAACCTCACCGACGTCCACATGATGGCAGACGTCATCCGTACCTTGGGTGCAAAAGTCACCGTCGGCAAAGATGAAGTAATCATCGACGCCACCGATATCACGGATTACGAAGCTCCTTATGAGTTGGTCAGCCAACTGAGAGCTTCCTTCGTAGTACTTGGTCCTCTGGTAGCACGCTGCCATCAAGCCAAAGTATCTCTTCCTGGTGGATGCGCAATCGGCGAAAGAAGAATTGATTTGCACGAGCGCGGCTTGAAGTCCCTCGGCGCAGATATCTGGTGTGAACATGGTTATGTTCATGCCACCACGGACAAACTGGTTGGACAAAGAATCTATCTGGATCGTCCGTCTAACGGCGCAACCGAAAACATCATGCTGGCAGCAGTGCTCGCTGAAGGTCAAACCATTATCGAAAACGCCGCTCAAGATCCGGAAATCGCCAATTTGGCAGATTTCTGTAACGCAATGGGCGCAAAGATTACCGGAGCCGGTACCTATCAAATCGTTATTGATGGCGTAAAACTCTCCGATTTGCACGGCGCAACGATTGACACCATTCCAGATCGCCTCGAGGCCGGCACCTTCTTGTTTGCCGTTATGGCAACAACCGGTGAAATCGTTCTCAAAAACTGCAATCCTCATCACCTCTACTCAGTCATCAGCAAGATGCAAGAGATGGGTGCTGAAGTGTCGATCTACTCTCCGGACATCATCAAAGTTAAGTCCGGCAAGCTAATCAAGCCCGTAGATTGCACCACTCTGCCTTATCCTGGCTATCCTACAGACTTGCAAGCACCGCTTATGTCGGTACTGGCAGTTGCTGAAGGCACTTCGATTATTACAGAAACGATTTACGAAAATCGCTTCATGCAAGTTGGCGAATTGAGACGCATGGGCGCCGATATTTCGCTTACCGGCAATGCTGCCGTAATCAAAGGCGTTCCGAAACTGACCGGCGCAGAAGTCAAATCTAGCGACTTGAGAGCTGCTGCAGCACTCGTTATCGCAGGCTTGGGCGCTGAAGGCATAACGGAAGTCACAGGGCTGCGTCACATGGACCGCGGATACGAAAATCTCGAAGATAAGTTCCGTGGTTTGGGTGCAGACATTTACCGCAGGTAACGAGATTTACCGCAGGTAATACATGCGGCTCGCTCAGGCATTAAAGTAATTCTTGTCGCGTTCACAGCTGGCAGGAGTAGCTAGATGCTGGTCATGAAATTCGGCGGCACGTCGGTCGGCTCTGCCGAGCGCATGCAAGACGTGCTGTCCATAGTCAACAAAGCAAAATCAAAACACAAAGGTGCAGCACCGCTGGTAGTGCTGTCCGCAATGTCCGGCGTCACCAATTCTCTGATCGCAGCAGGCGATAAAGCCGTTGCACGCGATCTCAAAGGTGCACTGGCAGAAGTGCAGTCGATTCGAAAAAAACACGACGAAGCAATTGATCAAGCTTTGGGCAATGATGCAGCTTACGCGCAAAAGGTCAAAGATAGTCTTACCCCTCACTTTGAAGAGTTGGAAGTCATTCTCAAAGGCGTGAGCTATCTTGGGGAATTGTCCAAGCGTTCCGTCGATGCGATTTCTGGCATGGGTGAATTACTCTCCTCCAAAGTCGTTGCGGCAATTGCTGAGCATCAGGGCACGCCGAGCGCCTGGGTGGATGCCAGAGAAGTTATGGCGACCGACGATACTTTCGGCCGCGCTACTCCTTTGAGCGATGAAATCGAAAAAAATGTCCAATCTAAAATGGCAAAGCCATCTAAAGATGGAAAGATTGTCATCACTCAAGGATTTATTGGATCGACAGCAAACGGCGTCACTACCACATTGGGACGCGGTGGTTCCGACTACAGTGCCGCCATATTTGGTGCCGCCCTGAAAGCAGACGAAATTCAAATTTGGACCGACGTCGATGGAATGATGACATCAGATCCTAGACTCGTCCCAGAAGCAAAAGTGATTGATGAAGTAGGCTTTCAAGAAGCTGCAGAATTGGCTTATTTCGGCGCCAAGGTACTACACCCTCTTACAATCAAGCCGGCAATCGAACAAGGAATTCCAGTACGCATTTTGAATACAATGCGACCTGATGCTCCAGGCACCATTATCAAAGCTGACAAAGAAATCGATCGCGCAGACGACGATACCAGACCGATTTGCGCTATTGCAGCAAAGAAAGGCATCACGGCTCTGTTCATAAGCTCATTCAAGATGCTTATGGCACATGGATTTCTGTCAAAAGTATTCGCTATTTTTGATCGTCATTCCACCTCCATTGATTTGATTGCTACGTCTGAGGTTTCTGTTTCACTAACTGTAGACAGAACGGACGACCTTGATTCGATCATCAGAGAATTGAAAGATCTCGGAGACGTTAGAATAATGACTGATGTGTCGATTGTTTCCGTTGTAGGACGCCAGTTCAGAGACAAGAGCGGCATTGCCGGGGAAGTCTTTAGTGCATTGACCAACGTCAACATAATTATGATTTCCGGTGGCGCATCGGATATCAACCTCAGCTTTGTTGTTAGCAACGAAGACGCCGACAAATCAATAAAGCAACTGCACAGGCACTTCTTCTCGGCAAGAAAAGCCTAAGCAGCATCGTCCTAATTCCACGCTTCATCATCTCTTTATCCGATACGGGTTGTGTTGCGGAAGCGAATTGCTTCGGCAATGTGAACTGAGGTAATTTGTTCTTCTTGAGCCAGGTCAGCAATAGTTCTCGATATACGAAGAATACGATCGTGTGCACGTGCAGACAAACCCATTTGTGTAACCGCACGTGCAAGGAGAAATCGACATTCTTCGTCAATTTTGCAGTGGCGAGTTAATTGCTTTTGCGTCATCTGCCCATTGAAATTGAATGGCTCTCCCGCTTGACGTTCTCTCTGCCGGCCCACGGCACGCAAGACGCGCGCTCGAACATCCTCTGATGATGTTCCATCCGGCTCCCCTGCCAATTCTCCTTCTTTCAATCGCCCAACTTCCACATGCAAGTCAATTCGATCTAAAAGCGGTCCGGAAATACGATTCCAATATCTGTCTGCTTGAGATGGCGTACAAACACAGAATTTGACATTGTCACCGCGATAGCCACAGGGACAGGGATTGCACGCAGCGACAAGCAAGAATGATGCCGGATAGGTAATTGTCTGCTGCGCTCGGCTGATTACAATATTGGCCGTTTCCAATGGTTGGCGAAGCGTTTCTAAATGATGACGCGGAAACTCAGTCAATTCATCTAAAAACAAAACACCCTTATGCGAAAGTGATATTTCACCAGGCTTTGGATTTGCACCACCACCTGTCAGACCGACAGCTGATGCCGTGTGGTGAGGAGATCTAAATGGGCGATCGTGGACTAACGATGCGCGATCTGTCACTAAACCTGCAACACTATAAAGCTTCGTCAACTCGAGCGCTTCTTCAAATGAAAGCGGTGGCATTATGCCCGGCAAACGTTGAGCAAGCATCGATTTTCCAGATCCGGGCGGTCCAATCATGAGGATGTTGTGACGACCGGCGGCGGCAATTTCCAAAGCGCGCTTCGCGTGCAGTTGTCCTTTCACCTCGCGCAAATCACCAAACTGTTTTCGACGCCTGCTGTGAGTATCAAATTTCGCTCTCGCATTCAATTGATATGGAGTCAGGCTCTCGGGGTCATTAAGCAAGTGACAAGCTTGGAGCAAGTGGCTTACAGCAAACACTGCAAGTCCTTCTACCAAAGAAGCTTCTTCCGCATTTGCTTCCGGAACGATAATCGCTTCGGCACCTTGTTGTTTTGCCGCAATTGCAATGGGAAGGATGCCAGTGACCGGTCTTACCGAACCGTCCAATCCAAGCTCTCCAACAAGCCAAAAGCGAGATATGTGATGCTTGTTGATCATTCCTGTTGAGGCCAGTATTCCAATCGCAATCGGCAAATCATATAAAGGTCCTTCTTTTCTCGTATCAGCCGGCGCCATATTCACTACCCATTTTTTGCCGGGTGGCATAAGGAAAGAACATGACTTGATTGCAGCTCTAACTCTCTCTTGTGATTCCTTCACTGACGCATCAGGCAGCCCGACAACTTGTATCTGACCGATACCTCCACTGCAGTCGACTTCGACCTCAATGCGGTAGGCATCAACTCCTATCAGGCCGCCCGAAAAAATACGCGCGAACATACAGACCTCCTTATCTTGGAAATCATTCTTGGCTGGTTATTTAGTAATACGTTCGCCGCAGAAAAAAAGTTCAATCCCGGCAAAGATTTTTTCCCCGGTTATTCTTCTATCTCGAATAACTGGCCGAAGGTGGTGCCGGAACAGCGGTTGGATCGAGCTCTTTCAAGTATTTCTTGGCAGTCTCGTTGTCAGGGTCTTCGCTCAAAACCTTTTTCAAGTGGACAACAGCCTCGCTAGTGTCGCCTTTCTTTTTAGATGCCAGCGCAAGACCAATACGCGCATCTTGATTGCCAGGATTCAATTCTAGCGATTTATTCTCTTCCAAAATCTGCCCCTCAACATCATCAGCTTGTCCAAGCGCTTCGGCAAGACGATGATGAGTGGCATCGTTAGTAGGATCAACAATCGTTGCGGATCGATAAGCTTCAACAGCAGTCTTCACATCGCCTTTGCCAACAGCGGCATCGCCCAAAGCTTTATACGCTTGGGGCTCTTTGGGATCTAGCTCAGTGGCTTGTCGAGCCTGCTCCATCGCTCCATCGAAATCGCCCTTGTGCGTAAGTGCCATGGCTAGCACATAGCGTGCAATGCAATTCTTCGGGTCTGCGTTTACTGCTTCTTGCAAGATAGCTATGGCTTCATCGTACCTACCAAGCTCATTCAAAATCACGCCCAGATTGTTTTTCGCTGTGGCACTCTTCGGATCTTGCTTCAAAGCTTCTCTGTATTCCAGCTCGGCATGACGATAATCACCGATTTTGAAATACTCATTGCCCGACACCAGATATTCAGTCGATGTCTTCAGCTTCACACCACACGACGAGACACAAAGCTGAATCGCTAATATTGCCGACAGGAAGACGGCCGTTCTTACCAACGGCAATGATTTGCTTTTCTGAGTTGTTTTGCTCTCAGCTCTCGCGATCATGTCCGTATTCAAACGTATTCAGGACAGATAAACAACGTATTCCAAAATCGACCAGACCCACCACTGCTGGGACTCAATCGCATTCTAGCATGGCTCGCCAGGCGCCACCCCAGGGTTTACCCTTGGCTCTCCTATTGAACAGCCGAGGCGACCTGGCTCTCTTTGGCTGGTTCTTTTTGAGGAGGATTGGTGGTGATGTGAATTTCCTTCAACTGTTCATCTGATGCCGCCGATGGTGCCTGCGTCATCAAGCAACCGCCGGATTGCGTCTTGGGAAAAGCGATTACGTCACGAATCGATTTGCATCCAGCCAAAAGCATGATGATACGGTCAAGGCCCAAAGCCAGCCCGCCATGCGGCGGAGCGCCTGATTCAAGAGCATCAAGCAAGAAACCGAACTTGTCTCGAGCTTGCTCACGATCAATTCCAATGGCTTGGAAGGCGCGACTTTGCAGTTCTTGATCGTGAATACGAATGGAGCCGCCGCCGATTTCAACACCGTTATAAACGATGTCGTAAGCGCGTGCGCGAATTCTTCCTGGATCGGATTCTAGATATTGCGCATCATCGAGATTCGGGGAAGTGAAAGGGTGATGGACAGCCATCATGCGACCTTCTTTCTCGTCGTATTCAAACAATGGGAAGTCCACAACCCAGAGAAGTTCGTGACGACTCTCGTCTATCAATCCACGCTCCTCGGCTATTCTCAAACGCAAGCGACCTAGAACATTTACTGCAACAGCAAACTTGTCTGAAACTAGCAAAAGCACATCGCCTGTTTCTGAGCCGGAAAGAGACTTCAGCTTGTCCATTTCTTCCGGAGACAGATGTTTGTCGATGCCTGACGAACGTGTGCCGTCCTTCCCAAAGATGACCCAGGCAAGACCTTTTGCACCATCTTTCTTTGCTGCCTCAGTCCAAAGATCAAGCGTTTTTCTTGATACCGGATCTTTCTCTGCTCCGCCCTTCAAGCAAAGGCCTTTCAGTACGCCGCCTTGGTCGGCATTCTCTCTGAAGACTTTGAAGCTGCAGGATTTGGCAACTTCAGTCATGTCTTTGATTTCCATCTCGAAGCGCAGATCAGGCTTATCGTTGCCGTATCTTTCCATGGCTTCCTTGTAAGGCAAGCGTTTGAACGGTGGTTTCAACTCAATGCCAGCTTCTGCGAAGCCTGCTGTTAGCAGCTTTTCAGTAACTTCCTGCACTTCCTCTTCATCGGTAAAGGAAAGCTCGATATCTATTTGCGTGAATTCAGGCTGCCTGTCAGCTCTCAAGTCTTCATCTCTGAAGCAGCGAGCGACCTGATAATAGCGATCAATGCCACTAATCATCAGGGTTTGCTTGAAAAGCTGCGGAGATTGAGGCAGTGCATAGAAATTGCCTGGATTCAACCGGCTCGGCACAAGAAAGTCTCTTGCCCCTTCTGGAGTCGCTTTCGTAAGAATCGGTGTTTCCACTTCAATGAAACCGGTGCTATCGAGAGCACGGCGAATAGCCTGTGTGACGCGGTGTCTCAACCTGAGATTGTTGTTCATCTCCGGACGTCGAAGATCGAGAAATCTGTATTTCAGGCGCAGTTCTTCGTTTACAGCATCGCCTTGATCAAGCTGAAACGGCAAAGGCTTGGCCGTGTTCAAAATCTCAACAGCATCCGGATAGATTTCCACAAGCCCTGTGGGCGTTTCACGATTTTCACTGCCGGCAGGACGCGCCGTTACTTTGCCCTTGGCTATCAAGACAAACTCGTTTTTGAGCGTGCTCAGCTCAGCGTGCACTTCTTTATTGCGATTGGGGTCGGCGGCTAATTGAACGCGTCCGGTCTGGTCACGCAGCTCAATAAAGATAAGCCCGCCAAGGTCACGCCGAACATGCACCCAGCCAGCCACAGTAACTTCGCGATCGACGTCGCCTATGCCTAATTGCCCGCACGACTGATTGCGCTTTAATCTGGATGGCATCTCAAAAGTCTCCGATATGGGAAGGCTATTGTATCCGAAGCGCTGAAAGCTGCTACCGGCGGGACGCTGCGCTGTAACAGCCGCTTAAGAGAAGCGCTCGGTTCGGTCGGTTTCGCCAGGCTCCAGCACGACCGGTAATTCCGTCTAATTCAGGTTTTAGCCCCTTTGATACGCCTGCCGTAATGGCATCTAAGACGTAGTAAACTAGAGATGCTGGCAAATTGCAGGCAAAGGCTTACCAGTCCGGTACGGGGCTTATTAAATGAGTCAAGATCAAATAAACATGCTCATCGGCATCCTCCTGATGATTATGGGGTGCGTTTACATCCATAAGGGCTACATGGCATTCATCAAGGGGAAAATGTGGTACTGGCAAGGCTTTTTGCCATTCACCCTGATCTCGCCCTGGATTTGTGTTTTTCCACCCAAGGAAAATTCGCTTGTCAAAGTCAAGGAAGCGATGTGGGTGCACGCCCTCTTTGGTCCGATTTTCTTTGCCTCAGCTGTCATTGCCTTGTCCTGCGGAGCAGATCTTGCGAATCTACCTGGCACGAAGACTGTAAACGCCGGGTTCACCTATTTCCTGCCGGACAAGACCCCGCTCATTGTCTTCACCAAGAGGAATTACAACGTTCAGTTTCCGGCGATCGTATCCAACAGCAAAAAGCTCGCCAAGCTGTTCTTCGGCAATACACTCGGACTAAAAGCAACGGACGACCTGACTCCTTACTCGCAATCAAGCGGTTCTTACGCCGACACGATGCGATAGACAATAAATCAATCTACAACAAGATTAAGAGACGGCCGGCATTGTTCTACATGCCGGCTTGTTTCATTTGGCGTTCCCAGCGACGGTTCAATTCGCTGTCATTGGTGTTGGCGCGCTTGAGGGCATCTCCAACTTTGGTCGAATCAACTGTTTCGCTGACTGAATTTTTCAAAGACTGCCAACCATTGCTCAGTTTCTCGCCGATGCGAGCGGTCACTGATGTAGTTTCCACAGAGAGCTTTTGACCGTCTTTCTGGATAGTTAGACCTTTTGCAGAGATTTTTTCGGGGCTGCCATCTTTGTCGAGATCAATGATCTGAAGATCCGGCAGACTCGATTGCGAGCCTTTCATGCGGTCCGCAAGAGTAGCCATGAATGTGTGTTGCCCTTCGCCGGAGATGACTGCCGCTTCTTTCAAACCGCCGTAGTCGCCGGTCTTGAGTGACTGTTCTGCTTTGTCGAGTTTTTGCCAAACATTCATTTCAGGCATGGTTAGAATCCTTTGAAAAAACGCGATGCACCTGCGCTCGCCGTATGGCGTTTATGGCATTCGCTTGCGGGGGAAGGAGATGGAGGGGAAGAGAAAAGCGGTGAATTTCGCTTTTGTGCTCACAGATTAACAGCGGTTTGTGACATTAGTTGGGCAGTCAAATGAGAAGCCCCGCCAAACCGCGTTTTGCAGACTCAAACCGCGCCAAATCCGCACATCAAAAGGCTTTCCGGACGACAGCAGATTAATTCGTCCCTTAACCCTTGAAGAAAGTTGGGCCTTATCGTTAGTCTTTAACCAAGGAACCATATATATAGTCAAGCACTCTTGCCAACAAGGAGAAGAGCAGTGACAAGTGTCTCCAAAATACGCAATGTCGCCGTGGTTGGACTGAACCGCAGCGGCAAGACTAGTCTTACGGAAGCCATTCTCCACCTCACCGGCGCGATCTCCAGGCGCGGAAAGATAAACGAAGGCACGATGACCACGGACTATGAGCCGGAATCGATTAGCCGACAAATTTCCACCCAGGTTTCGATGGCCCGCACGACGTACCAGGACACCCTGTTCAATATCCTCGACTGCCCCGGATTTATCGACTTTCAAGAAGAAGCGAAAATAGCGATGATGGGCTGCGATATCGCTGTTTTTGTAGTCGAGCCGGATCCGGGTCGCCTCATTCAAATGGACAGTTTGCTGCGGTTTTCAGAAGAAATTGGCGTTGCTCGCTTGGTCTTCATAAACAAGCTAGACAAGCCGGATCTCAACTTTGCAGATACTTTGTCTTTATTGAAAAACATGCCTGGCACCAAAACGCCGCGTCCGCTTGCACCACTGCAGTATCCCATCATCACTGGTTCATTGACCGGCTATGTGGACGTGCTCAAGAAAGAAGCGTTCAAATACGGTGCTCAAGGCAAACCAGAACACACTGATGTGCCCGCAGACTTGAAAGACGAACTGGAAGCAGCAAGAGAAAAACTCATTGAATCACTTGCAGACACTGATGACACGCTATTGGAGATGGTGCTGGAAGGCAACGAGCCGCCCCTCGATATGCTGGAAAAAGATCTCAAAGCCGGTGTAAAAGCCGGCACCTTTGTGCCAATTCTGGTCGGCTCTGCACATACGGATGCAGGAGTTTTCTCCTTGCTCGACGCCATCATTTCTCTCTGCCCATCGCCAGCCGAGCGTGAGTACAAGGACAAAGACGGAAAAGTCATCAACGTCAAAGAAGATGGTCCAGTCATTGCGCAAGTGATTCGCACATACATTCACCCGCAATCCGGAAAACTCTCACTAACTCGCGTTTTCTCCGGCACAATTACCGGCGATTCACAGTTAGTCGACATCAATAAAAACCATCCCAAAGAACGCGTCGGCGGCTTGTACTGGCTGCAAGGCAAGAAGCAAGAAACAATGCCAACGGCAGGACCAGGCTCAATCGTCGCTCTAGCGAGATTAGAAACACCGCGCACAGGCGACACTCTTGTCACTGAGAAGGAAACAACTCAGATGCCTTCACCTCCTGAAGCGCCCCCGCTTTACTCGCTTGCGATTGCACCTAAGAACCGCAACGATGAAGCGAAGCTTTCCACGTTGCTCGGAAAGCTGACCGAAGAAGACCCGATTCTCAAAGTAGACCGCGATCCGGACACGCATGAATACTGCCTGTACGGGCAAGGCGAAGTGCACCTGACCCTTTCCAGGCAAAGGCTGGAGCGCAAATATCACATCGAGCTAGATACTCACAAACCTAAAATCTCTTACAAAGAGTCGATACAAGCGAAAGTTGAAGGGCACGGCCGCCACAAAAAACAAACCGGTGGTCGCGGACAATTCGGTGAGGTGTATCTGCGCATTGAGCCTCTTGAAAGAGGTGCCGGCAATAAATTTTCCGAATCAATTGTTGGGGGTTCTGTCCCCAGGCAATATGTGCCGGGATGCGAAAAAGGCGTTCAAGAAGCACTTGCGCGCGGCACATTAGCCAACTTCCCGTTGGTCGATGTTTCAGTCAACCTATTCGATGGCTCCTTCCACGATGTCGACTCGGATGAAATGTCCTTCCGCATGGCGGGCATTTTGGCGATGCGCGACGGTCTAGCCAAAGCTCATCCTTTTATCCTCGAGCCGATTGCAGAAGTGAAGATCCACATCCCGAGCCAATACACGTCGGGCGTGCTTTCCCAAGTGACCGGTTTGCGCGGTCAGATTCTCGGCTATGGACCCAATCCTGAGCGTCAGGGTTGGGATGAAGTGACTGCGAACATTCCGCGCGGCGAGCTATGGGACTACATCATTGAGCTGCGCACTTTGACGCAGGGGCTGGGTTATTACACGTGGAAGTTCTCCCACCTGGCTCAAGTACCGCCTCAACTGTCGCAAGAGCTTATCTCTCAAGCAACTACAGCGCACGCCGCAGAACACCACGGATAAATCCGAAGTATAACGATTCCCTATAAGATCGACCTTGGTTGGATCAGCCTCTTAGTGATAAGATCCCCCAACTGCAAAATTTTTGTTGTCCAAAATCGTTTTATGAAGGAGGGGATATCCCTTGTCCGAGGTCAGAGTTGCAGAAGGCGAAAGCATCGAACAGGCGCTTAAACGCTTCAAGAAGAAAATTCAGAAAGCAGGCATTCTATCTGAAATCAAGCGCCGCGAACGCTACGAAAAACCGAGCGTAAAGAGAAAGCGCAAAGCCGAAGCCGCACGCAAGCGCCGCTCATAAAACAGCGAACACTTGACGACCAAATCGCCCGTTTGGCGGTTTGACGAACGAATTATGAACAGACTTTGCGAAAAGCGGGTCTGTTCGTTTTTCTTTAAGACTTTAATTTCCAGCGGACACTCCCGGAGAATTATCTTCGGCTCGGACAAACAGGTTGTCGCCAATGATCTATCGCTTTTCCGAGCAGGTGAGTTCCTGCCACACACATCGCTTTGACGCGCCACTTAGGAATACCAATTGCCAAGCCGATCCCCGCAACATCACCGACTAAAGTCCCCTCAAGATACTGGTCGCGAGGGAACATAATGCGATCTATGGCGTGACTGGCTGCCCAACCAACCGCCATACTGCCGGCACAAGTGGCTATATATCTAAGTCTTAGCTCCCTGAGGATCTCCGAACGTGACTTGCTGCCGAAAACAATAAATTCCTCTCCAGCCTTTTTATTCAACTTGAGAAGCGCATTCGTAGGAACTTCCTCGGGCAAGAATTGCGGCGCCCATTTGTAGGAAGAGTAAACACCAGCCGTCCACTTTGCGCACTCAAAAATAGATGCAGTGCGCGTCTTCTCAGCTTCAAAAATGTCGATATTGTCCATGCCCGGCAAAAGCGGATTGTCTTTAAGATAGGGCGGAGCGGTCTTGTATGGAGCAGTCCGGTATTTAGCAGAAGTGTTTTCTTGCTTTTGCGCGAACATCGGTTCAAAACAAAGATGCGCAATCTCATCGGCCAAATGTTCATTCATAGTCACTGAATTTTGGTGGTCGAGGTCGTGTTGAAGCAACGGCTTCTCGAACAAGGTGCTCGCTAAATTTCCCATGCACAAAGACCTCAAAGAACGGAACCTTTACACCTTAGGACAGTCCGTAAATGCGTTGAATGTTGAATTGTGCAGACATTATTCTGCGCAGATAAAATCGTGAAAAAGCCCACCCCTTGACATTCCCGGCGGCGTGTAATTTTTTTGAGGTCGGGAATAAAGAATGCACAGGACCTTTTTGAGCATATGAGGAAGAGAGCTATGGGCAATAATTCCCATAAGAATTCTGCGCAACTAGTAAGAGTTGGCACAGACAGATTGAAAGAACGATTGAATGTTCTCTACGCTTCGCGTCGCGGGCAGAAAGTCGCACAAGATGGTGTTTTCGACCATCTATGGGACCTCAAAGAATCAGCGATTTTGGAAGGCAAGGGCTCCGTTGAAGTACCTCAATCGTGGCTCGACGAGCTGAATGACGAAGCGCTTTCCGCTGACGCGCGCAGCCACTAGAAATACTTCTAGAAAAAATTTATCGAATTCAAATCGCCGTGTGCACTATATTTAGTGGCACGGCGTTTTTTGCTTGGCAAATCAACCTCTCAAGAATAAATATGTCTGCAAGAGAAGATTTCACGTGTAAGAAAACAATATTGACCGCTGCGGCGATACTTTCCCTCTGCGGTTCGTCCACTATTGCTGCGCCTCAGCCGGCGACAAACAATCAGCCAATGACAAGGCAATTCAAGCCTTCAAAACAACAACTTAGACAACTAATTCTAGACTTGCAGGTGACTGCACTAAAGTGCGATCAAAAAACTGCAGTAATCACAAAAGATGTTTTCCAGTTGATCGAAGTTTTCCGAACGAAGACAAACCGCTTCCCGCGCTCACTTTCAGAGCTAAAGCGATTTAGCGATCAGCACGCGGGAATTGACAAACAACCTGCATTACCACCAGAGAATCCGTACAACGATTCAAACTTGGTATCAAAAGAGCTCCGGCAAGAATTGATCAACGCGGGTACTCCGCCAACAGAGTTTTGCAAAATCCTGATTGAGGAAGATCCTTATCTTTCCTCATCGTTTCCCTTGAGCTTGAACAATGTAAAACTAAACCCACAGAAAGAAGCTCCCGGAGCGATTATTGTGAAGCACAACAGGGATTATCTAGCCGTGTGGTGCATGGGATTCACAGGCAAACCAATCATCGATGAAAAGACTCAGCTGCCTCTAATTTTCTTCAAAGACTTTTCCAACACATCAGGATAGCGGACTCTCAGACGGAAAACACCTAGCTCTTGCCAATGTATCGAGCGCGCGGTCGGATCACCCCACCATACATTCTCTGTTCGATCGCATGCGCAATCCAGCCTGATGAGCGGCTTACGGCGAAGATTGTAGAGCCTGCACCAGCAGGCAAAGCGAGCGCGTATGAAATTGCCGCGAGCCCAACATCAAGGTTTGGCTCCAAACCAAGTTGATCACGCACGCATTCGACAATCTCGAGAAGTCGTTTCAAATGCGTGTTTTTGCTGGAAACTTCTTGAGCGCACGCGATCAAATGTTTTGCGCGCGGGTCACCTTCGGCGTAGAGATCAGTACCGAACCCGGGGATTGTTTCAAACTGGCGCAGATAATCCTTGAGCCAGGCAGCAACTGCTTTGAATTTGAGCGAAGTGGTGACAATATCTTCAGCCCTACGACTGGCAGAACCATGCAAACTTCCGCTGAATGCACCAAGCGCGGACTCAACACACGAATACAAAGATGCATCGCAGGAAGCCGCAATACGGGCAGCAAGGGCTGAGGCGTTCAATTCATGATCGGCGCAAAGCACGAGCGCCGAATTGATCGCTTGCGCCTTTTCTCGCGACTTGTTGCCAGTCAATGAATGCAGCAACGTCTGCGCGATGGGAAACGGACCATCCGGCAAATATTTATCGCGTTTTGTCGGCAAACCAAGGTTCATAGACATAGTGACAATCAAGCGACGCGCCGTCTCAAAAATATCCGTTGCTAAAAGTTTGCGCGAAACAGGATCGCTCATTTCCGCGCTCACCAACATCAACTTCAGCAGATCGAGAAAGTCTGCGTCTTTTGAAGCGAGCGGACGCAATTCCTTCGGCAACTGAAGCGGTTTCATCCGCTTCCACTGACCGGTGTTAGTCGCGCCCGTTTCCCACAACAAATCTACGACACTCTCAAAAGGCTTGTCGGAACGAGCTAACTCAAGTGCACTCTGACCACGATAATAGTGTCCGTCTTCGCGAATTTCAGTAATTGCCGACTTGATTACAGGTCCGGTCCAAACCGCCGGCTCCTGATCCTTCGGCGACTTAAATCCGCGTGAAGACTGGCGCAACCGAATCAAATCGCTCAAGCGATAGGTTCTTTCCCGCGCATTCTTCGCGGGCTGACTCTCAATCATGCCGCGGCTTGCATAGGCGTACAATGTAGCTGATTTGACGCCCAAGAACTCTGCAGCTTGGCTGCCTGTCAGAAGCTTATCTTCAGGATCGTGCAGATCTTTTGGATTGTTTTCTTGCATGCTGCCGAATTTCTATCTGGGGTATGCACCAGTGTACTTGGATGCGGGGCGAATCAAACGTCCCAATGCACGTTGCTCGGCAATGTGAGCAAACCATCCGGCGGCTCGGCCGACTGCGAATGTGGACGAGAAAATATTGCTGGGCAGCTTCAGTGAATCCAGCAATACCGCGGTATAGAATTCGACGTTTGCTTTGAGCGGCTTTTCCGGATGGCGCTCAGCCAAAAGGCGCTCGGCAGTGCTTTCGACAGCTCTTGCCAAAGGAAGGCGAGATGCTTTGAGCCCAGCTTCCTCAAGCTTTCTGATTGCTTTTTCGAAGATAGCAGCACGTGGGTCGCGAACCGTGTAGATGCGATGACCCATGCCCATGATGCGCTTGCGATTATCAAGCTGAGTTGCGATCCACTTCTCGGCATTTTCAGGGCTGCCGATTTCATTGAGCATGTCCAAAACCGGACCGGGAGCCCCGCCGTGGAGGGGTCCTTTGAGAGCGCCGATAGCAGCAACGATGCAGCTTACATTGTCCGATTCGGTGGAGGCGACAACACGGGCAGTGAATGTCGATGCGTTCATGCCGTGGTCTGAAACGGTAGTCAAATATGTGTCCATGCCTGCAATTTCGGCTTTAGACGGAGTCTCGTCCGTGATCATTCTTAGGAAATCGGCTGCATGCGTAAGCTTCGGATCTGGAGCAATCGGCTTCAACTTACGACTCATACGCGAGAAATTGGCTGCAAAAACGCCAATAGCTGCGGTGATGCGAGCATATTCCTTGCTGTCGACCTGGGTGCCGCTGGTTAAGAGACTGGTTGCTGTGCGCAGAGAGTCCATAGGATGCTCGCGCAAGAGGGCGGGCAAAATATCCTTGCTCATCTCGTATGCTTCAACGCGGGCCTGACCAAAGAGCTTAGTCAGCTCGGCTCCATCTTCCTTCGAGGACCAAAGAAGAGCGCAGGTCTCTTCAAATGTATGCGAAAACCCCAGGTCCTCCGCGTCAAAACCCTTGATAATCAGCCGACCACGTTGCCCTTCGACTTCAGAAATGCCTGTCTCGGCTACAACGACGCCGTCCAGACCGCTTTTGATCACAGTCGACTCGACCATGGAATACCCCCTTATCAACAGGACGTAGTTACGTATTGATCTGCACTGGTCAATATATCAAGTAATCCTATCAAGTAATCACCGAAATTTGTGGGGAAATAGGGCAGCTCAGAGGCTTTTTTGGTTTTTGGCGACTTTCCAGCAAAGGGCAAAAAGGAGAAATTAATAAAATGATGTATTGATTCTCCTCGATCAATATATCAATATATAAACAGGTCGGCGCCGTTGACTGTTCCATCCAACGAAAATGGATGCAGCCAACAAAATCGCACCCATTTAAACAGGTGCAGCAGCCACAACATCCGCGACACTTATTCCTTATAGAGGAGCAGAAGGATGGCAGTCCTTATGGAAAACATAAAAGTCTTAGGCGCAACGACTGAAACAGTTGAGAGAATCCTCACTCCGGAAGCGAAAAAATTTCTCGCCGCGCTCCACGAGCGCTTCAACGCAAGGCGCGAAGAGCTTCTTCAATTGAGGGCAGAAAGGCAGAAGGCCATCAACAGCGGTGTTCTGCCTAACTTTCTGCCTGAAACTCAAGAGATTCGCGATAGCGAATGGCAAGTTGGTCCGGCAGCGCTGGATCTCAGAGATCGTCGAGTGGAAATCACCGGTCCGGTAGAGCGCAAGATGATGATCAACGCCCTCAATTCCGGCGCCAAAGTCTTCATGGCCGACTTTGAAGATGCCCTGTCGCCTACCTGGCAAAACGTAATCGACGGTCAAGCCAATTGCATAGACGCTGTCCGCAGAAGACTTTCCTTCACAAGCCCGGAAGGGAAAGAATATAAATTGAACGAACAGATAGCCACGCTCGTTATTCGTCCGCGCGGATGGCATCTGGTGGAAGAGCATTTGGAAATCGACGGCAAACCGTGTTCCGCGTCCCTATTCGATTTCGGTCTCTACTTCTTCCACAACGCGGAAGAACTGATTAAAGGCGGCAGCGGCCCCTACTTCTATCTGCCAAAGCTGGAAAGCCACTTGGAAGCCCGTCTCTGGAATGATGTTTTCATCTTCGCTCAAAACTATCTCAATATTCCCCGTGGTATCATCCGCGCCACTGTTCTCATCGAGACAATTCTCGCTGCCTTCGAGATGGAAGAGATTCTGTACGAACTCAAAGACCATGCCGCAGCTCTCAATGCCGGGCGCTGGGACTACATCTTTAGCTTGATCAAGAAAACCAGAGAACACAAAGACTTCGTTTTGCCGGATCGCTCGCAAGTCACGATGGCGGTTCCATTTATGCGAGCCTATGCACAACTATTGGTAAAAACCTGCCACAAACGCGGCGCGCATGCAATCGGAGGAATGGCAGCCTTTATACCAAGTAGAAAAGATGCTGAAATAAACGCACAGGCATTCGCAAAAGTTACCGAAGACAAAACCCGTGAGGCCGGCGATGGATTCGACGGCACCTGGGTCGCACACCCCGACCTCGTGGCAGTCACACGCTCAGTGTTTGACGATGCTCTCGGCGACAGAATGAATCAAAAACACAATTTGAGATCTGATTTCGAAACCTCCGCAAAAGACTTGTTGAACACAAAAATCGAAGGCGCAAAGGTAACCCGGCAAGGAGTATCAAACAACATTGATGTAGGCCTGCAGTACATAGAGTCATGGCTGCGCGGCATTGGTGCAGCGGGCATCCACAACTTGATGGAAGATGCAGCAACTGCTGAAATTTCGCGCGCTCAACTCTGGCAGTGGATTTCTTTAGAGACAAAAATGGACGACGGCAACCCGGTTACTGAAAGTTTGTACCAAGAATTGAAGCAAGAGCATCTTGCAAAGCTTGCAGTCTTTGAAGGCCACCGTTTCGCCGATGCAGAAAAGATTCTCGATGATTTAGTTTTGAACAAAGAGTTCAAAGATTTTCTGACCATCCCAGCATACGCATTTCTGAAAAATTAGCGTCAGGGCACATTGCCGCACCTAGACTCAGAATCCAAACATTGCACATAAGGCAAAAAGTTCCAACTATTCTTCCCACACACTCCGAGGATATGAAGATGCAACAATCCAAAGCAGAGCAAGCTCTCAAACTGAACGATGCCTGGCAGACGAACCCCCGCTGGCACGGGATAACGAGAAACTACTCTGCTCTGGATGTTGTAAAACTGCGCCCATCAATCGACATAGAGCACACACTTGCAAAAGTGGGCGCTCGCCACTTTTGGAATTTGCTGAACAATGAACACCACATTGTTGCACTCGGCGCCATGAACGGCTCCCAAGCAGTGCAAATGGTCAAAGCCGGCCTGAAATCCATCTATCTCAGTGGCTGGCAAGTTGCCGCTGACGCCAACGTTTCCAAACAAACCTACCCGGATCAAAGCCTTTATCCCTCCAACAGCGTTCCGGAATTGGTAAAGCGCTTGAACAGCGCCTTGATGCGTGCAGACCAAATCGAATCAGCCGAAGGCAATTGCGAGCGCAACTGGTTCGTCCCAATCATGGCCGATGCTGAAGCAGGATTTGGTGGTCCGGTTCACGCATTTGAACTAATGAAGAGCATGATCGAAGCTGGTGCTTCGGGAGTTCACTTCGAAGACCAATTAGCTTCCGAGAAGAAATGCGGTCACCTGGGAGGCAAAGTATTAGTGCCCACTTCCCAGTTCGTGCGCACTCTCACAGCCGCTCGATTGGCAGCTGACGTCCTCGATGTTCCGACCATCATCGTGGCCAGAACTGACGCACTCGACGCCACTCTTCTCACATCAGACATCGACCCGGTCGATCAAAAATTCATCCAAGGCAAGCGCACTCTTGAAGGCTACTACCAAGTAAAAAATGGCATCGAGACTACCATTGCACGCGGACTGGCTTACGCACCATACGCAGATCTAGTCTGGTACGAATCATCAAAGCCAGACCTCGCAGAAGCAAAAGAATTCGCAGCAGCAATTCACGAGAAATTCCCCGGCAAACTGCTTGCTTACAATTGCTCACCATCTTTCAACTGGAAACAAAACTTAGACGACAAGACAATCGCTAAATTCAATGAAACGCTCGGCGACCTTGGGTACAAATATCAATTCATAACGCTTGCCGGCTGGCACGCAACAAACATGAGCATGTTCAACCTCGCTCATGGCTACGCACGCGAAGGCATGCCAGCTTACGTCGAATTGCAAGAAGAAGAATTTGCTTCGCAACCTCTCGGATACACTGCAGTTCGCCACCAAAGAGAAGTAGGGACCGGTTATTTCGACCAAGTGTTGATGACCATCTCCGGTGGTGCAGCATCAACATCCGCTCTCAAAGGTTCAACCGAAGAAGCGCAGTTCGAAAATGACAATTCCAAAAGTGTAGATAAGCAACTGGTCGTTCTAACCAAATAGCAAAAGTTGCTTTAGAGAAGGAACCCGTGCTGCCGTGGTTGGAACAGCGCGGGTTTCCTTCATTTCAAGATTTTTGGATGGGCGCTCGGAAAAGGCAAACCGCCAACCATCCCCATGCTCATACCCTATTCATATTGTGAAGAGACGCGTAGCCAAAAAGTAATTGAGTCTGGTAACGACAAAACTGAATCAGAGCATGAATAGTTTAAGTCGATAGTAAGACTTGGCAATTCGACCGCGACAATTGTCGGTCATCATAGTTCCATAAAAGCGCTTATAGAGGCAAATGCAGGTCGGTCCTTCAGCGCTGGAACTGGACGCATCACGTCGCCGGACTACCGAATGCCCAGTATTTAATTCATCACCGGTTCAAACTCTCAGTGAAGAGCTTTCTGTAGCGCTCTGCCGCTGTTTTATCACCGGTCTTCTCGGAAAGAATGGCGAGCCTGTCATAGAGGACCTGCTTAAACTTCGGCGCCCCGAAACTGGGTGCACTCACAGATGGCTCTGCCTTCTGTAAAACTTGAATCGCCTCAGCGTACTTTCCTTGTTTCATCAATAGCAAAGATAAATTGTTCGATGTTGCGACTACGGAGCCCGGATAAAGATCGCGCTGAGAGTAATAGAGATCGCGAGCCCGCCTAAAATAAGGAATTGCGTCGTTGTATTTCTTATGAGCTCCCAGCACTTCTCCAATCATATCTAGTGAACCGGCAGAGAGTGCGAATTCCGAGTTGTTAGTCGCCACAGCGTGCGCACGCTCTAGCAAATGAATACATTCAGATTCTCTGCCCAACCATCCGCAAAGCGTTCCTGTTGCATTCAGAGCGCGCCCTAAGAGTCTTCTTGAACTGGGCGCTTTCTCTTCGTGTTCGAGAATCGCCTGGCACTCTTGCAATGCATGAAGAGTTGCACCTCGACTAGAAAGTAGATAGAGACGTATTTCCAAATATCGCAAAACCAGCGCCGGATTTCGGGTCTCTTGCTTTTCCATTTCGAACTTAGCCTGATTGAAAAAGAAATCAGCAGTGTCGGGGTGCCTGGTCTCATCCTCCAAGCGTGCACGAACAAGCAAAGCAAGCACAGCCGTGTCAGTCTCTAGTTCAGAATTGGCTCTCAATATAGCCAGCGATTCTTCACTGCATCTTCTAGCACTGCCCCTATCCCCAAGCGCTAGATAGACTTGGCTGAGCGAACTGAAGTTGCGTGCCTTAAGAGACGGCATCATTCCTTTGGACGCACGAATTTGCTTTTCTGCATCTACAACAAGTGTGCGAGTTTCGACGGAATTAGAGCAGTAGGCAAGCCAGGTACGATTGACTATTGCGTTTACATATTCCGGACTGGTTCTGTCCAGATAAGGAGATGTCACCTCAATCGCTCTATTCATCAATGCAAAAATAGCTTCCGTCGACTGCTCAAAATCCAACAATGTGCACATCTCGTTGAATTTTTCGAGGACTTGATTCGCCCGCAAACGCATCTCTTCCTTATCGATGCTCGCGTCTTTCACATCGGCGACAAACTTTTCTAGTGAAGTGCTGCACAATTTGATTTGCTGCCCGCGATAATTTCCCACGTCTCCAAGCGCCTTTGCAGCCTCCGTCTTACGACGAGCAGACCATACTTTGTGCGCTTCCTCATCCCCCGTCGCAGTGCTCAATTCAGTCAGGTCGGAAAGGCTGAATGCCAGACGCAACGATTTATCATTGACCGGAAAAGTCTCAGCGATCTTGAGAGCGTTTAGAAAATTTTCTTCTGCTTTCTTGTAATCGCCTGCATCAAAAGCCTTCTGCCCCTTGTAATTAAAATCGGACCAAAGATATTCGAAGAAGCGATGTGCCTGACTTGAGGCTACCCAAATCAAAAGCGCAGCGCTCACCAAAAAATAAGCGGCAAACATTTTGGTGCCTAACGCTTTGCTCGTTTTCTTTGAAAATGGCAGCCTCCGCATGGCTCCCGTCACGACGGAAGCAAGACTGCTTTTCTTCTGTCGCGCTAATGTGAAAAGATCTTGTTCTAGTGCATCGGCAGTTTGGTAGCGATGGTTGCGATCCTTCGCTAAACATTTGAGAATAATGCGATCCAACTCAGCACCAAGTGCCATGCCTTTTCGAGCAACGGACGGCGGTACGGGCTGGTCATCATTGTGCATGCGCATAGTGTCTAAAGCGGTCGCACCACGAAATGGAACTTCGCCCGTCAGCGCTTCGTAAAACGCACACCCAAGCGAATAGATATCAGTGCGTGCGTCAATCTTTTCTCCGCGGCACTGCTCCGGGCTCATGTAGCGGGGGCTTCCGAATACCTCGCCGGTGCGCGTCAGATTAATCGCGTCTTCTTCCAGTGCGCGTGCAATACCGAAATCGACAAGCTTGGGCTGCCAGCCACCTTGCGCAGAACGAGCGAGCATAATGTTTCCCGACTTGATGTCGCGGTGAACAATTCCTTGTTTATGAGCATAAGCAAGAGCGCCGGCACATTGGCGAATGATGTCTATGGCTGACTCTACAGGCAGACCAGTCGTTCCTTGCACCTGTTGGAAAAGAGTCTGCCCATCGACAAACTCCATCGCGATGTACGGTTCGCCTTCTGCAAAAGTGTTCATTTCGTACACATTGACGATGTTCGGATGGTTGAGAATGCCGACGGCCTTGGCTTCCCGTTGAAATCGAATCAGGCTCTCCTCAGTAAAATGACGCCCCGGCAGCAAAACCTTAATCGCCACATCGCGCCCCAGAGAGAGGTCACGAGCCTTATAAACGGCGCTCATCCCCCCTTCCGCCAGACGCTTATCAATACGAAAGTGGTCGGCAATTATCGTGCCGACCAGACCGTCCGGCTTGCTGAGCTGCTCTTTTAATGGGACGTTATCAGCAACATGAGTCTTCGCATCATCCAGTGTTCTATGCGGGTCCGAGCCGGTGGAGATCTTCACTGTTTGGTCGTCGCCTGCATCCCGCGATGCCTTACGGGCATCGGCTTGCGACTGCGGCTCATTCGATTCTGTCTGAGCGCCAGAATCCGGCGCCACCTCAGAAAGCTTCGCCGGTTCGTCTTCTTTATGCTTTTTATGAGGCTTCTTACTCAAATAAGGGTTTCCGACAGTAACCCTATATCTATTCCCCAACTACTTAATCACTTAGGCGCTACAACTTTATCGGAAGGCTCGACCGGCTTTTGTCCTCGTTCAGCAGGCCCTACTCCTTGGTCGCCCGACTTCGATTCAAGCCGCTCAGCGAGACTTCGCTTCATCGCAAGAATTGCCATGATTTCCACGGACTGCGCCCAAGCAAGCGGTTCATTCGCATCAGAAACCCACTGCCGAGTCTTCTGGTCGACAATGTAGGCTTCCGGAATTCTCCAGCGCTTGTTGACAGTCGTAAGACTGCGTCGAAAGAAAAAATCTTGCCATTCAAAGTCGGTTTGCTTTTTTGTGCGGTGATACAGATCACCGTAAATGACCGACATCATTGGCGCGACGTGAGACCATTGAGCTTCCTCGCGTTGCTTGAGGTCGCGTCGGTCTGTCCGTCCATCCCAAATATCGAGGGGATAGCGTGCAAAACCAATCGGGCGACAAAGTTGACTTACAGTCACATCAAGTATTTCTGCCGCCATCTTGTCGCTCACCAAAGGCTCCTCAGCAACAGCACCGAGAAAGAGCGCATTAATAAGCGCTGAATCTGCTCTCCTGTCCTTACTTGCATCTGCACGTTTGTCTTCAGGATCAGAATTGACAAATTCGTTCGGTAAAATTCTGTTCAAACTTTCTTCACAGTGAGCGATCAGTTTAGCCAGCAATTCGCTAGTCACCGTGTAATCCTTGCCGTCGATTTTCTCAGTCAGCGAGCCGTATTTATCAACAAACTTTTTCTCTTGGCGCAAACCCGCAAGTGCACATCCAATAGAAGAAGCGTGCTCAGCCTTCTTGTCTTCCCATGCACCGAAATCAAAGTCCTTCCATACTTCGATTTTTTCGAAAAACAGCGGAACAAGGACACCTAAGCGATGAGATGCTTCTTGAGAAAATTGTCGCTTCGGCTGTTTTGCGTCAGCACTTTCAGCAAGTGTTTTTTCCGCAATATTCAATTTTCCCTGGTTGGCAGCATAGAAAGTCATAAAGAGCAAATAGGCGAGAGCGTCATTTTGAGCGTGTCCCCAAGGATCTTGAACTTCCTGTAGATTAATCGGGTTGTATCGAATATGAGGACGTTTGCTGAAATCGTGCGCTCCAGCTTTTCCATCAATAATATCGGTGAATCTTTTGTAGTAAATATAGTGATGCTTCAGTGAAGCAAGAAGTCCTTGAAACCATGCGCCTTTCGCTACTTTCAATTCGCTTCGAAGCGCATCATTTTGCGCAAGTTTATACTCTGCAAGCACTTGCATTATATTGTCGCGATCCCAATGCATGATCAGCATGCCGTCAATGGCCGATTCCAACGAGCGGGGCTCATGAACAGTTACGGCTGAATGTCCACCACTGGAATAGCGCCTCAGAGCCAGGGTTCCGTGCATAGCCAGCTCACGCGTAACCTTGTCTAACATCTCTTCCGTTACCAATGGTGCGGACGACTTTTGTATACCAACGATCTCTTTCAATTCCGCATTTTGAAATTCAAGAGGAATCGACTCGAATCCCATCGAGTAAACAGAGGTCTGTGCAATCAAAGGGAAACACACGCTGAACGCACTCAATACGAGCAAAGACTTCTTCCGCTTCAACATACTGAAAACGTGCCTCCAGTGGCGATTAGAGAAAAGTAGTATACAAGGTTCAGGTCTCGTCCCATGGGCGCTCTAGGAGAAACCCTATACATCCGCTCCTTGTGGCCGGTTACGCTCGTGCTATGTGACGTGCGGCAGGCAGGAAATAACGAGGAAATAAACCATGAAGTCCTTCTTAGCGGGTGCCATTCTCGTTCCGACAGCAATTGCAAGTGTGCTCAGTACAACATTGCCGCTGATCGTGAACGCTCAACAAACAGCCTCGCCATTAATTGGAGCGGCAATTCCAGGGCGAGCAGCAACTGCAAGCCAGAATAAAGAAACCCAAAGCAATCAATTTAAGGGCGATGGCTCCGGCACGCTAATCGCAATGCTTGGGTCTGGCAAAAAACTAGGCCAATGCCCACTCAAACATACTAGTGTGACGGCCAACGTTTCAGGTTATGTTGCGCGAGTGACAGTAAAACAAATTTTCGAGAATCCTTTTAAAGACAAGATCGAAGCAGTGTACACATTTCCGCTTTCTGAAACAGGCGCAGTAGACGACATGAGAATGAAAGTCGGAGAACGCGTCATCAAAGGTACTATCAAAAAACGCGAAGAAGCGAAAGAAATCTATGATAATGCCAAAGCTCATGGACAGGTGGCAGCGCTGCTCGACCAGGAACGACCAAATATCTTTACTCAGTCAGTTGCGAATATACTCCCCGGTAATCAGATTGAAGTGACTCTTCAATATGTAGACCTTCTGCCTTACGAATCGGGCCGCTACACTTTCGCATTCCCGACGGTAGTAGGACCACGCTTCATGCCGGGAACCCCAGTCGGCAAGAGCGGAACGGGACGAGTACCCGACACGACTTCGGTGCCTGATGCATCAAAAATTAGCCCGCCAGTTGCCGCAAAGGGCGAACGCGCAGGACATGATATTTCAATTGACGTAAACATTGATTCGGGCGTACCGATTCAGGCAATTCGCTCGACCCTTCATGAAGTGACAACCAATCAACCTAATGCCCAAAAGGCCAAAATCAGTTTGACAAACAAAAACACCATTCCAAACAAAGACTTCGTTCTTTCGTGGGATGTCGCAAGCGATCAAATTAAGAGTGGCTACCTTACGTACAAGCCAAGTAAAACAGCAGACGGATATTTCACTGTCATGGTAATGCCGCCCAAACGCGCAACTCCAGAGCAAATTCAACCCAAAGAGATGATCTTCGTGATTGACTGTTCCGGCTCACAGAGCGGTCCGCCTCTCGAGAAAGCGAAAGAGACAATGCGCTATATCATCGAGCACATGAATAAAGAAGACACTTTCCAAATCATTGCCTTCAGCAATGATGCGCGACCAATGTTTGCGAAGCCGATGAAGGTTTCTCCTGAAATGAAGAAACAAGCGCTTCACTATATAAACAGCTTGAGCGCGAATGGTGGCACATGGATGGCTCCTGCAGTTGACGCCGCATGTAAGACACCAGCAGACGCAAATCGTCTTCGTATAGTCACTTTCATGACTGACGGCTATGTCGGCAATGACATGGAAATTCTCGCAATGATCAAAAAGCTGAGAGGCAAATCAAGATGGTTTTCCTTTGGCACAGGCAACGGTGTCAACCGCTTCCTCATAGATGCGATGGCAAAGGAAGGCGGCGGCGAATCTGAATATGTGCTGCTAAACAGCTCCGGCAACGAGGTCGGCAAGAAATTCTACGACAGAATTTCTTCACCAGTCCTCACGGACATCAAGCTCGCATTTGACGGCGTCCAAGTCAAGGAAGTATTTCCGCATGAAGTGTCCGATGTTTGGGCAGAAAAGCCGCTGTACATAAAAGGCCGCTACATCAAGCCGGGCGCTGGAACAATTTCAATCTCAGGATTTAGCGGTGGAAAACCATATCTGGAAAAAATCAAAGTCAACTTCCCAGAAAATCCAGGAGGAAGTGAATCAATTGGTTCTGTTTGGGCGCGAGCAAAAGTCGATCGCCTGATGAGCGAGGACTGGCAAGGTGCGCAAAACGGTTCGATAAATAACGAGCTGAAGGATGAGATTGTCAAAGTAGCACTCGATCATCACATCATGACACAGTACACTTCCTTCGTCGCAGTGGAAGAAAAAATTGTCACCAAAGGCGGTGCCGCAAGAACAGTTACAGTACCTGTGGAAGTACCGGAAGGAGTATCGCGCGAAGCAACAATTGAGGAAGCCGCTATGCCGGCAGCACCGATGGCAGGCGCGCCCGCATCCTTTGGCATTGCAGGAGGTGGGGGTGGAAGTGGATATGGAGGCATTGCACGCTCCAAACGCAGAATGGCATCGAGACAATCTCAAAGCGCATCTTTCGACGGGCGAGCCTACGCACAGCTCGCACAAAATGCTACTTCGACTCCGGTCATGGGCAAAATGATGAATGCAATGCCGAAACCAGCGGCGGGACCATCCCCTTCATTCGCCAATGGGCTGATACCACCTCCGCCAGCCAAGGAAGCAAACAAACCAGCGGCAGACAAAGGCGAAGCAGACGCACTGACGGCCGCCAGACCAGCCGAACACAGCAACAAACAAGACGAAAAGAAAGCAGAGCCTGCGCCAAAAGTGAATGAAGCTGTTGCAAAACTCTCCGCGCAACTTCAAAAGCTGGTCACCAGCAATGAAAAACTCAAAGCAGCGTCTGGTTTGAAAATCCACGTCCAGGATGGAAAAATTACGATCGAAATTCAACTCACAAGCGATTCAACAGAAAACATCAAAGTCTTGAGAAAGCTTGGTTTTGAAGTGATTCTTCAAGAAAGGACAAAAGTAGTCGGCAAAATCTCTCCAGACAAATTGGAGGAGCTGGCAAAACTCAGATTCGTAAAACAAGTGAAGGAGAACAAATAGAACACAGTCAGGCGATTGCACGGCTAACTTCACGTCAAAAAAACACCTTTTAACGAGGGCAAAAGAAAGGGAGGCAACAGCCTCCCTTTCGCATTCTTCTATTTGAGCTGACTGATTTCAAACTAGTGAACCACGTGTTCCTTAGTCGCGGCCGGAACCAGTGCAGCAAATCCCGGTGCTAACTTGCACGGATTGATCTCGACTTTTCTCCACACATCTCCCTTGATATAAGGCTCTTCTTTGAGCCAAGCATCCAGGTCCGCACGGGCAGGCCAATCCATTACCAACATGGAGCCGACCATTTTTTGCTGTTCGTCATCACTCAGCAATGCTGCAGCATAAAGCAGCACACCTTTCTCTCTTAGTGCGGCGCATCCGGCAAGATGAGCCTCACGAGCCGCCATTCTGCGAGAAAGCGCATCAGCATCGTCACCATCTCGACCAATCAAAACAAATTGCATATCGACTCCTACTTATCGAGCAACTGATCAAGTGCTTTGAGTACACGTTCGTCATCTTTGTCAAGCTCGAGAGCCTGGCTGAACGCGACTTTCGCTTCAGTGGTTTGTCCGTCGGCCAGGTAGGCGCGACCAAGGTTATAAAACGCGTTTTCGTAATCTGGTCTCAGCGAAATCGCTGCTTTGTACTGTTCTATTGCTGCTTTATTGTCCGGCACGGCTTGCAGTGCGTTGCCGTATACAACACGAAAGATCGGCTGTTTTCCATCTAGCTGCGTTGATGTTTTTCCTTCTTCAACTGCTTCTCCGACTTTTCCCTGGTCGAGCAAAACAACAGACAAATTCGAATGAGCATATGAAAGCGCAGGATCAAGTTTTAGCGCTTCGCGCAATTCTGCTTCTGCTTCTTTGTGCTTGTTGTTTTGTCTATAAGCCCAACCCAAGTCATTGTGGGCGATTGCACTCTTAGGATCTTTCGCAACTGCTTTTTGAGCTGCCTCTATGGACGGTGCACCCTGTGCTCCTTTAGTCCAGTTTCCTTCTCTTCCTTCTTCACCTTTCTTGTCAGCTGAAAAAGCAGAAGAACCAGCAACCATCAGAATTCCGCAAGCAGCAACGGCGACCAAAATTGAACGACGCATGAAAAGCCTCCCAGGCATGTATCACGAGATTTCTGATGCAACCTAAATATCAGGTGGTCCCATTATGGCGGTGACAATAAGAAAGAGCCCAGCCATAACGCCCATCAGAGAAAACAGGACGGATTCTATCAGATTCTTTGCTTCCAAAGATTGCTTGACGAAAATGAGCCCACCGCCCAGAAAGGTGAGACCCAGTACAAAACACATGATTCGGCTTCCAATATCCATTTTTCGACACCGACCTCAGCGTTTACATTTCCTATTGAACATTATCATTGCCGGTCTTTTTGGATTGTTTCGGCAAACTCATAAATAGAAAGGAGGCGATCGCACAGAGAATCAGAGCGACGGCTATGAAAGTGGCATCAACAAATAGCCTGTCTCTCTTTTCTTGCTCGTAACTGACAGTTGTTTTTACTGTCTTTACTTGCGAGCTTACTTGAGAACCGATCTCTGCGACAGTTGAATCAGGTGACACAGAACCTGATGCTGCGTTCTTGATGTTCAAGCTCTCGGATGCACTATCGGATGAGCTGCTGGAAGTATCGCCAGAAGAGCTGTCCGAGGCACCGGTACCCTTCGACGGCGGCGAACTGCCAGACGAACCGGAAGCCGAAATACCCGGCGCTACTGAGCCGTCTGAAGAAACCGGGGTATCCGGGCTTGGCGCCTCTTCGGCCAGGGCCACATTCAAAGGCAGCGGCAATAGCTGAGTAAACAAAACTATCGCAAATGCTGCAATACCAGTCCGAGATAGGTTTTTATAAAACCGCCGTCCAGACATGGCTTCCCTCTCTGCACCCATCAGACCTGCATACGGTGAATTCACCGCCCTTACGATTGTAGACTTTTCAGCCCGGATGTGAAGACTTCAAGACCAACAAAGCTCCGTGGCTCTGACAAGTTTCCCGTCATAGATTACCGGACCTATTAGCTTTGGCGCTCAATGGAAACAGGCACTCTCTTACGTCCCCAGCTTCCTTTGCCCTCATCAAATACGCCTGCGATAACATAATCGCATTTGCTGCAGCGATTTCCTTTCATTTTGTAGGTTCCCAGTTCGTACCAATCGCGCTTGATGAGTAGTTCTTGGCAGTTCGGACAGTAAGTGCTCTGGCGCTTCGCGTCATTGACATTGCCGGTATAGACGTACTTGATTCCGGCTTTCAGGGCTTGGTCACGGGCGCGTCGAAGGGTCTTCTCCGGAGTACTAGAAGGCTTGTGCAGTCGAAAATCCGGATGGAAAGCTGTGAAATGGACTGGCACATCATCACCGACATTCTTCAAAATCCAGTCGCACATTCGTTCTATCTCGTCATCCCCATCGTTCTCATCGGGAATCATGAGATTCGTTATCTCAAACCAGACTTCACTTTCCTTCTTAAGCCAAACGAGTGTGTCCATTACAGGCGCTAGTTCAGCCAAGCAAAGGCGCTTGTAAAACTGTGAGGTAAAGGCCTTCAGGTCAACGTTTGCGGCGTCCATAACCGAATAAAACTCCGGTCTGGCCTGCGGTGTGATGTATCCAGCTGTGACGGCGACTGCCTTCAAACCCACTTCATGACAGGCTTTTGCGGTGTCAATTGCATACTCGGCCCAAATCACCGGATCATTGTAAGTGAATGCGACACTCTTGCAACCCATCCGCAATGCGGCTTGAGCAATATCTTCCGGAGTCGCAACTTCACTCAGCTGCTCAATTTCTCTGGATTTGCTAATTGACCAATTCTGACAAAACTGACAGCCCAGGTTGCATCCGGCTGTTCCAAAAGACAGCACGCTAGAGCCAGGCAGAAAATGATTGAGCGGTTTTTTTTCAATAGGATCAATACAAAAGCCCGTGCTTCGACCATATGTGGTCAGAACCATCTTCCCGTCCACATTTTGCCGAACGAAGCAAAAGCCGCGATCGCCTTCCTTCAACACGCAAGCGCGCGGGCAAAGGTCGCAAAATATCTTGCCTTCCTCCTCCAGCTCATGCCAATACCGACCGGGGTAATTGCCGATCAGCGCCTCTGAAGTGTGAGTCTTATGGTCTCTCTCAGACATTTGAATCCTAATTTCCTCTAACTTTAGTATAACCAGCCAAAATTCGACCGCCCTAAAAGCCCAGAAGCCCAACAGGTGCAAAAAATAGGCCAGGGCGAAACTTGTAGTCTGTCCTTCAATTTCCCCAAAAATCGTGGAATTTTGTCCAAAACGCCAGCCTGCCGCATATATACGGACCGGAATGGCTTACGGAAGTGAATATTGTGGGATTCGGCGATAGCATTCGCATGGGTTTGTCTGACGCTCTCAACTGGGCGTCAGAGAAAGCCGAAGCCGGCAAGAAAATGGTCGGAGAGGCCGTTGAAGCGGCCAAAGATGCGGTTGTGAAAACTGCCGAAGTAGTCGCCAGTCCGCTCATCTCGACCGCGGTCAAGGAAGCACCCAAGCCGGCGTCCCTCTCAACCACAGTTCAAGGCGTCAATTCGTCTTTCACAGACAAGGTTGCGTACGCCTGGAAGAAGACGACCGAAATGACCAGCGCGCTCGGCACCTACGCCGCAATGCTAAGTCCTGTCGCCGGTGGCGCTGTTGTCGCATCTAAATTGATCAGCTTGGGCAACAACACTTACCAAAACAAAGAGACCGGCGATAGAGTTCAAATCCTAGACAAAAGCAAAAGCATTACCTCAGTACTGGAAGACTCGGCCTGGGCATCAGCGTTAAAACAGAGTGCGGATTCGAAGACTTCGACTTCCACCAACCCTTCTATAAATACAGACAGACTTCTTAGCGCGCTGCCAGGATCGCAAAACGACAACCGTTCTTTCCATGGCGGAAAAAACAACGAACTCACTGCTCATGTCGACCAAGATCAGTGGAATCGAATTTTCAACGACAGCAAAGACAACACTTCTCTTCCGCAAGCAACAATTGATGGCGACGCCATCGTAGTGAGAGCAACGCACACACCGGAATCAGGTAATGAAACAGTTGTAGAAGCTGAAGTCAAAGTCGGGCAAGACAGGGTGACACACGATGATAAGAAAGGCAACGTCGTAGATTTCAATGCAAAAGAACAAAGCTTTCGCGCATTTGGCGCCGAGCATCAAACAGAAGTTCGCGCCAATCGCAGCACAGGCGAAGTCGAAGTGACGGAAAAAGGCAAAGGCTATCGCGTCGTCGACAACAAGCAAGTCTGGGATGTTGCAAACGGTTTTAAGGTTGAAAGAGTAATCGGCACGCACACTTATAACGTCTACGACCGCTCGAACAATCTGATTCAAACTATCGACAAAGACAAAGTAACCGACTACAAAGGCAACGACGAAATTATTAGATTTACCGGACCAGACGGCAAGATTTGCGAAAGACTCAAACAATGGAGAGCCAATCGCAAAGCCGATAGAAGCGCCTCCGGATTGGTTCTGGGAGCGGCAGAAGACGGCATCTTCATGCGCGACAAAGATGGGTCGTTTACTGTTTTACAAACTGACGGCAACGCTTTTTTTGAACTGCCCACAGGCGAGAAAATCTGGAAAAATGCCAGCGACAAATACTTCATCATCGAAGCAGGAAAAGCGCCGCAAGAAATTCTCGATGGCTCAAGCGGCAAACAGATTGAATCACAAGCTCGCGAAATGTTGGGAGTGCTCAAGACCTGGGCAAACGAAAACAAATTCACACGCAATGGTGTCACATTCGAAAAAGGAAATGATGGCAGCATCAACGTAACTACCCAAGACAACACGGCACTGATAGCCGGTCGAGGTGGGCTGTCACTGAAGATGCCGGATAGACCGGTATCAGTCGTCAACCCACTTACTAACGAAGTTACAATCGGCGAAGGAAACAATAAGTCCACTGTCAACGCCGTCAAAGAGGAAGTTGACACGCCTGAAGTCCACACCGATAGGCTTGGCACAACACTCAAGTCAACCGGCGATTTCGTCAGCCATCAACTCGAAGTCAAAATGGCTGATGGAACACACTTTGATTTGCAAGGCAATGTCAGTTTTGCAGACGGCACTGTTTTCCATGCAAGTGGCGAAGTGACTGTTGGAAACAATGCAAAATTGGCAGCGGACATTCAAGAGCAGCAAATAAAGCAAGCAGCTACGGTACTGCGCAACGCAGAAGCTGTAGCCGAAGCGGCCAAAGCGAAAGCTGCAAGCGGCTTGATCAGCCTCGATCTGATCGCCCAGCTAGAAGGCAGTATTTCGCAAGTCGGAGCTTTGATGCAATTGTTTTCTGGCAATGATGCCGTTAGAGCTAGACTTGCTGGGGTAATGGCTTCATTGGAAGGCGCTCGCAACGATGCAAGAACAAGCTTCGCAGCAAACACAGCACTCAGAGCCACTCGCGACGCGGCACTCGCCACCAATAAAGTGAAACCAGAAACTGTAAGCTTCTCCAACGGTTATAAACCAGAACTGAAAATGCAATTCAGATTCAGTGCCGCTGCTTAACCACTTCTTCATTGGTTGAATCAAGTTATTGGTGATAGAAAAGAGCGCGCTCTTTCTTCGGGGTAGAACGCGCCCAAATCTATCGCCAACGCGAAACTCTCGAGGTTGAATTTCACGTTCGCACGGACGACGGCTGTTAGTTAGAGGGGCTAATTGTGCTGACCGTCGTGCGCTTGTCGGTTGATGTTGCGACTGAGGGAATCTTGCGCGGCATCTAAACGCGCTCTTTCATATGGATTGAGTCCGTTGCCGGAATCACGATATTTCGCTTCCAAGTTGGCGAGGCTATTCTGCTGCTTTTGCAAGCGATCATATTCTTTTTGTGTGAGCGAGCCGTTTTGCAATCCGTTGGTTAATCGCTCTTGCTGATTTTCCTGACGTGCATTCACGCCCCTGTAATTGCCCCAGTTGGTACCAGGTGGATTGTACGGACCAACTCCGGGCGGATTGCCCCAGCTAGTGCCGGGAGGATTGCCTGGTCCATGCCCTGGCGGATTGCCCCAGTTGGTGCCGGGTGGATTCCAGGGACCGCGTCCAGGAGGATTGCCCCAACTTGTTCCGGGTGGGTTGCCGATACCATGACCTGGAGGGTTGCCCCAGCCATTGCCGGGACCAGGATTTCTATCTTGTCCATCATGCTTTTGATTGTAGATATTGTGGCTTAGCTGATTTTGCTCTCGTTGTAGCTTGTTGCGCTCCCAGTTGTTGAGACCGCCGCCAGTGGAACGATAGAACTGCTCCTGCTTGTTCAAAGCTCTTTGTTGCATATTCAAGCGGCGCGCTTCGCGACCAGTCAGAGAACCGTTGCCGATTCCATTATTGATGCGCGAGTGTTGCCTTGCTTGCCTTCCATTTACTCCCGTGCCCCAATTCTTTGCTTCAGCGGGTTGCAAAATGCCGACTATTGAGCCGGTGATAAGAGCGAGCGAAAAGCTCATCAAGGTCACCTTATTCATAAAAACTCTCCCAAAAGTTGCTTCTAACTTTAAAGACGAAACCAAGAGGAAAAGAGTTCAATTTTTCCGCTGAGTTTTTCCTTAAGTTCGAAACTTTTTTGAAGAGTCCACCCAAGCAGACGTTCTCGGTCACAAGGAGCAACGCTCAGTGACAAACCCAACAATATATAGGCGCAATGTGAGCGCAACTGTTTCAAATAAAGAAAATTCCGTTGATTCAATAATTAGGTGGTTACTTTCGCCGCTTCGATCAATTCGTACTGTTTGAGAATAGGTGGCCAAAAGCCACGCGCTTTCAAAACTATCTCGACCACTTCTCGAACCGCACCGTTGCCACCGCTCTGAGCAGTAATGTAGTGTGCTTGCTCCTTAACTTCCGGCCTCGCATTTGCTACTGCACACGCAAGTCCGACGCGGTTGAACAAAGGCACATCAGTAAAATCATCACCAATAAATGCAACTGCTTCATTGGGCAATTGGGCATCTTGAAGGATCTCTTCGAATGATGGAACCTTCTTCAAATGTCCTTGATACACGTATGTCATCTTGAGCATACGCGCACGTTCTGTCGTCGCAAAAGAATCTCTTCCACTAATCACGCCAGTTTTGATACCGGCAGCGTGACAGAAGTGTAATCCCAAACCATCATGCGAATTGAAACCTTTGAATTCAACAGCTTCGCCGTTCGCACCAGGCAAGTAATAGAGCGTGCCATCAGTCATCACTCCATCAACATCCATAAGAATAAGCGCAATTTTTTCAGCGCGCTTGATTATGTCCGCACTGAGCAAATCATAGTTGACGTCGAGATTATTACCGTTCATATTCTTGCCCCACAAGATGTGTTCAGGCACTACACAAGAGTGTGCCGCCAATTGCCAGAAAGGCGCATTGAGCGCCCGGCAACTTCGCCCATAGGATATCAGGCTTTTCAAGCCATGTTGGTGTAATGGCGCTCATCATTTACTGAGGACGGACGCCTTCCAAAACAAGCTTGAGACTGCGTTCTAGGCGCTCTGACAGCGAGCCTTCAGGATTGAACAACCAGGTTGCAGTCGTAAACATAATTGGCGGCAAGATCACACGAACCAAATCATCAGCTTCTACATCTGCTCGGATCTCGCCTGCCTTCTGCGCAAGCGCGATCAGCTCCGCAATTAAATTAACGAATTTCCGCTTCTTCTCTTCTACAGAGCAATGATTACCGTGGCTGGCATGGCTGCCGTGTCCACCATGCCCCTGCGAAAAGCGCGTGAACTTCTCTGCAAATACAGCGCGTGACAGGTCTGAGTTAGCTTCGTTCCATTTAGCCATTTCAGAGACGAACTCTGACAGTACCTTTAATGGAGAGACCCCCTCAGTCAACTTTGTGCGCGCTTGGGTGGCAAACTCATCAATGACCATCTCCTGCAAAGCATGCAGTAGCTCATCCTTCGAGTTGAAATGATAGTAAAACGTCCCCTTGGCTACATTCGCAGCCAGCACGAGGTCATCGACCGACGTCGCGTCATACCCCTTCTGCTGGAACATGGACCTCGCCGCAGTCAGTATTTCCTGCCTGGTTGCTTCTCGTTTTTCTTCTCGTCGTCCCAATTTTTGATCGCCTTGACACAAAACCGACTGACGGTATAATTTTATACTGATAGTCAGTTTTTGGATATTCCTTCAAATTATACGAGCGGCAGGGCTTTTCGCCCTGACGATAGGAGGTTTTATGTTCGGATTTGGAAATTGTGGTCCCCAGGGCATGTTTGGCAAGTTTGCCGGAATGCACGGCGGAATGCATGGGCCGTTTGGCGGTCACGGTTGTGGCTCGCCTTTCTCCGGTATTGATCTGACAGACGATCAATTGGAAAAACTCGCAGAACTCAAGGGACAAGCCTTTAGTAAGTTCGGCCACGGAAAAGTCGATATCGTCGATCTATATAAGCGACTCTTCAAAGAGTTGGCTAAGCCAGCAATTGACGAAAAGCAGGTTTGGAACATCACCGATGAAATCCGCGGCAAGAAATCAGAGCTAACAGACGTTCTCGTTGAGCATCTAATCGCTTTCGCGAAGATTCTTACGCCAGAACAACGCGCGAAGATGAAACTCAATAAGATTCGCGGATTGTTTGGCATTGCAAATGGTTTTGGATTAGACCACTAAAGGACATTTCGTTTTAACCGAGCGACCAGGAAGCTGCCCCAGCTTCCATAC
The DNA here is from genome assembly GCA_003242885.1 of Candidatus Melainabacteria bacterium. GTDB lineage: Bacteria > Cyanobacteriota > Vampirovibrionia > Obscuribacterales > Obscuribacteraceae > QKMZ01. The sequence continues at coordinate 366,795 of QKMZ01000001.1, read as the reverse complement.
GCAGGAGCAAGCAGGGCGGCGGGCATCCGCCCTGCTTTTGCGTTGGTTGAAAACGTTTGCAAGAAGATAGAATTTGTGAGGATTTCGACTGGTGTCAATTCTTGCCGGACAAAACAAATTCAGCTCAAAAAGTTTTTTCAATCGTTGACCCTTTGAAGGTCAATATAGAAACACCACGCAGCGCGGTAATTTCAATTGAGGTCGACGAAACTCAAATTGAACATATTGAATGCGACATTCTCATCGTCGGTGGCGGAATGGGCGGAGTTTCAGCAGCACTCTCCGCACTGAAAGCTGCGGATGAGCTAGGTTTTTCCACTGAAAAAAAACCGTTGGTAATTCTCACAGAAGAGACAGACTGGCTTGGAGGTCAAATGACTTCGCAAGGGGTGTCGGCACTGGACGAGAATCACCTAGTCGAAATCAGCGGCGCAGCAAGAAGCTATCAACATTTCAGAAATGAAATTCGCGCTCGCTACAAAAGAGATTTCAAATTAGTTGATTGGGCCGCCGCCGAGCCCTGGCTAAACCCAGGTGATTGCTGGGTGAGCTGGCTTGCGTTTGAACCTAAATTTGCAGTTGATGAAATTGAGAAGCTTCTTTCTCCATATGAAAAGCGTCACCAGTTAACCATCAAATTGAGAACCAAAGCTATTTTCGCAAAAGCTGAAGAAACTGAGACTTCATCAGCAATCTCGAAAAAGAAAGTGACATCAATAGGCCTGTACGATTTCGAGAGAAAAACTTGTACGGAAATCAAAGCAAAAATTGTCATCGATGCAACAGAACTCGGTGACTTGCTCCCACTGGTCGGAGTCAAGTACAGAAGCGGTGCAGAATCAAAGGATGAAACCGGTGAAGCACATGCACCGGAAAAAGCTCGTCCTGAGAATGTTCAAGACTTCACATATCCATTCGTCATTGAACACAGACCAGGCACTAAGAACGTAATTGCAAAACCGCCTCATTACGATGAGTTCAAGGCGTCAGGGAAATTCTCCCTGGAAGGCTATCCAATGTTTGCATGCAAGTTCAAAGGCGAAGGCGATGAGATGCGCATCGAGAAGCTGCCATTCTGGGAATATCGCAGGCTAATTTCTTCAAAACTATTCGAATCCGATGATTATCCTTTCGACGTTGCAATGATCAATTGGAACAGCAACGATTTACGAATGCAAAACATTATTGATGTAGACGCAATTACACAGGCAGAACGGTTGGCTCTGGGAAAGGCTCTGAGTCTCGGTTTTCTCTACTGGTTGCAAACTGAAGCACCACGTGATGATGGGGGCTTCGGCTACCCGGAATTTTACTTACGAACAGATGTGCTGGGAACAGAAGACGGACTTTCAAAGTATCCATACATCCGAGAGTCGCGCCGCATCGTTGGTCAGCACACAATTGTCGAAGAAGAAATTGTTGTCGCGACAAATCCCGGAGCACGTGCGCACCTGTTTTCAGATTCCGTAGGAATTGGTCGTTACCCGGTGGATATTCACGGAGAACAAGATGTTCCGGGCGCGGCGCAACATACTAAGCCCTTCCAAATTCCACTTGGTGCGCTTATCCCCCAAGACGCAACCAATCTTTTGCCGGCGTGCAAAAACATCAGCACGACGCACGTGACGAACGGCTCATACAGACTTCATCCGATCGAATGGTCGATAGGAGAGGCGCAAGGGACACTCTCAATTTTTGCTTTGAAAAACAACATCGCGCCGAGCGAAATCGTAAACTCACCTGACGCGGTTCGCTCACTACAGGAACAGCTCATTAACAGAGGCGTTCCACTCTTCTGGTTCAACAACGTTGCAACCGACCATCCCAATTTTGCAGAGATTCAAAAACGCACTATGCTTGACGAATCACTTGTCGACGATCAAACACTGGCTTTCAATGCCGAAACACTTACATAGCAGATCCGCCAAAACGGCATCAATTATCTTTTCCCAAATCTCTGCTAACTGCGTCCAATTCTTGTTGAATTAGTCCGCTGAGTGCGCTGCTCACACCGTTAGCAGCATCGCTGTTTTGTTTCGCCAAGCGATATGCTCGCTCTGAGGCAGGAAGATCCGAGAGAGAGCGCTCAATGCGTGCCAACCACAAGTAATAATCCGCAGCTTTGACTTTCGCCTCCGCCGAGGGCAATCTATCATTTATAGCGAGTGCACGAGCCACCCGGAATTTGGCTTGGTTGAGTAAGGCGGGTTTGCCAGAATCGTCGTTTGGCAAACTGTCTCCCTTGGACATCGCAAAGTCGTAATGCTTCTTCAGCGCAATAGCATCTTCTGTCAGCAGCCACGCAGTATTTGTATCGACTTCACGCGCGTTCGGCTTCGGATTCAATTCTTGCACATATTGCAGAGCCTCCGCATAATCGGCTGATATTGCAGCCTCCCTTGCATCTTTGTCTACAACCTTTCCACCTTTTTTCAATTCCGCGTCCAGCAATTCCCTATTGGCCATTGCACGATAAGAAAGTGCTCTGACAAGCGTTAGCTTGGCGCGGTTTTGCTCTTCAACCGAGAGCTGTGTTTCAATCGCCGCCTTGCATTTGGATACTGCAGAATCTGCCTTTTGCTTCGCAGAAGTGTAATCCTTTATCTCGTATGCGTGCCTGGAAAGCAACGAATCAGCCCAACCAACTTGGTGACTATTTTGACTAAATGATGCAGCGCAAACTTTTCGAACTTGGTCCAACAATCGAGCTACGTCTTGCGGTGGTGAAACACCAGCCAAACCGGCAGCAGTCCTGGCAATATCAACGTCAGTACCAGGCAATACTTTTTCGCGCAGTTTCAAGGATTCAGCGAAGTGAACCCGAGCGTCCTTGATGTTGCGATCATTGGAATAAGCGCGACCTAGATTGCAATGCAGTTTGCCAAGCAAAATCTCATTCTTGGTTTTTTGAGCAACTCGCAAGGCATGCTGTAAAAGATCAATACCTTCTTTATGGCGACCACGATCACTTAACGCCAAACCAAAGTCCGCAGCTTGATCGCACAGCGCTTCTCTTTGAGCAGGTGCCATCGTCCCTAAAAGCTCTCTCTTCAATTTCGCTAGCTCGGCATTCTCATCCTTATCTAAAACACTTATGTCGGATGAAATCTTTTGCTTCTGCTTTTGAAATTTTTCGTCCTTAGTTAACTCCGGGTTGAGGACCTCCTGAGCTTTCATTACGTCGAGCAATTCGGTATAGCTTGCCAGTTTGAGTTGCTTATTTCCAAGCTTCTGAGCCATCTCTGATTCGCCTTTGAAAATGGCCTCGGCTTTCGCGAATCTTCCGTTGTTAAAATCAGCTTGGCCTTGTTCGTTTAGTTCTTTCCACTGTTCGATGCTAGCGTTCTTAAATGAATAATGTTGCTCAGAATTGTTGTGTTGAATTACAGCCACCGCGCCAAGCCCAGAAACAACCAAACCTGCAGCGCAGTAGGCAGCTATCATCTTCTTCGTGAACTTACCCTGAGCGCCAATCCTCAGTCTTATTAGCTCGAGTTTTCGTTTTAGTTGTTCTAGCGGACCTTTAGTATCACGTTCGAGTTCAAGCAGAGCATCCTTAACCTCTTCCATAGACTGGAAGCGAGCGTTAGGATTCTTCGCCATGCATCGAAGCAAGATAGCATCAACCTTTTCTGCATAGCGCGCGTCACACATAGAAGACACAACCGAAGCAGGCAAATCATTTACATGCTTAAGCATGGTGTCGATGTGCGAGTTTCCGGTGAATGGAGGATTTCCGGTAAAGGCTTCATACATGACGCAGCCGATTGAATAGATGTCCGAGCGGAAATCCAGCTTTAAACCACGACACTGCTCGGGGCTCATATAGAGCGGGCTTCCAAATACCTCGCCGGTGCGAGTGAGTTGCAATTCTTGGTCGCTGTCTTCGCTCATCAACTTCGCGATGCCGAAGTCGAGGACTTTGACTTGATTACCGACGACCATAATATTGCTCGGCTTTAGATCTCGGTGTACAACACCTCGATTATGCGCATGAGCCAGCGCGTCGCAAACTTGCACAAAGATGTCGATGATATCGGTAATTTTTCCAGCTTCTGGCTCTTTCACCAGACGTCGTGCTAAGGACTCGCCATTGACGATATCCATAACTATGTACGGCTGCGCATTCTCGTCAGCGTCGAAATGATGGATCTTTACTATGTTCGGATGGTCTAAATTTCCAAGCGCTTGCGCTTCACGCTGAAACCTCAGCAAAGAGCCCTTACCGCGAACCAACAAATCGCGATGCAAAATCTTTAGCGCCACATCGCGCTTAATAACCTTATCGGTGGCCGCATAGACGGCACTCATGCCACCCTCGCCCAGATACTGCTTTATCTCATAGCGAGATGCGATTACGTCGCCTACATTTATTCGACATTCATCGGCAATCGCCTCTATCAGATCACCTTGGCAGGTATTGCAACCCATAGTCCCGTCAGGGTCGTGGTGTTTTTCAAGAGAGGACAATTCGCCAGACGCCGTTTTATGACGAGTGTCTGATTGGGTATCGTTATGTGATTCGGTTTGGGTTGATGTACCGGTCTGAGTATCGATAAGCGAATCAAACATGCGGTCAGAGCTGTAACCGCTCTCCAAACCTGCTTCCATGTCGGTTTGAGTACTGACACGAAACTCCTGCCTGGTAGTCTGCTCGGCTTTTGCGGACACAATAATTTCTTGCTGCGTAGGTTCGTCCAATCCGGTGGTCAACCGAATTTCTTCCGCGGTTTTCGCTAAATCAACATTGTGTCTCGGCTTTTGCATAGATCTGGCACGTTTGAGGCTACTGACCTTATTCCCACATTAAATCAGCGAATAATGGGTTAAATCCGATCCGGGAAGATTGGATATTAAATCCAAGATTGATATTCGCCTTTTTGATACGAAACCGATACCGCCTCATTTTGCATGGGCATAGTCGCATATAGGTAATAACATTACCTGTCAGCCGTGCCGAAATTCAGTATCTTGATGACTCCCCCGTGACGTTCTAAAATCGTTTTACGTGGAGAGTTGCGGACAAGATTCCACATTAGCGTTTTGAACCGCTAAGTCTCCTCAGTTACTAACATTTGGCACGAAAGTCAAAGAGCCGCCTGACTCAGGTCAGTCAAAAAGTACTTTTACTTTGGCTTTTTGAAACCAGTTCCTAACGCGGCGAAGTAGCCTAGCGGAAACGCGAAGCCTATGCGGAGTAGCAGATCATGTTGAATGCAAATTCGTGGAAGAGATTTAGACAAACCGCCATAAAGGTATCAGCGGTTCTGCTGTTAAGCGCATTTCCATTAATGCCGAGCGCGCAAGCGGCGAACGGAACAATTCTAGTTTGTACTCAAGCTGGTGGAGACGTTGCCGCCGCGAAGCAAGCGCTTACTGACGCGGGTTGCACTGTTTTAGCCGAGATTCCGTGTCAGACGGGCGGTTTCTCAATTCTGCACGTTCGCCCCAACAATGGAGACGTCGCTGGAGCAGTAGCGAAATTCAATGGAAAGGTAGACGCAAATATTCTCTCAGCCGAAGCAAGTTTTCAGTCTAAATTAAGCGGATGGTTCAATTGGCCGCCAAGACCCTCATGCGTTCCCAATGACCCAGACTACCCGGATCAGTATGCATTGCCGGCAATGCAATGGAATGACGCCCGTTGCACACTCAGGTTGTTAGGCATGGGTCAGAGAGCTTATCCTCGCATCACGGTAATCGATTCCGGACACAATCTTGTAACAGCCGGCGAGGAAATGACGCAGGTTCGGCAATTTAATTTCGCCGGCGGAGCTAACGGTGTTGCAGAAGCACCCTTCGACTCCGGCGTTCACGGCACAGCGGTGTCGTCAATCATGTCCTGCAAAACGAATAACTCAACCTTCATAGCAGGGACGGCTTCACATAATCTCCCGGTGAAAGTAGTTGCTTGCCGGGTCACAAATGATGGCGAAACGATCGACACGATGGATGTGCTGCGCGCGATGACATGGTGCGTAGACAACCAAGCGTTACGAGGTGGCCCTGGAGCGATAAACCTCAGTATCAACTCTTCCATCCTGCCGACTTACAATGGTTCGTCCGTTGTGCAAGAGATTGCTAAAGCCGCTCGCAAGCAAGGCGACTTGTTTGTAAACGGTTCAGGTAACAGTGGAATCGTAGATCCGAGTCCAGAGCAGTATCTGAGAAGAGTTATGGCTTATGACGAAAATAACCAGGTTGCGGCCTTCTCAAATACAGGACCCTTCAAAGCCGGTGCTCCAGGTGTAAATATCACCGTAGTGGCCGGAAATCCGGCGCAAATCTATCACGGGGATGGAACCTCATTCTCCGGCCCTTTCTGGGCAGGTGGCATTGCTTTTCTACAAAGCTTCGTCCCATGGTCTAACCCGGTCAGACTGGATAGCATCATCTACAGAACCTGTGATGACACCCCACAAGGCAATAAAATTCCAAACTTCAACCGAGCGCTTGTAAACGCACTTCTATTCGGTTGGTGGTAAAGAGCAATCCAAAGCCAATTCATCAAGATAGAAACCCGGATTGTAGGTCACTATATTCGTGTAAACTTGACACGCAAGTAGTGATGAGATTGCGCAAAATATGTTCCGTTTTACGGCTTTCGTCGTTTTGATCCTCTGTTTTAGCTTTGCATTGTGCACCGCTAGAGCAATGGCTGCTACGGCCGATTGGGTCATAACAATAAACACGAAGGTCGTGGAACCATGCCTGAATTACCCTAATTCAAAACTAAATCCACTGATTAGGTCGTCCATTTATTTCGAGCAGAATGTTCTAGAAACAAGCGAAATTGATAAAGAGCTGCAAAAGCGTGGCGCAGAGCCAGACATCGCAATTCCTCAGACATTGTATGAATACCTTTACTCAAGCCACCTTCGCACAGTTGGAATGCGAAGATACAAACAGCTGGACGTAAAACCTGGCACCACAGGCATTATCAAAGTAGCGATCAGCAATTCATCATATAGGCAAGAAGAAATAAACGCTGCCGGCGGTGCTGTCGTCAGAATCTATTTGGATCTGTATTTAAACAAGATGCCTTTGCGATCGATTGTTGTTCAGAAAGACGCATTTGATGCATTCATCCAAGAATTACAGCGGCACGGTTTTCGCACTGTCACCAGAATGCCCGGGCAATTGACGCAGAGCGTTGCCAGTTTGAGCATTCGTTCAGAACCAGCAGGTCGACAGCAACTCATGAATTATGGAATGTAATAATGACCAGATTAGCATCAAGAACTCCAACTATGAGAACGACGCGAGGCAACATGCTTGCGGTCGTTGTCCTAGTTGCGATCATCATAGTGGCAGTTCTTGGAATAGGCATAGTTGTGTCCATGATGATGATGTCTCAGAAACGGACACAAAGTGACATAGAGACGCTATCTCTGCAGATGGCGACGGGCATCAACAAAGACGACTGGGTTGGTCAGATGAATAGCATGACGGAGTATTCACGAGAACTAGTCTTTTCATCACGGTCAGCATTGAATGAAGCCATCGCCCACCACCAGCGCATGCGTCCACTGGCTCTTCAACTAATGGATGAAGCCAGACAATCGGCAGAGTTGATCGAATCAGAAAGAAGAGAATTGACGGTTCTGATCATGAAAGACTTGCAAAAGCAATCCAACGACGTAGCCGATGCAGCATCAAGCAAACCTGGAATGAGACTTCCCGGTGTCAGCGCGGACGCAACACAGTTGAAAAATGTAGATGCAGGCTACATTGACGGAGTTCTAACCAATCTCACTTCTGCTGAAGGTTTACCGGACTTGCGAGAATACGATCAGCAAGAGAAGTACATCACACAAAAAAGTTTTGTCTACCTGCCAAACATCAACGCAAAACTTCCTGCTCCGGATGACGATCTAAACTTCAGTTTTTGCTCGCTGCCTGCCGCTGCAAAAAATACCGTCGCGCCAGCAAGATTGACTTCCAATAGTGTTTTCAAAAAGCTGATGACCGCTGGTCCGGAAGCCGGTAATGATTTCACTAAGTGCAAGTTTTTGCCCTCGGCAGTACAAATTGTCTCATCCACCAAAGTAAGCAGCGGCAATCAGCTCAGCGCTCCCATGAGTGTTTCAATAACCGCTGCCAGCCCCGGTGCGACAACAAGACTTCCGTAAAAAACCAGCCCGCGTAGAAAACGCGAGCTGGTGCAAAGAATCAAAAACTAGATGTCGTGTGAACGTGCGTTCGTTAGTGCAAGCCACCTATGTTGCCTGAATTGGCCGGATTACCATTGGTAGGTGGATTAGTCGGGGGTGGGTTTTGCTGGTTCGGTGGAGCAACAGCAATCGAGCTAAGTCCTTCCGGATGCTCTGCGCTGCGGCACGCATTAGATGCCATTGCACTCGGCTTGCCAATGATAGGAACACTTCCTATTCCCGGCACCCCTGAGAGGTTCAAAAACGGATTGATTTGGAAATTGCAACGAGCTTGGTATTCGTAGATTTTGCTCGAATCGTAAGCGTGAGGCAATTCGGTGTTCGGTCCGTAGGTCTGACGATTGTTATTCGAATAGTCGATTTCGATTAGATAAAGGTCGACTCCGCAGTTCTTGTAGCCGCCTTGAGGGCTCAAATTTGCAAACTTGCCAAATCCAGAGCTAGTCAATCCTTTCGACATGTTTTCAACTGCTGTTAAGGCATCAGCATAACTGGCGGCATTTTGAGCAGCAGTGGCGCAATTGGTCCCAATGAATTGAACCGTAGCGCAGGCAGTACCGTAGCCGATCAAGTTTATGAGCGGGAACAGAATCATCATAAAGAAAATGAACAAGACAGGTGCAAACTCAGCAATACTGCCGGTTTGGCTCCGTCTTTGGAGTTTTGATTTACGCATAATAAGAACGCCTCCAGGCACGTTGCAGGAGTTCAGCACATGACTCTAATTTTTGACCTTGTGGCCGTTCTTTGCAGGACGGCTTACTTAATGGTCATTTCGCCGGTATTTCGGCGATAGGCCGCATGATGTCAAGTTAAATATTCCCGCCCCCCACAAGGGGGTAACGCTGAAAACACTTCAAACATCTAAAATTCCGACATTTAATAAAAGTCTTGATACCGCGGTATGTCTATCTTTTACTTTCGAGAAACTTAGAAGGAGAAGAGATATTCAAGATCTTCTTTCGTGAGTTCTTTAGCGACGCTTTCGTCGCCACCCATAACAAGCTCTGCGAGTTCTTTCTTCTTCTTTTGCAAGGCCAGAATTTTCTCTTCTACTGTTCCACGTGTAATCAGCTTGTAATTAAATACATGTCTCGTCTGACCGATACGGTGCGCCCGGTCAGTAGCCTGATTTTCGACCGCAGGATTCCACCAGGGGTCGTAATGGATAACGTAATCGGCGCCAGTCAGGTTGAGACCGGTACCGCCTGCCTTCAAGCTGATAAGAAATATCGGCAGCTTGGGATCGGCGTTGAAGTTATTAACGCGATCAAGACGTTCTTTCGCCGGCGTCTGACCATCGATGTACGCATAATCGATACCAGCTTTCTCCAATTCGGCTCGAATGAGAGTGAGCATTTCGACGAACTGACTAAAGACCAGAATTTTGTGACCTTCATCGATGATTTCGTCGATCATGGCAATAAAAGCAGACAGCTTCGCAGACGCAGCTGCAGGAGCATCACCGCGATTCTTAAGCAAACGTGGGTCGCAACATACCTGACGTAGTCTAAGCAACGCCGCGAGCACGGAAATCTGCGAACGTTTGATGCCACGAGAAGCAATCTCGTTGAAGACCTTCTGACGGCATTCGTCCAAAACGTCGAGATAGAGTGAACGCTGATCGTCTTCCAGTTCGCAAAGATGAATGATATCGGTACGATCCGGAAGTTCTTTCTCGACCTGGCTCTTCAGCCTTCTCAAAATAAATGGGTGAACGATCTTTCTAAGTTTTTGTCCGGCCCCATCCAATCCTGCTTCGATCGGGCGCTCGAAAGTTTCGTTGAAGTCTTTGTAGGTACTTAAGAAATCCGGCATCAGGAAGTCGAACAGAGACCAGAGTTCTTTCAGTCTGTTCTCAACAGGCGTACCGGAAAGTGCCAATCGGTGGAAGGACTTCAAGCTCTTCGCGGCAATCGCACCAACCGATTCCGGGTTCTTGATGTTTTGCGCTTCGTCGAGAATAAGGAACTCGAATTGCAAATCTTTCAGCGTTTCATAATCTCGACGGATGATACCGTATGTGGTGAAGATCACATCCGGCTTTTTGGCATTGTCTTTTTGAAGTGTTTTCAAAAGTTCGCCACGATCGCGACCAAGAAAAAGCGCTTTTTTAAGTTTGGGCGTGAAGCGTTCTGCCTCGCTCAACCAGTTGTACACAACTGATGTGGGCGCCACCACTATTGATGGCATTTTTTTCTTGCCGTCTTTGTGGTGATCGAGAAGCAACGCGAGTGCTTGAACGGTTTTACCAAGACCCATGTCATCAGCGAGGATTCCAGCCAGTCCGTATTCGCGAAGGAATGAAAGCCAGTTGAAGCCTTCCTTTTGATACGTCCGCAACTCACCATCAAACGACTCAGGAAGCTCAATTCCTTCAAGCTCTCTGAAATTGTGAATCTTCTGCAGAAAGTTTTGGAAACCTTGATCTGCATCGATTTCAATTTCATGCGTCTCGAGTGCGTGCGCAATCGGCAAGGCTTGGTAGAGCGGACGCGATGTATCCTTGCTCTGACCGATGGTTTTGAGCAGACTCAAAAGCGTCGTCATCGGCAACCTGACGCATTCGCCGGAAGACAATTTCAGGTAATTGCGGTTGCGGAAAAGTGACTCGATAACCAGCGGAAATGGAATCGCTTCACCATTGGAAGAGCAATCCAGATCGAAGTCGAATTTGAAGGAGTCCTTTTTAAGTGACAGCTTCGCTTTGAGCTTAAGCGGCTCTTTGCGGACCTTGTAATTTTTCAGCGCATCGATGCCGGCAACTTCCCACTCCGCGCACTGCTCGGAGGACAAGTAATAGAGAGCATCCAGCGCTGCTTCGTCAGCAAAGAAGAAACGATCTGCAATCGTGCGAGTGGGCTGCAAGTTGCTCAAGAAGCGGCGCACCTGGTGTTCCAACTCCCATTGACGTTTCACCCAAACGCTCTGTCCTGTCTCCGACATCGTACGGGTATAGAGTTCGGACTCTACTGCACTTGTCTCATCACGCGATGGCAAAACAAGCGCACCATATCCAAATGAAAGCGAGACTTCAAGCGACACATCATTAGGGCCACTGCCGATCGCTGTAGTCGGGACGCCTTTGCGCTCGCCGAGCTTGATAACGACGCGAGGTGCATCTGTGACAGCAACAGGAAACGGCGCAGTGGTTTCGTCAAGTCGCACGTCCATGCGTTTTTGCAAAATCGGCAGATCCACAGCCAGAAATTTCGGAACAATCTCCAACTTCACCGTCATTTGACCGTGTGCGTCGAAGAATTGGAAAAGCCGATGGATAGCGCTTAAATCGATACTGTAAAAGGTATGCTTGGACATTACCCAACTGCTTTGCCCAAGGAAAAACACCGGATGCTCAAGCGAATTGCCTTCCTCATCGCGTGCTTCTAATTTCAACAGCAATTCACCGCTTTCAGTCTCGGAAAGGACGGCAAGCGGCTTGATTACTTTGTTTGAAAAACTTACTTCGCTTCCGTCTGCGGTGTTAACGAGCTTGCTACACAGGCTCAAATGTCCGATCACGGTGCCTTCGTCGCCACGAGGAATGCGATGCCCACCCGCAATACCCTTGGTTGTCTGAGGCAATTGGGTCAAATATTTTGTGAGACGATATATTCTGGACTCAGGCTCGAGAACATTCAAAAACTCAGGTGGCACTTTGAGAATGTTGACCTTGCCTTGCTTCTCTTGCGGGACGGTTCCGACGATCAAAGCAAGTGGTTTTTCCAAAACCAAAACGCCAAGTTGATGGCGCTGATCATCAGGATCAGGCTCGGCGCCTTTGGCGTCATCGAGCATATCCTTGGCTTTCGGCGCCCGCTCTTGCTGGTTGTCGCGCCCTCTGTCGTTTTCCGCCAGATCAAATCTTATGCCGGGATTGCCTCGAGCAATATGCGTAAGAATAACTGCCACTGAATGCTTGCAGACTTCCTCGAAATACGGGCAGGAGCATTCGGCTTTGAAAACTTCTTCCGACTCGATCTCGACATGAACTTTATACGGCTGCGGCTCCGAGCCAATTACGAGAGCATCAATCTTTTGACCGCCCTCAGTCTCTTCGTACTTAAGAACCTTTTTGCGGCGATAATACTGCACACCACGGCGATAGACGGGCTCGCTGCTCGATTCCTGCAAGGAATTCAGCGAAAGCGTCAATTTCTTACCGGAGGCTGGTTTCATTATTTCCTCTTGCTCCAGATACTCCAGGGTTATTCCGGGACTCTAAAACGAGTCGGCCAGAAAAAGCTCGCATTGCGCGGGCTACATGCTAAATCACCTACCCATCCCACTTATATACATCACAGGATGCGGGCGGCGTTAGTCCCACAGCCATTAGCTTATCATGGCCTACTTATAGTCAGCCAAATACTAAGCAACAACACGAAATCAAGAGACATACGCGGTTACAGTATTTAAGTGCCCGCCGTTCTTAGTTGTTAACGGTCGTTCCCGGACGCATGTCAATAAATCGTTCGGAAACTTGTTGTGCTCTGTTGTAAGCGTTTTCCACGAGCTGGTGCATCTCAACCTGTCTGTTCTCGAGAATCTGACAATAGTCTTGCAACAAACCTGCTTGTGAGCGGAGCGCCTTGGCATTGTCGGAAAGCGCCGGAATCAATAGTTCAATTTCCTCGAGCAAAGCGCTGGGCGGATGCACAGGAGGGCGGACCTTCACCATTTGATGCGGATCAAGGTTTTCCGCCTGCTGGACTGTGATTTGCTGCCCGCTGACCAATGCCAGTGAGTCTCTTAAGCGCTCCAGAGATTGTTTTAGTCCGAGAGCACGCTTATATGATTGTTCGGCTTCTTTTTCCAACCAAGCTTTTCTGGTCTTCTGATTTGCCAGTTCGCCCGATAAATGAGCAAGAGCGCGTTGTCTGATTTCAAGCTCTTTTTGAATATGCTCGAGTTCCTTCTCTTTCAACTCTATGCCGCGGCGCCTCAACCAGATGAGCAGCACGACAACCAGGCAGAAGAATATCGACGACAAAGTGATGAAGAGATATCCGCGCTTGGAGCCGGACAATTCCCAGAATCCGGTCGTCAGGAAATTATTCAAATCTTCAAGCAATGTTGGCGGGTAAGAGCGCATGTAATAGATGCGTCCCAGTACGCGACCAGGCTGACTTTCGCCTTCCACTTTCACGGCGCCTGAAGATCTCGGTGATTTGTGCTCGTAAGCAGCACTGATGGGCGGCGGGTCCGTAAGCAGGTCGTAAGGCTCCGCCTCTGTCTTCAGATTCTCTGGGCTGAGGCGTTTCTGCCAGGACTTGCGCCGATAGACCTTGTCGGTTTGATAAAGAATAGAATTGCCCGTTGGATCGGTGATCACCAGCCCAAACAGGCCATAAGTGGAATCAAGTACGCGCTGAATTTGGTCGTCGCGACCAGAAACAATCAGCTGAGAAAGGGTACTGGGCAGCGTGTGGTGCAAAATATTGAAGTCGACGGTTTGAACGCGATGGACGGTACCTGTCCAATAGCTCTCATAAAAGGCTCTACAAAGGCTGAACCAGATCAAAACGCCAACAAGAATAAGAACAGGAATCAGGATCCGTTTCTTCAGAGAAACGATGACATGATCCAATTGCGGCTTCAGACCCATGCCCATTCCCGGCTTAAGTCCCGACTCTGGTCCAAGATTCTGTCCAGACATGCGTCTTTGCACGGCAGCAGTCCTCGATATTGAGATGGATATAACATTCGTTTCATTAAAAGTACATACGTATATCCACTATGTAGATCTGAGCACGCGAGATTAACTGCACAGGCTTTCCCTTAAAGCTTGTCCGACTTGCCATTGAGGGAACGCATGGCCGATGATTCCGGGAGGCTCTTCGTGAAGAAGCCGAAATATTCAGACAACAGTGAGCAAAATTTGGCACTGACTGACTCGCCACCGGTAGCACCGCAAGAAAAATTCATCACTTCTGCAACTGGCGAGGTCCGGTAAACTAAACACCGACCGCCCGATTGGTTCATATGAATTTGTCTTTCGCTAGATGCGTATCAATCTTGTTGCTTGTCTGCATAAACGTTTTGCCGTGCGCAGCACAAATCGGAGTCGACCAGCTGGGCACCTTTGTACCGTTCGGCAATAAAGCCGAACACAACGAACACCTCGCTCGCACTTTGAAAAACGAGCAGGAATTGAAGTTTCGTACGCGCGTGCTGGCAAGACGAGGAATTGTTTTGGTCGAATTTTCGCTGCCCACTTGCCCAGCTTGCGATCCGGCAGCCAAATCGATTGTCGAGTTGGTATCGAGATTCGGCGGAAAGGTCGATTACGTAAGGCTCGACCTCAACAAGAATCTGGGGCTGAGTTACAAATATGATGTTCCCGAAGTGCCCGCTGTCCTGCTGTTCAAAGACGGGTGCCTGGAAGAGCGGTATGTCACTTACAAAGAAAACAATCGGCAAGAACTGGCAAAGTCAATCTCCAGGCTTATAACAGAGCCACCTTCTGATGACGAAAGCAGTTCGCAAATTGCAGCAAAAAAACTGCCGGCGCTCAAATTGATTCACTAATTGATTCACTGATTGATTCACTGATTTACGAACTAATTCAACCAAGCGCGCATATCCGCACCATATACGGTGCCGCGTGACCTATCGCTACGACAGGTGAGTGACGCCACACTGAGTGATAGTGATTTTTCTGGAATTTTGTTTTGCCAATAACAAAATTCCAAGCGACATTGTTGCCTGCGCAACAAAAACAAAAGAACTTTCGAATCTGCGCGAAAAAGAGGTTAGATTGCGCATTTTCGAGGGCATTATGAAAGAGTCAGAACTTCGCTCCCGGAGGACATCCTTAGAGCAAGCGTCTTTGACAATTGAACACAACCTAGTTGAAAACCGCCCCCACGGGGGCACCATAACACCAAGATGGTGAGGTTCTAAGGAACCATGAGAAATTCGCCAGGCGCTTTCGAGCGCCTGGTCTCGTTTTTAGAGTTATTTATTGAAAACACGGTTTAAACCATCGACAAGGTTCTGCGCACCATATTCGATACCGCACCAAAAATTCTTACTTACAACAAGCGCAATTAACTTGCCCGTGACCAAACCCACAGATGTCATGCACTTTCAAAAGAGGGACATCAGAGGTAAACTACAGGCGGTCCGGCGTTTTTGGTTTCTTCCCCAAGACGATTGCCGGGCTAAGGATCCTGCGAGTATACCCATGCTTCTTTTCCTGACAGTTTTTGTCGCGTCATGGCTCTATCACGGTCTTGGCATCACTATCGGCTATCACCGACTTCTCTCACACCGTTCCATCAAGATTCCGAGATTTTTGGAATATTTCATTGTCTCGGGCGGCTACCTATGTTTTGAAGGTTCGCCGATAGCCTGGGTCGCGACTCATCGAGTGCATCACAAGCTGACTGACAAAGAGGGCGATCCTCACTCTCCTCGCAACGGTTTTTGGCATTCTTTTGCTGGTTGGCTGTTTTCTCCTGAATACAAAACCCCAAAAGAACAGTTCCCTGTCGTCGTTCCAGACCTTTTGAGAGACCCGGTCTACCGCGCCCTGGATCCGTCCAATCCCAAGACCCAGTGGCTGATTTGCCTCACTGTCTGTGTAGTTTTTCGTCTCTTAATCCTGGCTTTGCTGGGACCTGTGGCTCTTGTTGCCAATCTGTTGGGGGCCGCAACCATTTTTATTGCCGCATTTTTGGTCAATTCCGTTTGCCACATTCCGCGATTTGGCTACCGCAACTTTGAAACGGCCGATGCCAGCCGCAATGTCTGGTGGGTAGGGTTGCTTGCCTGCGGCGAGGGTTGGCATAACAACCACCACGCCTTCCCTCAGTCCGCCCGCCACGGATTGAGCTGGAGAGAGTTCGACATCTCCTGGTACGCAATTCTCTTGATGAAGGCGCTTGGTTTGGCAAAAGACATACGCTTGCCAAAGAAGCAGGAGTTGGTCACAGGCGGTGTTTCAACGTCAGATTCCGATAAAAATCGTCGCCCTGCAGCAATGGAAAACATCGAAGGTCCGGTCGCAGCCCTCGAAAAGTTGACCGACATGGAATCACGTCTGACTCCGGACGCAGTCTAGCGTCCCTAAAATGAAAAATTAAGCACAGCGGGACTTTGCGGCTCCGGCGGGATTTTTGCATCTTTGCAAAGCCGGGAGTTTTACACCCTCTTTGCGACCGCACAAATTAAGATGCGCTACCAACGGGCAGAATGCATAAAGATATGAAAGATTTTGCTTTAGAATCTACAAAGACTATGGAGTAGGTAACTTCGATGACAAGTGAAGCAGGTGGAGTTCGTCTGGGCGATCTGTTGACTCAGGCTGGCCTCCTCAGACCGGAAGAACTTCGTGAAGCGATGCAAATCGCCAAACATCAATCCCTGCCGGTGGGACGAGTTTTGATCATGTCGGGGTTTCTCTCCGACGGTCAACTGAGAGCTGCTGTCCAGGCTCAATCCCTGCTGAAAGACGGTGTCATCAGTTTAGAAACAGTGCTCCAGGCGCTGGCTATTGTCGGCAGAGAAGAGATGGCGCTCGAAGACGCCTTCAGACAGCTCGGATTGGAAGTGCAGCAAAGTCAGCCCACCAACAAATTGGGCGAACTGCTTGTCGAAGCCGAAATGATTACCAAGGAAGTTCTCGACCAGGCATTGGCGCAGTCTACTCAGAGCGGATTGCCACTCGGTCGTATTTTGATTCTTACCGGAGCGGTGGTCGAGCCACTTCTCTCCTCTGCTCTAAACGCGCAGGTATTGGTGCGCGACCATAAGATCACCCGCGAACAAGCCCTGCAGGGGCTCAGAGCTGCGCGTGAGCGACAGATTCCGCTAGAACAATCGCTTGCCGAAACAGGTTTGCAATTGCCTCTGCACAATACAATCCGATTGGGTGAATTGCTTGTCAAAGCCGGCATCATGCCGGACACCAATTTGATGGACTATGTCGAAATGGGTCTTGTGCAAGAACAACCGCTCGGACAGATTCTTATCGCACAAGGCGCTATCAACGAGCATATTCTCAACAATGCTCTCGAATTGCAGAGGATGGTCGCGGCTGGTTCTTTAATCGGCGATCAAGCAGCGCTGGTTTTGAACATGGTGGCCAGTGGCGGTACCACAATCGAAGAAGTCATAAAAGCCCAAGAACCGCAGAAAGAGCCGGTTGTTGAAACTGTTCCGCTCTATCAATTCTTGCAGCTGGCCGGAAGAATTTCTCCACAGCAAATTGAAGAAGCAGTGAGAAACGGCACTCGCGACGCTCAAATCATGGGATTGATGCTGCACAAAGTGGGCGCAATCGGTGAGTTTGAAATGGGTGTATCGCTTGCCTTGAATGATTTCATGGCTAAAGGAGTAGTTAGTGTTGAACAGGCAATCGTTGCGCTCAACTATTGCATTAGCAATCAAATTTCACTTGAAGATGCTTTCGCTCAAATGGGCTGGTTCTTGAATCAACCTTACAATAGCTACACAACTCAAAGCGCAGCAGGCACAGGTACCGGCAGCACCTTGGCTGCGGCAGTTGTCGATATGGCCTCGGCGGCCGACGGTTATTCGCACGCGACAGTTGACCCAAATGCCACAGCGCAATTGCCTCCGGTTACACCCGCAGAGTTGCATCTAACACCAGAGCAACTGGCAGAACAGCAACAACAAATTCAGCAAATGCAGCAGCAGGCCTACGAACAACCTGCAGCACAGGCGCCGCAACAGCAAGCTTACGAACAAATGCAGCATGCTTACGAGCAACAAGTTGCCGAGGTTCAGCAAGCAGCACAACCTGCTCCTGCAGCCGAAGCAGCAGGGGTCCCACCGGAAGGTTTTATGCCACCACCTCCTCCTCCGGCGCCGGCGGCACCGACTCCGGAAGAACAAGCAGCAGCGCAACAGATGCAGCAGCAAATCGATCCCGCTACAGGCCAACCGGTCCAAGCTGCACAACCGGCTGAAGCACCGGCAGACGCGGCTCCAGGCGATGAAGGACAGAAGCCACGCAAACGGCTTGCAGACTTGGTTCCATAAGTTTCAGCAGCAACAAGCGACAAACTTCCAGCGATACCACATACGGTGTCGTTCTAAATTTAGAATCGCACAACGCTCAAAATCGCATCAATACTGGGCTTCCCGCGGGATAAAAAGCGGCCAGAACAATATGTTTGGGTTGCAAAAAACTGCTGTTTAATGAACAATCGCCCTTCTTGAAAAAGGATTTATGGTATGAATGACAGCCACGAGAGACAGATGTCCACAAGATCTTTATGGTCTTACTGTGTTGCATAGGAGAGCGCGATGCAAGGAACAAAAATTCAATACAAAACCTACGAGAAGAAAGACTTCTCCCATCTCAAGAATTTGAATGGTATCTCCGACAAGACATTGGAAATTCACTTTGCCTTGTACGGTGGTTATGTAACCAACACCAATACCCTCAATGAGAAAGTCATTGAACTCACCGAAGCCGGCAAAAGCGGCACTCCGGAATACGCCGAATTGAAGCGTCGTTACGGCTTCGAATACAACGGCAAAGTTTTGCACGAATACTATTTCGGCAACCTCAAATCCGGTGGATCCGACGAACCGAAAGAAAGCAGTGCAATCGGCAAAGCAATCTGCGACACCTATTCTTCTTACGAAGTATGGAAAAATGACTTCATGAAAGTAGGCGCGATGCGCGGAGTGGGCTGGGCTATCCTGTTCCAAGATCCAGACACCAAAGTGCTTTCCAACCACTGGGTCACCTTGCACGAAGAAGGCAACATTGCCGGATTCAAGCCGATCCTCGTAATGGATGCTTGGGAGCATGCTTTCTTGCTGGATTACAAACCGGCAGAAAGACCAAAATACATCGAAGCATTCTTCAGCAATATCGACTGGGCAGCTGTTGAATCAAGATTGATCAAGTAGATTCAATCCTTGAAAAACAGCTCTCAGAGCTGAAAGACATTGAAGGGAGGTGGTTGATCCGCCTCCCTTTGGTTTCTACGGACTCACGCGGGAAGCACAATCGCCAGAGCCGTGGGCTCTTGCAGGTTTTCTTATGAGAAACTTTCTATACAGATGCGCTTCATAGAGAGCCGCTCCTCATGACAAACGGGCTAAAATAGGGTCCGGCAACTTTGCGTTTCGAATTCAGAGCGAAATGCGGCAAAACTTGTTGTTGAGAAGATTTGAGGGCGAAGATGGTCGAAACTACCGAGTTGGAAACAAAAGCACCCGCGGAAATCGAGCAGGAAATCAAACTGAAAAGCAATCCGGACACGCAATCAGCAGGCGCTGAAGAATGCGATGAATGCGATGAATACGGAGACTCGGAATCAATTTCTGACTTAATGACGGAAGAGGAGCTGGCACGTCCGGCGCTCACCATCAAAGAAGCCTCATCTCTTTTAGGACGCTCCGTGCGAGCACTCGAGCGCAGTATCCTGGGTCGCTGGGGCAACAAGCTCCCGGATGGCTGGATAGCAAAGAAGATCCGCATCGACGGCAACGATGAGTGGCGTGTTATACCGCCCGACAGTTTTAAGGTCAGACATCGCTCGAAAGACGAAGAACAGGCAAGAGAAGCAGAAGGTGACGACTTGATACCAAATTTACTGGAAGAAGCGTTGAATCTGGCTCTGCCTAACAGCAAGCCGAAAGAAGCATTTGTGGTGAAGCCCTCAGAAGACGGGCTGGAGAATCAAACCATCATCATCGACCGCTCCGAAGAAGTCGAGCAACTGCTCAAAGAGCTGGTCAAAGTGCACAAAGCCCTCGCAGATGAGACACGCCAGCACGTTGAAGACCTCCGCATGCTGAACGAAATGACGAATTCGATGCGCCTGCTTGAAACCAACCAGCACAACAATCAAATGCTCAAGGATGAGCTGGTCAGCGCTCAACGCGAAATGGTCGCCTTCAAACAGCAGTACGAGGCGTACTTGAGTTTGCCCTGGTGGAAACGCTTGTTCCGCAGCTTTCCGTAGGTTTGTGCGCCTCAATTGGAACCGGTCTCAAACAAGCCAGTCTTCAACTGTTAGATGGCTTTTCTTACACGTCCGTTTCAAGGGCGGTAAGATAACATGATGGTGTCCGAACGGACACAACTGGAATCAAGGAGGGTTTATGGCAAAGAGATTTAAAATCACCTACTGCGGAGCTTGAGGCTATCAAGCTAGAGCTGTCAGGTTGGCAGCGGAATTAGAAAGTCAGTTTTCCGAAGAATCAGAGCTTGTTAAATCAAGCGGCGGCGTATTCGAAATTGAAGACAAGGGTGTGCTCATTTATTCCAAGAGCAAGCTTGGTAGATTTCCAGAAGACGATGAAGTAGCGAAAATCATTCATCTGGTCGCCAATGGTTCGTCCCTTTCCGAGGCACAGCAGACCGCAGCCTCATCTGCAAAAGGAATCTCCTTTGCAGAATGGCTAAAAGGTTTCTTGACCCGCAAAGAGCCAAAAACCCAATAAGATACATCGCCAGCACAAAATAAAGCGCTTGATGCGCTGATGACAGATAGAAGGATGGCATCGTCGTGGATCTGATATTCGAAGGTCGATTGTCAGATCAGGTTGCGATGAAGGATGTTTTGCTGCGCATAAAAGCGCTTCCTGTGCCGGGTCTCAAGATCTTGCGAATCAACAGGCAACGCGATGGATTGAACGGCAAAATTGCAATAGAAGGCGGCAAATACGTGACCGCGGCTTCAGTAATCGACAGTTTTGAAACAGGCTATTCCGCGCTCAGGCTACTGCTTTCGATAGACGAGGGAAACTTCGCTCTGCTTAATGCAATGCCGGGCGATTCAATTGAATTGCAGCCCAATCTTCATATTGAAATCGATCAGCTTGTGAAGACGATGCCACACCTTCCCGACTCTCCGGCTAAACTCTTTGACGAAAGAGCACTTCTGGACAAAGTCTTCGGGCAGGACTTCACACTGGGTGAATTACCTGCACTGCAAGACGAAGATGAAGAAGAGCCAATTCCTCCACCAATGGTTCTCTCCGGGACCCACAAAATTCCGGACAAAGCTGCATGGGCACTCATGCAACCGCTCATCGACAACGAATCTTATCCGCCCGGCGTAGTCAGCGCAGACGACGTACAGAATGCTGTACAGAGCCGCAATCCCAGGAAAACATTGACTGGCTCTCCGGCACTCAGACAATCCGAATACCTCTCCAAAGGCAAACTCGAAGGGGCCAATTCACAAATGCCGATTATTGCAGCAGCGATACTCGTGCTTGTGGTAATTGCAATTGGAGTCGCGCTTTATTTCATCAAGTGATATTCTCGACACATGATCGAGACCGCGCAGGCGTTGAAAATAGCTATTGATGGTCCGGCAGGCGCCGGTAAATCCACCGTCGCCAAGCTGGCGGCGAAAAAACTCGGCTATTTGTATTTAGACACCGGCGCGATGTACAGAGCAGCAACCGTGCTTGCCTTACGAAAAGGGTTGAGCATGGAAGAGCCTGAAGAAATAGCACAAGCCGTGGCCCAGGCAAAAATCGATCTCGTGCCCTCAATTAATGCCGATGGCAGTCCGCTTCTGAAGGTCTTCTTGGACGAAGAAGACATTACTTACGAGATTCGCTCTCGGGAAGTGAGCCTTATGGTCAGCCCGATTTCAACAATAGGACCCGTCAGAGACTCGCTGGTAGAGCAGCAAAGACGACTGGCACAAAATGGTGGCGTTGTGCTGGACGGTCGGGACATAGGCACCGTGGTGCTTCCGAACGCCGAGGTCAAAATTTTCCTAACTGCGTCCGCCGCCGAAAGAGCCAAACGCAGGATGCACGAATTTGAAGCGCGCGGCGAAAGCGTCGCATACGATACTGTCCTTCAAGAAATGATCGAGCGCGATAAGCGTGATTCTACAAGAGAAATTGCGCCACTAAAGAAAGCCGTTGATGCACACGAAATTGTTACCGACGGAATGTCTATTGCCGAGGTCGTCGACAAAATCCTCTCTCTTTGCACCAACACTAAAGTTCAAGAGCGCTCCCGCCGCGAACTTATATAGAGCGCAATAAAAATAGAGCGGACCTTGTCGTTTAATATTAGTGCCCAACTTTTGACCAAACTACAGGGTTATCTTCTCAGCATCCCTCGCTTCCCTGCTGCTGGAGACTTTGCACAACGATGTTTGAACCCTCAGCCAGTTCGAATACTCATTTGCAGGGTATCGCAGACTTCGCGTTTGTGCCGGAAAAAACTATTCGTAGAATGCCGGTGCAAGTTGAGTCGCGATCACGTGAACCGATCACGAGCGCCGAGCTGTTTGCACTGCAACGGCGCTTCGATCGATTCATCAGCCAATTGAACCCTCCCAGAACCAGGAAGATTTAGCGAAAAAACCTTTTGGAGAAGGACCACAGCGCAGGCGACCACTAAACCGGAGGTCGCCTTTGCTGCATGCTGGCGTTGCATTGCTATACTAATTCAGGTTTCAAAGGTTGCTTTTGAAGGCTGAAACTCTATCAAACTTACCAAACAGATATTAATTCTTGTTGCCGCACCGGTCGTCCTGGAAGTCGGCTTAGTGGGCTGGCTGCTGCATACATTCACGCAATCGGAAGACGCGCGAGTTCAGCTCATTGAATCGCGCACAATGGTGGGGCACATCAACGCTCTGCTGTCCATGCACCTGGAAAGAACACAAATGATGTTCTTACAATTTGCAGGGCTGATTCCGAAAGACGACAGCAAAATTCGCGAGCTCAACTTTCGCACAGCCGCTGAAGTAAAAGTCATTGAAGAGCTTTCATCGCACACAAAAACAAAGCAATCACAGTGGCTTCAGTTGACGCGAACTATCTACGGGGTGCAAGAAGATTTCGATCAATTGCGCAGCCGATATTACGAAGGCGACAAGATGGGCGCCATGCAATTGATTGTCCGCAGCCGCGCCCGAATCAACAAGTTCTATTCCTTGGTCAACGACGTTGTTCGGCAAGAGAATTCCAACGAAACTGAATTGCAGAGGCAACTCACAGAAAACAACGAACTTTCCGTCCGGATTCTATGCATTCTGCTTCTTCTAATCGTCGGCATCGCGATAACAGCGGCAGTGTATGTCAACGTCAATTTCAAAAGGCGCCTCGACATTCTGATGGACAACACCCGCCGGATGTCCGCTGGACTTGCGCCTCTTGCGCCGATTAGAGGTGGTGATGAACTAGCCGAAATCGATTTGGTTTATCACCAAATGCACGACGCAATTGAAATTTTGCGCAAACACGAACGAGCAATGCTGGAAAACGCAGCCGAGGCGATTTGCTCACTTGATGCGGGTCTCAGCTTTACCAGCGTCAATCCAGCAACGGAAAAACTCTGGGGATATTCGAGCGAAGAATTTTTAGCGCGGCGCGTTGTTGAACTTATCGCCGATGAATACAAAGAGAAATTTGGTGCAGAACTTTCGCAGGTGGTCGGCTCGGACACTGAGTTTCGCACAGAGACAAAAATCAAACGCAAAGATGGTGAATTGGTGGACGCTTCGTGGAGCGTTTCCTGGTCAAAAGAAGAAAGCTCCCTCTACTGCATTGTCCAGGATATCAGCGAACGCAAAGAGCTTGAGCGCATCAAGTCGGACTTCTTCGCCATGGTCAACCACGACTTGCGCACTCCGCTTACATCCGTACAAATGGTCCTTGATTGGTTGGAAATCGAAATGGGTGAGCAAATGCCACCCAATCTTTTGAAATCTGTAAAGCGTGCCAAAGGTTCTGCGCAAGAGATGCTTACCTTAGCTAACAGCCTTCTGGAAATGGAACGCTTGGATGCCGGCACGATTTCTCTCGACCGCAACAAAACTGATTTGGCGGAGCTCCTGCGCAACAGCATGGCCCAGGTGGAAGCGCTGGCAATCCCCAAAGACATTGAACTGAAAGCGGAGCTTGATGAAGTCTTGGCCAACATCGACAAATCCAGAATGATGCAAGTAGCAACCAACATCCTGACCAATGCGGTCAAATTCTCACCAGCCAAATCTACAGTAACTGTCTCACTTAAAAAAAATGGCGACACTTGCAAAGTGTGCATCAAAGACGAAGGTGTCGGAATTGCTGCCGAAGACTTGAAATTCGTCTTCGACCGCTTTCGCCAGGTCGGCAGCACTGATGGCAGAAAACAAGGCTTCGGGCTCGGGCTATCCATCTGCAAAGCAATTGTAGAAGCCCACGATGGGCAAATCGGCGTGGATTCAGAGGAAGGCAAGGGCAGCACTTTCTGGTTTACCCTCAATACCGACGAGGCTTGAGTAAGCTATCATTTGATAGCTAATTGAACCTCTTGCCATGGCCAAAATACTACTCGTAGAAGACGATACCGCCCTTGCAGAAATCATCCAGGGGTGGCTAACCAGAGAGAAGCACCAGTGCGAAGTCGTGAACGACGGCACCGACGCCCGCACGCGCGTGAAGACTTACGACTACGACATCATTATTCTTGATTGGGAATTGCCTGGTTGCAAGGGAATTGACATTCTCAAGGAGTATCGGAATGCAGGGGGTACATCGCCCATTCTCATGCTCACTGGCAGATCCGACATTGCCGACAAGGTAACCGGCTTCGACACCGGAGCCGATGACTATCTGACCAAACCTTTCCACGCACGCGAGCTGACTGCACGTATTTCAGCGCTCTTGCGTCGCCCGCACGTGCAAGACGACAATCCCAAGCACGACCGCTTCGAGCTGGACAGAAAAGCAGGCGTGCTTCGTATCGGAAATAAGAAGGTTCCACTCTTGCCGAAAGAATTGGCATTGCTCGAATTTCTGATGAAACATCCTCGCGAGCTTTTCTCTCCAGACACTTTGCTCAACAGAGTCTGGCCGACAGATTCGGAATCTACGGATATGGCGATTCGGTCATGCGTCAAACGCTTGCGGCAAAAACTGGCGGCAGAGAATGAGAATGATGTTGTGCGAAACGTACACGGGCACGGCTACGGATTCTTTCCGGATTAATCCGGCGATTAGCCCGGGTAGATAAATTGGAAAGAGCCCGGTACTATGATGCAACTTGTATCATGCACAGATAAAACAAGCGGTTGCCATGGCGAAAATTCTACTGGTTGAAGACGATATCGACCTGACGAGCACGATGAGTGATTTCCTCGAGCACGAGGGATACACAGTCGAACATGCCGGAGATGGCGCGGAAGCTAACTTTCGGCTGTCATCTTTCAAATATGATTTGATCATGCTTGATTGGAATTTGCCTAAAATGTCCGGCTTGGATGTGCTCAAGAACTATCGCTCAAGCGGAGGCAGAACGCCTGTTTTAATGCTCACTGGTCGCGGCGGTTTGTCCGACAAAGAATCGGGTCTCGATATGGGTGCCGATGATTATTTGAGCAAACCGTTTCACTTGACCGAGCTTTCAGCAAGATTGCGTGCGCTTCTGCGACGCAGCTACGATTTTCCGGAAGGCGATGTCACCATACAAGTGCGGAATTTAGAACTTTCAGCAGCAAGCAGAAAGCTAACTGTAGACGGTATGAACGTGCACCTTTCGCCGAAAGATTTTGCGCTGCTCGAATTTATGATGCAGCATCCGGATGATGTGTTTAGTTACGAAGCACTTGCACAGCGCGCATGGGGTGACGATGGAGAGGCGTCGGAAGAAGCTGTCCGCTCTGCGATTAAGCGTGTAAGAAAGAAAATCGGAGACGTCGAAGGAACCGTGATTGAAAACCTTTCGAAAGAAGGATATCGATTAAATTCGAAACGCGCGTAAGTTTGAACGAGTAGTGGCGCAATGCGTGCGCCTTTCTAAAGTTTCAAAAGAGTTCATACGATGAACCTCTACCAAAGCCAGTCGACGCATGGCATCGCCCCTACAATAAGTTCTTTTCGTAGCGGAGCAAACGCGTTCCGAACTCTTCTTTCGCCTTGCCGTCCAATCGGTATCCGTTTCTTTCGTAAAAACGTCTTGCACGTTCGTTTACTTCGAACACCCAGAGTTTCGACGTCAGGTAACCCGTCCTGGCAAGCTCTTCTTCACACCACGTCAGGAGTGTTTTTCCATGCCCTCTCTGCCAAACGGAAGGGTGCAAATAAATACGACCAACTTCTCCGAATGTTCCATCGGAATCATCATCGCGTGGCGCAGATGCCGACACAAGTCCAACAATCTGTTCGCCGCGCACAAGCGCGCTCGTCACACAAAGCGGATCATCGAACCTGCCACTCCACAAATGTTCAAAGTCATCCAACGATCTAGAGTTGGCATAAACAGGCACAAGGTCGTCAAATGTTCCCTTTAGAGAATCGTGATGAACCGCGGCAAGAGCATATGAGTCAGCCTGTTGAGCAAGACGCAATCGACAGGGTTTATCATCTCGATAAAGCAAGTACGATGGATGATGCAATCCTGTTGGTTCATAAAACTCTGCAGAAGCGCCGATGAAACCCAATTTACGTAAAGCACTTCGTGAGGACTTGTTATCAGGATGGTGACCAGCGAACAAAGTTTTTATCTTCAGGGTTGAAAACGCATGATCTATAACTGCCCTTGCAGCCTCAGTTGCATAACCCTTTCCCCAATGGTTCGGAAGGAGGTGAAAACCAATTTCCGCACACGAATGAAGGTCTAAGTCTGAGTGAAGAGAAACTCTTTCGTCAGAACCTTTGTCATCTTCAGAGTCTGCAGTGGCGGCATCCAAGCCGACCGAAGCCGGCGAGCCGCCGGCGCTCCCAGGTTTCGCATAGGGTCTTAAACCGCAGCCACCGGTGCTCACAGGTTTCGGTCTTAAACCGCAGCAGCCGACGAAATCGCCGTCAGGAGTGAAGAGCGGCCAATATTGAATTCCGAACTTATTTCCCTGTTCAATCTCGTGCGCCAAACGCTTCTCCACGGCTCCACGTGTTAGAGGTTCTTTGCTAAAGAGCTTTGTCACTTCGGGGTCTCCCCAAAGGCTCCAGGCGAGTTTCACATCGTCCGCGTGCCACCAGCGAAAACGGAGGCGCTCCGATTTCAGAAAGTAATCATTCATGGATTTCGACTGTTTCACTGAATAGATTTCGACCGTTTCACTGAATAGGTTGCGGCTTATTTGACGAAATCAACATCGAATCGAGCTCATCGAGAGTTTTCAATCGTCTCGCCAAAATCTGCTCGGGCAGCTCGTCTTTCTTTCTCATTCTTGTTCGATGACGGATATCATCATATAGCCAGTAAGTAGTCAGTCCAAGAGAAAACCCAGTACCGGCTGTTGAACCAATTGCTCCTGCCAGCGCAAGATTGTTCTGCGCTCTATCGCGGTTGCGCAGCCGACTGCTTAGGCTGACCATACCCAAGATATCCTGATTCAAATATGTCCCCGAAATCAGAGGACCAGTCAGCTCTCCCTGCAAGGCAACTTTATTGTTGTGGCGCAAATCTTCCAGGCTCTCGTCGATACTTCGGTCATAACGTGCGGACCAAAGCGCATACGCAGAGGTCCGATTTTGGACGGACGGAGTCGCCTCCAATAGTGTGATGTCCTTTGTCGAAAGTTCTCTACTCAAGTCAGCCATCGCCACTTTCGCATCAGCCTCAGCATCTTTTAGAGACTCTTGAAACTTCTTCTTCAATCTACCGCGCCAGAATTTCGCAAGCAAATAATAAGACCGGGAGCTGGCCGGCGCACTGGCAATACCGAAGCCATCTCCTACAATGCCCGTGACCACCGAAGGCTTCGTAAAGCGATCGCTTTTATATGATTGCATGCCCAGCAAATATGACGCCAAATAGAGACCATCGGCGGCGAGGTCGAGCGCATAGTAAACGTTGTAACTAGACTGAAGAGCCTTGATATCGGAATACACATCCGCAAATTCCGATAGACACCAATCGCGAAAGTGCTTCAACACGCGGCCTTCAGCTCGATACACGCCACCAAGTTCAGAATCTGGAAACTTCGCCACAAGCGCGTCTCTTTCAGCGCGCAATGCATCAATTTCTTGTACGCGTTTTATTACTTCCTTTACAGCAGCACCTGGACTCTTTTTTAGAATGATGTTCTTCATAGCAGTCCAACCGTTCGCGCCAAACTCAAAGCCGACGCTGGCGCCATCTAGGAGAATTCCGACGATTCCGACTCTTATGGCGCGACGATTTTCTCCGTCTGTAATTTTTTCAGGGTGGTGAATATTGGCGCCGGAAATCTTGACCAGCCAAATACTGGACGCCAAACCCACGGCAGCAGAGGCGATTTGACCAGCGGCAAATCGAATACGCTGGGTCTTAGGAATTTTCGTGCCATAAACACGGTATTGCAGATAGTACCGCTCTAAATCAATCTCTCGATGCAAGATCTGGTTTGTGATTGCATCAATCTGGCGTTCTTCATCAAGTGGCTGCAGCGCAAAAGCGCTCGAGCAGGTAAGAATTTGCAGACTCAGCACGACAGCAGCAAGTTTACGCGCCATAACAATCCATTGGCTCGCACTTCGATTTTTGTTTCTAAAACTGCTCCGCATGCCGCTTAGCATTTCAAGATCGCGCTACATCTAAAACAACCCTTGTACCATTGACAAGTTTATCCCATCTTTCGCGCGCGAGCAGGTCAGCGACAAGAGCCGTCCATCCAGTTTGGTGATCGGCTCCCAACCCCCTGCCTGTCTCAGGGTTGAAATACTCGTAGAAGAGAACCAAATTTTTCCAATTCGGGTCATCAGCGTATTTTGTTTGCTGCCCATTGCAGGGGCGAACACCATTTTGATCGGGTAGAAATATTGATGAAAGGCGGCGAGCAATCTCCTGCGAAACTTGCTCGAGATTCATCATATTGCCGGAGCCTGTCGGACATTCGACAAGGAAAGAGTCACCATAAAAATGGTAGTAGCGCAGCAACGCCTCAACAATCAAATAATTGAGTGGGAACCAAATCGGTCCTCTCCAATTTGAATTGCCGCCAAACATGCCAGTATCGCTTTCGTCCGGCATGTACTCGACTCGATGCTCTTTGCCACCAGCGAAGAACGAATATGGATGCTTCTCGTGATACTTAGACAGCGAGCGAATGCCGTATGGAGAAAGAAATTCTTCCTCATCCAAAAGATAGGCAAGCAATCTTTCCAATCTCTCTTTAGATGGAATCGCTAGAATGCGCACATCATGATCTTCAGCAGCATACGTAATAGACTTCGACAAATCCGCTCTGTATGTGAGAAACCACGCCATGCGCTTGTAGAAATTCGGCATCCGGGAAAGCTGACTTTCATCGAATGTGTGCACCGCAATTAGTGGCAGTAATCCGACAAGAGATCGGATCTTCAGTGGCATGTAATGATCGTCTACATGAATTTGATCGTAGTAAAAGCCATCTTCTTCATGCCAGAGTCCGTTGCCGCCCAGGCAATTCATCGCGTCCGTGATGGAAACAAAATGTTCAAAATATCTGGACGCCATGTCTTCATAGACGGGATTCTCTTGTGCCAACTCCATCGCCATACGGAACATGTTGAGACAGAAGAATGCCATCCAGGCAGTTCCGTCAGCCTGCTCGAGAACTCCACCCGTGGGCAGTTTTTGCGATCGGTCAAATGCACCGATATTGTCCAATCCTAAGAACCCGCCAGAGAAGAGATTGTTTCCCTCCAAATCTTTGCGATTCACCCACCATGTGAAATTGAGCGTCAGCTTCTGAAAGATGCTTTCAAGAAAAACGCGATCGGGCACGCCGGTATAGCGTTCGGATTTGTATATGTGCCACGCCGCCCACGCATGAACGGGCGGATTGACGTCACCAAAATTGAACTCATACGCAGGAATTTGCCCGTTAGGGTGCATATACCACTCACGCAAGAGAAGAATCATTTGGTCTTTGGCGAAATATGAATCCATATCGGAAAAAGGAATCATATGGAATGCCAGATCCCAGGCGGCGAACCAAGGGTATTCCCACTTGTCGGGCATAGAAATAATGTCGCGATTGTAGACATGCTTCCAATCTTTGTTACGTCCGTGCTTGCGCTGCCCGGGTGGCGCGGGCTGGCTCACATCTCCATCAAGCCAATCCGGAATGACGTAGTGATAAAACTGTTTCGTCCAAAGAAGTCCAGCGTAAGCCTGACGCGCCACAAGTTTTTCTTCAGAGGTTAACGAAGGATGGATGACACCATCTTTGTAGTAGAGATCGTCGGCTTCAGCCAGTCGCACCAAAAATAGTTTGTCGAACTCCGTGTCAAAAGTCTCGCTGGGCTGCTCAGCCTCTGAAAACAGGCGCAGATTGACTGTGCATGAATCTTTTGCACCGATCTCCAAAACATAATGCGGCGCAAATTTTGTGCCAACGCGGTCTGGATTTACAGCATCTTCCTTTTTACCGATTACATACTCGTGAAAGGCATCCTTCACATGCGGAACCGAATTTGGGAGTCCGAAAAGACGTTCGTGATTCGTCTCATTCTCGGTAAAAAGCGGCGTCGGCTCAGCCTTTGCATAGGATGGTGTTTGATATGCGAAATAAAACTTCCCGAGCGTCTCGTGCTCAGTGGAAATCAATCCAGGCTTTTCAAATTTCATGCTTGGTCGTGTGGTGACACGATCGTAGGCGGATCCGAAACTCCAGGTGTTGCGAAACCACAGCGTCGGCAAGAAGTGAATCTGACGCGTTTCAGACGAACGATTGTTAATCACAACCTTGATGAGAATGTCGTTCGGAGTGTTCTTCGCATACTCGACGAAAACATCGAAGTATTCGTCTTTGTCAAAAACACCTGTGTCATACAGCTCAAACTCTGGCATTGAGCGACTACGATTTCTGTTTTCTTTGACGAGACTGTCATAAGGAAACTCGTTAGCTGGATACTTATACAGCGCTTTCATGTACGAGTGCGTAATCGTCGAATCTATGTAGTAAAAGTTTTCTTTGACGTCTTCGCCGTGATTTCCTTCGGGACCTGTCAGTCCAAACAACCGTTCTTTTAAAATCGGATCTTTGCCATTCCACAAGCAGAGAGAAAAGCACAAACGGCACTCGCGATCAGTGATTCCGAGCAATCCATCTTCACCCCAGCGGTAGGCGCGACTGCGCGAATGATCGTGAGTGAAATAGTCCCAACACGAGCCGCCCGCTGAATAGTCTTCGCGGACTGTGCCCCACTGCCGGTTCGACAGATACGGTCCCCAGCGCTTCCAGTTGCGCTGCCTTAGCCGATCTTCCTCAAGTCGGCGAGTCTCCTGACTGTCGTATACCTGTAACATGCTGCTGCCAGTTTCCTTGTTTCCTAGTTTTAAGCCCGCTTTAAATCAAAGTCTTCTACTCGCACATCGCATTGACGACAAGCTTCTGAAAGTGAATGCATAGATGTTCGCTGTTCGTGAGAAAGCGCCCCACGCTCGGCGTGCCACCCATCAATCCAAGCTGCACAGAATTCGTCAGCACGTCATCTTCTAAACCGACTTCAGTATTGAAGTGAATGAGTTCTTCGGCCCATGCTTTGTCGACACCTGGGGCAAAATACTGTTCTGAAAAACCTTTGGCAGTGTTTGGTCCATTGGGCAACCAAACATCAATTGAAAGATTGGGAAATCCAGGATTGATGTTAATAGTGAAATTCGGCCAGAGCAAATGGTATTGAGCTTGTTTCACAGAACCTTTTGCATCATAGGTTTTGACCTTCGCTTGGCCTTCCAAGGCTGACTGGCGAACATAACCGACTTGACTGGAAAACCATTCGTACGGCGTAAGCTTGTAACTATCTTGGTCTACATCTATCGCAGCGCTAAATCCAGGGTGCGCGACCGGACAGTGATAGCACTCGAGATAATTTTCCAACATCGTCTTCCAGTTGGCGCGCGCATCCCATTCATCGCGACTCCAGAGCTCGAGCGAATCCAAATCGATACCGGATTCAGCGATAATGTCCAACAATGGCCCGAAATAAGTTACCAGCGGCTTGCTGTCCTGATCAGCATTTGCGAACACCCACGGACCCAACGTTTCTACCTTGATTGGCAAAAGCGGATAGTCCGACACTGAAAAATTCGGCTCGCGATCAGAGCGAGGCGCTGCTTTCAATTCACCGCACAGATCATACGTCCAAGCGTGGTAGCGGCATTGCATTATCTTCGCGTTGCCGCAGTCTTTCATCACCTCATGGCGACGATGGCGGCAAACATTGACGAATCCTTGAAGTCCCTGGTCGTTACGAACAACTACTACGGGAATTCCACCGACATAACCAGTGATAAAGTCGCCGATGTTTTTGAGCTTTTGCGTGGGCCCCACATATTGCCAAGCCTTGCGGAAGATCTTGTGAATTTCTTGCTCCGTCATTTCCGGGTCGGTGTACCAGCTCGACGGCAATGATTCTCCGCGCTCCAACCCTGCCAGTAGCTCGCTGGCTTTATTGACGACTTGCTGCATAGAACTCTCCCCACGCCGGGCAACGCATCAAGTCGCCCATCCTAATTGAAAGAACAGAAAGATCTGAAAGAAAGGATGATAACCGATGGACTCTCACTTTTGCGTTAAAACGGTCGCCCCGCGTGTTTCGGCGGTTGCCAATTGGACAGGGCGAAAAAGCTGCTTTCGTATTCTTGGTTAACCGCATGAGTCACATAAGGATTAACTTCCGGAGAAAACTGGAAAGTATTGTGCAGGCGCAGAATCGCGCATTATGCGTGTTAAGATCTGCCAACGCATGTGGCGCCCCGTCTGAACTGTTGAAAACTTCAGAGGATATTTTGATGCATTATCGTTTAAACCGCCTTTTCCACCCTGAATCCAAGCGCACAATGATTGTGGCTATTGACCACGCTTTGTTTAACAATGCAGCCTTCTTGGATGGCATTGAAAACATGGACAAGGTGGTGAAGACATTGGCTGAAGCTAACCCGGACGCCATGCTGTTATCACCAGGCGAAGCGCCACATCTACAAAAGTTGCCAGGACGAACCAAACCGGCGCTTATGCTGCGCGCGGACACGGCAAATTTCTACAACGATGTGCTGCCGTCATCACGCTTGTTTTGCGAAGCTTATGAAGGTGCCGTCGAACTGGCGGTCAGGCTCGATGCTGCTTGCATACTGCTCAATCTTCTGCAAGTGGACGAATTCCCTGAGATGCTTGAGCAATGTGTGCGCAATATCCTTCGCTTGAAAAACATCTGCGACCGTTATGGTATGCCCATGGGTATCGAGCCATTGTCATTCCGCCGCAACAATAAAGGCGATATGGAAGGCGATCTCACTCCGGCTCGCGTAGTGACTCTGGCGCGCATGGCTGCAGAACTTGGCGCTGACTTGATCAAGACAGATCCGACGGATCCAGAAGAAGAATTCGACAAAGTCATTGAAGCAGCGTCGGGAGTTCCGGTCTGCGTGCGCGGCGGCGGGCGTGCTTCCAACCAAGCTATTTTGGAGCACACTGAAAAGCTCGTTGCTGAGGGCGTCGCTGGTCTTATCTACGGGCGCAACATCATTCAGCACGAAGATCCGATTGGCATGACCAAAGCATTGCAAGCTGTTCTTCACCACGGTGAAAGCGCCAAGACTGCACTTAAGCACATTCGCGAAGGCGTGGCAGTGAAGTAAAACTAGTCTTCCCTGTAAGGGCGATGGGCGATGCCATGCCCTGAGCTGTGTGTAAACCGAAGAGCATCCAAATCCAGAACTATCTAAATTCGCAGCCGAAATGAGAATTCATTCGAAAGCGAAAACAGGAGAAAGACAATGAAGCAGAGCGAAATCAATATGCTCCTGAAAGAAGCCGCAGAGTGCTTGAAAAAACACAACTGGAAACTTCCGCCAGAACCAGAGTGGTGCGCAACCGATTTTGGACTGGGCGAATACGAGAAAGCCGGTCTGGTTGAAGTCCTTTTGTGCAACGAGCCTGAATACTGCGAAAAGATCATGTACGCGCGAGAAAACATGGTGACGCCTTGCCACACTCACTATGAAAAGAAAGAAGACATCATCGTTCGCCACGGCAGAGTGAAGTTTACGCTTTGGAATAAGAACCCGGAAGAACACAAAGCGGAAGGAACGGTTGAAATCAAAATCAATCGCAAGATGGAAACCAAGAAATCCGGCGAACCTTTTGAATTGAGCGAAGGCGAAAGAGTCACACTGACTTCAGGCGTCTGGCACGAATTCGCACCAGTCGGTGGCCCCGCGTTGATTGGTGAGGTGAGCACCTACTGCAATGAGGAAACCGACAACGTATTCGCCAACAAGAAGATCGACATTTTCCAAGCTCCAGAAGCGGACGAAAAGGTTCTGACTCCTTGCTGCTAGGTTTCCTTCTGAACTTGATTGTCTGAAATAAGATGTGAGTCTTATACCGGTCGATGCATGGCATCGCCCCTACAGGACAAAAACTAAAACCGGGCGACGCACGGCATCGCCCCTACAATAGGAAAGAAAATGCGCACTCCTCATGCTTTGATTTTTGATATGGACGGTTTGTTGCTTGACACCGAGCTGCACTACAAGCGGTCTTGGACTCAGGCTGCGAAAGAAATGGGGTTCGACCTGACGGACGAACTCTACCTGCAGCTCATCGGAATTACCGTGGCCGACGCCGAGATAGTTCTTGCGCAAGAATTCGGCATTGGCTTCGACAAAGCGAAGTTTCATGACCGCGCCGCATATCTTTATGAAGAGCTGCACAAGAAAGAAGGCCTTCCTCTGAAACCCGGAGTGCGAGAGCTTCTAGTTTGGGCAAAGGAAAACAATGTTCCTTGCGCGGTTGGAACATCGACCGTCCAAAAAGAAGCAATCGAACGTCTCAAGCACCACGAAATTTTCGATTACTTTGTTGTCGTCATCGGCGGCGATATGGTCGAGCGCGGAAAGCCAAACCCGGATATTTTCTTGAAAGCACAAGGAGAGCTGAAGCTCACAGCCGACAATTGCCTGGTTTTAGAAGATGCTCACAGCGGGCTAATGGCAGCGCGCGCCGGCGGAATGCGTTCGTGCCTCGTGCCGGATTTACTTCCAGCATCCGATGAATCTCGCAGTATCGCAGAAGGTGTTTTCGAATCACTGCATCATGTTCGCGAGTGGCTGGCTCAAGGTTGCCCAATCCCAGAGAAAGCTCATTCGTAAACCGGGCGATGCCATGTATCGCCCCTACGCTCTGCTAAATAAGGAATCGAGAACAAGGCGATGCATGGCATTGCCGTTTCCACGGAAATCATGAGTCAAGCGCGACTACTTACATACCTCTGCTATGGCGCGATGATGAGCCTGGCAATCGGCATCAATTTATTGCCGATCTTTCTTGTGTCAATACAACATTCATTTCCTGGCGCAAGTGGGACGGGTTTAACACAAGAAGAGCTTGGTCGCATTGGCTCGCTCGCATTCATCGGCCTGACCTTAGCGATTTTGGTAACCGGTCCACTGGCAGACAGAATCGGTGCAAAATCATTTGCCATCGCAGGCAATTTACTATTAGCTACAGGTCTAGCGATAACATCGTGGTCGCCCAATTACACAGTACTGCTGGTTGCAAACTTTATCATGGGTGTGGGCGCCGGCGTTCTCGACATGGTGCTGAGTCCTGTTGTCTCGGCTATTAATCCAGAAAATCGTTCTGCTTCAATGAATTGGCTGCATTCTTTCTACTGTGTCGGTGCAACCGTAACGGTACTTGCCGGAACTGCCGCCTTACAGTGCAATATCTCCTGGCGCGCGGCATGTCTCATTCTCATTCCACTGCCAATCTTGCTCATATTTGCGCTTGGTTCGCAAAAGTTTCCCTCTCTTACAGAGGAGGGTGCGGCGCGCACCCCGTTCCTCAAGCTTGTCACGGACATCTGGTTCTTCGGCGCGCTAGTCGCAATTTTCTTGGGCGGTGCGACAGAACTCGGCATGGCTCAATGGCTTCCGGCCTACGCCGAACTAGCGCTGAAATATCCGCAATGGGTTGGTGGCACTGCTCTATTTCTCTTCTCTATCTGCATGGCGATAGGTCGAATGGGCATCGGTGCACTTAGTGAAAAACTTGATCCAGTAACTATCATGGCCTGGGGATGCGGGATATCTGTCGTCCTCTTCCTACTAGGTTCTTTCTTTCCTATCAAAGTGATTGCCTTGGGCGCTTGTGTACTGGCGGGTCTTACCGGCAGCTGTCTATGGCCGACCATGCTGGCGATAACTGCAGACAAGTACCCAAATGGTGGTGCCACCATGTTCGGTGCGCTAGCTGCATTTGGAAACGCCGGAGGAATATTTATGCCCTGGGCAGTCGGCGTGATTGCCGACCACTCATCGCTTAGCTGGGGACTAGCAATTAGCGCATTGGCGCCATTTTTCATGCTGCCTATTGTTTTAGCACTGGGCGCAAAACGTTCACCCGCAACAACAGATTTCTGATCTTGAGCGTCTACGCGCCGAGATGCCGAGGATCTTGAACGCTGCCTGCAAATAGAATCGCGTCAGATTTTTTTTCTGCAATGACAAACATAAAGGGCCGGTCGACTACCATCTGGAACGGTGGCGGTGCCTGTCTGGCAGCTGCTCCCCACATCATGACCGCAGTGGCCGCGGCAGCTTCCGTGCCTTCTTCATTCACATCGATAAAGGTCCTGTGAATAACTTCATCAATTTTGAAAAATGGCAATTTCGGCTGGTTGGGTGAAAGCATATTCCAGAAATTAGCCTGCTCCGAGAAAGCTTCCTTGATGCCGAGCTGCGCGAGGTGAGACCGCATGAATTGGCCATACTGAAACTTAAAACGTGGCATCGAGAATTGACCTTGATGGTCAGTCATGGCAGCAATCGACCTCCAATATTGTTCTTGGCTGAAGCTTGCAACAAAATGTTTTAGCGATGTGCCTTTTGCAGGCAGAATCACATACATGCAAAAGCGCTTATCAGTGTAGGGTAATGCTGCTATCTCGCAGTTCTGGTCCCTATAATATGCCAGCGTAGAATTCATCCGCATCATCGCAACTTCTACCGGACTTTCGCCATACAAGAAAAAGTTGTCTTGAATGGTATCGAACTTATTAAACTGTGCGGCCCAGCGAGCCTTAAAGTATGCGCAATTGATAAGAAGAAGAAAATGCTCTGGTACAAGATCTGACACTATCGCTGGGATTTTACCGTTGGTTTTTGCTGAAACCCAGGCGTTTATTGCGTTGACCGTATGCGGATTTGCAAAATTCATACTATACGCCTCTGCAGCGTAATATCTCTGAAGATAGTCAACAAAGCCCGGATGCAGAAGAACCGACTCATGCGACCACAATGAGTTCGCGACACTAAACTCCAGCTTCGCGCCAGGACCTTCAAATCCACGAACCGGCTGCCCCAAAAGCTGAGTCATTGAATTGTAGTAATCGTTAGCGAGTGCATCACGCCCTGCACAATGAATATCCAGCGCGTTCAGCATTTCATCAAGCGTGTTGCCAGCGGCACCAGATAGTGCTAATTGCATTGCAATGCTAATGCTCAAGGGCGATATGCAAACATTCTCGTTGCTGCCAGACAACGCATTCAACAATCGAAAGCAAATCTTGCCAGTCGACTTCATTGTCTCGCTAGGTTCAGTTACATAACTGCTCATGACACCACCTTATCGCGCTGTGCTAGGCGCTTCGCTACAGAAGCGCCTGAGTGCAATCCACCTTCCATGTAGCCCTGGAAAGCAAAACTGGTATGTTCACCTGCGAAGTGCAAACGCCCAAGACCACCATAGAGAATCGGACCCAAAGTAATAATCTGACCCGGTGCAGGCGCAGAATAACCAGCTTGGGACCAGGGATCCGATGGCCAATCAACAAATATTCCCTTGATAAAATTCTGCCCATAGCGTGGGTAAATCCGCTCCAGTTCAAGAGCGTAATGAGCCATACGCTGATCATGTGTCCAACCTCTTCCTTTGTCGGCCGCATTTCCACCAGCAAAAACTGTCAAACAAGCGTGTCCTTCATCTGCTTGTTTATCTGTTGCATCCCAAGTTTCCGCAACAGGTCCATCGCTCAGAGAGTCTGGTGACAGATTGTCTTGCTCCCAAAACCTGCTCCGGACCTCAGAGAGAAACTTCACCTGGTTCGACATCTGTGGCGACAATTGTGGCGGGAATGGAGGAGTGAATGTAATTCTTTTCCACGTGCCTGGTGGCACGCTTAGTATCACATCATCTGCTTCCAGAACTTCTCCATTCTCTAATTCGACTTTTACCTTGTCGTCCAAAATATCAACAGCGACCACCGGTGTTTCCAACCGAATTTTGTTTCGCCCTACCGCATCCGCAAGCTTCTCAGCTAATTGCTGATTGCCACCTTTGCAGCGATAAACTTCGGTGTCTGTCCAGTACTTCTCCAGCCCGCCGCCTTTGATTATGCAAAGGCGCCCGAGCAAACTCTCCCATCCCGGATCATTTGCATCAGAGCGTTCTGCCAATCGGATCGCTCGCTTGCAAACTTCAGAACACTTCAAATCATCGATCCAACTATCGACTGTTTTGTTATCGAGCGCGAGCGCGTTTGGACTTCTCCAGGGTTGAATGGGATCGATCTTCTGAGCAAGAGCGTTGTAAAGGTTGAGCTGTTCGTCTACCTCATGCCAGAGCGCTTCAGCTTCTTTTGGACTGAGCAATTTTCCATTCAAGAAGCAAGGCTTGGCGCTGTCAGGATAGTCTGTGCGCTCCAACATCTCCAGTTTGAAACGTTTGGCATACGCTTGCCAGGTCGGATGATTGGCACCAATCAATTCTGCGCCGGCTTCAACTGTTTTTCCTTGAACAAAATCGTACAGAGTGTGCACACGACCACCAACACGATCGCGCGCCTCCAGCACCACAACGTCATAACCGACGCAAGACAACTCGAATGCAGCAGCTAGCCCCGAAAAGCCCGCACCGATGACGATTACGCGCCGTCCATCTTTGGCAAACGTACTACCTGGCAGCGCACTGCTTAGCATCAAACCTGCTGCCGTCGCCATCATGCCCTTCAATATCTCGCGGCGCGAAAAACGCTCCTCTTTTGAAAGGAATCTCTGGCTTAGGTCTGAAAGAAAAGAACGTGACATGTCTGGTATCCCCCGGCTCGTTTTGCCAGCCGGAAAAGCATACTAAAATCCAGCGCGCTTTCACTTAGATTCGAACTTCTTGACTATGCGAATCGACAAAGGTAAGTTGGAGAAGGGGGACTAATTCAGTGAAAGTTCGACCAATGGTTAAATCTGCGGGATTCTTATTCTTATTGACGTGCATAGCATTTTTCGCTGCACTTCCTTCTCTTAAGAGTGCGATTATCAAAGCTTTCGAAGAGGCTGAATCTTCAACCCTCCAAGGATTTCTAAAGGGAAAAACAGACAACTACAAAGGTTTCGATTCTGCTGGAACTGACATTGGGCCCTAAACGTTTTCGATGATCGAGGATTTGAAATGAACGATACGAAGATATACGAGCAATTAAACAAGCGATTTCCGCTTCGCCCAATTCGCAATGATACGCAAAACGAACGAGCAGCCGAGATTTCGAGATTTGCGACACACTCACGGCAAGACTTGAAGAATTAAATCAGGCAGAAAAAGACCATCTTGAGGTTCTCATAGACCTTATCGAAAAGTACGAATCGAAATGGGAAAGTGATATCGCACATTTTTCGTCGCGTGAGTTGATCCAATATCTGATGACAGAGAACGACCTATCACAGAAAGACCTGATACCCGAATTCGGCTCAGCAAATCGGGTGTGCGAGTTTCTGAAGGGTGAACGTAACCTTAGCATAGAACAAGCGAAACGCCTTGCAAAACGTTTTAGCCTGAACATCACAGCGCTGGTCAGTGATAACTAAGACACCAGCAAAATCACTTCCGTGGGGTCATAGCTAACCGGTTGAAGCGGGTGTCTCTGCTTCCGCAGGCGGCGCTGTTTCGGACACTTGCGGCTTCACCAGAAACAGCGGAATGCAAATGACAAATAACCCGCTCACGATAAGCAGAATATGCAACAACTGAAGGTGATGCGCTGAGTCAGTGACAAACTCTACGTAAGAATCGACGCTAATCATGCCTATGGCGTAGGCAAGATTGTATACGGCATAGGCGACGGAATATGACGTCGAGCCCCTCTGGTCAACAGCGTCTCCGAGTTCTGCAGAAGTAGGATTTATGGTAAACGCGTAAGAAATGGTTATTAGCCACAAAACAGATCCGGCAAAGAACAAATTAGGAGTAAGCGCCAACAAGGGCAAGAACACTGCGGTCATCGCCAGACCTAGAGCCGTTGTCGTCCTCACACCTATGCGATCACACACAATACTTACGGCAGGTGCAAGAAACGCATAGAGTAAATTCGATCCGGTGATGATACCACCTACGGTTGCAGGAGAAGCATTGGCAATTCGTATAGCATGCATGGGGAAAAGTGGTTCCATCAACGCCCAACTAGCCGCGGCCAGCGCCACAGCAAAGGCTGCGGACAATACTCGTTTGTCCGTGACA
The DNA here is from genome assembly GCA_003242885.1 of Candidatus Melainabacteria bacterium. Classification (GTDB taxonomy): domain Bacteria; phylum Cyanobacteriota; class Vampirovibrionia; order Obscuribacterales; family Obscuribacteraceae; genus QKMZ01. The sequence goes on along the minus strand of QKMZ01000001.1, from coordinate 326,252 downwards.
ATACCGCCCAATTCTTTGAACGTTTCGCTCCAAGGTGGCTGCTTATCTGGATTCGTAGTTGAAGGAGTAAAAACTACTCGCAAAATCAAATCGACTACAACCAGACCAATGGCGAAGTAAAACGGCGCCAGATAGCCGAACCGATCGAATAACTCACCGCCCACCCAAGGTCCCACGACCGAGCCTGTGGTCGCTCCCAACATGCAATAGCCCATGTCGCGCACACGGTGCTTCGAACAATATTTCGCCACCAGAGCCAACCCAGCAGTCCAACTGCAAGCGGCGCCGGCACCTTGAAAGACTCGTCCGACGAACAGCATTTCTCGACTGGTTCCGATGGCAAATAGAATCGCAGCGATACCCAAAAGCACACCGCCAATAATCATAGGTTTGCGACGACCGAGCCGGTCTGTGACAAGTCCTAGTATCGGCGTCGCAATGAACATGCCCAGAGCATAGGCACCGTACAAAGTGCTGATGACGTGCTCATCAGAAATATGCGCGGGCGCCTCAGGCGTCAGCGGGCAAACCATGCCGTAGAGGAATTCTTCCTGAAAAAGTCCGAACGAACAGACGAAAAGCACCATCCACGGATTCGATCGTATCTTGTCGACCCAGGTCATCGCTTAGAACCAATTCCCAAAACGCCCGTCCAAACGGACACAAACAGGTTGGAAATTGTATCCTGTTGGCATGCAATGGCGAAAGAGCGGGCAAAGCTTGCACCGCAAGGATGCTTCTCAATTTCTTTCAGAAGCACTCACTTCTTTACCCAGCCCGTACCCAGGCAAGTCATGCAAGGACCGGTGTCGCGCGCGTCTCCGCCTGCGGTGTCAATAATGTCGCCGATATGATTTTGACTAAACGCCATTCGTCCGAAACTCATCCAAATATCGGTATCGGGATGCCCTGCCACACTCATTTTCTGCCATCCAGGTTTTGAGTAATTCAAGCAACGCGAATTTGTGCAAGGTTTCCAACCCTTTCTGTAGGCTTCTTGAACCGTTGCACCGACAGAGTCATGGACTAAAGCCTTGGAAGGCGGCAATCCACCTGCAAAAATTTCCAGCGGATTTGATGACTTCTTGCCCGCTGCGGCTGTCGTCGCAGCTGCAGCCTTCTCTTCTTCCCTCTTTTTTGCACGAGCCAAGTCCGCATTCGACTTCAACTCCGAAAGCGCCGTGAGAGCTGACTGTTTAAGCGCCGCATCCTGCGCATAGGAGGAAACCCAACCCAATTCACGCTCAGCTTGAGCAGGCTTACCGATATTTTTGTAGCTCATGCCAATCATGTAGTGCAGTTTGACATTGCTGGGAAACGCCTTATCGAGAGAAAGTAGAGCTGGCAAAGCCCGATTGAAGTCCCCACTTTGAAAAAGCTGCTGTGCCTGCGCCCATTCGGCATTGGCGTCAGCAGCCAAGGCCGCGGTAGCTGAACACGTCAAGACAAGTAGGGTTGCAGTCTGGCGATTCCACTTCAAGGTTACACTCCTTCTCACGGTCGGCTCATAGTTTCGAAAACGAAACTTTAGCGAATTTTTCAACCGTTTTCAACGAGTGGTAGTGTTGCAGCCCGATATCCGATCAACACAGAGTTGCGCTACCTTTACTCGCGAGCCTTCTCTCGGTCGCGCTGCGCCATTTTTGCGTTGCCCAGCTTTTCGTAAATGCTTGCGCGCTCCAAATACATCTTCGACGTAGGCATCTCTTTAATCGCCGCGTCCATATCTACCAGCGCTTCTTTGTGTTTGCCAAGCTTGGATTTCAATTTTGCGCGCTCCATGAGCGCGAGTTCGTCACTCGGATGGAGGCGTATGAGTTCGGTATAAACACCTATCGCTTCCTTCGTCTTTCCGCCCATATCGTAGGCTTCCGCCTTTTTCAAAATCCACTTTTCGCTCGGCTGTACCGCATTCAATTTGTCGTACAGAGCGCAAGCTTTGTCGGTCAGTCCACCACGAGCGTAAATCAAAGCACCGTCATCCATTTGATTTGGACTGGTATTCGCAGCAGGATGAATGCTGGCAAACTTATTCCAAGCTATTACGGCTTCCTTGTCTCGTTTAATCTCACTGAGCATCAACGCCTTCGATTTGTACACGAAAGGATCTTGAATGGGTGACGCTATAGCCCTGTCAATCAACGTCAACGCTTCCTTGAAGTTACCGCGTTGTGCATGAAGTTCAGCAAGGTTCTTCAACGCCGTGCTATTCGTAGGCGCCACAGCCACGGCATTTTTTGCAGCATCCATCGCTTTGCCGATCATCTTGCCACCACTGCTGCTCATATCTAGATCGGTGTAGGCTTTGCTGAGCAAAACCCAGGCTTCAACATCCTTTGGGTTATCCCTGGTTATGCTTTCAAGTTCGTACATGACTGACTGCGCTTTTCCATCGCGCACAGCCTGGCGAATTTCCTTCATCCGCTCGGCATGTGCATCAATACGCCGATGTTTACTTTCAGCGAGTGGCATCGAAAGGCAAAGAACAATTGCCAGAAAAGCAGAAAGATTGCGAAGGCTTGCCATTAAAAATCTTCTTTCACTTCATCGCGAGCAATCAGACGCTCTGCCTGCATGCACATCATCATGAATTTCTCCGGTACGTTTGGCGCACGATTGAATTGACGACAAAGATCGACAGTTCGCCTCAAGGCTCTCACTACATCGCCTTCATCGTACGAAGTCGCCAATCGCATCTGCTCCCAAGTTGCGCCTTGCGCCCACATTTCCGTGAGACCGGAAAAGGTAGGAGCGATTGAAATCGGAATATCAACATCGAAATCTCTTTGTGTTCTGAATAATTCTCTGCCCAGCTTGCCGATCTTTTCAAAGGCAAGCTCTGCTTCAGGACTTACGCGTGTTCGAATAGGTTCGTGCAAGCGCCCTTCTTCAGTCACAAGGGCCGTCATCATCGCGGCGAATTGTGCAGGATTAAGATGATCGAGCAATCCATTTATCGCAACTTCGCAAAGGAAGAGTTCGTTCGTACCTCTGATGGAAGAAGCCATCTGTCCATATTTCGTGGGCTTGTCACCATCGAGATATCCTTTAATCCGCAAGATGTCGGTGAGTGCGACAAAGGTGCGCCAATACTTGGTAGTTTCTCTTTGAATTCTTCTGTCGAATTCTTTGATGCGGCGGTCCAATTGACGCTCACGCTCAGTCTGCTTGCTGCAAGGTTTTTGCACCGGACAGCCATGGCATGGCATTGCATAAGCTTCAGCAAGCAACGCGGAAATATCATTGCGTACAGTGTTGAGGGCCTCTTGAGCTGAAGGATCAACCTGCGCTCTGCCCTGCTTGAGACCACGTTCCATGCTTTTCAGTTGTTTGTGCTTCGCACGAATTGCTTCCAAGCGCTTTGCGTAAAGAGGCAAATCGCCGATTACATCCGGGCACAGCGGATCTTTCATGCGCTCGAGTTCTTTCTCCCAGCCCATCTTTTGTTCGTACAAAGGTTCTAACTGATGGTTGATGAGAAACTGCCCAAAACTGCGCTCGATCAAATCACGCGCCTCATCAAGCGTATGACGCTCGAGCAGGTTCAAGACCATTCCGTAAGATGGAGTAAAACGACTGGAAAGCGGATCAGCTTCTGCCGTCGCCAACTTAGCGCCATCTTCGACACTCTCGAATGGATGATGCAGAACGACAACATTGCCGACTTCGTCCATTCCCCGTCGCCCAGCGCGACCAGACATCTGGAGAAACTCGGAAGCACGCAACTGACGATGCCCCTCGTCTGCACGTTTCGAAATCGAGCTGATGACAGTTGTACGCGCCGGCATGTTTATACCAGCCGCGAGTGTTTCGGTGGCGAAGACAACCTTCAGCAATCCGCGAATGAAGAGCTTTTCTACCATCGCCTTCCAGCTAGGCAACATCCCGGCGTGGTGAACCGACATGCCTTCAAATAAATATGGAAGGTGCGGGTGATTTTTCAGGTTGGGATATTCAATGACAAATTTGTCGACGGCAATCTTGAGTTCTGCTTGTTCTTCTTTAGAAAGCAGAGGAATGCCGCGCGCCTTTTTCATTGCATCTTCGCAGCCGCGCCTGGAGAATAGAAAGTAAATTGCAGGCAACATGTTGCGGGCGGACAGTTGCCCCAGAACATCACCAGGGTGCGCTCCCAGTGCAGGAATCGAGCGATGCTTGCGATCTCGATGCATCTGCTTTTTTGCACCGAATCTGTTTTTCAGCAAGGTGTTAACTACTTTGCCTGGGCTCAAAAGAGGGTAGATGCGCCGATCGCCAAAGTAATAAAAACGCAGTGGCACAGGGCGAAAACTCGATAAAACCAACGCGGTTGGTCCATGAGTTTCGTCTATCCAGGTAGTCAATTCGTCTGCATTCGCAACGGTTGCAGAAAGCGCGACGAGCTGAATATCTTTGGGAGCGTAGATGATAGATTCTTCCCAAACGGTGCCGCGCTCGGGGTCATTCATATAGTGGCATTCGTCCAAAACGACGGACGAAACATCTTGCAAGTTTTTTCGCTTGTCACCAAGAATGGTGCCGTACAACATGTTGCGAAAGACTTCAGTCGTCATAACAACGACTCTTCCATCGCGATTTATGGAGATGTCACCCGTCAACAAGCCGACCTTGTCTTCGCCATACTTGGCTCGGAAGTCATGGAACTTCTGGTTGGAAAGTGCTTTTAGAGGTGTCGTGTAATAGCAGCGCTTGTTCATGCTCAGCGCTTGCTCGATTGCGTACTCGGCAATGACGGTCTTTCCGGCGCCTGTGGGAGCACAGACAACTACACTCTTGCCTTCCTCAAGATGCTTGATGGCCTCGAGCTGGAAATCGTCGAGCTGAAAAGCGAAGAGATCGGTTGGGCTAAATTGCACCTTGTTTAGTTATGACTCCGGCAACAAGTAATCATCATAGTATAATTGCGTTCAGATGCGTTGCGGGACGTGGCGCAGGGGTAGCGCGCACCTTTGGGGTGGGTGAGGCCGGAGGTTCAATTCCTCTCGTCCCGACCATTATTGTAGGGGCGGCGCCAGGCGCCGCCCCTTTTCTTCACAGACTGAGACCGCCGGCGTCTTGCGCTAAACTCCTGACTTTCTTCCTAAACGCGGGCGCGCCGGCGGAACCGCTGAACAGCAAGGCGATTCCGGCAATCAGCCGGTTGTGCGATAGTTTCTATCGAATAAGGCAGCTCTGGTGAAAACTCTTCAACCTGAGCTATTTCAGGCGCAGCCGAATACAAATCTTTTTCTGGAATCGGCGGAAAGTCCAACACCGGTGGCTTTTGCGGCGATGCCGGAGATGAAAGAACGGGTGTTTCGATAGTACTGCGCATCGTATGTGTCAGTCCCCTGCTTGCATCTATAGAATGCATACTGTCGAAGCAGGGATTTAGATGCACGAAAGCGCGCAGCTTAAGCTTCAATATGGCCTTAATATGGCTATCCAAATGCTCGAGTGCCACTATAGACTCGCCGCCGGTCGGCATTATCTGTTCCTCACCCAAAATGTAGTAAAAGTGGTTCCGCTGGATATACGGCTTGGGGACTGGGTTTTAATGTAAGCCCGCCGTTCTAAAAGCCAAATGTTAGCAGGGTTTAAATGGTTGTCAACCTTGACATCCAGCTGAATTCAAGAATTACGACAATGTATTTCTGGACTTCAATATTTCCAGTCTGAGGGATTTTCTCGAGAAAATCCCTCAGACTGCGTCAAGGTTTTTTGAGCGCAGGCGAGGCTTCTGCCAAATCAAGGACATCCAGAAGTTTGCAACGCTGATGCCAAGACCCACCTGTGGCTTTCTTCCTCGAAGCATGTTGAGGGAAAAACCTGAGAAAATCCCTCAACATGAATACGCTGCAATCGCGGCTATTGTTCCGGCGGAGCGCATTTGCGCTGAGACATCACGCCATCGTTCTGCATGATTTCCTTCAGTCGTTTCAGTCCTGTGTGCACGGCGCGCGACACGCCCATCTCTGAAAGACCAAGCACAGTAGCTGTTTCCTTCTGCGAAAGATCATAGAAGTAGACGAACTCGACAATCTGGCGAGTCCTGTCACCCAGCTTCTTAAGCGCCTGCGCAACGAGTTCACGTTCTTCATTCGACGACAATTGTTCTTGATAGCGTTTGTCAGGTACCGTTTCACTCAAGCTGCGGCGGTCTTCCCTATCATCATCTTCATTCTGAGAATCGAAAGACTCATAGTGAATTCGCGCTTCCCATGACTGCTGCGCTTCCAGCACTTCCTGAACTGTAAAGCCGGAGTAGATCGCCAGCTCGTTTACCGACGGGACATGGTCCAAAACCTTCGTCAACTTCTCTTCAAGTTGAGCCAGCTGGGAATTCATCTCGGTCAAGCGACGCGGAACCTGAACCAGCGAGCAATGATCACGCAGATAATGGCGAATCTCGCCCCTTATGTAGCAAGTGGCGAGTGTTTTGAAGCTGGCAGAGCGCGCTCTGCGCGGATCATAATATTTAATTGCTTTGAGGAGCCCGATTGAGCCGACCTGGGTAAGGTCTTCGGTGTAGTCAGGATTGAACTGCGCGTACCGCCGTGCGAATTGGCGCACCAGAGGCATGTACTGGCGAACCAAATCGTCAGTCTCTTCCTCCTTGAGGTAGGCCGGAGCCTGCTTTGGCGAGCGTTTGCTGGCAGTTTTAGTCTCGGGAAAAGAGGTTTCCATATCTATACATGGGTTCCTATGGCTATGGATTCGCTTCTTGACCCCCCTCTCCGGTTTTTCCCCTGACAACAAGGATTTAAACCATCCGGCGCTTTGGAATTCGCCACAGTTGTGGAGTGCAGAAGGTTAATTCCGATAGAATTGGTCTAGGCCAAGGTTTTCACATTGTCAGCGCCGAACTGCAAAACGGGGAGGCATATAACAGGAAATAGCGCATTCCAAGGCACTCGCGCATCCCCCATATAGAGGATTCGGTCATCAGCACCAAAGAACCGCCTCAGCATTTGAAAGCTCCACGCACGGTCGACAAGCTCATAGTCATGTGGGCGCGTGTTTCGGCGCAAAAACAATTGCTCGTGCTCGGCATTTTGAGCATCTCTGCACTCGTCACATTTACAGCATGGGTCTGGGTCGACCGCGCTCAACGCGTCCTCAACCAGTCCGTAGAGCAATTCGGAGTCGCTCTGGCTCACGCTCTTGCTCGAGGTGGCGCTGAATCACTGACTCATGACGGCAACCTGGAAGGGCTCAAATACTACATTTTGACCGAATGCCAGAAGACTCCTTCAATTGTCTATATCGTCTTCTGCGACGCATCCGGCAAAGTGATGCTGGATAGCGAATCGCTGAGGTCCAGAAACAAAGACACTCGTCCACTCTTTCCCATCTTTAAAGAACCGCCCGGCAAATACGCCACGCCCAACGTGTACGCGAGCCCATACGGTTACAGACCCGTGACCAATATTGCCGTGCCGATGGAGAAAAACAACGAAAAGCTCGGAATGTGCTGGGTTGGATTGGACAGCAACGCGTTCACAATTCTTGGAACTCAAAAAGAAACCCGCAACTTCCTCGTTTCAATATTTGGTCTGGTAGGGCTTTTGGGCGCCCTTGGCTTGTGGGCTAACTATGCATTGATCAATCGACCGCTGAGAATTCTTTCGCAAGGTGCCAGTGAAATTGCTGCCGGACGTTTTGGCCACCAGATCAAATCACAACGAGCAGGTCGCGAAATCGACCATGTAGTCAATGCTTTCAACTATATGTCGAGCCGTCTGCAGCAGTACGACAAGCAAAACGTCGACACTCTGATGGCAGAGAGAAACAAATACATCTCCGAGCGCAACAAGTTAGAACTAGTGCTTATGTCAATCGCTGACGGCGTCGTCGTCTGCGACCGCGACAACAAAGTGCAAATTGTCAACGCTGCAGCAACGCAGTTATTCGCTAAAGAAGCGAAAGAATTGCTGGGCAAACCTCTCATCTTTTGCACCGAAGAACCTGATTCTCCGGCAATTTGCCACATCGTCCAGGCGTTCACAGACACGGTTTCGCCAGGCACACTCGAGCCTGTCGTGCAATCAATTCACCTGGGTGATTTGACCGTTCGCATGCACATTGCACCGATAAGCTTGAATCAAGAATTTCTTGGCTCAGTAATGATCATGCACGACGTAACGCGCGAAGCAGAACTCGAAAAGATGAAGAACGAGTTCATATCGAACGTTTCGCACGAGTTGCGCACACCGATCACATCAATCAAAACTTACGTAGACACGCTCTGCAATCACGGCGAGAAATTAGATCCTGATATCTACCGCGAGTTCTTAGACATCATCGATAACGAAGCAGACCGCTTGATGTATCTGGTCAATGACGTACTTGAGCTGAGTCGCATTGAAGAAGGCGACAGAGAATTGGAACTAATTGCTTTCCCAGTTTTCGATGCAGTCGAGCAAGCTGTGCGCTCAGTCAATCTAATGGCGCGCGACCGCGAACTGGAATTGAAAGTTACGCAGGGTCCGGACGTACCTGATGTATATATGAATCGAGAATCGATTGAACGCGTAGCTATAAATCTTCTCACCAACGCGATCAAATATACGCCCGCTGGCGGCACGATCGAAGTGCTGATCAATCACCTTACGGAAACCAAAGAGGTTCAGGTCGCCATAAAAGATAACGGCATTGGCATTCCTGAGGAATGCTTGCCGCAGATTTTTGACCGCTTCTATAGAGTGGAGCGAAAGGTTCATACGATCAAAGGAACGGGTTTGGGCTTAACCATCGTCACCAAGATTATTGAAAAGCACAAAGGACGGGTGACCGTTGAATCGGCGCTGGGTCAGGGTTCGACCTTCTCCTTCTTCCTGCCCACCGGCAATCCGTATGAAGATGGTGAGCCGCTGAATGATGATTCCAGAGAAGCAAGTCTTACGGCATCAGAAGAAAACGCACTGGCTAAGCCAAATGTCGCTTCTCACGAACTAGCTTCATAAATTTGTTTTTTCTCACCTGCCTGTCTTCGCGAAACTCGACGCGTAAAAAGGCGAATCTCCGCGCGTTTTGTAGGCATTAATTCCGCTTGACATTCGCACCGCGGGATTATTAGCAATATATGGCCTCCCCGCCGCGTTTCCAAGAAATTGCCGTGTTATCATTGCTCCATTGACAAGGCCAAAAGCCGTGTCAGTTGACAGTTCTTGACCGATTCTTGGTCTATCCGGAATACATAGGATCATGGTCCGAGTTATATATCCTGGTTCATTTGATCCCATGACCTACGGACACCTGGACATCATCCAGAGGTCTAGCAAGCTCTTCGACGAAGTAATCATGGCAGTTGTCGGCAATCCGGGGAAATCCCCGCTGCTGCCTCCGGAAGTGAGAACCCAGTTGATTAGTGAGGCGGTAAAAGATCTGAAAAACGTTTCTGTAGGTTCTTTTCAGGGGCTTACGGTTGATTACGCCAAACAGAACGACATCAAAGTTCTGATACGGGGGCTGCGAGCTATTTCCGACTTCGAAGCGGAGCTGGGAATGGAGCAGGCGAATAAGCAACTCTTTCCTGAACTAGAAACTATTTTTCTCATGACAAAAGCCGAGTATTCTTTTATCAGTTCATCCACTGTGAAGGAAATTGCCCGCCTCGGCGGTGACGTATCCCAGTTTGTCCCTCCACCTGTGAACGAATACCTGAAGAGGCATTTCAGCAGAGGCACCAAATAGATGACGACGCTAACTGTATCTCCGCAACAGCAACAAGCAACTGCAGCGACCTACAAGCAAACCTCGATATATAAACATCTCGACTTGCTTGAGCATCTAATCGATGACGCTGTAGGCGTGTACAAATACAAATTCATCAATGCTGATGAGTTTCTTGATGTACTCGACAAAGCCCGCGCTCGCTTGCCGGAAGAATTGAAAGAAGCTGGAGACGTCCTTCAGCGCCGCGACGAAATTCTGGGCGAATCCCAGCGTCGCTCCGAACAAATTATCGCTACCGCTCGCCGGCAAGCCGAAAACATGCTGCACGAATCTGAGCTTCTCAAAGCCGTGCAAGCTGAAGTCGAGCGCATCCGCAAGCAGGTAGTTTCCGAAGTCGAACAAATGCGCAGAGAAGCCCTGGCAGAAGCTGAAAAGATTCGCCTGGAAGCAGAAGAGCATGCTGCCGCCACCCGCGAAGGTGCCGACCACTATGCCGAATCTGTGCTGACTCGCATCGACACCGATTTGCAAAACCTCGGGCAACGTCTCGTTGAATCACAAACCATTGTGAGAAACGGACAACGTCTGCTCGGTCAAGTGAAGCGACACCCTGGCGCTCCAGTATTGAACGCCGCCTCAGCCGCAGCGTCCGTTACCGGACTGAACAGCCCGCTTCTCGGTGCAAATCCACAGCAATAGTTGCGAACGCAAAAGCAATTAAAAACTCCCGGCTACTAAACCGGGAGTTTTTCCTTTGTCGATGGAGCAAATCTGAGGCTGGATCAGTTTTGCGAGGAATGTCCTTCGAAACTACTGTGCAAAAAATGAAAGAAATGTACTAAGCGGCAAAACCCATGAGAGCTGCTTTCACGTCTTCATTGCTGACGCTGTTTATCAATTGTTCGAAATTAGCATCAGTAATGAACTGATGATTCACCTTGAGTCCGCTGATATCAGGATTATTGCTGTCAGAGGCATAGATTGCCTTGATTGCGTTAGTCAAAGCACGCACTTCCATCACGTCGTAATCGCCACCAGCAGCTGCAAGAATTCTTTCAGCAGTTTGCCACGGACCTTCACCACGTTTTACAGTCGCCATGGCGATAAGAGCGTCGTTCGGTGTGGGTGGCTCGAAATCTGTTTGTTCTGCTTGCGGCTGAACCTCCAAGATTTCAGCAGCAGTGGTTGGGAAAATTGTCCCTCTCGGAATTACAAGTTCATCAGGCACACTTCTAATTGCAGCTAACTCTTCTGCTGTTGCTCTTCTCACAGGTGTGACGGATGGCTTAGCAGGGACAACTCCATCGGTGTTTCTGATTGCTGCCAGCTCTTCTGGTGTTGGTTGTTTGACGGTAGCAACGACTTCTTCCGGTGCGGCGTTATCTACATTTCTGATTGCAGCCAATTCTTCTGGTGTTGGTTGTTTGACAGTAGCGACGACTTCTTCCGGTGCGGCGTTATCTACATTTCTGATTGCAGCCAATTCTTCTGGTGTTGGTTGTTTGACAGTAGCGACGACTTCTTCCGGGGCGGCGTTATCTACATTTCTGATTGCAGCCAATTCTTCTGGTGTTGGTTGTTTGACGGTAGCAACGACTTCTTCCGGTGCGGCGTTATCTACGTTTCTAATGGCTGCCAGTTCTTCAGCGGTCGGTTGCTTTGCGACAGGAACCACTTGTTCCGGTACAACATCATCCACCTTTCTAATCGCTGCCAATTGTTCTGCAGTAGGGCGGGAAACAACTGTAGCAGCCTTATTCGTCACAGTCGCTACTTCTGGCATATCTGCGCTGGCAATAATCAAATCGCGAATTGCTGGATTTTGTGCCAGAGCCTTCACTCCTTTGAACGCTTGAACAGCGGCATCAGCACCCAGGAATAGACCAGCTTCAAGCATTGCACGATTGAAGTTTGCTTGACGCTCCTCTTCAGTCATAATGCCGTCGCCTTTAACAGCGTCAATCAATGCCGCTCGAGAAGCAGCTGTTAGTGCGCCAAAAGCTACTGCGCTTGTACCGCCTGATGGAAACATACTGGCTACCGCTGCAACCAGCAGAATGCTGTCAACCGCTGCATTTACTTTTGCTGCGACATTTTCTTTTGAAGTACGGTTATCGTTTACCGCATCGACATACATTTGATCGATTTGAGCAAGCACTTCCGGGGGCAAGCTTTCACGAGCCGCCGCGTACTTCGCTAATACATCGCGATTGGTCAAGATAGATCTAACGAGCTCTTCGTTGGTGCCATCGAGATCCCAGCCGGAAAGATCATCTTTGGACTCGAGCAATCTTTGAATGAATTTGGAAGAAGGATCTTCCTCGAAGGAAGAAATCAAAGCACCATATTTTTCCAATTCAGCGGTGTTGCTACCAATCAGTCCGAGGAATTCGGAATCAAAGTCGCCATAGCCTTTTGCTGCGAACTCAGCTTTCATCTGATCGCGCTCATCGAAAGACATTGCAGCCAAGGTGCTTTCGAACTCTCTGTATCCACCTTGATCATCAAGGGCTGCCAAGGCAACTTCATCAGCGGTTGTGAGATTGAAACCTTGTGCAACTGCGTTATCGAAGATTGTCTTGTATCCGCCTTCCAAGTTCTCGCTGGCAACGCGGCTCTTGAATGCTTCAACAAAATCAACTTGATATTTGTCTTTCATGGATTGGTAAAACTGTGAGCGCCCCGCTGGCCCCGCAGCGTCAAGCATCGTCAGGACATCACGGTAGTTATAAGATTCGCCGCCATTTGCGTGCGAGTCCATTCCAAGCAAGTACATTTGAGCAATGTCTTCCGGCTCAGCTTTACCATTTTGCTCGAGAACATTTTGCGCTACTTCGAATCTCGGATCTTCTGGTGAAAAACGGTTAGTAGTCTCATCTGCAAGAGTGCTAAATCCAGGGACTGGGGCCAGATCGCCAACCATCTGAGTTGCTTCAGAAATCTTGCCACCATTTACCAAAGCACCGAAGTTTGCTTTATGACCATCCGGATCGAGGCTCATGAGCAGTTGAGTCAAACTTGTGGTGCGTGCATCATAGCCATCAAGGTGCTCTTCGAACGAATTGGCAGGCATCATTTGCTCGTTGTACATCGGCAAATAGTTTTTGAGCAATTGTTGAAGTGAAGGATCAGTTGCTACTGATTCAAGAGTGGCAAGTTGATTCGAGCTGTTGATTTCGCCATTAATGACCTTTTGCGCAAAATTCTCTACGACGCCCATCTCTGGAGCCTTACCGTCTTCTTTAATTTGCCCGAGCATCGATTGCGCCATCAGCATTTGTGCTTGCGCTACTGGGCTATCAATGAAAGATTTCATGACCTGATGATTCGGGAAAATCACAGCGTCTACAGATGCTCGGTACTCATCGTTCGAAAAATATTTTTGGCGATCCGCATCAGTCATGTTCTTAACTGCTTCAAGAACATCAGCTGCATTCGGAGCACTAAAAGCATCCGAATTGCGAGCAATGATTTCATCGAAGCTAGAATTTCCAGCTTTTGCATCTGAATAAGTTGCGGCTTCGGACATCTCACGCAATCTTGCAACGGCTTCGGTTTCGAACTCCGGAGCAACTTTGCCGATGGTATCAATTAACGCAGTCAGCTCAGGTGTAGGAGTGCCATCTGCCGAATGAATGAGATTCCAATCTTCCTCACTCATTGTTTCGATCATGTGCATGAGCTCAGGTTGGCTCTTCTCGAAATCGGAATCAATCATTGCGACTTGCGATACGAGAGTCTTTTTACCGTGAGTCAAAACGTCTTCCCAGACAGCAGCCAGTTCGGTACCGCCAGCTTCCTGGAACGTTCTCATCATGTTGTTATAGTAATCAGCCTTGCGCTTATCTTCGGTAGTGGTCAGCTCAGCACCACTCTGGACTAAAGCGCGCCCAGCGATAAAGTCAACGCGTTCTTCCTGAGTTGCGTTTCTCAGAGCAGATTCAACAAAGTCTTCAGAAGCTTCCCCTTGCATCAACTTTGCGATTACTGTTCTGTTTTGAGAAATCACATCCGTAAGTGAGATGCGACCTTCATTCAAATACCCCTCAGCCAGAGGGGTTCCATCAAAAACACGATGATATTGAGCAACGAAATTTGGGTCTTCCAACAAAGCCGATGTTGCGGCAGAGTCACCCGAAACAATGTCGCCGAATCTGCGCAGCCATTCAGCGCGAGGCACATCGCTTGGGTAGCCACTATCAAGCGACGAGATGTAATCTTTTGCGGCTTGAACAGTCACCGCAGTATCACGATTGTCCGCACCACCCATATAAATGGATTGATAAAGACCTTTGTCTGTTTCGCTCAAACCGGATGCTTTGATGGCATCCTCTAGAGTCTGCCCGCCATGCTCGTTGGCCCATTGTGTCCCTGCCGCATCAATTTCAGCTTTGTCCATTGTTGAAAAAATGGCACGCATTAGTTCGCCGCCGCCATTTTGATCACCGCTATTAGCGGCTTCGAGTGCTACGGAAATGTAGCCACCCCAGTTTGTCTGCCCCTCGGTGCGTCCCATGAGCGCATGGATTGTGGCTTCCTTCACGGGATCGTGGAGCCGGCTCAGTTCTGTACTCAGATCATCAGTGTCGGGCAAATTGTTGTACGCAGCCTCAAAATCTTGCATTTGAGCGGGTGACATACTTCTGAAGATGTTTTGGACATCAGTGAATTCTATGCCGTTTTCTGGGAGTATTCCGAGACCAAAAACGTGACCAGGATGCAAATACTCTTTGAGGGCCAGCGCCTTTGCTTGGAGCATCGGGTCAGCAGCGGAGCAGTCTTCCAAGGAGAGTGCCGGCAGATGTTCGGACGAAGTATCTGTCGTTGGTGCAGCTGGGCTTTCGAGTGATGCATCACTACGAAGCGCATCACACGCTGCCTTGTTGCGCTCGCTGCTTTCGCTTACTTCAGGATTTACTGTTGAAACGTCGGCCATAGTAAATAGGCTCCTGGGGAGGGGGAGCTAAAAGCTTTATTGCAAGGGGGGGGGTCGCGAACACTGTTCTGCTGTTCGCCACAATAAAGTATCAAGGCGGTATGACATTCGTTTGACGAAGTGTCAAAAGCGGGAAACCCTAGCCAGTTGGTCCCAAAGCGGATGCCCTATCTGATGCCTGGCATTGTTGCGGGACTCCCGGCTCAACGCATGCACGTCAACAACTGAGTTGTTTAATGTTCGATTCAGCAGGAAACGACTAGCCTTTCTCAGCTAGAGAAATCAACAAGGCTCGAACTTTGGCGTCCTGACAGTTGTTGATGATGTTGTTGAAGGTTTGCTCTGACTTGGTCGCGAAGTTGTACTTAACCTTCAGACCACTCATATCTGTGCTGTTGTTGTCAGCTTTGTAGGCCGCCTGAATTGCCTTAGTGAGAGCACGAACTTCATCAACTCCATGACGTTTCCCGTCTGACGCAAGAATTCTTTCGGCTGTTTGCCAAGGGCCCTCGCCACGACGAACACTAGCCAGCTCGGCAACTTTGGCGGAAGGCTTGTAGGCTGTAGCAGCAGCGACAGGTTCTGCTGCCTGCACGTCAGGTGTTACTACCCTGTCGACAACGCGCCCGGCGGCAGCCGCGATGGCGACCTCCGGAATACCAAGACCTCGTGCAGCATCCGCCGTAATTCCGGCGACAGCAGGCTTCTCCACAGTTGCAGCCCTTTCCATGGCCAATCTTTCTGCGGCAGCTCTCTCGGCCGCAGCCTTCTCTGCAGCTGCTTTTTCTGCAGCGGCTCTTTCTGCAGCGGCTTTTTCTGCAGCGGCTCTTTCTGCAGCAGCTCTTTCTGCAGCAGCTTTCTCTGCAGCAGCTCTCTCTGCAGCAGCTCTCTCTGCAGCAGCTCTCTCTGCAGCGGCTCTTTCTGCAGCAGCCCTTTCAGC
Source organism: Candidatus Melainabacteria bacterium (assembly GCA_003242885.1). Lineage (GTDB taxonomy): Bacteria > Cyanobacteriota > Vampirovibrionia > Obscuribacterales > Obscuribacteraceae > QKMZ01. The sequence goes on along the minus strand of QKMZ01000001.1, from coordinate 310,719 downwards.
AGCAGCTCTCTCTGTCGCCTCTCTCTCCGCGGCGGCTCTTTCTGTTGCCTCCCTCTCCGCAGCAGCTCTTTCCGCAGCAGCTCTCTCTGCAGCGGCTCTTTCAGCAGCGGCTCTTTCTGCAGCAGCCTTTTCTGCGAGTGCTTCTCGCTGTGCAAGAGCTTCTCTCTCAGCAGTAGCACGTCGGAGAGCTTCTTCTCTCTGAGCGGCAAGTCTCTGTGCCGGAGTATCGACTGAGCTGATCTTTAGCTCTCTGCCGTTTTCTGTAACTCGGAATCCTGCTGCGTCGTCAACTACTTCAGGGACCACCGGTTTCTTCACTTCAACAGGTCGAACTGCAACCTCGCGACCCGCTGTTACTTCAGCTCCCACAACCTCACGACCGGCGGTCACATCCGCCTGAACGACTGGGCGTGGAACCACTTGAGCCACTTCTTTTCCTGCCGTTACCTCGGCTTGAACCACCTCGCGCCCTACAGTCGTTTCGGCTTGGACAACGCGACCCGGTACAACAGGTATTATTTCTTTTCCAGCCGTGTACTCTGCACGAACAATTGGTGCACCTTCTGCCGTAGCCGCGGTTCTGCCGAAGAGAAGAGGCGAAGCAAGAATCATTCCATCGATCATGCCTGCCTTGAACTGGTCAAATTTATCGGAATCAGTCATTCGGCCTTCGCCGCGAATGCCAGAGATCAAGCCCATTCGCATAGTGCCGGTAGCCAGCGACGCACTGGTGATAAGGGCACCTGCTTCAGTCAAAGACAGCGCGCCCAAGCTTGTGCCTCCGGTAAAAGGCGCTGAGGCAAGAGCAGCAGCCAAAACTGTCACCTCAATTGCTACTTCTGCAGCTCTCGCGGCTTTGTCACGGGAATCAAGGTTTTGCTTGACTGCTTCTGCATAGTAATTATCGAGAGCTTGACGCACGTTGGGCGGCAGCTTCTCTCTGGCAGCGGAGTACTGGGTGAGCATCTCGCGGTTTAATTGCAGCGAGCGCTCAACGTTTTCGCGCGTGCCATCTGGAGTAACACCAGTGTTGTCAAAATTGGTGACACGGTTGAGGTAGTCAGAAAGCGGGTCTGTCTCAGCGGCGGTGAGCAAGTTGTTGTATTTTTGCTTGTCGCCGGCTTCAACTTTGGGCAAGAAGGCTGCATCGAGATTGACGCCATACTTCGCGTCAAATTCTGATTTCAACTTTTGGCGCTGTGCAAAGTCGAGCGATGCAAGACGTGCTTCGAAGTCTTTGTACAAACCTTTTCCATCAAGAGTGAAAGCGCGAAGTTCGTCGGCGAGTGTGGGTTTGAAGTCTTGCTTCACGACATTTGCAAGAACTTTTTGATTGGCTTCATCAAGACCATCTCTGCTTGCAGCACCGTTAACAAAGGCTTCTTTGAAGTCTGTCCCGTACTTGTTTTTGAAATTGGCATAAAACTCATTGCGCTGCTGGTCATTCATTTGACCAAGTCTTTGCATAAAGTCCTTGTACGAACCGCCGTCGCCAATCAGGTAAGACTGAACATCATCGGCCAAATCAGTTTTGCCATTCTGCTGCACCACGTTTTCCAAAATCTTCTTCTGCTCAGGATTGAGCATCTCGCCCAAACGCGTGCGTTCAGATTCAGGCAAACCAGCGATATGTCCGTACTGTCCTTTGAACCAACTATTCAGCGTTCCTGACTCAGCCTCGACTTGTGCTCTGAGCATAATCGGAATCTGCTCGCCTCGCAGCAGATTTTGCCAGCCACGGCCAGCAGCTCCAACAAGCATGGTGTTGACGTTGTCTTGCTCTCTCAAACTACCAAGGCGTGCTCGCAGTTCTGGATTCTCCAGCATGAGTTTCTCGGCCGCCGCCATTCTCTTGGCGGGCGTGTCGAATTTTCCATCCAAAACGTCCTTAGCAAATTGAGCCTCGGGCGGTAGTTTGCCATTTAGCTGTCCGGTTTCCGACATCTGTTTAACCATAGCTTGAGCTAGCACGGCTCTTGCTGCGTCTTGCGGATCGTCGCTGCTGACTTGACCGATCGCTGCATCGGTTTGCCTGCGCAATTCCGGATTGTTCTTCAACTCCTGCGCGTCTGCTGCAGTCATCGTGTTAAGGCGGTTAAGAATCGCGGTGCGACCTTCAGCTGAAGGAATCGCATTGTCTGCCGCAACTTCGCCCAGGCTTCTTTGCACTTTCGTGGAAGCGTCGAATGATGGAGCTGTCGCTTTGGCGTCGAGAAGTTTGAAGAGCCGTTCTTGCTCGGGGCCGGATGCGTAAGTGGAGATAGATTCCTTGAGCTTCCGCATGTATTCGGTATCTGGCTGACCGGGCTTCCTGGCAATCATGTCCCAATCTTTGCTGGTCATGTTCTCGATTGTCGAGCCCATTCGCTGCATGTTGTTGGACTCACTGGAAAAGACTTGCCACCACCCCGGCTTGGAATGCTGTTCGCCGAGCCTGGAAATCAAGCCCTTCTCACCGCTCTGCAGCTGTTCTTTCCACATCGCTTGCTGGCGGGCATCGCCTCTGTCTTTGAAGGTCGAGTCCAGCTTATTATAGAAATCGACCGCTTCTCTCTGCGCGGGTGTCAGCTTAGACGGATCAACTTTGTCCGCTACTAGCTTCTGTCCATCTATGAATTGTTGACGCTCTCTGGGCGTCGCGCGCATGAGTGCAGAACTGATATTCTCAGGATTCTCAAAGAAGCGACCGAGAGTCTGGGTATCACCCTCAAGAATTGTCGACAGTGAAATCCTGCCCTCTTGAAGCAAGTCTTTGGCTACTTTGACTTCAGTCTTGCTAGCGCCCCAGCTGTTTTCAAAAGCATTCTGATAGTTTTTGACAAACTCAGGATCGTCGCGAAGAGCGCGGCGAGCTTCAATCGCCTGCGGCGTATCGCCGCCAAGAACATCAGCCAGCTGGTGCAAAACCTGACCTTTGCTATCGCTCGTGTACTCCTGGTTGTAGCTGTTGATGATTAGCTTCGCAGCGTCTTGAATGTCTTGAGCAGTTCGTTGTTCGACGCCTTTGGAATAAATGCCGCCCATCAAAGCCTTGTCACGGTCAGACAAATTAGAGTTAGCGACTGCTTGGTCGAAAGTTCCATACTCTTTGCCGTAGCGAGCATCCCAGTCCTTCTTCATCTGGGCAAGCTCGGTCGAGTTCAAGGTTCCAACCGCCGCACGCAACATGCTTCCGGCTCTCTCCTGATTTTCAGTTGGCAAACCAGATCCAGTGCGAGCAACTTCAAGTGAAGTAGCGATGGTTCCAATCACATTGGCTTTGCCGTCACGTCTGTCGAGCAAAGCTTCAATTGCACGAAACTGATCCGCGGGCAGCTTTTCACGCAACTCTCTTCTGAACTGACCGGGCGCTTCGCCTGGTTTGTCATAAGCACGTTCGAAGCGCTGCATGTCGCTAGCGTTCATCGGGCCAAGGATGTTTTTCAAAACTTCCGGTTTTCTGGAGCCTAGAAATCCGGGGTTGAGCGCATCTCTTGCCTCATTGGTGGCTGTTGCAACCGCTGCATCGGTCAGGGCAGGCTTAGCCGGATTGGCCGAATCCATGAGGGTCATCGCCGGCAGAGGTGCCGTGCAAACTTCTTCTTTCTTGGTTGTCTGATTCTTCGAAAGGTCCGTCTCGCAGGCTACAGGCGAGCGCTCCTCTGGGACGGCAACGTCCTTTGGCTTGACCTTTGGATTTTCAGCAACTTCAACTGTCATTAGTAAGTCCCAAGCGCGGGAGCTAGAAACTGATGTGTGTCGGGAAGACAGGGATACCCTATATTGATTGTGCGAACGTGAAATTAACGTGAATGGCTACGCTGTATATAGATAGAGATACCCATTAAGGGCATAGGTTAAAACCCAAATGTCCAGCCCGCTTAGCTTTGCGGGTTTTGAAACTTTCAACAGCTGAAGATTAAATGCCAGATTCAATGCCGGCAAGGCGCATCTCACCTTGCCGGCCATGACTAACCTGAAGCGTTTAATGAAATAGGCTGCGAGAAACCCATTCACAAAGGGCGTGAATTATCGGTGGGCAAAACAAACCGAAAAGAACAAAACCCGTACCGACCGCAATACTTACAATCGCTTCTCTCTTTTCCTTCTGCTCCGCGACCGACAACCCGATGATTGCCACTCCGAAAGCTAGCGATAAAATCTCGAGAGCCTTGCCGAGAACATTATCGATCACGCTGAGATTGTGGCGATTGTTTGCCGTCGCCGTTTCAGAACGCCGCTCCAGCGCCATAATTGGCATATGCTGGCGAATTTCTGTTTCGGCATCTCGCTGTTCTATCGCGGACGCCGCCCGCTGACCAGCACTGATCTTGGTGGCATCATCTTTAGCGGCCACGCCCGGGGAGCCGAGGCAAAGACTCCAGACAAATGCTGGAGCGATTAGCAGCGTCAATTTGAAAATCGACAAGGACCGCATGTCTCAATTTACCCAGATAGCCCGGGCTGCCCATACCCAAAAATGGCAGGTCTACGGATGGCGGCTGGTTTGATCGGCGGCAGCGCGAATAGTCGAGTCGGTTCCGGCGATGGTTTCGTCGACAACTCCATCGGCAGGTTTGATAATGCTGCTGTGAATTGCACGGGACAATGTACGAATAAGCTCATTGGCGCGGCGGTCATTGTGCGGACGTTCCACTTGGACCGCAACCAGATAACGCTTGCCGTCTTTGGTGTGCACAAGACCTACGTCACCAACCATTTTCCCGATGTCACCGGTCTTATGGAAAATGCGATCGCCAGGATTCAGACCTTGGGGAAGCAATGTTTTGATGCGCGTGCGATGCATGATCGAATACATCCAGTCACGGCTCGATTGAGAAATCAATTCACCACGTTCGATCCGACCCATCATGTAGCAGAGGTCGTAAGGGCTGGTTGTGTTGGTGCCATCCAAATCAGCAAGAAGGTTGTTCAGCTTGGTGTTCTTCAACCCCCAGCTGGAGTACTGTTTGTTGAGTTTTTCCAGCCCACCTAATCTGTCGATCAGCAAATTGGTGGCTGTGTTGTCCGAAATGATGATCATCAATTCGGCTGCTTCCTTGACCGTAATTTTGGAGTCCACTGGACGCCACTGCAAATAGCCAGACCCCCCAGTGATGAGGTCTTTTCTGATAGTCAATTTTTCAGTGAGTGATACTGATTTGCGATCCAGCGCCGCCAACAAACTGACGAGTACAGGCACCTTGATCATGCTCGCAGCCATAAATGGCTGGCGACCATTCATCTCTGCGTAGCGCCCAGTTGCTGGTTCTACGACAAACAATCCTGTGCGCAGCTTTTTCTTATCGCTCAGTTTTTCTAGCTCGTCTTCGAGTGACGTGAGACGACTGGTGAGAGGAAATGGCATTACCTCAATCACGGTAGTGACCTGAGGAACCGCATCTGTCTTGCCATGCGGAATGAGATTGGCTGTAATCAGCGATACGAACGCAGCCAAAAACATATACAAAAGCAATCGCTGACCTGGCGGCAGTTTTTTCTTGCCCTTTACTTTTCTAACCGTAAGTTTGGGCGCCTTTGTTTGTGGCGCGACTGCTGTTGCTTGAGTCATCAGGCTTGCGACACTTGCTCCGTCTTTGGTATCACATCAACTGGTTCGAATTTGATACCACTATTTTAACGACAAGTTATCAATTTTGATTATCCAATTTTGTAGTTTCTTTAGCAATTTCTTCTATCGAAGCTCTTGGAGCAAACAGATAAAGCATGAGCAAGACCAGCGTGGCCAGGCTCACAGCAAATTTCGTCTCTGCCGAGATATCGGTACGCGGAGAGATAAAACCTTCAATCATGCCTGCCACCAGCAGCAGAGGCACACAACCTCCAAAAAGTCCAGCCGCGTCACGTGCAACCATCTTGAAAGCGTCTACCCGTCTATATTGCCCTGGAAACAAAAGCGCGCGGCCAATTAATAGACCTGCTCCACCACTGATGAATATCGCCGTCAGCTCCAAAACTCCATGCCCTGCTATAAACGCCAGCGGCTTATCCACCATGCCGTAAGCCTTACACAGTCCAAGAACAGTGCCGATGTTCAACCCATTGTTCAAAAGGACAAAGGCTGTTCCAAAACCAAATGTGATACCAAACACAAATGACATTATGCAGACTCGAATATTGTTGGTAGCGATCATGCTGGATGCGGTTTGGCTATATCCCTGAACCGAATCAGTCCACATTTTCTTGTTCTCGATCATGTTCCACATCTCCTCACTCACGAGGGGGTGGTTTTTCATTATTTCCAGTTGCGCAAAATGAGGATCTTTGACCGTCATGCAATAAGCAAGCACACCAGGTCCGGCAAAGAGCAGAAAGGAGACCATGATATAGAGAATCTTCTCTTTGACCAGGCGCGGAAAAGTCAGCCAGAGGAAGTTTCCGAGGTCAGCCCAGCGGTTTCTTCGAGTTTGATAGACTTGGTTGTGCGCTTTCACAACCAGGTTGTTCAGATAAACCTGTACGTCCTGGGGGAGCTTGAGCGAACGAGCCCTTGACAGGTCTGCGGACGTCATTCGGTACAGGCGACCCAACTCCTGGAGCTCGGAGCGGTCAAGCCTATGCATACCGGATTTCTCAATACGCTTTATGAGAGCGTCCAACTTCTCCCATGCCGGTTTTCTGGTTTTAAGCCAACGCTCTACGTTCATTCAAATAACGCATAATGGTGCATCATCACAGGCGATTTTCGGTCATACTTAATTTAAGCGCAAATCGCAGTTTAAAAGCCAATGCACAACCCCGACTACTCTATCTCTACCCCAGAAAATGTTGACCTACACCTCGAGTTGGCAGGGCTTGGCAATCGTATCCTCGCAGGTTTAATCGATCAGACGATTAGCCTGGTTGTGATCACTATTATGGGTCTAGCCGCCTGGGGCGTTTTCACCCTCGTATCGATGAGCTCAATTCCCTCACATGTAAAGGGAATAGGCTACGGTTTCATCATCATGGTGATGATTTTCGGCAGCTTCATCATCCACTTTGGCTATCACATGTTCTTCGAAGGGACATGGCAGGGGCAGACTCCCGGCAAACGCGTGGCGCATATTCGAGTCATCGAGCAGAATGGACAGCCTGTTACGTGGCCCGCTGTTATCATCCGCAATCTTGTCCGTGTCATTGACACAGGACTGATGTTAATTGGTGTGCTGGCAATTCTTGTCGACAACAACGAGCGGCGCTTTGGAGATTTGGCTGCTGGCACAGTCGTTGTGCGCGAACGTGATTCCGAACTTCTGACAACAGTGAAAGATGACATTGATTTAGACAACGCAAAACTAGTCGAAGCGGACATGCTGGACATCGGGCGCATAACGCCGCAAGAGTACGAGATCTTGTCGAGCTTTTTGAAACGCCGCAAAACGATGGGTAAAAAACAGCGCCCAGTGGTGGCAGCCAAATTGATGGAACACTTCAAGGAAAAATTGTCAGACAACAGCACAAAAAGCGCTGAAGAATATTTGGAGAGTTTGAGTCAGGCGTACCGCACGCGTGCATTGACCTAGAGAAATAGCTCAGCGCTCGCAAAGCGGACACAACCAGCCCTAGACTTGCTGTAACTGCCTAAATTCCCTTGGCGATTTCATTTTAAGCCCCTTGTGCGGATGATTTTCATTGTAGATCTTCAATCCAATCATGCAACTTCTCTAGAACGTCCACAGCGGACGTCAGGTCTTTTACTAGATCGTAGTCCCTCTTAAATGTTTTGACAAACGACTACGCCATGCCGTTGCTTTCTGGGCTGCAGACCGGTGTTGTGCACGGCTCCAGACTAACCATCTTCGCAAATTGCCTCGTTTTGTGCGCTCGGTAGATCGATCCATTGTCGCTAAGCCACTCGATTCTGTGTGGCAGTTGCGAAACACGGCCAAATCGATTTTCGACAACTTCGGCCATCAAATCTCGAATCATAGCGCCGTTAATGCCGGCAGTCGTAGCCAGCCACGTGATTACTTATATCTTCCGCTTTTTGTAATTGCGCGCGCGACAACAGTTTTTTTTCCCGCGCTATTTGAATTGCTTCTTTCAAAATCTCGGCTTCCATGGTCTTTTTGCCGAGTTGCCTTTCAAGCTCGCGAATTCGACTCAACGCAGCCTTGTGGTGAGCAGCTGGAACAACTTCATCATTTGCCCGAACAGCAACTATTCCACCTTTTTGAAACTGCTTTCTCCAGTTAAAAACCTGGCTCGGGGAAACACCATATTTCCTTGCCACTGATGAAATGCTATTGCCGAGTTGCTGCGCGTCACGCAATAAGGCCTGTTTTTCCTCAGGTTTCCATCGACGTCGTTTTTCCACAGTATCAAATACCTCGATACGCGGTCGCAGGTTGACCGGCTCGCCCTGGCGCCGCTCTCCATCGTTAATCATCCTAAGATTACGCCTAGGAGTTTCCGGTTAATTCGGGGGCGAGATCAAGAGAGAAGGTTTCTCAAAAGATCAATGGAACAAATGGCTCAACAATAACCAGAAGCTTAACCGTTGTAATTAATAACAGTGTCAAGCAGCCTTATCGTGACGCACTGAAAGACATTAGATCAGTCGGAAAGTTAGCAAATCAACTAAACTGCAGATGTTTCTTGAAAGATTGACAGCCCTGTAATGTTTAGCTTGGAGATTCAAAATCGGCCGTCCTGAGAAGGATTTTAGTGTCATTTCCACTTTTAAGCAGTATGTTCCTTCCCAAAATGGAAAAAAGAGGATGAACGACAAAGATGATTTTATCGACTTTAACAGAGGAAAAAACTTAGATGATAAACAGTCGGCAGCTTTAGAACTACACTTGGAGATCAACATCCACGATGTCTCAGCGCGCCTTCAACTATTGGGGTTTTACTTTGAAAGTCCTTCAAACTTGGCTAAATGGAATCAGCATGCGATCTGGTTTGCCAAAAACAGACCTGACGAAGTGCGCTTTGGACAAGTTAATATACCGAGTGCCCTGTCTTCAAAGGAATTCAACAGCTTAAAAATGGAGTGGTTGAATGCGGTTTCTTTATTCAAAGAAGATGTTGTAGTACTCAAAAATGCCGCAAAATTGCTTGGTGCAATCGACTTGGAGACTGGAGAACTTCTTTGGAAACGCCTAATAGGTTTGCATCCCTCCGAAGCTGAATATGCAATGGCACTTACCAAACTATATATTGATGCAGCTCTTCAACCTAACGTCAAAAATGACGAGTATTCTAAAATGGCTTTGACTCAAGGGAAGCACGCTCTTCGTCTTGAAAAACACCGCGTCAAAAAATACCAGTTTGCTACGAAGCTTTTCGAGTTTGCGCTGCGGCAGGGAGAACTGAAGTATGCACAAAAAATGTGTCATATTCAAATGAGAATCGCCAATGAAATGAGTATTTTTCATTCTGAGATATATCATCGCCTAGGTAGGCTTTCGCTTGAATCCGGCAATGAAGAGCAAGCTAAGATGTATCTGAGGAAAACACTCAGGCACCCAATCTGTCAGGGATATGAGCTAGCAGAGATGCTCGTGAATAAGGGTCATACGAAATTTGTACTCAAATTTTTGAAGGACCAGCAAAGAATGTTCTCCGATGTGAACGAAACGGCTCGCCACAATCGAGCGGGCGCACTTATTCAAAAATGGACTCGAGGTAAATAGCAGCATAAGAGTTCGCTTCGTGTCGGCAAGCACTCCCAAAGCATTACCGTTTTCCAACTTCGCAGCCGCGAAGTTCACGAAGCATTCCAAAAGCAACGTTACCGCCCCGATGATAAACACGCGTCAGGACGCGCAGATAATTTCGAAGCCAATAGATTGACATTCACAACAATGAATGAACCAGCTACGATGTCTCCACGCGAGGAGTTGACCAAACCAATACTACCGATGAGCATATGAAGTTCGGATCCATACATCAAACGTTATCTAACACCCGTCCGACTCTAACATTATTTTTCCAGTTTTGAGTATGCAAAATCAGAACGATCAGCAATTAGAACTTTCCAGCATAAAGCTACTCACAGACAGGCTATGCAAAGCTTTGGCGAAAACCAAACCAGCGTCCGCGGGCGCGCATGTGAGCAATAATCCCCCTCTGGCCGGCAGCTCCAAACACTCTGCCAGCCAATACGAATTCGAGCCAAGCCTGCAATTGACATGGTTATTCGCTTGCCTAATTAGCCTTTCGAAGAGACAGCTCCTTCCACAAAATCTGGCAGGCACGTCGCTTGAAGCAGCGATTGCAAAAATCTCGCTAGATATTTTCGGTTTCCCAAAACTAAATTTTGATGACTGCCCTATGGCGATAGCTGCCGGGCAGATGGTGAAACAGATAGCAGCGAACGCAAATGCGGGCTCTCTTGAGGATGCCACCATTCGAACAATTGAGTGCCTGCGCAAGTGGATGGTGAAGAGTGAAAGTGGCTATACAAAGGCTATGGGCGACCCGCTTTTTTCAGGCTGGGTCTATCAATATCTGCTTCATCAAAGCGAAAAACAGCTCAAGAAACATCTGCGCTCTGACGGTCATTCGCCGTTTTACACGAAATGGTTTACGCCTTCGTGGATCGCTGAGTTTCTCGTAGAAGAAGCAATAGGTTCTTCGGAACAAACGTTCATTGATCCTGCTTGTGGCGCGGGTCACATTCTTGTTCCAGCTTTTCAAAGAACTGTGAGACTGCTTGAACAGTCGGGCACAACGACAGACGAGGCTGTCAGAAAAACAATCGAGAAACTTATATTTGGATTGGAAATTGACGAACAGTTAACAGCGTCGGCCAATTTCAACCTATATTTAGCCAGTCGAGATTTCGACGCAAATGTGGCTCTGCCTGCGGCGAACGTGTTCGTGATTCGTGATATTGGAGGATCTCTCCTACTCAAGGACAACAACAATGACAAGAAAGTCCTTTTGTCTATTGAAGGTGAAGCGTATGCTCCTGCTGCGAAATTACCAAGCAAGTTCGAGGCTCTGGCAGCAAATCCGCCATACATGAGCATGCGCAACATGCCTGAAAAGCTCTCCGATTTTTTGAAACAACACTATCCGCTTTCAAAATATGATCTCTATACTGCCTTTTTAGAACTATCCATCTCGATGCTTGAAAAAAATGCTCGTGCCAGTCTAATCTGCCAACAGAGCGTGCTTTCGATATCGCGATTCAAACCATTGAGAGAGTTTATCGAACAAGAAAGCAGTATCGAAACGATAGTTCAACTCGGCTCTGGAAGTTTTCCAACGCGCGCAGGCGAGAAAGTCAACAATGCGATTATCACATTGCGCAAAAGAGCTGAAACAAGCCGCACTAATTGTTCTAGAAAATTGCAGTTCGCTCGCATTCTTTACCCGGAAGAGAAAAGACGGGCAGAAGCTTTCGGCATAAGGTCCGCATTAGAAATGCGCGACGTGGAATCTCTCAATTCAACATCACCTCAAAAGCCAACTATCGCCCCATGGTGTCCGCCACTGATTACAGCCCTCTTCGAAAAACATCCACCATTACAAGACAACAAATCTGGAATTGTAGTCGTCAATGGCTTGTTCACTTGCAACAACAAAATGTTCGTGCGTAAATTCGACGAGGTTTCTGAAGACGAGCGCCACGAGTACGTCCCCTATGACAAAGGCGGCGGCAAAAAATGGTTTCACTCAACGCCGTATCTTCTTCACTGGCAAAAGGGCGGAGATGTTATACGCGAATATCGAGTATCAAGAGGTCAATCGCGCAGCCTGCCAGGTGAGGACTATTACTTCAAGCCTGGCATCACGTACTCATATATAGGAACGCAAGGTTTCAAGGCGAGACTTCTCAGCCCTGATTCCATATTCGATATAGCCAGCTCTTCGGTGTTTACCCCTGAGCCTTTGCGAATGTACATGCTGGGCTTTATGAACTCGTCTCTGGTGCGCTATCTCATGGGTGTTCTCAACCCGACTATCAATTTTCAAATCGGCGATTTAAGAAGATTGCCGTTCGCACAACCTGATTCGATGACTCAATTCGAAGTTTCAAAGCTTGCTGAAGAGGCTGTCGATTTAGCGCGGCGTGTCGAGAGCATGGAAGGAAACCTGGTCGATATCAGCTTTGTCGCCTGGGCGAAATCAAAAGAAAGCGTCATACAAAACGAAATCGACCGATTGATTTTTGCTCTATACAAGATTCCATCAAAGCTGCAAAAACAAATTCTGGATGATCCATGGGTGGTAAGAGGGCAGAAAAGCGTTTTTGCCGTACCCTCAAGTACAAGAAAGGGTGACTCCTGAGAGCCACCCTTGCCTGATTTGGGCTGTTGATCTAAGACTTACTGTCTGATGAAAGTCAGATCGACCACGATGCCATTGGATGTGTAAGTTGGTCGGTTGACACGCGGACCAGTTACAGTCGTCGTCACCACCACCGGTGGCGGAGGCGAGCCTCCACCGCAAGCGGTGAGGAGCCCGAGTGTCGACGCCGCTGTGCCTGCAAGAAGCATTGCCGCTCCGACCTGACGCATCACTTTGCTATTGCGTTGTGTACCGGCGACAAATAGTCCCGAGGGAACTGCAACCATCAGCAACAAGGCAAACAGACCAGCAATATCGGATCCAGTATCAGCAGAGGAAATTGTTGTCGCAGGTAAGCCGGCACAAGCCTGTACAACCGGATCTTCCAAAGGTTCGCCGCCGTGCTGCCCGCCGCGCATTCTGCCCGGTTGGCGACTTTCGTCCGTACCGATTACCTTGTAAGTTTTTCCAGTTGAGCTTGTGAATGTACCGGAGCTGACTACTCGTCCTTGATACTGACTTACTGTGACATTTCGAGCCGTCAGCCCTGACATTTGAGCATAACGGATCGTGCCATCCTCATTCCAGGTGTAGCAGTTGACACCACCAACGGTGCTGGTAATGCCAGGACCAAATGGTGTGCTCATGAACGCCTTCACAGCCTTAACGTCCGCTTTAGTGCCTGCGCGCCTCAGCCAGTCGTAAAAGCCCATGCTAAACGCTTGACCTAAAGTCATTGAACTGCCGAACCCAGTGACGGGTGTAGGTGCGAGTGTGCCGCCACCCGGAGTATCGCCACCAACCGAGGTTTTGATTTCTAGAGGGGTATTAGACAGTTGCGGATCTAACGTCATACTGCCTGGTTGCGGAAGGTCATCAACCTTTCCAGGCAGCATTGAGAGAGTAATAGCTCCGGGCGCCGGTCTAGGGTCGTGCACCGATGCGGGCTGAGCACACGCAACGGAGTGAACGATATTGGCACCGCCTTGCCCTGCGGAGACAACCATGTGGTCCGCTTCGGCTTTTACAATGGTCGGGATGAAATACGGAACACTACCAAGACTCGTCGTGAAATTCTTCAGGTCGACAAGTTTGACGTCCTTGCCGATACCTGCAAACACAAAGCTCTTTCCTGCGAATGGAATGTCGTTATAGGAGGTGTAAAAGCCTTGATTAGCTTGCGCTCCGCTGGTGTTCGAAAGCGCCTGCGGGTTTGGTATCGGGGTGCTGGTAGTTGCAGGTGTTGTCAGCGCACCAAGTGTCAACTTCATCGAGCCGTTGACCATGCGCGAATTACCACCAGCAATGCGCACTACGTTTTGCTGGTAGGCTTCAACAGCAGCTTGGTATGGACTGACGACGTTACCGTCGACGTCACGCAAATTAGACCCACCGTTGCCCGGCAGCATCGCCTGTTGCAAGTTGCTGACCAGAAAATCTTTGGCCTGCATAGCATTGGTGTAATCAGTCTGAGCAAGTGTGGACATCGTATTGTCACCCAACTCACTCGCAACGATCATGTCCAAACGAATGGTGCCGAGAAGTGTGTTGATGCCGACAACAGGCATCGAAAAACCATCTTCCGCCTTGGTGTTCGGCGTTGATGGCGCTGCATCAGACAGTGAGATAAACCCAAAATTGGGATCCTCGATGACGATGCGCGCCAGGTCTTTCGCCGCAGCCAAAGAAGCCGCTTCAATCGCTGTCTTCTGTTCGGCATTCGAACCGAGCATACGAACATAGCTAAGCGCGAATCCCAACAGAAGCATCAAGATTCCCATCAGAATGGCAAGGATAAGAACCAGCATGTTGCCGCGCTGTCCGCGCATTCGACAACATCCTACTTTTCGTCGTTTTCCACCACGACAAAACTCACAACCGCACAGCAGCATAGGAAAACTCCTCATAGCCCAACGGAAGCACTTCGTGAAGCATCTATGGCGAGGTCTGACCTCACTAAGCGCATATCATTAACTCTCAATAATAATTCTAGTAGGGCCACTCAAACCGGTCAAGACCGCGCATGCCGCCGAAAGGTTACTTTACGGCGCCTAGAAACAAGGCCCAGCCCTACGATCGAGAAACGCTACTTACCACCCGAGATTAACTCTTCCAGTGGCGGCTTATAATTCGAATCTTTTTGCGCCTCTTGTGTCCGTTTTCTCAAATGTGCAATTAGCCCAGCAGCGCCTTTGTTAGCAAGACCGCGCTTCAGACGGACCGACGTGCGCTCCAGCATGTCCTTATCTTTGACCGACATGCTCACGAATTTGTATCCTTCTGGCGTTTTGGTAAGTCGAAACGACAAAGCTGATTTCCTGCCATCAGTGTTCAAATTTCCTGAGACGATTGAGTCAGCACCTTTTTGGACGTCCGCCACTTCGAACTTGCCACTCTGAAAAACACGGCGCCAGCGCGGGTAGAAACGAATTTCGATTAAGCGTCGAAACAGAACCACAATCTCCTTTTGCTCGGCAGGAGTGAATTTCGGCCAGCCTGCCTCGCCAAAAGCGCGCTTTGCCATTTCGTCAAACGCCATCAATTGCGCCGCTTCATCAAAACCAGATTTAGCATTTTTGTCAGCATCAGGTCTAGTTACAGCGGCAATAAAGCCTTCGACCATCTCCTTTTCAGAACTGTCTTTGTTGACGGACGAATTATTCTTCGCAGGGGTGCTGTTTTTCGACGCAGAGTTTTTCTTTGATGTATGACCAGACTTTGCCGTCGCATCCCCCCCTGAAATCGACAAAGCAAACGCGAGGGCAGCCAGGCCCATTACCGCTTTAGGGTTGCATCGTGTGGACACCGGTGTTTCCTCTGCGTAGTAGCGCATTGTAGCGTATGTTCTTGTAGGCGCGATGGCGAACATCGCCAGACCAGATCTTCGCCTTTTATCGCAGAACCTGGACGGATCGCCGGCTTTTATCGCAGAACCTGGCCGGATCGCCGGCTTCCAGCCGGCATCGAGCATTATTTTTCACGCGCTTCTTAGAGAGCCGCTTGCCTTTTCGTCAAAAGATAAGCTGCCATCAAAAGACCGGAAACACTCCAGGCGAGCAGCACGAATACGTCCTGCCCATAGCGCGCCGGGGTATCCAGAAAAACCCCCTTAAAGGCATCGGCAGCATAGTACAGCGGCATGCAACGTGCAATCAACTGCTCCCAAGCAGGCATGGCTTCCAAAGGCACGATAATGCCTGAGACAAACATCAACGCGACCCCGAGAATTGACACGGTCATTGTATAGACCCTGATGGTGCGCAGCCAGCATGCAAAAGAAAGACCAATTGACGCGAAACAGAAAACGCTCAATAGCGTGATACCAATTAGACCAAGCGGATTTGTACCTAACGTGAAGTGCACAAACGGCGCTGTAAGTGTCAGAGCCAGCCACAAAACGGCAGATGCCTGCAAAGTCACTGTGAGCGTTTTAGCGATAATCGCGGAGCGCAACCCATGTGGCGCGAGAATAATCTGCCGGTAGGTTTTCTCCATCCATTCATAAATCCAGGAGAATCCGAGATTCATCGAGGCGAGGACATAACAAAGATAAGCCGCCAGTCCGGGTGTTATAAAATCGCGCAGTTCATATTCAAAATTGGAAAGCGAAGACGTCTTAATCCCTGTTTCGATATTGCGATTGCCTGGACCAGTCAGTCCTCGCAAAAGCCCCATGGAGATTTGATCATCTACAAAAGGATTGTGTCCTTCGGTAACAATCTCCACAGTGTCTCCCAATGGATCTTCATCTACTTTGGCGAAAGCTACAATCTTGCCGCTGACTAAGTCGCGCTTTGCCTCTTCCAGATTTTTATATTCAAGGACATCGAAGCGCTCACTGGGAGCTAGCTTCTTCTTCAAGTCACTAACGTTGCTCGGATCATACAAACCAAAAGGAATATGTCTGGCACCAGATAAGGTGTCACCAACAACGGCAACAATTAAGATCGCCATGATCAAACTAGCAATCAGATAAGCAGGTCGCCTGATCCATTGACGCAGGTCTTTTCGCATGATGGCAATGACTTGATCCAATTTTAATTTTCCTTGCTAGCTGGAACAACGGACTGCTCCAGCTTTGGCAGTGGAGTTTTTTCGTGCGAGAGTGCCAAGTAGATTTCTTCCAGACTGGGCTCGCTTGTAGAAACACCAGTAATTGGAATGTGCTCCGTCTCAATCCAGTCAGTCACCGCCCGTAGTGTCTCAGATAAATGGCCTTCACTTGTGAGAGCTATCGAAAATGTATTGCGAAGTTCGTCGTACGTCACTTCTCCGAACGCGAAGTTACGCAAACGACTCAAGCTTGATTGAAGCTCCCCGGGATTTGGACGGCGAGCCATTCTCACACAGATGGACTTCATATGATTTAGACGTCCACGAAGATCATCGATCGTTCCTTCTGCGATAAGCTTCCCGCGCACGATGATACCGACTCGATCCGATAAAAGTTCCGCTTCTTCCAAATAATGAGTCGTGAGAAAAATCGTCACGCCTTCATGCTTTAAGCCCGTAAGAATCTCCCAGATGTGCTGACGAGATCCTGGATCCAAACCCACAGTCGGTTCGTCCAAAAACAATACACGAGGCGAACGCAGCAACGCTCCCGCAATCGACAGCTTTCTTTGCATTCCGCCGGAAAAGTCACCGACATAGTCATCACGTCGTGAAAGCAAATCCCATTGATTTAGATGATGTTCAATGCGCTCGATCGCGCCTTCTTTCGGAAGACCATACAACCGGGAAACGAACAACAAATTCTCGAAGGCCGTAAGCTCTTGATACAGCGAGACTTCCTGGGAAACGACGGCAAACTTAGATTTTGCCTTTTCGGGATTAGAAACACCATCAAAGCCCGAAATACTAAACGTTCCGGACGTGGGCTTCAAAAGCGTCGTCAACATACTGATGGTGGTCGTTTTGCCCGCGCCATTATCGCCCAAAAGCGCGTAAAGCTCGCCAGGACGTACTTCCAAGTCAAGCTTATCAACGACTGTTCTCTTTCCGAAAACCTTCGTGAGCTGGGTTACCTTAATCGACGGCGTTTCACTCATCGCCTGCAATCTTAGCAGCTTCCAGCCCTTTAAGCGTCCACCGGCTGGGAAGGGGGATGCACAGCATCGCCCCTATGGCTGTTTTATGCGAGAGGCATACATGCCGCCCGAAGCCGGCTGGAGGCCGGCGCTCCCAGAATTCTTAGCAAACAGGTCCTGAGATTGGCAGTCCGCAAGCGCCCATGACTGAATCAATGTGCGCGACTTTGAAGACTTTGTAGACGCTTGGTGTCACGTTGGAGAAGCTGATCGAAACGCCCTTCGACTGAGCGCGAAGCAGCATTTCTTCAAGCCATTCGAGTCCTTCAACCGAGATAAACGTGCAATCAGAGAAGTCCAAGTTCAAATCGCCAGAACCAGCGGCGAGCAGCTTATCGACTTCATCAAGACTTTTCACCAAAGGACCAGGCAGACGAAATTGCGCTACATCTTTCGTTGCTATCGATGAATCTTTGGATTTTTTCTTTTCTGTCACGAGCCTTACTCCGAGTCAGTTATTCAAATGTTTCAAGGGCGCGTGCAACGCGCCCCACGCTTAGGGACGCTGTCTGGGTGGATAAGCATTGATGAAGAGATCCTTGATGTCTTCAAACAGCGGCACAGCCGGGTTGGTTTTTACAGCCATGTCTTCGAATGCACCACGCACCAGATCAGGCATCGCTGCTGCGAAATCTTCTTGCGAAATTCCAAGCTCTGCAATCGACATCGGTTGACCACACTGTGCGGACAAGTCGTAAATTGCACGGCGCAGAGCCAAGTTCAACTGTTTGATATTGCCTTTGTGCGGCTTTTCACCTTTACCAACTGCAGCCAGTTTGCCATCTTCGTCTAACCCAAGGAATTGAGCAGCGCGAGCATATTTCTCATCGGCAACCCAGAGCGGATAGCAAGATTGCACCATGAATTTGTGTGGAATCTGAGCATTGTATTCCAGAGTCGAGACCAGGAATACACCATTAGCTCTACCATGCGGCACATCGTAGTGTCCGCCGAGACTGTGAGCCAGTGCGTGGTTGACGCCGACAGATGCGTTACCGATCGCCATGCCTGCCAAGCACGAGGCATTGTGCAGCTTGTGACGCCACACAACATTGGTCGGGTTTTTCAAAACTTCCGGCAGCGCTTCAAATATGAGGCGCATAGCTTCGAATGCCAGACCGTCCGTGTAGTCGGATGCAACCGTGGAAACAAGCGCTTCCAGGGCGTGAGTCAGCGCGTCAAACGCGGTGTCGGCAGTGATATCACGCGGCAATGTCTTGGTGAGATTGGCATCAATGATTGCCACCGTCGGCAATAGCGTCTCGTCGATGAGCGAAAGTTTTCTCTGCGACTTGCTGTCTTTCAAAACCGCAAATGGTGTCACTTCCGAACCGGTTCCGGAAGTCGTTGGAATGGCGACCAGTTGGGTTTTCACGCCCTTCGGAAACTCTGCCATACGATGACGGAAATCCAGGAAGTTGAAAGCGATTTCTTGCAGTTTTAGATCAGGATAGTCATGGAAGAGACGCATTACTTTCGAAGCGTCGAGAACAGATCCGCCGCCCAGAGCGATGACGGTATCTGGCTGGCTCTGCTTCATTACTTGCAGTGCCGCTTCAATCGTATGCCATTCCGGCTCCTCGCACACCTCCGAGAAAACGTCTACACGGCAATCTTGCGGCAAGCGCTCCAACACCATCGAGAGGTGCCCTCTGCGAGCAGCAGATCTGGAAGTAACGACGAAAGCTCGCTTCGTCTTGATGTTTCTCAGATGGTCGATGGAACCTGGGTTGATATAGATGTTCTTCGTTGTTTGAAACGAAAGAGTGAAATGCTTGCGGCGCGGAACACGCTTGTAGTTGAGCAGGTTCTTGATACCGACGTTATCGGTAGTGATGTTGCCGCCACCGGTACCGCAGCCGAAGCTGAGGGTCGTGTTCAAGTTGTTGTAGATGCCGCCCAATCCACCGATCGATGTCGGTGAGTTGACAATGATACGTCCGGCGTTGATGAAGGTTCCGAACTGTTCGATAACATCTTCGTCTTCAGAGAAGATGCCTGCAGTGTGTCCAGTTCCACCACCGTAGTTGATGTCGAGCGCACGGTTGAGCCCTTCTTCGACAGAGTCGACAACAACATAGCTCAAAACCGGCATCAGTTTTTCTACTGCCAATTTGTTGCCACGCAAATCACCCTTCATCTCGCAGAGAATAATTTTGGTTTCTGGCGGAACTGTAATTCCTGCTTTCTCGGCGATGAGATTGGCAGGCTGACCGACCATGCGGTAGTTCATTCCACCTGTGCGCGCATCGATGATGGTCTCTGTAATCTTGGCTGTTTCTTCTTCGTTGCAGTCATGGCAGCCATATTCTTTGAACTGCTCAATAAGCGATTCAGCTATTTCGCGGTCGACAACCAGGGTTTGCTCTGATGGGCACTCAGTTCCATTGTCGAACGTTTTAGAGATGATGATGTCCATCGCCGCCTGACGAACGTTCGTGCTCTTGTGGACATAAACCGGAGTGTTGCCCGAACCCACACCCAGAACGGGTTTCCCGGAGCTGCAGGCGGCCTTGACCATTCCGGTTCCACCGGTGGCGAAAATCAAATCGACTTCCGGATGCACCATCATCAGCTCGGTTTCTCTTCTCAAACGAGAAGATTTTTCCACCCAGCCGATAAAACCTTTGGGGGCGCCCGCTGCAATAGCGGCTTCATACACGACTCTTGCCGCCATGTTGCTCGCATCAGCAGCCATTAAGTGAGGGCTGAAGATGATGGAGTTTCTGGTTTTGGCAGCAGCCATAGCCTTGAAGATGACGGTAGAAGTCGGGTTGGTGACCGGTGACAAAGCCAAGATAACCCCAACCGGCTCGGCAATTTCGACCATGTTGTCTTCAGGAAATTCTCTGATGATGCCAACGGTCTTTTTGTCTTTAATCTGGTGATAGTGGAATTCCGAGGCGACGAAATTCTTCAGCATCTTGTCCTCGAAAAGCCCCATGCGGGTCTCATCACAGGCCGCACGCGCCAACTTTTCCACATTCTCAATTGCGGCTGCAGTCATCGCTTTGACGATGCGGTCGACATCTTCCTGCGAGTACTGCGTGAAGACAGCCGCTGCCAGTCTCGCTTGTCGGGTCAGGTGATTCACCCTTTCCATCAAACTGGTGTCGTTGTCTTTGACTGCTGTCGTCATTTATAAAGCCCTTCTGTTTATGAAAACCCAGACTTGAAATTTGCCGCTGGTCAGCGAACGGCGCCCCAGACACAAAGCAGGAAAGGATTTTCCTCTTTGCCCCGGGCACCCGGCAACCTTTCCAAGTGTAAGTTACAGACTCACATTTATAGATGGGTGTTCCGAAACCTTTTACAAAGCTCGGTTGCCAAAAATCGGACTTTTCCGACCTTACCAAAGCCAAGAAGCCGAAACAAACGCCATTTTGGGCAATTTTGCCGGCTGGGCTGGTTAAAAACCGAACAAAACTTTGCTTTACCTCGTAATTTCCCACTTTATAGATTGAAAGGTTGTCACTAGAATATCGTTGGCGTTGCCGCTATCACCAAAAAGCGAAGGCGACACCTTAACCGGCATGGCGAACTGAAGGTTTGCCGCTTGCTCGTATATGGGTCTTCCGGCTCTGACAAAACAACCACTGTGACCAGCGATAGACTAAAAACAGCGTTTCTATTCTTCATACTCCCGGGCTCTTGCCTGGTAGCCGAAACGCTCGGTATTTTGTCTGCCCCGCTGGTTTTTGCGCCTCCGGCTCAGGCAGCCGACTTCGCGCACCCTAAACAGATTATCGTCCCATCTACCAGAATCAGAAGGCGCTACGACTCTGAGGTGCGCGAGACTTCTTCGTATTCGATGAACCCAAACAACGGCTCCTCGATGGATAGCTACTATTCCGGCGGTGGTCTAAGTCCTGCGCCGATGCCTTACAACATTTCTGCGCCGAGCTATTCGAGCAGCAGTTCTGCCAAGTCTAAAAACGGTTTGATTCCACCGCCTCCCGCAGTTACGCCATCGATCGTGACTCCGCAAATGGGCATGATGTCACCGATGTCTCAGACGACATCTTCTCGTTATGACGCTATGAGCGCGGCACAAAATCAGGCAAGCCCACCTCATGCTGCTCAGGCTGCTGCGCAGCTCAACACTCTCCTTAAGGAAAGAAAGTTCACTGAAGCGCAATCACTGATTAAGAACTACACCAAAGCATTTCCAAAAGACAAAGTTCTCAAAGATGAGTTCGTTAAGACTCTTTTGAACAACGGCAAAGCGCAGGTTGCAGCGAATGATTATGATGAAGCTGTAAAACTCGCTCGCGAAGCATTGACTCTTGAGCCGGGCAGCACACCTGCCACAACAGCCCTTAATGACTGGCTCAAAAAGAAGGGTGTAGATCACACAAGTGATGTCGCTCGCCTGAAGATGGCAGATACGCTGGCTCGCGAAGGCAAATACAACGAAGCATTAGTCGAATACAGAGCAGCGCTCAAGATCAAACCATCGGCAGATGGTCACATCGGTGTCGGCTCTATGCTCTTTAAGGAAGGAAAGAAGGAAACAGCCAAAGGCGAGTTTCAAAAAGCTCTTGAGCTCGATCCCAATTCCGGCGCCGCTTTGAGGCACCTGGGCAGTTTGCGCTACACACAGGGTGATGTGATTGGAGCGAACAACGACCTCAGCCGCGCGCTCATCATCAACCCAGAAGACAAAGTTGCATCCAGAACACTTATCGATCTGTGGCACAGACAGGTAGCGAAAAACCCTCGCGACGCTGGTCAGCACCTCGGACTTGCAAGAGCCTACCAGCTCTCCGGCGACCTCAAATCGTCGCAAAACGAGTACAAGCAAGTCGTAAGGCTGGAGCCGGACAATCCAAATCTTCCGGCCGCGCGTCAAAGTTTTAAACTCGCTCTTGCCCGTCAGGAAGCGATGAAAGCCTATCAGGCAGCACAAACGCTAGATCAAAGCGGCGCCGTTAGAGATGCCCATTCGAAGATTATCGAAGCGGCAGGAATCGCACCGACGGATGTGAAGATCCGCTTGTATGAAGGAGACTTGGCAACACGGCTGGGACTTTATTCGCAAGCGCACGATGCCTATATGACAGTCATTCGAGAGGATCCCAAAAACACCATCGCCGCCAAGAAGCTCCAGGAGCTGAATGCGAAGATGCAGGCAACGACGATGCTTACGCCGCAGAATGGAGTCGGAATGGCGTCGCCACAAGTTATGACGTTCTTGAATCAACAACAGGGCGTTCAACCGTCATTGTTGTCGCAATTGAGCTCGCAAGTCCAACCTGGCGAATTGCCGCCGGCACCCAGCATTCCGAGAGCAATTCCAACTGTGGCAGGAGCCGCCGCGGCGTCCACAGCCGATTCAGCTCTCACAACCGACAATCACGTCAACAGTTTGGGTGGATTTCTCGGACAACTCAGAGGATTTCAGCAGAGCGAAAAAGATCGCATGGCTAAGATCGAGGATGCGACTCAAAAGGCTATGGGAGGCACTTCAGGTTCGTCCGCCGGTTCAAGCCTCGGGCTACCACCCTTGCCTCCGCTTCCGCCACTTCCGCCTGTCCTGACCACTGAGACACCTGTTACGGCAAGCGCTATCGCTTCGGCAGCTCCAGCACCAGGTGCAACAGCAATAGCCGCAACCGCAGCGCCAGCAGCCACCTCTCTAGCTTCAGCTATAACAGCGATACCAGGAGCAACTTCAGCAATTGACGGCAATACGCTTTCCGCATTAGCAATGAAAGCTTTCCCGAACGGCATTTCCAGCGCCAACATTCAGGCAGCAGCTCAGGCGCTCCCAGGATTGATGAACGGCATGATGCCACAGGCAGCACCGAACTATGCTCAACCAGCAGCACAGCCAAGTTATGCACTATCCGCTGCGCCACAGACTTATGCCCAAACACCTGTGGCCATTCAGCAAAGCGCTCCAAGAGATCTCGTTCCATCACCATCTGCGGCACAGCCTTCCGAGGCTGTAAAACCGCAGCTCTTGCCGGAAATCTCACCGCCGCCACAAGCAGCGCCTGATTACATTCGCCAGAAAGCACAGTCGATGGTGCACCCGGACATGCTTAACACTATGCCGCAGATGCCCGCAAACGCACAATCGGCAAAGGTCAAAGGTTTATCGCCAGAACAAATCAATTCTATTAAGCAAACAATGGCAGCCAATGCCAGCAATGCTCAAGGTTCAGTGCGTTTTGAACTCGAGGGAGTCGTCCCGTCTAAGTCTCAAATTAAGCTGAAGGTAGTTTTGAAAAACGACCGCGACTTCCCGATGGAGCTGCCATCAAACATCTCAGCGAAGATACAAATGCCCGGCAAACCCGAACAAATCGCCAAAGTCGAATTCAGTGAGAAGAAGATCAACCCGCACGGCGCCATTCACGGGACTATCAAAGTCCCAGGCAGAGATCTCAATGCATCAGCAGATGTTTTCTTACCCAACTTCCTGCCGCCATCAGAACAGTACCGCGACGTCCATCTGACTGTTCCAATCTCCAAGCTTTAATCCAATTACATCACGGCAAAACCGAGCCGCCGTCGCATTGAGCCGCAGTCGCAATAGGTTGCAGCCTATTAGCTAGTCCGATTTTTTAGGTCAGGACCAATAAGCTCGGCGCTCCCGATAAATTTCCAAATTGAAGTCTATTCTCTAAGCAATCCCTCATTCAGGTTGGCACGGAAGGCTTGCATTCCATACGCTACGACCAAGGAAGCGCATGGGTGCGTAGTTTTCCCACGACTGCCACGTTGCTAACACATTCGAATCGTACCTTTGATGTCGAACCCCCGGTTCGCATACGAGTACACCAACGAAGGTTGGCGGTGGCAGGGTTGGACAACTATTTAAGCTTCTAACGGAGAATCAATAATGGCACGAGATATTGAATCGCAATCGTTCGAACCACTCAGTGTAGAGGTCACAACTCCTGCATTTGAAGCCTACTCCCGCTTTAGAGAAGACTATGAAAATTCGGCAGGCTGCGCAATCAGAGGCAGCATGAGCGACAGACAAACAGGTCGCATCGGCACTGTCGCCGACTCTACCGTCGACAAAATGGCAGTTGTCTGGCTCGCGGACAAGTATAAAGAACTGGGCCGTAGCATCACGCGAGAAGATATCGAAAACAGCGCGACGACGAAGTTTGACACACTTATGGCAGATAGCGCGCTTAAACAGTTTGACACCATCAAGCACGCGAAGGCCGACAGAGAAGGTGGATTCATCGGCATCGGCTCACGCGAAAAGGATGAACTCTCAGGAAAAGATCTCGATAAAACGCTGAAGAAAATTGAGAATCAAAGACGCTCTCTCGACATCGTCAATCCACTGTTTGCCAACAACGGCGAGTTATTCAGCAAGCTGGCAGAAGACCACAACGGACAGTGGGGAGTTACATACTGGGATCTGAAAGACGCTAGAAAAGCTGATGACAGAGCCCGTGCAAAAGGCGATAAAGTTTACAGCGACGAAGAAAGAGCAGCTATCGACACTCTCTACAAGAAGTGGGGCAGCTCGGACATGCGCCGCGTAGAACATCGCGGACAAGGCGATGACATGGGTTGCGACGGCATTTTGAACTACGACACGGTCGCTAAAGGTGCCGGTTTCGAAAGCTCGGAAGAGATCCACGCAGCAGCCAATGCTAAGAGTGGCTATCTGAGAGATGCAGTCGTGAACAAGTGCCAAACAGAAGAGACCAACATGACCGTTTTGCAAGAAGCAAGACGCATGAACAAAGAGAACTTACAGGCCATCGAAGATCGCGCTCAGCACACCGTTCAAAAAGGCGAAGGCTTCGATCGCATCGCCAGAGGAGTTCTGAAGAAAGAAAGCGGACAAACACCGAGTGAACACGACGTCGTTGATTTCTCCAGCGACATCGCGCAACTGAATGGATTTGACCGCAACACATACGATCCGAAGGTGCGCTCAATTCATCCGGGACAACGCATTCAAGTACGCGACGACGCTTGGAAGGCTTCACAACGATTGGAATCGTACGAAAAAATCCAAGAGTATCTCGATGCAAATCTGAATGCAGAAGTTCTAGACCAACAAATACGCGGACGCTAAACAACTACAGATTTTGGGGAAGCCGAACACGGCTAACTGACTGGGCGGCAGACATGCTGCCCTTTCGGCTTAGTGGCTCCATAACGGGCGATGCCTGCATCGCCCGTCGAAACGTGCGACCCATACAGTGGTCGACGCCTGGTTTCGACTGTTGAAATCTGCGTTCAATGCAGCGGTCGCCGCATGGCGTCGCCCCTATTTTAGAACTAAAGAACCCACTGCGTGCGAGAGCGATAAAGGCGTCGAATTGTGTTTTTGTCGGCTTGCGACAACTGCTCAACCACTCGGTTTTCATGCATAATGTCATCTCTATACGGCGAGTGCGCCTTAATGCCTAAGGCGTGACCAAATTCGTGAGCAGTGGCAGCCTTCAACTTTTCCAGCGTGCTGTTAACGCCGAGAGACAACTCCATCACGACAGGAGGTGTGCGCGGATTCTTTCCTTGCTTAAGCGCCTCAGCTATTTTGGCATAAGGAATGGCTTGCGCGCAGGTGTATCCGCCGGTCGATATGCCACCAGGTTCGGTGGCACCAGCGAAGTTGTCGTTAAAGAAAACAAGAATATTTGCTTCCCTTGGATTCCCTGTGAAGTCAAAGGAAAAGAGCCCCTCTTGTTCGAACGGCTTCCACATCTCGATACCGGCACAAACAGCTTCACCCATTTCGTCTGACCAGCCGTTTACGCGCGCCAAACTCCCAAATGGATTAGCATCTCCGCCGGAAAAACACATCTGGGCAACGGTGTCTACGCGAGTTGCCTTCAATTCCTGAAATGGCAAGGCAGGCAATTCGAGTCCGGGGCTGATCCAGACTTTGAGCGGCATCTTTCGGGGCTCCCAGCGCACCCATTGCATTTTGAGATCGGGCTCTCCCGGGTCATACCAATCGCCCGCGCTGGCTCGATTGCCTCTGTCGAGACCGGGGACAAGGTGCATTCCCTGCGAGCTTCCCGGCACCATTTGCTGACCGCTATAGCCCACCCCGGCGGCTCCTGGACCCGGACGCATCAAAGATTGAAACCCGGCTTTCGGCAGCTTGCGTTTGACTACCTGAGCATCCGCCGGACCATACCAAACGCATGGCGCCAGAACGGTAACAGCTATTAGGGTCGCAAGAAACTTCTGCAGGGTCGGCAAATTCATGTGGTTGTGAAATTTAAGTACTGGTTTTATTTTAACGACAAGAAGCAAATTCCTGCTCTCAGTCTAATATTGAAGAGCAAGGAATCCAATCAATAGTCAGGATATAAGGTGTCCAATTTATACGACGCAATGAGCCTCAATGTCGCCGAGGCGATTGCCAGGCAACTAAAAATCAAGCCAGAAAGCAGGTTCGGGATGCCCACCGGGCGGTCGCCTGTAGGGTGTTATCAGATACTTTCAGAGTGGTCCCAGCAGGGGGCGCTGGATTGGTCAAAGAGTAAGTGCTTTGCTCTGGATGACTACCTGGATGTGGACGAGGAGCAATCGTTTCACTATTTCCTGGAGTCAAATCTCTATAAACAGACGAACCTGCCGCCTGAAAACCGTTTCACTCCGAGGAATCAGAACAATTACGACCAAGTGATTGCCGACCAGGGCGGACTGGACATGTGCGTTCTGGGACTGGGAACGAACGGTCATATAGCTTTTAATGAGCCCGGTACGCCGCAGCTGAGCTGGACTCATTGCCACTGGCTCACCCAATCGACCAGGGAAGCTAATGCCGCCGCTTTCGGCGGCGCCGATAAAGTGCCGACAAGAGCCATAACAATTGGGATTGAGACGATTCTCGCCAGTCGTCAGATTATCCTGATTGCCAGCGGAGAAAAGAAGAAAGCGGCTCTTTCAAAAGCACTTTCAGGAGAAATAACATCTCAAATACCAGCCTCCTTCCTAGCCTTGCACCCTGCAGTCAGGGTTTTCCGCGACTTCGAGATGTAATTGCAGGCGCTTTTTGGCTACAAGTGTTTAGAATGGAAAGCGAAGCTGTGCGCTTTCATAGCAGGAAGAAAGGATAAACGGGATGTTGAAAGCTAAATTTCTAACTGCCGCTGTCGCGACCGGCTTGGTCGCTTGCGCGTGGTTGCCGTCCATGGCTGAAAGAACCAACCCGGACATGATTCCGCCGGATGTAACCTTTCCGTCCCCCGGCGCTCCGCAAACTTCTTCCAGTGCCGCAACATCAACAGCATCCGCTGTGTCTCCAACCGCTGCAACTCCATCACAGCCTGAGACACCCGCACCGGGACAGGGAAGCGGTGGCGCACAGCAGCCTCAATTTAACCCGGCACAAGCCGGCATAATGCAGCCACCTGCATCGGCAAATCAAGGTAATCCCAGAGTCCCAATCAATCAGCGCCCGCCGGTATACCCAGGCGGACAACCGCCCGCGGCAGCATCCAGCGAAACAAGACCTGATCCGATCTGCGTTTTAGAAACACAGAAAGGCGTCATCATGATCAGACTGTTCCGCAAACAGGCACCAAAGACGGTGGCAGCATTTATGGAAATGGTGCAAACAGGTTTTTATAACGGACTCACTTTCCATCGCGTCGAGCCAGGCTTCGTCATTCAAGGAGGCTGTCCGAATGGTGACGGCTCCGGACTCTATAGCGATCCGAAGACCGGCAAGCCGAAGATGTTGCCACTCGAAACCACCACTCAACTCAGCCACAATGCGCCTGGAGTTGTGGCGATGGCTCGCTTTCCGAAAAATCCCAATTCCGCCAGCTGCCAGTTTTACATCACGCTGCAGCCACAACCGCGCCTCGATCATCAGTATTCGATATTTGGAGGCGTGATCAATGGTTTGGACGTCGTTCAGAGAATTCAGAAAGGCGACAAGATTCTCTCAGTCAGCCTGAGAGAGCAATAATCTTTACAAAACGGCTACTGGTGCGACTTTCACCTTATGGTGTAAGAGTCCTATGCCCGCCGTAAGGCGATAAGGTGTATATTAAGAGAACTGCTGCCGAGATTTCCAGCACGTGCGCAGGCGTGTTTCTAACCGCCAGTCTTTTCTAAGTTCTTCTCTAAGTCCTTTTCTAATTCCTTCGCCGATAAGCTCTCACTGCACAGGTCAAAACATGGCTGACCCGCAAGAAGACGACGCTAACGAGACATTCAGCTCCAACGAAGGGGCTGAACAATTGCCTGGCACAGAAGAACAGTCTGCTGCGTTTCTGGACAATTTACGTTCGTCCTACATACCTATGCCGCGCAACCTGCGCACCAGCTTTCAAATGCCGGGACAATCGCGCTTCGGCTTGAGTGCTTCATTTGCTTTCGATGAAAGAACCGTAACGACTATCGACGGCGAAAAAATCGAATCGGAAGAAGAGTCCGACGAAGCGGATTCGCAAAGACGCACAGAGAGATTGAAGACAGGCGACACGCTCAGGCAGTTGCCCGATCAAGAAATTCTCGAGATGAAGAACAAAGATAGGCTGATCATCTACAAGACACTTGGTTGGATCATGGAAGACGGCAAAGGAAATCCGATCACCAGACAGTTTGGACCCGATGGCGACTCTTCTACATTTGGCTTGGACAGGGGCGGTGAAGTAATCGCCCAAGCAATTGAATTTTCAGGCATCACCACAATCGTTTTCAACAACGGCGACAAGATCGTCTTCGATCTTTCCGGTGTTTCTTCGATTTCTCGCAAAAAAGACTCGGTATTCTTACGCGAGCCAATGCGCAAGGCAAGCGCCTTTCGACCTGCGATGTTCAGATACCGCGCGTACTAAGTTTAGATTCTTCGCGCATTTGAATCTGTGCGGTGGACGCATAAACGAATTGATTAGCCGACCCACACAACTAGTTGACGCTTTAATGCGGTCTACGCATAGCGTCGCCCCTGCAGTAGTTTTTTATTACAATAGTTCTTTTACTGCCGGCACTACGTGATTCAGCAACTTGTGTCCACCGACGTGATTCAAGTGTGTCGTATCCCAATAGTCATTGTCGTCAAAGTCTTTGCTATCGCCCAAATCAACGAGCTTCACGCCAGGCATATCGGCAACCTTCGCGATTTCTTTTTGGTAGCTCGCATAGAATCCTGGCGGGAGAATCTCCAGGTTTCTCTTCGTCAGAGGCATGTTGACCAGAACAACTTTCACACCGCGCTCGCGCAAGTTATTCAGCGTGCGAGCAAGAAAACTCATTTGCAACGAGTGGTCTTTCTCTGTGATTTCCTTGTAGCGGCCTTGGTATTCCTTTACGCTATTGTTCCAACGATCTTCTGTCGAACCTTCCAGATTGAATCCGCCACCTTGCGCTGCGGTATCAGATTTGGTGCCAGATGAATCGAGAGGATTGGCAATTCCGAGCGTTGAATAAACTTTGTTGATTGCTTTATCGGTTTCCATTTGCAGGCGCCATCTTTTGCCATAGAAATAGCAAAGGTGCATAGCGAGCCAGTCTGCCTTCTTTTCAAAGTCTGGCAAAAACGCACTTGCATAGTTGGGAAAATTGGAAAGATTGACGATCTTTTGAAACGAGAAGGTTGCCATCGGAGATGACAAACTGTGGTCGTGGAAGTCTCTGGGTGCGATACCGTATATGATGACCTTGGGAGTTTTATCTCCTTTGACGAATTCGCTCGTCATCAAATAGGCATCAGAAGCCATTTGTCCAAACACTGCCAGGCTATAGATGTTTTCCTGTCCACATCCTGCTGCTTTGAGTTGTTTTTTCAAAGCTTCAGAACCGTGATAATGAAAGATATCATCGATGTTTTTCTTCTCTGCAGCATCCATTGCCCAGAAGGGAAACATCACGAGCGAAGAGCCGAGCAAGATAACATCGGGTTTTTGCTTCAGAGCTTCAAAGCCTCTGATCGTTTCTTCTACCGATGCGCCGCTATTCCAACAGTTGGCGTCGCTGGAACTTTTCTTACCATCCCCGACAAAGGTCCAAAGTCCTGCATTTATGGCGCCGAAAAGCGCCAGCGACCAGAGCACACGGGTTACAACGCCCTTGCGCTTGCTCGATTTCTCACTGGCTGAACCGGTAGATGCTCCGCCTGGTTTGATCTCAGGCTTCTTTACCGTCTCGACTGTCGCGGGCAAAACTAACCTCTCCCGACCAATAGCACTTGACTATTTTAGTGAATAATCGAGGCAAACAAGCTAGAGACGGTTAATGTCAAGAAGAGTGTAACTTAGATGGAATTCGGATCGGCGTAAGGTGGCAGGCTGTCTTGAACTGCCGGCATCTTGGGCGCCAACGGCTGGAATGGGTTTAGCTGACCGCCCTGTCCAGGTTTGCCGGGTTGAATCTTAAAAGGCGTGATACCCATAGAGCCTGGGGCGCCAGGCTCAATCTTGTACTGATACACACCGGGCGGCATACTCTTCAAGTCACGCATCTGGCGGTTCATTTGAGAAAACATCTCGGACATCAAGCGATTGATGGAAGACAGGTCTTCGGTTCCGGCGAAAGGCTGCAGGGGCAACGGCTGCATCGAAAACGGGCCGGGCATCAACGGGTCTGAAGGGTCGGCAAAAGAAAAGGGATTTCCGCGTGGATAGGCTTTTGGCATTGGTCCGAGCATCCCAGGTGGCACCACCGCTGTTCCTGGATTGGCTGGCTGACTGCCAGCAGCTACCGATGCGGCGATTTTCTTCAAGCGCTCGACTCTGTCAAAGAGCGCCATACCGGGGCTGGCCTGCCCAAGCAATTTCGTCTCGAGCCTGGAAAGCCTCTGACTGATAGGCTCTCCTTTGAATGTTTTCTTTAAAACACGCCATTCGAGGGAATCTACGGCAGGGTAGTTGCCTTTCAAGGGGGCTGCACTAGGGCTCGGCGAGGCAGGAGACTCGCCGGACTTCGGCTGCACAACTGTGGATTCTGGGTTTTGCCTGTCTTTTACGGCTTTGTTGATCCTCGCCCAGCGGTCATCGAGACCGCCTGCCTGTGTGGCTCCGAAGACTAAAAGCTCGAGTCGCTCTACACGTTTTTCTGGAGGGTCATTGGGATAAAGACGGGAGAACATCTTATTTTCCAGCTTCTCCAGCTCGGCGTTATTCGGACCGCCATCACCTGGACCAGGCTGTGCAAAAGCCGCAGTACAGAGGCTAAGCGAAACACCAAGACAAAGTCCCAGCGAAAGCGACCTAGAAATGAGCTGCCTGAGCGACTGATTTGCCTTTTTCATTGCCTCAAACTCACCAAAACGAAGTTACGACCGAGGTCACGAAGCAATCTGCGATTGCAATATATACCTTACACAAAAAACCTAATCCGCCTATTTGTCAATAGACATCACCTTCGAATTTTTTGTTCCGAACCTCAGCGGCTTCTTAGGTGAAACCAGTTTGAAAGAGAATTCGCTTCCTGACAGCAAAAGCAACAGCCAAAAACAGCAAGGGCGACGCTTAGCGCCGCCCCCACAAAACCAACGAATCAGAATGACTAGTCGTCGGATGCTCTGAATTCAGCATCGACTACGTCTTCACCGGGTTGGCTGTATCCGGCATTTCCGCCGTCACCACCATTGCCGTAATCGTAGCCACCGCCGGCGCCACCATCAGCACCGCCACCGGTCGTGTAGTCTTCCATTCCGGCACCACCCTCTTCACCACCGCCGCGCGAAGCTGCCTGTTGCAAGAGAACGAGTGCACCTCTGAGTTCGTTCATGATTTGTTTGACGGACTCGAGATCTGCTTCGTCTTTGAGCTTTTGCCTGAGGTCGGCAACCAACATTTCTGCTCTTGCCTTTTCCCCGGACGATACCTTGTCGCCAAGGTCGCGAACTTGTCTTTCGACTGCGTAGCAGATGCTGTCTGCTTCGTTGCGGACATCTGCTTCTTCTTTGCGTTTGCGGTCGTCTGCCGAGTAATTTTCGGCATCGCGCATCGCTCTTTCGATGTCCTCTTTGGACATATTGGTCGAAGCGGTGATTGTAATCTTCTGTTCTTTGCCGGTCATTTGGTCACGTGCAGTGACGTTCATGATGCCGTTGGCGTCGATGTCGAAAGTTACTTCGACTTTCGGCGTTCCTCTGGATGCCGGCGGAATACCGTCGAGACGGAAGTTACCCAACAGCTTGTTGTCGCGAGCCATTGGACGTTCGCCCTGGAATACATAAATATCGACGGCGGTCTGGTTGTCGTCTGCGGTTGAGAAAACTTCCGCTTTTCTGGTCGGAATTGTGGTGTTGCGATCAACCAATTTGGTGAACACACCACCCATAGTCTCGATACCTAGAGACAGCGGAGTAACGTCGAGGAGCACGACCCCTTTGACTTCGCCGCCCAGTACGCCTGCTTGAATGGCAGCTCCCACAGCCACAACTTCGTCCGGATTTACGGATTGGTTGGGCTCTTTGCCGCCAGTGACTTGTTTGACGAGTTCTTGTACTGC
This sequence comes from Candidatus Melainabacteria bacterium, assembly GCA_003242885.1. Taxonomy (GTDB): domain Bacteria; phylum Cyanobacteriota; class Vampirovibrionia; order Obscuribacterales; family Obscuribacteraceae; genus QKMZ01. The sequence continues at coordinate 277,999 of QKMZ01000001.1, read as the reverse complement.
AGGAATTCTGGTCGAACCACCTACCAATACAACTTCGTCGAGTTGTTCGTAGCCGAGCTTGGCATCTTTCAATGCTTGCTCCATAGGATTGCGGCAACGCTCAACCAGACTGCGAGTGAGCTCGTTGAAACGAGCGCGGGTCAACTTGATCTCCAAGTGCTTCGGACCGGTTGCATCAGCGGTGATGAACGGGAGCGAGATGTTGGTTTCAGTTACGGACGAAAGTTCGATCTTCGCCTTTTCCGCAGCTTCAGTAAGTCTTTGCAGAGCTTGTCTGTCTTTACGCAGGTCGATGCCTTCAAGGTTCATGAATTCATCGGCAACCCAGGTGACTACCTGGTGGTCGAAGTCATCACCGCCAAGGTGCGTGTCGCCCGAGGTGGACTTAACTTCGAATACACCGTCGCCTACTTCGAGAATGGATACGTCGAAAGTACCGCCGCCCAGGTCGAATACAAGGATGATTTCGTTGTCTTTCTTATCGAGACCGTATGCAAGCGCTGCTGCGGTCGGCTCGTTGATGATACGAAGAACGTCCAAACCGGCGATTGTCCCGGCGTTTTTGGTGGACTGGCGCTGTGAGTCGTTGAAGTAAGCAGGAACAGTGATTACTGCTGACGTGACCTTTTCGCCCAAATACTTCTCGGCGTCTTCCTTCAATTTGCGAAGAATCATCGCGGAGATTTCTTCCGGCGAATAATCTTTGCCTTGGATAGCGACTTTGCAACCGCCGTCGGCGCCTTCTTTGACTTTATAGGACACAATCTTTTGCTCAGACTGCACTTCCGAGAAGCGACGTCCGACAAATCTCTTGATCGAATAAACGGTGTTTTCTGGGTTAAGAACCGCTTGGCGTCTTGCCAACTGCCCGACAAGCCGTTCACCGGACTTGGTAAAGGCTACTACCGAAGGCGTCGTTCTACCGCCCTCAGAGTTGGAAACCACTGCCGGTTGACCACCTTCCATAACGGCAACACAAGAGTTGGTCGTTCCCAAGTCGATGCCTACTGCTTTTCCCATCTTTTAAACTCCCTTTACTCCTTTAGATGGAGTTTCCCCCCGGAATTATACTTTGCTGCGCCCCGTGAAACGGGCAGTTCAAACCGCCGTTTCCTCAATCGCGCGCCGCGAACTCCAAAAATGCTTATGGGCCTTGCTCTAATGATGGCCGCATATTAGTAAGCAGATTAAAAAACCTATACAAAGCTTTATAAAAGCCGCACCCTTAGCAATTCATCCTCCTGTCAAGCTTGGCTTGTCATGCGCTATCGCAGACATTCGTCGCTGAAAAAGAAATTTCCACCGAGCTGGCCGTTAGCTCTTATTTACCACCTAAATAGAAGAATCAACTGAAATCCGAAAAATCGGAACGACTATTTTTGAGAATTTTGCGGACGAGCAAGCGAAATCAATCGTCCCAGATCTCTGCAAGTCTCAGGCACCGAGGCTACCCCCAGGCTGACGGTCAGGCGCACAACTTCCACCCGATCGGTGGTGAATGGATTCATAGCGATGGCTTCTGCCAAGCGGCTGGCAAAATTGCGCCCAGCCTCCCCTTCCGTTTCCAGCAAGAGCAATGCAAATTGATTCTCACCAAAATGCCCGGCTATATCGGTTTTTCTCTTGAGCTTTTCAATTCTTGTGGACAATTGTCCAAGCACCGCCCTGTCCTGAAGAACCTTAGGATCTTTGGTTTCCGATAATTCTTCTTTGATCGACACTTCAAGAATGATCAAAGTGAACGGGTGTTGGAAACGTTCAAAACGCTCGTATTCTCGCTCGAGATAATAGACAAATGCTGGATATGTGAGAAAACCTGTTTCTGCAATTTTTATCGAGTCTTCGAAAGCCTGAATTGCCGGCCAGTCAATGTCTTCCGTTACAGCTTCTTCGCCGCCTTCATGCAACGGACGATCGGAAAATGAAACAAGACTGCACGTGACAAGATTGAATATAACCGGCACCCAACGCGGTTTGGGCATAGGTCGCAAGCGCAGCAAGTCTTCAAGTGTGCTCTCGTTGTCAATCAACTGATAGAGCATCTTTTGCAAATTCATCTCGGCAGCGGCGCCGCGAGCCACCATCTCTTCGAACAACTGTTCTGTGATATCTGCGTGGTTGCGAACCAAGTACGAATCAAGGTTAACGCCGATTTCCTTGAGGAATTTGCTCTGGTCAATAAGCGCTGCACCTTCCATAAGCAAGTGGTCAAGACGCTTTTTGATGGTTTCTCTGTGATGAGGTGATTCCATAAAGAATTTGAATTCGCCTTCATCCCAGCCTATTGCCTCGATGATGGCGTTCTCGCCTTCGGAATTTCGCAACTGACAATGCACCGGCACGCCTTCTTTGAAGTAGATCACTGCCAGCTCTCCGCCTGACTGCAAGTCAAGACGACCGGTCATTTTGCCCATGTTAATCGACTGCAAGAGCGTGGGCATCTGCAAATTGGTCAGGTCGCCCTCCAACATCGGGCGAGCCTTCATCTTCTGGCTTGTCTGACGCGGAGACTTTTTCGGCTGTACGAAAGGAGAGTCGGAATCTAAAACAGGCTCGACGACCATGCTCGTGCCCCTATCATCCTTGAGCCAGCCGCGACCGGGCGCGGTGTGCGCATTTGCTTCTAACTTCAATGTCTTATCCGCGGTACCCCGAGCTGCCTTCGGAGCATTGGGCGCGGCAGCTCCTGGCGCAGCATCGGCAGCAGGTGATGCTGGCGCAGTATCGGAAGTGGGGGCTGGCGCAGGGGCGCTGCTAGAAGACTTCAAGAAGGAAGGTATTTCCGGAGACTCGGAGGCAACCGACCCGGGCGGCTGTGGAGAAAGAGGAACCACTTGCGAAAGCGGTATCTGAGGCGTATGTGCAAGAGGCGCTCCCTGTGCCAGATTTAGAGGAGTATAACCCGGTGGTGGCTCCAGGTTTTGGCGGTTAGGATTGGCGCCAGGTGCCGCAAAAGGCAAGGGCGGCGGCTGTTGCGCAGCCGGCTGCGGTTGTGGCTGCAAAATCTGAGGAACAACAGACGCTTCAGCTGTATTCGACTGAGCTGGCGCGGGCGCAGAAAAAGCCGGCTGTCCAGCCGCCGATGATGAAGGCTGAGTGGCATCTGCTGCTGGCGTGACTGTGGCAGCTGGCGTCACAGATGGATCTGAGACTGGCTGCGGAGCGGTTGCAACCGCAGGTGGCGAGACCAATGGTGCCGCAGGTTGATGCGCCATCGCCGCTTGTGCAGCAGCCTGGGCAGCAGCTTGAGCAGCAGCTTGTACGGCTGCATTAATGGCCGCTTGCGCAGCGGCGTGGGCTGCTGCCTGTGCAACATCGACAGCTGAAGCCACTCCCGGCCCTTGTGGAAACGGAACGGCAGGCTGTTGAAACACAGGAGCTACAGGTGCTTGGGCTACTTGATTGGAAGCAGAACCAGCGCCAGGGCTGGAATTCGGCATCGAAGGGGTGTGCGGAAAAACAGGCATTACCGGAGGCGGCGCACCTGGAATCGGAGCGGGGGTCATCACCGCTTCGTTTGACGCCGGACCATTCTTGGCTTTCGTCGGCTCATCAGGCAGAGTCAGCAAATCGTGTTCGGGCTTCGTGCTCTTCGGAAAGTTTTGCGCAGCCGAATAAGCTGGAGGGTTCGGCGAATCCGTCATTTCGAATTCGGAGTCTTCAGGCAGTTGTGCGTCTTTCACGTCTTTGTAATTCGCAACCGCACGCGCCACTTCCTTCGACTTCGGGATACTCGAAAACCCAGTCTCCAAGGCGGGGAACTGCGAGGTCATCAAATGGTGAATCAAACCAGGATCATCGGTCATCATGTTCCATAGCAGCGAAGAATCAGGTCCGACACCCCGGTAGAACATCCAGAAACACTCAGACTTGGCGGACTCGACAAAGCTGCTGAGCATGTAAGGCTCTTGAGATTCGTTGAACGGCATCTCAACTGTAACGCGCAAATTATTGCGCGCAGTCGTAAGCAATTCCTCGATTTGAGCTTCCGCAGGCGGCCTGGGATACTTCATCAAGCGAATGGTCTTGGCGTCTGTACTCGAATTTTCTTCAGCCAACTTTATCAGACCGTTAAGTCATACCTAAAATTGTTTGTACCCAGAGTTTTAGTTTATAGCCGATTGGCTTCCGGCCCGAATCTTTTAGGTAAGTGACTTATGTCATCTAGCGGGAAGCTTTTGCCGTGATTTCCAGAACCTCGCCTATGGCCAGTGGGCAAATTTCAATGGAGGTACCGGTTGATTTTGCATGTTTGACCAAATCTGACGATTGGTAACGAAATGGAACGCGCTCAACCAGCGCTTGGAAGTGAAGCGGAATTACACGTTTGGCTCCAATTTCCTCGGCAATTTTCAAAGCCTCATCAGGCGAGGCTACTCCATACTTTCCGCCGATTGGCAGACAAGCGGTATGTACCGGAAAACCCTTGAGGCTGTCGCGAATAGTTTGCGTATAAATGGTATCGCCAGCGTGATAGAAGCCATCGAAATAGTAGCCATTGACAGGCTTTCCCGGCGCCCGCGTGCGACCATGCAAATGGAGAATAGTTTTGCCGAGTCGGTTGACAGGATGGTGCGCGGGTATCGCGCGGACATTAAGCGAGTTGAAAGTTATCGTTTCGTGATGGTCGATACTGATCAGCGCCTCGTTCGGAATACGCTTTCTGTATTTGCGTGCCATCCAACGCATCAAAACGCGCGGTCCAGCAAATTTGCAGCCCCACGCCTCATAAAGTTTTAGCGCCATAAGGACGCCATGATCGAAGTGACCATGACTGAAAAGGACGAGATCGCCTTTTGGCAATTTCGTCCAGTCGATAGGGTCCTTGAGATAAGGATCGACGTAAACGTTGACCCCAGAAACAGTGAACCTTACTGCGCTGTGGCCCAGGTAAGAAAGACTCACGAAACGCCTCCGCTTCGTTCATTTGAATCGTCGTGAAAGGTTATCACATTTGAGCAGACAGCTTTATGCAGGCAGCCATGCGATTCAAAAGGGAAAAAATGGCTGATTGCTTATAGAATATACTCCGGCGAACTTGAAAAATGTCTGATGGAGGGAATGTGAGGAGCGCTATGAAGGATTTCGCGTTTAGATCAATATCACTTTCGCTGGCGGTAACCTTTGGCGTCTCTGCATTTTCAGGGATAGGTCTTCCTCTTCAGAAGGCCGAAGCAAAAAATACGCCAGGCGAATTTGTCAAGTATTTCAATCCGATTCCAGAGAAAAAGCACTACTTGAATGAAGGTCAAGATCGCCTGATCAAGACCAAGAAATTCAAGGCAGTAGCGATAGAGGGAGCGCAGCCGGTTTTCAACAAGGAAATTGGTTTGTTCGCTCTTATTCCAACTGACAAAATCGGACAGACCCAAGCGATCACCGAAATTCTGAATCGACCCAATATCAGCGGACTTTCAGTAACCATTCCATGGAAGGTTTTGGAACCGAAAGAAGACGAGTTCAACTGGCAACCACTGGACAGTCTTTTGGAACTCTTGAAGCCGTCGGGCAAAACATTGATCCTGCGCGTTTCTACCTGCGGCATCGACACTGTACCGGAAGGCTACGTTGCTCCGAAGGCGGAAGAAGGCGACAAAAAAGTGGCACTTGATTCCGATACACCAAGCTGGGTTTTCAATGGCGACGTCAAGACAATGGAATACACCGGCAAGGACGGCAAGCAGCATTTGATGCCGATCTTCTGGGATACCAACTATTTAGCGAAATGGTCAAATTTCATTACCGAAATGGGTGAGAAGTATGACAAAAATCCCAACATCCATTCCATCGGCATCACCGGTGGTGGCGTCGGCGGTAGTACGCTGGTTGTACCGGATGTGACCGGAGAGAAGGGCAATTACAGCAAGCTAGAAACAGCGCTCATCAAAGATCACGGCATGAGCCAAAGGCAACTGGTGACGCACTGGAAGTACGTAGCCGACATTTTCCCGAAAGCCTTTCCGACAGCAAGATTGAACTTCGACGTTGACCCGCCGACTCAAAATCGCCCTGGACAAGATACGCTCGATGAAATCTCCGACTACCTCATTTACCGTTATGGACAGCGGGTTTACATCACCCGCCAGAACGTCAATGACGGAAAGCACGGGTTCGATCAATATCGAGTCATCATCAAATTCCACCCCGATACATTCACCGGCTATCAGTTGACTGAAAAGGTTGATGCCGAAGGTCTGGAAAAGATCGCGAAAAACGCTCCTGTCGACGGCATCAGCTTTGTTGAAATCCCACTCTCGACACTTGAAAGCGCCGGCAAAGATGAAGTGTTGTCGAAGTCTCTCGAAGAGCTTCGCTCAAAACTCGGCTATCAGTTGGTCTCGCAAAAAATCTCTTTTGACGAAAAGCTGAAGCAAGGCGAAAAGTTGAAGGCATCTTTCGAATTCCTCAACCTGGGCGCCGCAACACCGTTGCGTCCATCAAGAGAGTTCGATAAAGACGTGGCGGGCAGCTACAAACTGCAAATGGAATTCCGCGATGAAACAGGCAGACCGATTGGTCAATCGCTTCACACACCGCAGCCACCGACCAATCAATGGCAAGCCGGAAAACCGATCACCTGGTCTGAAGAGCTCAAAATGCCGCCCCTCAAGCCAGGCAAGTATTCCGTGTTTGTATCCGTTGTCGACGTCGACACAAAGCGTAAATTGCAGATACTCAACGCTTCTAATACTCAAGGAAAACCAACGGCCGAATTTGCCATCGCCGCTGGTGACCTCAAAGTAGAATAAGCTTCGAGACAAGTCACAAAAATGGAAAAATCAGAGGCACAACATCTGAAAGATCTGCCTCTGGAAACGCAGCTATCGGAGGCTCTCGCACAAATCGAGAGCTTCCAGCAGTGCGCATTTCTCGACTACCCGGATCATCTCAATTCGGGAGATCATTTGATCTGGCTCGGCACATGTTTCTTCCTTATCGAGAAGAGGAAGGCGCGAGTCACCTATACCTCATCGCTTGTTGATTTCGATCAAAAGACGTTGAGAGAGAAAAACGGCACGGCGCCGATATTCTTGCAAGGCGGAGGTAACTTGGGTGATATCTGGCCGGATAGCCAAAAGTTCCGCGAACGCGTAATCGCCGACAATCATGATTGCCCAATTTACATCATGCCGCAATCAATTCTCTTCTCTGATGACGAAGCACTGAAAGCGGCCAAACATGTTTTCAACTCACATCCCAACCTGACAATTTTTACACGCGACCAAAAAAGCTTTGATTTTGCCAAAGAACATTTCTCGAAGGCGCGCGTCATTCTCGCACCCGACATGGTTTTCATGCTTGCACCGGTAATTCAAACGTTTTTCAAAAAACGCAAAAACGGAAAAACAAAGTTTCTCATTCGAGCGGATAAAGAATCATCGAACAAACAGCTTTCAAAAATCGCCAGTCAATTCAGCATACCTGTAGAAGACTGGGAGACTTATAAATGGGTCTATGACGGGCGCGGCAAGCTTTCCGAGCCTGCTGAAATTTATAAGAAACTACCAGGATCGGTATATGCGGTTCGCGAACTTTGGCAAAGAGGACTTTCAAAACCGCATCGCCTTCCCGATCGAATCAAGTGGCGCTGTTTAAAGAGATTTACTCCAATCCTTGAAGCCATGCCGAACAAAGAGCAAACTCTTTTTTCGTGGATGATTGCTTTTGATGCGATAAGACAGATTTCCGAATGCGTTTTGGTCATAACAGATCGACTGCACGCGCATTTGACCTCATGCATACTGGGCGTCAAAAACGGCTTGGCATCCAACTCTTACCACAAGAATGAACAGTTCTTTTCCACCTGGAAAATGCAAAACAAGAATTGCACTTTTCTAGCTGACGAATCTCAGATAAGTCAGTTTATTAGATCCGCCACAAACTAATTGAACTCATTCAAACTATTTCGCATGAGTTCTAACCTGGTCGAATTGACTAACGCGACGCAACTCTGCGAGTGTCGCCTATAGCTGTGACTTTGGCATTGCTGTCAGGCGCCGTTTTCGCCGAGACAGTGAGCGCGGAGTCAACGGCGGAATCGATGGTGCTGTTTGGACTGCGCCTGAAAAGAAAAAATAGTGCTCGCAAAACTGGGTTCTGAAACACTTGATCGGCAAAGGACATGCGCTTCAGCGCTTCCTTGTGGATTTGATGAACACGCCTGGATTCAGCATCAACTTCGAGCCACTCTTGATATAGCGTATCGTATTGATCCTCGAGCTTTCTGAACTGTCTTTCTTTGAAAGCCAGGATCTCTGGATAATGGCGGTCGTACAACTCCTTGTGGTGTTCTAAGAGAACAGGAATTGATTGCCACCATTGGTCTCGATTGACGCTGGACATACTTTGTTCGTGTTTACGGTACTTGAACAGAGTTTTCTCAAGGCGGGCAAACTTCATGCCACAACCCAAAGCCGCTACCCAAAATTCGTGATCGCTGTTGAGAGACAGATGCTGGTTATAGCCGCCCACTTCTTCAAAAACCCTTCGCTTCATCAAGAATGTCACGGGGCCTGGTTCGCCAGCAAGAAGAGAAATGAGAGAAACCTCTTCTTTCCATAGATAGTCGCGCGCACCGAACAACTGCATATGCGTGTAAACGCCGTCATTCTCGGAGTCTTGGAGGACAGCCAGCGTATCCTGCAAGAACGTTGGCTCAATGAGATCGTCGGAGTCCATTATTACGAGAAACTCACCTGATGCCTGTTTAACACCAGTGTTTCTGGCTTCTGGCAGTCCCTTATTTGACTCGTGCGTAACAATCTTGAGAGGAAACTCAACAGGACCAAAATCCAACTCATACACATGCTTTTCGGGCGAGCCATCATCGACGATGATTACTTCGAAATTGCGATATGTCTGCGCGTTTATGCTCGCCACGGCTTCCAACAGATAGTCGGCATAGCTGTAGTAAGTGATGACAATCGAGATCAGCGGCGGTTTTTGCATGGTCAGAGGACTGCGTTTTTCTATCAGTCTACTAGCTCAGCCGAAAGCAACATGACAACCATCTCATGATTATGCATTCGGCATTGTTATACAAATGCAGTATGCGCAGCAATATTTACCCATTAGAGCCTAAGCTGGTTGACGGAAAAGTCGAGCTTTCGGCGGAAATCGAATTTCCAAACGCAGAACGCAAGCAGCTCTGGTACAGGGTGCCGGAAGAGCTTGCTCAGAATCTGACGGGGAGTGCCGAGCCTTACCTCATTGCGGCCATATTCGCCGCGATGACTACTAAAGCCAATGTGCATGTTCATGGCACAGTCTCGCCATTTCTCATTCGCAACTTGATGGAATTCCAGGCTTATTGGTACGCCAACCTGCCTGGTAAATACAATCGCGTAGAAATTACTGCCGAAACTGAAGCAGAGACAGATGTTTTTCCAGACCTTGATCGGTCTATATGCGCTTTCTCCGGCGGACTGGACAGCAGTTTTACAATTTATCGACACGCGTCGGGTATATGCGGTCGGCTAAAGCGCAATTTGGGAGCGGCGCTCTTTGTGCATGGCTTTGACATTCCTCTGGAAGATGAAGAGGCTTACAAACGAGCATTCAGGACGAATCAAGATACGCTCAAGTCAGTCGGAGTGCCACTGTACCCAATTCAATCCAATCACCGCCTTCTATTTCCTGACTGGAATGAAACGCACGCAGCCGGAATTGCATCTTGTTTGACATTTTTCAAGCGCACATTTTCCGAAGGAATCATTCCCGGAACATACTGCTACAACGATCTAGCGCCGCTCTGGGGCAGTAATCCGACGAGCGATCATCTGATGTCCAGCAGAAATTTTTCCATATTCCACGATGGTGCCATTTGGAATCGAGGCTCTAAGCTTTATCATTTGCGCGAGTGGCAGACAGCGTACGAGAGAATTCGCGTTTGTTACTCGAATCCGAAGAAAGACCAAAATTGCGGTCGGTGCGGAAAGTGTTTGGTCACGCTAATGCTCATCAGCATGTTGCAACTGCCGACGCCTTGCTCATTTCCGCAAGCGCTCTCAGAAGAGGTTTTTGAAGACATTGAAGAACTCGATGAAGTACACCTCGAGGCGCTTGAGGCTCTTCTCAAGATAGGCAACAGACTGCCTTTCCGCCATCAACTAACCAATTTGATAGCAGTCAATCGCCAGCGTTTGAAACCAAAGAAAACAATTCATCACGAGCTCAAACAAACCAGCGAGAGAATAAAAGCGTTATTTGGAAAACCGCCCTATTAGGCTCCGGCAGGTTCGCCAACAGCTAAAACTAGTACGACGCAATCATCTACGCCGTCTAAGCCAAGTGCGTTATTTAGTTCGTCGTCAATAAAGCCGCCCGTAGCTGTCACTGCAAGATTGAGCGCAGCAGACACGAGATAGATGTTTTCAGAGACATGCCCGGCATCTAGTAAACCCAGTCTGTATGCGCGTGGACCATACTTGCTGCGCAAGCGTCCTTGATTGCTGGCAAGAAAAATAAACGCCGCTGAGTCGCACAATTCCGACTGCAGAAGTAGCATACGCTTCGACCATTCTTTGAAGTCGCCGAGCTTGAGCTGCTTTAATCCGTGAGCGCCCACATCATAATGGTAAATGCCTTTTTCAAGATCAGCGACGTTCAATGCCAGCACATACATCTCACAAGAGCAAAGACTACCGGCACTGGGAGCGTTTCTACCACTGTCATTGGCATTGCCTACTTTGTTGCGTAGTCCATTGGAAAGCCCGAGTAATTGACCGAACTTCTGCAAATCCAAAGCAGATTTAGAAAATTCCCGCGAACTCTTTCTGCGGGCAAGCGCGTCAATAAGCGTCATGTCAGAAGCCTTGCCAGTGCACTGGAAAGCTTGAGTATCAGTATCAGAGTCGATTTGTCTGGGGCCTTCTTCCATCAACTCTTGCACATGCTCACTAAAATTGACCTGCTTAATGACAGGCAACTTCAAAAGCCATGGTGAATTGTTGCTTGCGACATGGTAGTCACAAGCAAGTTCGGCAGCCAATTTTTTATGCGAGGCTTTCAACTGAGCGACCTATGGAAATGGATGGGGGAATGGGTTGCTTGCAAATTGCAATGAATGCTTTTCCGCATGTTTTGCAAGACGCGGGCAGCCAAGCCATTTAATCGAAGTGGGTACAGAGATGGGCAGCATTTCAGGTACTACGACTTTTACACCAGCGCCAAAACGCGATACATCATCTAACGTGCAATCCAGGTATAAGACAGTCATCCCCAGCTCCTCTTTCAGCTTGCGGCAAACATCCTGTAATTGCGAATAATTTTGCGGCTCTTGCCACCAACTTCTGCTCCTGAACTCCTGAAGTGAAACTGTCCCTGCATTTTTCATGAAAAAATCAAAAGCAGGTGGGGTTTTCCACAGAGCATAAAGATCCGAATGATCGCGCAAGGACGAGACCCAATCGAAGTCAGTATATGAATGAACATGCGCAGTTTCCTTTCCACTCAATTGCGCGAAGCGGACGAGGAAGACCTCGTCTATTGATTTCACAATCGCTCTTACAGGATCGCCAGTACATGCAGCACCAAAAGTCGCCAGCGGAAATTCTTCGCCTTGCACAACAGAAAAAACAGTCGGCACGTTAAAATCAGTCGTAATGTCAAAACTACGGATACTCAGTCCAGCAGCCTTGATCAACTCAATTCTTGTGGAAAGCGCTTGCAGGTCTTCACCTCCATTCAAGAGATCCAACTTGTCAAAAACAATTTCTTTGGCAGGAAGTTGATTCAACCAGAAGAGCGAAAAGGCATCACGTTCCGCAACTTCGCAAAGACCTGCCCATATCGCACGATAGATGCTTTCGTGAAATGCAGAACCGGAAGAGTGAGACAAAGTCACTCTGGGTTCATCGGCGCTAGTGTTATATGTGAAATCGACAAAGCCGGCAGGCATCCAATGTAACTCATCAGTGGCTACGGCTGTCATTCTCGCCATAGTCAAATTCCAGTCAGGCGAAACTCCCTTGAAAGTATCAGAACAAGGTTCTTGCGGGCCACAGCGTGGCAAAACGTCGAGCAACTTGCAATTTGATGCCGGCAGCTGCGCAAACTCAGCGGTGGCGAAGGTGTTATACATGCAATAACGCTCAAGCGTTTCGCCCAAACATTTAAATAGCGCTTCGTCTTTGTCGATTGACGAACCCCAAGCATCACAGTCGTATTCCACAAAATAAGAGCCCAGTGGTCGCGAAAGTTGTGCGTGATAAATCCAAAACGGCGGTTGATTACCCTTCGCCTTTATGCCAATCAGGTCTCTGACAGGGCCAAATCTTTCATCAATTAGCTCCAAAACAGGCGCGAGTTTTCCTAATTTCTCACGAGACTTTACTGGCATGGTCTCTCTCCGGCACGGAAATGGCACCGCCTCTGGCGCAAACCTCACATCTAGGAACGCGATTGAATCCATTGCGATCGATTGTTCCGTCCGAATGAAATGTCAGAACGGTCCCATCCAATTGCGGTTTTTCAATCGCAGTGACGATGCGCACTGCTTCTTGCGCAATATATGATGCTGCCTGAGTTGCCAGCCCTAACGATTCTCCCAAAAGACCAGACACGGATACTTGGCCCTTTAGGAATTCCTGATAGAGCTCCTCTTCAACAGCGTAATCACTCACACTAATCTGGCGAACGAGCATGCATTCAAAGCATGCCGAATCATAAGGGTTCACATACGGTCCAACTTCAACATTGCTGCCGTTGTCGCATGTCCGCAACCATTGAGCCCCTGATTGTATGCATGTTTCATTAATAGCCAAGTGCACGGACTGCGGCACAGTCCTCAGAGCTGCGACAACCAAATCCGCTGAATTTGCCTCTTGTTGAAGGAACGTTTTTACAGCCGTATCAGTACCTTCAAAATGCAAAATGTTTATTTCGGAAGGAAAACCGGAAAATAATTCTTCCGATGCATCTTGCGTTTTTAGGGCCGCGACAATTAGGTTTTCAAATCCAGATCTATTTAGAAGGTCGACTACTGCTGCGCCGAGCAGACCATCCGCAATCACGACGACGCGCGCACGAGCAAGCTTTTCAACAACCTCAGAAGAACACCTGTTGTTTCTGGTAACCCCAAGACGACGCCCGAAAAACAGCTGATGCTTTCTATCGACAATATTGCCGACTGCGCCTGCCTTATCAGGATCTGCAATGGCACCCCTTGTAAAGAGGTTCTTTAGAAGAGCAGCAATCTCACCAGGGCTTGCCTCCTTGGAAAACCTTTCAAAAAGTTCTGCTACTTCGCACTCACCATCGAGCAACGGCAACAATTTAGGAAGAAGCGTCTCTGCAAGCGCTCCACGTAAGACCACCGGACATGACAACCCGCGAAACTGCATTCCAAGACCATCCGGCATGTCAAAGACAACTAGGTCTTCCACCAATTTCGGAAACCTTGGGAAGTTTGTCCCGCCTTCCTGCAAGAAGGAAAGCGCCACTTCATAATGCTTATCTGGCATGAAAAATGCTCAATCAGGCAACGAGCGACATTCTACGATGCTCGGCGCTATCTCTTAAAGTGAAAAGAGCCTTACGACTGAGTGGGCGCAGGTGGCATGAAGCAAGAGCTGCCGCAAGCACAAGGGCAAGTGCAAGCGCAAGAACAGCTGCTGGCGCAGGCGCAAGGGCAGGTGCACGCACAAGAACACGGTCCAGCCGAAGCAAGCCCTTGTAAAGCATTGCCGGAATTTCCGAACTCAAAGGACTGCAGGCTCTCTGAACGGCTATGTGTTTTTGATTTCACATATCCGAGATAATCTGCCGAGAATGCCTTTCGAAAACTCATACTGTTCTCCAACTTAGATGCCCACAGGGCAATACTAACAACTTGGCCTGAATTTATGGGCCCTCGTGTACATTTAGAACACCAAAATTACATACAACTAACTATCCGGACAACTTCTATTAACTAAATTAGTGACGTATCGGGTTTCAGTTTGAAGTGATGGGAAACGAACCGCTCGTCAGTATCATAATGCCGTACTACCGCCTAGGGGATTATCTTCTCGAGGCGGTCGATTCTGTTAAGAAACAAACTCATGCAAACTGGGAACTCATCATCGTTGATGATTGTTCACCCGAAAACCCGGCGAGAGATTTACTGCGGGACGAACGTGACGAGAGAATCCATGTTTACCGCCATGATTCCAACTTAGGTACAGCGGCCGCACGCAATACTGCTGCGTCAAAAAGCAGCGGTGACTATCTCATCCCACTGGATTCAGACGACAAGATTGCGCCTGATTACGTTGAAAAAACTTTGAGGGCATCAAAGGAAGCTGATACCGGGGCCGCGTACACTCAAGTACAGTATTTTGGAAATTCAAATCGCATCTACATTCCGAGTACCGATTTAGGCAAAATATTCTCTGGCCATTTCCCATGCAACACTCTTTTAGTAAAGCGTGAAGTTTTTGATTCTGTAGGTGGTTACAAAGATCTGAAGTTAGTCGAAGATACCGAATTCTGGATCAGAATAATTGAAGCCGGAACAAAATTCGCATTTGTGCCTGAACCAATTTACCTTTACCGCAGCCACGAAAAAGGGCTGATGAGCACTCAGCAGCCGTACGTTTTACCTAATTTTTATCGCACATTACTAATGCACCACCAATCCGTTGCAGAGCATTTGCAGGGGGTATTGGAGCAGTGGCGGGACCATGCGCTTTCATACAGTGTCAACACAAAGCAAGATTCCCAGCAGTTCTTATCAAGTGCGGAGCAATACGCTAAAGAAGAGTCGGAGTATGCTTACCTTAAAAAGGAGTTCGAAATCCTCAAAGCGAGACACGAAAGTCTTGCACAGCGCGTACAACGCAATGAAAAGATGTTGGGAAGCCTACCTCTGATTGCGCGACAAATGGCTTTCATTGCGCTGAAAAAATTAGGACGATAGTAAATAGATTCAAAGGCAGGATTGGCTTGAGCACCGCATCTAGTACTACGAATGAACTCGTCAGCATTCTGATGCCGTATTATGAACTTGGAGAATTCCTCCTTGAGGCAGTTGATAGCGTAAGAGCACAAACGTACCAAAACTGGGAATTGTTGATTGTTGATGATTGTTCTCCCAGCCTTCCAGCTACAACGGTACTAGCAGAAATAAACGATCCGAGAGTTAAGATTTTTCGCCATGATGAAAATCGCGGCTGTTCTGCGGGTCGCAATACAGCCGCTTCACACAGCAGAGGAGGATTTTTCATTCCTCTAGATAGCGATGATTTGCTCTCGCCAAACTACATTGAAGCAACACTCAATATGTTAAAGAAGGAGGACGCATCCGCGGTATTCACTGATGTTCAAATCTTCGGCATGCACAGTTACATCTATACCCCCAGTGCGGACCTTGGAGACATTGTGTGCGGACACTACCCGCATAATACCCTCATCTTCAAAAGAGAACTCTTTGATCAAGTGGGAGGATACAAGAACATCAAAGCGATTACCGATACAGATTTCTGGATGTCTCTTCTAGAAACGGGAGCAAAATTCGCTCACTTGCCCGAACCTCTCTATCATTACAGACGCCATCCAGACTCCTGGTGCAGGCAGTTCACGGCGCTTACCGCCGCATTTTATGATGTTCTGCTCAGACATCTTGATACCACGAAAAAGCATGTACCTAGAATGCTAGAGAAATCAATCAAAGAGTTTGATCATCAATTGGCACTACGCGAAGCACCAGAAAGTCAGTACCAGAAGTATCAACGCTTGCACAAAGAGTTTCACGACTTACTGCGTGAATACGAACACCTGGAAAAACAGGCTCAAAAAACAGAAGAAATTCTTGGAAGTTTGCCTCAACTGATAAAACAGTTCTCGTACGTCACCCTTAAAAGGGTTGGCTTGAAAAGCTAATTACCAATTGGCTCGCGACGCCAGCTTATGTGATGTAGAAAATTACCGCTCTGGGCCGCCTTTGCCGTTAAAACCTTGTGGTCAGTGTTGGTCATGTTCACGTCATATTGCGACTCGATTTTGATTTCCAAGACTCCTGGGTAAGTTTTCTCCAAATACTTCGCTAACGCCAACAAGTCAGAATCACTGGACAAGTAAGCCATTCTTCCGCGTGGTTTGACCCAGACGAGATCGCCGTCTTTTCGTTTCAAAACAATGCTTGTCTTGTAGCGGCCTTCTAAACAAACAAACATGCAAAATGTCCAGGGACGCCTGTCCATCATTGACATTTGCTCGAATGCATTTGGATAGAAATAGATCCTTAAGGGGATCGCAAAAAGGATCGCAGTGGCGAGAATCGTAAGTGTCTTGTACACCACCCCTGGTGGCGTATAGTCCGGCACTCCCGAAGCAGGAGCAGAACAGGCAGGCGCTTCAACTCGCTTTGGCAGCGACCCAAATCTCCTTTCGATTGCAATTGGGTTAACGAAGGACAAACAGCACAGACAGATCATTAAGTGAAGAGGCAGAATGCGCGGATCCATAGTCAGAAGAATCAGCGACTGAAACACAATAATGCCAATGAGAGCAAACTTGCGAGACTTCGAATGCCACAGGCCGAGCGCAAGAGCGAGTTCGACAACAACGACGAAGATTGCCAAAAGCTGCCACAATTCCGACGAACTGGGAAGCTGGCTGACAGCCTTCAAGACCCAGGTATCCAGGTTGGGTCCGTATTTCAATGCCGCAAGTGAATGCCCCTGAATAAACTGCGGGGTAAAAACCTTTTGCAGAGCTGAAAGCGAATAACACGCGAACAAAGCGAGCTGAATAAGGCGGCGGGTCACGGACTTTCCGCCGCGCCTGAAGAGCAACGCCACACAAACCCAAATCGTCAGAAAAAAGCTATGAGGAAAAGCGATGTTAACATCCAGGCAGGTTAGATAGCCAACGCAAAGCACCACTATTGCTGGAGCGATCTTTCCTTTGACACCAAAGGCCATCGCAAGACCGGTGATGGCACAGATGCATAGCAAGATAATGGCAAGGGTCTCAGAATCGGGCAAGGAAAGACACTGGTCCCGCCACCACCAAGATTCAACTTGATACTCTTCTCTTAACCAATTAAGCCTTTTAAAGATTTCAAAACACGTATAAATCGAAAGCAAGCCCATAATTCGGCTCAAGACATCCAAACCCTCTTCCGAAAGCAGAAAGAAAGAAAAGAGCGAATCAAAGGCTGAAACTGATTCCCGGTCCGACGTTTTTTGTCCCGTAAAGGCTCTAGCCTCCGGAGTAGAATCTGAACTCACAGTGATGCTGTCCGGTTCGTAACTTTTCTCATTGTCGCCGACATCCGCGTCCACCGTCACGCCACCAGGATTGTCAATAAGATAACATGCTTTCGGTGGCCAGCGATAAGTGGCCGAGTCTACTAGAGAGGGAAGCCGTGTCCAACAATTTTCAATCAATCGTTGAAGCTTCGGAGTTTCTGCAAGATTACCAAACCTACCTCGATTGCAATCAAGACTCGTCCGAGACACTTGTTGCTCAGACTCTCTCTCAGCAGAAACAAACTCTTAGCAAACCGTCGGGTCCATGTGCATGCGACAACTGCACATTTCAACCGCCACAACCCAATTTCAGTTTCTAAAAACACGCAGAAAGGGCCTTAAAATGTCAGCCAAAAATCCATCTTCAAGCCAGATAAGCGAGTTCGAATCGGATTATTTGAACTACCTGAATTCCAATGAACAACTAGACAAAATGCTTGTCGTTGAAACCATTTCTCAGCGCAATCAGCGCATGGCGAAGCCTTCGGGTCCATGTGGATGCGACAATTGCCAATTTCAACCACCAACACCAGATTTTCAATTCTAAAAGCTGAGACAAATTCAATCATTCAAAAATGATAGTCACTAAACTGGCTATCATTTTTTCTTCTTACACCCCATAAAAGCTTGTAAGATCGGCAATCTACAAGAGAATCAAAATGAGTATCAAAGACCCGAACCTACGCTTTCCCAAGAATCCAACCCTAGTTGATGACCTCGACGTCTTCGAAATGCCTGACGGGTTGGGAATGCAAGTGCGCGGTGGCGCGACAAATCTTGTAGTGCGCGGGCGGCTTGCTGTCAGCCTTATGCCCTGGTTGATTGGCGAACTTAAGCAAAAGACAACACTGGAAAACATCATCAAAAGTCGCCCAGCCGGCACGCATGAGTCCGAGATTGAGGAGCTGCTATTGCTGCTCGTCAGGAAGGGTTATCTGGTAGATGCCGAGACGAAAGGGGTATCGGTTGAGAAAACCAATCACAGCCTGGACGCGAAGCAACGCTTATTCTGGGGCAGAAAGCTTGGTTTTACGCGCAACAATACATCTCCCGAAGAAGTGGAAGGCAAACTGACAGGAGCAAAGATAGTCCTTGTCGCCGACGGTCTTTTAGGCTGCTGCACGTTCGATATTCTGCATCGATCCGGCATCAATACAATTGAAGTGATCGACAGGCTCAAAAGCACAGACTTGAAAAAATTAGTTGAAGATGCGCACAACAATGGCGTGCAGACTAGCTATACCCCAGCAGATACCCTCGACACGCTTGCCGAACTAATAGAAACGAAAGTACAAACAGCAGATATTTTGGTCACAGCTACGCGAAACGCGCCTCAAAGTTTTTTCAACCGCATCAACCAGATCTCGCTCGAAACGCCAATTGACTGGCTGCGCGCAAATGAAAGTGCGGTAGAACTAGAAATCGGTCCACTCGTTGTTCCTCGCGATACCGCTTGCTACACGTGCTACGTCTTGCGCACGCGCAGTGCGAGCGATCACCCAATCGAAGAATCCCTCTACTCGCAGCACATGGAATCATTGCAAAACAGCGAAAAACCAATGCAGGGAGAATCACTCGCCTTTGCCACCGCAGCAGGTGCGCAAATCTCAATGGAAGTTATTAGAGCAATAACCAAGATCAGTTTGCCTGTCACACTAGGAACGGTGATCTTCAACACTTTTGATGGACACACCGAGCAATTCAAAGTCAAAAAGGTTGCCCGCTGCCCTGACTGTTTCAGTGGGGCGGTTGATGTCCGCGGCGAAGTGCAGCCTGAAAGAGACTCTGCATATGCATAATCCAGGACCGCTCGCGCCGGTTTTGAATTGGGTCAACCCGCGGTTTGGACCGATTACACGCTTTCGGGGAATGAGACTGGAGCGACCAGAACCGCCGTGGTGGCTGTACCAAGGCGATCTGGTTCGAACGATCGGAAAGTTTTTTACTACCGACACCCCCAATGCATTGGGCTGTTCGCTTGACCCCAACGAAGCAATGTTGCGTGCACTCGGTGAAGCGGTCGAGCGCTATACCGGATACAACTCATTGCATTCAGCAGAGGTGCGGCAGATAAGAGCCGCAGATAGCGAGCTTTTGAAGCTGTTTCCCTTTTGCTTGCCAGACGAATCATGCAGCGATAGTTTTAAAGGTCTCGGCATTGGCTACACAGACGACACACTTCTCACGCACACGCCGGCTAAGCGCTTGAAAGACGGCAATGCCGGAAGCACATATTGGATTCCCGCAGGTGCAGTGCACCTGTCTTTCTGGGCGAAAGCTCCAGAGCCGCTGATTGCTCTTCCCACTTCTGCCGGATTATCTTTCTACAGCAACCAAGTGCAAGCAATCTGGTCAGGACTTCTTGAACTCGCTGAAAGAGATCAGATGATGATCTTTTGGCTCAATAAAGTTTCAATTCCCAAATTGCGCATAGAAAAGGAATCTGTCGGCCGAGAGCTTTGGCAGCGCATCTCGCTCATAGAAAAGAGTGGGACAAAAGTAAACTTATTCAGTATGACGCGAGAATTTCCCATACCGGCAGTATTCTGCATTTTAGAAAGTGAACGTTTCCCGTACTATGTTGCCGGAGCATCTGCCCACGAAGATGCTGAAGTCGCCTGCACCGGCGCTATCGACGAAGCGATGGCAATACGTTTTGCGCAACATAAATTTGGAAGCGACGCGGTGGTTCAGTCGTTTGCCGAGTTCGATTGGGTCAAATCATTTTCTGACCACGCCAATCTCTATGCGAATTGGCCCAATAGTCCAGCGCTGGACTTCCTTCTAAAAGACAATCAGAATGAAATTTCACTGCAAGACTATAAGCACAGAGATTGGCTTCAGGCACCGAATTCCATGGAGGATTTGGCAAACGTGGCAAGACGCCTGGAAGAAATTGGATTGACCGTGATGTGGAGCGATCTCACCTCGACTGAAGCCAGCGACCTTGGCGTCTGCGTCAAAGTGACGGTACCGGAAATGGTGCCTTTGATCGTCGCTCACAAAGTACGGTGGCTTGCTTGCCCACGTTTACGCAATGATAATCCATCGCAACGTTCTGCAAAGGACTTCAACCACGACGCACATCCATTTCCATAGATATGAAACTAATCCACAATTCCGGCTCAAGTGCCGACGTCTACCACACTGAAAGCTGCAACAAGAAAGCTGCGAAATGGAACCGCGCATCTTATGAGATGAACTATGAACCAAGTGCCTCACCTCTAGGCAGCGAGACTGCCGAAGAGACCGTCGAAGGGGCTCCGCAAGAGTTGCGAATCAAACTCGATGTAAATGCTGTTAATGCAGATATGCCCGTAGAAACAGCAATCACGAATCGAACAAGTAAGAAGAGTTTTTCCTGCAATGCTCTTCCAATGTCGCATTTAGCAAAGATACTGTATCTTGCAAATGGCGCACGGACGAAAGTCGCTGAAGCTTCCGAAAATATGGACTCCAACTACGGAGCTGGCTTCAACTTCCCCTCCGCAGGGGGACTTGCTTCGACCCAAATAGACGTGTTTGTGTTAAACGTCGAAGGAGTTGAGCCGGGTATCTATAGATTTGATCGGCGAAAACACGAACTCGTGTTAAAGAAGAAAGGCAACTTCTCAACCTGGCTCAAGGAATTCGGCATCCTTCAAGTCGAATTTGGCGACGCAGGCGCTGTGTTGATTCTGTCTTGCGATATGGCTCGCCTGGCAGAAAAATACACAATTAGAGCATACAGACTCGGATTGATGGATGCGGGTCACGTCTCAGAAAACATCTACTTAACGGCAAACGCGCTCGGACTTTGCGTCTGTGCAACCGCAGGATTCGTAGACTCTGAAATCAATTCAGCTCTAGGTTTTGATGGCTTGGACAAATGCGCCTTGCTGGCTCTGGGCGTCGGTCTATAGTCCAAGTCTACGTTTCACACGGCTATAAAAAGAGTCATTACCGCTCTTCGCAAGACCCAGTCGTTCTCGATTTGTTTCCACACATCTTTTCAGTGCCGCTACCCACGGTGCCTGGTCGGGTTCTCGCAAAGCGAATTTGAGCAGTGTTTCAGCGGCACTCAAATGTGATTCATCAAAAAGCAGACTTTCGATCGCTGCTTCTGAAAGTCCAGCAGGAAAGGACTTCGGTAAGGGAAGTTTCTTATACCGAAAGCCGAGCAGACTCAGCGCGCACTTGCCGCATGTACCGCAGTTTTCATCCTTGTTGGGAGCGCTCCAGCATATGCGCAAATCGTCATACGCTTCGGGCCAATCGCACAGCGCCACCATTTTTCCACCACGCCCTGTTTCTGCACCATCGTGAAAGAAACTCATTCTGTGGCTGGAGAGTAGCCGGTCGGAAATAGGGTTGCTGCCCCATTTCATGGATGCTTCGTGATACGTATATGTGCTTCCGATGAGCGCTCTATCGAAGCGTTTGCACAGTAACATCAAGCATGATGCAACGCCGGCAATGTGAGTGTGATCCCATTGTGGATTTAATTCTTTGTGATTGCTTGCCATTGGAATTAATTCTAGCTTCGTGCCGGAGAGAGTTTTTCTCAGCCGTACTTCGACACGCCGAAACGCTTCCTCCTCTGGCAACGGTATGTCAAATCCATGAACGAAAAGACAAGCGCGCAAAGGCTGAGTCATTCGTCCGCATAGTTTTCGATGGTGCCGCATAACAGTGTAAGAACTGTCGATGCCGCCTGTATACGCAGCAATTGCCTCGTTCAAAACAGCTGCTCCGCCATCTTCGCCACCTGAGTGACTCGAACCATTTCCGCAATTCTTGGGACCATCTTCAACATCGGCAATAATATCCACGCACTTGTAGCGCTCCGGAAACCAGGTTGCCCAGAGGCTTTGAAACTCTGACAAGTTTCGCAACAAAGTGCTCGACACCCGGCCGTGAATGTGACATTTCACACCGGTTTCCATAGCCTTGAAAATGTTCGCTACTGCAAGATAATCGGCGCTGTCATCAATTGAATTTCGATATGATTCAGGCAAGCGATACCAGAGCGCTTCCCTCGCCCCATCAGGTTTTTCCACAATCGCAGAATAGGTGATCTGTCCAGATCGAACAGTCGCCTCTTGCGGAAAAATGTGGAGATACTTGTCGGTCATCGGTCTCAATCGTTAGACCAGTGTCATAACTCGCCCCTGTGCGAAATTGCACTCGTTGCCAAGGATGTAAAATGTCCCAGGAGGACCGAGAAGGCAATGGTAGCACTTCTTGAAGTTACTGAAGCCGAGCTTTCATGCCGTTTGCATGACCGGAAGCGATGTTGGCAGGAAGCCGACAATCCCAGCAAGTCCACCAAATCCAGCAGGTATCAATTCATGAACAAACTCGTAGAAACATTGCGCCTTCTCGCCCTGTCAATAATTTTCGGCGGATCGGTTGCCATCGTTTTTGTCGTAGTAAACATCGCTAAAGAAGGTCACGCAGCCGGACTCGATAAAGCAACCATCGGGCTGGCAAATGCTCCTCTCTTCATACACTTCAGCAAACTGGCACTAGGAGCTGCGATCGCACTCATAGTAAGCGAAGTTGCCGACTTCTTCACGAATCCGGAAAAGAGCAAATGCACTTTTGCAAGATATGGAACCAGCATTGCCAGCGCGATTTTAGTACTCGTGTTCGCACTCGGACTAACAGCACCGATGGCGGAGATGCTGCCGCAAATGAAGACAGACGCAGAAGTTGGAGCAAAATTCGACAAGCTGCATCACCTCTCGCAACCAGTTCTGGGCACAGCAATGCTCCTCGCAATCGCATCAATCGCGATGTCCGGCAAAAAGAAGAAAGCGGCTTAGTTTCAATATGCGGCTGTATCTCGCCCCAGACTTCATGATGGCATTAGGGGCTCATACTCATGGCCACTTTCTCCGACCAAGAGCGGTAAATTGTTGCGCACTCGTAGATCGTGAATAAAATATGCCGCGCAGATGTAGAAAAACGGAAAGCTCACTACAGTGTTGAAAACACTGAACAAATCGCGAAATAACGCCACTAGAAGCGGGGGATTTTGTGGAAACATGCAACCCCACAACCCAAGTTCTCCAATCTGGGGAAGGTAATAGAGGGTTACCGGATTAAACAGCATGCTTATCACGACATACGGTACGAAAAGCAGCACCTGAAAGTTACTTCCTCGCCAGAATGCCCTGCGGAAAAGCGATAGCGCGCTGCGCCAATGTTGTCCAAATCGCTTTTCTTCTGTTGCAACAGACACGGAAAAGCACATGTGAAGGAATGTGCATGAGAACCAAGTGAAGTACATGAGCGCGGAAAGAACTGCTGCAAGTGCAAAGAAGGCAGGCGAAAACGCGCCGAAAATGGACCATCCGGCAATCCCAAGTCCTCCAAGCAATATGATGCCAGCAATCTGAATAATATCTCTCGCCGCGCTAGCTGAGCAGCGCATCCACCAAAACCTATTTGCGTAAGCCGCTGCAGTCACAAACTCCTCACTCGGCAAAAGTGCTAAGCGCTGCATAATCGTGCCGCGCACTGCACAGCTGTAATAAAGCGGTATCTGCATGAACAAAAACCAGCCCCATATCAGAGCAATCGATAGATAGTCTTTGTTTGCATGCGCCGCATGCGAAAAAAGTGTAAAGGGCAAATCACTGACGACTGAGACAACTGCCGGAAACAAGAACAGCTTCGAGCAAAAACCTAAATTAGCAACGTAGGTACCGAGACTCCGCTGAACAATGCTTGAAACTCCCAGTGGCTGAGCAACCGGACCAGGAAACCATTGCTTTTCTAGAATCATGCAGTCCAAAGCCTCAAAACTAGCTTCTGTCTAGAAAATTATTCCCAGACAGAAGCCAAATCTTTCCAATTGGTAAGGTTAAACAATTGGTTTGAGAGACTCCATTTGCTGTCATAAAGAGAAACTGTTTCTCTTAAGCCCAGTATAATTAGGCTGCTCGCAGTATGCGGGCTGTTCCTTTTGCCGAAAAATCGGGGTTTCCGGTTGCGGTGTAAGGTTTTTCAAGAAGCAGGTTTTCAACATGGCGAACAAGCGCACCTATCTCGACCCGATCCACCAGGACATCGTCCTGGACCGGCGCATTCCAGCAGAGCGCCTGGTTATGGATTTGATCGACACTCGCGAATTCCAGCGCCTGCGCCGCGTTCACCAATTGGGCGTCTCTTTCTTCACCTTTCAGGGTGCTGAAGGCTCCCGCTTCACTCATTCAGTCGGCGTCATGCACATTGCTTCGCAGCTCATAGACATGCTGGCGGAGAAAACACCGTCAATCGAAGAGCACAGACCGCTTGTTCTTGCAGCTGCACTTTTGCACGATTGCGGTCATGGACCATACAGCCACGTCACCGAAAAAATTCTTCACTACGACCACGAGGAATGGTCTTGCCGCATCATCTCAGGAGATACAGAGATACGCAAAGTTCTCGATGGGTTCACCGAAGTTCCAAATCTCGCGGAAAAGATTGTAAAACTGCTGAAGAAACAGCACTTACCAAAATATGTCTCGCACATTGTTTCGAGCCAACTTGATTGCGACAGATTCGATTACTTGCTTCGCGATAGCTATATGACAGGCACTGCCTATGGGCATCTCGCCCTGCAGCGCATTCTTCGCTCGATGGAAGTCAATCAAGAAAAGGACCGCATCGAAGTAGTTGGAGAAAAAGGACAAACTGCGGTCGAAGATTATTTGTTCGGTCGCTATTCGATGTACGCGCAGGTCTATTACCATCGCAAAAATCTTGCAGCCCGAGCCCATCTAGCCAAACTGCTTAAGCGTGTCAGACACTTGATGGAACAAAATCACAAATTCAGCTTTATGGACGAGCCAACTCAGAAGTGGTTGAACGGTGAAGAATTGACAGTCGATGAATATCTTTCACTCGACGACATTCAAATGACCTATCACATCAAGCGCTGGGTTGAAGACAAAGACCCGGTCTTGAAGGACCTTGCCAGACGTTTTCTCGATCGCAGATTGTTCAAATCAGTGCGTATCATGCCACCAACAGCTGGTGGCAACGGCAACGGAAAGTTCCAAAACTTGATAGAGCAGGTTCAAAACCACACTAAGGAGCTGGTGAAGGCGCATGGTATGGATCCAGAGTATTACGTAGCCGTCGAGTCCACGGGCTTCCGTCCATACGACTACTACAGACCAGAATCTGTGCATCCGGAAACTAACATCGTAGTCAGAACCGACACTGGAATAGTTGCTGAATTGTCAGAGCTTTCGCCAACTGTCAAAGCGCTTGTCGGGGGCAATTACGAGTCATTCTGGCTGATCTATCCGCCTGAAATCGACGAGAAAGTCATCGACATCCAAGAGCTTGCGCACCCCGAAGAAGTGCAAGAAAAACGCAAAACTAAGTCCGAAAAGAAGAAGTAGTTATTCGAAGTTCAAAAGTCCGAATGTGCTCTACAGAGCCAAATAAAGAGAAAACGACGAGAGGTAATTTGAAGCATGTTTGACCAGTTAAGCGATCGATTGAAAAATGCGATGCGCAATCTTGGTGGCGACACCAAGTTGACCGCGGAAAACATCGAAGAAGCAATTGGCGAAGTCAGGCGCGCACTGCTGGAAGCAGACGTCAGCTTGAAGGTGGTAAAACTCTTCATCAGCCGCGTCCGGCAAAAAGCGCTGGGAACGGAAGTTATTGAATCCGTTTCGCCGGCACAGCAATTCGTCAAAGTTGTGCACGACGAATTGATTGAAATTTTAGGAACTGACAATGTTCCGATTACACTTGAAGGCAAGCCGCCTGTAGTAATGCTCTTGGGCTTGCAGGGTGCGGGTAAAACCACCGCCTGCGGAAAGCTCGCGAAGAAACTGAAGGACGAGGGCATGTCACCACTAATGGTGGCTTGCGACGTCCAGCGACCGGCTGCGATTCTCCAGCTTCAAACTCTCGGCAAACAGATAGATGTCCCCGTTTTCGCCGATCTTGAAAGCAAAGACGTACACGAAATCGCCGAGCGCGCACTCGCACAAGCGAGAGCAAATAACAACTCACCAGTCATTATCGATACGGCCGGTCGCTTGCAAATCGATACCGAATTGATGGCTGAAATCATGATTCTCGACCGCGCGTTTGAGCCATCTGAAAAGCTCTTGGTCATTGACGCGATGACCGGACAAGAGTCCGTTAACGTGGCAGAAACGTTCAATACCCAGCTAGATGTTTCCGGCATCATCATGACCAAGGTCGATGGTGACGCCAGAGGTGGTGCCGCGCTATCAGTTCGTGAGATCGTCGGCAAACCGATCAAATACATCAGTACCGGTGAAAAGCTGGACAACCTTGACGCCTTCTATCCGGACCGCATGGCGAGCCGAATCCTCGACATGGGCGACGTTCTATCTCTCGTTGAAAAAGCGAAGCAAGTCATCGACGAGAAAGAAGCCGAAAAAGTGGCAATGCAAATGCTCCAGGGCGAGTTCACCCTGGAGATGTTCATCAAATCTCAGAAGATGATGAAGAAGATGGGCAACATGGGCGACCTCATGAAGATGATGGGCGTCGGTGGAATGTTCGGCTTAAACAGCTCTCAGCAAGCGCAAATCGCAGAGCATGGCGACAAGATGATGAAGCTCTATGAGACAGCTATTAGCTCTATGACACTCGAGGAGCAGCGCAAACCCGAAATTATCACCATGAGCCGCAGACGCCGAATCGCTGCTGGTGCGGGACTCAAGGACTCCGAAGTCGGGCAAATGTTAAATGAGTTTGAACAGATGCGCGGCATGATGTCGCATTTCCGTAAGTTAATGGGCGGATTTGGCGGTGGTTTCCCAGGCATGCCGGGAGGCTCTCCAGGCGGCACTGGTGCCGAAATGCCGAATCCCTTTGCAGGTTTGCCAGGAATGGGCGGCGGAAAACCAGGACTTCCTCCTATGCCGGGCGGAATGCCCGGAGGATTACCTCCTGGATTCCCTGGCGGACTGCCGGGTAGCATGCCCAAGAAGAAGCCCCCGTCAGGCTATCCGGGCGGCATTGGCGGCGGCTACTACAAGAAAAAGAAGAAGAAATAGGGCAAGTGTTACCGACTTCTTTGCAATCGCGCAAATATACGCTCTTGCAATCCTTGCCTGCCGGAAGCACCTGCTAGAATATCCATTCGCATAATATGTGCCTTTATATAAACGTGTTCGCAAAAAGAAGTCCTGCGACTTCAATCGTTCAAAGGAAAGTTCAGTGGTAAAGATCAGACTTAAGAGAGTTGGCTCCAAGAAAGCGCCGCACTACAGAGTCGTTGCAGTTGATGGTCGGACCCGTCGTGACGGTAAGCCGTTGGAAGAGCTCGGATACTACAATCCGCAGTCTAAGGAACTCAAACTCGACCAGGAAGCGGTACAACGATGGATGAAAAACGGGGCCCAGCCAAGCGATACGGTGGCAAGCCTTTTAAGAAAGGCGGCGGCGGCGGCAGGCGCCCCGGCGGCTACGGCGTAGGCAGATCTTCGGGTCCGCCCAGCAATTCGACAGCGGCTGAAGATTTAGCCGAGTATATTTTGCGCGTGTTAGCGCGCGACCCAGACGCGCTCCAATTCGACCGTAAGATGATGGGCTCCAGACGTTGCCGTCTGGGCGTCACTTGCGAACCAACCATCACCGGACGGTTGATAGGCAAAGACGGTAAGACGATTACCGCCTTGCGCAATCTGGTCAGAGCGGCGGCCAGCCGCCATGGCAAACGGGTAGACATAGAAATCCAATAAGCTCGCCGCATGAGCACAACTTCAGAACAAGACAAGCAATCTGAAACGCTTTTGGCAACGCTGGTGGAGAAAAACATCATTACAGCCGCGCAAGCGGAAGTAGTGCGTTACGACTGTAGCTCGATGGGCGTTCCCAGTTGGGAATCGCTTACGGTTCGTGGTTGGGTGGCGCAAGAGGTCTTGGTGGAACAAGCGCCGTGGCTCGGACAATCACTCAACGAAGATTCTGCGAAAGCCTCAGACCGATCGATCTATGAACAGAATTTGCGTCGCTATGAATCGCTGATGCGCGAAATCATGGAAGACTATTAGTGCTCCTTACGGAAGATACAATGAAAGGGTCTAGTCCGTGTCTGTGTCACCATTCACTTCGCGAACTTGATCACTCACCCAGCAACAAATCGCATCAGTTCCCACGGCTTGTATTACCAATAGAATTCCAGCAACACCAGCCGGACCTAAGTCAGAAAAGCCTGGCACATGCTGTGAAAGATAACTAGCCAAACCAGTTACTGCAACACCTTGTGTGAAGGATGCAGCAGTCAATTTCTGACCAGTTTGTTTTGTACTTTCAGAAACATCATCAATTCTTTTGGACAACTCGGGATCTTGCTGCAAATATTTGCATAGGGACCGGCCAATGTAGAAGAACCAAGACTTAGATTTTCTACCAGAAGCGCCAATAGCGCTGTCTTCCAAATGCTTACTCTGCACGGGTGGTAGACAACCAGATTGCTCCTCTTGAACAGCGTCGAAGACAACCGCCACTTCATCAAGCACGGCGTCCTCTGCTTTCACTCTTTGGAGTAAGTCCGAAAAGTCTTCGTCGTAGGTGCGTCTGCTGACATTAGTGATCAGAGTGATTCCATCTGACAGCTCGTCATTAGAAAAATTCATGCGTTTCCAATTCCTCGAAACTAAACTCTTGCCTGGACACGAATTTGCGACAACCGAACTTTAATTGCCGAATAAATTGGGACTGACAAAGAAACATCTTCGATTCTGACCACAACAGCCAGCGGAATAGGTGAGCTACTCCAGCGCTTAAACAGTGAAACAGCTAGCACGTAGTCGTTGTCGCTATATTCCTCTTTGTGCTGCTTCCACTCAAAAACATCGTGCTGTATTGTCCCTTTTGATCTCTGGCGAAGTTTGAAACGACCTGCCTTAAGTTCTTTGGTATTAGAAGCAGTTTCTTCATCTTCAGTGTTGCCAAGGAGACTTACTTCTTCCAACGCGTCTGTACCTTCGGCTTCAGTATCGGCTTCCACATCTTTCGACATCGCCGCTAGCACGTCGCCTTCTGTAGCATCGCCTCTAAATAAACGCCACTGCATACGTGCCGAAAGATACTCCCTTAGACCGTTTTGACTTACATCTGGAGAAAATGCAGCAGTTACAGTAATTCTTTTCTTTCCTGTAGATCTAGACAGTTCTTTAGGCACAGGAATTTTGAAAAATGCAACGTCGTCAGGACTTAAGACACCTTGGTAATAGCAAATTGCACTGTACTGATCGCTAATCACTGCTTTAGACAAATCAGCTGTTCCATAACCCAATATACGTGCGAGAGAACCAACAGAGACAAATCTAGCCGCAAACTGATCAATTTCGTCATTTGGGTAACTGCTTCTTCTAATCGAGGATGAGTTAACCAAGAATGCTCTCAACAAAGAAGATGAAATATGCTCGCGAAAGAGAGCTCTCAACTCCGCCAAGATCTGCGCCATTTTGTAGCTAACTTTTGGGGCAGCAAAGCTAGTCCCAGCATCGTGAGCGATTGCTGGAGACAATTTGTTGCTTGCCATTATCAAATTGGTTCCAGCGTTTGAAGTAACCCTGTCACTGTCGCCGAAAACAACCCAATTGCCACCGTAATCAACGAGTTCTGGCTTGATCTCACCTAATATTCCAGGACCTACTCTCGTGAAAGGGGAGGGAAGATACTGTTCTGCAATAGGTGTAGACCTTGCAGTTAACACAGTCGTACTTGGAACAATTGAGCCTACTGTTATCGCTAATGCTGCCTGAGACGGATCTAAAATCTTGCATTCTTCGCTTTGAAAATAAGCAGGATAATCGGCACCATCAGCTATAAATGCGTTCACTGCATCAAGAGTCAGATTTCCTGCGCTTATTATGAAGACGACGTCAAATTTTTTTGAAAGTTGATCAATCTTGCGAGCAACCCAAGTGCTGCGTTTTGCCGCTCTTCGGGTCATCTCATTCCACGGTTTATTTCTAACGCAAACAGAAAGATTAAAAATGCGTACTCCCAATTCTGAGTAGTGCTCGACTACCTTTTCCAAAACTGACGATAGCAGTTGAGTTTCGATTTCATTGTTTTCGTCAAGAATTCTGGCACTAACAATCCAAGCACTTGCTCGATTGACTGCACCAGCACTGATGTTTAACTCTTGGTACGCTGCCAGAGATGCGACACCAGAACCGTGGTTGTACTCATCGAATGGATTATTGTTTCCCTCCACGAAAGACGTGAACTGGTCTTCGCGGCTTACTGGCTTCAAAAAAGGATTACCAGAGGTAACCCCAGAGTCTACGATGCAGACAACTTCGCTATTCTCCGAAGGAGCCTCAATTTTTCCCAGTGAAGTCAATGAAAAGTTCTTCAAGCTCGTAGTAAACGTTTCAAACTCCGGTCTATTTTCGAAACGAATGATTCTCGTCTGCCAATATTCATCCTCAACAAGCTTTTGAAACATACTTCCGCTCGTTCTCAGAACTACCCGCGCGAACCCAGCGCTAAATTCGTGCTCGTAAATGACACCGTTTAAAGTGATTGCAGCCTGAAGGTCATCAAGAATTTGTTGAAGCTCACGAAGTTGTGGACCCCGATGACTCTCATTTGCCATCAACTCAATCTCAAAAATGAAAGAGTCTAACTCGATCAAGTGCTCGTACTGTTCGAGCATTGATTCACTTAGTCGATCAGTAGGCTTTCCGAGTTCAAAGTCAGTAATACCGAAACCAATTTTTTCATTCTTAATATGGCCCTTTTTGGGAGTAGCGTTCTCAAAATCTTCGATCTTCTTCAAAAGTGAGTCAAGGTTTTCACCTCGAACCATCGCAAGTAGAGTATCCTCACCGACTGCGAATACTCTCAACCCTGTTCCAGTCAGATCAATTCTTATCTGTCCTTGGGTCAATTTATAAAAAACAGCACGTCGCTGCTCTGGCGTCAGCTCATGCAGCTTTTGAACATACGGCTTTATCTTGGTCTTTAAATCAGAAGCCTTTTCCTTGTAATTCTTTAGTACGTCTTTTGGAATCGGAGGACCGGGAGGAGCTGATGCCCTCCGCTTTATCATTGGTGTGCTCAGACGGAGTGGATCAAAATTCTCAGTCATGGACTTCAGTTAAGGCCTTTATTTGTCGGCAACTTGCGAAAGGCTTTGATTTGCGAAACAAGGTCATCAATTACAAGATATGTTCGATGCTCAAGGATCATCGTCTTGACGGCTTCAATAGCAATTCTTTCTATATCGGCAAATGAAAAACCATCAAGCAATTCAACTGCATCTGAAAGCTCGCCTTCAAGTTTTACTCCATTAAGAAGTCTTTCTAGATCGGTACGAATTTCGAACTGTGCAGGCAATGGAAACTCTACAACGTCATCGAATCTCCGCCAAAGGGCTGGATCAAGCATGTATTCGTGATTGCTGGCAGCAATGACTATGCTTTGCTTGCAAGTAAATCGATCCATCGCTTGCAACAATGTGTTTACGACTCTCTTTAGTTCTCCAACATCATTCGGATCATCGCGACTCTTTCCTAGGGCATCAACTTCGTCCAGAAGTAGCACCATTGGAGTATTGTTTGCTGTTTCAAAAACTGCGTCTAAATGCTGAGCAGTATCACCCAAATAGCTCGAAATAAGCGAACTTAGCCTGACCGTCCCAATTTGAAGGCCCAATTCATGCGCAAGGTAATACGCTGTCATAGTTTTTCCACATCCTGGAGGCCCCCAAAAGAGGAGCTTTTTCTTGGGGAAATACCCAAAGGCTGCTAGCGTTGCTGCAGCTTTGTGTTCTTCCAAAACTCGGCCTATTTTGTCGGCAGTCGACTTCGAAAACACAAGTCTTTCTGCCGAAACATCACTTTGCGCAAGATTTAGAAGTGAAACACCGCCTTTGTCTCGTGGAAGTAAGACCAGCTCTCCAGCACGACGCTGATCTCCTAGAGCTTTCTTCAAATCGCGTGCGAGAGCGTGATGGTTAGCAGCGGTTTCGTCTGAAATGATTCCTTGTGCAACCCGGAAAAAAAGCGAGTCATCACGATCGCGGTATGCCGCAAGAAGTTTTTTAAGTTGGTCACCGGTTGCCATTGTAAGACGCCCCCAACTGCTGGGACCAGTTCAATTTCAGCTTGTGCCCGTGAAATTCCCAATTTTTTCCAATGTTAAACAAATAACCTTCCACCAACCACCTTACCATATTTTTGTATGGTATGCAACTTGTTCATACCAAGAGTACTATCTATAGATCGCACTCTGCGCTGAGCATCGGATAATCTTTTGTTAGCCTTTTTTGCTCGGCTTCATGAAACCTGAAAGCTATTCAACAAGCGACCCAATCATATCTAGAATGCACCTTCGGATTCTCTGAGATAGCGGATCTTGTTGCGGACGTAATTGCTGTAAATAAGATTCATCTCCAAACCCAGCTTGCCATCTAAAAAGCCGAGGCGCAGAACGTAACGCGCGAAGAATGTCCACATCGGATGAAGAAGTTCGTTCAACGGATTAGCACGCCATTTTTTAGAACCATCTTGTTTGAATTCCTCAG
The DNA here is from genome assembly GCA_003242885.1 of Candidatus Melainabacteria bacterium. GTDB lineage: Bacteria > Cyanobacteriota > Vampirovibrionia > Obscuribacterales > Obscuribacteraceae > QKMZ01. The sequence goes on along the minus strand of QKMZ01000001.1, from coordinate 245,248 downwards.
CAGAAAGACGGGCATACTTATCCATGGCTTTCGTAAACTCATCGACATTTCTATAACTGTAATGCAGCATGGGATGGCGCAAAACAGCGACCGGTCCGTCGACAAAGATGCGTTCGTGCACCATGCGGTCGCGAAACTTTCCTTTGCCGTTTTGGATCAATCTCAATTGCGCATCAGGGTAGAAACCACCATGGCGCACCGGATGTTCCCCAATATAAAGAATGCGCGGAATCTTGTATCCATCGCACTTACCCGTAGTTTCACCTGAAACTATTGCTTTTATCTCTGCCACCGATTCTGGTGTCAGCACCTCATCCGCATCGAGACTCAAAAGCCAATCACTTTTCGCCAGAGACAGCGCAAAGTTCTTCTGTCCCGCATAACCGAGCCAGTCCTGATGCACTACGCGAGCGCCTTTCGAAGTGGAAATTTCAATGGTTTTGTCTTCAGAACCAGAATCGACCACAAGAATCTCATCCGCAATATCGCGAACTGCATCCAGAGTGCGCCCAATGATGCGCTCTTCATTCTTAGCTACGATAACGACAGAAAGAGTCGCCATCAGCTACCTTCGCAGGAAGCGGATTACATTGCGCTGATCGTCGATCGTGTACTGGTAGTCGTGGAAGAAGGACTGCCCGAGCAGGGGCTCTCCAAAGTCTTGTTCGACAACAGTGATAGGCAAGTTGGTCTTATCGATGGGACCCAACTTCATGCGTGAGACAGGGAATCTGAGACCAGGCATTCCACCGCCCACACCTTGGGTCATTTCATGCTCAGCATCTGCAGGGATTGATATGCCCAGCATCCTCATATCCTTTTTGCTGAACAAACAAGACTGCGCACCTGTATCGAAAAGCATGTCGATAGGACGTCCGTTCACTTCTACAGAAACGAGAACGCCGCCGCCACGAACACGCTTAAACGGCACCCCGCCTTGACTGGAGACGCCAAATCCGCCAGATGATGAAGCAGTCACCTTCTTTGTCATAAGAATGCTGCCACCACTGGTATCAATGGTGTAGTTGAATGGCTCCATGAAGTTGCGTCCGAGAAGAGGCGGCACGCCTGTTCTGTCCGAAACCCAAAGTGGGAAGTTGTGGCGTTGAATACCGCCAATTTTTACATCGGTTCTTATAATCCAGCTCTCGCTAACCTTGTTGCCAACACCCATAGAGTGCCCATCAGGCGGACCGCTCGGTCTCGGAAGACCAATCTGCGCCAGATGATCCATACCAATAACAGTATGATCAGCACCGGTGTCAAAAACAAAGTCGAGAGGCGTACTTCTTACTGCACCGGATACCCAGAGTACTGGCTTGCCTCCATTGTCTTCCGTGCGGAAGTGGAGACGCTCTTGCGCAGGCAATCTAGCAATGTCCGGATCTTCGCTAGCAGAGCTAGAACCACCATATGATCTGGAATAAGATCGAGTAGTGGATGCAGCGGATGAGGAAGAACCGCCACCACCGCCGACACCAGCTCCCAACCCCTGCAATGCTTGTATCGCTAATCTGCCACCACGGGAATTCGGATAGCGCGTTGCGAGCTGCTTGTAGAGCTCGATGGCACGCGGATTGTTGCGCAATTGCTGATAGGTAAGTGCAGCGTAGTAGATCGCATTGGTGTTTTCAGGACTGCGAGCAATGGCAGTCTCAAAGCAACTTGCAGCACGCTGGAAGTTGCGTTGATTGTAAAACTCGATACCTTCAGAATAAGGCTCAGCCGTTGCGGCACTGCTAAATAACGCCACAAGTGCGAAAGCACAGAGTGCAGATTTGCCGAAATTACCGACTGCCTTACCCTTGCTTTCGCGCTTATCAATCATAAGCTCACCAATCCTAGACTTTGAGTTCGTCCGCGATGATAACCTTCTGCAATTCTGATGTGCCCTGGCAGATTTCCATCATTTTGGCATCACGATAAAAGCGCTCGGTTGGGGAATCTTCGACGATTCCACTGGCGCCCATAATTTGAATCGCTTCACCGGTGTGGAGTCTGGCAGCCTTAGAAGAAAGCAGTTTTGCCATAGCGGCACACTTTCTGAATTCTTCTTTCGACTCATCAAACGCCCATGCGGCGCGCAATGCGAGCATGCGAGCGGCTGCAACATCTGCACTCATATCAGCAATCTTCCATTGTATGCCTTGGAAAGCACCGATATTCTTGCCGAACTGCTTGCGGGTCTTTGCGTGATCTACAGCGAGTTTCATCGCGCCCTGGCTCATTCCGATCGAAGCCATCGCTAAAATTGTTTTTGCCACATCAAGTGCGAATTCGATTTGTTCGTGGGCGTCACCTTCGAGTCGGCTGCCCTCTGCGAGCTTGGTATCGACAAACTCAATTATGTCGGTGCTTGCAGAGCGAAGGCCTAACTTCTTGGCGCCAGCAGTGACTTTCACAGACTTGCTGTCACCCGCATCCACGAGCCAAAGCGAGAGCTTACCAGTCTCTTCATCCTTAGCGGCCACGACCAAAACGGTGGCAATTTTGCCGTTAACGACCCAGAGTTTTTTGCCGTTGAGCTTTGGTGCTTCTTGCTTTGTCGAAGCAACTGCTTCGATCAAAGAGTAGTCGCTGCCTGCATTTTCTTCGTTCAAGCAAAATGCGCCAACTGCTTCGCCCCGTGCCAATAAAGGCAAGTAGCGTGATTTCTGACGATCGTCGCCATAGCGCTTAATCAACTCAACCACTTGGAAGTGCGCAGAGAGCGAGAGTCCCAGTCCAGCTTCGTATTCGCTGGCAGCTTCGACGAAAAGCGATTGCTCCAGGAAAGTGCCGGACGCACCCCCGTACTCTTTTGCAATCGCCAAACCGAGAAAACCAGTCTGACCAAGCTTTTGCAAAAACTCTTTGAGCGACGTCTTGCCTAACTCCAAATCTTTTGCCGCCGGTTGAATCTCTTCTGCGGCGTACTTTTCATACTGCTCTTTAAGCGCTTCTTGAGATGAACTTAAGAAGGTGTTCACTGGGCACCTCATAACGCGGGCTTTCGCCGCGGACCACTACAACCCGACCAATCCAGGTTCAAAGCAAGATTTTATCACTCATCACTTGCTGTCGCTCGATGGCAAAAGGTCGTCTTGAGCAAGCTTCTTGAACGTCTTTTCAATAATCTCGGACTGCACCTGGTCCTTCTTGAGCAGGTCTTCAATCCAAAATCGAAGCCGCAAAATCAAATGGTCGGTTTTAATGCCAACCGCCAAAAGCTCGACAGGCGGCTCTTTCACGACACCCTCAACACCAGAAGCAAGCTTTACAAGAGTCGTGCGCAGCTTCTCCACGTCCACCTTATGTTTGACCGGAAAGTCAATGGAAATCAGGTGTGTGGACTTCGGCGAAGTCAAGTTGACTAATAGGCTGGCGGTACATTGCTGATTTGGAATAACCGCAAAATCATTATCTTTCAAACGCACTTTAGTAGAACGCCAGCCGATTTCCACTACCTGCCCAAGTGTTGAAGTCGCAGGATCAGTACCTACTTGAATCCAATCGCCCTGCTTGAAGCGCTTTTCAAAGCTCATGGTGAGTCCGGAGAAGAGATTTTTTAAGGTGTCTTGCAGAGCAAAACCAAAGACTGCCGTGATGATGGTTGATGTTGCCAGCAAAGGCATAATATTGATGCCAAGCGTGACGTTGAGCAAAATCAAGCCCACACCAACATAAACAGCCGTCAGAACGACAAAGCGAAAAATTGAAGGAACGTTTGCATCCTGCCGTTTTGCAAAGAACCAGCCAAAGAGGGCCAGGTCCAGAGCACAAACAAATACGTGCAACCCTAAAAAACCAGTTATACAAATCGCCAGCGGAGTAAGGCTTTTGCCAATGCCGTGGGGCAGAAGCCGAAGAAAGGGAAATCCGGCAAGCAGCAACAGAAAGGCTTGCAGAGGAGCATTGATCTTCGAGTAAGCTTCGGTTTCAAGAGTGCTGTCCTGAAATATGTGGAGCTTGCGCCAAAGAAGACGAAGCGAGGCTCGCCTGTTAAGCAAGAGCAAAAGCCACAAAATCGCCGCCCAGAAAGGTACGGAATACTCGTCGGAGGTAGCCAGACGGGAGATTTCGGAAAATATTGGCTCGAGAGTATGAAAATCCATAGAATCAGCTTTGCTTGAAAGAACATTATTATCGCAGAGCTAAGGTGACGCGCACGCGAGCCTAAGCGTGTTAAGCTCTGCGGCAATTCCTACCAAACGACGGCAACATGGCACTCACACTTTTCCAGCGCATTGTAAAGCGATTCAATCAGACATTTTCTCGATTCGGAGAGAAGTCTACAGTTGAGATTGAAGATTTTGAGTTGGAACATTTTTTGCTGTATCACGGCTTGATTGGCAGCAGCCCCGAGGGCCAGCGGTCATTTAAAGATGTGCGCGCGGACTTTCTTTCCGCAGTGAAGAACAAAAGCAGCCTGCAAATGGGCATCACGCTCAAATTGATGCCGCTTTTTTGGGAAGACAAACTAAAGGCAATTGCAGCAGAAATCAAAGACGCACAAAAGGACGCGATCATCCGGTGCTTGATGCCGGACAACAGCGACGGCATGCTCGCACCTAATCAAAATCCGCCTTTTGCAGAAGACTGGAGAGTAAGAGCCAATGCGGCTACGCTAATCGCCTATGTCGGAGATGCGAATGCAGTAAGCGTGCTGACAAAGTCTTTGAACGATACCGCAGTCAGTGCTAAAAGTGCGTTTTGTCACACAGTGCTTGCTCTTGCAGAAATCAAAACGCCAGCAGCTTTAAGTACGGTTGAAGAATACATATTTGCTGATGAGCCGTGGTTTCGCGTGGACTGCATCAACGCCATAGCAAGATGGCCGTTCGCTCAGGTCGCAGAAATTTTGAGCACGGCTCTAACGTCAGTAAACAATCTTTCCGACTATGCAGCAGTCGCTGCAGCTCGCCATCACAAACCTGTGACATTTCTGAAGGATGATAGACAGACTGTCCAAAACGGCGGCATGGCTATGCTGTTAGCGCTTTGCGCACCGGCTCACAAGGCGTTTCAACCAGAACAATTAATGGCGTTTGACCTTCCCGCGTGTTTTGAAGATGCGGTAAGACTCGCCCAGGAAAATGGCTCAGCATTGCGATTACGCGCCACACTAAATCTAATTGATTGGCTTGAAAGCAACCGTCTGAATATCGACGTTGACGACCGCTCGGCATTAGATCAAAAAACACTGGAAGATACAAAAACAACTCTTCTTTCTGAAGCTGCAAAAAAACGCTTGAGTGAAAAATTTGCTGCGCACACCTGGCAAAAAGAACATAGCAATGCAATCAAAGATCTTGAAGGTGCCTGCCTTATACAACTAGTGGGAGAGCTCAAAGACGAATCGCAGTTGAAAAAACTGGAAGAATTAGCGTCACATGAAGACTCACTCTATGCAGACTCAGCGATTGAAGCAATTGGAAAAATAGGTTCGTCATCATCGGCTGAAACGCTTATTCAAATCGGGCGACGAGCCGTCAACCAGGAGGCGCGAGCCACAAAGGCAGCAAGCGCACAGCCCGTTGTTGAAGTGCAACCCAAAGAAAGCGTCACCTACTGGCATGTTTTACGCGCTCTCGGCAATGTAAAAACAGAGCAATCGTTTGAGTATTTATTGTCCGCGGTTCAAGACCACGCACCAGATAAGCGCGAAAAGGCGCTGTCATCGCTTGTGTCTGTTGGCAAAGGTTTGAAATTGTCGACTGAGAAGGAAACCGCATTACGCTCTGTCCTTCTTGAAGCGTTCAAAGATCCATCAACTCTTGTCCGGCAAACAGCCATCGAATCGGCGGCAGTGTTTGACGATCCATCACTTATAGAAGACGTAGCCGCTATGGCGACTGCAAAAGAATCGTCCTTGTGGAAAGAGGCGAATAGGTCTCTCAAGTCCCTATCTCAGCAAGGTCACAAAGAAAAGGTTCTGGCAGAACTGAATAAAAGACTGGTTACAACCAACGATCAGACGCGCAAAGAACGCCTAACGAGGCTGGCTAACGAGCTAAGGTAGCAAAACAAGCTCGTTATCAGACACCGATTAAGCCACAAAAGCCCGCCCAGTACCGGGCTTAGGCTATCATGAACATTCCATCATTCGTCCGTGCTAAGGTAGTTAGAGGAATGCTGGAGACCCGTGAATCAAGCATACTGAGGGTTTAGAGGTGGCTGAAGCCAAAAAAGGCGGCGGTTCGAGCGGAAAGGGCGCTAAGGGCAAGAAGCCCAAGGGCAACGAATCTGAGTCACCCAAGAAGTCTCAGATAAATCCGGCGCCGAAAGAAGAAGAAACAACCGAAGCTGCTGCAACTGAAGAAGCACATGTCGAGGCTTCCGAACCTGCCAACGCGCCAGTCAGCGCGGAGGAAAGCACGCCTGACAGCAAAACAGAAGAGTCACAGACAGAAGCCTCCAAAATCGTTGACCGCAAGCCTGAGCACATGCAGCAGCAGCGAGTTTCACGCATTCTAGACGCTGTGCTCGACGAGCCTGTCGACGAAACTCCCGACCATCACGGCTTTAAGCATCCTTTATTCTTGGATGTAATCCTCGCTTGCGGACTTTTAGTAGCTATGGCGGGCTTTTCCATAGGAATGTTCAAGATTTACATCACGCATTCCGCCAAGCAAAGCATCAATCAGCAGAACTACAAAGCTGCGATTGGATTGCTCAAAGGCACACCGCTCCCCGGCTTCTTCAATATTGCAGGCTCAGAAGATTCGGTCGAATTGCTCAACCGTGCGCTCTATCTTGATGCTATTAACAAGCTGGAAACCAATCGCGAAGACCAGTCGGCTATAAACGAATTGCAGGAAATCAGACCGGGCTCCGGTTATTTCGAGCTTGCGCAGGACCTATTGCGCGATAATTCGCCGCCTCCCAAACTTCAACTTGAAGGTGGAGCGTCGCACGACGCGGATCCCAGCGACCCGGAAGTTAAAGAAGAAAAGCCGATCGTTCCGGACGACGACGCAAAAGACGCCAGTCCTTAGTTATTGGCGAAGAAAGCTGTCAGTGCCGTAAGTGACGCTATTGAACGCCGTGGCCCGGCAGTTGCGCAAAACTTTTCGGCGTAGATGTCGTCTGGCGTGCCTTCACCAGCTTGTTGATCAAGTGTGTATCAACAGCGGGGCGCGATACCGGCGCCTTTTCATAAAGAACTACGTCCGGAACGAAACGTTCGCTCGCCTTCAATTTCGTCATCAGGCTTGGATTTTCGCCACTTTCTTGCGAAACCACAATCTGCGAATTAGCTGCAACAGCACACATTAAGGTGGCTGCCGTGGCGGCGATGATTGGATCTATTGTCCGTCTAACCAGAGAGATATGCATATTCTCTCCTCCCGAATGCCAACGAATTGGGTTGCCCTGCAACCAATTTAGTACTGGTCCGGCAGATCTCACCAAGCCTTAATAATCTATTTGAAATACTTGCAACATACCTGAACCGTTGATAACAAACGGTTCTACGGCTCTTTATAACAGGGTCGAAAATTGGGCACCTGCCCCGAAATCGGGTTGGTGAGCATTTTCCAGCTCTATTCGACTACGAAATCTTTGTAAGCGTCAGCAGAAAGGGCTTCATTCAGCTCTTCCTTATTGGAGAGCTTCACTTTGATCATCCAGCCTTCACCGTAGCAGTCGCTATTGACGAGCTCGGGCTCGGAGGAAAGCTTGTCATTAACAGCCGTAACCTCACCACCGCAAGGCATAAAGAGGTCAGAAACGGACTTCACGGACTCAATGACGCCAAACTTCTCTTCGTTCTTGAAGGATTGTCCGACCTTCGGAAGCTCGACAAAAGTGACATCACCCAACTGGTCAGCCGCAAACGCAGTAATACCAATTGTCGCCGTGTCACCTTCAACACGCACGTATTCGTGAGATTTGACGTACTTCAATTCGGCTGGGTATGAGAGCATGCGGATTCTCCGTCTATTTCTTACTGGGTTTCGAGCGTGACTTGCTGCAAATGCTAAGAGGTTCTTGGCACCCGCCATAAACGGCCTCTTCAGCAGCAGAAGCAAGATCTTAACACCATACGAAAGCGCCTGTAATTCTTGCCTGCCTAGATTTCGGAACTAATTTTGGAAATCTTTTCGCAAATCTCCCTAATTAACACCGACGTTACGTTAAGGAACACATCGGACGGGTGTCCGTCCAGAAATTTAGTACTAGAAAGTGAGTTTTGAAATGCGTATCGCAATCCCGGCAAAAGTTCTCGACCTTCTCTCCGTAGCGACACTTTGTGTTTCTTACGGACTCTTCATTACTTCCTTCGCTGCAAGACTGCACTAGAAATCAGGCATGTGTGAGCAATTTAGTAGCCTTCGGGCAAGGAGAGGCATGGCAGCATTCTGCCGGTCACGTGCATAGCTACAACTGCGGTTGCCGCAAGAGCGACCCTTTCCGCAATGACGCACACAGAATCAAATCGGACATAAGTGCGAGCAATCAATTCGTCGCACAGCTGATGAGATCGCTCGAACTCAATCCGCTCTACTTCGGACCAGACGATCCGGAGGAGCCGAACAATTTCATTCAGCGAGTGATCATAATTTGAACTCTGTGCTCTTTCAATTGTTCGTCAATGTTAGCTGTAGGGAGGGCATCAATGCCGCCCGAAGCCGGCGAGCTGGCAGCGCTCCCAGAGTTTACTTCGCGCGTTTATACCAAGGGCGACGCACTACATGCGCTACCACCATGTTGTCGCGGATTTTGATCTCGAGTTGATTGCCTTCCTTGGCCAACTCCGGTGGAACATACGCGAATGCAATTGGATAGCCAACGTGAATGCCGGTTGATCCGCTGGTTACAACACCAACTTGCTTGCCTCCGGACCAGACTTCATAGCCCTGTCTCGGCAGAGCTTTTCCTTCGCTTCTCAGACATACGCATTGTTTAGGCACACCATTTTCCTTCTGTGCCTTCAACTTATCTCGGCCGATGAAATCGCCCTTTTCAAGCTTTACGCTCCAGCCAAGACCAGCCTCGAGTGGACCAGTTTGATCATCAAGTTCATGACCATACAAAGGAAGACCGGCTTCCAGTCGCAGAGTGTCGCGAGCGCCCAATCCGCACGGTTCGATGCCGTACTTCTCACCTTTAGCTAAAAGCAAGTTCCACAGCTTCTCTGCATCACCCGTAGCGCTGAAGATCTCAAAGCCGTCTTCACCCGTGTATCCGGTTCTGCCAAAACTAATCTCAAGACCGTCCGCTTTCTCCTGCGAATAGGAAAAACTCGGCAAGCCGCTCAGGTCTTTTCCAACTACGTCGGAAAGCAATTGCACAGCCTTAGGACCTTGCAGCGCCAGCAAGGCAGTGTCGTCGGAAACGTTCTTCAGATTCAAATTCTTGTACTTGCCGGCGTGCTTTTGCACCCAATTCCAATCTTTTTCCATATTGGAGGCATTTACAACGAGGAGGAAATCATTCTCTCTGCGGTAAACAATCAGATCATCGACGGTGCCACCTTCTTCGTTGACGAACTGCGTGTACAGAGCCATATTCGGCTTGCTCAAGCGATTTACGTCGTTGGCAATCATGTACTGGACAAAGTCGTGAGCATCATCACCAGAGACAAGGAATTCGCCCATGTGTGAAACATCGAAGAGACCAACTTTGTTGCGCACGGCCTGGTGTTCTTGAATGTCAGATTTGTAGCGAACAGGCATGTTCCATCCACCAAACTCCACCATTCTTGCACCCAAACTCTTGTGCACCGCTGCTAGTGGCGTCTCTTTCAAAGCTGTCACAACCATCTTTCATTCCTCGAATGCGCTTGTAGACAAAATTTTTCGGCGCTTGCCTAAGAACGCGCCATCACTTGAGATCACAAACCGCCAAAACAGCGACGGCCGGGTCTGTTGAGCTATATAGATTACCACCAATACAGGGATTCACTGATTCTTGGAAACACAAAAGGCTCAGATTACGGCTGACGAGCCTTTCCGAAGCAAAAGAGAGCCCGGTAAGGAGGGCTCTCTTTCCAAATAAAATCAATTCTTCCTAGGCGCGTTTTCCCAGCTGTCAGTTGCCTGGGCGCTCCGGCAAACCAAGGACACTAGTACCACCTGCGGTGCACTTAATGCCTTCTTCGTCAACCAAAACTTCTCCGCATTCTCTTTCTTCAACCTGCCAGGCATCGAAATAATTGCGAATCAACCAAGCCCGACAGGCACCTTCATCTATCCTTGTCCAAGTCCAGCCAGCCGAGCTGCTGATTGAAGAAACGTCGCCTCTCTCATCATATGAAATCGAGTACAAAGTCTCGATATTTCTATAGCGGAACATAGTGACTCGGCCATCTCCATCTTTAGAGAAACGGTCACCATGTTGATTCAAAAAGGTCACGTCGCTTGGCTTAAATTTCCGGCGTCTGTCACGAGCTTTTTTCCATTCCGGATAATTCTCATGAACCGCCGGGTTCATCCAAACTTCGTCCGTAGACCAGTTGCGTTTGTACTCTCCGTACATAGCCAACCTCACTTTCCTGGTTTATAGCTTTCGCCGCACTTTCTTCTTAAGTCTTGCCCGATGATTGACGGGGTCAAACTACATTAAATTTGAAAAGGAGGGACAAAAATGTCCCCCCTTTACAGTGGTGTGATCGGATTTCTCCGGGTGGAAAAATTATCGAATACCTATGCTGCTTTAAGCAGCTTCGGTATCTTTTTTCTCTTCATCTCCTTCTTTGATTTCTTCGTCGCCTTTTGCTTCCGTTTCTTCATCAGATTCGGCAGCGACTTCGTCTTCTTCTTTTTCGTCCGAGTCATCAGATTCGGCAGCGACTTCGTCTTCTTCTTTTTCGTCCGAGTCTTCAGATTCGGCAGCGACTTCATCACTTTCTTTTTCGTCTGAGTCTTCAGCTTTGTCTTCCGATGCTTCGCTTTCCGCTTCAGCAGCAGGAGCCTCTTCTTCCTTGGACTCTTCATCGCCCTCGGCGTCAGCAACTACCTTTTCGCTTTCCTCACCGGAGTCTTCTTTCTCTTCCGATTCATCAGCGTCTTCTGCTTTTTCTTCTTCATCAGATTCAGCAGAGGGCTCTTCCGATTTTTCTTCGGACTCTTCTTCACCATCGCCGCTTTCATCTTCTGATTTTTCTTCACCGTCGGCTTCACCCGTCGGCTCTACATCTTCGGAGCCTTCGTCTTCAGCCTTTTCTTCTCCAGCCTCTTCGCCTTGGTCGTCTCCGGCGTCTTCAGCCTTCTCTTCTTCAGCGTCTTCGGCTTTCTCTTCTGCGGCGTCTTCAGCCTTTTCTTCTTCAGAGTCTTCAGCTTTCTCTTCTTCTGCGTCTTGCGCCTTTTCTTCTCCAGCTTCATCGGATTTTTCTTCGCAAGATTCTTCCGATTTTTCATCGCAAGCATCTTCCGACTTTTCTTCGCATGTTTCTTCTGCTTTCTCGTCGCAGCATTCATCAGCTTTATCAGCGCATTCCGGCGCTTCAGCAGCTTCTGCCGCTACGTCTTCTGCTTTCACTTCTTCGTTGCCGTTCGTCGCTTCGGGCGCTGCCTCTTGGACATCGCTAACTTGGCTAACTGCTGCGGCTTTAGAATGGTTTTTTTTCTTATCGTTTCTCTTTTTTGACATAACAAAATGTCCTCCCTTATGCGTACGTAAGCGAGTCCAGCAGTGTTCGCCCGAAACAGTTTGAATTCAAACTCGCGCAGCAATGAGCGAGAACAAACTCAACTTCGGTCACGGGTTCTGTTCGTGGAATATCCTTCTCTTTCATTATGCAGGAAAAACTTTTCGCCGTGCATACTTCCAGTCAAAATCTAGGATTAAATGTTGTCAGCAGCTATTTTTCTCTGCCTGTAGAGGCACCAAAAGTAGTGGCGCTACCAGTAGCGTTTCCTTCTACTACTCAACATACGCAGACTGACTACTTTGTCCGACCGCCAAGCCAATAACATCAGCACATCAAGGTCTTATCGGCATAGCTTGCTATTACATAGACTCGTACTTCACTGACTCGAAGAGCGTTTTCACGGTTGGCGAAACCTAGCGAAAGACCGGACGCCGATCACGAGGTATATCTTTTTGCCATCACGCAATTGCTCTTTGACCAGACAGCTTCAATTGATGGCAACGACGCAAAACAGCCAACTTCTGTTCGAATTCTTGCGAAGCACTTGCAACTAATTCCAAAAGCTAGGTGAAGCAAACTAGGAATTTTCGACACCGGACTTTCCACTGGCATCGGAGGTGCCACCATCGCTGGTAGTACTACGATCGGGCGTATCCAACGTCTTTGCTGGCTTATCTACATCGCTCATGGTTCTATCGCTATCTTCCTTCAACAAAGCACCATCCGACACTTCGCTCAGTTGGTCTTTTATTTCGGATATCAGCGTTATCTGAGTCTCTAGACTCATGTGCACCTCAGAAGTAGCTGTGCAGCTTGGCGGGGCTTGTACGTCCTGTGCTTCTTGTCTCACTTGCGCTTCTTGCACAGCTTTGATGTGTTCGATTTGTTTCTTCTCCGCAGACAGCAGCTTCTGCTCGAAGCTAAGCAACCTTCGGCTTACCCATGTCGCTTCCCTGCAGAGGAGCAAAGTCACTTCCCGTCCACTTTTGACATTCTTTTCCTCAAGTCGTTCTCTGATAATTGTTAGCGTGTCGCCCATCAAAACCAGGGCTCGGCCAAGCTTTTCATACACCCTATTCCATTCTGCTTCGGTTTCTGCCGGCAAATATTTCGACTGCTGATCAAGTTCATTCGCCCTTGAGAGAAGCTCGCTAACCACTAACGAAAGTCGTCCATGATAACCGCGCAGGGCTATCAAATCCCGCTCACGGCGCGCTTTTAGGTAGCCTGTTATTTTGTGCCAGCTCAGTCCCAGCACAATTATGCCTGTGACGCTGCAAACAATGCAGAATGCTATGAAAGCGAATAATAGAAACGCGACAATCGGCAAATTAGTTCAGAGCCAAACTTTGTTACTGATAGTACTACTACCCCTCACGATAACACTGCCCGCCGATGACAGCACTTTCAAGTAGAACGCCCACCAGATGCGGCTTTCAGATAATGCCCACAGTCTACTGTCCACAAAACCCACTGATGCTGTCATTTGGGAGCCGATAATACTTAATGTGGACAATTGATAAATATAGTTTCCATTTGCAACAGCCCCCCTGAATATATGACGGGCACTGATTCTCACGCCACTTGACATCAACGCTGCATCGAGCACATATATTTGCGCCGTTGAATCCAAATTTTTCCGTGCTAAACTCGTGACAAGTTAGGGCGGCTGGCAAAGACATAGTTGCCCAAGAGACATTTTCAATTTTGGTCCCATAGTCAATCCCTTGTGCCGCGGCAGGAAAGTATATGACCTTTCCAAATCAACCATCGTTTAAAACGACCATTGAAGAGCTGAAGGACGCTGTCCACCGCTCTCAGGGCGCTGACCACGAGTCAGCAAAGCTGATCTCCCAAATCGAATCAATTCTCGAGGAGATCGAAAGCAAGATGCGACCAGGCGCTCAAGTCACTGGTGTGCAAATGCAAGCGCTTCCACAAGAATCTTTCATCAGCCCGCAAATTCTGACTCCGGCACCAATCGTCGCCGGCTAAATCTTGTTCAAATTCGCCTTCTATTCAGCTCGACTTGCTCTGATATCCGCTGCTCAAGCGTTTCAGCATCTCAGCAATGTCTCTTGCGGCGTTGGGTTTCCCCATCTGCCCGGCAGCTTCTTTCATCTTCTTCAGCTTTTCGCGATCGAAAAGCAATGACTTTACTGTCGTCGCCAGTAAGCCTGGATTCAAATCCTTCTGCAATATCACTGTTGCAGCCCCCTTAGCCTCTAGCGCACGTGCATTATGCTCCTGGTGATTCTGAGCGGCAAAAGGATATGGAATGAATATAGACGGGGTCGATGTTACACATAGCTCGCTGATCGTCATCGCGCCGGCGCGCGAGACAGCCAAATCGCTTAAGGCATAAGCAACAGAAAGATCCTCGAAATAAGCTCGATAGCAGTATCTGGCGCTAGTCAAAATTTCGTGAGGCAGCTGTTCTTTGTAATTGGCAAAATTCTTTTCGCCAACCTGGTGAATCACTTGCATTGTGTTCGTGTCGGAAAACAAAGTCGGCAACATGGCAAAAACTGCATCATTGATCGCTTGTGCACCTTGCGAGCCGCCTGTGATTATCAGAGTAGGCAGATGACTGACCAAACCTAGTTGGCGTGCGGCTTTCTCTTTCTCGATCATGTGGACAAAACCCTTGCGCACAGGATTGCCGTTGAACACAGTTTCGCCAACCTTGCTTACCAATCTCTCTTTTGCTGCTTCCATGCCGCACGAAACAACGGATGCATTCTTAGCGTAAAGCCGATTTACCAGCCCCGGATGCGCATCCGGCTCATGCACTGCATAAGGAATACCTGAGGTAGCCGCACAAGTCAGTGGTGGCGCCGATGCGTACCCGCCCGTACCCAAAACTGCAGTCGGTTTGAAACGCCCGAAAAGCGCGGAGCATTGCCCGATCGCTTGCACCATTTGAAACGGCCAAGTCACCAATTTTGGTGAAACACTTCGCGGCAAACCAGAAACGTCAAAGCCAACGAAATCGAGACCACGTTCTCTTGCCAGACGTTCTTCGAGATGCCCTTTTGCACCTATATAAAGGATGGCCTTCACTTCCGGATCGTCTTTCAATTCGTCGGCAACCGCCAACGCCGGATACACATGACCGCCGGTGCCACCACCTGTAAGAATTAGCCGGTGCTCGCCACCACTCATTGACGTGCCGTTTGTCTCGCAGGCTTCAAGTCGTCGTCATCGTATTCTTCGTCTTCCGACATTTGCCCGCTGTCTCTGGAAACTGAAAGAAGAACACCGACCATCGACAGGGTTATTACAAGCGAGGTTCCGCCGTAGCTGATGAACGGAAGGGTGATACCTGTTACTGGCACAATGCCGGTCGTAACCATGATATTGACCAACGCCTGCAGCACGATCGAGCTGGTGATGCCGATTGCAAGAAAACGTCCAAAGAGAGTGCGGGAGCGCAAGGCAGTTCTGAAGCCGAAATAGCCAAAGAGGACATAGAGAGAAATCAAAACGCAGCAAGGGATAAAACCGAATTCTTCAGCGATTACAGCGAAGATAAAGTCGGCATGCTGAACCGGCAGATAGAAAAGCTTCTGCATCGAGCGCCCGAAGCCAACGCCGAACAGTCCGCCCGAGCCGATTGCATACTGCGCTTGAATGACGTTCCAGCCCTCTTTCTGCGGATACTTGTATGGGTCCAACCAGCTCATGATGCGAGCCATCTGGTAAGGCGTCTTTTGAACGTGGTGCCACATATATCCAAAAGCACCACCACCAGCCAGAATGATAAGCAGCGGATTGAGACCGCTGGCGAACAAAAGTGCCACCAGACTTCCGGAAATCATCATTGCTGTTCCGAGGTCAGGCTGTTTGACGACAATTGTCGCCATCAAAAGAATGAGTGCAATGCGCACCAGAACTTGTCTGTGCCACCAAAAATGCTTGGAGAGACCGGCAGAGATCAGCAAAATAGACGCGATTTTGCACATTTCGGAAGGCTGAAACTGCAGCGGACCGACCTGCAACCAGCGAGTGGAGCCCATTGTGGTGACCGAGATACCGGGGACCAGAGTCAAACACAATAAGCCAAATGCGCCCAAAGCCACAGGCCAAGCCCATTTCTTTAGACGCCTATAGTCATAGCGGCTAATCGTGAACATGGCGAAAAGCCCGATCACGCAGCAAATTGCCTGACGGCGCAAATAATAAGTTGCATCCTGATAGCTGGAGAGCGCCTCAGGAGCTGAAGCACTGAAGACCGCCATGAGACCAAAGCCGCACAGCGAGCAAACGAGAGTTATGAGAGCTTTATCGGGGAGCCCACGAAACTCCGGACCTTCATTCGAAGGCGGAGCTACCTTTAGAGAGCGGCCACCACTACCCTTGGACTGACGGCGCCATCTCGAGTCTTGCGCGGACAATATCTTTGAAGACACGGCCTCTGTTCTCAAAATCCTTGAACATGTCGAAACTGGCGCATGCCGGAGAAAGAACCACCGGTCCCAGTTTCAGTTTCCCACCCAGGTCGACAGCCTCTTCGAGGTCTGCGACCACATGAACGTCGTTAAATCCTCCCTCCCTTAACGCTTTCTCAAATCTCTCCTTGGCTTCACCTAAGAGGATAACAGCTGCTACATGGTTTCTAACAGCACCAACAAATTCATCAAGTGAGGTCGCTTTGTCCCGACCGCCGGCAATGAGCACGATTTTCTTGTCAGGGAAGGACTGTATCGCCTTTATAGCTGATTCAGGATTGGTCGCCTTAGAATCGTTGTAATAAGGGACGTTATCTATCGTTGCCACATACTCGAGCCGATGCTCCAAACCCTTGAACTCTTTAATGTAAGTCTCAATCTCTTGCGGCTGCACATCGAGAATGGCGCAGCAGGAAATTGCCGCCAACGCATTCTCAACATTGTGCTGGCCTAATATTTGCAGTTCATTGACGGCGCAGACGATGCGATTGCGGGCGCGTATTCGGTAAGCAAGAAAATCGTTTGATACATAAGCGGCTTGGACCATATTGTCCAAATTCATTTGCGAACTAAAGGGAAAGATTTCGGCGCGCGTAATTTGCTGGCTGACCACCGGGTCGTCCATACTGAGAACAGCGTAGTCACTGTGTTGCTGGTTGGCAAAAAGCTTTTGCTTGGCGCGTTTGTAATTTTCCAAACCCTGGTGCCAATCAACATGATCAGGGGTGAAATTGAGCCAAACGCCGATTTTCGGCGCGAAGTTTGCTGTGTAGTCCAACTGATAGGAAGAAACTTCAACGACCAGATAGTCAGGTTTTCTATCTAATTGACTGAGAATCGGAACACCGATATTGCCGCAAGCGGGTGCAACACGACCTGTTTTTTCGAGCATGAAACTCAAAAGCGCACAGGTTGTGGATTTTCCGTTCGTACCGGTAATCGCAAGAATAGGAGCCTTGGTCTCACGCCAAGCTAATTCCACATCGGAAATTACTTCTTTGCCCAGCGCACGTGCCTTTTGAATGACCGCGCTATGAGGAGCAATGCCGGGAGAGGTGAGCACGAAAGTACCATGCTCGATAGCCGCATCACTGTGACCGCCCAATTCGACTTTACATCCAAGGCGTTCAACCTCGGCTGCCTGAGCCTGTCTTTCAGTATCAGCAGTGGCCGAATCTGAGACGAATACATTCGCACCTCTTGCTGAGAGATATTGCGCTGCCGCAATGCCGCTTCTGCCGAGGCCGAGTATGGTTACTTTTTTGTTTTTCCAATCAGTCACGAGCCAATTATAAAGCCTCCGCAGGGGCGACGCCATGCGTCGCCCGGTTTGAAATGCGCTATTTAAGCCGAAGTTCAAAGAAAAAAGTGAAGGCGAAGCTCAGAATATATGCCTTGCATCAGGGTTGAACATGTATCGAAAATACGCGATCTCAAAATACAGCGCCCGCAACGTGAAGTCGCGGGCGCGTTAATTGAGTTTCTAATTGATATCGAGACCGGGCGACGCATGGCATCGCCCCGACGCTTCTAGAATTTGCGCTTGGTTCCGGATCTTGTGTCTTTGCCTTTCTGCTCCAGCTTGTAGGCTTTCTCTTCAAGAGAGGCAATTTTCTTGTTGAGTTTTTCGAGCTCTTTCGGCGGGATGCTGTTATCCAACGCCATATACGCTTTATATTGCGTGGATGCTTGTCTCAAATCTTCCGGGATCGGCGGTTTGAGTTGTTCCAGGCAAATCGCATAACCCAGGTGCGTGTCGGCGACTTTCGGGTTCTCGTAAATAGCAATTTTGTATTTGTCGATCGCCGAGTTGAGCTGTTTCTTGCGAGCAAGATCGTCTGCCAACGTCAGATCTTGTCTGGCTTGATCCTTCGCTTTGTTGACCATGTCGATACCACGCTTCGCGCGCTCTTCCGAGCCTGGAAACGCCGCAGCTTTTTTGTACGCAGCTTCAGCATTGGGAATGTCTTTGATCATCAAGGCAAGGTCCGCGACGGCAAATGTTTGCTTGGCGTCTGTGCAATTGGAAAGAACGATGTTCATCTGTTCATCGGAGTCTTTGTACTTATTTTGAGCCAAACAAGCTTCAGCGTATGCAATACGCTCGCCATTATTGGTCGGTGTGCCGATAGACTTCAGATCTACAGCTTCGCCCGACAACGAGCGTAATTTTGCCTCTGCCAAACGCAATTCCATATCATTGGGGTTCAAGCGAACTGCTTGCTCCAACATGCGCTTTGCAGATTCGTATTCGTTGCTGACAAAGAATGCACCTGTTGCTTCTTTGTTTGCCTTCAAATAATAGGCGCGCGTGATGCCTTTGGCGGCAGCTGCGTTTTGTGGATTGGCGTCCATGCAGGCGCGATACTCTTTGATGGCGTCATCGAGCTTTTCAAGTTTCAAACTCTGATCGGCAACGCGCAATCTCAAATCCATGTTGTTCGGCATCATTTCCAAACCCGAGCGCAACTCAGCAATTGAGTGCTCCAGGTCACCGCGAGTTTCGCGAATATCGGCGATGCCCAAATATGCTTCAGGATTTTCAGGCTTGATGCGGATGCACTCTTGATACTGCTGTACGCCGGCAACGGTGTTACCTTGCGCGGCATAGATCTTAGCCATCGAGAGGTGAACGGGTGCGCTGTTGCGATACTGATACAAGGATGTGTTCAACTCTTTGAGCGCTTCATCAAGCATCCCCTGGCGTCTGTACGATTCACCCAATCCATAGTGAGCAGTCGAGTTGCCGGAGTTGTTGGCGATAGCTTCCTTGAAGGATTGAATCGCGCCGGTCACATCATCCTTTTGCAGTTGAGCTACACCCAATCCCGAATAAGCTTCCGAGTATTTGGGGTCGATGCGAGTTGCATCCTGAAACTCAGTAATCGCTTCATCGGTGCGACCTTGCTCTTTCAAGATCATGCCGAGCGTGTAATGAGCTTCCGGCATGCCCGGGTCGATCGCCAGACCTTGCCTAACTTCAGCTTCAGCATTCTTGAGTGATGCTTCTTTGTTTTTGATCACGGTTTGCGAGGACGAAGCCAGGCGATTGAACATGACCATCGCTTTTCCAGCGTGCGCCATGGCATTGTGCGGATCCATCGTCAACGCTTTGTTGAACTGTTCGTCGGCGGCGTCCAGCTTGAACTGTTTGGCAAGTGCCATGCCAAAACCAATGGTGGCAGGTACGGACTTAGGGTTCTTAGCTTGAACAGCGTGATAGAGATCTGCAGCATCACTGAATTTGCCGTTGAGCATCAGCTCGTCCGCCATCACCACTTCACGTTCAATTTTGATCTTGATCAGCTTTTTTTCTTTTGCTTGCGCAGGCTCTACCGACATGGAAAGCGAAATGCTTCCCGCCAGGGCCAGGCACATTGCGATCAACTTTCTATTTTGCATATCTCCTCACAATTCCAATTGGCGTTCCATTTGTTTCGATATCTTTTTTCAGGACTAAAAGCGGCGTCTGGTACCACGGCGGGTATCGCCGGATTTTTGGTCGAGCTTGTAGGCTTTCTCTTCCAGAGACGCGATTTTCTTATTGATCTTTGCTACTTCCTTTTCAGGCAATGCCGGCTCTAGAGCCATGTAAGCCTTAAATTGAGTAGCGGAGAGGCGCAATTCATCAGGCGTTTCTGGTCTGTCCTTTTCGAGACAGATTGCATAGCCCAGGCGCGCATCAGAGACCTTGGGGTTTTGATAGCAGGCAGATCTGTACTTATCGATTGCGCTCTTCACTTGCTGGCGTTTCGCCAGATCGTCAGCGAGCGTGAGATCTTGTCTTGCTACTTCCTTTTGTTTAGCGATCAGATCCATACCGCGCTTGGCTCTTTCAGCACCGCCCGGGAATTGCGAAGCTTTGCGATAGGCAGCTTCAGCGCTGGGCAAATCTTTGATCATCAAAGCCAAGTCTGCCACTGCAAATGTTTGCTTGGCGTCAGCAGCATTGCCGATTACCCTGCTCATTTGCTCATCTGATTCTTTGAACTTATTCTGAGCGAGCAACGCTTCTGCATATGCAATGCGCTCACCATCATTAGTCGGTGTGCCGATAGTATTGAGATCGACTGTTTCACCGGACAACGAACGCAGCTTTGCTTGAGCCAAACGCAATTCCATATCGTTGGGATTCAAACGAACAGCCTGATCCAACATGCGCTTCGCCGACTCGTATTCGTTGCTCACGAAAAATGCGCCGGTAGCTTCTTTGTTCGCCTTCAGGTAATAAGCCCTGGTCAAACCTTTAGCAGCAACAGCGTTATTCGGATTTTGATCCATCACAGTCGTATATTCTTTGATGGCATCGTCGAGCTTTTCAACACGCAAAAGTTGATCAGCAACACGTTCGCGCAACGCTGCATTGTTGGGCATCATTTCCAAACCTGAGCGCAGCTCCGCAATCGAATGCTCGATATCTCCGCGAGCTTCGCGGATGTCTGCAATACCGAGGTAGGCATCAGGATTTTCCGCTTTGATGCGAATTGATTCCTGAAATTCTTTGACAGCACCGACTGTATTGCCTTGCGTTGCCAGAGTCTTACCCATAGACAGGTGAACAGGTGCGCTGTTGCGATATTGATAGAGTGCGGTGTTCAACTCTTTGAGAGCTTCATCAAGCAAACCTTGCCGTCTATAGGCTTCACCCAATGCGTAGTGAGCAGTCGAGTTGCCTGTATTGATTGCGACCGCTTCTTTTGCCGACTGAATTGCACCGGCGATATCACCTTTGTCCAACTGAGCTTGCGCAAGTCCCGAATATCCGTCGGAGTAATTGCTGTCCATGTTGGTTGCGTCGCGGAAAGCTTTGATAGCTTCGTCATAGCGGCCTTGCTCGCGCAATATCATACCCAAAGTCCAATGTGCTTCCGGGAAACGCGAATCGTAATTGATACTTTGTCTGGCTTCCGCTTCGGCTTGTTTAAGCAGTGCATCTTTTTGCTTGATGATGGTTTGCGAAGACGACTGCAAACGATTGAACAAAACCATCGCCTTTCCGGCATGAGCCATCGGATTGGAAGGATTTTTCGCTAGCGCTTTGTCGAAGTTAGCGTTAGCTGCATCGAGCTTGAACAACTTGCCTTGCGCCCAGCCGGCACCGATCATCGCAGGAACACTGCCGGGGTTACGGCGCAATTGTTCGAGACAGCGCTCTTCAACATCTGCATACTTGCGATGGTTGAGCATATCGTCTGTGCGCGGGTCGCCCGTATAAACGAAGACGCCGCCACGAAGCACGGTGCGTTTTGCGTCCACCGGGCTTGCAGTGATCAAAGTAGAGCCAAGCACTATGCTAAAACTACCTGCCAAAAGCAAAGCGACTCGAGCTGCGCGGAAAATTGATCGGTTCTGATACATATCGCCCTCACCTTGCGAAGCCTCTCCGATAAACAGGAGAGGGATGAATACTAAAGAGACAGTCGGTGTGTGAATGTTATCGCCTTAACACCGCCATGTCATCCAGGTTTCTAAGCGCTAGACCTTTTCGCCACAAAAGATGCAAGCACCTCCTGATAATTCGGACGCGTTTCAAACCATATAAATAGGATGGCAATTGCATCCTTATATCCTTATATAAGGAATCTGCCCGGCAAAAATGCTCGGCTCACTTCACAACCGCAAATCTCACGATGAAGGCGCCGTATCAGTGCCGTACAATAGATTTTGCGAATTAATTCCGCGCCCTTGGTGCACACAGTCAGTAGATCGCAGGGAGAGTGTTTCGTGTCCGGTCATTCCAAGTGGGCAACAATCAAAAGGCAGAAAGCCGTTGTCGACGCCAAACGCGGTGTCATGTACGCGAAGATGTCGCGCGAGATCATAGTCGCGGCCAAGCTTGGCGGCGGAGATCCCGCGGGAAACCTGCGACTGCGAAAGGCTATTGAAAGGGCGAAACAAGAAGGCGTGCCTAACGACAATATTGCACGCGCCATCGAAAAGGGCGCCGGTGGCGGCGATGGCAATAATATGGAAGAGCTTACCTATGAAGGCTACGGCCCGGGTGGCGTTGCCATCATGGTCAAATGCGCGACAGATAACCGAAACCGCACTGCAGGCGACATTCGAAGCTATTTCTCCAAGTACGGCGGCAACATGGGCGAAACAGGTTGCGTAGGCTGGATGTTTAAAGAACGCGGCGAAATCCTTATAGATAAGGAAGGGAAATTCAGCGAAGACGACTTGATTGATAAAGCCTTGAGCGCTGGAGCAGACGACGTCGACAGCAGCGATTCCGCATCAGCAGTGGTGATCTGCGATCCTCTCAAGGTTGACGATATCAAAGCAGCGCTCGCAGAGCACTTCAAAGTAGTGTCTGCGGAAGTGTCTATGAATCCGAGCAATACTGTTGAAGTATCGGACACAGACATCGCAAAACAGCTAATGAAGCTGCTCGACGTCATCGACAACCATGATGATGTCCAACACGTTTACGCTAATTTCGACATGGATGCGGATCTGCTGTCGGCAAGCGTTAGCTAGCAATCACTTTCAATGGTTGAGAAAGAAACGTTTTTCCGTTTGTAAAACGCGGGTAAAGCCGCTTTGCTAAAACGCATAGAACGAGCTGTTCATGCGGGTTTTTCAACAGAAAAAGCACCAAAACAACTCACGCTTCAAAACCTCCCTGCAGAACATCTCTTACGCGAAGCGCATTCCGACTCGTTTTACATGCGCCAAACAATCTACCGCGTGTCACTCTGGTGGCGCATGAATAGCTGCAAGGTCACATTTTTTGACTGATAAACGAGAAAGAACAGTCCGATTTGCTACACCTTTGCATGTGTATTTATGCAAGTGATTCTTTCGTTTCGTTAACAAAAGCAGGTGCAAATATAGCCACTTTAGATCTGGTCGAAACCTTCTGGATATGCAGCTTTTGAGGAACAAAAGGTCGCCATTAACGGATCTCCCTACAAAATTAGGGGGGCTTAAGACCGAACTTTTACACTACGTTACACGGAACAACTGACAACCATAGTGATCGAAAAAGATTATCCCGCGTTAATCACGACAAGCACCACGGGCGGAGGCTGTATATATCTCACACATCCGCTACCGGATATCGATCACTCTGTCAACCACTTGCGCCTTAACTCTCTCCAAGAAATCGCATTATTTCGCGCCCGCCGAAAATTGCGCCGGTTGTCAACAGATCTTTGACGGGGTCGAGGCGTATTTGCTACCTTTTCGCCTGCCTCGGAATGCCCAGCACCGGGACCTTCTATAGAGAAATATCAATCGAACAAAATATCGTCGTTTGATCGGACCAAGTAAGAAGCCCAGTAGAAAGCAGATTATGAGTTTGAATTCGAAGTCCAAATTTTTGCTAGTCAGTGCAGTTGCCGCCATCGGAATCGGCGCAGCTAGTGCCGCTTCATGCATGGCTGCGGAAATTGCCCCTGAAGTAAACGCAAACGTGTGGGAAGAAAGCAATCAGGAATGCGCTGCCGTTTCAGTAAATGGCAAAGACTTCCTCATGTACCGCGGAACAACAGCCCGTGGTGACGCTTCCGACAAAGCGGAAGACATCGCGCAGCAACTTGAAGATATTTTTGAAAACGAGAAAATCGACCCCGAAAAAATCCTCCCAGCCAAGGAAGGAGATTTCGCCGTAGTTAAGGTCGACGGTGCAGTTGCCATTAGGTTTGAAGTGCCGGAATCGGTCGACGGACAAAAGGCTTGCTCCGGCAATCCAATGGAAGCCAGCCTGAAGCTCGTAAATGCTATCCGTGAGGCCCTGGGTGCTACCCAACTGCCGACCGGATACCCGAAGGTCGCTAATGAGCAGCCAGACCTCTCACAATTGAAAGCAGCCGGAAAAGCCATTTTTAGTGGCGCTGCGTCCTGGTATGGCGGCAGATTTCATGGCAGACGCGCCGCCGACGGCAGCCGTTTTGACCAAAATGGACTGACCGCAGCCCACAGAAGTCTTCCGTTCGGTACCAAACTCTTGGTTACCAACCGCAGAACCGGTAATTCCTGCGTCGTTCAAGTTAACGACCGCGGACCATTCGTGGCTGACAGAATCATCGACCTTTCGCGCGGCGCAGCCGAGCAGCTCAATATGATTTCGTCAGGCGTAGCAATGGTTGATTGCGTAGTGCTGCATTAGGCGAACAAGCAATAAAAATTTTGGATGGGCGACACGATTGTGTCGCCCATTTTGTTTTGAGAATCTAAAACCAGGCGATACCTGGCATCCCCCTTATTCGTGGCGAACTAGCAATGGTTACTTCTTTCGTTTGATGCGAAACCAGAAAGTGCTGCCTTTGCCATCTTCACTATCAACAGAGATAGTTCCTTCGTGCATTTCCACTATGGTTTTGCAGATCGCAAGTCCAAGCCCGGTGCCACCTTTTTGTTTGGCATCGGAAACATCGACCTGCTGAAACCGCTCGAAGATTACCTCTTTATACTTGGCAGGCACGCCTCGCCCCTGGTCAGTAACGCGCATCTCCAGAAATTCATCGTCCAAACTATGTGCGACGCGAACAGTCCCTTCGGGTGGAGAGAACTTCACAGCATTGGAGATGAGGTTTACAAGCACCTGCACTATTCTGTCGGCATCCGCGTAGAGTTCGGCATTCTCGTTTCCGTGGACACTCTCTATCTCAAGTTTGATGCCTTTGCTTTCAGCAAATGAACGCGAAGCCTCGTCTGTGGACTCCAAAATTTTCCGCAATTTGCATTTAGCTTTCGAAACATTTAGCGTCCCGGAATCCATTTTTTCCAGATCAAGAAGGTCCGTAATCAATTTAATCAACCTGGCGACATTGGCCTCGGCGCGTCCGGCTTGCTCGGTTGCTTCTTTGGAAACTTCGCCAAATGCACCCATTTCCAACAGCGAAATGAAC
Organism: Candidatus Melainabacteria bacterium; assembly: GCA_003242885.1. Classification (GTDB taxonomy): domain Bacteria; phylum Cyanobacteriota; class Vampirovibrionia; order Obscuribacterales; family Obscuribacteraceae; genus QKMZ01. Next base: position 220,367 of record QKMZ01000001.1, on the reverse strand, counting down.
CCTGACACCGCCGTCAGTGGCGTCCGCAACTCGTGGCTCACCATCGAGACAAATGCTTGCCTCATGCGCTGAATTTCTTGACGCTCGCTGACATCAAGCAAGATACCGAGTCTTTTGGCACCGTCCTCGGTTTCAAAAACCGTCATTGAAAATTCGACGGGAAACTTTTCAGAACCTACCGAATCGTCTGAACTTTCCGAAATTCTTGAATCATTCGATTTGCCTATGTTTTTTCGCAAGCACGTTACTTCAAAAATCCTTTCCATCGCTTTCTCATTCAACTGCGCGGAAAATTCACTGTCGCTTGTGGTTTGAGAGCGAGACATTAGCGAGGATAGCGCTCTGCCCACAAGGTCCTCCGGCTCTTCTCTAAACATCGCAGCCAGCGTCGGATTGACGAATTCAATTGTGCCTTCCTCACTAAAAACGACAAGACCGACAGGTACTTTCTCAATAATCGCTCGAACGCGCGCCTCGCTATCTTTGAGAAGCTGCTCCTTCAATCTGAGGGTATAGGCCATTTCGTGAAAGGTGGAATCAAGAGCTGCAATCTCGTCACTTCCGTGCAACGGCGTATTTAGCTCTTCTCCACGCTTCATGCGCTTCGCATTCTCAACAAGAACATCAAGCCGAGATGTAAGCTTGCGAGTAAACCACCCGGCCCCCGCGAACGCCAGCACCACATTCAGTACTAAGCCGGCAAGCAGTATTGCCTTTTGTGATTCTCGCTGATTGCGCTGAGCGGCAGGGCTTTCCTCTTCAATTCGGCGCTGCGCCCTGACCAGCGAAAGCAAGTCTCTGACTAGCGCATCAAAGGTCGGCTGCAATTTATTCTTTTCTTTAAATCCGTAGCGAACGGCCACTAGTAAGGGTTGCGTATCGACCGCTTGCTTGATTTTATCCATTGTGGTCATGCCAATTTGCAAGTTGGCGTCGACACGATTCAAGATAGCCAGATTCTCCGGGTCATCTTTCAATGCTTCCTTAAGCCAAGCCAGTATTTCCTTGGTTTCATCACGGTTTTGCTTGTACCTGGCTGCCTGAGTTTCATCCTTCGATTTTGCGTATTCCATAACGGATGTGCCGGTGTCATAGCAAACCTGCACAAGATGATTTGTCTTTGCAATGATTTCCTTGACGTGCTCGGCTCGTTTTGCTTCTTTTTCAGCCTGCAATACAAGATAACCTTCAGCGCCTACCAGACTGAGTTCCACAACAACAAAGAAGAGCATCAGCAACCACCCCTGGTGGCTCAGTTTGAATCCGCTCAGTCCTGTTTCATTACTCAAGTTCTAAAATATATCCGACGCCATGAACAGTTTTCAAAATCGCACCTTCGTCATCGACTTTTTTGCGCAATCGCTTCATTGTTGTTCGAAGCGCTTCGGTAGTCGATTCTGACTCTGAAGGCCAGACGCGATTCAACAGTGCCTCCGGAGTGAAAACTTGATTTGGATGGCGCATCAAAAATTCCAACAACTGAAATTCTTTCGGTACCAGTGTTATGACTTCACCATCTTTGTGGACTCTGTATTTTGTTGGATCCAGAGTCAGATTTTTCGCCTTCAAGACCGTTTCCTTGACAGCGGCCGGGCGCCTTAGCAACGACCGAACACGCGCGCCCAACTCTTTCATATGGAAAGGTTTGGTCAGGTAGTCATCGGCGCCGCCATCGAGCCCGGCTTCTTTATCTTCGACTTCATCCTTACCCGTCAGCATCAAAATTGGCGACTGCCCGCCGCGGGCACGATACTGTTTCAAAATTTCGATGCCTGAAACCTCCGGCAACTCCCAGTCCAAAATGATTAGGTCGTATTCGAACGTTCTAAGGTGATCGTGCGCCTGGCCTCCGTTACCGATAGTTTCAACCGTATGATGCTCAAACAAAAGAAAAGTCTTGACCATGTTGGCCAGGTCAGCGTTGTCTTCTACCACACAGATTTTTGCCATCTACTTACTCTTGCTTCTCAACTGAGGTCAGTCCGGAATCTTTATCAGTTATATGTTTGCGGCACTACGCTTAGTCTCTGTACCCGCATTCCTGTCCTAATTTAGCGCATTCAGACGGACAGTTTGCTTTCACCACGCCCGATGCCATATACCCAGCCCCGGGGCTCGCAACTGGCACCGGCGCGCCAGGGCGTGGGAGCATTTAATCTTGCTGCCCCAGTCAGCCAACAAGACTGTCATGAGGTGCTTCTTTCGAGGGGCACTTTGCGTTTTTGTAACAGGCCGGAATTGGCTCTAACACCGGTTTATCCTCGAAAACCCGTCTTTCTCAATCGCTCAAGTGCCAAGCCCTATGGGGTTTTTAGCCGATTTTTGGTAAAATATCAGACTCACTGCCGCACGGCGGTATAACAAGGCGTCAGTCGGTTTAAAAGTCAAAAGGATAGTCATCGTGCCCCCAGCTGTCAGAGTTCGAATAGCGCCCAGTCCAACCGGGCACCTGCATTTGGGCACCGCCAGAACGGCGCTCTACAACTACTTGTACGCCCGCCGCAACAAGGGCACATTCGTTTTCCGTCTTGAAGACACCGATGAAGTCAGGTCGCAAGAGAATTACACGCAGGACATCATCGATGGGCTGAAGTGGCTGGGTCTCAACTGGGATGAAGGTCCGGATATCGGCGGTCCATTTGCGCCATACAAGCAAACCCAGAAAATTGACCATTACACCGAAGTAGCAAACAAGCTAATCAACAGAGGGCACGCCTACTTTTCATATGAAACGCCTGAAGAATTGGCGGCGATGAAAGAAGCACAGAAAGACACTGATATTGCTCATCGCTACGACAACAGTCACCGTAATCTGTCGAAAGACCAGGTAGAAAAATATGTGGCTGAGGGCCGCATTCCGTCAATCCGTTTCAAAATTGAAGAGCCGCGCGTTATTTCGTGGCACGACAATATCAAAGGCGAGATCGCCATCGAAGCTTCTGTTTTGGGCGGCGATATGGTTATCGTCAAATCGAACGGCGTCGCCATCTACAACTTTGCAGTAGTTGTAGATGATATCGACATGAAAATGACACACGTCATCCGTGGTGAAGACCACATCATGAATACCGCAAAGCAGATTTTGCTTTACGAGGCACTCAATCACCAAGTGCCGGAATTTGCGCACGCACCTCTGATTTTTGACCTCGACCGCGCCAAGCTGTCAAAGCGAAAACACGGTGAAGCAGTGCATATCAATAAATATCGCGTCGATGGTTACATGCCTGAAGCGATGGTTAATTACCTTGCCGCGATGAGTTGGACTTTGCCGGACGGTAAAGAATTCTTCAGCCTGCCGGAAGCATGCGAGATGTTCGACTTGTACAAAATCAGCAAGAGCCCTGCTGTTTTCGATGTTCAAAAATTGAACTGGTACAACGCGCACTACATTCGCTCACTGCCGATCGAACTGATAACAGAGCGTGCCAAGCCGTATTTGACTTTGGTTGAGACACAAACCTATTCAAGTTCAGAATTAGAGCAAATTGTAGGCAGCGTGCGTGACGGTCTCACCATGCTTTCGGAAATCATGGGGGCGACCGAGTTTTACTTCGCCAAGAAGCTCCAGATCACTGACGAACTCAAAGAAAAAGCGCTGTCGAAAGACTCTGCCAAGAAGGTGCTGGAAGCGACGCTAAAACATCTAGGCGATTTTCCATTTGGCGACCATGCCGGCTGCAAGGCTGTTGTAGACAAGCTTGGAGTCGAATTGGGATTGAAAGGAAAAGACCTGTATTGGCCACTGCGCGCAGCCCTCTCGGGCAAGGTGCAAGGTCCGGATTTGGGCGCAATCATTTCTATTCTCGGACCCGAGCGCGTAAAATCCAGACTGGAAGACATTCTCTGTCTCTGCGCATAGCAGCGTGTTAAGTAAACGCACGCAGTCTTGACGCACTTTGACTAAGAGAGAATCATTATGTCCATCCAAATATTCAATACGCTGACAGGAAAGAAAGAAGAGTTTGTGCCCATAGAAGCGGGCAAGGTCAAGCTCTATGCTTGCGGTCCAACCGTCTATGACTCCAGCCACCTGGGGCATGCGCGCATGGCGATCGTTTGGGATGTGATTCAGCGATACTTGCGTTTTGCTGGTTACAAAGTCACCTTCGTTCGCAACATCACGGACATCGACGACAAAATCATCAACCGGGCGAAAGAATTGAACATTCGTCCTGACCAATTGGCGCGCCATTTCCTGTACGAATTTTGGCAAGATATGTATGCGCTCAACGTTGCTCCACCGGACATAGAGCCGCGAGCCACCGAGTACCTTCAACAGATGATCGGCATGGCGGCGGATCTTGTCAAAAAAGGCAAAGCGTATGAGTCTGGCGGTGATGTCTACTTTGATGTCGGTGCATGCCCGGATTACGGCAAACTCGGAAAGAAAAACATCGAAGATCTAAAATCTGGTGCGCGCGATCAAGTCCGCTCGCAAGATGAATTGAAGGACGTGAAACGCAACCCCGTTGATTTTGCTCTCTGGAAAAGCGCACCAGAAACTGAGACTGGTTGGACAAGTCCCTGGGGATTTGGACGTCCCGGTTGGCACCTCGAGTGCTCCTCGATGATCAAATCTGTGCTCGGCGAAACCATCGATATCCATGGCGGAGGAGAAGATCTCGTCTTCCCTCACCATGAAAATGAAAAGGCGCAGTCCGAATCGCTGCACGACAAGCCGCTTGCCAAATACTGGATGCACAACAGCTTCGTCAACGTCAGCGAAGAAAAGATGTCCAAGTCATTGGGCAACTTCAAAACAATCGGCGATCTGCTCAGAGAATATTCGGCAGATACTCTTCGCTTGTTCATCTTGCAAACGCACTATCGCAACCCGATTGACTTCAGTCCTGAGGCAATGAATGCAGCAAAACAGGCATTGATGCGACTTGTACGAGCAGCCTTGTTGGCAGATGCGGAAGAAAACGGCAGTGGCTTTTATCCGTCTAAGCATTACCGCTTTGACCAAAAAGCAGCAGAAGCTTATAAAAACGACGAGACAATCACAGAATTCCACAAAGAATTCGTCGCAGCTATGGACAACGATTTCAATACAGCCGTTGCCGTATCCCATCTTTTCGGGCTCGCCGACAAAATCGCCGCATCAAAAGACACAGCACAGAGACAACTCTGGGCGAAAGCATTGAAGGACTATTCAGGTATTCTAGGGTTTACTCTTGCTGATACCAGAAAAGTTGTAGACCGAAATTCTACCGAGCAAGTTCTCGCTTTGCTTTTACAACTGCGCCAAGATGCGCGCGCGAACAAGGACTTCAAGACTTCTGACTTAATCCGCAACGAACTCGCGAAAGCTGGCATCAGCGTAATGGATACTGCCGAAGGTCCCACTTGGGAAAAAACATAGTCACTCGGTTAGCGAAGGCAGACAATGAAGTCGGGCATCAAGAAGGTTGAAACTAGCTGCAATAACTGCGGCTCTACCGATGCCGACCTGGTTACGACCGGTACCGAACATGAATACACGAACACAACCGATGACGTTTTCAACGTTGTCCGTTGTCGTGATTGCGGGCTTGTTTACCTAAATCCTAGACCAGATGTCTGCGAACTTTCGACCATTTACCCACCCAACTATTATGCATATAGCCTGGAAGAAGGCTACGACGAAGACCAGCGCCAAAACTTGTATTACAAGTTTCGTTATCAGCAAATTCTCAAAGGTTTGGAAGGTTGCCTAACCTTCGTTGCTGCACCAGACCCGGTGCGCATTCTAGATATCGGTTGCGCCGATGGACATATTCTCAACTGGTTCAAAAAGGTCCGCACTCGCCAGGTAGAGACTTACGGCGTGGACATGAACGAGAAAGCAGTCGAGAAAGCGAATGCCGCGGGACATAAGGCTTACGCTGGAAGATTCGAAGATATTGAGTTGCCGGAAAATTACTTTGATTTTGTTTGGGCTAGTCATGTAATCGAGCACGTTCCAGACCCAAAAGGTTTCGCAGAAAAGGTCCGTCGGATTTTAAAACCAGGAGGAATTTTTTGGTTTTGGACTCCCAACATCGAATCACTCGACGCAAAAATATTCAAAAACAAGCACTGGGGCGCTTATCACTTCCCGCGTCACTGGTTCTTTTACGATCCAAAATCAGTGAAAGAACTTGCACGCCTGACAAACTTCGAGCTCGTGCACTTAGAGTTTCAACCTAACGCAATCTTTTGGGTTTGGACAATGCACTCGATGCTGAAAGCAAATCCCATTCTCAATCCCTTTGCCGACGCCCTTTTCCCACCCATCGACTGGGCAAAGACAAACCTCGGCAACTTTATAAGGAATGGCTTCTTCGCCGCTACCGACCTGGCGATTAAGGCCACAACCGGTCAAACATCCAATATGGGCGTCGTATTTAGAAAGCCATCAGAACCATAGGGGAGCCGCATGCGGCTCTCTGACAGGCAAGCGCATGCGCTTGCCCTACTTGATTCGCTGCCAATCCTGACGCGTCATTCTGTACAGAACGTGCGGCTTCAGGCGATGTCCATCAGCTACGTTCGGATGCATGAAGTCGTTTTCTTGGTCGCGCCACATAGATATCTTTTCCATCACGCGAATTGATTTTGAATTGATTTCTGCAGTAAAAGAAACAATCTCATCCAAACCATGGTTCTCAAAACCGTCCCGAAGCACCGCCAGTGCTCCTTCCGGTGCATAACCCTTGCCCCAAAACCGGCGCGCAAGTCGCCAACCAATCTCAACACACGGAGTAAACTTCGCTTCAAAATTCGGTCTAGCCAAACCGATAAAACCAATGAAATCGCCTGTTTCCTTTTCCTCTGCTGCCCACAGGCAGAAACCGTCTTCCGCGTACCGAGCCTTTGTCCGCTCGATCATCGCAGCGGTTTCATCGCCAGTAAGTGTTTTTGGAAAATATTCCATCACCTCAGGGTCGGCATTTAGTGCAGCGAAAGGTTCCAAATCAGAATCCTTCCATTCGCGCAATATAAGACGCTTTGTTTCAATTGCCATGTCTCTTTTAGCTCACAGGTTCGGGTTTTCACAGAAGGTTACGGCTTCGCAGGAACAAATGGAAGGCCGGTTTGTCTTATCAATGCTGCTCGAAATTGCTCCAAAAGCTTCGAAAGCGGCAAATGGGAGGCTAATATGTTAACTCTAAAGGGCTTCGACCGTTCCGCCTTAATAATTGCAACTTTGAGCGCCGTGACGCCGCTCCTGCTTCCGTCTGCGGGTCTGGCAGTCCAGGTGCCACCGCACCTGCGCCGACACGTTATTTCTAACAACGTTGTGCAAAAGCTGCAACAAGAAGGCAATTTCAGAATGTTCTTGGAAGCATTGCGCGTAACAGGCATGCAGTATCCACTGGAGACAGGGCGCGGACCCTACACAATATTTGCGCCGAACGACCGCGCGTTTGCCAGCCTCTCCAAAGATACATTTACAAAGCTATTTCAAAATAAGGCGCGCCTCAAGCAGATCGTCAGATATCACATTGTTCAAAAGCGCCTTATGAGTTCGAACCTCAAATTCGACGCGCTGCGCACTCTGACTGGCGACTATCTAATGACGAACATAAATAGTGCCAAAACGATCACTGTTTCGAGCGCACTGATCAATAAGCCGGACATCACTTGCCGCAATGGCGTAATCCACTCTATCGATACAGTCCTTTTTCCTCTAACCGGAATGGAAAACCTCGCAATGAACGAGTCGGGGAACAAAGCTGGAGACATTCAATGATTTCGGAACGTCGCAGGGCCTGGCTCAAAGACAAGCTTCATGGATATTTCGTCAAGAAGTTTCCTAATCTCGTTCGTCTTGCAGACTTACTGAAGAAGCCCGTTAGGAAACAAATCGATCACTTGTTGGAAGACAATTTTCAGACGCGTCTAATTAGGTTTGGAAAAAAAGCTTTTCCTTATTTCCTGGCGTACTTTGCAGGATTTATGGCGCCGGCAAATGAAAATCACTTGGATCGCAAGACTGCACGCAGTTCCTAGGCTTCACTTCAAAAAACTACGAGCTTAAAACAGTAGACACTTAGAGCATCAGCGTTTTTGCTTACAGTATCAGCTCCCAAGTTTGTCCTATGAGTCCTTCGCCGAACATGTCGTGAGGAGTTTCTTCCACCAAATAAAAACCACAGCGCTCGTAAATTTTACGGGCAGAATGCAAACAACTGTTTGTCCACAATTTTATTTTCTTGTACCCACATTGTTTTGCAAAGCGAATGCACTCTTCAACCAAACGTGCACCGATTCCCATTCCGCGCGCCTCCGGCTCGACAATAAGCAGGCGCAGTTTTGCAACTTCATCTGTTTCACGCACGAGAAAAATTGAACCAACATTCTTTCCATCTTTTTCGGCAATCCAACAATTCTCTTTTGAAGGATCATGGTTTTTCAAATAGTCAGCAACAACACCGGCGACGAGTGACTCAAAACGCTCATCCCATCCGTATTCTTGTCCATAGATCGCTGCGTGCCTGTAGAGAACCCAACCCATATCACCGGGCTTAGAAGGACGCAGCACGAAGGAATTACTTTTCGGAAGCTCATCGCCAAGTGCATTCCGAATCACTTTCATCGCTTCCATAACTTCCTCCTGCCTCTCATTCGCCAGTGGCTCCAGCAGTTGTGCAACGCCATCAAAGGCGCCACGCTCCAGCGGAGTGAATTCTTTGCGCCCCTTGGCCGTCATCACAATCAAATGCTGCCGCCCATCTGCCTTAGACGCAACGCGCTTTATCAATCCACGCTCCTCGAAAGAACGCAAAATTCGACTCAAGTACCCCGCGTCCATATCTAAGTCGGCGCACAGTTGCTTCGCCGTCAAATCGTCCCTGTGAGCAAGTTCGTACAACACACGAGTTTCGGCAAGCGTGAAATCGCTGTCGAGGTAACTTTCGCTCAGGGCTCCAATCCGCTTTGTGTAAAACCTGTTGAATTGCCTGACTTCATTGACTCGTTTCTCAAAAACACTGGCAGCAGGTTTTGACATAACTTTCTCCAAGGACGACGGCACAGAGGTTGGAGATTCTCCAACAAAAAACGTTTTTCCCCCCCCTCCTCACCAACATTACTTGACAGTGTCAATCAATTAGTTGACTTTGTCAACTACTAATTCTTACCGGGTCGCCGGACAGCCTGTCATGCAGCTTTCATAACGCGGCAATTGCTAATATATTGTGTAGCAGCAAACGGCTATAAGCCCCATCCGTGGGAGCTTTCAGCTCTTTTCGCCCAAGTGCGTTGTTATAGTGAAGTTGTATTAGTTTTGGAGTATCCAAATGAAACGTTGCCTGAGCATTCTTAGCGCCCTCTGCGTACTTTCCGTCGGTTTGACGGTTACAGGTTGCTCGTCCGGCTCGAGATCCGAGCACTATGTCTCCAGCCAGCCGGAAATTGAGGTAACATCCAGCAAAATCAATCTCGATGAAGTTCAAAAGGCCTTCTTCGAAGCGAAAGGCGATGATTTCAAGACTCGCATGGCCGCCTTCGAAAAGCGCGTCAATGAAATCTACGAAGGCAAAGACGTTGTATCCATCGACGCCACCCGTGAAAACAACCGCCTCGTTGTGACGGGCTACATCGACAACAAGAAAGAACAAGGATTTCAAAAGGATGACGAAAAGCTTTTCAGCATCGAGCAGACAGGCGACATCGTCAACAACGACATGCCTTACAGAGTCAACGATTACGACGGTCGTGCTCACTATGTAGGACATCGCAGTATTTTCGACAGCCCGTTCGTTCAGATGCTCGTACTCTCGCACATGATGAATTCATGGGGCGGTCGCTATTACACCCCTTATGACCGCATGGGCCCGCTCGGCAGCCACAGAACCGCATGGCGCACATCGCCCGCTTATGAAACTCAGAAAGCTGCCAATCAAGGCTTCTTCTCGCGCTTCAAATCAAAACCTACCGGCGGCTTGACCAGCAAAACTGGATTCGGCTCAAGCACATTCTCTTCAGGCTCCACCGAAAGAAAACGCAGTTGGTTTGGCGGCGGCTCATCTTCTTCGACATTCGGTAGCTCGTCTAGCTCCAGCTCGGGATCAATCTGGGGCGGCAGACGCTCCAGTGGATTCAAGATGCGCGGATTTGGCGGACGGAGACGCTAGACATGCAGTATCAGCTTAGACTCTCGGACGCAGGAGAAAATCATTCCTGCGTCTTGACGCTAGATGAAGCGACGGCGAATCAGTACGCCATTGATGTGGTCTTTGATGTAATCGGCGCTGAAAACATCGACAGCCTAGTTGAGGCAGGCGTTTTGCCAGCTGGACAGGTGGACGATCTGAAAGCGCTTCAGCAGTACATCTTCGACCGCGATGAGCAGGGCTTGCTTATCAAAGAAAGTGCTGTGTTTAAAGGAAATGGACGCGATATAAATCCGGACGCTCCGCTGAAAAATGCATGCACTATGTCAGAACGAGACGGGATGAAATATTACAGGCTTGATCTCGTAGTCACCGACACATCTTTGCCAGCCGGCGCAAAACCCACACAACAAGCCACCAGCGCAGGCGCGCAATCACCAGCAAACTTGATGGAAGATCTTGCGCGCGCGATGTTTCTCCATCAAATTGGCATTGGCTTTGCCATTGACGTAACTAAAGATAATACCGACATCGATGATTTGATCGCTTGGGCAGAGAAAGAACAATACATCGAGATCGACGTAAAAAGGGCAGCTTACAAGCTTACAGAGCGCGGCAAGCGGGTTCACGACTCGTACATTGAAGAGGCGCAAAACCTGATCAAGAAATTTGATATCTATTGCGATGTCGATGTTGATCGCTCCGGCACCGCGCATTTTGATACTGGCGCTGGACGAGATTTGCGCATCGCTGCATTTGAGATGGAAGGGGTAGACCCTTTTAGAGCGCGATTCTTGCTGGGATTGAACGATGGCGAATGGGATAAACTTTCAAATTGGCCGGAGCTTATTCATCAGGAGTCTTTTTACGCAGACATTTTTGCGCCGGTGGAACGTGCAGCAAGCATTGAAGAAATCGGCGAAGATAGGCTCGCAGCAATCATGGATCAAGGCAAAGCTAAACTGAGACAGTAAGCGGGAAAGGAATATATGCAAAACAAAAGGAAACTGGTCGCCTTTGCAAGTGCGCTGACGATGGTTTCGATCACACTTGTTCCAACCACTTTTGCTGGGGAAGCTGCCAAAATGAATTCCTCTGCGGCAAAAACTACTTCGACAAAAACTGCAACCGGTGCAAAAACAAGCAAAACCGCTTCAGGCAAAATCACCGAGGCAAAGGCGCTAGATCTTGTAATGGCGATGCCGGACGTAAAACAGTTTTTCAAGAATGTCACCAAGTCAAAAGTAGCAAAGCCTGTTATCGACGTAGATAGAAAAGAGGGCAATGCCTATGTAGTGCACGTTTACGAAGTCGTCAACGACGGACCGGAAACGTCACACACAGCGACTAAAAACTGGTACTACGTCGACATTAACACTGGCAAAATTACCACCGAGTTTTAGCGCGCTATTGGCTGGTCAAATCAAGTACACAGATTTCCGGCGGCACACAAAATCGCACCGGCAGGACACTTGTACCGACGCCGGAAGAGACGAAGTAGTTCTTCTCACCTTCGACAATCAATCCACGCGCGAACTTGCTTCCCATCTCTGTCGGCAGAATTGGTGGACCGATAAACGGTAGTGCGACTTGTCCGCCATGAGTATGTCCGGCGAGTGACAAGCTCACAGACTCAGGCACCTCACGAAATAAATCAGGTTCGTGCATCAGCATTAGACAAGGCGCTCCCAACGGAACCTGCTTCAAAGCAAGAGTAATATTAGGGGCCCGTGTCCATTGATCCGCTAGTCCTGCAATCCACAGATTTGTATCATTGACTATTAACTCTGCGGATTCATTTTCAAGAACGTGGATGTTCGCCTTTTGAAGTTCTTCGCGAACAGCTTCGCCGTTGTACCACCAATCATGGTTTCCTAGAACCGTATAGACTCCATATTTCGCTTGGAGAGCTGAAAGTTCATGAACAAACTCCTCTGGTTTCAGTGACGATTTACGTCCATGACTGGCCACAAAATCTCCAAGCATCACAATTATGTCTGGATGCTCTGCGTTCGTTGTCGCGATCACGCGGCGAAGCTTTGATACTGGAACACTCAAACATCCAACGTGCAAGTCAGTCAACACAGCCACTTTCAGATGATTCAATTTTGGTGACCAGTGCGGCAATGCTATTGAATAGTGCTGCACAATTAATTGACGTGGTTCGATAAACACCGCATAACCGAGAAGCAAAACCCCAAGGAGAAATAGCGCGGAGTATCCAGCGATCAATTTCTTGCTGAATCTAAATTTAGCGATCGCCATCAAATGCTCACAGTTTCAGCCACATTCAAAGCTAACCCTGCTCCGGCATCGCCGCAGGCTGGTAGCGTATTTGGTGCCAATACTCTTTCAAGAACTGCGCGTAACTAGGACGACAGATATAGTGCTTGCTGATTTCCGAGTTGCGCTGCAAGATGGCGTGCAGTTCTGGCAAACCATAGTGAGGGACTGTTGGGAACAAGTGATGCTCCGCATGATATTTAAAATCGAAAGGGGCCAAATACCAGCGTGCGACGAGCCCAACATTTAATACGGTCACCAGACGCCCCTCCATCGGACCATCCTGATCGTCTTTAAGACGAGCATGATCAACAAATCCACGTAGAAATCCGAGGAAAGTGCCGGTTGTAAAAATCGGCAAAAGCCAAAGGGCGAAGTACAGCCAAAACTGACCGGAGGCAAGCCACAACGCGCCCCAGATGACCAATTGCACAGGCACAAGGTTCAAAATCTCGGGATGCCCAGTGCGCTGCAGCACCACTGTCGGCGTGCGCTTCTTGTCGCGTTTCATAGGCAGCAAAAGCCCATTCTTGACGATGCTTGTCCAAACCTGCCCACCAAAGACCAAACTCGCAAAGTAGACAACAAACTCCTTTGCCGTCGACTTATTGTTTTCCAAATGGAAATTGCGATCGGGATCATCCGGCTGTCCAAGCAGCTTGTGATGAGCCATGTGAACAGCGCGAGAAGAGCCATAAATTGAACCGACCGGATACGCGCAAAGCCAAGCGGCAACCAAGTCATTCCACTTCTTATTCGGCAAAAATGCAGCATGCTGCGCGTCATGCGCCAGAGCAAGCAGAGCTCCCATTCGCGATGTAACGAACGCAAACGCCAGTAGAAAAGTCCAGATGTTCGGCACGAGAAGGTACGGGACAATTCCGAGAATCATCATCCCCCAGCACCAGACGATAAGATCCACCAGCCCGCGCCCAGTGCGCGGTTTCGCCTGCCTCAAGAATTCAGCAAGCTCTTTATCGTCGATTTGAGCAATCTCAACCGGATACAAAGGAATCCACCTGCTTCACCGCATCCACGTCACGGACATAGGTTTCATTTTGGCAGTCTTCTAGTAATTAAGCAAAACTAGTAATTAGGCAAAACTATAAGGCTACGCGCCAAAATGTCAAGGAATCCAGCACTGCAAGTCCGGACCACAGCAGGTCTGGCGCTTACTTCGCAGCCTTTGAACGCACTTCAAGCCCTCTTTCGAGCCTAGACAGCAAATCGGAAATTGATGCAATCACCGTCGGCGACAAGATATTCCTTGCCTTCCAGACGAACTTGTCCTTTATCCTTGGCGTTGTTCCAGGTGCCCAACGTGCGGATGGACTCGTAAGGAGCAACTTCAGCTCGGATGAAACCGCGAGCAATATCGGAGTGAATCTTGCGAGCTGCTTCTTGTGCCTGCGTGCCTCTGGTGATCGTCCAAGCTTTTACTTCGTCTTCGCCTACGGTGAAAAATGCAATCAAACGAAGAAGCGCATACGAAGCCTTGATCAACTTCTCCCGCCCCGATTCTACAATGCCCAGCGCAGTCATAAACTCAGCGCGGTCGGCTTCATCCAATTGGGCGATTTCCATTTCGGTTTTGGCGCAGAAGGTTAGAACGGGAATCTCCTTGCTGTCTGCGAATGACTGCAGTTTGTCCAGTTTGTCGATTTTTTCTTTGCCAATGTCGGATTCATCGATGTTAGCGACGATGAGCATAGGCTTTTGCGATAAAAAAGTGTAGCCACGAATCAGCTTCTGTTCTTCGTCAGACAACTCGACTGTGCGCAGGGGCTTTTCAGATGTGAGTTGCTCTTTGAATTTCGAGAGCAATTCTTTCTCTTGCTCGAGCGTTTGTTTTTCAGGTCCTTTCTTGCGACCGATTTCTGCGTCGATTTTCTCCAAGCGTTTTTCAACAACGCCCAGATCGGCAATTATGAGTTCAAGCTCAAACAGCTCAGCGTCTCTGCAAGGATCGATGCTGCCTTCAGGATGAGGAACAGATGGATTGTCGAAAACGCGGACGACATGAACAAGAGCATCGACCTGCCGGAGGCTTTGCATCATTGCAGGATTGAAGCCGCCTTCTTTGGCCTGTCCCGCTTGAACGCCGGCCACATCGACCAATTCGACAGTTGCGTATGTGGTCTTTTTCGTTTTGTACAACTCAGCAAGCCAGCTCTGACGCTCATCAGGCACCGAGACGACCGCAATATTCGCTTCATTGCCGGAAAACCCACCAACCTGAGCAGATCCCCCACTGACGGCATTGAACACGCTAGTTTTGCCCGTGAGTGAAAGTCCTACAATCCCTACCTGCATTGTGTATCCCCTAAGTTCTTTTCTGAACGCTCAAAAGCGCAAACCGCTACGAAGCCCAGCGAATTTGCGTTTTCCCTATCTTTTCCCACACGCTTAAGCGTGTAGTCCGAAAAATGGCGGAGAGGGTGGGATTCGAACCCACGTGGCTATTCGCCCATCCGCTTTCGAGACGGCGCCGTTATGACCGCTTCGGTACCTCTCCTCAAATGCGTATTCGCAAGTTTTGTATTCTAGCAAGAATAGCGCCGGTACTGCATACGTAAGAAGAAGTGCAACGCATGAGATGGGCTTCAGAAGTCAATACAAGAAGGGCTCCTCAAACGAAGAGCCCTTGCATTTAACCTGTGCCGCGATTGCTATTGATTAGCAGGCTCTCGGCGTGAAGCAATCTGAGTGCTGCTTTCGGCGGTTTTCGTCAAAGTTGACATAACCATAGGCATGTCAGTTCTGAACTGACGGCGGATCAAGCCTTGAGGAATGAACAGCCCGCCATTTACATAGGTTCCGTAAGTGACCATGGTGTGCCTTCCGCCATCAACAGGCTCGAGCTTCCACCAGCCGTCTACTTCTTTGAAGCTACCGCTGACACGCTTCCACTCCAGACTCTTTTTATCGGTCTCTTTCAACTCAATGATGTACTCATAGGTGCAAAGAGCTCCGGTTGGCGCAACCACATGCTTCATCAGCTTGGTGCAACCGCGATCTTCAATAACCTGACACTTCTTCATCATCGGAAAAGTGCGATGGGCATTGTTGTAGTCCGTGAGGATATGCCAAACTTCGTCGGGCTTAGCCTTTATCAAAGCGTGGCTCACACAGAACGTTTTACCGTTGTGTACCTCTTCAATAACAGCATGCGGACCTTCTGATTTTTGACGAGCTTCGCTGGGCTGTGCCACCACAACTGGTTGCAAAGCGACAAACGCCATCAGGGCGAAAGCTGCTAGCCCGCTCGTTTTGGTCTTCGTTCCACGCAATGGATGCCGTCCTTCCTATAATTAGGGATTTGGAAATGCGAATCAGGATGGTGTCGAATACAATACTGAAATCGTGTTAATTGTCAAACGAAATCATTGAACAACGTTAGCACAGCCAAATGGGCTGGAACAGAAAGCCTTCTTAGAATCTCGCATTTACAATCAATATCGGACACGGTTGCCAAGGTCTTGAAAAGATGGCAGAACGCATCTCACAGCCTGTTGACTACCTAGAGAAAAGCACCTGAAATTTGAGTGTGAGAATATTCTTTACCTTTGAAAACAAGCACGGCACAAGTAAAGAATGGTTGCAAAGAGAAATAAAAGTAATGCTAAGTCCTAGAAAAATTCGATGCACAAGCACGCAATAGTCGTATACAACCCAATTGCCGGTACGGCTGTAGGACCAGACTTGTGGCTGGGCGCGATTGTGCACCGCCTCTGTGAAGAAGCTGATTATGCCGTCACTGTTATGCCGACACGGCCTGGCATGGACTTACAAGAAATGTTCCAGCATGTGCCTCATCCCGATCTTGTTGTAGCAGCAGGTGGAGACGGGACAGTACGCTTTGCACTAGGGGCGGTGGCACGCTATCGTCCGCGCGTTCCCGTCGGCATCCTTCCGCTTGGCACAGGCAACCAGCTGGCGCGCAATCTCGGCATATACGAAGAGAACATACTCGGCGATCCGCTCGATGAAGCGATAAAAGTTCTTATGACAGGAAAGCCGATGGCCATCGACTTGGGTGTAATGAACGGCGAGTACTTTTGCGTTGCAGCTGGCGCTGGTCCGCTTTCCGACGCCGTCATCGCCACAGATCACCAGGAAAAGGTGAATTGGAAAATGTTGGCTTATGCTAGTTCGATGATTCAAACACTCGCGCTTCCGCCGGCAAATTTTAGGCTCACAACAGTAGGCGAATCGTTTATTGTGCGGGCTGCCGGAGTTTTTATCACCAACATTTCCGATCTTGGTGTGGGCAAACTCTCTGACACGGCCGAATTAAATGACGGACTGCTTGATCTTTGTGTTTTGAATCCCACAGAATTCCAAGATTACGTTGACCTCGGATTTCGCTTTGCGGGAGGCTTTGTTGGCGGTAAAGCACCGTATTACATTCGCAAAGTTTCGTCTTTGCTCGTTGAAGTTATTCCAAAACCAGCGAAGAAAACAAGACTTCAAGCAATCGGCTCAAGCATAAAAAACTTTTTCATGGGAGAGGAAGAACCCCCACCAGAGCCGCAAAAAGAAGTAATTGCCATGATCGACGGGGATGCGTATGGAACAACACCTATGCAAATCGAAGTAGTACCGCAGGCGGTATCAGTTCTCGTGCCGGAAAGAAAGTTATAAATTGAATAGGCGATCACTGCAAAAGTTAATACGACGCAATTACGAATCGCTGCAAGATTGCCGAAAACACAACAACCAGAATAATGACAACAAGCGCTGGTGCCCATGCAGCTTTCCACGCATTCAATTTGCCATTTACTATGAAAGTATCCTTCCAATACTTGCCTGCACATAAAGACATCACAAAAAAGATTGATTGGAAGATCAGGCACTTGAGTACAGCACTAACTGCAGTGTAGACACCATATTCAGCATTGTTAACGAAGTCTCTGACCAGAGGCGTAATGGCTAGAGCAATTCCAATTGAAATCGGACAGCTGAGCATAGTAAATACGAGCGAATATAAGAAAGAAAATACAGTAAAGCTCTGAAAGCTATCTTCCTTGAACACTACGTTTCCGTCAGTAAGACGCGGAGTCAAATATTTGTAGACCAAAGCAATGGTCAGAATACAAGAGAGGAAAGGAATGATAGTAAGTTCTGGCATGGTTTCCCACGAAGGTCGACCAGAAAATTATCGCACCATCTGCGCATTGGCGTGAACATATGCCAACTCTTCTTCTCGCGACCGGATGCTGCCGTCCAGCCGTGCGTCGAGAAGAGCTTCCAGCACACGCCCAAGCCCTGGGCCTTGTGCAAATCCGAGCTTTAAAAGATCGGCTCCGGTCAGTTCAATCTCTGTATCACCTAATTGATCGAGATAGAGTTTTATCATACGTCTGGTCAAAGACCCCGGGCGTGCCAGACAGGCAGCGATTGCCAGCGACTCTTTAGATTGTCCGTGAAAGAGGTGATAAATCTGGCTACGTTTTGGTTCTTGCTCCGGCTCACCGATCTGCGCAGGCAGACGCAAGCCGCTCAATATTTTTTGCTTGTGGTCCACTTGCAATTGCAGGCGATCTAAGCAGGCTTCGAGGCGCTCCTTCGGCAGTCCGGCGATCAGAAGTCCAAGATGGACAAGCCAGGTTTCTTCAACCGGATAGTGCTCAAGCAGTCGCTCCGCTCTTCTCAGTAGACTACGAACGGGCAGACCATATTCAAGCTGTGCATCAAGATAGCGCAGGCGCCCACCTAAATCCCCGAGCAAATCCAGTGCGCTGACACGATGCGGCGACGCCAAAATCAGCTTCAACTCAGTCCGAATACGCACTCCGCCTAGGTCATCAAAAATGCCCATAGCAATTGCGCGACGGGCTTGCTCCTTACTCTTTGGCTCGAGCTGGAAGCCAAGACGCGCTGCAAACCGCGCAGCTCTGATTATTCGCGTCGGGTCTTCAATAAAACTGAAAGGGTGCAATATTCGCAACACACGATCCTTTATGTCTTGCATTCCGCCGAAATAATCGACTAGCTGCCCGAACCTACCAGGATTCAGACAAACTGCCAGCGCATTGATGGTGAAATCGCGACGCAGAAGGTCTTGCTCTAAGCGAGAAGGTTCTACCGTGGGCAAAGCAGCAGGATACTCATAAAACTCAGTACGCGCTGTCGACAAATCAACCTCGCGTCTGTCCTCGCAGTAAAATTCGAGCGTTGCGGTTTGAAACCGCTCGTGCCGCGCAACGACCTTGAGGCGCCCAGGATAAGCCTTTTGGATCTGGTCGCCCAGCTCGATTGCAGAACCTTCGATCACGAAATCAAGGTCGAAGTTCTCTTTCTCCAAAAGTAAATCGCGCACACAACCGCCGACAAGATAGCCTGTCATGCCGATTCGCGCAGCCGTTTCGCCAATCAATTCGCATAGCCACTGCGTTGATGCCGTTGTCGTACGCACTTTACCGCCGAGGTCCGCAGCAACCGTAGCTCGCTTAGAAGAACCTGGAGCCGTCCAGTCGACTTCTTCAGAAGCGAGCCCGCCCGACTTGCCGCTTGCTTTCGGTCCATAAAGAATTCTGAGAACATCGATTCGTGACACAAGCCCAACCAGCATGCCGTCTTCATCGAGCACCGGCAAACGGCCGATATCCTCTTTGACCATCAGCTCTTGAATTTTACTCAGCGGAGTGCGCGGCTGAATACTCAAAACCGGGCGACTCATGAAGCCGTTGACCGGCGCATGCCCCAACCTATGGTGCGTGGCTTGATCGATATCGCGACGCGAAACCACGCCGACAACCTTGCCTTCATCGGTAACAACCAAACCGTCCTGCCCGTAGCGGATCATGATGCGACTGGCTTCGTCCATAGAAACCGTCGGGGGCACGGTCCTAACCGGCGACGTCATAATTTCCGATGCTGTCTTTTCTGGGCTCACATTTGACTCAAGGCAGCTACGGACGCGGGATGCAACAGACTCCAGATCGTCCGTTTTAATCACCGCCGAACCAGCGCCATGATGTCCATCACCACCGAAAAGCCTTACCACTGGTCTCACATCAACAGACGCTGCGTCGCTGCGACCGACAAGATGAACGCGATCGCGCATATACACAGCAGTAAAAGCAGCTCCGGCTGATTCGATCTCCATAAGTTTGCGCGTCAGACCAGCCAGCTCAGGCAGAAAATCATTGATGCGGGCTGTCGCCACAACGATGCGCACACCTTCAAGAGTGGTCGTGGTACACGTTTTCACTAATTCTTGCAAAAGCTGCGAATGGTCGTCGCTCAGCTTCGGATGAACATATTCATTAACGTGATGCAGATCCGCCCCACATTTGAGCAGATAGGCGACGGCCAAACAATCACGCTCAGTCGTACCCTTATAGGTCAAGCAACCGGTGTCTTCATAGATACCCAGAGCCATTACAGTGGCTTCGAAAGCCGTTAGTTTAATGCGTCGTTTTTTGATCAGTTCAACAAGCAAGGTCGTCGCCGCGCCGACAGGCTCCACAATCGAGCCGGCTTCCGCACCTTCAGCTAGCCCCTCAGGATCGATGCCGTGGTGATCAAACACAAGATAGGGAATTTGCTTACCAGCAACAGTAAGCAGCTCACGGCAGCTGGCATCTAGACGTTCGGCGTTTTGACAATCGACGACATAGATTCGCGTCACTTTCTTGCAGTCGACATACTTCATTTGCACTATAGGCAGACTGCTGCGATAGAGCGCCAAGAAGTTGCGCACGTTGCCGAAGAGTGGCGTGCCAAGCACCATACGGGCGGCTGGAAACAACTTGGTGACAGCCAGCTGCGAACCAAGCGAATCAAAATCCATGCTGTTGTGAGTTACAACTACTTCCAAATGCCGACGCTTCCTGTACGTACAACGGTTGAGATGGCCACCCGTCCGATTCAATTATCGCCCTATTTCAAAGAAAAATGACCCATTTTGGGCAAAGCATAACTTATGGACAATATCCAAATTTTGAGCTTGATATACGGCGCAGCGGGGGTTTTAGGCACTGCCTACCTGTGCGTAGCAATGGGCTCGGGTCTGTTGACTCACAAACATCACGGACACGGTTCTGGGCATGGCTCAGGCCACCTCGGTGGGCACGCGTCCGGTCATAGTGCTGGTCATAGTTCGGGACACGGCGGTGGGCATGGTCCAGGAAACCGGGCGGGGCACGGCGGACAACATGGCGGCCATCCAGCCGCGCAAGCTGGTTCACACACCGCAAACCCCAGCGCACGCGGAGCTCAGGGACACAGCGGAAACAGTAAAACCCTCCTTTCAAAAATCGAACACTCCGCCCACATGCACTTGCCGCACTTTCACACTCATCACATTTGGCCCGCCATTGTCGACTACTTCAACCCGACGTCAGTCGCCATCATGTTTTCCATGGGCGGCATGTTTGGCTTTCTTTGCTTGCAATTGGACAGCGTTCCAAAGCTTCTCTCCCTGCCGTGCGCAATTGTGGTGGGTTTGATCGCGCGAAAAGTGTTTTTCAACCTGCTGGAAAAATTCAGCGAGATCTCCACCGTTTCCACAGCAGTCAGCACCGAATCAGCTATTGGCGGGGAAGCGACGATTTGTCTGCCGGTTTCGGATGGACGCATTGGTGAAGTTTTCTATGAAATAGGTGGGAAACGCTTCAATGCGCCCGCAAGAGCTGATGTTATCGGCTCCAATTTCGGGCGCGGACAGAAAGTCTGGGTGACCGATATAAAGGAAGGTGTCTTCATCGTTATGGACTGCCAGCCGGCAGAAACGAGCGAACACTAACGGCGAAAAGGCTCTCCACATCGATAATTCCAGAAACCTGAAAGCACAACGTAAGACTTTGAGTACACCAAAATTCCACTTCTCTTAATGGTTTTCCGGTTTACGGTTGGCACTTAGCGGGAATTTCGGTAATAGGAATCCTCTAATAATTTCAACACCTCAAATTCCAAAGCCACAGGTTTTGCCAGTGGAATCATTAGGCACATTCGGAACTCTCTACGTCGTCAGCTCAGTCCTGGGCTTCGGATACATGATTTTCAGCATGGTCTCCGGACACATCGGACACGATGCTGGTGGCGAACATGGAGATCATGGCGCCTTCGACGGGCACGAAACAGGCGCCCATCACTTGCTGGGCCACGGTCATGATACGGGAGCTCACGCACAGATTGGACACTCACATGCCGGACACGACGCCGGACATGGGCATGGAGACGACCCAGCCACGCAGCTGAAGGAAATCTCGAAGGTCACGAATCTGGACCAAGGTCGTGCCCGTACACCTGTTCTGCTAAGAGTAATGTCGTGGGTCAGCCCGGCGTCTATGGCGATTTTTCTTGCCTTTTTCGGAATCACGGGCATGGCGATTTTTAAACTAGGGGCACTGAGTTTGGTGCCTGCGATTGCCGTAGGTCTGTTGATGCGCAACGTGACGATGTTTATGCTGCGCTGGTTTGTCCGGCAGTCTCACGTTTCCACGACGTCTCGCGTAGAAGAATGCATCGGACACGCCGCAGAGGTTTGCGTATCGATCCAGCCAGGAAGAACCGGAGAAATTACTTACGTGCTCGGCTCAAAACGCTATAACATGCCCGCCAAATCAAGCGCTGCCGACAACGAATACAAGCGCGGCTCCAAGGTTTTGATCTCCGATGTGCGCGATGGGGTAGTTTTTGTCGATCCCTGGCAGGAGCTTACGATTTGATTAAGAGTTACAGCATGCCGAGTGGCGCATCGTCTTACGCAAATATAAAATTTTGCTTTCGCCGTGCCACCACATGCGCTATCACTATTTCAGGTTTTATTTAGTTAGAAGGGGCACCGTTGGGGCAATATTCGAGTATGGCCGCTAATAAAAAATAAGCGGCACAAACAAGGAGAAAACACATGGGTATTGAGATGGGTGTAGCCGGCATAGTAGGTGCGGTAGTCATCGGCCTCGCCTTTTTTGTTTGGATGGTATCCAGCTTTTATCAAAAGTGCGGCCCCAACCAGGCAATGATCATTTCAGGTATGTTGTCCAACGAAGACGACAGAAAGTTTAAAATCGTCGTCGGTGGCGGTACAACAGTCTTCCCTGTAATACAGCAAAGAGCGTTCCTGAGTCTTGAAGTCATGACAATCGAAATCAAGTCTCTTGCCCCGATTATCACGAAGAACGGTGTACCGGTATTCGTTGATGGTGTTGCACAAGTAAAAGTGAAAGGCGACCCGGCATCGATTGCCACCGCCGCAGAACAATTCCTTGATAAAGATGACACTGAAATTTCGCAGATTGCTCACGAAACTCTCGTAGGTCACCTGCGCGCAATCTTGGGCACCATGGAAGTTGAAGAGCTGATTCAAAGCTTCGACTCGTTCGCTCAAAAAGTTCAAGAAGTATCTCTCGCCGACTTGGCAAAAATGGGTTTGACAGTTGTTTCATTCACTTTGAAAGAGTTGCGAGACAATGTCGGATACTTGGAAGCCCTTGGTCGCAAACGTACAGCTGAAGCCAAACGCGAAGCCGACATCGGTGTAGCCAACGCCAGCAAAGAAACAACAATTGCGCAAGCCGCAGCGTCGAGAGACTCAACAATCGCCCAAGCACAAGCTGCTGAAGAAGGTGCCAAAGCGAAGTTGATCGCCGACACGAAAGTCGCCGAAGCATCGAAGAACTTCCAACTTGCACAAGCGAAGTATCAACAAGAAATTGCGACAACCAAAGCGCAATCCGACATGCAGTACGAAATCGTCAAAGCGCAAACACAACAGAAGCTAATAGAAGAAACCCAGAAGATCAAAATCGTTGAAGCGCAGAAAGAAGTCGAACTGCAACAAGTTGAAGTGCAAAAGCGCCAGATTTCTTTGGAAACCGAAATCACAAAACCAGCAGAAGCCGAGCAAACACGCGTTCGCCTGTTAGCTCAAGCCGAACTGGAAAAGCGCAAGATGATGGCGGAAGCCGATGCAACCACAGCCAAACTACAGGCTGCCGGTCAAGCGGAAGCTACCAGATTGAAAGCCATCGCCGAAGCCGAAGCAACCAAAGCGATTGGTCTTGCCCAGGCAGAAGCCGAGCGCTCACACGGTCTTGCAGCAGCAACGGTCATCGCCGCCAAGGGGCAAGCCGAAGCTGAAGCAATGCTCAAGAAAGCTGAAGCCTTTAAGCAATACAATGACGCTGCTCTGTCCAGCATGATGATTGAAAGATTGCCGGACATCGTAGCCGCAGCTTCGGCCCCGCTCTCCAAGATCGGCAACATGACAGTTGTATCGACAGGCGGAGATTCGACAGGCGCAAGCAAAATCAGTTCCGACATCCTCAATATGGCAGCACAAAGTGTGCACCTTGTAAAAGGACTGACCGGGCTGGATCTCACAGAAGCGCTCAAGCGCGACAGAAAGGTGATGCTGGAGGATGGCAACAAACCCAAAGTCAACAACTAGGGTTGTCATAACTGGCGCAAGCGGAGTCGGCAAAACCACGCTAGTGGAGCTGCTGGCTCCCTTGCTTTCAGTACCTGTAATTCCAGAACTGGCGCGCCAAATGTGCCTGGACATGGGATACGACAAGATAGGAAATATCCCCGACCAGGAGGGGTTCAAAAAACAGGTTTTGGACCGCCAGATAGAAGAAGAAAATCGCCTGGAGAATTTCGTTTCCGATCGCTCAACTATTGATTGCTGGGCGCTCTGGCAAAGGTGGAACCAGAACACAGCGATGACTTACGATACAGAAGAAGTCTATGCAAAAGCGCGCAGCCAGGCAGAAACATACACGCATGTCATCTATGTGCCGCCAATGTTTCCGCCCGTAGACGACGGCTTTCGCTGGACGGAGCCTGATTACCAGAAGCAAATGGACCGCATAATTCGCATGACTCTGTACGATTGGAATTTATGGGACAAAACGCTTACCATCAGCAATAAAGACAGCGATGCGCGAGTGAGGGAAGTATTGGCGTGGATGGAAATTTAGACGGCTTGCGAGCTTCAGCTTTTGGTGTTTCAAGTCTGGTGTCGCTTGCTTTTGCGCAGCTCATCGCAATCACACCGGCGTCGGCCACAGATCCTCAGCCGCCAGCGAATATTGTTTCGCTCGCGCCGTCAAATACCGAACTAATGCTTGATATAGGCGCACGCAAATCCCTGGCGGGAATCTGCACAAATTGCCCTCAAGTTCTGCCCAATGCCGATCAAGTATTGAAAGGTGTTCCGATTGCAGGCACATTCGTATCGGCGAATCTAGAGCGAATGATGCGTTTAAAACCGGACTTTATTCTGGTCGTCAGCGGACAAGAAGCGATAGCACATACCTTGTCCGCGCGCGGATTCAAGGTGAAATCGCTCAGCAATAACACACTGTCCGACATACCAAACAACCTTCGCCAAATCGGCAAATTTTGCAAAAAGGAAAAGCGCGGCGCCGAAGTCGCCCTGGATTTCGAGACTGCAGTTTCACAATTGAAAGCACTTATCAAAAGCACAAAGACACGACCAAAGGTGTTTTACTGCACATGGGCACAACCATTACTCACAGTCGGACAAAACAGCTTTCTCAATGATGTTATCACCACATGCGGTGGCACCAATATTGCTGCCAATATTCAACAGCCATATCCGCATTTTTCTGCAGAACGCCTGATTATGGCTGATCCGGATGTGATTGTTTTGCCTTACGACGCCAAGGAGCAGCAACTGTTTAAGCGCTTCCCCTGGAACAAACTCAGAGCCGTTAGAGAGAATCGCCTTTTTTACTCTCCTGATCCGAAAGACGACATGCTTTCTCGCCCCAGCTTCCGAGTACTAGATGGTCTGTATTGGCTCTCACTCAAAATACATCCACAACTGAAACCAAAATTGGATGAGTGGCATAGAAATATGCGGATGAGCCGCGCGAAATACTGATCCGAACTTAATCTCTTCACGCCCAGCTACTCGCTCAAAAACCAAGTCTGAATGGCGCCGAAAACATCCGCCTTTCCCGAGCCGGCGTGGAAGACAAATTTTGGCGCCTGTGGAGCTTTCCAGCCTTAGAGCTGAGAGGTCCAGCCGACAAGAAAGGAACGAGAGTCATTTGGTGGGGTTTTGGGCTTACTCCGCCTTAGCCAAGCCGCTCGACTTGCCATCCGCAACATTTGCAAAGCCTTATCAGTCGCAGCGCGTTTCTATTAGAGGCTTCGCACACTTATTAGAAATTGTTTCGTTACCCTTTGATCCCTTTCAGGCTTTAGACATATCTCTACAGATATAATCTGCGGCATGAAATATCAGGAATCCCCAGCTTTTTCAGGACAACGACCCGAATGAGTCATCTCGTTGTCTGCGGACTCAATTACCATTCCTCGCCGATCGCCATTCGCGAGCGCTTTACAATTCCGCAGTCCTGCCTCAAACATGCGCTTGAAGCACTCAAGAGATTGCCTCATGTGACAGAAGCGGTCCTCTTGTCAACATGCAATCGCACTGAGGTTTATGCCGTAGTCTCGGATGTTCAAGCGGGCTGGCGCGAAATCGACTTCTTCTTCTCTTCCACCCAGCAAATTGGCGACCACGGCGCACTCAAGCCGAATTTCAAATTATTGCGAGAGGACGTCGCAGTTCACCTTTTCCGCGTGGCTGCCGGTTTGGACAGCATGGTCCTCGGCGAAGCGCAAATCATGGCGCAAGTGAAAGAAGCTCATCAGGCTGCACTAGAAGCCAAAACAGCCGGTCCGATTCTGGACCACCTCTTCATGCTGGCGCTCAATTGCGGCAAGCGTGTGCGCAGCGAAACAGAAATGGGCAGACGCGCTGTTTCTGTAAGTTCTGCAGCTCTCGAACTGGCTCGCAGCCAAGTGGGTGCCCTCAACAATTTGAACGTCGCAGTGGTAGGCGCCGGACGCATGGCGCAAATCTGCGTCAAGCTCCTGCTTTCCGAAGATGGCACAGGCAAGGTAAACCTGCTCAATCGCACCCCTGAGCGCCTTGCGGAGTTTGTCAAAAACAATCTTCCCAATCTGCAAAGACTGAACACCGAAACCAGTTTTGACGACCGCTATGAAGCGGCAGCTAAAGCTGATCTCGTTATCGTTTCAACCAGTGCACCCAAAACGATTTTGGACATGGAAGAGCTCAATGCCGCTCGCCAGAAACATGGCAAAAAGCCGACCTGCATTATCGACATCTCTGTGCCGCGTAATGTTGACCCTGCTGTGCAGGAAATTGAGGACGTTTCACTCTTCAATTCGGATGCCTTGGCAAACATCGTGACGCGCAACCTGGAAGAAAGAGAAGCTTGCATAGCCGGCGCTGAAGCAATTGTTTTCGAGGGTCTCGATGCATTCCACGGATGGCAACGCTCACAGCTTGTCGGACCAACGATTGCTGAGCTGCGCGAGAAAATCGAATCGATTCGTCTCGAACACATGGTAAAAACGTCATCGCACAAGACTTCGGCATCTCATCCCGAAGAGATTGAGCACATCAGTCGCGCGATCGTGAATCAAATTCTTCATCAACCAACAGTTCAATTGAAAGCCACGACGGATTACGAAATACTGAGACAGCAAGCAGAAGCACTGCGCACGCTGTTTAGTCTCGACCCGCTATCGTGTACGCACGCAGCTCGCTCGCAACGTCGCAAGCGCTCGCACGCAGGCGAATCGTAAGCCCAGCGACTTGTATTTCTGATGCCAAACAACGGGTCATGCAAAGTTCTAAAACGGCTCAAACGCCGCGCAAAATTCGAATCGGAACCAGAGAAAGTAAGTTAGCACTTTTGCAAACCGATATCGTCCAGGCTCGACTGAATGCAAGTTTTGCATCAGTTGAAATTGAAATTGTTCCGATCACGACAAAGGGCGACAAAGTTCTCGACCGCCCGATAGCAGAACTGGGCGGCCGCGGAGTGTTCGTTAAAGAACTGGAAGAAGCCCTTTTGCGCGACGAAGTGGATCTCGTTGTCCACAGCTTGAAAGATTTACCCACCGACATGCCACCAAGCCTCTGCCTGGCAGCGGTATTGGATAGAAATGACCCACGCGACGTGCTGCTCTCAAAAGACAATCTGGAATTTTCAAAATTACCTGCCGGCAGCCGCATCGCTACATCGAGCCGACGTCGCGCCGCTCAGTTGCTGCATCTTCGCAAGGACATAGAATTTGTCGACATCCGAGGCAATGTACCAACTCGTGTTCGCAAATTCGACGAGGGCTATTGCGACGCCATTGTGCTCGCTTGTGCAGGGCTGAACAGGCTGGAGATGAAAGATCGAATCAGTCATTACTTCGATACACAAACAGTGACTCCAGCAGCAGGGCAAGCTGCTCTCGCCATCGAATGCCGCAGCAATGACGGAGCATTAATAGACTTGCTAAATGAAATTCAGGACTGGGCTGCCAGACTTGAAGCGGAATGCGAAAGAGCCTATCTTGGAACACTGGGCGGCGGATGCTCTGTACCGGTCGGCGCCAGCGCCATTATCGAGAATGACACGATTACCCTGACCGGATGCATTGCATCACTGGACGGGAAAGAATTGCTGAGAGAATCGCTGTCATGCAAAATAAGTGGAAACCTGGAAGCAGCAGCCCAAACGGGGCTAGATCTGGCACACAAAATGTTGAATGCCGGAGGCGACAAAATCATGGAAGAACTCAGGCGTCAAACACCAAATGTGGTATCAGCTCCATAAACAAGTTTCTTAACTCAAGACGATGACCGATCTGCCCCTGAAAGGAATGCGAATAGTCGTTACCCGCTCGAAAAAGCAGGCGGCTGGCTTGTCTTTGAAATTCAAAGATTTAGGCGCAGAAGTTTACGAGTTTCCCGTAATTTCCATAACGCCACCTGATTCATGGGCTCCACTTGATGAAGCAATAGAGAAAATCAAAAGATATGATTGGGTTCTTTTTGCCTCGGCAAACGCTGTCGACGCCTTTGTTGCCCGCACTGCGCAGGTAGGAATCGGCAAAGAAGAATTAGACTTTACCAAGTTTGCAGTTATTGGTCCGGGTACGGCAAGCTCTCTTGAAGAACACGGTATTAAAGCAAGCTTTTGCCCATCGACCTTTATCGCCGAGACACTAGTGGCCGAATTCCCTGAATATCCAAATCTACAAGGTAAGCGCATTTTGTGGCCACGCACTAATGTCGGAAGACCATATGTACTAGACCGCATGACAGAAGCAGGCGCAAAAGTAGACGTCGTAGAGGCGTATCACACCTCGCTTCCTCCCAACGAGCAGGAGATAGCAGAAAGGCTCACCACCTTGCTCTGGAAGAACGTTGTTGATGTGATTACGCTGGCAAGCGCGCAAAGCGCACGCAATCTAAAGACCATTTTGACGACAGGTATAAACAAAAAACTTGGCGACAAAAATCTCGAAGTCCCAATAGGAATGGACAGCATTACCTACGCATTAGAAGGCGTAGTCATCGCTACCATCGGTCCGGAAACCTCTGCTGCCGCCAGAAAACACCTCGGGCGCGTTGATATAGAAGCCAAAGTCTTTACCATCGATGGTCTTGTAGACGCTGTCGTAAAAGGCGTTCAGAAAAACTGACTCGAGCCGTCTAACTAAGGCAAATACAAATTTCATTGGAATGAAAATTGCATTTCAGCTGCGAGGATGAGTAGAGACAAACCAGGAAAACAGTCTTACAAAACCGTTGTCGAAATTGTGCGCCAAGACGCATGGCCAGACGCTTTCAAACTTATAGCGCAACCAGCACATGACAAAACTGAAGACGATAAAGTTGATCCATTCAAGAACGTTTGGATTGGCCGCCAACTTCCAACTCTCATCAAGAAACACTAAATGCAAGACGGTGAAAATCGCCGTGGTAATGACGCTTCCCAAACCAAAGTTAACGCCTAGAACCTTGATTGGGCGTCCAAAATGTTTATCCCAAAGACTCAGCAATAAGCCGCGATAAAAAGGTTCTTCCTGCAAACCTGGCATAGTCAGCTGGAAAAGGACGGTTTCAACTGTAGGCACTTTGTGTTCTTCAATTCCTACGATGTCGATGCCTGCATAAACCGTCCCGATGAGCAAAGCGAATAGCAATGCAGAACGGCTGGATGGCAGAAAGTATCCGCATTCTTTAGGTGTTACACCTAACGGTTTGCACAAAAGTATTGCGCATATGAAAACTATGAATTTCTGCAGCCAGTTGTACTGAAGCGTAGACAGAGCGTCAAAACTCGCCATAAAGAGAATTGCAGACTGAGCAAACACAAGCACCAAAGAGATTACAGAAAGGCGAAAAATTTCCTTTGATCTTTTTATGGCACCATAAATAACAATCGGGACAAAAACGATCGATAACTGCACTGCAGTCATTGCCATCGCCTGGGTAAATGATGGAAGAGCCACTGACTATCGCCGCGCTCGCGGTTTTGTGCGCAGCCAACCTTTCATATGCAAGAACGCCAAAAGAACAAGGGAAACAAGAGCCATCGTCAAAAGTGCAATTGGATAACCAAACGGCCATTTCAATTCCGGCATGTGCTCGAAATTCATGCCGTAAATTCCGGCTATGAGTGTCGGCGGAATAAACAGTGTCGTAATAACAGTAAGCACCTTCATTACTTCATTGAGCCTGTTGCTAGCGCGCTGGTAGTGCACTTCCATAAGGGCTGTGCTGACTTCGCGGTACATTTCGACAAGATCGATGATGCGGACAGCGTGGTCGTAGCAATCGCGAAGGTAGACGCGAGTGGTCTCTGTTACCAGAGGTACAGTGTCGCGAGTCAAAGTGCTGAGAAGTTCTCTCGTCGGCCAAATCGCGCGCCGTATCGAAAGAAGGTCGCGACGAATTTGATACATCGTCGCCGCTGCTTCCGCCTCGTCACCGCTGTTTTCCAATATGCTGTCTTCCATTTGATCCAACTGATCGGCTAATGCGGACAACAACGGGAAATAACTATCTACGACGGCATCACAAATTGCGTACATTAAGTAGTCAGCTTGTTCTTGCCGCACCCGCCCGCGTCCTTTGCGGATTTTTTCTCGCACAGGTTCCAGACAATCGGTAGGAACTTCGCGGAAGGTCAAAACATAATTGCGCCCGAGAAACATGCTCAATTGCTCTGTTTCTGCGGTCGATGGATCAATGAGCATGCGGGTTACAACGAAGAGGTGTTCGCCGTATTCTTCTACTTTGGCGCGTTGATGAACATTGACGATATCTTCGATTTCCAGCTCGTGCAGATTGAACAGCTTTGCGAAATTCTCGATTGCGACGGTCGCTTCGTATCCCTCACCGGGCGGATCAATTGTGATCCAGCACACGGGCCAGTTAGCCAGATAGCCGATCAAATCGGCAGGCTCGCGCACTTCCCTTTCTTCACAGCCGTCCGGACCGTAAGCCATGAGCGTGACGGTGGGAAATCTTACCTGCGCGCCCGTGGACGCAGCACCTGAACGGCTGCCGGGAAGGGCGAATTCGGCGGTAATACGCTCTGTTTTTCTTCTTTGCCTGGGCAGATCTGTTGGCATTGTAAATTTGTGGGCTTGACGGGGATTCGTAATTTTTTCATCGCATTGTGACCCACAAGCCCGGTCCAGGTCAGCCATTGAGCGCATTAAATATCTGCCAGGATCGGTATTTGGCGACCGAAAACCTGCCCTGTACCTCAAAGCTTTTCAACAAGAATATATTTATTGGTTATACTTATCCATTCCAGTTATCGATCGCGTTCGGCGAAATGCCGTCAGCGGTCTAAAACTTTTCCATAGAGGATTTCCATGAGCGACACTGCAGCAACGATTGAAAAGCTCTCTCTCAACGATCTCATTCCTGAAGGCGCCCATCGCATGCGCCGCCTGAGATCGACGCCGCAGCTCAGAGACATGGTTAGGGAAACTCATCTGCGCACAGACAAGCTGATTTACCCGTTTTTCATCATTGAAGGCAAGAAAGAGAGAAAGCCAATCAGCTCTATGCCCGGCATTTATCAACAAACGATTGATGAGATGCTGAAAGAAGTCGAAGAAGTTCAAAAACAGGGCATCAAATCAATTCTTTTATTTGGTATCCCCGAGAGCAAGGACGCTGAAGGCTCGGGTGCCTGGCATAAAGACGGCATCATTCAGAAAGCCATGCGGGAAATCAAAAAACACTTCCCAGATTTGGTCGTTGTTGCTGACCTATGCCTTTGCGAATACACAGACCATGGACATTGTGGACTGATCGCAGACGGCAAAGTGCTAAATGACCCGACGCTGCAAATCATTGCTCGCACAGCAGTCGCTCAAGCCGAAGCAGGTGCAGACATTATTGCCCCTTCCGACATGATGGACTTGCGTGTGGCTGTTATTCGCAAAGCCCTTGATGCAAGCGGCTTCCATCATATTCCAATCATGTCTTATGCAGCAAAATTCGCCTCCGGACTCTACGGACCATTCCGTGTTGCGGCCCAATCGGCGCCTCAATTCGGCGACCGCAAGTCCTATCAAATGGACCCAGCCAACGGGCGAGAAGCTCTCAGAGAGATTGAGCAGGACATCGCCGAAGGAGCTGACATCGTCATGGTAAAACCAGCTCTTTCCTATTTGGACATAATTACAAAGGCCAGACAAATTACGGATCTGCCGATTGCCGCTTATAATGTGTCTGGAGAGTACTCGATGGTAAAAGCTGCAGCTCAGAATGGCTGGATCGACGAACGCCGAGTAGTGCTCGAAACCCTAACAGGGGTAGTTCGCGCCGGCGCCGACATGATCATCACCTATCACGCACGTGACATCGCTAACTGGCTAAAAGAAGAGTAAATCCGAATCAACGAATCCCGAATCACCGTCTTCCTGCGAAAGCTCAGAGGAACCCGCACAGATGAAAACTAGCAGCCCGCATCAAATAAGCTTCGCCAACGCTTTTGCGGACCTATATCTGGACAAGGAAAATGGAGAGTTCGCGCTTGACTTTCGCCGCCAGGAAGTCACTGTCTATCTGACTACCATTCAGTATCAAGCCCTTGTTTTACTGATTCAGCAAAGCGTTGAAGACAACGAAGAGTTCGTTGAATACGTGCATTGGCAGAAGGATCCGTTGCTGTGCGAAGACAGCAAGGTCATCGAAGTCTGCGGGCCTGACCACATAGTCTGCATGTCTTGTGCACCAAATTGCGAACGAGTAAAACTCACATTCGACCTCGGTATGGCAATCGACCTGTCATTCGCAGACTTCCAGGGATTATCGGCACTGCTCAAAGAAGCTCAAGCAGACTTGGAATGGCGCCGTGAATTGCTTCGCTGGAATATGACCGAAAACGGCCCAGACTTCGCCACAGGCGGCGGAGACTAGTACCTCCTTTCAATCATTTGCATCATTGAGCGAATCAGGCTAAGTCTTTGCTCCGGACATCCTTACTGTCTGCTTCTTTCGTTTGCTTGCGAGCAAAAATTAGGGCTTCTCGGCGATGACGACGACGTGATCAGGAGTCAATCGGTACGGCTTTTTGAATCCTGCTTCCTCAATCATCTCCTTGAGTTCGCCTTCGCTGAAGACGCAGCCTTCTGAGGTCGCCAGGAACATATTTAACGCAAACATAATTGGGAAGACAGGCCCCGTGCGCTCATCGTTGGCGATAAACTCGGCCACGACCAAACGCCCGCCCGGTTTCATTACTTCGAAACAGCGCTTCAGCAGCTCTTTGCTAACTTCTTTTCCTTCAGAATGCAAAATGTGCCCGAGAATTACGATGTCGTACGCATTCACTTTGATCTGCACATCACGCCAGTTTCCCGCGATATAGGCATAGCGATCTTCGACCGCATATTTCTTGGTGAAGTGCTTCGCTACCTTAATTACTGCGTCGAAATCCAGCGCATCGACTTTCACCTTTGGGCTTGCTTCAGCAAATGGAATGCTCCAAACACCAGAACCCGCAGCTAAATCCAGCACCAACCATTCTGTTTTGATCTTGTCTGTCTTCAGCAAAGTGGCAACCTGCTTTGCTGTTGCATAACTCATCGGGAAAATTGCCTCGGCCAGTTTGGGGAAGATATCAACTGCCTCGTGGTCTTTATTGACCTCCATGACGCCCTTTCCAGACTTGATATTGTCGCCAAGATTGCGCCACATCTTGCCGAGTTCTTCACCCGATGCAAACCACGGACCTACATAAAGCGGGCTCTTCGCAATCAAATAAGTACGCGCTTGCTCGCCAATATCCGTCGCCGCAATCGAATACTTCGCAGGCGAGCCGGCTTTCGAAAGAAAACCCAGCGAGACGATGGCATCCAGCAAAAGCTCTGTGCCGCGCGGATCGAGCTTCAGCTCTTTTGCTACTTCCTTCGCATCTTTGGCATTCTTTTCCAGCGCCTCAAAAATATGGCACTGCGTAGCCGCTTTCAGCGCTTGTGCGGGCCACATCGCGTACATAATTTCGTTGATGTGTGTTGGAGGAACAATCGGTTTTTGTTTCACAAGCGTCACGATCCCTCCATAAGACAACCGAAAAATGAAAGCGCAGTAGACTTCCAAACCGAAGCGCGACACCATATACGGTGCAATGAAATCAAGGCACGCGCATTGCGTGGCTAACTGCAGAGTCAAATTTTACAAGATTGCCGGGAAACAAAATTCACGCTCCAACTTGATTTAAGCTGACAAGAACCGGACACCGGGCAGCGACTTTCGTGATCACTTGCCATTACAGTTAGGGCCTTTATTTATTGAAATCGTCTATAATTCCCCGTTACAGATCGCTGGGCGCGGCGTAGGCCGACGAACCTGGTCAGGGGGGAAACCCAGCAGCCATAAGTTGACACCTACGGGTGTGTCCAGCGGTTTGATTTTGTCCTATTCTGGAAATATCCAGTAATAACATCCCAGTCGCCAAGGCGCAAAAATGAAGAAAAGTCCGTCAAAAGATCCGAAAGAGCCGAAAGAGACCAAAGAGTCCGGCTCGTCCATTGAAAACAGAACGCTTCTTGGGCAGATTTTGGTGGAATTGGGTTTTATAACCCTCTATCAGCTCGAAGAGGCGCTGACAATTCAACGCGACGACGCGGCTAAAGGAAATGAGCAGAAGGCATTGGGACAAATTTTGCTGGAGCTTGGCTACTGCGGACCTAATCAGCTGATTCGCGGAATTCAAGTGCAGTCCGAGTATCGCAAACGTGCACCGTTGGATGACTTGGACGACGACGACGACGATTTCGACGACGAAGACTAGTCTTTATTGGGCGACTGCTCAACAATCAAGATTTCCCGGGTAAACCCCAATGACAAGGTTTGCCCCACCACTTAACATCTGTCCAGAGAAACACCGTTTTTCTGCTGATCACGCTTAGATACTTTAGAAAGTGGATAAACTTCTAATGGGAAAACTTTTTGTGAGCTTCTCATAAAAAGTTCCTTTGGCTTTTACCTCAGCTTTTAGCGTGATTTTCATTGGGACTGAGCGCAAAAATTACTTTTGGTTTCCTGTTCGTGATCATGTTCATGGTCTGCGGGCATGCCGTAAGCTCGACCTACAACGACTATAAGAACAATCGAGAAACAGCCTCCATGAAGCTCGGCGAGGCTATAAAACAGGTCAAAGTCGACCTGAGCTCGATTCTCAAAGCCAACGAAGCCTTTGCTATGCAGATGGTCGGTGACCAAGCACTGATGGGACCGTTCTCGCGCGGAGACAAAGCCGCTTTCGGTGCAGCGCTGAAAGATGTAGTCCTGAAGACCGGCTTCAGTGGCTATGTGACCATAATCGACGAAAAAGGCAAAGTATTTTACAGCTCCGACTCGCCAAAACAGTCAGGTTATGACGCCAGGGCCAATAGTCCCGGTGTCGATTTCGTTTTCCGCAATAACAAGTCCTACGGCGGCGCCGCGTCATTCACGCAACCTGGCACCCTTGGACTTTCCAGCATGGTGCCAATCCGCCTCGGCAACCGCGTGGCCGGTGTAATGATCGCCAGCCAGACACTCAATACAGAGTTTTTGACCGGCATGACCACCAAGCTCCAAACAATGGATCCAACGCGCCTGGCGGGCATAGACCTGGCTCTCGTGGCTTGCAACAGTAAGGCATCCAAAGGCGGGCAATTGATAGCTGTTTCGCCCGGACTGGTCAAAAAATCGACTCCGTTTTTGAAAAACCTC
Organism: Candidatus Melainabacteria bacterium; assembly: GCA_003242885.1. Classification (GTDB taxonomy): domain Bacteria; phylum Cyanobacteriota; class Vampirovibrionia; order Obscuribacterales; family Obscuribacteraceae; genus QKMZ01. The sequence continues at coordinate 184,955 of QKMZ01000001.1, read as the reverse complement.
GAAGAACACGGAGTCAAAGCGCTGCCCTCAAGATCCGGTCCGCTTGCCGCGTTCCAAAATTCAAATGCCGGATTTGAAGAAAGTGGGCGACTCTGGCGAGACTTGCAGGTCGAAGACCTTAACGAGCACCAGAGCATTGCCATTATCATGGCGACCACTCCTGTCGAAAACATGGTGCAGAGAGCCATCAATGTCAGTATCCTTGCGGCTTCTTGCGGCGCTCTTGCATTTCTAGTCGCGCTGCTCTTCTCAGCCGGAATCTCAAAGGGCGTCAATAAACCGCTGCGCTTCCTGATTCGCAGAACTAACGAATTGGCCAGCCAGAGACAAGTGCTGCCGGCTCTGGAAGGGCTCTCCGGCGACTGGCTGGAGTTGGGCGAGTTGATCGACACATCGGTCGTTTCGATGCGTCAGACAGTTAACAACTTGAAGACGCAAATTCAAAGACAGGCAGAGGAAGTTGATGCCCAAAACCGCTCACTCGATGCAGCCAACCAGCAGGTAGAAACGCTCAACCGCCAATACTCGACTCAAGCAAAACAATTATCCGAAGTTTCTAAACAGATAAACTTCGCCAACCGCCAGGCTGTGATACTGCAGCACAAGCTTGATTGTATCCTGCAAGTTTCGACCGAAGGCTTTTTGATCCTCGATCAGTTCGGCAACGTAATTTCTGCCAACCCTGTTTTCCTTCACTGGATGGGCGTTACAGAAGCAGAAATTGCCGGACGGCTCTGTTTTGATTTGGTCAGACGACCTGGCGAAACCCGCAACAGCCAATCGCACGGCGAAGTTTTTGCGACACACGGCGGCGATCCCAACGCGCTCATCAATCAGTTTTATCCCGAAGGTGTCGTTTTTCACCGTTGGGAGAATAAGCAGGTTGAGGTTCTTGCGCACCTGCAGCCGATTGTCAGTGACGACAACAGCATTCAAGGCTATGTAATGGTTTTGCGTGATAAGTCTGTTCGCAACGAAAATACTCAGCTCAAGACAGAAATTGTCGCCATGCTCAATGACAATATCCGCGCCAGCCTGGTTGCCGGAGAAGAGCGATGGAACGTCATTTTGAGCAATGCAGCTCAATCGATGCATCCTTCCGTCGGTCAGACGCTAGCTGAACTACATGTTCATTACGAGCAACTTTTGGGAGTCGTCGACAGCTTGTTAATGATGTACGGCGGGTTTGTGCCACCGCCTGCAGTGCAGATGCAGCGCGAACAAATCATGGTCACGCGAGTGATTGCCGAGTGCCTCGAAGAATCAGCACCGCTGGCACGTGATCGACAACTGGCACTCGACTACAAGAGCGTGCCGGGATTGCCTAACATAAGCGGCAATAAAGAAACGTTCAAGGCAATTCTTTTGCCGATGCTGGAAAAAATGATCACCATAACCGCACCCGGTGGTCGCGTGCGCGTGGAAGCGCAAGCAAAAGGAAGTGAGCTGCGCATCGGGGTTTCCAGCTCCGGTCCCTCATTGCCGGAAGAAGAAATCGCCGACGTATTCTCGGGATTTATTCAAGGAAAACACTCGGAAGACACCTACAGCTCCAGACTTTCGATGTACCTGGCGCGCAATAATGTCGAGCGTGTCGGTGGAAGAGCCTGGGCGGAATCCGGAGCCGGACGCGGCACAATAGTCTATTTCTCTTTGCCTTTAGGCTAAACACGAAAGCTGTCGCTCACGAGCTCTGCCAGTTGCAAGAGCATCAAAGAATCTAGTTGTCTTTTTTGATGAGCTGAACGCTCTGCCAGATATCACCAGGATTGACCGGCGGCGGCTCTAGGTTTTTGATACGCTCTCTGAGCGGTTCTGCCTCTTCCTTGCGCTCCATCTTGTCGAGGAGCATGAGCAGGTTTTTCAAAGGCGTAAGCAGCTCCTCAGAGTCTTTTCCGTAGTGTTTTTCTTTAATAGCTATTGCCTTCAAATACAAAGGCTCGGCCTTGTCGTACTGAATGCGAGCGCTGTGGACCGCGGCAAGATTCTGATAGCACGGCGCCGTTTCAAAGTGTTCATCTCCGAACAATTGGATCTTTAGGTCGAGCGCCTTCTGATACGCCTCTTCGGCCAGACCAAACTTGCCTTGAGCGTGATAGACGGCTCCCAGGTTGTTCAAGCTCTTGGAGAGCTTGCTCTTCAATTCCTCATCATCTTTATATGCGGGCTCTTTGCAAAGTTTCTCGACAATTGCCACCGCGTCTTTGAACTTTAATTCGGCAGGTACAAGTTTGCGGCGCCCGTATGCAGCATGCCCCTGCTCGCTGAAAGACAGCCAGTCTGCCAGTTCTTTCTCCAAATTCAGCTCAGTTGCGGTCGGGGTGTCCTCAGCCATTTCTTTCAATCCGTTTGTATGTGTATGGGTAGTGTGGCGCCGCACTGCAGGCGCTCCAGACCGGCACGCGGGCCGGACTCTGGCAGCCATACGAAACGGCTCCAGACCCAACAGTATAGATCTTCTTGCGCACCATACATCCATATGGTACACTCGTTTTGCAGCTTGAGAAATTCGAAATTTAGACAGTAGTAGGCGAGGCGCTCAAATGCCTTCCGCCGTTTCCGACGAGCAACCCCAGGAAGGATGTTTCGCCATGGCTTTCGTTCGAGAAATTACAGCCACATCGATTCTGACACCACAAAAGGTGGGTTCGCTTTCCGCCGGTTACGACTACACGCTAAATCCTTATGCGGGCTGCGCGTTTGCATGCTCCTACTGCTACGTTCCGAAATTTCCTAATGCTCGACACAGCCTGTCGGAGTGGGGAAATTGGGTGGAAGTAAAGACAAATGCTGCCGAACTGATTCAAAAGGATAGGGCTCGCGTATTTGGCAGCCGCATCTTTTTTGGATCAGCAACCGATCCATATCAGTACGCAGAGCTGAAATACGGAGTGACGCGAGCATGCTTGGAAGAGTTGCTGAATTATCCGCCCAAGCGCCTGACTATTCACACGCGCAGTCACCTGATGATGCGCGACATAGATTTGCTCGCCAAATTTGGAGATCGCGTTTCAGTTGGCGTGAGTATCACGACCGATAGCGACGAAATCTCCAGAGAGTTTGAGCCTCAGGCTCCATCAATCAGTCGCCGTCTAGAGCTTATTCGCGCGCTAAGCGGTGCTGGAGTGGAAGTTTTCGCTTCTCTGGCACCGCTCCTTCCCCACGATACAGATCGCCTGATTGAGTTGCTCGCACCGCACGTCAAGCGCGTCTGGATAGATGAAGCGCGTTGGCCTGAAGTTAATCGCAGCCCCGAGCTGTTGATCAAATACGCAGATTTTTTCAAACCGGTCACCTACCTGATGACGATGCAAAAAATCGCCAAAGCTTTCCCTCAACCACGTTCCTCGAATAGGGCTATTGCGGCGCCGCCAGCCTCCCGCACACACACACCTGGCGGCTCCGCGATTGGCTCCTATCCAAGGACCGCGACTCAACTAAAACTGCCAATCTCCGCCTGAGTTTCAACGCGCGACAGGGCACCACCACTCAGCTGACAGCCTGTCAGCGACACCAATAATTACCAATACTTAATTTAAGTCCATCCGCTCAACAACCCCAAATGCTGGCTGGATGAGGCTTTTTCAAAAACCAAAAGAATTACTTTCGGCGTTTCTTTTATAGGCCGGATGGGCACAAATCTATTAGTGCCGTAATCCCACCAAATCAATTTGCGACTCACGCTCTGTCAATCGACAAGAGTAGGTGGAGAATCGCGGCTGTGATTTTGTCAATTAAGTGCTTTGATGAGACGCAGAAGGGTACCACCGAGTTCGGTGCCGATCTATCCTGAAATCTTTTTTGGTGATCACAGCCTGCTCCACTGAGTCTAGGAAACGTCCGGTTTTAGCCGGTACGTCATTTACGCGTTCAACTTTCTAAGTCCAAAGAACCATAAAGTCTCAGTGCTATGTCATAGTGGATATGCGTCAGCCGCTGTCCATATCGAAAAAAACCCACTTATACTTTCCTAAGTCCCCAGAGTTCTAGATATGAAATCCAGATTTAAATCATTTACCAAGAGACGAAACAGGCGTTCGGGACAGGCTATTACTGAGTACGCAGCGATGTTGGCTTTCGTGGCTGTACTCGTTGCATGCGTCTTCGCGTTTGCTCCAGGCAAATTGTCGCCGGCGATATCAGCAGCCTTTTCTTGTGTGACTAGCCAATTGAACAACCTGGCTGCCGCCTCAACTACGGCGTCCTGACATTGGCAGTTTCGCTCCGACTATCTCACGTCCTTAGGGGCAGATGAGATAAACTACTGATCCCTTCAGGGATTTGGTCGTGGCGAACAACATCAACGACTCTCAAGACTGGGAGTTCTGGATCGATCGTGGTGGCACCTTCACCGATGTCATCGGTCGATCAAAAAAACACCCCGAACATCTTCTCGTTACCAAACTACTGTCGGAATCACCAGGTCAGTACGCCGATGCCACTGTTGAAGGCATGAGGCGATTAATTGCACTGGCAGAAAAAGGTGAGGCCGGACCAGAAAATAAGACAGACGCTCCATGCCTTAGCGACAAAATTTCTGTCGCGAGAATAGGCACGACGATCGGCACAAATGCCTTGCTGCAACGGCGAGGCGATCGCTGTGCGCTGATTACAAACTGCGGCTTCAAAGACGCGCTGCGCATCGGGTACCAGAATAGACCAGACATTTTTGCTCTGGCGATAAAACTGCCAGAAATGCTCTTTGAAAAAGCCGTCGAGTTGCATGGTCGTTTTGATGCGCAAGGCAACGAAATTGAGGCGCTCGATCTTGCAGATGCAGAAAAACAGCTTAAAGAGATACTCGACTCCGGCATCAAATCGATAGCCATTGTTTTCATGCACGCTTATCGGTTCGACACGCACGAAAAGAGAATTAAAGAGTTGGCGCAGCGTCTGGGTTTCGAGCAAGTTTCAACCTCCAGCGAAGTAAGTCCGCTGATTCGTTTTGTGGCAAGAGGAGACACCGCCGTTGTCGATGCTTACTTGACTCCTCTGCTCAACCGATATTTGAAAACCATAACTGAAATGTTGTCGAGCTCCCGGCTTTACTTCATGCAATCTAACGGTGGACTGACGCCTGCCAGGAATTTTCGAGGGCGTGATTGCTTGCTGTCCGGACCGGCCGGTGGAGTAGTGGCAGCAGCAAGATCCTCGGCACTGGCTGGTTTCAATCATGTAATAGGCTTCGACATGGGTGGCACCTCGACTGACGTTAGTCACTATGATGGATACTTTGAGCGCACCTCAGAGACCACCATTCAAGGAGTCAAAGTCCGGACGCCAATGATGGAGGTGCACACTGTTGCTGCAGGTGGTGGCTCTATCCTCACCTTTGACGGCGAACGCTGCCGGGTCGGCCCGCAGTCGGCGGGTGCAAATCCTGGACCTGCCTGCTATCGACTCGGCGGTCCATTGACAGTCACCGATGCCAATCTATTGCTGGGGCGCATTCAACCGAAATTTTTTCCATCTATCTTCGGCGACCATCACGATCAACCGCTCGACACTAAAATTGTAAAAGAGAAGTTTGCCGCCCTCACAAAGGAGATTGCCAAGGCTGATTCTAGCGAGACTCTGGCTTCAGAAAATGATTCAAATTGTCTGACCACCCCAGAGCATGTCGCTGAGGGATATTTGAAAATCGCCGTGGAGATTATGGCAAACGCGGTCCGTAAAATCTCCACAGAGAAGGGACACGACCTTGAAACCTCGGCACTCTGCGCATTCGGAGGAGCGGGTGGCCAGCATGCCTGCCAAATTGCAAACGAGTTGAACATCAAAACAGTCTTGCTGCACCCGTTAGCGGGTGTGCTCTCCGCCTTTGGAATCGGGATTGCCGACACGGTCGAAATTGCGCAAGCCGCTGTCGAGGAAGAGTTCAACCGGGAAAATCTCTTGCAGCTGGAAAAAACAAAAGCAGAACTCGCGGCCAAGGCCACAGCGACACTCGAATCACACGGGCTGAAATCGGAAAACCTCGAAACTTCATTCGGATTACATCTGCGATATCGCGGTACGGATGCAGCAATTTTTGTCCCGCTGAAGAGCGAAGCCGAAACCAGAAAAGTTTTCGAGACCTTTCACCACAAGCGCTACGGCTTCATTACCGACAAACCAATTGTCATTGAAAGCATTTCAGCAGAGGTGATTTCTAAGGGACAGAACGCAGAATGCGGCTCAAGCAAGATCGCCAAAAAAGGGAATCCAAAACCTGTCGATTCCGTGCAGCTTTTCTGCGGTGGCAAATGGCAGGAGGCAAAGGTTTTTAATCGAACCGAACTTAGTCAAGGCGCCAAAATCTGCGGTCCCGCAGTCATTGCTGAAGAAACCGCCACGACAGTCGTCGATCCAGGTTGGTCTTTGAGAGTGGACGAGCGAGGTTTTCTAATACTCGAGAAATTCGAAGAGAAAAGAGGGGTCGATTGCAACGATGCTGAAAACAGCACGAATAATCAAACTGACGCGCGGCGTGAGACCGGCAGCGCCATCAAAGCAGACCCGATAAAGTTAGAACTCTTCAGCAATCGTTTGATGTCCATCGCCGAAGAGATGGGGATTGTTCTGCAAAACACCAGCCATTCGGTCAACATCAAAGAACGGCTCGATTTCTCGTGCGCGATTTTCGACAGACAAGGCAAGCTCATCGCCAACGCTCCGCATATACCCGTTCATCTTGGCTCGATGAGTGAGAGCGTGCAATCGCTGATGCGCGAGAAAGCGGGCAAGCTGGCTGCTGGCGACACGTTCATCATTAACAACCCCTACTTGGGCGGCACGCACCTGCCGGATATCACTGCGATTTCTCCTGTTTTTGCCAGCCGCAGCAATGGGAAATACACTGCACCAGATTTTTTCGTCGCATCGCGCGGGCACCACGCGGACATCGGAGGGATCACTCCGGGCTCGATGCCGCCGGCAAGCAAACACATTGATGAAGAAGGCGTTATCTTCAGTCATTTCCATTTGGCCAGGGAAGGACAACTTAACGAAAAGGCTTTGCTCAAAGAACTACTAGGGGCGAAATTCCCAGCTCGCAATCCGGCCCAAAACATCGCCGATCTCACCGCGCAAATTGCCGCCAACAGGTGCGGTGCTGATGCCCTGGTACGCCTGTGCGAACGATATGGATTGAGCGTGGTTGAGTCCTACATGCAATTTGTGCGCAACAATGCCGCATCGTCTGTGCGTCGTGCATTAGCAAAGATCAGCGAAGGGCAATTCTCAGGCGAATTGGATGATGGTTCCAAAATTGCCGTAACGGTCAAAGTCAACAGGAAAAACGAGACTGTCTCGGTTAGTTTTTCAGGCACCAGCGCACAGCACAAAGGCAATATGAACGCGCCGCTCGCCATCAGCAAAGCGGCATTGCTGTATGTTTTTAGAACCATCGTCAATGACAATATTCCTCTTAATGACGGTTGCCTGGAGCCGGTGGAATTTTCAATTCCAGAAACATGCATTCTCAATCCGAAATCACCGGCAGCTGTTGTAGCCGGCAATGTCGAAACCTCGCAAATACTCGTGGATTCTCTCTATGCAGCCATGGACTTAATGGCTGCGGCGCAAGGAACCATGAATAATCTCACATTCGGCAACGACGAGCTGCAATACTACGAAACCATATGTGGTGGCGCAGGAGCAGGAGCAGATTACGCCGGCAGCAGCGCTGTACATACGCACATGACCAATTCTCGGCTCACAGACCCAGAAGTACTAGAGCTGCGCTATCCGGTTTTGCTTGAACATTTCGGCATTCGCCAAAACAGCGGAGGAGCCGGAAAGAATAGAGGTGGAGATGGCTCAATACGCCGCATTAAGTTCCTTACTCCAATGAGCGTTTCCATCCTCTCACAAAGACGCATTGTGGAGCCTTTTGGGATGCACGGCGGATTGCCAGGCAAACGCGGTATCAACAAATGGATCAAGAAAGACGGCACTGAAGAAATTTTGCCCGGGACAATCACTGTGAATGTTGAAAGCGGCGACAGCATCCAGATTGAAACGCCTGGTGGCGGCGGCTGGGGCGAGCCTTAGGGGTAATTTTAGATGCCGGCTGGAAGCAGGCGCTCCGGCCGATTACGAGTCTAGAACGGAATGCAGATTTCGTTGCGTTTTAGAAAAATGGGCGTGAAGGGCGGATTATAGTAAGCCTCATAAGGTTCTCCGCTAGGGGACAGCCCTCTGGTCTCCAGCATTTTTCTAAGAGTGAGAAGGTGCCTGTCAAAATTGTCTTTGCGCGCAGACCCGGAGAATTTGAGGACGGCAATCTTCTGTGGGGGCAGCTCGAAAACTTTGACGCGCTTGTCTTCAGGCACAGGCAATTTGTCCATCGAATATTCAGGCGGCATAAAAAAACGCATCTTGATCGTTTGCCCGTCATGCCCAACTGATTGAGTCGTGACTGGAACGGTCATGGACAGCTTTACTTTATCGTTTTTGTCGGAAAGTGACTTGCTCAAAGCAACAGGATCTTTCGGTCTATTTTTTCCGAAAACGTAAGCAGCTAATATCTGAAAAGCCTCGCTCAAGGCCTTTTCGCGCGCCCCCGAAACCTCTACTTCGGCGACGATGCGCGCGGGGTACTCACGCACCTCGAAGTTTCGATTCGACTCTTTCACCTGATACGAAATTTCGCGCGTGCTTGCATCACTGCGACTGGAATAGACAACCGCCGCAAGAAGTGAAACCGTACAAATTGAAATCAGGATTCCGCGCCGCATCGGCTCTTCTCAAACACAAAAGACACGATCGCCGCCACGAGCTCTCGCATAGTCCAGGGCTTCCCAGGCGCGTGCAATTAACTCATCATAAGCTTGCCCGTTCTGCGGAAACGTCGCAACACCAAGACTGGCCGTCACAGAGAATGCCTGCCAGTTATGGTTGATTGCCTGGTTGCCGCATCTGACACGCAAGCGCTCAGCCAACAAAGCCGCGCCTGCAGCGTTGGTTTGAGGCAATGCAAGTACAAATTCGTTGACTGAATATCTGCCGGCAAGGTCCACCTCGCGAATACCTTCGCGAATCACGTTAGCTGCCACTTTCGAAACAGCATCAACAGTGAGAGTACCGTAGTGTGCACGGATACCGTCGATGCCGTCAATTCCGAGCATGATCAGTGCGACATGGTGTCCATAACGACCGGCACGACCAAGCTCGGATTTAAACTCTTTGAGAAAGGTACGGTGGTTATAAAGTTCTGTCAGCGGATCAAGCAGCGCCAGCTTTTCGATGTCTTCGCCTCGCGCAGACGCAATGCTGATCGTTTGCTGGATTGTTTCCAGGTCGCGTTTTTCAAAATCGCGAACCCGATCGAGAATGTCCGGTCTGCCGCCGTAAGCATTCGGGTCGCCCAGCTTTTGGCGTTTGAGCGCGTCTAAAATCGCGTGGGCGTGAGCCTCATTATCGACCGGTTGCGTGCCTTCGGACATACTTCCTCTTAAAAACGTGCAAACACGACTGCCCAAAGCAAATATACAGCTTTAGACGAATAATTTCTCTAACTGTAGCCAAGAATCTGAAAACCCAAAACCAGCGGAGCGCAACGCCTAGCAGCGGGTAAATTCCAGCAGACCTTTCAGTTGATTTCTGCCTAGTGATTATGTCTGTGATGCAGGTCCGGCCAGTGTGGGTGAGTGTGGCTATGGGGCTGATGATGATGCCAGTGCGAGTGTCTGAGATGCTGAGGCTGCCCGGGGTGGCTGTGATTGTGATGCTCGTCATCATGACTGTGCATGTGAATATGCTCCATCTCCTCATGCTCATGATGATGGGCGTGCTGGTCATTCATCAGCAGATAAATGGCCAGCCCCATGACACCTCCGGCGGCAAATTGCATACCCGTCAGAGCTTCTCGAAGGAAAATCGCCGAAAACACAACTCCGAAGAAAGGAGCGGTCGCAAAAATCATCTGAGAACGCGTTGCCCCCAATTGCTGCGCGGCTGTGATGTACAGTGTCAAACTCAAACCATATGCCAACGCGCCAACCAAGAGAGCCTGTCCGATTGTTTCTAGAGTCAGGACGTGCGGCTCGAAAATCATTCCTAGAATGAAATTGGTACTACCGGCCGCCAGACCTTTCAGGAAAGTGATTCGAGCGGGGCTGATACCATCGATAATGGCAGTAGAGTTATTGTCAATGCCCCAGCACAGGCATGCAAGCGCGCTCAAGCAGCCAGCCAGAAGCCCGCTGGTGCCTTCTTGCATAGAAAGCAAAACGGCAGCTCCAGTTGCCAACGCAACTGAAATCCAGCCCACTTTGCCCAGATGCTCACGAAAGACAAGGCGCGCAATAACTGCGGTAAACACCGCCTCAAGAGTCAACCACATCGACACTGAAGACGCGCTGGCAGCTTTCAAACCAAGCAACAGGAATACCGGCGCCAGAACACCGCCAAAAATCAAAGCGACAGATAGGCGCTTGAATGTCGTCGCCGAAAACGACCATGGCTCTCGGGCGGCAGCGCTTTTAACAATCAGGGGAGAAACGCCGAGCGCCGCGCCCAGGTAAAACAGCCCAGCCAACTGAAAGGGAGGCAAAGAGGCGAGCATGACTTTGCCGGCGGGTGCGGCACCGGCAAACAACATTGCTGATAAAACTGCTAAAACTATCGCAAACATAAGAATCTCGCCGTCTTCAATTGGTTACAAGACCTAATACGGGCACCGCGGGACCCGGAAGTGCCGTATAGTACCTGACTTGTATTGATGTTTTATTGGTTTTGCATAATTGTGGAACCCCGGGGACATACGTCACGTCCTCCCGCGGGAAAGAAAAATGCAGTCCAGTGGGTAGAATCAAAACTACATGGACTATTTGCCGAACGTTGACTTGCATTTTTAGGAATCAAAAGCATGGAAGTCTCAAAAAAACTCTTAGCGGTCGCAGCAGCAGCAGCATCATTCCTCTTATTAGGCGGTTTTTCAAATGCCGCTTTTTCTGCCAACGCGGCATCCTCGGTTAAGCAAGACGCTGCGCCTGACGGCGGTGCAACGAAAGAAGTAAAAGCAACCGGCAAAAACAAAACCTTCAGCGGCAATGTCTCCTGGTACGGACCGGGCTTCGATGGGCGCCTGACCGCAAGTGGTGAGCGTTTCAATATGATGAAGTTGACCGCCGCGCATCTGAAGTTGAAGTTCAATACCAAAGTTTTAGTTGAAGATCCGCGCACCGGCAACACAGTTGTCGTCCGAGTGAACGATCGTGGACCATATCACGCCAAGCGTGTAATGGACCTCTCAAAGGGCGGTGCGATGAAGCTGGGCACCATATCCCGAGGCGTGACCTTCGTCGATTGCATGATCTTGGACGACGACGATAAGAAGAGCTAGTTATAGTTTTAGCCGACGCTCATCAGCGTGAGCATCTCAACGACCTCTGCCAGTGAAATCGGAGGGCGCAAGCTTTTAAGAATTGACTGCCCTTCCGACAGCTCAAGGCTGGCGATTTTCGAGCCACCCTGGAAAAACTCCACCAATTGCGGATTTCCAGGAGCCAGCCCAGCGGTCACACTACAACCAGGCCCCAGCAATCTTTCTAGCTCATTCTTAAATTGAGAGGCAGGATCCGTGCTTTGCCCAGAAACCGAAGCGGTATGAGAAGCACCGGCACCAGCGGGTCCACCGCTCGATGAACCACCAACCAAGCCAGCCGTGAGCTCTGCGGCAAGGCTCAGTCCAGAGGCGGCACTGATACTTCCTTTCCCTGCCGCATATTCAAATGCACCGCCACTGGTGGCATATGCTTTGACAGCGCGATTGATGAAATCGTCCTTCTTCTCGAGTCCGATTCTCTCCAAGATCTTCATGGTTTCCGCATCAGCACGAAATGTCAATTCGCTCACGATAGAGCTCCTCTTCTAGAAAAAGGCAAAAAACTATTCTTTGTTTTCGATGTCTCTTGCACGTTTGTCCATGGCACTGGCTTCAGGATCGCGCCCCATGTCACGCAACAAAGCAGCGTAGTTTCTCAAACTTGCAGCCACCTTTGGATTGTCCTTGCCGTAAAGCTGCTCTCTGAGTTCTAAAGAACGCTTGTACAGTGGCTCTGCTTCTGCATATTTGCCTTCATCACGGTAAAGGCGCGCCAGATTGTTGAGACTGGTCGCCAGCTCCGGCAGACTCGCTCCACCGCCTTTTTCATCAATGGCGACAGCTTCTTTGAAGGATGGCTCCGCGTCCGTAGGCTTGCCCTGCTGCTTGTAAATCAGCGCCAGGTCATTCATGTCTTTACCAATTTCAGGGCTTGTATCACCGAGCTTCGACTTGCGAATCGTGATGACGCGCTTGAGTATGTCCTCGGCACCCTGGTAGTCTTCCATGTGCAAATAGACTTCCTTCAAATTGTTCAACGCCGTAGCGAACAACAAACTCTGGTCGCCCTCCAGCTTTTCCGCAAGCGCAACAGCTTTCTGAAGCAGCGGTTTTGCTTCGTCATACTTGTCTTCAGCATCGAGCACGAGCGCGAGATTGGTTTGCGCTTCGAGCAGCGCACGCGGCTTATCGGCTTCATGCCTTTCGCGAATTGCCAAAAGTCGGCGCGCAATGGTTTCACTCTGACTAAAGTCTCCTTGCTCGCGCAGGCAAGTCGCAAGGTTCGAAAGACAGATAGCAATCGCATCTTCGTTGTTGGCTTTTTCCAAAATCTTGAGGGCGCGCTCCAGGAGAGGCTGAGCCAATTCCGGCTTCTCTTGCTCGCGATACATACCGGCTAGATTGTTGAGTGCGGCCGCGACATCGGGACTGTCCTCGCCTTTATCCTTCTCACGCAACTCGATTACTTTCTTATAGAGAACTTCTGCCTCAGCGTACTTCTTCTCGTTGCGCAGCACTACGGCTTGATTATTCAACGAAACAGTCTCAGCATCACTATTGCCTGTCTTGGGAACCAAAAGCGCAACTCTATCGAGATACTTAGTCGCATCAACAGTGTTGCCCACTACTTTGGCAATACGCCCCAGGCTGTTCAGCAGCGGTATGAGGATGCTGTCTTCTTTCCCTTTTTCTTTTTCTGCAATTGTCAAAGCCCTTTCGTAAGCAAGCCGCGCTTCATCGTACTTCTTCTCTTTGAAGTAGAGCTTGGCAAGATTATTCAAGCTAGGCACCAAAGCATATCCTTCAGCTCCTACACTTTTCTCCTTCACTGCCAATGCCCGCTTATATACCGCTTCGGCTTCTTCGTCTTTGTTTTGCGACTCGAGCGATAGCGCCAAATTGTTGAGTGTAATGCCTAGCTTAGCGTCGTCCAGCCCCGAGCTCTCACATTCTTTGAGAGCTGCGCGGAAGATGGTTTCGGCGTCTGAAAAACTCTTAGCTCGGTAAAACTTTTCGCCATCCGCGATAAAGTCGCCCCATTCCTTCGCGCCTGCAAAGGCCGGATTGGCAAGCAGCGGCGCCGCAGCGCAGAGAGAAACGAGTGAGAGGTAAATCAATCGTGATTTCATGATGCAATCTTCCGAGTAACTGGCAATTTGCTGAGTAATAATCGGGCTGCGCCCGATTTCCTGCTGAATTTTCAACGATACGAGAACGCCAATAAGACCACTTTAGCGGAATGGTGAAAAACATACATTAGTTAAATGTGGTCGACCCAAATTAGCGGCAGGAGACCAGCATTTATTCGGCTGCAACCGCCTCTTGAGGACCTTGCGACACTTACTCTTTTTTGAAACCTAATTCCTTTGCTTTGGCTTCGTCATTGGTAGCGTGGGTGGTATCACCGATTGCTTTATAAGCTTGAGCGCGATTATAGTAGGCCTCACCAAGCTTCGGGTTCAAAGAGAGCGCCTTGTTGAAGTCTTCTATAGCCTGTTGAAACTGCTTCAAATGGCGCCGGGCGACACCGCGAGTATCATACGCCGCAGCCAAATGCGGAGCCAGATCAATTGCCTTGGTGCTGTCTTCAAGCGACTTATCATACTGACCCAGATCATTGTAAACAGCAGCGCGGTTATTGAAAGCCGCTGCACATTTAGGATCTATCGCCAACGCCTTATTGCAGTCTTCCAGTGCCTCTGCGAACTCCTTGTGACGTCCATAAGACCAGGCACGATTGACGTACGCAACCACATAGTTTGGAGAAAACGCCAGCAATGCGCTCAAATCAGCAAGAGCCTTTTTGTGTTCGCCGATGGTCTCATAAGCAGTACTTCTGTTGAGCAGAGCACTAATGCTTTTCGGATTTAACTCAATGGCTTTGGTGTAATGCGTAATCGCCTCATCAAACTTGCCATCTTTTGCAAAGTCTGCAGCTTTGTCGCATTCCTCTTCTTCAGGAGTAGGAGCTCCAACATCAGGATCTGTCAAACAGCTCCATTTGCTTCCTTTCTGCTCGAACAAAAAATTCTTTACTCTGGCTGTGCGAACAGCCTGGCCTTCTGGTTCTTCACGCACAGTGATCACCGCATGCTTAAATCCTTGCAGCGATGCATCCTGTTTGAAATAAGTCCAAATCTCTTCGACTTCTTTTTTCAGCTTCGGCGTATCATCCAGTTTGAAATCACTCTCATAACTCAATAGCAAAGCTTGATCGCCATCAGCAAAAATCAGAGGACCGACAAAATGCAACTTCATTTTCTTGCCGGACGGCAATTGCTTAACAGTGTACTTTGGCTGATGAGAAGCGAAATGCAGCTTCAATGCCGGATCCGGCACAATGGGACGCGGGACGGCTTGCACAGATGCTGCAAAAAACGTGCTTAACGAAAGAGCAAAAACTAGCGACTTACTTGCGACACTCAGAGATTTCATTTTTTTGACGTCCATTTACTGCTTTTCTTTTCGGTTTCGGTATCGGCGCTGTTTTTCTTTCATGTACCCGGGATCTTTCAGTTGTTTCGTGATTTGAAACGTACTGAACCGGCACGCATCAGAGCAAAATTTTGCCTTGGCAGAAAAGATAAATAGATCTTCGCACCTTTGAATCTCTTCCACCACATCTGATTCTGCTTCTTGAAGCAAAGCCAGCTCCGCGCGCCAGGCTGATTCTCGCTCGTTCACAAGAGCGCCCAAGCGTTTGCGCTCTTTTTTTCCTTCGCGAAAAAGCCCCTCACAGCGCACTATCCCCGGCGCAGAATCGGCTTCAACCGTGTCCGACAGAAAGGCAGCAAACTGCATAAGCAGCGTATCGCAAACAGATCTTAATACGTCTGAGTCGGAATTGCTCGCCCTTCGCGCCATTAATAGAGGCAGTCCATCATTCGCATATCCCTCGTGAATAGCCAGACCAACTCCTTCTAGCCTTTTCTGCAACGCATCCAGCGCCAGGGTTTCGCCGAAATGCAAGGACGTCACTTGCTCACGGATGAACTGAAGCTGCTCAAAAAACGAGCCAAGCTCCTCTGTGGATACCGAGAGCTTCAGCCCGGTCAACTTATATAACCAATCCAAGGCGTCCGCCTGAGACGTCCATTGAGTCTCTTCGTTCAAAGTCTCAATCCAGTTTAATTTAGGCACTTTCCAGCCTTCTCACGCAATTCGGTTTGACTACCACGCTTCACCGTGGTAGTGTTACCACACTTCAGCGTTGTAATTATACAGAAATTTCCCACCCACAGTTTCCTTTCGCGAAACTGGCGCCGCCGTGCCGATGGAAGACAGCCTTCGGCCGTCCTCCGCGCGCCAAAATCAAAACTCCCATCCAGGACAAACCACTTGCAATCGACCGAGGATGACTAAGTGCAAAGCATTGATATGAAAGCAGCAGCTAGACTAATTCCGTTTGTGAAGGATGCCATGCCGGTTTGCGTTGCTGTGGCGATAGCGGCAACAATCGGGCTGGTCGACGTGCACCTCGCCGGCGCACTTGGACCTGCCGTCCAAGCGGGTGTAGGTATTGGCGACCAGTTTTTATTCTTCGCAGCCTTAGTCGGTACTGGCATCGCGCAAGGTGCAGGATCATTGATTGCGCGCGCCACTGGCGCAGCCAATGAGCGCGAAGCAAATTCCTTCGCCAAAGCTGGAATTCTTTTATCATTGATGCTAGGAGTGAGCTCTTCGGTCATCACTTATTTCAGTGCAGATTGTTTGCTTGGCTTGTTCAGCCAGGATCCTAATGTTCAAAATGCAGGTGCGACCTACCTTAAGCTCTGCACAATCGCCAACACTCCTTACTGTTTGATGCTCATCCAATCAGCAATCCTAAGAGCGAGTGGAAAAAGTTTTTCAACAATATTTCCTTGGTTTGTCGCAGCCGCCATCAGCATAACTCTGTCTATATCATTGCCACTAATAATGCCGAACGGGGCCGCATATCAACTGGAATACATTGCACTGGGCTGGAACATGGGAGCGATCGTCGCCGCTCTTATCGGACAAAACTTGCTCAAAAAACTCGGTGTCAACAATCAAGTAGATTCGGATTTCAAAAACAAATCAATGCAAATCTTGAGACTTGGACTTCCAATTGCAGCAACAGAAGCGGCTTGGCTAAGCTCGAACTTTGCTATGTACATAATTCTTTCGCAAATGCCATTCGCAAATGAAACACAAGCAGCCTGGACAATCAGATTGAAAATAGAAGAGATTGTTGCGACTCCTGCAATTCTCGCGTTCTCGATGACAGCCGCATCTTTAGTGGGTCAGAGGATTGGAGCCGGTGACATGATAGCCGCCCGCCAAACATCGTACAACGCTTCAATTGCGGCAGCAGCAGTTATGTTTGTGGTTGGTTTGATCGTATTTGCAAACAGCGAATGGCTCGCTACAGACTGTGCTACAACGGCTCTCTCAGCCCAGTTTGCCCAACAGCTGCTAGTGGCGTCTGTCGTTGTTTTTCCGATCACAGCGTTTTACATGACAATGTTCGGCGCACTGGAAGGGGCTGGCTCAACACTCAAACCTATGCTATCCGTACTCGGTGGACTGTTTTTATTCCGCATTCCTTTAGCGGCGTGGATAGGGCTTTTCTCAAACGGAGGAATGAACGGTGTCGTCGTTTCGATCATCGCATCGCAACTAGCTGTTGCACTGTCGGCGGTATCACAAGGCAAGTCTTACTTCGAGACAAATCACCAGCCAATTCAGGTCGAAAATATTGCACGCCCCTTAGACCAACGTGTATGAAACAGCTTAATTAGACTCTGCCTTCTTCGATCATAATCAGGCAAAATATGTAACACAGTCGCCATCTGCCTGTTCGTTGCTCAAGCAATCCGCCACTACTGTCACACTGGCGCCAGCCGGCACTCACACTCGTATCGCCCTCACTGTCACGCCTGCGCCCGCCTTCGTCAGCACTCAGACACCCGCGTTTACTTCTACTCAGCCCCCTCGACTGCGATTTATGGGGTAGCAGCAGTACCTCTCGAACAGCTCTGCGCACTGATGTAAAATAGGGCAAACGGGGTCCCAAAAGAAAGAATCGCCTTCAAGAGGAAAGATGGCCGACATCAGCACGGACCTAAAGACCGAAGAGCTTCTCAAGCTCGCCGCCGACAATCATCACAAGCGCATCACCCTCAGCGAGGAGGAGCGCAAAATGGTCATCGACCTTTTGAAAAAGAAAGGCGCGGAAGAACTCGAGTACGGACAGGAAATCGAATTCGACACCGTCCGGCTGGTCAGGCGCGTCACTGGCGCAGTTGGCGTTTATTTCAATTAGAGCCAAGTCAAGTGTAACCGGGCGTTACAGGCGGGTTCGCAAATGCCCAATAGGACGGCTGTCTAAGGGATAATTTGCTTCCGGCCGAAAGAGCTGCTTGTGGCGGCACGAAAGGTCATGGATGCGAAGCGCGAAACTTGCATGCGCGCGTCGCAGCGTTCGGACAATTGCGCAATGCGCACAAGGAGAAATATGGCACGAGTTGTGCTGGGAATGTTGGGGCTTGGAACCGTAGGCACAGGAGTTGTCGAACTCCTTAGCAAACACCGCCACCTGACTCTCAAGAAAGTCGCGGTGAAGAGTCTAGACAAAGATCGCTCAGCAATGCCGAGCTGTCCGCTCACGACAGACGTCGATGAGATTATCAACGATCCCGAAATCGAAGTTTTAGTGGAAGTGATGGGCGGTGAGAACCCGACTGTTTCATACTTAGAACAAGCGATAAAGAAGCGCAAGCACATTGTCACAGCCAACAAAGAAGTGCTAGCCAAACATGGACCAAGGCTGTTCGCCTTGGCGAAGGAGCACGGTGTCGCGATTTTCTTCGAGGCTTCGGTCGCAGGCGGTGTGCCGCTTTTATCAACGATTCACAAAGGATTGGAAGCCAACGAAATTGAATCGATCACTGGGATTTTGAACGGTACAACCAACTTCATCCTCTCCAATATGGAAGCCGGCAAGAGCTATGAAGCTGCATTGAAAGAGGCTCAAGATCTCGGTTTTGCCGAAGCCGATCCGACAGCAGATGTAGATGGATTTGATGTCGCATACAAGCTTTCAGTACTGGCAGCGCTCGGCTTTGGTCATTTCGTCAAGCCTGACACCATCTACAAAGAAGGCATCAGAAATATTACGGAAGAAGACATGGCGCTCGCCAAAGAATTCGGCTACAGGATAAAACTTTTGGGCACAGCGGCCAAGGGCAGCAGCAATGGCAGCTCGAAGAACACAGGCTTCGATGTACGAGTACATCCAACACTGGTGCCACTCGAACATCCGCTCGCCTCAGTTTCCGGACCAAATAATGGAATTGTTGTGCGCGGGCACGCCGTTGGACAACTGACTCTGATTGGTCCTGGTGCGGGAAAACTGCCTACAGCCTCTGCTGTAGTTGGTGATTTGATGAATCTTGCCGGAGCATTGAAACTACCTGATTTCGCAAGTTATTTCCAACCTGCTATTGAGGCTTCACCTGCATCCGCAGCACCACCGCTGGCATGGAAGTGCCCATTCTATCTACGTCTTGTCGTCAAAGATACACCTGGTGTAATCGGTAAAATCGGCAATATTTTCGGTACGCACAACATCAGTATCTCCACAATCATTCAGCGTGGTGTCGAAGGAAAAGAAGCAACCGTAGTCATCTTGACGCATGATGTGCTAGGCAAAGATATGGACGCCGCACTTGACGAGCTGAAGAATTGCGATTTCCTCAGTTCGCTCGGCAATGCAATCAGAATTTTCAGGAGTGCCTAGACGTGCATAAAACAGCGCCACAAGTTTTGTCATTGATAAGCAAGTACGCAGAATTTCTCCCGGTTACGCTAGACACACCGATCGTCTCGCTCGGAGAAGGCAACACGCCACTGGTAGAAGCTTCGTCGCTGCCGAAGAAGCTTGGCTTTCCGAATCTAAGACTATATTTCAAACTCGAAGGCCTAAATCCGACCGGCAGCTTTAAAGACAGAGGAATGACTCTGGCAATTTCAAAAGCCGTCGAAGAGAATGCGAGTGCAGTCATATGCGCCTCCACTGGTAATACCAGCGCATCTGCCGCAGCTTTCGCAACAAAAGCAGGTTTGGATTGTTTTGTGCTCTTGCCGCACGGACATGTAGCCCTCGGAAAGGTCGCGCAGGCCATCCACTACGGCGCCAGGCTCGTTCAAATAAAAGGCAATTTTGATCGCGCGCTCCAACTGGTAAAAGAAATAGGTGACAAATGCCCAGTCACAATTGTCAATTCGATCAATCCTTATAGACTGGAAGGACAAAAGACAGCAGCATTCGAAGTTATCGAAGCACTTGGAGAAGCACCCGACTATTTGTGCATCCCCGTCGGAAACGCAGGCAATATCAGCGCTTACAGACGCGGTTTTAAACTTTTCCACGAAATTGGACGAGTAACCTCAGCACCAAAAATGCACGGCTTTGAGGCGGAAGGCTCTGCCGCTATCGTACAAGGCAAGCCGATTGAAAATCCAGAAACAATCGCAACAGCGATTCGCATCGGCAACCCAGCTAGCTGGAAAGAGGCTGAAGCTGCGGCTGTCGACTCAGGCGGCAAAATTGATTCTGTCACAGATGAGGAGATTTTGGACGCCTACAAACTTCTCGGCTCGAGCGAAGGAATTTTCTGCGAGCCTTCAAGCGCGGCGAGTGTCGCTGGTTTGATCAAGCATCTCAAAGCCGGGCTCATTCAAGCAGACGCAAGCGCGGTCTGTGTCCTTACCGGTAACGGACTGAAAGACCCCGAGACACCACAGAAGGTAAACAAAGTCGATTTGAGTCCAGTCGAGGCAAATCTTGATGCGCTTCGCAAAGTGATGGGAATCTAAATGCAAAACATCCCCGAGTTCGCCAATACGCTCATTGGAAGACGTCTAGTCATCAGCGTCCCAGGAAGCACAACCAACCTCGGACCGGGTTTTGACGCCATAGGGCTGGCACTCAATGTGTATAGCAGATTCACTTATTTTTTTACCGAAGGCGACGGTCTGAAAGTTGATGCAAAAGGATCATGTGCAGGAGATCTTTCGGACAAAAAGAACAACCTGTTACTAAGCGTTTTGCTCCATGCTCTGGGGAAAAACGAAGACGAACTGAACGGATTAAACATAACAATAGAAACGGACATCCCGCTCGCACGTGGACTGGGAAGTTCTTCGACTGCCGTATTGAGCGCGCTATGGGCTGCCGAAATATTGAAAGGTAGAGCTCCTGAGCGAATGCGAGTCCTCTCTGCCGCGGCAGAAATTGAAGGACATCCAGACAATGTAGCCGCCAGCTTGCTTGGCGGATTGGTCGTCTGCGCACCATCAATCCACGGGAGTAGAGCAGTTGTAAAACAACTACAGTGGCCTGACAAATGGAAAACCATTGTGGTTGTACCGCCCTACAAATTATCCACAGAAAAGGCTCGTGCCGTTCTGCCCAAGAAGGTTCCACTCAAAGATGCAACTGCCAACGTACAACGCGCCGCGCTGTTTGTCGCAGCCGTCACCTCAAAAGACGACGACGCATTACGTGAATCTCTTATCGATAATCTGCACGAACCTTACCGCGCATCTCTAATTCCCGAACTCAACAAATTAAAGGCACTTGTCCGTGGTTTTCACGGACTTGGCTGCGTCTTGAGCGGCGCCGGATCATCAGTATTGGTCATAGTGAACCAACGCGATCAGCGCGACATGATAAACGAGCTGAATGATTGGTGCGAACGCCAGGGCAAGGGCTATAAGGTTCTAAACCTCGATGTAGACACCAAAGGTTTGAGAGCGGATTTTGAATCGTTCAACTAGTCAGGTCGAATAACTGAAATACACTTATCACTTCAAGTATTGAACCATGAGCCAATCAAGCACAGAAACAAAACAAGAAAAAACGCCGGAAAAGAAATTCAGCGAAATCTCTGTTCTCAAATTCGGCGGAACTTCCGTCAAGAATATTGCCCGTATTCAACACGTCGCCGAGATCGTCAAAGAACGGCTAAAACACGGCAAAGTGCTGGTAGTCGTATCGGCGATGGGCGACACTACCGACTACCTTTTGAAACTGGCTCATCAATGTGCAAAGACTCCCGATCAGCGCGAATTAGATTCGCTGCTTTCGACCGGCGAGCATATATCTATCACGCTGCTGTCCATGATGCTGAAAACGATGGACGTTTCAGCACGCTCAGTAACTGCATATCAGCTCGGTATCTTCACAGAGAGCGTACACAACAAAGCACGAATTATCGATATCAAAACCGACAGCCTTGCAAAAGCATTCGAAACTTGTGACGCATTAGTCGTAGCTGGCTTCCAGGGTGTCACCGCCAATGGTGACATTACAACTTTGGGTCGTGGAGGTTCTGACACAACAGCAGTTGCACTCGCAGCCGCAGCCGGAGCCAAGTACTGCGACATCTACACGGACGTCGATGGCATTTACACATCCGACCCCAATAAAATTCCGAAGGCTCGCTTGCTTGATCGAATCTCATACGGCGAAGTAGTAGAGATGGCAAGACTGGGTGCGCAAGTAATTCACCCGCGTGCAGTCGAGCTAGCCAGACAGTATGGCGTTATCCTAAGAGTGCGCAACACATTTAAACCGAACCACGAAGGCACAAGCATTGACGGAGGAGAAGATATGGAAATCTACCGCAGCATAAGCGGCGTGGCAACGGATAAAGATCAAGCTTGCGTCACAATCATGGATGTACCGGATCAACCAGGCATTGCAGCCCGCATCGTAGGCGGTTTAGCTAAAAAAGCTATTGTAGTAGATATGATCATGCAGGCGTTCCACCCTACCGCTGGATTGAACAACATTACATTCACCGTTGCATCAACCGACCTTCCGCAGACAATTAAAACGTTGGAAGAATTGAAAACTGAGATGGGCGCGAAGGCTGTTCATGCCGACGAAGATATCGCCAAAGTCAGCCTGGTGGGTGCCGGCATGGCAGGTCAGCCGGATGTCGCCGCAAGATTGTTTGAAACATTAGGCGCTGCAAAAATCAACATCAAAATGATCTCGTCCAGCGAGATGAAAATTACATGCGTCGTATCACGCGGGCAAGCGGACAAAGCCGCGAAACTGATTCACGATGCTTTTGAGCTGGAAAAAGTCTAGCTCTTCCTACAGGGACCGAATCAACGAATCAAAAAATCACTTTTCAGGTGGTATGAATTTCTTGAGAAATTCATACCACTTGAACAAGGTGGAAATTAGCGCCAGTGAGAGTCTTCAGGCTCACCAACAAAACCGCAATTACAAGCAAAAGCAAATTGCTGAATCTGTGGGGCTTCTGAGACTTTCAGGTGGTATGAATTTCTTGAGAAATTCATACCACCTGTAGAAGGCGGAAAGATTACACTTCTTTCCTCTCACGAATCGCCGTACCGAAGTGACCGCGATTTATTTTTGTGCGGTAGCCAGTTGCTCTTTAACAGCAGCCCATCGGTCGTAAGTAGGGTCCAAGCGGTCTGCCGATTGGAAAGGAATCATCCAACCAGGGTATTCCGGCGGTAATTCGCTTACTTCATCAAGCGCTCCGATCTGATAGTCAGTCAATTCAATATCGACAGCGCCGATGTTGTCTTCGAGCTGCTTCATATTCTTCGCACCGATAATGACCGATGTCACGACTGGTTTCGCAAGCAACCACGCAAGCGCAATTCTTGCGACAGTTGTGTCGTGCTCCTTCGCGATTGGTCTGATCACATCAAGAATGTTCCATACACGCTCTTTATCGACGATCGGGAAATCAAACTCAGATCGACGGCTGTTTGCCGGTTTCTGATTATCACGATCAAACTTTCCGGAAAGCAAACCACCAGCCAGCGGACTCCAAACGAGCAAGCCTGTTTTCGAATTCTCCATCAACGGCACAAGCTCTCTTTCGAGGTCGCGACCGGCAATTGAGTAATAAGCTTGCAGGGTGTCGAGGCGAGCCAAGTTTTTGAACTCCGAAACATCCAGAGCACGCTGAAGTTTCCACGCTGCCCAGTTCGAGCAACCGACATATCTCACTTTGCCTTGCTGCACCAATGTGTCGAGTGCACGCAGAGTTTCCTCAAGCGGCGTCACACTGTCGGTGCCATGGATTTGATACAGGTCGATGTAGTCGGTTTGCAATCGACGGAGACTGGCGTCAACAGCTTCAATAATGTGCTTGCGCGATGCGCCGATATCGTTGTGACCTGGTCCCATTCTGCCGTAGCACTTGGTGGCAATCACCACATCTTTGCGCTGAATGCCGAGATTGCGGAACGACTGCCCAAGCATCTCTTCGCTGCCACCTTCCGAGTAAACGTCGGCGGTGTCGAAGAAATTGATTCCTTTTTCGACGCACTTCTTTATCAGTTCGTCGGCTTCGTCTTGTTGCGTGCCACCCATGAATTTGAACAGACCTTGTCCACCATGGAAAGTCATCGCGCCAAAGCATAGCGTAGACACCAGCAACCCGGTGTCACCGAGGGTTTTGTATTTCATTGTCGAACTCCTTTGTTCTGTTTTTTTGCTGTTCTCTTGCAGTTTGTAGAAGTTGTTTTATTTCTTGCTGTGCAGCTTTAGCTGCGTGTTGCAGTTGTTGTTACGCGCCTAACTTGCGGATTATGTTTCCAAAATCCGAATCAAACGCACATACTTTTTTGTGGGTTACACTACGCGCTCACCTGGTGGTGACGCCGTTCCAAAACATTTCGAATCCCCGACTTTTGTACAGCTCCGACTGCGCGGGGTCTTGCTTCACGAATTGCATGGTAGTCTCGGCTTGAGCGGAAAAAACTGCCATCAGAAAGTCGTACGGTGTTTCCTTTGCACTTTCTTTTATGGCGAGTTCAATCAGTTCGTGAAGTTCAGAAAAGCGCATCATCAGCTGATCTCGCACTTCCGGCTTCAAGCCTTCCCACACTTTGATCTTGTGCATTACAGTCATGCGTTCGGGGTTTTTCGCGCCCCAATCAACGTAGTTGTTCCATACGTGATGCATCTTGTCTTTCACAGATCCAGTTTTTGGGATACCGACGAGCATCGAGTCCGCGAGATCTGATTTGATCTCGGCGTACAAGGCGTTTATCAATTCGTCTTTGCCTTTGAAGTAAATGAAAAGCGTCCCCTCAGCCATGCCAGCCGCGCTCGTAATCGAGGCGGTAGATGCTGTTAGTCCGTTTTTGGCAAATACTTGTGTGGCGACCGACAAAAGGGTATTCCGCTTTTCTTCGCTCTTCGGTCGAGCCATTCAACCTCCATTCATGAGTGAGTATACACTCATTAATTAGGGGAGTCAATAGAAGCCATTTGCACAGGAGGAAAATTCAAGATGTGCACAACTTTTTTACAGGAGTTGGTGTCCAATAGATTGAGCCAATAGGTAAATTGATTTCGCCTACAAATCCTGCGCCTCGCACAGCGCGCCAAGCACCAAGAGAACTCAGACACAGACACAGATACAGACACAGACACAGACACAGACACAGACACAGACACAGATACAAACACATGTCGACAGCTTTTCGCCTACTTCTTATATGGAATGCGTGCGCCATACTTTCGGCGCCATCTTATGCAGCCAATTACTCCCCATCTCCACAGGCTCCCAACCCATTATTGATGAACGAGGGCGAAAAACTCAGCGACGAAGAACCAAGCACAGAGAGCCCCAGACGAGGGCGACTTGGACGAGAGCGACTTGGACGTCTGCGGCTTGGACGAGAGAGGCTTGGCGACAGCCAACGGGGCAGCGGGCAGAAAATGGTCATCGGCGGCATCAACGTTGTTGTGTGGGAGCCGACGCGCATAATTGGTTCGTCAACTACATCACCTGTGGTGATCTTTTCTCACGGTTATCACGGGCTAAATTCGGGCAGCGCATTCTTGATGAAGGCACTCGCCCAAGAAGGCTATCTAGTCATTGCTCCAAACCACAGAGATGCACTTTTCAACGGACACACAAGAAAGCAGATTGAATTCAATCGCCCAAACGATTGGAGCGAAACGACATACAAAGATAGAGAACACGACATCCAGCAATTAATTTTTGCCTTGCACAACGACCCCAATTGGAATGCAAAAATCGACTGGTCAAAACTCGCTCTGGTAGGTCATTCACTTGGTGGATACACAGTGCTGGGACTTGCAGGTGCGTGGCCGAGCTGGAAACTGCCGGGCGTAAAAGCTGTTCTTGCCCTTGCTCCGTACACCAATCCGTATTTATCTCGAGACCGATTGAGCGGCCTCAATGTGCCTGTAATGTATCAGTGCGGAACGCGAGATACTTTCATTAATATGTTTGTCAAAGGCAGAAATGGCGCGTTCAGCAAGACTTCATCACCCTCAGTCTATGTTGAATTCGAAGATGCATCACACTTTGCGTGGACAGATTTGAACATCAACCGCAAACGAAGAGAATTGGTTTGCCACTATTCTGTCGAGTTTCTCAACAAGTATGTACGCGGCAACGCTGATGCAAAGCCGGAAGAAAGGCTAGATGGAGTCAGCACGCTTCAAGCAAAATAGATAGTTCAAAAAGCCTCGCGCGCGACCCAGTAGTATGAGTAAGCGGTTTTATTTGCGCATAGCTTTGCGACACAAACACAAAACACAGTATTACCGGCAGTGCCAAAAGAATGGTGTAGCAGGCCTTAGGTTTCGGATGGAATTAAATACGGTGGAACTAAATAGGCTCGACAACAGGCTTCTTCTGGAGCTCTTCGGCTTTTTTGAAATCCTTCTGGGCGAGTTCCTTTTGACCGAGTTTTTCATACGCTCTCCCGCGTGCGCGATAAAGCGTTTCGCCCGAACCGAAATTGGTTGCCAATGCTTGCGTAAAATCCTTAACGGCTTCCTTGTACTTACCCATCGCGTAATAGAGAGTACCGCGCTTATTCCAAGCTTCGTCCTCATCGGGATTCGACTTGATTATTGAAGTCATTTCCGCAACGGCTTCGTTCAACTTTCCTTGCTTTTGCAAAACGCGAGCACTGTGAAATCGATACTCATAGTCTTTGCTCAGCTGAATTGCGATTCGATAATCTGCGAGCGCTTTATCCAGCTGCCCGTCCTGCTCATAGGCAGTAGCTCTCCAGCTATAGCCCCGATGCTTCATCGGATCAATCCGGAGATAGGAATTCATATCCTCAATCGCCTTTTTGTATTGCCCAACATTGCTGTACATCATCGAACGCAAATGAAACATATGCTTCTGACTATATCCGCTTCCATACTTTAGCGAATTGGTCGCTGACACAATCGCCTTTTGATAGTGCTTTTGCGCCGCATAGATATTTGCTTCATCGGCATAGATTTCAGAATTAGCTGGTGCGAGAGCTGCAGCGCGATGTAAACAATCGAGCGCCTCTTTGGGTTTGTTTTCATCGACGTAGCAACGAGAACGATAAACAAGCGCAAGCGGCGAATTCGGCTTCTTCTTGAGAAACGCATCCAGCAGCGGCCTCGCGGCACTGTAGTTTTTGTCACGCATACTCAGGCGTATGGAATTGAGCTCGGGATCATTGACAAACTGCGAGGTAGCGACACCATTACCGGCAAACAGCGGAAGTGTGGGGGCAGACAGAACGCAAAGAAAAGAGATCGCGACGGCGATGTGCAGTTTAATAAAACGCAGTCCTTTTAATCTCGCCAAAACGCCACATCCTGCGTTTGAATTTCCAGCACTACTGCAATTCTAGACTACCTGAGGTATCCCGGAAAAATTTATGCTGTGTGATAATACTCAACCGCATCAAACAGAAGGGAGAAGTCATGTCCAGCCGCCCGAAAATCCTCTGTCTCGCAGGCAGTTTAAGAAAAGACTCGCTCAACAAGAAGTTGGTCAAGGTCGCAATGGCAGCAGCGCAGGAAGCCGGGGCCGACTGCACGTTCATCGATTTGAAGGACTACCCGATGCCGATATACGACGGTGACATCGAGGCGGAAAGCGGCATCCCAGAGAATGGCAAGAAGCTCAAGAAAATCATGAAAGAGCATCAGGGCTTGCTGATAGCTTCTCCCGAGTACAACAGCTCGGTAAGCGCCGCGCTGAAAAACTTCATAGACTGGACTTCGCGCCCCGAACAAGGCGAAAAGAGTCTTGAAGCGTTCACCGGCAAAGTCGCAGGCATCATGGCATGTTCACCAGGCGCGCTTGGTGGACTGAGAGGACTCGTCACCTTACGCTCGATTCTCGGAAACATCGCCGTGATTGTAATTCCCGAACAGCAAGCCATATCCAAGGCAAATGAGGCATTTACGGAAGACGGCAAGTTGAAGGACGAAAAGAGCCAAGCCGCTGTAGGAAACATAGGCAAACGCGTTGCCAGCTTGACAAAGGCGATTCTCGACTCAGAACTCGCTGCAAAGGTCTGAGTGTCCAACACCCTCTGAGAAACTGACTTGAGAAGACAGCTCAAGAAAGTGGCCTGAGAAACTGGCTTGAGAAACTGGCTTGAGAAACTGGCTTGAGAAACTCGCTTAAGCAAGTGGCCTAAGAACTTTCTTGCAACCCCCTAATTCCCAGCACCTCCAAGTTAAGAGACCTTGGAGGTGGCAATATGCGAAAAATTATTGCTCTGGCAATTACAGCCCAAGTCGGGCTTATCTGTTCTGGTTTAAACTTTGGTATGCCCGGTCTAAAGGCTATGGCGGCGAGTGCCAAAAGCGAAGAAGCTTATGGCTACATCGACCGCAACGGCAAAATGGTGATCCAACCAGGTTACGACGAAGCGGGTCCATTTTCGGAGGGACTTGCGGCGGTGAAGATAGGGGAGCGCTTTGGGTTTGTAGATAAAACAGGCGCGATGAAAATTGAGCCTAGATTCTCAGAGGCTGGTTCTTTCAAAGAAGGGCTCGCAGCAGTTGTCGATGCGTCCGCTGTGGAAAAACTGTACGGATTTATTGACAAGGAAGGCAAGTTTGTAATTGAACCCGCGTTTGAGGACGCGCATTCTTTCCAGGAAGGCGTTGCGGCTGTGAAATTCAAACGCGGCGACGGAGTCGGTTCCGACGCGCAGTGGGGCTATATAGATAAAACAGGCAAGACTGTCATCAAACCGCAATTTAGCGACGCAAATGAGTTCAACAAAGGTCTGGCAATTATCCAAAACGGACAGCACTATGGCGTTATCGATCGTGATGGAACGTTTCTCGTCAAACCCTCATATCAATTGATATTGCAAAGTCCGGACAACACTCTGACTTACCTCAAATTAAGCGGCAGTGTCATGGGACTAACCGGAATGGGTCACAACTGGATTGTCACTGGCGGCCTTTTCGGCTTCCTCGATTCGAAGGGCAAGACAATTATCAAACCGACGTACGATGGCGCGACACCCTTCTCGGAAGGGCTTGCGTGTGTTGCCACCGGAGCCAAGGAAAAAGATGGACGCCCGCGCACCTGGACATACATTGACGCCAATGGCAACAAGACAATCGACGGCAAGTACAGCTTTGGACTGCCGTTCTCCGAGGGTCTTGCGCCGGTCGCGAAGGGTAGATGGCAGATGGGCATGTCGCCTTCTCTCGTGGCTGCAAAATGGGGATTCATCGACAAGAAAGGCAAAGTAATTGTGCCTCTAACTTTCGATGATGCCTACCCATTCGCCGGAGGAATGGCTCGCGTAGTCACGGATGACAAAACAGGCTTCCTCGACCACAACGGAAAGATCGCAATCGAACCGAAGTATTCCGACGCTGACGATTTTTCGGAAGACCTCGCAGCAGTAAAAACAGAAAGAGCGAAGAACTAGAGTAGCGCGTCGGCAAGCGCACATCGATAGCAACTAATACGGGAAGGGCGATGCGGGTCATCGCCCTTTTCCAGCAATGCAGCAATGTAAAACCGGTCGACGCATGTTGTCGCCGCTACGTTTGTTTGGACTGTGCGTGGCGTCGCCCCAGAAGTTACCCAAGAAAGAAATCGGGCATCAGCTTCTGCCCTGGCATGACGGCATAACTGTCCAAATCTTTTACTCCGGAGTTTTTCAGAACTTCCGAGTCAATGAAGAAGTTGCCCGTGCATTCAGTCGACGGCTGCGTCAAGATCCAATACGCAGCGTCGGCGACAATCTCGGGCTTGCGGCACATCTTCATCGCATCATCGCCGCCCAGTAAATTCTTTACGGCGGCTGTGGCGATGCCGGTTTCTGGCCACAAAGAATTGACGGCGATTTTCTTTTTCGCCAATTCCTTCGACATGCCCAAAGTGCACATCGACATTCCATACTTGGACATGGTGTAAGCAACGTGCGGTCCAAACCATTTCGGATCCATGTTGAGCGGCGGCGAAAGATTGAGAATATGCGGATTTGCAGCCTTCTCCAAATACGCAATGGCAGCGCGAGAATTGAGATATGTTCCGCGAACATTGACTTGATGCATAAGATCAAAACGTTTTGCATCAGTGTCCAAGGTATTTGTAAGACTGATTGCCGACGCGTTGTTCACCAAGATATCCAACCCACCGAACTTCTCAGCAGCCTTGTCGATAGCTTCTTTGATCTGATCATCGAATCGCACATCTACCTGCAACGCCAAGGCTTTGCCACCGAGTTTTTCAATATCCTCAGCGGCACTGTATATGGTGCCCGGAAGTCGACTATTCTCCTCAACCGTTTTTGCCGCAATCACAATATTCGCGCCATCTTTAGCAGCGCGCTCAGCAATTGCTTTGCCTATGCCGCGTGATGCCCCGGTAATGAAAATGGTCTTGCCTTTCAGACTCATATCGCCGTCAAACTCCTGTACTGCTGAAATACAATAACTGGACGCCGGACGCGCCCACAAATTTGGTAAACGTGATCATATGCGATTTGCGCCCATTTTTTTGTCCTCGGAAGCATCCAAGAGTACAATCGGAATAGAAAGTCTGATTTTTCATCGCGGAACTTACCGGTTTCCCTCTTGTCTAACCAGAAAATCAATCGACTTTAAACATATTTGCGGGAGCCTGACGTGTCTAACCGACTAAAAGCAGGACTAGACAAAGCATTTGCACCATTGAAATCATGGGTGCAATCAAAGGCGTCCGCGAAAGAGAGCACAGGGAGTGCACCTGAGAAAACATCGGTTGATTGCAAGCGAAACGACTTCTACGCAGAACCAGCACGAGCAAACGAAAGAGAGTCGATGGTCACGACTCAGATTGTTGCTCGGGGCGTTAGAAATGCTGACGTTCTCAAGGCTATGAGACGACTTCCTCGTCACATGTTTGTCCCTCAAAACATCAAAGATCACGCCTACGAGGATGGCGCGTTGCCGATTGGCAATGGGCAAACAATCTCGCAGCCCTACATTGTGGCGCTCATGACAGAAGCGCTGCAACTAACAAAACAGTGCCGGGTTCTGGAGATCGGAACCGGCTGCGGCTATCAATCAGCTGTATTGGCATCACTCTGCCAATCGGTCTATTCAATTGAAATCGTTCCGAGTTTGGCTGAGGAAACTCGGCTGCGGCTGGCTAGCCTGGGCATAGAAAACGTGATAATCCGCACTGGAGACGGTTATCGCGGATGGAAAGAGGAAGCCCCGTTCGACCGAATAATCGTAACAGCAGCCCCAGACCACCTTCCCGAGCATCTGTTCGAACAACTAATTGAGGGAGGTCGAATGATTATTCCCATCGGCGAGGGGACCCAAGAACTTATGATTTTTAAGTTGGAGGAGGGCCGAATGGAAGCAAATCGGTTAATTCCAGTTCGTTTCGTGCCCATGACTGGCGAGGCATTGGGTTCAAACAGGAAGGGGTGGGGAAACTAACGATTTAGGCTCTCTATTTAATTGGCTCTCAAGAGTTTTGATATATAGATTAACTATGTTATCTTTACAAGTCAGGTAGCTCAGGTCAGTGAAGACACCAATGGAAGGACATTACACATCACCGTTTAGATGGCTTCTCGTATTACCGGGAGGCGCTATCGGCTTTTCTATTGGGCAGTTTTTGTTCTGCGCATGGAAGGACGCAGCAGCCGTTGTCCCACCGCTTGCCTTCCTTAATGACGCAGCTTGGGTTTGTGGCGCAGTCATCTCAGCCGGACTCTTCATTTTGCTGGGAACCAAGGCGGCACCGACTCACAAGCTTCCGACCGCTGTAGTAATGAGTCTGTTGACTGCGACCTGGTGCGGCTCGTTACTCACCGCAAGGCACGAAGGACTCATTGCAGCATTCTTGCCGACAAACAGCGCACACTCCGCATGGCTTGTTCCATTTGCGTCAATATTGACCATCATCATGGCTGCATTCGTCTGTATCGATCTGGCGCGCCGAGAGCAGCGTTTCAGCATGAACACTCTGTCTGACTACTACTTCGAGCGCGAGGACGAGCAGCACGAAGGCAGACATAGTTTTAGAACGCACGTTTACTCTGGTCATGAAGACGAAGATCGCAGAGACAGAGAACGCCACGAAGAGGAAGACGACGACGCACCGCTTATGGTGCCTGACGTTTTTACTCCTACTTCTTCAATGAAAGAGCAAATGTTCATGGCATCGGATTTGGTGCTATTGGAGCGCGAGCTTCTCAAGATCGAACCCTCGGTCGATGCTTACGTCTCTGCATTGCGCCTCGGTATCGCAATTGAGAAAGATGAAGGCTTCCAAAATCTTGAAGGCGAATGCTTCTCCTTTTCACAGCTCATGCGCGATGTAGCGATGCGTATATCGGTGCCGGACTCAAATGACTCCCGCTGGTTGCAAATCGCAGGCGTCTTCCGCCAATATGAAAAGGCAAGCGAAGGCGAGCGCAAGCAAATGCTCGAACAAGTTTCAGGCATGCTTGAAGTCAAAGAAGAAGCAACCGCTGAAGGCTAAGCGAAATCGTGAGCAATAAGAAGTGTTCTAAATGTTCCACAGAGATGAGGGACGTGAGCGCAGGCGCATCTATTGATGGTGCTTGCCTTCAGATAGAAATATTCTCGGCAAAAGCATTCATCACGCGCTATCTATGCCTATCTTGCGGATTCACCGAAGAATGGCTCGACGAAGATAATCTCAAAAAAGCTCGCGAGATGTTCAAGGTTGAGTAGCAATCTACCGCTTGCCGCCGACCTTTTGAAGAGCGTCCTCATTCACGATTTCGACCGGCTCGACGGGATTGCCGAGTTCAAAATCGAACACGCGAGAGTAAAAATACAACTCTGCTTCTAGTGCGCGAGCGATGTTCTTCGCCTGGCGGAAGCCATGCTGTTCTCCTTCAAAGAGAACATAAGCAACCGGAAGTTTTTTTGCTTTGAGCGCATCTACCATCGCTTCAGATTGCGATGGCGGAACAACCTTGTCCTCTGTTCCTTGCAAGAAAATGATCGGGCAGGAGAGCTTGTCCGTGTGATGAATCGGCGAGCGCGCGATGTAGGTTTCCTTATCCGCTGGGTAATCTCCCACCAGGCGATCAAGATAGCGCGATTCAAACTTGTGAGTATCAAGCGCCAAAGCTTCCAAATCGCTCACACCAAAGTGACTGGCACCGGCGCGGAAAACGTCACCAAACGTTAGCGCGCAAAGAGTCGTATAGCCGCCCGCGCTTCCACCGGCGATAGCCATTCTATCTTTGTCGACCAGACCTTTGCCAGCGAGATAGCGCGCGGCGTTTTGGCAGTCATGCATATCGACAATGCCCCAGCTTTTCTTCAATCGCTCGCGGTATTCACGTCCAAAGCCAGTGCTGCCGCCATAATTCACATCAACGATTGCAAAACCACGGCTAGTCCAATATTGAATTGAAAGGCGAAGATCATTCGATGTTTGACCTGTAGGTCCTCCATGACTAAACACAATCAAAGGCGGCAATTCACCGGCAGGTGCTTCAAAATCGTCGTTCTTTGGTGGATAGAAAAACGCGAAAGCGGTTTTATTGTCTTCGGTTTTAAATTCAATTGTTTGTGGTTTTGAAATGTACTTTTTGTCGACATGCATCTCAGTCGTTGCACGCTCGACTTCGAATGTATGTTCTTTCAAATCGAATGAAACCAATGCGGAAAACGCGTCTGGGGAACCAGCGCACATCGCAGCCTGCTTGTTGCCTGCCTTTACGTAGGCAAAATTGGCGTACGGCGAATCGATTCTCAAAGGTTTCAATCCACCTTTGCCATCCTGCTCCAAAAGTACGAGCTCCCACGTCCCACGATCGTTCGCAGACAGAAGAACATTGCCATCCTTTAGAGGAGCATAGTTGGACATGCCAAAAACCCAAGCTGGCAAAGCATGTTCGCGCTGTTCTTTCAGAACGATTGCAGCTTTCGCATAAAGATCTTTGCTAACAGAATCTTTCAAATCCTCCGCATCAATTTTATGCAGATTCCAAAATCCCGTTTCCTCGCTCACGAAATACAAAGTACCGTCGTGCCCCCACTGCGGCGAAGACACTGATAAATCCTTGCCTCCCGCGACTCGCTCAAGTTTGGAAACTTTTCCTTCCGCATCGAGTTCGGCAAGATAAAGCTCGCTTTCGTCCCAAGGCATGTTTGGATGATTCCATTGAACGTAGCAAACAAAGCGTCCATCAGGGCTGACACGAGGCGACATATAGAAGTCCGATCCACCGGCAACTTGCGATATCTCGCCTTTTTCGTTGATCGAAACAACAGTGTTGGTTACATCATGCTCTGTTGCACCATGTGTTTCCATTACGCAGAAAACAAGTTTTCTCTTTCGGTCAAAATTGTAATCAGCAAAGCGAGTGTTCTTGTTGCCTGCCAGGAATGTGGGCAGCGCGCCCGCTTTCGACATGTAAATCTGCTGGTCTTCGAAGTTGGAGAAATAAATCGTTCCATCGACCACCATGTAATCGCCACCGCCATATTCATGAACACGAGTGCGCGCATTGAATGGAGCATGCAACATGTCTTCAACTTTGCCGGACGCGGAGCGCCTGACGATGACGTTGCGCCCACCTTCGAGGGGTCGACCTTCTAGCCAGTACAGGTCATCACCATCCCACTGAGGCTGACCTACCTTAATAACTCCCGCGGCAATTTGCGACGCGGCGAGGGGCGAGGTCCACGAACCAAAGGGTCTTTTCTCGACTGACATGTTGAAATCCTCATGCAGAAGCCTGGCGAAGAGCAACACTCTACCAGCTTCGATGCGATTTATTACTGCCTGGTGTACATTAAACTCGGACTTTGAAATTGCGTTGATGCAGTTAACACATCAGCGATGGATGCGCTGGGTGAAACATCGAACGCGGAGTTCGACGGAATATCGCACATCGCCAGATACCGTTTTACAGCCAGCAATTTGTCCACAGAGTTACCTGAAGGGTCATGCCACCCAATCAATGGCAAAAGTATTTCAACACGCTGACCTTCTGCGAACTCTGCATAGCATCGTTCAAGCGAACTGCGTTCAATCCTACAAGCATCCAGAGCCTGAAGAACCAGCTCTTTAGAAAGATGCGAATGAAACCGCAGTAGCAAATCACATCCAGTCGATCCGGCATTCACTGAAAGTATGTCTTTGAATTCATTGATGAGAACCGACAAAATCTCCTGCCTATGCTTCTGCAATGTCGCACGCTGCTTAAAGATCGCCAACTCGAGAGCGCTTGATTCCAGCATGCTTGCAAGCGCAAGATGAACAAATGTGGGCTGGCTAAATGCTCTAACATCGAGACCGGGAGCCAGCCTTTCGAGTAAATGATCCGGCACGACAAGATAGGAGAGCTGGCACAAGTGCCCGAGATAAGCGCCAAAAGAGCCCAGATGAAGAGCATTTTTAAACTTGTTGTAGAGGGACGGTTCCGGTTGTTTTCCGAAGCGCAAGAGGGCATAGCCATCATCCTCAAGAATTATTGCTTCGTTATTCCCCGCGTAGCGAGCCAATTGTTGACGCCTTCGCTCAGACATGACAGCGCCGGTCGGAAAGTGCGCCGAAGGACTCACAGCAATCAGCTTCGCGCCACAGCGAGGCTCAAGATGTTCGATTACAGCGCCCTCTCTGTCGATTGGCATTAGTTTTAGCTCTAACGCTCGACGAGAGCATTCATGAACAAATAGCGGATCTCCGGGGTTTTCCACCGCAACCGTATCACCCCTTTCCAGAAAGTTTTCCGCAACAAAAGCCATTGCATTCCACTTTGAGTCAAAGACAAGAATATTGCGTGAGTAAACTGACAGACCCCGCATCCTCAACAAAAAAGCCGCCACAGCCGAGCGCAAACGCGGAGCAATGAGCCTCTCAGCGCTGCCAGAATATTCCGCGGCATTACTTTCGCAAACCGCCTGCATTGCCTTCATCCAGGCTTTCGTCGGAAGCACTTGGGCAGGAGGCTTCTGCAACTGCGCACCCAGACAGTTGTCAAAGCGCCCAGGTTCGTGCTCGTCGGGCTCAAAGGACTGCACAACACTACGTTCGCCCGGCAAGACCAGCCCAGGATTGACAACAGTGGAGCCTCCTCGGCGCGCGGTCAGATAGCCACGCCCCTTCAGCTCCTCATAGCAACGGACAGCCGTCACGCGTGAAATACCGTGCCGCTCTGCCAAAGTGTAGGTGGACGGAACGACGTCGCCGGGCTTTAGGCGCCCAGCGACGATATCGGCAATTATCGACTCTTCGAGTTGCTTGTAGAGCGGCGCCTCACACTCCGACGCCACTTTCGCTCTCATTGTCATGCCGACGTCCTCATCCGTGCTGGCGGTTCTACGGTCACAATAGTCGCGGCTCATTTCGGAGTTGTTAAACGGCAACGCGGCAGCAATGACAATAGCCTCCGCATATGCGAGAATCAGACTGAAAAGCCCGGGTAAAGAGGCGTTGGCGCACTTGTCAGCAAGCAACAGCAAGACGGTCCGCGTGGATTATTTCGCACTGCTCAAAGAGCAGCGCGGCTTAGCTAGCGAGAAAATACAAACGGAGAGCGCGACGGTTTTAGAACTGTACGAAGAGTTGCAAAAACAGTACGGCTTTTCACTGAAACACTCATCAGTGGCAGTTGCACTCAATGACGAATTTGCCGACTGGAGCAAAACTCTTAGCGAAAGCGACAAAGTTGTTTTCATACCACCCGTCGCAGGCGGATAGGTGCAATGTGGGCGAATTGAAGTTTTCCATCTCGAATACCACGATTGATTTGGATGCGCTTAAGTGTCGGGTGAGCACGCCTGAAGCCGGGGGCTTTGTTGCTTTCGAAGGCTGGGTGCGCGAAAACAACGAAGGCAAAGAAGTAACTGCGCTCGAATACGAAGCATATGAAGAATTGGCAGTCAAAGAAGGGCAGCGCATTCTCGAGGAAGCTAGACAGTTTGATATTCTGAAAGCGTGCTGCGTGCACCGAACCGGCCCGCTCAAGGTAGGCGAGCTGGCAGTAGTTGTGATGGTTTCGTCTGCGCACAGAAAAGAAGCGTTTGTTGCATGTGAATTCATCATCAACGAGATCAAAAAACGAGTTCCGATCTGGAAGCGTGAAACTTACGCCGATGGAACGACATCATGGGTGAACTGCGGGCATGGACAGGGGCAGACGCACACAAGAAAAGACAAGCACGAACCAGAGAGTGAACATGAACAGTGCAATGGACATGTTCATCAAGCTGAAAAACACTCCGATCTGACCACAGCGAAATCCAAAGGTGCAAAGTCATGACACCTTCGGATTCACCAATCAAACTTTTGAACAAAAACGCTCTCGTGGACGGGTTTCAGCGAGTACATACCTATCTGCGAATCTCAGTAACAGATCGCTGCAATTTGCGCTGCGCATACTGCATGCCCGCAGAAGGGATCGTCTATCGGCAAAAGCAAGAGCTTTTGACTTTTGAGGAAATCGAACGCGTTGCGTCGATCATGGTAAAACGAGGAATCACGAAGATTCGCCTGACAGGCGGAGAACCAATGGTTCGTCGAGACATAGAAAAGCTTGTCTATCGTCTCGCTCGCCTCGAAGGTTTGAAGACTTTAGCAATGACAACCAACGCAACCTTGCTTGGCGACAAGGCCAAAGTCCTGAAAGAAAATGGCATCAAAGCGCTCAACATCAGCCTCGACACACTGAAGAAAGATCGATTTCTTCAGGTGACAAGACGAGATCAGTTCGACCAAGTTTGGCACGGAATACAATCTGCTCTTTCTGAAAACTTTGAAGAATTGAAATTGAATTCAGTGGTCATGGCAGGCTTTAATGATGATGAACTGCTGGATTTCGTCGACTTTGCATTTGAGAACAGAATCAATGTGCGATTCATAGAATTCATGCCCTTTAAAGACAACGAATGGAACATAGAAAAAGTTGTCACCTACAAAGACATGATGCAGACGATCGAGAGCAAGTACAAACTAACCTCTCTTTCTGCCGATCCGTCGGCTGTCGGTAAGGATTTCTCTCTAACAGATAAGACCGGCAAGCCAGGAAAAGGCACGGTGAGTTTTATCACCTCGATGTCGGATAGCTTTTGCTCGACATGCAATCGCTTGAGATTGACGGCTGATGGTTCTGTGAAATCGTGCTTGTTTTACCCTGCTGAGATCAACTTGCGCGACAAGATGAGAGAAGGCGCAACAGACGCGGAAGTTGAAGAGATGATTCGGTACTCGCTTTCTCTTAAGCCGGAAGCACACGCACCCGCTGAAGAACTTTCGCAGTCAGACAATCGGACCATGATTGAAATAGGCGGCTGAGGTGATTGCAGGCAGTTAGAAAGATTGTATGGGCGACGCCATGCGTCGCCCGCAGTGAAAGAAGAACCCAAAGCCGGCGAGCCGCCGGCGCTCCCAGGAAAAGTCCCAAAGTCGGCAATTGCCGGCGCTCCCAGCAAACCACCCCCCTAAACCGGCGAGCCGCCGGCCCTCCCAGGAAACAACGAGAAAGAACAATGCGAGACGTTTCGAGTAAAGTAAAT
This sequence comes from Candidatus Melainabacteria bacterium, assembly GCA_003242885.1. GTDB lineage: Bacteria > Cyanobacteriota > Vampirovibrionia > Obscuribacterales > Obscuribacteraceae > QKMZ01. The sequence goes on along the minus strand of QKMZ01000001.1, from coordinate 146,826 downwards.
ACCCTGAGAATTGCAACAGCGCGAGCCACACTAAAGGCAAGCCCTGAGACGATAAAGATCATCAAGAATGGAACGGGTCCAAAGGGAGATCCGCTGCCGGTGGCGAAAGTCGCTGCAATTCAGGCAGCGAAAAACACCTCGCAGATCATTCCTTACTGCCATCCTATGCCGGTTGATTATGTCGGATGCGAATTCGAACTCGACGAAGATGCGATTCACATCGTCACAACAGTAAAGGCTATCTACAAAACCGGCGTCGAGATGGAAGCGCTGACAGCTGCATCTGTTGCCGCCCTGACAATATACGACATGCTCAAGATGGTCGATGAATTGATGCAGATTGAGACGGTTTTGCTTGTTGAAAAGAAAGGCGGCAAGTCCGACTTCCGCAACAAGCGCCCTGCTGTTCTCAAAGCAGGGGTTATTGTTCTTTCCGACTCTTGCGCAGCAGGAAAAAAACAAGACATCTCGGGTCGAATCATCGTCGACAAACTTCAGGAAGAAGGGCTGTCAGTAGACGAGTACAAGATTATTCCCGACGATCCGGAAGAGGCGAAGAAAGAAATTCTTCGCCTCGCCGACGAGCTGAAAGTCGATTTGCTAATCACCACAGGCGGTACCGGACTGTCGTCGCGTGATACAACACCCGAAGCGATCAAGAACTTGATTGAGCGCGAACTGCCTGGTGTTGCAGAGACTTTACGCGCGTATGGACAAGAAAGAAATCCGTTCGCCATGTTCTCCCGCTCGCTCGCCGGTGTTCGCGACAAGACAGTAATCATCACCTTGCCAGGCTCTACTGGAGGAGTGAAAGACGGCATGGCCGCGCTTTTTCCATTCATCTTCCACGCGTTCAAAATGCTCAATGACGAATGCCACGACGATAGAAAAGACGAGCCAACATTGCAGGAAGCAAAAGGCAAAGCATAGGAATGAATCGTAGGGGCGACGCCAAGCGTCGCCCGGCAATCGAGATCTTCTCGCACGTGAATAATCAGTTGATGGTATAGGCTACGATGATTTCTTTCGAAGAAGCGCTAAAACTGGTCGAAGAAAATGTGTCGACTTTAGGCAAGACAGAAGTCGCCCTCAGAGAGATGGCTGGGTGCTATCTCGCTGAAGATGTCGTCGCGACGATGAACAGCCCACAATTCGACAACTCCGCTGTTGATGGCTACGGCGTAAAGGCGAGCGATTTGTCAAACGCATCCGAAGCATCGCCCAAGCAACTCAAGCTAGTTTCGGCGATCGCCGCTGGTTCTCCAAAAGACCTTCAGATAAGCGCAGGCGAAACAGTAAAGATCTTCACTGGTGCTCGCGTTCCCACATCTTGCGAGGCAGTCGTGATGCGCGAATACTGCCGAGAAGAAAACGGCAGCGTTCTGATCGCATGCGGAGCACAATCAGGCGAAAACATTCGCAGAGCCGGCGATGAATATAAGATAGGCGAAACAGTTATCAGCGCAGGCATCAAAGCAAATCCGCCTGTAGTTGCGCTTCTGGCAGCACTTGGACATACAGGATTTTCTGTCTTCAAAAAGCCACGCGTCGCGCTCGTCGTCACCGGAGACGAATTGGTTGAACCAGGCAATCTGCTCAAGGATGGGCAGATCTACGACTCTAACGCATACGGATTAAGCGCTGCGTTGAACGCGCTCGGCATCAGCGACTGCAAGAGTTTCATCGCGAGAGACACGAAAGAAGAAACAAAAGCAGCGTTCGAGAAAGCTCTTTCTGAAAGCGATATGGTTATTTCCTCCGGTGGTGTATCTGTCGGAGACCATGACTACGTGAAAGAAACGCTCGAAGGTCTGGGCTTCAAAACCATTTTCTGGCGCATTGCCATAAAACCTGGCAAGCCCGTTTACTTTGGCGTTCTAGACACAAAAAACAGCGATAGCAAGGGCAGCGATAGCAAGGCTGGCCAGCGTAAGTTCGTCGGACGAAAATACGTTTTCGGATTACCCGGCAATCCTGTTTCTGTCCTGGTCACCTTCCATCAAATCGTGAAACCAGCCCTCAGAAAAATGGCAGGCGGAACATTCTTTCGCCACGAAACACTGCGAATAGCCACAGGGTCTGCACTGAAAAAACGTCCAGGCAGATTGGATTTCGTGCGGGGCACTCTTAAGCAAGACGAAAACGGCAATACCACCGCCATCCCCACTCGTGGACAAGAATCTCACATGCTCAGCGGGTTAGCTAAAGCACAAGTGATGATGCATTTCGCCGCCAACCTTGAAAAACTAAATCAAGGCGAACCGCTGGAAGTTTCATTCATCAACTGGAACGATTGATTTGCATGAGATAGTGATTGTGACTACACCTTAGGCGTGTTACACTCATGTAATACACTTCGAGGATGGAGTCATGGTTACTACTTTTAGAACAAGTGCCGACCTCGAGATGCTTTTAGATCAGGCAGCCAAGCGAACAGGTAAAGCGCGTTCAGAAATCATACGTGAAGCGATAGGGATCTATTGTCGCGCTCTTCTGAAGGACGACAAAAAAACCTGGTTTGACGAGCTTTCCTCCAGTGATTTTCAGCCGGTTAGGTCAGGAAAGAAAGATCTCGCCACAAATCCTGACCACCTAAAAAGAGCAGTTAAAAATGCCGCAAAAAGACGCAATCTTGGTTGATACCGGCCCCATAGTTGCAATTGTAGACAGCGATGAGAGCCAACACAAAGCATGCATGAAAGTTTTGAAGACACTTCCCCGAAGAACAAAGCTTTTGACTGCGTCACCGGTTCTTACCGAAGCTTCTTATCTCCTATCGGAAGTATCACTAGGACAAGATAGATTATTTGATCTCATCGACGCACTCCAACTAAGCATCGTGCCGGTTACAAACTCGCATTTAGCCAGGGTCAGGAGCTTAATGACTCGGTATCACGACCTGCCCATGGACTTTGCGGATGCTGTCCTGGTTGCGCTTGCAGAGGAATCGAAAATCAAGACAGTATTCACGCTTGATCGTCGAGGATTCCAGGTATATAGGCCTTCACATACCAAACACCTCGAAATCCTTCCCTAAATGAACAGCTGAATACTTCGGCCGGGGTGAACACATCCCTAACGGTTTCGCAAAGAATTAAGCTGCCAAAACCCAAAGCTGCTGGTACGCTGTCAATTGTCAACAGCTCGTGAGATCCCTTTTCATGGCTCAAGAATTAGCATCCATCGGCGATGGGGCGATAAACGCGGCTTCTGCGATAGACGCCAGCGCTTCGCTGGTTTCGGGTCTCGGGCTCGGCACGCGAGGGTTTAATGACGCCCTTACCGCGATGACAAAACCCATGGAAAACACCCCGAGCATCAAAGATTTTCTCCTGAAGTGCCCGTTCAGCCTGTTTAACGCCTGAGACAGACTTAAGCAGAGCTGCTTCGCCTCAAAGCGTTACACAAAAACGCCGCACCCCCTTGCGCGCCAAGCGCCGCAGGGTTTCCAACCTCAATTCACGCATCCCTAAAAGGCTTTACCCGTGGCGCCCTTGCGGTTTTCACCATAGTCAAATACGCCCTCATCCATACAATAGGGTAATCGTCACCCTCTTATTGAATGGTATGAGCTTTGAGCATTATGCAGCCAACAGAAGACAACGGCGAAGTCCTCAGCAAAATCATCCTTCTACTCCTGGGTATTTTCATCGGCGGAGTAGTTACTTTCGTCTACTGCGGCGCAGTAGGCATGATGAATAAAGGCCCTCAGGCGGCACAGGTCGACCACGCTGGACCAGGCGCAGCCCATGCAATGGAAAGCTTGCCCAACACCGGACCGATCACGGTTGCCGACGACCAGCAAGCAGCATACGCACAAGCGGCAGCGATACAACAGCAACAAATGGCGCAACCAATGATGCAGCCTGGCATGGTGCAGCCACAATATATTCAAGCAGGCGCTCCTCTCATGATGCCAGATCAACTGCAACAAACCCAGGTCTACACGCAAGCAGTGCCCACAACCCTGTATCCAGGACAAATGTTGGACGACCAGGCCCACGCGGTCGGACGCAACGGAATGCGCAGCAACCCATGCGTCGACCCGCCTTCCTGCCGCGGCAGAGCCTATTCACGACTTCAATAGACGACAGACAAACGAAAGGTTCGCCTTCAACGTATTTGCGGTCCCCTGCGCAGAGCCGTGTTAACATTCATTCTAAGCATTGGCTATGCACTGGCGATAGGCAACACCGCTAGGCTGGCAAGCCAATGTCGACTGCGATTTTATCGGCATCATAATGGCGATTGTTTGATTCAATGAGTTGGCAGCAATTTCAACAAGCAGCAGAAGAAGCGCTAGCGCAGGGTCAAACTGCAGACGCAGAACGACTCTTTCGTTCGTTTTATGACGAGTGCAAGAAAGACGAAACTGCGCATGCAGCCCGGGCACATGCAGCAAAGGGCTTGTCGGAGCTGTTAGCAAAAAGATCTGCGTACACCGAAGCAGAGTCGATTTTGTTTGAAACTCTCAATGCGCTCGAATGCGCCTCACCAAGAGACAATCTTGCCATCAGCGCAATTCTCGAAGCATTGGGAAACGTCTATTTGTTGCGCAAGGAATTTTACCGCGCCGCTACATTCTTCTCTCGCGCAGCCGTTCTGCGCAAGGCAGCCGGCGAAGTGAAGAGCGCATCAATGGCAAACCTTCTTGCAAAACTAGCAAAAGCTGAAGTGATGCTCGGCAATTTGCCTGAAGCAGAAACCCTGATGCGGCGCGCTCTCAAGAAAAAAGAAGCAATTTTCGGATCGGAACATCCAACACTCGCCGAATCACTTTTTGATCTTGGTGACTTGTTGAAGCGCATGGAACGATTTAACGATTCAGAAGTTCTTTTATTGCGAGCGCTGAATCTGGTCGGCGAACCAAGCATCAAGAACCCTCTATCCATCCGCATCCTGGAAGCACTGGCCGAAGTTTATTCTCAGATGGGTCAAACACCGGCAGCCGTCGATCTATTGAACAAAGCGTTGAACTTGTTCGAGCACGACAAATCGAAAGCTCCACACGAAGTTTTAAAACTCACAAATCGCATCAGTCAGTTGAAGGGAATTGCTGCTGTCGATAAGGCAAAACAGACAGATGATGAGCACTTAGAGTTGCTCATGCGCGAATTCGAATATATCGAAGAGCATGACCCTCGCAAATCAATTCGCCTCCGCGAGCTGTCGCAACAGATTGCCGACTTACTCGAAGAAAAATGCAAATACGTTGATGCACTCCGTTTCCGCAAGCAAGAGATGGACCTCACAGAGCGCCTTTTCGGGTACAGCCACCCCGAGTCAGTACGTTCGCTTTCAAGCATGGTGCGCAACAATTTGGAAGTTGACGATCTCAAAGAAGCAGGCGCGTACCTGCAAGAAATTCTCGATATTCAAGATTATTGTTTTGGCATTACGCCAGAAGATCGACTGAATACGTACCTCTTGCTTGCAGAACTCGCTCGCAAGAGTGGCGACCTGCCTCATGCGGAGAATTGGGTTGTTGTTTCAGTTCCACTCCTCGAAGTTTCAACCGAAAAAGCGAAGCATCGTTTGCTCAAAGAAATTCAAGCACAAGAAAAGCTGTACACTGAGCGGGCCGAGAAGGACGCAGCCAAACGAATGAGTGAGTTGAAAACTTCACTGCTTCCACATGGCGCTGAAATCGACAAGACAAATGCGCACGTCATTGACGACAACATGGACAAGGTCATGCGCGAACACGGAATAATTCCGTAGTTCACAAGCACAACGATCCTTTTGAATCGTGCGAAGCATGGCATCGCACTTACGATTTCTGCCGAAAAACAGCATCGCCCCGGACGGAACGGCAAAGTACTACACCTGTCCGACCCAGTCCTTGCCTGCTGCAACTTGCTTCCAGCGAGCGCGAATCGCATCATACTCTGATTCCGACAGATTTCCCTTGTCGACGACTTTGGCGTTTTCCAACCAACGTGTTGGCTTAGTCGTGCCAACTATCATAGTGTGAACGTTGGGCGACGACAGTGTAAAACGAAGTGCGGTTTCGCCAGCAGCTTCGGAATTACCGTTGAGAAAGTCATACTTCAGCTCTCTCAAACGTTCCCAGTATTCGTGAATGTAATTGTTCTGCGGACGGCTGGGGAAACGCCAGGCAGCATTAGCTATAGGACGTTTCGCAATCACACCCATGCCTTTTTCACCAGCGAGCGGCAAAAGTTTTTCAATACACTCTTGATCGGCAATGCTGCATGATGTTTGCAAGACATCAAAGGCGCCAGTTTTTATTGCGTACAAAGCATCGTCGCCGTCTCCACTGTATCCAATAAAGCAGACCTTGCCTTCTTCCTTGGCTTTCTGCAACGCTTTGATGCACTCACCTTTCTGCAAAATTTTCTTGCTGCAGCTGTGAAGTTGAAGTAGGTCTACATAGTCAGTCTTGAGTCGCTTCAAGCTGCGCTCCAAACTCTCAGCGATATCCGCGGCGCCCCATGCTTCTTCGGTATATGTCCACTTGTGCCCGCACTTAGTAAAGAGATAAAAGTCCTGGCGGCGCGACGAAATCGCTTCACCAAGGAGCTCTTCACTATCCATGTAACATTCGGCTGTATCAATGACATTCAAACCCGCGTCAAGAGCAGCGCTGAGCATTTCTCGCACGTGAGATACGTTAGCCCCTTCAAAACCGATTTCTGCTCCACCGAAGCCAAGAACACTGACTTCCATGCCGGTTTTGCCAAAGACCCTTTTCTGCATATTTCCTCCCTGAGGACTAACTTGAATGTTTAATTCGACAATCAACCCGGCGATTTAACAATTTACCGGGAAGATGCTTACCGAGGGATACCAACGCCCGCCTGACAACCGGCGTTACCGCTTGTTCACTTATATATGAACGCCTCTTTTATACCCGATGCGAGGCGGGTTTGTTCTGATTTGAACATGATTGTTCAATCAAAATTCGCATCTTTATAGCAACTTGATACAACACAGTACTCGCTAAACTCCGCTGAGCACAACAAGAATTTTCGCAACAACAAAAATTTGCGCCACCATATGCGACACCATCAAGCATGAGAAGAGGCGGCATTTTTGCCCTTCAAATAGCGCCAAGATCAATAGAATTAAAGATACCCACCGGATAAAATATGGGGAATTCGGCTCCCGGGACCAAAGGGGTTTGACAGCCAGTGATTTCTACTCGATGGACTAGCAAAAGGCGCAGCGCCACCAACATAATTCTCGCGGCAACCATGACATTGTTGCCAGCGGTACAAGCAATGGCGGCGGGCAATTCGCTTGCGTGGGAAACCTTTTATGACCTCGGCAACCGCCTTCTGAAATCCGGAGAATTAGCGGAAGCAGAAAAGCAATTGACGCTTTGCATGAAGGAAGCACAACTCTTTGGACCGCAGGATGAGCACGTTTTGAAGACGCTAAGATTGATGTCTCAACTCTATAAGCTGCAGAAAAGAACAGCCGAAGAGGAAAGTATCAATAAAGTGATTGCTGACATGGAAGCCAAGCTTGGGGTGAAACCAACCACAGCGGCATCTAATGACGAAGTAAAACCAAAGCCAGAGTGGATGGTATCGAGTGCAGAACCCAAGGCTACAGCGGCATCTGCAGCGGCATCTGCAGCGGCATCTTCAGCGTCAGCGGCAACAACTGTCGCTTCAGCAGCAGCAGCAGCAGCAGCAAACCCAGAAACGCCCGTTTCGTCGTATCCAATGCCGACCATGGCTACTCCCGATGCTGACGGTTCTGCAACCGTTGCACCGAATACCGGTACAGCAACAGCTGTGCCCTCAACTACGACAGTCAGTCCTGTTTCGAGTGCAGCCGAGACAAAAATCGAGCCGGAAACAACGAGTTCTTACGACTCATCTTCGACATCCTCTGCGCCTACAAAGACGGCTACAGAGTTGAAGCAAATGAACGGGCATATCAATTGGGTCAAGAGCATCGTCTGCTCCAAGGACGGCACCAAAGCCATTTCCGGCGGCGCCGACAACTCCGTCCGCTTGTGGGATCTCTCTCAAGGCAAGCAGATTCGCATGTATCAGGGCCATACAAATCAGGTGAACTGCGTCGCCTTCACCCCTGACGAAAGATATATTGTCTCCGGCTCAGACGATTGCACAGTGCGCGTTTTCGAAGTTGAAAGCGGCAATCAAGTCGCATGCTTTCGCGGATATAACAACCTGGTTACGAGCGTCGACATTTCCGCGGACGGCAAACGCGCAATCACCGGCGGATTCGATCGCACAGCCCGAGTGCTTTCACTGCCAGACGCCAAAGAAGTTATGATGCTCGCTGGACACACTCAACCTGTGCGCTGCGTCGCGTTTCTCTCAAACAATAGAGCTGTTACAGGCTCTGACGACGGTGTAATGAAGGTCTGGGACCTCGGAACACAAAAAGAAGTGCGCTCTGTAAACGCGCACGGCGACAGCATTCTATCAGTTGCAGTCTCCGGTGACGGAATGAAAGTTCTTACCGGAAGCCGCGACCTGAGCGCAAAAGTTTGGGACGTCGAGAAGGGAGAAACAACTCAAGCGCTTGACGGACACAAAGACTGGGTGGTAAAAGTCGCTTTCGTAGAAGGCTCAGACCGCGCCATTACAGGCAGCTTGGACCAGACAATTCGCACATGGGAGCTGTCTTCCGGCAAAGAATTGGTTGAATTCAAAGGGCTCAACTTCGGCATCTGGAGCGAGGCTTTCACACCAGACCGCCGCCAAGCATTGACGGGAAGCAACGACAAATCAATTCGAGTTTGGTCGCTGCCCGACTAAAACCCAGTCCACGACAAAGAATCAAGGTATCCGTCAAGAATATGAGCAGACACATACTAATCGCCAGCAAGGACAAGCGAATTGGCGAGCTTGTCAAAGAAGCAGTCCAATCGCTGGATTACAATATTGTTGTTGCTGCGGACCTTTCTCTAGCGCTGTATCTGACCAACAAAAATATGCCTGATTTGATCGTTACTGATGAAGAGCTAATCAATGGTAGCGGCTATGATCTGTTGTCTGAATTGGGTACGGATGAAGAGCTTGGAGTGATTCCTATTCTGTTTATTGCTAAAAACGGCAACGACGGGCAAAAGGCTCTAGACCTTGGTGCCAAGAAGGTTATCGCGAGTCCAAAAACGATTGATGAGCTGTTCTTGGAACTGATGCCACATTTAAAATTAGACGAGAAAGCTCCAAAACAACGCCCCGAATACAGCCCGGAATGAGCTTTTGGCGCCCGACTGGGATTAAGTCCTTTTGCGCTTTTAAATTACAAACAGCGTAATTGCTGCAAGTGTGCCACCACCGATCGCGGCAGCGCCTCCACGATAATAAAATAAAATGGCATAAGAGAAGATGTCATCAAAGAAGTCATCACCTTGCGCGCGGTGGGGGTGAAAGTCATTGATACCCAGACGCCAGCCGCCGCCCAACATAAAACAACTCGCCGCAACTACAGCCACAATAGGAAACTGCCACAGAAAACCACATTTGGTCATTTTGTCCATTGAATCGTTCATGCCAAAATATAAAGCGCAAAGGAGGAGCGCTGCGCTGTCTTTTTATTCCCCAACACAAAGACAAAGTCCGTGCCGGTATTGCTTTGACCAACAGAAAAAAGCGATAGCTCAAAATTGAAACCCCCTTCAATTTCATATCTAATCTGGCTTCACACTCTTGCCACAATTTCTGTGCAAACTAGGGGTGCGTTAAGTCCCCCAACGCCGTGACCGCAAATTCAAATGCGGGAATGAAATAGAAAGCTTCGCTCGGAATCACCTTACTATGGCCACGCACGCAGGCAACGAAGCAACTGAAACCCGGATTGGCAATCCGGCGCCTAATAGCGATCTTCAACTGGGTAGCGATCTGCGCAGCAATCCTAAGGACTTCGGCACGACACTCAGAGTAGCCACAGGCGGTCAAAGTGGTTCGGATGCGGCGACAAGGGCGTTTGACGGGCAAAACGGTCCGCCTGTTATCGTTGGCGACGGCGCAGCTTGCCGCGACGCAAACAACAATGGCAAAAACGACGTAATTTCAACTGTTTCCCAAAACGGAAAAGTCGTCCGCGAAAAAATGGAATGCGGCGTCGACAATGTCGTGGCTTATGACGACAAAGGGCAAGCGCATCGCTTTCCGGACAATAAAATCTCCAAACTGCCCGTCAATTTCTCCGGCATACCTGACTGGCGCCTGAAGCAAGTGAACAGCCAGGCGGACGGGCTGATTAACAAGTACAAAGACGGTCTGACACCAGACGGAAAGAAAGACGGTCAAATCAGCTTCAACGACATCTCCAACATCATGAAAGACATCGGGAAGATGGACAATCTCACCGAAGTCGAAAAATGCAGGCTCTGGTCGGAAGTTCGAGGGAAGCTGGGCGGCGTGTCGCTCCTCGATAAGGACGAAAAACCAGAGATGATCGACAGCTGGCACGGCGTCAAAGATCCAGGTCACGCGTTAATTCGCATGGACGACGGCTATCACGGAAATTTCCTCATTAATAAAACGCCGGAAGAAGCAACCAAAGCCATTCAAGCGCACGAAGACGGCTCCGACGACACAAAGCGTTCGATCGCAGGCGAAATTGCATTCCGTGGCGCATTGCTCGTCTTGGGAATTAACAAAGGCGATATCTACGCCTCGGAAGGCCAGCTGAAAGCATTACGCGAACTTAGGAGCAAAGGAACATTCTCAGCCTATGCCGAAGAATGGACGCGCCAATTCGTGCGCCCGGAAATCGACGAATACGGCAGACCTAGAAAGCGCTGAGACTTTTAATAGTTAGATCATTAGCCAAAGCGCTGCCCTTCGAGTCTATTGGGGCATAAATAGATAACGCAGCAGTGTCTCTGCTAGTTATTGTCCAATTGGCGCCGCAGGGCCAACAATGGAGAACGCACAATGAGCTTCGAACGCAAGAGAAGAATCTCAATCGGCCTCACATCCGCATATTTCCTAACAACAGCAGTCCTCACTGGTTTTGTGGTGATGGTGCATGCCTCGATCAGCTGTTGCGGTGTGGCGTTGCTTCTGCTGACCGCTCCATTCTTATTGTATAGCGCCCTAGCCCATCACGGTATGCAGGACTTCAAGCGTCCTCCGGCATACATAGACCCTGCTGATTTCGGCATGTCCATTGGCACTGCCAATTTCATTCGAGCGCTCGGGCTTCTCATTCCCGTTCCGCTGCTGGCATACTCGTTGTTTTTCATGTCTGGTCTAACTTACGTTGCTCTGGACGGCAGCCCGGAAAGCGTCGCCCGTACTTACGCAGTCATCAATTTCGACCACAAAATCTTCGGACACAGAATGGCACAGCGCGAATATCGTCGCACAGCACGCATCTATGGATGGAAGCACAATTACAAGCTGGCTCAGATGTTTATCCGCGGCGGCATCGCTTGCGCTGAAGAGCATACAGCCGACAAGCCTTCGCGCAGTCGTGACCTGCACATTGAGGCAGGCAAATTCGCTTACCGTGGTGGCAACTGGGAGTTGGCAGACAAAGAATTCTCTCTTGCATTGCAAATCTCTAAAGACGAGTGCGGCTGCGACGAAAACAGCAAAGTGGTGAAGATGCTGGAAAAGAAATTACATTTCGTACGTAACGAAAACACTGTTCTGCCCTACGACGACAACTGCGCCTTCATTTACGACATTGATCCGCAAACTGTAAACGGTCTTCAACGCCGCAGAATTCATCGGTACTATCCATAACCCCAGAACATCTCTATCCGAAGTCCTGAGAGTCGGTCGCACCTAGCCATCTGTATTCGCGACTCGCACAATCATATTATCGAAACAGAATGCCCTGTTTCGAGGATTGAGCGGTGAATCGCAAGAAATTTGCCCTACGGTATCACGTACTGCCTGTCTGGCTATTCTCGCTCTTCCTGACGATAAGCCTGTTTATAGTCGCCGCTGGCATTAAGACCGTGCCGCTCGAAGCAGCACGCAAGACCTTTGATGTAATCAAATACGGACCGCAGGATGGAATAAGCGTCTCACACAAGAAGACGATCAAGACTTCCGCGCCGATGACTTGCAGCAACTGTCATTGCGGCGCCATTTGTGTTTGTTGCACGCGCTATTCATCGATGATAGAGCCTTACCGCACGGAAGAATATGTTCTTGCCGGCGCCTACTGCGTTTATGCAGCGCTGGCTTTTCTGTTCATGATTGCAGGCCCGCACACACGCATTTTACTCACAGAATCTCGGCTCTCCTTTCCTTTGCTGATGTCACCGTCTCTGCTCTTCCGCCGCACACGAAGCTGGTCGGATCTCGGATCTGTTTCCCTCTCAAAGAAAATAGTACGCGCAAACAACGACCCTTACGATATGGAGTCGATGATGAACTGGACGCTGCGACTGTACTTCCGTTCCGGCGGCAACACCGCACTAAATCTAAAGCGCCTGTCAAAGAAAGACTTAGAACAACTCTGCCGCGCGCTCAGCGACTGGGGTAAAGAAGCAGTAGTCTCCAATGAAGCAATGGAATTGATCAAGAAGGTCATTCAAGTCGGTGTGCCAGAAGCGAGGCCGGACGCTCCTGCAACGTACACAGCGATGTGGGAAGAAGAGATGCAGTCTCATCTGGGAGCGACGACTTTTGTGCCGCTTACTAAAGGTGCGACATTGCAAAATGGCAGATTGAAAGTCGTCAGTATGATTGCATCAGGCGGCTTGTCTGCCGTTTATCTCGTCGAACAAAATACAGGCGGACTGTCTATTCTCAAGGAATCGGTTATTCCGCATTCGGTCGATGAGAAAACAAAAGAGAAGGCGAAGGAGCTATTCCGCAGAGAAGCAAGTTTGTTGATGAAACTCGACCATCCGGCAATCGCGAAGGTTAAAGATCATCTAGTCGAAAACGGGCGCGACTATATGCTTTTGGAATACGTGCCGGGTACGAGTTTGCGACAGCATGTGAGAATGCACGGACCATGCGGGGAAAAACAAGTGCTCGCCTGGGCGCAAGAGCTTGCATCTACTCTCACGTACCTGCACGAACTTTCACCACCAGTGGTGCACCGTGACGTTACACCAGACAATGTTGTCTTGCGAAAAGATGGCACGCTTGTACTAATCGACTTCGGTGCGGCCAACGAGTACGTTGGGCAAGCCACGGGCACGCTCATCGGCAAGCAATCTTACATTTCGCCAGAGCAATTTAGAGGGAAAGCTGAGCCTTCCAGCGATATTTATGCGTTGGGCGGCACACTCAATTTCTTGCTGACAGGCGATGATCCAGAACCCCTTTCACCTTCGTATCCAAGAAAAGTGAGAAGCGAACTCTCCGAAGAAGTCGATCAACTGGTGGCTTCCTGCACAGCGCTGTCGACAAGCGAACGAATTCAATCAGCACGGGCGCTAAGCGATGCAATCGACAAATTAACGGGGGCGAAAAATGTCGACATACATGCTTAACGGTGCCGGATACGACGACAAAGACAATTCTTTTGCCGAGGTCGATACAACGCGTACCGATGAGGAAGTTTCCGACTTAGTGACACTCGACTACAGAGCCCGCCCAACGCTTGTGCCGCGAGCCTCATCGCTCATAATCGGTGTCATGACCTACATCGCCATTTATCTGTTGATGGCAAAGATGTGGTACGACGTTAACAGCTACCAAGTCTTGATGGTTTTGATTTCGCTCTGTTGCGCCTGGCTTCACCATACGGCTATGGATTGTTTGCTACCTAATCAAATTAGGGTAATGCAAAATGGCATGTCTCTCGGCTGGAGCAATCTTCTTTTCCACCTAGCCTCACCAATGATTCCGTGGACGACGATAACCAAAGCTGAGATTGATGACGACTCAGATGACAAAATCAACGAATCGATTCTCTTAGCGGTCAAAAAACTCCCGAAGACTTCGCCCTTTGAATATTCATATAAATTTCTGACGCAAAGCATTTGGAGAGAGCGTTTGCGCAATGCAGATTTTCAATTGCGAGTACTTGTCTCTGGCATCACTCACAAAGCAGATCGTGAGTTTTTCGCCAAGTCGCTGCACGAGAATCTTCCAGCCAGCTCCGTTCATGCGGATGTATTGCGCGCACTTGACCCACGCTTTCCACTTTCAGTTGAAAAACGAAACGCTTTCGATATTGCATGTTCGATGTTGACCGAACAAGAACGAATGCAGGTGAGCCGGAATTCTCTCGACTTCGAAAACCCGACTAATATTGCCGAGCTGAGCGAATATATTCCGAAAATGGCTCGCCTTCTGCCGCGTTCCATCATGAAAGAAAAAGTGCGCAACACGCTCGGATTGAAACCCGGAGAAGTGTTGGACCATCAAGTTCACTTTTCAGGCGCAGATGGCGATGAGCTAGTTCTTCACTACAAGCCACTGCGTATGTTGCGCCCAATGCTCGAAACCGTTGAACGCAGCGGTCCACTCACTTTCTTTTTCATTTCACTGCCGTTCATACTCCTCGGCGTATTGCTGCAAATGCTAGAGCTGCAAGCCTACATTCCGCTGATGGTGTGCGTTATAACGGGTATTCCACTCTTACTGCTGCTCTTCAGTTTTACAAGTCCTTCCACAATCGCACTGTCGCAAGAGGGCATGCGCCTAAATTGGCAGCGGGGTTGGGTAAAATTTTCTTCGCCTGGAATTCCATGGAACAGCATTTCGTTCGTGAGTTTTTCAAAACAAGCGAAGAGCTGGGCAATGAATGAGCTGATCAATTTCCACCTTCAGCCTGATTCCATAACGCCTTCGCAGAAATTGCTTTACTTCTCGTTTTTCCAACCGTTTTTCTCCACAAGCAATCATGTGCGCATCACACTGATAGAAAGCGGGTTGCTTTATGGCGCGCAAAGCAAACTGTTTCACGAGGCGCTGCTGCGCTTTGTACCACCGGAGCGAATCGACCCACTGATGATCGACCGACTGCGCCCGCCGGTGGAGAACAATTTCACATCGCTGTGGCTCAGCTCGCTGACAAAAGAGCGCGTCAGAACAGAACCACTTGAAGCCGGCGACCTCATTGGCGATGGGAGGTACAAGGTGGTGAAACAGATCGGTGCCGGCGGTCAGGGCATCGCGTATCAGGCAGCTTGCATCGAAGGCGGTGTCGAAAACGCTGAGCTTGTCGTGCTCAAGGAATTCATCATTCCGTCGCACGCCGGACAAATCGCGCAGGCGAAGGCACTTGATTCAGTGCATCGCGAATGCGTGTTGCTGCAAAGCATCGACCATCCGTATGTCGTCAAACTAAAAGACAACTTCATTGAAGATCATCGGTTTTACCTCGTTTTAGAACACGTGCAAGGAAATTCGCTTCGCACACTCGTCAACGAAAGCGGTCCACTCTCAGATCTGGAAACAATGGATTTGGCGGTACAACTGCTGGGCATTCTTTCCCACCTGCACTCGATGTCCCCGCCCGTCATCCACCGAGACTTCACGCCTGAAAACATCATCATCGCCGAGGATGGAACACCAAAGTTGATCGACTTCAACGTGGCGAGGCAGTCGGAATCAACGGCTACGCGAACTGTCGTCGGGAAGCACTCGTACATTCCGCCCGAGCAATTTCGCGGCAAGGCATCGCCGCAGAGTGACATATACGCGCTTGGGGCCTCGCTCTACTTCGCGCTGACAGGTGAAGATCCAGAACCGATTTCTGCCTCGCGTCCGCGGGAAAAGAGACTCAGTGTTTCGAGTCGCCTCGACGAAATCATCTTCCGCGCAACTCAGCTCGACACCGAAGAGCGCTACGCTAACGCAGACAAAATGAAAGAGGACCTGCTTTCGCAAGTCCCCCTGGGCGCCGTCTCCTAACCTGGGAGCGCCGGCGGTGCGCCGCTCGTTCCTGGGAGCGCCGGCGGTGCGCCGGCTCGTTCCTGGGAGCGCCGGCGGCTCGCCGGCTCTTATGACATAATTCGCCAAACTACGAATTCACCCAATCAATGAGCCGTGCTCTCAGCACAGCCTTGAATGACGCGAGCGCCTCAAGGAGAAGTACGACCACTTCGCCTATCAAGCTGCCCTCGAAACCGCCGTCTTCTTTGGGGTTGTAACCGGGTTGCGTCTGCATTGCCATTGGAAAACTAAAGCAATTCATTTCGTACCTCCTTTTCCGTTAGGATTTTGAATTTCAATTAGACCAGTCGTCTACTAACCACCCGATAATAGACCGGTCGTCTAGCCGCTGTCAATCAGATTAATTGCCAGGCGTTACACAACTGTGCAAAAAGCTCGTAAAACTACCGCCACGCAGCCTTAGATGATATTGACATACTTAGACCGACTGGTCTAATATATCCATCATGTCACCAAAAGTATCAACCAAACAAAACACCAAATGCCTTCTCATTGAAACGGGCATCGACGTCATGCTCGAAAAGGGCTACAACGCCACGGGCATTAACGAAGTGCTGACCGCCTGCAATGTTCCGAAGGGCTCTTTTTACCACTACTTTTCCAGCAAGGAAGACTTCGGTCTCTCTGTCATCAACACCTTCGACGAACACTATGTTCAAGAGCTGGACAAGGCGCTCACCGACCCCAAGGTCACTCCGCTCAAGCGCATCAAGAACTATATAGATGGGGCCATAGAGAAAGCCGAAAAGCGTCAGTGCAGTCGCGGCTGCCTCATCGCCAATCTCAGCCAGGAGATGGCGGACCAGAATGAAGCGTTCCGCATGCGCTTGAAAGAAATTATGCAAAGACGCGCAGCGACATTCACCGCTGTTCTCAATGAAGCAAAGGCGGCAGGCGAAATTCCGAAGTCGGTCAAAACATCCGAAGCTGCCGAGTTCTTCTTGTGCTCTTTCGAAGGCGCAGTCATGCGCTCGAAGGTCTTGCGCGACACGAAACCAATGAAAATCTTCCGCCAGATCTTCTTCACGCAAGTGCTCGGCGTCGACAACTAGTATTTCTTTCCAGAAAAACAGCACCACTCGCATTTGCTGAATGCGAGCAAAAAACCTAGGCGAAACCCCATATCTTTACAACCGCCAAATCCGTAGTATTTGGGACGTGGTCAGCAGACGGAGGTTGCGCCGGGAGCTACCATTTGCCTGGGAGACCGGGCATGCAGTGTCGAGCCTTAGTAAGTGTCCGGGAGTTAAAAGCTCTACTCCTCCTGCCTTGGCCTGGATATTTTCAACGGTTATACATCAAGCAGTTTCTCGGTGCACCACCGCTGTCCAAATCCCTCGCATCAACAACATTACTAAGCTAAAGCATGCATTCTGCAGGCTACGCATGGCGTCGCCCCTACGCGAACCAGTCAATGGCGACGAACCGACGCGAACAACGCTGGCGAAAGTCGAGCGATTAGGCTCTCAGATTCTCGCCAATAATAGTTTTGGCATCTAGAATAGGTCGGGGACCAACCGCTCTTTTGTTTTCGAGCCAAACACATGGAATCGCCAGCCAACTCTAATCTGCCAGTCGAGCCACTTTCCGGCGGCATCGGTGAGTTTCTCAAATCGGCAAAACCAAAGACACATCGCACTGCCTTTGATTTGTTCTTCAACGGTTATCTTCGCATCGTATGCGGATTGATGTTGTTCAAAATGTTTTCAAACCCTGCAAGCTACTTACTCTCCGCCTACATAATCACAAGTGGCATGGGCGTTCTCGTCAATCTATCGCACGAATCTCAGCATTCTGCGTTGCTTAAAAACAAGCGGATGAATGATTTTGTCGGAGCGTGGTTATGCGCTTATCCGGTTGGCTCAATCTGGGGATCGTCTCGGGCTGTGCATCTTGCACATCACAAATACTTGAACACAACTGCAGATCCAGATCGACACTTCCACGACGAGCAAGACAAAAGTGATCCAGTGCAGTTTGTTCTCTATTTAGTAAAGCTCGTTCTAGGTGGTCAGCTCTGGACTTCAATCATCGTCAACGGCTTTTTGCGGGAGAAAAACAGCAGAGAGCCGCTAGACGCCACAGAGACATTAGTGGTCTTGCCACGCCGCACTTATCCAGAAGTTTTGAATTTGATTCCGGTTCAAGCCTGCGTGTTTGCCATCTTCTCGCTTGCTACCGGTTATTGGTGGGCGTATTTTGCTTTGTGGCTCGTTCCAATTTTCACGCTAGGAACATTGCTCGGTTACATCCGCGGCTTCATCGATCATGCGCGATTAGCCACTGATGATGCGGTTCTCTCCGAGGGAAGATTAGTAAGCGTTCCGCTACCATCACTGATCGATAGACTCTTTTTCACCGGTCTGGAGTTTCACTTTCACGCGGAACACCACTTCTTTCCTTCCGTTCCACATTACTATTTGCCTAAGCTTCACAAGCTTTTGCAAAGCAGCGAAGAGTATCGGCGGCGATACTTACTGCGACCAAGCTACACAAGTTTTCTCATTGATTACTTTAAGCAGATCTCGCGCGGCGAAAAAAGCCGCATAACAGAGCGCATTTACGAGCGAGTCGGCGAAGTGTAGTTGCGACTGAATTCAAAACTCTCATCTGGTTTAGCGATTCGCAGCTTAGCGATTCACAACCATGCGGTTCATCGGCACTTGAGTTGTGCCATCAGGACCGGTCTTATAGCCGCCTTGATAATACGCGCCGGAATGTTGGTATGCACCAGTTCGTTGTGGATAGCCAGCAGCACCGTTTTGTGCTGGTGCAAAACCAGGCTGTTGCATTGCGCCACCATAGCCCTGCTGGAAGCCACCTTGCTGAAATCCTGGCGCGGCTGCCTGCTGGTATGGGCTCGGAGCCGCATACGCAGGTGGTGCGTAACCTTGCTGAGAATAACCAGGTTGCATTTGCTGCATCAAACTCTGCTGCAGGTAGCCAGGTTGCGATGGCTGCTGCGACATGCCTTGTTGCGCGACCGCTTGTTGTTGAATTTGAGGTAAGAGATTTTGCTGTCCGTTATCTTGAGGCGCGGCAGCTTGCAGGGAAAGAGCATCTTGTGCCGCTGGTTGTGCATCACCTTGCGGCTGCGTTGCACCCGCTTTAGCGAGTGCCTCTTCTTCAGCTTTCGTCTCTGCTTCAGCTAATTCGCGTGCATGCTTCTGCTGCGATTCACGATGCTGTGAGACTGCAAAATCGAGAAGATTGTTGTCGGCTAAGCAGATGACCAAAACAATAGATAGAAAGACCATGCCATATGCAATGAGCCCAAACAACGGCGACCGAAAACCATCGCCGGAGAAGCGGGTTTCATTAAAGATGGATGCCCAAGTTTGTTGCTGACCACCGCCACCGATGGCGTTTCCGCCAGAGTGTCCGTGATGCCCGTGCCCATGGTTCCCGTGGTGACCTTGTCCCTGACCGCCGTGACCGCCATGTCCACCGTGGCCACTTTGACCGCTGTGTCCGAGTGTACTCATTGATAAACGCAATCCGATTGACGTACAGAAGAGATCATATAGGAAAAACCATATATGCCTAGCTGGTCAGTGGGGTTTTTCCCAAGGGCTTAACCAAAAGTCTCATCCACGCTCTCATTCGGGCCCGCGAAGTTTGCGAAACGCCTTCATGAAGTTGCCGCTACACAAAACAGATAAGAACTATTCGCTCTTGCTGCTCAAGCTGTAGCCGACACCATGGACGGTGCGTATCAATGAGTCTTTTGGATCGGTGTCGATCTTCTTGCGCAGCGTTTTGATGTAGGTGCGAACCGTGTCTAACGACGCAGAAGAATCAGTATTCCAGACGCGGTCGAGAAGTGCTTCAGCTGAAAAAACTTGAGTCGGATAGCGGAGAAACAGCTCAAGCAATGCGAATTCTTTAGGCAGCAAGTGAATCTCTTTGTTCGCTTTGAAAACTTTGATCTGGCTCGGGTCGAGTTCGATGTCGGCAGCTTTCATTGTTTTTGCCATTACGGCTTGAGGGCGCCTGAGCAGTGCTCGTACCCGAGCGGTGAACTCTTTCGGGTGAAAAGGTTTCGTCAAATAGTCGTCTGCGCCTGAATCAAGCCCTTCAGCACGATCGTCAATCGTCGACTTGGCAGTCAGCATCAGAATTGGCGCGGCACCACCGCGGGCACGGTAGTCTTTGCAAATCTCAGTGCCTGTCCTGCCCGGCAACATCCAGTCGAGGATGACCAGATCATAGGGATGCATTTGAATGATCGCCAAAGCTTGGTGGCCGTCATGCACGCTGTCAATCGTATGCCTTTCGACCGAAAGGATACCCTTGATCAGGTTGACCAGGTCTTTGTCATCTTCTACAACGACAATTTTTGCCATTTAGCCCGTCCGACACTGCAAGAAAAGCCTTCTCGCGCTCCTTTGTTTACTATACCCGCGTGCGCACTACTTTTTCTTCGTACCCTTTTTGTTGCTTCTGAGGGTGGCAACGGTAATTAGAAGACCAAAGAAGAATATTGCAGCGAGACTGATGAAGGTAACAGGAACGACCGATCTAAGCACGTCAGTGCCAAACAGCGGCGTCTCGCTCATATTGACGTAAGCAATACCATCAGGCATGGGCTGAAGCTCTAACTTGCTAAAGTCCTGAGGATGCAAATCGAAATTGCCGATGTTTCGGCCTTGAGTCAAAAGCACTACGCTCACGGTCTTTGGCTTTGAAGCAGGTAGGTATTTATTGTTTTGGTCAGTGGCGTGCATGAAAAACTCTTGCACGATCGGCTTATTATTGGCTTTTTCGCCCGAATGCTTAACAGCCACACTGATCGAGCATGGTTTTAACTCCGGCTCACCAACCCAGGTTTCGCCACTCTCTAGGTAACTGGCAATCTCATCAAGAGTTTTGGAACCACCAAACAATGCTGCTTGTGTTGCTGATTTCGGAAAGACATGGAAGAGCGAGGCTTCACCTTTGTGAGTTGTAGGATTGATGAAACCGAAGGCTGGATCTTCCGACCAATCTTGGCGATAGCGTGGATATGATCGATTGAGTTGATAGTATTCTTCGACGCGCTGACCAATGCGACGCATCTCGTTAGCCATTGCAAGCTCAGGCGCGTCCTTTTGGAAGAACATGGTATTGTCGTCAACCAGCATGCCGTCTGCCGCTTTGCGAATCCAGACGGTCTGTTTAGCGCCGGCATTGACGAACATTGTCGCCAGGTCGCTAAGGTCATTTTTCAAAACGACGTATTTGACCTGACGCAATTTGCCATCGATGGTCACTTCTAAATTGTCTGTGCCAGTGAAGCGCAAGAGCCCATCGCCATCAGTGTTTGCGAAGACCTGCTCTGGGATGGTGCCTGTTGAAACAGAATCAATGTTACCTATTGATTTGTTCATGCTGCCCATCAGGCTAAAGAACCAGATCCCCGCAGCGATTAAAACTATGACTGACACTGTACTCCATACAACCACGCCTTTGTTGCTGGGTTTTTCTTGCTGTTGGAGCGCAGACGTGCGGAGTTCTTTATTCTGTGCAAGAACCTCTTCTTTAGAGTATTCAGCCGTGGGCGCAGGTTTTCTCGTCGCCTTATCCGGATTAGTGAGAAACTCTTCGTAAGATGACTTAATGCTCGCAGTCAGCTCATCATCTTGATCGAGATGTTGTACAGCAAGTGCGAGCGCATGCTCGTACATTGTGCGCGCATCATCTTTTTCGCCCGCTTTCTCGAGCAAGACCGCCAGTCTGTACCAATTGCCGATGCTCTCGTAATTTTTGACCCCGACGCGTTTTTCAACCATCAACGCGTGCTGGTGGAAAGAAGTAATCGCCGGTCCAAGTTGTCCAGAGGCTTCGTACGCTTCACTCAAAATCAGCATACAATCTGCCACATAGCGGCTATCCTTCAAACCGCCCTCAGCCAAATCATTGACCACTTTCTGCATCAGTCGCGCAGCATCAGCATGCTTTCCGTCACTGATGTTGGCACGCGCAGCATCGACCATAGAGCGAATGCGCGGCGGCACCTGAAGCTCATCTGAGGCAAAACTAGGGTTTGCATTTTGCAGCGAAGTATCATGCTGTCGTTTGCTGACCAACCGTGAAATCATAGAGGAGGGTCTATTGTCGTCGGAAGCGCCTTCATCAAACGGAGGCGTTTGATCATGTTGCACTTGCGGCTCGAACTCAGATGGAGGACTTGAGTCAGCATAAGGACCACTGCTTTCGAGCAAACCACGTGGACCGCGGCCCTTCATAGAAGGAGGAGGCGGCGGAGGCATTTCTGGTGGCAATTGCGTCAACATTTGATCCGGCGGCAATTCCGGTGGTGTCATGTTGGAAATCGAATTATCGGCGAGTCGTCGAGGTGGAGTTTGTGGCGGCAAAGAGCGCGGTTCGCCCAATGGGCTATCTTCCTCGTATGGACCGACAGGACTGACTGACGGTTGCCCCGAAGCGTTGTACGGATTCATCACTTCTGATTCCGCAAATTCCGCATCATCGACTTCTGTCGCGGGGTCTATTTGCCCAAAACGACTGCGCAAATTCTTCATCGACTTAGGCTTTTGCCGCCTGTCGAAAGGCTTTGGAACGCCTGCGGGAGTGGCTTCTTCAACAGGCTGCAGACCTTGTCTTCGATCGTCCTGACGAATAGGTGGGTAATGTTCTTCCGGTTGATCGCTGATAGTCACGCCCCATTGCGCCATCGCCTTTGATGCATCGCTGTCAGGGTGCGCTTCCGTTGGCAGGTGCGGATCGGCGATGTCGACACTGGATTCTGGAATGTCGTCGGCCGGATCAACTTGCCACTCCGCAGTAGCGCGCTTAGCACCAGGACTTCGCGACTCATCGGACGACGGGGGCGACGCACCCTGACCAGGAGCTGCCCATGGGTGAGTCGGAACAGAAGGATCATAGTCGGCGGGATCATATCCTAGAGGCGCCAGCGTATTGTATGAATCGGCACTGGTGGTTTCCTCGACATCTTCGCGCAAACCAGGTCTTGGTTCAGGCGTCGTGCCACGGTTTTGCATCTGTCGCAGCTTCGATGAATTCAGACTTGGGTTGGTGCGGCGAACCGGGGAGTTACCAGCTTCACCCGAAACCGATCTGGGACCCGCTTGCTGCGAGCCTTGTTGATCCGCATAGATACTGGAGCCGCGCTCTTGCTCTGGTCCGGCGTTTTGACCAAAAACTTTATCAAGGCTCTCTTCAACACTTTGATGGTTATTAGGGCGCGCTCCGGAAATTGGCTCAAAATTGCCTTCTTCTATAATCGGTCGATCTTGCGAGATCGAAGGCATATCACCACTGGTGGTGCCAGGCTGACGAGGAGCACGCCAGTGAGTTCCACTCTGGCTAACGCCAGGTACCTCCTGCGCATCATGAGTGTCTGCCCACGGAACCTCAGATTCGTGCATGCTAGCCGACGAGTGTTCTTCGGCTTGTTGCGGAAAACTGTTTTGCGCAGAGTCTGCCCAACCGGATGAGAAATCCGAAGCGGCTTGTTGTTCTGCTTGCTGCGCTGCAGCATGCTTGGCAGCAGCATGCTCAGCAATCGCGCGTTGCACCGCTTCAGGATCAGCCTTCGCTTGTGGTGTCGGAGCGACAGGTTGCCCGCCGCTTACTCGCATTCCGCCAGAACTAGTTGGTCCCAGTCCGCTTTGACTACCACCGGTTGAAGTGCTGGAATGTCCGCCGGTTGAAGTGCCGGACTGTCCACCGGTTGAAGTGCCGGACTGTCCGCCGGTCGAAGTGCTGGACTGTCCACCGGTTGAAGTGCCGGACTGTCCGCCGGTCGAAGTGCTGGACTGCTCGCCGGTTTGCTGACCCGCATTTCCCCTGGGACGATAGATAAATTGACTGTCGGAAAGTTCGCTCGGGACCTTGAAAGCTGGAATCGCCACATCTTGCGGCATCGCAGGCGACCCTGTAAAACCTTGCGCCATAAGCGGCGGCGCAGCATTCTGACCTTGCGACTGCGGCGGAGTTTGCCCCTGACCCTGGGCCTGCAGTTGCCCCTCAGATTGACTTTGGCCCTGCTGCTGCATTTGCCCCTGCGGCTGAAAGGGGGTCTGCCCCAGGGGTTGCTCCGGGACACTACCACCTGGTTGTCCGGCTCCGCCAGCATCCCTAGGTTTCGTCACCTCACTGACAAGGTTCTGAAAAGGCGAGGGTGGAAGCGGATTAGAGACAAACGGGCGCGGTCCTACGGGGGCCTGTTTGGGTGGCTGAGAAGTAACGGGATCGAAAGGCTTGCCTCGGTTGTCGAGCTTTGCCATAGAGCGAGCTACAGCATCTTGAATAGCCTCAGCGAAGGTCGAACCTCCGCCAGAGGCTGACTCTTGCGATAATGCAGTTTGTGCCCCGGACTGCGAACGCCCGGTCAGACTGCCTGCATTGCTTCTTGCCGGCACGGCGCCATAGCGTCGCTCAAGGTCATTCGCGCGGCTGTAAAGCTGTTTCGCCTCATTAACCTTCCCAGCAACATCACAAGCTTGCGCATAACGACGCAAATGCTGCCGCAATTCGGCATTCGCCTCACCAAGATTACGCTCCATTATCGAAGCCAGGCGCGCATATTGGGAAAGTGCGGCGTCATACTCCTTGAGAGCCATATGGGTCGCGCCAAGGTCGGCGAGGCATTCCATCGCCTCCAGCCCTTCACCCAGCCCGCGCCGACTTAAGAAGTCATAGATGTTTTTGAACCCAGCCTTGGCAGCTTCGTAATCCCGCGCCTTCATGGACGCGCGCGCCTGAGTAATCAGCCGAACGACGTCTCCGCCACCTCCGGCTCCCGAATCTTGCATATGTCCCGACGAATCAGTCATCTACCAAATGTTAAGGACTCTAACAGCCCAACTAACTATCTCCTTAGCTCTTATTACCCTAAATAAACCCATTAGATATCGGTTCTTCTCATACTGTATGCCGGATTTGCACAAGCCGGCGTCAGATAAATCGCCTTTGACACGCTAATTCAAGTACGGGACACTACAGGCTTGGCTCGCAAACGCCTGATCTAGTGACCTTTCCAACAGGGAGAAAACTGAGCGATGCCCGCGCTTATGCCGCTGAATTTTAAATCTTGGATCGAAGAGAATCGCAGCCAGTTAAAACCGCCGGTCGGTAACAAACTGGTTTGGGAAGACCGCGAGTTTATCATCATGGTGGTCGGCGGACCGAATAGCCGCACCGATTATCACGTTAACGCGGGAGAGGAATTCTTTTATCAAATCGAAGGCGACATCGTCTTGCGTGTTATCGAAGATGGTAAACCGAAGGATGTGCCGATAAAAGAAGGCGAGATTTTTCTCCTTCCACCCAACATGCCGCACTCTCCGCGCCGTCCCGCTAACACCGTCGGACTTGTTATTGAAAGAAAACGCTCAGAAGGTGAGCAAGACGGTTTTGTCTGGCTTTGCGAAAACTGCGATGAAAAGCTCTATGAGGAGCGTTTTCATCTGACTGATATTGTCAAACAGTTTCCGCCGATCTTCGAACGCTTCTACAACAGCGATCACTCCACTTGCAAAAAGTGCGGAACGAAGACGAAAGCGCCGAGCAAATAGGACGACACTTATACACGCCGAGACGGAGCAAACAAATGTCTAGTCAGCGAGCAGAATTAGCAGAATCGGCCGAAACTATTTCAAAGCAGTTTAAGAACGATTTGGAATTTGCTCGTGGTCTGGATAAGAAGGACGAACTCGCGGAGTTTCGCAAAGAATATCTGATTCCGAAAACCAAAGAAGGCAAGGAATGGATTTACATGGCGGGAAACTCGCTGGGATTGCAGCCAGTACGAGTGCGTGAATACATAGGTGCAGAACTTGATGATTGGGCGAAGCATGGAGTCGAGGGGCATTGGGACGCCCGTCACCCCTGGTTGCCGTACCACGAGAACTTGACAGAGATGGCAGCTCGATTAGTTGGTGCCAAGCCGATTGAAGTGGTGATAATGAACACCCTCACAGTCAACCTTCACTTGATGATGGTTTCCTTTTATCGCCCTACAAAAGAACGCTATAAAATCATCATCGAAGCAGATGCTTTTCCATCGGATAGATACGCAGTAGATTCACAAGCAAAATTTCACGGCTTCGATCCAAGCACCACTGTTGTCGCATTGAAGCCGCGCGACGGCGAGTTTACTTTGCGACCGGAAGACATTTTGCAGGCGATAGAAAGAGAAGGTCAATCACTTGCGCTCGTCATGCTGGGCAACGTCAATTATTTAACAGGTCAAGCTTTCGACATGAAGGCTATCGCGGCAAAAGCACACTCCGTCGGTGCTTTAGCCGGTTTCAACTTAGCGCACGGTGCAGGCAATTTGCATCTAAAATTGCACGACGATGATGTCGATTTTGCGATGTGGTGCAGCTACAAATATTTAAATTCCGGTCCCGGTTCACTTGCCGGATGTTTTGTCCACGAGCGGCATTCGAGAGACACATCACTGCCTAGATTTGCCGGTTGGTGGGGGCACGACAAGAAGACTCGCTTCCAAATGGGACCGACTTTTGACCCCATCCCTGGTGCCGAAGGCTGGCAACTAAGCAACCCGCCCATTTTTCAATTGGCAGCATTGCGCGCTTCAATGGAACTATTCGACAAGGCTGGAATGGCTAATCTCCGCCGTAAAGGAGATGTGCTTACAGCATATTTGGAATTCTTGCTGAGCGATATTGGCGGTGACTTTTTCAAAGTCATCACCCCGCAAGATATTGCACAAAGAGGTTCGCAACTTTCGATCAAACTAAAAACACAGCCAAAAGACTTCGTCAAAAAACTTGGCGAAAAGGGCGTCATTTGCGATTTCCGCGAGCCCGACATTATGCGGGCAGCACCAACACCGATGTACAACACCTTCGAAGATGTATACCACTTTGCAAAAGCAGTAGGCGAGCATGTCACTTAAAAAACTCACGAAGAAATTGTCCGACACACACGTCTGCGTTGTCGGAGCTGGTCTCACTGGCTCACTTCTAGCGGTCTTCCTTGCCCGCCGCGGCATGAAAGTAACCATGCTCGAAAGACGTCCTGATATGCGTGTCGCGGAGATCAGCGCTGGGCGTTCTATCAACCTAAACATCACTCGTCGTGGTTTGCGAGCACTGCAGAAAGCTGGGTTAGAAGCCGCGATTCTCAAAGATTCTGTGCCCATGATGGGACGTCTAATGCATTCGAGAACGGGAGAAACCACGTATCAAGCATATGGGCGTGACGACTCCGAATATGGCAATTCAGTCTCACGCGGAGAGTTGAACAAAACCCTCATGACCGCTGCCGAGAAAGCCGGCGCAGTGACGATCAAATTCAACCAGCGTGTTACAAATATCGATTTGGACACGAACACGCTTACAATCCAAAACGAAGAAGACAAAACTCAGTACGACGAAACATTCGACCTCATCATCGGCACTGACGGCTCTGCATCACAGATTCGCGAAACGATGACAAAGAAAGCCGGCTATCCGTGCAAGCAAGACTATTTGAATTACGGATACAAAGAACTCGCTGTATTGCCTCTCGAAGACGGCAAATTTGCCATGGAGAAAAACGTTCTCCACATTTGGCCGCGCGGGCTTTACATGATCATTGCCCTGCCCAACTTTGATGGAAGTTTTACCTGCACACTATTCCTTCCATATGAGTCCATCAATGGCTCGCCGTGTTTTGAAAAACTCAAAGACGAGCACGCCGTCAGCAACTTCTTTAAAACAGACTTTGCCGACGCCTATGGAATGTTCGACAAACCGGAAGAAACTTTCTTCAACAACCCAACCGGCAGTATGGTCACTGTCACGACACAACCCTGGCACTACAAAGACAGAGTCCTCCTAGTCGGAGACGCAGCTCACGCCATCGTGCCATTCTTCGGACAAGGCGCCAACTGCGCGTTTGAAGATCTCACTGTATTTGAAGACTTACTGACCAAGTATTTGCAGCCTGATGATGTTTTAGATTGGGAAGCACTTTTCCTCGAATTCGACGAATCACGAAAACCAAATGCCGATGCAATTGCGCAGATGGCTTTTGAAAATTTCATCGAGATGCGCGACAAAGTTGGTCAGCCTGAATTTCTTCTGCAGAAGGCTGCGGAAAAAGTCCTTGAGAAAAACTTCCCGGATGAATTCGCTTCCCGCTATGCTCTCGTCACCTTCACGCACACACCGTATTCAGTGTGCCGCGACGCTGGCATCGTAATTGACGAAATCGTCGGCGAACTCTGCCAAGGCATCAAGAGCGCAGACGAAATCGATTTGAAAAAAGCAGAACAACTCATCAAATCAAAACTCTCACCAATTCTAAAAGGCCGCGTCAAAGACGAAGTTCTGACCACCTAAATCGCTGCCACTTTGGGTCCGCAGCTTTTGACAATTGCTCCGAACACCAACAGCGCGTTGTGGCTCGAAAACGTGGTTGCCGTTGACATAAGGTTTTCCGATAACTTGGTCAAAGTACTAACAGAACAGGCAATTGCCACTAAAATCTCAACCGAAATGAAATTAGGCAACTGCACGCAAAACGTGAATATCTGCCGGTGCGAAGTCTCCTACAAACCCAAGCAATGGTACTTTGCTCCATTTCCCTGTGTCACCATCTTTTTGAATTGCATTACTCATATAGACCATTGGCTTTCCATTTTCATCTTTGCCGACTATTCCGATATTTGTTCTAGAGCCTTCACTACCATATATGATGTCACCGGCCTTTGCTTCATCAAACCCCCCAGCAGGCTTCCAAGCCGTGCTTGCCTTTAGTTCGTTCACTAGAGCAGTCACGCTTGCGTTATCGGCGCAGGAAAAGCCACTTCTCTGCAGTATCTCGGAAACAGATTGAGCTGCTCCCCAGCGCCCACCGTCAGCTGCTTCTGCAAAGGCAGAGTTCTTCCAGACCATTTGCTCCAAAGAATCCTCTGCGACAGCCACGATCTTGGGCGAAGCGTCTCCATAGGGGTTTGTGAAAGTGAGCTCTGTAGGCTCTGGCTGGCTCGATCTGCTACCGCTGGATTCTTGAGGAACAAACCACTGTTCGTCAAAAAGTGTAGTAGAAGACGGGGTTCCTTTCGGTACTTCAGAGACGTTTTCAAACATTCTACCGGCGCTCCGTGGAGTATCAGTGTGACTTCGTCTACCAAAACTCTAAACACCAATGCCTTACGATTTCCGGAATATGTTGTGAATATTTTGTGTCGATGCCAGCTGGACAAAGCCAGATTTCTCATAAGCCTGCTAGACATGATAGTTCTCTTTGGGTTATGAGTTCAATTTTGCTCCGGGTCTGGTCGAGTCGCTCTTCGGGAACGTGAATCGCGATGGGCGTGATCATCTGTCGGACTTCAGCTGCGCTTCGATCGCTGCTTTATCGATGACGGAAAACACTTCCGCGATTTTGCCCTCGCGCAACGTGTAGAAAGCGTGCTCATGAAAGATGACGCGCTGTCCGTTGACCGGCACCCCAAGAAACCTATCAACCGGTGTGCAATCGAAACGGAGCCTGGAGGCCACCTGCCCTTCGTTCGTTACGACCTGATCGATCTGGAAATAAAGATCCGGAATATCGCGGTAGTTCTGCTCCAGCATGGACTGATAGCCATCCACGCCTAGCGCGTGCCCGTTGTGAACTACATTGGTTGCCACGAAATCACCGAGCTTGCCCCAATCACGTGCATTCAGACAGGCGATGTATCGCTCGTACATTGAAGCTGCGGCTCGCGCCGTTGAATCGTTCATCGCCATTCCTCCGAGCTGAACTCTCCGCTTCTGCTAACCCGCAAGGAGCAGGCCTCGGTTGCACGGAGCCTTTTAAAAACCAACAGGAGTGTAATCAAGGTTCTTGTAGTTGTTAAGTCGGCAAGAATTTTTGCCAGAGGTTGTGTTTTGAATAGTTGAGAAAGGTGGCCTATTCTTTCACTCGCTAAAGAAAAAGGAGATACCTAATGAAGAAAGATACAGTTATAGAGCTGAAAAAGCCAGAGATTGTTGTTGAAGATCCACTCAGGGAAATTCTCAGGAACTGAGCCAGGGAATTCTTTTAACAGGCTCTATAAGCGCGACGGGTAAGCGAACAGGATCAATGATGCTTGGTTCTCCTAGTGCTCATCGGATCAAAGGCTCAACAAACTCTGGCGCCAGTGCCGTTTTTGCCTATGTCATCTCAATGTCAAATTCATTTGATACGTTAATGGTGTCCAAAACCCATAGCGCACCAATTGATACATTGCTCGCAAGCCGCGAGGCTGGGCGTTGCATTGCTTGGAGCGCATCAGGACGCGTTTAACGTCCCGGAAACAATTCGTCGATTAAATACAGAGAACAGCCCCCCAGTTTTTAAGAACCTCAAGAGGCCGCCTGATGTTTCATTCCAACGACATTCACTCAAGCAATAATGAAAGTTCTCGACTCACAACTAGTTTGAGTTTTGTCCCTCCGCAGTCGCAAGACTATAAAAGGTATTCGCTCGACCTGAATACGGCTAATGCAGTACGCATGCAAGAGTTGTTCGTAGAACAGGATGAAGCCGGCAAGATAAAAGCGGCTTCCTATGACTCTGGAGCCCTCGTGCGCCATCTCGATTCATACACTATGGTGCGCGCAGCGAACAGCTCACTTTGGATGGGCGACCGTTTCGGCGCCTGGCACCCCCTCGACTAACAGCGGATATAAACTTCCGCTCCTCACTCCAAGGCGCGCGATTGCGCCTACCAAAAAAGAAACCAATTTTCGGGGATCATTCATAAGCGTCTGGCTGCATGCAGCTGGGCGCTTTTGGACTTTTTGTAAGCGCTCCAGATTCGCTTCGCTCATCTTCCGCGCGCTACCTCTACTCGCTCCGGACGCCTCCTCGGCGCCCTTCTCTCGCCCGTCCACATACAGTGGTTCATCGCACTCACCCTCCGTGCGCTACCTTTGCTCGCTACGGACGCCTCCTCGTCGCCCTTCTCTCGCCCGTCCACATACAGTGGTTCATCGCACTCACCCTCCGTGCCCAACCGACAAGCCGTGTCAAGTTCATGTCAGAAACGGATCGTAAATTGCGTGTACAGCTGGATTGAACGCAATCAATTTTGGAGGCACATCCTCCGTTCGCTCCTTCGATAGCCAGATATTAAGACTCCAAAACCAATGCACTGCTGCATGCGCGCCACACCCCGCCATGCGCGACAAAGCACGCTCATCAAACACTAATAAAGGAAATAACAATGAAACACCTAGAATTCAACGACAAGAAATGCGCTCTTGGGGTGTCTGCCATATCAGAAGATGCAATGGCAATCAGCAACCAGGTAGCAGATTTGATGTGTGATAAATCAACTGCCAACTTCAACATGAAGATGAAAGAGAGCTTTCAAAAGGGTGGCTCTTCAGCTGAATACTCAATGAAATGCGATCCGATTTTGTTCAAACAAGATGAGCAAGGCAACTTGATCAAAGTTCAGCGCGACGGTGGACCGAAGTCTCAGGTTCAAACTCCCGAACTAGAAATTCCATACTTATATCGCTAGTTCCACCACACTCGCTTGTTTTTTCAGCACGCGCTGAGAGGAGATTAGATGAGCAAATTCAAGGACCTCCAGGAGGATTGCGCTGCACCTCCTGCATCCAGCGACGCCTGGGCATCGCTAGCCGCCATGAGTTACTCGCAGCAGGCGGCGCCAGGGTCGACAGCAGAGAGGATTGTCGCGCAATCAAGGCAAATGCAAGAGCAAGGCTTGGTTGGTGGTTTGATGATAGAAACTCTCAACCAGCGGTTTAACCGTATCGACTTAGGTGGCAACGGCAACGGTGTTATCGAACGCGACGAACTTACTAGCTATGTCCGAAGTCAGCAGCGCCAGCCGGAATCGACACGCGACAACTTGGCTGTGATGGGGGCACAACGAGCACTCGATTATATGTCCGCAACCAATCGCGACCAGATTACACGCGAGGAAGTGCGTGCTGGACTCAAAGATGGATTGATGCCTGAGGCACGCAACACGCAGGCGGCCGCGAAACAATATGATGATCTTGTCGCTATGATGCGAAAAATAAATCCCGGCGGCATTGCAGACAACAACCAGATTCAGGTTGGAGCCTTGCGTGAAGCAGCCGAACAAAACCCGGAATATTTCAACAAGCAAGAGCACGCAGCAATCAGAACGCTTTTAAATGATGCGCCCGTTTTAGCCAACAGCAATGGATTCTTTAATACGATTGCCAATTTCCTGTGGAACGGCGATGAAGGGCGCTATCTCAGCCCTGAAAGCATTGCCGCGCGCAGCGAGCAGCTAGGTGCGCCTTCGCGCATCAGGCTGCCAATTAATCCGACCTTCTCGCGAACCATTAGCGAAAAGTTCTAAAAGCTTTGTTCGACAGCCCAATGCACCAGCCAATAGGAGAGATGGTCTCAGCCACCCGTCTCTTCTTTTTGGTGTCCTAAAAGTTTTCTTCGCCGCTTTTTTCCATGTCAACTTGGTGGCAACTTCAAACAGTAATCTTTAGGCATCGAAGTTCTTTACCTCTCTCCCCTGTTACAGCGCATCTCACACATCGAGTCAGTTCGAGTGAGGCTGCCGCTTTCACGTTCCTAAAGGAGTATTGCTAATGCCTCCAGAACAACCACTCGAAAACGTCACACGACGCCTGGAAAACACTCGCCAGGGTCAAGATTTCTCAGCTGTTACTGCCGAACTGCAGCAAATGCAACGAGAAAACCCGCGCGCCTTTGCGCAAAATCTGCGCACACTCAACGAGCGTGTTGATATGCGAGCACTTGGTTTTCCCGATAACGTCGATTTCGAGATTACGGGACTTGGTCAAGGTGGCAGAGTCCAAACAAGAAATCCCGACGGGCGCCGCGTAGAAAGAGATGGTCGTACATTTGAAATAGTTTCAGCACAAGCCCCGCGCGAGTTTCAGCAACAAGCAGATGGCACCGCCCGCTACACAGTAAGACCAGGTGACACGCTCTGGAGCATCTCCAGAGAGCGCATGGCTAACCAGCATGGGCGCACACCTACTCCGCAGGAAATTACTAACGATTACAGAGAACTCGCCAGGCTAAACGGCATCCAGGATCCTAATCGCATTCGTCCGGGTCAAGAAATCCGTGTGCCAAGACCGGGAGAACGCACCCCTGAAGCAACTCCACCAGCCGGTGCGCCACAGCGCGAGCAAGTACAGCCGCTGAGACAAGCCGACCTGCAGCGCCAAGCTCAAGAGTTGCCACGCAATGTCAGCCATCCGCTGATCGTGCCAGGTCTCAACACGGAGCCGGGCGCAGCGAGACAAGAAACAATCAGAAGAACAGGTTCGGGTCGCGACAACACTACCAGCGGTCTGCCCGAAGAAAGACTGAATCCGGCTTCAGTGCGTCAAACACAATTGCCGGACGGCTCCACGAGACAACAGTACCAAGTGACGGTTGGAGGAAATGGATTTGCTCCATCCAGTGTTGAACGCATTCTCGACAGACAAGGCAATGTTGTTCGCTCACAAGTAACGTATCCGGAAATTGTAGAACCGATTCGTGTTCAGGTTCCACAAGGAGCCGGTGGACGCAATGATGTCGTCATTGCAGAACCGCGCACAGCCACGACTACACGCGGACAAGATGGTAACTACACAACCGAGATTGTCGAGCAAAACGGACGTCGTCACACCTTCCGCACCGACGGAAGATCTGGTCGTGTGACCACCTACGAATCGCGTTAAGGAGCGCAGGCGCAGTGCTGGGAACCATGGAAAGGTTACAGGAAGCTGCTTTCGGTCATGTCATCTTGGTGGCAACTACCGATGATAATCTCATAATCGAAAGCACTTCCCCCAGCAATCGAAGCGAACAACTTACATGTTCGCGGATCTTATTCACGCCTAAATCCCCATAGAAAGCCACTCGGCAGTAATTTACCAGGAGAGTCACAAATGCGAAACCAAGAAGTGGACAGAGTTGCAACAGCGCTCGAAAGAACAGATGGACGAGATATCAGCGCCATCACAAGACAGGTCGAAGAAATGCAGCGCAACCCCGCATCATGGGCGCGTGAACGTCAGGCAATCAACGATCGCGTGGACATGCGCCGCCTTGGATTTGCAGGCAATGACGACATTCAGATTATGGGTGCAAACAACGGACAGTTGATCACGCGAAGCTCAGATGGTCGCAGCGAACAAGTTCGCGACGGTAGAACCGGCGCTGTCGTGTCAGAACGCCGCACTCCGGAAGGTCGCGTCACACCAAACGGCGAACGTGACTTCAGAGATCAAGGTGACGGCTCGACGCGCTACACAATTCGTCCCGGCGACACACTGTCTCACATCGCACGTCAACGACTGAGAGCTGAAACCGGCTCTGAACCTTCGCTGCGAGACATTCACGAACAGGTTCAGGCAATCGGTCAAGCCAACCGCCTGCGCGACACCAATAATGTACGCGTCGGAACAGAAATCACAATTCCATCTATTAGAGACCGCGCACGTCCGGAGGCTTCTCGCGGCGTCGGTGATACCAACCCAGGATTAGCACCAAGTGCAGAAAACTACCACCCGATGCGACTGCCCGGTCAGGTTGAACCAGGTCGTGAGAACGGCGCACGCTGGAGAGAAGGAGAACGCACGAACGATTACACTGCGCCCGCCGGTGAGCGTAACGTGAGAACCTACGATGCGCCAGTGAGAAATGGTACTTATGTATTCAGCAGCCCGCCGACCGCGCAAGTCATGCAAGAAACCGATCGCAGAACAGGCGAAATCGTTCGCTCCAACGTCCGCTACAGCGGCGAAGGCATTGACATGAGTGTTCGCGATCAATATGGAACACGTCAATTGCAAGGTGTGCGCTCCGCAGAAACTGTTATGGATCCGCGCACAGGCAATTACACAACCACTATCGCAACCGGCGATGGCAACAATCATGTGATTGCCACAGATAGAACCGGCAGAGTTACAGGCTGGGTCACGCGCCGCCAGGAACAGCGCTAAACAATTAACGGACTTCTCAGCAGGGGATATAACCGGGGCAGGACACTGCCTCGGTTATTCGCACTTGCAGAAAGGAGAGTTCGCGGAGCAAAGACTGCACCTGGCTTTAAGAGAGCTCGAAGCATTTGGAGAACACGATATTGACCGTAAAAGATGAAACTTTATAGTGCCGGATATGGTGTCAACCATGTGTCAGCTTCGATGCATATTCTGTTTATACGGATTGATTGCGCTATACGAAACGCGACTCGCAAGCGCTAAACAAAGGTTTTGCAAAGGAAAGAAAGGGAGGTGAGCCGGCGCTGCGAAGCGGCGGCTTCGCCGTTGGTCCAACCTTTTATACCAGGTATGTTTCTCAACAGACATGAAACTTTGAGTGACCCAATATCCGCTGCCAAAACCCTCTACCGCCTCTACCACCCGTGCCGCACCTACTACTCCCCTTCGTACACGTAGCACGAAAAAGCAAAGCGTCGCCATCGTTTTGAATCGGTAAAAGGGTCAGGACCGGAGCAATGAGAGAGTGCTCCGGTCCTTTCACTGGTGAAGTCGTGCAGACCTCAGCAAAATAGACCGCCGAGGGCTGCACGACCAAACAGATAATCACGGACGAGGGATGATCAACTTCAGCTGGCGTCGAAGCGCTTGCACGTCGCGCTGATTGATGACGCCATCTTCGAAAAGAATGCCATCACACAAGCGAAGCACTTCCACAATGTCCGCCAGGTGCGGATGTGTGGCAAGACGCGATTGCACCTCGGAGATCGTTGCCGAACGCAGTCCGAAATATGCACGGACTGCATCCGCAATACGCCGGAAGTGCGGCTTGTGATAGCCGTCGCTCTCTCGCGCGGAGGCATTCACTGCGTCGATTGCGCGCCATGCGATTTCCTCGCGGGAAACCTTGCGACCCGGACGATGGCGATTGATCCAGCGTACCACCAACAGGCCGGGCAGGAACAGCACCGAAGCGATACCCACGATGAGCAACCACAAAGTCGGCCACGGCAGGACTTGTGGAACAGGCTCAACCCCAAAATCTCGGAATTGATCGCCTGCTGTAGCCGTTGGTGACAAGGTCAACCCAAGAAGAGGTGTCGAGAGAACACGCCAGTCGGGAGATGTTGTTGCTTGGCCCTGAGCGTCGCGAATGTTGCCCATCGCATAACGAAGGTCCAAGCGAAACACCAGATGCGGTGCCACCGATGATGGAACAGAACTTTGCAGAAGAAGATCGATCTTCAGCAAAACAGTGCCATTGCGCATACGCCGGGACTCGACATTGACCGGAGACTGACCAGAAAGCAGAGCAGTCGGCGAGACAAGGTCGAACTCCTGTCCGTTGAACGCGAGGGTTCCTCGCCGCAGCGAGTCGAGATCAATCATTGTAGTCGGC
Source organism: Candidatus Melainabacteria bacterium (assembly GCA_003242885.1). Classification (GTDB taxonomy): domain Bacteria; phylum Cyanobacteriota; class Vampirovibrionia; order Obscuribacterales; family Obscuribacteraceae; genus QKMZ01. The sequence continues at coordinate 110,659 of QKMZ01000001.1, read as the reverse complement.
TCGAAGTTGAGCAACACGGTCACACGCACAGGGTCCATGATGCGATGACCAAAGTGTCGGGGTGCTTCGACGCGCATCTGAATTCGTCCGCCTTCACAGGTTTTTGTGGCGGGATTAGGCGGGCGGGCAGGACGACGCCCGGCAGTAAAGGTGCGCACCATTGCCTCACCTACGTCACCACAATCTCCGAGCGCGACGCCAGGCACAAGAGGCGGAGGCGTACGAACGTCTGCCGGAGCACTAGATGGGCTCGGCAGAGTTCCTGGCAGCATAGACTGCGCAGAAACAGAAACGACGACCGGCACCACGGACAGTATCACCGCAAATGCCAGTCCGAAAAACAGGCGGACCAGAGTTCGTCGAAAACGCTCGTACATTAGCGATTCTCCTTCATCGATTCGGACTTCCGAAAGATGCCTCGCATCTGCAGAAGACAAAGCAGGAAGAGTGCCGCCGAAAGAGGATAAGCGAAGAGATGACGAACTCCGATCTCCACTCTTTCTCCGGCAAGCAAATTAGCCCAACGAATATTCAGCGCGTCACCCGGCATTATCCGAATGTACTCGCCGTTTGTCGCAGCACGCAGCGCTAGCAGATGTTCTTCTTCGAAGTGAGTGAGGACAGGCTGCCCGTTTCTCAGGAGATTGCCGCGCAACTCACCAGCTGGAGAGTACTGCGGAATTGGAGACGCCTCATCACCTCCGACGCCAACAATCACGAGTCGTACGCGCCCCCGCGCTAGTTCTGCGATGACCTGACGCAGATCGTCTCCGCTTCCGGTAAAACCTCCGTCAGAAAAGAGCACAATCACGCGCTCACGATCACGTCGCTCACCACGATTGCCGCCGAGTTGTCCACGTGTTTCTCGCGACTGCGCTGCACTATTTGGCGTTTCATCACCAAACAGCATCAGCGCTTCTCTGAGACCGGAAGCAAAATCCGAGCCATTGCCTGGGGCGCCACCAATCGGCATCCAATGCCGGAGAATCCATCGCAAGGACGGGTGATCGTGCGTGAGTTCTGCCTGCGTAAAACCAAGCCCGGAATAAGTGACGATGCCCATCCGGTTATTCGAGAGCGCAGACATAATGCGCGACTCGATCGTGTGTTTCACAAAATCGAGTCGACTGCCATATGCGCCCGGCACTCGCGATGGTTCAAGTCCATCACGGACAGGCATAAACGAGCGATATTCCTCACTCGCCATGCTGGGTGACACATCGGTAACGACGACCACATCAACTGCACCGGCGCTCACTGATACCGGGGAGCCTTGTTTTACAGGACCGGCGGCGGCAAGTCCAAGCAGAAGAATTACAGCCGTGTAGCCGCAGAGATGGAGCATCTCCATCCGTAGGTTGAGTGGGCGACTATGGCGATTTACCAGACCCGCCTCTCCATATGCAGCACGAGCAGCTTTGCGCGCGCGAAATCCCAGCCACCAAAAGAACGAGGCGAGCACAGACAGCAGAAACGCGCCCCCGATGAACAGCGGCGTTTGAAAAGTAATGCCGAACATGACATTTACTCCTCAAAGGTCATCGCGATTACCGGGACCAGGCATGTTGCCTGGGTTTTGCCCCGGTAAGCGTTGTGCGTCCGGTCCTCCTTCGGCCGCATTGCGACCGGCGCCCTGAGCATATGCCAGGTCCGGTCGCTGATTGAAAAGCAGCTCCAAATTGAAGCGAGCGAACATCGACAATTCGCTCAATCGGTCGCCATCAGCAGCGTAATAGGCATTCATACTGCCGGGATTCAACTGAAGCGAATGTCGCAGAGCAGCCACCGCCGGCTCCGCTTGCTGAGCGCGAATGTGCGACATGCCCTTGAGAAAGCTGGCACGCGCAGCCAGTTCGGTGTTCGCCCGCGGATAGACAAAGCGATCCATCCAGGGCGCGCTGAGCGTGTGCTGATAAGCGTTGAGACTGCGATCGAAAAACTCGACCGCATTCTCGACATTTCCTTCCTGATAGGCGGACACGCCAGCGTTGAAGAAGTCGATTTGTTCGCTTCTCCACTGCGCCATCGTGACGCCATAGACAGTCAGCTGTGCGCCCAAACCAATCGTGGTCGCCCAAGCTAAAATCCTAGTCTTTCTGCTCATATTCATCGAAGTCTCCTCATGCATCTTCGAGAATCAGGGCACCAATAGCCAGATAGCACAGCAGCAGAATTGCAGCGGCGATAGCGAAGAGCCCGTAGATTTCGAGATGGGTTAGGGAGCGCTCAATCTGAACCGATGAGCGCTCGAGTTGATTGATGGTATCGAAGGCGGCACGCATCTGTGCGTCGTTGCCGACGGGGATGATAGTGCCGTTCACGGTTTCGACAACGCGCCGCAAATCGCGCGTCATCGCAGAGTTATTGACCCAGCCAGGTCCGACGCCGAGCACATAGACCCGAAGATTCAGCTCGGCGATTTGCCGAACTAATTCTTGTGAGCGCTGGCGATCCATAGAGGCTTCCCCGTCAGTAACTAGAATCAACACACGCGATTGAGCATCGCTCATCTCGCGAAAGTGATCGATCGCACCCTGAATTGCCCCACGCGGACTATCAAAGTTGGTGCCGCCGGTGACGTAGCGATCGATGTCACGCAAGCGATGAAGCACAACGTCGAGATCGCGACTGAGTGGCCAACCATAGAAAGACTCGTCGCTGAAAAATAGCAGAGCAACGCGATCTCCTTCGCGATGTTGCACAAAGTCGATCACAGCGGCTCTTGCAGCTGCGATACGTGTGGGTATCTGAGAATTTGCCGGCGCCGGCGGCGGCCATTGCCGACTGCCTTCCACCGGATCACTCATCGAGCCAGAGATGTCCGTCTGGATCACAATGTCACGCGTCTCGATTGTCTGCCTTTCCGCAACCTGCGGCAAGACCGGTCGAGCAAGCGCCGCACATGCAGCAATCCAAAACAGAGCGAAGATAAACCATGTTGCCTGACGCAAGACAGAAAAGCCAGTCACGCGCATGTGGATGTTCACTTGCGTGTGTCCGAGCGAGTCTCTGCGTTTTGCCCCCAACCACAAGATTGGGACGAGCAGCACGATCAGGACGAGATTGTACGGTTCGAGAAAGGTCATGCGACCTCCATTGACAGTTGATGTTGAGTTCGAAAAACTTGCCTGCTTGCGCTAAGACACTCCTTTGCGGTCTGAAAAAAAACACGCCAAAGGCTTGCAGATGATGTATCTGCAAATCAACGAAAGCATGGGCGCGCGCGTCTAACTTTTGCACACGTCATGGTTTTCAGAAATCGAACGTGTCGCACTTCCGATTCATTTTCAATTTAATGCTGGCGCAATTAACCGTTCTCAACATTTTTTACTAGTGGAAAATCGGTAAGACTAGTGGAGAATCGGTAAGTAATGCAAAAGCGTCGATATGACAAAAAGGAACGCAAACCGTGCTCCCGGTGCCACTGACGCGCCTAGCGTTGTTCACAACATTAACTGCGCCAACGTTAAACAGTGCGCTAATAGCGCCCGTAGCGAAATTAGTAAATATCGTTAGATGAAAACCACTGAAATGGCAAAGCCTGCCATTACCTCGAGGGCTCCGGCAGGCCAGACCAAGACATGTTACTAAAACGACAGACCGTCTGTCGTAGATCGGTTATACCCAGGGTTTCACAGAAATATTGTCACTAACAAAACAGTTCTCACCCTTGACAGATTTCGGCTCAGACCCTTCACCCCTCGTCCGAGTGAGCGTTTTCCCGCCGCACGGGCTTTTCAGAATTTCAAAAAAGTGCGGGCCGAAAGGATGAAATTTTTCCCGGGCAAAAATCAGTCTTTAGATTGATCGATTAGAGCGCTGTTTCGAGGCTCCAACACGGGCAGACCAAATCTTTCAGACGCGTCCCAATTTCTTCATTAAAGCGACGCTTTGCTGGCTCGGCAAATGCCCACATCCGGACTGCTCGCCTTCCGCCAGCGCAGCCAATACAATGGCGCGATTAACATCGCTCACGAGCGCGTAGTCGTACATGAATTGACCAATAAGCGCGTGGCAATCCCTTAGTCTCAGCTTCGTCGGCTTGGAGACGTTTTGCTGCGAAAGGCAATCTTTTCTAATAGCCTTTGCGACGCGATGGAAAGCGCATTCTTTCATGTTCTTGTTTAAAGAATGCAAAGCCAGTCCGCCAAACAAAGCCACCTGATATTTCGCCTCAATTTCCTCCCAATCAGAAAAGAATTCAGCGTGCGAAACGACCGCCAACAACCTGAAGCTGCGAGAGTTTTTGGCAAGCAAACGCGCAGCTTCCGTGCATACTTCCAACGCTGCAAAGTCCGACAATTTTTTCTTCATGGAGAAAAACTCGGCCCAATCGCTCGTACAGAGCGAAACCAAAAGCCCGCTCAAACTTTCCACGGCGCCAAACGGATTGGCACTGGGTGTAACAGCAATTGCTGATGGAACCACGTTTGATTGCCCGCCAGAACCGCGCAAACCAATAATTGAAGTTAAATAAACGCTTGGTGTTGTTTGAAACATTGTTTGTGCAGTGAGCAGCAAGTCTGCCGAGGGAGAAGCGATGTCCTCTCTTTGTAATACGGCAATCTGACATGGAGTTGACACGACCTGACGACGCATAATCTACCCCCACGGACAGACGACGCACACGCACGGACGGACGACGCACACGGACGGACGACGCACACGCACGGACGGACGACGCGCACGAACCTGGCGTTGTCGCAACTTTACTTGCAGCGCAATGCTAGATCGAACTGCTGTCGATTTTGTAGCCCATGCCTTTGACAGTTGTGATTATCGATGGCTTTCCGTCAACATCAAGCTTTTTACGCACACGCGTAACACACTGCCTGACAGCATCTTCCGACGACTCGGATTCAGAGTGCCAAACTTTGTCGAGCAGATCATCCACACTAAAGATCTGATCTTTGTGACGCATGAGAAACTCCATCAGCGCCAATTCTTTCGCCAACAGATCAATTTCCACGCCGTCTCTTATCGCTTTGCCGGTTGCAGGATTGAGTGTGATATCGCGAACTGTCAAAACATCTGCAACCAATCCCACTGGACGGCGCAAAAGTGTGCGGACTCGCGCAATGAGTTCGCGCATATGGAAAGGCTTAGGCAGATAATCATCAGCGCCGGAGTCAAGCCCTTGCACGCGATCTTCAATATCACCTTTTCCTGTGAGCATGAGTATTGGCGTAATTCCGCCTGTTGCCCGGTAGTTTCGACAGACGTCGATGCCGTTAATCTTGGGCAGTCCAATGTCTAAAATAGCTAAATCGTAGGAATATAGCTTGAGGCGGTCTGCGGCCTCCTGCCCGTCTCGCACCTTTTCGACCACAAAATTATTGGTCTCCAGAGTGTCGGCAACAGCCTCCAGTACCAGCTCGTCGTCTTCGACTAGTAAGATTTTGGACATTCTTGACGCTATTTCTCCCCGCCAAAATTATCTTCCCACACTTACAGACCACCAACCGGCGAAATCACAATAATATTGAAGTGCCCCGGCATCGCCCCTTGACATAAATCCGAGTGATTTTCCAGCTTAATCACGAAAAACCAGAGAGAAAACTCCCCAATAAGCATGCGCTTCACTCCGAGCAAACTTAGCCTCAGCCAACAAATGACAGCCGTCATCGGCATTGCGCTTGCTTTTCAGCTTGCTTTTGTTGGCACGCTTGCATATGCGCATCACAGGCTCGAAATACAACTCGAAGAAGAAGCGCGCTCTAAGAAGTTGGTAACCGCCGGCAACGGTCTTATCTCGACACTTTTGCGACTCGCGACTCACATGGGCTTGTATCAGTTCAACAAGGAAGAAGCTTTCAAACGCAGCTTCGATTCTGATTTGGTAGACCTCACCAGGCGCGCAGAAGAGCTCAGAAGCATACCAGTAGACGCTAAAGATCAGCTCGAAGTCAATGAAATGCTGAAGAACTTCGATCAAGCATTAAAGCTGTTCAAAGACGTGCAAAACATTTTCGACTCTTCTGATGAAGAAGGAAAAAAGTTTGCGGTATTGCAGATTTCAAAGCAAGCGCGGGGGCTGTACAAAGTCAACGACGAGTTTCTTGCCAGGCAAGAAGCGAAATCCGTCATGCATCAAAAGAGAGAAACCGAACTTCGGGTTTGGGTCAACAGCATTGTTTACGGCGGGCTCACAATCAACATTGTTCTCGTTGTAGGCTTGCTCCTATACTTCAATAATCGAACAACCAAGCGCTTCAATACTCTTTCAAAAAACATCGTAAGCCTCGGGGCCGGCAAGAATATACCGGAACACCTAGATGGCGCAGACGAACTGGCCATGCTGGATGACGTGGTGCATGCCGTCTCGAACGCCTTACAGGAAGCAGAGCGCTCGAAGCAAGAAGTACTGGCGATGATAACGCATGATCTGCGTTCACCTTTGACGTCCTTGCAATTGACTCTCAATCTGCTGGCTGGCGGCACCATGGACAACTCCAGCGAGAAAGCGCGCAACATGCTCAGTCGCGCGGATTCATCCGTAGGAAAACTCATTCAGTTGATCAACGATTTGCTGGACATCGACAAGATCGAATCAGGCAGATTCAACTTAGATATCCAAGAAGTCGAAGACTCTTCGATGATCTCGCAAGCAACAGAATTGATTCAGCACAGCGCTGATGCACGCAAAATAATCATTGAATCCAGACCAGTGAACATCGACGTACATTGCGATGAAGAGCGCATAGTAAGAGTCATAACAAACCTGCTGTCAAACGCAATCAAATTCTCGCCCGACGAGTCCAAGATAGTTGTTGCTACTTCGGTTGAAGGCAGTAAAATTCTATTCGAAGTAAGAGATCAAGGTCGGGGCATGCCCAAGGGCGAAGAAGAAAAGATTTTCGAACGCTACCATCAAGTTGACGGAAAAAACGAAGCAGAGAAGAAGGGAAGCGGGCTAGGGCTAACGATTTGCAAGGCATTGATCGAAGCGCATGGAGGCACTATTGGCGCCACCAGCAAAGACGGCGAGGGCAGCACGTTTTGGTTTCGAATTCCAATTGGTGGAAGCGCTAAATCCACTGACGCCGAATCAAAGAAAGAACAAAATCAGTCCGTTTCATCGCTGACTTGAAAGCACGTAATCCCTTCATCACGCCACATTTTAACGACTCCAGTACGGTCATCAATTGCCAGCCAAGGATTCCATTCTTTGCGTATCTTCTTTAGCAGCTCGCGTTTGACAATGACGTCACTGCGAAAGTCTTTAGCTGGTCGCATAAACAGCAAAAACGGGTGTGTCCAAAATCCATGTTTGGTAAGCCAAGCCTTGGTCGTGTCGTACAGGTCTATGGTTCGGCCGGAAACATAGATAATCGGATACTTCTCCCCAAGCGTACGCACAACGCGCGCCACAGGCTCAATAAGCGGGTCTTCAGCTACCAGAAAAGGATCGAGAAAACCTTTCCAATTCTTTGGAGTTCTTTCAATGAAGTGCATTCGATGCCCGCAATCGGCTAGCGTGCCATCGAGATCCACCAACACGCAATCATTCGAATTATCTGGCTTTAGCAAACACAATACCCTTTGTCGGAAAACTGTATTTTAGCCGATCTTGGGTTGCCCTTTTCTAACTGTGGGGTCGAAGCCATGCGTCGACCGTCAATACAAAGGTCGACGCATGGCGTCGACCCTACGGTAGAACGAAATTGCTATCTCCTACGATAATGTCGACACATAGCCCGGCCCCTACGTTACGCTGAGCTAAATCGCGCGCTTCAAAGGTGCTTTATTCGCATATGCATAGAGCGACATTTCTTTCGATTCGCTTGTCGGCCGTACATAACTATGCTGCAACAGGTCGCAAAAAGCTTCCAAATAGAGAATGCGCTCCTCATCTACGTCGGAATACACCCGCGTGCCACACTGCAGATATTCCCCATCCGCACTGTGTACTTTCGCGATGAAGCCGTCTGCCTGAACAGCCTCTAGCAAGTTTGCCCGCGCCATTTCGAAGGTGACTCTTTTGCGCTTTCCTTCGTCCGTTACGCGAAACAGAGTCATGTCCCGAGATCCCAGCGTCTGCTGAATTTTGCCTTCAGCCAAAAGCAGTTCCAATCCAGCCAAATACGTTTCGCGCACTTCATCCGTTTCTACATAAGCACGCTTTGCTTTTACGAAATCCCCGACCCCATTACGCAACCTCATCAACAAATCGGACGATTTTGCCGACTCATAGAGTAATTCATTCGCTGCATCCTTAATTGAATTGTTTTGCATGATACTTTCCGCCCACGAGTTTGCCCGACTGTCCACGATTATGCGGAGACGCAACAGGCGAATATTAGTTCCTACTTCTGCTAATTCAATTGTCCATCAAATGGAGCTCTCATATGTATCGGCTCCAATGTAAAAAGGTACGCATTTTCATAACAGAGCCTGCTATACCGGGCATAAGACAGAAGTACGACTTTAGAGACGATTCCAGTGGGGGAAACGTTATGGGCGAAAATTGGTCGACGCTGACAGCTAATGCCGAATCGGCGGCACGCGGCGGGCGGTATGCCGAAGCGAAAGATTGCTACCGGCAGGCGCTGGCAGACGCGATGCAGCGCAGCGACCCGTCCAATGCTTACTACAGTCAATGTGCGCTCGCCGGACTGCTCAGACTGCTGGACGAATTCGCTGAATGCGAGCAACTACTGAAAGAGGCGCTGCAACTTCGCTGGCAATTCTCAGACCGTTTGGCGCGAGAGCCTGTCTCACCTTTCAATGACCTTGAACGTTTGCTTGTGAAACAAAACCGGCTTACCGAGCTAGAGCAGGCGCTCACCACCGACGCACAACAAATGCACACTAAGCACGGGCAGGACTCCTTCGAGTACAAGATGAGTCTGATGAACCTGGCGAAGATGTATGGAATGCAGTTCAAGGACATGGACAACTGTCGGATGATGTTTGCCGAAGTCTTGGAATGGTCTAAAACAGCCGAGCCAATCACTCGCAAAATGGTCTACACGACTTACGATGGTGTTCTTCGCGCGAACGGACTCGCGGCTGAAGCCGACGCCGCCCAGGCAGAGCTAGCAGCATTGAAGAAGCAGTCACCAGCTTAAACCATCTGCGTAGTTGCTCATTGTATGCGCCGTTTAAAGATTGGGTGCCTGAACGCGCCCCTACGCTCCGCTTTCAGCGCGCGGCGCTGAAACAAGCTACTTCTTCAACCACCTCGATAGGGTGGCTTGAAGTTGTTCCATGGTGAAGGGTATCGCCAGGTAATCGTCCATACCTGCGCCTAGACATTCCTGGCGAGTCGCCTTCACATACCCGCTGACGCCAATGATTGGTACACGTCCGCCAGCAGTCTCCTCGATTTTGCGTATTTTGCAGGCGCATTCAGGTCCATCGGTATCAGGCATCAGCCAGTCCATCAATATAATGTCGACCTTGATTGTTTCGAGCGCTTTTAGTCCTTCCGTGCAGCTATTCACTATGTATGATCGAATTCCTAGACTGTCAGAAATTAGTTCGAACAAACGCGCGTACTCCGGCTGATCATCAATGATCAGCACAAGAGGTCTCCCCCCGCCTATGTCTTCTTTCGAACTTTTCTCAGCGGGCTCAGTTCCCATTGTTCACCTATCGGTCTACGAAGCTACAGACTGCGGGAACCTCCAGAAGTTGCCGATCAGATACAAATCTAATCTAACCTCTAAATTCGGCGCAAACTCAAACAGGCTGCCCATCGAGCCAATCACAAAATGTTACTCATATGCGGCCTTAACTTTCTTGACTTTCGCCAACTCTGCGCTTGCCTCTTTGGTCCTCCCCATTTTCTGGAGGACCTCAGCCCGCAACTTAATGAATTCAACGTTGTCTGCGCTCATTTTTGACAAACTATCTGCTTCAGCCAACGCTTCATTCAGTTTTCCCATCCCCATGAAAGCGCGCACCTTTAGCTGCGTTGCAGTGATATGGCCAGGATGACTGGCAATCATTGCATTCGCATCGTCCAGCACTCGTTTGTAGTTCTTCAAAATCAAATTACACTTCGCGCGATTAACGACTTCGCGCCAGTTCGCATTCTTGGCTATTCCGCGATCAAAATCTTCGACGGCCTTCTTATATTCACCCAGTGCTTCATAGCAGAGCCCGCGTGCAATATAGCTGTGTGTAGTCTTTGGAAACTTCTCGACTTTGTACTGTGCAACCGCTAACGCTTCCTTCCAGCGCCCGGCCATTCTATACATTTTGCATTTTCGATCCACATACTCTTCTATAGAAGGGTAAAGTTCATGAGCCTTATCGAGTGCTTTTGCAGCTTCATCGATTTTTCCGCGCTGATGCAAATAGAGCGCGAGGACACTGTAAGTTTCGGGGCGCGGCCAATAAACTCCCATTTTACGCAGGGCATTTAGTTGCTTTTCAATATCGCCCTGGCGTTTATACTGCGTCGCAATATCGCCGTAGATGTAGCCACCAATGCGAAGTTTTTTCTGCGCCAAGTCTGCGTACTTTTCAGCACCAATAAGATCATTGCGCATCAAGCACATGTAAGCGCGCTCGAAATTCAAGAATGGAGAATCGGGAAACTTTTTGTCCGCCTCAGCAAGGAGCTTGAAACCTTCCTCTCGGCGCCCGATTTGAAACAAGTAATGCGCTTTGCTTACATAGCTATCTTCATCGTGAGCCATCGCTATATATTTATCGAATTCCGCAAGCGCATCCTTATTCATCTCTTGCCACAGTTGCCAACCACGGACAAGGTGAGCGTTGGGCGACTGAGAATCAAGCTCTAAGGATTTGGCAAATGATGCGGTTGCATCCTGCCCATGGCCGTTCTGTGTTTGTAAAATACTCAGCTCACCGTAAATGGCGGCTATCTCTTTTTTCGATGCACTCTGTTTCTTCGCGGAGTCGAGCAGTTTCAAAAAGGCTTTCTCTGCCTCAATCGGCTTTAACTGAAGCTGTAGAGCCATGCCTTCAATCCACAACGATTTTGTGTCGTTGGGATTCTTTGCAAGTTTCGCACGTGCAGATGAAAGTGCCGCATCAGCATCTTGCGCACCCAGTGGTTTCAAAACTTTGTAGCAATGCGCAAACTGATGGCCCTGCGCAGGCGCGCTGCACATAACTAAAACAGCCGAAGTGACTAAAATAGTCGACACGCTGATAGTCAACTCAGAAATTTTCAACGCGGAGATACTGGGCACGGGAATCGAGCGCACGGAAGCTCTACATTTTCGCAAAGGCAATTTTCTTATTTGCATAAGCCACAGCATGAGTTACGAGATTCAATAATACTCGCAAACTTTCACTGATTGCCACTCTTTGAGTGCAAGCAACGAATCTTCGAGCGCGCCACTCACTTGAAAACACAGTCAAAATGAAGAAAGAGAGGAGTTCACCGCTCCTCTCTTCCCTAGCTGCGCCTGTCGCTAATCAAACTTGAAATACTGTTCTTAAATAGCTAGACGAACAAACATTTCTTCTAGAGTCATTCGTGCACGTTCTGCGACGTATGGATTCTCATCTTGCGCGAGTCTGTCCAAAATATGGAATGGCATGTGATCGCATTCTGCCATCGAATAACGAACATCGGCATTCTCATCGCGCGAGAGAATTTCGACAACTTCATTTGGTGCCTTCGGATTTGTCGCCACCGATGCACGTACTTCCCAGTTTTCATCGCCAGCCAGCACTTGCAGGATATCAGCCGGAGTCTCTCGGTTTTCGGCAATTCTGCCGCGAACTTTTTGTTGTCCGCTCAATGCTAGACGGGTCAAAACTCTTTGGGGTGTATTTGGGCTTCCAGCGAAGATGTAATAAAAATCCATTGTTCTATCCTCAATTTTTCAGCGACATAACAGCTATAGCTTTAGTGCCAGAGACTTTGAACTGCGGTGAGCAGTTCGCCCAGTCCCGGACCTTGCACCGGCTTCCGTAAGTAATAGTTGATGCCCAAGTTGTGAGCCTTTTCGACATCATCACAGTTTTCTGAAGCGGTCAACAGAACGATTGGCACATCTTTCATGTTGTTTTGATTCCTGATCTCCTCTAGTACATCGTGTCCATTCATTTTCGGCATGTTCAAATCGAGCAGCACTATATCTGGTATCACAGCATCGCTGTAGGGTGCTTGCTGCATTAGATATCGAACTGCCGCCTCACCGTCATTTACCACATGCAGGTTGACATTCATTCCTGCATCAATAATCGCCTCCTCTGCAATCCTTACGTCAGCCGGACTGTCTTCTACCAAAAGTACTTCGATGAATTTATTCATTGGTAACCTCCTCCTCATCAGCTGCAGTATCCACGGTTCAATAATCCTCATATTGGTGCCTACACTTTCTCTACAAGTTCAGTACTTTGTTCGCAGTCAGTCACTATCGGCATCGTGAAGTGAAAGGTCGAGCCGCCGTTCCTCATCGTGTCCACCCAGATGTTCCCCCCATGCCGCTCTACAATTGCTTTGCAGATCGCCAGGCCAATACCCGTACCGGCATACACCTGACCAGAGTGGACTCGTTTGAACATCGTGAAGACATCTTTCGTGTGACGGCTTTCGAACCCAGTTCCGTTGTCTCTTATTGACACGTGCCAGAAGGCTCTAGGCAAGTCATCGTCAACGTCCAAGTAAGCTGCCATTTCATCGCTGCCTACAGACTCGGCACAGGATATCTTCACTCTGAGCGGCTCCTCGCGTCTGAACTTGATCGCATTCGCCAAGAAGTTTTGGAAAAGTTGAACCAGTTGCAGAGCGTCGCCCTTCACTGTTGGAAGTTCATCAATACTTATGTTTGCTCCACTTTCCTTGATGGCTACCTCAAGGTTTTTCATCGCCTCCTTCACACTCTCATTGAGATTGACCTTCGTAAACGGACGGTCACATCCTTGGACACGTGCATGGCTCAACACACTTTCGATAATGCGTTCCATACGTATGCCACAGTCATTGATGTGCTCGATAAACTCATCGGCCTTGGTGTCCAGCTTGCCTTCATAGCGTCGTGTCAACAAATCTGTGAACCCGCGCAACGAACGCAGAGGTTCTTGCAGATCGTGCGACGCTATTTTGGCAAACTGTGCCAAGGCAGTATTTGAGCGTGCCAGTTCTTCAACCGCCTCTTTGAGCCGTTCTTCGGCTTGCGCTCTCGAAGCTACTTCAACCCTAAGAGCTTCGTTAGCTACAGCCAGCTCATAAGTGCGCTCCTTGACTCTTATATCGAGTTGCCGTGCGTGCTGTTTGACTCTGGCGGTTAGACCGCTCATCGTCAGTGCCACCACTAGCATTGCAACAAAAGTAAGAAGGCACGGCGTTTCAAACCTCACCAAGGTGTAGTGCGGAGACACCACGAAGAAGTCATAACTGATCACGCTCAAAAGAACAGTGAGTAAAGATGCCCCTAAGCCGTATCTGCAAGAGACTAGAACAACGCCCAGCAGATAAAGCATGCAGAAGTTCTCTTCGTCCACAACCGGTGTCATTGCTATGCCAACCAGCGTACACAAAACGGTTACTGAAACCGCGACCACATAAGGAAGAAGAGGCTTAATGCGGACAAGGTTTTTCATGGTATCAGCCCCATGAACCATGAGACTTTGCTTGCACTGCCTTTCTTCCTTGGCCAAACCATTAGCTCTAGAACTCTTAGATCTAGAATTCTTTGTATTGGAATTCTTTGTATTGGAACTATTTGTTTTAGAACTCTTCGTTTGAGCCGCGGTCGCTGTTCCCTCGGTTTGGAACTCCAGATCAGGGCAATACTTACTGGCAATTTCCCTTCTCTGAAGTTCCTTCTCGAGGATCTCCTTAGTTCGAACCTTCACGTGCAGAAGATTCGCGTCAGGAAGAACACCTTCTAAACTTCTTTGGATGTAGACACCGTTCGTCATCACGTTCTCTGCCTCGCAACCGATACTGCAATCCTACGGAGCGTTCGTGAGGGACGTGTGAGGGACAAAATAAAGCGAAAATGTACGGGGTGGAGCGCAGGAGCGATACCATCAGCGGAGCATAGGGCACATTACAGCGCTGTATTTTTGAACCAACTCTCAATTTTTAAACCAGCGCTGTATTTTTGAAGCAGCTCTTTACTTTTGGACCAGTGCTACCTTGTAATTTCGAATACTTCAGGTACTCCGAAAAAAACTGTTTTTCGGAGTACCTGCGCAGCATAAATTTCGCGCGCCCATGAGCCTTTCCGGGTTCACTCCAAATCTAGACCATCAAACACACTTTCTCAAACTGCCGTAATTAGGGCGTTTCCAGACTTCCACCCACTTCGAAAAATCGGAATTTTTCGGAGTAGATGAAGAGTCGAAGATTACACAAGCTCATACGAACTAAAATCTATGCGGCAGGAAAGGTCACCGTGAAAGTCGTACCCTTACCTTCCGTGCTGGCGACTTCGATGGCTGCGTGGTGCATGTCGGCGATTGTTTTGACTATGGACAAGCCGAGACCAGTACCACCTTTTGCGCGCGCGGCTTTCTTATCGACGCGGTAAAAGCGATCGAATAAACGCGGTATCGCCTCTTTCGGAATGCCTAAGCCATTGTCTTCTACAATCACGCATGCCTTGCCGTCACGCGTGCGTAATACAACTTTGACCACCGCACCTTTCTCGGAATACTTGAGAGCGTTCTCGATCAAGTTAGAAAACAAATGATTCAAAGACTCAGCGTCACCCAAGATTGCTGGTGTTTCACCGAGCTGCACATCAAGCACTTTCTCGCTTGCATCAAAACGTGGCGCAAACTCTTCTGTTTGACGCTGAAGAATAGGTTTTAGAGGCATCCTTACGAGCTTTGCCTGTGCCTGTACAACTTCCATTTTCGCAAGAGTAAGCATGTCAGAAACCAAATTAGACATACGATCTGTATTACGAGTAATAATTGCTAGCCTTTCGCTTAGATCAGGATCCTCTTTCACATCCTCAGCCAAGTTTTCAGCCGTAATCTGAATCGTTGCCACCGGAGTTTTCAGCTCATGGCTCGCATCTTGGACAAACATTTTCAAAATGTGATAAGACTCTTCGACAGGCTCGACGGCTTTTCCAGAGACCAGATAACCAGCCCAAGTAAGACCTAAAAGAAATATTGGACCAAGAAGAATTTTGGACAGAATAAATTTGTCGACAGACAAATCGCGCTGGCGAGTAGGTATCTGTATCTGCAAATAGCCGAAGAGGTGGCCATCTTGAAAGAGCGGAGCAGACTTCGAGCGCAACAATCCGGAAATACTCTCAACCTCGCAAGTGTTCAGAAAGAGCTTCGGATTTCCTTTCTCCCCGTGCTCTTCATCGAGGTTTCCATGCGCGTCAAAAAGCTGAACGGTAGTTTTGTAACCGAACGGACTTTTGTGCAATTGTTCTACCAACCCGCGCGCTTGCAGATCGTTGCGGACAATATACACAAGCGGTGCAACTTGTTCAGTAAGCGCTTTCAGCTCATCATCAAGCTGTTGAGTGAGCGACTTCTGAAAGAGATAGGTATTGCCGATAGCGAGAAAAAAGAAAGATGCGCTGGACAGAAGCAAAAACCAGAGCGTCAGTCGTATGCGCAGTCCTTTAAACATTACTTCGCGTCCAATCTGTAGCCTACACCGTGGACCGTCGAAATTATCGAATCGCCATTGGTATCGACTTTTTTACGAATGCCTTTGATGTAGGTACGAATCGCATCTGTGCTGACGAGAGTATCGGATTCCCAAACTCTGTCGATAAGCGCCTCTGCGCTGAACACTGTATTAGGATTGCGCATCAAAAATTCGAGCAAGTTGAATTCTTTGGGTTCCAATTTCAGCTCAACACCGTCACGCTCAACTTTACGTGCGACCGGATCTAAAGACAGATTTCCGACGTTCAACACAGTAGTTGTACTCTGAGATGCGCGCCGAATCAACGCACGCAATCGAGCGTTTAACTCCTTAGCGTGAAAAGGCTTTGGCAAATAATCATCAGCACCAGAGTCAAGACCTTCAGCGCGATCGTCAATGCTGGAGCGAGCAGTGAGCATGAGAATTGGCGTCTTACCGCCTTTCTCGCGAAACTTCTTCATCACTTCGAGCCCGGTCATCCCAGGCAAACCCCAATCGAGTACGACGACATCGTACTGATAGACACGCAGCATATCCAGCGCGGATTGACCGTTGTCAACGTGCTCGACGGTGTAGTGCTCACGCGTCAAAGACAGTTTGATCTGTGAAGCGAGATCAGCTTCATCTTCCACCAGGAGTACTTTGCTCATTGTTTTCCCACGCGCAGCAAGTTTCTCAAATTGGCTCGCCGGTTTCAGCGGCATGTGCTGGAAACTAGACTCCAACCGCTATTTCGAATTGGTCACCGGCAGCGAGATTCGGTTTCACTAATAAAACCAAACCCCGCCGCCGGTCCTCAATCTTTAGCCTTTGGCTGCCGGTTTCGCACCATCACCTGCCGATTTCGCACCATCACCAGGCTTAGACATTTCAACATCTAAAGTAATCGGCACTTCTTCACCTAACGCTACACCACCGCCATCAAGGACAGAGTTGTAGGTGATGCCGAAGTCTTTTCTCTTAATCGTTCCGCTCGCAGAAAACCCGACTTTGTGGTTGCCTTGCTTATCTTTGATTGCCTGACTTGGTCCATCAACGTCGAGCGTCACGGGTTTTGTCACACCGTGCATGGTCAAATCGCCGGTCATAGCAAATTTACCTTTGCCCTTCGGTTTGATGGCGGTCGACTTGAAAGTGATGTTCGGGAATTTCTCAGTATCGAAGAAATCTTTACCGCGAAGATGTTCGTCGCGCTTTGCTTCATTGGTATTGATGCTGCTGGCATCAATCGTCGCGTCGACTTTGGCTTTGGCCAAATTCTTTCCGTCGTATTCGACAGTGCCGCTCACTTTCCCGAATCCGCCGCGCACAGTCGATATCATCATGTGCTTGATGCTGAAATTCGCAGCAGTGTGCATCGGGTCAATGGTCCATGTATCAGCCGCACGAGCGCTGGGCATTACGAGCCCAAAAGCCACGAGAGCCAGTACAGCACTCTTTCTAATCATCATCTCTCTCCTATCGGATTCCTAAGTACTAAATCAATGACGTCATTTTTCAAAACATGGTCCCGTAATTAAGGGAGCCATTATTTTGGCACAGTTGGCTTATAGATCTGCTCAAGCGCATCAATACGCCGTAAAACGGCTGACACGCCACAAACAGGGTCGAAAAGTTACCAATGTCAAATTTCACCTTAAAGGTGTTGTCGAGATCGTAAGCGGCGTACTAGAATCGAATGGTATACAACTGCACGCAGGAACACAAAAGTAGCGTAGTATCCATTTTGATACCAGGTGACCAATATGTACGCAAAGCTTGAATGCCCGATCATGGCAACCATGGCCATGATTTCCGACAAATGGAAGGTACTTATCATATGCAAGTTGAAGAAGGGCACTCTCAGATTCAACGAATTGCGGCGAGAGCTGAAGGGCGTAACACAGCGCGTTTTGACTCATCAGTTGCGTGAATTGGAAGCTGACGGGTTGGTCAAGCGCACTATTTTTGCGGAAGTTCCGCCGAGGGTCGAATACACATTGACCGACCTGGGGCAGACGCTCATTCCCGTGCTGGACCACCTAGAAGTTTGGGCGCAAGAGCACGCCGAAGAACTGATGGCGGCGCGCGCCAAGGTTGTAGCAGCAGCCAATGGTTGCGGCGACAGAGAAACAGTCAAAGTGCCGGAAGTTGTCGGCGAGGCTTCGTAGGGAGCGCAAGCTTCTTCGGGATTACGGGGCTTCGTTGCAGCGATTCGAGGCTTATTACCCATTCTGTTTTAGAATAGACAGAGTCAGAACCGATTTCGGTTATGCGCGGTAATATGTCGCCGGGATTCGCCGCTTTGAAACATCGCAAATGGCACACTCCACTTGTTGCAGCCGCCGGTTGTGCATTGGCATTGGCGTCGGCATTTTTCCCGGCATTGGTCGAATCAAGCGGAGCATATGCGGCAGACAGTGTCGCTCAAGCATACAAGCTCTATCAAGAGAAACGCTACAAAGAAGCGGCGCAGATGTTCGAGTTTTTCGCGAACACTCCTCAGCCGGACCCGAACGTTTGCTATTACGCGGCGTTGAGCAATCAGTTTGCTGGCAATACCAGTAAAGCAAAGACACTCTACAAACAGGTTGTGTATCTTTCGCCCAACAGTACAATCGCGCAATACGCGAGAGGTGTTTTGAACAAACTAGACCCGGGCTCGCAATATGCAGGCGCAGGGTCAAGTTATATTCCAAGCTCAAGCATGGGTGGCGTAGGCTCGTCCCCGCCCTATCATTCGAGTGGCGAAGAAGGGTCATTGTCCGGACCCGATGAAGGCTCCGTCTACTATCGCGAAACCAACAATCAAATCTGGGTGCCGGTCGAAATCAACAATCGAACTATCGAGATGGAACTCGATACTGGGGCACCAACGGTTTTTGTGGGAAAAAATCAACTCGAAGGAGCAGGTATACGTCCCCCCGACGGCGAAGCACATGGCACAACAGGCGGTTCGAGCAACAGCAGCGTGCAAAATTTTTGGCTTATGCCTGCGAACCTGCGCGTCGGTCCTTTCACAGTAAAAAATGCGCCCGTCAAAGTTGTGGCGAACAACTACGCTTCGCCACTTCTCGGTCAAGCTTTTCTTCAATTCTTCGATTACACAGTAGACCAAAGCGCCCACTGCATCCGCTTCAGGCGCAAGGGTAGCGCGAGTTCAACGGCCTCGAAAACCGGCATCGCGGTTCCATTTATCTTCCAAGAAGCAGGCAATCGGATAATCGTAGAAGTCGAGTTGAACGGCAAAAAATTGCCGATGATGCTCGACACCGGCAACTCAGCATGTACTGTCAGTTTTATGAGCGTGCAGCAGGCAACTTCATACGGATGCAAGCCGCCTACTGACGCTGCAGTCGGAACCCACCACGGCGTATCTGGGTCAGGTAGAGTGCTCGAGTACACAGCAGTCAGATTGAAGTTGGGACCAATCGACAAAAACAATGTCAGAGTGAGCGCCAACATGGACTCACCCAATGACGCCGAAGCGCCGCTGCTCGGTCACGACTTCTTCGAAGGCTGGCAATACAACATCGATCTGAAAGAACGAAAACTCTGGCTGCTGCGCCGGTAGGAAAGGCTGCTGCGCCCGTAGAAAAGGCCGGAGCGCCGGTAGAAAAGGCCGGCATCTACAATGAACGCATGCAATTGGCGCATTAATTGGGGCATTAATTGGCGCGTACAATGCGCCCCTACATAGAAACACTTACGTGCGCCAGTAAATACCAGATTCGCGCGCGAGCAATTTCGCACAGATCAATTCGCGACGCAGTGTTGCGAAGTCTGGATGATGTTTCCCAATGATCGCGTTCACTTCCTTCTCCGTATAACGCTTACCAGCGCTGAAGCGTTCTACCAGCCAACGCAAAATCACTTCGCGTTTTTTACGGCTGGCAGGAATCTCTTTCAAACGTTGACCAACAAAAAAGTCCCCGAGAATTTTGCGCTCCCAAGCGTCAGCAACAACATCTTCAGTGAAAGTCTCCATCGCGTCGAGCGACAGAACACGCTTCGCAAGCAATCGCATCTCAGACATCACCAGATGATAGATGTGCGTCGTACCTTCAGAACGCATGTCGACCAACCCAACCTCTTTCAGTTTTGCCAGGTGGTGAGAAACAGTCGGGGCACGCAAATCTAACAGAGTCGCGAGTTCTTCGACGCTGCGTTCGTTTGACGCGAGCGCCCCAACTATCTTCAAACGGCTTTCGTCAGAGAGCGCCTTAAAGAAGGAAAGTATTCTGGAAAATTCAACACTAGCCATGATTGCACTTTTTCACATCCTTGTTTCGATATTCATCTATTTTGATCTTCATCTAATTAGATATATATCAAAATAGAGCATGAAAAACAATAGGACGGATTAACTTTCCAGCGCCTATTTCTAGCCGTTACCGACGCGCTTCCTTCCGAGGTATCGACTCGGAACTCCGTCCATCAAATTCGCTTCAATGTCCTCAAGCGAGCAGTTGTTGGTTTCTGGAACATTGAAATACGAGAAGACCAGCCCACCTAAGCAAATCGCGCAGTAGAGCCAAAATACATTTGCCTGTCCTAACGCTTCGAGCAAACTAAGAAAAGTCACAGTGACCACCATGTTGCAGCCCCATGCAGACGCGGCGGCGAGGCTCATGCCCATGCTCCGAACACGCAAAGGAAAAATCTCGGACATGATCACATAAGGAATCGGTCCAAGGCTGACTGCAAACGCGGCTACGAAAACAGCCAGCGAACCGGCAGCCACATAACTAAGCAACGGTCCAGCTTGCGCTTGCATCAAGCTAAAACTGAGCACCGCAAGTGAAACAACCATCACGGCAAGCCCGCCCAACAACAATGGTCTGCGACCAGCGCGATCTACAAAACCGGTAGCGATGATCGTGGCAATCACGTTGACGGCTCCAAGGCCAGCAGTAGCTAGGATCTGAGCGGTAGTCCCTTCGAAGCCTACAATTTTGAAAATAGTTGGCGCGTAGTACAAAACACCATCAATGCCCGACAAGTTTTGCACCAAGAACAAAACTGATGCAGTGATAGACGCAGCAACGACGCGCCCACTGAAAAGTTCTCCCCACGATGCGGCTTCCGCAGGTTTTCCACTGTCTGCAAAAATTTCCGAATCGTCTTGATTGCCCAAGCGTGCGAGAACCGTTTTTGCCTCATCAATGCGCCCTTTCATTGCCAACCAACGAGGGCTCTCTGGCAACGCCAACATGCCCAGCATTAAGCCAAAACCAGGCAACGCGCCCAGCCCTAACATCGCCTTCCAATTGCCCGCGTTCGAAAACACGAAGTCTGTGATGTAAGAAAGAAAGATTCCGACAGTAATAGCCAATTGCACGAAGGAGACGAACATGCCGCGGTATTTCGCAGGCGCGGTTTCCGCGACATACAATGGCGCTACCATGGTCGCGATACCACAAGCAATGCCCAACAAAGAGCGGAAAGCAAGCAGCATCATCACATTTGCGGAGAAGAAAAGACCGACAGCACCAACCGTGCATATCAAACCCGCGAGCTGAATGACTTTTCTCTGACCCAACTTGTCGGTCAGTGGACCGCTCAAGAAAGCGCCCACAAGCGCACCTGCCAGGACCGAGGTAACAACCAGTTCTTGAAAAACTGTATTGAGCGCGAAGTCTTTGGTTATGAATTCGAGTGCGCCGGCAACTACGGCTGTGTTGTATCCGACAAGCAATCCACCAAGTGCAGGAATTGCACCGAGCAGAAAAAGGATGTTCTTGGAAGCTTCTGTGCTTTTCGACGAAGCTGTGTCTGTCATGAACTCACCGACAGACTCGCGCGTTTTTCCGCCACCAGCTTACGCGCCATACGCAATGCGCATGCGGTGATTGTCAGGTATGGATTTGCGGCGCCCTGGTTTCTCCACGTGCTTGAATCCGCTGCGTAGAGATTTTTGTAGCGCCAAAATCTACCGTACTGATCGGTGATGCTTGTGTTCGGATCATCGCCCATGCGCAATCCGCCGATCTCGTGCAACGCGCTTCCCGGAGGATTCTCCTGAATGCGGATAACTTCGGCATCGAGCTGTTTTGCAATTTCTGGCATGCTATCCATCATCTGCTTGATCAAAAGTTTGTCCTGCTCACTACGATCGTAAATAACGCAGTAGTTGCTGGCGCCCCCGCGTTTGCAACCCATGTCTTCCAGCAGCGCAACGCGATTATTTTTCTCAACAGTCGCAATACCGAAGCAATAGAAAAGAACATTCAAACCATTCGATTGGTGATCAAGCCAAACAGTCGAGTGATATGGGCTGTACCAATCAGCTTCGAACGAGCCCTGGATTTGGACTTGAAACGGCATCTTCTGTGTCGCGTGAATGAGAATGTAAAGCGGCAGCCCAAGCGGTTTTTTCAAACGCATCAGACCTTGGACAAAAATATGGTCGCCAATGTATTTACCAACGACATCGTTGTCTTTCTCCAGACCTGACGACATTACAAGTCGCGTCGATTGTATGCCGCCGCACGCCAGAATCACGTTCTTCGGCGTGATTTCATAGCGCTTTCCATCCGACGGTTGCAGCAAGTGTAGCTTCGTTACTTTTCCATTCTCGCCATCGATCTTCGTCACACACGTGTTCGCCACCAGGCTCACGCCCTGTTTCTCACCAAATTGAACAAGCCGTCCGCTGCGCAACAAACGCGCGACCGAGCTGTCAAAACCTTGAGAGATATAACCGTTGGCAACATTATTGGTGTCGACGCTCACCGGCGCGTGCATCGCTTTGAAACCGCTTCGATTCAAGCGCTCCATGGCGAGAGTCTGCCAGTCGCTGCGGATGAAAGGCGGGCGCGTTGGCGCAGTTCCGGAGACGTGAATCATCTCCTCGGCTTCATCGTAGTAAGGCGCGAATTCCTTGTAGTTGAAAGGCCAATGGTCGAAATCACTGTCGATAAAGCGCGGCGCGCATCCGCCCCAAAAGACAGTCCGCCCGCCCACAAGAGACCAGGCAGTGTTGTTGGAAACATAAGGATTGGTGTCGCGGCAATTGAAGCTTTCTTCGGGCACCCAGGCAGTTTCATACTTCACCAGACCGTGAATCTTGGGCACAATTTCCGGCTGGCTGCGAAACGGCGAGGTACCGACGTGATTAGCGGTGATGAACGGTCCCGCCTCGATGATGACAACGTTGAATCCGCCTTTTGCTAGCTCTAGCGCGCTTGTAACACCTGCCGTGCCGCTGCCGATGACAAAGTAATCGACTTTGTCCGCACCTTTCACAACTGATTCGATATCACTTTCAAGAACGGACGCAAGCATTCGTATTCTCCAGGCTACAGACGAAACTGCAATCGCAACGATTAAAAACCGATTTCGCGCGCACGAGCATGCAGTATACTATGCACCCAATTCCAGTTGTCCGGCGCGAAGCCGGGCAATTTCCGCCCATCCACAGGAGCGATGCGATGACCAAAGTCAAAGAGAGTGAAGCAGTACTTGCCATCAATGGTGGCGAGCCGGTTCGCAAAGCGCCGCTGCCTTGGGAATTGCCTGGTGCTCACTGGATCGCCGATGAAGAACTCGACCTTGTCAGCAAAGTGGTTAAGGCGCAGAGCCCATTCCGCTTCTATGGACTCGACAGTCAACAAATGGTGGCAAAGGTCGAAGAAACATTCACCAAGCGCTGGAATCGCAAGCACGCGCTGGGCGTTTCAAGCGGAACAGCGGCGCTGCGTATCGCGCTGGCTGCATTTAATGTTGGACCTGGCGATGAAGTGTTGCTCCCAGGCTATATGTGGGTGAGCTGCATCGGAGCGATTGTGCTGCAAGGCGCCATTCCGAAGCTTGTCGACATCGACGAAACATTCTGCATGGACCCGGATGACATGGCTGCCAAAATCGGGCCGAAGACTAAAGCTGTGCTCGTAGTCAACATGAGCGGAGCGCCTGGTCACATCGAAAAAATCACAAAAATCGCGCACGAGAAGGGTGTAAAAGTTCTCGAAGATTGTGCGCAGGCTTGCGGCTCCAGCCAAAATGGAAAGCCAGCGGGCAGCCATGGCGACATAGCTATCTTCAGTTTTCAATTGAATAAAAACATCACGAGCGGCGAAGGCGGCTTGATCTTGTGCGATGACGACACGCTGTACAAACGCTGCGTCGCTATTCACGACCTGGGATACGCAAGAAGCAACGAAGGTCGCTTAATGCCTAACGACGAGAATTTCCAGATGTGGGGATTCGGTTGCAGATTGAACGAGCTGGCAGGCGCGATGCTCCTGGCTCAACTTGGAAAGCTCGACAAAATCACAGGCGCAATGCGCACCGCGAAGTGGAAAATCCGCCGCGCTCTCGAAGGAACGCCGGGTCTCGAATTCCGCAACATCATTGATCCGGACGGCGACAGCGGACCTTTCCTCATTACGATGTATCCATCAAAAGAAAAGTGCTTGGAATTCACCAAAGCGCTGCAAGCTGAGGGCATCAAAGGACCGGAAGGAAGCTTGACCTGCATTCCAATGTCAGATTGGGGCATGCACTGGTACTACAACAATCCGAGCCTCGTGAAGAAGCGCTCCATCTCGGCAGATGGATTCCCATGGACTCACCCGTCGAATGAATTCGGCAAATCCATTTCGTATGAGAAAGGAACGCTGCCGAAGTGCGACGAACTTGCAGAGCGCAGTGCGATGCTGGCAATTGCGTCGACTCTTTCCGACAAGGATGTCGAAGACATCATCGCTGCATTCAAGAAAGTAGCCGCTCAGGTATTAGCGTAATGATGCGGTCTGGTTAGAAGGCGTGGAGGCGCGTTGCACGCGCCCTGTTTTGCTGACATTTTCTACGGCTTTTATTAAGCCAAGAATTGGCATGGCCACGAGATGACGATAGCCACGATATGCCGGCGAGCCGCCGGCGCTCCCAGGCAGTTACGCCGGCGCGCGCAATTACTTACGCACCAAAATCAAAAATCGTCGTCTGGAGATACTCTTCGCCAGGTCTGAGTATGACATTGGGGAATTGAGGGTGATGCACTGAATCTGGGTAATGCTGGGTTTCTGTGCAAATCGCATAATACTTATGATAGGCACCACCTAGCCCGGTGATGTCTTTCAAACTGTTGCTCGTGTAAATTTGAATGCCCGGCTCTGTGGTGTGAACGGTAAGGCGGCGTCCAGAAGTTGGTTCGTAAACAACAGCAGCAACAGTCAGCTCTCCGCTGTTTCCTTTTGATTTACCATCAGAACCGCGCAAAACAAAATTGTGATCGTAGCCGCCGAAATCGACTTCAGAAATTCTGTCTCTTACAGGATGCGCATTGCGAAAATCGAGCGCAGTACCTTCGACAGAAGCAACATCTCCAGTTGGAATCTGCTTGTCGTTAAAAGGCGTGTACTCATCGGCGTTTAGCTGAAGTTCATGGTCTAAGATATCGCCATTACCGGCGCCTTTCAGATTGAAATAAGTGTGATTGGTAAAATTGATTGGCGTAGCTTTGTCAGTGGTGGCACGATACTCCATGCGCAGTGCATTATTCTCTGTCAATGAATAGGTCAAATGCACAGTCAAGTTGCCGGGAAATCCCTCTTCACCGTCAGCACTCAGATATGACAGATTGACAGACTCTCCGCCGTTTTCGATTTTCCACAATTGTTTGTCAAATCCTTTGATTCCACCATGCAAACAATTCTCGCCATTGTTCTTCACCAGCGTGTAGGTTTCACCATCAAGCTCAAAAGATCCACCCGCGATGCGATTCGCATAGCGCCCAATGGTTCCACCAAAATGAGGATGCTTTGCCAAATACGGCGCGAATTCGCCAAAACCAAGCACTACGTTTTCAACTCTGCCGTCCTTGTCCGGCACATGAAGCTCGGTCAAGATGGCACCGTAATTGGTGACTCGTGCGACCATGCCTCGTGAGTTCTTCAACTCAAACAACGACACTTTCTCGCCTGAAGGCATCGTTCCGAACTCTCTTTCCGTGCAAACAGCGTTCATTTCTATTTTCCTTTTGGCAACATCAAATCAACTTGGTCCAACAGACGCAGCCGCTCATCTAGCAGCTGCTGAGGAAGCAGCCGCTGACTACGCAGTTTTCGCCTGTACAGATATTCGCTAACGAAATTATAGTTGGTGTACGCGAGCGCTGCAGCGTTGCCGCTAGTCGCGGAAATACCGCCCGCGTAGGCAAGACTTGCACCGCGGCGCTCGTTATTCGGATAGCCGTAGAAAGCAATGTCAGCCAGGATATCTTGCGCCATTCCGCTTCCGGCAATCAAAGGTCCAATGCGCTGACCTTGATGAGCAACTTTACTGCGGTGAGAAAGTTCGACTTCTTCTCGAGCAATGATATCGTGAGACCTAGCTGACCACATCAAATAGCCGGCCATGCGCGATTCTACGTCAGTGGACGCAGAAGCAGCCAGCGGGTCGGCAAAATCAACAATCTTTCGAAGCTGCGCCATTGAAGCTTTCGCTTCAACTTCACCAAGTTTCAAATGATCCTTGAAGGTACTTTGCGCAATTTTCTTGTAGTGAGCTTTGAACTTTTTACCGGCGTACGCACTTGCAGGAGCGCTAATCAAGCTGAAAGCATCACCTACCACCGAGACCGTCGCAGACGGGCCGGCAAGATGGTCGTAATTCGGATACGTTGACTTCAAACCGAGAATTTGTCCGGTCAACCCCAAACTACCGTTGGTCGCATCGAGAGCATAGTAGACGTTCGCCCCACTTTGACCCGCCTTCACATCAGAATAGATTTCGACAAATTCAGCAACGCACCAATCGCGAAAAGCGTGTAGAACCGCATGCTCTGCTTTGTTGATTGCAAGAGCACGCAATTCGGGATGCGCGTCAAGAAAACTCCTGCGCTCTTCCATGAGCGCGTCAATCTCCTTCAGGCGCGCTTGGACATTTTTCACCGCGGTTGCGGGATTCTTTCCTTGTTTTACGTTTTTTGCTGCAGTATAACCGTTCGAGCAAAGCTCCATCAGTGAGCTTCCGGGACCCAGGACCGTACCGATGATCGCCAGAACAAGAGCGCGGCGTACCTCACCGTTGGTGTTAGCAACACCGGGCGTCGGCGCAGAAGTGCCTGGGGGATCTACATCTCCATCGCCGCGACCGAAGTTAGTAATTTTGTTGTCTTTCAAACCTTTTCGCGCAACGTCGGTGAGCATAATGTTCGACGCCATCGTCGTAGAACTGGACGCGACTTGCGCAACAAAATATCGCATGCGCCTGAACTTCGGAGTAGCAGTGCCAATCTTGCGATATTGCAGGTAGTACCGCTCCAAGTCAACCAACTTGTGAAAAATCTCGTTGGTGACCTTTTCTACATGCGCTTCTTCAGCAGTTATTTCTGGCAAATATGAAAACGCTGCGGTAGTGTAACTAGACGCGAAAACAATCTGCAAGCTCAAAGCGAGCGAGACAATCTTTGCGAAACATGCAAAGCGCTGTTTCGATTTTGTCTGTGTTTTGCTGGCAGGGCTTGTCAGTATCAATCGCAAATCCAATCAATCCGAGTCTATTGAATCAGCAGGACACACGATTTTGCAAGTAGAAGTTCAAACAGAGGGCGAAAGCATCAACGACACTCACCATCGTGTTCTTCTTCAAAATCAAGATTTGTTGGCGTCACTTTGCCACAGTTACTACACGAGCATTCAGTCGTCGGAACATCATTTGATACAGCGTCAAAAGAAACGTCATCCAACCACACGCAACCCTTACGTCCCAACATTATTCCAAAAGCTATATTCGTACTTTCTTCCGGCACATCTAGAACTATGGTGTGCTTTGTCCAATCATTCGTCCCTCGAATAGTTCGATTGCACATATTGTCGAATGCAAGATACTGATCGTCGTCTTTTCCGTCAACACGAAGCCACCCTTGAACCCAACCTTCCACATCTTTGGTTTTCACCCAAAATGACATTTGAATTCGTTTACCCAGGTAATTTCGGGGTGGCATATTCTGCATCAGGGTGCCCCAATCATGCATCTTTACGTTGGGACAGCTGCGTAAATAGGCACATTGTGTGCCACTGTGGAACTCAGTTCGGTCAATTGACATTTCATATGACTCTGGAGTTAATCCTGCAGCAAACCACCCTTTAGGAGGCTTTGGTCTAACAGTGTTTTTGGTGGTTTTGGTCGTTCTTGCCATTTTCAAAACTCCAACGGACTGCGTCATCAAGATAAACTGCTTGTGACAATCTACCCCGACTTTCAATTCAACTATGTTGCCCATGCAACGATCGCCGCGCTTCAGCGAATGCAGAATTCATTGAAGCAATCAAAAGATGAATTCAAGTTGACATGTAAAACACAGTGTCTTACAAATGTAAGACATGCATAGCTAGTGTAAAACGATGAAAGATCCAAGGCTCAACAAATTGAGGAAAGCAATTAGAGAGAAGCTTACGAAAAGCGAGCTTCTGAACTTTCGCATGCCCTCTGATCGAATTGAACTCTTGTACGAGATTGCTGAACGCAAGCGCGTAAACATCAGCACGCTGTTGCGCGATTGGATTAACGAGAAGATTGAATTAGAAACCACTGGCAACAAGCTGCCAACGACCGAAGAACAGAATGTCCAACATCTTTCCGAATTGGTCGAAGACTTGAGTCAGCGACTTCGAGTGCTGGAAGAAACCGTTCAATACGAGCCAGCAACCAAGAGAAAGGGACGCAAGAAGCCACCGGGAACATAATTTTTTGCGCCGGCGTCTTCAGGCTTCTGTGTGGTACTTCAACACTTGTACACGCGAAATCATTTCTCGGACCAAACACAACGCATTACCGCCGCTTGGAGTAATCCAGGCGGCGGTTCCCTTTGCGTAAGTCTGCAATTCAAGGATGCGGCAATCCCAATTTAGTTTTTGGGAATTCCCAACATGTCTTCGAGGGTCGGTCCGACCTGAACGCCACCGAGGAAATCTCCATCTTTCCAGAGTGAAATTTCTTCAGCCTTCTTATCCCCGAAAGCGGTGTAACCAGTGCCTTCGAACGCTTTATTAAGTTTATCCGCGATGTAGCCGAGCGGATCATCAGGATTTGCGGCATTAGCTTCTTCGTACATTGCGTCTTTGTTTTCTTCCATGTAGTCGGCAAAGGCTTCAGCGGCATCTTCCGGCGATGCGCCTTTCAACAGCTTTGCAATCTCTTGCGATTGACTGTCCAAACCCGATTCGCTTGCCGCTTCCGGTTGTGCATTTAGCGCCATGAGCAGCTCATTGTCGCCTGCAAGCCCTAATTTGTCAGTGTCTAGTTTTTTGCCGTTGCCAACCAGCGTCGAGTACTGACTCAAGTCGGCATCACTGCTGAGCGCTGATGTTTCTCTTTGAGAACGAACGGTAGAATCTGCAACTTCAATGTTATCTCTAAACATAGAGTAGTACCTGCTGTGTGAAAGGGAGGGTCAAAGGGGATGCATTCACTTTGCCTTTCACTGCATAAAAATGACGTGAGATTTTCCGACGGCAATTTTTTGGGTGGAACCCTTTCAAAATTTCCGAACGGTCGACAGCATCGCTCAGGCTCAGGCGCCACAGCACCGTCGCCCCGCCCCGACCAACCTGGGGGCGGATTTGCATATAGAGGATTTATTTAATACGTAGATCCCTGCTATTTACTACTATAAGACCCCCTCGCCTAGCGCAGGCGGCGTTTTTGCCTGCCAAAGTCCAACCAGGAAGCCCGGAATTTCCTACCAAGGAGTCACGTCATGGCTGGCGGATTAAACATAGAAGGCGCAACAAGTTCGGTTCTCGAATTACCCCCTGAAGCACAGGAAGAGAACAAAGTGACACAGGCAGTTCAGCTCCAAGAGCATCAACCGGTCAACGAAGACGGTCCAAAGCCCTGGCATGTTCTGTTGGCGACGTGGCTGGGCGGGGTTTTCGACGGTTTTGACTCATCTATTTTTGCAATGGTCCTCTTTCCAGCGATGTCTGAGCTGATTGGCTCAAAATCGCCATCCGAAGTTGGCGTCTATGGCTCTTACGTCATCGCGCTCTTCCTGGTTGGCTGGGCAATCGGCGCAGCATTCTTCGGCGCGCTCGCTGACAAAATCGGCAGAGCAAAGACACTTACACTGACAATTCTTGTCTACGCGCTATGCACCGGGCTCTGTGCAACCGCCCACAGCTGGTGGGAAATGGGCTTGTACCGCTTCCTCGTCGGCGCTGGAATTGGCGGCGAAATGGGCATCGGGGCGGTGTTTCTCTCCGAATGCTGGCCTAAGAAATCGCGCATCCACGCGGTCGGCATCATGGCTACATCGCTCGGCTGTGGCTATTTGCTTACAGCCAGCCTCAACCTGCTAATCGGTGGTTTTGGATGGCGCTGGCTTTTCGTCGCAGGTATCATGCCTGCCTTCCTCACTCTCTACATTCGTTCAAAACTCAAAGAGCCTGAGAATTTCAATCGTGTGCAAGAACAAAGAGCAGAAGCTCTGAAAGTTCATCACAGCGAACGCACTGAAGAACAGCACGAACTTCTGAAATCTGCCTTCAAGTCTCTGGTCTCGAAAGAAAACCTCCGCAAGACTTGCATTGTCTCGGCTCTCACAAGCTGTGCGATCATCGCATGGTGGGCTGTTCTATCGTGGATTCCGTCTTGGATCAATCAGATAACCGGCGACCTGGCAATCGAACAACGCAGCCACGTGATGTTCTTCAAAGACATCGGCATGATCATGTCAGGCTTGTTGGGCGGATTGATCATCACAAAACTCGGCTACAGAAAATGCATGGGTTGGACATTCACACTCGCGTTTATCGCGACGGTTGGAATGTTTATGTCGTTCAAGACTTTCACGCCGCTGATCTTCCCGTTCATTTTTGCCGTAGGTTTTTTCGCACACGTGCCTTTCGTTCTGCTCTGGGGTTACATTCCCGAGCTTTATGCTACTCGCATGCGCAGCACCGCCTTTGGTGTGACATACAACGTCGGCAGACTCGTCGCGGCAATTGCTACTTTGATTAGCGGCGAGCTCATCAAAGTATTCGGTGGTTCGTATGCTATGGCAGCATCGTCCGTTGCGGGCATCTTCTTGCTCGGCACGGTTGTGTCATTCTTTATGCCGAAACCTTGCGGCAAGATGATCGATAGCTAGGATGCTATTTCGTCTGCCTGTGGCAGCTTCTTATCGCCTTCTTGAGGCTTTTTGAGATCGTCTAGGACTGCCTGCATTGCCGCACGAATACGCTTCTCGGCGCGTTCTACCGCGGTCGTAGGATGCACTCTGTAGTCTCTGCTGCGGCGGATTAGACTGATAGGTTCTCCTGCTTCAATCCAGGCGGTGCGATGTCCTTTGGCAGAAACCCGCCCAAGCACAATGTTCTCCAACCTATCTATGATGCGCCACAGAACATCAAGTGTGCGCGGCTTCTGATGTAGAGTCGAAGCGAGAATAAGCAAATTTTGGACGCGCTCCAAATCGCGATCGCAAGAAGCGAGACGCTCGATGGTTTCTGCGTGCAAGCGATCATCAAAAGTGCCGTCTAAATCGTTGACGACTTCCTTCATTCTTATGAGCTTGCCACGTACGGAGTAGAGAAACACATGAATAGAAGGATTGTCCAAAACCTGCGCGCCGGTAATATTAGCCACGGAGGTAATGATATGACGGCAAAGATTAACCAATCGAGCGTTCGTTGAAAGATTCGTCCTGGTCGAATTGTGCTGAATACTTGAGTGGGCGCCGTGCGAATGTTTTTCCGCGACAACTCCATAATTAGCTTCAAGGCGCTGCAACATGCGCTCGACAGCGCGCTGGATTCTAATTTCAATTGGCGCGGTGCTCTCGACGATACCCAAACAGCCTTCAATCTGGGCCAAACAACTGCGCAAAGGGTCCCATGCATCCTCGTGCACCTGATAATAAATTGCAGTCGGTATAACATGCACAGCGCGCTGTTCGTTGACGCGTAGTGACTTTTCCTGCGCTTCAAAAATGTTTCTGATGCCATCTTTCTTAAGCGGCGAAATAATGTCGTCTCTCCCGGTAACATCACCTTCGGGAAACATCACAAGCTTATGCTTCCCTTCTGCAATCAAATTAACAGTCGCCTTGCGCGACTCCACATCTTCAGGCAATCCACGTATCACAGAATAAACTCCGCAATGTTGCATCAACCAGCCACGCATGCCGAAGTTTTCGTCGAACAATTCCCGCGCCGCAAGATAATAATTCTCCTCACCGCACATTGTAGAGAGCATTGCGGCAACAGCAGGGTCGCATCTATCAATATGATTGAGCGCAAGCACAGCCGGAATGCCTTTCTGCGACTGGATTACGGAGATGCAATGTTCGCTCGGGCGAACAGCTAAATTCTCCGACTTCAAATACAGAGGCACAATCGCCTTCACTAAATTGAGCGTTATCGGGTCAGGCTTTGGCGCAATAAATTCACTCATCGGCTTCCCACTTTCTTTTGGCAGAGGGAGGGACGCGACAGAAGCCCGCAAGTTCCCGCCACCGCCGCGTCCTACTGCGTGCCAGGCTCGCTACTTGCCCGGCGCCACTAAAGTGCACCCGTTGTCACCAACCGAATTCCTGAAACCGCTCTCACAATCAGCTTCAATGGGAAGATCCGCAGTGATAAGATTTCGATACAAGCACTTTAGGCTCACGGGTGCATGCATTAGTATTTGAGTCGTCTTCCACCTTTAAAACTGAATACTCGTCTCAGAATGAATTCTTTGTCGCACGCACTGTCCTGGAAGCAATTGATGAAACAGGCAGATGTGTGTCTTGAAGACGGCAATTATGATGAGACCGAACAGTTGTACAAAGAAGCGCTCTCGGCGGTGTCGGACGAGTATGGTCCCAATCACCCACACGCAAGCAACATCCTAGTAAAGCTCGCAGGATGCTACGAAGAGCAAGGTCGCACAAGCGATAGTCACGATGTGTTTAGGCTCGTTCACCAAATGGTAACGACCTACAACCCGACACTGGTGTCAATGTAGCTACTGCCACCAAAAGTAGTACCAGAATGACGAAGGAGTTCGGGCGTCTTTTCGAGCCCCCTTGGCAGACCGCTGTTTCGCCGCGCCAGTAGCACCTTTACAGGTTAAATGTATCTACTGCCCTGACGCGCGCGGTCTTCTAAAATGGTCTGTCATGGCTCGCTTAATGACTATTTGGAATAAGCAATTTGTCCTTGTGGTAACGTCCGCGTTTGTTTTCGCCGGTCTAGCATCGCCGTGCACTTTCGCGCAAAGAGATCCTGACGACCGTCCGCGCGTCCAGCAGCCTGTCTACATTCCGCCTCAGACCGAACCTCCGCGCCTGATTATTCCTCCGATTGTAAACACACCGAATCGCGATGGCGTGCCTATTTTTGTTCCGACCGATGTGACTAATCCCGGACCAGCATTAGGTGCAGCGTACAACTCGCCGTCGCTCCAGTTGCCATCTGCAATGTCCGGTCTCATTCCTTTGAAGATGCATGATTTTCCAAAGGAAGAAAACAACAAAGACAGAGGCGAGTGGGTCTTAGTTCGCGCAGAGCAGGACACAACCTATTCACGTCCCTCGCCTGTTGCTGTAGAACTTAAAGTGGGCGCCGTGCTGGTCAGCGTGAGAAAACCATCGACAGCCGCTTTTGTGAAAACAGATCTCGGCAAAATTGCAATCACGGCTAATGGTGACGCCGTGATCAAGAACACCGATGGCGTTGTACGAGTCATGAATATCGATGGGCTGGGCAACAACGTGCGCATTAAACTCGAAGGCGGTCCGTTTGCAGGCAGCGACGCCAAAGTTGTTGCGTTAAAGCCAGGTTTTGAATTGGTTGCTTCCGAGCGCACTTTGAAGCGCAGCGATTTGCGTCCGAAAGACGGCATCGGACGCCGTAAGGCTTCCGTTGTTTTGAAAGGGTACGCAGCCGTAAATCAGTTTTCGGTTGACACGCTATTGCAGTCTTGCGACCTCGTCGTAGCAATTAATCAAAATACTACGGGCGTGAAAGAACGGCGCATCCTGTCGGATATGTCCAAGATGGCAGCCGTTCTAAACATGATGGACAGTGCGCCCGGTCAAGGCTACGTTCGCGAAGTCAACTACAAGTTAGCTCAAACAAAGCAGAACCAGCAATAACTAATTGCACTTCAAAACAACCTTACCGATTGTCTTTCGGTCTTCCAAAAGCGCATGTGCTTTGGCAGCCTCGCTGAGTGGCAAAACGTGATCTATTGTCAGTTTTAGCCAACCTTCTTTGATGCCGTCAAGAACATCATTTGCCCTCTTCAAAAGTTCTTCACGGTCGCGCAAGAAGTTATACAAGCTGCCACCGGATATGGTGATAGCACGCGCCATCAATGCATTAGGAATGACGGGATCTGCCACACCACTAGCCGCACCAAATATCACAACGTGCCCGCGCGTAGCGACTGCTTGCAAGTTCTTCGCAAACGTATCTTTGCCCACTCCGTCAATAATGAAATCGACGCCCTTATCATTCGTAAGGCGTTTGACTTCGGCGACGAAATCCTTTTCAGTGTAATTAATTACATGATCGGCACCCGCTTCCTTAGCGCGTTTGGCCTTCTCTTCGTTGGACACAGTGCCAAAAACTTCAGCACCCAAATGTTTCGCCCACTGAACCAAAAGCAATCCCATGCCACCTGCCGCGGCGTGGATCAGAACAGTATCGCCTTTTTTGATCTGATGATATTCATGCAGCAAATAATGTGCCGTCATGCCCTGAAGCGGAAACGCAGCGCCTTGTTCAAAACTCAATTCGTTAGGCAGAACGATAAGCTTGTCGACAGGAGCGATGATCGCTTGAGAATACGAACCTAAGACACCCGTGTAAGCGACCCTGTCGCCTGGTTTTACAACAGTGACCCCTTCGCCCACTTGCTCGACCACGCCTGCACCTTCATGCCCGGGCGTGTACGGCAATGGCAGATTGTATCCGAGGCTGCCGCGGCGCTGGTAGATGTCGAGGAAGTTGAGACCAGCAGCATGCAGTCTTACCAGAACTTCGCCGGGTCCAGGCGCCGGCAACTCATAGTCTTCCAATTTGAGGACGTCTGCCTCACCAGTCTTCGAAATCCTTATCCCTTGGACTTTTGTCTTCACTCCAGTTGCCATGACTTCTCCTCCTCCATCGGTGCGACTATTCTACATTAGCCGATATTAGACCGGTCGTCTAGTCCTCGTCAAGCAACTTGTTACAGGGGTGTCCCTGTACGGGCTAACCGGTCTGAGCCCTAGCCCAGAGCCAACACACTCAGGGTTTTCACCCTTTTGCCCGACAAGGAGGCTGGGTAAGGTTAGGGTATGAAGTACAAATTCCAGCTAACACCCTACTCAATATTTGGAGCGCAAACGACATTCGCATCCGGCATAGCGCTCGCACCTGGGACAGCACTCGCATCTGGCATTGCGCTAGCATCAAGCCTTGCATTTGGCGTTTTTTTCACCCCGAGCCTTTGCACTCCAGCTTTAGCCGAACCAAACACTGGTTTCGCCCAACATGTAATGAATATGGCGAAAGACCGAGAGAAAGTAAAAGACATGCAGTGGAATTCGCCAACCAAAGACTCGGCGAACACAGGCAGCACCAGCAAGTCTTGGACAATACAAACGGTGACTGCGCAAGACAAGCCATTCCTGAATTCATTGAAGTGGAAAGAAAGCAAAATCGGAAAATACTCGCTGCGCACTGGCTGGATTTTTGACAAGTGGATAGCGGCGACTCAGTTCGCTAAGGACGGAAAGGTCGTCCTCACCGAGATTACACCACCCTACGAATACGTAAAGCTGGTAGACCCGCTCACAGGCGTACCCAAGGAAGCACCAGTAGTGATCGACGCAGACAAGGATGGCAAGCTCGAAATCGCATTTTTGCACGAAAAACTCAACGACGCCGATTATCACATGTACACGGTCTACAGGCTCGACGACGACTGCCCGCACTTGATTTGGAAATCGGGTGGCGAGCTGGGCGACTGGGTAAATGGTCTTGTCGCCAGCAAAAGCGCCAAAGTCCGGCTGCGAACTTCCAGGTAACCTACCCCCGAAACTTACCAGCGATAGGCTTCTAATGGCTTTTAAAGCGGCGCCCGCGAGCGTAAGTTAATCGGGTAAGCTATGCACATGGAGAATTCATATTCGAACAGCTTGCACGACAGCGAGAGCACTCAGGTGCTTTCGGGTGGCGGCAACACGAGCATCGCACCGGGCACAATTCTCCTCGAAAAGTTTAGAGTGATCGAACTTCTTGGCGAAGGCGGGATGGGCAGCGTTTACCGCGTCGATCACCTCTTGCTGGAAAAACAATTTGCTTTCAAGTGCCTCAACAAATCCCAGGAGGCGGCGGACGCTAGCTGGAAACGTTTTCAAAATGAAGCGAAGGCGGCGCAGCTACTGGATCATCCGAACTTGCTTAAAGTTTTTGAGTTCGGATTGCTTGAAAAGGGTCAACCGTTTTTCCTTATGGAACTCATTGAGGGAAAAACACTGGCAGACGAGATCAAGAGTCTCGGGCACTTACCGACAGAACGCGCTGTTTCGCTATTTATCCAGGTTGCATTTGCAATCGATTGCGCCCATACGCAGCGCATCGTTCACCGTGACTTGAAGCCCAGCAATATTATGATTGTGCCTCCCAAGGGAGAGTACGAGCGCGAAAGCGTCAAGGTCGTGGACTTTGGCATTGCCAAGTTGACAGGCATCGACGAATTCAATCAACAAACATTGACGAAGACCGGTGAAATCTTCGGAAGTCCTTTCTACATGAGCCCAGAGCAGTGCATGGGATTGCCTGTCGATCATCGCAGCGACCTCTATTCCTTGGGTTGCGTTATGTATGAAACATTGACGAGCGCGCCACCATTTATGGGTGAAACAGCGCTTTCAACCATGATGAAACATCAAGGCGAAAAACAAATGTCGCTTAAAGAAGCGTCGATGGGTGGAAACTATCCCCAAGCGCTCGAGCTCATTATCGAATTGCTGTTGCAGAAAGATCCTGAAAAGCGCTACCAGTCTGCACATCAATTAGCAACAGACTTGATTGCACTCGAGCGCGACATGAAAGAAGGCGGCGACAGTCAAAGCATTACTGCCAGCGGAAAATACAAAGCAACCGACATTCGTGAACGGACCATCCAAACTAAAAAGATTGAGCCGGCGCAAACCAACGGAATGAGCAACGTGCTCAAAATGGCAGCGTTTGGTGCTTTAATCTATGGTCTTGGCGTAGCGAGTTCGTCTATGTTCTTTAAACCCACTGCACAACCACCTCCGCCACCACCAAGCGTTTCAACTGGCGCTCTCCCACAATATTGGTCTCACATCGAAGGACGGTTGAAGGTTTTCGACTTTCCCGAATATTCGGTTGGCACTCTTATCCTCAGAAATAATAGATTTAAAACGGCCTCTGGACAAATCAAACTCGGCATGGCAGACGATGTTGGTTTGATGATTGACGATGAAATAGATAAAGATCCAACACTGTTAACGAGATTTCGACCTGACGATTTGGTGGTTCTGGATTACAAAGGAAGCGCGGGAAATTCCTCGATATACTCTAAGTTTAAGGAGTTTACTAGCCTGCGATGCCTTAACGTATCAGGCACCACATTTAGTGACAAAGATCTAGCTATTCTTCCGCACCTTCCGAACTTGATTTTTCTCAATCTCTCGACGTGCGACGTAGACTGCGCTCAATTAGCCAAATACAAAGAGATCCTCAATCTTCAGTTTTTGGACATCAGCCACCTGAACGCACCAGAGCATGTTCTAAAGCTAATTCCGAAGTTCAAAAATTTACAAGAGCTAGTGCTTGCTACCAATGCAATGCGTGATAGTGATCTCAAACTGATCGGCAAAAGCAAAACAATTAGAGTCTTGAATCTCGCAAATAACTTGATTACGGATGAAGGAGTCAAGCATTTAGAGAACATGCAATCTTTGGAATGGCTTGATCTCAGTCAATCACACGTAACAGCAAAGTGCGTTAAGTCACTGGTTAAGTTGAAAAATTTGCGAATACTGGAGATTGTGCCGGCAACCTGGCCGACAGGAGACGTCGATGCCTTTTCTGCAGAACTAAAGAAAGCCAATCCCAAATTGGATATTTGGTATCGCAACAAGCTGACTTACGATCCCTCTGTACTGTTGCCATTCCAGTGGGAATACATCGGGCTGCCAACTCACAACAATCTCTCGCGCATCTTACCGGACGGCGAAGATCACTTTAGCGGGAGTGGGCACTAAGGTTCGAAGTTGAGAAACTTCTCCTTGTCCAATACCAATTGTGCTCGTCAGCCTCCGAGGGAGGTACGTTCGAGAAGTTCAGCAATTGAAAGTGAAACAGTTCCTATGTTCAGCGCATATGTTCGTTTTATATCAGATTTTCTGCACCAGCAGGGTTAGACACGCTTGGAGTGACTGCTTGATCTCGAACTTGAAGCAACTGCGCCGCCACACTGACAGCGATCTCCTGCGGATGATTTGAGCCTAGTGGCAGTCCAATTGGGCAGTAGAAAACTTTCGAGAGTTCGTCAGGCAAACCAGCTTCAGCAATGTCTTTTCGGATGCGCGCAGCCTTGGCATCGCTGCCAATTACGCCAAGGTATGGAAACTTCACATCCTTCCATCGACTCAAAATTTCCAACAAAATTGGTTTGTCAGAACTATGTCCCATTGTCATAAGCAATACAAACGAATCGCTCGGAATGTCCCTAACAAATTCCTTCATCTCGGTCAACAACACACGGCGCAACTTGGGCGAGTCCGGCAGCTTATCGAGCCACTCTACGCGCGAATCAATGCAGGTAATTCGGCAGTCCAGTTTTTCCAGAAGACATATCAATGCATTTGCCACGTGCCCGGCACCAAATACGGTGATGTTCCAAGCGCGATGATTGAACGCTTCGAGATACACGCGCATTGACCCACCACAGGTCATGCCTATGTCTCGGTTCAAGCTCCACTCGAAAAACTTCGCAGTAGAATCTTCCTTACCCGAGGTTCCAGCCAAACCCGCTGACTTCAACATCGCTTTAGACTCTTGAATAACGCGGGCTTCTATTTTGCCGCCACCGACTGTTCCGAAATAAGCGCCGTCAGCAGTCACCAGCATCTTGGCGCCGATGTCGGCCGGCACACTACCTTGAGTGTCGACAATTGTCGCGCACACGAATGGTGTGCCGGTAGAAATCAAATCACTCATGCGCTCGTAAAAGGTGATCACGTTCGTTTCATCCCCTGAGGTTAAGCATATTATGCCTCATGGGGGTGCCCAAGTATTAGGAAATCAGTTCACGGTCAAACCTGAACCAGATTGCAACACAAGAAAAGTCCGCGGGCGCGAAGAATACCTACTTACCTGCGAGAGACGCTTCTATCTCGCTTGTCAGCTCTTCCTTCTCATTCTGGGAAAGCCCGATGTGCACAGCCTTGACGATGCCTTCCTTGTCTATAACGATGGTTTCGGGAATCGCCTGGACCATGAATGCTTCAAAGCCTTCAGCGTTCGAGCTGGATGCTATTGCATCGATTTTCCGCTGTTCCAAATAGAGTTTTTCTTGATTGATACTGCCGTCGCCGATCGCATAGAAGACTACGCCTTTGTCTTTGTACTTCGACGCCACTTCACTCACCATCGGCAGTCCGAAACGGCAAGGCGGACACCATGTCGCCCAGAAATCGATGATAACTACTTTCCCTTTCAACTCTGACAAATGGATGGGCGTGCCGCCGGTCGGCGAAATCAAAATATCTGGAGCGGGCTTTCCGATGAGCTTCTTCGCCGGATAAGAGCGACTGCGACGCGCTTGGAATTCAGGATCTTTGAAAAACGAATCCACTGCAAGGGCGGCGCCACCAACGATGCTTCCGCACACCAGCGCCTGCACAATGAGCGCAGGAATAATTTTGATTGAGAGCGCTTTTGACACACCAATCACCGATAAAACTAGTACGCCCACAAGGGCTAAGCCTACTAACAACTGTCCGTGAAAAAATAGGAGTGCTATTGGAGCTAAAGCAAAGCAAACAATGCGAAGGCAGCGTTGTAGGGCTTCTTTAAAAGTCAGCGCGACGGCAATGCGAGGGCGCATCTTCATGCCGATCAGGGCGGAGAAAAGCCCCCAAACGGCTGTAATGACAAGCATCCCAACGAATAGGACGAGCGCGACCTTCGCACCATCGGCAAGCACCATGTCCGGCGAAAGTGTCGGATCGCCAAGCACGGCGCCGAAGCCGACTAAGAGCGCAAGGAAAGCGACGAAAACCAAGCCGTCCCAATAGCTTCCATTGCGGGCTACATCATCAAAAAACTTGCCGGGCTTAACGAGAAGCCACCGCATGCCTGCAAGTTTGTCCTTGATCGAATTCATTCCGACTACTATACGCGTTTCAGCGAGTTTCTGCGCACGAACTATAACCTAGAACAGCTTGGCGACGGTGTGTAAATACCTATAGAGAGACAGGCTAAAACCAATGGAAACGTAGATGACAACAATGGCCAGGCTTGCAATCCAGACAGCCCGAAGTCCATGCTCTACAGACACACCAACTAACTTCAGAATCCTTACTTCATCTTGCTGTTGCGTCTCATGATTCGAGTCTTCCGAGGAGCTCCACAAACTTTTTGAAGAAACAATATGTAGGGAACAAGAAAACGCCACAAATCACAAAAATCCAAATAGCGTGAAAAATTCCTTCGTGAACAACGACTTCTGGGTTCATCTGAATAACTCACAACCAGAACTACCATCCTGCCATGCACTTTGGGATTACGCAAATTTTTCCGCACGGAAAGATACGCCGCGCATATCCATCAAGCCCAATTGACGAGGATCTTCTTGAATGTTTTTCTAGGAGAGCATACGCATATGATGATGCGCATTAAAAATAGAAAGAGGAAAGCATGCAATCTACATTGATCCCCGGCAAATTGAAGGTGTTCGAGTCCGACGGCTATTTCTGCGCGTCGTTCGTCGCCCCGGGATATCCAATGTTAGCCGCCAGGGACGATGAATTTGAAGACCTTGCGCAGTGGCTGGTTGAAGTTGGCGTTGAAGAAGATGTTCTGTACGCCGACCTGCCCATTGACGCGTCTGTGAGCCTGCCTGAATGTGTCGTTACGCCCAATTTCCAGACGCTGGAAAGGCGTTTCAGCCGAGAAGCTGCGTACCTTCAATCGAACATTGCGTTCCATCCACCTAACTGAATCGTTGCAGTTTGAATGTGTTTTTCTACCGCATCACCAAGCGCTTGGTTTCGCAATTGTGACGCCACCGGGCAATACTATTAGATTAGGAAACTGATGGTTCTGATATTGTTCCGCGCGAATGGTGAACGTGAAATCTGATGCTGACCTCAAATCGTTGCTGTTTTTTCCGTAAGGAAAACCAACTGCAACTTTCTTTCCTGGAAAAAAGGACCGTGCCTCTCGCACCACGCTTATCATGTCAGTGTCGGCCGAGAGAATAACTGCGGTGTCTGCCTGATCAAGGGCAAAGCATTTAAACAAGCCCAACGCCAAATTTATGTCCGTTTCCTTCTCCTCGTGCGTTGGCCAGCTCACATTACAGTTATTGCAACGCTTCATACCTTTATAACGAAACAGACCAAGCTGTACATTCACACCTCTATGCTCTAGCGCCTTCACTAGTGCCTTGTGGCGCAATACTTTCGTATGATCCTGTAAGTGGGTGGCAAGCGCGGAATAATAGTTGACGCTTGCAAGAGTGTAAGCCGAACCGAGATCCGGAACGTCGCGTCGAAAAGTTTCACAAAGAGAATAGTAGTCGAGCCATTTTCCGTTTGTGATACTGCGCGCGCGAATAGCATTCACAATCGAATAGTAGACATTAAACCCATCAATAAAAAACGCAACTCGCATTTTGCCCCTAAAAGCGAGCAGCGCATTACTCCGAAGAGTCCTGCGCTGGGTTCCAAGGGCATGCCCTTGGGGTTTACTTAATACGCATTAAAGCATATTGCTACCGAAAAGATAGCAGTTCAAGCAAAAATTAATTTGTTGACAGCCCGCCTTTAATCAAACAGGGGTAGCCTTTAGCAAGGATCCATCAACGGTGAAACATGCCTAAATCTGAGTGTTTCATGTACTACAGAGACCTTCCTATTTCTAATCGACGAGGAGCCAATAAGACCAGCCCGTTTGACACGCAAGGAATTGTGAAGCAATGATAACAAAAGCGAAAGGTTGCCAACAGGTCGCTTATACTCGGAACATCGAAAACGAAAAAACAATGCACAACATGCCGAAATAAGCCAAGCCCTGCTTCATTTGACTTAAATCCAGCGGTATTAACCGCGGAACCCTCTCTCGTAAGCACAACAAACATTTCAAGGCGAAACCACGTAAGCGTTCGCCAGTTTCTTGCATCATAGGAATGATTGCGATGTTAGCCGAAATCCTAAAACCGTTTCACAGCAAGGAAAAAACCCAGGTACTTGAAGCAATCAACACACTGCGCTTCAAGGTCACCCCGGAAAACATAGCGCTCTCTACGAGCCTCCCTATCGCAACAGCGACACAACAACTCAACATCATCGCGACGGAAACATCCGCCCATCTGAAAGTAGACTCTGAAGGGGCGCTGCTTTACGAATTCGCTCCGGGCTTCGAGCGTGCATACATTTATGACGTTACCAAGCAACTCTTCACAGCTAATGGCAATTTCTTCCTACGCGTTTTGCGCCTATTGGTGCGGCTTGCAATTGGTTTGACAGTTGTAGCTATAAAGATCGTTTTGCTGTTAGCCAACTTTCTTTTCCGCGCGATGTTCGGCATCTTGCTCATCGGCTCGATAATCGCCATCGTCATCGGCATTTTTGCAGCTATCGCCTCTATCTTCGATGGCGACGGCCCCGGCTTAGACATCGGCGACGTTGGCGGCGGAGGAGATTTATTCTCTGGACTCGCCAACATCGACTTCGGACATTTCCACTTCGATTACTTCGCCTACGACATGATTCGGCTCTTGGACTGGGGCTATTACTGGTCTGACCCGTGCTACTACCATTCGTATGGATATTCATACGACTACTATTACTCGCCGCAAGCAAACGTAGCACGCCCGCTCGCTAACGACCAATCGACGCATAATCAGAGTGGACAGAACGGCGACTTCGTGACCAACTGCTTCTCGTATCTCTTCGGAGACGGGCATCCCAACGCTGATTTGAAAGAGCGCTATTGGCACCAAATCGGTCTTGTGATCAAACGCAGTCACGGCGTTGTGGTGGCAGAGCAAATTGCACCGTTTGCCGGTGACGACAGTGGCACAGAAGATTGGATGCTGCCAATTCTCGTGCACTTCAACGGCTCGCCCGAAGTGACGGACAAAGGCAACATTCTTTACGTTTTCCCTTCATTCGTTCGCGAAGACAATCTCGCCACTCAACAATTGAGTTTGAAACCCCAACAGAAGATGGGTGGTGGAGACCAGCTCAGAGACTTGTATCGCAGTCATTTAAAACGACAGGCAGATCAATCTTGGGCGGGCCCTGCGGCGAGCACTCAGAATCACCTGTCGCGCTATTTGGTAGAGCGCCGCTGGCAGTTCTCGTTGCAAGGCACAGACTCATCCATGAAGATGGCGTCCATCGCTTTCTTGAATTTCATCGGCAGCTTTTGGTTCTACACAGCTTCTGCCACCACGAAAATCCTCATGCCGTTTCATCACATGTCGATCTTCATGCTCGCCTACGGGACATTCTTGATAGCGTTTCCCGCCGCACGTTTCTTTTGGCAGCTGTGCCTCAATTACAACATCGACCAGCGCAATGAAAAACGCAATTCATACGCCCGCGCATTGTCATCACCATCGAGTGAATTGAAAGAGAAACTCAACGAGGCGAGCGCGCACATCAATAGTTTATTGCTCGCACCGACGCCTTCAATCATTTACACAACCGAAGAAGACGCGCTTGAACAGCAGTTTGCGGCGACCGAACAAAAGCTCGCGGAAACCGAACAGAAAGTTTCGACACCTGCAGTTGCAA
This sequence comes from Candidatus Melainabacteria bacterium, assembly GCA_003242885.1. Classification (GTDB taxonomy): domain Bacteria; phylum Cyanobacteriota; class Vampirovibrionia; order Obscuribacterales; family Obscuribacteraceae; genus QKMZ01. The sequence goes on along the minus strand of QKMZ01000001.1, from coordinate 67,136 downwards.
AATTCCAAGCTACGCGGAATTACATGAGCAAGTAATGATCATCAGTTTTGATGTTTCAGGTCTTGCAATAGCTGACCGAAAGCCCGCCCCGCTTTACAACCAAAGGATTTAATGTAACTTCCTTTCGTAACGTCAGGAACTAATCGAGGGGTACCCCGTCCAACCGGCATCTATAGATGTGCCGGGCTCGTGGGCCGGGTAGCATCTCCACTAAATACGGAGAAAACAAATGAGAATTTCAATTGCGGCAACCTTAGGCATAGCGGCTGTAGCGTTAACCATGTGTCTGGGCACTGGTGCATTTGCGCAAGACAGCGTTGTAGTCACAAGAACCATTACAACCACCGACCCCGGTATGTTGTTTGGAACAATTACCACTCGTCGTGAAGAGTTGAACAAACTCTACGCTGACGCGTTGGCACAAAATCTTTTGGCTGAAGCAGAGAAGAATTTGCTGAAAGCAGAACTCGACAGAATCGCAGCTGAAGAAGCAGCTGCGAAGGCTTTAACAGGTGTTGCAGCCAGCAGCAAAGTTGTCATTCTGGCTCGCGACATTGATACTCTTGGCGACCGGTTCAACATCGTGCTCAAAAAGCCGGTTTTCGTTCCGATCGTAGAAGGTTCGCACTTCACCATCGTTGAAGGAAAGGTTGTTGAGTTGGATGACGTTGCAAAACGTCGCTGGGACTTGGAAGGCAAGATCAACAAGTTGTATTTGGAAAACAAAATTTCCGCCTCAACTGCCAACAACTTGCGTAGCCGCATGGACTTGATTGCAACTCAGGAAGCCGGAATGCGCGCTGACGGCAATCTCGATCTTAAAGAAGGTCGCACCCTCTATAGCGAATTCGACAAGATCGGTTCTGACCTCGACAGCGCAGCTAAGTAGCGCAAGCTTGGAAACCACGAAGTCCAGAAACCGGAGACGGTAACGGAATCTCGGAGTTCTCTGGAATTCCAATAGATATGCCCCTCCACGGGCACAGAAGGCTCCGCAATTGCGGAGCCTTCTGCATTTCGAGAGCAGTTTCAAAACTTATTTAGCCGGAACTTTCAGGGTGTCCGTTCGCTCTACAACACAGAGCCTGACTTGCACAGCAGGTTTTTCATAGACCGAGATAATAGTCCATCCCATCAGCAGGAGTTCCTCATGCGGTATCTGGCACTGGCAACGGATTACGACGGCACGATAGCGGGTGATGGAGCAGTAGACAAGTCGACAGTCGATGCGCTGCAACGATTGAAAGCATCCGGACGCAAGCTGATTCTCGTGACCGGTCGTGAAATGCCGAGTCTCATCGAGCATTTTCCTGAGTGGGAAATGTTTGACGCAGTTGTTGCGGAGAACGGCGCACTCTTGGTCATTCCTTCGACAAAGCACGAAGAGCTACTTTGCGAACCTCCGCCGCAAGCGCTTATTGATGACTTGAAAAAACATGAGGTAGAACCTCTGTCAGTTGGCAAAGGCATTCTTGCTACCTGGGTTCCACATGATGGGCTTGTACTTCAGTGCATCAAAGAACTCGGTCTGGAATCACAAATCATCTTCAACAAGGGCGCTGTAATGATTTTGCCGCCAGGAGTGAACAAAGCCAGTGGTTTGGCAGCAGCGTTGAAACATTTGCAGCTCTCTCCACACAACGTTGTTGCAGTCGGAGACGCGGAAAACGATCACGCATTTCTCACCTTGAGTGAATTTTCCGTTGCCGTGGACAATGCACTGCCTGCATTGAAAGAACGCGCCGACCTCGTCACCAAAGCAAAACGCGGAGCTGGTGTTGAAGAACTTATCGACTCCCTCATTGAAAACGATATGATCGAGTTTTCTCCAAAGCGACATTTCATTTCCGCAGGTACTCGCGAAGACGCAGAGAAGGAGATGATCGATCCGTACAACACCGGCATTCTGATTTGCGGCAGCTCAGGCGCAGGCAAATCGACCACGACATTAGGCATTCTCGATCAGCTGTGCCATAGCGAGTATCAGTTCTGCCTCATCGATCCGGAAGGTGATTACGAAAGCTTCCATAATGCAGTGGTGATCGGGGATACCGAGCGCGCGCCCACAATCGAAGAAGTTCTTCAACTGTTGGCAGACCCGACTAAGAGTGTAATCGTAAATCTGCTCGGCATCGCGCTCGAGGATCGTCCGGAGTTTTTCACCAACCTACTTCCTCGCTTACAAGAGCTGCGTACACTGCACGGAAGACCGCACTGGACGGTCGTCGACGAAGCGCACCACATGTTCCCCGTCGAGTGGAAAAAGATGTCACGATTTGCGCCGGAAAACCTGCGTTCTATTTTGATGATTACAGTTCATCCCGAACTCATTGCGCCGGAAGTATATTCATCCATCGATCTTCTGCTCACCATCGGCGAAAACGCGCAAGAAAAAATCAAAAAATTCGCCAAGACGGCTGGACTTGACGCGCCAAAAATGCCAAAACAAAAGGATCTGGAGCAAGGTTATGGTTTCGGCTGGTTCACCAAGAAATCGAAACAAGTCGAGCTATTAAAACTTGAACGATCTGAAATTGAAAAGGTACGCCACCGTCGTAAATATGCTGAAGGTCAGCTGCCGGAAGAGAGAAGCTTTTACTTCCGCGGACCAGAAAACAAACTCAATCTACGAGTTCAAAACCTCGTCCTGTTCAATCAAATAGCGCAAGGTGTCGACGACGACACATGGAATTTCCATCTGCGCAATCACGACTATTCGAAGTGGTTTAAGGAATTCATCAAAGACGATGAACTTTCGGAAGAAACAGAAATGATTGAATCGAATAAAAACATCGGCGCAACGGAAACGCGCAACTTGATCTGCGCTGCCATCGAAAAACGCTACACGCTCCCAGCCACCGGCGCCGCTTAAAGCGTATGGGCGACGCCATGCGTCGCCCGGTCTAAATCTTGGAAGCGCTGGCTTCACCTGGGAGCGCCGGCGGCTCGCCGGCTAATACTCCTGCGTCTTCCAACCACAGTTAAGTTGGTGTAGCAAACACCTTATAGCAAGTCGAATTCTCAGATGGTCACAACCCGGTTCAACACACTTCTCAGGCCCACACTCTGGACCAAGAGTGTTCCAAGTTGATTGCCTGATCCTCTGCTCTCTGACTCGAAGTTCATTTGTGATCTCAGCGACCAAACTTTCATTGAACCCCAACTCGTACAGTTCTTTGCCTTGTGCGACAAAAATTCCTTCATCCAGATCAGAAAAATAGCAAATCGGTTTTATACGATCTACTACGTTCCAAAATGGAGCAGTCTCCTCACGATAAGGCTGAAAATCATCAAATCCAACAAGCAAATCCTCCAATTGCGACTCCGGTACAGTGTGTGGGATTAACATCGCAGCGCTTTGCGCACCAAAGTTCAATTCAGGCAAATACTTTAGGGGTGGCCCTAAAGCATAGTCTCCAATGGCTTTCCAACCAGGTTCATTCCTGTAAAAGTCAGCGCCGTTCCCATCCCAGTACGTGACCAAGACGCGAAACTCAGTGGGCATGAACAAGGTGGTTGAGAGTGCGCTTCCAAACCAGGCACTTTCACATCGAACCCAGAAATACTCGCCATGCGTGCCTTCCGTCACATTTGGAGTACGAGACCAACCCTTGAGCGCAAGCCAATCTTCAATTGTAGGCAAATTGTGCGGTAGTCTAAACATCAGCAAATCCTAACCTAGCTGCAAATTGGATACAGCAATCCATACATTAACCTCGCTAATTCATTCTTACACCATCGAAGGACTAACCGAAACTTTTCCATACTCAGCGGGTATTGGAATCTGTACGAGGGCGGACTCGAGGTTAATGACCAAAATGAGTAGATGGGCAAGACGAGCGTTTTTGTCAGTGACTCCAGCCGTGTTTGCTTGCCTTGCCCTAGCGCCCTTTGTACAAGCTCAAGAAACTCCCTATGGCGCGCGCTTCGGGCGCGGCTTGAGGTTTCGCCAAGGGGAGGCACAGAATGGTCAACTGCCAAACGGCAACGCACGAAATTTCGCAATGATGCGACGTCCATATATAGAAAGAGGTTGGTCCGGAGAAGGCAAACCACAGCTTCGCGAGCTCACAATCGACGGTGTCAAACGTCGATACTACATTTACAAACCTGATTCAGCATTGTTGCCTGCGCCGCTTGTGTTAGCGTTCCACGGCGGCGGAGGCAATGCTGAGGGAACTGACCGTTGCGCGGGCGGGCTTGCAAAACTGGCTGACGAGAAAGGTTTTATCGTCGTCTATCCAGATGCCATCGACAAACATTGGAATGACGGGAGGCCTGATTTGTCGAAAACAAACTACGACGACGTCGGCTTCATTTCCAAACTGATTGATGCTCTGAACGCAGAAAAACTCATCGATTCAAGGCGTGTTTATGCAACCGGCATTTCGAACGGTGGCTTCTTTAGCCAATATTTGGCAATCAAGTTGCCCGACAAAATTGCGGCGGTCGCATCGGTAGCGGCATCTGTTTCCAAATCATTCCTTGATCTCAACGTCACGCCGGTTCCGATCATGATGCTGTTGGGCACCAAAGATACGCTTGTCCCATGGGATGGCGGCAAAGTTGGCGGAAAGATCTTGCGGAAAGGCAGAGGCGAAGTGATTCCTGGACGGCAGTCGCTAAAATTCTGGCTGGCAAAAAACAAAAACAATGCCCGACCAAACTGTTCAGAACTACCGGACACAGATCCGAGAGATAATTCGCGTGTGATTGTTGAACAGTATGGTGCGCCCGATAGCATTAACGAAGTAGTACTCTATGAAATCAAAGGCGGCGGGCACACCTGGCCTGATGGACAGCAGTACCTTCCAAAAACTATCATCGGACCCGTGTGTCGCGACTTCAACGGCAACGTCGCGATATGGAACTTTTTCGAAAAACACGCACTTAGGTAAGAACGATCACCAGGGCAATTTCCGGTGCCGGCTGGAAGCCGGCGCTCCGGCCATTAGCTGATCTTGGCTGGCTCTTTGCCTTTACTCTTCACAGCCAGCGTTGTCTTTTTGAGTTCCGTCAAACGCATCAAAATTTCTTCACCTGTTGCAGGCAAATTCAACTTTGGAACCTGACCCTTCCCAGCATAAACAAGTGCATCTTTAACAGCAGCCCATACCGCAAGTCCCAAGAGCAGAGGCGGTTCACCAACGGCTTTGCTGCCACGCACGTTGACTGTGTTGTTGGGATTGTCGATGAAATTACAGTGCAACGCCGCTGGAATATCTTGGATGTTCGGAATTTTATAAGTAGTAGGCGAGTACGAGAGGAGCGCACCCTTGTCAGAATACTTCAACTCTTCGTTGGTGACCCAACCCATTCCTTGAACAAATCCGCCAACCACCTGTCCGCGGTTGATGCCGGGATTGATTGACTTGCCGATATCCATAAGAATGTCGACTCGTTCGACTTTCATTTGGCCGGTGAATCGATCGATCACCACTTCGGCAACGCAGCAGCCACACGTGAAGTACAGGAAAGGCGAGCCTTGACCTTTGCTCCAATCAAAGCCAATTCCTTGCGTCGCGTAATATCCACGTTCGCCAAGACTCACTCGTTCGCGATAGGACATGGCAACAAGCTCTTGCCACTTCAATTTATTGTGTGGTCTGCGCTCATCATAAATATGTCCGTCGGCGAAAACAATTCTGTCCGGGAACGCGCCAATGCCGGTTTCGACCCGATCGAAATGTCGCGCCGCCACTTCCGCCATAGATCTTTTGATCTTCTGGCATGCGTTTACCGCCGCGCTTCCATTCAAGTCTGTCGCTGATGATGCCGCTGTCGCTGACGTGTTGTTGTTCTTCTCCGTGGAAGTCGTCATCACAATCACGCATTTCGGGTCGATGGAAAATTCGTCCGCGACCAGCATTTTGATGTTGGTGTTGACGCCCTGACCCATTTCGGTGGCGCCGGTGGAAACTTGAATAGTGCCATCGAGATAGATATTCACGAGCGCGTTGGCTTGGTTGAGCATAGTGTTCGTAAACGAAATACCGAATTTTACAGGCGTAAGAGCGAGCCCCTTCAGATGTGTTCTCGATTCGGAATTGAACTTATCGACGAGTTTGCGGCGATTTCTGTAGTCAGAACTTCCCACCACTTCCTCAAACAATTGAGGCAGAGTATTGTGCTTCAGCAACTGACCATAGTGCGTCGTGTTGCGCTCGGTTGTTCCATACAGATTCGCAAGGCGCACATCGAGCGGATCTTTCTTCAGATATGCAGCAATGTCTTGAACGATGCTTTCGATTGTCGCCACGCCTTGCGGTCCACCAAATCCACGAAAAGCGGTGGTTGGCGGATAATTCGTCTTGCAGATTTGACCGACAACATCAGCATGCTCAATGTAATACGCGTTGTCGATGTGGGTGATCGCGCGCCCGAGCACTGCTGTCGAAAGATCAGCGGCTGCTCCACCATCTGCGTAAAGATGCGCTTTCAATGCAAGTATTCGACCATTATCGTCAAAGGCGACTTGAAAGTTATTTTGGAAAGGATGACGCTTACCGGTAAATTTCATGTCATCATCTTTTGTGTAGATAATGCGCGCAGGACGCTTCGTCTTCAACGCAACAAGCGCAGCCATACCCGCCGGATGCGTGGCTTGCGATTCTTTTCCCCCGAAGCCGCCACCCATGCGTTTGGTTACTACTACTACCTGGTTTTGTTGCAATCCCAAAACTTTCGCCAACACTTGTTGAATTTCACTTGGGTGTTGCGTCGATGAATGAACCACCAATTGATCGTACTCGCCCGGCACCACGAGCGCCGCTTGCGATTCCAAATAGAAGTGTTCTTGCCCACCGATGATGCAAGTTCCTTCCAATTTGTGCTTCGCTTCTTTCAGCACACGCTCGGCATCGCCGCGGGCGATTCGATATGTTTTATCCAAAAAGTCTTGTTTCTTGATTGCGGCATCAATGCTCAAAGCTGGCTCTAGCTCTTCGACAACGAGCTTGACAGCTTTCTTTGCTTTCGCCAAAGCTTTGCGCGTCTCTGCAGCAATTACAACAATCGGTTCGCCGATGAATGAAGAATGGTCTTCGCAGAGCAAAACTTCGTCCTGAATAATCGGACCAAATTTATTGATGCCAGGCAGATCTTTGTAGGTATAGCAAGCGACGACGCCCTTAATCTTCAGCGCCTCGCTGTAATCCACAGACTTGATGTGCCCGCATGCGACCGGACTGCCAACGAAGTCGACGAGCAATTCATTCTTCGCAGACGGCATGTCGTCGATATAAATCGACTCACCGCTGACGTGTCCAACGGCTGAATCGTGCGGCATGTCTTTCCCGACTACGGACATACAAGCTCCTTCTCATCAGCTGTTTCGAAGTAAAACTTTTCCATGATGTTGGCTGCAAGCTGCAAACGATAGTCTTTCGACCCGCGAACATCGCTAATCGGCATAATTTCCTTCATCGCAACTTCACCGGCTCCACGGAATGTGTCAAGCGAGAATGGCTTGCCATTGAGAAATTCTTCAGTCTTGGACAGTTTCAAAACCACAGCAGCAACGCCACCATATGCAACTTGAGCGTTGGAAATTTTGTCGCCATCACGTTCTAAACTTATCGCAGCCGTGAAGCTGGAAATATCCAAATGCTCGCGTTTCGACACTTTGTACAGCTTCAGCTTCGTCGACTTAGCGGGCAGCGGAATGTGAATCTTGACGATAATTTCATCGTCAGTCAAAACCATTTTGCGATAGCCGCTATAAAGCTGATTGACCTTGATACGACGGTCGCCCTTCAGGCCCGCCACTTCAACTTCGGCGCCGGAGACAAACAAGAACGGCAGCGAATCAGCAATCGGCGATCCATTGGCGATGTTACCAGCTAATGTTCCGGCGTATCGTATTTGTGGAGAACCAAAGACCCACAATATGTGGTGAAACTCGGGCAACGTCTCTTGGAAAAACTCTTCCAGTTTGCGCAGCGAAACTCGCGCCCCAACCTCAACAGTATTGCCGGATGTCTTGAGTTCGTCCAGCCCAGATACATGCGTGAGCACCATAATGTTTTTCGGCTCGATGCGCCCTTTGTTCAAGTTGACGCAAACATCAGTGCCACCAGATACGATGACTACACCGGGGTGATTACTCTTATACTCAACCGCTGATTTCACATCGGTTGGCTTGAAAAACTCCGATTCTTCGCCCTTAACAGAGACCGGCTCGTCATGGTGCTTTTTGAAAGCGCTTATAAGTGTTTGTGACGGATACAAATTATCCAAACGCTTGTACTCTTTTTCATCGACGCTCATCGCAGCTTTGATGATCGCCTCATACCCTGTGCAGCGGCAGAGATTGCCTGTGAGCGCATCACTGACTTCCTGCCTGGTGACATTGCAGGACTTCTCACCCTTGTCGCACTGTTCGAACAACGAGCACATAGCGACGATAAAGCCGGGCGTACAATAACCGCACTGTGCGCCATGACAATCAACCATCGACTGCTGAATTCTATTCAAGTCGCCGTCGACCTTAAGACCTTCGACAGTGACGATGTGAGTGCAATCCAACTGATACATGTATTGGATGCACGCGTTGACCGGGATGTACTCAATCCCACTCTTCGGCGCGTTCAGGCGCCCCAGAAACACTGTACAAGCGCCGCAATCCCCTTCTGCACAGACAACTTTGGTACCGCACTTATTCAGTGAGTAGCGCAAATAATCGGACAGCGACAAAAACGCATCATCGCCACTCACCTGGTGTTCGACGCCATTGACGTACAAAAGGACAAAGTCTCGCATTCAGCTCCCCTGGCAAAATACCGACCACCCTCGCCGCCAAGCCCCAGAGGCGACGCACATATCTTCTGGATATGATAACCCGAGGACGACCGTATTTCAGCGACAAGCCCGGCAAAATCGAAATTGCCAGGCTCGAAGTGTTGTTTGTGGACAACCGGATTAGAAAGCTTGGAAAGGTTAGAAAGATTAGCAGGACTAGCGCATTTACTTAGCTTGCTCTTGCTTTACGGCTGCCAATCCTTCAGAGAAAGGCTGGGCTTCGTCGTAAATCGGCTCAATAGCCAATTTGCCTTTGGTGTTGAGATAGCCCCAGCGCCCACCGGCCAGCTTCACAGCCGCCAAACCTTCTTTGAAAGGCGTTGCTTTGTCGTACTGCATCTTCGCGACAACTTCACCCTTGCTATTGACGTAGCCCCAGCGCAGGTCCTGACGGACCATTGCTATGCCTTCAGTAAAATTCTCGACCTGGTCGTACTCGGTCGGGATCACGATGTTGCCCTTAGAATCGGCAAATCCTTGCTTTCCTCTGTTAGACGTGATTGCCAGACCATCGTGATAGAGTGACGGCAACTCGGTCTCATCTTTGTAGATGATGACGCCATCGCGGTCGAGCAGACCGGTCTTGCCCTTCTCGTCTTTGACTTCGGCAATTCCGTTTTTGAATGGCACGACGCTGGCGTACTGTTGCTTGATAACAACCTCACCCTTGTCGTTGACGAATCCCCAGGGATTCCATTTGGCGTCATACATCATCTGAACCGCGCCGCGACCTTCGGTCATCGGCTTAACGTTCATGGCATTGGCGGGCATGATGGTTTCGCCTTCTTTACCGACGTAGCCCCATTGCTTGTTATAGCGAACAGGTGCGCAACCGTCCGAGAATGGTTGTGTGTTTTCCCAGTTGGGTTGTACCGCCATGCGGCCGTTCAAATCGATAAAGCCCCACTTGTCACCAACCTGCACTGCGGCGCGTCCTTCGGAGAAGGACTCAACCGTGTTGTACTGTGCGGGGATGACAAACGTGCCTTTCTTATCAATGAAGCCCCAGCGCCCCCCCTTGAGTACTCCCGCTCTGTCTTGCGAGAAAGGCATGGCAGCCTCGAATTGCGGTGGGATTGCCACGTTACCAGTGGTGTCTATGTAGCCCCAACCGGCGGAAACCGCCTGCTGTGGAGCAGTCGCCTGTCCGCAGCCGGTGAGCGTGGCAAGTGACATCAATGTCCCGGCGAGCAGCCCGAGCGACATTTGCATAGTAACGGCTAACTTTTTCATTCTGAATACACCCTTTGAGAGACGCTTAGTCTCCTATCTACTCGAAAGTACTTACTGTAAACGCTTGTCTTTAGGTTAGGCTTCCTCTTGACTGAAAAATGATCTCAGATCTTCTTATGACAACCCAATCCAGCGTTTCTTCTCATTAAAACCTTTCGCAAGTACCACAACAGTTTACTACACGATATCGCATTGCTAAGGGTTGTTCAGAGGTCCGGCAGAAATGACTGCAAGGCCGGAGTGCCGCCATCTTTGCGGCTTCTAAGGAAACAGTTTTCTGATCTTTTGACACTCTCCAAAAGCCATTCGGATTTTTCGATGCAGGCTAGAAGCCTGCACTCCGGGCAATATCAGTGCTCTACGAAACTTTCACCAAGCGGCAGCTTGCATTGCGCCACTCGAGTATGCCCCCGTCGAGGCTAAACGACCTGTATCCGCGAGTTTGCAGATACGCAGCATAGCGCGCTGTTTTCTCGCCGACCGGACATACCAGCAACAGCGGACGATCTTTTGGAAACGGATCGGTACCATCAATCATGGTTTCAAAAAGTTCCCATGGAATGTTGATCGCGTTAGGAATTGTCGTCATTTTGTAAGCAAGATTGCCACGAACATCGATGATAAGCGGATTCTCGTCATCGATCCAAGTTTGAGCTTTGTCCACTTTAATGGTGAATCTCTCTTTGCTGCCAGTTGGATCAAACTCAAAAGCGCGTAAAGAGCCAGGTTTCATCTTCAATCCAAAGAGTTGCGGGCGACGCTCACGAATATAGTCGGTGTACCACTCGACGCGATCGCAAGCGATAAAGACTGCGTTTTTCTTCTTGGTCAACTCGCCGTCAATCTTCCGGAGATAGCGCAAAGCGCCCAGATAACTGGCTCCGCTGGTTGGTCCACAAAGCAAACCGGCGCCCCGGATCAAATCCATCATCGCGTCAACAGACTCACCAGAATCAACATACACAAAGTCGTTGTAGTTTTCTTTGACGAAAAGTCCGGACTCCCACATTTGATCAAGGCTGCGAATGCCTGGAATGAAATCGTTCTTGCTGGCACAAACTCCTACAGATACGAGATCCGGATTACCCTCATCGCGAATCCGGCGAGCAGCACCAAGCGTTGAACCGCTCGTTCCTAGCCCACCAAAGAAGAAGTCGACCTCCTTCAAATCATCGACGATTTCTTTGCCCGTCGTCTTGTAATGCACATCAGGATTTTTCGGATTAGTGAATTGCGACGGGAAATAGTTTTTCTCCGGATCGTCCTTCACCATTTTTGCAATGAGAAACTGCGGATCATTTGGATCATTTGGATCGAAGCACTCGCTGCCGCCAAGCACTTCCTCGATGTCAGCGCCTAACATTCGAACGATGTCTTTTACGCCATCGACTTTGGCAAGATACGTGATCAAACGTGTTTTTACGCCGTGCATATTGGCAATTACTTGCAATGCTTTTGCAGTGTTGCCGCTGGAATTTTCGTAAATCGTTTTGCCTTTGGCTTGAATCTCGTCGATGTCATCCTTGATGATGCCCCAAGCGATGCGGTCTTTGACAGAACCGAAGGGGTTCATCATTTCCATCTTCGCGTACAGATCGATGTTCTTCAAACCATGAACATGCGCCGGAATTTTCAGCAACGGCGTGTTGCCAATCAATTCAGTTATGTGATCGTACTTCATGGTTTGACTCCCTCGGCAATAGCCATTGCGTTGTACAGCTCATCGAGAAACCAGCGAAATACGCCTTCTTCACTCTCAATGATCGCAACCTTCTTCGCAATCGACTGCTCCAAAACATGCGTCTCGGCAAAATCCATTTGGTATGCAGCGGTGTTTATAAACGCGACGACATCTCCAGTTTGCGGAACCGCAGCAGGGAAAGTCTTGTGATATTGAATCATGTCGTGCGTCAAACACAAATTTCCGACATACATCACGCCTTTGTCGGCTGGCTTTCTATCAGAGTTTCTGTAAATCACAATCGGGTCGGTCATCAACTTCAATTGCGTCGAATTCAAGTTTGTGCGATTCATATCGAGTACAGACAACTGCTCACCAAGAATCGAAGTCTTATCGAAATTGACGTGCGCAAGAGTGATACCGCACTGATCCAGCAACGCTCGACCCGGCTCAATATGCAGTTCGAACATATTGTCGGAAACAATTCTTGCGGTGGAATATCCGTCGAACGCAGCTAGCGGGGTGTCGATGACAGACGCGAAATCTTCGTGACCGTCATTCTTGTGATAGTGCTCCATAAAGTTGGGAGCGCCCTTCAACACGCCGTCTTCTCGATGATATCCGAGGCCGGAATCATTCCAGGTCAACGATTCGCGATTACCCAGAACCGATGCTTTCAATTCTTCGACATATGTATTCCACTCATCTTGATCGGCAGCGTATCGAATTCGATAGCCGCCGCCAATATCGATAGCGCGAGGGTTTAAACCCAACTCCAGGCAGCGAAAAGTAAGCTGCAAACACTCTTCAATCGCAGGTGGGCGACGAATGTAATCGCCGGCATTGAAGTGGAATGAGAAGCCATGGAAGTCGATGGTGTCAGCGTGCTCAAGGAGGAAATCGATGATTGCTGGAGCATCCTTAACAGGTGTGCCGAAAGCGCTGTCTTGAGCGGTAAACTTCACGCGCCCAGGCTCAAAACCGTCAAGGCGCACCAACACCCGCGCTTTCTTTCCGCGCGGAGAATACTTGCTCATCTGCGCAATCTGTTTGAGCTCGGTGAAGTTATCCACATTGATAAGAACGTTTTGCTGAATAGCAAGACTGAGATAGTCGATATTTTTTGGACCAGTCGCCTCTATTCGCTCAGGGTGAAAGCCGCTAGCGAGCGCACTCTTCAACTCACCTTCGGAAGAAACATCCAATCCGACGGCAGTCGTGGAAGCCTGTTTCTTCAATGCGAGTGATTTGTTTGGCTTCGATGTGTAGTAAATCGTGCCTTGCATTTGGCGATCTTTATACACCTGCTCGAAGCGCCCTATCGTCTCTTCGATGTGTCTGGGAAAGAGGACATTCAGTGGCGATCCAAGTCCATCAACTAGCGAGAAGACCAATTTTTCATCTTGGAGAAAACGCGCGATCGCCGGGTGAATGGCTGGTCTGACTCTTGGTCTTGCACGATTAATTGATGAATCGGCCGGAGCGCCAGGCGCGCCAGTGGACAAAACGCCAGCGGCCGGAGCGCCGGCTTCCAGCCGGCAACTTTCTTTGGCTAGCAAGTCATCTGCCAGACAAGAATCCGGTCTTGCAGCTGACTTGTTTTTGCCTGTTTCAACCTTGCTCATTTGATCGCACCTGCAAGATGAGGAAGGTACTGAAAATCAGGATCAATCTGATCGGCAACGTCCCCATAACCGAGCTGCACCCACTGCTTCTCGTTGAGTTTCAAATGAAGCTTGTGAAGCATCTCCAGCCTTTGCGCCGGGCTGATAGCTGGCAATTGTGCTCCGTTTTCAATGATGCGCATCACCTGCGTCAGCCGAGGGTCCAGCAACTCACCGCCGACGATTTCTCCTCTCTGGCGTGCTTTCTTCAGCTTAGGCATCGCCGGCACTGACACGAGCAGCTTCTTATCCACAGTCTTGCTGATGAATTCGATATCGTCCGCATCTTCAACTTTATTACCAACAAGATGAATAAGCTTATCAACGCCGCATTGGCGGGCCAGGTCCATGTACAACTTGCAGACTTCAGTAGATTCCGGTGTAGGCTCAGCAATCAAGACAATCGCATCGAATTGCAAGTGCATGGAGTACGCAAAGGCGTCGGTGCCGGCGACCATATCGCAGACGATGGTGAAGTCGGGCGAAGTGACTGTATGCGAAAGGATATTCTCAGCGACGAAGAGATGCGAGTGGTAGCAAGTTTGCCCTATCCCATCTTTGTCATAAGAGCCGACAGTCAACAAATTCACTATCGGTGATTGAGAAACATTCACACAGAAAGGCTGAAGACCAGGCTCTTGCGCGGAGCAAACAAGGTTTGACCCAGCACCCGGAGGAGTTGTCGGCAAAAACTTCGAAACATCCGGCACCCGCTTGTTGCCGCCTTTAAGAAAATTGCGAATGGACTCAGCTACGTCAGGGCGCGCCATGAGCGTCTGTTCGTCGATTGTCACGCCAAGAAGTCCGGCGAGGTTCATGTTCAAGTCAGCATCGATTGCCAGCACGTTGCGCTTGCGCACGTTTTGCAAATAGCGAATAAACAGTGATGAGAGCGTGCTTTTACCCGATCCACCTTTGCCAACAAACGCAATTTTCATCTATGCAACTCCCTGAACTTCTCTAATTTCTTCGACTGCTTCGACTAACAAATCGGCAGCCCTGAGGATTTCCTGATGTGTAGTAAAACGACCAAACGAAATTCGCATGCTTTCACGTGCGGCTTGTTCACTGCCAGTGGTGGCACGCACAACGTGAGATAATTTCGCGCCGCCGCTGCTGCAGGCAGCTCCAACTCCGAATGCCAGATCGGGCAACGCCATAATTAGGGTTTCGGTTTCAATTCCCTCAAAACGAATATTGAGGATGCCTGGCACATTCCAATCAACATGCGAATGACCATAGACTGTAGGATTCAGCCAGCTCAGGCGATTCAGAAACGCCCAACGCAAACTGCGAATATGCCGAATGTCGTCTTCAAGCAAAGAACAGGCCTTGCCAAATCCAACGCAAAGCGCAGTCGGCAATGTTCCCGATCGCAGTCCACTTTCCTGTCCGCCACCACGGTTTACGGCCGTCAGCACGTGTTTCTTTTCTGCTCGCACATAAAGCGCACCGATGCCTTGAGGACCGTAGACTTTGTGCGAAGAAAGGCTCACGAAGTCCGGACCTAATGACGAGTCGTCGGCGCAAGGTGAAACATTGAAATTCTTCTTGCCGAGCGCTTGCGCTGCATCGCACTGGAAGAGAATTCCTCTACCCTTCAACATCACTGCAATCTCTTCAATCGGCTGAATCACGCCGACTTCGTTATTGACTGCCTGAACGCAAACCAACCCGGTATCAAACCTTATTGCGCGCTCAATCATGTCGGCTTCAATCATGCCGCATGGTTTCACGGCGAGAACAGTCAGTTCGAATCCCTGAGCTTCCAACTCATGCAACGGTTCCAAAACACTGGCATGCTCGACGGCCGAGGTGACCAGGTGCATGCGACCTTCGGCCTTGAGATGCGCCGCTATTCCCTTGATGGCGAGATTATTCGCCTCGGTTGCGCCTGAAGTGAAGAATATTTCGCTTGGGTCGGCGCCAATGGCTTCCGCGACCTGCTGTCGGGCAGCTTCAACACTGCGGTGAGCTGCCGCACCGTAAACATGGTGGCGAGCATGCGCATTGCCGGTGTGCCCTTGAGCCATGATGCCGTACATCGCATCCAAAACGCGCCGATCCACTGCGGTGGTCGCGGCGTAGTCCAAATAGATGCTATTTGGGGCGAAAACTGGTTTTACTTGGCTGTCCATGATTTCAAGGTTAACACGAAAATGAAAACGGTTATCGTTTTGATCCAGACCTTTAAGCAGCTATCCCCCACCGGGGGATAACGGGCACCCATGCGCCTAAGCGCGATTACGGAGCACAGTATGCGGCCAAAAAGCCCCGCATAGATTGATTAAGAGAGAAGGTTTATCTAATAAGGAGATCAACTTTACGGGTTAACTCAGTCCTTGCCGAGTTTCTTCTTCAGTGCAGCCAACAATCCAATTCTCAATCTATCTGCCGCCGCTCTTGGACAAGTCACTTTTACCCTAGCTCTTCCTGCCGAACGTGCTCGCCCTCGAGGTGCCTAGCTGATTCATACGTGACAAAAAACTCCCAGACGCGATAGAGTGGAACTATGAAAACATCAAAATTATTCTCCAATATTCTCATCGCCGCGACTGCCGCGATGATTGCGCTGCCGCCGGTCTACGCGCAAAGCGACCCTCCGCCCTTCAAGTCTCCCTTAAAGACGTTGGATGGGGACGACGATGACTGGTTTATGGAAGAAACCACCCCCAAGCAGCCAAAGCGCCAACCCAAGATAACGCCCGGTCAAGCCGCCAATGTAGGCGTGCCATTGACTGAAGATGGGCGTATAGTGCCTTTGAAAAGTGACACACCGGTAATGACGCAAGGTTCGCAACTGGAAATTTCCAACGAGTATGTGGTTCAGCCAGGCGCGTATTATCCCGGCTTTGCTCAGCCCTACATGGGCGGAGTCAATCCATACTTTGCACCAGGTGTGGTGCCTTACGGCGCGCCCGGTGGCATTAATATAAATCTCGGCAGAGCTGGTGGAATCTCGCTCGGTGGTGGATATCCCATGTATCCGACCACTTACGGATACAACACGAGCACATTTACACCTCTCAATGGAATGCCTAATAGTTCGGTGATAATTAACCCGGCAGTGCCCCTGAACAACGGCTTCATCGGCACACCTGGTTTGGTTCCAAACTACGGTTACGGTGTACCGGGCATGTATGCGCCCGGAATGAACATGGGCGTCCCTGGTATGGGAGGCATCGGTCTTCCGGGCATCGGATTGCCTGGGCGCCGGTTCTAGATCACCACAATCGCAATGAAACAAAACTCGCGTTCTGGCATAGAACGCGAGTTTTTTATTTCTAGAAGGTTCTTTTAGACACAAAAAGAACCGGCATTAGCCGTCAGCAGTAATCTTGTCGATCAGCTCCTTCAGCACTCCTTCAGCCTTATCGTTTTCGATCTGGCATGTGCCTGCCTTCTCGTGACCGCCACCATTGTACTTGAGACAAAGCTCTCCAACATTGGTTTTCGACGTGCGGTTTACGATCGAATGCCCAATCGCGAAGACTGTATTCTGCTGCTTCAATCCCCACATCTCATGGATGGAGATATTGATGTCCGGATACATCGCGTAAATCATAAAGCGATTTCCAGCATGGATAGGGTCTTCGCCCTTTAGGTGCAGCACAATCAAATTCTTGTGTATCTTCGCTACACGCTTGACTTGCTCTTTGAACTTCTCTGCTTGCTCGTTGTAGAGCTCGACGCGCTCGACTACATCAGGCATTTTCATGATGTCGTCAATGTCGTGATCCTTGCAGTAGTCAATCAGATCCATCATCAAGTTGTAATTGGAAATTCGGAATTCGCGGAAGCGACCCAAGCCAGTCCGCGGGTCCATCAAATAATTCAGCAACACCCATCCCTTGGGATTGAGAATCTCATCTTTGGTGAACTGCGCGGCATCAGCCTTGTCCACCTCCTTCATCATGTCGTTCCAACGCGCCGGGAATGTTTTTGCACCGCCAAAATGGTCGTACACGACACGCGCAGCAGACATCGCGTCAGGATCAATTATGTGGTTGTCTTTTTGATCTTTGTTGCGGATGGTTTCGCTCAAGTGGTGATCGAACGACAAATGTACGCCATTAACGTAAGGCAAGTTGGTCGTAATGTCGCGTGAAGTAATGTCGACCTTACCGTCCTGCATGTCCTTCGGATGAACGAACTTGATGTCGTCAATCATGTCCAGATGCTTCAACAGAACGGCACATACCAGTCCATCAAAGTCGCTGCGGGTCACCAACCTATACTTAGTGCCTTCTTTGACCGTCGTCATTGCGTTCTCACCTCATTTGCAGCATCTCAACCAATACATAGAGCCATCACGGCTCCTAATTCAAATGCCCCCATTTAACGGCGGATAAACGCTGCTCTGACACTACCGAAGGTAGTATCGCTAACACGACAAAACACCGAACTCAAACAATAATGAAAAGAAAACTCCCTCCCGCACCACATATGGTGCCCTTCAAATTCTTTCCTTGGAATTCGATGATTGAACGCATCAAAAAGGTTAGAGAATACCAACAAAGGAAAACACCGAAAATCCGCTGGCAAGGAAATCGGAATTCAGCAAGCGATGAAAGCTTTCACGGCGAAAGGTTCGCTCGTGCAAAACGCGCTCTGTGTCTCGAACTACGAAATCTTTGTGCGGAAAATCCCACTATTGGCGTTGCAAGTTTTGAAAGGTAAGGGGCGAAATCGAAAGTGAAACGCAAACCCTGTGAGGGCTTCAGGCTTTCCTTTTATTAAATGCGTCATATTGACATTGCATTTTCGAAGACTATACTCGGCATATAAGGGAAACTCCTTCGCCAAATTTCTCCCGCGCTCAATGCGAGCAGAGGTGGCAACTCTGCATGCGTATTTTTGGGCGCATTCAATCCTCCAGACAACTAGCCGCATAAAGTTGACCACCCCTGGTCAGCTGGAGAAAGACCGCATGAAAGAAGAGAAAGCCGTTATTCCTATCCTCACGGGAATCGTCATGGCGATGATTGCATCGCATATCACTCCCTGGGACCATCCAACAGCAGACGCAGCGGAATTCACCCTGCTGTTTGCTAGCGTCGCCTTCATTCTGTTGGGCATATTCACATATTGTTCAATGACCGCGCAAAACTCCAAATCAATCGCCAGACAAATGCTGGAATTGGAAGAAGTCGTCGACTAATTCAGAGTCACCATTTTGTAGTCAGGCCGGAACGGCGTCGGCGAGCCGCCGACGTTCCACGTCTTTTACTTTGTCGTCGCACCGTCACCCGAGAATTGATAAGGGTTGATGCGCATCATCTCATTGAGCTTTTTCATCATCTCAGCTTCGATAAGTTGCTGAGCTTCCTGTGCTTGTTTAGCTGCTTCCGCGCTGGCTTGCTTTTCTCTCTCAATTCGAGCCGCACGCTCTGCGCGCAAACCTTCGACCATCTGAGGAATGCTCGTCTTGGTCGGCGAAGCATCGAGTCCTTGCGTAGTCGGAACAGTGAGCTGTTTTCCTTCCAAATGACCGTTCTGACCGCGAGTCAAATTGCCTGAAGCGTTTACGTCAAACCCATCTACAAACGGAAAACCATTCGGCGCCTTAAGCTGATACCCGTGCTCTCGCAAAACCATCTCCGCGGCGGGACCATCCACGTTTGCAACGACTGCCTTTCCAGTAAGGTCTTTAGAGGTCGGTCCCATCGCCTGTTTGTCCATCGCGATGCAGGGAGGGCAGCCTTGCAAGCCGTATTTGATGACCAGCGGAACACCTTTGGCTTTGGCGTCAGCAATAGCAGCTTCAAGCGCCTCTCGCGTCGCAGCTTCCAATGCAGCGCTATCACCGGCATCGTACATCTTTTGCTTCTCGGCTTCAGGAACTCCATACTGATTATCGCTAAGCCAATACTTGCTCTTGTCACCGGTGGCGGGCGCCCTGCCGAGATTTTCAATCGCCTTGTCGCTGTACCCCATTGCTTTCAGCTCTTGCTTCGCAGCATCTGTAGCGAAATAGCCGGGCACTTTCGCATTGGCATCATTAATCTGTCTGTGCGCCTCGAGCACGTTCGCTTCTTGCTGTTCGAGCGATTGTTTATCGGTTTTTCCATTCAGAGCAACGGCGTCTGCATAGAGTTTTTGCGCATACTCTTTTCTCGTCCGCGCCGGGGCTTCGCGCATGGCCTGGAGTTTCTTCTGTTGCGCAAACAACTCTGGGAGCTGTTTGGCACCAGCCTCTCCCGCCTTCTGAGCCTCAGCAATCGCAGCATTAACCTTATCCAGATCAGTAGAAACTGCCTGCTGATTGATCTTATCTGCTTCGGCAATCGCAGCCTGTTGCGGGTTTTGCGGGCCAGCCGGTTTTTCAGACGGCTTGTCAGACGGTTTTACTTGTGGCGTAACTTCAGGCTGACCTTCTTGAATTTTGAACTGCCCTTTGAACTTTTCGGTGTACATCTTGCCGTACTTCTGTTGTTCGTCCAGGGTGGTTGTGTCACTGCCCCAGTGCGTACTGATGAGCTTGTCACCAACAGGCTTACCGCCCTCGCCTGGGCGCACACTGTACTGCGCCATAAAGGAGAGATCATCATTGTTTGTGTTTTTCTGTACCCAGTCACGCAGACCTTGGTACTTAGGATCGTCTTTGATTTTGTCCGTATCAAAGAAAACGATCTGCATATTAGGATTTTTCGCTTTAAGCGCTTCTAGGTTTTTGAGCGTATCTTGCGTGTCCTTTTTATTCAGCGAACCAACAACAAACGTCACACCGGTGCCGTTCTTAGCCGCTGCGTCGTAAGCGCCCTGGAAATTGTCAGCGTCCCAATTAGTGACGCGCTTCACAGCCGCGTCGAAATCTCCTTTCTCGTTTCCTTTTTGCCACTGATTATCCTTAGGAGTAATCGTGCGGCCGCTGTCGACAATCTCAAAACCTGGATTGACATAAGGGTTATTTGGATCACGTCCTGGTTGCGGGTAACGATCACCCTGACCAGGAATGATGTGACTATTGTCTCTACGATTGCCGTTGTCTACCTCCGGTAGACAATCAGACCGCCTGCGGCCTGGTGACGGGACGCCTCAACCCATGATGATATTCCTTTACTGGTAAATTGAACGACGCAGCGATCCAAGGACCGTACTTAGATGTTCCGATCTTTTGTTTGCAATTTTGTTGCAGCCCCCCTCGTGGAATTACGAAAGGCGTCTAAAATTCATGGTTTGCGAAGCGTAATGGAGGTGGGTTCTTGCGAAGCGCAGGGGCGAAGCTGGCATCGCAGGTTTTCCAACATGCGGCTATTTTGTCTGCACATGCAGCGGTATCGTCGGCGGTTGATCAATTACCGGTTGATTTCGTTGGCCGGACAACCACACGTGCGTGCGGGGCAGCCGCTTCAGCTTTCTCTGCCAACCGGTATGCGTTAGTCGGTGACAACGCATGCTCTCTTGCCTGCAACGCGATGTCCGACTTGATAGCGAACACAGTAGCACTGAAATTCACGCCGTCTTTGCCGGGCAATGCTCCTGCGTCTTTGGCATGGCGCAAGGCGTACTCAGAAGGCACGTCAACATAAACGACTTTGCCTCTCGCGCCTGCGTAATCCTTGGCAGTCTCAATATTGTCCGAGAAGAAGCGTCCGTTCTGAAACGCGCGCGACTCCGTGACACGCTTGTAGAATGCGATCTCGTCTGGAGTCCACTTATCTCTTGGATGGTCCAACACAACCATACGGTCGAAGAGTTCGCGCTCTTCTTTAGTCATTGGCTTGGTGAATTCCGTACCAAAGGCTTCTTCTTTGACACCACGGTAAAGGCGCATGTGTCCTGGTTTTACAGGAGGCTCTATAGCGTCGACAGGAGCTGTCCAAGAGTTTGGTGCGTTGTGAAACTTTTGCACATCGCGCGGAAGAGCTTTGACATTTTCTGGTGTTGGAACATGACCAAGCGGACGCCCCGCATCATCGAGAACAACGTAGGCATGCGGATATCCCTTGTCGCCGGGCTTTAGATGCTCAGCTTTTGGCGCTTCCAAATATCCTGCAGGATCTTCAATCCTCTGATATTCAGAAGGAGAAAGATCAATCACATTGTCTTTCGGACCATTCGGTTTAGAAGCGGGTCCGACTTCTCTGCCGCCGCGTTCTACCACAACCGGCACGCTGCGGTCGATTTGGCGATCAGCCTGGCGAGCGACTCGAGCAGCCTTGAATGTTTCAATCGTGCCACGCGCGCCTGCACCGACGAAAAAACTATTGACGCCATCGACGAGCGCTTGTCCAACATCAACCCTGCCTTGATGGGCTTGTCTCGCCAATTCGCCACTCACATCTCCAGCGTACGCTGCTACTCCATCTAGCCCGACGGTTCTGCTTAATCTGCCAAGTTTGTCTACCGAACCACGAAGCCCTTCTGTAGAAACCTCGCGCACGCCTTTGCTGAGATTATCGATCAAGCCCTTGGAGACAAGGTTTTGCGCTTCCGGGCTCAAACCTTCGATCTTCCCAACTAGCGCACGCACTGCATCATCTTTGACACCGCCCACGGTGTAGCCTTTGTGAATTAGTTCCGCCAGCCCTTTCTCAATTTGCTCTTTAACAGCAGGGGAAGCACCTTTCAAAACACCTTCAACGGCGGGCTGCGCGAATGTTTTCTCCACTGTCTTCGCTGCTGCACGCGAGCCCAATCCGGAGAAAGCCGTCAAAGCTTCCCCGCCAAGAAGGTTAGCGCCAGTCAAAGCGGTAAACTTAACTATATCGCCAGCCACACTGTCATAGTTGCCTGTCAATTGTGCTTTCAACAGTGACCCAGTCAAACCTCCGCCAGCGCTAAGAGCTGCAAAACGTGCGGTCAGCATCAACGCAGACAAACTCGCGCCACCAGTAAATGGAGTGGCGCCAACCGCCGCGATTGTAATTGCACCTTCGACAATGGCGTTTGCGAGCTCTTCTTTCGTGCCCTCAAAACTCTTCAAACTCGCAGCCAAATCTTTGATGCGCTTGTCCATCACATCAGGAGGGATTTGCCCTTTGTACTGCCTGTCGGCAAGAGCGAGGTCGCTGAGATTTCTGTAGATGGTCGAATCGTATTTTGTTGCTTGTTCGCCAAGCCACGTAGAACCGGAATTAGAAACAGCTTCACGTGATCGCACCAGTGATTGTTCGCCTGTGAGCTGGTTTTCCGTAGCCAACAAAGTCACTGTCGGCTTGTCCTTTTCGTCTACGCTCTTCAGCAAATCTTCTTGCAGATTGCTTCCAAAAGCCTTGTTGTATTCGCGAACAGTGTCGATACGCTGCTGCGCTGGAGTAGTTTTCAAATACTCTACGGCGGATTCAGGCTTGTCATAACCGACGGCAACAGCGCGCATTCTGTCTTCCGGCTTCACTTCGCCCTGCTTGATGATTTTCTCGCTAAGCGCCCGCGCCTCTGGCGTCATGCCACTGAGCAAAGCATCCCTGTCTTTTTGTCCCTCCGGGCTGCTAAGGAGTTTCAGCCCCTGCGGAGTGGCGTCCAGCAAGCCTGCTTTGAAAAGGTCTTTGCTGTCGTCGCCGTAAATGCGCTTCATTTGATCAACCGGCACCATGCCAGTTTTCAAAAGCGGTTCAATTACAGTGTTAAACTTTCTATCGCCGAAAACCGCAGTCTTAAGCGCGTCCTTCGCCGCTCCGTTGGCCATCAGCTCTTCAGCAAGACTGCCATCTTTATCGCCGCGAAGAGAATCCTTGAGCGAATCGATTACTGCTTTTTGTTTCTCAAAAAAGTTTTGACCTCCGTTAGAAACTTTCTCAAGAGCGTTAACAGCAGCGGTTTCTCCCTTAGTGAGTGGTTTGCCTTTCTCGAAACTCTCGAGAATCATCTGCGTTGCCAATTTGCTTTCCAGAGTGGTTGCAGATCTATCAGCAAGCTCGCGAATCTCCTTCAAATACTCCGGCTTACCCCGCATTAATTGCTGTTCTGCGGGAGTTGCGCCCTTCAGCGCAGCGATTACTGCTTCAGGATCTTTAGCATCGCCAATCGAGTCTTTGAGATCGCGTTTGACGTTTGTTTGAACCGCGTCATTACGAATATTGCGGAACATATCGAGACTGCGAGCCTCTTCCGGCTTCAATCCTTTCATGTACTCAGCGACATTGGTCGCACGTGTGCCCGCCAATTGGTCAGGCGCGTTCAGCATCGCGTCGATATTTCTTTGCGTTTCACGCCCGTGCAAGAAGCCCTTCAACGCTCCTTCTTGCGAGCCATCGGCTTCAATCTTTCTGTAAGCTGAGATCTGCTGTTGCTCTTGCTTGCTAAGCGACTTAGGATTGATTTCCTTCGATTGCAATGCAGAGTCGAGCCTGTAGCCTTCCACAACTTGCTGCATTTTTTCCAGCGGCATTCCTTTGAATGCCGGGACTTTGTCGCGCAAATCCTGGAGGGTCTTTCCGTCTATCGGAGTACCGAGAGGCGTGTCTTTGATTTTGTCGGCAATTCCACCAACTTCTATACCATGTGCGACTTTCTTCTCGAGCAATCCATCCATAGCAGCGCGGTTTATCTCGCGGTTGACGCCCAACGACAACGCTTTTCTGCCATCTGCAAGCCCGTCCGACTGAGGCGTTCCGTTCTCTATGCGTGCGCCATTAAACAGAGCATTCAATTGCTCAGGAGTAGCGCCTTCAATAGCTTTGAACAAATCGCTTCTGTGCTGCCAGTTGCTGCCGCCCAGCTCAAACAGCTTACCGTTGGAGAGGGCACCATTCGGTCCATTAACGATTTGCGAATCGAAATTCTGAGCCTTTCTCTCAGCGCCAAACGTGTAGGCGGATTTGAAGGTCTTCTGCACCTCGTTGTAAAACTCCAACGCTTGCGCTTCCTTCTCATCCTTAGGCGGTCTTCCGGTCTTCGGATTAGCCAAATCCCGACCGTTTAAATACATTTCACTAAGTTTAGGATCTTCAGCAATGCGCTTCACCGCGCCTGTCAAAGAGGATTCAGTATTGCTGAAAATACCGATAGCCTTCTTAAATTGTGTTACCGGGCTCTCTTCGCCAGTTTTTGCAAGATCTGTAAGCTCTCTCCTCTGCAGTTCTGAGAAAACTTCAGACGACGCTCCGCCGTGCCCGGGAGGAGTTTTAGCATTTATCTTTTCCAGCCCGCCGTTATCGATAAAGTATCTGCGCCCCTCTGAAGTCATTGCCTCTTTGCTGGCGACTTCGCGGAAATTTTTCACATTCTTCGTGTCCAAAGCTGCATTGAGAAGCCCAGCCTGCTCTTCAGGGGTGCGGGCATCAACACCCTTCTTGGAGGCGATATCGATTACTGATTTAGTAAATTTGTCTTCGCGGTTGTACCAATGGTTGCCGCCGTACTTAAGGTCTTTGCCGGGTCCTTTCTCATACAGCTCAGATAGTCCGCCTTGACCGTATAGATTCGTAAGAGCGGTATCTGCTCCCTTGCGCTGCTCCTCGGTCATACCGAGCAGCGTCGTGCGCGTATTCTCCTGAATGGAAGCAAAACTACGATTGTTGTCATAGCCGGCCCAACGCGCTTCCAAAGCATCAACACGCAACTGAATAGCTCTATCTTCACCAGGCTGACCGGTCTTATTGAGGTGACCTTCGACTTCTGCCCAACGATGCGCGTGTCTGTCGAGCCCGCCGTCCATTTTGCCAAAACGCTCTTTTATCGCGTCACCGAGCGCATTTGGATTTTTCGGATCGAAACCTTCTTTGAGCGTTTTGATTTCAGCAGGCGTCAAGTCGCTAAACTGGCGGCGCAGGGCGTCAGCATTTTCAGGGGTGTTGGGAGTTCCAGGCTCGAGTGCTTTTTTGATGTCAGTCAAACGCTGATCGAGATTTGTTTTGCGCTCAAGCGGTTTTTCGGTGCTGGTCTCTTTGAACTCTGGACCTTCTTGAGGCTTATCGCTGCCTCTGCCGCGCTCTTGAAGTTCTTTCTGAGAATAGAACTCGAACTGTTCGCCCTGCTTGAAGAAAGAAATACCACGCTCAACAAACTCGCGGTCTCTGATTCTCGCTGCCTCTGCCTGCATTTCCTTGGGCGAGAGATTGATCTTGCCTTCGCGTTGCATTTGCTGAAGTGCTTGATACGGACCCCAACCGGCTTTAAGAGGCGGCAGCGTCAGCCCTTCTCCGGGCAGCTTTTCGGTCTGCTCTTCCGGACGCTTTGCGGTCTCGGCGCGCTGCTCAGGTTGTGCAGCTTTCTCAGCCTTTATCTTCGCTTCGAGCGCCTTCTGCTCGTCCTGGAATTTTTCACCAGTCATCGGCTGGCCTTTCGAATCGAAAAACTTAGATTCAGGCTTACCGTCAGCCCCTACTGTAACTTCCTCGCGACGCCCATCTGCATATTCTTTGACGCGCATTTGACCGTTCTTGTCTGCAGTCAAATTTTCTCTGGTCAAACCATCTGCACGTCCTTGAAACTCCGCCGAGATTGAGACTTTATCGCCTTCTTTGACAGACTTGAAAGTAGAAATATTCTCTTTGTTCTTTGTTGGATCATATGTACGCTCAACCATTTGCAGATTGGGAGCTATGCCAAACTTCTCGCTCAATAAGCCGTCGCGACGACTGGTAAACGACTTTTCTGTATCGAGCGTGCCAACACCAGTTCTGACTTTTGCCCATTCCATGCGATCGGCTCGGCGATCAGCATCATATGTATAAAGGGCGCGACCGTCAGCTAGAGCTGTTTGACCTGTGATGTGCTCGTTGCGATTGGGAATTCCCATTTCCGCGGTGCGAAACATTCCGCGCGCCTGGCGAGCTGCAATTTCACCCCGGGAAAGCGGTGTGCCAGCCCTTTGGCTCTCCATGTCTCGCGCATAAGAAAGGAAGAAATCAGCAGTGCCGACTTCGCCCGGCTTTTGCATGCCGTTGTTCAACCACGCGAAATCGCCCTTCTGGACAGCGTCTTGCAAGGGGTCTTTCGATGGCTTCGTCGAGATTTCGTTGAGTGCTGCTGCGGCGGCACCCGTTTCAACCGTCAAAGGTTCTGGGCGTTCGGGCGCTTCTTGCGGCTGTTGCCTTGGCGTCGGGGTATCTACTTCCGGCATGAGTCTCTTTTGAAACTAGTAAGCGAGCGCCGCCAGGTGAATGGCGCCGACTGCGTTTAAGGGGGTTCGAGGGCTTGTTTAAAAACTAACAGCGAAAAATATCAGGGGTGTAACAACCGGTGCAATAACTCCCGAACCAACCCGCGAAACAAAAAACCATCAACCCGCAAAACGCCAGCAAATAGTCGGGTAAAAATTACCGACGCCCATCTGCGCCCGCTCCCGGAAATTTTCCCAAAGTGCTCCTATATTGCTATCACCCACCTTTCCAGGTTTCCCGGATTCCCCGGTCCCCTTTCCCCCTTCTAACCCACCCCCGTTACTAGCCAGACATCAGCGCAGTTTGTCCATGCACACAGTGCAATCGGCATAGCGTTGCGTCGGCAAGGAGTGCTCCCATGCCTTCTGACAAAAGCAATCAAACACGTACTGAAAACACTGAAAGAGCGTCTGAAAGAAACGAAAAAAGTGAAAGAAAAAACGACGCCAGCTCGGCAATGAGCAGTGACGTCAGCAGCGAAGAGATGACAAATCTCACTCGCACACGCAACAAGAACAGTCGCGAAGATGCAGGCACAACGGCACTGCTGGGCGGTCTTGAGCTGTTTGATGAAGAAACAGCCGAAAGAAACGCAATGCGCGCAGAGCAAACAAACACACCTGTGCCCAGCGAAACCCTCACCAACGCTCAATTCGCACAACGCGCCGAAGCGCTCTTTGACCGAATTGATACTAATCACGATCAATGGTTAGGCGCTGACGAACTCTCTGCCGCTGTTCAAAATAGAGATTTTAGAGATCAAGATGCACAAACAGTTGCCGCGCTGTACAGCAGTAGAAACACTATGCAGTTACTTTCTCGCGACGAGTATTCCACTCTCGATGATGACGGTGTAACACGCGCAGACTTGCAAGCATTCGGTCGGCAATCAGCAGCACGCGAAACGCTTACACCAGCCATGGATGTACTCAGAGGCGAAGCCAACTTCAACAGATTCGACACCGATCATGACGGCTACATCGCTCGCACAGAGCTCGATGCAGCTCGTCAAAATACAAATCTCTCCGAAGCCGATCGTGCACACCTGCAACGCGTCAGCGACAACTTCGACAACATCATCGGAGCGAGCAACGACGAGTGGGGCTTCGAAAGCAGCATCAGCGACACAGACGTTGCAGAGTATTTGAATCAAACTTACCAAACTGTTCCAGGACAGACAGAAACTTTGGTGTCAAACACCATGAGCCGAACGAGAGAAGGTCAACTGAACCAGCTAAATTCCAATCTTTTCGCTACTCCCGATAATCCCCTCCAAAGCATCACGCCCGATGCGGTTGTGCAAGGAACAATTGGTGATTGCTATTATCTCGCTGCCGTTTCCTCCCTCGCAGCATCAAATCCGCAAGCCATTCGCGACATGATTCGCGACAATGGCAATGGCACTTACACCGTCACTTTCCCAGGTGATACAGCCAACCCAGTCACAATAAATGCGCCCACCGACGCCGAGCGCGGACTGTACAACGGCGGACACAAGTACGGCACATGGGCAGGAGTACTCGAGAGAGCCTTCGGTCAATATCAAAGTGAGCACGGCAATATTTTCCGCAGAGCTAGGGTCTCGATGGAAAGTGGCGGAAACGTACCCACAGAATATGCAGGAGCAGGCGGTCAAACTTCTTGGGCAACCGAACTTCTGACGGGCAGAGGTACTGAAACAGTCAGCTCTGCGGATAGCCAATTGGCAAGCCGCCTCGAACGTGCCTTAAATTCGGATTCACGTGCGACAGTAACAACCGGCATCAACCCACGACTGTTCTCGAGCACGTCGACCGATGGATATCCGACACGTCACGCCTACAGCATCACAAACTTTGAGCCAGACGGACAAGGGGGCGGCATGGTCACTGTGCGCAATCCATGGGGCGCGAACAATGACACAACTAGCGGCACAACCAGAATTTCGTTGCAGCAGTTTCAAAACAACTTCAGCGACGTGACTTTCGAGGTACCGGCTTAAAAATTGACGTGCTTGCTTAAAAGTTGAGGTGCCGGCTTAAAGGCGTCGACCGATATTCAGAGCTATCTTCCAGAACTAAGCAAATTTTAGCTGCTTGGCTGGCGCGGCACCTTCGAGCCCTAGCAGAAACTCTTTGCGTGGAAGTCCGCCACCATATCCGGTGAGCTTTCCATTAGCACCGATGACTCGATGGCATGGCACGATGATTGAAATAGGGTTTTGACCATTTGCCAAACCTACAGCTCGACTGGCTTTGGGATTGCCAACCCGACACGCGAGTTCCCCATAAGAAATTGTTTGCCCAAATGGAATGTTCAATAGTTCATCCC
This sequence comes from Candidatus Melainabacteria bacterium, assembly GCA_003242885.1. Classification (GTDB taxonomy): domain Bacteria; phylum Cyanobacteriota; class Vampirovibrionia; order Obscuribacterales; family Obscuribacteraceae; genus QKMZ01. The sequence goes on along the minus strand of QKMZ01000001.1, from coordinate 38,400 downwards.
AAACTTTGAGTTGAAATTCTGTACCGGTCGGCTTCAACGGAATGGAGAAACGCTCGAGAGTGCCAGCAAAGTACGCGAAGAGTTCTTCCCTAGCCCGAACAAATGGAATCGCATCATCGTCTCGCCCCCAGGAAGCATCGGCTACTGGCATACCCTTGTGCAACTCCATGTACAAGCCTGTGAGCGAATCTCCGTCAGAAGTCAGTGTAATTTGATCAATTGGGCTGTCGATAACTGTGTAGAAAACCGTCATCCTTTCGCCCTCGCCAATTTCTTTTTCGTCGCGTTCGAACTCGTTAACTTTTCATCTATTACATTAGCCACAAAACGCTTTGCACCTACCGGCTTCAAGTCCTCTGAATTCGCATCCAAAGGCTTCGCATCCAAAGAACGCCAAAGATGCATTCCGGCGTACGAACGCCACGGAGACCAACGCTCCGCGTACTGCAAAATTTCCTTATCCTTCGTCATATTGAGAGCTTTCTTGATTCCGAGATCCGAATGCAAGAATGCGTCCGGCCACGCGAGTGCGCGCATCGCAATATACTGAGCTGTCCAATCACCAAAACCAGGCAAAGCCTTGATTTTGTTTGACGTCTGTTCCACATCTTGCCCCGGCTCTAGTGAAAGAGAACCACTTGCGACCGCCCGAGAGATGGCGATGATTGAATTGATGCGTGCGCCTGTAATTCCCATGCCGCCTAAGTCTTCTGGCTCCAGCGCCGCAAGTGTTTCAGCGGAAGGGGCGAGTCTGTTCAGTTCAGGAAAAGGTGTTTCGATCGGGACGCCGAACTTTTGAACAATCCGTCCGTGCAGTGTGCTTGCCGCCTTCACGCTCACTTGCTGACCTAAAATGGCTCTGAGTGCAACTTCAAAACCGTAAAACGCACCGGGAACGCGAACGCCCTCACGTCCTTTCGAAAGCTCGCCCAATGTCGCAGCAATGATTGAAGGATCAGCCTGCGTGTCCATAAGACGCTTACATCGAGCGACCACGCTTAAAAGTACCGGTGCGAGCGAGTTGGAAAGCTGAATTGATAGCGTGTTTTTCTGTGCATTCTGCCTGATCGACAGCCAACCAGAATGCTTTCCGAATGCAGCGGTGCGAATGTACGCGCCATCCTGCACGAGTTCTACTCCTGGGCAAGCACGATAAGAGAGAAACGCCAACAATCCATCGAAATCAAAGGGTGGTCGGTAGCTGACTTCGCACATCAAAAATGGCGCATCTTGCGAACTTCGGCGCTTTCGCAACTGCGTAGGGTTTAGATTGTAGCGTTCCTGAAACAGAGAATTGAATCGCCTGACACTCGAAAAGCCACTTGCGAACGCAATTTCCGTGACGGGCAGATTCGTATCAGTCAACAATCGTTTTGCCAACAACAGCCTCTGCGTCTGCGCCAACTGAATTGGTGAAACACCAAACTCTGATTCAATAACCCTGCGCAAATGGCGTCCGCTGATGCCCATCTCAAGCGCCAGCTCGTCTACGCCAAACTCTGACAGCGCCCCATCTTCAATTCTATTGAGCGCGATTGCTGCCAATCTACTGACAGCATCGACCGACGCGTTACCCGGTGCCAACTCGGGACGGCAACGCAGACATGGCCGGTATCCGCCATTCTCAGCAGCAGCCGCAGTTGAGTAAAAGGTGACATTCTTCAGCATCGGCGTCTTTGCCGTACAGACGGTTCTACAGTAAATCTTGGTGGATTTGACCGCTACGAAGAAAACCCCGTCAAACCGCGGGTCGCGGGCACGCAGTACTTCATAACAGCTATCTCGATTCAATGTCATGCCTGAATCTTAACGGATCCAAAATTCAATGACTCGCCATTTTCGGACATGGTCATTGACCAGCGATCTCAGACAGAATTTGAATGCATGGTTCAATCGACTCTTCCTTCAAGTGAGCGTAGTTGATTTGAAACTCGCCGCGCGGTGGCTCTCGTAGATAGCAGTGCGCTGTACTTGAAATGCCAATGCCAGCGGCTTTTGCGCGCAAAACGATTTCATCATCATTTAACGCAGAAGGGATGCGAACTACAACGTTGATGCCTGCAGCATCTCCAAGCACGATTGCAGATCCTTTGAAGTGAGTCTTAAGCGCTTCGATAACGAGTTTGCGCTTTTCCTCATAAAGGTTTCGCATCTTGCGAATATGCCTTTCCAGATGACCTAGACGGATAAAATCAGCCAATACCTGCTGTTCCAACAAAGGCGAATGTCTGTCGGCGAGCCATTTTGCGCGGGTGAAAACCTCTGCGAGATCAAGAGGAACAACCAGATATCCAAGCCGCAAAGATGGAAATAGAACTTTGGACAATGTTCCTATATAGATAACGGTACCAGCGTGATCGAGCCCCGCAAGTGCTGGAATCGGTCGTCCCTTGTAGCGATACTCACTATCGTAATCGTCCTCAACAATGTATGCGCCGACACGGCGAGCCCAAGAAATCAACTCAAGGCGACGCGGAACGGACAACACAACACCAGTCGGTGACTGGTGCGACGGCGTGACATAAACCAGCTGCGGACTGAAGCCAGGCTTCGTTTTTTCGTGCTCTTTCAGCGCATCGACTGAGATACCTTGCTTATCGACAGGTATCGGCAATACGTTCGCACCCATTGCCTCGAACGACTTTTGAGCTCCAATATATCCCGGATCTTCGATGCAAACATCGTCGCCTCGATCAATCAAAACACGCGCGACAAGGTCGATGCCTTGCTGCGATCCATTGACGATGATCACTTGTTCTGGAGCGCACGCGACTGCTCGCACGCGAGATAGATAAGCAGCGAGCTGTTCTCGCAAAGGCATAAAACCAGCAGCATTAGCTGGCGAGTCGAGCAATCCTAGATTGCGCTTGCGGGCATGGTGCAACAGCAACTGGTTCCACACGCGCATCGGAAACTCCGTCATTGCTGGTCTTCCGAAGGAAAGCTGAATGTCTGGTTCTTCCGCAGAAAAGTTCAACCATTGCCGAGAACGCAGTGCTGTCGCATACCAGGACAATCGATAGCCCTGCAGCTTGTCTACGTCTGTCGCGCTTTGTGTTTCAGAAGCAGAACCCGGGTCACTTCCGTCTTTCCGCTTCCTCCCCCGCACTCGCGCCTTTACTTTAGGCGTAGACGCTTCCAATGTTGCCGGATCCACGGCGGGTGCCGCCGGGCGCATCAGTTCTTCTGGCAGTGCGCGCGACACAAATGTTCCAGCCCCAACGCTGGCTTCTATGTAGCCTTCGCTCAAAAGGCTGTCAAAACTCATCGTGACGGTCGCTCTAGCGATTCCGAGAGTCTTTGACAGTGCTCGCGTCGACGGAAGTTTCTCGCCTGAACGCAGACGACCGGACAGAATCGCACCCCTTATCGAGTCATAAATCTGACGATGCAGTGCAACCCCGGACGATTGGTCTACATGTATAAGAAAGTCCAAAAACGGCCTCTTTTCAACTTCAATTCTGAGTAATTGATCACTTTCAGGCAGCTTGCATGGATATGGACCAAATCCCTCATTACCCACCGTTGTTGCGTTCCAATTTTATTGGACGCTCGATCAGCAACTTAGAACCATTCCAAGTGGACTAGTATCAAATCATAAAAGTGGCTCTTCTACAAGTCCATTCCAGCCGGTATTCTGTGGTCATCCTGAAAGGAGGCAGGTAGTTATGAAAAACAAAAACACAAAGAAACAGATTCTTCTTGCACTGGTTGCATTCCTCACACTCCCCATGGTTGCGCTCAATTGCCAACCCGCTCAAGCGATGATGTCTGATCCGGGAGTTATCGACCAACTGCAAAAACGCAGAGCAGCTCTGCAAACACGTGAGTTTTACTTGATGAGAGACACTGACGATCTCTTGAGAAAAAAGGAAGACATCAGACGTAGAAACGACTCTGATGCTCCGGCGCAAATGAATGAAGTTTGCCGCAAAATCGATGCCAAAGCTTGGGAATTACAACAAGTTAGATTGGACATCAGAGACGTCAACATCAGGCTCCTATAAGCCTATCAACTTGCTTGAGACGAAAGAGAGAGGACTCCGAAGTAATTTGGGGTCCTTTCTTACTTGTCTGCAATCCGAATCACATAGATGTGTGGATAAAAACCAAAAAATTGGTCAGGCTTCGCGCGTTTCCAAATTCCATCATTCCAGTCGTTGACAAACACGTATCCATTCTCGCCAACCACGCCACAATGGGCATCGGGACCCATGTTCGGCTTGTCCGGCAGCGACATGTATCCAAATATCAAATCACCCGGCTTTGAAACACCGTCAAATATCCGCGCATCAACACCCAGTTCTTTCGAGTGCTTTAGCGCGACTTCGCTCACTTTCAAATTACTCTTCAATAATTGACGGCGAACCACAACTACTGCAGCAGACTTCGCAACAGGATATCCAGCATTCTTCAAAATATTACTGAGAGCTGCAGCACATCCAAGTTTTCCGTTTGGAAGTCCAAACCCTAACCACATCTTTTTCCCGACTGCGGCATTTGCTGCCGACAGAATTTTCTTGTTTCCTACACTGACAGCTGCGTTATCATCCGAGGTTCTAGTCGCATCGCCAGTTGCGACTTTACTCGCCCGCGTTGCTGCACTGCCGCTTGAACCATGCTCAACATTCGGCTTTCCAACTGCGCAGTACAACAAAGATGCACCACCCGAGGCACATGCAGCAGCCACAAAACAAACCAAGTAATTTTGAACGCGCATTCTCGAAACCGTAGGTGTTTCAAAAGAAAACTAGTCAGATCTGAAAGACTAGTCAAATACGTGAGATTCGAAAAGGAGAAGTTATCGAGTAACAGCTGAACTAGCGCGGACTCCAGCGCACAGCAGCGTGATAAGTAGCAAAAGGATTGATGCGCAAAACCATCGCATTGAATCCATTCAACAAATTGAAGATAGAGAAGAAATTCTTCCAGAAATGAAAGCGTGTTTGTTTCTTGCGCAGCTTAGTTATTGTCGTGCGACCAGAAACCTTCGCTTCAAGCATCAGTGGAGCTTTACGCATAAAGCGCACACCTGTGTATTCAGGATGCGAATACATCATGTTGTCTTTATAAGTACGATGGCGCTCACGAATACCGTGCTCGCTGAGCATGCTCTTATCGCCACCAGCTATGGTGCCTGAAGTCGGAGAGTTATCGTAGTACCGGACGCCGAGTTCCATGCTTGGTCTGGCTCTAGTCTTTAATGTCATCAATTTCGAAATTCCTCAGCAGGGCCGCGCTGTTGTTAGTAGCCTGGCAGAAGCCTTAATGACTTATGAAAGTAAAAATTCGATTACGGCGATGGCAAGATTATGCACTAATTCAGTAGGAGACACAATCTCGATTTGTCATTACCATCCTTCGAATACATACATCGCATATCGACTCCAGCGCTAACACAACCATCGACACCGGCCCGCTGGAGAATGTTTCGTTAACTAGAACTAAATTACGTCAAGTCAAGAACCCACAACACAGCAACTAGCGAGGCTTTCCAGTCGCTAGATTTCGGAGAAGATTTTTCTGCTGATTTTATGTGTCAACGCATATACGAAAGTGCATATTCTCAGCAAAACGCCTCTTGGAATGCTGCGTGATACCAAGCAAATGAAACAGAAATCACCGCGTGCAAGCTTTCAAACATTGCTATTCGAGCAAGAAGATGATGTCCAGCGCCGTTTAAAAATGGCGATGGCGACAGAAATCTGCCACCATCATAATCATGCACTGCTCATGGTGCGCTTAGAAAGCACTTCCACTGTTAAACACGTTGTAGTCGAACGTGAATTGAACATCAATCGAATCCGGCGAATATTGCGGAAGATGCTTGAATGGCGCCGAATTTCGAATTGACTGCATTGCGGCCTCATCCATTTTGCTGTCGCCCGAAGAACGCTGCAATTTCAATCCCAGTAATTCTCCATTCGTTCCAATCGTGAATACAGCGACAGTGCTCTTTGATCTCGGTTGCCGCGGAGGCGTCCAGGCACTTCGGATACGGCGCTGCAGCGTAGACATATATTCTGTGAAATCCGGATTCGGATTCTCGCGTGTAGCAACTCTCGGGTCTCCTTTTCCGGAGGCACTGGGATCAGGATTACCTCTTCGAGGCTCGCCAATCGGGCTGGTGATCGTTGGAACAACCACCAACCTGTCACCCGGAGCAGGTCCGGTTCTTGCTGCAATCGGCTTAGGCGCATCTCCAACTGAGTGACTCTTTCCATTTCCGATTCTGCTCGACGAAGTATCGGCAAGAGTCGGCTTGCTTTGGCCATTGCCATTGCCTACAAAGCTGCTGGTGTCCACCGCAGGCGCAGATGGTCCACCGCCGCCCTTGATTGCGTTAGAATTTTTGCCCCTCATCCAGCCCTGACTGCCAGGATTAGCGGCGGTGCCAAAGCGAATCGGAATTGTTGCGATGGAAGGTAACTGCGCGCTAGCTATACCAGTTTTGTTGAGCGCCATGAGCGGTGCAGGAGCACTAGCACCAACAGCAGCATTGATAGGAGCAGGCACTGCAAACGGACGTACAAAATTCGGACTAGCCATAGACTTCGCAGGCATCGGAGCTGGCGTCAGTGGTGCAGGCGCAATGGGCATTGGGCGTGCCGGCATCGGAAGTGTTGGCGCCGGCTGTGCCACTACGGGAGCAGGTGGACGCACCGTAGGCAGTGGCGCTGTGGTTGGTGCAGGAGGCTTCGGCGCTTCATGTGATTTCACCGGCTGAGGCTTCGGAGCATCCTGTGACTGAGTTTTAATTTCTGGCTTGGGTTGTGGCTTTGCTTGAGTCTGCTGCTGCTGAGACTGCGAAGCCGCCGGTTTTGATGGTGCCCGTTGAGCCTGACTGGTACGAACTGGCTCTTTCGGCTTGTGCAAACCTTCAGCTCGACTGTTGTGCACATCCACTCTATTGGTCTGAGGTGGCTTGATGCGCTCTTTCTGCGATTGTGAAACGAACTCTATTTCTGTCACCTGTTGACGCGTCGGCGCAGGAATCAAAAGAAAAACCGAGAGAAGCAGCAAAGCGCCCATTAGCGCAAAGTGCGCTAGATAAGAGCCGCTCGTCGCTTCAGAAAGCTCCAGAAAATGTCCTTGATAAATCTCTCGATTTTTGATGTTCAACGCTCTGTCATATGCATCGCGGACAGAATATGCAATGAAAGCCAGACAGAGAGCGAAAAGAAGCGTTGCACCAGGATGCCCCAGTTTGAAACTTCCAAGCTGTTTTACGAGAGAAACATTGGCACTGAAATGATGCGAGCTGGCAAATTGCACAATCCCATTGCTGATGGAATCGGCGCACAAAATCCCTAGAAGAATAATGAAGTTGATAGCGCCAACTTCCAGGAATAGCCATCCTTTCAGGCGGTCACCATTGTAGAACTGACCGAGACCAGGAACCAACGACAGCGCACCGGCTACCGACGGCTCCAACTCACCTTTGTTCGCGCTGGCAAAGTTGAATGTTTTCATAATTCCGTTCCTATCTCTTAGGGCGCTGTCGCGCTCCCAACGTTTACCGCAGCCGCCGCTCGACGCTTCGGGAACTGCGCGCCGATGCTGGAGCACCTGCTAACAAACTACTGAGAAGCGGGCGCCGACGTAATATGAAAGGCGCTGAACGGATCCCAGGGAAAAGCCTGAAATTTAATCGGGGTTTTAGCGGGAACGCCTATTCATCAACTAAAACTCACAATTAAAGGGGTTTTTTATTGAATAATGCTCTTAGACTAATAAGGAGCAAGACAGTGGATCTTATCTTCGAACCGCTTACTCAAATGGGCTGCATGACTTACTTGGTCGGTTCTGCATCCGAAAAGCAAGCCTGGATTATCGATCCGTCACTCAAAGAAGCTGAGCGATACGAAGCTCTCTTAAAAAATCGAGGGCTAAAGCTGAACGCTGTCATCGACACACACGCTCACGCCGACCACCTTTCCGGCGGTCCAAAGCTCATGGATTTAACTGGCTGCCATTATGTTATGCATACGAGCGCAAAGCCGAAAGATGTTACAGACCGAGTAGAAGATGGCTCAGAACTCGCACTGGGCGGAGTAAAACTCAAGTTTGTTCATACCCCCGGTCATACAGAAGACTCGCTTTGCATATTGCTGGATGACAAACTCCTGACTGGCGATACACTCTTTCTCGACGATGGCGGAGCCGGACGTACAGACCTTCCTGGAGGAGATCCGGCGGATCATTTCGAGAGCCTGATGAAGCTTTCAAAGATGCCGGACAACCTGATTATTTATCCTGGACACGACTATCGGGGCAGACGCCCATCCACCCTTGGTGAGCAAAAGCAGCGTAATCCGTTTTTCAAGCCCAAGACCAAGGGTGAGTATGTCCACTTCTTGCAAGAACTCCACCTGGGACCGGCAGACTGGATGAAGCTTGTCCTGCAAGCCAATTTCGACTGCACTCGCGATCCAAAATCTGTAGACATTCCGCAAGGGGTGTCCGCATGTGAAGCAATGGGTACGCTGAGTGATTGCGCAGCTAGCCAAGAAATTCACTACATTGATGCAGAAGAGATGAAGAAGAAAATGGATTCTGGCTGGAAACCATTTTTGCTCGACGTGAGAGAAACGCCAGAGCTCTACGCAGAGTTAGGGCACCTTCCGGGAATCAAGCATATTTCTGTCAAGGAAATCGCACATCGACTTGATGAGATCGCCCAACACAAAAACGAAGAGATCGTTTCAATCTGCAAAATGGGTGGTCGTGCGAAAACAGCAGCACAAGTCATGTCCGAAGCTGGTTTTTCAAAAGTAATTGTGCTTACTGGTGGAATGACTGCATGGAATCAATGCGGTTTACCGGTCGTTCGTGACACGGTCACAGCGTAACTTCATCCGAGCAAATCGCGCGCCCAAAATTAAGGGATTCGCTCAAAAGACTCTAAAATTCAAATCCAAAACGGGACGCCCGCTGCCACGCCCCACTCGGGGTGTTAATCCGGGCTACCCCCTAAATCGCTCAGGAAAACACCGAAAAACTGCCACGTTCGTGCCCGCTAACGCCCGCCAGTGCACAAAATTGTTAACTTGACATCCCTTGGTACCTAAAGTACAAATATTAGGCTGGGTCAGAGAAATATTTACTAGTGGCTGCACCTGATATTCCAAATTTTGGAGACGGACTTAGCGAAGGCATGAAAGCCGGACAATTTTCCGGACGCGAAGTTTTCCAGAACGTCAACCAAAGTCTCTCCCAACCGCTCGATGTCCGAGCGGCGCATCAGTTTTTCGCACCCAGCGGTAATGCCGGACTGCCCGATCTTCAGACTTTCGGCGGCGATTCTCTGAGTTTTTCCAACCAAGCCATCAACTTTAATACCGGTGGCGAACTCGCCTTCAATAGCGCGCAGAGCTTGTCTTTTGATGCAGCTCCTATGGCTCAACTGCAGATTGTGCCTACCGGAGCCGAAGCTGCGGCATTTGCTCCTGGTGCGGATGCAGCGCTTGCGGCACTCACACCAGGCGCCGAACCCATATCGCCGATTATCCAGCTAATCATGCGAATGCCGGGTCATATAGGTTTGCTCAACTCCTTTTTTGAAGCTTTGGGCGCCCTATTCATGCCGCTGCAGGACTTCATCGGTGCATTTAATTTCACCGATTGGTTGAATCATGCCAATGCAGGATTGGCTTCGTCACTGAGTCGCATCGGTGAGCACATGCCGATGAGTCTCTCAATGCTCCCATCCAATGCACCGATTTTCGCCACTCTCGGACAGCAATTCGGCGCGATGGGCTTGAATTCCATGGGCACGAATATGGCTGGGCAAATGACCGGTCAGTTCACAGGTTTCGACACGCTGGCTTCAACCAGCAACAATACTATGTCGCAATTCCCGGACTTTGGTGACATGTCGCAAGCCGACCTGAACGTCGGTGGTCATGCCGATTTCGGTCAGCCAATGTACCAGTCGATGGACCCTAGACTGAGCAATCCGCACGAGATGATCGGCGGCGGCGATAATTTTGTTCAAGGTCAGCAAATAGCGTTCGACAACGGTGGAGGCGCATTCAGACCGCAACTCGGCACCATGCAAGGCGCAGGACAAAATATTCCACAAGCTCAGATGCCGCAACAACCTGTTTATCAACAACAGCCTGCGGTAGGTGAGCAGATGGAATTGCCGCGCACCGAAACAACCGTACAACCGCAAGCAGGTGATCAGCAGTCAGTTCTCCAGCAGCAAGGTGACGCGGCGGCAGGTCAGCAAGTGGCTCAAAGCCCTACCGAAGCCGCTCCATATACTGTCAAACCGGGCGACAATCTTTGGGACATCGCCAAGAGCCATATGGGCGACGGCACAAAATGGCCTGACATCTATAAGATGAATCAGGACGTTGTTGGCTCTAATCCCAACCTCATTCATCCTGGCGATCAACTCAATCTTGGTGATCACAGCCAAATCACTGCTAATGCCGATTACACGGTCAAGCCAGGTGACAACCTCTGGAACATCTCCAAAGACCATCTGGGTGGTGGTCAAAATTGGCATCATTTATATGATCGCAATGCCAGTGTGATCGGTGACAACCCGAGCATGATTCACCCCGGCCAAAAATTCAGCATGCCTGGCGGCGAAAGCCACTCCACTCTTGCTGATGCCTCACATGCTAATGGCGCACATCCAGCCGCCCATCACGCTGCCGGAAATCACACAACTGCGCATCACAGTCCGACTCATCACAGCCCGGCACATCACGCTCAAGCCGCACATCACAATCCTGCCCACCACAGCCAACCGGCGGCCGACAAGGTGGCGCATGCAAAACCAACAGCAGCGCAAACACCTGAAGCGGTCGAGGCATCATCGCATCAAGTGCCGCAGCAAATCGCCCAAACGCCACAGGGCGGCGCCGAGCAAGGTCTCAAAGCTAATCAGGGCATGGGCTCGCTCAAAGATTTGAAGATAACTGAATAGTCGAGACTCACTATTCATGCGTTTATGCATTCGCATATCAATGCAAAAGGCGGTATTACCCGCCCTTCGATGACTTGTGCTTTAGAGTCGCTGATAGTTAGAACTTATCTTTTAGCAGTCCGGTGCCCAAACCAAGCGCTGCACCAACTGCGGTGGCAGCCGCAATTTTCTTGCCTTTGCCATGTCCTCGGCTTGCCGCCAATCCTAATCCTGCGCCAAGCAATGTGCCGGTTGCAGTGTCTTTAACAACCGGATGGCTGTCCAATGAACGCGTGCTTCTCACCAAGCCAACACCAACACCGGTGCCAGCACCAATTGCCGCGCCGCGCATAGTGCCCTTTCCGGAGATGAGCCCTGTGACTGCACCTACACCAGCTCCAACTCCAGCACCCACTGTTGCACTTTTCACCTTAGGATGCCGTTGAAAGTAACCTTTCAGACCAGTCGTTTGCTGATATTTACTCTTCGAAGTGCCGCCTTGCAGTGTCGTATCTGCGAGCGCAGGAGCCACAGGGACGATTGCAAACACTATGCCGGTCAACGCCACCACAGACAGTGCCTTCTTTTGCGACACCAAATTCATCATGACAACCTCCCTCAATCTCAACCATTCAAAAAAATGTATGAACCCTACGACACAAAGGCATTAACCTATGTTCCCGACGTTACGTCAACCATATGATCGCAGAAAATCATGCCACCACAGCCAGTGGCGGCAAAAAAAATTCAAACCGCACTTTATTATCCGCCGCTCGATTGAATTTGTTTGGTCAAATGATAGGCAGCTATAGCAACGCTCAAAACAAGGTCCCCCACAATTCAAACAATATATAGAGATCACTTATTGCAAAGGCGAACAGCATTTATGTAAAAAACACCGATTGCGCAAAATGTTCGATTACGCAGTCATTCGGGGAACTCAGAAGTCGTCGAGCGGTCTGACCATGCAGACATAGAAACGAGGATTAGATGATGAAATTTGCATCGATATTTCTCGCCGCTGTCATGATTTTCGCATTGGCGGGACAAGCTGCTGAAGCGAGAGATAACGATGGCTGGCGACACCATAGACAACATAATAATTGGAATAACAACAATTCGAATCGCTGGCACAGGGGTAATCATTACGGCTGGCGAAACAACCATAGATATCACGCCTGGAACAATCGCTGGGATACCAACCGAAACGGTCGTTTTGACAGGCAAGACCGAAAGAGAATAAATAGGCAGATGAATTCGCGCTGGTATTAATCAGCCATCAAAATCAAATAAATCGAAACAGTCAGTTAAGAATAGGCTGCAGACTTCCAGTGGGCTGGAACTGTCTGCAGCCTTAAGTTTTCAGCGATGGTCCTCAAGTGATTAGAATCCGGAACATAATTTTCGGACAGTCGTCGCTGGATTTTGTCACGCGAAATATGAGGAGCTCATTATGAAGGTTTCTTCAATCTTGCTCGCGGCACTAATCTCACTGGCATTTGCTGGACAAGCCGCTGAAGCTAAAGGTCATCACGGATGGGGTGGCCATGGAAACTCAGGATGCAATGGAAACCGAGGCAATAACGGGAACCACCGCGGTTGGTACAAAGGTCGCGGAAACGGCAACGGGTATTGGAACAATAACTGCGGGAGAAACGGCAACCGAAACTGGAATCACCATCGCCGCAATAACCGCTGGAACAGTGGCTGGAACAATTGTGGTCCCGGAAATAACTGGGGAAACAGTTGGGGAAATAGTTGGAACAACAACTGGAACAACAATCTGAACGCTGGCTGGAATAATGGCTGCAACAACAATTGGAATGGCAATAATTGGAATCGCAATTTCAATGCAGCTCTAAATTCAGGCTTTAACAATGGTTGGGGAAATAATCCCAACTATTTTTATGGCCAAAATTTCGGCAAAAAACCGAAGAAAATGAACCCCAAGCAAATTGCACGAATGCTTGCCAACGGCAATTTCTAAGCAAAAGCTAAACTACAGCTTGCTTTGGAGCTTTGCCCAAGACCGTTTTGGCTTTGCTGTAATACTGCTCTGCTTCTTCCTTACGATTGAGTTTTCTCAACAAACGTGAGTAGTCGCGGTAGCAATCAGCCATGTCGACGTGATCTTCGCCAAGAACTTGCTGCTTGAGTTTGACAGAACGATCCAAAACCGGCAGACATTGATCAAACTTGTCCTGCTGGAAGTAGATTTGAGCCAGTGTGTTGAGCGCATCAGCAAGTTTTTGCACGTCGTCCGGTTGAGTCATCTCGAGAATCCCGATAATGCGTCGAACGTAGCTCTCGGCACTGTCGAAGCGGTTTTGTACGCACAAAACACGCACGACATTGGCAAGATCGGAAATCAATTCCGGATCGCTCTCACCCAATTCCTGCTCGCGCACAGCGAGAATTTTCTCGTACAAACCAAGAGCTTCTGCATAGTTGCCCTGGTCGTAGTAACTCTCCGCAAGCCTTGCGTAGGCGCCACTGAGTGCGCCTTTCACATCATCCTCCGACTTTAATGCGGATGCTTGCCCCGTCGCGGCGGCCGACGAAGGTGCTATCGCTGCAGCTGGAGCCGCAGTTTGTGATGCCCCGTTGGGTGGTGTCACTCGAGGCGCCGCAGGCGGTTGCCCGCTACCATTTGCTCCGCCGGCATGTGCTGCGGGTGCGGTAGCCACGCCGGGAGCCGGTTGTGCCGGAGGACGTACTGCAGCAGGTGCTGACAATGGAGCTGGAGGTTTGGCGACACCTGGAGCCGCAACCGGTGCAGGAATTCCCGGGCGAGCTGCGGGTTGAGCAAGTGTGGCACCTGATGCTGGAGCGCCAGCAGGAGCTGCCGGACGAGCCACCGCAGGTGGTGCCGCCGCTGCAGGAGCAATTGTTTGTTGAGGGTGTGCACCTGAAGTAGGTGGGTGTGCTCTAGTCAGAGCAGATAATGCTGCTGCGACATTCGGCGTTGCCGGAGTTGCAGCTCCTGACGGTATCGCGGCGGGTGCGGCGGACGCAGCTATGGGAGCAGCGACGGGAGCACCTGTTGTCGCAGCCGGTGATGGTGCAGGTGCTGCAACCGGGGCAGCGGGCGAGGCTGCAGCTGGAGCTGCGGGCGCGGAGGCAGGCGAATCTGCTTTCTTTGCAGGTTCTTCGGACAAAAGACTTTGGAACGCACCCACCTTTTTGAGTCCGCCGGCTGCCGGTGCAGACACGGGGGAAGGCACTGATGACGCGGACTTTTCGGCAGCTGTCTTCTCCGCAGCAGCTTTTTCCGCCGCAGCTTTTTCCGCCGCAGCTTTTTCCGCCGCAGCTTTTTCGGCAGCAGCTTTTTCGGCAGCAAGCTTCTCCGCCGTAGCTTTCTCTTCTGCCGCTTTCTCGGCGGCAAGTTTCTCCGCAGCAGCCTTTTCTTCGGCCGCTTTCTCGGCGGCAAGTTTCTCCGCCGCAGCCTTTTCTTCGGCCGCTTTCTCAGAAGCAAGTTTTTCGGCAGCAGCCTTTTCGGCAGCTGCTTTTTCAGCAGCAGCCTTCTCTTCTGCAGCTTTATCAGCAGCGGCTTTTTCCGCCGCTCTCTTATCAGAAGCTAACTTCTCAGCAGCTCGAATTTCTTCTGCAAGCGCTTCGGCTGCAGCACGGTCAGACGCAGCTTTATCAGCCACCTCTTTCTCAGCCTTCGCTTTTTCGGCTTCAGCCTTTTCCTTATCGGCAGCAGCTGCACTAGATTTCTTCGCTGGTGGTTCGTCCCCTCCCAGCAAATTAGCGAACTTGCCGCCTAACTTGGGTGGAGCGGATTCAGATTTCGTTTGCGCCGTAATCACTTCGTCAGCATCTAGCGGTTTTAGATCCTCATGAGACAGCAATCCGGAAAGCGACCGTTTGGGTGCTTCCTCAGTCTCCTCTGCTTTATTGATGACTTCATCGTCCGGCACGTCCCAACTGTCTTCTTCCGCTTTAGCGGTGACTTCCGCTGGACCTTCCACTTTCTGGTAAGTCCCGGAAATTACCTGCAGCTCGTCTGCCGTCGCGTGCGAAAATTCTTCTTTCTCTTCTGCTTTTTCCGGTGCGACAACAGGCTCGGACTCTCCTGTTTCTGATGAAGAATCATGTTTGGCTCTATCGACGAATTTGGTAAGTTCATCATCACTAGAGACACCAAATTCTTTACGCGCTTCTTCCATCGCGCGAGTTTCTGGATCAACCTCATCTTTTGGCAGAGTAGAAATGTCCCAGCCCAGCTCCTGAAGCGCGCCATCAAAAGACAGCTTGTTGGAGCTATGCATGGTGTAGTCCAGTCCAACTACAGCGTCGTCCTGCGAAATTACCCCTTTCTGCAACAGAAAATGCGCTCTGAGTGCAGCTTTAACGGTGCTCTTATCAAGGTGACCGGTCATAAGCAAAATCTGACCGACAATCTTCGGATCTTCCATCGCGTGCGCAACAGCTTCATGGATTTCGTTTTCGGTCATTACACGAGCAAGCACCAGCATGTGATCGAAACTGATCGTTTCTGTGGTCGTCGTTTCTTCAACATGCAAGGACTCGACTGCTTCGTCATAGGTAATGCCCTGGCTTTGGATCTTAGAAAGCGTATCAATCGCCTTATCCACGTCCACATGATTGCCATCGACCATCTTCTGCAGTCCTAGGGCGGCTTCAAGAATTTGATCAGTAATAAATCCTTGCCCGACCAAAACTTGTCCGATAAGTTGATCGGTAGCCAAACCTGTTTCCAAGGCGTTCATAACATCTGTTTCGGTGAGCAATCCAGCGCGAACAAACATTTCACCAATGCGCACCCCGTGTTTGCGGGGAGCCTTTAAAGCTGCTTGAGCCTGGGCGACACGATTGGGATCGGGCATTTCATCGCCTTCAATACCAGCGGCGCTGCGCAAAGCGTCAAGCGCCTCCTCGCGAGTAAGCATGTCGTCGCGCACGCGCACTTGCAAATCAAGTGCCATGCTGAGGATCGCATCTGCCAAAGTGTTGTTTAGAACCAGGATACGACCGAGCGGCAAGCCCGTTGCCAGGCTGCGCTGCATTGCTTTCGAAAATTGATCGGAGTTAATCAGTCCGGCTTCCAGCAGCACTTCGCCAAGCTTGTTAGTGGGTCCGGATGCCGCTCTGGTGGACCCAGAGGAAATTACATCAGCAATCGATTGCCCAGATTTGCAAGCTTGCTTTAAAACCTTGAGTGCTTCATTGAGATCGATGGTGCGGTCTCTGACCAGAGATTGAGCGTCGACAGCGGCCTGCAGCTGTGAGGCATTGATAGCACCGCTCATAATCAACATCTGACCGAGTTGCAAGTGCTTGGCACCCGAGAGCTTTATCGCTTCATCGAGCTTGCTCTGGCTGATAACTCCAGCCTTCACTAGCAAATCGCCAATGAGGAAGTCTGTCGGATAACGGTGAAGGGTTTGTTTGGATTTGAAAAAGTCCACGGTCAGGATCTTTCCTATAAGAGATTCCGATCAGTCTGCATAGTTTGCGGTCTTGGTTTCATCACGTTCCGGGATGGCAGGCGCGTGAACAGACACTCGAGGGACGAGCAGCTTCATTTCTATTATTACCCCTTACGGGTGATCCTTATTCTTTAAGGGCAAACAAATTTGGCTTTTGGACACTTTTGTTAAGTGCTAATGCCTCGGCGACGCGCTATTCAGGCGCGGAGGCCAATTCTTTGGCGGCACTCGAATTTCCGAAGATGTAGTTCTAGTAAGCAAAAAGGGCTTTCCATTCATGTCAAAGACTTTGACAGAACTATCAGTTAGCAGCCTACCATCAGGAAGAAGCGAGTATTTATTGAGTTCTTCATCCTGATAAACCTTTGCAATGCGGCGATTTGCCTTGCTCACCATCGTGTGAGTGGCTTGAACTTCAACGACTACACTTCTCGGACCAGTGATTACCAGGTCGTAACCATGAACTCGATGATAGTCCATCGAACCACCGCGGTCGACCTGCCCGGCAGCTTTCAGCGGATTGAAAGTTTGCCATACCTGACCGTTGGCATCACGATAACTGCCAAAAACATCTCTCACCCGAGCGACTTGAGTGCCTACAGGAGGCAGCTTCCTGCCACTGGGAAGCTCAATTCTCGAGAGTTCTCTCGCGTCAGAACGCTGCCAGACTCCAGCCATCCAGTCCGGTACTTTGAAGCGCTTGACTCGCTGCATCCCAGGACCATGGGACGCTTCTGCCCGGAAGACCTTACCTGGGCGCTGAGTGCGAGGGACAGGAGCGAGCGCTTCACTATGGGAAATGCCCGCCTGAAGCTTTATCGCCGAAGCAGGTGCTCGTGCAGGCTTTTCGAAAACGGGCTTGCCGGGAGCCGGCGTATCCAAAGAAGGCTCCGCTACATCCTCTTCCTCTCTAGGTGAGCCATAAGGAGCGCCAGGCATCTGCCTAGGTGCAAATGGAGAGTCCTTTTTCGGCCACGAAACGGGCTGCGGTTGCGCTAGCCCAGGCAGCAAGACGCAAACTGCCATCGCAATACTAAAGCCAGAAAGCACCGGTCTTATGTTAAGTGCGATTTTTGAGATGCCCATATAACCCAAGAGTTTAGCGCTTCGCCAGCAAACTTACCGGACAAACTGTCCTCCAGGCTGAATATTTTGCCCGCCGCCATTCATCTGCATTGCTTGCCGCCTGCGGCCGCCGCGGTGCCGACGATGACGCCTTCCCTCTCCTTGTCCTGCGCCCATCCCGCTCTGAGAATTGCCCCACGGATTCTGATTCTGCCAAGCGCCGTCCTGTGCGCCTCTGCGCTGCCCCCGCCCTTGATGCCGCCCGCGGTGATGCCCTCTGCGATGTTTGCGGTGTTTTCTATGGCGCCCACCTCTTCTAGTGCCCTGATCTCCAAAAGCTGAAGAATTACCAGCAGCATTCCCAGCCATCGGCTGTGGCGCGTTCTGCGCAGATGCAGCTCCCGCTCCGCCAAACGCCATCGCCTCCACCAGAATCAAAAGTGCAGATGAGACCGCACACAGCACGGATAACTTTTGTGCCTTCATAAACCGTCCTCGAGGGAAAACGTCCTAACAAAACTTATATCCATTATTTTTAGACGTTAACCGCGGAAAAAAAGTTCAATTGCTCAGAGGAGAAAGCATTAGCAAGCTGAGCTAAAATCGCAAAAGGATTGAAAAATTTCAAAAGAATTCCCAGCGCGGCAACCACCGGATTTTTACTCAACATGAAATTGAGCTTGAGACCAACAATTTTTACTAGCGGTCTCATTCTGATTTCTGTGCCGCTCTTGTTTGAACTCGCCTTCGCAGGCACTCTTTTCGTCTTGCAACAAGATTACGAGAAAAAACTGCAAACGCAAATTCACACCAACGAAATCATCATGCACACCAATGAAATGTGGCTTGCAGTGATGGATCTAACCGTAGGTTATTTCGGCACGAGAGTTTTTCCGAACAAAGATTTGCATACCCGGTTTCACGTCAGCAAAATAGACGTAGAACACCACGCACTGGCTAAGCTTCTAGAGAAAGACGATCCCTCGCATCTTCCCAAACTACTTCGCATGCGCACCCGCGCCAATGCCCTTCTCAACCTCTGCCAAAACTTCGAAAACCCCACACTATCGGAAGGCGGCATAGCGGGTCTGCGCGGCAATCTTGAGCAGTTTCATCACTTACAAATGATGATCAAGTATCTAGGCGACGACATGGTCGCATTTAGAGAACCCTGGCAACGGCGTGCAGAGCAAGAAAAACAAGCCATCAGCGAAGCGCGCAACATGATTACGATTGTCACCATATCAGGCGTCATCATCAGCATTCTATTGGCAGCATTGCTTTTTACTTACTTCATTCGCGGCATACACAGCGGCATCAGCCATCTAATGGAAAACACTTTGCGTTTCGCACGCAAAGAACCGCTGCTGCCTCCAACGTCGCGCAACGACGAACTCGCGCAGCTCGACCGAATCTTCCACGAAATGGCTGAGTACGTCGAAGGTGCAGAAGTCGAAAAAGAAAAGCTGCAGCAGTTGAAGCAAGACTTTTTCCATATGATTACGCACGACATGCGCACGCCCCTTTCCTCGCTCGTGCTCGCAATCGATTCTTTAGCATCCGGCATTGTATGCGAATTACCGGACGAAGCAATGCCCACGCTCAACAGTGCAGAACGCAGCATTAATATGTTAATGAATCTAATTACTGATTTGCTCGATCTTGAAACAGCAGAAAGTCAGGGCATCAAGCTGCAAATGGAAGAGTTTGACATTCGCGACATGCTGGACGAGGTCGCCGATGTCGTGGAAGCAATGGCAGATCGAGCCGGAATCGAAATCAAAATCGAGTGCTCGGCAGATAAGGTGTACGGTGACCGCATCAGGATTTTGCGGGTAATCACCAACCTGGTGACCAATGCCATCAAATTTTCGCCAGCGGACAGCACTATAACTGTGATTGCAAGACCTGAAGGACATAAGGTCGATTTCGAAGTAATAGATGAAGGGCGCGGCGTGCCGAAAGAACAAAGAAAGAAAATCTTCGATCGCTTTCACCAGGTGGAAAAAGATGACTCCCGAAAAAAGAAAGGCTCAGGACTGGGGCTTTCTATCGCCAAGGTCTTTGTAGAAGCGCACGGTGGACGAATTGGAGTCGAAAGCGAAACCGGAAAGGGTAGCAAGTTTTGGTTTTGGATTCCCCGGCAAGACGAGAAAACTCCACTGGCGCCCAGCCCTAAGGCACTCCCGGAAAATTTCCCAAACTCTGCGTAATTTGTAAGCACAAGGCAACCCACCCGCCCCCTTCCAATTTACTAACTGTCGGCAATGCAATAAGCATTCAGCCTGCTTATTGCGTTGCCTGGCAGAAGGAGCCTTCATGAACAATCTCGAAATTATTGAAAAGAAAAATGTTCTAGCAAAAGAAGATTCAGCCAGTTTCAGCGCCATGACTCCTGAAGAGTCTAGAGCCGTCTACTTGAAAAAAATGAATGCGACTGACACAGCAAGCCAACAACTCGGCAACATGCAGCTCACCGATGACGAAGGTCATCTTCTAGCAGGGTCAGCAGTCAAAGAAAAACAAGACGCTGCCATAGTTCAACAAAAGGAAGAACAAGCGATTATTGCGAAAAAGGAAGAACAAGCGATTATTCAAAAGAAAGAAGAGCAAGCAGTTATCGATGCGAAATTAGCTGCGGCCAAAGCCCATGACAAGGAAGATGGAGTCCTGGATTTCGGAGTCCAGCAAGAGGACATATTTGACGACAAAGTCGCCCAAAAGAAAGCCGCGTACGCAGCACAGCAAGAACGGGAAGAGCACTGGTACGACCGCGCCTGGAACTCGCTGGCGAAGACTTTCAATTATTAACAAGCTTTGGGGAGAAAATGGAGGGCATGGCAGGTGTGCGAGAATAGGCAAATTGCCGAAATCTTAAACACCGAGCCATGCCCAACATATTGCTTGTAGAAGACGACGAAACGTTACTAGCTGAGATTCAACGAGCCATTGAGCACGAGGGACACGAAGTCACCAGTTGCTCTACTATCGCCGACGCGCGTCAGACTCTGAAAGATAGGAAATTCGACCTTATCGTACTAGATTGGGGTCTTCCCGACGGCACTGGTGTCGACTTTTGCACAGAGCTAAGGCAATCAGGCGAGAATGCCGCCATCCTCATGTTGACGGGCCGCTCATTGCCCGCAGAGAAGGTCCAGGGACTTGATTCCGGGGCAGACGACTATTTGACGAAACCCTTTCACTTGAAAGAGCTTACATTGAGAGTTCGATCGCTTGTAGGGCGAGCACAAAGACCTTTGCAAGCTCAGGTTATGAAAACCAAGGGTCTCGTACTCGACGAGGGAAAACGTTCGGTCACCAAATATGGTGCAGCAATTGAACTAACAGTAAAAGAATTTGCCTTACTGGAATTTTTCATGCGCAACAAAGATCGCGTCTTTAGCCTCGATGATTTGCTGAATCACGTATGGCTAGCAGAAGAAGAAGCAGCGCCGGATACCGTTCGAACTCACATAAAAAACCTGCGCAGAAAACTCGACAGCCCTGACGAAGAGTCACTGATTCAAAATGTGCATGGCTTCGGATACAGGTTTACAGGCTGATTGTAGCGAAATAATCTCATGGCAAAGATTCTAATTATTGAAGACGATGAAGACCATTGCAAACTGGTCGCACAAGCGCTGCGTTCGGAAAATCATACGACGGAAGAGGCGCATGATGGCAAAGACGGGCTGCACCGCATGCTTTCCTACTCGTACGACTTGATCATTTGCGATTGGATGTTGCCGTCCATGCCTGGGGTGGAAATCTGCAAAGAGTATCGAAAGGCGGGCGGGACAGCATTAGTGCTAATGCTCACAGGGAAAACAAAATCAGAGGACATTCACACCGGTCTAGATGCGGGCGCTGACGATTACCTCGGCAAGCCATTTTTCACACGCGAACTTTTGGCGCGAGTCCGAGCTCTATTGCGCCGAGCAGCCAAGCCGGCGACCGAGAAAGTTTTACGCTGCGCGAATATCGAGTTTGATCCTGTCACTCTCACCGTCAAAAAATCCGGCAACGAAGTGAAGCTAAGCAAGAAGGAAATCGGCTTGCTTACAATGTTTTTGAAGAATCCCGAACGCGTTTTCTCTCTCGATCAACTACGCTCACTGTGGACAGACTCGCCGGAGGCGTCGGAGGATACTGTTCGTGCTCACATTAAAACGCTCAGGAAGAAGTTGCACGAAGAAAACGAGCCGGAAATCATAGTCAATGTTCACGGACAAGGCTATCGACTGAACGGAACTCCGGAAAATTGATACCGTCTTGATGAACCGATCACCGGGCGATCACATCTAATTGTTAGTATCTCCTTGAGGCCCTGGTTGGTTTCAGGATAGACCGAACCTCCGAAACGACCCCCATAGCCGCCAACAACCGGACGAGGACATTCGCCTCATTCGTCCGTACCAATGCGCGTTTGGCACAAATCAATGCACGTTCTTAAGCACCCCGGGAAGACTATTCATGGAAACAGCAAGTAAAGTGCGGCCGCCGCTTTATCAGGCGCCACCGCAAAATGGGCTGGCGGGATTGAAGCATTGGCGGCATGACGTCCTAGCCGGGCTCGTTGTCGCTCTCGTCAGCGTGCCGCTCTCACTCGGCATCGCCCTGGCGTCCGGAGCGCCGCCAATCTGTGGGCTTACGTCTGAAATCATCGCCGGGCTCATCTTTCCATTTCTGGGCGGCTCCTACGTCTCCATCTGCGGTCCCGCCGCCGGTCTAGCGCCTGTTCTTTTCACTGCAATCACCGACCTGGGCAAAGGTGACATGGATCGCGGCTATCATGTCGTGTTGTGTGTAATCATGCTTGCGGGCGTTACTCAGATAATTTTGACCTGGCTAAAAGCAGCCAAGTTCAGCCGCATGTTCCCAATGGCTGCGATTCACGGAATGCTTGCCGCGATCGGCTTTTTATTGTTTTCCAAACAAATCCCAAACTTCGTTGGCAGCAAATTCCTCGCACACGACTTCTTTCCAGTAATTTTCGAAACACCAGCTGAAATCGCCAATCACCTCAATCCGAGCGTATTCTCGATTGGCGTAATTTGCCTACTCTTGCTTTTCCAACTTACTTCCTTAAGGCGGGGCCCACTCAAGTACATACCGCCACAGCTCACTGTTGTAGCAGTAGGCGCAGTTTTAGGGCATCTCTATCACTTAGAGCCGCAATTTCTAGTCAAGATCCCTGACAATTTGATCGAGCATGGCTTCACATTCCCCGACTTCCAGGACCTATTCAAAGCTCTTCCCATGCTGCCTCAAGTCATCCTCTTCATTTTCATGCTCACATTTGTCGACGGCACGGAATCGTTGGCGACCGTGCAAGCTGTAGACAGAATCGATCCTTTTCACCGAAAGTCAGATCCGGACCGAACCCTATTTGCCATGGGCATCTCCAACATTTGCTCCAGCCTGATCGGGGGCCTCACTATCATCCCCGGCATCATCAAAAGCACTACCTGCATTGTTTCCGGCGGCAGAACAGCCTGGGTCAACTTCTACAATGCCCTGTTTCTCATCGGTTTTCTCCTGTTTGCCGGCAACATCATCCGCATGATTCCGGTCGCAGCACTAGCCGCCGTCCTCATGCACATTGGCTACAAGCTCGCAGGCGCCCACAAATGGCGCAGCATGATTAAGCTTGGCGGAGCCGACCTGGCAATTTTCTCAGTCACTATCTTCGTGACACTAGTCTCCGACCTCATGCTCGGAATTGGCGCGGGAATGCTGCTCGAAGCATTTGTCCTCGTGTATTACGCCAAAAAAGCAGGATTGCCTATGGGCGCACTGGCGAGTTCTCCGATTCAAAAAACCGAAATCGAGGGCGATGTCATGGACGTCTACGTAGGCGACACTTTTCATTGCTTCAACTCTTTAAAAGCCCGCACCATTCTAGATACAATTCCAGAGAACGTGAAAAAGGTCGTTGTGCATTGCATGCCCTCGCTCGGATTGATCGACCACTCCACCAGGCTCTACCTGGCAACAATCAGAGATGACATGCAGCGCGCAAATAAGGTTTTCGAGATTGAGGGGCTAGAACAATTCAAGAGCTGCGGTCCGGACGCGACAGCGCTCGTATACAGAATGAAAACAGCACCACAGCCGCAAACCACATAACGACGCACCGCAGTTCAAAAACGCCCGTACAACTTCCTGTTTCGCCGACCGAATTGGTTATAGTTCACATCTTCATCGAGGTTTGAAATGAAAATCCTGCTCGCCTGTGATGGGTCTGAACATTCCGAAGCGGCGATAAATGAAACACTTCGCTCACCCTGGCCCGACAATGCGTCCTTTCAGATTCTCAGCGTTGTAGATACTTCCTTTTCGCCACCGCCTACGGTGCAAAGAATGCTTGCTTCGGCGCAAACAGTAGTCGATCATGCGGTGGGAATTTTAAAAGAAAAAATGCCGGCAGGCACCAACATCATTGGCACAGTCAGCCAGGGCAACCCGAAATCAGAGATTCTGCAATATGCCGAACGCTGGCCGGCTGACTTGCTTATCGTCGGCTCCCGCGGACTGAGAGGCATCAAGAAGGTGATGATGGGCTCGGTTTCACATTCCCTGGTTGTCACAGCGACGTGCTCAGTCAGAGTCGTGAGAAATCACAAGCAAGCAAACGAAGAAGAAACACGTGTCTACCTAGCCCTTGATGATTCACCGTTTTCCGACCACGTCGTGGAAAGAATCGGCTCGCGCCCCTGGAACGAAGGGACGCATATTAAGTGCACAACAGCCATTCCGAGCCTAGTCGAATACATGAACGAAGCGCAAGATACTCACGAAATACAAGCGCTAGAAACTTTTAGAAACAAGCAGATTAGCGACGCAGAAGTGCACTTAAAGCAAGTCTGCGAGCTGCTCCGGGCGAAACTGCCCAAAGCCTCGGTCGAATTTGAAATCTTGCAAGGCGACCCCCGCGATGTTGTGGTTGACGGCGCAAAGAAATTCAAAGCAGACTTGATAGTTAGTGGCTGCAAAGGCAAAGGCTGGGTGGACAGAATGCTCATCGGCAGCGTATCCGAAGCAATCGCCGAGCGCTCCGAATGCTCTGTCGAAGTGATTAAGCGCTAAGTACTGTTCTGCCGCTAAACTGCTGTAGGGTCGAAGCCAGCGCCGACAGCTGTGATTCAGCGAGCAATATCTGCGAGAGCAGGCCGGTCGTTTTCAATACAGTCCCGATCCACGGTGGGGACGCCCTGGATTTTTGGGATTTGGCGGCAGCGGCACACAAGGCGATGATCCAGAAGACGTACTTTTTATGGATCGAGGGTTTGCTTCCTACAGAACTGAGCACCCAGAGCACGCACGAGAGTCACTGCAAGCATCTCAAACAGGCATGCTGCTGAGACTAGCCGCTGGCCCCTTCAGCGGACTGGCTCTTTAGTGCAGCAGTCGCCTAATGTGACGTCTTGGCAGTAAGCTCACAGTTGGATACCCCAAAACCATGTTTTTTTGCCATCAGACGATCTGCGGTTGAACCTTTCAGGTCGCCGAGCTGCTTTCTAACAATCGCACGATTCTCGTAAGCAAGAGAATAGCTAGGATCCAGCTTAACCGCTCTCGTGAAGAACCTCTCAGCGTCAGCTTTCTGGTTGCAGTTCAAACACGTGACGCCTAAATTGTTGAATCCAATCACGATGTTCTGAATTGCCTTTGCGTCTTCCGCCTTCGTATGTTTTGCCTTTGGATCTTTTGCCTTGGCCAACTGTGCTTCAAGCTTTGAAATTCCAATGCGTTTGAGTCTCCGAAAATACGGTAATACTTGTGTGTACTCGTGGTCGTGCACATAGGACAGAACAACATCGCTCAAAGCTCTTTCGAATTCAGCAGAATTTGAACCCTGCTCTTTTTCGCGAATCTTCAATACACGCACAAAAGTCTCTTGCGCCTTTTTGTGTTCTCCCGCATCGCCATACGCCTTGCCTAGCGTATTGAGCGACTGCACCGTTGTAAGAGAGTTCAGACCATTCTGTTTTTCCACCACATCATTCGCCTTTTCACAGTATTCAACAACTTTCTGATGATCATTTAGCGCTTTGTGTAGCATGGCTAAATCACGAAAGCACGCAACAATAGCTGGGTGATTTTCGCCTAACAACTTCGTTTTATATACCAAAACTGCCTCATACAATGGACGTGCTCGATCAAAATTCCCTTGCGTGTAATATGACCAGGCCACATTCCTCATTGTGTCAACTGTGGAAAAATTGACTGAGAAGTCATTACTCTTTTGAATCTCCAACGCTCTTAACAGCGAAGCTTCAGCTTCCGCAGATTTATGCTCAAAGCAAAGGATTGTCGCCAAATGATTGAGATCATTTGCAATTTCAGGGTGTGCGGTTCCAAAATTTTTTTCGTCAATAGCAAGCATACGTCTAGCCAATGGCTCAGCTTGTGAGTGCCTTCCCTTGGAGCAATACACGCCAACAAGACATTTAATCGTAAGCGCAACTTGGGGATCGCAGTCTCCATAATATTTCTCTTGAGCAGCAATCACTCGCTGATAGGTGTCTACAGCTTGATCATAACTACGCTGAGCCCAATAAGCTTCGGCCAATCTCGTCAAAGTTTGACTGTAACGAATGTCTTTCGAGCCAAAAGGCTCCACAAGCTCAAAAGCCAAGGAAAACTGCTTCTCAGCCTCTTTATAATCGCCTTTGATAGAAGAACTTTTACCTTTCTCGATGATGCTCTGCCATTCATCGGAATGCGCCACAACCGCTGAAGTGCTCAGCAGCAAATAAACTGAACTTATGGCAAAGGACAAAATCGATTTGTTATTCATGCACAACTCAGACAAAGCGTGGCAATTAAATTATCTTATGTCAGCTTTTATTCCCGAATTAAGGGGGGAATTACTGATCTAGATGAAAGACCCAAACCGCTTCGTCCGCTGGTCTACGTGGTGAACACGGAATCTAAAAACCAAAATCACTCAGCCCGGCATGGTCTGCGGGGCGTGGTTTAGATGCGTCCCAATGAAATTTGCGTTCTTCATTTGATATTGGAAGATCGTTGATTGAAGCCAAACGCCTGGCCATCAAGCCATCTTCGTTGAACTCCCAATTTTCGTTTCCGTATGAACGAAACCAGTTACCCGAGTCGTCGCGCCATTCGTATGCAAAACGAACGGCAATGCGATTTCCTTCAAATGCCCACAGTTCCTTAATCAGCCTGTAATCAAGTTCTTTAGTCCATTTCCTGGTGAGAAACGCGACGATCTGCTCTCGACCAGCAATAAATTCCGAGCGATTTCTCCACTGGCTGTCTTCCGTATAAGCGAGTGAAACCTTCTGCGGATCGCGTGTATTCCACGCATCCTCAGCCAGTCGTACCTTTTGCACGGCGGTTTCAAGCGTATATGGAGGAACAGGAGGACGGGTGATCATTGTTAAAGCTCCCGGAAGCGCGGACGGCTCGCCCACAGTGGCGCCAGCATTCGTGCCGCATTTACGTCACGAGAATAGGAAACCGAGCGATGCATGGCATCGCCCTACGCTTGAACTGCAGTAGCGTTGTGCTTTCCGCCACGACGAGAGCGGCGGCGCGATTCCAAAATGATCAGAAGAACAGAAATATCAGCTGGTGAAACACCGCCCATGCGCGAGGCTTGACCGAGAGTTTCTGGGCGAATGCGGCTGAGTTTTTCGCGCGCTTCTTTGGAGAGATTTTCGACCGCCATATAATCAATGTCGGCGGGCATCTTCACGCCATCAAGTTTTTCGGCTTGCTCGACTTGGTGTTTCTGACGTGCAATGTAGCCTTCGTATTTGACGTCGGTTTCGACTTCCAACGACCACTCGAAAGACTTCTCCGGATTAGCAGGCACCAACTGTTCCACCAGTGAATATGGAACTTTCGGTCTACGCAGAATTTCTTCCAGGGTCATCGCTTGTTTTAACTTCTCATCAAGCGGCGCCAGTGCGGCCTCCCACTCAGGCGATGGGTGAACGCGCGTTTCTTTCAAGCGCTTGCGTTCGGTCTTCATGCCGTTTTGCTTGCGCTCGAACAATTCCCAACGGTGATCGTCCACCATGCCCAACTCGCGACCGAGT
Source organism: Candidatus Melainabacteria bacterium (assembly GCA_003242885.1). Classification (GTDB taxonomy): domain Bacteria; phylum Cyanobacteriota; class Vampirovibrionia; order Obscuribacterales; family Obscuribacteraceae; genus QKMZ01. The sequence goes on along the minus strand of QKMZ01000001.1, from coordinate 10,885 downwards.
GGTGTAAGACGCTGATCCGCATTGTCTTGGCGAAGCAACAATCTATATTCAGAACGTGAAGTCATCATACGATAAGGCTCACCGATTTCCTTGGAAACAAGGTCGTCAATGAGAGTTCCGGTATAACTGGATGAGCGCGAGAGAACAAACTGTTCTTCATTTTTGACGTACTGCGCGGCATTGATGCCAGCGACAAGCCCCTGTGCAGCAGCTTCCTCGTATCCACTGGTTCCAAGCATTTGGCCGGCAGCGAAAAATCCTGGAAGGTCTTTCATCATCAATGTGTGATTGAACTGAACAGCAGGAAGGTAGTCGTATTCGACTGCATACGCGGGACGCACCATGACTGCGTTTTCGAGACCTGGCAAAGAATGAACGATCTCATGCTGGATGTGAACAGGCAAACTTGTCGAACAACCCTGGAGATAAACCTCATATGTAGAGCGACCTTCGGGTTCTAAAAACAACGAGTGGCTGTCTTTATCAGCGAATCGAACAATCTTATCTTCAATCGAAGGACAATAGCGCGGACCTTTTGCATCGATCAAACCCGAGTACATTGGCGATTCATGCAAATTTGCATTGATAAGTTCGTGCGTGCGCTCTGTCGTCCGAGTTTGATGGCACGGAATTTGCGGGAGCACAGGACGATTGTCCAGGAATGAGAAAAACTGAGGAGAATCATCACCAGGAACAATCGGCAATTCCGCATAGTTGATCGTGCGTCCATCAAGGCGAGGCGGTGTGCCCGTCTTCAAACGCGGCATGCGGAAGCCCATCGATTTGAGCATCGAGGAAAGCCCAACAGCTGGAAATTCTCCGGCGCGACCGGCAGGAGTTGTTTCCTTGCCAATCCAAATCGTTCCTTCAAGGAACGTGCCGGCACAGAGCACAACAGCTTTTGCTTTAATGCGATCGCCAAAAGCTAGTTCAACACCAGCGATCTTGCCGTTTTCCACAATCAAAGATTTGACCATACCCTGACGCAGAGTCACGTTGGGCAGCGATTCCATGTATGTCTTCATCCACACGGAATACTCACGCTTGTCGCTCTGCGCGCGTAAAGACTGCACGGCAGGACCGCGACTGGAATTCAAAACCCGCATTTGCAAATAGGTAGCGTCGGCAGCAATGCCCATTACGCCGCCCAGCGCATCGATTTCCTTGACGAGGTGCGACTTACCGGGACCACCAACGGCTGGATTGCAGGGCATCGCGCCAATGGTGTCGAGATTTACCGCCAGCATAAGCGTGCTGAGACCCAGGCGAGACGCCGCATTAGCAGCCTCAACGCCAGCATGACCTCCACCGATTACTACGACATCAAATTCCAGCATGATGAATTACTCGGGCGAGCGGACCCAGGAAGGGTGATCTTACCAAATTACAACCCCTTTAGCCCCAGCAGCTAGAGAAAACGAGCATTTTGTCACACTGGCGGGCAGCGCAGGCAAACCGTACAGGCACATAGACTCAAATGCTAGACACTGTCTGTGTGTTACAAATAAGTCTTAAGTAGTCATTGATTGCAGAACTTCATTGGACTTTCAGGTTGGGCTTTAAGTTGAGTTTTTGGAACCAAATTTCCTCGCGCGAGGCTGTACTTTTGACGGCTGCAACAATGCTGTTTTCAGGCGTTTCGCTCGCAGGATGCGGCGAAACGAAAACCACCAGCTCTAAGACGGCGACAACAACCGAAACAACGTCTACTACCACTACGACAAAAACATCGACAGAGACTGGCACGACATCGTCAACGATCGATGTTGCTTCCGCTTCCAGCGGAGATGCCACAGAGACAGAATCGACAAAAGCATTGGAAACAGTGTCAGGCAGCGGGAAGCTTTCTGCGCTGGGTGAAAAGGTTCTCGATCCTGGTAAATACATTGGCAAAGCAAAAATGGGATATATAGCGGCTCAGCGAGTTCCAGAAGTTTGCGAAAAGATTTTCTGCTACTGCGGTTGTGATTACACAGACGAGCATGCTTCTTTGCTCGACTGCTTCACATCAGATCACGGAGTCGATTGCATTTATTGCCAGGGCGAAGCTGTCATGGCTTACAAGATGAGCAGAAAAGGCTCATCAGCAGCAGATATTCAGAAGGCTATCGATCTCAACTGGGGTCCCAAATATCCGTTTTTCGAGCAACCTAGCCCAGCGATCAAGAAATATTGGAAAACTCGCCTGTGGGCGCCCGGTGTCGGTCCAACCGCTGCCGAGAAACACAACGACGAAACTCCGCTCTACGATCCGTTCACTGGCAGCATGGAAAAGAACGTCGCGCCGATGGGCAAATCCGAAGATTGCTGCGGCAAGAAAGACGGCAAAGAAAGCAACGCAGCAAAAGCATCAAAAGTCTCCAAATAATCCGAACACGCTAAACAGCAAATTCCGCGAAGCAGCTAATTCCGCTCAACCGCAAATTCGGCAAAAGAAGCAAAATCCGCCAAACAGAAGAGCTGCAAAGAAGCGAAGCCCGTGAGAACCACAAAGCCACAAAGCGCTTGACGTCCCGCGCGCAATGACGGCGCTAGCTGCGAACCCTTGGCTACATAAGCGATGCGAACTGTAATCCGCCCTTTCTAAAGCACTGTTTTATTAGTCTTCTAGAAACAGCTGTCATGACTTGATTAGAGTTCTTCCGTTTCACCCGCTTTTTTCTTCTCTTACAGGTATCTAGCCCAAAGGCTATATCTCCCGTTTTCCGGCTTAGTTCTCTTCAACCACGTGCTTAGCAGCATGCGGGAGTTGTAGGCCGGCTTTTCTTCGACTGGAAATACCTACCTACCTCGCTTTCCCGCACCGCTGCTGCTTGTTCAACGAAGAGCGGCGCGGTTCTAAATGCAAATCTGAAGGAGTCGTGAGATGCCACACAAACATTCTCACGGGTTTGACGCAGCCGCAACGAAGCGCCGCCTCGCGTCGACCTGGTTTAAGACTATCTTTGGCATGTCTCTCATTTCCGTGCTTGCAGTTGCAGCCCTGATGTATTTCGGGCTCAGCTTCACATGGGGAGTCGTGCTTCTTGGTGCGTGGTCGCTGGTACCGGTTTTCAGCTGGTATCACAGCGGCACGCTTGTTCTGAAGCTGATGAAGTGTCGCGAGCCAAACGCGCACAATCCCGACCACCAGCGCCTCGTGCGCCTGGTCGATGAGCTGTATCCGGTGACCGGTCTCAAGGTCAAGCCTCCGGTGTACATCTCGCCGATTCCAATGCCGAACGCTTTTGCGACGGGTCGGAATCCGGCCAACAGCTTCATCGCTGCAACCGAAGGGTTGCTGCATCTCGGCCTTACCGACGCAGAGCTCAAAGCTGTGCTCGCCCACGAACTCGCGCACGTGAAGTGCCGCGACGTTTCGATTGGGTCGTTCATGGCCGTTATGGGCTCGCTGTTCGCCATCGTTCTGTCCGCCGGCATTCCCGGGCTCTTCCGCGGCGTGTTCTCCGGCGGCGAAGCGCCTCTGCTCGACAAACTGTCGGACAAAGTCAACAAGGACAAGAAGCGGTTCTTCACGCCTGATGGCGGTGTCGCAGGTTTCATCATGATGCTGGTCATTTTCTACATGGTCAGCATGCTCACGAAATTCCTGGCGCTCTTTGTCAGCCGTTGCCGCGAAAGCGCTGCCGACGTGCTTGCTGCTGAATGGACCCAGGACCCGTGCGCTCTCTCTACCGCGCTGCAGAAGATCCGCAATTTCATGATGCGCCAGCGTCGTGATATTCGGCTCATCACGCTGACTCGCGGCATGAAGCCTCTGTTCATTGTCAACGCTTTTGACGAGGACGACGAAACCGGCATCGACAACAGCGTAGGCGCTCGCCTTGGTCGTTGGTGGCGCGGACTGGGTGAACACCACCCGTCTGTCGAAAAGCGCGTGGCTGAGCTGGATGCAATGGCCGGCGGTCAGTGCCCGCGCGTTCGCGAACGAGACTAAGCGACGAAGGCGCTAACGGCATGCCTTAAGTTGGAGGGGTTCTGCTTTCAGGCTGTATCGAAAGATGCATCCTGACTGCAGAACCTCTTTTTTTCATCTCCAGTTTACTATGTTTTATAATAAATACTCAAAACCAGATAGCAAGCGCATCTCCACGCACTCACCAAATTTTGAAAAACAAATTCTAGTTCCAGGTTCCGGCTTGTTTTGCGGCGACCCAATTGACTCGTGAGACGGCATCATCCGTCAAAGTGGCAATCAATCCAGATTGAGCTGCGTTGAAGATAGTGATGATCAAAGCAACCGCGATTACGGAATAGGTCATGATGGTTCCGTATTCAACGGTTCCATCTCCTGCTTCGGAGCTTATAAATCTGCTTAGTCTGATATTTCCAGGCTTCATGGGTTTCGCTCCACGCTCGGGAACTCTGGTGTATAAGGCGCGTCTTGCGCCAAGAAGTTCCCTGACATCAAGGTATCACGCGTTGGAAAAACATCAAATAGAAAACGCTAATACAGTATCGCTTTGCAAACTTCAAGATTTGTGGCTGATCGTAGATAGAAGTCAAGAAAAGAACGATGAAACATTTTGGGGCACCACTTGAAATCCCGCGTGGCAACGGCGTTTTCGTGAGCCCTTCAATAGTAGAAGCGGAAAAATATTTCTCGGATATTGGTATCAAATATGCACTATGCTCTGCTAAAATTAAGCAACTCAAATCTAGACATCAAGAGTCAAGATCAGGAAATCCGTAAAAGACCCACCTCAAGAAAAGGCGAGCAAGCAATGGAAACGGCAGCCATTCAAAGCCCAATAAACTTGTCGTCTTTTACTATCGTCTGCGACGAAAGATGCGCCATGGTGCGCAATTTCAGCTCGCTGGTGAAGTGGTGGGACAGAGAAGCCATTTTCACTTTCGTAGATAGAGACTCGAGAAATCCTGCTGCGCAGCGTTTAATTACCGAGCTGGACAGCTCCCCTTGGAGCTTGATGCTCATCGACGAAGAAGGCAGTCGCTGGCAAGGACCGGAAGCCATTCCGCTCATCCTGAAGCACTTACCGCTCGGCAAATTGGCAGCTGTTTTCTACATATTGCCAGGCACGATGTGGATCACCAAGCAATGCTATTTGTTTGCATCGCGCAATCGCCGTTTGCTAACCCAGCAAAACGCATAGTTCGCCGCAAAACGAAAACCTCTAACGGAGCCGTTCGCGGCTCCTTCTGTTTTTCATCCGCCTTTACGTGCTTCCATCCGGCACCAGGAGATTCCACCTGGATTATGCGTTTTCCATTGAGAGCAAGGACAACACTTCAGCTTCGTCCACACCCATTTCACGTGCGGCTGTGAAAACACACCAGAGATGCTGCGCAAGTTCTCTATTCTCAGCAAATGCGCTGCCGACAATCGGGTTTTCGGCTGTTTCAGAATAAATTTCAAAGCGCCCGGGGAAAACTGAGGCAAACTTCTGCATTTCAGTCCCGGGTGGATCCTCCGAAATAACCATCTTCTTGCGCGTATCCATATTGGCAAGGACTTCAGCTAGAGCCTCTATAGCATCACCACCGGCAGCTCCCGCCTTCAAATCAGAATACCCTTCGTTAGTAACGATAAGAATATTAGGCGTCAAAGCGCCGCAAAACAGCGACAATTCCTCGATAGAGCGTGGCGTCAGCTCGAACAAACAATATCGAGACACCTCATCCATTGCCAACAAACAAGACAATGCGTCGCCGACCGGAAGCACCGCGCTTGGTGGCAGAAAATGCAATTGTTCGTCAAAGGACGAGCTCATAACTCTCGCCATAAGTTGCGTGACGACTCCGAAGGGCTGTTTCTTTGAACCAGTGACGGCTACAACCGTGGGGCTAAGACGCCGGCGCCAATTACGCGCGAGACTTTTCAGAGCAATCATAGTGTCATCGACGGCAATCAGTGGAAAAGAAGAGCTGGCTATCGGGTAGCTGCCACGTTCGCTAACAATGCAGCCCAGCGCCCCAGAAGCAAATGCATCGCCCAAAAAATCGTGTCCGTCGAAGCGATCACCACGCAAAGCCACAAACCATGCGCCTTCCTTGATTTCTCTCGTATCGATGCAAATCTCCGCGGCTTCATTTTCGTCCGGCATCATGCCCTGAGCCAGGCGCCCAGTGGTTATCTCGAGTATTTCTTCTGCGGTAAATGTGGCGACCATCGTCCAGCCAGCGGCGGTTTTACGTAAGCATACTCGCTTAAAAACCCTGGCGGTGCGCTCTTGCTAATTTGACAATATTCGCAATAAGACTTTCGCGTTCGCAACAAGCTTTTTAGAGACGATATAAAAGGATGATTTCCATAATTGCAAAGACCCACGCAAATGGAACGGCAAGGGAGAACGCCACTTCCAGACCCCAATCGATAGGGTCGCCGTCGCACATCATACAGATGTAGATTATGGCGCTGGTAAACGGCGTAACGAACCAGCCCATGATGCCGGTCATCAACGCAACTAAAAGTAAAACTGTCCAGACGTCCATTGGTCTATTTCATGGTCAAAGCTGCCTGAGAGCGGTCCAAAAATACGTGACCGCATGCTCGATAATCGCACCTAGTGGGCACTCTGACCAGGGTGCAAATACGAAGTTAGTGCCCTTTTTGGGCTCAAAATTTGCGGAATGATTCGCAAATAGTTGTAAAGATGACGTAGTTAGCGCAGGGATTGTTGATACTAATTCGCAATAAGGTCAAACTAGCGGAGCACGCCAACAGTTCCGAAAAATGGGTCCAGATACACCTCTAAGTTCAGGAATATCTTTAGTTTTGAAGGTTGATACTAGAGTCATGAGCTTCTTAGACTGCATTTGTAATTTTCAGTACTTCAATTCTTCTCGGAGAAGTCTTCTCCCTTTTCAGGAAACCTAAGCAACCTCGTCAAACTTGTGTCTTGAAACTTCTCCTGCGGAGAACGGTCATTCACGAAGAGACATAAGGCTGTGTTTTCTTCCCGAAATGGATGTGCTGCGCTACCTTGCACCGCTGTGTAAGGTCACGCAGTTAGTGACATGACCTTCTCCTAACGTGCGGCATCACTGTCGCAAGGGAGGCACTACATGGGGAAACCCACAAAAATCTATGTTTGCACCCAGGGCAAGAAATGCCCGAAGCGCGGCAGCAAAAAGGTGTTGGAGCAGCTGCAAGCTGAAGTCGCCGCACAAGCAAGCTCGCTGGAAGTCAAAGGCTGTGGATGCCTTGATTTGTGCAAGAAGGGTCCGAGCATCGTCGTGACGCCGGACAAAGTTCGATATGGACGTGTGCAACCTGAAGACGCTGCCGAGATCATCAAAGCTCACAGCGAAGGCTCTGGTGCCGTCCAACGGCTGGTCGTCGAGAAGAAGAAAAAGAAGAATTAGTCTTCGCTTCTTCGAGCTGGAAAAGCACGGTCTTTCCGCCAGCGAGCCGCTCTGCACCAACACCGCTGAGCGACATCTCATCGCAAATTTGAATCCAACTCTGAATCTCACGCACGAATCGCAGGTGGCAAGCAAGCTACGCGATCGGGCGTGAAATGTCGTTTACGTAACTCACCGCATCGGGCGACAGCTGTGCCCGTTCGGAATACTCATGATAAGGAGAAAAGTCATGAAACGATGGCAAAACCGTCGCTTCTGCGAGTTGGTGTCGCACGTTACCGAAACGCGCGACGTGCTTGCCCGGCAGAGCGACCTGTCGCCGCGCAACGCAATCGTCAACCAGAAGCTGACCGAACTCGTTCGATACGTCACGCTGCCGCACAATCAGGCGGCTGCGCGGCGCGCTCTACAGGCCCTGAGCGAGTCGGGTGTGACCGCTGACCTCCGCACGCTTTGCCAGCGCGCTGAGTTTCAGCTGGAGCTGTTTTACAGCGACCCCGGCCGAGTTCTGGACTTCCCGTACATCGACCACTATCTGAAGCTGGCTCTCAAGGAGAGCGAGCTGGCCAACCTGAACTCGAACAGCCGTGTCGTTTTCGTCGGTGGTGGCCCGCTTCCGTGGACGCCGCTGGTGCTGACGATCGTTCAGGCTGCGCGCGCGCAGGGCATGCTTGGCGAGCTGACTCGTTGTCTCGTCGACAACGATCCGCAAGCCGAAGCTCAGCTGACGAAAGTCATCCACCGTGAATTCTGGCGCGACTGGCCCAGCGCGTTCCAGATTCTCTCCGTCGAGAAGGAGCCAGAAGCGGCTGCTCAGGCGGTGAAGGCGCTCACCAAGTTGGGTATGCAGGACCACGTGCAAGTCACCCAGGTCGATGGTGCTCATCTGGTGGTTCCACCCGGCTTCGACACCTTCTTCATCGCCAGCATGGTGACGGAAAAGGAGCGCGTGATGCTCAACATCATGTCGCAAGTCGCTCCGGGCAACGAAGTGACCTTCCTGGTGCGCAGCGTTGACCCCGTCAACATGCGCGCTTTGCTCTACGAACCGGCTGATGACCTCCTCGAGGACATGGAAGCATGCATCCCCGGCTTGACCTGGGTGGATACCTTCCTGCCCGAGAACGGCTCGCAGCTGATCAACTCGGTGCACGTCTACAAGTATCGCCGGCCGCTCGAAAGCGAGACGGAGGCTGCTGCATAACTTGCACAGAGTTCGCAGAGGCTCGCGAAGCTAACGCGCACGCGAGAGAACGAAATTACCGAGGGGATTGGCGATGAAAAACGCGCCAATCCTCTTCGGTTTTTTCTTCTAAGCACCCGCCCTACTATCTTTTTTAGCACCAGGTAGCAGAAGGGGTATGACTTCAGCAAACCAGGTTGAGGCCATGTAGACGCGCCATAATCGCAATTCTAGCTTGCACCACATGCGGTGGCTCTCCAGACCAATTAACTGACAACTTTCGAAAAGCGCAAACGGCTCAAGCTTGGCAAGCACAGGAAAAACAAATAGTGACAAGCAATTGGCGACAACAACCCCCTCCCGGGGATAGGCTCATACAGCTCTGCGAGCCGGTTGTGCGTAGTTTAGACAAAATTCCCGTCACTTAATCACTTAGTCACCCTACTCAAGACCGCCACCAGTTGCCGCATACACCGCCCCGAGCTCAGCGCAGAGACCTCTTAACAACAATCCTGCCAAGTAGCGAAACGTCTGCCGTTTCTGCCAGTTTTAGTCCTCATCTTTCTTTTTCAGCACTCAGGAAACAAAAACACTCAGAGGCTTCTCCTCATTGGACTTTAGAGACTTTGTCACGCGCCCGTAGCACGTGCATCTGAGTGTGTCTCTGACTTTGCTATCGAACTCCTGCTGTGCACTCGCTCTGGCAAGTGCGCACAACTAACGTGACCAAGGAGACTCAAATGGACCATACGCATCACATGCCGGACGCTGGTGCTTTCACCTCGCCCGAATGGTTGATCACATCCGTCGGCTTACTCTTCCTCGGGTTCGCCGGTTTCTATCTCTATCGCCTCTTCCGCCCCTCCATGGTCAAGAACGCCATCGGCTTCTTCGACTGGGAAGGCGAAGCGGGACACTTCGTTTGCATGCTGGCGATGGCCAGCCATCTGGCTGCCTGGCTGATTCCCGTTTCCGCTCTTGCGTGGTCGTGGATTCTCGGCTTCGGCACTGTGTACTACGCTGCTCGCGCCATGACCTGGGGCAAGCGACTGTCGTACAACAAGCAGTGGTGGGACTGGACGCACTCAGCGATGTTTCTGGGCATGTTCACCATGTTCCAGCCGCTTCCGCTGAGCCCGCTCCTGCTCACGCTTTTCAACGGTGCCATGCTGCTCTTCTGGACGTGGTTCTCCGGCTACTACGTCAAGGACGCCGTCCTCGACGCACGCGCCGGCAAGAGCCTCTCGTTCACTTCCGACCTCGCGCATCTTTCGATGGGCGTCGTTATGCTTCTGATGTCGCTTTTCCCGGCATTGCTCATGCCGGGTCACGCACATCACGGCAGCACCGTCACTCCGGTCGAGTCGCAGCCATGCTCGCCGATGTCGCACCCCATGCCGCATCATGAGCATCAGGGTGAAACCTCGGATCCGCTCTGCGGGAAGTAATTCGATACGGGCAACGCAGGAAGCACCGCTTCCCGTGCTGCTTTGAGTGAAATCATCGGAAACTGGCTCTCTCTTGAGCCAGTTTTGGGGTTCCCCCTTTTTGGTAGACAGCGGTCTAGGGCCGAACTGCTCTAGGCCGCTTTCTCACCTTTAAGGCCTTTTTCCTCCGGCGTGAGATACCCTAACGTTGAATGTATGCGTTGTTTGTTGTAAAAGATCTCGATATATTCGAAGATCGCCACCCTTGCCTCGATTCGGGTGTTGTAAGTTTCTCGGTAGATTAGTTCTGTCTTCAAGGACGCGAAGAAGCTTTCGGCCACTGCGTTGTCCCAACAGTCTCCTTTTCCACTCATGCTTTGAATACAGCCAAGCCGCTCCAGTTCTACTCTGAAGCGATCGCTCGCATATTGAACGCCTCGATCTGAGTGAAAAACAATTGGTGGACGTCCTCGACTAACTTGCGCAGATTCAAATGCATCAAGGACCAGCTTTGTTTTCATGTGATCAGCCATCGACCATCCCACTACTTTTCTAGAGAAAAGGTCAATGCAAACGCAGAGATAAAGCCAGCCTTGGGCTGTATTGATGTAAGTGATATCACTTACCCAAACTTCATCAGGCTCGGAAACACTGAATTTTCGGTCAAGAACGTTAGGTGCAATTGGATAGTTGTGTTTGGAATTGGTTGTAGAAACATGTGAGCGCCGGCGTCGAGCCCGAATCTCGTTCATCCGCATCAATTCTTCCACGACCTTGTAATTGCAAGTCCAGCCCTCTGCGCGCAATTGCGCATACACTCTGGGACAACCATAGTTCTCTCTTGAACTTTCAAATATCTCAGAGATTCGCTGAAGAAGCTTCGCGCGCTCCTTCAATCTCTTAGATACCCTGCTTTTTAGCCACTTGTAGTAGCCTGAACGGCTGACTT
>QKMZ01000008.1 GCA_003242885.1 Candidatus Melainabacteria bacterium | reverse complement strand
TTTGGTGGCAGTAATTGATTGGCACAGTCGATTTGTTCTCTCATGGCGCCTTTCAAACACAATGGAATCGCCATTCTGTGGAGATGCTCTAACAGACTCACTCTCATATGGAACTCCAGAAATCTTCAATACGGATCAAGGAAGCACCTTCACCAGTGAAGACTTCACCGACATTCTGAAAGACTGCGGCACAGCAATCAGCATGGACGGCAAGGGCCGCTGGATGGATAACGTCTTCGTGGAAAGGCTCTGGAGGAGCCTGAAATACGAAGAGGTCTATCTAAAAGCATACGATTCGGTTGCTGATGCTCGCGCTGGAATCGCAGCGTGGATTGAGTTCTACAATTACGAGCGGCCGCACCAATCGTTGGGCTACCGCACACCATGGGAAGCGTTTTGCAGCAAACCAGAATCAACAGCTGATGCGCGTTTCGGCGTGGACGGATTGAAGATTAAACAAAATGCTATTGAAGTATATAATTTGGATATGATACCGTATTCAATACCTGAACAAGAGCAGGAAGTCATTAACACTTAACTCCTAACGAAGCTGGCCCGAAGTACCGGGGCCACTTCTAACGTGTTATATGCGGACAACGCATCCTGCCATCGGCAAAGGTTTTCGTAAGTCAGAGCAAGCTCCCATATGACAGAGCCACACTCTTGACGCGATTTCAAATCCGCCAAAGATTTCTGCATGATTTTCACGCGTTGCAGCTCCAAACTTTTGGCATGCTTGCGTTGCTGCGCCTCGTAAACTCTCGGGTTCACATGCTCGGGAGCGACACCGATCAATCCTTGCGCCTGCGCGCTTGCGGCGAGATTTACGACAAGCACTACAAAAAACACAGCGAATCTGGTCACAATCTTCCCTCCTGAACCATCATACGAACATGTTTCTTCTTTGGCAATACGGGGTGTTCACATTGCCATGAGTGATGTCCAAATGCTGATATATGCAAGCATAATCTCGCCATGTTGCACAAAACGACTCACTGTGCAAAGAGCCTCGCGATGCATTTCGCTCAGAACAATTAGCGGAAGCCGAGCAGTAATACAAACTTGTGTTTGTGATTGCAGTAATACAAACTTGTGTTTGTGATTATTGAAAATACGGTTAGGCTCACACATTGAGTTGACTGGCTCTCAGTGAGTATGTAGTGCTTTTGCGCAATTTGAACAAGGTAAAGGAAGAGGAGATTTTGGAATTAAAAGTCAAGGCGGTCTCAGGAATGTGGAGCGCGCGTCTAAGGAAGAAGTGAGCTGGTTTGTTGTATCCGTCCGGCTAAGTACACGTTGGCTGCCACATGTGCGGCAAAAGTGCGTCTAAGTCTGTTGTACCCCGCGCAAGTTTGGTGAGAACATCCGTCAAGTATTCCCGCGGATTGACGTTGTGTGCTTTGCACGATGCAATCAAGCTGGTGATGATTGCGGCATTCTTTCCACCATCCATGCTGTCCATGAAGAGCCAGTTTTTTCGTCCAACGGCCGTAGCTCTTAAAGCTCTTTCGGAACGGTTGTTGTCGATTGTCAGTGCTCCGTCTTCGAGATATCGATTGAGCGCCGCCCAATTGTTCAACGCGTACGTGACAGCTTTTCCGAAAGGACTCTTCGGCAAAGAAACAAGTTTTTGCTGGTCCAGCCATTCCTTGATTCGCATTAGAATTGGTGCGCACTCGGACTTTCTCTCATTCAGTCGTTGAAGTTCCGAGAAGTCATGCGTCCGCTTTTCGACAGCATAAAGTTCACCGATCATTCGCAAACCGGTCGAACAAGCTGCTGAATTTGTTGAAAGCGCGTCAAAGAACTTGCGTCGAGCATGAGCCCAGCAAGCTACTTCCTGGACTTTCCCGCCTGCAAAAATGCAGTCGTAACCGCTGAAGGCATCTGCCTGCAGAAAACCACTGAAGTCTTGCAGAAAATTGAGTGGTCCATCGCGTTTTCTAGAATCTGTAAAATCGAAAACAGTAAGAGGATTTTCTGAATCTCCGATGTAAACCCAGACTCGCCCTGTTCGAATGTTTCGCTCGTGATCGCGGTCCTGGAGCTTCACGGGTGTATCATCAGTCCAAATGACTTTCGACCCTCTGACGAGCTGTTTCATTCGTTTGTAAAACTGGAAGCAGACAACGGGCTGTTCCTGCCATCCAATCGCACATTGATGAACGGGAAATCGAAGCACCATCTCGCTTGAAGATCCCTTCCAGGCGATTCAAAGGAAGGTGGTCTGCGTACTTGCTTGTTGTAATATAAGCGAGCATTCCTGGCGCTGCCATGCCTTTCTCGATAACAGAAGGAGGACGATTCGCAATCACTACATGCTCTGCACAGCTCCTGCAAGCACGTTTCAGTCGAATATGCTCAATGCCCGACAAAACGCGGTGATGCCGCTTGGATAGGCACGTGCTCGTTCTATCAGCTTCATCCAATAATTTTCGCGCTCTTCCAAAGAAGGACCTGGCGTTCGCTGAATTGCTCTCATGCTTCACAGCATGTCGCAAAATTCAAACTTCGAAAAGATGCTGTTCGCCGGACGGATACGACGAAGCACGAAAGAAACTCTACCGCGCCTATGATGATGGTTTGAGCTCACCAAAATCCTTGTGTGAAAGCGGTACTATCCGAAAGTAATATTGTTGACCTCGGAGTCGGTCACAGCCGAAATGCGGTTGCAAATTAAACGTGGAGTGTGACGCCCCTTACCTTAATTGAAAACGTGGTGGGTATGCTTTTAAGCGTTCATCAAGGCCTAAGTCTATAAACACATCCCGGTCTGTATACAGATCGATATAAGCGGTGCCATGGTGAAACTGTTGGGCATACTTGATATCAGCCTTAGGCTCCTGTAGCTTTATGTCAAGCAGTTTACCCTGCTTGGTTATATAGGCAGCCGCAATGCGACCGTCAAATTCCTCTCCATCGCATTGACTCGACGGAACCCTTCCGCTCTGTTCGATAAGGGTCAACTGTTCACGTTGCCAATTTGGAATTTCCCCCTTGCGCCTGACTCCTACAACCGCCAGACCTTCGTGAAAGCTATTCGCATACTGAAATTGCGGTCGAATGCGAACAATCCCCTTACGATCTGCGAAGCCATAGAGTCCAGTTTTTGTATCTTTAAAAGCTCCAAGTCCTTCAGAAAAATTCTCAAATTTGAAACCACAAATCAAGAAAGTTCCCTTCAGGTCGACCAGACCGGTCCTGTCTGGTTTTCCTTCTGTAAAAACCGGAGCACAACCGTCAGAAAATTCTCCCACCCACGTAAAGTCTCCGCCAAAAACTCTTTGACCTCGCGTATCAATGTAAATTGGATGCTTAATTTGGTGAGTGTTGGGACCATTTCTTTCTACGTTTTTTTTAGCAGGCTGCGAGTTGGTTGAGGAAGAAACCGGAATCACTGCTGCCCTGCCACAGTAAAATTGCGAAACCTCCTCAAATTTTCCAGGAAATGCGATGTCTCCGTTCCTATTAATGAATTGCCAAACACGGAGGCCAGCACTGCTCCCTGCTCGCGGTGATAAAACTTCATTGGAAACTGCTGCAAACCCCTCCGAAAAAGGGCGTGCGAATTCATAAAATTTGTCAAACGAACGTTTTCCATTCTTGTCGACATAGAATTTCTTTCGATGTTCTCCAATCTTTTGAACAATTCTGATTCCGTCCTTGTCCTTTGCAATGAAAGTTGTAAGTTTCTGGGACAACTCAGGACGAGTATGAAATGACTGCCAGAAATCCTCCACTTCAAGATGGAGAGCAGGCCCATCCTTGAATTCATGATTATGATCTTGCGGAAGAATCCAATGATCGCGCGGAACTTCTTTGCCATAGCAGTCAATTGCCCTTTTCGCAGAGGAAACTACATCAGTAGCTTCATCCGATTGAACTGGCCACCATATAATTATTTGAAGGACAAGACACGCTGCTATTGATAGAAGCCTCACATTCTTCCATCGCCAGCAGAACACCAAAACACAAACGAAAACAGTTGTTACTACGCAAGAGAGCATTATTTCTCCAACGTATTGCAAGAGCAGGAATGAGATTGTCTGAAGACTAATTTCTATCACTCAATTCAACGTTACTCACTTCTACACTCTTGTACCTTACAAGACATGAAAGATGCAACTTCTCTTCGAAAGGGTGTTTGCTTGCTCGTCTTATCTGTTAGCCAATGATCAACGCTCAGTGTTCGCGCACCCTGCTCATCCTCAAAATGAACGCGCGCACCAAAAGTATGCAAGGAAGCTTCAATCTTCAAAAGCAAAAGTTTGCATAGTCCAATATCCCCTTTTCTAAGAACGTCTTAAAACGCGGTTCTTCCCGTCTGAGTTCTGTTGACATCCTCGCGAAGCTATTCTAGTTCAAAAATCTGAAAGCCGATGTCAGCAAGAAGAATTTATCGAAAACGGGCTTACCAAGAATTGAATAGCAAATGTCACTGCGACAAGATTGCAATATCGAGTCGCGCGTTAGTGCTACATTGAACGGCTGGGTGAATTTAAGCCTGCCGTTCTGAATACTGCGCATTGTTTAAGTGACATAGTCAGAAAAATCTCCAGGCGTTCTGAACGTCGCTGGAGAAACTTGCGCGGCTCACTAACGCTGATCTTGGAGAAGGAATTGATAGATATGACGGCGCATTTTAAAAGATCTCTTCCACTGTTGCTTACTGTTTTGTGCGCCTTTTCTTTAGCATCCGCTGCAGCGCAAGGTCCAAAATTTGAATTCGAAGCTACTTATAGGGTAGAGAGCGAGCTAGGAAGTGGTTCTCTTCAGCAAGCATCGGATGGAAAAGGTCGCATGCTTCATGAGAATACATCTCCGGCTGGCAAAAAGAGCATCACTATTCTCGATTTCAAGAATAAAACGCTGACGCAACTAGTAGAGCGAGACAAGATGGCGTTTCGCTCAAAAATGGATGATGGTAGCTCAATTCTTGTCTATGACGATAATTATGCAAAAGCCAAAGAAGCTAAATCTCTTGGAAGCAAGATAATTGATGGACATCCTTGTCATGGCTGGAAATCGTCGAGAGGGGCACTGTACAAAGAGATTTGGATTGGCGATGACACCAGATATTTAGTGCATTCTGAGAGTAGGAGAGGAGCTCACACAACAAAAATGTTCTTAAAAAAATGGTCGAACAAATTGGAGAATCGAAAGAGGATTGATGTTCCAGACGGGTACCATCTCACTAGCGTAAAATAGTGCCAAATTGCCTAGGCACTGAAAAAGAGCCGAACAGCCAAAGGTGCCGGAGTCTTGGCTATCCATGTTTGCTGCACAAACTGTCTACCACGAACCAGCGCAAGCATTCGACTCTCTGGTGTGAGCACGCACTTCTAGTAAAAGAGAGTGATGACACACTTAGACTTTGAAGCAGGCTTTGTTATGGAATCTCGAACGTGTAGTTCTATAGGTTATTGAAGACCCATTTCCAATTTCGCATTCCGAATGGAACATGATATCTAAGCCGTCGCGAATACGACGCATTTGATTTACGACACTACTAGCGCAATACCAGGAGCAATCATGCCAGACGAAGTATTCGGGGTTAAGGAAGCCAAAAAACTCGCCAACAGTATCGCCAAGAACATAAAGTCAATCTTTATGCTCACTTTGGAAGTCGACCGAATTATAACCAGTGACGCTGCCGACTGGAATGCAATCACTCCGACTACGATCGGATCAACAAAACAATTGCAAGCATTGGCGGCAGTTCAAATTGGAACTTACGACCTTACAGATTACGCTCTGGATGTGTTGGCTATTCACGTAACTGAGGCTGATTTTGGAGCGTTAGTTAAGGCGAACAAGGAACTTGGAATGCAGCCCACGGAAATTCCGCCCGAAGCATATGCTATGGGAACGAGTCTTGGCTGGACGCAACTGAATGTAAGCCAGCTCAATGAAATCCTCAAATCAGAAAAAAACACTGGCGGACCGCTCACCGATCTGGTCGCGGAGAAAGAGTTTGTATTGGACGCGAGCGGCAAGCTCAGTTTCGCGCAGGGCGTACAACTTCTGCAGGACGTTGGCGAATTGCCAACGTTAATGGAGTCGTATCGAAATTGGAGGTTGAGTCCAAGCACCGCAGCCGGTGATCGTGTTCCTAATGGTGTCAGTGTCGACCAAACTTACTTTGATAAGAACGGTAATGTAATCACTTCGCCTGCTGATATCGATGTTGCAAAAAGTTTAGCTCTGATCTATTCAATGAGCACTGACCTTTATGTTGTTTGGGATAAAGGCACAAACACATATGCTGCAAGTCATCGCGTCGGCAATATATTTGATTCAAAAAGAACAGATGGTTTGACTCCTGATCAGGAATGGCGGCTAGCTGGCATTGGAGATCTTCGTAATGCATTCATTAGACAAGGAGTAGGGCAGAAATCACCGAGTTACATCGCCTATACAAAAGCAGTTACACATGGTGATTGGAATTGGAATCCGCAATTAAAGTCTATCCCATTTCTTGTCGATCCATTTAATACACCGTTTTCTCCAGAAGTGAGTGTTCTCAACTTTCTCACTCATATGCCGACTAGCCCTACCGTTGACGATGTCTACAGGGTCGGAGCTGATTTGTTTACTAGTGCAGCGCCATTCTCAATTCTTCCTACGCCCGTTTCGTTATTGTCAGAGCTGTCTCGGCTTGCGATGGATGCGGGGCTAAAGAATATGGGACTGATGTCTGAAGACGGAAAGATAAATGTCTCGCTCGGAGCAAATCCGATCTCACCAGGAGCCACGGTTCTAGACAATGTTGTGAATGCGTTAGGAAATCTTTCCAGTCTTACAAGTGGTATCACTGTTAAAATCGATAATGACTTACGATTCAGCTCGGACAGTGATTCCGATGCTCTGCTGGCGCTTGAAAGTATCCTGACCAACACAGCTGCTAGCCCGTTTGATGTTAAGTTTGAGCTTCCCGGAGGCCGGCTGATTACGGCTAATGCTGGAAGCAACCGTATAACCTTCATTGGCTACACTGATCTCACTGAGGTTAACCAAAAATCGGGAGGGAAGTTTCTTCAAGTTGGGATTTCTCAGAACAACATCATTAAGGTACAAAAAAGCGAAAACAGCACAGAGGAATACTTCATTAATGAAGATCTGCCAAATGCTGACAATATAATTCAGGATTTACTTCAGAGCAACCCAAACAGCTCTGCCACTACATTCTCGGATGATACAGGAGTTCTTCAACTGGAGAAAACCTACTATGGCGGAAATGTCTTAGAACAAGTCGCGGCGAGTACTGGTATATCACCAACTGTGATTGCTGCGGCTAACCCGACGCTTGCATACAATCCGACGACAAATCTTTCCCAAATCTTTGGACCATTGTATCTTCCGACCAAAGCGCTTTCGAGCACTGTGCTTGGAACAGACCTTTTACGCAGAAGCATTGGCTCTCTTGAATACATCGATCCATCCATTGCTACCGCTGTGTATGGAGCTGTTCTGCTGAAACCAAACGTCGTGATCAAGCCCGGTATAAACCCAGTTATTGCCCTTCCTCTTGAGCTAGCCCCTGCGTACAACGTAAAACCCATCGGAGCATTTTATGAATCGAGCACGCTTGTAGATGAACAAGCTGTATCAATAACAGAACTCACTCCGCGCTTGTTTAACGGAACTACAGCGGTTGCAACAAATCAATTGAGTAGCTTTGATTCCAATAGTAATGGCATCATAGACAGTTCCGATTCTTCGTATGCAAATCTAAATGTCTGGGAAGACCAAAATGAAGATGGGATCGTCGATGATGGCGAGATGACGAATCTCAGCGATGCCGGAATTGCGTCCATTCCTGTTAATGGTTCTGCAATCGCATTCACTTCCGGCAACAGCAAATCTGTTGTTGCTCAAGATATCGATGCACTTGAAACGTCCCTTCAGGTTTCAAATCCTACCGCTCCAACCATTGACTATGACTACTACCGCAATACTTTTGAGCAGGCAAAGCTCGATGGAAGTGGCAACTGGGCGTCAAACGAAATCAAGGCAACATATGACGGCCAGTATAAAATTGGGACTACAGCCGCAGACACAATCTACTTTGGCAATGTACCCAACATCTTGGGGGGAGATGGAGACGACATACTCCGCTCAGACTGGCATAACAACAAAATTTGGGGCGGCACTGGCAATGACGCCATTATTGGTGCTCTAGGTGACGACACGCTGATTGGTGAAGATGGAGACGATGCCATCCAGGGTTTCTATCCACTGGGTGCAAATGAGCCACGGATCGGCAATGGCGAAACCGACAATGATTTGATTTTTGGCGGCGCCGGAAAGGATAGTCTGTGGGGACAGGCTGGTAATGACACTATATCCGGTGACGACGGGGACGATTTAGTCAAGGGGTTTGTTTCAGGTAATGACACAAAGTCAAGCTTAGGTGCTTATGAAACTGATACTGACCTCTTATTTGGTGGCGCCGGCAATGACACGGTATTTGGCGGCGTCGGCAATGACACTATAAGTGGTGGCGCGGACAATGACCTAATGGTTGGCTTTTATAATTTGGCTGACCGTAAGCAAACACTTAGCGGCAGCGAAACTGATGCCGATTTGATGTTTGGCGGAGAGGGAAATGACACCGTTGTCGGCGATGTTGGAAATGACACTTTATTTGGTGATGCAGGTAACGACGTTATCGGAGGATTCACTTTTGGCAATGATACCAAGCAAACACTAGCTGCCGGAGAAACGGACAATGATCTCATTTCTGGCGGACTCGGGAATGACACTGTTTTTGGTGGCGCAGGCGATGATGATGTATATGGCGAGTCGGGCGACGATCTCTTAATCGGCTATAGCGGTTTACTTTTTGGTGATATAAGCCTTCCGATTGGTGAAACCGACAATGACACTCTTTGGGGTGGAGAAGGAAACGATCTATTGCTAGGACAGCAAGGCAACGACTTCTTGTTAGGTGGTGATGGTGATGATCTTCAACTCGGACAGGTAGGCAACGATACCATTTACGGACAGGAAGGGGATGATATCCTTGGCGGCTTTACTGGATACAACGAGAGCAAACAGACTCTGACCGGCAATGAGACGGATGACGATTTCTTGTATGGCGGTGCTGGAAACGACACTTTGGTTGGCGCATTAGGCAACGACTATCTTGATGGTGGCGCTAACGCTGACTATATGGAAGGTGGTGACGGTAACGATATCTATGTCGTCAACACAATCAATGACGTCGTTCTTGAAAGAGCTAGTGGCGGTACTGATACCGTTTTGTCTTCAGTAAATTATTTACTCAGCACAGAAGTTGAGAATCTCTATCTTCTGGGCGATGGGGACATAAGCGGATCTGGAAACAAACGTGACAACGCCATTTATGGAACGATTGGGAGCAACATTCTCGATGGAGAAACCGGAGCCGACACCATGGTCGGCTATGCCGGCGACGATGACTACTATGTCGACAATGTCAATGATGTTGTTACAGAACAAGCAAATGAAGGAAGCGATACGGTCAATTCAAGCATCTCATGGACTCTGGGTGCCAATCAGGAGAATCTCACTCTCTTAAGCTACAAGATTGCTGAAAGAGGAGTGATTGACGGCATCGACGTCCTTGTGTATGGCTATCCCAAACGCTACGAACTCGACTACTCGCAAGGCGACGCAGTTCCAGATTTCCTGGGTACATGTGCCCTCACTGCAATTTCAAATGTAATTACCCAAGCCGCAGGTAGTGTCACCGAAGAGCAAGTAGTCACATATGCCAAAGATAATGATCTTGCTGTTGAAGGTTCCACGTCTTTTGATAACGGCGGTACGACACGTCAGCAACAGCAAGACATTATCACTCACTTTTTGGGGGCAAACTCGAGTGATTATTCGCTCGGCGTGAATTTCGTCGACATGGCGAACAAGATTAAGAACGGCCAGGGTGTGTTACTCGCTGTGAATGCAGGCTCGCTCTGGGACGATACTGCATACTTTGGCGATGGGGATCGAAACCACGTCATCACCGTCAGTGGTGCTGTCTATAACAGCGACAACACTAGAATTATGGGATTCTACATCTGTGATTCCGGTCGTGGACTAGTCAGTGATATGACTAGATATGTGAGCTACGCAGATCTTTTCGATGCAGCCAATGTGCCAGGCGGATATATGATCTGGACGACAGGCAATCTCAAACTCTGGAACACAAATATTGATGGAACCGGTAACAGCCTCGACAATTTAATTGTCGGCACAGATGGAAACAATGTTCTTACAGGCGGGGCAGGCGTCGACTCAATGGTTGGCGGCGCTGGTAACGACACGTTTATTGTCGACAATATTGACGAACTCATTTTCGAAAACACAAATGAAGGAACAGATTCGGTTCAATCGAGCGTGACTTATACGATAGTCGACAACATCGAAAACTTGACCCTTACCGGATCGTCAAACATAAATGCGACCGGTAACAGTGGCAACAACACACTCACCGGTAACAGTGGCAATAATATCCTAGACGGCGGAGCAGGCAATGACACCATGACTGGTGGCGCCGGTAACGACACCTATTATGTCGACGCGTCAGGCGATTCTATTATTGAAAACAGTGCTGAAGGAATTGACACGGTTTTTGCAAGCGCGAACTATGTTCTCGGAAGCAATCTTGAAAATCTTACGCTCACGGGTACCGGAGCGGTATCAGGTACCGGCAACAGTTTAGAAAATAGAATTACAGATAATGGTGCCTCTGGAAACACCTTGATCGGTGGACTGGCAAATGACACATATGTCGTCACAAATAGCAGCGACGTTATCGTTGAGAACGCAAATGAAGGCTACGATACAGTCGAAACAAGCGTCTCCTACGACTTCACTGGCACCAATGTTGACATAATCAAGCTGACCGGTTCCGCAGCACTAACGATTGTTGGTGATGGCAACGTGTCCACTTTTTACGACAATGCCGGCGCCAGCACGATATATGGAGGAGAGGGAGTTGACGCCTACTGGATCCACAATTCCAATACTGTCATCGTCGAAGGCGCCTCGCCGTTTTATACTGATGTTGTAATGGCTGATGTGTCCTATACACTTTCGGACAATATAGAGCAGCTCTTCTTGCACGGAAGTGCCAACATTAATGGTTACGCTGGAAATGGCGATCAGGGAATCGTAGGAAACGGTGGAGATAACTACTTAAGCGGTGGAGCTGGTAACGATGGTTTAGCTGGTACGGCCGGAAATGACACTCTCGATGGCGGCACAGGCAACGATGGGCTTAGTGGCGGTACAGGCAACGATTTGTTTATCGTTGATAGCGCAGGAGACAATGTTTATGAATATGCGAATGAAGGCACCGACTCAGTTCAGTCTTCAATAAGCTTCACTCTAAGTAGTAACGTCGAAAACCTGACCCTGACTGGCTCTTCAAGCCTAACAGGCACAGGGAATACACTCGACAATTTGATCACAGGCAATAGCGGTGCGAGCACACTTGTAGGTGGAACTGGAAACGATCAATATATTGTCTCAACTTCCAACACCGTCATTATTGAAAACAGTAGCGAAGGAACAGACAGTGTCAGCAGCAATGTCACGTACACTTTGGGCGCGAATGTAGAGAATCTGACCCTCACGGGAAGCTCTGCAATTAGCGGTAGAGGAAATGCATCGAACAACTACCTCACAGGCAACAGTGGAAGCAACACGCTGACTGGAGACGACGGTAATGACACTTTGGACGGTGGTGCCGGCGTAGACAGCATGGTTGGCGGGCTGGGAAATGACGTATATTACATTGACTCAGCCAGCGATGCCATTTCTGAAAGCGCAGCTCAAGGTAGTGACTCCGTAGTCTCGGATGTTTCATATACGTTGGGTTCAGAAGTTGAGAATTTGACTCTGACGGGCAGCTCTTCTCTCACAGGCACCGGTAATACGTCGAACAATTTTCTTACCGGAAACACTGGGGCAAATACGCTTGCGGGCGCAGACGGAAATGACACCCTCGATGGAGGAACGGGCGCTGACAGCATGGTCGGCGGCTTGGGCAATGATACCTTCTATGTTGATAATGCAGGAGACGCAGTATCTGAAGGCACATCCGCCGGCACGGATACAGTAATAAGCAGCCTAAGCTTCACGCTGGCAACGGACTTCGAAAATCTGACGCTGAGTGGATCATCGAACATAAATGCCACGGGAAACAGTTTTGCAAACGTAATTACCGGCAATTCCGGCAATAACAGCATTGACGGCAGCACAGGCAATGACACGATGGCCGGTGGAGCAGGCAATGACACGTATGTTGTGGATTCGACAAACGATGTTGCTACCGAAAATGCTTCAGAAGGTACTGACACTGTAAACAGCAGCGTCACCTGGACGCTTGGTGCTAATTTTGAGAATTTGACCATCACTGGCGCTTCTGTAGCCAATGCTACAGGTAACAGCTTGGACAATTATTTAACCGGAAGCACTGCCGCAAACTCTATTACTGGGGCCGCTGGCAACGACACAATTGATGGCTCGACCGGAACAGACACACTTGTCGGTGGAACAGGCGACGATACCTATTACTTGGATGTTACTACTGATGTGGTCACTGAAAATGCCAGCGAAGGAACTGACACCGTAAACATTGGCCTGACTTACACACTGGGCAACAACGTTGAAAATCTCACATTGACTGGCGCATCTATCATCAATGGCGTTGGTAATACGCTGAACAATTACATGGTCGGCAATTCCGCCAAAAATTCTCTCACCGGAAGTGATGGTAACGATACACTTGATGGTGGACTTGGAAATGACACCTTGATTGGCGGGCTTGGTGATGATGTCTTCTACGTCGACAATGCGTCAGATACCATAACTGAGGTTTCCGGAGCAGGAACTGATACTGAAGTCGCGTCTTTCACTGATACTCTTGCAAACAACCTTGAAAACCTGACCTTGGCCGGCTCGGCGAATATCAACGCCACTGGCAACTCACTCACCAATGTATTGACAGGCAATAGCGGTGATAACGTTCTTGATGGAGCTAATGGCACTGACACCCTGATTGGCGGTGCTGGAAACGATACCTATGTTATTGACACTGACATAGTCACTGAAAATGCCAATGAAGGCACTGATACCGTGCAGTCGGGAGCTAGCTACACTTTAGGGGCCAACTTAGAGAATTTGACTCTAACAAGTGGCACTATTGGTGCAGGAAATGGATTAGACAACTACATCATTGGAAACAGCAGTGCAAATTCACTAGTTGGTGCGGCGGGCAACGATACCCTGGATGGTGGCAGCGGAACCGATACTATGATTGGTGGCACGGGTGACGATGTCTATTTCGTCAGCACGGCTTCCGAATTGCCAACAGAGAATAGTGGAGAAGGCCTAGATACGGTAAATTCCGCAGTCTCATACACCCTGGGATCAAACCTGGAAAATCTAACCTTGACAGGGTCATCTAACAACAGTGCAACTGGTAATACGCTTAACAATGTGATTACAGGCAACAGCGGTGACAACACCATTTCTGGAGGCACTGGAGGTGAGGCCGATACCATGTCCGGCGGCGCCGGTGACGATACGTATGTACTCGACAGCACCTCTGACGTTGTTGTCGAAAATCTGAATGCAGGAGCAGATTTAGTTCAAGCTGGCTTTAGCTACACACTGACAGACAATGTGGAAAGCCTCACGCTCACTGGAACAAGTTCTACTAACGCGACAGGCAACAGTCTTGCAAACACCCTCACTGGTAACTCAGGAAACAACTCCTTGGATGGAGGTCTCGGTGCCGATACGATGGTTGGCGGCTCCGGAGACGACACATACGTGGTCGACAACGCAGGCGATGTGGTTACAGAGTCTTCAAGCTCCGGCACAGACACAGTCAAGGCATCCATAAACTACACACTTGCAAGCAATGTTGACAATTTAACCCTTACAGGCAGTTCTGACTTGACTGCAACTGGAAACACCCTCGCAAATGTGTTGACGGGAAATAGCGGAAACAACGTCTTTGATTCCACAAGCGGAAGCGCTGTGGACACGCTAATTGGCGGTCTGGGAAATGACACTTACATTGTAGACAGCACAGCGGATCTAATTACGGAGAATAGCAATGAAGGCATAGACACTGTCCAGTCCAGTGTTACCTATACGCTTGGTGCAAATGTTGAAAATTTGACCATAACAAGCTCCGGGACTGGTAAGGGCAACACGCTGAATAATTACATTCTGGGTAGCTCAAACGCCAACACACTCATTGGCGGCGCTGGTAATGACACATTAAACGGCAACGGCGGCAATGATTCATTCACTGGTGATGCCGGAGACGATCTGTTCTATGTTGACTCTACAGGAGACGTAGTCTCAGAAGCTGTAAACGAAGGCACTGATACCGTAAGCAGTACCATCGCTTATACATTGGGAGCGAACCTGGAAAATCTGACGTTAACGGGTGCCGGTGTGATCAACGGCACTGGAAACAGCCTGAACAACATCATAATCGGGAACTCATCAGCCAATGTTTTGGATGGAAGCACCGGCGCCGATACGATGTCCGGAGGCGCAGGTAGCGACACATATGTAGTCGACGATGTAAACGATCAAGTGATAGAAAACGTAAGCGAAGGAACTGACCTCATTCAGTCATCGGTTTCCTTCGACCTGGCGCTCACAGATAACGTCGAAAATCTTACGCTCACAGGAACTGCCGTTACCGCCACTGGTAACGGGCTGAACAACACAATAACTGGAAACGCCAGTGCCAATATTCTCTTCGGTGCCGCCGGCAGCGACGCTTTGTCCGGAGGAAGTGGCAACGATATCCTTGATGGAGGATCTGGTGCTGACACGATGACCGGAGGAACAGGCGACGATAACTTTTACATCGATAATGCTAGCGATGCGATAGTTGAAAATTTGAATGAAGGCACCGACACAGTGTTTTCCACAATCAATTACACACTTGGAACATACACCGAGGCCTTGGTTCTGCTTGGTAATGGAAATACAACTGCTACTGGAAATACTGGCAACAACGTAATCATTGGCAGCGAAGGCGACAATACTCTGGATGGCGGTGCCGGAACCGACACAATGCGTGGCGGGCTGGGCAATGACACTTACATGCTCGACACTATTTCAGACAATATCGCTGAAGATGTGGGCGGCGGCATTGACACAGTAAAAATCGCAGCTAGCTACACCCTTGGTGCCAATTTCGAGAATTTGACTCTGACAGGAAGTGGAACATATACAGCCACCGGTAATGCACTAGACAACACTTTGACTGACAATGGCGTCGTAGCCAATACATTGGTCGGTGGGCAGGGCAACGATACATATGTAATTCACCTAGCGACTGATGGAATTACAGAGATCAACGGAGAGGGTACTGACACCGTTCAATCATATGTTTCCTATACTCTGGGTTCCTACTTGGAGAACTTGACTCTTGCAGGTACTGCAACTTTAGGCGTTGGCAATGCTCTCGATAACGTGATTACCGGCAACGCTTTGGCAGATACTTTGACTGGTGGTACCGGCAATGATACCTATGTTGTTTCAAGCAACACCACGGTCATCGTTGAAAATGCTAGCGAGGGAACTGATGCAGTAAATTCGTTCGTCACCTATACGCTAGCAAGCAACGTAGAGAACCTCGTACTGGTAGGTTCATCTGCAATAAATGGTACGGGTAACAGCTTGAACAACGTGATGACTGGCAACAGTGCCAGCAATTCACTTTCCGGATTAGGCGGGAACGATTCGCTCCTGGGCGGCGACGGGAACGACACGTTAGACGGTGGCACCGGCGACGATACATTAGTCGGTGGAATGGGCAATGATGCCTATTTTGTTGACACCTCAAATGACGTGGTTACTGAAAATTCTGCTGAGGGTACGGACACGGTTAACAGTGCCATCACCTACACCTTAGGCACTAACGTTGAAAACCTGACGCTGACGGGAACGTCTGCTATCAATGGTGTTGGCAATGCTCTGGATAACATGATTACCGGAAATAGTGGCGCGAATTCGCTTACTGGTGCGGGCGGCAACGATACACTAGATGGTGGTACTGGAATCGATACACTGATAGGCGGACTTGGCGATGACGCATATGTTGTCGATTCGAACACTGACATAATCACGGAAAACGCCAGTGAAGGTACCGACACAGTAAATAGCAGTGCCAGCTTTACCTTGGGATCCAATGTTGAGAATCTAACTCTGACTGGCTCTGCAGTCATCGGAATGGGCAATACCCTGGACAACGTCATTACAGGCAACAGTGCCTCAAACTCGCTGTCCGGCGCCAGCGGGAATGATACGCTCAATGGCGGAAGCGGTGGTGAAACCGACACGCTTGTCGGTGGAACTGGCAATGATGTGTACTACGTCGATGCATCTGCTGACGTAGTCACTGAAAATTCGGCAGAGGGCACTGATACGGTAAGTAGCAGTGTGACCTATACCCTTTCTTCCAACGTAGAAAATATCGTTCTTACAGGCTCCTCAGCCATTAACGGGGTGGGAAACACTCTTGATAATATGATTACGGGTAATACTGGAGCAAACTCCCTTTCCGGCAGTGACGGCAATGACACACTAGATGGAGGACTCGGAGCAGACACACTGGCAGGTGGCCTTGGCAATGATGTTTTTGTTGTTAACTCCAGCTCTGATGTTGTAAATGAGGTCGCAAGTCAAGGAACCGATACTGTTATCAGCGATGTCGATTGGACTCTCGGATCTGAAGTTGAGAATCTCATTCTTGCCGATATTGAAACGCCTGCTGTCAGCGGAACCGGCAACACTTTAGACAATACAATCACCGGCAACAGCGCAAATAACTCATTGTCCGGAGCAGCAGGAAACGATTCGCTGGACGGAGGCATCGGCAACGATACGCTGGTTGGCGGGCTAGGAAACGATACTTACCTAGTAGACAGCTCGGATGACGTAGTTACTGAAAGTGCCAGCCAAGGCACCGACACCGTAATGAGTGCCATTTCCTGGTCTTTGGGAGCAAATCTTGAAAATCTATCCTTGACCGGGACTGGTTCTGTCAATGGCTCAGGCAACTCTCTCGACAATGTCATCACTGGCAATGAAGCATCAAATATCCTTTTCGGCGATGCCGGTAACGATTCAATTGTTGGAGGCGACGGCTTTGATACCCTGGATGGTGGCACCGGCAACGATACGATGTCTGGCGGAGTCGGAAATGACACATATTTCGTAGACAGCGCAACAGATGTTGTGACGGAAAGCGCCAATGAAGGTATTGATACCGTGAATTCCACAATCACCTATACCCTCGGCTCCAATGTAGAAAACTTAACGCTGTTTGGATCGGCAGCGATAAATGCAGTCGGCAATAGCTTGGACAACAGGATTTTGGGTAGTGCTGGTGCCAACTCAATGACGGGTGGTGCCGGAAACGACACTTTAAATGGTGAAGTAGGCGCCGATACAATGATCGGCGGAACAGGCGATGACACCTATTATGTCGACGACGTAAATGACGTCCTGACTGAGAACTCTGCAGAAGGTAACGATACCGTATACAGTACTGCTAATTGGACGCTAGGAAGTTATCTGGAAAACCTGGTACTGACTGGATTTGCCGGGTTGACTGGTGCTGGCAATAACCTTTCCAATGCCATCACAGGCGGCGATGGAAATGACACGCTCGTAGATACGCTGCTGGGTGCGGACGGTAACGATACTCTGGATGGCGGACTTGGTAACGATACACTCATAGGCGGTATTGGTGACGACAGCTATGTTGTAGATAGCGAAGCAGATGTTGTGATCGAAAATGCTTCTGAAGGCACAGATACAGTAGAGAGCATTATTTCGTACACATTGGGTGCCAATGTTGAGAATCTCACCCTGCTCGATGTATTAGATATCAGCGGTTATGGAAACAGCGCAGATAATGTCATTATTGGAAACGTCGGATTCAACAGTCTATCGGGTGGGGCCGGCAATGATTCTCTAAATGCATCTGAGGGTGATGATACTCTGGATGGTGGCAGCGGAAACGACACTCTTGTGGGCGCGCTCGGAGATGACCTTTACTTGGTTGACAGTGCGACCGACATAGTCACGGAAAATGCCGATGAAGGTACCGATACTGTATTTAGCACGGTCCATTGGACATTAGGCAGTAATGTCGAAAATCTGACATTGCAGGGTGCCTCAGCTATCAATGGAATAGGAAACACCCTCGACAATGTAATTAAAGGTAATACTGCGGCCAATGCTCTTACTGGTGATGCTGGAAACGATACTCTCAATGGAAGTATTGGTGCCGACACTCTTGATGGTGGCGCAGGCGACGACACATATTTTGTCGACAACTCGGGCGACTCCATCATCGATGCATCAGGAAATGACACTGTCATAAGCAGCATCAGTTGGACTCTAAGCTCTACCCTGGAAAACTTGTCTCTATCAGGATATGGAATTACGAATTTAAACGGTGCCGGTAACGGAGGGGATAACACAATTACTGGAGATAGAGGAGATAACTCTCTATTTGGAGCAGCAGGAAATGACTCACTATCGGGTGGAATCGGCAATGACACTCTTGACGGAGGCACCAATAATGACACCATGGAGGGTGGAAGCGGAAACGACACTTATATTGTGGATTCTGCTAATGATGTGGTAATAGAGACGAACTATTTTGATGGACTGGATCTTGTACAGAGCTCTGTCAATTGGACGTTGGGAGCATACTTAGAGGATTTGACTCTGACGGGCTCTGGCAATGTGAATGCTACCGGCAACACATGGGATAACGTCCTTACTGGCAACACCGGAAACAACGTGCTTACCGACGATTTCGGCAATGACACCTTGTATGGCGGAGCCGGAAACGACACACTGGATGGCGGTACCGGTACCAATTATTTGATCGGGGGAACAGGAAACGACACGTATTACGTGCGCACGGCTACAGATGCAGTTGGCGAGAATAGCGGTGAAGGCACAGATACGATTATTAGTTCGGTCAGCATCACAATTGGGGATGAGGCACAGGTAGAGAACATCACCTTGCTTGAAACTGCCTTTAATGCCTATGGAAACAGCCTAGACAACTTCTTATTGGGTAATGTCAACGACAATATTTTGTCGGGCGGAGCTGGCAATGACTCGCTGGATGGAGTCACAGGTGCTGACACCATGATTGGCGGTCTGGGAAATGATCTTTATTACTTCAATTCAGCCGATGACTTCATTATCGAGAATTCCAATGAAGGAATAGATACTGTCATTAGCAACCTTGACCTCACACTGGTTGGTTCAAACTTGGACAACTTGACCATGATTGGAACCGCAACAACCGGTGAGGGGAATAACCTGGATAACTACATCCTCGGCAATTCAAGTAACAACACACTGCTGGGAGGCGCTGGTAATGACACACTTGATGGCGGAACTGGCAACGATTCTCTAGTTGGCGGTTTGGGTGATGATGTTTATGTAATTGACAGCGTTAACGATTTTGCAATTGAAAATGCAAACGAAGGCATCGATACAGTCATTAGTACCCTCAGTGTCGATCTAACAGGATCGAACTTTGAAAACGTCACTTTAACCGGTGGCTTTAGCGCCGTTGGAAACACGGCAGACAACATTTTGATTGGAAGCACAGCGAGCAATTCATTGACTGGCGGCGCCGGCAATGACACTTTGGATGGCGGAAGCGGCTCGGGGGCCTTTGATTGGCTGGTTGGAGGAGCTGGAGATGATACCTACATTTTGAGTGAAAACGCTAATGATTCGATTGCGGAAACTTCCGGCCAAGGAACTGATACGGTCAAGAGCATGTTCACTTATTCACTAGCGAGTACTGAGCTTGAGAATCTGGTTCTCACAGGAACATCAGCAATCAACGGCACCGGCAATGGGTACGATAATGTTTTGACAGGCAACAGTGGTTCAAACTCACTGTCCGGCGCCGGTGGCAATGACACCTACAACTTTGGAGTAGGTGGAGGCACTGACACTGTGTCAGACAGTGGAGGAACTTTGGATAAAGTCTCCTTCGACAATAGTCTCGACAAAGACGATATAGCCTTCTTCATGAGCGGCAACGACCTTCAAATGGGCTATCTTGGAAACTCCGATCAAGTAACCGTGCAAAGTCAAAATGTGAGCGGCAACAAAGTTGAACGCTTCCAGCTGAGCGATGGAAAATACCTGACCGATAGCGAAGTGAACACAATGATCCAGTCCATGGCATCATATGCAGCGGCACATAGCATTGGATTCACCAGTTTGAGTGATGTTAAGAGCAGCTCCGATCTCATGAATATCATTTCTAACTCATGGCATGCATAGGTAATCAATCGCATAAATCCAAAGAGTAGTTCTCAGCTTGCGGGTATTCCAATTGTTTGAAATCAGGAATACCTCTGAGCTCAAAAGCAACAACACATCTGCGCCCTGCAAGGGACTGAGGGCAACTAGTGTGAATTTTCTCGATAAATGTCATAGAAACTTTCACGATAAATGTCAGGTTTTTATTCGCGATAAATGTCAGGTTGGCAACCGCCCGCGGTATCAACTATTGAGCATTCTGTAAATTGTTGAAGTGTGCACTCCAAACGTCTCCGCAACGTCCCGGACAGAGCTTCCTTCTTTCAAAAGGCGCATGGCGAGCTTCTTGTTCTTTGCTGAGAGTTTCTTTGGCCGGCCAAAAATTACACCCTTATTGCGTGCGGCGGCTCGACCGGCGCTGGTGCGTGACCTGATCAAATCCGCCTCAAACTCAGCAATTCCGGCAATTACGGTCATTATCATTTTGCCGGCAGGAGAGTCGGTGTTAGCCCATGGTTCTGAGAGAGAGGTGAATTTGGCGCCACTGGCGCCGATTTTATCAATGGTTTCGAGAAGGACTCTTGTGGAGCGAGCCAGTCGGTCAAGACTGGAAACGATAACAATGTCACCTTCTTTTAGTGAATCGAGCATCCTGCAAAGCTCTGGTCTGTCTGGTCCTACGCCAGACAACTTCTCCTCGAATATCTTTTCGCAGCCATTTTGATTCAGGATGGCCCGTTGGATATCTAGTGTTTGATCGTCAGTGGATACTCTTGCATAGCCAATCTTCAAGCAGCCACCTCAAATTTTTTTCGTGAATAAAACCTAAAGGAAAAATGAAGGACTTTTGCGTATGATTTTTGCAGATGAAGGGAAGCCTGTTTTCGTAGCTTTTTTCAGTGTGGCAAAACTCAAGGGTTTTGCAAAGGAATAAAACGCAGAAATAATGAGCGAGTCTCCTGGAGATGGGAGGTCGCTTGAGCTGTATCGCCATATCGAGCGCCATCTTAATCATGGTGTTCCTGTAAGGCGAGCGGCTCAGGAGGCCGGCATTACAGAGCGACAATTTTACCGACTGCTGCATTCATTCCGGACAGAGGGCTGGGAAGGATTGGCGCGCAAGAGCCGGCGAGATTCAGGCAGCCGAAAGTCTGTAGACGAGTTGCTCAAGAAGATCATTGAGGGTTTGTGTCTCCAAAGACCGAAACCGAGCCTTGCATGGGTCCACAGAAAGGTCTCAGAACACTGCGACAAGGAAGGAATCTCGGCGCCTTCATACAGCGTCGTCTGGCGAATCTACGATGATATTCCGGAAGAACAGAAGGTTTTTGCTCATGAAGGGCCCAAGGCATACAAGCACGAGTTCGGAATCATTCACCGCTGGTCGGCAAGCGCACCAAATGAGATATGGCAATGCGACCATAAGCAGCTGTCCCTGTATGCGCGCGACCTTCGTGGAACCGTCAAAAAGCTGTGGCTTACTGCAGTCGAGGACGACTTCAGCCGAGCAATCATGGGTTATTACCTCGGTATCGAAGCGCCGTCGTCAGCAAGAGTTGCTTTTGCGCTACGCCAGGCAATTTGGCACAAGCCAGAGGAAGCCTGGCCAATGTGCGGGCTGCCCGAGAAGTTTTTCACAGATCGAGGTTCGGACTTCACTTCTAACCATATTGAGCAGGTTGCGGCGGATCTAAAGTTCGGATTTATTGATTCGCAACCTGGTGAACCTGAGCCCAGAGGAAAAATCGAGAGACTGTTTCTTTCGACCGAGCAACTATTTGTTCCGGATGTGAAAAGTCCCAAACAAGCACCAATGAACGTGGAAGAGATAGACAAACTTTTTAGACAGTGGCTGATCAACGTTTACATGTGTCGCGAACAGCAGGACTTAAACGGATCGCCGTTATCGAGATGGAAAGAAGGAATGACAATTCCACGCATGCCGGAGAGCCTGGATGCGCTCGATTTGATGCTAATGCATGTCGGTCGAGAGCGAACTGTGCGAAGAGACGGCATCCGATTCCAGACATTTACTTATTTTGATCTTGAGCTGTCAAAGTACGTAAAGCAGAAGGTTTCGATTCGATATGACCCGACCGATATTTCGCAAATTTATGTTTATGCGGATGGAGCACTTGTATGCAAACCAGGGTGCAGAGAGCTTGACGGTGCGAATACTGACCTTAGAGGCATTTTGCGCGAACGAGCAATTAGAAAAAAGGAAGTCAAAGATGCCGTAACGGAGCGACAACAGCTTGCAAATCGGTATCTCTGGAAAACACCCGTAGCGTCAGAAACAAACATTAGTACAAAAGCCGCTGCTGCTGAGCCAAAACGGAGGGTCTTCAAATATTTCTATGAGCGAGAGCAATACAAAAATTTATCTGGAAACTGAATCTTGTAAGCAATTTTCAGAACTGTGCGACCTCTGTCGAGATCAAAGAACAATTGGATTGGCATGGGGCCGTCCTGGTGTTGGAAAGACTGAAACGGCTATGAGACTTGCAAATTGGTCAGCGGTGGAACCCAACGTTGTGAATCCGATTCGGCCACTGGTGCAACCGGAGAAGCTTGTCCAATGCAATGCGATCTACTACCTTCCAAGCATTACAACATCGGCAGCCAGGCTAAGAAAGGAGTTGGGCGCCATGCGAAATCGATTTGACGATGCTGTCGAGCGAGCTCGTAACAGGCAGGCACAGTCGGCAATAGTTCAGGGTTTTGGAGAAAGATATGCCAAGCTGATAATAGTGGATGAAGCTTACAGGTTGGGCTATCAGGCACTTGAGGAGTTGCGAGACTTGCATGATCAGTGGAAAATCGGAATGGTGCTGATTGGTGATCCAGGCTTGGAAAGAAGTCTCGATCGACATCCTCATTTCGTAAACAGGGTTGCGTTTGTCCAGGCTTTCCACGCGCTCAAGCCAGAAGAGGTAAACAGGTACATTGAATTGAGAAGCGATGCTATGGGTTTGCAGCGGCCGCAGTCCGAGATTTACACGGCAATATTTTGGTATACCCAAGGTAATTTGAGAATTTTGGAAAAGCTGTTCCGATTGTTAGAGCGGCTAGTAAAGCTCAATGACGACACTGTCATTAAGCGAGATGTTGTAGATGCTGCGCGAGAAATGTTGTTATACGCGAATGGCGCTCCGCCGGCAAAACAGAAGGGTGCGTAACTAAGAACCTGCACCTAGCTGGTTTGTAGCCATTTTATAGCAGGTGCTGATTTCTTCGTAGCACCACAAGCGGTATCGCAAAATCCGCTGTAATTCCGACATCTTCTGCACGCGACTTAGCTGCACCAAAATACCGTGTGGAGCATGACATTTATCGCGAATAAAAGTGTGACATTTATCGAGAAAATTCACATCCGAACGTTTAATTGCCAGCCACTCGTTTGATCCTTTTAGCCTGATGGTCAGTTGAACTGCAAACTGTTGTTTGAGTTCTGTACCTTCATGAGTTAAGTCAACATGAGCTTTGCGAATGGTCTCATTCTGAGACTTCTCTAGACTGATATTTAGTTTCTTTCTGCTTAGCTCGCCAATTTTTTCTGCTGGTTTTTGTTTTTCTTTAAATCGATCGATCGCTTCTACCGTTCCGCGCGACAAATTTTGGTCGATGGTGCGTCCAAGCTCTCCATTGCAATCGCTGCAAACTTGCCCGATCAGTGTCAGAGAGTTTTTAACGCTGGCAAATGCCTGCGGAATTACATGTTCGCTGTTAAAGTCTCCGCCCCTTTTGCCGCGCTGAAATCTTTTCTCAAATTTGCAATAGATACAAATGCGGGGTTCGGTTCTATCAATTACATCGTTATTGCTCATTTTGAGAAGATTTTGTAGCATCCGCTTCTGGACTAATACCGAACATTTTTTTCCACCAGGGCTGTTTCAAATCGTGAACTGTCTGAGAGAGCGTTTTTAGCTGTTCTTCGACTTCTTTTAGCTGGCTTTCTTTTTCTTCTTTCAGCTTCAGCAATTCGGCTTCTGCTTGAAGCTTTGCTTCTTCTAGCGACTGCTCCAACAGTGCAACTTGTTCTTTAGCCTTTTCCGTTTCTTCCTGCTCGGTTTGAAGTGCTTCAATCTGCTTGCGCAGGGCTTCAACCTCAAGTGCTTTTAATTGAGCTGCTTTGCGCTCTTCTTCGGCTTGTTTCTCGAAATCAGGCAGCAGTTTGAGTTGGCGGCCCTGGTCTTCCAAAAGCCTTTCCTGGTGTCGAATAGTTTCCAGCAGTGGCTTCATCATTTCTTCTGCAATAACACGCATGTGCTGACGTTCTGCTTCCACCCAGGCTTGGTATTGCGGGGCCTCGGAAGCAGTTTCCTCGCTCACTGTTTCCGCATCAACCGTTTCTTCTTGGGGTGCGAAATCTATTTCTTGGCTCGTTGAATCATTTCCGAGCTTGAGTTTCTGCGATATGTCTTTGGTGGGATATATGCGCCATTCGTTCACGCCATATGGATTAGGTGTTTGGTGGCCGTTCAAATCTCCATTTTGAATTCTATAAATGACCGCCCGTGGAGTGATTCCTAGAGCCTGAGCTGCTTCTTTGACCGAAATCGTTTTCATCTGGCTGGTTCCATATCTAGTGGCGCGCTGGTGGATATATTTGTCGCGAATAATTCAGATTCATTATAGGAGAATTTCCTTTCGACGCCATGGAAATTGATTCAAGACTTTTCTGCGGTATGTTTCCTCGCACGCTTTTAAAGCCCATCAGCAGAGCTTTGTGAGCTTTCTGCGGTGCCGAACCTCTATTTCCGAGCCGCATTCGGATCTGCATTGGTGGTGTATATCTGGTGGCACTATTTCTGATGCACATTTATCAGACCTGTTTTGGGTAGGCGGTTCTCTTCGGGCTCCTTATCCTCTTTTTTTTTGCGAAAATGCTCCTCTTGACCGTGCACAAGGAGCAATTCCATGTTTTGCGGGGATTTCCGAGCCTCGGAATTACTGCCGAAGTGCGGAAAATATTTCCGAGCTATTTCGGCACCTCGTAGTGGAGTAACCGTCATCTGCTGGTGGAATGATGGTTGAAACTGCCACTGAGCGCACGTTCGCGCGATTCTTCCAAAGTCCACATTTCGGCGCCGGCACTACAATTTCATTTCTTTGCCAAAGAAATTCCAATTTCCGGGTTGCGGAAACATATAAATCTGATATCGTTGTTGGTGCGCACAGCAAATGCACTAGAAAGTCTAAAACTTGCATTCAGCGAACCTTTTCAGTATCAGAGCACATGTCGTCAAAGCTTCCGCGCTTCCAGCAAACTCTCCGGAACCTATATTTCCGGGCTATGGAAAGTTGCGTTTTGCCCAGAAGTTTTATAGATCGAAAATAGATCAATTGATGTCGCTTGCTCCCACCGGTGGCGGAAATCCACAATGGTGGCATAACCGCGGAAATTTCCGCGATCGATCAAATTCGCTTCCTCATCAGAGTAGTAGATCTAAAGTATTGATCGACTTTATTGCACCTTATATAGTGTCAACGATCAACTACTTGGCAATATGTCCAAAGCTATGTCGATCAAATATTGGTGCCCTTTGCGCGTTTGACTATCTCCTAGAAAGAGAGACCGACAATTAGTACTTATATAGACTGTGTCCAGGGTAAAGTACCGGTAACGACACAAGACGAGCTCGATAGCGTTGCTTTGAATAAGCGCTTTCTCTCTCTTTTTTCGCAGCGATTTGGTTCAGCCGTGCGCCGAGTTGGTGCTACACAGTGGCGCACTATGAGCCACTATCATTACCTGACTGATGAAGAAATCAATGCATCTATAGCAAATGACTCTAAGACTCTTCGTGCATGTCTTCTGGACACACATTCTAATCATCTTGTTCTAACAATTCCGGAAAATTCACCCTTTCTAGAAACAGATACAGTGGCTCTAATTGTCCAGCTTCTGTCCTCCGCCGGCATGAAGCCGAAGCTTTACGGAGTGAGTGAATCACAAAGTGTGCAAATCTTTCTGTCCTTTTCCGAGCCTGTGAAAACCGCAGAAATGACAGCGTCCATTTCTAGTTACCTGAGGGCATCAGGATTCACACCAGGTGAAAATAACCTGATTGTCCACTCTACTGAATTGCCCTGGCCTCTACCGCTGCAACCGGGTTTTTCTTGGCTCAATGATCGACTTGAGACCAGACTAAGCCGTGACAGCATATCTATACCGGCTGCCACCGCCATGTTTCTCCATGATTTAGATTCTGCGGCTGTTTCTCCTAACAACGTGCGGGAGAAGCTCAATGAGAGTTTGAGCTCGGCGCCTTTATCAAACATTGAACCGGCAGTTATCGAAGCTATATGTGAACTTGCAGTTGATTCGGACTTGAATGCATTCCAAGAACAGTTAAATGAAACTGTTGTAGAAACAGAAGCCGATGCACCTGTGATTGAGACCGCCGAGTCCATACTGGAAGACAGTTTTGTTGAATCCGATGAGGTGACAGAGCCAGAGAGCAACTCACCGTCAATCGAGTCTGAAGAAGGGACGCAACTATTGCTTTTCCCAATCATTCCAAACGGAATTTCTGCCCTTCCGAAAGGAAGGCCTAAGCGCGAAAAGCGCGCCAGATCTAACTTACCTGATAGCTCCCAAGCAGCTAAATCAGAGCAAGAACAAGTTTTTTCGACCCCATTGCTGGCCGAACTGGCCAATGCTACTGAGACAAAGGAGGTAATTCAAAACACTAGTTAGCAAAAAACATCGCTGGCAGGCGATGTTTTGAGAGATCACTAACGGATCGGTTATGCGGTTTTATTCAGGAGTTTGCGAGACGCCCTGAGATAGCGCAAGCATAATGCACCGATCCGGCTAGGTCAACTCATCTTTAATTAGAAAGAGGAACGCTTACGACCGGACATATTGCTCTGGCAGCCTCCAATGGCCAGCCAGCTAGATTCTCACGCATAAAATTTTTTCCGCTTCGGACCACAGAAGCGCTATCCATTTTTCTTGGACTATTTCATCGATATGCATATATCTGCAAGCCGCTAGACGGCGGTCCGTGGTTTTCGGCAAAAGATGATTGGCAGCTCACCGATACAGAAATTCTCAAGGCTGCAGCATGCGTGCACCCCAAGTACTTCATAGGCACTCGCGCTGGTAAGGCGAGCAAGTACGCCGTTTTGGATATAGACAATGGCAGCCCATATCATAATGCTGCCGGCTTTGCCAAAATTTCCGCGTTGCTACAGAAAGCCGGCATTGAGGGATTCAATCTCTATCGGTCATCCTACTCAGGCGGATGGCACATCTATATCTACTTTGATGCGCCAATAAGCAGCAGAGACCTTTATAAACAGTTGTACAAGCTGTTTGCGTTGCATGATTTCACCGTCGAAAAAGGCAAGCTCGAGATATTTCCGAACCCCGGCAATAAGTCTCTGGGCCAAGGGCTTAGGCTTCCTTTGCAGCCAGGTTTTGCTTGGCTCAACGATCACAGTCTAACTGTGCGAGAAGAGCGTGATGAACTTTCTCCCGCTGACGCTCTTACTCAATTCACTCGCGATATCGAATGTTCGGCCAACCCTTATCACCACTTCCATAAGTTGAGAGCTTTTGTTGAGCGAGTCGAGGCATCTAGAGCTGAAATTATTGTCAAAGCTCGCATCAACTTCCCCGGCGCGGAAATTGTACCGATTAAACCTGACCTTGTTCCTCAAGGAAGCGTAGAAGCGCAGAAAGAAGTCATACAAGCATTTCGGAAATTGCCTCCGGGGATTAATTGCGATTCATGGCTGCGCGGTCGTCACTATTTTGAGCATGGACTGTCAGCAACCGGTCAAAGAGCTGATGCCGTTTTCACGATGGGGCATTACCTGTTTTATGGAGA
Organism: Candidatus Melainabacteria bacterium; assembly: GCA_003242885.1. Classification (GTDB taxonomy): domain Bacteria; phylum Cyanobacteriota; class Vampirovibrionia; order Obscuribacterales; family Obscuribacteraceae; genus QKMZ01. The sequence goes on along the minus strand of QKMZ01000008.1, from coordinate 26,845 downwards.
TCCGGAAAGACTAATTTCCGCGCTCGGCTACGGTTACGAAGACGAGCGGAAACTTCTAATTGAAGAGATCCTGAAAACCAAACACCACGGAAAGAGCAAAGACATAAGTGCAGGACGTGAAGAAGCGAATAAGCACATCGAAAGAGCAACCAGCTGGATTCCGCCGCATCGGCGTTGCGCGGAAGCGCGGAAATATGAATCCGCAGTCCCCATTTCCTGGGTTCGGAACAATGCCAACAGAGCCACACGGGCTCAGAAACTGATCTGTGCAGCTGTAGAAGACTTCCGTGAATCGAAAATGACATTCAGTACACGGGACCTTGCTATTAAGTCCGGCGTCAGCACCAGGACGATCGCCAAATATCCGCAACTCTGGAAACCTGCCATGGAAGAAATGCGCAGTGGGTGCTTGGCAAGTGATTTACACGAATATAACGCTGTGGAGGGGGTGACTTCGCCAAAAAGTCAGCCCCCTTCTCCTCTTCATTCAAAAGATATGCCGCCGGGCCGACTTGCTGCTCGTCGCATAGTTTACGAACTCAAGATGAGAGATCAGCAAAAAGGAGAACATAATCGCCACCTTTCTCAAGTGGCACAGAAATCGTTTTCTGCGCAGTGGCGGTATGGAGTAGACCGATTACTCGAACGTGCACGTTGTGTGACCTCTCAGAAGGGTCTAATGGTTTTGCAGAACCTCTTGGCACGAGAATTATTAGTTGCTCCGAGTGAGGATGATTGTATTTGGCTATCAATGCATATATCTGCTTTGAAAGAACGGGCGCTATCCCTTGGCCAGTCCGTACAACTCGCAATAGATCGCGAAGCTACAGCTTCCTGAGACTGTCGGCTCGGTTGATCTTGAAAAGCCAGATTTGTAAGATCCCCTCTGGTCGAATCTTCGACAGGTTCCTGTCAAAATCGGGTGGTTTTTCTATGCAGCGCGCACTGGCTGTACATATCGTCAAGCAAGGCTTGCAGTCAGGCCTAACCAAATTCTTCGGACGTGCTACCAGAGCAGCGTTGATTTACTCAACTAATCCTCAAGACTCGGATGACTTTCTGGTCTACGACACGAAGGGACTTTTGGATAAATACAAGAAAGAGATCCAAGCTTACTTTCAAGCTCGCGACGCAGTTCCGTACAAAAACCGGATAGAGTCCGTGTCTGAGGCAATTGTGCGAACTCCGGAAATTGCAGATGGACTCTACGCCCTGGTTCACCAGTCGAAAGACGTTCACTTCCATATGTGGTTTGTTGAACGTCCTCAAACAGAAAGTCCAACCGCTCTACTAGAGCAGTGGCTGCGCTTTGCGCAACTGCCATTGCTTCGCCCTGACCTTGAAATGAATTATGGAACGCAGATTGGAAGTGGGCGACTAGCAGAGCATGCTGCTTTCGACGTAGTGCGGGAAGTAATAATGGCAGAAATGTTTCCACGCACTTTGAAGAGTGGTGATGCCGATGCCGAACTCATTCTCGATTCGCTTATGGAAATCGCTACTGTCAAGGAAGAAGGTTCTGGCTGCACAGGAACGCTGGCGATTTTTGATAGAGATCCAAACCAACAGCCAAAAGTCGATTATCCTCTGCGTAATTCGGTGAGCATCAACAAATTCAAACATGTAAGGAAGTTTCTCACAGCCACCAGCCGAGACTATCAACTTGTGTCTATTGGCGGAGACATTGTTGGCTTTTCACACAGAGAGTCCCTTGCAACTCCTTTGTTAGCCGAATTTGAAAAGGGACATCTCACCCTTGCTCTCCGCGGGAACCCACTTTGCCAAGCTGCAAACGGCGTTTTAAGGGCTATAGAAAGCAAATGGACTCTCAACCTTCAAAGACAAACTCGCTCTCTATCTACATTAGATGAGTCACTGAAAACCCAAATTGAGCAAGTCGTAAATGAGCTCGTCACGGCTGCTAGAAGAGATCATTTCGGTTTTACGCTATTGCTTGATTCGGGCAATGTTCGTGCTCGGGAATTGAGCGGGCAACACCTAGAACAACCCGTACCTCTGAACGCAGACACATTCAAACTATTTGCTGATATGAGTAGGGTAGATGGCGCCGTACACGTGGATGTTAAAGCGCTAACGATCTCTGCATTTGCTTGTTTGCTAGATGGAGAATCTGGAGAAAAGGAAGAACTTTCCAGAGGGGCTAGATTCAATTCAGCTCAAAGATACAGTCGAAAAACCTCGAATATGGTTGTTCTTGTAGTCTCCGAAGATGGACCCGTAACTATTTTTGAAAACGGAGAAGCTACTGCTGCAATCGAAAAATATATTCGTGATCACGAATGCCAACATTCTCCGCCAACTTACAAACAGTGGAAATCGCAGTGAGATTTTATTTTCAGCAAGCTATACAACGAAAGATGTCATGGAACTAAATCACCAAAAGCAAAGGCTTCAAACAGAAATTGATGAGCTGAAAAATGAGCTGCGGCAAGCGCACAAAACACTGGATTTTGAGAAGTTCTGGACACTTCTTGATGCACATCCTCTTATAAACGCGAAGAAAGCACAAATCAATCTTATCGAGATACTTATCCAGCTGCGCACTGCTCAGCAATTTGACAAAAATTCCAGAGGCTCCGAAGTGCTAATCTCCAGGCCTGTCTCCGACCTTTGCGACAGAATTGACCTTTTTGAGATCGCCCTGAAAGCCTTAAGCAATCGTCTTTCGCAAATAAATAAATCGTCACTTCCTCTCAGATGAAGTATTACCAGAGCATTGGGCCCAACTCGCATCTTGTCGAACAAAGTTTACGGAAATAACTGAGAACCTTGCCGCACTGAACAGTACACCAGTGTACAGATTTAGAGGCCTTAATATCACCGCCGCTTTAAACTGGTCACACATTTTTGAATTGCAGACAAACATGTACGATTGCTCTAAAGCGCTCGATCAACTAGAGAACGCACTTTGATGGATTAAGACTAAATTGGGTCGATAAAACCATATGCAATGTTCATAAAATGATTTCATCGCGCTCTGAATCCCACACTGTATCGAAAATGACGATTCCATCAGAACCTATTTTGCTGTCTCCTTCCGGTAAACCTTCAACAGCATGTAATGCAGTTTGAGGGTTGAGAAAAATATTCTGTAGGAGTCCTATTTTGGCTCTTCCCCAGCGGGTTTCCTCTCTCGGAAAGAGTCTTGCGCAAACAAAAATTCCCTTACCTCCAAGATTTACCCTTTCATGTTCTTGGCTCTTCAAATATTCAATGATGTTGCGATAGTACTTTTCGAAAAAGTCTTCTCGACTCACTTTCCAAATTTCGCCTTCAACATCCTCGTTTGAAGGAGGATCAGTAAAAATGATAGATATTGGTTGTTTGCCAAGCGAGACTGCCACAACACTTCTTGTCTCCGGGATTTGGTTTTCTATCATTTTTACATTTGATGCCTGTTGTTTTGCATCTTTCACCAGTTTTGAAGTACACGAATGAGAGCGTCCCTTAGCTTCAACCACGTGCCAACCGCCTCCCCTATCCATTCCTGCAAGATCGCCGCGTTCCTTGCTCGCCCCCGACAGAATTAATTTTCCGCTTTTCCACTTCTCATCGACGTGCTCTAACCAAGGAACTTTTAACTCTGCGTCTACGATCAACTTTGCAAATGCCATTCCATACCAGTAACTCACAACCCCTTTCTCAGTGCCGTCCAGGTCCTTGAACTCCGGTGACAAAATCAAATTTTGATTGTCTATCTCCAAAAAAGCAGTTGCGGAAAGTCCCATTCCAAGTTTATGAATGAATGGTTTCCAGTTTGCAGCGATCGACCCCCCACGCTGCATCCCAACAACGACCGTCGCTTTAAAGACAGAGAGAATACTCAAATCAACATATTTGTTTTTATTGAGATGCGCATAGTTGCCGCTAAATCCGCTTGTTTTGAGATGGGCACGACCTTTAAACATTCATTTCTCGCAAAAAGTTATTCATCGAACGGATTGTTCGCTGCTAAAATTGCCTAAAGACGCCTCTTCCGCCGCCAGAATAAACGCTGTAGTCAAAAGTGAATTGGATATCTATCGGCGCTTTTGAACCTTCAGGTAACGGTCTAAATTTGGACTGTCTCATGGCATTCATTGCTGCCTCATCGGCAGTTGGTGAGCCAGAAGAGTGATCGAGGCGTAAGTCTAAAAGTTCTCCCTGTGCGCCCAATCTGAATACGACTACAACACGCTTCATTTCTTCACCTTTGGGCGGAAACCAGGCTCTCTTTATTCTGCGCTGCAAATCCGCCATATATGGACCAAAGTCAACGTCTGGGAAAGCTGCTTTTCGCTTTCGTACAAAATTCTCTGGATCCCACAGCGAAGGCGTACTTATCTCAACCATATTCATGTTTCCGTCTGACATAAATGACAGATTCAGTTCGATCTTCTCTAATTCAACAGGAAGACGTACAAAGGGAAAAGAGCCCAGCAATGTGTCTATCGACTCTTCTTCTTTCTTTGACGCACTCTCCTGTATGGATTTTTTCTCTATGACCTTGCCTGTCTGGTCAAGAACGATTTTTCGTTTAGACACTAACAGTCCGGTATGTTGTGGTGAAGACCAAGCCTTTTCCAAACGTGGCCTCAAAGTGCTGGCGTAACCACGGGCAATGCCATCTCTTTGTTGAACCTTCTGTTCTTCTCTTTTGATCTTTTCCTCTTCAAATCGCCGGATTTCTTCCGGCGTTGCCGCCAGACCGTTTTTCTGCGGATTTGCATCGGAATTTTTTGTATTGGTTTGCGCGATTGTCGATGTCGACATCGACAATGCCAATGCCATGGACAAAAAGAGCGTAAATGCTGTTTTCTTGCTTGTAGTTGGCTTCATGGCTGCCCTAGACCGTGACGTAGTCTTCCACAATTCGATATTTGAAACTAAATTTCTTAAGCAACTCCATTGCTCTTTCGGAAACAACCAGCACTTTGTCGCGTCCAAAGTCATCTTTTCCGGCTTTCCCAGTCAACTCAAGCTGCAATATCTCTGGCATTTCTTCTCCGGGATGAACTTTTCTGCTTACATAAAGCTGTTCGCCTTCAACGATGTTTACAGGCTTTAACTGAAACCCGGTTAGAGCCGCATTCGACAGAGCGTCTGCTAAACGGCGAGTGACAAAATGTCCACCTACCATCGCCGAAAGAATATCGTCTTCCGGCCAGTGATCTACGACAAGCTCTTCGCCGATTATCGCGTCAGTGTCTTCGTCTTCGACCTTGTCGAATGTACCGATACATTGCGCTCCAATTTTGTAGTAACCCATGCTTCACCGCTTATAGAAGTGTCCATAATCTTTATCTATTTTTCGAGAAAATGCCAGAATTTTGTTTCTTGTCAATGTACCTTGATTAGCCTCTAGAAAGTAACCCCATTCCGTAGTTATAGCGCTGTGCACCTTTACTATTTCACCAGTGGCAGGTGAAAAAGTGTATGCGTCATTTGGAATCGCCACCAAATTCTTTACGCCATTAATCTCCTTTGCCTTGAAAGTTCCAATGTCACAAACCGCCTGGTCAAGTACAGTCTGCGGAATTTTATGGTGAACTTGAATTTCATCTTTTATCTTGATCAGGTGTTTGTTTGCCTCGAAAAACATGTCTCTGTATTTTTCTGGAACATACTCCAGACCAAATTTTGCAAGTTCTTTTTCTGTCATTTGCAAGACATCTTTCTTTGAGACGCCTGCAATCTCGGCTGCCTTCTTAATCGAAATCGCTTTTTTGCTCCCTTCCTTGTAGAAGGGAGACATCTTCATTGAGTAGTCTTCGAGCTTCTCTGCTATCTTGTCGCTCAGTTTCACGCCGTCTCTGGGGATGGGCATTTTGAACCCTGTTCCTGTATCGCCCAGGGGAATCAATTCGTCTATTGCTTTCTGAATGGCACCGACGGCGCGGTCTAAATGCGGACCCAATTTTTCATTGAGTTTTGCTGCATGACCAATAACCGAATCAGTTAGATGAGCGAGTTTGCCGCTCTTATTGAGGGTATTTGTTATCTCTCCACATTCGTTCGAATACTTGCCGACAGCATTCAAGATTTCAGTGAATTTGCCGCATTTCTTGATTGCGCCAGCGCCATGACTACCGATCAGCCCGTCTGCGAGCAATTCGGCGATCAACTCAGATTTGATGCGCTCCTGCTCAAATGGTGTTTTCTTGCTCCATTCTTCGTTTAAGACAATTCCGACAGCCAGAACATCCTTGAAGGGTTTTGAGTAATCACCGCTTGCGCCTACTTCTCCAAGATACTTCTCTGTCACTTGAAAGAGCTGTACGCCACCAACGATTGTTTGTCCAATGCAGGTGCCAAATTCATCAGCAAGCCTGCCTGCCTTGTCTTTGTCGTTGAGAATGAGAGCTGCACCGAAATCCGCGACCTTAGCAAGATTTTCGGCGACATGTCCAACACCTTGTACAGTGCCGATAAGTCTGCCAAAGAATCGCTGCTTTTCGTCTTCAGCGATTTTTTCTAGACCGGTGGTTAATCCAGCGCCAAGAACAGTAATTTGATCTTGAAGTGGAAGCTGCGCGATCCGGTGCCCAACATTCAGCCAGCCCTCAGGCGTATTGGTCAATTCATTGTTTTGTGGTTGAGCCACTTGATGCTCTGCTCTCGGAAGAAGTTCAGCCTTGACTGAAAGCTCCGCCTCTCCACTTTCCTCTTCGCTGTAACGCGAAGCAATCTCAGGAACATATTCTGCAGCTTGTTTCTTAGCAAGTTGCATCATCTGATCCTTGTCAGGTCCCTCCGGCAGCTTATCTGCATACGCACGCAATTCGGCAATGGGAGCAAGTGCTGGATTTTCCAATGCCCTGGTTTTTAGCTCTGTTCCTGTATCTGATGCATTCTGAATCTGTGCATCATCATTCGAACTTTTACGCGTAGAAAATTCTCCGCGACCATAGATCCGATCTGCGTTCTTCTGTTGTTCCGCAATTGCTTTGTCGCGCTCACGCCCAGGTGCAAGAGTTTCCGCCTGTGCAAAATAGGAGAGAAGATCTCGCGCTTGTCCATCACCAGAAGATGCCTTTTCTTTGAGTTCTTCTCGGCTAATGCTTTTTGCACCTTTCTCAAGGGCGAGTATTTGTTTCTCGCTAATCTTTGTGTCCTTGGTTATCACATAATCCAGTCCTACGACTTCAATACTTTTCTTGTGTTCATCGCCGCCGGCAGAACCACTATGTTTGTCCGGATTCAATTCCTGTACGGCGCGCACCGTGTCTGCATTAGCGTGACGTGCTTCATTTGCATCGGCAGTTTGAAGTGTTGCACTTTCAACACTTCGCTTGGGCGCTTCGCTTTTTTCCTGTTCTTTCTCAGTCATACGAGCTTCGGCTGGCAATGCTAACCATATACCCACCCAAGCTTCAACGCCCACAAATCTTGAACCTGTTTGCTTTTCGGGACTTGTTCTCACGAAAGCGAACAGGAAGGTGATAAATACATCACCTTCCTGTCTTTTGCTATGTGTACAGCCTTAGGCTCCAGTTATCATCAACTTCGCCAAATGCACCGACATCTCGTTCGATTTGTGAGAATGTGCTGCCTTCTGCTCGGCAGACTTTTCCTTTCCGCGCTGCCGTTCAACTAGTTCGACAGCCTTCAGTTCCTTCTGCAACCTGACTGTATCCTCATCGTCCTGTGATTGCGTCCAGCCTGTGAAGGAAAGGTCACGCTTTAAGAAATGCTTTGCGGCTTCCGTATTGCCGTGTTTTAGCGCTTCGGCTGCTTGTTTCTCAAGATTGCGTGTGTGGTTTTCTGCTGCCTTTTCGCCAAGGAAAGCAGAAAAGAAAGCAGCAGAACCGTCATGGACGCGCTCAGTAAGTTGAAGCCCACCTCTAAACAGTTCTTTTGCGCCTCTACTGAATTCTTCAAATAGAGCATCAGAAGCGCTATTTGCCTCATTGCTGGCGACTTCATCCGGTGAGAATTTTGATTGCTTCTCAGAAGCGAGTTCTTTCTTCATTGTCTAAGCTCCGCGAAAAGAAGGGGTGGGATATGCACGCAGCTTACTTTTCATCGGCATTTTTGTAACTGTTGAATTCAACAGTCAATCGCCGTACAGGAGCGCATCATCTATTTCTTCCATTCTTTCGGCTGGAAAATTGTTCTCTTGAAGCAGACGCTTGAAGTCGATTGAGTCGTTGAAAATGCCCATGGTTAAGCCGGTTAACCACATCGCCGGCACATCTTGGATGAATTGCTCAATATCCAAAGTCCCTCTCTGTACTCTAATGATTGCATTGACGATTTTTCCTCTGACTAAAGTTTGTTCCCAACCCATGTGCTATCTCCTTGTGTGTGTTTTAAGTCTACGTCTGCAGTCAACCCCCTCGGGCGTTAACTGACTCTATTGAGTCATCCACCTTGGAGTAGCACAAGGCATCAAACAAAAAGCCGAAGCACGCGCAGGCTGCTTCGGCTTTTGAACAGTGACTGTCAGTTGTTTATTGTGTGGCTTTTTTCAGAAGGTCTCTTGATTGAGGTACATCAAGTCCGCTGTTTATTGCCGACTGTGCATCTACACGAGCGTTTTCTTTTCGCCCCATCATCAGGAATGTTTGCCCTCGCCCTATGTAAGATCCCTGGAGAACTTTGGTAGGCATTTTCTTGTCGAGCATGAAAGTGAAAACCCCGATGCTGGTTGGGTAATCTCCGGCTTTTATGGCAGCGCTCGCCTTCTCAAGGAGAGAACCAACCGTTTCGCCGGAAAAGTTTTGATTTGGTGCGATCGTATGACCGATAGCGTTATTCAACTGTTCATAGATCAAATGCTTGTTGTAACCCTTTTTGATGGCGTTTTCAAAATCTGTTTTTGCCTTGCCATATTCGCCTGAATCATAATAGGCAGAGCCTCTTAGGGCGATGTATTCGCCGTTGGAAGGATTGTTATTCGACAACTTAGTGAATTCGCCAATTGCGACTGAATATTGATGCGCCTTTATTGCCTCGATTCCTTTGTAAACCGCGACATCTTGCTGCTCTTTTGACATTCCTTGACTAAGAACAGCCGGACTAAACGCCGCTCCCAACGTAATTGCGGCTATTGTAGAAAGAATAATTTTTGTCATTGTCACTTCCTTTGAAACTTATTCTACTTTTGGGTTCTTTTCAATTGCCTGTACTTGCGCGGTCGTAAGATCACTGGGTATCCAATCTTTTGCAGAGGCCATCATCTTTACCTTGGCTTGTTCTGCAGATCTCGCCAACTCTTTTTTCGCATTAGTTCGATCTCTTAGTCTCATAAAGATGGCCAATCTTCTCTTTATCGCTGATTGCAAATTTGGCTCCCATCGCAAGGCTTCAGCATACGCAGCAAGCGCTTCATCTGTTTTACCTAGTGCATCCAGGCAAGTACCTTTGAGGTAAAACGCCTCGACGTTTTCTGGAACAGACTTTATTGCCCCATCAAATTCTGCCAATGCTTTTTGATATTGTCCGTCTCGGCGATATTGAATTCCGCGAATTAGATAAGCGGATGACAATTTATCATCGGCACCTTTTAACTCAATTGCTTTGGTGGCGCGCTCCACAGCTTCCTTGTAATGCTTTAGGTGGTACGCATAAATAGCAGCATATTCCCAGTAAGCACTACTTTCGGGTGATAATTTTATCGCCAAAGCCATCTGCTTATCCGCTTCTTCGTAATTCCCTTGCTTAACTGCGATTTCGGATCTGCAAGAGGGGCCTGAACTAGGTTGGTATTTTTCCATCTCAACACATAGCTTTTCAGCTTCATCATATTTTTTATCGCTTAGCACGTCCATGTACTCGGTGTACAGCTTGCCCCATTTCTTTCGATTTTCTACGGTATCAGCATACGGTTGTGATGCCGTTTGGCTTCCGCAACTGACAAGAAATGGAGCACTGAAAACACAAGTGCTCAATAAGACAATAGAAGATGTGATGAAAACACCAAAAGCTTTGGTTTTCGCCATACGTTAAAGCCTCCTTGAAAGACTAAAAGGGATGCCGGGAAACCAAGGTCAGAGTAACACGAACAGCCTTTCACCTGCATTTTGACGAAATCATGACAAGTGGTAACTGTCGAATTGCACAGACTTTCGATCCGGGTCCTTGATGAGGCTACTGCTCTGCTTCTTTCAGCTTACCGGCTCGGCGCCACAGCCGCGCAATCACAGGATTTTTCTCAATACCTGAATTAAATTGCCCGCCTGAGCCAAGCCGGTTGCCACCACCTCAGCAGCGCTGCTGCCAGCTACTGACGCGAGGTGGTTTTGATGAAACGAACATACGGGCTGGAGTTAACTAATAACAGCAAGGTTAGCTGGGCATTTAGTTTGCCCAGGAGCAAGACTTGCATAGATGCAACTGAAATATGCAAAAAACTTTGCTATGGCCGAGGAATACGCTATCAGTCGCAAGCTCAGAAGGACAAGCGGGAAAGAAATTACAGAACGGTTGAGTTATTGCTAAAGAACGGAGGACCTGAGCTTCTAGCGCAGAATCTAGTGCACTTAATTGATTCTGCAAGACCGCGAGACTGGCTCACTTCTAAGCTTATGAAGACAAAACCGGACGTGCCCTGGACTCTTCGTATTCACGATGTCGGTGACTTTTATTCGACTGACTATTCCAGAGCGTGGCAAATAGCCGTCTGTGAGCGCCCGGAATGCGACTTCTGGTTCTATACAAGAAGCTTTCAGACCCCTGCTGTCTATAAAAGTCTCGGTGAACTGGCGTCTTTGCCAAACTGTCAAGGCTGGCTGTCTGTCGATGCGGACAATCTTTCTCAAGGTCTTTTGGCGCTGTGTAATCAGCCCGCTGCGCGTTGGAAACTGGCGATTCTTCAGAGTAAGGATCTTCAATTGGAGCATCTACAAGATGCCATTCCGGAGATTGGCAAAGCGAATATCATCAACTTTCCTTATCACCATGGTGGCAGAAACATCGCAGCTTTCAATCAGCAAGTTGTCACTTCTTGTCCCGCTATCGTCGGCGACCTGAAACTCACCAACGATCCTCACACATCACGACCCTGTCAGCTTTGCAGCTATTGTTTGCCGGGTTGAAGCTTGATGTCTTTCTTCTTCCTTTTGATTCCACGCGCTTTTAGCATCTTCTGGATACCAATTTTGTAACTGCAATTCTTGCAGCCAGTCTTGCGTACAGTGCGAGAATAGGCTTGTGCCTTGTATTCATGCAAGCATTTGGCGCAAAGCCACCAATAGTTTGTCCTCGAATGAGCTCGTACCTGATTCGGCTTAATTTTCCCATTCTTTGTGGGATGCCATTCCCTAGCTACTTTAGGAGCTATGGCAGTAATGACGTTGGTGCAGGATGTTTTCCTGAACGAACAGAAAGGGCAGCCGGTCTCGCTTCGTACACGATCCGATATCGTGGCTTGCCATTCGTGGTCCGGTCCTTTTTTGCACTTCCACCACGCTCTAAAGCTGCTTCCTGAGACAAAGTCTGTTGCTTTCTTTCCTTTGTTTTTCTGAGGATGCCACTGCTTGGCTAATTTTGAATGTGAGACTGCAAGGTTGTTTTCTTTTGAGCCCAGCTTATTCGTGCAATAAGGACACCTCTGGTTCTTGGTTCGATAAAAACCGGATCTCCATTTGTGTTCTTTGTTTTTTCGACAAACCCAGTAAACCTTTTGTCCGACAGGAAGCGCATGCGGATCTACTTTTTTGTTTCGTTTGAAATCAAACTCACGCAAAACCTTCGGATACTTCCGTAAGTCAGTCGGTGAGCCACGATTACATTTAAAGCATCCCGACTGATTGCTTGTGCGATTCACTACTGAGGCTTCGTATTCATGTCCCTTTGGACATTTCCACCAAACCATTTTGTTTGAGCCCCAGGACACCTGGTCTGGTTTTATACCGTTTTTACGCAGCATCCATTCTTTGGCAATCTTTGGATAATGTTTCTCCAGGTTGTTCGTTATAGATGCTCTGTCTCCTTTGCAAAACCCACAGCCGGAGAAAGCTGATTCAAACCTAGCGGCGCGAGTAATCGAGCTGATCGCCTTTTGAAAAATGTGATCTCTGCCTTTTGGGCATTTGAACCAGGCTCGAACACTCGACCCGTAGCTAAAGTCATCTGGTGCAAAGCCGCAATTTTGCTTGTGGTCCCACATTTGCGCAATTTGCGGGAATGCCTTTGCCAGCGACACTGACTTGATTGGTGCGGGCTCTATTACGTCTTCTATGTGCAGCGGGACTTTCGATGGCATATTCCGGTCCTTGCCTTTGCTGTGATTGGTACATTATCCGCTTTGAACCTGGTTTTCGTGCGACCCGCCGCTCTTGAAAACCACTTTTCTGAATGTCGGTTTTGCCACACGTCGCAACCACTTAAGCCGCGTATATCGCCTCTTGGAACGCTTTGTCCGAGGTATTCTGGCTAACTTCTCGCCAAGTTGTCTTCGGGGTCTCGGAGAAGTTCATTACTGCACCGTGTCATTTTTTGTCCGCCGCTAGATGATTTGCCCAGGAGCTCCGCTGTCACCATATGTAGTATCTGGTTTTTCTTTGATACCTCCGTGCTGTGTTAGATCCGTGCCTGAATCTTGCACCGTTTTTCTACCGTGCAAGGAAACCTAACTTCGTTAGGCGCTTCGCGTCCTTGCACTCTCGAAAAGCGTCGCCGGGTTATTGGCACACAAACACAGCACTGGAGGTGCTTCTTATGAATAACCAAATTACTCTTATTGGCAATGTCGGAGCCGACCCTGTGGCAACAACTTTCACCGATTCGGACAACAAAGTGGTCAAATTCTCGATTGCAGTAAGAGATATCTTCTCCCGCGAAGAAAGTCCCGAGCCAATGTGGATCGATGTTGATGCCTGGAATGGTCTAGGTGACCGCGTTATGAAGACAATTAAGCGCGGACGTGAAGTGGTTGTGTTTGGAAGACTGGCAATCGTTCAGTACGAAAAGGAAGTAGACGGCGTAAGAGTCCTTATGAAAAAGCCGGTCGTCAAACTGACAAGTTTCCATCTGTCCGGTGGCAGGCGCAATGACCAAACATCGGAAAGCAAGCCCGCTGCCAAACGTCGCAAATCGGCAGCCTGAATTAGGTCTGTGAGGGCGGGGACTTCTCCCCGCCCGAGCTTTCTCTGTGGATTTACACATATGAACTCTTTGCCTTTATCGCTAACATGCGACTTGGCTTTGCGGAGGTTGAACAAATGACGGACTATATCAACCCGGTTGAGCGTAGCCTTTTAGAAGAAATGCTCGCGCTTTATAGCGACGACCTTACTCGTGAGCGACATCTAGTTCACCACGATAGCTGTCTTGTTTGCGCTAAGGAGCAGCTAATTGTCTCTATTTTGCAGTACCAGAAGCTTGACGCTTCTTTGCGGGCGAATTTGCCTGATTTCCAGTCACCTTCAAATTCTCCATGAGTTGTTCTGGATTTTCGGAACTTGGGTGCTTTCTTCCCGTCCGGCATTCATAACAGTCGGCTTGCGATCTGGTTCTTATGCGAATCATCTGCTGCCAGCTGTGCCCGGCCTTGCATAGCCAGAAGACCTTCCTTTCTGAGAATGGAAGAACATTTTTCGGGTCCAGTCCTCCGTTTTTCTTTTTATCCCATTCTCTTGCGATTTTTGGAAATAGAGCAAAAAGAGAATTCTCCGCTGTGGCTCTTACTCCTGCACAGAACGGACAGCCAGAGCCGTGAATGGTTCTGTCACATACATTTGCTTGCCATTCATGTTCTTTGTTCTTCGAACATCTCCACCAAACTTTTTTCTTTGATTTTGGAGTAATCTCCGTGCCTTTGAGGCCATCATTCAGGCTGGGATGTAGCTGTGCTGCAAGATAAGGAAACTCTGCTTCCAGGCAGTTTTGTGCGCTTGCGACTGCGCCGCTGCACTTTGGACAACCTGTCTTGGTTGCTGTTCTTGCGTATATAGAGGCTTCCCATTCGTGATCGGGAAACCTCTTGCAGAGCCACCAGACTTTTCTGTCTGTGCCTGCAGTTACGTTTTCTGGTTTCAGTTTCTTGTTCTTTGTTGGGTGCCATTGCTTGGCTAACTTCGGATGTAGATAGGCTAACGAAGTCTTTATCGAGACTTTTTGACCGGCACAGAAAGGACAACCACGTTTACTCTTTGTCCTGTGACTTATGGTCGCTTGCCATTCGTGATCTGGCCCTTTCTTGCATTTCCACCAGACTTTTACTCCGGACGCCTTCGAAAAATCCTCAGGTGTCCATTTGCCGTTCTTTGTTGGATGCCATTCTTTAGCGACCTTAGGATACTTTTTTGCCAGAGTCTTGAACTTTCTTTTGGTCTTTTCGTACCAATCGCGCGGTACTACTGTTTCGCCGAGTATTATCGGCTTGGGTAATGCTTTCACATGATGAGCTTTTTGATATTCAATGCGTGCCCGATAGCAGGCCGGACAACCGGCTTTGTTGAAAGCTCTTTCGGCAATGGTTGTTTCCCATTCATTTCCGCACTTTCCACAGAGCCAGAATGCTCGTTTCATTGAGAATTTGATGACTTGAGAAGGCTTCAGCTTGCCGTTTTTGGCGGGATGCCACTCTTTGGATAGCTCTGGGTAGAGATCCTCGAGCGAATTGTCTGTACAAACTCTTTTGCTTGCGCAATATGGGCAGCCACTTAGATTTCCTGTGCGATTGCAAATTTGAGCCTTGTAGTCTCTCAAGCAATACGGGCATTGCCACCAGGCTTTGATGTTCGATCCTTTACTGAAATCTTCTGGACCCCAGCCGCAATTCTTTGCGTAAAGCCACTCTTCGGCAACATCTGGATCGGCATCACAAAGAGGCACCATGTCCTTTTTCCTGCTTCCGCAGAAAGGCTCCTGTACGTCTTCAATCTCGACTGTCTGTCGTCTCTTTTTCTTATAGGTTTTCATGCGCGGCCCAACCTTTGACCATCGCATTGATCATTCCCCACGCACCGATTCAATATCGGTCATTTCCGCGCATTTCTTCGCTAAATTCTGCGGTCGTTTCTGGGCTTTTTGAGCCGACGCTTTTGCCTCAGGATGTATAAGGTTTCCGCCCCGTTAAAAATGCGGCGCCGGCAGGCGCCCACATTCCCCTGCCTGGCAAAAGCCTAGCGGCGATCGCCCGCCGCCAGCCATTCGCTCCTTAAACGGCCTGCGCCCCGCAAGCGGGTCCCCTCCATTTACCGCTCATTTTTGGCTGGCGGCAGGACCCACGGTCAGCCGCTATTCAGGCAGCCCGCATGGGGTGTGCGCGCCGTTCCAACACTCCTGGCTGAATGCCGTCTTGTAGAATACACACATTTGAGTCGTAGTCTAAAGGCTACGGCTCGTGCCAATTCAAAAGCCGAGGAAGAGCAAAGTGATGGATCTCCAAATATCCCGCGACCGCAACGATAAGAGCTGGATAAAACTAAGAGATACTCTTGTACCAGGTGGGATGCCGGACCTTTGGGCGCAGGCTTTCTTTGAATACTTTGAAGATAGGCTGGAAAGTCGCTATTTTGAGCCAATTGCAGCAATAGACAAGTTGAAAGCTGATGGAAAAGGCTTTTCCATCGTGGCTCTTCAATGTTCACTGATTGAATTTCTAGAGTCTACAATCGAAGGAAAAAAGTACATTTTCCGCGCCAAAGAAACCGACATCGTTTACGGCGATAGCGCCGATATGTTTAAGCGCTTCTTCCAGAAGCGCAGACCATTTAAGGCATATTTTGCAGATCCAGACTTGCGAGACGATTTTTATAAATCAGTGAGATGTGGTTTGCTCCATGAGGCAAGAACCAAAAAAGAATGGATTATTTGGAAAGGGGATGGCAGTGAAAAGCCAATTGAGGAAGCTCTGGACCGTAAGATCATCTGGCGTGTTTCCTTTCAAAAACATCTGAAAGAAGCAATTGAGATTTACCGCGAAAGGCTGATGAGCTGTGAAACTCTGCAAAGAAGATTTATTGCAAAAATAGATTCACTTTGCGATCTGACTAATTGAACAAGCTAGTCTTCATCAGTTTCTTGAACCGGTGTAGATTGCAGTTCTCCCAAGTACCATGCTGGAAATGAGTACCGCTTTGCCGCATTAATCAGCAAGTTTAGATACTTTGCAGATGGAGGCACTATGACTTCTTTCGTGTGCTCAGGCCTGGCTACATATAGCCAGCAACTTATCTTCCGTCCGTCAGCTAGAATTGCTGAAACTTGATTGTTGCCACGATCATAGTAATTTGGATGCCCCTCTTTTTTGTCTATGCCGGCCAGACACGTTTCGTTCACTTTCAGAACAAGTCCAGGCAAGCTGCGCCCTTGCTTTGGCTGAACATTGGCTGCTCCAGCTCGCCGAGTTTTTGAATAGTAATTCCAGACCAACTCGTAGTTTGAAAGCGTGCCAATTTCACATTCGAGTATCTGTGAGTCTGCAAACTCTGGACGTTCGGAGAGCCAGGACTTGAGGTCATGCAAATCCATATTGGAGCCATAAGCGAACACCCAAATGTCAGACATACGAACGGTTCCTCAGGCGCCTTCGAATTCCAATGCCATAGCGCGCATGGTTTTAACAACCCTGCGCGGATTCGCAGTTAACGGCGTAAAGCCGTATTGTGTATAAAACGTCAAAGGATCTCTTGCCCCTTTCTTTTGCTCTTCTTCGCTAGGCATTTCGGCATCAATAATCATTAATGCGCAGCCAACCTCTTTGGATATTTTAAGACAACGCTCCTGGGCGTCGACAATTAAAAGTTCGCCCAAACGTGGCTTTTCGCCTAACTTCTTCGCTTGCTGACCGCTAAATGCCTTATCCACTCCCAGGCGGCCAAGCAAGATTGCGCTTACCTGAGGATAGCGAGGAAGCTTTTTCTGCATTTTTTCAGGGATTTCTGAGAATCCAATGCTAGCCGATGACAGTGAGTAATAGCCGACAACGGCCTGCTTGCCGGGTTCAACTAGAACAAAAACGGCTGATGATTTGCTGGAAGTATCTCGATGAGCTTGCTCTTGGATATATCGTCTGATGCTGGCAAGATCCGAAGTAAATTGCGAAGCGTCATGCTCTTTCGTCCAGCGCTCTATCGAATAGAGCGCTTTCTGTTTTTTTTCCACGGCTAGCGGCCCATCACTTTCTTATATCGGCGTATAGCTTCGACATTCTTTTTGTTTGCGACTGGTTCGGCTGTCATCAATTCTGCCAAAGCAATGCTTTCGCTGACAGTCAGCTTTATGACCCGCTGCTGTTCGATCACCTTGCCTGCCTCTTCCAGCGCTGCTGCAACAACAAAGTCTGAGACGGTCCGTCCCTGCATAGCAGCCGCCAGCTCAATCTGCTGTTTTGCCTCAGCAGGCAATCGAGTCTCAAGACGTTCAACTTTTCTGTCGCTTACTGCCATGTTGCTATCTCCTGTATATATTGTACGGTAAATTGCCGGACATGGCAATAAGTACTGCACGACCGGAATTTTTCAAAGTATTGCCAGCACCTGGTCTCAAAATTACCTTTGCATTCGAATTGAACTGAATTTACCGTTAAGGAAACACCTTGAGGGAAAAGCAATGTCCACTTCAAAAAACGGCGAATACAGGTATCTCGACATCATTGCAGGCTGGGTTCGCACAAAACCACAGGAATATTTGGCAGTCAGGCAGTTCCGAAAGTCAAAGCAAATGCCTTTTGGTTCTTGGGTGACGATTTGGGAGCATGAAGATAAGGATCTGGTCGCCAGGGCGATTAAGATAAGCGAGCGCTACAATCGCGGTCCTTTCGACCGCTAATTCTTGGAATAAGCATCATGTCTGACCTAATACTAAATGACAAAAAGAAGGTGGAACGCCTTTTGGGGATGAGTAGCGGTTATGTTTCGAACTTCAGCGACCGCACATTCAGAGAGTTTATTGCGGAGGCCGTTGGGCTGAATATCGAAGACCCGAAGTACAACAATGAGACAAATTCAAAAGCCCGACGTCTCAGGATGTTTTGGCAGGTTGAGTCCAATGCAGTCGTAGGAAAGCTCCTGCTTGAGCTGATTGAGCATGTTCGTTCAGAGGATTCCTACAGGTGGGAGCAGGCGCTAGGCGATGAATGCATTGCAATTGCCAAACGATTACTGGCTGGTGCGACAGTTTCCGAGCTGGACGCCATCAAACCAAATCGAAAAGGTGAAGGCTTTGAGATGCTTGCCAGAGAAGTTCACCAGGCAATTCAGAACAATAACTTGCGAGAGGGCTTGGATCGCTTGCATACCTTTCTAACTGCTTACGTGAGGACGTTGGCACAGAATCATGGCATCAACATCGAAGAGAAGACCTTGAATGCCATTTTTGCCGAGTATGTCAAAACGATATCTGCAAAGGGGAAGCTGCAATCAGCCATGAGCGAGCAGGTCATGAAAATGAGCATTACTGCTTTGGACAAGTTCAATCACGTCCGTAACAATCAAAGTCTGGCACATCCGAATGAAGTCCTGAATCATGAGGAAGCTTTACTCATTTTCAACTATGTTGCAGCGACAGTACGTTTCCTCGGAACTTTAGAAGAATAGTCTGCCAAGGCGGAACGCTTTGGCTTATCATCTTGTCGTCATAAAACGAATCGCGGCGCCGGACGCTCCTCGAAGTGCGCTAGCACTCCCGGCGCTGAAGTGGAACTGAAGCGCAACCGGACGCCACGCAGTGCCGTAAGGCAGGATAAAGGATGATCCGATTTTGTCTGTATGGATATGCTGACGAGCGTTTTAGCTGCCGATGACCTGGTATTTTTCCGGTGGAATTATCCGAATGTTGCTGTATGATGGCAATAGAGAGGGTTTTTAGCTCCGGAGATTGCCAAAATGCCAAAACTCAGAGGAAGTCGAACTGCCGAGATAAGAACCTGGCTGACGGCAGACGATATGTTCAAGCTGAAGCAATTAGCTAAAGCTCGCGGAATGAAAGATACGGATTTTGCCCGAGAAGCATTGCTCTCCTATTTGATCAATTACGAGGCCGAGCAAAGGGACAAAATCGAAACTGTATATGCGCAGCAGCTGAAAGCTTCTACGGATGAAATTGTTGGAGTCGTCAAAGCCGGAGTAAATCGAATCTGCGCACTCCTGGCAAAAAATGCCGTTCAATCACTGGCTTCTAACAAGTTCCTATCCAGGCTGGAAGATACGGAAGACTTGATGAAGGAATGCCAGGGTGCCGCAGCCAAACAGATCCATGAGCAGCTCACCAAAGATGAGAGTGCTGTGGCTCAGCAAATGTCTGGAAAAATCACGAAGAGGTAATCTCTTGTGACCAGGTCGGTGGTTAAGCACAGCTATATCAAAGCCGCGAACAAAGGTCGCGGCCGAGCAAAGGCGCACGTTAATTACATCCGGTTTCGTCCAGGAAAAGACGAGAACGAAGTAAATCGAAGTTTTTTCACTGAGCGAGCTGACGGCTTTACTGCTAACGATGTCCATCGTGCGATTGACAGGCAAGAAATGCGAGGCATCCTGGTGCACAAGCTGATCATGTCCCCGGGCGTCAAAGAAGCCAATGTTCAGCAGTTTGTCAGGGAATCAATGGCGGAGCTTGGAAGGTCCAAGGGCTTGGATCTTGAATGGTTTGCAGTAGAGCATCAGAACACCGCCAATCCTCATGCTCATGTCGTTGTGATGGCTACGGATAAGAAGGGCCGGCAAGTTCGATTATATAAATCTGACTACACGAAGGTCAAAGAAGCCGGAGACGAGTATCTTGAACGGAACCGATTGCTTGAAAGGGTAAAGGAACGAGAAAGTCAAAAACAAAAAGAGAGTAACGAAGAAAAGCCGCGCAGCCTTAGAGAAAAACTGGCTGGCGCCCTAAAAGCCGCAAAGGAAGAGTTCAATCGAAAAAATGTACGAGAGCCGGAACGTCAAAAGGCAAGTCGCTTCGAACTAATTCAAGAGCGAGAAATTGAAGCATTTGGAAAAATGCCCACGACGGAAGAAATTTCGGCTAAAAGAGCCAAACAGGAGGAAAGGCAGAAAAAGTCGCTGGAGTCTGCCTGGAAGTATTACTCAACAGCAATTGAGCTGGACTACGAAGGCGAAAAAGTTCAGTACAACTGGCATACACCGCTTTTTGAACTGAAGAAACTGCAAGGCGATTACTTGAAAGAAGGCTCTCTTGCTAGAAAACAGCTAACTGATGATGATTACAAGCGCCTGGATACCTGGATTAAGGATGGAACTTACCTTGAAAAACGGACCTACGCGCAGGCTATGAGTGTCAAGGATATTTCCATTGAACTGGATGCTGAAAGGAAAGTGCAGCTCAACAAAGGGTCGAGTCTTTTTGAGCTAAATCGGATCCGCAAAATGGACCGTAAAGGCGACATCGTACTTACTGCTGTGGAGGCGAAGGCGCTTGAGCTATGGATTAGAGAGCAAGAAAAGGCGGAACCGATTAGGATCAAAATGGCGGATAGGGGTGACGAGGTTTTATACGAAAGGTCTGATTCGCGCGAAATACTGGAGTTTTTGGCTGCCGAGTATAAAACAGGAGAAAAGTGGGCTCAGGGTATGAAGAAGAAAGAATACTCAAAGCTATTGGGCTGGTTGAAAGAGAAACGAGAAGACGAACAGGTACGCAAAAGGGAATCTCTGGAAGGCGAGAAAGAGAAAGACTGAGGCATTTATATGTCCCAACCTGAAAATCAAAAAAAGAAGCCGAAACCAAAAAAGCCGATCCAGAAGGAAAGGAAAACACAGGTTGAAAAACCTCAGTCTGCTAAAACTAATTCATCCGAAAGAACCCAAAAGCCCAAAGAGCAGCCACATTTAAAATCCGATACTCAGAAGAAGAGTACTAACGACAGGAAGCTTGCCGCCGCAAGGGAGTCCCGTCGTAAACCCGCAGGTTCCGGAAAAACAAAGTCAGTTTCAGAGAAAACAAGACAGTTTGAAGGGCAAATTCGCGCCGGGAAGAAGACCATACTCAGAGAGCATCTGGAAGAGAAGACGCGGCAGCGGAGTAATTTGATCGAGCAGAAAGCCAACCTGCAAAAAGAGATCAAGGCAATGAACAAGATTGCCGAAGTGCGAGAAACGGTCGACACGCAGTACACAGCAAAATACAGCTGCTGGCAGTCGCCAATTTCTGTGGTTGGAAGAGGAGCCGCATCGACAGGGCTGAGAAAGCTTGATCCATCGATAGCTATCAATCTCGCAAGGCAGCAAGCCGGTGCATCACTTAAGGCGAAATTGGAGCCGAAAGTTCAGGCACAAATGGCGAAATTGGTCACCTTTGCACGCGACTTGAAGATTTCAAATTTGAAAACTGTAAAAGAACCGGTTGCAGTGAAGGTTAGCCCAGCTGCAAAAGAACAAGATGCGGTTAGTCGAAAAATCGTCAACAGCAAACTGCGTCAGAAGCTAAAAGACATGAAAGAACGCGAAATCATGCGCGATCCAAACCGCGATCCAGGCAAATTTGAAGAGGTCAATTTGCCACCTCGCGGTGTAGGCGGCTTCGGAGGGCTTTAGGTGGCAAGCAAGTTTTCGGATAGATGCCCGACAGACATTCCGCCTGAGATGCTCGCTCGAGTATTTATGACTTCCCTCAGGCGTCATCAGTGGCATGTCACCTATGTCGATGAAGTCACTCGAATAATCACAGCCGAGCTTAAAGCGCCGCAAAACATAATGGGCAAAGTGTGGCACTACAGTTTTTCTGCTGTTATTCGATGGCTGGAAGAGGATGGCTTTGCATATACCGACATTGAAATCAATGAGCTTTCTTACGATTGGACGGGAGAAGACTGCCACAAAAAGTATGCCGAGTTGGTCAAAAGCCTATTTGAAGACTCAAGAGGTATTGTAGAAGCCCTCGACAAGCCAAAAAAAGGCGCCCGATGGGCCACTCCGAATGAACTGTTTAAGGCTGGTTATATAGTCAAAGAACGCGACCCGAAGCGCTTTCTTGTCACCGGCGACAATAGGAGTTGTCTTTCTTTGCCTGAACAAGACACGAACAAGCACGTCCTGGTCTGCGGTCCTACCGGCTCAGGCAAAACAACGGGTGTCCATATTCCGAACTTGATCGAGCGGTACAAGTGTTCGGCGTTGGTGACGGAAGCTACCGGTGGCAAGAGCGCTGGTGACCTATACACAAAGACTGCTGGTTTCCGCGCGCAAAAGGGGCACAAGATTGTCTATTTCAATCCTGACAATCTTTCGTCCGATCGCTTCAACCCTCTCGATTCGATAGAGACCTATCGCGACGCGCGAAGACTCGTTGAGATCATTATGCAATCAACGACTTTGCAAACGCATAAAGGCGATCAGAGTTGGGAAATGAGCGAGCGAATGTTACTCACTGGGCTACTTTTGCATTCCATTGGACTTAGAGAAGAAGGCAAGGCAAATCTTGGCTACATTGCCGACCTTTTCGAGGACGGTCCTGAGGGCATTCAGAAAGTTGTTGCAGACAGCCCAATAGAGGTGGCTAGAAGGGCGTACAAGAAGTTTTTGAACACGACAACACCTCCTTACAGGAACCTGGTCGCAAACGGCATAATTGTCCGCCTGGATCTCTGGAACGAACCTCGGATTAGAGCGCTCACAGAAACAACGGACGTGAACCTTCAAGAGCTGGCAAATGGACTCTTTACCTGGTATCTGGCAACGCCTGCCGACAAGCCTGAGCTAAAACCACTGGCGGCTCTGATGTTCAATCTCGCTCTAAGCTTTACAACAACAACTAAATTGAAGCATCCAGTTGCACTGTTCCTTGATGAATTCACTAACTTTGGCTATGTGCGCGGCTTGCCGGATAAGCTCACAATTATTCGGCACGACAAAATTCCTATCGTCCTGGGCGTCCAAGACTATGTCCAGCTGGATAACCTGTACGGCAAAGAAGCCAAGAAATTTCTGAGCCAGACTGCATCAAAAGTTTTTTTCAAACCAAATGACTACGAAACCGCCAAACAAATCAGCACTATGCTGGGCGACGTCAACAAGAGTGAAGACAAGGTCACATCTGCAGGTCAGTTGAGAGACGTCAAAGAGAAAGAGCCTCTATTGAGCGTTGATGACCTTCTAAACCTTGGAACTATTGATGAAAACAGTCAAGAAGCAGAAGGGGGAAAACCAAACATGATTGTTTTTCTCCCGGCGACACGACCAGTTCAGGTCAGGTCTCTAACCTGGAGAGACTATGAAAACGAAACCAATGAACTTCTGTTTCCACTACCGGAGCGGCGAGTCTTGAACGTTGATGAGACTTTGCGCAAGTCAAAATCGTCGGTTCCAAAGCCTCAAACTCACGAGCCAGATTCTAACGATTTGGACAGAGATAGAGAACTTCGAGAAGAAAAAACAGTCACCGATGTTCAAACAACTGAAGAATTGGACAGTGACAATGGAACAGAAACTCCGGACGATGACAAGACGGGACCCGAAGAAAAGGCGGAGCCAGACGAAAATGAATACGGGTATCTCACCTGGTAGAAGAGGGAGTGAGCAATGGGACCAACAGCGCTTCTAGGAATAATTCTTGCAATTGTTGCTTTCTTCGTTGCCGGCGGAATCTCTAACCAGTTTGCTGGGCCTCTCTCCATGCCAATCGCCTGCGCCGCTGCATTCTTCACTTGGAAATACTTCAACGACAAAGACGGCGATGAAATGCTCAAATTGCTCAGCCCCCCTGAGCAGAACTGGCAAACTAATTTGCCGACCGCTTTCGGAATGATCAAAGACGAGCTAGATAACTATCGCTACGAAAGCTCTCAGGCAGGGTTGATTACTTACCGTGTCGACGCAACCGATGATGCCAGAGGAATCATCAAGGCAGAGGCGAATTTTTCGGAGAGACTAGGTGGAGCTGGAAATTACATCGATGCTAAAAGAAATCTTGTTCTACAAGTGCAGTTAATACCGCAAGGATCGAGTACTCGTGCCGTCTACAAATACCAGATTTTTTCGCCACAAGGCACTGGAACAATCCGAGAAGTCTTGAAAGATACTCAGGCAAAGCTTGACGGAGCAACCGCCAAATTACCTATGCAACCGGGTCCATGAATCTAAAAGGAGAAAACAGATGAAAATCAAATTGGCCATAGCACTTTCAATGGCGCTGTCTGTGGCTTGTTTTGTAGGCTCAAATTCGGCATTTGGCCAAGCTCCTGGAACTCCTGAGTATGTCCAAAAAGTCAAAAGTGCCGTTAGTCAGATTGCAGATCAGCAAGATAAATCACCCAGTGCACATTGGCTTCCGACCGGCAAGAGAGATTTGAAAACTGCATATAGATCGTCTCCAAATGCAGATAAAGCGCAATTCGCTATGGATCTTCAATCCTTCGTAAACAAGGCGGGAGAGCGTCTCGATGATCTCGAACACACTTACGTCTCGTATGCCAAACGCAAAGGTTTTGCCGTCGCATGGTGGTCAAAAAACAGCACCAAGTATCCATCCATATCGCCGCCAGAGCGTGAGAAATGGATTGATGAAGCCATTATTGATGCAACACAGCTTCGTTGGGAAGGTACCAAGAAACTAAACGAAAGCTATTCCGCTTCGCAAGTGATGGCCCATGATGGGCTTATGGTGCAGCTCTCGAAGAAGCAAGATAAGTTCTGATTCAAAGTATTTTCGAACTGACAATCAGCTTTCATTATCGATTTCGATAACCATTTTGTCGCCACCAAGACGTCGATCTATGTAGGTCTGAAGCTTGTTTTCTAAGTCTCTGGTGTTCTGACTTACTTCATTCCCTTTCAAGTTGATATAGGCTCTGAGAACGTGAAGTGCTAAAGTCGACTCGTCAAGATCGAGTTCCAGCGCGGCATCATACTCCAAATTTGGATTAGGTAATTTGTCAGTCATGGCTAAATAACCCTACTTCTTTCGGTCGCTACTTGGTTTGCCGTGGAATTTTTCGTACATCGCCTCGACTTCATCCCTGGCCTGCTTTCCAAAAATCGGATCGATGTGCCATATGGGACGGCCGTCGAATCCCTTTTCTTCTTTCTTGCTCAAGAGTCCGGCTTCGATAAGAGCTTTTATCGATCGGCTTACATTTGATTCTGGAATAGTCAACATTTCGGCAATCTCTCGTTGCTTGATGCCAATGACGCCGTCCATTTCGGTTGTGAGCATGCACATAAGCACTCTCAGCTGTTCGCCAGTGAGGTTCGACTTAACTACATGCTTGAAAAAGAAGTGTTTTCCGTCCATGACTTCCCTCCATTTGGAACTTATCATATGTGATAAGTCTCTTTGTGGCAAGTCCACTTTTGATTTTTGCAAAGTGCCCGTCTTTTTCTCCACTGTCGCGTCATAGCGCCACTGTCCGTCAAGCTGCACTTACTTCATTTGTTGTCGTCTCATAGTTGAGCTTGACCGACAGAGCCATGACGCATTTGCCCTGCTGTTGACGGCATCGTGCCGTCTTTCTGGAGGGCGCTCTCATGCAAAGCATTCAAAAGGAAAAGATTGAATTGATATTCGAAGCGGTAAAAATCAATGCAAAGCACATTGCAGGGCGATTTGTGGATGTGGATGACCTTGTACAAATCACCATGGAAAAAATACTCAAGACCAGACACATTCCTCAGGAACTCTCTGATAAGTGGGTATTTGCGTGTACATGGAATGCAAGAAATGACATTTTGCGAAAGATTTACAAAGAGCGTAAAGTCAGAGATTTTTTCACACCTGTAGACTCCATCAGGCTTTCATATGAAGATGAATGCGACTCAATCGTTCCTTCAATGGTTTACGAGCCATCGGACCCTTATTTGGCGCACGCTATAGACTCTGCGATAGAGCAGCTTTCCGCCGTTCAACGTCAAGTTTTTCTTCTTTACGTTACAGGCTGTTCTTATCTGCAGATTTCGAAGATAACCGACACGAACCTCAATACCGTGCGAACCAGGCTGTTCTTTGCCAAGACTTTTCTTCGTCGACAATTGTCGGACTGCAGATGAATTTTTACGGGCAGCTTCGCTGCCCGTTGCTGTATACGCCCAGACCGATAAACTGCGTTATGTTGCTTAGTGACATTGGTCGAGATTGGAAGTCATTTCCTATTAATGATTTCCAGCGCTAACTCATTATGGTCATTAAGTCTTGACTGATGCTGGTTTCCGCCTTTGAATGACTATTGAATTTGGCACTTGCTTAGTTTCCACCGGTACTGCGGATGTTGAGTCGGATCAGTTAGTTGTTTCTGCGTTACTTCTGAACCTTCGATCGACTTAGTCTGATCGAGCTAAAGGTTTGCAAGGAAGACATTCTTATTCTTGCTATTCTTTCGCCGTCCAAGAAGAATCGGCCAATCGTTTGTGCCGATTAAACTTTACATGGTCCGAGCTCTCTACAGCCTGAACCTTTTCATGAAGCCGCCGAATGTCAGAGGATAATAAATCATCGTCACCTTGTCTTGCACAACCATTGCAATGCGCCAGCGCATTGGGTGGTAATTTAAGATCAGCCAACAGAGGTGGACCCTGAAATTTGGGCCACTAGCTAAGTTGGGTTTCTGCTCGTAAAGTAGACACATGCTTGAAAGGAGCACCCGCTTGAAAAGTACTCGTAGAAAACACAGTCCGGATTTTAAAGCAAAAGTAGCGATGGCCGCTGCACGCGGCGACAAAACGATCTCAGAACTCGCCGCCGAGTTTAAAGTTCATCCGCATCAAATCCAAATGTGGAAAAAGGTGCTGGTCGAAAACGTGACCGCACTTTTCGAAAAGCCCAGTAGCACAAGCGAAACGAAGAGCGAAGACTCAGAGCCTCTCTACGCTAAGATTGGACAGCTAACGATTGAGCGCGATTTTTTAGCACGCAAGCTCGGTCACTGAGCCGCGAAACGCGGCTTTCGTTAATCGAGCGAGACAATACAATACTTCCTGTGAAACGGCAGTGCGTGCTGCTTGGCGTCAGT
>QKMZ01000007.1:29145-406896 GCA_003242885.1 Candidatus Melainabacteria bacterium | reverse complement strand
CCAGAGCTGCAATCACCGACGACAAGAAATCGAGAGAGCCTCCAGGTGCTAGTCGCAGCGTAATGCCGCTGGGCAGGATGACCTCCAGTTCTGTTGCGTTTGTTTCAGTCTTAGCCTTTTTTCGCGCGATTTGTTCCACGACTTGCACTTGTGCAAATCCGATCGATGGCTCAGTCGGAATTGCGACCTTCGGGCGCAACTCCGAAACCTTTGTTTTTGGCTTTGTAGCAACGGCGTGAATTTCCATCGTGTTCGCATTCAAGAAGCGATCCAAATCGGCCCGCCGATATTTGATTAGCCGACCGACTTGTATTACTGGAATATCGACCCGCTTGTTGCACTTCCACACAGCAAGCGTCTGTTCCGCAACTCCAATATATTTCGCTGCCTCGCGCCGGCTCATCAAGTCAGAGCCGGCTGCCTTCAGCCCAGCGTCCTTGCGCACGCCACTTCCTCCTAGTTTTATGCCAACCAGCGTGCCTCAAAAACAGCGATCCGCTTGACGCTTACTAGCAAACCATGCCGCTCAACCAACCGCTACCACGTGAAGCATCGGACGGACACCTTGCCATCGGAAACGCGGACGTGCATTTAAAAAACTGGTCTGTCATCTACCGAGATCCACAGAAACCAGAAATCGCACCAGCATATGACTTTGTATCGACGATAGCTTATGTCGATGATCCGCACTTAGGGCTGCGACTTGGCCGAACCAAAAATATGTACGAAATCGAAATGGAAGACTTTATGCATTTAGCTGAAAAAAGTGGAATTCCAAAAATGCTGGTTCGAAAAACTGTTACTGAGACTATTGAAGCGTTTAAAGACATTTGGCAACAACGTGCATCGGAATTACCGCTATCAAGAGAAGCAAGAAATAGAATTGAAGCGCATCAACAAAAACTTCGGTTGTTTGCCCCAGGCTTCTCAGCTGACATGAGTACCAAAAGAGCGATCCGAAGCAAAAAGTCGCCTAAGGCTCGGAAAAGAATGTAACCTAACAAGAAAATATTCCAAGTCACGCACATCAGCTATCTCGTCTAGGCTTCTTGGGTTTGAATTGAAATGTATTCAATGGAGAAAAACAGGATATTCATCCTGTTCCTTCTTTTGTAGGAAATTGACCTGATTACATCGAGGTCAACAGCCTGCGGGCTCATTGAAAGAAACCGTATTCCCAAAAGCCACGATTTCAGGCACAATCAGAATTGAGGAATTGTGCCTATGAACCGGGTCCTTCTCTCAGTCATTAGCTTCTTCACAGTCTTTGGGCTTGCCGTTGGCTGGAGGCTACCGCATATCTTGGAGCAACAAGCGTGCGAAGAATTCTTACGACGGAAGCAGGCGGAAGCAGACCAGTACTTTGTTCTGGAATACAACGATAATGAATCGTCTTGCAAACTGCCCAAAGAAATCATCAGTTTCTTTGACTTGCACAAAGACGACGTAACTATTCCACAATGCCTCGATTTTTGCGCGGCAGCTATGAAAGCATATGGGCACAACACGGCAGCACGACAGCTGTACAGCAAAGCAAGGCAAATAAGAGAACAATGAAGCAATTAGACAATTACGCCGCTCAAATTTCCAACATTTGGCAATAGTCTTCAGCCCCCATCGAGGAATAAGATGAGCAATATTTACGCATTGATTGTTGCTGCACCGTTGACGGCAAAAAAATATTGCCGAGGAGGTGAAAGCAACTGGGAGCTTAGACATATAAGAGCCAAGTATGGAATGAAAGATCCAGATGGCGAGAGACCAATTACAGCAAAAGTAGGGGGTTGTTTCGCGATCATAATCGTAGACCTTTACCCTCACATGTTGAAAACATTGCTGAGTGTTGTTCGAGGCAAACCTGTTGAAGGCGTTCCGTCTCCAGAGTCATCCGCCCAGATGAAAGCATTTCAGAAGAAGTTAGACAAACAAATTCCTTATGTTTATGGGGATTCTCAGTCTCAGGCACCTTGGCTTTGGCAGATTCCAGAAGAAATCATCGAGCATCTGGCGGAACTTGAGACTAAAAGGGAGTTCTTAGATCTTGCAAAACTGTGGCAAGAGTCACATGATGAATATACACAACCTTGGTGCTCTCTCAAGGTTACGAAGAATCTGCTGAGAAATCTGCAACTTGCCTCTGTGGAAGCCGTTAACTCGAAGAAGAAGGCATTTTTGTATTGTTCAACTTAAGGATAAAAGTTAGTGAACATCCCTCAGAGCAGCGTCTGCATGTGCCAATGCCAGCTCTTCCTCCTCGGTGAGTCCGGTGACAGAGTTTCGGCTAGACATAAGTGGAAGCAAGGTAAAACCCAAGCCGACAGCCTTCAGTGCAGCTGCTGTGCGCGTCTCTGTGCCCAGCTTTTTCAAAATACTCGATATGCACTTCTCAACTTTGTTTAGCTGAATTCCTAATTCTTCAGCAATGTCTCTATTCCGCAAGTCCAGACGAATCAGCACCTCAATCTCTCTTTCGGTCAAAGGCTCAGGCATTGAAATCACCGGAGATGGATGTTGATTGACCAACCTCGCGATACTCTCATCGCAATAGTTTTGTCCATTCAAAACATCTGTAACCGCCTTCACAAGTTCCGAGCGCCCAGAGCTTTTTAAGTAAACGCCACTTGCTCCACTTCGCATCACTTGGTGGAAAAACTTCGTAGCATGGTACGAATGAGTAGAAATCAAAATTGAAGTTTTAGGGCATGATTCACGAATCAGCGTGCACAGCTCGTCCCCGTAAATTCCATCGACATGTATTTCTGTGATTACAAGTTCTGGCTGTAGCGCGCGAATCAGTGCCAAAGCTTCATTACCATCAGAAGCTTCGCCGATTACTTGGCAAAATGGAATCATTCGTTTCATTCCGGCACGAATTAGCACATGAGGTTCGCAAATCACAACGCGCGGAATGAAATCAAAGGACGGATTTTCTGGACTTCCAGGAAACTCTTTTGGACCTTTTCCGGCACCGCCGTCATCTGCGCCAATTGCAGTGCGTTTCCTTCCGCCAGTTCCAGCCCCTGAAACTTCCAGCTGTTTTTTAGGGATGTCGTCGCCGTCACTCATTTAGTAATCATTTGCCAACTTTGCAAAGCCTCACAGGTACAATCATAGCTAATTTCGTGATTTCCTTTCTTGGCTGAAAAAACAGCTAAGATAAAACCATAATGCGCAACTTTCTCACTCTCGCCTACATTGGTTCCTACCTATTTTTTTTTGCAGATCGCTGTGCGCTTTGGCAAACGAAACCAACCATTGGTCGCCAACTGTAGCGGTCGTGACGCAAGACATTTCCACAAGCTATCCGAAACTTAGCGGCGAGGGTGGCAGACAGACGGTATACTGAAGGTCGCATGCTAATAACAAATCCCTACATGGACGACCTCCCGGCAATCTGTGTGATTAAAAACCAGTATTGCGCGTTCGTTTACGCTAACAAAGCGGTGGCGAAGTCATTTACTCCGCCGCCAGAAGGCTTCTTCGGTAAAACGGACTACCACTTAATGAAGGACGAGGATGCTGCGGTTATACGCGAGCACGATAAATCCGTTCTTGCCAGCGGAGTCGATATAGAAACCGTAGAGTGGGTTCACGACCCGGATGAGCGCAGAGGGTTTCTGGTGAGTAAGTTTCGATTGATCGTAAGAAATCGAGCTTTCTTGGGCGTAATAGGTGTACCGCTCGTCGTAATCGAGAGCGAAGATAGCGCCATCGCCGAGGCAAAAAGTTGGTTGCGAGAGAACGAAGTGGTGATTCGCGAGCAAATGCGCGCCCTTCTAGACGATCCATTAGTTCCCTGGCAATAAATCTAGAAAGCGCATATACACGCAGACTTATTATTCCTGTCAATAGATCATCTTGAACTGCGGAAAGGACACGGAATCAATTTTAATTTGCGTGGACTATAACTGATTGTCTGAAGCCGAAGATTTACTTGAAGAAGCGTTCAATTCCGCATAAGAGCTCAAGCAAATCCGTATCGCATTGAAAGACCTCAGAACGTAAGTCTGCAAGCAAATCCGACCGATCATTGAAAACATCAATGGTTGCCCTGCCGTTTAGCGCGGTATTAGTGAGTATAGCAATGCGTCTTCGGCTTTGAGGCGTATTCAAATTCTTAGGAATAACGTCAAATTTTCTCCAATAATCAAACAACGCTGACAATCGGGTCTGTCTGGCATTTACAGCAGGTCTGTTCAAGTACTTCCATACAAATGGCGCATAAGTTGAATTGGCGTCAGGAGGAATATTGAAAACTTGTGCGAGCATATTAGGATCCGGTTCCATCTTATGCGCACCACCCTGCTGCTTTTTCAAGGCCCAGGCGCCAAGCCCAATTGTGGCGGTACTGGCGATGACCTGGAAAGTATTGTTAGGAACCTGGTTGGTCATATAGGAAAGGGTGTTTCCCATCTGGCTGATTCCACCGCTCGCCACTACGTTTTCGATAGAGTTAAGCTTGATAGCCTTGTCTCGTTGCTCTTGCAAGACACCGTTTAGCCTGTTGATATACGCAAGCTCATGCTCAATTTTCGCAGTCACATCTCGTACTTGCAGTTGTGCCAATGAAATTTTGAATGTCAAATTCTGCTTTAGTTTTATTCTTTCAATCTCAGTAGCTGCGTCGAGCTTGGGCTGACTTTCGTACAACTCCAATTGTTTAATTATAGGCATGACCTCGAGCTGTTCGGCCATATCCCGCGCAACGGGTGAAAGTGTCGCAATGACATTACCTTCATCGGAATTGTTGCTGGCACTTGCACTGACATTCGCACCAGAGTCTTCACTGGCGTTTGCACCCGGCCCAGCACCAGAACTTGCACTTGCACTGTCGCTTGCACTTGCGCTGTCGCTTGCGCTGGCGTCTAAGGAATTCAGCTGTACGACGATCGCAAGCAGCAGAGACAGCGACCATACTGGAAAGATTTTTGCTAATTTCACAGGCACCACAATTGGTATCAACAACATGGTTGTCTTTGCGTTGCTAATTGACTTTTCCCATAGAATTATAATCTGATTGTCTTCCTCCCTAACATTTCAAGGCGAAAAATCTCAGCTGCATATTCGTAAAGATGGAGATGGAATTGTTATCAGTTTCTGCTGAATCATCTCCTCACCTTGAAACGCCGAGCTATGGTGTGAGTCGACTGCACACCGTGCGAAAGTAAGTAAAATCAGCAAAAGTTAACCGCCTACCGATGAAACATTTTGGATTTTGGTACTTCACCTGTCCTGGCGAATATTCATTGTGCGCTAAATAGATATTCGGGCGACGGGTTGCCGCGCAAACCCACACAAGCCAAGCAAAGTGAAATGACTGACCGCTAAAAGCGCATGCCCTTAAGAGTCAAAGTGGAGAATCATTGAGTTGATATAATTTCTGCATTCACTTCCGGGGCATGGATTTGGCGAAGATTTTAGTTGTTGACGACGACAGCAAATTGGGCGACTCAGTGCGCGAGTGGCTGACTTTGGAGCAACACACCGTTGAGCTTGCCGCAACAGCCGAAGAAGCCGAGGATTTCCTGGCGGTTTCAAAATACGACGTTATCCTGCTCGACTGGGCAATGCCGGGCAAGTCGGGAATTGAGTTGTGCAAGGATTTGCGCAACAAGCGAGTGAAAACACCGATCATCATGCTCACAGGCAATACTGCAATCGAGCAACGTGAGCAAGGTCTTGATACCGGCGCTGATGACTATCTGACAAAACCCTTCAATCTCAGAGAGCTCTCAGCGCGAGTCCGTGCCATTCTCCGGCGCGCAACAGATCAAGTCTCCAACACTCTCGAACACGCTGCTATGTCGCTAGACACTCAAGCGCGTCAATGCCATATCAACGGCAAAGAAGTGACGCTTCAGCCCAAGGAATTTGCGGTTCTGGAGTTTCTGATGCGACACAAGCCTGAAGTTTTCAGTAACGATGCACTGATTGAAAGAGTTTGGAAAGCTGATACCACCGCGACCGAAGACGCCATCAGAACATGCGTCATGCGACTGAGGAAGAAACTCGCCGATGCAGACCCCGGCACTGAGTGGATTGAAACAGTTCCACGAGTTGGCTATAGATTCAAGGGATAGACACAGAAAACTCGTGGATTACAAACCGAGTTTTGCGCCCAAGCGCTCTAGAAAACTCTTGCGCTCTATCAATCCAAGCCGCTCTTGTTCTTCCTCTGAGAGCACTTGATCTGTTGTACGCTGACTTCTGGAGAGTACACCATTCAAATATGCTTGACGTTGATTCTCCGGCAGCGACGCCGCGCCTTCCTGCAAGTCTGAATCACTTATTTTACCTTCGTGATACAAGACACCATCGGAAAACGTCTTCATGTTCATTTCTTGCTCGCTCAACTGAGGCGTCCGCAATGCCAAAGAAAAGTCTTCCAACGAAACAGGAATTGAACTGCCACCACTCAAAGGATTGCGAATATAGACAGTGCCAGAAGATGCATCAAAGTTCTCAACCAAAACTACGTGCCTAGAAATACCTTGCTCGGCAGCAGCACGGGCATTTGCCTCCCCAACGACAGATGCAACTAGTGGACCTCTTGTGCTTATTGATGCCAATTGTGGAAATTTATCAGCATCCTTCATTTGAGAAAGCTGCTCGCCCAATTCGTCTGCGTTGTAAGCATCGAGAAAAGTTGTCATAAAATCACCGCCAACGACTGAATTGTCACCAGTCAAGTTTGCATACGCCTCAGCGAGCGATGGTTCATCTTGGACAGTCGGCAATCCTAACGGGAAGATGTTGCTCGCAGAGTCTCCAATTGGAGAAATACGCTCTCCGGTAGAACCTGCGGTGGGAGCAACCACAGAATATTCCAGTTGCTTCGGTTGAAGAAACGCATTCATTATCGCAGTTTGTAGTATCTGCTCGGATTGGTCGCGCGGGCTTACGTTCTCCAATCCCTTTACTGTGGAGCGATAACTGGACTGTATCGAATTATCATCCAGCGTAATGACAGAGCCGTCAGTCAAAGTAAACGCACCATACAAAGCGGCTTGTGAAATAATCTGAGCAGCCTTATCGGGATGCTCGGACCACATCTTCCCCTGCATTGATGCAGGAACACAGGTATTGTAAGCTCCCTGATTTATGTTCAATGGATCGGCTGCGTGCATCATCATTTCTTGCGCCAACCTGATTCGTTGTTCGCGCGTAATACTTGCATCCGTCGAAGTCAGAAGACTCGAGATGTTCCTGTAAGTATCTTCCATCGCAGATTTGGCATTCTCATCAGCGCCCATACGCTCCTCGAAAGAACGCATGTTCTCCGCAAACGCTGCACCTAATCCGTACTCTTCAACTTGACTTTCCAATGATGATTTCGGGTTGTTCTCTACAGCATCTCCTGCACCGTACAGTTCTCCGACTGTTCCAAAATCCAGAAGACCAACTTCGCTGGTAGAAATTTCTCCGGTTGAATTGTTTCTCGCAGAATTACTGCTAGTTGAATCTCCATTGGAAAAACGCAGATTCTGAGATGCGATTTGTCTTTCCGCATTGACCGTTTCCATCAAGCGATTTGAGATTTGATCTTCAAATGTATTCCCACTGCGCTGCTGGAATGTTTCAACAGGATTTGCCATCGAATTTGCCATTGCACACAACCTCATTAGGTAGAAACGTCAAAGAACCTCGACTTCCCAACTATGAGGAAGCGGCCTAACCAAACCATAACCATCCCGAGAAGGTGCGCCAGTGGAGTTTACGCCCTAGAGCTTTGAAGAGCGCCCCGGTGGATTCGCATCGCCTCGATATAAAGGTCTGCATTTGCAGCACTGTGAGGAATCCATATAGGTCGATGGGCCGGTCGGGCGGGGCTGCGGGCTGGGTTGGTCGGGCCGGTTCTGATGTCTTTTCTGATTTGGCCTCTTTTGCGAAAGCCGAACGTGCAATTTGGCGATGCCATGGTTTGGTTATACGTCGCCCTTAAGGTGCAAATGTGAAAGCCGACTGCGATGGCACTGGCTTCGAAACTGACCCAAGAGGCACGATAATCATGGCAAACTCACTAGAGCAAAGCGCTGACGTATTAGTAAAACCTTCTCAGCAAGAGATTCATCAAGGAATACAAGAAATCTACGGTGAGATGAAGAAGTGGTCTTACGAGCAGCCAAAATGCAAAAACGCGGATCTGCCTTGTGTTGAGTTGATGGATGGAGATGAAGTAATCAAGGACGGAACATCGCCTGGCAGCGGCGTTTCGAAATACGAAAATACAGTCGTCAAAACAAAAGGTGAAGGCGAACCAGGCGAGCAGAAGAATTTCGCGCCGGATACGAAGTCACAACCGATTGGACGCGGACAATCGCTCGATGGGACGACGGAAGGTGCGTCAAATGAAGATTCGGCGCCACTAGATGCAACACCAAAAGCAGCAATACCGAAGGACGGCAATGCTGAGACGCAAAAGGAAAGCAATTCCGAGTCAGACAAATTAGAGCTTGCGAGAAAACTGTTTCAGCAAACGCTAGACGCACTGAGAGGACAGGCACCAGATGAAGCAGTAATTGCTGCCACTCGATTGAACCAGCAGTTTCAAGAAAAGCTCAATGGCAGCGGCTATTTTGTGACAGGCAACTCTTGGGGTGAGCTCAAGCTAAAACGGAACAGCGAAGAAAATGCAAGAGAAAGCGAGATCATTGCGGTGGGGAAAGTAAGCGGTTAGTCGCTTCACAACTAAAGCGACCCGCACAGTTTGAAACCAAGCCGGAAAGACCGAAGTGCCCACTTCGGTCTTCTGTCATCTCATAGGCAGTTTTTCAAAAGCGCTCTCTGAAGGGCCTATTACTTTTAGAGATTGAACAATCAACTTCCTCAACTTTTAGCTATTGGAAGTCGGAACCAAAAGGTACTTCCTTCGCCAACCTTCGAGCGAACTCCAATCTCTCCACCATGCTTTTCCACCATTGACTTACATATGCTGAGACCAAGCCCGGCACCACCCATGTTTTTCGAATCAGCGGAAGAAACTTGTTTGAATTTCTCAAAAACGGAATCGACCTGGTCTTCTGGAATACCACGACCATGGTCAATTACTTGGAATTCAACGCAATCTCCGACTTGTTCGACAGCGACTTTGACTTCGGAATCATTAGGCGAAAATTTGATCGCATTGCCGAGCAAATTTACTATGACCTGAATAATGCGGTCGCGGTCGCATGACACGCACAAATCATCGCCTGATTGCACCAAAGAAATCTTCTTGCGCAAGGCTACACCAGTTACGGACGAGAGCGCCTCGGCAACCATTTGAGCCGATTGCTCATCGTTTAGCACCAATTCAAAGTCGCCGGCATCCAGTTTTTCAGAAACAAGAAAATCATTGACGAGACCAATCACTTGGCGAACGCTTTGCGAAGCATTGCCAGTCATCTTCACACCACGCTCGTTGAGTTCGCCAAGATAACCCTCTTCCAAGAACGTGATGAGCGCATCGATAGTTGTAAGCGGAGTCCTAATATCATGAGTCACCATGCGAAAAATATCACTGCGCATTTGCTCCAGCTTCCGCCTCTCGGTGACGTCATGCACTACACACAGATACGAGTTCAAATCTTGGAACCAAACCACCGACCATACGGTTGACACCGTTTTCGTCTCAGATGCAATTAAATCCAAATCCAAAGGTTTGTCCTGATTGGAAGTCCGCGCTTGCAAAAAGTAATCATTGATTTTATGCTCATCCTCCGCTCGGCAAAAGCGCAACAACGGAACAGTAATAATATCGCTGTATCCGCGCTCCAAAAGGTTTTCCAAGGCAGTATTCACTGACTCAAAACGCAATTCCTTCGACAAAGAACAAATCACATCCTTGGCATTGTCGATGATTGCGCGTTCTCTCTTAGTCGAATCACTCAAGGACTTCGCCATCATGTGAAACGTTTTGTCCATATCGGCAATTTCATCAGTGCCACCGAGCGGGTCGTTGAGCGGCTGACTGCTCGCCAACTTGAAAGTGTTTTCCTTCATGATACGGAAGCGTGAGCCGATATTGTTGAGAAGGAAAATAGTTCCACCTACAAAAAATCCAGCCACAACTACACACAGAACAACGATCGTGAATGCAAGTCTCTTATTAGTCTCTACAGCCTGAGCGACGTTCATCTCGTATGATGATTTGTATTTACTGCCAATGTTGTTGAGATCCTCCAAAAGTTCTTGAGAAATGATCTTCCGCAGATCCGCCCACCAGAATTGCCTGGATGGTCCGCCTTGAACTTCGGTTGCTGACCAATTTTCTTCCAATTGTTTCTGAATGGGATCGATGTGCGCCACTTCAGTAGATATTTTACGGAGAGCCGCTTGAACGTCGGAATCATCCTTCAACAAGCGTCCGAGATTAGCGCACGCAACATTGAATCCTGCCTTTGCACGCTCTGCATTTTGGTGAAAATCCCTGTCTTGCAAAGACAAATCGCCCGAATAGACACTAGTTAGAATTGCATGCTTTTCAAATACTCTGGCGAAAAGTTCGCTTACCAGGTGCGCTTGCTCGGCATGCTGACGCAGTCCTTCCGACTTCACGTACAACTGATAAATCGAGCCAGCCAAAAGGATCTGCATAACCATCGGCAGCATCAGAAGAATTAGGAGCTTGTTCCTCAGGCTCAAAATGGCTTTCTCCAATCGCCAAAACTTCTCATTGAAGTGTTGCGCGTTAAAGCGAAACCTTTCATCGCTTTTGCAAACAGCTGCAAATCATCTGGCGTAGGAGGCGCCGCAAGTATTGCGTCAAACTGCTGACGCGCGGTTTTGAGATCTTGTTTTCTCATTCGGCTAACAGCAAACGCAAAACGGCTCCAACAAAGTCTTTCATTATCCATGTCTCGACCAAATTTCTTTCGCCAGGCAAACTTCAACTCGTCAGGGGTTAAGCGCTCAACCAAACATTGTTCAATCGTAGACGGCACAGTTATAAATGCTCCATCGCGCGATGCAAAACTCAAAGATACATCAGTATTACCAGATACCAAACCACACGCCATTCGTTGCAGTTTTATCTTCCAACCAAACTTGGACTTATACAAATAAAATTCATCACTTTTGGGATTGCCGCGTCCATTTGACTCTGCAGCTGACTCATAGCGCAAAAGTGCGTTATATGCTCCCGTGAAATCGCCTCTACTCACCAAATTCCGCGCCTTTGCCAGTCCATCACTGCGTTCCAGCACAGACTTCGACATAGTCGGAAGCTTCTGGTGATGAG
This sequence comes from Candidatus Melainabacteria bacterium, assembly GCA_003242885.1. Lineage (GTDB taxonomy): Bacteria > Cyanobacteriota > Vampirovibrionia > Obscuribacterales > Obscuribacteraceae > QKMZ01. The sequence continues at coordinate 395,678 of QKMZ01000007.1, read as the reverse complement.
TCCACTTCGACTCCATCTCCGCTCTCTCTTGTGGGCTCGAAAGAATTACTGACTCCGCTTCAGTTGAGTGCGAAGAAACATCCTGAGGCGCGGCGACTTCGATGACATCTTGCAGACAAACGTTGTAAGAGCCAAGACCGCACTCTTCAATAGGTTCGTTACCAAAGAACGGTCGTATGTTTTCACAGCACTTAGCAAAGTCTTTTCGACTGTAGTAGAGCCTCATCAAATTTGTGCAAGCCTGCTCTCTGATTTTGCGCATTCCGACTTTGTCGCCAATATACTTGTTGGTGAGGTAGTCGTCGCCGAGGATGCGCGCCTTATTGAAATCAGCCGTCGCATCTTCATTCTTTCCTAGTGATAAATTTGCGTTGCCTCGTTTGACAAAGTATGCAGCTTGCTGGACTTCGGTAAGATTATTCGGCATTGAATGGTTTTTCTTTAACCAAGCAGTCGCAGCTTGTTGCTCTTCCTGTGAGCCTAGTAGCGGTATGTTCAACCCAAATTGTGTGCCCTTGTCGCGAAACAGCGCCAAGTAGGCTTTAAAAGCCTCTTCATACCTGCCGGAAAGCTCTAACAATGCGGCTTCATCAACGCCAATACTAATGTATCCACAGTCACCCTTATATCGTCCATCAACAGGAACTTTTCTCGCCAATGACACCATTTTTAGTGCTTCGGAATACTTTTTCGTGCGGGTTAAAGCCACAACGTAGTCTTCATAGAATGCGTTGCCCGGACGGAATGAGCCACCAATCTTTTTCCTCGCCTGTTCATAGAAAGGAACCGCCTCCGCAAATTTATGCACTGACGCAAGACAAAACGCCTTCAGATACAGTGCGCTACCAGATTCGCGCATAGGCATTGGCAGTTTCGAAAGCTCACGCAGCGCAAGCTTCGATTCACGAGCATTGACATAAAAGTAAGCTCGGCCGCCTTGACTGAGTTTTTTAAGATATCGGACTCTCACAGATGCGGCGTTGACGTCGCCGGGCTTTGCTTTGAGCGCCACAATCTCGTCGGTCGAGCTCTTGCTAGTTTCCCCGCACCACGCTGGTGTCAAACCTATTCCCGCAGCGATAAGCAACGGACCAACAATTGCCAGAGGAAATAAGAGACGCCGAATCACGAGCTAGAGCTTATACCCTTGCCTTGCGGCAGCATGAGGAATTTCATCAATACTACCAATAATGACGTACTGAGACTAACGGTTTGCTCTAAATCCTTCGATGCACCCAGCCGCCACTCTGGAAGCGCACGGACATAGCAATTGCCGAAATCGTCGCGGACGCAGCCATCGATATCCAGGCACCGCTCGCTCCCATGCCCAAACTCACCACCAACAGCCAAGCCAAGGGCAAACGGATTATCCAGTAGCACACGATTGAAATCCACATAGTGATTTTAGTGTCGCCAGCTCCTTGAAGTGCACCGCTGATTACAGCGTTTATCCCTTGAGACACAGCACCAATTGCATTTATCTGTAGAAAACTCGTCGTAGCCTCAACGGTGGCAAGGTCATCTGCGCACATCATCTCGGCTAACTGACGTGCAAAAATAAATTCACCAACGCACACTGTTCCCATCATCAACACGGCTATGCCGCACACTGCCCATCCAGCGCGAAAGGCTCTGTCGACTTTCCCTGCACCGAGGTTTTGGCCGACAATAGAACTCACTGCTATACTCAATGCGAGTTCCGGCATAAACAAAAGCGCTTCGACACGCATCCCGATTGTCCAAGCCGCTAATGCAGCAGTGGGATTTGCAACTTTTGAAAGTATGAAAAACAAACCGAATACGCTGAAAGCCCAACTCAAACGCTGCAACGCGGCCGGCACTCCAATGTTGACAATGCGCTTGAGAAACGAAGCGGAGAGTGGCAGTAACTGATTCAAGCTGCCCTTCAATTGCGACTGACGCACAAAAATGATGGCAGCAATAGCAGCAACCAATGCGCCAGCGACCGCGGACGCAGCAATGCCTCGCACTCCTAAATCCGGGACCGGCCAATTATAGACGACTGTCAAATAGTCACCTGCAATATTGATAGCCACTTCGATGCAAATGATCACCAGCGGAATGCGCGCGTTACCTATCGCCCTAAATGCCGCATTAGCGATGCACACCAGGCTGAATGGCACCAAATATAGTGCGTACACTGTCAGGTAGAGACGGCTCTGAGCATTCACATCAGTAGCATCGCTCAACAACGGAATTATCCAGCGCGCAGTCAGAATCGCTGTAACCGACAAAGCAACTCCGATGAGGATCGAGAGCGTGAGAGATTGCGCCGTTGCAAAATCTGCCTCGGCAACATCCTTCGCACCGTAAGCTCGGGAAACGATGGCAGTAGTCCCGACTCCTACCGACATCAAAAACACCTGGAACATGAAAAGGATCTGCTCTGCGACACCGACAGCTGCTTGCGATGCCGCACCCAGCAGCCCCGCCACTTGCACATTCACAAGCGCGACTATCGAGCTGGCAACGGTCGCCACCAATAGCGGCCAAGACATTACCCAAATAGATTTCCACAAGCTGCCTGTGACGAGTGGCGCGTCCTTATCAGCTTCGAGCATAAGAGGTTAAGACTCCCACAATTTCAATTAAAAACTATATTCCCTCCTAATTTCCCAAATCCAGCAGTGAGGCTCCTATGAGACAATTTTGAGCTGCAGAAATTAGTAGGTGCCTAATGTTCAGAAATAGAAGGTTTTCTCCGAACTTTTGCCGTGCATTCGCCGCATGACGCAATTTGCCGTCTTTGCCGTCGCTTTTGGACTGAGTATAACTAGTTCGCCGGCTCAGTCGTTAAAAGCGGACGCTCCCACGCCCCTAAAGCCTGGTATAAACAAATGGCGGGCTACACAAAGCCGCTCGGCGACTGCAAGTTTACCGCCGATGGCAAAATTGTCACCACTAATGGTGCTTCCGGCGATTGGAAACTGTTTGACGAAAACGCTCAAATATATGTGGTCAACATTGATGGCGAAGAAAGGCACTCACTAAAATACGTGCCAGGTCGCGGTTTGCTGGACAACGACATCATCGTCTACCAACTGTTGAAATAAAACGAAAAATCCTTCTATCCAAGGCGCGTTTACGGACGATAAAAAACTTCTTGATTTCGGCTTCTTACCTGTTCTGAAGTATCCAAACGCATTACAGTATGGTCGTTAATCGAGCAGTCTAGTGAGACGAGCCGCGCAGGATCTATACTGGCGATAAGGGCAAGTTGAGGAGTACATGAATCAGTTATCTCTTCCACAGACGGAATTAGCAGTATTTGAACTGCAGCCGGAAGAACAAATCCTTTGGGCAGGGAAACCAAATGCGCTCAGAATGGCGAAAGGGGGAATGCCTTTTGCCGTATTGGGATTGATTGTCGCCGCAATCGGCGTATTCATAGGAATGTCTGCGCTAGGGCTACATTCCGCATCGTCTGCCACTGCGCTCACTCTCTGCGGACTGGTGTTTCTTTTGTGCGGCATACTGATGATCGCCGCCCCATTTTATTGTTGGAAATCTGCAAAATCCACTGTCTATGCAATAACAAATCTCCGCGCGCTCACTTCGATGGCTGGCAAAGTTACCGCCTATGCAATTCAGGACATCGGACCTGTCGTTCGCGAAGACTATCCTGATGGCACGACAGACTTGCTCTTTCTGAGCAGAAATCTAGCCAGTGGGCGCGAGCGGAGAGATGGATTTTACGCCGTCGAAAACTACGAAACCGCAGATCAACTATTACGACAAATGGCAGAAAAACGTCACTTTGATTTGCTCAAAGAGCTAGACATTGAAAGACCGTAGTTTGGCAATTGTCACATTGCCGCTTTGCGCTTTCGGATGCTGGTCTTTCTATCCAATTTCTTCTCAAGCTGTTTCAGTCGCTGCTCTAGTTCAGACTTCACTTGCTCCACAGCGGCTAGATATGCGATCACCTCGCCTTGAGAAATTCCTAGAGCTCTAGCTTTTTCATTGATCACTGCTTTAACTTCTGGTTTAACTTGAGCATGAAATTCCACATTGTGTTTTGCTGGGCGTCCGCGCTTTTGGTAACCGACAAGACTTCCCTCTAAATATGCGACATAAGTTTCATTGAGGACTTCTCCGAAAACCTGCCAAGCTTCTATTTCTGTCGTTCCAACACCAATAACTCTGTCGAAAATAGGCGATTGCACAACAAAGACGCCTTCATCGTCCTTGTACCTACACAATGCTGTCTTTGCAATTGCGGACTTGTTCATCACTTTCCTTGGTCAAGTTCCTTGTGCATCTTAATCACTTTTCGAGTAGACCTCGCCTCGCGAATTCTTCCTGTGCGAGACAGCGAACACAACGAGTTTGCCTCCGCTTGGGGTCACAACCCAGTAGTGACCATTTTTTGTCAACTGCACGGAAAATCCATCTTCTTCGATTTCTTTTTTTAAAGACCGGAAGTCTAATGGCATTAGGGCCCAACCCTCAACATACCAAGTAATCTATATTCTGTCCACGATTTTCTTTTTTTGGATCAGAATTACTATTTTTCCGTACAGATAAATAATCGTCAAAAGTCGGTAACACAAACGAATTCTAGCGCTCGCGCACAAATTGAATGGTTTCATCGCCTGTTGAACTAGTCAAAACTAGAGTGTGCTCTCTGACAAATCCTTCCTTGAGTCGGAGAAATTCCTTTGCTGGTTTTTCCTCACTCTTCTTAGTCACAGTTCTGAAAGTGAATCTACGGCGAGCATCTGGGTCAAACAAATCAACCACGTGATATTCAGGCTCCCCTTGAATAAGCAAAACATGCCGTCGAGTCTCGATAGCCAGGCGGTAGCACTTTGAATGCGGCTTCCATTGACGATAAGGTTTGATTTCGACCCACAAACCGAACTCAGGCAACCAAAAGTCTGGAGTGTATCGATCTGTCCCTAAGTCGATCTTCTCAGGTTCGTACTTGTGCCTCAACTTGTTCTGGTCAAAGAACTCAGCCCAATCAGCTTCTAATTTACTGCGATATAAGATGCCACCATATTCAGTGTCCTGAGCTTTATACATAAGCAGATCCTCAATGCAATAAGCTCAGAATATTTAAAACAGTCACAGTAGACACTGTTGAATTCAACAGACTTAAGGCACAGAAAATCGAATTTGATTGGCATTACACAACTTGACTGAACGCTTGACCAAACTAGCCGACCGGTCTAATATGTTTCGAACTAACAGCGGAAAGCGGAGAGTAATCAACTAATGGGAAAACTAGCAGGCAAAGTTGCAGTCATCACCGGTGCTACGTCGGGAATGGCGCTCGCAACAGCAAAGCTTTTTGTAGAAGAAGGTGCTTATGTCTACATCACCGGTCGTAGACAAGGACATCTGGACGAGGCGGTCAAATCAATTGGCAAGAATGTAAAAGGCATTCAGGGCGACGCTGCAAATCTCGCAGACCTGGATAAGCTATTCGAAACGGTCAAAGCAGAAAAAGGAAACATCGACATCCTTTTCGCGAGTGCTGGACAAGGTGAATTTCAAGCATTGGGAAGCATCACAGAAGAGCACTACGACAAGATATTCGACCTCAACGTGAAGGGCACTCTCTTCACTGTTCAGAAGGCGCTTCCACTTCTAAAAGATGGTTCGTCCATCATCATCAACGGTTCTGTCGCAAACCGCAAGGGAATTCCGAATTTCAGCGTATACAACGCAAGCAAAGCAGCGTTGCGCTCATTTGTCCGCACTTGGACTAATGATTTGAAAGAACGCAAAATACGCGTCAATCTGCTCAGCCCAGGACCGATCGATACTGCAGCATTGGAAGGCATCAGCGATGAGATGCGGCAAGCTTTTATCAGTCAAGTTCCAATGGGCCGCATTGGCAAATCTGAAGAAATTGCAACTGCAGTTCTCTTCCTCGCATCGAACGATTCGAGCTACGTGACCGGAATCGATCTCTGCGTCGACGGCGGATTTGCGCAGGTTTAGACCCAAAATAAACAGCTAAAGAGGGACGACCGCTTAGGATTGAAGCGGTCGTTTCTACTTTTTTGAACGATTGCAACTAAACATGTACAACGCATTAATCGATGAACAGATGGATTTAGATTTCAAGCTTTTCAATACGTTTATACAGCTTTTCACAAGCTTCAACAACTGACTTTCCGTAAAGCTGTTTCAGCTCCAATAGTTCTGAGTCCATGCGTCCTAGAAATTCTGGATGACATCGAGACCTGAAACCGGGATCAATTGGAAATTCGCGCAACTCCGAATCAATACTCAAGAAAACATTGCAGTTTTCATCTTCCAAGTCTGGATTCAGATCGAGCCGCAAAACTAAGGCATGCAACTGCGGAACTTGCATAACGGGGTCTTTCTCATCGCCTCTGACGATTGAGCCGAGGAGATATTTGAGCTCGAATAGTTGATCAATATCATTCATATGCATTTAACCAAGTGCAGCATCTAAAGCAGTAAATCGCCACCTCTCATATGGATTGTAAAAAAGGTCATCCTGTTCGTAGCCGGTGCATTCTTCCCAAATAACTCGAAAGCTTGGCCATTCCAAATCTGGCTGAGTCACATCTGGCTTTCCAAGCAAGTGCGTCCCGCAGCTATAAAAATCATCTTCTAAAACCATAGGAAAGTGCACGAACGCATCTAACAAGGCAGACCAGAATAAAATCCACTCACCATCAGCTCCGCGTTCTGCTTGCCCGGCAAGTTCCAGCCAACGCTGACGTGAGTGTGGCAAGGTGCTTTATCGCGAATGGCAATCACCTCTTTTTCTGTGAGGCAACTACCTTTCTGTTCTTCCCCTAATGCCAACACCTGGCCGAGCAGTGGAACAAAGTTGGCAATGAGTTGTTTGTCATCAGTCATTTTTCGTAGTCAAATTGAATTCCGCTTCGGTTTACTCCCCTAGCGTAACAGGAGAGTTGCAAAAAACAACCAAGCAGATAATCTATAATCGAGACCAATTCAGAAAAGTAACCATTGGGTGCCCATATGAACGCTTCGTTTATGTATTGGACTGTTAGTGGTGGCGGTGGACATGATTTGCTGTCACTCATTCCCTACCTGCTACGTTTGCACGAAATACCAGGTTCGCATGATGTCCTGGAAATAGATGTAACTGTGAGATTTCGAGCTACTGAAGTGCCTGATATTCCTGGATTTCAACCATCATTTCTGGACGACTATAACAACACGCTACCGAACAAGCCTAAGTGTTCGTTCTACAAAACGACTAAAAAACTGAAGATAGAGTATGTCAGTAAGTTTCTCCCATTCAGCACTCCAAAACAGTTTGTCAGCAACATTAAATTAGTTCCGCAGGAAAATAAAGGTTGTCAAAAGCTGGAGCAATTTGTGCGCGAATTTCGGGACGCTTTTTCTTCATTGACGACTGAGATCGAGACAAAAACTGACTTTAAGCCAAATTCAATTCTTGTTTCAATCGACGAATTACTTTCAAATTTCCCAACGACAGATGAACAGCTAATCGAGGCAGACGAAAAACAGCGCGAGTTGCCTTACGAAGACAATGAAGAATCATTTGAGCCCTATGTGTCTAAAACATTGCCTAAGGTAATCCCAGTTAATCATTATCCTGATTACGGTTACTCAAAGTATATGGGAACCTATGGGAAGGCTAGTTTCCCATTCGGTAAACGCAATCAATTTTGGGCCCGCGTCGCAGCTGTATTCAGCAATGGCAATGCAGAGCAAGCTTGGGAAGAGCGAAAGATTTGGTATGCAATTTTGCATACTTTTGATTCCGCTGGTAATCACATCGAGACAAAAACAGAGAAGATCGGCGCTACTGCTGATGGTGAATCCGGTGTATTGGATAGAGCAGAAAAGGTAATGATGTCGTACATCGACAGCCTTGATTCAGTCAAATATGGAAACATCGCGATTAGACTGTTCGATGTCATCGTCGATGGACACAAATTTGGCATGCTAGACAGTTCATCCGAGGAGTATGGAGATCAAACCTCAATGGAGCCGGGAGATTTGGTCTTCTACCCTCCATGGACCGGCGATTATGACACCTAATTCGAAAGAAGCACAATAAAAAACGACCGCTACTCAAAAAAGTGTCAGCGGTCGTTTCTCAACACATTGGCTAAGCTACTGCGGATTGCTACCAGGTTTTAGAGCAATGCCCATAGTGGACAACTTCTTCTTCAATTCCGGCATCGCTGCACGTGCAGCGGCAATGCCAGCTTCGATGCCAGTTTGACCATCGGACTTTTTGAAAGATACCAGGCTGATGCCGGTAGTATCAGGATGAATGTAGACGTCGGCAGTCTTTGAATTCTGGCTATCAAAAGTAGCCAACTGAATTTTTAGCGCTTGCCGCGCCATCGAGCCTAAACCTCTAAACTTATCGAGCGGCATGTCCTTTAGCTTTTCATCTATATCAACGGCAATTACAAAATCAGCGCCCATCTCGCGTGCGTGATTTACCGGTACGTTGTTGATCAATCCGCCATCACAATACAGGCGTGGACCAATCTGAACAGGTTTCTTCAACCCAGGCACAGCAGTACTTGCAGCCATTGCCACTGCTATATCGCCAGACGTCAGCCTGCAACTCTCGCCCGTCACAACATCAGTGACAACCGCACCATAGGGCATTTTTAGCTGCTCGATGTTTTTATCGCTAAGGGTTTTTCTCACATACCCTTTGAACTTCCAGCCCCGATAGAGCCCGTCATAAGGCTTGTATCCAACTACTCGCAGCATGAGTTCGAGCGGTTCGGTTGCTACTCTGACATAAGGAAGTGGGGTGAATTCTTTGGTGAACCTATCATTTATGAATAGTTGTTCAATTTGATTGATGGGAGTTCCAGCAGCGTAGTATCCACCCACGACAGAGCCAATACTGGTGCCAACAACCAAATCAATCGGAATATTTTCTTCCTTCAATACTTTCAAAACACCAACGTGAGCAGCGCCGCGCGAACCACCACCGCCGAGAGCCAAACCGATGCGAGGTCTGCCCAAAGGCTTCGTCGCCGATGACGTGTCGGTCTTAGTAGTGCCGGCGACTGGCTCAGATGTAGTCGCTGCTTCAGAGTCACGGTCTGCTTCATCCGTTTGTCCAAATGCCGGTGGAACGGTGAAAATTCCCGCCAGAAGAAAAGGTAGGATTATCGCCAAACTTTTGCCCATGACAACCACCCGATAAGGTAAACGTTGCAATGCTAAACCGATTTGCCCGCTCCAACCAGTCCATTCCTATAACCTTTTGGATACACATGGCGTACGCGATTGCGGACAAGCTTGTACTAATTAGCGAAGAAAAGGACACTAGCAATAACGACCGCCACTCGTTGAAGAGAAACGGTCGTCATTTAATTAGCGATACTCAGCCTGAATATGTTACACAAGTTGGAACATCGAATTGATCATCGAGAATGTCTTGTCGTACTGATCCGTGGTTACGCATTGGCGGAAGTCCCTGACGCGTTCGACCAAAACTTCGCCGTTAGGAGTGTCATTCACTTTCAGCAATGCAATCACTTCCTCAACATACTCGTTGAGCGGCATTGCACGAGGGTCTTCGGCTTGCTCTTTTCCACCAAATTCTGTTTGAACATAGGGCGGTGCGAGTTCGAGAATCTCAACGGCACCATCCAATTGACTCCGGATTGACTGAAGCCACGAATGCAAGAATGCTTTCGTAGCGCTGTAAGTTGGTGCAACCACAAGCGGAACAAAAGCCAATCCTGATGTCGTTGTGATGACGGTTGCATTCTTATGCTTCTTCAGAAGAGGCAGAAGTGCGAGCGTTAACTGTATGACACTTGTGATGTTCGTTTGAATGATGCCACTAACGTCATTGATGTCGACGTCGCCCTTCTTCCAGTTTTCAATTTTCGTGATGCCGGCGTTATTGATCAGGCAGTTCAAGTCTGGATATTTCTTCGCGACGGTCTCAGTGAATTTCGTCACCGCTGCCGAGTCCTGGACATCCAACTGAATGCCTTCCATACCAGGATTCGCCGCGATAATTTCGTCTAGGAGCGCCTGTCTACGTCCAGCGATGATTACCTTGTTGCCCAGTTTGTGAAATGCTTCCGCGAGCCCGCGACCGATGCCGCTGGTTCCGCCAGTAATAAGGATGGTATTGCCCTGTACTTTCATTGCTTTTCTCCGATTAACCAATAGAGTCTAGCGTGGGCGCTGTTCGCCCCAGCCAATCTTTCAACTTACATATTTTGTTATTTGTAAGCATATCACGACAATCTTACATAATCCACTTTTTGTAAGTTAAAATGAGAGAGACTTATGCCAAAGACCGGATTAACCCAAGAACAAATCAAAGAACGCGCCATCGAGCACACGATTGCCCGCATGCGTAAGTTCGGCTATGAAAAAGTACGCCTGAGCGACATTGCCAAGGACATGGGCATAACGCACGCAGCGCTCTACAGCCACTTTGCGGACAAGGCGGCGCTGTTCGACGCGGTGAGCGAGCGTTTTGTGTGCGATTTGGACAAGCAGCTCGAACAGGTCTGCGAAGACAAGACTATAAAGAATGCGCTGAATCGGATTACGAAATGGTTTCTCGTATTGCACCGCGCGAAGAAAGAAAAGGTGCAAAACGATCCAGAGATTTACCGCGCGTTCAACTTCTGTTCGCAAATCGAAAAGGATTTCGTCAAACGCCACATTGCGCTCATGAATACGCAAATGACCATGCTTGTACAGCGCGCGATTGACGATGGTTTGATCAAAGGAAACGCGTCGACCATCGCACTGATGCTGCTAACAGCGACAATTGATTTCCACCATCCACTTATGGTGGCAGAGCGCACCGGTGAAAATAGAGAACAACTTTTGGAGCAAATTCTCTCTTCCTTATATAAAGGTTTAAAATAGTTCGATCGTCCGAAAACTCAAGGAATCCTGATGAAACCAGAAAACATTCAAGTCGCGGAAGAATGCGCAGAAGGCTCGATCAAAGGGCTGCTTACATTTCCGGAAGTGCTAAAGAAATTGTCGGAAGCAGGTGTCGAGAGATATCACGCCGACTATAGCCGCCAAGAAATTACTTACTATTGGGCAGACGGCACATCACATGTGGTTTCGAGTCCACACGCACAACACAACACTGCGGTGAACTTCTCTGCGATGGCTGTTGCTAATGCAGTCAAACAAAGCCAAAGCGGTGAACATACTTATGTCGACTTTGTTCGAAAGACAATGGAAGCTGGTTGCGTCGGCTACTTCGTGCAAATTACCGGCGGTCAGGTCATTTATTTTGGGCGCAACGGAGACAGCCACACCGAGCATTTTCCAGCACTTGTAGTTGTTTGATTCAACAGTTCACAACAGAAAATTCGTTAGTTCCACACACTAAAAAACTCTGCAAATCCACAACCTACACTTGTGTAAAACCGCATCAAATCAGGTAAAGATTGCTCTACAAAAGCACTCACATTGTTAACTGCAAAGTATCTTGTGAATAAGAGAGTCATGGGTATTTATGGGCGCCTGCGCCCTCCGGAACAAAAATTACGGTAAATAGTCAGTAAATACTATTGCTCAAGAAAATGGCTCGGGATTGCGTCTATTAGCGCATAAGTCCGACTTTAGTCAACAAGACTGCGGTACTCATGCCGCCGTTTTAGGCTGGTTTCAAATAAGTTTGCGCGCACGTGCTACGCGTGCGTTAGGTGTTGTTGCGGTCACTTAGTTTCGAGATTTGCTCCACATTTGGTGTCAGAATTCGAAACCGTTTTTAAAAGGAGAATTAATGGAATCACGGTGGCTTAGGTTTGTTTCACTTATTCTTCTTTTAAATATCTCTCTTTCACTCCCCAGTTATTCAGCAACGACAAAGCATAAAAGTTCCGCAAAACAGCATCATAAGCAGTCGCAGGTCACAAGAAAAACTGTGACCAAGAAGACTGTCGCGCGCAGAAGTGCCACGAAAACGATCGTGCACAGAACTGCATCCAAGAAAACAGTTGCACGAAAAACGGCGACAGCAAAAACAATTTCGCGTAAAACGGCAAATAGAAGAAAAACAGTCACCAGAGTTACGCGAACACTCGTGGCAAATATTTGGTCGACGCCAATCAACACGTCACCATACACCCCAGCGGTGAGAAATCGCATCAACGCGAAATTCAAAGGTGGCACCGCGTCAAGGTTCTCATCAGAAGACATGGTGCGCGCGAAGGTTTTTGTCCACTATCCTCTAAAAGGCGGCATACGAAAGCGCACAGGGGGCGTTCGTTTCCTCGTATTGCATTCTACTGAGACCGGACGTCCAGCCGATGCAAGAACCATCGTTCGAAGCTGGAATAATATCGGTCCCCGCCATCCCGGCGCACAGTACATAGTCGACAGAGACGGCACCATTCTCCAAACCGCCGATCCGGCATATGCCACGGTCCACGTCAACGATAGAACAGCACTAGGCGGCGTCAACAACGACAACAGCATAGGCATTGAGATAGTACGTTCAGGCAAGCAAAAGTACACACAGAAGCAGCTCAATTCATTGGTTGCACTAGTAGGCTACGTCAAAGACCGTTTCAATATCACACGAATTTGCGGGCACGGGGAAGTTCAGCCCAGCGACAGGACCGACCCTGTTGCCTTCGACTGGAGTCGATTCGCCAGAAATCTTGCTTCGCTCCAACAGAACCAGGGCGAGACGCAAACCGCTTATAGTCGCTTGCGTGACGGTTCGGACGGCTAACTAGTAGTTTTCCTCCAATGTATAAGCCTGTCTGCCTTTCGGGGTAGGCGGGCGGATTGTCATTTTTGTGTCACGGTCTTGACAGAAAGTAACCGGTGGAAGCCTTCCGCTTCCGCTTTTCCAGGCACCAGCCAAAGGCTGGCAGACTGGGCAACGCTCTTCCTTGTTTCACTTACCAGACCAAACACATCAAAGCCGGAATACGGTTGCGTTGACTTGGTCATTTCTCAAAGTTTCTAAAGCGAGCGAACGCTTGCTGAGCCTGCTTTGACTACTGGAGGTTCGACATGCACAGGCCAAATGATTCCACATCCGGACGCCACCAGCCGATGGAAGGAGCCAGCGAATGGGGCTCTTCCGCAGCGCAAGATGCGTGGAGACCAGAAAGCTTTAACAGCCGTGGATTCAGAAGAGACTCCAGAAACAACGATGACATGGATCAAGAGCTAAACGCAGGGCTCAATTTCAACATCTACGATCACAACGATCAACGTCACCAAAACCGGGCCGTAAATGAACTGCATTCTGGAGAAAATCGTCTCGACCGCGCAAGCAATGAAGTCCAGCGCGCAATGCGTGCACTCCGCAGTGGCGACTCTGAAAGTGCTGCAAGTTACTTACGCGACTCGTTGAGAGATATTAGCGGAGGTGTGGAAGATCTCAGAGATGGAATGAGACACAATCCTAACGACTCCAGAGAAGATCGCCGCGGGGAGCGCAATGTTAGAGAAGGACTCGACGACATTTCCGATAGCCGGCACCACTTATCAAAGGCTTTGCACTTAATTCGCAACGGCAGAGAAGACGAAGCAATGCAACTCCTTCGCAAGGGAAGAAGAGAGCTGAACAACGGACGTGATGATGTTGATTATGGTGTAGATAAAATCGAGGACGCAAATCGTCGTGGCAGACATGGAGGTTACAGACAACCGAGAGAGCAAGGGCCGGATTGCGAACAGCCCGAACAACCGACTCCTCCTTGTGAAACACCAGAACAACCGGAAAGTCCATGCGAGCCCAAACCACCGTGTGAAACTCCGGAAGAACCGGAGACTCCATGTGAGCCAGAACCTCCTGGCGAAACTCCAGAGGAGCCGGAGACCCCCTGCGAGCCAGAACCTCCGTGCGAACCAAAACCTCCGTGCGAACCAAAACCGCCGTGCGAACCAGAACCTCCGTGTCAGCCAGAGCCGCCTTGTGAGCCGGAGCCACCTTGTGAGCCGGAGTTTTACGACAAGGCTGAGCGCCATTTGATATGGGGCGATCCGCACATCCAGGACGCAAAAGGAAATAACATCGAAGATCAAATCGAAGCTAACAAAAATGTTTTGTTGGTGAAAACATCTGATGGCGCATCAATAACAGGTCACACTACATCTTTCGACAATCCGGAATTAAGAGCTAAAGAAGGACACGACATAACTGTCTTCGACAAAGAAGTTGTGAATCTTGGGGACGGTCAGCGCATTATGTTCCAAGCTGATGGAAAGGCATTCCGTGTAGACGGCGACGGCAACCTCGGCGAAGCCCTCAAAGACGACGAAGTAATCACCAGCCGATGTGATGCTAATGACAAAGTTACCTTCGACGCTGAAACAAGATCTCTAAATTTCAGTTTTGTAGGCGACGACCAGAGCACCATATCTGGTGTGCTGACAGGCAACCTTGATAGTCGCGGCAACTACGTCAACTCAGAAGTCAAACAATCAACTGGCTTGTTCGGCGGATTTATGCCCGCTTTGAAAGCAGACTTCACGGGAGTTACCGTGGATTCGAAAACCGGTGCAGGAGCCTTCGATCCAACACTCGACGGACGCCAACGCACCAACGCTGACTTCTTCATTGATTCGCTCTTTGACGAATAATTGTCACGATGGTAAAAATCAAGTGAGTAGCGTCGACTTCCCGGGGCTAATACAAGCTTGAAATTCGCCCAATTCAACAAATTCTGCAAATCACTGCCTTGCACAACGTATGTCATGCAATGGGGTGGATGTCACGTGTGGAAAGTCGCCGACAAAGTGTTTGCCATCGGAGGCTGGAGCGAAGAAGAAGGAGAGGAAGCCTACACTATTAAGGTTAGTCCTTGGGCGTTCGAAGTTTTGCAAGAACAGCCAGGGTTACGCCCGGCACCATATTTAGCATCACGTGGACTTCTCTGGATTCAACATTACGACAAGCCCGGCTTCACAGATCAGCAGCTCAAAGATTACATTCGCAAATCATATGATCTAGTTCTCGAAGGGGTTTCCAAAAAGAAACGTCGAGAACTTGGATTGCTTAAAGACTAGCTCCTATCCCTCTCAATCGGTCTGCAACCATCATAGACCGACTTACGCTAACAGCCTAGTACCTGCCTGCTGCCTACCGTTTAAGCGCCGGCGCGTTTGCCCGGGGTACGCGTACCATGACTGCGGCAGGGACTATTTCCACCGTGCAGGGCGTTTTTCCACAGGGCTCGCCGTCGACCATAACTTCAGCTTCGAACTTCAATTTCGCAACATGTGTCTTGCCCGACAAAAGGTCTCGTGTTTTACGAGCAAATCTATGAAGCGGAGAACGACTAACTTGCTTTGGAATCATTTCAATTTCTACTGTTCTTACTTTGCGCAGAACATAGGGCACGTTGCCTGAGTCTTGATTGAGAATGAACCATCTAAAAAAACGCACGAGAATCCGCCAGTAATCAGCAATACTGCGAGGGTTCATCACTAGTAGATCCAAGACTCCATCAGACAAATGTTCAATTCCTTCAGCTCCAATGCCCATTTCAGAACTGTTCGTTATAAAGATGCCGGAAGCCTCAACATCTAGTTTCTCATTGCCGTCAATCGTCAGTTCGTACCGCAAAGGTCGATGTGTAACGCTTTTAAGCAGTGGCCATCCGTATGCAAAGAGGCGAAACGTAGTTTTATACTCTTTCACCGGTTTTGTAATAGCGTCTGCAATTGGCCCTGTTCCAGCATCAATGGTGAACCAACTTCCATTTACTTTGCCTAGGTCGAGGCTGATGGTATCACCATGCAGAATTGTGTCCATCGCGCGCTCCAACGGATCTTCACCAGGTCTTCCTGTGCATAGCTTTAGTGCGCGAGCCAAAAGATTTCCGGTTCCAAAAGGAATGATGCCTACCGGGATTTTCAATCCAGTTTCAGCAACTGCGCCAAGCACAAAGCCGACAGTGCCATCACCTCCTACTGCAACAACAAGCTCGAACGGACCCATAACAGGGGCGAGCATCTCTGCACTGGTCATATTAGGCGTTATCGGCCGCGCGTTTACCACATAGCCCTTCTCTTCAGCAAAATGCCGAACCATCGAACCAAGTCGGCGGTCAAAATCACCGACGGTTCCAGACGTGGGGTTGTACACAACCAGAACCTGCTTGATTTTTGCGTCTGGTGTGTTACTGTCGGGCGTCATTGCGTAAGTTTGAGGAAAGCAGGCTGTACATTGATAAGAAAATCGCTGATTGAGGGCTATAGTAGATCGTGTTGGCGTTAAGTACCAGTGCCTTTCCTTCAAGGTTTTCATGACTGACATCACGAAAAAACAAGGTGACGGCAAAGTCCCTATTCGCAATTTTCACCAGGTAGAACCGTACCTCTATCGCGGCGGACAGCCTATAAAAGAGGGCTTTCTCGCCCTGCGTGATATGGGTGTGAAAACAGTTTTGTGCCTTCGTTGGGGGAAGAAAGTCATCGCTGCAGAGAAGGCGTCGGTTGAGTCACTCGGTATGACATTCATTTCAATGCCTCTCAACTATTGGAATTTACCGAAGCCAGAAACAATCGACTACTTTCTCGAGCTCATCGACAATTCTCATCACCATCCTGTTTATGTCCATTGCCTCCACGGCTCGGACCGAACTGGAATATTGATCGCGATCTTTCGAATGTTTCGTCAGGGATGGTCTTTTAAGCAAGCCTACGATGAGATGCGCAAGTATGGCTTTCATAGATTTCGATTGCAAAACTTCAAATGGTGGCTGCGGAAATTTAGTCGCGCTGCCGGATATGAATAAGAAAAGTCACATAGCCGTGACATGATAATCGACACTTTTGAGATGAGCACCGGTAGTTTATACTGTGCAATCGGTTCTGTTGCACTGACCGGGTCTTATAAGTGAAACGCGCGAGCAAAGCCTTACTACGATGGATTGCCACCCCGTTTGCCGCTTTGGCAGGCTACGGATTGGGATACATAGTAAGCGCAGCACTACAGGGCGCGATTGCCTTCTTTACCTTTGTGCCATTCGTTACGAATATACTTTGGATAAGCGGTGCGGTCACAACTTATTTAAGCGCGACCTGGGCAACCGGTTTTGCTGTGCGATGTGCGCCGGCCCTTCACCAAAAGATTCGTTGGCTCGTGCTCATCCCCATCCTTGTGATTCAACTGCTGCGGCTATGCGCAATTCCTGCAGTCCAAGGCGCAAGACAGAATATGTTTATGGCATCTGCGATCGAAGGCTTCGTCGTCATATGCTGGTTAATGCTGAAGGCTAAGAAGAGACCACTGTAGTGCTCTTCGGCTCGTAAAGCGTGAGAGAAAACACCGGCAAAGACCGCACCTTGGACGCCAAGAGCAAAGCCCTGCTAGCTTTTCAGGGCAGCAACCTTCGAGCAACATAATCGCCCTATTCTATTGGCACAAGGGGTTGAGACTCCGCTTCAACCTTTCCGAAACAGCACCAAACTACCACCAATGCACTGACGACAGGCATAGAGCCGATGAGTCGTCTGCGTTTCTTCACCGCCAAGAGGATTAAGTAATGGGAAATACTGAAATCGCAAGAACAGAGCCAAAACCGCAGCACACTGCAAGCGACAATCATTCTGAGTCAGGAAGTTTGGGCTCTACTGGAACACCAGTATTTGACGTTCATAACCTTATGCAAAACGCGGATAAGTTCATCAAAACAGCGAAGGAACTTGGCGAAAGCATGGGTGAGGCTTATTCGAAATGGGTCAACAAAGACTTTGAAATCGTGGACCCAGGCAAAATGCCAACACACGGAACAAATGGACCAGAAAGTACGGAACACTCTGGGAAACCAATGCCAGGTGACCAAACAGCAACACAGCAGGGTTCCAAACAAAATCCAGACATACCGGCTGATCGTGGTCTAGAAAGAGAAGATAAGTCCTTACCCAAGGTAATGGACCAAATACAAGAGTTGCCGAACAACAGATCAAGCCAAAGACCAGCACCACCAAGAACAGCTGCTGAAGCTCCTTCTGACGCTGCAATTACCACAGCTATTGGAACAATCGATCGACTCGCAGATGAAGGCGAGGGACGTCTCAATCCAGTTAATGGACCTATCTCGGTTGAAACACAAACAGCATTGCAAGCACTCGTGTCAGGCGACATGTCACAGATTCAGTCATTGCTCAAAGAGATGGAAGGCGATTCAATCGGAAAAGAAAAACTCCAAGCAATGGCGCGTGAATTGACACAGATTCTTAGCACCACAGTCGATGTTATCGACAACAACGGACAGTACTCACTCGACGTACTCACTAATTTCCAGAACGCGAGCCAGGGAGGTTACTTGGGAGGCTTCAACCCAGAGAAAGAATCGCATCTCACAATCTCGTCGTCGGGAGAGGTGAATGCAGAGCAAAGAAGCGGAAGCCTTGAACCCTTTGGTATATATGGCAAGGCGCGTGAAGCTGACAAAGCCTTGAACAGCGACACGGAAACAACACGATTACAGGCTCTTGCTGTCAACGGTCTTGCCGCGCAAGTAGAAATGGCAAACCAAATGGCGACAATCGAAAAGAAAGCACAAAACATCCAACATTCTCAAATGGAGAAAGAAGGACCGAAGCCTCCACTGGAAAGACCCACCATAGAGCGCCCGAGCCCCCCGCGGGGACCTGTCTACTCGGCAGGAGCACTTAGCGAACGAGAATATAAGATCATTAGCGAAGCTATTTTGAATCTCGACAAATAAAAATTAGAAACCATTACTTCGGTGGTAGAGAAGCCAGCTCATCGCAGCTGGCTTCTTGCTTAATTACCACCACCAAAGTTTGAAGCCCTTGAGTGGAGGAGCAGGTTTGTTCGCAGTGGGCACTGGCTGCGGTGCTTTGTAGTTGCGAACGAAAAGGTTGGTTCCAACAACTGAAGGCAAAGGTGCACCATTTTCGCGTTTTTTCTGATGCATCAAATCTTTCAAATTTTCCACGGCCTTCTCTCGCGCAATGGCACTTTCCGAGCCATCCTTCGGATTTGCTTTCAACGCCGCTAACTCCGTCGCGCTAGGTGGCTCTGGAATTTCTGGCGAATTTTTAGAACCGGGTTTTGCTGGCGATGCCTTCGGTTGCGACGACTTCTTTCCCTCAGCATCAATTCCAAATCGGTCAAGACAGAGTTTGCAGTATTCACCGATCGTTCCATTCGGCTGCAGTGCATACGCAATTCTATACTCGCGAATCGCAGATTCCTTGTGTCTCAGGTGCACCATGCAGTTTGCATAGTAGTAATGCAAGAGCGGGTTGTTAAACTCCGATGGTAATGCGGCACCCAAATCATTTGCAGCTGTTCCAAACTGGCGGCAACGGTATTGCCGTATGCCCTTGCTAAGAAAACTATCTTTCGGCTCCTCAACTTGGGGCTCTTCATCTCGGCCACCATTGTTTACACCAAAGCTTTTGCCATTGTTCATCACAAAGCCACCGCTGTTATTGACACCGGCAGTCGCAACATTGTTTGAAACATACTTGACACCACTTTCTGATTCACTAGCTTGCACCGCTGGCGCTACCAGGCACCCGAGTGTGATACCGTGCATTGCAACCGCAATTAAAAGTCCTTTTCTCATTACGATCATCTCTATTGCACCGGTCCAAAAATCTCATCCATGTAATCACTAGATCGAGAAGGCCAACCTGTGAAGATCACGTCAGTTTTTCGATTGATACTGAGCACACCGAGGCATTGATTCCATCCGGTTCCTGGCTGCCAGGAAAGAGTGCCGGATAGCGCGGTTCGATGGACGTCTGCGGAATAGCTGGGCCAATCCGGTTTTGGTGTCATCGGAATTTCGTAGTGCCCTTCATTGATGGTGCTCCATGCGGTATTCGGCTTGTCGCGTTGCGTCGTCTCCTTCACAATCGTCTTGGACGTACCTTCAGGGGAAGCGCCTTTGTTTAGCCAGCTCGGTAATTGCCCAGCGGTTCCAACCGAAACTTGCGCACTGGTATTATCAGGCGTCGTGTACTTAGGAAAGATGTAATAAGTAACGGTATCCTCGCCGTTATTTAGCAGATGCTGACCTTTCAATAGATTCTGCAGTTCAGCTTGTGTGTAGCCTGGTTTAAACTCCTTCACTCGCTGCAAAATCACACTGATGGCCGCGGAATGATCGCCCGGAAGGGCATTGATTGCCTGCCACAAATTGTCCGGTTGAAGTTCATTTCCAAGCGAGACATAACCACTCAACAAACCCGTAGTGGCCAACCACTTACTAGATGTGTACGGATACGTATAGCGCTTCTTTTCTAAATCAACG
The DNA here is from genome assembly GCA_003242885.1 of Candidatus Melainabacteria bacterium. Lineage (GTDB taxonomy): Bacteria > Cyanobacteriota > Vampirovibrionia > Obscuribacterales > Obscuribacteraceae > QKMZ01. The sequence goes on along the minus strand of QKMZ01000007.1, from coordinate 375,444 downwards.
CTTTTGAAGGGCTGGACAGTGCCAGTGTCAGAGTAATAAGCCATCTGAGGATAGGTGGTGACGTGACCATGTCCATCGTCCAATCTGATTGTGGCAATGGAAGTAAGACTAATCGCAACAAACGAATGCGGAATTGTCAGTTCGTAGCTGCGCATCGGATTTGCAACTGCCGACGCAGCCGCAGCCAACTGCAATTGCCCTGCAATCTGACCAGACTCCTTAAACGTGTTTGGCAAAGTCATTGCGGTACTGTTTGGAACAGCAACATCCTTCCATTGGTCAAACGTACTGTTAGACACCAAATGTGATGCTTCGTTCGAGTGAAACGTCACAAAATTGAAGTGATTACCATTCGCTTCTGAAGGGTTATATCCCTGCAAATAGGATTGATTGTTTTTCGTATGCAAATTCGCAGTAATGCCAGAGGGAATGGTTAGAGGGTCATTTACTTCGATGTTAGACTCCTCACCACGGTAGAGCGCAGCAGAGTCCCATTCATCGGTATTACCAGACGAAACCGAACCTCCTTTCCCCAACAATTTCGCCGGCTTGCCGGAAACCAGCTTGTTGAAGTAGACAGCCAGATTGCCTTTCTTCGTCAGCAGGTCATAAAGTTCATTGTTTATGGTTGTCGCATTTTGAAAAGCATCAGTTGCTGAGCTTGTGGCCGACCCATATCCTTGTTGGCTCATCGCCTCAGCATTGGCGTTCACCAAGAAAGACTTGCCCCAAACTCGGTTGATATTGGCTAGACTAATTTGCTGCTGCGAGTCCGTGACGTCGCTGTATCCGAGACCTTGCTTAGAACCCGCTGGTTTCAACTTTAGCTCAAACACACTCTTTGCAACATTGAGTGCGCCTGCATCGACCGAGTTTTTCATTTCTTGCGAACTGCCGAGAAATACGCTCATACGAAAACCGGTGACTATGGCAATTATGATCAGCAGGGCGCAAACAGCGACAATTGCAAATGCACTACCGGTGGTTCGGCGTACAAGCTTCATTCTCTTGCCACCACTTCTTTCACTTTTGAGTTTGCATTGCATGAGCATGTTATTTCCTCAGCGCGCAACGGGGACAGAAACAATAGGCTGCTTCACGTTGGCGGAAACAGTTATACGCTCGTAGCCAGGAAAGGGCACTGGCATTGAAACAATCATTGAGGTAGTGAGCGAAACTTCCTGTAATCCGGCGTCGAAAACCAGATTGCTAAACTCCAATTTGGAGATGTTTGCAGGTAAACGATACTGCTTAACCACGTCGGTACAAGCCTTTGCTGCATTAGCTTGATCTGGCAAAGTTGAACACAATCGAGCTAATTGCTCAGCGAATTCTTCGTTTGCGTGCGCCGCGTGAAACATAACAGCTAAATCCGCAGCAAACAGCACGAGAGGGACAAAAACTATGCCAACTCCTACAATCGACTCTATTAGGGCGTTGCCCTTGCTTCTTCTTTTATTCATCTGATTCGACAAATTACTCTTTTATATCGATAAACTCATTCATTCAAGAAACGATTATTCTCAACAGGGCGTCGTCCAACCACCGAAAAGGTAATAGGCGCGCCGAGCCCAGGAACACCGTTGAAAAGGAAAATCGGAAGGGGCGGTCTGAAGGTAGTTGTGGTGGCAATGCTGACAAACCAGAAGTTGACTGTTTGATTGCTGCCTACTGGTTGCCATGGGACAGGAACATAATCGATTTTCGTCACCACCTTTTGATCGGTCACTGCCAGACCACCAAGCAAAGTGTGACGCCAGGCATCAGGTATTCCGCTGATAACGGATCCATTCATATCAATCGCCTTTGAGCGAGGCAGTTTTTGTGCTTCTCTCAATTGCAATTCATTGAGATAACGCGCAGAACCATAATCGATACCGATGCAAACTGCGTCAACAACCGGAAATAGACCGAACATGAGCAGCAAAAAAAGTCCTGGAGCGAACTCACTTATGGCTGTGCCTTTTCGAGAGCGCAACAAAGTTTTAGCCTCGCAGTGCGATGAATATACTTTCCATCATACCTAAAAGGCGCTCTCCGTCTAGAGTTTCACGACATGAGAATTGTAAGGCAATTGTGGAGACGCTTACAATTCGTTGTTAATGCAGAAAGCGCGACTAAGACAGTTTCAGTGCACTATCGCCTGAACAGTTGATTCTGAGCGGTTCGATTTGTAAACCAATTATGGAATGCCTTTACAAATCCACAGATTAGAAATTTTGGATGGTCCGCTAGCTTGACGCTATTCGGCTTCAGCTAGCGGTACGCAGAAGAAATAGCGAAAATTCCGCTCCCATCCTACTGAATGTACAGACTGCTCGAAGGTCCTATGGTTCCTAGATTTAGAGAATTTGAACTTAAGCTTCGATTTGCTCCATAGTGCATTGCTTCGGCTTTTTGTCCGGTCGCCAACGCATCAATTTCGTCCCATGGCGAAAACGTCCACCGGTCACGTGGTCATAACGGACCTCGACCACAAGCTTAGGCTTTAGCGGCACCCATTCAGCGCTTCTCTCATTACTCCATCGACTGGGTGCACCAGGGACATTTTCAGTAAAAGAAGAGTCCGCTTTCAAACTTTCCAGTTTTTCAGTCAATTCCTTTTTCTCACTTGCTGAAATTGATGAAGTGAAACCAACGTGATGCAAACCACCTTCATCATCATAGAGACCAAGCAAAAGCGACCCAACTACTTTTGAATTAGAGCCATAACGAAAACCACCGACAACGCAGTCCGCTGTGCGCATCCTTTTGACTTTAACCATCCCTTTGCGATTGCCGGTTTGATATGGAAGATCAACGTCTTTGGCAATAACACCGTCTATTATGGCGCCAGAATTGCTTAGCCACTCATTCGCATCCTTAATGTCATAAACTACTGGGCTTAGAGTAATCGTTCTATGATTCTTCAAATATTTGCCAGCGAATTTCTCCAATTTTTGACGCCTGCTTCTCAAACTCAGCGACGTCAGGTTTTCTCCATCGTCCGAACTCAGAAGATCGAATACTATGTATGAGGCAGGAAATTCCACAGACAACTTACGGACGCGACTCTCTGCCGGATGTATACGCTGCAAAAGATCGTCAAATGAAAAAATGCTTCCGACCGGAATAACCAACTCGCCATCAAGCACAAATTTATCTGCGTTTAATTTTGAAAGCGACTCAACGACCTCAGGAAAATATCTACTCAGAGATTGACCACTTTTAGAACGCAGCTCGATCTCATCTCCATCGCGAAAGGCAATACACCGAAATCCATCCCACTTCGGTTCATACTGCCACTTATCACCCGCCGGTAATTTATCCTGTAGAAGAGCTTCCATCGGCGCATACTCATAACTCAACTTCGAATTCTGAATAGACGAGTTCCTATTCGTCGATCTCTTAGCAGGAATCGAACTCTTGGTAGGAGTTTCACCCTTCGAAGAATTTAGTGATTTAGGTGACTTAGACCTCTTAGTGGCTTTAGTCTTAGAGGTTGTTGATTTGGCAACTGGCATTACTATTAGCCCCGTGAATAACTACGCTGGTCTTACTGCTTTCCGAAATGTCAAAAAATTCTGAGCATTCAACACTTGCGATTTTCGAATACCAGCCCGTCTTGCTTGGTATATCCCAAAAGGCAAATTTTGCAAATCCGACGTTGCGTGAGCGTCAGTAGAGATCACAAACTTAAAACCCATTTCTCTGGCGAGCTTTGCCCAGTTTGGTGCCAAGTCCAGCCGATAGGGATCTCCGTTAATTTCAATAGCTACAGGAGAATCTTGAATGGCTTCCAAAATCTTCTCGACATCGCAAGGAATCGGATCACGCCTTAGGACTAGGCGTCCAAGTGGATGTCCCCAAATCTTAAAATGCGGATTACGCAATCCATTGAGTAATCGCTTTGTCATACGCGGCTCATCTTGCTTATATCGCGAATGGATACTTGCAATGATCACATCAAACTGTTCAAGAATTTCGTCAGGATAATCTAGCGCACCGTCTGCGAGAATGTCGCATTCAGTTCCTTTCAACAGCTTGATCTTCACTTTCTCTTGAACGCGCTCGATCTCCTCCCACTGCTCTTTCAGGCGATCGACCGTTAAACCACCCGCATAATGCGCGGTGGGAGAATGGTCCGTAATGGTTATATACTTCATTCCCATACGCTCAGCAGCACGTGCCATTTGCTCTATGGAATGCCGTCCGTCTGAGTAAGTGCTGTGGCAATGAGTCATGCCTTGAATATCTTCAATTTCTAGTAAGTCAGAGAAGTCGTCCTTGCGAGCAAGTTCAATCTCACCATCATCTTCTCGCAGTTCGGGCGGTACAAAAGCCAAGCCTAGCTTTTCATAAACATCTGCCTCAGAAACGATTTCGATATGACGTGTTTTGGTTTTAAACTCGGCATCGCTCAAACTAAAATTCTTGCGTTTTGCCAATCGTTGCAAATGCAAAAAGTGGGCAGGGCTTGTGGTTTCCAGCAACTTCAGAGGCATGTTCTGGGCGATGAACAATTCAACTATGAGTTCATTGAATAGTTTTGCTGAGACAAAATCGTCTCTACTCTCAATGACCTCAACAACAAGAGGAAATTTCTTAAATGCCTCAATGGCGGAGGAAACCTTTTTGGGTTTCCCAACGAACTGAATTTTGTCGACTGCTTCGTGCCAACGCCGAACGTCACCCGTTACCTCAATATCCAAGCCGCGCACTGAAGAGCGCATATAGGAAATAATTTCTTCAGCGGTTTCCAAAGCATCAACCAGAAGGATAGCGGAAGTCCGCAACTTCATTCGCTGAATTTTTCCGAGGAGTGCTCTTTCACTGCGCGCTGCAAATCCAGGCACAAGTCTCACCCGCTCTTCCACGCAGGCCTTCTCCAGCTCCGCAATTGTGTGCACACCAAGAGCACTAGTAAGTTTCTCAATTTTTTCAAGAGTGAGACCAGGAATCCGCGAAAGTTCTATCGTCCCTTCGGGCACTTCATTTTTCAAACGCCCCAAATACTTTGACTCACCCGACTGGTAAATCTCTGCGATGGTCTTTGCTAGAGACTCGCCAATGCCGGGTATCGAGGTGAGCAAGTCGTTTTTTATCAACTTGCCGATATCAGCTTGTGTGGCCTCAATAGCCTTTGCACCTCGCAGGTACGCGCGGGCTTTGAATTGGTTTTCGCCCTTGGCACTGAGCAACAAACCTGTTTCGCGCAAATAATTGGCAATTTCGTACTTATCCGGCATGCCGGGAGTCTCCTGTCTCTCAACGAAGACAGAGCGAACCTTTCAAAGTTCCAAAGCAAATGAAAAATGGAGTCAACCCATCCTCAGGGTTCCCGTTCTATTCAACATCGAGAAACAATTTAAGGCGTTGCGGTTGCCAACTCAATACAATTTGCAAAGCGTACATCTGGAGCTTCGTCATGCATCCACTTTTCAACAGGCATCCCAAAGTCCTATTCGGTTCTTGCCTGCTGTCATTGTTTGCAGCATTTTCGCTTCCAATTGCAGAAGCTAAAGATAGTGCCGCGGCGCCGAAGGGACCTCCAATATTCAAGTGCGGACAAAGCGACTATAGGATCTATCAATCTGGCGATAAATTCGGACGAAAAATTACCTTCTTTGTCTCGATGCCAACCGACAGCATTCTAAAGGGTATTAACAATCGAGCACGGCTTGTTATTGTTGAAAAACCCGGCGCAAAACTCTTCAGTCCACGATTAAACAGCACCGAAGAGTTTTTGAAAGAGTACACACTCGACCGTTGGACAGAAGCTAACAATGCAGCGCTATCGGCACTGCGCAACAGTCCAGAATTCGATAAAAGCAAGCTGCTCGTGATTGGTCATTCGGATGGCGGTCAGGTTGCGACACACCTTGCGCGCTCGAATTCAGCGGTGACGCACGTCGCAAGTCTTGCTGGAGGTGGACCTACTCAATTGTTTGACATGTCTTACAACGCATCTGGCGCAGAGCAGCAAAAACAAGACTCAAGCCAGCAGGTGGAGAGAGTTTATCAAACATGGGAGAAGATAAAAGCAGACCCACATAGCATTACGAAAACTGCATGGGGCCATCCTTTTAATAGATGGTCATCCTTCCTCGCAAGCTCGTCAATCGATGATCTCTTGCACTGCAAAACAAAAGCATATTTGGTACACGGAACAGCTGATACGTCTGTGCCCGTAGCATCGTTTGATGTGATGCGCGCAGAACTAACAACACATGGTCGCGAAGCTAAATACGAACGAATCGATGGAGCAAACCACGGCATGACGATTGGCACAGGAAGAGATAAGCGAGAAGAATTGCCAAACATTCTCGCGAGAATCATCGAGTGGTATCTTGGCAAATAGCCCCAACTGATACCGCCTGCGCTACCGGTACTCTTGAATGTACGTTTGCCGCCTGGTGCTAGGCGACCCATACTGCGCACCATAACTTCCGCCACCGAATCCACCGCCGGGGCGACCGGCACTCGAAGGGGGTCCTGAGGGATGACCAAAACCATGAGGACCTACGTTTTGCGAAGCGCCAGCTGAGCGAGGATCATGAGGGTCGGATACCGGAATTGCACTCTGCCATTGGACACCGTTCTGCCTGCCAGAGCGAACATGATCATGGTGGCTCAAAACTTGAGGATGATACATACCTATCGTTTGCTTCGAAGCAGCAGCGAGATCGTTTGAGCTTGCGCTGGCACTTAAATGCATCAACGCGGTGCCGTCTGTTCCAAATAACCCAGGAGCCACGAATATGTATCCGCTGGATCGATTAGCGTTTTTGATAATGCTAAGGTCCGTTCCACTTCCCGTCGTATAAACAAGTTTTCCAACCAATTGCTCAGACCAAGCAGTAGGTGCAAGGCGCGCAGCAAGCTGTTTTCTCTCTTGATCGTTTTGTCCAACAACAATCACCAACGGACGTTTATCGCATGCCGCGACGTCCACCGCAAGACGTACGGTATCAACCGCCGGCAGGTCCTTCGGAACCGCTGCACCATTACTTCCGTAATAGCGAGCAATCTCGTTCATGCGAGTCGTCATGTCGTCTGCGTCACGAAAAACCATTTGCGGACTGCGACCACCGCGCACAATTGAGCGCCCGTCTGGATCGAGAATCGCAAAAACAGTATTCTCCAGCGGTGCGTCGGGACGCCAAAGCGTTTTCAGCAATTGCGCTTCGCTAGCGCTTTCGTACGTCATCATGCGGACGCAAACGAAATCGCGGGAGGCTTTTATTACGTTGGGCTTGGACAAGAACCTCTCGTCCATATCTTGCTTGCCTGGTCACCAGATGCCGGAGACGCCTGCGCATTGAGGTGCAGCAGCGACCAACAATATCGGCTTATGCGCCTTCGACGCCTCAGAAATTGCTTGCTTCCAAGTCGGAATCCAGCCGATGCCGTCAGTTTCGGCAAAGGCAGAATTCGAAGATAAGAAGACAAACGTCACTCCCAGTAATACACAAAGTGAAAGGATAAAACGCATAATAGTCTCCAATGCTCGCCCAAACAGTCGCAGGAGCGGAAGTGAAAGTTCGTGCCTACCACTTCCGCCAGTGAAACTGTTCGGTTACAAGCAAGCCCGTGCCTGCCATCACTTTCAAAGTATCAAAGCATTGTGTAGAAATTATGGAGTCGTTACCTAAAACATTGAGTAGCTAAGTGGCTGGTTCGACGCTTGAACTACAGCCGGCACTTTCACCGTCCGCACGCAATCGCGGAGCAAAAGCAACTGAAAGGCCTAAGAAGCTTGACGAAAAAGTTGAGCAAGCGCAGCACATTCTAAAAATGTCTGATGCGGACTGACGAATTAGAGCGCCTTCAATCGACTGACTCAAGAAAAAGAGCCAAACAGCTGGCAGTATCCAATGCAAACAAAAGCAAGAAAAATATGCAAGGCATAATCCTCGTTTCAGCGCTATTTTCCATGGCTCTTGAGCAATAGTGACAAAGGCGAAAACCTCACCTACATAAGCGATAAAGCAAGCAGACCATGAGCTAGCAACCACGCTAAAGGTTACAGGTGCAAGGTTTGCGTCGTAGGACGATCCAAACTGAAGCGAGCCAATGAAGGGCGAACTCTGAAAAACTTCCATCAGATAAATTCCTACAACTATGCTGAGCGAAAAAATTGATAGTTGAAGAATGATGGACAAGAGCAATTTTCCGATTGAACTTTCGTTTCTTGTACTTACAATTTGCCAGAGAAACAACCTCTTTTTGTGCGCCGCTGCAAGCACTAACGTGTTTAACAAAATGGATGGAAATAGAATCGCTACGGTCGTGGCGTCAAGTATTCCGGCAAAAGCAAAATGAGAAATTTGAATTATTGAAAACAAGATTTGCAGGAAAATGTACAAACCAAAGAGCATGCCAGCCAAAAGAAGGGTTGTGTAGACAGTTTCTTCATGCGCAGTTGTCCAACGCAGCAGAGGCTCTATAGACAACCTTTTAGCGCGCTTTTCAATTACATCGAAAACCATCAAAAGGATAATTGCAGCGCCGGCACCTCTGATGAAGAATTCAAATCCTGAATTTACGATTTCCATTTGAAAAATGAGTACACGCGCTGAATGCATCAGATCTGAGATTCTGACCACCGTGACAGGCATCATTACTATGCTTCCAAAATGTAGATTGCCATATCCCCAACAGCCGGCGTTGTCGGCGGCGATTTGAAGCAGCACAGCAAAGCCGATGAAACCTCCAATCAAAGCTGCGAATACGAATCGGCGCATAACACTCTGGTTCAAGAAAGACAGCCTTAAGTGGCTCCAATCCCATCTTACGACGAGTCTCCAACCTTATATAGAGCTTTTCGCCGCCAGCAGTGAGGAAACCCGCATCCAACACTCCGCTGGGCGGCTACTCGCGTTCCCTAATTCTGGTGGTTTTTGGCGTAGTTAAGCTATAAGAAACAGGATGGGAGGGCGTCGAAGGGAATTATAAATCCAATTAATTGCCGAAAATACCCATCAAAAGTAGAATCAATTAAGAGCGGGGCAAAACAAGGCTACCCCAGTGGCGGCAAGCTGCCTCAGAGCGCTCGGAACTATCGGAAACCAGGTCAGTGCCGAATCTTAGAAAGTTAAATAGAGAGAAAGCTTACGCAAAGCTTCTAATTGCCGTTGGCTGCGCATCATTGCTACAGCCGCTAAACGCTGATGCTCACCGGAATCTGGCAAGAGGCAAGGCAGATGAAGCAAAGGGAACACCCAGCGTCTACAAGACGCCCAAGACCTCCCGGCTCTGCAGGCAAACATCCCAGTATTTGACCATGAGCGACGGCACGAAGATTGCCGTCGACGTATATCTGCCGAATACATTTAAGTCCGGCGAAAAACTGCCAGTTATGTTTGAGCAGAGCCGCTATTGGCGCGTCATTCAGCCAAAGTCGTATCTGAAATTTCTCTACTGGACGCCTCTCAGCCTGTACCGTTCGGAATTTCTCAAGCACGGGTATGTGTGGGTCGTAAGTGACGCACGCGGCGCGGGTGCGTCGTTCGGCGACCGTCCCTGGGAGTTGCCTCCGCTGGACATCAAGGACAGCAAAGAAATCATGGACTGGATTGTGAAACAACCTTGGTCCAACGGCGATATCGGCTTGATCGGACACTCGTACTCGGGCAATATGGCCGAGTTTGCGCTTATGAACAAGCATTCGGGCGTCAAGGCTGCAGCGGTTTTGTCTAGCCCTTTCGACATTTACGCCGATGTTCTTCGCCCAGGTGGTCTTCCGCTTCAGCCATTCATCACTAACTGGATGAATCTGAACAAGGACTTTGATTCGAATATTTTGCCGCGCAACTTGAAGTTCCTGCGACCGCTTCTTTCCCACATGAAGCCCGTTGACGAAGACAAAAATCAGCGAATGCTGAAGCAAGCCGTTGCAGAGCACAAGAAAAATTCTGCTCTGTCCGCAGAGAAATTGAACTTCAGAGATGATTCTCCATTTACTGCAACTGATTTGCATGCCACCAAAACACGAGACATCTCAACAGAATTCTTGCGTGATAGGTACGGCAAGCACTTCGAAGCCCTCGGTGTGGATCCGAGCAGCCCAAGCGATTACTGGAAAGACTTCGATGCGGCCCAAGTACCTATGTACATGAGTTCTGGTTGGCTAGAAGGCTCGAATTCACGTGCGGCTGTCAATCGTTTTCTCAATTACACAACGCCTGGTTCAAAGCTAATATTAGGACCATGGGAGCACGACTTCTTCAATATCAGTCCATTTACTCGCGGCGGACTGTCACGCTTCCGCATAGATCGAGAGATGCTCAAATTCTTCGATCACTATATGTTGAACAAGAATTCTCTCGCGCATGATGCTCGAGTGCATTACTACACTCTTGGCGAAGAGCGCTGGCATGGAAGTGATACCTGGCCTCCGAAGAATAATCCGAAGACACTGTATTTGTCTGCAGACAAAACAATGAATGACAAAGTGCCTGCCAATGAGCAGACTGCGATCTATAAAGTCGACGAAAAGAGTGGCTCAGGAAAAAATTCGCGTTGGGATTGCCTATTGGGAAATGTTTTGCTTGACCCATATTCAAATAGAAAGAGTGAAGACAAGCGCAACATCTGCTTCCAAACCGCGCCTCTGACAGAGAATTGGATCGTCAGCGGCAACCCGGTCGTGAAAGTTTTTGTAAAACCGAATAAAGAAGATTGCAGCTTGTTTGTCTATCTCGAAGACGTTTCACCAACTGGCTCAGTGAATTATGTAACCGAGGCACAGATTCTGTGCGGAAACACTCTCAGTGATGAGCAAGTGCAAAAGTATAAAACTCTTTCGCCAATGCGAACGTTCAAGAAGATCGACTACAAACAGTTTGCGCCAGGCGAAGTTAGAGAAGTAGATTTGGAGATGTTTCCCATCTCATATCAATTCAAGAAAGGACATCGTGTGCGCCTTTCGATTGCAGGACGAGATAGAAATCATTTCAAACTGCCACCATTTGCAAAAATGAGCGATGAAATTGAAATTGTCTGCGGTGACCAGCATGCGTCTCAGGTTTGCCTCCCGATAGAGGCAAACGAAAACGCCGAAACGATTACGCTGAACTCGAAAACTAATTCCAAAAACGATTAGAGGCACCTTTTGCTCAGGAAATGATCAGATTTGGCGGCTAGTATTTGAGGCGTCAACTTTGACAGCGGTAACCCCTTACTAATCAACAAATGAAGGTTCGCTCCCGGGCGACCTCACGTTCCTACTGGAGGAGGCACTTTATGTCTGTTCTTGAGAATAACTTTGGGCAATTCGAATCCTCACGAGAGTCTGCAACAGCCAATGCGTGGTCCCAGTCGGCATTTGCCGAAATCATGTCTGACCGATTGTATTCCTCTGGCTCCCGTAGAGTGGATGACCCGAATTGGCTCGGCAATTTAGTTTTGGAGGACAGCTCGCAGACAAATACCGCCGCTGCCGAAGTTCCTGCCGCAGAAGCTCCGGCAGCCGAAGCCCATGTCAGCGCCGAACCCAATGCTGTTCCAGCCAGCGGTGATACAAGCGATGGACCTAAAGTCGCCTATGCTGTAGTTAGGCCTGAGAATGGACCAACCGTCGTAGAGGGTCCGGGACCACAGAGTTCTGGAGACGCTCGTGCAAAGGGCAGAGGAACTTATCACAAACCAGGCGAAGATACTGGAATGCCGAAGACCCTGCCTGGCACCCCCGAAGACGACGCGACACCTGTGCCTGGAACGCGCTCACACTTCAACCTTGAACCAACAGAATCGCCGAAAGCAAAAACCATAAGCGAACGAGTCAAGAATGCCATGGACGAGGTGAAACAACGTCATGTGGCAGGTGAAGGTGCGTTCAGCAAAGCGTTTCACTTTCCGACAGAGGAGGAGCAACAAGCACGAGACATCGAGAAGATGAAGAATGCGCTGGCTGAAGTGGCTAAACGTCGCCCGCCGCATGATCCCAGCGAGCCACCAAAGGAATCCCCGTTCAAGAAGCGCGTCCCTGCGGAAAACCCAAACCCTAACCCCGGCAACGAACCCCCCACTGAAACACCAGCAGAAACTCCAACTGAAACTCCTCCGGCAACACCAGCCGAAATTCCAGCAGAAACCCCTGCAGAAACTCCAGTAGAGACCCCACCTGCTATTCCACCAGAAGAACCGCCGCATGAGACGATTCCGCCCGAGCAACCAGCGGGTTATGAAAACGAAGAGCCAGTACTAAACGGTTAAGCGCAAGAACCACTCAAGGAATCAGTAGCTTGATTGGGAAAGTCATCAAAAATGACTTTCAAAAGCAAACGCAAAACGTTCAGCATAAGTTTTCAAAGGAGGTGACTATAACGCTGAAGCTTGAAGACTCTCTTGCAAGCAGACTGCATCACAAGCAGGCTCGATAAACTTACCATGGGCAACCATCACTTCCTGCAATAGAGCTTTTCGAGCGTCAGAAGCATCGGCAAATGCCAACCGCAGAGGCCCCGTCAACCCCAAGGCATCGTCTTTACGTGGCAAGCTGGAGAGAACCTCCTCTTGCCACTTGCGGTGTTCGCGAATCTCTTCCTTCGCCATCTCAATGATGTAGCTCAACTCTCGTCTGCGATTGTCTTCGGATGTATCGCGGGTTCTCGATTCAGTATCAGAGATCCAATTCGAATACATCTCGAAGACGACCTTCTCGCCTAACACAACATAGCCAGCCAGCTCATACTTTTCTTTCTTTACTAGATTGCAGACGAGCTTTTTCGAGGCCCACTCCCTTTCCATCAAGTACCTTCTTTGCCCACTGAAGTACGTCACAACACCCGGTTACGGTTTCGTACAGCAGGTATGCCGCACAAACTTTCGCCGGTAACTCCCTTGAAATAGGTTTCTTGAAACCTATACCGCGGGAATTTTTGGTCTATTTGACTTTACAGGTTTTCGAACTTTTGGCTTCAGACTTGTTTTCGTGGCCGTAGGCTTGATACGGATTTGCTCGACAGGCGCTGGCTTTTGGGCAATCACTTGAGTTAACAGAGCTCCTGTCAAAAGCCCTCCAACGAGAATTCCCCAGAAAAGCCACTGCCCCGGAATAGACTCCAAACCAGATGGAAAATTCATACCGAAAATCGAACTAATCGCGGTTACAGGGAAAAACAATGCAGCAAGCAAGTTGAGCCTGTGCGCAGACATCGCCATCTCATAACTGCGCTGCGATTGCAGTTCGGCCTTCTGCGCGGCGGTAAAATCGAGACCGTTCTTCGCATCGGTATGTAAGAGTTCGAACGCACGCTCGAGATCTCCGGCAGCATCACGCGCCACAATTACGTCCTTGTCATCGGCAAGCATGTCGCGCGCTGTTTGAAGTGTCGCGTGCAAGTTGCGGCATGTCCGGTGAAGTGGAGCTATTGCTTGCAGCAATTCAAAATAGTCTGCCGCACAACAAGCGGTCTGTAATTGATTTTCCAACTGTTCAACTTTTGACGCGAAAGACAAAATGTGCCTTTTCAGCAAGTTGGTTGTTGTTCCATCACTGGTCCACTTCCAAACACCATCAGGACTACGCCAAACAAGGCAAGCGTCTCTTTCTCTGTCGTTCGGACCAGGGGGTTGGTGCAACACCAGCAATAAATGCCCATTCGCTGCCATTGCTCTCTGTCGTCCGGCACTGTCCCCGAATCGAGCCCGAATCTGAACAGGTAAATCCCAATCTTCAGGTACGATAGTCTTCATTCTTCATTTGTCTTCTTCTTGTGTTTGTCATCTTAGTTGATCCGATTATCAGGCTCAATCGGTTAAGGGCGCCTTAAGACAGACGGCAAACAATGCATATCAAATGAAGTCTTAAGCATTGATAGACAACTCAGGCAAAATCTATTCTTCGCTTCGCAATTGTTTCTTTCCAAAATTTCTCATCCATCGAAGGAATGTATTCGACAAGCAACTCTTTCATTCGCTCGACTTTCCGCTTCAATATGGCATCAACGGCAGCACGTTTCATGACCTTTTCATATGAAACCATCAGGTGACAAAATACCTCAGCCTTATCCTCCGCTGCAGAATATCGCGCGTAGTCGGTTATAAAACCAGGCGTCGCAGATTCGCATGCAGACATTCTGTTATATGGATCATCAAATTCTCTCGGCATTACCTCTTGCGGATTCTCTCCCAACAAACGGTGCATTTCAGCGGCAGCATCGAATTCGTATCTAAACTCCATTCCTTGTATTCTTGTCCACTCCGCATCGACGTAACCATGCCAGGTGTCGCGAAAATCTATCGCGTGATAAAGCTCGTGATGCAATGTTCTACGACCATGCAGCTCGTTGCGAAACTCGGACAAATCAATGAAAAGCGTATCTACGTAGTGCAGCCCAACCTTCAAAGTTCCGCCGGCGCGTTTATTACTGACGACTAGATTCGAACAGAAAATTATTTGTTCAATCCTTGTTTTCTCAATCGCTTCCTTTGGGTAAATCGACAACTCCTCAATGATCAATTCCTTCGCGCGCCGATACTGATCGTCAGTCGCTTGTTGATATGAAAAGTCGGAGCAATCAAGCTCGTCCTCAGTGACAAACTTGATGCCGTACTCTTTTCCAAGTTTCAAAAATTCAGGATCGGTGGTTTCGGCTGGTTGAAGTTCGTACACGCCAAGCATTTTTGCAAAACATCTCTCGGCCGCGACGCTTAAGTCTTTTAAGTCCATAAAACCTCAAAACGTTTTCCAATTGCTAAATCAATTTCTGCACACTTGCTATTCAACTCCTATCAACGATTCTAATCGCGTAATAAACTCGCCTTGGTCTTGATGAATGATGTCTTTAGCTTTATCGAGAGTGACAAATTCCGCTTTATCAACTTCCCACGAAGCACAATGGGGCGCAGCATCATCGGGAGCAGGTCCGCAAAAACAATGTACTCGCTTGCGGCTCTTGGTATATTCAACAAAGCCCAAACTCTTGAGCTCGCCTGCTACAACACCAGTCTCTTCAAGCGTTTCACGTCGCGCCGCCTGCTCAAAATTCTCGCCTTCGTCTGGCACCCCTTTCGGAATGCCCCACTTCGCGTTCTTGTTGTAGTTGCCGGAAGGATGAACCAACAATACTTCGATTCTGCCATCGACGTTTCGATATAACAATGTCCCTGCAGACTCTTTCATTAACCCCTGGAAGCATTTGCTGAGAGGGCGGGCTCACAGCTGCCATTTTACTGGGAGCGCCGGCGGCTCGTCAGCTTTTACTGGGAGCGCCGGTTTCCAGCCAGCATCTTAAGACATTACCTATTCTTCGGGTGTCGGTCCCAACATGGACGGATCTTTAAAGTCCGACAAGTACGGGCAAGTATGCGCATGCATCCCTTCATTCAACCATGTCAAATCAGCGGATGCTGTAATGAAATCCAAATTGTCCTCGTACACCCACATGACGGCGACATTCGGAGCATGTTTTTGCATCTGAGACTCAAAATAGCGCATTGCGGCGGGTGGCCAGGGATGACTTCTGTATTTTGCCAGTTTGACTTTACGCAGATTTTGAATCTGCGAAACAGACTTCCAAACATTTGGTGTGACATCAGTTTCTGACAAATCGAGATACTCCAAATTCTTAAGTTTGGTCAGATACCCCACTCCAACATCAGTCACTTTATTCCAAGCCACGTCCAGAATTCGTAATTTGTCAGTCTTGGCTAGCTCTTTCAAATCATCGTCACCTATATTGGTATTTACCAGTAAGACGTGCCTGAGATGAGGCAACCCATGCAGCAACTTAACCGCCTCATGTCCGCCTTTCAAACTGGTGAGATCCAAACTGTTCAAAGATTGAGGCGCAAACTTCAGCGCATCATCACACCTAACGCCGGTAAATCCGAGATTGAGATAGAGCAATTTATTCAAGTTTTTTAGAATGGGCAGATCGCTACTCACAAACTCCGTATCGTAAAGATTGAGTGCTTTCAAGCCAGACATCGTGCCGACTTTCTCAAACGCAGCGTGACCAGCTTCCTTATTTTTATTGAAATCAAATACAACCAATTCATCTGGCTTAAAACGGTCCAGCAAATTTAGGTTCTTCACAATGTAATCATTCGCGATCAAACCAATCGGCAATTCCCTCGGCACTTCAACCTTTCCGATTGCATCATAAGTTTCACCATTCGCCACAACAATTTTTCCAAGAGAAACTCTTGCGGGAAAGTCAAAAACACGCTTGTCATTTTTGAAATGCGACCATGGCAATTTCGACTTGGCACCACTAATGGCACTAGTATCATCGGAGACAAGGGGCGCTTTGCTAATAGGATTTTCCTTTGAATTGTCCGGTGCAGGACTGGAATTCGAATCCTTCTCGTTTGAAGCAGAACTGTCAGAACGCTCCTGGACACCAGGCATTGTGGAAGTAGTTGATTTGACATGATCGAACATAATGAAGTGGCTGGTCAGGTTGTGTGCCAAAACACCAACAGTGAACGCAACTGCCGCGACGCCAGCTATCAGTAAATGCTTCTCCTTACGCTGAAACTCTTCCTCATCTTTACTCAAAGGTCGCGCGAAGGACTTCGGAGCTGGATCAATCTTCTCGTCAGTTATTTCCTGTGTGCCGGAACTGCTCAACGCTCGCTCAACATGAATAAGATCAGACGCCAGTTGCCCGGCGGATTGATAACGGTTTTGCGGATCTTTCTCCAGCAGCTTATTCACAACTTTCTCGAGCCCTGAGGGGAAATGCATTCCCAGCGAGGCTTCTTTCATTGATGCCTGCAATTCAGACTGATGTTTCATCATTGTCGATAACGCCGATTCACCCATGAACGGCGGCGCACTTGTTAATGCTTCATACAAAACGCAACCCAGAGAATAAAGATCGCTGCGATGATCGACCGCAATGCCCATGCACTGCTCGGGGCTCATATAAAGCGGACTGCCAAAGATTTCGCCGGTTTTGGTGAGAGTCTGCTGGTTAAACTCATCAACGCCGGTCAACTTAGCTATGCCAAAGTCTACGACCTTCACCACTTCCGGGTCGCTCTCCGATTTCTTCGATACAAGCATAATATTGCTTGGTTTGAGGTCACGGTGGATAACTCGATTGTCGTGTGCATACCCGATGGCAAAAGCAACTTGAATAAAAATTTTGATGACGCGCTCTACAGGCAGATGCCCGATACGTTCAATCTCATCTGCAAGGGTCACCCCTTCGACCAGCTCCATGAGGAAAAACGGCTGCCCGCCGGGCAGAAGCCCGAATTCGTACACTTTGATTAGATTAGCGTGGTCAAGCATGTGGGCTGCTTTGGCTTCGTTCTTAAACCGCCGCCATCCGGCATCTTCGGTCTGAAATTTATTTAGACACTTGAGGGCAAACTGCTGATTCATCAGCAGATGCTCCACCCTATAAACGCTACCCATTCCGCCCTGACCAAGAAGCTCGATAATTTTGAACTTCTCCAGTAGTACGGTCCCTGGCTTCAATACCTCCAGGGACTCAGTGGGCAGGCAAAGGGTCGTCTCACCCTGGTAAACAGGCTCTTTCGGGGCTTCATCCCCCGAATCTTCAGCAGCTTCGTTGTATACACTGTTGACCAATTCGCACCCTACGGCGGCACGGGAGACCTTTTGCGGATTTGGCACCTATTTCTTTATGCCCAAAAACAGCGGCAGTCCGCTTGCGGTATCATTGTTGACGCCTTCAAAGAGAGTAAAAAACTTGAAAAGACACGTCAGTCCAAGCGTTTCCGGATTTTTGATTGCGGCGATGCTCCTTTTCACCCCTTCTTTCGCCGCGGGCGAAACGGACGTATATGGCGACGCTAAATTGCACGCGATTGAGCAGCAAATCATCTCATTGGCAGAGGCAAGCGAAAAGGATATCTCGTATCAAGAGCACCAAAAGCTCCTCGACAAAGTTGCCGGAGAAATTGTCGGCGGACTAACCGACCCAAACCAACTTGCAACACTTGCGATATGGGCGAATCTCAACGCTCACTCAAATGAGCTGGACGGTAAGTTTATCAATTACAACCACGTGATTAACACGGCGTACTCGAGCGCAGTTGCCAGAATAGGTCAATTGCCGTCTTCCGGCTCGGAAGCCGCACTTTGGAGAGTCGCGCATCAAGTCAACATCGACGGACATGTTTCTGAAGAGCTTTGCGAAGCTATAGAAGTAGCAACCAAGAAGAAAGACTTCAGATTTGGAGATCGAGTGTACACACGATTTCAAGATAAGGTTTTTGACAAAACGCCTATGCCACCTCATCTCGCGATGTTTCGTGTTGCAGTGTGTGATGAATTGTGGAAAAACTGGAAATCACCTGTTGCTAATTCAGTTGATGTGATTGCCCGCGCTACATTTGTAATTGATGGAGACCGACAATTCACCAACATAAGAGTGGTGCCGGTGTATTTTGGCAAATCTAGAGATCAAGCGTCGGGTCTTCAATTTGTCGATGCTGCTCGCAGCGCACTCGAACACTGCGCATTAAAACTTCAACTTCCTGACGGCATCAAGAAAGTACGAATCGAAGCGGACTTCTACGGCAAATGATCGATTGCTTCTACTTATTTGCGCGGACTTTCGCCTGCGCACGGAATAGAATTTCAGCGCCAACGGCGGCATTCGGTACGTCTTTGAAGCCAAACATTCTGCCTTCATCATCTTTCGCGAAAAATAAATCTCCCAAGTCGATCCGTGTCTGATTCGCCTGTACGTTTCCGAAATTTGGGTCGGTATACCAAGCAATAGTTTGTGCTCCGTTGCTATCGCATTCAATGGCGCGCATGTTTGTCAGGATCGCGATTCTCGGGCGTAAACTAAATCCACTCTGGTCAAGAAATTTAGTTGCAAACCTAATTGCGAAAAATGCAAATACTATTTCGATCAAAACATTCAGTGCCGTCGGCTCTGGACCTGTCAGCGACAGCGTACTCGTCAGAATAAAAAGCAAACCCATTGCGCCGAGCGCAATCCCCCTTACAAGCTTCAATCGGCGCACGTCAGGCCTAATTAGCTCCGACCAGAGAATGCTTTCTTCAGGTTCCAGTTCTGATTGCAACTTAGAGAGAAGCACCTTCTTGCTTTCAGCAAGCGCCTCTTCTTCGCTTATTCTCTGAACTTGTTCGGCCAAGCTGATCACCAGGTTATGACAATCCCTAAACTAATTACTTGTGCTCCCATGTCATTTTTAGCACCTTTTGAACGCTTTTAAGATTCTCCGGTCTATAATCTTGAATGGAGTCTCAATTAAAGTTCGTCCGCGAAAAGGTGAACAAAATGCCTGAAGATCCTTACGATCCAAATCCACCATCCAATTGGGGCAAGCTTGTGATGGTACTCGCGGGGATCGCAATTATCGTTCTTGGTGTCTGGGCATTCGCTGGCACCATGATTTCCAAAGCACTTACTGGTCAGTAAACCTTTCGTGAGCAAGGAAGACCTGAGGAAACAAGAAAAGATCGATCTTGTTCTTGGACAAGATGTATCGCAGCACGTTCAAAATGAATTTTTAGATTCGACTAGCGACACATTTTCAGGTTCCGAAACACTTTCATTTGAAGGAGGGGGTTCATCAATCCTTCCATCGAGCCTTCCGCAGAACGACTCAGTAATCGGCCAAACAATTGCCGGCCGTTTTGAAGTAATTTCGAAACTCGGTGAGGGTGGGATGAGTGTCGTCTATAAGGCACGACATTTGATGCTCGATCGCATCGTTGCGATCAAACTGATCAAACCTGGCGTCATGCAGGCGAAAGCGGCGATGCGATTTCAGCAAGAAGCGAAAACGGCTACATCACTCAATCACAATAACATTGCCACCGTTCGCGAATTCGGATACGACGAAAACGGCGCATATCTAGTAATGGATTTTGTTGATGGAATACCTCTTTCAGACGCGATAAAACAAGCTGGAACTTTTGGAGAAGAAAGAACAAAAAAAATCATCTCCCAAATCTGCGCGGGATTGAAACATGCTCATGAAGCAGGTGTCGTCCATCGAGATTTAAAGCCGGCAAATATCATTCTTGCTCAAATTAACGGAGAAGAAATTCCGAAGATCGTTGACTTTGGTATTGCAAAGTTTGTCGATGAAGAAAATCAGGCAAACTTGACACAGACCGGTGAGGTATTCGGAACACCGCACTACATGAGCCCGGAACAGTGCCTGGGGAAACATGCGGATGCACGATCAGACATTTATTCGCTTGGTTGCGTCGCGTTTGAGTGCTTAACGGGCAAACCTCCATTTGTTGCTGATAGTGCGCTTGAAGTGTTGATGAAGCACAGCAACCTAGAGTTTGTGAAACCAGCCAAACATCCTGCTCGTACTCTAATGAGCGCAATTCAAGGATGTCTCGAGAAAGACCCGAATGATCGCTGGCAGTCGGCTGAAGATCTGAATCAGTTTATTCAAAATCCAGATGGTCCCGCAAAACACAAGTACAAAAAGTTAGAGAAGCATCTGTCTCCTAAGCAAGCGTTGAAATTCGGAATTATCTCTTTTGCGCTCATAACTACAGCAGTAGGAATTTTTACGATCGGCCCCAAGCTCAAAGAGACCTTCGCACCGGCGCCTTGGAATGCACTCGCGCGCTCCGCGCAGATGACCAGCAATAACGGTCCAGCAAATTATGCCAGCGCGGAAATCGAGCTAAGAAAGGCTTTAAAAGCTGCAAAAGCTGGGAATGCGCCAGATCACGATCGGGAATCGATCTATATGCAGTTAGCGCAACTTCAAAGCAATATGTCCAACTGGGCAGCATCAAAGAAAACCTTTGAAGAAGCACTGAAACTCAACGCAAAACACGGCGAAGATTTTGAAAGAGGGTCAATGCACGATTGGCTGGCTGAAATCTATCTTCAAGAGAAGAACTACCCCAAAGCAATTGAAGAGGCTCGCCTTTCGCGAGAAATAAAAGTAAGAACGAAAGGTGAAGCAGATCCTCTCTCGTTGCTTCCGCTTCAGCGTTTAGGTCAAGCTTATCGCGGAGCAAATGAGCTTCAGAAAGCAGAAGCGGTTGATCGCGAACTGGTCCTGCTAGTAGAAAAAGCATTTCCAAACAGAGATACCCTTACTTGCGCAAACGCTTACAACCAACTAGGAAATATCTTGGTTCAACAAAAAAGGCTCGACGAAGCAATTCCTTACTATAAGAAGGAAGTAAGCGTCTTGGAAAAAGTTTTGGGGAAAGAAAATCCGCGTACAGGCGACAGAGTAAGAGATGTCTACTGGAAGCTGAAAAATCTCAAGAAAGAAGACGAAGCAAAAGAATTTTGGAAAACCTATGGCGCCGAAGTCCAAACTGAAACGCCAAAAGATAAGTAGTCTTACAAAGACTTCAGCTTGCGTTCCATCTGATCGAGTTCTTTCAAACGAGCAACAGCGAGTTGTCCAGGAAGTTTTCCTTCCTTGGCGGCCTTGTGTCGGTTGATTTCACCACGAACCTGAATGCGCAGAGTGTCGAGCATTGAAAACACACCGGCAGGTAATCCAAGAATAGCTGTCGTAAACAACAAGTCGTTAGTGACACGCGAAGAACGTGTATCAGACTTGTTGTAACTGGGGTTGAAACCAGGCACGATGAAGAGGACTCCTGATGCTGTCTTCAAACCACCGACAAACAGGCCTGCTCCGATATTTTGAGTTGCAGTAAGCTTTGCTGCATCTGCTCTCTTTTTCGCTGCATTGATTTCATTAGTGAAAGTCCGCTCGTGAGCTTCGTAATCACCCTGCATAACGACAGTGGTGGCAACTTCTGGATTGTGTTCTTGATGCTTTTTGATAATTTGGTTTAAGTCATTAAGGTCAGCGGAGAGCCTAGCCATATTCGTTTCGCGAGCTTCTTCTCTAATGTCCTTCATTCCCATTTTGGTGAATTCACCATAGCCCTTAGCAAACAGTCTGCTGAGAATAGGTGCATAACAAGTCAACTGACCAGAAATCGCATACATCACACCAGCGCGTCCGTTCCATATACGATGGTGATTAGCAAGAGACAAATAAGCCCAGTTGCAGCCAATCGCATTGGTAGTGTATTTGGCGACGTCAAACAGGTACTGAGCTTGCTGGAAGCCGAGCGTTTTACGAGCACCAATGTGAAAGCGCTCGAATTCCATGAGCGACTGGTCGCGCATATCTTTCAAAACTCTTCCTTCAACATCGTCTACGGTGACGTACTCATGAAGGCTTGGCTCTGAAGCCTCAATTCGCATAAGGGCGTCGCGTTTATCGATCAATGAATCAATATCTTGTTGTAGACCACGTACTTTTTTTACAGCCGCCGTAGGAGAAAATCCGCGCGAGCGCGCCACCATTTCGTGGTAGGTGTTGATACCAAATTCGCCGGCCGCCGCACTGGCACCAATGATAGAACCAATCATTGGAATGTAGTTTGCAGCAAGCTGTTTATGAAGATTGACTCGCTTGGCATTATGCAAAGCTTGTCCGCGGTTTGACGTGGAGATAATCGAACCAGTCAAACCCATGCCAGAGTTTATTTCTTGAAAGAATGCATAACGCCATCCTTTCCAGCGTCCTTGCTTAGCCACCTCCAAGGCGTAATGCAAGTTGTACCTCTGCAGTTCTATCTCTTTTAAGAGTATTTGCTTGGTCAATACATCGACCTGCCGCGCCGCTTCGCTTGGTGCAACGGAAGCGTCTCCTCGCAAAATTACTTTGTCGCCAAAGTTTTGAGCAATAGCCTTCGGGTGAGCATCATATGCAGTGCCAAGATTCACTTCATCTGTAGACGCTGCTCTATCACCAGGAGCCGAATTACACTTTGTTTCTAAGTCTCCGCTCTTCGGCTTTCCATCTGCCTTATCATCAAATAGTTTGTCACCACCATCATCCGGTCTTTCACCATTCGGTGCAATATCCGAATTTTTTGCCGGTGATTCGGTAGCTGATTTCAAGTCAGCAGCAGCGACCAACATATCCTTAGCAATAGGGAGTTCACCAAAATCTACATTACTGTGCGCGGCTTCGGTGCCGGGTGGCGACGACATAGCTGCAACGCTTTCACTAGCGAAGCACGCCACATTAGCTTGAAGGAAAAACGACGTAGCAAGACAAGTACAAACTATGCTTCTACGATTGTTTTTTTGCACTTAGAGTTACCCGAATCCCAATGACAACAATGCTTGCTAGGTACGCAGCGGTATTTTGACAGCTACAGCAGAGCAGCTTAAGGCATTTTGTTCGCAAGCGCAAAACTTTCTCCCTAAATCTGAGAAGTGCGCGAGGAATTGCCTTTCGGTGATTCAAGCTGGAATGAAAACTGCCCTTTCGGCCCAAGAGCGCGAGCAATTTTGCTTCTTGACAGTTTTCAATGGCATAAATTTACATTTGCTTTTATCAAGAACAGGTCAAGGACAACTTTCATACCGCGGCACATTTGACGCAAATAGTCGTCATTGGAACCACCTTTTGCAAATCCTGCCGCGGTAACAAGAACAACCCCACATCGAATAGATATGCGTCGCTTATCAATAGCTATCCTCGTTTCACTTTTAATCGCTTCAAGCGCCGCTGCTCCAGCGTTGTCACAACAGATCTCGAGAACTGACGCAAATAAGGCGGCGGAGAGAATCACTTACATCCTCACTTATCAAAGGTGGGGAGACTTCGGCTCATATCACCTCGGTATGAAATTGACTATGCTCACGGACGATAAGCCCTCAGCCACTTGGTACATCAATGGCGGCTGGGATACCACGTATGCACACGATACATTGCTGGTGTATCAAATCCCAGCTTTATTTCCTGTTTTCTTGCAAGCATACATACACCCAAAGCATCCTACTTCTCCCCTATTCAACATAAGGAGTTGGGATGATTTTGGCAAACCACAAAAACTCTCGAGAGAATCCGCCTTTAAATTGATTACTATGGCGCAAAACGGAATGACAAACATAAACAAAGGTAAGTTTATGTACAGTCCAATAGTGCGCCCATTCAAGATTGGCAGCATAGGCTTTTGGACAAGCAACAGCTATGTTGCGTCACTTATTCATTGGCTAAATGAAAACAGTTTGGAACTGTCACTTCCTGAGGGAAATACCTATCCAGGAATTGATGGACCATTCTTGCCGATGGCCACATTTGAAGAAACAAAATGAGCAACACACAAGATAATCAAAAATTTCCTATTATCACAAAACGACTAACCGCATGGTTGGCAGATTCTCTTATCGTAGGAACTTTCATTTTTCTTGCCCGCATCATATTTTTTGCTCTCTGTGTTCAAATGAACGTTCATCTTGCTGCTGGAAAAGTAGCGATGATCAGTTTGGCAATCGGGGTGGCGATTGCATTTGCGTATCACGTTTTATTTGAAGGTTCAAAATTTCAGGCGACGCCTGGAAAACTACTCTTGGGATTAACCGTTACTGATCTTCAAGGTGGACAAATCAGCAAATCACGCGCTCTCGCTAGACACATGAGCAAGTATGCATCAGTATTTTCTTTCGGCATTGGATATCTTCTGTTTTTTGTTTCAAAGAAAGAGCAATGTCTACACGACATGATTGCGAAATGCATAGTAGTGCAAACACAGGCTAATTCTTAATCTCGCTGAGAAACTGTGTCAGAGCCTTTCCGAACTGTTCAGGATCAGCACCACCAACATTTCTATGACCGGCGTTGGGGAGGATGACCAATGTCTTGGGTTGGGTCGCGGCTTCAAAGAGTGCTTTCGCATGAGATACGGGAATCTGATTATCCTTAGCACCATGAACAATCAGCAAAGGTGGGTGCTTCCCTCTCACATACTTAATATTCTCGAAACTCGGCTGTGGAAATAACCAATCCGGATACACGTGAAGAAGTGGTACGCAGCTTTTAGCTTCCTGAGGTAATGACGTAAATGGTGCCTGCAAGAACAATCCAGCACACTCTCGCTGGGAAGCTACAACGCAAGCCGGCCCAGTACCAATGGACTCTCCAACAATAACGGTCTTCAAAGGAGCAAATCCAAATTTGTCACTCGAGAAATCGTGCACTGCAAGCGCATCTCGGTTGAAACTACTCAATGATGCGGGACCTGAACTAGCACCATAGCCACAATAATCGTAAACCACCACAGACAATTTACGGTCAATTAGCTGTTGAGCTAGAAATGCTTTGTTATATAGGTTGCCACCTCTTCCATGGTGTACAACGGCGAGCGACTTCGAACCTTTGACCGCAAAAAACCAAGCTTCTAATTTTTCTGTCCCGGACCTAACAATAAACCTTTGCTTTTGGGCTCCTTGAATCACATCAAATCGTGCCGGATCTATTTTTCGGGACGGAGAAATGACACAGAGGCTGAACAAAGGACTGTTCAGAGCTACGGCTCCGACCAGATAGAGGATTAGAAGCGATAACACCACTTTTTTGAGCACAATGCCTCCTCAAGCCTCTCAGCTTAGCAAAGCCGCCACAGCGCCGTCTCTCGGAGAAGGGAGAAAATGCACAAAATCGGGCATATAAATATCTAAGACTCAGCCCAGGGTGCATTTAATGTCTGAAGAGAGCCAAGAACTCGTAGTAATCGACCTGCCCATTCTAAATCCAGAGCACATCCAGCCGCAGGATTACCTAAGACCCATAGTAGGCGCCACTATTTACGCGATGGTGTTCACTCTCCCGCCCACATTGATGGCGCTTGTTACAGGTCTCCCGATGGCTCGCTTACTCTCGTTTCAGTTCGGCGTTGCCACAACTATCGTGGGACTGCTCTTAATTTCGGCAATGATTCATCACTTTGTTTGGTGGCACAGACTGAAAAATCAAGGCGCCAGTGCTTTCATTGCGTTCGAAGATTTGGATATGCCGCTTGAACAGGCATTTGAACTGAGCCTTGGAGCAACTACTCAGTTACCAAAGTCCAAAATCGAAACGTTCGAAGAAGGTCAGCGCATTCAATTGCGTGTGAAGGGAAACTTCTGGGTGACCGTCGACAGGATGGTTGACATCAAATTCGAAAAGCTAGGGGAAAACAAAACTCGCGTAATCGTTGACTCGGCATTCAAGCTAACGCCTGTGCGCACCTTTTTGATTACCAAGATTTGGGGACCAAAATGGTCACCGATCGTATTTCGGCTCGATGTTCGGAAAAACAAGCAGATGCTTGCGCAGATCAAAGACTATTTGCGTAGAGTTCCTGAATGGAATCACAAATACATTTACGGTGATTCCTTTTGCGAATTTGAATCATTCGATGGCGAAAAAGTAGCATAACGACACTTGACATCAATCAGATTGCAGAACCTACGTGAGGTTTAAGCGATTCTAATTGGTTGCAAAGCGTTGAATGGCGCCTTGCTGCAGGACCTAACGCATTCTGCATAAGATGCCGAACCTGTGAGGCTTTACGCCCCCGAGGTATAATCGTGACGCCTCAATCAGCTGGCGTTTGAATGCCATCGTATTTGATACTACGCCTTTTCAGTTTTCTCTTCGCGGTCGCCATACCGCTGTTTTTTTGCAAGCCGATGGCATTTGCGGTTTTTTCAATGCCGCTCACAATCGCGCATTATTTTCTAGCAGTTCCGTACTCCAAGAAATATGTAGTCGACGCTATGAAGCGCCCTTCCACCGCTGCGTATTTTATGTTGCTTATTGGCGCGTCGGTGCTTCTTGCCAGCCTCGAAAACCCTACGCTTCTCTTCGTCGCATTTGGCATTCACTACGTCTTCAGCGAAGTCTATTTGATGTTTGAGAATGTGATGCCAAACCTTTGGAGCGAAACAAAACTACTTAGAGTCGCCTCAATTGTCTGCAACACATTTGTATTTTTTGCATCAACACGATCCCCGCACTTTGGGCATAAGCACGAGGCTGAGCTGTTCTACTGGAGTGGCTATGTGATAAGCGCATGCGTGTACGGCTACTTGTTCTTCAGACACAGAAAGTTTCTTACCAAAGATCAAATAACAAACGTGTGCGCATTTGAATCACTCGGTCTAGCTTTTGTAATGATGGGCCTCATCCACCCAGTCAACCTAACTAACTTCATTTTTTATCATGTGCTTTTCTGGGTTGTGTACCCAAGCTGGAAGATGGTTTCCTACAAACAAACGAAACCTTTGATGGTTTTTCTGAGCGCAAATATCATATTGACTGGATTAGTTGTTTTGGTGGCGCCTTACAGTCCTCTACCCTTTCACTTTACGGAATGGGAATTCTTCCAATTTTTCACATGGGGAGCACTCGTTCACATTGTGATTTCACTGGGCACAAGCGCTGCACAACCAGCATGGATTACAAGAATTTTCCATCCTGAATTCACGCGCGCGAGAAAACAAAGCTCGGCATCGCAATCGGCTATAGAGCACAAAAGCGCTAAAGAACCCGTTACAGCGTAATACTGAAAACGTATCCTCGAATGCTTTCAGATCGCAGACGAGCTCGTGTGCGTTTATCCGTGTGCGTCTACCGCAAAAGTGTTTTCACGCTTCCGTCACCACCTATGATGACACGCTCAACCATATCCAAGAACAAACCGTGTTCCACAACTCCAGGTATCAACGAAAGTTGCTGACCTAGTGCGCGGGGATCGTCAATCAAACCGAAGTCACAATCCAAAATCAAGTTGTTTTCGTCAGTATGAAACACCTGTCCATTCTTCTCTCTAACCACGCTGGACGCGCCCATCTTCTTGATCGTCTCTTGAACCAACCCGCGAGAGAATGGAACAACCTCAATTGGCAGATGAAACTTGCCGAGCTTGTCCACCAGCTTTTTCTCGTCGACAATAATCACAACTCGCTTAGAGGCATATGCCACAATCTTTTCGCGAAGGAGCGCACCACCGCCGCCTTTTATCAAGCACAGCGTTGGTTCAACTTCATCGGCTCCATCAATATCCAAATCAAGTTGTGGAAACTCGTCCAGCGTGACGATTGGAATACCGACGCTTTTGGCGAGTTTTGCAGTTGAATCCGAAGTCGGAACCCCTTTTATTTTTAGCCCCCGCTTAACTCTTTCGCCAAGCAACTCCACCGCAAATACTGCGGTAGAGCCGGTACCCAAGCCAAGTACCATTCCATCCTCAACCAAATCTACAGCAGCGAATGCGGCCAGCCTTTTGTCATCATCAACGCTCATATAACACTGACCTTTGCATATTCTGTCCGTTTTGTCCGTCTGTCCATCTCATCCGTTCTTTTGAAACTCACTCAAGAATAGTCTTTCCCCACTCCTTCTTGAGCTGTTCTGTTCGCAAGTCTGCCTTGTGATCGCTTTCTTTCTCTCTTGCTTCATCTTTCTCATTTCTCTCAAGCTTCTTCTGACGCTCAAGGGCACGCTCGGCTTGAATCCTGTCAACCTGCTTTTTCATGCGTTCTGTATAGGTGTAGACCGTTTGCCTCTGTTTAAAATCCTCAATTGCATCTGCTACATCACCCAAACGCTTAGGATAACTCTCAATTTCCTTCATATATGCTTCGGCTGCATCCTTGTCTCCGATTGCGTCGGAGAGCATGTTGAGTTCCAATAACATCGTTATGATGAATCTGGTCTTATCCAACAACCTCGCATTTATCAGAGCCTTTTTGTAATAGGGAATTGCTTCTTTATTCTCGTGCCGATGATACTTCGCATCGTTGCCAAGCTGCACGTACGCTTCGTATCGCAACTCCACAGTCCTACGGTCATTTGGAGGTAGTGCCAAATTGATTACTTTGAGGTAGTAAGTTCGACCGCTCGCCATATTTCGCTTCCTGAGTTCAACATTGCCTAACGCCGCGTTCAAATAAGCCAAGTAAATATTTGGCGCACCAGCCGCGGTGGCCAACACCAAAGAGCGCGACAAATCGTTTAGCCCCTTATCAAAATCACTTTCCCTAATGTGTTTTCTGCCCGATCTGCACAAGCGAATTGACTCTTCATACTGCTGCTTCTTCTGTTGGACGACAGCTTGCTTCTGATATTGCTGATACCAGGATATTCCGACAGGGAGTAAGATAATGGCCATAGCAGTCAAAATCAAAGGCTTATAGCCACGCTTTTTGCGTTTAAATTCGCGCCTCAAGAACGCAGACTCCAGCTCTTTTCGCACAGAAAGCGTATCCGGATACCTGTCCTCGGGCTTCTTCTCTAGGCACTTCATCACAATCTTGTCTGCGGCATCAATACTCTTAACGTCTTTACGTACAAACACCAGAGATACAGGCTTTTCATTGAGATGCTTTACTATGGTGGCAAGCGCGTTCTCGCCGGAAAATGGGGGTCTTCCAGCCAATGCTTCGTACATGACGCATCCAAGTGAATACACATCTGATCGCGAGTCGACTTCTTTACTCCCGGCACACTGCTCGGGGCTCATATACAGCGGACTACCAAAAATCTCGCCTGTCTTGGTCAAAGCTTGATCTTCATTGGATTCAATCTTCGCGATGCCAAAGTCTACCAGCTTCAAAACTTGATTTCCTTTCTCGGTGCAAAGCACAAAATTGCTCGGCTTGATATCACGATGCACAACGCCATGAGCATGCGCATGAGAAAGAGCATCACAAGCCTGCACCATTATCGAAAGCCAAAGTCCTGGTTCTAGCCCACCGGATTTTTTGATTTCTTCCGAAAGAGGTATGCCTTCCAGATAGCTCATCACCAGATAAGGCACACCGTCATCGGTGACGTTAAAATCGTGCACTTTCACTATGTTCGGATGTTCTAGCCTACTTGCGGCCCGCGCTTCCTGTTGAAAACGCATCGAATCTATTTGCTTCGAATTCTTCTGCGGCAAGAGAAGTTTGATTGCAACTAGCCTGTCTAGCGCCAGGTCTTTCGCTTTATAAACAACGCTCATGCCGCCAGACCCGAGCTTTTCTAGTAGCTCGTACTTACCGATCTTGGAGCCTACATCCGGAAGCCCTTCGTGCTCGACAGTAGGCTCAAGCAAAGGTTCTCCATCAGGCTGCCTAGAAACAAGCGTCGATTCATCCTCCACCGGGCTTGCGGAATCGCTGCGCTCTGTTGGTTCCGACGGTTCCCCGGGACTCATGGCACCTCATGAAGTACAAAGGACTTCTAGCAAGCAAACATAATGGTCGAAATAACCAGATTAAAACCCAAAGACAAAATCACAAAAACCCTAAGCCTATATACCCAGCCGGCCACGAAAAGACGTATCGCCGTTCTATGGGGCGGCTTATTGAGTTATGGCGGGCGGCATCTATGCCGCCCCTACGCGAACCTACGTCTCAATGGCGTCAACAGGGCCACGCAATGGCGTCACCCGGGCACACACATTGCCGTCACCCGGGCACACACATTGCCGTCACCCGGGCACACACATTGCCGTCACCCGGCCCGCGCAATGGCGTCAACCGGGCCACGCATTGGCGTTGCACCAACAGTTTAATCGCCGGACTCTTCGGCTTCTTGATTGATCTCCTGGAAGTGGTCCCAAGATTTCACGGTATTTTGCGGTGCTGGGTGGGTCTTATCATAAACAATCAAAACATTCGTAAGTGGGCGACCAGCTTTGATGATGATAGAGCCATTATGGGCCAGTGCGCGCGAAGCACCACCATCCAGGTTCATCGCTTCGTAGCAGCCAATCTTTTTCATCATTTCGGCTTCTTTCTCTAGTGACAATCCGTAGAGAAAAGTGACCAGATAAATCTTGTCTTTGCTCTTCGGATATCCCATAGCCTGCCGCGGTCCGATGGTCAGCACGTGGGAATCGGTAAAACCCTCAATATCAGGATGGACCCAAACTTCTCCTTGACGCAAGAGTCGCGGACCACACGTCAAAGAAAACCAATGCTTATCCCATTGAGGTTGTCCTTCAGCTCTGGCAGTAACCATCTCTAGTTTGTTGTCCGCTCTAATACCGAGGGTGGTGCCATAATTCTCCCACCTGCTATACTTTAGGATTTTGCCATCCGCAACAAGATTGCCCATCACACGCTGTTCTTTGTCTTTGCTGAAGAAAGTTCCGTTCATCAAAACAGCCCCTTTGTGCGATGTCACGAAGGATTCAAAATTCTCAGCTCCGTAGCTGATTTCTGCACTGTTCGCCTGCGATGCATTGTGTGGCAAAAGCACAGAGAGATATGTGTCGTAATCAGTCAGATCAATTGTGGTTTGGTAGAACGGAATGCGATCAATTGTTTTTTTCTCGAACTTGACTGGATTTTTGCGTCCACGAACTTTCTTGTTAGGTTTCTGCGGTGGCGGAACGAAAAATGTGGGTGGAACAGGCAAACCAACTTCAGCTAGTTCTTCTTTGGTAGGTGGCGGAATCGTGAAATGCGGAGGCTCTGGCCAACGCTTTTCAGCCTGCCCCGTCTGAGGCTGACCTGGATGTTCGATGGGCGAAGGTCGCATCAGCTCTTTGAATTTTTCTTCAATCAAGCTGCAGCCGCTGAGAAAAATTGTCGAGCAAACTACAATGCTCAGGCGAAACACTCTTGCTGATGTCGTCTTCTGCAAAGTCGATTTCAACCAAACTCCCTTCTGCTCAATTCCAACTGTTAATTTGTTTAGCATAACCACATAAAATTATTCCGCCACAGGTTTTACCCCTAAGCGCAAATTCTCATCAAAAGATCATTATCTTGGCAGCCTCGCGCGGATATCATTTACTGGCGCCAACCACATTATTCAAATTGGCTCAACGGTCTACAAGGACACAACCAAGTGGAATCACTCGTTATTCGTCCAGCAGTTGAAAGCGACCTTCCGCTGCTGACTGAAATCTACAACTATTACATCGTCAACACGAGTATCGCGTTTGACACGCAGCCAATGACGATTCACGATTACAAACCCTGGTTCGAAAAATACTCGACCTCCGGACCGTATCGGCTACTCGTTGCTGAAATAGACGGAGAGGTAATCGGCAGTGCCGGAAGCCGCCAATATCGCGACCATCCAGCCTTCGTAGAAACGGTGGAATTCGGAATTTATCTTACGGAAAAGGCACGAGGCAAGGGCGTTGGGAAAAAACTCTACACAGCGCTTTTCGAAGCAATAAAAGATGAGAAAGTGCACCTTGTTGTAGCAGGCGTTGCATTGCCAAATCCTGGTTCGGTTGCATTGCATAAAGCAATGGGATTTTCAGAGGTCGGCGTCTTCGATGAATACGCGCAGAAGAACGGTAAGTACATCAGTTCGATCTGGTTTCAGAAACGCGTCAACTAGCTACGACTATGTAGGCGAGCATTGCTTATGCATGGATCAAACCGGGCGACGCATGGCGTGGTCCCTATGGTTTAGCGGCGGCGGCCGCAAAGTCTGCGACAGATACCACCTGAGCAGCACTTCTGACGAATGCAAGCATCGCTGTAGCAGCAGCCTCCGCTCGCACTAACTCGTGCGCGAGTTTCGGGCGGCAGATTTCCTCTGTACTCGGTTCTCTTCTCTTGCACGCGGACTGGATCACCTGCCGAGTATGCGCTTTCTAGTCTTTGCTTGATTTGATCCAACGTCACCGGTGATGCCGTCTCAGAGTCTTTGATCAGTTGTTCGACATTGACTCCTGCGGCTTTGAGAGCAGCAGCAAACTCAGGATTCTCCTTCAGCTCTGGTGCCGTCCTATAAGCATCTTTCAAGACATCCAAACCGGCTTGATTCATCGCCGCTTGCTTCTCAGCCTTAGGTAGGCTGCTCGCGCTTCGCACCATGTCCAGACCAAGTTCTGCCCGTAGAAGTCTTGGAGCATTTTCCAGCTCCCACACGGTTGCGAGCTGTCTATTGCGCTCGTCCATGTCAGCAATTTTGTCTATTTCTTTGCGGCGCTCAGCAAGCAAATCAGGACGTGCTTGCGATGCTGCTTGCAACGCTTTGACAAACTTAGCTTGCCGCTCTTGCAAGCCAGGCAATCCGTTGACCGGAGTTGCAAGTGCTCCTTCTCTCGCCGCTCTTATTTGCGAGGCTAGAGCTGTAGCACTTTGCGCGTCCATCGACAGTCTGAACTCTTTAGCGTGCGAAGCAGTGGCATCACTCGCAAGTGCAGCTTTCGATAACAGGTCTTGATTGATGTTGGAGTTCCAATGGAAACTCGTCACCTTTTCCGGTGCCGGATATCCGGAAGAATCAGCCTTGAGCGACTGAACACTGGTGAGCACGGTGTTTTTATCACTGCCTCCGCAGGCCTTAGTGCTATCGTCAATCCACTTCTTCCATTCCTGCATTTTGGCATTCTTCGGATCAGCCTGAACGGCAGCGTCAATTTTGTCGCGATCCACAATGAGGAATTTAAGTTTTGGATTTTCTTCCTGCAGCTTTTTGACATTCTTTATCGCGTCTTCGCTGCCTGGAATACCGCGACCAACAACCATAATTGCGACGCCAGACCCGGATTTAGCCGCTTCTTTATATGCATCACCAAAGTTATCGATGGTGAACGCACCTGTGTCTTTTATAGATTGGCCAAAGGCATCGAGCTTCTCGCCTTTCTCCTTCGCCTCAGCAGGTTTTTCCAAATCTGTTGGAGGCTTTGGACCGTCAATTGGCTGGGCTGGTTGTTCCGGCTGTGGCTTTTCTGGCGGTTTTTCAGGTTGTTTTTCAGGCGGCTTCTCAGGCTGCTTTTCGGGTGGCTTCTCAGGTTGTTTCTCTGGAGGTTTTTCCGGCGGCTTCGCGGGTTGCGGAAGTTCTAACGGAACAACCTGCACCTGCCCTGCGCTCAACTGGTCCATAATCTGCTTGCGCACATCGGGGGGAAGCGCCTGCAGTCCGCCTCTTCGATACAAGTCCTTGAGTTGATCAGGACTCATGTCGCGGTTCAAACGCAACGGCATCACGTCGTCGTT
Organism: Candidatus Melainabacteria bacterium; assembly: GCA_003242885.1. Lineage (GTDB taxonomy): Bacteria > Cyanobacteriota > Vampirovibrionia > Obscuribacterales > Obscuribacteraceae > QKMZ01. The sequence goes on along the minus strand of QKMZ01000007.1, from coordinate 341,752 downwards.
TTGCCCGGGCAAACGCAAGCGAGTATCAAGCGGGAATTGGTCGCGATTGCTACCAAAATAGTCTTTACGACGCTGCCCAAATGGATCTAGCAAGGCATCCAGTCCATTAGCGTTTCTATTACTGCCAAACGGATCGAGCGGAAATCTGGTTCTACTTCTGCCCAGTGGATCAAGCAACTCCTCGAGCACATCGCGCCTCTGCGGGGTACGCCCATATGAACCATATCTGTCGCGAGGATCTCTTAGTAGTGACAATGGATCATCGGGATTTGCAGGTCCTCTAAAGTCGCTGCCATCTGGGCGAATTCTCAGTTGAATACGGCCGTCCTTGTCGAATTGCAGTCTACGGTTTGGATCAAAATTCAGATCACCACTGTCATCAAACTGAAGGCGTCCGTTTGCATCAAGCTTGATTGTGCGCGGATTCGAATCGAGCCTATACTGCTGCCTGGTGGAATCAAGCGGCAACATGCGGACAGACGAATCGCCTTGCTCTGGTGGTCCTTGCAATTCCAGATGCTGTATAGGAATGACCAGATCTTCCAGCTTTCCCTTTAGTTTGGGATCAAGAACCAAAGGAATACGACCATCTGCTTCAGCCGATCCTTCCTTGAGCTTGACCTTGGGTCCAGACTTTGGACTGTCCAGCAGTCCATCAATGGTAGTCAGCGGCAGCCCTTGTACGCCAGGGTTAGTGCGGTCAAACGCCTCCATCCTTTGCTTGTACTCAGGATGCATTTTGACGTAATCGGCATATTCTTGAGGATGTTCTGCCTTAAACTGCGAGGGTGAAACCTGCTTGCACATGTTGTCTTCGCACAGATAAGACTGCGAAGGATTTTTCTCGTTGTATGTAAATTTGACTGGCGGGTCGGAAGCAGGGACCTGATCAAATCGTTGTGCCATCGGTGAGCATCCTGGGTGGGGTTATATGAAAGGTTAAATGAGAGTTGTTTCACTTTCATTGCAACCCCCGTATCGCCCACAGGTGCAGCATTTCACCCTAGGGCGCCGCTGTAGTTTTCGGTTCTTTCTGCTTGTGCTTCGAATTGTGTTTTTTAGATGTCGAAACGCCCAAGGCGGTGTCTTTGAGCGGCACACCAGACGGAAGCTGAGATGATGAACTTGCGGGCTCCCATCGATCGCCGGACTCAGGAGAAGCGGCATTCAGATTAGACCCGGTTCCGCTGGCAGAACCGCCAGTGAAATTAGCGCTCGAAGAGCTTGCACCGGCAGATGGAGCCCCCGCAGTTGGCGCGCCTACTGATGCCCCAGTAGCTTTCGACGCGGATGCATTTTTTGTGTCGTCTACTTTGGGTGTCGAATGTTTGTCCATCCATGCAGTAATAGCTTCAAGAAGCATACCGGACTGATTGAAAGTCTCAAAAATCAAATGCTCTTCATCGCCGATGATAAAGAGGTTTTTGTCTTGAGAAGTAACAGCTTCGAACAGTTCATATGTACCTTTAGGTTTAACAAGCCTGTCCTTAAGTCCTTGAACAAAAAATACAGGCAAGTCATTCAACTTCGCGCACGAAAACTTCGTCTCTCGCATAAAGACAGCGAATCTCATAAGCTCTTTCGGAGACATTTCCATTTTTGCTTTCAAGTCATCATGCCAAGCTTCTCTAACCCGCGGAATAGCTGATGCCTGCTGCACTACCATGTCACCAACTCTGAAGGGCTTATTGGGGTTTTTCAAAAAATGAACAGCAACAGTAAGTCCCATTTTCTTGGCTTGAAATCTTTCAGCAGACGGAACGGATGAAATCACCCCGTGCAAATCCTTGGAATACTTCGCGCCCGCCCGCAGTGCGATAGCGCCACCCATTGATTCACCAAGCAAGTAAATCGGCACGCCGCCATGTCTTTGCGAGATCAAACCTAGGATGCTTCCGACATCGTTAATCGCTTCGTTAAGTCGCAAATCTTCCTGCCCAGGCGTCGTGAGCCAGGCACCAAAACCGCGAACATCCATTGAATAAACTGCGTAGCCGTTTGCAGACATTTTCAAGCCAAACGGTGTAAATGCTTGGTTGTCCAAACCGAGCCCGTGCACGCAAAGAATCGCAGCTTTTGTTTTTTGTTGCGTAGGCATCCATCCGATAACAGGCATTGTACGCAAGCGAAATTCGCCGGCTAGCCAGATGTATTCAGCAGCAGACTCAGGTGCGAATTCGGCGATATAGTGCTTTTCGAAAATCTCCTTGCGCTCAGAGAGCGGAGGCAATTTGCCGTGCGACTCCAAACCGAATCGATAATTCATCAATTTCTCGATTGATGCAGAGACTTCCTGCCGGATGGGCTCAGTGTCAGGAGGATTCTTCATGTGACGATAAAGATTGAGCATTTGTAACTGCGCCCAAAATAAAACTCCAGCATCATCCCAAAGCCCTGATTTAGCGCGTTCTTTCGCAACGGCGAGGAATTTTTCCGCATAAGATTGCGCGTCTGTGTAGCGTTTTTCAATAATCAAAATGCCCATCGCAGACTCGTAAAGATCAGCGAGGATGCGCGAACCTATCGGCAAAGCGGATGAAATGATTAACGCGGCGTTGTAGCTTGCAAGCGCGTCGCCGTATTTTCGCTCACCGTAATAGCAGTCGCCAATTCTCTTGAGCAGCAGCGCATGCCGCAATTGACCAGTGCTGTCAATTGCAGGGGGCTGGTGATGCAAAACCACCTCCAGATGACGCCGCGCTTCACTGCTCTTTTCCTGCATCTTTTCGAGCGCCGCGAGCATGTAGAAAAGCCCTATCTTCTTTTCCTTGTCCTTCTCTTGGTTGATCTCACGCTCAAGCATTTTCTCGGCGTCGAAGAGCTTTCCGTCTAATGCGGTTTGGATAATTTCTTGCTCTGTGGAATTGACGTCGATAAACGTGTGATTGTGCTGAATTCCCTGCTGATTAGCCGAATTTGCATGACTGTGATGATTGGCAGCAATCAAATTACGCGAGGCACGTATCAAAGTATCTGATGTGCACTCTGGAAATCCTGGCGAGCTTTTTGCAGGCAGGGGCAACAAGAAAGTCGGTGCAATCAACGACGTAATCAGCGATGCCACCAAAGGCGCCACCACTTTTTCTTTGCGCGGCTTCGAAGATAAAGTACCCAAACCAAACACCTGCAGATTCCACAGCGTTTTCTAACGCTCTCAATGAACATATAGCACAAAGAGCTAAGCCCGATGGCTCCTCGCCGGTTTACGGGTCTGACCACAAGCATTTGACAAAGACCCAAAACGGCTCCCCTGCGGGCAATACAAAGAAATGAGTCTAAAAATAAGCCTGGAAGGGCATATAAATTAGGGAAACATTCCAGGGAGACTGTGGCAATGGCATTCGACGACGGAAAAGCCGCTCAGGGCAAGCAATTGCAGGGTTTTGAGTTGGGCGGACTAAACGGCAACACTGAGGGGGCAGCCGAGCGTGAGCCCAGCGCCATTGAGGTGGCGGCTCAGTGGTCGCAAAACGACAACAGTATTGTGCGTGCTTCGATGCAAGGCGCAACAGACCCTGAAAAGCCTTTTGCCAAAAGGGTCGAGGCAATGCTCGGCACAGAAGACACTTATGTAAAGGACAGCCCGGCGCAGTTGCGCGAGGCAGTCAATGCACAACTTCGCGAGTTGGAGCAACAAACCGGCAAGAAATTGGGTCGCGTGAAGGCAAGTGATAGTTTTGAGACCGTCGAGGACAAAAATGCCGCGGCAATCGTCGCCGGCTTTGGTCGCGGCAGCCAGTGGAGCGAAGCGTACAAGACCTCAATTATGTCGGTACTCCGTCAGGGAAATCCGGACATAACACGCGCAGACATGACAAACCAAGCCACTGTCCGCGATGCACTTCTTGCAAGAGACAGAAAGCAAGCAGCTGCTGTCCTAGGCGAATCCGCTGCAGCAAGTGTCTCAGGTGCTGACTTTGAAAAAGCAGTCAACCAGTACAATTATCGCTACATGCAAAAACACGGTATCGGCACTGACGTTAATTGATGAGCGAACAAGCTAAGAAAGCCGCAAAAGAACCGCCAGTCTATTCACTGATACGGGCGAGCCGCTGCTTTAACTGTGATGGTAAGCAAGAGCCAGGAAGCATTGTCAAATTTGCACCAGGCAAAGACGAGCGCGAGGTGCATTGTCGTAAATGCTCGAAACTCGACGATATGGAATTTCTCAAAAGCGGAAATGCAAAGGTTACGCAGTTAGCTAAGAAATATTCGCAGCGTGTGATTGTTGTTATGCAGTGGTCGGAGTTGTGGAAAACTTATGAGCGCATAGGCTTACTCGTCGAGTCAGCAGCAATCGATCGCATCGAGACAGATCTCAAGATCAAGTTCGAGAATCGAGAGTCAAAACAAACGCATCAATGACAGTGAGCTGCATTGTGTGCGCACAGCCAAAAGCAGGAATACGTAAGTGACAAGCAGCGATACAAAACGAAGCACCGTTAGCTCTACAGAAAGAGAGTTCTACAAACTTTGGACACCGGTCACGTTGCGATATGGCGACACAGATCGACAAGGACACATCAATAACGCAGCGTACTGTACTTTTTTCGAGTCCGGTCGTGTCGCATTTCTCTGTCACGAATATGGCACCATCGCCGACGAAGGCTATGCATTTGTCATCGCAAAACTGTCTCTAGACTTTTTGAAAGAGATGAATTTTCCAGGAATCGTTGAAGTTGGAACTCGAGTAAATCACATTGGCAAAAGCTCGTTCACCTGCGGACAAGCATTGTTCAAAGATGGAGAATGCTGTTCGACCGCGGAGTCAGTGATTGTTTTAACCGATGAAAAAACACGTCGCTCAGCGCCAATGCCGGAAAAGGTTTTGCAAGTTCTCCGCGACCTCATGTAGTGTGGTCGCTGTCATGCGTCGAACCTTGTAAATTAAGCGGTCGACGCATGGCGTCGACTCTACGTTAAAATCCACAGGTCTACTTACTTACTAGCTTACTCACTTACCTTCTTACTTTCGCGCAATCAGCGCAAACTTGCTGCCGCAGTCAGAGGCGAATACGCTTGCAGAACCAGAAGGAGTAGCAACAGATCCTACGATTTGAAATCCTTGCGCATCCAGGTCGTCGGCGGCTTTCTCAAAGTTTGAGACAGACAAAACAACCGAGCAGGTAAAGGCAATTTCCTCAACAATAATCACTTGAGGCCCAGCAGAAAACTTAATTGCACAAGTGTTTCCACCTGCTGATTCCCAGATTTTCTGACCTTTCAAGACATCGCAAAACGCTCTAGCGTCGGCTCTCACATCGCGCGATGGGTGCACCAAATACTCGACTTGCGTGCCATCTACACGGACGCTTGACGCAACAGATACAGACGATCGGCCTAAAGCGGATGCGGCAGAACCCGGTGAGGCCGTGGATGACGTGGATGAAGCACCTGAATAATTTGATGAGCTAGATGAAGGCGATGAATAAGAACTGGGTTCTCTCGACGCACCAGACGAAGAGCCTCCTGCAGCGCTACCTGACCCCGCCGATGCCGAGCTCCGGGACATCATATTCCCCGACGCCGAACTGCCAGGCAACGAACCACCAGACACAGAACCACCGGTCGCCGAACCGCCTGTCGCCGGAGCGCCCGGAATAATCGCTGGCGGTCGCAGCCCACGGCGCCTCTCCATGTTGAGTCGAAGCATCGCCGACGTCGTTCGCTGCTTGAAGTCCATAGCGACGTCCGCCTTGCCTGTTTGCTCTATCTGACGCGAAATCTTCTGCAATTCTTCAGCGATGGTCTTCTGATTGTCGCCAAACTCTTCCTCCAGAGAAGTAATTATCTTGATAATGACTTCTTCTGAATTTTCAATTGATGCATCGCTCATTGCCCTGAGGGCAAGGTCGAGGCGATCGCGCTGATTGTCGTTAGCCATAGAAAGGCGCGTACTCCTTGATAGCCGCGATGACCGCATACCGTAGTGTATTTTATCGCTGCCAATATCCAACCGCCAAATCCATATGACATCTCTAAGTGATGAGATTGTCTTGAAACCTTGTCAGTCGTGGCACAATAACGCATGGGGTTACCGACCGAGCGGTTGCCGGAAAGATGTCAAAAATCATTGTAGTAGAAGACGACCAAGAGATTCTCGACGCTCTGGTAGACGTGCTCGTCCATGAAAAGCACACCGTCGATGCACTATCAGATGGCGCTGACGCCTGGGAAAGCTTGCAGCGTTTTCAATATGACCTGGTCATTTTGGACTGGGGACTGCCGGGTATGGACGGGCTGGAGGTTCTGAAGAAATTCAGAAGCAGTGGCGGAGCGACACCGGTTTTATTCTTGACCGGGCGCAGCACTATCGACGAAAAGCTGACCGGACTTGACTCCGGAGCCGACGATTATTTGCCAAAGCCGTACGACATGCGCGAGTTTAGAGCGCGGGTTTCGGCATTGCTGCGCCGCCCGAAAGAGCTTTCCAGCGAAATTATCCGTTGGTCCGATATCGAACTTGATACCAAAGCATTTCGCTGCCTGCGTCGCGGAGAAGAGATAAGGCTGCTACCAAAGGAATTTGCACTGCTGGACTTTTTGATTCGTAATCGCAATCTTGTGTTCACTCCAGACCAGCTGGTAGACAAACTTTGGGCGGGAGACACGGAAGTTTCTGTTGATGCGATCAGACAATGCGTAAAACGTTTGCGCACCAAGATCGATGTTTCCGATAGACCCTCCTACATCACCACCGTAGTTGGTGTCGGATACAAAGTCGAAGAACAGTAGAAGTCGAAAATTTAAGAGGAGCCACATTGCTGCAGCCCCTCTTCCCTTGCGAGTAATTCTAGTTTTTGTTTTTACAGTGCGCTGTCTATCGAGTGAATGTGATCATTCTCGCGCATCATAGTTTGTGTCACTTACATTGCGAATGCACTTCCCGGATGGAGTTGTTGCCACTTCGATCCGTACCAATCAACCGGTCCGTTATTGCCTCGCTGTTGTTCGTATACTCCGTTGCGACTAACTGCTCTCAGCAGTGGATAAGTCTTTCCTTCATCGTTAGCTTGTAGTGAGATGACCTTCACGCCGTTACCATTATCTTGGACGTTAATGCTGACGTTGTACTTATTACCATCTAAATCGCTCATCTCGAAACTGTTCTTACCTTGAGCGAGAAGCGATTCGATAGCTTTCAGCTGCTGCTGAGGACTTGAAGCATTGCGTGTAAGCACTGTTTGAAGTTCATTTTCAGGGGTTTCATTGTTGATCACGCGATCTGCCTTGTACATCTCAGATGGCTCAGCCACTCTTGATGCTCGCTGGCTATCGCGGAACTTATTGATTTCGTCTCTTGAAATTTCATTGTCTGGCAACCAATTAAGTCCAGGAAGATCATCGGAATCGGTGATATTATCCCACCGCTTGATTGCATAGTCTGCAGCCATTTTCGTAAGTGCGTCGGCAGAACCACCTGTCGAAGCCTTTTGAAGTTCATCCCAAGTGAGGTTGCCATTTCCGTCCCCATCAAGACGATCGAATTCGGAAATTACCAGCTGCGGCAAAGTCCCTGTTGATTCGAGCTGTTGGGTTACGGCGGTAAGATTGCCTTTAACATCTGGCTCATTCAAAAGGTCTACAGCCTGCTGGCGAGCGGCGTTGTCGCCTTTATGCTCGCTGGATTCGTAGACTGCGGAGGCTGCTTCTCTGATGTTTTCCATGAAAACGTCCTCTAAAGAAAGCACCATATTCGGTGCGGGAACACGTAAGGTCAAGGGGATTTTCGTGACTCGATTTCTTCAATTCCATCTGTCAAAAATTGGAATCGCTGCTATCGACTCGTCTACCCTAACGCAACCGTATGACATTCGTTTGACGGACCGTTAGGTGGCGCTATTCAGGGTCTTTAGGTTTGAGTAGCGCAAGATGCAAGGGACCTGGCTGTTGATCCCTTGCTGGATCAATGCTTGGTAAATGTGGGAATTCGTCTCCCTTCCTCCTCCCCACACGACGAACAATAATCCATCGATATGACATTCGTTTGACGTTTGAATTAGTGGCGGTACTTCTTCGGTGAATTGTAGAGGGGCGGCGTTCTTGCCGCCCGATGCCGGCTGGCAGCCGATGCTCCCAGGTTTGAGACAAGCGCATAAACGCACACAAAATCAAAAGTGAAAAGAGCCAATCCAAACAAGTTGGCTTTGGCTCTTCCCGACCTCTCCGTTCAAACTGTGTCGGAAGTGTTTCTCAGTATTTAAACCGCGGTCATCGGTGCATCTCGGTGTCTTCCGTTTGCGGTGCCGCTTCCAACACTCGCAATTTATACGAGCGGCATGACATTCGTTTGACGAATCAAACGCATCGAAAAAGTGCAGAAAAATATGCAAAGCCCAACAGTGACTAGACTTCAGGGGTGATTGGAGTTTGGAACACTGATCAGATAAGGCTTATCTAAATTGAGCGGAGAAAAGCTAAACAGACCGGCGGCTAGTCGCAGTCGGCTGTGCCTGGCTAAACTTCGCTTTCAAACCTTCAAAAGCCAAATAGAAAACCGGAGTTATATATAAGGTAACGAGTTGGGAAACCATCAGCCCGCCGAAAACCGCCAGGCCCAGAGGCTGGCGCGACTCTCCACCTGCCCCCCAACCCAAAGCCAGCGGCACGCTGCTCATGATCGCCGCCATCGTCGTCATCATAATGGGGCGAAAACGCACAATGCACGCTTCATAGATAGCTTCATCCGCACTCTTGCCGTGATTGCGCTGGGCATCAAGCGCAAAATCGACCATCATAATAGCGTTTTTCTTGACGATACCTATAAGAAGGATCAACCCCAAGAAGGCATAGATGTTCAAATCGATCTTGCAGATGTACAGCGTAATGAGGGCTCCCAGACCTGCCGGCGGCAATCCGCCGAGAATGGTTATGGGGTGTAAAAAGCTCTCGTACAAAATTCCCAACACAATATAGATAACAACGATGGACAAAATCAGCATCGACCACATCCCTTTGAGAGATGACTGGAAGGCTTCTGCGCTACCCATGAAGCGATAACTGACACCGTCCGGCAAGACTTTCTTCGCGTTTGACTCGACTACCTTTACCGCGTCTCCCAGGGACGCGCCCGGCTTTAAGTTGAATGACACAGTGGAAGAAGGCATCTGACCAACGTGGTTGACCAGCAGAGGCCCAACCGAAGGCACAAGCTTCGCCACCGCGCTCAGTGGTACCAACTCGCCTGCCTTCGAACGCACATAGAGCAACGGCATCGAATTCGGCGTCACACGATATTCTGGCTCGAGTTCTACAATTACGCGATACTGATTGCTGGGCGCGTAGATTGTAGAAACCATCCTATTTCCGTAGGCGCTCGACAGGGCATCTTCGACCTGTTCTGCAGATAGCCCGAGTGTGGCAGCTTTGTCTCTGTCCATGCGAACATCAATCTGGGGGCTGTTAATTTGCAAGTCGGTAGTCACGTCTTGAAAGTCAGGATGTTCTCGCAAAAGTTTTTCGAGATCGAACGTGCTTTGATACAGTTGTTGCGTATTTGAACTCTGCAAAGCCACCTGGTACAGACTCTTAGTCAACTGACCGCCGATGCGAATAGACGGCGGGTTTTGCAAGAAGATTTTGATACCCGGAACTTTCGCAAATTTCTTTCGCAAATCAGCAATGATTTGCTCTGCCGATTGCTTTCTTTCCGCCCGCGGCTTCAGGTGCATAAAGATGCGCCCGGTATTGCCAGCAACGTTGGGTCCACCAGCACCTACTGAAGACATAATGTCTTTGACATTCGGATTGCTCATCGCAATTTCAGCGAGTTCTTTCTGGTGCCGCACCATGTCATCAAAAGAAATGCCCTGCACACCTTCTGTCAATCCGAAGATTTGATCGATGTCCTCGGTCGGCATAAAACCTTTGGGAATCTTGACAAAAAGCATCGCTGTCATCGCAGTCATGACGAGAAAAGAAATGAATGTCAGCCGCGGATGCTTGAGAGTAACACGCAACGTGCGCTCGTACAGACGAGTCCATGATTCGAATATTGCTTCGGTAAAGCCGAGTAGTTTCGAATTACTGTTGGAATGCGCACTCAGAAAACGGCTGCACAAGAGCGGTGTAAGGCTGAGTGAAACAATGCCTGAGATTAAAATCGCACAGCTGATCGTGACGGCAAATTCGTTGAAAAGGCGACCAACAATACCACCCATAAACAAAATAGGAATGAAAACGGCGACAAGTGAAATTGTCATGGACAAGATTGTAAAAACAATCTCGCGCGAACCTTTTAGAGCCGCGTTCATTCGGGTCTCACCGGCTTCCTGGTGCCTAACGATGTTTTCCAAAACAACAATCGCATCATCCACGACGAAACCCACTGACAGGGTTAAAGCCATCAGCGAAAGGTTGTTGATGCTAAACCCCAACAAGCTCATCGCGCCGCACGTACCCACTAGCGAAAACGGCAAAGCAAGGCTGGGAATCAGCGTGGCAGAAACATTGCGTAAGAATAAAAAGATAACGATAACGACGAGGACGACCGAAAGGGCAAGCGTAAGTTCAACGTCTCGAACCGACTCACGAATACTTTGAGAGCGATCGTAGAGCGTGTCGATTGCGACTGACGCCGGTATCTGCGCGCGCAACGATGGCATCACTTTGTTGATGTTATCGACAATCTCGACGGTGTTGCTGCCTGGCTGCCGCTGAACGCCCAGTACAATTGCGCGCGTTTTATTAAACCAACTTGCAGTTTTATCGTTTTCAACACTATCAATTGCCTTTCCTACTTCCTTCAGTCGGACTGGAGATCCATCTTTGTATGCAACGATGAGTGGCTCATATTGAGAAGCGGTCAATAACTGTCCGTTTGGTTGCACCATGTATGATTGAAAACGTCCATACAAAGCCCCGGACGGCAAATTGACGTTGCCCTGACGAATCGCATTCGTGACTTCGTCTATACCAATTCCGCGTGTCGCTAGTGCATTCGGATCTAGCTGGGCACGAACAGCAAATTTCTGCGGCGCCAAAACTTGAACCTGCGCCACGCCGCTTATCATCGACAAACGCTGCGCGATTATTGTCTCCGCATATTCGTCCACTTGAAAAAGCTGCAGAGTCGGAGAGCTCACAGCCAGATAAAGAATAGGCTGATCGGCCGGATTGACCTTCTTAGCAGTAGGAGGCGTCGGCATTCCCGGCGGCAACTGTGATTGTGCGGCGGCAATGGCAGCTTGCACATCTTGTGCTGCAGCATCGATGTCGCGATTTAGGTTGAACTGCAAAGTAACATTTGTCAATCCAATAGCACTGACAGAGTTCATCGCCTCTAGACCGGCGATTGTGGAAAACTGTCTTTCAAGCGGCGTAGCCACAGCGGAAGCCATGGTGTCGGGATTGGCACCGGGCAACTGTGCACTCACCTGCAAAGTCGGGAAGTCGACGTTGGGCAAGTTGTTGACTGGCAGAGTTGAATAGCCAAGCAAACCGAAAACAAAAATCGCCACCATGACCAGTGTGGTCATTACAGAGCGGCGAATGAAAAGGTCGGTAAGGGTCATCAGATAAGGCTCAAACTACGGCGCGCTTCTCTGAGTACTTGCGGGCGGCCGCGCTTCGGTGGATGCACCAGGTTGTGTTGCGGCGGGTGCTCCGGGCTGCGTTCCGGATGGCGTTCCGAGTAGTGTTTCGTTGGGTGCTCCGGATTGTATATCAACCGCAGAACCTGGCATCAACTGCATATGCCCATCCACCACAACCTGTTCGCCTGGTTTGAGATTACCTTCAATCACACTTGTGTTGCCGTCGCTGTACTTAACTTTTACGACCACAAGATTCGCTTTGTTGTCTGGTCCAACAACATAGACATACTGTCCTTGCTGCCCAACCTGCACAGCATGAGTCGGCACAACAGTGGCATCATATAAAGTGTCAAGATTTAGTACTGCTTTTACGTAAGTACCAGGCCACAACACTTCGTTCTCATTAGCAAAGGTCGCCTTCATCAAGATGGTGCCGGTGTTTCGTTGAACACTATTGTCAATGAAAGTAAGAGTGCCTCTGACTTCGCCTACGTGCTCAGATAGCCCTTCAACGCCGACTGTAAGTGGGTGCTGTTTCTGAAGTTCATGAATGCGGGGAAGGTCTTGTTCGGGCACAGAAAAGCTCACATAGACCGGTTTTACTTTGTTGATTACAACGAGACTGGAAGTGTCGCCGGCCTTCACCATCTGACCTCGATGAACAAGCAAGGCTCCGGTCTTTCCATCCATCGGTGCAGTAATGCTGCAATACGCGCGCTGCAATTGAGCGGTTTGCAAATCAGACTCTGCTGCCTTTAAGGCTGCTTGCGAGGCTTCGAGTTGAGCCTGGTCTGATTGAATCACCGATTTTTCATTTTCCATTGCAGCCGTATCAGCCTTGACAGTGGCGGCAAGAGACGCGACATTAGTGGCATAGCGATTTTCCTGTTCGACTGAAACCGCGCCCTCTTTCACTAACTCCTGATAGCGAGCGTGATCGCGGCGAGCATTCGCTTCTTCCGCCATGTCCTTTTCGCGATTAGCCGCCAGACGCGCCAATTCAGAGCGGTCTTTCGCAATCAATGATCGGCATTTGGATACATCGGCTTTGGCTTGAGCGAGTTTTGCACTCCACTGCCGAATAGCTTCGTCGAACGGGCGCGGGTCGATGGTAAACAACCTCTGCCCCCTTTTCACTCGGTCTCCCTCGGCGAAAAGCACATCAACTAATTCACCGTCGACTCGCGAACGCACTGCAACAGTAGACATTGGCTCGACATGCCCGAGCGCTTTCAAAACTCGCGGCACATTTGCTTTTTCAACCACTGCGACACGCACAACAGCAGCACGTTTTACTTCCGGCAGTTTCTTCTCATGCTCACCAGTGAAGTAAGCAAATCCAGCTAATACAGCGACAAGTGCCACAATAAAAATCAAGGACACGATACGGTTGTTCGACTTTCCAGGCGGAGTGGTGCTGCTGGATTCAGAAATTTGGGTGTCGCGCGTAAGCATGTTACTTGCGCTCCTCTTCCATAGCTTCCTTTAAAATGCGCAGTCCAGTTTGAATTTGTTTTACCTTGTCGTCCGGCAAACGCATGAGCACTTTCGTCAGCTCAGAGATGGCGAGATCTTCAACTACTCGATACTCTTCCTGACCCTTTTGGGTCAATTTGAGTTGCAAGCAGCGCCGCTCATTAGGATCTTCGCTACGACTGACAAGACCCTTTTTGACCAGGCGATCGACAATGCTCGACGTGGTGGCATTACTTACAGCAAGATATTCAGAAACAGTAGTAAGGGTGGTCGACGGATTCCGGCGAATAAACGACAGAGCTCTTATTTGCGGAACCGATGCTTTATCTCCAAGCTCGCGCCGGATTCCGCGCCTGATGTAGTGCATGACAACAGGAATGGATTCCAGGATTTCCCTTGAGCATATGGTGGAAGTTGGCTCTGTGGAAACCATTACCGCCTCTTCAACATGTCAATATAATTATAGACTAACAGTTAGCTTAGCTAACAGTCTCTTGCGAAAGAAAGAGCCCGCTTTGCTTCCCTGTCAAGGGTTTTGGGCTCTGAGCCGACTCGCGCAAAGGCAGTTATAAGACAATGCGAAAGTTCCTCTAAAAACCGGTGCGCCGGTATGAAGCGACAGGTCGACAAAGTCGACAAGTTTGAAGAGGTGGACAAGTTTGAGCAGGAAGACGCGTTCGATAACTAATGAATGGGTTCGACGGGAGCACGTTCAGTGCGAACGTTCAAACCCGCAGCAGAATTGATGCGCGTGGAAAATCCCTTTTCGCATTCTGGAGATTCGACGGTTTCCGCACCGACAGTTTCTACACTTACGCCACTTACGGCACTTACGGTGGCATCCTGCCTCTGCGCTTTTCTCGCCAAATAAAATTGAACGGTATAGAAAACCAGCGGCAGCGCGCTAGAAAAGAGCGCAAGCACTAGCATTCCCGGACGATGCCCAAACTTCGAAAAAATCTGCCCAACAAAGATTGGAAACGTTATCCCGGCGAGCGCTCCAGCTGTGACAACCAGCGAAGTAATAGAGGCGCTGTGCTGACTGTAGCGCTCAGATGCACTCGAAACCAGAGTCGGAAAAATCGGTCCAAAACCTATCCCTAAGAGAAAAATCACTCCCAATGACCCAGGTCCCAATCCGGGGTGCATTGCCAAAAGCAAGATGACAGAAAATGCCAGAGTCATTGCCGTAAGCGCAATACGACGAGCTGGAATGTACTTGAAGAGTTGAACTGCCGACATGCGCCCAGTGGTCAAACCAGCCCAGAGCGCTGTCATACTCCAGCCCGCCAACTCTTTGGAGAGATTGCACGAAGCATTGAGGTAGGTAAAAAGCCAGGTCGCAAGCGCGACTTCTATTCCGACATACAAGAAGACAGAGGCTGTGTAGAGCAGTGCGGGCAACTGCAGCGGGCGAAACTTCGAAATGGTAGCGTCTACTGGCGGCACCCTGACGTCGATTCCTTTCGCCAAAAACGTCACAATGAAAACTGTTGCGGCGTACAAAGCGCCAAAGGCATAAACAGCATGATATGACCAAGGCGAGTTCAAACCCACTAGGGCCACCACTGGTCCCAGCAAAGCTCCAATGCCAAAAAAGACGTTGAGCTTTCCTAGGGAGGCCGCACTGGAGCCTGTAGCCAGTCGAAGAAGGCATATTGTGCCGGAAATACCGTTGAGCCCTGCGCCCACACCGAGGGCCGCGGCGCCCACAGACATGCCGATTATGCCGCTGCCGGAAGATAGGACGGCCAACCCACACATAAATAAAAGGGCTGCGCTCAACAAGCACCTACGACCGCCAAATCTTTCCAAAAGCTGGCGCCCAATTGCCAGAGGAATGAGCGAGCCGCCGCTGTAGACGCTTATAAGGGAGCCTGCTTCGACTAAGGGGACCTTTTGGGAAACCGCGATTGAAGGCACAAGCGGACCAAACCAACCGCAATTCAAACCAGCCAAACACGTCAAGGCGCCGGAGATCATGAGAATCCGCACTGTTAGCTGTTCGTTGGTAAATCTAGCTTCGGTCAATCGAGTTCACGCCCGATTTAGGGTTTCCATCCCAAGATTTTGGCACAGACCGCAAAAATGCACGAGAGGAAACAGCAGAAGAGTCGTAATTCATCACACTTCGCCGCACAAAACAGCCCCTCATTGCACAAACATACAGTGTACTGGCTTAATCCACATTACACATTCTTCGGCTTAATCTGCTTTCCATGTCCCGGCGAAGCAGGCGTGATGGGCAGTGAAAAGCGCATAACTGTGCCCTCTTCGCGAGAACTGATACACGACATCGAACCATTATGCCCCTCAGCAATCTGACGGCAGAGGAAAAGGCCCAGTCCAGCTCCTGCGCCAAAGCGCTTACCTTGCCACAATCGCTGGAAGAGTTGTTCCATATCCTCTTCACTTATTGGCTCTCCACCGTTGTGAACCTCAAGGGTGGCTTGCTTGTCTGTGGCTTCAAGATTGACTTTAACCTGAGTGTGCTCAGGCGCAGAATTGATCGCATTACCGATCAAATTTACGATAAGCGCTTTCACAGCGACTCTGTCTGCATTGAGAATAAGCTTTTTCGGCGCCTGAAACTCCAGGTGAATATGTTTTGCTGTCATGGCTGGACCAGAGTCCTTGAGACAATCGTTCAGAATTCCTACCAGATCAAAATGTTCGAATATGAATTGATCTTTGCCAGATTCATAGCGCAAGACTTGCAAAAGGTTTTTCACCATCAGCAAAAGATTTTCATGACTGCGGTGCAGGCACTGAATGAAATCTGTTTGCTTGTCATCGAGAGGACCAACATAACCTTGAAGGAGGGCATCAAGAGCACGAATAGCACCTATGACAGGCACCTTCAAATCGTGAGCGAGCGACGCCATGAAGTCCTCTCGCTGCGACTGAAGTTGAATGGTTTTTGTGATGTCTTCAAAGTGCGCCAAAATACCAATCACATTTCCAGAGGCATCGTGCATAGGCATTTTTGAGGTGTTGAGCCAAGAGACTTCACCGCCTTTCCTGGTTAATGGCTCGAGTATATTGAACTGGGGCTGATTCTCTTCCATAACTTTGCGATCGCACAGATGGTAGAACTCAGTCTCATCAGCAGTCCACGGCATGTCGAAGTCAGTCTTGCCAACAATCTGGTCAACATGAGAAAGCCCGGCAATGTTGGCAAACGTCTTGTTGCAGCCAAGATAAACGCTGTTCTTGTCTTTCCAAAAAATTGCGGCGGGAATTGTATCCATCACAAATTGCAAGCGTTCATTTACGCGCTTTTGCTCGTCAATGTCTGTGGCAGTACCAAACCAGCTTTTAATATTGCCGTCACGATCTCTTACGGGGACACCTTGGGCGAGAAACCAGCGATACTGCCGTGTATTTAGATCAAGCAGTCGATGCTCGTTTTCGAAAAGCTCGCCTGTTTTCATGCAATGGTCAAATCTCTTCGTTGCTCGCTCGAAATCATCGGGGTGGAGAGCTCGTTGCCAACCTTTGCCATAAGCATCCCCGGACGTCAATCCGGTGTAATCAGCCCATTTGCTGTTGACGAAGTTGACATAACCGTCAGGAAGCGCAGTCCACACAATTAGCGGCAAAGACTCCGCAAGACTATGTGACCATTCGGAAAAATGGTCGGTATCATCTGCGACGAACTCTAATCCATGCGCTTTATTGTGCTCAACGATATGAAATTCGCCTCGCGACAATTCATCAAAAGCATGCTCGTATAACTCTGCCCACTCCTCTGAAATATCTTTGAAAAAAATGTCGTTGCCGGTCATTTTTGACGCGAGCATCGACGAAAGAACGCGAAAGTAAGGCGCGACATCGGGTGCCAATTGCACTGTCATTTCAAGCGTCACCACAAACTGCGATTCGTCGCTGGCTTTTACCGTCGCTACAACCTTGGCACCATTTTCGGATCCTAACTCTTCATGGCTAGAATCTTGAGACGCTTGCAGCTCCTTCTTTTTCGGCTGTTTGGTCGAGGCGGCACTTACAGAGCCAACTTCACCGCCACTGTTCTCCAGGTACATAACAGTACCTTTCCGATTGGCACGCTTGGTCGGACGATCTGTGACCTGGCGAATTTCGTTGTCTGTGACTACAGCGCGCTCGGCACTATCAGTTACTTTGTCGAAAGGGACGAAAAACAACCGCGCAGACCTTAATGCCGGTTTGCCATTTACAGAAAAATTTTGCACTAGCAACTGCGACAATTCTTCGGCGCGGGACTCGAGACCCGACGCACGGCATTTGTACTTTCTCACTGTCGACACGATGTCGGCCAGGGCATTGAATCGCAACAAGTTCATGCTCACAGCACCTAACCTCTCACCTCAATTATCCCAAACGAAACCTCTAATAGCCTCTAAAATTCGCCTTTTTCACTAATGGTAGTGATTAATCTCAGAAGAAAATCACACTTCTTAGTGAGTTATTTCAAAGACCGTTGCGTCCACAAATTCGTTCCGCCGTATTCATATCAAAATCGTGTGACAACAATCTGACTCCATGATTAGAAGAATTAGGAAACGTAGACCGTTTGATCGCTTGACCGTTTAACCGTTTAACCATTTGAAGATTCGAATAATTGCAGGAATTTGGGCGCGATAAATTCCGGAATATCACACGCTGTTTACTCACTATTTAGCAACTGAAAGGGTTTCCAGTTTTTCAGCAATATGCACTAAGGGAAACCAGTTACTCTGCGGTAAACCTGGTCTGAAGACCGGCCGTTTCGCCAGATGTTTTCGAGCGGCTGGAAGTGGTAGAGCTACTACGACCACCCGCTTCGTTAACGTTTTTAGATTCGAAGACTTTGGAATCGGCGATTTCTTGCGCAGCACCTATGAAGTTTTCGAATAATTGTTGGTTGGCAGAGAAGTCACGCTCTGGGTGCCACTGAACACCAACGACAAAACGTTTTCCTTTCATCTCCACAGCTTCTACCATGCCATCGTCCGCAGTGGCAGCAATCTGAAGGTCGTCGCCAACTTTGTCTACGCATTGATGATGTGAGGTCGGAACGCTGAGCTTATCGATGCCGTAAATACATTTCAATTTGGTCAACTTCGCAAAATTGACTTCGTGCTTGTTAAACCCTTTCTGCCAACCATCTTTGCTGGCATGCGCAACTTTCATTTCGGGAAGTTTTGTTGGGATATCTTGTATTAACGAACCGCCGCGAGAGATGTTCAACGCCTGGCTGCCTGCGCAAATTCCGAGGAAAGGCAGCTTTGTTTTGTCCACAACTGTCTTCGCAAGAAGAACATCAAAGCGCCAACGCTCTTCGTCCATGAGCACTGTCTTCGGTTCATTCTTTTGACCGTAAAGCGCAGGCGGATAGTCAGCTCCCCCAACCATCAGCACGCCATCGAGTTTTCCGAGGATTGCAGTCAAATCTTCCTCAGCCATTGGAGGCAAAATTACGGGAATCGCGCCGACATTTTCTAGCGCTTGGACGTACGGTGCGGATATGGTAATCAGTCGTGGCTTCTCACCATCGATATCGCAGTTGATTCCGATGATAGGCTTGCGAGCATTCGCCTTTTGCGCGACGACAGAAGTGGACTTGCTTGTTTCTACAGAATTGGACTTTTGGTTTGAATAGCAACTGGACTGTGCATTTGCATCACAACCCGACTTATGTGTTTCATCAGCGAAAACTGCCGAAGGCTGGCAGTGTGTTGCAACTGCAAAAGTCGAAAGAACAATAAATAATGACGCAATTCTTGAATGTTTCACGTAAGTCTCCAATCACCGAGCGGCAAAACTTCGCCGTCCTTTGCGCACATAGATTTTGATCATATAGACAGGAGGAATGAATTGTCTGAATCCTGCCTAACACAACGCACTAAAGATTGGCGAAACGCCGTAAACGCTAGAAATAAAAGCCTACACCGCTGTTGACGCTCTGCAACATTTGCCTTGTGTTACCGAACAGATAGTTAGAGCACATCGTCGAGGGCATATTGCACAGGTCGACGCATGTCGTCACCCACATACTGCACAGCTCGACGCATGGCGTCGACCCAATAATAAGTTACTACTTCGCTGTCACCGCTCTGGCTGCGTTTGAGCCGTCATTAACGAGCAAAGAGCCTTCGCCAAGTTGTGCTTCCAGGGCACTTCGAGTCGCTTCCATTTCCAATCGCGAATATTCTTTGCTTAATTTCCAGCCACAGTACAGCCAACTCAAGGCGCAGATTGCAGCTGCCGCCATTACACCTTTGGCTCCCAGACCGAGAGCGGTGTTAACGACAAAGATAATCACTCCGGCTACGCCTCGCGCCATTCTGTACACGAACATCTCAATCACGGGCTTCACGTTGTACAAAACATCGCGACTGGTGACGGTATACATCAGCTCTTTTGCGGCTTTGAACCAAGCGTGGCGCATCGCTTCATCGCCATGGAAAACAGCCATCAGAATCACAGGGTTCGGCACAATGGCAAACATTGTCACGCCGGCGAAAATCAATCCCGCAGATGATGAAAGGCAGAAGCCAGAACCCAACTTGCGCACGATTGCGCTAACAAGGAACAGCTCGACAACGAATTCGACAATGCCGCGCCAGCGCTCGAGGTTGGCGTCAATAGCGGCAATTGCATCACGGCCGGTAGCCATATTCTTAAGAATGTCGTTATACAGGAATTGCACCATGTCCGGTGTCACGCGTTCGAACGCGACAACAAAGAAGAGGCACAGCAAAAACTTGTTTTGAAAAATAAGTCTGAATGCGCCAGATATGTTCGAAACTTTTGCTTTCTCGAACTCTGGTGCAGTAGCGCGTTCTACAACATTCTTTTTCTTGTTGAGAGCTTCTAAAACGTGAAACAGTCCAAGCGTTAATGCAACCAAACCCGCTGCTACAAGAAGGAGATTGCTGGTTCCAATACTGCCGATAAGACACGCAGTTATTGTGCTTCCAAGCACAGCACCCAATCCTGCGCCTGCAGCAATCACACCAAAGAGACGCTTCGCTTTATTCGAATCGCAAACATCATTGGCGTACATCCAGAAAAGTGTCACGCCCATGATTGAGAACACGTCGAGCCAGACCCAGAATGCACCGGATGCAATTGGCGATTCGTGTTTGAAAATCTGCCACCACGCAAGCAAATTGACAATGAAAATTCCATAAACGGAACTGATCAAAATCTTTCGCGGAGCTTTGGAGAACTTGGAATAGAGCCAAACTACCGCACCAGTGAAAAGGGCGGTACCTATGTATACGAGCGGCATGTATTCATTGCCCAAACCGGCGAGAAAAAGACCGCGGCGAATTGGACGAAGAATGTAATAGACGCATATGAAAAGAAAGATCCACGTGAACAGCAAAGCTGTTATCGTGCGCTCACCCTTTTGGACACTTAAGAAGAGATCGAGGAAACCCTTATCATGCGACATTTTAGACATAGCTTATGTTCTCGCAATAGTTAGCCGCCTCTCATTTGATGGGCTTCCACGCGGCTATTTCAAAGTGAAAATTGTAAGGCCGCGTCGCCAAATAAGCGCGCCATTCAGCAATACATGACTTTGATCTAATGTGTAGAAAGGCCGGAGCGCCGGCGTCTAGCCAGCTAAAAAGTAGCATCAAATGCCGGCAGGATGCCGGCGCTCCGGCCCCTACGCTTGCGTGATTCCGAAGGTAGGGCGCTTGTAATTCTCGCCGCGATATTGCTTAGGAATAGCGATTTCGTTGCCATCGCGAACCGCGAAGAAATGCGGAGACATGATTTCGATGCCAGCTTCGTTGAATTTGTCTTGAATCTTTTTATGCAATTCGGAGTAAACGACGGGCATTTCGTTGGCCAGATCTGTATACACGTTTAGCTGATAATCGACATAGAAATCAGCGAGCTCCTTTTGCAGGATGAAAGGCTTGGGGTCTTTCAAAAGTCCATAACTTTCAGATGCAGCAGCCATCAGACATGATTCAACGTTCTCCCAGGGTTCGTCATAACCGATGGTGACGGACGTATATAAGATCAGCTGTTTATCGCGAGCCAAAGTTGAATAGTTAGTGACATTAGACGTCATAATTGACCCGTTAGGAATCGATACCATCTCATTCTTCGGTGTGCGCACCTTGGTTACAAAAAGGTTTTTCTCAACGATATCACCGACGGTGTCTCCAATCTTCACGCGGTCTCCAAATTTGAAAGCGTTGGTGTAGGTCAAAACGGCGCCAGCCATAACATTGCTGACCACACCGGTAGAACCGAAAGACACCAAAATACCAACTACCAAACCGACCTGCTTGAACGCTGGAGATTCCCAGCCTGGAAGATATGGCATAGCGACCATCATGGCGAAAGCAATGATAAGGAAGCGTGAAAGTTTGAAAGTCGGCTCCGCCCAGTCAGGGTCGAAATCGGCAAATTTTATGGTTTCATCTCGCAAAGAGTCGAAGAAAAATCGAGCAAATCCCATCACAGCATATGTGACCAGCGTGATGAGAATCAGCATCACTAGCGAGGGGAAGTACTCAATCACCTTCTCCCAAATGGAAGCCAGCGGTACCAGCGTATTCGCAATCACTGCTTTAGCAAGATGTTTTGTGCCCGGGAAAAACCCCAATACCTGCACCACATATGTGGCCAGTAAGGAAAACCAAAGAAGTATCTGCGAGAACTTCACAATCGTCAAAAGCAAATCAGCGAGAGCATTCGCACCGATAAGTTCCGCGTTTTGAATCTTTAGTCCTTTGATCGCTTGTCCGCGCTGATGGCCAATTGAAATGCATAAATCGGCGGCAAGCTTGCTCACCAAAACCAACGACAGCAATAGAACTACTGTTGCCAAAACAGTTAAACCAACTCCAATCGCCAAATTGGACGTGGTTGTTTCTTCTCTACGCTCGGACACCGCGAGCCGCACTCGAGATGCGAAATCGTTCGCCATCTGAGTAGTCGAGGACTGAGCGATTTTTGCGTCTTCGGGAGTGACAGTCGCAATCACAGTAGGGCCAGAAACAATATCCGTGCCGGAAGCCGTCTCCTGCACTCTTATCGAATCAACATCAAAATCAGGATTCTCGGCTAATCGCTGCAATGCCTCGGAAGCCATAATTGCTCGCTGCCGGGGAGTGTATGTGCCAATGTTTGAGTAAAAGTAGAAAAGGCGCTTGCCTTTGACTACGACAGCGGCGCCATCGGGGGCGGGGGTATTCGGGGTTTGTCCAACAGTTGACTGCCCGGAAAACATTATCAGAACAATCGCGACAAACAGGACCTGGATGATAAGTTTCACGGAGTTACCCCGCTCGACGCCATTTGACTTCAGCTTTGTTCCTCTTAGGGCTCACTACAAAACCGGCGCGGTGCTTCAAGAGGTATGGGTAGAATTTGCGAGGTATGGTGACGTCCCGATACAATGCCTTAAATGTCGGCTTTGGGCACGTGAGGCCAGGGTATATTCAGTCCGCGAACCTATATTGACCCCAGTTCTCAAGAGAGTCCCAGCGTGAGGACTTAGCTGTATGGAGAAGAAAAATGATCGACATTAAGCGTGTATCCCTCGCCCTGTTAGCGCCGCTCATGATTGCGTCGATGTTGCCAGCACAGGCAGAAGAAACCGTAATCAAACGCACCACCGTTATCGAATCCTCGGGCAAAGTTTCGCCCAACGGCGCAACGTCCATTTCTGTGGAAGCAACTAAGACTTACACATTGAAGTTCAAGGAAAGAATCAACAACCTCAACCAGCAAAACGACACAGCCTTGTCGAAAGGCTGGATCACCTCTGATGAACACGCCAACTTCAAGGCTGAGCTGGATCGTTTGACCGCTGTCGAAGCAAAAGTAGAAGCTGCAGGATTCCCCAAAGCAGACATCGACGATCTCGAAAAGCAAGTGACAAAAGTCAATGCTGATCTATCTTCGGCATCCAACAAACCGAAAACAACTGCAACAACAACGACTACAACAAAAACCACGACACCAGCAGTGAAGAAAACCACGACCACAAAGAAAACTGCTTCTGGTGACAAGAAAACAACAAAGACAACAACTAAGTCGACGAAATAGCAATCACATACTGCATAGTGCAAGGGAGAAAAAATGTTTCAGCACAAAAGAATTCTGCTGGCGGCGATGACACCGCTGATGATTTTCTCCCTTGCGCCTGCTGTTTTTGCCGGCAACGAGCCGGTAAAAACGACGACAACCACGACGACAGTTGCGCCTGCCAGCAAGGCGCAGGCGCCGGCAAGAGTGCCGGTAATGGATAGACCGGAGATGGCATCGTTCAAACGAATTCAAGTAAACGCAGTCAAATATCGTCAAAAACTTTCAAATCTTGTCGCGATTTTGGATCAGGCAAAACGCGTCAACGCCGTTACTGAAGGCAATTACAAGAAGCTCAGAGCGGAGCTGGACAAACTTCTCGAAAACGAACCTGCAATGGCACGCGGCGGCTGGAAAGATTCCGATATGGCTGCCTTCGATAAACAAATAGAAGCTTACAAAGCCAATTACGAAAAACTGACTCTGAAGGATGAAGCGCTTCCGCAAGTTCCAGCAAGCATTTTAGAGAAGGCCAAAAACGCCGCGAAGAAAAAGTAGCGTAGGGTCGAATTGTAACGCGTCGAATTGTAACGTAGGGTCGACGCAAAAAAAAACGTAACGTAGGGTCGACGCCATGCGTCGACCGGTCTTAGCGTGGGGGCGCGTTGCACGCGCTCAGTTTTGACTGGGAGCTCCGGCTTCCGGAAGGCATTTGTAATTCACTGGGAGCGTCATTTTCCCAGCCGGCAGCTATCTCCACCTATTTCGACTACTGCCTTCGCGCAATCGTGCCACAGGCGACATCGTCACAGTACGTCCCGTATCGTCAGCCCCAACAATTTTACGAGAACTTCTATCAAAGGTTCCTCGTATGTGAATAGGTGTTGGTCCTTTGATCCACAATTCAACCTTGTTGTTACTGCTCCAAGTACCATCGACTGTTACTTCTGTCGGACGTTCATTTCCACACCAGCCTATTCTGTAGCTGCCACTACCAGTGATGCTACCTTTGGAGTCTCTGTCTAGGCTCACGATCGGTTTAATAGTAACTCTTGCACCTACCCAAGGCGGATTGAACTCGATACGCCAGTCGCTTGCTGTAGCAAGATCAGCAAAACGCCGTGTACCGTCATCTAGGTACATCCAAAAATATCCATCGACAGAAGCAGACCTAAAACTGCCGCTGTAAGCTCTTTCCTGAGAATCGAAATTACCGAATAAAGCACATTCATTCCCGCGAGCATCAATGTATTTGAGATCAACCTGACGATCGTAAATTCTGCCCTTGGCGCCACCTTTGAACCAGGTCACACCCGATGAGTTCTCGCCTACACTCTGCGGAATGTTTGTAGAAACACTTCCCACAACATCTCCTGCAGCTCTATCCAAAACAAGTTTGGTGATTGAACCAGCGACACACGGCGGGTCCATATCGAGGACAAAAACAATCGGGTCGCCACCAGCCTCCGACTTCGAATTCATGTGAAACTTGGCATACGGCTTGCCATTCATCGTCGCGGTGCCTTCGATTCTGTTGGCGTCTGTGAATCTTCCCTTCAGAACAAGTGGGCCATCCGGGTGGGAAAGTGCGACCACGAATTGCTGATTTTTGAAATAGCCCTTCGCACCAGCCTTCTGAGAACCTAAGTTCCCGTTGTACTCATACTTCATCACACCGGTGAGATTGCCGCCTTTCAAGTTAAGTTTGAACTCGCCTAGACACGGATTTATTGTGGGCTTCGAACGCATTGTTGACTCCATAGCAAAGCGCCACGTCGGCGCAATAGCCAGGTCATGCAGACCCGAATAATTAATACGCTGAGAAGCGTCCGCAGCGAGGAAAACCTGGCTCAAGATAAAGAACACCAGTACGAATAAAGTTTGCATGGCAGCACTCGAAGGATTAGGAAAGATTGGCGATAGGAAGGTATGCCGATTTAACCAAAAACCAGACTTTGAATAAACCGGAATAACCCTGTACTCCTTTATCGCAGCCCTGACTTAGAATGTAAGTAACTGAACATGTTAAACTCCCCAAATTACTTCTTAATAGTTATAACAGCCTGATCTTCAAGCTCTTCGAAAACTGCAGTGTCTTCGTTTTGAAACATGTTAAAGCTACTAGCCAAAGGAACTAACTGAAGATTTGAAAACTTCACAACTAGCTTACAGATTCCCGGCGGTGGCATTATCACTGGCACTAACACAGTTCTGACACCATTGGGCTTCAATATCAAACTTTCGCGACTTGCATCGTATTTACCACTGAGAATTGATTTTCCTTGAGCATCAAACCACTCATAAGTAAATTCAGAAAAAACCGCAGGCTGTCTACAATATGGATCTTTAGAAAAAGCATAAATGGGCGGTCGCACACCAATCCCTTTCCCATAAGTTCCGGAGAACTGAACAGAAATAGAACTCTGTGTCTTGTTGCGAAATCCAACTTCAAGCGCCGCTTTGTGCTCGTTTGAATCTTCGGGGAGCCTCGCGGTGAGCGCAATTATTTCCATACCAAGTTTTTTTGACGATAGCTCGGCGAAACAAGGAAGTACATGTAACACAGAAAGCCCTAGCAGGCCCAGAAGGTGACTAATCCTCATTCTTCAACCTCAAAGAGACAATGATTAAATTACTCAACTAAGCTGTAAATCCAACTTTCTGAGGTTCGAATCCGGGGAAGACGGCATCAATGTTGCGCAAGCCCATTTTGTTTGTAAGCACTTCAGACAATACGGAGCGATAGTCGTAATGCACTTCCATACCGGCTGGTCCGAGAACCCATTTGGCTTCATTCAGGCCGGGATAGTTACCCATTATTTGTCCTCCTCGAATACCTTCGCCGATGATCATTGCTGCGAAGCCTCGTCCATGATCAGTGCCAAGTGATCCGTTTTCGTATGAACGCCGACCGAATTCAGTAATAACCATGGTCGTAACCTGTTCTCTTCGACTCGCAAGATCCGCATCAAAAGCTGCAAGCCCGGCTCCCAGCGTTTCAATCAAGGCAGCTTGTTGTCCATCGACAGAACCTTGAACGAAGTGCGTATCCCATCCGTCCAAATCAACGCAGGCGACTTCAAGACCAACATCGGATTTGATTAAGCGAGCAACTTCTCGCAGACCGCGAGCAAAGTTTGAATCAGGATAGTTGGCACCATTGGCAGGCTTGTATTCAGAAGCTCGCAATGTTTCAACCCGTGCTAGCAACTTCAATGTGTCACGCCCTGGTGTGGCAAGTAATCCAACTTCAGAGCCGTACAGCGCAGCCAAAGCTTGCACCACCACTGCCGGATTTTCGCACGGCGCTTTTATACGAATATCATCAATGGTTGTAATGGCGCTTGCACCAGGCGCTCCACGCAATGACTCTGGCAACATTGGTCCGATAGAAACAGCGGACAAGGGCGTCAGACTGTTTCCAAAACGCGCACGTAAATAACGCGCCAACCAGCCGCCACCAGATGTTTTCTTGAAGCCATCGCCATGCTCCATTTGATCTTGCGTTTCAAAATGAGAGCCGGTCGGATTGTCAGTGCCAACTGCCTGTACGACTGCCATACGCCCTTCCTTGTATAGCGGCAATATGGGCGCAAGTTTCGGATGCAGGGAATAGAAATCGTCAAGCTTTATCGACGAATCCACTCCTTTTCCGCTCTTCGGATGCGGAATTGAAATTGTCGGTCGAATTTTGTAATAGGTATCGTCTGCGTATGGGACAAACATGCTGAGAGTATCGGCGCCACCGCGCAAGAAGATGCAAACAAGCGTCTTGTCTCCTGTGCTGCTTATGGCATCAGAGCGCAATGCCAAGCGTCGCAAAAATTGTCGTCTTGATTGCTCAGGCATCGACTACACCTTTTGAAACGCTGGAGACGAAAGAATCAACCCGACTAGTTCATCGCGAACTTTCTCGTCTTTGAAATCTCGGCGCGAAACATAATCCTTGATAGCCTTACTTTCTTCATGATTAGGGCTGCGTCCAGCCATGTATGAAAACAAAACTTCGGGAGTCTTCTTGATGCTGTCCAGGTCTTCCAATCCGATAGCGGTACACAATGTATCAAGTGAAACGCCAGCGTTTTCGATAAAGTTGGAGCAAAGAGCGAAAGCGAAATTCCAGCGCCAGAGCAGAGTGCCGAGCCAAGGATTTGCTTCAGTAGGATAGCCGTCTGGAGTTGGGTATTGGAATGGTCCATGCCCCATTCTGGTGAGGTACTCGAGAACCTCATCGCCAGCCATAGTATCGGCTCCGGTGGCACGCAGACAGCTCACCACAAATTGGAATGGGCGCTTCATTTTCGAACCAGCAGATGCTTTAAATTCACTGGAGTAAAGTATCTCGCGGAGCATCGGTTTGATTTGTCCGCCACTCTCGGAAAAGCGCTTTGCGACACTATTGACCAGAGACTCCGGAGGATCTTCAGAAACAAAATGCCTCACCAATTTCTTCGCAATGTGCTTGGCAGTCGACGGATGAACGCAAGCAATATTTACCAGCGCTTCAACATCTTTCTCTCCACCACCAGCTCGGATTTTCTTGCCGAGAACTATCTTCTCACCGTCGTCATGCAGGCTAGGATCGAAATACGCGGTGCCACGCTTAGAGCCACTTTCTAAACGCCATCCCGTTAGGCAGCGTGCTGCTTCGTACACATCTTTTTGATTGTAGCCACCATCAACTCCGAGAGTGTGCAATTCCAAAAGTTCGCGCGCGTAATTTTCATTTGGAATACCATGGGGTCCTTCCTTCTTATTTTCTTTGCCGTCCAAGTAGACCAACATCGCAGGAGATGTCGCGCTGGACAAGACGAGATCGCTAAAACAGCCGAGAGCGTTTTTCCTAACGACTGCTCTATCATCTGTTGCTTTCAAGTAGATACAGTCGCCCTTCTCGATGTAAATGTTGAAGTGGTCGCTGAAAAACTCAACCATCGATTCAAGCAGTTGGCGCTTGCTATATACGCTGCGCATCAGGTGATAGCGGCATAGATCTTTGCGCAGCGCTTCACGTTTGAATTCGTAGCAAGTGCCTGGGTCAAGAAACACACTCTCAAAACGTTTCGCGCGGAAATCGCACAATCTATCATCAATACTTTCCGGCTCTAGCTGTTCTTCAATCCAAGCCTTTTCGCCTTGTTTCTTTATCTGTTCAACATCACCAGGCCAAGGTCCAAATCCTGCGCGCGAGATCAAATGAAAAGCAGGATCAATTACCGGCGAGTTTGTAACCGAAATCTTCTCTGGAATTCCGCCGCCAAATCGGTCAGCGACATATCCATTTAGATTGCTACAACCAGCAAGCGGGAACGCACAACCAAGCAAAGTGCTGATAGCTAAAAACTCTCTTCGACTGAGTTCGTTGGTCATTTAGCCCACCGGCAAGACGCTTTCCATCTCAAACAGAATTTCCTACGAGTCTACAACGGCGTTCAAAACTAGCCTGCCGCACCGACCACTTCGTCCGCATCAGACTTCGCGACTTTGGCGGAGCTTTCATGTGGCTGAAGAACTAAAGCCCCAGTTTTTTTACGTCCAGTAATAAGCCGGTTGGTCAGAGCGCCAGCACCGATTATTAGAGAGAACGGCAAGATGCAAAACCATCCGAGAAAAGGAAAGACAAATGATAGAACCAGCGCGGTGCCACCACGAACAGTGCTCTTCCATGGGCGCTCTGCATCGACTGGCGACGGGAGCCTTCGACCGATCATAGTTGCAAATCCAGCGACACCGATATTTGCATAGAAGAGAAACGCGCCCAGTATGAGAAACATAGCGATGTCCATAAAAGGACTTTTCTTTCCACCCAGCGCTGCAACAGTGAAGAATGTCGCTGCTGCAATCGGCACACCGATGAAGAATGGCTTCACCAGACTTTTCTCGAGATAGTTGGCAATGTTTTCGATCTGGCGCGGATAAAGTCCGCGGGACAACAGCCAAAGTGCAGGAAAGGCAAGGCAAATGCCAACAATAATTAAAAACCACATTATTACGTCGGCTACTAGCATGTTGTTTTCCCCTTTGAAAAGCCGGCGAGCCGCCGGCGCTCCCAGGATTCCAATTAAAAGCCGGCGAGCCGCAGGCGCTCTCATGATTCCGATTGAAAGCCGGCGCTCCGCCAGCGCTCACAGTTTTCTTTGCTCCCGGTAGTTACCGGTCTCTATATCATGCCCAAATAATGGCTATTTCTTCGGCGCGGAGGCAGTCAAAAACCTTAAAGCGTCAACCTGCAACCAGTTTACGGCATTATCGAATAGTAGCTTTCGTTTCGTCGTTTCCGAGAACTCACTGACCGATTCGATCAATTCACCAGGTCGGTCTTCGCCTAATGGGAACGGATAGTCGCTGCCCAGGACAACCTTGTCCTCGCCGAATATAGAGACAATCTGGCGCAAAATCTCTTTGTCGTGAACCAGGGAATCCACATAAAAACGACCAAGATAGTCGCGGGGAGGAACTTTATTGTCGATGGCGCACAAGTCGGGTCGCACCTCGAAGCCATGTTGAATGCGTCCCACGGTAAAACCGAAAGACCCGCCCCCATGAGCAAAAGCGATACGAAGTTTGGGCAGGCGCTCGAGCACACCGCCAAA
Organism: Candidatus Melainabacteria bacterium; assembly: GCA_003242885.1. GTDB lineage: Bacteria > Cyanobacteriota > Vampirovibrionia > Obscuribacterales > Obscuribacteraceae > QKMZ01. The sequence continues at coordinate 312,129 of QKMZ01000007.1, read as the reverse complement.
AATGAGAGAGCAAATCGCCCGGGTCGTTTCAGCGGGCATGCCCACCAGCCAGGGCAGCCAGTACTTCTGCATTTTGTCTTCACCCATCATTTCCCAGGGGTGAACAAAGATCGCGGCGCCCAATTCTTCAGCAGCTTGAAAGACTGGAAACAGTGCGGGGTCATCGAGATTCCACTCATTAACGTGCGAGCCAATCTGAAAACCCTGAAACTTCAAATCACGCACACAGCGCTCCAGTTCTTTAATTGCAAGCTTAGGGTCTTGCAGAGGCAAGGTGCCCAAACCCACGAAGCGTGCGGGGTTGGTTGCGACTGTTGCAGCAAGGTCGTCGTTGAGAAAACGCGCAATCGCCGCTCCATCTTCTGGTTTTGCCCAGTAGCTGAACATAACCGGCACGGTCGACAAAACCTGAACGTCGACATGAACTCCATCGCACTCAAGCAAACGCTGTGCGCCGTCCCAGCAATTGCTTTCAACTTCGCGGAAAAACTTGCCGTCATCCTTGAGCATGCGTGCCTTGCACGGCATGTGGTGGTCGAGCGTGATAAAGCCGCCGTAGCCGAACTGGTCTTTCCACTTCGGAATTTCGCGCGGCAGGATGTGCGTATGAATGTCGATTCTTGGAAGCGCCACGGACCCTTGATTACCTCACTTTGCAATCTGCATAATATTACAACTCCTGGGATTACCTGCGGCTCGCCAGCACTCGATTAGGCGGTTAATGATTTCGCAGTCTCCACAGGGGTCGATGCAATTATCTCCCTTGCATTATTTAAACCGGGCGATGCCTGGCATCGCCCTTCCATGATGGCGTGCAATTAGCCACCACGCTAAATCAAATGAGCTACCAGAAAGCGCGCTCAAGCAAAGACGCTCTCGCCCGCTGCAGTAACGCTACGCGCGTTTCTTCACTAGCCTCTTCACATTGATCGAAGAAGCGTTCTTCATTGCCTGTGCAAGGTCATATGCTGTCTGCAAAGATAGCCAGCCTTCCGCCGTGCCACCAAATGCCTTGTCGAGCCTAATGGCCATTTCAGGTGAAATTCCTGCTCTTCCGTTGACGATATTGTTGAGCGCTTGCCTGGTTACACCTAGAGCTTTTGCACCTTCTGTCACTGATAATCCTAAAGGCTCAAGACAATCATGCCTAACAGCTAGACCTGGATGTGGGGGTTCTTTCATTGGCATATCAAACTTCCTGTAAGCACTAGTGATAATCAACTAAATCCACGTCTTCAACATTCACACCTTCAAACCGAAATGTAACTCTCCAGTTTCCGGTAACCCATACAGCCCAATGTCCTTTCAAGTCACCTTTTAGTGGGTGCAACTTCCAACCTGGTAAGTCCATCATTTCAGGACGCGTTGCCACGTCAAGCCTCGCCAAAATACGTTCCAGTTTAGGAACCTGTTCAGCAGACAAACCCTTCCGAATGGAACCGCGATAGAGCTGCGCCAGCCCTTTGTGACGAAAGCCTAGGATCATGACCAGAACTCCAAGCCATCATACTTAAATCGTATAGTGACAATTGTCACTTGTCAATCATAGAAATTCAGGCTGGAACGGCTTAGAAAAGCCCGGTAATGACTCCGTTGTTATCGACATCTATGTTGAAAGCGGCGGGTTGTTTTGGCAGCCCAGGCAGTGTCATGATCTCTCCCATGAGTGCGACCACAAATCCGGCGCCGGATGAAACTTGGAATCCGCGCACACGCATCTCAAAATCACGGGGCGAATTCAACTTTTGTGGATCGTCCGACAACGAATACTGTGTCTTAGCGACACAAACCGGCAAGTTGCCGTAGCCGTTATTGTTCATCCACCTCAGTTGTTTTTCGGCTTCCTGATCGTATTCCAAAGCTTTAGCACCATAAACGCGATCCGCCAATTGCTGGAGTTTTTCCTTGATAGGCAAACCTTGGTCTACAAGCGGTTTGAAGCTGGACATTTCATTCGTGGCATCAATGACAAGCTTAGCCAAATCTAAAGCACCGTCGCCGCCATTTGCAAAAACATCCGATACTTCGCAGCGCCAACCTTTTGCAGCGCAAGCGTCTTTGATAGCCTTAATTTCCTCTTCTGTGTCAGTGTGGAATTTGTTGATCGCGATTACGAACGGCACTTGTGTTCTTGCAACAATACCGGCGTGACGCTCAACGTTGGCAAAACCAGTCTTCACAGCTTCAACATTCGGCGCGGACAAAGCATCATCGCTGACACCACCATGAAGCTTAAGCGCTTTTACTGTTACTACTATGACAACGGCATCTGGAGCCAATTCCGGCGAGCGTGGCGCAGCCACAATGTCGCAGTACTTTTCAAAACCTAGATCGGCGCCGAAGCCTGCTTCAGTAACAACTATTTCTGCAGTGCGCAGCGCTATGCGTGTTGCAAGTACACTAGAACAACCGTGAGCAATGTTGCCGAATGGACCACCGTGAACAAAAGCAGGAGTGTTCTCGAATGTTTGAACAATGTTTGGTCTCAACGCGTCGCGCAACAACGCAGCCATAGAGCCGACTCCACCAACATCGCCGGCGCGAATTGGTTTGCCCTTCGTGTCTTGTCCAACGAGAATATTTCCGAGACGTACTTTCAGATCATCCATCGAATCGGCGAGACAAAGAATTGCCATCACTTCTGACGCCGCAGTGATCAAGTAGCTAGATTGGCGCGGGTAGCCGTTTCCCTTGCCGCCCAAACCTTGCACGATATCTCTCAGCGCGCGTTCGTTCATATCAATTGCGCGCTTAAACTGAATCGTTCGCGAATCGAAATTCAGCTGATTACCATAGAAGATATGGTTATCAGCGAGCGCGGAGAGCAAATTGTTCGCGGTGGTAATCGCATGCAAATCGCCCGTGCAATGCAGGTTGATATCAGCCATCGGAACGAGTTGCGCTTTACCGCCACCCGTTCCGCCGCCTTTCATGCCGAACACCGGGCCAAGTGAAGGTTCGCGAAGTGCTGCAAGTGATTTCTTCCCGAGTTTCCACAACGCCTGCGCCAAGCCAATACTGGTTGTGGTTTTACCTTCACCGGCCTTAGTCGGTGTTATGGCGGTGACAAGAACAAGCTTCCCACGTTTGTCCTTGGCACTAAGCAGCCGTGACATCGCCTCATATGTGATTTTGGCTTTGCCGAGACCGAACTGCTCAATATCCTCTTTCGCAAGCCCCAATGCCTGTGCGATTTCCTCAATCGGCGCCAGCGTGCCCACATTGACTCCTTCGGCCATTTTCCTCTCTCCTGGAAAGAACGATGTTTCAGAGCCATAGAGTACTAAATTCCTTAGGTCACGGGGGTTATTCAGGCAGAATTGCTAGACAACGGCATGTCAAGCAAGCGCGCCACTTTTCTACTTGTCGACTCAGAAAACGCACTCTGTGCCGGCAAATATGATTTGGGACTGAAAAGTTTCACTCGATTCAAGTGATGCTGAAAGGTTCAGCGTCCACACTTGAAACAGTGGCTCTAGTCATTTGTGTGCGTCCACGGACTTCCACGCGTACTTAAACACGCACTTGCACGCGAACTTCCACTCAGGTTGGATAACAGTGTTCTACGGAACAGGGGACTAAGTTCCTCAAACACATTTGTCTTTTGTTGCCAGCATCCTCTCGAAACGACGCCTTAAGAACAACGCCTTAAGAACAGCACGTTAAGCGTAATACGCTCTTAGGACTGCATGTTTTTAGAACAGTACGACAGTGGAACAGTACGTTATTACATCAGTACTTTCGTGATCGATACGTTCGAATTACAGCGCGCACTTAGAACACCACGCTACAAGACAACTACCTACTGCTGGAAACGCGTACACGGTCCCAACAGGGGCGATGCCATGCATCGCCCGGCGCACGTGTTCTACGCTGTTGCGGCTTGCAATTCTTGGATTTCGTCTTCTTCGTTGCCATTGCGAATGGAATCGAGAAGAAGAACAATCTCCTGAGAATCGTAATCGCGCTCGGTAGTGTCATCCTGCAACAGTGTCAAAAGACGGTTGAGGACTCGTTCGGCGTCGGTGTTCTTCTCTAGAGCGCACTGAATCATGCCGAGGTTATAGAGGTAATCAGCCAATTCAGGATGATCTTCGCCTACAGCCTTTTCTTGCATAACGAGCGCCTTTTTGTACATGCGCTCAGCTTTACGATACTCGCCGCGTTCTTCAAGCATTTCAGCCTTAACAACTACATCAGCGATATTATTCATTGAATGCCTCCTTCGCTGGAATTTCCAGCAATTCGGCGTAGGGACGCGAGCACCGCCCGTGCCACCACACCGGTGGAACTAAACGTTGATTCGATTGTTCCGTGTTTGTTTAAGATGCGGACCGCCCGTCGATCAAGACCCGAAAGAGTCTTATCAACTTTGCCTTCGTTAGCCTGTTTGCGAGGACCTTTTTTTAGATCGTCCAGAACGGTCGACCAGACAGTGCAACGAGTGCGGATACAAAGCGGTTTCTGTTGTGTTTATGATAAGCCCGCTCTCACAATTAATGCAATACAGTCCAACACATCTATTCCGAATAACGGCTCGATATATCGCGTCTCGAAAGGCTGATTCCTAGCGCATCTTCAAACCAACTACATAACGAGGTAGAGAAGCATGTTTAATCAAAAACCCCACCATTTAATCAATTCAAGTCTCCGTTTCGGATTGTATAGATGAAATAAAACCCAGTCCTGATGCGGGTTCTGAAGCCATGGCGGACTTATCGAGAAAATCAAAGCCGATTGTAGATTGTTTGTATATAAATCAGGATTCAGGTAAGGCACTAGTGCCGAGATTCGCTCATCATCACGTTCTTCACTATGCAGGTTAGTAGTGTATTCGTTGAAAAATATCACTCAAAAAAGCGCGCCAGTCCGAAAACACCCCTACGAAAACACGCAGTAGAAGCTAATTTACAACGTATTTGCGGCGATTCTGATTTCCATCTATATGTAGATTGAGCGCCAATAGAATAGACTTAGCGTTGAAAGGCGTACGATTCAGTGGTTGCGCCCGTTTCGGATTATCTGCCAACGATGCCAGTAGCAAAAGACTCGAAAACCCTCATCTCACGACACATTGAAGAACTGAAAGGTTGCACAGCCTGCCCGCTTATGATTGGGCCGGTAGTCACACACAGACCGATTCTCAGCAAAATATATCTGGTTGGCCAAGCGCCAGGACCGCGCGAAGGCGAGATGGGGCGCCCATTTGCCTGGACCGCTGGCAAGACCCTGTTTAAATGGTTCGATTCTATAGGCGTTGACGAAGAGACCTTCAGGCAGAACGTATATATGTCCGCCGTTTGCCGGTGTTTCCCAGGAAAAGCCAAAACCGGCGGAGACCGCGTGCCCAACGATGTGGAAATAAAAAACTGCAGCGAGTGGATGCGGAAAGAATTCGACCTGCTGCAGCCAGAGCTGGTTATTCCTGTCGGAAAACTGGCTATCGAACAATTTTTTGGCAAAACGCAGCTTGCCAGCATTATCGGAACCAAGCATCGACAAGTAGCATTCGATCAAGAGTTCGACATCATTCCACTGCCTCATCCTTCCGGAGCCTCTACGTGGCATCGAATGGAGCCGGGAAAAACATTGCTAGGGCAAGCTTTGCAGATAATCGCCCAAGAACCGCTTTGGAAGGCAATCGCCCGCAAGTAGGTGGGCAGAGCACTCTCGAGAATACTATTAGAAGCAAATAGAGAGAAAGTCCCTACGACTGTCGAATTGAACATTCAAGTGTTAGTCAGAAAGTAATACTCTTTTTTTTGGAAGCCTTTGGGCGGTGCTGCAGCACCGCCCTTCAAACAAGCAGTTCTTGCACCGCTAGCACAAAAGAGAATCCGTACAGGCAGCTCAACCTCGCGAGTTCGCCTGGTACGGATGTTCTTAAACTAACCACGCACATATTCTCACCCCGAACCAAACTCAAGCTGCACCAGATATGGTGCACACACGCGTTCTAAAGGAGTTTCACCATGGTGAGTAAATCTACGCCAGTAGGCGGCAAAGAAGCAGCGCTCAGCGACAGCAAAATAACGACAGACCACAAAACAACTACCGAAAAGAAAGAATTGGCGACTGATACTAAAGTAGTGTCCGCAAAGAACAATGCAAAGGCGACTGGTGCCACTAGAGTTGCTGAAGTTGAGGAAACCCAAGCCATAATCGACAGAATCAAAAACTTGCAGAGGCTCCCACAGAGAAGCGCAAAAGCAGAGACGGAAATTGTCTCATTGACTAAACGATTGAAAGCGTTGGCAAAGAAAGACAAAAACGCCCTCAAGTATTTCCGCCAGGGAAAAGAGGGGAGCGTATTCATTGCCAGATACCTCAGTGTCTGCCGAAAATGCCGCAGGGCAGTGGACATCGGCGAGACTGCAGTCTACATAAACAGCGCGATCATATGCAGCAAATGCGGAATTGGCTAATTAAGACTGTATGGCATATTGCCACATATTTGCCACCGCAATGATATAATCAAAGGGGCTTAACATTGTGCCCAAAAACAAATACAAAGTTGTCGAATATGAGGGCTACAGGTTCTTCTTCAAGTACGACAATCTTTCTCCAGACCTGCTGCACATCTTTGCGCGTGGAATGTTTTCCCCCGAAGACGCGATTGAAGTCTGGTTTGAAGGAACATTCGAAATTGAAAATGAGGAGTTTGAGCGCATCGAAACCTATACACGATCGCTCGGAATCTATTGGTTTTGGCTTGATGATGAGCAATCGAAAGTAATGATTGTAAGCTGTTTTAAAAGGAGCCCATGATGAAACGGCAACCTCGAGGCAAATTTGATCGCAGCAAAGTAAAAAATGTGGGCGACGTCTCTTTGCCTAAAGATCTACATCAAAGGGTTATTCGGCAAACCGAAATCGCTGATGACGAGTGCCGTATCAACTTTCGATGGGGGACAGCTCAGCTGGCATTGATAAAGCAAGTCGCGGAGCTAATGGGTATTTCCTATCAGCAATACATAAAACAAGTACTCTTCAGGCAGGCGCACGCCGACCTGCAACAATTTAAATCGAGCACTGTTGCCGAGACTCCTGGGAAGTATTCTCGAAGAGAAGCAAAGACAAAAACAACCAAAGGAAGAGCTTCGAGATCGTGAGCTACAAACACGTTAAACATTCAAAACACGCTAGTCTTGCAAAACACCTTTGAGGAAAGTGTTGGTCGCCAGGTCTGCGTACTCTTCAGCAGTAACAGGTCCTTGCGGTTTAAACCAAGTGTAGGTCCAGTTAACAGCGCCCATCAAATACATTGTGAGTGATGTCACCTGTGGTGGCTTAAGCTCCGGGCGAAGCTTTGTGACCAGATCTTTGATTTCCTGCAAAACCTTGCGTTCTTCTTCTTTGATTTCGGTCTGCTGTGCTTCAGGCAAGCAGTGCAAATCGTTCAGAAGAACAACGTGTTTATCGCGCGAACTCATATAAAGCTCCATCAAAGCTCTAACCAAACTGCGCAACTGTTCTTCCGGATTCGTCGATTCTTTGGTTGCATTACTAGCAGTTTCTGACAAAAGCTTGCAATGAACTAGCAGCATGTCATAAAGGAGCGCTTCTTTCGAATCATAGTAGTGATAAAGAAGTGCTTTTGACACGCCACATGAGTCGGCCAGGGCAGCAATAGACGTACCATTGAAGCCATGCTTTGCAAACATGGCAGCGGCGGCATCGAGAATGCCTTGCTGACGTTCTAGGTAGTTTTCTGCGCGAGGTCTGACCATCGCTCTATATTAGTGGATTAAACAACGAATGTTGTCAATCGTAGAGTGATTTGAAGGTCGCGTTTAGAAGATTGGGATAATTTTGTCCGCGTCGAACGCCACTGTTTCGCCATCTACATCAATTTCCGGAAGGGCCGGGAATTTGACGCCGTAAGGCTCGACGATGGTCTTCAAGCGTACAACCGCTGTTCTCCAATTCTCTTTGCGTTTTTCCAGTGAAAGAATGCCAAATCCAGCTTCGCGAGCCTTTTCTTCCAACAGACGCTGCGCTGGAATGAAGGTATCCGGCAATTGCCAGAATTCGCCTGGTGGCTCGAAGAGAATACCGGACAGGAAGATGAAACCGGCGCGGAACTGCTTGGTGACAGTCTCCTTATCTTCTTCAGACATTTTCGGCAGCACTTCTTTCAACAAAGCCAGGCAGAAGCTGAGGTGTCTGCCTTCATCGCGGCCAATGTTCTTAAATGCTTCTTTGAAAACAGGAATGTCAGTGCTTTCGTACATGCTGTGGAATAGCGTGGATGAAGCAACTTCACCGAAAAGGAAGGAGCTGAAAAGGATGGGCATCGGATAGTGCTCGACGGCTTTCTTGTAGCCTGACCAATAGCGTGCACCGTTGTGATAGAGCCATTCAACGTTGTTGCGCGCCAATCTGCCCAGCTCTGTCTCCGGCTCATATCCGAGTGGACCATTGGGAGTCAGTAAGGTGATAGCTTTGCCGCAAACTTCTTCGTGATGCAACTCGTCGCGAGTGACAGAGAAGAAGCACTTACGAATAGAATCTTCTTCGTGGGTTTCGTAAGCGTGAATCATGGCGCGGGCGAAAACGGCCGGTCCAGATGCATCAAATACGGAAAGCAGCGACCACCAATAAGCAATTGCATAACGCTGGTCTAAGGTCATGCTTTCTACATCGAGTGTGTCCCACGGCAATTTGCTTGGGGACCAACCCGGATCGCGGGAGCTTTCATAGATTTCCATGAGACGAGGAGTCTCGACTCGCCAGTCGAACGGGAAGATGTTCAATCTGTCAGTAATTTTGGGGGCGTCTTCGCAATTGAGCAGAAGCTCTTCCGGATTTGGCATCCGATCGTGATGGGTTGGTGGGTTGACCATCTGGGCTTCTAGCGCCTTGTCGGTCTTTTCATCCTTGCCGGCGGTTTCCTTAACAGGCATAGCGGTCTTGGGCATTTTCTTCTCCACTGACATAGCCACCCCCAAATTGACAGGGCTCAATTTCATTTACCGAACGTTCGGTCAATTAATAGAATAACATAGGGTGAACCTGTCCGCCACTAATAAGGAAGGTGAAAAGTTGTTAGATTTCCGGCTGTTTTCGACAAGTTGCAAAAAAACAGCCGCAGCATGACGCATGTTCGTGACAACCTCCATCACTCGGTAACGAAATCGAGGTAGCCAAAACGAGCTAAACATAAGCTTTATCAGAAGCGGCTCACTTTTATTCGCCGCAGTTTTGTAAGTTTTTCCACAAAACCATTATCACTTTGAAACCAACCAAAAGCCTCTGCCACTGCGGAGGTTCCCAATTCAGCCCTATAGTCAAACTTATGTCTTCTTATTCGGTACCCGAACTTGTTTCGAGTCAAAAGCCGGTTTATGGTGGCGTTTCGGAAAACGTTGAAGGGGATATTTAGTTATGGACTTGAAGAAAAAATCCATATTGTTGGTTGCAGGTTCGCTCTTTCTGTGCGGCTCTCTTAGTGCTCAGGGCGACGCCGAGGCTCGCAACGCAAAGAAGACATTAAAGGCGAGAATCAGCCAAGAACAGCTTATGGCGGACGATTTGATTCGCAAGGGTAAATTCAGTGAAGCCGAAGAACTATATAGAACGGCTTTGAATAAACAGCCCAAAGATGTGAATGTGCGCAACGGACTCGCTTACGCATACGCAAAGAGCTTTAAGTTGGATCGCGCAGACGAAGAGTTTGACAAGGTTCTAAAACAGGATGCGCAAAACGCAATGGCTCATTGCGGAAAAGCTCAAGTCCTCTTGAACAGACTGCAATCTTCATCGGGCACCACGCGCAAGAATAGAGATGCGCTCATCAAACAAGCGGGCGCCGAATGCAACATGGCACTCGCAACCGACCCCAATCTTCCTGAAGCGCACTGCATGCTCGGCCGCGTATTTAAGGAAGAAGGGCGTCTCGATCAAGCAGAACAATCATTCCAAAATGCTATTCGTGCCGACAAGACATTTTCAGATGCATATGCAGGTCTGGGAATGGTCCAACTCGAGGGCGGACGCACTGCAGAAGCTATGACCAGCTTCAAACAAGCCACCGCCCTTAATACCGGCAATTCGACCGCTCACTATGGCTTGGGTCGAGCACTCTTACAACAAGGAATGGCAGACGAAGCAATCAAAGAATTGAACACTTCGCTCTATCAATTTAGAAACAGCGCGCCTGTCCACTTTGAATTGGGCAAAGCCTACCAAAGCCAGGGCAACATGGTTGCTGCGATCAAAGAGTTTCAAGAAACCATCAGAATCAAGCCTGAAAGCGCTTCGGCATACATCAAAATCGCAGAGATTCGCGAGAATCGCGGTGATGTTGAGCACGCCATTGCAGAGCTGAGATCCGGACTCGACTTGATGCCCAACAATACAGAACTTTTGCAGCGCATTGCCAACAATAGCTTGCGCTTGGAAAAAATTGCTGATGCCATCAAGGACTACGAAGCTGTTTTGCAAACGCAGCCCGGCAACGTAGCTGCTGTTGAGGGTTTGACCCGCGCACTTTATTTGAGAGCGCAGAAAGAAACCACCGGCGCATTCATCGCCGACAACGATTACGAAGCTGCGGAAGCCTCGATTGCTCGTGCCATTCAAATGAATCCGAACAATCTGCAACTGCGCTTGGCTGATGCGAAATTGCGTTCGCTTTCCGGCAAGCCTGTGGATCTCTCCATCATCGGCACACCGAAAAACGACGGCGAGCGCGTCGCATACGCCGAAGCATTGCTCGCACAAAATAAATTTGCTGAAGCTACCGAACAGTTCAATACATTAGTTGCAAACGCAAATTCAGCGAAGAGCTTGGCCGCACTCGGCGATCTGACTCTAATGATCAAAGACCTGAGCAACGCAGAGATGGCGTTTAAGAAGCTCGCTGCTATGCCGGGCGGACAAGAGAGTTCGAAGCGCGGATTGCATTTGGTTGCAAAAGCACGAGAAGTCACCAAACAAGACTTGAATCTTGCCAATGACCTTGCGCGCAGAAAGCAGTTCAACAGTGCTGTGGACAAATACCACACTGCAATCTTCAACGACCCGCGTAATGCGCAAGCTCGCTTGGGATTAGCCGAGACTTTGGAAAAGTTCTTCCAGCAAGACTCTAAGGCACTCAGAGAATCAGTCACGCAGTACAAAGCGTACGAAAGTCTGACTCCAGGATTGCCACCAAAAGAGTTGGAACGCCTGCACAAAGTCACCGCCCGACTTGAGATGCGCGCGACCAAGCTCGAAAGAGCAGTAGCCGAAGGCAAAAAACCAAACATTATTGCCCGCATGATGCAGAGGTAGCCCACCACGCTGATAATCGCGCCAACGTAATTACCGCCTGCCGCGGCGCGATTATTCAGCAAAATTGAACGCTCAATCACACCACACCATGCTGAAGGAGCGAAAGAATCAAAGGACTAAGAAAAGAACAATAGTCAAAGCCAAAGTACAAATAGGTTTAAGGATAGGTGCTTCACAACCTATCGGACCCCCAGCAAAAGACCGAGTCGCACAGCTCGGTCTTTTCATTAGCTATGGTTTTATTAGCAGAAGCCTTTCATCCAAACAATTCAGATACACTCGATATTGGAGATGTAGTTTTTGACCCGCTTAATGACCAATAAAAATGACAGAATCAGTTAATAGCGAAAAAGCGAACGACGAAAATAATGTCGATCAAGAAAAGGCTCTTCCGGCTGTTATGGAGAGCCGTGTCTCCAGAATCACTAGAATCATTGGTGCTTTATCGGAATTCGAACAAGAAGAATTAAGTAACACGCTTCAGACGTTCAAGATGAAACGTGCTCAAACGCGGGCGAGCACAAGAAACATGCTCATTTTCAGTCTACACACCGGAGTCATAGGTGGACTTTCTGCTGGGCTACTGATGTCTATTCTTATGGCCAGTGTCGTGATTAGTTTGGGTGGTGAATTCGTCACAGTCTGGACGTGCCTCCAAATGGGTGGCTTGTTCGCTGTTGCACTCACACTCTTTTGCGCTGTTTATATGTTTCTCCTACTGAAAGTTGCCACCACTTCAATGGCAAGAGAAGCGGCACTCAAACACTCGAAACTCTACAAAGTACAGAAGGTTGAAATTCCTGTTCCGCTCAAAGAAGGTATTGAATTGAGCATCACTGCGCTCGGAGCAAAGAAGGGCTGGAGCCTGGAGTCATTGAACAGAGAGGATGGCACCGTCAGCGCAATAAGTGCGGCTACGGCGCGCAGCCCAGGGGAGTTGGTCGGAATCAAAGTTGATCCTTTGACTGAAAGTTCTTGCATTGTCAGCATTTACAGCAAACCGCTTTTCACTATTCTAGACTTCGGCAAAAACAGCGATAACGTCAAGCTGTTAGCCAAAGAAGTCGAAGAAGCGGCCCTCGTGCATCAACTACTGAAGATGGACTAGCCCATCGGAAATCAGAACCGACTCTATCGTACGTTCAATTTTTGAAATAGCGCCAGCATGAGCAAAACAGCCGAGAGATCAGTGAGAAGCGCATGCGCCAGCGCCGGCATAATCACCGATTGGGTTTTACGATAGAGAATTCCAAGACCTGCACCATAAACCATAAGCGCAACTGTGCCAAACTCGGCCCAGCCTGGATACATCACCAATTGCATAATTGGATAGTGAAAAGCACCATAGGCAAAGGATGACCAAATCAATCCGCAATGAGGAAAGTCTGGGCACAACTCGTCCAGTTTATTCATCACGAACCCACGCCAGAAAAGCTCTTCGAGTGCAGGATTTACGACGACGATGTAAATGCACAAAGGGGTAAAAATGTCGCGGTTGTATCCGAGCGTTTGCATCAAATCAAAGACGTGTTGGTCGGAAAGAACCATCGAACCAAAATGCTGATAAGTAAACAATGAAGCGAAAGAAAATAGTGCGCTCGCTATGATCAGCCAAAGCAGTTCCAAATAGCCTGGTATGCGCAGATGCTTGCGGAACGTTTCCTTTCCCCAAATGATGCCAGGCAAAAGGCATAGTCCGTGATAGAGTGCCAAGCTCCAAACGGCGCTCTTGAAGAAGTTCATCCCCAACCAGATGATCGAATACGGCAGAATCATCATGCATATGATGATCCAAAGCTCCCGCAGCCGAGCGTATTCTTTTAACGCTCTGGCGACGACTGATTCGCTTTCTTCGTCTGGCAAATCCGACATACGATCCCTAAACAACTTTCACAGCATACAGCGTATACCGCAAAAAATGATCTAGCACTGATGCAGAACAGTTGAAGAACTGATCAGATGGCTTGCGAGTGTTTTGGTGCGCTGTGCTTTGCTCCCAGGGAGGCCTTCGAAGCACCTTCTGGATTATCCTCTGTAAACGGATAGTCCTTGAAGAGTGTTTCGCCGAGCCCCAAATACGGATCGTCGATATCTGCGTGAAGAACTTCGCGATAAAGCTGCTTTGTGACATCGGCTGGTTTCGCGCCCGGGTGAGCCAACAGCATCGCATGCACAGGTCCGCGGCGCTCTCTTTCGTTGACAGCAGTATCCTCGAAGAGCTTGCGCCAGTGTGCAAGTTCTCCTGGTTTTGAAAAATCAGGATGTTCAACAGTTGCTGTAGGTTTTACCCCAGATTTAGGCCCAGCGCTCCAGCCCGGCGGTCGCAAAATTGTCTTTGTACTGATCTCTATTGCCATTTTCGACATATCGGCAAAGGGTCTCACTTCCAAGGCTTTCCCGCTCGTTTTGATCGACTGAGCTTGTTCTCTATGATAATCAGCGAGGAATACTTGCGCATTTCTGCTCAGGGGTATGTAGTGGTGAACCCAGAACAGATTGTTGAGCTGCTTCACGTACTCGTCGCGTTCGTACAATCCCGGCAAAATATCAACGATGGTACCATCTGCGGTGAGCACATATGACGCGACATTTCCATGTAGGGTGCGTTTGATTTTATGGCCATTGCCAAAATCAATCGTCACAGTCGGAACTTCGCGCACACTAACCCAGACTGGCTCGAATTTATCATTGATTTCTTTTGCTACATTTTCATCCGAGAACAACACGGTTCTCGCCAAGCGCGCATTCGTTCAACAAAAGCGGTCATCGAGATGACCCATCATCTGAAACAGCAAAACCGGTTTGCCAGACTGCTTTGACGCGTCCATAGCGGTTTGAACCATTTTGTGCCAGCGGACTTTACCGGGCTCGACTTTCTCATTGCGATTCTTCAATGAAGGCTTCTGCGAACTGCCCACAGCTTTCGCAGGAGCCTTTAAACGAAGTTCCGCAGGGGGCGGAACCGGAACAGCAACTGAATCTGGCGCCACAACTGATCGAGCTTTAGTTGCTTCGGCCGGCTGCTTAAACTTATCGAACAACAAGCTTCTAACGGGCATTTCAACACGCCCCTTGCTCATATCTGCAGGTACCAGATGGCGCGCGCCGAGAATGGCAGTTTTGTCCCCAACACTTGGCTGAGTGACAATATTTTGATTGATTCTCTCATTAATCAAGCCCTTCACGGGAAACTCAGCCGACCTTTTCGCTCCGTCACTCTGCGCAAAAACAGGCACGATGGCGACAGTCCCAGCGACTATCGCAAGCAGGCTCAGAATATTGATTGCTCGTCGGGACATACATGCCTCTCAAATGCTGGCGGTCCATGGAAGCAATTATGTTGAGCAGGCAAGGAAAAACGATCCGGGAAAACCCCAGACTTGCAAGGCGAACAATCCTGGGATTGTTTGCTTCAGTTCACCCCAAAAGACTCGTGTCAGCGTGGGGGCGCGTTGCACGCACCCACCTGCCTGTTTACATCCCAGATAGCCCTCACAGGCGACCGTGTACAATAGGCGGTCGTCACAGTCAGAAGGAGTATTGGGATGAAGAGAAAGCAATTCGTAACCGGCGCCGTGTTTGCAGCCGCGGTGTTGTTTCCGCTTGCTGCGTGGTCGCAATACAATACAAACTTCGTTTCTGTGGGCACCTCGACACTTCCAGCGGGTCAGTATTTAATGAGCAATCTGGCCACAGGACAGTCTCTGTTTGTCATCGTCTCACCACAAGGGCAAATGACTGCGCAAGATCCGCGGGCAGTTCAAGTGTCGCTGGGCGCTTCAGCCGTAGCTCCGATTGGTGCGGCACCCACCCAACCTGGTATGCCGGGAACCAATCCGACAGGCGGCGGCGGCTTCGGCGGGTTGCTGAAACAAGGTCTCGATACCTTTATTCAAAACAAATTCACTGCACCACAAGGTCAGTAGGCTTTTATCAATAGAGACAGAAGGCGAAATTTCTGTCTCTATTCGAAAGTAAAATGATTAAAGGCAAAGGGCTCCTGCGAGCCCTTTTGTTTTGGTGTTTTTGTAGAATTGAAAAGGACGCGTGCAATGCGCCGCAACGCTAAAAGCTAGTCGTCGTCGCGGTCGCGTTTCTTTTTATCTTTGTCGTCATCATCGTCGTCATCATCATCGTCATCGTCATGATCACGGTGTTTCTTTACCGATGTAGTCGTTGTTGTGCTGCTAGCTTCCTTCTGTACTGACGAGCTGCTTTGCTGCTGTGGCTCTTCAACCTTCGGTGCTTCTTCCTTTTTCTTCTGTTCGCTGAGATCGATCACTGTGGTGGTTTCTATCTCAGTCTTCTTCTCAGGAGCAACTTCCGGAGTCGTTGTTGTCGATGACGTGGAAGTAGTCGTGGTTGTCGTCTCAACCGGAGTCGAAGTTGTCGTCGTTGAGGTTGAGGTGGAGGTAGAAGTAGTTGTTGACGGAGTACCGTTCGAAGCCGGTATAGGCAGATCTGCAGCGCCAGTTGTGGTAGTTGTTGTGGTCGTCACAGGAACTGTGCTACCTGTTGAAACAGAGGTCGAAGCTGGCGTTATAGTGCTGCCACTGCTCGGAGAAGATGTTGAGCTAGTGGCGGTCGTCGAAGTTGCAGGAGTAGTTCCAATCGCAATATCTGTCGGTGTGCCGAAGAGCTTCGTCTCTTCTACGAAGGCGGCAACCGGTTGATAGAAATTGGCATCAACCGACTGAGTAACGGTTTTCGTCACGCCCATTTTGCCGGCGGTGATAGCTACATCGCGCGCGCCAGTCTCATTAGGCTTGGCGAACTTAGCGGCAAGCAGGTTGACCCACATTTTCTTTTCGACAACGTGTATCTTGAAACCTTTGATATTGGTAGCGGCGACCGTTCCGTCCGTGCCTTCGTTGAGGTTTAAGGTGACCGACTTTTCCATAGCGATTTGATCGACTTTATCGTCGCCAGTGTTGTTCTCGATGCGATTTGGAATTGTCACAGTGACAATAAAGTTGCCTTCGTCTTTGTCTTTAACGACGATGATGGTTGCTTTGTTGTCACGAATCAATTTTTCGGCATCTTTGCCTAGTTTTGCCGGATCGATAACTCTGCAGAATTTGCCGAGCTCGTTGGCTTCGGTTTGCAAGTCAGGATCAGAAATACCGCATTTTGCAGCCGTATCGATTGCGCGCTGCAGATACGTCATACCATCGCCATAATCACCATTTTGACGACATGCTTGAGCAAGACGCTTCAGCGTGAGTTCTAAATTAGCGTCAGCAGGTGCTTCGCCTATTGCTTCCAACGTATCTAGGCACTTGCCCCAGGCTGTCTCAGCCTTCTTCCACTCACCTGCATCCGTTGATGCTTGTGCCGTAGCTTTTGCCTTGTCGAATTTTGGGTTTTCCCCTTCGGCAAACACCGGCGCGCCGGCTAGCACACCCAGAATGCTCAGACTGATTGCAGTGCGTTTAAAACTCATAGACCCTCACCTAGACGTATAACGATTCAATCAAACTTTCTCTTATTCTACTTCTGCTTGCGCTGGCGACGACCCAGATATTCGCTCAGCGACTTTGGATCATCGGTGACGATGCCATCAACTCCCTGTGAAATCATTTCTTCCCACTCAGGCTTTTTATTAGGCGTCCACACGTTGACTTTGAGTGAAGCACTGTGAGCGGTATCAATTACATCTTTGCGCATACTGCCAAAATATGGATGCCATGCAGTGGCACCGACTTGCTTTGCGTACTGCCCAACATCGCAAATAATCGGATCGCCCAGCAGAGCAATCGCATATTTTGAACTCTTCGCGTGCAGACGCTTTAGTACTTCATGATCGAACGAGCTAATTATGATGGTGTCAGGATATTTGTAATCTGCAAGAACCTTGAGCAAATCATCTTCAATACCCGGATAGTTGACGGGAGTGTTCTTAATTTCGATATTGAGAACGACCTTGCCATCAAGCAGTTTTAAAACATCAGAGAGCAGCGGAACGCGCTCATCTTTAAACTGTTCGCCAAACCAACTGCCCGCGTCAAGTTTGCTCAAATCGGCAAAACTAATGTCTTTAATAAGCCCGGTACCATTGGTGGTGCGCTTCAAATCCTCGTCATGAATAACGACAAGTTCGCCGGTTTTGCAGCGTTGAATGTCCAATTCGATGCCGTAAACGCCATTTTCTTTGCACTTGCGAAACGCGGCCAGGGTGTTTTCAGGCGCCCACCTCGCGCCGCCACGGTGAGCGTAAATCTTAGGGTCTTTCGACTCCGCTGCATGGGCGACAGGTGCGCAAAGTCCCATAGCTACACAGAAAATCAAAAGCGCAGTCTGAGCAGTCCGAACACTTTGAATGCGTGACATATCAACCCCTGGGCGTACTTTACAGTCCCAAAAGGTATCACGTACGGCGCCGAAAAGCGCGCTTGTCAAGCCGATGTCGTAGATGTTGCAGCTTGTGGTCTGACCGGACGAGGGCAGCAATCTGGGTGACAGAAGTCAGGCGACGCACCTCGCGTGCCTTCGCATGGACGCTCTTCAGTGTCCTGCAAGCGCTCTTCGATCAATTCGCGAATCATTGATATAAACGCAGGATGAGTGCCGGCGGTCAAAGAGCGTTCAAAATTGATGCCTACTTTCCCAGCCACGGACGCGGCTTCGGTATCCAGGTCATAAATGATTTCCATGTGATCGGACACAAAACCAATCGGCAAAACCACAACGTCCTTTATTTTCCGATGTGCGACATCGCGCAGGTGATCTTGGATGTCAGGCTCCAACCAGGGTTGGGTGGCGGGGCCGCTACGACTTTGATATGCGAGATTCCAGTCTGAAACACCGGCAGCCAACGCAACCAACCTGCAAGTTTCCAATAACTGCGCTTCGTAATCGCAGCCTTCCGCCATTGAGGTAGGGATGCTGTGCGCTGTGAAAATGACATGGACATTCGCTCTACGCTGCTCTGGAATATGGTTTAGCGAATCCAATAAATGAGCGACATTTGACTCTATAAACTTCGGATGGTTGTAAAACAAGCGCAGCTTGTCCACTTCAGGAGCGCCTTCGCCTACCTCGGCGCGAGCTCGCTCTATATCATCAAGATATTGGCGGCAGCCGGAATAACTTCCATATGCGGAAGTGACAAACGCAATTGCTCTTTTGACACCGGCATCTTTCATTTTGCGCAGCGTGTCGGCGAGCATTGGATGCCAGTTGCGATTTCCCCAGTAGACCGGCAGATCGATATTGTGCTTTTTAAGCTCTTCCTTCAAAGCGGAGATGAGGCGCCGGTTCTGTCCATTGATTGGACTGACGCCACCGAACAAATCATAGTGGTGCGCGACTTCCTTCATGCGCTTTTCAGGAACGTTCTTGCCGCGCAGAACGTTCTGCAGAAAGGGCATCACATCATCCTTTCCTTCCGGTCCGCCGAAAGAGATGACCAGCACCGCATCGTATTGCATAATTACCTTGTTTCCTTTTATTCCGCTTTTGCTGTGAGAAACAGCTCACAATCTCAGTTTGAGTCGTAGGTCTCAATCGAACCGTCTGGATTTCTTATCACCCTTACGTCACCAAAATTTCCATGAACTCTCGGTCTGCGAGCAGAGTGATGCTTTGTTGTAGCAGCTCTACCGACTTGTGTCGAAGAACTCAATTTGCTTGTTGAGCTCGACTTTACAGCATTGCTCGCCTTTGCAGATGAATTCACTTTCGCTGAAGACTGCGACTTGCCTTTCGAAGCCGCTGGGCCTTCAAAACCGATGACCTCGATCGTACCATCAGAATTCTTCTTGACCGTGACATCTTTCGAATATTTATGCACGAATTTGTGAACACCAGCTGAACTGGCTTTGGACTTAGGGGGTATTGCATTGGTTGAATGAGCAGAGGTTGATTTAGCACCGGTCGAATGAGCCATGGTGCTGTATTTGCTCACAGTACGGCTAGAAGAATGTCGGTCTGAATAATGGCGGGGCGCAGCTCCATCTCCAGAATCGAATGTTTCGATTGAGCCATCGGCATTTTTTCTAACTACGACACCATCACTATACTTCTGTGCTCCGCGTTTGTAGCCAGAACGTGAGGCTCGCCTGGGCGTGGGTGCCGATGAACTAGAAGTGTCGAAGGTTTCAATCGAACCATCTGGATTCTTCCTGACAGTCACGTCACCATAACTTTGAGCAAAGCAGGGAATCATCAGAAACGCGCCATTGAGCAAAAGGACGGCGGCGAGGACAGGAAAACTGCTCTTTGTCACAGAGGGCGAAAAACGCATGTGGTTGGACCTCAAAGTTCGACAATCACGAGATTCCAGGCACCATTATAGACCTCTCATAATGCCACGTAGATTCCATTTATATTGCTTCGCCGCAAACTCCGGAATCGATTGAGCTACCGTCATTCCTAAAACCCGCTTGTAATCGCGGTTTTCATCCGAGAGCCTGTTGAAATTTAGTTAAGGTAAAACAAGTGAAGCTTGAAGAACCCATCCTGCTATTGCTCTTCGGTTCTTTATGTTCTCTTGACAACATTCTTGGGTGCGTGCAAAGATGCAGATACGGCTGTATTCAGCTTTGGCGGCCCATTATGGGCATTGGCGGCAATTACACAGGCAAGGAGTACGCGCCTTGCTGTTGAGGGAATAGGTAAACGAACTGTGCTTCGGGCGCTAGGTGCGTTGCGCCGCTGCACATAGAAAACGAATCACACATCAAAAACAGCTTGTGTCCAGCGGCTTTATAGCTGTGGCCACGCTTTTGCATCCACCAGACGCATTCCCGAGTTGGCGTCTAGTGGAATGGGGGGACGTATGAATGAATCTCAAACACGGCTTCTGATTCAGCGAGAGTTGGACGGTAATCTGTCGCAGGAAGAGGAGATGCGGCTGAGACGTGTGCTCATGGTCAACGACTCAGCAGTGAGTTTTCGTGCCAACTTAAGCCAGATAGTCGCAGCGGTGCATGATTTAGAACTTCCGGACAGCGTCCGACCTGGCGACAGTAGCCGGTTGGCGGTTGAAATTATTGATAGTCTCCCAAATGCAAAAGCAAGTTTTTGGGAACCTCTTCTCGACATTTTCATAAGTCATAAGAATCGAAAGAATGATCCACGCAGCACAAGAAGTGTCGCCAGCAATCCTGCGACACGACTGAAAGCCAGCGCTTCAACTGGTTTTTCAGCAGGTTATTCGGCTATTCAACAAAACACTCAAGGCACTAACCCTGGTACCGACTCTTCGCACAAGAATAGAACGCTTAGTAACAGTGGTGCACAAAGCAAAATTGATCCTGCAGTTCTTAGCCCTAAGAAAGAACATGCACGTGAGCAGGAAAAGGAGAAGACTCCTAACGGTTTGCAGGCAGTCGACCAGTATGTGACGGGAACACACTCCGCGATAGGCGGATTAGGCAAGAAGTTAAACATTCACAAGAATAGTCAACCCGTTGAAGAAGTCGGCAAAACTCTTGCAGAGGCGATCAGAGAGAAAGTACACGAACATCTGCGTGAAGAAGCTGAACATGCAGAGACCAACTCTGATTACTTGCCGGAAGAAGTCCAGGAACTTCCAATAGAACTGCAAACACCAGGTTCTACCGAGCCACCACCGGCAGTAATCCATGAAGCTGCTTTACCAATCACGTCAAGTCCAAATATAGTGTCTGCGAACATAACGATGCAACAGCTTGCAACGCCTGTCAATCTCGGAGTATCCATGGTTGTGACAGTCAGTCCGCAAGTTCAGAATGTATCGACCCAAAGTCATTTAATAAATGGTCACGACTTCTCAGATGAACAATTGATGGAATGGAAGTCGGGCACGTATCCAACAGTGGCACCACCTGCAAAACCAGCTTTCGAACGGCAAACTGAGACGGGACCACTTGCTCCATTCTCAGTGAAAGCAGCACCAAACATCTCCAATCTAAACCTGAAGAACACATCGGAGATCATGAAACAGCTTGCTGAAGACGCTCAGAAAGAGATTGCACCACAACCTCAATGGAAGCCGCAAGCTCATTGGACACCACAACCTCAATTGGCACCGCAACCTCAATGGGCTCCTGCACCACCTGCGGTTCCCGCTCCAGCATCTGAACCTGTGTCACGTCCGAACCAAACAATGGAATCGCAATCGGTAGAAATTCCACAACCAACTATCGTTGCTGTTACACGTGCAAACGCTCTGCCTATCGATGCGATTGGAGACCGCATCAATCAGCTATTCAACGAACCGGTGTATTCAAACCCTCCTTCTGCTTCGGTTGAAACATCATCGATCCCAGCGCAGGCTCCCGCAGTTCCTGTTGAGCATCCTCGCCAGAATTCGGCTTTGGAAACAGACGTCAACCAATGTCTTTCTTCACTGGGACGCCTAGCTGATTTCAAATACGCAACCAACAATCCTGGCAATATCAAAGAACTCGGAAGGTTTTTATTGACAGAAGACGCCATCGAAAAGATTGATAGTGTCATAAAGAAAGGGCTCGGACACAGCCATGCCCGAGTGGTTACTCTCGATGCTGCACAGCAGCTGGCGATGGCGCTCGAACCGATACTGAAAATTCAAGGCGTGCTCGGATATATGGTTTGCGGTTATGACGGATTGCCAATCTCTAGTGCACTTCCGCAGGATGTCGATATTGAATTGCTTGGCGGCTGTACACTCGTGTCGTACATGAATTCACATCACATCATCATGGTAATGGGGCATTCGCGTATCAAGCAAATCGTTATGCAAACACAAGTTGGCTCGCTGGTCCTTGCTGATTTCGGCAAAGGAATTCTAGCGACGCTGACCGGCGAAAAAGATCCTGCGGTATTGACGCGATTGAGCGAGACAATCAGTTCAATCACCGGCGATTAGAGCGGAACATAAAAACTCCTTGGGCGTCCAATACTTTCATGCGGCGAAAAGCTCGCCTGTGAAGTCGCCCCTCGGGAGATTCGGCAATGAGACTTAATGCCCTTGCAGCAATGGCATTCCTGTTGCTCACGGCAAATTCTGCGCTTGCTCAAGGCACGTTCAGAATTCAGCGGTCTCAGTTCGATGAGCCAGTGGCGCCTGTTTCCGACAGCCGCGATCTTGGAGTTGGACCCAACAGTGTGAGCAGCTTCAGACTGCCGCCGACTCAGGCAGCGCCGGCTGCTCCAGTAGCGCCAAGCGGCTGGGCTAATGACTTCGCAGAGCCTGAGACCGTGAAAAAGGTTATCGATGCCGCGGCGTTTGCCAATCGGATGCTGCAAACAGTAAGAACCCGACCGGCACCTCAAAGTTTTACTCAAAACATTCCTAACACAAGACAACCACTCAACGGCAGTCTGCTTGCACCAATGGAGGTGGCTCGCCTGCGTGGCAGACACGTCACGATTATCATGGACCGCTCAGGCTCGATGAAAACGGAAGACTGTGCTCTGCCGATGACATTCGGCAATTTCTCTCCGCGCAGTTTGAGTCGTTGGGACTGGTGTTTGAATCAAACTGTTGATCTGGCTCGGCAAACGGCGCAGGTTTTGCCGAAAGGTCTTTCGCTTGTTTTCTTCAGCGGCAGTGATTCCGTCTATCACAACGTGCGCGCTGAGATGATTCCCGCGCTATTCCAGCAGAATTCACCTGATGGTGGCACCAATCTCGTCGGTGCACTGAAGCATCAGCTGGACGATTATTTCAGGGCCCAGTCGATGGGAAATACGCAGCCATTGGTAGTCGCTATTGTTACAGATGGAGATCCAGACAACCCGCGTGCGCTCAAGGATTTGATTATCAACGCAAGTCAAAGAATGACAGCGCCTGATCAAATCTCGATTGCATTTCTTCAGGTCGGCAATGACTCGAAAGGCGGCAATTTATTGGAAGAACTGGACAACGAATTGACTATGAAAGGTGCCAGCTATGACATTGTCACAGTGTCTCCTTTCAGACAAGTAATGGCACGAGGATTGGCAAGAAGCCTCGTTTCAGCCGTGCAGAACCAACCGGTTGCAAGAAGATTCTAATTACAGTTGTTTAGACCATGAGCAGGGCAAGGAGTCTCTGTTGGAGTTCCTGTAAACTATTGGCACGTATAACTTTCAGACCGAAGTGCCAATGTTTTTTCCGACCGACAAAAATCAGACTATGCTGCGCAGATTGTTCGGCAAGGGTGCTCTCGCCTTACTATCCTCAATTTCCGCCGGCGTGGCTGCCGTCTGTTTTATCCAAAACACTGCAGCAAACGCTGCTCCAACGAAGACGACTGGAAATCAGAAAAGCGCGCACGAGTCCTTAAAGGCTGAACAGCCGGACGCCTTCCATGAAATTCACCATCACATAGTCCATCGAAGATTCAAACTGGCAGCCGAAAGAGCCAGAGTGTTAGCTGTAAAAGGTCATCCTAAGGCGCAGACGGTTTTAGGAATGCTTTACCAAACGGGGCTTGGCGTTGAGAAAGATATGAAAGTAGCAATTTACTGGCTGGAGAAAGCTGCCGGGCACGGACTTCGAGAGGCGGAAAGCTACTTGGGTCATCTCTACGCTGAAGGCAAATACATCGAAAAGGACTTGGACAAAGCAGAACATTGGCTGCTGAAAGCGGCCCAACATGGCGAGAGAAACGCGCAACTGCGCCTGGGCTTGCTGTACATGGACGAAACCTGGGCAAAGAGAGACGTCAGGCACGCGGAAATTTGGCTGAGAGAAGCCGCGCTGCAAGGTTCGGAAGAAGCGAAAAAAGAGCTGGACAAAATCCCCGTCGTGAAAGCTATGGAGAAAAGAACCCAAGAATCTGCGCGAACCTACAGCACCGGGCTTTATAGCATTAAGGACTCCTGGGCCGGATACGGCGAAATCATTAAGTCTGTCAATGCGGCGTCTGCGGCGACGAGCGGTCCATAGAGAGTTTGTTCGATGGCAAACCGAGGAGGCGAAAGCCGTCATTTATCAGCGCCCATCATCCCCCATAGGGTTGAATTCGCGCCGCAAGCACCACCTATCAGACTCTTTCAGTTATCCCGACACTCATTTTGGGAACAGCGAAGCTATTAATACTTATGCTTAGTAGTAAATGAAGTGAGTTCTGAGAAGAAAGCTGGAATAGCGGGCGGTTTGTCGATGGAGACACAACTGACCACCGGCTTTGGCATTCTTTTGGGGCTTGCCACTTTCATGTTTGGCGCATTCTTCTTTCTGTCGTCGAGCTCGGAAGACGCAGCAAAGACTCTCCAAAAAAGACACAGCTATTTAGAAGAATTGCGCGCCACACGCGAAGAGATTATCAAAACGGAATCGCTCACTCGAGCGTACCTTCTTGAGCCAAAGGAAGACTATTCCAATCAGTTCAACATGGCGGCGTCTAGTATTCCTGTTCACCTGCAAAAGCTCTATAACGACGTGCCGGATTGGTATGAGCGCAGAAATTTGTTGCGCTTGAATGAAATCAGTGTCAAGCGCGTTACCCACCTGCTTAGCGTGATACATGAGCGCAGTACTAAGGGATTGGACAGCGCATTGGCAATGCTGAAGTCATATGACAAATCGGGCGATGGCGCCATTTTGCAGACCTTGATTGAACGCCTTGAAGTCAACCAGCAAGAATTGATTCAGGGGCAACTCACTGAATCTCACAATGTATTCTCGCAAACAGCGTGGGGATTTGCGCTGCTTGGGGCCTTCGTCTTTTGCGGTTTCTTCTACTTGGTGCGACGCATGTATTCCGGCATTGCCTATCGTCGCCAAATTGAAGATGAAGTTGCAAAACGCGCGGAAGAATTGAGCAAATTGAATGAGAAACTCATTGAGTCTGAGAGGATGAAGAGTGAGTTCGTAGCAACAGTGTCGCACGAGCTGCGTACACCACTCACCCTTATTCTCGCACCAACAGAATCAATACTAGCTGGAGACGCCGGCGAGCTCACTGACGAACAAACTGAGCACCTCAAGACCATGCACAATAACACGGTCAGATTGCTCCAGTTGATCACTGGGCTGCTTGATTTTTCAAGACTGGAAGCTGGAAAAATAGAGCTGCGTCCAGAGCCGACGGATATTGTCTCTCTGACTAAATCGATTCTGGCGGACTTTGCACCGGCGTTAAAACAGAAGCAATTGACGATTGTCTCTAATTTGCCGGAAGCTTCAAGCTTAATCGAAATTGATCGCTATTTGTACGAACGCATATTGTTCAACCTTGTTTCCAACGCTGTCAAATTCACGCAAATCAGCGGCATTGTCACAGTAAGCCTGGCAAGAGTACAGGACGACCAGTGGGTCGTTTCTGTCAAAGACACAGGCATCGGCATTCCCGAATCCGATATAGAGCTGATTTTCCAACGTTTTAGACAAGCAGAAGCACCATCAACCAGGCGATTTGAGGGTGCGGGTCTGGGACTGGCACTTGTTGTCGAATTCGCAAGATTGCTCGGCGGAGATGTTGCTGTTGAGAGTAAACTCGGCGTGGGCAGCCAGTTTTCAGTCACTTTCGTCGGCAAAGACGCGACCGGAGCAAAACAAAAAGATAGCAGTGTCGCTAGAAAAATAATGGTGCCGCAATATGGATTTAACGAAAGCACTAAACGCACAAAAGATGATCACAAGCCAACTGTTCTAGTTGCCGAAGACAACACCGAGCTTGCCGCGTACATCGAATCGGTACTGGAGTCTTTTTGTCGCGTGCTGATTGCAAAAGACGGACAAGAAGCGCTCGACATGATGAAAGCAATCGCGCCTGACTTAATCATCAGCGACATTATGATGCCCGAAATCGACGGATTGACTCTTTGCAAAGAAATCAAATCAGACCCGGTTCTAAAGTCGACTCCTGTTGTTCTTCTAACCGCGCTTACCAACCGCGAATCTCTTCTTAAGGGATGGGAATCAGGAGCGGACGAATACCTCTTCAAGCCGTTTCACCCAAAAGAACTCACCACCAGAGTCAAAGGAATTCTCACCGGTGTCTCCGAGCGAAAACGAGCCGAAATGCTAGCCTTGCAACAGCAGAAAGCTCAACAGACTCGCGACTTCATGTCTACGCTCGCGCATGATCTGCAGGTACCACTACTCGGCTCAAGTCGAGTGTTCGAGATGCTTTTGGACGGAAAACTCGGCGAAGTGCCTGACGAAATCCGCACTCTCATCGGACAAATTCAAGATCGCAACAAATTCCTTTTAAAGATAACTGATTGCCTCCTTGAAATTTACCGCTACGAATCCGGCGGCAAGGATATGGAATTCTCGAATGTTGATTTGAAGCATTTGGTCGATGAGGTTGTTGCAGATTTCGCTAAAGCCGCAGAAGAAAAGAAGATCACCGTGCTATGCACATCCGAAGACTCCATGCAGAAAGTGACGGCAGACGAAAAGGCGATGCGACTATTGCTCACGCACTTAATCGATAATGCCATCAAATACGGTGCTGAAGGAAGCAGCGTACAAGTACGGCAAGAAGAGGATGGCGACGATCTGGTGTTGGAAATCGTCAACACTGGCAGCTTCATAGACGAAGAATCGCGCAAGGTGCTTTTCGACAAATTCTGGCGCGGGCAGCCCGGCAAACGATTTGTCGCAAACACCGGGCTAGGGCTTTACCTGTGCAAGCGAATCGTCGACGCGCATGGCGGAACAATCGAATGCGACAGCAGCGAGGACACGGTCACGACATTCAAAGTCACGATGCCTTTTGCGAAAACTGCAAAACAGGAGAAGGTACAACTTTCGACCGCGGAAAAACGTGAACAAGCTGGCGAGTGATGGTCTTCAAAGGCGAAAGTGCTTTCTTGTCCGCTTGACGGAGCTGTCTGGGAAGAGAGCCAAAGCCACTTGGAAAACCACAATGAGATGAGCTAAGTCACCTCGCCCGGCTGCAAAGAGAAATGAGATATAAACGACATGGGGGAAGACGAAAGATTGCGCTTGTTTGCGAGCCGGCTCGCCCTAAGTAAAATTAATGGCAACTGCAAACACAATACTGGCGCAGCATTCAGGCGCTCAGTGCCGTTCTGCCAATCGAAGGTGTGCAGTAACTATAAAGCGTTTATATACCTATGACTGGTATTCTTTCCCGTCTGCTAACATATACGAGCACTGAAAGCGCGTGTATTTAGCGGCGCTGCGGTGCCCAACGTGCATTCTCCAGCTGAGAGTATGCAAGGGAGCGGCTGCCCTGTTTGGTTTTCGCAGCACAACTTAGTTTTGACGATTTTTGATAGGAGAAGGGTAGTTTGAGATACATTGGATCCAGATGTAAACGTTGCCGAGCAGTCGGTGCCAGTGTATGCGGCCGCATCAAATGTGCAATCGCCAGAAAGCCGAACCCACCGGGGCAGCATGGCGGCGACCGCAAGAAGCGTTCTGAGTACGCCACACACTTGCTCGAGAAGCAAAAAATTCGTTGGACGTACGACGTCTCCGAAAAGCAGTTCTTCAATTATTTCAGCGAAGCAGCCTCCAAGAAAGGCGTAACCGGCACGGTTATGCTGCAAATTTTGGAATCGCGCCTCGACAACATTTTGTTCCGTTCGGGACTGGTAGCTAGCAGACCGCAAGCTCGCCAGCTCATCTCCCACGGACACATTCTGGTTGATGGTCATAAGGCATCTATCGCGTCGATGCGCCTCAAACCGGGTCAAGTAATTTCCGTCAAGGAAAGTAGCAAAGACAAGGTCAAAGGCATGCAAGCCGGACTGGTAAGCGTTTGCCCAGAGTGGATCAGCACTGACGTCAAAGCTTTGACGGCAAAAGTGTTGATGAAGCCAGAGCGCGACCAACTCGACCAATCCTTCCAAGAAAGCCTCGTTATCGAGTATTACTCAAGATAACCTGCCAATCTGGAAATCAAAATTCTTATGCCCGGCTTTCCCAAGTCGGGCATTTGCTTTTCGCATCCAGCATCGGGGCAGCCTCTTTAATAGATGGAAAAAATTTCCTGGAAAAGCGGTCCTTTCCTTTGAACTTTTTTTCGGCGAACTACGTCTTTAACAATATGACTGCCGAAACCATAGGTAACTTATGAAAACCAAATACACCTTTTTGATGGCTGCTTCATTCTTGCTGGCTTCCGGGCTTTTCACCTGTGCCAATGCCCAAACGACGCCTGGAGGCGGTGCCGATCCCGGAGCAGGCTCGATGCCGCAAGCGGCGCCTGATGTAGGCGGACGCGGTGGGCGCCGATTTGGCGGTGGTCAAGATATGGGGCAAAGGCGCGAACAAAGACAACAACGCATGCTCCAAAAGTTCGACGCCAACCATGATGGAACCTTAGATGACTCTGAGCGAGCTCAAATGCGAGCCGCACGAGAAGCAAAAATGAAAGAGATGGGGATGGATGGCGCAGGTGGACGCCGAGGCGGACGTCGCATGGGGATGGACGGCAACGGAGGGTTTAGCGGCGGGCAGAATGGAGCAGGAGCGCAGGGTGGAATGCCTGGTGCCGGAATGGGCGCAGGTGGAATGGGTGGACGAATGGGCGGAATGTCTGACGAACAACGTCAGGAGCGAAGACAGAAAATGATGCAACGCTTTGACGCCAACCATGATGGCAAAATAGATGAATCAGAAAGAAGCCAGATGCGAGAGCAGTTCGGCAAAATGGGCGGCGGACATCGTAGACGCGGCGGCGGAAATTGGGGCGGAGGGGCTACAGGAGGCACACCAGGTGGTGTTCCTGGAGATGCTCCTGGTGGAGCACCGGGCAGCGTGCCCGGCGGTGCTCCCGGCGATATGCCTGGCGGTGCGCCAGGTGGACCTGCCAATTAACTCTAACTAGAGCAGCAACGATTAGGTGCTTCGGCGGCTTGCCGAGGCCGCGGCAAGCTGCAGCCCGTGCTGAGTAAATTACTTCCCGTCTGCGGCGCTGAGACCTTGCGATGCTTCGACCTCAAGCGTGTGAGCCATTACTTCCTTTCCTTGTTCTCTGTAGATCATGGAAAGCAAAAGAGTGGCTTTCAACGCAGACGGGTGATCATAAGGGAGTATCGTCTTATAGATCGCGAGCGCTTCCTTGCATGGAATTGAAGCTGCATCGAAGTTTTTTTTCTCGATTTCCACCTTCGCAATGTCTGCCAAAGTATCAGCGCTAAATCTGTTTTTCTCTCCGAACGTTTTTACAAAGATATTCTGCGCGGCTTTGAAATCGCGAGCGGCTTCATCTGTTTTTCCCTCACGACTTTCCAAAACGGCTCTATGCTCTAACGCTAATCCATAATAAGGATGTTTATGCGAAAGGCGCTTACCGACTTCTTCCACTTCCTTCTCAATAAACTGTTTCGCGCGGAGCAACTCATTTTCCTCAAGGTAAATAGCCGATAGATTACGCAAAGCATGTAATGCGTGTGCGTCGAAATAAGAGTCAAAGTCCTTATCGCAGTTGTCGAAAACACGCACAGCTAGATTTCGTGCGCGCACTGAATTACGTGCCTGCAAATAGTATGTAGCGCAGTTATTGCCGAGTAAAAGCTTCAATGAAGAAGACGGTTTTTCCCGATTTTGCACCACATGATTTGCATCTTCAAACAGCATCAAAGCTGTTTTATATCGACCTTTCAACTCAGCAAGCAGCGCGGTGTAGATAGACAGAAGGATTCCATATTCTGTCTTCTCTTCAAGTGCTGCAGAGGTAAGACTGTCAATTTGTTCAATGGCTTCTTCGCTCTCATTTCGCTTCAAATACAAAAGATCCAGTTTTGCCTGGCCAAGCAAAGCATCCATCTCGAATGATGTCTGGCGAGTCTTCTGCGCCAGCTCGGACATTTCTTTGTAGGTAATACGAGCATCATCGAATCTCGCTTCACGACAAAGCATATCTGCACGAAGTCCAAGGACCTTCAGTTTGTGCTCAACATCATTCTGCAGTTCAGCAGATACTGTTGCCTTTTCCATGAAAGTGGCAGCTTTTGAGAAATTGCCGGTCGCGATATATAACTCAGCAAGGGCAAGATTGCTCGAATAACGCCGCACATCAGTCAAAGGGAAACTTTCGGCATTAGCGCATGCCACTAGCAAATGCTTTTCAGCGGATTGAAAATTACAATTTTCGCGTTCTCTAAGGCCTTCCTCACAAGCCTTTTGCCAAACAAAATCGTGCTGATTAAAATAAAAGACAACACCCGCCGCTATCGCAATGCCGCATAAGACGCACGCAATCACGATAATCATTTTTTGCTTGAATGGCACAGCGAAATCCAATGGGCGACGAAATTATCTTAGCGGACTTCGATCGTTTTGGATGCCACTACCAAAGGTTTTACACGGCTCGCATCCGGGGTTCTTGTCCAGACGTAAACATAATAGAGCCCAGGTTTCCACGTAGCTTTGTCAGTTTCAAAAGTGCAAGCGAATTCCTGTCTTCCAGCGGCTTCGTTTATAGTCAAATGCCCTTGCGCAGCAGGGGTGTTTGGAAAGTAAGTATTGACGCGCGTTTGTGGTGGTCCATAGCTGTGCGTTTCATCAAGCTGCTTGATGGTCATCGGACGCGGAAGTTCTTCCCAAAAGAGATCAACAGAAGAAAGTCTGAGCCCGGGCTCTAAGCTTCCCGTGATAGTAAAACTCTCTCCCAATTTTATGGATTGCGGCTTGCTCTCTACCTTTCCGTAGCTGTGAATAAATTCCTGCGCGCAAGCAAGTCTAAATGAATCGCCTTTCTTCGCTACTGTCAGTCCGATGCCGACCCTGGTGTGATCGGGATCAAGTATGTTGCGGCGATGCCCATCGTTGGGCGGTTGTTCGTTGAAAAAACCCGACTGAATGCCTTCGATGTCTCGCTTCGAGATTGTCGCCGACGGATCAACTTTAAACTCTGCGCTTCCGCCTGAAGAATCATCTGCATATCCGTTAAATTCAATGTGACCATTTTCCATAACAAAACCGGTACCACCAGCTTCGCAATATCGCTGGTCCGGTTTTCGCCCAGCGGTGTCCCAATGGCTTAAGAAGCCGAACTTAGCCATCTCGTCGGAGTGCAAATTTCCGGCACGTTCTGCGATTTCATCGGATACTACTTCCTTCAATCCCTGAGATTTCCGGTCTCGGTTTATCAAAGAAAGCATGTATTGTTTTGCTTCAGCGATGCTCAGCTCATCTTTCGCAGATGCGGTTTGAGCAAACGTAATCGTGCAAGACGCCAACAAAACTGTCGCTATTGTTTTTACAGTCGCGTTAGACATGTGAAACCAGGGCACCTCGAATAACTTTTCGACATTCCTTTCAAACATTCTCTGTCATCTAAGACATCGATGCATAAAATGACGGCGAGCCGTTAGCGATGTGCCCTGGGTTTCGTCCCGTTAAGCGCAGATATGGATGAATATATTGAATGGAAGAGCTAATTGGATTGGATGGTCGAGCTGACAATCAACCATAATCGATCAGTAAATCGAACAATCCACTAATAATCGGTCATTTGACCATAAGAGGATCTAAGCGCGAAATACGCGATATACCCGTAGAAAACTGAAAGCATGATGAGCAAAACGATTGGAAACTTCATCCCGATTTTGAAAAACGGTCTGACGAGCATATCAATCAACAATATCCCAGAGCTTGCGCTCATAGTGGATGCCTCCAAAACAGTGAATCCAAGGTCTTTCGGGGTAAGGTCGAAACGTCGGCGAATCGAGTAGGCTGTTGAAACGCCGGTAGATTCCTGCCCTTACCCCTTCGGAACTGCAGAAGGAAATTCTCGTCTGTAGGGGTTATGGAACGGTTAAGGACTGATGAAAGGAAAAGCACTTTCGGGTGCTTGCAGCAAAAATGCGCTTAAGGTTGTGCACCTGAACAGCAGTTAACGCAGCAAACTCCCATATGATGGACCTTTCCAGGCTTGACGCCCATTAGACGCAGTAGCCGAAACATAGCCACGCATGTGAACACTTGCTGTTTACAAAGTCGTAGACAGACGAATATCCAAGGGGTAAAACTCGTCGGAACCGGCTAGATTAACGAAAAGTGAGTTTTCGGCGGAAAGCACCAATTGGATACATAAACTGAAATCAGCCCCACAAGGTAGTGGCCGGTAACATGCCGGTCGAAAAACAGATAAGAGGTAGAGAGATGGTACAAACAACGTCGTCCCCAGCGACCAAAGAAGCGAAAAAGTCGTCGATGCCGGTACTTGCAGGTGGTATTGCGATAGGAATAGCTTTGAGCGCGGCGTTTTTTGCAGGTCATCAGTTCTGGCCTACACCGGCAGGGCTGCCTACGCCAAGCGCGCACGCTCCGATTGCAACATCACAGGCTCCCACGGGCGCATTCCTTTCTATGGCTGAAAACACGATTGCCGATATGGCAAGCAAAGCCAGCGAAAGCGTAGTCAACATAGACATCAGCAAAAACATCCAAGTGCCAAATGTGGGTTTTAACTCACCATTTCAGTTTTTCTTCGGCAACGGCATAGAAGAAAACGGTGCGCCCAGAAAGTTTCAACAACATGGCTCGGGCTCGGGTGTAATCATCCGACAAGATGGATATATCCTGACCAATAATCACGTGGTCGGTCAGGCTGACGAAATCAAGGTCACGCTTAATGACAAGCGTGAATTCTCCGGCAAGGTTGTCGGTCGAGACAGTTTTACAGACTTGGCGCTCGTCAAAATCGACGCAAAAGGATTGCCAATCGCACAGTTAGGTACCAGCAAGAATCTGCGTCCTGGCGACTGGGCGATCGCCATCGGCAGCCCACTAGGGCTCGACCATTCGGTGACCATGGGCATTATCAGTGCGCTGGGTCGTTCGCTCAACGACATCAATAGCGTTGATTTCATTCAGACTGACGCTGCAATCAACCCGGGCAACTCGGGCGGACCACTCTTGAACATCAGGGGTGAGGTCATTGGTCTGAACACCGCAATCCGCGGCGACGGTCAGAATATCGGCTTTGCGATTCCAATTGATATCGCGAAAGAAGTCGTTGACCAGCTCGTGGTAGGCGGCACTATCAAACGTCCATATGTCGGCATCTACATGCAAGACATGAATGAAAAAATCGCCCATGCCGTTGGCGTTCCGGCCAACACCAAAGGTGTTCTAATCGCCAAAGTGGAACCGGACGGACCTGCAGCACGTGGTGGACTGACAGCCGGCGACGTAATCGAGAAAGTAGACGGCAAACAAGTTTTGACGTCGAAAGAAGTGCAAAAGCAGATCCGTACTCATAAGGTTGACGACACTGTCGATTTCCTTGTTTTGAGAAACGGTGTACTGACGGCATCGACTGTCAAACTCGGCGATTATCCGCAGAAAGATCAAATAGAGCGTTAAACCAGGCGTAAATTTGAGCGCCAAAAGTAAAACGAAAACTAGAAGCGGGTAGATAGAAGAAGTTAGCTCCACAGGAATTAATCCCTGATGAAAGCAATGATTCTAGAATCACGTGGCGGTCCGCTGTTTCAGGCGGACCGCGACGTTCCTGAGGCGCGCGCTGGGCAGGTGCTCATCAAAGTGAGCCACTGCGGTGTATGTCGAACCGATCTTCACATCATCGATAACGAATTGAAGGAGCCTGCACTTCCGCTTATCCCTGGTCACGAAATTGTCGGCACGATACATACAGTTGGCGATAAAGTGCAAGGCTTTGCGGTGGGCGATCGGGTGGGGGTTCCGTGGCTCGGCTGGACCTGTGGGCACTGCAGGTGGTGCCTCAGCGATCGGGAAAATTTGTGCGACGAAGCGAAGTTTACAGGATACACGCTGGATGGCGGATACGCTGAATACTGCCTGGCGGACGCTCGCTACTGTTTTAAGCTCCCCGATAATTATGATGATGCGAAAGCAGCGCCTTTACTGTGCGCGGGGCTAATAGGCTATCGCTCGTACAAAATGTGCGGCGACGCAAAACGCATCGGCATCTATGGATTTGGCGCCGCAGCGCACATCATCGCGCAAGTCGCACATCACGACGGCAAGGAGCTATACGCATTCGTCCGACCTCAAGACAACGACGCGCGCAGCCTGGCGATGAATCTCGGCTGCAAGTGGGCAGGCGACTCCGACGGACCATCACCTGAAAAACTTGACGCTGCCATCATCTTCGCCCCTGTCGGAGAGCTAGTGCCTCACGCGTTATCAAATCTAGATAAGGCGGGAAAGCTTGTCCTGGGTGGAATTCATATGTCGGAACTTCCGGCAATGCCATACGAGATTCTCTGGCAAGAGCGCTCGATTAAATCGGTGACAAACCTCACCCGCGCCGACGCAATCGAATTTTTCGCCAAAGCAGCAGAAGTAAACATAATTTGTTCTGTCACTATCTATCCGCTCAGCCTCGCCAATGATGCACTCGACGACCTGCGCGCCGGCAAATTCACCGGCGCCGCCGTTCTGCGCGTTTAACGCCCGCGGGCGACGCCATACGTCGCCCGCGGGCGACATTAATGCCGCCCCTACAGTGGAGAAGGGCGGCAATAACGGAGTTCCGGAGGTTTAGCTCTGCCTAACAAGAGCTTTTAACACTCGTCATTTGCAGTTCTTACAAAATTCGGATTCAATCAAGGTGGTGGGAGATTCAAAATGGTAGGCTCATAACTATGAAACCCGCACATGTTATTTTATTGGCGATTTTGACCATGGTCTTTTCCGCCTGTGCCAGTCCTGTGCCGGCAGAGACAGGACAAGCACCAAAACTCAAGAAGGGCATGACCTGCGCACCCGGTATTGGACCGGCGCAAAGTGAAAGCGATAAGGAGAAAACAGGAGCGATGGCACACAAAGTCCAGAAATCAGAAGAAGAATGGAAAGCTCAACTTACTCCGGAGCAATATCAGATTACGCGCCAGAAAGGTACAGAGCGCGCTTTCACTGGCAAGTACTATAACTGCCACACGGAGGGCGTGTACAAGTGCGCTTGCTGCGGTGCCGAACTCTTCAGCTCCAAGGAAAAATATGACTCTGGCAGCGGCTGGCCTAGTTTTTGGCAGCCACATACCAAGGAAAACATCGCGGAGCACAATGACTCCACCTATGGCATGCAGCGCACCGAGGTAACTTGCAGCCAGTGCGGCGCGCACCTAGGGCACGTTTTCGAAGACGGTCCAAAACCGACAGGCCAGCGCTATTGCATCAATTCAGCATCCATCGAGCTGGAAGAGAAAAAATAATCACTCGAACGCTGCGTATCTGAACGTTCGCATCGCCGGTATGTGAGGCAAAACCGCTGTGCCTGTACGTTTCAGGACAGATGGCGCATTTTGCTGTTCCACACATTTGCCACAATATGGACCTATTCTTTGAG
This sequence comes from Candidatus Melainabacteria bacterium, assembly GCA_003242885.1. Taxonomy (GTDB): domain Bacteria; phylum Cyanobacteriota; class Vampirovibrionia; order Obscuribacterales; family Obscuribacteraceae; genus QKMZ01. The sequence continues at coordinate 276,691 of QKMZ01000007.1, read as the reverse complement.
AATCCACCACTCAAAACATATTTCCGCGTTCAAACATACTAGGTATCCCGTGTTATGCAGAACCTAAATCATCCTATTGAAGAGCGAATAGACGTAGACTATTCGGACTGGATGCACCAGAAGAACGAGATTGTAGCGCTCAATGTGACCATTCGCGTTCAATTTTTGGCGATAGTGATTCTCGCAGCCGCACTGGGATTCATCCTGTTTGCGCAGCCACAACTTGACGCCTTGCCGTACTCCAGCATTTTCTTCGATACACCCAAATAAGAGTTTTTCGCTATCTCACCAGTGGTATAAGAGACCCTAAGCAATTGGGGTCTTTATGGCAACCTCCATCCTCCTTGTCGACAACGACCAGCAGCTGACAGCGCTGGTCAAATCATTGCTCACGGGTCGCGGGCATGAGGTTTTGCACTTTGATTCCGGTAAGGAAGCGATAGATTCACTTTCGAAGCACAAACCTGACCTGATTGTAGTCAGCGAGCAGCTTTCCGACATCGATGGCGTGGGTTGGATCGTCAAATTACGGCAGGTCAACCGCGATACCAAGGTCGTTTTTATATCCAGCAAGTGGAAAGAAACGGACGTTTATCAGCAACTGACGAAGGATTTCGGTGTTTCTCTCGTTGTTCATCGCCCCCTGAAACCACTGCTGTTCGGAGCCCAGATAGACGGGGAGCTGAAGGCGAAAACTGCCAGCGACCTCAACGAAGTCACTGACACTGAGACATTCATGCAGTTGAAGACGCGTTTTGCCTCGATATTACCTGGTCGTCTCAAAAATATGGAAGACGTTGTTGAGCAATCAATGGCAAATCCTGGTGACGGTGAGGCGCTTAAGGAAGTTCGGCGGTTGTCCCACAACTTGAAAGGCACCGCGAGTTCCTGCGGTTTCCATCACCTGGGCGAAACCGCAGCACAAATAGAGCAAACGATGAATGATGTCATCGACGGACAAAAGGCTCTGGATAAAAACACCTGGGACACGATCCGTCGGCTGGTTGGTGTTTTGCATGAAAACGTCAAACAGGATTTTCCCGACAAACTTCCACCGCCGCCAGATGCCACTGGCGAAGGGGAGATGGCTGACGATTCTTCGATGGCTAATGTGCTGCTGTTTGGGAAATACAACGAGGACGAGTCGAAGAAATTTTCGCAAAAGGCAACTGTGCGTTTGATTTTTTCGGAAGACACCAAAGACGCAATTGAGAAAGCAAAAGCAACGATGCTTGATGCGGCGATTATCGATATGTCTGACACGCAGACTGATTCTTCATTCGACCTTGCGTTAAAGCTCCGAGGCATCTCTGGTCTGGAAACGCTGCCGCTCGCCTTCATCCACAAGGAAGAAATTAAAGGCAGACGCACAGAAGGTATGCATGCCGGTGCATCTTTATATTTGAAAAAACCGGTCAGCGAGCCGGACATGGTACAAGCCATTGAGTACTTGATCGCACTGCGAGGCAGACCGCGCATCCTAATTGTCGACGACGATGAAGACTTCACCAAAATCATTGAGTCTGCACTAGGAAAAGAAGGCATGCTCGTAAAATCAGTCAACGAGCCGGATAATGCGCTACCTGTTCTCGAAGATTTTTCACCTGATTTGCTGTTGCTCGACGTGATGATGCCAAACACGAGCGGTTACGATGTTTGCAGAAAGATTCGTGCGATGGCGCGCTGGCAAGATTTGCCGATCGTTTTTCTCACAGCGCAATCGGGGCTTGATTCGCGGCTTGCAGCATTCGATGCCGGAGCAGATGATTATCTTCCAAAGCCGGTTGCGACGGTGGAATTGCTGGCGCGTGTTCGCGTTCGTCTCGACCGCATGCGCCTGATGAAGGAGCGCGCAGACCGCGATATTCTTACGGGGCTGTTGCTCCGACGCGCTTTTATCGAAGCTCTTACAGCATTGCATTCCGAAGCTGAGCGCCACAAGCTGGAGTTCAGCCTTTGCCTGATGGATGTCGACCACTTCAAGAAGGTCAACGACACCTACGGTCACATGGCAGGCGATCGTGTGCTCGCTCACTTCGGGCAATTGCTCAGAAGGCGCTTTCGCGTGGAGGATTTGCGCGGACGTTGGGGCGGCGAAGAATTCATAATGGCTTTTCGTCACGAAGGGAAAGAAACTATGAAGGGCGCGCTCAATCGCGTGCTGGATGAATTGGTTACAATTCCATTCGACGGTGACCACAAAGAACAGTTTTTCGTCAGCTTTTCAGCCGGACTTGTAAGTTTTCCCCAAGATGGAACCCAAATTGAAGCGTTGATCAAGAAAGCCGATGAGCGCCTCTACATTGCAAAAGAACAAGGAAGACGCCGCATCATCAGCGAAGGATAGTGAATCTTAAGGGAGCCGAATATGGCTAGAATTCTAATTGCAGAAGACGACCAATTCCTGTCCGATCAAATTCGGCAGTGGCTGGAATTTGAGAAGTTCATCGTCGACGCTGTATATACCGGACCTGAGGCTTGCGAACATCTGCAATTCGAATCCTATGATCTCGTGGTGCTGGACGGTCACTTGCCGGGCATGGATGGAATCGATATTTGCAAGAAGTTTCGCGCTGATGGTGGCACGACGCCGATACTGATGCTGTCAGGCCGCGATCAGGCGAAAGATAAACAAGCGGGTCTCGAGGCGGGTGCCAACGATTATTTGCTGAAACCTTTTCACTTGAAAGATCTGTCTGCACGCGTGCGCAAGTTGCTCGGTGAGACGACGTAATTCTGGGGACAGAAGCGGCCGGAGCGCCGCCATCCTTGCGGTTTCGTAATGGCGGTTTCTAAACGGCTGCTTGGAGTTCACAAATTTCCAAATGCCGGCTGGAAGCCAGCGCTCCGGCCAACTCACGGATTTACAACAGAATTCAAACTGGTGACAAAGTTTGCGCAGACTCGAAGGGTGTATTCAGGCGCTTCTTTGTGAGGTGTGTGGCGGGCAAACTTGACCATATCTTTCAGCGAGCTACCGCCGACCTGATTCACGATAGCATCGACTTGCGCCTCCGAGCCATATTCATCGCCTTCACCTTGAAGGACGAGCACAGGACATTTGATCGCGGGCAGGAAGTGTTCCATATTGAAATCGCGAAATTGAGGTGAAAGCCACGTGTCTATCCATGCGCTGATCACACCATCAGTATTGTCACCATGATATTTGGTTATACGTTGACGTAAATCGGTTTCGGCGAAAAGCTTTTGAGCCTGTCTAATACCATCCAAAGTTATCTCCTCAACAAACACGTGCGCGCCTTCTGTGACGACCCCAGATACGAGTTCTGGAGACTTTGCTGCCGCCAGCAGTGCAACGGAGCCTCCGTCGCTGTGCCCGAAGAGAATTCCTTTGCTCAATCCGAGCTTTTTCATTAGCTCAGCAAGTGCATCGGCTTCGCGCTCTAAGTATTGCAGGTCGCGTTCGCGCGTGAATGGACTAGAACCACCGTAGCCCTGCCTATCGTAGATAATTCCGTTGCAGTGAGTAAGGGCGCACAAACGTTCGGGAAAGTCGCGCCAAACTGGAATACATCCAAGCGAGTCATGGAGAAAAACAATTGTCGCGCGAGGCGCTTCTAATTCAAGTCTTCGAACTTTGAGCGAAACACCATTGACCTCAACATGTGAGTCCGAAATTCGCAATTTGTTCGATTCGTTATTTGTTTCTGCCATGAGCTTCCCATTGTCTCGGTTCTGTCTACTGAGCCGAACGGCCTACTTCACGTCTATGCTGCAATTTGATCCGATTCAGTCGTGTTCTTCAAACGATTTTGCGCTGCTTCATACGAAATCAAATTGTTTCGTTTTTTAGAAAGATGCAACAAGACGACACCGGCGACGGTGCCGAGCAACAAGCAGATCACACTGCCCTCTGGTCCGAATTTGCCACCGGTAAGCAGCATAGGTCCTTCCATTTTGGCGGTCACTAAGCTCTGACCAAAATCGGCACCGGATACATGCGTGCCGAACACCGGTCCTTCGAAAAAATTCCACATCCAGTGCGCACCGATGGGCATCCATAAGCGGCGAGTGAAAACATAGCAGGCCGCTAAAGATACCCCAGCTTCCAGTGAAAGGAACGTGCAGAACAAGAATTTGCTCTGCACAGTCGAACCACCGGCATCATTAAGCATGTGCGCAAATCCAAAAGCTACAGACGAAACGATAACCGCAGCAATCGTGCCCCAATGCTTCTCCAAAACGTTGAGTGCGTAGGAGCGAAATATCAACTCTTCCGTCACCGCAGCGAAAAATAGTGTACCGGCTGCAAGGAATAAGTCGGAGCCGCCGGTGTGCGCAGTCGGTCTATAAACGCCCAGCAAGAACATAACAGCGACAACGCCTGCGACAAGCAGTGTTCCGACAACGACGCCCGACAGCAGCTCAGGTACTGCGTTCTTCATGCTCACACCAAAATCGCTGAGTTTGGCGCGCTCTCCCGTCTTCACGAAAATCGCGAGCAATCCAAAACTGATCAGAAAATGCCAAACTTCAGTCCAAAGGAAAACAGCTAGCGGCGCCGATGTGCCAGTCTTTCCGATCAGTGCAACGATAATTGGCTCGCTAAGAATAATTACCAGAAAAAGAATCACCACAAAGGTGAATATCCGAGTGAGCGGGAATGACCAGACCGCATTCAATAAATTTCGCAAGGTGTTTTCCTGCACTAAAGTTTGAAGTCGTCTAATTGCGAACTCGGTAGGCGCGTTAACCCGATGTCCTGTTCCAGAAGGAACACATCATATCAAGTAGATCGCCAATGCGCCTCGTGAAGCGAACCTCGCTATAGCGCGGATACCCACTTGGAAACCAGAAGCTCGTATAACGAAGGCGCCCAAGTTTCATCTATACTCTTTAGAGCGCCCAAGGGATTTGGTCGCGCGCACGATTGCTAGCGTTTCTCAAAACTGAGGATTCAAGGAATCTATGACCAGCTATTTGCACGTCATCTGTGATTACGCTCCCGGCGACCTGGCTTGGGCGGAGGTGTACTCGGCATTCAAAGCCAAACTGACTGAGGATGTGCCGCTGCACATGACGTCGGTCAACTCTTTCGACACGGTCAGCACAGGATTTATCGTTGGTCAGCTGAGCTGCGCGACCGACCTTTTGAAGCCGGAAAGTTTGACGATTTTCGCAAATTGCGCGCCGCGCAAAGATGTGAAAGAAGCTCGCCAGGACAATGAAGGCGAAGGACTTTTGTATGCCAGCTTGAAAAACGGTGTGCACGTGATCGCGGTCAACAGCGGCTATTCGATGTCATTCATTCGTGACGAGATCTTGGAATTGTGGAGCACCGACGCAGAGGAATTCGGCAGCCAATTTCGCTCGCGCGACTTCTTCCCTCGCATAATCGCGCAGGCGGTTAAGTCTGACTTCTCCTTCTTGGTCCACAAACTGGATCCTGCAAAAGTCATTATGGATGAGCCTAAGGAAGTTATTGGCTACAAAGATTCGTTTGGAAATTTGAAGACAACCTTCCGCGAAGGGCATCCGCTGGTGTCTGAACTCAAAGATGGGCAGCGTGTAAAAATTACCATTGGCTCGATCATCCGCGCTGCGACAGTAGCCGCTGGCAGTTTCAATGTCATGGAAGGTGACTTGGCTTTTGCGCCCGGCAGCTCCGGACACGACAGACGCTTTTGGGAACTGTTCAAGCGCGGTGGCTCCGCCTGGGAAGAATTTGCCTGCCCGGCCGTCGGCACAAAAATCAAAATTGATATGACCTATTAGCTTTCATTACCAAGAATGTAAAGCGGTTCAATTTTTGGATGTCACCCGAACGCTCCATCCGGTGGCTATTTTGAGCATGTCAAAAACACTTGTAAACCGAATTATTGCTGCAACAAAACTGCAACAAGGGCTTCCTATTATGAGTACAGAACGCAAGAGACAACGCGTTCGAAGATGTGTGAAGGGGAAGCTGGGGTTTCGGATTTAACGATCCGAAACTCAAGCGCTTTTTGGCTTCTACAAACTTTTTAAAGGGGAAGAAGGGGCGGTGCCAACAGCAGTCGCCCCTTCGCTTTTGCGGTATTATCAGTTCGCCCCAAAACGAATGAGATACGGCTTTGAAGTTCGGTATTTTTTCGGTTGTCGATCATTATCCAAAAGAGCTGCCTCGCGATGTCGGCAGGTTCTACGAAGAACTTCTCGAGCAAGTAGAAGCCGCAGAAGCGCTTGGATTCGATTCTTTTTGGATCGCAGAGCACCACTTCCACGAATACGGTGCAATTCCACGTCCGGCAATTTGGATGGCTGCAGCGGCGCAAAGGACTAAGCGCATCAAACTGGGTTGCGCTGTTGTGGTTTTGCCATTCGACAATCCACTGCGCGCGGCAGAAGACCTTGCAATGGTGGACATTCTTTCAAATGGGAGATTGGAATTAGGCGTCGGCTCCGGCTACCTAGCGCACGAGTTTGCTGGTTTCAACCTTAACCCACAAGATAAGAGAGAACGCTTCGACGAAAGCCTGGCAATACTGCGAAAAGCGTGGACGGGCGAGAAGTTTTCGTACAAAGGTAAATTCTACGACTGCAATGATGTACAACTGAATGTGGTGCCAGTGCAGAAGCAACCACGAATTCATGTCGCTGTTCTGCGCAATGAAGTCGCTCCATTTGTAGGCGCGCAAAAGCTGCCCATCATGATGATTCCTTACGCCACGACTGAGAAGTTGGAAGAGCTTGCAGAGACCACGAGGAATTATCGCGACGCCTACGCATCGGCAGGTGGCAACTCAAAACAGATCGAAATCTCTTTCGGTCTTCACACTCACTGCGCAGCAACAACCGAGCAAGCAAGAAATGAAGCGACAGAAGCGATGGATCGATATGTGCGCACGCGGCTTTATGCAAAACAGCGGCCAATCGACGAACTGATTCAAAAGGATTTGGTGGCATTCGGTGACACTGAAGAAGTCCTACGCGTCGCGCAGCAGTATCAAATTGCTGGACTCACCAACTTTCTAGCTATCAATAATTTCGGCGGACTTCCGCACAAACAGGTTCTAAAATCGATGGAATTAATTGCGAAAGGAGTAATGCAACCATGCTTGTCTACGAAGTAAATCTCGAAGTCAAAGAAGAAGCGAAATTCGCATTTGCAGGCTGGTTGCCTGGGCATATAGATCAGATGCTCAAATTCGAAGGCTTCAAAGCTGCACAATGGTTCTTCCGCAATCACGAAGAAGAAGAGCGCGAACCCGATGGCACGCAACTTTGGACGATTCAATACATCGTCGAAAGTAAAGACAATCTAGAGACATATCTAAAACGGCATGCGCCAAAAATGCGCGAGGAAGCGCTGACGAAATTCGGTGACAAATTCAAAGCAAGCCGCCGCGTGCTTCATTTGCTCAGCGTGGCAGGTGCCGATTTCGGCGATTAAACGAAGTGCCAACTTTTGAAAAGATGGCAGGCAATCCTGCGCAAAGACGGAAGCAGGCTTAGTCTTTGCTCCGGACAACCTGCCATCTTCTAGTGCTACATTGCACTAACAGTTTCTTTCAGCACAATCTTCTCGTCCATGCTTTCGATGATGGCGAGTGATTCGATGGGTACTGTGATGTCCTTCAGCAAAGCGCGTCCGCCCTGAAATTCTTTTTCGATGACAGCACCGATTCCAACCAGAGTAGCGCCACTTGCTTTGACCAGATTCGCCAGGGCGACAAGTGTTTTTGCGCTAGCAAGAAAGTCATCGATGATCAAGATTCGATCAGTGGCTTCCAAATACTCTGAAGAGACGATCAAATCAACAACGCCGCCTTTGGTGTGCGAAGGAGCCGACTCGACATAAGGCTCGGCCGCCATCGTCACTGGCTTGTGTTTCCTTGCAAAAACCAGAGGCACTTTTAGAGACATCGCAGTGGCAAGCGCCGGTGCAATACCGCTAGTCTCAGCGGTCAAAACCCGCGTGGGATTGAATTGTCTAAACTTCGCGGCAAATTCTTCGCCCACAGCCTGCATCAGCAGCGGATCAATCTGGTGATTCATAAAAGAATCGACTTTGAGAATGCCCTTACCCAGGTGTTTCCCGTCATTCAAAATGCGCTGACGAAGTATGTCCATAGCAAATCCTCCGGTCAGCCGATTATAGGCTAGCCGGAGGATTCAAGATCATATTCGCCCTAGACCGTAACGAACCGGATCAGTGCAGTTCGAAACGGCACGATCAACGGCTTTGCTGACTTTAGCCATCGGTGCTCATGAACTGCTTAAGTCCGTGCGGATTCTCACCGGGCAACGCGGCCGGGAAATTACCCGACTTCGATGCCTTGTTTTCCGGTTTCTTAGACACATTCTCTTGCTGCCACTTGTGGAAGCCTGCCAGAGGAACGAATGTTCCGGAAGCCGTAGCGCCAAACTCATTGACAGCGAACTCACCCTTGAGCGGTCGCACAAACAAGTGGCGGGGACGCGAGGAGAGAATTTGAGAGTCGGTCATGCGCGCAGGCATGCTGATGCTGTTTGGTGCGTGATGTTCGGGTGCAATAGGAGCAATCGGCACACTTGTAGCCGAATCTACCTGCTGGCGAGCGGTAGGATCAATTGTTTTGAACGTGCCTGAATTGCAAGCCGCAAGGTTTTCATAGGTGCGATTCGGATTTTGTTGTGGTGCACATCTTTTGTCCGCGTAAAACGTCTGAGTGCACGTATCTAAGTAAGTTTGAGTGAGGAGCTCTTTCGACTTTGCGTGCAAATCTTCAACAACAAAGGTGTCTTTGTTTCTATTAGGACGATAAAAGACACGTTGTGTCAGCTCGATTGGCGCAGCAACGATATCCAAAGCGGTGACAACTATCGGACGGGCAATTCGGGACAATCGGGGTCCCAGCTTTCGCTCCATCCACTCATCAAGCCCGTTTTCATATCTCCATGCGCTAAACATTGGACTACCCTCCAGCTTACTTGCTCGCGCGCACACTCACCAATTCGACCTGGAAAACATGGCAAAGCCAGCAACCAAGCGGTGTTGCAGCGTCTGAGAAATAAGTTCCCCCTACTATAGTTTTCGCTACACGAATGAAATTCGTGTGAAAGAAAACTCTTTTCCCCCCTTGGATTACAACCACTCTGGTTGCATCCGTACTCACCATAAGACACAGATACCCTTGAAATGTTCCGAAATTTGGTCGCGAGTAGGAGCCAAATCGTAATCTAGGGCAATGTATGCAGGTATAATTTTGAACTCCAGGCATTCCTAGTAGCTCGTTCAGGCTAGCGCCCTATAGGTACCAAACGGTGAGTTTTGACAGTCTGTCGGCCCTGGTAATCGGGTCATTCAATACGGACATTGTTGGCTTTGGATTTCCAACACTGGTAAAGCAAGGCGAGATCGGATACGGAACCAAGTTAAAGGTTGGGCCCGGCGGCAAATCCCGTTATGTCGGTCAAATGCTGGCAGCTCTGTTGGGACAAAGCAAAGTCGCGATGGTTGGACGTACAACCCAGGATCCTTTCGGTCTGTGGAGACCGCCAGTGGATGCTTTAATTGAAGCAGGGGTGGACTGTTCGGGCATTCGCTTCGTGCGATTCGATAAAGAAACCGGCTGGCCAGGCATTACGCTCATGGCCATGGACGAAGAAGGTAAAAAGCATACCTATGTGGTCGAAGGCGTCAATTCAGAGCTTTCACCGGATGATCTCTTGCAGTCTGACCATCTATTTCGCGCCGTCTCAAGGAACAAAGGCATGCTCATCCTGTCAATGGAAATTCCTTTCGGCACGGCAATTTTCGCAATTCAGAAGGCACGCGAGCACCACATCAAAGTAATGTTGGATCCAGGCGGCGCGCGAAGCGGAGCTGATGTATCGTCTTTGATAAACAGCGACATCTTTCTCCTGAAACCGAACGACGAAGAGGCAGAACATCTCACAGGAATTCAAATCAAGGACAACAGCTCAGCCATAGATGCGGCGAGGAAGCTTGTGGCGATGGGTCCACAGCATGTACTCCTCACACGCGGCAAGGATGGCGCGGTACTGGCTTCAAAGGACGGAGAGAAACTGATCGAGTGCCCTCAAGTATCCGACAATGCGATGGGTGATGCCACCGGCTGTGGTGAACAATCATTCGCCGCAATGTGCGCATCACTTCACCGGGGCAAAGACATCCACACCGCCGCCAACATGGCAGTGCTCGCTGGGACTCTGCAATATCACCGCGAAGGCGTAGTGCCCATCACAGAAAAAGACCTCACTGTAGCGAAGTAATTAACCCTTTTAATTTTTCACCACGGAGTAGTTCAGAACCAGCTTCAAGCGGACTGTTAGATATCCCAGCAAAGTAGGTTCCACCAGTAACCAAAACATTGCCTGCAGTATCGACATACAAGGTCGGATTCTCACGCCCTTGGTGCATTTTGCCAACAACACTGAACGCGCTATCGCCTGGTTTTAGAACTTCAATTGTGGCTAATGCACTTTCTGCGGTACCCACAACGTCACTATGACGACCACCAAAGACAACGAGCGTGCCGTCATCCAACTCTGCTACGGTGTGTCCGGCTCTTTCTGATTCCAATGGAGCAAACTTGGAAAATTTTCCTGTGACAGTATCAAAAATTTCACAAGTTCTAAGATACTGAAGGTTCTCGCCTTGACCTCCACTAACCAAGATTTTTCCAGACCGCATACGGGTAAGGGTGGCGTCGGCCCTTGCATTTAGCAAGTTTGCCCCCGCTACTAAGCGTTTCGCTTTTACATCAAGTGTCCAAGACTTGTTTATCGCATGTCCGAGTTCATGTACAAACACGCCTCCAACCATGAAAACCTTACCGGATGCAAGAGAAATGCCACCCCATCCGGCAAGTTCATGTGTGCCATTCGAATCCTTTACAGGAAAGAGGCTAGCCGTCGATGGCACGATGGAGAAAGCAGCATTGATAGCATCTGTATCAATCGAATACTTCCGTATATAAGAATTACCAGTGGAATCAGCCAATTCGGTAATAATTTGATAGTTAAGCATCTCAGCCGAAGCGAGATCAGAATATATTTCTGCCGGTGGTGATTCGGTGGTCTCAAGGTCGCCAGAAAACTTATGACCATTAGTGATAAACACGTGGGACTTATCAATCAACAAGAGTTGCGGCTGAAAGCTCGCTTCCTTTACTTTTCCAACCACGTCAAACTTATTCTTTTCTTGACTCCACACCTCGACATTGGAAGTTAGATCGCCTTCAGCGTTGGATCGGTTCGTTACGGTTTTGCCACCGACTACCACAAGTTTTCCACCGCCAATTTCGATGACCGTGTGCCCAGTGCGGGGCATCGCCAGTGGTGCAAATCTTGCCATTGTCTGATTCTTCGGATCATACAATTCGCACTCATCAATAGGAGTGCCACTACCATCAAGCCCTCCGCTGATAAGAATCTTTCCGTTCGAAAGCGCAGTTAAAGTGCACGATTTGCGAGCACGCAGCAATTGCGGACCGTCTTTGATCCGAGATGTTTTCGGTTCCAAAATCCGCCCGCCAATCTTCCACGACTCTGTCCTCCACGGCAGTTTTAACGGGCAGATGCGGCGCCGTTCCACCTTTCCAGTTGATGTACGCGTCAACCGCAACTTCTGCTTCCTTATCACGCTGGGAAGTTTTCAGGAAAGGCCTGCCGGCATATTTGACGATTTTGGAGTCGACTGAAACTTTCGCATTATCCCAGTCAATCAATGCTGGATCCGCAAGCGTGGTAACAACGGGCGACTCTTTCACCTCAGGTGTGCAGGAGACCAAAACCATGCAAACAAGGGTGAGTAGGCAATAGCAACAACCAAGAACCTTAGCCGGGGCGCTGCGGTCTAGAACGACGGCGCGTTTTGATTTTCGCAATTTGCAATCCTCAGTCGAGTCGCAGGACGTTCAATGGAAAATTCTAGCGATTTTGCAAACTGAAAGTATGAGCGGCTACCGGCTAAAATATGCGCTGACGCCCAGCTCCAATCTATGAGGACAGAAAATGGGTCTTTTCGGCACAAAAACACCACCCAAGGGAACCGTCGAGAGTGTCGTCGCAATGCTTTCTGATTACTTCAAGCGGCGCAAGTTGGACATGGATGGTCATGCGCTGGACGGCGAGCGCGACAGCTGCGGCTGGTGGCTTATGGAAGGCTCTGCCAAAGTGTACATCTTCCTGCAGGAGGACAAGTCGGGCAAAATCATGCTGCGGGTCACCAGTCCTATTGTTCACTTTCCTGATACCGACCGTGAAAGGTTTTTTCAGCGGTGCTTAGAACTCAACCAGGAGCTGAATTGCTGCTCGTTAAGCTCCCACGAGGAAATCATTTTGGTTACGTCTCAGAGACCAATAGCCGGGCTGGACCAGGAAGAATTGAACACCCTCATCTGGAATGTCTCGCATGCCGCGGATGTAATCGACGACTTGTTTTCACAGGAATTTCGCTGCCGGGTTTACGACGATCGCTAAGGCGACGAAACAGCTCCAAGTGCCGTGGGGTCAGTGATCCAACCACCGCGGCATACAACAAAACGTTGTTTATAGGACGCAAAACAGCGTTCGTTAAATCTTGTCGCCCCTCTCTACGGCGTAGATTAGACGGATTCCGGTGGAATAAGGTAGATGGAAACTCTTTTTTATACGTTCGATGGCGACCTATTACTACCCCAACCCAGCCTGACCCATGAAAGGCGACGGTGAAACATGCAAGAACGAACGACTCAGGTCGATCCCTTTTACCAAATAGTTGTCTCGGCAAAGATTGTCGGGCCTGAAGAAGCTCAGGAAGCAATGGCTACAGCCAAAAAGCTGGGCATGTCTCTGAGCCAGGCGATTCTCATCCTGCGCCACTCTACCGAGCAGACACTGCGTTTTGCGATGGATGCGCACGAACTCGTTAAAGCCGAAAAGATCAATGTAGACACAGCAGTAGCAGCGGTGATTTGTGCCAGGCAGAATGAGTTTTCTATCCTCGAGGCGCTGACCATGATGGGCATAGTGCTGGACAGACCGCCGCCGCCCAAGGTTGAGACAAATGCTCTGACAGAGCTAATGGTCGATGCTACGGCTTTAACCATGGACCAGCTCGCTAGTGCGATCAAGAAAGCGAATGAAACCGGGATGCCACTTACGCGCTCCATCGTGTTCATGCGCTACCAAAGCCGCCGTGTGGTGCTCGAATCAATTACGCTTCTGAAGCTCGTAAGGGAAGAGAAGGTTGCGCGCGATGACGCCGTCAGAGCGCTGCGCATTGCTTGCGACAAACGCCATTCGGTTTGGCAAATCATGTTCGAGCAGGGAATTCACAAAGACTGCTCGGGCGCCAGTTTGCGCCTGCCGGAGCTTCTGGCCATGTCTATGGTAGTTTCGGAGTCCGATTTGATGGACTTGCTTGAGCATGAAGTGTTGCTCGAAGTGCCGCTGACCAAGCTTCTTCTGGACAATGGCCTTTTGACTCACTCATTGCTCGAATCAGCGATGACAATGCTCGATCTTGTGCAGAGTTACCTGAAGCCCTATCAGGCAGCCGAAGCGCTACGAAATTGCAAAATTAAAAACATCGGCGTTTACCAGGCTATGGCAGAACTAAATCCGCCACCACAAGTTCAAGCAGAACTGATGCGTTTTGGCGACCTGCTTGTAGCAGCCAAAGTCGCTGACCGTAGCATTATCGAGAAGATCGCCTCGGAAGGAGATAAACCTGTCAGAGTCGGCAAAAAATTGCTCGATGCAAATATAATCAATGATCAGATGCTCTACAGCGTTTTGCGCACGCAGTCTCTTTATAAAGAAGGGCTGCTCTCTTCAGAACAAGCAATCGAACTACTGAAGATGTGCGTCAAAACAACCCTCACTGTGGACGAGGCAATTGCCAAATTAGGTTGGACAATCCCGATTCGTATGCAATGGAGTTGGACATAGAGAAAGGAGCCAGAGCACGAAAGCCTGTCACCTGCCTCACAGCAGCTTTTTTGACTGCTCTATTTTCTGCCTCCGCTTTCAATCCAGCTCCTGCTTTTGCGCAAGCGCATCTCACATCGAAGCAGCTCAACTCAATAACCGAGCAGTTGAATGAAACCACCGCGCAGTTAAACGAAACCACAGCGCAGTTAAAGGAAGCGGCCGAGCAGCTCAACGAGGCAAACAAAGCAGAGATTTCTTCGCCAGATGTGGTTGTTTCACCAAAACGCCGCCCCAGAATCGGGCTTGCCCTCGGCGGTGGTGGCATGCGCGGAGCAGCCCATATTGGTGTCTTGGAAGTGCTCGAGCGGGAAGGAGTGCATGTCGATTACATCGCTGGCACTAGCATGGGCTCGGTCATCGGTGGACTTTATGCTGCCGGTGTTCCAATTTGCGAGATGGAGGAGAAATTCACCCGCGGCTTGTATATGAAGCATTTTATGACTGCTCCAATTGGTTTGCGATTGGCTGTGGCTCCTGCATTTCTTTCGCTGAAGGCGGTAGGTTCGCATCAATACGATGGTCTCTATCGTGGCAACATTTTCCGCAAGTACATGGATAAGTCACTTCCGTGTGAAGACAAAAACATCGAATCTTTCAAAATTCCGTTTTGCGCAGTCGCTCTCAACCTGGTTGATGGCAAACCCTACGCCTTGTCCAAAGGCAATTTTGGCAGAGCACTACAGGCTAGTTGCGCATTGCCAATGCTGCGCCGCCCAGTGAAGATCGAGGACAAACTATTTGTAGACGGCGGTGTGCTCGTCAACTTGCCCACTCAGCAGGTGCGCGATATGGGCGCAGACATCATCATCGCCGTAGATATTGATGAGCGCATCGACGAATTGCCGATGAGTGAATTCGAAAAACTCGGCAGCGTTGCGCACCGCGTCATTTGCCTGCACCTGGCGAAAGTCGATCAGGAATCAGTAAAGCTAGCAAACATAGTTATTCATCCGGACGTCAACGGCATTCGAATGGTATCGACAAAACGCAAAGACGCAAAAACCGCAGTCGCAGCGGGTGTAGCCGCGGCTGAAAAGGCTTTGCCAGAAATACTGAAGCTTATCGGACCGGAAAACCTTACGGTCCAAGGCAAAGTAATCGGTTCGCCGATACCAGATACGAACTCGAACAAGAACTGATAACTTACGTCGTCTTACGCTGGAGACGTTGCCATCGATTTCGATTGAGAATCGAGCAAGCGCAACTCTTCTTCGATGTGGCTTTGCAGCTCCCCTTCAACGAGTCTCTGAACATCCTGCATGAATCGTGCAGCAGGTCCGCCGTCAATTAGACGGTGGTCAAAGTTGAGAATCAAGGTCATCATCGGACGAACCACAATCGCGCCTTCGCGGACTACAGCGCGAGGTTCGATTGTGCCGACACCGAAAGTAGAAGTGCTGACGCAGGGGGGAATCAAACCGCGGCAACCGAATTTGCCGAGCGATGAGAGACCAAAAGTGGCGCCCATATAGCGCAAACGTACTTTTGGAAAACGCAATCCCAACCAGAGAATAAACTGTCTGAACAACCAAGGCATGTTATTGAAGCGATCTTCGATGTCCAATTGAGGAACGGTCGAGATTTCATCTTCGCCGTATGCACGCAGCTCTTCAGCGACTTGAACAAGCGGTTTGGAATCTGGTGACTCGATAGAACCAAAGAAAACTGCCGGTTGTTGTCCGACATAACGCTCAACGGTAAAACCGGCGACGATGTCATTGAAGGTCACCGTGCGCCCCCAAGGCAAAATTGCGGTGCGGCTGGCGGGATGCAACCGCTGAGCAATGCCGATTGCTTTCAAAAGAATGGCGGTGGCGGTCACCTTGATGCCCTTCTCTTTCAACTGAAGACGCAGCTGTTCAGCCCACGTCATATCTATTTCGTAAAACATGTAAGTTGGAACCGACCCACGTCCGATCACATTGATCATGTCGAGGACGTTCCAGCGGCAACGTGCTAACCACGAAAAGGATATGTTTTTTGACACCCTTTGATGCTCCTGAGGACGTTTTGGGACTTAGATGATACCGGGCTTCAATAATAATATAGAAGCTATCTAAAGTACTCCTATTATACGTGCAGCTCCGGTTTTCAAGAATACGGATTGCGGTTGATTTATAAAATGACCGTCAGGTACGGAATATTGAGGGCTCGAGAAGGTTTTTCTCAAATTCTCACTTCGTAAATTTGTAGCGATAAAGCAACAAAACTGCCCTGTCGGCATCAGCCACACCCCATTCACTTGACTTGTAGACGCCAACAGGCGCCGCCGGTTCCTTAGCGAGCTTTACGCCACTACAATAGAGAGTGCAAACCGCCAGGATATAGTCAATGCGTTTTACTTTTACGACGTCCTTAGCCGTTCTCACTGTATCAGCCCTGCTTTTCCAGGGTTGTAATCAGGATGGTTCGTCAGCCTCATCTGAGTCCGAAAGCCCAGAGAGCTGGCAAAAGCATCTTAAGCAGGTAGACGCCAAAACCCTCACGTCCTTTACAAAACATGCTCGCGCATATGTGCCTGTCTACTCGCACATTTACACGGAAGACCGTGAAAGAGTGCTGAATTTGGCGGAAACTTTGAGTGTTAGAAACACCGACGAAGCAAATGCCATTGTGATCTCGTCGGTCAGATATCAATCAAACACTGGCAAACTGATCAGAGAATACGTCCCTAAGCCGGTCTTACTGGACCCTATGGCCACTGCTGATTTTGTCGTGCGGCTCGATGACACCTCCGGTGGTTCTGGTGCCAGCTTTGTAGTCGAATGGCAAGGAGACAAGGAGGTAAACCCGCCTCTAATCGAAGCCATCATGATCAGCACAGGCTCAGGTCGCAACCTGTCTTTTGTATGTAGAGCTGTCGATCTGCCACCGATAAAACCGGGCGAGAAAAAAGCACCAACCTCGAGTGCACCACCAGCCGAAAAGTAGCTTGTAGGCGCACGCAATAAATCGCCCGGTCGTCGCCATATGCAACGTCAATGTCTACAGTGTGTCAACTGAACGGTCGACGCATGGCGCGGACACTACACACTAGCGGTGTACATGGACCCGAGGGTCCGTAATGGACGGCATCTGTTTTCTCTTCTGATACTGCTTCAAAGCAGAAGCGAAAAGTTTTCCTTGCCCCAAGCGATTAGTGCCTGACTGCGGAACCGTCTTTGCCAGCGATTCCGCATAGGACATGGAACCCGCCGGGTACGACTTGTTAGCACTGAAGTGGCTGAGCACCTCAGAGACCATTCGATGTGCCGACTGGAAAATCGACACCATTGAACCGTCGCCCAGGTTGACTGTAGGCGCATCTTCGGTGACCGGCTCGACCATCGAGAACAGGTAAATGCGCCGTCCTAGGTTTAGAACGTCATCATGATTCAGCAAAACGCGCCCGTGGATTTGCTTTCCGTTGAGAAGGGTGCCATTAGTGCTGGCAAGATCCTCAAGGAAATAGCAATCGCCGACGCGTGTGATGCGCGCCTGTTTGCGGGAAGCTGTTAGGTCGCTTTCCAGCACAATGTCGTTTTCGCGCGAGCGACCAATGCGTACTTCGTCTAGAAGGAGGCTTGTTTGAAGTCCGGTGGCTAAGTCCACGAGGGCAGCGTACCGGCCATACGCGGTTTTCTTAGTAATTAAGTTCACGGTAGTAAGTTTTTAGAAGCGAAAGGGAATGGACAGGTGATTCCTGCGGGTGCCTGAGAGTCTATTGAACAAGTGTGGAAAAGTTGTGGCATGAGGATAAATTACTAGGTCAAAATTACTAAATAGTGACTTAGTGACTAACCTAATCGTCCAACCTGACCAAGTCTTGGTTCAGCCCTGGAACACCCGGCAGTAGAGCTTTAGCGGGAAGTGCTAGAGATCTACCGTCAATATCCTATTCACGAAATATAACACCAACGTGACTGTCTAAAAAATTTGGAAAACTTGCGATTTAGGCGGGGGCAAAGACTTGCATCCACAGCCATGAGTAGGTTATGCGGCTTGAGAGCGGCGAGCCGGACGCCAGTTAAGCTGGCAAACGCCACCAGGGCATGACTCCGCGGTATCATTTTTGCTAGAGAGGAGCTGTTCCAACTCATTCTCTGTGACCTGAGATGTCAGATTGATGACTGTCTCGCTGGAAACTTCAAACTCGTTCTCTTTTTCTGGAAACAACATTTTGGTTCACCTATCTACTTGGGATTCCTTGGACTAGGTTTGAGGACTGATTTACTTGGACCAAGTCTCTTAGACTACTTGCGGTAAATCTTTCGAACACGATTCGGCAAGCCTAGAGAACATGGTTCCCGGTGGCTTTCACCGGCTCTCAGGGTTGCGCTTTTCGTTTGCTGAATGCAAAGACAATTTTCAGCCGCCATTGTTCCCGGGGAGAATATGATTGTCCATTTAAGTTGTGGAAAAAACGTGGAATTGCGCAAAATAACGCGCCATATTGTCGTTCCACGAAAATTTCACGGACGCGACACATTTATTTCACGCATCAAGCGTAAGGTTCGAAGTGTTAGAGCGGAACACCAAGAACCGCGAAGACTTCCCACTTCTTCCAGCCACATCACTTATATATTGATACTGGAGTTAAATATGCCAGTTGAATCTTCGCAAGAACCGTTTGATGATGCTCGCCATTTAATAGATGCAACTTCTAAAGGATTGAATGCAGACTGTATTTTCCAGAGTTGGTCGACAGACCGCCAAATGGCAGCGTTCAGACAACTCAATAAAATCCAGGACCCATCCGACAATATTCCAGATCTTAGTATTCAAAATGACGGTCATGGCTGGCACCTTATAAATAAAGGCAATCGCGAGCCTTACAATGACTATTGCACCGCGCCGGTTCAAACTGCTGCAGAAAAACATTTGCCGAAGGTGGATTTTGAAGGCGACGATACCTGGAGAGAATTTCGAAAGATTGAAAAGGAGACACGAGCGGAAAGGCAGGCGAAAGAAGCCGACAGATTGAGGCATCCGGAAGTTCCGGCCAAGCAAATAGAACAACTTATCACACGGTCTTTAGATCAAGATGAACAAGCAAAGCTGGACGTTAGAATACAACTTGAAAAACTCATGAAAGAACCGCCACAATTCAGAGAGCAAGTATTGAGGCAGCTTTCAGAAGATGGAAGCAATCCTCTATCAAAAGCACCATATTTAAAGGTGACTAGAGATGAAAATGGAAACCCCGCAACGCTCGATTTCAAAAGCACTAGATTTGGTGTCACTACAGAAACCATTCATGTAGACGAATCTCTCGAACAGCAGGTAGCAAGAGCAAATAAGGACTTCATAAGAGCATTAGAGAATTATCCCGGTGGCATCGGCAAATTCAATCCGACGCAGGGAATGCGGTGCATAGAAATTCTTATGGGTGAAGATCCCAAAGTACCTAGCTGGTTCATGCTCTATCGCCAACAACACGGACAGCCGATGATAGACCGTAGCGTGATGACAACACGACCTGAAGCGCAATGAGGGCGGCCAGGTTTCAATTTCAAAAGCGAAAGAAGCTGGATTTCTCCAGCTTCTTTCTTTAACGCACAACGGAGTTTTAAACTAGATCGAGTTTTCCCAGAAGTTGCCTGCGGAGACAACAGGCTCTTTGTTCGCTTTTATGGAATCAATTTCGTTTTCCAAAGACACAAGGGCCCGTTTTACTCGTTCTACAACTTCTCCTGTCAATCCACCCGCTTTGATTGCAGCAACACATTCGATTGCCTCAGTACGGAGGAATTGCTGTAGTTTTGGAGCGCTAGCAGCAAAGCGAGACGACTGCAAAGTCTTCAAACACAAAGCTCTAGCTTCCTCCAACTGTTTCCAATCAGGTTGAGTCCCCGAAGAGAAAGCATTGACGACAGCGCCGATTGCGACAATTAAATTCGCAAGTGCTGTAATTAATTCTGCGGGAGCAGGCGATTGTGGTTTGCCCGCTTCTTTCGAGCGTTCTTGAATTGGCTGTCCCCATGCTCCTGCTGAACCGAACGACGCTGGTGGCTGACCACCGGTTACTTGACCGCCACCAGGTGCTTGAGGCGGCTGAACTCCACCAAGGAAAGGCGGCATACCGAAATTAGGAGAGTTACCTCCTGCGGGTGCGCCAAAAGAGCCGGTTGTAGAACCCCAACCACTCTGTTGTTGGGCAGAGGGCTGAGCGGGAGCAGCGCCAGGCAGTGGACTTCCATAGGAGCCTATGCCCCCGGCAAATCCTTGCATAGCTCCTCTAGCGCCGACAGATCTTGCGGACAGATGTTTCAAGCTTCCTTGGTCAAATTCTTCCCACTCTGCCGGTTGATGAACAGGCTGAACAACAGTACGTTTGCTGCCATCTTTGTTCGTCACCTCAGCATGGTCAACTGCCACAAAGGCAGTCAGCCTGCAAAGAACGGAGTGCGCAATTGAAACATCGATCATGCGTTTGGAAATTGAACTTGAATGTCCGATGCCTTCGCGGAGCGCATCTTCTAAATCGCGAATGAGCGATTTTGCATAGAGCGATGCCACTGCCTGCAGCTCAACACGCTTCTCGGTAACTTCCTCGACATATGCGGTTCCGTCGGCGAGAATGCCTTTCACACGAATCTTCTTTTTGCCTTTGCCGCTCAAAATGCCTTGAGACATCTTGAAAAAGATCGTCGAGGCGCGACCTCTGAAAAGATCGGGCAGGGCAGCAGGCGTGATTGTATCTGCCTCCAAATTGCCCGACACTGCTTCCAGTTTCAGACTGGTCAACACCGGAACACCAATCTCGCGGCCAATTTGTCCGAGCGCTTTTTCAAGTTTTGCACCTGGTGTGACAAGCGCAGATGTGCCACCGCCCAATGTCGCCATGCGAGTCAATATTCCGCCATTGATTGCAGTGTCGATACCGACGGTGAACACACGCGCATCGCCAAGATCATCCTGCAGGCGCTTGTAGACAAACGATTCGTTGCCTACTTGACCGTCGGTCAAGATGACGATAATTCCAGATGCATCCGCTCTTTTCCCGTATTTAAATTCGCCAAGCGCTTCAGCCAGAGCCGGTTCCAATTCAGTGCCGCCGCGAGCGGTAATCGTGCGCAAATAAGCTTTGCCACTTTCGATTCCGGATTCGTCGGCACCGACAAATTTGCCGGAGACACTGCTGGTCCATTCTGTATGCGGTTGCATCCATTCGTTCATATCGTCAAATGCGCAGATCGCAAAACGATCTTGGGGTCCTAAAGTATCCAAAAGTATTGAACATGATTTGGCTGCTGATGCCATTTTCGACCCGCCCATAGAACCGGAACGATCGACAATAAAGATCACATCTCTCGGCACGCCAAGAAATTTATCTTGTTTGGGAGACATGACCGTCAGCATGCAATATGTATTACCGCTCGCGTCAGTATAGGTGACGAGATTCGGTTTCAATTTCTTTTCTGCGGCAACCCATTTGAGGATGAAGTCTCTGTTCATCAGCTCGTTTTCTTTCGACAGCTCGACTTTTATGCTGCCATCACTCAATGAAGTTCCAACCACATGCTGAGACGAACTCAAATCTTTGACGTTAAAACTGCTATCAGCCGATTGCAAAAGTTCAACAGAAACTGACAGTTGGACATTATCTTTTGCGCCTTTTACCAGACGTGGAGGAGTTATGCGTGATGCGTCAGGAACTTGATCAGTATCGACTTCGGTTCCCATGCCGACAGAGGTTCGATCGACGGCTCGACCTGCAATGTACCGTGGCGCAACCACTAGAGGCAATCTGATTTCGCAAGAGCCATCTTCGAAAAACGGCAAGCGCTCAGAGTATTTAAGCTCTACACTGACTTCTTCGCCGGGCGCGATATTGCCGACTTGCATTGTGAAAACATCATCGCGCTCTTGCTCCATCAGAGCGGTGCGCTTTCCCTCTGTGAGCGCAGCTTGATAGTCCTGACGAGCCTGCTTGCGTTCTTTCACTTCGCCTTTTACAACGCGAGTTCCAACGCGCATTTCAAATGAAGTAACAACCGCTGAATGTGCAAGAGGAAAGATGTATACCGCCTCAAGGTGGTCTTTAAATGTATTGCGAAACTTCTGAATTACAGTGACATCGCTAATACGGTCGGCAACCTTGGCTTGAATATCGACCGCGGCTAGCGGCATCTCTTTTTTGACGCCGGACATCTCGGCGATAAGCATGCCCAGAGCTCTTTTTGCAAACTCTGATTCCGGGTCGAAAAGCGGTATAACCTGTGCTATTGGATCTGACGACATTACCTTAACCTCCATCGTGTTCAGGTCGGCGCTGGTCTTTGATAATTAAATGCAAAGCCGCGCGCATCATGTTCAAAAGTGAGTCTGCATCGGATTCCGGAGACCACCCGTCTTCGACCATTAGCTTCAGTCCAGGCGCTACAACTATCTCCCTCCAGAGTACAGGACGAGTTTGAAGTTCGTCCCGCATTGCTGCTTTTCTCTGTCCGGAGATTGCGGCCGTCAAACCTTCGAGTTCTGCATCAGACAGCCCGAAGAGCTTGTTTTGGATTTCCTGAAGCGGTAGCGACAGGGTCTGCAAAGCCTTGATAGCAAGCAATTGCAGAATGTGCCTGCGCCCATAGATGCCCTGCCTCCCCACAATTTGCGGGCGATCTATTAAGCCGAGACTGGTGTAGTAGCGGACTGTCCTCACATCCGGCAGGTCCGATACACGATTGTCTTTCTGAACACCCAGCAACCCGAGTGACGTCACAAGCTTTCCGACTTCCGTAAGAAGCTCATCCAGGGTAAATCCGTCGTGTCCTTGAACAACCATAACAGTATTCTCCCAAATTACTGTCATACTGTCAAGGTCGTCAAGCGCATGCCAGGGTAATCTAAAAGTGATATTTGGCTTTGCTCCGAAAAATGCTCTTTTTTTTCAGAACGTCGAAATCGCAGCCCAAATCCCAGCAAGCGTTTTCGAGCTTTTTGAAATTCACAGGACAATTTCAAGAATTGAGGTGGCAGACCCTAAACAAATGCCAAGACCAATACTGTCACAATCCAACAACCTACTGTCACGGTTCACCAGTAAAACTTGCAAGCGTCTTTCCTCAATTAACAGAGAGAAATCTATCGAACAAACAGGAACCGAAATACGTTTATGCAGTCTCACCATTGGCTAAATTTCCAGGAACACTTTTAATTCTGAAATCCGGAAGCAGCCCGAACGGTAACTAAGGAGATGATAGAGATGAACGCAAAAGTACTACTAGCCGCATTTTCAGTAAGCATTTTGGGCTGCGCTGTTGTGCCAGCGATGGCAGATACTGAGACCATTATCCGAACTACTACAATCACACAACCAGTTGAATCATCGTCAAGTACAGAGTTTGTTCTTTCAGGCTCTGGAAATTATGCTGTCGTGGACCCGCTTACCGGCGCAATCAAAGGACCGTACGATCCTATTAGAGGATACGTTTCCGGATCAGTGAATCCAGGCTGGGTTATTTTAGATAGATCGAACAACAGAGTGCTCGCCACGTTTAATTCGTCCGGTAGGCTCGTCGCCCTTTCTCGAGTACCGGCATTTGATCCTTACGTAGCGACAATCGATTCGAGAAGATCTGATCTGGAGCGATATATTAATGAGTCGTTGTCTCTGGGCAAAATCAGTGCCGACCAGGCAATGCACCTTCGTTCTGAACTTGCCACAATTGCGGCACAAGAGGAAGGGTACAGAGTAGGCGGACGCAGTATGACTTACGATGAAGCACTTTTGATTGCCGCCCGTCTAAATGACTTACATACAACACTTGCCGGTTATGTGCCGACAATTACGTTGAGAAGATTGGTTGGTACAACCTATATCACCAGCGATGGCACCGTTGTTTCACCTGCAACGACCGCAGTAGTTCCAACCCGCACGGTTATAGCACCGGCGACTACAGTAATTGGAGCGACCCCGGTTGTAATCGGAAGTGATGACATCAGCGGCAGAATTGCTTTAATGACTCAAAAAATTGATGACGAGTACAAAGCTGGTCGGGTAACAAATCGATCTGTTGCTAGACTGAAAGAGCGCCTTAATGAAGTGTCGACAAAACAAGTGAAATATACAAAGAATGGCATTCTGAGCGAAAGCAAACATAAGTATTTGTCTGAAAAGCTTGATGACATTCAGACTTCATTCGACAATGATATTGCCAGCACACAACGTGCTCGCGCTCGAATCGGGATTCGTGTTAACTAAAAAAGATATTTGAGCAACAAGGAGACGGTTTTTACCGTCTCCTTAACCATCCCTAAAAGAGAATCTCAAGGTTTGACTAAATTCTTGCGATAAACAGATTATTGATGTAAACGAGATAGTTTTTCGGCAATAATTCTAATTATCTGTTGAAAGTCCGAAAGACTATGGTCTCTTCAGAAGAGGCAAGAGCTTAACGAGATTGTAGAGCTGATTTCGAGCTTAAAGTCTGATTGTAGACTTCGACGACAAATGAATCCATGAGGTCCAGGTAAGAACATGAAACAAGCAGCTGGCGACTCAATCACACAACAAGGCGATGCGCCCCACGTGCTTCTTGTGGAAGACAATTTCGTCAATCAAAAGGTAGCAACCGTTCTGCTGCAACGCCTTGGTCTCAAAGTAAAGATTACGAGCAACGGTCGCGAAGCCGTCGAAGCCGTGTCAAATCACAAGTTCGACCTAATCCTAATGGATTGTCATATGCCTGTGATGGATGGATTCGAGGCTACGGTCGCTATTCGGGAAATTGAAGCTCGTACAAATACATACAGTCCTATCATTGCTGTCACCGCGCTTGCGATGTCGGGCGATAGAGAGCGCTGCATTGCAGCCGGCATGGACGACTACCTGTCAAAGCCCATTGACATTGACCTGCTGAAGGCGAAAGTCAATCACTGGCTTAGAACTGAAGTGGTTTGCGAGACTCAAAAGCAGAGACGTAAAGTGCTAAGACCGAAAGCTGCACTCACCCTCGTCAAGAGCGAGCCTCTCGATATGGCTGAGCTGGAAGAGTTCTACGAACCAGAGCAATTGACTGACATGATGGAGATGTTCCTCAACGACACTCAAGACATGTTGAGCAAGGTCAAAAATCATATGGAGGAAAAAAACTCCAAGTTGGTTGCGGCTCTAGCACACGAAATCAAAGCTTCTTGCGCATCAATCGGGGCAAAAAATTTGGCTCGCCTCTGCCTCTATCTTGAGCAAACTGCATGCAGACACGATTGGATTGAAGCTGAAGAGACTGCGACTTCAATCGAGCGCGAATTCTCTTCCCTGCGTGATTACATCCAAAGCCATCTGCCGCAAGAATCGGCGACATAACTCCGTTGACTAATGGTGGGGCCGCGTTGCACGCGCCTTTCTTTGCCTTTCTTTTCAAAGGAACCATTTCGCATTTCTCTATTTCTTGAGTTCGTAATCAAGGGAACCAACCGAGCGATGCCGCGTCCTCCCGATACCACAGTGTCGGAGGTATCCTTCTTATGATTCGCCAAGTATTTACTGCCCTTGCTATTTTGTCGGTGTTGCAGTTCGCATCGCAGCCTTCTGAAGCAAAAACCCGTCGTTATACAATCACTCAGCGCCACGAAATCCTGGCGGCAAAAATCAATCGCATGGAAAGAGCCGGCGAATTGACTCTGCGCGAAGCGCGAGACTTGAGAGACGATAACCAAGATGTCTGGAAAAAAGTCAGCCGCATGAAGGCAAGAAACGGCGGCAAGCTTAGCTATGAAAACATCGCTGAAGTAGAAAAAGATCTGAACAAAATCAGCAACAAGATCCATAAGAAAGCATTAGAAAAACGCGTCGAAGACTAACGCACCATATACGATGCCAACTTGAAATTTAGCCATTCAACCCACTTCATCAGGTTGAATGGCTTTTTCTTTTGCATCCAACAATCCGGTTTCTGATATCCGGTAGTGAAGTGGAAAGGTAGCCGGATGTGAGTTTTCAAGCTGATTTAATTGGGCATCTGGGAGCGTCGGCGGCTCAGCGGCTCGCCGGCTCGGGGTCTTATTGTCGTGTCGGACAACATCATTGAGCGTGATTTTTGTATTGTCGGCGCAGGATTCGCTGGACTTACCGCCGCACTGCGACTATCTCAAGCTGGACACGCTGTTGTTGTTTTGGAAGCGCGAGAGCGAATAGGCGGTAAAGTCTGGACAAAGTACCTCAGCGATGGAACGCCAATTGACATGGGCGGAACATTTTTAGGACCATCGCAAGATCGAATCTATGCTTTGCTCGAAGAATTAGAACTGGAAATTACTCCGACGCCCATTCACGGCGACAGCTATTTTGTCTACAAAAACGAATATTATCGCTACGGAGAGGACGTACCTGAGGTTGATTCCGAGTTACTAGATGGCGTTTGGGACACCTTGCAGAAGCTTTCTATAATGTCCCTCGAAGTTCCGAACGACGCTCCTTGGACCTGTCCAAAAGCAAAAGAATGGGACTCAATTTCCCTTGCCGAGTTTCTCAATGACCCTGTCCATCGATTGGGTCAAGCAGCTCTCGCAATGCTGAGAACATTGTTTATCGGCTTGTTTACTGTAGAACTTTCCGAAATTTCTCTCTTGTATGTTCTCTTTCAGATCGCAGCGTCCGGCAACGACATCGAGATGCAAATGAAAGTAGAGGGCGGCGCAGAGCAAGACATGGTCAAAGGCGGCATGATTAAAGTAGCCGAAAAAATGCGCGCCAAAATAGACGAAGGGCAAAGAAAAACAAACGGTGATTGGCTGATTTTGTCCTCGCCGGTCAGTCGAATTTCGCAAGACGAAAACGGAGTGACCATCACATCCGACAAAGCTACGGTTAAGGCAAAGCAAGTCGTCGTTGCTATTCCTCCCGCTCTCGCATGCGACATTGAATATCGACCGTCACTTCCAACCGAAAGAATGGAACTTCTTAAGAATATGCCCGCTGGTCATTGCATGAAATTTGTCACTGTTTATCCTGAATCGTTCTGGCGGCAAAAGGGCTTAAGTGGCGAGGTTACAGCACCCGATGAATATCTGCAGATGACACTGGATACATCACCGCCCGATGAAAAAGTCGGCGCATTAATGTCTTTTGCATTCTCTAAGCAAGCTACAGAAATGGCTGAAATGCCGGAAGAAGAAAGATATAAACACGTGATTACTTATATGGCCAAGCGATTCGGTCTAAAAGGAGCAAGACCAAGCCACTATTTCGAACACAACTGGTCGACAGATCCCTGGACACGTGGATGCCACGTCGCGCACATGGCACCAGGGGTAATGACTTCCTACGGACACGTCATTAGAGAAACATTCGGTCGCATTCACTGGGCGACTTCCGAAACATCACCTTTGTGGAACGGCAATATCGACGGTGCCGTCCGCGCCGGAGAATACGTTGCGAAGAAAGTCGTCGACTAGGGCACTCTTATGACTAAAGACATCGAAGAACGCAGGACTATGAGCACGGGAGCAAAGATAACCATAGGGATTGTGGTTCTTGTTGTTCTAGCGATTGGTGGAGTAACTTGGGGAATCTTTTCTAAAGTCTGCGTAGGGTACGTTTTGAACGCAGATCTTGACAGGGCAATTAAAGTTGCAAAAGTAGATTGGAAACAAGGTAGAGCTCAGATTGAAGAGATCTTTGAACAGGCGACCAAAAACGGAACTGAGCCAGAGACATTGATGGAGCTGCACAGGAAATATGCTTCATTTCTCTACAAGGAACATTTAACAGAAGCAGGGGACTACCAAATTCAAAAAGCAATCGAACTTGCGATGAGCGGTGATGCTTGGAAGAAATTTGAAGCCGTTGCGAGCCAACTTTCACAGGTTTACTATGACCGCGCCTGGGAAAAACACGATCGGTGGCTCGCAGGCAAAACAAAAGATACGGGACTGCAAGACCAACTCAGATCAATTGAAATTGCAGAAAATAGACTGCAGCCAAACAGCAGTGCAACAAATGAAAAGCGTGCATATTTAGCCGTTATTTTTGCTGACATAGGAGACTCTGCTAGGGCGAATTCTACTATGGAGCGAGCCGTGAGTAGTATCGCGGACAACAAGTTTTCAAAAGCAGAAAACTGGTACATATATGCAATGCTTGCCCGAATGAAAGCGGTTCAAAGAAAATACAAGGAAGCGCTAGAAGCATGGCTTGAGTTGAAGGACGTAACCACCGAAGCGCATTGTGAAAAAGGATGGAAAGAACTGGTCTTCGGCCTTCGGCACGGTAGCAATCGAAAAAAACCGGAGACTGCACTGGCGAGACATTTGTTTGCCGAAGAGGATTTTGCCGAACTTGATCGATTGAGTAAGGAATACCTTAAGAGCGATCAACTCTACTGGACTGGTTTTGAACAACTTGATTATTTCTCTACAGCGATTGAAGGCGAAAGCAACAACAATGAAAAGAATTACAAAATTTGGGTGGCGCGTCTCGAACGCTGGTTGAAAAAATATCCAAAATCCGATTTAGCACGTACCTGTCTAGCCCAAACGCACATTTATCGTGCATGGGAGATTGATGATGACGAAGAAGATACCAACTACAAAGCATTAATTCAAAAAGCAAACGACGTTATGGATGTTGATCCAGACCTCCCGAATCGGTTCCCCAAAGCATTCGTTCCAGCGCTGCGGCTTGCTGCTGCAAAACACGAAAAGGCTGATTTATTCAAGGTCATCGATGCTGCCAACAAGCGTTGGCCGCATTATTTCTGTATTGACTCGTGGGCATTCAAATTTCAGGATTACGAAACACTTGGAGAAAAAATTGATCGAATTGCGTACGCAAAGAAACGTGCTGACTCAATGGGTGGCTCAGAAGGAGACAAGTATTACGCACGAATGGCATTCGAATTTTTTGACGACTGCTATGGAAGCGATGCGGACAGTAAAGACCATTTTGATTGGGATAAAGTCAAAACTGGGTTTGCTTCAATCATCAAAGATTTTCCGAATGAATTGGAAGCGCGCATTGCATTCATTACAATAGCCAACGCAGAAAACGATGATAAGACGCTCCTGAGCGTGTTTGATGGGTTTGAGCCAAAAGTACAATCAATCAAGAAATAGCAGCTCTGCAGAGAGCTATCTTTATGACCTCGTGTCCGTCGCTGGTGCAGAACTTGTTGACACGGGCTCTTTCAAGAACTCGTCGATACTGAAGGTTCCGGGTCCAAGGGCGATTAGCAAGAGAAAACCGCCGGCAGAACCGAACGCATGCAGGAAGTTCATCGCTTCCCTCGCTTGCAGACCCGGCTCCACAACCCAGAACTGGTGCGTCACGCACGCCATAACCATCGTATAAAGCAATGACAACCAAGCCATGTACTTCGTTGCATAACCAATCAAAACGGAGATGCCGAGCACTATCTCCGCGGCTGTAGTTGCAGCCAAAAGCGGCGCTGACAATTGCTGCGCCACCGGAAACAACATCGTCATTTGATCATTCCAACCAGCGAAGTTGAAAAAAGCAGCCCAAAACATCGACATGCTCAATAGAAAACGAGCATAAAGCGCCAGCATGGAGGTATATTTATCCATTTTCAAATGCCCTCTGGCGCAGGACAAGCTAAAAACTCTTGATGGCACCCAGCAAAGCTTTTGTCTCTTCCATTGGATATTCCCCTGAGTCGAGTGATTGACCTTGCACAATAATCACCGAATCTTTGTTCTTCGGAATGACACTTCCAATGAATTGCGCATATTTCTTGCTGGTGTCGCTGCCGACGCCAGTCACATATGCGAGCTCTTCGCCGCCGACATTCATCTTGCCCTTGTTTTCAACAGTAATTGGGCCCGACGACTTAGTGCCGCTGCCCGACATATCAGGAACCCCTTTTGCAGCGTATTCTCCAACTACTACTTCGTTGGTCATATCTTTGCCACCACTAGGCAACTTCAACAAGGTGATATTTAGCTTCGCTTTGTCATTAGAAATCATGGCGACGCTTATCGGGCCGAGTGGAAGAGCCATGCCAAACTGCCAGCCCTTAGGCAATGGATCTTCGAACTTGGCGATTGATTCTAAGGTAGCTTTGGACTTCTTAGGGTCAGTCATGTCCTTGTATGCAGAACCAGCCAACCAAGCAACACTACCGATAATCGCAACAATCGAAATCGTTCCGACAATCATCACCCCAATCAGAATCTTGACCCAGGTTGCCAGACCCCTTTCATTTCGGGAGACATTCCCGAACTTGCTGCGCATGTATTTGCCGGCGTGATTTCGAGCTGTCATAACTGTCCTTTTCTCGCTTGGTGCTTTACACGGACGCCTAAATCATTGTACTTGCTATGCCATCACATTTGGTGGATGCGGTGGATTTTGCGGGTTTTGAGGATTATGCGGATTGGGAGGGCTCTGGGGGCTTCCTCCTCCTTGTGGTCCAAACGGATTAGCCCTCACGTTGTGCAGAGCCTCTCTCATCTCGTCCATAGTTTGAAAACGGTGATTCGGATTCTTCGCCAAACACTTCATAACGAAGTGATCTATTCCAGCTGGAATATTCAATTCCGGTTTTGCTTCACGCAACGTCTTCGGCGACTCATTGATATGCATCATAATCGTTTGCACAGCGGTGTTTCCTAGCAACGGTGGCTCACCAACAATGCATTCATACATAACGCAACCAACGGAATAAATATCCGATCTGGCATCCAGTTTCGTCCCCAGACCTTGCTCAGGACTCATATAAAGTGGGCTACCGATGAGATCGCCGGTACGCGTCAACTCTTGCGCATTGGCGCCTTCTTCACCCTCGCCGGTCATAATTTTCGCAATACCGAAGTCAACAATCTTGATCATGTCGCGTCCGTCTTCGGTTTGAGTCAAAAGGATGTTGCTCGGCTTCATATCGCGGTGAATGACCATACGCTTGTGCGCGTGAGACAGCGCGTCGATGACTTGATCGAAGATAGTGAAGAAACGCTGAGGATGCATGCCTTTGCCATCCTTGATCACCTGCTCCAAATTTTCTCCTTGAATCAATTCCATCACCAAATAGGGAATTTTTCTCCGCTCGGTGATGCCAAAGTCGGTGATGGTAACCAGGTTGGGATGCTGGAGGGCGCCAACTGCTTTTGCCTCATGTTTGAAACGCTCAACAGCCTGCTGTTGCCGCGCAAACGTTGGATGCAAAAGCTTGATGGCAAGTTTTTGCCCAGTGTGAATGTGCTCACCACTGTAAATGATGCCCATCCCGCCCTGACTGAGAGGCGCATTCAGTTTAATATGCTTCGGTAGATCAATATCATCGAGGCTATCCGGATCGCCTTCTCTACCTATATCGTTGATTCCTGCGACAAGCGTCAGATCTTCTCGCGTCATCGCATCAAGAGTGCGCAATCTGCGCTCGGGAATATGAAAGTTGATCAGTGTTTGCGCAAGCAGCGACGAGGTAACAGCAGCGTCTTTTTTCAAAGCCTCAGGCGCGTTTTCATAGTGATGCAGCGAATACGCCAATCTCCTGCGATCGATAACGAAGTCCCACATCGCCATCAATCCATCGAGCCCTTCAAGTCCCTTCGGCACTTTGAATTCGCTAAACTGTGGAACCGCCTTTATCAAAACGCGAGCATCCACCACCAACGCAATCACCATCGACGCGATCCACAAACCAAAGGCAAGATAGCCGTTGAGCGCAATCGCATTGAGAATACCGGACATCCAATCGTTGCTGACAATTGAATAGTTGTAGGCAGCATGATCGATGATGGTGACGGCTAATCCAATAGCTGCACCAATTGCTGCAACCTTCCATCTGGTCTTGAAGAAAAAGCCAAATCCAATCCCTGCTGCCGCCAGCGATGACCAAATGAGGTGACCTGAAATCATGCGCCCGTTCACAATCTCAGCGGTCGGAAGCCAGGCAAGTTGCCCATAGGCAGCTGCGTTTTTGTGAGCGGCAGCGTACTCCAGACAGGAAAAACCAGCACCAAGCGCGGCACCAGCAAGAATAAAATCGGTCATGCCCATGGTAAATGTGCTGAATTTCCGGCCAACGATCATAAGCACCACAAGCGGTATTAGTTTTATTACTTCCTCGATTGCTGCCATGGCAATTTCAGTGCCGCCACGACCAGAGAAAGCGAAGGCGTTCACAGCAACATGCGACACCATGACGGCAACACCAGTCATAAATGCGCCCCAAAGAAAGAGCGACAACATCCGGCGCAACACTAGCGTTCGAGTACAACTAGAGATGACGGCGAGAATGGCGAGAACAGCCAGGTTGAACGCAATCGCCGAAAGTATGCTGGGCCCTATTTGCGACCACGCAAAAAGAACGTAGAAACCAATGCCGACGTAAATAATGAGCAGGCGCAAAGACCAGGGCTTCACACCCTGGCTGTCTTGCTTCACCTTTTTCTCAGGCGCGGCTTTCGCTTCTGGAGTTCTTGTCTCGGTCACTTGAAGTACTCCGGCGGCGGCGGCTCTCTGTCTTGTTGAAGATTGCGTTTGGGCTCAATCAGTGTCGAGCGTCCAACCTTCTTCGGGTCTTTGCTTGGATCGATTTCTTCTGGCTGAGACTGTTGCCCTTCCTTTGGATTCTGCGGTTGAGGCGGAGTTGGAGGTTGGGGAGACACAGGGAAACCTTGAGCCGGAGGTTGCGGTGGTTGAGGGAAACCCGGAGTCGGCGGTTGCGGCGGCATCGGGAAACCTTGAGCAGGAGGCTGCGGTGGTTGCGGGAAACCCGGAGTCGATGGTTGCGGAGGCTGCGGGAAACCGGGAGTCGATGGTTGCGGAGGCTGCGGGAAACCTTGAGCCGGAGGCTGCGGCGGCAGCGGAACTCGTTGCGCTGGACCGGCTGCCGTTGGGAAACCTGGAGCTGCGTTTGGTTTTTCTGCAGGGAGTGGACTTGGGTCAGGCTCCTTCGACTGATTCAGAAAACTTGCCGGCTGCCTATCCATCGCGTCCAAAATATCTTCACTAAAGTATGTTGGCTTCAATGGATCGGGAGTTTCCTCTCCCGTATTCTCATCAATGACCGGCTTTGAAACATATGGGTCAGTTTTCTTTGAACCATAAGTGATTTTGCGCACCGCCATATGAAGCTGCAAATCCTTCTCTTCGCCCTTCTTTGTGTCTTTCTTCGGATCTTTCTTCTGGTCTTTCTGGTTCTTCTGATCTTTTGGATCTGGTTTCGCTTCTTTCTTCGCGTCTTTCTTCGATTCGGGCTTCGGCTTCTCTTCCTTGGCTCGCGGCTCAATTTTTGTCTTGGTGTCGACTTTCTTTTCTATTTTTGTTTTTGAATCAATCTTGGTTTTCGACTCGACTTTCGTCTTTTCGAATTTTGTTTTCGAGAAAGACTTTGTCGCTTCCAGACTCTTCTCGCCGAGACCAACACCTAAAATACCCTGGTCGAACATCGTGATTGCCAGTTCGCTTGCAGACATTGCGCGCGTTCCTTCAAGCCCAACACCAGGCTCCGGTACAGTGCCAGAAACCTGCGTGACGTCCAAACCAGAATTCTTCACAGTGATAAGGTCTTTGAAGGCGAGGCGATAGCGCGCTGTTTCGCCGGCCCCCGGATCGATGAAAGATGAAGGATCTGCGGATTCAGCCTTTCCCGTCAGTCGCTTACCGGGCAACAAGGTCAGCACCAACGCAGCCAGTCCGGCACCAAGACACGAAATGGCCGCCAGGTCAGTAACCCACTCGCCAACATTCATTAGACAGTTCTCGACTGGCACGGGTGCTCCTTACTTGAGCGCAAGTATCGGAATTATCTCTGTCTGTATAGGTTGCCCAAAAACCAAAACCTCATCATCACCCACGTAAGCATCGATTTCGCTGCGGACACCAAATTCTTCCAGGTACACTCCGGGCTCAATGGAAAAACCCGTGTGCGCAATAATTTCTCTCTCGTCTTTGGTTTCCAAATTGTCGATGTTCGCGCCATTTGCATGCACTTCGGTACAAATCGAATGACCCGTGCGATGGACGAACTTATCTCCATAACCGCGCTCAGTTATGTAGTTACGCGAGACATCATCAACCTGGTATCCGTGCACAACATGCTTTCCGGCAATTCGCTCTGAAACATAAGCAAGAGCAGCATCGCGCGCGCCGCGAACGACTTCAAAAATATCGGTGTATTTCTGTGGAACTGCATCACCTACATAACCGGTCCAAGTAATGTCGGCGTATATTGCATTGTGCGGCGTGCCCTGCTTTGCCCAGATATCGAGCAAAACGAAGTCGCCTTTCTTTATCTCGCTGAAAGAATCTTTGTTTGGTTGATAGTGCGGCAATCCGCTGTGTCCATTCACTGCCACTATAGGCGGTGAAGAGGTCACCATGCCGTGTTCTTCGTAGAGCTTGCAAATATATTGTTGAACTTCGTACTCGTTGACCGGCTTGCCTCCATTAATGCGTTCTTTGATGAACTGAAATGCAAGGAAAATGAACTTTCGCAGATTTTCAGCAGCCGTGACGTGACTCTTCAATTGGTCGTCACTCCACACAGCTTCGAACTTCTGGACGAGGTTGGCGGATGTTGCAACTTCCGTGCCAGCGGAGCGAACAAGCTCCACAATGCCGCTGTCGACTCTTGACACATAAGGAATGTGATTCATCGGCGAGTATTGCATCGCCACTTCTTTAACACCAGACAAAGTCTCCTTGAGCACACTCTCTAGCTGTTTCCAACCAAGGTAAACGCGTTTCTCTCCAGGCAGCGAATCCAGCGCGTCCATCTCAATACGATGAACGATTTTGATAGGCTCGCCGGACTTCGGCACAAAATAAAACCAGCGGCGCGTGAAGTGGCCTTGTTCCAGTTGCAGAATACTGAGCGCCAACGGATCATTGTCATGAAAGAAATAGAAAAGCCATCCGTCTAGGTCTTCATCTTGAATAGCAGCCTGCACAGCTTTCAGGTCGAAATGCTTATCGTTTTTCGCCTCTTCGGATTTCTTGGCTACACTCGCCTTCATGGCGCCCCCTTGTCAATCACCGTTTAATCTAAATAGATTGGCCTTTAATCTACAAATGATAGTTTAGTTTGGCGCAACGCGTGCATGATCCTGATTGAAACCATATGTGAATCCGCGCATTCGAATTTAACAGGGCAGAAATTAATTGGAGGCTTTATGTGGGAAAAACCCAGCTACGAAATCATCAGCGCGGGCGCTGAGGTGACAGCCTACATTCACAAGAGGTAAACGTGCGCCTGATTGTTCTGGGCACGGGCGCCGGTGGCGGCTGTCCGCAATGGAATTGCGGCTGCGAAAATTGCAATTTTGCAAGAAACAACCCAGAGAGCGCGCGCACGACCGACTCCTTGGCGGTCGAGTATGAGGAAAACGGGGAAACTTCCTGGGCAATAGTCAATCCGAGCGTCGACCTCAGACACCAGCTGGCACGACATTGCGAGCTCCACCCGCCGCCGAACGGACCTGTTCGAAATAGTCCTATTAAATCTGTGATCCTCACTGATGGTGAGCTTGACCATACGATGGGACTAATTAATCTGCGCGAAGGCTCACGTCTGCGGGTCTATGCCACGGCGTCGGTTCTGGGCTTGATGGAAAAAGCCTTCCCCATTAAGGCAGTCCTGAAAAACTACGCCCATCTCGAATTTTTCACGATTGTGCCAGGCGTTCCATTCAAGCTAGGCGACTCTATGACGGTAACAGCGGCGGGCCTCAGCAATAGACAACCGCGATACGTGGGCGCCTCGAAAATTGGCGCCCAAATCGAGGAACAATCCGCCAACACGAACCAAACCGCTGACGCCGTCATCGGTCTGAAGTTCGAAAGCAGCCAAGAAAAGTTAAACGGAAAGCACGTCGAGGCAGAGGGAAACCAAGTCGAGGCAGAGGGAAACCAAGTCGAGCCTGAGCCAAAACACGACACATCCGACGCCATTGCCTACGCCCCTCAAATCGGCGCTTGGGACGAAGCACTCCTCTGGCTACTCGACGGCTGCGACACAGTACTCGTCGACGGTACTTTTTATACATCAAATGAGCTGCAGGCATTGGACGGCAACGCCCCTGACGCCGAGACCATGGGGCACTTACCACTGAGCGGCGCAGGCGGCATTTTGGCAAAACTTGAAAAGGTGAAAGCAAGAGCAAAATTCCTCACTCATATCAACAACAGCAACCCGATTTTGCGCGATAATTCCACGGAAAGACGGGCGGTCGAAACCGCCGGAGTCCACATTGCAGTCGACGGAATGTCTGTTTGCAGCGGCGCGCCGTTCTCGCTTGCAACGAGCAAATCGGTTAACTCTTGCAGGAACAAGATTCGTGATTGATTTACAGTCGAGCCGTCAACTTTTAAGCGAAGAGCAATTTGTCGCGCGCCTGAAAAAAATCGGGGAAGAGAAGTATCACGACAAACATCCGTTTCACGCCCGCATGCACGAGGGTTTGTTGAGCAAAGACGAGATGCAGCGATGGATCGCAAATCGTTTTTACTATCAAAAATGCTTGCCAATCAAAGACGGCATTGTTCTGTCGAAACTCCCTCAACGAGCCGACCGCATAAAATGGCGCGAACGCATTGTCGACCACGACGGACGCGCCGAAGATGATGGAGGCATTCACGCTTGGTTGAAGTTTGCAGAAGCCGCCGGAATCAGTCGCAACGAGCTTCTCGACGGAAAACATTTTTTGCCGGGCGTGATATTCGCGGTTGACGCGTACGTAAATTATTGCCGCAACAATGAATGGTGGCTAGCTGTCGCATCATCACTCACTGAAGTCTTTGCACCCACACTCGTTAGCTATCGAATCGAAGTCATAGAAAGGCATTATCATTGGATCGACAAGGACGGTCTAACATACTTTCGCAATCGCCTGAGTCAAGCACCGCGAGATTCCGAACACGGACTGTCCATTGTTTTAGCAGCAGCAAACACGCTGGAAAAACAGCTTCAGGCGCTAAAAGCCGTAGAATTCAAATGCGATGTATTGTGGTCGATGCTGGACGCGATTCAAGGAAACGAATGCGCCTCCAAGGTTGTGCGGTGATTTGAATGGCAGACGGACTAGAAAACATTGTCAAAGAATCAGTCCTCCAGATGGCGCATGGCGTCCGTTTAAAAGACGACGAAGAAAGGCAATGCAAACTACTGCTCATGCCTGAATGCATCGTCAAACTCAATCATTCGGCGTCGGAAGTGCTTGAGCTAGTCGACGGCAATCGCACCATAGAGATGATTTATTCTGAGCTTGCGGTACGCTACGAAGATGACACATTGCACAGAGACCTTGCGGAATTTCTCATGGACGCGCTGTCTCGCGGCTGGATCGAGCTAAAACAATGACGGTTTCTAATCCATACACCCTGACGATGGAGCTGACTCATCGTTGTCCTTTGCGGTGCCTGTACTGCTCCAATCCTCTGGAACTGGTGCGCGCCGATAATGAACTGCTTGTTGAAGAATGGCTTTCAATCATCGATCAGGCAGCAAAGCTCTCAGTGGTGCAGGCTAATCTTACCGGTGGAGAACCTCTTGCCTATGCAGGTTTACCACGAATCATCGAGCGTTTGAAAAAACACGACATCTACAGCAATTTGATTACAAGCGGTATCGGGCTAACTGAAATGGTTGTATCAGAGTTAATTAGTTGCGGGCTAGAAAGTATACAAATCAGCATACAATCAGCCAGCTCGCAAACCGCGCAATTGATTGCAGGCCGGGATGCGCAACAGCAAAAATTAGCTGCTTTAAAATTGGTCGCGAATTCGAAATTACCTTTAGCACTGAATGTGGTACTGCATCGCCACAACCTTCATGAGGTTGCCGAAATAATAGATCTGGCACATAGCCTCGGCGTAAAACGTCTTGAGCTAGCGAATACACAGTATTACGGTTTTGCTGCCGCTAATATGGAACACCTTTTGCCGACGCAACAACAAATGAGCGACGCACTAGTTGTTTATGAAACAAAGAAAAATCAATTGCAGGGAAAAATGCACCTCAGTTGGATAATCGGCGACTATATTGAAAGTTCACCAAAACCCTGCATGGGCGGCTGGGCAAGCCAACATATGGTTATTTCAGTAAATGGAACTGCTTATCCATGCCTTGCAGCGAGCGCGATCAAAACATTATCTTTTCCATCTACCAAAGAAAACACACTGGAATGGATTTGGAAGGAGTCGCCGGCATTCAACGCTTTTCGCGGTTTCGATTGGATGGTCGAGCCTTGCCGTACATGCGAGTTTCGAGAGAAAGACCTAGGCGGCTGCCGCTGTCAGGCGTTTCTCCTCGCGGGTGATGCAGCTCAAGCCGACCCTGTCTGCAAGCTTTCCCCACATCATGACCTGGTGAAAGAAAAAATCGCCGCAGCTGAATCAAATGCAGTTATTAGTAAAGAGCAGCTGATTTACAGAATGTAGGGCGACGCCATCGGAGGTTTCGCAGAGGCGCGTGCATCACCAGTCGCTTGCCATGTCGGTTAAACTAAAGTTTCATCTGGAGACATTTATATGGACGCAGAAGGCAGCAAAATCAATCAATTCCTCGCCGCACCTAAATTCGCGGTAGCGGGTGCATCTTCAAATCGCCACAAGTATGGCAACAAAGTTTTGCGCTGCTACATGCAAAACAATCGGCCGGCAATCCCGATCAACCCAACAGAGGGCGAGGTTGAGGGTCTAATCACATATCCGTCCTTACTTGACCTGCCAGAACCGGTCGAATCTGTTTCCATCATCACACCACCTGCGGTGACAGAAAAGGTCGTCGATGATGCTATCAAAGCTGGCGTCAAACACCTTTGGATGCAGCCTGGGGCAGAAAGCCGAGCTGCTATCAAACGCGCTGAAGATGCAGGGCTCAACGTGATCTACGGCGGCGCCTGCGTTCTAGTTGTGCTCGGATACCACGAGTTCTAAATAAGCAGTGTAGAACCGCATTTTATGCGCCCAGTTCTAACTGAGCGCAAACATCGTTCAAACAATTGAAAGGGCGTGTGCAAGCCGCCCTTTCGAACAGCAAAGCGGGCGAGCCGCCCGCGCTCCCAGGTTAGTTGACTTGGCTAGCTTCGTCGAGCACTTGAATGAAGCGCTGGCGGAAGATAGAAAGAATGCCGCGCAAGTGTTCTTTCGGGCATTCGCATACAACATTGCCTACGCCCTTTGCAAAAAGGTTGGTCAACTCAGTCATGTCTACGAGGCAAGTATCGTTGGGATCATTGAGCGCTTCTTCCAACCACGACACTGGTGCAGAAAGGAAGACTCTCTCACGTTGGGTCATCGGATTGTTGAGTTCAGCCAGCGTACCTTGCGGTGTCAACAACCAGATTTTGCCGGTGACGATTCGGTAAGCAGGGAATTCCGCCAGAGCAGTGTCATTGGCGTGCTTCTGGAAAAATTCCAATCCATTTTGGAAGCCTTGCAATTCAGACGCCAGCCACATCAGTTTTTCGTCCGTGACCTTGCCCCGTAACAATGGCAATGCCCTAGCAAGCGCGTCAGGCAGTGTGATTTCTTTGTTAGTAATTTGTCTTTTGAGATCTTGCAAGGGATTCTGCTCCACTATAGGGTGCTCCGCTGTCGGTCAGTTCCGCCAGAAACACCGGATTTCCGGCTTCAAAGAGGACAATTTAAAGAGGCCGCACACGAGTATAGATTCTTAGCTAGGTATAAGCCAGATCACTGGCTAAAAACCTAATAAGTTTCTCTTAGTTGCTTAGTAAGGTGGATTTGTTGACGTGTATTGGCCTTATATGAAAAGCTTAGCAAAACCAGATGACATCCGGTAGATCTGCCGGAGGCATCTGCTGGTAGCCCGGCTGGCAAAACTACAGGGAACTCAGACAAATCCAATGACCAGCGCGCCAATCAAAGCCGCCACACAGGCGAAAGACGACCTCAAAGCCATCATCGCTCCGATTCAAGAGGAGCTGGCTATCGTCGAGACCTGGTTGACCTCCAACCTAATTGACGACAACCCGTTTGTCGGAGAGTTGCTTACCCAGGTTTTTCAGTCAGGCGGAAAACGAATTCGCGTGGCGATTGCCCTTCTGGGCTCGAAAGCCAGCCTGATTGAAGGTCGCGAGCTCGGGCGCCTCAACATTATTCAAGCCGTTTTGACGGAACTCATCCATACCGCCAGCCTCGTCCACGACGATGTCATTGACTCTGCCTCGCTTCGCCGCGGCAAAGAAACCGTCAACAAACGCTTCAATGACAGACTGGCTGTACTTTTGGGCGATTTACTCTTCGCCCAAGCTTCCATTTGCCTTGCCAGAATCATGAATCCGGTTGTTGTTGGCATATACGGGCAGGTTCTCGGCGACCTTTGCGCAGGTGAAATTAAGCAAATGCGCAGCCAATTTAATACTGAAGTCAATTGGGAAGGCTATATCAACAAGTCGATCGCCAAAACCGCATCCCTGTTTGCCGCAGGCGCACATGCCGGGGCAATTCTCAACGCCGCATCCGACGAAGTCGTGCAAGCTTTGAAAGACTACGGGGTCAACCTGGGCATTTGCTTCCAGATAGTCGACGACCTTCTGGACATTACCGGCGAAGCTACCGAACTCGGCAAACAGCCGGGCAGCGATCTTAGAGCCGGAGTGGTTACGGCGCCGGCGCTCTACATTCTCGAAAGAAATGACGATGCTGCTAACAGGCTGCGCGAATTGATTAAAACCAGACAAATTGTTTCGGACGAAGGCTCGGAAGAGGGCATTGCGCTCATCAAAGCCAACGGCGGCGTCGAAGCCACCGTCAAACTCGCCGGTCACTATGGCGATCTCGCCAAACAATCGTTGAGCAAACTTGCTCCTTCAGATGCTAGGGACTCCTTGGAGAACCTCATTAATTACGTGCTTGTAAGAACGAAATGAGATGACATCCGCGCATCAAACTAAAGACGCAAATCTAGCCAATC
Source organism: Candidatus Melainabacteria bacterium (assembly GCA_003242885.1). Lineage (GTDB taxonomy): Bacteria > Cyanobacteriota > Vampirovibrionia > Obscuribacterales > Obscuribacteraceae > QKMZ01. The sequence continues at coordinate 235,946 of QKMZ01000007.1, read as the reverse complement.
TTCTGCCAGTCAATTTGAAAGTGGATGGACGTAATGTTCTTATTGCTGGCGGCGGCAAACGCGCGCTCAGAGAAATAAGCAGATTCATTGAATATGGCGCGAAGGTGGAAGCAATTGCACCTGTATTTGCCAGCGAGATTGAAGAGTTAAAACTCTCGCACTCGAATCGTTTGACTCTGACAAAGAGAGAAATGGGCGTCAGAGATTTCGAACGCATTCACTCCGGTCATTTCTTTATGGTCGTGACCACCGGCGCAGACGCAGAAGAGAATGAAAGGATTTTGGAAGCGGCAGCAGAAGCGAAAATCTTGAGCGCATCCGAAGATTTCAACGCCGACTGCGACATTGTCTTTGGTCAATCAGTCAAGCGTGGACATTTGAAACTTGCAGTATCGACCGATGGAATCAGTCACGCACTGGAAAGAGCTTTGATCGGAAGATTGGAGGGCGTGCTTGTAAACGATATCGATAACTACGTTTTGTTCCTCAACGCACTCGCCGACAAGCTCAAAAAAACGGCTCAAGACAACGCGTTTTCAGACGAGCAAAAACAAGGATTCATGCGAGAACTTGCAGAATCGGAAGATATTTATCGCGCAGTCAGTCGCGGCAACTTTGACGAAGCGCGACGTCTGACCGATCAAATTTTGAGCGGAACCCACCAGGAGACAGCATTTTAAGAGACAGCATTTTTTTTGTAGGGTCGACGCCATGCGTCGACCGACAAAGCAAAACACAAGACAGGAAACCCGGACACACGTGAACACTGAAAGCGAAAAGACAGACCTGAAGCCGCAAACAAGCGTCAAAAATGTGCTTGCTTCGGTGAAGCTCACGATTTTCCTGATGTCTTTGACAGCGCTAACAGTGCTTATTGGTGCCTGGTGCCCACAAGAATCAGCCAACGGCAAAGAGAAAGTCGTCGAGCAATTCGGTGCAGAGACAGCGAAATTGCTTACGCAGTTTGGAATTACAGACATCTATCACAGCCCGTGGTTCCTCTCCCTCATTGCAATGCTCACCGTCAATATGATCGCGTGCAGCTTCATGAGAGTTTTTCCTCGCGTCAAATTGTTGAACAAGCCGCTACCCTTTATCGGTGGAAGAGAAATCGGCAAGCTTCCGGTCAACACATCAGTCAACATAACAAAGGGCGAGAAGTCAGCTTTCACAGCCATTGCACTGAAGCTTGCGTCGAAAGGTTTCAAGGTTTCAACCAACGAAGAGCGCTTGCTCGCGGAATATGGGAAGTACGGACGTCTGGCGGCGACAGTCACCCATATAGGCCTGCTTACTTTGCTAGTCGGAGTGACAATCACTTCATGGACGGGATTCTCAGGTTTTCAACCAGTACTTCTCAATTCCCATCTCGATTTCCACGAATCCGAACACTCCAAGCTTTGGATCGGCAAATTACCTGACTGGACAGTAAGAGTTGATGAGACTCGCAGAGAAGACCACCCGACAGGCGAAGCAAAACAGTGGTTTTCCAAATTGACTGTCATCGACAAGAATGGCAAAGAGGTCAAAACTCAAGAGATCTCAGTCAACAACCCGCTTTCATATGATGGCGTCGATATTTATCAATCCAGCTGGGGACTCGATCATCTCATCTTGAATTTCAACGGCAACGAAAGGCGTCTCGATTTGAGACCGATGGGCAAACTCTATGCCGCTTTCCTTCCACTAGACCAAGACACGATGATGCTTTTCTCTGTACGCGCAGATGGCAAGCCAATCAAAGTCTTTGCAAAGCGCCCAGATTGGGAGGGTCCGCGCATGCTCACCGAACTCTCGAAGGATAAACCCGCAAAGCTTGGTCCCGTCACGATTTCGCTGATAAAAACAATGCCGGTGACGGGGCTTCAATATAAATGCGATCCGGGATTGCCAATCACTTATATTGCATTCGGTTTCATCATTGTCGGCGTCCTGATGGCTGCAATTCCGCACAGACACGTTTGGGTCAGTTTTGAAAACAACGTGCTCTATTTCGGTGGGCGTTCAGTCAAAGACAAAGTCGGGTTTGAACGCTTGCTCAAAGCGATGGAAACACAGATTATCAGAGACTTTGGCGAGCCTAAAGCAGAAGATGTTGTTGAAACACCTTCGGGCGCAGAGGCGCAGATGCCTTTGAAATCAGGTTCGCCAGCTTCAAATTCGCAAGCAGGCGATGCAAAAACACAAACAAACGCTGAAGCGGACGCACAAAAAACAAGTTCATCCACCAAACAAAACAAAAAAGAGTTGGCGGCAAGCGCCACCGGCTCAGGCAACACGGAAAATGCCCAAGGAGATAGCTAATGTCCGAGATGCAGATGGCACTTACAAACACGGCAGGCATCACGTCGGTGATGTCCTTCTGGGTTTTTGCTGCTTCTAACGGGTTCAAACAACGCAAAGACCTGATGGTCAAAATCGGCTCGGGAGCGATGGTTCTTGCGTTCGTGAGTTTAACGGCAGCAATTATCATCCGCGGCATCGATGCACAACGATTCCCTCTGGCTAACTTGTACGAGTCTCTTCTCTGGTTTGCCTGGGCAACGATGGGTTCTTACCTCGTACTCGCAAAGGCTTATGGCGTAAGGCAATTGGGATGGCTCGCCAGCTTGACGGCGCTGCTGATGTTTCTCTACGGTAGCTGGCTGCCGCAATCGCAGCACGACATCCAACCGCTGGTTCCAGCGCTTGTCAGCTATTGGCGCTGGATTCACGTTCCACCATTGATCGTCTCCTATGCCTTGTTTTTCCTTGGTGGACTTGCAGGTTTTATCCAGCTCTACATGGCTGGGCGCATCCAGAGCCTGATTACAGCAATAGTCACTGTTTGTTTGGCGTTGCTGGCAGTCGTGCTCGGCACTTTCACCACTGTTGATACAGCATGGCTTCAAATACTCTTTGCCGGTGCCAGTTTGGTTGGTTCGGTGATTAGTTTCAAACTATTACAGAGAGTTGATAAAAAAATCGGGGATGCAAAACTCGCCGAAATCTACGATGACGTCAGCTATCGATGCATCGCGATCGGTATGCCGGCCCTCACTTTCGGGATTATTACAGGCGGTTTGTGGGCGAATCACGCGTGGGGCACCTACTGGTCCTGGGACCCGAAAGAGTCCATGGCCCTTGTTACCTGGCTGAGTTATGCGGCATACATCCATTTGAGAGTGCATCGCGAGTGCTCCGCTGAAAGGTTGGCGCTGGTTTCCATCGTCGGTCTACTTTTAACACTGATGACTTACCTAGGATTCAACTCCCTCGGACTGGGCGGGCTGCACAGTTACGGCAAGTTCAAGTAAAAACCTAGCCCCTGTTCAGATCTAGGGATAACCCACTTTTCAAGTAGTGGGTCGGAACATTTAAATAGAAGTACCGTCTCAAGCGTTGGTGGGACAAACAAATAGATATGTAACTGCCCCAAAGGGCGGGGCATTTGCATCCCAAAAATTCTGAGATCCGATTTCGGACCTCGTTGTATTACCGTACAGCGGCTAAAGCCGTCAGGAAAATGATCAGGAAGTACGCTCCATCTATCGATGAATACACTCTGGACGACCTAGTGCCGGGATACTCAGCAGCATTCAATACGGATGATGAAGTAGAGCTTGGTGCAGTCGGTGACGACTCAGACGACGACGCGTCTTCATACGCGCCGATCGGACGTCGCGCTGGTACGTCAGAGGACCCGGTTCAATTCTATCTGCGCTCAATCGGACGAATCAAACTGTTGACCGCCTCAGAGGAGATCGAACTGGCCAGACGCATTGCCGCCGGCGACATGCTCGCTAAAAAGCGCCTGGTACAAGCCAATCTTCGACTGGTTGTATCAGTAGCCAAAAAGTATCAAGGTCGCGGTCTTCCATTCCTTGATTTGATTCAAGAGGGCAACCTCGGTCTGATTCGCGCCGCTGAGAAGTTCGATGCGGAGCGAGGCTACAAGTTCTCTACCTATGCAACTTGGTGGATTCGTCAGGGCATCACTCGCGCCATCGCCGATAAATCACGCACTATTCGCGTGCCTGTCCACATGGTCGAGACAATCAACAACCTCAGAAAAGTAACTCGCAAGCTCTCTCAAGAGATGGGTCGCAGACCTAATCTCGAGGATCTAGCGAAGGGCATGGGTGTGTCTGTAGTGAAGATCAAAGAGATCCTTGCCGCTAACCGCTCACCACTGTCACTGGACACTCCATACGGAGAGGACGATGACAACTCACTTTCAGAGATTGTTGAGGACGAGAATTCTTCTCGCCCTGAGGATTCAACTGAGGCGAGCCTGATGTCTAGCGACATTCGTGGCGTATTGTCTATGCTCACTCCGCGTGAGCGCGAGGTTCTAATCCTACGATTCGGACTGAATGACGGTAAGCAACGCACTCTCGAGCAAGTTGGAAAACTTGTGGGTATCACCCGCGAGCGAACTCGACAAATTGAGCTGAAGGCTTTGAGAGCTCTTCGCCAAAGCAACATTACTCTTAGGCTGAAAGAGTATCTATAAGAAGATCATCTCGAAGCACAAAGAAAAACAATTGCTTGGACGGCGTCATTTCAAGACGCGCTAAAACAAACGAACCTTTTGAATCTGTTCCAAAACAATGGAATCAAACCAGGGCAGTTGAACTTAGACGCGAATCTCTTGAATGATGCCGTCCTTGACAAGAATCTCGCCGCCTTCCAAGCGCTGGAAGATGTTTTCTCCAACGCGAACTTCGACGGGATTTTCCACAGTAAACTGAGTTACTACACTGCCGACCGGCAATTCTGTCAGCGCCTGGCTTTGTCCTTGCATTTCCTCTTTATATTGGAGGAGGCGCATCTTTTCAGCCTCGATCTGCTGTCTTATTGTCTCGATTTGCACTCGTGCGTCGGCTGTAACAGCTCCGCCACTGCGCTTTTCGATATCAGCGATGGCACGTTTTCCTTTAAATTCCAATTGCTGCAATTCAGCATCGATTTGCTGAAGATTGCGCGCGATTTCCCCGCCGACTTGCCCTTTGAAGTTCTCCGTGACGATCGCTCTAACTGCAATCTGTCTCACGAGTTGAATGGTTTCAACCATCTAACGAACCTCCAAACCAAGCTGCCAGCGGACTACTAGTAATTGTGCGCGAATAGCACTGTTAGATTCTATCAGAACAGTTACCCGTGAATCGTCAAAGGCGTAGTCAAGCGCATTTACATCGTACAAAACAAATTCAGAACAGCGGAGATGTCAACACATCCATCCGATTCGACGAGCACGAGGCTGATACCAAATATAGTGCCAGCTTGTCTAAGAAAATTTGCTCAAAACCATTCAATCAAAACCTCAACAAATCGCCGACGTACAGCGGACATTCATCAATTTCACAACAAAAACAAATTTGGCTAAAGTTAGCTCATGTTGGTGAATGGTTTCTTATTAGGGTTAGCGCCCAAATGGCTTTAGTATTGAACTACAGACGCATGAGGGAAGCTGCGCTTGGTCACCAGCAAGCCGAAAACCACCTTTGAATTAGCCCGCGCATATCCAATCGGCGCCACGCTCAACGGCATTTACAGCGTGACTGGAATTATCTGCTCGACCGGCAGGTACAACCTCTATCGCGCCCGCGACCGCCGCACTAGTCGTTTGGTAACCATCAAAGAATTGACCCGCGCCAAGATTTCGAAAGAAGCGCAGGCTGACCTTTTCCAGTCGGAAATCCGAGCTCTCAACCGAGCCCGGCATCACAACCTTCCATTAATGCTGGATCATTTTTCCGACCGCGGGAATTTGTACATAGTTTTCGAACACGTTACAGGCATGTGCCTTGGCGAAATGCTCACCGCCGAAGGTCCATTGCCGGCGGAATTGGTCTATCCAATATTCCTTGAAGTTGCCGAAGCGCTTCATGCCGCGCACGCGGCCGGCGTTGTCCACAACGAAATCACCCCCTCATGCATCTTCCTGCTGGGAGACAACGAATCCTCACAGATTGCAAAACTCACCGACTTCGGTGGCGCCACAATCAAAGATGATGCGGTGCAGCGCCACGAGCCAAAGACTTTCAAACCGGAATATGCAAGTCCGGAAGCCTTAAACGGCGATGAAACAGATGAGCGTTCCGATATCTACAGTGTCGGCGTTGTTCTTTATATGACGCTCACAGGCAGATTGCCTTACGTCTGCGAAGACGTCGAGCAGCTAATTGCCAATCAGAAGAGTGGACTGCCGCGCCGCTTCAAAGAGTCCGCACCGGAATTGGATATTCCATTTCACGTCGAAGCAACAGTATTCAAATGTCTCGCCAAAGAGAAGGAAGATCGCTTCCAAAATGCTCAGGATTTAGCCAAATGGATGCGCTCATGGAGACATGCTTCTCAACAAGTTGAGCCAGAACCGGAAAGACCGGTCGCAAAAGTCAAAAAGACATACAGCCTTGATGAGCTCAATGCAATTGGAACTCCGAAGGTATCTGATTTCGCGCCTGTGGTTGTTCCTGTTGCTGAAGTCGTGCAAGCGGCTGCAAAATCTTCGCCAATCATCACCCCCGTTTCCTCGATAACTCCTGCTGATGCCGCAAAAGCAAAGGCATTGGCGAAAGAAGGCGACACAAAAGCAAAAGCCGAAGCACGCGCCCGCGCAAAAGCAGAAGCACGTCACAAAGCAGACGTTGCTGCCATGCAAAAGGAAGCAGCGAAGATTCAGACTCTTGGCTCCAAGAAGTTTGAAGTTCCTCTCTATCTAACTGCCGCAGTAATGGCAGGCGTCATCGGCTTTGTCGCAACGGTAAATGTTCGCCATGCAATGAATGCCAAAGATGCCGAACGTGAGGCATTGGAACTGCAGCAAAGAATGCCCGAAATTTCGAAGCGATTGCTAGCGGCAAAAGATGACTCGCCTGTCGAAGAGTCGCAAACAAAACAAAGTAAAACTGCACTTGCGCAAAATAATGCAGCACAAATAGATTCACAGCAATCGAGCGCTCAAGATCTGTCGAATTTCACGACAATTGCAACTGAAGCGACGAATGCAAACCATCCTGCTGATCTTGCTGATCAAGGTTCTCAAAAATCTGGTGGAAACCAATCAGGCGCCGACAATCAATCAGGTGAAGTGAAAGACTCTGGCGCCGTAAACCAAGAAGCGCCGGAAGTTCCGGTAAAACCAGGCGAGCCGGTCAATTTCGAAGGCGAACCCCCATACAAGCGCAAACAACAGATATCGGATGCTTCGGTCGTTCCTGCAATTCGCGAACCGCATACATCGGGCGCTAGAGTAAACCAACTCAGAAGCCAGATTCGTTCTGAAAATAGCGATACACCTCGCCGCCGTGCATATCAGACTTCGTACACGTATTAGGTTCAAACGTAGTGGCGCATTGTATGCGCCTGGCCGTAGTGGCGCCATCTTGGCGGCTTCAAGTGCTGGCTGGAAGCCGGCGCCGCGGACAAACTTCAATTAGTTCGCTACTCTATCGAGATTATCCGGCGAATGCTTCCCGCTGTTCGGTGCGAGTTCGAAGAATGTTTCTTCGCTTCTGTGATGCTTCTTGTGGTGCGGCGCTGCAACTTTTGCCGTTTTATCTACCAACTTCTCCGGCGCCTTTTGGACCGGCTCGCTAGTTGCAGCATTCGTTGTTTCACCTTTCAAAACTTGAACAGGAACAGGAGGTTCAGTTTTCGCAGCCGTCGTCGGACTTGGAGCCGTCTTCTCAGTTGCCGGTGCTTCTGTTTTCTCAGTTGCAGGTGCTGCTGTTTTCTCAGCAACCGGCGCTCTTTTCTCAACGGCAACTGATTGTTCTGACTCTGTGGACCCAGACTTGTCCTTCAGTGCTGTTGCTTCAGTTTCGCCAGAATTGAATCTTGAGTAAACACCAATAGACTCTTTCGTTCGCTTATGAACCTCTTCGACAGGTGCCTGAGCCGTATGTGCTGTCGGCTGACTCAAATAAATGAGCACACCGATTGCCCCGAGAAGTACAAGAATTCCCACGACCATCGCCAGTTTGCTTTTGGAGCGCATTATTGGTTTGTTTTCTACTTCTTGCATGATTTCACTTGTGCAGCAGGTGTCTTCGAAGTCCGACTGGCGCAAACTTTTCAGGTTTTGAGTATACCTAAAGATGCGGCGGCACAGGAGATTATAGATAAGCTACCTCCCGAATTCGAGCATTAAGAAACCAATTGAGACATTAGATGAAATCTCTCAGGCAATGTTTTGACGATCCACGCTTTTCACGTGAAAAACACGCTCAGGATCGTAAAGTCAGAGAATAGTTCCTTCGACTTTCAAAATGACAATTCCGCGTTTCGTTTTAGAAGCAGGCAGCAGTATCCTTGAGCATCCCAAGGAAGCGGCAGCTTTGGTACAGAAGGTTGCACAGCAAGCGTTTCACGACGAATCTTTCCTCGTGCGTTATGCAAAGTCGGCCGGCAATGTCGCGGAAGATTTGCCCGGCGTTAGGAAGAACATAACTGAGTCAGCATCGCGCCTACCGGGCGAAATTCCTTACTTCAACGCAGAGAGGAATTTCGGGCAGACAACGGTTACTTTCGGAACTGCAGAGTTCGCGTCCAGCCACATTCCAGACCTGTATCAAAAAATTCGTCCGAGTGTTGTAAGAATTTCGGCAGACAATTCGGCGGGCACAGGCTTCGTAATTGATAAACAGCTGATTGCGACTGCAGACCATGTAATTGCCGACCACAAGACAGGAAGGATGGCAGGGCAAGTTGGTATAAGGCTAGACGATGGCTCGAAACTTTCTGCACGCGTTTTGGCGCGCGCGCCGCGAGAGGACGTGGCTTTGCTACATGTACCTGAACTAGGCAGTCGCATACCAAGCATTCCTATGATTGGCGGAGGCGCAATGCATTCCGGCGACAATATGTTTACCATCGGTCACTCTGGAGGAAAGTTCGATGCATTTTTCTCAAAGGGAGTGCATGATGCAAGAACAATTTTCCGCCCCAAAAGCTATGACAGCAAACTTCCAAATCATGAGGTTGCTTGGTTAGACAACGCAATGCCTGCTTACCCAGGAAACTCCGGCGGACCATTACTTACAGCAAAAGGAGAGGCAGCTGGAGTCGTGGCTGTTTCCGACTTTGTTTATACAAGTGGACCGGTCGCTGAACACGTGATGATGATGCGCGAGGCGACCAGCATTATTCCGCAAAAAGGGTGGATCAAATATGCATCAAATGCCGATTTTGATCCGGCAGGAAATATTGTTTTGACGAACATCAACAAGTGGCGAATGGACGAGGGCGTATCGCTATCGAAGCGACTTCTTCAAATGCTCAAGCGCGATTCTGTTTAAGATTTTCCTTGCCCTGATACTGTATTTGGTGCAACGCTTGGAGTATGGTTTTTCAGCACGAAAAATACTGCAATCGCGCAGATAAGAAGGACAAACAGCAACACAATCAGCCCTTTCATATTCGAACTCTTGCTTGTTCTCGAAGTCACCGAATCGACCTTCCTCGGCTTCGGCGGAGGCGGCGGTGGAGCGATCTTCCGTTGTGGTCCAGTCGACGAGAGCGTTCTATCGGGTTTCTTCGCTTCAGGCAGGGCAGTTTGCAATGCCGATTTCAAATCCGCCACTGACTGAAAGCGATTCTCCGGCGCTTTCTCAAGACACTTGAACATCACAATTTCGAGCATGTCGGGCAAGTTGAGATCCGCTTTCGTAAGCTTCAAAGGCGGCGGCGGCTCATTCAACTGCTTGGTGACGGTTTCCATAAATCCGCTGCCTCGAAATGGAACTTTGCCGGTGACCATTTGATACATTACGATGCCGAAAGAATAAATATCCGTGCGCACATCCGATTCAGCGCCATTACATTGTTCAGGGCTCATATAAAATGAACTTCCCCAAAGTTCTCCTGCGCGCGTCAATCTTTCGCTGCCTTCGCCCATTTTTGCAAGACCAAAGTCGACAATCTTCACGATTTCCTGCCCGCGATGATCTGTTTCAATCATGATGTTGCCTGGCTTCAGATCACGGTGAATAATATCGCGCTTGTGCGCATGATTGAGAGCATCGCAAATCTGCAAGATGAGTGGCGCGGCACGCTCAATTGGCAGAGCACCTGATTTATCGAGTACGTCCTGCAACGTAGAGCCGGAAAGAAAGTCCATCGCCAGATAAAGGTGACCATCCGGTGTTGTGCCAGAGTCAAAGACAGTGACTATGTTTGGGTGATTGAGTTTTCCGAGCATTGACACTTCGCGCACAAAACGCTGTTTGAAGATGGGGTCGGACGACAAGCCCATCTTCAACATCTTGAGCGCGACGACGCGATTCATCGCTGTCTGCATCGCCTTATAAACAACGCTCATCCCGCCTTGCCCGACATTTTCCAAAACATCGTACTTGTTGTCGATTTGAGTGCCGATGAAGTGATCGACGCCCTCAAAATTCTCGAGGTTGGCGTTGAGCATTGGCATATTCCCCACCGGCACTTGTCCGGTAGGGACGAAAACGGTATCCCGTTCGGAATCGTCCGTCAAATTTCAAAACCTGGGAGGCAGCAGGGGATGTCCCAGATGTTCCCTGAAACGCCAATCGGTAACCATGCCACAACCATTGCAAAACGGCTGTGATGCACGGTAGGAGGCAGATACGTCCCCTTAAAATTCGCAGTCAAAGTCTCAATCGCGGAAATTAATAACGTTCTGCGATTGATTTTGCTTGTGTGAAGAGCAGCAGATAATCTCTACCGCCAGCCTTCGAATCGGTTCCACTCATGTTGAATCCACCGAACGGATGGACACCGACGAGCGCGCCTGTGCACTTTCTGTTGATGTACAAATTGCCGACATAGAAGTCGTGGCGAGCCTGTTCGAGGTTGCGGCGATTCTTGGAATAGACGGCGCCGGTCAAACCAAATTCTGTGTTGTTGGCGATTTCCAATCCATGCCTCCAGCCATCTGCTTTGATGAGCGCGAGGACGGGTCCGAAGATTTCTTCTTGAGCAATGCGCGCAGTCGGGCTGACATCAGCAATCACGGTCGGCTCGATGAAGAAGCCCTCTTCTTTGTTCTTGATGGCGTTGCCGCCGCAAAGCAGCTTGCCTTCTTTCTTGCCGATTTCAATGTATTCGAGCACACTTTTATACTGAGACTTGGATGCGACAGGTCCCATGTAGTGCTTGCGATCTTCAGGGTTGCCGATTACCAGCTTGTCGACCCGCTCTTTGATTTTCTTGACCAGCTCGTCGTATACATCTTTGTGGATGATTGCGCGTGAGCAGGCAGAACACTTTTGTCCGCCAAATCCGAACGCGCTGGCGACGACGCCGTCTGCAGCTTCATCCAGGTCGGCGCAATTGTCGACGATGATAGAGTCTTTGCCGCCCATTTCTGCAACGACACGCTTGATCCACATTTGTCCAGGTTGTGGCTTAGCAGCCAACTCGTTAATGCGCAGACCGACTTCTTTCGAACCAGTAAATGCGATGTAGCGAGTCTTCGGGTGCTCGACGAGGAAGTCGCCGATTGTCGAGCCAGCGCCCGGAAGGAAGTTCAGAACGCCAGGAGGCAGTCCGCACTCTTCCATCAATTCGAAGAACTTCCAAGCGATGCCTGGTGTTTCGCTCGACGGTTTCAAAATAACTGTGTTGCCGCAAACAATCGATGCGGTGGTCATGCCGACAAGAATCGCCAGCGGGAAATTCCATGGTGGAATAACAATGCCGACGCCCAGTGGAATGTAATGCAATTCGTTTTCTTCGCCTGGATTTTTTGTGAGCGGCTGCGGCTCGCTGAGGCGAATCATTTCGCGACCGTAGAATTCCATGAAGTCAATTGCTTCAGCGGTATCAGCATCTGCTTCCGCCCAGCTCTTACCGATTTCCAATACCATGAATGCAGAAAACTCATGTTTGCGGCGGCGCATAATGGCAGCGGCGCGGAAAAGAAAACGAGCGCGTTCTGGTCCCGGCACGCGCTTCCAACTTTCAAATGCTTCGCAGGCAACTTTCATCGCGCGTTCAGCTTGTTGTTGCGTGGCTTTCGCGTAACGTCCTATGACTTGTTTTGGATGAGAAGGATTGGTAGAAACCAACCAATCATCACCCTCAACCGGCAAGCGCTCACCACCAACGACGAGCGGATGATCTTTACCTAACGTCTTTTTGACGACATCAAGGGCATGCGTGAAAGCCTTTTGATTGTCGGCGTTGGAAAAATCCGTAAATGGCTCGTTGCGATACTCGGTAAGCATTGGAAACTCCTGGCTGTATCCTGTAAAACCAGACAAAAGAATGTTTGATCTGGACGCACCATATTAAGGTGCCAAATCGCAAAATCCCTCCGTTTTCAGCTTAGTTTTAAGATGGATAAAAACAGATGAGAGCCGCGAAAGATATCGAGTTTATACAGACTCGAAATACGACAAAACCTGGCAGCGATGCGGCTTTCCTGCTATTCTTAATGCTGTTGAAACCGGCGCAAATCGCCGAATAATGAGAGAGGTAGCAGGATGCAACAATACCTTGACTTGATCAGAACTGTCCTAGAAGAAGGCGAAAGGCGTGAGGATAGGACGGGCACTGGCACTATCTCCCTATTCGGCACGCAGACAAAATACGACCTTCGCAAAGGCTTCCCGCTATTGACGACCAAGAAAGTCAATTTCGCGGCTGTTGTCAGAGAGCTACTCTGGTTTCTCAAAGGTTCGACAAATATCAATGAAGACCTCCACGAGCACACCAATATTTGGGATGCTTGGGCAAATCCCGATGGTGAACTCGGTCCGATTTACGGTTATCAATGGCGAAAGTGGCCGGCATACGACCTCGACGAGAAGACCGGACTTTACAAGATGCGGCACGTCGACCAAATTCAAAATGCGATTGATCTGATAAAGAACAATCCAGACTCCCGCCGCATTATCGTCACAGCATGGAACGTCGCCGACATTCCCAAAATGGCGCTTCCGCCTTGCCACATGATGTTCCAGTTCTACGTCATCAACGGCAGACTGGATTGCCAGCTCTATCAACGCTCCGCCGACCTCGCGGTGGGCGTTCCATTCAACATTGCCAGCTATTCGCTGCTCATGATCATGATGGCGCAAGAGTGCGGACTGACTCCGGGCATTTTTACCCACACCATTGGCGACGCGCACATTTATCAAAACCATTTGGAAGGTCTGCAAAAACAACTGCAAAGACAGCCCGGACAATTGCCTGAGGTTGAGATTCCGGTAAAACCGGTGCTCGAAGTCAAGTTTGAAGATTTCGTTCTGAAGAATTACGATCACCAGGGCTTTATCAAATTCCCTGTTGCCGTGTAAACCGGCCGGAGCGCCGGGCTTCCAGCCGGCATAATCTTTCCTGAAAGTAATTCTGTCGGGATGAAGTGGTTTCTCAGGAGCATTCAGTGGCAGAAAAACTCGAAATAGTTGTTGCAGCCGATCTCGATAATGGAATTGGCAAGGATAATTCACTGCCGTGGCGCATCCCTGGCGACATGAAGTTTTTCCAGTCGCTCACGACTGGTACCACGGGCGAATACAAAAACGCGATTATTGTCGGGCGCAAAACCTGGGAGTCAATTCCGGAAAAACGCCGACCGCTAAAAGATCGCTTGAATATCATTCTTACAAGACAAACTGAAATAAACGTGCCTGATGGTGTTCTAGTTTGCAGCAGTTTGGAATCTGCTCTTGAGAAACTTGAAAGCATCCCGCACGAACACTGCTATATCATCGGCGGCGCACAGATTTACAAAGAAGCATTACAGCACCCTATGCTCACCACAATTCATTTAACGCGCATTCTGCAAGAGTTTGATTGCGATGCACATTTTCCCGCTATAGACGACCGCTTCGCGCTTGCTGCCGTATCGGATACCATGGAAGAGAACGACATCGAATACCGCTTCCAGCGATACGAGAAGAAGTCGGCTTTGTAGGCTTTCGAACAGGAATCCCATGATCGGTCGCGCTTTTGTCTTTATCAATTTCAAACAAGCAGCTAATCTTGGACACATCGGCTGGGGCTTAAAGCTCGATGGATACGACCGCTACCTATTTGGTTCTACAGATCATTTGATCCACCACGATATGCATGATTTGATGGCTTGGATTCGATATGTGAGCGTTCCAGTCGGCGCCGATGTCGACTACTGGTGCCAGGAAGGAACGCTCGCTTCGATGATGGACATCATGAAGTCTGGACACCATATACGATACCATCACTTCAAAGCATTTCCTGTTCAAAATGCCAAACCGAAAGAGGCGGTACAAGCGGCGGCAGCTAGTGGCGCTGGTGGATGGAACGTACTGAAAAACAACTGCGTGCATCAAACGTTTAGTGTGCTAAAAAGTTACGGTGCTGAATTGCCGGAACCTCCGCCCCTGATTCGCGGAATAGGATTAATTCCGCGCGTGTGGTTCGGCAACGTCAAAGGCGAACTTGGCGAACTCCGCCCACCCAGTACTCCGGGGCTTTAGTCTTAATGTATGGGCGACGCCATGCGTAGCCCGCTGCAAATGAAGGAAGCAGCGTGGCATAGCCCCTAAACTTTCAAAATACCAATCTACTTCGCCTTTCGGACTTCTTCCATCCAGCGGCGTTGGTCTTGAGCCGTGACTGGAGCGAGAACTGTGACATCATCATCAGGGCGGCCATCGATGGGTCCACGTGTGACCAATGCACGCAACTTGCCGTTGGTGTCGAACAATGGGGCGCCAGAGCTTCCCTTCTTCGTGTGCGCTTCGGTATAAATTTCTTTGGCAACACCCTTCACGTCAGCGGTGTATGGCGCACTATCCTTTACGCCTTCAACACGCGCCATTGACAAATGCTTCGAATTTGAATTCCCAGGATAGCTCACTATCGCGCCTTTTCCAGAGTTCATAACTGACTCGCCAGCAACAACAGGATGACAAAGTTCATCAGTTTTAGCGCCGGTCTTCACAGCAATCACAGCGCGGTCGCTGAGCGGGTCCATGATTTTCACATCGTATTTGTAGAAATTACCGTCATTCAATTCAACAGCGCTGGCAAGTATTTGACGCTTCGCCGTGCTTTCGACAACGTGACGCGCAGTAGCCATCACACATTGATCGCCGACTTTACCGATAGCCACGCCTGTGCCCTGAGTGACGCCGTCTTCATTTCCTTTTTTCGCGTGCAAGACGATGCGCGCGGTAGACTCAGAACCTGTTGCCCAAAGGCTGGGAACGTTCAGCACTCCAGACTCTTGCCCAACTTTATTCAGATCTTGATAGTCACAACCGCTGGTTGCCTTCCCTGCTTTCATCACAGGTACTTCGCCCGTTGATGGCTGACGGGTGCACTGAGCTTGTTTCACATCCGTAATCGCGGAAGCTCGCAACGAATCGGCTTCATCGAACAAACGCACTGATGCTTGATGTTCCGTCGACGAGCGAGAGGCTTCGGAACCAGTACTTACGTCTTGCTGTCTAATAGTGGATGATTCGCTCACAGGCTTTTACCTGAAAATCGACAACTACGATCCGAAGGGAAATTTGCTCGAAATCTGTAGTTTATGAGAAGGATTGGGAAGAAGGGAGGAGAGGTTAGCTTAGTAAGAAGGCTCGGTGTGTGGTGAACCTACACCGGCACGGTAACAATGAAGTTGGGCAAATTTGGTTTATAAAGATGAAACGCCGGCAGAGCGCTAGAATTGAAAACATGATGCGGCAAAAACAGTTTTTCGGAATCCCTATACTTCAAGCAGGCGCGGCGATGCGGAGAAACGCGCTGATAATTTCGGCGCTTGTGCTGGGAGCTTTCAGCCCAGTCTTCGCCGCCAACCCCGTCACAAGCCCATCTCTTAAAACTTCCGCGGTGAAAGAGGTTCAAACAAAAGCCAGCAGCAAATCCGCTGATATCAAAGTGGGCGCCGGAAAAACACCTGCTGTTAAAACGCTACCGGGAAAAACACCCGCAGGAAAAACGGTTGTCGGAAAAACAACTGAGCCAAAACCATCTGCAGAGAAAATTGCCAGAGGCAAATTTTTGTTCGATAAGCTGACCTGTTCGGGATGCCACCCCAACGGTGAGAATTCACTTCACCCATATCGCCCGCTCAAAGGTCCCGGCTTTCTGGCTCGCTATAAAGAAGATGGGCAAATAGAACAGTTAATCCGGACGGGCGTTCTGAAAGCAGGTATGCCATCCTTTAGTAAGGCTCGAGTCGACGACTATGACATGACCGACTTAATTGCCTACATTCGAAGCTTGACTCCAGAATCGGCGAAGAATGAATTGAAGAAGTGAATTCATAACTCAATAAGCAAAGCAATCGATGAAATGGTTACGTGACAAGATTGAACCCGAGTTTACTGCCGAACTCGTGCTGCGCGCGTACACCGCTGGAATTTTTCCGATGGGTCACGACGATGGCATTATTCGTTGGTATTCGCCTGATCCACGTTGCATCATTCCGCTTGATGATTTTCACGCGTCCAAGCGTTTGATGCGCACGGTCCGCAGCGGTAAATTCGAGATGCGAGTGAATCATGATTTTGAAGGCATCATGCGATTGTGTGCAGAACGCGATAGCACGTGGATTACAGAAGACATTTTGCGCGTTTATTGCCAATTGCATGAGCACGGTTTTGCGCATTCGGTTGAAGCATATTATGAGGGCGAAATTGCCGGTGGTTTATACGGGGTAAGTATTGGCGGTGCCTTTATGGGCGAGTCAATGTTTCACCGTATCACGGATGCTTCGAAAGTCAGTCTCGTTTATCTGGTAGAACGCATGAAGGAGCGCGGCTTTGTGCTTCTCGATTCGCAATACGTGACGGATCATTTGAGCACATTCAATGCATTACAAATTTCACGCAAGGAATACTTGGAGCGACTTAAACATGCGCTCACATTGAAGTGTGTGTTCGACTAATAGGTTTCGACATTTTTCGAGAGCGCATCCAATACGCCCCTACGCTTCACTGCTGTGAGGGTTTCCAAACACCAATGTTTTCAATACAACAGGAACCGTGCGTGCAATTCCGTTTGCATCCAAGCTCACTGGTTTACCAATATCAATGAAATCGCCATCAGTGGTTGTAATACCATCTAAAACAATCAGAGGGCAAGAATCGACAGCACTTTTTGCATCGCCGGAATTTTGTTCGGCGGCTCGCTTTTGAAGCTCTTGCATGGAAAGCCGGAAAAGCTGTCCCAGCGCCATTCCCAGGTCTTCCTGCAACAGGACAACAAATGGACGCAATCGAGCACTTTCATTCGCTGCAACAGCCAACCCGTGAGCGATTTGCTTCAACGAATTGTAGTCGAGAGATTTTTCGAGTGGGGGCAACTCGAATGCAATCGTTTCGATTCGCAATTCAGGATCAATGCGTTCGATCGCTGATTTTATTCTTCCGACGACTTCTTGTTCCTTCAATAACTGACTTTTGTCTTCAAACGGTCTCAGCAACGGCACATTACGCAGTGGCAAATGTTCGATATCGAAATCGATTGTCGAACCACTCACCTGCATCGAATACATTCCGGCGCCTGTTACTGTCGCGCGAATCGGCTGCTGGGGAATTTTGAAATTGAGTTTGGCGGTTTTCAAGTTTGAAAGCAACGCATCAGCTATCAGACCACCCATATCGGAGAATTGGAAACGATTCAGTTTTTCATCCAGAAAAAACTCTGCAATGCCGCCACAGAGCCATATTTCATCAGGCAAAGACCAGCTATGTTCAAACGAAGTGAGAGGAAGATTTTTCAACTTCGTGTCATCAACTCTCTGATTTATGAAATCGACCACATCTGACGCAATCGATTTTGCAATTTCACTCAGCTGCCCGCGTTTCAACTTTTCGCCGATTTTGAAACCAGCCGGCAGATAGAAAAATCCGCTCTCGTTAATCGCACTTACTTCAAATTCTTCGGAATCAGCGCTCTGTCCATGTTTGAACTGAAAACATCTGCCGCCAATTCCAAGACAATGCGTTGATATCAATGCGCCGTTTTTGTACAGCGCCAAATTCATCGTTCCACCACCGATGTCGATGTTCAAAATTGTCGTGCAATTTTGCGCTGACGCTGCAACTGCACCTGATCCTCGAGCAGAAAGAACAGCTTCAAGATGCGGCCCCGCGCTAACAGCTACGAGGTCCCCGGACAGCAGGCAAAGTTGCTCAACAACCTCACGGGCGTTGCGTTTCATGGCTGTCTCTCCAGTCACTATTGCCGCTCCGACTTTAATGTCTTCGCGTTTTATTCCAGCGCGCTCATACTCTGCTTCAATTAGTTTGAAAACCGATTGAGCATCGATTGCGCCGTCTGAAGTAAGCGGAGTCAAATGAATGGGACTTTGAAATATGATCTCGCGGCTTTCTATTTTTGGAAGCGGCGATTGGTTTACAAGCGCAGCATTGACCACCGTCAATCGCGTAAACGTAAGGTGGGTGGAGGTTGTACCCACATCGATTCCAACACTGAGAAAAGTCGTCATCGTTGAATCGACTCAGCTCAACTTTTGAAGTTCTACGCCAGACACTTTTCTTTCCAAAATAGTTTTGACCAATCGGACAATGTAAGCGCCAGCTTCGACAGCGGGAGTTCCGCGCTCGTGAATATTGGATACGACGGTTCGATCGGAGCTGATTGTTCGCGGCGATGGATTGTACGTAATGTAGGCAGAGAGACCTTCTGCGCACGACAATCCGGGGCGCTCGCCAATGAGGTTGATGACCACTTGTGAGGTCAGGGCAAATGCAATTTGATCGCCCACTGCAACACGTCCATAGCGAACTACAACGGGAAGTCCGCAGGAAATATTATTCATCTTCAAACCATCGACTATCATCGGCAAAAGATTGGCTGCGTTTTTTTCCACAGCTTTTGCTGAAAGCCCGTCGCTGATCACGATTTGAACATCATTGCCTGGCGAGCATAGAGTCCGAAGCTGTGCCAGTGTTTTTTCCTCGACAACTTTTCCGCGTGGGGGGTACTGGATGAACTCATCTTTAGAGGCGACCGATGACTGAACGATCGGATAACCATTGGCGACAGCAAATTCTTGAATGAAGTCCGCATCCAACTCACTGGAGATGGCGTCACGAGCGAGCGCGTGGTCGACGCGAAACTTAAGCCAGGCGGATGTTTTAGGGCGAGTGCCTGCGCGCCCGACGGCAACGCGAGCCGGAGTCTTCGACGAAAAATCCGACGCACTGTGATTACTAGCTTTTGATTCGGCGCTCATGGAAACAAACCGAAAACTTATGAGAATCGGGACCGAATACGATACACTATTGTGCTTCCTCTGTATGCGTTTGTAGAGAAATCAGCGCATGAGTCTGTCCATTCAAACGGGCGGCAAGAAATTCCACTTTGCCGATTTGAAAGACTTGCTGGCGAAAGCCAACGAGGAAAAGTCTGGCGACCAATTGGCAGGCATTGCTGCGACAAGCGAGCTGGAAAGAGTTGCTGCTAAAGAACTTCTGGCTCAAGTCACGCTCGAACAACTGCGTCAAGAGCCAGTTATGCCTTATGAGCGTGACGAAGTGACACGCATCATCGACGATAATCTAGACAAGGTTCAATTCGAAAAAATCAAATCATGGACTGTCGCAGAGCTAAGAGAATTTTTGCTTAGTGAAAACGAGGAAACTCTTAGCGAGAGAAAAATCGGCAAAGCTTTGACGGGCGAGATTGCGGCAGCTGTAACCAAATTGATGTCCAGTATGGACCTGGTTTTGGCGGCATCGAAGCTGCGAGTGATTGCAAAAGCAAAAACGACTCTCGGGTTGAAAGGCCGACTGGCGATTCGATTACAACCTAATCATCCATCTGATTCTATCGATGGAATTTTGGCATCGATTTATGAAGGTTTGTCATACGGTGTTGGTGACGCGGTCATCGGAATAAATCCTGCATATGACACACCAGACACAGTTGCTCGGCTTCTGGAGGCGACAAATTCCTTGATCGAGGAATTATCCCTTCCAACTCAAAACTGCATCCTCAGTCACCTTACAACGCAGTTAAAAGCGATTGAAAGAGGCGCGCCGGCCGGACTAATTTTTCAGAGCATTGCAGGTTGCGAAAGGGGCAATAAGGCATTCGGCATCGATAACGACATGCTGAAAGAAGGCACGGCACTCGGCTCAAAATTGGCTCGGGTAGCCGGTGGGCAGTACATGTATTTTGAAACAGGACAAGGCTCCGAACTTTCATCGCACACTCACGAGGGTGCGGATCAAGTTACGCTTGAAGCACGTTGCTATGCACTGGCAAGACAATTCAATCCATTTCTCGTCAATGATGTGGTTGGTTTTATCGGACCTGAATATTTGAAAGATGGCAGGCAAATGATACGGGCTGGGCTTGAAGACCACTTCATGGGCAAGCTTTTGGGGGTTCCTATGGGAATAGACGCTTGCTACACGAATCACATGAATGCAGATCAAAACGATCTCGAAAATCTTTCCATGCTGCTTATACTTGCCGGCGTAAATTACTTTATGGGTGTGCCGATGGGTGACGATGTGATGCTCTCGTATCAGTCGACCAGCTTTCATGACGCAGCCTCTCTTAGAGCGCTGATGAATTTGAGACCGGCGCCGGAATTCGAGTCCTGGCTTGAGGAAAGGGACTTGATGAAAAACGGAAAGTTGACTGACAAAGCAGGCAATCCAAACTTCATTATGTCGATGCGGTTGGCAAACACTCGGTAAGAAACATTCGCGGCGTTTTGAAATCGCTTGAGTCAAACGTCAAAAAATCGAAGAGGGCACCTGATCAGGGGCACCCTCTTAGATCTGCGTTGCGTTTGAACGGTTTATTTACCGTCCGGCTTCAAAACTTGTCCGTGAACTTTGCCTTGCCCCGAAGACAGAATGCTGGCGTCGGTTTCGGGCTCGCCGGTGAAGTCTTGTTTGAACTCGGCGAGGAATTCATCGCCAGGTTTTACAACTGCTTCAACACCTTTGATGATCGAATCGGCAATCAAAAATCCACCGGGCAAACCTGAGATTACTCCCATGCCAAACCCTTTCAATCTTCTGTGACGAACGTTTTTGCCGACTGGATGCAAAAATGCAAACGATGGATTGATTGCGCCGACTACCCCGTAAGCCAGTGGTACAGCGCCAAAACTGAAGACACCGGTTGCCGATGCAGCGCCGCGGATAGCCAGGTGCGCGGCCTGGTGTTTTAACTGAGTTGATAGTGGAGATACAACTTCGCCGTTGTGATTTACGCCTAATACTCTTCCTTCGTTAACGTTTTTCACGATGCGGGCCTGACGAGCAGGTGCAGCAGAAAGTGGAAGGTGCTCACCACTCTCAGTTACGATCTCGTAGAAATTGAGCCCCAGCGCTCCGTTGGCTCTCATCCATCTCTTGCTTGAGAGTTCGGCTGTGAGCATTCTGCGAGCCGGTGCTGCTGTGCTTACTTTTCCGTGAACAATGCTGCCTGCTTTGGCGATAAGTTTTCCGTGTATGACCAGATCGTTTTTCAGACGAGCTTCGACCGGATCATCAACTTTGGCAGTGTGGCTATTTAGAGTGGAGAGAACGGCAACTCGAAAACGTGAACCGGCCGAGATTCTAGAGTTTCCATTCTCGTCGACTATTTCATTGCAATAGGATTCTTCTTTGAGAATCTCTTTTTCATTTTCAAGATCGTTATCAACGACAATTATTTGAGTGTCGCCAGATTCTGCAGTATCGCAAGGCAGAGTTGCCATTGCGAGAATTCTCGGAGACGACGGTCCTTCTACTTTCTTTTGAATAGTAGGATGACTTACTCTTAGGGTCGGTCCCGGCATCGGTGCATGCTTGGGCGCAGCGCTCGAGAGAGGAGCTACTTTAGATATGGGAGCAACTTGATCCCAACCTTGCGGGGCGTCGACTGCAAATGTCGGCGACTTCACCTTTTCTGTCGGATCGGCAACATCGTTGTTAGTGATTGGTCCGTCGATAGTAATCGACAAATTGTTTCCGGGTCCCAGATTCATAGACGTCGGATCCATAGCCATGACTGGCACTGAAGACGCGACGAATGTCTGTACAAAAAGGCACGAAAGAAGTGCCCGTGTTAAACGGGTCGACATAGAAGCCTCCTAAGAAACGAAGGTCTGCTGTGTGCGGTGAATACCGCCCACAAACATTGGTATAAACATCAAACGCAATTCGCTGTTTGTTTTATGCACCCGATTCAAATATCCAAAACGCTTGGCAAGCGACGTTTTACCACTTGACTAGTGCCTTTTTCGCGATTATTCAGATGCGAAAGAGTTTTTACTTATGCCACCATATACAGTGGCGTCCAAAACATCAAACAATCTACGCTAGAATCCACTGTCTTGCGGTTTTCCTTGCTGAACGGGAGGAGTTTGCGATCCTCCCGCGCCTCTTCTTGAACGCGGCTGAGGAGTCGGCGGGGGAGCTTCTTCAGCTTGCTGCTGTTGAGGCGGCGGGGATGCGCCATCCGAGACAATTTCGGCACTCAAAATTCCGTCACCTGGTCGAATAGAAAAAACAGTATTCATTCCTTGAACAACGCCGCCGAAAATCGCGTAATTGCCATCCAGGAAACGTGATTGCTGTTTTGTTATATAGAACTGGCAGCTTGCGGAATTTCGATCTTGCGTGCGCGCCATTGCGACTACACCAGGTCCGCTGTGCGATAGGTTGCGATTGATCTCGAGGCGTAGTCTACGCACCTGTCCTGATTCAGGGTGTACGAAGACTCCATTCGGATTGCCATTCGGACCGCCGCCTTGAATACACCAACTTTCCACACGGTGAAAAGCAGAACCGCTGTAAAAACCTCGCTGCACCAGATCAAGAAAAGCACCGCCGGTATTCGGGACCATACTTACGAATACACGAATGTAAATCGGCCCTTTGGTCGTGTTCAAACAAACAACCGGGTCACCTGCAAAAGCCGGCAGGGTCGTCTGGAAAAAACAGAGAGTTACGAACGCGGTGGACAGCATTGTCAACTGGAGTGCGCGCCGCCTAAAACCGGCAAACGCTAGCTGGGGCATGCTTTTCATGTTCTGTCAGGACCTTTTATACGACGTTCCATATATATAGTACAGTGCAAGTGAAATCGGCACCTTGCCGGTCGTTGTTACTCTGTTTGTTATTCCCGACAAAAATGAGTGACTGCGAATGCGAGGTATAAGTTCTGTAGAATCCAATGCATTTGCAAAAAAATGGCAGTCCCTTCCTAGTGAGTTTCAAACCTAATGGCTTTATACGCTGATCTTCATAGACATCTCGGCGGCGCACTTCACCCGAGAATCATCTACAAATTCCTGCAATTGCATGATCATGCAGTATTGAGTTACTTTCCTGACTACGACGGCTTTTACACTTGGTTTACACGTCAGTGCAAAACATTAGAGGAGTTTGTCAAAATCCACACTCTGGTTGAAGAATTACAGAGTGCAAAGCATCTTCCGTATTTCTGCAAACGACTTTGCAGAGGCGCATACACTTTCGAAAATCTTCAATATCTCGAACTTAGATACAACCCTTACTTTCGAACTGATCATACTCAACCTCCCGAACGCAGAATTGAGTTGATGCAGGAGATTATAGAAATCATCTCAGCCAACGTAAGACCAGCTGAGTATCCCATTACCGTGAAGCAGATCCTCTGTCTCGATCGACGACTTCCGCAACATCTCAATGAAGCGATTCTCAATGTTGCAAAAGAGAATCTGGGTCCTGTAGTTGGAATTGATCTCGCCGGTCCGGAAATCGATCCGGAAAAATATGAGGTTTGGGTAAACCTCCTTCGCAAGGCCAGATCGTTTGGTCTTAAAACAACCTGCCACCTCGGCGAGACGAGTGCCGAAAATGTCCACCCAGATTACTTTTCAGTCCTCGACAGAATTGGTCATGGCATTCACATTCCAATTTCGCGTCCTGATCTGTTGAAGGAAGTTGCAAAACGACAGATCACACTGGAAGTTTGTCCGACAAGCTACTTACAGACCGGTTCAATCAAGGATCTGAGCGAATTGAAAGTTGTGTTCGAGCGGTGTAAAGAATATGGTGTTGCGATTGCGATCTGCACGGACAACCCAGGCCGGAATCCAGCGCCCTGCACGCTTCCTGGGGAATACGAACGCTTGATCGATCATGATGTGATCGATTTTACAGATTTACCTCAGTTGCAGACCGAAGGTTTCCGATCTGCCTTTGGATTTGTCGGAAGGCTCTAATTTTAGTCACGCAATTCTCTTTCGGAAGCTACACATAGCTTTGCGGGAAATTTTCCGCACACGCATTCTGGCGTCAGCAAAAATCGGAATTTCCATTTGCAATTGTCCTGCGTTCGAAAACGCAAACGGGCTCGCATATTTCAAACCTCAAATTTTCGACTGGAGAAAAAGTCCAAACACACTTTTTCTTCAGGCGATTTCTGTTCGATTTTTCAGAAAGTGTATATGCATGTTAAATACACGACCAAAATTTTTCAATGTTGTGAAAATCCTGATACGCCACTTTTGGGTCCGATCAAAAGTACAATTTGGAAACAAAAAAACGCAGCGCAGGATTGTTTTTTACTACTCGCAAACACACTTATCATGCGGGTTTTCACACACCACAAAACGAGCAGTGAACAAAAGAAAATTGCGCTTCGATCAAGCTCGAAATTGAAACTTTTACGACCAACAGATCAAAAACCCCGAAAAAATTGTTTCAAACTCGAAAAATTTTTTTTTCGTCCCCCAAACGAGGGGCCATCAGTGGTGGTGCCCAAATAGAAGTGAGATATCATGCGGGTTTCGTTGAAATACAATCACGGATCAATGATCGAATTCGAGCAACACGATCGCTTGCGCGAGGTGATCCATATATTGCAATTTCGGCCAATAGAAAGTAATGTATTAAACGTGTGGTGTGATTGATAGAGTGCAAATTGAAAAAGATTCGTACTCTTAGTATCAATGGTGGCAAGGGTCCGACTCAATTAGAGACAGTGACACGGTTCTAAGCACAAACTATTACTAGTCCAGTGCAAAGCAACTTCCTAACCGCCAAACAAATTCTCGGGAGGAGAAATAATGGCAGCTAAACCTAAGAAGAGAAAAGCAGCAGCTAAGAAAGTAAATCCAGCTGCAGCTATGTCGGACGAAGCCGGCGCAGAAGCCGCTAAGCCGAAGAAAGTCGCAAAGAAGAGAACTGCTAAGAAAGCAACCGCTAAGAAAGCAGCTCCTAAGAAAGCAGCTAAGAAGACTACTGCTAAGAAAGCAGCTCCTAAGAAGGCAGCAGCGAAGAAGGCTGCTCCTAAGAAAGCTGCAGCTAAGAAGACCACTGCTAAGAAAGCTGCTCCTAAGAAAGCCGCTAAGAAAGCAGCTCCGAAGAAAGCAGCAAAGAAAGCCGCTCCTAAGAAGAAAGCAGCAGCAAAGAAAGCAGCTCCTAAAAAAGCTGCAGCCAAAAAAGCCGCTCCTAAGAAAAAAGCAGCAGCAAAGAAAGCACCCGCTAAGAAAGCTGCAGCCAAAAAGGCCCCAGCAAAGAAAGCCGGCGCTAAAAAGGCACCAGCAAAGAAGAAAAAAGCAACCGCCAAAAAGAAAGTAGCCGCTCCGGCAGCTGACGGCGGTATGGGCTAAGCTTCCGAAAGGAAATAAGACCTAATCCATTGAGAGGCATCGGTTTTTACCGGTGCCTCTTTCTTATTACCTGCCGATAATATTCATGCGTCCACTAGTTGATGAGACTGCAAAAACAACTTTGACTCGACCAACATGTGTTCTACAGAGTTCAGCAGTTGATGATCGTCATCAAGCACTCGCAGATCGACTGTCTTATTGATACTCGCAAACTTCTTACTCTCTTCTACAGGCACCGTCTTATCGTGCATTCCGTGAAATACAAGACACGGAACTTCAATCGAAAGATCTTCTGTCTGCATACTCTCCATCACTCTTGCAAATTCGTATCCTAAAGGCATGTGTGCGTCATGGGCGTGATGATAGAAGTGATGCTCTCCATTGTTCTTCCAGTTCTCGTATTCTTCTGCAGTGACAAACTCTTTCCATCGTCTTGCGATTCCAAATCCCGGAGCAAGAAGAACAAGTGCTGAGATTGGTTTCTTTTTCACAGCAAGAAGTGATGCGAGCAAACCGCCCATGCTTGATCCAAAAAGAACGAGTGGAATACCAGATGACAGTTGATCTATTTTGCTGTCTAGAAGATCAAGTTGAGTAGCAAGAGTCATCTCTCTAAATGATGGAAAATTCAAATCTGGAATTTCAACATGCGCGCCATTTTCTTCGAGCATTGATTTGAAGCGAATCGCTTTTTGCGAAGTAGGCGATGACCCAAATCCATGCAGATACAGAACATTCAGTTGCGCAGACTTAGTATCTCCAGCCATCAGCCCTTCTCTCCTACCCCCTACTGACAATCACAGTCGTTTTGTACCTATATATATGTATTCCGGGACTCGGGCAAACTAATTTGCGCGAATTTCTTAACGGTCAATAATATGCCGTTGAACTCCACCCAGGCTTGTTGGTAAATATTTCTTGTTCGAGATTACAAACCTCATTTGAAGGATGTTCAAAAAATGGAAGCAAAAACTAGATTCGACGCGGCTCTCATTGCCGCAGTAGTCAGTCTTGTTACCGCAAACGCAGCAATGGCAGCGGATAAGGAAGTAACAAAGAGCGCGACAACTACTGACAAAACCACTACAGTGTCCGATAAAAAAGATTCCGTATCAACCAAAGTCAAGGAAAAAACCACGACCAAGGAAGACGGGAAAGCACCAAAGACCACTGTAAAAGCTACTGAAAAGACCACCAAGAAGGCTGGAAAAGAATCAGCATGCGGCAAGGGCTCTTGCGGTACCGATGAGAAAGGTGCAAAAGCAGCATCTGAAGCTCATTCAAAGACCGAAGTAAAGAAAGAGACCAAGGTCGAGAAGAAATAGCTCAGTTTTGTGAAGAATCTTAAAACCCGCTAAGCCGTAGTACTCAGTGGGTTTGCGATTTTACACAGCCATTACATACAAATGGCTTTTTGTTAATCACAGTGACCTAGGATGACCCACATGTGCCCAGGAATAGGGAGATTGTCTCCCTTGGGGTTCA
Source organism: Candidatus Melainabacteria bacterium (assembly GCA_003242885.1). Lineage (GTDB taxonomy): Bacteria > Cyanobacteriota > Vampirovibrionia > Obscuribacterales > Obscuribacteraceae > QKMZ01. The sequence goes on along the minus strand of QKMZ01000007.1, from coordinate 208,924 downwards.
TTGTCTAAACGTTCAGGGAGGACAACATGCAAAAAACACAATTGGCCGCTGCTCTCTTGGCAGTACTCGGACTTACTCTCAACGGCGCCGCACGCGCTGCTGATGAAACAACTACCGAAACCAAAGAAACAACAAAGGTAGAAAAGAAGAAAGAAAAGAGCACCAAGAAAGCAAAAGGCTCTGAAGCTTCCTGCAAGGGCAAAGAAAGCTCATGCAAGAGCAAAGAAAAAGGCAAAGAAGGATCTTGCAAAGGCAAAGAAGGATCTTGCAAAGGCAAAGAAAGTTCTTGCAAAGGCAAAGAAAGCGCCTGCAAAAGCAAAGAATCCAAGTAAGAAATAGCGCTCACTATTGGTGTGGCGCTATTTTTTCGTCAGCTTTTTGCCGATCGGATTCAGCTTTAGTTAGCCTGAGATGTTATGCCTGACTTTCTCGACACGAAAAAACGTCTTCCCAATCTTGGTATTGGGTTGGGTTTGCGCAGAGAGTTAGCAACAGAAACACTGGAGAGCGAAAGCCGGATCGACTGGCTAGAGTTGGTGCCAGAAAACTATATGGGGCTAGGGGGGGCTTGTCGCGAACGACTGGAGTCGGCGCGTAACAAGTTCCCTCTAGTCACGCATGGTATCAATCTATCTATCGGAAGCACAGATGATCTCAACAGTGAGTATTTGAGCAAACTGAAAAAATTGCTCGACCTCATTGACGCCCCATGGTTCAGCGATCATCTCTGCTTCACGAGCTGTGACGGCATTTACATGCACGACCTTTTGCCGCTGCCTCGCTCAAAAGAAGCGATCAAATTGATCGCTGAGAAGGTAAAGCGAGTGCAAGAAACGATCGGCAGACCGTTTCTTCTCGAAAACATTTCCTATTACATGAATGTCCCAGGTTGCGAGATGAATGATTCGCAATTTCTCGCCGAAGTAGCAGAGAAGGCTGATTGCGGGCTGCTTTTAGACGTCAACAATGTGTACGTAAACAGCCTCAATCACGGCTTTGACCCATATCAATATTTAGATCAAATTCCGCTGGAAAGAACCGTTCAGATTCACGTGGCCGGTCACAAGCAGGGCAGCGAATATGTAATTGATACGCACGGTTCTGCTGTTGTGGAGCCGGTTTTCGAATTACTTCAATATGTGCTCGAAAGAGTCGAAGCAAAAGGCGTCATGCTGGAGCGCGATCAAAATTTCCCGGAATTCGAGGAAATACTTTTAGAAGTTGACCGAATCCGCGCAATTAGTGATGCCGCCGCTCAAGTAAGGCACTCAGGAATGCCTCCAAGAGCAGCTTCAGCAATAAAACAGTTTGAGAGAAAAGCGGCACCTGCAGGTCGTAAAGATTTGGCGGAGGTAAAACACGCTCGTGTCCTCTCTGCATGAAATTGAAAAGACGCTGACCTCGATTTGGATGCAAAGACAGCCAGTCGAAAGTGCTCAGTCATTAAGCTGTCTTTTGGAAGCAGACCAATTTGACGCTGATGGGGCGCGGCTTTACGCTCGCTTGATTGGATATGGACATGAGGATGTTCTGACATCAATTTATCCATATTGCGCCCAGCTTCTGGGCAACAGTTGGGAAAAGCTGGTCAAGAAATATGTGAGTCTTTTTCCACCCGATCACTTTCATTTGAATAGCTCAGCAAGACGGTTTCCGCAATTCCTCAACGAGCACTGCACAGACCTTTTAGAAAAGCGCGCATACCTTGCAGAGCTTGCCGACTACGAATGGCTGGAAATGGAGCTTCTTGAAGTTGATACTGCAGTTAGTGTCACTGAAAGGACTCCGCTTAGCGATCCGGAAGCGTTTGTTTCGCTCGGTCCAGTATTGAATCCAACGCTTGCAGTAAGAACCTATAAGTATCCAATTCAAAAGATTGTCGACCTCCTTGATGAAGGAAAAGGCAGCCGCAAAAAATTTGCGCCGGAAAAATCGCACGTAGCCATGTATCGCGATCCGTTTTCTCACCGGGTTCGAATCGTAGAACTTGATGACAATGCGCAGGTTCTTCTTTCCGAAGCGGCTGTGAGTTCTTATGGACAACTAGCAAAACGCTGTGTAGAACTCAATCCAGAGCGCAATCCCCAGTCATCAGTGACTGACCTAATTGAATTGATAGAACAATTCCATGAAATCAATTTGTTTGTGGGCGACAGAAAAGTAGGTAAATAAACATGCAAAATAAGTTATTTTTCGCTGCCATCGCAGCGACAGGAATCGCGCTGAGCGTAGCTTCGACATCAGTCAATGCAAAGCAATTGAACTTTGTTGTCGACGATGAGAAAAAGCGCGACTCTATCAGCTTTACGTCCGACGCTCCCATTGAGCTTATCGTTGGCAAAACAAGCGCAGTGAAGGGCAAAATCAGCGTCGACGAATCAATGGATCTTTCCAAGCCATTCACCGCGACATTCGAGGTTGACCTTGCATCGATTGACACTGGAATTCCGCTGCGCAACGAGCACATGCGCGACAATTTTCTGGAGACCAAAAAATTTCCCAAAGCGACCTTTACAGTGAAGTCGCAGCCAGGCGTGACGGGTGTTTTGAAAGACAAGCAAAAGGTCACCATCAAGGCAACGGGAGACTTCGCACTGCACGGAGTCACTGTGAAAAAGACGGTGCCTGTAGATCTGACCTTCTACAAAAACTGCGAAACTACCAAAAGCAAGTTTGAAGACTGCGATCTGATCCAGATCAAGAGCACATTCAACGTTCCTTTCAAAGATCACCAAATCAAACGACCGGAAGTGGTTTTCCAAAAGTTAGCAGACACAGTTATTGTCACGATTTCTGCAACCGCCAAGCGGGATGTGACAAAACCGTAGCTCACTCTCTTTTTGCAGGGGCGGCACATGTGCCTGCCTGGCAGGAAGCCGCCTGCGGCTCCCTTACAAGATAGTAAGTTCGCTGTGCGCTCTTTGAACAACGGCTGCAAGATCCACATCTGCAGCCGTTTTTTCACGCGAAAGATGGAGCAAGAATTCGATATTTCCTTTTGGACCTTTTATTGGAGAGTAGCTTACAGATTGAGGGTGCAATCCTAATTCAGTAGACTTTTCTCTCGCCATATTCAAAACGTCAAGGTGAACAGCAGGGTCACGCACAACGCCTCCGTGCCCTACAAACTGCCGCCCAGCTTCGAATTGCGGCTTTACCAAAACAACAAACTCAGATTTATTTTCGTCCATCGACTGCAGCACCGAAGGCAAAACTTTAAATGCTGATATGAATGAAACATCCATGCTCGCGAAATCGGCGCGGGCAGCTGATTCACTTTCCGAATACAACATTGATGGTGTCAAATTACGCGCATTGACGCGTTCCATCACTTTGACTCTGGCATCCTGCCTCAGAGTCCAGTCCAGTTGCCCGTAGCCGACATCAACGGCATAGACGTACCTGGCGCCACGCTTCAGCATGCAATCGGTAAAACCCCCGGTGGAAGCTCCGATATCGAGACATATCCTGTTCGAAAGATCGATGAGAAACTCGTCGAGTGCTTTTTCCAACTTCAACCCTCCTCTGCTGACGAACTTAGGGGGTTGGTAAGACGGTGAAAGCTCTACCTTGGACTGAGCTTTCACCGAGTGCCCGGGCTTGGTTACCGGTTGTCCATCAACAAGAACCAAGCCTTCCATGATTGCAGTGCGCGCTGATTCTTTGGTCGCAAAGAGTCCCCTCTCAACGACGATCGTGTCCAACCGTTCAATATTTCCAGACTTTGCCATCTATGTAACTTTATCCGATTGTTTCCAACAGGTGGTACTTAGCGTCCGAGTTCAGCAGATTGGTAAGGGTGCACATCAATAACAATTGAGCATCTCAGCTATTGAAAACTTTCCGTTTGACAGAAAACATACGAAACATTCTTATTCATTCGTGCATCTATCGACATGTTGGAGCTTCAGTGATTGAACTCCGGGCGGAAGAAAGTAAAATAGTGTTCTTGGCTATGGAGCAGACCTGGCTGGATGAAGACACCGCCTTGAAAGCGGCTGCCTCGAAAGGGGTTGGGGGTTCGAGTCCCTCCTGCTCCGCCACTTTTCCAAGATACAACCGAGCAAAGCGCGATATCCACATATCGATAGGAAGCGCTCTATCTTTTCATGAAGTTACGGGTCGCCCTTACCTCGACAGACCTTTCCAGCCTTGAGCATAAGCAGGTTGTCGTTTCCTCACCTTTGGGGCTTTCTATACAAGTCGAAAGCGAAAAGCGCGTTAAAACACTTCGTCTCAATGGTGCACAGCAACTTAGAGTTACACCGAAAGGCGACGAACTGGATGTCTTAATCACTGGAAGTGGTGGGCATTTCACAGCGTCCAGGGTGGCTGTCGACATGACCAAAAGTGGTCATTCTGCTTTCATAAACTCTATCAAGCGCGCGCGTGCAAAAGGTCAGGAGCATCCAGAGTATCGCGGCTACGAGCTAGACATCACGCCTCAAAACGGACACCTCAGGCTAGTCCTTGTGCTTGATATTGAACTCTATTTGAAGGGAGTTTTGGAAAGCGAAATTCCTGCCAGCTATCACATTGAAGCGCTAAAAGCTCAAGCAGTTGCCGCTCGCACGTATGCCATCAACCCGCGCATCAGCCATGAGAAAGACAATGCGGACGTTTGTGATTCGTATTTGTGCTGCCAATATTTCGCCGGGCATAAAGCAGTCGGTTCGGCAAAACACACTCAAGCGATTGAGGCGACATCAAGCGAAATCTTGAAGTATGGAACCAGGGCTATTTTGGCCTTGTTCAGCTCGAACGCCGGTGGTTATACATCAAACTACGAAGACTGTTTTTCCGATCCAAAGACCAACATTTTCCCGCCGGCACCTATTCCATATTTGAAAGCCGTGCCGGAAAAACTGAATGCACCAATGTTTGAACCTAAAGCATCAGCTCACGAAATTGAGAAGCGTCTAAAAGACAGCTGGCATGGACAGAAGCACGCCACTTTCGACAGTTGGTCACCGCACTACAAATGGTCTGTGCACATGCCTGCGCAGTCACTGGAAGCACACATGCACCATGAACTATCCATGCTGGCAAAAGAGCAGGAAACCGCACCATTTGTGATACCACCAGAGGGTGGAAAATTTGGTCATATTCAAAAGTTTGAAGTGACCGAACGTGGCATCTCTGGGGTAGCTACCGAACTTTCGATTCATACATCGCATGGTCAGTGGCAGGTAAAAAAGGAATTGGTCATCAGAAGCTCATTTAGAAACCCCGAGATAAAATTGGCACGCCTCAAAAGTGCAAAGATTTTCTTCGAACATGAGCACGATCACCTTGGTTTGCTAAGCGCCGTAACGGTGCGTGGGCTGGGCTGGGGGCACGGTGTCGGGCTGCAACAAACTGGTGCACAAGGCATGGCTCTGCTTGGTAAAAACTACCGAGAGATTCTCGCCCACTACTTTACAAATGCTCAGATCCATAAAATTGGTTCGTGATTGCCGCTGCTATAATCGCGGAGGAGATTGAGCCTTGCTCTTGATAAGCTCGCTCTAGTTTTTCGTAGCGAAGGGAACCTGTGCGGATATGCCAACAGATCTGAGAAACCGGATGGATCAAGAATCTCTGTCAAAAACAAAGAACGCAGCAAGCGGCTCTTGGGGTGGATTGCAAAAGATCACAACGCGCAGACCGCTCGCGTTTGCGCTCGTTGTAGCCTTGTCGATGGCACTTGGTGCCTGCGGTGCAATGGGTGAGACCAAGGCAGATTACATGAACTTGATAGTCATGGGCAACGACTACAAGAAGAATAACGACTTCACCAACGCGATTGATTGCTATAGCAAAGCATTGAAAGAAGCGGATAAGAAATACGGGCCTGAAAGTGGTCAGTCGGTCACTGCAATGGGTTATTTGAGCCAAATCTATCGCGCGCAAGGCGAGTGGAGATTGGCTTACATGACTTACAAGCGCCTCGTGCCACTGAAAGTGAAATTTGAGCCAAAGGCTCGCGAAACTCAAGACCTAGTGAAAGACTTTGATTTCGTCAAATCAAAAATCATTGAATACGGCATCAAGACCGAAGATAACTATGGCGCCGAAGAGATGAAGAAAAAGGCTAGTTCTACAAAAGACAAAAAGCCGAAGAAGAAACACTAAATTCTTCCGCTATTGAAAAACTTGTAAATGCGCGCAGGTATTGGTTTTGCGCGTATTTCAGCGCATTCGTGCAGCAATTTGCAATCAGGTCAGAACCGAAGCCTAAAGTTGCTCGACGGTAATCTTGTCCATATCGAGACTGATCTTCAGCGAGAGCTTGCCGTCCTTAGTCTTAGGTATATTCTCAATTGGCGTCGAATTATTGATCGCCTTCACGACCGCATTTGTGACTGATTCCAATTCCGATGGCTCAGAAATTTCTATCTTCGTTAGCTTGCCTTCCGCATCAACGGCGATAACAACTCTGACCTTCAACTTCTTGGACTTTTTCTTCTTCAGCTCATCGGCAACTTCATTAGGCAGAGTCAAATTACCTTTGATCTTCTCTCCTGTTTTGGTGAGAAACTCGGTCATTTGCTCGGGAGTAGCTACTTCAGAATCCGTACTAGTACCATCTGTGGTGGTACCGCCTTTCTCATCAGTCTTCGACATCATGGCTTGATTGCCGCGTTTGGTGCGGTCAGAACCCATTTGATCAACTAACCAAGTAGCCGATCTGTAGTTATACGGTTCCTTTTCTTTCAAGGACTGGCCAACCATAAGAATGGATTTCTTAGGATCGACCGGCGGAATAGAACCGACCAGGGCTGTCATTTCATTTTCCATGAAGCCGTATTTCAGCGCGTGATAAGTGAAGAATTGACCTTCTTCTCCAAACGGCACACGTTGACTGTCAATCTCTTTAGCCTCGCCGCCGCCCGGAGGCACGGTGACGAAAGGCGGCTTCTGGAAGAAGTTTTTGAGATTATTCTCGCCGCCGGAAAGATCATCATAAATAAGGAAGATGATTTTCTGATTGGCTCGCTCTGAGTACAATCCGAAAGACTTTTGCTCTCCTGTGAGTGGGCTTGTGTCTTCAAACCAATAACCGGGTGGAGGAGTTGCCTTGAATCCCGCATATTCAACGGCATTTTGCATTGCCTTGTCGGAATTCTGATGAACTGTAGGTGCAGCTGTATCTGTGGCTGTTCCAGTACCTCCGTCCTTAACTCCAGGCGTTGGAGGCTGCGGAGAACTGCACATCATCATCATTACCAGAGGCAGAGCGACGACCGCGCCGGCAATCACCAGTTGCTTGTTGGTAACGTTGTATTTCTCTTTGAGCTTCTTCGCCTTGTAGACGACCATCTCAACTTTGTTTTCCGGCACGACTTCTTCAGGCGGAGCCTCAATTTCAGTCCCGCAAGTAATACAAGGGCCTGGCTTGGAATTAAAGGACATGCAATTTGGACATTGCAATGCGGCCTTTTCAGCGGCTGCAGCAGTGCTTTCGCTTTCCAACTTGGTGCGCAAACCGGCGATGCCGTCTGTCTCTTCTTCCGCACCTTCTTGGGCTGTTCTGAGTTTGCGAGCACTCATGTCGAGCAATGCTCCAATCCACATCATCTGGAAAAGACGCTGCGACTCTTGACCGGGCTTTGGAGCAATGGCGCCGCCATGAACCCCTACAAGCTTGTAGTTTTTCAAAATCAAGGCGCCGGCAGCACCGGGCAAAATCGGGATCGTGTGCAGCAAGTTTTTCGGCTGCAGAACACTTGAAACGCCGAAGAATGTGCCCTGTTGCCAGGTTGCAGCACCCGATAATGGATCGAGATAGAAAGCTGTGACCGAATCGCCCGGATTGATATCGAAGTCAGTGTGCGAAACGAGCGGGGTACCAAGCTGACCATTGCACGGGAATGGCGAAGCTCGGTTGAGCAGCGCAACATAGCCCTTATTCACCAGCTCACGCAAAGCCTGGAGAATCGTGTAAGTATCGACGCCGAGGCGCTCAGGCAATCTGTCTACAGTGATGTAGCCATCAAGTGCCTGCCAGAGCAATTCAACAAACCAGCGAATGTTCTCCGAACAATTTTCGGGATTCATTTCGCCGACACTGCGCTGGAATCGAGCTTCCATACCAGTGGAGCTCAAGTAGTTGACGATTTGAGGTACTTCATTGGCCCGACGAACAGCTTCTTGAATTAACTGATCGGTCGGAACTGTTATGTCACGCACACCGCCCCAGTTGAAAGATGCCATTGGCTGGAAAGAATAACCCTCAGCTGGTTTTCTATAAACCAGTTCGGCGAAAGCCATTTCGCCAATCATTGCCCGATAGTGACATTTGAGAATCGTTCCCTGTCCTAGCTGCAAACGAGCCATAGGGATGTTGCGCTTATCGTACAAAGTCAAGAGACCTTCGCGGCGCGACTCCAGCACCGAATTGATAACAGAGAAAAGCTCCGTCCCGCGTACGTTTCCAGACGCTTCTACGCCTTGATTCGAGAAGGGGATAGAAAGAGCACGGTTAATCTCAGCAACTTTGTCGGCTTGCAGTTCCGACAACTGGCTGTCCATGACAATGGTCGCCAGGTCGTTCAGAAGAACTGGCGGCACATCGAGTGGTGAGCCGGTTTGTTGCAGATAGTAGTTACGAGCTTCACGGCGGTCGAAGTCGTTGTGGATAGCGATCGACTTAATGCCGATAGTGACGTCCGGGTGCGGGAAGTGAATTTCCAGCGCCCACGGAGCTTCCGAGTAATTGTAGAGGTTATTGGCGGTTGTTACTGCACGGCTCTTGGATACGATAAAGCACTGTCCCAGCATCTTGCGGGGACTGATTGTTCGATCGTAGATAAAACCAGTAGCGTGAGCGAAGTTTTGTTGGAGACTGTCAAAGCTCATTTTTTAAGTCGCAATTCCGATGGAAGGTGCCTTCTCGAGTCGTTATACCACTATTTGAGCGCCAGCTCCAAATGATGACTCATACCTAGAATAGCAAGATAAGGAAGGGTCGAGCATAGGACTTTTCCTATATATACATTGCGTTTCCAGACTCCGCTGAATTCAAGAGACGGCAGATTTAAGGGGGATCAGCAAGCGGCTCCGCAGATTTGGCCTTTTCGCTGTCCAGCGGCGTCAGGAGGCGCGCCCTTACTACTCTCCAGACAGCAGGAAGGCAATAACGACAAGGCTTCTGACCGTAACCCACAGCCTGGCGCCTGAAATAGAACTGCATCCTCTTGTTAGGCGCCATTATCCGAGCAAAGGGACAGGATGGTCTGTGAAACTTGTGGCTCTGCGAATTGCCGATGTATTTCACTGGCAGTTCGCTTTCCGGCAAAGCCACCGATGAGGAATCGCAAGAGACACAACTCGCCCCCGAATCGATCTCTTTATTAGTCGCTCTAAACTCTTCGCCCTGTGCAGGCAAACTCCAGGCAGACAACAGTATTGCCGTCCCTAAGATAAGGATGTTTTTGGACATGCGTATCACTCGAAAAAACTCTCTATCGATAAATACGTAATCGACACTCAAAAAGTTCAATCGATTTGAAATTTCCTACATGCATAACCCCTCAAAAACAAAAACAACTGCAGCTACTGCAGTTGCTAAGGCTCTAACTGGGATGAATCCGACGAGTTCAAGAACTCGAATCTTGATCTAGCGACGAGCCCGAGAAAGCGCAACGACTTTATTGTCAATTGAAGGAGCCTTCATGCGGTCCTCGATTGACTCAACCCAACCCTTGAGCAAATCGAGATGCTCTAGTCCTTTGTCCCCAAGCCGCGCCTTAAATGCTCTTAGCTGGCGATAATACTTGAGCAACGAAGTGAAAAGTCGAAAGACTGCTTCCGGCTCTGTAGAACCATAGCAGTGCAAACCCAGCTCTGGGACACCTACAACAACGCGTCCACGTGCTTTCCAAAGTCTTGCTGAGAGTGTGCCGTCGCTCCAGGGCAATGCCACTTCTCTGTATTCATCAGTTGTCGATCGCTTCATCCCAGAGTGCCGCCTTGTATTTGCTATCTCTACAAACTCAATTGAATTGATCGAAAACTTCTAATTGAGCTTGATCTGGGCTGTAAAAACTTTTACCAGTATAACTCTAAATCTCTTGGCGTCTAGATCGAAGATCAGGCAACTGAGCATCACATGCGGAAGAAATCGAAGTAATCATTCTCAATTACTGATGAAGATGAATCCGAGCTTCACTACCACCAACCTTGCAAACGCCTACTGATAAAGGCTTTACGAGCCCTAACACGCAAGAGTGATAGATGCGATTTTTTCAATTCGAAGAGAATTCAAACGGCAATTTTGCAAAATTATTGTGTTCAAATGTTTTGCACATCAGTGATTTTTCGATCAATCAGATCCTTCACTTGCGAAAAAATGCTTTCACGATCTTCGACATCGACCATAAACCATGTCGTGTATTCGTTTGCGCGAAACCACATGATCTGCCGTCTGGCGAGCTGGTAGTTGTGCTTTTGTGCATCGAGACGCGCTTGCTCAAGAGAGCAATTCCCATCTAAATATGCAATTACTTCTTTGTACGGAACAGCATTGAGAAGTGCCCTTGTAGGTCCGTAATCACTGAGCAAATCCCTCACCTCATCAATCAGTCCTGCATTTATTTGCTCATCAAGACGAGTCTCAATCAAATCCTTTATATATTGTCGATTCTGCACGCCAAGGCCAATCCATATAGTTGGATAAGGCGCAGGTCTAAGCGTTGCCGCCTGCGAAAAGGGTTTTCCTAGTGTGATTGAAACTTCAAGCGCGCGCACGACTCTATAGCGATCGTTCGCGTTCAAACGTTCGGCACTAACAGGATCGAGTTCTGCCAGCCGAGCAAAAAGCTGCTCGTTGCCATTTTTATCTGCAAATTCATTGAGTTCATCTCGCAAAGCCTGATTGGGCGGCACTTCCGGGATGGAAAGTCCTTCAAGCAACGCACGAGCATAAAAGCCGGTTCCACCACAAACAATTGGAATTTTGCCTCGCGCATGAATATCTTCAATCGCCCGAGCAGCATCGTCTTTATAGTTCGCGACCGTATAATTCTGGTCTATATCGGCGACATCGAGGAGATGATGCTTGACCTTCGCCTGCTCTTCGTCTGATGGTTTTGCAGTGCCTATGTCCATTCGCCTATATATAGTTCGAGAATCGCAAGCGACTATCTCGACAGGTAGCCTTTCGGCCAGCCTCAAGCTCAAAGCTGTTTTGCCAGAAGCGGTCGGTCCGACGATGGCTATGACGGGCTTCGGCACTTAAAAGACAATCCCGAGCAGGAAAAGCAATCCGATAAGCAAAGTCAGTTTATATATAACTGGCAATCCAAAACCGAGCACGAACATTCGCTTCTGATTGAAATCGAGCATGGACATGAAAGCGAACCATTGAAGCGCGCACATCCATACAACGAGACCAATGAGTACAACTGAGCCCAAAACCGGAACAGATAAGAGACATTTGGCCGGATTGATGAAATAAACGGGCACAAACGCCCAGCCAGTGGCGATAAACGCCGATGCAAGATTATGCTTCGGCGACCGGCACAAACGAGAAAGTGCAAAGAGCAAAAGTGAAAATCCGACCCACCAGAGCACGCCAAACAAAGTGCAAATGGAAATTCCAACCTGAGCAGCCACTCCTGCATCTCCGCCCGAGGCGCCAAATGATGCTATCCATGAGCTCGTCAATACAGTCGCTAACGAAAAGAGGACAGCCGTATCGGTCGGCTTGTACTGAGATGCATCAGAAAGCACCCTCATTGTCTGCCCAGGCGCGACGAGCACACCGTAGAAAACATCGGCCCAATGATTAATACCGACAGTCTCGCCGGATGCTTTTTTCAGTTCAAGTTCGTTTGCGTTTTCAGTCATTTTGATATTGATTTGGCATCAGTTACTGCAACATCCAGAGAGGCTGCTTGTACAGCTTGCTCATAAAATAGTCGGACACGATTTCTTCAGCACCGAATCCAGAACTGAGCCGGTAGTGATTTTGAGTAAACAGATTGGTGCCGTTGGCTGATTCGAGAAGATTGCTCAAGAAGCTCGAATCCGCTTTGTCTTCGACAGGCAATTTGTCGCTGAGGCTGTTTTTCTTCATGCAAACCGCCTGTAAAGCATCAAGCGCATCATCGTACCCGCCAAGCTCGTCGATTAGTCCATTTTTCTTCGCTTGCCTGCCTGTATAGATGCGACCGTCGGCGAGCTTTTTCACGTCTTCAACTTTCATTTTGCGACCTTTGGCGACGGAGGTCACAAACTGATCGTAAGAATCCGCGATCATAGCTTGTAGAATGCTGCGCTCTTCATCAGTCATAACGCGATATGGAGAGGCAATATCTTTGAACGGACCGGACTTGATGACTACATCGGCGATGCCGACTTTCTCGCCCAGGGTCTTGAAATTCATAAGATGCATAATTACGCCGATAGACCCGGTAATCGATCCAGGCAAGGCATAGATTTTGTCAGCGGCTGCGGCAACGTAGTATCCACCGGAGGCAGACATATCGGCCATTGATACGTAAACCGGCTTTCCTTCAGCCTTTACAGCGTTCACAGCGTCAGTAATTTCTTGCGACGTTGCAACTGTTCCGCCGGGAGTATTCATCCTGATCAAAATACCTTTTATCCGTTCGTCTTTGGCAGCTTTGCGCAGTGCGCGCGTACAAGCGCTTGCTGAGCCGGTTTTAGAAGGCAAAATTGAAGAATCAGTCTTATCGACAATCATGCCCTCGAGTCTGATCACTTTGATGCGATCTTTTTTGAGCATCTTGTTGACAAAAAAATCGGCACTTTCCGATTCTTCATCGTTTGCACCGGCGGACTTCTTCTGGTCAATTAAGCTCGCTGGAATAGCGGCAATACAAAGCATGAGGATGATCCATACAAACCATCTTTGATTGATACGCACTTTGAAGTCCTTTAGTTTTGCGGGTAGCAGTTTTGTTCAAAAACTAGTTCAAGTATGCCATCCGCATCAAATACGAACTACATATTTGCATTATTTTGCTGTTGCGGCTGAACCATGTTGTTCAACTTGATCAAAGCATCCATGGTTTTCTTACTTTCTTTGGTCGGCGCGGCAACTGGCTTTTCAGCTATTTGAGACTTTTTCTCCAGCTCTTTTTCCGCGAGCAATTGATCTTGCAAAGACTGATCAAGTTTGTTAACAGCTTCGACACCCGCGAGGTCGATCAAGCTTTGCCGGTAACGACGCGCGTCATAGACAGCTTCTTCTATGTCACCTTTTGACTTGGCAAGTGTGTATTCCATCTCGAGTTGTTTTGCGGCATCTTGACCGGCGCGGGCATCCCTGATCATGTTTTGCAAATCAGCGGTGATGGTCTGCGCACGGTCCAGGCGGCGAACGTACTTCTTATAGTCTCTATAGGTTTCAGTGACTTTGTCGGCAGTACCTCTCACCATTTGATAGAGAGTGATTGCCTGCCCCTGATCGATCTGGGCTTTTCTTGCCGCTTTAGCATCAAAGGCGCCCATGACGTTCATAATCATCTGAGAGCCTGCTTGAGTCGCACCATATGTCATTGGGCTCGGCGACATCATTGCGGCCGCGCTGACACCACTGCAGAGTGTCGAAGAAATCATGCGCATCAGAGCAGTTGTTGTGTGACTTTTGTCACTGGAGGGCAATAGCTTTTGAACAACAAATTGAATATCTTGCGAACGTGTCAACGTGGCTTCCCAGAGATCGGAAATCTGAGCGCGTTCGCAGTCCAGATCGGTAATTGTTTTTTGATCCTCTTCGACGTCGGTGTTCATCAAAGCAGTCGGCAGAAGATTGACCGAACCGGCTTGATCAACAAGACGTCCTTTTCCAGGAGCAATTTCAGATTTAAGTGATTTAGTCGGCAAGGTCGTGGGAGTGCCCGGTCCGTCTCCATCGAGAGGCCCCTTCGGAGCGATACCCATGGTCTCTGCATGAAGCTTCATGTACTGCGCATCGCCCTTTTCACCGGCTGTCGCTGCCGCAGATGCAGTGGATTCTGAATCTGTCTGTGAATTGGAATCAGAGGCCGAATCAGAAACTTCGTCATCACTAAGGCTGACCGGAGCCAAACTTACAGGCTCATCCTTCTTAGGTGTAGCTTTTGCTGTTTCTTTTGCTTGCTTGGTGTCTTTCTTAGATTTCGGTTTTTCGCTCGAGCTTGGCTTTTCACTAGAGCTTGGCTTTTCGCTAGATGCTGCCGTCACTGCAGGGGGAGTTTCGGCTCCATCACCAGATACGGTATCAGCGGATGGACCGGATTCATCATCCAATTTTGCTTCCATCGGTGTCTGCAATTGAGATTTCTTTGCCGAAATGAACGACAGAGCTTCCGCAGGACCGACCACAAGTGCCTGCGCGCAAAGCGAAATCGTCAACGCTACGGTCAGAGGAGTGGTTGCACTCCTGTGCCAATCGCGAGACCTAGAGGCGAGCATTTAGACCAACCTTCCCAGTAATTCTGGACAGCAACCCACATAAGTCGGGAAAGACGAGGGTAGAGAAAAACATGTTCCGGACATGAAACTCTGATTAGATCACTCGTCTAATGCAGTCGCCAATATAGCATGACGCAACCCCTTTGAAAGTTACCTTTTGTCAATGTGTGAAGTCGGGGATTGGCTCAGGCGCTGGCTTGCAAGCTTCACCTGCGCCCCTTGGAAACACCCATGACAACTATAATCACTGCCACCATGACAAGTATTTCAGCAAACTGATCGGCGACGAACGGAGCTTGGTTCCACATCGTCGGGTAACTGAAGAAATACCATCCTTTAAGGATGATGCCGAGTACGCACAAACCTGCGATAGCTGGTGAGACCGCTCCCCCGCCACTGCCGCTATGTTCCGGCGCATCGGGGGCAAACTTATCGAATGATGGACGCATAGGCACATCAGATTCGTCCGGTTGGAAACGAGCAGGCTTTGAGGGCTTGACCGTAGTTGGCATATTAGAGGTAGAGAGACGTGAGGAGCCGGACATCTGTTCTGGCTCATTGTTGCGCGCGAATGGAGAAGATGCCTGCTGCAGAGCCGGTTGAGGCGGAGGGGCCGGTGGCATTGGAGCGTAACTTTGCTGAGACTGCTGCATTTGCTGCATCATCTGCTGCTGCGGGTCGGCATAGTTGCTTGTCGGTTGTGGCGGCGTCAAAGGCTGACGAAACAAAGGTGAATTAGGATCTTGCTGCTGACCGTATCCAGGCTCAGGAGCCTGTTGATACTGCTGCGGAGCCTGTTGCGGCGGGGTCGCAGGCTGTTGATGCGGTTGCGGTTTTGCCGGAGGAACCTGGTCGTGTGGTGATGTAACTGCACGCAACAAAGGCGATCTAAGAGCCTTTGGATCGGCAATTTCTTCTTCCTCTTCTTCGTAATCGTCGTAATCATCAGCTGCTCCACCGCCGAGAAGATTGGAGCGCAGGCGTGGTCTCTTGCCAGAACCGCCCTCAGAACCCGGGTCCCAAACATCAGGCTTCGATCGTCTGTCATTAGGAAAGCTGCCGCTTGGCTTAGTGGTGCGCCTCAGACTCGAGAAGGCGCTGTCGTCTTCATCAGCGCTGCCGCCGCCCAAAAGTGGCGACCGTAAGCCTTTTGCCGATCCTCTGTCGTGAGGCTCATCATCATGAATATCGCGCGAACGGTGTGGAAACCCGCCTCTAGACTGCGGTTCGTCATAATCATCATCATCGTCATCAGCACCGCCTAACAATGGCGATCTCAATCCGCCCTTTGTAGCCGGCTTGCCCCCTCTGGCACTCGGGGCGCGGCGAGGTTCATCAAAATCGTCATCATCAGCATCATCGCCGCCCAAAAGCGGTGATCTCAAATGTTTCGGCTTGCCGCCTGGTTCTTGTCCACCACCGCGCATAGCGGGTCTGGCGCGCTTGACTTCCGGCTCGGATTCCGGCTCGTCTTCGTAGCCGCCTCCCAAGATTGGAGAGTGTAAGCGTTTTTTCGGTTGTTCCGGGTGTCCTGCCTGGTTTGCCTGATTGGGCTGATTAGGTTGGTCCGGAGAATTGTAAGAGTTAGGCATTTGATTCCACTGATTATCGGCGGGATTGGGGGATTGTGGCGTAGTAAAAGCCGGGTTCGCAGGAGGTCCGGGCGGCTGGGCAAAACCAGGCTGAACAGACCCGAGGGCCGGAGGTTGAGGCGGTCCCGCCGGTGAAAATCGTTGCCCGCATTCTGCACAAAAGTGAGCGCCATCGTCATTCATCACATGGCAAATCGGGCATTCAATCACTTAATTCGTCCTCTGAAAGAACAATAATTTTGGGAAGCTCTGCTCCTAGTTTAATTGAACCCCAAAATAAGTGTTAATACCGTCAATAAACCGGATCAAAATCCACTAATTTGTAACCTGCTGAAGGCATGGTAGACTGTCGAGCCGGTCCGCTTGACTAATGGAAATCAGGAGCGCAAACGCCGCAACTGCCACGGTCACACCGATCGAGCCACCAGAAGAGACAGACAGAGACGTCTCAAGTTACTCAAGGAGAACGGATTTGCTTAAGATCAATCGCGCATTGCCGGTGATAATGAGCGCGCTTATCGTCTTTTCTGCGCACCCAGCAGCATTTGCTGCCGATGGGCTCAACTTCAAGATTTACAGCCCTGAGTCTTCCGCCGCACCGGCAGAAGAAACTGCCGGCGCCAAATCAGAGCCTGCTGGTGAAGTCGGTGGCTTGTTAAAAGAAGAAACACCTACTGAAGACAAAATTGTCGAGGAAGCTCCGAAGACTCCTCCCGCAGAAGCGACTGAACCATCTGCAACAGCGAGCGAGAGCACCGCTTCAGATGCAACATCATCGAGTGAATCAACCAACACTGCTGGTTCAGCCAGCCAACCAATTGATTCTTTGATAGATCCTGAAGTGAAAAAGGAGGCTACTGCCTCAACGACTACGACTAAAGAAACGAAGAAGCAAGTTTTGCAAGGCTTTGTTCGGGTCGTGCCTAAAGACACAAAAATTCCAATCATCATGGACACCGCAGTTGATTCTGATACCAGCCAAGAAGGTGACGAATTCGCTGCTCGTACAGCTGAAGATTTGAGCATCGACGGACAAGTTGCTGTTCCGGCCGGCTCGATCATCAAAGGTCGTATTGCCAGAATCACTTTGCCACGCGCTCTCAATCGTTCCGGTCACGTTGCGCTCAAGTTCGATACAGTGACAACGCCTGATAATAAGCAGATCCCGATTGTCGCCAACCTGGTAGCACGCGGCGGTGTAGTCCACGCGAAGCGAGGTCTGAAGGACATTGCCATCGACGTCGGTGCCGTTTCGATTCCGGTCGGCGTTGGCTTGGGTATCGGTCTTATTGCCGGTAACGCCTCGAGTTCATCGTCGATCGGTGCTGGCGGCGGTGCTGTTATCGGAGCCGGTATCGGTGCTGCAATCGGTCTTGCGGTCTTGCTTTCCAAGAAAGGCAAGCGTGTTGATGTAAGACCTGGCGACGAGCTCAAAATCGAGCTGGCAGAAGAGCTGGCGATGCCTACGATGTAGTTTTGGTTTCTCACCAAAAGCGCAGGCAACAATCGGAAAAGATTGAGCTTTTTATCGAAAGTGATTGAGCCGAGTTTCAGCATCGGGCAGCCGAGTGTCTTCTTTTATCAGCGTGTAACACGCCATTGAAACAATCGGCAATTACCCTGTCTTTTATGACGGACGGGGCAAAACCCTGCCCTGCATATGGTTCGGATATTCCTTGTTGAGACTTACCAATGTCGTTCGTATCGATCAGGGTTTACCCTGATCTTGAACCAGTAAATTCACGTTGATCAGTTCCGCAAAAACAGGCCAGCAACTAGCTAAAAACTCTGCCAAACTGAGGGTGAGAGAATATCGATTTCGACTATTACGGTTGAATTGGATTTCTCAGACCGCGATCGTGGAAAGAAATTAGAGCTTACTGCTCACGGCTAAGCTGGACCGAGGCCAAGAACCGCCGAAATAAAGGCTGGGTGGACCGCTGTGTTATACTTAACCAGTTGTTAGAAACCCCGAATGCCCAATCAATTGAAGCTTTGAGAGAAGCATCAGGGCATCAGCAAAACCTTACTAGTTTGGCGAAACTGCTTGGAAAGCCGCGAGATTTGAGGAACGTTTTACCTCATAAAGCATCTTTAGACTTCAAGCCCTAAACCACCAGGCAAAGCACGGAATGACAAGCTCAGCAAGACAAAATAATCAGCGTGACCCAAACATGGCGGTCATACTCTCGGTGATTCCGGGACTTGGTCAGCTTTACAACGGTGAGACAAGAAAAGGAATGTTGTTCCTGGCGGTGACCGCCATCAACTTCATATGTTTCTTGCTGATGCTGTTCATGGACCCATTCTTGCGTGGACTGGTTTCATTCGGGCAATCCTTTCATATGAAGCCGAACCGGGAGTTGGTTGCTTCGCTCTCGCAAGGACACTTCGGATCGCCGGCATCCATGGTCATAATGGGACTGTTTCTGGCATACTTCGCATATACAGCAAGAGATGCATACGACAGAGCGCGTGTCATACAGCGCAAACAGATATATCCGGAATACGTAATCGAATTGCCGGAAGCGACCAGCGGATCGTACATATTCCACTTCTCCTTTATTGTTGCCTGTTTCATTCTTGCTTTCTTCTTCTTGATTCCTCCACCGCCCAGAACGCAGGTGACGGACATCGAGTTTGTGCAAAACCAACCGCCTACTCAAAAGAAAATCGTCTCAAAACGTCGTGCGCAAAAGAACTCTGAAGCTTCCGGCAAGCACAATCCGAAAGAAGAAGTAAGAGCTCCTTCCCCTGCACCCAAGGCACCGAGCCAACCTTCGCCGGCGCCGCGTCCTACGCCGCAAGCGCATCCGACGCCTCATCCGCCGACACCAACCCCGACACCGGCACCAAGACCGACTCCTACACCGACGCCGAGTCCGAGACCGACACCGTCACCACGGCCGGTGCCATCTCCAAGTCCGTCTCCGTCACCATCACCGCGTCCATCACCGACGCCTTCGCCATCACCATCACCGTCGCCAGCTCCTGTGGCACGTCCGATGGCATTACCCAATCCATTTGCTCATCCATCGGCTGCACCATCGCCAAACCCCTCGCCTTCACCGGCACCTATGAGTTTTGGCAAGAGCGGTTCTCCGACTTTCTCCGCATCTCCTAGAGTCGGCTCCGGCTCTGGATCTTCATCGGCACCGAGTCCCGGTATTGCTCCTGTATCCGCATCGGGATCGGGCGGCGGCTCCGGCGTGACGACTCCAGTTCCTATTGCCGGTGGCGGCGGATCACCTACTCGTGGCGGCGGCTCCGGACCTTCGGCAGCGCCTGCTCCAACCCGGGCTCGATCCGGTGGTGGCGGCGGCGGTGGCGGCGGCGGACCAGCCATCGCGGTGGCACCCTCGGTGCCCAGACCAGCCGGCGGAGGCGGGGGAGAAGGCCAGAGAGGCAACCCTGACGCCAACAACAATCCGGGCGGCAGGCCTTCTGTAGCAGCACAAGCCGATGTGGACTTCGGACCATATATGGCAGACCTACAAAGACGTATCAAACGTGCTTGGTTCCCACCGAAAGGTAACGAATCAAAACGTGTCGTAGTTGTTTTCAAGGTACACAGGGGAGGAGAGTTATCTCACCTCAGATTGGACCATGGTTCGGGAGTAGCAATCGCTGACCAGGCGGCACTTAAAGCCGTTGAGAATGCTGCGCCTTTCAGACCACTGCCTGCGGGAGCGCCGGACGATGTTGATATTCAATTTACGTTCGACTACAACGTATTTTCAGGTGGTGGACGTGGCACCTTCCGCCAGTTCTGATATATTCATCAAAGCCAATCGCATCTAATTGGAGAGGAAATGGAAAGCAAATTTTTTACGTACTTCCTGGATTTCATGATCCACGACTGGTTCGCATCCATTCCGATTACGGTCTGCTCGGTCTTGACAGTTGCGGTTACAGTTGAGCGGTATCTTTACTACCAGAAGAACCGTCGCGATGTGACCTCGTTCATCCATCAACTGCAACGCGAACTGGAAAGCGGTCAGTTGCAGAAAGCACAAGCTACATGCAGCCGACTGGGCGGCGTAGTTGGTGAAGTTGCCGAAGAAGGCGTCCGTCTAATGGCGGAGCAGAAGGAAGACTTCTCCAAGGCTTTTGATATCACTGTCAGTCTTGTCACACGAAAATTGGAAAAACACCTGGCGATCCTGGGTACCATCGGCGCCACATGCCCGTTCTTGGGACTGTTCGGAACCGTAGTCGGCGTTATCTTTACGCTTGACCAACTCGGCGCTGCAGGCGGCGGTACTCCTGTCGTAGTCGTCGGCGTTGCTAAAGCGCTGATCGCAACAGGTTACGGTCTGATTGTCGCTATCGGTGCGGTTGTGTTCAACAACACTTACACCAACACAGTGAAGCGATTCAACGATGACTTCTCCTTGTTGAAGCTCCTCTTCTTGAGCTTCGTAGCAACAGAAGAAGCCGGCAACCAAGCACAAGCTCGCTAATCCTTTTGGACTGCACTCTAAAGGGGTAATGCACTATGTCGATGGGCGAAGCCGGATCGAATTTCGAAGAGATCAACGTAACACCGTTGACCGACGTATTCCTCGTGTTGCTCGTAATCATGATCCTTATCGCTCCACTTATCGATAAGTCGGAGCTAAAGATCAAGCCGCCAGAAACTCAGAACGCTAAGAAAGACGACGAGAGCAAGGGCATCTTCATAGACGTGGACGAAACAGGTCAGATTGCCATCAATGGTCGCTTCGTGCCCAGCAATGAGCCGGCAGTGATCAAAGAGAAGATAGAAGAACAGCTGAAGAAGCTGGGCAAGAAAGACGTCGCGTGCACAGTCAACGCTGATGCTGAATCTAAACAGAAGGATATTGTCGCTATCATGCAAGCCGCTGCCGAATCAGGCATCAAGCGGATGCGCGTAGCGACGCAGCAAGCAGGCTCTTATTAGAGAATGTCTCCGGAGCTGCAGGTATTTCTTCTCCTAGGACTGATTGGCCATCCGGTCTCTCACTCGCTTTCACCAGCGATGCATCTGGCTGCGATGAAACATATCGGGCGAGATGGTGACTACCGTCTCATTGATGTAGTTGAAGAAGAGCTTGATGCGAAGCTCACTTCAATGCATCGTGATGGTTACGCAGGCTTCAATGTAACTATCCCGCACAAGCGGGCTATCTTTGCGCGCTGCGTTGGAAAGACCGAAGACGCAGTGCGCACGCGCGCTGTCAACACGGTAAAAATCTATCCAGACGGAAAGCTCATCGGGCACAACACAGATTTGCCTGCATTTAGAAAATCGCTCGAAGAAAAATTTGGCAATAGAAACAAGCAGAGAGCGCTCATCCTGGGCGCTGGTGGTGCGGCTAGAGCGGCAGTTGCGGCGCTTGTCGATCTTGAATTTCAAGACATCCAACTCTTGGTCCGAAACCCTGAGAAGCACTCTCTTTGCGACTTCTACTTGGGCGACAAACTTTTGGCCGGCGAAACTTTCAACATGCACAGGAGTGAAGACTTTGTGCAAGAAGAACATGATGTGCCGCAGTTGATAGTCAATTGCACACCACTGGGTCAGGGATCAAATATGCTGCCCGACTGGGTTGACGTGATGTTCAAACGTGCCTCAGAGAGTGCATTTTTCTTCGACATGGTCTATTCGAAAAACGAATTGCCGACACCAATGATCGAGGTTGCGGCTAAACATGGAGTGGCAAGCATCGACGGCAAAGAGATGCTGGCGCGCCAGGCCGCCTTGGCGTTCGAATTCTGGACCGAAAAACAAGTGCCACCAGATGTGATGCTGGAAGCACTAAAAGAAGTGATAAAGGCTTAGTACGACTAAATATTACGCGCAACAGGGCACGAAAATGGCCCGTTGCAGGTGGTCTGAATTTCTCGAGAAATTCAGACCACCTGCAACGGAAGAAAGCAGCACCCATAGGACTTTCGAGACGTCAAGAAAAAGCTGCAACAGCTATTTCTAAGCAAACCTCTTATTCTGTGGGACTTTCAGATGGTCTGAATTTCTTGAGAAATTCAGACCACCCAAAAATTCTCAAATCTAGAAAGTTGCCTCGGAGCTGAACTTTTTGTATCGAGGTGACGTCAATTGAAATAGGTACTCTTATGAGTGGTCAGAATTTGGAGGCATTTCCAATGTCTACAGCATCATCGATTCGTCGTTTCGTGAACGCTCTTGCCGAGGGTCAAACTTTTACTACAAGAGATGTAGTAAATCTTGGTCCGCGCAGCGCAGTGGATCGTGCTTTAGCAAAGCTGATTACAAAGGATAGAATTGTTCGTCTGGCTCATGGCGTCTACATGCGTGGAGACGAAACGACGCCCCTTCCTTCTCTAGCTCAAATTGCCTCTGCAAAAGCTGCGTCTTACGGAAAAGAACTGCTCGTTCAGAAAGAGGATTTGCTGGAGAAGCTTAGACTGACAGCAGCTTGCTCGGACAAAAGTGTAATTACCTATTGGGTAAATGGGTCCTCGAGCGAGTTCAAGTATGGAGACAAAAAAATTATATTCAAGTCAGTGAGCGCAAAACGAGTTCAGTTGCTCAAAAAGGGCGGCCCGGCACTTTCGCTTGCCGCACTGGCTCATGTAGGCAAAAAGAAGGTAACGAGAACTGAAATCATGATGACAGCAACGTTCAATAATCATGAGCGACAGCAACTTAAGGAGTTACTGCATGCCGTACCGGATTGGCTATCTAAGTTCTACTTGCGCTAAATCGCCGAGCTACATCAAGGCTTGTCCATCGAAGAATATCGGTACCAGTTGCATTGCCAGTCCCAGTTCTCCTTCAATTGCAAGCACTCCGGAGAGTGCTGCAGTCATTGCCGACATATTTCCTTCGAGGATTTGTTTCAAGTCGTCAGAATTGACGGAGATGACGCAATCGGCTTTCCCATTGGGGTTGGCATCATTGCTCACATCTTCGAAAGAGACCTCACCATCGTTAATTTTCGTCAGCACCATCGAGCCGCCTTGACCGCGTACTGCGAAAAGATAGGTGGCTGATACGTTGCGGGCGGCCTCGGGTTTGAAGCGCTTTTGCAATTCTTGGATGGTGTTAATGCCTGACACTGACTCAATTCCTATTTGTAATGTATGTGAGGACAATCGAAATTTCGGCGAAAAGCCGCTCATCGGGCTGATTATATCGCACGGGCGAATTTATGGTGTTTTTGCGTGTTTCTTTGATTTTGTTCATCGTCCGCGGAAAGCAGGACTTTGAAAACCCTACTTATAATGAGTGACTAGTCGGAGGCTCAATAGATGTCTGACGGATTCGGCAAAAGACGGACAATGTCCAGCGTCAACAAAGTGCTCAATCAGCTTGTCTCTTCCTTGAATCTGGACAGGCGCTTAAAAGAGCACACTTTGCTCGGTCTTTGGCCGACAATTGTGGGCGAGCCGTTTGCCACGAAATCCCGCCCTCTTTTCATCGATCATGAGGGCAATATAGTCATCTCAGTTAGCGAAGCTGCTGTCGGGCAAGAATTGAGTTTGATGCGCTCACAGCTAGTCAAGAAGATGCGTATTGCCGGTAACGGACTGGGTGTAGAAATCCGCGGCATTCGCTTTGACATGAAGCACTTCTACAAAAAAGAAGAGATAGTCGAAAACCGAAAAGCGGTAGAAGCGACAAACCAGCAACGACTTGCCAATACGCCCGGTCCAGAAGAGTTGGCTTCGATAATTCTCACGCCTGAAGAGGAAGAAGACATAAAAGCGCTTAAGATCCGCTTAACGGCCGCGGACGGGGACCATGAAAAAGTTCATGACCGCATAGTTGCTTTATATGAAAAGGAACTAAGGGCGCGCAAATGGATGGAAGCGAACGTTTCTACTCAATGCCAGACATGTAAGCAGCCAACCCCCATGCTGTACGGCTCTCAAGGTTTGTGCTCGATGTGCTTTTTCGAGTCGCAAGTTCGTCCAGCCCAAAGCGAAAAGGGCGCATGAAACGCACCTTAAGAGATTTAGACCGAAGATTGGAGTCTTCAAAAGTTTCCTTCTGACTACTGTGTTATCATTGCCCGGCACCTGAATCCGGCTTTTTCGCCAGAGAATCGGAAGAGTAGCGAACAGATATCAAATAAGCATGCGATCGATGTTCTCCATTCGAACACAAGATTCAAATTTGATTGATTCAACGCTTAGAGCCGCTAGCACCGCTCTAAAAGAGAGACCCTAAACAGTGATTCGCCTACAGAACGTCACCAAGGACTACGGCGGAAGACCAGCGCTCGTCAATGTGAACCTACACATTGCCTTGGGCGAATTTGCCTTCCTCGTTGGACCGTCAGGCGCCGGCAAGTCTACGCTGATGCGTCTTCTATACCGCGAAGAAACTCCCACATCCGGCAGCGTTTTTGTCGGCGGAGTCAATCTCAACCGCTTGCATAAGCGCCAGGTGCCGCTGTTGCGCCGCCGCCTGGGGACAATTTTTCAGGACTATAAACTATTGCCGCGACAGACAGTATTCAACAATGTCGCCTACATTCTGCGCGCCCTTGGAGTAGAAGAGAAAGAAGTAGCAAAACGCGTCCAGAGCGCGCTGTCCGTCGTCAGTCTTGAGCACAAAGCGGACGCTTATCCGGATGAACTCTCCGGTGGTGAGCAACAACGTGTCGGCATCGCGCGCGCCATCGTCAACGGACCGCCCGTTCTTCTTGCAGACGAACCAACCGGTAACCTTGACCCTGCCACGTCTTTAGAAATCGTACAACTGCTCGAAAGAATTGCTGAGCGCGGTACGACCGTTTTCATTTCCACCCACGATACAAACATCGTTAACACGCTGCGCAGGCGTGTTATCTATCTCAAGGGTGGAGAAATTGTGTCCGACGTCGATAGCGGCGTCTACGAATTGGAGCCAAATCTGAACGTATGAGGCATCTGAGAACATTTTTCCGAGTTATTATCGAGACCGGTCTTGGTATCAAGCGATCGGGCTGGTCGAATTGGTTAGTGGTCAGCATTCTCGCCATCGCGCTCACCATATTTGGTGGCATTCTTCAAGTGACGATGACGATGAAAAATGTTGTCGCAGCCTTCGGTTCGCAGCTTGAAGTTTCCGCGTACTTGAAAGACGGCTATCAGCCAAAGCGAGTCGCTCGTGAAATCAGTCAAATCCCTGAGGTTCAATTAGTCGAGATCGTCACCAAGGACGTCGCTTGGGACGAAATGAAGTCAACCTTCAAAGTCGCTTCTCTGGCTAATCCTCTGCCGAATACTTTGCACATCCGCGCCAGCAGCCCCGAAGCCGTCGAAGCCGTTGCCGCCAAAGTAAAACTGCTCTCCGCAGTAGAAAACATTCGCTATCCGTTGAATGTCGCCCGCAAAATCAACGAGTTCCGACACTTCATTGAAATCGCCGGATTCGCCATCACAGCTGCTCTTTCAGCAGCAACTCTTACTGTGATTGGCAATACAATTCACTTGCTCATCGAATCGCGCCAGAGAGAAATTGAAATTCTTAGTTTGATGGGTGTAAGCCCGTTTTATATTAAAGGGCCGTTCGTCCTGCAAGGAGCCGCCTACGGAGCTGGTTCTGCTGCAGTCGCAATTCTAGTATTGGTGGGCGTGCATATTTATCTAGACCCCTATCTGACCGACCAACTGGTCAGCCTTGCTCCTTTCCTGCCGAGAAATATCGAGTACGGAATGTGGCAAACATTTGGAGTCATGCTCGGGCTGGGCGTTCTTGTGGGCGCCGGCGGTTCCGCTTGGACATCTGGTAAATACATCAAAATTTAGTTTGTTCTGCACTATTTAAATCGTTTGTCTGCATTTCCTAACTAGTCAGTTCAAAACTGTTTTCAGAAATGTTTTCAGAACTGTTTTCGGAACTGTTTTCGGAAATGTTTTCGGAACTGTCTTGAAACTGTGCTCAAGAATGCGTGTTTCTCATCAACCGCATGAATTCAAAGTTATAGCTCTGGAGGGCGATGCAAGTTTGCATCGCCCTCCAGTTTGCCCTCGGAGTAAATTGTGAGTTGAGGGGCTAAATGTCAGTCCAATGTTTCCAGCTTCTTCAAGCTGTAGACATCTTCTGAAAACGGCTCTTTGATGCTGCCTGTCAAAGCATTGCCAACGCCGTTCAGGACGCCCTCTCCCACGGTTCCTGCAACGCGCAAGGTCTGTCCGGGAATCGATGCTGCCATCGTCGGCGTTACCCAATAATCATTGCGCTCGAATTCTTTTGCAAAACTCGTCGCATACATATCCATTCTTTTCGCTTCACAGCGCGCAATCGCAATCGGAGTGCCGATTACAACGCCTGTGGCAAAAGACGCCAGCTTGAAAGGTATAAGAGCTGTTTGTTTGATGTGGTCTTCAGCTACATCTTGAGGTGACGGAGTTACTCCATCTTTTGCATAGGCAGGCACAGCCTGCAAAGCAAGAATCGCCATCAATACTATTTGTTTGCGCATAGCTAGTTAAGTCCTCCTTGACTTAAGCAACAGCCTACGGCAAATCATTAGCGAGTCTTTTTACCGCTCAACACTTTCAAAATTGTTGAGCGGCGGAAACATGTTCAATTTAAAAACGATCGCTAAAAAAGGGAGACGAATTTCGTCTCCCTTCTAAGTCATTGTGATTATTCGAGCGCTTACTTGTTAGCGGTTTCGAGCATGCTCACTTTGGTCATCTTGTCGCCTTTGCGTAATTGGCTGACGACTTGCAATCCGTCGATGACTTTGCCGAATACAGCGTAGTTCATGTCGAGGAAAGAAGCTGGAGCAAGCGTGATGTAGAACTGGCAACTTGCGGAATTGGGGTCATTGGCTCTAGCCATTGCCACAACGCCAGCTTGGTCGTGCTTCAAGCTCGGCTTCACTTCCAAAGGAATGCGGTGCTCTTGCTTGGTAGCTGGATCGATGTAACCGCCAGTGCCATCACCTTTGGGGTCGCCGCCTTGGATGACGAATCCAGGCTCGTATCTGTGGAAGGTGAGTCCGTTATAGAAACCTTTGGATACCAGGTTTTGAAAGTTATTTGCGGTTGTTGGGACTTCGTTTGTGAACAATTGGATTTTGATGGTTCCCTTTGTGGTTTCCATCACAACTACTGGTTCTGTCATTTTTCCCTTCTTGCCAGCGGCAGACTTAGGTTCGATTGCGTTTGCTGAGCTTGTAAAACAGATGCTGGTCATCAGGCAAAGCATTGCTGCCACCACTGACAGTACTACTTTTCCGAGACCATTATCGCGGCCACTAAATGTAAGCATTCGCTTGGCAACTCCTAATTACTGTGAAAACGCTAGTGATTCTAGCGCAATTAGCTTGGATTAAGCCTTATTCTCAAGTTTCACTTAGTGATTGGTTGCGAAAAATTCGCAGAAGTCCGTCAGTTGCCCTGCGACGGCAATATCTTGCGCACGGGTTTATCAACAGAAACCGTCAGCACAGCCGATGGCAATGAAGGTGGCATGTAGGAAATCGGTACACGAATAGATTCGACTTGCGGCAGCGTATCTGCATCGAAGCCCAGCCACCCCTGGGTTTCATCACCTGGCATGAGCACGCGCTTACCGAAATTCTCCACTTCCACTTCATGGCGAGTGCCGTCACGCCCCAGAGCAACGCCTAGATCGCGCTTTCTGTTCTGACCAGGCGTAATGAATTCATAGAAAATATCACCAGCCAATCCAAGGGATGCAGCTGTAACACCGGCTACAGCGAGCTTTCCGCCCAACGACAAAGTGGATTTTGCATCGTGTTCCAGTTCTTTCGCATCGCATGGTTTAAAGACTTGCCCATTCAGCCTGACTTCTGCCTGGTTTGCATCAATGACAACAACCTGGTCGCTGATGTTTTTGATGTTCAATTCGATGAAATGCACTGAGCGATCGCGGTGATGCGTCAATGGCGTGGTTGCTAGCAAGCGTGCATGACCGTTGACCGAAGCAGCTTCGGCAGCTCCACGCAACAGGGGACGACCTTCTGTCGAATGCGCACCATCAGTGTCCGTGTGCGCAGGGAAAGGCTCTTGCAACTTGTCAGAACTCTGGACATGCGGCGGCACATCAGGACTCGCAGCGTTTTTATCAATGGGCGGCTTCAGCTCAACGCCTTCTTGAGCCGTTGAGGGAAGGCTAAAAGCCCATACCGAGGTAACCAGGCATACCGCGAGAGTACTGACTTGACGGGGATTCCACATGATTGCAACCTTTCACAGACCACTTTGTTATTGGTCTGGGGTCACCTAATCATCGTCCGCGACGCCCTACCAATTGATATGTAACTTTAGCGCGCTGCTCACCTTGTTTTGATATTGTTATGCGCTCTAAACCATTAAATTGAGCACCACCAGGCACAAGGCTCATCACGATTGCCTCACCGGCGACGGTGTTCTTAACAGGATGCTGGTATCTGATGAATGCAGTATTGCCTTCAACCTTATCAACAACCAATTGAGTCGATACGCCCTGATCATTGCTCATGCTATATCCCGAATTGGGATCGCCGCCAATATTCCAGACATTGCTGGTACTTGGCGAGAAAACGGCTTCTGCGCCGGCTTGAAACTCTGGCAACGCTTCAACTTTGGTGCGCTGACCGCTGACATTCCACGAACCTAGGAAACTGGCGGGCAAAACAACCCTGGTCTGAGCCTGCAGCTGCATTGGAGGTCGGCGCGGGGGTGCAGCATTCTGCTGAATGCCCGTATTCATTGGCGGACGGCGCGGAGCTGCATTCTCTTGAACGCCGGCGTTCATCGTTCGCGGAGCCGGCATTGCTTGAGGCGTAGGATACTGAGGATAGGCAGGATAACTGGAATCGCTGTTGTACTGTTTTTGCTCAGCGCCCAACTTGAAAGGTTCGGCAGCACCGGCTTGCGGTGTGGCAGCAAGATTGACCAAGGCGACCGCCCCCAAAGCAAACAGGGAAACAGTCAGGCTCTTACACGAGAAAACACAGGTCGACATCTATTGCCTCCTTACGGAAGATCCACACTCAATACTCGTACCCGAATTGGACAGCAATTCTTAAATACGATTTATAAAGCAGATTCTATACTAATAAGCTCAGAAGCACAAAAGTTTTTTATCGAGTTTTTGTAACTTGCGCCGTGCGCTTCACTGGGTCGGCACCCACAGTCTTGAGTGGCGCTACTGGCTTGAAAGAAGGCACGCTCTTCATTGCCGGAGTTACAGACTTGAGTTCATACCCGACCGGCTTCAATGTAGGAGCCGCAGGCGCAGCAGCGGCGGACTTTTCCGCCTTGCGCTCCGCGGGCTGATAACCAGCGCCAGTCGCCTCTTCGGCAAAGCCTATCTCTTTCAATTTCTCATAAGCAGCCTGACCGATAACTGACTTAGGTTCGGCAACAACAATATCTACTAGAGGCCCGAGCGCCTCCGGCAAACGATTTTGCTTGATGAAAATCTCCGCTTTGAGAAGCCCTGCCTCGTGTTTTAACGAAGAAAACTTTACGGCTGACTGCCTTTCTTGTGCCGCCGCAGCTTTCATAGAATCATTTTTTGCTAGTGCCAAACTCAGCTTCCAGTGCGCGTCAGCCATGTCAGACAGCCATTCGCACAATTGAAACACTGAATCTTGAACCTCTTTTGCACTGCTTACAGCCAATAAATTGCGCAGTTCTGCAATTCTCACTTTGGCATCGTCGACATTGAGCGGCAGCTTGGAATAGGCGCCCTTTCCTGCTTTCACAGTGGCTGCACCGGTCGAACCCGAGGCCCCGGAATTAATAAGATACTGATTGGGCGCAGCTCCAGGAACAGGAGCTTGCCCATAGCCGGCAGAATTTGATGGACTCGATTGACCGCCGTAAGAGCTCTGCGGCGTCATGTAACTGTTGTTCTGCCCAGGAACAGGAGACCCTTGCGCCAGAGCTGCAAAAGGCATAAGAGCCAGGGTCGCCAGTCCAAGGGCGATCGTACCCGCCTTAAGCATCATGTTTGTGCCTCCACTCCTAGTGCCTTCTTTTCCGTTGTAGTCAGCCTTAGAGTATGCAGGTCGGATGCCTTTTGCTCTAAAACCAACTACCGTGTTGAATTTTATCAGCTTGGTTTATCATCCGGCTTAATAGTGCAAATCAGGATTTTTCTTGCAGTTTGCCTTGCTCGCCCCAATTTGCCGTCTAGGAGCAAGGGCTAAGGGGAACGAATGTTAGCAAGAACTTGAAAAAAGCCCTAGAATCTAGGTTGAGTCTCAAGTCGTTTGAGCCACCGAGTTCGTAACGCGCGCCTCTCATGAAGGGGCATAATGCGCACCACGGAGAGAAATTTGTTTGGATTTGCAGCTAAATCGAAGCGTGTAACAGCATTTCTATTGTCGCTCGTTTACTCACAGACCTTTTACCTTTCAGCTTTCGCGCAAGAAGAGCCCGTCAAACTGGTGCAAACAGAGCCCTCCGCAGCTCCAGCAATATTGCGCGATGACAGTTTTCTCGATCCCAGAGAAACGGAATACATAAGTAAATGGCTGAAAGCTGGGCAGTATATGCCGCTTTCGGAATTGAAGCCGGGAATGCAAGGATACGGTTTGACTGTATTTCAAGGCAACAAAATCGAACGATTTGACGTGACAGTAATTGGTGTAGTGAAGAAAGTCTTGAGCGGACGTGACGCAGTCATGGTACGCCTTTCCGGACCGCTGATGGGCAAGAACACCGTCATCCGCGGAATGTCTGGAAGTCCAGTTTATATCAATGGAAAACTTGTCGGAGCTGTTTCGTATGGTTTTGATTTTTCACGAGAACCCATCGTCGGTCTGACACCAATCACAGATATGCTGGACGCGCTGACTCCAGATAAACGGGTTGATGACGGTTCTTCCAGTCGCGGACATATTGGCTATCGAACCCTTCCTTCCATGGGCGCCGAAAGCGGAATTTTCCCAGGAACAAGCGCCACAACAATCGACACTGCGGCCGGGTTGAACGGGGGCACAATCACTACTTCTGGTGGCGGCACTCGAATGATTCCGCTTATCGCACCAATTTCACTCTCCGGATTCTCCAGCGGAGCTCAAGAATATCTTGGAGAACACTTCAAGAATTTCGGCATGTCTGTTTCGGCTGGCACCGCCGGGGCGATTGATGAAACATTAGACAGCGACGAGAGTTCGGAATCTTCTAGTGAGAAAAGCCCTACCGGCGATAAAGGTGTTTCGGGAGAGAAGAGCGTTGCTGGCGACAGAAGCGCTTCCAGCGACAAAAGGGCTTCAGGCGACACTATAAAACCTGGTGGCGCAGTGAGTGTGCTTCTGGTCACCGGTGATTTCTCGGCCTCGGCCACGGGCACTGCCACCACCACATTCGGTGGCAATGTTCTGGCCTTTGGTCATCCTTTCATGCAAGCTGGTCCCGTCGATTTTCCAATGGCAACCGCTTATATTCACCAAGTTCTGCCTAACTTAGCAGTCTCCTTTAAGGTGGCATCGCCTGTAAAAATTGTAGGCAGCGTTACTAACGACCGACCATGGGCAATCGGCGGTGAGCTGGGACGTCAATCAAAAATGATTCCGGCGACTTACACAGTCACCGACAGAACACGCGGCGTCAAAAAGACCTTTCATCTCAACGTTATCAATCACGCTGATCTGACCCCTGAATTGCTTGCCAGCACAGCAATGTCGGCAATTGATACAACACACCAATCGACCTCTCCGTACGTAGTTACAGTCGACAGTAAAGTCGCTACCGACAAGGTGGGAGTCATTGAACGTCACGACAAATTCGCTGGCAATTTCGCAGTGCATGGACCAGTCGACTCGAGCTTCAAAATGAAGGGAGGCGGCGATTCTACAGGGGTTTCCTTTCTCAGCGTGCTGACAAGAATCGTCAACAACGATTTCGAGAAGGCACAGATTAAGGGCGTAAATCTCAACATTGTTCTGGACGATGGCCACGACACAGCGAGATTGGAGCGAATCTCACTCGACAAGCAAAAGGTAGAACCAGGCGAAACAGTAAAGGTAACTGCCGTATTGCGTCCGTACGACAAACCACGTGTCACGCGCGAATTGGCACTCAAAGTTCCACGTGATATTCCGGATGGAAATCTCCTGCTCGGCGTAGGACCTGGAGATCAAATTGACCAACTGAGAAAACGCATGGGAGTTGTTGACCCTCAGCCGGAAAACCTCAACCAAGTAGCAAACAGGATTCGAGAACAAGGACAGGGCAATGTTCTTGAAGCGGTTCTCGCTTTGCCGGAGCAATCTCTATTTCTTGACGGTCGGCGAATTGTCTCGCCCCCGGCAAATTGGCTGAAGCTGTTTTTCTCGGATCGCTATACAAAAGGTCCTCAAATCGTCAAAGGTGAAGTAAGGGCAAAAGCCTCTGAACCATGGCTTCTCGACGGTATGCACCTGTTGGCCTTGACGGTCGAGCGCAAAGAAAAAGCAATGGCGCATTCGCCGTTTTACACAGTTAATCCAACCAATTCTCACTCGTCGCAAGACGGCATTTACATGACCGACCAAGCACGAAAAGTTTTGGATGCCGGTCAGTCGCGCAAGTCTGACAGTAGCTCATCATCAAGCTCTACATCAAGCGCAAGCTCGCTTGCATCATCTATTGCCAGCGCCATTTCGGGCGCGTCCTCCAGCTCTTCATCTTCTGAAAAACGTGACTCATCCAGCAGCGCCACAAGTTTTTCAGCAGCCAAACAATATCCGCATATGCGCTCCGCTCTGGCTTGGAAACAAGCCACAGAAGAAGATTTCCGCAATGGAAAAGCAGAAGAAGTTTCGATCGATAGTCGCGGTCGACTCTCGCCTGGTTTCCACGAATCCGCCCGTTGTGCAATTGCACCAGAGATGCAAATCTGGTCCGCTGCCTGCACCAATGGTGCTATTTATTTCAGTGCACACAACAAAATTTATTCATGGAAAGAAGGAGCGGCAGGACCAGAGTCTGTGGCAAGCCTTGATTGCTCATTCTGCCCGGCAATTGCAGTTGATAGTAAAGGCTCTATATTTGCGGCCGCCGCGCCCGGAGACCGAGTTCTTTCAATAAAGCAGAACGGAAGTAAACACGACGTTTTATTCAAAACCGGTGGTGATACAGTCACCACTTTGTGCGTGGACGACCGTGACAATGTTTATGCAGGGGTCGCAGCAGACGGTAAAGTATGGCTATACGACGCGGCCAAGAAATCAGCTTCCGTCATTTTCGATTCCGGACAAGCGCACATTACCTCGCTGTGGTTCTGCAAGAATGACAAACGAGTCTACGTAGGCACAGCCGAGAAAGGTGCAGTCTACAGCATCGACAGTACCGGCAACGCCCGGGCTGAGTATCAAACGAACGACCATATAGTTACAGGCGCGGTCAAAGATTCAAAAGGCAATCTCTATGTGACTACGTCAGGCAGCGGTCACTTCTATAAGGTCAAACCTTCCGGAGAAACAGAAACTCTGGCAACCAGTGAAGGATTTTACTCAGTCATCTACGACCCTGCCAGCGACACGGTTTTTGCGGGTGACGCGGAAGGCGATATCACGCAAGCAAAACAAGAAGAGATTACTGGTCGCGCATATTTCTTGCCTGTCGCACATACTGAAGAAGAAGCTGTTTCAGCACTGGCGCTAGATGGGCGCGGACATTTGTTTGCTGCCACCAGTAATTTCCCAAGAGTTCTCAAATTCGACCTAGCACCATCCGCGAAGGCAACATATAACTCACAAATTCGCGATGCGCAGCGACCCGCCAACTGGTCAAAACTGCTTGCCTACGGTGGTCTAAGCTCTCTTGATCCGCAACTATTGAGCCGCCTTTCTGTTGATACTCGCACCGGTAATAGCAGTCAGCCAGATGCTAGCTGGTCTAATTGGAGTGCAGCCGAATCAACAAACGAAGGTTTCTCTATTAAGTCTCCACAAGGGAGGTATCTACAATACAGACTGAAATGGAAGCCACTTGATGGAAAAGCCGTCGCCATACGCAAAGGCTACGAACCCAACACTGTTCGCCGTGTCGACGTGACTTATTTACCGACTAACGCTCAACCTTATATGAGCAGCATCTCTGTCAATGCAGGCGCGCACCTCTCAGGCAAGCAAGATGTTTCCATCACCGGTAACGATCCAGATCACGACAATATGTTGCTCTCGCTAGAACTATCTAACGACGACGGAAAAACTTGGAAAACCCTCGCCACCGACTTGAGATCGAAGAAAGATTCGAGCAAAGACTCTAAAGATTCTAAAGATTCTAAAGATTCCAAAGATTCCAAAGATAAGAGCGAAGTCAAAGGCGAAATCCGAGATAAAGACAAGGATAAGGAAAAAAGCAAAGACAAGGCAAATGATGCCAATGAATCAGATGGAGATAAGCCTGTTAATGACGGCGAAAGCAAGTCTTCAGAAAAAGAGAAAACCAAGTCGAGCTCAAACTCAACACAAAGCAGAAGGCTTAGCGAAGAGCGTGAACAACAAGCTAAAGCACCGGTAGAAGGTCCGAAAGCGAAAGATCCACAAGGAAAGGAAACGCCCGACAAAGACTCTCAAGATAAAGAAGGTCAAAGCAAAGAACCACAGGCGAAAGAACCTCAAACCAAAGCTCCTCAGACAAAAGATTCGCAGAACAAAGAAGCAAATAAAGATGCGGCCAAAGATGCTGCAAAGGACTCAGCACAATCTAAATATGCGAGCAAGGATAAAGCGAAGGTCAAAGCAAACGCAAAAGAGAGTCCCGAGGCTACTCTCGCCAAGGCCCTCAGTGCCATAAAATCTGCCACGCATAGTGATTCTGAGTCGGCGACCGAGCAGTTTACCTACAATTGGGATACAACCAAACAGAAGGACGGCAATTACGTCCTGCGCGTGAAGCTCGATGATCGTCTGTCCAATCCGCGTGGCTACATGGAAAACGAACGCTGGGGCACAATCACAATCGACAATACTCCACCTCAAATTTCGGATGTGAAAGTTGAGAGCAAGGAGAAAGGTGTTTATCAGCTTATTCTCACAGCTGAAGACAAGCTCTCTCTAATCACCAACGCAACATACAAAATAGACGACGGCTCACCTTTCGCTATGATGCGTATAGGCGCGGACGGCAACCAAGAAGCTGCGGATTCACAAACCGCGACGCTGAGCGCCGAAATCACCGATGTAAAGTCAGGCGAGCACAAATTTGTCATTGAAGTGACCGATCAAGCTGGAAACACAGAAACCAAGACCGTAACATTGACCCTTAAGTAGATTCCGGAAGCAAAATTGGTTTCCAAAGACTACTGCTTTTTGAAACACGGCAAGTAAGGGGATTGAGCATTGTCTTTGGCTCAGCTTTTGCGCACGAAACCTCCGGGTCAATTGATTTCAGAAGCCGAATCTTCTGCCCATCAATTGAAGAAGTCTCTTACTGCACTCGACCTGATTGCCTTCGGTGTCGGCGCGACAATCGGCTCCGGAATATTTGCCCTGACCGGAACTGCTGCCGCAGGACAGGCAACTGTTCACCAAGACATCATGTCTACGCCGATCATAAATTTCCTGCTTCACTCGAGCCTTGGTCGTGACGGTGCTGGTCCTGCCATCGTTATTTCGTTTCTAATCGCGGCGCTGGCTTGCGGGTTTGCGGCCATGTGCTATGCAGAGTTGGCAGCGATGATTCCTGTTTCCGGGTCGGCATATACATTCGCTTATGCTGCCCTGGGAGAGCTGGTCGCCTGGATCATTGGTTGGGACTTGATACTGGAATATGCGGTCGGCAACATCGCAGTAGCAGTCAGTTGGTCGGACTATTTCCAAAATGTCTTAACGGGCATAACGGGATACAAAATGCCGTTGTGGCTGGCGTGCGACCCACATACTGCGATGGTTCGGCTGGAAGCACTGAAAAGTGATCCGAATGTAGCAAATATGTACAGCTCAATGGATCTGCCCACAGTGGGCGGCATAGCCTTGGCAATGAACGTGCCGGCATTGCTCATCGTTCTTTTGATCACTTACGTTCTTGTCGTCGGAGTGCAAGAAAGTTCGTGGGTGAACACAGTCGCAGTCATCATCAAGACAGGCGTTGTCATTTTCTTCGTTCTCTTTGGAATGGCTTACGTCCATCCGGAAAATTGGCAACCTTTCGCACCTACCGGGTTCGCCGGTATCATGGGCGGTGCGGCAATCGTTTTCTTCAGCTTCATCGGCTTTGATGCCGTAAGTTCAACTGCAGAAGAAACCAAAAATCCGCAAAGAGACATGCCGATTGGCATGCTTGGCAGTTTAGCGATATGTACGGTGCTTTATGCAGCGGTTTCTCTCGTTTTAACTGGCATTCTGCCATATCAGACATATGCAAACGATGCAGCCCCTGTTGCCACCGCAATTGCTGCCACTAAGCAGCCCTGGGCACACATCTTTGTTTCAATCGGCGCGCTGGCAGGAATGACATCCGTACTCTTAGTTTTCCAACTTGGACAACCTCGTATCTTCATGGCAATGTCGCGCGATGGTTTACTGCCAAAGATGTTTTCCAACCTACACCCAAAATACAAAACACCATTTGTACCAACCATCTTGACTGGAATGCTGGTGGGATTTGCAGCACTCTTTATCGACATCGGATTTGCCGCAGAGCTTACAAACATTGGAACTCTGGCAGCTTTCATTATCGTTTGCGGAGGAGTGCTTATTCTGCGCAAAACAGATCCGGATCATGTGAGACCTTTCAAGTGCCCCCTCGTACCAATCATCCCGTGGGCCGGAATTATCTCGTGTTTCGTCCTCATGCTCAGCCTACCCATAAACACCTGGGTGCGATTTTTTGTTTGGATGGGTATCGGCGCGCTG
Organism: Candidatus Melainabacteria bacterium; assembly: GCA_003242885.1. GTDB lineage: Bacteria > Cyanobacteriota > Vampirovibrionia > Obscuribacterales > Obscuribacteraceae > QKMZ01. Next base: position 172,176 of record QKMZ01000007.1, on the reverse strand, counting down.
CTTTATTGGCTTTATGGATTCCGCCACTCAAAACTATCGGCTTCCCAGAGAACGTAGTCTTGTGGCGACAGAATTATCAGTAATTTCAGTCCGCCCGAGCGGCTAATAAAGAGCAGCCAGAAGTGCAAACCCTACTGAATTTTGAAGCCGGCATGGCTCACCAGTTGAGGCTTTTCGAACCGAGCGGTAAAAAAGGCACCATTTCTTGCTCCAAATCCCCTTAACCCTAGGCGATAGTAGGGGTATAGTAGAAGATGGAGTTAGGTGTCTCTTACTCTTTACCAAAAATCGATTGCGACCTGCATCTTAATCAGCCCTGCTGATTTTTTTGGTTTGCCTGTTTGTCTCGTGGAGTGCGCAAAGTGAACCGCTTATCGAAATCTGTGCTGCTTACTTTTTGTTCGCTGGCATTCGTAGCTTGCACAACCCCTCCGAAGGTTCTAACTGAAAAAGAACCTTTCGATCCTCACAACAAGTGGGGATTCGTCGATGCCGCCGGCAAGGTCGTAATTGAGCCGAAATACGAAGCCGTCAAACCTTTCTCTGAAGGTCTTGCCGCAGTAGTCCAGGATAGACGCTGGGGTTATATAGACAAAACCGGCAAAGTAGTTATCGAACCGAAATACGACGTTGTCACTCCATTTTCTGATGGCATGGCAGCCGTCAGTACAAATGGGAAATGGGGATATATCGACAAGACCGGCAAGTTGGTGATTCCGCTGGACTATGACGGCGCAAACGAATTTAGCGAAGGTTTTGCAGGAGTCAAGGAAGGAAGCACCTGGTCGTACATAAATAAAGAGAATAAGAAAATTGCCGAAGGATATAAAGACGTCGGCAAATTCTCTTGTGGATTGGGCGCGTTCAAGACAGACGCCGGCTGGGGTTATGTAGACGAAAATGGCAAAGTGATCATCAAAGAGAAATTTGCGGAAGCCAGTCCGCACGATAAAGATTGCATCGCCGAAGTTACGACTCTGGACAATCGATTCGGACTGATCGATAAAGCCGGAGTGATTGTGTATAGAGAAAAGCTCGAAGCACCATCGCTATTTGCTGATGGACTCTCAGTGATCGAGACGAAGGGTCAATGGGGATTTGTAGATAAGTCAGGCAAATTCATCATCCCTGCAAAATATCTAGCGGCCGAAAAATTCAATGGCGGTCTGGCGCTGGTGCGAACCAAAGATGGCTACGGTTATGTTGATCCGAAAGGAAAAATGGTCATTGAGCCTAAATTCCCGAATGCTCATTCATTTACCGAAAAACTTGCTGCTGTAAGAATCAAGGACGGCAAGTGGGGTTATATCGATCAAAAAGGGAAATTGGTAATCGAACCTAAGTACCAAGCAGCCACCGAATTCAAAGAAGAACTAGCAGCTGTGCAAGTCGACTGAGCAGCGAACTGAAAGATTAGGAACCTCAAAGAGGCGCGCCAGGCGCCTCTTTTTGTATCAGAATGACAAGTGCAAGCAGACAAGCATGCAAAAAAGAGAGGGGATCGCTCCCCTCTCTAATTCTTCTCTCTTACCTGAAAGTAGGAGAACAGCCAGCTGAAGTTACTTGATGGTGACTTCTTTGCCACTGCGTACGGTTTCTTTTCTAGTCTTCAAACCAGGAAGGTGCATGTCCATGGTTCCTACGGAAACAGGAATGCGGGTTGCTACTTCCATCTTCGGAATGCTGATGAAGAGGATGCCGCGATCCAAGCGAGCTTCGATTTGATCGTGGAGGATTTCTTGCTCGAAGTAGAATTCACGAACCAAGAAGCAAGGAAGTTCTTTTTGGAGGTACTGTGCTCTTTCTTCGAACAACGAAGGAGTGCGCTTCGCGATCATAGTGAGCAAGTTATCTTCAATTTTCAGTTCAACATCATCGAGAGTTACGCCCGGCAGAGCGATTTCGAGGAGGTATTGTTCGTCGAGTTCGAGAACATCGGTTTCGGGTGCGCTGTAGTTTACGTGCTGCTGCCAGTTCCAGTTGGTCAGCTCAGAACCAAAAGTATGAAGGTGGCGGTTTTCGAAATAACGGTTTACCGGTTTATTCATCGATTGGAAATTTCTGATTGTACGATTGAAATACATTTAGTCACTCCTAGTGTTTGTAAGTTTGAAAGCGTTACCTTGTCCCTGCGCAGCCGATATCTGGTCCCGCGGTAGCGAAATCCAGTGTTAATGCGGCTTATCTGCGCCAGCAACGTTTCCGTGCTCACAATAGTATCGGCAAAAACGGCACAGTGAGCCGCTTTTAACGATCCATTCCTGTTTACCCTTTGCAACCTGAGAACGGTTTCATAGTCTCCGTTTCCACGTTTAATCAAAACACCAAATATGACTCCCGTCTCATCTGAAGCGGCTCTTGAAATTATCGCCAATAAAGAAAGAGGTGAAAACAGCCTTGCATAGCGCCTCTTAACAACCAAAGTCTAATTACCGTTCATCGAATTTCCGGCCCAGCAAGCTGCTTCAGCTTCTGTACCCGCAAAGCAAGACTATGTCTAAGTTTCAACCATTCACTCCGCACGGTTTCTGAACCAACCTCAAACTTCTAATCTTTGGCTATCAGGATTCAAGAACAAGGCAACACTGAAAACCACAGCGTAGTGCGCATTTCATCAAACTTCGGGCTTTTGCGGTCCAGGTTCTCTAACGGGGCGATCTATATAAAGGGTTGGCGCACCTGGCGCGCGCCGAAACTTCTACAATTAATTGATCTGAATTGAAATTGCTCTAGCTACAGTTCAAAAACAACTTTCGACCAAGCACCAAATATGGTGCGCCAAAACTGCTTACTTCTTTTTCGCGACAGCCTTAGCTTTCTTTTTAACTGGATTCAATTTCTCTTCTTGCTTCTTAAGCATTGCAAGCCTGTTGTTTACGGCTTTCATTGAGATTTTTACTGATTCGAATTCGTCAAGCTTGAACTTAAGGTCGCGGTCGATTTCGCCGGCTTCTCTCTTTGCTGCTTCCAATTCCCTGCGGCTGACTACGCCTTCCTGATAGAGAGACTCAAACAACTCAGCTTTTTCTTTTCGCTCTTTGATCTGTCTTTCGCCGTCACCGACAATCGAATTCAATTCATTGAAGCGTGCGGTCAATTCTTTCTTCCTTCCTTCAAGCTCTTTCAAAGAAAGATAATCAACGGGCGCACCGTACATGCCTAAAGCGTCCATACCTATAGGCATTACAGGCGGAGGTGGCGGCACCAAACCATTGTTCAAACGCGGACTAGAAGTAGTTTTCTTGGGCTTCACGACGGCAACTTTCTTCTCAGTCTTGGAAGCAGGCATAGTCTGCGCTTTTGATTCTGAGCTAGAAACTTGCTTAGTATCTTGCTTTGCCGCTTGCTTAGCATCTGGCTTCACTGCCTGCTTCGCAGCAGTTTTGACTTCAGCTTTGGCAGAGAGCGCTTGATCTTCATTTAGCGTTGATTGTGGTATCTCGCGCAGTTTCCCAGCCTTGGGTGGTGGCGTCTTTATTTCCGGCTCAGGAGGCTTGGCTGACGGAGAGACAAGATGCTTAGCTGGTACGGAAACTGCTTTTGCCGGCTCGGACTTGGCAGCTGATGCTGCGATCGGAGCAGCCTTGACAGGTTCTTTCTTTACAAGCTTCGATTGAGATTTAGGGGCAACGCCTGTCGAAGCAGCCTGCGCCGTAGTCTCAGCGCCTGCCCCTTGCACCTCGAGGAGATATACAAGTGCAAAAGCCAAGCCTATAGCGGCTCTGTGCAAATCTTTGTGTGTTGTCGGGCGCTGCGGCATATAATGATCTCGAAGGTATTGTATAAAAGACGTCCGGAGACGTACAACGTTTCTATATTTTTGAACAGATTCACTTAAGAAAAGGTTTCGCTACGGTCATGGCTCTGAACAACATTCTGCAAATCCTCTTTCTGGGAGATATCATCGGCAAGCCTGGTCGCCAGGTCGTCAGACGTTATCTCGCCGGGCTCACGAGCAAGCCTGACCTGATTATCGCCAATGCAGAGAACTCTGCGCATGGATTTGGAACAACCGAGGCCAATCTCGAAGAGCTGCGCACAGCTGGGGTTCAGGCGTTCACCGGCGGCAATCATACCTTTGATCGTAAAGAATTACTCGAATTCATCGACAAGCAAGTGAATGTAATTCGCCCTGCAAATTACCCGGCAGGTACGCCAGGCAAAGGATATTGCATTGTCGAGGTCGCCGATCAGAAAGTCGGCATTCTCAATTTGATTGGTCGCGTTTTCATGGAACCGCTCGAAAATCCTTTTCTAGCCGCAGACAAGTATTTGCCGGAATTAGAGAAAGAAACAAAAGTAATCATTGTCGACATTCATGCTGAAGCTACAGCCGAAAAGGTCGCGCTCGGTCTCTATTTAGATGGCCGCGTGTCAGCAGTGTTGGGGACGCACACTCATATTCAAACTGCTGACGAACGCATTCTGCCCGAAGGAACCGCTTACATCACTGATGCCGGTGCTTGCGGTCCGGCCGATGGTGTCATTGGCATGGAAAAAGCGGGCGTGTTCAGACGCATGATCAAGCAGTTGCCAACGCGCTTTGAAGTCGCCGAAGGTCCAGCTCTCCTTTGCGGGGTGCTGCTCAACATCGATTCAAAAACAGGTAAAGCAACTTCAATAGAACGCGTTCAATATAGGGAATCAGCACAGCTTTCGGCAAAATCGACACAAGAAATTATGTCGATTGGTTAGCCGCTCGCTGCTTTCAATTAGCTAAATGCAAGCCGACTTTCACCTGCATACACACCATTCAGACGGCACCTGGTCTCCAAAGGAGCTGGTTGAGCATGCAGTTAAGATAAAGCTTACGCATATGTCGATAACAGACCATGACACTACATATGGTATCAATGAAGGAATTGAAGCTGCGCAAGGAAGAATTGAAATAATTCCTGGTGTGGAGATAAACACAATCAGGAGAGAGCCGGACGGCACCCACAAAGACGTCCATATACTAGGCTATTTCATCGATCAGACTAATGAGAATTTGCAAGCAGTCCTAGCTCGTCAGCGCCGGGCACGAAATGACCATGTCGAAAAGATGGTTGCCAATTTGCAGGCCGCCGGTCATCCACTCACCATGCGGATGCTGCAGGATAGAGCGGGTTTGGGCTCTATTGGAAAAGCACATATCACCCAATGCATGGTCGACTGCGGCATGGCAGACGACCTTATGGAAGCGTACGAAAAATTTGTTTGCAAAGAGTCACCATTCTATGTAAGAAGAGAAAGCGTCTCTCCTCAAGAAGCTATAGAGGCAATAAATAGCGCCGGAGGTTTTGCGTCCATAGCTCATCCAGGCAAATCGCCGGAGATGCTCGAGTATATTTTGACTCTGAAAAAACAAGGACTAGCCGGCGTAGAGGCTTTCCATAGAATGCATTCGGTCAATTTAGTTCGTCAATATATACGCTTTGCAGAGCGCAATTCGCTTATAGTCACAGGCGGCTCAGACTGCCACGGTCCTTACAAAGAATACAAGGCAACCGCAGGATCAATTTCAATGCCGAAAGACATAGTAAGAAAGTTTCTCGCGTCAAAGAACTCGATCAACCTTTGATTTCAGATCGCCCGTGTCGATTTCGCCGGAGTGGCTCGTAGAGAGCTTTCCATCCTTATCGAGCACCACATTGAGCGGGATGTAACCTTTGTAGTAGGTCTTAATCAGTTTGAGCGCACTGGCATTGGCCGGGTGATCAACATCAATGACAATCACTTTGACTTTGTCTTGAATCTTCTTGGACAAATCTACGAGTCGCTTCGCCTGCCGGTTCGTATTAAGATCGCCGGCGGCACCAAAAAAAATCAAAGTAGGCTTCGCTTGTTCTAAATTAGCATCATCCATTTTGTCGCCGACAATCGGAAAGCCGTTGTCGGTATCTTGCACAAACGACACTCCATCCTTCAAACGCAGGTTTTCGGCCGCAATTGCAGCAGCGACCGAACAGCTGAGCGCAATTACCAGAGCAGTCGTGTGTTGCCACCTATTTCTTGCTGTTGAATTTCTTGAGTAATTTGTATCTGACATAAAGCGATGCCCCGGTTTGGCGGCCACTGTTCACGCGCACAGTATTCTAGACCAGAATGGAAACGGTTATGTTCCAAAACTCCATGAAAACGTCGAGACACCGCCTGTTGCCGGTTTCTTTACTGCAACAAACGTTTAGTTAAAGAATCAAATAGAAACTAATTCGAGTCTCTCAATTCGCCGGCACGAAAGTCGCTGGCCTTGAGGTTATGGATGTAGCGCGCCCACTTTTGCTGCTCGTAGCTCTGACAGTATTCATATAGACTTTTCAGAAGCTGACGTCCGGACTTTGAATTACCTCTGAACGCAAGCTTCGGGGCAGGTTCTTTACAGTCGGTTTTCTTCACTACTTTAGCGATAGAAATTTCGCAGTGCACTACACGGTCGACGTTTGTGAGGACCGGGGCATCGAGCCGTTCTTTTATCCAACGCGACAAAACTTCGGTCGCTGGAATCGACTGGTCGGATGCATGCAAATATTCGGCGAACGCCTCAAGAATCACGTTCGGTCGTCCTTTCCGGTCTTGTCTAACGGCCTATGAACCGACTATATCACAGGAAGACAAGCGGTTGAGGCAGTTTGTTTCCTTAATTCATGAACATCGGACACTATCAATTTGAATCGATTATTGATTGTAACGGACCATGTCGTCGCGCTCACCGTGCGTGATCTGGCAAATCGCGGTGCATTCATACTCCTGAAAACCAGCCTGAACAGTCGGATCCCACCAGTTTGTTCATAGCCGCCAACACTCCCAAAGGCTTCAAGAGCAGCTGCAGCAGGTTTTACCCCAGACAAAATCGTCGTAATGGCTCACTATCGGACACTTCCGGATTAAAGTTTTGCCACCGTTCTCCAGAACTACCCTTAGGAGATATAATTAGGTAACTTGAGGTCGCTCGACTCAAGAGATTTTTTTGAAACTCATATCAAAACGCAGGTTGATTACAACCGTTTTGGAAGGCCCGTCATCTTGGGTCAGACCGAGCGACGAAAACCCTCAAGTAAGTGAGCCTCAGCGCAATAAGCTGTGCCCGTATGTAGTTCGGGCTGCGCGCTATTTGTTTGTGACCAAGTCCAATCGAATTTTTGATGCACGACTCAGAAAATCTGGAGCAGGATCATAGTTAACGCCGTAACGGGTAAAGCTCGGCCGCGTGAATTTTCGCGTGAAATCGCCAATGAAGTGAAGAACTTCGACGGTGAGCGGATTTCAGCACGCCTGGACGAACTGCTGGAAAAAGCAACCAAGCCAGGGCAGTATCTCGGCAACGAGTGGGGCGCCCGCAGAAAATCATTCCATGCTAATACCGTTCGATTGGCAATTACCTTCCCAGACCTCTACGAATTGGGCATGTCCAATTTCGGTCTAAAGATTCTCTATCAAATCATCAATGACCGAGAAGGCATGATGTGCGACCGCAGCTATGCGCCTCAAGAAGATATGGAAGCACTGATGCGTGCTGCGCATATTCCCCTCTTCGGCTGGGAATCGCGTGAGCCGCTCGCCAATTTTGAGTTGGTTGGTTTTTCTCTTCAGTACGAACTTACTTACACCAATGTTTTGAACTTACTCGATCTCTCCGGCATTCCTATTCGATCAGAAGAAAGAGAGCAAGTATTTCCTCTGATTTTCGGCGGCGGACCGTCGGCTGTAAACCCTGAGCCGCTCGCGTCTTTCATGGACTTTTTCCTGATTGGCGATGGCGAACATTCACTGCCGCATGTGATGGAAATCATCGCTGAGTTCAAGCGTGAAAATGATGGCCTCGATTTCAAACAGCTCGACAAAGAGCGCGCTCGACAGCTGAGACTGGACTTGCTGACGAAGATGGCCAGAGAAGTTCCAGGAATTTATGTGCCGGCACTCTATGAAGTCAAAGAAGGCTCTCCGCAGCCACAGCCAAAAATCGAAGGCATTCCTGAAAGAGTAAAGCGTCAAACTGTTCCGCTTTACGATGACAATCAGCCTACTCAAGGTCTCGTTCCATATCTCGCTCTCGTTCACGACCGAGAAGTACTGGAAGTTCGTCGTGGTTGCGATCGTGGCTGCCGTTTTTGCCAACCCGGATATACGTTTTTGCCGGTTCGCGAAAGAAAGACCGAAGATCTTCTCAGGCTTTCCAAAGAAGCACTCAATCATTCCGGCAATGACGAATATTCGATGTTGTCGCTTTGCGTCAGCGATTACACATCTCTGCATGATTCGGTAAGAGCGCTGAATGAAGAGCATACGAAGCGCCGCACATCTCTGTCATTCCCAAGCCAACGTGCCGATAGGATGAATCTGGACATTGCCGAGGAGTTGAAAGTGGTGCGCAAGAGCGGCATCACGCTTGCTCCGGAAGCAGGCACAGAAAGAATGCGTGCAGTCATCAATAAAGGTCTCTCGCACGAACAAATTCTCAACGCAATCGAGTCCGCTTATCAATCCGGCTGGTCTTCTATAAAGCTGTACTTTATGTGCGGGCTGCCGACAGAGCGCGATGAAGATCTTGAAGGCATCATTCAAATTTTGGATGAGGCAACACGTCATTGCCATGCGATTAGAAACACAGATCGCGCCAAGTACAGACGTGCAGTCGAATTTACCTGCACGATCTCAAACTTCGTGCCCAAACCGTTTACACCATTCCAGTGGTTCGGTCAGTTCACACCCGAAGAAACCAAACGCAAGCATGCGGTTCTGCGCGAAAAGATGCGTGAATATCGCATGAAGAATGTCACTCTCAATCTGACTGATGCGGAAATCAGTCTGTTGGAAGCGGTCATCTCACGCGGCGACAGAGAAGTCGGCGAGATGATTTACAAGGCATATCAAAGAGGTTGCACTTTCGATGCCTGGGATGACAAATTCCAACCGCATATCTGGAATGAAGTCGCCGAATCGATGGGTCTCAACCTGATCGACATGGCCTGCAAAGACAGAGAAGTCGGCAGCGATCAGCCCTGGGACGTAGTGCATATTGGGCTGCACAACTGGTGGTTGGTGAAAGAGTGGGAAAAAGCGCTCGCTACCCAAGAGACAGCACCATGCACTGAAAATCTTTGCCACGCCTGCGGAGTTTGCACCGAACTAAAAACCACGCACTTATTGGCTGCGCCGAAAGTGGAGGTAATGAAGCGCAACCCGTTCGTCAAAGAACTGGCTGCCCATGGGCAAGAAGACAGCCATCCATCGATCTTCTTCACTAAGCCGCCCGAAGAGAAGTTGAGCGACAGCGCTTGCGTATTGCGTTTTGAATTTAACAAAACCGGACAATTGAGGTACATTTCTCACCTCGACTTGCAGCATCTATTCGCTCGCGCCGCCCGTCGCGCAATGATGGCAGTTGCTTACACTCAAGGCTTCAACCCATCACCGAAGATTGAATTGGCACTCCCGCTACCGCTGTTCCAAGAAGGCGAAGGGGAAGTTGCGGAAATTGAACTTGTTTATGCCCTGGAGCCGTCTGAGTTTCAACGACTGCTCAACGAGAAACTGCCGCCTGAAGTGCAAGTGACTCGTGCAAAGCGGATTGAGAAGACCAAGAAGTCGCTCAATTCATATGTCAGAAGCGCCGTCTATAGAGCGCTACCACAAAGTATCTGCGAGGAATCGCAAAAGACTGCCTTGAAAGAAGGCGCGAAAGGATCGGAATCATTGCCGAACAAAAATGGAGATTCGCAACCTTTGTCATCGACAAGCGAAGCGAATGTCAATTCGAGTTCTGCACCGGAACCGGTTCTGGCACCAACCGACAGGGACAAGCTCTTGAGTTTCCTCAAAGAAAGAGTTTTGGCGCTTAAAAACGCCGACTCGCTCCCGGTCTTCAATGCGGACGGTAAATCGAAAGATATTCGTCCGGGAGTGATCTCCATTTCAGTCTCGGAAAATTCTAAAAATTCGGAGCCTTATGTGGAGCTTTTGCTGGCAACAGGACCTAGTCAGCACGTTAAGCCGAGCGATGTTTTGGCGCATCTTGCGTCCAACATCAATTGGCGGGTTACTCGCGAAAGCCTCAGGGCTGAAGGCGACACTGCACTTTTTGAGGTTTAAACACGGGGCGGTATCCAATACTCATAACCATAGGCGGTGCCTGACACCACCAGCCCCCGAAAATTTCAGACAAGACAAAGAGGAGTCTTATGAAAAGGTCACTAGTTATTTCAGAACACGACAATATCGGAGCCATTCTCGAAAACGAACGAGTGGTGGAATTCTTCGTTAATCGTGGCGAATTGCTCCTGGGTGATATATACACGGCGGTTGTGGAAAACATTCTGCCCGGCATCGATGCTGCCTTCGTCAATCTTGGCAAAGACAAAATGGGCTTCCTTCACGCCAACGATGTTCCTGGACAAGGTCCATTAAAAGAACGTTTGGTGCCGAAGCAAAAATTGCTGGTTCAAATCACCAAAGAGCCGACCGGTCATAAAGGACCGCGCGTTTCGACAGCGATCAGTTTGCCCGGACGCTTCCTAGTATTGGTTCCTGAAGAGCGTGGGGTTTCAATTTCCCGCCGCATCTCGGAAGCCAGAGAAAGAGCGCGCCTCAAAGCAACAGTCAACTTGATGAAACCACCTGGCGTCGGTCTAATAATCAGAACTGAAGCCAAAGGACAAAACGAAAACGAGCTATTCGATGATTTCGAGTTGCTCTGGGACAGATGGCAAACCGTTGTATCCGAAGCAGAAGCTGCAATCGGACCGGCGCTCATCTATCGCGACCAAGATTTGCTTTACCGCGTCATCCGTGATGCCTACTCACACGATGTTCAAGAAATCATCGTCGATTCGCCGGACGGACAAAGACGCGCTGCCGAATACCTGGAAGGTTGGGCAAGCAGGCAAACTAAAGTGTTGGCTCATGCCGGCGACAGTAGCTTGCTTGTCTCGAAAGGCGTAGACAGAGAAATCGAGGCGGCACTTTCCGACCGCGTAGAACTGCCTTCCGGCGGTCACTTGAATATCCAACCGACCGAAGCATTGACTGTTATCGACGTCAACTCCGGAAGATTCACTTCTTCCAGAACGCAAGCCGAAACTGTAAGACGCACCAACTTGGAAGCTGCTCAAGAAATTTCAAGACAACTGAGACTGCGCAACATCGGCGGCATGGTGATTGTCGACTTCATCGATATGGACAGCCGCAAAGATCAGCAGCAAGTGTTGGAAAATTTCCAGCGTGCTCTGGAAGAAGACCGAGCCAAGCCACAAATCGGACAATTGTCAGACCTCGGTCTGGTTGAACTGACTCGCAGAAGACAAGGTCAAAGTTTGAGAGAACTCTTCACAGTGCATTGCACGCACTGCCATGGTATTGGCGTTACCCCGACCCTGGAAATCGGACACGGCTCACATAAGACAGTTATTGCCTTCCGTGCTGCCGAAGAAGATACTTCTAAATCCAGCCGTCAAAATCAAAGACGCAATTCACAAAGCAGAGGTGGCTCTGTCCTTCGCGCCGCCACAGCCATGGGTGGACGTGTAGTTCCGACCGTCGATGTTGAAGAATCGCAAGAGAGCTTCGAAGACGCGATGCCATTTGTTCCTGAAGAAATTCTCGATCAAGTTCCGGATGATCTTCTTGATGACAAACACAGCAAGCAAGCACTCAAACACGGTGCCTTCAACCGCATAGAAGAAGATGATGAATCTGAAGGTGATGTAGTCGATAGCGAAGAAGTTGTTGAACTGCACACAGAAAGTTTCGCTCCGCCTTCTTCACTGGTAGAAGAAAGTCTCGTCGAAGACGACAGTGCCTTTCACGAACTCGACGAAAGCATTTCTGCCGTGGAGCGAGTGTTCAACGAGATGGGCGAATCTAGCTCTTCTTCCGATGCAGGCGCTGATGACGATGATAGCGAACACGAAGAAACCGAGACCATTTTCGTTATCGATACTGATGCCGAAAGACCTGTGCTTACCGAGCATTCTGATTCTTTGATCGAAGAATCAGAGCACTCTCATCACGATTCACACAGCGAAGCTCATCAAGAACAAGTGGTAGAGGAAGTCGAGGAAGAACCGGCAACGGAAATCGATCCGATCACTGGCATCTATCGCTTAAAGCCGAAAGCAAAACCGGAAGAGGATCAACAAGATACTTCCGATAGCCATGGTGAATCCCATGGATACAGCAATGGAAGCGAAGACAGTGCATTCCAAAGTGCTTTCACAAACAACACCTTCAACTACGAGAAGCCGTTTGAATCACCTTCTAACGGACAAGACGTAGAGCAAGGCGCACATGAAAGCGATGCCAATCAGGAGCAGTACACTCAGCTCACGCTGGCAGCACCGTCTTCAGATGAAGAATCCGATCAGCAAGACTGATTTGGTTGATTGAAACTGCCTGCAGAGCGCAGATCAAACCGAGTGAAAACTCTAACGGGCGCAGCAATGCGCTCGTTTTTTTTGTGGGACTTTAAGGGACGCATTTCATGCGCCTTATATCAAAACAAGACTGGAGAATATATGCGACAAAAGCGGCCGACGCGCGGCGTCGCCCCTCTTACATTAGGCTTTGCGAGCCATGCTCAAGCTAAATCCGAAGCGCACCGCAGATGATGTCATCTCTGGCGGCAAGATACTTGCCTCTACGCTGGAGTTTGGATCGTTGCGCAAGAGTTCATAAACGAACTGTTTGTCTTGAGTAAATTTCTGATCTTCGACGTAGAAGGCGCCGCAGAACTGACCTTTATAGATGAACACTAGACACGTGGCCATCGTCTGTTTTAAGGAGATTGCCAGACAAGCTGTTTGGCCCTTGCTCTCAAACCAGCTGCAAATATAGTCCATGTATGAACGCGCATCGTAATCATCAGAACGAGTTACAGGATAACCAAGAAATAGCGCAGACATCGCCAAAGTGACATTTTCCGGCAGGTCGTAAATCATCACCTTCGTCTCAGGCAATGACAAATCAGTAAGCATTGTCTGAAGAGATTGCTCGGTCGGCAGCGTATCGGGCATGGACTTGCAGCCGTAAATGCAACCGACGGCGCGTCCGCGATAGAGCAGCATTGCAGCGCGCGAGAGGCGGTCTTCAGACGAGGCTTTGACGCACCCGGTGCGCATTCCACCTTCAAGGTCGGTGATTAACCATTCCAGGTCATAATCGGCGATTTTGAATTGATTGAGGCTGTCCACATGAATCGGCGGCAAAATCAGGTCAATGGCGCGTTTTAAATGGAACTTACGTGTTGGTTGTTGAGAAGCCCAAATGCTGAAAGCCTGGTCAGCGTCGGGTCCAGGTTGTTGAGGCTGGTTGGGATCCGGCGCCTGGTTGATGCTGTCGAGTTGTTCTTCCCACTTGACTGTTTGAGTCGAGGGGGCGCCTTGGACCGCCTGATTGCTGGTCGAAAAACGCGCGGAAAGAAGGATACGGTTATTGTGAACGCAGACGAAAGTGGCTAAAACTTCGTCCCCCAGGCGCAGGCGCTCCTGGGTAGGAAGAAACCCCGGCAGATTATCCTTTGGAATAAGCACTGCATATCCACCCGGCTCAGCATTCATGATCCTGCAGACCACGTTCTGACCGGGCTTATATCCAGAGAGTTTCCAGGGATTGAGTGGCTTGCTCATTGAGAGCCTATGCTTCCTTTTTTTTCGTGCCAGGCGCGAGGTCACTGCGCAAAGGGCTGAATTTATGACAGGCTAACCGCTTTGCTCGCGTTCAGAGATCTCGTTCCTCGCGCAAGAGGGTTTCAAGTCTTATCTTACAGGACAACCGCGCCAAACGGAGCTTTGCAGGCATCACAGCATCACAACGAAGAACGCCGTGTGACGTAATTCCAAATTCTCTGTACCACATTTAACGAGCTTTCCTCACTATTCAAGGGGGTCTCTGCCACATCTTCATGGCAAGGCGTGCTGGATGCCCCTACGGCTTTCAAGCAGCTGAAGCAGCTCGAACCGCTTGAACTGCAATCACTCGTCTCAGGCAGCTGCCCGTTACAGCGAGCGCAACTGCGACTCAAAAGCCCGCCAGGCGGCACCTCTATGGCAAGGTTGCAATGAGGGCAGGCGATCTCCTTTTTGAGAACAAACGGTATATCGCTGGTTTTGGCTTTTCCGGACTCAGACATATTGAGCAAGCCACCCTTAGAGATATTTGACTTCGATAGCTTCAGCCAGTGCCCGCCCTATGGCAATCTCCAGGTGATTGCGAACGACAATGACCGGTCCACCCTTGATGCTCTTCTCGATCGTCAGCTCTGCACCTTGTGATATTCCGAAGCGCAGAGCCTGCATGGTTATCTCTTCGCCTATGGTGTTTACGACCATAAGTTTCTGTCCTTGCTTGGCTTCGGACAAAGTGAGAGTTTTTGCTTCCAGATCCATAATTCAGCTCTTATCTTTCAAATTCTTATGCTTTGTCGCCGGAGCCGTCCTTAAGACGTCTTCCTGCTCGCAGCCGTTCACGTTCGGACTGCATACGCGAGGGCATTTGCCCCGACTTCTTCTGTGTTTCCTTGCAAGTGGGACAGAGCCCAAAAATCTTGAATTGAGCGTCAATGACTTCAAAATTGTGTCTGGCACCGATTTTCTGACCAGCTTCCTCAAGAAAGTGATCTTCAAATTCAATGGTGACATTGCAGCCTATGCAGATAATATGCTGGTGCGGCAGAGTATCTTGCTTAAGCTCGTAGTGCTTGTGACCTTCTGCGAAATCCAATTCGCGAAGCAGTCCGAGCGACGACAGCAGTTTCAATGTACGGTAAGCAGTCGCCAAGCTCACATTGGAGCCCTTCTCCAAGAGCAGCGAATGCAGTTCTTCTGCCGACAAGTGATGTCCGTGAGCCTGCTCGCGAAAAATCTGCAAGATAGTCTCGCGCTGCGTCGTGATGCGATGACCACGCTTACGCAGGCTTTCAAAAACCGGATCGGCCGGGCCTGGTTGTTTGACTTCTTCGCTCACGATTTTTCCATCGAGCCTGTCCTGAAAGTCCCATATAGGCGACTCAATTGGCAAGAATAACATTCTTGTCCGAAGTTAAGAAGTGGGTATTACGCCAATTTTTTGTAGGGTCTGCGTATAAATGCAAAGAGTGCCAGGCAAAAACTTTAGGCAAAGCCTCAAGCCATCGCCTTCGCCGCTTTGAGCACCTGTTGCAGGAATTGTCCCGTATAAGACCCTTTCACTTGAGCAACATC
Source organism: Candidatus Melainabacteria bacterium (assembly GCA_003242885.1). Taxonomy (GTDB): domain Bacteria; phylum Cyanobacteriota; class Vampirovibrionia; order Obscuribacterales; family Obscuribacteraceae; genus QKMZ01. The sequence goes on along the minus strand of QKMZ01000007.1, from coordinate 157,003 downwards.
CTCCGGCGTCCCTTCTGCGACAATCGTTCCGCCATATTCTCCGCCTTCGGGACCGAGGTCGATCAACCAATCGGCCTGCTTAATGACGTCCAGATTGTGTTCGATGATGAGTACAGTGTTGCCGCCGTCTACAAGCCGGTTGAGCACTTGCAATAGTTTGTCCACATCAGCAAATGAGAGTCCGGTAGTAGGCTCATCTAAAATGTAGAGCGTTCTGCCGGTGGAGCGCTTAGAGAGCTGCTCGGCCAGTTTTACGCGCTGAGCTTCACCACCCGAAAGGGTGGTGGCAGGCTGACCGAGCTTGATGTAGTCGAGCCCGACATCCATCATTGTGGTCAACTTCGTGACCGCCTTTGGTATGTTTGAGAAAAACTCGAGAGCTTCCTCAACAGTCATTTCTAGAACTTCAGCAATGGAGCGAGACTTGAACTTCACTTCCAGTGTCTCGCGATTGTATCTCGCGCCTTTGCAGACTTCGCAGTTAACGAAAACTGACGGCAAGAAGTTCATTTCGATTTCGTTCATGCCCTCGCCGCCGCAGGCTTCGCAACGTCCACCTTTGACGTTGAAGGAAAAACGTCCTGGCAAATAGCCTCTAGCTTTGGCTTCGTTGGTCATGGAGAAAACTTCTCGAATCACATCGAACAAGCCGGTGTAAGTTGCAGGGTTTGAACGCGGGGTGCGTCCAATCGGTGACTGATCGATGTCGATCACTTTGTCGATGGGATCAAGCCCTTCGATTTTGTTGATGCCTGACGGCTTAGCAACAGTGCCATGCAAGTAGTGACGCATGTATTCGTAAATCAAATCATTTACGAGCGTCGATTTGCCGGAACCGCTCACCCCTGTTACGACGACGAACTTACCGAGCGGAATATCTACATTGACGCCCTTCAGGTTGTTTTGCCGCGCGCCGACGATCTTCATCACATTGCCGTTGCCTGCTCTGCGCTTGCGCGGTACTTCGATGCGCTTGCGACCGGAAAGATAAGCGCCGGTTTTGGAATCCAATGCATTACAGATGTCTTCCATGCCGCCTTCGGCGACAAGATAGCCACCGTGGACACCGGCACCCGGACCAATATCGATGATCCAATCAGCTTGCCTAATCGTGTCTTCATCGTGTTCTACAACCAGAAGCGTATTGCCCAGGTCACGCAAATGCTGCAAGGTCGTGATCAATCGATTGTTGTCTCTCTGGTGCAGACCGACAGATGGTTCGTCCAAAACATAAAGGACACCGGACAGTCCGGAACCTATCTGGGTCGCCAATCTAATACGCTGCGCTTCACCGCCGGAAAGTGTATTCGCTTGCCTTTCCAGTGTCAGGTAATCGAGACCGACATTTGAGAGAAAACGCAATCTAGATCCGATTTCGATCAAAACCTGATGCGCAATAGTTCGATTGCGATCACTCATTTTGTCAGGCAAGTCGGTGAAAAACTGAATTGCTTTAGCAACAGACAAACGGCATACGGTAGCAATCGAAAGTCCGCCTACTTTTACCGACAAACTTTCCTTGCGCAAGCGAGCACCATCGCATTTGGTGCAGGGCAATTGCGTCATGTAATTTTCGATTTCCTGGCGAACGCGGTCGGATTGCGACTCTTCGTGACGGCGCTTGAGGTTGTTGATAATGCCTTCGAAGGGTTTCTTGTACTCCCACATTTCGCGGGCATCATAAGACTCGTGCCGAAGTTTTATTCTCTCTTCTCCTGTACCGTACAGAATAATTTCTTGGTGCGCTTTGCTTAATTCAGAAAACGGCACCTTCATCGAGAATTTGAAGTGTTTGGCAACAGATTCGAGAATTTGCTCGTAATACGGATTGCTGGTTTTCGCCCACGGATAGACGGCGCCTTCACTCAAAGACTTTTTGGGATCCGGAACCACCAGACGCGGGTTTACCTCAAAGGTAGAACCGAGTCCATGGCAGTCAGGGCAAGCTCCATAGGGGCTGTTGAAAGAAAAGATACGCGGAGAAATTTCCTGGAAGCTGACATTGCAATTAGCACAAGCCAGTTTTTCCGAAAACAACAATTGCTTCTCACCCATATCGACAAGCGCAATAGATTTTCCCCACTTAAGGGCAAGAGCCAACGAATCAGCCAGCCTCGACTGTATAGTCGAGCGAACAACCAAACGGTCGATGACCAGCTCGATATTATGCTTTTTGTTTTTATCGAGCTTGATCTCGTCTTCCAATTGAAGGGTTTCGCCATCGATGCGAATACGCACAAAACCTTCTTTGCGCAAGTCATCGAAAAGCGACTGATACTCACCCTTTCGTCCGCTGACAATGGGGGCAAGTATTTGAATCTTGGTGCCTTCTGGGAGTGCCAAAACTTGATCAACGATCTGGTCGATCGTTTGCGGATTGATCAAGCTGTCGCATTCCGGACAATGCGGAATCCCTGTGCGCGCATAGAGAAGACGCATGTAGTCATAAATTTCGGTGACCGTGCCGACCGTCGAGCGCGGGTTGTGGCTGGTCGATTTCTGGTCAATAGAAATTGCCGGTGATAATCCTTCGATAGCATCGACATCAGGTTTGTCCAACTGACCGAGGAATTGGCGCGCATATGCCGACAATGACTCGACATAACGTCTTTGCCCTTCAGCAAAAATCGTATCGAATGCCAATGAAGACTTTCCGGAGCCGCTGACGCCGGTGACTACGACGAGCTTGTTCTTCGGTATATCGATGCCAATATTCTTGAGGTTGTGCTGTCTGGCACCACGAACGGTAATTTTGTCGCTCATATCGACTCTGCGTGTTTCACCAAAAGGGCTGAATTCTTTCGATTGGTCGACAGTGAATGTAGCGTTTTCTGTGTATATACTGCAAGTTAGGTTTTTAACTTTCACGCTCTTTTCGGTCGAATTTCTGCCGTTGGCTGCGTCAGCACTGCCTTGGGCGCCATTTTTGCCTTTAGTATCCTTCTTTACCCCGACCGTCTTGATCGTGATGGCGGCGGTTTTGGCTGTCTTAGTGCTGATATTTCCGGCTTCTTTGCCTGCGGTTTTGCCTGTTGTTTTGCTGGTAGTCTTGCCTGTCGACTTGGTTGAAGCGCTGCCTTTTTTCAAGAGTTTTCCTTGGGTAGCCATGTTTCCTCAGTGCTTAATAGGCGCGCCGCTGCCGCGCGCGCGTGGTTCTTTGTCCAAACGATCCATCAGTTAAGAATGATAGCCGGAATCAGACAACCCTGCCACGCCACCTTGCCATCCGTAAAGTTTAGATAAAACGCGACAAGCTGCGGCTTATAGTGTTTACTGATTTTTGGAACCAGGGGCGCCTTTTTCTCCGCCCTGTTTGTCGTCGAGCTTAATTTGTTCGCTCTCGTCAACTTTGATGACCGGCAAGTTAGGATGGGCACCTTTTACAGCGGAATAGAAGAAAACACCCATCGTTACTACGCCGAGCGAGAGTCCTAGAAAAAGCGCGATCAGCAAGGCCTTAATCACAAGGCCGGTAAAAGTAGGTTTTTCTTCGTACCTGATTCTCGAGTACCTGGAGCCGCTCTGCCGCGGATCTCCTGTGCCGTAAGCGCGGGCGCGGGTGTGCGAAGTACGCATCGCGTCTCGCGTGTAATCGCGGCTGATTTCCACTGAATCACGACGCTGAGCGGGCTGCATATTTTCTTGCGAGCGGCGCATCTGCTGCGACCGCAGCTCCCCACGTCCTTGCTGCGGGTCAAAGCTTTGCCATTCGCCTGATGTCTGAGCCCCCGCGGGCGGCAGCTTGTCCGGGATATCCGGCAAAGTAGTGGCAAGATCCTTTTTGGAAGGTCGCTTATCTTTTGTTGGCTCTTTATCGACAACAGGCGGCGGCGAAGCCGCTGGTTTAGCAGTGGGCGGGCGGGGAGCAGGAACGGGCACAGAGGGCTTCTTCTTTGGCGCCTCGACTGATTTGTGCAAATCATCGAGCATCTCCTCTACACGCTGGTAACGCTTGTTTGGCTCTTTTTCAAGCGCACGCATGATCACTCGTTCCAACTTTTCCGGAATCTTGACGTTGGGGTTCATCTGAGACGGTGGACGGGCAGGCTCGCCAATCTGCTTGGACATCGTTTCTACATAGTTCTTTCCAAAAAATGGCACTTCGCCGGTCAATGCTTCATACATCACAATTCCCAGCGAATAAATGTCCGCGCGCTGATCTAATTGACCGCCCATGCATTGCTCAGGACTCATGTAAATCGGGCTTCCCCAAACCTCGCCCATACGCGTCAACTTTTGAGCTTCTTCTTCAAACTTGGCGATACCAAAATCTACGACTTTCACAAAGTCGCTTTGCTGGGCGGTTTTGAGCAACATGATATTGCCAGGCTTTAAGTCTCGATGGACGAGACCCTGTTTATGCGCGTGAGCCACGGCAGCCAAAACTTGCATGAATATTGTCTGGACGCGCTCATAACTGATGAGTTTCTCTTTCTTGAGCACGTCATTGAGGCTGTCGCCCGTGAGAAAGTCCATGATGAAAAACGGCTGTTTCTTGCTCGTTTTGCCGTAGTCATGAATGCGGACAATATTTGGATGATTTAAATAAGTAAGCGTTTCTGCTTCTCTTTGAAAACGCTTTACCGTCAACTCGTCGCTTGCTGCCTGCATACGCAGAGTCTTTACTGCATAGATTTTGTTGCTCTGCAAATGTTTGGCAGCATAGACAACGCTCATGCCGCCTGTGCCGAGCGTTCGCATAACATAGTATTGCCCGATGCCGTTCAGCCACTGCCCAACGAGCATGTCGCGAAAGTTAGAAGGTATTTTGATTTGAAATCGCCCTGGATGAACGGGCGCGCGCGAGCCGGCTTTCGCCTCTAAAGCTCTTACATATCCGCGCCTTCTGCCTCGCATCATATATGGTGGCACCGTCCAACCGATTACCTGAATCCGATTATGGAGCTATTGCATTGATGAGAATTTGAACGAATCCTAAAACAACACCGATTGCACCGCCGAAATATTCGAGGGCCTGCAATTCTTTTGCACAAATGCTCTTGACCAGTTCCTCCATTTTTTCCGATGAGAATTGCGAGATCTTGGTTGTTATCAAATCTTTTATGCCCAGCTGCGGAATCAAACGTCCCAGAAGCACGCGCAACTCGCTGTGCAGATATGAGTAGGCAAATGTAGAAACGTTGTGTTTGGTGCGCTCCAGCCATTTTTCAGGAATGGACTCAGGGTTGAAACGGATGATCGCAGAGCGCACGGTACTCATGGCTGCACCCTCACCCACCTTGACAGCTTCCATGATCGAGTCACGATTGTGCAGAAGGAAATTCTCGACAAAGCTGACGACATTTGCTTTTAGCTTGGCAATGTTTTGCAGAGGCATGGAGCGCAGGTCGAAATTAGCAATCTGAATTGCCATCTGATCGCGAATACCGAAGCGTTTGATCAAATCACCGATGACGCGAATACTCTCCTCTGGCTCCTTCTCCATGAAGTTGCGCCATTCGTAGCAAACACGCTTGACGCCGATGATTCGCGCCAGCAATTTGTAAGGACCACCGGCGTGCGCTTGTATAGACTCGTCCAAAGCATTGATGTTTTGAGGCGAAAGCAAAGTAATCAGGTGGCTGCGAACTTTCTCAGGCGTGATGAATGCTTCCATGATTCTGGAAGATATCTCTGTTGCTTGCTCGAGCGAGATGCGCATGGGCAGGATCATGTGGTCGAAAATCTTTTCGACAATCACCTGCACATTGCGATCGCGTCCTTTCTCCAGCCCTTCGATTGCAGAATCGACCAAGTGCTGAAGCATAGCGGGGCTGAGCTCGGCAAGCTCCGAAGCGAGTCTGTGCAATTTCGTTGTATCGCGAAACTCTTTGAGCACAGCGTCTACGAACGCATCCGATGCCAGGTAGAGATTCTCTTGCGTAACAAGACTTTCTACTTTGATGGAGATATCGTCAGGTGTAAGCAGTGTCTCCGTAACGGTCTTGGCTACCGATTCAGCGAGCTTATTCTTGCGCTTCGGAAAAATACCCGGCGTCAGAGGCATCGCAATCTTCGTGCCTGGCCAGTACCAGGTTTCGTATGGGTGGAAAAGCGCTGCCACTGCCATTCTCGTGGCAATCCAACCGTGCAAACCATAGAGGACAGGCGGCATCGCCACTTTCCAAAGAATGGCTGATTCACTGCCGAAAAGACGATGTACGTAAATGGAAAAGTCCATGAAACTTTGCCTGGATACCGAGAGGGGACGCCGTTTGAAAAACCGTTAAATGCTCAAGGCTGCAAAGCAGCTTCATTAAGGAGTACAAATGCAAGTTTACTCGTTGTAGGAAGGTTATAGCGATTTATACATTTCAATCTGATTAGGTGACTCTGAAACAGGTTTTGACAGGAGGTACCCCCATATAATGGCGACTTCACATCACTTAAGCTGAATCGCTGCTGTCATCAAAGTTTTAAGCGAAAGCAGAAAAGAGTCGAGCCAGATATATCCAAATGAAGTCGAAAGGCAATTCAAAGCACAAACATTTTATATATGGGTTGGCATTACCGCTCATACTATCGGCGTGCGCAGGATTTGTGTGTTTTTCGCCAATAATCGAGCCAGCCCTTGGCAAACCGCAATTCTTCAGCGTTAAGCCCAAAGAAGATCCATCAGAAAAACTACTGGAGACCGGGCGCAAACTGTTTCTTTCCGGTCAATTCCAGCCGGCGTGCGAGCTTTTCCGGCAAGCAGTCGAGAAAAACGCAGAGTCTGGTATCAGTCACTTTGAGTACGGACGCAGTTTGGCGAGGCTGGGCAACGAAGACAAAGCTGTTTCGGAATTTCTCGAAGCTCTTAATCACGACCCCAGCTTGATTGACGCCAGAAAAGAGATGGCTGTCATTTTTATGAAACGTGGCAGTTATGACGAAGCAGGCGGGCAACTGAAGCAAGTAGTGGATGCACAGCCTGAAGATCTCGTATCGCGCGGCAATCTCGGCATTTGCATGCAAAAGATTGGGCTGCTTGATCAAGCGATAGAGCAGTTTCAGATCGTACAGAAGAAAGAGCCGAATTCTGTCGAGGCGCTTTTCAATCTAGGCGGAGCGCTTAGAGAGAAAGGAAACATCGATGAAGCGAAAGAAAAATACGCCACGATTCTCTTGCTCAAACCCAAGCCAGATGACGCAAAATTGTCCTTCACATATCTGGAGTTAGGGCGCTGCCTTTTGCAAAAAAACGACCAAAACAATATAAGATCCGCTGTCGGACTGGAGAAGCTCGCAATAAAGTATCTGCCTTCAAACCACTGGGCCTATCTGACGCTCGGTGAAGCACTGGAAAAGGAAGGCAAAGAAACGGAAGCTCTCGAAGCTTTCCGTCAGGCAATTCAAATCAATCCCAAGGCTCCTGAAACAAGAGCCGCACTGGAAAGGCTCCTGAATGGGAAGGCAGCCAAACAACGACAAAAGCTGACTGTGAGGTAGTAGAACCAAATGAGATACCGTCAATTGCTGACCATGCTGGCACTTTCGGCGTTCGCCTTCAACGGCGTCCTTCCCCAAGTGGCTCAGGCTGCCGATCAAGACGAAGAAGACATCAAGAATGCCGTATTCCGCTACGAAGCAGCCATCGAGCAAAATCCCAAGAATCAAAAGAATCGCGTCAAACTCGGCAGAGCCTATCTCATGCAAGGCGAGTTGAAAAAGGCCGAAGAACAATTCAAAGAAGCTATCAAACTCGAGCCCAATGAGTCGGAAGCGCATTTCGGGCTGGCACGTGTATTGATGCGCGAAGGCAACATGCTGGAAGCAGCTCAGGCGATGAGAGACGCTGCCAAGCTCGATCCCAACAATCCAGATGTGCATCACAGACTGGGTCAACTCTTGCTGCGCATGGACAAGCCGGAAGAGGCGGTTGCTTCCTTCAAGCAAGCAATCAAGCTGAAAGCCGATCACGCAGCAGCGCACAGAGATCTCGGAGCTGCGCTCGGAACGCGCGGAGACATCGATGCGCAGATTGAAGAAGAGAAGAAGGCGGTTGCGCTTGCTCCCAACGATCCGGATGCCAATTTTTATCTGGGCAGTGCCTATGCGATGTCAGGCAATGCAAAAGAAGCAGCGACGTATTTGCAACGATGTGTTGAGCTGGACAAGAAAAATTCTGAAGCTCACAGAATGCTCGCCGGGGTGCTGGCTTCCGACCACCGCTTTGCAGAAGCAGTGAAATCGGCGCAAACCGCATGCGACCTGGCTCCCGACAACAAGGCGTGCAAAGAGACGTTGCAAAAGATAAAGACTGCCGAGGCGAAAGCTAAGTAGTTCTTTCGCTCTTTTGCTTTACATATATTGAATTTATCAAAATATAAGAAGACTGCAAAATGCGAGTTTTGGGGGAGTAAAGCGCGTCCACAGGCTAGGTACTGGCAACCGTTTTACGGACTACTGTGCGCGGCTATTGCCTTGGATAAGGTTAACTACATAAGCGCTGCACATTATTGCAAATAGCCAGAATACGCCTTACGATAGCCTAGTCGAAAGCCTATCGACTGGGCCTCTGGAGCGCAGTTCCTTCGTGAACGGCACAACCTGTCCTGCTTCTAGTCCAGATTCTACTAAGGTATTTCAACTGTATATATTCCATGAGGGCTACGCGTCGTGCTTGAGCGTAACGAGAAAAAAGACGATAAGGCAAAGTTGGAGATCAAAGCCAACATCAAGGTTGTAGGTGTCGGCGGGGCCGGCTCCAACGCTGTCAACCGCATGATCCAAGCGGGTCTCAACGGGGTTGAATTCTGGGCTTGCAATACTGACGCCCAGGCGCTCGATTTGTCAGCAGCGAAAAATCGCTTGCAAATCGGTGCAAAACTGACCAGAGGATTAGGAGCCGGCGGCAATCCGACGATCGGCACCAAAGGCGCAGAAGAAAGCCGCGAGGACATCGCAGCAGCTCTCCAGGGCGCAGACATGGTATTTATCGCAGCAGGTATGGGTGGTGGCACCGGCACCGGTGCAGCACCTATCGTTGCTGAAGTAGCAAGAGAAATCGGCGCTCTAACCGTCGGCGTAGTCTCCAGACCTTTCCTTTTCGAAGGCAAGCGCCGCATGAATCAAGCCGAAAACGGCATCCAAGAAATCAAATCACGCGTCGACACGCTGATCGTAATCCCCAACCAAAGACTGCTTGAAGTCGTCGATCACCGCGCCTCCATGCAAGAAGCATTCGTCGAAGCCGACAAAGTACTAATGCAAGGTGTACAAGGTATCTCCGATATCATCACCGTCCCTGGCTTGATCAACGTAGACTTTGCAGACGTCAAAGCGATTATGGCGACTGCGGGCAGCGCTCTTATGGGCGTTGGTCGCGCAACCGGCGAAGGCAGAGCTGTCGAAGCAGCACGCAATGCTATCAACAGCCCACTGCTCGAGTGCACCATTGACGGTGCATCGGGTGTTATCTTCTCGGTCACCGGCGGACCAGACCTCACCTTGCACGAAGTTCAAGAAGCAGCCAATGTCATCTACTCAGCAGTATCTGATGATGCCAACATCATCTTCGGAGCTGTACTCGACGACAGACTGCACGGCGAAGTGCTGATCACCGTCATCGCCACCGGCTTTGATATGGTTCAGCAAAACCAGCAGCCACGTCAACCAGCAATGTCTGCACCACAGCCTCGCGCTCAACAGCAATATCAACAAGAGTCGAGACCGCAGCAAAAGCCGATTGGCAGCGACATCCTTGACATACCCGAATTCCTCAAGTCTCGCGGACCGAAAAACTAAGCGAATTCCGAAATTGCGCCTAGCGCAGAAAAGAATTGAAGACCGGGCGAAAGTCCGGTCTTTGTCTTTCTTACACATGAGATAATCACAGCCTGCAGCAGTTATTGGCGTTCAAAAGAAACACTTGCAGGATCGATGATTATGGAAGCAATCAAACTGAACGAAGGAACCATGCCGGTTCACACCAAGGACGGCAAGATTATCCTGATTGACCAGCGCAAATTGCCTGATGCGACCGAATACTTCGACGCTACCGCTCTGGATCAGATGTGTTTTGCAATTGTCGATATGGTAGTAAGAGGAGCTCCGTCTATTGGAGTAGCGGCCGGACTCTCGATGGCTGCTCATCTGAGAGATCTAACTTTGAATCGAAACTCTCTGCCCACGCTGATTGAATTGAATGAAGTCAAAGAGAAGCTTGATGCAACTCGACCGACTGCGGTCAATCTAAAATGGGCAACAGGCGAAGTTCATCTTTACGCGCAGCAACTACTCAAAGACGGGCTTACCAGCAAAGATTTCGCCGCCAAGATATTCCAGTTCGCCGAGAGCATGCTGCAGGATCACCTGGAGCGAAATAAGAAACTCAGCGAATTCGGTCAAGCTGTTGTTCCAGATGCAGCGCGCATCATCACGCATTGCAATGCCGGTTCGCTCGCCACTTGCGGATGGGGAACAGCGCTGGGCGTCATCAGATCCGCGCATTTGAATGGTTTGAAGCCGCAGGTCTTTGTCGATGAAACAAGACCGCGCAATCAGGGCTCGAAACTAACCATGTGGGAATTAAATCAAGACGGCATTCCGGCAACATTGATCTGCGACAACATGTCCGGTTATTTGATGAACAAAGGCGATGTGGATATGGTCATCACCGGCGCCGACAGAATTGCAGCAAACGGTGATGCGGCAAACAAGATAGGAACATACTCTTTAGCTGTTTTGGCGCATCACCATGGTATTCCTTTCTACATTGCCGCACCTCTTTCGACATTCGACCCTGATATTCAAACCGGCGCCGAGATACCGATTGAATTTCGAAATAAAGACGAAGTGCGAAACATCGAAGGAATATCTGTGACAGTAAAAGGTGCAGACGCGCTAAATCCGGCATTCGATGTCACTCCTAATCATTTGATCAAAGGCATCATTACAGAAGAAGGCGTGCTCAGCCAGCCTTACACGCAATCTATAAAAGAAGCCTTAGCGCGAAATTACGCCTCGAAATAACGTCCTTGCGCTTTGGTGAGCCGATTGGATTGAGCAAGCAAAATTGCTTTAGTCAGATCTGTCGAATCTTCCGGAACAGAGACAACGCCGAATGACAGCTTAAGCGGTGCTTCAGGCTCTTGAGGCTCGGAAGCTAGTTCGCTTTCTTCAACTTCGTCCGGCAGATCAGCCAGAGTTTTGACGAGATTGCGGCACAGTCCAAGCGCCTTTTCACCATTGCTGAATGGAAGGATAAAACCGAACTCGAGAGTCTGAAAGTGCCCGACTAGATCGAGTTCTCCTTTCACCAAATTGAAGGCTTTCACGACGCGTCTCAAGTGCTTGCCAGCCGGCAAAAGTCCGTTTTGCTTCACATCAAAAATAACTACAGAATAACCAGTCCGCGTACGGGCGCTGCGCTTATGCTCCCTTTGCACAAACAACAAGAAGAGCGGATAGCTGAGCATGTCCGTCTCGGGACGCAGGATTTCGTGGAAAGCATTATCGATGATAGAAAAATCGATCGCGCCCGTACTCTGGAAAACAGGCTGCCCTGTTTTTCCTTTGGGGGTGATGATATTTTGCATGGTCATGTTGAAGACGGCGGGCAGCCACACGCCCATCGGCATTGGCATACGCGCGAGGAAATCGTGCATGGTTTCGCCTGGCTTCATCTTACTGTAGATGGTCTTCTGCACGTTCAAATCAGCAGGCACTCCGCCAGCGCGCGCTAGAGCTTCAAACTCTTGCTCGCTCATCGTGGGGTTGGTCTTGTAGATTGGCGCATCATCATCGAATCCGCGCTTTTCCAACTCTTGCTTTTGATCGCGCAGGGCAGCAGCTTCGACCAGAAGTGCGTCCATTCGCTTAGTTACGGTCTTCTCTTTGGCAACGATCTTCGAGGCAAAAGAGAATTTGCCCCTCTTCCAGAGAAGAGACTCGAGTACAACGTCATAGCCTTTATGCGCACTCTGCCCTTCGACAAGAAGCGCATCTTCTTTTGTCGCATGAACAGGCGTGCCTTCTTCAAAGAAAAGCTCTATCTGACGCATGCCTTCCACAATTTCTAGCCTGCCAGTCATTTTGCAGATTGAGACCGACTGCAATACACCGAACAGATCGACGTCTTCCAATTCTCCGGAAAGATTAACTCCAAAAGTCGCATAAGTTCCGCTGGCAGCATTGCCTGTGTCAGGCATCCCACCGCCGTGCATCGGTTGCATTGAATTGTGGTGTTGCGGCGGCTGTATAGGCAGGCCGGGGCTTGAATTGATCTGCTGTAGAAAGCCGCCGGACGGCATTTCCTGACTGGTCATCAGACTCGCGCCTGGAGCAGACTGGGCTGGGATACCGGCTGAGGAATTCTTGGAAATCTCCAGGTGAATCATGCCTAGAAGAACCGCCAAATCCGTGGTCCTGTGAGACCAAAGAGGCGGCAAATGGGAATTTTCGACATCAATAAGGGTCCACTCTATGTAGCTGACCCGGTTCATGCCGGACGGGTCGGGTGGAGTAATAGCCGTAAGCAAATAACCTTTGCCGGTCCCGAAAGGCAATTCCACCGGGCGACCAAGATTTTGGCGGGCAAGATTCAGGACCTGCTCCAGGTCCACTTCAGTAGGATTGACGACGGACGCGACTTTTAGAGGCGTCCAGGATGACTTATGCAATGTCAATACCAAACGGCGACAAACCTAGTACTTTGTACCACCATGCCGTCAGCTTATGACTTTAAATGGCCTCGAAATCCGAAAATTGTTCGCCGTTTTCCTTAAAATGACAACGTATAGGCGGCAAGGGGGCCACTAATAAAGCTCACTCGTGACTTTGTTTGAATCCGCCTACTTGGCTAGCACCTTTTCTCTTCTGCCTTCCAAAATTCTGAGAAAGGAGCGAGTCGAGATTTCTTCCAAGGTCAGTCCAGTCGCTTTGACCTCTTCTTTTGAAACGGCACCACAGTTGATGGCACGCAAGAAGTAGTTGAGCAACCCTTGTCCGGTTGCTGCGTCATCAAACACATCACCGACAAGAGTGGCTTGGGCAGCCTTTTCTATAAAACTTCTCAAGCGCAGACTGGCCGGCTCGAGACCTTCCAAGAAGAAGGAGTAGCAGGCTGCATAACGCACAGGCAACTGGGCAGGATGCAAATCCCAACCCTGATAATATGCGTGTTTGAGCGAATGTCTGACATGGTCGAATCCAAGCTTCCATGCGCGATGAACAGTCTCTACATTTTCGCGCCGTTGGGCTTCTGTCAGGTTGCCGTTTTCATCCGGACGGTTAGGTCCCACGGGCATCACATTGGTGGCACCGTCTGAAAGCCACAAGCCTGTTCCGGCCAGTGAAACACGCATCATTTCGCGGGCAAAATCGCAGGATGGATGATCCATTGATTGATATGCTGCGGTGATGTTAGATGACGCGGTGTAATCATAAACACCGAAGTGGCAACCGATGCAGCGACCCTCTCCAGCTCTGACAAACTCAGGAAGTGCACACTGACCTTTTGCATTGATGATTGATTGAGGCGTTTCCACCATCAATTCAATTTTGATTGTGTTGTGGGGCAAGCCCACCTTCTTTTCAATCAGAGCAAGCAAATCCATTGCTGCGGTCACCTGCTCTGTGATTGTCACTTTAGGCAGGGTGACGACAAAATTATCAGGTAATTTGTTGCCTGTTTCAGCAAGCAAAGTCGTAAGAAAGATATCGAGGGTACGTGCACTTCTGTCGCGAAGTTCTTCCGTAAAAGGCTTGATGCGAATCCCGATGAATGGTGAAAGAGTGCCATCTTTCATGCCTTTAGCTACTTCTTGAGCAGCCAATTGCGTGTGCATATCTTCTTCGGAGTCTGGTCTATTGCCATAGCCATCTTCGAAGTCGATGCGGAAATCTTCCACCGCTTCGCGCTCGAGTTTTTCTCTGACGCGACTATAAACAGTGTGTGCGAGCCAGGCTGGATGCCGTTCTTTCCTTACACCTTCCGGGTTCTCAGTGAGCAAAGGCTCCAATTTCAAAATCTTCTCTTCATTTTCAGGAAGTTGTTCCCACCCTTCCAACTGAAGGGCTTTGGCAAAAACAACGAAATTGGGCGCATATTCATCTAATGAGCGCAGAGCAAGGACACCGAGCTTTTTGGCCGAGTCTGATTTAAACAAGTGAGCGCCACCATATACGGTGTGGACTGCTTGCCTTGCACCGGAATCGCCGGGATGCTGAGCGTTGAACTCTCTATTTGCGATTGCCAGCTTGCTGAAGACTTCGCCGATGTTCCCTGAGTTTAGGGAAGTTTTCATGTCCTTATCTCCTTATTGCCTTGCCTAACTGCCTCTGTATGTCGAATAACTAAATGGACTTATTAATAGCGGCACATGGTAGTGCTGTGTTGCATCATCAATTTCAAACACAATCGCAACGTGGGGGTAGAAGCCCTTCACACCAATCGAGTCAAAATAGTTTTTGGTATCGAATGTGAGTCGATAGATACCTGTATCCAATTTCATTCCATCTGTCCATAAATCCGGTGCGCGACCGTCGGAATTTGTCGATGTTTTGGAAAGCTCCACCCACTTTCCATCAGTGTTTCGCTCTAAGACTAGAGGAACACCCTGAGCTGGTTTTCCGCGCGACGCATCAAGAACGTGTGAGGTTATTTTGCTCATGAAATCAGTTTTTCCAGTCTAATTTTTGTGATTTTTGCTTGTTCACCGGCAGCCACTTTCAATTCGTTGTCTTTGTCGTTGAGCAATCTGGACTTCAAGATATCGAGCATCTGCCGGGCGGATTTTCCTGTGGCGCAAACAATAAAAATGTATCCATACTTTTCAAAATACTCGTCATTGAGTTTTGAAAGGGCGTGCAAAACATCCTCGGTCGCTTGCGAAACTCCCTTTTGCTCGTTCTCTGCCCAGCTTGCAGTGGAGGCGAATTTAGCTCTCAGTGCTTCAACATCACCGCCGATTCTCGGATGATGTGCAAAGGCTTCCAGCCAATCTTCGGGAGCAAGTTTAAACCAAATATCATCGGCTGCGGAAAATAATTCATCTACAGATTGAAAAGGGCGCCGGCTCAGCATCTTTTCTACCCAGACGCGCGAACCGCAGCATCGCTCCAAATCTTCGGCAGCCTCGCTTGCCGACTTGGCATTCAATGTTTCCAATTTGGAATTGGCGTCAACTGTCATTGTTGCTTACCTAGAATTGCCTGCGACCGCTTTTTGTCTATCTAATCTTCCGCTCAAGATTTTCTTGCCGTGACCTTCTTTGGTGAAGTTGCCTTGATCATAGACTTTGGTTCCGCGCACATAAGTGCGCTTCACGACACCATTGAATTCGCGCCCTTCATGCGGAGTTTCTTTATGTTTGTGTTGAACGTTTTTCTTCTCAACAACAAAAGTTTCCTCCGGATCCAGCATGACGATGTCAGCATCAAATCCTGGTGCAATCTTGCCTTTAGCCCCATATAGTCCGGCGAATTTTGCAGTTTTCTCAGACATCCAGGTGACGACTTCTTCCAGTTTGTGCCCTTTCTTTTTTGCAAAAGTCCAGACCGCGGGCAAACCAAATTGCAGCGAGGCAATGCCACCCCAGGCTTTGTCGAAGTCTCCCTCTTTCATGAGTTTTAACTCCGGCGTGCAAGGTGAATGGTCAGAAACCACGAAATCAATCGTTCCGTCCTTGAGTGCTTGCCAAAGCTTCTCAGAATTTTCTCTCTCTCGAATTGGTGGCGCGCATTTGAAACGCGTGTCACCATCGGGAATTTCCTCTGATGCAAAAGTGAGATAGTGCGGGCATGTTTCTGCAGTGAAAGGAAGTTGCTTGCCCTTCGCTTCTTTGACAATGGACAGTGCGTCTGACGACGATAAGTGGACGATGTGAGTGCGGCATTTGAATTCTTCGCACAGTAGTGAAACGAGTTTGACAGCCTCGTTCTCCCAGCGGCGCGGACGCGATTCGAGAAAAGCCGCATAAGATCTAGGTTCTTCCTTCAACCATTCGCCTGGATGCTCCTGGCTTTCATCTTCGTGCGAGCATTCGATTTCAGCATGCACCAGAAGTGGAACACCCAAGCGCGCCAGCTCAGGCATCGCTTTGCGCAAGTCAAATTCGGTCGCATTGGGAAAGTCATCGATTCCAGAATGGATCAAGAAGCATTTAAAACCAACAACTCCGTGCGCCACCATTTTTTCCAGTTCTGCATGATTGCCCGGCACCACACCGCCCCAGAAGGCGCAATCGACATTGAGCAGTCCTTCTATGGCTTTGAGTTTTTCTTTGAGTGCATCCAGTGTCGTGGTGACAGGAATGCAATTGAGCGGCATATCGACAATCGTCGTGACGCCGCCTGCAGCTGCTGCCTTTGTAGCAGTTACAAATCCTTCCCACTCAGTGCGTCCAGGCTCATTGACATGTACATGGCAGTCGACGAGCCCCGGAATGACAACCAGGTCGCCGGCGTTTTCGATTGGTACTCCTTGAGGTACATCCGAAACTGCAACGACGGCTTGAATAACCCCATCTTTGACGAGAATGGCTGCTTCCTTGAAACCGTCTTCAATCAAAACCTTGCGTCCGACGAAAGCCGAATCACATGCGGGAGCGTTACTGCCCATGGGCAACACCTCTTTGCGAGCCGATATGCACAGAGGATATACGCTGGACGGTTTTCTTACTGCAATTCTTAACCAAAATAAAGGAGGCAACCTACTGATAGGTCGCCCGCTCTTCGCCACTACATACAGTGCGTGGCATTCAGCAGGCAGGCAGAACTAAGAATCAGCCAATGAGATAAACTGGAAATCTCGGGTAGGACGTTAGTGCGGTTCTTTGTGGAGGGTGTCACGTGTCATCAGGAAGTTCGCGCGTCGCAGCAGGTGCAGCATTCATCGCTGTTTTAGCTCTGGCAACGGTTTCACCTATGCATGCTGAGACAGCGTCAAAACCGGAAACAAAGCCCGGCAAGCCTTCCATGATTCAGACAAGCGAAGCCGCCAAACCCGCTTCATACAATCCCAAGGCCTTACGCCGTCTCGACTTCCGGGTTGTCGGCAAAAGCTGCGCCGTTTGCCTGATGAAGATTCAGCGCACTGTGAAGACGCTGCCAGGAGTAGTCAAAGTAGCAGTGATGCTGAGAAAGCCCTACGGCGGCGTAATCGTCTATGACTCAGGCAAAATATCCAAAGACAAGCTTGTGGAAACTATAAAGGCACAAGACAAGGACGTAAGAGTGGAGGGGATAACCGAGACCGCTATTCTCAAGGTGCCGGCGATTCTCATTCCTTTATATGGAATTCCGAAATCATCTGCGAAAACGGCTGGGTCTGGAAACGAATGATAGCCAATAGCGTACAGAGCCATTGAAGCTCTGGCGAACCAATGGGCGCGAGTTTGCTTTGATTCGATTAGGAAACTCTTTTAGAGCTTTCCGACGACAGGCTCAGTCATATCGGTCACGAAATTCATCTTGTCTGGTCCGCCGAAGGGGATCGGGACCGGGAATTGACAGACAATTTCGGTGACTACAGTAACTGAAGAATTCGGGTCATAGGCGACTGGCTTGGCCAGGCGTTTTGACTTGATATATCCGGCAGCAGGAAAGTTGTCTATGGCAGACTGAGCCGCAGCTTGCGCTTTACCTGGATCATCGGTCTCAGCAGCTGCTCTGGCAGCACTCTTACACATCGAGTCATTCGCCGTCTGTGCTAGAACACAAGCAGCCACGTCGAACAAGAAGAGAACTATGGGGATGATGATGAAAAGTCCTGCCGCAGTTTCGACAATACTTGTTCCTCTTTTGCGTCTGACTGATGTTTTCATTGCTGCGTCCCCCTCCATGGGGTGCGTATGTGTCATCGAATTTTAGTTGATGCCGCGTTCTTCCTGGGTTCGCTCTGATGTAAAACTGAAGATAATCGGAGCTCCGATTCCCGGAATGCTTCCCATAAAGGGGATTTGCAAGAAGGGTGCGACTTGAACTTGGGTGGTGACTTGAATCGTGTCCGGCGAAAAATTATCGGTGGGATTCACGTCTTTCGGGTTGGGAACGGCTGAAACTTCACGGCCTTTGGTGAATTTTGCCAGAGTGCTGGCTTCCCATGCTATCCGTGCCCGGGCGAGCGCATCGCTGACTCGACTGGGTGGCGCGCAGGCGGCTTCGCGAGTCTCCAAATGGTTGAGGTACCAACCAGATGCGTAAGCAATACCGAGGTAGAGCAAATCCAGCATTGGAGGCACGATGCAGACGAGCAAAATGAACAGTGCAGGAGCAAATTCCGCAAACTCATGTCCGCTGGACTTCCGTCCTCTTGCACGGTATTTCATCGCGCTACTCCGTTCGGTCAAATGGGGCGTCAGGGGCAGATTTCGTTATAAAAATAACGCCTCTTTTTCGTATGTACCCATACCGTAGGCTTTGAGGCAAACTATTAGCAAAATATAATTGTTTTGATAAGGCGCTGCTAATACTAACACCTACCCAGCCCCTAATGTCTGGCGACTTCCACGCCAAGTACGACGTTTTTCGCCATCCCAGTTTCATATCTCTTGCATATAGCCTTCTGTAGACAGCAAACAGGCTCTGACGATCAGCCCGAAATCGTGTTTTCCCCACTGAACCGGGCACCAGGCTTGACTTCCGTTTATTAAAAGCGCATAATGAGACATCCTTAATCTTAGGGATGTTTCCAGTTTACTTTCCGCAATTGATCGCGGTTTGGTACTAGCGTTGCTATGTTCACATGGTTTGATATCTTCTGATATCCATCGAATTTCACTGCCCGAGCCGATTACGGCTTAAATCGTTAGCAACGAATTTGAGACCACGCTCGCTGGCAAATGCCCTTGTTCAATCTATAAAATCAGATCGGGGATTAGTACAAATGACCAGAAATCGCAGTAGGGGAGCCACTCTCGCATTGATTGCAGCATTGCTGCTGTTTATCATTGTGATCGGCCTCGGCTTCTTCTTCCTTGTCAAAATGCTTGGTGGCGGCAGAGAGCTGCAACACGCAGTCGACGCAGGCAACCTGAACGTCGCCAAACAAAGTATGCGGCGACCGTTCCTGCGCATCTTCGGCAACGGCGCGTCCGATCTCAACGATCCGATTCATACGATTGCCAAAAACAACTTTATGCAGGCAAAAGACCCGGTTCACGGCGAACTGGATCTTCTCACGTATAACAGAGCAGTCGGACAGGCCTTGCTGGTTTCGGTCAACGCGATCTCAGACAACTACGGCTTTGGTGACCCGTCTCCTTCTGGTATAGCCAATGCAAAAACGCTAATCAACTGTCTTACCGACCCTAATGACGGTATTGCAGTGACGCTTGCTGAAAAACTGAAAAACGACGTTCAACAGGATATCAGTTTCAGTAACATCGCTTCGATAACTCCGATGAAGATGCTCAATCCGGGCGGCAATAATGCCTCTGCAGTGAGCGGACAAAAAGACATCTCATACATGGCTCGCAATTTCGGGACCAACTTGACCATCGGTCAAATGGTCTTGCCCACCGAGTATACGCAATTCATTTCCCCAGGCTTCCTGAGCGATAACACTGTCAACAAACAGTCCCATACTTACGTAAAGGGATATTCGCTTATCAACGTTCCGGGGATTACCTCAGACTCCCACCCACTCATGGGCGTCCCTCTGCGTCCTCTGGAAAAGCCACACTTGGTCAACGTTCCAGACTTCAAAGACAATTCGATTTCGCCGTTGCGAGGCGGCAACCAAGTTGACACTCGCGTTCCACCAAACGCATTCCACTCGGCAGGCAGCTCCCAGGAGCTCAAGACGAGAGATCGCACGGCAGCAAGATCGTGTGCCATCGTCGGTAGTGTCGACTTGACCGGACAATATTCTGCATCGATTCCATGCGGCTACATCGTTGTAGCCAACGGAGACGGACCGATTCCATCAGGTCCAGTAAATTTCGTAGGACCGGCAGCCGGAATGACAGATCAAGCATACGGCGGCGGACCTAACGATATCTTCAGCGACCTTTTGATGAACCAGCCGGTATTCGTCACGCCCGGTGGAAAGGCGATGGATACCAACCTCAACGACATCCTGGACATTCAAAAGTTCAAGCAAGACCATCCCAACGATCCGGTTCCGCAGCAAATGGTCGAC
This sequence comes from Candidatus Melainabacteria bacterium, assembly GCA_003242885.1. Taxonomy (GTDB): domain Bacteria; phylum Cyanobacteriota; class Vampirovibrionia; order Obscuribacterales; family Obscuribacteraceae; genus QKMZ01. The sequence continues at coordinate 136,935 of QKMZ01000007.1, read as the reverse complement.
AAGCTCGACGGTCCGTCGCCAAAACAAACGGCAGCCGACAGCATTCCGGCACAAGGCGTGCCGATCTCCAGCTGCGACAATTACAACTCCACTCCAACTGCACCACAAGCAGATCCTAATTGCTTCAACAACTTGCAGCAAATGGCCACGACTTATGGATTCACATTGCCAAATGGTTCTAGCGGCAACAGCCTGAACGGACTGATGGCAATCGAGAAATACAAAGCACAAGTCATCAACCCGCGTCCGGGTGGTGGACCAGCTATCGTGAGCGGAATGGAAAACGTTTGCACCGGTATGAAAGTCTTCCCTCTGGGCGGCATCACCGCAAACGAGCCCATCGCATTCGGGCAAGCCCCGACTGTAGGCAGATTAATCAGAAGCTTCCAGAGCTACAGCCCATCATCACCGCTGGCCAATATCATCTCCAGCCAGGTCTATTTGAAGATCAGACAGATCAAACCGGAGATGTCGGACAGCGAAATCAATTCATTCCTTGAAAGCGCATCGATGCCAATGGGACAAGTGCGTTATATCTGGATGGATGACAGCCGCCAGTTGCGATTCACAGCCAAAGGCTCGCTGCCTTCGTGGATCAGCGGTGACGCCGTTATTCCCGATGGCACGGGCACAACAGCCAGCACTGGCAACATCACGGGCAATCGCAACTTCGTCAACATCGAAGGCGAGCAAGGATATCCGAGTCCGTGGGATTGCTTCGGTTCCGGTCCAGACCAAACCAGGTCTGACCTGCTCTGGCAACGTTCCTCGGGTTTCAACTGCTTGCAAGGCGTACTGCGCTTCAGAAACTGCGTAAATGCAACAACTGACCCGTGGGATTGCCCCTGCTAAGCAGGAATAACCCAAAACGAGGTAACCTATATTTTGTGCGCCGCAGCTGGGTTCTTGCCGCCAGCCGGCGCACAAAAGCAAAAGGCGTAATTTGGCGAGGCTTCAGGAAAAATGCTCAAGATTGAAAGGTCCAAGTTAGTCGCAGGCACGATTATCTGCCTGTCTGCCGCTAACGGGCTTGCAATGGAAAATCCGGTCCTTGCTCAACAAAATTCCACCGCCACTAGCAAGATCGGCGGTTATCAGCTGCCCAACCTGAGCCGTCCGAATACATCCACCCAACATGCACCAGACGAGTTCAAACCGGAGAAGTTGACCGGAATTGTAGAACTTCCCAACGTGCCCAATTACACGGGCCATGCTGTCTTCATCTCTGGACTCAGGTATCCAAGAGACCGCTCCGGCGTGAGAATTGGCATGACTATAGGGGTCAGAGAAGACGAAAATGAAGTGCTTGAGTGGTATAAATCAGCATTGAAGACGTACCGTTGGCAATTGCTTACTTCCAATCCGACTGACAAGTACGTCTCGGCAGCCAAGGACAACAATACTTTTACGGTGCGTATCTCGCCCTCAAAACAGCCTGGCTTCCGAACACTGGTCGTGCTCTCCTACAAATTCGGGATTTGATTGAGTGACAAAGAGACGTTCGAATTTTTGCTCGTTTGTGGTGCCGTTAGTTTCTGCTCTAATCAGCATTCAGCCTCAATTGAGCCTCAGCGCCGGCGCGGCTTCACCTGCAGCAAGTTCAAAAACACAACTCGATAATATTGAAAAACGTATCGAGAAAGACGAATTAGGCGAAGATGTCTATGCGCAATTGGACGAAATAATTCAAAGAGAACCCAACAATTACAGGGCGCATCTTTATTTGGGCAATTGTTATGACAAGCTGGGCTTGCCGGAACAGGCACTTGAAGAATTCAAGTTGGCGACGAAATTCGGACCGAGCGAACCAAAGACATTTGTCGAATTAGTGAAGGCGCAAATCAAAATGGGTCAGGTACCTTCGGCAATGGGCCTGATCGGCGAGGCAAAGAAAAAGTTTCCCAACGACCCTGAAGTGCTCTTCTGGAGCGGCAACTTCCTTCAGTCAAAAGGTCGCTGGGAAGAAGCAAAAACCGCCTACATTTTGGCGATGAGTCAGAAAAAACCAATTCTCGGATTGCCTTCTGCATTTGCTGAAATCAAATTGTTGGAAGGCGATTTCGCTCAGGCAAAAGTCTTAGCACAAGCAGATCTCGCCAAAGATCCCAACTATGCTATGGCCAACAGAATTTATGGATTGGCGCTGGCGAGCACCGGCAAGTTTGAGCAATCAATCGGTCCTCTCAGCAAGGCCTACGAACAACAGCCATTCAAACAAGGGCTTGCTGAAAACCTGGCTGCATGCGCAGTTTGGGCAGGCAAATGGAAAATCGCATTGGAGCCTTCCATACTTGCACTTGGCGCAACCGCTTCACTCGATTCCAATAATCCGAAAGAAAAATCGCGCCTCATTGAAGTTTTCCGCCACACCAAACCGGATGACATCGAGATGGGCATCAAGTCTGCCACCATCAAAATAGGCAAGCACCCGCCCGGTGCGTATTTCTTTGCGCTCGGTGATGTTCTTGACGGCGTCAACTTACATCGACTGGCCATGGAACAGTACAAGCGAGGACTGCAAGAAGAGCCCGCTTTCGGTCGCGGTTGGTACAGACTGGGTAAAGACTACGAGATTTATGCCAAGGACTATCAACAGGCGCTGCAGTGCTACCAAAAGGCACATGCATTCCGAATGAAAGATCAAGAAATTTCGATGGCACTGTACAGTCTCTCGGATAAGCTGGCCAAGCGCGACAAAGACTGGTCGTGGAAACTGAAAGACATGCTCAAACCGCCAAAGAAAGTGGAACCGGCAACTGAGCCTGAAGCAACTGCCTCTGCCGACGCCACGAGGTGACACCGAATATGGTGAGGGGCTCTAGCTTGAAACATCTTGCACTGCTGTTTTTTTTCGCGTATTTCTTTGCTCCGCTCCAACCAATCCTTGCCGAGAGACTGAAGCCGCAGAGTGAAATTCCCGTTGACAAACAGCGCCTGATTCCCGCCACCAAGAAGGTGGAAATGACAGGAGAAGTCGTTGATGCCTGGTGCTACGCATCACAGGTGATGGGACCAGGACGCGGAGAAAAACATAAAGCCTGCGCTCTTGCATGTATTCATGGTGGCGTGTCCGCTGGCATTCTTGACGAAAAGACAGGTGAGCTTTTCATTGCAGCAAAACACAAAGGCTACACCGGTTGCAAGGATTTGTTGTTGCCCTTTGTAGCCAAGCGAGTCCTGGTGAAAGGCTGGATTGCACGCAAAGGCGGATGCAATCTGATCAAAATACAAGAAGTGAAATTGGCTCCCGAAATTAAGACCGGAGAAAAGAAAAAATGACAGGGGGCAATGGCGACAACATAGGCAGCATGCGGACTTTACCGTCCATGTTCTATAAAGATCCCAGTTTACTGGAAGAGATGAAAGAGATGATCTTCGCTCGCAGCTGGCAGCTGGTCACTGATGTAGATCGCCTGAAGGCGCCAGGACAAGTGGTGCCGCATTCAGTCATGGACGGTTTTCTAAATGAGCCCATCATCATGACTCGCGATGCAGACGACCAACTGCATTGTCTTGCCAATGTATGCACTCACAGAGGCAATCTTCTTGTCGAGGGAGAATGCCATGCGCAATCGTTGCGCTGCAGATATCACGGTCGGCGCTTTGCGCTGGACGGTCAGATGGTTACTGCGCCTGGCTTTGAGGGAGTCACCGATTTCCCTGCCGAGTCCGATCATCTACAGTCGGTTCCATTCGCCAGTTGGAGAAAGTTTCTCTTTGCGGCTCCCACTACAGACACGCCACTCTTTGCACTCAGTGATTTAACTCAACCAATGAGCGACAGGGTCGACTTTCTGCCTGTTGAAGAGTATGTTTTCAGCCCGTCCAGATCGCGAGATTATATTGTCCGTGCCAACTGGGCGCTTTATGTCGACAATTACTTGGAAGGTTTTCACATACCGTATGTTCATCCGGATCTGGCGGCGGCGCTGGATGTAAAAGACTACTCAAACGAAATCTTCGATTATGCAAGTTTGCAAATCGGTGTTTCATCGACCAGCGGAGAAGGGTTTGAAGACATCCCGAAAGACTCACCAGATCATGGTCGAAACATCGCCGCCTACTATTATTTTCTCTTTCCAAACATGATGTTCAACTTCTATCCGTGGGGCCTGTCCATCAATGTGGTGACACCACTGGCGGTGGACAGATCAAAAGTTTCCTTTCTCACATATGTATATGACGAGTCGAAAATCGCGACAGGCGCAGGAGCCGCACTAGATAAAGTTGAACGAGAAGACGAGGACATAGTTGAAAAAGTACAGCGCGGCATGTCTTCGCGGTTTTACGATAGTGGGCGCTATTCGCCAAAACACGAGGGCGGGGTACACCACTTCCACGGTCTCATTCGGGAATTCCTGGGCATAGACTAGCTAGTACTTAAAGGAGAAGGCGATGTTTGACCGACTCAAAAATGTTATGAAAGGGATGCTGGACAAGGGTGTGTCCAAGCTCGAAACGCCTGAAATTCTTGCCCAGATGGGAGAAACAGAGCTGGAGAATCTCCTGAAGCAGCTCAAAGAAGCGACTACGGAAGCAATAACACGCGAAAAGATGCTGCAAAAGCAGCAAGAGAAGAATCAGCAAGATTTAGAGCAGTGGGTAAAACGCGCGGCAGTTGCGGTTTCCCAAGACAATGACGACGTCGCCAAACAATGCCTTTCAAAAAAAATCGAGTTGGAAGCAAACGGCAAAGCACTGCAGGCTCAACTGGACGAAGCAAAAACTTCAAAAGAGTCGCTCAAGCAGCGGTACGCAGAGATTGAAGAGAAGCTGCGCGAATATCGAGTCAAACAGAAGAGCCTGGTCGCACGCGCCAAAGCCGGAGACGCCGTGGCAAACGCTCAAGACATGATGTCCAGTGCATCAGGAAAGAGTATGGATGCAATTGAAGAGAAGATCCGCATGAAAGAAGCACGCGGCGAAGCGCTTACAGAAATGGCGCAAAACGATCAGTTTAAGAACGCCGAAAAGCAGATGGACGTGGACGTTGAGCTGATGGCACTGAAAGCGCAGATGGGCGCTAACACGCCAAAACTAATTGTTCAGGAAGTCGACTCGGACAAGAAAGAAGAATAAGACTGCACGTCACTTTCCGTCAGGCTTTTTGCCAGGCTCCATGGCTTTCATGCTCGTGCCTGAGCTTCTCGGATTCAGCAATGGACCATCGGATTTGAGCAAATCAAAACGCGGCATCTCCATAGAACGCGTAAACTTGCGGTCGTCTCTGACTTTGAGAATTTGACTGACGGTGTCTTTGATGCCGGCGCAGATGTTATCCAAGGGCAGGTCGTCGCCGTCATAGCCGAACGGATCCTCGACGTCTTCTGCAATAAGCTCGATACCGATCAAGAAGTATGTACTGATCATGATCAGGGGCAGAAGCCACCAGATGGAAAATTCCTGAGACAAATACCACGGCATCGCCAGCAAGTTGAGGGCGATACCTTGGCGCATGAAAGCGCGATAGGAGATGGCGATCGGGCTGTTCTTGATCCGCTCGCATGAGCCTTGTATGTTCATCAATTGCAGCGCGTGACCGTCCAATTGCATTGACATAATCGTGTCTACATGACCATCTCGGCGCCACTGCGAGAGCAGATCATAGATTTTTGCTGCGACATGCAGCGGCACATTTCTCACTTCCGAATCGGAAACAGGACCGACGCCAGGCAGCGGGCGGCTGGGGATGGTATTGCGCAGGTGATGCTTGAGCGCGTAGGAGAAAGAGATTATCAACTCCCCGAAGCGTACTTTCTCAGAGGGGGCGATCGTATCTAGCGCTCTTATCTTCAAGCATATGTTGCGTGAATCGTTGACGAGTTGTCCCCAGAGTTTGCGACCTTCCCACCATCTTTCATAGGCTGAGTTGGTCCGAAAAACGAGGAGCAAACCAAGAATGATCCCCATTGAGGAGACTGAACCGAATTCTTTGAAGAGGTGGGTCGTTATCATCCGGTCGGCGATCCAATCGACGGCAAAGGCATAAACAGCCATCATTGCCACGTACAACCAGACGCGCTTGAAGACAGGAATGCGGTGAGCGAGTACAAATGGCCTCGACCACATACTAATTGTGTAGGCAAGTCCGCTCTTCTTTTCTTGCGGCAAGGCTGTCGTTGCGAAGCGAAATGCCATTTCCAAAGACTCGATGTCTGTGGAATGTTGTTCGATATAATCGCCTTCGAATTTGTCCGACACCTTTGGTTTCCTCCAGGCGGCCCACGCGAAATACTTCAGAAAGGCGCATTGTCCCTTATGGTCATGGTCATTGCCAAGTAAGGAGGCTTAAGGAACAAGCCCTCCACCGGCTTGCTTCCGGGTCAGTTTTCAAAACGCTTACAGGCTGACAATGCGGGGCAACAGCCTGGCGACGGCTTGTTAACTTTTAGTTATCAAAGCAAAAGCCCCAGCGCTTAGCCGGGGCTTTCTCATTTACTTTCGATTTTCGCAACCAGCAAACTGGTGGTCTTGCGAGCAGGCCTTCCTTCTCGTCGTGCCGTATCGCTTACTTGGTGGTTTCTCTTGCGGTTTGCGGAACGTTGGCAACAATTTTGCCGCGAACGTGACGCATGGACAAACGAGTCAACGCATCCGGAATTTCCTCCAGGCTGACGGTTTCTTCAACCATCGGCTTGATTTGTCCCTTGGCGGCTAGTGCACCGAATTCGATACCAATTCGTGCCAGTTCGTCCAGAGCGCTTTCGTCTTCGGATTGATAGGCTGCACCCAGGTCCACTTGGTGGATGGAGATCGCTTTCTTCAACTGCTCGACTTCATAGAAATCAGGCAGACCAGCGATGCAGGCGATTGCTCCATTGAGCGCCAACATCGAGAGCGAAGCGGTAGCGTTTTCGGGAGAAACGGTATCGATGATATAGTCGACGCCTTTTCCTTCGGTGATGAGTTTTACTTTGTCGCCGACATTCTCAGCTTGATAGTCTATGACATGCTCGGCACCCAGGTCCTTGACGAACTTGGCGTTGTGACGCGAGCAAGTAGCGATGATTTTCAAACCGGCCAAGCGAGCCAGTTGAACAGAAAAACCACCCACTCCGCCGGCGCCGCCGTGGATGAGGATGGTTTTTCCAGCTTGAACTTTGAGTTTTCTGTGCAGAGCCTGGTAGGCAGTGAAGCCTGCGCAAGGCAATGCCGCTGCTTCGATGAAGGAAAGACCTTCAGGCATCCAGGCAAGGGCTCTGGATTTAGCGATGGCATATTGGCCGAAACCACCGCGGCGAGAGAAATCGCCATGGAAGTAAACTTGATCGCCTTCCATCCACTCATCGACGTCTGCGCCGAGAGCGTCAACGACGCCGGCGACGTCGAGTCCGAGGATTTGCGGGTATTTCCAGTCAGGATTACCGGTGGAGCATAGTTTGTAGTCGATTGGATTGAGACCGGCGGCATGGACGCGGACGCGCACTTCGCCAGGACCCGGCTTTGGCAGATCGACTTCGGTGGCATACAGGCTGTCGGGAGTGCCCGGTTTATCAAGGACAAGAGCTTTCATTACCAGTTGAGACCCCATAGATAGTAACGGCTTAGGAGGAGTTGTCGTTCGTAGTTGGTTAATTGTAAGTAGCTGTCAGGGGAACGCAACCCTGTAGTGCCTTGAAACTTAGATTTCTCAACATTTTTACTTATTAAGGGAAAGTGCAATTTTTCAAAACCGGCATAGCATCAGGGTTTTTGAGATATCGCTTAAAACCTTTCGTATTTGTTCGCAATTACAAATAGTCATCTTCCTTATTACAAAACCCATAGAATAAGCCAATGCAAAGCTTGGAATACCTGCCCTACAACCGTCTGGGAGCCACCGCAAACATCATTGTCGATTCGGTTCCTATTGAGTCGACAGTGGTCACACTCAGCCACTGGCCAGGCAGCGGAAGCCCTGCGGCATACAAGGCAGACCTTTCCGCTGAAATAGTTTTCAACTTTCTTTGCTCGCCGGAAGCCGATTCTCTGAAGGCAAAAGCCGAAGCCGTGTCGAACAATCATTTCGATGAAGACGGCATTGTCGGCATTTTCGCGCTGCTCAATCCCGAGGAAGCCCTGGCAGAAAAGGAGTTTTTGCTGGACGTAGCAACGGTTGGCGACTTCGGGACTTACAAAAACAGGGAAGCCGCTCATGTCGCTTTCGTGCTCCAGGCCTGGGCACAACCAGACAAATCGCCGCTCAATAGAGGCGTCTTTCGCCGACCATACGACGAAGTAACCTCAATTCTCTACGAGGAGTTGCTGCCGCGCTTCTCGAATTTATTTCAGCGCGTGCATTTTTTAGAACAGTACTGGAAAGAAGAAGACACGCTTCTAGACTGGAGCGAGGAAGCCATAAGAAACGGTTCGATCAAAATCGAAGAACATGCAGACCTGGATTTCAGTATCGTTGAGACACCTAACAGCAAAGAATGGGTGGCGGGCCGTCCAAAAGTAGACGGCGCGCGCTGGACTCACTCAGTCTGCCATCAATTTGCAGTGCACAATTCAACCAATTCGTCGCGCATTCTTGTTACCGACGGTCAGCGCCATGATTTTTATTATCGTTATGAAACCTGGGTTGAGACGGTAGTGCGAAAACCGCAACCACGCCTCAATTTGAAAACTCTAGTCGAAAGGCTCAATAGACTGGAGGGCAAAAACATCTGGTCGGCAGAGGACAACAAAGATATTGTTCCGCATTTGAACACGACGCAAAAAGCGCAAAGCAAACTCAATTCTCAAACCGTCAAAGACGTATTCTTCGAATTCTTCAACGCCTCCAAAGGGTAGAATATTGGGGGAGCACTAGAAAAAATGGCAGATAAGAATCCAGGCTGGTTCAGCAAGGTTTTTGAACCACAAACCGATTTTTACAAGATACTCATCGATCAAGCAACGATGACACTTCACGGGCTGGAAGCGCTGGAATGCTGGATTAACGATGGAGCCGATGAGCGCTGCCAGACAGTCAGAGACTTCGAATCGAAAGCAGACGAGATCAAGCTGGATTTGCAAAAGCGGCTTGTGGATTCATTTGTGACGCCGTTCGATAGAGAAGATATTTACGACCTCTCGACGCGCCTTGATGAAATTATCAACTCTGCAAAAGGGACTGCTCGCGAGATTGAAGCGTTTACGATGAATCCGGAAGATGCCTACATGACGGAAATGGCACGGACTCTGGTAGAAGGCGCGCGTTGTCTCGTCAATTCATTCACGACGCTCAGAGAAAAAAACTTTTCCGAAGCCGAAGTGCAAGCGTCCCTGGCTAGAAAATCTGAGAACCGTCTATCCAAAGTCTACCGTCAGGCGATGAGAGAGCTCTTTTCCATCAATGACCTAAAAAAAATCATGCGCACGGTCGAGGTCTACAGGAGTTTTGTTGTTGCCGCCGAGCACATCGATAGAGTGGGAGCCAAACTACAGCACGTGATAGTGAAAATCAGCTAAGAGACGAACCTTAGACGGAGTCGAATTTGGACACTGATGCGACCATTATCCTAATTTTTGTCATATTCCTTTCCGCTGTTTTTGCGTACTCCAATGGATTTCAGGACGGCAGCACGGTAGCGGCCTCAGTCATAGGCAGCCGCGCCCTGACACCGAAACAAACGGTTTTGCTTGTCGCCACTTTCGAATTTTCAGGTGCACTCTTTGGCGGCTCGGCTGTTGCCAGCACGGTCAAGTCGATCGCTCACTTTCCAGACAATCCGACGGTTCTGGTTTGGCTTGCCTGTGCTATGACTGCTGCGATTACATGGAATTATTTGACCAAACAACTGGGCTTCCCATCTAGTTCTACGCACGCACTGGTTGGTGGATTACTGGGCGCGGTGGTGGCTGCAGGAGGCGGAACGCAGCTGATCGTCTGGGGCGAGCTACGGCACATTATCGATGCCACTGGACTTGCGAAGGTTATAGTCAGCCTGTTTCTCTCGCCAATGGTGGGCTTCGTTGCTGGATACATTACTCTCAAGATCACCATGTTTCTTCTCATGAAGGCAAGCTCTCGCGTGAATAAGTGGCTGAAATTGGCGCAGCTACCTGCTTTAGCTCTGGTGTCTTTCGGGCATGGGGCTAACGACACTCAAAAGGTAATGGGAGTTGCTCTGCTCTCTCTTCATTCATTGGGAATGAATGTGAACACTGTTCCGCTCTGGGTGCGCATTCTCACGGCAACAGCAATGATTCTCGGTATTGCATCACTTGCACCGCGGATAGTGCGAAAGGTAGGAACAGACATCTTCCGCTTACGACCGGTCCACGGCTTCGTTACGCAAGCGGCAGCGGCTGGGGTTCTAGTCTATGCCTCGGCGACAGGCGGACCTGTGTCAGCCTCTCAAGTGATAACGTCGGCGGTCATGGGCGTGGGCACGGCTGAGCGCAAGAAAGGTGTGCACTGGCTGGTCGCCAGAGAAATGCTGATCGCCTGGTTTATTACTATTCCAGGAGCGGCGCTTGGTTCTGCAGTGATGTATTACGTGCTTTTCTCGCCGTTCACAAAGTTGTTGTGAACGCTCAAAGTTTTGCTCTTATCGCACTTATTCTTCTTTCGGACGCCAGGTCTTTACGGTCTTTTTGTTTTGCGAGGCGGCTTCCGTGACATAAGTGCGCTTACGGTAAGCGGCGCGCTCGAGCGAATTAACCGCCACTTCGAACAGCTTGGGCAAGAAATCAGTCAAGCTCATTTCATTGTCGGAAGCGAGATCTTTAGCTCTTTGAACGAGATCCTTGCTGATGGTCATCTTGAGGAAAACGGAATTCGGGTCAGCTGGCTGGTCGAAAGAGCCACCTCTGTCACCTCGAGGTGCGCGATCATCACGGCTTGTGCGTGAGCGTGCGCCGTCGTATCCGCCCTCACGGCTGCGACCATAGCCGCCTATGGGACGACCTTCTCTGCCTTCAGTAGATTGTTCGCGCGACTTACGTTCTTCATAGCCGGGTCTGGCTCCCGAAGAGCGTCCTTCATAACCACCTGCTGATGAACCGGTTCGAGAGGTGCGTCCGGCATATCCACCACCTTCCGAAGTACGTGGGCGTGAGGTGCGTCCTTCATAGCCGCCGCCTTCTGAGGAGCGAGTGCGTGATGTGCGTCCTTCATAACCGCCGCCTTCCGAGGAGCGGGGGCGCGAAGTGCGTCCTTCATAGCCGCCGCCTTCTGAGGAGCGAGGGCGTGAAGTGCGTGCTTCAGAGCCGCCTTCGGATGTACGACCGTATGGCTTTCTGCCTGCACCGGTCCCGGCGAACTTACCGCCAGTTCGTCCGTAAGGCTTCTTATCGCCACCTTCACCTTCAAACTTGCGAGTCCGGTCTGTGCTGGTGCGTTTGTAGCTGCCGCCTTCCGATTCGCCACCTTCAGACCTGAATTTGGGCTTGCCGCCGGCTCTTGGCTTACTGCCAAACTTGCCGCCACCGGCTTTGCCGCCGCCAGAGGGCTTGCCAAAACGCCCAGCGGGCTTGCCGCCGCCGCCGCCCGGCTTCTTACCATACGCACCGCCTGAGCCTGTGCGCTTTCCACCAGCCGAGCTTCTGCCCTTTTTATTATCCATTTTGATCACGGTCCTTATATATGCAGAGGCAGATTATATGACAACGCCGAAATTTTCCAGAGAGAAATTCTCAGGACTGGGGGAAAACTTCACGTACAACCAGCTCATCAGCGCCAGCGAAACTCTCGCAACCCTCTTTCGGAGCGCACTACAACTCCTCCGGCTGGATGTGAGGCGGATTGGCCTGGGCGACGGCCGCCCGGATAGGTTGTCTGATAAGCGCGTCGATTTTTGTTGAGCGTTTTTCTCGGTTGAGCAGGGCGTTTTGGGTGTGCCACCACAGGTAATGCCAGCGCGCCTGCCGTTGCGCGCAAACCGCCTTTGCCGTCGGTCAAGACGGGCTCAGCTTTTGGACTTGGTGCTGGAGCTGGACTTGACGCGACATCTGCTGCTGGATGCGAATTTTGCGAAGTGCCTGATTCGGGCTGCAATTGAGGGAGGGGCAGAGCCTTGAGTTCAGGCGGCGACTCTTGTTGAAACTGCTCTCGTGTTCCAGGCGCCCATTGCTTCTGTGAGGCGGCTGCTCGTGGAGGCGCTTTCTTCGCGGCTTTCATGGGTGCAGTGACTTCAAAATCACTTTTCGACTTCGAATTGCTTGATTTTGCAACAACCTCTCCGGGCGCCAACTTGTGCACCTTGTAATAGTTTTGATTGAAGTCATGGAAGATCGCAGCCGCGACAGTGCCACCCGTAACCTTCTTACCGATAGCCATGCTGTGATTTTTGTTTCCAGCCCAGACGGCAGTGACCATGTCGGTTGTGAAGCCGACAAACCACAGATCTGTCGAGTTATCGGACGTGCCTGTTTTTCCGGCAACCGTTCTGTCCTTCAACTTCGCCGCGACTCCGGTCCCTTTCGTGACAACATCTTCGAGAATAGAATTCAATTCGAGCACACAAGCTGGATCGAATACGCGGTGCAAGTAGGGGTCATATTTATGCAGTATCGCCCGGCCGTCCAGCGAAGTAATCATGCGTACCATCCAGGGCTCCACAGCCACTCCGCCGCGTGCAAGGGTGCCGTAAGCACCAGCCATTTCCAGTGGCGTTACGGCAGCACTGCCTAATGCCAAAGACAAATTGGGCTGCAATTGCGACTTAATACCTGCATCTTGAGCAGCCGCGATAATTGGTTGCATGCCAATTTGGCGGGCTACTTTAACTGCGCAAACATTTCGCGACTGGTAGAGAGCCTGTCTGACTGTCACTTTGCCAAGAAACTTGCCATCGTAGTTTTTCGGCATGTAAGTAGTCCCGCCGATTTGAGGAACCTCGAGTTTTGTATCGTCGAGAAAACTTTCACTGTCGAGCGCACCATTGATGAAGGCAGCCAAGTAAACAAATGGCTTGAATGAAGAACCAGCGGTATGCGGGTTAGTGGCGCAATTCCACTGACTTTTCCAAAAGTCTCCGGCGCCACCGACAAGTGCTCTCACGGCTCCGTTGGAAACAGAACAAGCAACAATCGCACCTTCGTCGATTCCGCGCGGCGCTCGCTCAATTCCTTTTTGAATAGTTGCCTCAGCGATTTTCTGAGCATCTTGATCAAGAGTAGTGTATACACGAACCCCGCGGCCTATGCGGGTTGTATCACCTTCATCCGGCAGAAGAGTCTTTACCACTTCAAGAACGTATGAAATGAAATAAGGATATTTATCGAATGGAGCAGTATCATTGGTGGTGCCTTTGCCTGCGAAACGCAGAGGGGTCATCATCGCATACTCATATTGTCCAGGCGTTATGTAGCCGTTTTCCGACATCAACCCGAGCACTTGCTTCTGGCGTTTGAGAGCGTCAATTCTATTATTGGGATTTCCCAAAATGGACGGACTTTTAATCAAACCGGCGATGAATGCAGCCTCGGGAAGTGTGAGTGCGCAAGCGTGCTTTCCGAAATAGGTCATTGCAGCTTGTTCCACGCCCCAAGCACCATTGCCGAAATAGATCTCGTTGAGATAAGCTTGCAAAATCTGCCATTTGCTGTAGCGGCACTCGATCATGAATGCAAGTGCAGTCTCGGACAATTTGCGGATCAATGTCCGCTTCTCACCTTCGTGAAATAGATTTTTTACGAGTTGCTGCGTAATTGTTGAACCGCCCTCGACCATTCTGCCGGCCCTTATGTTCACCAGCATGGCGCGTGTCACACCGATAAAACTGACACCGGCATGTTCAAAAAACTGACGATCTTCTACAGCCACGACCGCCTGAGTCATTTGGCTTGAAACTTGACTCAAAGGAACGACGCGATGTTTTACACCGGGATTAACGGTCAATACGAGCTTATCGTTACGGTCGTAAATCTCAATTGGCGAACCATGATGGTAATGCTCGAGATAGGCAAGGTCCGGAATATCACGCAAATCCCAGCAAACCAAGGCGCCAAAAATAGTCACCGCCAAGACAAGTGCAGTGCACAAGACCATCATCGAATATTTGATGACATTTCCAATCTTGTAGACTATTGGCGGAAACATGATCATGAGCTGTTCAGATTCTATCTAATTCATAGTTTTGCTGCCTGTTTCGAATGGTGGCACAGGTTTGGTTAAAGCGTCAACAAAAGAGGCGATTGGCAATGACGGCAATAGTACAACCGATAAGATTAGCCACCAGTAATGATGCTCAAAGCGTACTGGATATCTATGCACCATATTGTCTGAAATCGCCGTCGACATTTGAAATAGAGCCGCCCGACCTGCAGGAAATCCGCTATCGCATCGAAAAAACGCTGACGCGATTTCCGTACTTGATTTACGAGCAAGACGGTCAACCTGTTGCGTATGCGTACGCCGGACAACATATGGAGCGTGCCGCCTACAGGTTTTCTGCCAACGTTTCGGTATATGTAAAAGAAGGCTTTCATGGCACCGGCAAAGGAAAAGCCCTTTACGAAATTCTTTTGCCACTTTTGAAAAAACAAGGATTTTGCAACGCCTTTGCCGGAATCACAATGCCCAATCCTGGCAGCGAAGCGTTGCACAAGTCCGTTGGCTTCGTGCAAACAGGGCTGTACAAGGGTGTAGGATACAAATTCGAAAAGTGGCACGACGTATCATGGTGGCAGCTACCTTTGCGCCCACTGGAAGCCCGTCCAGACGAACCTACGCCTATAAAAAAAATGCTTGAGGATGCCGAATACAGCTTCCTCAAGCCCAGAAGTTAGGTAGAGCCGTTTGCCCTAGTGATGCACGCAACCCGGATAAATCCAGGGAGCATCGTAATTGGACGTCTGATGCTTCGGGTCAAACATCCAGTTGGGAGCCGTAGCAATCAACATGCCGACCATGACGGCCATCCAAATGGTCTTCAGAGAAATCTTCTCCATGAGTCGCTCCCGCTTCGTTTTCGAAGCTACCGGACAACTGTCTACATATGATTCATTCCACAGTCCCCAGATGCTTAAACAGCGCTAAGAATCCCGCGGTTGTCAGTAAATGACTGGATCCATGCTTGGAAGTTCCAGACACAAGAAGCAGTGGAAGTTAAAGCGTTAACGCTTTAACTTCCACTACCAAACCTTAAAATCAGAAGCATACGCTTGACTTCCGGGCTGCGCAGAAAGTTGTCTGTCAGCCAGAAGATAAAGCTATAACGCTTTGGCTTCTAAACACTCCAAACGTCTAGAACTAAGCGCCCGTCTTTATTTTCGAACTTTTTTGCGGAAAGCATCTTGGCTGGGGCGAAAGTGGCTGCGCTTTCGGCGCATTCGACAAGCCGATAGTCCATTTTGCGGGCAAAGTCGATCAGCATATCCAGTAGTTGTTCGAGACCTGATGCGAAATCAGGCTGCACAAACAAGCGCTTAATCCCAATTGCATGATCAGACAATTTAGCGGCGCCTGCAAAACCTGCAACTTTGCCGTTCACTTCCAAGACGAGGAATAGCCCGTCGTGTCCGAAATAACTCCACTCAATATTCTTCAAATCCGCATCGTTCCCATCCAGGTCGATCTCTTGCGAGATACTCGCCAGGGCGTCCTTTGCGAGCGCACGAATGTGCGTTTCATCCTGTTTGTTTGCGATGCGGATTTGGCTCATTTAGCCGTTTACTGAACGAGGAATGCCACCATAAGGAGAGCAACGATGTTCAAGATCTTGATCATCGGGTTGATAGCGGGACCGGCAGTATCTTTGTAAGGATCGCCGACGGTATCGCCGGTAACTGCAGCTTTGTGAGCTTCAGAACCTTTGCCGCCATGGTTGCCTTCTTCGATGTACTTCTTAGCGTTGTCCCATGCGCCGCCACCCGAGGTCATCGAGATTGCAACAAAGAGACCCGTAACGATACTGCCAACCAGAACTCCGCCGAGGAGTTTAGCAGCAGCGTATTCACCAGGCAGAGCCTCATTTAAGAAGCAAGCTCCTAAGACAGCGATGACTACAGGAGTCAACACCGGAAGCAGCGAAGGAACAATCATTTGACGGATAGCTTCCTTGGTGACGATGTCTACGCAGGCAGCATAGTCAGGCTTAGCTGTACCATCCATGATGCCCGGGCGTTCTTTGAACTGACGACGAACTTCGGTTACAACCATTCCGCCTGCATGGCCAACAGCTTCCATAGCCATTGCAGCAAACAAGAATGGAATGAGACCGCCGAGGAACAATCCGGAGATTACATATGGGTTGGACAAATCAAAGTGAATGACATTAGCTTCAGCTGCTGTTTTTCCAGCCGCCAACGCTGCATTCTGCAAAGCCATATTCAGCTCTTCAGTGTATGAGCTGAAGAGCACGAGAGCAGCAAGACCGGCAGAGCCGATTGCATAGCCTTTGGTTACTGCTTTAGTGGTATTACCCACGGCATCAAGCGGATCGGTGACTTCGCGAACTTCTTTCGGAAGTTCAGCCATTTCTGCAATACCGCCAGCGTTATCTGTAATGGGTCCGTACGAGTCGATAGCGACGATGATACCTGCCATTGAAAGCATGGACATCGCAGCCAGGGCGACACCAAACACACCGCAAAGGGCAAACGAAACGATGATACCGATAACGATCGCTATTACAGGGAATGCAGTAGCTTTCAGTGAAACTGCAAGACCGGCAATGATGTTGGTTGCACTTCCGGTTTCAGAAGCTTTGGCGATGTACCTAACCGGACCGAACGAAGTAGAGGTGTAATACTCGGTGATAACAACGATTGCACCAGTTACAACCAAGCCGACCATTGCAGCCGACCAGAGACTGAGCGTCGTGTACTGCAGTCCGCCCATATATTTGTCGGTGACGAACCAGAATGCGACACCGGCAAGAATTGCCGACCAGACAAGACCGTTATACAAAGCACCCATGATGTTGTTCTTCTTGCCTAGGCGGACGAAGAAGCAACCGATGATTGATGTAATGATCGAAGCGCCGCCGAGAATGAGCGGGTAGTAGAGAATTTCTCCTCTGCCTGCTGCGATTTGCTCTTTGAACTGTTGCGATGCCAGAAGCATGGTGGCAACAGCAGTAACTGCGTATGTTTCGAAAAGGTCAGCAGCCATACCGGCGCAGTCGCCGACGTTGTCGCCTACGTTGTCGGCGATGACAGCAGGGTTACGCGGGTCGTCCTCAGGGATTCCGGCTTCAACTTTTCCAACAAGGTCAGCACCGACGTCGGCTGCCTTGGTGTAGATGCCACCACCCAGACGGGCGAATACTGAAACCAAACTAGCACCGAAGCCCAAGCCAACCAGGGCATTAACGTTTTTCGTGGCCATGTAGAAGCCGGCAACACCGATGAGACCGAGACCGACAACCAGTAGACCGGTCACCGAACCGCCTTTGAAGGCGACGTCCAGCGCTTTTGCCAAACCGCCGCGGGCAGCTTCGGCAGTGCGCACGTTCGCTTTAACGGAGACCTTCATCCCAAAGATTCCAGCCAGCGAGCTCAACGTGGCTCCAACGGCAAACCCTGCAGCAGTCACCCATCCGTCTTTAGGAAGAAGCGATCCGATAATGATGAAAAGTCCGACACCGACCAATGCAACTGACGTGTATTGGCGTTTCATGAATGCATTGGCGCCCTGCTCGATTGCAGCAGCAATCTCCTGCATTCTTTCGTTACCGGGGCTAAGACCGAGCACGTAACTTCCAACGACAATCACATAAAGAATTGCCGCTGCGCCACATCCTAGGACCGCGAGCAGGTTGACATCCATTTTGGAAAACTCCCTTTAGAAGCTGATTTGTTTGTAAAAAACACTGAACCGCTTGACTAATAGTCGGACCGAAACTCGGTCTAATAGATTCTGGTCAGTTATGCAGATTCGGGAATGCGGAATCTTGGCAACGAATTTTGTTGGTGAGATTCGTATCCTGACTGGCAGATCGCTGGGGGTGTGAAATAAAGCGACTGCACTCGAAACTACGGAATTTAATTTATCAGGTTAAGAGCAAACGACGGTCCACATGAGGAAAGCTCAATTTTATTTGTGCCTCACATGTGGTGGCACACTGATATCAAGCGAATATAGGGCTTCACCAAATCACAGTCTCAAGTGACATATAAAATGCCACCACGAACAGCAGAATGACGTGTTATCATGACCAGAAGGTCAATAGTTAAGGTGGTCTCATGTCTTGGAAATCTGGTGCTCATGCCTGTTTCCTGACTCTCTCATCCTTGTTGACTATCGCTTGTCCACATACTTACGGGCAGACATTTCCTGTCGCCGCCGCTGACAAAGTAGTTTCCGTTGCTCCGGATCTTGCTCACGGCTCGATAACGATTTCCACAAACTCAAAAAATCCGCTGCCGGCGCCACAGATCCAGTATCTTCCTGGACCTGATGGAAAAACATTATTGGTAGCTGATTTCGAAGGTGTTTCGTATCAACTGGCCACCCATCTATTGAAACCAGAAAATCTCGCTCTTGATGCCTGGAGACAAAACGGCATTCAGGAGATTCGCATCGGGCAGTTCAGCAGCCAGCCGCCAACAATGAGAATTTCAATTGGAGCATTCAACGCCAAGGCGTTTCGCACGATTGCTTTCCAGGCCCGTCCTGGCGCTCTAATAATGAAATGGACTCCCGGCGCTCCGGCTCAAGCCACTCACCCTCATGCAGCGGGAGGCCGCGCTCTGCAATCGAACAAAGCGGCTGATAATGCAAATAACCGCATAAAGACCTTGCCGCTGAGCGCCTCTCATGAACCTGTTGCAGTAGCTCCGGTTGCTCCCGATTACAGCAAGGCATCAGAGCATGTTTCCACCTACAGCACTACTATTGGTGCCAATCCGGCCAAGGACGTGTCTGTAAGAAGCGTAAAAAAACCCTTAGCTGCTCCAGAGATCAAGGCGCAAAAACTGCCTGATATGCAAGATCCGGAAAACAAAAAATGGATAGCACAAAATAGCTCTGCGTCTGGCATTTGGGAAGCAAAACGTCAAACTAAGACGCCGGCAGAAGTGCTCTACAAATCAACTGGCGCGCCTGGCACTCAAAATTCTCAGAGTGAAGAGCCCAAATTCAATGAAGAAAAGGGTGGGCAAAAGCCACCATCGGCGGTTGCGCGCTGGTTAAAGCTGAATTTCCCCTCTTCGCGAACAAGCGAAACTGCTAGCGAATCGGCAAGCAAGACTGATTTTAAACCTGACTCAAAAACAAATTTGAAAACTGATCTTAGAGCTGCAGTAAAATCTGCACCTTCTTTCGATCCTGATTCCAAAAATGCAACTGCTCTGGCTGCGCCAGACACAGAAGTTTCAAGCGAGATGCGCGATGCAGGTCAAGTCACAGTAACGCTTAACGATATCGATCAATTAAGAGACAACGGTGCCACTGATGTTTTAGTCAAAGCGGACAAAAAGCTGAATTACAAAATTTTCCGGCTGCACGAGCCAGAACGCTACGTGATTGATTTTGACGGACTGCCTGCGCTTCAGACAGCGCAACTACCATCACTTGAAGACGAGCTGCTCCTCAAAGGAATGCGAACAGGAACCCCGGACGACACAGGTTTGACGCATAGACTCGTTCTAGATCTCAAAGACAGTACTGTCGATGTGGCAGACGATTTAGTCGAAAACGGTATGGGCTTGAGCCTCAAAATCAGACCATCTTCGAGCACTCCTCTGCCGGTCGGTTTGAAGCCCGGCTTAGTAAAAGACAAACTGATCGTTCTCGATGCGGGGCACGGTGGAAGTGATCCAGGCGCTCAAAGGTCCGGCGTTTCAGAGAAGGATCTGACACTGCAAATCACCAACCAGCTAAAAAAACGCCTGACGCAAATGGGTGCAAGGGTTGTTATGACGCGCTCAGACGATACTTTCGTCTCTTTGGAAGACAGAGTAAAAATCACCAACGAAAAGCAGCCTGATTTGTTCGTTAGCATCCATATAAATGCTCTGGAAAGCACATCGAACATTTACGGGATAGAAACCTATTATCAAACAGAGCAAAGCCGCGCGCTGGCGAACGCCATCCACCAGCAATTGGTACAGGGGCTGGGCGTTCCGGACCGCTCAGTTAGAAAAGCTCGTTTTTACGTGATCAACCACACCCCGGTGCCGGCAATCTTGGCTGAGGTGGGTTTCATCTCGAATCCGCAAGAAAGAGACAACCTGGCTTCGGCAGACTACCAGGTGAAGATCGCCGACTCAGTTTCGGCCGGCATAGCCCAGTTTCTGACCGAAAAGCAAGAACTGGCTAGCAAATCCGTTAAGTCATCCTTCTAGACGCAGACCTTTCCAAGGGGAACTTTGCCCTCCTAAAACGGTCCCTTGGAAAGTTAAAGTGAATAAAACAAAAACATAAACTTGTGCCAACCATTGTCTAAGAGCTTTGGTTGAGAATCATAATGTTGGGTCGAAACTTGCATTTGGAAGTTTCAAAGGGTACCAGGGACCGGACTTGTCAGTTAAACAAAATCATCAGGCAGATGGTGACGCGATTGGGCAGGGCGCCCGAATCGGTCTTTTTGATTCAGGGCTCGGTGGATTATCCGTCCTTCGCCAGCTCTCACATCGCCTCGGCGCCAGTGCCCACTCTTTCGTCTATGTGGGCGATACGGCAAGATGCCCATATGGTGACCGTTCGGCAGGCGAAATATCCCATTTCGTATCGCAAATAGTTCACTGGATATCCAATCAAACAGTCGATTCCATCGTCATTGCCTGCAATACCAGCGCAGCAGTAGCCGGTGATGAAGTCCGAAAAACGGCAAATGTTCCTGTTATCGATTTGATCGGGGTAACAGCGGATTTAGTTGCTTCCAAATTCGACCGAATCGGTGTGATTGCGACATCGACGACTGTAAAACGCAAAGCTTTTTCAAAAGCGATTCAAGAAAGAGATTCGCATAAACGCGTCACTGAAATTGCCTGCCCCGATCTCGTGCCGCTAATCGAGCGTGGTTTGAGCGAGTCAAAAGAAATGGATGCGGTGTTGAAAAAATACGCAGACAAACTTTTGAAAGAGAACAGCGAGGCAGTCATCCTTGGTTGCACCCATTTTCCGTTTGTTGATGCAGCTCTTACACGTTTGTTGCAAGACAGAATTCAGCTCATAGATCCGGCAGTAATACTCGCCAACTCGATTGCAAAGTCAATTGCCGCTGCAAATCCAGAAACAGCGCTCAACTTGAATATCGAAGAAAAATCTTCTGCATATACGAACGCACAAGCAAAAATTTCTCGCTCGCACATATATACAACCGGCGATCCATCACGTTTTCGCGAGACAGCTAAAATCTGCCTAGGTTATCCGCTCGACACCGTAAACGGTATTACAGTAGACGAGTTGACTATGACATCACCAGTAATCACTCTGGTGGAACATGCAGTCAACACAACCACTGTGACTCCGAATATGGTGCCGGCTACGACATGACCCAGCAACTTTCGCTCGAAGTTTCTGCCCTCACCGTCATAACATCACTAGAAGAAGCAGCAGCTGCTGCTGCAGTCTGCCAGGCATGTCGTCTTTGCCTGACACGCCAGAACGTTGTCTTTGCAGATGGTAATGCGAACGCGAAATTGATGATTATTGGTGAAGGTCCAGGGCAAAGAGAAGACGAATTAGGCTTGCCATTTGTTGGACGCGCGGGTCAACTATTAGACAAAATTCTTTCTTCCGTAAACATTGATCGCAAAAAAGATACTTATATATGCAACATGGTTAAGTGTCGCCCGCCAGGCAACCGGGTTCCGGGCAAAGATGAGATGGAAGCATGCCGATCATTTCTTGAAGCTCAGATTGAATTTGTTAAACCAAAATTGATCGTATTGGCTGGATCGACCGCTGTGCAGGGCGTTTTGCAAGTTAAGGATCCGATAAGTCGTATTCGCGGTAAATGGTTTGACATCAAAAACGGTGCTAAAGTAATGCCCGTGTTTCACCCTTCCTTTCTTTTGAGAAATGAATCGAGAGAGGTCGGAAGCCCCAAATGGCTGATGTGGCAAGACATCAAGGAAATACGAAGAGCGTTGGACGCCCTCGATAATTGATCTAAATCGCCAGATAAGAAGCGCGATTGTTTAAGAACGATTCTTTCAAAAAGATCATGTAGACGAAAAGTCAAAGCCTGTGGCGCTGACTTTTGAACTAAGAGGATTCAATGGGTAAGAAAGCGGATACCTTTTACGGCGATTCACTGACACACGAGCTTGTGGAAGCCGTCAATAATGATTTCGGACGCGCTGTGCTGCGCCTGCCCAACCAGGGGCGCGGAGAAGTGCGAGACGAGGTCTTTGTGTATTTCTCAGCTGTAGCAATGCAGCAGGTCAATGCTATGTCGACAAAACACGGCATCGACGATACGGATGCACTTCACGAAATCTATCAATTAACCAGAGCCAATTTGATTCATGGTTTCCGTCTTGGAAAAGACATGAAAAACGGCACCTGGGAGCCAAGCTAGCACTTCCCTTCCAGCAAGACAAAAGAACGCAACTAAATAACCTGCGTTTAATTTGCACGGGCTGAACTCAATCTAATTCACCAACTGGCGTCACAAAGATTGCAGATGTCCCCTGCAGGGGCTCATAAAGCTATCGGCTCTGGTTTGGGGTTATGATTGATTATCAGAGCTTAGTTGCGAGGCGCAGCGTGGATTTAGACAACCAAGCGCAACAGAGCAAGACACTAACTTGTACAAAGTGTCAGACCTCCTATTCGAAAGGAACGCCCGTCTGTCCTATCGATGGCGGCATGCTTGTGCCTGTTAGACCGGACCCTTTACTGGGCTCTATTTTTGCTGAAAAGTACGAAATACTCGCCGTCATTGGTCGCGGCGGTATGAGCACCGTATACAAGGCTCGTCATACATTGATGGATAGTTTGGTGGCAATCAAAATCCTCAATTCGGCTTTGGTTAGCGATCCGCTACATATGGAGCGTTTTACAAAGGAAGCAAAAACTCTCAGCGGGCTCAAACATGCAAATATCGTTCAAGTTTTTGATTTCGGAATCTTCAACGAATCGGAGCCGTATCTCATCACCGAGTTATTGCAAGGTGAAAGTCTTGCCGATGTACTTCTGGCTGCCACAATAATTTCGCCCGAAAGAGCCGTCAACATTTTTCTGCAAGTCTGTGATGGATTGAGCGTTTTACACAAAAAGGGTATAGTGCACCGCGATTTGAAAGCAGGAAATATTTTCCTCGTGCAAGATGCCGAAGCCAGAGATATGGTCAAAATTCTTGATTTCGGCATCGCCAAAATGTTGGGTGACGACAATAAAGATCAAAAACTGACAAAAGACGGCGAGGTATTCGGAAGCCCGCTCTACATGAGCCCTGAGCAATGCACCGGAGGCAAGATAGATGCGCGCTCGGACATCTATTCGCTCGGCTGTGTCTTGTATGAGTGTCTCACGGGCACGCCCCCGCATGTGGGTGCAAGTCCGTTTGAGACTATGAATAAGCAGGTCAACGAGCCGACTCTTACCTTAAGAGGAATAGCGCCGGAACTGCCAATTCCTGGCTTGTTGGACGAGCTGGTTATAAAAGCCCTGAGCAAAAATCCTGAGCAGAGACAACAAAGTGTTGAAGAGCTGAAAAAATCGTTGCTGGAGGCAGCAAAGGGTTCGCAGCTCCGCATAGCATCACAACAGCAGTCGGCGTATCAGCCTGACGTGTTCAACACTGGCGCAGCAAGCCAGCAAAGCGATTCTACCGGTGGTGCCGATGATGAAATTCTAGCCCGTCAGCAGAAAGAAGCGGACGAAAAGAAAAGCCTGCAAAACCTTGTAGTAGATGCTATCAGTCTCAATGAAAGACAAGAGCGCGAACGCAAGCGGTTAAACCAATATATTTACGGGCTCTATGCACTTTTGGGCGGAGGGCTCGTTACCGGCGCATTGCTTCTTGCCTGGCCCGGTCCAGACGAAGATAGAGGTCCAGTTTTTCAAAAACTACTCTGGCAGTTTGAACTCGCACAAGGAGATAGTGCAGCAAAGAGCAAAGATTGGAATGCCGCAGAACAACACTATCAAAAGGCTGCAAAAGAGGCTGAGGCTTTCGGAGATCAAGGAGACCGCTATATCAAAAGCGAACTGGCGTTATTGAAAATGTACGAAGAGACAGCTCGGACAAATGAAGCCGCAAAAGTAAAACTGAACATTGCCGAAGCTGATACCAAGCGCATAGAGGCAGTCGCAAAAATTGACGGTCACAGCAAAACAGCAAGAACAAACTTTCAGACGTCTCTCGATTTAGACGAGCTGGATAAGCCTTCAGCTCAAAAATATTCTCAGTATTTCACGACAGCAGCAAAGAATTTCTTGGCTCAAGGAAAGATTGAAGACGCGCACCGCGCACTGGAAAGAGCCATTCTTATTGAAGAGTCACACCGAGGGACGAACGGCGAAGAGTTGGTCGATTGCGCACACAAAATATACGAAGGTTGTGATCAAGAAGAGCACAAACGCGAAGCAAAAACGCTCGTAGAACGCGCTGAGTTGGCTCGCAAAGCCGCTGGCAATTGAGAACAGCAGCGAGAAACAGAATTGCAAAATTACCTTTTGCCTGGAACCGCAGGCTTTGCTCCAGAAGCTGGTTTCACAACAGCATTTGCATCAGGAGTCGTGGTCGTTTCCTCCGCCTCCGGCTTATTCTGCATCGAGGACATGACGCGGTTTATAGATTTGATCACTTCATCGTTGGTGGTCACTGCATAGCAGCCATAGACGGCGACAATAACCAGAAGCATGCTGAGCGCCTTCTGTACGGTCGTCAAACCGCCCATCGAATTACCCATTTGCTCTTTTGCGCGGGAGGAGAAACCCACTGAATGTTCTGTTGTTTTGTGCAGGGGGCGAGCCGCGCCAGGTCGTGTTCTCGACGCACCCAGACCTTTTGGTTCTGAACCAAGCAACTGGCGCTGGCAATTAGCGCAGAACTTCAGCGCAGTGGTCACAGCAGCACCACAATAAGGGCATTCACCCTCAATCTCTTCGACAGCAACTTCTGCTAAAGCGAGCGCCTGTTGTTCTGGTGACGCTGCAGCCTTTTCAGCCGCGGCAATTGTTTCAACAGCAAGGCGATCCATCTCGTCAGACGTGCGTTTGTGCTCGCTGTCGCGAATTGCTTTCGCTTCTTCCATCAAACCGTGGAATTGAGCAACTTCTTCTCTGTGTTTCATGGCCCGGTGCTTAACGCCATCGCGCTTCACCGCTTCTTGAAATTTCTCCAAAAACTCCTGGGCGCTCTGATAGCGTTTTTCCGGATCCTTTTCCATCGCGGTGTTCAAAACACGCGTCATTTCCGAACAAACCTTCATTTCAGGAATTGAAAAGTTGAAAGGAATTGGCGTCGCATATAAGTGACAGTCCAACATTTCAATTGCCGATTTAGCGTTAAACGGAAGTTTGAGAGACAGGGACTCATAGATGACCACGCCGAGCGAATAGAGATCGCTTCTAGGGTCGACTACGGTTGAAGACAAACATTGCTCAGGGCACATATAGGGCGGACTTCCGCAAACATCACCGACTTTGGTGATATTGACGTGGTCCATAGAGCCGTCGCCCGATTCGATAATTTTCGACAAACCAAAATCAATGAGCGTAACCCAGTCGTCCTGATTGTTGTGGCGGCTGAGCATGATATTTTCAGGCTTCAAATCGCGGTGCACCAGGTTCGATTCATGCGCCGATGCCAGTGCTTCTAAGACCTGGGTAAAAACGCGTCCGGCACGCTCGAATGAGAGTGCGCCTTCTTCTTTGAGAATGTCTTTGAGACTTTTGCCTTCCAGATAGTCCATCACCAGGTACGGCTGGTTTTGGTACATGCCGAAGTCGTAGAGGTTGATGATGTGGTGGTGGCGAACAGCTGTAACTGTTTTCGCCTCTCGGTGAAAACGTTTGATCGCCTCAGGTTCGGACACTTTGTGCGAATAAAGCATCTTTATCGCCATGTCCTTGTCCATATTTTGCTGGCGGGCTCGGTAGACGACGCCCATGCCGCCACGGCCGATAACACCTTCGATCAAATAGCGATCATCAAGCGTGGTGCCTACTAGAGGGTCTTTAGACACGGTCTGCAGCTTGGTTGCATCCGTAGGACAAACGTCCACGGAGTCTTCAAACTCGCTAAAACACTCAGGGCAGCTCTTCAACGCGCTTTTTGCGCTCCTAGTAAAAGTCATAGACCGAGAACTCCATACCCCTATATATATGCCGTTAATCTCTTCGGGGATAGCTGAGCCTCATCACTCGAAAGTATGAATAGCTCCCAGATTACCAAAAGTTAAGAAAGGAAAGCCCACGAAAGCCTCAAAAGAAGGCAGAAATCACGCTATTGCTCACAGGCACCCCCTTGCGAGTCAAGAAAAGCCGCCCTTCCCGCAATTCCATGAGCCCGGCTGCAGCAAATTTTTCAATTTCATTTTTGAACTTTGAGGAAAGGTCAAAGCCGTGTTCCTTTTCAAAGGCTTCCAGGTCGATGCCTCGTCTGAGCCTCAGTCCCAGCATTATCGCCTCTCGCAATCTGGTATCCGAATCGATCACGTCAACAGTCTCATCGCCCAGCCAATCACGCATGTAGCGCTTCAGTGAGCGCCAGTTCGACGAACGAACGCCGTCCAAATAGCGGTGGGCACTGACTCCAAATGCCAAATACTCGGCGTTTTTCCAGTAAGCCAAATTGTGCCGGGACTCTCGTCCAGGTCGAGCAAAATTCGACACTTCGTAGTGCTCAAAGCCGGCGCGCTCCAAAGTTTCCACTAAAAGCTCAAACATTTGCACGTAAATGTTATCAGCAGGATATGCCTCGGCACCTCTGGGAAAGCGCGAATAGAGCGGAGAATTATCCGCCAGATGCAAGCCATAAGCAGATATGTGCTGCAGATTTTTGAACCGTGCGGCGAACTCCACAGCGCAAGCCAGGCTCTTCGCGAAGCTGTCGACACTTTGAGTGGGCAAACCGTACATCAGGTCAAGACCGACAACCTCAACGCCTGACTGGCAAGCCAATTCCAGCCCATGAAAGGCTTCCTGGCGATAGTGGTCGCGCCCCATCGCTCTCAACTCGTCATCTAGAAAAGATTCCACTCCGACCGAAATCCGGTTAATTCCAAGGTTTTTCCACTGTTCTAACTTCTCACGCGTGATGGCGTGCGGAGTAGTTTCAATTGTAATTTCACAGTCGGCAGCCGGTTTTATATACCCGTGCAGTTTTTCGAGCATAGACCCGAGCACTTTCGGTTCAACGAGACCGGGAGTTCCTCCCCCAAAGAAAACCGAGCGCATGCGCTCCTGTCCGAGCTCTCCTCTTTTTTCTCGCAGTGCCTTGAGCCGATCGTCGATTTCCTTGAGCACCACCTGCTCATATTCATCGGTTAGATGATCGACACCGGCGAAGGCTGCAAAATCGCAGAAATCACACTTGTGACTGCAAAACGGAATATGTATATACGCGTGAGAAACCATGTTCAGTAAAGAAAAACCGCCAGTCACGGCATTCGCCGACAATTTCAGATCAGGGCTTTTCGCCCGGGCCTGCTAGTATGTTAGCTTGCGTTGCCGGACAAGCCCAATTCTTTCACACAGTGGCAAGTTACAAAAAAGCGCTTTTGATCATTGCTATGGGGCTTACCTTTGCTCCTCAAACGATGGCGTTTACGCTGAAAAAGCCCGTCAGAACAAAAGTTGAGGGCACTGCGGAAACCTCAACACCGGCTCCCTTGCCAACTGGAATTCCGGAAGGAAAAATCGAGCAAGAAGAAGCGAAGCCCTTACGCGAACTTTCAAAAACCGCTCTGCGAAGCCTATTTGATCCATTGGAATTTGGCGAGAGCGATCAGAAGGGACGACTCGAGTCGACAAAGGACTTACCGCGAGCACTCGATCTCATCAGGATGCCCGCTCACAATGTCGAGCTTAAATCAGTTGGCGACCTGATCGTTTCTTTGCGAAAAAAGATCACCGACACTCCACGAAATGCAGCATTGCGTATACGTCTTGCGACCTTCTTGTATCTTGCCGGAGACTCGCAAGGTGCCGGACAAGAAGTACGTCGTGCGATCAGTTTCGACCCGGGAAATTATGTTGCTCATGGAATGATGGCAAAAATCTTGAGCGAAATCGGCGATGCCCAGGCTTCCGAACTAGAATTCAAACAAGCAATTAAAATTGCCCCAGACCAAGCCATTCTTCATGTGATGCAGGCTGAGTGCATGAGCGCGCGCGGCGATATGTCGGAGGCTATCAATGAATATCGAAGAGCGATAGGAATACAACCATCTGCGGAGGCATTGTCCGGTCTGGCAGATTGCTTGATGCAAGCGAGTGATACCATCGGCGCTGTCAAAGCAGCACGACAGGCCGTCTCGCTTGATCCGAGTTCGGGCAGAGCTCACGTGTCTTTGACTAAAGCTTTGCTCAAGTACGGAGAAAAAGAAACGCCTTTGCGAACGGCGCGGCAGGCCACTCTACTGAGCCCCACATCTGCCGATAGTCACGCCGTTTTGGGACGCTCCCTGTTTTCAAATGGTGACGTAAAAGGGGCCGTCGAGGAATTTCGACAGGCGGTCAGTCTCGACCCACTAAATGCACAAGCACACAACGACCTCGGATATGCGCTCTACAGCAAGGGCGATATGCTTTCCGCTATCAATGAATTTCGATTAGCACTACGAATCAATCCACGATTGGGCGAAGCGCGAAATAATTTGGAAGTGGCGATTTACGGATTAGCGAGTGGAAAACGCAGGCAGTAGCGGGCGATTTCACGATAGTAATTAATTGCAAAATCTACTACACCCGGTACAATTATTGAGGCGATGACTCACCGATTGCATTTCCGAGTTCACAATTAAAGCACCGCCGGCGACGCCATACTTGTGAACAGTGAGAAAAAAATTGCACCGTATTTGGCACCAGAACAATTCATCCGATTCAAGAAGGTCGAAAGTGACTGGACGTCGATTCGCCTTCAGTATTTTTGTCGCACCTATTGTTTTCAGCTTTACCATTCCGCCATATCTGGCACTTCCGGCACGGGCAGATGATGACGCATCAAAATCTGCGCCTTCGAAAGCGGATACTCGGTTACTGAAGTTCACACCAGATCCTATTCCTTTAGATCCGGAAAATGAACCAGGAAAGATTCAAACGTCAGGAAAAGGACCAAGTCCAGGATCTGAAAATGTTTCTTCAAGTGATTCTGTAAAAGAAACGCAAAGAGAATATCAAAACGATCCTGAATCAATGAAAGGTGATCGTTCATCGACAGATGCAGAGGGGCGCCGGCGGTCAATTGCGCAAAACAGCCCACCATCGAGTTCTTCTCGTTCACGTGCTTCCAGTTCGGGCGATTCTCCATCTACATCGCTTTCTGATTTCTCGGCCAATCCAGAAGAAGCAGCCAGACAGCTTGCCCAATCTTTAGCGAAAAAACCTTCTGTCACCAGCATCTCAGGCACTGTGCAGGTGCGTCGTCCTTTCAAATTATTTGCTTCGCAGGAGCTCTTGCACAACATGAGCTTCAGAGACATGCCGGCAAGAGAAGTAATTGCGGAGCTGGCTAGGCGCGGCAATTTGAATATCATCATCGACAAGTCCGTAGTCGGCAAAATTACAGGTGATCTAAAAGATCTCACTCTTGATGAAGCCATGGATACGGTGTTGGCCGCGGCAGGACTGCAAAGCCGAAAAGTGGACAATACCGTCATTGTCGGTACACCTCAGGCGATGGTCCAATTGGGATTGAATCGTCCTGTTGCCAGAGTTTTCAAATTGAGTTATGCGCATCCTTATGATGTGGCGATGCTGCTTAACGCGTCGGTCTTCAACCGCGGCTACATTCCCAAATTCAGCAATGAATTAAAGCGAAGCGGTGACTTGGCTCCGGATCCGGGCTTTGCCGAAGGTGGCGGAAGAGAAGAAAGCAACAACAATCAAATTACAGAACTTGATACTGAAAAGCGCCAGGTTCTTGGTACGAGCAGAAGCCAAACTCAAGAAGGTGTGGGCTTCAACAACGCTGCGGTTGATCCAGGCACACAGCAAATTCGAACCTTCCAGGAGGTTCCTGCAACCTATGTAGTTGATCCCAATGGTGGCTCTACGATCGTTGTTCCGGATGTGAAAAATCGTCAAATCCTTGTGGTTGGAACTTCCGAAGATTTGAATGTTGCCGAAGAAGCGATTCGAATTTTGGATCGACGTCCGCGTCAAGTTCACGTACAAACTTCACTTGTTGAACTCACAAATCAGGGCATCAGGCAACTCTCCGCCAACGTAAGCACACAAGGCAGTGGTTTGTCGGCTTCTATCTTGGGAAATGCTGCTGCTCCATTGGTGCGTTATTTACCCGGTCTTGGCGGTCAATCGAATAATATCGCCGGGTCTGGAACGCAGGTAGTTAATCAAGTAACCTCGCCTCTCAGCCTGCCATTTGCAAGCTCAAATACTCAAGTCACGCAAACAGCCAATAGTGTCGCGCAAGCATCAAACAGCGTAACCAACTTCGCTCCGGCCAATCCATTTACCGGACTTATCGGTTCTGTTCTGCCGACAACAGTGCAACAGATTGCTGGGGTTTCGTCAGTTCCGGCAGCACAAACCGGCATCAACTTGCTAACGCTGGGAGGTGGTGCCGGCGGCAGAGCGAATATAGCCACTATGCCGACTGCGTTGAACATCAGCCTCAACATGCTTTTGCAAACCAACAAAGCGAAGTTGATCGCGAACCCGTCGGTCGTAGTCGTAGACAACACCGAGTCACTTATCACCCTTGCGCAAGAAGTCGTGCACAAAGTGACATCAACAGTTTCTCTGGGAGTTGTGACTACAAACGTAGAACTGACAAAAGCCGGTATTTTTCTAAACGTGCTCCCGAAAGTGGCTGAAGACGGGTTTATCACGATGCGACTGAGACCGCAAGTTTCCACGCCGTTGGGTGCTCCGCTGGTTTTCGGCAACCCGAACCAAAACCCGACAATCGTCACCTTGCTGAACATCCGCGACATCATGTCACAAGAAGTTCGAGTAAAAGATGGACAGACTCTAGTCATTGGTGGATTATTCACCGAAAACGAAGCGGCAATTCTGGCTAAAGTACCTTACTTGGCAGAAACTCCAGTACTAGGAGCTCTCTTCAGAAACAGTCTCAAGGGGCGCAATAGAACTGAACTGATGCTGCTCATTACGCCGAAGATCGTTGAAGACGATCCGAGTCCGACCCAAGTCACCGACAAACCGTCACCGTTGATGTAGTTACTCAAGAAGTTCCGCTGCACCGGCAACTGCTACACGGTAATTACTTAGTCTATTTCTCTGTTTTCGCAGAGCCTGACTGAAGATCGAGGGCAGTGTAGGTGACAATTTGATCTTTTTTGATGTCGGATTTCGTCAAAAGTCCGAGTATTTTTTTCGTTGCTTCAACCGCGTTCAGCGGCACTTCGCTATGTGGTTTTCGTTCTACTCTTAGCAGCTCTTCGCTGATTTTCGTGCCAGCCTTTATGTCTGAAACAGCGACCACCACTGGTTGACTGTTGCGTCTATCGATTTCAGCCTGTTCTGCTTGTTTTTGCGGTGCCGTCAAAACAATGCCAGCGATTAATACAGTAATGCCGATTACATTGCCGAGAATAAAACCTGTGTTTCGGTTTAATGAAGCCATTTTGTTTACTCAGGAAAGTACTAACTGGCAGCCGGGAAGCGCCATTCTCAGGTCATTCAGAGCCCCTTCGGAAAGATTCAAACCTTTGAGGCCGACACTTTGAAGATTGATCAATCCATAGAGCAAATGCAGTCCCGAATCCGAGATTTTTGTGTATGACAGGTCGAGGGTGTGCAACTGACTCATACCGCTCAAATGAATCAGACCAAAATCACTGACGTTATTATCGTCCAGTTCCAGCTCTGTCAGTCCAGTCATACCGGCAAGATGCTGCATTCCTTCATCAGTAATGCGGGTACTCTTGAGCCTGAGCCATTTCAATTGATGCAGGTGGGCAAGATACTGCGCGCCTTTGTCATCGAGTTTGGTGTCCTGAAGATCGAGATTCTGCAAATTTTTCAGCCGAGTAAAGGCTCTCAGCCCGGGACCTGTGATGTTGACACCTTGCAAATCAAGAATCTTCAGATGAGTGAGTTCTTGCAGATACAACATACCGTTGTCGGTGATTTTAGTTTCTTCCAGATCCAGAACTTCGAGCTTCTTCAATTCGGCAACGTGCTGAATTCCAGAGTCGGTAAGGGGGATATGTCCCAATTTGAGCGTTCGCAAATTTGTCAGCTTGCGAAGATAAACGATGAGACCATCGATGTTCTCAGAGCTGGGGATACCAGCTTCCAGTCTTTTTATGACGCGCGCATAGCCCAAATCGAGTTCTATCAAGCCCGTCATGCGCGCCAGGTGTGTCATAGAGGCAGAACTGATGTAAGCGCTATAGAGAGATACAGCCGCCAGGTCGTTAGGATGCAAATCGTCAAGCGGAGACAGATACGCATTGAGCGGGTCATTAATAGACAGCTTGACAAGAGCGTTTTGATCTACGGTCACACGCCCACGCGCCTGACCGATGTATTTGATTCCTGATGTCTCATCGAGCAGGTAGAGATCACCCAGGGAGCGGTCCATGGGGAACGCCAGCACTCTTTGCTGAGTTGTCATAGAGAAAGCTTCTATGTACCCTTATTGAAGAACCAGCCTCTGACGCCTGTCCAGAAACCTTTTTTGTTTCCGAGTTCCTCGCGGACTTTCGCCAGTCTGAGTCTTTCTAATTCAAATTTTACCTTAGTCAAGTCGCTACGGAAATCATCTGTATTGATAGCAACAGCAATTGCTCGGTCGGCTTGATTCTGCAAATCAGGCAACAACTTCAATTCTGTTTCCAAACGTGCCAGATTTGCACGGTCATCAACGCGATCGTTCAACAATCGAATGATTGTTTCTTGTGCTTCTAGCAACAATCCGCGCAGCTCTTCAATAACTGCTGTCTTGTCGTCTACAGATACTGCAGAAATCTTTTCGGGCCCCTGTGCAGCAACTGAAAAATCCATGTTGTTCGTTGTAGTGAGAGCCATATCGCCTTTGATGGCGCCGACGAGGCTCTCGAGTACATTGACTAATTCTGCCTTTGAAATTGTTTCGGTATCGCTGAGTTTTGCCAGTGCATTGATTGGTGACTGAGCAGGAAGTGCACCTGTCTCTTCACTGACAATATTTGCTGCTCCATCGATAACGACGAATTCTTCCGAGTCTTCAGGCGTTCCGTTATTGCCTTCGACTTCATCAGAAGAGAAAAGTGATTTGAGCGCTTCTTCGCACGGAGCTTCTTCTGAGGGATCCGAGGATGGTACCGGATTTGGTGTATTGATCACTTTTGTCATGTCGTCCTCGGTCGTCTTCTTGTCGTCCAATGCCAAAGCACACTGGCTGCCATTATCCAGCCTTTTGAAACGCTTGTCCAGACGACCGCTTTATATGTTGTCTATATAAAAGAACAGACACTAGTGCGCAACATCATTAGCAGCCCATCATCTGAGTGTATTAGCAAAACGATATCTTCGCAATGATTACGCCGACGAACCCGACTATTTGCAGATTATTAGTGTCGCTTAGGTTTTGCAGATGGCGGTTTTTGAACTATCTGAGCATTGTCCTTCAAACCAAAATAGTGCTCGAGAATTTGTTTGGCTATTGGCGCGCAAATAGATCCGCCGTGACCGCCGTGTTCTACAAAGCAACACATGGCAATACGTGGTTTATCTGCTGGTGCATAGCAAGCAAACCAGGCGTGAGTTTTACTGCCTGCCGGCGGCGCTTCTGCAGAACCAGTCTTACCAGCCACCTCAATGCTTCCGAGCTTGGTAGCACCTGCGGTTCCACTCGATACTACGGCTTTCAATCCATCAAGCACTACTTTCAAGAACTTGGGATTCATTTTGATCTTTTCTTTTTCAGGTGGCGGTATCTGGCGATCACCGATTTTCATAACGAAATGCAGACCTGGAACTTGACCGCGCATACCGAACGCACCAAATATGCGAGCGCCTTGTGCCGGTGTAACTTGTGTAAATGTCTGACCGATCGACATGTGCAGTGTGTTGCCCGGATACCATTTTTCATGCATCACACGCTCTTTCCAGGCAGAATCAGGAACAAGACCAGAGCCTTCGTGTCTCAGCTCTACACCAGTCGGGCGACCGGCACCGAATTTTACTCCCCACTCTTTAATCATCTCGGGAGTCATCTTCAGACCCATTTGATAAAAGGCAGAATCTCGTGACCAGGCAAGACATTTCACCAGGTCGAATAAACCAGTGGTATGGGTCCAGTCACCAAAGAAGAAGCCACCAAGACTGATACCACCAGATACATGCAGTTTTGTATCAGGCTTTACAACTTTGTTTTCCAGTGCCGCAATGAGAGTAATGGCTTTCCAGATCGAACCAGGAGGAAAACCGGAAAGCGCACGGTTATGCATGGGGTGGGAAGGCGCATTGATCTTCTTCCACACAGCCGGTGTAATACGACGTGTAAAAACATTTGGATCAAAACTTGGTCTCGAGACCATAGCAAGCACTTCGCCTGTTTGCGGATCGATTGCCACAACAGCTCCTGAGCGATCTCCCAGAGCATTCCAAGCCGCTCTCTGAAGATCCAGATCAAGCGATAGAACGATCGGTTGTCCAGCTTGCGATTCCTTTGTTATCACAGGCTTAGCGGTTTCTTTCGACAGAGAAGTCCCCATCGCATTAACCGAGACGCGCTGCTCGCCGTCCACTCCACGCAATTGCACGTCGTACAGTCTTTCCACACCGTCCTGTCCGACTACGTCTCCCATACGTCTTTCGGGACGAGTCTCTAGTTGGGTCGATGTGATTTCGCCGCAATATCCGAGCACATGGGCGCAAAGCTCGCCTTGCGGATAGCTGCGAGAGACGTCAGCGATTATATCGATGCCCGGCAAGAACAATCTATTCTCGTAGAAATTCGAGACGATCTTCATGTCCACATCGTGCTCAATTACATAAGGCAGTACGGCATGAGATGCCTTTGCCTTCATCAACTGAGCGTGCACCTTTTGCACCGGCAGATCGAGCACTTTGGAGAGGCGGGCAGAAAGATCGGAAAGGTGCTCAATCTGATTTGGAATCGCCACCATAGACAGTGACTGCTTGTTTGTGGCCAGCAAATTACCGTGACGGTCGTAGATAATCCCGCGAGGAGCACGCAAGAAAGTAACGCGTGTAGAATTCTCCACCGCACAGGCCTTGTAGTATTTATTCTGCAAAACCTGAAGCCAGAAAAGCCTGACTACAAGTGCCACCATACAAAGACTGATGACCACGAGGAGAACCACCATTTTGCTTGTGGTTTCGAATGCCGGTGTTTGGCGTTTCGATGAGGGAGTCGTAATCATTTCGTTTTACTCTCGCACATCGCGGACGTTGAAAAATTCGAACCAGGCGCGCATCGGGAAATAGATGAATGGCGCGATAAGCGAGTTGAGAATAGCCTCTGGAAAAGCGATTTCTGCCAATCTTGGTAAAACGTCAGGACGACCGACAAAGTGCAATTGCAGAGCTGAAATAGACTCGGCAAAGACTGTTCCGCCTAAAACCAAAGGGATGCATAGGAGAGTAGCTTTATTGAAGCTCTTCAATGAAAAGTAGCCGGCAAGCCAACCGACGATTGGATAAGCAACCGGATAGACAGGCGAGACCGTTGCATAGAAGGAAGCAAAAATAGCACCGATGATCATGCCGCTGACCGAGCCCGATGCAATCTGCATCATGATCGCTTGATCGACAGGCTGCATCCGCAATTCTTCCGGTGATGGTTTTCTCAGTGGCGAACCAAAAACCGCTCCCCACGTGATTGTAATTGCCAGAGGCAAGCTGCATAAAACACTGTCCAGAGAAAGCTTTGTCAAAACAGTAATTTGCAGAAGCCAGGCAAAAATCACAATCAGCCCGGCGAATCCGATTTCACCCAGGCGTTTTCTTGCTCGTATAGAAACGAAATTCAGCATGGCGCCGGTCTGACTTACCTGACGGTTAAGGGCGGAAGAATAAGGACCTGACTCAAATCGTAACAGTTTTCACTGAGCTTAACCTCGATCTGCATCGAGGCTCCATTGGTGTCACGACGGACTCCGACAACGGTGCCAACCGGGTGATTCTCGGGGAATGTGCCGCCTTTGCCGAGGCAACTGACCTTCTCGCCGACATCGACATTGGTTCCGACAGGCACCCAGTCGATTTTTGCTTGCTTCTGGTAATTACCGGAAAGAATGCCTGTGACGCCGGTTTTCTTAAGTACAACCCCGAGCTTCATTTCAGGGTCTGTCAAAAGTTTCACAACAGAGGCGTGGTCGCTGACTTTCACAACCTGGCCGACGACACCATCGGAAGTAATTGCTGCCGAACCTTCAGTGACGCCTTCGTGGGTGCCTTTGTCGACTGTGATTTGCTCGAACCAATTGTCCGGATTGCGGGCGATAACATCCGCAGCAATAGTCTTGCGATCTGCTTTCTCACGCAGACCGAGCAGCAATCTAAGTTTGTTGGTATCTCTGGATTGTTGCTTGTACTTAGTCAACTCCAGTTCGGACTTGGCGAGCTTTTCTTCCAGAGTCTTAATACGCTCAGAGGACTCAATAAGCTTTTCGGCCAAATTCTTAGTGGACTCGACCTGCGTCGCGCCTTTGGTGAACACCGAGCTTATCCAAGTTTGCGTCGACAGCACCGTCCCGCGAATAGGACCAGCGATCATCCAGACGACGACAAGAAAGAAGACAACCTCAGCGATCGCCTCAGAATCAAGGTTGCCCTGGTTCTGGGATGCCACCTGTGACGTCTCCCTAACTTTCGCAGAGTGCGTGCGCCAAGACGCGACGATATGCCGGATCGGTCAACATCTTGCCTGTCCCGATTGCGACGCCGGAGAGGGGATCTTCTGCAATGAGGACCGGCACTTCGGTCTCATTGGAGATGAGTTCGTCCAATCCTTGCAGCAACGCTCCGCCTCCCGTCAGCATGATGCCGCGGTCATAGATATCGGCGGCAAGTTCTGGAGGGCAACGCTCGAGCGTTCTGCGGACTGCTTCAACGACCCTGGTCAATGTTTCGGTCATCGCTTCTCTGACTTCGCCGCGGCTGATAGTTACAGTGCGCGGCAAGCCGTTGATGAGATTCAAGCCTCTAACTTCATAGCGATCGTTTTCTACTGTTTTGTAAGCGCTGCCCAGGCGGAATTTGATTTCTTCTGCAGTACGCTCCCCGATAGCCAGGGAATGGACTTTCTTCAAATAACGAATAATCGAATCGTTCAGTTCGTCGCCTGCAACGCGCAGAGACTCATTAACGACAATGCCGGAAAGGGAAATAACGGCAACTTCTGTGGTACCACCACCGATATCAACGATCATCGAACCGGTTGCTTCGGCAACTGGCAATCCGGAGCCGATAGCTGCAGCCATTGGTTCTTCGGGCAGGTATGTCTGCCCAGCGCCGGCGCTGCGAGCAGCTTGCCGGACGGCATTGCGCTCCACATCCGTAATTCCGCAAGGTACGCCGATGGCAAGATCAGGTGCCATCCAGCCACGATTGCCGTTGAGCACGCGAGAGAGAAATTCCTTGAGCATATACTCGGCATACTTAAACTCAGCAATCACTCCGTCTCGAAGCGGTCGCGTAGCGCGCACTCCTTGCGGTGTTCTTCCAAGCATTGCCCGGGCTTCTTCACCAACGGCTCTAACCGAGTTGGTCAAATCATCGACAGCGACGACAGACGGCTCACGCAGGACGATGCCCTGCTTATCTACGTAAATCAAGGTATTCGCAGTGCCCAGATCGACACCAATACCTCTGCGCATATAGTTTTTGAACAAGCCCACGAAACCCCTGCTGATGACGAAAGAAGCGGACAGGTAAATTAGGCGCTACCAGCGTTAAGTCTAGCACGAAAGCCCATTGGCTAACACGCTAATCGGCATAGTATCAGGGCTTCCGGCTTGCTAAGTGGTGACAGGTTTATATCCGATCACACTACTCTTCAGCAGTGTCAGGGGCTCTCCATCTTTTGTGGACAAGGCAAAAGCATCTTCGTCGAACCAGCGCAAAGTCCCCGAATAGCTCTTGCCGCCTGCAACAAAGAATTCAAGACGCACCTTTTCTCTTACATACTTCTCCAGCTCAGCAACGCTGGGACGTTTGCCGCCATGCTCTTTGGAGCTCATCTGTGCCTCCTTGCGCCGAAAATTACTGATTCCGCAGACCGCCGTATAAGGGTATCAGCTGCACGGCGATTGCCCCCACTCACCCAGGTTGCCAGGCAGACCCGGTAATAACCCTGATCATCTTTCAGTGCCTAACTCATTCTGGCAGGCGGCGAATTTGAGGAGAATCTAATTTACTCGGGAGTAAGGGCAGTGACCTCAAAGAGACTGGCACAAATAGCCATGAAAGCAGCCGGAATTTCGCTGGTTTTGATTTTGGTCTTTTCCTTTGTAAACGCCCAGTACGCCAGCGCTGTTGTCACTCATAAGATGCTGGCGCCACTGTCCAGAGAAGTGAAACATCCCGTAGGAAAGCTGCTCAAGTCGCGATTTTATAGAGGCGACATGATCAATTCTTATCAACGCAATCAATTTTCCGTTACTGTTTTGTGCCCGCAAGAACTGGGACTGCTGATACGACAAATCGCACGCGGCATACATCTATGCGGGCTCATTACCGGTGTATTTCGCACTGTAGTCGGAGTGCTTCGATTGAGAGTCTCGAAGCGTGAATCAATGATTTCGATAGCCGCAGGTGCCACCGTATTTGGTTGCTCTCTACTAGCACCCGAATACATCAAAGCCATATCGATCTGGTCATTAGGGTATGCACCATACTAGATGCCAAAGATGTTCAAAGCGCAAAACAAGCAAACAGATAAAGCACGGCTCCGCACGTCTCAGCCACTACTGAAGAGGCATAACTAGACCGAAGATCCGGCGTCAGTTAAGTGTGTTTGGCTCTCTACACTGCCAAAATGCTGGGTGGGCTTCCATGTCGATGCTTTGCTACGGAACATGATTTGCCAGATTGAAACCACAACGCATGGCGTCCAGAGCGCGAAAATATACGAATTTACGACTACGGCATTAACAATTGCCGCCCACGGTGAAAGGTCTTTGCGGTAAAAACGCAAACCAGCGTAGAGCGGGACCCAAATAGTCACAATCGCAAAAATAGAAACCGCCAATACAACCGGTGCATCGCTAGGAACGCCATGCATGGTATCGGCAATAACCTGGGCAATAGCCATAAAGGTGAGCGCCGGCCAGGCAAATTCTACAAGGAATGAGAATATATCGAAACGCTCGACCAGTGATGCATGTGACGGAAACTGCAGAGGAATGATGTAGTCCAAATAGCGGCGAATGCTTCCTTCAGCCCAGCGGCGGCGCTGACGGAAAAGCGAACGCAGATTGACGACACCTTCTTCGAAAACAGCCGTATCTGGGCAGAACTTGATGTCGTAGCGATGGATGAGCAAACGCATGCTCAAATCCAGGTCGTCCGTAATGGAGTTGTTGTTCCAGCCGCCAACGTCCACCAGAGCTGCACGCTTAACGAGCTGACCATTGCCGCGCAGTTCGACGGCGCCACCCACAAGGGTACGACCCATCTGCAAGCAAGTGTCCATTGCATACTCGGAAGCCTGGCAATCGACCAGAAAACCTTCTTGATGCTCGTAAATTTTCTTCTGAGCCTGAACAGCGCCCACTTCGTCGTCTTTGAGGAGCGGGACCATAATCTTGAAGAAGTCCGGCTTAACAAAAGAGTCGGCATCGAAAACCGCAACTATGTCGCCTTTGCAGAGAGGCAAGCATTCATTGAGGGCCGCAGACTTGCCGGGCACCGAACCAGGCGCACGGGCTAAGACGTTCAGGCGGGGCAGTTCTGACTGCATACGCTTGAGAATTTCCAGCGTATTGTCGGTTGAGGCGTCATCGATAACCCAAATATCGAAATTTGGATAGTCGATTTTGAAAAGATTACGCACGCAACTTTCGATAACGCGTGATTCATTTTTGGCAGACACAAAGATATTAATGTAGGGA
This sequence comes from Candidatus Melainabacteria bacterium, assembly GCA_003242885.1. GTDB lineage: Bacteria > Cyanobacteriota > Vampirovibrionia > Obscuribacterales > Obscuribacteraceae > QKMZ01. The sequence goes on along the minus strand of QKMZ01000007.1, from coordinate 96,903 downwards.
GTCCATTCCAGTTCTGGAACCTGGAAAGGATGGTCCTTGCGCTCTTTGTGCCATTTAATCTGAACAGACAGAAGCCAAACGATGTGGCTTGCTGAGATCGCGACAATCGACGCCAGCAATAGGTTGATGGCGTTGCCGCCCAGAACCCAGCGGTCCAGAGCCCAGGCCCCGATACAAATCCCTAAGAAAAGAGAGATTAGAACTGTGCGATTGGTCATAACGTATGATTGTCGCCTGTTTTGAGAGGTCGCCTATTCACTACTTAGGATAACCGGAGAAATTGTATCAAGGCTTATTCTTCCATTTGTCTAAACAACTGACAACCGAAAGAAACAACGCCAGTTTCAGCTTCCGGTCTATTAAATTCGATTTACCAAACGCAAAGGATGCCAGTACAAAAGAATTTCAGGCTACGTGGCAAGCGCCTTTCCAATGGTAATATCTCTCTGCAGATATGATGCGGGAATCGGTATCTGGCTCGGTCCCCTCAGGCGATCAGTGTTTCGGAGCTTCTCTACTCTCGTTAATGGCAAATCATCGCCGGCAGTGGCAAAACTTCAGAACTAAAAAGCGCGGTATCAGAAAGCAATGAGTATCTTCACCATAGTCTTTCTAACGACGCTCTTGATAGTAAGCCTGACCGGGCTTACGCACGTTTTTCTTTCTGGTTTTCGACGCATCCGCACGCCCATCATTCCGGTAGAACAATTACCGTTTGTGTCGGTGATTATTCCGGCTCGCAACGAAGAAACAAAAATAGCGCGCTGCCTGGAATCACTTGCCCAGCAAGACTATCCAAACTACGAAATAGTCATAATCGACGACCGCTCCACCGATAAAACCGGTGAAATCATTCAAGAGATTGCGTCCCGCCATTCTCACATCAAATTCATAAAAGGAACTGAAACGCCCACGGGCTGGATAGGAAAGTGCAATGCACTAGTGCAAGCCTACCCCCATGCCAGAGGCAGCTGGCTGGTTTTTGCCGATGCCGACACATGCCACGAACCTCATTCTTTGCGCTTCGCCGTCGACTACGCAATCATTAACAAAGTCGACATGGTGAGCTTTATGCCCCTGCAAGAACTACGCACCTTCTGGGAGCAAGTAGTTTCACCAGTATTGCTCGGTTCTTTCCTAGCCGGCGATCCGCTGAACAGCGTCAACGATCCCAACCACGTACGCGCTTATGCTTACGGTCAGTACATCCTCATCTCCCGCAATGCTTACGACACAATCGGCACGCACAGAGCCGTCCACGACCAAATTCTGGACGATATCATGTTGGCTCAGCGCGTGAAAGGTAGTGGCTTCCACATCATGGCTGTGGATGGTTGCAAACTTTACAGAGTGCGCATGTATCAGGATCTCGAATCACTCTGGTTCGGCTGGACGAAGAACGCTTATGCTCTAATTGAGTGCAATTTGCTCTATCTGGCGATGATACTTCTGCTGATAAATGGTGCTGTAATCAGCCCCTTTGTGCACTTAGGTATCCTTGTTGCCGGCATCATCAGCGGCCACCCTCCGCACATTTTTCAATACATAGCTCCCTTGGTAGCAATCGAATTCATTGGTCTAGCAGCCTGGTACGGCCGCACAAAACAGTTTTACGTCGGAGTTAACTGGAATCACTTCCTGCTCCTTCCGCTCGGCTGTGTCATGGTTACAGCCATCTATCTGCGCTCTGCATATCTGGTTCTTTCAGGCAATAACGTTTCCTGGAAAGGCAGACAGTACCGAGTCAATTCGCATAAGACAGTCGAGCCGCAACCGGGCGAAGCCGTTGAAGCTTTGAGCGTGTACGAAACACCCATCAAAGAGCTCGCAAAGTAGCCACCATATGTGGTGCCGCCGAAAGTTCAATCTAAATTTCGCTCTAGATTACGTGGCTTAGGCTTAACCTTTTGCTTGCCGGTTTTGGCGTCTTTATCGCTTTGATCTTTCAAAGTTTTGTATTTTGCTTCGAGATCTTTTGCTTCCTTTTCTCGTCCGAGTTTTTTCAAAATAACAGAATAGTCTTTCAATGCAATAAGCGTTTCAGGGTGCGTTGGACCGAGAAGGCGATCACGCACTCCGAGAGTTCGGCGAAAGAGAGGTTCGGCTTTTTTCAATTTGCCCTCGTCGCCATAGAGGCAACCTAAATTGAGCATGCACATAGCGGCGTCGAGATTGTTGATGCCCAACTTTTTCTCGTATAAAAACATAGCCTTTTCCAGCAGCGCTTCTGCCTTATCGTATTTTTTCTCAATGCGATACAGCTCTGCCAGGTGAGACATTTCCGTTGCGACCAAAGGATGATTAGGACCAAGCGTAGCTTCTCGGATAGTCAATGCGCGTTTGTAATACGACTCAGCTTTGTCGTACTCTTTTTTGTGCATATAGAGAAGACCGAGATTACTGACGCATGAAGCGGTGTCACGGTGTGAAGGACCAAGCAAGCGCTCTTTGATTGACAGCGAGCGTTTATACATAGCCTCAGCTTCTGCGTAACGACCCTGCTGATCGTAGAACGCTCCGAGATTATTCAAGCTAGTTGCAATCGGCGCGTTTTCTTGCGACGAAACCTTCTCTTCGATGGCGAGAGCCTTCTTGTACAGCTTCTCCGCTTCGGAATAATTAGCCATGTTCTGGTACAGCACGGCTAGATTGTTTAGCGTGTTGGCGACAGACATGTTTTCTTCACCCAGCGCTTTTTCTTTGAGCGCCAGCGCTTCCTTAAATAGAATCTCCGCTTCTTTATACTCGCCTGACAGCCTGTGAGCTTCCGCCAAATTATTAGTCGCTGCCGCTATCTTCAGCGAAAGATCACTTCCCCCACGCGACTCATCGCCGGGATTTTTCTTCGCTTCTATCAATGCTAATTCAAACATCAACTTGGCGCGACCGTAGTCCGCGACATCGAGAGCCTTTTTGCCGAATTTGTTATAGCGCTCCCAAAGGCTTTCATGACTTTCGCCCTGAAGTCCAGGCATTCTAGACGCCACCGGCTCCGCCAGTGCTTCAGACAAAAGAGCAACCAGAGCGAGCGAGCACAGGCAAAATGAAGTAGCAACTAGGATGGGACGGCTCAACGTCGATGCTGGCTCATGATTGGGCTCAGAAAGAGAACCCGGCCCTATTATTTAGTACAGATGCCACAGGAACGTCGACAGCAACGCTCCTCAAAAGAGGATAGCACTAAAGACACTTCACTCGCCAGAATCGGACGACAGCGCATTTTCCAGAGTCTCTTGACCTGCCCTGTGAGAGCGGATTGTCTTGGAAGTATTGACGGTGTAGCGGCGCCCTTTCCAGCTCACTTCTTTGCCGAACAAAACCAGATAAGCAGAGTGGAGGTGCAGCATGGTAACGCACGCGGCGCCAAAAGGCATGGTCAGGAAATAGAGCGGATTAACACCTGTTCTGTGCTCTGCTGTCAGTCTGAACCAAACAATCAGCATCAAGAACTGGCAAGCGACGAGCATAGTAGAGAACGGCGTGAAGTGGTCGGCCGGATGACTGATCCAGAGCGAAGCCACAATCAGAACATTGATAAACGGCATAACCACAGTCATATTCAAGCTGCTCAAAATGCACAGAAGATGCACTGGACTGCTATCGATAAGCGAATAAAGGTTTTTCGTCCAACCTTGCCACATCGAATCTAAGTCCATGTACATACGCACTCGATAAAGGTTTTTCCCGTCTGCGACGGCAATCTTGTAGCCCTTTTCTTTGAAAACGCGCCCGAGAGCGTGATCTTCAACAATGGTATCGCGCACTGACTGGTGCCCGCCCAGAGCAAGATAAGGACGACGGCGGCATATGATGTACTGCCCATAGGCATAAGCCCGTTTTGCCAGAGGGTCGTTGACTGTGTGAAACGCATCGCCCAGCACAAAGGATGAGAGCAAAACAGTCATCACCATGCGCTCGAAGAAGCTCCCCAGTTCTTGCAATGGAACGAACGAAACCAAATCGACTTTGTTCGTGATTGCATAACCAATCGCATCACGCAGCGAATTCGGCTGGTGACAGGTGTCAGCGTCAGTAAAAATGTACCAATCGCCCGAGGCAAAACCAACTGCAAAAGCCAGCGCATTACACTTGCCGACCCAGCCATCTGGCGCATCTTTGCCGCGAACAAATTTGATTCGATTATCTTTTTTAGCGTAGCTTTCAATAATCTCTGCAGTTTTGTCGGTAGATCTGTCATCGATTACGACGATCTCGAAATTCGGATAATTCTGTGCCAGCATTGATTCCAGACACCGTCCGATTTTCGCTTCTTCGTTGCGGGCGGGAATCACAACTGAGATAAAAGGCAGATCGCGGTCGGGTATTTTGCAATTCTCCACTCGGCGCAGAAGCGCATAGAAAGCGATGGTCATCCCCAGCAAGCAGGAAATTAGAACCGTATTCGCCATCAAGAAGGAGAAAAGTATCAACACTTTTTGGCCTCATACTTATAGAAGCCGCGACCGGTTTTACGTCCGAGGTGTCCGGCGTTTACGAGCTGTTTGATTACCGGGCAAGGACGATACTTGGGGTCGCCGAAGCCTTCTTGAAGCACTTCCATAACGTGCAAAACAATGTCCAATCCAACGAAATCGCCCAATTCGAGCGGTCCCATCGGATGGTTGTAGCCGAGTTTCATACCCTGGTCGATATCTTCCGGTGTGGAAAGTCCTTCCATGAGAGCGAACGCGGCTTCATTGATCAAACAAAGACCCAATCTCGTGGTGATAAAGCCTGGCATATCTTTCGAGCGGATCAAGGTTTTACCCAACTCATTGCCAAACTGAGTGACGGTCTGCAAGGTAGCATCCGAAGTATCGAAACCTGGAATCAGCTCTACAAGCTTCATTACGTGTGCCGGTGAAAAGAAGTGCATGCCCATCACGCGGTCAGAGCGCTTGGTTGCCGCGGCAATTGAAGTGATGGAAAGAGAGCTAGTATTAGACGCGAAGATAGCCTTCTTGTCGCAAATCTCATCGAGTGACTTGAAGAGCTCTTGCTTCACTTCAAGGTTTTCAGCAATCGCTTCAATAACCAGGTCGCAATAGACCGCATCTTGCAAGCGCTCGGTGGAAACAATGCGCTTGAGCGCTTCGGCGACATCTTCGGGGTCGAGGATCTTTTTGTCAATGGAGGTCCTGCCGTACTTCTCGAGGGTTTCATTAGCCTTACGCAATGAGGCTTTGGAAATGTCGTAGATATAAACTTTCGCCTTTGTCCTGGTTGCGATCAAAAAAGCGATACCTGTACCCATGAAGCCACTGCCGGCTATGAAAACAGTCGTTATACCGGACCCGGTTGCCATTACCTTTGCCCCCTCAAAAACGTGAATAACGACTGATCGTACCATCCTCAAAAATGCCCAGAATACAGCGCCAACAGTGCGTGAACTGTCAGGATCGGGCAACTTCTGTACCTCTACATTTCCCTTGACATAAATTGAACATTTCGAATTGGGCTTATTGCTTCATTATTTGGTAGGGTTTGTTTCCCACCAGATATCTTGCGGATAATTCCAGAAATCACTTGAGGAAACTCCTGAAGCCATGATCAAGAAAGTTCTAATTGCCAACCGTTCGGAAATTGCTGTTCGTGTCATCACTGCCTGCCGCGAGATGGGCATAAAAACAGTCGCCATTTACTCCGAACCGGACAAATTGAGCCGTCACGTCAGCCTTGCCGACGAAGCCTATCAATTGGAAGGGCAACCTCAAAAGGTATATTTGGACGCCGCGCAAGTTGTAGAAATCGCCAAGAAATCTGGCGCCGACGCCGTCCACCCAGGCTATGGCTTCCTTTCAGAAAACCCGGAGTTTGCAAGAAACTGTGCTGATGCCGGTATCAAATTCATCGGTCCGAAACCGGACATCATTCACCGCATGGGCTCAAAAGTAGAATCGCGCCGCGCCATGGAAGCAGCTGGCGTTCCGGTGGTTCCTGGGACCACAGACCCCGTCAACTCAGCAGAAGAAGTAAAAAAACTGGGCGCCAAGTACGGCTACCCGATCGCCATCAAAGCAAGTGCAGGCGGTGGCGGACGCGGGCTCAAAGTAGTTCGTACCGAAGCTGAAGCCGAAGCCGCATTCACCGCAGCACAACGCGAAGGCGCCTCCTATTTCGGTAGCGGCGAAGTCTACGTCGAAAAATACCTCGATCATCCCCGCCACATTGAAGTTCAAATCCTTGGCGACGAGCACGGCACGGTGATTCACCTGGGCGAACGCGATTGCTCTACTCAGCGCCGCCACCAAAAGCTCATAGAAGAATCACCAGCAGCAAAACTTGATCCAAAAGTAAGAGAAAAACTTCTGGCAGCCTCGGTAAAAGGCGCACAATCACTGGGCTATACATCAGCTGGTACGTTCGAACTTTTGGTCGCCGGCAACGAGTTTTACTTCCTCGAAGTCAATACAAGAGTGCAAGTCGAGCACCCCGTCACTGAATATGTAACAGGCATCGACATCGTCAAAGAGCAGATTCGCATCGCCAACGGTGAAAAGTTGAGCGTCAAGCAAGACGAAGTGTACTTCCGCGGGCATTCTATCGAGTGCCGCATCAACGCAGAAGATCCATACAAAAATTTCATGCCCGCACCAGGCACAGTGAAAAACTTTGCCGAGCCTCGCATGCCGTGGGTCCGTGTGGATAGCGCCTGCTACACCGGCTACCAGATTCTGCCCTTCTACGATTCGCTTCTTGCCAAACTGGTAGTCTGGGGACGCGATAGAAAAGAAGCTATCGACAGAATGAAACTCGCATTGAGCGAATTCAAAATTGAAGGAGTGGCAACAACAATTCCTTTCCACCTGGCGGAATTAGAAGATCCGAAGTTCGTCAACGCGGACACCTACACCACCTATGTAGAATCCGAATTCATGAAAGATTTCATCGCCAATGCGCCAAAGCCTGCACCGGCGGCAGTGCCTTCCGGCGCCACAGCATCAGCTCCGGCAGCAAACGGAGCCAACCCGAATGGCTCAGGACCAGCCGTCACAGAGAAGGTTGGACCGTACAACTTTGAAGTGGAAGTGGACAAAAAATCCTATAAGGTGGCGGTGCATGAATTGGTAGCACCCGGAGCACCGGTGACAAGAGCTGGAGCAGGAACATCCGCAGCTCCTGCGAAATTTTCCGGTCGTTCGTTAGAACGTCCAAGCAAATCATCTAGCCAAGCCGGAAGCGGATCAGGCAGAGTAAAAGCCCCGATGCACGGTGTCGTCAAAGAACTGCTTGTAGAGCTTGGTGCAACGGTCACTCAAGGACAAAAGCTTCTCATTTTCGAAGCAATGAAAATGGAATCTGAAGTGGTGGCACCTAAGGCAGGAAAAATTTCTGCGCTCACAGCAAAGCAAGGTGACACAGTGGAAACCGATCACGTAATCATGGAAATCAGCGACTAGTTCGCACATTCACGCAGGAATACGCCGATGGCAGAAGACATGCGAGTGGGAACGGGATTCGACATCCACAGGCTTGTGGAAGGAACTCCCCTGGTTTTGGGCGGCGTCACCATTCCTTTCGAAAAAGGACTGGAAGGACATTCCGACGGTGACGCACTGACCCACGCAATCGTTGACGCATTGCTCGGCGCTGCTTGCTTGGGTGACATCGGAGTTCACTTCCCACCCAGCGACGAGAAGCACAAGAATGCGAACAGCCTAGATTTCTTGAATCATGTGACAGATCTGTTGGATGGAAAAATGTTCAACATCCAAAACGTAGACGCCACCATCATTTGCGAAACACCAAAGATGTCTCCGCACTACGAAGCAATGCGACAAAATCTTTCCAAAGCAATGCGCATCTCGATGGAACAAGTCAGCATTAAGAGCAAGACGATGGAACGCATTGGACCGATCGGCGAAGGGCTCGCAATCGCCTGCCAGGCAGTCGCCCTCATTGAATCACAGATGTAGTCTGACTTTCGGGATCATATTCGCAATTTAAAGCAATTCTCCCTTCAAAAAGAGAGAATCATTCCATCCTAGTTTTTAGCAAATCGCTATATCTTATAAATGTTTGTGGCAAATCCATTGGATGCGCCACAGATTGAACTTTTTGAACCGAGACTCCGTCTTTACATACAGGCTGGTGTATCAAGCTGTATTGACAAGGAGGAGTTTCGATGAGACTAACACTTAAATCGATGGAAACAGAGATGCGTTCAACATTTTCGAGAATCGAAACTCGCTTTGACAGCCTTGAATTAGAGATGAAATATCAATTTTCGGAAGTTCATGACCGAATTGATAGGCTCAGTCTTAACTTAGAGTCTCACAAGAAAGAAACTGCATATAACTTTCGCAAAATTGATGAACGTTTTAACGCAGTGGATGAACGCTTTGACAGGATGGATGAACGTTTTGACAGGATGGATGAGCGTTTTGACAGGATGGATGAGCGTTTTGACAGGATGGATGAACGATTTGACAGGATGGATGAGCGTTTCAAAAGTCTTGAAAGTGTAGTGGCAACTTTGCCGAGCTTAAGCGAAATAATGAGCGAAGTGACCAAAGGCATATATCCATGGATGAATTTCATGGAAGACAAATTAGACAATCACGACAAAAGGATTCGGCGGGTTGAGAATGATATTGAAGAGTTGATACCGATTTGCAGACGTTTCAAACCATCTAAAGTTTATTACTCAATGAGTAAATAACAATCCGAGAAATGACACCCGACATGATCGTAGCGAAACTCGATTTGAGACCCGCAGACGAAACTAGGTTGTTCAAATATTGCTCAAAGCATTGTTCAAACGCTGTTCACGCGACAGATGTAACTTTAGAGTTATAACAGCGCAAGGAACTAACCATGAGCGACGAAAAGAAATGCATTCTAGTACTCGGTGCTAACGGTGGTTTGGGAAGCTCAGTCAGCCGCTTACTTTCATCGCACAATTACAAGCTGATATTGGCAGGCAGAAATAGGGCTGGCCTAGAATCATTGGCAGACGAACTCGAATCTCCCTATATCGTCTGTGATGCTAGCGATTTTGCGAGTATGGCTTCCTGCTTTGAAGATGCTCAAATAACCTCTGGGCGGCTGGACGGTGTGGTCAACGCAGTCGGCTCACTACACTTGAAACCAGCGCATTCAACAACTGAAGAAGATTGGATGTCCGTTATACAAACCAACCTCAGTTCTTCTTTTGCCTGCGTGAAGTATGGATCCAAGGCAATGATGTCTAAGGGTGGCTCAATCGTGCTTGTCGCATCTGCCGTTGCATCCACGGGTATGCCTAATCATGACGCCATCGCTGCTGCAAAAGGAGGCGTCGCTTCGCTGACGCGTTCTGCGGCAGCCACATACGCCAGATACAATCTGAGGGTCAACTGTGTCAGCCCTGGTCTTCTTGCCACACAACTGACCCGAAGCATAACGAATAGCCAAGCACAGCTTGAGGCTTCTGCACAGCTTCATCCCTTGGGCCGGATCGGCACACCTGAAGATGTAGCGCCTGCAATTGAGTGGCTCATAAGTGACCAGAGCAGTTGGGTCACCGGCGAAGTCATCAACATTGATGGCGGGTTAGCATCACTCAAAGGACGAGTGTTAGCAAGAGCATCTCTATAGAGAAATCCAAATTTCATTTCGACGAAGAAATGGAAGTGTCCAGGGCGGATTATAAAAGGCACGAAGCGTCTCACCGGCCTTTTCCCCTGTATGTTGTTTGATCCAATTCCTAAGTTGCTCTTCCTTTTTGCGGCAGTTTGATTCGGTTCCAAAACCCGAGAATTTTATTACGGCAAATCTTCTTGCTGGAATGCGTTCGAGTTTAATGCGTTTGTCTAATGGTTCGGGCAGAGTGTCCAGAGTGTAACTGGAAGGCATGTAAAAGCTCATAGCCATGCTCATGTTTTGCATTTCCATGGTAACTGGAACTGTCATCGCTATCTTCTCTGCGGCTGATTCTTGAATAACCGGCACAGTCATAGAGATTTTCGTCGCACGCTTATTTTTGCCGAAAATATAGCCGGCAAGAATCTTAAAAGCATTATTTGCAGAACTTTCTCCATTGCCTGCAACCTGTACAGAAGCGGCAATAACGCTCGGGTAAGAACGAATCTCGAATTCGCCGTCTTCTCTATCGATTTTGTAAGCAGGCTCTTCGTAATGTGAAAATAGGTCGTTTGCCGCAGCAACTGCCACACCGGCGACGCCCAGTGCGCCGAGCAACAGAATGTTTTTTGCTTTCACAAAATTGTCTCCCCTGAATCAAATGGTCTTCAAGACGCCAGAATTGGCGGTTTCACTCCTCGCCCTGCGCGCCTTTTTCGATACTGCGCAACCGGAGGCGTTGGCGACACCATTCAGCATTCCAGTGAAAATGAATTCGTGCAATGGTGAAATGCCGTACCAGTACAACAAACCTAAAAGCCCACTCGGCAAGAAGCGCGCTATTTGCAGTATTTCAGTTTTCCCATTACCTTTTGACTTGATTTGAAACTCCAGCGCGGCTTGACCAGGCAATCTCATTTCTGCAATCAACAACAAGCGTCGTTCAGTTTCCACAGATTTTACGCGCCAGAAATCCAATGCATCACCCGTTCTTAATTCATCAGGATGACGCCTGCCTCTTCTGAGACCAACACCGCCCCATAACGAATCCAAATAGCCACGCAGCTTCCAGAGCCAATTGGCGTAGTACCATCCGGTTGTTCCTCCAATTCGGGCGACCGCTTTCCATGCATCGGCAGGAGTTCCTTTTATTTCGGCAATACGAACATCTTGGTAGACAGTGCCACCAGCCCAATCCGGATCATTGGAATTGAACCACTCTACGGGCGGCAGCTTGCCTGCGTCTGTCCAATGACTTTCGACTTTATGATGTTGAATTCGGTCGATTGCAATTCGTATGGCTTGAGTGGAAGTCAAAAGTTCCTGCGGAATAATTTCTCTTATCCTAGACTCGGTACAAACAGCAGGATTTCTCAAACCTTCCGCAAGAGGACGCGCTATATATGCGGGGACCGGTGTCACAAAATTGATCCAGTATGAGCTCAAACGTGGCGTGAAAACAGGAACAGGAACTATAGCAGGCACAGGCAACCCGGCTTCCCGCGCATAAGTTTCCATCAATTGCCGGTAGGTAATAACTTCCGGACCACCGATGTCGAACGACTGATTGTAGACATCCGACAAAAACAGTGAGTTTGCGAGATAAGTCAACACATTACGAATAGCAATTGGCTGAGATAAAGTGCTCACCCAGCGAGGAGTGACCATAATAGGCAAGCGATCGACCAAGTAGCGCAAAATCTCGAAAGAAGCGCTGCCGGAACCGATTATCATCGCCGCACGAAAGATCGTCACAGGAAATTTAGCGGTCTGAAGAATTGAGGCAACTTCTGCTCGTGAACGCAGATGCTTAGAGAGGTTGGTGTCGCTTTCTCCAAGCCCGCCCAGATAAATGAGTTGCTCGATACCTTCAGCTTCTCCCACAGCGACCATGTTTTCCGCGGCAATCCTGTCAGCCTCAGCAAAGTCTGTATTCTGTGGATTCATTGAATGCATTAAGTAGTAAACCGCAGAACAGCCTCGCACTGCCTTCTTCGCAGACTCGGCATCTTTGAGATCGAGTTCTTGCAGTTCTACCTGCTCGTGACCGGACCAAATTCTCGACTTCAGTTTTTCGAGAGAACGGCCGGCAGCTCGTACACGATAACCGGCACCAATAAGCAGCGGCACAAGACGCGTTCCGACATAGCCAGTAGCACCGATAACTAAAACGGTGCGCGCGTCTGTTTCTCTTCTTTGATCGGAATCCATCCTTTTCACCCCCTAATCTCAGTCTATTAGGTATTAGTGAACGACAGGTGAACTACCGGTTTTTTATTTAATCTTGGAGAGCCGCTGGAAGTAGGAGACGAACATTTTCATGCCGCCGGAAGCCTGCTGCCAGTCGAAGTTTTCATTGATGGCGTGATATCCGTGTTCGGGCAGAGAAAGTCCAAGAAATACAATCGGTTTGCCGAGTACTTCTTTCATACTTACGACAGCACCGATTGATCCACCTTCACGCGTGAAAGCCGGATCCGCACCGAACGCTTCTTTCATGGCCCCTACAGCGGCATCAGCGAACGGTCCTTTAAACTCGCCGAGGAACGGTTTCAAACTTCCTTCTTTCTCGATGATTACATCAGGAGCTTTCTCCTTAATGAACTTCTCGAATGCTTGGTAGACCTTCTCGGGGTCTTGGTTCGGAACCAGGCGCATGCTGATTTTTGCTTCCGCTTGGTGCGGCACGATTGTTTTTACGCCAGGTCCTTGATACCCGCCGGTGATGCCGTGTACTTCAAATGTGGGTTTCGCCCAGATGCGGAGCGAACCCTCTTTGGCATCATCAGTGCGCAAGGAAATAAGTTCGTGCGCTTTTTTGAAACCTTCAACAGTGAAGCCGGATTTGACGAATTGACTGGCTTCTTCGTCGGTCGGCTCGTTGGCTCCGTCGTAAAATCCTGGAATATGCACCTTGCCTGTTTTCGCGTCATAGCATTGATCAATCAATTGGCAAAGCTCACCTATTGGATTTCTCGCCAATCCACCGGTCAAGCCGGAATGGACATCCTTCGTTCCTGTTTTCAGTTTTAACAAAACACCTTGCAATCCGCGCAAACCATAAGGAATTGCTGGACGTTCGCGCGAAACCCAGATGGTGTCGGAGATGACGATAGAGTCTGTGGCAAGTTTTTCCTTGTTCTGTTTTAAAAACTCTTCGAACGATGGACTGCCTATCTCTTCTTCCAACTCCCAAACGAATTTTACGTTGATTGGAATATTGTTTTTGTGCGCGTAGTTGGCAGCGTAGAGAACTGAGAGTGCTGGACCTTTGTCGTCTGTAGAGCCGCGACCACGGTAGGTGTCGCCATCGATAGACATGTTGAAAGGCTCAGACTTCCATTCCGCCGCATCAGCAGGTTGAACATCAAGATGGTTATAGACAAGAACTGTTGGATTAGCTTTATCGGTTGTGAAAGATGCAATCACAACTGGATTGCCTTTGGTTTGAACTATCTCCGCTTCGCCACCCATGCGTTTTACGAGTGCGGCAGCACTGTCTGCGGTGCGCAAAATCTCTTGCTTGCGTTCGGGATCCATTGAAACGCCGGCAAGGTCGACTAGTGATTTCAGATCAGATTCAAATGCTTTGCGTGAATCCGAAATGTACTGAGCAAGGTCGGTTTTGCTGTCCACTGGCATAGCTATTCTCCCAATCGTCATGTTCGCGCACAAAGGGTGTGCGTGCTCAACGGAGTCCAAGACCGATATGGTGGACCATAGCGTCCAAGAATTCAATGATTGACAATTGCGCTAATGAACTGGAAACCGGTTAGAACAGCGCTTCTGCGGTTTTAACCTAAGCAAGTCTGGAGTCGCCGAGCGGAACTTGCTTCTTAGGCAATGCTTTGTCGAGATCAGAGAAGATGTCGGTAGTCTTGAAGTAGCCTTCCATTCTGTACGTTTCAGTCAGTTGATCGGTGCGCGGAGCGATTACCGAGATGGTTGGGTAATCGGTCAGCTTCAGGTGGCTAGCCATGCGGCGTGCATATTCATCTTCTGTTGGCTTGCCGACTACGAACACTGCGCGTTGAGAAAGTCTGGACATCAAATTGTCTTTATCAGCTCTCATTTCTTGGATTTGCTTGTTGAACAAAGGAGAGCTGTTATCTCCGAACACTACTACCAATGGCTTTTCGTTTTCTACTGCTTCAACGAATGCATCGAGTGAGTTCTCACGCCATTCGATCGGACCTTGCTTCTCGAGACCGCGCTCCAGGCGGAGATTTACTGCGTCTTGTACTTTAGGAGCGGCGCTGGCAACGTCGGTCTTGTAGACGAGCGGCTCAACAACGAGTGAATCTTCAGCAGCGGGATTGTTCAGGTATCTGAAGTTTTCCGGCGACTTTACTTGCGGTCCGCTAGGAGCGAAGTACTTAGTAGTAATAGTATTGCCGTTGACTTGGCGCTGATTTTCATAAAGGTTCGGTGCATCTTGGTTGGCACCTCTGTATTGACGGGGACCACCTTCGCACTTCATGGAGGTGGAGGATGCATTGCAGCTTCCGCCGTCCGGATTCATTACTGAATCATGTTTGGAATAACCCCAGGCGCGGCTCAAGCCGAGCGTTTGGCGGGGATTGAAGTCGATATTGTCTGCCATCGCAAAACGAGTGAATGGCAAGAATGCTGTTTCCGGCGTTATCTGCTGATTGGCGCCGCTCGACTTTTCGGTACGTGGTGACCAGGCTTCCGAAACGTTCGCGAGAGACTCTTCAGCGTGGACGCGAACGGGAGAAGACTGCTCGGGCGACAGAGTGTTCTCGCCGCGAGCGGACTCTAGTAAGCTCATTAAGTTTCCTCCGGGGTGTCCGGCACAGGATGAGAAAGAATATTGGAACCGCAACACAGGTATCTAGCCAACCGCGGTAGGTCTCTGGACATAAAACGGGGACATTTAATCTAAAACCATGACAAATTGTAAAACGCCCACAGGTTGGCGTTTCTAAAAAACAAGCCGAGACATTTTCGAGAGTTTTTTGCTTTTTGCGCTTATTTGTCTGTCGGAACAGGAGCGCGGTCGTTAAGCGTCAGGTTCAATCCACGTGATTGAAGTTCGGCAAGAAACAGTTTTACAGGTACCCATTCTTCCTGGCGAAGGACTCCACACTCTCTAATGTCGCCGCGAGCAATCATTTGGGCAATGATAGATGCCGGAAACGCAGTCATGCGCATCATCGCCGAAAGCCCCTCGGCCTGGTCGGAGAATTCGATGCTTTCCCAAACAAGCTGTCTGGGTTCTTTGTCTTTTACGCCTGTGACTGTTACACGCAGAATTACGGCGTCGGGTTCATCTTTCGCGAGCTTTCCATCCAGAAGATGCATCAGCAATTCGCGTGGGACGACTTTGCCACCTTTGAGTTTCACCTGCTCTTTGCTCATCAAACCGAGCTCTTTCAGGAGGTTCATCTGCTCGCAGTGACCTCTATAACGGATGGTCTTATAGTCGAGGTGCTGAACTTTGCCTTCATATGTTTTTGGCAAAGTGGAGATGCCACCCGATGTCGTGAATGCTTCCATCATGCCAAACGGTTTTGGAAACTCAATCTTTTCGCATTCGGACAATGAAGGCACCTGCATTGTCTTTCCATCACGAATCAAAGTCACATCTTCGGCGTATTCATTAATCAGACCTTCGAGCGCAAACACATGGCTGTAGCCCATGAAGTTGTCACTGTCCACAGGCAAACCACCAACACGCATACGAATTTCGTATAGCTCGTCAAAACTGTCAGCAGCAGCTACAGCCAGAATTGATACCAAACCCGGTGCCAAACCAAGATCAGGAATGATGGTGATCTTGCGCTCTTTGGCTAGCTCGTTGAGCAAGAAAGTCTTTTCGACTACTTCTTCATTGCCGCCCAAATCGACAAAGTGAGTTTTGGCTTCCAGCGCGGCTTTCGCCAACTCGTAATTATTCTCGTAAGGAACACAACTGATAGCGACATCTACGCTCTTCATTAGCGCGATGACATCGTTTTCTTTGGTGATGTCTAATTCGACCGGTACGATCTTCGGGTCATTGAGGCGCTCAACAGCAGCCTTCACGCTCTTGGCGTCCTTGTCGGCAACGACAACCTTTTCGACCTTCGGACTTCTGATCAGGTCGTACACTGCCGCGTAGCCCATACGTCCTGCGCCAAGCACCAGAAATTTCACGTTCGTTACCCTCAAAACCCATCAATATATAAAGACTCGCAAATCATACTACAGCGACTCAAAGCGGTCGACAGAAGTCTCGCTTTAATGAACAGAGCGCCGTTTGCCGCCGTCTATGCAAATGGTCTGACCGGTCACATATTGAGCCTGCATTGAGGCGAGGAAGGCCGCCACTGCCCCGAATTCGTCGGCATCGCCGAGCCGCTTGGCGGGGATAGAAGCCACATAGTCGCTCATATACTCTTCCTTGGACTGCCCTGTGAGTTGGCGCCGCGACTCCATGAGCTCGTCTGTGCGGGCAGTCTGAATCAAGCCGGGTGCCAGGCAATTCACCGTAATACCGTCCTGCGCCACTTCGTCGGACAGAGTTTTCAACATCGCAGTGACCGCTGAGCGGATACCGTTTGACAATGCCAGGTTGGCGATCGGCTCGATTACCGAAAGAGAAGTAACTGTGATGATTCTGCCCCACTTCTTTTCCTTCATTCCCGGCAAGAACGTCTGATTGAGGTCCACAATTGGCAAGAAAAGCTTGTCGAAAGCCTCCTGCCAGTCGGCAGAATTAGTCGATTGTGCGGCTTGTGCTTTGGGACCACCCACGTTGTGGACGAGAATGTCCAGTCCACCGGACTTTTCTCTGGCAAACTCAATCAACTTCTTTCGGTCGGCTTCGACGCTCAAATCGCCGGCAACGTAATCGACTTTCACATTCGCAAGTTTTCTCAGAGCCTCAGCTGCCTCATTGAGCTTTTCCTCATCACGAGCGCTAATGATCAGGTCCACACCTTCTTGCGCCAGCGCTTTGGCGATGGCAAAACCCAAACCACGCGATGCAGCGCACACGAGCGCGTGCTTGCCCTTAATTCCAAAGTCCATAAATTTGAACGCCTCTGCTTTCTATCTAAATCTTGTATTTGTAGGAAATCGTCTTCGCTTCCGAGAAGAATTCCAAACTATAACGCCCGCCCTCGCGCCCTACACCGGAGGACTTCATGCCGCCAAACGGCGTACGCAAGTCACGGGCAAACCAGCAATTAACCCAGACCAGCCCGGTTCTAATTCCATTAGACATCCGATAGCAGCGATCAACATCCTTGCTGAAGACTGAAGCAGAAAGTCCGTACGGAGAATCGTTGACCATCTTCAAGACTTCTTCTTCTTTTGAGAACGGCACCACGGGCAATACCGGTCCAAAGATTTCTTCCTTAATCAGTTTTGAATCAAAAGGCAAATCACAAAAGACGGAAGGCGAGAGGAAATAGCCCTCGCCGAGCTCTTTTACACGTTGACCGCCGGTCATCAGCTTGCCTTCTTTGCCGCCGATTTCCAAATATCCTTCAACCTTGTCCAGATGTTCTTTGCTTATGAGAGCACCCATCTGTGTACTGTCTTTAGTAGGATCGCCAACTCTTATTGATTTGACGCGCTGCAAAAGTTTGTCCACTACCTGTTTTTTCACGCTCTCTTCTACGAACAAGCGCGAACCAGCCAAGCAAATCTGCCCTTGATTGCGGTACGCAGCTCTGACTGCGGTTTCTACCGCTTCATCAATGTCAGAATCTGCAAAGATGATAGTTGCGCCTTTTCCGCCGAGCTCGAAAGAAACTTTCTTGAGAGTGGCAGCAGCAGCAGTCATAATTGCGCGCCCGGTTCCGGTTTCACCAGTAAATGAAATCGCACGAACGTCCGGATGCCGTGTCAAAGCTTCGCCTGCACTGTCCGCGCCAAGACCGTGCACAATATTCAAAACACCCTTGGGCAGACCAGCAAGCGAGACGATGTCGGCTAGAAGAAAGGCTGTGTAAGGTGTCCATTCTGCAGGTTTCAAAACGCATGTGTTACCCATTGCCAGGCATGGAGCGATTTTCCATGTTGCCAAATAAAGTGGCAAATTCCAGGGGGTTATGAGTCCGACGACTCCGAGCGGTTCTCGAGAAACAATGTGCTTTTCGCCCGGCGCAGAGGTGAAAACCTCATCGCCAAGAGACTGTGCGTAGTCAGAAAAGAAATGGAAATTCTGTGCAGAGCGAGGAATATCGCCAGTCAGGCTCTCAGTAATTGGTTTACCCGTGTCGAGCGTTTCGGCTTGGGCCAACTCCTCTTTGCGCGAAAGGATCAAGTCACCGATGCGTCGCAAAATCTCGCAGCGCTCCTTCATTGACATCCGAGGCCACGGACCGTTTTCAAATGCCTCTTTGGCCGCGGCTACAGCCTGGTCGATTTCTTCTTTGCCCCCAAGTGCAACTGTCGCGTGAACCTCACCGGTTGCGGGGTTATACGAATCGAAGCTCTTCCCCGACTTGGAGCCTACATAGTCTCCTCCAATGAAATGGTGCAGGTGTCTGACTTTGCGCTTCACTTGGGTAGTCACGCTCTCTAATTCCTCTCACTGATTGTGTTTACGGTTTTTTCGTCACGGGATGGGGCTAGAAGCTAAAACGTTAACGCTTGAATTTCTGAGCACTTGTACTTAAAAGCTGGCGGCGCCAGAGTCGATGCGCGAACTTACTGAAGCTTCCACTTCTACGGGTTCGCGCGCCATAGCAATGGCTTTGATTTCAATGTAATTGCGTCCCGGAAGATCGGCGACTCCTACCGTTGTGCGAGCCGGCGGGCATTCGGATGTGAAGTATTTTGCCCATACCTTGTTGTAGGCATCAAAGTCGCTCATCGACTTGAGAAAGACAGTAGCATCGATAACGTCCGACAATGAAAGTCCCGCCGATTCCAGCACTGTTGCCAGGTTTTTAAGCACACCTTCCGTTTGCACTTCTATGTCGTAGGCTTTCACCTTGCCATCGCCATCAAGTGTAATACCAGCTTCTACGCCGGTTTTCGCATCGCGACAACCCTGTCCGGCCACAAACACAAGTTGTCCTACCTGCAGAGCATGCGAGTAAGAACCAAGTGCCTTGGGTGCACGGCTCTCCGGATTGATTTGCTTGCGTCCCAAAGACTGCGTCGCCGTCATGGACATCACTCCGTATAGATATGAGGCTCTAAATAGTACCAGAGCAAGAGCTTTGTATAATATCCACCGCCTATGACTTCAACTTACACGATAATTGACATCTCCCAGCCCGTGTCCTCCCGGACCGCGTGCTTTCCTGGAGACACTCCTTTCAGTCGCCAGGTGACGCTTCGCATGGAAGAAGGCGCCACAGTCAACTTGACGTCCTTTACGATGAGCCCGCACGTCGGTACCCATGCCGACGCCCCTAGCCACATCCAGGGACGAATGGATGCTGATGAAGGCATGGCTTCGGGAATGCCGCTTCTTCCTTATATAGGTCCTTGCGCAGTGCTCGATGTATGTCCCTTAGCAGGAGGCATTACTCGCGAACACTTCGAGAAGGCCGCAAGCCGTTTGAAAGAACTGCCACCACGCGTGGTGTTTAAAACACAGAAGAAATTGCGCTTCGACGTTTGGGAAGGCTCTGTCTATTCGCACTTTACTGTGGAGCTTGTGGAAGCAATGAAGTCTCGAGGCATCATCATGGCAGGGTTAGACACTCCTTCTGTAGACCATATTGATTCAAAAGATCTGCAAGTCCATCATGCAATGATCAAAGCTGGTTTTAGCTGGCTAGAAAATCTTGATTTGACCAACGCTGAAGAAGGAATTTACTTTCTTTCGGCAGCGCCCCTAAAACTAACGGAGTTAGAAGCTTCACCTGTTCGCGCAGTGCTGATTAAAGATTTGATCTAATCTGATTATAAGGAAGCCAAAATGTTCGGCAAAAAATGCTCACTTATAGGTTGCGTGCATGTGCATCCGCTGCCAGGTTCAGCAGGGTACACTGGCAACATGGAGCAGGTTTTGTCTGCTGCACTTGCTGACGCGAAGGTGTATCAAGAAGGCGGCGTGGACGGGATCATCGTCGAGAACATGCATGATGCGCCGTATTTGACAGGCTTCGTAGATCCGGAAACAGTCGCCGCCATGACTGTGGTGGCTAACGCGATCAAAACACAGACAAAACTGCCTATAGGGGTTCAGTTGCTCGCTGGAGCCAACATAGAAGCACTAGGAGTAGCAGCCGCCTGCAACCTGGATTTCATCCGTGTCGAAGGGTTTGTTTTCGCGCATGTCGGCGATGAGGGTTTACACGATTCATGCGCTGCAAAACTTGTGCGTAGACGAGCTCATCTGAAGGCCGGCAAGATAAAAATCTTCGCGGACATTAAGAAAAAACATTCCGCACATGCCATCACAGGTGATGTCACACTTTTAGAGACAGCGGAGGCGGCAGAGTTTTTTAAAGCGGATGGCGTCATCGTAACAGGCTCTGCCACTGGCAAAGAACCTACACTTTCAGACGTCCAGTCATTGAAACACGGCGCGAAATTACCGGTTTTGATCGGCTCAGGAATCACACCTGACAATATTCCGACTTACGCACCTCTGGTAGATGGCTTGATCGTTGGATCATATGCCAAGTTTGATGGCAACTGGCAAAACGATGTTGACCCGGCGCGCGTCAAGCAACTCACACAAGCGATAGCGAAGTTCAATTGAGCTGATAAGAGTGTTCACTTTCAATGAGAAAACGCGTTCAACGAGACAGCGCGTCCGGCATTACAAGCCAGCTGGATGCCGACGGCCCAGTAAATGTTACTCAACCGGCCGGCCGCGCGAACGCATAAGTTGCGCAAACGGATCGCCACCACCGCTGCTGGCAGCAGGACGAGAGCCGGCGCCGCTTGAGCTGTAAGCACGACGAGTAGGCGCCTTGCGAGGAGGAGGTGCAGCCCGACGCACAGGTCTTTCCGGTTCGTCATTTGCAGAGGTAGTTGTGCTGTAGGCGCGACGATGAGTTGGTTGCTCAACTTCACCTGCAGTCTCACGAGAAGCCGCCGTCTTGATTGGTTTTACAGAAGGCGGCTGTTTCGGTGTTTTCACCGGCGCAGCACTATCTGTCGCGGGCGCTGTTTTTGCAACAGGCGCAGGAGTTGTCTGATTATTAGTAGTGGCAGGAGTAGTTGCACTCGGAGCAGTTACCGGTGCGGTCGGAGCGGGCGGAGTCTGCGCATGACTAGGTGCTGCAGCAGGCTTGTCGGATACCGCATGAACAATAATTCCGCCTGCGGCCACCATTAATGCTACTGCCGCGGCCCAGGTCCAAACCGGGACTTCTTTGACAAAGCCGAGCATGCTCTCTATGGGAGACTTTTGCTCTTGCGTTCGCAAAACTGTGCTTCTTCCAGGGCGCGGAATAGCAAGGTCGAGGTCGAGCTTGAACTCCTCCATCGTCTGATGGCGCTGCGCCGGATCTTTAGCCATGGCTTTCAGAACCACCCACTCCAGACGCTCCGGAATATACAGGTCCGGTCTTGCCTCATTGAATGGAACCGGTGGCTCAGAAATATGCTTAGACATTGTATCGACCATCGTTTTGCCGAGAATCGGCAATTTTCCGGTCAATGTTTCATACAAGACAATGCCCATCGAGTAAATGTCGGAGCGCGCATCGAGATCTTGTCCCATGCACTGCTCGGGGCTCATATAGACGGGACTGCCGCAGACTTCACCAGCCTGAGTCAGTCTCTGACCTTCATTGTTGTTGCCGACTTCAATAAGTTTGGCTACGCCGAAGTCCACAACCTTGACGTAGTCTTTCTCTTCATCATATTGAGTAAGGACGATATTGCTCGGCTTCAAATCACGGTGGACGACGCCCTGCTTGTGAGCGTGATCGAGAGCGTCACAAGCTTGAGCAATCAGTTTTATAGAGCGCTCAACCCCTATCTGACCTTCTTTCTTAATCAGGTCGGATAAAGGCGTACCCTCCAGAAATTCCATAACGATATAGGGCTGACCGGCGGGCGATATGCCGAAATCGTAAACGTCGATAATGTGCGGGTGCTTGAGACGCGCCGCCGCTTTCGACTCTTGTTGGAAGCGTTTTACGCTGTTGGTATCCGAAATCAATTGAGAAAGCAGCATTTTGATGGCGACAATTCTTTCCATCAAGGAGTGCTTGCCGCGATAAACCACACCCATGCCGCCCTGACCGAGCACTTCCAGGATTTCATAGTTGCCTGCAAGCACCGTTCCTATGAGCGGGTCTTGAATTATCGGTCTTAAGAGAGCGCCATCGTGCGGGCAAGCGGTGTACAAACCGGTAAATTGCCGGTTGCACTCAACGCAAATGCGCTGGTCCAGCCCACGTTCTGTATTTCCCGCAAACACGCTTATATAGTTTCCTTTTTAGATCTTTCGAGGTCGGTTTTCGAATGATTCCGGACTGAAAGCAAAGATCGCCGGATGCAGCCCATGTTGCTTTTCCTGGCTTTTGCCAGGTCCATGGGCGGGGAGGCGTCATGGTTAAGCAATATTAATGTACCCACTGTTCTTATACCATAACGGCTTCTTTTCGAGTTTTCATCATAATTTGCCCGCTTTGGGAAAAAATCGCCCTAGCGGGGGATGGGCTCCCTGACGGCTGATAAACAGCCATTCTCTACATTGAAAAACTGCGAATCCGCCAGCCATTCAGGCTTGAAACTCGAAAGGTGCGTGGTAGTGACGAAAGTCTGCATACCGCTGCCGACCATCTCCATCAATACTTCCTGGCGCAAAAGATCAAGCTCGGCAAGAACATCATCAAGAAGCAGCACGGGCTGCTCGTTTAATGCAGCTCTTACCGATTCGAGCTCGGCAAGTTTCAGAGATAGAACCAGAGAACGTTGCTGTCCTTGACTGCCAAAATTCATCGCGGATTTTCCGTCCAGATGAAAGGAAATGTCGTCGCGATGTGGACCTATTAGCGTCTGGCGGCGTGCGATTTCTTCGGCGCGAATATCCCTGAGCATCAAATAAATGATCTTGGCGATTTCTTTTGTCTCTGCGTTGCGTAAATCGTCGATATTGAACGACTTCATTTTTTCTCGCAAAGCATCGTCGTCATCCTCGTCGTGCTCATGGTTTTGAGAGCCACCTTGAGCGCTTTTACTTTTGAAGACATACTCGGAAGTGAGCTTTTCTCTTTTGCCGGAAATTCTTTCATGATGCTTCTCGGCAATGGGAATTAGCTGTGCCATGAGGTTTAGCCGTTCTTTTACTATTTCAGAGCCTGCTTTTGCGACCTGAATGTCCCAAGTTTTAAGCTGCTCTTTGTCGCTAGTACTAAAACGTCCGCTCTCGGAAATCATCTTCAAAAGTCGGTTTCGCTGAGCGACTATTTTTTGATACTGTTGCAAACGTCCGGCAGTCGACGCGCGAAGATTGCACAAAAGAATATCAATCCAATCACGTCTAAAAGCCGGTCCGCCGCGCACGATGTTCAAATCCTGGCTTTTGAAACTGACGACGATCAATCTTCGTTTTAATGCGGCGGTTGATGATTGTTTTACACCATTCACTTTTATCTCGCGCTGAAGCGAGGCTGTGACAGAGTTTGACAACAATATGCCTGTTTTCGATTTGAGAAATATAGAAATCGACTCGATCATTCCTTCAGCTTCAAAGCTGATATCTAGCTTCATCGTATCGGCGCCATGCCGCACCAGCTCGAAGTCTTTCGCTGCTCGATAGGCTTTTCCCGTAGCCGCGTACTCGATAGCTTCCAGCAAATTACTTTTGCCTTGAGCGTTCTCACCCAGAATGATGTTGCCAAACGAATGCGGCTCCAGAAGAGCATGTTCGTAATTGCGAAAATTTTCCAGACAGATTTTTGTGATACGCACTTTCGATAGACTATCGATAAATTAGACTATGCAGGCAGCTTACTTTTATCGCCGGGATTCGTTTCACCGCCTGCAGCATTTTTAGCATTTTCGAGCACCTGCCTGCTTTTTGCCGCATCGGCGTTAATCTGTTCTTTCAAAGCATCAATGCCGTCAAATTTCTTCTCGGTGCGTAAATATTCAACGAACTCAACTGTGCACTTATCGCCGTAGATATCCCGGTCGAAATCAAACAAGTGCGCTTCTACCAGCGGATCATCGTCGCCGCCGGTTGCCTTGAAGGTAGGGCGATACCCGACATTGATGACTGAATCGAACCGCTCGCCGGAGCTCAGCTGTACTATGCCTGCATATACGCCGGTCCTAGGAATCAGTTGAAATTCGCGCAACTGCACGTTGGCAGTCGGAAAACCAATCTGCCTGCCGCGTCCATCACCCTTAATCACTTCTCCACCAATACGGTAGGTGCGCGAGAGCAAGTTTTTCGCTTTCGTCATGTCGCCATCGATGATGCTTTCGCGAATCGCAGAGCTGGAAACTTCGACATTGTTGACAAAAACCATAGGCGCCACATGAACAGAAAAGCCCAGCGTCTCGCCGAATGTGCGCAACAGGTCGGGATTGCCTTCTCGGTCTCTGCCAAAATGGTGGTTATGTCCGACAGATATAGAACGTGCTCCCATTGCGCCAACCAGGACATTTTCTACGTACTCGCGCGGCGACAGACGGCAAAGTGCTTCCGAAAATGTAAGGACGAGAGTCGCCTCGACACCGAGTTCTTCAAAAAGCTTTAGGCGCTGATCGATATCTGTCAGCAATAGAGGGTGAGCCCCCCTGGTCAAGGCTCGCGGATGGTCACGGAAAGTAACGACTCCGGACGTGACGCCCAGAGTGCGTGCCTCTTCGACAGCCTTGCCGATGACAACCTGGTGACCAGGATGAACGCCATCAAAGAAACCAAGCGCAATGGCAGAGCTTTGGACCAGACCAGGTTTGGCTTCTGTGAAAACTTTCAAGAGAGTTATCCTGTCCTAAGGGTCGGCGGAATACTTAGCGTAGTACTAAGACGGCAATTCTGTATATTGCCGGACGCAAAGTATTCTATCCCAATGGTTGGCGGAAACCAAATAGGCGGAATGTCTAATGGTTATGCGGTTTTCACCGTTTCATTTATGCACGCAAACATGCTAAAATTTGAGCTGGCGATCATCGAGGGAAAAGAGATCAAAGCCTCTCTCTGTGCGGCATTCGAAATTGAATGCTGGTTACGTCCTCGGTCAACGGTCGCTGAATTGGCAATCCGATTTGGTGGAATTAAATGGCGAAAAAAGAGGGTTCTAGCGCGGTGACTGAAGAACATAAAGATCAGGAGCCGGAAAAGGCAGAGCAGGTCGAAAAACCAACGCCTGAAAAGCAACCGAAGGAAAAGGTTGAGGCTAAGGATTCAGACTATTCCGCGGCTACCATTGACGTCCTAGAGGGCTTGGAAGCCGTCCGCAGAAGACCCGGTATGTATATCGGCTCGACAGGACCGAAAGGCCTCCACCACCTCGTCTGGGAAATCGTAGACAACGCAGTCGACGAAGCCCTGGCTGGCTTCTGCAATCGCATCGAAGTTACAGTCAATGAAGACAATTCGGTAACAGTACTCGACAACGGCCGGGGCATTCCTACCGACATCGTTGAAAAAACCGGCAAAAGCGCCGTAGAAACAGTCTTTACCGTATTGCACGCCGGCGGCAAATTCGGCGGCGGCGGATACAAAGTGTCGGGCGGCTTGCACGGCGTCGGCGCTTCAGTCGTAAACGCCCTTTCAGAAAAGCTGGAAGTCGAAGTTCACCGCAACGGAAAAATTCACAAACAAGTCTACAAACGCGGCGATGCCGAAGGCGGTCTGACCATTGTCGGCGACACCGACTATCGCGGCACGAAAGTCACTTTCTGGCCGGACAACTTGATCTTCCACGACATCAACGAAGACAACGAAAGAGAGTTCATTGTCATTCAATTCGACGTCCTCATCAATCGCTTGCGAGAAATGGCGTTCCTTAATAAGGGACTGTGCATGGTTCTCACCGATATGCGTGAGATGGAAGACGGCAAACCAAAATCTTTGACCTTCCACTACGAAGGCGGTATCGCCAGCTTCGTTGAATATATCAACGATACCCGCACCCCCTTGCACAAGCCTCCGCTTTATTTCGAACTCGAAAAAGACGATGTCGTTGTAGAGTGCGCTTTGCAATGGACGGACATGTATTCCGAGTCGATTTTCACCTTCGTCAACAACATCAGCACGAGCGATGGTGGTACTCACCTGACCGGCTTCCGTAACGCCCTGACCCGCGTAATCAACGACTATGCGCGTCAGCAAAACCTGATCAAAGAATCGGAAGCCAACTTCACTGGTGAAGACGCACGCGAAGGACTGACTGCGATCGTCAGCGTCAAGGTCTCAGAACCGCAATTCGAAGGACAGACGAAAGAACGCCTCGGTAACCGCGAAGTGCAAGGGATTGTGCAGGCAGTCACGACCGAAAAGTTGAAAGACTGGCTAGAATTGAATCCAAAAGAGTCCAAGAACATCATTCAAAAAGCGGTGCTGGCAAGACAAGCGCGTGAGCAAGCACAGAAAGCCAGACAGCTTGTGCGCCGTCAATCAGCGCTGGAAAATTCTTCTTTGCCCGGCAAACTCGCCGACTGCTCAGACAGAGATCCGGGTCGCTGCGAAATCTACCTTGTAGAAGGTGACTCGGCAGGCGGCTCCGCTAAGATGGGCCGCAACCGCGACTATCAAGCAATCTTGCCATTGCGCGGAAAAATCTTGAACGTGGAGAGAGTTCAACCAACTCGCATCTACGAGAACGCTGAAGTGCAAGCAATGATTCAAGCGCTTGGGCTCGTGGTCAAAGAAGATGATGAAGAAACAGGCGGCAAGAGCACCGGCTTGCTGAGACCGAATGCAGTCAATCTCGACCTGGCGAAAATTCGCTATCACAAAGTCGTTATCATGACCGACGCGGACGTCGACGGCAGCCACATCCGCACATTGCTTCTCACTTTCTTCTTCCGCTATGCAAGACCGCTGGTGGAAAAAGGTTATGTCTATATCGCAATGCCTCCACTGTATAAAGTGGAAAAAGGCAAGCGCACCGAGTACTGCTACAACGAACACAAGCTGGAAGCGATTCTTGCCGAGATGGGCGATAAAGCAGTGGTGCAGCGATTCAAAGGTCTTGGCGAAATGATGCCAGAGCAACTCTGGGATACAACAATGAATCCCGAAACTCGCACATTGAAGCAAGTCACTGTTGAAGATGCGACGGAAGCCGAACACATATTCGACCTACTCATGGGCGAATCAGTGGGACCAAGACGCGAGTTTATCGAAAGCAATTCGTATCTAGCCAGCCTCGACGTATAAGAAGACCAATGGTCAATATCGCCAACATAGTCACGGTTTCCCGGGTCGGCTTGGCGTTGATTGCCATCTACATGCTCAGTCTGCCCGGCGAAGCAATTCGTTGGGCAGCTTTCTGGCTGACCGCGTTTGTCATTTACGCAGATGCACTTGATGGCTATCTGGCGCGCAAGCTCAACCAAGCGTCTAAGTTTGGCGGCATTCTCGATATCGCCGGCGACCGCGTAGTAGAAATGTCTTACTGGATCGCTTACGCAGCCTTTCAGTGGGTTCCGCTATGGGTACCGCTTCTTTTTACCGTAAGAGGAACCTTCGTCGACGCCATTCGCTCACACGCGAGCGAACAAGGCTTCACTGCATTTGGCGCAAAGACGATGATGCAGAGCGGGCTCGGAAAGTTTCTCGTGGCTTCCAATTTCAGCCGTTTCACCTACGCCGTTTGCAAGGCTCTAGCCTTCTGTTTCTTGATTGCGGCGCGCACGGAAATGTTTTCCAAGACGCCACTTCCCATGGTGGCAGACGTTTTGGTTTATATCACTTGTGCATTTTGTGTTTTGCGCGGGTTGCCGGTCCTTCTGGAATCGTCGTTTCTGTTCAAAACAGACGCACCGACAGCGGCGATGGACAAGGACACAGTTTCAAAATAGCGGCAGCGCCAAGGCGAACGAATCACGACGAAGTTGCGCTGAAAACAGAAACAGCGGCATCGATGACTCTGTTTGGGTTAAGCAAGACGAGGCAATCATGCTTTGTCAGTTCCTTTTTGCCGGCACAGGCTGCGCATGCAATTGATTTGTCAAAGACGGCTTGATGCTTGGCTCCGTAAGGTCTCCAACGATTGGGGTCAGTCGGACCAAAGATAGCTATTGTCGGGGTTCCTACCGATGCGCTCAGGTGTGCCGGTCCGGAATCGACACAGACGGCCAGTTGCATTCTCGAATAGAGCGCCATGCTTTCCCTTAAAGAAAGGCGTCCTGCTGCATTGACGCCTCTAACACCAGATGCTGCAATGAGTTCATTATTCAGTTGAATATCGCGCTCTGCCCCTGAGAAGTAAAAGGTTGCCGAGAACTTTTCATTGAGTTCTTTTAAAATCTTCAACCAATTCTCTGCTGGATACATCTTGTCCGGGTGCGCAGCAGCAGCATGGATCAAGATTTTCATGCCGCTGTCTTTCAGCTCAGGAACAAGTTGTTCGACCCTCTGCGATTCGTCCTGAGAAATCCAAGCTTCAAGTTCGCGACTCGATACTTGAGCACCGGCGGCTTCGAGAATGTCAAAAAGAGATTCGACTTCGTGCACATCTTTGCGCCACTTCACAGAATGGGTAAGGAGAAACCTTCTACCTTCTGTTGCATAACCGATACGCAAGGGTGCGCCGGTAAACCAAGATAGGAAAGCAGAAGACAAAGATCGCTTCAGAACAAAGACGCAATCATACTTTCTCTTTCTGAGCATAAAAGCGTAGTGCCAAAAATTTTTGACTTTGCCTTTGCCACTGTCGTATTTGTGAAACCGCGTGGTATCAAATTCGATGAGTTCGTTTACATATGGGCAGTGCTCTAAAACGCTTCCACTCTGGGGTCCAACAAGCACATCGATAACTGCATTCGGACAAGCATGCCTCAAGTTGCGAAGAAACGGAACCGTTAAAATCGTGTCGCCAATGAAACGATAACGGATGACGAGAATCCGTTTGACGTTTTTCAGAAGATTTGAACTTG
This sequence comes from Candidatus Melainabacteria bacterium, assembly GCA_003242885.1. Classification (GTDB taxonomy): domain Bacteria; phylum Cyanobacteriota; class Vampirovibrionia; order Obscuribacterales; family Obscuribacteraceae; genus QKMZ01. The sequence goes on along the minus strand of QKMZ01000007.1, from coordinate 68,346 downwards.
GAGCAGACATATAGTTGAAACCGTCACTTTTGCTTTTGCTTCAATTCACTCTCAAGTTTTCCCTTTATCATTTCAGAAATAGGCGAGGGCAATGGACCCAGCCACTCGACACCAATTTCAACGGCAATAAGATGCTGATTCAAACGGTCATGAGGGGCGATTTTGACCATGTCCTTCTCGGTTGTCACAACCGCAGATGCATTCGATTCACGCATTAATTTCTCGAGCATTTTTAGCTCGTCAGGCGTATACCAATGGTGGTCGGAAAAACTCTTCAAGTGCACAACCGTGCAACCAAGTTGATTGAGGGTAGCGGCAAATCCTTCTGGGCGCGCGACCCCGCAGAAAGCCACAACACGCTGCCCTCTCAATTGTTCCAGAGGTGCAGCACCGCTATTAGTGCGCAGCCCTTTTGGCACAAATCTAGCTTCAGCGATTTCTGCACGGGCGGTGTGTTTGCGAATCGTAGCGCGCAGCTTTTCGAGACGCTCTTGATCGGGCTGCGCCGGGACTTTCGTAATGATTACGAGGCGTGCTCGATTGAGCGCGGATAAAGGCTCACGCAATCTGCCCGCCGGCAAGAGCATGTCATTTTCCGGGTCATCGTTGTAATCGACAAGAACGATATCGAGATCCCGTTCCAAACGTATGTGCTGGAACCCGTCATCCAATACAATCACATCGGCATTGTATTGTTCGATAGCAAGGGCAGCGGTCTCCGCCCGACTGCTGCCGACGATAACAACCGCCTCCGGCACCGACATAGCAATCAGAAGTGGTTCGTCACCGGCTTCCTCACAAGGGGCGAAGTCTCCTTTTCCGTTTGAAACGACAGTCACCTTTTGCTTCGACTTTCTTGCGTAGCCGCGGCTCAGCACGGCAACTTTGTAGCCTGCAGTTATCAATCTGCGCGTGATCTCGATTGCCATCGGGGTCTTTCCGGTGCCACCGCATGTGATATTGCCCACGCTCACTACCGGAATCGGCAACTTAATCCGCTTCATATAACCTTTCGAATATGCAGCCAGGCGAAAGTAAGAACCAATACCATAGCCAACCGAAAGCGGGCTGATTAGACCGTAGAGAATTTTCTCTTGCGAAGATTGCGGATTGCCCCAGCTCATGCAGTTACATTCCTTCTTTGCGGTTCTGGTGTAACTGACGTTGATCTGAGAGTCTCTTCCAATATCACAAGCGCCTTACTGACTGCGCCTTGACTGTCCAAAAGCAGCTTGTTGCCGCGCACTCCGATCTCGAGTCTGAGCTTTTCATCACTAAGCAATCTCTGCAATTCATGTGCCATTTCATTCGCATTCTTCACGACGAAGAGCGCATCGCGATCTTGCAGCAAGCGAGCGAAATCACGCGTTTTCTCCAGGCGCGGTCCGGCGATAACCGGCACATTGTATGTATAAGGCTCTAAAACGTTGTGCCCGCCGATTGGCGCGATAGTGCCACCTACGAATGCCACAGTGGCAACACCGTAAAAAGATGCGAGATGACCGATGCTGTCGATGAGATAAACATCGAAGTCGTTTTTGAAGCGCTCAGATTTAGAGTGGCGAAGCACGGTGAAGCCCGATGCTTTGATAAGTTCGGCAGCGCGATCAAAACGCTGAGGATGACGCGGCGCGATGATCAAACGAATAGTCTTATCAGGCATCAGCTTGAGTACCTGCGTGTAGGCACTCAATACTGCCGCTTCTTCACCTTCGTGCGTCGAGCCTGCAATAAAGACAAGATCGTCCGCGCCCAAATCAAGGCTGCTGCGCAACTTATCGATCTCGTCCTTGGGCTTTGGCTTCAAGCCATCGCACTTGAGATTTCCCATGACCTCTATTGGCACTGCGCCATCGCTGAGCATCTTGTAGCGCTCTGCTTCATTTTCCGTCTGCGCGCCAATGCGCTCGATCATTTTCACGTAGCGATGAAAGAATGGCTTTATCCGGCAGTATGACTTAAACGAGCGAGGTGAAATTCTTCCGTTGACGATAACGACAGGCACACCGCGCTTCTTGCACTGACTGATCAAGCCGGGCCACATCTCGGTTTCTACAACTACAAACAAAGCTGGGTTGATCGCATCCAGCCAAGACTTCACGCAAAAGTACGCGTCGTAAGGAAAGTAGATCACCTGAGCGAAGTCGCCGACACGCTCCGCTGCAAGCTTTTGCCCTGTGCCCGTAGTTGTGGAGACGACAATAGGGCGGGTCGGATGTTTTTCGTGAAAAGCTTTGATTAGGGGATATGCAGCGTTGAATTCGCCTACCGAAACGGAATGAAACCAGACAGGCTTGACGCTCATGGATTTGAGGCGCTCACGCACTGCAGAAGGAATGAATCCGAGCTTCTGAGACACGCCGAACCGGGCTTTGCTGCTGAAAATCAGCACTGGCCAGACGAACAGGAGCAATAGAGTGATTCCGATGTAATAAATGACTGTCACGAAGCTCAGTTTAACCGCGAGCCTGCGTGGCTGCCAGAGAATCAGGTTAATGGTGAAATTTTTGGCAGAAAACGCTTAACACCATCCTCTATAACCGCAACAGGGTTAGACTCTTGCTCACTGGGCGGAAAAGGTCATAACGTGACATTTGTTCTAGCGATTGTTTCAGCGTTTTTTGCGGCAATATTGACATTTTTCACGGGCTTTGGGCTCGGAACTGTGCTCCTAGCTGTCTTCGTGCTGATTTTTCCAATCAGTGTGGCAATAGCTGCGACAGCCGTAGTCCACCTGTCTAACAACGTTTTCAAGCTATTTCTGGTTGGTCGTCATGCTCGCAAGGATATACTGATACGCTTCGGGATTGCCGCGCTGTGCGCCGCTCTCGCCGGAGCCTTCTTGCTCAACATAATTGACAGCCAGCAGTTGATTTTTAACTATGAAATTGGAGGAAGAACTCTCAAAACCACGCCGGTCCGGATTGTTATCGGCATCTTAATGGCTCTCTTTGCGCTGATGGACTTATTTGGGATTTCAGAAAAATGGGTAATCGAACCCGAATGGATGCCGATCGGGGGGCTGCTGAGTGGATTCTTCGGCGGTTTGTCTGGTAATCAGGGTGCGTTCAGAACGATGTTCCTCTTAAAAGCGGGGCTAACGAAAGAGGAGTTAATTGGCACTGGCGCGGCTATTGGATGTTTAGTCGATATAGGTCGACTAACGGTTTATTGGAAACAGATCAGTGGCCCGGAACTTTCAGGACATATAGCTCTTCTTTCTGCAGCCACCCTTTCAGCAATTTCAGGCACCTTAATCGGCAACAAACTCTTGAAGAAGATGTCGCTCAAAAAAATAGAAATCGCCGCTTCAGTACTGCTTCTGGCAATTGCCGCCGGTCTTGCTACTGGCTTAATTTAGAAGCCGACTTAACGCAATTGGAGTTGGAAATTTCTTTTGCCTCGGGCGCGGAAATTTCTCCAGAGAATGCGCCAGCGCATTAAACGAATAGGTCTATTCATGCATTTTTCCTTAGATAATCGGACGGTTGTGTCTGAGAATCTGTCCCATCCAAAATGACATAAACAGAGCCAGGCAGCCGACTACAAGGCTTACCCAAACGGGCACTGACGAACCGTTGAAAGCAACTGGAACACCTGAAAATGCACGCCACAATTGCGCAACGCCAATAATGCCGAATATGACCGTCGCCACGAGCAAACCTACTCGCTCGGTCTTTTTATCTTTGAAAAGGTCTTTCATAAAATCACCTCTAATCACCTATGGGATGACGTTTCGAGGCTCATATCGGTTCCAATACAGCGGTCTTCTGATCACGACTGGTGCTTATTCATGCAAAACCTAGAGCAAGTCTAATGCGCCCACGTCGACTGCCATTTGAAGATCGGGTGGCATCCGTTTGGCGCGCAGGAAACCGCCAATCAACTTTCGCCCTTCTTCTCCAGCAAGATTCTTTATGATCAAGTGAAAGCGGAATTTATTTCTCAATCGCTCGATGATGCAAGGCGCAGGACCAAGAATTTTTACATCGCTAAGACCGATGGTTTCCTCCAGCTGATGCCCTATTTCTTCAGCCAAGCGCTCGCAAGCGCTTTCAGTCGCAACCGGATCCACACCGGCAACTACAACACGAATGATTTGACTAAACGGTGGATATTCAAACAATTCGCGAGATTCTAATTCACTTCCGGCAAATGACTTGTAATTGTGTGTCTGAGCCCAAGCAATCACCGGCATGTCCACGTTGTAACTCTGAAAAATGACAGAACCGGGATGTTTGCCACGTCCAGCTCGACCGGAGACTTGAGTGAGTAATTGGAAGCCGCGCTCCATAGATCTGTAGTCAGGCATATTAAATGCCGCGTCTGCAGCAAGAACACCGACAAGAGTCACCCTTTCGATATCCAGCCCCTTTGCCACCATCTGCGTTCCAATCAGTACATCTGCTTCTCCGGAGGCAAATTTCGAAAGCAGCCTTTCATGTGCACCTTTGGTTTGAGCTACGTCACTGTCCAGGCGTATCACTTTCGCGTCGGGAAATCTTTCCAAAACTTCTTCTTCAACGCGCTGCGTTCCCAATCCATATTGCTTGATGAATGGTCCTTTGCACGAGGGGCAAAGTTTCAATCCATTTAGCGTATAGGCGCAGTGGTGGCAAGCCATGTATCCTTCGGACTGATTGAGCTTCTGGTGGTAGACCATAGAAACGCTGCAATTCTTGCAGCGAACCACGAATCCACAACCGCGGCAGAATACATGGTTGGCATAACCGCGCCGGTTGATTAGAAGAATGATTTGCTCGTTTGCATTGAGGCGCTCTTGCACGGCACCGGCCAGAACATTGGAAAAAATGCTGCGATTGCCTTCGGAGAATTCCTGACGCATGTCGACGATGTTCACCGCGGGCAGTGCTTGCTTAAAAACACGCTCGGGCAGTTCTAGAATTTTTCCTTCGGCAATGGCACGTTTATAAGTACCCACATCTGGTGTTGCGCTGCCCAAAAGCAGCAACGCACCTTCTCTTTCGGCTCTCTCTTCGGCAATTTCTCTTGCATGATAACGAGGCGCCGGACTCGATTGCTTATAACTGCCGTCGTGTTCTTCATCTAGGATGATCAAACCAAGATCGGGCATGTGCACCAAAATGGCCGACCGTGCTCCGAGTAAAACTTTCACATCGCCGGACTTTATCCGCCGCCACGTGTCGTAGCGTTCGCCCGGGCTCAGAGCGCTATGCCAAACTGCAACACTACCGCCAAAACGCGTTTTCAAAAGTCGAGAAAGCTGAGGGGTCAAACTTATTTCAGGCACCAAAAGCAGTGCCGTCCGACCGTGCTCCAAGCATTCTTCCATGAGCCGGATGTAAATTTCCGTTTTGCCCGAACCTGTAACTCCATGCAGGAGCCACGGCTGAGAATTGGCGCTTTTCAGGCTTGCACCCGGTTTTGCCGGGTCGCGCTCGACGAGACGAATATTGCCATCGAAACAGTCTTCCAACGATTGCTTCAGTGTCGCGAAAACTTTTTCTTGCTGGTCAGTGAGGGTAATTGCGCCACGAGCTTTAGTTTCAACTGTCTCTACTGACGCCATGGGATCGCGCACCAATTCTTCTTCTATGACGAATACAATGCCGTCCTCTTCTAATTTCTTGACAGTGCCATGGGTTGTTTTTGCTTCTTCCAGCAATTGCTTGAGTGGCATCTGACCACCAGCACGATTAAGTACTGCCACTACTTCCTTCTGGCGAGTAGTCTTCGGCTCGCTCATCCCAACCGCTACACAACGCTGAGTTTTCGGTTGCGTGCCGGCTTCAGTTTCGGTGGAAATGGTGACGACGTTTTCTTGTCGAAGCAAAGTCAGCGCTCTAAAAAATTGCCCCTGGGTCTGCTTTATCTTTTTTTGAAAACGCTGTTTGGCAGCGCTCACAGCAAGAACTCCGCTCTTCGATTCTTTTAAAACTTCAATAACTGCCCGCGCCGCCTTATCTTTGTAATAAGGCTGCATCTCAAACGGAACAATCGTGAACGCGACCTCGTTGAGCGTAATCACACGCTTGGTTTTTGGTGCGGCAATGGACGGTATTGCTGCCTGAATGACATCCGATATATTGCACAGATAGAAATCAGCTATCCAATGAAGCAGTCCGACATAATTAGAGTCAAAAGCAGGCTCAGGGACAAGGATGTCGGAAATTTCCTTGAAATTGACCTTCCCGTCACCGTAACTCTCCGGAGTATATGTAAGAGATACGACGTAGCCAGCCACAAGGCCCTGCGCGCCGAACGGCACCAATACTTGAGCTCCGACAAACGCGTCGTCTTTAAAATGCTCCGGCACTTTATAAGTAAAGAGCCGGTCTTTTAGGTCGCGGATTTGAACGTCGAGTGCAACGCTCGCGTATAACGGCGCCGTGTCTAAGCCTGTCAAAGAATCCAAACTTGCAGGCCGATTGCCGCTCAATCTAAATCGCCGCCCTTGAAATAACCTTTTCTCAAATGAGTATAGAGGTGATGTCACTTTCGCGCCCTCCGTCCGTATGAGTCTTGCTTTTCTTTAAAACGTCAGCAGAGGACAAAAAGTTCAAAGCAGAAGGTTGAAAAGCGGAAAATGTTTCCGCAAATTTGAAAAAAACCTTGCGTGGCAAGGGTTTTCAAATGCTTCTATCTCAGGCGAATGCTCTAAGCGCCGATGACGTATTTTTTCCAGGCGTAATCGCCGGACACCGAATGTTTGGAAATTTCGAAGTGCACGTGGCTTTGAGGGCGTCTAGGCGCACAAAGTAAGGGCATTCCAGCTTCCTTGGGAGTGCGATCGCCCTTCTTGACGTTGCACTTTAAGCAAGCAGCCACTACGTTTTCCCAATTGTCAGTTCCGCCTTTCGAACGGGGGATGATGTGATCAATCGTCAAATCATGCCGCTTTTCACTGCAATACTGGCACGTATAAGAATCCCGGTGCAAAACGTTGCGCCGGGACAGACTGATCTCTTTATACGGAATCTTGACGTAACTTCGTAGTCGAATCACAGTCGGTAAAGGGAACTCTGCGTAAACAATTTTGCCGTTATCCTCTATCTGCTCAGCTTTTCCCTTAAGCAGAAGGACAACAGCACGTCTCCACGTACAGATGTTTAAAGGCTCATACGAAGCATTAAGTACTAAAACCTTAGACAAGACCGCTCCTCATGCTACTTAGCATTTGTTTACGTAGAAACATTATAACGATCAAATCCTGAAATTGTCCATAAATAGGTATTTCGAGGATTTCGTGATAGAATTGGTGACTTGTCTGTTCCGTGGGAACAGGGCAACTGGTCACGGCTTGCGAGAGTTTTGCAAGGACGATAACGTTCTGCAGCAGCAAGATTTGGTCCGGGGAAGTGTTGTGTTTGGCGCGCCATTCACTCAATGGGGGGTGCGCTTGAAACATAAACACTTTCGGTACCTACTGCGGTGCCATGGGTTAATTAGTGATCGAAGAAATAAAACAGATATACAAGCAGTCATACCCCCCGCTAGTACTCACATTGAAATAGGAGCATGAGTCAGCCTTGTCAGTAGCATCAATGAGACAACTGTTGGAAGCCGGGGTCCACTTCGGACACCAAACCCGCCGCTGGAATCCCAAAATGCGCCAGTACATCTACGGCGAACGTAATGGGATTTATATTATCGACCTAGAGCAGACCACTCGTGCGCTCGACAAAGCTTGCGACTTCTTGCGCAAGATCGCTTCCGAAAAGAAAAACATCGTCTTCGTCGGCACCAAGAAACAAGCCGCCGACATCATCGAAGAAGAAGCGAAGCGTTGCGGAGCACACTTTGTAAACCGCCGCTGGTTGGGCGGTATGCTCACAAATTTTGAAACTATTCGTCTGCGCATTAACCGCTTGAAAGAGCTTGAAGAAATGCGCGACACCGGCGACTTCTACCGCCGTCCCAAGAAAGAATTGGCAGTTTTGAACCGCGAATTGTTCAAGCTCGAAAAGTCTTTGGGCGGTATCAAAAATATGCGTGGTCGCCCGGATGTACTTTTCGTCATCGACCAAAAGCGTGAAGACATCGCTGTTGCCGAAGCCAAGAAAATCGGCATCACCGTTGTCGGTATCATCGACACCAACTGCGATCCAGATGGCATCGACTATGTAATCCCCGGCAACGATGATTCGATCCGCTCTATCAAGCTGATTATGAGCAAAGTTGCGGATTCCATCTTGGAAGGCAAACAAGGTCAAGCTCACACCTTTGAAGAAGAGAAAGCTCTTGTTCAACAGGAAGAAGAGAAAGTTCATGCAGTGGTTGGCGCAAGCACCGTTGCTGTAGCTGAAGACCTTGAAGAAGCCCTCACTGAAGATGAAGAAGCTTAAGCAGCTTTTGCATTCGTTCTAACTACTCTCAGGCAAGCTGCGAAAACCAGCGGCATGCCACAAGTGAATATTGCGAGGAGAAATATGGTCATGGTAGAGATTTCGGCTCAACTGGTTAAAGAGCTAAGAGACAAGTCAGGCGCAGCAATGATGGACTGCAAGAAAGCTCTTGTAGAAGCCAGTGGAGATTCCGAAAAGGCATTCGAAATTCTGCGTCAAAAGGGCGTTGCTTCCGCAAGCAAGAAAGCATCGCGTTCTGCCTCCGAAGGTCTGGTAGTCGGTCACATCGCTAACGATGGCAAGTCCGGCGCCCTTATCGAAGTGAACTGCGAAACCGACTTCGTTGCCCGCAACGAAGAGTTCATCCAATTGACCAAGGATCTCGCCGAAACCGCATTAACGACGAAGTCCGCCTCGGTTGAAGCTCTCAACAAGCAATCAATCAAAGGCACGACCGTAGCCGAGCATGTGACCGCCGCTATCGCTAAAATCGGCGAAAACATCATCCTGCGCCGCGCGGCCCTCGAAGATTTGAAAGGCAAAGAAGGCGTTATCGGAATCTATGTTCACGCCCTGGGCGGAAAAATGGGTGCAATCGTCACCATCGAAGCAGACAAGAAGATTGATGCCGAAAAGGCAGCAGCTCTTGGCAGAGATGTTGCCATGCATATTGTTTCGGCTAAGCCTCAATTCGTCAGCAAGAACGACATCCCGGCAGAAACCATTGAAAACGAGCGCCGCATCGAAGCTGGAAAGCAAGATTTGGCCGACAAGAAGCCGGAAATGCGCGAAAAAATCGTGCAAGGACGTATCGACAAGATTTTTGCCGAGCGCTGCTTGAACGAACAACAATTCGTCAAAGATCCGACCCAAACAGTCAGCAAATACCTGGCTGCCAGCGGCACCGATTTGGGCGCCAAACTGGAAGTGAAGAGCTTCTCGCTCTTTATCTTGGGCGAAACTCAAGCCGACCAAAACGGAGCCGGCGAAGAGTAATCGCGTAAATAAATCAGAGAGTTAATGAAAGCCGCCCCTTACAAGGCGGCTTTTGTATTACTGATGGGCCTTCGTTCGACGCATGTCTGTATGCTCTCCGGACAGCGCCAAAATCCCTTGAAAACAGTCATCATACCGCTTGCAGGCAGCTTCTAGCAGGATGACGTCCAATTGCAAACCTAATGAGACTGCATGAGTGGAAGGCCCGATGCGGGTTGCGGTAAGATTACCTGTTAAATTCGACCGAATATACATTGCAAATCGAGGTTGCCAAGCCAGCATGTCCGGCACACCAAGCACTAAGGAATCCCCGCTCGTGAATACACAAGCAGCAAAGTCAGGCAAAGACCCAGTTTATAAGCGCATATTGCTCAAGTTGAGCGGTGAGGCACTGATGGGGACGGAGAAATTCGGCATTGCGCCTGAAGTAATCGGTCCTATCGCGGACGAGATAATTGCGGCGCAACAAATGGGCATTCAAATCGCGATAGTCGTAGGCGGAGGCAATATCTTCCGCGGTGTCACAGGCAGCGCCTGGGGAATGGACAAAGCGGCAGCCGATTATGTAGGCATGCTCGCCACCGTAATGAATTGCCTTATTCTGCAAGAAGTTTTGAAATCAAAGGGTGCTCAAGTGCGTGTAATGACCGCAATTGCCATGCCCTCGATCGCTGAAACGTTCATTAGATTGCGCGCCATTCGCCATTTGGAAAAAGGACGCATTGTTATTTTCGGCGGCGGAACCGGCAACCCGCACGTAACTACAGACACGGCAGCCGCCTTGCGCGCAGCCGAAATAAAGGCTGACTCGGTTCTTATGGCGAAGAACGGTGTAGACGGAGTCTACGATGATGACCCGAGAAAGAACCCGCACGCCAAGAAAATCGAGCGCATCAGCTTCGAAGATTTGATCAGGCAAGGACTGAAAGTTATGGATCCTGCCGCTGTATCTATTTGCAAGGAAAACAATATCCCCTTTGTAGTGTTCGATTTTGCTAAATCTGGCAGCATCGAGCGCATCGTCTTAGGCGAAAAGGTGGGAACACTAATCGGCACTCGAGTTGGAGGAGCAAAATGAGTACTGCTACTGAAGTACTGGCTACGGCTGAAGATCGGATGAAAAAGGCGATCGCGAACCTGCAAAAGGAATTCACGACGATCCGGACAGGTCGGGCAAATCCGGCAATCCTCGACCGCGTGGAAGTGGAATATTACGGCAGCCCGACTCCCTTAAAGAGTTTGGCAAACATATCTGTGCCGGACGGAAGATCTCTTTTGATTCAACCGTTCGATAAGAATGTGGTCAAAGACATCGAGCAAGCCATTCACAAGTCTGGACTTGGTCTTACGCCAAACTCGGATGGAACGGTCGTTCGCATCACCATTCCTGTGCTTACTGAAGAACGCCGCAAAGATTTGACCAAGCAAGTCAAAAAATTCGGCGAAGAAGCCAGAGTTTCTGTGCGCAACATTCGTCGTGACGGCGCCGATGACCTGAAGAAGCTCAAAGGCACAGGACTTTCTGAAGACGATATGAAACGCCAGGAAGAAAGTCTGCAAAAGTTGACTGACAAATATGTCAAAGAAATAGACAAGCAAGTACATGACAAAGAACAAGAAGTCATGGAAGTTTAAGTCTGGAGGATAACTCTTAATGTGTGGAATAGTCGGCTATCTCGGCCCTGCAAAAGCTGCGCCCGTACTACTTTCTGAGCTTCGCTGCTTAGAGTATCGCGGCTACGATTCTGCGGGCGTCGCGATCATTCAAGACGGCGAATTGAGCGTTCTCAAAGCTGCCGGTAAACTGAACAATTTGGAAAAATTGATCACGGACAACAAACCGACAGCAACAGTCGGAATTGGTCATACGCGCTGGGCAACCCACGGCGTGCCCAATGATCAAAACGCTCACCCTCACTTGGATGCGTCAAAAACAATTGCGGTCGTTCACAACGGCATCATCGAGAATTACGAAGAGCTGAAGGAAGAATTGATCAAAGCCGGATGCGCATTCGAATCTGACACCGACACTGAAGTTATTGCGCACCTGATTTCCAAAGAGTATGAAAAAGAAAATGACATGCTCAAGGCAATCTTCCGAACAGTCGAAAGGCTGCGCGGCGCCTATGCCCTGGGTGTAGTGAGCCAAAAGCATCCCGACAAAATCTACGCCATCAATCAGCACTACTCGTTGTCGGTTGGTCTGGGCAATAACGAGAGTTTCCTCGCTTCAGACAGCATGGCTGTCCGCCAGTACACGAATAAAGTCGTCAGATTGGAACAAAGCGAAATTGCCGAAATCACTGTTGAAGGCGTGCGCCTTTTTGCTTTTGACGGCAAAGAAGTAAAACGTCGTCCGATGTCGCTGGACTCCAATCCTTATGTCATCGACAAAGGCGGCTACAAGCACTTCTTGCTCAAGGAAATTCACGAACAACCGCTAGTCTTGCGTCAAACGCTGGCTAAATACTTGGTTCATCCGACCAAGCCGGTCAGTTTCATCCCGCACATCACGCCCAACGGCAACGCTCCCACAAACAACGAAGAAGAGAATGCCCTCTCCAAAAGTTATGGCGTTCACCTCAGCGATATGGAAGTGAAAGGTATCGACCGCATTCAAATTGTTGCTTGCGGAACCGCATATCATGCCAGTCTCGTCGGCAAACAGATCATCGAGCAATTGTGCAATATTCCGGTTGCCGTCGATATCGCATCAGAGACACGCGGCAGACGTTTGATGGTAAACGAAAGCACCCTAACGATCGCGGTCAGCCAGTCAGGCGAAACAGCCGATACGCTGTCAGCGCTGGAAGAAGCGAAGAAGCTTGGCTCCTTCACTCTGGGTATCACGAACCGTCCGGATTCTCACTTGGCACAAATTACTTCCAATTTGATTGTCACCGAATGCGGTATCGAAGTTTCAGTTGCTGCCACAAAAACTTACCTGGCGCAATTGACGTCCTTCTATCTGCTCGGCATTTTTCTTGCTGAGAAACGTGGAGCGATAACCGCTGAACAAGCCAAAAAGCTGAAGACAGACTTGAACGCAATTCCGACTTTGCTCGAACAAATTCTGGCAAGAGAAAACGAAATTCGTCTGGCATCACTTAAGTATGCAGATGCTCACGATGTTGTTTTCATCGGACGTGGGCTCAATTATCCAACCGCCCTGGAAGGCGCTCTGAAGCTGAAAGAACTCAGTTACATTCACGCTTCCGGATACGCAGCCGGCGAATTGAAGCATGGTCCGATTGCTGTTCTTGACTCGAAAGTCCCGGTTGTCACTGTAATTGTGCCTGGAAGTGTTTATGAAAAGACACTGTCCAACGCACAAGAAGCCAGAGCTCGTAACGCTCAGATGATTGCAGTCGCTTGCGAAGGCGATGAGCAAGCAGCAAGAACATTCGACACGGTGCTCAGCATTCCTCAAGTTGATGAATTCTTCAGCCCATTGCTTACGGTTGTTCCGATGCAGTTGATGTCCTATTTCATTGCCGACTATCTCGGCAAAGATGTCGACCAGCCGCGCAACCTGGCAAAGTCAGTGACGGTCGAGTAGATTCAACAACGGTCGAATAACTGTCCAAGAACAATCGCAAAACAATAGCTAGCGAATAATTCGCGAAAGCTAAGTCTGGGAATATAAAGGGAGTTCCGGTCTCAGGCAGGATGTTTGTTCAATGGCGGAAAAGTCGGCTGAAGCAAATGCGTTCAAACTGGCGCGGGCCAAAAGCAAGGCCACCAGCCGGACGGTCAAACTCATTCTCTTTGTGCAGGGCGGCTTTGCATTGGTGATGGCGACCGTCATGACCGCCATTCTCGTGTTTTTGTTTCACCTAAATGCTCCGCTTGCCTTCCTGGGCTCGCTGGTGGGAATTTTTGCCATCACTCTCACCAGGACTTCGGTGAAAACAATATGGCAGTCGAACTTTGCCTTCTGCTGCCAGGAAGAAGGTCTTTGGAATAAAGCCGAGGAATTGGCGACCGTGGGCATAGGAGACGAAATCGAACAGATTCTAGCCGGCAGGCAGCCGCAAACAGAGGGTCACGAGCTGCCCATGAAAGTCAGTCAGTTACAGGTCATGGCAATCAGAAAGGGCGACTTGAAGACAGCGGTCAAATTCTCAGAGTATCTATACAGAAATTCTGCCGACGATCGCCACAATCGCGCTTACCAATCAAGTAGCCTGGCTTGCAATTACATAGAACTCGGCAATTACACTCGCGGCTTCGAGCTTCTGGGCGCCAACCTGGACAGTTTAGAAGCCTCAGGAAGAACAGGCACCCCCGCCTATATCTCGACTCTGCTTGGCGCCATCCAGGGTTCTATCGATTTAGAACGGATTCAGGATGCAGAAAAGTATTTGGAGCGTCTGCACAAGGCGATCGAAACCAGTCGCTCCGGTATTTCAACAAATAAAACAGACATCTGGATAAAACAAACGCTTGCGACTAAGAGCATAGACGACGCGTTTGCCAGTTATTTTTCAGCGCGTATCAAACTGCTGAAAAATGACCCAGAGGCAGAGCTGGAGCTGAAGCAGGCTTTCGAAATCGTGAAAGATCCAGCCATACAGCGCGTGTTGACGCTTTTGTATCCGGAACTGCTGACGTTTCACTCCCAGTTGATGGTCAAGAAAAAAGAGTATGACAAAGCTGAGAAACTCGCTCAGCAAGCGCTCGAATACTATGAAAACAAAACGCAGAACAGAGGCACCGACTATGTAAAAGCTCGCAGAGCTCTAGCATACGCACAGATAAAGAAAGGCACCGACACAAAAAGCGAGCTGGAAGAATGCCTGGAGACTATGCGAAATTTGGTGTATGAACCACACCCGCACATCGCCCTGTCACTTTTTCAAGTCGGCGAAGCTTATTTGAATGTCGATGAAACCAAAGCTAGAGAATATCTTGAGCGTTCGCTCGACATGCGCAGGCGTTTGCTGCCGGAAGGCAGTCCGAGTATCCGAGAGACAGAGGATATGTTAGCTAAAGTACCGAATCAATTAGTCGTGGAGCTTGCGCCTGAAAAGCAAACAGGGGTTTAACCTTCCGGAGAGAGTCCTATTTGTCGGGGTATTTTTTAGAGCTCTTGACGGCTCTTTCTTCAGATCCTAATAATTGGAATATTAGATCTGTAAGAGTTAAGAGCTAATATGGTGAATACAAATAGCCCGAAAGGGGTATAACGCCCCTAACAGGCGAGACTAGGTTCTTCGAGGGTTCGACATGGCTTTCGACAAAAACATGGTAATGACGGATTCACAGTACAAGATTGACTTTGCCGACGTGCAAATTCAGATGCTTGACTGTCCGCGTTGCGGGCACTCGAATCCGAGGCAACCCAGGACTGTCTGCGAACACTGCTCTCACTTCATCCCCCATGATGAAGCAAGACAGGATTGGGCGCCAACGAAGAAATCCGCCGCTGAATTGTATGGCATCCAGACTGAAGAAGTTTCCCGAAAAAATGAATTGCGCCTCAAAGCCGGACGCAGAAACTTTGGCTGGATTGTGCAGGGTCGCCGATTAGGCTTAATTCTTTTAGCCGTTGCCGGAGCCATGACTGCATACGCGTTTGGTCTGAAAGCATTCCTGGGCGATGCCGGGTTCAAAGAGTTCGACGATCGTTTGAACCAAAATGCCAAAATCGTAGAAAAGTACATGAAGAAAATTAAGTAGCGCATCGCGCCCACTCAATTGACTGCACTTCGGCAGAAATATCGTTTTTACTACGGTCCAAAAATCGCGCAGTTCGCTAATCGCGATCTAACTCTTTGCACGCCCATTTCGGAAACCTTGGTGTCTCTCAACTCAAGGTGTTCTAGCTGCTCAAGCTGTTCGAGGAAAGTCAGGCCGGAGTCTGTCAATTTCGTTCCGCACAAGAAAAGCACTTTCAAATTCTTCAGTTGAGAAATCGCCGACAAGGCCTGGTCACCAAGGGTGGTGTCATTCAAATACAGCTCTTCAAGGCTTTCGATCTTTTCTAGGTGCCCTAGCGCTTTATCAGTTATCTTAGTTTGCGAGATATCGAGCTTCGTAAGAGTCTTGCAGCCAATCAGGTGTTCGATACCTTGATCAGTGATTTGCGACGGCAAATGAAGGCGAGTAAGCTTTTTCATGGACGGCATATGAACCAGCCCGGCATCGGTGATTCGTGTTGATTTCAAAATCAAGTTCTCGATTCCCTGGACAGTAGCAACTGCTCCCAGTTCGCTATCACCAAGTTCTGCACCGGTAAGCCACAAAGTGCTCAAAGAGGAAAGCGGGGCTAGCCCAACCAACTCGGCTGCTCGCACCTTGAGAAAATCCAGCCTAAGCTCTTTCAGGTCCTCAATAAAATGGAGCCAGTTGAGAGTGCTTTCGGAAAAGTAGCTGGTCGACAAATCAACCGACTGCAATTGTTTTAGACCATCTTTGACGGCATCGCTGATCGTTGTTGCGTCCAGATTGCGCATTGCAATACCGAGCATGCGCCCTTCCGGGACAGACAATTCGCGCTCGCCCTGTGCTTCGCCGACCCATAACCGCATATGGGGAAACACGACTTCCGAAGTATAGAGACTTCCGAGTGATGCCCGAGGCGGAAACTTAATCATCAAAGCTTTAGTCACGAAAAAAGTGTAACACCGTTTGCATCCGCTGAAGGTTCACGTTCTGTGTTGTTAAGACGACTGCTGGTTTCATAGTCGCGAAGGCGGACTTGCAACAGATCTTTCAACAAAATTGCCTTAATTAAGGACATTTCTTGTGGATTTCACGTACAGGATGGTGAAAACCGGGGGGGCAGGGGCGCCAATTTAACCTATATTCAAGTTACCCAATGCACGAAAAACCTTTGAGCTTTCCGGAATCGCAAGATTCTGCCTAACCACTTCGCGAGTGAACTATGTCCAGGGAATTCTATGACAGCCCGAGCCCAGGGTACCAAAATGACCAAGCCCAATGGGGCGATGTATTGCTGGGTCCAAACGGACGTCCAATGAGCGGACGAGACATCGACCCAGGCATTTACGCTGATATGGGCAATTTCTCGGGCGATCCCGGCATTTACGCCAGGTCGAATTTCAATGGCGACAATGGGATGGTTATTTATCCTTCCAGAGAGCGCCTCGGGGTCGATGAAGCCACCTACAGACGTATGCAATACGATGCTTACGATTCGAACCGGGGCTATGATCCGCGCGACAATCCAAACTACGCATCGAATTGGGGCGGATATGACGATATCGTCCGAGCCAACTATAACTATGGTCCGAACATTCGCTTGCAACTTGGACCAGTGCAGCTCAATCTAGGCAATGGCGGGCGCCATGGCTGGATGAATTACGACAATTTCAATAACTATAATCGTGGCTATGACCGCTACGGTGGCTATGACCGTTATGACAATTACGGCACGCCTACCTATAGAGATAACTATGGCAGACCCTATCAGCCCGACCAGTACGGCTGGGGCAATGGCAGCCAGTGGGGACGTGACCGCTACTACGATCGCTATGGCGACCAATATGGACGCTATGACGGCTACAACGGTCAATGGAACGATAATTATCGCGGCCAACAAATGCAGCGCATGGCTCTGGCATTGATCATGCAAATGATGCAGCGCCAGAGACAAGGTCAATGGGGTCAGTATGACCGCTATGACCGCAGCAACTACGGACGCGACCCATACGGCAGAGACCAGTATGGTTGGGATCAATATGGGCGCGACCCCTATGGACGTGACCAATATGGACGCGATCAATACAGAGATCCACGCTACCGCTATGAAGATAGAAGCTGGCAGCAAGGTCGTGACCAGTACGGACGTCCATATGATCTAGACCAGTATGGCTGGGGTAATCAGAACGGCAGAGACCGCTATGGTCGTGACCAATATGGTCAATATGACCGTTACGGCCGTTATGACCAGTACGATCGCTACGGACGCCAGGATCAATACGATCGTTATGGCAGATACGATCAATATGACCGCTACGGTCGCGGAAGAAGTGACCAATACTGGAACAATCTTGCGGGGACTATTCAAGGAATGCTCGGTCGCTCGGTACGCGAATACGATCCTCGCGTGCCGGAAACCCGCGGTTGTGCAACATTCGTGAGCGCGGCCTTGAGAAACACCTTCAACCTGAACATTCGCGACACCAATTGCCAGGGATTGGAAAACAGTTTGCGCCGCAGTGGATTTCAGCAAGTCGACATGAGAGATCTGCGCCCGGGAGACATCATTATTGGTAATCGCGCCGGCAATCAACCAGGGCACGCCGCTATTTATGCAGGCGATGGAATGGTCGCTCAGAATAGCTCAAGCAAGCGTCGCATTACGGTTGAGAACGCCAACGTATTCAACGGAAGAAGCTTCCAGAGAGTAGTTGCATACAGGCCAAACGCATAGTCGAGCGATTGAGATGCAATTGATTTGGTTCGCGGGCTGCCCCTTGGTGCGCTAGTCTCAGGCTGCCGACCACTTTTCGATGAACCAATCGATTAGTTTGGCGAGTACTGATTCCTCAGGCTCAGGCAAGAACTCAGACTTCTCAATTGGAAAGAACCAAGCGATCGAGTAGAGAAAAATCATCATATCTCGGTTCGGATCAGCAATGCGGAAGCTGCCGTCTTTAGAGCCTTGAGCGAATAGTTCGAGGATAGTGTGTTGCATGATTTTCGACTCATCTTCCAAACGTGTCGGACGAACCCGAATTACGGCGCGAGCGATTTCGGCGACGTGACTGTCGCTGGTGCGTGTTTCTGCCGAAGCGCGAAAACGCCCAAGTATGTACATTTTCAGGCGTTCTGCCGGAGAACCGGATGATTCTAAAGCTAACTTGGCTGCTTCCAAATGAACTTGCTCAAAAGCTTCGGCACAGGCCAGAACGACTTCATCTCTACTTTTAAAATAAAGATAAAGTGTACCAACAGCAAGACCGGCTTCAGAAGCGATGTCCCGCATCGTCGTCTTCTTGACGCCAAAGCGTTTGAACAATTTTCTCGCAGCCAAAATTATCTCAGCGCGTTTTTGATCTTTGGTGCTATCGGAAAAGGTTGTTCGTGCCACGCATTTATCTCCGCTTCAAAGTCGCAGAGACAATTCCTCTGGGAATCAGAGTAAATGTGGGATCAGGAACAATTGTTTGTCCGGGCAGAACATCTATTTGATAGCGCTGAGCGATCGTCGCTATAGCCAACTGGGCTTCCAACAGTGCAAGATTTTGCCCTATGCAAACGCGTGCACCACCGCCAAATGGGAAATAAGAAAAGCGAGGTCTACTTTTTACCTTATCGGGTGTGAAGCGCTCAGGATCAAACTCTTCTGGTCTCTCCCAGAATTCCGGATGTCTATGAGTTGTGTATTGATTGAGAGAAACAAAAGCATTCTTTGGCAAGTAATATCCATCTATAACGTCCTCATCGATTGATTGTCTCGGCTGCCCCCACGCAGGTGGGTAGAGCCGAAGAGTTTCATCGAAGATCATTTTGGTATACGTCAAGCGCTCACTATCAGCCAGCTCAGGTGTTCGACCATCAAGCACATTCTTCAATTCATCATGCAAATGTGCGCGCACATTTGCATGTCTCGACAACATAATCCACGTCCAGGCCAAACTCGCAGCAACAGTATCATGTCCAGCTACCAGAAGAGTCAAAACTTCGTCTTTCAGCTGTTCATCAGACATTCCTTGCCCTGACTCTTCGTCCTTAGCACTCATAAGCATGCCGAGAAAATCGTGATGCACCTGTGAATCTTTTCTACGCTCGGAAATTATTTTTGTAATTACAGAATCCAAAATCCCTTTGGCGCGATTGAACTGCTTATTGTCTTGAGTCGGCACCCAGAGTGGAAAAACAAATGGATAGTTATTCATCTTGTGATTGAGAACTTCAAATGCATCTCTGACTGCAAGCCCGACGTCCGTAGCGTGATTAGTCAAATCAGTACTAAATAAAGTACGCCCCGCCACGCTAAGAGTCAGATGCACCATTTCATGCTGCAAATCGATCTGACTGCCATCAGGCTTCCTGTCCCATGAAGCCAACATCTTCTCAACGCATTCAACGATAACTTTCGCCATTGCTCCGATGTGATTTCGGTGAAAAGCGGGTTGTGATAACCGCCTTTGCTTCATCCAAAAATCTCCTTCGGAAGTAAAAATGCCATTTCCGAGAAGTAGAATTGTCGGCTTCAGAAAAACATCGGGCTTGCGGAAGTTTTTCTGGTGAGTTTGAAGAACGTGCTCAATTGCAGTTGGGTAGGTCAGAGTGTAGAAATCAAATCCGGGCAGGCTTTTGATTCGTACATAATCACCATAATCAGCCCTGTTTCCCATGTAAAAACTGAGGGGATCAGCTTTTAACTGCTTAATAGCTGTCAGTCCAGAACGGCTTGTGGCAACAGGCATGGGTTTTGCAGTTTTGGGATCCGCTGGAGCGGTAGTCATAGCAGACATATTCAGACCTCCAAAATGAACACTGAACAAAATCGTTCAACGTTCATTTTATGCCTTTTATATCCCCCAAACATTAAACGGGCTCCGGAAAATAGTTATAGAGAAGCCTGGCGACGCATGGCGTTGAGCCTACAACTTGCGGAACATCACATAGGCGTCGACCAGCCCAAAGTGAGGGTGGTGGAAAGCACCAGGCAATGTTCCTACAATCACAAATCCGTTTTTCTGCCAGAGCCTCACTGCAGATTCATTAGAGCTTACGACGAAATTGAATTGCATGGCAGTGAAGCCACGTTCTAGGGCGCGTTGCAGAGAGTGCTCCAGCATCTTCTTAGCTACGCCTCTGCCCGTCGCATGCCCTGCAGTGACATAGCCGGCATTGGCAACATGTGAGCCACCGCCCAAGTGGTTGCCTTGTAAGAAATAAGTTCCTAAGACCTGATTGCCCTCGCACGCGACAAATACTTCGTGCTCTTCAGAAAACCAATATTTCAGTCCATCCAGCCGTGTCATATCACGAGGAAGCGCATATGTTTCTCCCGCTCGTATAACAGGTTCTATCACCGACCAGACGGCGTCTCCATCCATCAGTTCAGCAGCGCGAACAGTGATCTCGGTTGTGTTTTTCAAACTATCGAAGCCCGTCCAAGAAGGCCGAAGTCATCTGAAAGAATTTTGGTATCACGTCGTAAACTACACCGGCACTGGTCAAGATCCAGAGTAATAGCGTGATTTGAATACCGCGATCTTTCCATAAGACTTCATCGGGCGCGCCGGTTTCATCCGAACGGACTGACAAAACTTGATACCGCATCACGCCGTAAAGGACAAACGGCAGAGTAAGCATCATCCACTGACCGTGATACGACTGGAATGTGTAAAAGGCGTAGCAAGTGACTAGACTGGGCACAATCACAGCTTCCATACGGTCTACCAATTCCGGTGAATAGGCATTCAAAGTTTTTCTGTGCGAAGCAGCATCGTTTTTCAAAAGCATTGTTTCTTGGCGTCGTTTTTCAAGTCCTAAGAACAGGGCACCAAATGAGGTGCACGCTAAGAACCAGCCGGATGATTCAACTCCGGCAGCTGCAGCGCCTGCCGCTGCACGCAATACGAATCCCGCAGCGATTGCAAACACGTCGAGCAGTACATAATGTTTCAAAACCAGTGCATAAAACATCATCAAGACGAAATACACAAGCAAGAAAACATCAACCGTAGGTCGAACAAGAAATCCAATCGATAGAGCTATTGCGGCGCAAATGACACCTAGCGACAGCGCTAGAGGAACACTGATTTTTCCGGATGCAACCGGACGGTTTTTCTTTTTGGGATGTAAACGATCGGACTTGCAATCCAATACATCGTTGACGACATAAACTGCGCTGGCGCACATGCAAAAGGCAACGAAGCAGAGGGACGCTGCCGACAAAGTAGCGGGTTCAAAAATTTTGCCGGAAAAAAGCGCGGGAGCAAAAACAATCAAATTCTTCGCCCATTGTTTTGGTCGAATCAATTTGAGAATCAAGCCGACTTTTTCTGCGGGTGCAATAGAAGCCCGTTGAACGTCTGTTTGATTTTCGGCCTGCGGATTTGCTTCGGTCACGCTTAAGTCTCCCCCAACTATATTAGAGGATATGGAGGCTAAGTGGATTGAATCGGACCTATTTCTTGCCTTTAGCGGACTTTGCTACTTCCGAACCAGCCTTGTCCCCGTCAGTCCCGCCGTCGCCATCTTCGATTCGTTTGAATATCGGACCCTGATTGCGCACTGTCTGACCAGCTGGTATCAGGTCAAAGAAACCATCGTCTCTAATTGAATCGCCAATCTTGCCAACTTCGTCATCGTATCCGAGTTGATACCACATCTTTTGCGACAGTTCAGGCGTGAAAGGATAGAGGTTCATGGCAGTGCGGCGAAGCACTTCCAAGCAGGTGAACAGCACTTCTTCCCCTTCTTTCTGTTTCCCTTCTTTGAACAAAGTCCAGGGCTTCTCATCATTCATATACTTGTTAGCCTGATCGACCAGCGCCAAAATAGCGTTGATAGCACCTGAAAAATCGTACTTCTTCATGTGCTCATCGACAGTTTCATGAATGAGATTTGCTTGCTTGCGAACCAGGTTTTCCGGTTGGCAATCAGGAATTTTTCCACCGCAATTTTTGTCGACAAGAGTCAAACTGCGGTTAAGCAGGTTGCCCACATTGTTAGCCAATTCGGAATTTACTCGTCTGATCAATTCTTTTCCGGAAAAATCTCCGTCTTGATCGAAAGCGCTTCCTGAGAAAAGTGAGTAACGAACTGCATCAGCGCCATACTGTTCAACCAGAGCAATCGGATCGATTACGTTGCCCAGCGATTTACTGATTTTCTGTCCTTCGACAGTAATAAATCCATGCGCAAAAACGCCAGCCGGCAATTCGACACCTGCAGCCATAAGCATTGCAGGCCAGTAAATGCAGTGAAATTTGATGATGTCCTTACCGACTAAATGCAGAGTGGCAGGCCAATACCCATTGCCTTCGAATCCACCACCACCGGTGAAATAGTTAGTTAGAGCATCAATCCACACATAAATGACTTGATCTTCGTCGCCCGGCACAGGAATGCCCCACTTCAGGGAGTTTTTGCTTCGCGAGACGCTAAAGTCTGTGACTTCAGGATCCTCGAGCTGATTCAAAACTTCCTTGCGGCGACCATCGGGCTGTACGCGACTGGGATCTTCGGTCATCCACTTTCGAATCGCATCTTTGTATTTGCTCAGTTTGAAGAAATAATTTTCTTCGCTTACTTGACGCGGCGGCTTCTTGTGGTTGGGGCAATTGCCTTGCTCATCTAAATCGCGCTCACGCACGAAGTCTTCGCAGCCTTCGCAATAGTGACCGGTGTAAGAAGATTTATAGATGTCGCCTTTCTCTTGCATGCGGCGAAACATCTCTTGCACGACCTTTTTATGCTCATCTTCAGTCGTACGAATAAAACGGTCCGGAACAACATTCAATTTTTCCCAGGCAGCTTTGAACTTCGCCGACATCTCGTCGACAAATTCTTGCGGGCTCTTGCCGGCGGCGGCGGCCGTGCGTTCTACCTTGATACCGTGCTCATCGACGCCTGTCAGGAAGAAAACATCCTTGCCTCGAATACGGTGAAAACGAGCCAAAACATCGGCGGCTATCTTTTCATACGCATGACCGATATGCGGCGACGCATTCACGTAGTCGATGGCTGTCGTTACGTAAAACTTTTCCATTTGCTCTCCCCGTGAAAGCTAGAACCAGAGCCAGTCCGGCAAAGCGGCTCTTTTTGTGAACCTTAAAGGCGCCGAAAGCGCGAAATCTAAACAAGCCGAGAAGTAAAGCGGCTAGCGAAGAATCCACGATAGTCACATAATAATACAGGTGAGGTTTATGACCCCGGGAGAGTCAGCAATATGCCAAGAAATAAGAAGCGCGAGAACAACTTTGCTGAGGTTAACCCTCTCCACGGCAAAACAATAATTCTGGGAGTAGCGGGCGGCATTGCTGCATACAAGGCTTGCGACATCGCCTCGATGCTCAGGCGTGCAGGAGCGGACGTACATGCAGTGCTGACTCCCAATGCACGCGAATTCGTAACCCAGCTTTCACTGACGACAATTACCCGCAATCCGTCGCATTGTGAGCAATTTCAAGCTCAAGCCGATTGGCGTCCGGAGCACATCGAGTTAGCGAAGAAAGCGGATCTGATCCTGGTCGCACCGGCGACAGCCGACATCATCGCCAAGATGGCAACAGGAATGTGCGACGACCTGTTGACTACCATGATCCTGGCCTCCAGTGCAAAAATCATGCTGGCACCGGCGATGAACCCGAAAATGCTCGCTCACCCTGCCACTCAAAATAATCTTGCCACCCTGCAAAACCACTATCGCTACGACCTGATCGCTGCAGACTACGGCGAATTGGCTTGCGGTGATTTCGGAACCGGCAAGATGGCCGCTGTCGAAACCATCGTGGCTGCCGCCGCAGCTTGCCTTCTCGAGCACCGCACCCTGGCGGGCCGTCGCGTCATTGTCACCGCCGGCGGCACTAGAGAACCAATTGATCCTGTACGTTTCATCGGCAACAGATCGTCTGGAAAAATGGGCATCGCCATGGCTGATGCGGCTTATGCTCGTGGCGCTGAAGTAACGCTGGTGTCTACAGTCGAAGTCGACAGAGCCTACAACGTTCTACTGGTAGAAACAGCCTTGGAGATGCAAGAAACAGTCGAAGCAGAATTCGACGGCTGCGATGCTCTGGTTATGACGGCTGCTGTAGCCGATTTCCGACCACTGGGCTTCTCTAACCAGAAGATCAAGAAATCGGTCAAAGAAGACTTCTCTCTCGAATTGACCAAAAACCCCGATATCTTAGATTTGCTCGGACGTGTCAAGACCGATGAGCAATTCATCATCGGCTTTGCAGCCGAATCCGAAGAATTGCTGAGCAATGCAGCACAGAAGCTTAAGCGCAAAAATCTCGATGTGATTGTCGGCAATGACATCACTGTTCCGGATATTGGCTTTGGCAGCGACGACAATGCTGTCGTTATTCTTTCAGCCGACGGCAGCAGAGAAAATCTGCCGCGCATGCCCAAACGGGCGATTGCCGAGCACCTCTGCGACATCATTGCGAGCCGTTTTTCAACCGCAGAAACAGCACCAGCCAGCGCCGACTAACGGTTTGCCGGATTTATGTGACACGCGCCTGTAAAGCTTTGTTGTGACCTTTAGTCCACACAGGCAGGTCATTTGCTCTTGGTCGAACGCCTCACACCCATGTAGTAGCGCTTCGGCGCGATCGGCAGTTTGCCCCGTACCTTGACTATTTTCAGGCTTTTGGATGGTATACTCCACAGTGATTGTCAAACTGATTAAGGCAATCAAAATGAGCTTGCTCACCGGCTCCCATGCCAAATCATGCCAACACGCGTGAGACGGCATAAGGCAAGCAAATTTGCCGGAAAGCAAGCATTCTTGGAAGGAGTTTTGCAGTCGATGAGCAAATATGCCAACGATGAAAGATCGTCTGACTCGGGCTTTGCAGCCTGGTTTTTGGGTCTTCTTCTGGGAGCCGCTGGCGGTGTGACCGTAGCGCTTCTGGTAGCACCAAAATCCGGAAGTGAAGTTAGAGGCGTTATCAAGGAGACGGCCAATCATTTGCCCGAAAAGGCTAGTGAATTGGTAGACGATTCCATCGATCTCTATGCCTCAGCGCTCAATTACTGCCAGGTTCTGATCGAAGATCAAACTTTGCGCTTGAAGCGCGCTGTAGCAGCCGGAAAGCTGGCAGCCGCCAAAAAGCGTGAAGAGCTTGAAATGGGCGGTTCGACCGTTTTGCCGTTTCAACACCGGTAGACCGATTTAGCCTGCTGATTTTAGACCTGGTATTGACCCGGATGAGGCTTACACTTTGGAATTGACACATACACTGGATTTCCTGGTTGTTGGCGCCCTGGCTCTTTTGAGCGTGGGACTGGTCGGTGTTGTGGTCGCCTGCGGGCAGCTAGTGCCTCAGGTGAACAGGACGCTGACTGCTTACGAGAAGCTGGCAACCACCCTGGAAACCGAGCTGGCGCCCACATTGCGCGAAGTCAGCAAGTTGGCAGGCGGAGTAATAAAAATTCAGTCGGTAGCGCAGCAAAGCATTACTGACGTGGGTACAAAAGTCGAAGACGTGACTGGCAACCTTACCAAGGTGACCGACTCGGCTAAAAAAGAATCCAATGTGTGGGGAACCGGACTCCTGGCGGGCTTCAAGGCATACTTGAGCGGGCAGGGTAACAAAGAAGGTTCACATGGTGAGACGAGCGCCCAAGGACGGGGCACAGAGAACATTAGGGACAAGTCCAGTAAAGACAACAGACAGTTAAGCAGTTAACGATGGACCGAGGTGAAGAAAATGTCGGACTCAAGCGGTAGATTTTTTGAAGGACTTTTAGTTGGCGGAATCATGGGCTTCCTATTCGGAATGCTGGCAGCGCCCAAGTCCGGCGCCGATCTGAGAAGACAGATTGCAGACGGTGGCGAAGACCTCTATAAGAATGCCAGCGATCAATTGACAGATTTTCGCGGAAAAGCAGAACATGCTCTGAATGACTTCCAACACCGTGGTGAGGAAGTTTTGCGCACCGCCAAAGACAATTTCAATGACAAGAAGTCGGCAATCTCCAACAAGATTCAAGAGATGGCTGGTCACAGCACGCAAACTCTAGTTGACGACGTCGAGTCGGCAACATCAGGCTAAAAGCCTCACCGACGCAGCCGGTTTGTATTATGCAGCCCGGCGCGCGCCACCATATACGATACCGATAGCATGGCCGCAAAAGAGCCTGAAAAACTGCGTCTGAATCGGGCAATTGCAGCAACCGGCATTTGCTCGCGCCGAGATGCGGACGAGCTTATCAAATCAAGGCGCGTCAAAGTAAATGGCGTCCTCGCTCAGGACTTATCCTTGCAGGTAAATCCGGCGAAGGACCGCATTCAGGTAGACGGCAAACCTTTATATAAGAAAGACTACGATTACGTTGTGCTGTATAAACCCAAAGGCGTGGTCACGACTTGCGACGATGAGAAGGGGCGGCGCACCGTTATTGATTTGATGCCGCCCGAACTTCAGCATTTAAAGCCGGTCGGGAGGTTGGATCGTGATTCTGAAGGCATGATCGTGCTGACCAATGATGGGGTTTTGGCGCAAACCCTTACGCACCCATCTCACCACGTTGAGAAAACATATCGAGTAACTGTCGACGGACTGATTGAACCGGCCGCTATCAGAACATTGAGCGAAGGAGTGCGGTTGTCAGAAGGCAAGACGCAGCCGGCGCGGATTCATTCATTAAAGCGTTCGGGAAACTTGTCCACTTTCGTCATCGTCATCTCAGAAGGTCGCAACCGGCAGATTCGGCGAATGTGTGCCAAGGTAGGTTATAACGTGCTTCGATTGGTCAGAGAGCGGATTGGTGCGTTACAATTGAACCTGAAGGAACCAGGTCAGTGGCGGCACTTAATGGATTCCGAGGTGTCCCTGCTAAAAACCAGCAAGTAGAACGTTAAGTAAATGCGCTCGCATACGCGACGTTACTAGGAAAATAATAAGTGAGTATAGCTACGGATATGGTGCTCGAGTCGATTGGTCAAAAGCTGAAATCTGCAAGAGAAGGACAGGGACTGTCACTTTCGGATATATATCAGCGCACCAAGATACCGGTCAATCACTTGCAGTCAATCGACAACGGCGCTGCAGAAGACCTGCCGGAGCCGGTATATGTTTCAGGATTTATTCGTCGATATGCCGAATGCGTTGGTCTCAATCCACAGTCTTTAGTTGAGGAATATCGCAGCCAGACAGAAGGTTCAAACGGCAATGGCCGCAAAAAAGGCGCCGTTCTCGACAGACCTATGCAGCCTGTGATGATGGCTCCTCCGCATGTTCGAA
The DNA here is from genome assembly GCA_003242885.1 of Candidatus Melainabacteria bacterium. Lineage (GTDB taxonomy): Bacteria > Cyanobacteriota > Vampirovibrionia > Obscuribacterales > Obscuribacteraceae > QKMZ01. The sequence goes on along the minus strand of QKMZ01000007.1, from coordinate 41,114 downwards.
CAGTAAAAATGGAGCAGAGCGGTGGACCTGGAATCCTCAGAACTATGGGCGTTTCCGTATTCTGGATCATCGTCATTCTTGGACTTATCACCTTCCTTTTCTGGTGGAATTCCAACAACCAGTCAGTGCAAGATTCGCAAAATATCCTTGAAACGCGCAACTTACCCAATCGTTTCTCCAGCGTTTCACCCTCAGGTGCGCCTCCGCTTGCATCGGACAAGACGGCAGCAGCAACTCCCGGCGATACTGAGCCGACAGACAGCCGCATTTCACTCTCCGCCAGCCAACACGTCTGGGTAGAAGTAAAATCAATTGCCTCGGGCGATTCACTCTTTACTGGCTATCTTGAAGCCGGCGACAGAAGAGACTTCCAGGATGCGCAGGGCTTGCGCGTCAGAGCCGGCAACGGCGGCAGCCTCTCGGTTGAGCAAAATGGCAAATCTTCGACTTTCGGTCTGCCAGGCAAGATTACTGAGAAAACATTCATGGCCAAAGCGGCCGCCGCAACAACTCCGACCGACGCTACCGCCACAACTCCTGCAGCCGGCACGGCTGTGGTCAAACCAATTGTAAAGAAGGTAACACGTCGCCCATCCAGCGATGGTGCCGCAGCAGCGCCCAGACGGCGTCTTGCACCGGTCGGCGGAGGCTCTTATATCCCCGGCGAGTCGCTTCGACGCAGCGGTTCCAGTTATACTGATGGTCGCTTGGATACCGACTAGGTTGAACGGATGCACGCTTAGAGCGCGTTAACGTCTCAGACGAAGCGGTAATTCTGAATGCGCAGTTTCTAATTGCGGCAGCAATGGAGCGATGCGGCGATAAGCCGATGCGCCTATGCAACAATGCGGCGTGCGCCGATGCAGCGATGCAATCCGCTATGCGGCAATTCAAAGACCAAAGCGGCAGGAAATATAGCGGACAAACTCGCATTTTTTGTGCAGTAAAACCGCCGAAGGAGAGTTCAACATGCGCAAACCCCGCCTAGGCGTGGTGTCCCTCGGGTGCCCAAAGAATCAAACCGACACCGAAGTCATGCTTGGTCTTTTGAATCAAGCAGGAGTGGAGGTCACCTTCGACAACGAAGAAGCCGAGATGTGCCTGGTCAACACCTGCTCTTTCATCGGCGATGCGAGGCAGGAATCAGTTCGCACGCTGGTAGAACTCGCGGATCAAGGCAAACAACTGATCGTCGCAGGCTGCATGGCTCAACATTTCAAAGAAGAGCTTCTAGCCGAAATTCCAGAAGCGCGAGCGGTCGTCGGAACAGGCGACATCGCGAAAATCGTAGAAGTCTATCAGGCTGTTTCGAGCGATTCTTCTTTGCGTGTTGTGGAAGTGAGCGACGTGCCCAACGACTACAATGACGAAGTATTGCCGCGCATGATGACGGGAGTCGGTGCTTCCGCCTATCTCAAGATCGCCGAAGGCTGCGATCATCGCTGCACATTCTGCATTATTCCAATGTTGCGCGGAGATTTCCGCTCACGCTCGATCGAATCTCTCGTGAAAGAAGCACGCGTTCTGGTGAACACCGGAGTGCGAGAAATCATCTTGGTTTCGCAGGATTCGACTTATTACGGACTGGATATTTATAAACGTCAGGCACTGCCGGAACTGCTGGAAGCATTGCATGAAATCGAAGAGCTGGACTGGATCCGCGTCATGTACTGCTATCCGACCGAAACATCAGACGAGTTCTTAAAGACAATGGCGCGCTTGCCGAAAGTCGTTAAGTATGTCGATATTCCGCTCCAGCACAGCCATCCTGAAGTTCTAAAATCAATGGCGCGTCCGCTGCATCCGGAAAAGGTGGTGGAAAGAATTCGTGCACTGGTACCAGACGTGAAGATCCGCTCCACCTTTATCGTTGGCTTTCCAGGCGAGACAGAAGAGCAAGTACAACACCTCGCAGACTTCATCGCCAAGTACGAATTCGACAGACTGGGGGTCTTTACCTATTCCAAGCAAACCGAAGTGGAAAGCGGCAATATGCCAAATCAGATTGCAGAGCGCGTCAAGAAAGCGCGTCGCAAAAAAATCATGAGTATTCAGCACGAGATCGCCTTCAAACAAAACCAAAAGATGGTCGGACGCGTTATCGATGTGCTTATCGAATCATACGACGACAAGAAAAACCTCTATGTCGGACGCTCTCAATGGGATGCGCCAAATATAGACAATTTGGTCTATGTGCGCGACGAAGAAGGCAACCGCTGCGTATTGGGTGACTTTACTCGCGTCCAGGTGACAGAAGCAAAACCGTATGACCTTTACGGCGAAGCGCTGGAAGATCTCGACCCCAAGACGACTATCTCAGACCTGGCATTGGCTTCTACATAACGCCAGCTTGCAAATTCTGGCTTGATTAAAGGCACCTTCACCCACCCCTCGCCGGGACGCGCACGGGCGTCGACTGCTACCAGGCCGGCGCATATTGAATCGGGGTGTGGAATAATGCCTTAGGCACGTCTGAGCGAGCCTCTGGGGTGCCCCGCGTTGTTTCAGCACGACGGGAAAGTGATTTAGACAATGAGCACGCTGCTCAAGAAGGAAATAACCGCCGGTGCACTGGTCGTATCGCTTATGACCGGAATTCTTTGCGCGCCGACGATTTTCATGCCTGTCGCGTTCGCCCAATCCAGCGACATAATGAGACAGGCAGTCGACCTATATTCACAAGGGCGGCTCGAGGAAGCCGCTCAACTCTTGCAGCGTGACTTGCGCGAACACCCTGACAGTGGAGTAGCGCATCAATACATGGGCAAGATCCTCGAAAAACAAGGCTACGACAAACAGGCTCTGCAAGAATTTGAGATGGCATTTCGCCTAATTCCACAAGGCGTAGTCGATGCCGGAATAAAAACCGCAGCGCAAGGAGCAACGGGCAAAACCATCTCGCCATCGGCATCTAAGAAGCCAGCAGCAAACTGGTTTGAGTCGATGTGGAATAACGCCGTCGATAGCACCACGCGCTTTTTTGGTGGCACGCCTGCTCCAAGGCCAACCACCTCGACTGGCTCTAGCTCAGGATTCGATTTAAATAGTGATCCTTCAACCGCGATGCCTTTCTGGCTTCCGATTGCTATGCCCAACCTTGCGGAAAACATCAAAAAACTCTATAAAGACGGGCGCAAGCGCATTATCAATTTGGTCCACAAACAAGGAGAGAAAAACACTCCATCTGGGTGGCATCCCTATAAGAGCATCTCAATGGCGGATCTCGAAGACATCGTCGAGAAGTGTCAAAAAATGGATACGAGTAAGTGGGCTAGCCACGATGATCGTATTCGTATGTATCCGTCCACACCTCCTGATTCGCGCGAATGGGATTTCTGGATAAGCAGGTACAGAAGGGCTTTTCAGTTTATTTTGTTACACCATCTGGAAGAATATGCCAAGGATGAAACGCGCGGTGCGACGTCTATTGTATTCAGCGTAGACAAGAATGGCCGTTTGCGCGGCTGCATTTTTGCTACCACCAGTAATGACAATCTCAATCGCTGCTTGCTAGAAACAATAAGAGACTTGAATGGCTCGCGTATCTTGAAATTCCCAGCCAATCCTCCTATCGAAGGTTGGAACTTTACTATGTCCTGGGACTTTCGTCGCATGCTAGCGATTGTAAAAGCCCGGCGCGAGGCTAGAGAAAAATTACTGGCAATGCAAAACGCTAAAGAAGATGCATTCACAAAATTGAGCACAGACGCTTCTGTCTTGGCGCAGAAGATGTTGGTAGAAGCAAGGGCAGAACAAGAGCGACTGCGCCTTGCAAAACTAGAAGAAAGCCTTGTGCGAAAAACTGAGGTGTCGGCAATGATTGTCCCGCAAGCAAAACCCGTCGAGCTTCGTGCAACCGCATTGAAACTCTCTGACTTGCTCATGAACAAGAACTTCAAACGGGGCAAAGGCGACGCCTTCAAAAACATCGACGACCGACAAATCATGAGCTGGCCGGATATTAGCAATTAGCTTAGGCTGCTGGAGTTTTGATATGCGCAGGCTTAGTAGTCAATTTCTGAAGTACTCGCTCGTGCAATTTTCGAATATCATCAGGCTCAACGAAAACTATTAGAGCTGAGATAAATGCCCATTCAAAAACAGGCAGATTGATTGCGAAGTCAATTCCCAAGTGAAGAATCACCGCCGAAGCAAGAACAAAATAACGAAGTTCTTTGATCCAGACTAGCGTAAACATCGCACCTTCAACAAGAAGGGTGTACCAAGAAAGCAACTGGCAAAAAAGTAGACTATCGAAGAGAGGCATTCTCAAACGCATCAAATCTTCCAAACGAGTCGCAAAGTAAACAGCAGTTCCGTCCCACCATTGTGTGCCGTTTACCTTACAAACAAAAGTATGGAAATAAACAATCGCTATCTGCATCTGAATCAAACGCAATGGCCATGCTGATTTAGCAACAACGGGCAATTTGTGCCCGGCGCGTCTTTCCGCGATCAATCTATCCAGAGAAAAGCAATCACCACAAGGTGCGAAACAAATATACATCGACATCAAGCGAACGAAAGCATCTCCACCATTGATATTGAACGGATCATGGTGGTGCATAGAAATTAGGGCTAAAGCGACATAAATGCAAGAAATTCTTGTGCAAAAGCCGACGGTCATGAAGATTGCTGCAGCGACAATCGAGTAATAGTAAAGTCGCAACCCGTCATCGCTCGGAAAGAGCAAGAGCAAATCGAAGCGAGGCTGCAGGTTCCAATAGTGTGTTCTAACAGTTTCATTTTGAACAATGGCATGTGTTCCGTACCAGTCTAAAAAGTCGCCCCCAATACTTATTATCAAAATTTGCAGGATAAGCAAACCAAGAAGAATTCGGAATACTGCCATAGGCTCTGCTGTCACAGGACAGAACCAAAAGTTTCTCCAGGCATTCCAAAATGATCGCCACGTCATTTGAAATCCTCTGGCTTATACTTGTAGCAAAACGTGGTATTGAATTTGGTGCGCGGTGGCAATTCTGTTTGTCTATAAAACTTTTGCGACGGATTTGGAATTTCAATCCAGCGAAGATTCAGCGACAATGAAACAGGCTTATTGAGGGGGTTATAGTACTTTCTGCCCACATACTTCGCGAAGTCGGGCCAGTAGTCTTTAAAGCGAGACCACGGTAATGAATCTATTGACCACTTTCTGAACTTCTCACGTTTAAATCGCTCCACTAACGTGAGTTTGTCCATTAGTGGTGGCTCCCACAAAGCTTTCGATCCATCTTCAAACGTGATTATTGCGCTCGGATAATAGTTCATCTGTCGAATATTTGGCGAGAACAAAGACCAACTCTGATTTAACCCCCAGTAAAGCCAGGGCGTATACATCGTGCTGAAGACTTTGGATTTAAAAACGGATTCAGGAAGAAACCATATGAATACAAAGGCAAAATACACGGCTATAAGCAAAGAAATACAAATTTCTGAAGCCTTAGGTTTGCCGCTGTTAGTTTGCTCTTCCATAAGCTTCGAACATCGTCTAGCCTTCGATGTCCACCTTCTGTTCCCCTTCAACATTCTGCTTGTTCAGCCGCTGATAGAGTTCTTGAAACCTCTTAGTCTCGGCTGGATTTTTCGCACCCTCTAAGCCTGCCTGACAATATTCAGCCGCTTTGGAAAGCATACCAGCTGCGGCATAGATGGTGGCCAGTTTGTAGCATGCAGGACCGTTATTTGGCTCGTCCGCAACTTTATTCAGCGCTTTGTCAATAGATGATGACTCTACCAAAGTTCCAGTTGCAGCTAAGGAAAGTGCATGTCTGTAACTGCGTTCATCATCAGCTGGTAACGTAATTGCAGAGCGTAAAATATCAAACTGTGCCACAGCCGCCTTGGGGTCTTCCCTTACATACGCATGACAGAGATATCTACGAGCAGTCACATCTGATGGATTTTTTCGTACAGCTTCTCGAAGCATTTGTGCAGCGACTTCAGTCCGCCCGGAATTCAATTCTTTGAGACCAGAACTTACCAACTGGTCAAACGGTACGGCCGCATATTTCTTCATGGCGGCTAATTCTCGTCTGTCAACTTCAGGTCCTGCGTGAGTAGTTCTGCTCTTTACTGCAACTAGAAGCTCTTTGACAGTTTTATCATCAGGTCTTTGTCGAAGAAAATCTTCAAGATCTTTCTGAGCTGAGTGATAGTTGCGCTGATTCTTGTAATGCTGTGCGCGATACCACAGCGCTTCAGTGTTGTTGGGGGCAAAAGAAAGTGCGGCAGAGTAGTCAGCCAGTGCAGATATATGGTTGCCCAAACCATCATTTGCGCGCCCTCTATTCGTCAAAGCGAGCGGATTTTTTGCATCTATCGATAATGCTTCATTGGATGCATTAATTGCATCATTGTATTGCTTCAAATCATTCAGGACTGACGCACTTTTAACGTACAGAGAGGGTAAATATTTAGGCTCACCAGAACTAGCTAAACTGATGGTCTTTCGATAAGAATTGGCGGCATCGAGTTTTTTGCCGAGCTGAGATTCTAAATCTGCACGAGCCGTCCAGATCTCCACATTCTTTCCAAATTGAGTGGAATTTACGGCATGGCGAAAGTCGGATAGTGCGATGTGTGGGTTGGTATTAATAGTTGCCCAACCGCGAGCAACACGGGCCTCTACATATCCAGGATCAACCGCTATCGCAGCATTGTAGTCTTTCAGAGCTTGCTTCAAATCGCCCCTATTAAAAGAAAGCAAGCCTCGGTTAAATAAGGCCTTTGCGTTCTTCGGACTACTCGCAATTGCACGGTTGAAATCGGAAAGAGCCAAGTCATAACGTTTCAACAACATGTAGCACCAACCGCGAGTGACAATCGCTTCATCGGGGTTGGGATCCTTCTCGATAATTTCTTCGCACAACACAATAGCCTTGCCGTAATGCTTGAGCCCAACCTCGCATTGAGCTTTGCCAATCAGCGCGTTTGGATCGGCTGGTGAAATTTTCAATGCCTTATCGTATAAGTCCATTGCCTCGTCGAACTTACCGCCCCGACACGCAGCAAAGGCAGCGTTGTTGTAGCGATATGCGGTTTGATCATTGGGTTGCAGTTCAAAAATTCGGCGGTAGTCGGTCAAGGCTTTGTCGAATTTGCCTGCTTTCATGTAACCAGAAGCTCTGTGATCAAGCGCGTCTACATTGTTTGGATTGATACTTAGCGACCGTGTGAAATCATCAATTGCCTTGCTCTGCTCACCAACTTTGTTATATGCACGTCCGCGGATAAAAAGCGTATGAGCTCTCATCGGATTCATATTGATTGAGTTGGAAAGAACCTTAATCGCCTCATTGTATTTCTTTGCTTCAAAAAGTTTTTCACCTTCCTGCAGAAGTCCTTCACCCTGACAGAGACCACCGATAAAAAATCCGAGAAAAGCAAGGCAAATGATAGATGCTGTAATAATTACCGGCGTAGTGTGCAGTTTGTCGACAACAGCCCAAACTGCCTGTGCTTTCTCAGTTGGCGATGTGGGCAGTTCAAGAGTAATCATATTCTGCGATTGAGATCTGAGAATGGAAGGGTCTTTCTCCTCTTGTTGAGTCAAGGCTTCCTCAAACGTAATTGCCTTGAGCCCAAGGTATGAAGATCGAACCTTCTTTTCCGACTCCGATGAAAAAGCATCTCGATGTTTGGCGTCAAAAACACTTCCGCGCTGAATCGCCTTTTCGTAGACGCCTTTAAACTCGTCCTGAAGTTCCTTGTTGTGGGCACCAGGAATGGCCTCAATAGCATCTCCTGTGATTTCAGCTATGGCTCTTCTCGGTTTTGGTTCAATACGCATTGGTGATTTTCTAACCGGCACGGCGTTTACCTGTGACGATTCCTTGGGAGTATCACCTTCTGATTCGAGCTTGGTCGAATTTCCATTAGGGTCCGATGCGACTTGCTGTAGGTCATCAACTGACGATGTTGACTGAGCGCTCGCAGAAGCAAGAATTTCTAGCTGGGGCTCGGTTTCTATACCTATGCCGATTTCTGCCAGAGGAACGACTTCATGCTCGGATTGATCGAACGGCTCAAAATCGAGCAGGCTTTCTGATTCTTCAACGGTTTCGTTCCAGCGCTCTTCAACTGATTCAAGCTCTTCACCACCACTTAAAATCTCACGGTCATCACTGATGGTTGGCTCTTCCGCCTCAGAGAAAGTCAGCCCAGAACCTCCCGCGGTAGAAGCTGTATCCGCAGACACATACTCCGATATATCTACAGCAGAGCTCTCTGCTTCCTCAGCAGGCACTGAAGCAATTTCGCTCTCAGATACAAACTCAGATAAATCGAGGAGAGCCGCATCCACCGAGCAATCAACGCGCGTCTCCTCACTCAGTCTTCGGACAGTTACGGTTTCATCACCGTCCTTATCAGTCGCTGACGGCGCGCTGGGCAAGATTTCGTACGGCGCGGTCTCAAATTCCGGAGCAGCTACATCGTCAGCTTTTTCTGCAAAAATAGCTTCTAGGTTGGTATTACTACTTCTGCCAGATTGCTTCAGGCGTTCCATCGCGGATAGAACACCGTCTCTGTCATGCTCTAAACTCCTTTCTTGATCCGCGACGATGTCACCGTCGGATTGCTGACGGCAATAGAGAGCCAGAGCAGCTAGAGCCTCAGGTTGCGAGTAACGAACAACCGCAAAGAAAATGCTGGTCGGATCCTCTGCAACCTTGGCTATGTCGACATCAGCAAATTTTCTTAATCGCTTGGAAGACTTTCCCTTGGGCAAATTAGGCATCGACTTCAGTGATTTACCCCTGGGTAACCGAATGAGTTCCAGTGAAGATGCGGCTCTCAGAGAGAGTTGCTAGCTCATCTTACCGAAATTAGCATATTGCTAAACCCGTTCGCTCTGTACTTACAAATCATTTGACGTATGGGTATATTGCATTTACATTTAATGTTTTCGGGCCACCTTGCGGTCCATTACTACGTTGGGTAATCCAATGCACTCCTTGCTCAAATCTCCTAACCGGAATAAGGGTTCGCGCGGCTATTCATTAGCCGAACTGCCTGCCGGGATGCTCTTCTTGTTCGTCGGGATTGCCATCCCATTGCTGATTTTGTGCTCAATTACTTACCGAGCGAGTCTTCTATATTTTGCATGTCGCGATAGCTGCATCCGAGCCGCCAAAGCGCCGACATGGACCGAGGCGATATCGCGGGCTGCTACGTCTTTTAATCGGAATATAAGTGCCTTCACTGAAATTTCCGGGACGCATCAAATTCGAATCATGATTAAGCCAGTCAACGGTACACCACCTTCATTAGTAACCGGCCCAATATCGCAGGCTTCACTCAACAAAACCGACAACCTTTACTTTATTCGTGAGACGGTTACAGGTACAGTATCTCCACTGATCGCAATGGGTGGATATTTCGGCATGAATATCCCGGGACTGACTGCACCTTTCAGCTTAACTGTGAAAGCCGATGCGCTCGTTGAAAATCCTGATGGATTGACTGAGTAGGAACTTCTTTGTACGCGAGGTTAACGATGATCATTCAACCGAGACAACGGAACCGAGGTGTCACAACGGTGGCGCTGATCATCTTCATCGCCTTTTTTGCCTTGCTGCCACTCGCCGTTTTTGCTTTCGAATTGGCGCGATTCACACTGATGCAGCATCAGCTGCAAGCCTCCGCCGATGCTGCCGCTCTTGCCGGAACAGCTGCACTCGCGAGTTCTCCCAGCGGAAGAACTATTGAACAACAACATCGATTGGCGATGACAGTTGCCGCCCAAACTTTCGAGCAAAATTCCATTCTAAAGACTCGCTTTTCGGACCCCGGTAATTTAGCAAAACATCTAAACTCTGGCTTCGATAGCTCTCGACCAGGGCTATACAATGCCACTTTGAATATCAAACTCTTTGATCAAGATGGAAATCCACAGCCTACAGGCTCTCCACTTGCGACAACTATGCGCGTCGAAGCCACTTACACAGACAGAGCGATTTTTGCTGGTAACTTATTTCCAACAGGCTTCCTAGAAACCGCTAGCGTTTATTCAGACGGCGGACTTCCACAGCTAGACCTATTTTTATGCTTCGATGTTTCGGGCTCAATGGACGACCAGACGAACGTTACCTTAGTACGTCGGCAATGGAGTGGTTCAGGGGTCATCTATAAAGTTGTAGCAAATCAAGTCATCTATCCTCTCTGTATCCCTCCGAAAGAAGGCACTGGCTTTAACGCTATGCAGCCTCAAAATCTTTCTTATTCTTCTTATGGTTCTCCATCCAACCAAAATACGTGGATTTTTTCCGAGTCCACAAATCCGTCGGGCAACCTCCTAGCAGGGCTGAGAGGTAATCGTCGTACTTATCCAGCTGGAAGTCTGCCATCCCCAATACCGGCATCAGCTACCCAATATCCACTTGGCTCGTTAGTCGCCGAGCAAGGCTTACCGCCAGGTAACTTTGATCCAACCGATCCGACCAATCCTGGTGGAAATGCGATGAACCCAGACGTCTACAACAACGGATTTACAGACATGGTTGTGCGCGTTCCCAATATGGGAACTTATGATTTTTCCAGACTGGAAACGTGTGTCGAAGCTTCCCGCGGCAACATGGAAAGCGCGGACATTTTGCGCCAGAGCCAGGGAGGAACAATCAATCCCAATTTGCCACCGCCGCAAGCCGGCTATTACAACGCGTACTGGAGCCAGGTCCGCAATACTTCTCAACCGATTGCCGACTCTAGAAATGCGTCAGTAAACTTCTACCAGATCATGAATACGAGTTCTAATGCGCATTTCGGGCTTGAAACATTTACAGATACCGCCGGGACATCACCGACTAGCACATACACCGGTATCTCTCAAAATGCCGATCAAAACTGGCCACATGCAGGAACTCAAGCTTTTCCCCTACCTTTTATCAGCTTAGATCGCTCCAACAGTAATTTCAGCGAAGTCATTGAAGCAATTCAAGGAAACGGAAGTACTAGGCTGCCTTTAGGTCCAACTGGAAAAACAAACATTGCCGACGCCTTAAAACTTGCATTGGACGATTTAGGCAACACATCTAAAACGAGAGCACGAGCTAAAAAAGCAATAGTGCTGTTCACTGACGGGATTCCGAACAGACCAGTAAATGAGAGCACTGGAAAGTCGGAAGCGCGCAACCAAGCCAGGCGAGCGCGAAGAATGAATGTACCTATTTACACAATCGGGCTTTCACAAAATACTTCAATCATCTCTCAGCAAGACGCATTGCTTGGTGATTCTAGAACAACTTCACAAGGAATTGCAGCCCTCTCTGCCGACGGTGCACTCTACATAAGAGTCAGCAATTCCGCAGCGCTGAACCAAGCGTTCCAGACCATTGCGCGCAGCCTTGTAGTCCTTCAGCAATAGGAGCCTTGATGAAGCTTAGGTCAAAACGACGTTCTGGTCTTGTTCTAGTAGAAATCGCTATCATATGCATTCTGTTAGTCATTTTTGCGCTTCTAGCATGGAATGTCGTCATAGTGACGTGGGGTTTTGCAACCCTGGATTCCGCGGCACGGGATGCAGCTAGAGCTGCAGCAAATTACAACAATCCAACAGAAGGTCTCAGAGCAGCCCAACAGGCCGCACTTGCACATACCACGGATGGTTACTTCGTTACGCAACCTACCGTCCGAGCAAGCGGAGCACCTTCGACGGATTTCCGTTGGGTGGATAACCCGCTTGGGACGACGCCTCCGAGCGGATCTCCCTATGTTGTAGTAACGACACGAGCACAAGTTCGGGTACCGATTGCGCTTAATTTCTTTGGCGCTCAAATGGCAAACAGCCAAATATTCTATAACCGTACTTATGTTTTTCCGATCTTAAAGCTGCCTTTCACGCCACCACCTGAAACCGGTGGTGAACCAGATGGTAGCGAACCTGGCGGTTCACCAGGTTCTCCTGGGGATGATGATGGTCCTCCGCCTGTGCCAGTGGCTCCGGCAGACCCTGTTCCCGTTCCCATAGC
>QKMZ01000007.1:722-29124 GCA_003242885.1 Candidatus Melainabacteria bacterium | reverse complement strand
CCGCCGCCACCGCCACCGCCGCCTCCGCCTCCTCCGCCGGCACCACCGCCTGCGCCACCACCCGCACCTCCACCGGCGCCTCCTCCTGCGCCGCCACCACCGCCACCGCCACCACCGCCGCCGCCACCGCCGCCGCCGCCTCCACCGCCGCCGCCGCCACCGCCGCCACCACCACCACCACCGCCACCTCCTCCGCCACCGGTTCCGCCGGAATAAGGCATGGGGAAGCTAGCAACACTATTAACAGCGGGGGTCCTGATTTGCGTCGGGACTCTCGTTAGTGTTCTTACGGTATTCAACGTCGACCATCAGAGAAATTCATCGGAAGCGTTGATGGAGCGACTGCAATCTCTTAAGAAACAAAAGATTTCAGACAGTAGAGATAGCCAGATAGCAGACGTTGCCTGGCAATTAAACGATCTGTCTACCACAGAAAAGATTCTGTACGACAGATGGAGCAGATTATCTGCAGACTGGAAACCGTCATATGCAGCAGAATTTTCGAAGACTGCTCTTGATCTTGCGTCTGTTTACATGGATCATGGAGCCTTTCTCCAAGCGCTAAAAATCTACGACGAATTACTTGAGCGGGACAGAAAAACTCATGGCGATTTTTCATCTGAAGTAGCAAGAGGCTTAAATAACAGGGCTCTTTGCCTGTATCTCATGGGAACAACGCTGCCTGTCTCATCCGATAGGAAAAAGTATTTCGACGCATCGATGAGAAGCATCGAAACATCCAACTCAATATGGCACCAAATAACAGGTGCCCAAGCTGAATTCAATGTCAAAAATAATGATGCACTTGCTCAGTTAGTACAAAGAGACATCACAGAACTCTAAACACGCTATTGATCAATCGGCACTGCATTAAACATTAACGCGTCAATTGCAATGCATTGCGACTCAGATCAACTGATATGCGAAATAGATTCTCAGCCATCATCAAGTGATCGTAATTATAGTTTTGACAAAATTGTCTTGTTTCTTCCAGTCCATCGACAGCTTGTGCGATCGCATGACGCATCATATGAACTGCCGGCTCAAGAGATGAAGGCGCTCTTTCCGACGAGTAGGCATCGGCAGCTTTTCTGAGCGCGTTTTCAACACTGTCTAAATAACCATCGAAATCGGCAACAAGAATATCGTCGTAAATATCTTCGGAAAGTTTTTTCAACTCATTCTTGTACTTACCCAGCACTTTAACCATCGTTGAGCGTGCCGGGTGAAAAATGCGCTTTAAAAATCGTTCGCGAGATTCAACGGTGTCATTTTCATCGAGCTTTACTTTCGGATTGCTTCGTTGCTTATGGACACCAATTATCGTGTCATATTCAGCTCGGCGGCGTCTATCTTTGAGCGTCTCATAGGCTTCATTCAAACGCGTCATTTGCCGCGTTGCTTCATCGCGCCTCCGTTGATCCTGATATTCAACGTCAGGATGATTGCTCTTTACCAGTGCACGATAAGCTTCCTTTATCTCCTTTTGAGAGACTTCAGGCTTCACACCTAATACTTCGTAATGAGTAAGCTTCTCCTTAGCCATCTTATCTATATACGGCTTTCCTTCCTCAGCCCTTTGCGGTTCCTTTTATTTTTCATTCGCTTTAGGCTACCTGTCGTTCGCAGCCCACCACCTGTGTGGCGCCACCTACATTACCTATCAATTATGCCCCAAATGTTTTCGCCCATTATCAATGGTCCAAAATCAGCGAACTGAAACCGTCTTTGGCACTATAATTTCTCTCTATGCTCTGTCCGTTCTGCAATGCAAAAGATAGTCGAGTCCTTGAATCCCGCGTGGCGGGAGAAAACTCTGTTCGCCGTCGCCGTCAATGCGAGACTTGCAATCGTCGCTTTACGACCTACGAGCGGGTTGAAGTGATGCAATTGCTCGTGATTAAGCGATCGGGCAGCCGCGAACCTTATACAAGGGAGAAGTTGAGAGCAGGGGTTTCACGAGCTTGCTCAAAAACCATGGTCACGGCCGAACAAATCGACGATCTGGTCGAGGCAGTGGAAAACGAGCTGGCAGCCGATGGCAAGCGAGAGGTTACGGCGACAAATCTTGGTGAGATTGCTTTAGCCAAACTGCGTAACCTTGACCAGGTTGCTTATGTCCGTTTTGCCTCCGTGTACCGGCAGTTTCGCTCCATTGAAGATTTCGTAGCAGAACTGCATTCCCTGACAGGGCAAGGCGCTTCAGGCGCTAAGAAATCCGATACAGAGCGAAGCACTGCCACCATATCCGGTACCACCGACGGCAAATCCAATCAGCCTAGCTGAGAAGCGGCTTTATAAACAAGTTCTCATAGATTATGTCAATTGCTCAACAAAGATGAACATCCGGTATCCTCCGGGGGTTCAACTGGTAATATTTCCTCTCTACACGTGTTAGGATCCCCTGCCGTTCGTCTGCAGGGCAAGAAAAGAGTCTTTTTGTCATGAACCAAATCATCCAAGAAATTGAAGCGCCGCTCATCAAGGACAATGTCCCTCAAATGAATATCGGCGACACCGTCAAAGTCTTCGTCAAAATCGTAGAAGGCAACAAGGAACGGACCCAGGGCTATGAAGGCGTGATTATCAAGCGCCGTGGCTCAGGCGTCGGCGAAACCATCACGGTTCGTCGCGTTTTCCAAGGTATCGGCATCGAGCGTGTATTTCTGATTCACTCTCCTCGCGTCGAAAAAATCACAGTACAGCGCCGCGGTCATGTCAGACGCGCCAAGCTGTATTACCTGAGAAAGCGCACCGGTAAAGCGACCAGAATCAAAGAAAAGGTCACCGGTAAGAAGGACGTCGCAGCTGCTCCGGCCGCTGAGAAAGCTCCTGCCGCTAAGGCTGAAAAGGCTGCCCCAGCCGCCGAAAAGGCAGCTGAGACCGCTGAAGCTTAAGGACAGTCAATCTGCTAATGCCGAAAGGCAGCAAACCTTCAAAAGGCCAGCCTAAAGGTCAGCCCAAAGAAACTCCCAAAGGATCGTCGAAAGGGCCATCCAGGGGACAATCTAAGGGCCCGTCTAAAGGTCCGCCGCGAACAGCCTTTCAATTGCTTCAACAGCAATTGAAGTGGGTGGATCTCATCTTCGAAGTTCTCGATGCAAGGGCGCCTCTGTCCAGCCGGCACCCGAAAAATGACGAGATCTTCGGAAATAAACCGCGGCTAATATTTCTCACAAAAGACGACCTGGCTGACCCTAAAGTCAGCAGAGAGTGCGCAAAAAAGCTTTCCTCTGAACACGTCAAGGTAATTGTTCTTTCCCTGAAAGACCGCCGGCGCCAGCCGGAGGTTGTAAACATGGCTCTTGAATTGAGCGAAGAGAAGATCAAACAGATTGAAGCAAAAGGTTTGCTCCCGCGCCCGGTCCGGATTTGTGTCGTGGGAATGCCGAATACTGGCAAGTCCAGTCTCATAAACTGGCTGATTGGAAAGAAGCAAGTCAAAGTTGCCGACCGCCCTGGCGTCACTCGCGGTCCACAATGGATTAGAGTGCATCCGAAGCTTGAGCTCCTTGACACGCCAGGGATCCTGCCGCCAAACATCTCATCGAGAAATGTCGGCGAAAAGCTCGGCATTTTCAATCTGGCACCCGCCGGAGCTTATGCACCTGAAGAACTGGCCGAACGCGCCATTGCCGAACTGCAAAAACGCTACCCTGGCGCTCTTGAGAAATACATCCCTGAGGCGGAAGGTGATCTCACCCCGGCCGGATTGGATTTGCAGAACCCACCCTCAACCGATGAAGACGATGAGGAAGACGGTCAAAATTGGAAACTCGAACGGGATTTGAACATCAGCAAACAATCCAAGCGCAACCGCAGGTCAGGCGAAGACAATGCACTTGATTACGAAGACGATGATTTATCGGAAGTCAGTCAGCCAGATTCAGCGACTGTCATCAACGAAAAAATCAATCTGCAACTAATAGCCGAACGCAAACGATTCCTGACCACCAAAGGTCGCCCCGATACCAGCCGCGCCGCCGCCGTATTTCTAGGAGATATACGCAATGGAAGGCTAGGCCGCATTACGTTTGACAGCCCAGACGGCAAGTAAGTTGAATTGCCAATTTTTTCAGATTTTTCGCATCTCACAACTGGTAGTTCCGACCTCTTGAAGTGGTAACTTAGCAAGGTACTAATGCCAAGTAAAATGGCATAGCTACGAGCTTAGACGTAAGTTAGCCGCCAATTATATTTTGGCACCACCGGAAGTGGCACATGCCGAAAAAAGAAGAGACAGTTCGCGCCAAGAAAAATCCGAAAGCTCAGACAGAGATTTTGGAATGCGGAACTCGTCTCAAGCGCATGCTCAAATTTGACGTTAGAATGCGCGGAAAAGAAGCCGTGCTCATTGGCACAGATGAAGTCGGACGTGGCTGTCTTGCCGGACCAGTTGTTGCTGCCGCCGTTATCCTGCCGCCTGTCAGGTCGGGCACAAAACTAAGTCAAGCCCTCGAAGATCTTAATGACAGCAAACAATTGTCTAGCCAGCAGCGGGAGCGGCTTGCAGAAATCATTCATCAACACGCGCACTGCGCCATTGCAGAAGCATCAGTCGAAGAAATCGAAACCATCAATATTCTAAAAGCCAGTCTTTTAGCGATGTCGAGGGCTATAGGCTCGCTTTTGGAAACACATCAGAGCGAGTGCAAAAACTATCTGGTGGCGGTAGATGGAAATAAAAGAATCACAGACCTGCAACTAGAACAAATGACTGTCATTGACGGAGATTCACACTCAGCCTCAATTGCAGCCGCCTCAGTGATCGCGAAGGTATACCGAGATCGAATGATGGCAAATCTCGCAACGCAATTTCCGCACTACCTTTGGGAAAGCAATAAGGGCTACGCGTCGCAAGCGCACCGCGATGCAATCAAGCTGCACGGTCCGACAATATGGCATCGAAAGACGTTTTTATCCACAGTGCTAAACGAACAGCTCACGCTGCAGTTCGACTAATGTACAGTTCACTCTTAAGCTAAGAACAACGGCTGAGACTGCAATTTGATTAACCTAAAAAGGGGGCGTGCAATGCGCTTCACAGCCGGTCGACGCATGGCGTCGCCGCTACAGAAGGGGGCATGCAATGCGCCACCAAGTTTTTGCTATTTGCCGAGAACTGCTGGCAGACCTGCATTGACCACCGATGAAGTTTTCTTCTCCATCTGCGTGCCACCATCGAGAACCTGTGTCTTCGACAATTGCTCAGTCAAGTAGTCGAGTCCGATTGCAGTGATCATGAATGAACGTTCGCCGGTTTCGATCATGCTTTTCTCACGCAAATACCACAATGCAAATTCGATGTCGGTAACATCGTCGATTTGCAAAATGTCCATGAGCATCTTACCGGAACAGCCACCGCTAGACGGTTTTTTACGTCTTTGAGCAAGCAAAACCTGCAAGACGGCAACTCTCAATTCGACTTCGTTCCACGTCAAACTCGTGCGTTCGAATTTCGGCAAGCTGTCGCGTCCGAATGACGACGGAGCACCAGGAGCCTTAGCCTGAGGCTTAGAAGCATCTTGAACGGACAAAGTCATGTCGTAAGCTTGACGCCTTGTGTCATCCGACAATATCTTCCAAGCGTCGGTAATGATTCTGAACTTTTCAGCATCACCGGTTTCGCTGTTGTCCGGATGGAACATCGCGGCTAAATATCGGTATGCGTAACGGATGATCGTCGAGTGCGCATTGCGATCGACTTGCAACAACTCATACAAGGAAAGTTCTTTTGCTTGAGCAGTTGCAGTTCCTGGTCCGCCGCCGGGTGCTGGTCCACCACCGGGCGCTCCACCACCGCCGGGTGCGCCGCCACCGGGTGGAGGCATTCCGGGTCTCGGAGGAGGGGGCGGCGGTTGCCAGTTCGGTGGTACTTGCCAGTTCATCGTTGCATTCCTCTTAGTAATAACGTTCAGGACGTCGGGGTTTCGAACCGAATTCCTCGAATATGCCTTGTACCTGCGCTACCTTGTGTCTACTGGTCCTTCAAAAGCGAATTCGCTATCACCAGACGTTGGATCTCAGAGGTGCCCTCGTAGATTTCAGTGATCTTCGCATCGCGCATATAACGTTCGACAGGGTAATCAGTAACATACCCATATCCGCCGAAAATCTGCACACATTTGACAGTTGAGCGCATCGCCACTTCCGAGGCGTAGAGCTTCGCATGTGCAGCAGCTCGAGTGAATTTTTCACCACGGTCTTGTGCCAAAGACGCATGGTATGTCAAAAGACGAGCCGCATCGATCTCTGTTTGCATCTCGGAGAACATAAAGCGGATCGCTTGGAGATTGTTGATGGTTTTGCCAAAAGCCTCGCGCTCTTTAGCATAGCGATAGGCATGATCCCAGGCGCCCTGGGCGATCCCAACGGCTTGCGAGGCAATACCGATGCGTCCGCCATCGAGCGTCATCATGGCGACCTTGAAGCCTTCTCCGACCTTGCCCAGCATGTTTTCAACAGGTACTGGTGTGTTTTCAAACATAATCTGACAAGTCGATGAACCTTTGATGCCCAATTTGTCCTCGAGCTTTCCAAATGTAAAGCCGGGGGAATCTTTTTCCACAATTAAAGCGACTAACCCTTTGTGGCGCAGTGCGCGGTCTGTTTGAGCAATGACAAGGTAATAGTCTGCTTCAAGGCCATTGGTAATCCAGTTCTTGGAGCCGTTCAAAATAAAGTGATCGCCTTTCAGCTCAGCCATGCATGTCGCGGCCGCTGAATCGGAGCCGGTTCCAGGCTCTGACAAAGCAAATGCACCCATTTTTTCGCCCTTGCACATAGGTGGCAAGAAGCGCTTGCGCTGCTCTTCGCTGCCCATCACATAAATCGGAGACGCGCAGAGCGAAACGTGCGCTGAGTACATTACTGAGGTGGTTGCGCAGTGCTTCGCCATCTCTTCAACGACTATTGCGTAAGAAACGTGGTCTAACCCGGCGCCGCCGTACTCTTCGGGAAAGGGCAGTCCGCAAAATTCCGACGCCGCCAGCAATTCCCAATTCTCTCTTGGAAATCTGTGATTCTTGTCAATCTCTGCGGCTCTCGGAGCAAACTCCTTTTGCGCGATTTCGGCAATCGTTTCTTGAATTAACATTTGATCTTCAGTCAGTCTGAAGCTCAGGGGCAGTTCTTTTGAAGCTGTTGCAGTCAACATTCACACTCACCAAGTGTGGCGGACAGACGCCGCCAAGGTATCCACACTATGTCCGGCACCGAATAAAGCTGTCAAAGCCAGTCCCAGACCAGCTTCACTGGTTGCCCAAGCGAAGATCATATCACTATGGCGTCCGTTGCGCAGGCATAAGATAATGACTGTGTGAGAATTACCATCTATATCCAAACCCGGTAAAATTCACCGATATCTCGGTAACTAGCCAATAGGAAGTCGAAAATGGCGATAGCTAAGGTTGTCCTTGTAGAAGATGAGAAGAGCCCATCCACCGAATTTCGCGCGCAGCTGAAGAAGGAAGGTTTTGAAGTGACAGCGTGCGTCGGGGGCTTCGACGCTCTTGACGAGCTTGGCACTCATGGCGCCGACATAGTTGTCGCTTCGACAAATCTTTCCGATTTAAGTGGCTATCAGCTAGCCAGCTTGATTAAGTCCAATGACAGAACCAGCCGCCTGCCGGTCATGCTTCTTGCCAAGGGTGATGCGGCCGACCAAGACCCGTTCTGGAAAGTTGCTGCACTGGCTGACGCAGTCATTGAGCCGGAAAATCTCGAAAAAGATTTGAAATCAGTCTGCACGCAGATAAAAAATCTCGTCAGCAAAGCACAAGACTCCGGCTGGCAGCCAAGTATGGTGAAAAACCTCATTGTGCCGTCGCGCTCATTCTCAAGTGCGAACTTAATCAACAGCTATGGCGGACTTCTCGACGACTTGCTGATCGAACGTATGGTCGCGCGCGTAATTCGCACACTGGCTGAGGTTATTGATCCTCGCAAGAAATTTGTCGATGCTTACTTCAGCCTCGTCGGCCAACTCTTTTCGCCAAGCTTACTTGGTCTTGTTGTTGCCAGCGCTGATGGTCCCTGGGCAGCCTTTCAACTTGAGCAGGGCATAAGCCAGGAAGGTTTCGACAAGCTCGTTGAAAAGCTCACTAAAGAATTGGAAGTCGTCGGCGACCTCAATCTCGATATGCGAGGCGAACTGCCTAAAGCAGAAGGCGGAAAAGCCTTCGAAGAAATTGAAATTCTTCCTGTTCTTCAAGAGAAAGCCGGCAAGGCAGCATTGGTTTTCGCTTCGTCAGAGAAAAACGCATTCAATGCCACTTCCAAGGCATTCATGGCTCAACTGCAAATGCAGATGGCCCCCGTCGTTCAATTGCTGATGGCAAAACACGAAATCGAAGTTCTGCACGAACGCGAAGCATTCCGCGCAGCAATCGATCCGCTTACCGGACTGTATAATCTCGAGTTCTTGGTTGGCTTCCTGCAGCAGCAGTTGTTGTTCTCATTCAGACAGCGTCTTGCCGTCGGCATGGCAATTATCGACATCGACAATTTCGCGCAGATCAACGATGAGTTCGGATTTGAAATCGGAGATGTGGTGCTCACAACCATCGCCAACCGTCTTTTGAACATCACACGTTCAAGCGACCTTATCGCCCGTTATGGCGGTGATGAATTCGCGGTGGTCCTGCCGAATACCGACATTGCCGGTGCCAAAATTCTGGGCGAAAAGGTGCGCTCCGAAGTAGAACGCATCAGCTTCGTCAAAGGACAGGGAGCACGCGGTCCGAAAGTTACGGTCAGCGTAGGTTGCTCCAACTTCAATATGGAAGACCTCAATCCCGAAACCATATTGCGCGACGCAAAACTCGCCCTGCAACAAGCCAAAGAAGCCGGTCGCAATCAAGTAGCCACCCAAGCTTAGAAGCGTGGGGGCGCGTTGCACGCGCCCCTTTAACTGTAGGGTCGACGCCATGCGTCGACCGCCTTTGGTGCGTCGGCGGCTCGCCGACGCTTAAGTGCGCCCGAGCCTAATTTTCCGAGGGAAATTTGCGAAGTTTCAGTCATCCAAGCTACAACTGTGCAATTCCACAGTCAATTCCTAACGTCCATCAAATATCATTTTGTCATCAGGAAGCACAAGACAAGTGACACTGCAGACGGTGACGGTATTTGAGAGGGGTGCTTGGAGCCCGGAACCGTCTGTGGTGTCACCTTACTATTCTTCAAGAAATTTCAAACTCTAGAAGGAACCATCTCGTCATAGGTTCGATCAATTGCTTCGACAATTTCACCTGGACTCGCGCCGCCAGCGATGTGAGCAGCCACCATTGAAGCTCCTGCGGCAACACCTTCTTTAACATTCCCATCTTCATAGCTGCGAAGACCTTCATGCCTCGACAAACGAAAGTTGGGACAAGCGCATGCGAAGGGTGCTCCAATCATGCGCGCTAATTCACCAACGTTTGCACTTTTATCGTCCACAACCCATTTGGTGGTAATCACCGAAATTCTGTGTTCTTTCGATCGATCCAGTGCTTTCATGTTGCTCTTGAGCAGACTTTGTGTGAGAGCATAAACCGCAAGCATCTGCGACCCACCGCCGAGAATTACAGGGATTTTCGTAGACGCCGCAAGCGCAAACCCCGCGACAAACGGTTGCATTGGATCACCAACTGCTGAAACAGCTTTTAGAGGAAGTTCTTGAATTTCAGCGAGACTTAGCGACGCGGACTTCAGACCTTCAGAGACAAGACGCCCTTTTGTACCGTGATCCGTCTGTTGCAAGCTGCTGGATACCAAACCACTTGCATTCACACCAAGTGCAGTAAGGACACCTAATGCAGTCGTGGTTCCAGCAGGAACACATTCACCCATAATCACATATTCAACATCGGCTGAAACCTGTCCGCCAATTTCCAATCCGGCATAAAACAGTTCTCGCACATCTTCATAGTTTTGCGCAGTTCCAGTAGAAACACACTTCGCGCCACCTTTGCCGATTCGCTTCACATCGGGAAGATCAGGAGTTTTGAAAGTTCCACAATCTACAACGGTGATTCCAAACCCTGCCAAGTTTGTGCAAGCCCTAGTGATCACCACAGGTGACACCACGCCTGTTGGAGACACAGGAAGTTCCGCACCACCGGCGGGGCTGCCAGTCACCAGTGCTTCAGCATCAATTGACGGCGTAAACCGCCTCAATTCTGGCGAAGCTCCAGCAGCGGAAATGCCCTCAATATCGCTGCTCTCGCTAGACGCAACACAAAGGAAAAACGCCCCCTTTCCCTTACGTCCGTTGATCGAATCGAGGAGTCCGGCGATCTCGCCATTTGGTGAATTCACAATTCTGACAAAATCAGATGTCACGGATTATCCCTCGATTCAATTACTCTCCCCGCCAAGAGTTCATCTCTCAGCAGCGGCCGCAGAACATCGCATATAGGTACAAAACTGAGCGGAAACAGAATCACACTCAGTAAGCTAGACCAGACGTGAGAAATAGTCTTGGATGTAGGGTCATACTGCGCCAACGTCTTTTCCACAGTCGCCATCTGTAGTAGATCACTTGGTGCGCCTAGAGCAAAACTAATGACAGCAAAAAGCGCTGACACGATAGTCAACGGCCAGAAAAACCTCCACGAGGACTTGAAGGCAAAACCGGCTGCCTTCTGCGGTTTTAACGGAGAGCAAGCCGAAACTATGAGAGCGACGAATGAGTAAATCACGAGAAACAAAATATTCGGCACAATTGCTATCGCGCACGCAAAATCAATCCATACGGGCAACTTGATTGCCATCGCTCCCATGAATACAGGCATGGTAATGATTTTAACCATGGTGCAACCTGCCACAATAATAAGCGGAAAAACCATGTAAGCAGTAACCCAGAGCAAAACTGCGCCGATGTGAATCTTCAGTGGTTCCACATCAGCAAGAGCAGCTTTGAACCACGCCTTGCGAGCGTCTTTGGACAGTTCTGCCAAATACTTGATGGACGGCGCCTTCACGAGCGCAATCGAATATGCGCCTAGGCGCACAAGCCAGCCGCCAAACCCAAGAATCATGAATGCGACACCGAGCAAACAGCCCAAGAGCAGCGTCGCAAAAACCAAAATCAAAGCGGTGAATTCGACCGGGCTGTGACGCAATGGTTCGAAGCCAACCATCATTGCGATGTTGACCACAGCTCCGGAGAGAGCCGTAAAGGTAGCTGGAATGAGACAAAAAGGTGCGTAATCTATTGATGTGATACCTGCATTCCGCCACCAGTTGAAACTTATGAGCGAACGAACCACCTGCCACGGAGACTTCGGTTCCGCAGCCAAGGTGATCCATTCAGTTGAAAGTGCGGTGGCTCGCAACAGTTCTGCTTTCAGAGTAGTTTCTGCTTTCGACGCCGGTTCTGCTGTAGGAGAAGATTCTGGGTTCGGATTGGCCTCTGCGTTTTGAAACCTTTCCACCTTCAAAGGAAGTTGATGCTCCACAGAGGGCTCCACATCCGCAGACATGCTGGCAAAGCCGGACCGCTCGACAACATGGTCCGCTTCCTGCTTGCGCTTGAGCTTATCGTCCGTCCCCTCGTCCACCAACTGTCGGCCTCATCAGAGATTCTTATTTTCCCAGAATTCGAAGCCAAGTTGCAAATATAGGAAATGTAGGGGCGGGATACATCCCGCCCGCGCTATTTCTGCATAGCAGTCATGCGCGGTCTGAAGTAATGCTGATACTGTTCTCCGCTGCTGCCGCCGAGTTGCATCAAAATGGCGGTCGTCTTCATCATGCGACCTGCAATCTTGCGCGCATTTGGATGGCTCGAACACGCCAATGCTTTTAACGGCTTGACGGAATCAATCGCCGACAATACGGAAAACTCAGACATGTGCGCACGATGCCCATTTTTCACATTGCTAGACAGCGCTCGGTGCGCAATGGTTTCAATCGGATTTAATTGCGCAAACTCAGCCTTATGATGCGGCGTAATCATCACATGGCGACCAGGTGAAAGAACGACATTGTGACCGTTGGATTCTACTGAGACTGAGCCTTTATGCTGATCGTCCAAATCGAATACAGATAGCCCAGCTTCAGACACTGAAATCAAAGCGATTGCATTTGCAGCCACTCGAACAGCTCCCTTGGGAGTTTGGACTTGCGTGTCGTGAAGTGGCGCGAAGAGAATACTGCCGTCTGTTAGTTTGACTTGTTCGCTATGTTTGATTCGCTGAATGGCACCATCTCCAGCAAATCCAATTTCTGCATCGGTACAAATACCTGCTATAAAATCGCCGCTATAACCATTACTGCCAACCATATATGAGTTGTCACTACTATCATAGGAGCTACTGAACGCCAGTTGGCGAACCTCTTTTGTACGAGCCTCCTCGTCTATCTCAGTCAGAAGAGACAAATTACTATTTGCTAGCAAAACACTCTTGTTGATGAAACCAATATCAGAACCCGTTTTGAAGTATTGCGAGGCGGGCGCATGAAAATTGCCGTGAATGTTCTGCGCGAAAAGATTTGAATCTAGACCATTTGCAACGTGTTGCATACTATCAGCTTTCTGGTCTGAAGGAGTCGTGATTACAGTTAGGGGTGTTCCATCAGCAACTGGAGGATCAGCAAAAAGGGTGGATCCAGAAACAATAATGTTCTTGTTTCCGTAGGCATTATTGAAGACTATATTTGTCCCCTTAGTGTGCAAGACATTCGTTGGAAGGTTAAAGGCAGCTGTCTTTTTACCCCAGAAGATAGTGCCACCCTGGTTAATAATCTGGACATTCTTCTTGGGTGCCTTGCCGAGAACGGGTGCCGTTACCTCACCAACAGACAAAGTTATCACTCCTTCAGTTCCAGTTGCGACTGTGTTCAATTGCGAACCGGATGATAAATTGATCACCGATGTTTTCTTCGCGGCTTTGCTTGTATCCAATACTCGAATAGTGATGTTACCATTCCCCGCCGTTGTTCCATGGGCATTTAATTGAACTCCGGAAGCTAGGTTTATTTTACTCACCGCAGTTGCAATATTGATATCACCATCGGTGGTATCAATACTTCCAACAATATTAGTTATGCCAGTACCAAGATAGTCGAAGTCTCCACGCGAAGCCCCACCGTACAAATCAAAGCCTCCAGGTGAATTCACATCGCTCTTTACGAAAACCGAGCCATTCTGAGCATATAGGTACAATTTGCCATTCAAAGTTGGCAGCAATAACCGGTTTGTGCTGCTTCCAATGTCTCCAGTCGAAGAAGTTAGATTTATAGTTGGAGTATTGAGCGTAGTAGAGGCCAAATTAAGACTGGTAATCGTTCCTTCTTGTACAAGGTTTATCAATTGCGCATTCAAATTACCGAGATTAGAAAACCCCGCAGAAGAATAGATGTTCGCATTGGAAGTCGTAATTGTGCCATTTGACATATCGAAGTTATCACTGGCTAAAGAAAGGTTGTTTACAGTGAAACTGCCGGTATTTGTTAATATGCCGCCATTAGTAACACTCAGAGATAAGGTTTGCAGAATTCCCTCGATTGTTCCAATGGTCAAGTTCTTATCATTTCCAGAAACAACCCTGCTCGTGCCAGTTGCGATGCTGTTAAATAAATTGAGGCTTCCCTGAACGATGGCTGAACCATTATCTGTATAGAGAGTGAGTGAATCAGCTGTTACAAAATTGGTACTAATTCGATCATCATACCGGTGGGCTCCTATCAGAACGACAGAGGCATCTGGAGAAGTTATAGTTTGAACCTCTAGCGAACCATTGGTGATAGAACCAGCCGTGATTGGTGCAGAATTACTAATGATATTGCCATTAAGTATTTGGAAATTAGTCCCGCTAGGAATGTTCGCATTCGCGACAGCAAGAGTGACGCCACCACTTGCTAAACCGCCAGTTGTGTTAATCGCTCCGAGCGAGATGCCGTCCTTTGCAATAACTGTTACAGTTCCACCGCTGGATGTCGCCCCGCCTGTAGCAGTAATGTCGCCCAAAGTAATTGAACCGGTTGCAATCGCAACAACATTGCCACCATTGCCTGTACCACCCGCAGTGATTATAGTTACGCCAGAAGCATTGATAGAACCAGGTGTGGCTGATGGCATAAAGTTATTAATAGTTGTGGTTTTGTCGAACGTCACCGCTCCAGCAGTGTCATACGAAAAACCGTAACCGGCAATCATCGTCAAACTTCCGCCGTTGGTCGAGCCAGACAGGTCAATAGTCCCTTGCAGATTGATATTGCCGCTGGCAAGAATGGCAAAGTCAGCACCGGAGATATTTATATTCCCTAGAAGAAATATGTCGCCTGGCTTGTTGAGTAATGTTCCTCCTTGCAGAAAAATCCAAGTTGCATCCGGAACGTTGAATGTTGTTAGAGTGCCCGAACCAGCCAACGTCGAGGTATAAAGAAAGGATGTAACAGCTGCTATCGAGTCGGACCCTGCACCCAGGACTATTTGCTGACCAGCTCCTTGAGCTAAGAGATTTGCCGTTGTGGAATAAGTCGTCTTTCCCTCCAAAGTTAAATTGCCTTCGTTAGCAACTATGTTTATAGGTCCATGATCCGCGCGGAGCGTACCACCAGCACCACCGTCCAAAATCAACCCACTTCCGTTGCTCTCAATGATAAGAGAACTTCCCCCATTCAAAGTATGCTCATTAACTAGTTTGCTGACGATCAGCTTGAGTCCATTAGTCAGCGTCACATCAGACGTGGTTACTACATCACTCGACGACGTAAGTTCAAAAAATCCACCAGAAATATTTCCCAAATTCACCTGTCCCGCACCAACGGACTCGAACAAGCCATCCCTCCCACTGTAGTTCAGCGTCACAGAAGAGGCTCCGTTAGTAAACCTAATCCCGAGTCCGGTATCGCGATTAGCCTCACCGGAAACAGTCAAAATCGGCGTAGTTATCACACCTGACATAGTTATTCTTTGAACTGCATTCAGTTGAACGCTGCCGGTCCCAGTTATTACCGTAGGAACAGTAAAGCTAGAAAAAATGTTTTGTGCTGAAAGAACAATATTTCTTCCAATTACGGCATATGGACTTATGTAGCCGCTTCCAGAATTAGTATATGTTATGTCTCCATTCACGATACCAACTGAACTGAGCAAGTCAGGAATTGAGCTACGCGAGGTATTGAGATTGACCTGGATTGTGCCACCGTTGCCTGATGTTCCGCCATTGGCACTGATGCGACCAAATCCAACATCACCCACAAGGGTAACATTGCCACCATTCCCGGACGTTTTACCGTCCGTCGTAATCCTGGAGAAACCGCCAGATACAGTTTTAAATATTTGAATCAATACATCGCCTCCATTAGAGGCATCTTTGTTTGAGTAAGTATCAATTCCATCAAAACCTTGGCTCGTAAATTCGTTGCCTACCTTTATTGTC
The DNA here is from genome assembly GCA_003242885.1 of Candidatus Melainabacteria bacterium. Lineage (GTDB taxonomy): Bacteria > Cyanobacteriota > Vampirovibrionia > Obscuribacterales > Obscuribacteraceae > QKMZ01. The sequence continues at coordinate 13,753 of QKMZ01000007.1, read as the reverse complement.
AGATCACCACTATCGACGTTGCTATCTACGGTAGAGATATAATGCAACCAAGACGCATTCAGATTGTTTCGACTTGATATAACAAGATCGTGCCCATGCGTTTGCAAAGAGCCCGAATAGACGGTTAAGCTAACATTCTTTATCCCCGCCAGCGAACCAAGCCCAAATGTATCAATCGTGAGATCTCCTCCAATTTCAACGCTTGCAGAATGCAAGGTTATGCCTCCATTGGTGAAACCGGCACCACCAGTTGCGCTAATCGTTTGATTTCCAAGAAAAGAGATTTTGCCGAAATTGGCTAAGGGTCCGCTGCCGGATATAATTGCTACGTCACCAGCACTTCCAGTAGTTGCAGACGTTGATACTAAGCTATCAGCTCTGAAGGAAATTCCACCAGGTCCGGACGTTGAAACAGCTATGGTGCCACCACTTCCACTGGTTGCTCCGCCTCGTGCCGTCAGCGAACCGAGAGACAGAGAATCTTCGGCAGAATTCGATAAATTCTTGACGGCAATACTGCCACCGTTGGAAATTTCCCCGCCTTCTGCAGCAATATCTCCGATCCACATGTCACCTTTACCAGTGATTGAAACGGTACCACCTAAACTGCCTGAATTCGCTGAAGCGGATAGCAAGTTGGTGCTAACTGTCACGGTTCCTTGCGAAGAAACTGTAAACTGCGACGTATTAATAATTTGACCAGAAATGAAAACACTTTTTCCTGAAGTAAATTGCAGGTCAGTGCCGTTGACGTTTCCTTGCCAGGCTCTTATAGAGATACTGCCGCCCGTTGTTGCCCCATCTGTGCAAATGAATCTGGCAGAGCCAAGCATGTTGATATTTCCGGCGTAAATAGAAAGGTAAGCATCGGGATTGTTTGGAGCGAAGCTAATAATTTCGCTAGAAGGGCGGAAATTCAAAGTATCTCTCGTTTGAATATCGATATTTCCCGAACTACGAATGCTGCCGACTCTAATATCTCCATTTGCCAGTGATAGATTTGACGTTGTAACACTGCCAAATTGGGCTCCAGTCTCATAATTCAAGAGAAATTGATTCCCGACGCCACTTATAGTGGGGTCACTCACACTGAGGAGTACATCTCCACCGGTGCCGATAGCACCGCTACTTGCAAGAGATCGCGTACGAATGGACTGAATGTTGATCGCATCGTCAACCCTTCCACCGGCTATAACCTTAAAGTTGCCCTCATGCAGCAATGGTTGTCCACCGCCAGTAGTAATTTCAGGTACACCAGAGAGGTCGACATTTCCAGCAGACGGACCGCCCCAGGCAACAATCAAAACATCGCCACCATCTGTAGTACCATTGGTAACGAATTTTGTTACTCCGCCCAAATTCACGTTACCTCCGAAGGGGAGTCCGGATGTAATGCGCACCAATCTATTGCCTGTATCTAATTGAAAATTTGCCCCTGCCAATATCCGTACAATGCCGCCCGCACCATTCTGGTTTTCCGTGCTTATTTCAATCCCTTGCGCAGAATCAATTGCACTGTTTGCAATAAGATTTAGGGCGTGTCCACCTGTGTAGATACTGCCACCTAAATACATCGTTCCATTGCTCGCGACCGTGATCGGTCCAGAAGGAGCATTTATGCCACCGACGCTAACGCTGTTTGTAGCCTGAATCAAGACATACGACGAAGAAGGCGTTTGAATTGACCCCATCGAAATAGATCCAAGTCCAATGCAGTCAACATAATTTACTGCTTCAACGTTGCCTATGGTAAGGGAAGCTCCGGTACCAGAAGCCTTAAAGTAACCGCCACTGGAAACATTCCCGACAGAAATTATTGCGTTTGTGCCGCCACCTAGTGAAACTTCGCTCCCTGCACTTATCTCCCCTACATTGAGATCTCCACCTGAGCCAACTGTCACATATCCGGAATGAGCAGTGATATTCAGAGCATTAAGGCTGGGTCCGTGAAAATTAGATAGAGTGACAAAGGTTGCTGCTTCTACTCCACCCGCGGTGAGTGCCCCGTGCCCGTAAAGACCAATGGCTCCTGTAGTTGAATACAAGTTTCCAGCACTCACCAAACCGGACGTTTGGCTATCTGCTCCGATTGAGCCATACGCATCGATGTCACCAACAATTAACTGAGTCTTGCACGAAATTCCCACGTTCCCATTCTGTGAGGAAACATCCCCCCCCTGAAATGAACCAGAAGAGCCATACTGTGCCTGCAGACTCACATTTCCAAATGCGGTGACGTCCCCTACCGCCACACTCCCCTTCGTCTGGATCGTTATTTTTCCGCTTGAGGAGACTAAGTTGCCGGTGCTAACGCCTGGAGTGACATTTGAAAACACATTTACAAGGCTAATATCACCAGTCGTATTAATGTTCCCAGTAACAATTGCTCCATCTGTATCTATAGAAAAACTGACTGCTTCAATATTCTGAGTGGTTAGCGCTCCATTCGTAAATAATGACAACGAGCCACCTCGAGCCGTGACATTACCAACCGTTAGACCGAGTGTATTTCCACTGTAGGTGTTCCCAACTGAAATACCTTGATCGGTAATGAGATCGCCAGCAGTAAGACTTTTGCCTGAAAGAATCTGAATTAAACCAGTACTATGGATATTGCCGGTCGCGACAGATCCCGCGAAACTGCCAGCACCAAAGCCACCAGTGTTGGAAATCATCTGTCCGGTGGGATCAAAAACGAGATCTGCACCATTAGATGAGCTAGGGTTACCGGAAACCACTCTTATTAATCCACCAGGACTTTGCCCAGAGTCACTGTAGATATTTCCGATTTGAATACTGTTGGCGGCCCCAACATGGACGTTTCCATTTGTACCGTTTCCACTTCCACCAGCATTTATCGTACTTAAACTCGGCAATATTACATGTCCGCCAGTTGTACCAGAATTTGCAGCGACTATTGCTGTTATGGCACCATTCAGGTTTCCACTTGTGGAGTTGCTATTGATTGTAAGAGTTGGCGAAGCATTAGAGAAATCAATATCGCCGCCGGGTGCACTGCTAAGTGAAACGGTAACATTGCCAGTCGCATTGCCTGTATACACACCAGGAGATTGGCTGGGAAGTGTGGCTGGTCCTCCCCCAGGTTGCAATTCTCCAGTACCTGATACAAAACGCACTCCGGCCAATATGTATATGGAATAACCTTGCCCGTTGTTGTCTCTTGCCGTGATTTCCGATAAGTTTGACGTAGCTGTGATGTTGCCACCAGAAATGATTGCTAGAGCTTCTCCAACGACAATGTCACCATCAATGACAATGTCGCCAGTGTTGTAATAGGTTGGATCACCAATTAAACACTGCTTGCCAATAACAAGCGTTGAAGTATCAGCCTTTACGTGCGCAGCGCTTCCGCTAGTGTTCACTACACCACTCAATTCATTGACGAACACATTGGATGTGCCACCGCCGGTGAAAACATTCAATTCTTTGGAGAGTAAATCTCCACCGGAAACCAACGTGTCGAAACGATCTTGGAATTCAGAACTACGAATATTTATGGCGCCGTCCGACGCGGTGATCGTTCCACCGTAATTGTTCACGATGAGAGCCGACAAAGATGAACTATCCAAATTCACGTTCGCAGCGATGGATTCTATGCGTCCACTGTTTACAATTTTTGGCGCTTGCAAGTTGAGGTTGTTATGCGCGATGGCGTTACCTGAATTGGTCAATGTTTTTCCAGCAGACAAAGTCAGATCGCCAGAACTTGTGATGGAGCCGTAGTTGCTCAGCACATCATCAGCACGAAGATTCAAACCAAGATTTGAAACAACGCCGCCAAGATCACGTGCGGATTGATTAAGTTCGGAAGAGATCGACGCGTTCGAATTGTTGGTGATGTTGTCCGCCGAAATCGTTGCGCTTGTAATTTTGTTGTCAGACGAAAACGCTTGAATGGTGCCTGAGTTGATCAGGTCCCCAGTAATTCGAATGTCGCCATTCTTACTAAAATCGCCAGCAGCAGACACATTCTCAGGCACAACAAAATCGCGCACCTTCATCGTTTTGTCGCCCGGAGTCAGTTCATTCAAATCAATAGAACCACTTACCGCCCGACCTCTTGCATCGAGTCCGACTTTCTGACCGCCGGTAGCAAGAACTTGCTTCGCTGCGATGTATTCGGCGGCAGTGACTTTGGAACCAGCAGAAAGTGTTTTCGATTCGCCACCGATTGAGATGGTTATAGAACTCTCGTTTTGAAACAGTTTGTCGCCGAGTGTTATGTTCTCAACTGCAGAACTCAAATCCAGGGAGAATCCACCGTTGCCACGGATAAATCTATCAGCGGAAATTTGCTGCACCGTATTGAAGTTTTGCTTCGCTTCTTTGAGCTCCTGCTTTAGAGTTTGTTGTTGAATCTTCTGTGCCTGGCGTTCAAGCTTGAATTGTTGATTTAACTCTTGTTTGGTAGAGCCAACAGGATTGGACAGGTTTTGCAAATTTACATTAGCGTTTATTGCGTTCGAACCGTGCGAAAGGTTGTTTGCGTTTTGCTCGAAGATGGGCTGAGCGACAGCCTGGACCGAGTTTCTCATGTCTGCCCAATGCACTTTAAACAACTGGTTAATTTGCTTGCCGGACAGCCCATCGTTGGCTTGTTTGAACTCTCGAAAAGCCGCACCGCGCCCTCCGGGGAAGTCGTTGTTGCCAGCGTTGGCCGGTGCTGACTGCAGTAAGATACTGCCAGCCATAGCCAAACCGACCTTGCTAAAGACAGTCACACGACTCAGCTTCTTCCGCAGCGATTTTTTCGACATCAGCAAATCCAATAAAAGGACGTGCGCGCTCGGCTCAAGTCCCTTGGGTCCCCAGAACTTCTCTTTATTAGTCTAACTTAACAGTATCCAACCAGCAACTATTACCGGACGGCGGGTCAATCCCCTTGGAGGGGGATTTTCCTTGTGCAGCCTGGGTTTCCGGAATCGGACGGACACGTCGACACGAACATATTTAAGGAATCGCGGAAAAGGCAAAAGCGGGCCCTTCGCCTAAAAGCACCCAAATCTATTGCGGTACAGGGATTTAGAACGTTTCGACATTTACCGGCTTCCTACTGCCGGCTAGAACCTAACCCTGAGGACTCTGGCGGCGGAATCTAACCTTGACGTTTTCTGCGGGAAGGATGCGTGGGGCGCGTGCAAAGCGCCCCACGCTAAACCGATCGACGCATGGAGTGGAGCCTACAGATAACGGTCGCATGCATTGCGACCTTATAATCGCCCTTACAGCTTCGCGGTGAGGCGTGGTTTGAAGTAGTGCTGATACTGTCCGCCGCTGCCGCCGCCGAGTTGCAGGATGATGGCGGTTGTCTTCATCATTCGGGCTGCGATTTGTCTGGCGTTAGCATGCTTCGAGCTTGCCAATGCCTTGAGTGGCTTGACGGTGTCCATCGCGGTCAAGACTGAGAACTCAGAGGTATGTGCTCTGTGTCCGTTCTTCACTACGCTTTGGACGTTGCGGTGAGCGATCGTTTCGACAGCGTTGATCTGAGCGAACTCTGCTGTGTGGTGCTTCGTGATCATCACGTGGCGACCTGGAGCGAGAACTACGTTGTGACCATTCGATTCAACAACTACAGCACCTTTGTGCTGATCATCAAGATCATAGACTGCCAATCCAGCCTCACCAAACGAAACGAGCACTACTGACTTAGCAGCAATGCTGACAGTACCGCTCGGTGTCTCGACAGTCGTATCTTTTAGAGGAACGAAAAGAACATTTCCGTTCTTGATTGCAACGTGCTCGCTGTAATCGATTTGTTTAGCGTTTGCGTTACGAGCAACTGTTTCCGCGAGAAGCAGGGCATCCGTGCAGATTGCACTTTCGGTTTCGCCAGTCGTCGAGCAGAAGCCAACTACATAAGAGTTATCTTCTTCGTAGCTGTCCATTCTTGATGTATTCGTAAATAGCATCGCATTATTGGAGGCTTGCACTGTTTTCGATGCATTCAGGTTTGCGACGCTCAAGTCAGACGTAACTGTACTGTTCTCACCAACAAGCGCAAAGAGCGAACTCATCGAATCAGTAGACGAACGAGTGTTCGATATCGGTCTCGAGTCGCTCATTGGACCTACAAAACTTGCGGTTTGAGCGATTGCAGCTGGCGACGGAGGATCAGCGGTCACAGTCGAGTCGTCACCCAAAATGATAGAACCGGCCGGTCCAGAGAAGATAACGTTCTTGTTGATTGCATTGACATTGGCCGTAGTCGTTGCAACGACTGACTCATTGCCAGGTGTTCCACCTAAGAAAACAACTCCCTTTCCAACAGTGCTGACATTGATTCCACCAACGGTCGTTGTTGTTGGATTCGTTCCTGTTCTTGGAACGGTCGCACCTACGACAAGAGTAGTGTTCTTCCCTCTAGCCTGCGTTTCTACAACAGCATCTGCACCAATCTGAATCGAACCAGAAGTATTTGTATTCTGTAGGGTCAGCGCGCCGCTGGATGCGGTAATTCGCGAATCATCAGCAACAACCAGGTTTCCACTGCCACCACTGGTGACTAGAATTGTTCCTTTGCTCGCCGTGATAATGTCGTTTAAAGTAACACCCTGAGCCGTTCTGAGAGTAAACGAACCACCAGAACTCGAATCATTTAGCGTCGAAGCAAACGAATAAGTGTTGTTAATCGACACGGCTCCCTTACCTGCGGTGTCAACCTGCAAAGTCGGTGTATCAACATTGATAAATTTATTGCCAGAGCCGATTGAGCCGTTTTGAGCGCTAAAGGTCAATAAATTGAACGCACGGACGACCGTCCCTGTTGCCGCAGTGAAACCTCCCTTGCCAGACATCACAAAACGAACGTCGCTTGAACTTATGTTTCCTAACGCGCCGAATGAAATTCCACCGGCATTGTTGATTACTTCAACTAATCCAAAGTTTCCAAAAGCGTCAAGTTGACCACTGATACCATTCTTCGGGTTAGCAACTCCAATAGTGAATCCTTTTGAACTTCTCGAAGTCAATCTGATCAGCCCACCATTGCCGGACCCAAGTGCACTTGCGCCTAAACTGCCATTGATGATCAGCGTAGGATTTGATGCATTTGGATTCAATCCCGAACCAAACTCATATTTGGCGCCATTGAGATTGCCGACAGTGCCTCGGTCTGCATTCACAAGCGCTGTATCGCTTATTGTCAAACTTCCGCCAGTGTTTACTGTAATGGACCCTCCATTGCCGCCTCCAGACGCATCAGCCTCGAAGAAGAAGGCTGCACCTTTAGGCACCCGCGCGGGCTGACCGACAAGAATTGGCGTAACGTTTCTGGTGTCGAACAAAATAGTGCCGCCATTGCCAGTCCCATTTCCGGTTGCCGTCATAACAAATGCATTGTTCACGCTGGTGCCTAAACCTGGAGTGACAATATTCGTGCCTTTGAAAAGGAGACCACCACCGTTTGAGTTTGTGTCGGTGCCGTTTGCTTGACCAAAGAATGTTGTGTCATTGAGAGTCAGTGTGTTGCCTGCAGTTAGCGACACTGTAGATCCATCGCCAGCCTGGCTTGCCAAAGAGAAAGCTCCACTGTTTACAGCAATGTTGCCTGCTGAGACTATTGTCGCGGTCGTGCCACCAGAGCCATCTGCCACTACGCCACCAGTCGAAATTGAGACATCGCCGGCGAAACTTGCCGTCAATGTTCCGCCTTCTCCGGATCCGGTTGTGCCTACATTGAAAGCGTACTGACCCGTGTTTGAAATCGTCGAGGCGCTCGTGGAGTTTGAAGTAAACTCGATGGTGCCGCCGTCATTGTTCAATAATCCTGTCGCTGAGAAAAGAACCGTACCGCTACCGACAGTAGAAGTCGCGGTGTCAACGTCAACTATTAGAGAGCCACCGGCACCCGATGCTGTCGAAGAAGCAGCCAAAGTTTGCGAACTGGTCAAAGTCAAACTGCCGGTACGAATTTCAATTGAGCTGCTGTTTACAGCGCCCCCTAGAGCGACACTGCCGTTGCCTGCGGTCTCGAGCACAACCTGGCTTTCACCGCTGCTTATGCTGCCAACTTGAATTGCTCCAGAGTTCAAGAACCCTTTTAGAATTCCGCCTGAGCCCTGTCCGTTCTGGACTTGAAAATTGATGCTCAATCCAGGATTGGTCGATGCTATGTTTACCGTGCCGGCTCCGAGAGTACCCCTGGTATCGATGTTACCAGCGGAAATATCCCCGGAAGCGTAAAGTGTGACACCACCTCCAAATCCGCCACCCAAACCGGTTGCTGTGATATCTGCAACTGTGATGTTTCCACCGTTGGCGAGTATGTTCACTACGCCAGCTGTACCAGTAGTAGTCGAGCTTGTATTGATATTTCCAGTTACCGTTACTGACCCTGAGCCCGCCGGACTAAAGTTATTGTAGAGAGTAGCCGAATCAAACTTTTGTGTTCCGCCAGTATTCGGGTCGAACGTGAAGCCGGCAATCATCAATAGTGAGCCGCCGGTAGTTCCAGTCAAATCAATTGTCCCATTGACGGTAATGTCTCCTGAAGCAATGATGGCCAGGTTGCCACCATTTGCGGTATTACCACCGGAGAAAACCAACGATCCATTCAAGGTGACAGAACCAGGATTGTTCGCCCAGGTACCAGAAGTGGCGATGACCCAAGGACCTGGGTTATTGATGAACTCAGCACCGATTGAACCTGTCAAATTATTCGTGATCAAGAACGACTCATCTGTTGCAGTGTTCACCGAAGCGCCCAAGGCGGTGATGTTCTGTCCTGACAAATATGCCGAACCGTTGTAATTCATTGTTCCATCTAAAGTCAGAGTGGTTCCGCCAGATGACACATAGGTTCCGCCGGTCGAGGTAAGAGTTCCACCAGCACCAATTCCACGCAAGGTCAGATTCTGCCCTGTTTGGCTAAAGATAGAAATATGATTTGCAGTAAGAACGACATTATTCATGTCCACAGCAGACGAAGTTAAATCGATCGTGTTTGTCGCAGTTAAGTTATTACCTGCTCCTCCTATGAAGATTGTTCCTGAAGAGATCATTCGTATGTCATCAGCAGAAATCGCACGCTGTGAATCTATCCCCAAGTTGCCAGCCTGCAAATTGATCTGACTAGCATCTAAACTTCCAGTGGCGGTGAGAACAATTCGTTGCCCGGCGACAATGTTGATTTCGCCACCTGAAGCATTCAAACTGAACTGTCCGGCTCCTGAACCTATGGCGACTTGGCCAGTCAAGTCAGTGGACTGAACATTGATTATGCCTCCCGTACCAGATCCCGTTGCGGCTGCAGTGAGAGACACATTATTAGTTGACAGAATCTGGCTTCCACGCAGAAAGAATGATCCGCCACTTTTGTTGGTGCCTACCCCGCTCAAATCTATAGGGAGAGGAGCGTTAAAGTTTAGAGTGCCGGTGCCGGCATCAACAACTAAGTTGCCACCATTGCCATCTGTGACTGTCAAGTCGGGATGCGAACTCACAGTTATGCCACCGCTGCCACGATTGACAATGCTTATGGTGCCACCGTCTCCGACTGATCCGGCAGAAACGCTGAGCAATCCGGTGCTGTTAACTCCGGCTGTTCCGATATTGAAGTCGAACGTGCTGTTAGTAGTTAGTGAAATGTTTCCGCCATTTCCAGGCGTGCCGTTGTGCTGAGCACTCAATTTTGCGACAGACATCTCACGCGCTTCAAGTGTGAGATTTCTGCCATTCGAAGAACCTAAACCTGCGCCAATATTGCCACCATCTATTCTGCCGGCAGTTCTTATGGTGACATCACCCGCGGCACTAATCGAGCTGTATGAAACATTGCCGTTGAACAGCGTATTGCTGGCGACAATTGCTGTACCGGAAGTAACGCTTCCATTGGGACCAAAGGTAATCGACGCGCCATTGATTGTCGGGTCCGCGACGATGATACTCACATTGCCGGAGTTGGCACTTGTTCCGGTTCCGCCAGTATTGTTGATTGTGCCCAGGTTAACAGCGTTTCCGCCCGAAGCCCCCGAAATTACAGTGACGTTTCCATTGGTTCCACTGCCGGAGCCGGACGCGGAGATTGAAGAACTTACACTGTTTGGCAGAAAGACTGCACCCCTTAGCCCATTGCCGTCTGAAAAGGCAGCGAGGGTAATGTTGCCTCCATCAAGATCGCCGGAAGAAGAACTAGAACTGAGAACGACGTGAGTTGCAGAAGTAAGATCGATTGATCCACCGGTGGCAGATGCGCCTGAAAAGGTCAACGAGCCAGGATTGTTTTGTGAAATTGAACCAGTGCTCTGACTGGGCAGAGTAGCTGGTCCTCCTGCTGGGTTAACTTGGCCGGTGCCGTTAGGAACGTTTGCACCAGCAATTATATGAATGTCAAAACCCTGACCGCCGGCATTCTGAGCGGCGATAGAAAGGAAAGTTTGGTCTGTCGTGATGTTGCCGCCGGCAATGATCGCCAAGTCTTCCCCAACAGCAATATTACCGCCAAGAATGATATTGCCGGTGTTGTAATAAGTTGGATCACCAATCAAGCACTGGTTGCCGATGATCAGGTCCGATGTATCCGCACTCACGTGTGCAGCCGTACCGCTCGTGTTAACAACACCCGTCAGCTCATTGACGAAGATGTCCGTTGTGCCACCACCAGTAAAGGCATTTACTTCTTTGGAAAGCAAGTCACCGCCTGTCACTTTTGTATCAAATGAAGCGACGTAATCTGCGTTGCGAACGTTGATTGCGCCATTCAATGCAGCAATTGTTCCGCCGGCATTGTTGACAAACATCGCTGTGGGTACCGGCGTATCTAATTTGACGTCAGCGTTTACCGAAGCAAGCGTACCTGAGTTGGTCACACTGCGAGAGAGGACATTCAAATTTTGCTGTACAGAAACATCTCCACTGTTGGTCAGACTTTTCCCGGCAGATAGCGTCAAGTTGCCGTTCGCGGAAATATTGCCGAAGTTGGACAATGATTTGTCAGCTTGCAGAGTGAAATCGCTAACGGTCGATGTAATCGATGCGCCCTCGTTATTTGTAATGTTGTCGGCGCGGATAGCGGCATTGAGCTGCCCTCCATTCGAGTTGAACGCATTTATCACACCTGCGTTTGTCAAATCGCCTTTGATCACTACATCGCCGCCTTTACCAAAATCTCCGGAGGCAGTCACAGCAACAGGAACTGTGAGGTCAGTAACTTTGAGAACATTATTGCCGCTGGTCAGCGCTGAGAGATCGATTTGTCCGCCAGTTGCTCGCCCGTCTGAGTCTAGGATTACTGTCTGGCTTGTGCCGCTCATGACCTGCTTCGCAGCAACGTATTCTGCTGCAGTAACTTTCGAACCGGCGCTGAATGTTTTCTCCTGACCGCCCACATTGATGGTGACGGACTCTTGGTTTTGGAACAGCTTATCGCCAAGCGTGATGGTTTCAGCAGCCGAGCCAAGATCGAGCGCAATGCCACCATTGATGCCGATTACTTTACTTGCTACCTGCTGAACAGTCTGCGGCGCGAAAGACTGCATCTTCGGCTCTTTCACGTGAGGAACTTTGGGCTCCTTAACCACCGGAACTTTCGGTTCTTTGATTTGAGGAATCTTCGGCTCTTTAATATGTGGAACCTTCGGTTCTTTGATTTGAGGAATCTTCGGCTCTTTAATATGTGGAACCTTCGGTTCTTTGATGTGCGGAGTTTTGCCTCCGCCAACAATAGGCGTAATGTTCAGGGATGAATTAGATCCCAAATTTATGGGAGTAGTAGGTGCAGTCAAACCACCTGTGGACGTATTTGAACCGGAGACCACTACGCTTACATTTGTTGTATTAACCTGAGTATTTGATCCGATAGTTCCAGCATTTACAACAGTCGAACCAGAGCCTACGTTTATACTACCGGCATTTGTATTCAAATTTATGGCATCAGTTGTGGTGACATTTATATTTCCGCCAGAAGTGTTGCCTGCAGCATTTAGAGTTACGGAATTACCCAGATTTATAACGTTGTTCGTCGGAGCATTGATTAATTGCACATTGCCGACGTTAGCGCCTGGGTCAGCGGTGATGGTGACGTTTCCATTCGTGTCAACACCGGATTGAACGCCCTGGTTAATCGTGGTTCCGGCTTGACTTAAATCAATGACGGTCGGCTGATTTGTACTTTGGAGATTGACGGTTCCTGCCGCCTCAATGTTTTGAGTATGAGCTTGCGGAATATGAGTTTTGAAGTTTGCGCCGCCCCATTCAGCCTTGAAGAGTCGATTCAATTCACCACCCTTCATACCTGGATTGTCGAGCTTGAATTGTTGCCACGCAGCGCCGCGCCCGCTCTGGTCGTTTGCCAGAGCCATCGTGTACAAGTTCGTTGAGGCAAGGAATGGGAGTAACGTCAGCGTCGCAGAGACTTTTATGAAGATTGAACGCTTGTTCGATTTCTTCAGGATTCTGTTGGCACTATCCATTTATTTGGACTCCCTCCTTCTCGACAGACGATTGAGCATGTACATACGCAAACAAGCCGGACGGACCGGCTCTTTGCAAGATTGCCACCGGCGATGTGGCAAAAACTAGCGGTTGTTCAAAACCCCTGACCTGAAAGCGTATCAAAGGAACCACTTCCTATCTATTAACGAATCATCACTTGACAACAGTGTTGAGGGAGCGCTTAGTATCCAATCGGCAACAAAAGGCACACCATGGCGCTTTGAGGAACAAGCGCGTAGCCTATAAACGACATATTAAATACTGCTCAGATAGCGCATTTGTACATTGTCAGCAGACACTCCGAAGCGGCCGCGCTAAAACCGACCGACGCATGGCGTCGCCCCACAGGAAGCGGTCGCGTGCTACGCGTCCTCCGAGAAAGGCGGGCGAGCCGCCGGCGCTCACGATAAGACCGGTCGACGCATGGCGTCGCCCCTCTTACAGTTTTGCGGTCATGCGTGGCTTGAAGTAGTGCTGATACTGTCCAGCTTTACCGCCGCCGAGCTGCAACATGATGGCGGTTGTCTTCATCATGCGGTCTGCGATTTGTCTCGCATTTGCATGCTTCGAACTTGCCA
>QKMZ01000007.1:0-704 GCA_003242885.1 Candidatus Melainabacteria bacterium | reverse complement strand
GTCAAGACTGAGAACTCAGAGGTGTGTGCTCTGTGTCCGTTCTTCACTACGCTTTGGACGTTGCGGTGAGCGATCGTTTCGACAGCGTTGATTTGCGCGAACTCTGCTGTGTGGTGCTTCGTGATCATCACGTGGCGACCTGGAGCGAGAACTACGTTGTGACCATTCGATTCAACACTTACCGAGCCTTTGTGTTGGTCCTCGAGATCGTAGACTGCCAAACCTGCATCGGTCGAGCTTACTAGAGCAACAGACTTCGCATCGATGTGGACGATGCCGTTCGGTGTTTCCACTGTCGTAGCCTTGAACGGAACGAAAAGTACGTTGCCTTTCTTGATTACGACGCGCGCGGAATGTTGGATCGTTTGAATGTCAGAACCAGCGCTTGTCGATGCCGGCTGGAAGCCGGCGCTCCGACCACCTTCGCCTGAGGCACCAGATTTCCGGTCGCTATCTGATTGCAGGCGAGCCGCCTGCGCTCCCAGGAGTTCGACATCGCTGCAGAGAGCTGCTGCGGATTCGCCGAAGTTGTTGCCCATGAACCCCACCATATAGGAGTTGTCTTCGTCGGCATACAACGCGCCTCCACGCTCTACAGTCATCAACGTTGCATCGTTTGAGAATTGCCTTTGAGGTGAGGCGTTCAAATTCAAAACGCTTAGGTCAGATGTGACCATTGTGTTTTCAGTTGCGAATCCAAACAG
>QKMZ01000015.1:801342-801587 GCA_003242885.1 Candidatus Melainabacteria bacterium | reverse complement strand
GTTTCCATTGGTGGCTGTCAGCGAAACTGTTGTACCTGAAACGGTCGAAGTTCCTGTTATCGAACCATCAGCAGAAAGCACGACTTGATTGCCGGCACCACTGCTGGTCAGGGTGTTGTTCAAAAGAATATTGCCGCCGCCTGTGGCAAACGTCGTCAATCGAATATCGTTGCCAGTGACAGCTCCTTGCACATCTAAATCACCTGCAGCAAGCGTGTTCAAACGGAATTGCTTATCGGCGGAAC
>QKMZ01000015.1:800939-801290 GCA_003242885.1 Candidatus Melainabacteria bacterium | reverse complement strand
TTGCACATCTACATCACCGGCAGCAAGCGTATTCAAAAGGAATTGCTTGTTGGACGAACTTGCGTTCAGAGTTACGCCGTCCGCTTCGTTGATCCAGACATTGCCGTTTCCGACTGTTGCTCCATTGGCTGATGCGTCGAGGTTCGTAGCATCAGTGTTGACACGTGAAGCGCCGCTCGTACCAATATTTCCATTGGTAGCGGTTAGAGAAACTGTTGTGCCCGTAACTGTTGAAGTCCCAGTTATCGAACCGTCTGCAGTAAGAACGACTTGATTGCCAACACCGCTGCTGGTCAAGGTGTTGTTCAAAAGAATATTGCCGCCGCCTGTGGCAAACGTCGTCAATCGAGA
>QKMZ01000015.1:800252-800906 GCA_003242885.1 Candidatus Melainabacteria bacterium | reverse complement strand
CAAACGTCGTCAATTGAATGTCGTTGCCTGTGACAGCTCCTTGCACATCTACATCACCGGCAGCAAGCGTATTCAATAGGAATTGCTTGTTGGCGGAACTTGCGTTGAGTGATACACCATCGGCTTCGTTGATCCAGACATTGCCGTTACCAACTGCCGCTCCATTGGCTGTAGCGCTAAGGTTGGTAGCACTCGTGCTCACTCTAGATGCGGCGCTCGTACCAATGTTTCCATTGGTGGCTGTCAGCGAAACTGTTGTACCTGAAACGGTCGAAGTTCCTGTTATCGAACCATCAGCAGAAAGCACGACTTGATTGCCGGCACCACTGCTGGTCAGGGTGTTGTTCAAAAGAATATTGCCGCCGCCTGTGGCAAACGTCGTCAATCGAATATCGTTGCCCGTGACAGCTCCTTGCACATCTAAATCACCTGCAGCAAGCGTGTTCAAACGGAATTGCTTATCGGCGGAACCTCCATTGAGCGTTACACCATCAGCTTCGTTGATCCAGACGCTGCCATTTCCAATGGTCGCTGCATTAGCTGTTGCGTCTAGGTTTGTCGCATTCGTGCTGATACGTGAAGCGGCGCTCGTACCAATATTTCCATTGGTCGCTGTCAGCGAAACTGTTGTGCCCGTAACGGTCGAGGTACCAG
>QKMZ01000015.1:0-800213 GCA_003242885.1 Candidatus Melainabacteria bacterium | reverse complement strand
CACCACTGCTGGTCAGGGTATTGTTCAAAAGAATATTGCCGCCGCCTGTGGCAAACGTCGTCAATTGAATGTCGTTGCCAGTGACGGCACCTTGTACATCAAGGTCACCGGCGGCAAGCGTGTTCAAAAGAAATTGATCGTTGGCAGAACTTGCATTCAGAGTTACGCCGTCCGCTTCGTTGATCCAGACATTGCCGTTGCCGAGAGTGCCGTTGGAGGCCGCATTAAGGTTCGTGGCATTCGTGCTGACACGGGATGCGGCGCTCGTACCAATATTTCCATTGGTCGCTGTCAGCGAAACTGTTGTGCCCGTAACAGTCGAAGTACCAGTTATCGAACCGTCGGCAGAAAGCACGACTTGATTGCTGGCACCACTGCTGGTCAGGGTGTTGTTCAACTGGATATCGCCACCACTGCCGGTGGTGGTGGTGACTTGAATGCTGTTGCCGGCTACGGTGCCAGTAACGTTGATATCATCAGCTGCAGTAGCAACAACAGCTCCACTACCGGCTGTAATAGTGCCGGCGAGTGTGGTGGTTCCGGTGCCAAAACTTGTACCGGCAACCAGACTTCCGAAGCCACCACCTGTAGCGAGACTACCGTCCACGTTATAAACGATGTTATCGCCGGGCGATGAGTTCACGGCCTGAGCCATTACGATATTGACGTTTCCAGCAGTTCCGGAACCGCCAGCCGTATTGATGGCGCCAATAGTTTTCGCACCACTTCCGCCCGCGAAAATATTGACGCTACCGTTCGCTCCAGTTCCGCCGCCACCTGTGTTAATGGTGACTCCGCCAAGAGTTACGTTACCGTTCGTCAGGCCCGTTCCTTCAAGGGCAATTATGTTTACATCCGCCCCGCTGAAGTCAGCAGGGGGCGCTGTCACTTGGGTAGCGTTGATTGTCACGCCTGTACCGAGTGCCACGTTACCACCGGACGCGGAGTTAATTAATGTGCCATTGATGGTACCGATTGAACCAACGCCAATAGGCGGAACTGTTGCTTGATCGGTTCCTCCAGAAACATTCGCACCAGCGATCAATGTAATCGGGAAACCACCCGCGCCACCTTGGGCACTGATCGTGACGCCATTTGCGCTCGTGATGTCACCACTCGCGATAATAGTCAGCGCTTCGGCAACATTGATGTCGCCGGTGATATCTATGTTGCCGACAGAGTTGTAGAAAGTCGGATCGATGAAATCGAGATTGCCCAGTTTGAGGGTGTCGGCACTATTGACAGTGACGTGCGTACCATAGCCTGCACCGCTCACGACGCCGGTCAGGTTATCCACGTTTACATTTACAGTGCCACCGCCCGCGTTGATGTTGAACTGATTCGACAAGAAGTCGCCGCCATTGATGTTTGTATCAAACGCAGCATTGAATTTTTGGTCGCGAATATTAATGGCACCATTCAAAGCTGAAACGGTGCCATTGGTGTTGGTGATATTGAGAGCTGTCGGAACGGGTGTGTCAAATGTGATGTTGCCGCTTGCCGATGCGATGTTGCCGGTGTTGGTCACGTTAGGTGCGAGAACATTCAGATTCTTCGCTACGTTGACGCTGCCGGAGTTGGTCAGTCCGCTACCGGCGTTCAAAGTCAAATTGCCGGTCGCTGAAATATCGCCATAGTTGCTGAGATTGTTGTCTGCTTGCAATGTCAGGTTTGCGACTTGTGAGTCGATTGAAGCACCGGCACTGTTGGTGATGTTGTCTGCTTTGATCAAAGCGCTGACGTTATTTTTGCCGGAAGAATATGCGGTGATTGAACCGTTGTTGGTCAGGTCGCCAGTAATTTTGACGTCGCCACCTTTGCCGAAATCTCCGGATGCGGTCACTGCAACTGGAACGGTCAAATCGCTGACCTTCATGGTCTTGTTGCCGGCAGTCATCGCGGAAAGATCGACGCTACCACCTGTCGCACGTCCGTCTGCATCCAAGGTCACAGTCTGTGCGCCACCGGCCATTGCTTGTTTTGCTGCAACGTATTCGGCTGCGGTAACTTTCGAGCCAGCAGACAGTGTCTTGTCTTGTCCGTCGATTTTGATGGTTACGGATTCTTGGTTCTTAAAGAGCTTGTCGCCGAGTGTGATGCTCTGCACTGCAGAAGTGAGGTCGAGAGCAAATCCAGCGTTGACGTTGATCAGCTTGTTGGCAGTCTGCTGCACGGTCTGGTTGATCGTGGCGTTAAGCGTCTTCTGCTCAAGCTTCAGCTGTTGTTTTGCAGCTTGCCATTCAGCCTTATTCGCGAAGTCATTTCTATCTAAGTGATTAGGAGCATTATTGATGTTTTGTATAGCTTGATTCTGAATCACCGACCCAGCGCCGCCAGCACCACCACCAGCACCGTTGCCGACACCTTTGATTTCACGCCATTCTTGCTTGAACAGCTGGTGCAGCTCTTTCTTCCCGGCGTCGGGATTGTCGAGTCTCAACTGATTGAAGATAGCTTGACGCTCGCCCTGGTTATTTGCCAGAGCTGCAGTGGTTAAGTTCGTCGACGCAAGCAGCGCCGTACCCGTTAATAACGCTCCAACCTTGCGGAAGAAAGAACCAATGTTCAGTCTCTTCTTCTGGTTATTCGTTCTCATATGAGTACGTTCTCCTGGATTTGGACGACAAAAAACCGCAGTTCGTGCGAACTACGTCTGCGCCGTTAGCTGCTATTTCTCCCTCAGCGATTGCTAAGTAGATGGAGAAAACAGCTCCGCTAACGGGCTGTTTACTTCTGGTTGCGAGACTCCCTTGCTTTCGTGGAGGTTAACATCGAAAGTGAGGGATGTATATCGGGGGTTCCCGCATACCTCGAATAAAAATGCGGTGTTTTTTCCAGCCTTTCAGCGCGGTAACCATAGAACTGGCGATTTTTTCCTCAATTCAGCCCGCAACGAAAACACGACTTATTAAAAACATCGCATGTAAACATTCCTAATTCACAACACCGGACACAACGCATATACACGAGTACCACTGTGGTTATCCGAGTTTTCCGTAATGTTTAGACGACAATTGACACAAGAGAAATATCCGCTCCCTCTTGCAAATCCGGGGGTCTAGAGACGGTCGATGTCACCAATCTCATACAAAAAAGGCATGTCAAAAAAAAGTCGCTATGTAAGACAGAGAACGATTTAGGTTAGGGGGTTAGTATGTTACCTTCGGATAACGCACGTACCTTTTATATGCAAATGACTGCGAGCAGGCAGTCAAGAGGCAACCACGGTAGGAAGAGAGACTACCAAAACAAAAAGAGAAGGAAGCTTGCGCTTCCTCTTTGATGGTCTTTTGGTTGTGTGGGATACCTGCCCAGCTCCGCAGAGTCAACTCTATCGTGTAGAAATTGCTTGAACTGTCTGGGCTGCTTTCGGGTCCGGAGCGTTATCCACCAATGGAGTTGATCAGATTCAGTTTTTAAATCTAATCCCGCCAACTACTGCCGGATGCCTAATAGTTCTTTGTTTGACGCACCTTTATAGATTTCCAGGCGCCTCTAAAAACCTCACTTATGTGTTGTGTTTCTTTTGTTGATGAACCAACCTGTTGCGCTCGCGGAAAGTCTTCAGCAAATTGCCATACGACGTGCCAGGCTTAACGAGTGGGATCTCTTGAGATTGTCCGGTGGGGGAGAGCACCATCCGTGATGGCACTTTTCCAACAACTTCAACTACTTCTTTAGCGATAAGTCCGTTAGTGCCCCTTATCTGCAGGGGTTTTCCGTCTGGAGTGTACTTTTTCATGATTACTGCCATACCGGCGATATTCTCGTCGATAAATCTGTGGAAACCGCCACCCTCCGGACCGACTCCGGCTTTTCTGAGGCGCACGATATCTACAGGTTTGGGCAACTCGGTACCATGATCCATGATCAAGGTTCCGTCTTCGCGGAAAAACACCGCAAACGCATCATTGGCGAGGTCGAACATGGTGCCGACCGTCAAATCATCAGGTACTTTTCCAAACACTTTGTCGATCCGGCGTGCAATTACCGGGCGCGACATTTTAAAATTCGCTCTGTCAGGCAGGGCAATCATTTCGCCCGCTTCTGTGCGTTCTGGACGAACAACACACGCACCACATATGGTGATAGCCTTTTCCATAACTTTATCGAGATTGGACTGATCGAAATCAGCATCCTGCCTGATTGCGATTCCATCGACAAGAATACCTTCTTGATTGAAGAAGAAAACCGCATCTTCCGAAAACCGCGTCGCAGGGACACTTGTGCGATTGAGGAGATTTACCAGTACAGGAATTCCCTCTACCTTTTTGATGCGCTGCGCCTGGTCTCCATCCATTTTGGAGATCTTTTCGCGCATGTGGAGTTCCAACTGTTCAAGTCGGGCGAGGCTTGTCATGGACGAATCGGCAAATC
Organism: Candidatus Melainabacteria bacterium; assembly: GCA_003242885.1. GTDB lineage: Bacteria > Cyanobacteriota > Vampirovibrionia > Obscuribacterales > Obscuribacteraceae > QKMZ01. The sequence continues at coordinate 795,836 of QKMZ01000015.1, read as the reverse complement.
GCGGAATATCCGGCGTCTTGTTCGGTATACCTTTATATAGGTTGTCCGGCCCACACATCAGGTTCTCGATTTTCTTGACCGAATCAGCCAGACAACTAGTCTTTACGGATTCATCGGTCTCGCAATCCAGGTAATTCACGACAGCAGTCGCAAATGTATGAATTGCTTTGGTCGTTTGAGCATATTTGCCCTGACCCATCTTTTGTAATTCGCCAGCCAGCTTCGAGACCTTTTGTTGGGCTTCTTCAGAACCCGGTGCTTTTGCGAGTTCAGCCCGTGCGGCTTTCAACTCGCGATGGAGCAAAAATGGTTTTACGGATAACTCTGCAGCCTGCAATGCACGCGTCATTTCCTCTTTCGCCAATTCAGCGCGGTCGGGCGTTCTATTGCCGACAACGATAACAACCGGAGCAGCAGACGCTTGCGCCGTCAAAACGGCAACGTCGTGTTCTTCGGTGACAGGGCGTTTGAGCGGTTGGCTCAACGAAACCGAAACTTCCGGCTTCTTTTGATTGTCGCGAGCAGGCGATTTAGCGCTGACAGCAGCATTGCTCAGCGCAGCGTTTTCACTGGATATGTTATTCATGATTGCAGGATCTGATGAAGGATGTATTTCGTGTGACATGCGACGACAATCCTTGGAGGATAGACAGCTAGCAGGTGGCAACTCCACCCGTTTGAAGATCGCAACTGCGACTTCTTAGAGGATGATAAGGTTGTCAGCCGGAGTTGGGAATGCGTAGAATTACTTAGTTCTTAGTAAATCTCCCATGATTGTTGTCCAAAAATTGAAAACCCTGATTGCGACTGCGTTGCTGGGCTCACCTTTTTTTGGTCCAGCAGGGGTGGCACTGGCGGTTTCGTCCGAACCGGTCAGCGTCACAAAAGAGCCACCAGTGGTACAAACCAGGACTTTCGATCATGCCAACCCAGGTCCGGAAGTACCTATTAAAGGAAGGGAAGCTGCCACAACGCATTGCAGCTACGACTATTTCGTAGACATTGGTCTGCAAACCGTAGCCAGTCGGCGTTCTGGCGATATTTACTCGCACACCTTCAAGGTAACAAGACTGGCAGTGCGCCTCACCTTGCCAATTACCTTTTGGTTGCCTGACACCGTCAACCGAAGATTGCGTGAACATGAGGACGGGCATCGCCAAATCTACGAAGAGATCTATGGCAACGCAGAGAAAACCGCACAGCGACAAGCGCAAGAGTTACTGGACGAAACTTTCATCGGTCAGGGAAAAACGCTGGAAGAGGCGAAAGATGACGCAAAAGCCAAAATCGGAATGGAGCTAAACCGCAGGTACGGGCACGAAATTCTGACCTACGCAAATCTGGTCACGCAGTTGTACGACAATGCGACCCGAAGCGGAACAAACAGGACGCCAGTATTCCTCGCGATCCGCGAATCCTTTCTCCAAGCCTGGTTCATTAACCTGACCCGCAAGCGGTAAGCTAATTTGCTTGTACTACAATTTTGTACTACATTTTTGTAGTACACTTAGGGTATGAGCCGTGAAAATCCGAGGTTACAACTGGGAAAGTCTCAATCGTCACGGCATAACAACCGAGATGATCGATGAAGTATTCGACGGATCGATGATCAGCTTCTTCCTTATTGAAGAAGGAGACGAGACTTGCGAGATGCTTGTTGGATATACTCTTCAAGAGAGACTCTTGGAGATTGGATTACGCTACGTAGAGTCAGATGCTGTCTAAGTCTTTCATGCACAAAATGTTTCGCCAAAGTTCAGAAAACGCTTTGAAGAGGAATGGAAAGATGGCTAAATTAGGTCCAGAAGAACTAAAAAGGGCGCATGAAGAACTGCGAAAGGACGCGCGTCAACGCGTAGCAAAGCGTGGAGTTTTGCAATTTAGAGCAGATCCGGAGTTGATTCTAACAATCCTTTCAATGGCCGATGAGAAGGTAATTCCAGCCGGAAGGATGTTGCGCCAATGGGTCGAAGAAAGAGTGGAACTGGAGAAAGCGATCACACAATCTCCAGATTTACTCGAAAGACTGTCTGTTCTGGAAGAGACTGTCAGCTACCTTCAAAAGAAGGTGAAATAACTCACGCCCTTGCTTCGCTGTAGTGGCGGCATAAATGCCGCCCGCCGACTTCTTCAGAAATTGTACGTGCTGCATTCATACAGCCCGCCGACTTCTTCAGAAATAGAGCAACATCTAAACCGACGCTAGTGCCATCGAGTTTACGAGACGGGAAGCCGTTTTTGAGCCTTCCTCTTTCTCAGATCCAGCTGAAACCTTTGCAGGCTCAATACATTCCACCATCTGCACGAAATAGTTGTGCACGCGATGATCGTCGGTCAATTCAGGATGGAAAGACGATACAAGCAAATTATTTTGTCGTGCCATGACGATATACGAGTCATAGAGCGTACTTTCATCAGGTAGGCTGCCGGTAGTTTTTCCCAAACGTCCAATGTTGGCGTCAACACGAGCCATCACATCGACACCTTCGCCTGCTGAAAGAATTACTGGACCTCGTATAAAGATAGCGTTCAACGGCTCATCTCCCAAAACTGGGATATTGAGTGTCGTTTCGAAACTAAAGCGCTGAGGACCAAAGGCATTGCGACGTACTTTTATATCCATTGCAGCAAGGCGCCCTTGCTGGGAGCCTTCGATCTCCTTCGCCAGAAAGATAGAGCCCATGCAGGTTCCGTAGACAGGCTTGCCGGCATCGATAAACTCACGAATGCGATCAAAAATTGCATCAGGATTGTCAGCGGTAAGTTTTGCGATCGTCGTCGACTCGCCGCCAGGAATGATCAAACCGTCGACGCCGTCTAATTGCCGCGCGTAGCGGATTTGAACAGCTCGGCGACCAAGTGCTTCTATTGAGCGGCAATGCTCAGCGACATCGCCTTGCAGTGAAAGTACTCCGATTGTTGATGCCATGGTGAGTAACCTCTTACGCCTTCTATCGTCTTCGCTGTCGCGGCGCATTTCATGCGCCTTATAATTGCATGCGCCTTTTAACTGTAGGGTCGACGCTATGCGTCAACCGTTTTTTGTAGGGGCGATGCCATGCATCACCCCTACAGTTTGGAAGGCGCTTGCGCCAACCAAACTGATGAGGGCGCATGCAATGCGCCCCCACGCCTAACAACTACCAGCCGCGAGTGGCTAGTGTTTCGGTTGCAGCCAGGCTGGCTGCGGTTCTTCCAACCATCGGTTCGCCCAAGTTGCGGCTTACTTCAGCCAAAACTTCGGGATCTTGATAGAAGGTAGTCGCCTTAACGATAGCCAGAGCGCGCTTTTCAGGATTACCTGACTTGAAGATGCCCGAACCAACGAACACGCCTTCAACACCGATTTGCATCATCAATGCAGCGTCCGCCGGTGTTGCGATGCCGCCTGCAGCGAAGTTGACGACAGGCAGTTTGCCTTCTTCAGCAACCTTCAAGACCAGCTCGAAAGGAGCGCCGATCTGCTTAGCGTAGGTCATCAACTCTTCCCTTGGCATGATAGACAGTGAGCGGATTTCGCCAAGAATCTTGCGAGCGTGGCGGACGGCTTCAACAACGTCACCCGTACCTGCTTCGCCCTTCGTGCGGATCATGGCAGCGCCTTCGCCGATGCGACGGAGAGCTTCACCAAGGTTGCGTGCGCCGCATACAAAAGGAATGTCGAACTTCGACTTGTCGATATGGTATTCCTCGTCAGCCGGCGTCAGCACTTCGCTTTCGTCGATGCAGTCGACGCCCAGCGATTGCAGAATTTGAGCTTCGACAAAGTGGCCGATTCGCGCTTTTGCCATAACTGGAATGCTTACTGATTCAATGATCTTGGAGACCAGCTCTGGGTCGCTCATGCGGGAAACGCCGCCTTCGGCGCGAATGTCCGCCGGGACGCGCTCGAGCGCCATAACCGCCACTGCGCCTGCTGCTTCGGCAATCTTCGCTTGCTCAGCATTGATGACGTCCATGATGACGCCACCCTTGAGCATCGCAGGCAAGGCCTTCTTTACCTTCTCGCTTCCGGTACGAACGCCACTGCCCTTCTTGTCCTTAGTCTCGACTGCCATTTTTTCCTCCTGCCTATTGGTTGGCATTTGCTGATTTTTTGCACCATACGCGGTATCACAAGATTTCCGCTTTTGTTATCTCAACATTTCCGGTGCCGGCGAGCCGCCGGCGCTCCCAGAAGGCGCATTCAATGCGCCACTAAACTTACTGCTGTAAAAGTTTTCTTTCCTCCGGTGTAGGGGCGGTGTACTTGCCACCCGGTGCCGGCGAGCCGCCGGCGCTCCCAGAAGGCGCCTAAACCCTACGCTAAATTAGTACTCTTTCATTTCCTCGCTTACTCCAAGCGCTCTCTTTTGAGCGCGCCCGCAAAACATCTGCGAAGAACGCTGAAAGTGCTTTCGCCAGACGTTTTACGCCTTCTCTAATCGTGTCTTCATCTGTTTGGATAAAGCACAGACGCAGATATTCAGGTTGATCTGCACCAACGAAAAACAGTTCGCCAGGAGAGAAAGTCACTCCTTCACGCTCTGCATAGTTGAGAAACTCACGAGCAGAAAGCCGCGCAGGCAGCTTCGCCCAGACAAATAGACCACCGTACGGAACCGTCCACGTCAAGCGTTGAGGTCCACGGTGACGACCTTCAGAATTGAAAGTTATCGGTGAGATGTGTTTTTCAAGCGCTTCGACCAACGCCTCGAGACGCTGTTTATAGGCGCCTCTCACGTGTTCTAAATGTTCCTTGTACAGACCTTCTTGCAAGTATTTGCACAGTACGACCTGTGCCATCGAGTTGGTGGTCAAGTCGCTTGAACGCTTAGCTGCTCTCAGTCTTGTCATTACTTCTTGCGGCGCCACAAGCCAGCCGAGACGAAGTCCGGGGCAGAGCGCTTTCGAGAATGTCCCCTGGTGGATGACTATATCTTGCGCACCGGGCTCGGCTCTGAGCGGCTTTCGGCGATCACCGTCATAAACCAGTTCGCCGACGAAATTGTCTTCCAGGATGGGTACTTGATATTCGCGCGCCAATGCCAAAAGCTGTTCGCGTCGAGCCTGCGACATTGTGGCGCCAGTGGGATTTTGGAACGCCGGCATCACGTAAATAAGCTTCGCCTTCTGGCGCTTGAGCACTGTTTCAAGCACATCCATGCGCATGCCTTCTTCATCCACAGGCACGCCTATCAAGCGTGCGTGGCGAGCGCGGAAATTACAGATAGCCCAGAAATAGCTGGGGTCTTCTACGATTACCACGTCGTTTTCGTCGACCAGCGCCGTAGAAACCAAATCAATGCCTTGTTGAGATCCGCTCACGATCAGGAGTTCGTCATGCAAAACTTGCATAGACTGCTCGGCAAGATATTTGATGACTTCATTGCAAAGCTCTGCATCACCTTCCGCCGGGCTGTATGCAAACATACGATCGACATCGCCATGTCCGACCATCTCGGACACAATGCGCTGAAAGTGCGAACTTGGATAAAACTCTTCGGTTGGGATGCCGCCGCCAAAGGAGATTGTGTCGTCTTGCAATCCGGATGCCGGAGCCTGGCGCGAAACAATTGAGTTGACGGTTTGACTGGCGCGCGAAAACTTCTCAGCCCAAACCATCGGTCTGTAAACGTTTGAGGAGGATGAGCCCGACGAACCGACTGAGCCCATGCCAGAGCCAGACGAACCAACGCTCAAGCCAGCGCCAGATCCGCCGTTTTCCAAAGTGCCTGCTTTTGGAACCTCAACGAGAGACTTCACATAAGTGCCGCGTCCAACGTGGCTTTCTATAAGACCGACTTCACTGAGTTCTAAGTAAGCTCGGGAAACTGTCGATCTATCTATATTCAAAAGTGAAGCTAATTCGCGGTTGGTCGGAAGGCGAGATTCGAGCGGCAATTTTCCGGAGCGAATCGCATCCTTTATAGAGCGAACGATTTGTAAGTAAAGATGGTCCCCACGCTTTTGGGACTCATCGTTGTTGCCAGATTCGAGCGATACAATGTCCAGCCAATTCATGAGACGAACCTCAGTTCAGCGCTGACAAATGCAGCCAATCCAACCAATTGGTCTGCTGCGAAGGTTAGCCCGATGATTACAGCGCCCTAACATTGGAGCACACCAGTATCCAACCACTAAAAGGATATACCAGATTGGCTGGTGCGACAATCCAGCCAATTTACTGAAATTCTATTAATTGGCTGGATGCACTTGTATGCTCAGGACGCGCTCTCAAATCCAACACGATGGCTAAAACTACCGCCCAGACAACAAATCCGAGCGAAAACCCCAGGAGTAATGAGATTGCCAAATACAGCTGACCAAAGAAAGAGACGAACGTCCCCGAAAAACTCAACAGCCAGACGGGCATGCCAATCCAGAAAAGCCACTTTGGAAGCGACTTTGTCATTAACAAGCCTACTGTCGAAGTGAGCCCGCCAAAAGAATACATAAGGTTGGAGACAAGAATGAGCTGACCCAATGCCTGGTTGATGACTATCCATGAATGCTGCAGTAGGTCTTGCTTCAGATAACTGGAATTCAACTTTAATTGAACAGCCAGGTCAGACAGCACGACCATTAGCGAAACCTGCGCAGTCAGATCAACAGACACTCCGATTATCGAAAGTATCAAGCCAATTCTCGTCAGCAAGCGCGCTTTTCTGTCGACGATGATGTTCAACATCAGAAAAACAAGCACTTTTGAAACAGATGAAACTGCATTGAGCAAGCAACTAAGGCGCCAGATCAGCTGGTGATCGGCGATAAAGCGCATAAGCTTGACAGGCGAGAAGGCGAGTAAATCGCCGACGCGCACCACCTGTAGTGACATCAGTAATGCAAAAACACTCACGATCGCAGAGGTGACGCAGAACCAGCCGACCAGGCGAAAGTGCGCCCGGCCGGGCTGGATCAGTCCGAACTCATCGTCACTGAGTATCTCGGGACTAGCGCTTTGGCTCAAGTACTTCCAGCCCATGCAGGTAGGGTCTGAGCACCATCGGAACGATGACCGAACCGTCAGGCTGCTGGAAGTTTTCCAAAATCGCAGCCAGAGTGCGTCCGATCGCCAGCCCCGAGCCATTTAGAGTGTGCATAAAACGCGGTTTTCCACCATCGGCCGGACGATATCTAAGATTCGTTCGACGTGCTTGGAAATCACCGAAATTACTGCACGAACTGATTTCACGGTATTTGTCTTGCCCCGGAAACCAGACCTCGAGGTCGTAGCACTTCTTCGCTGAAAAGCCCATGTCACCGGCACAAAGAAGCATGCGGCGATACGGAAGTTGCAACGCTTCCAAAATCGCTTCAGCCTGCAAGGTCAGCGTTTCGTGCTCTTCTTCCGACTTTTCCGGCAAGCAGAATTTGACCAGCTCAACTTTGTTGAACTGATGCTGACGGATGTAGCCGCGCGTATCTTTACCAGCGCTTCCCGCTTCACGCCTGAAGTTTGGCGAGTAAGCGGTGTGATAGATCGGCAAATCTGCCTCTTCAATCACTTCATCGCGATAAAGATTCGTCACTGACACTTCCGACGTCGGAACAAGATAAAGCTCATCATCAGCGCACTTATAGAAATCACCGTCGAATTTCGGCAATTGTCCAGTGCCTTGCATGCAAGTGCGATTAACGAGAATGGGAGGAAACACTTCGCTGTATCCGTTCTTAGAATGGAAGTCGAGCATGAAATTCATCAATGCGCGCTCCATCTTGGCGCCCACCTCAAGCAGCACCGTAAAACGAGACTCGGAGAGCTTTACACCACGCTCGAAGTCAAAGCACCTGAGCGCCGTTCCCAGCTCCCAATGCTCTTTCGGGTTTGTGATTTTGGGAATTTCTCCCCAGCGTTTTTGCTCAACATTGCCCGTTTCGTCCTTTCCATCAGGAACGCTCGGATCCGGCAAATTGGGAATAGCCAACAAAAGTTCGTCGAGCTTAGCTGCAAGCTCAACCTTGTCTTTTTCAACATTGACCAGATTAGCCTTCAGTTCTTTGGACTCGGCTTGCAGTTTTTCCTTGTTTTCGGCTGCGACTTGCCCGGTCTTGAACTCACCAGAAATTTGATTGCTGCGCGCACGCATGCCTTCCCACTCAGCAAGCGCCTTGCGAAACTTTTCGTCGACCTCGACAAGAGATCGAACGGAGAACCCACCATTCCGGCGAGCGAGAGCTTTCTCTACTTTCTCCAAATCTTCTCTAATTAATCTAAGGTCTAACATGACTGTACTCTCCATATGTACGTCTAAATCAATAGCCGTTCACTGTGATTCCTGGCGTCGCCACCGGAATACGGTGAACAGACAAGACCGACCAGCAAAACTGGTCGGAAATTCAATTATAAAGGTACACCTTGAGAAGGACCAGCAAAACGCCCTTGCAGCGTAACGAAGCCGATCATTAGCAGGTGCTTCTTGAAGACCGGAATCCAGCAATGCTATAGTCAGCCAGAAGCAAGCAGCGCGCGGCTTTCGGGCTATTTTTATGTCAACCGGCACGGCAATAAAATCAAGCCAAGATGCAGTCACCAGGGGAGATTTGGCGACCGCTACCGCTGACTCGTCCAGACAAGTCAGAAAACAACGCGGTTTTGGTACAAACACTTTCAAATCGGCGGTAACGGTCAGCGTTGCGCTCTTTTTGACATGCGCAATCGCAGAGTGCTTGGCGCGGTTCCTCGCCTGCATGACCGTACCTGCGGATGGCAAGGACAGAGCTTTTGATGCAAAAATGCTGCTCGCCACGCAGCTGGCTGACAACAAAGAGCCCGCAGTGATATTCATTGGCAATAGCATTTCAAATCAAGGCATTTACGCTGATTTGGTTGAAGAGCGTTTGCGCCAAAAAGGCTTAGCGCTGAAGGTGGTAAACCTCGCCACTACTGGTTCTTGCATTCAAGAAAAATTGGAATTGCTAAACGCCGCGTGCACACCAAAATCTGGTCCGCGGCTTGTTGTATTTCAAATTTCGCCGGCGGAATTAGAGCAAGAGCTGGCGCAGAATTCAGCACCAACGAGTGAATTCTTCAACTCATACGTTGGCAGAAATTCAAAATTTAGACCGGCGTCTATGCCGCTTAGCTTCTGGGATAAATGCTTCAATTCGCTCGATCAATATTCGTACCTATCGCGATATCGTAAGCACTGGTGCCAATATCTACACTCAGCCATAAACTACATCACCAATCCGGAAGCCTCCCGCTCGCGTGGTCCAATTCCTTATGTGCACTCACAGGTCTCGCTGGCTGGCTGGAGTCCGTGGTACGGATTCGTTTCGGATCAAGATCTCGACAGGTATACCCAAACTTCTTGGCGCGACTTCACTGAAAAGACGGGCAAGTTACCCACTCGAAAATGGCTCTGGGACTTCAGCAATATCGAGATGATGCGAGACTTTTGCAACGCGCACAAACTTCCGCTCACAGCCTTATGGATGCCTGAGCTCGCGGATAAAACAATTCTCTATAGCGGCAAGAATATTACGCCGGAAGAATGCACAGCGAAAGTCGCACCATGGCTCACGCTCAACAATATCGACTTCATAGATTTACGCAAAGCAAATTTGGAACGCACAGATTTTTCAACATGGAATCATCATAACGCGCTTGGTGCGGTGCACATCTCCGAGATACTTGCGCAGCGACTTTCTGATTATCAGTTCGCAAAACAGTTCGGTAAGAAATGAATTTCGTATCTTGCGATTTCATCGCATTCCTACTGATTGTGTGGACTGCATATGCGCTGCTACCAGCGCGCTTTCGTGCAGGCTTCTTGCTTGCAGCCAGTTATGTTTTCTACGCTTACTGGAGTCTGGGCTTCATATCGGTGATTTTGCTCACCACGACCGTTGATTATGCCGCGAGCAAATTCATAGCGAAGAGCACATCGAAGGCGCACCGCAAGACAGCTATGTTTTCAGCGATAGCGCTAAACCTTGTCATTCTGAGCATCTTCAAGTACTCAAAATTTTTCCTGGAGACCGCAAAACCGGTTGCGGAAAAGCTTGGGCTGCACCAGACATTGCCCGACAGCCTGAATATAATCCTGCCGCTCGGCATTTCATTCTATACATTCGAAGCAATCAGCTATTTAGTCGACGTCTACCGCGGCGCACCGCCTGCGCCCACCTGGCTGAAGTACAACTTCTTCATCATGTACTTCCCGCATCTGCTCTCCGGCCCAATCATTCGCTTCAAAGCGATGTTCAGACAGTTTGATGCACCGCTACAACTTGCATCAAAAGAGCGCCTGGCACAGGCGGTTGAGCTAATTCTACTCGGATTTGTTTTCAAAGTAATTTTCGCAGATGGTGCGGCAACGATCAGCGACCCAATGTTTGCCAACCCTAATGCAACTTCTGTTCTCAACACCTATTTCGGCGCGCTGGCATTTGCCGGTAGAGTCTATTTCGATCTGCTTGGATACACGCACATCGCACGCGGCGTTTCGCTTCTATTCAATATCGAACTGCCGCTCAACTTCAATCATCCGTGCGCAGCGACCAACATTCGCGACTTCTGGTCGCGCTGGCATATATCGCTTACGAAGTGGATTCGCGATTACTTGTTCGTGCCGCTTGGCGGTCTAACGTCCAATTCATTGCAGCTGGCCCTTGTCCTAATCTTCGTCATGACGCTTGCGGGCGCATGGCATGGAGCGGGCTGGACCTTCATCATCTGGGGATTCTTCCACGGATGTTTGTTAGCTTTCTATCAAGCGTACCGCGCACTCTACTTGAAGGTGGGAAGCGCCAATCCAGGTCTGAAAGCCTATCTCGACTCTTCAGTGGCATACAACGTTTTCTCTCGCGTACTGACTCAAACAATCGTCGCGCTGAGTCTTGTGATTTTCGGCTCGCCCAATCTCAAGACCATGGTTGTTCTGTTGAAACACCTTGCCAGGGTCGATCAGCTCTTTATTCAGCTCGCTTCGACAATATCTTCAAATCAATGGGCAGCAATTGTCACTGCGCTGCTCGTGGCGCTCACAATGTATACCGGTCCACTAGCTGTGCGCTTGTACAACAGTCACTTTCGACGTTTGCCGCTTTTCTTTAAAACCCAAACAGCAATGTGCGTAGCAATCACTTGCTGGATCTTGTCCAGCGGCGACTTCCGACCGTTCGTGTACTTCCAGTTTTAAAGTAGAGAAGACCCATCTGCTTCCCTGCCTGGGAGCGCCGGCGACTCGCCGGCTTCTAGAATTGAACTTTTTAACTGCGGGCATCGTCTAATAATTAAGTCGAACAGGAGCAGTCGAAAGCATTCGGAAGGTCGGTGCGGTGAAAGTAGTCAGTACTGCTGGAGCTTGGAAGAGACGCCTGGGAATCCTCGGCGAGCAGCTTGTCGCAACGCGACTGCAAGAAATGGGGTGGGAAATTGATGCAAGTAATTGGCGCAATGGCAGAAAGGGCGAAATCGACATCATCGCTCGAGATACGCAAGGCATATACGTTTTTTTGGAAGTAAAAACTCGCTGTTATCCAAGAGTAGAAGCGGGGTTCCAAACAGCCGGATTCGACGCTATCACGCGGGAAAAGAAGAAAAAGATCGTAACATCAGCGCGATGTTATCTTGCCGAGCGCGACCTTCTCAAAAGCCACTACAGATTTGACGTTGTGGTCGTGACCTTTGTCTGCGACCAGTATGAGATAGCCAATTTTGGCGATAGCGAACTGCCAAACCCAGTAATTACTCATGTCCAAAACGCCATCGGTGGATTCTAATCTAAGGCTTCGTATTTCTACCAATCCGTTCAGGAGTTTTGCGTAATTTCACGAATTACATTGCTCCTTTCATTTTGTTAATCTAACAGTGTCTTCCCAGACCAAAACCTAATTTATCCAATCCAGCCCACCGCCCCACTGGAGTGACAATGTTCGCTTGGAAAGAAAAACGTGACACCAGATCGAAGATCGCCAAGATCTTGTCTGGACATGAGGAAACACCGGGAGTCAATCGCCGTGCGATTGGACTGGTGCCGGTTCCTCAAAATCGTGAAGTTCGCGAAGTCAATCAATCTAATGGATTGAGACACCAACAACTTTTAGTATCCATTGAAGGAAACCATCAAACTTGCTGCCTGCGAGTGATTTCGCCATTTCACAAATCACGCGCAGCTATCATGGTTTTCCGTGGACGCGTAATTGGTTGCTTATACGGCAACAAGAGACTGGGACACCAGCTCTTCGGCGCTGAGGCGCTGGAAAGAGCAGTCGCCGATCTCGGCCACCCGGAAAGTCTTCTTGATGCATACATGCTGCCCGAAGATCTCGTGCTCGCGGCAGGCGCACTTTTCCATGGCAATTCTTTGATGTTTGCACCAGACCTTACGGCAGAGCAGACATTCGAATCGTCCTGCGAAATGCTGATGAGAAGCAACATGCCGGGTTGCATTGTGGTCAACAACCACCAAGACATGGCTGTTTGCATGGTTTACATCTTCGGCGGACACATCGTCGGTGTCTACTCATTCCAAGACGGATGGGTCGAAACCAGCTACGAATCCGGACTCAAGTATCTTGCGCAAAATCGCGGCGGAAAAGTCATGGCAAGTATGTTGCCTTGCCACAACGTCGACGAAGTCATGCAGCTATCCATCAGCCTTTCGGGACTAGCCGACAGGTCTGCTGAGCAGTTCGAAGGCTACGAAAGACCGAAGAGCATCGATGAGCTTTTGATGGACTGCAGCGTACCGGAAAACGAAGCTCTGCGTAACGCGCTTCTTGTAAAAGACGACAATAGAAAAGCACAATCGAATTCCGGGTCACACAAAACAATGCCGGACAATGCGATGATTGCAGTGGGCATGAGCCCGGTGCACATGTACGCTCGATAAAACCCTTTTTTATGCGCTCCGGGCATTGCTGCGCGCTGCCCTCCGCGCGCATCCGATACTCGCTTCGGACGCCTCCTCGGCGACCTGCGCTCGCCCGACGGTATCGTGGGGCGCATACTAAGCGCCCTCACACTGCTTGCACCACATTTGGTGCCTCACCGATCCCATATGTGAATGTTTTTCTTGTCGAGATAGACAGACAAAACAGCACCCTGGCTGTTGACCGTGTACGTCATGTTTACTCTGGAGAGCCCATTGTCGATCAGACAGCCTTCCGGCGTGAGCCGAATCATCAACAGGGTCCTCAGTGGTCGCGCCAGCTTGTAGAAATTGTTGTTGCTCTCGCTCGATGAATGGCGATAACGCCTGAAAACATTACGCGCCTCTTGTTCTCGTCCACTGACCAAGGCATCAGCGAGTAATTCGAGAGCTTCCAGATCATGACGCGCCAGTCCTTTTAACTCCGAACGCAACTGAGTGTCGCATCCAATCGCCCGGGCCCGCTCGGCAAGCCACAGGTGCTCATGACTGATCGGATTGAGCGGCAGCCCATCGATGAAAACCCGCAAATTGTGACCCGGAACCATCTGACGTTGGTAAGGAAGATAAACGGTGTGCGGTTGTCCGCGCCTATCTTTTAAGTTAGCAACTGTCACGCTGCCGTCAGGATTGAGGATCACATCGGCTCCAGCCACTCTTTCATGGCGCGTTTTGGCGCTGCCACCGACATTTGTTGCGGCTGCCAGCGTCGAATTACCGCCAGCATTCTGCACATTCCCTGCAGGCGGAGCAAAGGGATTAGGAACGGAATAGGACGTAGTTCTGGGCGGAGGCCCCAAAGACCAAGCATCTGACATTGTTTTGAACCCCAGGTAAGAGGAAACGAGGAAGTCGAAGGGGGGTGACTTGCTTCTAAGCTAAGCCAAAATTGTTAACGACACATAAAACGCCTTTTGGAGCGCGTTTTGGTCGATTACGCCCGAATGCTGAGAAGGTGTGCCTTCAGGCGGGTACGAAATTAGCTTAGACTGCAATTTTGGTATTTTCTTGGCATTACCGTGCCTACCAAAATCTTTGCGACTCCATTATCTATACCTTTTGGGAAATTTTTGGAAATGCCGGAATCACCGAACACATCAATCATGCCGCAGACCGCCAAAGTCGATTCCAGCGGGCATCTAAACATTGGCGGCTGCGACACTGTCGAGCTGGCGAAGTGCTTTGGAACGCCACTCTGGATTATGGACGAAGAGACCATCCTCCAGGCTGGCAGGGCGCTGAAGGAGGGCTTGTCCGTCTACCCGAACGCCCGAGGACTTTATGCCGGTAAGGCATTCCTCTGCATGGCGATGTGCCATCTGGTCCGGAAAATGGGTATGGGGCTCGATGTGGTTTCCGACGGCGAGATGTACACAGCCGAGAAGGCGGGCTTTCCGAAGGACCTTATCTATGTTCACGGTAACAACAAATCAGAACACGAAATTCGCAAGGCAATAGCAAGCAACGGTCCCAAAATAGTCGTAGACAGCGTTTCAGAGCTAGAGATGTGCGCACGACTGGCCGCCGAGTTGAACACGCGTGCGAAAGTCTTGATTAGAGTGATACCAGATGTAGAACCAGATACGCACCATCACATTGTCACTGGACACGCCACAAGTAAGTTCGGAGTGCCGCTGGACGAGCTCGATGGTGTTCTCGAATTGGCAAAAGCGAAGAGCGCGCATATTGAACTTTTGGGACTGCATGCTCACATCGGCAGCCAATCGAAGGAATTGGAACCGTTTTTGGAAACAGTAGATATCCTGGCGAATCTATATAAAGACGCAAAAGAGAAGCACGGTCTGGAATTCCCGCTTCTGGACGTCGGCGGAGGTTTGGGCATCACTTACGTTGAAGCTGACAAACCAGCCCCAATCTATGAATGGGCGCGTCAGGTAGCGGAGAAGACGCTCTCAGCCTTCAAGGAGCGCGGTTTGACACTTCCCGAACTCCTCGTCGAGCCCGGGCGCTCAGTCATAGGACCAGCCGGAACAACGATATATACGGTCGGACACACGAAAAAACTGCCAGACGGAACCAACTACATCGCCGTAGATGGCGGCATGGCTGATAATCCAAGACCGATAACGTATGGCGCAAAATACACTCCAGCCGTCGCAAACCGCATGAACAGTGCCGCCACGAAGACTCCAGCGGCAATTGTCGGCCGCTACTGCGAATCGGGAGATATAATCGTAGAGGAGGCTTACCTATCAGCGCAAACTGGTGATCTAATCGCCGTGTTCGCTACCGGTGCGTACAACTACAGCATGGCCTCCAATTACAATCGCACCGGACGCCCAGCCTGTGTGCTGGTCAGCCAAGGACAGGCTGAAATAATCATCGAACGGGAAAACAACGACGATTTAATCAGTAAGGACAGGGTGCCGAATCGGCTCAAAGATTAAATGAGCCAAGGCAGAAGGTAAGAGTCGAGCGGGGAGCAGGATCAAAATGGATCTCGAAAGAATGCTTTCTCACCTCGACGGGGTTGTGGTAGCCAAAACCATCGTCCAGCTTTTCATTATCGTATACGCCGTGCTTTGGGTTTGGAGCCGAATCATCGGCACCCAAGCTGAAAGGCTCGTCAAAGGCGTGATTATCATCTCGCTGATTTTCTTGGCGTCTTATTTCGCCGGGTTTACCATCATTACCTCCTTGCTGCAGCATTTGATTCCGGTCGCAGCGATGGCAATGGTTGTCGTGTTCCAGCCCGAAATACGCCGCGGACTCGGTTATCTCGGACGTGTGAAAACTATCAGGACTGACCTTTCGCTGGCAGACAGCGAACAAGAGAAGTTGAAGCGCGATATCGAGCAAATTATCGCTGCTGTGAAAGAACTCTCGCGCAGCAAAACGGGTGCGTTGATTGTTATCGAACCGCCAGAGGGCGAGCGCGACTATGTCAGCCCCGGAACCCCCGTTAAAGCAGACATCTCAATGAATCTGCTGCTCACTATTTTCTTCCACAAGTCGCCCCTGCACGATGGCGCTGTCGTCATACGCAACGACAAAATCGTCGCCGCCGGTGTGATTCTTCCAATGACCTCAAATCCCAAACTCAGTTATAGATATGGAACTCGCCACCGCGCAGCCATTGGTCTTTCTGAAATTTACGACGGTCTGTGCATTGTTGTTTCGGAAGAAACAGGCTCAATCTCGGCAGCCAGCCGTGGCATGTTGGTGCGCTATCAAAACGCTGATGAACTGGCAGACCCAATCGAATACTTGTATCACACCCCCGAGCAAAGCGACAAAGCAACCACTCCCTGGCAGTCATTCCTCAACATGTTCAAGAAGGGCCACGAGCCCACGCCTTCCGCACAAGACCTTTCCGAAATCCATCACTTCACTGATTCAATGTCGAAGATTCCAGACAGCATGGTCAAGCCTGGGAGCGCCGGCGGCTCGCCGGCTTCAGTAACTGGTAACACCAGTGCCTCGCCCGCGTCAGGAACTGGTAACACTGGCATAGCATCTGGGAGCGCCGGCATAGCTCCTGAGAATGCCGGCATAGCGCCTGAGAACGCCGGCATAGCGCCTGGGAGCGCCGGCGGCTCGCCGGCTTCAGTAACTGGTAACACCAACTCCTCACCAGCTTCGACCACCGGAAGCAAACATGACGAAACTGCCGAAGACATCGCAGAATACAAAGAAGAATCCTATTCATTACCTGAGCCACGCGTTCTCGGAGAAGCCCAACCGGCACGTAAAACAGCAAACGATGTAGACACATTGCCGCCTGCCAATGAAGTCAAGCCACGCACCAGCTTTGGTGGCAAAGAAAAACGCAAAGACAGACGTACCAATGATCTACCTTCGCCAATGTCATTCGAAGAACCAGAAGGCGTGCATTAGTTAATCGGTTTGAGCATTTCTACGTTGAAGGAAGCACCCACGGATGCCGCTCTTTCATACGGGCCCATAATGTGACTAGATTTCTTCGTGCCATAGAAGTGACGGAGTTACCATGCACACGATATCTGCAGAGCAGCTCCGGAACAAAAATCGCGCTTTTACCCTGCTCTGCTATCTTGCACCAGAAGTCATAGTCTTCCCAGCCGTTGAAGACGGATTCCCAGCCACCTACAGCCTCCCAAGCTTCTTTCTTGTAGAGCGCCATCCCATCGATGTAGTTGCCGCCCTTGAAGTACTCTGGATTCCAGAAATCAGCATCCCCAACACCAAACTTGTCCCCGAATTTCTCTAATTGAGAATAGGCCGCAATGAAATCACCTTGCTTTAGCGCATAGTGCAATCGTTTGATTGCGCGCGGATAAAGCAAATTATCGGCATCCACGAGCATCACGAGTTCACTGCGGGCTTTATCAAAAGCACCATTCTTAGAAGCAGCCGCACCACTGTTCTTCTCATTCTTCCAGAGTGACACTCGACTAAAGCGCGAGTGGTTTTCCTCCATCCACTTATGCGCAATCGTCAATGAATCATCTGCGGAACAATCGTCTACAACGACTATCTCAAGCCGCTCATAAGCCTGGTCTTTTATCGAATCAAGACATTCACCTAAATAGTTCCCATAGTTGTACACGGTCACGGCTACAGTGACCGTATCCGAGGTTACATCAGCATTTGTCACTTCAAAAATTCTTTCTGCCTTTGGCGTCGACATTTGTTTGACACTTTGATTTGCAGTCATCAAACACCACCATCTGGCTTTTGCGCGTTTAACTGTGCCAAAAACTGAACCAACTGGAGACTTGAATTGCGCATTTCAAATTGCGTCTGCAACAGCGTAAACGCGTTGCTGCGGATGCGCTCTGCCTCTTGCATACCTTCAGAAGTTTCGAGAACCCACCGAATTCTATCGCCCATGCCCTCACTGGTTTCTTCAATGTAGTGAGTTCCTGCGCGAAACAACGGATGCGGCAGGCAAGGTTCTGAGATTACCAGCGCATTGGAATCCATCGCAAGACGCACTATTCGATGCCACTCAAAGTATTTGTTGTCATCACGGTGTACATTCAACGCAATCTTAGAGTGACGCGATATATGACGGCTCAGTCTATTCAAACTCTGCTCTGCCCTTGTATCTTGCACGGCGCCTCGCAATTCGTCCCTGCGGTAATACAAGAAAGTTTGGTACTGCGAAAAAAGCGGCGCATTCTCAGCTAAGAAGCTTTCGCGCCTTGGACTGCTCGTAGAAAAAAATGAAACATCAATACAGCGCTCACTGAGAGACGCGAAAATATCGCCCGGTTCGCGCGCAGCCGGTGGAAGAGGCAGGAGAAATGGGTGTCGAGCGTCTTCCGGAAGGAGGCATGATTCGCCTGGCTGAGAAGCTAAAGTAAGATGCATTGATGGAATGCCGCATTGCTTCAGCAGGAAAGCAGATTGGAAAGATAGATCGATAACCCCTTTTGCCATCAAGATAAACGGCATGCCACGCAAGAACCACTCGGTTTGAATCTGCTCAACATTGAAAATTATCGAGCGCCTCAAAATATCATCCCGAATCCAATCAGGGCCCTTACCTATGATGAAGAACTCATGCGGCGCTACGAATATCGGAATTGCAGGGCACTCAGTAATCGGCGACTCTTCCGTGAGAAGAGAGCATTTGACGCCAGTATTTTCAAAAGCTGCAAAAAGTTCGTGCGCAAATTCCTTTAAAAGACGACTACCTTGGGAGTGCGCAAAGATGCCTACAGCTGGAAGTTCTTCTGCAAGTCTCCGGATAGACGTACTTGCACTGTCAGCGGATAAAACCTTTGGTGCGACCAAACTAAAATCATCTGCAGGACTTTGAATTTTGCTGAGAAAATCCGCCACGCGAGCCCTGGAAAAAGTCTCTTTCCGTCCTTCAAAACAACCATATCGAATCAGATGCTCTGTCGGTTTCAATGCATTAGCAGCAACATCAGGATGCCTACTGACGTATAGCTTTTCATCATACGGCGCGAACTTCTTGAGACGCCCTTCCGCTTTTCGCACCATGTCATCTGAGACACAGTTTGGCAGGAAATCGCAGTTGTAGACTGCACGCTCTTCCTCGCTCTGTATCGGAATAGAATGACTGCTTAGCATTGATTACTTCGATCTCCTGCGCGACACGCGAAAACGCAGCGGCTCTGTCACTTTCCACGATTGGCTTGTCTTCACCTTGGAAATCATCCCGCGCAAGTGATAAATGTAGAGTTCTTGCTGGTGAGCGGCATCCACGCCTGATGCTTCGGCAAATTCTTCATCCGATGCTGGAATGGCTTGGCCATAGACCATCTTTTTAAAATCGCGCAACGGCTTTGTCATGCGCCACGAATGACTGCCTAGAAGAGTGCGCAGCTCGTTCTCTAACTTGTCGATCTTTCTGCAGTTAGTGTGCCGAACTTCCGTCTGTTTGATCGCTTCTTTGTGACCAGTCGCATGGCTCATCAAACGCAAGCAGTGAAATGCAAGTTCGCGAAACGTCTCTAGTTGATCGTAAAGTGTCTCGATATCTTCCTTGGTTTCGGCCTGAACCATCGCCTCTTTCTGCTGCTCACCGGCTAGCCTCACGCGATACTGGTCAAGCAATCCTTTCTCTATCGAATGGACAGCTTGGAGTGAAAGATCAGCAAGATTTCTCTCGAAAAACTCTTCTTCTTTGCGAGAGCAAAGTTCGAACATCCACTGATGCTTCCTAGCAATTGTGATCACGTCAGCTGCCGACGCCATAGAATTCACGTTCGAGCTAGTCGTACTTGCATCATGTCGGCGGAAGTAGCAGTACGGCTTGCTGCTCAAATATAAATGCCCAGCCGTCGAGAGACGAACCCAATACTCAATGTCACCGACTTGCATAAGATCAAGAGAGAAACCCTTGCCTTGATCTCTGCGCCTAAACATAACTGTGCTGGGCTCGCCGACGCAATTATTGATCGGGAAAAGACACTGGGCTGCGACCTCGTGCGCCGTGAGTGGCAGGTCCATTGGCAGACGGTCTCGATAGTCCGCGGAAACATCAATAGCATTCCCGCATTCATCAATGACAATGCGCTGTAGGCTTACGATGCTGACTTCTGGGCGCTCATCGAGAATTCGAACGCATTCTGCCAACGCATCCTTATGAAGAAGATCGTCCTGCGCAAAGGGTTTTACGTACTCATTTTCAGCCAGATTCATGCAGGCGTTGTAGTTGGTAAACAAACCTGTGCTTGTCTTATTGAAGTGATATTTAATTCGCGAATCTTTAGCGGCGTAAGTTTCGATGATATGCGTTGTGCCGTCAGTTGAAGCATCATCGACGATTATTAGCTCAAAGTCACGAAAAGACTGCTCAAGGACACTATCCAGCGCTGCAGCGAGAAACCTCTCGCCGTTATAGGTTGGCAAACAAACTGATACCCTGGAAGCCAAAACACTTGTCCAATAGCGCATGGAGCGCCAACGGGTTACTTGCAGAGGCGACGCCATGCGTCGACCGTTTTCTGTAGGATCGACGCCGTACGTCGACCGTTTTCTGTAGGGTCGACGCCATGCGTCGACCGTTTTTTAAGCGCCGGCGCCATTATATGATTGCCAAGGACCAATCTCATTAAGCGCAAATCATTATGATAATTGGCTAAAACGCTTATATGAAGCGGTTTTTCCGTAGTTCTGCATCGTGGGCAGTGGCGGTCTCAATAGTAGCGAAATTAGGTTCCTGTCCTAAAACTACCTGACAGTAAGCTTCGTACATTTGAAACGCCGCGACAGCGGGCGGAAATTTCGCACCACCTGTACCCATTCCGACGAAAACAACTGATTCGATTTTGGCACCGCCATTCTCGTTCGCCTCACGAATGTGCGCAGCAATTGCTCGCAATGCGGCTCTGGTAGCCAAATAGGTGTTGCAGTTTGTGTTGGTTTGGCGAATCGGCACGCGCACCGTTGGCGCCACCACTACAAACTGCGGTTTATCCATACCAGATTTGATAATTTCCGCTTGCCCCACAGGCAATTCACCAGCATGCTTGTCTTGAATCATCTTGCGGATGCGGTTTTCCAGCTTTCCCTGACTGACCTTATTGAGACAATCTCCCAACCCGCCTTCGAGAATGCCGAAGCTATTCGAAGGGGTCACTATGGCTGTTGTATCCAAGTCCATGACGTCGCCTTCGCTGATTTCAACACGACCTCCACGGCTGAAAAACTGCTGCCACGCTTTCACAACGTCTGGATTCAAATCTCGCAAATGAAATGTAAGCGCCATTTATGACCTCTTCCAACTACTGGTGCACGCAATACGCCTGCTCTGACAAAACTTCATGCCATGCCTACTCTGATGAGCCGACCCCGGCAGTTACTTTATCTTTCTCTCCGTGTCGCTCGGGGCACTTGCCGTCCTTCGGCACCATGCGCTTTTCCTTCCCGGCAGTTTTGCACTGAGCGCACTCGTCCAGCTCTTTCAAGCAACGTGGGCATCTTCCGGTATCTGGCGTAACCGGGCAATTGCAACCGCAGCAAAGAAGAATCTCAGGCGATTCGAAGATGCAAGAGTCGCTGCCCTTTGTGCACATGGTTAGTTTCTCTAGTGCAGCACTGCAGTACGGACACAGGTTTGTCCAGACAGAACCACAGTCTGGGCAAAATGTCTTGCCGGTGCTGTCCTTGCCCTGCTTCACTACCATCGTCTCTGGGTTTTCTTTTCCGAGCGTGACGCAGCCGGGACACAAAGTCTTCTTCTGGTCGACAACGGTTCCGGGCGGAAGGGTCTTTCTCTGCGCTGATTTCTCTTCGACACCGTCAATTACCCCGCGGCATTCAGGACACTTGCGAGAGCCTTTATCAATGATTTGCGCACACAGAGGACAGAGCATTTTCCCTTTGACGATGAGCGTCTTAACCCCGTCAAGAGAGCAATGTGGGCAGAATTGTGTGTCATCATCGCACCCGCCGATGTCGTGACCACGGTCGCAGACCTTAATGGTGACTCGCTCCGGTGACTTGTAGGACAGCCATTGCAAATACGGATTAGGCTCCGGCACAAACTTCACGTCAGTGTGCATCGGATTCAATCTGCGATCCGTATTCTTGTAATAGTTTTCGTAATCACCAATCGTGGCGTATGAAGCCAAGGAATAAAGCGGATCGTATTGCTTCACCACAACACGCGGCTCAACGTCTGACAAGACAATGTCCGTAGTGCGGAAGTTTGGAATGTGCTTCTGAACTTCCCCTACAATATCCTCGGGAAGCTTGATGCCGTTTAATCCGAGGAAGGTGACAGGTTGGCTGGCAGAGCCGATTTGGTGAGTTTGAACAAACCAGAGCGGATTGGAGTGTTGAACCATCAGAGTCAACAAATTCTCAGCACCGAAGTCGAGAAGCAAGCTCCTGCCGTCAGCAGTTGTATATGCCGGCTCTTTCCATTTGCCTGTCTCTGGGTTGATCGTAAAGACTCTCGGCAACAGCTTTGTCTTAACGAACGCACGCAGCTCAGCTTCGATTTTCTCTTTGCGAACTTGCTCCGTCAGCGAATGGTCGAATTGGATTTGCAGAAGTTTGTAACTTAACTCCGATTCTATAAGCGCTTTGATGTCACTGGAAAGCGAGGGAACAACTGTTTTCCAGTCGCCTTTGTGCCAAAGCGGAGCAAGCAAACTATCGATGAATTTCTCAACCTCTTTGCGCCCAATCAAATTCTTGTCGATAAGAATTCTCTCCTGGGTCATGTCACCAAGGTCAGCAACAGTTTGGTCAAACTCAGCACCCATGCTGTCATCTAGGTGTTTGATGTTGTCGACCAAACCTTTTACCTTCGCGTATTGTTTTTCAAAAACCTTATTCAGCTCTTCATAAAAGCCGACCATCAAACGGTGCGTACGTAGCGCGCGCCCGCGGCTATCGTAATACTCGGACAAACGCTCGAGCAATACTTCAAGAGTGTCTCGAAGTACAGGCAATTGCACATCATTACCCACTCGCTGAAGTGAATCGATAGCCTCTTTGACTTGCCGAGTCGGGTCACCCTCGACTTGCGGTACCGATGTGACTTGCTGCAATTTCGACTTGCAGTTGGCCATCAGCTCTTCCAGCCATTCATAAAGAAATACGTAGCCACGCTCCGGATCGTCGGAGAATTCTTTAAATGATTTCTCCATTTCTGCCGCGACAAGTTCGAGGGCATTCTTACGCGCAGTCAGTGCATGCTGTTCGCCCTCGAGGGGGCTGTTCACATCCACAGTTTCACTGAGAGCTGCGTCCACCCACTGTTTTAGCTTATTAACACAAGCGGGGCGGTTAAGGCGAAACTCTTCATGGAACGGGCGAGAAAGAAAACGCCCATAAGCCGGGTCCATGCTCAAACTGCTTTTCAGCGTCAGCTCCTCTTCAATCTTGGAAAGATGATCAGCGAAGAACTGTTTTGCCAGAGCCTTTTCCGTGACTTCAGGATCGGGTCTTAAAAGAAAATCGATCGCCGAATTGCAAAGACGCGATTCGATCATCTTAGAGAAATGACTGATGGGCGGGACCTTCACCGAGGAAACACCAACCGCCGAATATGACTTGTGGAAAGTTCTGTCCTCGACGGTTTCTGGGTCTGAAATTGACGTGAAGATGTTGCTTAGAATCGACTCGCTTCGTTCTGTAAGGGGCGAAAGAACATCGGTGACAATCGCTTCCGACATATACTGGGCCACTCTGTCGTCGACCGCAACCGGCTTATCGCCAGAAACCTGACGTTGCGAGATGACCGCGCCACGGCGGTTTTTGTTGCTGAAAAGGAACGTAAAATCGAAAGGTGTTACGTCGCCTGAAAAATCTACAAAGGTATGGTCCTTGCCGCGGATTTTATACGAGCGTTTGTTGCTGTTCAAAAGATAATCAAGCTCACGCAAGGCAGCATAACCATTGGCATAAATACGCTTGATGTGCGCGTTCTCCACAACAGGCTCATAAACTTCCGGCATCACCAACATGCCGATGAATCTTCTTGTCGATGGATCAACACCGCAGATTTTACGCAGCATGTATGCAACATCAAGGAACATGCCACTGCCGGTGCCACCACAAATTGAGCAGATGATGTAGACGAACTGCAAGTTCTGGTCTACGTCAAAACCCGGGAACTCTTCCCATGATGCAGGATCGGAGACATCGTGCGCAGCTTGCTGCAACCAGCGGTAAGTAGTGTGCAGATTGTCGCCCTTGTACAGACCGATTTTCCCGAACATACGCACTTGGCCAGAGCCGCGAGCTGCTTTCGGAAAATCTACTTTCAAATCCGGGTCCGGGTACCAGTCAAGAATGTGCTTGTTTTCCGGAGCCGACAAATTGCTTATTACTTGCGGTGTATCGCTTTGATCGATAACCCGCATTTCTGTATTGCCGAGATTGATAAATTCGCCTGTCGTCTGACTGATAACAGGTGGATTGTTCACACCGGCACTATCAGTATCGATCGACAGCATCCTAATCCACGGCAATTCTTCGACGCCATAAGTGTCAAAGATACGACGTTTTAGGTGCGTCAGCGCCCGTTTCCCTGTTCCACCGAGACCTACAACCAGCGACGGGATTGTTCTAATTGCCATGACTTTCAAGTCCTCTAAAGTTTGCCTTTGCTGACGACCACCGGACCACCAATTCAAACCAAACAAAACTTGCTACGTGCACGCCCTGAGCGCCTTGTCTCAGGTTGCGAACAGCGAATTAACTGACTCAGTGCTTCGAAAGCAGAAAATTTCCTACCAGTGCGAGCAGCGCGACTCCACCTGCCGCCATACTTGAAACGTTCGCGACTTTTGTTGCCCTCTCCGGCAACCAGCGATTAAATTTCACAAGAATTGTGTAAATGCCGAACCTCAGAGCAACAGCGATGAGAATGCTAACGATAGCGAGAATTCCGTACCACCACGTCGTGTCCATGCTCTGTGTCCTTTCCTTGTCAGGTCGATTGAATTTTTCTTCTGTTTTCTAATTAATAGGCATTAGCCCGCTGGGAATACTTCCTAAACGCAAAAATCCAACTCTTAAGAATCTCACAAGAATTGGCGCCCCTATTGGGTTTACGGACTTCAAAGATTGTTTTTTCTGTAGGTGGATGCCATGCATCTCCCTTTTTTTTTGGGGGTCGCATTGCACGCGACCTTTTTGTATCGGACACCTTCCGCTGTACGGGAGGCACATATGCCTCCCTGCGCAGGGAGCCGCATGCGGCTTCCTTACAGAATTTGAACTTACACACTCAGCTGTAGGGGCGGCATAAATGCCGCCCGCCGATGTTTCTGCATGCAATCTACCGTCCGCGTTTCAGTGTAGACAACCACAGGAAGATGCCCAATCCGCAAACGATAATGCAGACAATAATCAATGGAATAGCAACGGGCGCGACTTCTTCCCACGGACTTGGGTCGACAACCACTTCAAACGGAATCTGGCTCGGCGCCATCGTTTCCGAATCCCCGCTCACCTTCACAACCAACTTGCCTTCATACCGACCCGGCTTTTGTCTCGCAGGAATAGCGACATTCATCTTTATCTCTTGCTTGTCTGCCTTTGAGGCATCGTAGGCAAACTTCACAGACTTGCCATCGTTGATGTTTGCCACATCAATCTTTTCGTTCTGATACTCGGCTGCCGTCGGTTTACCGGCTTCAGCCTTCATCTGAGCAGCCTCGGGAATTACCTCAATATTTACAGCAGTCTGGCGTTTTGCGCCCTCAGATTGACCAATAGACGTTGTGATTTCGACTGCAGTCGGTTCTGGCCAAAAGAAGCCAGGCTTTTTCACTTTTACTTTGATGTTCTCGGGCGAAGCAACAAGTCTGCTCGGTACAGAAACCACAAAAGGAAGGTACTGAGGCACTCGTGCGGTAGATAACATTTTGAGGAAACCGAGGAAGTGCCCGGCAGGGCAATTGCTGTGCGCTTGAACGGTCACAGGAACGAGGTTGGTCGGCTTGTCACCCTCGTATTTGCGACCCGGAACAATCGGAGCAAGAACAACATCCGCATGCGTCAATGCAACTGTAATAGCACCAGGCGGCAGAGTTGAAGCAAGTTTCCAACCTTGAGGTCGAACAAGAGGTGACGAAAGGAACTTCAAAACTTCGTTTTGCTTTGCAGTGCTCACAGAAGCGGAACATTCTTCGGCTTTCGCAATTTGTTCCGAGTAACAGGAGCGTAATTCGGCGGGAAACGCGCAAGATGCAATGCCATTCCCATCAACGTTGCCAAAGCTAATGAAACCGTTGTGTGCTCCAACAGCATTCGCATCAATACCACCGAAACAACCTTCCGAGATCGAAAGCGCTGGTACAATCTCACCCTTCAGGCTCTCAACAGTTTTCTTCAGCGCTGCAAAAATTCTGTCAGAGACCGTGCCACCAGATTGCGAATTCACATCGATAAATTCACCACCAATCAGTGTCGCAAGTTCTTTCGCTGTGGTCGTTCCAGCCTTGCTGTCTGGCAATCGCTGCAAGCCCACAACACGCGTTTGCCACGTATCTACACCAACTTTTTCTTTGGCGATTCTCTTTTCTAGCAAAATTTGCTTCGATACATCGCGCACTTTATGCGGTGCGCCTGCTGGTGGTTCATCCCATCCATCGGTAAACATCACAATGAACGTCATAGTGCACGCGTCGCCTTCCTTCGCCATAGCGCGCGCCTTTTCGACGGCGGCATAAAGCGCTCCACCCATGTACGTGTCACCGTGTTTGTCGGCAGAGAGAGTTTCGGGTGAGGCGATTTTGTTGACCAATTGTGCGCGTAGCGCCGGGTCACCAAGCTTGTTCGGCCAGTCAGCTTTCTCTGTTATTGCGGTTCCAAATGTGATGAAGGAGACTTGGCTCGCAGGTCCAATCAAGCGGCTGTCTTCAACCATTTGCTTCAGCGCCGAACGCAACGCTTCGAAAAGAGTTATGTCCTTCCCGTCCGGTCCTTTCACCATTGTCGATTTCATCACCATGCTGCCGGAGACATCGACAAGGAAAACGAAATTGACCGGGCGCTCACGTTCTTCAGCTGCTTGCACAGGGGGCGGAAACGCAGCTGGGGCAAGCATCAAAGACGCCGGCAACAACACGCCTGCGATCGAAAACATCATTGAACTGAAGCATGCACACAGAGCAAGAAGCAACGCAAAAATAGCATTGACTAACTTGTGCCTTGAGTTGAAGGCATAGAGGGGCTTTGTACGCGGCCCATTTTTATGTTGCGAAGGAGATGCTTGCTCCTGTGCGTACGGACGACGCGATTCTTCGTCGGTGGCGGAGGGGCGACGCCATGCGTCGCCCGGCATGCTGGGGTCACTGTCGTGGGGTGGAAGAGTTAGTTTTTCTGAACGCTCGAGTTGCCGATTCATGGAAGGCAGCCAATACCTTTCAGCTAAACGCTGAGCTCTTCTGCGATGCGCTTAGCTGCGTCTTTTCTATCATTCGCACGCGTAATCGGGCGACCGACAACGACGTAGTCTGTACCCATCGACACCGCATCTTTCGGTGTGACAATGCGCTTCTGATCGTCTTCGGCCGCCCACGATGGGCGAATCCCTGGAGTGACGATTACGAAGTCCTTGCCGATTCTCTCACGAATAATTGGAACTTCTTTTGCAGATGCCACCACTCCGTCGGCTCCTGATGCTTTCGCAAGAACCGCATAGCGCGCCACAACTTCGTCAACTTTGTCGGTAATTCCCAAATCCTTAGTCAAAATTTCTTGCGAGATGCTTGTCAATACGGTGACGGCAAGAAGAATCGGTCGGGGCACTTTTGCCTCATCCGCAGCTTCGTGTGCAGCTTTCTGTGCGGTTCTGATCATTTCACTGCCGCCCTGAGCATGCACGTTGAACATCTGCACACCGCGCCGGCCTATCTCTCTTGATGCTGCAGCAGCGGTGTTGGGAATATCGTGAAACTTGCCATCAAAGAATACCGGCGCTTCCAGCTTTTTCAATTCGTCCAGAAGTTTTGTGCCGCAGTGCGTGAAGAGTTCGAGACCCACTTTGAACATGCCGACTTCGTCTTTCAACTCTTCGACCAACTTAAGCGCATCAAACATCGTGGGCACATCGAGAGCCACGATTAGCCGTTCTTTCCCGTTTAATTGAGTCATTTTCGCTTCTTCTACTTTTTGCACTTGGGACACTTCCTCTTTTCCTGGGAGCGCCGGCGGCTCGCCGGCTTTTTAGCACCGCCTTCTCGGCGGCTTTCGGGCGGCATAAGTGCCACCCCACATTCAATTCAGAACCTTCCTCTCACCACCGGGCGAGGCATGACATCGCCTACGCATCCGCATTCCTCATCACTTATAGAAGGGTAAATCATGCCTGCAAAAAAGACTTGGCAAATTGCTTGCCAAGTCTCAATGCATTGATATCGATCACCACTAGCTAGTTGCTAGCTTTGGCACCTTGCTTGGCGTAACGCTTGACAAATCTGTCTACGCGACCTTCGGTGTCAACGATTTTTTGTTGTCCGGTGTAGAACGGGTGGCAGGAACTGCAGATTTCTACACGGATTGCAGGTTTTGTAGAACCAGTAAGAACCTCAGCGCCGCAAACACAGGTGGCGTTGATTTCCTGGTACTTAGGATGAATGCCTTCTTTCATATTTTTTATTTCAACTCTGGTTGTGTGGGCCCCGAAAGAGCACGTGGTCTCTTGCAGTCAACCCCGACTGTTGATGACGGTTCGACTATGCTCACGGCTCGAAGAAGCCGCAGCACATAGCGAATGCTAATGATAACAGACAAGATGTATATACGCCCAGACTCACACTCTTTGTTAATACGAATTGCGAAACCAAAGCCTATGGCTCTTAAGCGAGCCTCATAAACGGGCAGAAACGCGCCCGCACGAAACTACAAAGCCGGCGAGCCGCCGGCGCTCCCAGGAAAACACCGGACGATGCATGGCAGCGCCCCTACAAAAACGGACGCGTGTCACGCGCCCCCACGCCAAAATAAGGCGCGGCTGCGCTCTAATAATTTATTGGTTGCTGGATTTCCAGCCCATCGGATGAGGCAACAAGACGCTTGCCTTCAACGTTTAGGTAGACTTTGCGCGCGCCGACAACAGAGGTTACGGTCCTCTTCAGTTGCTCCATGCGGGTTTCCATAGAAGCGCCGCCACCACTAGCAGCAAATCGCCTGGACAAATCAATCTCGTAGTCATCATCTAGAGGCGTTACACCCAAAAGAATAGTTCCCTTTGGAATCTCTGTGGCAAGACCCTGCCCCTCTTCTTCACCGGTTGGTCCATGCAGAAGTTCCGTAATCGCCGCCTCCAGCTTGTCTTTCCCGTTCAGCTTTCGACTCACTTTGACCAGTTCGAGGTTCTCGCCGCCTGGCTTTACGAACCAAACTTCAGCGGTATTGCCCACCAGTTCTGCCTGAACAGCCCTCTCGGCATGTTGGCGCTGCGGAACGGCAGAACCAGTCAATATTTTGCGCTCCGCACACCCTGTTAGCAGGACTACAGAGCCGGCGAGCGTGCCCACCGCGATTTGAACCAGTCTTGTCGCTCTTGAACTAATAGTCATCGATTCCTCTTTCTAAACAGTGCTAATACACTTTAGCGGGTCTTTTGCTCAACTCCGGCAATTCCCGAAGAATTTGTTGGAGTATTCACGGAAGAAGTTGTGGCAGATGTCGTGGAAGCAGCAGTCTCTGAATGCTGCGTAGTTGACGAGAGCGTTGCCTTTGAAGACGCCCCTGCGGACGCCTTTGTTGGCGCAGCGGGTGCAACTGGAACAACCCCGGCAGGATTTTTCGGCGCGAGTATCAGGCGCCCTTCGCTAGATAAGCCGTTTTGATTGATATCCAGCGAACTCAACCGAAATGCATGATCGCGGCGGTCCATTCTTTTCAAATCAATGAGCGGATTCAGCAATTCTTCTGCGAAATTGGCGAATTTCTCAGGCTCGATGATGTCACTGCTTTCAACCTTCATGTCAGCAATTTCGACTCTATCGTCGCCTTTCAGCCTGAGCTTGCCAGTGATTTTGAGCGGCACGCCAGTCGAATCATCCGCACCTTCCGCTTTTAATAGAGCTTCGATGCAAACGTTGTCTTCTACGATATCTACCTTCGGATTCACAACCTGCAACTGCTGCGCACCCAGACCAGGCAAATCGAGATTCAGTCCACGCAAGGACTTCGCAACCTTCTCGCTCTTCAGTGCGTCTGTGATCTGCTCTTTCGTCAACGCAGCTTTGACGTTGACTAGAACAGGCGTTTTGAGCTGAATATGACGCTTGTCATGCAAATCAATCCACACAGGCTGGTTCGTCGATGCGGTCACCTGCCCGATGTTGACGCCCTTTACGCTAGAATTTTTGAGAGAACAATCAACACCTTTCACTTTGCCCGAGAGCAAATCAGTAAAACTGTAGAGCTTCACTTTGACTTTTACGTCGCCACCCAACTTCCTTTTGAGTACTAGTTTTGCGGTTTGACCAGCAACAACCGAGCCCAAAAGATTAAGTCCAGTCACTGTTTGCAGAGTTCGAGAAACCTTTCCCGCAACTTTGAATGGCGGTGGAGTTTCTTTTGCTTCAGGCAAAACTGTTTTTGATGAAACAGTTTTGTCCGCGTCAGAAACTTCAGCACTAGACACTGACAAAGGACTCATAAGTGAGGCAAAGCAGGTTGCCGTCACCATCCAAGACAACAGCCGATTACTTCTTTTGTTCATTTTAATTGCCCCAACCAAGATGGAGTTTTCTCCTTAATCAACAACACGCTATAAACATTGGTCGTTCCTCTCTTCTCAACGCCAGGCGCAGAGGCAGGGTACAAAACCAGTTGTTTGATACAGCAATTTATTGGCAATTCGCAAAGTTTCAATTCATAGCTGCAGAGATGTATTCCTTTATCCGCGGGCAAAGGAATACTGAAAATCTTAGAGCTTCCAGAATCAAGAACGAGCATCACTTTTAGTGCACGTCCATACATTCTTGGTGCGCCGACAGAAACTAACAAATGGCTGAAGTCGCTGACAGGAATCGGGCTTGTCGGCGTATAAGACATCGCCGCGTAATTAGTGCGCCCTTTTGGTGCGCCCGTTATGTCGGTGGGCAGGTTTATTTTAAAGGGAGAGCTGTGCCAATCCTGCGCAGTCAGCGGAGGCAGCTCGAGCTTTTGCTGCTGGTCGAAATCTTTGCCAAAATTGACATTCAAATCAGTGTTTACTGGACGCCATAAAATCTTATCGCTCTGCATTCGCGCCGAGAATAAAGCGTTTTCTTCCGGCGTGCGCTTGTGCAGCTTCACTTCAAGAGTTGGATATCTAAAAATCGCAATGTCGTCCGCATGGTCTTTTCCACCATTCGTGGTCAAAACCAAAGTCACTTTTTTGCCCCTGAAACGAGCAAGGTCAAGATCAACAGGCGCCCATTGGTCAGCCTTTTCGATATGCACTTCTTGCAAAAGCTCTTTGTGAGAAGTGCCGCCCTCAGCGCTTTCGGTTATGGCGTAAACTTTCCCTGTGACACCATCTGTGATGACAGGCTTAACTCGTTTACTCGGCGAACCAATCTTCAAAGCCGTCCTAAAACGCGCACTTCGCAAATCCGCAGGAAATGGAATCGTCCAGCTAATGGCGTTGGGCGAATGAACATACACATTCGCATGTTCGTAGTAAGACCAAGGTACAGCGTGATCAGCGGTGTCATTTTCAATGAAACGCACCGGCGGTACAGAAGCTGTGTTAAAGACTCTGACGCGGGGCAGCACAAAATCTCCCTGCAGCGACCAAGTTTGATCAGGCGCAAAGGCAGAGAGCTGATATTTTTCGAGAGGTAGCGCGATATTGGTGACATTATGCGGTTGGCCATCGCCCCATTGAAAGAGGAGACCCTCAATATACGAAGGTGCTTCTCTAAAATTACGCAGACCAGCTTCAGAAGCGGGACTGCGAGTACTGAGATAAACGTGCTTATCCTTCCATGTGCGATTCGACGCTGCATACATGACTGGAATGAAGAAAAGGCCAATGACGCAAAGCGTTTTCAAAACAATGCTCAAGCGCGGCTTTGCATCAGTTTTTTCGATATTGCCTTTTGGCTGAACGCCCTGAAGCAATGACATCAACAGACCAACAACCCCAATCCAAAAGTAGATAGTGAATCCGCAGTACCACGGGCAAACGTAGGTTCTGACACAGCTCAGCATCGCTGCCGATACCAATCCATATGTGCACAATGCCAGTGATGCTTTCATGTGCGTATCAAAGTTCTTCAATCGCCAACTCGCCGCTAACGCGAACAAGAACAGCGCGAGCCCTGCGCCACCAGCAAACTCAGACAGGGGAAGCCTACCGATATGTAGTCCTATCTGATTTGCAAAAGGGCGTCCGATCACATTGATGAAGAACAACGGATCAAACCAATGCTGACAATATTTAAGGACACTAGGCTGCGCCGAGTGAAAGAAGAGGTACGGAGCAAACGAAGAAATTGCTCCAAAGACCCAGGCAATGTAGATGTTTCGTTCTTTGAGTCTATATCCGCACAACACAGCCGCGACTAGAAGAGCAGCCCAGCAAGCAGGTACGTTGCCCATTGAAGCAGCGGAAGAAATACCCCCTGCCAGCATCAATGAAATACCACGCCAATCTTTGAAGCGCACGAGCCCCCACAATGCGACTGTAAAGCCCAGAGTGGCCAGACTTACGGGAAAGCACGCCTGACCAAAGAAATGAATGGAAGCCTGAGTCATTGAAAAAACGAGCGCTAATACGGCGCCAAAGACCAACAACCTCCATTCTTTTTTATATCGATGCGCCAGAAGGTCAAATAGCAGCAAAGACCGAACTAAATTGAGGCCAACGCCGATAAGCAACTCCGCGCGTGCATTCCAATCGAAGAAATAGGCAGAAAGAAGGTGGAAAGCCATCGGCAGCGCGACGAAGTGCTGGCCGACCTTAAGTGCCGAAAGGAAGTTGGACCCATCGAGTTTTCCACTGAAGGCGAAATTAATCGCCGGAACAACGTCCAGGTAGTCGTTGGAAATATTGTTGCCGCCGACGGTCAGGATGACGTGGCACACGCGTGCAACCGCCAGAATCCCACAGCCGAGCGCGATTACGCCAAGCGAAAGCACAAAATGCCGTCCAAATGAACGTCGAGGCATACCGAAGTCGTTTGAACTGTCAGCTTTCGTGGGCTGGTGGGACGTTGTTTGCATGAGCTAATGTCAGTGTCCGAAATCAAGTGGACTTTACATCGATTCAAGCCCGGATTGCATGAGCCAGACTTGATATCCACGATTTTCAAGAGGATAACCCAGACGGGTGACGTCTCGAAATCCCAGCCCTATATAATTTTGGAAGCGACTTAAAAATCGCTAATGTCGCCAGGCAACCGTTACCTACCAAATCACGCAGGTGAAAGGGCATTTAGCGATTGCAGAAAGCGAGGGGACCAAGAAAAACCTTATTTAGCGTTTGGGTTGATTCTTTGGGTTTTAACAAGGTACGGGAAAATGTCTCACACAGGTAATAAGCAAGACAGAATGCAGATGCTCCGACTCGCCCGAAGCGCCAGCGGCAATACCCTGGCACTCATAGCAGGAGTGGGATTCATACTGATAGTCATTCTTTTGTTTGCTCTGGGCTACACGAGATTAGTCGGCAGCAGCCAGGAGCAGAAGACTGCAATTGAAGCGGCTTCTCTTGCAGCAGCTAAAGAACTCGGACGTATCGTCATCAACGATCCGAATTTTGGCTACATCTCCCTGTCCGATGCAGCTCCGGTTGGAAAAGCGACCGCCGCCGGCGACAACTACTTCATGCCTGTATATGGCGTAAATACTTTGATGGGGACGATCCGTCTCGATCTGATCATTGCGGATGCACTCGGCAATACCGCAATGAAAAACCTGGCCAAGCGGGATTTGGCAAATTTGAAAAACGCTAACAACACTTTGATAAACGAGCTCAAAGCCTCGCTAAACGGCTCCGGAACTGCCAAGGATATCGACGGACAAGTTGTAAATCCATACACTGCCGCTGAATCTGCCTACAAGCAAAACCAGGTGAGATTGACGGGTGGTTCTTCTTACGTCGCCGGCTCCATGAAACTCACACTGGGTTGCATCGACGGTTCGATGCAGACCAACATTCCTGTTCCCAAACCAAGCGACTACTCGCACGTGAGTGGCAGCCAGTCGCAGAACAACTGCTACATGTCCGGCGTCAACATTCCATACGGTGGCGAAGACTTCGTTTTCGCAGCCGTCAGCGACAGCTTAAAACTCGTTGATCCGCGCAAATTTCAAGAGACATCAGGAAGTGTGCCATTCCAAATGCTCTCCGTTGTTAAAGCAGAAGCAGATCAAAAAATGGTCGACCCTGAGCGCAAGACCACAAGCGTCATACACGCTCTGAGCTGCGCAGCTCCTGCTAGCGTCTATGATCCCAAGCCGGCTCCTGGTACTTTGACCTTCAGTTTCCCAGATGGCATGCCGCCTGAGATAACAAACGTCAATTCGATGCTCATTCTTCCAGGCATGAACGGCATTCCTGTAACTCTACAAAAATCTACAAACGGCGACTATCCAGAGCCTGGCGCCAGCATGGTTCCCATGACTTACAGCGGTGGTGGGTCGCCCGATGGTGGGACCATCGTATCCGGCAGCATTTATGACTGGATGAGGAAAGTCGGAGCGCGGCTTGATGCATCGCAAATGGTCGCTCTGTTTACTGAACCACTGAACAACAGCGGCGTGCCTACCTTGCACATCTTCTCCGTGAAGGCGAACGGATCTCTCCAGTACGACAGCACTGTTTCGCTAGAACAAAATCCTTACTGGGTCGCCAGTGAAGAGCAGTTGTATGGTGTCGCCCAAGATGCTCTGAAGAGTGCCGATACCTTCGACTACGACGTTCATGTCAGAGACTACACCTACCAGCCCGGCACCATTAACGGTGGCAAGCATGGAGGTGAACCCCTAGTTAACTCAGCAGTTGTTGTCCCGATTGTCAGCAAGAAATCAACGGAAGTCGGCAGCCAAAAGCTTCAAATCGCTTCTGCGGGTACTTGTGGCACTATGGTCAGCGGCGACTGCGGCGGCTCCGGAGACGGTGCTACGAGCTGGGTGAACATCGGTGGACCACCCCCCGGACCGCCTAACAAGGTCACTATTGGCGGTGTTTCTTACAAGATATGGCCTAACGCAAATATCGCGGCCCTTGGCAGAAACGACTTCGGACTGCTCGATCCTGCAAGAACACTCGTACAATTCCTCACAGGACCGGCAGGCGGCTTAATGAGACAGACATATCTTCAAAATGGAGCAGCAGTGGATATCAGATTCAGACAAGCTGTCGATCTGACTCCCGTCGGAATTCCAAAGAAGTTCTACCCGAACAAGAAGAACGACCTGATCGATTAAGTCCAAAACAGGTTTGACTACCGACAGTCAACAAGGCAGGGCGCGCTAATCCACGGTGCGCCCTGTTCTTAATTCAGGGCTGTCACCCGCAGGGGCGATTACATCCAATGTACGGGTAATTACAATATGACTGCCTAGAAAAGGCTTTTCACTTACCACAAAGTTATTTTGCAGATAATTCGAAAACCTTCTGCAATAGAGTTCATGGAATTCAGGCATTCTCGAATTACTTTCCGGAAACGAGCAATGAAATCACCATCTTATGTCGCGCATCTAGCGCGCAATTCCTCAGGAAATACGCTGGCACTGATCGCCGCGATTTCAGCAGGCATATTGATTCTTATCCTGCTGTTTGCCCTGAGCTACACTCGTCTTGTTGGAAGCAACCAGGAGCAACGCACCGCTGTGGAAGCGGCGGCGCTGGCTGCGGCCAAAGAAGTCTCACGCATCGTCATCAACGACCCCAATTTCGGCTACGTTTCCTTATCAGACGCAGCACCGATCGGCAAAGCAACGGCCGCAGGCGACAACTATTTCATGCCGGTCAACGGAATCAATACGATGATGGGCACAATCAGACTCGATCTGATCATTGCCGATTCGCTCGGAAATTTGCCTATGAAAGCACTGGCTAAGCGCGATTTAGCTAACCTCAAGCTGGCTAAGGAAAAACTAGTTACAGAAATCCGCCAGTCTTTAACTGGAGCCGGAAGCTCAAAAGACATTGACGGCAACCCGGTAAATCCATACACAGCTGCTGAGTCCGCCTACAACCAAAACCTCGTCAGAATGTCCGGCAACGCGAGCTATGTGCCCAACTCGATGAAGTTGACCTTGGGCTCAATAAGCGCGCCCATGCAAACAAACGTTCCTGTTCCAAAGCCGACATCTTATGCAAACGTAGACGACGAGCAGGCAATGAACGGCTTCTATATGTCGGGCGTCAACATTCCATACGACGGCGAAGACTTCGTTTTTGGAGCGATCGGTGACAGTCTAAAACTCGTAGACCCAAGGAAATTTGCGGAAACACAGAGCGGTGTTCCATATCAAATGCCGAGTGTGGTTAAAGCAGAAGCAGATCAAAGAATCCAGGACCAAGCGGACAAGTCATATAAGACAATTCACGCGCAGACATGTGCTGCAACTGCCAGCGTTTATGACCCAAAGCCGGCGCCTGGAACTTTGACTATCAGCTTCCCAGACCAAATGCCGCCTGAAATCACAAGCATCAACTCAATCTTATCTCTGCCAAACATGAACGGACCGGGTCCGATCGACATCAAGAAATCGACCAATGGTGACTATCCAGAACCAGGCTCTTCTCTCGTACCCAACACTTGGAGCGGTGGTGGAACACCCAACGGCAGCACTGTTGCATCAGGTGCGTACTATGATTGGCTAAGAAGAAGCGGCGCACGCATGAATGCGGACCAAGCTGTAAAGCTGCTTACCGAGCCGCTCACAAACTCTGGATTGCCCTCAATTCATATCTTCTCTGTAAAACCGGACGGAACAATTCAATATAATTACGACCCGTCACTCGACACGGCTCCGTATTGGGTGGCAAGTGAGAATCAAATGTACGGTGTCGCCATGGATGCTCTGGGAAGCTCTAACGGCAACGGTTATGACGTACATATTAGAGACTATGGCTATCAGCCCGGCACCATTAATGGTGGCAAGCATGGTGGTGAACCATTAAAGAATGCACAGGTTGTCGTTCCGATAGCAATGCTTCGTTCGGGACAAACCATTGCAACCGTCGGCAGCAGAAGACTAGAAATAGCATCTTCTGGCACCTCAGGCACCATGTTCGGTGGCGATTGCGGTGGTAGCGGTGATGGTGCCACATGGAATTGGATCGGCAGTCCACCTCCAGGACCACCAACCAAAGTCACCATTGGTGGTGTTCAATACAAGATCTGGCCGAACGCGACTGGAGGACCTTCAGGGCTCGTCAGAAACGATTTTGGACTACCTGGCGGATTGCCACTAGTGCAATTCCTCCTAGGACCTGCTGGCGGGCTAGACAGACCAACATATCTGCAGAACGGTGCGTCGGTAGACATTCGATTCCGTCACGCAATTCCTTTTGTTGATCCTGTAGACGGAAGCAACAAGAAGGGCTACAAAACGAAGAAAAACGATCCCGACGACTAGGAGCGTGAGGGCGCATTGGATGTGCCCGTCTTCTGTAGAATCAACGCCATACGCCCGTTATCGTGGGGGCGCCGCCTTCCAGGCGGCTTCGTGCGGCAATGCTGCCTACATCGGATTATGGTTTCGTCCCAGCTTGCAGTTCTGCATCAGGCTTCGTGCCAGCTTGAGATTTCTCTTCAACCTTTGCAGCGTGCTCTTTTTGTTTGAGTTTTTGCTTCTCAATCAGCTCGCGAATTTTGCGCTCATCTTCTGCTCGTTGTTTTCTCAACTCAGGCGCAAGCCGCTCGTACTCAAGCTCTGCATCTTCCACTTTTGAATTGACTTTTGATGCGGCGTGATCAGCCATTGTGATTTTGTCGTAGAAAGCAGAGATTACATTCGCCTTGTCTAACGTATCTTCGCGATATTTCCGCGCCATCTCTTGATTGACGTCGTTCAATGCGCTTTTGAGTGTTGTTTCAAAATCAGGTCCGTGTGCTGTAAGTTCTTTTCCTACAACACTGTCAGCAGCATCCTGAGCCACTTTACTCGCCTGTTTGTAGATGTCTATGCAAATAGCGGCGTGACCTTTTTCATGCGCAAGAACATCCTCAGATGCCTTCTCCGGCAGCCACATCGTGATATCCAGTTTTAGAGTTAAGTCGACTTTTCTGATTTTGATAAGGACGTTCTCACCGTCGGCAGCTCTTTCCCGCTTTATGAGATCCCACGAAACCTTAGGTATAAAGCCATAATGCCAATGAGTATTCGCGCAATCGTTGTGCTCCGGAGTGTTCGCTTCCGGGGGACGAGCGCCTTTATCGAAATACTCAGTTTTTATTTCCGGCGGAACCTGCGTGATCTTCACAGGACCTTGAGAGCAACCCGAAACAATCACCGGCAAAAGCAAGAGAAGAAACAGGGACAGAAGTTTCTGTGAAGGCTCCTGTAGGGGCGGCATTAATACCTGAAGCCGGCGAGCCGCCGGCGCTCCCAGGCATTCGCACCATCTGCGGGCGCAGACTATTCTCAAGATTCTTAGAACAAAGGACGCGACGAAATAGTTACTTACCATCTTCCGGCTTGGGATTTAAACCCATACGTCTTCTCTTCTCTTCTTCTTCTTCAGCTGGACTAATCTTCTGATTAAGTGCTTCCTTAAGCAGCTCGTTCTGCTTCAGGAGGGCACGCAAGTGCTCGTTGGCGATAGCCAACTCGGCTTGCAGCTCGGCAACCGTCTGTTCGTGCGTGACACCGGTAACGGGGTCGCGTCCGGGCATCTTCGGCAAAAGCACATAACCCAACTGCACGGCTTTCAGCGCGGCTGCGGTACGCGTAGGCACCTTAAGTTTCGCGAGAATGCACTCGATATGTTTTTCAACCGTGCGGAGTTTCATATCGAGTTCTTCTGCAATTTCTTTATTGCGAAGATCTAGTCGAATAAGAACTTCAATTTCGCGGTCGGTCAAATTGCAGTTGGGCATGCTCGTCGAAGGAGCCTGTTTTACCAACTGAGTAATCTTCGGGTCACAGTACGGCAACGCGCGCGTAACTTGCTCTATAGCTTCAAATAGAGTTCTTGGACCAGAACTCTTAAGGCAAAAACCACGGGCGCCCGCTCTCATAAGCTGGTTGTGGTATTTAGTAGCGTGATAAGAGTCTGTTAGAACCAGAACATTGGAGTTAGGAAGCTCCTGGCTGACGCGCCGGCAGACTTCAACACCATTAAGTACATCAAGATCGACGTCGAGAATTACAAAGTCAGGGCGCTGCCTGCGGATCATTTCCGTAGCAGTCATGCCGTCGGCAGCCTCGCCGATAATATCGACAACTTCCGAAACCACACGCTTCAAGCCGAAGCGAATTAATTCATGTCTTTCGCACAGGATAGTGCGGGGACGGAAGGGATTGGAGCGGAATGTAGAGTCCAAGAATGTCTCCGGAATTAATGCACAACGCCTGGACGGTATATGCGAGGGACATAGGATCCGATTTCGTACTCAGTTTGGCTAAAGGCGTTAGTTATCAGCCGCTTGAGTCTTCCTCGCCTTAATTCTAACAATGCCACAAATTTTCGGAGTAAAACGGTTTTTGATCGCGGCGGGAGCTTTTGCTTGCAGTTTTTTCTGAGCGGTAATTCACATAAATTCCTCTTTACAACTGTTCTTTATTCGTTTTCTTCTCACGATATCTAAATTACAGTGACGGCATGGCGGCTTCAAAACCGGAACTGGCGGCGTTTTTCGCTTTTTGGACATGGCGTGATGGGAAATATACGAATGGCGTGGGATTCCCCCCAATAGACTGACCACCCCCAACATCGTTAAGCTGTGCTCACATTCGCCCCTCGACAACCCCAGGGTCGGACTGACAAACCAGCTTCTACGACAAATTCACCTCGATTCTCAAATGCTCAAACAGTCCTCACTCTTAAAGTTCTCACCGATACTCCTGGCAGTAGCCTTCACGGTTGCCCTGGGCACTCAAAGCGCACTCGCCACAAAACTCACCGGAGCACCCCTTCCGTACGAGCGTGAGACCAAAGAATTCAATGACAGCAATGCTGTAGCTATTCCGCCGAGCGGCAGCAGATTCCAGCGCCGTCTGGACTACCGCGAAGAAGAAAAGCTCAAGAAGCAGCAAGAAGCCGAAGCAGCCAAAAAGGCTGAAATCGATAAGCTCAGAGCTATCGAAGAGCAAAAGAAGGCTGCAGCTCAACAAGTAGAAAACGCCAAACAATTCATCCAAACCGCAATCGACGCAAACAACAGCGCGGTTGCTTTCGGCAAACAAGGACGTTGGAACGAAGCGATCGTAGCTCACGAAAAAGCCGTTCAATATGATCCTTCCAATAAGCAATTCAAAATCAATCTTTCCGCCGCCCGCACCGCCTACGGTCAACAGCGGCTTGCAGCACATGACTATGCCGGCGCCGCCCATCTATTTAGACAAGCGCTCGCCGCTGCCAGCGACAACGCGATGGCAGCGAAGCACTTGAGCGAAGCGCTCAAGAAGCAAGGCATCGATCCTGGTTCTGTCGACCAGAGACTGGAACTGGCTGAAAAACTTATGGGCTCCGGCGACCTCGTTGGCGCTTCGATTGAAATTCAACAGTGCATGGCTCTCGAGCAGTCCGCCCGCGTATATCAAAAGATGGGCGACCTCTGTGTTCGCTACGGTCAAGTGACCAACGCAATGGCGTACTACCGCCAAGCCATAGTTAAGGATGCAGATTATGGTCCGGCTCACAGACAGCTGGCCTTCCTGCAAATGTCCAAGAACGACTTCACCGCGGCTGCTGCGTCTCTGCGCAAAGCCATCATCTGCGACAGCAAAGACGTAGCTGCCGGTCAGGCACTCGTCGAACTCTGGCGCAAACAAGTAGCGCAAAACCCGCTGCTTGCTGAAAATCATTTGGGTCTGGCTGGCGCCATGCAACTCACGGGTGACTTTGTTGGGGCAGAAGGCGAATATCGCCGCCTCGAAGCACTCGATCCACGTAACCCGGGATTGGAATCGGGACGTGCAAGCCTGAAGAGGGCTTATCAGCATGCTATTGCAGAAAAGCACAGAATGGCTGCTGAAACATTGTTCAGCCAAGGGCTCCGTAGAGAAGCCCTTGGTGAGATCAATCAAGCAGTGATGATGGAAGACAAAAATCCCAAGTACCTCTATTTGATGGCGGAATGCCTCGAAGGCATCGGCAACTATGCCGCCGCCCACGCAGCGTATTTGAAGGTAGTCATCATCGACCCGACCAAAGTCGAAGCTGCAGAACGCGCGAAAGAAATGCAAAAGAACATGGGCATGAGTGGTGCTCAAGTTGCGCAAATGAGCGGTCAAATCGCTAATCAAATAACTGCGCAGCCGGCACAACAACAGCCCATGCAGCAAGCTCCTCAGCAAATGCAACCGGCTCAACAGCAATTGCAACAACAGCAGTTTGCAGCTCAGCCTCCGGGCAGCTTCCGCGTTGCTCAACCTGAAGAGCAAGTGCAACAACAAATGCAGCAGCACGATCCTTCGAGAAAGAGCATGTACGAAGGCGGTTCGCAGCGTCCGGCTTTCAATCCTCAAGCAATGAACTTCAGAACTCACGATGAGTCTCAGCAAGCTCAAGCTCAAATGGAACAAGAAATGCAACAGCAAGCGCGCCAACAGGCGATGCAAGCGCAACAAGCTCAAGCACAACAACAAGCAGCTCAATCCGCAGCCCAAGCCAATGGCGCTCCGGTTAGCACCAACGATGCTCTGAGCCAAGTAAGCGTTCTTGAATCACAAAGAGACTACCAAGGTGCAGCCACTCTGCTCAGACAAATGTGCGACGCCGACGTACAAAATCCTGAGCTCCACCACAGACTGGCTACCAACCTTCTTAATCTCGGACAAGTTGTCGAGGCAATCCCCGAGTTCCGCATCGCCAGCGCATTGAAGCCGGCAATGAAAGCCTACTCGGACGACCTGGCACGAGCAATGGCGATACACAAGCGTTCACTCATGAGTGACAAATCCGATTCTAGCGTTAGCGGGAGCAAGTAAATGACGTTTTACTTTCAAGCACCAGACTTAGCTGAGTTCCCGAGACGCTCGTACCGGCGCTTCACGGAAGAGATCATTGGCAATCTCTTCACTGAGATTTCGCCGATTTCCAGCGATTTCTCGCCGCGCTTCGAATTGTCTTTCATCGGACCAGATGGAAAACCGCACTGGAGATTCGAAGACTACGCTGCAGACTCAGGCTATCCAACAACCCCAGAACAAGCCAGAAAAACCAACATGACTCATGCAAAACGCATGATGATGGAAGTTTGGTTGCGCGACATTCAAACCGGTGAAATCCGTAAGTCGACCGCATATATGGGCGATGTTCCTGTAATCACCGACCGCGGAACCTTCGTAATCAACGGTTCTGAGCGCGTCGTTCTCGGTCAGCTCGTCAGAGCTCCCGGCATCTATTTCTCCAACCCAACCCACATCACTTACAAAGCTTTGATGTTGGCAGAACAGGGCGCACCAATCACCTTTGAACTGGAACTCGACCCAACCATCTCAAGCCGCGCATCCAAGGCTAAGTGCCGTGTCAAATTGCCCAAGCGTGCTTGGGTTTCCGCCCAAACCTTGCTTTTGGCAATGGGCGTCGACGAAGCCATTCTCGAAAAGAGACTGAAGCCGCTTCTCGAAGCAAGACGCATTGAATGGAAAAACATCACCAAGACTGAAGCTCTGGCTGTCATCGGTCGTTCGTGGAAACCGGACGGTGGCGGTGGCGCAGGCGGTGGCTTGGTCGCGTTGCAAGAATTGACCGACAAGAGAAAGTATTCGCTCGGCAAACTGGGCAGAAGACGTTTCAACAAGAAGATGGGCTTGGATGAAGAATCCCACCAAGTCACCGGCATGGACTTGCTCAACATCTTCGAATATCTCCTGAACTTGCCCAACGGCATGGGACAACTGGACAATCCAGACTCCTTGGAAAACCGCCACTTGCGCGGTGTTGGCGAAACCATGACCCGTGCAGTGCGTCCCGCTCTGGCACAAATGGTTCGCTCGCTCAAGACCAGACTGGAAATGAACGAAGACGAAGAGATTGGTTCGCCTAACGACATTCTCGACTGCCGTCCGTTCGCCAACGCAGTAATGAAGTACTTCTCGGGCAACCCGCTCGTTCAATACCTCGACCAACAAAATCCTCTGTCCGAACTTTCGCACAGAAGAAGAATCACATCGTTCGGTCCTGGTGGTATCGACCCTAACGCTGCTCCTACCGAGATGCGTGACGTTCACCCGTCGCAAATCGGTCGTGTCTGCTTGGTTGAATCGCCTGAAGGTAAGAACTGCGGTATGGTCAGCTACATGGCGACCTACTGCCGCATCGACGAAGACGGCTTCATGACCGTGCCTTACCGCCGCGTCATCAATGGCTTCTTGACCGATGAAGTTGTCTACCTCGCACCTGGCGACGACAAAATCTACACACTTGCACCGCCCGATGCCAAAGTGGCAAACGACCGTCTGGTTGGACCGCTC
Source organism: Candidatus Melainabacteria bacterium (assembly GCA_003242885.1). GTDB lineage: Bacteria > Cyanobacteriota > Vampirovibrionia > Obscuribacterales > Obscuribacteraceae > QKMZ01. Next base: position 752,487 of record QKMZ01000015.1, on the reverse strand, counting down.
GTGCCGGCAAGACGCGGTGAGAAATTCTTCGAGGTCGCACCCGAAGAAATCGACATGATCGGTATTACGCCTCAAGGTTTCTTGTCCGTAGGTTCTGCTCTGATTCCATTCCTGGAGCACGACGATACGGGACGAGCCCTCATGGGTGGTGGCATGATGCGCCAAACTTTGCCGCTCATCAAGCCTGAGCGTCCGCGCGTCGGAACCGGCATGGAGCGCATCGTCGGACGTTCGTCCGGTCACTCGTTGGCTGCCAAACGCGCGGGCACCGTGACCAGCGTCACCGGCAAAGAAATCGTCATCACACAACCTTCCGGCGAAAAGCGCTACTATCCGCTTATTCGCTACGACAGAACCAACCAAAACACTATCCTCGACCAACGTCCAGCAGTTAAGGTCGGACAGCAAATCGAAGCCGGTCAAATCATCGCTGACGGTCCTGGTATCGACCAAGGTGAATTGGCACTCGGACGCAATTTGCTCGTAGCCTTCATGCCCTGGCGCGGTTACAACTTTGAGGATGCGATTGTCGTCAGAGAAGGTTTGGTCAAAGATCAAAAACTGACCCACATTGAAATTGAAAAACATTCGACCAACGTTTATCAAACTCTGCGCGGTCCTGAAATTCTCACGCCTGAAATGCCAAACGTTGCAGGCAAAGACCTCGAGCACTTGGACGAACGCGGCATCGCCAAAATCGGTAGCTACGTCAATCCTGGTGATGTTTTGGTCTCCAAATTGACACCGAAAGAAGCACGTGCGCTTTCTGCAGAAGAAGAACTCTTGCAAGCAGTATTCGGTAAAGTCGCCGAAGAAATGGCCGACAGCAGCCTGCGCGTACCGCACGGCTCCGGCGGTCGCGTCATCGACATCCGCATCTTCACTCCGGAAACAACGCCGGAATTGAAAGCAGGCGTCATCTGCGAAATCGAAGTTCTCATCGCCAGACTCTGCCCGGTTGAAGTGGGCGACAAGCTGGCAGGACGTCACGGAAACAAAGGTATCGTTTCAATCATCGTTCCGGATTGCGACATGCCCTACCTGCCGGACGGCACACCTGTAGACCTCTGCTTGAACGCACTCGGCGTACCTTCCCGTATGAACGTCGGTCAGGTATTCGACGCTCAGTTGGGTCTCTACTCGCAAATTTTGAACCGCTATTACCGCATTCACCAATTCGACGAGTCACTCACCGAAGACGCATCATTCCGCCTCATCAACGAAGCGCTCAAAGAAGCACGCAAGATGCCAGGCTACGAATGGCTGCAAGCCAACGGCAAAGTACAACTCTTCGACGGCAGAACCGGTGAGCCATTCGATCGCCCGGTATTGGTCGGTCGCCAGTACATGTTGAAGTTGAACCAACTCGTACTGCACAAAGTCAACGCTCGCTCCGGTCTCGGTGGACCGTACGCAGCAGTCACGCAACAGCCGGTCGGCGGGAAGGCCAACCACGGCGGACAAAGAATGGGCGAAATGGAAGTTTGGGCAATCCAAGCTTACGGCGCCGCCAATATCCTGCACGAGATGATGACCATCAAGGCAGACGATATCCAGGGCAGACACCAAGCCTATGCCGATATGGTTCAAGGTAAGGAAATCACTGCCGGCGGACGCACCGCAGCATTCGATGGGCTGTGCTGCGAATTGCGCGGACTGGGCATGGAAGTCACTTTGGGCAAGATCGTCGACGATTTCGAACCCGTCGCAGACCGTTCTTGCAGCAAAGAACAAGCGCCCAAGACGCTCGAAGAAGAATATCAAGTCATGTCTGTGGACAAAGTGGAAGCGGCAGATGGCTCCAAGATCCTGGAAATTCCAGCAGGAGACTACGTGCCCCAAACCAAGCCACTGGCAGCGCCTATCATCACGTCGCTCACCAACGGCAAAAACGGTTCCAAGCCGAAAATCGAAATCTCCCAAGAGCCACTCATCGACGATATCGACGAGTCGGATGCGGAAAACGCCGAAGACGCTGGAGCTGCAGCCGACGGTTGGACCATCAGAATGCCAGTCAATCAACAGGCTCCGGCTTTCGATGCGACAAAGAGTTCCACTGCAATTCCGAGCATGCCCGGTTCGTTCGCCGCTGCTCCGGCAGAGGGTGTCACACCGCCTGCCGAAGACAAGGTCAAGTCGATGTTGGATTCCTTTATAGAGGAACAAACGAAAGACGTCCTCGCCGGTCTCGACCTGGAAAACCTCGACCTGTCCAATCTCGACATGTTCGATTCGCTCGAAGCACAGGAAGCCCTCCTGGCGGCATTCGATGCCAAAGACCACCATAGCGATGACGAAGTCGCAGACTCCAACGACGCTGCAGCCGCACCGAGCTGGGGACTTAAGTCTCAACCTGCCAAAAACCAGCCTGTGCCGAACAACCTATTCGTCGATCAGCCTGCCCAGCCTATTAAAAATGAGCCTGTGCAACAACCAATGGATGGTTTCGGACCGCTCAGCATGCGTATCAATCAGCGCAATCCGAAGAATATTGAACAAGAAGCACCGGCAATGACGGAAGCTCCGGCTCCAGCGCCAGTTCAACCAGAAGCCGAACCCACACCTGTCGCACAGGAAGAAGTGGTTCAGCCTGTAGAAACAGCGCCAGTCGTTGAAACTCCAGTTGTTGAAGCCGCACCCGCTCCAGCGCCAGTCGTTGAAACTCCAGTTGTACAAGCCGCACCGGCTCCAGCGCCAGTGGCTACAGCGCCTGCATTCCTGCCGTTCCCGACTGCACAAGCACCGGCAACTCCAGCACCAGCGCCAGTTTCGGAACCAGTTGCAGAACCAGTCTCGGCTCCAGCACCTTCGATCGTGCCAGTAGTCAGAGCTGCTGCGCCTGTCCAACAACCGGCTGCTCCAGCAGTTCAACCGCAAGCTCCGGTCGCTCCAGCAGCGCCAGTGATTCAAGCTGTAACACCTGCTCCAGTGATTCAACCAGTCACGCCGGCACCTGTAGCACAGCCTGTTATCCAGCCTGTGACCTCAGCTGCGCAAGCTCAAGCTCCGACCAACGAAAGCTTCGAGCCTTCGTTCGAGCCAACCACTGAGGACGAACCTGATTTCGGCTCTATCTTAAGTATGTCCATTCTGCAGACCGCCGACGCTACGGCAAGTCAAACACAGCCAGCAAGCCAGTCCGGATTGTCAGCCCTCGGCAACGAACTGACCCAGACCTCGGCACAACCGCTTGTTGACTTCCCTTCGTTGACAGAACTGAAGTCGCTTGCCACCGAACTCATGAGCATTAACCTCGTGGACACTCGGGTGGGTGTAGGTGCCGGTAACGACGAAAAATTCGCAAATTCTTCGTCGAACCATGAGGAAACTACGAAAACAAGTGACTGAAGTGGGTAATCTCCCCATTGGATCCTCGTGAGTATTTCGTCATTATGTACTCACAAACCGATGGAGGAAGTCCTTAGATGGCGACGCAAGAGAGCACCTTTAGAAATACGGCAAAAGCGATTCTCGTCGCATGCCTGGTTTCTGTCGGTATTTCCTTCGCTGTTCCTCAAAGTTCTTCCGCACAGTTTGCACAACCGTTGCCTCCCTATCAGGCACCGCCGGAAGGCGCACCGCCTCCGATTGGCGATGGCAGCACCCCGCTCCAAGTTGAGCCGGGCGATGTGCAAGCACCACCTTCGGTTCCATCTGGTGCAGCTGATTCGACTCCGGGACACAACTTCCCGGTAGGCAACGGCAGCAACAGAAGCGTTGTCCGCATCTATCGTCAGCGTGCTGGCGGTGCAACTGGACAAAATCGTGGCGAAGGCATGGTTCAAACGATCCGCCCTGACCAACTCTCGGCAGATCAAATCAGCCAAATCAATGGCATTCTCGGAATTAACATGCTGAACGGTCAAGATTCGCAAGATGTTCAGGCATCGAACGATCAAATCGAGCAAGTACAGAACGTTCTGTTCCCGTACCCACAAGCTCAAGACCAAGGCGGCAAGAAGTTCATCAACAGTGATGCTCCTGCACAAGGCTATCCTAAAGCCGGACAAGAGAGCAGCTATGACTTCCAAGGTCCGCTTCCAACAGTAAGAACATTCTGCCGTTACCTGGTGATACTAGGTGTGGTGAGTGCCACCATCTGGATGGCTTTGTCAATGTACGCGATGGTCATGGGACACCCTTACGGCGGTGCACGTGTAGTCGGCTCGATAGCTGGATTCATGCTGCTCCTCATGGGCTACACCATCTGGAAGATTGTGCAGATGAACACCTTCAATGCGATGAGTGACAGACCGGCAATCGTTCAGAACAGACCGAATGATGCGCAATCAAATCAAATGAATGCGCCGGATTTACCGCCCAACAATCCAGGGGCGGGTGGCGGCAGACCAAACAGGTCAGGCGTGCCGGTTATGCCTCTGTATAACGCGCAAAACCCATAACGCTGAAACAAGCGGATCGGCAAGCGACAGAGCAAGTTCTCAGACATCCAAAACATCGTCTAGTAGAAACACGTAGTTCGAAGGGACACAGCAATGGCATTGGGTAAAACAGCTAATTTGATTCTCGCGGCAGTTGCGGCCTCGACCCTCACTTTGTCTGTTGCCGCACCGCAAGCTCAAGCCGGACGTCCGGGCAGTGACTACTTCTCTACCGGCGGACATAGCGTTCCACCTGCAAAACCAGCACCGGCTCAACAAAATACCAAGTATCCCAAGAACACCGATCCGCTCGCAGGTCGCCAAGGCGCCGGAGCACTCTATTCGGACAAAACTCCTCAACTGGAATGGTTTGAAGTTTTCGATGAATATGTTTGGACACTTTCACCGGAAGAACAAGACAAGGTAGTTCTTTCCCGCCCGCTGAATGGGGACCCTGATAAAGCGCTCGAAAGAGTTCAGTCATACATGAAAGTCTGCGCAAAGATATCGAAAAACTACCGAACACTTTCGAACAAGTTGCGCTCTCTACCAGTTCCAGCAAGCAGCCCAGGGCTCAGAGAGTATCAAGACTTAAAAGCCGATTTTTACAACGATATGGCTAGTGTTTACGAAGACTTAATCAGACCAAGACGAACGAGAACGCAAGAAGAATTACATGCGCAACTCGACGAAGTAAAACAAAGAGCAGACCAATTAAAAACTCAAAGCAATAGCCTGCTCACGATGGATATGGACCTGAGAAAAACATTCCGAGTACACCAGCCAAAACGAACAGACGCGCTAAGGCAGTACGTAGAAAACCACCGGTAACAGACACAACAGCTCCTAATTCGCACCCCCGCGAATCTCTCTTTCACCCAATCACACCCGCAGAGGACGCACCCAAATGGCTATCCAACTCAACGACAGAGATCTCCTGATCTTCCAATTGATAGATGAGCACAGGGTCCTGCTTGAGAAACATATTTCTTGGTTCATTTCCGGCGAAGACAAGCCAGTTCTTATCCGTGATCGCCTAAGAAAGTTGTTCTATCTGGATTACCTGCTCTGCCACCGTCACGGCACCAAACTTCCGTGGTGGACGACTCCAACCAAGCCGCTCGTATACATGCTTTCTGGCATCAGCCGCACAGCAGCCAATGTTGGCGAAGAAGAGCTGGACCTTTATGATAGCGAAGTTCAACGTCACTTCCTCGAAGTAGCCAACCTGAGAATGCTTGGTCTCATCGACCAGAAAGACGAGAAGCTCTCGAAATTCACATGGACGACAGTGAAAACCGAAAAGCCCGGCAAGACCGTCGACGCTTTCGTCACCTTCGTTCAGAACGCAAGAACCCACAAGATCGCTATCGTCAACCATGCGACGGCAACAACTGAATTGATTCCTTCGATTGACGAAGCCATCAAATCCGGTGCCGAACATGTCTTGCTCGTATCACGCGATGACGCTCACCAGGCTGCTTTGCAAAAGATTGTTGCACAAAGTGGATCGATCAACATCAAGCGCTGCTTGTTTGCGACCCACCATGAAATCTATCGCGAAGGTTTGATCACCACCGCGTGGACTACATGCGACAACGCCAAAGCAACCGTGTTTGCGAAGCCTGTGGAAGCTGCACCGACAACCAACTGGGCAACCATGCCGGTAGCAACAGCCGTTTAACGTAGGTTCGACGCCAAGCGTCGACCGTCCGTAACGCCGGATTCTAGCCGGCGAGCAGGGGCGATGCCATACATCGCCCGGTCCGAAAGACAACAATTGGAATAACCAACCTATTTCGATTATTGAAACGTACGGACAACCGAAATTGACCGCTATGCTAGCAACTTGCGCAATGCGTAGCACTCTTGGATTTTGACCCAAGGCGTCACATCGGGGTATGCGAATGAGCATCTGGTATGCGGAGTAATTTAAAAAACTCCCTCCTGAAAGCGTGGCAACTACATACCTGTAATCTCCGATGTGTTTACTAGATAGAAAACTGAATCAGTGCTCCTGCCTTGTTCCGATGGCGGTACGTGAGCGCATTGAGGCTTCGACAACCTGCCTTTGTCTTGGCGTCAGCCCCTGAGACAAAACCGAAATTCTCCTAGTAGCGCTGTCTCGATCCGCGCGGACCTCGGGTGATAATGCCGTGCCTCCAGCAGATTCGACAAGCTGCCAGCGCTCTGCATAGATGCGGGTCAACCTGGTAAGATTGCGGGCGAATTCCGCTTGCGACATGTGTCCACGCGCGCTGACTAGTCTGTCGATTAGTTCATTTGCTCTCACCACATTCGTCGCACGGTAAAAAGTATCCAAACTCACGGGGCGATCATTTCGATCTGATTCGGGACCATACTGGTCGTCATATCTCACTGTACGCGTTATTGGATCGTATCCAGTAATGGTGACAAAATGACCATCGTTGAAAATGTTGGCGGGAACCTCAGCGCGCTGCCGCAGAGTCTCACGATCGGCCGGCCGAGTTTCACCACGAGTCGGCTGAGTAAGCAACTCGCTATTTGCATGAACAAAAACAACAGCAGGCATCCGACCAGAGCTTGCGAGGCGTTCCAACGTTTGTCCAAGATCATCAGCGCTAGTGAATGTAGCCGCACGAGAAGCGGTTCTTCCATATCTCTCTTGATTCACGATGAAAGCGTCAGCCTCATCTCTTCGTCCTGTGATACTTTCATTCGCAGCAATCAAGCCGTTCGGTCTACCGGCGGCGCCTGGCTCTCGTTCAACCACATGCCCGGTGCGAACGTCCACAAGCGCCTCTCCGAAGTCGCCAACGCTCCGAGGAGGGCGCTGCTCATATCTCATCGAGCGAAAATCTGGATCCAAAATATTGGCGATGTTGGCTGCCGTTACTTGAAAGAGCTGGCTAGCAAAATTGCGGCGGCTTGGCTCTTGCTCAAGCTCGGTTGTGCCCAACACAGATGGAGTCAGGCTACGATTATCGAGACGCACGGTGGTGCCATCATGACCGGAGAAAGAACCACGTGTCGCGACATCGGCTACGAGAGCTGCAGCGGCCGAGGGCTGCCGCATGTAGGTTCTCACTTCCAAGGATGTGACGTTGCAGGTGTTTTCGTTTTGCCGAATCTCCGTCGGATGCGCCGCATTGTGCATCACCTGAGAAGCAAGAGCAAGTCTATCCGAGTGTGGAAGTCGTGCGTCAGAACCAGCATCCAGTATGCGCGACACTTGCCTGAAAGTCTCTGACACTTCCCTTTCACTCATCCCGGAGGCTCTTGCACGTTCTGTAAATAAGTCCATATCGCGGGAAAAACGTTCACCGCGCGCTCTTAATTCCGGTGTGGAATAAGATTCTGATACTTGGCGCCGGAGAGATCTTTCTGGTGTTTCGGCAACTCTAGAAGGTTCGTTCGCTCCCTCGACTAATTCTAGTCGCGGCAGAGAAGTCGAAGTGGAAGCCACTTCCTGTCGAACAGGAATGTTTCGGAACTCACTCCTATCAAGATCGTTAATCGACAAGGCGGCAGTTCTGGAAGCTGCGCGCTCTGCTTCAGCAGCCTGGTGCGCTTCGGGACGGAGCTGTAGTTCGTTTGGCATGGTTGGTCCAGGGATGCAATCGAACGAAACCCACCACTCCGCATAAATCGCTGCGGAGCAAAAGATGGAATTCGATTGGCTTTTAGTAACTGGTGCGGGAGGGCGATGTCACTACAACATCAATACCGAACGGTTGTGACATGAAGGTAACATTTCCGGCTCGCAGAAAATTCCAGCATTAAATCTAGTAGCGCTGTGCGCCATTCACTCCATATTTTGCCGGCCAGCGGTCAATGTTTCCCCCATGTCAAACTGGCGCTTTATTGTCTCCATGCAGGCATTCACACCTGCCCCCCGGAACATCCCTAAAGCTCGCCTGGTTCGACCAACCGTGCGCGGCTTCGCTTTTGCCTCTGTAGGTTTTACATGGCTGAAATTCAAAATAGAGATTCTGTTCGAGATGCAACGACCAACAACACAGAGGCGCAAACCGCAATTCGGCTTTTCTCGGAGGTTTTGGACACAGTAAGAGCAGCGAGGCAACAAACCGACTCAAGGGCAATCGTAGAAACAAGCGCTCTGAGTCTAACTGGGCAATTTCGAATCAACAACATTTGGTCCGAAATGAATCTGTCAGACGATCGACAACGACACTCCCAAGAGAATTTACGTCCGGCGACAATTCAACGTACGACTGTCCGGGGAGTTGGTGCGAATGACTCAACACAGGTCCAAATAATATCGAGGAATGGAGTTGCTACTAATATAAGAGACCATCTTGGGCTTTGGAACAGCGAAGATGGGCGGACTTGGACGACAGGAGAACCTCACTATCGCGTGCGCAGGGGCAGCGCGGAAATTGACGCAAGTGGTGTCTATTCATTTCGCAATGAAGACTACGGCGTCCACACCTTTTTGTCACCAGATGGAACAACACGAAGAGTGATAACCGTGGGTGGTGTCACATATTCACATACGCGAAATGCACTCGGCGAACCCGTTGCGTTCACTGACGACCGTGGACAATGGACAATGCAAGGCAATCGCTGGGTCCATGAGGACGGAGTTCAGCAAAGGGAAGGAGATGTTGACCTTACCTCATTCGGAAGATTTACTTTCAGACCGAGAGATGGAAGCGATCACCAAACGAGAGTTTCGGAGCAGCTCAGGGAAATTCAAACACTTACAAGACAGATCGAAGAACGGTTTCGTTTGAGAATTGCGCCTGAAGGAGCTCAACGCGTTGATTACAGAGCAACCAACATTGGCGGGACACCGACCTTGCGCGAACTGCAAGTGCTGCAGAGTGTGTTAGAGAGGTCGCCAGTACGTGATTATGAGAATCGCATGACAGTCTGGTTTATAAGACCTGACGAGATGCGCCCGGGAGACGCGCAGTCACACATGGGACATCTCGCAAGTGAAAATTCACCACGGCGGGATCATTCATGTGACGGTTGCGCCAGACACGGACTTGTCCGTGACGGCAACCACATGGTGATTATGCCGAGCGCAAGACAAACACCGGAAGGGTTTAACGGATTGGAAGGCACCGTAGTCCATGAGCTGGTGCATTATGAACAGAGTCGCTTTTTTGTTCGTGGAAACGAAGGATGGGGAACGGGAAGACAGCGGACACCCGAAATTGAAAGAATAGTCAATGATTTAGGCTGGCTTTTTTGGTCAGGAAGGGCGGAGAACGGAAGAGCTGTCGAAAGAAGTGCGTTAATTGATAGACAAAACAATCATTGGGTGTCAAATACAGACCGTGAGGGAAACACGATCTGGCGACGAGTTGTTGGTGGAGTGCTTCAAAACGGACGCCTCCTTGGCGGACAAGTAAGCAGTCGCAATGACTCAGAGCATAGACTTAATAACGAACAAATGGCTCAACGTGCGGCGGTGCCTCAAGGCACCGGTTATTTCATAGAACCAGACGAGACGCTGGCAAATCTGTTTGCGATGTTCAGAGTAAGCACAGCTAGTGCAACAGAAAATCGAAGAACTTTGGCTATGAATAGTCCAACACTTTACGAGACAGTCAGAAGGCTTGACCAAGAATTCATAAATAGAGGATTGAGAAGAGACGCAGGGCAACCTGAACTGGTTCGCGATCTGGAAGGGCACATTGTTCGAAACACACCGGAAGTCAGTCGGATAATTAGAGAAAGAGAAATGCAGTGGAGAAGGGACTTTTCGAACGATTTCAGAGCTTGGTTTTCACAAAACGTGCGGCTAAATAAACAAGCGTGATAAAGCTTTGAGAAGGCGCTCTAGTATAAGGTCGACTCCATGTGTCGACCACATAATTGCAACGGTCGACGTACGGCGTCGACCATACATCAGAAGTCCGTTCCACCTATGATGAAACGGACTTCCACTGCTCGTTCTCTCGCTCTAAAACTATGTTTTCAGTTTGTGTATCACAGCTTTCTTCTGTTTGATAATATCCGTACCTACTTCGTTATCGAGATGACGCAGTTTTTCAGAATATTCTTGCGGGCTCAAGCGCTGGCGCGCGCCTCGACCGTTCTCTTCCAATCCCGCGGGTTGATCGGCCAAACGCAAATCTTTGGTTCCACCACCAACAAGATTGATGATGTTTGGATCTCCGCCAACCGGGCGTCCCGCATTATCAGCGCCGCTCAAAGTAAGTGGCGGTAGACTGTCGTATGTTCTTCCTGCCTGGAAGTTGCTAAGCTGATTGAACGAACCCGGTTGTGTCCACGGTGATTCAAAAGCACTACTGGTAGTGCCAACAGCAGGGATTTCATTCCTGCCAATATTCCTCTCTGTCATAACATAAGATCTCCTGTGGGGTGAAGAAGCGATTTATGTGGTAAAGCCGCGTCAACAGAGGTGTAAGCTGCATCAGCTGAGGTAAGTTGCATCAGCCGAGGTAAAACTACGTCAGCCGCAGCACAGCTGAATTCAAACGCGCTCTTTCTTGGATGTTTACATCTTAGGAGTTACAACTGACATGAGGACAACATCAATATTTCACTTGCTTGAGTCGTGAATTCTGCTACATTCACATTTACATTTACATTCATAGTAATTTGAATCGCGCCGAACCTTCTGTAAATCAAAAAGCAATGCCAAAGATTCTATTCGCCGAAGACGACAAGCTTGTTGCGGAAACGGTTGTCGATGCGCTTCAACTAGCAAAGTACGAAGTGGATATTGTTGAGTCAGGTCTGGAAGCAGAAGAGCGACTCAGGAATACTACGTATGACATGGCAATCCTTGACAGAGGATTACCCGAAAAAGATGGTCTGGTGATTTTGCAGGAATACCGTACTGCAGGTGGCGACATACCTATACTGATTCTCACCGGCAAGGGCGACATTGAGAGTCGAGTCGAAGGACTAGAGTCCGGCGCTGATGATTATCTGGGAAAACCATTTTCTATGGACGAGCTGCTAGCACGCGTTCGCTCGTTGCTGAGACGCCCACAAGCTCTTGTAAGTAATCAAGTTAAGATTGGCTACCTCACTATCAACTTCGATAACTCAACGGTATCGAAAGACGGAGAGCCAGAGATTTCGCTTCTCGCAAAGGAAGCTGCACTTCTTGAATTTCTTCTGAAGAACCGCGGTAAATATTTTACTGCAATCGAAATCCTAAATAAGGTCTGGGCTTCAGAGTCAGATTCAACAGAAGACGCCGTGCGTCAGTGTTTCGTTCGACTCCGCAAAAAGATCGACATACCCGGCGAAGAATCATTGATTAAAAGCAGTCGCAATCTCGGCTACATGCTGGAATAACTACGGATCGACCGATAGCTTCTTTGCGGTTGCCAGGTCGCGGCGAGCATCTTCTCTTTTGCCAAGCTTCTCATAGACCTTTGCTCTACACTCATACCATTTTGGGAAGCTAGACTGCTTGTTGACCAGTCGGTCCCAATCTGTAAGCGCATCATTCCAGCGCCCAGCACCTTCGTAGGCGCGTGCTCGCAATTCTCTTGCGTTGGTATTTTCAGGAATCACAGTCAAAATAGAAGTCAACTTTTGCGCAGCGCTTTCGTATTTTTTCAATGCAATCTCCAGTCTGCACATCTCGACTGCGTCTTTTGCAAAACCACTTCCAAGGTTTTTGACATCGCCGCGAGACAAGTCGTAGTTATTGATTTTCTGCTCCACGTCGACGATGTGCTCCCTGGCCTTGAGGGCTGCCTGCATATCGCCCATCGATTCCAGACACTTAGCCAGTGAATTACTTGCGATAACTTCACTAGACGGATTTAGTTCCAAAGCCAAAAGAGTGTGCAAAGTTTTTACCGCTGACTTGTAATCCCCTTCCTTTTGGTAGGCTTCCGCAAGCTTCTGAAGAGCAAATGTGTGATTGGGTGCGAGTTTCACAACCACAGTCAAATCAGCAATCACTTCTTTACGCTGTCCAAGGATTTCCCAAATTTCACTGCGCAGCACCAATGCCCTCAGATCTTTTGGATGTTTCTTCAGATAGTCGCTAATGAACTTGACTGTATCGTCGCTTTTCATTCGAGCTTTAGATATGCGTACCTGAGCTCTGGCAACATCGAAGTCACTGGAGTTGGCGTGCAGAGCCTTTTGCAATGCAACATCCGCAGCAGTTGGATTTCCTATCGCCTCGTATACTTCAGCTTGGACTGCATAGTTTCTAGCCGACGGCTTTAATCTCAGCGCCTTTGTTATAGGCTCAACCGCCGAAGCAACCTGCTTGCACATACACATGACCAAGGCGCGCGATGCTAATACGGAGTCGTCGTTCGGTGCTAACGAAACCGCTCTAGTACTGAGCTCTAGCGCGTCACTAAACCAGCGCAGGCTCGCGTAATTTAACGCAGCTTCTGAGAGTGCTCGCGGACTCTTCTGCAATTCTTGATGCTCTTCAAAGTAGCCGCGTGCGGCGTGCCGATCGTCGATCGAGCGCAGTCGCAAAAATTCGGCAAGTACTCTAGGCGCCAGCACCGTACTAGCTTTTCTTGAGGACGGCTTCAAATAAGCATCCGAAACTTTCGCCACCGCACCGAGTGGAACGCACGGGAGAAATAAATCTATCGCTATCGCGCATGTGAAAATCGCTACCCGGCGCATGGCACACTCACAACAAACTTACTGCCTTTGCCGGGTTCGCTTTCGACCCAGATGGAGCCGCCATGCGCTTGCACTATTGCCTTACAAACAGACAGCCCCAAACCAACTCCGCCCTTAGATTGCTTCTTGCCGGTTTGAGTTTGTGCAAAACGCTGGAAAAGATTTGCTTGTTCTTCCTTTTCAATGCCTGGTCCTTCATCTATGACTTCAAACACGGCACTCGAATCGCGCTTTGCTGCAACTAATCTTATTGTCGAATTTTCCGGAGAAAACTTAATCGCGTTGCTCAGAAGATTGGTCATAACACGCACAAGACGAGCTTTATCGACCACGCAACTAAACTCATTACTGTCCGTTTCAATCACGATGTTTTTCTTCGTCGCCAGTTCACCTATCAAACTGCAAGACAGGTCAACCACCTCGCGGGCGCTTGTTTCGTTTTTGTCCAGTACGTAAGCAGAGGAATCTATTTTCTCGAGTTCAAGAAAGTCATCGAGTAAATCGACCATTTGCGAAAGAGATAATTCCGCTCGCTTAAGCCGTTGCTGCGCACCTTCAGGCATTTCGCCAATAGAGCCAGACGAAAGAATGTTTAAGGTGATTTGAAGAGCCGACATAGGTGAGCGAAGGTCGTGCGTGATCATTTCGACGAGTTGCGCTTTCATCCGCTCGAGCTTCTTTCTTTCAGTCACGTCATGGGCGACACAAAAGATCTGCTTCATCTCCTGCGAGAAAAAAGTGTTCCACTGCATCTCAACGTACTGGTTATCGCGCGTTACAACGTTTGTTTCAAAGGTCGTAATTCCTTCGCTAGATACTACTTGTGAAATCGTTCGCTGCACACGCTCTTTTTCATCCGGAGCAACCAAACTGGTAAGATTTTTTCCAAGAATTTCGTCGCTCTCGAATTTCCAAAGTCTCTGCGCAGCGGGATTTACTTGCTGAAATTTGCCCTTCTCATCGAGCGCACAAATAACGTCCACTGCTTGTTCGACTATTGCCTGTTCTTTGAGACGAGAATCGCGCAGGACGTTTGAAACTCTATGAATAACACTGTCTAGTTCAACAATGTCATCTTGTCCTTCGATACGGTGTTTCAAAGGCTGATTGGCACCAAGAGACATGACATTCTCGGTCAAGTGCGCAAAGCGCTCGGAGGTAGTCCGATCAAAGCGCAGAATGAAAAGAATCAGAATAATTACATTTGCTGCGATAGTCGCATAGATGATCGCATAGATGCGTCCTTGAGTTTCCAGCTTGCTCAAAGCAATATTTCGACGAGCATCAGTCAGACGACTCATCATTTCTCCGGTCACGCCATTCACTCTGTTGAGAATGCCGCGCAATTCCATGAAAGCTACAGCTTGATCGATCTGGTCCTGTGATTGCGCTGCCTGCGATCCGCGCTCGGAAGCCTGCTTCAACGACAAGAAAAGATCTTCAAGCTCCTTCGATTCTTTCCGTTCGCCAAGAAAAGGCTTTGCCTTCGCTCGCAATATGTCACTTTGGATTGTGGCTGCTTGAACTTTGTTGCGGAATGAAAGTTCGTATTTCGGTTCTCGACTGACTTGATACATAGCCTGGGCGCCTGCGCAAGATATAAGCTGCGCGAGGAATTTGACGTTTTCTCCCAGGTAATCGGCGGCACGAGCTTCGCCGTTGTAGCACTGCTCTAATTGCTTGATGTTGGACGCAAGCAGATAGACGAGTGCTATTTGCACAACCATCGGAATACAGACAAACAATAGGATTTGTCTTGTAAACTTTAGTCGGAATTTCAAGATAGGTGGACCAAGGTCGGCGACTATAGGTATTCTACAGTCCGTGACAACCGACTCACGGCGCTCTCGGGTCGTCACTCTCTAAAATTTGTCCGGATTCCGACTTGTAGAGTCCTTTCCTGATTCGATGGACACTGTCTCTCTTCTCGGTAAGCAACATCAAAGTCTTCGCATAGTCCTCGAAGTCAGCAGGGCAAGAATCCCCTTCTTTTGTATAAACACTGATGGAATATGGCTTTCGGCGACTATCAAAGGCATCAAACTTAAGACAGAGGGTATATCTTCGTCCGTCAACAAAGATGAGCTGAGAGTTCAAAAACGGCTGCTTGCGCTCACGTCCCCTATTCAGCCCGCGCGCTGAACGCACCCAGTTCTGCACCAGCCAGCCCGGCACACCAAGACGTCTCGCTACTTCCGCCGCGGTCAAGCCGCCTTCGACTTCCGCAACAGCTTTATCTTTGAAAGATTGGTCGAATACTTGTTTCTTGGGTATTTTTCCATCTGCCCTGTCGGCGGCACTTTGAGTTTCGGCGTTGGTTTCAGTATCTGTAACCGCGCTGGTTTCCGTCTCCGTAGCCGCCTTGTCTACAGTGCCTGATGTTTCAAACTTACCAATTGATGTAACCAAATGGCCCCCTAAATTACCGCCAAACGCCCCAGGGCAAACCCATGCCCTTATTGACCACATTACTCGGCGACACCCAAATGAGACATCCATCTCGAAAGGGTTTATCTATCACTCCGTAGGGGGATTGATGACGGTCGCTTGGGCCCAGACAGCAACTACGCCTAGCCTTTGGGCGGGACGAGCATATATCCGACCCGGTGAATCGTCCGAATAATCGACTCTTTCCCGGGCTCGTCAATCTTATTGCGCAATCTCATGACGTGCAAACGCACTGTATCAGGGGCGGCATCTGAGCTGGCGGTCCATACCCTATCCATAATGGCTTCGGCGTTAAACGGCTGATTCGGATGGCGCAGGAGAAATTCAAGCAAAGAGTACTCCTTCGGCTGCAAATCAATCTCATTGCCGCAAAGCGTGACTGTGTGACTGGACGGGTCCAGCGAAAGATTGCCGGCGGAGAGAACTGTTTTGGTTACGTTGTTCGTCCGCCTCAAAAGAGCGCGCAACCGTGCCGAAAGTTCAATCACATCAAAAGGCTTGGTCAAGTAATCATCCGCGCCGGAGTCCAAGCCCTCGGCTTTATCGGTAATTTCTTTCTTGCCGGTCAACATGAGAATGGGGGTCGTGCCACCGTCGTCGCGAAACTGGCGGCAGACTTCTACGCCCGATAATCCTGGCAAATCCCAGTCCAATATGACAACGTCATACTTATAGAACTTCAGCCGCTCAAGCCCATCTGTGCCTTTATAGACCGCCTCGGTGGCGTACTTTTCGCCGGTGAGCCAATCTACAATTAGGGCTGAAAGCTGTTTATCATCTTCGACAATAAGAACTTTGGCCATCGAGAATTCCGTTTAAAGTTCAGGCATAACATATTAACAGACTGCCAAAGCGTCAAAATTACGGGCAACTGCGTCAAACTCTTCGAAGCCAGATCATAAAAACGACCAACCTGCACCAAACGGAAACATGCTCAACTTCAGCAACTTGAAACTATCGCAGCAAGGACTGATCCTCGTCGGCATTCCGATTGCGCTGATGCTCACGGTATTGGTCGCGCTGTTTGTCGTATTCACCCAAGTTGAAAGCCAGGCAGTGAAGTCAGAGCACTCAAAGAAAATCATTGCTCGTGCCAACTCGCTGGTACGTGAGTATCAGGGCGTCGCCAATCAATTGATGATTTACAAATACACGAAGGTCGAGAAAGTTCGCCAACGGTTTGACGAAAAGCTCACGCAGACAGAACAGAGCTTTGTCGAGCTGCAAGAATTACTCAAAGACGATCCTGCACAATTACAGCGGCTGAACGAGCTGAGAGGTGGTGCGGAAAAGGGCATGGCGATCATGCGCCAGTTCGCAAATCGAATTAAAGACGAAGGCGACATTCATGCGGTTGAAGCAACCGTGACATATCAGCGTTTAATGGCTGCAGGTTCGCATTTTAGTGAACAGCTCGAAGAGCTGGTTTCGAATGAGGTAAAACGCAACGAAGCCACGCTAGCAGAGGAAGAACGCGGGCGCATGATGATGAAGATTTTTATCATTGCCGGTGCGGGTTTGGCTGTGGCGGTGGGAACAGGGCTGACACTCTTGTTCACTAAAAACACAACGAGCCGCCTTGGTTCTGTTGTTGAGAATACTGTTCGCTTGAGCAAGAAAGAGCCTCTGAAGCCCATCTTGCAAGGCGAGGATGAGATCGCCACTCTCGATCGTTTCTTCCATCGCATGGCAAATGATTTAGCCGTCGCAACGCGTAAAGAGAAGTTGATTCTAGACAACGCAATCGACGTTATTTGTTCGCTCGACCCGAAAGGCATGTTCGCCGCAGTCAATCCAGCAGCGTACGATGCGTGGGGCTATAAGGAAGAACAACTGATCGGACACAACTACACGGAAGTCATTTCGAGTGAGAATGTACAAGACTTTCGCGAGACATTGGAGCGAATTAAAAGCGAAAGTGGAACTTTGGCAAATGTCGAGACGCGCGTAATCACGACTTCTGGCGAGCGAGTCGATGTTCAATGGTCACTGCGTTGGTCGGATTCAGAGAACTTGTATTTCTGCGTTGCGCACGATGTTAGCGATAGAAAACGCGTCGAGCAATTGAAGCAAGATTTTGTTGCGATGATCAGTCACGAATTGCGCACACCTCTCACTGCCATGCAAGCGATGCTAGCTCTTCTTGCCAATGGCTCTTACGGCGACATCAATGAGAGTGGGGCGAAACGCGTCAAAGGAGCGAAGACGAGCGTCACGCGTTTGATTATGCTGATTAACGATTTACTCGACATGGAAAAAATGGAAGCCGGAAAGTTGAGCATGACTTATTCGGATGTAGAACTTTCCGAGGTGGTCGAGCGTTCGGTCGACACCATAGAAGGATTTGCCGACGAGCATGGCGTAAAGGTCAAAGTTACCTCTAAGCCCGTGACGGTTTTGGGAGACGCCGATCGCCTTATACAGGTTTTCGTCAACCTGCTGTCCAATGCCGTAAAGTACTCGGAAGAAGAAGGCACTGTCGAACTAAATATAGATATAGATGGCGAAGAGTGCGAAGTCCAGGTAATCGACCACGGCGACGGCATTCCTCAGGGTTTTGAGGAGAAAATCTTCGAAAGGTACGAGCAGGCGCCCACTGCGGGTGGAAAACGCCGAAAAGGTACCGGGCTGGGGCTTCCTATCTGCAAAGCCATCGTGGAGCAGCACGGCGGGACCATAGGGGTTCGCACAACCCCCGGCGGCGGCAGCACCTTCTGGTTCCGCATCCCCAGAGTAGGCTCGTAGGCAGCGTAGGGACGACGCTTAGGGCTGGCGCGTAGCGGCGATGTCGCTCTTCACCGATTTACTGTAGTGCGCCCGTTGGCGTTTCGGGGTTTAATCCTGCCCTTCCGAAAAAGTTTTCGGAAGTAAACAAGTTGGATACAACTGAATCGTATTGTGTGTTCACTGACCCCCAGCGAACGGCTCAAACAAATCACAAAGGACTCTCGAGGTATCGAGGTCAGCTTTTATGCGCCGTAAGGAGAAAATCATCATGGCACACGAACTCAACGAATCTTTCAACTCCGCAGAATGCAAAGACAACAGCGCATGCGCCCTCGGCGATTTCGCAATCACCCGCCAAGACATGCAACTGAAGTTCGACAATCAAGCTAACAACAACAAACTGGAAGATGCAGGCGTGCTGCCGAAGTTTGACCTGATGCTCGCCAACGGCGACGACGAGCCTATCGAATTGAAGAACCCCTTCAAAGAAGACATCACCACCAAGCAATTGAAAGAAGCCGGCGTAAAAGCCACCAAGAATCTGGAAAGTGATGGCACTCACACAACAGTTACCGAAAGAAAAGACGGCGTCAAAGTACACGTAGGCGAAGGTCATGATGTTACCGGCAAGAACGGCAACAAAGTGCACATTGACGGAACAGTACTCATCGAGCCAAACGGCAAGATCCATCCTAAAGATAAAGCCGGCAATGTCTGGGTTGATGACAAAGGCAGAGAAGTCCTCAAGAAAAACGAAGATGGCAGCGTAACCATCGACACCGGTGACGGCGGCTTCATCAGACAAGATGGTCAAGGCGTCAAGAAAGTCGCCGCAATCAGAAGCCGTGATGGCAAGACTTTCGAAGAAATCGACACCGACAGCCCCTTGGGTGGTTTGAGACCGAGCGACCTCAGCAAGCCGAGAAAGTAAGCCGAGCAGCAAGGCTTGAATGAATCAAGCTCAGCAAGTATTGAACAAGCAAAGCAAATTACGAACCGAATTCCACAAGTGTTAGAGCAGAGCATTCGCAGTAAAGAGGCTGCGTAATTCGGAAAAATCTGGGGGCAGAGAATTCGAATTGACCCATTCGGAACAAATATCACCAAGAAAGGAAACCAGTGCGGTGCTAAGTGTTCTGAATGGGTTAATGCTCTAACAATAAGCCCACTAAATCTAGTTCTCCAAGATAAACAGATTGGATACAACTCCTGAATAAAGTGTATTCACTGCCCGAGCAACTGGCGTTTTCACCAAGCCAATTGACGCAACCGGCGCACGATTTTCCCCGAGTCATGAAGGATTACGACAATGGCTAACTATGAAGCTTTCGAATCAGCAGCAGCCGAAGCACGTAATGTAGGAACAGCCAGCCTGAGCGACTACGCGATGGTGCGCAATACGGCATCGACAGCACAATCCGATCGTCAAATAAATGATGCACTCGTAGGCAACGGTCTGCTTCCTGTTCTTGAATTTGCGGACGGGGCAGGAAAAGAAAGAGAAACAGCCAAGGGCAAGGACGGCAATCCGAGAGAGAAGGATGCCGCACCGAAAACCGATGTCGCGGCACCAAAAGCTAACGACGCAGCACCAAAAGCAAAGGACATCACCTCGAAAGAGATGAAAGAATCTGGCATATCTGCCAATATACAAGTAGACGGCGCGACCAAGACAACCAACGCAAAATATCCGGGCGGAATTGATGTCAGCGTCAGCAACGGTAGAAAAATCACGGCAGATGATGGTACAGAACTGACCATCACGAACATGAATATGGTTTCCGTTAGAAAGCCAATTCACGAAACCAAGCCAGGCAGTGGAGTATTCGTTGACGAGAAAGGCAGAGCAGTTGCGAAGGTTAATGATGACGGTACTGTCACGGTCGATACCGGCAAGGGTTTTTACACACAGGGTCCGGACGGCATCAAGCGCGTTTCCGCACTGCGCAGCCGCAATGGCAAAGACTTTGAAGTCCTTAACACCGATGATCCTCTTGGTGGCATGGCTCCTCCAGACAACCTTAGCCACTCCAAGCGCAGAAAGTAACGGATTCAAAATCATGAGCAATCCATTCGTTTTTAAATCACCAGTCGAGCAAGCTGCGCTGCAGGATAATTCCTCTGAGCAAGTGTGCAGAAAGTTTTACGAACAAACGTACAAAGATTACACACCCGCGGCATACCAAAACTACGATGCATCTCGGCATCAAAGCTTCGATGCTCAAAAAACAAGCATTGACGTTACCAGAAATCTTTTCTACGAAGAGTCTTATCGCCTGTTTGCCAAAATCGAAAAGACGCAACCGTATCCGGTGCGCAATTCATATAATTCAGACGGCAGAGTCTACGAACTAGAGCGTCTCCAAAACAGTACGGGACGTCACAAAACAGCTGATGCGGTTGTATTTGTGTCTAACGTTTTCGATCCTAAAAAACCAGTCAAACTCGTGATCTACAATCACGGACTGGAAACAAATGCCAGCGAAGCATTCAAGCAATCACTGTCTAAGCAGATGAGCGGCGCGGATAGCAACACTGTGTTCATCGTCCCTGAATGGCAAACCAGACCAGACAGCCGCGTGAGCCCATCCGATGCAAAATTCCACGAACCGCAATTCTTCAGAAAAATGCTCACTGAAATTATGAGCAAGACTCCGCCCCTTCGAAATTTGACCATCGACAACATTTCCAACATCGGTATTATCACTCATTCCGGCGGCTATAAAGCCGCAATGTCGGAGATGTATAAGAATGGACTGTACGACAAAGTGACAAGCTTGACTGTACTCGACTCGCTCTACAATCCAATTGCATTCGATCGCTGGATGCAAGACAACATAACGGATCTTGCATATGGGAGGAAACAGCTTCAGGTGATCTACACAGATCATCTTTCGGACGAAACAATTGGATTTGCATTCCGCATCAAGCAAGCACTTCGCCGCCACAAACTATCAGAGAACAATCTGTATTTTGATCATGGCACTTCCAAATCAGTCCTCAACTCCGACACATTCTCCAATCACGGCATCGTTTTCAAGAAAAGCGATTTCAAAATCAAGGATGAAAGTGCGCATGGTTCGATGACTCACGTTTATGTGCGTGAGGTTCTTGCCGCGCAAAATAGAAACAGCAACAACCTTAAACGCACCAGAGAATACGCAGCAAATTTCGTCCAATAGCTAATACCGGTTGCCGAAACATATCACCATTTTCCTATTTACTGACGTAGCTTGCAGCGAAAATAAACTTGTAAATCGAGGAGAAACTGTGGTTGTGCCGAACCTGACAAACTGCGTTATGTGACTTGGCGACCACTATTGAGGTATCCATCCGGCTAACTACACTTAGCCTGCCATTTGTGTGGCAAAAGTGCGTCTAGGTCTTTTGCACCTTGAGCAAGCGCACCCAAATTGTTCAACGCGTAAGTAACCAAAATGATCCAGCGCGAGGCACCTGTTCCAATAGGTAAGCTGGACAGTTGTAGTCTTTTGTCATACAATATCATACAAAAGAGGTTTCCGGCTGTGATGGACAGAAAGAGGATAGAGAAGATCAGGAAGGAAGCCACCACTCGTGTAAACAAAGAGGCATTGGTGCAGTTCCGCATTGAACCTGAAATTATGGACCGTCTGTATGAAGAGGCGAACAAGCTTGGACTGCCGGTAGGAACAATGGTCCGAATGTGGGTGATGGAACGACTGAATGAAAAGTCCGCATAGTCAATTCTTTGACTTGGAAATACTCATATTCGCTAGTGAAAACAAACCGAAGAAAACAAGCAATGGATGCTTGTTAAATAGCCGTTTCAGACAGGTCGCATACAATAGCAATACAAGCTTTTTCGTGGGTGATTTCAAAGAAGCTCAACGTTCCGCGAGTAGTGTCCGTCGTGATACATTTTCCGCGCCGGTGAAGGGTTTTCCACTCTCGTTGACTAATTTCGATATTCGGTGAATGATTTTCCGCCAAACTGGTATAATACGAATATATTTCCGCCCTGGAAAACGATTTTCCGCCCATGAAGTTACCGTCTGTAAAAGGGTCATTTTTTCAAGACAAGCGAATTCCTGACCAGACTTCGCTTATTGGCTTGTCTGCTCTCGTGCATGCTTTTGACATAAAGGCGCCGATCAGGCAACCGTCTTGCGTATCTCGATCAAGAACCAAGCAAACGAAGAAAGAACTTGGAGAGTGGCAGGTCTTTGATAGCAAATATACCGTTGAAGATACTGTTGAAGCACATCTTGTCTTCGCGATAAAAAACGAACCAATTGATCTGCTGGTTCTAAAACGCATTTTTTTAACGCTTCCGGACTCAACCATAGCCGGTTACGTAAAATCGTCGCCTACAGGACCTGTTACACGTCGCATTTGGTTCTTATTTGAGTACCTTACAGGCAAAACATTGAAGGTTCCTGATTCCGGCAAAGTGTCAAACGTTGATCTTTTAGATGCCAAAGAATATTTCGTTTCCGCCGGCACTGTCTCGGCAAGGCATAAGATTAAGAACAATCTTCTTGGAACTGATAACTTTTGTCCGATCGTTCGGCGAACTGCAACCCTAGAACAGTTTGGCGAAAAGAAACTATCTGAACGCGCTAAGAAAATAGTGAGCAAAGTCTCCCCCGCTCTTGTAGCCAGGGCGGCCAGTTTCTTACTGCTGGCAGACACCAAAGCCAGCTTTGCAATCGAGAACGAGCGGTTGCCACAGAATACTCGGGAACGTTGGCTGAAAGCCATTCAACAAGTCGGCAAGCACCATCTGGACGAGGAAGAATTAAACAGACTGCATGAAATTTTGATTGGAGACTTTCGCTTTGTTCAGCCAGGGTTGAGAAAAGAAAACGTTTTTCTGGGAGAACGCATAGATCAATTCGAGCCGAATCCAGAGTTTATTGGTGCCAAGCCGCATGATTTGAAACCACTTATAGATGGTCTCGAAGAAGCAAACAATTTGATGACTAATTCAGAAATCGACGCGGTAGTACAAGCGGCTGCCATCGCCTTCGGCTTTGTATACATTCACCCGTTTGAAGACGGCAACGGGAGACTTCAGCGTTGCTTGATTCACTACGTTTTGAGCGCTCGCAAGTTTTCTCCACCTGGACTAGTCTTTCCAGTTTCTTCCGTCATGCTCAAGTGGATTGACCAGTATCGAACTGTGCTAGAAGCGCACTCTAAGCCACTAATGGAATACATCGAGTGGGTACCGAATGAAAAGGGCAATGTAGATGTTCGTAACGACACCGCCGATCTTTATCGCTACTTCGATTGCACTCAAGCCGCCGAGTTTCTCTACAAATGTGTGGAAGAGACTTTGAATGAAGATGTGCCAAAAGAACTTGAGTATCTACGACGGCACGACCAGGCAATGAACTTAATCATGGACGCAGTGGAGATGCCCAACCGAATGGCAGAGGACTTCATTATGTTTATGCGACAAAATGACTGGAAATTTCCAAAACGCAAGCAGCAAGACGAATTTAAGAAATTGACTGACAAGGAAGTGAACAGGCTGGAGGCATTAGTTAGAAAAGCATTTCTTGACTGATTTAGGTTGCCAACCAGGCGTGGACGGACTTTACCATAAATGATGACCGACTGAAGAATTAGACTATTGAGGCTGCGGCAAAAGTCCCAGTGATGTGCAGAAAATATATCGGTTCGGCCTTAGCTTTTCAAGTTTTCGACGTTCTAAAGCCGCTTCACATATAATAATGGGAAACAGAGCTTCTTGCCTTGCTAACGACAAGAGCGTTAACCATTGAGAAAGTACTCAAGGTCATGGTTCCTAGCATCAGGCATGCCACACGAAAATCTCGACCATAATGACGAAA
The DNA here is from genome assembly GCA_003242885.1 of Candidatus Melainabacteria bacterium. Taxonomy (GTDB): domain Bacteria; phylum Cyanobacteriota; class Vampirovibrionia; order Obscuribacterales; family Obscuribacteraceae; genus QKMZ01. The sequence continues at coordinate 728,489 of QKMZ01000015.1, read as the reverse complement.
GTACAAGGCAACTGGATTCAACTGAGTCAGTTAGTCACAATGTGTGCTGGGATTTAGAACCAGGCAGCATCCTTCTCGAAAAATACAAAGTCATAGGCTTGCTCGGGCGCGGCGGCATGGGCAGTGTTTATCGTGTGGAACACCTGCAGTTGCAACGGGAATACGCACTTAAGTTTTTGCACAAGCAGCAAACCAACGATGCCGCTTGGCGACGTTTTGAAACCGAAGCACGCGCAGCCAACAAACTCGACCACCCGAACCTCGTCAAAGTACACGATTCCGGTCTTCTGGAAGACGGACAGCCGTATTTCATCATGGACCTTGTGGAAGGCGAAAGCTTAGCTGATATGTTGAAAGACATCGGTCGGTTGCCGGTCGAAAAAGCACTCAAGATTTTCATTCAAGTCGGATTCGCACTTAGCTACGCACATTCTAACGGCGTCATTCACCGCGACATCAAACCAAGCAACATTATGATCGCCTCCACCGACACGGAAGACGCTCACAGCGTGCTAGTCAAAGTGGTGGATTTTGGAATCGCAAAGTTGACGGGTCAGGACGAATTCAATCATCAAACATTGACTAAGACGGGTGAGATTTTCGGCAGCCCGCTCTATATGAGCCCTGAGCAATGCCTGGGTATTTCCATCGACAAGCGATGCGACCTTTATTCTTTGGGCTGCGTAATGTTTGAAGCACTAACTGGCGCACCACCTTTGGTGGGTGAAAATGCGCTCGCGACTATGATGAAGCACCAATCCGAGATCCCTGTTAGTCTCAAGGAAGCCTCGATGGGTATAGAGTTTTCCGAAAAGATGGAATCAATAGTCGCGCAACTCTTAGAGAAAAAACCAGAAAACCGCTATCAATCAGCGCAGCACCTCACGGCAGATCTAGTCGGATTAGATTCTGGTCAACACAGCATATTTGAACCAATTCGCCCGCGCCCAACTCTTAAAATTCGAGAGAAAGGACACAACCCTTGGACCTTGATATTTTACGGCACCTGTTTTTTGGCTGCAGGAACGATTTCCGGTTGGGTCTGCGATGCGATGCGCGCGCCTCAAAAGAAAGAAGCACCGGTAAAACTAAATACGTCGAATTTTGTAAATGTCTGGGATCCAGCTACCGACCAGAGTAAGTTGGCTTCAAAACAACGCAACGAATCGGAAGAAGTTATGTTGGCGCTGGAAAAACAACCAGGATACTTCTCAACATTCGGCTCTCAACCAGGTGAGCGTATTTTCAATTTTCCGGAGGAAGGAATAGGCAATCTTTTCTACAGTAAGAGAAATCGACCACCGGCAAGCGGAAAAATGACCTTTCGAAATTTCGGAGGACTGGCTTTGATCCCGTCTGAGCAGTTTCAAAAGCATCCAAAGCTATTTAAGAAATTTCGCGCAGACGATATCAAGTTTCTCGATTTGCAGTCCAGTGCACATTTGTTGAACCTCAATGAAAAGGATATGTCAGCGGCGAACGATGCACTGTTCGGCATCAGCCATTTGACCAGAATCGAAACGCTTGATTTGGGCGACACGATCCTTACTCCCGAAGGATTAATGCAAGTAGACAAACTTCCGAATTTATCGAGATTGCTGCTTACTCGCATAAATCTTCCAGGCTCTGAGATTGCACGGCTTCAATGCCTAACGCGTCTCACGTTTTTGAAAGTAGTAAATACTAAGAACATCAAACCGCTTTTACAAAAGCTCCAGCACTCGCACAAGATGATGTATCTAGTGCTGACAGGATGCGATGTCGACGCCCGCGATTTGAAGTTGCTGGCAAATATCAAAAATCTTAGAAGCTTAGAGATTGCGCAAAACGAGCGCATAACGGACGATGTTTTAGCCAACCTCCCTCAAAATCTCGAAGATTTAGACATAAGAGGATGCCCTGTCACAAGCAAAGCAGCAAAACATTTGCTTCGGTTGAAAAAACTGCAAACCTTGCGACTCGACACAAAAGGTTGGTCGAACGCAGAGATGGAAGCATTTAAAACGCACATTCCACGGACGTCATTTTTCGATGGGGAAATCCAAAGATGACGCCCATGGATAACGACGCGACAAGACCTCTCAACGACGACGCTAATACTACTAGGTCCAGCCTTGGTGGTGCAGAAACCTCAACCGAATATCAGGCAGACGACATAATACTGGACCGATACAAAGTCATTCGCTTGCTTGGTCGTGGTGGCATGGGCAGTGTCTACGAAGTCGAGCACCTGAACTTGCATGGTCGTTATGCGCTGAAATTCTTGCATAAAACTCAAACCAATGATGCTGCATGGAGGCGTTTTGAAATTGAAGCCCGAGCGACAAACAAGCTCGAGCATCCCAATCTCATAAAGGTACATGATTTTGGGGTTCTTCCTAACGGACAGCCTTACTTCATCATGGATCTGGTCGAAGGCGAAACACTCGCGGACATCTTGAAAAGAAGAGGAAGGTTGTCTGTTGAGCAGACTATAAAGATGTTCATTCAGGTGGGCTTTGCGCTCAGTTATGCTCACAGCAATGGAATCATTCACCGTGATATAAAACCGAGCAATATCATAGTTGCTACGTCGAGTACCGATCGCACGGAAAACTCGGGCAACACTGAAGACTCTCTGGTGAAACTGGTCGACTTTGGCATTGCCAAACTGACAGGACAGGATGGTTTTAACCAGCAAACATTGACACGGACAGGAGAAATATTCGGTAGTCCTCTCTATATGAGCCCCGAGCAATGCCTAGGAATCGGAGTAGATCATCGCACCGATCTTTACTCACTCGGTTGCGTAATGTTTGAGTCACTTACGGGCTCGCCTCCGCTAGTGGGAGACTCAGCTCTCGCAACAATGATGAAGCACCAGAATGAAGAGCCCGTCTCACTGAAGGAAGCATCTCTTGGGGTTGAGTTTCCTAAACGCATAGAACAAGTCGTAAAACGTTTGCTAGCCAAGGATCTAAATGCGCGTTATCAGTCTGCAGAACTTTTCACCGCGGATCTCGTGGGTTTGGACACCGAACAAAGCCTTACATCCGCCTTAAACACTCTGCCGGCGCCAATAGTCGAGAAGGAAGGCTGGCACCTCAGTAAACCCGTCAGTATAGTTAGCGCGGCATCATTGTTTGCGATCGGCTTTTTCTTTGGTCTTGCAAATCCACAGGAGAAAGTAGCGGAGTGGGTTGATGTAAAACCAGACAAACAAAACCATCAACTTCCTCCGATTGGAGTGTTGCCAACTCAAAGTTCGAGCATTCCTGCCTTACCAGATTCTGATGCAACAAAACAGATCGACAAAGACTTCATTGCAGCAGCAAGGATTATTACGCCGTTTTCCGAGCTAAAACCGTACAACACAAGAGTTTTCAACTTTCCAAATTTCGAGATTGGCGACTACCATGCACCTGGCAGTCCTCAGACGCTGCCACCATGGACAGTGCATAACTTTCAAGGAATCTATTTCCATCCTAATATCAATTTCCGAAGACACCCTCAATTGTTTTTGCGATTCCGTCCTGATGATATTCGAACTCTGAATATTTCCAACACAAGAACTTTTCTAAATCTAGTCGCAGACAACCTTTCCGATGCTGATGTACTGCTTCCATTTATCACACACCTGAAAACAATTGAGATTCTAGGTATTGCTGATTCGGAAATTTCTGCTAAAGGCATGAAGTGCATTGGGCAACTACCTAATCTCAAGGCATTAAATTTAGAGCGCTCAACCCTCAATGCTGAAGACCTCGCTAAAATGAGCAACTTATCGCACCTTTCACTGTTGTCGGTTTATTCGCTGCCTGACGCGCGGCCAATTATCAATGCTTTAAAAACGTCGAAGAATTTGAACATACTTCGCCTAATTAGCTGCAACGTGGAAGGAAAACAACTGGAGCAATTAGCTAACTTTCCATCACTGATTGAATTAGATCTCTCAAAAAATCCACTGATCACAGACGCAGAAATGCATCTGGTGCCAAAGCACCTGCAGACTCTTTCACTGATTGGATGCCCTGTTTCGCCTGCCAGCACCAAGCACCTGGCCGCAATGAAACAACTGCGTTTCCTTTTCCTAGACATATCCTTATGGAAGCCAGAACAAGTAAATAAACTGCAAGCACTGCTTCCTAAGACAGCAATTCAAATTGCAAAGGAAAAGAGACGCAATAACTTCGCGAAAAATACACTAGATTGGGACTCTGCTTATTAGTACTTTTCTAGACCTAAACCTAGTCTTCTGTAACTTGCGGTCGCGTCAACAAATAAAACGAATACACGCAAATCGAACTAAAGAAAATCACTGTCGCTGTGGCAACTGAGGTTTCAAAAAGCGCTCTCTGCAAATCGCCGCTGATAAAGGCTTGCAAGAACACAGAAGCCAACGCCAGAGGGATAAAGAGAATTACCTTTTGATAGTGCTCAATCCAAAAGCGAAATTCGCAAGTGTTGTCTCTCTTCTTGCATTCGCAGATATTGCCATGGCGCATGCCGCCGCGAGGCAAAAGAGTCAGATATCCAGGCGCAAGCGCAATGGCGAAGGGGGCGCAGACGATAAACTGCCGCCAGTCTCCAGAGAAAACTCCGTACAAAATCGCACAAATGATAGAACCTGCTATCCCAATAGAAAGAAAGACTTTGAGGTCGTTTGATAATTGCATCAGGAATCCAAACTAGGCGGGTGCGCAAACCTTATAGCTTTAGTGAATTTGCCCCGGTAAAGCCATGCCATATCCCGCGTGATGGTGCTTCTCAAAGATACTTTACATCCAGTAGAGCAAACGGCCAACCCTTCCGATGGATCATTTAAAACTTCTGCACACCGTGCCAGAATAGGGGCCTCAGTCCTTTTGCCAGTATTTACGCCGATTCGGGATACAAAAATGAAAAACAAACATGCCTTTGTACACTGCCTGACTGCGCTGGCGCTGACTCTTGCGGCTCCACTACAAGGGTTTTGTGCCGACGCCTCGCCCACTGCCAAAGAAGCTCTGGAGAAGCTGAAATCCGGCAACACACGCTACTTGAGCGGAATATCCAGTGTGCCTCGTGTGGACGCACAGCGCCGTGAAGAAACGGCAACCCGAGGACAGCGTCCAATAGCGACGGTTTTGGGTTGCTCCGATGCCCGCGTTCCCCCAGAAATTGTTTTCGACCAGAAGTTCGGCAACCTCTTCGTTATCCGCGTAGCCGGCAATGTGACGGGCACATCAGAGGTCGCATCAGTGGAATATGGCGTCCAGTATCTCGGCACCCCGCTTGTTGTGGTTCTCGGACATTCAGCTTGCGGCGCCGTGCAGGCTGCTGTGGAGAAAACACCTTTAGACGGCAAGTTGCCAAAGCTGGTCGAATTAATCGCACCGGCAGTCGATTCGGTTAAGAAAGCCAAGCCTAATGCCAAAGGCCCGGAACTCATGGAAGCAGCAGTGGAAGCAAACGTTCGGCATCAGATGGCCGAGCTATCGAAGAGCGACGTGATGAAGAAGGCGCTCAGCAACAAGAAAGTGACGATTGTCGGGGCGATTCGAAATATTAATAGCGGCGCAGTCCGCTGGCTCGACTAGGCCGGAGCGCTGGCTTCCAACCGGCATCTAAAACACAGACACAGACACCGCTCGTCCACTTCAAAGTTAGAAGCGCATACACTCCTTGGCTTAAAACGTACTAAAATATGCAGCCTCATCACACCACAAGATCGGGGTTGTCAAAATGTCAAAAGGTAAGGGAAGTGAAAAGCTCTACGCATCTCGCATTGACCTGAGCGAAAAGGTCCGCGGCGAAATGACGCAGTTGCTCAACGAATCACTGGCGTCAACACTGGATCTCTGGACACAAATCAAGCAAGCCCACTGGAACGTCAAAGGCAAAGAGTTCTATCAATATCACCTGCTCTTCGATCAAATCGCAGGCGAAGTCTACGAATACATCGACATGATTGCAGAGCGCATCACAGCTTTGGGCGGTGTCGCGAACGGCACCACTCGCATGGCAGCCGAACATTCTGCATTGAAAGAGTATCCAAGCGATCTGGTGCAAGGCGAAGAGCACGTCGCAGCAGTAGCCGATCGCATGGCTGTCTACGGCAAGCACGTGCGCAACGGTATCGAGAAGGCTGGAGACGCAGATGCTGATACCGCCGATCTCTACACCGAAATTTCGCGCACGATCGATCAACGTTTGTGGTTCCTCGAGTCAATTCTCGTAGGCAGCAAATTCGAAGCGAAATCGGGAGAACTTGCTGGTTCGCGCCACTAAACAGCGACTCCAGGTTCATCCATCGGTAATACAATTGAGTAAAAGAGCAAGGACGGCCAATAACAGCAAGCCCAATTCACGGGTGCGCTCGGCCGTCCTTGTTCTATTCATGTGCGCAGGTTTCACAATAGAAGCGCTTTCATGCCAGTGGACAAGCCCAACACAAGCTGCCGAGCAATTTTCAGCCTACGATGATGTTTTCTTCGACGCGCTCATATTAAAGTCAAAAAGGAATTACAAACCAGCCAGCGAACTCTTTGCCAAAGCATCAAAGATGCGTCCGTCCGATCCCGAGCCTTGGGCACTGCAAGCGAACATAATGCTCAAAACAGGAAGATGGAAAGAGGCAGAAGCTTATGCTCGAAAAGCGATAGCATTGGACAAGGAATACGAGCAGCCGGTGCAGTACTTAGCCAACGCCCTGCTCTATCAAAACAAGCTCAAAGAGGGCATCGCGGAGTGCAAGAAATGCTTGGCACTCAACCCGGACAATAACTGGTCACAGCACTATATGAGAATCGCGGAGCAAAAATTGCGCCTCCCGATTACCGACATTTATGAGGGGCGCATAACGGAAGACAGAGTTTCGATGCAAGCAATTGCAAAATATTTGCAAGACCAAAAGTATGAAGATGCGCTCAAACTAATCAACAAACACATTGCCAGGTACCCGACTAATTCAAGCGGATATTTAAAGCGCGCCTATGTCTACGAAGTTATGCGCAGGCGAGATCTGGCAATTAAAGACTACGACAAAATTCTCTCCATGTACCCGTGCCATAAGGACGCATTAGACTTGCGCGCTCAGGCCTATCAAGCAATGAAGCAAGCCGGCAAGTCAGTGAAAGATTTGATCAAACTTGTGCGCAATGACAGCGACCATTGGAATACTCGTTTTAGACTCGCATTTGCATACATGGAAGCGGGCGATTACAAAGCGTCCAAACGAGAATACACCGGTCTTTTGAAAGTGTATCCAAACTCTATTGAAGGTCTGACAGGGCGTGGATTAGCACACCTACGCGCCAAAGAGTACAAAGAAGCTGTGGCAGACTATTCCAAAGCGATCGAGTGCGATCCTGACCGCAGCGCCAGCATGCACTACAAACGCGGACTTGCTTATGAAAAACTAGGCGAAAAGAAGAAAGCAGCAGAAGACATAGCGCTTTCTAAAAAGATGGGCTATGACCCGAAAGAGTTTTAGGGTCTTCTAGAATTAGAGCTTTAGAGTTTCAAAACCTGTGATTCGACTGCCAGGCAGCATCAAAGTTTTGCAGGTTTTGCACCAGCAACGCAATTTCCCAAACTGTCTGTTCGAACGATTTCGCATCGGTGACAGCAGTAAAAACTTCAGTTCGTCCATTTTCGCGCGGCACAAAAGCTGACACTCCAAATTTTGTGCTGCCATCAGCAAATGGAAGAGAGAATTGGAATGAATAAGCGCCCGAGTAAAACTTATTCCAGGATTCAACCTTGCTTACTTTCAAATGAAGATAATCGACCCACTTTTGAATCAATCTTTTCATACCAGCAGGGTCGGACGGATCGGAAGAGGCAGACGGTCCAGAAGAATCGGGATTTAAAAACATTACGTCCAAGGTTTTCGAACCGGCTAAAGAAACTTGCGTAAAACTCGAAATCTCTGGAAAGGGATCCTTTGCAGGTTTCGTGCCTCTGAAACTCCAATCATTTGAAATAAGAATTGAATGATTGAGAGAAGGCGCTTGAGTAAAAGAAAATACTTTGCGGTAGTTCGAACAATAAGAAAAAAGCGCAAAAACTAAAGCAAGACTAAGCGACAAGAAAGCTACTGACGTATACGACAAAAGTGCATTTGCCGCGACCTTCCTTTCGGCCATCTCGGGTACGTCAGTGTCGCTTCGGCTACCTTCAAGCATTCGTAGAAGCATTGCAATGAGTGACACCATCACGGCGCCAAAGATAACCAATGTTGGCAAAATCAAACCGTTGGCTCGCATGAGCACTTCAAAGTATTCGTATCCGACAAGTATTATGCCTCCCAGGATTGCTGCAGTCAGAGTTGCCCACGGCAGCGCTCTTGATCTGTCTGCTTTTAAAGCCGCGATAGACATCCAAAGTGCCGGGATCCAATAAGCCAGATAAAGATGAAAAACGTTGGCGTTGAAAAAAAGTTCTTGCTGAAGTGGTGCAAATGCTACGCGCACCTCATTTGGAAGTGGCAAATCGACAAATGAATAAGAGAAGGAAACGACGCCACTCGCAAAGGCTAACATCAAATACACCATCCAATGATATTTCTGGTTAGGATGCGCAGAATCCAGAACCTTTTTGCTGCGAGAAGCGGCAATCTTGCGAACGACTTCGAGAAGCGCCACAAAAACTACAGCCTTGACAAACAACCAGTACGCGGAGACTACAAGGCCGAGGCTCAAGCTGCCGGTCGTTTGCAGACTGTTCAATTGAGTTATCACTACTTCGGAAAAGCCCACACTCGTAAAACATTTATCGAGAGCATTGAAACACATCGATGCAAAAGCGCCAGCAGAGAAGGTGCCAAGCAGAACGCCGACCGGAGGTGTGGCTTCTTTTATTCGCCTATTCGCCCACAGTAAGAGGTAATAAGGTAGCCCTACATCAATAATTCCGTGGAACATCGTGAGAAACAATTCGTTTACGATGCGGTAATCGAAACAACTTGCTCGAGCATTGATCTGCAAAATAATCAATCCAACAATTCCGCCATACACAGCGAGCCTGCCGCGCGATGGCCACATCGGTGAATCACCAATGCTGAGCTTCCAACCGATTGTGTGCATCAACCAGAGCAGCCAGATCGCAAAAAGCCAAATAAGCACGGCCGAGTGGAGTGGACTACGCGCAAAAGAGAACATCTGAAAAATGTACTCCCAAATAGCAAGCGCTGCCAAACTACTAATGAAGAATAATCTCGACAGAACTCCGGCATTCAGGCGTCTTTGAAACGCTATAACGACGACGACGCAGACTTCGCACAGCAACACCCACTTCATCCATTGTGCGGCGATGCTGAGCAACGGATCAGTCCAGATTATCGGCTTAAAGACTTGGTAAAAGGGAAGAAAAACCACGAACGCCCTTTGCGAGAGCGAGCTGTAATTTACTGACAAATTATCAATGATACTTTCGCTCCACGCCGCGAATGTAGCGATGAGCAGTGCTAGTACGAGCAGAGGAGCTGCTAACTTACTTGGCATAATGCCAGTTACTGATGAAGCGACTACCTTACTGCTGCCCATCAGTTTGTGCACGATGCCTACGCCAACGAAGTAGAGTATCGGCCAGAGGTAGGCATTGCTCAAATCCAGAGCCGACACGATGGTGCCACCTAATGGTGCGAGTCCGCCTCGCAATGCTGTTGCCGAGAGAAATGCGAAAAGCAGAATGCTAATGAAGATAAAGGCAGCTTGAATTGAAATTAGCGGTTCTGCAGTTCGAGATTTTGGTGGCTCGCCTTCTATGATTTCATTGGGCACAGTAAGCAGTTTGTTAGCTAGCCAAAAACAAAGCAATCCTGCACATAGTCCGATAGAACATCCAGCTCCGATACCAACGGCAGGACCGTTAAATGGCAGCACAGTTCCCAACCACGGGCGCAGTGGTGTCAGTATTGTAAATTGAAATCCTGCAGCTGCGCCGACCAGCAAAGCTGTAAACAACCTCGTGGTCTTGGCCCTTCGCCCCTCAGCAGGCAAAATCGTCAGATTGAAAAACAAAGAAACTAAAATTGGTATGGTAAGCAATGCGTTGTAATAACTGCGAGGCAAATACAAGATGCAGTTAGCGAGAAAGTACAATGCACCAATTGCGGTGACAGAAAAAGCGACACGATTGCAAACCGCGGTGCCTACGAGAAGTGATGACCACGCACAGGGCAAGCAGAGCATCCACAATAAAATGGGCCAAGCTGCCATAGTGTGTTTGTAGCCGGAGTTGGTTTCAATCAAAACCGCGCCCAAGTTGAATGGTGCACTTTGTATTTGAGTGAGGGGGATGACCAAACTCAGCAAAACGCTCAACTGAATCATGAAGCGCAAAACTGGTGCAGTTTCCGCAGGTGCATCGCCCAACTGCATTCGGTCTTTGGCATAATCACGCCAATAAAAGCGCTCGAAAAATTTCCAAACTGCCTGACCGAAACTGGACTGCCCTATCGCAGCAACCACGGGTTTGATTACTGGAACCTCACCGATCATCCGAAGAGAACCATAAATGCGATCGCCAACAATTGCCAAAAACGGGAAAATCCCCACCAAATAGTTGGAGAACTTCCGGATAGTCGCAATTGTTTGGATGGGGTTCACGGCGCTTCTACAGATTTCAGCTCTAGCAACCTTATGCTGTATGAGCCTGGCGGCAGTTTAAAACCAAGTTCAACCACATTTCCATTTAATAGCCAATTGCGATAGTTGTTCGGTCGAAAAATGATGCTGTGCGATGAGTCAACCAAACTTTCTGAGGCAGATTTTTCAGCAAGATGGCCCGGCGGTCCTTCGCAATAATCGAACCAATTGTTTTGAGGCTGATGTTCAGAGCGCCACAAAAGCTGTACTTTGTTACCCAGATCAACATCGCTGAATTGCCCATCGAACGTTAACTCGATTGCTTTTATTGCGAAAGGATTAATCGGCTTATTCAGCTTTGACCATACAATTCTGTCGTAACTTGGATTCTCAACCTTCTGGCAGTCAACCAATTTTTTCCTCTTCAAAGTGACAAACTCTTTCGACGAGAAATTGCTTGCACCATTTGGAATTGACCAATCTATCCAGCGCTTTTCGCCCGTCGCCCAAAAAAGCCAGTGTGCACTCTTATTACTCTCGTAAGCTTGTTTCAAGAACGCATAGTCAATCGTTCTTGGCTCAGTGGATGCAGGTTCCTTCAACTTGGAGAATTTCTTTGAGTAATCTATGTCAGTAACAGGCGGCCTCAACATGCGGTGCAAAATTTCTTCGCTACCTACCATGCCGGAGCCTTGGAAGTCCTGCGGTAGGTTGATTAGCACCACGGAATCGACACTGTTGTCTTTCGCCAGTTCGAGAAGGCGCGAGTAGAGCACTTTCATTTGCTTGCCCGCATCGACCCACGGATAAAGATTGTGATGGAGAGCCGCGACCCACGTGATTGCTAATGAGACAAGCGCACCACAACCAAGAATGTGCATTGGTCGACTTTGAAGAATTGAAAGGGGTTTTGAACCATCGGCCTTCGCCAATTTCTTTACAGCGGGCACCAAAATCAGTGCGAGCAAAATACATAAACCAGCAGAACCGAGAAAGAAAAGCCGGCTTCCTACAAGGTTAGGTGAGATTTGCCAAATTTGGAATGTTGGCAAAACTGAAATAACTGCCCACGCGGCAACAAAAGCAAAAATGCGCAAGCGCTTAATCGGTTGAAACATTCGAACAACTACGCACAGCAAAACCACTAGCCAGTTCGCATAAGCAATTTGCGCGAAGACTGGCGCCAATGTTTGTTCTTCGTTGGTGCCGAAGAGAATTTTCTTAAGCGTCGCAATGTCTAAAAAGCGGCGTAAGCTGTGAATGAAGTCGCGTATGTTTCCACCACCATAACCACCAACAAGGGTTCCCAGCAAAGCAGTTCTAAGAACAGCAAACCCAGCTAGCAATGCCATATAACTGGCAAAATAGACGGCTCTACGTTTGATGCTCAATTTGATCCAGCCGAGTGAATCAGGCAGCAATAATTCAGCCATCGCGATTACAACTGGCAGAGTCACTGCCATTTCCTTGGATATCAGTGAAAGGAAAAAAGCAATAAGCGATGAAGCGAAATAGCCAGACCCACCGGTCTTGCGAAAGCGAAAATAGAGTGACAATGAGGCGAGGTAGAAAACAGTGCAGAATAGATCTACTCGACCGACAATCCACGAAACAGATTCGACATGCAGCGGAAAAACCAAAAATAAAAGTGCTGCTGCGAATGCGGTGGCAGCGCGTTGCTTGAATGAATTACTGTCAAGCAACTGGTAGGCTAATGTAGCGCAAAAGAATGCACAGAAAGCAAATACAAGCAGGTTGGTGGCATGATATCCGACCGGATTCAGTCGATACAAAAAATGGTCGACCACATACGAAAGAGAAATTCCGGGTCGAAAACTAGTCAGCCCGTCGGCTTGTCCAGACCAGTTTCCGGAAAATGTCCTTACAAGACCGCTGAAGTCGCCGTTGTTTGCATTGGTCGAGTAGTCGAGGTGAACGAAATCATCAAGAAGGAAGCCCACCTGCAGGGTACTAGAATAGAGCGCAAAAGTCAGAGCAAGGCAGAATAAAAGACTGACTGCGAGAAAGCTCAGTTGACGCCTACTCAACTGAGTACTGTCGCTGCCAGCGGTTTGGAAAAAGAAACTCAAGATACAGGCGAACCGTCCGATTGCGCTTCGATTATCGAATCGCTCTTAAGTGACAAGGTTATTTTCTTTGTCAAATCCGCGCTTATTGAAAGTTGGCGGATTATCTTAGACTCGTAAGAACCATCGAGTGGCGGCGCGAAACGGAATATATATACGCCAGAAGGCAAAGTCAATCTGCAAATTCCGTCATCAGGAGTGACGTAATACCCACGCGGCATGCCTGACTGGTCAAACTGCTGGTGCTCGTATTCATGTACATCATCGTCGTCGTCAGACAATTCCGTTTCGTCATTGCCATACGGTACATAAGAAACGCGGCAACGCGGGACGGCATATCCGTCTTCGCCTTGCACTTCGAAGCGAACCTGGCACCAGCCGTGCCAGGTTATGTCTACGGTTACGGGCTCGCTGGCAATCTCAACCATGCGAGCATTGACAACGTCTTTGTGAACCACCAGCCAATAGCTGCCCGGTGACAGAAATATGCAATACCTTCCATCACCATCTGTGATACCACTAGCGAGTGCACGTGATCGATCGGCATCCAACTGCTTTTCAGAGTCAGAATATACACTCACTCTTACGCCAGGTCGTGCCTGTCCTTTTTCGTCAGAAACACGTCCCTGTAAGGCAGTTCCATTCTGAATCTTTACCGCGACATGAGTGTCGCCGCCTACTACGATCATGCGAGTCCAGGGAGCCAACCCGTTATGCTCTTGATCGTTGATGATCACAGTGGGAGCATCTTTAGGGTGAGCGGTGACTACAAGTTTGTAATTGCCACCAGGCACTGCAACAGAGAATTGCCCATGGGCGTCTGTTCTAGCTAGAAATTCAGTCTTTCTATCAGCAGCGCGAATACGAACGAGCGCCTGCGAAATCGGCTCGTCTTCGTACATTACTTGTCCTCGCAGGCGGTGACCTTCGGAGACGGTAAATTTTTGGAAAACGCTCTCGCCAACGGTGAGACCAGTCTCTTTTGTAGAGAAGAACATAGTGCCATCATCTGGTGCGATGGAGACATCGTAATGTCCAGGCGAAACCAGAGCTCTAAATCTTCCCAGTGAGTCGGTAAGGCAGGTTCCGGTCAGGTCGAGTTCTTGTGCAAGTACTTTATCTTTAAAATCCATCGACGCGCGAGACGGTCCGACAGAAACATGAGCACCTGCAACCGGCTGACCAAAAATATCGTGCACTTCGCCATCGAGCGGGACAAGTGGAGGAAGGACGAGATCTAATTCATCGTCATTACCGAAGACCATAACTTGAACAGTCGTGCTGACGAATGTGTGCGACGGATCAGTATTCATCGGCACAGCAAAAGACTCTTGCAATTCGTCGATATTATCAACGTCGTCCTCGAGTTCTAACTCCATTTCGTCTTCGCTGAGTCCATCGCTTTTTGCGGCACGAGCAGCGACATGATATTTTCCGCGCGGCAGTACAAGACTGTAATTGCCTTCTTCATCTGTTCTGGCTGCAGCTTTATAAGAAGACGGTTCGATACCAAGAGCAACAACTTCGCAGCGTCTTACTGGTTCACCAGTGTAAGCCGTGACGGTGCCAGTGAGAATGCAACCTGTAGTCAGATTGATATTGCAGTTGGTGTTGCTCATGACACGAGCTTCGTTGATCGACTGCTTCAAAAATCTCGTGGACGAGTCTGGGCTGACTTCCAGCCTGTACAGCCCGGAGCGCACAGCAAAACTGAATTCGCCGCGCGTGCCAGTCCTTTGCTCGGCAACTGGAGCTTCACCACCATTGCCGTTCCCTGAGTTTTGCTGATAGACATCGTAGACATGAACCAGCACGTTTTGCACCGGCAAACCCTGGTGGCGTATGTGTCCAGCCAGATTGAATGTCACTTCAGATGATGCCAAGAGAACCTCGTTTTCTGCGCGAACTCTGACCAATGCAAGATTCTACCTTGCGGATCGGATATTTGATACCCAAAGAGAGGCATCAGCGCCCAAATCTATGCGCACCATAGCCCGTCGATACCGCCCGGACATCAATCACATATCGCTCAAAAGTGCTGCCGATAAATTACTCGCTAAGCCTGAACATTGCTCAAATAGCTGTCTTCAACATACGTATAGCCGAAGTGCTGCAAGGTTTCTTTTATAGCAGCGAAAGACCCAGAGATGACTATAAACTCATCCCTTTCCTTGCCGGCCCGTGCGGCGTCCACAGCTGCGGCTATGCTCGGAAAACTCTTTCCTTCAGCCCCCATAAGCATCAAGCAATGCAGCAAGAATTCCTTGCTATGACTGGATCTGCGTCCCTTAGCCTCAGCAACGAATACCCTTTCGCCTTTATGCACCAAACTACTCAGTAGCTGCCTAACGTCTTTCGTTTCAAAACTAGATATTACAAACAATGGTCGAAAACCAGGATATTTTTGATCAAGGAAAGCCCGTAAAGCCTGTGCTCCAGCCGGGTTATGAGCGCCATCCAGCAGGATGTCTTTGTTTTTCAAATACTGCAAACGCCCCGGCCATCTAACATTCTTTAGCCCGGCACTCAATGTTTCCAAATCACATTTGTAAATAGCATCCACAAGCTCTTGCGGCGCAGGTGGCGTTTTACCAAGCGCAATTTCTGAAATCGAACCGGACATTTGAACTTTTACGTCCTTATCGACAATCAAAAACTTTGCCACCGCCAACAGTGCGAGCAAACCATTTTGAATTTGATGGTTTCCGAGCAAAGAAAGATTCTCTTTCAGCAAACTCAAGAGTGGGGAAGCAGGACTCGAAGCCTCCCGCTTTCCATTGATGTAGAGAACAATCTGATCGTTGTTTGCCAACGCATAGACTGGAGACATTTTCTCCCGCGCAACACGCAAAACCTCATCGAGAGCAGCGTCCTGGCACGCTGTAACAACTGAAATTCCCGGCTCGATAATTCCTGCCTTTTCAAATGCGATTTTCTCGACAGTGTCACCGAGTAAATGGGTGTGATCCAAACTGACATTTGTAATCACAGTCACAAACGGATTGGTCCGCGCCGTGGTGGCATCGAATCTTCCACCTAAGCCAACTTCGACTACCGCAACATCGACTTTGCTTTCTGCAAAATGCATGAATGCCATTGCCGTGAGAAACTCGAACCAGGTAAGCTCGCCAACATCTTTATTCTCCTTGCCGAATTTCTCAGACAAGTCACGCAGCTTTGTCGCGATACGCGCAAAATCTTCGTCTGTGATGGCTTTCCCGTCGACATGAAAACGCTCATTCCAACGCAAAAGGTGCGGGCCAGTGAAGCGTCCGACTTTATATCCGCGCGACCGCAAAATGCTGTCCGCTATCGCAACCGTAGAACCTTTGCCATTTGTCCCGCCAATGTGAATGCACGGAATATCAGCCTCTTCAGACAGGTACGCTTCGATAAAACGCCTCATTCTGTCCAAAGTCGGACGAGAGAGCGTCGGAGCAAGACTCTCCAGGTAGGTTTTTGCTTCCAGATAATTCATCGAAGGGCATTGTATAGGCGGGCGGGAAATTATAACCACAAATACGGCGCCAAATGGGATGATGCTATTCTCAAACAGGCATCCGGCAGAGAGGGAGACAAGTGGCGCTATTTACACGCGAACACACATATAAAACCGAGAGGATTCACGAGGGACACATCATCAATTTGCGTGTCGATTACTTGCGCAACCCTGAGGGCAAAGAGGTTAAGCGCGAACTGATTGAACACAACGGCGGAGTAACTATTTGCTGCAGACCGGATGAACAAACCATCGTCCTCATTAAACAATATCGCTATTCAGTGGATGAACTGCTCTATGAACTGCCGGCTGGGCGCATTGAGTTGGGCGAAGACCTGCTCGATGCGGCTAAACGCGAGTTGGCAGAGGAAACAGGCTATATCGCAAAAAACTGGCGGGAAATGGCGAGGGTTTTTACTGCACCAGGCTTTTGCAACGAGATGCTTTACATGTATGAAGCGACCGACGTCACCCTCACTCAGCAATCTCTTGACGACGATGAAGAAGCAGAAGTGATTGTCATGTCCCTGACCGACGCCTGGCAATTGGTTTTGGACGGTAAAGTTCGGGATTCAAAAACTGTAGCGGGATTGGGACTTCTAATCGGCGCGAATCTCCACATGAAGTGAACCCACATGAAAGAGCACTAATAACCAGTTGGCCAAAAGTCCTTTACCCGCCTAGTCATCAGGACTTCATTTCACTTCCGGCTTGGTATACTAAGGCGAAATTTTTCGAAGCAGATTGAATGTAAATCCGCTTTTAGATCGCGAATCAGTAGGTCCAGAGCCTGCACCCGAGGCCAAGAGGTAGCAATGACACCGAAGAAAGTTGAAAAGAATGACGGTCCCAGTCTCCCATTGAATGCCATGTGGATTATGGGTGTACTCGGGTTTGTGGTGGTCGGCGCGAGCTTCGAGGTCATCAAATACTACCCGTTGCCTGCCAGCGTTGATCCGTACTTCGACTGGGTCACCGGCGGTTGCTGGGGTCTTGTGGTCGGCGCAATCGCCGGACTCGTGCTCGGTTATCTGACCGACGACAAGTACTTCGAACAAAAGTAGTTCGTAAAACGCCGTCGCGCAAAGCAGCGTTGACGTTTCATGCGTAGGGGCGATGCCATGCATCGCCCTTTTTGGTTTCCATTTCTCTAGGAAGAAACATTGGCTGTTGCCTGGCATTCAGGGCTTCAGGGAAAAGAAAGAACGCTTCGGTGCAGGCACTGAGGCAACGCCTGCTGCAAATCCTTTTGCATATGCAGCGTCTAATAGCTCAGGTAAGTAAGGCTGCGCGCAATAGTCTTCCAGTGCAGCGATCCAATATCTTAGTGAAGTCTCCGGAGTTGGAATCTTTGCGTTACTTATTGCTTTGTCGCATAGTCGAACCACATCACTAACTGCATCTTCCTTCGCATGTCGTGTTCGAACATAGTCTTTAGCTGCTTTCGAAATTTCATCGCGATGAGCTTTGTCATTGACCAAATCGGAAATTGCACCGGCGAGTGAAAGGTCATTATCAGGTGCAACGTGCACGGAGTTAACGCCGTCCTCCAGGCACTCTTGCAGTGTTCCAACACCAGAACAGACAACTACTGCTCCCACCGACATAGCTTCTGCGACGTGGTACATACAACCGCAATATCGAAATGGGAAAACAGAGATGTCTGCCGCTGCATGCAGACTCGCACGTTGTTCAGCATCCAGAGCCGGAAGCCACTCCACATAATTATCCAACTCCCCCAGCTGTGCTCTCAGCTTGTCACGGTAAGAAACCGTTTCCCCGAAAAGAGGTGGAGATTCGCCTGCCACCGTAAATAGTGCTTGCGGAAACTTTTTAACAAGCGATGGAATCGCATTCACCAAAACATCGATGCCTTTGTAGCGTTCTTGAGTTCCTACATAAACAATGTGAGGAGTTCCGGTTTTACCACTCCACGGCTGTGGTCGATCAATAGGCTCGATAGCAGTTCGATACAAATCAATCCGTTCTTCAGGAATATCAGCGGCATCAACTATTACGCTGCGCATGATTTCGCTCGGACATCCAATCGCGCTCATGCTTCGCAATGCAGCTGTTTCGACAGCTGTAACCAGGTTGGTATCAAACATGTTGAAGTTGCCGTCGAAGTTTTCTCGCATAATTTCAAACTGTGGTGTCACGCTCATGAGTGCGACCGGTAGTTTTTCAAAGCAACTCCAAAACATTCCATCGATCGCTTTCACGCACAAGACAACATCTGGTGCGTAACCGATAACGTCATCTCTGTGAGCTCTATATGTTTCATACGCCCGTGAAAACACCCAACTGAAGACTGGTGCGCAGGCAAGTGAATGCAGGTTGTTGTAACGCTCCAGCTCGCCCTTTCGGCAGAACACGTTGGCATCGAGGTCATCAAAATCTCTGTCACCAAGCGCGAAAACGACTGTCTCGTGCCCAGCTTTCTTCAAGTCAGAGACCACATGTTTGAAGAAAGACGTTGTAACAGCGTCGAGCTGATCGCCTTCGTAATAGCTAGTGATAAAAGCGACTTTCATAGCTGAGCAAGTTTCACAGGGCAACAACTTTCATTTGGCAACATCCTTCATTAGGCAACAACGTTCATTAGGAACTAACTTTCATTAGAAACTAACCTTCATCAGCGGCTGATCGATTGTCCTTGAAGAACAGACTTCACTTTGTTGAAGACTCTCAACGACAGTTTTTGGTTGAGCTGAACATTCTCTGCCGAAAGCGTCGCGAAGCGCTGCTCCAGGTCTTTATGATGATCACTCAATTCTTTGAACGCATCGTGCAATTGTTGATACTCGTCCACAGACTTGAAATATTTCTGCTCCATGTTTTCTAGAATTTCCGGCAAATGCTTTTCGTATAACGCCGGATGTTCCTTTGCAAAACTCGCCAAAGCTACAGCACGATTGGTTGTTGATTTGCCACGCTCGTGTTTGCGGTAGTAATAGAGAGGTTTTTCAACTCGGAAAAACTTATGTCCCTGGCTCAATGCACGCAACCAGAACTCATCATCGTCGTGATAGACACTCGGGTTGTATCCACCAAGTTGGTCGAAAATCTTGCGCCGATAGAGAAAGGTTGTCGGAGCCGGCTTGCCGGACATGATATCTAATATGGTGCACTCAGGGATATGCACGAAATTATGGATTCCGAACAACTGTGTCTGTGTAAACACGCCACTGTATTCGGGGCTGTGAGCAGCGATGACTGTTTCAACATAGCGAGAATCGAGTAAATCGTCCGAGTCCAACGGCACGACAAACTCGCCATTGCCCGCTGTAATGCCAGTGTTCTTTGCCGCGGCGCTACCACCGTTCGTTTCACGCCTAATGATCGAAAGTTTTTCACCGTGGTTAACAACAAGATCGTTCAACAACTCGCGTGCATCAGCAACGGGCGAAGCATCATCAACGACGATAACCTCGGTGTGTTCATACGATTGTCCAAGCGCGCTTTCGACAGCCAGCCGCAGGTAAGCAGCGTGGTCGAAGTATGGAATGACAATGGTGACTTGGGGTTTCATAAGATATTAGACACTGCAACTGCAACTGATTGAGAAGCCTTATTGTTGCTTGAGAATCGGCTTGAGCCCTTCAGTGATGATCGACGCCAGCTTGCGATGCCCCGCCGGTGAGAAGTGCGCACTATAGTACAGCGGACTTTTTTGCATTGGGGCCAGACTAGGAAACTGCTCAGTAGCATCGATGATGGTAATGCCTTCTTGAGCTCCTAATTTCTTGAGCGCTTTGATTTCCTTGTAGTAGAAGACCATGTTGTCTAGAGACGGTAACGTAACGATGACCAGCTTTGAACCGGAGTTGCTGCATGCCTTATTGAGCATGCGAAAGACACGACCAACTAGATTCACATCGGCGCTCGCGGCGTCATGCAACATCTTGAAACTTTCCTGTCCATCAGCACCAGCGGCGTTAACATCGCCAAGGCGAGGTTGTACAGTCCACGTCCAAATTTTGTCGTGGCTGACTTGCTTGTCTAGCGCACGAGTCTCGTCGCATACAGCTTTTCTTTGTGCCTCGTAATTTCCAAGCTTAGAAAGCGGAATACTCGCCATTTCATTTTCAAAGCTGCCGGAGAACGGCGCAAAAAGTGCATTGAATGTACTCACGTACCACTTACTTGAGGAGCGCAGCATGAAATCATCAGCACACAGTGCTTGAAAGAGATGGCAATTGCGGCGCAGCCATTCGCTGGCAATCATAAACTTCACGCCTTCACCGTGCAGCCAGCCATCCATGAAGTTATAGTCGATGGTTAGCTCGTCTTTGTTGTTGGCGGACAGAGTAGGTGCAGGCAAAGTCACCGTGCCAAACTTAGGAAAATTCTCCGTTGAATCGAAGATGTTGTAGACAACGACTGTAACGTCCGGTGCATACGGACGAACGCGAGTTAGATAATTGACGAAGTATTGGACGATTCCATAGCTGGACATTCCGAAATTGATGGTTTCAAATTTCTGTTTTTGAACGCTTTGTCCTGGTTGTGCTTGTTGTGCTTTTTGTTCATTTTGCGCGTTGAGGTTGTTTTCAACGAGGCGCACGAAGGTGTCGGCAATCGGCACTTGCATCGCCTGCGTTTTTGAATCACCAATGAAAGCAATACGAGTCACTCCTTTTGGTTTGGCGAGTTGATGTTCCACATCACGCAAACCAGTGGACGAAATTTTTTCGCGCGCAAAGCCTTCTTGGCGGAAGTCGACCCATTTGTTCTCGAGATGGCTAATGCCGAGAATCGGGTCAATCTTGATGTACTCGTCATCTCCTAGACCGAATAGACCAAGAGTAACCTCTGCGGCAAGGAGCACCACGGCGCAGAGCACTAATATTGAAGGAACAACGAACAGTGCAGCGCGAAACTTTTGGAAATTAGTCGGACCTTGTTTGTTTAGAAACTTCGGTTGAAGCGCGTCTCTATTCGCGGTGCTGATAGCAGCAGTCGTTGTGATTACTTCAGGATCGTAGAGGGTTGTTGGTGACATGGTTTGACTTTATTGACGCACCTAAAATTGGAAGTAAATGAAGGGCTGGGACTCACCGCGACAAATGGCTAAAAGCATTAATCCAATGAAAAACGATATCCCGATATTTACCATCGCAGGCAGTGGCACAGCAGTTGGAGTAGCTAGTGATTTCAAGTCTAGTCCAGGAACAAGATTTGCTCCTGCAACGCCCGATTTAGACGTCTTTTCCAACTGCTTAATCAGAGCGCCGCTAGCGAGAATCACAAAATAGATACAGATTGCAGCAGGCACTGGCGAGTTTAAAAATGAGTGAGCAACGGCACAGTCGATCTGCGCCGCGCGCGGCGTGAACATTGCGGTGAAAACACCGATCGCCTCTGGCATTGTTTTCGCACGGAAGAAGACCCAGCCGCAAAGAACAGTGACGAGGGTTATGACGTGCGCAACTGAGACGCCGACAAAGGAATTAGCAACGCTTGAAAGTGCGGGAGCTTTCGCCAACCGCTTGTCCCACGCTCTGTTGATTGCCAGTCCTACCCCGTGGAAGAGACCCCACAAGACGAATGTCCACGAAGCTCCGTGCCATAGACCGCCAAGCAACATGGTAGTAATTAGATTGGCAGATGTTTGCGCTTCCTTGCCGCGCGAGCCACCCAGTGGAATAAAGAGATAATCGCGCAACCATGTGGACAAGCTCATATGCCAACGGTGCCAGAACTCCTTCAGACTTGATGCAATATACGGCATGTTGAAGTTTTCCGGCAGCGAGTAGCCCAAGAGCATCGCAGAACCTCTCCCGATATCTGTATAGCCGGAGAAGTCATAGTAAATTTGAAATGCGAAAGCGGTGATACAGAGCCAACCTTCAAGCGTTCCCATCAGATTGGGATTGTCAAAACCAGCTTTTACGATCGGCGCAAGATTGTCTCCCAGTGCTGTTTTCTTGAACAAACCCTGAGCAATGAGAAAGAGTCCTGACGCAAATAGCTCAAAAGTAACTTCAGGCTTTTCGTCGAGCTGTTTATCAAAATCCTGATAGCGCTTAATCGGACCAGCAATTTGCGATGGGAAGAAAGATGCAAACAAGGCAAAACGCAGCGGATTCTTTACCGGCTTGCTTCCTTTATATATGTCTACAAGGTAATGAATAAACTCGAAGACAAAGAAGGAAATGCCGAGCGGAAGAATGATTGGTAGGTCGGAAATGCATACGCCTTTGTCCAACGGAAAAGCAAGAAAACGCCCCAGCCAAGCACAGGAAGTGTTAATCGAATCGAGGATAAAGTTGGTGTACTTGAAGAGCGCCAGAGTGGAAAGGTTGAGGGCAATCCCGGCAATCAGTATCAGCCGGCGCGCTCCATGCTGCTCGAAACGACTGACAAGCAGCCCCAGCACATAGTTGGCGACAGTCAGGCCCAAAAGCAAAAGCCCGTAGACCTTGAAAGAGTACATGTAAAAGAAGTAGCTCGCGGCAATCAGCAATACCGGCTTTACTTGCCGCGGAACAAGCCAGTAGGCAAGCACCACTGCGGGCAGAAAGACCAGGTATTCGAAGCTATTGAATAGCAAAGCGAGTCCGCTCCAAAATTTCGCCCCGCCGGCGCCTTGAAAGGGCTGTATGCCCCATATGGCGAGACTTAACAGAGTTTACAAGATAGTAAGTCTTGTTCCATGACTACCCTCTCAGGTTGGGCAGCCGCACATAAAGCGTTTCTCACAAATCCGGAGTAAATCGCAGAAAGATATGCAAGTTATTTCGAATACGAGCAAAACCAATTCGCGATCGATATACAACAGATAGAAATTTCACAGTATTCTCGATCATCGTTGCAGCACAGAATGATCCGGCGCTTGTTAACGAAATTGAGTCACCAAAAGTGGCACAAAAAGCAGCGCAACTGAATATCAAGTGACACATCCTTAAATGACCACTGGGGTACTTCCACGCATATTCCCATTTCAAAAATGCGCGATAAACTAAATGCATAACCGGTGAGCAATCACTCGAACGAGTTGAGAGCTTTGAGCCGAGGGGCCCTGTGGAAACATCAGGTTGGCGCTAACCAGAAACGGTAGCAAGGGACCCGCATCACATGAAGGACTGACTGAAGTGTGGTGAAATACTGAGCCCAACGCAAGGGGCAGTCAGGCAGTAGCATGAAGACCGTCGCAGAGCAATCTGGACGGTCTTTTTGTTGCGCTAAAATGCAAACGTAATTGATTTTTCGACCAGAGATACTTTGAACTTTCGTCAAAGACTCATCGGATAAATTCGCAGGAGATTCACTAAATATGCCGGTTTTCCCTGTCCAATTTTTACAACGCATGCGCAACGCTGGACTAGGTGTTTATAGCGAAGCACCGAGCAAAGAAGTCGATGGCGTTGGTCCGCGTGTGACTGCGGTTGATGGCGATTACAAGGTCTATCTGTATGGTGCAAAGGATAAATGGGTTGTAGAAGCAATATTCTCACCTGAAGAAAAAAGCCCATGCGATTTTCATGCGGTTTTTGATACTCCAGCTGATGCAGTGGCTGATGCCATCGCATATTTCAAGAAAGATCAGCGCTGGCAAGCAACTAAGGAATTTATGGAAAGCACTGGCAAAAAACCTCAGCCTTAGGCTTTTTCCAAACCAGATTACGCATTTTAGAAATTCAATACAGTCGGCATATCAAACGGCTATAATTCGCATATCCCCAATCATTATTGGAGCCCGAAGTGCCCAGAGACAGAATAAGTCTTCAAATTCTTTTCGATCAGTTACCGCAATTTGGCGAGCGCGAGCTCGATGAAGCAGCAAAGAATGTTTCTCACAATCCGCCGGATTTTCGTTATCAACTACCGAAAACCACATCTCTTGCAGGAGAGGGCGCAGCCTCTTCCAATGCGCACAAAATTCGCATTACCTTCAGTGATAAAAAACTCGAAGAAAGAGATTTGGCTCAAATTAGCGCGCACGTGCGATTGGTCCCGGACACTGTTGCTGCTATCGAAAAACATACAGCTTATATTGAACTGTCTGTCGAGCCCAATCCTGCAAAGCCGCTTGATGCCTATCAGGAGCTCACGTTTCTTGCTTGCTTAATCGCTCTTAGAGAAGGCTCGGCAATTACTAATATCAATGGATTTACAAGCTTCAGCGCGCCTGGAATGCTGCAATTGCTAGCAGACAATGATTGGTCGGATGCGATTCAGGAAATGCCGCCTTTGTTTTTATATTGCGGTCCAGTCTTGCATGAATTCGATAACAACACGAATTTGTGGATGCGCTCATACGGAAATCACTTGCTCGGAATTCCCGATTTGGGCACAATCATTCCCACAGAGATCATTCAAGAATACGTGCCAATGACGCTGCAAATCTTCGACAACATGATGTCTTACATGATTGAGTCAGGTAATGCAGTCGAGCCCGGCCACACGATGGAGACGGATTCAGTCACGATAAAACTCTTCGATCAACCTGCTGCGGATGATGAGTACTTCTATCAAAGCCCTTCAGGCATGTTGCGCGTTGAGTACACGCCGAAGCCTGGCTTCGTGATGCCGCGATTTGCATGAGCGCAGAATTTTTCGAAATAAAGAACGGTCTTGCTCTAAATCTGATTTTGCTTTTGGCTGCCATCTGTATACAAGGATGTAGCGAGCAAAAGCATGATTCAAGAGCGGAAGATGGTCCTCAACGACCGGCGCCCTCAGCAGCTGCGGCAGAGGATGCTTACAAAAAACGGTCACTGAACTTTCCTGCCGATTTTCCTTTGCCGAAGTATCCGAATTCCGAACTGGAAGCTTCACAGGTAAAACTGAGTGATAGGCCAGCGCACACTGTTATTTTGACGTCACGAGATGACGTGCCGACCGTTTCTCACTACTATTTCAAAGCACTGAAAATGGGTGGTTGGGACATTGGCAAAGTCATCAATAACAAAACCTACATGATGCTGACGGCATCAAAAGATGGGCAAGAAGCCAACGTGATGATTTCAGAAACACGCACAGGAATAACTGCGATTTCCCTTTACGCAAACAAGAAATAGCAACTAGATATACCCTAGACATCCAACACAAGTGCAAAATATTGCTCGATCCCGTTATACCAAGCGCATCAAATTGATCCGGCGCTTGTTAATCTATTTAATATATCCAGGATGGCACCGCATGCGGTTCTTAACTTTGCCAAGATACACATCCTAAAATGTCCTTTGGGGTAGTTGCGCGTATACACGAACGCGGTAAACTAAATGCATCAACGGTGAGCAATCACTCAAACGAGTTGAGAGCTTTGAGCCGAGGGGCCATGCGGAAACGCCAGGTTGGCGCTAACCAGAAACGGTAGCAAGGAGCCCGCATCACATGAAGGACTGACTGAAGTGTGGTGAAATACTGAGCCCCCGCAAAGGGCAGTCAGGTAGTAGCATGAATACCACCGCAGAGCAATCTGGGTGGTATTTTTGTAATTGCGTTTTTATTTCTTTTACGCTGATTTGCGCATCCTTTGACTATCCGGGCTCGCATTGTTCGACTTCATCCTTCAATTTCTCAGCTTTTTGGTCATCGCCTTGCTCTACTCTTCAGTTGGGCATGGCGGTGCGACAGGGTATCTCGCGATTTTGTCAATGACAAAACTTCCATCCAACGAAATCGCTACTACTGCATTAGTCCTCAACGTACTCACAGCAACAGTCTCACTTTTGTTCTTCATCGAATCGAAACACTTCAAATTCAAGGTGTGCGCTCCGCTTCTTGCCACTTCGATTCCGGCAGCTTTTTTGGGCGGAATGATTTCGCTACATAAGGGTTATTTTCTGCTGCTCGCAGTAGTTCTTTTAGTGACTGCTTTGAAAATGTTTTACGACAGCTTTCACAAACCTGCAGAAGATCACGAAACCAAGCCAGTCAACTATCCTCAGGCACTTGGAATTGGTGCAGCACTGGGATTGCTCTCAGGAATGGCTGGTATCGGTGGTGGTGTCTTCCTCAGCCCCGTTCTCTTGTTTCTAAACTGGACCACGGTGAAGCAAACCTCTGCAACGGCAGCCATCTTTATTGTTTGTAATTCAATCTCTGGGCTGGTCGGCAGGGCTGCCACCAACAGACTAGAGTTTGGGTCGATAATGCCATATTTGGTGGCATCATTTATAGGAGCTATTGCCGGATCATTTCTCGGTTCGAAAAAACTTAAGAACAACATTCTGCGGCGCGCTTTAGGCGCAGTGCTCATTGTCGCAGTGTACAAGCTGCTTTTGCTCTTCTTTAAGTAAAGTGCGAAAGCCGGCATCTTGCCGGCTTGGTGAAATCATACGTCAGCGAAGTGTAGGCGCGATGCTTCAGAAAAGCGTAGGGGCCATTCCATGTATCGCCCAGTTATTTCCAGGCGCGCATGCAATGCGTCGCCCTAGAAAGCGGTCGACGCGTGGCGTCCACCCCACAACCCCACATTACTCCAATGGATTACTTCTTCAGCAGCAGCTCTATATAAGCTTCTTCGTTGAAGCCAACAACGATTGTCTTGCCCTTGCGGAACGTCGGCGCTCTTAAATTGCCTGTTGGCCCCATCATCAGTGCGGCAATTTCTTCACTGTCTGCTTTGGCGTTTTTCAGATCGACACGAACAATCTTCTTGCCCTTCATCGAATAAAGCTCATCGGCCTTCTCGGCCATTTCCAACGCAGCCGTTTTATCAATCTTGTTCTTCTTCGCATCAACGACAACATCCGCTGACACGTGTTTGCGCCCAAGAAACTCATGGGCCTTCACGCAGGTTTGTCAGCCATTGCGGTAATACAGCCACTCAATAGACATTTCACTAACCTCCGAAGTCGGAAAACATTATCTCACCGGGCTCTCAAGTGGAAAAGGTTGGTCGCTTAAGGAAAGCCAATGCCTCAAACCAGGCGCCCGTGGGCGCGCATTTCAAATCTCTGTTATTTTGCAGAATATGGGAATATCTTCTGGGGGCTTAAACGTCTCAGAGGCATTTATCAGAGGCATTAAAAGGAATCCCCAAGACCAGTTTTAAGGAGCAGCTTCATGCACTTCAATCTCACGAAATTCGACAATCCAGGAAGCCCCAAAAGGGCGACCAGAGGGATTCGTAGCCTCCTTAAAGCTTCGGTGCCAATCTGTCTATGCGCGACGTTTGTCTTGGCGAATGCGACTTGGGCGGCGGATGCAGCCTTCAACGCAGCCGTGCAGACCTTCCACCAAGGCAAGTATGCAGCAGCTCTTGCGCAGTTTCAGGTAGTCGCCCAGAAGTATCCAAACGACCCATTGACCCGTTACTACATGGGTTTGTGTTATCAGCACACAAATCAGGTTACGAACGCTCAGGCTATGTACACGTGGGTTGAGCAAAACGCCCGCAGCCCTCAATTGAAGGCGCAGGCAAGGGCTGGGCTTGATTCTATGACGAAGTACAGCCAGACACGCAGTCATCGGGGCTCAGCACCGACAGACCTGCCACCTCTCCCGAGTGGCAAGCCGGACGACCCGAAAGGCCCGCCGGATCCTAAAGCTCCAAAGCCAGCCGACGCAAAGAAAGAAGAAAAAGGTGCATTGAAGTGCAAAAAGGTTATCCAATTCACTTCAAGTTCGAGCAACGACCAGCGTACCCTTCAGTTGTTCGGACCATTTTGGGATTCGGCTCAGCAGAAGTTTCAAGGCAAAGTCGAATTTCAGTTGGTTGACGTAGACAACGCAGGTTCTGAGGCTCTGGTGAAGAAGTACTCGCCATCGACATATCCACACTTGGTCTATTTGGACAAAGACGGAAAAGTGCTGAACAGTCAGGGCGGCGCATCAGGCGATATCATCGGCACTATTGAAGGTTTCAAATAAACCGCTTTAAGCACTCAATAAATTCTAGACGCATGAGCCCGCTTGCTAGGTTTTCTCTGATAGAGCGTATGCAGCAATTCCGAATGCGACAGAAACATTCAGCGATTCTTTCATGCCCTTCATTGGCAAATCTGCAACGATGTCACTGAGCGCTAGTGCCTCTGCTGAGACGCCGGATACTTCATTCCCGACAACCAGGCAAAGCGGCTTGGAGATTTTTCCTTCAGCGAGCAGCTGCGTAAGCGGTTGAGAGTATTCTGTTTTCTCCAACGCAACAATATTGAAGCCGCGCTCTTTCAGTTCTCTCAAAATCTCAACGCAACCGAAGCGCCATTCCCAATTGACGCTGTTCTCCGCACCAAGACTGACTTTCTCAATCTCTTTGCGAGGAGGTGCGCCGGTGATTCCGCACATATAAATCTTGTCCATGCCGGCACCATCTGCGGTGCGAAAGATTGCGCCGACATTAAACAAGCTGCGCACATCTTCCACGAGAGCCACAAATTGTTCTACATAACCATTGCCGCTCTTGGCACTGTCATTGACGTTGACGATGCCCATGCGTTTGCGTTTATCCTGCTCTCGCTCCAGCGTGGTAAAAACTGCCGCCAATCGGGCGGTGATGTGGCGACCGCAAGCAGGACAAGTGGTCTTAGTACGCCCCGCAGGAAGGTCGGCGCTGAAGCGCTCGTGGCATTCCGGGTAAGGGCAAAAGGTTTCCGTAAACGGCATGATGGATAAGAACGACTGGGCAAGCAAGATTTCTACCATCACGGGAGTGCTCTGCACAACCACTTGACAGGCGGGCTTCCCTTAAATAGACGCTATTTCAGGCTCGAAAACAACACCAAGAGCCAAGTCCGCGCTAGACTATTGGACCTGTATTTAAGTTTCACCGCCCCAGGGCGTGAGGCTCATGGCTCGTCAAGAATGGGCTGAGTTTGGGTGAACTAGCGGCGATTGCCGGAGGCAGGTAGGTACGTAATATGAAAGTCGTAGAAAAGTCCAAGGCTACAAAACAAGGGCAGGAGACTGATACGCAAGCGAAGGGGCAGGGTCAAAAAGTGCCACGCGGAGAGCGCAAAGAAATTTTGAAGAAGTTTCCAGTGAAGGTAAATCTGGAAAACTACGAGGAAGCCTACAGAACATTTGAGTGGGAAGACGCGAAGAAGGAAATCACCTACTTCTCCGGCGGAAAAGTCAACGCTGCATACAACGCGATCGATCGCCACCTGCACGATGGTCGCCGCAACAAAGTCGCGCTCTACGCAATCGACGCGAAAGAAAATCTGACGAAATATACCTTCCAAGAAATCTACGAAGCATCCAACAAGATTGGCAACGCGCTCAAAGAATTGGGCGTGAAGAAGGGTGATCGCGTTTTCGTTTTCTTGCCTCGCGTGCCAGAACTTTACACAGCAACCACAGCTATTGCCAAAATAGGCGCCATCGCGGGACCTCTTTTCTCCGCATTCGGACCGGATGCGCTAAGAGATAGACTGCTCGACAGCGAAGCGAAAATCGTTATCACCAATCCGCAGCTCAAGCCGAAGCTCGACGAAATTAAAGCGAGCTTGCCGAATTTGGAATACACCATCATTGTCGGCGCTGACGAATCGAAGTTGAAGCCGGGCGAATTGAGCTACGAAGCAATCATTAAAGATGCTTCCGACAAGCTCGAATGCGAGCAAATGGACCCTGAAGATCCGCTGTACTTGCTCTACACGTCGGGCACGACTGGCAAAGCCAAAGGCATTGTCCATGTGCACAACGACATCATCGGGCACCACATGACCTCGAAGTGGGTTCTCGACTTGCGCGATGACGACATCTACTGGTGCACCGCCGACCCCGGCTGGGTCACCGGCACCGTATATGGTATCTTCGGACCCTGGTCGCTCGGGGCATCAGTCGTCAGTTATGAAGGACGTTTTGACGCGCACCACTGGTATTCAGTAATCGAGCGCATGAAGGTGACCGTCTGGTACACCGCTCCCACAGCGCTGCGCATGCTCATGAAAGCCGGCGATGACGCCGTCTACGATCATGACTTGGACAGTCTGCGTCACATCTTGAGCGTTGGCGAACCACTCAACGCTGAGGTTGTTCGTTGGGGTATGAAGGTCTACGGTCTGCCGATCCACGACAACTGGTGGCAAACAGAAACCGGCATGCAACTTATCGTCAACCTGCCGTGCAACCCAATTAAGCCGGGTTCTATGGGCAAGCCGATTCCAGGAGTCTATGCAGCTTGCGTAGATGATGATGGAGAAGAAGTCGCACCTGGCAAACTTGGCAAACTCGTAGTCAAACCAGGTTGGCCAAACATGCTCCGCCAAGTCTGGCGCAACGAGGAGAAGTTCAAAGAGTACTTCAAAATCCCAGGATGGTATTACTCCGGCGATAACGCATGGAAGGACACCGAAGGCTACTTCTGGTTCGTCGGACGCCTTGATGACGTCATCAACACGGCAGGTCACAGAGTCGGACCATTCGAAGTTGAATCTGCACTAGTCGAGCACGAAGCAGTTGCGGAAGCCGGCGTCATTGGCAAACCAGACAACGAACGCGGCGAAATCATCAAAGCGTTTATCGTTCTGAAGAACGGCTACAGTGAATCTGACGAATTGTTGGAATCAATCAAAGAGCACACCAAGCGCCAATTGGCAGCTCATGCCTACCCGAGAGAAATCGAGGTAAAGGACTCACTGCCCAAGACTCGCTCCGGCAAAATCATGCGCCGCGTGTTGAAAGCCAGAGAGCTGGGCTTGCCCACTGGCGACCTGTCCTCGCTGGAAGAAGACTAAGCCGCGCCCGATAGGCGAAGCTCGAAGATGTAGGGTTGGATTAGCCCAACCAACGGAAAAGGATAAGCGGTACTTCGGTGCCGCTTTTTCTTTTGGCTCGCCAAAAATCGCCTACACACCGCGAACTTGAATTTTCTGGCAAGTCGGCAAGACATAAACTTTCAGCCGTGCGGATTTCTCAACTTTAATATAGAAGATGCATATACACAAAGCCGAAAACCCGCTCTCTATCAGACCAACTAAGACCTATATCATTGCTAAGCTCGGCACAACCGGCTCGCGATCCACTATTCTATAAATAGGGAAATTTACGGATTAGCTAGAAAACCCGTTGCAGCCGGCACCGGGCAGCAATCTATCCAATTGCACACCAATGGATATCAAAATGTATATATCCACAGGGATGTGAATTGAACTTTTTTGCGTCTTGCGACGTATTAATCATTAGAGACTGGAAACAGGCGGATAGGAAATCATGAGCAACGACTACTCAATGGGAGACGCAACGCTAGAGCGTTTGCCACCGCAGTCAATTGAAGCGGAGCAGGCTGTCCTTGGCTCCATAATGATTTCTCCGGACGGCATTACGCGTGTTGTAGACGTACTGCAACCGGAGTTTTTCTACAGAAAGTCGCACCAGGTCATCTATGCGGCTATGCTCGATTTGTATGAGAAGAGCGAGCCTATTGATCTGGTCACCGTTTCCCAATACCTGAAAGACGAGGACAAACTCGACCACGTCGGCGGACGTCAATACATCACCGACTTAGGCTTGGCTGTAGCAACCACAGCCAACATGGAATACTACGCAAAAACCGTTGAAGAGAAAGCTTTGCTCAGACAATTGATCAAAGCTGGCACCGAAATTGTGCAAGGCGCGTATGAAGAAACAGATGCGAGCGTCGCAGTAGATAAAGCCGAGCACCTTATCTTCGGTCTGGCTGAACGGCGAAACCTCCAACAACTTGTCCACATCAAACACGTCGTAGAATCTTCCTTCCAAAAGATCGAACAACGATACGAACAACGCGATGCATTGTCCGGCGCACCGTCAGGCTTCTACGACCTAGATGCAATGACGTCCGGATTCAACCCATCCGACTTGGTCATTATTGCGGCTCGTCCATCAATGGGTAAAACAGCGTTTGTGCTAAACATCGGACAGTACGTAGCGCAGGAAGCCAATCTTCCGGTTGCTATCTTCAGTCTTGAGATGTCGCGCGAACAGCTAGTAATGAGAATGCTCTGCGCAGAAGCAGGCATCGACGCAAACAGATTGCGTTCTGGTCACTTGCATACAAATGACTGGACTCAGCTCGCGCTCGCCATGGGCAGACTCGGCGAAGCGCCGCTATTCATCGATGATTCCGCGATGGTCACAGCCAACGAAATCAGGGCAAAATGCCGACGACTCAAATCAGAATGCAAAGGCATCGGCATGATAATCATCGACTACATCCAGTTGATGCAGGGTAGAAAAGCAACCGATAACCGTCAACAGGAAGTATCGGAAATCTCGCGTTCGCTCAAGCAACTCGCTCGTGAATTGAGCTGCCCGGTTCTCGCGCTGTCGCAGCTTTCCCGCGCGGTAGAAGCCCGCCAAAACAAACGCCCAATGCTTTCAGACTTGAGAGAATCGGGCTCGATCGAGCAAGACGCTGACCTTGTGATGTTTATCTACCGGGATGAATACTACAATCCGGAATCAGACAAGCGCGGCGAGGCAGAAATCATCATCGCAAAACAAAGAAACGGCCCGGTCGGTACTGTCGACTTGCTCTATCAGTCGAGCGTCACGAAGTTCTTGAACAAGGTGCACAATCAATTCACCCCTGCGTATGAAGGCTAGCTGATTCAGCAAAAAAAGTTACCGACTGGCTTTTGTGCTGGCGATGGGAAACCATTTAATTTCGTCGCTGGTGAAGCCGATGATTGGCTGCGTTTCAAACTTCAGCGTGCTGGTGTTAAGTATGCCTACGGTGTCCGTAGCTTCACTTGAAACAAGCAAGTGCTCGCCATCTGGCATCAACGTAATTTCGCCAGGGAAATCCAGATCCAGAGGCAATTTGATTTCTTCGACCTTTTCTTTTGTCTTCAGATCAAGCACCCAGATGGTGTTCTCTTTCGCGTTAGCGACAAACAGTTTTGTCTCATCATTGTTTAACGCTACGCCAGTCGGCGAAGTGCCAGTTGGGAATTTGTGGACAACTGCCTTCTTATTCAAATCAACGACAGCGACAGTATTCGCGCCTTTGCTTGCGACGAATGCCAGCTGACTGTCCTTGCTAATCGTCATAAATCCGGGCGCCGAACCAATTGGAATTGCGGCAACCATTCGCTGCGTTGCGGTATTGACGAGCGTCAACACTCCAGCCGTCGCATTCAATACGAGCAAATGACTGCCACTCGGCGTGACTGCAAGACGTCCTGGACCGGCAGGTACTTTCATTCTCAAAAGTACTTTACCCGAAGGAAGTTCTAGTACAGCAATCTGATTGGTGGCGCTTTCGGAAACATAAAGCAGCTTGCTTTGCTTAAGCGCTGCAACGCCCTTTGGCGCACACTTTGTAGGCAAATCTATCTGCCCCAGGAAAACACGCTTTGTCGGATCGAATTGAAGGATTCTATGTTTGGTCTGATCAGCAACATAGACAATTCCACCAAAATAGGTGATACCACATGGAGTGCCCTCAGTTGCAATCTCATCGATTTTCTTAAACGACTTGTCATCGATCAGTGCAAGCTTTCCGCAACTAGGTGAAGTCGCAATGACCACTCCAGCGCCACTCGCGTCGGGCACAAAATCTGCCTCTTTAGCCTGCTTCAAAATTGACACGTCGTCGATTATGTTGACAGCTACATCGCTACGAATTGATTTCAATGACAGTGGTAAGACGAAACCATCTGGCACAAGAAGATCGGACGGGAATTTAGAAGTGAGAATGTGTTTCTTCAACTTCTCACTGACACCATCTGGCAGTTTCAAGCTCCGATGTGGACCTTGCTGTGTGACTCTAAGAAAAGACCATCCATTACCGAAAACAATGAGATCGGGTTTTCCACTCGCAGGCAGTGCAGCTAGAACCTCTTGTCCTTTGACTGGCTGGAAACCCGCCGGAGGCATTAGAGGCAAGTACAGCTCACCGGCGCCGGTTTGCAACGAACCATCAAGTCGAAACAGTTTTACAGCAGGCATATGCGTGCCGATTTGAGTTTTCAAATCCGCAGGCAAACGCGTAGCCAACGCAAAAGGTGCAAGGGAGCCCATCGCCGATACCGCTGTCAGAGCGGCAACCGCGAGTCTCCCAAACCTAATGTTGCGTCTCGCCATTTTTCGGTCTGAATGCATCAACAATTTTGTCCAAAAACGAATTGTCTTTGGAATCATCTTTTTTCTTCTTAGCGCTCTTCCCTGCGTCTTTTTTTGAATCAGCTTTCTCTGACTTCGATTCAGGAGATTCGCCAGCCGACTTGTCCGAGCCATTATCAGCGGTTTTCTCGTTCTTCTCTTGGTTCTTGCCAGAGTCGTTCTTGTCGCTGTTTTCCTTGTGATTCTCTTTGTTAGCTTCTTCCGCTTTGGCGATATCGGCTTTCGAAAGAGTCAGGCGCTCTCCGCGCAGCTCGGCGAGTTTTTCTAAAAGCTTTTTCTCTTCGCCGGATAGCTTGGTTGGAGTTTCGACAAGCAAGTGCACGATCTGATCGCCACGTCGATTGTCTCGACGCTGCTGTCCCGTGAAGCGCGGCACTCCCAAATTCTTCATTTGCACGGTGGTACCGGTTTGCGTACCGGCGTTGATCTTGAGAGGCTTGGCACCTTCGACGGTCGGAACCAAAATCTCTCCGCCGAGCGCAGCCAAAGAATAACTGATCGGCTGGCGTATATGGATGGTCTCGCCGTCGCGGACGAAGGTTTCGTGCTCCTTTATATGGAGCACTACAAAGAGGTCGCCGAATGGACCGCCCTTACGTCCCTTATCGCCGCCTGCTTGAACGCGCAGACGTGTACCGGAGTCGATGCCGGCAGGAATTTTGATTTGAAATTCTTTCTGCTTGCGGACAAGCGCTTCGCCCTTGCAATCCTTGCAGGGCTTGTCGATTTTGCTGCCGGAGCCTTGGCAGGCGGGGCAGGCGATGACGCGCAGGGCTTGACCAAAGAATGTGTTGATTACTTGCTGAACCTGACCGACCCCGGCGCATGTGACGCATGGTACTGGATTGCTGCCTGGCGCGGCGCCTGAGCCGCTGCAAGATTCGCAGTCTTCCAAGCGACGAACATTGATGGTCTTCTCTGTGCCGAATACGGCGTCCAGGAATTCGATCTCCATGTCGAACTTGAGGTGGGCACCTTGCTCCGGTCCGCCGCGACGGCCGCCTCGCATTCCGCCACCACCACCGAAGAAGGAATCCAACATATCGACAATGTCGTCCATGCCGAATCCGGAGAAATTGCTGAAGTCGAAGTTGTCAAATCCTTGACCGGCGCCTTTGACACCTTCGTGTCCATAGCGGTCGTAGGTGGCCCGCTTTTGCTGGTCGGAGAGCACTTCATAAGCCTCTGCCAACTCTTTGAAGGCTTGCTCGTCGCCGCTGTCCTTATTGTCCGGATGCAAGTGACGTGCTTTGTTGCGGAAGGACTTTTTAATCTCTTCTGCGCTGGCGGTTTTTGGGACACCTAAAGTTTCGTAGTAATCTTTCTTGCTCGTCATAGTAGCCATCGTGATACCTGTTTACCTAGTTTATCCGACTAATTCACGCAACTCAGAACGACCTATTCGGTCAATTCTCAGCATACGATTTTCAATCAGGAATCGCCCCCACTAAAAGATTTCTGACGACCCGCGTCGAGCGTTTCGCCACCTTTGACCGACTTCTTCTCGTTGCCGGTAGGAACTGATTTCTTGCATTCCTGCAGAATCGTGTTGAGCGTGTTGAGCTCAGTTTTTACACTTTCAGGATTTCCGCTTTCCAACGCTTTTCTCATAACCGCGCCCGCTTTGGCGAGACGATCAAGAAGAACCGCTTCGAGAGTGGAATTCTGTTCAATAAACTTGTCTGTTTCGCTGATCACGGAATCGGCCTGAATCAGCAATTCTGGCTTTAGTTGACCCGGTTCGCCCAGTTCGATCGGACCGGATTCCATCAGTGGATTTTTCTTCCTGGTGGTCGGAGGCACTGTCTGCCTGCCACTCGTGTGAATGGCGCGGCCCAGTTCAAGGAGCGAAACATCTAGACCGGCTTTGTGCGACTTGAGATCTTCGAGGTTTTCTCTAACTAGAGCGTCTTTCACAGTAGCCATCGAGCGTTTAACCTTCTCAACGACAGCCTTGTCGACACGGTCGCCATACTTCTCTATAGTCCGTTCCGCTTCCGCATAAAGTGCTTCGGCTGCGACGGTCGTAGAAACTTTCTCTTTTGTGTAGCGATCTTGATCGGCGAATTGCTCGGCTTCTTTTTGCAAAGCTTCGACTTCGTCCGGGCTGAGACCAGTACTGCGCTGAACGGTAATTGAATGCTTGATGCCCGAGCCGTGGTCGCGCGCAGAGCAATGAAGAATTCCGTCAGCGTCAATATCGAAAGTGACTTCAATTTTTGGCACTCCGCGTGGTGCCGGAGGAATTCCAGTCAGATGGAATTTCGCCAACGACATGTTGGCATTAGCGACTTCGCGCTCTCCTTGCAAAACGTGCACTTCAACGGATGTTTGGCCATCTTCTGTTGTGGTAAACGTCATTGTACGGCTGGTTGGAATTGTAGTGTTGCGATCAATGATTCGAGTAAACAAACCACCGGCAGTCTCAATACCAAGCGAAAGGGGAGTGACATCGAGCAGCAGAACGTCTTGAACATCGCCTGCCAAAATAGAAGCCTGGATGGCTGCGCCGAGCGCGACGGCTTCATCGGGATTTACCGACTTGGACGGATCTTTGCCGAAGAAACGACGAATGCTGTCTTGCACAGCAGGAATGCGTGTCGAGCCACCAACCAAAATGATCTGCTCGATGTTATCCGGCGAAAGCCCTGCGTCTTCGAGTGCTTGGTGGAGGGGACCAAGAGTCTGCTCAACCAGATGGTGGCTTAATTCGTTGAACTTGGTGCGAGTAAGAGTGGCTTGCAAATGCCTTGGCCCCGACGCATCGGCGGTCAAGAAAGGCAAATTCACTTCCGTGGAAATAGCCGATGATAATTCAATCTTGGCTTTCTCGGCAGTCTCTTTCAAACGCTGGCGCGCCATTAGATCGTTGGAAATATCAAGACCGGTGCTGGTGCGAAACTCATCAACAAGCCAGTCCATAATCGCCTGGTCGAAATCATCTCCACCCAATCTGTTGTTGCCACTAGTGGCTTTTACTTCGAAGACGCCGTCGGTTATTTCAAGAATAGAAACGTCGAAAGTTCCGCCGCCAAGATCGAAAACCAAAATGGTGGCATGCTCAGACAGTCGATTGAGACCATACGCAAGCGCCGACGCTGTCGGTTCGTTGATAATACGCATAACATCGAGACCGGCAATTTGACCAGCATCGCGTGTTGCTTGTCTTTGCAGATCGTTGAAATAAGCGGGTACGGTTATGACTGCCCGACTAATGGTTTCGCCCAAATAGGCTTCAGCATCAGCTTTCAACTTCTGCAAAATCATCGCAGATATTTGCTCTGGGCTATTATCCACGCCATCGATGTTGACGCGGTAATTGGTGCCCATCTCACGCTTAATCGACTGCACTGTGCGCTGGTGATTAGTAACTGCCTGACGCTTGCCGAGTTCTCCAACCAGGCGCTCGCCAGACTTCGTAAACGCCACCACCGATGGTGTGGTGCGCGCTCCTTCGGAATTCTGCACGATAGTCGGACTGCCACCTTCAAAAATGGCTACGCACGAGAAGGTGGTGCCGAGATCTATGCCGATTATCCGGTCGCTAGTCATCAGTCGTCTGTTACCTTCGCAGGCTGGGCTTCTGGAAGCTCTTCTACGGGCACGTCAACGGCATCTTCTTCAGAGATTTCGTAGACCTGAACCGACTCGTCACCATCGCTGCTTTCCGCAGCCGAAGCGGTCAACTCCATTTCCGGCAATTCATTCACAGGAGGAAGGTTGATGTCGACGGTCTCAGTACCGGCGCCTCTTGAGCCCTCGTCAGTTTTAACCAGATTTTGCAAAGCTTGCCCGGTCGACTCAGCAGTCGGCGCTGCTGGTGCGGCTTCAGCTACAGGTGCGGCTTCAGCTACAGGCGCGGCTTCAGCGGCTGGTGCTTCGGCGACGGGAGCTTCTGATGCCGGTGCCTCGGCTTCAGCAGGTGCTGCTTCCGCTTGCGGCGCGGCGGCTGCTTCTGCTGCAGCTACATCGCCAACCCAGTCAGGAGTGGCGGCTGGTGCAGGCGGAGCTGCTGCGGCGGCAGCTGCGGCTTTGGCAGCTTCTTCCGCGGCTTCCTCTTCACTGAGAGCAGCAGTGACGTTGACCAGAGCGGGACGCAGTACGCGATCTTTGAACATAAAACCGCGGCGAAGCTCATGGATAACGGTTGAATCAGGATATTGATTGGTTTTGATTTCTTGCACAGGCTCATGCAAGCGTGGGTCGAAAGGCTCGCCGATAACAGTCAGCGGCTTGACACCAACTTGCTCCATGCAACGCGTGAATGAGTTGGCGCACAGGCGGAATGCATCCAAAATCGCTTTGGATTCCATGTTGGGATTGAGTGTCTGCTGCGCGCGGTCCAAATCGTCGACCGCAGGCAGAATTGCTTCGATTGCACGAAGGGCACCATTTGCAGAAAACTCTTCACGCTCTTTTTCCGTGCGGCGGCGATAGTTTTCAAAGTCAGCAGCAAGCCGTTTCATATGAGAGTCGGTCTCGGCATTCTTTGTTTCGAGCTCGGTGACTTGTTGCTCTAAATCTCTGATGCGCTGAGTATCAGCCGCTGACGATTGACCTTGACCCGCTGGTCTGCCCATATCCATGCCGAAGTCTTCCGGAGCCGCATCCTCACCAGCATACATCGCTCGGTAGAAAGCTTTAGCAGCGTTCATTCGACCGCCGCCCTTCTCCTCTTCTTTCTTTGGCGCTTCCAATTCCGCAAAAGGCTCACTAGAGCCGTTGCCGGCTGCCGGCGCGGGTGCCTGCGCCTCCTGACCCTCTTCGGGTTTAGAAATTTTGTCGTCGTCTTCCGTTGACATTCAACAGGTCTCCCAGACTGATCTTGACATGCATCCGGATGGATAATCCGAAGCTAAAGTAATTTCTCAACATTCGACAACCCAGACTAAAATGCCTCGATTTGTCGACGGCGTTTGCCGTGAACACCGGCACGCACTCAGGAACTGAGCCCCTCAGGCGCCAGATGTAGAATCCCCCTCTGAAGACTCCTCATATAATTCTAGGGTATTGAAGACCTAATCTTTGCTAGATTTGCAATTTAACAATATATGTCGCCATAATTGGCGACTCACTTGAAATCTTACCGGTTATATGGAGCGGGCTGTGGCAACCTATCTCGAACCCCAAGCGCGTCTGGCTATTTATGCTGAAGGCGAGTTTGGAAAGAAACATGCAAAAACTGCCGAGGGAGTGATCCGATATGGGCGAAACCCTGTGGCAGCGGTCATTGATAGCGAAAAGGCTGGGGCAACTGTGCGCGAAGCGGTCGGTCTGAACTGCGATGCGCCCATAGTGGCATCTGTGGGCGATTCGCTAAAACACTCACCCTCGGCCCTTCTTTTGGGAACCGCCTGGACTGGCGGCGCGCTCCCACCCCACTGGCGCAAGGACATCATCCATGCGCTTGAGTCCGGTATGGATATTGTTAATGGTCTGCACGATTTTCTTGAAAACGACGCTGAAATCTCCGCCGTCGCCAAGCGGCACGGACGAAGGCTTTTCGACGTTCGCAAACCGCCAATGCCGCTGCCGGTCGGCGCGGGACTGGCAAGAGACCTGAAGCAACACGTAGTACTAACCGTCGGCACAGACTGCTCGGTCGGCAAAATGACTGCTTCGCTGGAGCTAGATGCTGAAGCAAAGCGCCGAGGCCTGCGCAGCAAATTTGTCGCAACCGGTCAGACCGGAATCATGATCTGCGGTGAAGGCATCGCTATCGACCGTGTCATCGGCGACTTCATGGCAGGCGCCACCGAAGAGATGGTGATGAACGCCGCCAGAGATCACGACTTTATCTTCGTTGAAGGTCAAGGTTCGCTCTCGCACCCAGGTTTTTCCGGTGTGAGCCTGGCGCTGATTCACGGATCTGCTCCCAAAACCATGATTTTGGTCACCAAGGCGACCAAGACGAACATTTGCGAACTCCCTCTAACATTGCCATCTCTCACTACTACAATCAAAGCAAATGAGCATATGGCATCACTTTTAAGACCAGCTAAAGTAGTCGGAATTGCCATGAATACATGGGGAATGAGCAAAGAAGATGCCGACCGCGCTATTCAAAAAGCGCAAGAGGAAACCGGCTTACCGTGTCAAGATCCTGTCCGTGACGGGGTTAAAGAACTTTTCGACGCCATCATTGCCAACGAGGAGAACAACAAGTGAGCACCACAACACGCGCAAAAAATGCGATTGCACTGAATTTCGAAAAGTTGGAGATGACGACGACGCACCCGTTTGGCATTTCATACGGAACATCGGAAAAAACGCACAACGTTCTCGTCAAACTTGACTATCAAGGATTGACCGGACTGGGAGAAGCTGCTCCAGCCGAATATCACAATGAAAGCCAAGCAACTGTCATGGCTGTTCTCGATACGTTTGCAAAATCGGATATTCTCGGCGACGATCCATTTGCAATTGCCGAAGTATCGCGCCGAATGGACAAGGCAATCGCCGGTAATGCCTCTGCCAAAGCTGCAGTCGAGATGGCACTGCACGATCTCTGCGGAAAAGTTTTGAGTTGCCCGACGTACAAAATGCTCGGACTGTCTAACCTGCAGCCACCGATCACCGACTTCACCATCGGTATTGCCGACCCGGACATGATTGAGAAAAAGACTCACGAAGCGGTAAAACAAGGATACAAAGTTCTGAAGGTCAAACAGGGAACTTCTTTCGATCACGAGATCATCAAGCGTGTGCGTAAAGCCGCACCAGATCTACCGCTGCGCGTCGATGCAAACGGTGGATGGACACCAAAGCGGGCAATTGAGATGTCGAAGTTCTTGCACGAAAATGGTGTTCAATTTATCGAACAACCGTTGCCGAAATATGCACTCTATGATGATTGGAAGATGGTCAAAGAAGGCTCTCCCATCCCTATTTATGCCGATGAAAGCATTTGCCGCTCCAACGATGTAGCCCGACTTGCTGGCGCCATAGATGGTGTCGTCGTAAAACTAGCAAAAACTGGTGGACTGCTCGAAGCGCTCAAAGTAATTCACACCGCTCGCGCTTTCTCCATGCAGATTATGTTCGGTTGCATGATTGAATCTTCGGTAGGTGTCACCGCAGCAGTTCACCTTGCATCGCTCGTGGATCATCTTGATCTTGACGGCGCGTTACTTTTGTCAGACGACCCATACCTCGGCGCTGTTTACGATGATGGTTATTTGAAACTATCTGACAGACCGGGTCTTGGTGTCATTCCGCGTTAGTGTCATTTATGCAGGGGCGACGCCATGCGTCGCCCTGTCTTTACGGCGCCGCTTTTGACACAATCGTGCTTCCCTATTCTTAGCGCGTGCAACGCCCCGCGTGTTCTTTAGCCCCAATTTTTCAAACGCTCTTTGATGCGTTCGATTGTGTGTTTCGAATAAAGACGAAACACCATAAACGGCGTCTTGCCTGCAACTTGAGCAACAACCGGTTGACTTGCCAAATCGCAGATCACAATTGTTGCGTACTTCATCATGTACTTAAGCTCGGTTTCGTCTGTCGTCAAAACAGATCTCACAGCAATCTGTTCGCCTCGTTGCGCAGCCAAAAGTTTCGTTGCCATGTTGAGCAGTGTCTGGCTCTGCGAGACCAACAACACAAGACTTCCATCCTTCAGTTCTTGCACGTGGTCTAATTCTTGTCGTGCAGGTTCAATATCGCAAACAATCAAACGAGTGCGATCCGCAATCAAGTTTTCGAACGCGAACACGTGGTAAAGACTGGTAATGACAAGAGAATCAGGCAGCCAATCTTTGTGGTCCTGCATTTCCTCTGTTGTCATTGCGACAATTTCATTCGAAAACTCCGGCTGCAACTCTGCCAGCTGGACAGCATGGAAATCCTTGTTTCGATCAACAACGATAATACGCTTCACAGGCTTCTTCTCAAGCATGTTTTGCAAAAGTGGTTTCACTTGATCGCGGGAAAAACCGTTTTCACTCACCATTGCCAAAAAATCCTGACACAATTTGGTGAGATCTGTGTTTTTGACTTCCGCTTTGGCCTTTCCGGCAACTCGCACGCCTGAGCCCTGACGAATATCCAGAAGCCCGACTCCAGCCAAATGATTGTACGCAGCGGTAATAGTGCTGTAGTGAATGCCGAGACGCTGAGCAAGAGCGCGAATACTCGGCAGCTTTTCTTGACTCTTCAATGCACCGGATGCGATTTGCAGAGCGATTTGCTCGATCAACTGATCGCGAATCGGAACTGCACTTTCTTTATTGATTGAGACTTTCACTTCTTGACCTGAAAAGCT
The DNA here is from genome assembly GCA_003242885.1 of Candidatus Melainabacteria bacterium. Lineage (GTDB taxonomy): Bacteria > Cyanobacteriota > Vampirovibrionia > Obscuribacterales > Obscuribacteraceae > QKMZ01. The sequence goes on along the minus strand of QKMZ01000015.1, from coordinate 686,087 downwards.
GGCGCTTCGAACTATATCAATCAATTCGCTTCAATTCATTTCAGATCACTTCAGATCACGTCAGATCTTTCCAAACAAAAAATCGGCACTTTTGGAGTTAGAGAGCGTACTCCGGCAGCGCCGATTTTTCGATTTTGTCTTTGGCTCCTCAATCAACTTTAGACAGATCGAACAGATCCAAATTGACTGTGGAATTTTCACGAGAGCGACGACAATGCCAATGACTGCAAGGAGTTTGCCAAATTTTGCAAATCATTCTCACTACCGAGACCGCTAAAACGTTACTATTTGCGATTTGCTCTGTCAATTAGCTATACCTCATTTTTATATCCTTTAGACAGATACAAAGATGAAATTTACGGACAGGCTTAGGTTTTAAGACGCTTGTCAGAAGAAATTGCAAATGACAAATTCGCTCTCAATTGTCATGGGTTATTTCAGCTAAAGTAACGTCCCATAAATCGCAGCCCTTCAGCAATTGACACCGCAGAGCGGGAAGGAATATCATCAATAGCTTGAACTGACAATTTTCTCAATAGCGTTTTCAATACGATGACAAACAAGCCTGGCGACAATCTCGAAAATCCTTCGCCAAATAAAACAGACATAGAGTCCTCTGACGAACATATAGAGGATCGTGAAGGCAAAGAAGACCGAGACGGTCTTTCCAAGTCAGCGAAAAAAGCCGGGCGCCACGGTCAGTCACAGGAATCGATATCCACCATTGTCAAGTCGTTCCCCAAAGGCACGCACGTAACCGCGGCGGAAGTGTATGAACGCGCCATTGAAATGGGCTATGAACTGAGCCTTTCAACCGTATATCGCAACCTGCATCGATTGAAGGCAGACGGCAACGTCAACACTGTCTCCGGCGACCGCGGCATGCGCTATGAGCCAGCCGAAGAGGGTCCAGACCACGACCACTTAATTTGCTTAGGCTGTGGATTGACGATTGAATTTATCGACGATTTAATTCGCGGCTTTGGAAAGTCCGTCGCTCAACGCAAAGGCTTCGACCATCGCTCCAGTCGTTTTGACATTCTTGGCTATTGCGGAGATTGTCGTGCCAAAGACGAAACGTATCGCTTAAAACAAGTCGTAGATTTGATTTCAAACTCAGAGACTCTGATCGATGACTCACTTACTTCGCTGCGCCAATCGGTTGATCTCATCGATTCGCGAAAGTCATCCAAAGCACAGCAGCAGCTGGAAAACACCGTCGTACGCTTAAGCGAAGCAGTCAAACTCTGTCAGCAAGCGCTCACAGTTCTACCTAAATCCGCCGAAGAAAATTCGTAGGGGCAATGCTATACATCGCCCGGTCAATAATCTTCAAGGGCGCGTGCAACGCGCCTCTACAATTACACCGGTTCGGCTAAAACGCTTAGCGGGAGCCGATTGAAGCGAGGTGCTGTTTGTACAGACGCGCTTTGGAATCGCCGAGATCTTTCTCGCTTTCAACGATCAGTTGTTCCATATACTCGAGGGATGTCTTTCTCAGGCGATTGATTTCGCGACGCTTTTCGAGCATCTTTGGAAGGAGTTTTATAGCATCAAAAGTGCCCTTGAGCCACGGCACGAGCTGCCCTCCGCGCACTGTGACTACGGCAAGATAGTAGAACTGCCAGAAGCAAATGTGCGGTAAAAATTTCCACAATAGCGGCGTGGGAATGTTTTTGACAATAGTGTTCCAGTTGTTGCGCGCCGACAAGCGAACAACTAATGGGCTATAGCCACTGCCAGTGGTGCCGCAACCGAGGTGGTAGACAATTGAAGTCGGCACATAAATGCACTTGTAGCCTGCAGCTTGCGCGCGCAAGCCGAGGTCTACGTCTTCGAGATAAGCAAAGTAGTCTTCATCGAAATAGCCAATGTCGGCGAAGAGTTCGCGGCGATAAAGCGCAGCGCCTCCGCAAGCACCAAGCAAGTAGCGTTTGCGATCGAAGCGCCCGGTATCGCGCTCTTTGTGTCCAATACGTCCAGGCAGTCCGCCGCGTCGATATCCATCTCCGGCGCCGTCCAGCAGCGCGTGATCGTCGTAAGCAAGCATCTTGCACCCGGCGCTGCCGGCTTCGGGATGTTCGTTCATCGCTCTCACGAGTTCTAACATCCAATTGGGATCAACGACGGTGTCGTTATTCAGAAGCGCCACCATCTGTCCGGTGGATGCTTTGATGCCCGCATTAACGGCGGGGCTGAAGCCTGTATTGACCGGAAATGTTACAAGTTTTACGTAAGGATAATTTTCCTGCAAATACTCGACAGACCCATCTTTGGAGCCATTGTCGACTATCACGACCTCAATCGGCTCATATGTCTGCTCCTTGAGAGAATCCAGACATCCGGCGAGGAACTTCTTGCCGTTCCAGTTGGGTATTACGACGCTTATCAGTGGGTTTGCCATTTTGCCGGCCAATGGTTTTGGTTCGCGAGGAAACAACATATTGTACATAATCCCTTGAAAGCCACCTTAGACTTACTGGATTAGATATAATTGCGCCTTCGAAGAAAGCTCTTATCCGGGCTCTGAAAAGAGGCTTAGACTTGAGTAAGAAGCGGTTTTGCAGTTGGGCGGTGAGTCTCTGTGAGTTCCTGCAAAAGCATAATTTTTGTCACGCTGGAGCCGATCGCCAGACAAATGGCGGGCCCGGCAATTCGAGCCTTTGAACTAGGGCTGACTTTGAGCGATGAAGTAGATGTGACGGTTTTCACGCCGCACAAAATACCGGATGAAGTAGTCCGAGAGCTAAAAGAGAGAAGAAATCTTCCAAAAAACTTTCAGCTCAAAAGCGGTTTGAGCAAATCTGCTCTCTACAATCTTGCCGCTCAGCATGATGCAATTTTCATTCAAGCCAACGTTCTGAAGCCTTACCCGGGTCTGGCGGCACTGGGCAAATACCTGACCGTCGACTTGTACGACCCATATCTGTTTTCGATTCTTGTGCAATATCAAAACTCGGATGTAGCTGCCAATGCCAGCTATAGGCTGATGCACAAAGTTTTGGAACAGCACATGGTGGCATGCGATTTTTCCGTTTGCGCATCCGAGCGTCAGCGAGATTACTGGATCGGACGCTACTGCGCGCTCGGACGAGTCAATCCGGACATGTATTCTTTTGACCCATCAATGCGCAAACTCATCGATGTAATTCCTTTCGGATTACAGGAAGGTGAGCCTGTCAGACGAGGCAAAGGAGCCAAGGGAAACATTCCTGGCATCGGCGAAGATGACAAACTCTTGCTTTGGGGCGGTGGCATCTGGGATTGGTTCGATCCGCTCACAGTCATACGTGCAGCCGCACGAGCATCAGAAACCATTCCGAATTTGCGATTGTTTTTCATGGGCATGAAATCACCCAATCCTCAAGTTCCCCTAATGCCCATGGCGCTGAAAGCGAAAGAGCTGGCGAAGGAATTGAATGTTCTCGATCGCATCGTCTTCTTCCATGAAGAGTGGACGCCTTATGAAGACCGAGTCAATTACTTGCTAGACGCCGACATCGGAGTGTCCGCACACTTCGATCTTCCGGAGACGCGTTTTTCTTTCCGCACCCGCCTGCTCGACTATTTCTGGGCGAGATTACCGGTGCTCACTACAGGTGGTGATCAGCTCGCGGAATTAATCGAAGCGAATAACGCCGGTCGTGCACTGGATTACGGTGATGTAGACGGATGGGTACGCGCAATCAGCGAGTTACTAGCCGACCCCAAACGGGAAGAACAATGTCGCCAGGGCGCCCGAAATCTAGCAGAAAATTATGTCTGGTCGAAAGCAGCAATGCCACTGCGCCAATTCCTGAAAAACCCGCATCACTTGCCGGAGTACAAAAAGGTGACCATGCCTTCGTTCGTTGAGCGCGCGCAGGCTGTATACGCAAGAGGCGGCAAAGACCTGGTCGTCAAACGGTCAAAACAGATTATTGAGGATTGGATGAAATAAGCTATGGTTCTGATTCCTCTAGAAAATCGGTTGAGCCGATTGCAAGGTATTCGCGAAGCACCAGAAACGGCGCCGCCCCACTTGCGCGAGCAACCGTGGCTTGAGCTAGAACAGAAAGCCGCGCTCGACATCTATGAAGATGTAGAGAAAGTGCTGAAAAAATTGGCGAAGGCGAAGCTCGGCAAAGAGCCGGCACCAAAACTAGTACACGAAACGCGCGTGGTATTGAGGCGCTGGGAATCTATATGGGGAGTTCTCGAGCGCGACGGCTGGAGCGACAAGAAGTTCTGGAAGAAAACCGGCAGTAAGCTGAGGAAGCTGCACAAAATGCTGGGCAACGCGCGCGATTGGGACGTCAACCTTGAATTCGCAGAAGAGTACGAACTGCCTGAATCCGTGCGCAAAGTGTTTAAGAAAGAACGCGCCAAAGCCGGAAAGAAAGTAGCGAAGAGCCTGGAAAAGCTTGAAGTAAAGAAGATGGCGAAAGGACTGCTAAAGTTTTTGCTGAAGCGTCCCCAAGAAATCGCTGTTCGCCATGCCGGTTCGTCAAAGCTCTTTCAATCGGCATACAGCCACCTGGAGCCCCTACTTGCCGAGCAAGAAGATACGGCACGCGCCCTGGAGGCGCACGCCCACACACCTACAGAACTGCACGAACTGCGTCTGGTCGTTAAAGCCTGGCGTTATTTGCTTGCAGACTTTTTTGGTCTGACCAATCTAGAGCTTGTAAAAGCGCAGCAGTTGCTGGGAAAACTGAATGATCTAGAACGGTTGAGCCAGCTTGTCGGTGCAATCGCCGCTCAGGATGCGGGCGCAACACGAGCGATGATTAAACTGCAGGAGCAAAAGCTAAAACTGCTGTCCGATTTCGATTCTTTGCGTGTAAATTTGCCGTTTGGTCTTCGACCTAGTGTTACCAGCGTAACCAACCTCAGTGTCGATGCGGTTGACGATTAAATTGCGCCTCTCCTTTGCAACCGAGTTTTACACAGTGGGTTAGAAACCCGCGTTAGGTAATGCGCTTCGCGTTTGATAGCAACGCATTCTTCCGAGCAAGGGGGGATGCCAATTGATAAGTTATCGTGAATCATCTTTATATAAGCCGTTTGCGGTCCTACAATTTAAGGACGAGTCCGGGGTATAGAGCCGATGCCAATCAGAAAGAAAGTCACAATCCTTGGGTCTGGAGCTGCCGGTTTAACCGCAGCTATTTACGCAGCCAGAGCCAACCTTGAGCCGCTGGTCATCCAGGGGCTGCAAACCGGCGGTCAATTGACCATTACCACGGATGTTGAAAATTTCCCGGGTTTCCCTAATGGCATTCAGGGTCCTGAGCTCATGGAGCAAATGATTGCTCAAGCCGAGCGCTTCGGAACCCAATACATCTACGACAATGCCGAATCAATCGACCTCTCGAAGCGTCCATTCACCATCAAGACGTCGAGCGAGGAAATTCTCACCGATGTTCTAATCATCTGCACCGGAGCCTCAGCGAAATTGTTGGGCCTGGAAGCAGAAAACAAACTCATGGGTCACGGAGTCTCCGCCTGCGCCACTTGCGACGGCTTCTTCTTCAAAGAGAAGAAAGTATTCGTAGTCGGCGGTGGTGACACGGCGCTTGAAGAAGCGATGTTCTTGACCAGATTCGCCACCTCAGTAACAGTCATCCACCGCCGCGAAGCCTTCAGAGCATCAGCGATTATGATTGAACGCTGCAAGCGCAATGCCAAGGTTGACTACCTGCTCAACTCCGTCTTGGAAGACATCAACGACGTTTCCAAAGGCGAAGTCACAAGTGTCAAAGTGCGCAATATCAAAACCGATGAAGTGCAAGAGCTGCCGGCCGACGGTGTTTTCATCGCAATCGGTCACCAACCCAACACTGATTTGTTCAAAGGACATTTGCCGCTTGACGAAAACGGCTACATTAAATCCAACGGCGTCTTCACCGATATCAAGGGCGTTTTCGCCGCCGGTGACGTCATGGATTCAGTCTACAGACAAGCAGTTACCGCTGCAGGCACCGGCTGCCAAGCCGCCCTCGAAGCGCAATGGCTCCTTGAAAAAGAAGAGGCTGAAGGCGAAATGGGAAAGCCTGAAGAGGCGAAAGCCGGAGCCGGAGCTGTTCGCGAACCTGCTAAAGCCGATAGCCTGAGATCGTAATGGTTGAATTACAGTACAGTGCAGCGCGTCTGAAAGCCGGGCGCGTCGGATGTTCAGTGCCACAGGAGAGAATGGCTCAGCAGGCGCGTGAGATCGCGGCGAAACATCCGTGCGCGAGCCATCCGCTTTTCGACTATCTCGATCGCACCCAGTTGAACCACGAGCAAATCTGTGGATTTCTAGCTAACTACGATGCACACGCATCGCTATTGCGCCGCCTTCTATTGAAGGCCGCGACTATCATGCCGGAAGAAGCGGTCGGCTACATCCTGGAAAACGTACGCAACGAATACGGCAATGGCAATCCCGACCACCGCCATCAATTGCAGTTGTTAGACCTGGCAGTACGAGCGGGCGTTAGTGTAGAAGAGCTGCAGAATGCTCCCATTGAAGCCGGTGTGCAAAAGTACATGGAGCTAGTGCCGCATTTCTATTTCCCACAAAATAGTGAGAATCTGATGCTGCCTGCCGTTTCAGCCGGAGCGATAACGGCGACCGAAATACTGGCGATCGAAGAATTTCGCCACATGCAAAATAGCTTTGTTCACCACGGACTAGAACACCATATATGGTTCGACCACGTAACCGTGGAAGTTGAGCACTCTGACGAGTCGGTCGCGCTGGCGGTGTTTTTCTCCGACACAGAAGACGGCGTTGAGTCGGTTTTGGTCGGTCTGAATTCTGTTCTTGACGCCAACATGCATTTATACGACGGTCTTTTAGCCGCCGCAGGTGGCTAAGGCTCGTGGACGCAGGCGAGTTTTCGAAGTTTAAGCCACCAACGCTCTCACTCTGGACGGCCTAGTCGAGTTCGGTGTCGTGCTTGCCGGCTAAAGTCGGCTGAGGAAGAGGAGCAACCGCTCGGGACTCGGCTTCGAGAAGTCTTTCCGCCGATGCCTTCACTCGCTCGAGTCTTTTTGCGATGCGCCCTCTGAGCACATGATTGATGATGTGTTCGGAGAATGGCAAACCGGTATTGAGCACCGAATGCAGTTCTAACTTAGTGCGACCACTGGCAAGTTCAGTCAAAATCCAACTGCCGCGAAGATCTTTGAACTTGTCCGAACTAACCATTTTGTAGTCAATTCGCTGATTGACCGTTTCGGTCTGTTCCATCAAACAGACAGCTTCTCCAATGACAGGCATGCCTTTGAACTTTTGCTCGAGCATGATTTTGTCGCCCTGTTTTTCAATTACTTTGCTGTAGGTGAGGTCAGGATCTTCTGCTCTTTCCTTGTGCACGGCATCCCACACAATACGGGCAGGAGCCTTGATTTCGATGTGTCCACGCGCGCCTTCTTTGTCAGCGCCTTTTGCTGTTGCAGCAGGAGCAAAAGCAAGTAGTGCGATGAAAGCAATTGCAGTTGTGAAAAGTACCATGAGGTGCGGAACCTGGAGTCGACACTGGGAATGACTTAAGGTGGCTTGGATTCCGGTGAATACGAAGAACGAAAAACAGCCCAAACGCAAGACATAACCGATTGAAAGGAATCGGCCGGGCAGGAAGGATATAAACAGGCACACTCGATACTATGCACCTAATTTCATTCTAGCGGCTAAAGCGTTTTTGTGTGGGGTTTCGGGGGGATCTCCCCAAATTTCATTCGCCCAAAAGCTGATGCGTACTACTTCTCACCCGAAAGGTTCGGGAAGGTTCCACAAAGGTTTGCATACAAACGGCTCAGACAGTGCGTTTTGAAGCGTTAAAGTCCTGCAGCGTTTCGCCTGGCTACTTGAGTGAGATGCTCCTTTTGAATCAATGGCTCTCGGCTGAAGCTTTGGCAACGAGTGATTCTCGCGTCACAAAGCTAACTATATTTCATTGATATAAGTTTTCATGGTGGTCCAGATATAGCAAGCCAGGAATACAATTTCAGTACTCATGAAGGGTTCCAACCGGAGAGAGAACAATGTCTGTATTGACCAGCCTGGTTGTGGTTGTCGTCGCCACCTATATAACGACCTGGTTCAATGACAAAGTTAGCCGCGCCGACTACCTGGCAGACGATTCGATTGAGCCGTCTTGAGCTCGCTGAATCGGCTGTTTCAAATTCGTGCAAACAACTAACGACACTAAACCAAACGGTGCCAGTCCCATTGACCCGGCAGGCTTGCGAGTCTGCATGGTCTCAAGGTTGTTCTCGCCGGCTGGCGGGCTGGAGCTTTATTGCCATAAAGTCGTAGAAGGGCTGCTTGAACGCGGCGCGCATGTGACCGTTGTCTGCGAGCAAAATCAGTCAAAACTAACGCATCCGAATTTGAAGTTTCACACTTTTACCGCGCCTTCAAAAAAGCATTCCAAGGCAGAGCGGCTAAAGCAGTATTTGGAAATCACTTCCAATGCAGTGAAAGAAGCTGGACCGTTCGATATCGTTCACTCACAACACCATCCGGTCAATCCGGTCGATGTTGCTACATTCCATAACCATACAGTTTTTCGTCTTTCGCAGGTGGGCAAAACTTGGGAGCGCTTGCTCAACAACGCAAAGGTAGCATTCACCGGCGCCTATCAAGCAAGAAACGAGGTGGACAGGCAATTGTCGACCACAGCCAAATGTTTAAACTTCACGTCCAAAACGACCAGAGACGATTTCTATAAAACCTTTGGTCTGGGTTCAAAGCCAGCGGTTATCTCTTATCCTGGCGCAACACTGGCAACACATGCGGATGCGAAAGCAGAGACAAACGCAGATGCTGACCAGACACGTAAAGACGGCAATATTTTCACTGTGCTTTTCGTCGGCAAAGGATTTCGCAAGAAGGGTCTCGACATACTTCTAGACGCAATGAAAACGCTCAAATCCCAAGGCAAGAACTGTCGCTTATTAATCGCAGGTCTTTCGAAAAAACCTGCAGATGCGTTCCGCCTGTCCAGATTGGGTTTAGAAAAAGAAGTTGAATATCTTGGCTTTCGTCACGACATGGAAAACGTCTATCGCCAGGCGGATGCGATTGTATTACCGTCTCGAATAGAACCCTTCGGAATGTCCCCCATCCAAGGGATGCTGCGAGGGCTTGTGCCTATCGTGAGTGCTGTGTCAGGTGTTTCGGAGATTTTGACCGACAACCAGGACGCTCTCATCTTGAAAAATCACCTTGACTCTGAGGAACTAGCAGGGCTGATCGCCCACCTTATGAACGATCGTGAACTAACGGCTCGCCTATCTTCAGCGGCAATGACAACCGCTAAGGAAATCACATGGGAAAAGGCAGTAGAATCCACGCTTGTAGCATATGGACAGGCAATAGGAGAGCGAAAGTGAGCGCGTCGAAAAAGAAGAAGGACGCAAAAAAGGCTGCGGCAAATAAGCAAGAAGAAAAAGACCTTGCTGCCGCTGCGCCTGCGGTCGAGTCAGAAATCGATTCTAACCCAGGGTCGACGCCATGCGTCGACCGCTCCGAAACTGGTTCTGAAACTGCTTCTACTGTAGGGTCGACGCCATGCGTCGACCGCTCTGAATCCGTACTCGCTGAAATTCCGCCCGGTGCCAACCGACTGATCAACGAAACAAGCACCTATTTGCTGCAACACGCCCACAATCCAGTCGATTGGTATCCGTGGGGCGAAGAGGCTCTCACTCGTTCGAAGAAAGAAGACAAACCAATTCTATTGTCGGTTGGTTATGCTGCTTGTCACTGGTGTCACGTTATGGAGCATGAGTCATTCGAAGACGAGCATACGGCGCGGATGATGAACGACAATTTCGTAAACATAAAAGTCGATAGAGAAGAGCGCACCGACATCGACGAGATTTACATGAAAGCTGTCCAGCTGATGACCGGGCATGGCGGCTGGCCCATGACAGTTTTCCTCACGCCTGATCTGAAGCCATTCTTTGGCGGAACCTATTTTCCGAAGGAGCCGCGCCACGGCATGCCGTCCTTCACTCAATTGCTGACGGCACTTTCCGAAGCTTGGAGACAACGACGCCATGAAGTTGAGGAAAGTTCGGGCAGCGTGACCGAACATTTGAAGATGCTCGATAGCCTCAACGCACGCAGTGAAGGCAAGACCGGCGCCGTACAAGCAATCAGAAAAGACTATCTACAAGACGCTGCGGATCGTTTGCTCGATATTTTCGACCATCGTTTTGGTGGATTCGGAAATGCTCCAAAGTTTCCCCACACGTTCAACATCAATTTGTCGCTGCGATGTATCGATCACTTGGTGGAAAGATCTCCCAATGCAAAAGAAGCACACAAAGAGCTGGTTACAGTCACCCTCGACCGCATGGCGATGGGCGGCATCTACGACCAGATCGGCGGAGGTTTCGCGCGGTATTCCGTAGATCGCCAGTGGCTGATCCCGCACTTCGAGAAGATGCTCTACGACAATGCGCTCATGTGCCAAACTTACATCGACGGTTATCGGCTGCTCGGCAGGCGCTACTGGCTGGACATTGCCGAAGGGATTTTGTCCTTTGTAAATCGCGAACTAAAAACGCACGAAGGCGCCTTTTATTCCAGCCTTGATGCAGACAGCGAAGGCGTGGAAGGAAAGTTTTACGTCTGGACGCCAGCGCAAATTAAGGAAGTGCTTGGCACCACTGATGGTGAATGGGTTTGCGAAGTGTATGGCGTTACGCAAACCGGCAACTTCGAGCACGGCACCAGCGCGCTTCACTTCGGCAAACCACCTGAAGATATTGCGCGGGACCACGGCATGAGCGTCGAGGTGTTTTTCGAAAGATTGCGTCCACTCAATGAAAGGCTTTTGCACGCTCGTGAAAGTCGAATTAGGCCAGGTCGCGATGAGAAAGTCTTGACCAGCTGGAATAGCCTTATGATCTCAGCTTTCGTGGCTGGTTATGTCGCGACTGGCAAAGAGCAGTATTTGGAAACAGCGAGAACCTGCGCATCATTCGTTTTGGAAAAACTTGTCAAAGACGGTCGCTTGCTCAGAACCTACGGAAAGGGCAGAGCGAAACTCAACGGCTATCTTGAAGACTATGCATTTTTCGTTCAGGCACTGCTCGATTTAGCTTCAGCAGATCCGGACGAACGATGGCTTGCCAACGCGCGCTCGCTTACTGATGTGATGTTGGAGCGCTTCCACGACCAAGAAGAAGGCGGGTTCTACTTCACCAGCGACGACCACGAGCAACTGGTAACCCGTCCGCGCAGCCACTTCGATGGCGCTGTCCCTTCGGGCACTTCGGTCGCTACGATGAACCTCGTTAGACTAGCGCGCATCACAGGACACGATCCTTATATGTCGCGCGCGAACAGTTTGCTCCTTCTTTATGCTCCGTTTTTCCGTAAATTACCTGACCAGTTCGGCAACTTGCTGTGTGCGGCTGACCTGTTTATACATTCGGACCAGGAAGTGGCAATTATTGCCAACGAAGTCGGTCCGGACCTTAAAGAGATGATTTTCTGCGCTCACAATGGTTATCGCCCCAATCAGTTGGTAGTCGTTTCGAAACCAACAAGCGAGTACAGGCTTCTGGAGCATCGCGGTACAATTTCTGGTAAGCCTACGGCCTACATTTGCAAGAACTTTGCTTGCCAAAAACCCACCACTTCTGCCGAAGACCTGTTGCCAGTGGTCCGCGCCTGATGGAGCGTTAAAATTCGAGCCCTTGCGCGCTTGACAATTCGGCCGGCAGTCTACGGAAAGTTTTACGAGAATAAAGCCGTATAATCCTAGACTGACGGGGTTTAGAGGTTTTTATCCCTCAGTCTAGGAACCTTTATCACTCTGCCCAGTCTGATGGTGGGTAAGTCTTTCTTGATGGACCCGATGAAGAGCGACCCAATAACCTTTGAGAAAGAAGACGAGTACGTCGTCGACTCGCGACCGCTTTGCCAGGGGATGCCCTTTGTCCTCACGGACGCTGCGCATCCGCGCCTGATTTTGAAGCACGGTAGCCACTTCATGGTGCTCGATCAAGAAGCACGAATCCCCGCCTGCAACACGCTGGGCTTCGGTTATTATAACTACGACACACGCTACTTGAGCGAGTGGAATTTCACTGTTGACGGTGCCGAATTATCACTATTGTCAGCAGACGTGAAGCGCGGTTATGCCGGTAGTTTTCTGTACACAAACCCGCAGACCAACAGCCTTTCGCAGCAGAACCTGATGGTTCAGCGTCAAATCGTCTTATCCGATGTAGTCTCAGAGCGCATTGTCATTGAGAATTACAGTGCAAACGAGATCACAGTCGAGTTTTGCATGAAGTATCAATCCGATTTTGCAGACATGTTCGAGGTGCGCGGAGTCAACAGACAAGAGCGAGGAAAGCGCATGTTGCCTCGCAAAGACAAGCAAGGCAAGCGCCTTTTCCTGGCTTACCGGGGACTCGATGATCGATTACTCGAAACCATGATCGAATTTCGCGGCAGCGCACCGGACACCATTGTCGACGGTGAAGCTCGCTACAACCTGACCTTACCACCACGGACACCGTGGTATCTGCAGATCTTCATGTACACCAGAATCGACGGTGAAGAACAATTCGCCGCGCGTCCTGAAATAGATTTTGCAAACTTGTTGGACGATGCGGACAAACGTTTTGCGCTATGGAGATCAAACGGCGCGCAAATTATGACCGAAGACGAGATTGTGAATTTCGCAGTCGAAAGAGGTTTGCGCGATATTTATATTTTGCGCCAACCCACTCCCAAAGGCATTGGCATTGCAGCGGGAATTCCTTGGTATTCAGCACCCTTCGGCAGGGACAGTGCAATCACCGGTTGGCAAATGTTGCCGTACCGACCGGATCTTGCCAGAGAATGCATCAAATTGCTGGGTGCCTATCAGGGCACCAAAGTTGATGAATTTCGTGCCGAACGTCCGGGCAAAATTATGCACGAACTGCGCTTGGGTGAAATGGCTAGATTAGGCTCAATTCCCCATACTCCATATTACGGAACAGTGGATGCAACGGCGCTATGGTGCATGTTGGTGGCTCGCTATTTCCGATGGACAGGAGATTTGGCTTTTGCAACGGAGATATGGCCGAAGCTGGAATTGGCTCTCAGTTGGCTCGACAGTGCCAGCGAGAAAACCGGCTACATATCATACATTCGTGAGAGTGCAGAAGGCTTGGAAAACCAGGGGTGGAAAGACTCCGGTAATTCAATTGGGCACGAAAATGCAGAACTCGCCAAACCTCCTATTTCCTTATGCGAGGTGCAAGGCTACTTGTATGCAGCGCGTCTGGCTATTGCGGAAATCGCATCCGTACTCAAGAAGGACGAATTGGCCGAACGTTTGCAGGCTCAAGCGGCAAAGTTAAAGCGTGATTTCAAACGTGATTTTTGGATGCCAGAACATGAGTTTCCCGCTCTCGCATTAGATGGTGAAGGCAAGCAAGTGAAGGTGTTTAGCTCAAATGCCGGTCATTGTATCTGGTCGGGTATCTTAGATGGCGAAATGGCACAGCGTGTTGCAGACCGCATGCTGGCACCTGATATGGACTCAGGCTGGGGTCTGCGAACGCTATCGACACAGGCGTCCTACTACAACCCGATGAGCTACCACAATGGCTCGGTTTGGCCGCACGACAACGCGATCATTCTCGAAGGTTTTCGAAGAATCGGGCGCATTCGAGACGCTCACTACCTTCTCAGCGCGATGGCCGCAGTCGCGCAGCATCAGCGAGATTTCCGCTTGCCTGAATTGGTTTGCGGATTTGAGCGTACCAATTGGGGCAGCCCAATCGACTACCCCGTATCTTGTTCGCCGCAAGCCTGGGCAGCCGGCAGCATTTTCCAGATGCTAAGCTCTTGCGTCAATTTCGTGCCTGATGCGCACCGAAAGACTCTGCGGATTGAGGAGCCCTGCCTGCCGGAATGGTTGGAAAGAGTGACCTTTCACAACCTCAAGGTCGGAAACGCCGAACTTGATATCGCATTTAGTGCAGTAAACGGACACACAAGCTGCCAGATATTGAGAAAAAACGGCGACTTGAAAGTCATCATTGAAAACTGAATCACAATCGTGGTTCCTCGTATGAATACTCGAATTGTCATTTCAAGAAAACTAGAAACGGAAGCCACTAGATAGAAGAGGTGTTTTAAATCATGCGTATCGCTCAACTTGCTCCACTGGCTGAAAGCGTTCCACCACGAGGATACGGCGGATCGGAGTTGGTCGTAAATTTGCTCACTGAAGAATTGGTAAAACGTGGACATGATGTCACGCTTTTTGCAACAGCAGATTCGCAAACAGAGGGTCGCCTAATCGAATGCGCACCGGAAGGTTTGCGCGCGTCAAGCATCGCGCCGACAAGATGGCATGCATACAACATAAAAGCCTTGATCAAGCTGGAAGAGATGCAAGGTCAGTTCGACATCATCCACAACCACATGGGATACGCAGCGCTTCCTGCTCTGAGCAAATTCCGCTGCCCTGTGGTGACTACAAATCACAATCCGCTCTACGACTACTGCAAAGACATTTACTTTGCGTATGGTCAGATGCAGTTCATCTCAATCAGTGATGCTTACAAACGACTGAATTATCCAGACAAGGTCAATTACATCACCACCGTGTACAACGGAATCAATCTGGCAGATTTTGCAATTGACGAGAAGGTTGAGCGCAACCACCTGCTATTCCTTGGCCGCCTTTGCGCAGACAAAGGCACAAAAGAAGCGATCGAAATCGCGCGCCGCTTGGGTTTGCCGATTAAACTTGCCGGCAAAGTCGATCGCAACGACGAACCTTATTTCAACGAGTTCATCAAGCCGATGTTGAGCGAACCGAATGTCGAATTCGTGGGTGAGGTTTCAAGCGAACAAAAAAATGCGCTCTACAATTCTGCTATCGCAACACTATGTCCGATCAATTTCGAAGAGCCCTTCGGATTGGTTTTCTCTGAATCGCTTGCATGTGGAACACCTGTAATGGCTTTCCGCCGTGGCGCCGCACCTGAAGTAATCTCAGATGGAGAGACCGGCGTTGTTGGAGAATCCATTGACGAACTCGTGACGCGTTTTGGAGAAATCAGCAGCATCACTCAACAAACTTGTCGAGACAGGGTCGCCCGCCTTTTTAGCAAAGAGAAGATGACCGACTCATACTTGAAAGCGTTCGAGCTGGCTATTTCGAATAGCATGGTTCGCAGATAAGACTAAGACCGCCGCCTTCCAGGCGGCTTAGGGCGATGCATGGCATTGCCCCCACGTCTTTTAGCGGGCATCGCCCGATGTTTATCTAGCTATCGCTTTGATGGCTGATTCGTAGTTTGCAGAAGTCGATTCACCAATGATGGTGCTCGAGACCTGGCCGCTCGGGGAGACAAATACGACTGTCGGAATTGGTCCGACTTTGAATTGTTCGACCAGTGCGTCGGAGCCGGGAGCGTCGACGTCAATCCGTTGGAAGTCGACGCGGTCTCCGTAAGTGATGAATAGACGAGTGAGGGCGTCGTTCATCGTCTTGCATTGATCTGCCCAATTTGCGTAGAACGCATAAACACGTCCTTTGCTGAATGACGGCAGAGCAGCAGTCGGAGTATTACCCAACCACGAATTTCCTAAGCCAAGCAAGTATGTGTTGAACGCTTTAGACTGATCGCCACCTCTATTCATGCGCATTGCGCGGCGGAACATGCGACCAGCCAAGTCGGGCTGACCGCCCTTCATATAAGCTTGTCCCAGCAGTCCAATGACATTTGCATCATCAGGTCGCTGCGCTCTTAGAGACTCTAACTGCGAAATAGCCGCCGCGGTGTTACCTGAATCAATGAGTTGAACCTGTTGCTCCAAACCAGCGGTGTTAATTGGCACTCGAGGTCCGGCACCATAACCACCGGTTGCGCCCTGTCCGGCACCAAAACCGCCGCCACCGAATCCGCCACCATACTGGCCGCCACTTCCGGGATTCATCGCTGTTCCCATCGGACGACGTCCGTGACGTCTGCCTACTTTCGCAGTGAGCCATGAAGAAATCACGCGGAAGTTTTGGTCGCGAGGACCTGGGTCTTGCGTTTGTGCTTCTTCAAAGATCAAATGTTCTCCCGGCACTGCAAAAAATGACTTATCTTTTGCAGCTACATCGTTGAACAATTCCCACGTGCCCTCCGGCTTGACGAGCTGGTCGCCATTGCCCTGCACAAAGAGCACGGGCATATCGGTAACTTTCTTGGCTGCTTCGTGATTCATATTCATGAAGTCTTGGAATTGAATCAATTCTTGCGGAGACAAATTCAGCTTCGAAAGCGGATCGCCTTGCCACTGGGATTTGAGCTTAGCGTTTTGCGTTGCTTGATTGACGATATCCTGTCCTACATTGGCGACATTGAATCCACTCAAGAGATTGAGAAAGACTTTCATGCTGGTCTTGCCTTGATTAAAACGCTCACCGGCAGGAACAGCCGAGATCAAGCCATCAATCAAGTCCGGATACATCGACGCTGCGCGCAACGCGATTGCGCCGCCCATCGATTCTCCCAAGACATATACTGGAATACCTGGATTGGCTGCACGAATTGACTCACAAGTCTGTTTGATATCGGCAAGGCAGTCGTCAAAGTTCACTTTACCCTTACCACCAGCCTTCATCCATGAGCCAAAACCACGCACGTCAATGGCATAGACAGCGATGCCCTTTTTGGATTGCTCGGTGCCGAAGTATTCATATGAGTTGCTCTGCAATCCCAGACCGTGGATACAAAGGATGGCGGCTATCGGCTTTTCATTTGGATTAACCCAAGATCTGCATGGTGCAGCTTGCCTGGGTGTGGAACTGGTCTGATTGTAGAGTAAAGAAGTCGGGTCGCTTGAATACGTGCCCGCTGTAGGCTGTGCAGGTGATTGCCCTTGCTGGATTGTTTGATTAACCCCGTGCAAAACATTCTTTTGCGCGTTGTTGAGAATCATTTGCCCGGCTTGTTTTAGGAACGACGGAGCCGCCGGTGGTGAGGACTGCTGCTTGACTTGTGCTATCGATGGAGCCGGCAAAACGCCCAGCAACATCGAGCCAGCAGTAATTCCACATAATACGAACTTATTAGAAAGTCTGGTCATGTTCCGCTCTCAGAAAGGTACTCGGTATGAGGGCTAAGTTTACCAAAATTGCCCATTTCAAGCCCGTTCGGCACAGTGGAAATCAAGCTGTAACCTCGGCTAAAATAGGCTCCTCGCAGAGCCCGCCGCCTTTTACATACCTCGGTATGAAGGAGAGAAAATGCCCACGCAGACAAAATCAGCCGACCTCAAACTTTACAGGGAATATGATGCACCACTTAGTGCAGTTTGGGATGCCTGGAGCAAGCCTGAGCAAATTACAGAATGGTGGGGTCCGCGCGGATTTACGACAACAACTCACAGCAGGGATTTGAAAACTGGTGGGACTTGGAAGTACACCATGCATGGTCCGGACAAAGTCGACTATGAGAATTTCACGAAATACTTGGAAGTGGAAAACCACAAAAAATTGGTGTACGACCACGGCGGTACAGAAACCTCCAATGCGCTCTTTCGAGTAACGGTTCTCTTTTCGCAAGAGAATGGCAAAACACAAATGGATATGACGATGACGTTTCCCAATGCAGAAGCAGCCGAAACTTCTGCGCGCTTTATAAAGAAAGCTGGTGGGGATGCCACCTGGGATCGCCTTGCAGAATTCCTCGAACAGAAGCTCAACGGCAAAGAAAAATTTGTCATCAACCGCTCGTTCAACACTTCGCTCGAAAAGATGTTTCAGCTTTGGTCTGACCCGGCAGAAGTGCAAAAGTGGGCTTGTCCGACAGGTTTTTCAATGACTTACAATCACGTCGATATTAAAGACGGTGGCAAGTCCTTTTACACTATGTCTGATGGCAAAGACACAAAGATGCATGGTCGCTGCCAGTACCTGGAAGTTAGCAAGCCTGATCGCATTGTATATACGCAACAATTCTGCGATGAGAATGAAAAGATTGTCCGTCATCCGATGGCGCCGACGTGGCCGGAGAGCATGAAGACGACTGTTCAATTAACACCGGAAGGTGCTGATAGAACGCGCGTTACGCTGACGTGGGAGCAAGACGGAAACTGGTCCGCTGAAGAGTTGGAAACATTCAAAAGCGCTCGTGCAGGCATGACGCAGGGATGGACCGGCTCATTCGATAAGCTCGAAGAGTACATCGAAGAACAAACATAACAACTCTGATCGAGATCCACGAGTCTCCAAAATCTCGGGGCGGCATCTATGCCGCCCACTATTTAAGCAACTTCTTGTGGAGATCCACTTTTGCGTCGAGAATGCCTTCCCACAGGTCGCCTACTTGCTGGAGACGTTCTGGGACATTCCTAATATTGAAGTCGGTCGGATAAATGTCTTCCAGTTCGTTCCACGAAATCGGAAGAGAAACATTAGCCATATCCGTTGCACGCACTGAATACGGTGGCGGCAATGTCTTGTGCCGAGCATTCATATTGAAATCGAAGAATACCCTTCCAGTGCGTTTTTTGACAGCCCAATCGACTGTAACTTCCTCAGGTCGCATCTTAGCTACGTGGGATGCGATGGTACCGGCAAGCTGACGCACCGCATCATTATCAACATTTCTCACAATTGGAATGTAGATGTGCAAACCGGTCTTACCAGAGGTTTTGACAAACGAATTTAATTCAAGGTTATCTAGCATCTCTTTGAGCAAGAGCGCCAGTTTTCTGGTCTTTGCAAATCCCTTTCGATGCAACTCCGGCTCGGCATTCTCTTTCTCTTTTCCGCTGTAGAGATAGGGGTCGAGATCGAGAACCATGAAGTCGGGATAGTTCAAAATTGAGCTTTCAATGTTCTCGACAGAACCTCTTACTTTCTTAGAAATCTTTGCGCCGTCAGGCTCTGCATCAATGCGACTGTGCACCGCGTGAAGTTCCAGTGATGCGACTTGCCCACACCAGATCAAAGTCGATAGATTGTTGCAGAGCAAATATTCTTCGTCGGCATTCGCATGCTCTGAAAAATACTCGATGGTTTCGACAAATGGTGGCAGCCCTTTTTCCCAGTGCTTTTGGAAAAACTTTTGACCGTCGGTGCCGTTAGGATAACGAATCAAAGTGAAAGGACGTCCGTGTGCAAACCGTAAAAGTGGATCAGAAACCTGAATCAAGTAATTGATGTAGTCGCGCTTAGTTGCAGGCTTCGCACTTCTTGGCTTACCAGGAAAGAGTATTTTGTTCAAACTCGTGAGCTTGATGATGTTTCCTTCTACGTCAAGATTGAGTTCATCATTCTTGTTGTCTAGCTGCGCAAGCAAATCATCTCGCAGCGCGGTCGTTTTCGTTTCACTCGATTTGGTTTTCTTTCGATTAATTGGCACGACTTCTGCAACTTTCTTCGTTGTCTTTTTCGCAGCTTCTCCCATAGATGATACCTCTGAAATTGGCACAACAACTTCCGGCCGTGCTTCGCTTGGCTTCTTATCTGTGCGCACTTGCAGGAAAACAGGCATGCGCAGTTTGTTATCCATTGTCCATTCCGCATACTTAATTTCGACAACCATCTCTGGTTTGAGCCATGAGGCGATTGCCTTAGCCATTGGTCGGACACTAAAGGGGCACGTCGAAGTTTTCAAAGGTTGCATAACCTTGAATAACTTTTCGCGCGTTGAATCGTTAAATCCTGTGCCTACCGAACCAGCATAGACAAGCTGGTCATCAGAGTTGATGACACCCAGGACGAGGGCACCAAAAGAGTCTTCGCGCGAACCTTTACCTTCGGTGTAGCCACAGACGAGAAATTCTGAAGTCTTCGCCGCTTTAAGTTTCAACCAAGTAGGAACCCGCTTTCCCGGCAAATAGAGACTGTCTACCTTCTTTGCGATCACGCCTTCCAAGCCGTTTTCCATGCAAGCAAGAAAGGCTTTGTTTCCATCCGTACCAAGATCATCAACTCGCCTGACGTCATTCGACTCGACAAGATATCGTTTGAGCAATGCCTTCCGGTCTGTCAGGGGTTTGGCGATTGTTTTCTTTCCGTCCACCGATAAAATGTCGAAGACATAAAAACGTATTGGAATATTCTTCTTCGAGCGATCGAGCGCACCTCGTCCGCGCAATCCAGAGGCCTGCTGAAGAAGTTGAAACGATGTGCGTCCTTTCTCATCAAACGCTACTATTTCGCCATCCAAAACGATGTCGTTTTTGTTTTTTTCCAACGACTCGATAAGTTCTGGATAACGACTAGTAAGATCTAAACCACGGCGCGACAAAATTTTCACATCACCACCGCTGACATATGCAATAGCCCTGATACCATCAAACTTTGGCTCGAAGACCCATCCTTCTTTGGAAAATGGTTCTTCTGCCATAGAGGCTAGCATGGGCGGGATGAGCTCCAGCTGCCGCTTACGAGTTGCGCGTTTCTTATCAGGCGATTTTTGTCCAGACCGCTGGTGCGCTGGTGAGGCATTTACCTTCGCCTCTTCGCTGCGCGGCTTGGTTGGCTTTTTTGACATTTTACTTGCCTTGAGTTTGGAATTAAGCTAAATGCCCACTCAATTAGCTGTGGGTGAGACGCCTAGGTACCTCACTAGTTCCATTAGAGTTTCTTTGCGAAGGTCTGGGAACTACGCCGATTACGCCCCGTCCAAGCATCTGAGTTTCCAGGAGAAATTGTCATGCCACGAGCAATGTGGAGCGGAGTTATCGGTTTTGGAATGGTCAGCATTCCTATAAAGCTGTACGCAGCAACAGAAAGCCGGAATGTAAGTTTTCACCAACTTCATAGCGTCTGCCAAACTCGCATTAAAGAAGTGCGCTGGTGTCCTACCTGCGACCGAGAAGTGCCGTGGGAAGAGGTACAGAAGGGATTCGAATACGCCAAAGGCGATTACGTAATGCTCGAGGATGAAGACTTCAAAAAGCTTCCAATTCCGAGCAAGGATACGATTGACGTTTCGTCATTCTGTACGGTCGAAGAAGTCGATCCTGTGTACTTCGAAAAACACTATTATCTGGAACCAGAGAAAAACGGTAAGAGACCATTTGACCTATTCGTTCGCGCGCTTATCGAGAAAAACATGTTGGGCATAGCAAGCATTACTCTGCGAACCAAAGAAAGGCTGTGCGTGCTACGCCCTGTCGGCTCACACCTAATGATGTCCACGTTGCTTTATCCGGACGAACTGCGAATTGATCCTTCTGAGGATCTGCCCGAGCACAAGGTCACTAAACAAGAACTAACGATGGCGACCAACCTCATCGATTTGCTTACAGAAGATTTCGAACCGAAGAAATATGAGGATAGATATCGTGCCGCGTTGATGGAAGTCATCGAAGCAAAACTAGAGGGTCAGCCAGTCAAACAAGAGAAGCATCGCGCCGCTCAAGGCGAGGTTGTAGACCTTTTGGAAGCCTTGAAAAACAGTGTCAGCAACGTGAAATCCGGCGGCAAAAAAGCAGCCAGAGGCGAAGAATCGGAAGACTCTTCCGAAGAAGAAAACGTTGTGCCGCTAAAACGTGGCGCTAAAAAGAGCGGCACGCGAAAGACTCCCGCAAAATCTGCTGCGCGTGCGCACAAGGCATCAGGCATCGGGCGCATAGCAAAGACAAAGACAGCCGCCAAAAAGAGCGCAAAAACCAGCGCTAAATCTAAATCGAAGAAGCGTTCGGCTTAATATTCCCCTCAAAAGAACTGGGAACTTCTCGTTCGAGAAAATGTCTTCAAGTAAACCTACGGAGTTGTGATATGCAACCTTTATTCCGAAAAATAGCATTAGCGATCGCATCTGCCATGGTCCTTTCGCTCGCAACCGAGATAATCAAAGTGCTGGAGCGCAAGCTCGGCAATAAAGATGACGGCGCGAAAGCCAGAGCATAGATAGCGCTAAAAGGCGGTCCGTGAACTTAACCGGACAACCAAGACCACAGAGGTCAGGGCATCAAGCTCGACCTCTGCGGTCGTTTTTATAGGGCAAAACAATCTCAGCCGCAGTCAAACTTGAGAGCCGACGCATACCGCGGTATCGGTGAGTTTTTCCATATGAACGAAACTTTGAGGGAACTTACAAACGGTGGGAAGGTCCATCCTAAAGCTGCGTATCAGTTTATTCAACAGAGGATCGACCAATGGGTGATACTACAATCAAGAAGATTGATTCCGCGTTTTCTCCAAAGGGAAATATGGGTCAAAAGTATCTTGCATCGGGCAAACACGTGTCCATGCGTTTGTGGGAGAAAGAACCACCGACCAACGGCGATGGCAAAGCTGATACAAAGCGTGAATATGAAACTGTTGGATACGTAATCAGCGGTAAAGCTACGCTGCATTGCGAAGGGCAAACAATCAATTTGGAGCAAGGCAATTCATGGACGGTACCTGCTAATGCCAGCCACCATTACGAAATTCTAGAAGAGTTTACTGCTATCGAAGCCACCTCACCGCCAGCCGAAGTGCATGGACGCGACAATTGCTGTAGCGAAAAAGAGTTAGGCGAGATAACACTCAACTTCGAAGCCGGCTCTTAACGTCAACCGCAAGGTCATGTTCACGCGGAGTATGTGCGCCAATAGACACCGCAAAGTCAAGGTGCTGTATTGAGCGCGTCCTTCATCAGCCGGTGTGCAATAAAATGATGCACCGCCAACAGTGCCAGTCTTCTAGGGTTTTGCTGGAGTTTCGGGTTTCGTCGGAGCTGCAGCCGGAGGTTCACTTTTGGTTGGTGCTGCTACTGGTGCCACTGGAGCAGCTGTTGATGCAGCAGGAGGAGGAGAAGTCTGAGCCGGCGCTGGCGCTGGCGTAGACGAAGGAGCAGGCGCTGATTTGCGCATCTCCTGGTCTAGATATTTTTTGATCTCATCGGGTGGAACGACAGGCATATTGGTTTCAATTTTCGGATCAAGCGACAAAGCCTTCGCTTTGAACGCAGCCGCCTTCGCTGCATTCTTTTCCGCTCTAGCGATGAAATACTGCAAGTAATTCACTTGAGCTTCATCTCCACCTAGCTTACTTGCAGTCTCAACGGCTTCCTTGGCTTCGTCAATTCTATTCAACTCGAGCGCCGCACGAGCGAACAAAAGTTGTCCTTCGGCAGTGGGAAGCTCTTTCATACTTCTTTCCATCAGCTTGTAGGCTTGCGGAATAAGACTGGGCAACCTGCTACCCAGATAAGCTGTAACGATCGGCTCGACGTACTGTTTGTTGCGCTGGTCTTGTACAAAGCCCTGCTGCAACTCATAAATGGCAGGTACATACTCTTTGTTGTTGAGCAAATGCATGCCCATCAAATAGTGAAGTTGTGCCGTATCACCAAGCACGGTTCTTGCCTCATCGACAAGTGTTTTTACGCGCGCGTAGTCACCCTGGCGGACTAAGGCGTCCGCCAACTGAGCCTGGCACTGAGCAACGATAATGGAGGAGGCTTTGTTATCCTGCGCAAGTTTGAGAGCGGTTTCAAACTCCTTAAATGCCTCCGTGTTTGCTCCTTCATACTGCTGAATTCTTCCCAGCAACAAGTGAGCAAGCGGGGATTGGGGATCAAGTTTTAGAGCCTCGTCCACTTCCCTTTTTGCATCCGGGGTCTTCTTCTCGTTTAATGCAATAAAGCCGAGCTTGGCATGAGCGCGTGCACTCTGATGGTTCGTTTTGAGGACTTCTTTCCATAGTGCCGCTTCTGAAGACCAAGCGAGTGCGCGCCAGTTCGACAATCCAGCCAACCCTACAAAAAGAATAGCGAGCGAAGCTGCCACTTGTTTGAAGGAAACAATTGCCATTTTGGAGATCAAATAACCAAAAACTATCGATAGTCCTACAAGCGAAATGTAATAGCGAGCATCAGAAACAACCTCGCCTTGAGGGAGCACAAAGTCAGGGAATGGACCGATTAAGGTGAGGGTAAGACCCAACACTACAGGTGGAACAGAGCGGAACTTGTAAGCAAGGAAAGCGATAGCGGCAAAGGCAGCGACACCCAATAAAGCAAGCGGATCAGTAAAACCAGTTGCCACTACCAGCGGTGGCTCGACAGAAAGACCTCCTGGTACTGCAAAACAGCGCAAGAAGTATGTAACGAACGCCTTGAACTGAGATGCCAAATATTGATCAAAAGGCAACGTCGCAAGACCGATGCCGTTATTGAGGGTGGTCGGAATCCCTCTTGTAATAACGTAAATTATCGCGGCTGAAACCATGCCAATGATTGTCAGATCTGACCAGCGCAATTTCACAAACTCATCGAAGCTCATATCTGCAGGTTTTGCGAGAATAGCAAGACAAGCCAGTGCTATAGGCAAAGTTACCGCCGCCGGACCAGAGAGGACAGCCATGACTACGCACGCCAACATAGCGGTATAGAGAAGCACCATATTCAATGGCTTACGTGCAACCAATCCGGCAAAGAACAAGAACATTGCCAGAACGTAGTTCGCACCTACCAATGCCATTTCGCGCCCAGGAATATAAGAAATAATCTCGGATGCCAGGGGATGGCAGGCAAGCATACCGGCGGCAGCAAAAGCGAAATGCTCAGGCTTTACAGCGATGCGGTTTTCGAATTTCCAATACCTGCCGAGTTGAAACACGAGAAAAAACAAATACAGACAAGTGAGCGCATGTAAAGTCAGGTTGACCATGTGAAACCAAATCAGACTTGTTGATTTCAGATCTAAGGCCAAACCGACATTTGTCCACAAACTCGAAAGAGGTGTAGACAGTCCGCTGCCCACCAGACGAGACCAGAATTCGTCACTGTTGGCGCCCATTTTGAGCGGAGTCAATATCAACTGGTCATTGAGAACGAACTGACCGAACAAACCAGTAATATGCGAAAAAATTGCCAAGACACAAACGATAGTCGCGGCAATTGAAATTGTTTTCCAATCGATTGCATCGTCATCAGCCAGGGCATCAGCGTCTGCTGAGGAGGATGCAGTCGTTCTTGCCGATTTGCTCTTGGGCTTCGGAACGCTCGGCACTTGTGTCGGTCTTGCCTTCCACATGCGAAACATGTTCTCGTTCTTGAGCTCGCGCTTGCCTTCAGCGGCATCGGAAGCGGATTTACCATCGGTGGAAGCGCCCGCAGTCTCGGAGCGCTCTGTTATGTTTTCACCCGCCTGCTTCTGCTTCTTATTCTTCGCTTTGCTCATTTCAAAAGACCCATTGCTAAATCAAAATCCAGGGGCACCCAATCTAAAATGCGTGGGGGCGATGCATGGCGCCGCCGCTACAAAATCAATGTATACAAACCGAGAACTAGCAGCACTAGCCAATCTCCTTCGCCATTCGTCCAAGCAAACGACTGAAAAGTCTTGGCGATGCAAATCCGGAATCAAAGAATTGTGCTTTATCCTTCGGCAACTGACTGACCTGCACGACTTCTTTGTCTAGCAAGAAATATGCCTCATAGAAATCAGCGATGCTGACTTCATGAACCTTCTTGGTCATAGCTTGCGCTTTTACATAGAGAATTGCAGTAAGGAAATTCGCGACGATATTGTTGTAGCCGGCGACCACAGAAAGCCCGCTCATCGATGGTCCGCAAAAGCCTTTGCTAAACACTTTCATATAGAGATAACGGCGCAAAAACTGATTGATTTCAGGAGATAAGTCACTGACTTTGTATTTACGCACATCGGGAATGCTGACTACGCCCGTGTCCGGAAATTCGATTTTCGCCCCGAGTACAGAGCGGAAACCAGCCTTCAAAACTTTCGGCTCCATTAGCGGACTTTTGTTCGCTGCTGCCCAGTTGGCAGCGTACTGCTTGCGCAAAAGAGGCCATTCAAAACTGCGGAAACATTGGAGATTGAAAAGCATATTCTCGAATGTTGTCGGGGGTTCTTGCTTATAGCGCTCGATGGTTTCAGGCGGAATTGCTAGCCCCGATAGCTGACTCAAATCTTCGCCTTTATTCTTGATCTTGAGAGATTCAAGAAGCAGTTCTCCAGCGGCAACTAGAGTGTCGAAAATATTCGGATGCTCTTGCGACTTGATGAGTTCTATCAAGCGGCTGTCGATGTGCATGTACTCTTGCCAGGTCAAGGCGACGCCGGGCACTAAATTGACGTCGTACTTAACAGCCTTCAGATTTTCAGCGGTAATCTTGGATGCGACGTCGGAAACCTGCTGAGTACTGCGTCCTTGGGCGCGTTCATGATCAACCGTCTGCTGCCAAATTTCAGCCAGCATTTTGCGCTGGTCAGTAAGCAGGTTGCCCAAATTGCGCACCGACGCCATGCTGTTCGACACGACGCTTACGAAAATACCTGAAGGTGTAGGCACGAAAGTGTAAGGAAACAGCTTGCACATCTCTGGCTTCTGCGACTCACCAAGCGACGCGTGGATAAAGCAGAGATTGTCGAAGAGAAACGGACAAGTGCCGTCTGGACGAGACTTAGTGAAATAGGGATACATCGAATAGCCGGCTTCAAATTCTTTGCGCCGATCTATGAAGAGCTCTTGCCCTTTCAATTCTTCCTTGAGTTCGCCGAAATCGACATCTTTGACGCGGGCATAATCTTCATCGGTCAGACCAACGGCCCAACCAGAGCAGCAACGACCACACCCCTGGCAGTTGTATCGAATGTCCTCGGGAATGATGAGCGGCAGCTCGTTCTCGCCGCCCTTATCGTCATGTTGAA
The DNA here is from genome assembly GCA_003242885.1 of Candidatus Melainabacteria bacterium. Classification (GTDB taxonomy): domain Bacteria; phylum Cyanobacteriota; class Vampirovibrionia; order Obscuribacterales; family Obscuribacteraceae; genus QKMZ01. The sequence continues at coordinate 659,464 of QKMZ01000015.1, read as the reverse complement.
CTGTATTGCCGTATGTCATGCCGCTCTCAAAACTCCGACTTACCTGACTGAACCCATTCGCTGAATGATGGCGGCTCACTGGTCGCCGATGCTTTCGAGGACCTGGACTCCTTGCGCATGAAGTAATCGGCGAGATGTCGATTGTAAACCGCCATATCAGCTTCTTCTGAGTCTACTTCGTCCTTCTGTGAATTGGTAGAAACTGCCAGTGCTTCGCCATTCGTTCTTTTTGAAAGTATGCTCTGACTGTTTTTTACCTCTATTGGATTCCTTTGCGCCTCTGTTCGATTGAGTTGCGTCTCTACTCGATTGTTCTGCAATTTGCCGATCGGCGCAGTTGAGTTTGTACGCTGCGCTGCAATAGATAACCTCGGCTCCTCACTCTTTGTCTCTGATAATTTGCTTTTCACAACCATTGGCGTTGTGACTGATTTTCTTTGTGCAAAAGACAAAGCACAGATAGTGCGAAGTTGCATAGCTTGAGTATGTTTTGAATAACTCGGCAAAACCTTTATTACGTCAGCCAGCGCAAACTGATAGTTTTTATTCGCTGCAAAAACTTGAGCGCGCCTGAAAAACGCATCGCTAAAAAGCTCTGCTTCTCGTCCACTCAAAGAGCCAAATCTCGACACATTCAAACGATCTGCAATCACCACCGCATCGTTTAGCTTATTTGCAGAAAGCGCCTTTTCAAGATCTGCTGTTACTCCAAAGTAAAGCACCGAGCTAGATAATACGAGCACCACTGCTAGACAAACACCTATAGAGACAAAGAGAAGTTTGCTGTGATTAGCGAGCACAGGAAGGAAAAACTCCGGCGACAGCCGCGACTGCTCTTCGAAGGCAGGTTGGACACCGCCACACTCCTGGCAAAACTTGTCGCCCAAAAACGTCTCGGACTGACAATGCGGACAATGCATTACGTGTTGAGCCGAATGAGCGACGGAAATCTCATCGCTGCAAACTGAGTCGCTGAGCATGATTGCTCGGATTTCCGAATTTTCAACTTGGTGAGAAGTTGTACTCAGTCGTGGCAAATCGCCATCCCCACTTGACTTGCGCGGCACCCTGTATTGGCGGTCAGTTCAAGTTTAGCACCATCCAATCATTCGATGGCTATGCCGCAAGACCGCTGTCGGTGAGGGTTTTCGCGATGCAAAGATACACGTTATATACTATTCCACCACACGGAAGGTATCCAGTAGATGGGTGATAATATTATGGTCGTCGGCTTCAGAGGCGGTTTAGCGTGAGTCAAGAGTTGATCAAAGCGGAGCGTGCGGCGCTCATACAGTCAGTCAAAGCGCTGTATATACCGCTTTCTCTATTCATCGCCTGTGTCATATCGGCAGGCGGCATGTACATGGTCTTCTATACAGAAGATAAGACCCCAGGTTACGCCTTTCTTGCCGTAGCTTTCACCATCATCATCAGCGCCTTTATTGCCCTCATTCGGTTTCAAAACAACTACCGCGCCAAAGGCGTGATTGGACGAGCGGAAGCTTCCGGACAGGACGAAGCTCAAGCTGAAGCCCAGGACGAATTTCAGGACGCGGCTCAGGGTGAAACATCGAATCCTCGCTCAGAAGAGCCCGCAGGCTCGGCCGGAACCGAAAGAACTCCAACCGCTGCCAGATAAACTGTTTTCGCCTGGGGCTAAACACCAAAAGCTCAGCCAGGCAGAGTTTTTAAGTTTGATAACTTCTTAGCCGGAAAACGTTATTTCCAGCAATGACTCGATCCGGCGAAAATCCCGCAAACCCAGTTCCTCAAAGGAATTTGGGATTTTCAGGGTCAAAAAATTATGTGATTCACTGTACATTTGTATAAGGAATCACTACTGTTGACTACCAGATTTTGGAATAGACTGAAATTGTCCCCTGAGATTTAGCGTGTCGATTCGCTAAAATGCGAATATGGCCTCGGGCTTGCTGATTTCCAGTAATGGACAATTTACCAAGAGTAGTCGACACCTTATTGAGGTAGTAAAAAAAAATGGATCTCTCCTTATTTCAAAATCCTTGGGTTCTAGTTCCTGTTTTGATCATGCCGGTAGTGATTATCGCGTTGGCAAAATCATGGAAGAACATCAAAGATAAAGCAGCGAGCAAAGAAGCTCAAAGCTGAGTCTTAGATTGGAATAGTTTTTTCCACCCGGCGATCTGATCTGCGTGGGCATCAGAGAACTTGTTTTTCTCTGAATGGATGGCAGCGTCGAAACACGTCCGAATTCGAATAAAACACTGATTGTAGGCTGGGGTACGAGCACCTCTCTTACCTATTTCTGCTCGGCACGGCAGCGGTGGGGCATCAGCAATGGTGCCCTTCCGTCATTGGATTATTCAGAAGATTCATGCAAAAAGGGCGATGCCGAGGCACCACCCTTTGAAATTTTGCAGTCGCAATCCGCGATACGAATTAACGCTTCGAGAATTGGAAGCGTTTGCGAGCTTTCTTGCGTCCGTACTTCTTACGCTCTTTGACGCGGGGGTCGCGAGTGAGCAGACCTTCCACACGCAGTGCGGGACGGTTTTGCGGAGCAGCTTCAGCCAGTGCACGAGCGATGCCGTGACGGATAGCGCCAACTTGTCCGACGATGCCGCCGCCTCTGACGGTGACGATCATATCGAAACGACCGGCTGCATCAGCTGCAGCGATCGGCGATTCAAAATTCTTCTTCAGACCAGGACGGCCACCAACATAGTCGTCCAAAGTGCGACCATTGATCGCAACCTGACCTGTACCGGGAATAAGACGGACTCTTGCCGAAGCTGACTTTCTTCTGCCGGTGCCGTAATACTGAATAACGCTTGTCATCTGTTTTTATCCTAACCGCTTAGTCTTTGGTGCCAAATTTGGGTTTCTTGGTTGGTGCACAACCTGGTCTCTTTTAAGTTACCAGGTCAATGCTTCCGGTTGCTGTGCTGCATGCGGATGCTCAGTGCCGGCGTAAACTTTCAACTTGGTGAATTGTCTGGCGCCGAGTCTGGTGTGGGGAAGCATTCCCTTAACTGCGCGCTCGACGATTGCCGTCGGACGACGCTCTCTCAAGGATTTCAAGGTTTCTTGCTTGAATCCGTGAGGGAAGCCGGAATGCCTCGAATAAACTTTTTGGGTTTCTTTCTTGCCGGTGACCCTGATCTTCTCGGCATTGATGATGATGACGAAATCACCCGTGTCAACGTTGGGAGTGAACTGAGGCTTATTCTTGCCTCTCAAGATGTCGGCGACTCTGGTGGCGAGACGGCCCAAGGTTTTGCCTTCGGCATCTACTACGAACCATTTATCCGTTATGTCGCCGTCTTTGGCGAGATATGTCTTCACGAGCGGCTTCTCCAATTCTCTCTTCTGGGCTTCTCGATACTGCCTACTTCGGCAGCCGGGGTTCCGAAAGGAACCTATTAGTGTCTCTGTCAGTACTTTTTTCAAAGAGCCTGAGGCTCTCTGGGTATCTGACCATTTGCAGGGTCAACCCTTGCGCCGGCGCGGTCGCACCGGACAGATTACGATCCCGTCCAGACAGAGCCTCGCTGAGGCTCTCTGGCGCCCGCTTGCCGAGCCCGATTTCCACTAGGGTCCCGACGATTATGCGCACCATATTGTACACGAAGTGATTGGCGCCAATCCAGAATTCAAGCTGCCCTTCACCTAATCTCAACAATTGAACACGCTGAACCGAGCACAGGGGTGAAGTCTCGTCTCCATTCGAAGCACGGAAGGAAGTAAAGTCATGAGTGCCCAAAAGGCACTGGGCGGCGCTTATCATCGCTTCTGCATCCAGAGGCGACCTGACAAGATAGTGATTTGCCGCCAAAATAGGCGACCGTTGCTGCCGGTTAAGAATTCTGTAAACATAGATACGTTCTGTTGCACTGAAACGAGCGTGAAAATCCGGCGGCACGATCTGACCTTCGTAAGCGGATAAATCGCTCGGCAATATGCCATTTAGGGCCCAGAGAAATTTGTAAAAGTCGCCATCAAATTCGTCTAGTTCAAAATGGACTACTTGCCCTTTTGCATGAACCCCAGTATCAGTGCGGCCCGAGAAGATCACCTTCATGGGCCGACGGCACAAAACAGTAAGACCCTTCTCGAGCTCTTCCTGAACGGTGCGTACACCAATCTGGAATTGTGAGCCGTGGAAGAGTCTTCCCGAATACTCGATTAAAAGCGCTATGCGAGGCAATTGGCACCTTCACGCTGTAGGGGCGCGATCTCATTGAGTTAGTGAGCGTCGCCCGGGCGATGCATGGCATCGCAGCTACAGATGATTAGACCAGCTGGATGATCGCCATCGGAGTTGCATCTCCGCGACGGATACCTGCTTTAAGAATGCGTGTGTAACCGCCTGGACGCTTCGCGTAGCGAGGAGCGACTTCATCGAAGACGCGCTTCACGACTTCACCATCGTAGATGAAAGAAGCGACTTGACGACGCAGGTGAACTGCATGCGCAAGCTCTTTAGCTGCTTGTGCATCGCCTTTCTGTGCCTTTTCAGACAACGCTTTGTGATCGGCGATGAATCCTTTTTTGCCTTTGGTGATCAAGCGTTCCACTTCCGGACGCACTGCTTTAGCTTTGGCGAGAGTTGTGATGATCTCGTCGTGGCGCAGAAGTTCGGTCGCCAGAGAACGCAATACAGCCTTTCTTTGATCGGCTGGGCGGCCTAAACGATTTCCAGGTTTGCGGTGACGCATAATTCCAAGTCCTTTTTATGTTTTTCCTGTTTCTCTGTCCCAAACATACTTGCTTAACTAAATGCTGAACAAGTTATCTTCGGGTCCCGCGGACTATCTATTTGTCTTTGGGAGTGTCGGCAAGAGTGAGTCCGAATTGACGCAGACGCTCGATGACTTCATCAGCGGACTTCTTACCGAAGTTCTTGATGTTCATCAGGTCGTCGTAGGTCAGCTTCAGGAGCTCGCCGAGCGAGTTGATATTAGCCCGCTTGAGGCAGTTGTAAGCGCGAACGGACAACTCGAGCTCTTCGATAGAGATTGAGCTGTGCTTTCCGTCTTGCTGTGTTGGTTGTGTCGCTGCCGGAACCATGGGCTTGCCCGAGAGTTCTGCAATCGGCACGAGGTGTTCGATAATTTGACGCGACGCTTGCGAAATTGCTTCGGTGGCGTCTATAGAACCGTTGGACCAGATTTCCATGGTCAGCTTGTCGAAATCAGTCGACTCGCCTACGCGGGTTGGTTCAACCAGGTAGCTTACTTTTCTTACCGGCATGAATACTGCGTCGATCGGCAGTACGTCGATAGCTTGTTTGTAGTGGCTGTGCGAATCGGCAGGTACATAACCGCGACCGCGTTCTACAGTGATTTCGGCGCGGATTCTGCCGCCTTCAGCCAATGTGCAGAGCTGCCAATCCGGATTGATAATGGTTGCATCAGCCGGGCAGATGATATCGCGGCCGGTGACTGCACCAGTACGCTCTACGTCGAGGTGGAGGTATTGAGGATCGTTGCTGAAGGTCTTAACGACGAGACCTTTGAGGTTGAGCATTACATCGATTACATCTTCGACAACACCAGGAATGGTGGTGAATTCGTGGGTAATGCCTTCAATTCTTACTGCGCTGACTGCCGAGCCGTCGAGTGACGAGAGCAAAACGCGGCGAAGCGAGTTGCCGAGGGTAGTTCCGTATCCTCTTTCCAGAGGCTCGATTACGAATTTGCCGTAAATAGATCCATCAGCGCCCGTTTTATTTTCGAGGCACTTGATCTTCAACGGTTCCATCAATTTTTCCATTTTTTCTTCCTTGAGTAGCGTTCACTCTTTCTTGGGCGTTTTGTCCCTCACACGCTGATGTTTACACGCTTAATAAACACCGGGTATTGGGCACCCAAAACTTTTGAATTTTGTCTATTAGACGCGACGACGCTTCGGTGGTCTGCAGCCATTGTGCGGAATTGGCGTTACGTCTTTGATCAAAGTGATTTCCAATCCGGATGCTTGCAGAGCGCGGATTGCGGTTTCACGACCGGCGCCCGGTCCCTTAACCAACACTTCTACTTGACGCATGCCCTGGTCCATGGAGCGCTTCGCAACCGATTCAGCGGCTTGCTGAGCGGCGAACGGAGTGCCTTTCTTGGCGCCTTTAAAACCGACAGTACCGGCGGATGCCCAGGCGATTACCTGGCCTTGCGGGTCGGTAGAGCAGATGATCGTGTTGTTGAAAGTGCTCTGGATGTGGACAACACCCTGCAACACATAGCGTCTCTCTTTTTTCTTTGTCCTTGCTTTGGGCGACTTTGCCATGGTTTCTCTCTCTTAGTTTCGATATCTAGTTAGTTCGAGTGGGGATGCGACAGGCTCTTATCGAATAGCGACAAGGTCCTTGTGAGCTGGTGCTCGTCAGCGATTACTTGGCTGCGACTTTCTTGCCGGCAACCGTTACGCGCTTGCGACCACGACGGGTACGAGCGTTGGTCTTGGTACGTTGACCACGGGTCGGCAAACCTCTTCTGTGGCGCTGTCCGCGGTAGCAGTTGATTTCAATCAAACGCTTGACGTTGAGACCTTCCATACGTCTCAAATCGCCTTCTACCTGGAGACCGCCCTTCTCAATTTCTTCACGCAGGCGGCTGACTTCATCTTCGGTCAGGTCATTGACGCGGCGATCTTCTGAGATGCCGACCTTTTGACAAACCTTCTGCGCTGTCGTGTGACCGACACCATAGATGTAAGTAAGTGCGATGTGTGTTCTCTTGCCTTTCGGCAGATCTATACCGGCGATGCGGGCCATTTGTCCTCCAGAGTCAAAATCTCGTCAGTACCTGGGCTTAACCCTGGCGTTGTTTGTGTTTGGGATTTTCGCAAATGACTGCCACTCTGCCTTTACGGCGAATGACCTTGCACTTGTCGCAGATTTTCTTGACAGAAGCTCTAACTTTCATGAGAGTCTCGCTTTACGTTCTTATAGTGATAACCGGACCAGAGTCCTAACTAGTCACTGTACGGGGCATTTGCTCACGCACAGATTCCAGTTTCCGAGCAGACGGCTGCAAAACCCAAAAGCAGGTTGAGTCAAACCGCTGGAGCTACGGATACAAACGTCAGATTATATATCAATCTTTGATTCTGTACGTGATTCTTCCGCGCGTTAAGTCGTACGGGGTGAGCTCTACGCGCACTCGATCGCCTGGAAGTATCTTAATAAAATTTTTGCGAATCTTGCCCGAGATGTGGGCCAAGACCTTGTGACCGTTATCCAATTCAACCCGAAACATGGCATTGGGAAGGGATTCCCGGATTATGCCTTCGAATTCAATTACACCTTGCTTCGTCATCAAATTACCTCGCTGGGACGTTGAGTGAGCACAATCGGCTCGCCTTCTGTCACCAGGATCGAATGTTCAAAATGCGCAGATGGCTTGTAATCTTGCGTAACAACTGTCCAACCATCTTGCTTGAGCCGGACGCGGTCGCCGCCCTGATTGAACATAGGTTCAATCGCTATAACCATACCAGGTTTCAAACGCACCTTGCTACCAGTACGATAGTTGAAGATGAGCGGGTCTTCATGATAGTTGGGACCGATGCCGTGGCCGCCGTAATCGCGAACGATTCCGTAAAGATTCTCCTTCGCAATGTCTTCAATGGCGCCACCGATATCATCGAGAGTAGCTCCAGCACGACAAACTTTTATGCCTGCATACAGCGACTTCTGCGTGTCGTCAAGAAGTTTTTGCAAACGAGGATTGATTTCGCCGACTGCCACCGTCAAAGCTGTATCGCCGATGTAGTCCATCTTCTTACCGTTCTCGACTCTGAATGTAGCGCCCAGATCGATACTGATGACATCTCCATCTTTCAATACGCGGTTGCGGTTAGGAATTCCGTGCACAACCTCTTCATTGATCGACACACAAATTGTTGCGGGAAATTTGCGATAGCCCTTAAAAGTTGGAATGCATCCGGCATCGCGGATCATCTTTTCGGCAAACTCATCGAGCTCACCTGTCGAGATGCCTACCTTCACTAGTTTTGACGTCGCCTCAAGAACTTCACCAGCCAACTTGCCGGCTTTTTTGAAATTCTCGATTTCTACATCTGTCGTCACGATCATTGCGGCGGAACTCCGATATTTCCTAGCTTGCTAATGTATTGGCGATGCCATGCATCGCCGTTACAAGTTTACGCAGTTACCTTTAGCGATTGCAAAATGTTGTTGAAAATCTCTTCTTGATCGCCTTCGCCTTGGATGGTGACCAGGATTTTCTTCTGCGTGTAATAGTCAATAAGCGGCTCGGTTTGCTCGCGATAAGTGTTCAAACGCGCCTTCACCAGCTCTTCTTTATCGTCTGCCCGCTGGCTCAAGTCAGAACCACAAACGTCACACTTGCCTTCTGCTTTGGGCGGTGCAAATTTGACGTGATAGACAGCTGCGCAGGCTTTATTGCTGCAAGTCCAGCGGCCGCAGATGCGCTCGGTGAGAAGGCTATCATCAACTTCAAGATTGATAACAGTGCTGAGATTGCTATTCAAAGAAGTGAGCAATTCATCGAGGCTTTTCGCTTGTGCCAAATTGCGAGGAAAACCATCGAGGATGTATCCGCCTTTGCAATCGGGTGAGCTGAGTTTTTCGCCAAACATTTTGATCAATACTTCGTCCGGCACAAGAACGCCTTTATCCATGAACTCTTTGGCAGAAACGCCGGCAGGAGTTCCGGCCTTCACAGCTTCTCTAAGAAGATCGCCGGAAGACAAATGGGGCAAACTGAGTTTTGCCGCAAGGCGCTTGCATTGGGTACCTTTACCCGCTCCAGGAGCGCCGAGAAAAAGAATACGCATGACTAAATTTCCTTATTGCCTGATGGGAATAGTCCCTGCGCCTGATAGCGCGCAGAGAGAGCGTGGGTTTTGATTTGCCTTTGCGTGTCGATGGCTACACCGACAAGAATGATGAGAGATGTCGAACCCAAACCTTGCAAAGTTTGTACGTAAGTCGCTTGCTCCACGTGAATCGGCAAAATAGCGATGATACCGACGGCGGAGGCACCGATAAAGATGAGACGGCTCAAAGATTTCTCCAGGAACTCCGATGTCGGTCTGCCTGGGCGCACTCCGTGTATGGCGCGGCCACTGCGTCTCAAGTTTTCAGCAATATCTTTTACTGGAATGACAATCGACGCGTAGAAGAAAGCAAAGAAAAGGATGAGCGCGAAATAGAGAACCGAATGCTCCCAATGGTAGTAGGAGAAGCAGTTTGTGGCCTCTACAGAAATCCAACTCCAGGCGTTTTGCACCCAGGTTTGTTTTGAAAAATCGACAAAGCCAGGAATCGGTGTCAACAATTCATAGATAGCTTGGAAAGGGTTCTTTCCGCTCTGAGCGGCAAAAGACATAACTGTCGATGGGAACATCAATAGCGATGAAGCGAAGATGATAGCCATCACACCTGAGGGATTGACCGGCAGATAAATCGAATCTTCCGGTGCGTTAAAGACCTGGCGGCCTACGTTTCGGCGCGCACCAAGCACTTGAACTTTTCGCACTCCCTGCTGCAAACAGACAATGAGCGCGATCAGTCCTAAGAAAACAGCACACAAAACTATTACGCCCCACACCGGTGATTGCCCGGTCTGAACAGCTTCATAGGTGTTTTTGATCATGACGGGCAAACGCGAGGCGATACCCAAGAAGATCAAAAGCGAGGCACCATTTCCGACACCACGCTCGGTAATGATTTCGCCCATCCACATAACAAAGACTGCGCATGAAGAAAGAATGATGGTTGTAGAAACCATAAAGAGCGGGCCGGGAGTAATGACGACTGGTGGGTTTTGAATTTTGGTCAAAAGATTAGCCAGCATCAATGATTGAAAAACGGCTAATCCAACGCAAGCGATACGCGTGTACTGCTGCAATTGGCGGCGACCTTGCTCACCCGAATGCTTTTGCAGTTCTTCCAGTTTTGGAACAACCACCGACATCAATTGCATGATGATCGAGGCTGTGATGTATGGTCCGATACCCATTGAGAAGATTGACAATTTGTTCAAGGCGCCGCCCGTGAACAAGTCGATCATGCCGAGCAAGTTTTGCGCCAACTCCGGGTGCTTGGTGAAAGCAGACGGATCTACGCCCGGGATAGGAATGTGTACGCCGATACGATAAATGGCGATGACTATGAGAGTGAAAAAGATTCGCTCTTTGAGGCCTGCCGCCGAGAGCATTTTGAGCAGATCTTCCGGACCGCCGATTTTGGTGCCGCGTCTGGATTGTGCATCCATTTAGTTTCTGTCCTCTCTTTTAGTCGATTTATTTGCTGGCGCTTTTTGTGGCGCCGTTTTGGAAGTGACTTCCTAAGCGGATACTATCTCAACAATCCCAAAGAATAACCGGCCTTTAGCAAAATTTCCGCCCCGGCCGGTTCATCTGAATTTCTGTAATGTCCAATTAGTTTTCAGTTTGTCTCGACTTTAGCTAGAGCCAACTCAACTGTAGGGGCGATGCCATGCGTCGCCCCTACAATCTTTTCAAACCTACTTCTTCTTTGGAGGCTGCTTGGCGCCTGGTTTTGCGCCGCCCTTTGCATCAGCCTTCGGTTGCTTGGCTGCGCCTTGCGGTGCATCAGCTTTCTTCTCTTTCTTAGCTTTCTTAGGAGCTTCTTCTTCGCCTTCAGCTTTTGGTTCTGGCGGCTTCGGAGCTTGCTTCACTTTCGGCGGCTTCGGCGCTTTTTTGCCTGGCTTTCTTGGTTCGGGCTGAATCACTTCAATCGATCCGCCGGCTGCTTCAATTTTTGCTTGAGCACCTTTGGAGAAGTGATGCGCCTTTACTTTGAGCGATACTTTCAATTCGCCGTTGCCGAGAATACGAACACTGTCGGACACTTTACGCATGAGACCGAGTTCGACAAGAGTTTGCGGTGAAACTTCGGAGCCGGACTTTGCTGAGTTCAAAGCACCTACGTTTACTTCCACCCAGGTTCTGGTGATGACTTCGTCAAAATTGTGGATCTTGGGCAGTCTGCGGAAAAGGGGAGTTTGACCGCCTTCAAAGCCGAAGCGCTTGGCTTCACCTGAACGCTGACCTTGTCCGTTGTGACCGCGGGTAGATGTTTTACCGTGACCAGATGCACGACCACGACCGACACGCTTGCGCAAACGACGTGATCCAGGAGTTGGTTGAATGTCACCCAAATCCTTGATTTCTTCTACTTTTACTTGAGCCTTAGCCATTTCTTCTCCTCAGCCTTGCGCCGCTGTCTTGGACATACGACTCGGCAGTGTTTATTGAGTTAGTCTTCTTTTTGTGTGGCTGCTTTTGCAGCTGGTGCAGCCGCTTTCTTAGCTGGTGCTTTAGCTGCCGGTTTTGCTGCGGGCTTTTTGGCCTTTGCAGCTTTGGAAGTGGATTCGCCGCCTTCGACGGTTTCAACCTTAATGAGGTGGCTGACCTTGGTCACCATGCCGCGAATCGTAGGGCTGTCGGCATGTACGACAGAAGAGCCGTATTTGCCAAGCCCGAGGGCTTGTACAACCTTTTTCTGGGTTTCTTTCTTGCCCACCATTCCGCGGGTGAGAGTGATCTTTAGCATTTTTCCTTACCTGAATTGTTCAAATTACTTTGAAAGATTGGACGAAAACTAAGCGAGCATTTGCTTGATGGTGATACCACGTAAGCGAGCAGCTTCTTCGAAGGTTCTCAGATTCTTCAAACCATCTACGGTGGCGCGAGCAACGTTGAGTGGAGCACGCGATCCCAAAGACTTGGAGAGGATATCGCCGACGCCTGCCAATTCCAGGATGGCGCGAGCGGCACCACCGGCGATGACGCCTGTACCTTTAGCAGCTGGCTTGAGCATGATGCGGCTGGAGCCTTGACGTCCCATGATCTGGTGAGGAACGGTGGTTCCTACCAGGGGCACTTTTACGAGGCTCTTCTTCGCATCGACAACGCCCTTTTGAATGGCGCTGATAACTTCGGAAGCCTTGCCGACGCCGATGCCGACTTGACCTTTACCGTTGCCGACAGCAACTACTGCGCGGAAGCTCAATTTCTTACCGCCCTTAACTACTTTAGTTACGCGGCGAACTTGAATAATCTTCTCTTCCCATTCGGATTGCTCGCGACGATCTTCTGGAGGCTTGCGCGGACCGCCTTCGCGACCTGGTCCACCACCACGACGACCGCGGCGCTGATTACCGCCACTTTCTTGGTTAGCGTCATCTGGCGTAGCGTTGAGATTTTTGTCTTCTCTATCCATTTGAGAGTTTTTCCTCTTCCTTAATTAGATGGTGTTTCGTGAGTGATTAGAAGTCTAGACCGGCTTCACGGGCAGCATCAGCTACAGCAGCGACACGTCCGTGGTAGATGTATCCGCCTCTGTCGAAAACGACAGCGTTGATGCCTTTGGCTTTCGCTTTGTCAGCCACCAATTTGCCGACCGAACGGGCCGACTCGGTGTCCCAGCTCTTCTTGCCTTTCATTTCCGGATCCAGTGTGGAGGCAGAAACGAGAGTTTTTTGGGAGGCATCATCAACGATTTGAGCGTAGATGTGTTTGTTGGATCTGTAGACGCACAGCCTGGGACGTTCGGTCGTGCCGGTAAGGCGACGGCGAATGCGCATATGGCGCCTTGCCCTCAATTCTTTTCTGTCTGGTTTCTGAATCATTACCTTATCTCTCCGAATTTCTCATGCCGATTTCTTTGTCACCGGCGGTAGTGCTTCTATCGTTATCAGTTTAAAAACGTTATTTCTTCTTACCAGCTGCCTTACCGGCTTTACGTCTGATGACTTCGCCTTTGTAGCGGACACCCTTGCCTTTGTAGACTTCGGGCGGTCTCGTCTCGCGAATAGCAGAAGCCAGATCGCCGACGGCTTGCTTGTCGATACCGGTCACTGTGATGACGTTACCCTTGCCGACTGCAATTGCCAGTCCTTTGGGCGGCTCGATTTCAATCGGGTGCGAATAGCCGAGTGCCATAACCAGCTTGGTGCCTTCCATTTGAGCACGGTAGCCGACACCGGTCATCTCGAGAGTTTTCTCAAAGCCATCCGAAACGCCTTTGACCATATTGGCGACAAGCGTCCGGCTCAGACCATGCAGAGAGCGGGAGAGTCTGTCGTCATTTTTCTTGGTGAGAACAAGTTTGTCCTCTTCCATTTTGATCTCAATCTCCGGGCGAAGAGTGCGCGTGAGCTCACCTTTCGGTCCTTTGACTTTGACATCGTTGCCCTTCAGGTCTACGGTCACACCTTTGGGTACGGTGATTGGTGCTTTGCCAATACGAGACATCTTTCTTCCCCTGAATTCTTATGCGTTATCCCTAGTTGAATTACCAAACGTAGGCGACAACTTCTCCACCTGCATTGCTCTTGCGTGCTTGCCTGTCGGTCATGAGACCGGACGAGGTGCTGACGATTGCCAGACCGAGTCCACCGTAAACGCGCGGCAGTTTTTTGGCTGCGCGATACACTCTCAAACCAGGCTTAGAGACACGCGAGATGCCCTGAATAACCTGTTCTCCCTTGGGACCGTACTTAAGTACGATGCGCATTTTTTGCTCGGGAGAGCCGAGACCTTTGGTCTCGAATGAAGAGATGAACCCTTCATTGCGCAGAAGTTCGGCAAGCGCCACCTTCTGCTTGGAAGCAGGCATTTCTACCGCTTGTGAATGCACGCGCGAAGCATTTCTGATGCGCGTGAACATATCTGAAATCGGATCTGTAACCGGCATTTATACTCTCCTACCAGCTCGACTTAGTGAGACCAGGAATGACTCCTTCATGAGCCATCTTGCGAAGACAGCAACGGCACAAGCCGAAGTCGCGATAGTAGCCTCTGGGACGACCGCAAATTTTGCAGCGGTTGTGGAGGCGCACCGAAGGATATTTGCCTTTGGCGGCAGCAACCCTGCGTTTGTGCTCTTTATCGATAAGTGAAGTCTTAGCCACTACTACCTCCTGAATGGCATTCCTAGTTCGGTAAGCAACGCCAGACCTTCCTGGTCGGTGCGTGCGGTCGTAACGATTGCTACGTCCATGCCACGGATGGCATCAATGTTTTCATAGTTGATTTCCGGGAAGATCAATTGCTCTTTGATGCCCAAAGAGTAATTTCCTCTGCCGTCAAACGACTTGTTGGACAGACCGCGGAAGTCGCGGATACGGGGCAGCGAAATGTGAATCAGCTTGGCGAGAAAGTCATGCATTCTCTTGCCGCGCAGAGTCACCGAAGTACCGACTGCCATGCCCTTTCTGACTTTGAAAGTCGCAATCGACTTGCGGGCTCGATTGATGATGGGCTTTTGACCGGTAACGGTAGCCAAATCCTTGACGCCATTTTCGATCGCCTTGGAGTTGGATGCTGCTTCGCCAAGACCCATATTCACAACGATTTTCTCCAGGCGTGGAACCTGCAGTTCGTTCTGATAGTTGAATTGCTTGGTGAGCTTAGGCACTACGTTTTTTTTGTAGTGTTCCTTTATGTCAATCACAGCCATTGCTCGCTAACCTCTGATTTGTCTCTTTATGGTTTTGCTGCTTCGCAGCTGGTTGCGGACGTTTCACTGCTTTATGCAGGGCGTCCACCCCTTGTTATTTTTTCCGGCGATGCAAGCATCACCCGACATTCTTCTTACTCAAGACCTTCGCGTTTTCTGAATTCAGCACGCACCGGTTTTTTCGATTGCGCTGAATACAGCATTACTTTGGAGGCGAAAATTGGGGCTTCTTTTCTGACCAGGGTCGACTTGCCTGCACCCATTTTTGGTTTGATCACGGTCGACAGCATGTTGACGCCTTCAACCAGAATTTTGCCTTGCTCTGGAAAAACGGCCATAACTTTGCCGGTCGTTCCTTTATATGCATTGCGCTCGTCCAAACGCTTGGTGACTTGAGCGTCGCGCTTGGGGTCTTTCTTCTTCGGTCCCGACATCAGCATGACCATGTCGCCGCGCTTCACGTGGATCTTCGGCGTCATGTTGGTAGCTTTTGGTTTAACAAGAGCGCGAGACAAGACGGTCGTGCCGCCCATCTTCACTTTCTTGGAAACGGGACTGTTGGAATAACGTACTGAACTTCTCGATTGGCCTGCCATCTCACATTACCTCGGGTGCCAGAGAGATTATCTTGGTGAATGCCTTATCCCGAAGTTCGCGAGCGATCGGTCCGAAAACGCGCGTTCCTTTTGGGTTGCCATCTTTGTTGATGATGACGGCGGCATTGTCGTCAAAACGAATCGTGGAGCCATCTGCACGCTTAACGTGGTTGCGGACTCTGACCACAACAGCTCTTACTACTTCCGATTTTTTGACTGGCATATTGGGGAGAGCATCTTTGACGGTAGCGACGATAACATCACCGACCGAAGCGTAACGGCGGTTGCCTCCGCCTATAACGCGAATGCAGAGAAGCTCGCGGGCGCCGGTGTTGTCGGCGCAATTCAAACGTGTTTCTTGCTGAATCATTTGACTTAGACCTCACTTCCCTTAGGCAGTGCGGAAATTGCTTTTTCAGTAATTTCCACTACCAGCCAGCGCTTTTCTCTGGACAACGGGCGGCATTCTTGAATGCGCACCTTGTCGCCGATGCCGCACTTGTTCTCAGCATCATGTGCTTTGAACTTGTGGGTTCTGGCAATTTGCTTTTCGTATTTTGGATGCGGAAAACGATTCTCAACAGCGACGACAACGGTCTTGTCCATCTTGTTGGAAACGACTTTTCCTACCAGTTCCTTTCTCGGCATTTTAATTGCGCTCCGTCCCTATCTAGACTTCTATTTGCCGGCGCTTCGCGCCGATTCTCGTTAAAACCAGCTGCCTAAGCAGTTTTTCCAGTTTCTTTTTCTGATTCGATTGTGAGCAAACGAGCAAGTTTCTTGCGCGCTGTTCTCAATTTTGCTGGGCTCTCCAGCTTTCTAATCGCCAACTGAAAGCGCAATTCGACAATCTCTTTGCGAGCTTCGACGATATGCGTTTTGATATCTTCGGCGGAAAGTTCTCTAATTTCTTTGGTTCTCATGGCCAATTCCTTTTTTAGTGCGGCTTCGCCGTACTACGGATGTCTTGAAACTACACGGCACTTGATGGGCAATTTTTGTGCTGCCAGCTCGAGTGCATGGTGAGCGTCTTTCTCGGCAACGCCGGACATCTCAAACATGATGCGACCTGGTTTGGTCACTGCTACCCAGAATTCCGGTGCGCCTTTACCGGATCCCATACGGGTTTCGGCCGGCTTCTTCGATACTGATTTATCCGGGAAAATTCTGATCCACATTTGACCGCCCCGCTTAACGGATCTGGTCATTGCTTTTCTGGCCGCTTCAATCTGTCTGGAGGTGATCCAGGCGGGTTCAAGAGCTTGCAGCCCGTATTCGCCGAATTGAACTTCGACTCCGCGAGTTTCACAACCGGTCATCCGGCCTCTGTGATGCTTTCTATATTTTGTTCTTTTTGGCAACAGCATGATGACTAACCTGCCTTCCTTGGTCTACGACCGCCTCTTTGACCTGGTCTTTCACCAGGTTGCTCTCCTTGCTTACGATCACTGGAGGTCTTGATGTTGGGCGGAGACCATGTGCCTCTTTCCAATTCACCTCTGAATATCCAAACTTTGATGCCGATGATACCCATAACGGTATGGGCTTCAGCCAAACCGTAATCGATGTCGGCTCTCAGTGTCTGCAGCGGAATACGTCCTTCTTTGGACCATTCCGTACGGGCGATTTCAGCACCGCCCAAACGGCCCGCCACCATGATTTTGACGCCGATAGCACCGGCGCGCATGCAACGTTGGATGGCTTGCTTCATCGCTCTTCTGAAAGCAACGCGCTTTTCCAATTGTTGTCCGATTGATTCGGCAACCAATTGCGATTCGAGATCGACACGGTTCACTTCCAAGATATTGATTTTGATATTGAGACCTTGACGGTTCAGGAGACCTTTCACCTTCTGGTGAAGAGTTTCGATGCCTTGACCGCCCTTGCCGACAACAACGCCGGGACGTGCAGTGTAGATATCGAGCTCGATGTGATCTGCCTTTCTGGAAATCTCAACTTTGGAGACTCCGGCATTCGTCAGCTCTTTTTTCAAATAAGCGCGAATGCGGTGATCTTCCTCGATCAAGAACGGCACATCTTTCTTGGTGACGAACCAATTGGCGCGCCAGCCTCTGTGTACGCCGAGGCGGAAACCGTTAGGATTGACTTTCTGACCCAATGTCCTAGCTCCTTTTGATCGAGTTTTTAAACATCCGAGAGAACGAGCGTGATATGGCTCGAACGCTTCAGGATTGGATACCAGCGGCCACGGGCTCTGGGCTGAATACGCTTCAGAGTCGGACCTTGGTCGGCATAAACTTCTACGATTTTCAAATCACCGGCTTCGTCTTCCGAAATCGGATTTTTGGCGGCATGCACGCGGTTGTACATGGCCGACTTCAATACCTTCTCTACTTCGCGAGCAGCCGAGTACGGCATGAAGCGCAGCATAGTCACGGCATCAGCAGCGGATTTGCCGCGGATTTCATCCACGACACGACGCACCTTCCTCGGTGACATTCTCAACCATTTTGTATGTGCTTTACTCTGCATGGCTATTTCCTTAGTGCTTTCTTTGATTAACCGCGCTTGGCAGTCTTGTCGCCGCCGGCGTGTCCTTTAAACATTCTGGTGGGCGCAAATTCACCCAGTCTGTGACCAATCATTTGTTCGGTTACATAAACCGGAACGTGCTTCTTGCCGTTGTATATAGCAATTGTGTGGCCGATCATTTCGGGAATGATCATCGAAGCGCGCGACCAGCACTTGATCACTTTCTTCTCGCCTTTTTTGTTCATGTCCTCGATTTTCTTGGCGAGGCTGGCATGAACGAACGGGCCTTTTTTTAGCGAACGAGACACGGATCAAATACCTCCTACTTGGTACGACGCTTGACGATATAACGATCGGACGGCTTGTTGCCCCGGCGGGTCTTGTAACCCATTGCCGGCTTGCCCCAAGGTGTTTGCGGCTTGCCACCGATAGGTGATTTGCCTTCGCCGCCGCCGTGCGGGTGATCGACAGCGTTCATAGCGACACCGCGGTTGGCGGGCTTGATGCCCATCCAGCGGCTGCGACCGGCTTTACCGATGCGCACGTTTTTGAAGTCGGGATTGCCCAATTGACCGACAGTAGCCAGGCAATTGAGACGTACCATGCGCATTTCGCCTGATGGCAGACGCAATGTGCACATTTCGCCTTCTTTAGCGAGAACTTGGATTTGGGTTCCGGCAGAGCGTCCGAGCTGTCCGCCTTTACCAGCGGTCAACTCTACGTTGTGCACCATGGTACCCAGAGGGATATTGCGCAAGGGAAGAGCATTGCCGTTCTTGATGTCGGAATTCGGTCCGCTCATCAGCTTGTCGCCGACTTTGATATTCAGCGGTCCGAGGATATAACGCTTTTCACCGTCTGCATATTGAACGAGGCAGATGCGAGTGTTGCGGTTGGGATCGTATTCAATGGTTTTGACTACACAAGGAATGTCGAACTTATCGCGCTTGAAGTCGATGATGCGATAAGCCTGTTTGTGACCGCCGCCTTTGTGGCGCGAGGTCAAGCGTCCTTGGTTGTTGCGGCCGCCGGTCTTCTTGAGCGGAGCCAAAAGCGAGCGCTCCGGCTTCTTCTCTGTGATATCAGAGAAGTCGTGCACCGACATATTGCGGCGACCTGCGGAGGTTGGGTTGACTTTACGGGGAGGCATTACTCTTGTCCTTTTTGTTCTGTCGATCTATTCCGGTTCAGAATCTCTATTGAACGACTATTCGAGTCATTCGGTCGACGCATGGCATCGACCCTACATTACGACGCCAGGCGTCGAGCCCACAGCACTTGCTATTCAGCAGCGCCGTAGACTGGAAGCGGATCACCACCGATGGTGACGATCGCTTTTTTGGAGTCCTTGGGATGGGCTCCATGCCGCTTGCGGCTACGGAAACGTCCACGGATTGCAGACGTGTTGACGGCGGTAACCGTCGAGTTGGTTTTATAGACTTCTTTGATCAATTCTTCGATCGCTTGAGCAATCTCGATCTTGTTAGCATCACGAGTCACTTCGAAAACATACTGGTTGAGCATGTTGTGCTGAGCAGCTTTCTCAGTGAGGATTGGGCGAAGAATGATTTGCGAGTGGCGAGTGTTCATTTCTTTTACTCTTCAGTTCAAATGGTTTCTAACTAGGATTCAGACTTCTTGGTGGCTTTCTTGGCCTTTGGAGCTTCGTCCTTGGCTTCTTTGGATTTGGCTTCTTTAGCCGGCTTTTCAGCTTTGGCTTTTTTCTCGCCAGCACTCTTTTTGGTCTCTGACTTAGCTGCTTTCGGCTTAGCTGGTGTTTGAGATTCGCCTTTAGCACCCTTTTGGAAACGCTTGTTGATGGTGTCCAAGCCCTTTTCGGAAAGCAGAACTACTTCCGCTTCGATCAAGTCTTTGACGTTCAAGTTACCGACATGAACGACTTTCACCCACTCCATGTTGCGAGCAGAACGCTCGACCAGGAGAGAATGCTCGTTCGAATATTCCATGATGAGAAGAACTTTCTTGTCGACCAACTTCGTGGACTTCAAAACTTGGGCGAACTCTTTGGTCTTCCCTTCTTTGATCGAATCGAAATTGTCGACGACAACGAGGTTGCCACTTCTTGCAGAGAGAGCGGACTTGACGGCAAGAACGCGCATCTTTTTGTTCAATTTCTTGGAGTAGTCGCGCGGCTTAGGACCGAATGCGACACCACCACCTTCCCACAACGGCGAACGGATGGAGCCGGCGCGGGCGCGACCGGTACCTTTTTGACGCCACGGTTTCTTACCGCCGCCGGATACTTCAGAGCGAGTCTTTGTATTGGCGGAGCCGGCGCGCGCATTGGCGAGCTGGCGAACGAGCGCCGTGTGCATCAAGCCCTTGTTGGGCGTCAAACCAAAGACGTCTTTGTCCAACTCTATTTCGCGGACTTTATTGCCTTTGTGATCTATGACTTGAGCGGATGTCATTTTTCGTTCTCTCTTATGTCGAATCTATGGATATCGTTGTTAGATGCTAGTTCCACTTCGTTTGCGATGCGGTGATCTCGAGAAGACCGCCTTCGGCACCCGGAACAGCGCCTTTTACCAGCAAAATAGATTTGTCGGCGTCAACTTTCACAACCGTGAGTTTGCGAACGGTGACAGTGATATTGCCCATTTGTCCGGGCATCGAAAGACCGCGGAACACGCGACCCGGCGTGGTTCCTGCGCCGATGGAACCCATCGAGCGGTGGAACTTGGAGCCGTGGCTCATTGGTCCGCGACCATGATTGAATTTCTTGATAGTGCCCTGGAAGCCTTTACCAATAGAGGTTCCACGCACGTCAATCTTCATGCCTTCCTTAAGGATGTCGGCAACCGGAAGCTTATCGCCTACGTTGTAGCCGGCAGCATCAGACACTCTGAATTCTTTGAGGGGCTTGAGGAAAGGCAGGTTGTTCTTTTTGAACGCGCCAGCAGCCGGCTTGTTGAGACGGTTTTCGTGTGTTTCGAAACCACCCACTTGCACTGCTGTGTAACCGTTCTTCTCTTTGGTGCGTGTGGCGGTGACCACATTGGCGCCCAATTTGACGACGGTAACTGGAACCGACAGACCCTTATCGTCGAAAACTTGGGTCATGCCGACTTTTCTGCCCATTAAGCCTATTGTTTGTCCGGCCATTACTTTCTTCCTTTAAGACTTAAAGTTTGACTTCAATATCAACCCCTGCCGGCAGGTCGAGTCTCATCAGAGCATCGGCTGTGGTTGGGGTGGGATCGTTAATATCAATGAGCCGCTTGTGAATGCGGATTTCAAAATGCTCGCGTGATTTTTTGTCGACGTGAGGTGAGCGCAATACGCAATAAATGCGCTTTCTGGTCGGCAGGGGCACAGGGCCGATGATGGTGGCGCCGGTGCGTTTTGCTGTCTCGACAATCTGATCGGAAGACTTATCGAGCAGTCTGTGGTCGTAAGATTTCAGGCGAATGCGGATTCTCTGAACCTTGGAGGCTCCGGAAGCGTCTGTCTTTTGTTTTGTGGCACGTGCCATTAGCTCAATTACCCCTTAGAGTTTGATCTCGTTCAAACAGCCTGTATGAGGCTCTTACTCTCGCCGGACACCTGTTAAGGACCCCTTCCAGAGGTCCTCTCGGTCGGACCTATATAGAGGTCGATACCGAAGGCAGCCAAGCCAGACGACAGTCAGCCTTGACGGCTCTCTGTACTGGCGGTCAAAAGGCGCATCGCTACTCTTCAGTAGCAGCCTTTCCGACCGGCATTCCGACAAGCCCAACGTTTGTTAACGCCGTCTTATATTGGAATGCGCCACAGAGTGACCGATCCAGCGGACGAACCACACATTTTACTAATAGTAGCCAGTATGATTCTAAAAATTTATTTCACAATAAGCATTAGCCAGCAGATATAGAGCCGATATTGCGCGTTTCGCCCACTTTTGCCGTTCGCATTAATTCATGTAGGCGCGCACCAGTTGCCCTTTTCGCGCTCTGTACAAAACAGCACAGAGCTTGACTTCTAAACAAAACCTTTAGTTTTCAGCCAGTACACATTATTAAACACATGGGTTGCGGTTGATTTGACATCCCGGCAACTTTCAACACCAAACTCCCGTACCTATATATGAGGTCAATCACCCGAATGAGCGAGTGACCCGGATCGGGCCGAAAATGAAGTGTACGTGTGCAAAATTCCAGCTCACTTCCAGCCGCATAAAACCCACAGGTTGGGCGTTTTGGGCTATGAGGAGATTAGTTATACGTGTGGTTTACGTGTGCTTTTTCGAGCAAAAATGAAGCGAATCCCGAAACCCAAGACTGGCAGGACTTTCCGGCGCCGCCATTTTCGACTGTGACTTCAAAGCCTCCGCCTGTGGTCCCTTGACGGGATCTTGATACCGCCCTTATGTTGGTAATGTCACGACAGTGATAGCCCATTCAGGTGATATCAGTCACTGACTTTTAAAAGAACTCTCGGGCAACCCCTCAAGCTCGAGCTCGTACCAAGTAAATCACTGAAAAGCTCAGCAGTACGGGTATAAAGCTAAAAGCGCTTTTCTGGTTCGAAATTGGAGCTGATAGATACATGTATAGAAAGCAGTATAGAAAAAACAGAGGCACCTCAATCGCCGAATTGGGACCTGCATTGTTCTTGGTTCTTTTGATAATGGTTTTGCCAATGGCTTGCTTAGCAAGTTTAGGCATTCGTTATACACTTCTTTTCTACGCTGTGCGTCAGGCCGCGCGTGAAGCGGCTAAGAGCACTCAATTTCAGACAAATCAAAGTGCTCTTCAAAAATCCGCAATTAACAGAGCAAGAGAAGTCATGGCACTTTTTGCCAGTAGTGCAGGCGCCAACGGTCTCAAAGTCAATCCAGCTGATGTGCACTGCTTTGTGGACATCATAAACATTGCATCCGGGACGGCCACGACCCCCGGCATGGACACAGCTGTTCCGGCTGGAACTCCAATTTCAACCACTCAAAACGTCTACAACGTGAGAGTGCAGGTTGATGGTACGGTTCGTCCACTGTTTGAGGCATCCGGGGACAGTGGAGGTTGGTTTGGAGTAGGGGTACCTGGCCTCTCGCGGCCATTCCCCGTCCGCATGGTGTCAGCGGCCATGGCCGAGAGACCAGATGGCTTAGATAAATAGGTTTTTCAAAATCAGATTATTGAGACGCATACACCAGAAAGATAGGAAACGACGATGCGGTTAATTAGACACATACCAAAACACCGTGATGAAAAAGGAAGTTCATTTATTGAGGTGGGAATTGCCTCTGTAGCCATGGCGGTGATCGTATTTTTGGCTATGGACGCGTATGTATGGATGCAGGCTTTCATGCTTAACGACATCGCGTGCCGTGATGCATGTAGAGCAGCGGCGCAATCACAAGGAACAACCAATACAGTTGCCTCGTATAAAACAGCAGCTCAGAATGCGGCTATTAGAGAGTTAACCCTACACTCTGTGACTCGTCCATATATTGGCAATCCTACATTTGTACCTAGTGGTTTCGTTTGGCAAGATTTCGGCGCTTCAAATGGTGGCAATATGCCACCATCACCACAAACACCGTTTGTGAGAGTGCAGTCATCAATGAACGTCAATCTGCCTGTTCCACTCAATGCTTTTGGTGGGTTGCAGGCTAAACCGCTCGTATTTCAGCGAAGCTATTCAATGCCCATTGTAAATATTCCTCCTCCCTAAACAGAACGGAGCAGTCTCCAGGGATTTCTCCCCAGTCACTCAAACAAACAAGTGGAAAAAGTCATGTTGAAAAATTTGCACTACCGAAGAAAATCCAAGGGTCAATCAATGATTGTATTGATTGTATTCTTGCTAGTCTTTTTCATTCTGCTGTTAGGCATGGCAGCGTTCGAGTTCGCTCGATATAGCCTGTGCTGCCAACAATTCCAACACTGTGTCGACATCGCGGCACTTGGTGGTGCAGCAGGTCTGGCATCGGCCCAGACCACCGACCAGGCGGTTGCGCAAGCCTCGGCTTTGAACACTGCAAAGTGGATGATGGAACAGAATTACATCTTAGATACATCCTTGCTAAACAAAACAAACTGGACCACGGGTTCAACAATTCCAACGATGCCGCTCATCAAAAACACGGCAAACATGAATTTCACTTGGGTTGACCCGGAAACAGGAAATCCGACTGCAGTGCCAGGCGATCAGAAAATTTTCCGTGTCTCCGGCGCCTATGCTTATCCCCCTCTTGTGGGCAGCTGGATTGGTCTCGGCAACAATGCTCTCGGCGCAGTAGTAGCCATCGGCAACGGTGGTGGCACTATGCTCGATGTGGTGTTGTGTTTTGACCTTTCAGGCTCGATCGATGACTCGACCAAGATCACAATGGTTGAGCGATACTCCCCGTCCGTTGGAAATACGATTTATCGCAAGGTCGCGGAAGGGACGCTTTACACTGCCACAAACGAAACAAGTCCTACAGGCACAGGTTTCAACGCTCTCTATCCGTTCGCGATGAACGGCGCCAGTTATGGACAATTCAGCAGTCAAAGGCGTGGTCAAACACAGAACCAGAGAGCTCCGTACACTTCTCCTGCTGGTGGTCAGACGTTCACTGATGTAGTGGTCAACCTCGATGAGAACGACACATTTGCTGGTGGAACATTTGGAGGACTTTCCTTTCCAAGCTACCAAGTACTTGTCGAAGCAGCCAGAGGAAATTTGGAAAGCATAACAGTAGCAAACAATGCTAGCGTTCCATATGCATCAATGGGTGTTACACCACAAACTGGCTATTACCGCACTTACTGGGAGCAAGCACAGATTCACAGACATCCTCTTTATGATGCACAAGCGTCATCAGCCAACTTCTTTCAGATCATCACAAATTCTACAAATGCACACTTGGGACTAGTTGGTTTCTCTAGCGATGAGAATACTACCTATAGTCAACCGGCAATAGAATCCGGTGCTAATCACACGTTCCCAGTGCCGCCGGTTGCTGGTAACATTCCGACCTCTGCAAACGTCAGTTGTCCGATCCCATACGTCCAACTTGATCCAACACCGGGATCGGCCGGCAATAATCTAGCTGCCGTTAGCGCGAAACTACCCTTGCCTCCTACGTTACCTTCGACGGTCGTTCCACAACTTACTGCGTATGGCTCGACTGACATCAACGGCGCCCTTAATCAGGCAATGAACATGCTAACAAGAAGTACGCCCTCTTATTATAAAGACCCGACCTACTGGCCGACTAACAACAACCGTGCTCGAATCGGCGCGCGCAGAGCGATAGTCTTGTTCACTGATGGATTGCCGACCATCAATACAGGTCCTCTCTACGGACAGGACGGCTCGACTACCGCACAAAAAGCGGGGCAGTGTTCCATTCCAATTTACTGCATCGGACTCGCGCAAGTTTCTTCGCTGCTCCCTGGAATGAATGCGACTCTCGGAACAATTGCCACCAACTCCGGAGGAAAACTCTACGTTATTCCTCCAGGTGCTGGGCAAGCCGCAGCGCTGAACCGCGCATTCGCAGACATCGCCCGTTCGCTCGTTGCACTGGTTAGATGATGCAAGGAATCCCATTAGTTACATTCAGCTAGGACAAAACTAAGCAAAAGGATGGTGCAATGCACCATCCTTTTGTCCAGAGGAAGGAAATGTGCAAATGGTCATCGAAACTTCCCGCTCAATTTTGAAGCGAAGGTGTGCGATTGTATTTCTGACTATCCTTGCTATTCTTTCGACGCCTGCTCAATCGCTTGCGGTCAACAAAATCAGCGTAGTCATGCTTACTCAAGAAAGCATGCAAGAACACAACAGTGATGAACCCAGACGTCTGATGTGTGACATTCTTCTTCAGGAATTCGCAAGAGGTAGTGTGATTCAAGTTGTGAATCAGGAGAACAGTCGCACACTCTCAAAGATTTACCATGCGAACTACCATGTTGGTGCAAATCTAATCGCGTTCAGTTTCGCACCTAAAGCCCCGATAAACGTCTCTATATCTGTTCAACTGCTGGATAAAAAAACAGGCAATGTCTTTCTAACCTCTGACCGAGCAATGTTCATTGACGAGAACATAGTGGAAGCGGGACTCAAGTTGCACAAGTCAGAGTTCGACAACAGTGCATATGGAAAAGCGCTAACTGCTTTATCAAAAGCATCTGCCATTCAATTTCAAGAAAAGGTGCAGCACTTAAGCCTACCGCCTCAACTGTAGGTATGGATATTAGTCAAAGTAAGACCCAACAGGCAATTCAAGATTATCGACTTCAAAAATCGGCGAAGGGCGACGTATAGCATCTCCCTTTTGAATACGTTCGTCATTTCCAAAACAAAGAGGTGGAGCCAGAAGGCCCCACCTCAATTTTAATTTGTTCGGGCGATGCATGGCATCGCCTCTACTTCAATTACTCGGTAATCGAAGCAACAACTCCTGCGCCTACGGTTCTGCCGCCTTCGCGGATAGCGAAGCGCATACCTTGCTCGATAGCTACTGGCTGGATGAGTTCAACGTCCATTGCAACGTTGTCACCAGGCATAACCATTTCAACGCCTGCAGGCAGGGTGATGGAGCCGGTCACGTCAGTTGTACGGATGTAGAACTGCGGTCTGTAGCCAGGGAAGAATGGAGTGTGACGTCCACCTTCTTCTTTCGAGAGGATGTAAACCTCAGCTTTGAACTTGGTGTGCGGCTTGATAGAACCCGGCTTAGCGATAACTTGTCCGCGTTCGATCATGGTCTTGTCGATACCACGAAGGAGTACGCCGACGTTGTCGCCTGCGATGCCTTCTTCCAAGGTCTTTTGGTACATTTCAATACCGGTGACGGTGGTCTTTTTGGTTTCGTGCAAGCCAACGATTTCTACTTCGTCGCCAACTTTGACTTTGCCGCGCTCGACACGGCCGGTAGCTACGGTTCCACGACCTGTGATTGAGAACACGTCTTCAACTGCCAGCAAGAACGGCTTGTCGACTTCGCGCTCAGGGGTCGGGATGTAGCTGTCTACTGCCTTCATCAGGTCAGCGATAACTGCTTCAGCAGCTGCATCGCCTTCGAGAGCCTTAACAGCAGATCCCTTGATGAAAGGAATATCGTCGCCAGGGAATTGATACTTGCTGAGCAATTCACGGGCTTCCATTTCAACCAATTCGACCAATTCCGGATCGTCGACGAGGTCGACTTTGTTCAGGAATACAACGATGTAAGGAACGCCTACCTGACGGGCGAGCAGGATGTGCTCACGGGTCTGGGGCATCGGTCCGTCGTTGGCCGAGATAACCAGGATTGCTCCGTCCATTTGGGCGGCGCCGGTGATCATGTTCTTGATGTAGTCGGCGTGACCTGGGCAGTCTACGTGGCTGTAGTGGCGGTTGTCGGTTTCATACTCGACGTGCGCGGTATTGATGGTGATACCACGGGCTTTTTCTTCCGGAGCGGCATCGATTTCATCATATTTCTTGAATTTGGCTTTGCCTTGTTTAGACAATGCCAGTGTGATTGCGGCTGTCAGACTGGTTTTGCCGTGGTCGACGTGGCCGATGGTGCCGATGTTTACGTTCGGCTTGTTTCTTTCAAACTTCTGGCGGGCCATCCTACAACTCTCCTTAACTGTTGGTTGACTGCTTACTTACTTTGGTCTGTCCCCTACACGCGCAGAACGCGTTTTCTTATTAGATTTGCGACGCTAGAAACGCGCTCTATAAAAAATGGAGCCTATGGCCAGGATTGAACTGGCGACCTCCCCCTTACCAAGGGGGTGCACTACCACTGTGCTACATAGGCACGGGGCATATTCTAGCGCCCCTGAGCGGCCGTCCTATATAGAACTACCGCTCTTTTACGTGCAACTTAACCATTTGGTTCGGCATTAATACCGAACCTCAAGTTCCATCCAAACAAATCGCTGGCTAGGCGAAAGTCCAGAAAGAACCGTTTAACCACCACCAATTGGCAGGGTTGCACGTCGCTTGCTCTCGAAGCCATTCCCAGAAGGGAAATTTGGGCGGAACTGGATTCGAACCAGTGTAGGCTTTCGCCAACGAGTTTACAGCCCGTCTCCTTTAGCCACTCGGACATCCGCCCCAAAAGCCGGTGATGGGATTCGAACCCGCAACCTACGGTTTACAAAACCGTTGCTCTGCCATTGAGCTACACCGGCACGGGATGCAAGCGAGGGAAGATCTTACTAGCTTAGCTTTAATCGTGTCAAATAACTCTGGTTCTTCCGTCAAATAGCGACACAATACCGAAATTATTTTTTCGCTAATGTTGTTTCGTTTGAGCGAAACCAAGAGCACATGAGAGTTTCCAAAGACACTTTTCAAGCCGAGTTTTCAAGTCACACGGTCGCGTCGCTTCTTTAAAACAGTCGACGCATGGCGCCGACCCTACAGGCTTTTGGTGCGTTTTTGCCTGACTACTTCAAATAAAACAATTCCGCACGCAACAGAAGCGTTGAGAGACTCAGTCTTGCCGGGCATGGGTATCTTGACATTAAAATCGCAATGTTCAGAAACCAGCCTGCTGAGCCCTTTTCCTTCAGCACCAACACAGATAGCAAGTGGCCTAACGAGATCAGCATCGAACAATTCTTCACCACCGCGCACATCAAGGCCAACCACCCAAAACCCAGCTTTCTTCAAGTCTTCAACAGCATTAACAATATTGTGCACTCGCACAATCGGAATGAAGGCAAGCGCACCGGCGCTCACTTTCGACACAGTGCCAGAAACTTGCGCCGACCTTCTTTGAGGCACCAGCACTGCTTTGGCGCCTGAGGATTCAGCAACACGTACTATAGCGCCCAGGTTGTGCGGGTCTTCGATGCCATCCAGCAAAACGACGCAAGGGTTTTCACTCATCGCATCGCCCTTGAAGCGCTTGAGAAAGTCTTTCAGTTCTAATTGCTTAACGGCTGAAAGTTGACCGGCGACGCCCTGATGGCGCGCATCACGTCCCAGCATCATGTCAATTTTGCGACGGTCGCACACGGCAACAGGGATGCGCAGCCGTTTTGCTGCCGTCTCAATCTTGCTTAGCCGGGTGTCCGCATCCAAAGAATCAGCCAGAAAGACCTTCACAATCTCGGGTACGTCGCCAGACGAGTCGGTTTCCTCCAGCATGCGCTCCAAATAGACAAGCAGAGCATTGCGCCCGAATACAAATTCACCATCCTGCCTGTCATTCATCAATGCTTTCCTGTCGAAACTGCTGATACTTTTGTGTTGCAAACCCAGAACTGGCAGCAGTATAGCCCCTCATGGGCAAAGCACCATGGACACAAGGCTGCCGCTCTGGTTATCTCATAGTGAAGGTTCAGGTGTCTTTTACGGGACTTCAGGATTCAGACCAAAGGCCAAACAATGCTGTTCGACGTGTTCTTTTTCGGCTTTCCCATCATCTTCGCGCTTTGTCTGGGCGCGCACGCCGTGCGCGAAGAAGATGCACGCTTCTGGAGACCGGCTTTCAGCTTCTTTGCCTACTGCGCATTTTACCTGGCAGGTGGTCGAGACGTAATTCTTTATATTCTGTGCGGATTTATAATCGGTGGCTCGTGGCTGTCGGTCGGTAATATGCCGCTCTAGACACGCCTAAAGGTTGAGCCAAATAGCGCTTATGGAGCGCGACGACCTTTAGTAGGCGGCGTGACGACAGCGTGCCGGTTCTGCTGAGCCTCGGCAAGAGTGCGCATCGGAATGTCATGCTTCTTCAGCCAACGAGAAATCGTGTTGGGGTCACACCACTTATTTTCCGTATCGCGGTAGATTCGAGCGATCTCAACGGTGCTAAGCTTTTCCTTAACATACTTCTGTATGAGCCAGTCTCTATCCTGATACAGCTGTTTGGTTCTCAGTGTCTTTCCCACATGCCACCCCTTCTAAGGTTTTGAGGTTTCTGAAACGAGCCCGCCTGGTTGTCAGCCGCCGAGGTTACTACATATTCTAATTGTGTGTGTTTCTCCTCTATCTGACAAGCCCTTTGGCTTCAAGTTCAGCAAGTGAAAATGCCCGATAAAATCCCGTCTAAAAGCGAAAAAGCAGACAAAAGAACAGAAATTCCTCAGGTTGACCGACTGCTCAACCACGAGAAATTGAAAAGTCTAGCTGGCGAAATAAGCCAGCCTGTGCTCGCTCAGCTGGTCAGACAAGAATTGAATAGTTTGCGCGAAACACTTTTCAATGGCAAATCAGCTCAGACTGATAAGAATCGAGAATCTGATAATAAGAAGAATTCATCAGAAAAAATTTTAGCTGAAACCACTGCCGCAGACGCAAGCAGAGACGCCACGAACATAGATACACTGGCCGATAACGTTGTGAGAAGAGCTCATCAATTGCTTTCACCCGGCATCAAAAAAGTGGTGAACGGAACAGGTGTGATTCTCAACACCAATCTAGGGCGAGCGCCGCTACCAGTGGGCATCGGCAGAAGAATAGAAAGCATCGCCGGCGGCTATACCAACTTAGAACTCGATCTCGAAAGCGGTAAGAGAGGAGAGCGTGGAACCAAGTTGGAGCAACTTTGCCGCACGCTTCTAAATTGCGAAAAGGCAATTGTAGTCAACAACAACGCATCCTCAGTGATGTTAGCTGTTGCGGCACTGGCGGGTGGAAAAGAAGTCATAGTCTCGCGCGGCGAATTGATTGAAATTGGCGGCAGCTTCCGCTTACCCGATGTAATCGAGTCAGCAGGCGGAATTCTCAAAGAGGTAGGAACAACGAATCGCACCAGAGCAAGCGATTACAAGAAAGCTATTAGCGCAAAAACAGGCATGATTCTCAAATGTCATCGCTCCAATTTTGCCATCACAGGATTCACGCAAGAGGCATCAGTAAAGGAACTCGTGGAGATAGGCAAGGAAACGAACATTCCAATTTTGGAAGATCTCGGATCAGGCGCGCTGGTTGCGCTGCAATCGCTCGGACTCGAAGACGAGCCTACCGTGCCGGATCGCATAGCTGCTGGTCTTGATGCATGCCTTTTCTCAGGCGACAAAATTCTGGGCGGTCCACAGGCAGGTATCATTGCAGGCAAGAAACAAACCATAGAGAAGATGCGTAAGCATCCTATTTATCGTGCACTCAGGGCCGACAAGCTGACAATCGCGTTCGTCGAAGAAGTGCTTACTCTCTACCTTTCAGGCGATCCGTTCAAGAAAATACCCGCACTTATTCTTGCATCCGCCAGTGCGGAAAGCATCAAAGATCGAGTGGAAGCTTTTATAAAACGCGAAGCTTCAACCCTGGCCAATCTGCAATTAAGTGTCACGCCAAGCCAGGCGACCATGGGAGGAGGCACCGTACCGGGCAAATCTTTGGCTAGCTTTGCGCTTATTATTGAGCCGAAAGCCGGGAAGAAAGCTACTGCAAAGAGCATCTCGGATCGAATTCGCAACAACGAACCGCCGATTATCGGAATCATTCAAGAAGAAAAACTGATGATCGACTTCAGAGCAGTCTTTGAAGATGATGAAAAGTATGTGTTAAAAGCTCTCAAAACCGTAAGTGATTCGCTTTTGTGATGCCTTTTCCAGCAAATTCCACAAATCAAGGGGATATAATTTCGACCGTCGCTTGGACTTTCTATAGAATCGCGAGGCAAATATGGCTGACGGCAGCTCGTTCGAAACAAGCATTGCGCAATTGAGTAAGAAAATCGATGAACAAGCACGTTTTACAAGAAGCGTCGTGATCATCTGCACCCTCACCATTCTCGGTGTCGTCTTCTATACGATGACCGAAATGTTCAGCAGCATGCCCGCAAACATAGTGCTGCACTTCATGGGCAACATGGAAAAGATCGTCTACGAATGGAAAGCCATTGAAGTATCGATTTCGCACAGAGCGAAAAATCCACCGCCCGCACCAGCGCCAACACCGCCGGCAACTACTGGCGCTGACAAAAGCAAAGAGCCAGAAAAAGGTAAGGCTAAATAGGAAGCCAGTCCGATCAGAAATTCGAGGGGGCGCATTCCATGCGCCCTCTTTTTTTTAGGCGGAGCGCGAGGGAAACCACTTATCGCGCAGTTTGAGCGTCGGATACTCGACCAGCTTGGACATGCCAATTCCAACAACAAAGCTGGCAATGAAGAAGACAGCAAGCCTTCCCCATGCATTCAAGTGGAAAGGCCACCAGTCGGAAGGCAGGCTGCACAAGCCTGAGAAGGGCTTATGCCATAAGTAGATGGAATACGAGAATGTGCCGACAAGCGCGATTGTAGTGATGATTTTGTTTTCGGTTTTAAAGTCAAAGCACATGGCCACGGCCAATATCATGCCCCAGCCCATGTACAAAGCTGTGAGCCCAGCCGTGTAGAGAAGCGGTTTTTCATAGCCCCAAATAGCGCAGGGCAGAATTAGCAAGCCACCAAATATGGTGATAAGAGCAGCGTACTTTCGAATCTGATCTTTCAACGGATCGCCATAAAGTTTAAACAGACAAGAAATCAAAACCCCGAAGGCAAGCGCATCGATGCGAAACATTGTCGCAGTCTGAAAAGGCTTCTGATAAAACGGCAAAATGCTGCTGATATAAATGCGGCCGCATAGAGGAAGAATCAGAGTAATAATGCAAGCCCACATCAGGTACTTGATTGGGAATTTTTTCTTGCTCAGAATGAAAAATCCAAGCGCAAAAAGAATGTAGAAATGCTCTTCAATGCAGAGAGACCAAGTCTGTCCCCAGATGTTATCGAAATAATTGGAGACAAAAAATGCTTCATTGATGAACTTCTGGAGCGTCACATGGTGAGGAATCCATATAACTGCAGGCAAAGACAGAAAGAGAAATAAGTAATAAGAAGGATAGATCTTAAACCCACGGCGAATCAGAAAGTGAATTGCGTTGAAATCACCGTGTTTCTCGAATTCTCTGATTATCAGCCCTGAGATCAGAAAGCCACTCAAAACAAAGAAGAGATCAACGCCCATCCAGCCGATATAGCGAAATGCGTCCATCGGTACCTTGAGAAATTGCGGCATATCGGGCGGCATTTCGCTCATATGACGCCCGAGTACGAGCGTTATTGCCAGTGCTCTTAGCAGGTCTAACTGCAGGTTTCGCAAAAGGGCCTACCGATCTTTCTATATCTTTCTATTCGCTACTTCTTAAGCAGAGCCTGACGGCGCTTCACTTCAGCTTCTACTTCATCTGGAGTGATGTTGTTGACTTGCATAGGTCCGGCACAAATCTCACGCCACGGGGCACCAGCCAGTGCCTGTCGAACAATAACTTCAAACACTTGAGCGCGGACACCGCTGCCGTAGCTGCCCGGTCCTCCCACAAAAGGAGTTGTTGCCGGCGCACGCGGGATGGCTTGCTCTGCCTCGATAGCTGGAGGAGGAGGTGGAGGAGGTGGAGGAGGCGGCGGTGGTGGTGGCGGAGGTGGCGGCGGAGCAGGCGTTGGTGCAGGGGCTGGAGCTGGAGCTGGCGCAGGAGCCGCTGCGGCGGGCTCTGGTGCTGCAGCTGCAATCGGTTGTGTTTCGGCTGCAGGTTGTCCGGCCTGCAAATCTAGAGGTTTTGCCGGTGTTGTATTGAATAAATTGCCAGGCGAAGCGGGCTGCGCAGGAGCAACATCGAAGAAGCTGTTGGTGCGCGGCGCTGTTGCTTGCGCCTGAGCCTGCTGGGCTTGAGCATGTGCTTCCTCTGCTTTCGCTTTGGTCTCGGTCATTTGCTTTTGGAAATCCGCGACCATTTCTTTAGTCGAATCGCGTAGTTCTTCCAACTGCGCCTTCAATTGTGCGTTCTCGCTTTCTTTGCGAGACAATTCTTGTTCTTTCGCATCGAGCAATTGATCGCGCTTGCTAAGGGTTTCGGAAAGCTCATCGTAGCGAGTATTGAACTCCTCCCAGCGAGAACCTAGGAGTTGTTTTTGCTCTTCCAATTCCTGATCTTTTGCATTCAGGATTTGCTCCATCTCGCGTTCGCGCTGCTCAAAACGACCAACGAGATCGTCCTGTGACTGACGCATTTTTTCGAGCTCTGCAAGAACGGCCTCATCCTGGATACCGCCGCCACCACTACTTCCTCCGCCTTCGGCGCCACGTGAGCGGGGAGGAGCTTCGGCGCCCTGCACGGCATCGTAGGCTGCTCTAAAGAGGTCTCCGGAAAGACGCTGACTGCCGAGCAGATCAACCAATCGGTGCAACAAATCGGCAGGGTGATCGGCAGGATAGACAGCCATATAAGCGGCTTTGAAAGTCCAGGGATCAATCAACCCGGCAGATAACTGATCGGCCAGGCTCATTACAAGTTGCTCCGGGCTCATCTTTTCATTGTCAGCCCCGCCTTCGCCCTTGGTTTCCAGGCTTTGCACGAGCTGATCGATGGCAGGAACCAGTTCTCCAACAGCCTTCATAGGCTCGAGAGCTGCTGATAATGAATCCATAAGACTGTTTAGAGTCAAATTGATTTCAGCAAAAGTCTGATTTTGCATAGTTTCTGACAAAGAACGCATCGTCTCAGTCTGCTCTCCTGCGAGCTTTTGAATCATTGAAAGATTCATCGCACAGGCTGTCAGACCCTGATCGATGTTGGTAAGAATTTCATTGGCCAAGTCGGAAACCGGTGCCAGAGATGCAGACGGTATTGAGCCAATTGAGGAAAGAGAAGGGAAATTCTGCAAGGACGACGGGTCTGGAACGCTTGCCGGTGCAGGTGAAGACTTCTCTTCCCCTTTGGACTCTTTCTTTGAAGACGCCGATTCTTTGAGAGGTTCTGGCGCTGAAGACGACTCTGGTAGTTTGAGCTCAGGTGCCGGTTCTTCCTTTTTGGTTTCTGGTTTCGATTCAGGCTCTGGCTTGGAGTCAGGTTTGGAGTCTGGCTTTGACTCAGACTTGCTTTCAGCAACCGGAGCGGGCTCGGAGGACGCTTGTATTGACTCTGGCTGCGGCTCGACGGTGGCAGCCGGTGCGGTGATGGCAGCCGCAATGGAAGCCGCAGTGCTGGAATTTGCTGGTTCGGCAGTCGGTATGATGTCTTGAGGCATGCTTACTGGTATCAACTCGGTGGTGGCTGTGGTGGACGGAGCAGAGGGCAAATCTTCCAACCCGAAGGAATAATTCGGCGTCGAGTCCTTCGCGCCAAGGGAGGCTGACGTACCGCCTGAAGACTTAGCGCCTTTGCCAGCTTTAGGAACCAGCGAATCAAGAGTGGAGAGTGGTGAAGACGGCGGAGGTGCTACAGGAACAGGGGCTGGGGCGGCAGAAGCTGGAACAGCGTTAGTTTCATCATTGCCGGCAGAATGCCCGTCGCCATTCGTGCTCACTGGAACTTGACCATTGGGTTCTGTAGGCATTTGAGCGGAAGACGTTGTAGATGGAGCGGGGTCCAGAGCGGTCACGGAATAGGGGTCTGGCGGCGAGGCCGATTTTGACAGCGACCCTCTCAAGCGTGCCCGACGTGCCGAAAGGGACGAACCTTCTTCGTTCGCCTTGCCGGTCGCCGCATTGTCATACGGGCCTACTGCGCTTCCCTTGTCCTCAGGACTCATCTAGTTTCCTTTCTCGAGAAAAGTGGCTTAGTCGCGACCACTTCTCTAGCCTTTCCATGCACTCTGGGCGTTGATGGCAGGTTTCACGCACCCTACCAAGCCTGACTAAGTTGCCGAAATACTTAGCTTACTAAGTAATGTACCCTCACCTTACAAACAATACTCCAGCGCTACCCCGGTACGCTAAATAAAGCTCCGGACGCGGGTTTGCTCCAAGCGTCAGATAATTGAAATCCGACGATTTAATAATTGACGGTAACTGGCCGGCTCCCTGGAATTTCGATCACCTACCACCTCCAGTATATATCCCAAATTGCTCAACTGGCCAAGAAATTTGGCGCTTGACAAGAGAGAGTTATAGACATAAGATCACGACGAATTCAGGTCTTTAAGCTGCCACTTACTATTGCAAATAGCCAAACAAGCGGCGAACGCCAATATCTGTCTTAATAAGCGCTATCATCGAGATAGGCGCGGGGTATCTGCCAAAAGGAGCAGTGCCAGTTGGAAATCCTTATCTGTCAAACTTGCGGGCTGTTATTGCGCGGCGAGATTAAAAGCTGCCAGTCGTGCGGAACTCCTGCGTCCAAATATTCAGCCACCGCCTTGCCCATTATGTCTAACACCTCCGCTCCATTGGCAGTGGCAGTGGATCCTGACCCCCTTGTTCTTGAAAGAGTCGTCACCGCCCGGCGCCTTGGCACTTACAAGCTGAAAGAGGCCAACGGTTACGGCAATGGACACAATGGCGAAAACGGGCATGGCAACGGCAACGGCAACGGCGATCATACCGGCAATGGACACAACGGTGAAAACGGCAGCTCAGTAGCCCCCGGTCCAATGAATCCTTCCAGCTCCCAGACAGGACTTGCAGCTCTCAGTCTGGGCTTCATGAGTGGCAGAAAAACACAACCGACAGGTCCGTTATTTGCTGACAATCCATGGGGTGAAGCGGAAACAGCCGCCCCGCCAGCGTCACCCGAAACTACTGGAGCAAGTGTTGCTCCTGCGATCAGTTCTGGTCAGTTCGATCCGATTAGTCAATCTAATCAAAGTGTGCCAGCACAAGCGCCCACGGGTTCCGCACCAGCAGCGCTTCCTAACGACCCAGCTCAAGGAACATCGCCTTGGCTGACACCAGCATCGCAAACTCCTTTTTCGCCTAATTTAGATCCGTTTTCGTCCGGTGCACAAGCAGCGCAAAACATGTTCCTCGGCACTCCCGATGCCGCTCAAGATGCAACAGCACCTGCCGGCATGGCTCCGGCACCGGCACCAACACCGGGAAGTTTCGATCCGACTTCTGCCATGGGTGGTTTCGATCCAAGTTCGCCTATAGCAGGTCTCGCGCCAACCTCTGCAAAGGGAGCCTTCGATCCAATGGCTCCCATGGGAAGTTTTGATCCAGTCGCGCCCGCCGCCTCGATGCCTGAAGCGGCACCGCAGATGATGCCTGCAGCACTGTCCGACAAACCGCTAGATCCATTCGCATTTGACAGCCATAGCCCGTCTTCTCCTCCCGGAGATGGATTCTTCGATCCACCGCAGTTAGCAATGAATCCGGAATTGGTAGAATCTCCTGCCGGGCTGAACAGCGATGTATCGTCATCATACGCAATTGCTCCGGCAGCGCAAGACCCAGGCTTTGAGACAGTAACACCGATTCAGACAGTACCCGTTGGCACCACTTCCGGTGACAACACTACTGCTATTGGAACAGCTTTGGAGCCAGTCGCAGAAACTGCTTCGGGAAGTGCAGAGCCAGGTGGCGACCCAATAGCAGTCACGCCTCAAGCCGACAGCCAAGGTGGTTTTGGAGCAGGACAAACAGCTGCAATCGCAGCCGCTGCAGCCATTGCTGGAGCTGCTGCAGGTGCCGCAGTCACCAATGCAATCCACAACCGGGCAGCTAATACGGGTGGTGATTTCTTCGACACCGGTGCACCAGTAACTCGCAACGATGACAATGCATCGGTCGGTGCAACTTCGACAACATCTGCAGATCCCCTAGGTAGTTCAAGCTCCACAGATTCGGCAGATGCGGTCAGTGAAGAAGCAGCATTCGACCCGTTCGCACCTGCTGCATCAAAACCTGCGTCCGGTTTTCCGACTGGTCCTGCTGACGATTTTTTCAGCGCTGCTCCAATTGGTAGACCAAAACGCGACGACGGCAGCGTAGACAATAACAACGATTCTGCTGATGGGTTTAACTTCGATTCGGGAAGAAAAACGCGAAATGACGACGATGTTTTTCCGGACGAAAGTAAAAATCGTGGCAGAAGAGATGAGTCATCAAAAATAAGCGACTCCGATGATGGTCGTCCCAAAATCGCACGCCCACGTGGTTTCGCTCCAAGTAGAGACACCAAAGACGCCGGCAAATCACAAGAGAAAGAAGTTAAGGCTGAGAAAGTCGACAAGGCCGAAAGCCAAGATGATGATTTCTTCGCCGGAAGAAAAAACAAGAAAAATTCCGATGATGACCTCGATGATGAAGATTCTGAGAAGGAATCACCACCGCCGAGAAAATCTTTTTCTGGCGGCGCCTCAACTATAAAAAGACCTGGCGCGAAGAAAAGAGAAGTCGTCAAAGATAAATCGAAGAAAGGCAAAAACAAGGACGAAGACAACGACAATCTCGATGACGATGAGAATCTGCCGTTCCTGGAGCGCGAGATTAGCCTCGGCGGCATGACCGTCAGCAACAAGTCGGCAATTATTCTTGGCACCATATGCGCCTTCATGACCGTGGTCGTGTTCAACACTTTCTGCACATTCTGCACATACCTTGCCGGCTCAATGCCCAAGAACGGCTCTGCGCAAGGCGGAATGCTGGGTGGTCTGGGTGGACAAAAAGCCGTAGACATCTCCGGCATTTACAACGTCTTCTACAAGACGCCAATGGAGAAGAACGGCAACTCCTTCAAAATGCAGCTTGGTCAACAAGGAACTCAAATCTACGGACGTGGTGAAGACGTCGGGGGCCCTTGGATTTTGCAGGGCAACCTGGTGGCACCGAATGGCATCGTCTTTAGAAAGTTCTATTTGAGAGACGGCAAACCTTTCGGAAAAGGAATCGAATATAGAGGTATGGTAGGCGTCACTGAAATAGGCCGCCCATATATGCAAGGTCAGCTTGCCTACGAAACCAAAATGGGTAAATTCTGGCGAGCGACAATTGCGCAAGTCACTGGCAATTGGAAAGCTGTTCAGACAGTGTCAGGCGCGGTCTTGGCAAATAGCGGACAAGCACCACCACCAATGCCAACTGTTGCGAGTGCGCCTATGAGCCCAATGGGCGGCGGCAATCCGCTTCAGATGCTGCAACCGAGCGATACGCACAATCGCGGCGACATGTCTGCATTTTTCCTCAAGGTTGCATTCGGATTAATCGGTATCGGTGTGTTGCTTGCGATGGGCGCGTTGTTCATCTTCGGGCCATCAGGCAAATTGAACATCATGGCGAAGCAGGAATACATTCCTTCGCAGTATAAAGCTCAGCACAATAAGATGATGCGCGAGTGGTCCAAGCCCTATAAGAAAGGAGCCATGCCGCTCGGCACTCGTGTTGAGTGGAGATTCTGGAAGCCATGGGTACCCAGAGTTATGGCGATGCCGCCTGAGTCGCGAACCAATAACCCACACATGATCGTGATGGGTGGTTCAGACAAAGGCAAGTCGCGTTTGCTGGCAAACATGATTTGCCACGATATCGAAGCAAATGATCGCGCCGTCGTCGTAATTGACTCTGACGGAGAGCTCATCGATTTGGTCACCAACTGGACGGCTGCGCACGTAAAAGGCAAAGAATTCGCCAAGAGAATTGTCATTGTAGACCCGACCTATCGCGGCGGCTCAATGTCCTACAACCCGCTCGAGCCACTGGAAGACGTCAATTTCATCGACGCTGCTTCTGCCATAGTCCACGGTTTCAAAGCCATTTACACCGAACCACCCGGCTCTCAAAGTCAGTGGAACCAACAAACTGCAAACATCCTGAGAAACGCAGCCATTTTGCTGATGGCTAACAATAAGACCCTAATCGACTTGCCTACACTTCTGCAAGACAACGATTTTAGAGACATCCTCTTAGAAGGTATTGAGAAGAAAAAGAAAGAACGCACTGAGTATTCGACTCTCATCGAGACATGGGGGCAATACAAACGATTGGCTAGAACAGATCAGTGGATCAACTGGGTGGAGCCGATTCTCAACAGAGTCACGCCAATGCTCAGCGATCCGCGCATTAGACCAATTCTCACCAAGCCTGTCGGCGATCTGAGACTGAAAGATTTGATCACCAGCAAGCAGGTCTTACTGGTCAGAATTCCTCAAGGGCAACTCGACCAGAACGCCAATCTTTTGGGCTCGCTACTTGTCACTGGTCTTAAGCAAGCAGCTTTAGGCTTGTCAGTTTACGACGAAAGCAAGCAACAACCATGCGCTCTCTACCTCGATGAAATGAACAACTTCATTGAAAAAGAAACCATCGAAGCGCTCACGCAAGAAACCGACAAGTTCAAGATTGGCTTTGTCGGCTGCTGCAAGACGCTACAGCATTTACCGGAGGACTTCAGGAACCAAATCATCATCAACGTCGGCACGGTCTGCGCATTCGCCCTTGCGAAAAAGGACGGAGACTTGCTTGGTCCGCAGATGTTCCGCGTTGACGGCAGAAAGGTAAAACACAGAACAATTCAAAACTTCTTCAACCAGGTCAACACCTCGCCTCAATTCGAGCTAATTTCCGACGAAGAAAAGCTCAATATCGACAGAGTTGTAGGTCAAGAGACACGAGATTTCTTCTGCTACAGGGTAGGTACGGTCGCCGGCACATTCAGCCTGAAGACTCACGAGTTTGCAGACCCACCCAAGGCGAAAGTAAAATCGAAGCTCATCGAGATGATGCACACAGGCTCTGGAGCAAATACCAACAAGAAGCCGGACGTCGCCTAAACGCTTCCGTGAAAACGCACGGAGCACACCTTGAAAGCGTCAGTACTTCTTATATGTACTAAATTCAGACCTTTAAGGGCATGATTGAAATGAGCGGTAATCTGCCTTCTCGGCTCTTTCAGCCGTAGAAAGGCTATTTAAATGAGTATAATCAGGGTCAGCAGCTCATCTGATCTGACTGATAAGTAAGGGCAACCCAGGACAAGCATCATGGATGAAGGTCCACGCAATATTTGGGAAGAGAAAATCGCCGACCTCAGGCGATATGACCTCGACGCGCTTGAATTAGACCCAGTATCGGGTGCCGATGTAGTCAGCTGGCCGGTTCCGGGGCTGACCTTTGTACGCGTGGACGGTATCTTGCGCTCTTGGGATATCGAGGGAGAAAAACAGCAGGCGAAGCAACAGCCGCAGCAAAACCAAGACCCCAACCAGGGTCCAAAGCGCATGTACTTGATGGAAGACGCGCTCACCGGTATGCATAGCCAAAAGGCATATCTTGCTTTTTTGGTACTCGGTGACAAAACCGGCGTTCAATATTACATGGGAGCATCCATCGCCAATCCCGGTGATCCTGGCGACGGCGGTGACAGCAGCACCATTTCCTTCAATACGCTCAAATCTATTCTGCACAGTGTCTACAACGGAGTCGACACCTACAAAGATCCATTTACGCTCGATCAGATGAAAGCGATGGTGGCACCACTCGCCACACATACTGGCATTATTACAGGCATCCCGGCGTTGAAGTCCACCGCCGGTGACACCATGGAATCCGAGCAAATCGAACGCCTCGCCAGCGGTCTGCAAGGCAAAGACTTCGGCATGATGGTGCTG
The DNA here is from genome assembly GCA_003242885.1 of Candidatus Melainabacteria bacterium. Classification (GTDB taxonomy): domain Bacteria; phylum Cyanobacteriota; class Vampirovibrionia; order Obscuribacterales; family Obscuribacteraceae; genus QKMZ01. The sequence goes on along the minus strand of QKMZ01000015.1, from coordinate 618,674 downwards.
GCAGCGCCGATTCCAAAAGCATATGTAACCAAAGAAGAGTTTCATGTCGTCGATCAAATTCAGCGTGCGCAAGAAAACGAAGACCCTGAAAAGAAACGACGCATCAAGTATTATCTCGAACTTCAAGATGCCTACCTAAAACACATTCAGTTAGGTACAGCAATTGGTAGCTGGCAAGTCGGCACCTATTTCTTCGCGCCGGATCGCTCAGTTTTTGCACGACTGCAATCTTTGATTCAAGCCACTTACGTCGATGAGACGAGCAGACCAACACCTCTGCGCACGCATGAAATCAAAGGTTTGCGTGAGCACGTGGCTCAATTCGGTTTGGTGAAAAACCAGAGATCTGGCGAATCGTTCCAAACTTTGCTTGGATATCGTTTTCTCACTCCTCTCAATTCGCGTCTTCTTTCGGCTTACATCCATTTGCCAAAACGTGAAATGCCCGGCTTCCGCATCAAGCGCTCGGCCGAGTTTTCTCTTGCAAATATTCCGCCCAAAGATCCTGTGCGCATCATAGCCATCGGCAACATCCTCGACCGCGGTGTAGATACGGGCAACCTTTATTACATCGACGTAGACGCGATGCAAAAGCACACCATCGTCTGCGGGGTAACCGGCGGCGGTAAAACCAACACTTGCTTCTATCTGCTTGGACAGCTGTGGAAATTCAAAATTCCATTTATGGTCTGCGAACCGGCGAAATCAGAATATCGGCATATGATGCTGATGTCGGAAACATTCAAAGGCGTCGGGCAAGCATTCTCGTTGGGCGACGAAACAGTGTCCCCATTCCGACTCAATCCGTTCGAGATTATGAAAGGCGTAAAAGTGCAGACGCACCTTGACGCGCTAAAGTCAGTATTTAACGCCAGTTTTGAAATGTACTCTCCAATGCCTCAGGTATTGGAAAAAGCACTCAACTCTATTTACTCTGTTCGTGGTTGGGATCTTGTGCAAAACAAATGCAGAAGATTGCCTCCAGGAGTCAATCTTGGCGATCCTGATTGTCCGCCGGAAATCTATCCGACCATGAAGGATCTCTACGAAATTATCGAACCGATTACGGAATCGTTCGGATATTCGGAAAGAATCGGACCAGACGTACAAGCTGCGCTAAAAGCCAGAATTGGATCATTGCTGATCGGTGGCAAGGGCCAAATGCTCAATACACGCCGTTCTATCCCCATGTCCACGCTATTCGGAAAACCAACTGTAATTGAGTTGAAGATGGTTTCTGAAGATAGCGAAAAATCATTCTTGATGGGAATGATCATGGTTTTCCTCTATGAATACCGCGAAGCATTAGGTCCGCACGACAACTTGCAACACGTCATGCTCATTGAAGAGGCTCACCGACTCTTGAAGAACGTGCCGACTGCGCAGTCCGGCGAATCCGCCAACCCTGCCGGTAAAGCGGTTGAATTCTTCACAAACATGCTTGCAGAAATTCGTTCTTATGGTCAGGGATTTATTATCGCCGACCAAATTCCGAACAAGCTGGCGCCGGAAGCACTTAAGAACACGAACTTGAAGATCATGCACCGTATCGTGGCGGTCGACGACCGAGACTCCATGGGCGGCGCGATGAATCTCGATGACATTCAAAAGAGGCACGTAACAGCGCTTGGACAGGGGCGCGCCATTGTGTATGCCGAAAAGATGGAACAGCCTTATCACCTGGCCATCATGTTCGACAAAACCAAAGAAGTGCCACCACCTGAGACACCAGAAGAGTCCGACCAGATCGTGCGTGATGCGATGAAAGGTCTGGACATCGTGGCTACTTTCGACAGGCATTTAGGTTGTAAATTCTGCTTGCACAGATGCGACTCGAACATTCTTGATACAGCTCAAATGGTGGCAGATGACACGCTTTTCCGGCAAGTGTACAACCGCTATTTACTGTCCACTCTCAAAGACTTGACGCAGTTAGTTCACTTCCGCGCACAAATCATCCACGAAATCCAGCGGGTTATCGGGGGAAGAGCGCGTTCTGGCAACATAACCGGCATCACGTGGTGTGCACTCACCCAGGCAACCGAGCGTTATTTCGAAAGAAAAGGAGAGGAGAATTACTGGTTCTACGATCAGGTAAAAGAACAACATCTGCGTTGGCTCAACCTTCTAAGACCGGCATTTCAGCCCACGGAAGTAAACAGAAGGTTGGACATAGCGGTGCTTCGACAGTGGCGTGACGACTTCCTTGAATTGCACAAACGCGACCAAGGTCCGCTCCCTACTTGTGGTCCCTGCACATCAAAGTGCTTGTATCGCTTCGAAGTTTCCGAAGTTGTCAGAGATCCGAAAATCAAGTTCGACTTCAACTCATCAATCAACAGAAAAGACACTCCGGCATCTGACTCAGCAGCTTGGTTCTGCCGGTTGCTGACAGAACGTCTGATTGGTCAAGGTGATGTTGACCTTGCCTACTGTCTTGCTGTTCACCTGATCAAAGACCAGCAGCTATCCACGGACGCTCAGTTGGTACTGCTACACAAAGTTCGCACCGCCCTCGAAAACTTCCAGAACGAGGCCGAGGCGGAGCAGCAGCAAAATGCCTGACGAAAAACACCAAAGAGACTTCACGCCACCGCCATCGTCGGGAACCCCCCCGACGCAACAAGACCCTCAAGGTGTTCAGACCAATCAGGCAATTCCTCCAGATCAACTGCCATTAGTTGATGAACTAGGCATTGTAGACGTTGATGATCCGCTTGCCGGTGGGCGTGGTCGACTGTTTTCTGCTGCCGGTCGTTTTTCACCGCTCATTGAATTCACTGACAAGCATGTAATTATGCATCCTCCGCAGTTACCGTTTTCCGAAGATGGTCCGGCAGAAGAAATAGTCACAAAAGTCGATGAGCGTGGCGTTTTGCTCGACGAATTAGGTGTTGCAAAACACGTTGCTGGCGCGAGGTTCAACGGAGAAGTACTTTGGTATCTCGGTGAACAATTGCCTGGCACAACGAAGTACCTGGTGTGCTGGTTTGACAAGCAAGGAAAGCCGCATAAGCTCTACGTCAATGAAGAACCGCTCACAGTTGACGTTGTCTTCAGGCTGAGAAACAAAACACACGACGGCGAACTATCTTTCTTCGCAGACGTCACGACAGACTAGAGCGTGGGGGCGCATTGCATGCGCCCATTTTTGTTGGGTCGACGCATGGCGTCGACCGTTTCTATTTATGCGGTCGACGCATGGCGTCGACCCTACCATTAATCTTACGCAGTTAGACGCTTACCAGCGAGGAACTTGCGGCAGTATTCTTGCCAGTTGGATTGCAAATCGTTGTGAATAAGCTCTTGTGCAGCAGATGCCGGCAAATCGATCGGCATTGTTCTTTGCTTGCCATCCGATGCAAACTCGTGGCGCACCGAAGTGTTTTCGTTGATTTCATAGGAGAGAATGGGAATCCAGACTTCGCCTGTGAGAACTTCAAGTTGTGTACGGATACTGCTGCCATCGGGCGATGTCGATTCGACGACGCGGCAATTCTCGCCGAGTTTTTCAATCAAGCTATTAAGGATTGTCTCCTCAACCCACTTGCGCTCATCAGGATCTAGGTTTTCCGAAAGCACGTTGAACGAGTTGGCTTTGCCGCCCGTGACCACAGTGTTGTCGTCATCAGCACCATCCAGAGAAATGGTGGAGGCTTCGCTGACATCTTCCTGAACAATACGAGGAACAGGCACAGCAGATGTAATGGTCGCTGTCTTCGTAGATGCAGCAATGAGTGGTTGGTTCACCACTTCAACATCAACTTCTTTACCGATGCCGTTGAATGAATAAGTGCAACCGGGGCAACTGCTTGCTTCGGTTGTGGTCAGGCGATGGCATTGCGGGCACTGACGGCTGGCTGTTTCGAACTTGGACGAACTCCAGCTTGTGATGCTTTCGCCTCTCATACGATCGCGGTATTGAGCAATTTCTTCAGTCGTCGGCAAGACGATCTGTGTACCGCGTCGCAATGCGGCGGTAGGAACGCCCTTGTGGTCAGTCGTGGTCGGCAAGCCGTTCTTCTCTGCCAGCAATTTCCACAGAGTGACATCACCCAATTGCGGATGTTTCATAGCGACAGAGCGCAGCGTGTCACCCAGTCTGACGTTGTACTTCTGACTTGCGGTGTCAACAGCATTGCCGATCTTGCCCAGCAATTTCTCGACGTTGGCACGGCGCTGATCGGCAGCAGCCTTGGCGTCGATGGAAACAACATTCTCACCTGACGAATCTTGCGCAGTGAAGAGCTCCAATCGTTGTTGTTGACGGAATTCTCTGATTTGTCTTGGGCTCGGCAGAGTAAGGACGATGCCTTCTTTGACGACGTACACTTTCTTGCCGTTGACCATCTTGATCTCGATCTTGTCCTTGTTGATTTGATAGATCAAATCGGCAAGCTTTGGATCGCGTAAGCGCTTGGATGCAATCGACTCGATGGTATCGTTCGGGCGCACCAAGTATTTGGTTTGCTTGTTGTCCTGACGAACCTGTTCTTCTTTCTTCTGTTGTTCGGCCCAGAATGCATCTTGACGCGCCTTGGTGATGGCGTCGTTTTCGCGACGATTTGCAAGCGCAGTAAGCACCGTGTCGGTGAGCTTCTTCGAATTTTCTTCGTCTTTCTCTTTCTTTTCTCGCTCGGCTTCGTCACGTTGCTTGTAGCCTTCCATCTCTTTCTCTTTGAGATCGGCAATGAGCTCCGCGTGGCGTCTGTATGTATCGTCTTCGCGTTCTTTCGATTCGCGAATGTCTTCCGCGATATCGGCATACTTGCGATCTTCAGCCTGCACAGCTTCTTTGTAGTCGGTCTGACGTTCATCAGAAAGATGCTGGATTAGCGCATTGATAGCCGACTGCGTTTCCTGAGCCATTGCGATCGCTTCGGCATGCGAAACTTGACTATTTTGATCGTTCTCGAAGCCTCGTCCTTTCAGGCCTTCTGTGCCGTCGTAATGAACGACATCTTGGTGCTCTCTAACGCGATTTTCGTAATCGCTAAGCAAGCTGCCGGAACTATCCTTCGGATCTTCCTTCTCGTCAACGATGATCGGTTTCGGCTCAGCCTTCGGTTCAGCGTGATCGGGGCGCATCGGCTCGAAATTGACATCGAGTTTGTTGGCGATATCTTCCGGCTCTTCTTGCTTTTGCGCAGCGATAGGATTTTGCTGCGGCTGTTGTTGATGTGTTTGTTGAACTGGATTAAGCGGATCGCTTGCCGTTGCAGGTGCAGGGGCGGACGCTGTGCTCGAAGTGGGTGCAACGGGTTCGAATGGCAGCGGAGGAGTAGGCTGCGGTGTGTAGTTGCCCGGTGCGTTCGGATTCGGAACGTAAGGATCGTTGATTGGAGAGTTCGGATATCCACCCGGATTCAGCGGATCACCATAGCTGACAGGAGGCTGTGTAGGCGTTCCATAATTAGGCACCGTGCCAACATAAGGATCAGTTATAGGCGGCGTGATTGGCGGAGTTACAGGCACCTGTGTTCCACTATAAATCTGTCCATTATCGACAGGCGGAACAAAAGTCGGCGTGCTGCTATTGCCACCATATACGAGGCGAGAACCATCGTCATTGTAAATAACGTTGGTACCGTCCGGAGTGACAGTCCTTACAATCTGACCAATGGGGTCATACCAATGTTCAGCACCATACGGATCGACATAAGAACCGGTGTTAGTCGGGACATTACCAGTGTTGGTCTGCTGTGGTGGCTGGTATTCAGGTGTGTAAGGATTCGGCTGAACCACCGGCGCAGGTGTCGTTGGTGTTCCGCCACCAAAATCAATTCCGATGGGACCGAGGCCAACATGTACAGTCGGATCGCCGGTGTACGGGTTGATGCCGATGCCAACATTTACGTCGCCGTTACCGATATTGATCGGGTATTGCGGTTGCTGTGAACCATCGTAATTGGTCGGATACTGTGCTCCGGTGTTTGGTAGCGTGATGACCGGATCAGTGGTTGATGGAACTTGCCCAGGCTGAGTTTGCGTAGGTTGTTGTTGCGTGCCACTATTGCCGGTGGTCGGTTGAACTTCAACAGTGCCAGTGCTTTGTGCGGGTGGCAGCAAGTGTCCGTCGAGATCAGTCCATAAGATACTGCCATTACCAGATGGCACATTGGTGGCAGGAGTGCCGTCCGGATTGACGTAAGTGATTTTCGTGTTGCCACTAGAAGCTTGAGCTGCGGTCTCTGGATCAGCCATGATGACTGTAGTTCCGCCTTGCTGTGGCGTGTAGCCGGCAGGCACAACAAACTGAATTTCAAAGTCTCCGGCAGGTGTTTTGACCCCAGCACCAAGACGAATTACAAGAGTAGAATCGGACGTTCCTTGAGGTGCACTACCAAGTTCAATTCTGAAAGTGCCACCAGATTGCGAACTGCTACCCGAGCCAATGTTTAGCACCGGAGCGTCACCTGGATTGAATGTGTAAGTAGGCTTGCCGGTCGTGTCGGCAGCTACCGACCAGGTGCTTCCGCCGGTTTTGGTGCCCGAATCGACAGGCAATGCGATAGGCGGTTTTACTTGAGAAGGATCGTAAACAAAACCATCGCCAGTATGAGTGTATGTCTTGCCCGCTTCGCCAGGCGCATATGTCGTGACGGAGATGACCTTGCCGGTCTGCGGATCATTGACAGTGCTTACCAGCATACCGGTCTTCGTGTTGAACGCGATTGTTGTGACAACCCCACCATTGTTGTCTGTAGCGGTGGCGACAATTGTGCCGCTCTTGTCGGTCGTGACTGAATAAGTAGGCTGTGCTGAAGAACTCGAACCAGCCGATACAGGGGCGTTCGTAACGACCTTGATGTTTGGATCGTTTGTCGGTGTTTGAACTTTCGACGGCTCTGTTGTTGTTTGCTTGGTATTGGTCGGATCAGCCGTGCTAGTGCTAGTCTGCTTGGGAGCATTCGGATCAGCGCTTGCCGCCGCAGGCAATTGCTTGACTCCGGTCGGATCAGTAGTGGTGCCTGTGTTTTGTTTTTGCTCTTGAGTGCCGCTGGATGTGGTGCCAGTCGCAGGCTTGCCTGACGGATCGTTGGTGACGGCTCCGGTGCCCGCAACAACCTTGCTTGGGTCGATAGAGACCGAAACACCCGTCTTCGGATCGGTAATAGTAACCGCGCCAGTCTTCGGATCTGCGGTGACAACAGGACCGGTCTTGGGATCGGAAGAAATAGGAGTACCAGTTTTTGGATCCGTAGCGACTGGAGAACCAGTTTTCGGATCGGTTGCAACTGGAGAGCCGGTCTTCGGATCTTGAACTATGCTGCCAGTGTTAGGAGTTCCACTTGCCGTGGTCGACTTGCCAGGATCTGCAGATGTTGAAGTTGTTGAAGTCGTCGTTGCAGGTGCCTTTGGATCGGACGAAGTTGTGTTCGTCGATGGGGTAGTTGTTGTCTTCGTCGGATCTTGAGACACTGGCGAGCCAGTCTTCGGATCGGTCGCGATTGATGCGCCGGTTTTTGGATCGGTTGCAACTGGAGAACCGGTCTTCGGATCGGTCGCGATTGGTACGCCGGTTTTTGGATCGGTCGCGACTGAAGAACCGGTCTTCGGATCTGTTGAAACCGGAGTTCCGGTTTTTGGATCTGTTGCAACTGGCGCGCCTGTCTTTGGATCCGTAGCGACAGGAGTTGTGCTCTTCGCTGGGTCTGCGGTAGTCGACGTTCCAGCCTTCGGATCCGTAGCAACCGGTTGACCAGTCTTCGGATCTGTCGCCACCGGAGTTCCGGTTTTGGGATCTGTTGAAACCGGAGTTCCGGTTTTGGGATCTGTTGAAACCGGAGTTCCAGTTTTGGGATCTGTTGAAACTGGAGCGCCAGTCTTCGGATCGGTGGCACCAGGAGTAGTGCTCTTCGCTGGATCTGATGTAGTCGGAGTACCAGTCTTTGGATCCGTAGCGACTGGTGCGCCGGTCTTTGGATCGGTCGCAACAGGCGTGCCGGTCTTCGGATCGGTTGCAACTGGTTGACCAGTCTTTGGATCTGTCGCGACCGGAGTTCCAGTTTTCGGATCGGTTGCAGCCGGTTGACCAGTCTTCGGATCTGTAGTGACAGGTGTGGTGCTCTTCGCTGGGTCGGCGGAAACTGGAGTGCCTGTCTTCGGATCCGTTGCAACTGGTTGACCAGTCTTCGGATCTGTCGCGACCGGAGTTCCAGTTTTCGGATCGGTTGCAACTGGTTGACCAGTCTTTGGATCTGTCGCCACCGGAGTTCCAGTTTTCGGATCGGTTGCAACTGGCTGACCAGTCTTCGGATCTGTTGCAACTGGTTGACCCGTCTTCGGATCTGTAGTGACAGGTGTGGTGCTCTTCGCTGGGTCGGCGGAAACTGGAGTGCCTGTCTTCGGATCGGTTGCAACTGGTTGACCAGTCTTTGGATCTGTCGCCACCGGAGTTCCCGTTTTCGGATCGGTTACAACTGGCTGCCCAGTCTTCGGATCTGTTGCAACCGGTTGACCCGTCTTCGGATCTGTAGTGACAGGTGTGGTGCTCTTCGCTGGGTCCGCAGTGGTGGCTGTTCCAGTCTTGGGATCGGTTGCAACTGGTTGACCAGTCTTCGGATCTGTGGCGACCGGTGTCCCAGTCTTCGGATCCGTTGCAACTGGTTGACCCGTCTTGGGATCCGTCGCAACCGGAGCACCAGTCTTCGGATCTGTCGCCGCTGGAACAGAACTCTTCGCAGGATCCGCATTGGTTGCCGTGCCAGTCTTCGGATCTGTAGCCACCGGAGCGCCAGTCTTCGGATCTGTCGCGACGACTGCACCCGTCTTCGGATCTGTAGTTACTGTAGTACCCGTCTTCGGATCTGTAGTTACTGCAGTACCAGTCTTCGGATCTGTAGTCACCGCCGCCCCGGTCTTCGGATCGGTCGTCGTGGCAGTACCAGCCTTCGGGTCGGTAGAAACTACCGCACCAGTCTTAGGATCAACATGAGTCGTAGTGCTCTTAGGATCAGCAGTAGTCGTTGTTCCAGTAGTTGTTGTTCCAGTAGGTGCAGTGCCCTTAGCCAAGTCAACATTGGCGGTGGTGCCAGCCTTCGGATCAACATTAGTACCGGTAGTCGCAGTGCCGCCCTTCGGATCTGCATTGGTGCCGGCAGTTGCGGTTCCGGTCTTTGGATCAACGGTGGTTCCAGCATTTGCACCCGCCTTAGGATCAACAGTCGTTCCAGCGTTTGCACCTGCTTTAGGATCAACGGTGGTTCCAGCGTTTGCACCTGCTTTAGGATCAACTGTGGTTCCGGCATTTGCACCGGCCTTGGGATCAACAGCAGTGCCTGCATTAGCTCCATTGCCAGCAGTGCCACCGGTGAGTATCTTGGATGGATCTATGGCGACGACAATGCCTGTTCCAGTGCCTGTCTTCAATGGATCTTGAGTATTGCCCGTGGTAGGCGGAACAACAATTTGTCCACCCTGTTTAATGACTTCAGTATTAACCGGCACTGATGGATCAGTACGCAGTCCAAGCTGTGCAGCTTTGTCTGGAGGGAGCATCAAAGCAAGCTCCCCGACACGATCTTTCGGCATATTAGCGATAATGCCGCGGAGCTGATCAACAGACATGTTCGACAGTTCGTTGTTGGAAAGCGCTTTGCCATCAACAACCGTGATCTTGCCGTCAGCCGTTGTGTAGTTACGCAGTTCAGCCGCCATAATCGGCTTACCTTGGGAATCTACAAGGACTTTACCGTCAGCCGTGGTTGCTTGACCTTGAGAATTGACACCAGTAATGGTGGCAGTGGTCACCTGACCAGGAGGGTTAAGCGGCATAGCCTTGACGTCTGCAGCACCCTTGATGTCTGTGGCACCCTTCACATCGCCACCAGTCACTACATCACGCTGGTGCTCAGTATTGCCCGAAACTACAGGCTGTTTGACTACAACTGGCTCGCGGCGATCAGCTTCAACGACCGGCGCACTAGCAGCAACTCTGATGTGTTCGATTTCAGCACGTATGGTTTGTGCTTCCTGCTCGTAGCGACCAGCGGCAGCGTTAACTTGCGCCTTAATGGTTTCAATTGAAGGCTGCTCTCTCAAAGCGGTATTGGCTTGCTCGAGGCGTTTTTCTGCAGCCACAACTGCGGCTTGCGCGGTTTCTACTTTCTGAGTTGCAGCAGCTGCTGCATCTGACATTGTCTTGAGCTTGGCTTGCTCCGTTTCGAGGCGCGTGGTTGCGGCTTGCAATTTCTCTTCCGCCGCTTTCTTGTCAGCTAGTTGCTGAGCTGTTGGCGGAGTAGTTTGCTGTTGCTGTTGTTGCTTTTGCTGATCTAAAGCGGCTTGGGCATCGGCTTTTGCTTTTTGAGCATCTGCAACTTGCTTTGTTTGTTCGGCAAGTTGCTTGTTCGCTTGATCTAATTTTTGAGCTTCACTAGTCGCTTGAGCCTTGGCAGTTTCAACAGCTCTTTGCTCGACCTGACGCTGCGCCTGCAGTGCATTGTTGTTTGCTTCAGCGACAGCCACTTTGGCGCGCTCGGCGAGTGCAGCATTTTCCTTAGACTCTGCCTGAACTTGCAGAATCGCTTGTCTATAAGATTCAGCTTGTGCGATTGCTTTTTGTTGCTCGCCCGGGCTGGTCAGCTGATCTGCAACTCTTCTTTGTGTTTCTGCTACGACACGCAATTCTTCGGCTTTCGCAATTTGCGTGTTGCTTTGAACTTGCAATGCCTCTTGTCGTGAACGCTCGGCGTCAGCAATTTTGCGGGTGATTTCAGCTTGACGCTGCACATCAGCAGTGCTGAGATCGCTTCTGCCTGCCAAAGCGGCTGCGTCGCGTCTCAATGTTTCCAATTGCTGATTGGCTAAGAACTGTTGACTGCGAGCAAGGTCGAGACTTACTTGTGATGCTTCGACTTTTTGCTGCTGTTGTTGCAAGACAGTCGCTGCAGCATCTAACTTAGCGAGGTCAGTGTTCGCGGTCGCGAGTTTCTTAGCAGCTTCGACGGCAGCAGCATCAGCTGCGGCTTTTGCTTGATTTCGAGCTTGCTCGAATGTAGGCACATCAGCCTGCGGACCACCTGCGCGAACAGGGGTGACTGGTTGCTGATCAGCTGGAACACGCGCCAGCGCTTCTTGTCTAGCTTTAATTGATGCATCGACACCAGCCGGAACTGTTGCGGCACCATCCTTCTTGACCTCGACGGGCACGATTCCGCCGTTCGGCAGAGGAGTTGCACCACGATTTACGACAACTGGCTCGTTGACCTTAGTGGTACCAGCAACAGTGCCATCAGGATTTCTGACTACTGGTCCTTCATTTGTCTTGCCGGTGCCAGGATTGAGCACACCGCCACCGAGCGGGCCGCCTGCATTCAGATTGACTTTCTCTGGAGTGACAACAGTGGGTGGCTTATCAGTGATGGTACCATTCATGTTCAGCTGTCTAGTCGCGCCACCGGCACCAGTGGTCGTGATTTCGGCTTGACCGACTGAGGTGGTGGTGTTGACTGTGATTTTGCCGTTCTGAACAATCGGGTTGGCGATGGATTCTGGAGTTTCCACGCCATTTCTGTAAGTGCGTGTCGTGAACTTGTCGCTGTTCACGTCCTGGTGCATGACCGTGGTTTCGCCAGTTTTTGCGTCATAGACTCTGACATCAGTGCCATTTGGTCCGACGGTTACGTCGCGTTTTACACCATTCACTTCTGCTTGAGAGTAAGTTGTTGTCTTGCCATCAGCGCTGATATGAATACTCGAATTGTCGGCGTTGAAGATAGTTTTTTCGTTGTTGGCGTGGTCTATCTTAACCGGCTTTCCATCAGCACCAACCCAGGTGCGATCGCCATTGGCAGCGTTGACCTGTAAGGAGATCTTTTGATTTTCAGCTCCAGCAACGGCAACCCACTCGCCTTTATTGTTGAGCTGAACCTTGCTCCACGTGCCGTCCTTATTCATCTGCATGCCTTCGAATCCATTGGAAACGAAGGTTGGTCCTGTCACGCCTTGTGGGCGATCAGCAGCCGGTCTGGGATCATCAAACTTAGTCGGACTGGCTAAGAGACCAGCTTGAGTGCTAATGATCTCGCCCTTTTCATTGCGATTAATAATGCGATCGGGGAAGATGTCCGCGATTGAACCGGTGGGAGAGGAAGTTCTGAACGATTCTGTTGAAGCACCTGTGGCTTGTCTAACAGTCCAACTGCCATCTTTAAAGATGCTGACGGCTCCCGTTTTCTCATCAACAAGAATGGAGTTGGCCTTCTCATTGGTTGCGGTCCACTTCATAACGGGTAGCTGGTTTTCACCAAGCTTCGGCTTGCCGGCTTCGTCCAGCTCCATCGTGCCGGTCATTCTTTGCCAGCCTGTTACTTTGCCGTTCTCGACAGTGGCTTGCCAGCGCTCATTGCCCTTCGTCATGCCAATGATTTGGCCGGAAGCATCACGCTCGAGCTGCGTGTAATTGTTGAGCATGTCACCAGTATTGGTGCCAACAATTCCGCTCAGCTTGCCTTGCTTATCCTTCATCAAGATTGAGCCGTCCAACTGCAATTCTGCAGTTCTTCCATCAACGAGCGTCATGCGCGGACGTCCGTTGTCACCGACGTTAAACTCGCCGACTTTTGTCTTCGGATCAAAATTAGCGTCTTTGTAAGCGATGTTGAGCCCATCTTCTTGACGGACGAACAGCTCCATCGGCTTGCCATTGACTAAGATCGGATTGCCTTGAGCATCTTTGACTGTGACATGCGACATTTCCGGCTTGGTCAGATTGTTGTCCGGACCCGGCATCGTGTATTCGTATGAAATCTTCTTGCCGGATTGGTCGATGGAGTCACGCAACACTTGTTGCATGCCGCCATCTTTATCCTTGTATGAGTCGTAGTTGAGCACCATGCCGTCAGGCTTGGTTACTCGCATCTTACCGTCGCCCAGTTTTTCGATGGTGTCACCACCAACCATCTTTTGGGAGAACGAATCTTTTGTAACCGTCAATGTAAACGAAGCTTCAACTGGCTTGCCGTCCTTCATGACCGGCTTTTCAGAGTACTGATCGACCAGGCTCCACTTTTGTCCATCTGTTGTTTTCCAAGTGCCACGCTCGTCAGAAAAATGAGAGATGCCACCAGGAACTTTATCGTCGTACTCGAAGGTGTTGTAGTTGCCGGAACCATCCTGCAGTCGCTCTACACGACCGTAGCGATCGGTACTGATACTTCTACTTGTTGTGTCATTGTGCGATTCGAGGCGAGTAGCACCGTCTGCCAGATAAGTCTCGTAATGTCCATTTCCAGAGATGGCAAGATAACCATCGTTTGCGGCGATGACGGACATTCCCGAACGTACAGTTTCAGGCTTGGTGCCTTTGTCTGTTCCGGTCCAATTCTGGCCATCAGTGGTCGTGTACAGAGAACCATTTTGGAGCTTGAGTGTAGTTTGCTCACCAATGACATTGCCTTCGTCATCAGTGATTGGAGTGCGAGTAAAGGTATGGATATCGCCATTACCTTGTTTGATTTGCTCGAGCTGACCTTTGCTGTTCGAGATAGTTTCAGAACCATCGCCGTTGTAGCGATAGACCTGACCGGTGGACGAATCTGTAAATTTAAGATTGCCGAGGGCCCAGCTCTTAGTTTGCTCGACATCTACGTCTTTGACGACAGTCTTGCCATCAGTATAAGTGCCGTCGTCTTGTCGCTTGAACTCACGACCGTCCGGCATCTTGAACGCGGTCAGATTGCCATCTTTGTCGTGAGTATACTCGAATCGTTCGGCCGGTGAATCTTTCTTCTCGCCAGGAGCATTAACAGCTTTCAAGTAACCATCGGTGCCGACCTCAAGGGTAGTTCCGTCGTTGCGCTCAACAAATCGGCTTCCATCGAGATGGGAAATGTCGCGCTTTCCGTTGAAATCGGTGAAGATAACGTCGCCGGTATGTTGGTCAACAGTTACGCTACCACTGCGTGAATCGTCGGTCTTGTTATTGGTCCAAATTCCGTCTTTGTTTGTCCAGGTCTTTCCTTGATAGTCCTTGAACTGAGTCGGGTTGCCATCTTTGTCCCAAGAGGTGAATTCTGTAGTCTCGCCTCTGGCGTTCGTGACGCGAACGATTTGTCCATTGTCATTGCGTTCGATTGCGCCAGACAAAGTCGGATCTTCAATGCGCTGAGTGCCGTCAGTAAGCTCGGATACAGTACCCCATTGTCCGTTTTCGAGCTTCGTACTATAGCTGTATTCGCCCTTGTCATTGACCGAAATCTTGCCGTCCCAGGTAATCGGCTGCCCTTTGTCATTGAGGACTGGCTTGCCGTCTTTTGTTCTGGTGTATGTGCGGCCATTGTCTCCTTCCGGCTTGCTCAAGTCGGTAGTCCACGTACCCTCGCGGTTCGTGACGCTTTGAACTTCTAGTTTGCCGTCTGTCGTTCTGCCGTAAGTGAAGTCGAAATTCTTGCCGTCGGCCGTTGTGACATGTGTGACTTTATCGACTTGGACCTGCTGTCCGTTGACCATGTCAATCATTTGCTGGGAAGTGACGACAGAGCCATCTGTATTGCGGCGCTCGGTGACACCGTCTGCGACCTTGACGGAATAACTACCGTCATAGTTAATCTGCGCTTTTCCGTCGGCGCCCAACATCACATTATCTTCGGGTCGCACCCACTTGCCGTCTACGTTGCGATACTCACCAACTTGCTTCGCATCATTGGCTTGGTGAACAAATATCGAAGAAGCTTCACCGGTCGCCGCATCATAGGTATATGTCGCAAGCGGCTTGTTGTTGGAGTCGAAGGTCTGAGTCGGACGACCCATTGCGTCGAGTTCTACTCTCGACTTATCGACGTTGACGACTTCGCGGCTTCCGTCCGGTCGAACAGTAACTTCTCTGCCACCGGCGCTCGTGTAGGAGACATTGCCTGTCGCTGCATCGAAAGTAAGCCTGCTGCCTGAATACTCGACGCCATTTTGGTCGGTAACTTTGTTGACGACGCCGTCGGCTCGAGTGTCGACCGAGTAGCGAACATCGGTTCCTGGCACAGCAGGATATTCCGAGTGCGTCGTTCCGTCAGGTCTGTGCGTGACACGAGCACCGGCAACTGCATTGGCACCGTCACCTTCGAACTTGGTGAAAGTGACCTGACCGGGCTCTGGCTTGTCTGTTTCAATGCGACCGCGCCAGGTTTGCCCATTAGCCAAGGTGTACTCGTTGTATTTCTCGCCATTCTTGCCGACCAAGCCTTGCTGGGTCAGTGTCATCGCGGCTTGCTCGCTCGTACCAGTTTTGAAGGCAGTTATTTCGCCGTCGGCACCACGCTCGAAAGTCGTCGTGCGACCTTGGGCGTCGACGACCTTGGTCAATTGCTGAGCATCGTTGCGTTCGACGGAATTTCCAACGGGCGTCGCGACCGGGGAGGTCTTGTCTGGAGTGAACTTAGCAGGAAACTTTTGGTCCGCAGCGGAATCAAACATTTCCGGAGTCGCACCGAACTGGGTGGGCACCTCGGTTTTGGTTTCAGGCGGCTTTTCCTTCAGGTACTGCAGGGGATCCAGCTGCGTGTCATTCTCCGGAGCCGGCTTTTTAGGCTGCTCTTCAATTTCTTTCGGTTTGTTTGGCTCAGTCATTCGCCAGTGAAAGTCCGGTGAAGTGGAGAATCTGGATTACTTGGTAAGGGACTCGCGATAGCCAGGAAGTGGCTCTGTGTTGAATTCTGCGACAGCCGCCGGGCTGATGAGGTCCTTGTAGCTGCGCGTTGTCAATGGTACTCCTATGCAGTAATTATTACTGTCGTCTAATTTACATTTGCACCAAAAAAACCCCTTTCCAACGCCAAATCAGGCATCGAAACCGCTTAATTTTTGCTAATATGAAAAATGATTAAACAGGCTACTCGATCTGTTTGCCTAGAAACCGACTGCAATAACCCTTCCAATTGGAATTCAGGTCATTGACTGCAAGCTCGCGCGCTGCCTGAGGCGGCAAATCGATTCGTACCGATCGTTTGCGCCCATCCTGCGTGAACTCATTGCGCATGGACACATCGTCATAAATTTCATAAGAGACAACAGGCTCCCAGCCGTTTCCTCTTGATGCTTCCAGCTGGCAAACGACACCCTGTCCATCGCACTTAACAATGCGGCACTCGTCATTTAACTGGTCCATGGTGTGATTGCCTGTCGTGAATCGAGTCGGCGCATCCTCGTCGGCAACAGGTGGCTGTTCGAAGACTGTTTTCGCATCTTCGAGCGAGTCGTTTTCAACACTTGCTTGTGCGTCTTGAGCTTGAGCGGGCTGCGGCTGCCGTAACTGAACGGTTTGTTGGTACGAAAGATCTTGTGTCACTTGATGCGGCGTGGGTCGCAGATTAGTGTCACCGCCTTCGCCGCCACCCTCACCGCCAAAAGATGCAAAAGCCGACCCACAAGCGGGACAAATCGTCGCGCTGTTAACGGTCATACGACCACAGCCTTCGCATAGCTTGGTAGCGACCTCAGTGACTACCCCAGCAGTTCTGACACCACCAGTAGTGAGCACCGCATTTGGTGCACCTGCTAATTTAGCGCGGTAGCTTTCCACATCAACATTGCTCGGTATCATGAGAATCGCACCGCGAGTCAAGGTTGCAACTGGAGCGCCCTTACTGTCCGTCTCTGTAGATATTCCGTTTACCTCTGCAAGCAGCTTCCAGAGATTGACGTCTTGCAATGCCGGGTGCTTCATCGCGACAGATTTGAGGCTGTCGCCCAGTCTAGCTATGTACTTGATTCTACCGTCAGCAGGTTTTGCCCTCCCAATCGGACCCAGCAAGCTTTCAATATTGGCTCTCTTTTTCTGAGCTGCTTCCATAGCTGATGCTGCCAGCGCTGCAGTCACTTCCGCGGATGTCGCTGGTTGAGAACCAGGAACTGTGGTAGGTCCACCAGTTAGTCCGGGTACGCCTGTCGAGGGTCCACCGGTTGTTGGTGCACCGGTCGCAGGTCCGCCTGGCCCTGTCTTGTTGCCTGACCAGCCTGCGCCAAATCGGGCTATAAGCTCTTCGTCGGCGGTCATCTTCTTGTCCGGCGCACCAGATGCTCTGGCGCCAGCCACACCACCTTTCCTAAACTCTTCAATTTCAGTGGTCGACGGCAACCAGATAATCATCTTCGGTTTGAGATCCGGCACTTGTTTGCCGTTCTCGACACGCAACAGAATGACTTCTTTGTTGATCTCGTAAATGAGCGGAGAGAGTTTTACGTCGCGCAACTGAGTCGTGGCGATACTTTGCAGAGTATCTTTTTCGCGCACGATGTAGCGACGGCGTTTTTCCCTGTCGCGCTGCTTGTCCTTCTCGTCGGACTTTTCCTTTTCCTTCTGTTCCTGCTCCAATTGTTTGCGTTTCTTTTCCGCCAGCGCAGCGAGCATAAGAGCATCAAGACGAGCCTTTTCTTCGCGCTTGTGTTGGTCTTCTTTCTCGCGCTTCTCTTTCTCTTCTTCTTCTTTTTTCTCGCGCTTAGCTTTCTCGTCCAGGAATTTCTCGTCTTTCCTATCTAAAGGATTGAGCGCATCCGGGCGATCAGATTTTGCCTCAACTGCCTTGGAGCCAGGCAATGCGATGTCCTGTTGTCTTTGCCCTTGGATGGCATCCGGCTTGGCGACATTTGCTTCTGGCTTGCCTTCAGCCTTTACCGTATCCGGTTTGACATCGGGGCGATTGGCAATATCCATGCGTGCAGCGCTTTGTGCAGCCGCTTGAGCGGCATCCATGCGCGCCTGAGGTCCTTCAAACCGAGCGCCAGGACCAGTTTCACGTCCAGCTTGTTGACCCTCCTGACCAGTTTGTCTGGTCGCCGTCTGAACGGGATCCTTTCCGGCTCGCAGATCGAGCATCTGTCGAATCGCCATCTCTTGCGCCGGGGTGATTCTTGCCACCAGCGCCATAGCGTCCGCTCTCTCGCTCATCTGGCGATTGATGCCGTTTTGCTCCATTGCAGCCAGACGTTCGCCTGGACGTGTAGGGTCGAGCTTGCGGCCAAGAATGTCTTCGATCCTGAGCGCATTCTTCGAGCCGTCCACCCCAAGCTGTTTATTGACGTCGCCCAACATTTTGGTCAGGTCACTGAGCAAGCGCTGAGTATCTTTCGGGCTCAACGTCTGATTGTTGATCGCATCCTTGCTGCCCTTCATGAAGTCGTACAGGCGCTCGGTCGGGTTTTTCAAACCATCGGACAAGCCCATCAGCTCTTTGACTCGAGCAGGATTGAATTTACCGTCTGTCGAACCATCCGTCAGGAATTTCGTCAGGCGATCGGCTTTAGAAGGATCAAGGCCTTTAAAGATATCTTCTACTCTTTGGCCTTTAGTCATCTCGAGGCGCTTCATCGCGTCGGAGAGAAACTCGCGTGTCGCCTTATCATTCATGTCAAAACCAGGAATACCTTTCTGGTTCTGTCCACCTTTAATAGCATCGAGCGCACGGCTGGCTTGGTCGCCGCCATCCTGACGCCCCCGCATGGTGAGGTCGCCGCCTCTGCCATCTTTATCGCGCGCCTCCGCCCATTTCTGTTGAAATTGAGCCAGCATTTCGGGATTGTTTTTGAATTTGTTTTCCCAGTTAGGAGGAAACGGCTGATCTTTGGGTTGACCCTTGAGCTCTTGGAGTTTTGCCCATTCTGCCTGGCGTTGGCCAATATCAAAGCCCGGGCGTGCTTCACCCGGTTTGAGCCCAGGTGGATTGAATTGTTCTGTGCGCTCAACCATTCCTTTTATAAAGTCCGGGTTGTTTCGAGGATTGCGATCTCCACCTTCAATTGGATTGTGACGCGGATTGCGATCGCCACCATCTATTGGATTGCCGCCCGGCAATTTGACGTCTGCAACTCTGACGTCGGCTGGTTTAAAATCGGGGCCTTTGATGTCACGCACCTGCTCTGGCTTTGGAGTAAAGCGCGCTTGCAATTGTTCAGGGTTGAAAGTTCCGTTGTTTTCTCTCAAGGCCTGCCTGGTCGAATTTGCCACCAAGCTTGCACCTTCTGGGAATGCACTTTGCAGACCACGTGATGCTTCTTGGCGAACTTTAGGATCTACACCTTTTGCCAACGAATCAGCGTATGTTTGAGCTGCTTGTCTCTGGGTTTCGGTCCATTGAGCTACAGGCGGAACCACGGCTTCATTGCGGTGGCCGGGAGCAACATCGCGATCTTTGAGAGGTTTTGCATCCGCGACTGCGGCGGGTTGATCCGTCACGGCACCAGCGACTTTACGCTCCGGTACTGCCGCAACAGTTGGTCGTTCGCCACCAGATGTCGTTTGAACTGGTGTTTCAAGTCCATTCGCTTTTCTCTGCTCTCTCCAGAAAGCGTCTCTCTGGTTGGCAGGCAATGCTGCAGCTTGATCTGCTAGTTCTCTGTACTGCTGCCTGCCTACTTTATCTTGCAGCTCAGTCTTTTCGACGCCGGAGACGCGTTGAACCGGCTGTGCAATTGGTTCGCCTTCGGTGCGCGGACGCTTGTTGCCTGGCACAGGATCGGCAGAACCATCCGTGACAGTGCGCCTGTTGGGTACGGGATCGGCAGCGCCGTCAGTCACTGTACGTCGATTGGTAACACCTGCCGGTTGCTCGGCAACTGGATCTGCCGTTCTGCGTCCGTTTGTCGAGGTCGGATTATCAACTGTAGCTCCACGTGGCGTAGCCAAATTTACTTCAGGAGGCCGTACTCCATCTTTCGGTATACCAACGAGCCGAGGCGCCTCACCCTCACGACGCGGAGGGTCGATTCGATATTGTTGCCCGTCCTTGGTAAAACCAAAAACCTGGTCACCTTTGACTACGGTGTTGAGCTTGAGCTGCGTGCCGTCGGTCTGAGTGAAGGTTTTTTCAGTCACCTGTCCGGGCGCACGGTCGTTAAGTTGAATAGTCTTTGGCCGTTCGTCTAGTTGAGCACGAAACTGATCATGAGCCTCAAGAGGCTGCCCACCAGGTGCATCACCACCGGGATTCTGTTCGATCGGAGTTGTAGGCTTGACCCCCGTATCGACCTTGTCTTCGACAGGTTGAGTCGTCTGGCGTGGCAACTGATTCATTCAGCTTCCCCTTGGCGAAATGATAAGGACGTCGTGGACTCCATCCCTCTGGCTTATTTGACTAGCTTAGTAAGTTGGCCTGCGGACGCGTCCGGCAAAAGGCCGGGCGCCTTAATAATAAGTCTGTCTATTTAGGTTGTCAACAATTCGACACACCCGCCACATTTAATCTTTGCCGATGTCTAGGGTCGGCGCTGTCAAGGATAGATATCAACAAGGCTGGTTCGATTTTCTAGGCAAGCAATGTACCCAATGAATTTTATGCTCATTGTTGTCGGCTTTTCATCCGATGTTATTGCTCGTTTTCATAACTAGAACCGAAAGACGTTACTCCAACACCCAGGAAAACGGCAATTAGTATGGATTCTGTCCTTTCAAGCAACGCAAATGAGCAAGTAGTCGGCAAAAACGGCCAAGGCTCTCCCGAAAATGTGGACAAAGAAAACGATGGTGACTTCGACGAAAGTCATCAGCGTTTGCTCTTTGGAGGAACCAGCGCGCCCACTGCCGATGCGCAAAAGGACAGTACTATTGCCACAGTGCCCAAACCCGGGCAACCAGTATCGCGCGCGCGCGAAAGCACAGACGATCTCAATCTTGTCGCAATTTCCGGAATTACAGCAAACGGAAAAACCGACGTCAAACCGGTTACGCCCACATACGAAGTCAGCCCTTCCAATCCCTTGCCAGCTCTGGCAAAGACAGGTGTTGCCACCACTCTTGGTTTGCAAACACCAACCACAGATAATGCAATTCCGTCCGGACGTCGCTCGGGTGCCACAGACAAAATTGCCATTCAACTTACCGAAGATGCGACGCCAAAACCAATTATTTCTCAGGAAATCAGACTGGACCAATTAGATAAGGATACAAAACACAGAGTTGTCGCCGCCAGCGTCAATAGCTTGTTCGAGCGGCTTGGACAGCCGGTTCCGACGGGAGCAGGCGACGACAATGCAAGACCGATCGTATCTCCTGCCACTTCTTCAAGAAAGGCAAATGGTTCTGGCGATGCACAGGTGATCAGCTCAAATTCTCCAGCGCCTGCAGCGGCCGGACAAGTAGAAGCAAGACTGCTGCCAATCAGTCAACCAGTCAGTTCAACAAAAGCGGCCCTGGATAACTTGATACCGGCAAAACCGGCTGCAGAAGTCAAAGAAATAAACGCACCGGCAACTCGCAGCACGACTGATGTGCGTGCGACCGGTAATGTAATTCAATCACCATTGTCTGAAACGATTGGCACCATTGCTGGTGCGCGAGTAAGATCCAGCGCAGAACCGACAGGTGACAGCAGTCCCGTACTGCCAAGAGTAATTGGTAAGCAAGTTGTCGAAAACACAGGTACTCAACTCCCTCCAGGAACTGTTGCCGGAGACCTTGTTGGCGTGAATAGAGCGGCGACCAGCAATCGCGCCTTGATTCCGGACCAGCCTTTAACGGCTCCTAAATATCCAACACCGGCCGAAACTCCTATCGCACGCGCCAGATCAATAGACACATATGCAGGTATTCCGACTCCTGGCGTTCCAGATTTGGCAGGCCAACGTCCGGCAGGTACAACAACACCTGAAAAACTGACAGGAGACAACAGACTTCCCTCAGTCAAACCCGCAGCTATGAGCAATGACACCGGCGTTCTTCCAGCAGTGATCAGCGTAAAAGATGGCGCTGTTATAGCACCTAGCCCAGCGGGCGAAAGAGATGTTCGTCGCAACGTGCTAAACATCTTGCCTGCCATAACAGAACAAGTTGCCGTACAACTGGCTCCGCAAGTCAAAGCGGGACTAAGAACCAATGCAGACGGAACACCAGTAAAAGTTGAAGGACAGCTGCCATTGCCCGTACCGGGTCCTTCCAACAAAATCGAAACTCCGCAGAGCGCACAGCCGGCCGCCAGAGTGGACATCCCGCTGCCCGGAGTAGAAATCAAAGTTGTCGGCTCGACAGTGACGATTACTGGTCCAAAATCGGAAGTCCAGCCTATTTTGCAAAATCCAGCGACTGCAAAACCTGAAGTCACAGGAAGAGTTCAGGACGGCACCAGACCAGCTTCTCCTCTGGAAACTGTCAACCAAACGATTGGAACCACTGCGGCTCGCGTAATTTTGCAAAATGCCGAACAAGTCTTGCAACCAAACAACAGTTTGCCGCGCACAGAAATACCAGCCAATGTAGTGCGCAACGGTGACCCGATCATCCAGCCAAGCACGCCGGGTTCTCGCCATGGCGAGCTGCCAACTGGAGTAAAAACACCAGACGGCACAGTAGTCGACAGAACAGGCAAACCAATTGAGCCCGGAGCAACTACCGACAGAACCGGCGCCAAAGTTTCCGACATTCCTAACGCAACGCCTGGCACTACCAATGGTGCAATTCAAGGAACTATCCCTGGAGCCGACAGAGGCTTGCCGACTGACAAATCGTTGCCGCGTGCTACTGATCCAGCTGTTGCAACTGACAAAGGAATTCCAAAAGCAGTTGACGGACGTCCTGGAGATGTCGCTCGCAGTGGCGAGCAAACTATTCCTGGTGTGCGCAATGGTGAGCAGCCTTTACCTGGTGCCCGCAATGGAGAACAAACCGCGCCCGGTGCTCGCAACGGAGAGCAAACCACACCTGGTGCTCGCAATAGCGAATCTACTCGCACCACTGACGGCACCGTCAAAACGTCAAGCGAATCAATGGCTCGTAAAGATGAGGGTGCTTTCAAGACAGCCGATGCTATGCCCAAGCCAGTCGAAAGCGGCATGAAGCCCAGCGAATCAAATGCCCGCGGCGTAGAATCGACAACTAAGGTTTCAGAGTCTGGCTCAAAAGTAGTAGCAGACGTACAAGTCAAAGCAAACGGAGAAATTGTTGCCACTAACAAGCCTGTCGAACTGGCCGGTAAGGTAGCCAGCGAAATCGCATCTGCTCAAAAAGTTCAAGACGGTCAAGTAAAATCGTCAGACGTTGTTTTGAAAGGCACCGATGTTGCAGGTCGCAGCATCGAAGCAAACATCAAAGCGCAAGAACTTATTGCAAACAACGGGCTGCCGATTGTAAACGACAAAAATGTCAGACTGTCAGATGTAATCGTCAGAGCGGCTGAGCAAGCGATTATCAAAGGCGCAGAAATCAACCAAACTGCAAAACTCGACGCCAATGTAAGAGTTTCCGAACAAAACGTTCAAAACTCGCAGCTCGCACAAAACCTGCAAGGCATTCAAAATCTGCAGAACATTCAAAATGTTCAAAACGCAAATCTGGTAATTGCCAACCAACAGCAAAACAAAAACGACGTTGTCCGCAATGATGCAAATGCGATTAAACCAGCGGACCAAAATCAAATTGTTCAAAACCAACTCGGTCTTCAAAACCAGATCGCGCAAAACAACATCGGACAAATTGGCAAATCAAACGAACAGGTCGTTGGACATAATGTCAAAGCTACGCCTGATTGCCCGGTTCCGGGGCAAAGAAATGTCGATGCAAAGGTCGATCAGGTTGTCGCAGACATCCTCAATCATGTGCGCAACAACAGCAATGTGAGAAACGATCAGCATGCCGGAGCGAAAGCTCTCAACCCGTTGGATCAGCCTAACAATCCAGGCAATCAACAGTTCGATGCAAGAGTTCTACTCGATGCGGCTGCCGTGCGTCGAATTTTGGATGGACAGGGTATAACGCTCAGTCCAGCAGCACTCAATTCAATCATGGAGGGAATCCAGCCGACAGGTGATCATGCAGCTGACTATGCGCTGCCGAGCATCGGGTCGCTCAACCTCAGCCAAATTATCAGCTTGGGTGAGCGTTTACAGGAAGCAGTAGCGGGCGCAGGAAGTGAAACCTCCGAACCGCAACCGAAACCCCAGCTTCAACAACACAGAACAAAATACCTCGTCAAAGAAGGAGATACACTCGAATCGATCGCGCAAGAAAAACTCGGCGATGCGCGACTTGTCCAACTGCTTATTACCATCAACCGCGCTCTGGTCAACTACAGACTGGAAGACGAGAAGAAGGTTGCATACGTAGTACCGAATCAGTATATGTGGTTGCCGACGGACCACGAACTGGATGTTCACAAAAAGAACTTCTTCGGAAAGCAAGGCAAAGATGGCTCGATTGCCATTGCTATCAATTCCAAGCAAAACACACCTATCATTCCGCCAGTCAGCTTCGACCACACCAAAGAAGTTTCAGCCGAAGTCTCTGCCAGCATGCAAGATTTCCGTCCAGCTTCCAGCCCTTCTAATCCGCTGTCAGGCAATCGCATGTCTGCGGGCTACGAAGTGAAGAAGATTGTTCCGAAGGCGGGTTCGGAAGGCGGTTCTATTAGTGGGTCCAACAGTGGCTCCGCTAATGGTTCCAATAGTGGCTCAATCAGCCAATCCGGCAGCACAAAGATGGCAGGCAATCTTGACAGACTGCGCCATGCCGGAGACAGAAAGAGCATAAATCTGGACGAAATCGAATATGCATCAGCTCAAGTAAGCCACCGCCAATGCTACCAAGTACGCGAAGGCGAATCATTAATGTCGATTGCCGCTTCTCTCGAATCGATGGGACACATCAGCATGTGGAAGTTATTGGCAAAAATCAACGGATTCCAGATCGAAGAAGGTGGTCTCGGCAAGCCGATCGACCTGCATGTTGGTCAATTCATTGTTCTGCCGACAACGGAAGAACTCAATGAATATAAGCTTTTGGAAAAGTTGACTTCAACCTCGAAGTTGGCAGCCTCGAATGCAGGTGCTGTTGAAAATGCATTCATCTGCGTTCAGCAACAGAAGCAAGTCCCAACACCACCGCCTCCTGCACTCGTGGCTCTAGCACAAGGTGTAGGCGGTTTGACCACAGTGCAAAAACTTTCAAACTACACCCGTCTCGTTTTCAACGACCTTCCGCAACTGGAAAACTGCTTCAGCATCACGGTTGAAGCACGCTGGAATGGTCAGTGGAAGCCGATGGCTGCTTACGAATGCCGTCACGGACAAACCACACGCCACCTGTACAACAAGAACGGCGAGGTCAAATCTATGGACCTCGACCTGCCACCGTACGTGGTGAAAGAGATGGCGAGAGAAGATTTTGCACGCAACTGGAATGCCTACGTAAACATCTTCATGGGAAATGTAGCAAGCGTGTAACTCGGCTGAGTGGGGGCGCGTTGCACGCGCCCGAATCCATCGCTCCTGCACTACGAATTAGTCTCGAATCACGTTATCGTTCTCAATCCCTAACGCCAGATCAATCTTCTCGATCACTTCGGGAAGCATAATTCGATGCATGCACTCACCGGGACCATCAGGGCGAGCGACTTGACAGAACTTAGCGCCGTGACAACGGCAGGCCTTGCTCTGGTCGATAGTCATAACAGAGTAGCCGTAGGGTCCGCTACGCTCGGGATAGGTAGCACCGTACAAACCAATTACTGGTGTGCCAACCGCGACAGCCAAGTGCGCAGGACCGGTATCACCGGAGATGGCAAAGATGCAACGCCTCAGCACTGCTGCTGTTTCCGAAAGAGACAGCTGACCTGCTACGTTGACGCAAACGTTGCCTGTTTCTTCGTTAATGCTCCGGCAAAGCTCCGCATCGTCTTCACCACCGACAAGGAGCAATCTATATTGTTTTCTCTCAGCGAGGTTTCTTATCAGATATATCCAACCTTCGCGGAGCCAGGCTCTATGGGGACGATACTTTCCGACTCCCGGCACCAGAGCGATAAGAGGTTGAGCAGAATAATTTCCGTCTGCATTCAGCTTATCCAAAACATCAGAGGCGAGAGCCTCCGGAAATATCGATGGAAAAAGCGGGTCCGGCATTTCCGGGCAAAGGTGCCTGATGGTAGCCAGAAAGTTATCTACTGCATGCATCATTTGGTGTCCGTCCGTCTTTTGCTTCTCGTAGCGAACAATAGGGACGCGAGTAAACCACGGCAAAAATTTCAATTTGCCAGAATTCGAAAGATCGACAAAAAGATCGGGCTTCATAGCCTCGATTTGTTTGACCATTTGGAAAAAACCTACGTCCTTCGAGAAATCTATAAATTCATCGACGTGCGGGTTCAAACCAAGCAAAAGCTGGCGCAGTACCGGGTGAGACCAATATGTGATCTTGGCACCGGGGTAATTTAGTTTCAACGCGGCAGCCACAGGAGTTGCTAACATAGCATCACCGATAGCGGCTGGGTGCAGGATGACTATATTTCCGAAACTGAGCATTATTGGCTAGGCTTCACTGGACTTTATTGCAACATGAATTATCATAGATAACTATGAACAACGATGGATACTTTGTACTGGGGTGGCCCCAACCGAGCGGAAAGATTGCAATTCTTTGTCGTTCGAAGGGAGCCAACGGCGGACCAGCGCTATGTTATACGAAACGAGAAGCAATGCAGTTGCGTACTCGGTTGGCAAACGACCCACGTGGGGAAGATAATCCTACCGCCCGGCGAATCATACAAAAGCTTTTCGTCTACAGATATATACTTCGCAAGCCCTTGAGCTGGCGCCCCGGCGACTTGTGGGTTTATTTAGATCCCACTTATCTTGAGCCGGCTGAAGCAGTCTTTAGCTTGTAAGTCTTTTACATTCCGAATTACTTAGCCCGTCCTTAACCTCAGGACTGCTATTTATTTGCTTGTAATAAGCAACTTCCGAGATTTCCGACCTGGGTCTAGCCAGTCGGTAGAGGCAAACCTGAGATGACTCTGGACGTCGATACAGCAATCGCAATTCTGGCGATTGCACTTGCCCTCGGATTCGACTTCGTCAACGGTTTCCATGACACCGCCAACGCGGTAGCTACGGTTATATATACAAAGGCGCTCAAGCCAGGCGTAGCCATCGTTATGAGCGGCATTTTGAACTTCCTGGGCGCTCTCATCGTCGGAACCGCTGTCGCGCAAGTCATCACCAAGATCATTCCTCAAGATGCTGTGACCCTGTCAATAGTTGTTGCGGTGCTCGTCGCAGCGGTGATGTGGAACGTAATCACATGGTGGTTCGGTATTCCCGTCAGTTCATCCCACTGCCTGATCGGCAGTTTATTCGGAGCCGGTGTCACCGCCGCTGGTGTGAAAGGGGTAGATACCCATGAGCTGTACAAAGTATTGATGGCGCTACTGATTTCACCGCTGACCGGCTTTGTCGCCGGTATGGTCTTTACTTGGCTCGCTTTGCAACTTTCGAAAGACAAAGAAGATCCAGGAAGCAGCGCGCAGCATCACCCGAAACTAATGCGCTGGTTGCATATTCTTTCGAGCGCCTCGGTGAGTTTTAGCCACGGCAGCAATGACGGGCAAAAAACAATGGGCATCATCACGCTCATTCTTGCGACTCACTTTGCTAAATACGGCTACACCATAGGAGATGTTCCGCTCTGGGTGAAAGCTTCGGCCGCAACCGCTATCGCGCTTGGGACAGTGATCGGCGGCTGGCGCGTTATCCGCACGGTCGGTACAAAAATAAGCCGCGAAAGGTTGAGCCATGCACAAGGCTTCGGAGCCTCCATGAGCACAGCAATGATTATCATGATCGCCTCGGCAATCGGTGCACCAATCAGTACAACTCACACCTTGAGTTCTGCCGTCGCCGGCGGTACGATTCCAATGCACGGAGCTGAAAAGCTCAACCCGAAGACCCTCAAATTAATCGTCTTGGCTTGGGTTCTTACCCTGCCCGTTGCCGCGACACTGGCAGCAGTGAGCTATCTTTTGATTAGGGCAGTTTGGAAGGGGTAAAGCGATGACACAGGGAGAGAGAAATTGCGATTCCTAGTCGCTTTTAGCAGTCCCAAACGAAGTGCTCGCACCGTCGAAGCTGCAGCACGTCACGCCAAGGCGCTCGGCGCCGAAGTCGTGCTCGTCCGCATGGTGCCTGATCCTGAAAAGGTCGGTGTTGTGGCGCAACTCATTTCGTCTGACCGCCCGGAGAACAAAGCAAAGTCGCAAGTAGATACGGTCGTAGCGAGCTTGAAAGAGCAGGGTATCAATGCCACAGGCGAAGTGCGCATAGGCGAAGTCGCGATGGGCATAGTGAAGGCTGCAGTAGAGCTGAAAGCCGATTTGCTTTTTGTCGGAACAACCACAATTGGCGCGCAATCACCAACCTTCTTCTTCATGAAGAAGGACCCGATTGTGCACTACTTGGTGGACCATTCACCTATTTCGCTGGTGTTGATTCGCCACGATGTGATTCCGGATTCTGAGCTAGAAAGCGAATAACTGGCATCCTTCAGCTTTTTGCGGAAGCTTTGCCTGATTTTTTGCGCGAGTCTCTTTTAGCTTTGGTGGCTTTAATTGCTTTGATTGCTTCGAGAGCCTCGGTGACTTTGTCGGTTTCTTCGACTTTGCTGGCTTCGCTAACGGCGCTGCCTTCATCGGTTTTGTTGAATTCGCTGATTTCTTGTGCCGCACTAGCTTGCTTGGCCTTATTGGCTTTAACCGCTTCCTGGCGCTCACGTTCGGCAATGTGCGGTCCAAAAACTTCTTCTAGACTGTTCATGCCATTGAGAGAACGCACAATTTTCATGCCCGGTAGACATTCTAAAATTCGCCTTCCATAACCTTTTCCGGTCATCCGCGAATCAAGGATAGAAACAATACCCACATCCTTTTTGGTGCGGATCAATCTGCCAACGCCTTGCTTCAAGCGCATGGTCGCGTGTGGCAGCGCCAACTCGTTAAACCAGCTCCACTCCGCCTCTTGCTTCATAGCTTCGCATTTTGCTTCATAAACGGGATCATCGGGCGACTGGAATGGAATTCTGTCGATAATGACACAGCTCAGTTGTTCGCCTTCCACCGAGACGCCTTCCCAGAAGGTAGAAGTTCCGAACAGCACCGCTTTTGGTGTCTCGCGAAACCAATCAACAAGTTTTTTCCTGGGCATTTCTCCCTGCCTTTTTGCGGGAAAAGGCAGTTGAGGAGCCAGATATTCAAAACTTTGAATTAGTGAAGAACGGCTAGTGAAAAGGACAAATGCACGACCATCCGAAAGTTCCAAAATCCTTTCAATCTCGTCGCAGGCTTTCATCAAAAATTCTTTGGTATTAGGCTCCGGCAAATTTCTCGGAAGATAGAGCATGGCCTGTTTTTCGAAATCGAACGGGCTGGAAACTTTAGACTGAATTACATGCCCCTCTATACCGCATGAGCGCTTGAAAAACGAAAACGGATCTTCGCCGCCAGTAGCCAGAGTCGCAGACATCCAAACTGACGATGAAAGACCGGCTTTGTCGATGACGTGGTCGTGAATATATCCGGATACATCTAAAGGTGCTGCAACCACTTCTACTTTCGAGAAATTGTTGTCGCCTTTTTCGATCCACAAAACCCAATTCGGATCAGGCTTTGCCATCAATTCCAAACAATTGATATATCCAGCGAGCGTAGAGATGATAGCTTTTGCTTTTAGTCGAGCGCGTTCGCGTTCTTGCCCAACATCAAGAACTCCCTCGAACGTTTCGTCCTCCAACCAATTCTTCAATTGCCGCAGAGTTAAAGCGAATTCGTGAGCACCATCGATTGGCTCACGGATACGGGTTTTGAGCGCGGGAAACGCAAACGCAAGGCGGTGGAAAAACTCGGTCGATTCTAATTCCAGCTCACGAATCAATCCAAGCGGTGCCTGAACTCTCTTTAGAGCCTTCGATGCAGCCATTCTGACACCACGATTACTGATGCCATTGCTGAAAACATCAGTGGCTACATTCGGCAAGTGATGAGCTTCATCGACAATCAACAGGTCATATTGCGGAAGGATACTTCCGTGTGACGCCGCATCCGTTAACAGTAACGCGTGGTTGACTACAAGAATGTCGGCTTTCTCAGCGCGACGGCGCGCCTCGAAGTAAAAGCACTCGCCGAATTTGGGACAGCGATTACGAAAACAATCGTCCGAATCCGAGTTTACCTCTGTCCAGACATCGTATGGTGGCACGAAGTCCAACTCGGACATATCACCAGTCTCGGTATCATGCACCCAATCGACAAATTCTTCATCGATGGCTTGTTCTAAAAGATGATCTTCGAAACGCCGCAATCCGAGATAGTTTCCACGCCCCTTCATCAGGGCCGCTTCAAAATGGAAAGGCAAAATTGCTTTGAGAGCAGGAATATCTTTGTTGATATATTGCTCTTGCAACGCAATCGTAGCGGTCGAAACTACGACCTTTTTGCCGGACAAAATAGCCGGTATCAACGCCGCAAAACTTTTTCCAATGCCGGTGCCGGCCTCGAAAAGCCCTGTCTGTTGCGTATTGAATGTGCGTTCTATCGCATGCGCGAGCTCAATCTGCTGCGGCCTATGCTCGTAGGAGGATAGCCTCTCATTGAGAAGAGCGAGTACGTCCTCTGTCGTGAGCGTTGAGCGTGACAATTCCTCTTCAATCCTACGGTAAGCGAACTATTGAATAGGATTGCTTGTTGTCGCTGCTACTTGGCTGTTTACGCGGTGATATTCCGGAAGGGTGATTTTTTGTCCGAGGCTGAGCACATTTGCGTTACGCATGCCATTTGCGCGGCAGATTTCATCCAACAAGCGCGGGCTGGCGTGCTTGTAATTGCGCAGTGCAATCACAGCAAGGGTGTCGCCGCTTTGAACTTCATATGTCGATGCCAAAGGAATGATGACGTCGCCACCAGCAGCTGCTGGCGCTGAAGCTTGAGGGGCACCGGTCTGTTGCCCGGCTTGCTGCCCTTGAGCCATGACGATCTTGTTCTGCGAGCCGCTGCCGGCGTTTGCCACTACAGACGACACTGTGGTGAATCCCCACACGCCCAACATGGACATGATCGCTCCGCCCATGAATCCGATCGTCAAATAAAAGCTCGGTCCTCTCTTCGACGTGCTGGCTGTGCGCTCAAAATCATGATGCACCCCGGGCCAAAGAGCTTCTAATACATCTGAATGCTGTTCTTCAGTTTCCACGATTGGTGAACGCTCCCATCTTTCGAAACTTCCTGAGGAAGTGATATTTGCCGAAGGATTAAGCGACGGCATTGCATTGGAGACGTCCTTCTTGAAGCCAGGTTCCTCGCGTGTGTACTCGGGAAGCGGCTCGATCTCAATTGTGTCTCTTTCGCGACTGGCTACTGTAGTCATCACATTTGCACCAAGGTTTTGCCTAAAAATGTCTGACACTGGGAATTCCTAAATGACTGACAATGCATCTTATCGGAATTTGACGCAAGAAGTCAAACATCTTCACTAAGTCTCAAGATTCCCGCCAGGGTTGATGTTGCGGAATTTTACAACCTCCCAAATTGCGTACACAGACAGGGAAAAGAGCCTTGGTTGGCTAGACACATTAATTAAATGACAACCTTGTGCAAAAGTAGATTAAACGGAGGTCGTCCAGCAGTCTATGATTTCACAATTGCGTAACCACAGATGGTGGCAGCGATATGGCTCCGCTGGTCAGCGATTGAGCGCTCTTGAAAACCAAAATCGCACATATTGGAGTGCGAAACGCCGCATATCGGTTTTATATTAACAACTGCTCAGATCTTGCACGCCGATATCTTGACTTCGCAAAAATTTTCATATTTCTATGAAATCGCCTGGCAACCACCCTTGAATTTTTATTGAGGTGAAACGGTTTCCGGCTGATCGTCCGCTCGTGCTTCAGCGGCGCCAGCGCGCACTTTCGAGTCAGTATCTGTTTTTGGCTGTACCTGCTTGATAGCTTGTTTATCTCCAGCGACAACCAATGTAGATTGGTCCGGACGAAAGACGTTCCTTATAAAACGGTTAATAGACTCGCTGTCAGCGTTAGAGATCCTCAAAAGCAACTCACCGACGAAGTCACCCTCGGCACGTTCCAAAGCGGCGTCCAGCACGCTCTTTGCCGCCGTCGAAAGATTCGGCATATAGCGCACGCATATAACTCCAGAAAGATATCTTTTCACTTCCTGAATCTCAACCGGTGTCATTCCCTTTGCGACAAACGCTTTCAATTCAGTATTAATAGTATTCACTTCGCGAGCGACCGCCTCGGGCTCAGTAGGGACAATCAGCGACCACGACGTCAAACCGCCAATAGACTGGAATCTCGAATTGATGTCTTCGGTAGATAGACTGGTCGCCAAAACGGCTTCATCCGTATCACGTTGTACCAATCGAGAGAAGATTGGATGGTTTGTCAGCGCACAATCTGCGATTGCCAGATTGCAAAAATCTCTGTCGCTTGGGGATGTCTTCACCAACTTACCTATGCAAACCATAGTCTGCGAGCGGTCTTTCGTCGGCACAGAAACCTTCAATGAGCGGCGTGGAGATGGCACCACACTTGGTTCTGCAGCAAGGCGCGTATTCGATTGCCAATTTTCAAAAATCGATTCTGCAGACTTTATGGCTTGCTCGCCATCAAAATCACCAGCGATGACAATCATGGTGCTGGCCGGGCTGACAGTGCTCGTGTAATAGTCTTTGATGTCGGACTGCTTGAGCGACTCGATCACTTTCGCTTTCTGCGACGGATCCGTAGGGAAGTGCGGTGAATTTGTCGCCAAAAGGCTGCGCATCAGAGCACGATTGACGCGCGCAGCGACCGTCTCATCGGAGCGGCGCAGACCTGCAATCGCATCTTGCTTAGCCTTTTCCATTTCAGCATCAGCGAGTGCTGGAGATGCAAGGGATTCAGCTACAATGCCTAGTTGTTGCACCATGTCTTTTGCCAAACACCTAGTTTGGAAAGTAATCTGCTCGACACCGGGCTCGAATTTGAGCATCGCCTGTGGTGGCAAACCAAGATCTTCTTGAACCGATTGCAACTGAGCACGAGTAGCGTGTTGCGTTCCATAATTAAGCGCGTTTGCCAGAACCATTGCCAGACCGGGCTTAGCAGGAGGCTCATACGCTTCACCCGCGCGAATCGCACCGGTTATCTGAACTATTGGGCAAAGACGACTTTCAAAAGCGATTACGGTGAGACCATTGCGCAGAACTTTACGCGTGTAATGTCCTGTATGCAAACTGCTGCCGACCGGTGGGCGCGGAACGCCAGACTTGACTTGAGTTGGTAGTGCGCTGCGTGCAGGCGTATTTGCAGCCGCGGAAGGCGTTGGTGGCTTCGCGCCTGGGGTAGTGGCGGTGGTTTTAGCGGGTTCGGATTTCTTTTGTTCGCCAGGCTTTGTTGCGTCTGGTTTCTTCACTTCAGCAGCTTTTGGTGCATCAGTTTTCTTAGAGTCGACGGCTTTTGCTGCGTCGGTCTTCTTAGAGTCGACGGTCTTTGCATCGGTTTTCCTGGTATCAGTCGGCTTGCTCGCATCTGGCTTGCTCGCATCTGGCTTTTTCGCTTCGGTTGCCTTCGAATCCGCAGTTTTCGAATCAGCCTTCTTCGTATCAGGTTTCTTAGCATCCGCTTTTTTCGCGTCCTTCGAATCCGAGGACTTCGCCGATTCAGACTTCTTAGCGTCCGAGGTTTTCGCCGACTCAACCTTACTGCCCGGTGTCGGAGCTTTAGCACTAGCAGGTTTTTGCGCCAAAAGAATGGCTTCAGGAGACGTCGCAGAATCGTCCTTCTTATAGCCAACCACTGTCTGTTTTGAGGCTTCAAAACTTATCGGTGTGTGCCCGTGATTCTTATCAATATGAGTATCAGCTTGCGGAGTCTTTGGCGCTGCCTGTTTTGACGGTGGTGAGGCAGGCTGTTGTGGAGCTGGTTTTGACGCGGTAGAAGACGATAGGAAACCTACTACGCGATTCTCAGGGACAAGATGCAAGCGCGCCACACGAAGAATGTCGGCACTACTAACGGTGCGCAATCTTTCCGGCCATGCGTATGCGTTTTTCCAAGAACTGATGCTGTCGAAGTATCCGATGTAAAAGCCTGTTCTATAGGGACCATCGCGCTCTGAGAAGCATGCATACTCAGCCTGATTCTTAGCGCGCCGAAGTTCGGCATCACTTATGGGTTGGCTTCGCAGCTGTGCAACCAATCCATCAATCGCATCCAAGGCTTTCTGCAAAGTCTGGCCAGCAGCCGGCGTTGCAGTGATAGTGATAAGCCCGGGGTCGTGCTTCAACTCAAACTGCGAGTTAGCACCAGAGCAAATTTTCGGTTCCATCAACTTCGTCTTAAGGCGGCCGGAGATGCTCGCGTTGAGCAGTTTTTCCAAAACAGCCATAGGTGCGCTGTCCTGCTCAGCAATGGAAGGAGCATGGTAAGAGACTTGAAGCAACTCTGTCTTGCCTGGATATTTCATCAATACCCGGCGCTCTGCGCGTTGTTCCGGCTCCTTGGCTCGAATTGTCGGAACCGGAGTTGCAGAACGCGGCAACGCTGCAAAGTACTTCTTGATGGATGCCAATGCATTAGCGGAATTGAAATCACCGACCAGCACTAGAGTTGCATTATTCGGCACATAAAAGCGATCGTAAAAACCTTTCGCATCCTCTGCTGTCAGACCTTCCACATCCGGCAGCCAGCCGCGTGTAGGGCTGCCGTAGGGATGATGGAGAAAAGATACGCAACGAACTTCAGACGCCAGCATGGCAGCAGGATCGTTTTTCTCTTCTTCGAATTCCCGCTTGAGATTTGCGACTTCAGCCTGCACAGCGGACTTGGTAAAACGAACCGAGCGCATACGCATAGCTTCTATCTTCAGCGCCAAATCAAGTTTTGCAGGATGAACGGTTTCGAAAAACGCAGTGAAGTCGTCACTGGTAAAACCGTTGAATTGCCCACCGTTGCGAACAATCGTCGCGCCGAGTTCGCCTTTGCGGAAGGTCCCTACTTCGTCGAAAGCCATATGTTCGACCATGTGCGAAAGTCCTGTGCCGCCAGGTCTTTCATTACGCGCGCCCACTTTGTACCAGACCAAGCACGACACAACCGGCAGTGAATGTTCTTCTACGAGGATGATACGCAGACCGTTGGGCAAGGAATACTCTTTCGGTTGCGGCGGTCCTTTCGCTTTAACCTGAGTGATAGAGGGCATCAGTCCGCTGCCAGAAGCAGGATTCGCTGTTGTAGAACTTGCCGAAGGTGCCGAACTTGATGCAGAAGTCGAACTGCCTGACGGTGCAGAACTAGTCGAAGCCGGCGCACTTATCACCGCCGACGAAGCGGGTCTTGCAGTCGTTGCAGATGCAGCGGTCGTCGACGAGGCCGACGCTGAGGAAGTGCTACTGGGCTTCGGCGCAGTGGTTGAAGTTGGCGGATCCAATGGCAGCTTGCCGTCCAGCGGCTCCTGCCCTAGAGCAGCGAAAGGCAGAAGAAAGTTGCAGGCGGCCAAAAGCGCGAGCAAAGTAGGTCTGAAATAGGGAGATGAGCAAAAGATCATCTTGCCGGTTCAGCCTCCTGCCCTGCCGAAAACACTAGCGCTGGTGCCTATTCCGAAGCACCGAAGTCGCAACGTGCTTGACTTTAGCACGATGGTCCCTCGTTACGCGCGGAACCAAAACCAGAGTTATCTTTTCTTTCAATAAAGTTGTAGTGGGAATACGCAACTGATAAACTTTGACTCATCAAAGCTGGAGAGGCAATGGCGACTGGAACTAACAGCGTCTTGGAATCGAAGTCGCGCGGGTTGGAGCCCGCCGTTCGCTCACAGCTAAAAGTTGTGTTGGCAGGTAATCCAAACGTCGGCAAATCGGTGATTTTCAATGCGCTCACAGGGCTGAGCGCCGACGTATCTAATTACCCAGGCACGACCATCGACATTGCACGTGGTGCGTTTGGCGAGCATGAGCTTGTTGATACACCTGGAGTTTACGGAGTTTCGAGTTTTAACGACGAAGAGAGAGCCGCCCGCAGGCTGATTGTTGATGCGGAGTTAGTGATAAACGTCGTTTCGGCATTGAGTCTCGAACGCGACCTTTTCCTGACACTGCAATTGATTGATATGGGCAAACCAATGGTCGTCGTCATCAATCAATGGGATGAAGCAAAACACAGAGGGCTGCTCATTGATACGGCAAAGCTAAGTGAAACGCTCGATGTACCTGTCATCACTTGCGTAGCCGTTCGCAAGGAAGGAATTGAAAACATTGGCGCACACCTTTCACTAGCAAAAAAAGGAAAGAGCGATGCGTCACTGAATGAATTGCTGACGCCATACATCGAGCAAAAAATTTCTCACGCCCATGCATTGCTGATCCTCGAAGGAGACTCGCAATCTATTGAAGCTCATGCGACAGCAATTACAGCAATTCGAGCAGAACGCAGCTTTACTGAAACAACGGCGCTTCAGCCAGCACAACCAACGAGTAATCATCGCCAAGACATTTATAGACGCAGACGTCAACGCGTCAACGAAATTGCTGAAGTATGCATTCGTTCTACATCCAAGAAAAAGACATTCTCCACCAAACTAGGCAGGCTGCTGCTGCATCCGGTGGCGGGAACGGTCGCTGCCGCCTTTGTTTGCTACATGATCTTCTATCAATTGCTTGGTGTTTTTGTAGCCGGCACGGTGGTTGAAATCACCGAGAAGAAAGGCATGAAGGTCTACTATGAACCGCTAGTACGGCGCGTTGCAGCTACGACTTTCCCTTGCACAATCACCATCGGAAACAAGACTTTTGATTTCCCGCAAGGAACATTCGCCAATCCTCTGGTGAGTGCAAACCTGGACACCACAATCAAGTCTGTTCCAGCAGATGAAGTGAACTACCAGTTCTGGAGCCATCCTTCCGCCAGGGCAGTTTTGGGTAATATCCTTGTCGGCGAGTACGGAATGCTCACGCTTACGGTTACTTATCTGCTCGGGCTTCTATTCCCACTAGTCCTCGGATTCTACTTCGGTCTTTCGATGTTGGAAGATTCCGGATATCTTCCTCGCCTGGCAGTGCTTGTAGACCGGGTCTTGAACAAAGTAGGATTAAACGGCCGTGCAATTATTCCTCTTATTCTCGGACTAGGTTGCGTGACTATGGCCACCATCACCACACGCCTTCTGAGCACTCGCCGCGAAAAGATAATCGCGACAGCTTTGCTCGGAGTCGCAATTCCATGCTCCGCACAGCTCGGAGTCGTCTCAGGGACACTGGCTCAAATAGGCGGTCTTTACGCTTGGGCTATATACGGAGCGATCGTCACGACCATTCTTGCAACAACTGGTGTCGCACTGAATATGGTGCTGCCAGGCAAGTCCGACGCACTGATCATGGATCTTCCTCCCATGCGTTTCCCTCGCATGGACAATGTATTGAAAAAAACCTGGTCCAAATCATACGCCTTCCTCAAAGAAGCAACCAAGCCGTTCTTCATCGCCGGTTTTGCGGTTAGCATTGCACATATGACTGGACTGCTTTCATTGTTTGTCAATGCGCTGCAACCAATTACGGTGGCATGGCTTCATCTGCCATCAGATCCACGCATCGCAACAACGTTTGTATTAGGAATAGTCCGCCGCGACTTCGCATCATTCGGATTGACGGAAGTTCCTATGACTGCCGCACAAGCCCTCACAGCGATGATCGTCATCACCTTGTTCGTTCCCTGCATCGCAACTGTCGGTGTGATGACAAAAGAGCGCGGTCCCAAAATCGCATTCACCATTTGGATTGGCTCATGGATCGCCGCGTTCGTAATCGGCGGTCTGCTGAGCATCGCCCTTCCACCAGTATTTAAGCTGTTAGGAATGTAGAGGGGCGACGCCATGCGTCGCCCGTTCTCAGCGTGCGGGCGCGTTGTCCGCGGCACCTTTTTCTCAAACCTTCTGCAAAATCTTGCTTGCTTCGGCGTCAATTGGTTGCGCTTCGTCCCGCCTGTTCAGCGCCTTTAGAGCATTTGCAACACGCTGCAGTGTCCACGCGTACTCGCGCGTTTCCTGCAATCGCAAATCCGCCAAAATCAGTCGCGCTTCTTTGTAGTTTCCCAGTGAATCATTGTATTTTTGCATCAACATCTGATGGTCACCGTAGAAGCACAACGTTTCCGCATAAGCGTGCGACTTCAGCTGGTCTTTATCCTTGTATATTTTCATCGATGAAACATACAGCGGCTCAGCATCATCGAATCGCTTCAACGCGTCGTATACACGAGCTAAATTCTTTTTTGTATTCGCAACTTCTAGATTGTCATGTCCGAGCACTGTTTCCTGGACCCATAATGCTCGCTTCGTTGGTTCCAAAGCCTTCTCTGGATGCCCGGAGTAGTACATCGAACACCCAACGCTGTCGAAATAAACGAACAGACACAGCCCGCCGAAAATAAAGAATGTCAGCGCAATTGCCTTTCCCAAAATCGTTTTTGCAGACGATTTGGCTAATTTGGGTTGCTCTTCAATAACAGGCATAGGAAAACGTCACCTGACGAGAGATGGGCGGATATTATGGTGCACGGGATCCCTTCCCTTGATTATCTCATCCGCTGACCGGGCTGCCTATTCCCCGAGGAGGCGAGTTTTTCGGCTGCGAAACCCTTTGTGAAGCTCTGAAAGCCCCAACGACTAACCGTCCCGGGCGCCATGATAATATATGAATTCTCCGGACACCGTTGTCCGGCTACGCCATGGCAGGCGTCGCCAAGAGGTTAAGGCACTGGATTGTGGTTCCAGTATTCGGGGGTTCGATTCCCCTCGTCTGCCCCATTATTTTCGAAAGCTCCGCAGTGCGGGGCTTTTTTCTTTTGACTACTTCAAATAAATCGAGTAAGAGTTCCGCAATCATATGAAACGATATACTTCCATCCTTTGAGTGAAGTAGTCATATGACAGACGATATCAGCAAAGAACTTAAGGCTGAGTTTGAGCGCTTTCTCGCACTGCGCCAGACAGGCGCAGGTTGGCATGCAAAACTTGCGCATTTCGCGAGCACACTTCAGCAGCATGAAATTGATTATTTGGTGAAACTCTGCGATGACAACGACGCGTCGATTGCGACAGCCTTGGAAACGCAGGCATAAGCATTCTCAATTGGTGACAAATTGAAAATTGGACTCGTGCAACACCCCCCCCGCCACAATGAATTCGGATGTGCGCAATTCGCCCTCACGATAAAACCGGGCGACGCATGGCGTCACCCCTACAGATAAAAAAGCGGTGCCCGATTGAAACTCTCCCTCACTCGTCAAGCTTTGCTCTTGGTTGCAATACCGCTTTGCTTTGAGATAGCCTGCGTTGGCATGTTGCTGCACGCGCAAAGGGAAGCAGAACTCGAAGCCGCGCGCGCAATTAAGGCACGCAGAATCTCCGATTGCATTACCAGGCTGAACAACCATTTCTACAGGTCCTGGGAAGCGGTCATGAGTTTCAAGCAAAACTGGGAGAGAAATCATAGGATCGACCTCTCTTTCAGAAAAGAGTTTGGTCCAATCAAAGAAAACTACAAAGAACTGATTGAACTGACCGACGATCAAAAAGCGGTGCAGGGCAATATCACGGCCTCGATGAATCAAGTCGATGAGGCGGACCGCATTGTGGCGGAAGCAGCACGTGATGTTGAAGCCGGGAAAATTGAAGAAGTTTTGGCAACACACCCTGCTAAAATGGCTCGCCTGAAGCAGATTTTCAGAACATGCATGTCGCACGAAATTACGATATTTGCGCAGCATGAAAAGGACGTCGCAGACAGCAGTCATGCGCGACAAGCAGAACTCAGACACCAGATTGGCATCTATGCGATTCTTGCTGTCTTATTCAGCATTTTGTTTAGCGCAGCCATCGCAGCGTTTGTCGTGAAGCGCATCACGTCGCGTATTGGTATCGTTAACGACAACGCGTTTCGCCTTGGCGCAGATCAACCTCTCCATCCGCCGATGAAAGGCAATGATGAGATTGCTCAACTAGACAATATGTTTCACCGCATGGCAGAAGAGATTCAAGAAACGGCGCGAATGAAAGAAGATATGGTCAACATGCTTACGCACGATTTGCGCACTCCGCTTACCTCGATTCAAGGCTGTTTCACCATGCTCGATGAAGGCATGTTGGGCACACTCAATGACCGCGGGGAGTCGATGATCAAACTGGCGGATAGAAATAGCCTGCGCATGATGAATCTTATTAACGACCTGCTCGATGTTCAAAAAATAAAGTCGGGCATGATGACTATTGAAGCGGAAGACGTAGAGCTGTCCACTGTATTTAAAGAAGTTCGTCTCAATTTCGAAGATTGGATGAAAGAACATGATTTAAAAATGGAAGTAGAAGAAACTGACTTGACCGTGAAAGCTGATCAAGAAAAGCTTAGCCGCGTCTTGTACAACCTCGTTGGAAACGCCTTCAAATTCTCACCAAAAGGCGCAACGATAAAGATGAGTGCGAAACAAGTCGGAGCCGTTGCACATGTCTCGGTTGTTGACCAGGGTCGCGGTATTCCAAAAGAAGCTCAAAGAACAATTTTCGAGCGCTTTCAACAAGTGAAGAACGACGGCGAGAGCAAGGGCGGAAGTGGGCTGGGGCTCGCAATTTGTCAGATGATTGTCGAACTGCACGGCGGAAAGATTTGGGTGGAAAGTGAACCGGGTAAGGGGAGTACATTTACTTTCACACTCCCCATTTCGGGGCGCATCACGTAACGTCTAAATCATCTCCTGGTGGAACTTAGCAATTAGTAAGGGGCGGATGCGTCGTTCGGTGTCTCAGAGGTGCCGGCGCCAACGGTCACGAAGGTGGCACTACCGTGGCTTTATCGTAGCGAACCCAGGCCAGGCTGGCAAACAGCTTAAAGTCGCCAGGCACGGTAGAATGGAAAAACTTGTCGGAACCGGAGAGACGCCATGACCATAAAACGCCTGGAAGTCCTAGCAATGTCTGCTCTTTTCTTGGCTGTTTTTGCGGTGTTTCCGCCTGGTCCCTCGTTAGCGGTTTCTCTCAGAGGCTTTCCGCGCCTGCTGCTGGGCGTTTTGATTTTCGTGTTCGTTATATCGCTTTTGATGAAGTGCTGCGAAACGAAAAAGAAATGCGAACAGAAAGAGATGTACTCGTGCGCATCGTGCTCCACGCCTTACGAGGCGGGCAGCAAATTCTGCCACTCTTGCGGCGCCGAACTATAAATACGCTACGCAGCTAAAACCCAGAGTCAGATCCTTTTCTGTACTGCTGCGGCTGCTGTGAGCGCTGTTGCGGTTGCGGCTGGAACTGCGGCTGGCGCGGCTGCGGTTGAAATTGCGTCTGTTGGGAAGGAGGTTGGAATTGAGTTTGTTGTCGCGACTGTTTCATCTGCTGAAGCTGTTGCTCTAGCTGTTGAAATTTTTGCTGCAACTGCTGTGTCTGCGATTGTGGGCGCTGCGAAGGTTGGAATCCGGTACGCTGTTGTGGCTGTTGTTCATCATCATCTTGCGGCTCCTCGCCGCGCTCTCCACCACGCGCTCCACCAGGCGCTCCACCAGGCGCTCCACCAGGCTCTCCACCACCTCTCTTAAAAACCTGCATCCTATTCGTGCGAGTTTCAACACTCAGTATTCGCTCTTGATTTTCAGTTAAAACAGATTTCGGACGTTCCGGCGGAATCAACTCAGGATGCCCACTTGCCTCCAGGAATTTGACAAAGCTATCGCGATAATCAATGCCGTTGTATTCATCAATAGGATTGAATTCCTCTATTCTCTGTTCCAGAACCTCAATCGTGTCTTCGAATTTCACACGCCCATCTTGATTAAAGACACGGCACTCTACGACAGCTTTCACAACGCCGTCAGATTGAGGAGTTGAAACGCTCAAATCTTCTTGTTGAAACGAGCTCATAATTTGATTGGTGTCTTTATCAATGCGAACACGCGTAGATAGCGAAAACGAAGTGTATTTGTTCTTCTCCATTGCATAGATTGTTGGTCGCTGCGGCATCATGTATTCGATGTAGTCGTCGGTTTCTACTTTTCCAACGTTGACGAAGACGGGCTGCCAGATTCGTCCTTTCGCATCCATTTGGTAGCCGGTTATCATGTCCATTCGCGTTTGATATGACACAGGTTTGCCATTAACCATGCGAGTACTTTTTTCTTTATGCCAAGTACCTGCAAACCAATTTGGAATACGGCGCCACGCTGTAATATTTCTCTTACCAGTCTCAACGGCACCAAGATTCATTCGCTGACCTTCGCGCAAACCGGCCTTCAGCGGCTCAAGCGAGTCACTAAACTCGATGCCTGCTTTGAGTGGTTCGGCACGAAGGCAGGGGCTGACGCAAAGACAACAACAAATACTGAAGAGCAA
Organism: Candidatus Melainabacteria bacterium; assembly: GCA_003242885.1. GTDB lineage: Bacteria > Cyanobacteriota > Vampirovibrionia > Obscuribacterales > Obscuribacteraceae > QKMZ01. The sequence continues at coordinate 576,576 of QKMZ01000015.1, read as the reverse complement.
AGCCAAAAGAAAGGTTGACGCAGAAACGCCAGCAAAGAAATTTGCGAATGTCCGAAACAGTTTTTCTGGTCCGCCGTTAAACATTCTCAACTGCAAATTTGACACACCTTACTCGAGTTTTCATCAAATCAAAGTTCGCAAGACTTGAATTATTTCCTGCGCTCAAGCGGTATGCAAGCCGTTTTAACTAACCTACCGTCCGATAGAGTCCACTTTATCAGGACAAGAGTTTTTGTGTCAGATGTACCTACTAGCGTTAATTTTCATCCTTTGCTATGAAAATAGAACTCGTCCCCTCGACAATGTCGATTTTGGCACGCCGTAAAATTCTGCTAACCTTTCACCACAAAATGGTGCGCCACAAGCATTAGACCGTCCTCTGGAAACACAGGGATTAAGAGAGATATGAGCAACAAACCCGCTTGCCAACAACCAGGCAACCGGCGAGAGATATCAACTGTTTGATCGCCGAATCATTTGAACAGAAATAATTTGAATTCTCTGTTCTATCAGTTATTACAGGCACTCCCGCTCAAATATGGTCTCATTGCCCGTTGAACCTTGCTTCTGGCACGTGAAATTCTAGATTTGACGGTCCCGAGCTCCGATTTTGTAAGCAAGGCAATTTCCTCGTAAGAAAGACCGTCTTCATCGCGCAGAAGCATCGCTGTGCTAAATTCAGATGGAATCGAAGAGATTGCTTTCTGAATCTCATCAAGCAATTCGTAGCCTTCGACAACGGCATCAGGCTGCGGTTTGCGATCAAAAATATTCCGGGTGGCACCCGTGTTGAAGTCGTCACTGCCTACGTAAGGTTCGTCCATTGACACTAGAATGAAGTCTTTAGGAGACCTTCTGCAGTAGTCGTAGAAGATGTTTGATACTAGTCTTTTAAGCCATGCTCTGAAGCGTTGCGGTTGTCTTAATGTTGAAATTGAATGCCATACCTTAATTTCAGCAGACTGACAAATGTCTGCAATTTCTCTGCATTCAGGCGCCAGCCTGTAAACAATGTTTCTAATTGCACCTTTGTAGCGCTGAAGGAGTTCTTCTATTGCGCCTGATTTGTGTTGCTGACAAGCCAAGACGAGGTCGAGCTCTGGCAAATGCTTGAATTGCTTAGTCTCAGAAGCGATTCTGAGTAAAGGACAAGAATAGGATTGCTTTATTTTCAATTGATTTAACGTGTTCATACATTCCCTTTCGGTAAAAAGCTCGAGAAATGCTGTTCACGTTGCTCGCCACCATACAATGCCAGCAGCCGGAGCAAATCTCCACTCGACTCGCCTTGACTGGCACATTCTCATCATAGTTTGCTCAATGTGAAACTGCGGTGAAAACCGCCTGGATCTGCAAACAAAGCACTCAAAACTCAACGGGAGTTTCAGCTGGACTCTCACATTGCGAATTGATTGTTCAACCTAATTGAATTGTAGAGACGTCGCCTTGCCACGAAGCATAGCAATACAGCCCTCGCTGTAGGCAAAAGCAGTATTGAGGTTAATGTTTCAAGTTGAATATTTTGCCTAACGAATCAGAAAATCGCGAACAGTCATTAGAATTGAAGGCTTCTTCCTGTTGAGATAGTCGATGAAATTTGGGTCTGAATATTGAGACCAGCCCACTGAGCCATTCCAGTTGTTGTTTTTATACTCCATGAACTCAGGCCTCAATTGATCCAGAAGGGCACTTTCTTGTGCAGATGTTATACGGCCCTCAAGTGCGAGTTGATGGATATTGGCAATGTTCTGCGTCAATTCGGAACGTTCATCACTCCAGTTAGAAGAATACAAGTAATCTCCTCCGTCTCCCAATCCGAGAAAACCGAGAATGCTTTGCAGCAGTGAGGGGTTTTTGGTTTGTATGTAATCAATAAACCGAGGATCGGAGTATTCGTTCCAGCTATAAGAGCCATTGTATTGATTGTTATGATACTGAAGATATGCGGCTCTCATTTGCCGATCCAACTGCTCCTGTTGTTGTCGATTGAGATCAGCCAACTCATTAAAACGGCTGAGATTTGACCTCAAATACGACCTTTGCTCGTTCCAATTGTTGTGATACCTTTTGTATGTCTGATATCGTTCACGATTATTTAGTTTGTAGTCCCAGCGTTTGTCAGGACGATAACTACGCCGATAATCGTTGCTATTGCGCGCTCGATTCTTCGTTTGCTGATTAGCCCGATTGAGCGCCTCAAGTCGTTCATTTTCTCGCTTTATAGAAGCTTGGCGCTCGCGCGCATCAGCCTGATTATTGACTCGCTCCCTTTGAATCTCTCTGTCCTTGTAATCACGCCACGTGGAGTTTCTTCCGTCACGTTTTTGCTGCTTTAGCGTTTGATTAAATTCATTGTTGCGTGCTTTAGCATCATGCTTATTCGCTTGTTCAGTCTGCCTGCGACTTTTCTCTTGAGCTTGATTCAATGCTGACTGATAGTTTGCTTCTCGCTCACGCTGTTTTTCTTGTGCGTGATTACGCCCATCACCCTGATTGTTGCTGCGAAGCTGCTTATCCGCGTTTTGATACTGCTTACGCTGCTGGTTATCATTCTTTTGCTGTTCTTTCTGCTGCTGCTGTTGCTGCTTCTTTTCTTCATTTTTTGCATCAGCAGGCACTATTGGCGCAGACAAAGTCAAGATAGCTGTCGCTCCAACCAGTAAAGTTTGCAAGCAAATTTTTCGGGAATCCGCAGCCGTGTGCCATTTACAGTCTGTTTTGTTCATTCAAAAATCCTCCGATTTTCAGTGCATGTGACCATCAAACTTTCGAAAGTACTTATGATGGAAAGGTTCATGACTGATGTATGCCTTTAAATCTGAGTTCTTTTAAGAATTCTTCGCTTGAATGTCTGCCACCCAGAGCTGGGTGACTGGCCTAACCTCAGTATGCTCCGCGTAGGTTAAAACTGGGTGAACACAAAGCGTGAAAGATAGATGCGATTACCGTAATCGAAGGCTCATTCAAATAAGAAAGCGAGACAATTGTGCGCTGCCGCGGCGGCTGAAGAATAGGGCTCACTTCATTTGCGGTCAACAAATCAGACCCTGAAAGTAGTGTCACGCCTCAAAAAGCCTAATACGGCTTCCAAAATCGCCAGTTTCAGCGGTTTGCAAAGTCTTGCCCCGATTAGATGTCAGATTTAGAGAACCCCTTCAGTTTGTGTCATAATCAAGGTATGTTCGGAATTATGGATTTCCCCGAACAGACTTAATTTCCAAACGGCCGAAGAAAACACTTAAATCCTCTGGTGACACACAGACAAAGGGGATTTTATGAACGCTTTCTTTCATTTCTTTGGACTTTCTGATTCGAAAATTTCACTTGCCCACATGACTGCCCTGCCTAAGTCGGCACAGTTGTTGCTGGCGTATTGTTTGCTTCAGGGAGACCCCGAGGTATCGCTTATGAAAGGCGACCCAGACGCAGACGACATGATCGCGGCGGGTTGGCTTGGAGTAGTGCCAACGATGACCCTCGGCATGCGCAATTTTAAGTTTCAACCTGAGGTATGGACAAGGCTCAAATCATTGCGCCCTGAGTTCATGGAAAAGATATTCGTTGACGAAGTTCAGTTCTATGCAAAAACCAAAAGCTCTAATTATCCCTGGGTCTGGTAAGCATTTTGACCACCGCGGTGACTGCAAATCAAAGGAGAAACTGCAATGGTTATTTGTCCTATAGCAAGAATGGTTCACTGCACCGGCTGTGTGTTAGTGAACTTTTGTCCTCTTAAAACTATCATCGGCGATTACGGCAAGGTTGATGGCGAAGAAAAGGAAATCGCAGAAGCATCACAAACGAGCGACGAAAAGCCCCCTCATCAATCGACTGAACCTTAGTAAGCTGTCTCAGATTCTCAGCATCAAAGCGCGGCCGCAGATGCGCTTATGTGCGATAGAGTGCATCCGAATAGCAAATGAGAGACGTAAATTTCAGAACAGGTTAAAATGGAAAAAATCCATTCTGAGGTTTGAGCAATGAACATCAGACGCCTTGAAGTCCTGTCCATGTTGGCGCTCTTCTGGGTAGTGTTGGCAATGTTGCCACCGTGGCAGCATTCTGGACACCTAACGCGTGACACAGGCTGTCGATTCTTTGACGTCTCAAGTGCTCTTGCTGTTGATTATGGACTGGCTTTCAAAGTCGGAAACTTGCCAATGCTTATTTTTGGAATACTTCTAGTCGCTTTTGGACTTGCTCTCCTTTTTGACTGCAGAAAGACGAAGGCTTCACAGAAAGAAAAGTATTCTTGCGCTACGTGCTCAACTCCTTATGAACCTGGCAATAAGTTCTGTCATTCCTGCGGTGCAGAGCTCTAGAACGTTTTCCCGATTGACCTCGCCCATCCAAGGTGCAATTCGACTCGGATGTTTCTTTTCACACCATTAAAGACAGCAACATATCAATTTTGCCGACCAACTCATCAGAGTTTTAATGGCGTCACAGTATCGATCAGCCAAAAGAGCATTATGACCACAGCGAGAAAGACTATTGATGATTCTTGGCCATCTTTGATGACTTTCTACCAGAGTTAGAATTTCAGCGCTCAATTTGAAGCCTAGGCCTTTTAGGATGTTTCAGTTTGAGACTGCACAAACAGTTTTTCCGCTTCGCAATTCCGATCTAATATGACCAACAGCGCACCATAGGCACGCAAATTTGCTACCAATCCTGGATGCCCGTCCGGCAAAAGACCTTCTCGAATCAGAAGTGCACGAGCCAGTGGTGGCTCTGCGTCGCAGTACTGACCCGCCCTCATATACATTTCCGAGAGTTTGGACAGATAGAATGCCAGCTGCAACCCATCATATGATTCCGAAGAATCCAACAATATTACAATTTGATTCATAAGCGCCGCCGCATCTGCATGGGCGCCGCGCTTACTCACCAATTCCGCAAGGTTAGCGATAGCCCTGATCTGGCAAGGGGAGCCTTGCTTCGGTGCAGATAGTGCCAACACCCTTCTGTAAACGTTTTCAGCTTGTTTGTAATCACATCTTTCCAAGAAAGCTACAGCCGTACGATCGCAGGCCTCCATAAGCTTCTCATACATCTGCATTCCACTGCCAAAAGACAATTGCGATGTTGTTGTCAGTGTTGCTTCGGACACTTCTTCTTCCATGCTGCAATCGAGCGAATTTGACTGGGGCGTACTTCGCGCTCGTCCAGGGCTCAAGACAACCGAGCGATCATCTGGTTTTACAAGGTGACGCTCGAGAAGACCTTCAGCTGTCGGTTTTTCGCCCTCCCAATCAATCTGATTGAGGCATTTAACGCCTTGTTGAAAATTGATTTCGCCACGGTTTATCTTGTCCAGCAAATTTGTGGCGATCGTGATGGCGGGCTCAATTAGATAACACAAGGCTACTAGAGTCTTTGCCAATGACTCTTTTCGTACCAAACTTATCTCAATAGCGGTCAATAGATCCGTCTTGGAGACTAGTTTCGAATTTACGAGTAACTCTTCAAACCTTTTACCATTACGGGCTTTCAGATGAAATGTATCACCGTCGTGCGAAAGAGCAAAATGATGCAGCACGAAATTCAAGGTTTCGAAAGCTTCTTCAAGAGAGAGAGTTCCTTCCTCTACCCGCTGGCAAATGTCTAAAATAGTAGCAAGCCTCACTTCTGTAATCGCTTTCTGAAGAACTAGTGCTCGACCAACAGGTAGACCTGTCGCTGAGCTTACCCTGCAGGCATGAACAAACTGTTCTCGAGTAATCAGGCCACTTTCAACGATCATTCGGCTAAAGAGGCTCAGCTTCAAATAAACTTCGCTCGCCTCATCAATATCTGCACTGTCCTCGCCTGTCGACAATGCATCGAACTTACTCGTATCACAGACGTACTGGCGAGGTAGTATTGTTTCGTCCGGAAACTGATTTAAGGAATTAAACCATACCATTATCTTCACCTACATTTGACGCTTAAGACTCACGGTTCGTTTAAAAGAACGAACGAAAAGGCATCTTGCAATAGAGCGCTCTTATTGATGCAAGGCACGCACTATTTTGAGCTTACAAGCATCTGTTGAAAAGTGAGTGAACAACGAAATCTCCGCAAGATCGTTGCGGATTTCCACACGCACACATGGTCAGGTAAATGCCACCACCGGTGCTATCAATACGATGTATCCTTTAGTATCACTTTGGAATAAACATTAACAAACCCCGTTTGCCAGTGCTGGCTTACTTCGATGGTACTTTCATCTCATCCATTCAAACCGATCCGGCTTATTATCACAGTTTCGCCGTATGATGAAGTGGGACGAGTTAGCAAAACTCGACAGAACGCGGCTTCCAAACAGGGACTAACAAATGTCCAGAATGCTGATAGGTGAAACACAGTCCGACCTGGCAACTGCAATGAAGGACTTTTTTGTGCTGGAACATTATACGGTGCATTGGGAAACCTGCGGACTTAGAGTCCTTGAAAGTCTTCAAGAAAACAAATTCGACATCATTATTCTAGAAACGGCCTTACCAAGCATTGATGGAATAAGCATTGTCAAAAGCTACCGAATGACCGGAGGAAATGCACCAATCCTTCTAATAGCTGGCAAACACTCCACAGAAGAACTGCAACTGGGACTGGATGCAGGAGCAGACGGGTATGTGGTGAAACCGTTTCGCTTGCAAGAACTGGCAGCTCAAATTAGAGCGCTTTTGCGCCGACCAATGCTGCGTAGCGAAAAAGTGCTTACATCCGGAGTAGTTGCGATGGACACAGGCGCCGGAACAGTCACCAAAAACGACATAATGGTGCACCTTCACCCAATGGAGTTCAAACTCTTGCGCTTCTTGATGAGACATCCCAATCAGGTATTTAGCGCTCACGCACTGTTTGAACGCGTTTGGCAAAAAGATAATGGAATCATGGAAGATACTGTTCGAACTCATGTAAGAACCTTGCGCAGAAAAATAGATGCTGAAGATTGCGCTTCAATAATCACTACAGTTCGTGGACTCGGATACAAAACCGAAGTTTAGTATTCAGGCAGCAAAACTCAAGCGGTATTCATGGCGCCGGTTTGGCAACGACTTCACCGATAGCCTACCGCTATTTAGCCGAGCTACCGCATCAATTGCTGCCAGCGAAATGCCTTCGCCGTTAATGGGATGAAGCCTGAGCTTCCCGAGTCGCCACGGTTCAAATTTCTGCAGCTTGTCTTTGGTACCGGTATCAAAGGAAAGGCAAACATTTTTGTTAACCACTTTTGCAGAGATTCGAATCGTTTCCAGTTTTTCACACTCCAAAAGAAGTGCCAGGACAGTCTCTTTAAACATAAGCTTGAATGCTTCAGTTCGACCGTACACGTGAATGCTCGGTGCGATGTTGCAGCAAATATAAACTTCACTGTTAGCGAATTTGCTTCTCGTTTCAGTTGCAATATCCCTCATCATTGTTTCGACATTCTGCCTTGTTTTCACGCGAGGAAGCAGGGTTAGTTCTGACACCGAAGTCAAAATTGTTGCATCAGATACCAGGCGGCTAACTGCACGGTTGAGAGCAGGAAAACGTGCTGCAGAATCCACACTTTCACTTTGCTCTTTCTCAATCAAATCAATCTGAGCTTGAAGAGAGGTCGCCACGGCTAGCATCTCGTGCTCCGCATCTCTTACAAAAGCGACAAGAATCTCGATAGAATCTTTAAGCAGCCTTCCTCCTGGTGCTCGCATCAAAGTACATGAAAAGAAAGGGAAGGGTAATTTAGAGTTAGTCATCTAGGATCCTTGTAATGATAATCAAGCATGCAGACTACTTCGAATTTTAGTTATCTGCACCGCCCTCAATCAGATCGAAGGCATTGCAAGAACCCTTCTTGCTGCTACTTTTAGTATGTCCGCAGACAGTAAAAACTGCGTGAAATGACAAATTGAGAGGGAGCAAGAATGACCAAAGGCGTGGAAATCGAGGTTACTCTCATTTGTTGAGAATCAGGTGAAAACCGGATGAGAGTAATCCGCCCGACACAGACTCGACAATCTCTTACTCAGGATACGAGTTTGTAGCCCCGACCGCGCACTGTCACAATCATCGAACCATGCTCTCGTTCCTGAAGCTTTCGCCGTAATGTCTTAATATGCGTTCGTACGGTTCCAATAGACGCGTTAGTGCGTCCTTGCCAGACACGCTCCAGCAGCGCCTCACAGGTAAATGTGTAATTTTGATGTCGAAGGAAGAACTCGAGTAAGTTCAATTCCATAGGATGCAAATGCAACTCTTCCCCATGGATAAATACGGTACATTGATTTACATCCAGAATCAGATGCCTTGCTTCAAGAACCTCAGAGGAAAGCGCTGGTGGACGTCTTAAAAGGGCTCGAATGCGCGCATTCAAATCCCGTAGCTTAACCGGTTTGGCGAGGTAGTCATCCGCGCCAGCATCCAAACCATTTTCCAACTGCACACTGGACTTACTGTCAGCTGTGAGCATGATTGGAGTAGAACCGCCGCCGGCTCTATATGTCCGACAAAAGTCGATAGCGTCGATTTCAGGCAAATTCGAGGAAAGAATTATGACGTCGTAAGTGCCTTGCTGGACCATGCCTTTAGCGCAAACATCAGTATCAACGACATCAACGTGAAAACGCTCCTTCTCGAACAGTTCTTGCCAAGCCCGTGAAAAGACAGGGTCTCGCTCGACTATTAACATTTTCATCATGGCTCACTTCTGCCTGCTTTGGGGATCGGGCATCCCAGATTCCAAGGTCGGGCATCACAGCCTTAACAGTCAATGTAGCCCATATCGACTTAACATGCTAGAGCGACAGCAGTCGATATCAGTGACTAAGACCGAAAGCAGTACAAACCGAAGCTAAAGGTAAGCAATTGAATTGCCCATAAACACCGGGTTTTCACATTGGCAATGTATATTAAAGATAGATAACATCGGATGTGCTGAATGCGGGGACAAACAAATTCCCGACGCATTCGACTTGCGCTGCTACAAGCGGTTCCGCAAGGTGTTTACAGAGTTACGGTGCCGACTAGTACGGCAAGGTTCAAAATGTCAGATTTAGACGCAACAGTCGCGAAGACCAGAGAGCTTCACATATCCGCTCAGAAGGTGTTTGAAGATGGTAACTATGCTCACGCGGAAAAGCTCTACAGAGCAGCATTGAACGTCCTCGGCACAGTGATAGACCCGATGCATGCAACTTATGTAGATCTGTTGAACGGCTTGTTGACCTGCCTTGAAAAACAGCACAAGGCTGAAGACGCAAAACACGTTGAGTTATTGCTCAAGCAGTTGAATACGGAAGATTGAGCCACCATATTTGGTTATCGCCTGACGAAACCATTCACGCAAAGCTCAGACAGCATGCCTTTTTTATCTCAGGTCACAAGTATGTCGGAATATACGACAAGGGTGTGACTTTTCCCGTCCACGGAAATTCTATGCTTTACTGAGCTAGGATTGGCGCCCGAACAGCGGTCGTTCAATTGAAAATACGTCACCGTGGAAGTGAACTCAATGACCAACCGAAATGCTCGGTATGCTGCGCACTGTGCGCTTTTGCTTTGTTTCTTGTCGCTTGCTCCCTTTTTAATTACTCCAGGTTTTTGCCTAACTTCTCGAACGTTCGAGACAAAAGAAGAAAAATTGCCGGAATCTGCAGTAACATCGTCTGCATCGGATTATTTAAATGAGGTGGCCGCGCAGGGTTGGTACAGATGGCCAACTAAGAAATTGCCTCTGAAGGTGTTTTTCCTTTCCGGTAAGGATGTTCAGTACTTTCGAGACTCTTTCGTGGAGACGCTTAAAGAATGCTTTAGTGAATGGAGTGCCGCCTCTGCCGGGAAGATAGCATGGACCGAGCACCATGACCAACAGTCGGCTGATATCGTTGTCCGCTGGAGCAGTCAGGTGCAAGAAGGACCTGGAGGGCTGGAAGGAGGACGGACAAAAACCTACTCTAAACTGGACCTGGAAACCAACATCGGCACGATATACAGAGCCGAAATGGTCCTTCTTACGCGCCCGCCAGATCGTGAACTGACAGATACAGAGGTTCGTAAAGCCTATCTGCATGAAGTTGGACATGCCCTCGGGATAGCAGGCCATTCGACCAGTAGAGACGACATAATGTATTTTGCCGTCTCGGATAAGGGCTCTACCAGTTTGGGTTTGCGCGATAAAGCCACAATAAACAAGCTTTACTCCGATTTTCAAACTGTCAACTCCGTTTGGCGCAATCTTCAGGGCAGAATCAAACACGACCAATCTTAGTTAGTCGTGCTTGAGCCATTCCCCCTGTCTTAAAAGAGGTTGACGCCAATAAACGGAATGCCAAAGTGCAACAGATGCTTGTGGCGAGCAGCGTGTTCAACAACTACCCGTCTTTCCATCGGTTGTTCTAATACAACTTGCTGCTCCACTTGTCTTTCAACAATCGTTGGACGATCGACGAACACTTGTTTTTCCACTATTCGTTCTCGTTCAATGATTTGTGGTTTTTGAATCACAACTCTGTTTTCGATTACACGTTGTACATTGCGTGAGCGATGGTGCCTTCTCTTGTGATGACGGCACATATATAGCTGTCTCTTTAGCAAAGCAATTTCTTCTTTGTCAGAAGCCCTGCTTGAGAAATTTGTCGATTTGACGTCTACAGCTTGCGCCATCAGCGGAATTGTAGACATTATTACGGCAGCGATAATAGAGCCGACTGCTTTGGATTTGAACAAATTAGTTTTCATATTCTTACTCTCATTTTCATTGGTGTCGCATGAGGCAACACTTGTAATTTATTGCACTTGATGCGGACCTATAGAATCTCAAAATCAAAAAGGGGCCAAATGCCGAGCTTGAAAAAGTGCTTTTGCTTGATTATGCGATCTTCGATCACGACGGGCGGATTGCTTCTTCTCTCGAGAACTACCGGAGACGAAACTGTTCGCTCCACAAGTGAGTCTTCTGCACCTTCCATCACGACGGTACGCCTTGCTCTGCGTGAACCTTCGAGAGTTACGCCTTGTGAGTAAATTGGAGTATTCGTGTTGAAATAAGCATTTGTTTCATCCTTAGCCATTGCCATTGAGCTTGTTAGTCCAATTGACAGAACTCCTGCCAGTAAAATGTGTCTGCTGTTCATAAGAGGACCTCTTCAGCGGGGGTCCACTCGGACCACGGTTGCTCTGGAAGACTGGTGCTAACGCAATTCGTTCCGCCAGAATGCGGCATTGCATGAATCAATGCGGTAACGATTTAATTCATCTAGCGTGCAATTTTTGAAAAAAAAATCTCGGACTGAGATGTCCGAGATTTGCGGCTGCGATTTAGTCTTATCTATGGCCATACTCCAAAGCTAAACGGCAAGTGATGCGGCTTCGCAACTGATGTTCTTTCAAGCATCACTGGCATTAGCGAGGTGCCTTCAATGAATGTATTGGTTGTTCTTCGATCAGAACTTTCGAGTACTACAGGGTAGCTGGTTACTACATCGACCGTCCGATAGAGAGCGTCTGCACGCATTGGTATCGTTTGTGTCGGCGCGAGTATAGCGTAATACGACTTATCGCTGGCCTCCGCCTTTTGTGGTGTGGTGCCTATGATACCGGTTGCCAATCCGACAATCACAAGCATAGCTATTTTAGATTGCATAAAACCTCCAAACCATCTGTTCGATTGAACTGATGACTGTTGGTTGGACGCAAGACTTTATCATTCGTTCCTGCAAATGCAGACGCTCTTCTAAAAATCTTTGGTATCACATATGGTAGCGAACTATGAGCACGCACACTACAAGATTGCGCTTACTCACTGTGGATTTGCTAATCCGAATTCTTGCGATTTTCCAACTTTAGCCTCTCCAGTTTCTCGCTGGTTTCTGTCAACTTCTCCTCAATATCGGCGAGATTTTCGCTTTGATCTTTTCCGGGCCTGGCGTCTCGTACTTTCTGTTTACGCACGGCCACTCTACTCAAATCCTTGCGTAATCCCTTTGCCTGACTGACGGTCAGCTCTTTCGACTTTTGAGCGTCATTAATACGCTTCATTAGATAAGTTTGACGCTGATATGTACTCATCTTTTTTTCTCCGGCTCCCACCAAAAGAAACTGAGTGGCAAGAGCCATGAATACAAGCGCATAAAATTTTTGTGCTTTCATTTTCTATCTTCCTAATTTCTATCTGCTCACCACGTCCTGAGAGACTATTGAGCGGCCAGCCTTCTCATTTAGCCAAGATTTGATAATCCGCTCAATCTCTGGAGTCATTTGACCTTCTTCCAGCATCAAATGTCCGCTTTCTCCGTCGCCGATCATCAATTTTTGCGGCGTCGTCATTTCACTAAAAAGATCAACCGAGCCTGATGGAGTAACCAGCTTATCTTTATATGCAACGAGCACTAATGCTGGTGTTCTCTCTACAAGAGGGGCGGCATCATGAGTCTGTTTCATAAACCTCTCGAATTGAGCCAACTCTTTTCTGGACAATTCCATCCGATTGGACGGATCATCCTCCAATCGTGTCCTGAGTGCCGAATTAGAAGTTGAACCATCAATGATAACCGGCGACATGTCAATTTTCCCAGTAGGACTTGAGGCAGTTCGAAACGCAACTACTACGCCTGTTTTCATCACGCCTCCCGATTTACTTGTCGCGGATGGCACCGCTGAGACCAGTCCATTAACTTGGTCGGGATAGCGTGAAGCTGCTTGAATGGCAATTGCTCCACCCATGGACTCACCGACAAGGAAAACTGGAAGGCCCGGATAAGCTTTGTGCAGGGTTTTCAGACCTTGTTCTACATCGGTAAGACAAGCCTCAAAATCCATCTGCGCTTCTTCGGGTTTTTGCATCCACGCACCGAAACCTCTTACATCAAGAGCAAAGGTCGGAATTCCAGATTGTGCCATACGGCGCCCGAAATCATCAAAACTTTTGCTGCTGAAACCCAGTGCATGAATACAAAGCAAGACAACCTTAGGTTTTTCTCTTCTGGGGATCCAAGATCGAAAGGGCACATTCGTCAATGGTGCACCCGGAATAAATACTGCCTTCTGTCCCATGGTCGAAGTAGTACTGGTTCTCTTGTGCATTTTGGCGTACTTATTGGCGGAGAGGACCGGCAACACCGACATAACCAAGCAAAGTGCAAGCGCTGTAGAGACTGCGCCTCTGGGTCGATAACTCTTATTCATAAAAATGTCCTTGTGAGGCGCGCGCTTGCGTGGGAGTAATTACCTATTTCTTCAGTATCTGATGCGCTCTGTAAAAACTGGGTGAAAACACACTATTCAAGTTTGACTACAGTGCATATTGCATGCGCTGACTTGCACAAAAACAGAGGAAGAAAAACAGGAGACTTACGATCAAGAGGCTCAGGAAATTACAGCTTGACTGTCACTACCAAACCCATGGGTATCGAGTGCACTTCAACTTTCTATAGCTGTCCAGTTCTTCTTTTGATATAACATCCAAAAGATGACACCGAGAAGTCTTTAGTTGATGCCAGAAAAATGGTTTGATTCTATAGCAAAAAATACCGGAAGCAGTACATTCAATAGGCGCTAAAAGTTTTTCCGAAATCAGATAGTCCGCATCATCGTCTCCATCTTGAACAGTCAAGTAAGGATCATTTCGCTGAAGCAAATGAGCGAGCAACAATTGCGTATTTCGCGGCATCGAAGCTATATCAGTCGAACTCAAGACGTCCTGCTTAGCGCTGCTTCCTTTGCTGAAAAAAGCTTGCCAAAGCAGAGAGATGGGATTCGCCGAACTGGTTCGAACTGACATGGCTACGACCTCCCTTGATCAAACAGCAGAATTGAGGCTGCTTCCAAAGGAGCTTCAGTACCTGCCTCGGTTTTATAGGCAAATACTCGACAAAAACTCTGGCACGAAGTTTCAGTTTTACTCGGAACTACATATAGTGTCATCATCATAAATCCTCGTATCAGGACGAACCCTTAAGGATTTACGAGATAGGAAACTCTAAGTGAAAGTCGGTCCGGGGAAATCCAGAAATTCCGAACACAATCTCAGTATGGCATAGACTGAGCATCTTAGCCCTGCTTTGCGTGTCACGTTAAGTTAGGTGAGCAATCGAATTGAGCAAAACAAGCATGAGCACAGCGCTTTGTTCACCTAACTTTCACTTAGCTGTGTTCAAATGAAAATATGAATCTATATTCAAGCGTATCAAGGCAGTTCGCGAAGAACAGTATTGAAGGCGCAACTGTACAAGATTTTGTCGATTAAAGGAAACAGAAATGAAAAACAAACTAAGATTGATGTTGCCGGGTTTGCGACCGATATCACGAGACCATGGAATTGCGCTTGTGTGTGCGCATGTTGGAAGAAAGGCAGTGCGTGCTTCTGCTCCTGAGCGACTCGTTTTCACAAAGCAAATGGATGATTTCTGTCAAACAAGTATCAGACCAAATTTGGAAGACGAACAATGGATTTTATCTCCACTGATCGGCGATGCAATGTTACGCGCGGAATTTCATCAACGACATAGGACTATTCGTGAGCTTTCTTTGCAATTGCGTACAGTTGAAACAGACGAATCTCCGAGTCTTGGACTGATTGCCAGAGTGGCAAATGCCTTAGATGACTATGTGCGCTGGGAGGAGAACACACTGTTTCCTCGTATCGCAGAAGGCATCGCAAACACGGACTCCAAGCGATTGTGTAAACTAACTTCCGATATGGAAGCCACACGGCAACGCCCTACTCAGTTAATGCATCATTCAATTTCGCAACACTAAAAGTGTTTTTTTAGTTTCTTAAAAGCAAAGAAGACCCCTTCATGATAGAAGGGGTCTTTTTTGCGGTCACAGTGTGTTACTGGAAAAAACTACCGCTGGGCAGCGGGTGCCTTGAAAATCCTATCCAACGTGATGACATTTGCACCAGCAACCGAGCTTCGCAACTCGGCGTCGTCAATCTGATTCAAGAGGTTGATGAACTCCATTGATTTCAATCTAAGATTGCGTTTTAGTTCATCGGAAAGCTCCATCAGTGGAATAGTCCATTCTTGTTCATTACCCTTAAATCTAAGTATTTTCATGAGCTCCACCATTATGACGGCCGTCCTACCCACATTTGGACGGCGCGTACAATTTCAGTATCTTAGATCCCTGTTAAAACTGGGTGAATACACATCAGTGCTTGTGCTCACCGGATTGCCGTTTGGCGCAACAGTTTTAGCGCTTTGAATAGGTTTTAACAAGACTTTCACCTCAGCGACTGTCTACTAGAAATGTGATTACAACCATGCTCAATTCTATGTCACGGAGTAAGAGATGACCTTTTTGTCGAGAGAAAAGAATACATTCAAGAATTCGGTGATACTTGCCACCATCCTCCTTCTTTTTGCCAACTCACAAAACTCAGGATGTCTGGCGCAAGACGCAAAGCAAAGATCAACGGACACCCACGCAATTGACGAATTTCCAACCTTCGATAAAAAAGAAGAAGATGAATCTACTAAGACAGTAGAAAGAACCGCAGAAAAGCAAATCAAAGAAAGCATAGAGAACGATACAGAGACCAAGATAGAACCATCTGGCTCGGGCACAGTGATGAGCAAAACCAAACAGAAGATGGATGCTTCGAGTGAAGCAACGAAAATTGACAGGGATGACCCAAACGAACCAAGTGCTGACGCCGACTTGATGAAGATTCATCGTCCCACTATTGCTCTAGCTTTGGGCGGGGGAGGAGTCCGAGGAACAGCTCATATAGGCGTACTGAAAGTTTTGAAAGAAGCAGAAATTCCCATAGACTACATTGTCGGAAACAGTATGGGATCAATTGTAGGCGGACTGTATGCTGCTGGTGCCAAACTTGATGACATAGAAAGAATTATGATTGATGGATCATTGTTGAAAGCATACATGCCTGGAATGCTCGCAGCCAAGCTCCTAATCAGCCCCATATCGAAAGTTTTGCCTCCATGGAGAAAACATTATGCCGGGCTTTGGACAGGTAAAAAATTCGGCAAGTTTCTGGAGAAACAAATTCCATCTGGAGTTGAAAATGTCGAAGATACGGTCATACCATTTTCGGCAGTCGCAACAAACCTTATAGATGGAAAAGCTTACAGAATAAGCAACGGAAGACTTTCCACCGCCATGCGCGCAAGCTCTTCCATCCCTTCGATCCTTCAGCCGGTGGCAATTGGTGACAGAGTCTACGTAGACGGTGGAGTTCGAGCAAATCTCCCCGCATCCGCAGCCAGGGACACTGGTGCCGACATTGTCATAGCTGTATTAGTCGATGAACCATTGAAGGTCGTTCCAGCCAAGCGATTTCGACATCTCAGCGGTATTTTCGAGCGCCTCGGTGATGTGATGCTTGCCGTTTCTGATGCTCGACAATTGCCGTTTGCAGATATCATCATCAATCCACAAGTGAGTGGATTGCCCGTTTTGAAAGGGGATGCCGATGATGCCAGAAAGGCGATACTGGCTGGTGAAACCGCAACAAGAAAAGCACTTCCTGATATTAGAAGAGTACTTAAAACTCAAATGAATCGAAAGATGGCAACTCAAAAAAGCAAAGTTGCTAATTAAAATCAAACGACTGGGCCAAAGTCTCTTGATCCGTTTTGAGTTTCAACTAAAAACCTGCAGGAAAGGGGAGTGTCCGAAAAAGTTTTTCTGGTTTGTCGTAAAACATTTTCAACCGCAAAATTTGACACACCTTTTTTCAATTTTTCACAAAATCGAATTTCGCAAGCCTTGCATTATTTCCTGCGCTCAACCGCTGTGCAAGCCGCTTTAACTTACCTAGCGCCTGCAAAGGTCCACTTTATCAGGACAAAAGTTTCTGTGTCGGATAAGCCTTGCAGCGTTAATTTTCACCTTTCACTTGGAAAATAGATCTCGTCCCCTCGACAATGTCGATTTTGGCACGCTGTAAAATTCTGCTATCCTTTCACCATAAAATGGTGCTCCGCAAGCATTAGACCGTCCTCTGGAAACACAGGGATTAAGAGAGATATGAGCAACGAACCCCGCTTGCCAACATTGGTAAACCAGGCAACCGGCGAGAGATACGTCTTAAACGATCCGTCCATAAAAATGGGACGGGCTGATGACAATCAGGTCATTTTGCCTGATGACGGCTACGCTTCAGCGAGTCATGCTCGCATCTTCTGGGACAACGGCATTTGGTGGATAGAAGACCTCGGAAGCAGCAATGGCACGAGCGTTAACGACCAGCTCCTGACCAAACCACATCAATTGGCTCCACTTGATGTCATCAAAGTGGGCAGAACTTTCTTCAGAATCGAATAATCCGGCAGGGCACTACCTTTCGGTCAATTAACTGAGACGCTAGCACACAGTCTCAGGCGCGTTTGCATTGCCTGACCCAAGCAAAAGCACAGCTCTAGGCTGTTTCCCTTACTTTAGTTATTGCCTTTATCCGAATATTGCCAGAACTGGCCGCCTTCATCGTAGCCGGAGTTAGTTCCGGGGACAGCGGGTTGGCTATCCTGGGGCACAGTGACAGCTGGGGCGCTGGAATCAGGCTCCTTCGTGACTTTACCCCTTTTGTAGTGGAAGGTACCCGGAGTATCTAGTGCGCCAGTCTTACTTGAGCCTGAAACATCATTTGTCGACTCGCCCGTAGTTGAAGAGGTTGCAGTGTCAGAACTTGTCGACGAGTCTGTCGTAGTCGACGCCGGAGCCTGCGGAGGCTGAGGGGCCATGAATGAAGCCACGACCATAATGATCAGCAATACCAGCACAAGCGCGGCGCCCCCAATGAGCATCTGCTTGTCTTTCTTCTTCTTTAGCGCAATTGGACAATCGCTCGTCATGAACTTTCCGTCTTCGCGCTTATACAGCGGT
Source organism: Candidatus Melainabacteria bacterium (assembly GCA_003242885.1). Classification (GTDB taxonomy): domain Bacteria; phylum Cyanobacteriota; class Vampirovibrionia; order Obscuribacterales; family Obscuribacteraceae; genus QKMZ01. Next base: position 558,759 of record QKMZ01000015.1, on the reverse strand, counting down.
GCGTTGTTGCGATTTTCCCGCTTGAAGATGAGGGACTGTGTTTCATTCATATCGAAGCCGGACAAGTTATAAACCTGGGCATTGCAGTTCGTGCAGTACTTCACCCTTTCTTTGGGATTGTCCGGATTCTCAGACCACACGAAAGGACAGTTGGGCGTTGCCATCTTATAGTCATCTGCCGTGAGCACCTGCTTGGGTGGCGCAGCTTGCTTTTGCGCGATAGATTCCGCTAAACGCTCTTCTGCTCGACTGACGGAAACGGAGAGGCTTTCCTTCAGGAATTCCATGTCCAGCATGGTTTTTGGGATAAACCGTTCAGGTTTTACAGCCCCCTGGCGCGCCGCGGCATCCCGCTTCTCTTGTTCGTCAGGCCAAACGGTGGTCTCGCCTTTGAAGGCGCTAGCTCCAGTATTGTGTGGATTTTGGCTGAGTTCAACGGTACCGGTGTTCTTCTTGCCCGCAGAGCCCTGGTCTTGAGACTCGTGCCACTCCGCATATTCTGACGGCTCGCTGTGCGCCGGAGAGATCGAGTCAGCCAAAACATCCTGCTCAGGCGGCATGGATTCATTCTGCGAGGCGACGGAAGCAGGATCATCAGCGGGGCAGATATCGTCGAACGAGAAATTATCCAACGGATGAAGCGAACGGGAAACCTGCACAGGAGCGACCGAATCAGCCACATTAGGGGTTGCGTTTTCTCTTGTAAAACTCACGCCAGGCATTGAGGGAGAGCTAGAAAGTCCGCGCTTGCGAATGCCCATAAAGGTCTTTTTCAGACGCTCAGTACGTGAACCAGGCGGGCTCATAGCTGTATTATCGCGAAGTGCTTGGGCGAATTCATTCAAATCGTCCATGCTGACGTCGTCGTAACCGGCGGAAAGGTCGCGAGGTTCATGAGTTGCATCAGCGAAGGCTTCTGCCGGTATTCTCTGCGACGCCTGAGCCGCAGATTCCGCATACGCATTTTGAGACTGCGCGGCTGCACTTGCCTGTTCAACCATAGCGTTGATGTTTGCTACATCAACCTCAAGCATTGTCTTTGCGACTTTGCGGGGTTGCTGTCCTGGCGGGGGAGCTGTTTGTTTTGCTTCAGACGATGCTGCAGTCGTGGGAGCGGCTGGAGCTGTAGAATCTACTGAGTCCGCTCCACTAGCGCTTTCCGTGCCAAAATCGGCAAGTTCGAAAAACTCTTCGGCTTTAAAATCGAGCATCGTTTTTGCTACTTTTCGATCAGCGGATTTTGAAACGGCTGGCTTGGAAACGGGCTCTTGAGCATCGGATGAATTAACAGATGCAGGACTTTCAGGAGCTTGGGACTCTGCGATTGCTGCTGCAATCTCGTCCTCGATAGCTCGCGCCGACGCTTCCACTGCATCTCTAAGGCGCGCTGCAGCAATCTCACTTTCGGTTGCTCTCGCTGAAGCTTCAATTGCATTACGCAGTGAGTCCTGATCAATCTCCATCAAAGTCTTCGCAACTTTGTGCGGAGGCTCTTCAGCTTTAGGTGCTATTCCGGTGGCTTTGGCGGCAGCTTCTTTCAGACTGGCGATATCAGCTTCGTGTAGCGGCGAATCTTGAGGTGGAAGAGTTATCTCCTCATCAATCAAAGTCTTGGCGACTTTTCGCGGCGGCGCAACCGGAGCTGATGGCGTTTCTTCCCTAACGTTCAGGCTTTCAAAAGTATCTTGAACAGGCGCTTCTGCTACTTCCGCAGTAGGTACTGCAGCCTGGCTCTGCGTTGATTGCTCAAGCCGCGCGTCTTCAATTGGCGACATCACAGTCTCGTCTACCCGCTCATCAGCGGGCTCTTCAGATTTGACCGATTGTCGAGGAGTCTTATCCTTTTTCTTCTTGCCACCCTTTTGAGTCGCGGTGGAAGCTTTCTCTGCGTCCTTACCTTTTGATTCAGCTGACTCCGTCTTTGAAGCAACGGACTTAGAATCAGCGGGCGCTTTTGTCTCCGCAGGCACATTAGCCTCAGCCGAAATTTTGCCTTTTGCAGCACCTTTTGACTCTTCAGAATTGGTTTCGGCTTGCTCCGGCTTCTTGTCTTTGGGTTGCGAAGCAGCGGCCGTTGACTGTTTGGTAGACGTTTCCTTCTTGGCGTCGGACGCGTCTTTCTTTGAAGCGGCTGCTTCCTTGGCAGGTTTTGGCGCAGACTCCTGCGTATTTGGCTTGACTTGCTTAGCCGAAGGTTTCTTCTTCTTGCTCATGACCGTCCAAAGTCGTTGTGCTCAAACCCTTTGCGTCCGCAATCATCATACCTCAGATGAACACTGCAAAAGCTTTTCCTGCTTGCCTTCCCCCGGACAACGTCACCAGGGTGGTGTGGCTATACTTCCTTATACGTGACGCCTTTTGCGGTTAGGGGGACGGCAATATAATGATGATAAATCTAATCTTGGAATCCCCTAAATTTCCGTGGGTGGGCGTACATTTTACATGTCGAACCGACCGTTAAAGGGTTCGAATAGTTTTGAGGGACGAGATATGTCGGTTGAAAGGATAAGAACTCGAAGAAGACGCACCAATCGCGGTGCTGGTATTGCTGAGTTCGGACCAGGAATACTTGTTCTTGTAATTTGCATATTTTTTCCACTCGTTGATTTGTTGAGCGTATGTTTGTCTTACTGCACGATTATGGTTCTCAACTACAACCAGGTCGCACAGGCAGCACTGATCAGAGCTAGCGAAGCTGCAAATCCGGGCGGCGATATCAAAAAAGGAATTCCGGATACATGGCGCGGAGGCATGGGCAAATTCGTCAACATGTCAGGCAATGTACAAACGGATGTCTCTTACAGAAATGGTCAGACGGAAAGTGGAAAAGGTGCAACAGACGCTCAGGATGTCATAGTCAGAGTGCGTACAACTGTAACTTGTAATCCATTTCTGCCAATTCCATTCTTCGTCGGAATCCCCGGGATTAATGCACCTTTTCCGATAGTCGTCTTTCAGGAAAAGCAAATGGAAAATCCCGATTTTTCCCAACAGTAGGATTGTTTAGTTTCGATTCAGGAAGATGCAAGTGTCAAAGAAAGTGCTATATAGCAGAAACAAAAAAGGTGTCAGCTTGATTGAAGCTGCGCTGGGAGCGCTGATTTTGATTCCGATTGCTCTTTTGATAGTGGATTTAATTGCAATCGTAGTGGCAAATTCAATGAACGATACTGCAGTCAAAAACTGTGCTCGCGCTGGTGCAAATCAACCAAATCCACAATCAGCCGGCGAAGCCGCAGACAAGGTTCTAGCTACTTTTCAACAATCAGGCATCGTCAAGTCACTGACGCTGGATGATCTTGCATATAAAGATAATGATGTTTGCACAGCAAAAACCACTATGGTTGTTCGAGTACCGGTACCTTTTCCCGGGTTGAACGAAATAACCTTCAGAGGTACGGCTGTCGAGCCAATTGTTGGCGGTGCTCCCCGCTAATTTTCAAAAGCAATCGGTAATCGATTTTACGACCTTTCTGTTGCAGATTCGAGTCGCAAAAGTATCCAAGGCGTGAGGACAATTTAAATGGCAACGGTGCGATTAGGTAGAAGGGAAAAGGGCTCAATTCTAGCTCTGACCGCGGCTCTCGGGCTGGCATTGGTTGTTCTCGGTGTGGGTTTCTTCTTCTTCATCATGTTTATGAATGCACAGAAGGAAACCAAAAACGCAATAGACGCTGGCACTCTAAACGTCGGCAAAAAAGCGCTTGATGAAATATCTGTGCCGGTCACAAATAAAGCATTCTGGGATGTTTGCTCCGATCCGGACGATAGCAGCATTATTCCGGATCCATCGAAATTGACCGTCAATTTGCGCCGCATCAATAGAGTCTGGGCAGAAGCGATGCTCTACAAAATAAATGCGCTCGCACAGAAAAATGAAGGACAAGACAACAGCGGCATGAGCAATGCATCCAGCGCATTGCAGAGCGCGGAGCAAACCAGCGATCTTCTCGCCACAAGATTGAAACTTCAAACGGAGATGTACCCTTTCTTCAAAGATCTCGCCAGACAAAACAACATTCGTATGATCGGAAATTCCGCTTCCGTAAAGGAAATTCCAGGACCCAACTGGCAAACTTCGAAGATGATCGAAGGGACAAACAAAGTTGCTGAAAGCAACATCATGATCGGTGGAAACGCAGGAAACAACTTTTTTGCACCCCATGGATTTACTTGGAAGGGAAGCAACGTCACCAACACCAGAAGATCTCCAGCACCGGCAAATAGCAATGGAATGTTCTTCTTGAAAGGCTATGAAAATCTAGACTTCGGTGGAGATTCAATTTGGCAAGTTCCATTTCTTTTCGAAGACAAACCACATATGGTGTCAAAAGGTGACTTCGAAAAGGCAAAGAACAATGCTTCCGGTTGGTCAAATGCTGTTCCAAATGCATTCTCGGCAGAAGGCGTTGCTTCTCAGCCTGGCAAGCCCGCTGAGAAGGGCATGGCATGGGTAATAACCAACCCAAGACAAACATACAAAGCCGCCATTCCGCATAGCTTCGTGAGACTGAGAGTAGAAAAGCCAAAAGTAAATTGGCAATTCGTTCCATTTGCAGTTCCCATTACGTATTTCACAGACACGATGGATGGTTTTACGCCAAAGTCAATGAGCAGCCCGCCCGCCCCAGCAGGCGGTCCCCTCTGTGCGACAGTACAAGCAGTCAGTATTACGGTTGGTTTGGAATATGTCGCACTCTTAGCTACAGGCGTCGACGGAATGGTATTCCTTCCACCCAAGGCAGGAAGTGCTGAAAATTACATTGAGCAGGAATTGGTTGCTCGCTGCAATGAGATGATCACAAAAGTGGGTGAAACCGTTACTGCATCAGAAGTTCACTCAGCCCTTTCAAATCCACTTTGTTCTGCAGCACTTCTTTCCGGCTTGTCTCAGGACTTCGCTCTCTACAGTCCTGATGGGAAGTCAATCCGATGCCTACCAATCGTCAGCGGCGTGGTGGCAGATCCCCAAGCTCCGTGGCTATCACTGATCGCCAACCAAACGCCTGATGGTTCGGAAAAGAAAAAAGGAGAAAGCAGCATTTCGCTCCCTGCAGCTATGCCGCCTTTTCATCCTGTCATTGTTCCAGACCCATTCTGTGTAGAAAACTTCGGTCTTGGTTTTGGAACGATGGATAAATCGCTCTTCTGGCAACCAGGAACAGGCGTTAATGGTTGCCTTGGAAAAGTCAGAGTACAACGAGAAACAAACGTTATCTCAATTGGTATTTGTGTTCCCCTAATTTAGAGGTTTAGAGATGGTCTGGGTAACAAAGAAACTTAGTGCAAGCTCTAAAGCGATTATAGGTCTGGTGATTGCACTCACGACCTTTTCCAGTGTAGCGATTGCACAAGCACCACCCGAAACTCTGGAAAAGGCGCGCAAGCTAGGAGTGCTTAACCTGAAGAAGGGGGAAGTGCCTGCTTACCTGAAGATTCCGAATCTTCATATGTCACAAACTGCTCCTACAAACTTTCCAGTTGATGTTTATCGCAGCAACATTGTGTCGACTAATTTTGTAAACACTACTGCAGGTGCTCCTACAGCAACGCTGTCCATCGTTACGAAAGACTCGGCAAGTACAGTCAACTCGTTTTATCAATCAGCACTGCGGTCACGAAGTTTTGCGTTGCAGATACCCAAGGAAGAAATGCTTGCAAAAATTGGTCCACCTGGCTCAGCATTCATGATGCAAGGAACGCGGGCAAAAGAACGAATATCCGTGAGTATTGTTGGTCGCTCGGATGGAAACACTTACGTTTCGGTCAACTGGACAATCCTGCCATAAATAGCCAGGTCCGCATAACTTTCTTAGAAAGACCGCCCGCCGGGTAAAATTCCTACATTGGAATCCTCTATCGCCCCCTCACGGTGAGAGTCTTCATGACCAGAATTATGTCCTTATCAAACGCCCGTCGAACAGCGATGAGCGTGGCAATTGGTAGTTTTGTCGCTTTCTCAGCATGCCAATCGCCCGCATTTGCTGAAGTGGCCAGCGGCAAATCCAACCTGTCCAACGCACAACTAACGGCACTGGTGCGAGATCCTTCCGTTGGTGCTCGCGCACTGAGCGTGACTGTAGTTGGCACCGGACCTCTCGTCACGGTTTTGGCAGAGGAGAGAGAAGTTGCGCAAGACAAAGATTTGAAGATCGATTCGATGTTTCTGGCAAGAACATTGATTGAAGGAGCGCCGGGTCAAATTGAAAAGGTGAAGGTGCTGTTCAGCCAAACAGGCAAACCGGCGCGACATGTCACCATCTCGCGTGCAGAAATCAACGACTTCGGTGCAGGACGCATATCGGCTGCCACACTGTTGCAGTCACTGGCTCTCGTCTCGGTTCAGGCAGATAATATGCCGGAAATCAATGACGGGCCTGAAGTTGAGCGACGTTTGCTTGCATGGAAGCGTATTGATAAATTGCGAGCACAGGGCACTGGCGTTTCGCCGTTCGAGGCGATTTTCAAGGAGATTCAGGGGCTCGCAAAAGCGAACGATGGCGAAAAGGTTTCACAAAAACTGACTTATCTCGAATCAAAATTGACAGGACAAGAAGAACAGGTCAAGCAAGCAAAGGATTCTTTGCGAGGTCGAGGAGTTCCTGCTATCAAAACAGCCTCTTCCGCTGGAGCAGGAGCAGGTTCCGGACCAGGAGCGTCAACGAGTGGGCATGGTTCACCCCCAGCGCAAAGCGCAGCCAGCGGATATATACCGCCGGAAGCAGAACATCTTAAAGCGACCTTCAACGCACAGAGCAACGAGATTATCAGCCAAGTCACGCGAAAGAACAGCTCGGAAGGGTACAGATTGCGGGATATGAAAACCGAAATCGAAAAGGCTTTCTCCACCCATCAAGATGCGAAAGCTTTTGAACTTATGCACAGCTTCGACCTGGCAGCGACCAAAGTATTGGGATCTTCTGCATTTGGCCCCGGCGGTCAGGGTGGCGGAATGGGTCCTCAAGGCGGTGGCGGCGGCGGCATGGGTCCGGGCGGCGGCGGTATGGGTCCGGGCGGCGGTGGTCCACCGTTCTAAGCATCTGAAAACTCTGCGAACATGATAGGTTCACTCTTACGTGGAATATAGGTAGCGGGCGCCGGGTGTGCCCACTACCTCAGAAAGGTGTGAACCATTTGAGTTCCGGCGAAAAACTCCAAAACGCTCAAGAAAGGGGAAAAGCTCGCGATCCTCTCGTAGGCACGGTTCTAGACGGACGCTTCCACATTGACGATGTGCTCGGCTCCGGTGGGATGAGCGTCGTTTATCTAGCCACTCAGATTCGCGTCAATCGCCAGGTCGCAATCAAGACTTTAAAATTGCAACTGGACACAAAGCAGGTGTACCGCGACAGATTTCACCGCGAAATTAATCTGTTGTGCGCGCTCAATCATCCGCATATAGTCACCGTTTACGACTGCATCTTCGACGACGAGCAGCAGCCCTATGTCGTCATGGACTATTTACGTGGACGAAGCCTCGAAGCTCTTATCAAAGAAGAAGGCCCGCTCGATATCGATCGTTTCGCCCGCATCTGTGTGCAGGTGTGCAGCGCGCTCGATTACGCGCACAAAAATGGCGTTATTCACCGTGATTTAAAACCAGGCAACCTTGTCTTGATGGATGACGAAATGGATTTCGTCAAAGTGGTGGATTTCGGTCTGGCAAAACTAAGTGAGGAAAGCAGAAAGCTCACTCAATCCGGCGAACTATGGGGAAGCCCTCCATACCTCAGTCCAGAGCAATGCGTCGGCAAACCTGAAGACGCGCGCTCCGATATTTATTCATTCGGCTGCGTCATGTACGAGATGCTGACAGGAAAAGATCCCTTTCACAACGGCACCACAATCTACGAATTGATTCAATATCACGTCAACACACCGCCTCCGTCGATGCGTTCAATCAATCCGATGCTGAATTTGCCGGATGAACTAGAGCGCGTGATCTTCAGAGCGATGGCGAAAGATCCTAAAGACCGCTATCAAACGGCAGGAGAGTTGAGCACTGCACTTGTGAAAGCGTGTTCTGAAGCTGCCTCGCGTGAGTCGGGCAATCTCAAGATTATGGCCGGCATGGGTGTTTCTGGCGCGCAACCAAATGCAGTATCACAAGTAAATGTTGCCAACAATTTCAATCTCGCACTTGATCCGATGGGCGGAATGAGCGTTGAAGATGCTTTCTTAGACAGAGGAAAAAAGACAGTCGAGAGTGATGACTCAGGAAAAGGTTCGTCGACTAGGCAATTAGCGAGGGATAGATTCAGCAATATAGAATCAGAAGGTGAGCCGAACAAACACAGGACGGGAAAGTTGGTCCTTGTCGGTTTCATTGTCATAGTCCTATGCGCTCTCGGTCTATTTGCCGCAGTTTCGATGCGCAATGGAAAAACAGAAACAGCAACAACGCAAAATAATGCGCCCAACGAAAATGCTATCGCGCCGAATGCAAACGCTGATACGCCCAGAGCAAAAGCGAACTCGTCCAAGGAAAACACCAATTCACCGACCTCGACAACCACATCTTCCACGAACGAGATGCAGAATTCTTCTGCTTCATCCGGCACAGAAACGGCAGGAAGAAGTACACGCGAATCTACAAAACCTGCTGTAAACGACGCACCAAAAGCGGCCCCAGTGCGAGCTCAAGCATCTCCACGAACTAGACTGCAACCTAAAGTTCGTCCACAAAGTGTTGTAAAACGCTCATCGCCGCCCAAACCTGCCGTCAGTTCTTCTGGTAAAAAACATGATGCCTGGAACGATCTAAAAGGCTTGTACAGCAAATAGACATATGCAGAGACCATCACTCGGTCGTTGGCTGAATCGTGGTGAATATGCTAAATTTGCCGCCACTAGCGGGTTCGACCGAGCCCATGCGCGGCGAAATCTCGCCGAAATTTGCTAGAACTTGCCAGGAGGTTTAGATGAAACGTACAGCTGCTCTTGCCGTGTCACTGTCCTTGGTTTCCTTGGCTACCTTTTCTACTACGATTCAACCAGTTCTGGCACAAACAAACTGGGCGCAGACTTTTGGGCAGATGCCGCAAATGGTGGATGTGCGGACCAGACTGGGGCAGATGACTCAGAGCATCTCTGAGGCTCAGACGCAGGGGCGACTCTCCAGCGAAAATGCTGCGGCGCTGAAGGCATCGTTAGAGCGCATAAAACAGAGCGAAACCCAGTACATGGCGGACGGTAAGCTCAGCGTTTGGGAAAAGATGCGGCTCGCATTCGAGCTTGACAATCTACAAAGGCAAATCGACTCTCAGTTGGCGCCTAGAACCACAGCAACAGCCGATCTTCCAGGGCGCTCGGCAGAAATAACGCGTGAGATTTCAGATGCACTATTCAGTGGACGCTTGAGCAGACAGGACGGGGAAGTTTTTCTTGCCGAACTCGACCGCATCAAGTTGCAGGAAAGTTCATTTCGAGCTGATGGAAGTTTGAACAACAACGAGCTGCTCACGCTCTCTGTAGATTTGGACAAGTTGCAGCAAAACGTTCACGCAAAAATCAAACCGGTCACCGTCAATGACACCAATACCGAGTCCAAGAAAATCGAGATCAATCGACGTGTCAAAGACCTGTTGGCGAGCGGCAAAATTACACTTGCGGAAGCAAATATTTATGGACAAGAGTTAAGCAGGATCGAAGCGCAGGAGACTGCATTCAAGAGCAACGATGGGAAATTAGATACAAACGAATCCCTGACACTAGCGATTGAATTGGAAAAACTTTCCACCGCGCTCGACCGCTATCAGCCGCTAGCAACCAACCCGCCCAGCATCGATCAACGCCAGCAAGAAGTCGAAAAACTGATAACTGATGCGCTTTATTCAGGAAGACTGAGTTCGCAACAGGTTGTTGATTTGAAACAGGAGTTCGATCGTATTGCTTCACTGGAAGCGACTTTTCGCATTGACGGAAGTCTTTCGGATACAGAAACGCTGACGCTGGCGCGTGACTTGGACAGCCTCAAAGCCAAAATCGAAGCATACGGCGGCACCCCTTCATTACAAAGCGTCAGCCAAAGAGTTGCTGAAGCCAAAAAACGTCTCTCAGCCAGCGAAGGTACAGGACGCGTGAGCGCAGCGGCAGCAGCCGATCTGCGCACGCAACTTGACCGCATTGATGCGCGATACAGATACTTCATGCAAGACGGTCGTCTAGATAGCACGGAGTCAGCGACCTTAGCTTCCGATTTTGAAAATTTCAGAATCTCTGCTGACAAAGCAGTAGCTCCACTTCCCGACATCAGCACCAGACGCGCCGATCTCGACCGAAAAATCAACGAAGCGATCGCCTCTGGACGCTTAAGACCAGACGATGCGAGTTCGTTAAAGGCTGATCTTGTTCGCATCAATGGACTGGAAACCACTTTCAAAGCATCGGAAGGCGGACTGAGCGATCAGGCAATCATCGCACTTTCTAAAGAGTACGATGCTGTTTCTTCCCGCATGGACAAAGCACTGCCACCACTCCCTGATATTGCGGCAAAAGAGACCGCTATTCAAAATCGCATTGAAGAAGCAGCCAAAAGCGGCGCTATTACTGAAGACAATCGACGCGACTTCAACCACGAATTCGATCGCATAAAGGATGTAGAAGGTGCGTTCAGAAGCTCAGACAACCAACTCTCCGATTGGGAAGTCATGACTGTCGCGCGTGACCTCGATCGTCTCGATTCGGAAATAGCGCGCACATCGACCAAACCAGTTAAGGTCGATACTTCCGGAGCGGCGTCCGACACTCGCGGACATTGGGCGGAGCAATACATCGGAGTATTGCAAAAACGCGGCACAATCGGAGGATTTCCTGATGGTTCTTTCAAGCCGAATGATTACATCACAAGGGCCCAGTTTGCTGCGATTGCCAGTCGTGCTTTGAACCTCCCGCCGGCAGGCAGACCAGCAAATTTTAGAGATGTCCCTGCAAAATACTGGGGAGCAAATGCCATCAGCCAGGTCAGCGATGCCGGACTGGTAACAGGATTTCCAGATGGAAGTTTTCGCCCGGAAGACAAGATCACGCGTGCCCAAGCGCTTGTAATTCTCGCCAAAGCTTTGCAAAATCCAAATGCGGACACTGCTGGATTGAGCCGATACAAAGACGGTAGCGCCGTGCCGACATGGGCATTGCCGAGCGTTGCGAAGGCTGCTAATGCAAACATCATTGTCAGCTATCCCGATTCTGAATCGATAAAACCCAATGAGCTGGCAACGAGAGCCGATGTCGCGGCTCTCACCTATCAGACAATGTCAAACCTGGGAGAAAAACTGCCGGCAATCCGAGTAGGACTCGAAGCATCTGGGAAATAGAGAACGGCCGGGACAGTGAAACGTAGGGGCGATGCCGTGCATCGTCCGGTTTGAAATTTCGGCGCAACAAAGCGCCACTGCGCACAGAGGAAACGACGAACTACACAACCACGAAACTGCGCCACCACGCAGCGAACCAATCGCAGCCAGACCTCTTAGTTCAAACTAATTGGAAAGTTGATAGAACCTAGTTCGTCCAAATTCAACGTTGCCGGTTGTTCTAACTGAGCAACAGCAGATATGCTGCGGCGTTCTCTTTGTTCCTTGTACGATTTGTCTGCAACTACAATCATTTCATTGAGACGTGAATTCGTCTTACTGATGATTTCCGAAACTGCTTCCAAGTCCATAGGCGTCGCAAAACTGTATCGCGTGCGCAACTTGGTGTTGATGCCAGAACCATCAACAGTTGCTACCATCTCGATCGTGCGCGGATAAATCTGACTCAACTTCCGGCCCAACGGATCTTGCATATATTGAAGCGAGCACTTCACTGTTCTTCTGTCGTCATCAACAGAATCTACAAGCCACGATGCACGACGTTTGTCCAAGGCTTTGATGTCTAATCCATTGGTTGCTTCCTTCAAGCAATCCCAGGCGATGGACATAGACACAGGCATCTCTATAGCCTGTTGAGAGAGTTTCATCACGTCATCTGTGTACGCAGTCGATTGACATTCTTCCATCGTCTCCAATTTCTTCTTGGTCTCTTTATACAGTGCGCCTTGGGTGAGAAGCTGCATTGACAAAAATAACAAGCAGAAAACAACAAGACTGAATACCAATTTTCCATGCTGCGCCGGAGGTGTGGAAAGATACAAATTTAGTATCGGCACTACAGCACAAAGCCCGATCAGCACAACGGAAAGAATCAGCAGTGCGTTAAATAATCCTGAGGTTCCATTTTTGGTAAGTTGCTTCAGTTTTTTCATGGCGGAGGACCTGTCAAGAACATTGCAACCATAATCTCACGTGCTTTTTCCGGCGCCCGTCTTGCATACAGAATTCTTAAACATCCCTAATCTCAATCGGAGTAATTGTTTTGGGATTTAACCCCGGCACGGGACGCTCTTTTCGCTCTTTTAGTGCGTTTTTCCTTGCCGTCCAGTCGCATTTAAGACGTTTTTCCACCGTTTCTGGTGTTCTTCACTTAAATTTCGCAGGGGCGAAACTTTTCTTGCCACGCTGTGTATTTGCATTCGGATGTGCGCGCAACCGACTCATACATACGTGCAGGAGAAAGAGAATGAGAAATTACGCAGCCCCACTTGCGTTTACAGCAGCGTTCTTGGCTGTCTTTTCAATGGCGGTCACACCGCCGGCGGAAGCCCGCCGGGCCTTTGCGCGAGGGGCAAATGGCTCTCTTGGTGCCTTTGCGCATCAAGGGCAGTATGGACAACGAGCAGGCGCACGCGCCCTCGGTGCGAACCAAGGCTTTGGTTTTAGAGGCGGATCGTATCAAGGTCCAAATGGAAGCACACTACAAACGGCTCAGGGCGGAGCCTACAAAAAAGGCGTAGGCGCATTTCGTGCGAAACAATTTCAAGCCACCGGCGCCAATGGTGGCAACGCCAGCAGATACATGAACAACGCATATAATGCGCAAACAGGTACCGGAACTCGAAACAGCGGAGCCTCATATACAAACCCCCAAGGGCAATCCTATGGATATGATGGCACGACAAACTATGCAAAAGGACAGGGTGCCACCACGACTATAGACACCCAAAACAAAGGGGACTACACGATAGATTGGCAGAAGGGACAGAAACCTGTGGTGACGCCGACCAGCACCACGATTGAATAACCGGACAAGCTAATAAGTTTGCTCAAACTAGAGCGGAGCATCAGCAATGGTGCTTCGCTTTCAATACTGATAGCCATTTCTGGCATTGATGCAATTGTCCAGAAGGGAAGATTCCGTTTGGAAATTCTTTTCCGCCTCGTTTACGTTCTCACGGAAAGTTGTAAGTAAAGATTCGACCGTCTCCTCAGCCTTCACTCTTCTTGCGCGGAACTCTTCATCAGTTTCGCCAAATGATTTAACAGAAGGAACGAACGAGTGAGTTACGGCCTCGGCATGCTTCAAAGTTTGGCGCGACTGCTCAAGTCGCTCAAAAGCTCGAGTCTTTCGTTGCTCCGCTTCGCCGACAAAGGCAGAGCGAACAGAAATATTGTCTGCCATTACATCCAATGCAAGCGGAGTTTCTTTCACTGTTGCGACAAGACGTGGCAGACGAGCTTTCAATGCCTGGACTTCAGCTTCACTGTGCGGCTTCTCAGCTGCTGCTGGCGTTTCGCGAACAAATTTTTCAGCGGTAGTGCCGGGAATACTGCCACCTTGCTCCGGCGAATTTTTTCCAGCGGCTCTAGTTTCCAATTTAGAATCAGGAGTTCTTCCATGCCGCAATAGCACCATGCGGCAGTAGCCGGAAAACGAACTGAATGGAGCCAGATTGTAACAACGCTCGTATTCTTCCAATGCCGCATTTATCTTATTAGTCTGCATAAGCGCGTTGGCATAATAATAGTGCGCAACCGCTACATTACGGTGTTCACCGCTTACCGCCTTGGCCAAAAACTCTTGCGCGGCAACATAATTTTTTTGATTGTATAGAGCAATGCCTCGCGCAAGAGAATCACTGGGAGCCAACTCTGCTGCAAACATTGCCTGCGTGAAAAAGGTCTGAATCAGTGCCAAACCAATGAGTATTAAAAGAAAAGCTGGATGACGTCTCATTCTCCAAATTCTATATTTCGTGAGACTAGAGGATTTTTGAACTGAGCGGTCTCTATATCGCGTGTTGCCAGTCCATGCATTTTCATGTGGTGATAGCACAGAGCGCGCGCCAAATAAAAGTCCGATTGATTCGGATCGTCCACGATGCATCCTTTGAGGCACTCCATTGCTGATGTCCACTTACCTAATTGAATCAGAAGTTTTGCTTTACGCCAGTAGAATTCGACGTTATTGAAATTGGCGGCAGATGCTTCATAGGCGGCAGTCAGGGCTTCTTTCGGATTTGGCACATTGGAAAAATAACTGGCTGTCAAAACCAATTTTTGATTCGCGGAAGGAAACATCGAAACTGCTTTTACTGTTTGAGCCATAGCTATTGTCTGCACTTCAGAAACGTTTTTGCTGGACGGTCTAGATTGTCCAGAGCTGGGTGCTGTGCTGTCGGGCTCGAGATCTGCAATTACAGTCGGAGCCAACTTTTGCGGTTCGGACGCTGGAACCGAGAGCACGATGTCATTGCCCGCCCATTTTGCATTGAGCATCGGAGATTGACGCGCTCCAGGCCGGTCTTCGCGCACCTCCGTTTCCACTAATTGCTGAGCTTTCTCGAAAGCGGCGCCGAGTGGCAGCTTTCCGCTTGAGCCACGCAAAGCCTCCAGCAAATTTCTTGTGAAAACACCATTTTCATAGCGTTTAGACTCCCAAGATTGTTCGTCAGGACGGCTGCTGCAAATTACCAACTGCCCAGAACCTTCAGCCAGTTCTTGAGCATTCATGTTGCCGACGCGATACATACCTTTGGCATTTGGATCGCTGCTGCCGGAATGGCAGGCGTCAAGAACCAACACAACACGGTCGGAAAGCACGCGGCTGTGAATCTTATCGTTCACTTCCTGCATCCCAATGCCCGTAGCATCAAGGTCGTCCGGATCTGCGTCATAAGTGACCAAATAACTCTTACCTCGCAAATCCATCTGCGACGGACTTCCATGCGTAGAAAAGAATAGGACAATCAAGTCCCCCGGTCGCGCCAGGCGAGCCAAAAACTTATTTCCGAGCTCCGAGATTATACGCCTGCGCGTTGCTTTCTCATCAAGCAACAGACGCACATGCGAAGGCTGGAAGTTTGCATCTTTGATCAAATAGTTATAGAAATCCCGAGCGTCTTTTGTCGAATATTTGAGCGTGGGGACTTTCGAATTTTCAAAATTACTGATGCCGACGACTAGAGCCCACTTGTCTCTAATTGGACGCTTGGAGTCAAGGACTGTGTCCACTGCTTTGGTCTGGGCGGACGGTGCTGGAACTGTATCAGCTACGGCAGAACAAAGGGGCAAAAGAGCGGCGGAAACTGAAAGTAACGCCGCAAAGTACAGTCTGGCAGGCAACACGGCATTTCCCTCGTGAAACAACAAACCGGACTCCACTGGAAGTATTCCCCGGGTGAAGATGTTTAGCACTTATAAAAGGTATTTTTATTGAGGATTCGAAATCGACTTAGCGCCGATCTGCTGCTTGTGCCCGCCAGACAAAGCCACAGAAAGAGACGATTGAGCGACTGACTCCATCAATGCTCGGATGAAAGCATTGCTCCTCTCGGCAGAGATGTGCACAGTGTCGATAAAATTGCCTTCCTTGTCCCACGACGAATTGTTGAAGTCTGTGAGTTGAACGTTTCGAGTTGCGCAAACGCTCTTCAGCTTCGACAGATACGACTCATAAAATCCGGGTGGCAGGAGCGTCTTGTTGGTTCTGCTTAGCGGCATATTCACAACGAGGACATCGACGCCGTGCTTTTGAGCTAATTCTAGAGTGCGATCGAAATAGTCGAATTGTACGTCGACCATTCGCTTATCGACAGGATTGTAGCTTCGCATGTACTGCTCACAGGTCTTCTTCGGCTCATAGTGGTCGATTGCATAGCCTGGATAAGCATAAGGCGTTCCTTTGACTTCTTCGGGGAAGATGCCGTCCTTCTGAGGTGCAAGCGCCATACTTGTCCCGCCGTATTTCTCAAAGAGGATGAATGGGCAAGCCTTCTCAATCAACTTTTTCGATAGCAAGCCGAAAAATGATTTCACCTCAGCCCGATTGCGCCAAAGATTGCTGACCCGACCCATAGCGATGTCGAACTTTTTGTCGAGCGTCAGCGATTCGTCGGAGAAAACGTTTTTCACGTCGGACATATTCGAGAGTATCTGGAAAGCGCTCGTTGAGTACATTCCCGGCACCAGGTTATCCTGGAAATCACGAGGAGCCACACCGCAAACCAAAGCGACTGGTTTGTGTTTCGATTCAAGCAATTCTCTGGCAACAAAATAATCATCGGATGCCATGCCACCGCCTACAGCGGCATTGAATATTTGAACAGGTTGGCTCGATGGCAATGAAATGCACTGTTGCAACTGCTCTTCGCAGGCCGTTGCGCGCCGTTCGTAAAAGCGTTTGATAGCTCTCTTGCGATGCTGCGACTCAGCTTGCACCACAGGCGCCACCACGAGGGAACTGCCGAGCAGCACCATATACGGTTGACTGTTTTTGTCCGAGGTTTGTTTGGCGATGTCTCTCATCGAGTTGAACAGCTCGCCTTGCTCGATAGTAGCGACAGGCAAGCGTGCAAAAGGGTGCGCAAAGGCTATCCAGCCCTCTACTGCAATGCAGAAACAGAGGGCGGTCACAACGACTCCAACTGATCCCTTAGCCAACGTCATCAAAAAACTCGAAAACCCTTACTATTTGGCTAACGATAATACCTCTTTCGAGGTCTTCAATAAATTGACTAGGTCTAAGAAATCAAGAGCGCCCAAGCTGTTTGAAAAGGCGCTGAAAGAGGAATGTCAAGTCCTCCCTAAACCAGACGTTGTGTATCATTCGCTCGCCGCCCGGAGGCCAAACAGGCTCCTCACCGAAAACCTCTTCATCCAGCTCCTTAAGATATGTTTCGTAGAGCTTTTGGGCTTCCAGCTTGCCGGATGTCTCTAGCTCCAAGGCCATCATGTATTCATTTGGCAAGAAAGAGTCTTTATTTGCCTCCATGGCTTGCTCAATTTCAGCTTTCGCCTCTTTTGGAGAACCCATTGCAGTCAGCATGCGTGCCATTCGCAAATTAATGCGAAAACCCTTCGGTGATAGCTTTAAGGCGTTGCGGCATTCGGCAACCGCCTCCTCGCGACGTCCAAGCTGCCAAAGCGCTTCAGCGCGCGCAACCTTGACACCTGCAGCACCGTTACCTTCGTCAAAGAATTTCGTCTTTATCCAGGACATCGGCAGTGCGCCGGTTATGAGCTTATCGCCAGCTTCTAGATAACGTTCGGCGTCAGCCATCTCGTGCTTCCTGGCATTCAAATCGGCAAGGTAATAGTTTTTCAAAACATCCAGAGACGTGTAAGACGCCTGGCCTAAGTCGAGAAGAACGATGAGCAGAAAAGCAGCACCCATGACTCCTACCATTTGAGTGGTTGAAACATCTTGCTGCAAAAGGCGCTTTCTCAAACGTTTATTGATCTCCACATGCGGATTCGCATTTTCCACAGTTTCAATCAACAACTTCTGAAATTGAGGCGATACCACTCCCAGTGGCAGCTTGAAAATCAGATCAGTGGGTTCGCTCTCAGAAGAGACAGCCGAAACACTGGCATCATCAATCGAAATTTGCGCTTCGCTTCTCTTCTCGACGCCGGTACGCAACGCGCGAGTACGGATGTGCAAATTTCCCCATATGGTCAGGTTCAGTTCATCGATTGCAGAATACGCAACCTTTCTCAGCCCGATTGAAAGCGCGGTTTCGTCGAGTTTTATCCAATTCCAATACAAAATTAGTGGCAAACCATTGCGCAGAGGCGAGGCGACTTTCAGAAGAATTTTCCTTTCGAATGAGAGGAGAATTTGATGGGCAATGGGAAGCAAGACGATTACTACAGGTATTCCGAAGTACCGGATGTCGGTCGAAAACCAGGAAGTGCTCGAATATAGCGTGACAAAAATCAGCTCGAAAATGACAAACGTGCAACTTACTAAAACAAACCCGCGGTATCCCCAAGCGGTGGGAATTGGTTTGTCCATTTTATTCGCCGCATTGACTTTAGGGGAAATCGATTGCTCTGGGTTCAAAGGCATATCCTTTGTGGCTTCCTCTTTGGTTTCTTCGGCTCTTTCAGTCATGATTTGTGCAGATAATAAATCGCTGGAAAAGCCCTGAAATTCAAAGACGCTATCGCGAAACCCTTGCTAGCTATTCTTGCACACGGCAAATTAAAGTCTCATATTCTGATCTGTATACAGTCTGTTTAATAGAAAAAAGCAGCGGGCACAAAATTTGGGAAGGCTTTGCAGCAGCATCTCTTGGCGACCAGACGTGCCGGAGTCCTAGCCTTCCAAGCTGTCACCAAGACAGCGAAATTAATGAAAGGCGGTCTTAATGTCAGTAGTGGAAAAATCCATCGGCGAACTTTTGGTCGACAACGGTCAAATAAGCGCCGATGAATTGCGGCTTGCCGAAAGAGAGGCAAAAAGCACCGGAGAGCCGCTCAGTATTATTTTGTCGAGACTCGGACTAGCTTACGAACACCACTTTAAGAACGCGCTGGAGCTCAAATATGGCGTCACATACGTCAGCCTAGCGCGCACAGAAATTCAATCGGAAATTTTGAAAATCGTGCCGGAAGCTAAGATCCGCGAACACATGATGGTTCCGGTCAATGAGAAAGGCTCACGCATAACCGTTGTGATGGTCAATCCTGAGCATTCAACCGGCTTGGCTGCGCTCAAACAATACTTCGGAGATAGGCAATTTACACCCGTCGTCTGTACAGAAGACGACTTCATGCTGTTCATGAGCAATCTTTATCAGGAAAGTTTGGAAGCCAAGCCGACCGAAAAAGGTAATAATGGCGCCAAGGATGAGGCCTCGGGCAAGAAAGACGCTCCTGCTGCTGCTGAAGCAAAAGCAGAGGAGAAGCCGGCACTTTCCCCACTAGCTGCATTCCTCGCCAAAGGCAAGGCCGAACAAGAAGCAGCAGCCCAGGCGGAAGCAGAGGCTGCGGCAAAAGCTGAAGCCGAGGCAGCAGCTAAGGGCAAAGCCGAGTCAGAAGCAGCGGCCAAGGCTGAAGCGCAAGCCGCGGCGAAAGCCAAAGCAGATGCTGAGGCAGCGCTCAAGGCCGAAACTGAAGCCAGAGAGAAGGCTGAAAGCGAGAAAGCCGCAGCCGATAAAGCCGCGGCGGATAAAGAAGCTACAGAGAAAGCAGAAGCACAAAAAGCCGAGGCTGAAGCGAAAGCAAAGGCGGAATCAGCATCTCTTGGCAAAACAGAGCCAGAAATTGTAGTCAAGGAAGATTTAGACAGCGCCTATAAGTCCGAACTGGACAATATGTTCAGGACTGAGCCGGAAATACCGACTAATGACGAAACCGGCAAATTCGATTTGAACATGCTGCAAAAGCATATTGAAGAAACCCGCAATAAGGCGGGCAGGAAGCCGGCTGATAATACTTCGAAGGCGGCGGGCTCAGAACCTGAAGCAAAAGCTGAAGAAAAGGGACCGAAAGAAAAACAGACTGAGGAGAGCAAATCGGTCGAAGCGCCTGAAACAAAGGCGGAGCAAGCAAAAGAAGAGAACAAAGACTCAGATGAGAAGAAATCGGAGCCGGAGGCTGACATAAAAGCTGCGCCCGTAGACGAGAAAAAACCGCAGCCCGAAGACGAGAAGAAGGTTGAGTCCGTAGAAGAGAAGAAAGAAGCGCCCAAGGCGGAAGCCGAGCCTGAGAATATAACCGAGAAGGAGACCAAACCTGAGACCAAGTCTGAATCAAAATCAGAATCCAAGCCAGAAACAAAAAAGGAACGTCCGGATGCCAGAGATGTCGCCAGAGAATTGGCGAAAGAGCTGGCAGAAGAACCAGGCAAAGCTGGGCTGAAAGACGATGAAGCCACCGGTGAATTCGACGCATTAGTCAGTCCGACTGTCGAGAAAAAATCGCCCGCGCAGGAATCCAAGCCTGAGCCTAAGGAAGAGAAGAAGCCGGAGCCAGAGGTTGACTCTGCGGCCGCGACGAAAGAAGAGACCAAGCAAGTTTCGCAAGATAAAACAACCGAAGTCAAATTGGATCAGAACAGCGAAGAATTCAAAGCGATCACTCCGAAGTCCACTGGAGAAGCGGGTCTTGGCGAATGCGAACCGGTTGCAAGCGAGTCGATCGCGCGCACGCCTACCGAGCAGAAACAGCCGGATGCTCTCGAGAAAGAAAGTGATGATGCCGCTGTAATCATGCTCTGCAATCAAATTTTAGCCAACGGCATTGCCAAAGGTGCTTCAACTATTCACGTAGAGGCAATGGACAAGCAGGTTTTGGTGCACTACCGCATTCAAGGCCAGTTGATGATTGTGCGCAAGCTGCCAAAAATGCTGATGCCGGCGCTCACTCAGCGTTTTCGAAAAATGGGTCGTGTCGATCAGCAAGATAGGCGTTTGCCTCAGGATGGGCGAGTCAAAGTCAGAATGTCTGGCAAAGACTTTAACCTGAGATTGACCGTTGTTCCCCACACCGCAGGCGGTGAGCACATTCTCGTCTGGATTGAGTAGTCTTGCACTCGAATACCAACAGTTTTACTTCGAATTGTTCTGATTTGGGCGCAACCGGTATTTATAAGAAAGAAAGTGGAAAGTTAGCTTTGTAATCTAAGTCGAAAATCAACCGCAGGTCGGTTGTTTTCCACTTCTGGGGACTCAAGACCATGGCACTAATCAAGAAAGATTTTGGAGAACTGCTCGTAGATAACGGGCTGATTACTGCCGAGGAGTTGAAGCTCGTTCAGCAAGAGAGGCTTCGCACCGGCGAGCCAATAAGCTTGATTCTGTCTCGGCTTGGTTTGGCCAATGAAACCCATCTGCAAAACGCTCTCGAAATGCAGTTCGGCGTCAAATATATTTCGCTGGCAAAATCACAGCCGGAGCTGGGAGCATTAGAACTATTGCCGGAGACTTTGATGCGCCAGCACCAGGTCGTTCCGGTAAGTAGCGAAGGCAATTGCCTGATGGTGGCAATGGTCAATCCCAATAATCTGCTGGCTCTGGACGATATCAAATATCGCCTGAAAAGCATGCAGATTAAGACCATGGTTTGCACAGAAGACGACTTCCAGCATTTCATGGAAAACATTTATGCATCGCGCCAAGATTTGCTGCAAGAAGAGTCTTATGAGGAAGCGGATCAAACATTCATCGAAGCAGAAGTCGATCTCTCAACGCTCGACCTAATTAGCAGCGCCGAAGATCATATCAACGATCTTGACCTTGCAAAGCAAGCACAGGATGCCCCGATCGTTCACCTCGCCAACCAGGTTCTTGCCAAAGCAATCAAAAGACATTGCTCTGACATCCACATCGAGCCGACGGTAAATTCCGTTGTAATTCGTTATCGCCTGGATGGTGTTTTGTTTGTGGATCGCAAGTTGCCACGCGCGATTTTGGCAGCGCTAGTTTCGCGCTATAAAATCATGGCGGACATGGACATAGCAGAAAGGCGCTTGCCACAAGACGGACGAATTAGAGTGCGGTTTTCTGGCAGAGACATTGACTTTCGAGTATCTTCGCTGCCTTCCAAACACGGCGAAAAGATTGTAATGAGAATGCTCGACAAGTCCGGCACCATGCTTGGCCTGGATAAGCTCGTCAGCGATGAGAGCACTCTTGATGTCATTCGCGAAATGGTCAGCAAGCCTTACGGAATTATTTTCGTTACTGGACCAACCGGTTCCGGAAAGACAACAACTCTCTATTCTGCACTTGCCGAGCGCAATTCGCCGGAAGTGAATATCGTTACGGCCGAAGACCCAATCGAATACGAGATGTCCGGAATTACGCAGGTTCAGGTTCTGCGTGAAAAAGGACTGGACTTTGCCAGGATATTGCGTTCATTCTTGCGGCAAGATCCGGACATCATGCTCGTTGGAGAAACCCGCGACCGTGAAACAGCAAAAATCGCTGTAGAAGCTGCTCTTACTGGTCACCTTGTTTTCACCACACTGCACACGAACGACGCTCCCGGAGCAATTACTCGTCTTGCAGAAATGGAAGTGGACCCGTATTTGGTGGCATCGGCAACCATTGGAGTTGTCGCGCAACGACTAGTAAGACGTATTTGCCCTGACTGCATACAGGAGTATAAACCGGAGCGGTCGGCACTCGAATATCTCGGTGTTTTGGACCGTCTTCAAGAAAAGCCGGCTGAATCAACTATTCAGTATTTTCGATTCAGAACTGACGAAAATGGCTGGCCGATTTTTCAGCGAGGTATCGGATGCGATGGCTGTAATCAAACCGGCTACAAAAATCGTATCGGTGTTTTCGAAGTCATGCGCATGAATGATGAACTGCGAGACCTGATTTCCAAAGGCTCGAGCACTGCGATGATTCGTTTTGCAGGCAAGCAATCAGGCATGATCACACTCAAAGACTACAGTATTCGCTTGGTTGGTCAGGGTTTGACGACTGCCGATGAAGTCGTGAGAGTAACTTTGGCTGATACCGAAGGTGATGACAAACTTTGCCCTAAGTGCCGCACACCAATCAGCGACGACTTTATAAAATGCCCATTCTGCCAGCACGATCTGAAGACTACTTGCCAGCGCTGCGGCACACTGCAGCAAGAAGGATGGACAAGCTGCCCGAAGTGCGGACTTACAGAAGAGGAAGCACAAAGAGAAACCGAATGCACAGGATGCAATGCTGAAATTCTAGGCGAATGGTCGCGTTGCCCGTATTGCCAGGAGCCAAGGAAGCAGCCTAAGAAGATGTAGGATAGGGGGCAGGTATGCAAATTGAGATGCAGGAAATTCTCCAACTGGTTCAGGACCGGTCGGCATCAGATTTGCATTTGAAAGTCGGGCAGCCCCCTGTCATACGTGTGTCCGGAAAGCTCTTACGTAGCCAACTTCCCACCCTTTCACAGTCCGATGTAGAGAGATTGGTCTTCGAAGTTTTGACGCCTGAGCAGCGACACATTTTGGAAACCAATCTGGAATTGGATGCGAGTTTTGGCATTGACGGAGTTGGGCGATTCCGTATCAATGTGTTTAAAGAACGTGGAAATTATGCGGCAGCATTTCGCGTAGTACCGTCCTCAATACCGTCGCTTGTCGACCTTTGCCTGCCGAATATCTGCAAAGAAATTACGCAAAAGCCACGGGGACTGATTCTCATCACTGGTCCGACCGGCTCCGGAAAGTCGACGACGCTGGCCTCGATGATCGACTATATAAATGAAAATCGTTCCGAACACATTCTCACGATTGAAGATCCGATTGAATTTTTGCACTCGAGCAAGAAATCGGTTGTTTCTCAAAGAGAACTGGGAGCGGACACTAGAAGTTTTTCCAACGCGCTTCGCTCTGCACTCAGAGAAGATCCTGACGTCATCTTAGTAGGTGAAATGCGGGATTTGGAAACTATACACCTGGCGCTTACGGCAGCAGAAACCGGTCACCTTGTATTTGGCACCGTGCACACTAGCTCTGCACCTCAAACCATCGATCGCATTATCGACGCGTTTCCTCCCGGCCAACAACAACAGATTCGTATTATGTTGTCGAACGGCTTGGTCGCGATTGTCAGCCAAACCTTATTGCCACGCATGCAGGAATCAGCGGGAGGCAGCCCCGTCACAAAAGGCCGTGTGCTTGCAGCAGAAGTACTTATCAACACTACCGCCATCTCCAACCTCATTCGAGAATCGAAAACAGCTCAAATCTACTCAGCCATTCAAATGGGCGGCAATCTCGGGATGCAAACTTTGGAAGCAGCCCTGGCTGCACTGGTAAAACAGAATGCAGTCAGTGCGGTAGATGCACTCGCCAAAACATCCAGACCAGACGAATTGGAACAGTTGCTGGCGTCCGCGTCCAAAGCCCCGACAAGAAGCGGAGCCGGCGGAAGCCAGGGATTCGGCTATGGTAGTTTCGGTTAGGTCATAAATTTGGCTGAAGGGCGAAATGGACTTTGTCTATAAAGTAAAAGATATGAGCGGAGCTATCCGGGAGTCTTCAGCCAAGGCTGAAAACGCTCAACTGCTTCAAGCCCGCCTTTCAGCACGCGGCTATGAAGTGATCGAAATCAAAGAACGCGGCTTTTCGCTCATGCAAATTCCCATGATTGCCGAGCTTGATGCTGCAGTTGCAAAGCTGGAGCCAATTGGGCTTAAAGACATGGTTGTCTTCAGCCGCCAGTTTGCCGCCATGATTAGTGCCGGGGTGCCTCTTTTGAGGACTCTTTCTATTATTGTCGAGCAGTGTAAGAACAGGAAACTGAAGTCTTGCCTGGAAGAAGTGCGGCGCTCGGTCGAGTCGGGTCTGTCGCTTTCGGACGCTCTGGTGCGGCAGCATGGGGTTTTTGACAAACTGTATGTGTCTATGGTCCGAGCAGGGGAAGCAGGCGGATTTCTGGCGGAGGTCTTGACCCGCCTGGCCGACTTTCTGGAGGCTCGCCAGAAGCTCAACCAGAAAGTGCGCTCAGCCATGGTTTACCCTTCGGTAGTTTTGGCAATCGCCGTTCTTGTTTTCTGGGTGATGCTGACCTTTATCTTGCCTATTTTTGAGGGACTCTTCAAAAACATCGGGTCAGAACTGCCGGCTTATACAAGATTTTTGATGAGCCTGTCGGAATACATGCGCTCCATTTGGATGGCACTTTTCGTTGTCTGCGTCCTCGTCTCTCTCTATTTTGTCCGGCGTTATTACCGGACGGAAAAGGGACGAGAGCACATCGACGGCATCTTTCTATCGCTTCCACTCTTCGGCGATTTATCAAGAAAGGTTGCAATAGCCCGCTTTTGCCGCACCTTCGGGACACTGATCAAAGCCGGTGTTCCGATGCTATCTGCTCTTGACGTGGTCAAAGACACCGCCGGAAACGCCAGCATTGCCCGTTCGGTGGAGAAAATCTACAACGAGGTGAGGCAGGGCGGGTCCATCTCCAAACCGATGGCAAGAATTTCCCTCTTTCCGGCCATGGTCACTCAAATGGTGGCGGTTGGAGAAGAAACTGGGAATTTGGACGAGATGTTGACCAAAGTCGCCGAATTTTACGATATGGAAGTGGACAACTCTGTCGAGTCACTAACCTCGTTGCTCGAACCCATCATGGTTGTTGGGATTGGGGGAATTGTCGGGTCGGTTGTCGTGGGCATGTACCTGCCGATTTTCACGGTTATCGAACAACTTAGATAGCAATTCATATTTCCAAGCACTGGCGATTAATCTTTTTGTTTGCTAATCTGCCTTAGGGTTCTACAATATGTCTGGCGGGTCTGTGAAAATATATCAAGTGAGCAAAAGCTTGTACGTATCAAAGTCATCATCTATATCGAGCGGCACAACGGCCAAAATGGACGCAACAGGAAAAGGTACAGACCAGATTCACCACTGGCTATCTGTGTATTCTGAATCTCGCGATCCGGCAATGCGCGACTCGATCATCCAAGCGTCCTTACCGCTTGTGAAAAGAATTGCCTACGGTCTGGCTAGACGCTCGACCGACCCTGTCGAAGATCTGATCCAGGTGGGCTCGATCGGGCTCATCAAGGCAGTCGACCAGTTCAAGCCCGATGCAGGCGCCAAGTTCCAAACTTACGCCACGCACTTGATTACTGGCGAAATTCGACACTATCTCAGAGACAAAACTGCCATGATTCGTGCACCGCGCGAATTGCAGGAGTTGTCCTTCCGCATCAATAGACTGGTGCAAAGTCTTACAGCACGTCTTGGCCGCGAGCCTTCAGACGTTGAAATCGCGCATGAACTGGAAATTCCAGTCAGCCGCGTCAATGAAGCATACGAAGTCGATCGCAGACGCACTTTGATCTCTCTGGATCAGGCGCTGTCCAACGATGCGGGCTCCGAGCAGTCGCTCATCGACACACTGGTGGATGGCAAATACCAAACCAACCAGATGGCGAAAGAAGACCGCTTCATGTTGGCTGAGGCAATCAAACAGTTGAGAGACGGTCTGCGCGAAGTCGTGCAGCTGACTTTCTACGAAGATTTGAGCCAAACAGAAGTAGCGCGGCGCTTGGGAATTTCGCAGATGCAAGTCTCTCGCAGATTGAGAGCCGCAACTGCCGAACTCCATAAGATCATCACGCAGAACAGAAAGACTGGTGGTCAGAAAGGCAGTTAGTCGATGTCGGATGTTGTCATCCAAACGACCAACTTATCTAAAGAGCTAACCAGTAGTCTTTTACGCCGCAAAGTCCGCATTTTAAGCGGGCTGGATTTGAGCGTGACCAGGGGCGAAACGTTTGGTCTGATCGGACCGAACGGTGCTGGCAAAACTACATCAATAAAACTGATGCTAGGACTGATGCGGCCCACTGAAGGGAAAGCACAGATTCTTGGCATGCCTGCCGGCGACAAGCGCGCGCTGGCAAAACTGGGCTATTTGCCTGAAAACCCATACTTCTACTCACATTTGACCGGCAGGGAATTTCTCGATTTTGCCGGTCAATTGTTTGGCATTGAATCAAAACAAAGGCGAGAGCGCGCCGGCGAATTGATAAAAACAGTCGGGCTGAGTGAAGCGGCAGACATGCAGATGCGTAAGTATTCTAAAGGAATGCTGCAACGGCTGGGCATCGCGCAGTCTTTGATCAATAACCCGGAACTGGTCTTCTGGGACGAGCCTATGTCCGGTCTCGATCCGATCGGTCGCAGAGACGTACGTCAAATTCTGCTTTCTCTAAAAGAAAAAGGCACCACAATATTTTTCAACTCCCATCTGCTGCCGGACGTCAATGAGGTCTGCGACCGGGTCGGCGTCATGTTCAAAGGTCGCATGGTGGTGCAGGAGAAAGTAAAAAACATCTCGGGGGAGGGCAATTACAAAGACCTGGAAGATTTTTTCCTCGAAGTAATTGCAAAAGCCGAAGCGGACAACGGCGCGGCAGCAGCAACCGGGACACAATCGAAGGAGGCTGTCTCATGAGCGAGAGCGGCCGCAACAATTCCGTCGAGGCGGTCATAGCGATAGCGCTGAATACTTTTCGTGAAACAGTACGCGACCGCATTATTTACGCTTTGATTCTTTTCGCCGCAATTGTCACCGTACTCGGCATCATTCTCGGTTCGCTATCTGTAGGTCAAGATATCCGCATCCTTAAGGACATCGGGCTTGCAGCAATTTCCTTGATTGGTGGCATCATCGCAGTTTTTGCAGGCACCAATCTTGTTTATAAAGAACTCGAGCGACGTACCATCTACATCATTTTCACGAAGCCGGTGAGCGGATGGCAGTTTGTACTCGGAAAGTATATTGGTCTTTGCCTCTGCGTTTTGGTCATGGTAGCGGCTATGGGAGCGTTTCTCTCCATAATTGTTGCTGCGGTTGGCAGCGGTTTTGCAGGCGCTTCTTTCTTTGATCAGCTTAGAGAAATTACTCAAGAACTGTCGCTTATTTACCTAGAACTATTATTCGTTACGGCCCTGGCTACGTTTTTCTCGACATTCTCAACCCCGGTCATGAGCGTGCTTTTCACCCTGGCTATCTGGCTTGCCGGGCATCTGGGAGAGTCTCTTTTGGAATTGGGCAAACTCTCTCAAAATCCATTTCTTGCGCAATGCCTCAGCCTAGTCTTTTACAGCCTTCCCGATTTTGCCGGATTGACCAGAATTCGCGGTCATCTTTTATATGGGACCGTTCCAGGGACTGAGGTTCTGACCTACCTCATCACTTATGTGCTTGCCTATGTCCTCATGCTGCTGGTTTTAGCGGCTATAGTGACAGAAAGAAAAGAATTCACATGAGCATATCTATCGCAGATTCACCAGCAGCGCTTTACTCGCTCACATTTGTTGTGGGTGCGTGCGTCGGCAGCTTTCTCAATGTACTGGCAATTCGCTCGTTGGCTGAGAAAAATGTGTTCTGGCCGCCCTCTTCGTGCCCCGATTGCGACAAGAGATTGGGACCGTTCGAGCTCATTCCGATTGCTTCGTATTTTTTGATCGGCGGAAAGTGCAAGCACTGCAAACAGAAAATCTCATGGCAATATCCGGTTGTTGAACTGTTTACAGCCCTCTGGTTTATGGTTGTTATCTGGCGGTTTGGCCTGACACCCGAAGGCTTCGGCATGTTGTATTTCTCGTCGGTGCTAATTGCCGTAACCGTCACTGACTTCCGCGAGAAGCTCATCCCGCACGAGATTACCTATCCTTCCATTCTTCTTGGAATTATGTTCAGTGGTCTTGTTCGCAACGATCTACTTGGCACCATGGCCGGTATCGGCGGCAGCTATATCCTCTTTGACTTCATTGCATTCTATGGACTCGTACTTTATCCGTATCTGCACCCCGAATCAAAAGAAAAGCCGGAGGAAGAAGAGGGCGATGACGAAATCGACGCAGTGTTTGAAGTAGGGCCAGCAAAAGAGGAAGAAGAATTCGAAGTGATGGGCGGTGGCGATGCTGTACTGGCTGCTCTGGTTTCTGCTTGGCTTGGCTGGGAACGCTTAATAGTTGCGGTTATGCTTGGTTTCATTCTCGGTGCACTCCTGGGTGGAGTTTATCTGACCCGAGAGATGAAGAAGGCAGGAATATTTAGACATTGCCTCAAGTGGGGGCTCATTTGGTTTGGTGTCGCGGCGGTTGTAGGCACCGCTATGTTCTCCGTTTTAGCGCAAGTAAGCAGCCAATCTATTTGGGAAGTTCAGTGGGGCGTATCAATAGCAATATTTGCCATCGCATCCGGTGTTTTCGCTTATATCTGGACCGGCAAGAGAGTTTCCAAACCCTTCCCGTTCGGTCCGGCATTGGCGATGGCCGCTGGAGTCTCGATGTTCATAATGCCACACTCGATTTTCCCGGCTGAAAGAATGTGAGACAGGCTCAAGTCAGCCAGATCTCATTTAGGCATCTATATAAGGCCGATTTTGGACTAAACTTGAACATGTGGACCTGTAAATCTGAATGCGGATTTGAATAATGTTCGGTTTTGGAAAACGCAAAGGACCGACGCTGGGGCTGGATATAAACAGCGACAGCATTACTCTTTTGCAGCTGGAAAAAACCCGTGCCGGAATCGAAGTAGCTCGTTTTGCGTGCCAGCCTACGCCGGCTAACGCGGTAAGGGAAGGTGTGGTCGCCGAGCCTGAATTAATCGGCGAAGTCGTCATCGACCTGATGAATGAAGCCGGTGTGCCTCCATCCGGGCAAACGCCGGTTCTGAACATCGTTGTTCCGGCACAAGCTGTGGTAATTCGTCTGATGCCGGTTCCTGTAGGCATGCCGGAAGACGAGCTGGCAGACGTCGTCACCCAGGAAGCAACCAATCACGTTCCATTCCCAATTGCCGACGCCAACCTGGACTGGGCAGTGATGCCGGCGACTGAGCGAACAGACTTCGATGGCGTGAGACGCGTCGATGTCATTCTTGCCGCCATCCAGCGCAGCATCGTCGAAGCTTATTGGCGCATGGCTGACGCTGCCGGAGCAAAACTCGGTCGAGTCGAAGTATCATCTCTTGCCGTCATCCGAAGCATGGCGCTGTCCGGATATCTCGGGTCATCCGGGCATCTTTCGATGATAGTAAACATGCGACAAGACGCAACCGACATCAACATCGTCCGCAGTTGCATGCCTCTCTTTGGACGCTCCGTAATGCTAGGCGTCGAAGCCATGACCGAGGCGGTCTCACGAAGCCTGGACATGCCATTCGATCAAGCGCTCGACATGTTGCCGGAGATTTCGATTTTCAATCCCAATCCAACCGATCCCAAAATGGGACAAGCTGCTCAGGTGGCTCGCACCATATTTAGTGACATATCCGACGAGCTGTCCAAGTCACTGGAATTTTATCGATCGCAAGTCGGCGACGTTAAGATGGACCAAATTATCCTTGCCGGTCCCGGTTGCATGGTGCCCGGGCTCGATCAATTCTTTTCGAACAAATTGAATGTCCGCACCGTAATCAGCGATCCGATGCGAGACATCAGGCATGACGAAACAGAAATCGTCGATCGCATGCGCCCAATTCTTGCCGCCCTTATTGGTTCGTCTATTGAACCGACATGGAATCCGTCATACACAGTCGACCTAGATTTAAATAAAGAAGGTCGCGTGCCGCTGCTCTTTGATGAGCGTGCGACACAGACGATGACGAAGGACCTCTCTATAGCTCCTCCGGTCTGGCAAAAACCAGTATTGATTGCAGGAATTGCCTTGCTCGCTCTGGGACTAGCTGCTTATGGCATCATGCGTTATGTCGATTTGCCTCAAAAAGAGCAAGAGATTGAAACCCTCTCTAACGAAATTATGTTGGGCAATCAGCAAATGAAGTCGATGGCGAACACGCGCCAGGAAAATACGATTCTAAGCGCCAGAAAGCGAGTATTGGACGCGCTTTTGAAAAAGCATAATCGCTGGTCGGCACTGCTTTCTGAATTGACAGTAGACACACCGAAAGGCGTTCAGATTGACAGAATTACATTGCGCGGAAAAGAAATGAAGGTCGAGGGTATTGCCATAGACTTCAATAGTGTGTCTAATCTGGCGATCAACATGGGTGGTTCTGTCTTTCTTCAAGATTCGCAGGTGGACTGGGTCACACGGCAGGAAAAGACTCCAGAACGATTGGATTTTTCGATATCAGCCAAACTCTCAGAAGCACCTCCATCAACTTCGACAACACCGAATCAACCGCAATCAAATACGATGGCACAACCGGTAAAAACCGGCAGTCAACCAATGAAAAATCAAAAAATTGCTGAACTAGCAGGCGGTGAAAACAATGCTCACTAGGTTTCAGTACGGTGCTCTTGCTGTCATTTATGGGCTTGCCATCTTGGTTTTTGCAATGCTGGTTTACCCTTGCATAAATGAAGAATCGGCAAAAATGGTTGACCTCGCACAGCACCGGCAGCAAAAAGAGCAGCTCGATATTAAGCTAAAAGAGAAGCTTCGAATAGATAGAGAAAAACAAGCTCTTGTCGCGGATATTGCGTCATTGCGCAACGCTGTTCCTAAAGAAGCAAACGTTGATTTACTTTTGATCGATTTAGAAAGATTGGCTAAACAAGCCAATGTTGACTTGATTGGATTTGAAACACCGGGCACGGAAGATTTAAAAGAGTCTCACAAAGAAATGGTTGAGATGCTTGAAGATCTGAAAGGCAAGCAAGGAAAACCAAAGCCTAAAGAAACAAAACCAACTGCCGCCGCTCCGCTCGCCTCAAAGCCGGCAGATGTAGGTAGCGAACTAGGTCTAAAGCAAATTGACAAAGAAGTCTATGTGACAGGCAATTACGCTTCAATGGTGCAATTTGTCCGCAATATCGAAGCTTACGAACGAGTCATGGGCGTCTCGCATGTGGTGATTGCTGTTCCTAAAGAAGAGTCAAAAGCCGACACAGACAAAGCCTCAGATCGAGCGAAAAAGCTGAAGCTTAGCCAACCTGTAATGTGTTTCCTCCTTTCGGTTTATTATTTACCTTAGATGCTTTTGCGATTGATACTTCTGGTCACGGCTGGTGTGCTCCTCATTGGAGGGGCATTCTTGTGGATCAATCACATCAATGACGAAACCAGAATGGCTGAGGAGCTCAATGCCGTGCTTCCGCCCAAGCGCGTGGCGCAAAAACCGGCTGCCGCCGCTGCCACAAGCACGACCACAGTAACGACGACTACATCTACAAACATAATCACAGACTCAATTGCCGGCGTAAGCAAGACAGCATCGCAGGTGATGGATCCTAATTCGCTCGGTTCGAATATCGCGAAATTGCAAAATTCTCTCAAAGAAATTCCCAATCACCTGATGTCGCCTGCTGAAGGTGAGAAGACAACTTCGCCCGAAATTGCTGCCGCAAAACTAGCTCTCTCCACTCAATCCGCCTATGCCCTGCCTGCAATCACACGCGAACAGGCAGCGCCAATAGCCAGAGAAAGTGCCGGAAAAATCGATCCTCTGGCTCCAATCAGCGGTTACAGGTCGTTTCCAACCTCTGGTGAGCGCAGAGTGAGCAAACAAGACGAAGAGAAGCACTCCGGACACAAGACCGGACTTATCCCTCCGCCTCCTATAGATGGCATTCCGCCTCCCCCGCCTCCTATACTTTCCGGTGCGCAAGGCGAGTCACTTCCGCTTTCAGAGCTACCCACGCCTCCGGAAAAACCATCAATAGCAAAACATCTAAAACTTGTTGGTATTTTGGGTGACAAAGCGTTCATGTCGGTCACAGATCCAAATTTAAGGCGTACTTATAGGTTGCCAAAAACACTTGCACTGTCGGCCGGAGACACTGTCGACTTCCTGAATGTCATAGCCGTATCTTCTTCGTCGGTCACCCTCGAGGAAGAAGGCGAGCGCACTGTTAAGCATCTCGCCGCACTTCGATAAACCAGGGCAGAGTGATAAACTAAAAATTGCAGAAATTTCGGATGTCCGGCAGCCGTGTCCGGTAGTGCCCTGAAAGCAAGTATTCGACTTGCAAAATTTATGCCAAAAAAAGAAAGACGCAGAGTCGCGGAGGAGGCGGCTCGATTTATTGTTGAAGGAGCGGAAGCAGAATATTTGCACGCGAAGGAGCGTGCCATTTCCATGCTCGGTCTTTCCAGCAACAATCATTTGCCGTCCAACAAAAAAATAAAAGAATGTATTGCATTACTTACCACCAACCAGTTAGGACACGATGAGGTTAAACGTCGCATTCGAGAGATGCGCGAAATCGCGCTGGAAATAATGCAAGTAATTGAAGACTCCGATCCATTTCTAATAGGCAGCACACTATCTGGACAAATTCGAGACAGCTCCGACATCGATCTGCACGCTTACAGCGACGACTACACTATGCTGCAAAACCAGCTTGAAGACTGGGGATACGACGATGTAGACGTAGAGTTGGTGGACAATCGTAAAGGACGTTTTGTGCATTTGAAATGGTACGAGCGAGAATATCCAGTCGAAATTACAGTCTACCCTTGGAGTTGGAGAGACACGGTCCTCTATTCTTCCGTCACAAACAAACCAATGAAACGTGCTGATACAGCAGCTCTTCGTGCGCTGCTCAAGCAGATGACGTAGAGCCAGAAAGTCAATCGGCTTTTCTGCTTCTAACGGACTCTAGTCCATGTGCGTATTCAAGATTCGTTGACATAGATTTCTCCGCACAAAACTCTGAGGGAAGAAAACTTCCACCTCCCCTAATGGTACGAATTGTTCCTTCACCCATAAGTATTGGTTACTTATCGTTGGAAGGTAATTGCAGCAAGGAATTTAGCAGCTTTTTGTGAGTTTGAATTATTCTCGCGAGCTTCGATTATCACCGAAGGGAAATCACTCTTTCTGGTAATGGCGGGCGGAATAGCTGTGAGCTATTTTGACCATAGAGGGGGCAATTGCGTGATTTCAAACTCACGGGGAAAGAGTACTGCAAGCCACGCAAGCGATCAATAAATATGAGTTATTTAGTCAAAGAGCCGGACGCTCATAAAGATCTGGGCGCCCTTATAGACAATATTGTCAAAATCAATAATCTAATTTGCAGAGCGTCGCAAAGGTCGAATGTTTATAAACCGATGCATTGCGTACAAGGCGAACAGTTGCTCTCGCCGTGCTACGCTCACACAATCGTTGATGCAAATGTTGGCGAAGGTGTCTTGAGCGATAGTGACATCGACTTGTTAATGCTCATTGGTGAAGGCTTAAGCCACCAGCAAATCAGTTGTGAATTGGGTGTTGATACCACTCAAATCCAAAGGTGGCGAGACGAGATCGTGCGCAAAGCAAGGATTTCCGTGACGTAGGATAGCCCTCAAGGCTAAGTTATATTTCCCAGATCCGGCGAAGATATTCTTTTCGGATCAAGTTTTTTGTATGACCAAAGAAAGCCAAGCAGCATAATGAAATCCGCAATACCAAAGGGTTTCCACATGTCTGGCATATTGGCGAAAACAAATGTGTGCAGTGCAACGACAGAACAGTACGATGCTTTCAGAAGGCATCCGTACGGAATTAAATTACGATTGGCTTTAGGATCTTCCGCAATTTGAAAGAACATGATTCCAAATAGAATCAATAGCAAAGCGGGAAAATGAACGTATCCCCAGTGATTTGGCGGATCGACGACAAACACTCGAAAAAACCATGGCGCGACCAGAAGAAAAACAACACCGAGTACAAAGTCATAAGCAGAACTGAAATAGAATAGTGCCGATATGGTTTTCAGTTCTTTTTCGCTCATATTGCCTCTCGGTGCGCACGCCTCCGGCAAATTATATTATCTTTCCATTGGCGCATGAAACCGTCTCGGCGATGTTTCATCATCTCATCGCCGTAGACTTCAACACCGAGCTTTCGGAATCCGCTGGATAGCTCATCTGCCGTCATGTTTGTCGGTCTGAAATTGACATCGAAAAGGGTACACTTACTCCATGCTCTTGGCTCAATCAAGCGACCTTCTGCAAGCAGCCGACGGTAATAAGGAGTTCCCGGAAATGCAGTCGGGACGGTAATTTGCACGTCAAACGGAGTCGCTTCGCGAACGAAATTGAGGATTGCGGGAAAGATTTCTTCTCCTTGACCATCAAGCCCGACCATAAAACAAGCAATGACGCGAATACCGTGTGACTGGATTCGCTGGATCGCTTGCTTATACTTTTTCCATCGCTTTGCTTTCCAGTTGGAATTGAGTTCTAAACCATTCAACCCTTCTTCAACAGGGCTTTCAAAGCCAATCAAGACCTGCTTGCAGCCAGCCAAACGCATAGACTCAAGCATTTCCGGATCATCAGCAACAGAAACATCTGTTTCGGCAAACCAACGCACATTTTGCTCAGCAATCTCAGGCAAAAGTTCTTTCCAGTAACGTCGATCAACAAAGGCATTGTCATCAACAAATTCAATAAATGGTCTCGCAAAGAGTGCTTTCAACTGCTGCATCTCAGCAATCACAAGCTCTTTCGGCTTTTGCTTGTAACGCCTGGTGTAGAGAACAGAACTTGCACAGAATTCACAGCGCATTGGACAGCCCCGACTCGTTTGCAAAGTGACCCGATTGTATTTCTCGGGATTTAGAAGTTTATACGCAGGCAAAGGGGAGTCTGAAAGGTTGAAATTTCCGAACATGCTGCCATAGGTTTCCTTCAAACAGCCCGATTCTGCATCTGAAAGCATCGTCTGCCAGAAGAGTTCGCCCTCTCCAATCATCACGCAATCTGCGTGCTGCAGCGCTTCTTCGGTTTCGCTAGAAACATGATTGCCGCCCATAACAACTTTCGTCCCTGCGGCTCTGAGCCGGTCTGCAAGTTGATAGGCTTCAGCGATTTGAGCGCTAAAGCAGGAGATAGCCGCCAGGTCGAAGCCCTGAGGCAGGCTTTCCATCTCGTTAATGTCTGGAACTTCCAGATAAGTCTGCTCGTGCGCAGGCGGCGTAAGAGCACCCAGGGTAAGTAATCCCAGACTTGGAAGCGACGCGATTGCCCGGCTTCGCTCAACAAAGCCCGGCAAATTCAAACCGAGCCGCAACAATTCCTTGTCATTGGCTCGAATGCCATTCATTGATATAAGTGCAATTTTCAAGCTTACTGTCCCTGAAAAATGGCAACCAAAAGTGCTGATGCGCCAATAATAAGGCTGAGCACTGGGATGAAAAACAGGTTGCGCAACACTTTCTTAAGTGATGCTCCATAGCAGATTGTTGGCATGGCAATCTGCGCAACGATAAATAGCATGGACGAAGTTTTGACCAGATCGCCCGCCAGATGGAGGTGTCCGACAGTGAAAGCAAATGCGAAGTTAACGAAAGCGATGCCGAAGAAAGAGACATGCCCGAGGCGCATAAGCCTCCGTGGCCAACTCGAATAGCCTCCCAGCCATTCTTCATCATGGAAAAACAGTCCGGGTATGACCCCGGCAAAGAAGCCCACTAGTATGGCAATCCAGGCAGCGATTATGTTGGCCTTTTCCATGCCTCTCCAAGTTTCCCAAATTTATGTTTCCGGCGAGCGCTCGCGCCCAGCCACATAACGCACTTTAGCGCACAATGGAATACCTGAGAGCGGCAGCCAAACAGTTCACAAACCTATTGGCAGGTCGCGCCTGCTATGATTTTCACTTCCCAAGACGAAATCGCCAACAGCTGAGCTGTCGCAGTCGAATCCAGCATTATTTAGAAAGCATATGACTCAATCAAAGTCCAATTCAAAAGGTGAGATAGACTCGAAGCGTGGAGCAGCCTCCCAGTGCGAGGCAGATTCACTTTCATCGTCTGAATTGACCAGATACAGCCGACATCTTCTCCTCGAAGAAGTGGGTAAGGAAGGGCAGCTCAAGTTGAAACAGTCGCGTGTGCTCGTCATCGGCATGGGCGGTTTGGGCTCGCCAATCAGCTTGTATCTTGCCGCCGCTGGTGTCGGAACAATCGGCATTGTTGATTTCGACTCGGTTGAACTTTCGAATTTGCAGCGGCAGATTTTGCATTCCACCGAGAATGTAGGCAAGAAAAAAACACATTCAGCAAAAGCTCGCTTGCTGGAAGTAAACCCTGAAATTGATGTTGTGGTGCATGAAGAGCGCATTTCTGTAGACAATGCCCTCAAGTTGATCGCAAATTACGATGTAGTGATTGATGGCACAGATAATTTCCAAACTCGATATCTGGTTAATGATGCGTGCGTTTTAGGGAAAAAACCGCTGGTATACGGCTCGATCTTCCGTTTTGAAGGTCAAGCTACGGTCTTCTATCCGCCTCATGGTCCCTGTTATCGTTGCATCTATCCCGATCCACCGGAAACAGGCGCCGTCCCAAACTGCGCTGAAGGTGGTGTTCTTGGCGTCCTTGCCGGTGTAATCGGATCGATTCAAGCGGCTGAAGCAATTAAGCTATTACTGGGCAAAGGTCAGACTCTAATGGGTCGCTTGCTTTTATATGATGCGCTGGAGGCTAACTTCGACACAGTCAATCTAAAGCGCAACACGAATTGTCCTCTCTGTGGCAATAAGCCAACCATCACAACCTTGGAAGAAACCAACTTCGTTTGTTCTTCCGAAAAGGGTTCTAAATCCGAAG
Source organism: Candidatus Melainabacteria bacterium (assembly GCA_003242885.1). GTDB lineage: Bacteria > Cyanobacteriota > Vampirovibrionia > Obscuribacterales > Obscuribacteraceae > QKMZ01. The sequence goes on along the minus strand of QKMZ01000015.1, from coordinate 521,662 downwards.
CAAATGAAAAGGCAAATACTGAAGTGATAGGCAAAAGACAATCCGCGGACGACGGCGAAAACTTCCCAACAGCAATCACACCGACTGAACTGAGCGACCTGATAAAAGCAGGCAAGAGCCCTTATTTGCTTGATGTTCGCAGCATCGAAGAAACGATGATTTGCAATCTCGCCAACTCACACCTAATTCCGCTTCCTGAATTGGAACGCCGAATGAACGAGTTGGACAAGAATGAAGACATCGTTGTTTATTGCCACGCCGGAGTGCGCAGTCACCACGCCGCTAGTGTCATGAGAAGAAACGGCTTCAAAAAAGTCCGCAACCTCACAGGTGGAATCACAGCTTGGGCACTCGACGTTGACCGCTCTATGCCACGATATTGAGGCAGCCATCGTGTTGAAATCATTGAACTCACTGAAACGACTGTATTTCAAGCCGGGCAGCAACGAGAGCTTAAAAGCCGCGCTCAGAGAGCAAAACTACAAAGAACGCCTTGCCAGACTTATAACTGCAAATCTAAATGAACAGTGGTCTGCGCGCCAGAATTGCTTCCAACTGGATGCCGTCAAAGTTTATTCCAAAGCAACAGAATTGCCGCTAATCGTTTTCATCCACATTCCAAAGACAGCAGGAAGCAGCTTCGCTGGATCTTTGTATAAGAACTACAAAGGCGGCGCGCTATATGAAATACCCAGCGAACAGCTTCATGACAGAGAAGCGCTTCAATGTTCTTTGAACGAACGCCTGGAGAACCTGCAAGCCGTTACTGGACATAGCTCATTCTATTTGCGAATTGATCAGCTGGTGGAGCGAGAATGTTGTTACATCACCATTTTACGCGAACCCGTCGACCGACTCGTTTCGCTCTACTATTATCTGCGCAGTATCGCCGACGCAAATCCAGTAGGAAAACAGATAGTCGAACAGAACATGTCGCTAGTTGACTTCGCTCAGTCACGGTTCGATCTAACAACAGACAATCCAATGCTGCGCATGCTCACCGGCAGCGACACTAATAGCATTACGTGGGGAGCCTGCACGCAAGAGATGCTTGAGAATGCAAAAAGCAATTTGCTGCATTACTTCGACTTTGTTGGGTTCACTGACGAATACAGCGAATTTCTTCCATTCGTTAGCAAACAATTTGGCTGGAATACGGAAGAAGAAAAATTGAACATCAACGCAGATCGAAAGAGCTTGCAAGAAGTAGACCCAGAGGCAATCAAACTCATCGAAGAACTAAACTCTTTCGACGTAGAGCTATACCGCTACGCGAAGTCAGCATTTTCATTGAGAACAAACACATAGCAAACTCTCAAAGAGAACCAGGTTATCCTCCAGACAGAGCGCAGATGATGCGCACTTCGTCAGAGGATTTGAGCGGTGCTTTTACGGTTTCCACTGTATCTTTGTTCACAAAAATCCTGATGTGCTGCCGCATCCGGCTTTGCTCATCAATCATGCGAAACTTGATGCCTGGAAATTGTTTATCCAGGTGATCGAGCATTTCATCCACACTGGCGCCCTCAGCTTCGACTTTTGAAGCGCCGTTCGTATAGGAACGCAGTGGACTGGGAATGTGTACTAACACAATTTCGCTCCCGTAAAACTAAACCAGAGTTGCTGTTATTGAGTAAATTTCAGGCAAGTGCCTGACGATACAGTCAAAACTCTTGCCTTCGTCCAGACTTCCCCATATCTCACCACCAGTGGTGCCAAAGTAAAGCCCCATAGGCAGTTGAGCATCTGCACACATAGCCTGGCGCTTCACGGTGAAATAACCGTGTTCTGTCGGCAAGCCAAGATCATGGCGGTGCCAAGTTTCGCCTGCGTCAGTGGTTTCATACACTGCAGGTCTTCCGCCTGGGCTAGTGCGCGGCCAAACAGTTGTTCCATCCATTGGAAAAACCCAGGCACGATTAACATCGTGCGGGTGAGTAACAATCGGAAAGCCGATATCGCCGATTTCTTTCGGCATGTTATTTCCAACACGAATCCACTTGCCGTCCTTTCTATCCATGCGGTAGATGCCGCAGTGATTTTGCTGATAGAGGCGATCCGGATCTGCCGGATGCATTACAACAAAGTGAGGATCGTGTCCGTGTTCGGCTTCCGGGTCAGGCAGCCACTCAGCTTCAACGCCTTTATTTAGGGGCTTCCAGGTCGCGCCGGCGTCATAGGATTCGAATGTTCCACCAACTGAAATTGAAACGTACATGTGATTAGGATCACGCGGGTCGATGAGAATAGAGTGCGTCAGTTGACCGCCAGGTGTTTCTCCTTCGCCATGCAAGCCGTCGGTGTCCTGACAGTACTTATTAAAGCCTTCCACTGGAGTCCAGGTGTCGCCACCATCAGTGGTGATGAACATTCCGGGCGGTGCAGAGCCGGCGTACCAAACATTGGGCTGACTTTCGTGCCCCGGAGACAGCCAGAAAACAACACTAACTGCGCTGCCGTCTTTCTTTCCCTCGGCTCCGCCCTCTTTTCCTGTTTCTCCACCCTTAGCCGCTTCCATCTCCGCGATGTTTTTGTCGGGGTCAGGTTTACCACCGTCATCAGCGACAGCCTTAGGAAACTGCGGTGGCTTCGACGATTCTTTCCACGTTTTTCCACCATCTTTCGAAAAGAAGACAGTCGGTCCGAGATGCCCAGCCTTCATCGCCATAATCTGCGAGCTGGCGTCGCGGGGATCGACCATGTAGTGGTACACAATGTGCCCTAAATAAAGAGGTCCTTCAAGTTTCCAGGTTGAACGCACTGGATCCGAGGTGAGCGTGAATGCGCCCTTGCGCGTTCCAATCAACAGCTGGACGTGATTTCCTTGTGGCTTGGCCATGGCAGACTCCCTGAAGTGGAAGCCAAATTATATAAGAACTTGCAACCGAAGAAATTACGCGGGCGGCATTAATGCCGCCCCTACAAAATCAGGGAGCGGCTTAGGTTCTTCTGCAATAAAGTGACGAGACAATGTTTGGGCTCACACAATGCGCGCCTACAAAAACCAGGCGATGCATGCAATCTACCAGACAATTATGGGCGGCGTTCTGGCAGGATGGAAACACCCATCCCTGCTCTTGCAATCACGCGGGAATAGTCTTGCGGAGTATTGATGTTGAAAAATGGCGGCAACGCATCGGCATCTGGGCGCTCAGGCATCCACTCATAAATACCGGCTTTCAAACCTGACAAGAAGTCTTGTACGGAAAGATTTCCTGCAAAAAGTGACTCTTCAAGCGGCTTGATGCAGTTTTTAGAATAAACGCCGAACAATGGTTCAATGCCCTGAGGGTGAGAAAGGACCACAACATCGTTGTCTTGACGGCGTGAAACCAATTCGCGAACGAGCCGTTTATCGATTAGTGGCATGTCGCAAGCCATGACAAAAGCGTAGTGATTGCTCGAAGTCATCAAGCCTGAAAGTATTCCGCCTAACGGCCCACGGTGTGGCAGAATGTCCTTCACGACGTCTACGCCGAGATCTTCGAAGCTCTCCACTTCGTTGGCTACGATGAATATTTCGTTGAACAGATCTCTTATTTCATGGACGATGTGTCCAATTACAGTCGACCCCTCAAACGGCAGGAAGGCTTTCGGTCTGCCCATGCGCTTGCTCTTGCCACCGGACAAAATCAGCCCGGTCACCTGAAGCGGCAACGGTTCGCGCGTTGGAGAGTCGATTAGGAAATCCAAGATTATTCTCCTACATAAACAGGCTTTCTCTTTTCTGCAAAAGCGGCGAGACCTTCCAGGCGGTCTTTCGTGTTGAGCAATGTCAAATATGACTTGGTTTCCAATGCCAAACCGGCTTCCAGATCGCGATCGTAGCCGTTGTCGATTGCTTCTTTGGCAGCAGCCAGAGAGAGTGGTGCGCCGGTGGCAATCTCTTTCACCCACTCACGAACCGTATCCATGAGCGCAGGGTTGAACTCTGCGTCTTCGGATCCTTTCTCCGTGACGACTTTGTGGATGAGGCCGAACTGCTGGCCTTCGAAGGCATTGATGGGAGCGCCGGTTAGAATCATCTCTTTGGCTTTGGATTTGCCGATGAGACGCGGTAAACGTTGAGTGCCGCCAGCACCAGGGATGATACCGAGCTTAACTTCAGTGAGACGCAATTGCGCTTCTTCAACCATGACTCTCAGGTCGCAAGAAAGCGCTAGTTCGGTTCCTCCACCATAAGCAGAACCATTGATGGCACAGATGACTGGTTGCGGCAATGTTTCAATTGTGCGCATTGTTTTCTGAATCAAAGCGAGATAATCGAGAGTTTCCGCCTGTGTCATACCTTTGCGCTCAGCCAAATCTGCGCCGGCACAAAATGCTTTCTTACCTGCGCCGATGATCGCCACAACACGCACACTGCGGTCTTTGGCAACTTCATGGCACGCTTCAATCAAGGCTTTCAAAAGAGGGCGATTAAGGCAATTCATCACTTTGCCACGATTCAGTTTGAACCACGCAATTTCGCCTTCGCGTTCTACTAATAAAACTTGTTCGCTGTCCAAGGATTTTTCCCCGCTATTTACTGCGTCACTGCACTTGCCGTGCTCGCCTTGCTGCAATTCTCTTTTTCTCTCGTCGACAGGCATGCCCGCAAATACCTCCCAGGAAGTTTCTTCTCTAATAATTGTTCGGCAAGACAACCGGCATCCACCAGTTTTTCCAAATCAACGCCCGTCTTCACACCCATACCGTCGAGCATGTAGACGAGATCCTCAGTAGCAAGATTGCCGGCAGCGCCGGGAGCATAAGGGCAGCCGCCCATGCCTCCGAGGCTGGAATCGAATATTGAGATTCCCAATTCCAATCCGGCAAGAACATTTGCCAGCGCGGTTCCTCTCGTATCGTGGAAGTGCAATGCGAGTTTGGAAATATCAGTGCTGCGCAAAACGAGTTTTACGACATTCTCGACCTGACGCGGTGTTGCCGCACCAATGGTGTCTCCCAGCGAAATCTCGTCAACACCCATTTCAACGAGCTTGTCGGTAATTCTAGCCACCTGGTCCGGTTTCACCGTCCCTTCATAGGGACACTCAAACACGACAGACAAGTAGCAACGCACCCATTTGCCATCCGCTTTTGCCTGCTTAGAAAGCTCACCCAGAGTAGATAAGGCTTCATCAACCGACTTGTTGATGTTTTTCTTACTGTGCGATTCGGTAGCCGACATGAAGAGTGCAATGTGCGACAAACCGGCTTCATTAGCTGATTCGTAGCCCTTGGCGTTTGGCACCAGCGCGGTCTTAATAACATCAGCCGGCAAATTGAGCGAGCGGCAAACATCCAAACCATCCGCCAATTGTGGAATCCACTTGGGACTGACGAAGGATGTTACTTCTATATTTTTCAGCCCTGATGCAGCGAGCGCTTCAATGAGGCGCACTTTGTCAGCAGTCGCAATGTGCCGAGACTCGTTCTGCAACCCGTCTCTGGGACCAACCTCCACTATTCTTACTTGCTTGGGAATAGTCTCAAGCATTGTGCGCGGTTCCTCAATGAGTGTTTCTAATACCTATTATTCAAGTTCCATGAGCGCGTCGCCTTCATTGACGAAGTCTCCGGCTGCTACCTTAACTGCTTTAACTGTGCCGGCAGTGTTGGACTGCACGGGCAACTGCATTTTCATCGATTCGAGGATGGCTACGTCCATGCCGTCTGAGACTGAATCTCCGGGCTTGACGAGGAGTTCTACAACGACGCCGGCCATCATGGAAGGAATTTGTTTCATTGGTTCTGCCGTTTTGAAGTGGGTTGGGAAACTGCAAACGATTTTTGCAAGTGAGCAATCGAAAGTACGCGACACCAGGCAATGGAGTCGGAAGCCCGCTCACATGCACGTGCGGGCGCATATGTTAGCAAAGCGGCTCGAAAGTCTCATGATTTCTATGTAAGCGCAGGAATCATGATTTCTATGTAAGCGAACTGCGAAAAACGGATTTAGCGGAAAAGTCCGCGCAGAGCATCGTTAATATCTCTGACGGTTTCGTCATCCTCTTCGCCCTCAGCAGCAGGCTGAGCGGTCGTGGGGTCGGCGGCCGGAATGCCTGGGGCAGTTTCAAAACCCGGAGGCATCTGCCCAGGCTGCATCTGTGCATGAGGTTGAGGATTAGGAGCGGCAGAGGACGCGAAAGGATTGGCAGTCGTGTCTGCTTGCAGCGGAGACGGCGGTGGAAATCCTGTTGGCGGCGCCGGCTGGAACGGTTGTGGAGAGACAGACGACTGAGAGGGAGCAGGCTGAGCAGGAGCAGGAGCAGGAGCAGGAGCAGGAGCGACCGCAGGGAAAGTGCCCGACGCGGTAGGTTGCGCGACCGGCTGGAAAGTTCCGGAGACCGTACCCGGAATTTCGCCAGGAGGTGGAGATGAGAACAGGGCGCTACTAGCAACCGGAGCAGGAACTGCAAATACCCCAGAGGAAGTTGCTGAGGTTGGAACCGTAGCTGGATTTACGGCAGGCGCCGGGGCTGGGGCAGGGGCTGGCGCGGGCTCGGCAGCCTGCGGGGCTGGCTTTGCCAGGGCAGCAAGTGCTTGTGAAGTGGATGTAGGCTTGGGAGGCGCTGGCATAGCAGCGGGCGCTGCGGCGGCAGGCACCTGGGCGGCGGGCGTCGGCGCTGGGGAAGATGCTGCAACTGCAGCAGCGGCGGGAGATGCAGCCAGTACGTCGGCAGGCAAAGTCCAATCGCCTCCCGAGGTATGGCGGGTCATCATCGCTGTCACTTTCTCTCTGTCAGCTGCCACAGTCTGAAGCTTGACTTTGATTTCGGCTATTCTTTGCTCCATTTCCACAATCTGCTGCTCGACAACATTGATTTCAGCAGCATTAAGAGCCTCCTTCTCGTTGAATTCTTCGAGAAGCTGCTTCAGCATTTCAGGATTGATGGACATATAGCGACTCCAGAAACTCCGGACAAAAACAGTTAGACCCCCGGGGTCCCTATGAGATTATTACCACCAAACTAACAAATATCTACCTTTAGGCTTTTTTGCCTTCATCTTCTTCGTCTTTCGTAGCTTCCTTGGTTTCTTCAATAAGGGTGGTAAACAGCCACATACAGAGCTTATCGAGATTGTCCACAGGAGGAATAGCATCAGCCATGCGCCACATCATGCCCTGCTCCGCTATACGCACTTGCAAGGTGGAAATTGGTTTATATTCACCTTCGACCAGGCTGCCCGCCAACATGCGACTGGTCGGCAGCAGATAAAAGTCTATATGGTCGTCTTTGCCACGAACCACAAGGCTGAAGAGCTTGGTAGAGAATCTGGCACGGAAGAAGGTTTCCGTCTCCTCAATTTCTCTCATCCTGTTAACCTTGGTGGCCTCGGTTACGTCACCGGATATGGTGCCGGAGACGTGCAATTCGGTTCCGCCGGCTATCTGGTTAAACTCAAAGGCATAGCGCTGAAGCAGTCCGTAAATCTTATCTACGAGGACTTCCACGCCTTTTTTATAAGCCGCTTCTCTGTACAGCTGCTGAAGTTGAACGCCTCGCTGCTCTGCAAGGAAGTTCATCGACTCTTCTTTCAGACGGCTCATCCAATCGGTACCGCTGTTTGTGGCGCCGTCCGATGACTCGTGATAGACCAAAACTTGTTGCGCTACATTGGCAATCTGGTCCGACTGCTGCATTGCGTGGAACTGCACGCTCTCAGGAGTAATGCCGCCACCCTGCCCCGAAGGACCTTTCGGCTTAGCCGGATGGGCATCAAGGAATTTGCGCTTATCGCCATCCTTTCGAGATCCCTTGCCCTTGGGATTCTCTTTTTTCTCCCACATCAGACGGCCTCCTTTTCGGCTGCAAGCCAATTTTTTGCAACCAGTCTCAAAGTATCCTTTACCCTTACATTTAAAGGTCAAAACCACTTTAAGGTTCTTCGCAGCAAGCTGAAACACTGATTTGCTGGGGCGGAAGGCGTTTAGCCTCGAGAATGCGGCAAAAATCACTCGAAACGGGGATTCGTGCCCCGCTGCGTTTCCGTCATATTATCGGTCCAGCCATCAGCGCTTAACCAAGCAATGAGGCAGCACAACGAGGAACTTTGAGATACCGCTGTGCGTAATTTTCGGACATCCCTCCAGGCGCAGGACCTTCAGTTTCTTCAGCTTAGTGAGATTCATTAGTCCTGCGTCCGTAATGTTATTGCCCTCGAGGTTTAGATTCTCGAGACCGGACAAAGCGCAAATCCCGTCAACGTCTTTGTCGGACAATCGATTGTTGGCAATATCGAGCGAAGTCAGCTTCCTCAAACCGGAGAGTATTCGCAGACCTTTGCCGCTCACCCTGGCATCGTTCAAATCCAGGCGAAGTAAAGCTTGACACTGACCTACGTACTCCATCGCCTTGTCGGTGACCTTGCACTTCGACAAATCGAGCGTGAGAAGATTTTTGAGCTTAAAAATAGGTCTAAGCGCCTCGTCCGATTCTATGGACCGATGCAACCAGAGTTCTTGGAGGGTAGGCACGTCGCAGATAAGCTCCATTTGCGCCTCAGTCAGCGGCTCCTCCAAATCGGATATATCTAGGACGCGAAGAGTCTTCATTCGCGACAAAACGCGCAAAAACTCCAAGTCAAACTTGCTTCCCGCCATGTTCACGGATGTTGCTTCCAAGAGCGAAAAGTAACTGAGCAACAATTTAGAAGCTGTCACTCTGCTGTGGTTAATGTCGATCTTGCTGATGCCAGTTGTATTTGTGAGTTTGCCGACAACGGTGTCATCAATGTCTTGATAGGAGAGCGAAGCAATACCGTCGGGGAAGTGAAACGATTGGTCAAGTTCGTTAGCACCAAGGTTTTCTCGCTCTGTAATCTTTTGAGCTTCATCGACTGCGTAACGCATCATGCCCGAATTCATTTCCGTGCGCAGGGGTTTATTTCTTTGCGAAAACGAAGAAACTGTAGACCAGACAAGTATGCCTATCAGGATTATGCCTAAGAAGCAGAGTCCACCAACGATCCCAAGGGTGAGTGAATCCTTTTCGAATAAACCGAACAATTTTTGTCTTTGGGTACTTTCCAGACGTGAACTATTCGAAGCACAAAGCAACTGCTCAACTGCATCTTTCATCTCTTTTGCAGTTTGAAATCTATCCGCAGGATCTTTGCATAACGCTTTGTGAACTATATTTTCAAGACCATCATCAAATCTTGCGCCTGGGCAAGATTCTTTGAGCGACTTGGCTTGGTCTTGAACATGTTTGATGATCGTTTCAACAGAAGTTTCAGCTTGATGGGGTGGATGTCCGACAAGCAATTCAAAGAGAATACATCCAACCGAATAGATATCTGAGCGACCATCAAGAGCCTTGCCAAGACACTGCTCAGGGCTCATATAGAGCGGACTTCCGAAGATTTCGCCAGTTTGCGTTAGTTCACTACTTGTGGTGTCAGCTCCGGGCATGAGTTTTGCAATGCCAAAATCGAAAACTCTGGCAAACTCATTCTCCTCGCCTGGATTTGAAACAATTATGTTGCCGGGCTTCAAATCCCTGTGTACAACGCCCTTTTCATGAGCATGCACTAGTGCATCGAGAACATTATTGATGAGATGGAGCGCACGCAGAGGTGAACATCTTCCGGAAAAACTGACTAGCTCCGTGAGTGTTTTTCCTTTTGCAAAATCCATGACGAGAAACGGCTCGCCGCTCTCCGTCAGCCCAACATCGTAGACACTAACAATGCTTTGGTGGTTGAGACGTCCCAGCGCGGTGCCTTCCTGGTGAAATCGGCGAACGCTCTTCTCGTCTGCAACACGCGAAGCGGAAAGCATTTTGATAGCCACATCTCGGGACAAAACCTGATCGCGAGCTTTGTAAACAACGCTCATTCCGCCAGCGCCGATGTACTCGACAATCTTGTACTTCCCGGCTAGAACCTGACCTTCGCTCAACTGATTTTGCACGTGCGGATCAGCTAAGGCAGGATTGTCGGACACATTGACTAAAGTCCGGTCATTAATAGAGATTTCGCCGGTATTGATTTCGTCTTGCGAACTCACGACACGATACTCAACCGCAACTCTTCCTGTATTAAAAGTGCACTTTCGCACCAAAGGCGCTACCAATGCAACGCGCGTTTAAACAGGCCCCCAGTTAATATACCCGCCCGTTATATTTTGAGGCGGGCGACGCATGGCGTCGCCCCCACGATAACTAGGCGTTTTGGAGATACCGGACTAGTTGAGTGTATTCATTCAGGTCGGCTGAAGTCTGCTGCAAGTCCAAGCCGTCGGCGTAGACGTGTACCAATGGCTCAACAGCATCTGGCAAGACCAAAATCCAGTGCTCTGGGCGAGTCTGAATTTTAACGCCGTCCAGCAACTCCATCGGGCGATCCTGATGTTTTTCCACCAAGAGGCGCATTACGCGGCCTTTTCTCTCCCACGGGCAGTGTACGGAGTCGACCTGATAGATGAGAGGCGGCAGATCAGCAACCGCTTCGCTGAGTGTACGTCCCTGGTAGGTCAAATGCTCGAGCACTTGTCCCACGGTAAACATTGCATCGTAGCCATTCTGGAATTCGGGGAAGATGAAGCAACCGTTCGCGCTTCCACCCAGGACCGCTCCTTCTAACTTCGCTGTGGTGCTACCGATTTCGGTTTCCGAAGCTTTGCAGCGAACCACGCGGCAGTTATAACGAGCAGCTATCCGCTCGATTGAAGAGCTGCTGTTGACCGGCACAACTATAGAGCGACCTGGCTTATCGCGCAGAATGATGTCTGCAACAACGGCAAGAAGAAGCTCGCCACGAATTATCTGACCGGTCTCATCCACCAATGTCATTTGTTCGCCGTTGCGTCCAACCTGAACGCCAAGCTCCGCATTGAGAGCCTTGACCACATCTGCCAATTGCTTGCGCATGCCGATTCTTTCTTCAGGACGTGGTGGCATGTTGCGGATCGAAGAGTTGAGAACAACTGTTTCAATACCGATTTGTCCAAGCAAGTCCGGCAGCAATACACCGGTTTCGGCCATTGCGTAGTCAATTACAACTTTGGGTGCTTGTGTGGCGATGGCACCGGATTTGGTTTTTCTTGTGTAATTGCTTCCGGGCACGATACAGAATGGAACTTTGTCTTCTTCGAAAACTTGTCCCTTCACGTGCTTCAAGAATTCATCCGCATAGTACTCACGTACGCGACTCGGGAAGGTGATGCTGCCTACATCTGCGGGCAGACAGCGAGGAAAGTCTTCTTTGAAGAATGTGGTCTCGATTTTTCTTTCCATTGCTTTTGTAATCGCAATGCCTTCGCTATCGAAGAATTCAATCGAGAGTTTGTCTGGCTCTCTCTGAGACACACGAATGTGCATCAGACCTGCGGCTCGCTGAGTCTTGACGTAATACCGAGCAATCGGCAAAGACATAGACTCGAGGTTTTGCACCTCGACGCCGACAGAAACAAGACCGGATACGACCGCTCTGGAGATCATTTGACTGACTCTCCAGTAATCTCGACTTACCAGAACCGGACCGGACTTCAGGGTAGAACCGTAGGCAGCTGCAAGGTTGACTGCGAACTCCGGAGTGATATCAATGTTGGCTAAACCACGAACACCGTGGGCACCAAATAAGGTGCGTGGTGCCTTGGTTCCCCATATAACAGAAGAAGTCACGCGGGCACCGGAATCAATAAGCTTGTCCGGCCAAATGCGCACATCTGGGCTGATTTGAGCTTCTTGTCCAATATTGCTGTTAGCGCCTACGATAGCGCCTTCCAAGATTTCGACTGAATTATGAATGGTTGCGCCGTTGCAAATTACGCAGGCGGTTAAATTGGAATTACTGCCGATATAAGAGTTGGACCAAATCACCGGACGCTTCAGATTGGCCTTCTCTTGAACCACCACATTGTCGCCCAAAACCGTGTACTGATCAATCTCTGCATCACGTCCAATACGGCAGTTGCGACCGATGATGACCGGTGGTTCAATCTTCACTGAAGCATCAATTTCGGTACCTTCTCCGACCCAAACACCGGGACGAATTTCAGAGGAGCGATTCTTGAGTTTTACTTTTCCTTCGAGCACATCTTGGTGAGCCTGGCGATAAACGGCGAGGTTACCGATGTCGCACCAGTAGCCATCATCAACATAACCGTACATCGGCTCGTTTCTCAAAAGGAGAAGCGGGAAAAGGTCGTTAGAGAAGTCTTGCTCACGTCCCAAAATGACATAGAGCATCACTTCCGGTTCGAGAATATATGTACCGGTATTGACCGTGTCAGAGAAAATCTCAGATGCACCGGGCTTCTCTACGAAGCGCTTGATGCGCTGCTCTCCATCGACAATGACGACGCCATAATCGAGCGGACTTTCAACACGTTTTAAAATCAAAGTAGCCTTTGATTTCTTCTCTTTGTGGAATTTGACAGCTTTGGTCAAGTCCATATCGGTCAAACTATCACCGGAAATAACAACGAAAGTAGAATCGAGCTGATCTTGTATTTGCTTGACGCAACCAGCCGTTCCAAGCGGTTTTCCTTCTTCTACCGAGTACGAAATCTTGCAACCGAAATCGGTTCCATCACCAAAGTGATCGCGAATCGAATCCGGCAAATAGTGGAGCGTGAAAATAATGTCTTTGAAGTCGTGCGTCTTCAAAAGATTGACGATATGCTCCGCCATCGGCGCGTTATAAACCGGCACCATAGGCTTCGGAAGGTTGCTGGTTAGAGGTCTCAGCCGGGTTCCAGATCCTCCCGCCATGATCACCGCTTTCATCTTTGTGACCTCCATATCAATCAACTAAGGGACATTTCTTCAAATCAAATACACTTACAAGCCACTAAGAAACAGCCGGTTTACTAGCGCTCACAGGAACCTTCGGACGGGACGAAACACCTTCCGTGCCAATTTCTGCGGCCTCAGCAATGACCTTGTCGTACAACTCCTCAGTGCGTTTTGCGATCACTTTCCAGTTGTAGATGTGCTGAACTTTCTCGTATGCGTCTTTCGCCATTCGCTGGGCCAGTTCGGGGTTTCGAAGCACCTCCAAGATCCCCCAGGCAAGGCTGTTCGAGTCACCGGTGTAAGTTGTAAGGCCGGTTACGCCGTGCTCTACGAAGTCAGTCAGACCACCTGTGTCGGACGTCACGACCGGTTTGCCTGCAGCCATACCTTCTAACGCAACAATGCCGAAAGGCTCATATAGGCTGGGTATGCAAACCACATCAGAGATCTTGAAGAACTTTTTCAGCGAATCATCATCCACATATCCAAGGAATCGAACGTAATTGTCGATGCCCAGAGAACGCGCCTGATTCTTCAAATGATCCATGTAATAGCCCGTTCCAACAATGAGGAAACGCGCCCCCGGACAGGCGGAAAGAATCTTGGGAGCGGCATCCAAGAGGATTTGCACACCCTTTTCGTTTACCAATCTGCCAACATACAAAATAATCTGATCGTATTCGCCGGCGTATTGGCTGCGCATCGGATAAGGATCAAAATCGAAATTGAAAGTATCCGGATCGGTTCCATTCGGAATAACAACTATTTTGTCTTTAGGAACGCCAAAGAGGCGCTGCAGCTCTGCGTGCATGCTGTGGCTGTTGACGATTACTTCCCACGATTCGAAAGTGAGGCGCCATTCCATTTGGTGAATGTAGCGATTGAGATCGTTGTGTATTCCATGCATGCGACCTGCTTCGGTGGCGTGCATGGTGGCAACCATGGGAATGCCGCATCCTGACTTGATTGTCCAGGCGGCATCAGTAACCATCCAGTCATGCGCGTGCACTATAGAAAACGGGTGTTTGCGATGCAATTGAATTGCATGCTGCAACATACCGAAATTCAAACGATTCACCCAGGTAAGAAAATCTGGGGTCATGTCTGTTTGGTTTTTCACACGGTGCACATGTACACCGTCCATAACTTCGTGTTCGGGAGTGCCTGGGTGGTCCGCTGTGACCACATGCACTTCCCATTTGTCATTAGCCAGCTGGCGAGACAGAGCCTCGACCACACGAGCCAAACCGCCAATAATGCGCGGCGGGTATTCCCAGGAGAGCATGAGCAGGCGTTTGTCAGTCATAGATTACTTTCGTTCTCCTTAGCCACCGATGATGCTGTTGACACTTTGTCCGCCGGAGCGACCAGTCTTCTCGTTCTCTTTGGAAGATCTGGCTTCAGGAACCGGCGGTCTGGACATCAGAGTCATTATCGCGCCTTCCGGCGTAGTTTTACCTAAGAGCATCGACTCCACAGCCGAAGCGATGGGAAGGTCCAGATTGAGCCGTTTTGCAAGTTCACAAACGGCAAACGTCGTCGCCACCCCCTCAGCAACTACGCCCAGTGAGGCTTCCGCCTCTTTGGCAGTAGCGCCCCTGGCTATGGCAGTTCCTAGCCGATAGTTTCGCGACGTCACAGCAGCAGACGTGGCAAAGAGGTCACCCATGCCCGCCAGCCCAGCCATGGTTGAGCCTTGTCCGCCCAGCGTGACAGACAATCTTGTCATCTCCGCCAAGCCGCGCGTCAAAAGTGCCGCTTTGGAATTGGCGCCCAAGCGCAGCTCGTCGGACACACCGGCGGCAATTGCAATGATGTTTTTGAGCGAACCGCCGAGCTCAACGCCGACGATGTCAGTATTGGTATAGACTCGAAATCTTTTTGAGGTCAAAACACTCTGCACAAAGGTTGCCACATCCGCCTCTTCACAGGCAACGACTGTCGCGGCAGGCATGCCCATCAAAATTTCGTCGGCAAGATTGGGTCCGGAAACGGAACAGACATTGGCATTGGGAATGCTCTCCGCAATCACCTCAGACATTCGCTTCAGAGTTTCGAGTTCTAACCCCTTGACGGCACTCACGACAACAGGCGGGGTCGAGGAAGGAGGAGATGCCTCTAGTACGCCGTGAACGGCGGTCGCCAACTCTCGAACAGTCTGAGACGTGCACGCCAGAATTATTACCCGCTCTGTTTTTACAGCTTCTTTTAAGTCGCATGTCACCTTGACAGAGGCTGGCAATTCGACTTTCACCGGCTCGCTAACTGTGCGCTCGACAGACAAACGCTCCGCCTTCTGCTGGCTGCGTGTATAGAGAATTACATCGTGACCAGCATTTCCAAGCAGCCACGCCAGGGTCATTCCCCAGCTTCCGGCGCCGAGAATCGAGATGCCTGCGTTCTTATGAACGGAATTTGCCGCGTTGTCAGCCACAGTTTGCCGTCTTCGCCAGTGAAAGCAATATTCTACGAGGTTTTGCCAGAAGTTTCACACGTTTCACCCTACTCCGAAACACAAATATTCAGCACCGTATTTAGTACCAGAATGTTTTACCTAGAGGGAAGAAGAATTGCAAAGACCGCCAAGCCTACAGTTTGTTGCAAGCTGTATCGCAAACTATACGAAACTATTTGCTTACAGGCTGATTGCGATTGCTGGGTGCAGCTACCGCGCAATTTCGACCGGAGTCTTTCGCCTGCTTGAGCGCTTTGTACGCCTCGCCCATCCAACCTTCGAGATCCATAGTTTTCGGATCGAGCATGCAAACGCCCGCACTTAAGGTGGCATAAAAACCGACGTGCGATGGTGTAGTGTGACTGATTCCTTGGAAATCAGAGATTAATCGGCTCGCCAAAGTGACGGCTTCCGTCTCTTCAAGCCCTTCGGCAATGACAGCTAGCTCATCTCCACCGATACGACCAAGAATGTCAGACTGCCTGACGCGTCTGCGCAAGAGCAACGAGAGTGCCTGTAGAACCTTGTCTCCGCCAGGATATCCGTGGCGTTCGTTAATCGACCTGAAATAATCGACGTCGACAACAATCAGTGCTGTATGTTCGTTGCGTCGCTTTCTTTCGGCAATAACGCGCTGAGCCTGGTCCATGAATGCCGAGTGATTCAGCATGCTGGTCAAGCCATCGCGGTGCAAGAGAGTTTTCAAAAAGCGCGAACGTTCGATGCGAGACGAAACAGCAGAGAGCAAAAGCGCTGGTGGAACCGGCTTGACGAGGTGGTCGTCGCCCCCTGCTCTGGCAGATTCGATGCGCGCTTCCAAGTGTCCCTGCGTCGTGAGGAAGAGAACCGGCAACGTCGCGTAGCGCTCGTCCTGCCTGATAAAGCGTGCCAACTCATAACCGGTGACACCAGGCAACATCGCATCAAGGAGGACGAGATCAGGCTGGAACTGGGACAAAGCAGACTCGAAGTGTTTCGGATCAGTGACCGTACGGACCTGATATCCGGCAGACTCTAAGAATGCTCGAATGAACGCGGCTTGATCAGGATCGTCTTCCACGGACAAAATTTTGACGACCTCTTTCTTGTGCTTATCCAGCAAATAGCGTAGACGCCGCAACATTGCCTTTGTATCAATCGGCTTTTCAAAATGCGAGTCGGCGCCGCAGTGAATTGAGCGGACTTTATCAAGGAAGCCGGTTCGTTTCGACAATATAATGATTGCCGGCTCGTCGCCGCCATTCATGGAGCGAATCTGCTCGACCATTTCATAGCAATCGCCGTCCGGCAGCGGAATCTCGATGATTACACCAATCGGCAGCTCGGCCTGAATTTCGTTAACAGCAGTGGACATCGAGCGCGCCGTGCGCACTGGGTAGCCTTCAGCCTCGACAAGGCGCGCCATGTTTTGAAGGTCGGTTTGATCTTCTCCGACAATGAGAATATCGTTTTCTGTTCGCTTCTGCTCGGGCGGTGCGCTGGGGCCCAAAGTCACCGTATCGGGAGGTGCGTCCTGTTCTGAGAACTGGAAAGAAAGCTCGTGAAGAAGGGCTTTCAGCCTGTCTACATCGGCTTGAGGCAAGGTACCTCGTATAACCTGCTCGCAGTGAGATTCACCTTCAGAGCCGAGCATCGACACAGCCGGATAGCCGTACATGGTGCCGGATCCAGCCAGCCAGTGGAAATGTCGGGTCAACTGTTTGACAGTCTCTATGTCGCTGGGATTCTCAATGAGAAGGCTTACCATCTCGACAATCTTGCCGAGCCGCTCCGACGAGCGCCTGACGTACTGCTCTTTCAGTTCTCCGAATGTCTCTTTCCACTCTTGCATGTAGCCGGCTTATCTCCCCAATAGCGCTTTTACTTGCCCTGCCAGCGCTGTAGGGTCAAACGGTTTGGTCAGAACTCCGATTGCTCCCAAGCGTTTTAGGCGCTCAATCTCACTGGTCATAGCTTTCGCGGTGAGGAATATCACCGGAATACCTTTCGTATGCTCGTTGGTCAGCAGCTCTGCAAGCGTGCTTTCGCCATCCATTACAGGCATCATGCAATCAAGCAAAATACAGTCAGGCTGCTCCGCTGCCGCCTTTTCGACGCCAACTTTGCCATTTTCCGCTTCCACAACATCAAGTCCGCCGAGAATGTTCAAGCTCATGGCGGCAATACTGCGTGTGTCTTCCTCGTCATCGATGATGAGAACTTTCATGCTGATATCAGCCCCGCTCGCGTGCCTACAATTTTCATATACCCGGTTTTGCAAATCTAACGAAATACTTTGAGCGCCATAATTCCCCACAGATTCGGGGTTTTGGAGATCTTTGTCCGGAAAAACGCAGATTCAGAACACAGACAAGTCAACCGGCTCGCCGGTTGTTTAAAAAGCGATCTGCTGCTTGGCTCAGCCCAGCAGCTACGAAACCAACTTTTCCTTCTCGCCCGGAACAACGACTTTGGCTCCAGCTTGAGCGGGCGGAATGCGGAACCAGAAAACGGAGCCTTTGCCTTCTTCTGAATCTACACCAATTGTGCCACCGTGTGCTTCGATGATCCCTTTGCAAATGGCAAGACCCAGACCGGTACCACCTTTTCGCTTGGCGTCAGAGGCTTCGACCTGCTGGAATCGTTGGAAAAGAAGGTTTTTAAATTTCGCCGGGATACCACGTCCACGGTCGATTACCTTCACTTCGATCCAATTAGGAATCTCATCCACGCGCACTGTGACGGTTGCACCTTTGGGTGAAAATTTGCAGGCGTTGGACATCAAGTTGACGATAACCTGTACAAGACGATCGCCGTCCGCGTTTACGCGAATGGTGGAAGGAACCATTTCAAGGACAACGCCATTGTTGTCGGCAAAAGTCTTTACCGACTCGTACGAACGATCGAGAACCGAGTTGAGTTCAACATCCTGGAAAACCATGTCCATTTTTCCGGATTCGAGTTTTTCGATATCGAGAATGTCGTTGATAAGACCGATCAGACGAATGGTATTTCTTTCCGCAATGTTCACTACCTTCATGGCTTGATCGGGCAAAGCGCCCAACGCGCCCACGTTGAGGAGAGTGAGAGAACCACGGATGGATGTAAGCGGAGTACGCAGTTCGTGTGAAACTGTAGACACGAATTCTTTCTTCAAGCGCTCTACTTCTCGTCTTTCGGAAACGTCGAGGATGTTTGCCAAATAGAAGCGACCGTCAGCCATGTTGAACTCAGAGAGAGAAAGCTCGATCGGGAAGTCTTCTCCCGTCTGTTTCAGCGCGTCGAATTCACCTACTCTGTTAAGCGCCTTATGGAACATGTTGTCCATAAACTTCTGGAGATCCTCACGGCTGTTCATCGAATAAAGCCTTGCTTCGGTGAACAGCGACATCAAATGTCGACCGACCATTTGGCTGGAGGTAAAACCAAAGATCTGCTCTGTGCGCGGATTTACAGACTCGATAATGCCATCCGGACTGATGATGATTAGACCGACAAGCATGTTTTCAATGATTGTTCTGATTCTCTTCTCAGAGGCTTTAGTGGCTTCTTCAGCCAATTTCCGCTCTGTGATATCGTGCGCGACGCAGAACATCGAACGTTCTGATTCCGACCAGTAAGCTGACCACAGTACCGTCACTGTCGACGAATCCTTCCGTTTGATGCGGTTTTCGAAATTCATCGTCGCTTGCTCTGCGCGAATGGCGCGAACTGCCTTAATGGTTTCTTGTACATCTTCAGGAATAATCAAGTCGATGAAACGCTTGCCCATCAGCTCGTCCGGCGAGAAGCCGAACATAGTCATAGATGCAGGGCTGACCGCTACGAACTTGCCGTCGATGTCAATCGAACAGATTACGTCGGCGGAATTCTCGATAACCGCGCGCTCTTTACGCGAAGCTTCAGTGAGCGCGTCTGCCATGCTGTGGAACACACCGTCCAGGTGAGCGATTTCATCGCCGCCTGTAAGCGGCGGGTTGAGCGGTTCGCCACGAGCCAAGCGAATTGAGTTGTCGGTAAGAACATTCAAGCGGCGACCGATCCCTCGGCTGAAGAACAGGGCAAGAGCTACTGCCAATAAGATGTTGAAGACTACGCCGACGACAAGGAATAATTTTACTGTCGCTCTGTTTCGGTTTTGAACTTCAGGCGATTCACTTTCAATTTTCCGTTCGTCTTCAGTCAATCCGCGCAATTCGTCTTGCAGCCGGTCAGCCAGCGAGCGGATTTCCTTATACATATGCCGCGCTCGGAATTGCGCTACGTCGACGCGGTTGTCGTCAATCGCCGCTTTAGCTTCACCGAGGATTTTCAAGCCGGTAACCGTGATATCGGCAAGGTTTTCCAAAATCTTTTGCTGTCTGGGATTGTCGCCAACCAAACTCTTCAGTTCGTTCAGATCCTGCGGAATCTGGCGCACAATCTTGTCATAGCGGTCGCTGAACAATGGCGACTTGGTGATTGAATATCCACCCATCGCCACACCGGCGTCGTAGAAAAGTTTCGAGAGAGTGTTAGCCTGAGAGATAATCGCCTTGGAGCGAATCTGGCGTTGAACCTCAATTTCCGCCTGTCTCAAGAGCATTGTCAGAGTGAGCAGGAAGATCAACTCAAACAGCAAAGGTACCGAAACCAGAATCAGTCCCTTGTGAGAAAGTTTGAGATTTACTCGCTGCAGGTTCAGAAAATATCTCCTCGTTTAGCGCTTCTTGAACTTATTCAGGAAGCGGTCCAGGTCCTCATTCGTAATCGGCTTGTTATTATTCCCTCCGCCTTCATTGCTGAGGTCTTTAGCCATGTCGTCGATGATTTGTTTGGTGTCCTCGTCAGCCATCACTTCAACGCTGCTCTTCACCGGACGATAACCGCTGGGCATTGAATAATAAGATATCGGAATTGGACACGCTTGAGAGCGATAGGTATCAAGTTGCATTTTGGTGCCCTGTTCGGCGGTTGTGACGCTCAACCGGAGCGGCACATTTAATGTATTGGGCAATCCATACATGCTGGAAAGCAAGTCAGCCAATTGCGGTGGAACTTGAATGTCCTCACAAACCCAGTAATCCGCCCCTTTGAGATGCTGCTGCACCCGCTGACCCTTTCTGGCGGCGACTCGCGCCTGCACGCCAGCCGCATCCGACATCACATACTGGGTGGCTCTAAGATTTGCAATATTTGACACGGAACCTTTTTGCCAGTTGGCGGCGCCCAGCTCCGATCTGCGCTGGGGCAGATTTGCTGTCACTTGTTTTTTAAAAGTGTCCAGGGTTGCCGAATAGCAGACTTTGGTGCGGTCGTTGAACATAATCACGTCCCAGTTCGGCGAACGAGTAACGAAATTAACTCCAGCTTTGGGATTGACGAACTTGAAGCCTGAGGGACTGACATATAAATACATGTCGCCCATCATCAGACTCTTCTGAGTCAGGACCCACCCCTTGTCATCAGCCTGTGCCGGTGTGACGGACGCCACAAAAGGCAGTACCAGAGCCAAAGTCAGTAAAGCTGCTCGGCTAAAAATTCTCGGCAATCTGCCGCGGCGCGTCATTTCGAGCACACCCTCCCCTGAATCCACACTCACGTTATTCCATGTACCCTTTATTAATGGCTGAAAAACTAAATTATTAGCCATTGGTCTTAGTTTCACTGAGAAGCCTCGCCACCGCTGCCATATGGGCATGTGGAGGTAGAAGGTACAACCATCGTCAAGCCATCGCTTTTCGCAGTTGCCGAGCCCCTCACGCTTAGCCTTTGAAGAGTCTTGTGCGGGGATCGAGAACATCACGCAATCCATCGCCCAGGCAGTTAAAAGACAGAACGGTGAGAAAGATGAACAAACTTGGGAAACCGAGAAGATGCGGATAAGAACGCAGCGAGCGCCAGCCGTCACTGGCAAGAGTCCCCCAACTACATTCAGGTGCCGACAAACCCAAACCAATGAAACTCAAGGTCGACTCGGACAAAATTGCAGAGGGAACTGTAAAAGTGAGAGCGACAATAATCGGCCCCATTGCGTTGGGCAGCAAGTGTTTCATGACTATAGAAAAACCATCTTGTCCGGCGGCTCTTGCGGCCTCGATAAATTCTTCCTCTTTGAGCTGAAGCAGTTGCGCGCGCACCAATCGGGCCGTGCCCATCCAGCTCACCAGTCCAAGTGCAAAGAGAATTCCGAATGTTCCTTTGCCGACAAGAACACCAACCAAAATCATTACAAGCAAGTCAGGCAGTGAATAAGCAATGTCAACGCCACGCATCAAGAGTGTGTCGACCTTGCCTCCGCAGTATCCCGAGATAGCACCATATGTGGTTCCCAGAATAAATGCGACTCCCGCCGTCACAAAACCGATTGCAATGGAAAGCCGCGATCCGTAGATCACTCTGGCGAAGAGGTCACGCCCCAATTCATCGGTGCCCATGATGTGATTTAACGACGGCGCGACTAATAGATCATCGGTGGCTTGATCGAAAGAATACGGTGAAAGTGGAACACCAAGAGCAGACAAAATCGCCAACAAACAAATGAGACAGACGACCCAAAATGCAATGTAAGCACTGGGGATTTTCTTTAAACGGGTGAACGCTAACTCCACGCGTGAGACAGCTTTTACAGGTTCTTGCACAGGTGTATTCAGAGACGCCGTCATCTATCCCTCCACCTTCATGCGGGGATCAAGAATTTGATAAGCAACATCAACGATCGCATTAGTGACAATCAAAAGCGCAGCAAAAACCAGAGTCGTTCCCATAATCAAATCGTAGTCGCGGTTCGTAACCGCAGTCACGAAGAAGCGCCCCATGCCTGGGATTGCATATAGATATTCGACAACGAACGAACCGGTGATCAATATCGCGGTCAGAGGGCCAAGTACCGTTACGACAGGAACCAGAGCATTGCGCAAAGTGTGTTTTATCACCGTCGCCCAACGAGAAAGTCCTTTCGATCTTGCTGTCCGCACCCAGTCTTTTTCCAGAACTTCAAGTACGCTAGCTCTCGTCAAACGCGCCAGGTATGCCGCTGGGGAAAAGGCTAAAGTCAATGATGGCAAAACCATATGCCAGGGTGTTTCCCACAGAGCAACAGGCAAGACTTTCAACCAAACACCGAAGATGAAGATCAAAAATGCACCGATGACAAAGCCCGGAACAGAAATACCAGCGGTGGAAAGAAACATGGCTGTTACGTCTATCCATGATCCTCGATTGACGGCAGCGATAGTGCCTAGGGGTACACCGATAAGGATGGCAAGGACAAGAGCTGTGAAACCAAGCTGGAGAGAAACAGGCATCGCTTCACCGAGAATATCGCGAACCGTTCTATTTAAATACTTGTAGCTAATACCTAGATCGCCCCGCACAACTCTGGAGAGATAAGTAACGTACTGTTGAGCAACCGGTTTGTCCAACTGATACTTCGCATTCAAGTTGGCAACGATGGCTGGAGGCAGGTTTTTGTCAGCGTCAAATGGTCCGCCCGGCACCAGACGCATAAGAAAGAAAGTTAGAGTCGCCACTACCAGTAGTACCGGTATGGCAGTCAACATTCTCTTAATCAGCAGTGCCAACATTCGGCGTCGTCTCTCCCCAGGTTTAATTGTAGCGGCGGCTTATGTATGTCGAAGCGGGCGACCCACCGGCGTTCGCGGCGGATGAGCAAGGGCATCGTCCCTACGGCTTTTCTATGTATACCTTCCTAAAAAATTGCAGATCCATTGCGTTAAAACCAATTCCTTTAACCCACGGTTTGACCATTGTATTTTGCGTTGCCCAGTAGAGCGGAACAATAGGAACCTCGTCCTGGCAGAGCATCTGATCCCCTTCCGCATACATCGCCGCTCGCTTTTTTTGATCTTGCTCGGCGGCAGCTCTGTCGATCAAATCATCATAATGAGCATTCGACCATTGCGTGTAATTGTTGCCATTGTGAGTAGTGAAGACGTTCATAAACGTCTCCGGATCTGGATAATCAGCACCCCAGGTTTGTCTGAACATCTGCGGAGGATCACGGTGCAGAATGTCGAGATAGACCTTCCATTCGTTTACCTCAAGCTGCAATTTAACGTTCAAATTCTTCTTTATCTGCTCTTGTACAGACTCTACAACCAGCTTGGCGTCTTCTCTTTGGGGATAGAGAATTTTGGTCGAAGGAAAACCTTTTCCATTCGGATATCCGGCTTCCGCTAGAAGTTTTCTGGCAGCTTCGGGATTGAATTCGCTTTTGGAATTTTCCGAATACCCTTCCAATGCCGGTGGAATCCAAGTGAATGCAGGCGCTTCGCCGCGCCGTAGGATTTTGGGAAACAAAGTTCTATCTACTGCCATAGAAATCGCTTTGCGAACACGTTTATCGTCAAAGGGCTTCTTTTTGACGTTGAAGCCAAGATAGCTGCAGCGCAGCAATGGAAGGTTGCGATACATAGGTGAGTTGCGCAGGCTCTCGACATCAGCGGTCGGGAAGCTTCGATTGTCTACATAATCGAGCTGATTGTTCTCGAAGAGTCCAAAAGCCGTGGCTTGTTCTGGAA
The DNA here is from genome assembly GCA_003242885.1 of Candidatus Melainabacteria bacterium. GTDB lineage: Bacteria > Cyanobacteriota > Vampirovibrionia > Obscuribacterales > Obscuribacteraceae > QKMZ01. Next base: position 497,978 of record QKMZ01000015.1, on the reverse strand, counting down.
TCATGAACATCTTGATTTTCTTGAGCCTGGGCTCGCCTTCGAAAAATTTCGGATTGGAAGTCAACTCAATTTTGTACTCATGCTTCCAGAGGGTCACTGAGAAAGGTCCGTTGGTGACTATGTTTTGAGGCTCCGTCCAACGGTCGCCGAATTTGTCGACGATGTCTTTGCGCAAGGGGCATGTGGAGCAAAACGCAGTCAAGTAAAGGAAGTACGCGGCCGGGCGTTTGAGTTTGACTGAAAACGTCCAGTCGTCAAGCGCTTTCACACCAATCAGATTGGGATCCTTTACTTTGCCGGAGTTGAATTCGAAGGCATTTTCGATGTCATAAAGGAAGAAAGCATAAGAAGCAGCGGTCGCAGGATCTAAGAGGCGTTTCCACGCGTATTCGAAATCGTGGGCTGTGACGGGTTTTCCGTCAGTCCAGAGGGCATTTTTCCTCAAATGGAAAAGATAGTGCTTACCGCCGTCCAGGATTTCCCAAGACTCGGCGCAGCCCGGCTCGCACTTCATGTCGTTGTTGTACATGGTCAGGCCGGTCATGATGTTGGAAACGACATCGAAAGATGTCGAGTCGGTAGATGTTTGCCAGTCGAGACTCGGGGGTTCTGCCTGCAAATTGATGCGGAATGTATCAGGCTCGTAACTAGCGCCGGTGTTTCCACATCCGGACAGAGAAGCCAGCAATACTGCCCCAAAAGCCGCTGCCAGAGCCAGTTTTGAGACAACTATTTCAGAAAACCTGGAAGTAATCGAGAAATTTCTCACTGAACGAGTATTAACTTCCGCTAAATTCGCCGGTTGAATTCGGCTTGATTTCGAGTGTTTTAGGGTGGACGAAGGTCGGGTAATTGCTTGTAACACGCCCCAATTCTAGTATTGTTGACAGATTTTTTCTTGGTTAGATATACTTTGCATTGACGCCTCCCAGGAGGCCGTTTTGGTCTGTGCGGTTTTTCAGACAACGCAGCAGTCAATTTTTACTTTGTTGACTTCGAGCGTTTGTTTCAAACCGGCAGCATAGACCGGCAACACTAAAGACAAGATTCAGTTTCGGCTGAACGCGCAATTACCAATCGACAATGCACACTAGGCTGTAATTAGCCGGTTGGGAGCTAGAAAGGGAGTAGAAAGCCGTGGCCAAGAAGGACGACCGGATCATCATCACGCTAGCTTGTGGCACTTGCAAACGCCGCAACTACACGTCGATGAAGAACAAGAAGAACGATCCGGACAGACTCAGCATCAACAAGTATTGCAAATGGTGCCGTCAGCACCTCGAGCACAAAGAAACCAAGCGCTAATCGCAAGCGGTCGGACGCAGGGGCTCGACTTTGAAGTCCCGACGCCCAGGATCCAAAGAGGTTGATGACCTCTCGGATTTCAAGACAACTGGCACATGACGTGTCCGACCGGCTTCTGACTTTGTCCGACCTTGGCTGGTCGGGTCAGAGTAAATGTGCAAAATGCGCCTCTAGTTTAATGGTAGAACAGAGGTCTCCAAAACCTTTAGTCAGGGTTCGATTCCTTGGAGGCGCGAATTTTTAAGGCCAGTCCTTTAGTTTCATCTTCACTTCGGATGACCAAACATATTGATGTCTACTGAGAAAAAAGATAAAGGCTCAACCCCGTCAACAAAATTGACGGAGGGTGATGTTCTGAAAGAGTCATCGGGTCACGACGCTGCCGAAGCAAAAGCGAAAGACGAAGCGCCCAAGGAAAAGAAAGTGAAGGACGACGCGAAAGGCAAAGATAAGAACGAAAAGCCTAAGAATCAAAAGGGCGAACAGAAGAAGGCGGCAATCGACGATACCGAGATCGAACTTGGTGAGTCACTGAAAGACATCCGCCAGTTTCTCAAAGACGTAGTTGTCGAATTCACGAAGATAACCTGGCCAGGTAGACAACAGGTTATTCAGGAAACCCTCAGTGTGCTCTTCTTGGTGGCATTGATCACCGTTGCAGTTCTCGGTTTTGACTGGTTTTTATCTCACGCGATATTCGGTCCGCTCGAACACTGGGCAAGATTGCACGGTGGCGGAGTCGGGCTACACCACTAGGTTATTGGTAGACCCTCGAACTATGTGCAAGGTCGCTTGTACTAATAAAAAGGAAAGTAAGGGACGATGGCTTTCATAAACAGTGACGGACAGAGGCGTTGGTATGCCGTGCAAACTGCATCCGGGCACGAAAATAAAGTGAAGGAGCATATCGAAAAGCGCATCATGACGATGAATGCGCAAGATAGAATCTTCGGCGTCATTGTTCCGGAAAAGATGGTGACCAAGGTCAAAGACGGTAAGCGCGTTGAAAAGAAAGAGCGCGAATACCCGGGTTACGTATTCGTTGAAATGATCCTGGACGACGATTCCTGGCGAGTAGTCAGAGAAGCACCGGGAGTAACGAAGTACGTTGGAGCAGGAAAGAAACCAGTCCCAGTGCAGGACGGTGAAATCAGAAAGATATTGAGACGGCAAATGGCCGTCACCGGTGTCAAAGGCAAAAAGCCTGCTGTCATCGATGTCAAGGTGGGCGATTACGTTCGTATTACGGGCGGACCGTTCGCAGACTTTACAGGAGAGGTAACGGAAGTCAACCTCGAACGCGAGCGAATCAAGGCGTCAGTCATCATCTTCGGTCGCGCGACCCCAGTAGAGCTGGAGTTCAACCAGGTTATTAAAGTCTAAAAGTGATGCATTGGATGTCCAATGTGCCATAAAATCAGTAATTCTCGACATATATAGGATCTAGGGCCGTGAAAAAGGTAGTTGGCAAAATCAAACTGCAAATCCAAGCGGGTAAAGCAAACCCCGCGCCGCCTATTGGACCTGCACTCGGTCAACATGGCGTAAATATCATGCAGTTCTGCAAGGAATATAACGCCAAGACACAGGACAAGGCAGGGACGATCGTACCGGTAGAAATCACCGTATTCGAAGATCGCTCTTTCGACTTCGTTCTGAAAACGCCGCCGGCATCAGAACTTCTGAAGAAAGCCGCGAATGTCGAAAAGGGTTCTTCTCACCCGAACAAGACCAAAGTTGGTTCGGTTTCCAAAGAAAAAATCACCGAAATCGCCAAGATCAAAATGCCCGACCTCAATGCAACAACCATTGAAGCCGCTGAAGCAATGGTCAGAGGCACCGCCCGCAACATGGGCATCACAGTCCAAGAGTAGTCACAAATTACAAGAAGAAGAAGTAAGGAACTCGGATCATGGCTAAGCTCACCAAGCGCCAAAAGACCTTGAAAGCAATCAAAGAGAAATACCCAAATCCTTTGACCGCAGAAGAAGCATTCAAGGTTCTCAAGGACGAAAAAACTGTCAAATTCGATCCCACGGTCGAAGTGCATTTCAGACTGGGCATCAACCCCAAGCTGAATGACCAGCAAATTCGCTCCACAGTTAATCTGCCAGGCGGCACCGGCAAAGACGTTCGCGTCGCTGTTGTAGCCAAGGGTGAGAAGCTGACCGAAGCGACCGAAGCCGGTGCCGACGTAGTCGGAGCCGATGACCTCGTCGCCAAAATCGGCGAAGGCTTCATGGATTTCGACAAACTGGTCGCTACTCCTGACGCCATGCTCATGCTCTCCAAGATGGGTAAAATCCTCGGACCACGCGGCTTGATGCCGAACCCGAAAGATGGCACCGTCACTTTCGACATCGCTAAGACCATCAAAGAACTCAAAGCCGGTAAGGTTTCTTTCCGCGCTGAGAAAGATGGCGGTCTGGTGCAAATGGCAATCGGCAAACTGTCATTCGACGAAGGCAAACTTCTGAAGAACTTGGCAGCTGTTGTTGACACCATCAACAAAGTGAAGCCGGCGTCGGTAAAAGGAACCTACATCAAAGCTGTTTACCTCAGCTCGACAATGGGTCCTGGACTGAAGCTCGATGTTGCTGCACTGCAAGGACTCGGCAAATACCTGGCTGCATAAGCTAAGTAGCTGAGACCTCAGACGAAACAAACTATTAGGGGCGATGCTTAAGCGTCGCCCCTTTTGTTGTGTCTGTTTTCGCTGCTTCTTGCAGTCGTTCAGGTTGTAAGTTGCGCAACGCGTTTTGAGCAGGAGCCCATGCTTCCTCAGGGAGCAGAGCCTCTTTTGCAAAACCTACGGCGTCAGCTTGGCTGAATTCGGCACTACAAAAGTAAACGGGAAGCTTTGCGCAGACTGGAATACCAAGGGTGCGCCACCGCTATACGCATACTTGACCAGAAATGGTCTGACCTCCACGGTCGTCACTACAGTGACTGTGCCGCTCACCGGTCCACCAGTCACACCAAGAGAAGTGATTGTCGCTGCGATGGACGCTTCAGGCGGAGTAGTCGTCACCGACTGCAGTTTGAAGTTGGAAAGAATACCAGCCGACTGAGTATTCGCCCGCTTTACAACCGCGTCTGCGCGCTTGTAGATGTCGGAACCATTGAGTGGCAAACTCTTGGGTGGACCCAGGTCGCCAAGATTGCCGGAGGCTGCGACACGGGCAGCTTCGCGGCAGGTTGAATCGTTGACTTGAACTGCCATTACGATGACGGCGAGGTCGAAGACCAAAAGTACAATCGGGACCAAAACCATCAGTCCGACGCACAGTTCGACTATCGACTGCCCTCTTCTCTTGAAAGCCTTCACTTTTCCATCCTCACGCAAGCCATATCAACGAGCTTCCCGGTGATCAAACTATTCCCGCCAAGGGTGATGACGAAACCAGTATTACTTGTATAGCAGAGTCTAGAAAAATTAGAGCTACGTGAAGTGAGCGTGAAGCGGGGCAGCCCGATTTTACGAAAATAACGACAAACAGCAGCGCGACATGGAGCACCAGCTGTGATACCAAAACAAATGCACCATTGGGTTACAGAAGTCGATCGCTGTTTTTTTTGTTTATACTGCTGCGCTTGCCAGAACGGGGCTGCCGTACAAGCCTGCGGTTTTGCGCGGATGGAGCTTGAGAATATTGTATTGAGTGTCACGTTGAGCTGCATCAAATCCGGCCAGGTGAATACAACGGATCATCTCTTCCAGCGTGACATCACATCTGGTGCCCGCAGCGGATACAACGTTCTCTTCCATCATCGTGCCGCCGAAATCGTTGGCACCGAATGCGAAGGCAGTCTGACCAAGACCAGAGCCCTGAGTGACCCATGAAGACTGGATATTGCGGATGTTGTCGAGCATCAATCGTGATACAGCAACCATGCGCAAATACTCTGTGGCAGTAGTGAGATTCTTTACTTTCTTGCCTAGTGGCGTTCCGCCCGGCTGGAAGCTCCAGGGAATAAAAGCTGTAAATCCTTCGGCACGATCTTGCAAATCACGCAGCGCAATCAGGTGTTCGATGCGGTCTTCAATGGTATCGACAGAACCGTACATCATTGTAGAGGTCGTGCGAATGCCCATCTTATGAGCAGCTTCCATTACTTCCAACCAACGGCTCGCGGGGATTTTCAGAGGGCTGATTACTTTCTTGACGCGCTCAGTAAGCACTTCTGCGCCACCGCCAGGAATTGATGTCAGTCCGGCAGCCACTAGACGCTTCAAAGTCTCTTCCAAGGTCAGATTGCTGGTGCGTGTGATGTGGTCGATTTCGGAAGGAGACAGGGCGTGCAGCGTCACGTTCGGGAAGTCTGCTTTCAGGCGACTCAGCAGGTCTTCGTAATACTCGATGCCCAATTCCGGGTTATGACCTCCCTGCAAAAGCAGTTGGGTGCCGCCGAATTCGACGAGTTCTGTCACCTTCTCTTTGATGGTCTCATAAGGCAGAACATAACCCTTTTCAGAACCAGGAGGCGCGTAAAAAGCGCAGAACGTGCAGTAGGCATCGCAGACATTGGTGTAATTGACGTTGCGGTCAATTACATAGGTAATCGGCTGATCATCAGGGTGGAAGCGCTTTCTCACTTCATTGGCGGCATAACCGATGTCCATCAGCGAAGCTTCGTTGAAGAGCTGCACGCCCTCAGCAAAACTCAGCCTCTCGCCGGCAATCGCTTTATTCAGAAGTTGTTTGACCATATTAGCTCCCATAGCCCGCGGGCTAAATCTTCATAGATTTGGTTTGGTATGTTATCAAAAAGGATAGGCCGGTTACATTGGCGGAGCCTTACAACCGACCGGATAAAGGCGGGTCGGTTAAGATTTAGATAGCCGAAAAGCCCTAAAATGGCGTTCAACAAACGCAATAACTCGGAGTTTCAAACAGATTGGTCAAGTACAAGGATTACTACCAGATTCTCAATGTGCCGCGCAGCGCAACGGATAAGGAGATCAAAGCCTCCTACCGGAAGTTGGCAAGGCAGTACCACCCGGACACGAATGCCGGCAATAAAGCTTCTGAAGAAAAGTTCAAAGAGATTGCCGAAGCTTATGAAGTTCTAAAAGACCCCGAGAAAAGAAAGCGTTACGACCAGCTCGGATCAAACTGGAAGTCAGGAGAACAATTCCGTCCGCCGCCGGATTTCAGCAATTTCAATTTCGATTTTGGTGATCTGGCAGGCAAGGGCTCTCCGTTTTCGGACTTCTTTGAGGCGATATTCGGTCAAGCCTTTGGGCAAGAAGGCGGTCCGCGTCCAGGTCAGGCCGGTCCTGGTCGCCAGCAACAGCGCCCGGGCGGACCATCCATGGGTCGAAGCCCACTAGATCAAGAAGCCGAAATCGAACTGACGCTTGAGGAAGTCGCGAAGGGCACGGTGCGTACCTTGCAAATTAGCGGTCCTCAGGTAAAAACCAAAACAATTGAGGTGAAAATCCCGGCTGGTGTGCGCCAGGGCTCCAAGATTCGAGTGCCTGGAGAAGGCGCGAAATCGCCGATGAACCAGCAAGCCGGCGATCTGTATTTGAAGGTCAAAATCAAGCCGCATGAAGAATTCACAATGGAAGGCGACAATCTCGTCTGTAATGTCAACATCACCCCTGCTCAGGCAGTCGTAGGGACAGAAACTTCCGTACCCACACTGGAAGGTCCGGTCAAGATTCGCATTCCGGCTGGAACTCAAAATGGGCGCATGCTGCGACTGAGAGGGCGTGGCTTGCCCAAACTAAAACAAGCAGATCGCGGCGACATTCTAGTGCGTACGAAGATCATGATTCCGACTGAACTTTCAGATAGAGAACGCGAGCTCTACAACGAGCTGGCGAAGATTGAAAAAGACGGCAATCACAAGAAGTAACCGTCTTAAGTACGGGAGCCGGATGCGGCTCACTGACAGAGAGGCACATGTGCCTCCCTCCTAGTCTAAGACCTGAGCGTTTTGAGCCAGTCTCGCCCAGGCTATGGAAAAGCTCTCCAATGCAGCCTTTGGATTGACGTAATGATCGACTCTAGACTTCGCTTCTTCGCCGAGTTCAAAGAGGTCAGCTAGATATTTACTCTCATTTAGCGAATCCATAGCTCGAGCTTTCAGCCGCTCGTATTCACCTTTAAGCACGTAATCTACGACTTTAGAGATAGCGACTCTGACGTTATCGTCGTCATCAACAAGTGAATCGGCGGCTTTTAAAACAACTTGCGAAAAGTCGAGCGCGGACAAGTAAGCTTTCGATCGCTTAGATGCACTCTCCCGAATCGCTTTGTGGAACGAGATTGGCGGTAATTCCGGCGGCTCTGCGTCAGAGAATGGAATTTGAGGAACCGGTACGACTTGACTGCGGCTCACCACTGTTGGTAGCACAGCTTCTGCGTTCTCGGCGAAGAGGAAGAACATCGTGTGCTCCGGTGGCTCTTCTAAAGTCTTCAGAAGCGCATTGGCAGAGGGTCTATGGAACACATCCTGAGATGCATCTTCGACAATTACAATGCGAAATGCAGAGCTTGTGCGTGCCAATGTCTCAGACATATTTCTGGCACTCTCGACAGAAATTTTTCGCGAACTTGTTTTCTCTCCTGGAGCAAGCTTGTAAAGGCACTCAGGATGTGCATCTTCCTGTATCCAGCGACAATCGCGGCACATATTGACCGGTTCGCCTGATATCGATTTGGACAGGCAAGAGCGGTCTTCCGGCATATGAAACGTTTTCAGGGACTCATTAGCCTGTTGAAAAACTTCGTCGCCAATCGGCAAACCCAATAGATTTTGAACCGGCTGATTTTCAGACTGCGCATTCTGCCAGTACGAGCGCGTCCGCTCGCAGTTTAGGAAGGCAGCCATTTGCTTTGCCAGTTGCCATTTATCATCGATAATTCGGCCAGTAAGAAGATAAGCATTTGCCAATCTTCCTTTAGTGAGAGCACCGGTCAGAAGCTCAACGGCCAGTCGTTGACGCCCGGAAAGATGTCTATCAAATATGTTTGTCTGCTGCGTATCTGCGGGCATTTCCGAAAACTCAGATATAGAAATACACGAAAGAGAAGTCTATCAAAGTGTACTAGAACCTTGCTGCGGTGACCTTTCCAGCCTGCACACTGCAGCGAAGAAATACTTAACTTCGCATGCGCAATCAAGTGTTTGACAGCTCTTGGCGAGTATCTTAGACTATCTGAGGTCTAAAAGCGGCTGCCCATGTGAAGCGTTAAGGGCCCTCCCGCACTGACCAAGCCCTTATTCGGGGCGTGATTCGTCGTGTTTTCACACTAATTTGAGAGGCGAAACCGGTGGCTAACGTAATAGTTGTAGGCGCACAGTTCGGAGATGAAGGTAAGGCTAAAGTTACCGACCTTCTCGCTAAAAACGCCGATGTAGTTGTCCGCTATCAAGGCGGTTGCAATGCCGGACACACAGTCGTTGTCGATGGTGAGACATACAAGTTCCACCTGATCCCATCCGGTGCTCTGTACCAGAAAACCTGCATCATGGGTCCTGGCATGGTAATCGACCCAGAGCGTTTCCTCTCAGAAGTAGAAGCTCTCGGAAATTTGATTAGCGTAGACAAGCTGAGAGTCTCAACCACCGCGCACGTTACGATGCCTTATCACCTGATGATTGACGCAGCCGAAGAAGATTCACGCGGCGATCAAAAAATCGGTACCACCAAACGTGGTATCGGACCCACTTACGCAGACAAATGCGCACGCTCCGGTATCCGTGTTGAAGATCTGCTCGATGAGAAGGTTTTGCGCTCCAAGCTCGAATGGATGATCCCGAGAAAGAACGTCATTTTGGAACGTCTCTACAATTTGCCGCCGCTGAAAGTAGAAGAAGTATTCACCCAATACTATGAATACGGACAGCGCATGGCTAAGTATGTTTCCGACACCGCCGCCATCATTTTCAACTCGGTCGGACAGAAGAAAAACATTTTGTTTGAAGGTGCGCAAGGAACCCTGCTCGATCTCGACCACGGCAGCTATCCTTACGTCACCAGCTCGAGCCCAACTGCAGGCGGCGCTTGCATCGGCGCCGGTATCGGACCGACAATCATTGACCGCGTCATCGGCGTATCGAAAGCCTATATGACCCGCGTTGGCGAAGGTCCTTTCCCGACAGAACAAGAAGGTGAAGTCGGCGACATGCTACGCCAAATCGGTAAAGCATGGGCTGAAGTCGGCGTGACGACCGGTCGTCCGCGTCGTTGCGGTTGGTTCGACGCTGTACTCGGACGTTATTCAGTAAGAATCAACGGACTCGACTGCCTCGCTATCACAAAGCTTGACGTTCTCGACGAGTTCGACGAAATCAAGATTTGCAATGCCTACAGAGACAAAACCACTGGCGAGACATTCAAAGAACTTCCTTCTATCGGCGCCTCCTTCAAAAACATGGAGCCGATTTACGAAACCTTCAAGGGCTGGAAGAGCTCGACCAGCGAATGCCGCAGCTACAAGGATCTCCCTGTAGAAGCTCGTAAGTATCTCGACTTCTTGGCAGACGAACTCGATGTATCCATCGCCATCGTCAGTGTCGGACCTCAGCGCGACCAAACAATCGTCATTGAAGATCCGATCCACGGACCGAAGCGAGTTCTCACCCGCAGCACATAATGAGCTCAGCGCATCGCCGCTGCCATGCATTGAGCGAAGCATAGGGCGACGCCATGCGTTGTCCGATCAAAGAGAAATTCGTGGGGGCGCACTGCATGCGCCCTCATTTTTCTTGCCCATCCAAAATGGTTTTACGTCCAAAGAGTTGCCGTTTGTACCGTTGTTTTGTAGAGGGGCGGCATTATTGCCGCCCGCGCGAAAGGCGCATAAAATGCGCCATTGCGCGAACCGGTCGACGCCTGGCGTCGCCCCTAGGGCTCCAATGAACAGCAGATTCTATTTCGATTTGTTCATCAGCTTCGAAAGATTCGTCTTCAACTGATGTTTCCACAATCCGGCCAGGTCATTTTTCTTTGACTTGAGACGCTCAATTCCTGCTAATGCCGTTACGGAGTCGGGATCAATTGAAAGCACCCGCTTGTAGCACTCCATCGCTCCATCGTAGTCGCGAAACGAATTTTCCTTGACGCGAGCCAGCCTATTTAGCCCTTCAACCGAATCTGGTTCATACTGCAGTAATTTTTCCAGCGATGCCTTCGCATCATCATGGCGATTGAGAAGCGTGCAAATATCGCTTTTCTCAAGTAGCCAATCGTGTTTTTGTGGATTTAGCTGAATTGCTTTCTCAATGTGAGTAAGAGCCAGAGCCCCTTCACCACGTTCTCTGTATATATTCGCCGCCATAAAATGCACTTGTGCGTCATTGGGATCTCCGCGCAAAAGTCTTTGCAGTTCTTGCTCAGCCTCCAGCAACAAGCTCTTCGCCATTAGAATGCGGACAAGAAGCAGCCTTGCCTCGGACGATTTCGGATTGATCTTCAGCGCCTCTCGCGCAAAGACCATGGCATGGTTGAAATCTTCACGCGCCATGTAAGCTTTGGAAAGTTCGATATAGGCCGATAAATTGGTGGGCTCGAGCGCCACAACCGTGTTGTATTCATCAATCGCACGAGGCAAAAGCCCCATTTTCGCGAACAACCGACCTGCGCATTTGTGCACCTGCGAATCCTTAGGATGTGCAGCCAGCAGGGGTTCTAAAACTTTCCGTGCCTTGTAAAAACTGCGAGCTTCGGTAAGCTCGTCCACTTTCTCTAAATCCAGAGCCAGTGAAGACACAGTGTTTTTCGCCACTGGGGCAGACAATGCAGGCTGGTAACAAATGCTAAAAGTAAATGCAGCAAGCCAGCAAGTGAAACTGTTTAGCGCCGTAAAGCGACCAATATCGCCGCTCTGCAAACTGGCAACTGAACGTTTCAACCTGGAGATTTCCTTATGAGTGACCATTTTTATCAGGAGAATTTCTCTCCTTATCCTTCATCTTTCATGACTTCTAGTGTGCATGTTATCAAATGGGGAAGAAGGAAAGTATGACTGCAGAACTTACTAAGCCCGACACGAAAGCGAAGGTTGTGCGTAAGGACATACAGCACACCACCCTTCTTGTCGCTGCCACATTTATCGGCAGCGTCATTGTGGCATTGTATGTTTTTGCAGTTTGCGCGCTCAATCAGCAGCACAAGGATTCCAATTCGGTTGACCGCGCTGTTTACCTGGCTGCGCGGTCTTTATCCGAGATCACCGCTTCGCATCCTTCAATCGGCAAGGTCGGATTAGTCGACGCGGCGCCACCACAGGAGCTTTCATATGCTGAAAAGAAAAGGCACCCTCGCGTAACCGGCTTGAATTCGCTTTATGCAACATTGCGTGTGGATGCCTTGATTGCTCAAAAATTGAATAGTCCGGCTCTTATTGAGTTGAGCAAGCGCGATTTCAAAACTGCAAAACAGTTGGAAGCTGAGTTGACCCGGCGGATGTTCTCCGCAATTGAGCAAGTGCCAGTGCAGGATCCAAGCATGTCGGAGCAGCCTGAAAGAGTGGCAAGGCAACTGACAGGCACCGACAGTGAGGCAGATAGTAGCTCTGATTCGAACAACGAAGACGATTCTATTTTGCAGGAAGTGTCTCGACTTCTTTCTGAAGATGTGAAGGGCAGAGGTCCTAACCTTGTAGACGTTCGGCTCACCCTTGGCTCGGTGGAGGCTGGTCGACTGAGCACCCAAACATTTGCACCGCTGGAAGACAGCGGCAAAGATTTTGTAAAAGACGGGCAATACCGCTCTGGAATCCCAGTCCCTATGCCAGATGGACAGACTGTAACTTTTCTAGGTCAACCGCGCGCAACAAGAATCATAGACCCAACTTGGTTTAAGCCCGGCAGCCACGGAACTGCACCATGGGCAGTGCAACTCGACGTCATTTACGAGCGCACCAAAGAGAAAGGGACAAAGGAGAAAGTCATAAAAACCGCATGCGCAGTGGTTGGAGGCGAGCCAGCCTATCCCAAACCATCAGCATTTGTGGTCAATTTTCCTCAGGGCAAACCCAGTCAATTCGGATGTCTTTCCGACATATTGAATTTCAAAGACTGGACAGGACAAGGCGAATGGCAACAAGTCGTCGGAACGGAGGTGCCTGGCAAAGGTAGTCTTGCGCCACCGATGGAGACAATCTCCGGTGGTCTCTCTCCGGGCAGCGCTCTTGCTCGTGCTCTGTATGATTGGTTGAAGCAAATGGGGCCGCTAGTCGAACCAGCCAATTTTGCAAAAATGATGAACCAGCAATTTGCCCACGCAATCAAAACAGCATCAATCGACAGCGCGACGAATCAGGCAAACAGCTGTCTGGCAGCCGATACTGGATCAAGAGAATATGCTCTGTTGAATCAAACAAACCCTGACGGTCCAGGGCAGCTTGCGCTGAGTCATTGCTTCGCCATTCGAGACCAGCGCATCGCGCGCAACAAAATTCCACCTGCTTCATCACTGCCACTTGTTGTTGATGCAAATGGAAAGTGCGTACTGTCCGGCAAAGACAGATTCGACAAGCAGTTGCTAAAAGATTTTCTATCAGCCGTGTATGAGACGAATCTCGCAGCACTAGAGTCGCTGGAAACATCAAAGCAAATGGTGAATCGTGCCAAAGCGTCGCTTAGAGAACTCGATCAAAAGATGTATTTCGAGCGTCAGGAGCTTACCTCAGTGTCTGCCAGAATGCATCGCATTCGCACTCAAATGCCATTCGATCCAGAGAACTCGAAAAAGGCCAATGGACCGCTCAAACCAAAAGACAGCGAGAATTTGCGCCAATACAATCTTGCAAAAGGCAGACTGGAAGAGCTAAAAGAGCTGCTCATCAAAGACAAAGATCAGCGCGACCGCTACAGAAAGCTGAACGAAACGGCCAGGCTCGTTTCGCTCAACGCAAACAAAATTGGCATCACGACTTACGATCTCTGCACCCACTCCAATCAAATTTTAATCAACGGACTGGCACGCACGCAGGCTCCGTCGGGAGGTTTTCTCCTGGGTGGGCGCTTCGTTTTCCTGCCACAACCGGTACCCATTCAGGAAGAAGAATTTTTGCTGACAGAAGATGAAAGGCGCCGAAGACTCGAGTCCGTTCCACAACCGCAAAAACCGGTAAAAGGAGAGCTGATTTCGGACTGGACCAATGCCGATATGCATCTGGTCGCGGAAGCGAATGAACTTCTGGAGACGGGAAGCAGGACCATTTTCGTAGAAGGCTTGCCGCTCAAACTATACTGGCTGCAACCACGAGAAATCCCAAGCTGGACAAAAGTAACTTTCGTCATTGATTCGAATGCTCTGGTTGAAACAGCTGAAAAACGCAAGTCTCGAATGGAAGCGAAAACAGAAGCAGCGAAAAAGGCATCTGCTGACGCCGCCAAGGAAAATGCGTCAAAGCCCGTCGAAGCTCTGGTCGCATTCAAAGACTATGCCTTCGGAAATATCCGAATACCAGCCGGGCAGATGGTTTACTACTGTGCCAATGCCGTAAAAACAGGTGCGGAGCCGAAGGTAAGCTGGTCTGTCGTCCTACGGGACTTAATTTCAACAAGAAGCGAAGGCAGCATGGGAGAACCGGTCAGTATTCCCGATGGGGACTGGCGCGAGCCAAGTGGTCGCAACGGTGAAGTGCCGGGGTTGGCGGGAGAATTCCAGTTGCGAACCCCTTTGCCAATCACCGACCTTGGTCAATCAGGCTCCTACTTGACGAACCCGGTCACGGGTCAACAAATCCCGCAGATACCGCCCCTGCCTTCCGAGATGCTGTAGGGCAGAGAAAAAGGGGAGCATCGCTGCACCCCTTCGAATCTCTTTAAGAGTAGTAGAACTAGTTGTTGTTCTTGTTCTTCTTGCGGCTCTTCTTGCTTTCGCCTTCTTCGTCACCAGCGCTTACGCCGACGGCATCTTCGATAGCAGCGATGCGCTCGTAGAGTTCTTCCCAATCTTCACGGGTGATGAGGCCGAGCTCTTTGGCAGCCTTCTTCATTGAACCCTTTACGTTGGTCGAAACTTTCTTTTCAACTTCAAATCCTTTCTTCTCAGTTTCGGACTTGAGGTTTTTCATAAATTGTTGGACTGAATCGGTCTTATTGGTACCTTTTTCTTCCAAATCGTCGAGAAGATCTTGTCCAACTTTAACCAGGTCGTTCATTGCGTCTTTGATGGCCGATTTAATGCGGTCTACATTGGTAGCGCCGCCAACGCCAGTCATGACTGCTTTCTTTAATAATTTTGTTCGCTCGCTCATAACCACTCTCCACTTAAATCGCTGGTCTGGTGCTGATTCGTCTGATTTTAGAGTGGGAATTCCAAAAGAGCCTTAAGTTCACAAAGTTATCAATATAAAGCGTTACACTAACGCGTCCCAAAACGGCTGAAAACATCATCTCAAGGGCCGTAAAATTACTCGTTATAGGATGGCTGAAGGCAAGTCAAGCGCCTCATTCAGTCTCCTTTAGAACCCTCTTGTCGATGGCTGTGATTCGTCATCGGTTTGAACTTCGGCAAGGGGCGCCGGTTACTACTTTTAGCGAGGTATTGTCTGTGCATTTGTTGAGAGCATTTCTTACACTGCTTGTATTGATTTGTTTGGGCATCAACAGCATTTGCCCGCCCGCACTGGCTCAAGCCTCGCAATCGGCAAGACCAAAACTCGTACTATTAATAGTTGCGGATCATTTCTCATACAACTATCTGAGCCGCTACCAAGACAAGTTGAGCAGCGGTGGACTGCGCTACTTGATGGAGCACGGTGCCAACTATACAAACTGCCGTCTCAGTTACGCTACCTCGCAAAATGCTTGTGGGCAGGCAGCTATCTCCACCGGTGCAAATCCTTGGCTTTCAGGAATCGTAGCAGACGAATGGTATGTTCCTAAGAAAAACAGAGTCATGAGTGCCACTGCCGATGATACCTATCACCTGGTCGGTGCCAGCGGTCAAGGTGCTAGCTCGATGCGTTTGGTCGGCACCACAATCGGTGACCAGATGAAACTGGCAACCAATGGCAGAAGCAAAGTCGTTGCTTGTTCTCTGCGCGACACATCAGCCTTGATGCTTGCCGGCGTTCTTGCCAACGGCGCCTTTTGGTTTGATCGCACCACCGGAAATTTCGTTACTTCGTCGCAATATTCTGTAGATTTGCCAGCATGGGCAAAGGCATTCAATGACCAACGCTATGCCGACAAATATAACGGCAAGCCATGGCAAAGAAGCCTTCCTGAGACCGAATACGGTGCATCCACTCGCGACGATTATCCTTACGAAAAGGCTGAGGCTGGTTGGTCAAAAACCTTTCCACACACCATAAGTGGGCAAGGCGAAGCTTTCTACAACGCTTTTGCAATGACGCCGTGGGCAAACCAAATGACCTGCGACTTCGCCAAAGAAGCAATCGAGAAAGAATTTCTCGGTCAGCACAATGAGCCGGACATGCTCTGTTTGAGTTTGGCCGCCGGAGACCATTTGACCCAATCGTTCGGACCCTATAGCCAGGAAGCTGAAGATCTCGTCCTCAAAATGGACCAGTCGCTCGCCAGTTTGTTCCAATTGGTCGATCAAAGGGTCGGTTTGAACAACACACTGATCGTGTTCACAGCGGCGCACGGCACAATGCCGATTCCCGAATTTCTCAAAGAACGCAGAATGAACACAGGCAAAATCGATCCGAAGACATTCAAGACATTGCTTGATTCTGCATTAGATTCGCAGATTGCTCCAGATGACTGGATTGATGAATTTTCGCCACCCAACGTTTACTTGAAGTTGGAAACACTGGAAAAGCAAAAGGTTCGCCAGGCTGATGTAGAAGCTGTTGCAGCTAAGTTGGCCAAGACCATTGCCGGAGTGGGTGACGTCCTTTGCCGTCACCAGTTAATTCTCAACCAAGTACAAAGCGGCGGCAACGCTGAAGCACAAAGACGCAGCTATTACTGGAATCGTTCGGGCGAATTGCTCATCTATCCAAAACCAGGATATGTCTTTGCTTCCGAAACTGCCGGAACCGGCAGCGGCTCACCATTTGCATATGACACTCAGGTGCCGCTCATTCTTTGTGGCACCTCGATTCGTGCTGGCCGTTTTACCCAGACTGTCAGCCCCATCGATATTGCTCCGACAGTGACCAGCATTCTGGGCATCGAGGCTCCGTCGTTGTGCGAAGGTTCTGGCTTGTCTGACGCAATCGGACAGGTCATGGGACCGCCCAGACCAAGAACATCCGCCGCATCGGCAGCCCCAGCCGCGCCTGTGGCGCAGTAAACTGTAGGGGCGATGCCAATGCATCGCTCTCTGGTTCTGAAGGTTCATCTAGTCTTCAGAAAACCTCAAAAGAGAGCGCGTCAACGCGCCCCAACCGAAATAAACAGCAAGAACATAAGACACCGGAGGAATTGAAATGGCAGAAAAGGAGACTCTCGTTCTCGTTGACGGAAGCTCCCTGGCATTCCGCATGTTCTACGCGCTTTTCTCCATGGGATTGCGTAGTTCGTCCGGTATTCCGACCGGTGCTCTATATGGCTTCTTCAGCTCCATCTTCGACCTAATAGAAAAGCACAACCCGACAATGCTCGCTGTCGCATTCGACCGAGAGGAGCCCACCTTCCGTAAAGAAGAGTATGTCGAGTACAAAGCGAATCGCCTGGAGATGCCGGACGACCTGAAAAAACAGTGGCCGCTTATCAAAGAGGGGGTCCAAATGTTGGGCATTCCTTTATATGAGTTGCCCGGCTACGAAGCGGACGATGTGATCGGCACCGTTGCCAAAGATGCAGAACGCCGCGGCATTCGCGTCGACATTCTTACCGGAGACAAGGACGCATTTCAACTGGTTACTGACGTGGACGGTGACATTCAGGTTCTGATGCCGCCCGCACGTGGCGGTGGTTTGGTGACGTACAGGCGCGCAGAAGTATTTGAAAAGATGGGCGTCTGGCCAGAGCAAATCATTGACTACAAAGCGCTTTGCGGCGACTCCTCAGACAATATTCCAGGCGTCAAAGGCATCGGGCCTAAGACAGCAGTAGAACTTCTGACCCAATATAAAACTCTCGACGGCATCTACGAACATGTCGAAGAGTTGAAATCGAAATCGGTGAAAGCAAAGCTCACCGAAGGCAAGGAAATCGCCTACAAGAGCCAGATGCTTGCGACAATCAAGCTCGATGTTCCGATGGAATTCGACTTCGCGCATTGCCGTCTGGACTCTATCGATACGAGCAAAGCAAACGACTTTTTCCAAAACCTCGGCATGAAGAAAATTGTCAGTCGTTTGCCCATTGTGCTCTCCAAAATTTCTGGTGGCGCCGTCGCGATGCCGACACAGTCAGGGGAAATCTCATCGCTCACTGTTGTTAGCGTTGAGGTCGAAACGGCGATTCCGGTTGGGGCTGGAGTCGGCGCAGAAACGGGCTCGGTTGGCGGAGGGCGTCAGCTCGGGCTCTTCGATTCGATAGAGCCAGCGTCGAACACGCCGGTATACGAGCAACGCTCGTTTGGACCACCAACGCCTCAGATCATCACTACGGAAGATGCTCTCAATCATCTGATTGACGAGCTCTCCAATGAACAAGCATTTGCTATCGATTTGGAAACCAGCGGCATCGAATCGCTAGATACAAACATTGTCGGGTACGCTTTTGCCTGGGGTGCAGGCTTCAGCTTCGCTGACGGAAAACTTTCGGTCAGCGAGAATTCCAGCACTAATGGAGGCGGACCAAAAACCGCATATATCCCGGTTGGACACTCAGGTATTCTCACGCAACAGCAGCTCGATCACGATCTCGTTATCGAACGACTGAAGCCAATTTTAGAGAATCCCAAAATCGGCAAAATTGCCCAGAATGCAAAGTTTGAAATGAATGTCTTATCGCTGTACGGCATCAAAATGTGCCCAGTAGCCTTCGATACTATGATCGCAAGTTACATTCTCAATGCTGACGAAAAGCATGGATTGAAGGATCAGGTCAGCCGCGTATTCAACTATGAGATGGTGCGAATTGCCGAGTTGATTGGTACAGGAAAAAAGCAAGTCACCATGGAAATGGTGTCAATTGATAAAGCTGCTCCCTATGCGGCTGACGATGCTCGCATGACACTGGAGCTTGCTCGCACATACTTGCCAATGCTGGACAAAGAGCAATTGTTTATTCTCAACGAGATTGAGCTGCCCCTCTCTTGCGTTCTTGCAGAAATGGAACAAAACGGAATTGCGCTCGACACTGCGTATCTCAAGAAGCTCTCTATTGAACTGTCTTCGGACATCGCAAGATTGGAGTCAGAGATTTTTGCTCTTTCCGGTTATTCATTCAATATCAATTCGACACAACAACTTCAGAAAGTTCTGTTTGAAGACTTGGGATTAAAACCTCAAGGTAAAACAACAAAGAAGACAGGTTTGTCCACTGATGCTGCTGCTCTGGAAGCACTGAAAGACGAACACGTAATCATTCCAAAGCTGCTCGAATACAGGCATCTCTCCAAGTTGCGTTCAACATACGTTGACAGCCTGACCAAACTTGTCAGCCCAAGAGACAATCGTTTGCACGGAACATTCAACCAAACAGTCGCAGCAACCGGACGCCTTTCAAGTACCAATCCGAACCTGCAAAACATTCCCATCCGGACTGAAATCGGCAGCCGTATACGCCGCGCTTTCATTCCGGAGAAAGAAGGCTGGGTAATGGTTTCCGCCGACTACTCCCAAATAGAATTGCGCATGCTCGCGCATATGGCAGAAGACCCGACGCTCATCGACGCGTTTCAAAAGAATCAGGATATTCACCAACGCACCGCCAAAGAAATCTTCGATATTCCGCTAGAAGAAGTCACAAAAGAAATGCGCGCGGTGGGTAAGACAATGAATTTCGCACTCGTCTATCAACAAGGCGATTACCGGACAGGCATTGACTTGGGCGTGTCTACAGCCGAAGCGAAGAAGTTCCGCGAAAAGTATTTCAACACATACCCCAACGTGATGAAATTGGTTTCTGAAACCCTCGAAACTGCCCGCGAGAAAAATTACGTCGAGACTATTTACGGTCGCCGCAGACACTTCAGATATCTGAATGACCGCAATTCAATGATCCGGCAAGCTGATGAAAGAGCCGCTTTCAATGCGCCTCTTCAAGGCAGTGCAGCAGACCTGATGAAGTTGGCGATGATTCGTCTGAGCAAAGAATTGAAGGAAAACAACATGAAGACCAAGATCGTTTTGCAAGTGCATGACGAACTTGTACTTGAAGTTCCAAACGAAGAATTGGATCTCGCAAAGAAAGTAATCACGCAATCCATGGAATATGGACAACCGCTGAAAGTGCCACTGGTAGTGGATATCGGAGTTGGTCCAAACTGGATGGAAGCAAAGTAATTTAGACCGACGGAAACAACTCGACAAGACTAAACATCGATGCCCTCGTATTGGCTCAACATTGAAAAATACATCACGCGACATCTGTCCCTGATTGAATGTTTTGCCAGGCCTCACGATACTTCGGTTTTTTCGAATTCGATTCTTGCCAAAGATGAAGGGCTCTACGGTGTTTACATCAACAACGAAGACGATTTCATTCTGATTAGCGATCAAGCCGTTTACCGAGTGAAGGGTGAAAAAGCTCGAACCATCAGGTACGAAGATATACGAGAAGTCGATCTCCCGAAGGATCCGGAGCAGAAGGCGCTCTATGTTCACTTGAAGGGCGGCGACACCTTCTTACTGCCAGTACAAAACGAGTCAGAAGAAGAGCCTGATTTCTATGCAGTCAGGGATTTTCTAGTAGCGGTCATACATGAGCCTCACTTCAGCGTAAACCCGGAAAAAATTGAAAATATCCACACAAGCAAAGATCTGATCGACTTCCTTCGGTCTCAGGCAGGCTGGAATCCTGAGATTTATGAGGACCTTATCCTCGCCTTAAAAAATGGATTTCCCGAAGCGTGGCAATTAGATTTATTCAAGATCAACCGAGATCTTCTTGAAAAGCCCGATGTATGGCGGCTGTTGGCGCTTTTCCTCTGCCGATCATGTGAAGAAGCGCAAAAGAGATACCAAGTAGAATCACCCGGTTCTCGTACTACTCGCGATATTATAAGGTCGATAAAGATAGGAAAGCCGCCAGATGCACTATGACGACGAAGGGAATGAAATAGACGCGCCTCCACTGGGCGAGGTCGAAATCGACAGCCTGGAGGTTCCTCCTGAAATCCTTAACGCCTTGAGCGAAGAAGCAGCCAACCTGGTGACCTTCGCCATTAACGACTGCAACCACGGCATGCTCACCGACGCCGGGCTTTTGCTGGCACTTGTGGCATTCGACGGCAAGCTGGCGAGCATGATCTTAGAGCGCAAAGACCTCACCGTCGGAGCCATTCGCAAAGACATTGGCCTGCGTATGGGCAAACAGCGCACCTACTTCTCCAACCTCGTCCGCTCAAATGCCTCCGCCATGAAGATTATGGAGAAGGCAAAAGAATTGCAGGAAGAGAAGAAAAAGAAAGAAATCACGCCTGAGATCATCCTTTACGCCATGCACGACTCCAACGACGCCTGGGTAAATTTGGTTCTTTCAAGCTTTCAAAAGAGCTGGTAAGCAAGCTTTCGGCCTGCATGGTCTGAAGGGATTCAAAACCAGATGACGGACGAAAAAGTTTCCAGCGACAATTCTTTTAGCCAGGAGCCTCCAGCGGCGGCGGATTCGGCGCAGCTTCGGGCGCCTGCCGGCGCGGAAGTTACGGCAATCAAAGGCTCTTCAGAGTCCGCTCTTTCTGAATTTTCGGATATGAAAGCAGAGATGCAGGGACCAAACCTCATTGACGATGAGCTGACTCAGCAATTGATTGATAGGGGCGCAAAAGATTGGCCCTCTATGTATACAGCCAAAATTCTGTGGATCATCGGGCTGACCCTACCGCCGGCAATATTGTCAGCATTTTTTGGTTATTCGTTCTTCCAAATTTTCTTTGGTCTGCTGTTTTTCGCTTGGCTGACAGGAACAGTAATGGCGCGTCAGATAACCTCTGCTATGAAGAACCGCCACTACACTCGCGTTGTGCGCATGTTGCCAAACACTTTGTACTGGACGACCATGTGGTATCCGTACACCCACAATTCGCACATTGCTGCTACCGACGCTTTCGTGCGCCTACTGATGCTGGAAGGGCGCTTTGTAGAGTTTCAAGCGGTGACGCTTTACAGTTGGGGTTTGATCGAGCCTCATTCAAAAGCCAGGAAAAAATCACCGAAGAACTGGGGCGTCGCAAACAATCTCGCCGTCGCTCTTCTATCGCAATGGAAATTCGAGGAAGCCGCAGAGATTTTCAGCGATCTACTAAAACGACCTGCCGACAGGCGCGCCGAGGCAATCTTGCTCAACAACCTCGCGCTTTGCCTGGTCAGAATGGGGCAGATTGACGAAGCAGACAAAGCGCTGCAAGAAGCAATCAAAAAGGCTACTCCGCGCGTGAGGCAATACATCGGCTGGAGGCTGGACTTTATCAAGGCATCGATCGAAACAGAAAGAGATAATCTTGACGAAGCGGAGCAATACGTCGAAAGGGCGCGCGAATTGGCACTTCGGTACAAGGACGACCTTGAATGCCAGCCGCGATGCGATGCCTTGATGGGGCGAATACGTGCCAAGCAAAATCGCCCGGAAGAAGCCGAGTTGTATTACCGAAACACAATCGATTCGATGGCGGGCGCTAACAATCCTTCTTATATCGCACTAGCAGTCTACACTTTGGAGTTCGCAGATTTCTTGCAAGCGCAAGGAAAAGCAGAAATGGCCAAGGTTCAAAAAGAAAGAGCGCAGGCATTTCGTGACCTAAATTTGCTGAACGAACTAAAAACAGTAGAAGCGATAAGAGCACGATTGGCGCAGAAGAAGCCAATCATCGTGCCAATGAACTTGTGCAATTTGACCGAACGAGACATTTATTTGGAGCAAGTTCCAGACTTCGCAATTCCAGTGTTACCTGCTCCAAAAGAACTAGTCAAAATTCTCGAAGCGGAAGAGAGCGCTGAAAGGAAGGAAATCCAGGCGCCTGAAGTTCCGCATGAAGAGAACGTTTCAAATGCCGAGGGCGTCTCTGAAAACGAGAGGGTTTCTAAATACAAGAACGTTTCGACGGAAGAATGAAGCTCGAATGCTGAGTGATCACATAGAAGAGTTTCTTGGTCCGATCGCGAACAGATATGCGAAAAACGTCAGTGGCGAAAACCTTCCTTTTCAGGTTGTCCATTGTCCGAGGGGAATCGAAGGGCTGCAAACTTTCTCAACGCTTGGCTTGAGTAACTATCCTTTGGAATGTAGAGGGCGCCACATTCAGCAAGAATTGATGATCTCAGTGCTGGATAAGTTTGGAGCATTAAACATTGCCGGACTGCTGCAACAACTTGCCATTCGAGCAATGGAACGCCAGGCAGCTTTCGCGACTGGAGACGTGATCGCAGCGCCCCATGCGCTGTTTGATGGAAAACCGTTTTATTCTCTTTACACGACAAAACCAGGATTTATGCCTGAGGAGTTCATTAATTACAGCACCGGTGATGGTGACAAAATAACTTTCTCAATCCTCTTGCCGATTACGCCGTCGGAAGAAAAATACATCTCGCAGCACGGTTATGAGCGTTTCGATCTGCTCTTCATCGGCTCCGGCGTCGATATGCTGGACTTAGATAGGCCGAGCTTGGTTTAACATCTTGGAAGGTTGACCTTAGTTAGTCTTTCATCGCGTTAAAGCTGATGCGATTGCCGAATGGATCCCAAACATCGAATGTCAATTCCGACCAGGGCATTGATTCCAAGCCGGGTTTCATAAACTTGTAGTCTTTGCCGGAAAGCTCGGCGTGATATTGCTCGAGCTCTCTTCTGTCCATCGCTACAAAAATACGAGAACCAGGACAGCAGTCTCCGTAGTGTTCGGACAAATGCAGAATCAGTCCACCGCGCGAAACTTGCACGTAGATGGGGCTGTCTTCAGGCTTGTCTTCCCAATCTACGTTGAACCCCAGATAATCGACGTAGAATTCTCTCGCCTTCGCTTCGTCAAAAATTCGAAAAATAGGAATGGTTCGTTTGATTTGCATATGACTCCTTTTACCCATTCGCGACGGCGTTATATGCCTAACTGAACGGCGCTCAAACACCTCGTTTCAAAACGCGGCAACGCATGGCGGCGCCCCTAAGCTAATTGCCGTCCGATGGCTCTGAGCACGCTAGTTCGCAACTACAGCGCGGAAACGCACATTGCCGGCGGCCACTTTTTCGTAGGCTTTGTTGATGTCTTTCAGCTCGAAAGTTTCGGCAATGACTTTGACCTTGCCGCGCGCTGCAAAATCGAGCGCTTCGTACAACATTTCGGTCCCGTTTTGAATTGAACCAATGATGCGTGCACGCTTGAAAAGCAAATCTGCTGCGGAAAAAGTCAAAGGTTCGTTGAAGAACCCCATGATTATAAGCCGACCATCATTTCGCAAACCTTTGAATGCATCCAAAGTTTGCTGGCAAGAGTTGCTTGTGGCCAAAATCACATCGGCGCCGCCGAGTTTTAGCAGCTCTTCGCCATTTGCCACAACGTGATCTGCGCCGAGTTCCAAAGCCAGTTTTTTCTTGTCGCCTGAGTGAGTCATGGCTATAGTGTCGAATCCACAGGCGCGCGAGTATTGCACAGCCAAGTGACCAAGACCGCCGATGCCAACCACTGCCACCTTTTCGTGAGGCTTTGGTTCTGCGATTCTCAAGCCGGAATAAACCGTGTAGCCCGCGCAGAAAATCGGTGCGGCTTGTTCGTATGACAATCCATCCGGAATTAGCATGGTGCCTTCGGCATACGCCACCATTAATTCCGCGTGCCCGCCGCTCATCTGCAAACTGGTGCCGATGCGATTGGGGCAAAACGCATTTTTCTCGCGCATGCACCACTCGCAACGCCCGCATTCGTGTTGAACCCATGGCACGCCGACGCGATCGCCGACTTTTCTCTTGGTTACGCCTTCGCCGACCGCCACGATTTCGCCGACCGGCTCGTGCCCGAGAATGCCAGGATAATTCATCGGAATCTCGCCTTTGGTCTGGTGCACATCCGTGTAGCAAAGACCGCTGGCGTGAATGCGAATCAAGACTTGATTGACGCCTGGCTTTGGATCGTCAACTTCCTTGATTTCCCATTTGCTGCCCTTCTCCGGGACTACCGCTGCTTTCATGACGCTTGCTCCACGGCTGCTGCAACAGGCGGTTCGGCAACCGCTTTACCCTTTGCCAAATTACTGTTCTTAATGCCGTAGCAGAAATAGATGATGAGTCCAACTGGGCAGGTGATCGAATACACGATCAATACAAGTGGACTCAGTTTCGACGCTAAGATCGCGCAACCAATTGCACCGAACAAAGCCAATGCAGGGTTCACGAGTTTGAGTCTGAGTGCGCCGATGCAGACGAAAACGAATGCGACCAGCGTGCCCAAAACCATCATGTCGGCAATGTCGCCAAAGGGGACAAAACCGGCTGTAATGGCGACCAAGATGCCGTTGATCAAAATGCCGAGCGTCGGATTTCCTTTGTTGGTCTTTGCAAAAATCGGAGGGAGCAAGCCGTCTTCAGCCATGTTTCTGAAGATTCTCGGTCCACCCATGCAGAGCACGAGCAATACGTTAAAGATGCCTAGTACAGCGCCGATTGCGATGAACTGTCCTGTCCAGGTCTCACCAGCAGCAGCAAGCAAGTTAGCCAGCGGTGCCGCAGCTTCGGAGCCGACGAAAAGAGCGTTTTCCTGTCCGTTGATGAAGCAAGGGGCAAGACCTGTAGCCACTGCCATTACTGCGACATAAAGGAATACGACAAGACCCACGCACCAGCAAGTAGCCAGGCGTGTGTCTCTCATGCTCTTCGATTCGCGCGCGAATGTGTAGAGCGCGTCGAAGCCTACGTATGGGAAAACAGCAAGAGCAGCACCTTGCAAAACGCCGTTAAAGCCCTTGGGCATGAAATCAGCCCAGTTGGCGGGATTGATGTGTTTGATACCGGCGATGAGGAACATGACCAGCAAAACCATCTTGAGAATAACGAGGAAGAAATTGAGTTTTGCAGATTTGCTGACGCCACCAAAAATCAGAATTACCGTCACTACAGCAATTACCGCCATGGCCACGACATTTACACCAAAATGATGTACTCCCGCCGCATCCACGCTCGGTCCGGACAATACTTGCGGCAATGAAAAACCCGTGGCGCGTTTCAAATACTCGCCCCAAGCAATCGCCACAGCCGAGGAGCCGAAGCTGTATTCCATGAAAAGTCCAAAGGCCACAACCCAGGCGAATAGCTCACCGATGGAGTGGTAGACGTAGCTGTATGCCGAGACGCCTTTTGGCACTGCGCGAGAGAACTTTTCATAGCAGACGGCGACCGCCATGATGATCACACCGGTCAGCAAGAAAGACAGAATCCCAGCCGGACCTGCCTTTCTGGCAATCATCCCAGGCATGGCGAAGATACCAGCGCCAATAGTCGCGCCTATCCCCAGTGCCGTAAGCATGACCCAGCCGAGGTGCTTGGGTGTGCTATCCACCGCATCGACGTTAGCCGGTGCGCGCCTCATCATAGTTGTCATTAAGGACATTTTGAACCTGCAAAATCAATATGAAACGGAGACATTGGACGGGATGCCGAGAGCCGGGCGCAAACGCCCTGGCTGAAAGAACAGATTGGTTTCCGAGAGACGGAACGATGATTCAGAGAATACAAACAATTGTTTGATTTGGCCAGAGCTGAATCTCGGAAATGCTAGCATAGCGACTTAGCTGAAAGCCAAGAAACGTAGCTGAATCGCGGAAAAAAAACGCGGCATAATCGCGTCCAATGCGTGGCAAAATCGCGGCAAGTCCGCGGCATTAATGATACTGAGAGGTCCATTGAAATGAAGGTCCAAAGAGCAGCAGTCATAGGCGCTGGAGCAATGGGCTCTGGCATCGCCCAGGTCTTGAGCCAATCCGGAATTCACGTAATCCTCAAAGACGTCAAGCAAGAATTTGTAGATAAAGGTCTTGCCAACATCAAGAGAATGTATGACTCGCGGGTCAAGAAAGGAACTCTCACCCAAGAAGAAGCGGACGAGCTCTTCGGACTAATCAAGGGTGCGACTGACTACGAAGGTTTTAACAACGTCGATATCGTCATCGAAGCAGCGCTTGAAGAAATTCAAGTCAAGCTCGCCATCTTCAAAGAAATCGATGAAATTTGCCCGTCGCGCGCCATCCTCGCATCCAACACCTCGGCTCTCTCGATTTCCGAAATCGCATCAGCCACACGTCGCGCAGACAAAGTTGTCGGAATGCACTTCTTCAATCCAGCTCAATTTATGAAACTGGTCGAAGTGATTCCAGGCGTCAAAACATCCAAAGATACGGTTAAAACTGCAATCGAGCTTTGCCGCGACATGGGCAAGGTTCCGGTCGAAGTAAAAGAATGCCCCGGTTTCCTCGTCAACAGATTGCTCTTCCCTTACATGAATGAAGCGCTCTGGGCATTGACCGAAGGCGCAGGCACACCGCAAGAAATAGACGAAGCCGTGGAAGCCTTCGGATTGCCGATGGGACCATTCACACTTTTCGATATGACTGGCATCGACATTTGTGCGCATGTCAATGAGTTTCTATATAAAGAGTACGGTCCGCGTTTTACACCGTCTCCGCTTCTCAAGCACATGATCAAAGCGGGCTTCCTCGGTCAAAAATCGGGCGCTGGATTCTTTGTACATGAAAAGGGCGCAATTCCGAAGAAAGGTGAGCCTAAGACAGTTAATCCTGAATTGGCAAAACTGATCGAAGCAGCAAAGAAAGATGCAAAAACCGACGCCAAAGCATCGAAGAAATTCGAAGCCTACCGCGTGTTGCTGCCGATGTTCAACGAAGCTGTTTATGCACTGCAAGAGCATGTCATCGAACCCTCTGATGTGGATGTCGCGATGGAATTCGGTTGTGGACTCACTCGCGGACTTCTCACCATTGCTGAAGAGAAAGGTCTCGATTGGTGCTTGAACGAATTGGACAGCTACCACAAAGACCTTGGAGAGCGCTTCCGTGCTTCGTGGTTGCTGCGCAAATTGGTTCGCGCAGGCGTCCATGATTTCTCGAAGTTGGAACAACAACCCGTAGCCGCTCGCTAGAAAGGCGCAAGCGATAAGCATCTATGTTCAAGTGGGTCGCACTATGTTTGCTCATTTGGTTTCTCTATCACATTAGGGAAATCTTCCCGCCCTTTGTAATTGGCGGCATCTTCGCTTATTTGGTATTGCCTCTCGTGCGCTACGTGCACAAAGAAGCAAATGTACCTTTGGCAGCGGCGGTGCTCGCCATCTACGTGGGGATCGGTGGAGTCATATTTGCACTCTGCTGGTTCTTTGGTCCGATGCTCGTTGACCAGGTGACAAATCTCTGGAGCCAGAGGCAAGAGGTGGCAAACAACGTTGTCGCTTCTGCTTCTCAGTCTTTCGGATGGCAATTGTCGCCCGACACCGCCGACAAATTGGCTAACAACCTAGACCATATCTTCAGACCGGAAGAATTCATGCATGGTGTGGAATTGTTCTCCAAAGGCGCTCTCGGTGTTTTGGTATGCGTTGTCTCTTCCGTTTATTTCATTACGGACAGCCATAGGGTCGGTCAGTTTTTCCTGCGCTTCATCCCTGAAGAGCAGCGGCAGATGGTGACCAACATCACCCAGCAATCGAACGTGATGTTGAGCAAGTATGTGCGTGGGCAATTACTGCTTATCACTATTATGTCCACTGTTACGTGGGTTTTCTTACACTTTATATTCAAACTGAAGTACGCGCTTGTCATTGCAATTGCCAGCGGTTTTCTTGAAATCATTCCAGTGCTGGGCCCTATCATCGCCACCAGCACAGCCACCATAGTCGGTGTCGCGCAACATGGTATGGACGTCGCGCTGGGTATCATCATTTGCTACACGGTGGCTCGCTGGACGGAAGACTACGTCATCATTCCACGCATCATCGGGCACGCCGTCGAGCTGCACCCTCTCGTTGTTATCTTTGCGGTCCTGTGCGGCGAAGTAACAGCTGGCGCGCTGGGTATGCTAATTGCAATTCCGGTGGCCGCCTGCATCAAGCTCGTCGTGGACAATCTCTATCCGCCACTGGAATCGGCGCCTCACAAGCCAGTCGGAGCACCGGAAGAGAATATAGAAGACTCAGCGATAGCTCCAGTCTTAGAACCGAAAGAAGCTTCCAAAATAGAACCTTACGAAGCCTAAACAAGATCCGGTTAAATCACTGCGGAATCGAATAAGACGGCAATGATTGAGCGCCGGCAATCAGACGTGCATACCTGGGCTCGGTCGGCTCGAAAGATCCATGATGCGGGGGAGGTGATTCTTCACCAGGCTTCAAGTACTCAAGTCCGCCATCGAGATAATCTATTAAAACAAAAGAGCCTATAGATACAGCATAAGCGAGCATACCGCAGGTCAAATGTGCCGCAGTCAGCTTGTTTGCTCTGAGCAAAAGCATGTAAATCGTTCCGGATATGACGGCCACAATGCCAGTCAAAATTGTTCCGCTGTCGAGATTCCAACGAGTGCAACCAACGCCGAATGCCACCGGGATGCAGCTTTGAAACACGAGAGCGCCCGTGATGTTTCCCAATGCCAGAGTGTCTTTTCCTTGGCGAGCCCAGAGGACGCTATTGATCTTTTCCGGAAGTTCCGTGGCAATCGGGGTAATGATCAAAGAGAGAACCACAACAGGTAAACCCAGATAGCGAGCCAAATCGTCTACATGATCTACGAAAATGAACGCACCGCCAATAATACCGCCAAGTCCCATGACGATCTGGGGAATAATCAAACGCAATTTGTCCGAACCGCACTTAAATAGGCGGTCCAAGAATAAGTGTTCAGGCTCCTCTCCGACTTCTCCTTCATGCTGAAAACACTGCCAGAGATAAACCGGATAAATAAGGAAAAGAACGACCGCAATAACATAGCGAACATAAACATATGGAGAAGCCAAAACCGCAAGCATGGCAATGGCGTAAGCAGCAGTGAAAAAGCGCAAATCGCGAGCAATTACCACTTGATTGAGCTGCAGTTCTTTAGGACGATTGGGGTTGCCTGCCTTAGAGCAAAGTAAAACCGTTAAGCCACAAAGTCCCAGAGTCAAAGTGCTGAGCATGAACGGCGCACCGGCAATTGCCCCGATGCCTACAGACTCTCCATTTTTCGCGCCGAAAAAAATGACGGCAACGAATGGAATCAACGTCTCCGGCAACGCGGTGCCAACTGCAGCCAGAACGCTGCCCACGACACCTTCGCTTAATTGGAGCCGCTGCCCCAACCATTCGATCCCATTTGTAAAGAGCTCAGCTGCAAGAACAATAATTACTAATCCAGCTAATATGAGCCCCGTCTCGCCCAGAATTCCCATCTTAATCTCAATCTATATAGATTCACTGAATTTAGCAGAAATCTAGAGCTGCTGCTTGCACTGAGGCGCTCTAATTGGCGCTTTTACCCTGGCAACTGCCAAGTAGCGTGATTTTTTGCGCAAAAACCAACTGCACTCCTCTCCAAAATTTGTTACTTGACTCTCATCTGAAGAAAGATCAGCGAAAGGTAAGCACCGTGGACCATAGCGTCCTTTTTGAATTTCTGCTGCTCGAGTTTGCATCTAAAAGTTGGGGAGCTCCACGTTTCGATTACTTCGCGCAGCCGTCAAGAGAGCGGGAATCTGTGGTAATTTGGCTGCGGCTATCGCGTCTGGCGGGCGAGGCGGAATAAATGCGTCCAGCCACAACAGGGAAGGTTTTTGGAATGATCACAATCAAGGATGTTGAACATGTGGCAAAGCTGGCGCGGCTTGAGCTTACGCCGCAAGAAAGGGAACTCTTTGCCGAGCAGCTATCCAAGATAATCGACGCGTTTGATGAACTAAAAGATGTGCAGACCGATGGCATAGAACCCATGTCTCATGCCATTCCTATGCCTAACGCGCTGAGAGAAGATGAAGTTGTAACGCCACCTGGACATGAATCTCTACTAAAGAATGCTCCAGATCGAGAGGGGGTCTTTTTCAAGGTTCCCAAGATTGGCGATTAGGCTCACGCCCGGATGACAAGATGGGCTGGGCGTTTCAGACCATCTTCTTGATGATCCTATCGTGTACGTCTAGCATAGACAAAAGGTGGACTCGAGACTGGATCCGTATAGACTTAGAGAAAACCTCAAAGATTGGCGGCCAGACGGGCTGGAGATCCATTATATTTATGGAGAGGGTTGGACGAGAGGTCCCCGGTAAAGATCCGGCGAGATATTCTGCAACTATATAGGGAGGCGCAATGAACACCAGGTATGTCTTTGTTACTGGTGGTGTCGTCTCTAGTTTAGGAAAAGGGATTATCGCAGCGTCACTTGGCAGACTGCTGAGAGCCCGCAATATCAGTACCACTATCGTCAAGCTCGACCCTTATCTAAACGTCGACCCCGGTACGATGAGCCCCTACCAGCACGGCGAAGTCTTCGTCACAGAAGACGGCGCCGAAACCGACCTGGACCTTGGGCACTACGAACGTTTTATCAATCTCGACCTGGGACGGATGAACAACGTCACCGCCGGATGGATTTACAAGAGTGTTCTTGAAAAGGAACGCCGTGGTGATTATCTCGGCGGCACAGTCCAGATGATCCCGCACGTGACCAACGAGATTAAGAACTTCGTTCGTAACGCAGCCAAGACTTCGCAGGCAGAAGTAGTCATTGTGGAAGTCGGTGGAACAGTTGGTGACATCGAAAGCCTTATCTTCATGGAATCAATCAGACAATTGCGCAAAGATGTCGGTCGCGACAATGTTTGCTATATCCACGTCACTATGATTCCTAACTTGCGCGCGACAAACGAGCTGAAAACGAAACCGACTCAGCATTCAGTAGATACGCTGAGAAGTCGCGGTATACAGCCGGATATCTTGTGTTGCAGAACAGAGAAAGCACTTTCAACTTCAATCAGAGAAAAACTTTCTCTCTTTACTGACGTTGACCTGAATGCAGTTATTCAGTGCCGTGATGTGCAAAACCTCTATGAAGTTCCACTCTTCATGGAACAGGAAGGGCTTGCTGAGCGTGTCTTGGACAAACTTCGCATGCCGAATAACACTCCGGACCTGACCGAGTGGAAAGCACTTTGCGATCGCATCAAACGCCCAACAAGCGCAATTACTGTCGCCATCGTCGGCAAGTACGTAATGCTTTCAGACGCTTACATCTCCGTAGTTGAAGCGCTTCGTCACTCTGGCGCAAAACTTGGCACCACCGTCACAATCAAGTGGGTGCTTTCGGAAGATGTTGAGAAGCATGGCGCAGAGCCTCATTTGAACGACGTCGATGCGATTTTGGTACCAGGTGGTTTTGGCGATCGCGGTATCGAAGGCAAGATTATGGCTGGCGAATACGCTCGCACCAAGGGCATCCCTTACTTGGGACTTTGCCTCGGTATGCAAACTGCGGTCATCGAATTTGCACGCAACGTAGCAAAAATGGAAGGAGCGCATTCCACAGAGTTCGCACCAAGCACCAAATATCCGGTCATTGACCTGATGCCGGATCAGCACAATGTCGTCCAAAAGGGCGGCACAATGCGATTGGGCAAATACCCGTGCAACCTGCAAGCTGGTTCGAAGGCGCACAAGGCTTATGGTAACGAGGTTATTTCGGAACGCCATCGCCATAGATATGAAGTCAACAACGCATTTAGAGAAGAGCTCTCCAAGAAGGGACTCGTATTCTCAGGTCTGTCGCCTGATGGCAGACTCGTTGAAATGATCGAGTTGCCAGAGCATCCTTATTATGTTGCTTGTCAGTTTCACCCGGAATTGAAGTCTCGCCCGGATAATGCTCATCCGCTCTTCGTCGGTTTGGTGGACGCAGCGCTAAAGAGAAATGGAGAGAAAGCCATTGATGGTGCAGCCGCACAATCTTCGCTGATGCAAAAAGGCCAAACCCTGGCCACTTAGACGCAGCTATCTTCGGTTTAAAGAATTCCGGAGACGGTCCAGCCAATTCTACCCAACTGGAGAAAATTGCAACAGGTCTGGCTCTCGGAAGCCAAGATCTAAAATTGCGTAAAAAGCAAAATTTCTTTTTTCTGTTGGGAACTTTGCCATAGTCGCTTAGTCCAGTAATCAGAGAACAAGGATCGATAACTCAAAAGACAATAGAAATCGGCGTAGGTTTGCATGTGCCTGCGCCGATTTCTTATTGGTGGGTTTCCCGCGTGAGGAGAAACCGGAGTGAGATCGATTTATGTCAGCTCACAAAAAAGTCCCGCGAAAGGCGGGACTTTTCCTGCTTTTCTATGAAGCAATCTAATTGAGGCTAGCGCAATTAGAGCTTTGCGCAAAACTCATCGAGTTCCTTTTCGGCCGCTTCTTTAGTTTGACCATAGCGCTCTTGAATTTTTCCGAGCAGCTGATCTTTCTTTCCTTCGACCAATTTCCAGTCATCATCTGTGAGTTTGCCCCACTGAGTTTTGACTTTACCTTCGAATTGTTTCCAATTGCCTTCAATTTGATCCCAGTTCATGTCTTTCTCCTTTGTTTGTTTTTCAAATTTTTTGTCAGCTTAAAACTAGCGTGTATGCGCCTTTTCCTCATGAATAGCGTTTACATCTTTAGCGCCGAGATCTTTGAAAATCTTCTCGGCCACTTTAACCTCGTCCTTATTTTCGGTATGAACAGAAATGAAGATGCGATTCAGCTCTTTCATCTTCCCTTCGTATTGTTTTGCTTCAATCTCCGGCATCCCAAGCCCGATTAAGCCGCCACTCATACCTCCAACTGCGCCACCAACCGCGGCACCACTTAATGCGGCCATGATCGGTCCGGCCGCAATAAATGCGCCAAGACCAGGCAATGCGAGGGCACCAACACCAGCCAGCCAACCCAAAGCACCACCAAGAACCATACCGGCTCCAGCACCTGCTGAGGCGCCTTCCGGAGCCTTACTGTGTTTTTCATAACCGGCGTCTCTGAAGCCAGCGGTATCCGGCATAAGCAGAGAGATATCCGCGCTTCTAAAACCCGCATTTTTCAAACTGCCAACAATGGTGTCAGCTTGCATCAAATCATTTACCAAACACACAACTGCAATCGACATTACAAACCCTCCTACAAGGCTCCGTTATCGAGTATTTACCTCCAATTCATCCAAAACTTTGGAATCATCTGCGTACTTACGCGCAGCACTGGCTACTTTCACCTTTTCGGACTCACTATTCACTACACCGCGCAAAGTGACTGTGCCGTTAATCACAACGACTTTCACATTCTTGGCGTTGGTGGAAAGACTCTTGTCACCAACTAACTCTCTTCTAATTGCCAGCAATCGATCGATGTCGGCTTTCTTTCCCGATTGCACTTGCGGAGTAGGAGACTCTTTGCGCGCGTCCCCGTAATTCTGAGCAGTGTTATCAGATTTTTTCGACTCGATTTTGTCGAGTTTTGAAATCAGCTTTTTGCACTCTTTCGTCAACTTTACAGCCTTCCGAGCCGGCAGCAATCCATCGTATTTAGCGCGAATGTCTGCTTCTTGCTTCTCGAGTGCCGTCTGCTCCGCGCGCAACTGTACAAGAGCTTCTCGCGATACCGACCCCCTGCTTTCCGCAGCATCAAGTCGATTTTTCAATTCCACACCGTTATTTGCAAGGACTGGTGCGATAGTAAGAGCTAACGACGCCAAAACGGATGAAAGTGTCAAAAAAGCTCGGGTCTTCATATGACAAAACTCCTCTCATAGAGTTGATGTTTTTCGATATACAAATTCGCCAGTGAGCAATAGTGCAGCTAGGTCACATTACTGAACTCGTATTTGTGTGACCAACGCGTGAGGGTAACAGTTCCCGCTTTCGCGCCATGTCGAAGCCAACTTTAGAAATAGTTGAACGATGCCGAGAAAACGTGGCACCTGTCCAGCTAGTAACAAATGCGTGGAAAACTAGTTCGGTAATTTGGAACTTATGGTGCGGACGCCGGTCTACCCAACCTTGGGCAGACACTGGTTTGAAAATGATTGGTTTCAAAATGCTTACTTTGCCTAGATATTAACATTCAAACGTGATCGTCTGCTTTTCTCACGTTTCCAACGCAATTTAATTAGACAGGCACTGACTAAGCGATTTTTCTGTCATACATAGAAATCCAAGCAATGGTGCGTCTCGGGCGAGTAAAGTCAATGCTAGCTACTCGCTCATGATCTTCAATGTGATGAATAAATTCCTTGAATTGAACAGAAAGCATTCGCTTCAAATCATTGTTCAATTGAACGACGGAACAGGACGTTTCATTCATATTTTGTTCGGAACTGCTTTTCATTTTCGTTGCCTCCATCTCCACTTATGAACTTAAAGACCCGAAAGTGCTATACATGTTCCTTTACGGATATAGGGAAAACCCCAGCATCTTTAACACGCTAAACGCCGACGACATGGGGTTCTTAGAGACTAGGCAGTTTGATCGAGGTTCTTCAGCGGCAACTGAATCTGCATAAGATCATCCTGCTCTCCACTAATTTGTTTCGCTTCCAAGTTACTGTTTGCAGGGCCGTCAATGACTTCGCCTGTACAGCTAAATCGGGAGCCGTGCGCTGGACAGTCCCACGTCTTCTCAGCGGTGTTCCAACAGACAATCCCTTTGGCATGCGGGCATACGGCAGAACATTCAATTACAGACCCGTTAGCATCCTTATAGACGGCGAAGTGTTGGACGCCTCTAGCAATGACAGCTCCCTCACCTGGTGGAATTTCATCGGCAGAAGCCACCTGGCCTCCTGAAAAGTGCTTTGAATACTGGCTTACTGAATTGAAGTTCTCTTTTACATATTCAGGTAAAGCAGCAGCAGTCTTGCGACCCGGGTCGTAAATCTCCAACAGCTCATTTTCCTTTCCAAGAATTTGGTCTCTGATAAGCTTTGCCGCCATAGTGCCATTGGTGATACCAGAGCCTGAATATCCGGTGGCAACGTAGAAGTTGTCCGACTGGCCTGGATCCTTGCCAATAAAGGGAAGTCCGTCGACAGGTTCGTAGACTTGACCTGACCAGCGATACTCTATTGGACCCAATTGGGGCAACATTTCTCGAGCCCAATCTTCCAATTTGTCGTAGCGTTCGTCATAGTCCGACTCTTGCCCGGTTCGATGATCTTCACCTCCGATAATCACATACATTTTGTCGCCCAATTGAGCGCTGCGCATGTAGTGATAGGGGTCTTCCGTATCCATGAATAGGCCAGGCGGAATGATGTCTTGCTCGACCTGAGCACCGATAACATATGTGCGATATGCGCTTTGTTTTGTGTGTATGGAAATCAAATCCGTAATTGGAGTGTGCGTAGCTACTACGACATGATTAGCCGTAATCTTGCGTTCGTTGGAGGTCGTAAGTTCAGCAGGTTGTCCCTTCTCAAAGCTAGCAACATGAGTGCCAGAATAAATTCGACCACCTAATTCTGTAATACGCGCAACAAGACCATACATGTACTTGCGAATGTCCAATTGCGCTTGATGATTGAGCATTAAATAAGGAATTTCCCTGTGCCCCCAAAGAGATGTCTCGCCAAAAACAACATTTGCAAACCCAACGCTCTGCATCGCCTGCATCTCGTTAAACAGTGTTTCAGTCTTGTCTTCGCGCCCCAGCAGAAGAAATGCATCAACCCTGGAGAATTCACAATCTATGCGCTCTTGCGCAACAATATGTCCGATTTCATCAACAGCATCAACTTGACTTGCAGCAATTTTCGTGGTCTTTTCTTGCCCAAACATGTGCAAAAGTTCTTCATAGCGAAAATCCATAAAAGCGGTTAAGTGGGCTGTAGTGCGCCCCGTCTGACCGCCAGTGACATCACCGTCATCGAGAACAAGAACGTCCTTTCCTTCTTTCGCAAGCAAATAAGCGGTGGTCAAGCCAGTCACGCCCGCCCCGATAATTGCGACATCGCATCTGGTATTCGTCGCCAGCGGCTGAAATTCAGGCATCGCTGTTGAGTCGTCCCAAAGCGGTTTGGAAGGTCTGGAGAAAGTCATAAATCTATCCTCAATCTAGTGTCTATGGTTTGCTGTTTAGAGTCACCAGTTTTTATGTTTTAGTTTTTCGTACTTAGCACACGCTGAAACTACGCGGCTGAATGCTTCTTGCGCGCGCGCTTCGACTTCGATTTAGGTGCTGATTCTTTCGCGACAGGCTTTTGTTCTGTTGCATCCTTGTCCGAAATACCTTCGCCTGTCTCGCTGCCACCATATAATTCTTCTACTGGCTGAACGCCAGCACGTTCCATATGCTTTTCTGGAAACTCTTTGCCGAGCAGTTCTTCTTTGCGAACTTTTACCTTTGCGCCAATCTCTTCCAGCTCATCCTGCGGAAGTCGTGGGAGCATTTCCCACTCTTCTTCTTTGACGTGATGTTCAATCATTTCCTTAAGCACTTTCACTTTCGCGTCAGTCTTTTCATTCATCGATCTGACCTTCTTAATTTCAGCGATAATCAGATCGATGACATGATGCTCCTCTTGAGCCTCAGTTACATGCTCCTCTGCACCTTCGACTTCTGGGTATACAAGCTCTTCTTCCAGCTTCGTATGAATCTCGAGTTCAGCAAAAATTTCACGTAAGACTTTACGCTTTTCGCGGGTTGCAGTTGCCGGTAATTTTTCGTATTTTGCAAACAGGTCAATTACTCGTCTATGGTCAGCCTTCAACATTTCAACAATGTCGGCATGAGCGGCTTCGCCGGATTCGCTGGAGAGTCCGAAAATTGCATTCAAAATCTTGTTCATTAAGATGTCTCCTCGATGCCTTATTTGATGCTCTTCTTTGATGCTTTTTCGTTAGACCCAAGAACAGGTCAATAGTTCCGCAATCGTTTAGAAACATAGCGCCAGTCTGCGTTTACCGGGCGATGCTATGCATCGCCCGGAGCGCTTGCTCACAGAC
This sequence comes from Candidatus Melainabacteria bacterium, assembly GCA_003242885.1. GTDB lineage: Bacteria > Cyanobacteriota > Vampirovibrionia > Obscuribacterales > Obscuribacteraceae > QKMZ01. Next base: position 460,705 of record QKMZ01000015.1, on the reverse strand, counting down.
GACTATTTCGAGCCGGATTCAGCGTGCACCAGTTTTGGTTTATCCACACCCGGCTTTTTCATTACTTGTTCCGGACCAGGACGTGAGTCTTTTTCCAGTAACTTGACGCCAACAGTTCTGCCTGTCATTAAGGATTCATTAATCGCCTCGATAACAAGCATGTCCGCTAAGCCTTCTAAACCGTTTGGTTCAGGAATGGTGTCGTTAATTATGCAGTCAGAGAAGTGAAGTAGTTCGGGCGCAAATTGATCGCGCTTAGGGATCTCCTTTTCAATCGTCCGATTTCCTTGCTTAATTTCGTACTTCAATTCCATCGCGTAGTCATAAGCCGGGTCCATAGAGCAATGTCCCTCGGTACCTACTACGTCGTAGCGACCTTTATCTGAGGCGCCAAAACTGCACACAAAAGTAGCGATTCTTTCGTCAGGAAAACGCATCACGGCTCCGACAGTTTCATCGATTGATTCAAACCTTTCATCATCGGAAGACGCCGCCAGTGCGGTTACTTCCAAAGGCTCGGCTTGAAAAAGATAGCGGGCGGCATTGATGCAATATATACCAATATCGTAGAGTGGTCCTCCACCCATACCACCTTTGGTGCGAATGTTTCCTTCCTTAACTTGCAACGTAAAAGTCGAATTGAATAGGCGAGGATCTCCGATCTTCTTAGTTTTACAAACTTCTACCATCTTCATGTTTGCCTCTTCAAAATGAAGCCGGTAGGCAATCATTAACTTCACATTGTTGCGATCTGCAGCTTCGATCATTTGAACGCACTCTTCACTATTCATTGCCATAGGTTTTTCACACAGAACGTGCACTCCCGCTTCTGCTGCGCGAATAGTGAAGTCTTTGTGCAAGTTGTTGGGCAAAGCTATATATACGGCGTCCAGTTCAGCTTCACGCAAGCATTCGTCAAAATGGTCATAATCATAGAGTTCGTCAACTCCATAATTCCTACCAAGTTCTTTCAACTTTTTCTGATCGTCAGAAACAAATGCAGCTAGTACAGAATTTTTCTTCGCATGCTCGAAAGCCGGCAATACGGCGACTTGGGCAATGTGACCAAGACCGACAATACCATAGCGAAGCTTTCGGCCATTTGTGGATTGTGGCATAAAACTTCCTCTTACTTATTTTTTGAATACCGGTTTGACGCCGCTGAAAAAAAACGGTTCCAGCCGTAAGAAAAAAGTGTCACCTTTATATAAAGGCAAAAATCCCCTACTCATGCTGAGAGGGGATCATGCTGGCGGTCTAACTTGTTGTTGCTGTAAAAGCAGCTCCTCAGGCGAGGGCGCTGAATTTATCCGGCAAACAAAGCAATCCAAAACTAGGCGGCTTTGGTTTCCGGAAGGTTTTTCAATAGCGTACTCAATGTAAGGTGAGTTTCATGTTGTGCAGGAAGCAATTCGTTGGCAAGGCAAACTTTCACTGGTCCAATCACCAATTCATGTTGGGATTCGTAATTGACCAAACGCTCTGCTTCAGCTTGTTCTAACATAGCGACAGCATCACGCTCGTTGGCAGCGCTGTCTTGAACAAACTTTTCGAAACCTCCCCAGAGACCGGAGCCTTCATTCGGAGTACCACCCATCGATAGAACATGACTGGTCAATAAAGCAACACGTGCCATGTGATTGTTACGGCAGTAGGTAAGGGTTTCCAACACGTCAGCTTGCTTTGCTTTACTAAGCGCCAGATCGTATGTTTCCACACAGCTTCTCTCGCCTGCCAAAAGCGAATTAAACTCATGTACAAATTCGTTATCCATTTTCTTCTTCCTTATGTTGATCTGTTGCTTGTGTATTTATGCGTTAAGACATTAATCTGCATTGATGTGGATACCTGGGATTCTGACGTGCACTCTGTCGCCGTGCCCATCTTTGTCCACCTTTAGAAACGGCGCGCGCACATGCACAGAGCCGCTGTTATCATCGGAATCCATTTTCACAAACGGTGCGCGGACCCTTACGCGACCATCATTGGTTTCGTCCTCAGGAAGTCTTACATGGATTCCGTCAGCTTCGGATGTGGTGATATGCACATCGTCCTTATTAACCGGTTCAATTTCTGTTGTAACAGTGGTGGTCTTGAGGTGGTCGCCTTCTCTTACGACTTCGGTTTTCTCCGTATAACCATCACCGGTGTGACTCGTTTCCGAAACTTTCTGAGAACACGAACACAGAAGACAGATTGTGGTACTTACCAAAATTGATCCTGTGACTATTTTTGATACTGAAAGAAAACTCTTGGACATAATTTACTCCACGTCTTTTCGGTTCCCTGCCCTGCCCCGTAAATCGTTTTTTCGGGAAACCTGCCGGAGAGACGCGGAAAGTGCCTCCAAGTTCCTTATAGTTTTTCTAAACGCTCGCCAAAACTCCAGGAAGGCTAACAGAGATGAGCCTGAGGCAGATTTAGCGTGGCAGTTCAACCAACCTCATAGCAGAAGGCAAAAAGAGCGGATGTCGTGGCTGCCCTCTCAAAGTTACGCCAAAGCAAAAGAGCGGATGCTTCGCACCGATGAGCCCCAACACTTCAACATCTCGTCCGTGCAGATACCCCCAATTGCCCCAGGCTACAACCACAATCGAAGCTTTCTCGACCGCTTGCTGAATGTACTGATCGTTGAGCTTTCCCACCGGGCTTCGACAACTACGCAGCTCTTCGGGATACGCCGTTCGGAAGGCAAATAAATTGACGACTTCCAGTGCCCCACAGCCGTGCCTATTGGCAAACGAAATGCAACGAGAGATAGTCGGGTCATTTATTGAGGCGTCGGCTTTGCTGGGATTGAGCATGATAAACGCAACTCTCGGGAGCTCTGCGTTCCATTGACGAGAAAGCGAATAGCGATAGCGACGCCTTTTGTCAAACACCGCATCACCGACAATTTTCGCGAGCTGGCTCGAAACCTTCATTTGAGTATTTTAGATGCAACATTTATATGCGATGCAAATTTACTGGTTTGTGCAACAGAATAAAACTGGTTTGCTTACAAAACAAATCGCTATAACCTGTCCGGCTAACCCCTATGGGCGACCCAAAGCACTCGGGCATCGAATATAATCCGATCGATGGCGGTCATTTCTATAAGCTTAAAACTCCCTTTTACAGCGTCAGCACTGACGCTAATTGGGCAGGTCGCGCTCTTGCCTCCTGCATTCGCACAAACTGAAGAGCTTTTTGCGCCGGTTGAGAAAATGGTCAACCCGCAATTTAAGAATGAAAAGGAAAGGCAAGAGTACATGATGAAAGTGGCCGAGCGTGTTAGGTCAGCGGCCCAACGCTATGCAAGTCACCACAAGGGCACGCTGCCTAAAAAAGTGGATGATGCTTTCATGTCATACATGATCTTCGGCGAATGCGACGACAAAACCTCCACGGCCTGGTCCATTCCTATCAACCCCTATATTGGAAAGCATAAGCCCATTCTGACTGGCACAATTGCTGATCCTGACAAGTGCAGAAAATCACCTCCAGGAAAAATGGAACCTGGCTCGGTCGAATACAGTATCGCTGCTAGTGGCAAAGACTTTACCGTTCGAGTTGGCGCCGGCAATGGAAAGGCAATGCTCGATCCACATAACAAGAGGCTTACCTACGTGCTTTCCAATGATCCGGATTCACAAGTGAAAGCAAATATGCGGACTGTTCAATGGGCCGCTGAATTATACAAAGAAGAGCACTTCAAATTTCCCAAAACTATTGATGATGAATTTAAGTACTACTTCCCCTGGGGAGACGCGAAAAAGAAAAAATTCGGCAACCCGTTGCCTAATCCATTTACAGGCGAGTTGGAATATCCTGCCTTCAGTAATATGACGTGTGCTTTTAAAGAGCGGCTGAAACCGCCGATTTCGATAGCTCCGGGCAAGATCGAATATTCAAGTAGTGATGAGCAATCGAACTACTGCATTCGTGGCGGCGACCACGCCGGAAAAGCAATCGCAGGAACTCACGGTACAAAATCGACGCTGGTGCTTGCAAAAGATGGGGATGGAAGCGGACACGGTGGCGATAGTAGGTAAGACTATTTCAGATAAGAAACGCCCATGCCGATTTGAGCAAGTTCGGTAGACGACGGAAACCGTGTTGCCCTGTATAGTTCTGGGTGGAATGGAGTGGGCTTCAATAATCCCCCCACAACCTCCAAAACCTTTTCCCAGGTGTTGCAGGCGACAACTTCCTGATTTGAATCTTTCGAGTCGCCGGTAAATACGACGGAATCAGCGCGAGGAATTACACAAGGAACCCCTTCCGGCCAAACACTGCAGCTTGAAACAGAGCCGTCCTTTCGCTGTGTTGCCAGGTAAGGGGTTACTACTGCTGGCTCGCCGATGCTCTGCAACCATTCAGACACAACACCGCGCTGATCCGCATAACTGCGAGCAGTGGCAGAAATTCGCAGCACCCGAAACCGCTCGTACAAAGGATGTTCGGGAGGCATCTCAAACGGTATCCATTCACCTGCGCGCAAAACCAGCGGCACTCCAACCATTGATCTTGGCTTATCGGCCATAGGCTCAATTACATTTAGTACGGATGCCAAACCTTCCAAGTCGTCCGAACCGGTCATAACCATATTCTCGGCGCTGGGCAACATAACAACGGGAGCGCCTTTAAACGGCAAATTTTGAATCATGTCCGTCAAAAGAATTCTCGATGCATCATATCCATCTTGCCAGTTGGAAATATAAACACCGGTAACAGCCTCAACAAGCGGCTTTTCGCTGCGTTTTCTCAGATTTTCCAGAGCACATTGATAGACATCATCAAACGAAACTCCCCACTTAGAGAGCTGACGTCCCGTTATCTGAATCATGGCATCGGGAAAATCGTAACTCAGCCCTGCAGCAAAATCATCGCCGACAATAACATGAGGAATTTCTTGTTCTGGCGGCAATTCATCACTCTTAGCAGTGATCCCTTGCTCGAGGGCTAAACGCATCTGCATCACTTGATACAAATAACGATGCCGAATAATTAGCATCAAGCCGTCTTTTGCTTCAGCAAAAGTTTCCGGCAAACTATTTCTATTTACGCCCAGGAAAAAACTACAGTAACGATCGATGACCGATTGGCGTTCGGTTTCGTGGGCGGTATTGTATTCATCAAACATTGCCGCAAGGCCGAACAGTTGCTGCGGCTCACCACTTTCGTTTTCAACAATCAATGCGAATCTAACCGGCTCGTAACGCAGCGTTCTTGCTTCGCCACGGGTCTTGAGCGCGGTCTTGACCATTTCGGCAAACTCTTCGGGTGATGATATGCAGGGCAAATTTTCGCCCGAACTCATGAAGCTGTCACCTCAATTTCACAGTTTCAAGCATAGCGCATTTATGGGGGTGTTGCCACGAACAACGCGCCGCACAGGTTGTCAACCGGGCAACAGGTGAAAGTCCGCGCGCTCCAAAACTCCCTCAGCACTGAAAATCTTCCGCAAAGAGAGTTTTGGATACAAACGCGCAAGGGACGACCGCGAGGTGACAGTCACCAAAGAAACACTGGATTCACTAGATTCCATTTTCGATCAGATGGGATTGGAAAAATCCTAACACGCCGGATAAACGGCGCGCGGATTCAAGCCTAGCGACCGGAGCTTTGGATTCGCTTGTTTCATTTTCACAGTCAAATCAGGGGAGTCGTCTTTCCTCTTCAAGTCGCTCCGCCTTCCTAATGCGACACGCTGCAACGTCTTCAATGCTCTTTGAGATACAAACGGATTTTCATCGCCCGCCAAACACAGCAATGCAAGAATATTGATGCAGTGATTTTCCGCCAAACTGAATCGCACATCGACGTGCTCGTCAAATGCTAAACGCATCAACACGTGAAACGGAATCGACGGGTTGCCACCGACAGCAATGCGAACGTCCTCATTGCTATCGGTACTCAACTCTTCAAGAAGAACCTGCGGTGTTGCTTGGTTTTCAGCAACTCGAACTCGTATCCGACTGCTGGGATTCTGCGACAAATGAAACAACTCTGTTGCAGGTGTGTCGTATCGACCGGCGCGAATATAAGTATTTTTCTCGTCCATAATGGATTCCTCCTTTCGGATAAATTACATCGCCAAGAACTTTTGCTATTAAGCATCAGGCTCACCATCAGCGCGGGCAGACAATCTGACGCGTGGCATTAGATAAAGACAGACGCAGATGTAAGAGATCAGGGCGGCAATTGTTGTGACACTCAACAGCGCGACCGGTGTTGCATTCATCGACTGCATGACATAAGCAGCAGCTACGCTGAAAATGATCATCATGGAGAATGCAATACCTAACATTTTGAATTCGCTCATAAATAAAACCTCTAAAGATTGTGCAAAGCTGCATCCACAACGCGATCACCGAGGTGATGCGAAAGGGTGTAAATGCGTTATGTTGATATGCAAAACTTTCGTTGATCAAATCGAGATCAGCGAGAAAGCTTCGAGTCAATATTGAAGTTTTAAATCAAAAGCGACCTGTTCAAAAGCCACAACGGCTGAGGCACGAAGCATAGCGCTTTGCTCTCTGGCATAAAGCACTCGGCGAGACTCGGATGAAGCAAAATTTCCGAGAAGACAACATTTAGAAGTGCGGAAGCATCGAACGAATCAACTCTAGGAGGCTTCGATTCTGCCAACGTGACGGTCGAACTGACGGCCACACTGCAGTAAAGACCCTCATAGTGAGTGAATTTCCGATCACCAGCGTGCAGTCGTTGTGGCTCGATAAAAATCAGCCCCAGCAACAGAATCGCCGCGATTAAGCTAATGATTGCATTGCGATTTCTCATCAGATGCAACCTCCTTAGTCCCAGCCTATCAGAAACCGCACTGTAGCGCAAACGCATGAAAGCTAGTTGCAATGCTCGCTTCCGCAACAGCAAATTGAAAGCAACGGTGAAAGTCGTTCGAAAGATAAGCAGAAAAATCGAAAGAAAATCGAAACAAGCAGCAGGTGCTAAATTTTAATTCTCGCTGCTTTTTCTGCTCAAAACACCAAGCCAGCCTTTGTACCAGAGAAGAATCACGACCCCCAAAGTGAGGGAGAGCATCAGAAATAGAGCAAACGGATATCCGAAAAACCAGTTAAGTTCTGGCATATTGTATGGCGACACTTCGGTGTTGAAGTTCATGCCGTAAATACCAGCGATAAGAGTTGGTGGCACAAACAAAGTAGTGATAATCGTGAGCACTTTCATCACTTCGTTCATACGATTGCTCAAACTCGAGAGATACACGTCCATCAAGTCTGCTGCTAACTCTCTGTAGGTTTCGATAAAGTCGATGATGCGAACTGCGTGGTCATAACAATCTCGCAAATGAATTCGGGTTTCCTCAGAGAACGTCACTTCCATATCGCGAATCAGTGAGTTTATCGCTTCACGCAACGGCCAAACAGCGCGACGCAGCGTGAGCAGCTCTCTTTTTACGCCATGCACATTGGCGACCACTTCATGGCTCGGCTTAGTGATTATCTCGTCCTCAAGCTTGTCTAGCAGCTCTCCGTATGTTTCCAAAATCGGGAAATAATTATCGAGAACAGAATCAATAATTGAGTAAATGAGGTAGTCCGAACCCAATTTGCGAATATGACCTTGATTTTTTCGTATCCGCTCACGCGCAGGGTCAAGAGTATCGATCGGTCCTTCCTGGAATGTGACTGCGAAATGCTTGCCACTAAAGACGCTCAATTGCTCGTGTTCTAGGTGATCTTTTAGTTCCATCATATGCATGACAAGAAAAAGATCGTCGTTGTAGCGTTCAATCTTGGCCCGCTCATGCACGTTGAGGACATCCTCGAGAGCGAGGTGGTGAATGTTGAAAATCTCTCCGACTTCCTTAACGACATCGGCGCTACCGAGCCCCTCAACATTTAGCCAGATAACGGGCCATTTGCCGATGAACTGGCGGATTTCGCTGGCGTCTTTCAGTTCTTTCTCTTCCAGACCGTCTGGTCCATAAGCGATTATGTGTAGCGTCGTTTTCACCGCATCCGGTGCAGAAATCAAAGTGCCGGGCGCCGTCCCTGGAGGCAAATGCGACAGCCGCGGCTTGCGCTTCGTACGACGTCTTTTAGACATTAACGGTAAAACCTCCCGTTCCAAACACTTTGTGTTTCGCGCAACATCTTTCCTTGTAGGGACAACACCATGAGGGTTAGCGGATCAAACACTAATTACGATACCGGGCGATGCATGGCATCGCCCTCCACAATTACTATTCTGGAAAAACGATCAGCATGCCTTCGCGCGGCAGCTCACCGGAATGCTTCCCATCGAATTTCGACTTAACGACAGGTGCGCGGCCATCTTTGTCCATCGATTTGATCGTTTGGTCTTCATTGGCGATGCCTTTCACAGAAAAGTTATCGAAGACATAGGGTACGCCCTGAGAGCCAAGAATCGAGGGACCATCCATGACGTGAAAGTGCAAGTGCGGCGCGGTCGAGTTGCCAGAGCTGCCGAGCAATCCGATCACCTCACCGCGTTTTACTTTCTGACCTTCCTTGACTTTTATGCTGCCCGGCTTCATATGAGCATAGAAGGCGTAATTGCCATCACCAATGTCGACTACAGCTGTGTTGCCCCCCGGATAAAAGGCAAGCTGGTCACCTTTAGCGTGATTTGGCACTTGATCTTCGAACTTGTCGACGACACCAACGACGGTGCCATCAGCAACAGATATGATAGGTTTGCCATAACCAGGATATTGCGAACACTCTTTTCCGTCGCCATTGAAGACATGATCGTCATTAGTCATTAGCAGCCAGTCGATAGCATATCGTTGAGCCGCTACAAGTCGGTTGCCCTGCGGAAACAAAGAACGTCTGTGGCCGAAATCACCGGCATATCCGCCTGCCACGTACCAACGTCCGCCCTTGAGTGGTGGACCAACAACGACTGGTGATTTCTCTTCCACCTTAAGCTTGTAATGAGCATTTTCAAATCGCCGCGTTTTGCCGGCAAAGTCGGTTTCTACGACAATTTTATGCACCAATTCTTTGGGAGCGCTTTCCTTATCTTTAAATTCGAGATTCAGCCAGAGAATGCCGGAAGCGCCAGCTGCAAACGAGTTGCCTTTCTCATCCTTAGACTTTCCAGACTTCGAGTCTCGCAAATTGAGGGTAACCTTTTTGAGTTCTGCAGGCGAATACGACTTCAGAACTCGACCGTTATTGTCGAGAATTTCGAAGCTCAAAATCTTTGAGGGCGCAGCATTGTAATTGATCAAGTGGACCTCATACACCAGATTGTAGAGATCATCACTGCCGCGGAATAGTCGAGGAGCGCTGACGGGAAGGACCATCATCGGCGTCCAATCACAGGGCGCGGTGGCCTTATTAGAAAAGTGAGAGGGTGTAGGCTCTACAGAAACTGGTGCGGACTCTTCACTGGTTGATGTGCGTGCACCATGGGTGGTAGCAGCCAAGCATTGCTGATTTACTTGTACGAATGAACCAGCCAACAAACTCAATGCAAAGAATGCGCTTCCAAAGGCCCCTAATCTCATTTGAATTCCCCTTTTTCTGAACCTGCAAAGTTTACCGTAGCCAGGTACAACTTGCATTGAACGAACCTGTTGAAAACCGGGCTGCTGCCCCAAAACACATCAAAATATGAGTAAATGGGTATAAGAACGCTGAGGCGCCCTTTGCCCGAACGGAGAAGTAACATGGTTGAAACCTACAGACAGGGAGACGTGTTGTTGGCGAGAGTTCAGACTTTGCCAAAAAACGCCCAGAGGAAGCCGGTCGAACAAAGAATTGTTCTGGCGTGGGGCGAAACCACAGGACACGCTCACGCCATAGATGCCCGTTTTGCAAAGCTGTATCAGCATGGAGCAGAGAGGTTCATCGAAGCTCTTGACGGCGCCATATTGGTTCATGAAGAGCACAGCGCCATCACGCTCAAACCTGGAATATATAGAGTTGTTCAGCAGCGCGAATACGTCCCTGGCTCTACAAGGCTCGTAGTCGACTAAGTATGTCCTCGACCCAATTCGAAGTTGGTCAGAACGCTGATGAAGCGGTAAAGAAAGTCGTAGAACGCTCCAAGGCGGTGGCGTTTAATATTTCGCCTTGCGACCGGCGCAAGGCAGAAGAAGCAGTCTGTAGCATATACTCAAACGCCGGCTTAAAACCCCCACGCTATTTCGTGTGGTTCGATTCGCCGTTTCACGGTGCCGTTTCGGCTGCATTGGTCTCAAAGGGTACTAACAGTGTTCACAAGCAGGTAGTCACCAACTTCAGAAACCAATGCAGTGCAAAACTCTGGAAACTGATCGAGGACAAGGGCGACAAGCAGTGGTGGACGACAATCCAAAACAAACTGACGCCGGCACTGAGGCGTTCGTTCTCAACCCTGCCGCATCAAATACGTCAGGCCGTTCTTGCTAGTTTTGTCGGGCACGTCGGCCCCGGCGTGGAGAATATCAACCTTGAGCTTGTTTGGGGTCAATTAGCACCACCAGCACTTCTCAGCATGTTGATAAACAAGCTGACCTATGTTTTGCCTGAAGAATACACCAAGCCGTTCGAAGAATTCGACGACCGTCCGCTAACCAGTGGATTAGCAATTACTGCGATGGGACAATTTGCCATTGCCGGATTTGGCAACTTAGACGCTGAGTTGCCCTTTTACGACATAACAGGTGCGGCAGGCTTCCGAGTGCCGGAAATCATGCCGTATTTCCATCTTGCGCGCTTCGGGCACACATGGTGGCCGTTTGAAGATGTGTGCTTGATGATCGACAGACCAAATCGCGTCAGCGTGGATCGCGAGGGGCTTTTGCACAATACCATTGGCGGCGCACTAAAATATCAAGACGGGTGGGAAACTTTTGCATGGCACGGAACCTTCGTTCCTGAGCGGTTCTTAGAGTTTGGTATCAAGAAAGACGTAACGCTTATTTTTTATGAGCCAAACGTCGAGATTCGTCGAATGATGCTTGAGATGTACGGTTTAGAAGCCTTTATCAAAGACTCTGGCGCGCAAGTAGTGCAGCAAGACAAGTGCGGGGTTCTGTATCGTCAGCACTTCGGCGACAATCACGAAGACATAGTGATTGTGCATGTAGTCAATTCAACTCCCGAGCCGGACGGCACTTACAACAACTATTTCTTGCGCGTCCCTCCCGAAACCAAAACAGCTCGCGAGGGCGTTGCCTGGACCTTCGGGTTGTCCGCAGACGAATACGACCCGCTCAAAGAAACATAAGAGCCATGAGTCGACATCGAGTTCGCCTTAGATTAAATGGCGCGCGTATCTTTCCCATAGCATTAGGCTTGCTTTTGGGACTTTCCCCATTGAGATCTGAAGGGAAAAACACTTACATAAGAGAATCCGTTTCTCTCTTGTCGCGCGAAACAATAATGCCTGAGATTCTGCCCGCAAAGGGTAAGACAGTCGAGCAAAATCAGCCCCCGGAAGGGGCGCAGAATCAAGCGCTGGACGCGGCTAATCAGACTGTTTCTGCCATCATGTATGCGCATTTAGCCGAAGCGTCAGACCTCTACACCAAGGCAAATCCGGCACCAAAAGACAGGCACAGCTATCTGGAAAATGCCGTCGACGGCGCTCTTTCGTTTGCGGTCAAAGACGAGGCGCAACGCAAGGAATATGACCATCTTGGCACTGAGTTTTTAAAGACCGCGGCGCTCTTCTCGCGCGGCAAAATTGGTGTTGCGACCACACTTGTCACTTACGGACTGGACAAAGCCAGTCCGGATGACACGCCCATGCAGCGAGCCGCCGATTTCACACTGGGTGCGGTCAAAGGACAATCGATCAAAATGCTCTTTGGGGCTGTGTCTCGCAACTACAGCTTTGCCCCAACCAAAGGCGTCTTCATGGGCATAGCCGCTCGTGATGCCGATATAGTCTTCGATCGCCAAACATTTACCGACCCGCTGAAAACAGCCGATCGCCTCAAGGCAGAGACGATCAATCCTCAAGCATGGCTTTTCGACGCCGCTGTTTTTGGCGCTGCTGAAGGTGCCTTTTCGGGCGTCAACAAAGCCATGGGTGGGCGCCTGGTCCAAAATCCGCTGGCATCTGGCATGGTCATGGGCGGCAGCTTCGGAATGGTTAACGGCGGCAGTGGCGAAATCATGCGCCAGCAGGCTGAAGGCAAACCGATTGACTGGACGAAGGTTGTGCAGAAAGGCATGATCGATGGCGGCGTAGGCGTACTCGGAGCCGGCGCAGGTCTAAAATTCTCCTCCACCCAAGCACATGCAAGCGTCGAAAGAATGCTCGCCAAGCCAGCAGAGAAGGTTTCTAACACGTTGGAGCGTTGGCACATTGGACGCACCACGCAGGCTCGTGAGTTCGTCGTAGTGGACGGAAAGGAAGCGCTGGACAAGTTCACGGCCAGACACGAGGGAGCAGCGACTCTCAATGTCAGGGAAGTGAAAAGAGTACTTGGTGTTGAAAAATTTGGAGACATAAAGAGCCTCTTCGTACAAAGATTTGGAGAAGGACAACCGGGAATTCGTCCCGCGGCTAATGCCGCCGATATTCTCGCCACTTGCTTTCCGGAGAAACTTACCGCAGCCGAGCGAGCCAAGCATGTTTTTCCAACAGCCAAAGGGACAATTTGGCTCGAAACAAGCGAAGCCGGAAGGCTGAAACTCGCTACAGGCAAGACCCCTTGGGAGCACCGTAACTACAATCCCATCGGCAAAATCGTCCGCCTCGACGGACACATGATCACTATGAACGTGATGGGTCCGCTCGAAATCGGCAGCGTGCATGACCCTGAAAATCCGAAATACAAAGACGCATGGAATAACTATGACGGCGAATTAGCTAGAGCAAAAAAACTTAGCGCCGACGCAGTGAGCACAGATGTCTGGTGGGGCGCCGTCGAGCCGAAGCCGGGACAATTTCAATTCAAGTATTACGACATTCTCTCATCAAAAATCGCATCGCAAGGACTTAAATGGGTGCCGATTTTGTCATTGCACGAATGCGGAGGCAACGTTGGAGATACAGCCAACGTTCCGATTCCGATGTGGATCTGGAGCAAACTCCAATCGAGCATCGGTTCGTCCAATCCGGATGCGGGCAAGTTCAAGAGCGAACAGGGCAACGTAAGCAGCGAGTATGTGGACTTCTGGGCAACGAAGCATGCTCTGCCGTTTTACCGCAACGTGTTTACCGAATTCCAAAATCACTTTGCCGGAAAAGCCCCGATCATCGCCGAAATCAACGTCAGCCTCGGACCTGCAGGCGAGCTGCGGTATCCGTCATACAACTACCATGATCAAGGCAGCGGCTGGCCGACAAGGGGCGCGCTGCAGGCCTACTCTGACCTCGCCCGTGAGTCGTTGAAAACATTCGCAATTGAAAAATACGGCTCAGAAGAAGCAGCGAAACAAGCATGGGGAGAGAAGTATGGCACGGCGATTGAACCGCCGAAAAATGCAGAGGACTTCTATGCAAGCGGTGATTACCGTAACACGCAATACGGCAAAGACTTCTTTGATTGGTACAGCAAGTCGCTGCAACAGCACGGAAACCAGGTACTTTCTTCCGCTCTCGACGTGTTTGGCTCCAAAGGTTCTGCCTTCGCCGGTATCGACCTGGGGGCGAAGATCCCAGGAGTACACTGGCGTATGGGTTATTGGGAAAACGGTAATATCGTCTTCACTGGGCGGCAAGCAGAACTCTCCGCTGGACTCATTTCGACTGGAAAAGAAGACTGGAATGAGGCTGGCGGCTACGGTTACCGACCACTGCTCAGTGTATTCAAAGACCTCCAGACCAAGAGCCCATTCTCCCGCGTCGTGCCGCATTTCACGGCTCTCGAACTGCCTGACGGACAGGACGGCGCAATCGCCCAGTCGCTGCCGAACTCATTGGCAAAGTGGGTCGGCAAGGAAGCCAACAATCAAGGTTTGATTATCAAAGGTGAAAACGCCCTGGCCGGAACCCTTTACGATAAAGCCGCCTGGGAAAGAATGGCTCATCTCCTAAAAGGATGGGGAGACAACCCCAATGACGGCTTCTACAACGGGCTGACTTTCTTGCGCATGTCTGATGTTTTGGCAAGTGAAGTGGCTCGACAGCAGTTTGCCGAAATCCTGGCGCGTGTTCGTCCAGCCCCCTCAGAGACGGCAAAGCAAGCCCAATAACGTTTTGCGGATTTGCTTGACAGACACAAGACCGGGGAGTATATTTCAGACCGTTCGGTCCGTTTTTTTTGGAAATATGGGCAAAGGTAAAGTCACTCGTGACATGATCTTGGGTAAAGCGGCGGCTCTATTCAACAGCCGTGGGTACTTTGGCGCGTCCATGTCCGATGTGATGAACGCCACAGGTTTGGAAAAGGGAGGAATTTACAACCACTTTCCGAGCAAAGACCAACTGGCTCTCGAGGCATTTGATTTCGCATTTCAAGTAAGCTCTGCCGAAGTCGCGCGCCATCTAAATAAGAGAGAGAGGGCAATCGACAAACTAATGGCATTTGTAGATGCATTCATGAGTGTCGCATCTGACCCGCCAGTTGCTGGGGGCTGTCCACTGTTAAACAGCGCAGTAGAGTGCGACGATGGGCATCCTGAGATGAAAATCCGTGTCCAAAAGGCGATGGATACAGTCTTAGCAACAGTAGAAAAATTGGTCGAGAATGGCATCAGCGAAGGTGATATCAAACCATCGACAGATGCCCAACAAGTAGCCAGATCATTCATCGCAACGCTCGAGGGCGGCATCATGCTTACGAGGCTGTATTCGGATCTCGCATACATGCACTCTGTTGCCACCAGCCTGCGCAATCAAATCAAAGCAATTCAAATCAGTTCGTAAAAAAAATTCGAGTCCGTTCGTAAAACAATTCAAGTCACTTCGCAAACAATTCTAGTCAGTTATAAACAACTTAGGGCATCGCCCGCAGTACTAAATACGAGTCGCTCTGTGCACCTGCACAGACTGCGAACGCACACACAGATTTAGCAAAGCAACTAGCTTGCTATCAAATCAAAGGAGCGAAAAATGTCAGAGACAAAGACAATGAGTAATGAGACAAAGCGGGGCACAAACTACTCGCATTACAACGGCGGCTCGCTTGCAGAGTGGGCTGAGCACAAAATGATGCATCCAAGGCGAGGAGAAGTAAAAGGAAAACACTTCCTCAAGGACCATTTGGATTTCACAGGCTGCGAAATTTCAATCAATTCGTTGCCAGTGGGCGGAGCAATGCCTTTCTCTCACCAGCACAAAGAAAATGAAGAAGTCTACATTTTCATCAAAGGCAAAGGTCAAATGCAGGTCGATCACGAAGTGATTGATGTGTGCGAAGGCTCAATTGTGCGCATCGCGCCCAACGGATTGAGAACATGGCGCAACACAGGTGACGAACCGATGGTCTCAATCTGCGTTCAGGTCCGCGAAAATTCGCTGAGACAACACACGTTTGAAGACGGCATCCCAAACATGGACCCGATTAAGTGGCCTGAGTAGTCCGAACACTTTGTTTTCAAGGTAGATTCTAAATTTGAATCGGGCGATGCGTGGCATCTCCCATACAGATCAACCGAAAAGGGCGGCGCGATGCGTCGCTCTTTCGTTTAACGCTTCGAAGTTTTCAAAGGGTTAGAATCTTAGTCTTACTCAATGTACTTAATGGGGGGCGCACAATGTCCAAGGTTCGGAATTCGGTAGCCACAGCGCTGGCACTATTTCTTGGAGTTGCCAGCGGAATCAGCGCGGTTGATGCTAAGACCTCTTCTGACAAGTCAGGACGAGTCAAGATTGCCGCAAAGACAACAAAGTACAGTGAGAAGGAAGGCTTCGAGCGCAAGAAGCTTGATATCATCAACACGCTCAAAGAAAACGAAGTAACACGCTTTATGACCTTGAGAGACGGTTTGACCCAAGCCTTTGAACTTGACAAAGTTTTGAAGGGCGGTGGCCCATTTACCTTCCTCGCACCTAGCGATGATGCGTTCAAACACTACCCACAAGATGATCTCTCGCAATTATTCGACAACAAGAAAAAACTGCGTCAAGTTTTGGAATATTGCATCATCGATGGCAATTACAGCGCCGCCGATCTGGCAAAAATGGGGACAATAAAAACCCATGAAGGACACAGCGTCAGCATCACCAACCCAGGTGGAGATTATTACGCCGACAAATCTCTAATGAAGGTGATTGATATTCCGTGCACCAACGGCACGTTGCATGTGCTCGACAGGCTGATTCAGCCACCACTGGCGAAGTAAGATGAAGCCACGGCTGAGCTTCCGTCAAATCTGGAATATGAATTTCGGATTTCTCGGAATTCAGTTCGGTTGGGGTTTGCAATTGGCAAACATGAGCGCCATATACACCAAACTTGGTGCGGATCCCGAACACATTCCCATTTTGTGGTTAGCTGGACCGGTAACTGGTTTACTGGTCCAGCCAATCATTGGCGCCATGAGCGACAGAACCTGGGGCAAGCTGGGGCGACGCCGCCCGTATTTTCTTGTGGGAGCAATTCTTGCTTCCATTGCGCTGTTCTTTATGCCTGACAGCTCGGCACTATGGTTGGCTGCCACCCTTTTGTGGATACTAGATGCATCGATCAACATAAGCATGGAGCCTTTCCGCGCATTTGTCGCGGATAAGTTGAACCAAGATCAGCGAACGACCGGCTTCATAATGCAGAGCTTTTTCATCGGCATCGGTGCCACCATGGCTAATGCCCTGCCGATGTTGTTTAGAAACTTCGGAGTGACAGGTCTTGCGCCCAACGGTGTTCCGTTGACCGTTCAATACTCGTTTAAGATTGGTGCAGCCATGTTCTTACTGTGCGTCCTCTGGACAGTGTTTCTCTCAAACGAATATCCACCAGAAGACATGGAAGCGTTTGAAAAACATCGCGCGCAGAATCCGGGCTTTTTAGGATTGCTTCGGGAAGTATTCCAAGAAATTCCAGAGGCTGTTCGCGAGATGCCTAAGACAATGAAGCAGCTCGCTGTCGTGCAAATTTTCACGTGGCTTGGGCTCTTCTGTATGTGGATGTTCTTCGGACTAACGACTGCGTATCACGTGTTCAAAGCGCCTGGCCCGAGTTCTGAACTGTTCGACAAAGCAACTGAATGGTCCGGCTGGTGCTTTGCAGTTTATTCCATCGTTTGTTTTCTCGTCGCATTCATGTTGCCCAAACTTGCAAAGAAATTTAGTCGCAAACTTATACATGGAGTGGCGCTTGCACTAGGTGGCTTGAGCTTGCTATCCGTCTACTTCATTCATGATCCCAACACTCTTCAGTTCACTATGATTGGTGTCGGAATAGCTTGGGCGTCAATTTTGGCGATGCCATATGCGATTCTCTCCGCCGCCATTCCGCCGGAACGCACAGGCGTATACATGGGTGTCTTCAACTTCTTTATCGTCATTCCTGAAATTCTAGCTTCGGTGACTTTCCAGCCATTGGTAAAGCATGTATTTCACAACAACCCTCTATATGTGGTTATGCTCGGCGGCGCATCAATGTTGTTTGCGGCTCTTTTGGTGGCACGAGTGGAAGATTCCGGTGAGACAGTTGAAACTACAGGTAGTGCCGGGCACTAGCTGAAATGAAAAGTAAAAGACGCATAACTCGTTTCAACACCGCGCAATGAAACAACCGGAAACCAGACTAGAATTGCCAGTTCTGTACCGTGACGAACACATGATCGCGGTCTCTAAGCCTTCTGGAATGATCGTGCATCGCGGGTGGGACAACGATCCTATTACTGCATCAGACATTGTCCGCGACGACATTGTGCATGCTCCGGTTTTCGCAGCACATCGATTAGATCGCGCCACAAGCGGTGTGCTTTTGTTCGCTTTGGACGCAGACACTGCTAGAAGTTTGCAAAAACAAATGGAAGAAGGCGGCTTTCAAAAACGATATTTGGCACTAGTTCGAGGACCAATGAAAGAAGGTTGCTTACTAGATCACCCAATTCCAAAGGAGAAATATCACGTGCGCGTGCCGGCCGTGACAGAGTTTATTCCAATAGCACACAAAGACCGCTGGTCCCTCGTGGAAGCGCGTCCAAAGACCGGCAGACTGCATCAAATTCGCCGACATTTGAAGCATCTAAGTCACCCGATTGTTGGTGATGTTCGCTACGGCAAAGGCGACGTCAATCGGTTCTTCCGGGAGACTTACGAGCTCAATCGCATGGCGCTTCACGCCCTTGAGCTTAGGCTTCGAAATGTGTACGATGAAACCATAACGATTCATGCACCACTACCTTCGGACTTAACTGAGCCATTCGAAAAATTGGGCATCTGCTACTAATTGGATTGTTTTGCGCAATCATTTTGACGATCATAACCGGCAATCCTTTGACTTTCGCCGGCATGTTTGTGCTTTGCATTATTTGCTTGGTACCGGTTTATGCACTCGAGAATCTGTTCGAAAAGAGAATCGGCTTTGCATACACCGATTTGCTTCTGGGAGTAAACCAGATTGATGAATTACAGGTGGCAATTCCCCCTGACGTCGTTTTCGAAATTCTGCATGAGCCTCTTTCATCTTTGAAATTTACTGGACTGATTAGAAGTGAACCAAAACATGGGTACATTTTGCTGCGCACAAAACTAACAGGAAAATCGTTTGGAGAAGAAATAAAGATAATAGTGGACGATTCCGACTCAACATGCTCGACGCTCTCAATTACAAGCCAACCAATAGTTCCAACTACGATGTTCGACTATGGAAAGAATGCAGAAAACATCAAAGTACTTCGGACAGCCATAAGAGATGCAGAGAAAGCATACCTAGAACGAAAATTGATTCAGTAAATACAATCGATTCTCAATTCTGTGATTCCATATCGGGAGGCAATCCGTCTTCAAGAATCGTCCCTATGCCTTGAGAAAGAGCAACCAGCGAGCCCATAGCCATAAACGCCATGCCGATGTCTTGATAAAGCAAATCAGATTTCATGACCTCATCGCTCTGTGACGCCAATTCCGGCACGGCAACAATGTTTTTCACAACCTCATGGAAGTCCGGTTGTTGAACGCAATCTTGCAAAAATGTCCAAGGCTGCAGCATCAATTTCTTATCGCGCGAGACGATGAAATAAAAGTCGTGTTCGTTTTCATCCTTCGCACAAGTCCATGACCAGCCGTATTTCATAATAAAGAGTTGTGCGAGGACAGCGCCGACCTGAACCAACAACAACTGAATTTGGTTTTCCTTGAATTGAGATTTTGCTTTTTCGAATTCGATGAGAAACTCATTCAATTTCGCACCGAGCTTTTCCGCATCTGAGGCAATGCTTTGCCCGCCAATCGTGCGCAGCCCGTCGCGCAAATGAGCGTCCAACTCCGACTTTAAAACGGGCGAGAGAGGACGCTCTTCAATTTGCATATTCGAACAATAGACCTAAGTTTTATAGGAGTTTTGCAGGACTAGTTACTCTTCGGCGCATCTGCTGGCGGAGCATCTGATTCAACCGATACCGAGCTGGATTTCCAGCTCTCTTTGTCAACCTTCCACTCGCCGTTTTCGAGAACCATCGCGCATTCGCCTTTGGTTTCTTCCTTCACTTTACCGAGGATGGGTCGATCCAAAACAACGGGCTTGCCATCACCGACAATCAACTTCAGATTCGCCTTATCGCCGTCAATTGTAGACGAAACGATGTGCACATCCTTGGGGCAGGTCTCCTTTATGAAGCCGAAAAACATCGCCTTCTCTTCTTTGGGCGTAGTATTCACTTCTTTAACGCGTCCCGCGCACATGAACGGCGTGACTTCGTCGACAGTCTTCGCGTTGAGCAGCGTCTGGTGGTACTTCGCATAGACAGACTCCGGAGTCGCTTTCGCATCTTCGCCGAAGGCGGACGGGCTTATCAGGACAGCCAAGCTGCCGACGGCCAAGGAAAGAGATGCGATACGATTTTTGGTGTTCATTGGGTGATTCATCCTGTTCTGACTGCCAACTTCCAGTTCTACGAGTGAACCGAGCGCTTTAGGAGGACAGACGCTAACGGCTTAATTCTCCGCCTTAATGGCAAAGATGGTCAACTTGACAAGCAAAATGAGAAGAACATAAGAGGGCGACTCAAAATCCCGAAACTCTGTCCAGCCAGTCCATTCAAGGTTTTGAAAACTTCTCAGGACGTTCGAAACTAACTACCCATTGAAATCTAAGCCTCGGCTAAAGAAAACCTCTGCAAAACCCGCAAAAATAGTAATTGGCAACAGGCTCAATACCTCACACCGCCATCCATAGCGATCATTTCATCGCATTTCAAAAAATGCTTTTCAACAGCCTGTCCTACTTCCTATTCTTTCCGGTGGTTTTCGCGCTCTACTGGCTCTCGCCACGCGCTCTGAAAAAGCCGGTTTTACTGTTGGCGAGCTACGTCTTTTACATGAGCTGGATTCCGAAGTACGGGCTTATGGTCGCAGCTCTGACCACAGTCAACTACGCCATTGGCTTGCTGCTGGGGAAATTCCAGAATCAGAATCAGAATCAGACTCAAAAGACGAACGCCACCGGCAACACTCGGATGTCGACGGCTACTCGCCTAACATTGACGCTCGGACTGGTGTTAAACCTCGGTTGCTTGATCTATTTTAAGTACGTCAATTTCCTTTTCACGACGTTCACTCATGCAATTAATAGCGGCGTTTCCTTTTTCCACATTAATGCGCCGAAATTCTATGCCATCACATTCGATATCATTCTGCCGCTTGGGATTTCCTTCTTCGTATTCGAATTCATCCACTACCTTGTGGATGTCGCGAAGGGAGAAAAGCCAGTTCGCAACCCAATCGATTTCGCGCTGTTCGCAGCGTTTTTCCCGTCTCAAATCGCCGGGCCAATCAAGCGATTCGAGCACTTCATCGAACAGCTCGATACTCGGCCCGGACACACAGGAACAGCACTGAAATTTCGCGGTACTGACATGCACGCTGGTCTGGCACTGCTGCTCCAGGGGCTGTTCAAGAAAGTAGCGATTGCAGATAACCTCGCAATTTTAGCCAATGCCGGTTTTAGCCCGGCTGTCAGCATGAGCACGAGTGACGCATGGGTTGCGGTGCTCGCATTCACGTTCCAAATCTATTTTGACTTCTCAGGCTACACGGATATGGGCAGAGGCAGTGCGCTACTGCTCGGCATTTCGTTGCCGGACAACTTCAATTTCCCATATTTAGCGAAGAGTATTTCTGATTTCTGGCGCCGCTGGCACATCTCGTTGTCTACGTGGCTACGCGATTATCTGTACATTCCGTTGGGTGGCGGCAGAACAAACAAAAATCGAAATCTCTTTCTAACGATGTTACTTGGCGGACTCTGGCACGGTGCAGCGATGCACTTTGTAGTATGGGGCGCATACCAAGGCGTGATGCTTGCGCTAAACAACTGGTACGACGCACTGGCGAAGAAAAATTCTGCACTGAGCAATTTCCATGCGCATGCTATCGGCAAGGTTTCGTCAGTGTTGTTCACATTCCTTCTAGTCATCATTGGTTGGATACTCTTCAGAGCAGACACTGTCACTCAAGCGCTGCAAATTATGCAAGTTATGTTTTTCGGCGTAGGACAAACCGCTACGGCGGTAGCTTCCTCAACCGCTTCTACAGCGGCTTCCACAACTGCGTCTGCAACGGCTTCTGCTACCACTTCGGCACCACTTCTTTGGGCAGCACTGATGCGCTCACCCGTCATTGCAGCATTGTTGATTTACAGCGGTTATGCCGCCATTTTCTGCCTGCCCAGATTCCTCTCTGAAAAGCAGATTCAATTACGCCCACTTGATTCGCTTGGCTGGGCAGCTCGTATTCCGTTTTACGCCGTCGTCGCAATAACAGCTATTGCATTTGCTCCGACCCAACCTTCCTCATTCATTTACTTCCAGTTCTGAGGCTGTTTCACCTAAATGGTCAAAACCACGACACCACCAAATTCGAACGCTGTGCACGAAAGTGCACCGCCGGTGAGTCGCGCGCCCAAGGACAACAAGCCACAATCAAAAGGCTCGGCAGTTGTAGCCCTGGTGTTTCTTGGCAGCATCATCGTTTCAATCCTGATGCTCGAATTCTGCCTGGCATACGCAGGATTGGGCGAAGAAGAATATCTAAAACGTGACCCGCAAATTGGCTGGGTAATGATGCCAAATAAGCACATAACCTGGCGGCACGAAGGATACTCCGTCACGCAAGTAAACAGCGCCGGGATGCTGGACCGAGAATTTCCCCTAAAGAAGAACGAAGACACTATACGCGTAGCAGTGGTTGGCGACTCGTATACAGAAGCGCTGCAAGTTCCACGCGAACAAAACTTCTGCAAGTTGATCGAACAATCTCTTGCTGCAGAAGCCAACGCGAGAGGCAAGAAAATAGAGGTTCTAAACTTCGGTATTTCCGCGTATAACATCGCACAGATTTACATGCGAACGAAAAGCCTGGCAGTCAAATACAATCCGGATATTGTGATTGTCACAGAATCGGTCGATGCAACGCGAGGACTTTCTCCAGAGGGTGGCGGTTTCTTCCGCGCACGCCCTAACTTCACGTTGGATGCAGACAATCAACTTCTTTGTAATTACGACAGGCAAAACGCCTGGCTGCAATCGCCGGAAGGACTGCGTGTAAGTTCAACAGCTTGGTTCAGAGAGCACAGCCGCATCTGGGGCGTCATTGCTAAAGCCGCTGAGCAAGTGACAATATTCATAGATGGAATGAAGAAGGGCGAAACAAAATTCGGGGCGACTGTCACCGAGAAGAAAACAACGTTTGAAGCAGCGAAAGGTCCGGCTTGTGTCAATGGTGTGTTTATTGAGCCGGAAGCTGTCTACAGTCCGAAACTACCGAGTGTAATGCTGCCACAAAAGCAAGCTGAATTACGGCAATGGTGGCCAGTACACAAACAGATCCTAATTGAGATGAAGAAGGAATGTAGTGCTGTTGGAGCGGACATGGTACTTGTGCGCTTGCCGCAGGTAAATGGTTACGACAATATTCCTGAAAGCGAATTACTTAAAAACTTTGCCACTAAAAATGGTGTCACCTGGATTGATGCGACAAAGCCATTCCTGATGTACAACGACAAGAAGGTTCCGCTTTTCTACGATCCGCACCTGAGTGCTAACGGGCACAAACTCCTCGCGAAACAACTTACCGAAGAATTGAAACCGGTTGTGAGAGCAAGACTGGAAAAATAGCAAGCTGCTTCGTTGGACGATGTGAGCTTGCGTCATAGCGAGGAGAAGTTTCGATTGGCAACTCTAGGTTTTGTAGGGGCGAAGCCATGCGTCGCCCTTAGCCGACTGGAAGGCGGCGCTCCGACCAACTCCGCGCTCCGACCAATTTCGCGCTCCGGCCGCTTCAGCCATCGACGATGTTGGTTAGCAGCAAATTCAGACTCTCAGCCATCGTGGGGTGAGTCCAGATAGCATCGCGCATTTGCTCGTACGTCAGATTGCCGAGCATTCCAGCTTGAACCACGGACATGATTTCGCCACCTTCGTGTGCAAAGATCGAACATCCCAGTATCTGTTTCGAATTCTTGTCGATCACGGCTTTCAGTACGCCGCGCGTTTCTCCGGCCGTGGTGGCGCGAGGAACTTTTGCAGCGGGCATCTTTGCGATCAAGATCTCGCGACCGGCTTTGCGCGCGTCTTGCTCGGTGAGTCCAACACGCCCGAGTTCGGGGTCGACAAACAACGTGTAGGGAACGAGTCGCCCTCTGGTAGAACGCTTTATATTGTGGAGGAACAAATCTCGCAGTATACGGTAATCGTCCCAACTTACGTGCGTAAAATGCGGACCGCCATTGCAGTCACCGATCGCCCAGATGTCTTCTGCAGATGTTTCCAAATACTCGCTTACTTCAATGTATCCGCGCTTGTCGAGTCTTACACCAGTCATTTCTGGATGGAGTTTTTCATTGTTTGAAACTCTTCCAGTCGCAACGAGAATATGCGAGCACTCCAAAGTTTCCTCTGTATCGCCTTTCTTCAATGCGAGTTTTGCTATTTTCCCCGTGCGCGAAACAGAAGTAACATCCACGCCTGAAACAAAGCGAATACCTTCTTTTTCTAAAACTTCTTTGATTGCTGCCGCAATATCCTCATCTTCTTTGGGCAGAAATCTGTCAGTGCGCAATAGTACTGACACGTCGCTGCCAAGACGGCGAAAAATCTGCGCGAATTCAAGCGCAATGTAGCCGCCACCAACAATGCATAAATGGGACGGAAGCTCCTCCAACTCCATAATGCTGGCATTGGTCAAATAGCCTGCGCCAGCCAAGCCAGGCGTATTCGGCACCATTGGGGCACTACCTGTATTTATGACAATGCGATCGGCAGTTAGTCTTCTTGTGCCACCGTCTATAGTGCTAACCTCAACGACCTTATGATCGACAAACTTGGCAATTCCCAAAATGAATTGCATGTTTGGAGTGCTGCCAAATAACAGTTTATGCGTATCAACCATGCCCTTAACGACGCGGCGCTTGCGATCGATGACGCCTTTAATTTGCTCTCCACCGTTCTTCACGGACAGTCCAAACTGATCGCCGTGATTCACATGATGCAAGAGTTTTGCGCTCGCCACCATTGTCTTGGTTGGGATGCACGCTACGTTGATACAAGTGCCGCCTATCTGACCTTCTTCGACCAGCGCCACCTTTTTGCCGGCAGGTCCGAGCGCCATCGCCAACGATTTTCCGCCCTTCCCACCACCTACAATCAAGTAATCAAATTTCTCAACCGCAGCCACAAACGCCTCCTGAAAACCCGTGCGCGAACGTGCTTTAACAGGGGCATACTATACCGCGGAAAAGTTGCTCGTCGCATGCACATCGTAAGCGTCAGATTGTCAGCGCAACAGAGCGTCAGAGTTCCAGAGATTCAAAGCAACAGAGAGTCCGATTTAGTAGTTCAAGCGCAGTTGAAGGCGCGAACCATTGTTGTACTGGCGATGATGGTGATGGTGGTGCTGCTGATGACCACCGTTGTAGCCATCATAGTAGCCACGGTCGTCGCGGTAAAAATTGACGCGACCGCCATTGTTGTGAATCATACCGAGAATTTGACGCAGCATCATTGCTTGAAGATACTGTTGTTGACGGGGATCGAAGTCGTAACTGTATTCATTTCCAAATGCCATCGGACGACCGTTGCGATCGTATAAAACGTTTTGACGAGGGTCGTAAGCGGAGCGCTCATACTGATCGAATTGCATGCTCGGGTCTATGGCTGCATAACGGTCGGTCTGGCGGTAGTCCTGCGCATACTGCGAGTATTGATCGTATTGGGTGTATTGATCGCGCTGAGCGTATTGGTCAAAAGACTGAGAACCTTGAGCTGTGCGCAGCGAGTCGTCGTAATACAGGCGCCAGGGTTCAACATAGCCGGCAGCATTGGGGTCGGTCACTTGGTAGCGACCGAGGTCCGTGCCGTAGTCTTGTCTCCATTGACCGCCATTGTCTACATACCCGTTGCCGGGAACGTAAGTCTGACCTACGTCCGAGCCATAATCCTGTCTCCACTGACCGCTGTTGTCGACATAGCCGGTGCCAGGGACGTAAGTCTGTCCAACGTCGGAGCCATAATTCTGCCTCCACTGACCAGAGCTGTCGACATAACCAGTACCGTCGTTTTGGATACCGGGTCTGTAGGTTTGACCAACGTCGCGTCCGTAAGTCGAGCGCCAGTCGCCGGAATTTTCGTTCTGCACGCCGGGTCTGAAAGTCTGACCGACATCGCGACCATAGGTCGAACGCCATTCGCCGGAGTTTTCGTTCTGCACGCCTGGTCTGAAGGTCGTCCCCACGTCGCGACCATAGGTCGAACGCCACTCTCCGGAGTTTTCATTCTGCACGCCTGGTCTGAAGGTCGTTCCCACGTCGCTGCCATAGTTGGCACGCCACTGTCCTGAGCTTTCGTTCTGCTGACCGGGCCGGTAAGTCCGCGCGACATCGCCGCCATAGGTCGCGCGCCACTGGCCGCCACTCTGCGTTTGCTGTGCCTGCTGCCCTTCACGGTAGTTTTGACCAACATCGCCGCCGAAAGTCGCTCTCCAGTTTGCACGCTGGTAAGCGTCTTCATAAAAGCCGCTGTTGGTAGATTCCGGCTGGGAAGACCCAGCGTTTTGGAAGTTTTCGTAAGTCATAGAGTGAAGAGGTGCAATTCGTACAAAGGGATAAGTCCAGAATATGTCTCCGGTGGGTGATGCACAACCGTTTACCCCCCGGTTTCCACCACCCAAGCCGGGAGATTTCATCTTATATGTGAAGAGATCATGGTGGAATTACGACCTTTACAACGTTTCACGGTCAGAGGATGCAAAAAAGGCGCCTACCCGAAGCAGGAGGCGCGCAACGAAAGTTACCCATAAAAATAGAGGAGAGGAAGGCTCCCGGGGCAGGGCACCTTCCTTCCTCATCATCGGCGGGCGCAAGGCCCGTCAACGGACTTTTGTGAAACGCTAGAACGCTCTCATATGAATGAGAGGCACGCCTACATCAAGCAAATGGCGATCGCTATGATGTTTGTGTCTGTAGCGTTTCTCAACAACAACTGGTGGGCTGTAGGTTTCCATCACAACGGGCGCCGGCGTGCGTTGTATAACGAACGGCTGGGATATAACGCGATTTTCCATAATCACTGGAGCAGAGCTCGGAATAAATACGCGGTTGGGGAACGGCGTCACAACAGGAGTTTCGATGAGTCTCACTGATGAGGCGGTCGACGGCACAAACAATGGTCTTGGCGCTACAACACTGTTGGTGATGGTGCGCGTTTCAACCACATTCGGAACTGTCGAAGAGCTAAATTTTCGGTACTCCACAACACCAGGCTGCAAAATCGGGGCGACACCATTCGTGGTGCTTCTGATTTCATAGCGTGTTATTGTGTCTGCAAAAACCGGTACTGATGCCGATAGCGCAATCGCCGGGAGTGTTATTGCAATTAATCGATGTCTAAACATTGGGGAATCCTCCTTCCGACAACAGCGATTCTCATTTGGCTTCGAACCAGGGGCGCCGCTGTGTGATTGCCGTAGCAATTCTTCGAATGAGACTCGGGAAACCCTCAAAGGTTCCTGCCCTTAGACCCACTCACCCATCGTTTTACATATTTGCGTTTTACAATCGGAGATGAGGTTGATACCAGCATTTTTACGGGTGAGAAACTCAAGCCACGCGGTAAGATCCGTCAGTTTGCTCATTTTTCTCCACTCTTTTGGCAAATAGCCGCCAGCTTTTCGGTAGCCTCGCTCGACAGCAGTTTCCATCCCGCAAATCTCTCCCAGAGGCGGTCTCAAGAGATTGCCCAAATCAAAAAATGGGGTTCCGCTGAATGCAAATTCCCAGTCGATTACACCTGCGACCACCCAATCAGTATTTTCTCTTTTAACAAGAATGTTGGACGCGTTGAAATCACAGTGAGTCAAGCAAGGCTTTTCCGACCACTCATCAAGAAGACATGCCTCATTTTTTATGAAATTCAATATCTTTCTTGTAAGCGAATCGCCTAAGCGCTCGCCACCCAGATTGTGCAATAAGCAATCTTCCGCATAACTGAGGAGCCCTTTTCCACCCATTTCCATCGGAGACAATACTTCTAAATGGTCATTGAAAAATCCAAATTCATCAAATTGAAAACGGTGAATAAGCGCGAGTGTTCCACCCAGTGATTCACCCAAGTGGTCGACATCATGTGAGCGAAGTTCGCTGACAACAGACTCCAAACGAGAGCCTTCAACCCAATCCAAAATCATGAAAGGGAAGTCATTGACTGGGTTTATTGTAGAAAAGTGAATGGGCTTGGGCGCAGGCACATTACCCTGCATAAGTTGAATGAGTCGATATTCCTTTTCAGCAGCTGAGGGATCTCGCTGGCAAATACGCAAATGCAGAAGTCTATGATTACTGAGCTCAACCATATAGCTGGAGTTCGCCAGGCCACCTTTGGTCGGCTCTACTTTCACCACCTCTGCATTTGGTAAGTATGAGCCCAGAAGAACAGCCGCATCCTCATTACTGAGAATCGCTCGCTCTGTGTCTCTATTCCATTGGTCGCGCATTGAAGCCTTCGTCCAAAACAAACTGCAAGGATACAGCACATTGGATATACTTTGTCGCGCCCCATTAACGAAATGCGTGGGACAAGATTCTCAACGCTGATATGATTACGCCGATGGCTGTCACAAACACCGCCACAATTATAATTCCGGGCGCCGACGAGCAAACCGCGCGCGCCGAGAGACGCTATCGCTCCCCCTTAAGATATCCAGGCGGCAAACAGAAAGCTATCGATCAGATAGCACAGCTTTTCCCTCCATCAGCCCGCGAATATAGAGAGCCGCTGGTTGGCGGTGCGAGCGTTTTCTTCCATGCGAAGTCAAAAGGATTCGCGGAGAAATATTGGATCAACGATAAATTCAGCGAGTTGCACGCATTTTGGAAAGCTGTACAGAATGAAGAAACATGCGCACGGTTGATGCGCGAGTTGGAAATGCTTCGGCGGAGTTTTGGCGACGATGCTGAAAAAATCAAAGAGTATTTTTTGAAAGCGCGAGCAGAGAAAACGCCAGATCGATATCGCGCTGCTTTTCTGTTTTTCTTCTTCAATCGCGTCACGTTTTCTGGTACTACGCGCGCAGGCGGATTTTCGAGCGCCGCCAGCTTGCGTCGTTTCACTGCATCATCAATTCAACGCCTTGCGCCTATGCCTGAGGCATTAAGTGGCGTTGAAATCACGAACCTAGACTACGAACTCGTGATCCAAAAGCCGGGCAGAGGCGTTTTCATCTTCATAGACCCGCCCTATTTCAAGGCATCACGCTTATACGGGCGTGGTGGCATTTTGCATGAATTCGACCACGTGCGTTTGGCAAAAGTTTTAAAGGAAACGCCGAAGCATCGCTTTCTTATCACATACGACGATTGCCCGGAAATTCGCAAACTCTATCGTTGGGCGAATATTCAAAACTGGCAATTGCAGTACGGCATGAATAACTGCAATCTGAAGAAAGAAAGTAAGATAGGCTCAGAGCTCTTTATTTCGAACTACTAGTCTTGCTCGAACCTGATGAAAGCGATGGCTAAAAGAAAAACGTTCATGCAGTTCTTCAAATCGATAAAGGCCGCGCTTTTGATCGCAGCGACTTTGAGCTGCCAAATCGCGTTTGCGGATCAGGGTTTCTCTGGTTTGACACTTAACGATAACTCGATGGTCGAGTCCGTTATTCCTTATTCCCCAGCCCATCGAGCAGGCATATTGCGCGGAGATAGAATCGAATCGATAAACGGGACACCCACCGCAGGAAAGCAATCACAACAAGTTCGAGAACTCATAATCGGTCCTGCCGGCGCAAAAGTTTCGGTAGTAATTTTAAGAGGATCCCGAAGATATGGATGCGAGTTTACACGCGAGGTAGAGCAAGCAGGCAGTACGAAGACAATCTCATCGCAGTCGTCTTCTGTGCCAACAACTGCGCGCCCAGCTACGACGGAAAAAGCAGAGATTGTGGTGCCTGTTGAGATTTTTCGACGCACGCAGTACACCGACAAAACAGAGCAGCAGGTGAGAACAGCCATTGCGAAAGTGCCGAAGAGAGTTCAAGAATCGGTCAAGAGCGCTGGCATAACGATTTTCATTGTTCCAGACATGCTGTCGGCACATCCGGAGTTAAACATCGAAAAACCGCGTGGGTATCACGGTGGTGGCTATGACAACTGTGGTGGCATGTTTAGTCCAGGTCCAAAGAAGATCTATATTTGCGAGCGCGTATCTTGGCGAAACAGCCCGCTACAGGAAAACTGGCACTTACCTGCTACATCACTACACGAGATGGGTCACGCCTATGACCACACTGGCAGCTACTCGAAAGCAGAAGAGTTCGTCAAAGCATATGAAGATGATGGAAAATACTTAGGCAGCGAACAGCGCAGAACCTGGGAGTATTTTCTTCAGGAGAATGACGCAGGACGTTCGGAGATGTTCGCAGAACTCTTTGTCGCAACAATCTCGCCGAGCGACAACAAGAGAGCGGCTGGCTTAAGCCAAGCATTCCCTCGCTGCACGAAATATGTACAAGGACTTTTAGGAAAGTAAATTCGCAGCTTGCTACTGTGCTTTGGTGCTTTTCGCGTCGATAGCTTTTGCGCGTTTCTCGTATGAGGCTGATTCGGATTTCCTGCCTGCTTGAGAATACATCGACGCTAAATTGTTCATAGCTTCGGCAACTTCTTTATGATTGCGACCGAGTGCTTTCTGCTGAACATCAACAACGTGCTTGAACAGTGGCTCGGCCTGGTCGTACTTTTTCTCTTCAGTGTACAACTTTGCAAGACTCGTCATTGTACGCAGCACTTCTTTGTCTTTATCTCCGCAGATTTTCTCGCAGATAGTCAAAGAGCGTTTGTAGGTTGTTTCCGCCTTTTCATAGTCTTTTTTCTTAGCGTAGACGTGACCGAGATTGTATAAAGTGGCAGCTAAGCGACGATCTTCGACCCCACCCTTTTCGGCTTCTGCTACAGCAGCCTGAAGTTCTGTCTCCGCTTCCGCGTAGCGTTGAGCGTTAAGGTGGTCTCGACCGGCTTGAATATGTTTCGACCATTCATCAGTATCAACGCCGGCACCAGTAAGGACAGCCGGAGCACTGCTATCTTCACCGCCGTTTGCTCCAGCGAACTTCTTTGAGATTGCTTCAGCTTCAGATGTTTTCTTCAACGCGCGATAAACCAAAATCAAGTTATTTGCGTTGTTGATGACTTCGGGATGAGTCGGTCCAAGAGTCTTCTCTCTAATCGCAAGCGAGCGAACGAAAAGTGGCTCAGCTTCGGCATACTTGCGTTCGTAATAATAGAGCGCTGCCAAATTGTTGATGCTCGTTGCCGTGTCAGTGTCCTCCGGACCTGCGAGCTTCTCCCACATAGGTATCGCCCTTTTGTAGAGCTCTTCAGCTTGGTCGAATTTCTTTGTATTACGATAAACAACTGCTAGATTGTCGAGCGCAGTCGGCAAAAACTTGCGGTTTACCAGCTCGTCTGAACTGTTGCTATCTAGCATAGCGATAACGCGTTTCAAGTAAGTTTCAGCTTGTACAAAATTACTCTGCGCAAGATACAGAGTACCTAGCGAATTCAAATCCATTAAGACGACCGACCGCCCCGGTCCTTTTGCTTTTTCTGCAAGTGCCAGAGACTGCTTGAACAGTATTTCCGCTTCGCTGTACTTTTTCTCTCGCAATCGAATATCAGCGATTCTGCTCATGCTCAACGAAAGGTAGAAATCATTATGGTCCGCTTCAGCTACCTTTTGTGCTTCGGAAAAGCTGTTGGTGGCATCTGCATAGTTGGAGCTTTTCAGCGCTTCAACCCCTGCGTCCATGTACTTCTTGAACGAAGCGTCATCGGCAAACGCGAAAGGCGCAGTGCCGGCTGCCAGCAGTGTTGCAGCAAAGAAGACCAGACGCGCAGATAACGAATTCATTTCCTTTCCTCTTTGTGAAAAAATGCAGGCGAGCCGCCCGCGCTCCCGGGATTTACCGTTTGGCTTCAAGTTCTTCCCAGCTTTTGAATAGCTGATCTAGCTCCCTTTGAACTTGCTCTTGCTGCTTCATCAACTCTTGCAGCTTTACGTGATTCGACGAAACTTCAGGCTTGCTCATGTCAGTCTGAATTGTCAGTAGAGAGGCTTCCTTCTTTTCAATTTTGTCCGGCAGACGCTCCAACTCGCGCGCCTCAGCAGTGGATAAGCCAGAGCGAACTTTTCCCGCTGGTTTGGCAGGTTTATCCTGCTTCACAGGCTTTGCTTCTTCGTCCGACGCGAATTCTTCAGCAACCTGCTCGTATTGTTCGTAATCAACAAAGAATTCGGCTTTGCCCTTACCATCAAGCGCAAGAAGATATTTGGAAACAGAGTCGAGCATCATTCGATCGTGCGTGACGAGAATTACCGCACCAGGGAAATCCTCCAAACTCTCTTCCAAAACTTCCAGCGATGGAATATCGAGGTCGTTGGTTGGTTCGTCCAGAATGAGGATATCAGCGGTTTTTAGCATCAAGTTAGCGATGAGAATTCGCGCTTGCTCACCGCCGGAAAGATAGCTGATCGGCATGTTCAATTGATCAGGTTTGAACAAAAACTTCCGCGCCCAACTCGCGATATGCATGTTTCTGCCGCGATAAGTGACCGACTCGCCCTGGTGGCTGAGCGAGTCTTTGAGGGTTTTGGTTTGATCCAGCTGTTCTCTGGTTTGATCGAACCAGACGACTTTGAGATCGTCAGCGCGCTTGATCGTTCCTCCATCAGGTTGCAAATCACCCGCAATAATTCTCAGAAGAGTCGTCTTGCCTGTGCCATTACGACCGGCAATTCCAAGTTTTGTCCCAGGCGAGATGACCAAATCAAAATCGGACAAGAGCCTGCGTCCGCCAACCGATTTAGAAATACCCTTGAGCGAGAGAAGTTCTTTGGTTTTGCGCCCAGATGCGTCGAAGCCGATTTCGACAGGTGAAGTGAGCGAATTTCGCTGCTTCACTTCTGCCAACTGCTCCATCAACTCCCCTGCGTCCTTAATACGCCCACGCGCCTTGGTCTGCCGCGCGCGTGCTCCGCGCTGCAGCCACGCAATCTCGCGCCGGACCTTGCTTGCCAGCGCTTGCTGCTGGTGGACCTGTGCCTCTACTTGCACATCCTTTGCTTCGAGAAACTGGCTGT
This sequence comes from Candidatus Melainabacteria bacterium, assembly GCA_003242885.1. Taxonomy (GTDB): domain Bacteria; phylum Cyanobacteriota; class Vampirovibrionia; order Obscuribacterales; family Obscuribacteraceae; genus QKMZ01. Next base: position 428,030 of record QKMZ01000015.1, on the reverse strand, counting down.
AATTGCCTTTTACGCTGAGGAAACCCTGCGGATAGGTTGGGTTGAGTTCTATGACTCGATTGGCTACTGACTCCAAAAACGCCCTGTCATGGCTGATTACGAGGTAGGCAAAATTGGATTTCTTGAGAACGCCCTCCAGCCAGAGAATGCCTTCCAGGTCCAAATGGTTGGTAGGCTCGTCCATGAACAGAAGTTCAGGTTGCTGGGCTAAAACGCAGGCGATTGCCAGGCGTTTTTTCCAACCGCCGGAAAGCGTGCCGGCGGCGGCATTGCGGTCGGGGAAGCCAATATCGGTGAGGGTCGAGTCGACGGAAGCGGCACGTTCGTGCTCTTCAAATTCAACTTCCCGAGCGGCTGCAGCTACGATGTCCGCGACCGTGGCATCGGCAGGATACGTCTGCTCTTGTGTTAAGAACGAGATACGAAGCTGCCTGCGGGATACAACCGACCCGCCATCGGGCTCGACCGTGCCTGCCAATATCTTAAGCAAAGTTGATTTACCGGCGCCGTTAGGACCGATAAGACCGATACGCTCGCGCTCTTCAATCCCAAATGAGATGTCGGTAAAGAGCGGTCGAGAACTGTATGACTTACTGATTGTCTGGCAGCTGACGAGAATTCCCAAGCGCCAATGTCTCCTTTTGTGTGGAGAAATAATAGCCAAAAAATTAGGCTTTTTCGTTGTCTCTACGCCATTTTGTCGTAAGAGTGCTCTAATAGTCGAGTACGCGGCTCCCGCGTCTCAGAGAAACACGAGCTTTGTTAAACGAATAAAAGCTCACAGGGAAACTCAACGGCAATGCTCAGACTCGACAAAATTAGCAAAATCTTCCCGACCGGCGAAGCACTTAGAGAAGTCACCTGGGAAGTTAAAACCGGGGAACGAATTGGATTGGTCGGTGCGAATGGCGCAGGCAAAACTACGCAATTCAAGATCATCATGGGTGAGATTGAACCAACATCGGGCAATGTCATCAAACCGGCAGGATTGAAAGTCGCTTGCCTCAGTCAAGAATTTGATGTGCACGTAGAAAACACCGTCGTCGACGAATTGCTTCGAGCATTCAAGGACGTTGAAGAAATCCGCCACGCACTGCATGTGGTGCAGCACGAGTTGGAAACAGCCGGACCTGACGATATAAACAAGTTGCTTAACCGCCTGGACAAACTGCAGCGCGAGTTCGAGGCTAAAGATGGATACGCGCTGGAGCACAAGGCTGAAAAGATTTTGCCGGAAATAGGCATGTCGCTGGCTGATGCAGATAGGCTAGTGGGAGAGTTCAGCGGTGGCTGGCAAATGCGAATAGGTCTCGGCAAAATTATGTTGCAAGAACCGCAATTATTGCTATTGGACGAACCTACCAACCATATTGATTTGGAAACGGTCGAGTGGCTGGAAAAGTATTTGAAGGGTCTGAGTATTCCTATGGTGATCATTTCTCACGATAGAGAGTTTCTCGACCGCTTGTGCACCAGCATTGTAGAAGTTGAGCGCGGTGTTTCTACTTGCTACCTCGGCAACTACACCGCATACGTCACAGCCAGACAGCAAGTACGTGAAGCGCAACAAGCCGCCTACGAGCGCCAACAACGCGAGTTGGAAAAACAACAAGCATTCGTCGACAGATTCCGTGCCAGTGCCACACGAAGCACTCAAGCGAAGAGCCGTGAGAAACAACTCGACAAAATCGAAATAATCGATGCACCAGAGACGGAAGAAACAACGCTGAGATTTCGCTTTCCAGAAGCCATTCGCAGTGGTAGAGAAGTTGCGACAATTCGCGATGTGACCCATAGCTATGGCGATAAAGTCGTCTTCCTCGGCGCCAACCTCGATATCGATCGCGGAGACAGAATTGCATTGCTGGGACCAAACGGCAGTGGCAAATCTACTTTGCTCAGGCTTCTAATGGGTACTGAAAAGCCCACAGAAGGGACTTGCGCGATGGGCGAGCACAACATCATTCCAGCGTACTTCGAACAAAACCAGGCAGAAGCGCTCGATTTAAGTAAAACTGTTCTGAGTACGATTGCTGATGAAGTTGTTGATTGGCCTGATACAAAAATAAGAACGCTCCTGGGATGTTTTCTTTTCCCGGGTGATGAGGTTTTCAAAAAGGTAGGCTCATTGAGTGGGGGAGAGAAAGCGCGTCTGGCATTAGCAAAAATGATGCTCCAGTCTGCAAATTTTCTTGTTCTTGATGAACCTACAAACCACCTCGATATTCCGGCCAAAGAGATGATCGAAGAAGCCATTACTCATTATCTTGGAACGGTCGTGGTTATTTCTCACGATCGTTATTTCATCTCTAAGATCGCCAATCGCATAGTCGAGATTCGTGACGGCGAACTGGTGAGCTACAGCGGTAATTATCACTATTATTTAGAGAAAAAAGAAGAAGAGAAGAATCAGGCGATTGCCAAAAAACACGCCGAAGAAGAGGCAAAGCGCCGCGCTGAAAAACTCGCAAAGCAGAAAGAGAAAGACAAACTGCGCAAAGACAAAAAGTGAGTGCAGCTTTTATTCGTTGGTCGCGAGTTTTATTCGCTAATCTCACCAATGGTTCTTTAATAGATTGAGACAATGAGACTTTCACAAGAATTTCACAAGTAAGCACCTAACAAGAAATTGATTATCTTTTGGTTGAAGACGTTACCGAGGTATTTTTTTCGGGCGTAATTACTTTAGCGTAAATGACCTATTACTTACTGGCAGGTCTTCACACGGTCCTCACATTCCGACCATAGGATGGTTGTGTCGGAAGTGAGTCAGCCATATCAAACCGACTGAAGTTTTCTGGTGCACTACTGCCTTGTGGGCTGGCAGCGGACACCGCGCAGGCTTCAGGAGGAGCGCGATGGCGACCTCACAAAGGAGTAGGTAAGTAATGGTAATTGGACAAAAGCGTCCTCGTAAGCGACTCTCGGGCTTGCTAGGATATCAGCGCTCACCAATTTCCGCTTGTATAGCTTTAGGCATTGCGTTGCTTTACGCCACCAATGCTGCTTTGGCTACTGGTGGAATGGCGTACCAGGGCGTAAACATTTCGGGAGGCGAATTCAATCAAAAATGGGTTCCAGCCAGGTACAACTGGGACTACGTGTATCCATCTCAATCAGATATCGATTTCTTCGCGTCGAAGGGGATGAATACAATTCGAGTGTGTTTTTCTTGGGATCGTATGCAACCCACTGAGAATGGTCCGCTTGACACAGCCGAGCTGGGTCGACTGGACGCAGTGGTGAACATGATTACCGCCAAAGGAATGAACACTATTCTCGATCCACATAACTACGGCGAGTACAAAACAAAACTTGTTGGAGTTACAAACGGCTGGCCGAACAGTATGTTTGCCGACTTCTGGAGCCGCTTAGCGACTCACTACAAAGGCAATTCTAAAGTCATATTCGGTTTGATGAATGAACCCATAGGTGGTGGCATGACGCCTACTACTTGGTGCGCTTCATCGCAGGCTGCCATTAACGGCATTCGTGCCACAGGCGCTACCAACCTGATTCTCGTTCCATCAACCAACTGGATGCACCCTGTCAATTTTATTCAGGAAAATGCCTCCGCAATGATCAACATCACTGACCCTGGAAATAATTGGTCGTATGACATGCACCAATATTTCGATTACGATGGGTCGGGCACTCATACCGACACAATGTCACCGGCAAACGGGGTGGCCACGCTGAGCGCGTTTACGGCATGGTGCAGACAAAACCATCGCACAGCATTCCTGAGCGAATTCGGGGTTCCACAAGATGCTAACGCGCTGGCACTTTTGGATGCAGTAGTCAAATACATGCATGCCAATAAAGACGTTTGGACCGGCTACACATATTGGACCGCAGGAGCGTGGTATCCAGCGGACTATATGTTTAGCGTGCAACCGGTAGGTGGTCGAACCACGCCGCAAATGCAGGTTTTGGTCAACAACTTGGGTACGCAAGACCCGGATCCACCGCCACCACCTCCGCCACCACCGCCACCTCCTCCGCCGGATACAAAACCGCCGAAGGAACCGAAGCCGCCTAAACCTCCTAAGGAGCCAAAACCCAAGAAGCCCAAGAAACCAAAAACTCCAAAGGAACCAAAACCAAGGCCGATACCAAAGAATCCGAAAAACCTAAAAAATCAAAAGTGATAATAGGTTGAGAAATCTCCAAGCTCCATGCTGATCGAAAAATACAAACAACCAGCAATTGTTTGTAAGCAACGGTCAAGGGGTTGACCGAAAGGTAAGTGCCATAGAACAAAACTCCTCGTAAATTGTTCACGAGTTCTATGGCACCGAACCTTCGGCAGCAGTCATGCCACTTTCAATTGGATTCGATATGAACTACTTTCATCAGGTGAAATTCAGTCATGCAAACCCAGGTTTCCCCAGGATTGCACGACGAAGTCTCAATGACAGGCGCAATCAGAATGGCAACATCCTTCTGCTCGTCTTGGCGTGTTCTTGCTTGATTCTGGTGCCGCTGCTTATGCTCGCTGCCCAGGGAGGTCTATATGCAATTGATCGCGATAGAGCCAAAAGCGCGGTTGAAGCGGCAGCACTTGTCGCAGCAAATGACTTATCACGCGTAATAGTTAACGACCCCGATTTCGGATATGTATCGCTCAGTAATTATCCGCCAAATGGTGAAGCGACGAAGGCACCGGACGGCGAACCGCTGCCTGTCACCAGCATAAACACCTTAGTTGGGACGGTCAGACAGCTCGCTATTCTCGGGCACGAGATACAGAATAAGTGGATAAGCGAATTGGCTGAAGATGATCGCGAATCATTGCAATCAACAATAGATGAGTTGAATACTGCGCTCAAATCTGCAGTCGAGCCCAACAATAAAGGTTTGCAGAGCAAAACATTAATTGATGAAAACACAGCATCTAAGAGCGGCAAGGCAAAGCGACAAAAGACAGTGGGCTCAAGCTTTGATCAGTTGGAAGACAATCATGGTCAAAAGATTCAAATAGAACGAGATGTCGCAGACTTTCTCAAAGCAAATCTTCCACCAAGCTTGAAACTAGAGTCTTTGGAGATTGAAAACGGCTGGCTATCCAGCGCTGCAAGAACAGCGGTTCCGTTACCCAGCCCCAGCAATTTCGCCCATGTCGAAAAAGGACAAGCAGTCGACAACGAGTATCGCGCATTCGTGGAAGTTCCATTCCTGGATAAATCATACACATTTGCAGGTGTTGGAAAGTCATCATCATTAGTTAGCCCGGCGGATTTCTGCGCTGCCGACGACGATCACATCAATTCCATTGTCAAAGTCAAAGCAACTTTTACTCGCAACAGTTCTTTCAGACATGTGCTTCCGTTTGGCTTAGATGCTCCTGGCAAGATTGAATTTGCTGCCGCAGCGCAGCCATACAGCATGGAAGATAACGGACCTGCAGGAGTCATGACCATGCGCTTCTGCGGCTCCACAGTTCAAGGAATGCACACGTGGAGCGACTTGCTCGAACCTTCGAACTTTCGCGACAGGATGACTATGACTTATCAATCAATAGGAGGAGACTACCCTATCGATCCGCTCGCGAAGATGAGACCGAGCAAGTTGGATAGTGCGGATGGAACTTCACAACAATTCGCAGAGCATTTGTATTACTGGCTGCGCAACGGACATCTGCGCCCACGCGTCGGCGCAATAATGGATATGCTGAGCCAGAGGTTTCAGTCGAGACCCAACGATCTTTATGCCTATGAATTTAAGAACGACGGAAGTATTTCCCGCAGGGTAATCGCCAAGAGTCCGTTTCCACCTGGTGTTACCTCTGAAGGGCAAGTCTCGACCACTGTCGACACAAGTACGACAGCCGGGCTCAATCCAATTATCATTTTTAGAAACAACGTTAAGAGACTTGGCATAGATACAGGAGGCAAGCATGCTGGGCAACCTATCGCCGGCTCTCCGCTCAACTGGTGCGAACTGCCTGAATACGGAGGTGATGATTTTATTGCCGGTGCAGTACACAAAGGTCGACTTGCCACAGGGCTTACACTTCAAAATCCGCTGGATGCAAAGTCTACCTTCAAAGGCGCAGATGGAAAAACGGTCAGCCTGCAACCAAGAAGAAGCTATTACAGCGGCGGACTTGCCGTGGACATTGAAATAGGAGGTCTAGTGCTGCCAACAGAGAAAATGGATACAAACACCATCAGCCTGATTAAGAATGGGCGTGGCGGGTATTCGCACCAATAACAAATACACGAAGTTTTCCCACGGCATGACGAGAAAGGGGGGCGCAATACGCCTCCCTTTCGATTTCTACGGTAGAATATTCAGCCTACTTGCAATGACGCACCCAGAAGTCAAAGGATTAGCATATGCCTCTTCATTACATCGATGGAAAGTTCACCAAGGGCGGTGGCACAGAAACAATCGAAGTTATAAACCCTGCGACAGAGGAAGTAATCGACACGGTTCCGCGGGGTACACCTAAAGATGTTGAGGCGACCGTCAAAGCGGCAAAAGATGCTTTCAGAGAATGGCGCAAAACGCCAGCCAACACACGCGCGCATTTGATGCACGAAGCGGCAGCGAAGATGCGTGCACACAAAGACAAAATTGTTCATTTGCTGACCTTGGAGGAAGGCAAGCCTGTTCCAGAGAACGAAGAAGAGTTTGAATGGCTGGTCAATACGTTTGACTATTACGCTGAATTGGGGCGCCATGAACGTGGACGAGTCTTGCCCTCGGGTGAATATTCTCAGCTCAACTTGGTGTTGAAAGAACCCTATGGCGTTGTTGCCTGCATTATTCCTTGGAACTACCCGCTGCTTTTGATGGCATGGAAAGTTGCCCCTGCGCTTGCCTCGGGCAACACCGTCATCATCAAACCCAGCGAAGTGACACCTCTTTCCACAGCATATCTTGCTGAGCACTGCTGGGACCACTTCCCACCTGGCGTCATTAATGTCATCAATGGCTTCGGCAAAGAAGTTGCAGAGCCTCTTGTGCAACATATCGATGTTCCGGTTATCGCATTTACCGGTAGCCTGGCGACAGGGCAGCGCATTGCATCAATTGCGGCGCCCATGATGAAGAAGCTGCACTTAGAACTTGGTGGCAAAGACGCCTTCGTCATTTGCGACGACGCCGATCCGGAAGTCGCAGCTCGAGCACTTGCATATGCAGCGCTAACAAACGCGGGGCAAGTTTGCACTTCGACAGAGCGTGTTTATTTGCCGAAGAACAAAGCAGCAAAATTCACAGAAGCGCTTGTTGCTCATGTCAAAGAATTGAAACTCGGACCTGGACTAGAATCATCCACAGACATCGGACCAATGATCGGAGCGACCTATAGAGAGAAAGTCGAAGGTCAGATAGCCGATGCTATTCAGCATGGCGCCAAGGTTTTGACAGGTGGCCGCCGTCCGCAAAATCCGCAAAAGGGCTATTTTTATGAGCCGACAATTTTGACAAATGTCGATCACTCAATGACGATTATGAGGGAGGAAACATTTGGTCCGGCAATTCCACTCATGGAATACACTGATTTCGAGCAAGCGATTGAACTAGCTAACGACTGTATGTTTGGTCTTGGTGCCTGCCTGCTGACAAGCGATCCTATGAAAGCAAAATTGTTCTTAGAAGAAGCGAAAGCCGGAACCGTATGGATCAATGACCCGCTCACCGACAATTACGCAGGACCATTCGGCGGAATGAAACTCAGTGGTGGCGCGCGCGAGCTTGGGCAAGAAGGACTCGACTCATTCCGCGAAACAAAACACGTTCACTGGGAATTCGCCACGACTCCAAAATCGTGGTGGTATCCCTACGGCAAAAACTAATCGGTCCAACCCTATTTGCTGAGAGCTGCGGCACTCGATGCTGTACTTTCTTGCAGATACTTAGGTGCGTCATCTGTCTGAGTCATAATCTTGCGCCTGGTCATCTCAAAAACAGCAGGCTTCACAGCAACTATCCCTGAAAAGGGATGCAAATACTCAGCCAACAGATAGATGTTCAATGTCAACGGCAATAGCAAACAAGCAAGCAAACCAGTGTGGAAGCGCTTGCTGTCCGGAGCAAAAATGAAGGTTAGAGTAATGATGCCTGCTGCTCCAATTGCGATGATAGCCCATTCATGCGCAGGCATTCCGATGCTCGTCGTTGCAGTTCGAATTCTTCGCAATCCGCCAAGAACATTCATTGCATCGAAGAAGCTGTCATAAACAACCATTTCTCTCTGGTTCGTCGGTTTAACCGACAACGAAGCCTCCCACAAGTCATTCATAATGGCTTGAGACTTTGGACTTTCCTGTCCTTGTTCGAGTAATGGCCATTCGTCTTTAATTACACTGTCGACATAATCCCGGCAAAGTTGACGAATACGCTTGCGATCCGCATCAGGTAGTCCTTTCGCATCTCGAAAGACCTCGCCTATAGCGTTGGCTTCGGCGACGATATTGCCTTGAGCGGTAGTGTAGTCACGCATTGCCTGGGCGATGAAAAAACCAAGCAGAACGGAAAACATCATGCCAGATACGGTCAACGCAGGTTGCATCAACATTCGATGTGCAACCCGAACCTCCCGCGGAATAAATGTACAAACTAAATAGGCCGCCCAAGTTGAAACAATACCCAGCATCACTAAAAAAAGTAGGACTGACTCTATTACGACCGGCATGTATTGAATCCTTTGTCTGAGGAGTAAAAATCAGAACTCGCTCTTCAGCAAAAACGGCTCGGACGGAAGCAGAGTTCATACTCGGTTGGGCGCATAAAATGATAGCGAACCGATGAGTCTAACATCAAGACAGCCGGACTAAAGAATCGAATTAAACCACCGGCAAATAAGGTCATAGGTATAGACTAAACACCGACATTCCGAATTACCGTCAGCAGGTCCAAGCTAGTTAAATGTACTGGAATCGCCCGGCTAGACAAAGCTTCAAGCATCACACTACCCCAAGATGTTCTCCCAAAGGCGAGACGCTTGACTTCCGCGCCAGGCTAATTATGTTCTTGCTAGCAAGCCTCACCGCCACGCTTGCCGCTTGCAATCGACAACCATCAACCGATAAAGAAACGGTTGCTCTCATTCCAATGGGTTCTACAGATGAGTTTTGGAAGAGCGTACATGCCGGAGGTGTACAGGCGTCGCAAAAGCTCGGAGTAAACATCATCTGGCAAGGTCCAATCCGTCGAGACGATAGAACGGCGCAAATTGACGTAGTGGAAAGCATGATTGTGCGCGGCGTGAAGGGCATTGTCCTTGCCCCCATCGACAACATGGCGCTACGTGCGCCTGTTGAAGACGCTTACCGCAACAAAATCCCCGTGGTAATCATCGATTCAAATCTCAACTCAGATAAGTCCGTGAGTTTCGTCGCCACCGACAACTACAAAGGCGGCGTCATGGCTGGCGAGCATATGATCAAATTGTTGAGCGGAAAGGGGCGAGTGGCAATGTTGAGAAACGTCGAGGGAAGTGCGAGCACTGACAACAGAGAGCGGGGCTTTCTCGACGCTCTGAAGAATGCGCCGGGCATAAAGGTGGTCAGTTCAAACCTCTATGCAGGCGCTACGACCGAATCCGCATACAAGCAAAGCGAGAATTTGTTGGCGCCGTTGAAAACAGCGCAAGGGGAAATCGGTCTCGACGGAATTTTCTGTCCGAATGAATCAAGTGCCTTTGGAATGTTGCGTGCATTGCAAGACGGCGATTTGACAGGCAAGGTGAAATTCATCGGATTTGACTCGTCGGAAAAACTAGTCGAAGGTTTAGAGAGAGGTCACATGGATGCACTCGTGGTACAGGATCCAGTGCGTATGGGTTATTTGGGCGTGGAGAAATTGGTCGCTCATATTCACGGCAAAAAAATAGAGAAACGAATCGACGTCCCTGCGACTTTAGTAACCCGTGAAAATCTAAAAGAGAAGAGCATCAAAGAACTGGTGGCACCCGATATCAAAAAATGGTTGGCAGAGTAGACTAATCAGATGAGCGAGAGCCACGAATAAGATGAGCAAAGCACAACGACTCAAGCTAGAAAACATCAAGGTCCGCTTCGGCGGCACAGTAGCCTTGGACGGTGTCGACTTCGCGGTCGCGCCTGGAGAAATTGTCGCACTGATTGGAGAAAACGGCGCTGGCAAAAGCACTTTGATGAAAGTCTTGTCGGGTGCGATCATTCCAAATGACGGAAGTATGACACTGGACGGAAAACCCTTTGCACCAAGCAATCCGGAAGAAGCACGACATCGCGGCATTGCCATGATTTATCAGGAGCTTTCGCTGCCATCGACGTTGACTGTTCAGGACAACATTTTCTTGGGTATGGAACTGTCGAAATCATTTTTCGGAATCAACTGGATACTCGATCGCGCAAAAATGCGCAGCACAGCCGAAACAGCACTGAAAGAACTTGGACACGAAATCCCGCTCAATACGTTGGTGCGTGATCTTTCAATATCAGATCAGCAACTCGTAGAAATCGCCAGAGCGCGGGCGGTTGGTTGCGAGGTCTTGATCCTCGATGAACCAACGAGCAGTATCACCAGGCAGGATGTTCAAAGACTCTTTACTTTGATGCGCAATCTCAAGGCGCAAGGACACAGCATCATTTACATATCGCACTTTCTGGAAGAAATAGAAGAAATTGCTGACCGCTTTGTGGTGCTACGGGATGGCAAAACCGTAGGTGGTGGCAAGATGGGTGAGACGACTCACGACGAAATAGTCGCACTCATGGTAGGTCGACAGCTTACAGATCTTTATCCTAAGAGCAAGCATGAGTTTGGAGAAACGCTACTGGAGCTGAACTCGTTAGTTGGAGAAGCAAGACTGCGCAGCGCATCATTTCAACTTAGACGCGGCGAGGTACTGGGAATTTTCGGACTGGTTGGAAGTGGGAGAACCGAGCTCATTCGTTCTATCTTCGGATTGGATTCGATAAAAAGCGGAGAAATCAAAATCGGAACATACTCTGGATATGCAACGCCCACTCAACGCTGGTCGCAGGGAGTCGGCATCGTCAGCGAAGATCGAAAAGGCGAGGGTTTGGCAATTACAAGAACGATCGCTGAAAATCTCGTGCTTTCATATCCACAAAGCTGCGAAACCTCCGGAGTGTTTTCTCCATCAAGAATGCTTGCTACAGCAAATACTTGGGTGGAAAAACTTTCCGTCAAATGTCGTACATCCGAGCAAAAGATAGGCAAACTATCGGGTGGTAATCAGCAGAAGATCGCTCTAGCCAGGCTGCTCCATCACCGCGTCGATGTGCTGTTGTTGGACGAACCGACACGAGGAATTGATGTCGGAAGCAAGAAGCAAATCTACGAGCAAATTGACAGTCTCGCCTGCAGTGGAAAGGCAGTTCTGATAGTTAGCAGTTATCTCCCGGAATTGCTAGGCACTTGCGACCGAATTGCCGTGATGAATAGAGGGAAGTTATCGGAACCGAAGAGTGTCGAAGAGTTGTCGGAACACTCCGTGATGATGGAAGCAATTGCATGAACAAGCAGCTCAAAGACTGGATGAACAAATTGATGCCGCTTGCTGCGCTGATTTTGGTTTACCTAATATTTGCATTTATCGCCCCGCCGAGTTTTATCAGCTTGAAAAACCTTGAGTTGATAGTTCGTCAAACTACCATCGTGGGAATCGCATCGCTAGGCATGACGCTTGTCATTATAGGTGGTGGCATCGACCTATCAGTAGGTTCGATCGTAGCGTTAGTAACAGTCGCAATCGCATGGCTCCTTATGACTGGTTCCTCACCATTGGTTGCCGCACTCGGTGGTGTGCTTACTGGATTGCTATGCGGTTTAATCAACGGTGCCCTTATCACCCGACTGAAACTCGTTCCGTTTATCATCACGCTCGGTACACTACTGGTTTATCGAGGGTGTGCAAAAGGTTTGGCTCACGAACAGAAAATTGACGCTCCACTCAGTTGGATCAACGAGCTATTGGCTGCGCTAAAACCAGAGCAAAGCTGGATGCTAGTGCCCGGCGGAGTGTGGCTGCTCATTCTTCTAGCGATCTGTGTGACATTGGTTTTGAGATACACGAGGTTCGGCTTGTACACATTCTCTATTGGCAGTAACGAACAAGCATCACGTTTGTGCGGCGTGCCAATTGAGAAGGTAAAACTTTTGATTTACGGAATCAGCGGATTATTCGCTGGCTTTGCAGGTTTAATGCAATTCTCGCGCCTGACTGTAGGCGATCCCACAGTAGCATCAGGTTTGGAACTAGATGTAATTGCGGCGGTAGTAATCGGTGGGGGTAGCCTCGCTGGGGGCGAAGGCTCGGTGCTCGGAACAATTTTAGGCGCGTTGATTATGACCGTTATTAGATCAGGATGCACCCAGATGGGACTATCCAACTGGGTGCAAGAGATTGTCACTGGCATCATCATTGTGGTCGCAGTCGTGCTAGACCGAATGCGGCATTCTCAGAAGCCGTAGCCGGCGCTCCGGCCTTTTAGGCTGACTTCAGTTCACCTTCCGGTGCCGATGGTTTGGTGTTGAGTTTTTCAACCAGCTCTTCAGCTTTCTTTTGGTCTAGACCTTTTCCGGTCTCTTCATCGCTCGCTTTCTCATCACCAGCTTTTTCATCTTTAGAATCATCGTCAGATTCGTCTTCAGATTCGCTCGTCGTTTCCTCATCCACGGAATCATCCGATGACTCCTCATCAGAGGCTTCTTCGTTTTCACTAGACTCTTCAAAGATGCGTGGCTCTTCTTCGTCTTCGTTGTCTGCCGCACCCATTTCTGGACGACGTTCAGCCGATTCCTTCATCGCAACACGGCTAGACTCGAGCTCTGCTTGGTCGTTGTCCGACTCGCGATTTCTCGATTCCTTCTTTTCACTTTCATCCTTTTCACTTTCGTCTTTCGAAACCGCTCTGAGCTTACGTTTTCCGTTTCCACTCTCAGACCTTTTGCCGCTCTCCTCTTCCTTCTTGCTCGGCTTGCCATTGGCTCCAACTTCGACATTCTCCTGCTCGCCGTTGGATTCAGCCTTTTCTTCGTCGCCACCGCCCCTCAATTTTTTGAACTTGCTTACGGCCTTCTGCTGCAAGCGTTTTCCTGGTTCCGTCGCAAAGAGCGCAACGGCAGCTAATCCCCAAAGTAAAAGTCTCATGCTCATCTCCTCGGTCATCAGGCGTCTATTCTCCTTGCTTGGGACTGCGAACTTGGGCACAAGTTCCAACAAGCGTGATCTTTGTGAATCTTATGGCTTTGGGCGCCGGAGAAAGCTTCTCGTATGGATGCGGGCTGTATAATGGCCGCAGGCTGGACAGCCTGAAAGCACGACAGGAAAGCCCCTGACCCGCTTTCCAGCATTTTCAGATGTCCATTTGGCGGGCCACTAGCTCACCACAAGCCGCATTTTAAGGATGATTCTATGGAAAAGCTCTTTCCCGGTTTGCACAAATTTCAGTCCGAAATCGTGCCTAGTAGAAAACGCTTCTTTGCCCAACTAGCAAAGGGTCAGGACCCGGATGCCATTTTCATCACATGCTCAGACTCGCGGGTTGATCCCGCATTGATTACGCAGACTCAGCCGGGCCAGCTCTTCACTATCCGCAACGCCGGCAACATCGTACCCCCAAAAGGCTCGGGCAGCGGAGAAGAAGCCTCAATCGAATACGGTATTGACGTTCTTAAAATCAAGGATATCGTCGTCTGCGGGCATTCACACTGTGGCGCGATGCAGGGGCTTTTGAATCCTGAATCACTAACCGAGTTGCCCACGGTCATTCGCTGGCTAAAGCATGCCGAGGAAACGAAACGGATTTTAGACGCAAACTATCGCGATCAAGATCCAGAAAAGGTTTTGAACATTACCGTGTTGGAGAACGTGTTGGTCCAACTCGAACACGTACGCACTCTTCCAGCCGTCAGAGATGCTCTGACGAAAGGACTCGTGACCCTTCACGCCTGGATGTACGAAATTGAAACCGGCACCATCTACGCCTACGACCCGGAAGTGGAAGCATTCACACCGCTTCTTTCACAACAGGACAGTGTCCTGGCTAAGAAATAGAAGACCTTTTCTAACAAAATTGAAAGTCAAGCTGGTACAAGAGACATGGTAGCTCTAGTTGTCACGGCGACGGTTCAACTTGGAGGTTGTATGTCCGAAGATTTTGTCGAAAGCACGGGCGCCAGCGAAGAGGTCAACTACGCACCGCTTCTGGTCAAAGCTTTGCAAACCAGTGGCGCACTGACTTTGCAGCAGGAAGCCCAGTTGCAGGTTGCATTTTCGAAGGCTGGCGATACTCCAGCAGAACAGGTCTTCCAGCAAAGTGGCATTTTCACGCCGACCCAGTCTGCGAAGCTAGGCAAAACGATGATGTTGTTAGAACAAAAACGTATTACAATCGAAACAGTCGCTACATGCCTTTCCACGATGCTGGGCACTTTCTCAACGCTTGATGCCGCACTGACCGAAGTAGAGTACAATGCGGTTCCTGAAGGGCAGACTGTTTACGGCTAACATCTCGCATGAAGAGTCGGAAATACATATTCGCATTCGCATTGGCCGGCACGGCGAGTTTGCTTCTGTCGACGGAATGCGTTTGCGCGATGGGTCCAAACGGAACGCCTGAGTTAGATCTCGCCAATCGAGCGTACATTACGGGTGACTTTGAGCGCAGCGTACAATGTGTAGATTTGCACCTTCGCAAAATACCGAAAGATGGCGCCGCTCACTATTTGAAAGCGAATTGCTTGATGAGCCTCGCCAGATTGACTGAGGCTTCAAAAGAATATCGTCTAGTCATCAAACTCGCACCGGATTCAGTGATTGCCGACTATTCACGCAACGCGCTAAAACGCATCGAGTCTATGCCACCAGAGCAGCGCAGCAGTGTTGAACGCGCACGAGCTAGTTCAAGTGCCACTGGCGCACAGAATTCTGTGAGCGCGAAAGTTGTAGGTACAAAGAAGGTTCCTCCAGGAACTCTCGAACTAATTCGCTTCCAAGCCGCGCGTGCAAAAGAACACGCAATCGAGTCAGGCAATTCGGCGAGCAAAGGCGAACGACTCAAAGCTGAGTCACAAGGAAAAGCGGGGATAGAAAGCGCCGAGCGTTTCTCCCAGTCTGGCGGACAACGCGCCGACCTTCCTCCAGTTTCTGCCGCCGAACTTCAAGCAATGCGAGACCGCGCAGCCCAAAACGCGGAGATACTCAAACAAATTGGTGCGGCGAAAGCCGCTCGTCATGAGCGAGAAGCACAAGAGAAATCGGCGGAACTTCAGCGGCAAGCTGAAGACTTGGAGCGTCAACTTACCGACGATGAATACAACAAACATCGCGATATAAAATTGAATCCGGTTGGAACCAATTTATACGTTCGCAATTATTCGAAGATTGCACCAACGGTAAAACCAATGCGCGCCCAGGCACAGAGCTTGAATGGTGCCCTCACGGGGCAGCAAACTTCTGCGCAATTGCGTTCTTCAAATGGCGCGGCATCGCTCCGCACAGGGGCCTCCGGTCAAGGCGCCCGCGTCCTGCAGCGCGAAACCAAAGTCAAAGGCGAAGTCATTCCGCGATAGTTACGCATGTGCAAGATCATTCATTGAATTCGTTTGCTATCGCGATGGAGATCTTTGGTATCGAATCTCTGCCGTCGGCGAGAACGCAAACGAGACGAAAGTGTTCGAGTTTCCAATCCCTATCGCAGACACTGGTACGGGAATTTTTCCCGCTCAGGTGAAAGCGATCACTCTGATGCGCTGGATTCGCAAGCATTTGGAAAAAATGCAGAAGGGCGGTTGGGAATAGCGGGCGCAGTTGTGGGATGCCGGTTTTTATCGGTATTCCATTTCGTGCCTAAAAGGCGACAAGATATTTTAGAAAGATAAAAAAACTTACCGTCTTGGAACCGATCCGTATCTCGCTCGGTCGTACCTCGGGAATAGGAGGAGGAAAACTCATGGGTAAAGTGGAAAAGTTGGTTGACTTCATCGCCGAAACGATTGAAGCCGAGGCCGAAACGCTCGCCGAAGGCGTTAAGGAAATGACAGATAAGGTCGCGACAGAGACCAAAGAATTGGCAGAGAAGATGACCCCCGATAATCTGAAGGGTGAGGTGAAAGACCTTGCCGAAAAACTTAGTCCAGAAAATCTTTTGAATGAAGCGAAGAAGATGCGAAAGACTATGAGTCCCAAACGTATGACTGCTGATGCTAGAAAGATGGCAAAAGATGTGACGAAACAGTTGTCACCCAAGAAGATACAGGCAAGAGTCAAAGACCTGGTAAGCGCAATAACGCCTGATGGACAGGAAGAACGAAACGAAGAGTTGAGGGAAGAATTCGCGCCGAAGAAGCCACGGAAGAAAGCCACTCGTAAATCGGCAGCGACGAAAGCTCGCGGCGCTGCTAAGAAATCGACAGCTAAATCGAAAGCAGCAAAGTCTAAAGCCAAGACCGCGAAGAAAACTGCTGCGAAATCGGCTAGAAAGCCAACTGCTAAGAAGGCTGCGGTAAAGCCAAAAGCTAAATCCGCCAAGAAGGCGACGGCTAAAAAGACAGCACCCAAGAGAGCTACGGCTAAGAAGTCGACTGCAAAGAAAACCACAGCGAAGAAATCGACCGCCAAGAAGGCGACTGCGAAGAAGGCACCAGCAAGAAAGACTAAGCCTGCAACCAAGGCGAAAGCTGCTGTGAAGAAGGCTACGAAAACTGTAGAGAAAGCTGCTAAGAAGGCAACTTCAGCAACCAAATCGGCTGCGAAGAAAACCACGACAGCCGCGCGAAAAACGGTTCACAAAGCAGCCAATAAGGTAAGCCGCGCAACCGCCGGAAAGAAACGTTCGGCAGCGCAAAAGAAAGCTAGTTAGTTTAATACGTTAGCTGTCAAGCTTGAAGGGTTCTCGGAAACGAGAGCCCTTCTTTTTGTAGAAACTCCTAGGAGCGCGGGCGGCTCGCCCGCTTATGCTGGCTGGAAGCCAGCGCTCCGGCCGAGCGCGAGGCAACGCGTCCCACGAAAAACCGCGCGACGTATCGCGTCGCCTCTATATTAATCGGGCGTGTGCAACACGCCCCCACGCCCTACGCTTTAGGAAGTAATCCTAACGCTTGGAGTTCAAGCACCGGTTCGTCGAACGAGCAGGAGCCAATCGAATGCATGAAGTTGTCGCGGGCGTCTTTGATTTGCTCGGCAGTCAGTTCCAGTCCACGCCATTTTGCGCCGCCGTCGAACGTGAAAGCGGAAGCGTCGGTTTCAGCGATAATAGCTTCTATGTTTTTCTCGCCCTGCCATGCAAATGCTGCAGCCATTAGAACGTTTAGAAATCCGTGCATCACCGCCCGCGGTGCATTAGTTTCGTAGGTCAAAGCATATTCAGCTCGAATGGGATGATGCAATCCAGCAGTTGCTTTGAATGGCAAACGCCGCTCTGCGCACGCGATGATAAATGCAGCCACATCCTTCGGAGAGGGAATCGCTTCGGGCTTTACGCCACCTGTACGAATTTTCGCGAAGTTACCCGCAGTTTTCACCGCATCGAGCTGGTCTAGATTCGCCAATGCCAATTCGCAGTAGACCGGATGTTTCGCCTGCACTACAGCCTTGCTTTCGATGGTCGCCGCGCGCGCGTCATCAGTTTCCGACAAAAGCGAAATACTGCCATCGAGCGACTTAGGAACATTCTGAAGCTCGTTGGTTCCGACAACCAAATATCTGAGCATCCAAGAGAACTCACCGCTCTGATAGCTGCTGTAATTTGCCACCGAGGTTTCGAGAGGAAGAGCTGCCGGAGGATAAATGCCGGCATAGTCAATCAATCGTTCGAGCAGTGCGCGCAATGCCGGGGCGATTTTTGCTGGAGCTGTGTTCATCGCTGCTTCTTCGCAACCTCAAAAGGAGACGGGCGCCGCTGATGTTAGCACAAAAGGCCCCGCAAACAGCGGAGCCTTCCGGTTTAACTAACGATTTGAATCTAGGCTGCGCCTACTTAGTGGGGCAAGCTTCCATGTTCTTGAAGAACTCGTTGCCGGCCTTTTGCATTTCTTCCGGCGTCAAGTCTTGCTTATGCGTTGCCAGACTCCAACCTTGACCGAACGGGTCGGTCACGCGGGTATAACGATCGCCCCAGAACATGTCCATTGGCGGCATGAAGGGCGTGCAACCGGCGTCAACAGCCTTTTTGAATGCTGCATCAACATCTTCAACGAAGATGTGCATGGTTGCGTGGCAATTGCCCAACGTCGAGGGGCTTGCGCCGCATTTGGTATCATCCATTTCGTCGCAGAAGTAGACGTTCGAATCGCCGAACTTCAGGAAGCCATGCATGATTTTGCCATCTGGTGAGCAAAGACGAGCAACTTCTTCAGCGCCAAATGCTTTCTTGTAGAAGTCCATTGCTTTAGCGCAATCTTTGATAATGAGGTACGGTGTCACGGTTTGAGCGTGCGCTGGTTTCCAACTCTGTGCTGTAGCCATTGTTCTCTCCTAGTGTGATGTGATTTGACTTTGGGGATCAAACTTTGTTTTTTGTGGGGGCGCATTGCATGCGCCAATTTTTCTGCGGACGCGTGCAATGCGCCCGTACGCCTCTCGAAGCTAACCTCTCGCTATGCGAAATGCGCGACAAATTTTTCGAGCGATGCGGTCCATCCGAGTGTGTGACCATGCAGGCAATTGGCGTCGTTGAGGTTGGCGTGAGTCAGCTTCAACTCTGTCGAATCGCCCTTCGCGATGAATTCCACCGTCACAAGTGTGTTGGAGGCAGGATACTCGCGCGATGTGTTATTCCAAGTGTAAACGAGTTTTCTGTTTGGCTCGATCTTTTGATAAACACCAGACATGCACACTTGTTCGCCGTCGCTGCAGCTAACATCAAATCGATACTCGCCGCCGACACGCAGATCTTGCGTAACTTTGACTTTTGCAGTCTTATCGCACCCGAGCCACATGCTCATTTGCTCGGGTTCTGTCCAACCACGATAAACCAATTCAACCGGCGCTTTGATTGTACGTGAAAGACTAAGCGTCAGTACTTCAGCTTTGCTCGTTGCTGTCGTCATTTTGTTTCTCTCCGAACGTTTGTGATGTAATGTAGCGCTCAAAGTTGTCTAAGTGATTCGTCCAAAAGCGCCTGTATGCCTCAATCCAGGCATTGGCCTCCGACATCGGCTCGGCGCACAACTTGAGGTAGTGAACACGACCCTGTCTTTCTCGAGTGACAAGGTTAGCATTTTCCAGCGCTTTCAAATGCTTTGAAATTGCCGGAAGAGACATCTGAAACGGCTCTGCCAATTCCAAAACAGAACAACTGCCTTTTGCCGCAAGACTGCCAATGATAGCTCTGCGAGTAGGATCTGAAAGAGCAAAGAATGTCCTGTCCAACTGCTCAGAATAATGTTTAACCATTATTTGCGGTCTCTTTTTTCTCTTCAGTCTTATCTGCAGCTTTCTTCTCGGCTGGCTTGCTTTCAGCTGTTTGCGATGATTCCGAAACAGTCTTCAGGCTGGCGAGACCCTTCTCAAATTCCTTGCCGCAGCAGTCATCCATGCTGATGAACACTTGCATGACTTTGCACGGGAAGGCGTTATCGCTATCCATTGCCCAGGTGACTTTTGTTGCTTCACCTTCTGGCACCATCGAGAACGTGACTTTACTAGTGCCTTCGAAGGGCTTGACGAAGTGCAGATCGAGCTTGATTTGCTCTGGCTCTGACGAGGTGATGGTCATATCGCCGGTGCCGACATTGTCATTTCCAACCCATGCGTACTTAGCGCCAACGCCCGATTCCGGTCCGCTAAAAGAGCGCTTCATGTTGGGGTCTTGCTTTTCCCACGGGGACCATGCCATCCAATTTTTGTAGTTGTTGATTTGAGGATGAATAGCAGCTGGCGAAGCCTTCATGGTCAGCGAACGCTCGACGTGGACTTGGTCCGGCTTTGTGGCTGCGATACCGAGAATTGCAATTACGCCAACCAGAACGACGCCCACAACAATGGCAATCGCCTTCTTCATGACACGCACCTCATTCATTTAACAATACGGTTAAATATTAGCACGGGTGGTCGATTTTTGATCAAACACCGCTAAATTTGTAAACCGCTCCACTTCACAACAAGCATTTATGGGGTGCTTAGCTTGAGCCCGATCAGCCCAATGAGGACGCAAAGAGCACTCAAGAGTCTCGCCGTCGATATGGAATCGCCCAGCCACAAAATTCCCACTATAAAGGTTCCGATTGCACCGATACCTGTCCAAACAGCATACGCAGTGCCCAACGGCAGATTCTTCATGGCTAGCCCGAGCAACACAACGCTCAAGACAGTCGCCGCGACTGTTCCAGCCAAAACCCATGGGCGCGAGAAGCCGTCAACGTGCTTCATTCCCACTGCCCAAGCGACTTCTAAAAGACCAGCCAAAAACAAAATCATCCAGGACATAACAGCCTCCCAAAGCGGGCCGTCCCGGATGAATCTCAGACCAGGTCGTCCTGGCAATGATCATTCTAGCACCGCTGTTTTTTGCTCGGCCTCGATCTTAATTCTTTGGCACCAAATTGCTTAGTTGAAGTCCTTTCTGCGGGTCATCAAGCACGACATTCTCGGTTATCCACGGCTGGCTATGTGAAACAACTCCCCCTTCCAAAACTCGCCATCCAGTGATTTTGTCATTGGAATCGAATGCCAGATTGAGCACCACACTGCCCGGTCCGCACATTGAATCAACCAGCACAGTCTGTGCAGTTTTCACTCCGATTTCGGATGTTTGATTGAGATATGGGGGTGATTCTAGTTTGCCAACGAGTTCTTCAAATTGATTGAGTGGCATCCCGATCAAATCATGATTCTGCATCACCTCTTGAAAGATCAAAGCACGTGCAGAACGCGCATTCGGTACTCCAGCAGGCTCACGACCTGTCGCTACCTCGCCTAAGTTCCAGTGATTGTCATCGATTAATGCGATAGATCTATACTTCGGCTTAACAACCCAATTTCCTTGTCTGTCGATAACTCCGCATGCAAGGCCGATACCTGAATGTTTTTCGTATGCGACTGCTTTTTTTCCAATGAAACTCTCAGCAGCGGCAAAGCGAGGAGACATGACTATCTTTCCAGCCACATCGCAATAACCCCATTTCAAACTTTGATTGATCTTGCCACCGAATCCACACGCAATCCAACTGTTCTTCTCGAACTTATCCGGAGGAGCGGCTGAAGTGCAACCCCTCGGAAATTGGATGAAGACTTTTCCACTCGAATCTAAAATCCAAACTCTATTATTCTTGTGCGCCCAAAACTTGCCGTTCCCGATCGCGGAAATAGCGTCATAAGTCATAGGGACAACAAATTTCCCGCTGGTAGAAACAATTCCATATTTCGGCTTCACAACCGCAGGACTGCTTGATACAACAGCGAGTCCGTTTTCGAATTTGGAAACTTCGCCGTTCTTGAATGGTCCGATTACCATTTTTCCTTGATGATTGATGAAACCTGTACCTCTTCCTTCTCGATTACTAATTGAGGCTGTAGCCAAGCCGTTCGAAAATTCTAAGACATCAGTGTACTTGTCGAAATTTGGCAGCACGTTTCCTTTTAAGTCTACGAATGCAGTGGGACTGTAGCTGTCTCCAATATTTAACAGACCTTCGTGAAACTGCCTGTCACTCAAATAAGTCCAATCTG
The DNA here is from genome assembly GCA_003242885.1 of Candidatus Melainabacteria bacterium. GTDB lineage: Bacteria > Cyanobacteriota > Vampirovibrionia > Obscuribacterales > Obscuribacteraceae > QKMZ01. Next base: position 406,393 of record QKMZ01000015.1, on the reverse strand, counting down.
GCAATCTCGAAATGACTCTTCCTTTACCATCAAAGAGCCAACATCTTGTCGAACCATCATCTTGGAACGCCTGTGCAACAAAACGTTGATCTCCTACAAATCGAATCTGGTTAAACCGCGCCGGAATTACTAGTTTTCCAGACTCAGAACACAGCCCATGCCCTTCTGGGCCATTTACTATATTGTAGCCACCTTCCCTCGTCAGCAATGTGAGACCCGATGGTAAAACAGGTTCCTTGACCTCATCGCCCAAAGTCGGCAAAGTCGTCGCAGCAATTGCAACTAAACTCGCAGTAAGATACGAAAACAACGATCCACGAAGAATTGCTGGAAGATTGTGGATAATAATGTTGCTTAAACAAGACATGAGGCTCAGATTACAAATTGGAAAAACGCCACTGCAAATGCTAAAGCTGCCAAAGTTACTAATACCATTTATCGCTACATTCTACACAGTTTGCAGTCAGACGTCCGCATTGGGCGACGACAGCACGTCTGTTTCAACATCAGTGTTTCACAAAATCGAATCCTCATCACCGCAAAATCTTGAGGACAGTGTAGATCTAGTTTTTGATTACATCTTTGCTCTTAAGGAAGAGAACAAATCGCCAACAGAGCTAATCAAAGCGATTCTTCCACTCTGCAAGAAGGATGAATCCAATAGAGTTTACAGACTGGGTCCTGTGCTCGCACAGCATTGGCTAGTTGCGCTTAATGACTTCAGTGTCGACGCCCCTGAATCGATGACTCTTCTGAATAGAGCGTTGGCAACTATTGTCGATTATCCTCCTCATATACTTTCCCCAGACTCAGTGCAAACTCTCTTGAGATTTGCGAAAGAAATTGAAGAACTTAAAACTCCAAATGATGAGTTACAAAAAACCAGGGTTTCAACACTTCGGCAACTGGTGATAATGGCACGAGCGAACAAGGAATGTAGCCAAAAGATTGGAACTCTCGCACTCGAGCAAATTGCAGCAATCGATAGCACAGCAGTAAAAGAGAGCGAGTGGCGAGATGTAATTTCTCAAGTGATAGGTTCATATACTAGCGAGTATCCGCGAAGCAAAAATAACGGAGATTTGCTCTTTCGAGACGCAATTGCGATCGCAGCAATAGCTGCAAGAACCAACAATAAGTACCTCCAGCTCCATTACTTATACAATGAACTTTTCCGTCGATGCACAAACGTCGAAGCGCTCGAAGCACAACTCACCCTTGTCGACGCCGCAAAACAACTAAAGATCGACGACAATACGTTGCACAAAATGTTCGTGCAATTGGCTTGTGCTTACCTAAGAGCGGGGAAACCGCAGCAAGCGGAAGAAGTTCTCACAAAGCAAATCCAAGCACAAAATCCCATTGATGTTTTACTCCTTGTTGAGTGTCTTCGAAAACAAGGTAAGTTTTCATATGCCGACAAACTCTGCCAAAAACTAGCAACTTCTAAGTTGTCTTTCCAAATCATGTACCCGAGTTCTTTCGTTGCGATGGCGAACGCCGTGCGAGCAGAAATACTCATCGAGCAGAAAAATTATCAGGTTGCTTTGCCGCTGCTCATCAGCGCTGACTCGTGGTTTAGCAATGCTGTTTCACACGAGAATAGAAATGTTCAAGAACTGATTTTCATGGACGATCTTGTCCCAAACGAGATTTCTGTCCTTTCAAACCTGGCACTTACTTATGAAAAACTCGGTCGAAAAAGCGATGTACAGCGAATCAAGCTGACACTTTCCGAAGTGAAGAAGCAGTCCAAACTCGCTATCTTATTTGTAGAAAGAGACTTTTTAGTCAGCGACGCTAAGGCTGGAATCGACTCGGAAACATCACAGAACCAAGCAAGACGTATGGTAGAAATCCTTGAATTCATAGAGACAGATCTTTCAAAACGAGAAAAACTCATTCTCGACTATGCAGAGTCATTAGTACGTCATGGAAAATCAAAGAGCGCAATAGCCTGTATTGAAGCAGCTGAAAAGAGCGGTATTATCAAAAACTCCACGAAGATGGGCACGAGATTTAGAGCCCTTCGCATATTTATTGCAGAAGAAAGAGAAGATTTGACTGGTGCTTCCCAACTATTGAAAGACTTGCCGTCAGCAAATGGTCAGTCGTTGTCTGATGACTCGCTGCGAATTGCGGAATTGGAAGCGCGCTTAGCTCTATTGACTAGAGACTATCCACTTGCCGAAACAAAGTCACGCCCACTGGAAGTTGCAATCGATTCAAGCTCAAAGTTTCATCCCAACGGACATCAGGATTCAAAACGAGATCAATTCGTTAGTGAACACAGCGAGGCTATCCTCGATCGCGTTTTAACGCTTAATCAATTGCATGACTATAAAGGAGCTGCCAGGCTTGCACGTCTTCTACTCCTTATTCCAAACCAGTATGATCGCACAGGCGCCTCCAGTGCAGCAAATTTAGCATTGGCTTACGCCAATGATGGACACAAAGGACTTGCTGACGCCGCACTGCATGAAGCACAATTCAAAGATAGAGGAAGCTTCCCATTTGCACCTTCGCGCTACGAGATAGATGCCAAAGAAAAATTGGCGGTCCTTAGTGAAATGAAAGACAATCCTCTTCGCGCCCGGCGCTATCGAGCCGAAGCAGAGGAAGTCAGGGAACAACTAGATAGGAACAACACCAGGCAAAGCGCTCACTAGAACGCATGTCAAGCAATCCCAAACCAGTTTCCTTAAAAGGCAATTGAAGTTTGTTGACATAGGCTATAAAGTGTTCTGAGGGGAACCAATCCATCGCCAGGAGCTTCGTCTTGATGCATCCACGGGAAAATCAGCGCCTACGCGTACTCCATGCAAAATGGACCATCCAGACGCTGTATCCAGAAGACGTTCCAGAAATCTGCCAGCTTTTGCTCAGCGAGGGGCTCGACAGTCAGACCCTGCGCAAACTTGCAGCGCTCGACCCGTCGCAAGTTGAATCGATTCCTCCAATGCTGCCGCGCCTGTTCGGCGAGATGAATTTGGAAGAGCGCACAAAAATCGAGGCAGCGTGGCTTCTCGTTCATGAGTACGCGACGCAGGTTCAGAAAGGCAGCATGGGCGCATACGAAGGTGCGCGCCGCATCGGTCAGTATGGCACTGACTTTGATCCGTTATATCCATATTTGAGACCATTCATCGCAGCGACAGAAGAATGGGATGAGTATCCAGAGCACTCGCAGGCATTGCAGTCTAAAATCAGAACGGCTGCCGCTGCGGTTCTTCAAATGCAACCGCCTCCGACTCCAGGCAAAGGTTCGGAAGTAGATCGACTGGTCAAAATCGCGAACAATCAAGCGAAACAAGATCACACATACAACAAAAATGACGCTGCGCAGCAGCTATCCAAGGCAATTCCCGCAGGTCATGTTGTGAACGGAACTGGTGAAGGAAACTGGACTGCCATCGGCGCGCAAAACGATTTGCTGATAATGATTCTCCATTCGAAACTTCGTTTCGCCCTGGTGCGTTGGGAATTCGAAAAGTTTATCCAGAGCCCAGCAAACAAGCTTGGTGTGCTCTACGCAAGCGTGCCCAATCCTGATTCAAAAGTGCTTTCACTGACGCATGAGACGGTTGGCATTCTTTCCGGCAAAGCAATGGAAGACACCCTTCCACTGCGCTGGTTGTCGCTCAATGACCTGCGTAGAATGACTGAACAACACTAATTTGGCACCCGAAGCCCGCACATGAATTGATCCCTTGCTGGGGTTTCACGTCTGCCTTCCTAATTTTCCGAAACGTCACGTAGCGCCTATATCAGCGCCCTATGTACCAAAAGGAATCCCAAATGAAAATACCCACACGTCCCGCCGGCGTTCCCGACGAAGCAGTTTGGGTCGAAAAGGATAAAGAGTGGCAGTTAGGCGACTCTGAAAAGCGCGGCGTCATTAAAAAAGTCCATGTACCTGTCGGTGAATGGCGCTATTGGCGCGAAGACGGCACACTTGTGTGCGTCGCAAGCTTTGACTCCGAGGGGCGGCAGCATGGCACGCTAGAACGCTACCACAACGATGGAACGCTCGCATCGCGCGGACAATGGAAGCACGGCAGCCGACACGGTCACTTCGTATACTTCAACAGCGACAACGAGACTGAAGAAAACTTTCCGGCATCGCATCCAGTTTGGCGGTACGAATTTGACAGCACGGCAAATTGGTCAGAAGAGAATAGACATTGGTTTCTCAAAGATGGAACAGAATGCACGTCCGACGGCAGACCGCTAGATGGCGCGTTTGACCTTGATGAATTTTTTGAGAAGGCAGATCCATCGACATTCATTGAAAATCACGCGGCGGAAATCCGTTCACGGTTAAACGATCAAGAAGATATTTCAACAGAGGAAGACCCGCTTGCACTGCGAGAACTCTGGGGTGTTCACAACAAAGAGATAGACAATTTTGTCAATCGCGCCGTGGAAGGTGGCAGTGGGTTCAAACCATGCACAAGCAGCCGCGTGTTCGAAAAGAACATGTGGCACAAACTGATCGCCCATCCTTGGGACAACTGCTCAGAGGAAATCGGCGTAGCTTTCATGGGCGCGGTGAAGATAGGCTACTTCGGCGACAGCGACCACGTCTATGCAACGCTTTTTCAGCATCAAAAGGAAGAACCAAAACCTAACGGAATCTTTCTTTGGAGCCACGACACGCATTATGTTGACGAGGTTTTGTCCCTCTCAATCAACGAATTCGCATATCGCGTCGCGCTGGCAGCAGCGTATGAACAGGAACGGATTTCAGTCAAAACAGCGAAGAAGGCATGGAAAAAACTAGCAGGAAAGTGCTATGTCGGCTGGTGCGCAAGCGACGGATTGGATGATGCGATAAACTTTGACGGTGATGCAGTTGACGAGCAAACTGATGCTAGCATCGCAGATGATGATGATAATGATGATGATGCTTCGGAAAACTCCGAAGAAATGGTGCGGAGCGATTTCGAATGCCAACTCGATCCGAAACATGCGATAACCGGTCCGTTCTGGCGCGCTCAGTGGATTGTGGAATTACTGAACGAGGACAGCCGACGCAACTGGAACGATATCAAGGAAACGTTTCGTCCCGGCTGGAATAAACCGTTAACCGACGAGATTTACAGTTCTCTCAAAGAGTCAGGTAACACGCGCCTTACGTCGACTGCACTCTATCTGCTGTGGCGACTCTTTTGGTTTAAACAAAATGACAAGCTCAAAGAGTGCTGCGACCTTTACCGCAATCACAAGGCGCGCATTGTTAGGGATCTCGTGGAGTTTCTCGAAGAGTTAGAAGGCGGGCGAAAAGAAATTGGAAGCGCAATCAAAGACATCCATGCAGTGCGCGAAGAGTTTTTAAAACTCGACCTCCTACCAGAACGCGCAGAAGAGCGCGAGCAAGAAGAGGAAGAAACCACAGCAGCAGAGACAGAACGTCTAGAAGCTCTTTCTGAAGAAGCAGGGGCTCTTGCAAAACAAGGTCTCGACGTTCTTATCGACAACGCGTGGAAAAATGTCACTGATAGTGGTGCCATGGAAAAGTATGAAGCGGCAGCGCGCACATTGCCCGGCAATGAACTGCAGTGGAGATGCCTGGACTTCGTGCGCAACTACGAGTTTCGCAGAGATGAAATCGACGCGGAAGAAGAAGCCAACGGTGTGGGAATTTGGCTCGGACAAAATGGCAGCAAAGTCCTGCAGCCTTTCATTTGGGGTGCGATTCATTCCGAGAGCTTCTTAAGAACTGCAAATCTTCTGCCCGCAATTGGGCGAACTCCAGGTGCTCTGGATAAACGGCTTGAGCAGTGTTGTTTGCAGCAACTAAAGATCTCAGAGGAATACCACTTCAAGCACGCCCTTGCGATTAAACTGCTAGAACAAATGAAAGCGCAAAGTGCGGTTATTCCGCTTTGCAAAATCATTGATGAATACTTCGAAGAGCTAAAAGATAAACAGGACTTTGATGCAAGACTAGCTACAATTCCTTGGGTCGACTGCCTGACGACTGCAGCGGAAGCGCTCGGTAAGCTGGCCGAGGTAGATACGAAGAAGAGTGAGAATGAAGGAATTGTTCGCAAGACTTTGCACAAACTCTTGGTTCATTCACTTAAAAATTACGAAGAGAAAACCGCAGTTGCTTCTTTAAATTCGCTCGTCATGTGGGGTGAGACAAATCTGCTCCCGCAGATTTCATCGATGCTCGGCAACGATACTCCAAGTCAGATTGCAGCGCTCTATGCAGTGGAAGCGCTGGCACCAAAATTGAAATCGAGCGATAGAAGATCGTTTGTCACCATGTATTTCAGAAACCCAGCTGACGACAATAATTCTGTCACGCTAATGTATTACCGAGCAGCTCATGCTCTCTACGCTGCAGATCCGAAGTTGGGCAAACCGGAACCAATTGAAAAAGCACTTGCAGAAGCTCGACAGCTTTACACCTATGGAGGTGACTTGTGGAATCAGTTCCGCATCATCGATTGCGAAACAGTGGGAAAATTTCCGCAGTTGGATATCAACTCGATAAAACACCATTTGAAATCATCGAATATTGACGTGCGCGAAGCGGCCGAGGCTGCGTTTGTAAATCGAGGGATTCCATTTGAGAAATGCACAAGTATCGAGTGGCCAATCGTTTGGAAAACACTGGCAGACAAGGGCGTAGACATTTATCAAAAGCCGTCAGAACCATTCGCAAGCAACCAAGCATTGGACGATGTTTCAATCAAAGTTGCAAGTCTGATGCTCTCGGATAGTGCGATAAATTTTGGTCCGCCCGCAGCCTGGTTATGGCAGCATCGAACCGAAAACGTTGCAGATGTGTTAGCGCAAGTCGTCGAGAAAAAACTCAAAACCTTGCCTGCAATCGAGAGCGGCGAATACCTGCCTTCGGAGTACACATGGTTGATGAGAGCGTTGGCAAAACATGCTTCTCTACCACCATGTACCGCTCTGATTTCTAAATGTTTCTCACATCCAAATCAAGATATTGGTGGTGGATTGCTGAATGACTTTGACTATATGCCGATGATGTTTGCGAGCGAACTTCTAAAACTCGCCGAAGAACGCGATGGATGGCAGCGCTATAAAATCGCAAAGTGGATGCACGAATATAAAGACACACCGGAAATTGCGGAAGCAATGAAAAAAGCCGGTGTTACCGCGAAAAAACTAAAGAGCTGGTCTAACTAGGGATAGTCGTTGTAAGCGTCGGGGCGACGCCATGCGCCGCCCGTCGGGCGGCAAGAATGCAGCCCGACAAAAGAGAGCGCGTGCAACGCGCCCACACGGCTCCGGCTTCCAACCAGAGCTGAGATGCCGCCAAGATGGCGGCGTTCCGGTCAATTCTTACTTCCCGGCCTTGCGCGTCCAGAGCACGGTATCAACAACATAGTGGTGCACGGACCAGTTGTTTAAAACAATCAAAGAAAATTGAGTCCAAAACAAATCGACTTTGACGGCGCTTTGATTGATCAAATAACCAACGCCAACTAACAGCGCCCAAAAGATTGGAAACGCCAAGAAGATCGGTCCCCTCATCAGCTTCTCGGTCAATTTTTCGGTTCTGCCGTCGCGCTCCAGGTAATAGACCATCGCGACATATTGGATTGCGTGATAGATCGAGATAAACAAAAATCCGCGGACGTAATACTCAACGGATAGAAATCCGAAATAGTGAACGGCGAAGTACAAGCTCAGCATCAACAGCCCGACAGGATTGTAGACTCGGTTGTTTTTCGCCTTTGAATATTCGCTGATCAATCCAAGCAAAAATCCCGCGAACGCAAGCAAACCAAATGCAATCATGGCTATGTCCGGGACATTCATCGGTGCAAAAGTACTCGACGGTTTGCCGTTCCAAATGTGCCAGAGCATATCGGAGCGGCCGAACACAAAAAGTGGAACGGCCAGATGATACGCCCAGAAATTCAGTTTACGAGCGAGTTCGCTCTCTTCATTTCTGCGAGAAAAAATTCGATTGACGCCATACATCTGACGCAGATAATGAAACGATTGCCACATCGCAGCAATGGTTATTCCAAGAATAAATTGCCCTGCAGCCCAAAAACCGATCAGAATCGCCCAGGTAGCTAAGAAAGCAGGCCATCCAAAAATCCAGTGGACTTTCCCCTCGCCAATCTTGCGTTGCAGCCGCACATAGGTCGCCGACGTGTGAGGCGCCGTTGCCAGCGTATTTATCCAGAAATTCCAGGCAACTGTCTCTTTGCTAAGCCCAGGCTCGCCTAAAATCAAAATAGCAGGCAAGTACAACACCATGCCGCCAAGCATTATGAACTGAACCTCGTAGCCAAACGGATTCAGAAAGTCCAGCTTTGGCAGCCATGTGAATTTGCGCTGATCTTGTACTACAGATTCAGTCAAAGAAAAACGGACTCCAGAACACAGACTTCGATTATAGTATGCCTCGCTGGTAGAAATCGTCGAAACCAACGCCAGTTGGCGATCAGCATTACTTAAGCAGTTACTTGACTGTTCTCGATCAACCTGCATATACTTAAGCAACCACTTAACCATTAATAAAGAGGCGATCGATGACAAATCAAACTCAAAACCGGACCGCCACGCACGACATGTTTGTGCTTGAGCGAGATTATCCTCACAAACCTGAAAAGGTTTTCGCAGCCTTCTCAGATCCGAAAAAGAAACGTCGCTGGTTTGGTGCCGAAGAAGAAGGATTTGAAATCAAGAAATTCGAAATGGATTTCCGCGTCAGTCAAGTCGAAACATGGGAATTCAATTTTAATGGCGGAGATCCAATCGTCACGGAAGTCCGCTATCAAGACATTGTAGAAAACAGTCGCATTGTTGTGGTGTACACAATGGACTTCAACGGCAAGCGAGTTTCATCCTCGCAGGTGACGACGGAGTTGATTCCAACAAAAGAAGGAACCAAGCTGATTCATACAGAACAAGGGGTCTTCTTCGATGGCTGCGATCAAGCTCCAGGTCGAAAAGTAGGTACCCAAGCGATGCTAGAAACCCTGGCGAAAGAATTGGACAAAAACTAGAGCTAGGCAGTCTCTTCGCAGGGTAGCGAACTCTTCATCGGCTAGTATTGTCGTGCGAAGAGACCATTCTCCAAATTGTTCTGCCCTGATATGATTGGCGCTGGTTCCAGTCCTAACTCAACCGGGTAGTTTCAAAATGGACGCCAACAAATACTACGTGCGGCATATCATGGCCGCGTGGATCGCATCTGAAGAAATCAAAGGTCCCAACATGCGCATGGACGACGCTTATTCGCAGAATGACCGGCTGCGCAGGCAATTCACTCCGCTAATCGAAAACGCATACTGCATCGCCGATCTGATGTTAGAACTCGGCGATAAGCGTGTTGCCGACGGCGTTTGGAAGCCGGGATTTTAATTTAAGAACTAGACTGTTGGCACCGCATATGGAGCCAATGAGAAAATCGGTATTGAGCGGCATTGTGTATCGCTCTTGGAACTCGCCAGAAGTTCGCAGAAACATGCTTGGCAGGGACTGAATTTAACCTTGTTTTGGAGTATGCTTTCCCAAGCACATCCTGCCGGTCAAGGAGAGAGCACAGATGGATATATACGCAATGCGCCATATTATGGCTGCAATTATCGTCTCGGAGGAGCTCAAAGTGCCTAATATGAGGCATGGCGACGCGTTCCTCAGCGATGACAGAATGCGTAAGCAGTTTACGGCACTTATTGAAAACACCTATTGCATCGCCGAGTTAATGATTGAAATCGGCGACAAGCGAATCATGGAACCAGCGCAGTATAAAGGCGAAAACCCATAAACTGTCCAGGCGGTTGAGATGTTCAGGCGCGCACTAGCATTTGTGCTATTTACATCCCTTGCGCTGGTAGCGCCGGCGCAAGCAGCTGACAGTGAATCTCAATATCAATCAGGCAAAACCCTGCTGAACGAAGCTCTAGAGTCCAGTGACCGGGCAAAACTAGACAAAGCGGCAGCGATTTTTCAAACAGAGTGGGACAAATCCGGCAGCGACCATAACGCAATGGTCGTGGAAGTTAGCAATACCGCCCAACTCTACCAAATGCTTGAACTCCCCAAGGAGTCTCTCGACTGGTGGAGACGTTTATCAAAAGTCGAGCCAGATAACTGGCGAGCATGGGCGAAGATTGTTCAATGCGCACAGACGTTGAACCAACCAAAAGAACACGACGAAGCGCATGAAAAGGTTTTTGCACTCAACAAAGAAGGCAAAGTCGAGCAGAAATTTTTAGTGTGCGAACAATTCTCGAGCGGCGACAAAAAAATTATGGCGCTCGAATACTTCAAACCAGAGGGAAAGCTCGGCGTGATGATGACTTTCCGCATCTCGATGAAAGACTCGCCAGACACTCTTTTCAGACGCTACACGCTTGGTGAAATCGAATCGGATACACAAATCGCTCGCGAACTAAAACAAATCGGTCCGCAAGACCACATGTACTCCATTGATGGTTTCAACGAGTCCGGGCAATGGCTAATTACTATGACCACGAAAAAACCAACGTACGAAGAACTTCGCGCATTGGTGCTGAAAGATCTTAGTGTTGAGCGCAAAGGCGCGCAAAAGAAATAACGCCCTCAGTTAAAATCCTTAGACTTAAAATAAAGCACCTTCTTCTTTCATATAAGAAGGTCACTGAGCTTGGCATTTGGTAGTCCACTTTCACGACTTTTATCGGAAATACCTTGCGCTCCTGGCTCATGGCCAATAATCCAGGACTGTTTTGCTTGGAATACCCCTAGACAAACGCCACAAGTGCCAAATATACAGGCTTTTCGAACTTAGCCAGAATATTTTGGCGGATAAACAGATTGGATACAACTCCCCGGTAAATTGCACTCAGTTACCGGCAAGCGCAACTGGCGCGCAATTGGGAGATTCTACGATGGGTATCGATGTTGTAGCAACAGCTAAGCAATTTGAAAAACATGCAGAAGGCGGATCGCTTCCTGAGAATCTGGCAAGAGAGCTGCAAAATCTGAGCGCTGACGACAGGCTCGCAGTTGCAAAACAAATAGCCTGGGATATGAAGCAGCATCCAAATGCCGATTTGCCGAAGCTCGAATTCTATGACAGCGGCGAGTTGAAGTCGGTTGAAAAAACCATGAAGTCAGGCAATGGCGAATTCACCGATCACTACGAACTTGACCAGAAAGGCAGAACCCGAATGGAAGTGAAATCTTCCAATATCAAAGAATCATACGAAACCTCGACCGGCGTCGAAATCACAGAAAGAGATGAAAAAGGCAACGTGATTCGCAACTTCGACCAAACCGTCCGGGTCGGTAACAGCGGTGACATTCGGGTCAGCTATGACTCAGACACTTACACCTATGACAAAACTACCGGCAAGCGCGTTTCGCACGACGAAAAAACCTCATGGGGTGAACGACATATCGACTTCGACCCGAAGACTGGTCATGAAACGCAGGCTGATGAGTCCAACTCGAAAGGGACTGTGCACAAGACCTACGACTCCAGCACCGGCAAAATCCGCCAAGAAGACTTTTACAACAACGACAATACGAGAGAAACCGTAAAGTACAACTCCAACGGCGACAAGGTTTATAGCGAAAAGCGTCACGGCGCTAACGGTGAAAAGGGAATGCGCGTTTGGAACTACAGCCCAAGCACCGGCAAGCCCACCTACACAGAATGGCACGATCCCAACGGCACTGTTGAAGCACATAACATCGACGCCCAAGGCAAATACACCACGGTACAAAAATAGTCCGATTAGACTGCTAGAACGACGGCTAGATTCGCCGCCTAAAAGTCAACCGAAGAAACGAGTTTGAGGGAAGAAGTGGTGCAGCGGAACGCAAGTTCCGCTGTACTGCTTTTCTGCGATAGCTCTTCAGTGCGAGAGCTGCTTCAGTTCGAGAGCGGTATTTGCACAGACGCCCCGCAGCATCAGCAACTTCTAACTAAAGCATCGCGAAGATGCCCTTTAAACCCTTATAGATATGAGATGCTCTTGCCGTGAGCTTATCCATAGATCTTCCGAACTTGGATTTGTACCGATGTTGCGCGATGTACTGTCCTCTTTTGGCGCGCGAATTCTTCTTCGGTGCACGAGAGTAAGCGATTGCTCTAGCCGTTTGCTTCTTCGCTATTGCTCTAGCCGTTTGCTTCTTCGCGATGGTTCTAGTCGCTTGCTTCTTGGCGATAATTCTCATCGCCTGTTTCTTGGCAATAGTTCGCATCGCCTGTTTCTTGGCAAAAGTTCGCATCGCCTGTTTCTTGGCAAAAGTTCCTTTCGTGCTCGGATTGGCAGCGACTTGAACAGCCGGTTTCGAAACAACTGGTTCGTTTATTACGGCGTGGGTCGTTAGTCGCTTGCTGGTAGACTGCGCGCGCAGTTGACCATTCTGCGCCACAGGCACTAAGTCCGTAAACTGAGGTGCTTCGATAAACTGTGATGCTCGCAGCATAGCGGTCTGCGGCTCCTGAGCTTTTGAAGCGCGCGCTGTTGCGAGCGTTTCGGCAGACCGCAGCTGACTTCTCAGAGATTCAATTTGCGCATGAAATGGCTCCGATTCCTGCCTGGTTTCACTCTTCTCAATGAGTGGCTTAACATTGGACAGCTTTACACCAGAAGGCTTAACGGCTGCTACCGGCGTTTCAATAGATTCGCCTACTCCACTCGTTGCCACAACTTCGAGTTCATTGTCTGCCACAGGGACTTTCGGCGTTTCATCAAGATCAACACTAGGCTTAGGCTCGTATTTCGGAACGGTCGCATAGCAAACTTTAGCTATCCCATCTATTCCCAAGCTCTTTGCGGCGGCGCGAGACAGATCGATGCCACGCCCTTTCACAAAGGGTCCGCGGTCATTTATGGTTACCGTGCAGGTTTTTCCATTCTTCGGATTGCGAACCTTAACTCTTGTGCCGAAAGGAAGCGTGCGGCTTGCGGCAGTTAATGCATTTTGGTTAAAACGCTCGCCAGATGCCGTTTTGCGACCGTGAAAGCCCGGTCCGTACCAGGAAGCGATTGTCGTTATCTCACCGTCTTCATTGACTTGCGGCAAGATGGCGAGCGGAAGAAATAGGCACGTAGATGAGCAAACGAGCCCTTTCCATTTGCGCTGGTTCATTTCAATTTTCCTGTTGAACGCGCAAACGACACTAAACAGCGCGGGGTGATAACACTGTGGAACCATTCAAGGTATTTACCCAGGGACGCCATCCCCCAGAAAAAAGGTTCCCGCATATTGCGAAACAGCTTAAAATAACGCGACAATCCGTGTATCGCATTCAGCGTATAGTCTCGTCGATTTCGCGTTGTAGTTGGGCAATCAGTTCAGCCGCTGGTAAGCTTCGCGCCAGTGGAGCCCCCTGACCAGCCCATTGTGCACCGTAGCCGCCTTGGTCGGCGTTTTTGGCGGCAGCATTCAGGCTTTTTCCAGCGTCGTAAGCAATTGGATAATCAGGGATTTCAGATGGATCAACATCTGCTCCAAATGCTGTAAAAGAATTCGCCAGACATCTTGCGGGGCGTCCTGAAATAACAGGTGTCATCACTGTGTGGAACGCGGCGTCAGAGTGCAGGGTAGCGCGGAAATACTTGTCTGCTGATGACTCAGCGCAGTCGATGAATGCGGTGCCAAGCTGACACGCCACTGCGCCAAGCTTGAGGTATGCAGCAATAGTTGCACCATCCATGATACCGCCAGCAGCTATCACTGGAACCGTCAATGTGCTTACTAAAACTCGTGTCAAGGCTGCAGCGCTGAGACAGTCATCGGATTGCGTAGGTTCAAACATCCCACGATGACCACCAGCTTCGTAACCTTGTGCCACCACTGCATCGACTCCCGCGTCAACCAACTGTTTCGCTTCATCTAAATTTGTCGCAGATCCAAACAGCACGATTCCAGCGTCTTTCAGTCGATCAACTTTAATCTGCAACGGAAGACCAAAGTGAAAACTCACAACCTTCGGACGTGTTTCCAAAAACAAATCTAACATCGCATCATCTTCGACAAAACTTTTGTAGATCTCTTGCAGCTTTCCAGGAGGCTCCGCGCCAAATTTCGCAAACTCAGGCTTCAAACGAGAAAGCCACGCACTCTCACGCTGCGCATTCGCGATTGCGGGCTTGTGGCAAAACACATTCACATTGAACGATTTATCGGTGAGCTGCTTCGTTGCGAGAATCATCTCGCGAGCACCTTTCGCATCCACCGCACCAACACCTATAGACCCCAAAGCACCAGCATTTGAAACAGCTGCTGCCATAGCAGGAGTCGAAACACCAACCATCGGCGCCTGAATTATTGGCAGCTTCACATCGAGTTTTGCAAGGAAAGTCATCAGCAGCTTATCCGCACTCGGCGATTCTTGAAAAGTCGCCTTTTTCCCACAGATCTTTGTTGGGATTCATGTTTGGACCTCTTTCTCACGACGGTTTTCGAGTTCAAGACCTGATTTTACAACGTAGGCTATGGTCTATACTTATCCGGAGGAAACCGGAAACCATGGCAACACCTGCGCCGATTCAAGTTTTAATCATGAAGAGCGACGACGAAAGTAGTCGCGACATGGTTGCGTATTTGTCGAAAGTTCTGAGCATTGAAATCGCCGATGTTACTTCGAATGCGACAGAAACGCTACGGCACCTTACAACGCGCAGTGTTGATGTCATCTTGCTTGATCTTTCCGTAAAAGGTGTCGACGGTATCGAACTTACCAAAGAGATCAAAAAATCGTATCCCAAAGTGCGCGTGATAGTTTCCACCGCAAATAACACACCAGAAGCGATCTTTGCCGCAATGGAAGCAGGTGCTGACGGTTATGTTTTACACGGTAATCACACCGGGCTGGAGATGGCGATTTGCAGCGTACGACTTGGCACCGTTTGGCTCGACCCGGGCATCGCGGCGCAAGTTTTGGATGCAATTGTATCGGCAACCAGCAATAGCTCTACACGTATTTTGCAAACTGGACTGCTTGTTCTGCCGTTGATGCCGGAAGACAAGAATTTGCTCAGCACGGTTGCTTCCAGCAACTGCGCGAACGGTGTCTGCATGGTTGACCCATCATTCGTGCGCAAACTGCGTAGATATGCACCTTCTGAATGGTCGAATTGATTTCAATGTCCCGCTTATTGGCACTTGATGTTGGAGACAAACGCATTGGCGTTGCAGTCTCAGATGCCACCGGCATGCTGGTTACGCCGGTCGAAACTGTTCATCGAAAGAACTCAAAACTTGATATTGCTCGGATTTGCAAACTAGTCGACGAACACGAGGCATCGGCAATAGTTGTCGGTCTGCCCAAAAATATGGATGGAACCGAAGGTGAACAAGCAGCCAAGGTCAAATCATTTGCAAAAAAACTCACGCGCGAAACTCGCTTGGAAGTGCATTTTGAAGATGAGCGACTGAGCACTTTCACAGCAACCGAGCGCTTAGTGGAGCGCGGCATTGATACGGGAAGAAATAGGGATCTTGTTGATATGGAAGCGGCTGCGGTAATCTTGCAGTCGTACTTAGAACGGCAATCGAAGTGACTCTTTAATGAAGTGCTTCCTCTGGAGGATTTGAATGCAATTTAAACGTCTATTTGCCATAGTTTTGTTAGCGACGCTTGCTTACGTGTCATCATTTACCGTTACGGCTCAAGCCGCTGATGCCCCGAAGGTAAACTCAGACAAAGAAAGGAATACGACAACATCAAAGGGAACACCTTGCAATTTAGAAGCTTCCAGCAGAGGTTTTGTTCAGTCTTTCTATAAATGGTATTTGACTAAGCCGGAATCTAACCACGCGTGCAAACAAAGACCCAGTGCTTTCAGTCCGGAATTGCTCAAGATGCTTAATGATGACTATGCTGCCTCACAAAAAGTCAGCGGCGAAATTGTGGGCTTAGACTTCGACCCATTTCTCGATACCAACGCCGAGCCATTCGTGAATTATGTGGCAACCAATGTGACTCGAAAGGGTGAGAATTACCTAGTTCAGGTCGATGGAAAGGGCGGCAACAGAACTGATAAATCGCGCATTCAACCAGAAGTTGCATATAAAAACGGCAAGTGGCAATTCGTCAATTTTCATTATCCGGGTGCAAAGGGCACAAACGAAAATCTCTTGAGCATTCTCAAAACTCTTCGTTCCGACAGACGCAAGAACGGCATCAAATAGCCGTTTTCGCCACACTGCATTAGTGCTGACAAAGAGTGAACAAATGAGCGTATTAAAACTCACAAAGACACTGGACGCAGAAATAGTTCTTGAAATAATCAAACTTTCTGATCAATCTCGGAATACCGAACGTTTGATGTTTCAAAAACTTATGACCAATCAAACACAAGCAGATGCGGAAAGTCCAAAGCGCAGCTTGATTGATGTCCTAAATTCAATGTCTGATGAGCAAGTAATTGAACTCACTGCATTAATGTGGCTGGGTCGTGGAGACTATGCTAATGAGACTGTCAAAGATGCTTATCTAGACGCTCTCGAGGTTGCGCGTAAAGCATTCAAACGGGAAGAAGTTGGCTACTTGGTTGATAAACCCTTGAAGGCATACTTGCTTAAGGCGATGGAATTTGAAGCAGACGGAGCACTATAAACCACTATGAAAAACACAATCAGCCGGCGCGCAGTCTTACTGTCCGGAGCCGCAACACTCCTTGCAGCCAATGCAAAGGCGAACGTAACAGAGGTTTCAAAAGCGTCTACTGCGTCTAAAAAAACTGAAACATCTGAGACATCTGAGATATCTGCATCAATCAAAAAATTGCTCGATAATCTCGATCATGAGAAGTTTATGCGCCTAGCAATTGAGCAAGCGCATAAGGTGCCTGCATGCCCATTCGGTGCGGTAGTCGTAAATATCAAAACCGGCAAAGTCGTAGGTGAAGGATGGGTGCGTGCAGAGAAAAATCCGATCTGGCATGGCGAAATGACAGCCATCTACAATTGCCCCGACAGCGATAAAGGGTTTGATTGGAGCGAAGTAGCTTTGTACACCACCGGCGAATCATGCCCGATGTGTCAGTCTGCAATCATCTGGACAAAGATGCCGTTAGTTGTTTACGGCAGTTCAATTCCATTTCTGCAAACATGCGACTTCGGACAGATCGACATTCGAGCACAGACAGTAATTGACGCTTCGCGATACGGCAAGTGCGCGATTATCGGCGGCGTTCTAGAAGCCGAATGCAACGAGCTTTTCAAAAAAGCTAAAGCATTGAATTCGAAGAAATCGTAGAAGGGGTCCCAAGATGATCAAAAGAATGGACCATGTCAGCGTGATCGTCGACGATCTTCCGTCAGCGATTGAATTTTTCACCACGCTCGGAATGGAACTCGAGGGCTCAATGCCGGTTGAAGGCAAATTGGTGGATCAACTCAACGGTCTCGAAGGCGTCAAGGTCGACATCACGATGATGCGAACCCCTGATGGAAATGGAAAAGTAGAGCTGACAAAATTCCGTAGCCCCGACTTGGTTGACGTGAAGCCAGCGATTGCGCCGCCGAACACGATAGGTCTTAGACAAATAATGTTCGCAGTCGACGATCTCGATGACACTCTAGCCCGCTTGCGTGCACACGGAACAGAACTTATCGGAGAGCTCGTTCAATACGAGAACATGTACAAACTCTGCTACGTGCGAGGTCCAGCAGGAATCATCATCGCACTAGCGGAAGAGCTGTTTTGACGTGCTCGCCGATAAGAGAACAACAGACGCGCCGTATGTTCCTCAGATAATGTGCAATTTTGAAATTATGGGAAGGACACACTCGTAGCCTGTGTCCCTCACGGCGTCATTGCTGCGCCAACCAGTGAGCATAGAGCAACTGTGAAACAGAGTTTGCCACAAATTGCACTTGCATTCAAGACCACTACGGTAAAGCGTACCACTAGCTTGGATTACGGAGCGCTCGCAGCTATAATCGAAGGTCGCGCCACACGGTCTTTGCAACATGGATTCTGAGCATACAACGAAAGCTTCTCACGAAGACGGCAACTCTACAAAATCAGACGTGCCAAATCCCATTGATATCGACTGGATGATTAGAATGTTTGGGATGGAAGCTGCGCGCAAATTGGTCACTAACGTGATTGACTGTACTAATGTTGACATACAACAGTTGCAAGCGGCATTAGACAACAAAGATCGAACGGAAGTTTTAGCAATCGCACATAAGCTCGTCGGCTCTTGCGGCAGCTTGCGCGCCGGAGAACTGCATGCAGAAAGCAAAGTTCTAAACAAAAAAGGAGTCGATGCGGATTGGGACACCGTTAGTAAGCTGTGCAGCAATGTTATGTGTGCATTTGAAAGATTGAAAGTGCATTCAATTGCTTTCTTGGAAAACAGTGTGATTGAGGAATAGTTGAGATGAGAACAATCATTGCAGCGGTCCTGCTTTCAGTAATGATGGCAACCAGTGGAATAGCACAGAGCAAGACTTATCCACAAGCAAAGGTAAGCTTCGAAGATTTCAAAGCGCTTGTGGCGGACGTAGAACCTCATCGAGCCAAACGCTTGATCGGTCTGAATGAGTTTCTCAAGATGAGTGAAGAACCTGGTGTGATTATACTAGACAGCCGTTCAACGTTTCGCTTTGATCGTATCCACTTAAAAGGCGCGAAGAGTCTGAGTTTTACAGACTTCACTCAAGACAATCTCGCAAAAACCATTCCTTCGTTTGATACGAAGATACTGATTTACTGCAACAACAATTTTGACGGCAACCAAATCGACTTTGCCTCAAAGATTGCAAGACCAGGTTCAAGAGCCAGCAATCCAATCGCAACACAAATGGTCGTGCAGAATAAGCCGAAAATGATGGCTCTCAATGTTCCTACTTACATAAATCTCTATGGTTACGGTTACCGCAACGTGTACGAACTAAATGAACTCGTCAAAGTAAGCGATCCCCGAATTAAGTTCGAAGGTTCGATCGTAGCGGCGAAGTAGAAGCTAGACAGCACGATCCAGTTTGCCATTGATGACATGATTTGAATCGAACAATCTGCGTGCTGCTAATCAGTTCGCTGACAAAAGTTCGATCATCTTCTTCGCAACATCGCGTGCCGATGCTGGATTTTGACCGGACACTAGATTGCCGTCAGCGATTGCGTTGGATGACCATGGTGCCGCTTCATGAAACTTCGCGCCTTGCTTCGTGAGCGCTGATTGCAAATCAAACGGCACATCTGCACTGGCGTAATTTTCTTCTTCAGCAGTAGTGAATGACGTCAAATTTTTGCCAGCAATCATAAAAGTTCCGTCGCTGAGCTTTACATTCAACCATGAAACTGGTCCGTGACAAACCGCCCCAACAATGGCTCTCCGCTCGTATGTATCAGCGATTACTTTTTTCAGTAGCGCGTTTTCCGGCATGTCAACCATCGGTGCTAAACCGCCCGGCACGAAAATCGCATCATAAATATCCGGCCGCACATCCGAAAGCTTACGGTTATTCTGCATTTTCTCCCAACCGACACCATTCAAAAATTTCGCGTTAGACGCCTCATCTTTCGCTGCCATATTATCGAGAGCAGGCACTTCTCCAGTGATGCTGGCGAAGTCGATCTGATATCCCTCGCTGTCAAACTCAACAAAAGGGTGAGCAACTTCATCGAGGAACACACCAGTTTTTCTCTGATTTGGTCCAATCACCTTCGCATTCGAAACTATGAACAATATTTTTTTCGACATGTAGTAAAAAGCTTCCGTTGTGCAGCAAAAACGACTGAGTACTTTAGCACATTACCTATATCGGTACATGGACACACCTTTGCACACCCCATATTGAGAATGCTCGAAAGCGTGAACAAAGAAGCGGCACAGTATGCCTGCAAATGCTGCGCGCCATCAACGTTTCCAAATTCTTGCTCAACAGCCATGATTATCAAAAGCAGAGCGGTGTCGATCTGACCAATGGAATCAAATCCGCAAGCAACCTTTACGTCTTCACGTCAGAAAAGGCGTGCCGTAGTGCGGATCTGTTATGCGGCGATCAATTTCATTCATTGTACAGGCGTTTTCCACTACGAGTGAATCATGGCTTAACCCGTGCCAGATCAAGTCTCTGCAAAAATCTTCTCATACCAAAATTTTTCTGGATCTTTGAACCAGTGCTCGTTTTTCGGCGTAAGCTGCGAACGCAAAAAAGACATCGGCACGTCATATCGAAAAAGAAGTCCGATGAAATCACGCAATGCTGATTCAGAGAGCACAGGGACGGACAAATAGACCGTCAAGCCAGTAGCGTGCCCGCGCACTTCCTTGACCCCGTCGATCTCTTGCAGCCACTCGAAGAAGTGATCTTCATCAAGCTGGCAATAGAAACCGCCTGGTTCAGGAATTGTTAGCGTAGATGCATGTTCAGGTTCCGTCCAGTCCGTCTGCTCCGGCGGATTGAACCAGACGCTGATTCCGATGCCCGTTGCGCCCAAGCGCAACAGCAGTTGATCTTCAACATAGAAATTATCTTCGTACACGCGCACGTCGAGATAACCGCCCAAGTCTTCAGTGCTCAACGCTTTCAACTGCTCATGCACCTTTTCCAAAATGGCAATCCAAAGCGGCAATTGCGCTTCTACTTCGTTGGCTTCACCAGAGGACAGTTCCCAAAATGGAAAACCGCTTCTCTGCCCGTCTGCTGAAAGATCTTTCCGCGACGGCTGCATCCCCAGAACGTCAGAGATTCGAGCTGGATCTATCCGCTGATTAGAAAATACAAGCCTGATCGATGTTGATGGCACGACGCTTTACTAAATCTTCTTGGTTGCTACAAATGACATTCTACGTCACCCAAAAATCCAGCCGCAAACCGGGTGATTTCGGTTCCCAAAAGTATTTTGACGGGCCAAAAAAGTTGCCACACTTGCGCACATTCTCATTATTGAGAATGCTCAAAAGCGTGAAAAAAGAGACATCGACCGGTCGACGCATGTCGTCGACCCTACAGAAAGGCGCAAACAATGCGCCAATAAAAAAATGGTGGAGGCGGCGAGAATCGCCTGGGCAGCCATTCTCATTAAGACTCGTCAATTGATTTTGTTTGATGGTGCGCGTTTCGGGATTTTGGGGACTTACGCGAAGTGGCGCTAATGGTCCCGAATGGACACACGAGGGGCCACAAAATGGGCCACAGATTTTGAAGGAATTATGGGGTAGGCAATGGCTGGGATAGCATGTTTCATTAAATAGATGGTTTCACCGCACGGTGAAGAGGGTTCCTAGGACCTGTACCTATCACCGCTTGACTTGTCGAGCTTTGGTAAAATAGACTCAATCTACCGCCAGTCCTCCATCAGGCTGAAACATGACTACATCCCGCAAGCATTCTGACGAGCAACCGCCTTCGAAAGTAAGGTGGCCGGATGCTGCCGAGGCCATCAAGTTTATCGACCACTTGCTAGAAACCAGCGACCAGAGCTATGACACCAGCGAATGGGAAAAGTTGAAGACAATGCTCGATCAGGATAGGCTGTCTGGCAGAAAGCTGTTCCCGAATGGCTAAACTGGTGCTACTTGATACTGGCGTCTTGGGACTGGCGACCAATCCGAAGGCAACGATAAGCGGTGCCGTCCTCTTGTGGATCAAGCGCCTGCTGCGGGAAGGTCACAGACCGCTCGTCCCCGAGATAGCAGACTATGAGTTGCGGCGTGAACTACTAAGAATCGCTTCTAAGGCTTCCATTGAAACCCTGAATCGCATGGGCACGAAACTGGGCTACCTTCCTCTTGACACAGAAACTATGCGACGAGCAGCGGAGCTGTGGGCTAAGTCTCGAGCAAAGGGTCGCCCACTTGCAGACAAGCACGCTTTGGACGGTGACGTAATTCTATGCGCTCAAGCACAGCTCCTAGCCGATGCCTATCCGCGCGAAGATGTGCTCATTGCGACGACCAACGTAGAACATCTCCGTCACTTCGTTGCTGCTGACGAATGGCAGAAAATATAGATGGCTAACTCTCGCGGAAGTCTGTGAAACCACTCTGTGAGCCCGACCATGCCGTACTTTCACCAATGATAGCGAGACACGCGGACTATGCCGATTTATCATATAAGTAGGTCCTTGCGGCAACCAGCCAGACATGTCGAAATACCCTCACAAACTAATACCGTTGCTTTCAGCCACTAATCGTCTGCTGCTTTCATTCGTACTGTCGTTATGGCTTATCAACTGGCTTTCGAAAGCATGGGAACGCATTGGCTGTGCTCAGCAATTCTATGCAGACTGGGGAGTTGGTCTTCAAGATCTAGCGATTGCGAGCGTAATCGCAGTGTTAATAGGATGTATTGCTCTCTGCGCTAAAAAGGAGCGGCGCCTCTTTGCACTGGAAAAAGATTGGACAACAATCCTCCAGCAGAGTCGACTCTTGAGCGGGTTGCGAGTCAGCTACTTGTTTGCGAGTTGCATAACGCTGCTGATATTTTCAGCATTTTTCTCGACATGCATCTTCGATAACAGCGCTAAGGCTCTCGCGTGCCTCATGAGCGATGTCGGACAATACGAACTCGCAGAACGAATTTACCGGAGCGCCCCAGACTTGAATCACAACAAGGCAAGCGGACGCTACAGTTCTATGGCGGCGTGGCACTCTTCTTCAACACGCGAGGATCCGAATACTCTCCGTATGAAGAACGCCGCAGTGGCAGCAGTGTATGGTAGCCAGAGCCGTCAAATGGCTGGTCGGTACTTTTACCTCGGACTCACCTGCGAGCAAGGACGAGAGAACCGCGATCCCGAAGCAATTTATTGGCATAACAAAGCTCTATTGCTATATCAGCAAAACCACGCTGTCACTAAGTGTGTTGATGCACTTGCCCAAATGGCAATTCTCCAAGACGAAAGCAACAAACAAGAATCCAAGCGACTCCTTGCTCAAGCAGCCCGCCTTATGCCTTCGATAGATGAAGAACCCTTCGTTTGCACACCAATCATTCAATATTTAGCCCAGCGCAACGGTGACAAAGAACAGTCAGAACTATTCCGCCGAAGTTTCGAGAAGCATAGAACTCCTGCAGAGAGCACACCTTGGTGGCCGGACGTTTCGCTCACGCTTTTTGCAATCTTTGGTTCTAGCGTCGGATCCTTGCTAGCTAAAGAGCAAGCAGTAGCAGCACTAACTGGACGCACGGCACGAAACTGCTCGAAGGTTACAAACGTCCAAGCCCTAATCGAGTTGTTGACTCAACTTATTACGCTCAACCTGATCCGAGGGAATTCAGAAGCGGCTGAGCACAATAGTTTGTTGCTATTAGCTCTGGCAGAAGGCCATCGATCACTAATCGCTGCACGGCAAGGAATTGCCTCCGCCATTGCAACACGGCTTGCTCCGGTCTGCAGATTTGAATTGCTCCGAGTCCTCCTCGCCCTGGCAATCGCTTGGTCATTCTACGTCTGATAGCGCGACTAAGGGCGCCGAGCCGATGGTGGCAACCATTCGGTAAGGCAGGATAAAAGAGAAATTCCTCTTATCCGGAATCGAGCACACAGTATGCGTTTTAAGAACCGCTCTGAGCGCAAAGATCCAGAAAATCCGGTCCTCTTACTCGAAATCGCACCCAGAGCAATCATTTTAAGAACCGACATGCGGTAGGGCATTGACTCGTTCTGCTCTTTCCATTTCGGGCGACGGCGATTCGATGTACAGCAAGTGAAAGAAGACTTGCCGCCGTCGCGAGTTGAATGTTAGCAGAATGGTCAAGCCGTGTCCTTCCAATTTTCGGGCTCTGGACGAAAGCGATACCAGCAAATGTCGCTGCGAGCAAGCCGAACCGATGGTGACACACCATTCGGTAAGATATCTTGTTCAGAGTCAAGCATCAGGATCAATTTCTGGGCCCGACTTATCGGCTAACGACACTAACAGACGTTGGCTAATACCTCACAGTCGCAGTAGCCACCATACTTCTGAAGAGCTTCGAGTACCAGAGCTGGCTTGGTTTTCAGATGTGACTTCAACCAAGTTTCTGTCAACCGCTGGGTGTGATCACAGGATGATTCTGCCAACTGGTGTTCAAGAAAAACCCCCAGCCCTTCGAGTTGCTCTGGAGTCAACATCAGGCTGGCCCACTTCTTCTCGTGCTCCTTGAGATTTGCGAGCCTCTTTAGATTCTTCTTGCTGCGCAATCCACCGCGTGCAAGATATTCCTCAAAACACCGTCGGGCAGCTGGATAGTTCAGCAGGCATTCCTCGGCTAACGCAAGTAAGAGCCAGATTTCGGCAGTATCTTGCTCTCCAATGAGTTTCAGCAAGCCTTTTCGGGATTGCATCAGGTAGGGCACTGCCTTTTTGTCGGGAACGCGCCGATCATACGATCCCTGCATCGAAAGACGCTGGCCAGTTTCCAACAATTCCTGTAGGCGTGCTATTTCATCTGACATAGAATTGCCTAATGAGGATCACTCGCCTATTTTACTGGACGCAGCAGCCCTGTAGCCACAAAGTAAAAGGCAAGAAGCAGATTCATCCAGTCGCTCTGAGCTTATCGAACAATCAGGTCAAAGTCGCCGCCGAATTGGCCATGAGGCGGAACCCAAATCCGAAGGCCGATACCTGTAGGGTATAAGGCAAGATAAAGGGAATCTCTAAATATCCCGAATGGCATGCCTGGCAAGGTTTTTAGGTAGAGGATCAACAGGAGCTGTTTCCAAAATCCACTGCAAATACTCGGGATCATTTGCCGGACGTGCATCTTAAGTGCAGCACAAATAATCCACGAAGCACCTCAGGTGAGCGTGGGTGAAAAACGCAATCAGTAATTTCCCTAGTGACAGAAAATCGAAGCATCGATGACAATTGTAGTAACAACTGCGCAAACACAGCGCGAACGTTGGTGTCCGTCCGATCATTCACGTGGTAGCGGAAAGAGCAGTGATCTGATTTCCTAAGAGCATGTCCAGCTGAGGACTTATGGTCCTTGAGGTGGAGACCAGTTCTGAGGAAGCAGTTGTTGAAGTTCGGTTGTTTTCATTCCATTGATGCGCGCCAGGACATCGGCGTACCAGTCGACGGGGTTGATTCCGTTGCGTTTTGCCGTGCCGATGAAGGAGAGATGAATGGCGATGGCTTTAGCGCCCGCATCGGAGCCGGCAAACAAAGAATTCTTCCTCACAAGAACCCAGCATTTAATTGCGCGCTCGGCCTCGTTGTTGTCGATTGCAATATCGGGATTTTTGAGAAATCTTGTCAGCGCTCGCCAGTGTTTGAGCGTGTAGTTGATTGCCTTCATCAGCTCGTGGGTGGGGTTGAATTTATCCTTTGCGCTGACGATGATCTTTCGAAGTTGCTTAATGAGTGGCTTCGAATTTCTGCGCCGCATCGCCAATCTGAAAGCAGACGGTTTGTTCTTAATGTCCCGCTCAATTTGGTAGAGCTGTCCGTACACATCGAGAACGGTGCTGCGAACATTCTGCTCGGTAAACTCGGCTTCAAAGTATTTGCGTCGCGAGTGAGCGTTGCAGCCAGCTTCAATTCTCCGCCCATCTTGGTACAACGCATCGAAACCGCCGGCAGCATCCGCTTGAACGATGCCTGTGAAATCTGCCAGGAATGCCTGGTTTTTCTCAAAGGAAAGGTCAGGCGAGAAATCGAACATGTTTACCGGGTGCGTCGAGTCGCCGATGTATGTTGTGATTTTTCCTTTGCGAATGTTGTTCTTGTGGCTACGGTCTTGAATCTTGATGGACGAGTCGTCGGTCTTGATGATGGCGGAGGCGAGCATGTCCTGCTTCATCAGGTCGTACAGAAGAGAAAGAGTGTCGGCTGTTGCTTGCATCCAGTCGCTTTGAGTAGAACGTGGAATATCAACGTTATGACGAGCGAAAATCTTTTCTTGACGGTTGTTAGGCAGTCCGTCGTCAAGTTTGCCGACGATTATTTCACCCAGAAGTCTCGGACCGGCGTAGCTGCCAGGAATTGGTGCGCAAGGTTTCTCAGCAGTAGTGATGTGCTGCTTGCAGCGAGGGCAGGCGCGTGTTTCCTGCAGGTGGTCGAGAACTTTCAGGCTGGCGCTGACCATTTCGAGTTGGTAGGTGAGAAGGTTGCTTACGAAGACGGTTTCGACAGAGCAGTCAGGACAGACGCTTGCATCAGGTTTGACAAAATGCGAAACTGGCTCGTGAGAAAGATTTTTGGCATTCTTGAGAATGTGCTTGATGCCAGTGAACGGATTCTTTTCGGATTCATCGGCTACGCCTGTTTTTGGCTTGGGCTGTGTGTGTGCCGGACGGGGGTTATGCTTTTCCGTCTTATTCCCGTAGTCGCGCTTGTTGCGCTTTTTCGATTGAGCGATCAACACATCGAGCTTGGCTTGCAGATCTTTGAGCATTGCTCGTTGTTCGTCGTTACCGTCGAGGGATTGTTGCAATTGACGTTGCAAATCCTCAATGAGCTTAGTCAAACGTTGAATTTCCGCCAGAGCTTCGAAGTACTTTTCTTGCAGTCGCGAGATCTCGTCTTCCATGAGGCACCGTGAGTGGTATCACAACAATGATATCACTACATGCATTAGTGGTTACAGGCAGCAGTGAACAATGCCACCATATTTAATGCCTGGAAAAAGCAGCGAGTGTCTTGTAACGGCTTATTATGTTTCATCGCCGAATTCATGAAAGGAGCACAGGGTCACGGTTTTCGTTTATTCTCTTTTCCTGTGCCCCCTTTTGGGGCCCCTTTTCGCTTTGATTTCGGCTGTCTCGATGATAGCGTTTTAAACGCTTTACGGAACTAGTGTCGATACCTTCCAGAAGCATTGCAAATTGTCGGCGCTCAATCTCGACTGGAGCGTATTCGCCATTGACGAAACGAACGTCTGGAAATTTAAACGTGCCAACCTCCAGTCGTTTTGCGAAGATCGCAAACCCGTCGCCGTCCCACCAGAGAACCTTAATGAAGTTACCGCTTTTGCTTCGGAATAGAAACAGCGCGCCAGAAAAGGGATCTTGTCCAATCAGCGATTCAACGAGCGCGAACAATCCATCGAAGCTGCGCCGCATGTCGATGGGTTTCGTGCAGACAAAGATCTTTACTGCCGGTGACACGTTGAACATTATGGATTCTCCAGAGCAGCGACCACAGACGACAAGAAATCGAGAGAGCCTCCAGGTGCTAAACGCAACGTTATACCGCTGGGCAAGACGACCTCCAGCTCTATTGCGTTCGATTCAGCCTTGGCTCTTTTGCGCTTGCTTTGTTCCACGACTTGCACTTGTGCAAATCCGATCGATGGTTCAGTCGGTGCCACAGCCTTCGGGCGCAGATCAGAAGCCCTTGCTTTGGGCTTCTCGCTATCGGGGCAAATTTCCACAGTGTTGGCATTCAAGAAGCGATCCAAATCGGTTCGGCGATATTTGATTAGCCGGCCAACTTGTATGACTGGAATATCGACGCGCTTGTTGCACTTCCAGACAGCAAGCGTCTGCTCCGCCACGCCTAGATACTTCGCCGCTTCGCGCCGGCTCAGCAAATCAGAGCCGGCCGCCTTCAGTCCAGCGTCCTTGCGCACGCCACTTCCTCCTAGTTTTATGCCAACCAGCGTGCCTCAAAATCAGCGCTTCGGTTGACGCTTTCTAGCAAACCACGGCGCTCAAGCAACCGCTACCACGTGAAGCATCGGACGGACACCAACCAAGAGCGGCCAGCCCATAGATAAACATCTTGATCATGTTTGGCGCTCGGCATTACGGAAAGCCGGTCTTCGACATCGTCCCTCATATCAGCTCCGGCACACGTTCGCCTCACTTTGCTTGGAGAACGGAGTCACGCCAGGATGGCTAGCAAATGTGCTCGGTCACTCGACTCTGCAAACAACGTTCAAGCACTACGCGCGATTCATCAAAGACACATCGCGCGAGAATGAGGCTCGCTTGGAACATCTACTTAATCCAAAATCTCACCTCGAAAAGAAGGCATGAAGCTACGCCTAATAATTGCCACTGTTGTAAACTACAGTAGCGTGCGAAAGGTTCGGGCGGAGGCTGTCAGCCATGAGTTGGGTAATGCCCGGCGAATATGAAAACGAAGAACGTTTTGAGCGCGAACTCGCAATCGAGAGGGATGAGGCGCGCAAGATCCTTATGGATTCCGGGCTCGTCGCAAGAGTAGAGTTTACAAACTGCATGATTCCCATTCAGATTCACGCATTCCTGCCTACCGAAGAGATGTGTTACGGCAGAAATTCACGCGTTGGTGGAAATGTAACCATGTGGGTTTTTGAGAAGGAATGTAAGCTAGCAAAAGGTTGGCCGCCGGCTTTGTTCAAAGGCGAACAGGTTTCGGATGCCACCACATACATTATCCTCGCCCAAGAAATGCTCGTTCTCATCAAGAAATACCTCGAATTGAAGAGCAAAGAGAACCCAGTAGCAACATAAGTGGTCACCCAAAATTCCGAGCAGAAAACAGGTGATCTCGGTTCCCAAAAATATTTCGACGGGCCACAAAAAGGGCCACACCTTCGAAGATTCTCCTTATTGAGAATGCGCGAAAGCCTGGTCCTATGACCGTTTGAGCCGTGTTTAAAAAGTAAATGGTGGAGGCGGCGAGAATCGCACTCGCGTCCAAAGAAGCCGAGAGGCAAGCGTCTACAAGTTTAGTTCAGAAATTTCTACAGTCGCTGATTGCTCAGCCCGCTGCAGGAAGCCTGAACGGCTACCCGGGTTCGCGATTATGTCTTAGGCAGCACTACTAACCGCTAACTTCGTGCTGCGGCAACCACCGTGGTTTGACCCTTTAGTTTCGGGTAGTCAAGAAACTATCGAGTTCCGCTTCTAAAAGGTTAGTTTTAGGCAGCGCGCAGAGCGCGCTTAGCAGAGAAATCAACGCTGATTACATTGGCGTTTGTTGTTTTGCTCAGCTTTTAACGAGGATCCAAGCGACCTCGACCTGCAGCCTACGACCCAACAACCCTGTCGAATCTAAACGCCCCCATGTGGGTGTTTGGCAGATGCTTCGTCTATTCAATTTTCAGGGTGCAAAATTCCGCCCAGACGGGCAAAGTTGGGAATCTAACCTAAGTATAGCAGCGTAGTATCCGCTATCCCCCAAAATAAAGGTTTCCATTAGCTTGAGAAACCCTTCCTGGCCGGCTCATTGAACCTTTCGTCCACTATTTGGCGCAGGCGCCTGCTTTCTGCATCAGGGTAATGCCTGCCCAGCCGTTTGACGTGTCCTGATCGACTATCGCAAAACCAGTGTTCTCTATGACGTGCAAAAGTCGCTCAAGTTTCTCCAAAAGTATTCCAGCGCAAATAACTCTTCCATTAGGCTTCAGAATTTTCGCGTATTCAGGCAGCAGAGCCATATTGTCTTCGCATGTGAGATTGGAAAGAATTGTGTCGAACTTTCTGTCAGCGACAAGTTCCAACTCACCAGTCAACATCTCAATGCGTTTGTCGACGCCGTTTAGCTTGAAGTTGTAGCAAGAATTTTCGACAGCAATCGCATCGATTTCGACTGCTGTAATGTTTGCCTTATCATTCAATAGCGCAACAGCGATTGCGAGAATACCGCTACCAGAGCCAACATCGACGACATCACCAGGTTCTTCGATACGCTCAATTGCTCCAAGGCAGTAACGAGTGGTGGCATGCAATCCTGTTCCGAATGCCATACCAGGATCAATGAAAAGGTGCTTGCGCGCAGGGCTTAGCTCGCTTCTTTTGTCCATCCACCAGGAAGGGCAAACTTGCAATTTCTCACCGATATCGAATGGATGAAAACCTTCTTTCCATTTCGTCAACCAATCTTGTTCTTCAAGAGCCACTATTTTGAGGGTTTGCAGACATTCACCCAAGTAATACTCTTCAAAGCAAGCGCGCAGATTCTTCAGTTCTGTCTCCGTGAAATTCTCTTTTTCAAATGAAGCGACGATTCTTATATTCTTGTCGTCGAGAGGCTCAATCTGACAGCCTGTCGCGCCACACTGAATCATCAACCAACTGCAAATGTCTTCGCGATCAGTTGAAGTTTCGAACTCTGCTGTCGCCCAAACTTTCTTCGGCTTGGTTTCTTTCGTCATTGTCGCTCTAACCTTTCCACGATAAGCCCCTGCAAAAATCTAGGGTCACACTGATGACCTTCAGGGCAAGTCACAATTTATCAAATCAGGCGCTCGCGTTGTGCCAAAACAACGAAAGTGTCACTAGAACTTTTTCTGATTTGTCGAGCTTCGACGATTCAGAACTTATTGATCATCTTGCGAACCTGCTGTTCGAGATTACCGCTTCCGCCATATTTCATAAATTGCTTATTGAGCTGACGTTGAAGTTCTGCCTGAATTTTCCCCTGTATTCCGCCAGGTCCCGGTTGTCCAGGCATCATCGAATTCTGCTGCCCAAGCGGATTAGGTCCTGTCAAAAGGCTAGGGAGCAAACCGCCTCCCGATGGCTGACCTGGCGCATAAACACTGCCAGACGTCGCGCCCTGCAAAAGTGGATGACCACTGGAATTTTGAGTTGGCAAAACCGCGGAGGCTGGTGTTGGCTGCGGCGGCAAGAGTCCATTGGGCCCCAAATTGCTTGATGAGCCGGCCGACGAATTGTTGTTGCGATAACTGCCGTCACTTCCGTCATAGTCACTATTTGAATTGTTGTAGTTGCCTCCGGAATCATAATTTTGGTCATTTCCGGGACTGCCACCGTATCCACCATTCTTGCGATTCTTCGCCGCCTTGGGCGAATTCTTCTCGTCAATGAGATTCATGGCGCGGGCATCTTGCGCGCGCATGTCACCGCTATCATCGACAATTACGACAAATGCCGCACCATTGCTGACGTTGGTCATAGCGTACGTGCCCGCCGGCAGTGTGGTATTTCCGGCTTTGAACATCGACATACTCCGGCCTGCCGAATCACCGGAGCTCGAACCACCTGCGTTGCTGCCGCTGCTATTGTCGTAAGCGCCTTGTTGCGCCTGAAGGTCTTGTTGCTGTTGCTGCTTCTGCTGCAATTTTTGTTGCTTCAGTAGCTGCTGCTGCTGCTTTTTCTTTGCATTGGGCTCGGCTTCTGATGGCATCGCTACTGAAGCAGCAAGGAGCACTGCCATCGTTGATGCAAATATGGTGTTTTTCCGCATAAGTCGTCCCCGGCTAAAGATGCAGTTGTGTAAGAACCTCTCTGCACTTTGCTTACCCGCGTGCAGGGATGTTTAGTCGTTATGCAAGGAGTAAGAAAAAGCGATCGCGTGGAACATAGAATTTACTGCTTACCGTCACATAATGAGCCTTCTGACGCTTGAAACTGGCAAATGTTCTCACTCTGATTTTGTCCGCGGCAATTCCGCTAAACCTGCTCCTGCAGACAAGTTCGAGCGCCCAGTCGTCCGCCCAAAATGCTTCCGGCTCCGGCAATCAAAGCTCACAGCCGTTTCCGACAACCAATTACTACAGAAGTCCATATGCGCGCCCTCCCGGCTACAGACCCGGCGAATACGCCAGGCGCGCTTACATGCGTCAAATGCAGGAAGAAGAGGAAAGAAAACACCCGGGGAGCACCCAGGCGCCGCAAGGTCAGGGGCAACAGGGAGCTCAAAACCCTCAGAGTCAGCGCGCGCAGCAGGGCAAGCAGATTCAAAATGCCGCCCAGAGATACTTGGGCGTGACGCCAAAAGGCGACACGACGAAAGGCTATACGTATCAAGACACCGTTAGCATTGACGGTATGAACAGAACCTTTCAGTGCCACCTGCCGCCAGGATACAAGACTCTAAAGAATATGCCCGTGGTACTGGTCTTCCACGGCTTGAGCTTGAATGGCTCACTGATGATGTTTTTGAGCCAATTTAATCCAGTCGCCGACAAGAACAGTTTTGCTGTCATCTACGGTGATGGCATCGACAAATGCTGGGACACCGGGCAGTCCGGACGCGGAGTCGATGACGTCGGGTATGTCTGCAAAGTTATCGATAAGATTGCAAACACAGTCAGCATCGACAAAAGAAGAGTTTACGCCTGCGGAATCAGTAACGGAGGCTACTTCTCACAAATGCTCGCTTGCGCCATTCCAGAACGTATAGCGGCGATCGGTGTAGTCGGCTCAACGATCATGCAGCAGGCCGCAAATGGCTGCCACTCCAATAAGCCAATGCCGGTGATGTTTTTTCTAGGTACGAGCGATCCTCTGATCTCTTGGGGATCGTCAGGCGCCAGCACAGCAAATGGCGAGCTGAATGAACTCGTGGAATTGGTTGGAGCCAACAAATTCGGTGGCGTTGACAGCGCACTCGCTCGTTATGGCGGTCTGATGCCGGTCCCTGAGATGATTGAGTTTTGGTGTACGCATAACCAGGTCGGATCTTCACACGCAAACATCACTAACGAGCCAGATAAAGATCCGCGCGATGGTACGCGTGTCAGGCGTGAGTCCTACGGATCGTCTGGTCGAGAAGTAATTCTCTATCGCATCGAAAATGGCGGGCACACCTGGCCGGGCGGCTTGCCATATGCGTCTTCGGGTCTTGCCGGAAGAATCAGTCAGGATATAAACGCGTCAGAAACGCTCTGGCAATTTTTCCGAACGCATTCGAGATAACCAAAGCGAGAGGCGACACCTGCAAACTCACAGGCGTCGCCCCGCTTGAGAATCAATCGCGGAGCGGTAAGACACCGCCCGTGCGATTGCTGCGCCGTTAGCTAACAGGAGCTGCTGGAGCTGGTGCTACTTCAGCAGTCGGTCTGGGCCCACGAGGTCCTCCATGTCCTGGTCCACCGTGACGGAAGTGACGGTGACCACCAAAGGACGGCGCGAAGCGCAGCTTTTGTCTTTGCTCTGGCGTCAGTGTTTCTGCAAAATCTGCTCTAAATGCAATCATCATGTTGGAGATGGAAGCTTTCAAATCGTTGATTTTGCCTTGGGTGCTCAATATTGCTGCACGGTCGATCGAGGGCTTGGTGAGTAGGTCTTTGAGATCACGATTAGCTTTACTCAACTCAAGCTTCTTGGGTCCAACACTATCTTTCAAAGTATTCTTCATTGCGTAGAGTTTTTCTTTCTGCGCATCAGTTAGATCGAGTCCGCCTTTGAAACCGCGATGATGACCGGCGCCACACATTTTGCCTTTACCACCCACATTTTCCGAGATGTTTGTCTTAGCGACAGTCTGTTCAACAGCTCCGACTTGGGTGTCTGCAAACGCAGGTGCCACCAGGGAAAGCGAGCTGACTGAAAGAACGAAAAGTTTCCTGAAATTCATGATGCAATTACTCCATAATCACACTACAAGCTCACCGACTGGAAAAGGCATCCACGGTGGAGCTTTCCAAACTTCGGCGCAGCCATTTTTTTGCTTACAACTGTATAGACGTAACTTCGCCAGAAAAAGTTCAAAGGAAATCGCCGCCAAAACAAAAATTTTGGCAGCGACATATAAATATGAATTTCAGAGGGTTCTGAAGTCGGGATTGAGCGATGTTCCCGATCAAACAGCAAGACGGAGCTGACGACGCCCCGCCTTATTAATGAATTGCGCCAACCTTACGTCAGCTACGATGCACTAGCCGTTCGAATCTGCTCCGCCGCCGCCTGACGCAGCAGCAGCTTCAGCTTTCTTGTCCTTAAGACGCTTCCAGGCTTTAGCCAAACCGATAATTACCAATGGCATGGCGAGAACGCATACCAGAACGAGCGGATCTTGAAATATCTCCATGTTGCTCCTCCACGAGCCAGACTTTTTGGTATTGCTACCCCGAACCCTCTATTGACTTCCAACGAGGCAATTGTCTTGGCCTCAGATTTATTCCCGGGTCACCGGTACCAAAACATAGTACCTCAATTTTTTTAACTTCCACTAATTACTAATCCACGCTCCCAGAATTCATACATAAACCTGCGATTGAGTTTCTTGTCCGCATGCAAAACAGTCACCATTGGTGGTGCACTCATCGGCGCGCACAGCATCACGCTTTCGCACAATTGAAAAAGACAATCTGCCAGCTGCGGTTCGACCCAGAACCGCCAACTTTACGCTCTTCACTTATAGATTAAACTTTGGCATATAAAGGATGAGTTTCTGATATCTTTGGTCCGTTCTGACGCCAGGGAATTTGCGATGTCCCGCGATGGCAAGGGCCGCTTCCCGCGGTATCGCTGTGTCATTCAGGAGAGCCGCTTTGCAACCACCTATATCTAAGTAGGAAAAAGTCGCCCACCGCACTAAATGTTCGCCAGGCCAGCACAATCAGCTGCTCACAGGAGAGAGAAAATGAATACAGCCAAACAGGTAGTCAATCCATTGCGCGAACTCTCGTCACACGGGCAATCCGTCTGGCTCGATTATATTCGCCGCAGCCTGTTGAACAGTGGTGAACTCAAGCGCTTGGTTGAAGAAGACGGTCTCAAAGGCATGACTTCCAATCCAGCAATCTTCGAAAAGGCAATCGCGGGCAGCAATGATTATGCAGACCAACTCGCTGAATTGAAAAAAGACGGCAAGCTCAAGGCGATGGACATCTATGAGCACATCGCTGTCGAAGACATTCAAAAGGCTGCGGATATTCTCAAGCCGGTTTACGAGAAAACACAAAAGCGCGACGGTTATGTGAGTATGGAAGTTTCGCCATTTCTCGCCAATGACACACAGGGCACCATCGATGAAGCAAAGCGTCTGTGGAAATGGGTTAACCGCCCGAACGTAATGATCAAAGTGCCGGCGACCAAGGCAGGTATTCCGGCTATCAAAGAATTGGTCGGCGAAGGCATCAACATCAATGTCACATTACTCTTCTCGCAGGATGCTTACGAAGCAGTTCATTGGGCATACATCGACGGTCTGGAAAAGTTGAAAAAATCGGGCGGCGATTTGCACAGCGTAGCCAGCGTTGCAAGCTTTTTCGTCAGCCGCATCGACACTCTCATCGACAGCATGATCGAAGACAAATTGAAAACGGCACAAGGTGAAGAAAAAGCCTTGCTCAATAAAGTCCTCGGCAAAGTAGCAATCGCCAACGCAAAGCAAGCCTATCAAAAGTATTTGAACATCATCAAAGATGCGCGTTGGACAGAACTCGAAAAGAACGGCGCTCAAACTCAACGCCTGCTCTGGGCAAGCACCAGCACGAAGAACCCAGCATTCCCCGATTGCATCTATGTCGATGAATTGATTGGCAAAGACACAGTCAATACCATTCCACCGAGCACATTCGACGCGTTTAGAGATCACGGTGTGGTGAAGAGCACACTCGAAACCGAAATTCCCGAAGCTAATGCCGTCATGGAAAACCTCGAAAAATCGAAGATTTCAATGAAGGAAGTCACCGATAAATTGGTTGAACAAGGTGTCGAACTTTTTGCAGATGCGTTCAAAAAGCTTCTGGACGCCGTTGAAAAAGCTAGGACTGCCGAAAAAAAATCCTTGATCGATAATTTCAAGTACGAGCTGCCGAGCGATTTGAAGCCGACAGTTGAAAAAGCAATTATCGACTGGCAAACATTGGATAACACCAAAAAGCTCTGGTCGCGCGACGCTTCACTTTGGACAGGTGATGACGAAAGCAAATGGCTCGACTGGCTGAACATCATCAACGACCAGCTCGCTCACATTGAGAATTTGAAAAAGCTTTCGCAAGAGATCAAGGATGCGAAATTCAAATATGCTTTGCTTTTGGGTATGGGTGGTTCGAGCCTTTGTCCTGATGTCCTGCGCAATACGTTCCCTAAAGAAGCTGGTTATCCCGAACTTCATGTTCTCGATTCGACCGATCCACAACAAGTGAAGTCAGCTGAGAAAGCGATTGATGTAAAACAAACTATCTTCATTGTTTCATCGAAATCAGGCACAACACTAGAGCCGAACATCTTCGAACAGTACTTTTGGCAGAAGACCGTTGAAGCAGTCGGTGCGGATAAAGCTGGTCAGCACTGGATTGCAGTGACAGACCCAGGTTCAAAACTGCAAGCGCTGGCTGAGAAAGAAAAATTCCGCCACATTTTCCTCGGACTGCCGGGAATTGGTGGACGTTATTCAGCTCTGTCGCATTTCGGCATGGTACCAGCTGCGGTGATGGGTCTTGACGTTGTAAAATTCCTCGATAATGCAAGAGAAATGGCTCACGCATGTGCGGCGACTGTTCCAGTGGAGGAAAATCCTGGTGCTGTGCTCGGCATCATCATGGGCGAAGCAGCAAAAGCTGGACGCGACAAAATCACGTTAGTGACGTCGCCTAAGATCTATGACTTAGGCGCTTGGCTAGAACAGCTAATCGCTGAGTCCACTGGTAAAGTCGGCAAAGGAATTATTCCAGTCGATCGAGAACCCCTTGCCGCACCAGAAACATACGGCAAAGACCGCCTGTTTGCATACCTGCGTCTTGAATCAGCTCCAGATGAAAAGCAAGACAAAGCCATTGAAGCTTTGCAGAAGGCAGGTCATCCGGTTGTAAGAATTTCCGTCACCGACATCTATAATCTCGGTCAAGAATTCTTCCGCTGGGAAATCGCCACTGCTGTAGCAGGTGCTGTTATCGGCATCAACGCTTTCAACCAACCGGACGTTGAAGCCAGCAAGATTGCGTCCCGTGAGCTCACGGAAGCATATGAGAAGTCCGGCAGTTTGCCCGAGGAAAAACCATTTTTCGAAGCTGACGGTGTCAAGCTCTTTGCTGACGAGAAAAACAAAAAAGAAATTGAAGCTGGTGCGGGCGCAACCAAAACACTCGCATCTATTCTCAAATCACATCTCTCACGTGTAAAAGCAAATGACTATGTGGCATTGCTTGCCTACATCGAGATGACGAAAGCTCATGAAGAAGAACTGCAAGTAGCAAGATTGGCAGTTAGAGACACCAAGAAAGTCGCAACCTGCCTTGGTTTTGGACCACGGTTCTTGCATTCGACGGGTCAAGCCTACAAAGGCGGACCCAACAGCGGCGTTTTCCTTCAGATCACTGCCGATGATGCCGAAGAATTACCGGTACCTCAGCAGAAGTACACCTTCGGTGTCGTCAAAGCTGCTCAAGCTCGCGGCGATCTCAAAGTGCTAAACGACAGAGGAAGAAGAGCCTTGCGCATTCATCTCAGCAAGGATGTAGCAAAAGGTCTTAAGACGTTGACAGCCGCAGTTAAGGAAGCCTTGAGATAAATAGAAGCAGTACGAGGGCAGCGAAGAGCCACCCTGCAGGAGAAAACAGGGCGACGCATGGCGTCGCCCCTACAGAAAAGGCAATGCATCGCGTTGTCCCACCGATAGAAAACAGGCAATGAGTGAAGTCGCCACTACAGAAGGAAGAGTAAAATGCAATTAGGAATGGTCGGCTTAGGTCGAATGGGCGCCAACATGGTCCGCCGACTGATGGCGGGTGGTCATGATTGCGTAGTGTACGATCGCAATCCAGAGCCGGGTAAAGAACTCGAGAAAGAAGGTGCCACTGCTGCATCGAGTTACAAAGATCTCGTCTCGAAGCTGGCAAAACCACGCGCTGTCTGGGTAATGGTTCCATCCGGAAAAATTACCGAAGATGCAATTCAAGAACTCTCTGAGGTTCTGGAAGCCGGAGACACAATCATCGACGGTGGTAACTCCTACTTCAAAGATGATGTTCGCCGCGCTCATATGCTCAAAGAAAAAGGCATCACCTTTGCAGACTGTGGAACCAGCGGCGGAGTATGGGGCAAAGACCGCGGCTACTGTTTGATGATTGGTGCAGAAAGGACGGTCTTTCAAAGATTGGAACCAATCTTCGCGACTCTGGCTCCGGGAGAAGGCGACATTCCAGTGACGCCCGGACGCGAGAATAACAAAAACTCTGCAGAGAACGGCTACATACATGCTGGTCCTGTAGGTGCCGGTCATTATGTGAAGATGGTGCACAATGGAATTGAGTATGGCTTGATGCAAGCATATGCAGAAGGCTTCAGTATATTGGCGAGTGCAGACTCCGAAGAATTACCTGAAGACATTCGCTACGACATCAATGTCGCCGACGTCGCTGAAGTATGGAGACGTGGCTCAGTAGTTGGTTCATGGCTCTTGGATTTGACTTCTATGGCTTTGGCCGAAGATCAAGAATTGTCCAACTACACCGGTTTTGTTCAAGACTCCGGGGAAGGAAGATGGACGATTCAAGCTGCAATCGAACAGGCAGTTCCTGCTGAAGTTTTATCAGCGGCTTTGTACACGCGCTTCCGCTCCAGGCAGCAACAACCATTTGGTGAGCGCCTACTATCAGCAATGCGTTTCAAATTTGGAGGTCACTTAGAGTTGAAATCAAACTCCGACATGAATAGAACACCTGCCAAAACTGGCGCATCGTAGAGAAGCTTAGTGGCGATGCCATGCATCGCTCTGTTCATCAACTATTCGAGTCGTGAAGACGATCGGATTCAGGAAGTTAAAAGAACGCATTACTTCGTTCAAAGAAAGAGGAAAGCGAAATGGAAAAAGCAATGTTTGGTGCCGGATGCTTCTGGGGAGTTGAAGAAGCTTTCCGCACATTGGAAGGAGTGAAAGATACAAAAGTAGGTTACAGTGGCGGTGCCACCGACAACCCGACGTACGAACAGGTTTGCACAGACCGCACTGGTCACGCAGAAGTGATTCTCATCGAATTCGATCCGGCAGTAATTTCTTACGCACAGCTGCTCGACAAGTTTTTCACCATCCATGATCCGACTCAACTAAATAGACAAGGTCCGGACGTCGGCAAACAATACAGAACCGCAGTGTTCTTCTATTCGCCCGAGCAAGAAAAGACCGCCAAAGAAAAAATCGAAGAACTTGGCAAATCAGGCAAGTTTCACGCGCCAATAGCCACCGAGGTTACGGAGGCTGCCAAGTTTTATCCCGCTGAGGAATATCACCAGCGATATTTACAAAAACGCGGAGTCAATGTCTGCCATTGACATTGCACCTGTATAATGTGCACTCATCTGTGGACTGTCTGGGCAGTCCCAATAATGGAGGAAAGAGCTCATGTTGAGCATGGCAACTAGCCAAATGAGAAGCTATAAGAAGCTGGTTTTGAGTTTTACTCTCGGCTTGGTGGTTACAACAGCAATTGGTTTTGCTCCTTCAGTAGCGACTGCTGATGAAGTGCAAAATCCAGCGTACGAAAAAGCTGTTCAATCGATGCAAGCGAAAAACTACAACGATGCGATCAAGTCCTTCGACGAAGCAATTGGTTTGCAAGAGACCAATGCCAAGGCCTATAACCTCCGTGGACAATGTTTCTTTGCTCTCAAACAGTACAAATTAGCTGCCAATGATTTCGGCGAAGCAGCGAAATACGACGACGATAA
This sequence comes from Candidatus Melainabacteria bacterium, assembly GCA_003242885.1. Lineage (GTDB taxonomy): Bacteria > Cyanobacteriota > Vampirovibrionia > Obscuribacterales > Obscuribacteraceae > QKMZ01. The sequence goes on along the minus strand of QKMZ01000015.1, from coordinate 367,197 downwards.
TGCTGAGTATTACTTGTGGAAAGGTTCTGCAGAAGTAAAACTCAACGATCACGTCAGCGCAGTCAAAGACTTCGAAAAAGCGATCAGTCTCGATCCGAAACTTGCAAGAGCTTATGCCGGAATGGGTGATTCACTGAGAGCACAAGGGCAAATCGATCTCGCCCTCGCTCAATACAACAAAGCTCTTTCCGCCTCACCTAAAGATGCAGAAATTTTGACAAAGCGTGCTGATGCCTACATTGACGCAGGCAACAATGACGCAGCACTCAAAGACTACAATTTCGCCATTCAAATTGCACCTGATTATGGCACCGCATATATCAATCGCGGTTCAGCTTTCAGCGGGCTGCAAAAGCCGGAAGATGCGCTCAAAGACTACGACAAAGCTTTGGCACTGGACCCGACAAACAGTGAATTGCTCAAGAAGCGTGGGCATGAATACTTCAAGTTGAAAAATGCCAAAGAAGCGTTAGAAGACTACAACGATGCGCTCAAGCAAGATCCAACCAGTGCACAGCTCTACTACCACCGCGCCAAAGCGCTCATGCAATTGGGCTCCGATGGCGAAGCGATGGCCAGCCTCGAAGACGCTTTGAGATTAGATCCCAACCAAGGCAACTTCTATTTGTGCAGAGCCTTCCTGTGGCACAAACTGGGCAAGTCAGTGCTTGCACACGAAGACATCAAACGCGCGCAATTCTTTGACCCGACACTTCCAAAGGACATCAAGTTCGAAAACGATCCTAAAAATCCAGATCGCTATTTCGAAGAGACCTTCCTTCAAGACACCAACAAGACCGGCTTGAAAGATTCGTCCGAAGCGCTCAAGCCCCAGTAACTCGAATAATGCAAGCAAACGGGGGTGCAACAGCGCCCCCGCTTCGTGTATCCGCACAGTTATGCGTGCTATGTTCAACAGCAAACAGTTCGTGTGCAGTTAATGTTAATCGCAGTTACGGCATAAATTGTTTTGCGTACTACTTCCAATTAATCAAGAAGCCGACGATAATCATTATTCGTCACGCGGGAGCGCATAGAGGTAATTTCCGGTGCAGGAAACTGATCGTCAAAGAGAAGCCAGAAAACGGTGGGAAATTTATAAAACCGCCGGACAGCAAGCCTATCTCACAGGTCAGCTTGTCCAGTCAGAATTGAGCTGGCTCAGTTCTTTAGAGGAAGCTGAGACGCTTGGAGAGCACAGCCAGCAGCTCGTAATTTCGCTCGAAGGCTTGTCGGAAATATATTGGGCGCAAAGCAAATACGCGATGGCCGCGCCAATGTGCCGCAGGCTGCTCAGAATTTATGAAACCACGCTTGGCGCCGACCATATGGACGTTGCGGTTATCGCCAATAATTTGGCAATGCTCTATCACTCATGGAAGAAGCATGAGGATGCAGAGCGCTTTTACAAACAAGCATTGGCCATTAAGCAACAGCACTTACCCGAAAACCATCCTGATTTAGTGAATTTGCTCGCTAGCTATGCTCGTCTTCTCTACGAAACCAATCGCAAGGAAGAGGCAGAATTGCTTAAAGCCAACACCGGCGCGTTTGGTCAAACGTGGAAGCGCTCGGGCAGTTGGACTGCGATGAAGTAATCTGTACAAAATAACAACTGGACTTCTGTAAAACCGCAACTAACTGCATTTAGCAGCATCTAGACTTCGAATTTAGATTACATTTTCGCAACACAACAAGATTTTTGGTACTGTACAAATCTTGTTGGGCAATCTTAGAACAGAGTTCAACACGACTAGCGGGATTGTGGATAAGGCACAACGCCGCCCCTCATAAGTAGCGGGCCTAGCATACTTTCAGTGCACAGCTCGCTGGTCGTGCTTTATTGAAGAGCAGCACCAAATATGGTGTTGCTCTTCTCTTTTTGAACAAGTGATTTTTTAGCAAGCGCAGCATCAAAAGGGGCGAGGCATGGCGTCGACCGCGGGCGGTATGAATGCTGCCCCTACAGGCTACTTCTAGCCAGGCAGGCGCACGTCACGACGCAACTTGTACGGAACGTTGATTCTTAGTTCGTCGAGCGAATCATCAAGCGAAATTTCGTTATTCGCTGCATGCTGTAGCGCGCGAACTCCATCGACAACAGTGATTGCTCTGTGACGTATTAGGAATTGGCATCTTAGAGCAGCCAGCAATGTAGCTTCGTCTATCGCGCCGGCAACAACGAGCATTTTTCCAATCAGAGAGGGATACCTTGCTGTAAGCTCGATCGCCTTATTGATTTGCATCTCGTCTACCAAACCGCATTTCCTGAGCAATTCACCAATTACGACTCGCTGCTCGGGACCGGCTTCGTGCTCTTCAGGTAATTCAGACAAACCTGCCGCTTTTCTCAAGTCACGTACACCTGTCTGTAATTCAATATCGCCACCGAGGATCTTTCCTTGCAAAACCAGCGCTACTTCAAGCACACTTTCGGTCAGCAAACCCAGCTCTAGCAGTGCAGAGCCGACGGTTAGTTGGCGTTCTAGTCCAAGCTCCAGAGCATTCATCAAATCGCTCTCGGTAAGAACACCTGCAAGCATAAGAAACTCACCAAGGCGAATAGAACGTTTTTGAAACGACCCGCTTTTCTGCTTTGGATTGATCTTCAAACCGGCTGCAGCTGAGGCGTGGCTGCGCAACTCCTTAGCACCACTTACATACGTCAGATTGCCGTCACGGATCATTCGTTGGACTTCCAGTACTTTCGCTAGCACCGAATGCGATACTACACCTTTGAGGATCAAAACACGCCCGAGAGGAAGATTGGAGTTATAGCCCTCATGCTGTGCTTCTTCAAGTTGCTCCTTTGTGACAAGCCCAGAATCAACAAGCAATCCGCCCAAACTGCTAGGCGACGGCGTATTATGCGCGCGGGTACGCCAGCCCAAACGCGCCAAAGCATCAGCAATCGACAAACCTTCTTTGCGTGCGAGCGGCACCGCCATCTTCGCTTTCGCCAACGGCAAATCCCAGATCTTCATCATCGACTGCAGAGCCACAGTCAGATTGACGTCGGACTCACTGACCTTATTGGATAAAACAAGCGAACGACCAAGCGGCAAGCTAAGTTGCACAGCTTCCTTGATAGAGGCTTCCAAGTCATCAGGACTGAGGAAGCCCAGCTGGACCAGAAGTTCACCAAACAAAGGGACCTTGTTCGTCATCGTAAGTGCCTGTGCCTGAAAAGATTTGCGTCTACGTGATTTCTTTAGCGCGGATTTCTTAAGAAGGGTTTCCTGAACCCGGAATATTACCAGAGACAGGCTTGTCAAAAGATGAAAAGGCTTGGGTTAGCCCAGTCTAGAGCTTAACGCCCGATGTTCCTTTCCAACCCAGAAATCACAAAATTCGCGGACATCGCTTGACGAAGTCCAATGCCGATGACAGGAGCTGGGTCCGGTAAATGAAGGGGTAAAAACGGCAGCGAGTTATTGTCAAAGTGCCCGACAAGATGCAGAACTTTACCTCGTCCAAATCCAAAGGTCACGGCAAGAATCCCCTGCCTGTCAGGGTCTAGCTTTGCCAATTCCCGACTAACAGCAAGAACTTTTACGGCATCAGGTCTCAACACACGCAGTGTCTGACTTTCCTCATCGAGTTTCCAGCTGGCATTCGAAACCGTCCCTTGAAAGAACTCTTTCTCAGGCAAAATAACTTGAGCATCAACCACGTTACCTTTGCTCTTGCCTTTATTCCATTCAACAAAACCTGGAAAGGTCTGCTTGAGCATGTTATCGAGCGCCCAATCAGTGGTCAGGAGATAACCGCCGCGCGCAACAAAGTCTCTGATGCCCTGCAAAGAACGCCGGTCCAATGTGCCCGCACAATTAATGACCAGGACCTTTGTTCTCTCTAGTCCAGTCTGATTTAGTTGTCCTGCGCCGATTGTTGTGTGAGGAAGTCCGAGATTCTTCAATGTTCGATCGGCCTTGTCCCATTGCCCTTTTACCTCAACAATCTCTATCGGATCGGTTGAGTCGGCTTTTAAGGCAAACTGTGGATGAGCCTTGCTGACCCAAGCACGATAGACATCTTTCTCTACGCGAGCAGGCTTAGGCTTCTTCAGCATAATATCGGTCTTCGTCACCCCTGCGGCGGCAAAAGCATCATCTGGAGCTGTTTCTCTTAGAACATTGCCCTCAAGCAAGGGTTTAACTGCCGCACCGCTCGTGGTGCCCTCGCGCACTGCATTACCCTGCAATGTCGGAGGCTTCACCTGCATCATCATTTTGCTGCGTCCAACGCTTTCAGCAGAGTTGTCGTGGCCATTTTCAGCACGGCTTTCAAGAGTTTTCCCAGCATTCCGACCAGCGGTGCCTACACCAGCCGCTTGATTTGATTGCGACGGGCGACCAGAGAAAGACGGAGCCACAGCCGGCATCGAGGCTGTCTTCGAAGAATTTTGTGCTAGAACACCAGGCGAGGCCATCGATACACTGGTTGCACAGACCGCAAGTGAAACGACGGATGAGACGATTGAAAAACGTCGTCGGGTCAAAACAACCTCAATTCAGCGCCAAACGGTAAACATAATAAACCGACGACGTCGAAAATCTTTCGTTCCCAGCCCTAATTCCAGAGTTCGATGATGGTCGTCAAGATCGGAGCGAGCTTTTGAACATTAACTGGCTTGTTCAGGTAGTAGTTCATCTTCAGCCCGAGCGCTCTAGCTATGTCCTCTTCTGCCTCAGACACGGTCAAAACGACCACCGGTATCTCTTCCAACTTGGGATTATCCTTAATTACTTCCAAAACCTCGTGCCCGCTCTTCTTTGGCATGTTCAAGTCAAGAAGAATGAGGTCGGGGCTCCCGGCATCTTTGTATTTACCGCGCTTGCTCAGGTATTCGATAGCCTGTTCGCCATCCGTGACGATAGTCAAGGTATTCTGCAGTCCACTTTCCTTCAATGCCTCCTCAGTCAAGGCAATGTCGCCAGGACTGTCTTCAACCAGCAAAATTTCAACGGGATTTTTCACAAGCTATCTCCTAGATTCATCCGGCAACAAAAAGCACATTTCCGATCCCTTGCCCAGTTGGGACTCGGCCCAGATAACCCCTCCATGATGTTCGACAATCTTCTTACAAATGGCAAGACCGATCCCAGTGCCCGGGTATTCAGTCTTGGCGTTAAGGCGACTAAACATACCAAAAATCTTGTTGAGATACCGACTATCCATTCCGATTCCATTATCCTTGACGCAAAATTGATAATCGCCACCCTGATTGCGCCAACTGATATAAATTTCCGGAGTCGTCTCCGGCTCGCGAAATTTCATGGCATTGGCAATCAAATTTTGGAAGAGTTGCACCATCTGCAACGAATCAGCCACAATCACTGGCAAGTCATCGCATTTAATGATTGCCCCGGTTTGCTCGATGCTAACGCTTAGATTGTCTTTCACCTTCTGAATCACTTCATTTAAATCCGTACGCTCAAAACGTTTTTCCTGCGAGCGAATTTTCGAGTGGCTTAAGACGCCGCGAATCAACTCTTCCATTCTCACGACAGCATCATCGATAAAAGCTATAAAGCGTTTACCGTCATCTCCGAGTTGGTCTGAATACCTGCGTTTTAAAAGGTCGACAAAACCTTGTACAGACTTGAGCGGTTCTTGCAAATCATGCGCTGCAATTTTGGCAAACTCTTGCAATTCAGCGTTAGAGCGCGAGAGATTTTGCATTTCTTTGGCAAGCATCTGTTCAAGCCGCTTACGCTCGACAATAGCAGTCAATTGTTTACCAATGTTTGCCATAACCTCGAGAAATGGCGCGTCCGGTTTTTCACCAGCCGCAGCAAAGAATTCGACAATAGCAAACAAGCGCATGCCTTCATAAACAGGGACAGCAAGCCCACTTTTGAGACCTTGATGTTTACTCAACCAAACGCACAACGCTGAGTCATCAGTGGCAATATCATCAAGCCAAACAGGAGCACCTGATGCCCAAGACTTGCCTGCGATGCCAACTCCAGATATAAGTCTTTCGCGCAAAACAGAATCGTCAGCACTAATTTTGAAACCTTCCGGGAAGTACCAGACTTTAGAAACTTGACACTCTCCTTTCGATTCCGTGTCGACAATATTTCCGCATCCAACAGACCATTTTGTATGCGTGCAAACTTCTTTGAGCAGCGTGGCAACAGCATCTTCGACAGTGGGAGCGAGATTGATTGCGATGGTGACAGCTTGCAAAAGGTCAACAAGCACCATCTTTTGCTCGAGAACAATTCTCTGACGAAGTGTTTCTTCTGCGATTCTCTTTTCTGTCGTATCCCGCGCAATACGCGCATAGCCTCTGAGGTTTCCTTCCTGATCGAACAAAGGTGTATTGATGAAACTCACCCAATAGCGAGTGCCGTCTTTTCGCTTTCTCCACCCTTCATCTTCGTAGCGCCCCTTCAGTACGGCCTCACGCAATCCATGTTGCGGCTCTCCACGATCCACCGCCGATTGCGGATAGAAAATCGAAAGATTTTTGCCAAGAATTTCTTCGCCAGAATAACCAGTTATCCGCTCTGCTCCCGCGCTCCAAGTGAGAATGTTGCCCTCGGTATCAAGCATGAAAATGGCATAGTCCCGAGCGCTTTCAACAAGCAAGCGAAATTTTTCTTCGCTTTGTCGCACCATCTCTTGAGTGCGCGCGCGGTCGATGCCATAGCGAATCGATCGTTTCAACAACTCGCCATCAATACGTCCCTTGATCAAATAATCCTGAGCACCTTCTTTCAAAGCCTCAGCTACCTGCAAGGGATCATCAGTGGAAGTTAGAACAATCAGCGGTGCGCTGCGTGCTTTCGAGCGAACGGAACGCAGTGTGTCCAGTCCATCAGAGTCAGGAAGTGAAAGATCCAAGAGAATGCAATCAAAACTTGTGTACTCCAGGCAAGCCACAGCCTCACGCAAAGAAGCGGCGCTGGTAATCTGGAAGTCTTCGCTGCGCAAAATCGCGCTCACAGCTTTTAGCTGCGCGCGACTGTCTTCAATTAGGAGAATCGACTGCGACATGAGCTACAATCCGTATAGGTACTCCCTGGTTGCACTTACTGAGGGTTTCCGGCGACTTCGCCAACACTATGTTCAAATTTCTGCTTAAGACCGCAGCCACAGCTCTAACCTTTATGTATTTGCTTCCAGCACTTCCGGGGATTCAATTTAAAGGTGGCTTTATCGATGCTGCCATATTGGCAATCATTTTTGCATTCCTCTTATGGGTGGTTGAGGTCGCGGCAATGATGCTTGCAACGGTGTGGACCATTACCACGCTTGGGTTAGCGCTCCTTATACTTATCCCTCTCTGGATTTTTGGATTCTGGGTGTTTCCAGCCTTAGCCCTTGAGCTGGTTGCTTTTGTGGCTCCGGATCATCTGTCCATTCACGGAGTCTTGCCCCCAATTTTGGGCGGATTAACGATGATGATCATAAGTATGTTGACGGGCGGATTCGCCGCGACATTAAAAGTCTACGACAAAGCGCGCGGGCGGGATTGAACTCAGGTGCGTCGACGGCTCGCCGACGCCGGGCGGCATTTGTACTGTCCCTACAGCAATTATTCATCCGTAAACCCTGCACAGCATCTGAAATTTAGCCCAGCCTGAATCGGTTGCTCTTCTGGGATGTATGCATCCAGAAGGGAATCAATCATCGTCTTGATGTTTTTGCAGCCCATTTGCGTTTTCGCACAAGTGCCGTGACACAAGCGAATCGGGCACATTGTCGGGTTGACGAACTCGTTGCGCCAACGCGTGTACAGCCCTTCAGCAGGTAGCGCACTGCTCAGCGGAATGTTCATTTGCAGGTCTTTGTCTGCGCAAACGGGACTTCCGCAAGCAGCAGTTCCACAGCAGGCGTCGGGCGAGCTTCCTGCAGGCGTTAGTGTCGAAGTCGATGCTGCTGTCGAAGCCGGAGTTGCAGCTTCCTTAGCAGCCTTGGTTGAAGCATTTGCGGCTGGAGATGGCGCAGGTTCTGTTTTCTTCGGACGTTCAATTCTCAACGAATCATCCGCCCATGCAGCGCTTCCCATCAGCATACAGAAGGCGATGAGAAACACGACAATGACAGAAGTTGCCCGAATCAAGCGGTTTTGCAACTAACTAAAACCTCAACAGCCCCCGTAGCGCTCCACCGCCACCTCCGATTCTACAAACGGGGCAGTGCATCCCAGTGGATCGTAGCGCATAACTGGTACCGACTGAGAGCGCAACTCCAAGCAATGCCCTTGTAGCCATTCCTGCAGCACTCGGTCCTTTCCGCTGAGTCGCTTGGGCGGCAGCCTGATTGCGCTGCGTCTGGAGCTGGAATGGCTGCGGCTGATTGACGTTTGCAACAGGCGGCGGTGAAGACCCCACCGTCATCACAGGCGCATCCGGATCGTTGACGTCAGCGTAAGGCGCATTCTCCTCCTGAATCTCGCGGGTCGTTTTTGCCCTGGCACGATAATAACTGGGAGCAGGCTGAGGTCCGTTGTGAGCGCTGCGATGATTGGGACCAAACCCATAAGCGCCTGGCTGCGATGCAAACCGGTCAGAACTCTCGAAAGGATCGGGTCGTGTTTTGCCTTCAAAAGGATCGCGACGTGCCACGGATTCACGACCGCCGTACTCTTGGTCGCTGCTTTCACGATCGCTGGAGCGACCATAGTATTCTCTGATTTCGGCGCGACGCACTTCTTCAGCTTCGCGGTCCGCACCGGATGTTCCTTCATTTGCATAGTTAGACGGTGAAGAACTCGAATGAGAGCTGGCGGCATGTGTGCCTGAACCACCGTGTGAAGCGTGACCTGAACCAGATCTTCCTGGCTCTCTAGACATGTGCGAGCCTGCGGTTTCGACACCCAATTGCGACTCGACAGAGTCAACAGCATCTTGAAGTTCGCGATCATCAGGCGTTAGTGTCAAAGCTGCTCGATAGCTCATCAGCGCTCCGGCTAAGTCCTTTTTCTTCTCAGCGAGAGCGCCCAAGTTGAAGTAACCATCAGGATTGCGTGGCTCAAGGGTGACAACTTTCTTGAACAACTGCTCGGCTTTGGCGTCCTCGCCTTTGCGGTGAGCTTCCATCCCTTCGCGCAAAAGCGCTGTTACCTGACTCACTTTTGGAGCCGCAACACGAGAGATTCGATTGCTGCTGGAAGATGAGTAAGTCACCGGTGTTTCAAGCTGCGACGGACGTTTTTCCACCTTTCGCGCATCGAGCGCTGCCGTTTCAGCAGTCAGCGTGACTTCCGGTTTCTTCTCAGCTGGTTTACTGTTTGCCGTCACGGGCCGTTTGCCAGCGCGTTTTGCCACCGCCTTGTTTTTACCTTTTTGAACCTTGCCCTTCGTAGGCTTTGAATTTGTTGGCGCTTCATGAGCGACTTTAACCTCCGGCTGCAAGGACGTATCTTTGGCGAACTCCTCACCAAACTGTTTGGCGATGTCTTTGACGGTTTCTTTTGCAGAACTGGTTACTTCCTTCGAAGCTTCGCCCGCGGCCGCGCTTGTCGTCTCGGAAACTGAATTAGTAGATGGAGACTCCGGCGTCGACACTGCCGGAGTTTGAGCTACGGGTTCTGCAGGTTTTGCCTCACCGGCAGCCTGCTTCGTTTCATGTTGCGCTTCGACGGCAACCGGCTTTGCTTCAGGCTTTCTGGTAACCTTCAATTTCTTGCGGTCAATTAAAAGCGTCGACGTGATGCGTTCGACCCGCTCCTCATCGCTGCCGCCCTTCTTGCGACCAAAAATCCGTTTTTCGACTTGAATCAAACGTTCGGCAAAATCGCCAGACTGATTGTCATTTCCGAACAAAATCTTCTCCGCCCGCGCTAGAGCAGCCTCGTCATCTTCAGCCGCCAGAACAGGCATCGAAGGACAAACCAGACAAAAGGCAAGCGCAAGGCACAACGCCTTAGAGGTGCGCGCTTTTAGAGACGGTAACAGTCCAGCCTTCAGGCTTTGGGGGTGCATGTGTTAAACCACGAGACCATAATCCGTATTATGTACATTGTTCCCAGAATAGCGGAAGACGCAAAGGCGCGCTGACATGTTCCCGGAAACAAATCAACACAGTTCTTACCGCCCCTAACAAATCGCCGGTATAGGTTTTTACCTCCGCAACTCAGAATGAGAAAACTCGACTCACATCAGCCCGGGAGGAAAGCATATGCTGCGCAAATTTGCTGTCTCTATGATTCTGGCGCTTGCCACCGTTACTCCGGCACTGTCCGCTACTCCATCCACACTCACGGACGCTCAGATTTCGAAGGAATTCAAAGGCTACACGGGAGCTTTTATATTGAAGGATTTGAGCGACGGCTCTACCGTTCGTTTCAATGACAAACTACTCAAAGAGCGAGAGAATCCCTGTTCAACTTTTAAGATCGTCAATTCGCTGATTGCCATTGATTCAGGCGTCATGAAGGTAGACGATTCGAAGATGAAATGGGATGGAAAAAAACGCGAAATCGATACTCACAATCAAGACCAAGACTTGCAGAGTGCGATGACCAATTCTGTCGTCTGGTACTTTCAAAAGGTTGCGGAAAAGATCGGAAAAGAGCGAATGCAAAACTACTTGCATACACTTAAATACGGCAATGAAGACATTTCGAGCGGACTGACGAATTTCTGGTTGGGCAAAGGTGGATCGCTATTGGTTTCGCCTGTAGAACAGGTCGATTTCTTGACGCAATTGTTCGAAGACAAACTGCCAGTCAAGAAAGAATCGATGAGTGATGTAAGAAAACTGATCAAACTTAAGACAGAAGGCAACAATACTTTGTTCGGTAAAACGGGCACGAGCAGCGGGGCAAAATTCGGTTGGTTTGTCGGCGCAGTAAAGCATGGGGATAAAACCTACGTTTTTGCAACAAATGTTCGAGCAAACGAAAACGCCTACGGACGCAACGCGAAGAAGATTACAGAGTCGCTCTTAACGAAGATGGGTCTGCTCTAGGAATACAAATTTCGTATGGTGGTTGCTTAAGCGCTCTAAGCCGGCGAGCCGCCGGCGCTACCAGGAGCGACAGGCTTCCGGACGTTTTGGTGTATTGGGTAAAAAGCTGAAAGAGAGCTGGTTGCTGCAGATCTCTTTCAGCGCTATCCTATGCGCTTGTGTTTGTTTAAATTCAAGGTCCAAAACCAAACGAGTCCGCCCATGCACATGAACAAATTGATGGAACCTCACTGGCAAGCAGTCGGTGATTGGAAATCGCTGAAGCTTCCGGCGCAAGCGGAGGAAATTTTAAACGTCCAAATCGCAGACGTTAATGAAGAAGAAGACTGCCACGTTTGCCTGCTAGACCTTGGCATTGAAAGCGACTTTCTTCGTTACGCGCTGAGACTGGTGGCGCGCCTTTTTGAAAAATATTCAGAATCAAAACGTTTTGCACCACTTGTTGCATTCATTTCGCTCGATGACGGAAGCGAGCTGGACGATTTCGAAGCAACAGAAGAAAATCCATGGTTTGATTGCGCCATTCATTTTCACATTGAAGATGCGGATGGCGCAGTTTTTATGAATCCAGCCACTATCGAAAGATGCACGCAGCCAGTTTTGATTGTGAATTCCGACGATCCGATGTTTTCAAAAAATCTCGCGCGCGATTGATGCCCAAGACTTATGCACCAAACCACCGTAGATTTTTCATGACATAACGTTGTGAATTAAGAGTGTGGAGATTCATCAATCAAGATCGACTGCAGTTCGCGAGACAAACGCCGCAATTTCCACTGTTCAATTGTGCGGTTTTGGCTTGGCAAACGCCCCAAAATTGACAATGATATAGATGTAGACTAAAATTGATTAAATCGAGTTAATTTCGTTCTTCGCCCCACCGTTTGGTCCTTCCGTCCTTTCGAAGAAACGCGAACATGCCTTTGTACAGACGAAAACGAGGCGCGGTCCTCATGTTTATCGCGGTCATTGTTTTGGTGATCGCACTATTGGGCATCGCATTCTTTCTCTTCACTAAAATGCTCGGGGGCGGTAGAGAACTCGCCAATGCAACCGATGCCGGCTCCGTAAATCTTGCCAAAAACGCGCTGACCAATCCAAGCAAAAGCGCACTGAGTTTTGAAAATCCAGACATAGCCAGCAACTTTGCTGTCCTTCTGGGCAACCCAGACAACATCAATCTTCTAAACTACAATCAATTGGTGGCGCACTCAGCAATGGTCGCATTGCTGGCGAGAGAAGAGAATACATCAGACTCTGCAAAAAATGCGCGCAGGCTTTTTAACGCGCTAAACGAAGTGGGTCAGTTTTTGCAAAAGAATTTGACCAACAAACAATATATGGAAAAACATTTTCAGCTTCTTGCTGACGCCAACAACACAAAGATGCTCGGCAAAAATCGCATAAGTCTGGCTAACTATGGCGTCAGTTATATGAAGCGTGGTTCTGCGACCAACATTGATTTAGACGAAACAGTTTTGAAAGCTGCAGACATAGAAAAGGATTTTCCACAGGTAGAAGTCTCAGCTGGTGCTTCAGGCAAGAAGAAATATTTTGCGGGTTACAAACCAATTTCTGTCTTTCTTCCGGTTTCCGGCGAAACCCTCACATTCGTGGGTGTGCCGCTCGGTCCAAAAGATCGAACTCACCTCGTAGAAACGCTCACCTTTGAAAACAACAAGAAAGATGATGTGGCAGTTGGTCAAGGCAATCCGCCATATCCGCAAAACACATTGCCGCCAAATGCTTTTCAATCGCAAGGACAAACGCAAGACAATCAAACGCGAAAACTTGCTGGCGCCGTCGCTTGTGCCATCGTTGGCTCGCTGGACAAAGGCTCTAGCCTTGGAATGCCTTACGGATACATTGAAATCAAAAATGGTCCACGTGCCTCGGAACCACAAGGGATGGCAATGCAAGGAAAGGACATCTTTTGCCATGCACTTGCAGGAGAAGGTATCTATATCACCGGCACGCAACCACGCGATTATTTTTGCACTGGTAATGAAACAGAATCGACCAAATCACTCGACGTAAATCCAGGCATGTCAGATGCAGATTTGAAGCGCGAACTCGATAAAACCAATGACGAATCGCTCTTCACATCATCTGAAGTAGATCGTGTTATACGCGAAGCAAAAGACGGGGTCGGCAATCTAACCGATGGTGACCGTGGTCATTGGTATCACACTCTTGACCGAGAGGCTACTCAGATTCTTAAAAAGAATAATTACGTAGACCAATGGTTCATCTACAATCGCATCAAGAATGAACTAATTAAGGCACTTCTCTGGCGTTTAAACATTCCCGACAGATCTAAGTCGCTAAAGGTCATTCGACATAGAGATGGTTCGGAACTGAATGGTCCGCGCGCGCTTCTTCAGATAGATCGCAACACCAACAAACTCATTTTCTGGCACAACTACAAACAAGATTTAAGAAGCGACGATCCGGAGCTGCTGATGCTTGACGCGTTCAAAAAAGGCTACGATCAGTATGGCAGCACCGACTCAGGGCATACTGGCAGCAATGGTTTCACGAGCCTGGAGCAGTTCAAAGCGACTGTCCTCACAACCCGATATGGCTGCGTCAATTGTGCATATGTTCCCGCTCCTGCCACCAAAAGTGGTATCAAATATTTCGACCATACTAAGAAGTACGCATCACCTGAGAACAACTGGAATTTCGGTCAAGTCAAAACTCCTTATGATTATCTCCAAATGATTGACAGTATCCCGGACAGCAAAGCCTGCGGCTTGGGCACTGTCACGGACAAGCTTGTGAAACGCTGCCAGCTAATAAAGCCTGGAACAACTAGAGATCAAGTTTTGAATTTACTGAAATCGCAAACTTTGCCGATGCAAACTTCTCTCTATCTTTATGCCGATGGCGGAGACTTCAAAATGTCCACTAGCCCGCCACGATGGACAGTGCAAAATACCACTGCAGATGGGCAAGGAAGCACAACGACGCTGAACTGCGGAGCACCATACAATGTTATTGGTACGCTTGTAAATTGTTCTTCTGAACCACCTAATGGCCCGATCAAAAAACTACCGGCAAATCCAAAAACAGATCCGAACACGGATGGTCACTATCCTGGCTGGGCATGGCGACATTCGCCGGAAGCAACATGCACAGATAGTGCGGTGTTCATTCCTTCGAGCGGATTCAATCACTTGCTGGGAGAACTAAATTTTGGAAACTCGTGCAGTGGCGGCGGACAATTCTGCGAGCCGAATTAAAGGGTCTACCGGTTCGACAATTGGAATCGACGCTGCTGCGACCAGTCGCCTTGCTGAGACGGACTAACGACACGCAATCGAGAGAGTGCGCCTTCGCTGTAAATCATAGGCTGTCCGGCGAGCGAAGCGGCAATATCACGCAACCACACTTTCGACCATTGATACTCACTTAGCGCGTACTGATTTGTGGCGAGACACACAAGCAAAAGTTCCGTATCCGCCAAGAAATTTCCAGGCTCTGCCATTTGTTTCCATGCCAAATAAAATGATGCCTTCGCACGCTGCGCTGCAGTCAGAGGGAGTGTAGACAATTGCTGCGCCTTTAACTTTCCGAGCAAATACAAACCTAGCTTCCCGTCGAAATCTTTGCTGCCATCAAAGTGGGCATTTACCATCGACTGCCAATTTGCAGGAATAGGATTTAAAACTCCAGAAGCAGCGCGTAAAATCCAGACTTCCTCACCACCAGCAAGTGTGTCTTCAGCAGGAGCAAACTCAAAGAGAAGTTCGTCCTGACCACTAAAAAAGGCAAATGGTGCCACCGCCGCACGCTTATCTTCCGGTATTTGTTCTTTCAACCACGCCAAAGCTTTCTGCTTCCCCTGAGCACGTTTTAAATATCTGTACTGACACGTAAGCATGTCGTACATCGCATCCGGAGCTGTCTTAACTGTCGAAAGAATTTGAAAAGCCAACTCAGCTTTATCCGCACTGTACGCAGCAGCAGCGATCTGACCCAGATTCTCATCTGAGTTAATCTGCAGCGAATCAAGAGCACCGACAAAGGCACCAACATCTTGAGGATTGGAAAGCTTAGCAATAACGAGCGGACCAATTTTCTCTTTCCAAATAATTCGCGGTGCCACAACCGCAGCGCGGAGTATATTTGCAGCAGGCAAGAATTGCTTTTGCTTCAAACAAATCTCCAATTCAACCAGCATAGCTTCAAGACTCTTCGGATAAGAACGACGCAGTTCTTCAGCCCACGCTTTCGCGCTTCCGAAATTGCCGGAAGACAATTCGCTCAATGCAAGCAATTTCAAATAGTTCTGAGAAGAGTTGGATTTGAGGCTCTTCAGTTCGATCTTCAAACCTGCTATGTCGCCCGTTTCATAAAGCAGTTGAGCCAAAAGCAACTTCTGGTCTAACGCCAGCGCATCGCGTGTAACCTTTGCACCGTCTTTTTTGGTTATGGTGACGCGTGCTTTCCATTTACGCATTTCACTGATAGCGGCTCTCTTATCACGAGATGCGAGAAACTCAATAAACGACTTCTCAACTTCCCATGAAGTAGGATTTTCGCGAAGCAGTTTTACATACATCTGATTAGCATCTTTGACATTGTCCTTGTCGACTAATCGCACAATTGAAATCAGCTCCAACTTCTCCCTTGTGGTCAATGAAGCGTTGTTGAAAAGTTTGATGATCTCAGGTTTGCGCCCAAGCATATGGTTAAGCACGAGCTTAGATTGAAGCGAATCGCCAGCACCGTCTCTAAGTGCACTAGCAACGAGCGCCTTGTGTGCGATTAAATCAAGAAAAGGCAATTCAACAAAATCCGCCGCAGGCAAGCGGACTTCCGGCCGACTATCCATGCGAACGAAAAACAACTCTCGAATATTCGACCACTTCTTAGAAGCAGGCAAGCTGACTCTTGCCTGAGGCAGCAAAGCAAGCATTGCCGACGGTCCTATACGATTTAGGTTCAAAAACGCCGATTCAATTGCCTCATCTGCGCCGCCGTGTGGTGAGGACAAAGCAAGCACCCAAGGACCTAACTGTGCTGACGGACCACGTCCCTGATATTCCAGACAAGCTGACAGGCGCTCAGAGAAAACCTTTGCAGACGGAAGTGCCAAGGTCGTCCTGGCGACAATGTCTATTGCAGAAAAGAAATATGCGCGATAGAAAGCACTTCGCAGCCGCACAGCGAAGTCACTTAGTCCCTTCTCCTTACTCGCAGCAAGACCCTTCTCAAAATCGGCAAGCAGATTGGGGCTAAGAGTGGAGGCAACAGTGGGCAAACGCAACGCCAGATTTCGCCACTCTAAATCGCCAGTACCCAGCGAAAATTCCGAAGTTATTCCCTCGCTGGCAAGCTTTACATCGCCAAGAATTCGAATCGCAATCGGCATCATTATTGCTTCATCGCCAATCGCATAAGTACATTTAAGAGGTGGCAAACTGTTAGAACTGGTAAACGCAGAATTTTCAGCCAGCCATTCGCGCCAACGCGACTTATCGCGATTTAAGCACGTCGAGCGAAAATACAGCAAATTGGGCAAACGGCTTTTCGTTTCACTCTGAGCTAGTTGGCGCAGATTTTCGTTTTGGTTGTTTAAATAACAGGCTAGAGCGCTTTCCTCACGAAGAGTTTTGGCCAGACGTTTTGCGTCTCCCTCATAACCCAAAGCATCTGCAAGGAGCGCCTTTTCTTCAGAGACTTCGTCTGGATAGGCGGATTCAACCAAAACCAAATGAGCTAACGCTGTGGAAAAAATCTCATCGCCTATCTCCAGGTTGTCCAGCATTTCCCACGCGAGAATAGCCAACGCTCGCGTCTTTAATTTGAGCAAGAGCAAACTAGTTTCGCCGCGAGACTGCAATTCATCAAGTTTGCTCAGAGCAGCAAATAAAGACTCGGGAGATGAGGTTTCAATTTGGTCTTTTACGCGTGAGAGTTCAGAGTCAATAGTGCCAGTCTTTGCAATTGTCTTTTTGTTCTTGCTCGCCCAATTCAGAAGAAACTTATGCAATTCCTCAAAAGTAGGAAGCTCGTGCAAATCTCCAACTGGTTGGTTTTGGTAAACAACCTTCCAAGTCTTATTCTTGAACTGAACATCGAGAACATCTTGCTCATTCCCTGTGGCAAGCTGGTGAATGAGCGATACGGCATTCAGAAATCGCCTGTCAGGAGATATCGCCGACATTGAGCGCAATTCTTGCAAGCTCTCGTCTATGGACATGGAATCCACTTTGGAGGACTGCTTCAAGCGACGCTTCAACATCATCGCCATTGGAGATAGACCAGGGTTTGCATTTTGTGCTGGCTGCGGGCTTTTAGTCTGGTTTGTCGTCGAAGTATTTGGTGCATTTCCAAATCCGCAGCCGTGCATGAAAATGCTTAGCAAGAGGCAGATTGAAAGCTTTCGGCGAATCAGCATTCAAGAATTATAGCGCTGCCAATCTCTCTGGTTCGTAATTGCTCAATTCGCTCATCGAATCCAACCAGATGTCGCTCTCAGAGGGCTGCCGGTAGATAGTTTGACCCAAGGGAATTTCACTTGGTGGTGGTGAAACATAAAAGTCGCTGACGGGTGAATTGTTGACGGAAATCCAGTCTGGAACCGTCACAGAAGGTTGAGTATTTTCAGGTTCAAGCATTTCGTTGGCGACGCTTGGAGGCAAAGCCTCAGGTCTGAAATCCACCATCTCGGCTCCGTTAGGTTCTGTTGGCTCAGACCAGGGATTTTCTTCAGGTGCAAAGACAGGGCTAATTACTACAGCGGAGCGCTTGCGTGGCGTCTGCACATTTGTCGTGGAACTGCGTAGTGGCAAACCGACTTCGCCATTAATCGGTTCGACATCATTAGACGATGCAGAAATCGGAGCAGTTGATGCGCTCGGTGTACTGGAGGTAATTGGTGGACGAGAAGGACTTGCGCCGGAGCTGCGAGCTGCCGCAGGCGCCGAGTCCTCGCCTTCGCCAGGGCGACCACTACTGCCGGCGACACCGGTCGCCTTCGAAGCCTCTTGACCAGCTGCCTTGATAAGACCGACGAAGTCAAAGGCATACTTGACGCAGCCAGTAGCAAGAAAATTGAGGGCGGTTTCATATACGGTGCCAGTGTCAGCCATACCTTTGAAGCATGCCATCAGCAGAATTGCCGTGTTCCAAAACAAGCTCCAAAATGCCAAGGTAATCACGCCTTCAACCCAGTTGGGCAAAGCATCTCTAAACTGCTTAACAGGCCAAACCCACAGTCCAGCGACAACGGGTCCGACCCAGAAGAGGTACAGCATATATGCCATCTGAAAAGCGCAAAGGACATTCCATGCCGATGTGAGTAACGCATTTCCACCGAAAGCCAACAGTCGACCAAACACAGAAGCGAGCGGCATTCCCTCATCAGTTCTGCTTTCAGGCGCACTATAAGTGCCTGAGCAAGGATCGTCTGTTTTGCTCTGGTATAGGTTTTTCTCCAGCCTCGGAATTGAAGTCGTCTCCACTTGCGGCCAAGTCTGTGCAACACCAGCATTCTGATTTTCCTTTGGTCCGCGCACAGGAAAAGCCCGAATTTCCGAGCACACAGCATCCTGATACATGTCAGAAGACGTGATGCGCACATATTCTGATGCAAGAGTAAACGTGATGCTGTTTGAAAAATCAATCGCATAATTGACTACAAGGTATGTGGCAGGTATCAAGAAAATCGCGATCACAGAGCGAAGCAAACCATCAAACGGATTTGTCTGAGTCAGGGACAGCGGCACGTTGAGCCCGACCATTGCGCGAACTTGAGAGAGTATTGCGCCTGGCAGTAAAAGGAGCAAACCAATCGGGACGAAGAGCGAATCGCGAATCTGATTCCATTTACTTCCAGGCTGGGCTGTGAAGTTTTCCATGTATTTTGCGCAATACTCGATGGCGCTTGCGGCTTGTTCTTTCGCGACGTCGCCGGCAGCATTTCCCAACGCAGTCATTTGAGCAGTGAAATCAGCACGCGCTTCATCAGCCGCATTCAGCGGATACTGCACTGTCTTCGCCATCAAATTTCCGGACTGGATTTTTTGGGAAAACTCTTTCAAATCGGAATTTTGCCAGCCATTAAATCCATCGAGTCCAGACAGCATTTGATAATACATGCCTTCGGTTACTTTGCTTTCGGTTTGCCAACCCATGGCGTTGGCAGGCGTCGGTGGAAAAACAGTGCCCAGAGGCGACGCGCCTTTGACTCGTGCGGGGTTAACATAACCTTGAATAGGGCGACCATCTTTGTCGCGAATGTCGCTACCGCCCCATTCCGGTTTGCCGAGGTATTTGACTTCGGGGTTTTTTAGAAGAAACTCCTTCGCCATGTCATTGAGCGAACTACGACCGCGCTGCTGATCTTTTTTCACCAGACTTGAAAGGGGACGAGTCTCAGCAGACGAGCCACCGCTGCTAGAAGCGTATGCTGTGGGAGTGGCGGCGACTTGTGTTCCGCCGCCACTTGAAGCGAACGCCGTCGGAGTGCTCGCAACTTGCGTTCCACTACCGCTCGATGCGAATGCTGTCGGGGTGCTTGCTACCGATTTTCCGCCACCACTCGATGCGAAAGAGTTAGGTGTTTGCGCCACATTCGTCTTGCCACTCGACGCTCCAACAACCGGTCTAAAAACGTTTTCCTCATACAACGATTTGCGAGAATCAGCAAATGCGGGCAAAGCTGCAAATAACAGCGATAGACAAACAATGCTCAAACGGTTATTCATTAGAACCTCAGGGGGAAACAACGTGACGAAGTTGCTGCTGAGCGAGTCGTTATTTGACGCGCGCTTTCTGCAACAACTGATCGACCATATCGCCGGGGCGAAAATCAAAAGGAGCAAAAGGAACATAAACAAGCATCACCAGAAAAGCTGTGTAAATAAGGTCCTCCCACTCGCCACCACTCTGACCTGACTGACTCATCCACGACAGGCGCGTAGCCATGCACAGAACAATCGCGCACCACCAAAAACGCCAGAGTGTCAAAAGCAAAAGTGCATTAATCCAATTTCCAAAGATCGGCGCAAACAACTTTCCAATGTTGCCGGGCCAAGCCAGGAAGGCTGCAGCTATAGGTCCGAGCAAAAACAGATAGCACACGAGAACTGTTTGAAAAGCTAGCAGTACAACAAAAGCGTGATCCAGCAGAAAATCGAGACCGTTGAACAATGCTTCTCGCAGGGCATCAGAAGTTGATTGTGATTGCAACTTCTCGGCGCGCTCGGCGGAACTGCCGTTGTACGAGTCGGTGGTTTGCTTCTGCCCCCAGGAGATGACTTCCTGAGTGTGCAGCAATTTTTCCACTTCATGCGTCATTGAATTTCCGACATCAATCGAATAGCTTACAGCGAGCTGAACAGCGGGGATCAACGTTATTGCGACAGCACTTCGCAGAATGCCGCTCAAAGGATTGTTCAAATCTTCGTCTTGCTCAGACTTGTAATAGATCGCGACGAAAGACTTGATTTGCGTGAGAAGCGCACCGGGCAGAAGAAAAAGCAGCGCCATAGGCAGGTAGACGTTCTTGTAGAGTTTTTGAACAATCCATGCAACTTGAGGCAGCGTTTTCTCACCGCTCGCCGTTGGTGGCTGACTGGCGGACTCGTTGGCGACATTGATCAGAACATCACTGCAAGTACTCAGTGCGCACTCAAAACATTGCGCCGCAGCATCACCAGTTCCCTCGGCAATGGTTTGCATTTTCGCTTGCAACTTCGCTTGCGCAGTTTGGTAAGAAGGGCTCAACAAGCCTTCTGCAGTGCGGTGCGCACCAGCCAGAGTGCTGGCATGATCGACTAAATCACTCGGCGGAGCGCCAGTCATGTAGGGGCGGTCGGCAAATGCTGCGGGATTTAAATCGCGTGGTTCTGGATTGTGCGCTGGTGTTACTCTGAAGGGAACAGCGTAACGTGGCGGACCAAAGTGATTTAGCATCGGATTCGAATACTCAGTGAACAACTTCTGGATAAAGGGGTGCGGAACGGGTTGATCGGTGAGGGGCTTTTTCGCATTTGTTTTTGGCGTGTTCTCTCTTATCGGAAAGAGTTTGCGCGACTCTGGTGTTTCAATCTTTCCAAAATGACGCGTTGATTCATATTGTTCGGTTTTTCCGGTGCCCGGCTCAGTCTCTAGGGCTTCGGCGCGTTCTTCGCGTCCTGTGTGTTTTGCAAAATTGAAAAACTCCTTTTGCTGCTCTGAGAATGAAGGGGCGTTGACCATTCTGTTTTGGTAAGAACCAGTGTTTTGGTGAGAAGTACTACTCTGATGTGAACCTCCATTTTTATCTGAACCGCTTGTTTGATCCTGCGCCGCCGCTGATGATGAGGCGATGAGTGAAACAGTAACGACAAGCACTTTCGTAGTGATGGAATTGAACATCGTCGTCTTGATGGAGTTGAACATCGACGGACTCACCTTGATGGAGAGGGGTGCATTAGAGTGGAGAGGGGCGTTTTGGAGAGGAGCGAAGCGGTGTAGGGGCGAAGCGCTGGGAGCGTCGGTATCGCATCGGAGCGCTGGGAGCGTCGGTAAAACAGCGAAGCACTGGGAGCGCCGGCAGCTTGCCGGCACCTGAGCCGCCTGGAAGGCGGCGCTCCGGCCATTTGGGAACTGCGACCGATGTCCAGATATTAGGGGCGGCTGGTAACAAGGTCGTAAACGCAAGCGAAACCCGCCGCATTTAATATGTTGGCGCCGCATTTACGACTCCGTTACCAGTTGCGCATATCGTCAGAAGTCCGATACGCGCCCCCAGCACTTCCGGTCCCCCTGCCGAAGATCTGTAGTTTTTACATTCGCCATCATGTATGGCGATGGAGGACATTTAGATGCCTGATGTTCCGACAACCGCTACTAATGCCAGCGCAGGCTCAAGCGCTGCAGCAGAATCCGCCGTGGTTAACGCATACACAGAAGCGGTTGACCCAAACGCGGAGGCTGGCGAACTCATTAGTGAAGTCGAGATTCAGGAGATAAATGAAGCATGGGATGCTTACAATCCTGAGCAAAACAAAGAAAAGTACGCAGAAATTTCGTCGCAGCTTGCCGAGCGTGGATTGCTTGGCACGATTATATTGGATGGTCTGGGCAACGAAGAAGCCGAGGCAAGATTCAATCCTCAGGGTGGCAAGTACTACAACCACTACGAAGTGGAAGCTATCAATAGCGGAATGGCACCGCCTGTGAGTTGGGACGCCGCACCCGTAGCCCCGCAAACACCAATCGCCCATAACGACCGCCTGCTCGCTGCCGGACTTTCGCAATACTTTGACGCAATCGAGAATTCCAAATACCCGGATAAATACGATCCCAATTACGACGACGATATCGCCGGCATTGAGGACATCAAAGAGTGGGAGATGTACTTCGATCCTGCCATGGCACAAATGTTCGGACAAGTGGCTGTCGAGTCAGGTGGACCGTCTTACTTCGAAGACTTAAGCGCGAAAATTCTCAACCCAGAAGGTGCGGTCACTCTCGAAGACTTTGAATTCGTGAAAAGCCAAGATGAGTTGGCCATGGCAGGCGCCGCTGAAAATCCTGAAAGTCCGGTGGAAACATTATCGCCGCAGCAGCGGCAATTTGTGGATTGGGTCCTTTACTGGGGACATGATAAAAGCTCCATAGACGGAAATCCAGACAACATCAATCCGTGGCTCCACGAAATCGCTGCGTCATATGGCGCGACATTTGAAGAAGGCGGAAAGCTAGTTCAGAGTCAATGGGCTAGAGCTGGAGAAGACTATCCTCTCGACCAAGGCGATTTGTCCTTGATCCTTTCACTCGCGGACAAAATAGACATTCCGAAAAATGCACGTGGAATTCCGGTAATTTCGGCATCTCAATGGCAAGCGTGGTTGAACGATCCCACGCTCTCAGAAGAAGAGCGGGCCGCTGTTGCGAACGTGAATGCTCACGGTGGGCGTTTTCAGGACAACCAAGGAAATACGGATGATGGCTTATTTGATCCAACAAAAGCAAACATAGATTTGAACAAAATTGCTTTTGCGTATGAAGGTGTGGATTACAGCTCCCACCGCGCGAACAGTGAGGATGTTGCCAGTGAAATCGTTGCTACGGCGGTAGGCGAGCTCACTACTGCAATTGACAATAACGATCAAGAGTCGACGTTAAACATAATCGCAACGCTCAATGAAGAAGAGCGAGCAGAATTGCAAGAACATTTCCAAGCGCAACATACTGCAAGCATTCCGGACTATATTTCCGGCAAACAAAAAGATGCAGTATTCGCGGCAACAATTAACGCCGAACTGAAGCGAGAAGGCACAGATCTGGATGTTGCCGGAACACTCAACATCGGTCTGACGGCGCTAATAGAAGATGCAGGCGGGCGAAAAGACGCCGACAATGGAGAAGTCGAACAAACTATTAGAATGGCGCTGGCAACATTAGACCCGGCAACTCTGCAGGCTGTGAATGAAAAATATCTGGCTGACTACGGCATCAGTCTTGTCGACGACTTGAACGCGAACGCAGAAATTCTTTCTGGTGATTCACAAGAGGTTGTTGGTGCGTATTTAGGACAGCTAGATGAGAATGGAGTCGCCACTGGAAATCCCACAGAAAACATTCACGTGACTGTGGCAAAGATAGGGCTAGCCAAAGGCAATTTAACAATATTCACTGAAGCCATGCGGATGGCGCCCGATGACGTGCGCGCAAAATTCGAAACAGAAGAGAATGTTCGCGAGCAAATCAAATCCACATTTCCTGATGGTGGTGATCAGGAAATTGCAAATGATTATCTCGAGTACGGAACATTGAGCATTGCGACGCTCGCAACTCATGACAGAAATGATTTGGAAAAAGCAGGTCTTCTGGGCTTTGGCATGGTTGGAAGAACCGACGAAGATGACATTACAAGGGCAGCGCACAACGCAACTGACGAAGAGAAAGTGAAATTCCTGCAGGGTGAAGAGCTGGCAAAACAGGAAGAAGAAGCCAAGAAAAACAATGCGGAACCTCCTTCACTAACAGAAGAGCAGACAGAAGCACTTACGTTTTATAAAAGCGTACATCAGGCTTTAGATGCGGCGGCGGGCGGAGACCGCAACAAACTCATGCGCTGGGAATCACCTCTTAGAGGCGACCCGGAAGTCGTGACTAACATGCTCGGCGCCTACGACTACGGATATCTGGGATTCTTCGGAACAGGTGGAATTATGAGCGGCACAGATGTCGACCGCGTCTACTCTTCTGTAGAAAATCTTAGCGAAGAAGATTGGAATTTAATTCGCCAAAAATATGGCACCTCAGTATCGGAAGAAGAATCATTTGTTGTTCCTGAGATCGAGCAGGCAATGGATGTTTTGTCGCTGAAAAAAGAAGACCGCGAGTCAATTCGCGCAATGCTAGACGAAAAACTAAAAGCGGAGTCATACGACAAAGCCGATGAAGTCGGTCGTCGTAGCCTCGATGCTGTACTCTCAGGCAACCCAACGCCGGAAGCCGCAATCAACGCGCTCATTTACATGACCGACGATGAGAAGGAAGCGTATCGTTCAAATCCTGAATTTAAAGCCATGGTGAATGATCGACTAAATACAACAATGGGCGATCTCGCTGATGGTAATCCTGCACAAAGAACAATGGCTAACAGAATTTTGTCTCGTATTGGTGAATCCGTAGAGGACCAGCAGCCAGCCCTAGCGCAAGACGGGCAGGAGAAAATGATTGACCAGGTCCTGTTGGATTCGATTCGCAATGCACCTGCATCACAGACAATCGCCGACACGGAAAATCTCCTTACAGAACACCCAGAGCTGAAAGACGAGTTGCTCAATGCCAGCAGTGAAGCAGCAGCAAATCCAAATTATGAAGCAGAAGGACTTAACCAGGTTGGTTTGGAGCAAACTGCACAATCGCTGAACCTTGCGTTGCATCGTGCGGTAAATCAGGCGATCAACGATGAGCTATTGCTGCCCGGTGCAAACGCTGCACGCATTAATCACGAATCGGTCAACCTGGACTTTTTCGGTTTGGAAGATTGGACTGGCTCTTTATTTGAAGAGGGGCATCTTTCCATCGAAAAAAAACTAATGCTAACGAATAGCGAGACAGAACGGCTAGAACAGCTCGCGCATATCACACCGGAAGAAAGAGAACAACTTCTCAGTGATGACCCCGCATACACTGACATGCGAGACTCTGTCTTCAGCGATGGAGAATTGAGAGACGTTGAATTCAACATAATTGCAAATGGAGAATTTGATGCGGTTGATCAAGTTCGCAGCTTTGTAGTGGACTCAAACTTCACGCAAGACGAGTTGTTGCAGTCGCTGGATAATCTATCTCCGGAAGAAAAAACGCAGCTTGCAGATGAATACTTTGTCCGTTATGGAGGGCTGATTGTCGACGATGTGATGTCCAAGGCGACGGGAGCTGAAACAGTAAAGATTGAGGGTGCGTTGCAGGGCGTTCAACTTTCGCCAGTAATGACTGCCATGCGCGCGCTCGAGGAAGCACACGGACACAATAGCGTCGTTGATGGTGCGGTGATGCGCGTTTGGGACTGGACCAAACAAGGCATGGATGCCAGCGCGCTTCAACTGTTTCCAACTGCAGTTGCGCTTCAAACTGCCTCTGGTGAAAACCGCGAAGAATTGGAGCTTCAGTTTGCAGCTGATATCGAAAACTTTATTGAAGCCACCAACAATCATGTAGAGTCACAAAACGAAGCAAAAGAGCAAGCGTTCAACATTTCCATTATGGTCATTGCCGCCGCAGCATCTGTCGCAACTGGTGGAACCTCGCTCGCAGTCCCAGCGAAACTTGGTCTGGACATAGGAGTCACAGCAGGTGTGGGTGCTGCATATAAAAATTTGGTTGCTGCGACATTCGAAGGCGACGATTACGACTTGAGCGAGTTTGATGACAACGCTGTGAGCGGTGCTGTAGTCGCGGTTTTAAACAGAGTCGACATACTTAAAGTCCTCGCTGAGCCGGAAGGCGCTGCAGCCTTTGCTGCCGCTGTAAAAGGTGAAGCCAGGACAGCCGCTGCGGGAGAGGAAGCAGTACGAGTTGTTGCAGCAAAAAAGGCAGCAAGTGAGCTACCTACGAGCGTCACAGAAGCAGCAACTGGAGTAGGAACCGTCGACAACGTTGCGACCCAGACACAACCAGCCAATTCAGTCGTGGACGACATAAATAATGGACTTTGGAAAAGGTCGAATTTCACGCCTGATGAGCCAGCTTTAGGAACTGATGATTCAATCGTCATCGCTGATAGAAGCTATGACAATATTGAAACTAATCGCGCAGCTTCCTATCCGACAGTGGTCGACAAAGTTGCTCCTCCTAAAGATTCAATCGCAAACGCTGACAGAAGCTACGACGATCTTGAAGCCGCTCGCGCCGCTGCGGCTCCAATAGTCGTTGACGACACTGTGCGTTTTGAGGAGCCGCTTCCGCTTGCCGACGATAGCTATAATGAAGTTGAAGCCGCACGAGCAGCTTCTGCTCCAATTGTCTTTGACGACACTGCGCGTTTTGAGGAGCCGCTTCCGATTGCCGATGATAGTTACGACCAAGTTGAAGGCGCTCGCGCTGACTACCCTCCAATCGTCGTTGAAGACATCGCGCGTTCCGAGGAGCCGCTTCCGATTGCCGATGATAGTTACGACCAAGTTGAAGCAGCTCGCGCTGACTACCCTCCAATCGTCGTTGAAGACATCGCGCGTTCCGAGGAGCCGCTTCCGATTACCGATGATAGTTACGACCAAGTTGAAGCAGCTCGCGCTGCATCTTCTTCGACAAGATCGACACTCATGGAATCGACCGTAGCTGAAACAACAGCGAAGGATTCGACCAGCGGATTGCGCGTTCGTTACCCTTGGGGCAAATATGTACTGAGAGCCGCGACAACAAAAGGATCATCGAGAGTTGCCACACCAACTGCTCTTGTCACTGCGGAAAACTTATCTCGCCGCGAAGAAACGAATCAGAGCAGCGAAAACGCAGATGTAGTTATAGACCAGGAAGAAACTACTTCGGAAACTTCAGAGACCGCAAAATCAGACGACAAAAAATTCTTCACAGGCGAAGAAGTTAATATCAATGGACGCATCGCACATCGACTAGAAGATGGCAGCTACGCTTTTGTAATACCGGAAGGAGACACGCTGTTCGTCATTCGCAACGATATTGCTGCAGCGATGGGAGAGGCGGCAATTGAACCAGGCGACGCAGTTTATGATGACGATATGATCGTAGCGTTGAAGACAGCGAACAAGATTGGTGATCTTGATTTGATTTACACAGGCAACCAATTCGTCATTCCTGTCGAAGTTATTAATGACAGTAACTAAAAACTCAACAGTTCATTTAACTGCGTGAAAGAAAGAACCAAACCTTTTGTTAGTCGACTCTGAGCAGAGTCTGAACTAAACGCCATAATGGGTGGGTTTTGCTTCACATCCCAGAAATTTCAACGAGTCCTTCGCCTGCATTCAAGAGTTCAAGCGCCATTGGAAAGACTTGCTGCAAAATCCCTCGTAAATATTGATTTGAAGTGTTGCCGCACGTCAGCCAGAGAATCTGCGGCGGCGAGCCCTTTTGATGGTAGAGTTCAACAAAATCAATGTCTTTTGTCATTATGACCGCTCCAGCTTTTCTGGCAGCGTTAAAAATTGCTGTATCTGCCGCACCACGAAGCCCTAAATCGCGCAAAGCATGCACTTCAATACTAAACGTTTCTTGCAACCATGGCGCCAACGCAGGCGCAAGTTGCGCATCAAGCCACACAATCATGCAGCTATTACTGGATGATCCAATTTCTGGGAGGCATACTTCAGTGCAGCTTTAAGATCTTCCATTTCTAGATCCGGCATCTCATCCAAAATTTCTTGCGCACTCAGACCATTCGCAAACAAATCGAGAATGTCGGTTACCCTAATTCTCATTCCGCGAATGCATGGGCGTCCGCCGCAGACTTCTGAATTGATCGTAATGCGTTTCTCTGTCTCAGACATTCTCTATTCCCTTTCGGCTCAAGGAGACCATTACAGTATACACCAAGGGGCCAAAACGGTTACTAGTTGGCGTTTTCAGACATACAAAGATCATACTCTGTCCGCTAGCCATCTCACTCAGATAAATTTGCTACGTTAACTCTGATGCTTCGTCATCATCGACTTTCGACGAAGGAGTTGATGGTTTCTTCAAACTCTCTGCAGGAACATAATATGCCACGTCATGTGGATATTCGCCAGAATTGAAGGCACTAATAGGATCTTCTGCTAAAACGCGACTATCGGAATGGTTGTTAAAGACCGTTGTTCCATCGGGACCGACGATGCCTATGTGCGCGCCTCCATTAAACGCAGGTCGCGGCTCTCTATATCCGCACACCACGGCTCCAGGAACAGGTCCATCGACTCGCACCCAACCTTTTCCAAGCTGAGGAGTATAGGTTGTTCCATCGGGCGTAGGTTGCCCTTCAGGTGTACTTAGAAGGGACTCTAAACCTGACACGGAGGCATTGTACTCACCTTTCTCAATCACACCAGCTTGGATCAAGACCTCTGAAATAGATGCCGCACAGCCGTAGACTCCGCCAGCAACATCGACAGGAGAATTGACCCACATTGGCTGTCCAACTGACCGCGCTGCAGTATTCAGAAGGTCTTTGACCGATCCGCTGAGATAGGAAACCACATCACTAGCTTTGGCTTTAATACCATCTACAACACCACCAAACACATCGCCGACAGAGGCAATTCCTCTGGATTCCGCTGCGCGACCGTCTGCGCTCGAATAACCAGGCGACGTATCAGATGGTGCGCCACTATAGTCACCACCTCCGCCATAGTCGTCGGCATCTCCATAGTTAGATGAGCCACCATATTCGCCACCGGCTCCTGAATTAGCTGGCGGTTTTCGCGGACCTGCCTCTGTAGAATCTCCGCCTTTTGACGAATGCAAATTTCTGTGCGATCTGTCTGCAGGCTTACTATGCTCACGAGAATTAAAATCATGCGGCAAGCCGCGTTCTAGCGCCGTCCAAAGATCCGCTAATGATTCGTTGATCTCGCGCTGAAGTCTGCGTTCTTTTGCCTTTTCGGAAAGTTCCAAAAACTTGCTTCGAAATCGATCACGATTCCGTTCTTTCAAAAATTTGTCAATCCAGTTGTGTTCATCACCAGCGGATTGATGTTTAGAAAGGTTCTTGTCTTTTCCAGGCTCTCCGTCTCGTCTGTTCTCTCCGTCTGGCTTTCTCTCGCGGTCTCGTACACGCTCATGCTCAGAATCTGGACCGGAGTTACCTCTTCTATCTCTGTCTCGATCGTGCTGTAAATCAAAGTTTGGCAGCCCTGAATTATCATGACCGGCCATTTTTCCGGCAATTCGTGGGAACTCTCTAAAGTCTGTGCCAAAATCCGTCCCTCCAAAGTGCCCTCGGTTGTTTCCTCCACCGGTTCGATCACTACCACCGAAATCTCGATGAAATGAATGTCTGCTCATTGCGTGTCACCTTGCTGAGTCTGCTTTGCACAAGAGCAAAGCAGTAAACCAAACACTAATAGCCCATTAATTCATGCATCCTTGCGATGTACTGCGCATTGGTGGTGCCATTCTCGGAATCTCCAGTACCGGACGGGTTGAAATACCAGGAGGTTGCGCCGTCCCAGGTTCCTCTGGTTTCATAACCTTGCCGTAGAAGATAAGCACCCATTCCTAGCTGACCTTCCACTGTATCCAGGTCATATCCAAGTGCGATGGCCGTATCTTCCCAAATACCGCGATTAATTTGTGTGAGACCATAGGTGTTTCCATATTTTTCGTTGTTTTGAACTGCATCTGGATTACCTAGACCACCAGTCTCAATCCAGACCATCGCCTTCAGCTGCGTCGCAGGCACGCCCCATTTCTCGGCAGCCTCGACAATCTGCGGGTCCCATTGGTCAATGGCTGCACCCATGGAGCGCAAGGGAGCATGATTATCTGGAATCTCCTTGTTCGGCTCATCTTGCTCATCAAGCAAACTGGGACGATCAGAAGTGTTTTGCTTTGCTGCACCTTCACCGTTAGGCTTCCCCTTGCCACGATTATTCACGAAGCCTTCAAAGTCTTGATTTTGTGCCTTTCCACTCCTATCACGCTTTTTGCTCACGGAGTCAGGAGAGAAATAGGATTCAATTACTCGCTGATTTCCTTCTATTTGCTCTTTAGGAATTCTCGGTATCCTGTCAACAATCGGCAGCGGCATCGGCGGTTCAAGGCTTTGACCATCCTTACTTTGACAATTCAAAAAATCTAGCACTGGAAGATTTTCACAACTTGCGTTATTCGATCTATGCTGCGCATAAATACGGTTAGAAATTTCGTCGAACTGCATTTGAACTTGATTCTGAATACTATTTTGAGATCTTTCCGAATTTCGTTGACCCAAGTCTCGCAAACCATTTAGTGATTCGAATGACATTTATTTGGTGCCTCATTCTTACTAAGTAGAGAGATATTAGGTTTGAACGGTAACAAAGTAGTAAAAGCGCTTGTGCAGCATATCCAGCCGAAGCGGACATACTGCACTGCGTTTCCCCTTTCACAAACTTTGAAGTTCTAACGTGGACCAAACGATTGAGCTGGTCCGTCGATGTATTTATCTAGAATTGCTTTATTAATCACGACAGGTTGATCCGGGAAGATCAAGTCATAGTCTGTAATATCGTTAGCTTGAGCAATATCATGTGTGAGTGGATGATTATAGATATCTGCTCCTGGTGGCACTTCCTCCATGACTGTTCGGCCAGCAAGTGCATTTATTGCTCTAATTTCTGTATTTACCAAATCGTAGAGCGTATCTCCGGACTGCACTTTGAACGAAACTTCGTCAGGAGAGAATGTTACAGGGCGATCATTCATTACTTGCGTCTGCGCAGCTTGAATCTCAGCATTACGTTTTACGTCGTACTGCTCTGTTGCATCGGCAATTACTTCGTTAGTATCCACTTGCTGTCCGTCGTGATATTCCTCATTGCCACCATATGTTTTCGGGCGCAATTCAACGCGAACACGCTCGATATCTTCCATGTCTATATAGCCATCGGCAATGGGGTTGGCATTATCAAAGACAGAAAAGTTATCTTGGAGATACTTCACGGCATCCTGCTCTTCCGGCGTTAAGGTACTAACATCTATGTTTTGCAAACCATCACGGTTTATGGCTCCCGAACCAACCACCCTCTCCCAAGTAGATTGGTTATCGAAAGTATCAAAAACGTCGTTCACATCACTGAATTGCTGTGTAGCTGCTGGTGTGTCGATGATCCGTTGAAAGTCGGCAGGCCCAATGACACCATCTCCCACTCTGCTATCAGAATTAAAAGCAAAACTGTTGCCGTCAAAACGGTCAATTTCATTTGTGTAGTTTGAAAACAAAAACGCGCTTAACTGGTCCAGATTGCTGTCCGAATTGTCTTTGACAGATTGTAGCTGAGCAGCGTCTCCAGAGCCAAACAGTTCATCACTCCCACCTACTTTGTGCAGAAAAGAATCAGAACCGGTGTCGACCTTACCGTCTGAATCGCGGTCCATCGTCACAATCATCAATGGCACTTCACCATATTTTTCAACAAGCTGCTGTGCTTCCTGAGAAGTCATCCTCGGTATGCTGTTAATTTCTTCAAGTAGTTGCGCTGAGGGTATGGGCCCGCTTCCCATGGGCACAGCATCTTGTACTGGAGGTGCTTGGTCAGTAACTGAATTGTCCATTCTGAAAAACTCCTCAAAGATTGAACAGGGGTTGAAATAGGCTTGATTGTGATTGCACGTCTGTTCTGAGTTAAGAACTCAGCATGTAACGAGATGCGAGGTGCACCGAGTCATAGAACGAGTAATCATCAATAACTTCAAGCAAGCGATGATTAACTGTAAGTTCAATACTCAAATCGTCCCGTGATGAGGAAGGACTAGAGTTCGCGACAGCATGTGCTCGACGTTGGCGCATGGAAAACTCAACCTCTTTGATGAAAGCTAAACTGCTTAACTGATTTCGAGATTGATATGAAGAGGTGCCACCACCACTTCCAAAATTTTTGTCAGACACTTTTTGCATGATAAAAACCTCGCGGCAACTCAAACTGAGTGCCAGGTAAAACCGAAAGAATTAGAAGAATTAGAAAAAAGATAAAGGAGAAGGAGAAGGAGAAGGAGAAGGAGAAGAAAAAATGCAATCGCGATGTGTTGGTCAGCCGATTACAAACGCAATATTAGGAACCAAAGGTATCAAAGTCGTAAATCGCGGCTGGAAGTCCAAAACGACGCCATGACCGCTTCGGTTTTCGATATATAAAGGTTCGCAGCGAGTGAAACATCTGCACCTCGACGAAGTGCCACCGTAAAAGTGCAACTCGATTTACGACTTATTTACTCTATATCCTGACAATCATCGCATCGGTCCCGCCAGAGGAGAATTGCCGATGGTACAGTTGCTCGTTATCGACAGCATTCCTTTTGCGAGAAAACATGCAATAGATATGATCATGTCGGTGCTGCCGCGAAGTTTAGAAGTAAACATCATCGAAGCCAAAAGTAATAATGACGGTCTGGAAGCATTCAAACGCTGCCGACCAGAGATGGTGATTCTCGACGTAAGTTTGCATGGCGCAGGTGGACTCGCGCTAGCAAAAGACATTTGGGAAATCGAAAAGAGAACCAAGATTGTGTTTTGGGTGCATACTCACAACGATGGCTATCTTGGTGAAATCACACGTGTCGCCGGAGCTCACGCGCTATATGGATATGTTCTAAAGTCCGAAGGTGATGAAAAGCTGCGTTACGCCATTATGGCAGTTTTTCTCAACAATCATCAGTACACCGATCCCACAGTTCGCGCCTCAATGATTCGTCCGACGCAGCGAAGCGACTTTCTCTCAGACGCAGAGAGAGAGACTCTAATTGATATAGCGTTGGGTCTGACCGATAGAGCGATTTCGGCACGAAGTGGATTGACTGTTCGCGGAGTGCAAAACAGGCTTGCCACTCTTGCACTCAAAATTCTGAGAAGAGATCATTGGAAGTTGAGACAAAACCACGAAGTGGAAGTCTTCAATCCGCGTACCCGCCTCGTCATGGAAGCACTCAGAAGAGGCTATTTGCGCTTAGAACAACTACAGTCAGCCGAATTGGAATGCGAAGCGTGGCTGGGCTTGTCACAGATGGCAAGGCCAACGACAAAAACACAAGCAGCCCAACAACAGATGGGTTTGGTAACCAATGAACAGTCAAGTCCATCCCCACTTAATTTTGCAGTCCCACCGAACACAAGTACTGTCGTGCAACACCAACAGACAATTGTGGCGCAGTAAGTAGCATTTAAGTTCAACCAAGCCCAAGTGAAAAGCCACTGTTCCAGCGGTGATTTTTTGCTATCAAAAATTTATTGAACAGACTTCTGCCTATGTAGCGCTGTTAATCGGAATTGTGAAGTGAAAAGTGCTTCCCACATTTTCTTTACTAGTCACCCAAATTCTCCCGCGATGCGCCTCGACAAGCATTTTGCACACGGCGAGACCAAGCCCGGTACCGCCCTTCACACGAGAGTCAGACAGTTCAACCTGTTTGAACCGGTCAAAAATCTTGTCGACAAAATCCGGCGCTATTCCACGTCCTTGATCGATGACTTGAAACTCGACCATATCTTCCTGTTCAATGACCTTCACAGTTACTGTACCGGAAGGATTGGAAAACTTGATTGCATTCGACAAGAGATTGACTAGAACCTGTATGAGCTGATCTTCGTCCGCGAAGATTACAGCATCACAAATATCTTTAACAAGCGTAATTTTCGAACGTTCTGCAAGAGATTGAACCGAATTGAAAGACCTGTCAATGACATCTTCAACTTGCGTATGAGAAGCAACGATTTCGATGTGACCAGCTTCCATTTTTTCAAGTTGAAGCAAACTGTTGATCATTGAAATCAAACGACCAACATCCGCTTCTGAATATTTAGCCTTGCTGTGCATCTTCTCTGGAGTACTGTCATAAAACCCAGCAGAGAGCATTTCCAAAAAAGCTTGAATCGAAGTCAGCGGTGTTCTCAAATCGTGACTGACCATATTCACGAAATCACGTTTGAGGTTTTCAATCTGCTTTTTCTCGGTTATATCGTGAGCTACACAAAACATCGCGCCATCGATTGATGACCAACTTCCACTCCAGAGCACTTCGACGAAGTTGCCATTTTTGTGCTTAATCGCATTTTCTAGCTCGATTCGATCTCCAGTTTTTTTTGCAGATGCAAACATCTCAGATGTCTTCTCTTTATCGGACTCGCGAACAAGTGAAATGAGTTTTTGCCCAAGTAGTTCTTCCGGTTTGTATCCCCAAAATTTTATGGCAGCGGAATTGACTTCGCGGAAATTGCCGTCGTCGGAGATCGAACAAATGACGTCCACAGCATTTTCTGTCATCGCGCGTTCTTTGCGCGTCAAATCTTCGAGCTGACTTGCCATCCAGTGAAAACTCTTATCCAACTCAGAAATTTCATCCGAGCCCTTCATCTTTTCGTTTAGAGGCATTCTCGAGGCGATACGAAAACTATTGTCAGTGAGAATTCTCAATCGTCCGGTGATCCGACGCGCAAAGCCCAGAGATAAAACAACAGCGACAACGACCATCGCAACAGTTCCTACAAGCAGAATTAACCACACAAACTGGCGACTGCTTTCACCTTGCTGTGCACTCGATTGCTGAATATCGGAAGTCGCGTTGCTAAAAGCTTCTTGCTTGCTGCTAAGGGTGCTTCTCAAAGCCTGCAACTGCCTGTCGGATTCCTTCATGCGAAACTCGACTACTTCCTTTGGCGCAGTTGCGAGTGCCTTTTGAGTTTCATCAATCTCCTGAACAGCAGAAAGCGCAGCACTCTTCAATTGAACAAACGCTTCTTTTTGAGGAGCAGAAACCAACCCGGACTCAATTTTCTTCAGCGAACCGGCAAACTGATCTTTCCTCTTTTGGAGCTCAATTGAGAAAAGTGGCGCGTTGCTTTCCGCCAGACCAGAAAGTGCACGCTTCATCTCGTCCAAACATTGAAGAAGGTTGGAAGACTCCATGATCAATGTTTTGGCTTGCCTCTCCCGCTCAACCTGCTTCTCAGATTCCTGAAGCTGTAGCGCGAGAAATCCCAAAATCAGCAAAGCGACGAAGACCGGCAGCAGCGCCACCAGCAAGCCGTACTGACCGATTTTCAGATTTAATCCCATGCCGCTCTTTGGTCGGTAAAAACGTGATGGCAGTCCCGGTGGGTAGAATATATCAGGCTAGGCTAGAAACTACGTACCCCGGCAACTGGAAAACTACTGGCAGCATGGCAAAGCTACTCATAGTCGAAGACGATTCCAATCTGGCTGATTCAGTCACGGAGTTGTTGAAAGGCGAAGGACATATGGTTGAGCATGCCGGCACTGGGGCGGATGCGCTGACGCTATTAGCGGTCTCTGAGTACGATTTGATCGTGTTGGATCTCGGGCTCCCGGATAAAGACGGGGTCGACATTTTAAGAACGTACCGCCATCGCGGCGGAGAAGGCAAAGTAATCATCTTGACGGGGCGCGGCAAGATCGAAGAGAAAGAGCTGGGTCTAGATTCGGGCGCAGATGATTATCTGACTAAACCCTTTCACGTGAAAGAGTTGGCAGCGCGAGTGCGCGCTCTGCTGAGACGACCGGAAGGTGTTCAAGCAAATGTTTTGAAAACAGCTGACTACGAATTGAACGCCAAAACGTTCACGTTCACCAAAGATGGCGTTGAAATTCCACTGACCAAACGCGAATTTGCGCTGCTCGAATTTCTGATGCGCCATCCAAATCAGGTCTTTAGTGCCGAAGCGATAATCGCAAGAGTTTGGCAATCAGATACAGAAGCTTCAACTGATGCAGTAAAGGTCTATGTGAATAGATTGCGCAACAAGCTCGGCGACAAACTGCAGGCAGAAATAAAAACAGTGTACGGCGTCGGCTATAAGTTCGAAACTAAAGGCGACAAAAAATGAAGTTGCCGTATGGGCAAAACCGCCCATAATTGAGTTCGCCATAGAGGCAACGCGATGCATTGCCCGGTTAGCTTTAGCGAACGACGCCCCAAGCGCCTTCGACAGTGTGATGCGAAAGCACCATGCGCAGATGCCGAATGACCGAACGCAGCCCTTGCGCATCGCAATCAGAAGGTGCGGTGAACAGTAAAGCTTTTAGAGAAACAATCGCAGTCTTGAGCACTTCAATGCTCTCAGTTTCATCCACAAGGTCCAAGCAATCTGCTACGCGATCACCCCAAAGACGAGCGCGTCTTTTTACTTCGAAAGGCAACTTTCTGTAACTGGCTTGACTGCGTGCCGGAGCACCATCGAGCAAAATGTTATTGATGACCCACTGACGTTGCTCGTCATAGCCGTGACCGAGCGCAAACAGATTACGGCTGGGGTCACCATAGAAAAGATACTGTTCAACACACTGAATAATTTCTTTGGTCGGCTTCGGACCAGCAAGATTGCGAGCGTAGTATCCGCGTCCTTTGCGCCAGGCACCAGGGATGATACCAGGCGGCAATCCACCAAATATATCTCTGACCTCTACTAGATTATCTTCGAGTTCAGAAACCGGGCAAATATACTCTTTCAGATAACTGATGTTACCGGGCAGCTCTTGCAACAACTACCAATCCCTCACAAACAGCAATCAAATTCATTCGAACCTGACTCTCCTATGTTAAGTCGTTGAATGATCGTTGTCGAGCAAAGTGAACGATTACTTATCGCTTGAAAACCTTGCGTAATCTCCCTACTCTGAGGGATTTTGTAGGGATGCGGTTGTGAAGCGAGCCGCCAACCGATAGTTTTCAGGAATGTGATTCAGCAGATTTAATTCGCCCAAAAATCGACGCCAGTTTCGCAATAGAAATTTAGACTGCCAATGGAATTTTGTTTTCTGAACAACATTTTCCGAAAATTACCAAGAATCCGTGCCGCCTCCACCGAATCCGCCGCCGCTAAAACCACCGTCGAATCCGCTGAATCCGCCACCACCGCCGAAACCACCCCAGCCACCATCATTACTACCACCGCCACCACCTCCGCCCGAGGAGTAGGATGGAATCACTGGTGCTTGATTGAAGCCATTCTGAATCGAATACATTCCACGTCCAAGGTCATCGAAGTACCAGACAGGATCAAATACTGAAGGCGAATTTCCATCTGTGTATGGTTGATACCAGTCTGGAGGCGTTACAAGTAATTCTTTGAATTTCTCTGCCCACATGTCAGCGCAGCCTAAAACCATTGCGTAAGGCAAAAGTCGTCCGAATATTGTTGGGTCATCTTTCGCAAGAACAGCAATGCGCTGTTTTTCAGCCTTTTCTACAAATCGTTTGAATGAGAGGCATTCTGAAAGCGCTTTAGTCCCAAGATCAGTACGCGATGGCATTGCCCCCGCTGACAAAAGAGTGATCAAGCCCGAAAGTGCCAAACCTGCCCCACCGGCAACACCTTCGTTCCACGTGTGGAATGCCATGTATCCACCTGCCACCAAAATCAATCCAAGTCCAATCGCCCGGAACAGGGCGCGATCATTATCCGGATGGCGAGTGAAATAACCACCGTTTAGCAACTGCGACCAAATTGAGTTTTTGATATCCACGATATGTGGCTGAAACTTACCTTGCAACGAAGACAAATAAGTTGTGTCGGTTACATATCCGAAAAGCGCTGCCATAAAAAATGTTTCGTGCTGCTTCAGAGGAATCGCATTGTGAGGCGGAGTCAATTTCTTAAACTCATAGTCTTTGTCGCTCATCATGAGAATGCCGTTGTACGGTATCTGTCTAATCCTGATGTAACCTCTGGCAGCAAGATCAATCAGTGTTGAAGTGACATCTGGCAGATCAACTTTCTCATCTATCAATGTGCCAACTTCCGCTGGGGTGAGATCAACAGGTGGAGTGAATTCGACACCGACTGCACGTTTTGGACCTCTGTCTTTGCCCTGGAAGAACCAGTAGAGATAAAGCATTACAGAAGTGCCGAGCGGCAGCACCACGAGCGGATACCAATCTAAAAACCAATCTTGAACTTGCTGCGCTTTTGTTGGTTGAGGTATAGCCGATGCCGGCAGTCCGGCGACAATAGTCATCCCTTCGCCTGGGTTTAAATTCTTGGCACTGAATGTGATGTCATTCGCTTCTCGCGCGACACTCGCATGTTTTTTAGATCCGAAATAACCAACATACGATGTAGCTTTGACGTCTTTGACGTTGACGCCGTCAGGAAACGAGAGTTTTGCGGTAGCGGAATCAACAGGGAATTTGCCTTCGTTGCCGTTGACGTTCCAGTAAAATTCCGGACCACCCTCAAGATAATTGATCGCGCGCCGCACGTCGTAATCGATTTTGTACGTCATCACGCCGGAGACGAGTACATCTTGCTCGCCAATCTGCAAAAGCAAATCTCGATCAGCTCTGTGGGTTTCGAACTTGTATGGGTTATTTCTTTGATCCTTAACGCCGGTAACATTCAATACGATGTTGTACAAACCGCCCTTGCGGTTGTAGACAGTCGGGATGAAACGCCGGATGCCATGACGGCGATTGGTTCCGAAGTCCATGACGAGAGTCTCTTCAATATGTGCTGTTCCATCTTTGTCGAGCTTGATGTCAGCGTTGAAAGACTTGATTCGATCGGCGAGCGCGGGATTGGTTGAGACGAAAAGAACACATGCCAGTAAAGTCAGCCTCGTCAGTCCGGCGACCTTTGAGCTGAGAAATTTCATTTAGACCTCTTGTTTTTGAAACAACTTGGGTTTGAAAAACGACTTGGGTTACAAAAAAGTTGGGAGATTCTTTTCTAGCGACTGACGTTGTTGAAAACTATTCCCATTCTGATCGTTTGACCGCCTGGCAACGCATTCTATAATCAAACAATTATATATGAGTCTTCCTGCAAAGCGGGCAGCTCAATATGCTCCCGGGCGGCGGTTTTGGGAGGTATAATCGAATCGTCCAACTTGGGCTACCTTCTGGAGATTTGCATGTACATAGGAATCGGAATGCTGGTTTTCCTGGCCGTCATTGCTCTCTGGATGGTCGGCACTTACAACCAACTGGTCATGCTCAGACACAGCGTCAGGGAGAGCTGGTCGGCAATCGAGACAGAATTGCGCCGCCGCTATGACCTGATCCCCAATCTCGTCGAAACCGTGAAAGGCTACGCAGGTCACGAAAAAGACACTTTGGAGGCGGTGATCAAAGCGCGGAACAGCGCCGCGGCAGTCTCTGGAGCCCCCGAAGCGCAAGCTCTGGCAAACAATGTCCTGACAGGGGCACTGACAAAGCTAATGGCGCTCAGCGAAGCGTACCCGCAATTGAAAGCCAACGAAAACTTCAACCAGTTGCAAAACGCGCTAAATGACACAGAGACAAGAATTTCCCAGGCTCGCCGATTCTACAACGCCAACGTGCGCGAGATGAACACCGCTGTCGAGACTTTCCCTTCCGTGCTCATCGCAGGTCCCATGGGTTTTAAACCTCAAACATATTTCGGCATCGAAGATCCAAATGCCTTCGACCCGGTCAAAGTCAGCTTCGGCAACAGTAACGCCGCACAAGAACCTGGCGGCGTGATTAAACTCAATTCGACAATTGAGGAAAAAAGGAATTAGCAGCAGCAGCTGCCGCATGAACGCTAAATGTCATGGCAAAAATACTGATAGTTGAAGACGATCTCGATCTGCGCCAAATCGTCGAAGATTGGCTCAAACACGACCATCATTTGATTGAAACAGCCTCCAAGGGCGATGAGGCTATGGAGCTCATCGGCATCTATTCCTACGATTTGATTATCTTGGACTGGCAATTGCCTGTCTACGACGGCATTCAGATATTGAAGAAGTTTCGACAGAACGGCGGTAAAACCCCTGTGCTTATGCTCACCGGTCAAGATTTGGCTGAGCAGATTGAGCAGGGACTGGACTCAGGCGCCGATGATTATTTGACGAAACCTTTCCACATGAAAGAGCTATCGGCGCGTATACGCGCGCTCCTTCGACGCCCGATAAGTGTCACCGACAACGTGTTGCGCGCAGCCGGTATCAACTTGAATCCACGCACTTTTGCTGTCACCAAAGATGGTGCCGACATTAGACTGTTGCCAAAAGAATTTGCTCTGCTCGAATTCTTGATGCGCCATCCGAATCAAGTGTTTAGCGCTGAGGCATTGCTCGACCGCGTCTGGCATTCGGAAAATGATGCTGCACCAGAAACCGTCCGCACATGCATAAAACGTTTGCGCAGAAAAATCGATGGCGAGAATGAAGAGTCAGTGATTCAAACTCTTCATGGCGTTGGCTACAAACTCCATGCGCCAGAGCATAAAGCATAATCAAACTTCCGTAGGGGCGACGCCATGCGTCAGGTTCGTAGGGTCGATGCAACCCGTCAAGTTACCGTAGGGTCGACGCCATACGTCGACCGCTTTGCTCTTCAAATTCCCTGCATACATAGATGGGTATAACACCTTTGGAGCGTCCAACGACGCGCTAGACCGGTATCCCAGCGGCAAATAAATTGGTACGCTGTGAGACTCAAGCTCTCCCACAAAGGTCTGATACTAGTTGCTATCCCGCTCATATTCGAGCTGGGGTTCGTCGCCACGTTGTATCAGATGCTCAATGAAACAGAGCGCGAAGTCCAGCGCGAGGCACGAGCCCGTGCCATCTCCAAAGAATTGAACAAGCTGCACTCACTGATGACGCAACAAGCTGCTGGCATTTCCGGCTACGGTCTGATTGGCACCTTCAGCATGGCGCAGCGCTACCACCATGCCTCTGAGCTGATTCCCGAAGTTTTTAAAGAACTCAAGCAACTGGTCGCGGGCAACAAGGAAGAAGAAAGAAAGGTCGATGACCTGGAGGCTTTTCTGAACAGCGCAGTGAGCGATTTTCGCACTGTCAAAAAAATGATTGATTCGGGCGAACAAGCATCAGCGCGAAGCTACCTCAATTCCATGCGCAGCAAAATTCCCATGCTGGCGGCGAAGTTCGACACACTCGCTCTGGAAGAACGCAAAATCGAAGACCTCAGCCCCAAACTGCAGGCTAAGTCGCGGGAAAAAACAAAACAGCTTCTTCTTGCCGGCGTTGTGCTCAATATTATTATCGCAATCTCACTAGCAGTGTACTTCAATCGAGGCACCGCGCGTCGACTCAATGTTCTTATGGACAATACCTATCGCCTTGCCAGCGGTTTGCCACTCAACCCACGACTGCCGGGGGGTGACGAAATTGCCCACTTGGACAAGGTCTTCAACGAAATGGCTGTTGCATTAAAAGTTGCAGCAGAGAAAGAGCATGCTGTTTTGGAAAACCTGCAGCAATCGGAAAAGCGCGTAAGAACAATCGTAGAAACCATGCCGACGGGGCTGATCATTATCAACAAAGAAGGCGCGATTGAATCTATCAATCCGGCAACAGAGAGAATGTTCGCATACGATATCGAGGTACTCTCCGGCCTGCCCGTTCAAAAGCTGTTTCCCAAAGAAGCCGCTTCCGGTCTTGAAGACGTTTTGCAAAAACTTTTGACAAAAGGTCGCAACCATATTTTAGAACTTGAAGCCGCAAAAGCCGATGGTGAGTCATTCCCAGTAGAAGTCTCGGTGAATGAATTCGAAGCATTTGAAGAAGCAAGATTCATGCTCGTAATTCTCGACATTTCAGAGAGACGCGAAGTTGAACGTATTAAGCAAGAATTCGTGTCGATGGTCAGCCACGAACTACGGTCACCTCTGACGTCTGTCCAGGGTTTCCTATCGTTGCTTGCCGAAGACATATATGGCGAACTCAACGCGCAAGGGCAAAAGAGTGTCGCCTTGGCCGAGCGCAGCGTTACGCGTTTGATAAAACTCATTAACGATCTGCTAGACATCGATAAATTGGAAGCTGGGCGCTTGCGTATGAACTACAAACAATGCGACATGGATCAAATTGTGGAGCGAGCTTTCGACGCTGTGCACAATCTTGCTCAAATAGAAAACATCAAGCTGGAAAAAACCGGCACATCGGCACAGCTGATTGCAGACCCCGACCGGCTTGTGCAAGTGCTTGTCAATCTGCTTTCCAATGCCATCAAATACTCTCCTCACAACAGCAAAATAACGGTTGACACATCAGTCAACAAGTCACTTACTGAAGTAAAAGTAATAGACAGGGGAGCGGGAATTCCTGAAAAATATCACCAATCAATTTTTGAGCGTTTTGAGCAAGTCAATACCCCTGACCGTGTGCAAAAGGGCGGCAGCGGACTGGGTTTGGCGATTTGCAAGGCAATTGTCGAGCAGCACGGGGGTCAGCTAGGGCTCATGTCAGAAGAGGGAAAAGGAAGTACGTTTTGGTTTAAACTACCTGAGTCTCCGCCCGGATACGATGATCTCGAAGACGAAGACGATGACGACGATGACAACGAAGAAAAAAATGCCTGAGGCTTATTACAGACAAACGCTTTGCCTGGCGCTGTCCGCAGCGCTTTTTCTCGGTGCAGCCTTGCCCGCAAATGCAGACGACTTTGCAGACGACTCAAAAGAGAAGGCTGAGCGCTCGGAAAGTACCGAAAATTCAGTCATCACAAAAATACGAGACAGCGCGGACACAACAAACAAGAGAGACATAGAAACAGAAAAGTCGGACGATGGAGAGAAACAAGTTCTCAAACGTACAACCCAAGCGGCCTCAGCGGCAGTGACGCAGACTTTGCCTTCAACTGCAAGCATGTTCGATCGCCTGATGAACGCTGGCCTCAAAGCGTCTGCAATAAGGGCTGATGAGGAAGCTCAAAGCAAATTTCTCGAAGCTATAAAAGAGGCGAAGAAGCTTTTCGCCACGCCAGATCAACTGATTGCTGCGCGCCTTGGCCTTGCAGACGCATACTTCCACGAAGAGAAGTACATTGCAGCTGGAGAAACTTACCAGCAATGCATTGACCAGTCTAAAAAACTGCATGGGACGAGTAGCCGCGAGTACGCACATGCGTTGCACGGCGCAGCAGCTGTGGCTTTTCATCAAGGAAAGATTGCAAAAGCAGAGCCTCTAATAAAAGAAGCGCTGGAAATCAGAAAGAGACTTCTGGATCCGCATGATCACGACCTTGGCGAGAGCTACGTCATCAGAGGAGCGATTGCCGGCGCAAAGGGTTGGAGTGAAGAGGCACACGCTGACTTTCAAAAGGGTCTAGAGATTTTGGAGCAGAGCCCCGGTACTCGTTCTATGGATCTGGCTGATGCCCTGCGTGATGCGGCAATGTTTTATCATTCAATCGGAAAACGCAATCGTTCGCGCGACTATTTCGAGCGTTCTTACAGTATCAAAGACAAATCGGTCAACTTCGAACAACCACCAAAAATCCAGGGCAGCGTGCGCTTCAAGTGGGAAGATGGAAGTCCCAGGTCGCAAGAGTTCGCCGACGCAGACTTTCCGCTTAAGTACCTCGCCACAAATCAAGTACGCGTCGCATGCACAATTGTTGACTGCTGGGAAATCCTGGGCGTGCTGATTTGCATAACAAACATCGGCGACAAACGCGTCGATCTCGGGCTCGGCAAGGCAAATCTCACAGAACTGGCCGAACCTCACAAACCGTTTCTTTTGATACCGGAAAACACTTTCGACTACAGACGTCGCGAGCGAACGATGTGGGATTACACATATAATCGCCCATGGCTAGCCAATATTCAAAAGACACGGGTTGTCCGCGGATTTGTTCCAGCAAAGGGACATGATATGTTTCGCGGACCGAATATTTTTGGCATCTACGGCAAATGGGGCGGAACAGAGCGTATTTTACCGCCCGAAAAGTTCATGCTAAATCGCTCACCTGAAGAGCTTGAAGAACAAGCACAAGCCGTCATTGAAGAGGACCTCGTGCGCTCTCGCCACCAAGGTGCATTCGGCTTAGTGCCAGTCACTCTGGAGCCGTTCGAATCTAGAACAGGTCAGCTGTTCTACCTCAACACTCGCAAAGAAGAAGTGATGATTACAGTGCCAATCGGCAACACTATCTTCACCTTCCCATTTCATGCGCCGAAGCGCCGGTTCCCCGGGTAAGACAGTCTCTTCCTTAAATTACGAACCGACGTGCTGATTTGATTTACACAGGAAGGCGCATGTAATGCATCACTAAAGGTTTCCAGTGATTGTAAGGGCGGCATTGATGCCGCCCGCGGGCGACGCATGGCGTCGCCCCGCTACGATAATTGACAGAGAGACGCCCCGTTTGGCTTCGCCACAACTTCGCCACACATACGCCCGGCGTTGACCACAAAGAACTCGTAAGTTATTGAGGCATACAGCAATCCCACCGCAGCGGAAATGACTGCAAGGGCTTGAGTTGCTGGCGATTCTCTGTTAACTACGAGGTTTTGCAAATGGTTGAAGTCAACAATTTTGAGAACATGTCCCAGCTAAGAGAGCTGATGGACAGACCCATGCAGACTTTCGCTCAACCATTCACAGAGTTGAAACTATCCGAGATGCAAAATCTGACAAGCAATCCAAATACGAGCAAGGATCATTTGCCTGCTTTGCAAATCATTCCGGACAAAGGAGATATCCCACAGGCGCGACCACAAACATTGGAATCACGAACACCAAGGTTCGCACCATCGATGGGGCAG
Organism: Candidatus Melainabacteria bacterium; assembly: GCA_003242885.1. Lineage (GTDB taxonomy): Bacteria > Cyanobacteriota > Vampirovibrionia > Obscuribacterales > Obscuribacteraceae > QKMZ01. The sequence goes on along the minus strand of QKMZ01000015.1, from coordinate 322,604 downwards.
CATATCCCATTCGTTTCAGAACTCACTCCTGAGTTTTTAAAGAGCGTCAAAGAGCAGTTCAAGGAACTGTTCGGCATAGGTGAAAACCAATCGCGCAACGGAGGAATTGAAACAAAGGGTTTTGCAGCACGTGATACTGGAGGCGATGCGGGTCGCGAGTCAGGGTCAACACGCCTGGTCAAACCTGGAAGTGAAGAGTCCGGGATCAAGACAACAATTAAACCGAACGGAAACAATGGATTTAAGGAGATCAACACTTTGGGCGGAACAAACGAAGTGGTATCGACTGTCGATGTTTACCTGGACCCAAAAGACAGGAGCATCACAAGAGCCACTAGAATGGCTGATGGAAAGCTATTCTCGCTCGAAACAGAACACAAGGATAAGTCGCGCGAGATAATTACTTTCGACGAGCAAGAGAGAAAAATGTCGACTCAAGTATTGCTGCCAAACGGCGGATATGAAATGCGTGACGCAAATGACAAAGTTATTTTCTCAAATATGCAAACTGCAGCAAGAGAGAGAGTTCAGAAGCCACACAAATAGAGAGATGTGGGTGTGAATGGTTATTGAAGTGAAAGAATCACCTAAGTGCCCATATTCAATTCGTGAGAATAACCGTCTTTGTAGGTGGGAAACTTCAATGTGACTCCAAGTTCTTTAATTGATTTTGAAGCGTCGACGCGGCGATTGCCGCGCTGAGTGTAATGACACTGCTCGAGTGGAATTGAGTCGGGAAACGGAAGATTAAGGCGTTGAACAAGCCACTCAACTATCTCTCTATGCGTTGTTGGTTGATTATCTCCGGCGAGATAAATTCGACCTCGCTGGTTTAGCTCAAGAACGCTAACAATCATCGAAGCTAAATCATGGACGTGAATACGCGAAACAAAATTGCTGCCATCGCCCGGCAAACGATAGTTTCCACTCAAAAGCCTGTGATGCATACCATTGCCGCCACCATAAATGCCTGGCGCGCGCACAATCGACGCTCCTACTTGTAGCCACTTTTGCTCGGCGTCTAGGCGCGCCTTTGCATGAGGAGATTCGCCTTCAACGTCTGTGTTCTCATCGACCAACCCTTCTCTCTTCCCGTAGACAGCGGTGGAAGAGATATAGACGATTCCGGCTGCATTTCTCGCTGCGCGACAAGCGGCGTCGTCTGCTTCTGCATTCGGAGGAAAGGAGACCACAACCAGAGCGTCATCGAGATGTGTCGCAACGACTTCGAACGTTTCTATAATAAGCGGTTCTATGCCAAGTTTGCGAATTTCTGCAACTCTCTCAGCACTGCGCGTGGTGCCAAACAGTTTGTAATTGCTCGCAGTCTTATCTGCCTGAGAATTGTCCAAAACAATCTGAGCCAGCGCCCGAGCGACCTGGCCAACGCCAAGAAAGACCAGTTTCTTCTCCTGATTAGACATCAGCGGCTATGGCTTTTCCCATCCCATCTCTTCAACCGCATCGTCAAAACTTACTCGCATTCTCTCGCAATAGTGCAACGCGATGATTGCTTGTTCAACCTTCAATCGTTTTTGCTCAATCAGATCATGGCACTGATTCGCAGCGCCAAGCAAGACCTTATCGAGTTTGCCGGCCGCAGTCAGAATTTTGACCACATCGCCGCCGTGCTTCTTCTTCACTGTCTGAGCAGTTTGCACGTCTTGCTCTGTGAGCAAGCCAGCTTTTACAAGCAAGCCGATAACTTTCGAATCCATGGAATTCTTAGCGATGGCTTTGCGCGCGCTTTTTGCGTCGACACCATAATGCTCTCGAATGAAAGCCTCCAGTGCTTCTTCACGAGTCAATGCACCAGTACGAACGACTTCCTGCAAATTCAAAGCTGCTTTGAGAACAGGAACGCTTATCAGACCGGCTTCAATGAGAACTTGACCAAGCGGTGGCGCGGTTCCCTGGATGTCCGAAGAATCTACTTTCTTAGCAGGCGTTGCAGTAAAAGTATTTGTGTCTACTTTGCCACCACGTGTGTGCGCGCGGCGAACCGCTTCACCAGCTTGTTTCGGATTGAGCGCACCAGCCTTAACCATCCCCTGCAACTGCAAAGCCGCATCAAGAGTTGGTTCTGGAATCAAGCCTGCCTCAACGAGGAAATGACCCAACAAGAAATTGGGACGCTTCTCGATCAAATCTTTTCCACCGCCACCAATCGCAGGATAAGAGCCAGATCCGTAGGGCTCGACCGCAGGATAACTTCCAGATGCATAAGGATTTTGGTGTGCAGGGTAAGTTCCAGACGCAGCGTTCTGCCCTTGTTGAGCAGGCTGAGAAGGATCTTGCGGTTGAGGATAGCCGGGTTGTTGTGGATACCCTGGTGGCATTTGTTGCGGCGGATAACCAGGCGGCATCTGCTGGGGATAGCCCGGAGGGTAGCCGTATCCAGGTGGATAGCCATATCCCGGAGGCATCTGCTGCGGATAACCAGGCGGATATCCATAGCCAGGCGGGTAGCCGTAGCCCGGCGGATAACCATATCCAGGCGGCATTTGCTGCGGATAACCAGGCGGATATCCATAACCAGGCGGCATTTGCTGCGGATAGCCAGGTGGCATTTGCTGTGGATAACCAGGGGGAACTGGTTGCGGATATCCGGGCGGCATCTGCTGCTCCGGTGGCATCTGCTGCTGTTGATTCGGCTGTTGTTGCGGATTGACTGGCTGTTGTCCAGGCGCTTGCGGCTGCTGTGCTGCAGGCATATTCGTATGCGATTCTTTCATAAGCGCGCTCGACTTATCGAACGCGGCAAAAGAGTGCGGGGCGTCGGGCTGGCCATTAGGCTCGGGCTCGGACTTGGCTGGCGCGGCAGCGACCTCGGGCGGCATCGCTACTTTCTGAAGGTCTTGAGGCAGAGACAAATGCAGTACGTCCTGCAAAAGCTCAACGTCATCAAACGGCGTGCTCCACACGACTCGCGAACTGGAGCCTTCGCCTTCATAAAGTGTCCACATGGGCTCCTGTGTACCGCCGATTTCAGACCTGACGGTCAAACTCCACTTGCTGTTCATCGCAGCAAACGGCAATTCAACTGTGCAACCCTTATTTACGGTGGCCTCCTGAAGAAGATTCCTCAGGTCACTCATACGGGGCGGATATTTCATCGGGTCCAGGCGAACCTGGCGCTTCGGTTTGTACATCAACGAGGTCCCACTATTTAATATTCAGAATAATTGTGCCCGCCTGAAAACAGTGATCAACCTATATATCTTATTTAGTAAGCAATTCCAGCTTTATCAGACCCGTGGAGCCTCATTCAAACCACCTAACCGGGCTTTGCAGGTTAGGTAAAAATGCTACATGATATTGTCGATAGAGACCGAAGGCAAAAAAACGATTGAGAAAACAGCGTGCAAATCGGCAAAAAACTGTCTCCAAAACTTATCGGTCTTATTGTCACAGGACTCATTTTCGAGTCGATGTTTTGGATCACGATTTTCAAACTTGGTGAGAGTGCGCGAACCGATGCAGCACAAGCATCGAACAGCACAGCCCTAGTCAATAAGATCGACAGCATATCGCGCCGCGCGTTGGACATAGTCGCCACCTGCGCCGATCCAATACAAACACCAGACGTGCAAATTGTTCAAAAAAATATTGCCAACCTTGATGCCGAATTCGCAGAAGCCGAAAAGTTGGTCGAAAACGACAAAGAAAAACAAAGTGTGATTGCAACGGCAAAAGACACAGCCATGCAACACATCAACGCGACGCTGGCACTGCGATCGCATCAGTACAAATTGGTGCCCCTCAACCAGCAACATGTAGTTGATCAGAAATGGGCGCAAGTTCAAAACCATGAGTTGGCCGTTATCACAGACCAATTGAAAGAGCTTAGGAGCAATCTAAACACTCAGGCAGAAAAGCTCAAGTTTCACCAGACGGAGCTGACCCATCAAGTAAATGATATTCAAGTCGCCTGCTTATGCTTCACAACAATTGCCCTTTTGCTAATCGCTCTGCTTCTGGCAAAGAAGATTACAGAGCGTCTCAACTGGATTACTGTCATTTTGATATTGCAACTGATTGGCTTCGCCGCCCTGCTGCACAGCCTGCAGCAGCAAAGCGATGCGGAGGCAAAAGGAAATGTCGAATCCTTGAAGATGGTGAGCGCTATCAAAGAAATTGATGCATGCTTCAAAGATATCGACACAGCAATCTTTCAATCCATATTCTCGGACATCAAGCTTGCAGGGCGCCCAGACAATAGACCGGAACATCGCGTGCATCCGCTTTTTCCCGATGCTGAAGATGACTTGATTGTGAAATACATGGACAAGCGCAACCTGATCAACTTTCGTTTCGAAATGCTCAAAGAATTGCGAAGCAAAGATCCTGATCAACTTTCGATCATACAGTCGTCCAAGGCCGCTTCCGATCGCGTTTTTACTCTGCTGGAAAACATGCACCGCCAACTGGATAGAGAATGGACAACATGGAAATCCCAGATGCTTGAAAGCAATCCAGCGCGCCAAACATCTTGGAGGCAAGTTCAAAACAACATTAAGGATGTGTCGTCGATCAATCTCATGTCGATGCTGAATCAAGAGATGGAAAGAACGACCAGTAGCGCCAAGCAGCAGGATTGGTACAGAAGCAGAATAAACTTCGTACTGATAGCCGAATGCCTAATTATTCTTACATGCTTAAGCATCATCGCGCTCACCGTGCGTAGTATCACAAAACGCGTCAGTATAATGGGTGACAATGCTCTGAGATTAGCGAGCAATCTACCTCTGAATCCGCTAAGTGCGGGCAATGACGAAATCGCAGCACTGGATCGAACCTTCCACACGATGGCTGACGCACTTTCCGAATCACGAAGGAAGGAACGCGCAGTTATTGAAAACGCCAGCGATGTAATCTGTTCTATTGATGCGCATGGACACTTCAGCGCGGTCAATCCAGCTTCACTTACCATACTAGGCTACACGCATGACGAGATGTTTGGCAAGGTCTTCATCGATCTTGTTTTTCTCGACGATAGAAAACCAACTATCGCAGCAATCGAAAAACTCAAGGCTGGAAGCGATCCAGAACTTCTTGAAGTACGCATGGTAAGGAAAGACGGAAAGCAAATCGACACGCTCTGGTCTGCAACTTGGTCAGAAGCAGACAAGGCATTATTCTGCGTCATTCACGACATTACAGAACGCAAAGAAGCGGAGCGCATGAAGCAGGAAGTGGTGGCAATGATCACTCACGATTTGCGGACTCCACTTTCAACAATTCGAAATTTTCACGAGATGCTGGCAACTGGATTGCTTGGTGAGCTAACCGAGAAAGCCAATAAAATGCTCGGTCTTGCGGATAGAAACGCAAGTAGAATGCTCAGCTTAATCAACGATCTCCTTGACGTAGAGAAGATCAAAGCGGGCATGATGGAACTTGAAAAGGAAAATGTTTCTGCTTCGAAAGTTCTAGAACACACGGCTCAATCACTCTCACCACTGGCAGCAGAATCGGGCGTTTCCATCGTCTGCGTACGGTCGACGCCTAGAGCAGGGGCGACGCCTAGAGCAGGGGCGACGCATCAGTCTAACGTAGGGTCGACGCCATGCGTCGACCGGTCTGATTCTGACAGCAACAATATTGGGGCAGAGAGTTCTGATAGCGACGACTTAACTTTCTATGTCGACGAAGACAAAATTTCTCGCGTGCTTACAAATCTGGTTTCAAACGCAATCAAATTTTCACCCAGAGACTCATCTATAAAACTCACCGCAGAATCTGAAAACGGGAGCGTTGTTATCCGCATTAAAGACGAAGGGCGCGGTATTCCTGAAGACAAAATTGCAAACATTTTCGACCGCTTCCAGCAAGTTAGCGTGCAAGACCACACCAAATCAGGTGGCTCCGGTTTGGGTCTCGCAATCTGCAAGGCAATTGTAGAATTGCACGGCGGAGAGATTTCCGTCGAGAGCGAAGAAGGAAAAGGAAGCACCTTCAAATTTTCAATTCCGAAAAACTCTAGAACTTAAAGAACCGTCCATCGCCGGGTTCAAGTAAAATCTCAAATTCCCCATTTTGATTCGGGTTGACTGTCTTCCAGCTAGAGTCGCTGCGCTGCAATTCACTAAGCGCCTCGGCTCCAAGCACTTTTACTCTCGCAACAACGGACTTTGAAAAATCACGATTGACGATCATGAACGCCTTCTCTTTCCGGTCTTCGCCAAAAACTCCAACTACAAACTGGCCAGGTGAGGTAATTTGTAACGGGCATCCAAATGGCATCGGCAACGCACCCGGTGGTAGTGGGTCAGTTTGAAATATGTAGAGTGACTCCATCGACATAAGCGTCGAGCTCAACGCTTTCATCTCTTTGTTTAAGAGAGCGGCAGCGTCGACCAACGGGATTGCAACACCATCACGATACATCCCTGCAAACGACTTCGGTCCCCAGTACAGAAAATAATTGATAGCCCTGGCACCGTAAGCGAGCGAAGTATAAACTTGCCACCGCAGCTGTGCAGGAGTCGGCATATCCCAATCTCTCACCTGGAATTGCGACGCCTGAATGATGTTCATAAATGGCAATTCGGCCTTCCTTGCACATTCCCGCATCAGCCGAAGGTGAATAAAGTAGAGTCCTGCAGCTGGTGAATTCGAGTATTTGACAAATGTGTAGTAGTCATAACTAAGCAAATCTGGCTTAAACTGTCTGATGTATTCATTGATGTAATCTTTGTAGATCAGCGACGGGTCTTTGATTTTCTTTGTTCTGACACCAAATATTGGCAGCAAATTGACGAAGCAAAAATGGTGGGGATCTCGCGCTTTAATGTGTCGAACAAGTTTTGCAAGCTTCGGAAATTCAACTTCCTGAGGTTCGTCGAAGATGTAATAGCCTTCAAGCGCAGGATTATCTTTAACTCGATCAATCAGCGCATTTAGCTGCTCAAGTTCGATTGGACTTTCCATCGTTTTGACATTGAAGAGACCATGCTGAAGCAAAACCTTGACGTTGTACTTTTCAGCAAATGGCAGAGCATCCTCCGCAATCGGCAAGAGGTTGTAGCCTTGATCCGCAATCGCCTTTACATAAGGTTCTTCCGGCGGTGGAGAACAGCTGTAGGTGATAATGAGATCCTTTTGACTCCACCCTGTCCGGTGTTTAGAGTCCAAAGAACCAAACTTGTTGTATGTCTTACTGCCAAGGAATAAGAACGCCAAGAGTAGCGGCACAACAGACAAAAACAGAATGATTCTTGCTTTAGGATGCCGCAAGCTGAGATTCCTCATAAAGACATGGGATATTATATGCGGTACCGATGCCACAATGGGCTATCAATCTAGTAGGCCTGCGCCTGTTTCAATTGGAGATTTACATGCTCAATAGAACTTTGATCGCGCTCTTCGCACTCATCGCATTTTCTGCATCTGCCGCGTTTGCGAAGGACGCTGAATTCGATGCATATTGGACAAAATTCAAAGCGGCGCTGCAGAAGAACGATAAAGAAGCAATCGCTTCTATGACACGCCTGCCCTACAACTCTTACGAAAAGCCGATGGACAGGAAGCAATTCATTGTCTATTGCAACCAAATCTTTTCCAAGAAGAAGAGAGACGCCTTGTTGAAACAAACACCAGTCAAAGACAAAACGGCATGGATGGTCTTTGTCAACGATGATATCTACATTTTCGAAAAGGTAAAAGGCGCCTATCTCTTCACTGAAATCGGCGTCAACGACTAGGTTCAAACCAAGCAGTTCTGGAATCGCAGACTTTTATTTCTTCGCAGAGAAAATCCCATTCATTTCTGCAAAGGATGCGGCAGAGCTGAAACTGTCGAATGTTCCTGTGTCCAGAATTGTTTTTGCGGAGTTGATGAAGGCACCGTATGCCGTACGTGCAAGGGCAGAACCAACGGAAATGCGACGAACACCTAAATCTGCAAGCTGCTTAACGTTGAGTCCCGTGGTCGAGTTGGAGATAATCACGTTGACCGGCTTTGGAACAACCGATTTTACTATTGCCTCAATCTCTTTAGGGTCGCTCACCATCGGTGCAAAAAGGCAGTCTGCGCCAGCATCAGCGTAAGCAACGAGACGATCCAGAGTTATTTTAAAAGCATCCGGCGCACCAACGAGGTACGCTTCGCAACGTGCCGTTAAGACCGGTTTTGATTCTCCATCATCAATTGCTTTTCTTGCAGCCTTGATTTTTTCAATAGCTAACTCGCGCTCGTACAAAGGGTTTGACTCATCACCCGTGGCATCTTCAATAGAAATTCCCGCAACGCCAGTCTTCACACAGAGTTTTACATTTTCAGCAACCTTATCCGGCGAGTCGGCGTAGCCATTCTGAAAATCTGCGTTTACTGGCAGCCTTGTCGCTGACACAATCTCACGAGTATGAGCGAGCACCATCTCCATGTCTAGCGCATCAATAGTGTCAGGCAACCCTTGAGAAAAAGCGAAGCCGGCAGATGTTGTGGCGAGCGCCTTAAAGCCCAAGTGCTCAAGTATTTTAGCCGAGCCGATATCCCATGGATTGGGAATTACAAAACACCCCTTTTCGTGCAGTGCATGAAATTCTTCGATCGGAGAAATTGTAGATGTAACCATTCGCCCACTCCTAATTGTTGGTAGAAATCTAACCCATGGTTTCCAATGCCGAGATCAATTCATCTATCGTTTGATACCGCTCTTCTGGTTGTTTCTTCAAACAACGCTCTACGATATCGCGCATCGCCTGCGGGACTTGAAGCTTCTCTGGAATCGGTGCAGGCTCCGAATAGATATGTGCGGCAATCGTCTCCATTGTTCTTTTCTTTTCAAAAACTGGAACGCCCGTTAGCGCGTGATACATGGCACAACCAATCGCATAAATATCAGAAGCACCTGTCAGACCTTCGCCTTGCCAGTATTCAGGGCTGGTTGTGAGCGGTTCTCCCGTTTGGTCGCGCGTTCGCAACGTTGCTTTGACCCATCCTAAGCTCTTCACCAATTTGTCAGTCAATCCGAAATCGGAAATTTTCACAACCGGATGTGCTTTTAGATTCGAGACATATATCTTACTTAACTTCAGATTGCTGTGAAAAACCCCCTGTGCATGCGCGTATTTTAGTGCGTTACATACAGGGACAAATACTTTCACAAGCTCTTGCACCGAGAGCGGTCCGTTTGTTTTGACGTACTGCTCCAACGATGGATTTTGGAAATACTCCATGACGATGAAGAGCTCGTCTTTCGTGAGCCAACCCCATTCGACTACAGATGCGATTGAGGCATGTTGCAATCGCGCCCATTGCTTGGCGGATTGAATTATGTGAGCAGTTTCGGTTTCGCGATGAACACCGGAATGAAATACCTTAAGTGCGTACGGGCGGTCCAATCGCACGTGCTCGACTTTGTAGACTTCAGTGAGTGACCCAGTGCCTATGTAGTTGCACAACTTGTAGTGTTTTGCAGCTACCGGTCCACCTTGCGGGTCTTCACGCCTACCGAGATAGCCACCATCCGCCGGACAAATCAAAACCTTTTTTCCATCATAGGTTTTATGGCAAACAGGACAAATCGCCGTATCGGTTTCGCGACAGCGTTCGAGCCATTGTGCAACCTCCGAATCCTCACCGATGTTTTCGGTTTCCTCATCAATCTTTGGAGACGTTCTTAGAACAGTTACTTTCTGCGTGCCATCGCCATTCGAATCGAAAAACACCTGGAGAAACGCGGTGCCCTTTTTTCCGAGTAGCATCAAACTACCATTGCGCACAGGAAACGAAATTCCCGCACGAAGCCACTCGCCATCAATGGCAGTTCCATTCGTACTCTTCAAATCCTTCGCACTTATTCCTTCCGGATGTGCAAACAATTCAACATGCTGATTGGAAACAGTTATGTCTTGAATAAGAATCTGGCGCTCTGACTTACGCACCTGCGATCTACCAATCAAAAATGATTCGCCCTTCTTCAATTCGAAATGCACTTCCGAATTTTGGTCGTTTAGCGTGGGAATCTCGACGGTCATGCCAAGCAGTCTTCCTTGAGCCGTGGTTCGCAGGTCTGCGGCATATATTACAACAAAGGCAGACGCGAAAAATTATCCGCGCATTTCCATGAGGTTGCCTGATTCGTAGCGGCGAAGACCGACGTAAAACATGATTATTCCGGCTAAGAGTACGCCCAGGGCGCCACCAAAGGAATACAAAGCATCAAGCATTGACATGTTTCGTAGTGCACTTACAGTCAAGTGACTCACGAACATCGCGGGCAATAGGGTAAACAGCAAGATTTTGACGAAACCTTGAAATATTGGCGACGGATAGGTGCTGAATGTGATCATCGCGATGCGCAGTTGCACTGAGACCGATTCCGCGCTTCCCATGAAAAATGCCAGGCTTCCGGTGAAAACACTGAAGCCGACGAACAAAACCGCCACGGAGCAGATAAGCGCCATGAAAAGACTAAAGTGCGGGAGGTCGGGTTTTACAAAAATTGCGTATACGACAATTCCGAAGAGGAAATCGCCCCACGAACTCGCACTGCTTTTGCCAAGCAAGAGGTGCGGCAAAACCGCACGAGGATAGAGCAACCACGAATCAAGCTCGCCTCGCATGATGATCCCAGGGAGTGCAAGTGCATTGCCCATAATCATATGCGCCAGTCCGAATCCCGATGCCGCAATTGCCCAGAGTGTAATTACATCGTTGACGCCCCAGCCCTTAACGACTGGGAAGCGAGTGAAGAACAAGCACCAGAAGGCAATCCAAACAAAGTCATTGATAAACATCGCCACCATTTGCGAAATGAAGGCACCACGATATGCAAGCAACGACTTGAAATTGATTTTGATATAGGCGGAAGCGAGATTTGTATAAGAGGTCAACCAGTTCATCCTTCAACCTCCATGTGAAAAAACACGCCTTAGCGCAAGGTTGTAGACGATCCGAATCACAAATGCAAAAACGAGAATTGCAACAATTTGCTGGATAAGAACGGAGAGAAACACCTGAAGATCGCCAGTGACAAAGACTCTCGCAGGTCCGTACACAATTGCAGAGAAGGGAAGCACTCGAAGAATCTGCTGCCAGCCGTCAGGGAAAAGTTCCAACGGAATTAGCATGCCGCCGAGAATCATGGTCATCCGCGAGTAGATGAGTGTCAGGCCGGTAGTGTCCTCAAGCCAGAAAGCTGCTAAACCGATCAGAAAGTAAATCGTGAAGTCGAGGGCAAATGAAAGTGGTATCAAGAGTAAGAACATCGCGATTCCACTTAAATTGAAATCCAGAGGACCGACAAATATCAGTGCAATGATGGAGCCTACCAAGAAATTGAGAGCGAACGAAAGTACGCGCTCACCCGAGGTTTGAGCCAACATGTTCAGTGGATAAGACATTGGACGTACGAGCTGCATCGCCAGTGCGCCGGTTCTCACATCTTGGTCGACCAGTGTTGCGATAGTTGGCAGTGACATGATGATTGACTCTGTGACGACCAAATACCAGAGCATCTGTTTCAAACTCAATCCGCCGAGCGAACTTTGGTTTGTCTCTGCGTATGTGACTTTCCAGAGACACAGGAAGATATACAAAACGACGAACAGGAAGATCGTTTTGCTGCCGAGTTCACCTAAATAAGCAAGCCGAGAACGAATGCTTGTCAGAGCAATGTAGAAATACTTGCTCATGAAGATTTACTCTCATTTTCGTCTGGCTCATCATCAGGCGCATCGTCACCAAACTCAGTCGGCGGAGCGGAATAGATGTGCGCGATGACTTCTTCCAACGGCGGGTCTTCAATTGTGATGTCTACAACGGAGCCAATGCGCATAATCTCCGACATCACTTTCTCAATCGGGACAGCCAATGTGTCGACTTCAAACTTGAAAGCATGTCCCGATTCCTTGAGGGTTTTAACACCATCAAGTGATATGGATTCTGGTGTATCTGCATACTTGACGCTGAGAACTTTCTCTCTTAAATACTGCCTGCGTACACGAGACACACGATCGTCCAGGACAACGCGCCCGTGGTTTATGACAATTACACGCCTTGCGACATGCTGGATATCACCAGCATCGTGGCTTGTAAGAAAAACAGTAACGCCGTTTTCTCTATTCCACTCACTGATCAAATCACGCAATTCTTGTCGGGCAATCACATCGAGGCCAATTGTGGGTTCGTCCAGGAAAATCACTTCTGGCCCATGCAAAAGGCTGCAGGCAACTTCAGCACGCATTCGCTGTCCCAATGAAAGCTTACGCACTGGCGTATCGAGAAACTCCGAAAGTTGAAAACGCTCGATCAACATGTCTCGTCGTGATTTGAAAACGTCCTGCTTTATCTCATAAATCTTGGACAAGAGTTCGAAAGTATCGCGAGGTGGCAAGTGATACCACAATTGCGAGCGCTGTCCGAAGACCACGCCAATGCGCTTCGCTAGGCGTGTGCGTTCTTTCCACGGAACACAGCCGAGTACACTTGCCTCTCCTGAAGTCGGATGCAAAATGCCGGTAAGCATTTTGATAGTCGTAGATTTACCGGCGCCATTAGGTCCTATGAAAGCGACTGACTGCCCCTTCTCAATCGACAACGTGATACCGTCGACTGCCTTAACTTCAGACTCAGTCCAGCGCATTCCCTCGCGTTTTTTCAGGACAAAATTCTTGACGAGCTGCGAAACGCTGACGGCATTTTCCATTTCGAAAATTACCTTCTATGTCTGCGTCCAGAACCCGAGGATACCTTTGTGCTTCTTTTCTGAACACGTGTCGTTCTGCGTGACTGAGACTGAGCCACTTTGGTTGGGCGCGGAGCTGGCTTAGCGGTTTTGTTTTGTTTTGCAGAACTTGGCCGTGTAGCATTTACTCTTGTCTGTGCAGCGGTTGACGCAGAACCAGAATTGAGAGGGTTTTGAACATAACCCGCTTGTGGTGTTTTCAACAACGCCCCAGGAGCAGGCACCACGCCTGGTGCACCAGTAGTTTGGGCGGCCGGCGATTGAGTGGGAACAACCGGAGTCGAAGCAGCTTGCGTCGAAGTTGTTTGCGGCGAAACAGTTGGACTTGGAGCTGGGTTGCTTGCCTGTTTTCGCTCCCAATTTCGCAGCATCGCAACACCAGTTTCAAACTCTGCAGCACTCGAGTAAAAGTTGTGCGCACCATTGTCTTGGTAGGGGTTTCGCACATAGTACAAGTAAGTTGTGTTCTCCGGACTGAGCGCAGCCTTCAGCGAAGACAGACCAGGCGAACCTACGGGTCCAGGTGGCAAACCTTTGAAAATCCGAGTGTTATATGGCGAGCGTCGATCAATATCCGATTGATAAACCTTTCCATCGTTGCGCCACTTACCGTCAAGCTTTGCGGCGTAAACAATTGTCGAATCAATACCAAGCGGCATACCGCGACTGATGCGATTGTAGACTACCGATGCAACCTTGGGTCTCTCCGACTCGAGCTTGGCTTCGGTTTCAATCAACGAAGCGACAGTAACAACTTCGTGAATCGAAGTTTTACGCTCATATGCCTTGCTAGCAAGATGTTCTTTCCACACCTTGCGAAAGCGTGTGATCATACCCTTCACGACTTCCTTTGGCGTCATACGCTCAACGATGAAGTAAGTATCCGGATACAAATATCCTTCAAGGTTTCTTGCCAACGGATCAATGTCAGATATCAACGATACGTCATTCAAAAGCGGCAGAGCTTCAGTGTCACTCCTGAGCTTAAGTGCAGGAACACTACGCATGGCGCGTGCGATATCAAATCTATTCCAGCCTTCAAGAATCGTCAGCTTGTCTGAATGCGCTCCACCGCGCAGGACATCAACTGCACCGAGCGGTGAAATCGGCGAATGAAACTGATAACTACCGGCTTGCACGATCGGTGCACTGTTTGTAGCCTTCAGATATATACGCAAAGGCAAAATGTCAGAGACAATGCCTTCTCTTGAAAGCAGCGCCAAAGTATCTTCAAACGTGGCGCCACGCGGTATTGCAATTGTCACGACCTGCTGGCGCAATTCATGCGCCTCAGAAAGCGCCTGATACTTCCCGAACAGGAAATATCCCGCCGAGAGCATGCAGACAAGCAGAATAGCAAGCGCCGCGCGTAAAAACGTCATAGAGAAATAGTATAGCCAGAAATGCCTTTCAAGGAAAAACCCCAGGACTGATCTGGTGAAGTTTGGACTGACCTTAGAGCGAAAACGCCTTACAGTGGCGTAGTCAGTCGGATACCAAACTTGACGTTTTTAAATTGCTTTACTAGCCCGGTAATTCAAATGATAAAAAAGGAGACGGAAGATATGGACAATCATGCAACGGCCAGCCATATCGGCAAACAAGTCAGCCGGATAAGGCGCTCGTCGACCGAATCCTTTTTGAAAGCTGTTGGAGATCTGGACCAGGCGAGCCTCGACAGTGTTGTGAGCACAATCGTCAGCCTCTATCCAGCGTTCGACTCACCAGTGAAAGCGGTGGTGGACAGCACGAAATAGGTCGACTAATTGCACTTAATCAGCCGAATATCAATTCTGAACCTGACTTCGAAGTCCAGCTCCATAGCTGACCTTCGCCCCTAAACCTTCGACCGCAGCATATCTACGTCTTCAATCACGGCATCGCAAAAACGGCACCGGGGCTCGAATCCGCCGGGCGTGCGCGCGACCGTGTGTCCATAGAGCTTGCAATTTTGAGGAGCGCGCTTCTCTTTCGGTTTGTAAGAAAAATATGCAAGCAGTTCTTTCCACCAGCGGACGGCGACTTGCGCAATCGTAAAGTGCGGTTTGACCTTTTGGATTTCTTGGGTCCGCATGGTGCGCACTTGTTCGCGCGTGATTCTCTTTACCTTTTCTCCAGTGGGGTTTTCTAATGAACCCAATTGGATGGACGCCGGATATTTGCCATTCCTATCTCGCTCTACCACTTTGCTTATCCTCTAGAGTTTTTAGGGGAGGTTTTCGGGGCCTGTGTACGGCACGAAATACAGTCCAGCCTCCTGAGATCCACCTTATTGAATGACGATATGCGTTTAAAATCAATGGTAATTCTGCTAACACTCTCGACAGGGCAGAGAAATTTCGCGCGGGCAACCGCGAAAGGCAAGCTAGATGGACCGCAAAGATGTTTTGACCGGGGCAAAGCGAATTGTCATAAAGCTTGGCACTGCCGTGCTTATGAAAGAGGAGGGGGGAATTGCGCTGAGCCGCTTCTACGCCTTCATTGAAGGCATTGCTGGGCTGATGAAGCAGGGTAAGGAAGTACTGCTCGTAACGTCTGGCGCCGTCGGGCTGGGCGTTCAGAAGCTGCAGCTCGACAAAAAACCGAAGCTTCTGCCGATGAAGCAAGCCTGTGCAGCGGTCGGGCAAGGCAGGCTGATGGCCCTTTATTCGGACGCCTTTCAAGCGCTCGATATTATCACGGCGCAGATACTCCTGACAGAAGAAGACTTTTCGAATCGCACCCGCTATCTCAATCTGCGCAGCACAATCGGAGAGTTGATGAGACTCAAGGTTTTGCCAATCATTAACGAAAACGACACTGTGTCTACCGCAGAGATTGAATCAGGCAAAGAGTTCGAATTCCTCAAAGTCAATTTCGGTGACAACGACAAGCTTTCGGCATTAGTTGCCAGCAAAGTGGAAGCTGATTTGCTCATTATCTTGACTGATGTAGATGGTCTTTATACCGACGACCCGCGCAAAGGCGACAATGCGAAGCTCATACCGCTTGTCCCAAGCATAAACGCGGACATTGAAAAACTTGCATCGGGGCCGGCGGCTCCAGGAAAAATGGGGCGCGGCGGGATGCAAACCAAGATTGAAGCGGCCAAGACGGCAACCCAGTCAGGCTGCTCGGTAATTATCGCGGGTGGAAAGGTGCCTAATGTCATTCCTCGCCTGTTTGCCGAAGAGGAAATCGGCACGCTCTTTCTGCCCACACCGGGAATGACTGGGAAGAAGCGCTGGATTGCCTTTGCGACAACGGTGAAAGCAGCATTAGTGGTGAATGACGGTGCAAAGACCGCGTTGAAGAATGGCAAGGCAAGCCTCCTTCCGGCGGGCATAGTACAGGTGCGCGGGCAGTTTGAAAGAGGCGACGTGATTGGAATCGTTGACGAAGCTGGGCACGAGTTCGCTCGCGGCATCGCCAACTACTCTAGCGACGAAACCAAGCAGATCTCGGGTCAGCACTCTGACGCCATTGATGCAAAAATCGACGTTCGCAATTATGACGCGATTGTCACACGTGATAATATCGCTTTGCTCGAAACCGCGTAAAATCAGGCGTGGACAAGAGCTGTGGAGAAGCAAGAAGGCTGAAAATGGCAGAATCGGTTTTGAGTCAAGTTCAGGAAGTCGCTAAACAAGCGCGCCTTGCTTCAAGCCGCTTGGCACGCCTGTCCAAGGAAACTCGCGCTGCAGCTCTGATGGCAATGGCGGAGCAGTTGGGCAAAAACGAATCGCGAATTCTTAGAGCGAACAAGATTGACGTCGCCAACGCCGAAGCTCTTGTAGAAAAAGGAATGATGCCCTCGTCGTATTTGAAACGTCTAAAACTGGACGCGGAAAAACTCAGAGGTGTTATAGATGGAGTTCGGCAAGTCGCACAGATCGAAGACATTCTCGGCACCTCGAGCCTGAAGAGAGAGCTAGATGACGGACTAGAACTCAATCGAGTCTGCTGTCCCATCGGCGTCATACTTGTGATTTTCGAATCAAGACCTGATGCCTTGCCTCAAATAATGTCGCTTTTGGTAAAGAGCGGAAACGCCGGGCTAATCAAAGGCGGCAAGGAAGCAGAAAATTCCAATCGCGAGATTTTCAATTGCCTGGCTGAAGGACTGAAGTCGGCGGGTTATCCAGAAGGTTCCTTTACGCTTCTGTCAGGGAGAGAGGAAGTCTCTGATCTTTTGAAACTTGACAAAGAAGTTGATTTGGTTGTGCCGCGTGGTTCAAACGAACTGGTCAGACACATTCAAGAAAACACTCGCATACCGGTGCTTGGGCACGCGGATGGAGTTTGCCATTTGTACGTCGATGAAAAAGCGGATTTAGAGATGGCAACCTCTCTTGCGGTTGACTGTAAGACGCAATACCCTGCCGCCTGCAATGCTATCGAAACCCTGCTGGTGAACCGCAAGATTGCGGCTGTTTTTTTGCCCAAAGTCATTGAGGCGCTAAAAGATAAAATTGTAAAAGTGCGCGTCGAAAAATCCGCCATAGAAACTTTCCATCTCAAAGATGTTGACACCGCTGATGATACCGACTGGACAACGGAGTTTTCCGACCTCACGTTATCTATCAAAGTTGTAGACTCGCTTGACGAGGCAGTCGAGCACATCAACACTTTCGGCTCCGGACACACTGAGTGCATCGTCACGGAAAATCCCGAAGCTTTCGAACGCTTCTTTGCTGAGGTGAATTCTGCGGGCGTGTACCACAACGTATCAACCAGATTTGCTGATGGTTTTCGTTATGGCTTTGGCGCAGAAGTAGGCATCAGCACTGGAAAACTGCACCCACGCGGTCCAGTTGGGGTGGAAGGAATTATTACCTACAAATACAAATTGGTCGGCAAAGGACAGATTGTTGCCGACTATTCCGGTGAAAACGCCAGAAAATTCACTCACAAAGACCTGGACAAATAAATTGAGTAAAGGGGAATACAACAAATGCTGAAAAACAAAAAGCTCGCTGTCATTGGTGTCGGCAAGCTTGGTGAAGCGCTGATTTCCGGCTTGCTCAAGAAAGACGCAATTAACGCGTCTGATGTTTGTGGAACAGTAGGTCACGAAGATTCTCTCAAGCGCGTCAAAGAACGGTTGAACATTGAAGCTACGCTCGACAATCAGCAGGCCGTAAAGGGCAAAGATGTCATCTTGCTAGCGGTCAAACCGCAGAACATGGACAATGTTTTAAAAGAAATTTCGTCGGTCATCACAAAGGATCAGCTAGTTATTTCGGTGGCAGCGTCAGTCACAACTGGCTTTGTCGAAGAGCGCCTACCAGAAGGCATTCCCGTTGTGCGTGCCATGCCAAATACGCCTTCAATAATGAATGTTGGCATGGCTGGTATGTGCACCGGCAGTGGTGCGACTGACGAACACAAACAAATGGCTGAGGCAATCTTCAAATGCGTTGGCGAAACAGTATTTGTCGACGAATCATTGATGGACGGAGTGACAGCCTTGTCGGCAAGTGGACCAGCATATCTTTACGTGGTCATCGAGTCCCTGGCAGAAGCTGGCGTGAAGCTGGGAATTCCTCGGGATGTTTCGACCTTGCTCGCCGCTCAAACGATGCTCGGTTCAGCAAAAATGGTCTTGGACTCCAAAGCTCACCCCGCCCTTCTGAAAGACATGGTAACCACGCCAGCGGGATGCACAATCGACGGGCTCATGGAATTGGAAGAAGGCAAGTTGAGAGTCACTCTGATTAAGGCCGTCATCAAAGCAGCAGAGCGAGCACGCGAACTGGTCAATACCCAGAACACCAAGTCGAAGAAATAGGTCGGAAGCGCTCTATAAAATTGTGTGCGGCACATCTTCTTTCCGACGCAGAAGTGATACAAATAATGGCTGACTAACTTATTTAGCTCTTCGACGAATCGGCACTGGAAAGGAAAATGACTGAAAAATTACCTGCGCATATTTTTCTCGACGAAAAAAATATTGAGTATGAGATGCGAAGCTTTCCGGAAACAACTGAGAAGGGGGCTGCAAATGTGGCGCATGCTCTAGGTTTTCGCGAACGGCAAATGATAAAGACGCTTATCTTTGAAACAAAACAAGGGGAATGCTCGCTAGTGATGGTTGGCGGCGATCAGAATGCGATTTCAGGTTTGCTCAAAAAAGCACTGGGTTCGCGCGATATTTCCCTGGCAAAACCAGAGAAAGTAGTTGAACTCACAGGCTATGTAATTGGCTCTATTCCACCGTTTCACTGGCAGAAGGACGGAGTAAAAACTTTCCTCGACCAGGCTCTTATGGACGAACCTTTGCTTGGAGTTGGCACAGGCAAGTGGGGCAATGAAATTCTCATCACGCCGCAAAATCTCGTCACCGCCAGCAATGCAATTGTCGTCAACCTGACTGTGCGAGAAGACGCGAAATAACAGATTTGAAAAGTCCAATTGCTTAATTCGGATGTTTCAATCCTTTCGAAGCAGAAACATTACTCTTCGCTAGCACTGCCTTCTTCAGCGAGTTTTTTGTCTCTGGCTGAGTCTGAACTTGGAGAGACGCCTTTGCTGTTCGGCAAATCCTTTCCATTATGCAAGTTTCTATTACCCTGCGCGGTTTTACCGGTCAGTCCCATCGCTGCCGCTTTCTTGCCTTGAACAATTTTCTTTTCAAGACGCTTTGCTTCATCACGCTTGCCGAGTTTTTTCAAAATACGCACAAGATTATTATTGACCCGCAGAGATTCAGGATTGTTGAAACCAACAGCTTGCTCATCAATCGCTATTGCGCGTCGCAAAAGCGCTTCTGCCTCCTTCAACTTTCCAGTTTGCTCTTTCAAAATTGCAAGGCATGAAAGCACTTCCGCTACGCGAAAACTCTCATCGCCTAGGGCGGTTTCTCTCACTTCCAGAGCTTTGTTGAATTCCTGCTCAGACCTATTTGTGTTGCCCTCGACAAAATCAAGCGTAGCGATGCCCACGAGTGCATCAGCCATTGCCGGGTGCGAATCGCCATACAACTCTTCAATTATTTGCTTGGCATGTTCGTAGCACTGCCTAGCCTCAGCGTTTTCACCAGCCATTTGATGTTGAATGCCGAGACTGTTGTACGTAGTCGCTACGTCCAAATGTTGTGTCCCTAACGCGCGTTTTCGAATATACAGAGCACGCTTCAGAGCAGCCATAGAGTCTTTTAGCTTGCCTTCTTTATGGTAAATGGATGCCATGGCTTGCATGCTGGATGCGATGTCTTCATCATCAGGCTTCAAAGCTTTCTCGCGAATCGATAACGAACGCTGAATGAATTTTTTTGCCTCCGGTATTTTCCCTTCTGTCAGATAGATCATCCCTAGATCATTCAAACTGTCCGCAACGGACAGATTATTCGCGCCACCGGACTTCTCTCGAATCGCTAGCGCACGTTTAATGGCGTTTTCAGCTTCAGGGTAGAGATCGAGATTAAAATACAGATTTCCCAGATTGTTGAGTGTTTCTGCAATGCGCGGATCATCTGGCTCGAATCCACCGGACTTGGCTAAAGCCTGTCCAAACAATGCTTCTGCCTCGTGGTAGTCCCCACGATGGAATGCTTCTTCCCCTTTTTGATTGAACTCTTGCCAGGAAGTTCTCTCCGGTCCCTTCTTTTGCTGACCAGGCAAAAGTGACTCTTTGAGCGGTTCTATCGCTAGTCCTAGAACGACGCCTAAGAAAAGCGAGACAGAAAGGCCGAGCACACGTAATGTTCTCTTTCGAGTGACTGCAGGATCAGTTTGCGCAGAGGTTGCCTTCTTTCGCTGACTGCGCTTTAACTGGTCTGCTCCATGCTTAAGCACTTCTATGTCAGTCCAAAGGGCTTCCATAGAGGGATATCGCTGATCTGGATCTTTCTCGATCGCGCGCATCACAACTCGCTCGACGGCTTCCGGTATCTCGGTGCCGCCTGATGCCTCGCGCACCGCCTGCGGTACCTTTGTCAACTGACGATGCATAACTTCGTGAGCCGATTTACCTTCGTTGGGAGGTCTGCCGACAAGCGTTTCGTACATCAGACAACCAATGGTAAATACATCGCTTTTAGCATCGAGTTTGACCGACAGCACAGACTCCGGACTGAGATAATGAGGGTCACCATTGAGGACGGATTTATTGGCGAGGTTGCGAACCTCTTCACCGTCTTCCAGAAAACGCTCCGAAATTCCAAAGTCGACAACTTTGGCAAAGTCTTTGTAGTCTGGCGTGTCATAGACAAATATTTGCGACGGCTTTAAGCACCGAATAAGCAAGTCTTGCTTGTGCGCATAAGTGACGGCATCACAAACTTGGGAAAAGATATCGAGCGTACGAGCGTAAGGAAGCTTGCCGTGCTGCTTAAGCAAGTCCGCAAGCGTTTTGCCTTCGATATAATCTGTGACCAGATAAGGTCGCCCGTTAGAAACACCAAAGTCCAAAACAGTAATAATGTTTGGGTGATTAAGGCTACTGGCGACTTTTGCCTCAACCTGAAAGCGTTTCAAACTCTGGATATCGGTCGCGGTCAAAAGCCTGATCGCAACAGCTCTATCCATGAGCAAATGCCTGGCTTTATAGAGCGAACTCGATTGTTGTTTGCTTAAGCACTGCTGAACTTCGTACCGCCCAACCACAGTCGTGCCGACAAGAGTGTCTTCCATCTCGTCTTTCATAGACTTGTTGGCAGAGGAAGGCTCGTCACTCGAATGGGGCGTGACGGTATTCGGAACAGCCTCATGCTCTTCCAATTCCGCCGGCTCGTTGTTTTTCTCCGTGGCCAAATTATTGCCCTATGAAAATCACAACAACACTCTGTCTATTAAGTATTGCCCTCTCTAACAACAACTTCACAAGATGGGATACGCAACTTGAGCGAATTAATTTCGACCTCATTGCCGTCCAGATGACTGATGGACAATTTCTTCAGATTGCTCAAGCCGGAAAGCTTCTCTGCTGCAGCCTTTGACGTATTGGTATCGTCCAGCCAGAGCTTTTTCAATTGGGAAAGCTTGGAGATTTCGTCGAGGTCTTCATCGGTAATTTCCGTGCCGGAAAGATCAAGCTCTTCAAGAGCCGGCAAATACTTCAAGTAGCTGAGCGTGTCTTTGTTGAGCTCAGCTTCGCTAAGATCGAGAGAGACAATGGCAGAGCGCGCGTCTTTGTTGCCCATGCTGGACAAGAAATCCAGAGAAATTTCCCTCTCTTTCGAAAGTTCTAGCTGAAAGCGCTTACCCTGCGGCACTTCAAGGCGCCCCTTCGCGTCGCTGATTAGTGTCCAGTATTCAGGGTCGTCTTCACTTTCTGTCAGAAGCTCACCGACTTTGACGTCCGGAAATTTCAGTTTGAGACCACTTGTCTGACTGGACTTGGCGCTTGACGCTTTTGCGTCGATGGTGAGCGTTTCCAGTATCTGCGCGCCGGAAGACTTGGCTGCCGAAGGCTTGGGCATTTTTATCGGCTCGTACGTGATGGTTCCGGCGCCACCTTTCGAAGCGCCTTCAGAGTCTTTGCCAAGCCAAATCGAAGCGGCCGTGACTACGACCATGAGAATCCACATGATTGCCAGTCGAGTGATATCAATCTCAATGGAGTGTCCTTCCACAACAGGTGGCATGGAGATTGGCGCAAACGGCAGCGGCGTCCCCGCAGGCGCCGGACTCGTGTCTTTCCACGGGGGAAAACCACCGATGGCAATGAAGCCAACAATGCCGATCAGGAGCGCCCGTCTTTGCTTTGCGTTCACTTTGCCTGTCCTATGAAACCTGGAAAACTTGGGAAAAATGCCGAGAATTGAGAGAATTCTGAGAAAGAACGTCCATCTCCGCGAATAAGTTCAACAAGAGTCTAGCGAATCTCTCAGGAAAACGACTCTATGACAAACAAATGTTAGTGAAGTCATCCCCAGAGTTAATAATCAAGTGGTATTCCAGAGAGCATGTCATGAATCTAGGGACAAATGCCAACCCAGCTAATTTTGTTTTAGCGCTTGCCTTAATCGGGCGAAGAGAGTAATTTCTAACGAAATTCTGCCCGCCATTCAGGAGGACTGTTATGTCGACTTGGGAGCGCTACAACATCGCCGGACAGCAAGCATTGTCGGCAGGAAAACCTTTGGATGCTGAAGCACAGTTCAAACTGGCTATCAAAGAAGCTGAAGCAATGAGCCCAAACGAGCCAAAAATCGCTCAAAGCAAATCGGCACTTGCCAATGCTTACCGTCAACAAGGCAAATATGCTGATGCAGAGCCAATGTACAAAGAAGCCGTTGAGTTTTTGATTCGGGTAAAAGGACCTTCGTGTCAGGAATTGATCCCGATTTACGACAATTATGCAAAAATGCTACGTGCCGCTGGACGCGGACCGGAAGCAGATAAGATGGACGCCAAAGCACGCGCAATTTTTGCGAAGTAGTTAAGCATTCGGCACAACACGACACTTGGAGAAAGACTTTGTCCGCTACAGGAAAGGCTGCCCGTACTAAAGAAACAGAGAATTCGGTGATGCACGACCAAAAACAAGGCTTGCAGTATCTAAGCGGTTTTGCAAATCACCATAGTTCGGAAGCTGAAACCGGCGCCCTTCCTGTCGGGCAAAATTCGCCGCAAAAGGCGCCCCTTGGCCTTTACGCAGAGCAACTGAGCGGCACTGCTTTCACCGCTCCGAGACATGAGAATCAGCGCAGCTGGTTGTACAGAATTCGTCCTTCTGTTTTGCATTCGAAATTCAAAGTTTTCGACAAAGGTTTGATAGAAAGCCGCCCTTTCGACTGTGAAAAATGGATCAGCCCAGAGCAATTGCGCTGGAATCCACTGCCGGCTCTCAAAGAAAAGAAAAATTTCGTCCAAGGCATAATCACCATTGCTGGCAATGGTGATTCGGCGAGTGTGCGAGGCTCCGCCGTGCATTTGTATTCTGCCAATCAGTCAATGACTGATTCGTTTTTCTACAACGCGGACGGTGAATTGTTGATCGTTCCGCGCGGCGGCCGATTAATGCTTGGCACCGAATTCGGTACCATCGGACTGGCGCCTGGAGAAATTGCAGTCATTCCGAGAGGAGTGAAATTCAAAGTCGACCTTCCGGATGGCACCGCAGATGGTTACATTCTAGAGAATTACGGACCGGCACTAAAACTGCCCGATCTCGGACCGATCGGCGCAAACGGATTGGCTAATCCCAGAGACTTTCTGGCACCTCATGCCGCGTACGAAGACATCGAGCGACCGCTCACGTTGATCGCCAAATATCAAGGAAAGTTGTTTACTGCAGAAATGGAGCATTCTCCATTGGATGTTGTTGCATGGCACGGTAACTATTACCCCTACAAATACGACTTGGCGACCTTTAACGCAGTCAATACGGTCACTTTCGACCACAGCGACCCGTCTATATTCACTGTATTGACCTCGCCTTCCGAAATCCCCGGCACAGCCAATGTAGACTTCGTCATCTTTCCTCCGCGCTGGTTGGTTGCAGAGAAAACGTTCCGCCCGCCCTACTACCATCGCAACTGCATGAGCGAATACATGGGTCTCATTTATGGCGTTTACGATGCTAAAGAAGAAGGCTTCGTCGCGGGCGGCGGCAGCCTTCATAACCAAATGTCGGCGCATGGACCAGATGCCGCAACTTTCGAGAAAGCTTCGAATATTGAATTGAAGCCTCAAAAAATGGAAAACACCCTGGCTTTCATGTTTGAAAGCTCCCTGGTATACAGGCCTACAGAATTCGCAATGACCGGCGGAATTTTGCAAAGCGATTACATTGATTGCTGGAGTGGATTGCACCGACATTTCGAAGCCCCTTGATAAGCCGGTTTGATGTAATCGCAGATGTCCGATAAAGGACGCAGACGTGTTCGAAAGGTTACATCGCCCAAAAATTCCATCGTGACAGAGCTAAAATGAGCGCCAGTGACGTTTATACGTCCAGGAAGAAAACTTAAAGGCGCGCTATTAAGGCGCTCGAAACGCTGCGCAGTTACCCAAAAGGGTGATGGAATCTCAACCAATTAATCTGCCTGTGTGCGATTATTTTGAGACTAAGTCTCCGTATAGGGGTACTTAAAATAAGTAACTGGTTCTTGGAAATTTCCTATGTTTAAGCCTAAACCACAGCAGAAGGAAGAGCCGCCCAAAAACATGAGGCTGCCGCACGAACCGCAGCAGCCGAATATGAAATTGGTTCGCACTATGTTTGACGAGTGCGAGCGCAGGCGGGGAACCACGATCGAATTGCCGTGGTCAGGTGTCGGCCGAAATTTCTTACTTATGGTTTTGTGGGAAAAAGGTGGCGATTTCCCGGTCTGGACACTTTATGACGAAGCGGGCGGCGACAATGCAATGTTGTTTAGCCAAGGATTTCCGCCCTCTGATCTCGATTTCGTACTCGAGATGATTATCATGTCTACGAGTCAAGGCAGCGCGGCCCCAGTATCAAGCGGATTTATTCCGGAAGAATTGAGACCGAGCCCGGAGGCACTTGCCGCTCAAGCACAAGAAGAAGTTAAAAAACCGGACGATATTTGGAAGCAACGCGTCACCGACAGTCTTTCTAGAAGCACTCACAGCGGCATGCCGGCGCAGTCTTCGGTATATCCGGATCCACTGCCAAGGCCTGAGCCTCCTCCTGCTCCGCCACCACCTCCGGTGCCGCAACCGATGCCTCAAATGGCACCGCCCATGCCACCAATGCCTCCGCAACCAGGATACCCGCCACAGCCGGGATATCCGATGCAACCTGGTATGCCTCCGGCAGGACAGTATCCGGGCATGCCGCCGGCACCAGGCTATCCCCCGCCCCAACCGGGCTATCCGCCCCCCCAGCCAGGCTATCCGGCACCACAAATGCAACCGCCGGGCTATCCGCAAATGCAGCCTGGATATCCGCCTCCGCAACCCGGATATCCACCGCCCCAGCCCGGCTATCCCGCACCAGCGCCGCCTCCGGCACCTTCCAGCGGGCCAGGTCCAATGCCCATCGATATGGGATTAATCTCAAAACGAACTGATGTCACGCTCAACAATCTTCTTCTTGAATCAGGTTTGCTCAACAGCCAATCGCTCGATGCAGCCATAAGAATGCAAGACCTTGTTGAGGAAAAACAGCTGACAGCGCGCGATGCAGCGCGCGTGCTGGCCCGATATCACAACAAAGGAAAAACTATAGAGCAATTCATTACTGTAGCTATGCAAGAACTAGCAGACGGTGCCCCCGGATCTTCAGGCGGAGGCGGCGCGCCGCAAAGTGGTGGCGCCCCCGCGCAGGCAATGGTGTCTGTAAAAGACGCACTCGACTTGCTCGTACGCTCTGGAGTTTTGACTGACAATGACATTCAAACAGCCAACGAAGTTCGCAAAAAACATGGCGGTGACATTTCCAAAATCTTGGGCGCTGCCAACAAACTCGATGACAAAACCTTTGAAGCAGCCATCATCTGCGTGCCAATGCTTCGCGATGGCGTAATGAAAATAGAACAAATTTCTATTGCACTGCAGTACTGCAGCCGTATGAGGACCAGCTTCGACGATGCTTGCGCTGAGTTGAATTGGCCCAATCCACGCAAACGCTGAGCCCAAAAACTGGAATCACCGGCGCAGTCAATTACAGGTTGATCGAGAGGGACCGGCGGCGTGGAAGATGTGCCAAACCCATATATTCATTCCAATAACGCAAAACAATTGGAATTGAAAAAGGATCTTCAAGAAGCGGAAGCCGAGTACAGGCGCGCTGTTCAAGCCGCCGACAGCTTGCCGCGTGCGGAATACATGCGTGACTTCAACACTGCCTTGGATCGATCGCGCAATGGTGTTTCTCCTGCCAACAAGCATCTACCGGAAGACGCGCTGCCAGAGCTGCTTTCCGCTTACAGAGAATTACTGGCACTGCCATTTCTCACACGCACGCAGCTGGCAGGATTTTACGCACGGCACAATGCATTGCCGGAAGCAAAGGAAGTAATAGAACAAGCGCTTGCCATAGAAGCAGAAACCATGGGCTGTGCGGGCAATCATCCCGAAGCAGAAAGACGAGCTCTGGAGCTTCTGCGAAATATTTCCGACATACTCGGTCCTGCCAATGCAGAAGAATTATTTCTTGCGCACTTCGACAAACTGGACGTTAACAAAAATGGTTTTGTCGATGAGGCAGAACTCAAGCGCGCGCAGCTGGATCTGACCGTTCCACCGGAAGCACAGTCAATGATTCGCTACTTGCTTTACCATTATTTCGCGGTGGAAAAAGCGAGTAACGATGAATTCGGCGAAGAGATAAGCGGCTTATCAAAAGCAGATGTACGCAACTTTCAAAAAGCTGCAAAATCAAATTGGAAAAGGCTAAAAGAGTGAATCAAATGGGGTTGAAATTTTGAACTTATCGACGTGCTTTAAGTTTTCTATATATCGAAGTATTGCTATCAAGGCGCTGCCCGCAATGGCGTTATTCGTCTCCACACTTTTCCCATGTGCCGCGCATGCAGATGAAGTTGTGCTTGCGCAGTCACAGCCAATGGTTGCACCCAACAATCAGATTCAGCGCATCACAGAAACGATCAACTTGCAAAAGGGACAAGAAAAACTTCAGCTGACACTGACTTACTACAATGGCTCTGCCAGCGCGCCTGGATTCAAATGGTTGCGCATCGCATCACCGACGATGCACTTCGTATCTGAAAATGAATTCGGCGGAAAGCGCAGCTTGAGTGTAGATGTTACAGGTGAGCTGACTTGGGGCGGAAATCAAATGTTGATCACAGCGGGAGGTCAGCGCGGTTCCACATTCAGCTGGAAGCTGACGACAAATCAGCCGACAGTCACCAGCCTCAATCCGAGCCAGGTCAGCCCAGGTCATTCGGTCACCATTCTCGGCAGCAATTTTTCCAGCGATCCGGATGCTAACGTCGTCATGTTCGGCACCCACCGAGCGCGCTGCCTGTCAGCGTCATCGGACAAATTGATCGTGCAAGTGCCCGATTACGCCGATAGCAGCAGCTCAAAGGTGAGCGTATCAGTGGGCGGAATGGAAGCAGGGACACTGGCAGCGACTGTCGCTAGCTATCCCTATCTCAGCAGCCTGAGCGCCAGCTGGGTGCCGCCGGGCAGTCAATTCACAATCTACGGGGAAGGTTTTTCACCAAATCAGTCGGACATTTCTGTCTATGTTGGTCCGCTGCAATGCCAAATCGTGAGCGTTTCACCTACCGAAATTACGGTCGTCGCTCCTGTCGGATACGCCGGGGAGCCCTGGGGATTTTATCAGCCTGTCAAGGTTCAAGTACGTGGTGTGCCGGCTCGAAACCAGTTAACAATCAGCATTAGCCAAGTTGGATAAGAAACATTCTCCGGTTAATAAACCTGTCTTTTTGAGCGCTTGTTCGACGTTTCGTAGAGGATGGAGCCAAGCTGGGTATACTTTGAGACAGGGAAGCGCGCAAGGGCCCGGTATTCATGGGAAAAAACATCCTTCTAGTCGAACAGGATAAATCATTCTGCAAGCTGATTGTGCCTGTGCTTGAAGGGCGTGGTCATAAGGTTATTCAGGTCGAGAGCGGCAAAGAAGGCAAAGGCGTCATCCAGAAAGAGAATCTGGATATGGTGCTCCTTGGCGCACCTTTGCCGGACGACAATTGCTTTGATTGGCTCACAGCTTTGCGAGCAACCGGCAACAAGATTCCGGTTACTTTTATCGCGGCGTCACAGCCAGAATTGCACGCCAATCGCGAACGCCTAGAGCGCGAACTAGGAGTCGTGCTTGCAGTTAACAAGCCAGTGATTCCTTTCGTTTTCGGCGCTCAATTGGAAGGCAAGCTCAGCCCCGAAGACCCGCAGTCCAGTAAGCTCAAAGATTTCGAGACGATGTTCTTAGCGCTCGTTTCAAAATACGCGCGCATGTTGCCATCAAAACTGGAAGACCTTGCAGTTGCAATCAACAAGTCAAAAGAAGATCCGGAAGATGCTTCCCTATTGGCGGAAGTTCGTTCGCAAGCGCACAAAATCAAGGGTACAGGCGGCTCTCTGGGATTCAGACAAGTAAGCGAATGTATGCTCTTCATTGAGCACGCTGCTGCCACCATGCATGAAAAGCCAGCCAGCGAGCAAATGTCCATCTGGGCTGACGTAGATCGCAAATTGGCTGACGCCAAAATTCTCGGAGAAAAAGAGGCTCAGGATGTCGCTTCAGTAGTCAATGCAAAAGAAGAGGAAGGACAAAGCGAGGAAGCGCCAGCATCGATGGCCAGAATTCTTGTCGTCGATTCGGACGACGGATTTTTGGATATCGTTGAAGAACTGGGCAAACAAAGGCTCGTGGAGATCGTTCGTGCCAAAACTTTTAGAGAAGCACTAGATCGCGCTTGCATCCTGCCCTTGGATGCGGCCCTGATAAATGTGCATGCTGAAGTGCCTGATGAGTCATTCAAACTGGCACGAGAACTCAGAAATTTGCCCGGATATGAAACCCTTCCATTAGCATTTATTTCCGGCAACGCGCTCGTCAAAGATCGTGTTGAAGCAGCACACGCAGGCGCGTCGCTTTACTTAGATAAACCGCTCGAATCTGACTCTTTGGAGAAAGCTGTCGAACACCTGGTAGCAATTCGCACCGGTGGAAGACCGCGCATTTTGCTCGTCGATGACGACGAGTTTTTTGCCAACACCATTGCGCTCATTCTTCGCAATGAGGGCGTAGTCGTGCGCATTCTCACAGATCCGAACAAAATTTTGGAAGTAATGCAAGATTTCCCGCCGGAATTGCTTCTGCTCGACGTCATGATGCCTGGTATCACAGGCTTCGAGGTTTGCCGCATGCTGCGCCAGATTCCGCGCTGGCAAGATCTGCCGATTGTCTTCCTCACAGGACAAACCGGTGTGGAAAACAGATTGGAAGCATTCCGCTCAGGCGGCGATGATTACCTTCCCAAGCCGGTGGTCAACGAAGAGCTGCTTACTCGCGTCAAGGTCAGACTCGATCGCGCGCGTATGCTGAAAGACAGATCAGACAAAGACACGATCACGGGATTGCTCTTGAGAAGAGCATTCTCAGAGCAGCTCGCTCAACTGCTCGCGGACGGGCAACGCAACAAATCAGTTTTTACGATTTGTCTGCTCGATGTGGACAAGTTCAAAAATGTCAACGACACCTACGGACACCTTGCTGGCGACAAAGTTCTCACCGGGCTGGGTCAGCTTCTGGCACGGCGTTTTAGAGTAGAAGATCTACGCGGTCGTTGGGGCGGAGAAGAATTCATTCTGGGATTCAGACGTGAATCAAAAGAAACCATGCACGCTGCTATCAATAGAGTGCTTGCAGAATTCCGAGAGATGGTTTTCACCGGTGACGATGGGCAAGAATTCAAATGCAGCTTCTCCGGCGGGATGGCCAGCTACCCGGAGGATGGAGAGTCGATTTACGAGCTGATTCAGACGGCTGACGCACGTCTGTATGAAGCGAAAAAACAAGGGCGCAATCGAATCATCCTGAGCCATCAGCCAAACCCGGAGAAGAGCACAGCGACACCGTAAGTGCATGACCTGTAAAACGTGTTCGCGTGTGGCTCGGATGGGTTGGCGCGCGCAAATAGGACGCGTTTTACGCGTAGCTCGGACCCGTTTTACATTTTGCATGGACGCAGTACGTGCGCATGTCAATCAAAAACGGGCGACAATCTGCCGCCCGTTTAAATCATATGCTGCTACGTTTATATCGACTATTCGTCTTCAGCAGCGCGCTTTTTGATTTCAGCATTGTACTGATTGATTTGTCGGAGCTGTTGAACGTACGCAGCAGTCGTAGACAGCTTGCCTGCATATTTCGGACCAGCTTTCTGATAGTACGCTACCGCGCTCGAATAGTCTTTCAAGGAGACGAGAGCATCACCAACCGCGCCCTGATAGTCAGGATTGGAAGGATTCATATCTGCTGCCTTGCGATACTGAACAATGGCGTCTTTGACTCGACCCATCTTATGAAGGTAGGCACCATATTCGAAGCGAACCTGTGCATCCTTTGGATCAAGATTTACAAGCGCAGCATACTCTTCGCATGCTTGAGGCACTTGGTTTTTGGACTTGTAGATCGAGATAAGGCAACGATGCCATTCAACTTTTTTGCTGTTTTGGGCGTACGAAGCATTGCCGACCAAGAGTGTCGAGACGCTGAGCGCCAGCGCTAGTCCAAGGCTGAGGGGACGGGCTGGAAAAATCATTTTACAAAACCTCCAAATTCAAATCAGAAGAAACTGCTCAGCAATGGCTAGCGGTTGCTGTGCTTCTCGAGCTCCGCATACACTTTGTTCAGGTTTTCGTCATCGGCGGGCAATCTGCCGAACGATCCTTCGTAAGTGTCAAACATTCCATCGCGCGGCGTGCACCACTCAAGGAAGATAATCCAGGGGCTGCCTTTCGCGGGCATTTTGTCATCTGAGAATTTCCAACCTGCAGGCGCACCAGAGGTCGAAGAACGCTCTTTGAACTCGTAGCGAACAGGCAGATCTTTGTTGAGGGGCGGTCCCTTCAAGATTTTGGTGATTCTGAATTTTGCTTTGGGTGGATGGAAGAAGTTGATGTTATCACTCTTCTCATAGCCCTGATACTCGGCAATCACGATGCCTTCGCAACGAATCGCACCAGCCAAAGTTTGGTTTGCTTTATTGATATCGACTTCGTGATGCTTGGTAGCGATTGAGTGCCACCCCTCTGCTGATGCCGGATTTTCTGTTGCCAGAGGTATCGGTTTTGTATCGTGTGGCTGGGTCGATGCCGCAGCACTTAATACCGAGGGTGGAGGCGTCGAGGGAATTGAAACCGGAGGAGCCGAAGCAATTGCCGTTCTTCTAGCCTTAGCAGCAGGCGAATCGATATATTTAAGTCCTGCTTTCAAATAAGGAACTGCTTCGTCATAGCGTCCCAAATGAAAAAGTGCTTCGCCGTATTCGCCGGAGCACTCGTCTTTCATAGCTGGATTTAGTTCTATAACCTTCTGCAAGGCAAATGCGACTTGATCGTATTCCTTCATTGCGTAGCAAGCATCGGACAAGCCGATGTAATACTCTGGCGTTTTCGGTGCCAAACCGATTGCTTTGCGAAACTCATCGCGAGCTTCCTGATTGCGACCGGCGCGCATTGCTTCCTGCGCTTTGCCGACATACTTCATCAAGGTCACCGAAGGACCTTCGTCCTGCGCAAATGCCGATGGCATAAATGCCAATCCCAGAGACAAGAGTGCAAGACTCCATTTGTATCTGGCCTTTAACTTCGGTAGTTCTCTTTCTATCACCATCGTTACTAAGCGCTCCTAACCGCAAACGTCCATGCTTCCTTCCGGGGATCGGTCAAATCCCACAGGGCTATAGCCTTTTTTCCATCTTACTGGGACTTTCTAAACAATGCTCAAAAACACTGACATCCCACCTTCGCAGCACCCAACAATCCCGCTATCCAGCCAGCAGAGGGCGTTTGCGCATCTTTTCGACAATCGAAGCTCCAAAAAGCTGCCGATAAATTTGGTGAAATTTCCGCATGTTGGGTGGTTTTTCAGGCTGATAAAGTCACCAACTGCTTGTTCCCCCACCGCCAAAGCCCCCGCCGGAAGAACCACCACTAAATCCGCTGCCACCCGAGCCGGCCGAGGAAGATGATGATGATGGCATGGAGGTAAATGTTTGCCCCATTGTGCGTGTGCTGTCTCCAATGTCACGCACGAATGAGTAAGTTTGAAATCTCGAGCCACTCGAGATGTACCAGTCGGGCGGCGAGACAACTAGATCTTTAAAGGCTTCTGCCCACTGGTCTGCTGCACCCAAGACCATGGCATAAGGCAGCAAACGCCCGAAGATTGTCGGATCATCCGTGACAAGCTTTTTGATTCTTTCCTTCTCAGCCAGTTTGACGAATCGCTGAAATCCGAGACATTGATAAAGTGCCTCGCACCCCTTACGCGTGCGCGCGGGCATGGTCCGTGAGAAGCAAAAAACGATAATCGAGGAAAATATCATTCCTAGCCCGTAAGACGATTGAATGGGCCCTAAAACAAACGAGAGAATGAACATAATGACACCGATGCAAATCCAGCTCTGTCTCACCTCTTCAGGACTTTGCAAAAACATTCCTTTGTTGATAAGCGATTGATAAATACCTTTTTCGATCTGCCTCATCTCAAGGTAGAACTTATATTTCAAGTCAGAAAGGCGCACCGTATCTGTCTGAAAGTAACCTTTCTTGAACAGCGCATTGAGAAATAATTGCTCGAATGAATTGAGCGGAGACTTGTCCTGCCGCTCATTGTGAGGCAGCCTGGTGAATTCGTAGTCCTTGTTGCGCAAGAAGAAAAGCGACTCAGTCTTAAACTCGCGTATCGTCAAATATCCTCTGGCAGCCAAATCAACAACCGTCGAAACCATATCGGATAGGTCGCATGTCTCGTCTACAAGAGTGCCGACTTCAGCCGGAGACAAGTCTTTAGGCGGTTCCCAGTCGACGGCAACAGCCTGACGCTTCCCAGCATCACGCCCCAAAAACCACCACATGTTGAAACATACCGAAAGTGTAATCGCAGGCAAAACCACAAGCGGCCACCAGTCAGCAGCGAGGTAGAGAAACTCCTGCCACTCAGTAGGCTTGTTGACGTGTCCTGCAGGCAAGCCGACCACGACTGTCAAACCTTCGCCAGGTTCGAGCTTTCCACAAGTAAAAGTAGCGCTTCCTAACTCCAGAGAATAAGGTGAAGTTTTTGTAGAACCTTCTTCTCCGATAAAGGCTTTAGCTAGAATTTCGCCTTTCTGGGCAACCGGTGGAAACATCACCCGCGCCACCACTTTATCAATCGGCATATGTGATTCGTTGCCGGTCACGTTCCAGTAAATTTCCGGAGCATCATCGAAGAAGTTGATGGCGCGCCGAACCGTGTAATGGATGTGGTACTGCTGCAATCCCATAACCGATTTCTTTGGATCGCCGATGATAATGAAAAAGTCTCGGCCCTGCCGATTGGTCTTGAATGGAACATACTTCCCATCCGTTCCCGCTACTCCCACCAACTTAAGATCAATCGTGTAATTGTTGTGCTTGCGGTCGTAGACTACGGGAATAAAACGCTTGATGCCATGCCGGTTTGGGGTATCGAATTTTACCGTAAGATCTTCGCGAACATCGAGCGATGCATCAGGTTGAACTTCAATGGTGGCATCGAAGCTTGTAATTTCGTCGGCAAATGCAGACAGATTTCCGGATGCAGTCCAGAAGAGCACCGCCAGTAGTATCAGTGTGAAAACCCTGGGCAAACGAACTTCTTGATAACGAATAAGCATATCTTTTCTTCTGTCCGACGATCTAACATATGTCGCGCAGCCCATATTATAGAGTCTCCGCTGCCCCGAAAAGGATGCCCAGATGACCAAAGACGCCCAGTGCTTGATTTGCAAACGACAAGAAGAGCAACCCACTCAAGACATCATTCTCGAGACCAAGAGCTTTGTTGTTAGGCATTCGCGCGAAACCAACATTCTTGGCTATCTTGTCATCGAAGCAAGACGTCACATCCTCGACCTTACAGAGGCGACGGATGAGGAGGCGACTGGTTACGGCGGATTGCTCAAGCAGGTCATGTCACTGATTCGAAAACTGACCGGCGCAGAGCGCATTTATACGTTTTCCCTGGGCGAAGCCGTGCCGCATTTTCATGTTCACGTAATCCCGCGCACCGATAGCCTGCCCCGGTACTTTCGTGGACGCGGCATTATGTCTTATCCGGTCGAGCCAGGCTTAAAGGAAGAACAGATGGAAGAGGTTTGCAAAAGTTTGCGATATATCGTGAAAACAAGCGCCATCGAGCTATAGGTCAGATAGAGATTCTGAACACGACCAAAGTGTCTATTTAGACATTACAATTGACATTATGGTTCGGGAAGACCCGGTCACCCATGGAAGAAGACATATGGAACTACCTCCAAGAGAAGTCCCTGAAGGACTTTCTGCCGCCGAATATTACGACCTGGGAATCAAATATAAGTCCATGGGTTGGACCGAGCAGGCAAGAGATGCGCTACTTTTCGCGCAAGAACTCGAGCCTGAATCCGAAATAGCAAAAACTGCCGGTCGTTTCCTCAAAACCAAGCTTCCCCGGTTTCCGGTCCCCCTTTTAGCAGAACAGCGAAACATTGAAGGCTTTAACCAGATGGCGCTGGGGGACTGCGAGGGCGCCAAGGAAACATTCAAAGCCCTTATAAGAGAATTTCCCGACTTTGAATGGCCATATGGCAATTTGTCTGTACTTTATCTACAAGAAAATCTCACTAAAGAGGCGCGGGACTTGCTTTCCCGGGCTCTGGAAATAAACCCCGACTACGTCAACGGATGGCTACACTTGGCTGCAGCCAAGGGTATGGACCTGGATTTCAACGGCGCGAAAGAATGCGTCAGACGTGCTCTCGAGGCAGATCCGACTGATAGCGCAGCGATTGCAATGAAGAACGCTCTCGAAAGCGTCACCTAAATATAAGCAGCCCCTATACGAATTACAGGCAAAACTATACCGAGGGTTGCCGTCAGCCACGCATGATTGTAGTACGGTCACTGTCTGCAATTTTTGCAGCTTTTATGTCGGGTGCCATTCCTAAATGTCATGCGGGCGACCGTTAAAGACCTTAGTGATTGGCGTTGCAACTTTTGTCTCTCCGTGCCCTCAGGAAGAGTAGAACATGATTAAACCAGGCGAATCGATGTTAATCGGCGAACTCCTAAGACGAGCCAAGCTCGTCACAGTCGAGGACCTCGCAAACGCGATGAAGGTGTCCGGACAAAGTGGGCTGCCCATTGGGCGTGTACTGGTGATGCTGGACATCATTAGAAATGACACGCTCAAAGCCGCCATCCTTGCGCAATCGTTGGTGAGAGACAAATTGCTCACCCTGGAAACAGCAGTTCGTGCAGTTGAAGTTGCAGCCGCTCGCAGATTGAGTCTTACCGACTCTCTAGAATATCTGGGCGCACTCGAAGACGTCACCGACAACACAAACAAGCTGGGCGACCTGCTAGTCGGCGCAGAATTGATCTCGCGCAAACAAGTCGATGATGCAATGCACACCAGTACTCACTTAGGTTTGCCACTGGGACGCATTCTCGTTTTGAAAAACTTCCTCAGCAGCTCGGTCGTTCAAGCGGCACTGACAATGCAGTCGCTCATTCGCGATGGAGAGATTGCGCGAGACGATGCCGTAACCATCCTCAAAGGCGCAAAAGACAAGGACTTCAACCTTGACGCAGCGATCATGGCAGCCGGTTACAAACTTCCGGAAAGACCGAATATCCGCCTGGGCGAACTGCTGGTTTTGGCGGATGTTGTTTCCGAAACCGACTTGATCACGGCCCTCGAATTCGCACTGTCGGTCGATATGCTGATTGGACAGGCTCTAATGCAATCAGGGTTTATCAACGAAGCCGTTCTCGATGCAGCCCTGGGCTTGCAGGAGATGGTACGGTCAGAAAACATGACCACGGAAGAGGCATCCGAAGCACTAGGCCTCATCCACCAACACGGTTGGACTGCAGAAACTTGCATGAGCGAAGTCAGCAAAGCGCAGTTCAAGACAACCAACTTGATTGGACTTGTTGACTTGCTCAAACTCGCCGGACTGCTCAGCGACGACGCTCTGAGAAGAGCGATTGTCGACGATGGTCGTAAGGTCAAACCGTTTGACGAAATTCTTCTCAACGCAGGTCAAATATCCGAAGCCACGCTGCACATTGCGGTGCGCTGCCAGGCAATGATCGATGAAGGCGCTCTGTCAGTAGAACAAGCGATCGTTGCTCTACACCACTGGCAATGGAGCGGTTCGAGCTTGCCGGAAATCATCCAAAAATTCGGTTGGAAGACTCAAGCAAAACGACAAATCCAAAGGACGATTCACGACCTGCCTGCTGTTTCCAACCTTGCCGTACAGCCCACGAAGCAAGCGACCTGGGAACCAAAGAAAGACAAAGTCGTCAGTTAAATTCACCGCCTGCGTAGTACGTGTGTTTCGCAGCGCGTAAGTTTGCTCGTCCCTATTACTGTCAGGTCGACGCCATGCGTCGCCCAGTGTGCTGCATCGCATCTTCGGGTTGTCCTGCGCTAGCAACCCCATGGGTCGCCTGAAAGTTTTGCTTGGGGTTATCGTCTACCGGGAAAGGACGCCGGTCTCTCAAACCGGAGAAGAGGGTTCGAATCCCTCTAACCCTAATTTTCTATAGACAATTAGATTAAAACTCTAAATAACGGGAATTTTTTGTATTGGTCCTCTTGTGACTAATATCGCGATGGATTTAATCGCGCTTGAGAAAACGATGGTTAGAGGTGGGTGCTTTGTCAGTCGAACAGAGTCAGGAAAAGAAGTGTCCGAACTGCGAACGGGTATATGGCGCTGATTTAGAATATTGCCCATTCGATGGCGGGGTGCTTTCTTCACCTTCTGCCAGCGGAGCAATGCCCGCTCCAAGTGGTTACTCGGTCGGACAAACAGTTGCTGATAAATATACGATTCTCTCTACTCCAAAAGTCGGGCAGCATTGCTGCGTTTACAAAGCACGCGATGTTCACGCAAATAGAGTCGTCGCATTCAAGGTTTTGCATGCCGAACATAAGAACGACAAGAATATCAACACGCGCTTCCAGAATGAAGGTTACTTGCTGAGCTCGCTTACTCATCCACACATAATCAGCATTCACGACTTCGGCATTACAAAGGAAGGAACGCAGTTTATGGCGCTCAAGTGGGTCGAGGGCATGAGCCTGGGTGACCTGATGAAACAAGACAGGAAAGTTGATCCGAAGCGAGTTTCGGTCGCTTTCGCTCAAGTATGCGATGCACTTTCGGCTGTGCATCAACTGATGAAGATTCACGGCTCACTCACGCCCAACCACATATTACTGACACCCGCAGGCAGCGCTGACATCGTCACCCTCATCGATTTCTCGCGCTCGCAATCGCTCGGCATAAAACAGGAAGCTCCACCTGATTTGAACTTCAGCGAGATGGCGCGAGGGCTTCTCTACGCAAGTCCCGAAAGTATGATGGGCGAGCCACTGGACGACCGCTCGGACATCTATTCGCTGGGATGCATTCTGTATGAAGCGCTGTCAGGCATAGCACCTTTTGAAGGTCCTAACGGTCTAGACATTCGCCAAAAGCATTTGACAAAGAAACCGACAGCACCATCTGCGGTGACACCAGGTGTACGCATCAATCAATACGTCGACCAGGTGATTCTCAAAGCATTGGAAAAATCGCCCGACAAGCGCCATCAAACCATTGAGAAATTCGCCCGCGACTTCAAAGGCGCCATGGCAAGCTAGTTCTCCCCTACTGCCGCCAGAGCGGGACGTATTTGCCGTCGGTGATTTGATATGGCGCCCAGGCGAATGAGAAAACATCTACGCTAACGTTTGTTTTCTTGGGCGCGATATTCACGACTTCGACACTTTGTGCCGCTTTATCCAACTCCGCCTGCATCGCTGCCACTTCGGATTGAAACTGTTGTTCAAGGTCGCCCATCTTCTGGTTCAACGCTTCGAGATTCTCATTGGCGCGCTCTACATCGGCTCTGCTTGAAGCAGAACGATTGGCGGCTCTGGCAGCTGTTGTTGCGCGACCGAGTGTTCCTGAACTTATTCGGCGACGACCGCCCCCCAGAATGGCGCCAAAAACGGTGGCACCGACAGAAATTGCAGTCTGCATATCTTGCGCTTTCATTTGCTCGTGCTCGCGCTCAACGACTTGTTCTGCAATTCGAATCTTATTTTCCAACGTTGCCATTTTTTCGTGAAACTTAACGCGCAGCTTGTCGATTCCCGCGTCTCGCTCTTCTTTCGCCTTTTGTGAAACACGTGCACGAAAATCGCGCTCGGATTCATCTTTGAGAGAAGACATTTTGAACGCCGGGCACGACAACACAAAATGCTTCTCTTTCAAAACTAACCAGTCTTGAAATTTCTTCTCCCACGCTTTGTATTGTTTGGGCTGATACACCCACTGAGGCGGATTTATGAAATCGGCTGGAGCTGCGGGCTTAGCCTCTAGTTCTGTGACCTTCACCTTTTCTTCAGTGCCGTCATCCATCAATATGAAAACGGGATCTTCGCGAACAGGCAACAACCATGTTCGAGAGACAGCGTGATCGAGTTTCGATTTCGTATCGACAAAGCGAACTTGACTGACAGCAATTATGCAAGGCGCATAAATCAGCTTATTATTTGCGCCGACCGTTCCTTTTATAGGTAGAACGTACTGCGGAACATCAGGCGGCAAAATAGGCGCAGAGGAAGCAACAACCGCAGCTGGTTTGGCAGTTTTAACTGGCGGTGCCGAGCCAGTTTCTGAGGACCTTGAACTCGCACCGGAAGAAGTAGAAGCTGCTGGCGCACTCGATGATGTTGTAGCTTCTGCCGGTTGGGAACCTGCTGACGCCGCCTGAGGCAAAGACGTCGCAGACTTTTCCGCCACCGCTTTCTTTTTGCCGTCCATTAGAGTTTTTATTTGGCTGCGCGAAAGCGGACCGCGCAAATACGACAGGCTAAATCGCGTTTTGAACGCCTCCAGACCTTCCCCTTGCGTGTTGTGCAAAAGAAAGGTTCTCTTCTTCAGGGACGAAAGCAATTTGTCCAGGGTCTGCCTGTCGAAGCTTGTGCACTTTTCACTGGCAACGCCTTCCAATCCATCCAGCAAGCGCATCTTGTCGCGCTCTGTCTGCAAGCGCCCCACAAACCACGTGCCGCAATTCGCCAATCCTTTGTAATCGAGATCGACTGGGTTTTGCGTGGCAAGAACAACACCGAGCCCGTATGCTCGCGCCTGCTTGAGCAAAGTCAGCAAAGGCTGCTTGCTGGGTGGATTTGCAACAGGTGGGAAATAACCAAAAATCTCATCCATATAAAGAATTGCGCGCAAACTTGAAGTGCCAGCCTGCGCACGCATCCAAGAAATTACCTGATTGAGGAAGAGCGAAACGAAGAACATTCGCTCGTTGTCACCCAAGTGAGAAATCGACATTATTGATACGCGGGGCTTTCCGGATTCGGTGTACAACAGCTTGCCGATGTCCAGCGACTCACCTTGCATCCACGTTTCAAATCCAGGTGAAGCAATAAGATTGTTGATCGCCATAGCCAATTCGAAGCGTTCCTTTTTAGGGAAAAACGATTCCAAATCGAGCGCGCCAACTTGGGTGAAATTCGGAGTTTGTATAAGGCGAACTAGATCAATCAACGATAGATCCTGACCGTTCTGCCACGCGTTTTGGATGAGAGTCCCCAGAAAGATGCTTTCTCTGCCCCGCAGCGGATCAGAAGTCACGCCTGCGAGGTTCAACAAGCTTTGGGTGGAAACGCTAACACGCTCGCGCAGTGTTTCACCATCTTCTAAAATCTCAGCGGGCGGACACGCAAACGATTTCAATACCGACAGTTGAATTCCTGCTGTGCTGAAAGGTGTGTAGATTGAAAAATCAGCGCTGTTTTTCAGACGCTTTATTCTGTCTACATCTTGTCCATATGACGCAATTCCGTCACTCCAAACTTTCGCTTGCGTTGCTGCAAACTGTTCAATTGACTGTCCGTTCAACTGCGCTTCTTCAGCACTCACCCATGGTTGAAACTCTGATGGTGAAAGGTTTTCGAAAGAGAGCAAAACATTCGATATATCGCCTTTCGGGTCTATTGCTAGAACAGGAATGTTATCGATCGCAGCTTCTTCAATAAGATCAATACAGAGCCCGGTTTTTCCGGATCCTGTCATACCTACAACGACTGCATGTGTGGTCAGATGGCGCGATTCATACAAAACATAACCGGGCTCTTCCTTTTCACTTTCCAGATCAAAAGGTTTTCCCAAATAGAAAACGCCGAGCTTTTCAAAATCACTCACACCCTGTTCGTTTTGCGCCACTTTTTGTCCTCACATCTATTTGCTGAACGTTCGTTCAATACTCGTTTTCAACGAAAATTCGCGATGAAAAAATGTTGCTGCTTTACCGTTTTCCAATGCATGGGGAAAGTCCCCCCTTGAACCGTTTTTCATATGCTCGCTTAGCCAAATCCGAAAACCTATTCCTATCAAGCAAAGAGAGATGGCAAGCCCTTTTCTCCAAAGTTTAGCTTAAATGTTTACCCCTTGCATTTGCTCAATTTGAAACCTAACATGAGGATGTCAAGGATCTTTATCGCTGCCACAGTTCTCTAGTGGCGGCTGGCGGCTTGCATCACAAAAATTTTCGATGGGGGAAGCTTCCAATGAGACACGAGAGACCGGTCCAAGGCTCACAAGACAAGTGCATTTCTTTCGGAACAGAAGAAAGCATCGTTCTGCAACTTGATCAACTGGAATCACTGGGCAAATGCTCAGTTATCTACGAAATTGCACGCATTGATACGTTGCTAGGGCAAGTATTCATGCAAGATCTGAAGTGCCGCCTTGCGGCGAGCGCCTGATCGCAAAAGAAAAAGGGGGACAGCAAACAAATCACACGCATAAAAAACATGCACGTAAAAAACACAATCAGACAAAAGTGAGGTGAAACAGAAAATAAGACACGGAGGCGTTTTACACAGGAGGAAAAATTAGCGAGCACAACTAACTAAGCTGGAGGTATTTAGAAAAACAAAAAACTTCGATCGCACATGTAATAGGAGGACACGCAACCAAAAGAAATTTGCAACGACTTCGCACAGGAGAATTCAAAACAAAGAAGACTTCAATCGCGCTTCAGTGGAGGTTTCACAGCAAGAAAAAACTAGTACAAAGTAAACTCCCAGTCACACGAGAATATCAACAACCACACAAAACGTACTCATACACACATTCATAATCAGTCAAAAAACAATCGAAATCGCATAACGCGCGAAGATAAATTGCGTCAAAACACTCGCGCTTTTGCACCGGCGTCTTTCTTAATTCTCAGTCCGCCTTCAAATATGCAGCAATCGGGTGCTTGTGTTTACAAGAATCTGTGGCAGCGTGCTTCGTCCATGTAGGAAAGCCTTAGAGGCTTTTCTACATGCCAGAAGTCAATAAGTCATACTGCAGTTGGGCTTATTGGTTCTGGGGGCTAGATGTCGGGCAACAAGCGAGCAAATGACGGCAGAATTACTTTGTCGACCGTTGTTATGGCTTCAATCGCTATCGGTTGTTTTGCATTGGCAGCTTCGTCACCGCAGCTCGCTGCGTTTGGCGGCCCCTACGGCATGCCACCACCAATAATACCGTTAATTCCCCCGCCCAATCCATTTAACCCGAAGGTGCCAGTCTTTGTGCCGACGGACGTAACGTCGCCTAATGTTCAATTGAGCACTCCGGCACTCTGGGCACTTTCTGGAATTCAGCAAATACCTAACAGCCAGTTCCCCAAGGAAGAACAGCTGAAAGGGTCGGGTGAATGGATATTGGTGCGCTCGCGCCCAGCGGCGGAATACACGAGACAGACTGTTTACGCTGTCACATTGAAGACGGGCGACATTCTGGTAACGGTAAAACGCCCATCAAATATGGCGATGGTCACCGTTCCATATGGCAAAATTTCAATCGCATCCGACGGCGATGCTGTGATTCAG
Organism: Candidatus Melainabacteria bacterium; assembly: GCA_003242885.1. GTDB lineage: Bacteria > Cyanobacteriota > Vampirovibrionia > Obscuribacterales > Obscuribacteraceae > QKMZ01. The sequence continues at coordinate 280,389 of QKMZ01000015.1, read as the reverse complement.
TTCAACAACGGCATTTTAAGGGTGCAAAACATTGACGGTCTCGGCAAGAGCGTTTGTGTACAAGTACAGCCGCCTGGCACTGAGATGAAGACAATTCAGTTGGCGCCCGGCTTCGAGTTCGTCGCAGGCGATCGCAAGTTAAGCCAATCCGATTTGCGACCCAAAGACGGCATTGCCAGACGCCATTTCAAACTGCTTGAGGGCGGACATCTCGCGGTGAGCGAGGTTTCGGTAGACAGCGTCATTAAAAACAACGATTTGATAGCCGACATTCGCCAGAATGTGACAGGCGTTAAAGAACGCCGAATTCTCAGTGATATGTCCAAAATGGCGGCTGTGCTCAACTATACCCGCGGTGAAGGCGGGTTCTATGAAGAGAAATAAGCGCATATTCCATATATAATCATCGCGTATCGCCTGGAAACCTTTGTCTTGGCAGTTTAGGCTCAGCTACTGCCGGACATGACCGCGTCGACCCCATCGAGCCGGAAGCCCGCACAACGGAACACCGCGCCCCCGAGGACCCGAAATATAGGTATGCCAGAAGAAAAGAGTCGCAAAAGAATACTCATCTTGGGCGGCGGATTTGCCGGAGTTAAGTGCGCTCGCACGCTGACGAAACACCTCTCGCCCAGCGAATACGAGATTGTGCTTTTCAATCGCGAAAACCATATGGTTTTCCATCCTCTGCTCGCGGAAGTCGCAAGCGCCGCAGTTCAGCCCAAAGACGTTGCAGCGCCACTCAGGCAGCTTCTGCACGGCGTTAAGTGCCGCACAGAGGACGTTCTTTCGATCGACATTGCCAATAAAGTAGTCGAGTACGAAGGCTATGACGGAAAACGTCGCCAAATGGCTTATGACCAAGTTGTCATAAGCTGCGGAAACACATCCAACCTGGCGCTGATACCAGGCATGGACGATCACGCGTTTGCATTGAAAACAGTCGGAGACGCGCTGGCACTGCAAGCGCACATCATGGAGATGCTTGAAAAGGCGGAAGTCTGCGAAGACCCAGTAATGAAGCACTTCTACCTGTCCTTCATCGTTGTCGGGGGAGGATTTTCAGGCGTTGAAGTCGCAGGCGAAATTAACGACCTGGTGCGCAAGAGCCGCAAATTCTTCTCGACCATCGAAGAGAAAGACATTACTGTCACTATCGTTCATTCCGGCGATCACATCTTGCCGGAGGTCAGTCTTTCGCTGAGAACATTCGCAGAGCACAAGATGAAACAATCGGGCGTGTCGATGGTTCTTAATGCCATGGCCGCAGCAGCAACGCCAGACGGTGTGATTTTGAAAGATGGAACAGTCCTGGAAGCAGCGACCGTCGTTTGCACCATCGGTACTACCACTTTGCCCGTCATCAATCGCATAGACTTGCCGAAAGAACGCGGTCGATTGAAAACAGAGCCGGACATGAGCTTGCCTGGATTTCCTCACACCTGGGCTATCGGAGATTGCGCCGCAGTAATCAATGCAGAGGACGGCAAACTTTCTCCACCTGTTGCACAATTTGCAGAGCGTCAAGGTACGCAAGTCGCGCTCAACGTCATTCGCAGACTGAAAGGCGAACCGACACAACCATTCTCATTCAAAATGATGGGAGCAATGTGCTCGATCGGTGGGCGCAGTGCCATTGCCGAAATAATGGGATTGCGAATCAGTGGTTTCCCCGCATGGTTCGTGTGGCGCGGCGTATATCTGATGAAGCTGCCGTCATTCTCACAACAAATAAAAGTTGGACTTGAGTGGATGTGCGACTTGGTTTTTCCTCGCACGCTGGCGCACATGAAAGCGGATCGCTCGCGCCGCGTGAGCCGAGCCTATCATCCTACTGGCGATTACATTTTCCACGAAGGTGATCCCGCTACCGAGTTTTACGTGATTCAGCAAGGACAAGTTGAAGTCGTAAAAGGCAGTATTGCAGCAGACGGCGAAGAAATTCTTGCCATTCTCGGACCTGGCGACTTTTTCGGCGAAGGCGCATTGATAGACAGCGGAGCCCGCAGTGCATCAATTAGGGCTCGCTCCAATGTTGAAGTGACAGTCTTAGGACGAAACGTTTTTACGCAGATATCCTCATGTCTGGCGCCACTGAGAGACGCAGTAGCAAAGGCGATGAAACGCCGGACCAATATTTGGAAAAACTTGCCCGAAGCTAAAGAAATATTGGAGACGATTCCGCTTTCTTGCTTGGTAGAACCAATGACTAACCCGCCTCTAAGACCCACAGATGCGGTAGAAACAGCAATCGAAATGATCAATATTCACAAGCTCGACTTTATCTGTGTGGTTAACGACAGCGAACAATTAGTAGGTATCGTTTCACGCTCGGATTTATTCCGCGCCATCGAACTCGCTGTTCAAGATCGCAGCTTGCGCGTCTGCGTCCGCGACATCATGGTCCCCGAGCCTATCTTCATATCTCAGAATGAAAGTACAAGCCTGGCACTTTCAACGATGCGTGAGCATGGTTTGAAAAAACTGCCGGTCGTCGAATCGAGAGACTTTCCAGTGCTGAAGGGCGCTGTGCGCGTTGAGAACATTCTCGACAATTTGGTGAAACTGTGGCTCGCCGGCGAACTTTTGGTGGCGACAAAATCTGTCCATAAGTCATAGAAACAGTGTTTAACGGGTTTCTACGGGGTTCGATGCCGTTCTTTCGACACTGTTCAAGGGCGTCCCACGGAGTAAATCTACGCCACCTTTTCAAACTCCAAAGACCACGAGCGCTTTAGCTTACAGCCTGTCTCAAGGCAAGCATTCGGCCGATCTGAGATTTCCGATCTCAGCGATGCAACTTCCCGATACAAACTCTCACTCAAGTTTCGCGCAGCAGTCAGAGAATCGTTCTTATAACTATCTGCGTAGCTTTCCAAATCAATAGGCTGGCCAAATATAATTCTGGCTATGTTTGAAGGGCCCCATTCATACATGATTGAAGTTGGAATGACCTTGATAGGAATACCATCGTTGTGCGCTGCTAAAGCAATTCGGGCTGCACCAAGTTTGAAAGGACGCAATACACCGTCGTAATAGACAGTACCTTCAGGAAAGACAACAAGTCCCTCGTTCTTACGAAATCCTTCTTCCGAAAAACCAATCAGATCGCTCTTCGGGTCCGCAGGAAACGCACCAACCCACGGCAGTGTCACACCCTGATATCCGGTCAGCTCTGCTGGAGAAACCATGTAATTCGCCTTTCGGCGCAACCCGCGCAACACCATCAGCCCGTCAAATCGTGACGAGTGGTTGCTCACTATGACGAAAGGACCATCATTAGGCACATTGTCGCGTCCATAAATTTCAACGCGGCGGAATTTGAATCGCAAAACGATTTCATTCACGATCCAAAGAAATAAAGCGCCCCACCAGTTCTTCTTATCTTCAATACTTTTGAGTTTGCGAGATTCTTTCATGCTAAAACCGAAGCGAAAATAATCGCTTCTCCTCCAGGTTCGGTATAAAGGCTTGTCCTACAAATCCAAGGTACAACTTTCTTTAGAGCCTGATGAGTAAAGCCCTAACAGTTTAAAGACTGTTGAGCCGATTTTACTGATGCTCATTCTGCACAGACTGAGTAGCGCTGTCGCGCGGGCGCTCTATTCGAGTTTGGGCTCAGCGTTTTACTCGGGCTTCTTCGGCACGCCGCCCTTCATCATGGCGATGTAGCTGACGCCTGCCATAGCAAAGCCGACAAACCAGCCATAGTCATAAAGCGGTTTCATTACATCTACGACCACGCCAATCCAGGCGAAGAAACAACCGATGATGGTGGCGAGCACAGCTTTCCAATTCCAGCCGTTGTTATAGGTATATTCGCCTTTCTGAAGATAAAGATCAGCCAGATTGAGCTTTTGCTTGCGGACGATCCAGTAGTCTGCTATCAAGACCCCACCGATCGCGCCTAGTCCGCCCGAATAACCAATCAACCACTTATAAATGTAGCCGGAGGGGTCAGCAACCAATTGCCAGGGTTGCATCAAAATGCCCAAGATCCCTGTAATCAGACCACCCGTGCGGAAGCTAATCCATCGAGGAAAGGCGTTAGCGAAATCATTCGCGGGTGAGACAACGTTTGCCGCAATATTCACCGCCAGGGTCGCCACTGCGACCGTAAACATCGCGATTGCAACCACGAGCGGATTGGAGAAGTGACCGATCAATTTAACGGGATCCCAAAGTTCTTGACCGCTCGTATTCGGATAAATAACCAGAGCGCATGACGTAATCACAATTCCCATCGATGCAAAAACGGTCATTGCAGTAGGCAGCGCAACGACTTGCCCGACGGTTTGTTCTTTCTGACTTTTGCCAAAACGCGTAAAGTCCGGCATGTTCAACGAAAGGGTCGCCCAAAATCCAATCATGGCAGTCAAATTTGGAATAAATACAGGCAAGAATGCCGACAAGGTTGGGAATTTACCGCCGTCACCCAGCATTCCGCCGAATCCGTGAGCGGATGAAACGGCCCACACAACCATGGCAAAACACATGATCATGACGAATGGGGCAGCAAGACCTTCAACCTTTTTGAGCAGATCCATGCCCTTATAGATGATGAGGATGTTTAGCCCCCAGAATAGAGCGAACCCGATCCATTCACCTAACAAATGTCCACCAATCGGACCACCGAGCGCTGTTTCCCATGAGGGAAAAACAGATTTGAAAAGTACATGCAGTGCCTGTCCACCAATCCAAGCTTGAATGCCAAACCAACCGCAAGCAACAATAGCTCGCATAAGCGCGGGCAAATTTGAACCATATGTTCCATATGCCGCGCGAGCAAAAACCGGAAAGGGGATACCGTATTTGGTGCCGGGATGCGAATTCAGAAGAATCGGCGCCAACACGATGATATTGCCGAGCAAAATAGTGATAACTGCTTGCCACCAGTTCATGCCATTTGCAATAAGGCTTGAAGAAAGCATGTATGTGGGAATACATGCAGACATGCTTACCCAGAGAGCAGCATAATTGTAAGTCGACCAATTGCGCTCAGAGACTGGAATCGGCGCTAAGTCATGATTGTAGATCGGGCTGGAAGAAATTATAGACTCATCGGTCAGTTCTACGCGGCCATCAGCATGTGCAACTTGCGTGGTCGAACGTTCAATCGTGTTTTCTCCGTCTTCAGTTTGCATTGACAATACCGCCCCGTATTGAATTCTCTGTGTTGCGACCGTTGAAAACCACAAAAATCACTCCGACGTGCACATACACAGTAGCAGCATTCAGGCAGATTGGATTTGGCTTGACGGATGTCTGCGGTTTCCTACAACTTCAATCTCAAAACTTACGGCATTCGAAATGCAGTGCCTGCCTGATGCACCAATGATATTTTTTCGCGCATGATTTTCCAAAAAAAAATGCGCACTATAAGAACGTGCTTTTGATGCCAAAAGTAAGAAATGATCACCGAGAAAGATAAAATTTTCCCGCATCGACGGAACTCAGAATCCCTCCACTAGTCTACCTTTCCGGGCATTTCAGAGGCGCGAGAATTACTGGATTTTTCCAGCAAATTAAAGTGAGGTGCGCGCCAATTCTGCATTTGGTGGTATACCAAATATAGACTCACAAGGAGAGCGGCATGAAAAAACCGAGCACAAAGACGGCTCCAAAGCGCACCAAAGCACGTCGGGCAAAAGTGTCCAGTGCAGCGCTTGCAACATGTCCTGTGAATGGAGCTGGCTGGTGTCCTTATCCTTTTTCGGTTGCCCAACTCGAAAAGAGAATGAAGGCAAAGGCACAACAAACAGAAACGCCCGTTTCGACTAAGCGGAAACGAGCGGTTGTTGAAGCTTAACTAGCGCAGTCGGCGCTTTGTTTTCAATTAGGCAGCTTGCGGTTTCGTAGGCTTCCAGGTAACCATGCATACTCCATTGTTGCAGACGGGAGTGGCGTTTTGGTTTGCGTTGGAGCCGGCAGCTGATTGACTTTGGCGATTGTCGCTTTGGGTTCTGGACTCGGCGCCTTCGGCTTGGTTAGTTATCGTGGTCGGATTCATGGGTGAATCTCCGTTCTGCACTGGGGTTGCCTTCAATGCCAGAATATTAAACCGTTCCCATAAAAGAATCGATTGGGGAAAATACGCACGGCCGCCGGTATTTCCCACAAAAATGCTTAAAAATCATAGAAAAGCATCAGTTTTTGCCATCCAACGCAAAACTAGCAGGCGTTTCGAGCTTTTCCAGCAGATTCTAAACAAAAAATCGCGCCCAGCACGACTGGGACTACTTCGCTGGAGCTTTGTAAGGCATAAAGGAGAGGAAAGGTTTGCCCTGCCAAACCCCGGCCGACACGGTTATAGGTCCTTGCGGAACAAGAATAAGCCTAAACTGGTCCACGGCCGTCTTGATGTCGGTAAGCTCACCGCCGGAAATCCAACTCCAGTCAACCTTACAGACAACATCACCTTCGGAAGGGAAATTAGAGGCATCTGTCACTGTTGGCTCGATGGAAGGTCCATCTTCAGACACTTTGACGTCAAGAAAGAGGCATTTATTGCCTGAAAACTCAACGGCAAGCTGGTTCAGACTGCTGCTAGCACGTACAACTTTGCTGCCTACAACGCTGGACAGCTTATCCTGACAATCTTTCATGGTTTACGCCTCTTTACCCTCACCCGCTCGGGTGAGATCGTTGTCTATCTTACAGGGAATAATATAAGTGGGTTTCCTTGCCCATTTTCGACCGGGGGGTTTGAGTGGCTATGGGTCACCGTGTTGCAACGTGCAGAACCAAGAAAATGCGTCGTCCGACTGGAAGCGGCGCAATCGCAGAATTCGCACCAGTCCTCTTTATCTTCTTTCTGGTTATTCTCTTTCCGCTCATCAACTTGATTGGCTTCGCCACAAGTTCGGCAACTGTTTTGATGATTACGCGTCAGGCTGCCAGCGTCGCAGGGTCGTCCACTACCTGGCAAGAAGCACTAAATGGTATGGATCAAGAGACGAAGAAGTTGCGGAATTCGGGCTTTGGAAAATTCGCGAACATCACGCCCCTTGGAGGATATAACTCTTGCGGTGCAGATATGTACATCGCAACCACCAACCTGTCCACCGGTGGAACCACCTACGCTACTAAGAACTCTGGCTTGGGCGGACCCGCGGACACGCAAAACAACATTTACGAGTATCAAATCAGAACTCAATTCACGATCAATCCCTGGCTGAACATGTCCGGGATGCCTTTCATCGGTTCAGTGCCCATTGTTGGAAAACCGGCGAATTGCGCTTACATCGCCAATTCCAACGCTGAGCACCCCGAAGGACTGCAGTAACTCTTTCAACAACGCATGATGGAATGCGGGCGGCGTGATTGCCGTCCGCATTTATTTTGGAGAGTTCCACTTCATTGCGAGTTTGATTCTAGTAGTTCTTCGTCGTTGCTCGAGTATTGCGAACAACCCTACTTCGTCGCCGAAGATGTCTTGTCAGACTAGTTTTCGCGATCGTAGACGAACTTTCCGTCGAGCATGGTCTGCATGACTTTGACCTTGTGAATATCCGTATTCGGCACTTCAAAAAGGTTTTTATCGAGCACAATCAAGTCAGCAGCTTTGCCAGGTTCGAGCGAACCAGACTCCTTGTCGGAATGGTCCACATACGCTCCACCACATGTGTAGGCCGCAAGAAAGTCCATCAGATTGACACGCTCATCGAGGTTGAGAGGTTCATCCTTATTGTCTTCTGCCTTATCCGCGAGTCCCTTTCTTGTCACCGCAACTTCAATGGCATCCAATGGATTGAGAGAACTAACAGTCCAATCGCTGCCGGCGGAAAGAACAGTTCCGTGTTTCAGCAAACTATTTATGGGATACATACTGTTCGTCCGTTCTTCTCCGAGAACAGGAACAGTCAAATCCTTGACGAAAACATCTCGATAAGCCCACAGAGCTTGGAATGTGGCGGTAACACCCAATCTGCGAAACCTGACCAAATCCGCTTTATCTACAAGCTGAAGATGCGCAATGTGCGGACGCAGGTCGAGATCACCATTTGCTTTTCGAGAAGCTTCAATTGCATCTAAAGCCTGGCGAACAGCCCTGTCACCAATGGCGTGAATGTGGATTTGAAATCCTGCTTTCTCAAATTCGGTCACCATTTGTGCAAACTTCTCATCTGTCCAGTTGCTAATTCCTGTTTCTTCCTTTTTATCGAGATACGGCGTCAATAGCGATGCTGTGTGCGTTTCGACCACACCGTCCGCAAAGAATTTCGCTTCACCCACGCAAAGTTTTCCTGCGCTGTACCGCCTCCGCAATGCACGAGCCCGATCTACCTGCTTCTTACTACCTTGAGGATCCGTCTCCAGTGACGCTCTCACCTTTAAATTGAGCGAATCATCGTCATCGAGTTTTCTGTAAGTTTTGAGAATATCTTCGCCAGCATTCGCTTCTGTGACATGCGTAATACCAAATGAGTTAGCGTACTTCACGGCATTCTTAGTGCCTTCCAGCATCTGAGCATCAGTCACTCTAGGAGACTTTCGCCGGATCAGATCCATGGCAGCCTCACGAAAGGCTCCACTTGGCTCTCCAGTTTTCTCGTCCCGCTCGACTCTTCCGAGGGGTGGATTAGCCGTTTTTGCGGTGACACCGGACAATTCAATCGCTTTTGAATTTGCCCACGCAGAGTGTCCGTCGTTTGAAATTAGGAACACCGGTCGGTCTTTTACAACTTCGTCGAGCGTTTCCTTTTTCGGATTCGCATTCGGGAAAAGCGTCAACGCCCAATTTCCCCCGAGAATCCACTTTTGATCGGGGTTCTTCTCAGCATAATTTTTCAATCGCTTCATTGCGTCAGCGAGATCTGCGCTGCCTTCGAGACTGAGCTGACCAAGCTCGACTCCGCCCTCAGAGAGATGCACGTGAGTGTCATGAAAACTGGGCAATATCATTCGCCCGTTTAGGTCTATCGTCTTCGTTTTGGGACCAATCCAAACTTTCGCCTTCTCGTCGCCGCCAACATATACGATGCGACCGCGTTTAATTGCAATCGCCTGTGACCAGCTTCTTGCGGAGTCCATTGTGCAGATTGCGCCGTTTTTGAAAACTATGTCTGCCGATTCTGGAATTGGTGTTTTGTAGTCGTAATCTGCAGCTGTAGGCTCGGTTTGCGAAGAGCCTGTGTGAACAAAAGGAAGAGCCGACGTCGCGGAAGCAGAAATACTCAGCCCGGCAATAAGTGAAGTGCTAAGAGCAAAAAACCGGGAGCAATTTGAACCAAACATGCAAAGTTTCCTCTTGGATTTGCTGGCAGGTTTTGCAATTGGGCGCAGCCGATTGCAACTGAAGAGTATAATCGCTCGAGATCAAGAAGAGATTTTGGATGCTTAAGTTCGATGTGGTTGTAATTGGCGCCGGCGGGGCGGGCATGATGTGCGCTATTCACACTGGCCGACGAGGTCGCAGCGTGGCGCTTGTCGATCACGCCACAGTCATCGGCAGAAAAATTCTCATCTCCGGCGGTGGGCGATGCAATTTCACCAACATTAATGCAGGACCGGATAACTATGTTTCCAACAATCCGCACTTTCATAAGTCCGCGCTGTCTCGATACTCGCCCGGCGAATTTATCGAGATGGTTGAAAAACACAAAATCGCCTATCACGAAAAGAAGCTAGGACAGCTCTTTTGTGACGGGTCTGCAAGCCAGATCGTGGATATGTTGGTGGCCGAGTGCGATAAGGTTGGAGCTGAATTTCTCAAAGGCAGAATAGTCAAAGAAGTAAAAAAAGAATCCGACGGCAGCTTTCTCATTTATACGAACACCGAGTCATTGAGCTGTGAGTCACTCGTTATCGCAACCGGCGGGTTATCGATTCCACAAATTGGAGCTACAGGATTCGGATATCAGATTGCACAGCAATTTGGTTTGAATGTGGTGGAAACAAATCCAGCGTTGGATGGTTTTAACTTTAGCGCTGCAGATCTATCGAAATTCAAAGAGCTGACGGGCGTTTCTGTTGACTCACTAGTTTCCGTCAACAAAGCTGCATTTCGTGAAAACATCCTTTTCACGCACACAGGATTGTCGGGTCCTGCAAGTTTGCAAGCATCGCTCTACTGGAAGAAAGGCGATTCGATCCATATCAATATTGCGCCAGACATAGACCCAGTCCGCTATTTCAATGAGCGCTTCGCGGAAGGTTCTAACAAAGAAGTGAAGAACATTCTGGCGGAAATAATCCCGCGTAGACTGGCGGAAATTTTGTGCCAGATGGAAAACATCAAAGGCAATATTTCCGAACTTTCCGAAGTGAAGATGCGCGCCATAACCAACAGGCTAGAAAATTGGCAGATTACGCCGCAAGGTACGGTCGGCTACAAGAAAGCCGAAGTGACGAGAGGCGGCGTGGATACCAACGCGCTATCGTCGCAAACGATGGAAGCAAAGAAAGTCCCTGGGCTCTACTTCATCGGCGAAGTAGTCGACGTAACTGGACAACTGGGCGGTTATAACTTTCAATGGGCATGGGCTTCAGGATACGCAGCCGGACAAGCAGTTTGAATACTTAGACAGATCTGACTGCATCGCTCCTGCACACCTTCTTGCAATCAGCGTTGCATGCTGTGGATGCCGGGGCTGGGGGTGTAGGGTTCTTTCGGTGGAAACGGATTGTCGAAGCGCAACAGCAGATACAATCCTTCTTCCTTGATCACTGTATATCCAGGCATCTCGAGCAAAGGACCCTTGTTACGCGATCGCGTAATCACATAGGCGCGATTGATGCGGCTAAGTTCTGAAGTCAGCGTAGCCCATGTCCAGGCTTGCGACATCTGTCTGTCCGCGTAGAACGGAACACCAGGTTTGCGCATATCAAATACGAACGCAGGCTCGGAGACCTTTCCAACGTAGCGAGCCATCTCCGGAAGCGGACCTTCCCAGAGTTGCGATAGTTTCAGAGTCAATGGAATTGCTAGCAGTACACAAAGAAGCGTCTGCGAGGCAATAACAATCGCAACCGCGATCTGCCGTTTGTTTATCCAAACTGAAACCGCTGCAAGAGTCATTGCCACTGCCATCGCGGCCCACGCGGTTTGAGCCAAAGGCAAGACACCCTCAGTCAGATTTCTCACTTTAGAAAGCACGAAGGGCATTATGAAATAGCCAATAACGCATGCCACTGCAATTATTGAAACCGGCGCCAGCAGCCGCCAACGGGCGGGCTTCTTAATTGCGCGTTCAATCTCTAATGCGAACAAAATAGCCGCAGCCGGAAACGCAGGCAGTGTATAAGGCAAAAGTTTTGAGACACTGACGCTGAAGAAAGCAACAGTGATGCAGAGCCAAAGCAGCGCGAAGTATTGCAGTGACTGCGTGGGCTCCAACTGATTCAATGCAGTTGGAACAGCCAAGACTTTCGCGAAAATTGTTTTTGCGCTCGAAACTGGTTCTTTCAATCTATCTTTAAGCACTTGCACAGTGTCGACTGCGGCTTGAGGTAAGAAAAGTGAAAACGGCAAGAAGCCGCCCATCACGGCGGCAACGTGATACCAAATTGGCGCCTTGTGCGAATCAACTTCAGATGTAAAACGCTGAAAGTTCTCGCGAATGAAAAACTCCTGGAAGTATTCGCCTTTCGTTGCCGCAATCTCAAGAATGAACCAGGGCAGCGCAAGAACTGCGACAATAAGCGCGCCCACAATTGGGAAGAAACGCTGCCAAGCCTGCTTCAAGCTGCCGGTGGTTAGGTAGTAAAAACCTAGAATAGCCACAGGAAGAACTATCGCGACCGGTCCTTTTGTCATTACGGCAAGTGCAATGAGAATATATCCGATCGTCGCGAGCAGCTTGTTGCCACCCTCGCGAAAGGCAGCGTAGAACGCCATTATGGCGCCGCCGAGGAAAAGCGAAAGAGGAATATCGGTGATACATTCTCTTGCGGTTCCAAAGAAAAGTGGCGCAGTCATCAATGAAAAACCGGCAACGATTCCAGCGCGCAGATTTACATAGCGAGTGACAAAGGCTTGTGTCAGAACGACTAAGAAAACTCCACATGCCGCTCCAAAAGACCGTGCAGCAAACTCGCTCACGCCAAGAACGCTCATGAGCGCAGCTTGTGCCCAAATTACAAGTGGAGGTTTTGTGTAGCGAACAATATAGTTGAGATGGGTGGTCAGCCAATCGCCATTCTTCAGCATCTCACGTGCAGGTTCGGCATAGAGAGCTTCATCCGGATTGAAGAGTGGAAAACTGCCGAGAGCGTTGAAGTAAACGAACACACCGACCGCAAACGTGGCGACCAGCGCCAGGGTGCTCTTGGAGTTCCAAGATGAAACGGAGCTTTCTGAGTTCGAGCTTTCTTGCTTCGAGCCATCTAAATCAGGGCCACCTAATGGACGGCTTTCCAGGGGCTGAGCCTGGACCTTTTCTTGCATAGCTTTTGAAGTCGAAGAGTTCATGCTCGGGATATAGATAAGCTGATGAAAGTTTTCCTGCTGAATAGGGTTTTCCAAAAAAGGATTTGCAAAAGTCCCTGATTCCCGTCAAAGATATCGAGTTATTGGTGTCTAAATGACAACACCGAGCCAATCTTAATGTAATTCTACTTAAGCAGCCAAGCGGACAAAACCTGCTAAAGCAGACCAGGAAGGACTCTTCAGGCTTTCGGACAAATCAACAGTAAAACAGTGCTTCAAAGAGCTGAAAGCACGACCAAATCGCCTTCTCCATCACTTAAAATAGTGTCCTTGTGATGGACGCGTCTGCGCCAGGCTCTGTGGCCCTCAGTGAGGTGGTCAGACGGCAGTTGGTGTCCAGCCAGTGAACAAACTATCGGGGTTCTTGCCATGGAAGTATCAAAGAGAATGAAGTCGATCCCTCCGTATATCTTTGCGGAAATCGATAAGAAACGCCAGGCTGCTGTTGCTCGTGGGGTTGATGTAATCAATCTGGGCATCGGCGATCCCGATCAACCGACGCCGAAGCACATTGTCGATGCGATGCACAAAGCAATCGACAATCCGGCTAACCATAAATACCCACCGTTCGGCGGCACTCCAGAATTCAAAGCCGCTGCTGCAAAATACATCAAAAACCGTTTCGGTGTGACTGTTGATCCAGCAACCGAAGTGACTTCACTCATCGGTTCGAAAGAAGGTCTGCACAACACGATCATGGCTTTCATCGACAGCGGTGACATCAACATCATTCCTGACCCAGCCTATCCGGTCTACAAAACATCCACCATCCTGGCCGGCGGAGAGCCTTACTTCATGCCGCTCAAGGCGGAAAACAATTTCTTGCCTGACCTGGATGCAATTCCAGAAGACGTCTGCAAGCGCGCCAAACTGATCATGCTCAACTACCCGAACAACCCGACCGCCGGCATTGCCGACCTCGAGTTCTTCAAAAAGCTGGTAGCCTTCGCGAAGAAGCATGACCTGCTCGTTTGCCACGATTTATCCTACCCTGAAATGACCTATGAAGGTTATGTTGCTCCGTCGATTTTCGAAGTCGAAGGTGCCAAGGATGTTGCAATCGAACTGCACACACTGTCGAAATCATTCAACATGACCGGCTGGAGAATTGGCTTTGCAATCGGCAACCCGGTTGCAGTGAAAGCACTCGGTTCTATCAAATCGAACTGCGACACCGATATCTTCCGCGCCATTCAAATCGCCGGTATCGCCGCACTGGAAGGACCGATGGACCACATCGAAGCCTGCAACAAGTTGTACATCGAACGCCGCGACCTGGCTGTAAAAGAACTGACCAAGCTCGGCTGGACTGTAAAACCGATCAAAGCAACCTTCTACATGTGGCTGCCGACACCGGAAGGCATGAGCTCTGCAGAGTTTGCAGAAATCATGCTGGATAAAGCCGGCATCGTTGTGCCACCAGGCACTGCATACGGTCCGCAAGGTGAAGGCTGGTTCCGGATGGGACTTTGTGCTGACAAAGACAGAATGAAAGAAGCGTTCGATCGAATGGCTAAGCACGAAATCACTTTCGACATGAAGAAGAAAGCGAAGGTCTAAGCCGTAAAATCGCAGCGGAGTTGCTAATTACTGAACTACTGAGCAACTCAAGAAAACACGACACTAACAAAATGAGGGAGGTCCGCTTCAGTGAATCGCAGCCTCCCTCGTTTTCTATTTGTGTTGCTTTTCGCTTGCATTTCTTACTTCAATCAATTTTCCCATGCCAGTTTCGCAACGGCTCAAGTCAAAGCTCAAGCAGCAGCAGCAGCAACAGAGGAAGAGCAAGAGTACATTGAGTCCAAGTTGTTTCCAAAGAAAGGGAAGTATCTGGATTGGATTGAAGCGAATAAATTGAACAATCAGGGACTTCGCTTTGCGCGCTCAGGGCACTACAAAGATGCAATGCTGATGTTTCAAAAGGCAATACAGCGCTACAGCCACGACTATACGTATTACGAAAATCTCGGCGCCGCACTTCACAAGTCAGGCAATTTGGAACGCGCCGAAACCACAACTGAGATGGCTACCCAACTATCTCCAAGACGCTGGGGACCCTGGTACAACCTGGGCATAATTCTCACCAAAGAGCATGAATACTCGCGAGCTTTAAAAGCGTTGAAAAGGGCTCAGTCCTTACATGCTCCTGCGTCCAAACGGGTTGGAATGAGCAAATTGATAACGGCTTTAGAAAAGAAAGTAAGCAGAGCAAACGTGTTGCCAGTGGAAACCGCCGGTGACACTTCCACTGTTTCAACTGAAAGTGAAAAGCCAGACGACGACAAATCAGCGCAAAGCACGCCGCCAAGCGCTGACTCGGCTTCAGGTATTAATACAAGTCCCGCACAAAATTCCGACGCAAACCCTTATACTACGATTCCTGCAGTAAGCCCGGTACCCCAAGCCCCCGCAACAACCGACAAAGGAAATTGAGATGTCAGACAAGCCTCTGAGAGTCGCGCTGATTGGCTATGGTCTAGCCGGAGAGATTTTCCATGCGCCGCTGCTGATTACGACTCAAGGTCTGGAAGTCACGGTAATCACGACAAGCAATGAAGAGCGTCACAAAAAAGCGGCAGCTACATTTCCAAACGCAAAAATAGTCAACTCGTTGGAAACAGCGCTGAAGTCGCATTCAGACATCATTGATTTGGTTGTTATCGCGTCGCCAAACAAATGGCACGCATCACAAGCGAAAGCTGCTCTCGAAGCAGGAAAAGCTGTAGTAGTGGACAAGCCGTTTGCAATCAACAGCCGCGAATGCCGCGAGGTTATCGATCTCGCCAACAAGCAAAAGAAGCTGCTTACCGTTTATCAAAACCGCCGTTGGGACAATGACTTTCTAACAATTCAAAAGTTGTTGAAAGAAGGAAAGTTGTCGGATGTTGTGCGATTCGAATCGCGCTTTGAGCGTTTTCGCCCAACATTAGACACAAAAAAATGGAAAGACAACACGGGACCGGACGAGGGCGGCGGCTTGCTCTTCGACTTGGGGAGCCACCTTATCGACCAGGCTTGTGTCC
Source organism: Candidatus Melainabacteria bacterium (assembly GCA_003242885.1). Classification (GTDB taxonomy): domain Bacteria; phylum Cyanobacteriota; class Vampirovibrionia; order Obscuribacterales; family Obscuribacteraceae; genus QKMZ01. The sequence goes on along the minus strand of QKMZ01000015.1, from coordinate 264,936 downwards.
TTTTTGGAACGCCAAACACCGTGTATTGCGAACTAGATAAACGTAGAGCTGGCGTACGTGCAGACGATGATGCATTTATCGCGTTGGAATTTGCCGGCGGTGTTCGTGCCCATCTTTACGCCAACATCGTATCCGCGATTCCTGGTCCACGTTTTCGTGTGCTGGCAATGAATGGTGGCTATGAAAAATACGGACTAGATCCGCAGGAAGATGCACTGCGAAAAGGCTTAAAACCGGGTGACAAGAAGTGGGGTCTGGAAGACGTTAGCCTCTCAGGCAAGCTCGCTGTCGAGAAAAATGGAAAGGTTGCAAGTGAGATTTTGGTAAGCGAGAAGGGCTGCTATGAACACTTCTACGCAGCTGTGCGCGATGCAATTAACAACAACACTCCGCCGCCGGTAAATCCTGAGCATGCGGTAAGAACGATAAGTATCATCGAGCACGCAAGGCAGAGTGCACAGCTAGAGCGCAAACTGGATTTCCAATCACTAGTTACAGCGCGATAGAAAAATTGAAATCCGCAGAGCACAATCAGTTATTGGAGCTCAAGCGCCTGATCAAGGCGGTTAACGGCAAGTCGGCTGTAAGTTCTGCGACTGAGTTTGCGCCAGCAACGCTATCTTCGATTGTCTTGGTTGTCGCGCTAAATGTTCTATCGCGGCACGAGAAACTCGGGCATCTATGCCTCGATGTGAAAAACATTGAGAGCCTAAATGCACAACAGATTTCCACAGCGATTCAGAGTCTCTTCATGAGAGTTAAGGGACTTGCTCCCATCGATGTACGTGAGGTTATGCATGAGCCCGCGCAGATTACTTCAACGCAACTAACAGCATTCAAGCAATTCTTCAAAGCAACAAGAGAATTTCCTCTCTACGCAAAAGAAACTGCAATTGGTCACGCGTATCAACTCTGTTCTCATCTGCGAAGGAAAGATGCGCTTAAGAAGGTTCAATCTTCCAATAAAGAAATGGACAGAGAAGCGCTCATTGCCTTCACCCAGCTCTACACGCCTGACTGGGTCGTCGACGCGTTGATCGAAAATACATTCGACTTTGCAAACGCGAAAGCCACAGAAATATCAGTAATCGATCCGGCCTGTGGGGGTGGAAATTTTCTCCTTCCTTCTTTTGACGCTCTGCTCTCAATTTTGCAATCGAAGGGACTTTCAGAAACAGAAGCAGTAACCTTCATGGCAGAAGGTGCACTCGGCGGACTCGATATAGACCCGCATGGAATCTGGATTACCAGCATGGCCCTCGGCGTCAGATGTTTGAGACTGGAAGAACCATTGTCGATCGCTTTTAAGGGCATTCAGCTTTTAGATACGACGAAAAACATTCTTGGGTCGCTCGATCGCAGTTTTGACTCAACCGAAGGGCATCCACTTTGCCGCAGATATTCGGCGGTTTTGACCAACCCACCGTATATCGGCAGAAAGTTGCTGAGTCGTGAGTTGAAACAGCTTCTGAGAGACCATTATCCTGACGAAAGCCACGATATTTCCGTAGCATTCACGCGACGATGCTTGGAGCTCCTCAAGGACAACGGCAAGCTGGGAGTCATAACGCAGTCCTCACTTCTCTATCTTCCAAGTTCAAAAGAGTTTCGCAATCACCTAATCGAACATTACACGCTATCGCTGGCGATCGAGGCGGGCACTGGCGTTTTCCCTTTACAGTCAGGCGAAAAAATTGACAGTGTAATTATGGTAATCGCTAAAGATCAATCCGCAAACGAGACTTTGTTTATCAATTTGCGAAAAGAAAAAGACAAAAAGACTGCGCTGTCAGAGGTGCTGAAACACCCGAACTCCAGCCCTTTGGCTTTTAGTCGAGAGCTCCAGTCATTCAAAAAATTCCCAAACTCACAATTCAACTATTCATGTCCAGAGGCAGCCGTAACTATTATGGAAAAACTGCCGGCACTGGGCGAGTACGCTGAAGTAAGACAAGGACTGGCAACGACCGACAACGAGAGATTCGTCAAATTCATTTGGGAGGTCGAACAGGACCAGATCAACAAAATCTGGTTTCCATACGTCAAAGGAGCGGGCTCACAACGCTGGTTTAGCCCCATTGTCAATGTGGTGAAGTGGGAAAACGATGGGCAGGAAATCAAAGACGCAGTGAAGGAAGCGTATCCATATCTCAAAGGAAAAGTGCATTGGGTTGTGAAAAACGAAAAGTACTATTTCAGAGAAGGTTTGTCATTCTCCTTCGTCAACAATTCGAACTTCGCAGTCCGCCTACTTCCAGCCGGATGCATCTTCGACGTGGCCGCCTCCGCGCTGTTTCCTACACATATCGACCGCTACACCTTACTTGCTTTTCTCAACTCAAGCTTTGCAGGAAAAATGGCGCACCTAATTAACCCGACAATCAACTTCCAGGTTGGCGATGTTAAACGCTTACCGATAATTCCATTCACCGAAGAGGAATCTGCAACACTATCAAAGCTCGCAATGGAGTGCGTTGAGGCGACAAAACGTATTGCAGAAGAAAACTCTGCTTGCCCGTCCATGCTGAAAGCGTGCGAATGTCAGATTGACGAGTTTGTACTGAATGCATTGAGAGAGAGAAACATTCTCAGTGCCAAACAATTCTCCGAACTGGAGGCGTGGATCTCTAGTAGCTCTCTCGAACTTTCTCGAAGTCGTTCTTGACCCAGCTGTAGCCTGATTTCACGTCGGTAGCAGCGACATAATCAGTTTCGAACTCGACTTTGTCTCTTTGAGATTTGCGCGGAAAATTCAGACCAGGGTTGCCATTGAGACTGTTGATTGCCTCTAGCAAGCCTCTATCGAAACGACCACTTCCAGACGATGAAACAATGACTGGGATGACTTGAAGGTTTTTCGTCACCGTCAAGCGAATCGTCGCACGTCCAGGAGTATCAGCCATTTCGCTCCAGCGAGTATAAATGGCTTCCGACAACTGTTTGTGCCAGCGCTCCCAAGCAAGCACCATTTCTTTCGAGCCGCGCTCTGCACCAACATCAAATTTGCTCGGCAGATTGGCGAAGTCGTTAGGTTTTAACAAGCCCAGACGGACACCATCGTCCTGAGCACGTCCGGCAAGTGGCTGACGGAAAGCATTAGTATCAACGAGACCAGCTCTAAAATTCGGAGCTTCCCTCGGCTCGGACCTTTGCAGTCTAGTAGACTCTACTTTGCCGGGAAGGCTATCGCCCATGCTGCCGGGACGTTGCACACGAGTGTTTTCGTCTGCTCGCTCGACGCGTCCTCGCAATAGCTCTGCAGCCGACGCGGGCTGATTTAGAAACCCGACATTAGCAATTAGGAGAAGTGCTGGTAGCAGTTTCAAAATCGAATTCATCGCCAAATTTCCTGTTTTTATTACCTGAGAACTTAGTGTTGATTATTGATTGCAAAACCTGAGCTAAGAACTAGAGTCCACCGGTCAAAATTCCCATCATGCCGCCCATCAGAGCGCCCTTTAGCATGTTGGATTTCATTCCGCCGCCAGAGTTACGGCTCCACATTGCACCCATAGCTGCACCTGTAATTGAACCGAGTGCTGCGCGTTTCATCATGCTGCTCGTGCCTCCGCCACCGCCAAGAAGTCCACCGATTCCACCTTTGTGATATCTTCTCGATGAGCTTGCACTGCCGGAGTAGGCTGGTGATGGGGTAAAGGGTTGAACACCGTCGCCGTCATCTACACTGGATGCAGAACTAATGTAATCGCTTTGCGGTTGATTTCTGCGTGGAGCCGGAGCATACGATGGTCCGCCATCATTTTGTTGCGAGTCGTCGTAAGCGCGGGCACTATCGTAATTTCGGTTGCCACTGAATCCGCTGCCGCCCACATTTCCATTGCCAGAACTGCCACTTGCGCTGTTACCGCCACTGGCGAGTTTTTGATCGAGGTCGCTCAATGCATCGCGATAAAGTTTGTTATTAGGCTGAGCTGCAAGCGCTTGATTGAGATTCATACGGGCTTTCGAGAGCTCGCCTTTTGCTTTATACGCTTGAGCGAGAGCAAAACGAACATCAGAGTCGTTAGGAGCTTGCTTAACTACTTGCTCCAACTGTCTAACTGCAGAGTCATACTGCCCGTTTTTGTATGCGGTTGAAGCTTGTGCAACCAAACTCTTCATGCTGTCACGGCGGGCAGCTTCTTTTTGCTGCTCGTCTCTTTGTCTCTGTTGCTCGGCTTGCGCCAATCTGTCAGCGTTTTGCTTGCGCTCAATTTGCGCAACTGCGTCTTTCAATTCTTGGTCGCCAGGATTGATTTGGCTGGCAATACGATATTCATTGAGCGCTTGAGCAGTGTCGCCACGGGCTTCGGCAATGGCGCCCAGATTGTAGTGCGCATCAGCATTACGTGAATCGAGCGTGAGCACTTTCTTGAACATGCGCTCTGCTTCTGCAGTATCCCCTCTGGAGTACAAATCAGTTGCACGCTTCAGCATTGCAGTAGCGGCGTCAGTTGGTGTAGCAGTATCGGGGTCATCGTAGTTGGAAAGGGCTTGTGGCTTAGGTTCTTCGACCTTGCTCCATTGGCTCGTATCGAGCCGAGGCGCCATAGGAGGAGCCAGCAAACTAGAGGCAGTGCGGGCAGTCGTCATCGCAGTATCAAGACTGGCAAGACGTTCGGACACGCTGCCTGTTTTAACGCTGCCGAAGACGCGATTCTCGAGTGTTGAAAGGCGCTCAGATTCAGACATGCCTCTTTGAGTTCTTTGCAAAAGGGTGTTTTCAATCTTCTCGAGGCGTGCCTCGGTCCCCTGACTGGGAGATGCTGCAGCAAAGGCAGGAGCGATATTTCCGAGCACTAAAGCCAAAGACAGCGCCATGCTCAACGCTCTCTGTCTGCCAACATCCTTTCTCAGCATAAACGTGCTCCAACACAGGTGATTGCTGCACCACTGCATGCATGGATTCAACGACGCCAAGCCAAAATTTATGTTCCGGCTGTCCCATCCCCCAAAAGCGGGATTTCCAAGAAGCATTCAAGTTCTTATCTGGGTTTTACAAGACTGCTAATTCAAAAGAGAGAAAGGGTTACTCTCGCCCGTCATCTACTGTTTCTTCCACCACTGCCTGTCACCTGCGGCATAAGGAACTGTTAGCGGTCCCCACTCTGCCTTTCCGCTCACCGCCATTTCCAAAGCTTTGGGCTTGTTGAAAACTTCTTCCAAGGTCAGGTTGCGCTCCAGGCGTGCTCCCACGGCTTCATAAACCGCCCATTCGCCGCTGCGCTCGATCAGCTTCAAGTTCACCCCGGGGCGCGAAATTAGGCGATCTACGACCTTGTCACTGACTATGACCAATTGCGGGCGCCCCGCAGTACCGGGTTCTGCCTTTTTCAACTGATGCGGATGGAAAAAACTGTCTATCGGAGCGCGCGCGTAAAACATGGCGGCAGGCTTAAAGGTGTTGAAAATCGCGATGTCTGCATCTTTGTCCTTTAGATGAGAAGCGATCAATTTCAAATCATCCCAACGCTTCTTAGAACCTATCTGGAATCCGACAGGCTGGCAAAGTCCCGCTGCGAGCGCAAATCCCAAGGCAACAGCAACCACCGACTGCTCAATTTTTCCGTGTTTGTAATAGCGAGAAGACAAAATCAAACCAGCGGCTAATAGGGCAGAAGCGAGTGCCAGAGAAATCTTGCCTACGATGTCAGTTTTAACGAGAATGCATGATGCAATAGGACCTCCTAATAGCAAGAGAAATCCTAAAACAGCCGAAGTGTTGAAAACAGCCTTTCCGACTTTCGCTGCCCGACTTTGCGCGGCAGGTGCGTTCCCCGCAACAAGCCACTCTTGAATCTTCACTGCCACACAAACGGCAAAAGGCGCGAATGACGGCAAAATGTAGGTGTCCATCTTGGTTTTGGAACAGCTAAAGAATAGAAACTCGGTCAAAGACCAGACGAAGAGATAGAGCAAGAATAAACTTCTCCGGTCTTTTTCTTCGGTAAATCCCTCTTGCGCGGCGGGTTTTCGCCTCAACCCAGTCTTGAGAATAGAGAAACCAGCGAAGGGCAGCACGAGAATCCACGGCGCGAAGCCATATCCAATCACAGGCAAGTAATACCACCAGACAGCTTTTCCGAGATTGGTCCGACCGGCAAAGCGACCCAGATTTTCGTAGATAAAGAAGACCTTCAAGAACAGTCCCTTGGTGGCAAAATGTATTGCTACGTACCAGGGCAACACTACAGCAAAGAAGATAAGCGCTCCCCATCCCAATCTCAAGCGCTTGAGCCAGTCTTTTAGCTGGATAAAACCCGGACGAGAAACGATAAGAAAGACTATTGTTCCGGCAGCGAAAAGAACCAATCCGGCTGGTCCTTTGGTCAAAACAGCCAGGCCGAGAGCCGCATACAGCACCCACCACCAACGCTGCCTGTTCAAAATTGCGCACATAGCAAACGCAAAAACAGCCAAATCCACAAATAAAGTGAATGCGATGTCTATGGGAGAGAGGCGCGTAACCGCGATGATAAGCGGCGAAGAGGCTATCGCTAAGCCGGCCAAGAGTCCGGCGAATTCAGATCCAAATGCCCGTCCAACGCGATAGGTCGCAAACGCCAATAGCGTTGCGATAAACGAAAAGGCGATGCGGGCGGCGAATTCACTGACGCCAAACAACTTATACGGGATTGCCATCAACCAGAAGGTCAGAATCGGCTTGGAAAAATAGATCTGATAGTTGAGGTGCGGCGTAATGAAATCGCCGCTTTCGACCATCTCTCGCGCCGCTTCGACGTAATATCCTTCGCCCGGATCAGTAACTCCAAAGCTCGACATGCCCAGGAAAAACAATCCAAGGCATGCTACAGCAAGAATAACCATTGATCGCTTTGGAGTCAGCTGCATTATTCACGCTCACAAGACGCGAGGCACATCACGAAATAGTCGTCCTTTTGCTCCAGACGTAGCGCTTTAACAAAGGAGCAGGACGGAAGCGTTCGCCAAAAACTTCGAAATGCTCTTCAATTTGTTTCAAACAATTGTCCAGACCCATTTGAGTAGCCATCGCCAGCGGTCCGATACGCATTCCCAAACCAGCACAGAGAGCAGGGTCGAGGTCTTCTGGAGCACAGATACGTTCTTGCAGACATAGAAATGCTTCATTGATCATCGGCAAGAAAAGTCGCTCTGCCTTAAATTCGATTGTCGCGTTCTTTTTCTCACCTTTACCATTGCGCACCGCATTTAGTATCGTAGACATTTCCGCATTTGCGCCGGCACGTTTGCGAGTCTCTTTGTCATACGCATAGAAGCCGCCCATGGTCTTCTGTCCAAGCATGTTCTTCTCGACCATCTGTTCGAGAATTGGGCAGGGAGCAAATCGTTCTCCATATTCTTGGAAATTGAACTTCGCAACCGCCAGTCCAATGTCCGCGCCATTCATATCGCGAAGAGCCAAAGGGCCAATCGGCATGGCAAAATCGCACGCTGCTTTATCGATGGTTTCAATATCTGCTGCTCCCTCAAGCAAGCACCAGAGCGCTTCATTCATATAACGACCAAGCAAACGGTTAACAAGGAATGATGCACATTCCTCAACTCTCACAGCGAGTTTGCCTAGAGTCTGCCCCAGTGAAATTGCAGTTTGCACAGTATCTTGTGATGTTTCCAAACCGGGTATCACTTCGACTAGTTTCATCAAGTGCGCAGGATTGAAGAAGTGCATGCCGACCACTTTATCGGGCCGACGCGTAAACGAACCGATTTGCGTAATCGAGAGACTTGAAGTGTTGCTGGAAAAAATCGCATCAACATTGCAGTATTCATCAAGACTTTCAAAAACTTTCTTCTTAATATCGATGTTTTCAGCGACTGCCTCAATGACAAAATCAACATCGGAGAATTTCGAATACTCAGTCGTTGCTTCAACCAGAGCACGCTGGGCGTCCGCATCTTTCTTTGCCATTCCTTTATCGACACGCGACTTCAAAAGCCTATCGATATTCGCGAGTCCTTTATCGAGTTGAGCTTGATCGATGTCTTTTAGAAGAACGGGAATTCCTTTGCCAATAAAGGCGACCGCAATGGACGAACCCATTGTTCCGGCGCCCACCACAGCAACGCGATTGATTTGCATTTGAAACTGAGTCCTAATGAATGATTTCTGACTGATTGACTGGCAGACTGAATTGATAGTTTGCTGAGTCAATTACAACAAGGCGCGAATTGGCGCAGTGTGTGAGATCTCTAAGTCAGAGCGATTTCTAAAGCTATTAGTGGATAACCCCAGCGGGACGAGCGGTCGTCAACATCGCTGTAACGCCGTCATTGAGCCGTCTGACGTCATTCGAGAATTAACCACTTGACAATTATTCGATCATTAAAAACCCATAGCTTTTTTGTAATGTTTCGTTATCATATTTACACACGTTAAGCGTGACTAAAGTTTCTGCCGAATGCGTACTTTACCTGCGTCCGAGAAGCGCATAGAAGCGTTTATCTAAACGCGACTATGTGCACAAAACTGGCGATGGCTTAGACAACTGTCGTCAGGTTCAGAAAAACCGCTAAGCGTCCGAATAACTACCGAAGAAAAACTGGGAAATACATAGGAATCTCTTTGCTCAAGGCTGTTTCAGCCGGGAGGGCGGATATGTTCGCCTATCTAATCATCGCTGCCGAGTTGTTAGTTCTGTACACAGTATTCTGGTACATCTTCCTCAAAGAGCCAAAGCCATACAGAATCAAAAGTGACATTTGGGGTCATTACGACACCAACGCTCTTAATCGCTACTTCGAAAGCCTTGAACACGAGCTGCACGAAACAAATGCATCTGCTGCTTACAGCCAAGACCCTGCATGGCTTCATATAAATGAAGGTATTCAGAAGAATCGTCTAGCCACATTGTCCATCGCAAAAGCGGCCTGCCCACAATTGCAATGCGCGACGGCAAATACAGGCTACTGCGAAACGCACAATGCCAAGAAATACGGCCATCAATACCAATACAACCAACAAACATACGGCTGGACCGTGGAAGACCCCGCTCGCCTTCAAGGCAACCCACTCAAGTTTGCAATCGTGATGATGGAAAAGCTTGGAAATCTCTCCTCCCGACGTCCATAGCTTTTTCCTGGGTTCACTTATAATCAAGCATGCCGGTTGAATAGCCGGCATGCTTTTTTTAGGACCCGTGCTTTGACTCAAGAAAATTCACAGCCACAAGCCGACTGGCAAAGTCAGAATGCAAACGCAGAGACAAACCACAGTACACCGGCGCTGCCGTCTGGATCAGCGAATGAAAAAATAATCGTAGAAGTCAAAGGTCTGAAAAAACATTTTCCAATTCGCAAAGGATTTTTCAACAAACAAGTGGGTGCCGTCAAAGCTCTCGACGGCGTAAATCTCAGCATCATCGAAGGCGAAACGCTTGGTCTTGTAGGCGAATCTGGGTGCGGAAAATCTACGCTCGGGCGCGTCATGCTCAGGCTGCTTCCGGCGACGGCTGGCAGCGTTTTGTATAAAGGGCAAGAAGTTTTGACCTGCGACGCTGACTCAATGAAAAAGCTGCGGCGCGAATTACAAGTAGTCTTTCAAAATCCTTATGCCAGCCTCGATCCCAGGATGACGGTCAAACAGATTATCGCCGAACCTCTCGAGGTCCATAAAGTTATGAAAGGACCAGAACTTGCAAAACGTGTAGTTGAATTGCTTGATTTAGTCGGACTTTCTGCGCGAATGCAAGAAAGATACCCACACGAATTTTCCGGTGGGCAAAGACAACGCATTGGTATTGCGCGCGCACTGGCTCTAAATCCGCGCGTGATTGTTTTGGACGAACCAGTCTCGGCCCTCGATGTAAGCGTTCAAGCGCAGATTTTGAATTTGCTGATTGATTTAAAACGCGAATTCAAACTCACCTATTTGTTCATCGCACATAATTTGGACGTGGTTCGCTACATCAGTGACAGGATTGCCGTGATGTATCTCGGTCAAATAGCCGAAATCGGCAATTGCAATCGTGTTTATGAAATGCCGTTGCATCCGTATTCCAAAGCGCTTATCAGTGCTGCGCCGATACCAGACCCGAAGGTCGATAGATCCAAGCGTATTATTTTGACGGGCGATCTGCCGAGCCCTGCCAATCCACCGCCGGGTTGCACTTTTCATACGCGCTGCCCAATGGTTCGCGACAAATGCAGAATCGATGTGCCGGACTTGCGCACTATAGAAAGTGAGCATTTATCGCACTGCCATTTTGCAGAAGAACTTTTGACGGGCCCGAAGATCTAGCTTTTTGCGGTTCACAATTTCGGTCCGCAGCGTCGGTTCGCAATTATGATTGCCAGCCCAACAAAGAACCCACTCTAACCAGGTGGAATGCGCTGACCTTCAGGCATTTTTGGACGCAAGTCCGTATAACTGCCATCGGTCCGCTGCCAGCCAGCCCCGAAGATGCCGCGGTCGACGATTTCCTGATAAACACTAAAAACGCACTTTCCGGGTCCGACACCAGCTTCATCCAGTAGCGGCTGAGTCCATTTCCTCAGAGTTACGATACGCGGCGCGCTGCCTGTGACCACCCAGATCGGAAAGCCAGTCTTGAGAAAAGCTTTGATTTTGGGCTCCCAGTGCCTAGTTTGGCGGAAATTGCCTGTGTCGATTTCGAGCAATACCTTAATTGGCTCCATGTGCGGATAGCTAAAAGCGATGGTGGCGTCGGCTTGCTCGTCGACACTAGTGAGATCGCCCGAGAGTTCGCGCCAGAACTCTCGCCCGGTCGTAAACTCCAGATTGTTGATGAGACCGCGCTGTTCAGCATCAAGCATTGCCAGGCGGACATCGACCAATCTGAGAAAATGCTCTTTGTGATAGGTGTGCGGCGGTCCGGTGGGGATAGTTTCCCAGGAAATACCGCGATGCTGCTCCAGAGATTTAGCGCCCTGGGTGGTCAAAAAGTAGATTAACTCCGGTCTGCCGCGTCCTTCCATGCGGCCGCTCGACGAAGAACCAGTGAACCCAGCTTGCTGAAGCCTTCTCAAGCGCTTGCGAGCCGTCTCATAACTGATGTCAGGAAAGCACAGCCGCGCTAACTGGCTAGAACTGATTGTGCGATGAAGATAAAGCTGAACGAGCGCCCAGATGTCACGCTCCATCAAAACAAGGCTTTTTCTTTTCGGTTTGGACCGTGCTGTTTTGTCAGTCATGGGGATACTTGAGATTCCTTTGGTCTTTTGGGATACCTGAATTGGAGAAAGCGATACGGCCGTCTGACAACGTCCGGATTACTACCCCTAAAATAATTGTAGACCAGAGATGATTTTTAAAGGCCAAATTACGAAGAAATTTCCGCCTGTCTAATCACAGTGGCCGAAATTGCTTTCACGAAGCTTAGCACGTTTAAATCGATATGCACCACATGCGGTGCCTTATCACAATCACGCGTTACTGTCCCAGTCGTTTCAAAATGTCCTTAGCGCGATCGTCGCCCATGAACTTCTTCTTCAAAGCCTCTACGTCTGTGCCTTCCGGTATTCTGTCGCCATATTTAGCTTTCAGTTTTTCGATAACACTGTCCGGATTTTGTCCTTTCAATTGAGAGGCTATGTCGGATGCATTTGGCTTATCATCGCTGTGACCACCGCCGACAGTCCCGCCGCTGCCGCCATCATAGCTAGTTGCCGGCGGTCTATTTTTCAAATCGACGGCCCGCTTGGACTGATCGTCCAGACCTTTATTAACGGCGGCAATACGCTCTTTCAATTTCTCAGCAGGAGCATTTGTTTTTGCCAACTCCTCGACGTATTTGAAAGCGGCCATGTAGCCTGCAATGCCAATTCCTTGCGCTTTTGCTGCGTTGATTCGCTTGAGCAGATTGCCTCTTTCTTCATACATGGGTCCTTCCGAGACCATGGACTCGACCTGGACTTTTACCTCAGAGCTGGACGGATTAGTCAGACCTCCGCCCGGAACAGGCGCAGTGGTTACCTCCGGGTCAGCAAGAGCAGCCGAACCAGACAACGACAGTATCGAAAGCAAGGAAAACACCGAAAATGCCGGCAGTGCTCCCAATACAAAATGACAGGCAAATCTACGAGACCGCATATTCTTCTCCACTGGCGCAAATCACAGCTGTACGGAATAGCTCCGACGATTTCTATTAATCCACAAGCAAGGATCAGAATGTCCCTTATCGGTCCGGTCGCGACATTAATTCACGTGATTCGACCATAGTTAATGAAAATCGGCAAAAAACACTTGCTTGCCCCGTAGTTTTACGGTTTTCGGCCGAACGGTCCTTTCCTAAGATGGAGTTACTATCCACCCGGATCTCTCATCAATGGGCCAATTCGAAAACAGCAAGCAAACTGAGCTTGCGAAAAGCAATAATACGGATTCTTCCAATGCCGCCCTAGACGGCGCGTCAATTCTATTTGACCAAGGAAAGTTTGTACGCAGTGCTAACCCTCCGGCAGAGGGCGTTATGCTCGCACAATCACAAGCTCCAGGACCACTATTTCAGCAAGGGACCGGTAGCAGCTTCCGTGATGCATTGAGATCAAGACTACATAATGGTTCTGGGGATCAAATAGGACAGCCTCTACCGGCCGGTGATGTAGCAAACCCGGGCGATGGAGCAAACCCCGGCGGCGTTCAACGTCAACTTGCTCAGCCGCGTTTCGTTCAACAGGGCGAATTTCCTCAGCGTTATCCGACCGTCACGCAGAGAGTGCCGACTCCGGTCAGCGACTTGCCCAGATACAAGTACTTTCCGCCTTCTCAAGACCAGCCTTCACTTTTAGAAGATACCGGCATCAAGAAAACCAATCTAGACGAGCCTTACATAAGCAAAACAAGTGATGATGGCAACGCCCTTTTCGAAGCCCTGGCACGGGCAGGCGCATCGGCAATCTTCATCAATAAAGATCACGTCGCGCGAACCGCAGCAGTAGAAAAACAGATAGCAGCGACAGAGTTAGTCAGTCCTGGCGCCAAGCAGAGCTTTCAAATGGCTCGAGATGGTTTGCTCAACGGACTGAAAGTGCCTATCCAGAACGCCGAAGTGGCGATGGAAGGCTTGTACAAACGCTACCCAATAGAACTTTTCCAGGGTGCTTCGATTCCAAAGATCGGCGGCACCGGCAAGATAATGATGCCGCATCCTTGGGATTTGGACCAACTTTCCCTGGTCGATCAAGCGCACGCAGAAAAGTACTTGAACCTAACTTCATTGCGAGAACAACTGGTTGCTCACTGGCCTCCAGTCGCCAGTACTCAACTGGGAAGACTGCCTACCGGTGTTGCCTCCATGCCAATCGTCAAAGCAGAAGGGCTGCTTGCAGAGGCGGCGAAGTTTGACGCTGCCGGCTCAGCCTTTACAGGAGAAGTGTCAAAGACTCTAGCCAACAACGAAGCCTTGAGGGCAGCCAATTCAACGCATCTCTTCAAGAGCGTTGGCGTGATGGCTGGCGCATGGATGACTAACGTAGTCACAGACAATTTGGTAAACACCAAACATGGACCGTCGGCGGTAGTCTGGGGCGCGGATTTGATATCACCGGCAATACTATTCACAAATAGGAGCATGCTGACGAAATTTGGCGTTGTAGCAGGCTCACACTTGGTCGCCAAGCTTTACGACAAATACAACGAGAAATAAAAGGGGCACGAACACTGCACCGCTAATCGAAATTTAAAAACAGCAATCGTCAGCTGTTTCACACTCTAAACAGGCAAATCGGCGTCTGTCTTGGCTGCCAGCCGACCGCGTTTTTCATCAACACGCCAGAGCAGCAGCAGTCCGGCGATGAAAAATACACCACAAGAAAGAAGTGCGACTCGATAGTTATTGCCGCTCAGATGCGTGACAGCGCCAAATGTGACAGCGCCGATGCATGTTGCCAGCTTGTGGGCCATGCCCCAAAGTCCAAGAAATTCGCCAGAGCGTCCGCGTGGTGAAAATTGTCCGACCAGGGCGCGCCCAGCCGAGCCGGTTGCACCCATTGCAATGCCTACAAAGTTAGCAGCAATCCAGAGATGTGCTTTCTCGGTCGCCATACAAGCAATGAAAACCGCCACAGTCCAAATGCTCAAGGTAATCGCAAGAGTCTTGATTGCACCAATGCGATCTTGAACCATGCCGAACAAACCAGCGCCAATAGCCGCAGTGATACTAACCACCAAAATCATGATTACAGAATCAGACGCAGTGAAGTGCAAGACTTGCTGAGCATAGACAGACGCCAAATGGATAACCGCAGTGCTGCCGCAGCTATAAACGCAGAGCGTGAGCAGGAAGTTGAAGAGATCTCTGTAGTGTTTTGCGTGGTTGAACGTGTGACGTAAGCGTTCAAAACCGACCTTGAAATAGTTTTTCCCAATACCATCAACTTGCGGAGTGGCTCTTTCCTTCAGGAAAATGAAAGTCGGCAGGGAGAAGACGAAAAACAGAATTGCACAAATGAGCATTGCGAAAGGGACATATTCTGTCTGCTGCATTCCTTGCGCCTTCGCCCACGAGAAGTAAGCAAAGCACAAACCAAGCGCGATGAGACTGCCGACATAACCAGCGCCCCAGCCTATCGAGGAAATTCGCCCCATGTTCTCCTGGGTCGACAACTCGGGCAGGAATGAAGCGATTAAGTCTTCACCGGTTCCAAAAAAGAAATTCGCCAGAGTCAGTGCAATCACTGCGGCCCATGGTTCGCCCGGAGGAATCATGCTCAAAGTCGCAGTACAAAGAATGCAGAGAGTCGTCGTCACGAAGAGCATGCGTTTCTTTGCAGCCATCGCATCGACGATGGTCCCCAGCACAGGTGCTGTTAAAACGATTGCCAAAGCCGAAACAGGAATAATGATGACAGACAGCAAAAAAGTCCCTAGCTCTTTTCCACCAGGAGCCTGCCCACAAATGACATCTACGAAGTAGGCGTTGTAAACGGCAGTTGCGACCACTGTTCCGTAGGTCGCATTGGCAATGTCATAGGCTGCCCAAGCGGCGATTTCGCCTTTGGTTGCCCGACCGTGTTCTACACCAATGGGAGCGCCGCTTCCGGAATCCACTCTCTTTTCTCTCTCAAACGCAGGCGCTTTGCTCATTTGCTTTCGATTTGTATTCAATCATTTTAGCGGTCATTATATAAGCTGGGATCAATCGGTCGTTGCCCAACTTTACTGATTGTCGTTCAAAATCCAACTATGTTCCCGAGTGAAGACTAATGATCCAGACACAGTCCCGAAATTTGCTCGGCTAAACTTTCCTCATGCTGAGATGAGTGCGGCTAAGTCCATTGGGATACTTACAACAATTTGATGGTGCATGGTTGCAAGAACCCTTCGAGCAGAATGCTGATCTTAATAACGCAGACAGCGTCACCGACCCGGAAAACGCCGCGGGTGCGAACAATGGAAACGACGCGGATTTAGACATTCTGGCGTTGTGTTCTGGCTTGCTCAGCGCATCGCTCATCGCCTCTTTATTAGTCGCACAAAGAGGTTGGGTACTCCCCAACAGAACATATCCACACCTACCCGTACTAGATAGCCTGTCCATTGCAGAGCCACTCGAGCCGCTTATATACGGAATGCTGCTAATTGCACTATTGGGGTTCAATTTCTCAAAACACAAAAAACTGCTTGCAGGCGCCTATGTGCTGTGCGCATTTACATCGATCGCGCTTGACCAAACCCGGTTGCAACCCTGGTTTTACCTCTTCTCGATGATGCTAGTAATAGTTGCTTCGCCAATACAGTTGACCGAAAAAAAATGCCAAAGTGTGCTAAACGCGCTCAGGATATGCATTCTCGGCACTTACTTATTTGCTGGGCTGCAAAAGTTGAATGTTTCTTTCAGCCAGGTTGTTGTTCCTTCTATGATGCCCAAATTCATTACGGCGCTGCCTTCTGAATTGTGCTTTTGCATTGGTATTACAGCTGCAGTTACAGAAGCTGCGCTGGCAGTGCTGCTGGCCTTTGGTCACACGCGCACAACTGGCGCATATCTGGCAATTTTCTTCCACGCAATCACGCTGTGGTCGATTACACAACAGGGATGGAATGCAGTTGTTTGGCCTTGGAATGTCTCGATGATGTTGCTCGTCTACCTGCTTTTCATCCGTTCGAAACAAGCAAGTCTTATTGGTCTTTTCAAACCCGACTCACTGCAAAAGGCGCTGGCTATTGCCCTTTTCCTCTTTTTGCCGATACTAAATTTCTTTGGATATTGGCCAAATTACCTTTCGGCTGCACTTTACTCCGGGAATGTGCCGGTTCTGCGGGTGATTGTCGACCCAGTTGATGAAGCCAGGCTGCCGTCAGCAATTCGGCAGACCGTCGACATATCGAATGTGAATAAGCCGACCCTAATTGCTGAGCGATGGGCGTTGGAGGAGTTGGGGATCCCAACTTTCCCCGAGGTAAGCAGCCTGGAAGTCTTGGGGAAAAAACTTATCGAGTCCGGCAAATTTAGCAATTCCAAGATTTACATCGAGACATTTCCAAGGTTCTTCAGAGGTGAAAATCACCGCCGCACACTATTTTTATCAGCTACTGAAAGCCGTTGAAAAGGCGTAGAAAGTTCAGTGTTTTTGTATTATTTCTGGGAATAAACGTAAAAAGGCGTTTTTGGCGGACGTCCATCTAGAACTCGCCGGGAGTTGGTTGATGACAAAGTTGGCATGGAGCGTAGCGGCAGTAACCGACCGCGGGCTACATCGCTCGGAAAATCAAGACAATTACTACATAAGCCCTGATCAGCGGGTTTTTGTCGTCGCCGACGGAATGGGCGGACTGAAGGGAGGAGCCCGAGCCAGCAAACTCGCGGTAGATGCCGTAGAAGCCCTGTGGAAGGAGAATCCGCCCGATTTCACCGATCACGAAGCAGTACAACAATGGCTCGTAGATGCAGTGGCCAGCGCCAATCAGAGTGTTTTCACCGCAGCGTCGCAAGACGAATCAGTTCAAAACATGGGCACGACAATCGTTGCCGGCGCTCAAACCGAAGCCAACACCCTGCAAATCGCACACGTTGGCGATTCACGCGCTTATCTTATCCGTGACGGCAAAACCATCGTCCTCACCCAAGACCATTCGGTTGTTATGGAGATGGTTCTCAAAGGGCAGCTCACGCCAGAACAGTTCAAGAACAGTCCTTTCAGACACTATTTGACCCGTTGCGTCGGACATTCAGGCAAAGTCGAAATCGACCGCACTCCGGTTGAGCTTCACCCTGACGACTTGATTATTCTCTCGAGTGACGGGCTTTCAGCCGTGCTTGACGAAGAGCAAATTTTCGAAGAGATGAAAGGTTCGAACACCCCAGAGGAGATATGCGAAGCACTCCTGAAGTCGACCCTTGATGGTGGAGCGCCAGACAATGTCACTATCCTTGCCGTGAAATACTGCGCGAAAGTAGAAAACGACGAAAAGGACGGCAAGGGCGAAAAACCCAAAAAGAAAAAAGAGAAGGAAAAAGAGAAAACCGGCGACAGATCTTCCTAAGCAATTTTCTTTTTCGAACTCGAATTTCAGAACCACATATATTCTTGTAGAATTATTGGATACAAAAGCGTGAAAGTGCACCATATATGGTTGCACGTTTCAGCGTTTTGTAGGTTCGACGCCTGGCGACGACCGATAGCATTTTATTTCCGCGAAATTGGGGATTTGACTATGGCGACAACATTCAGAAAGCTGCTCAACTTGAACAACGAGAATCAGAGCCTCGCAGACAGCTCTCTGGTCGTTGTAGACGCTCAAAGAGAGTATCTTGACGGTAATCTACCTCTAACCGGAATTGAGAAAGCCTTAGACCAAATTTCGCACATACTTTACCGCGCACGCAGTCTCGGAACCAACATTATTCATGTGCAACATTTTTCGCCAAAAGGCGCACCACTCTTCAATCCTGATGACAAATTCGTGGACATTATCGACGAGGTCAAACCGATTGGAACGGAGCCTATAATCAAAAAGAATCTGCCTGATTCTTTTGCTGGAACAGATCTGGACGAACATATCAAGGCATCAGGGAAGAAAGATTTGGTAGTCGTAGGTTTTATGACACATGCCTGCATCAGTGCAACAGTGCGCTCCGCACTCAACTACGGATATCACACAACTGTGATTGCAAACGCTTGTGCGACGAGAGATTTGCCAACGCTGCAAAACAGCGACGTCATTCCAGCAGGCACCGTCCATGATGCCACAATGGCTGCACTCTCAGATCTCTTCGCCCGTGTCATCACCGACGAAAAAGCACTCAAAGACTAGACTGTCAGCCCATTCGAAGAAACTCGCACAGGATGTATGCCAGGCAGCGCCCGGGCTATGCATGGCGTCCCTTCGGATACTTACTGCAAGCAAGAAACTCCGAATCGAAACGAACGCGATCGCTTAGTTGATCTTTGCGTCGTGCGGAATCAGATATTCCATTTTGCGATTGCGCAAGAAATCATATAATGACTGCTTCATATCCAAATTGCCTTCCTTTGCAATTGGAGTGAACTTCTCAACGCGATGTATGCGCGCTTCGTTATCAGCCTGCATAAGCGGTTTTCCGGTTTCATCATAGCGACGAGTCGAAGCAATCATCTTAATGACGCCTTCTTCAATCGGTTCGTAATTCGTCACGCTCTCTTGCTGGAATGCTTCAACAATCTCTTTGGATTGACGCTGCACGCGTGCAGCTGCAACCATGCTGCGGAATGAAACAGCTTGTTCGCTCTGGTTGGTAAAGTCCTTCGTCAGAACCTGGTGATATTCGACGAATTCAGGAAAGTCAGTCGATGAGGTGTAGGGCAGTTTGAGGAAGTGCCAAATGCCGCCTCGACCATCTTTTTGTGTGCCGTATGCAAAACGGCTCTTAGCTTTGAAATTGAAAGGAGTGTGACCAGATTCTTTGTGGGTTACTAAGTCCTGGCGTGAGGTCGCTGTTTCTACATCGGCAAACCAAGTGCCTGCAAGCCACTCAGGGATTCTTATCCAGGTGCTTCTAGAGCCGTCCTTTTCCCCTTCTTGCCAGACAGAACCAGGCAAATACTTGCTGTTGACTGGGCCGACCTTCTCTTTGTGCTCGATGCTTCCTTGCACATATTTCTGCGCGTACGAGGCGGTTCCTGACAGCTGCAGAGCGCCGAGCAATAGGGCGAGCACCGCAACAGAGAGGGTTTGTCTTTGCATCACCAGCTTCTCCTCAAGCACTTTAGTCGAATCAATATTAGTGGATCAGAAGCAAGCGGCACATGATAGACACCTCAGATCTAATTAGTGCGAGCCAGTATATACAACAGCACACTATATTGCCCATAAAGCAGACAGGGAAAGTCGAACGCTTTCCCTGCTGTCTCATTCAAATGTGGAGTATAGAATCGCTGAACTGTTCCCAGATCTCGGTGCGAGTTCATTTCGAGATCTCGCTCCAGATCCTGTTTTAGATCTACTTACTGGTCTCCTTTGCGATCTCTTTGCCATCGGACAGCATGCGTCTCAAGACCGGCTCGCCGTCGCTCGAAAGTGCCACCTCTGCGGTCAAGCCTTCTGAATTCACAGACGCAGCGGCACCTTCAGGAACATAGAATTTCTCGATGCCTGTTGTTATCAAAGCGGCTGCTCCGTCACCTGCTTCGTAAGTTACTTTCATCGCGGCTTCGTCGTTTTTCAGATTCTTAGGCATCTCTCTGTTCGCTGAGATTGGCTCCCAGCATGTCGCGCCTTTCTTCAAAGTTAGAAAAGCTGTATCACCTGGCTTGAAATCTTTGAATTTCACCGTTGCACCGAGATCGTAGGTGACCGAAACATAGTCGCCTTTGAAAGGGTCTCTGGGGTCATATGTGTGGCACTTAAGAACGACATTCTTGCCGAATGCAAGTGTTTGCGCGTATGGCACCCCGAAGGCGAAAAGTGTGCCGATTTGCGCCACAATCACGAGCGCGAATAGTTTCACACCTATGCTATTGCGCGAGAATGGCGGAGAAGTTTCCGGTACGGCAATTGCTTCGTTGCGCTGAATTGCGCTCGAACTGTTGATTTCCTTAGGTTTCGTCAATGTCATTTTGCTTTCCTCGTGTGTTTTCTAGCTGAGATTCCGCTCGGATTTAGCCCTCGTACTGAATGAACGTCCGAGTGCTACAAACGAGCAAATCATCAAGACGAGGCCCACTCCAAACGCAATTAACGAGCCAGTCATGGCTCCCCCGGGTGCTGCTGCAAAGCAAGTAAAAGCGAACATAGTAAGGGTCGCAACCGGAACAAATTGGATGATGCGGTTCTCTATCGATGATGTGAAGTAAAAGAGATAAAAGAGATTTGCCGTAAAGAAAGCAAATAGCGCTTCGGGTCTGGCATTTCCATTCAGACTGTTGCATGAAAGAATCACCGAGCCGATTATGCTCAGCCCTGTGAGAAATGCCCAGCGAGTTTTACCGGCAGGAGATTTCACCAGGCAAGCAAGCAATGCTAGAGAGGCGATTGCGTAAATTTGAATTCGTTGAATTGTGGTTACAGAACTGGACGAATATTCGTTCATAATGCCGACTCCGGACATTATCACAAGACCAAAAGAAACCAGAAGATAAGTCAAAGACATCATTTGCCAGCGCTTGCTGTGGTGATGCCAGAGGTGCATAGTGAAGCAAGAGATGCCGTAGAAGAGCAGTGCATACTCATCGACTCTTGGTCTTGCAACAGAAACAATCGCAGCGAGCGAACCCAAATTGAAAAATAAAGCCCAAGGACTGCGCACATAATAAGTGCAGAAAAATGAGCAGGCAGCAGCGAGTAGCGTAAACCAATCAAACGGATTGGTCGTAAAGGAAATAGCTCTGTATGAGACGATAATCGCCATCAATATTGCCGCCGGTTGAGACCTAAAGATGATCACCAGCGGTGCGATTCCCATCGCCCAGAGCAGAAGTTCAGGCTGCCGCCCGGTGACTTGAAAGTGCTGAGCCACAAGGTTTGCGCCGCCCCCGAAAAGCATGCAACCGAGAAAAATTAGCGTTTCGGCCAAGAGGTTTTTAAGCTGCGATCTGCCCTTTAACTTCCAACCAGCGATGTAGCAAGCGACCATAGCCAGCATTACAGCCAAGCCTTTCGCCTGGTAGCTGACGCCCTGCCAGTTCGACGATATGAATAACAAAATAGCGCAGCCAACCACGCAGGCGCCTGTAATAAGCAATACCGTCAAGCCGTGCTGAAGCCCACCATCTATTGAATAGCGCGCCATAATCTCGTCGCCCTGGGCTCGATTTAGGATGTCCTCTTCTTGCCAGCGCGCAATTTCATTTTTAAGGAAGTCGTAGCGGGCGCGCACAATAGGCGTTTGCTGCTGGAGCTTATTGTTAATGAGGTTCTGCATAATCTGTCTCAGCGGAAGTTTCAGGCTTTTCGAGTAAAATCGGGCACAACTAAACAGACGCAACAATGGCTTGCGCCGTGGAATTAATCCTTGAACTGGGTATCTTTTTAGGGTACTGCCATGCGCTTCTGCGAGTACAGAGAGCCCTTTGAGCGCCATTATGCTCTACCAGCCGGCCGAGCGAACTGGGGTAAATCCCAGGTCCAACCCAGTCGTCCTACTGAAGGACCGGCTCTGTAACTTTGATACAGTAGCTAAAGCTAAAGCAGTATTTCAGGAAAACAGTTCGGGAATTAATCGGACCATACCGGACAAAACCGGCTTCCAAACCGACAATGCCACCCATACGCCTAAAATGATGGGGCTTTCTTGATTAAGCGAGAATCCAAACTTGCAGACGAGACGACCAATAAGGTCGATATTTTGGTGTCTGGCAATATTGCGGGACACGCAGGCGAAGAAGACGACGACGAGGATCTCGACGTCAATGTTGCCGCAGAGACATTGCTGCTGGAGAAAGGACGCAAACAAAACAAAGTAAGCAAAGCGAAGTCGGCAGACGCCTTGACCTTTGCTGTCATAAACAAGCGCTATGAGCTTTTAGGCGTTGCTGGGCAGGGCGGCATGGCAGTCGTGTACAAGGCTCGGGACTTAAAAGAAAACCGTGACGTTGCGGTGAAAGTTTTAGACCGCGACCTGGCGAATATGGATAGCGTGTTGGAAAGGTTTCAACAAGAAGTTGCCGCGGCGTCATCTATGGCGCACGAAAATCTTGCTGCCGTCTATGACTCGGGAGTGACTGATGACGGTCGTCCGTACATAGTTATGGAGTACATGCGCGGGCAAACGCTTGCTCAGTTGTTGAAGAAAAAGGCGAAGCTGTCGCTGAACGAATTCGCCGATATTTTTGTCCAAGTAGCCAAAGGTCTTGCTCACGCGCACAGGCGGGGCGTAGTTCATCGCGACATCAAGCCTAGCAACATCATGCTGTACACCGATGCAAAGGACAAGCTCGGAGTGAAACTCCTGGACTTCGGTATCGCCAAATCACTTGCAGATATCGATTCAACTTCGCTGCACCTTACTCATACAGGACAGGTCATCGGCAGCCCGTTTTACATGAGTCCGGAGCAATGCCGTTCGCTTCCGATTGACACGCGAAGTGATATTTATTCGCTCGGTTGCGTGATGTTCGAAGCCATCACAGGTAGTGTGCCATTTAGAGGCGAAACAGCGTTAGACACGCTATACAAGCACATTCACGAACCGGCTCCGCGCGTCAATGCCAATCATCCAAAGCTGAAACCTGCAGAAATTTTGGCGTCAACAATTGAAACTACATTGATGAAACTGCCGGAAGCTCGCTATCACACAGCGCGCGAACTTGGTAAAGATCTAGCGAAACTCACCAATTGGGAAGACCTTCCGAGCGACCTGGAATTCGAACCTGAAGCGCGAAAGACAGAACCAGTAAAAGAAAAGTCTCGTTTTAGTGCCACAGGAATTGCAATCACTACTGCAATTGGGCTTTCCATGCTGGTTTGTGGCACGATGATTTCTACCGGCACGCAAGGTCCCTCACCCACGACTCCAGAGTTTGCAAACGCAAAGATTCAACTGGGTGAACTCTGGAAGCTCAGCGAGAAAGCCATTGAAGACCAGCAGTACGACAAAGCCTTGAACTATGCACAACGCGCTATTGATACGACAAGTCGAAACTCCAACTCAATTCCTCACGCAGTTAGTCTCCTTAAATATGGGATAGCAGTCTACGATAAAGAGGCTCTTGATCCTAGCGACAGCGAAGAGCGCAGAACGAAAAACTTTGCGACGGCGCAGGAATCTTTCAGCAAGTCGTTGGAAATATTTGAAAATTACTTGCGTGACAAACATGCGAAAGAGCCGTTGGATGTAATTGCGGCGCTTAGTGCAAATAAAATTCCGGATCTCAATCGTTATTGGTTGGAGCTTAACGGCGAGCTGGCCAATTCATACGCAGACGGATACAAAGAAAACTCAAACAAAGCAAAAGCCCTGTACCGACGCGTAGAAGAGTTGTTTTCCGCTCGCAACGAAACAACAAATTACCCGGAGGAACTTGCGAAGCGCTATCTGCAATCGATGGCCAACTTATATTTTGCAGACAAAGAATTTTTGGAAGCTGCCAGAGTGCAAGCAAGCATCGCAGACAACTGGGGTGAACGTCTTCTCGATAAGAAGAGCGATCCTACGGAAGATGCCTCCTTCACGGGCAATTGGGTTTCGCCCTTTGCCAAGTCCAATTCAAACCTGCACATCTCTCTCAAACAAGCAGGTGATTCGGTAAGCGGAACAATATCACTAGAAGCTTTGCCGACAAGAGCAATTTGGAAAGGCGCAGTGGACGGACTACGCGTTGGTCAAACCGCATCAACCACCTTTACTATGTCGGGCCTTAGTTCTGATAATTCTTCAGCCGAGGGCAAAATGACACCCGTGAAGTCCTCTCTGCAGGGAGAACTCAGCCTCACACGCTACAAAAACTACCTGGTCGCCAGGATGTACAATTACTCCGGCTCGGCAAACATAGAATTGCCGTACACAGAGGTGCTTGAGATAAAACCTGTAAAGCACGCTGTGAGCAAGAAGTAAGAGCCAAAACGGAATCCATTTTTGTAGCTAAAACAACACGGGGCAAAAACGCATGTCGTCCGGCGAGAAAAAACTTCCGTCATTCTTGGAAAACATAAAAGAGTTCGTTCTAATTTTCGGCGGCAACTTTGCCGTTCTTATTCTTCTGCTTGTGGTCGTAAACTACTTCCTGGCACCATTTGATATCAAAGGGCAAGTAGCGCAGGTGCAGCAAGAGATTACATTATTGCGCGCTGACGTTGGCACGCTGCTGAAGGAAGTCAGAGAGCTGAAAGCTGCTCAAAAAGCGAAGTGACCTATTTGATTCCGATGCCCATCATGTGAGTCGGTGTCAAAGGTTCAAAGCGAATGTTTTTGAAGCCCGCTTCTTTGAGCCATTCTTCGCATTGCACTGGTGAATAATCAAAACCACCAGGTGTTTCAATCAGCATGTTCAAACTCATGAGAAGTCCGAAAGCGTTCTTCTCTCTTTCGTTGTCGATCATCGCGTCGTACACGATGAGAGCGCCGCCTGGATTGAGAGCCTTGAACGCTTTTGCAACGAGCATGCGTTTCTCATCGAGATTCCAGTCATGCAAAATGTGACCCATTACGATCACATCGCATTGCGGAATTTCGCCTTTGAAAAAGTCGCCGCTTACAAATTTGAGTCGCTCTGCAACGCCATTCTTTTCAGCATACTCACTGAAGATTGGCTCAACAGGCGCCAAATCAAATCCAATCCCAGACAGATGCGGATGTGCTTTCGCTACCGTAACAGCTAGGGCACCTTGGGCGGTGCCGACGTCGCAAAATGTTTTGTACTTACTCCATTCAAAATTCTGCGCGATGTACCGTGCATTTCCAAGACTTATACCGGTCATGGCTTGCAAGAAACCTTTCAACTTATCCTTGTCAGAATAAAGTTGGGCGAAGAGGTCTTGCGATGATAAATCTTTCGCTTCACTCTGTGGTTTGCCCGTACGCAACGCATCAGTCAATCCACCCCAAGTCGGATACAAACGTAAGCTCGTCATAATGAGAAAACCGCCAATATAACTTGGCTTTGCAGCATCAAGGAATTTGTCGGTTTCTGGCGTATTCGAATAGACACCATTCTTTCTTTCGAGAAAACCGAGAGCAACTAAGGCATCGAAAAAGTCTCGGCTGGAGCGTTCGTGCAGATTCAGTTTCTTTGTGAGCGTGTCCGCATCTGCAGGAGACTTAGCAAGCTCGGTGAACAGATCCAGCTCAACAGCTGAAAGCAGGGTCTTAGAGCCCCAAAATGCCAAGCCCATCTTCATGATGTTGGCGGGCGTTACTTCTGCGGCAGTTGCAGCTGTCATTGTTTGTCTCCATCTAAACAGAACGAGCACACAGACTAACATCTTGGCTTTGGATGCACCGAGTCCTTTATCTTTAAAGATCAGATGTGGCTACATGTCCAAGTCTCTAGATATTACCTATTCAATAATCAGAAATCTAAGCACCTGCCGGCTTTTGACGGTTGTCCAACCATTGTCCATCGGCTGGCTTACATTTTAGGCATGAGTCCGGGACACCCGCCCGCGACCAGCTCGAAGACCAGAGGTCCGCAGGACCTCCGAGATTGCAGGCGCCCGAGCCTAGCAACGTTTCTCAAGGAGTTAACTCGATGGACATCCGCAGCTTACTGGCAGGAAGAAACATCACCTTTGCGGCCATCGCAGTTTCAACAAATTCGAAGATCTCGACTGTATCTAAACTAGCCGCGGTTTCATTGCTCATAACGGCTTCAGCCTTAGCAGTTCAATTACCAGCCGGAGCCCAAGCCCCAAGCCAGGCATCTCTGCAAAGAGAATACGAGAATCGTTTTGCTCCAAAGAAAGAGAAGAAGATCAAAGCCCTGCAGCAATTGATCAACGACGGTTCCGTCCCCACCTCTACCAGCCACGGCAGCCACGCTACGTCAGGAACGCAAAACGGCGCCAGCTATCGCGTCAGAGCCAGCAATAAGTCTAAGTCCGAATCCCTCAAGACTTACTCCACCCCACTTGTCTACATCCAAAAGCCGGTAACCTACGTTTTCCAAGCCGGACAAGGTTATGGAATGACCTCCCACTTCGGCGTTCCGGGACCGCAAGATGGTGCTTTCCAGTTTGACCCAGGCGCGGTTTTGCTAGCCAAAGATCTTCCTTCCGGCGTGGTAAACGCAGCGATGGCAGAAGGAAGTTTCAACGGACTGGGTATCCGCCTCACCGACACTGCAGCGAAGTTAGCTCTCGGAGATTTTGCACAAACAATCATCGATCGAGCCACGAGCCCAGAGCGTTGGGTCAAAACAGCTCAAGTAGTCGCCCAAGCCCAACAACAAATGATCGCTGAATCGACCTCTCAGGTTGCAAAACAAACAACCCAGGCAAACATCAAAGTCATCGGCAAGCATCTCGTCAACATTGCCAACGAAGAAGTCGCGGGCAACGAAGGCATCAGCAAAGTTGTTCGCAGCGTTCAACTCTTCTGGAAATCTGTTTACGTGCCGATGGCAATTCTGCTCCTCCTCACCGGCGCCGTTCTCAGCAGTGCAAAAGTCATTGTCCAATACACCTTCAACATCGCACCTGGTGAAGAAATCATGACACCGCTCTCCGGTCCGCTCAAAGCCCTTACAGCCATTGTTCTCATTCCAGCGACCCAGCTGATCGTCTCTTACTCAATCGACATCGGAAATTCCATGACTGAAACAGTCCAAGCAGTCACGGATCTGCAAAACGTACAGAGCTGGCTCGGCGAACAAATGTCGCAAATCGCTAGCGGTGCGCAAACCGCTCCAATGCCCGCAATGGCATCACCGGAAAGTGCACAAGCATTCATGGCAAACGTAGAGAACAAGCCTGTTCAAAATCAAACTTCGGCAATGGTAGCAGGAACTCTCTCAATGATGGTGTCGATTGCAACTGCAATTTTGCTGGCGTTTCAACTCGTTTTTGTTCTCTACTTGTTCTTGATGGGACCAATTGCCGCCGCGCTCTACGCGTGGCCATGGGGTATGTCCCGCCTCTTCAAAACAGTTTTCACCAACTGGTTGAACGCAGTTATCAATCTCGTGCTCTGGAGATTCTGGTGGTGCGTGCTCCTCCTTGTTATGGACGCGCGCATCACATGGCTGCGCCAAGAAGGCATCTACGAAGCCAACAGCCCCTGGGAATTATTCGCAATGATTTGCTTTCTCGTTCTTCTCTCGGTCGTTCCCTTCATGTCCTTTCAATTCAACCCCGGTTCGTTCGTAGACAAATTACTCGGCGAATTGGGACAAGGCAGCGGCGTCGGCGCCTCACCCAACATAGGCGGAACCGCCACCGGAGGCGCACTCGGAAGCTCAATGGGAAGTGCTGTCGGCGGCATCGCCTAGTTCAAAGAAAGTTTCACCCTCAACCCCAATCCCAACAAACAGGACACCAAGATGCACAAGTCGTTTTCTATCAAAGTACTTCTCACCGCAACCGCAGCGATCGCAATCATCTCCACCGGCGCCTTCGCTGCAGATGGCTCGCAAGGCGGAAACTCCGATAGAAGAAACACTCCTGTTGCGAAAGCAGATGCAGCAATCGATGTTGCAGTCGACTCAGCAGTTAACGCAGCAGCAAATGCAGCCAATCAAGAGTACAACCTCACCGTTGGTCAACTCGAGAAGCTCTACAAACAATCAACCGATGGCTTGCCCGCTTCCACTGTTGGCACATTCAATCCTGCCGCCTTGTACTCGCAAGGACCGATGATTCCTCTAGGCAGTTTGAATCTCTCACAATCGATGCAGCAACTTCTCACGGGTGGTGTTCCGACTCAAGGTCTGCCGCTCACAGACACGTCGCTCAAAATGCAATTACTTCAACTTCAGCAGCAACTGCTTTCGCAAATCTCCGATCCTCTGCGCAACATTCCAAGCGCATTGGCTTCCCAACTGGCTGTGCAAACAATGCTCGGCAATTCGTTCGCACAAATCACGACAGCAAATGCCAACGCTGCCATCAACTTCACAGGCAAATATCTGATCAACTTCACGGCGCAAGAAGGAAATATCTGGAACAAACTGCGCAACAACATCTTTGTTCCGATCGCAATTTTGCTTCTGGTTCCCGGAGCTGTTCTTACCCAAACAAAAGTGATGATGAGCGCCGGCAATCCTGTCATTGAAGCTGGCAATCCTTTCGAAGGCATCTTGAGAGCAGTTGTGGCAATGTGCTTCATTCCTGGTTCTTTCTTGGTCATCAACTACGGAATTGATTTCTCCAACTCAATCAGCCACACCATCCAGGAATTCTATAAAGCGCAGTTCGGAACAGACATGTACGCCGACGCTTTCAAAGGACAACAACGCGCTTTCCCCTCGCGCCAAGCAGCTGAAAATAAAAATACTCTGTCGATTCTACCGGGTCTTGCTCCAATGTCTCCGTTCCCAAAAGGCAATGATGTCACCGGACTTAGTGGCTTGGAAAATCAGCTCTTCAACAACAAGACCTTTGGGGCAGACGGCACACAGCAAGCTATCGAAGGCATGGCTGACGAACTGATGCCATCTAGCGAAGTAGTAGCAAGACTCGCTGTTTTCGGCAGCAACATGGCGGTGACAACCATCTGGGATTTGCTGTGCACATTCCAACTTATCTACCTTCACTACTTGTTCCTCGTCGGACCGATCATGGCTGCCATTTGGGTCTACCCCGTCAGACAATTGCGCGAAGCCTGGCCCAACTGGGTAGTCGGGGTCATCACACTCTGCTTCTGGTCGCTCTTCTGGAACACTGCTGTCCTTCTCATGGCACTCTTCAACAACGCAGACGCCACCGGCACATTCATCTTCACCGCACTCAATTGCCTCGCAACGGGAAGCGTCAAATTTGCATTCGACTTCGTCGGACTCATCACGGAAGCTGGTCACACAGCAGTGAGCGCCGCCAGAAATCACATGGCGCAAAACAATCAAAACCCGCTCATGATGCCCACACAAAACAACCTCAACGGTTTGGGCGCATTGACAAACTCTGCACTCGGCAAGGTTGGAGAAAACGGTTTGGGCGGTATCACCAGCGGTGCGACTGGAGCAAATGGAACCACCGGAATTGGATCGCTCGCATCGACCGCAAGCACATTAGCGGCAGAAGGACTGGGCAGCGCAAACGCAGCGCTCAGCAGCACAGCAAGCTCGCTGGCAAACCAACTCTTGGGCAACCTTGGTTCTGTATCCAACGGCATGCAAAGCGCAACTTCAGCCATGAAAGATTGGACAAACGGTTTGGATATGCCACCTCTTGCACAAGGTGCTGTGAATAGCTTGAACGGCACGCAAATTGCAGCCATCGGGCAGGAAGTCGCTGGTATGGCGCAGTTCGCTTCCGGCACCAGCTCCTTGATGAGCTTGCCACCGCTCGCCGCCAGCGCAAACACAATGCTCGACGCCGCACAAACCATGATGCCTGCTCTTTCCGGACAGGCCGGCATGGCATCGACGGAACTTGGCAAACTCGCATCAGCCGTCGAAGACAGCAAAGGCTTCGCCAGCTTGGTCGGAAATCCAGTAGCGGCAATCGAGAAAGGCGCTCAAGCCATCAATATGGATCCTTCGACCTACGGCAATGTGCCGGTCCCTGGTGCAGCAAACATCTCCTCCGGAGTAAACGGCGCATCGCAATTCGTCGCAAATGCGCTCGATAACGCTTCAGTGTCTTCTGCTTTGAATTCTGGTTTGTCTGCGATGAACGGAACCAACGGAGCAGAGGCTCAATTCGCTAATTCTCTCCTCAACAAAATGAACAACGCTGTATCTGGTGCCAACCTGAATTTCGACGCATCGTCTTTCACCGGTGGCGGTGCTTTGAATGCTGCGTTGAATTTGAACCCAACCGCAGTCAACTCCGCAATTACAGCAGCGCAAGCCAATTTCGCCACCTCAGCACAAGCGCAAGTCGCAGCGCAAGTCACACAACAAATGAGCGCTCAAAGCATTGCCCAGTTTGTCGACGCACCATTTGCTCAAGCTCCCGCAGCGCAAAATATGCAATCAGCACAACAAGTTCAAACTTCCGCAGCGCCGTCGGTACAAGCTTATGCAGCTCCGGCAACTTACGCTCAACCCGTCGCCCCTGCTCCTTCTCCTGTGGTCTCTGCCCCGGCGCCAGTCGTTTCTGCTCCGGCTCCAGTTGCAGTTGCAGTTGCCGCTGCCCCCGCTCCCGTTGTCTCCTCTCCGGCTGCGGTGGTTTCAGCCCCAGCACCTCAATCAGGAAGCGGCGTGATGGCTGCCTTCCAAGCAGCTGAAGCAACCCGCAAGATGGAAGCAGAAGCGAAAGTTGCAGCTCCTGCTGCACCGAAAAACAGTGGAGTTGATTTCCTCAAAGCAGTTACTGAAGAGCGTGCCAGACAAGCAGCACAAAACCCGAATGCTAATAACAATGGCTACCCGAGCTGGGCAAAACCCATCTAGTTGTTCTGTAGAGGGGCGATGCCATGCATCGCCCGCTGGCGGCATAAATACGGTCCAAAACAAACTGTCGATTGCATTGAGTGTGCAATCGACAGAATACTTTTCTGTGCAGTCGACGTATGGTGTCGACCCTACGTTTAGAACTCAACTTGAGCTGGGTTCTGTCCTTGACCTTGTTGCGGTTGCGCTTCTACTCCTGGAGGCGTGAATCCAAAGCGGCTAACGTCAGGGCTGAAGCTAGTCATCGGCTTTCTTTGGAACGGGCTCTTCGGATTGGTCGCTGGAGCTTGCGGTGCAGCTTGTGGCTGCTCCGGCGCTGCCGGCTGTGCGTAGCTAGTTTGCGCTGCATCAGCAATTGCTTGCGGACTTTCGAGAAGCGCTGAGCGACTGCCGCCTGTCGCTTGGCGAGCAAAGCTCGGGAATGGCGGCGCATTGCTTGGAGCTTCGGCAGCATGCTGCGGTTGAACAATTGCAGCGCTGGTTGCCAATTCTACTTGCGGTTGAGCTTGCTCAACTGGTGGCTGTGGAACGCCCATGAAGTGTCCGCACTCGATGCAGAATTTGCGTTGGCCTGCTTCTTTGCCGCAGGCTGGACAGATTCTTGCTGAGGCTGCAACTTGAGCGGCGGGAGCTTGTTGAGCTACTGCTGCCGGTTGAGCATACTGTGCAGGTTCTGCGTAAGCGACTTGCTGCTCTGGAGCTGGTGCGAAATTGTCCGGTACGAGTTCTTGAGCGAACGCTTGTGCTTGACTGAGTCCGCGAGCGAACATCGGTACTGCGCCTTCCGGCATTTGTGGAGCAGGTGGTGCTCCGGGAATCGGATTGTTTGGAGGCGCGCCGTCCGGACCGGCAGCTTCTGCAGCTGGCGATACGCCGCGTCTTGAAACGTTGTGCAAGAGGTGGAGTCTTGCGATTTCTTCAATACCGCGCAGGTCTACCATCATCGGTTTGCATTCACCGAATTCTGCGTCACCGGCTGGAGACAAGAAGACTAGTGCATGCTGCTTTTCCATACGCTTGATGGAGTCTGGGTCGACGCGAGCTACTACCTGCTGCGAGTGGATCTTGTTCCATGAATTCGGGAAGATACCGAATCCGCTCGCGGCGTAGTGGTCGGCTATACCTGGGACGATGACGGCGTGCTTACCGATTTCTTCGGAGAAGAACTTAGCGGTCGTTTCGTCAGCGTTGTGCAAGCATACGCGTACAGCACTGTTGGAGAAGATTGTCTTCAGCTCGGACATACCGGACTGACTCGAGTCGCCCGTGGCTCCAGCAGAGTTGGCGATCTGTGAGATGTTCTGCAAGATAACTGTCAGTCCGCCGTTAGCACCACGGACGATAGCGGACAATCTGCCGGCTATGTCGAGGTTCAATGTTTGGTATTCATCGAAGAACGCAAACAACGGGAGGGCGGTCTTGGTACCGTATCTGGTGTGCAACGCTTGTTGCAGTGTGTACACGAAGCATGATGCCAATGATTCTGCGTCAGGTCCCATCGAGGCTGGAGCACCGAAGATGAGCACAGTCGGGCGCATCATCGCTGCCTTGATATCGATGTTCGACTGCTCGGTCACACGCATAACTTGCTTGTTGTTAAACATTCGAAGACGTCCACGAATGCCCTGGATGTTTTTATCCCAGTCACTATCCGTCCGGATGATGGACGACATCTTCTGCGTCAATTCACTGAGTTCTGCCGTTTCCACTTCAGGATTAGACTTCAGTCTTCTCAAAGATTCGACGATATTGCGGCGATTATTGACGAGTTTCATCAAACCACGCGGGTTGCGCGGCAAAGCTGTGAATTCGGACGGTGAGCCATTTTCGTCTTCGGCTGTGACTTGCACTGCGCCCCAGGCGAGAATTTGTGCCAAACCGTGAATGTATCCATGGTCGCGCTCTGCCCAGTGCTGCTCTTCCGGTGGAAGTGAGTTGACGTCTTGGCAGATTGAAGATGCGAACACAATCGGATCGAGATCGAGCGGATTCCAGTGCACCGACTCGTCGTCCAACGGGTTGAAGTAGAGAGTGTCAAAACCTGCGTGTTGCGCTTCAGGCAATACGGAATACTTGAAGCCTTCTTTCTTTTCGTCCAAGTTTGGATCATTGGCTTTCGCTTCTAGTGCGATGATAACGCACGGCTTAGCCATGAGGGCTTTCATGATAGACCGCATCAAGGTCGTTTTACCGGAACCGGATGGCGCTACGATGAACATGTTTTTGTTAGGCAGACGTCCCATCGGAATGGTGACGGGCAAGTGCGTTCTTGCCAGGAAGCCGAACGGGATAACGACTCCGTCTACTTCCGTCCAACTGGAATTTGGATTCTTCTTGCCCAGGCGTCCATGACGACGCAGGTTAGGCGGGCATACAAATGAACGCTCGTAATCGCGCGGGGTCATGAGACCGGACGGAGGATTGAACGTGCGGATTGTTTGCCATGGGAAGAGTCTCTTCTTGTGCGCCGCAGCGATAATCAATGCGAGCAAAACGAGAGTAGGCAGCAAGATTGCGATTGAAGTTGCGTCTAAGAAACCATGTCCTGACTTGTGTGCAACAGGCAGACCACCGTGTCCGCGCTGCGATGCGCCGGGAACGCCTTCCATGCGCAGGTTTTTGCCTTGGATATTCATACCAGCCGTGGGCGGGCTACCGTTAGCAGTGCTGTTCAAATTAACAGGCATGCCACCATTGGCTCCGAGCATTTGCGCACCGGGCTGCATAAGCGGGTTTTGCCCTTGCATCGGCATTGCCTGCATAGGCATTGCTTGCGCGGGCATGGGTTGCGGGGCTTGCTGAATTCCTTGATTGATTAGATGTTGGCTGAGGTCTTGCCCTATGGGACGTCCGGTCTGGGTTTGCTGAACCGGATAGGCATTGGCAGCACCCGGCTGACCAGCGTACATTGGCGCCGGCATCATCATGGGCTGCGCCGTCTGCATCGACGGGTAAGGCGAATAGGCAGGCATCTGCACCATCTGCGCGCGCCGGGCGTATTCCTTGGCGCTGATCACTTCACCGGTGTCGGTATCTTTGTACCGGGTGATGTGCCCCGTTTCGTCAATCTGTGCTTTAAAACCCATTTCTTTGTCCCTTTAAGCCGATTTTCGGCTGCTAAACGGCCATCTTGACCGATATATTAGATATTTCTGCTCAGAATTTCATTCGTGTTTCGCGCAAAGTATGCGGTTTCCCGCATTCAATCGCGATTAATGTTTTCAGCCCTTCAAGAACATCTAAAGGCTGAAACTAGCCACCGGCGCCGACTTCGCTGATTCCGCAAATCTTCATACCGTCCGTTGTCTGCTTAAGTAGGTACTCGAATTTAACGTTACGTTGTCTTGATGGTTGGTCGGGTGGTGAGAGAATCTGTTCGCCTTCCACTGTTATGACGATGGAACCGTCAGTTTGGTGGGCACCGGCGATCACTTTTGTTGCGCGGAAACTGCTCTTCATTCCGGATGCGGCGATTTGTTGTGCCACTTCCGGAGTCCAAACGCTTTGTCTATAAGACTGAGCGCATTCAGGAGTCATGCAGGCAATAGCCTTTTCCTGGCTGTCATTGGCAGAACCGGAGCTCAAGTCGAATGCAAATGGCAGCCATTTCTCGACGAGAGTTTGTGCAGTAACAGGGTCAGTTTTGATAGCGGGTTGAGCCATTGCCGCGGCTTGTGCTTTTTGCTGCAATTCGGTTGGAGCTCCGGCAGCTTGTGCAGCGCCAGGTGCTGGCGTGCGTCCGCCAGTTACATCCGGATTGTCCATCCAGGGCTGACGTGCACGCTTGCGAGCTTGAGCGGGCTCCGGTGTCGGCATCAACAATACGGTGAAAAACATCCCTGCCATCATGCCGGCGATTGCCACCATGATTAGTGTCAGTTTGTATTTTTCTCCTGCTTGATAGTCGAACATTGTCTTGAACCTGTTTTCTGATTTTTAGAACTTTGAAATTGTGTGCAGCTACTGAGGTGTGAGCAAATGCTCCGGCACGGTGTCAGGGTGATAGCCCTGTCCGAGCAAGTGGCATGCCCAGCGCGGGTCGCCGCCACATTTTTCCATCATCTTGGAGCGCATCGGCTGGTCGTTGTTCGGCTCAGTCGTTGCTACCCAGTACATGAAACGCGGCACAACCAGTTTCACCACACCACGCGATAGCTTGTGATAGACCAAGAAGGCATCGGAATACTCGCGATTCTTACGAGTTAAGTGAGCAATCGCCGACATTTCTTGTGGTGTCAAACCGCAAGCGTCCCGGATCAGATCGAAGTTACTCGGGTCGTTGCCGAGGATGATCTTGATGGAACTGTTGGAAGCCAAAGTACGTGCTCTGTCATCTCTCAAAAGGTCACCCAATTCTTGAGAGATACCGATGAAGAGTAGACCTAAGTGTCGGCTGGTGCGGGAAGCATCTTCAACTAAGGTCTTGCCGCCTTCGTAGCGCAGCAGTCTCCACAATTCGTCTATGCAGAACACGAAGCGGGAAGGTTGACCTTTCTTCATTTGCTCAGCTTTGTGATGTTGAGCGCGACGCAGAACGAAATCGGAAACGAAGAGCGTTACGACGGCTTCGAGTGTTTTGTCGTGAGCCAGTTCGGAGGTGTCGAAAACCATGATCTGCGCATCGAGCGGGAGCGAGGTCGGTCCATCGAACAATTTGCCGAAGATAGCTCCGCGGCAGTAGAGGCTCAAGCGGTTGGCGAGGTCTTCGCAGGTTTCGCGGCGCTTGGTGTTTTGAGTATTGATTGACTCGGTTTGCAACCAGGCGACGAGATCGGACTCGATCGGAATGCGGCCTTGCTCTGCAGCGAGGCGATAAATCTGCTGGATGCCTTGCATGAGAACCGGCTTCTCATCTTTGGTGAGAGCTTGTTCGCCCTTTTCGCCAAGCATGACGGAGTGGAAGTTCAAGATCTTGATGATGTGCGATTCCGGAGGATTGGCTGGATCAATCGGCTTGCCGTCGACGCCTTCCAGAGGAAGATCATAGAGGTTCAAGCAGACAGAGCCGTCCGGTCCAAGTTTGATGTACGCCGAGTCGTCATAGACTTCGGTGAGCATTTTGTATGAGCCAGAACGGTCAATAATGATCGACTTAGCTCCGGCCAGCGTCTTCATCTGAATGATCTGCTGGGCAACCATGGATTTACCTTCACCAGGTTGACCGAAGACGATACAGAGAGCGTTTGGAAGTTTTTCGTTATACGGATTCAAGAACACAGGTTCGAGAGTCTCTTTCGAGAAGCCCAGCCAGTCGCCGTCTTCAGAGCCGAGTTTGGCATGAACAAACGGGAATGAGTTGCGCACCGTGGGTGTTCTGGCAATCTTGCCGCGGCGGGTAACGTCGATACCCAAACCAGGCAAGCTGCCTACGAACAAACTCTTCTGCTCGTGATAGCCGACGATGAAGCGAGCACCGCGGCACTGAGCGCCGGCGGTTCTGACGAGTTCGGTCGAGCGGTTCAGCTCGTCCAAGGTGTCGCCCATCATGGTGAAATAAACGGCGTAATTAAAAACTTCAACGTTGGTCGTATAAAGCTCGGAGCCGATGTTGGCTGCTTCTTGCGCCTTTTCCGCTTCTTCCTGGTTAGGTGCAGAGCGCGGTCCCATGATGCCTTGATAGGTGTTGGCGTGAGCCTGGGCTTGTTTGCGTTGCAGTTGTTTGCGGAAGACTTCTTTGTCCAACTTGTGAGCGTAGATGTTCAGTCTCCAGTTGCAATTCAAGCGAAGCAACGGCTGCAGCCAGAGTGGACCGGTGCGCTCGGGCAAGCGGTTCATATAAAGAGTACGGACATAGCGACCCGGCTCTTCATTGTGATTGTCGGAGTCAATTTCAGTGTAGTCATCGATGGTGACATAGTCAGGCTTGCTGAAGTCATATCTCGATTCGACTAACTGCTCTCTGATGGAAGCTGGTTCCATATCAGGGAAAACGCGGCGCAGACCACTCGGAAGCGGTTTGGTCTTGGGGCGCTGCGGCATCGGCAAGAACTCTTCTTGGTCTTGTCCAAATTTCGGATTGAGCTCTTTGTAGAGCATGTGGAAGTATTCGACTGCTCCAATCGGTCGTGCGCTCATACCGCAATTGCCCAACTGACCGGCATAACCGAAAGAGCGCTGAATGAGAGTCGTGACGTTCTTGAAGTGGGCGCCTACAGTCTGGCGAGCGGCCTGGTTGGTGAAGACATCGAGCACGCGGCGGACTGTCGAGTCGACCATGTTCTCTTTGGCTGGCTTTTCGCGAGGTGGTCTGTAGCAGAAAGTGACAAAGAACTTGAGCTCAGGCACGAAGTTTTTGGAGAGAAGGAAAGCTTCATCGTTTTCGACAACTCGTGCGACATACTTGAGGAAATCATCGTTTACGACCTCTACCGGGTGTTTTGCGAAATAATCACGCTTGCTGATGTTGTGGCAAACAACTGTGAGTTGGACCGATGTATCGATACCGTTCAAGAATCCGGTGAAATGGTTCATCAAAGAAACCAGGCGGATTTCGTCGAAGCCGCTTACGTGCACACCGTCCACTTCGAAGCAGCAACGGTAGCTGCCATCTTTGAGAACGATAACTCCCAGACCGGAATCGTCATCATGAAACAAGTCCCAAATTGGGATGAGACCAGCAGCCGATGGATGTGCTCTCGGCACTGCCAGTGCAGGAAGTTTGGCTTGAGCTTCTTTGCTCAATCCACCTTCTTCTTTCGAGTTTCTTTTGAAGAGACCCAAGAGTCCGTTTTCTTTGCTATATGAGCGGGTGATTGTCGATACCATAGGTGATTTACTCACAAAAATCGATAAGGTCTTCGTCTACCAAAAAGCGGACCGGATTCGGATCCGGGCCAGGAACGTACACTTGCGATGAAACGTAATGATTGAGAACTGTTTCCCAGTAACCGCTTGAATGATTGAGGGTGAACAAGCAGTAAATGGGACCGAAGGCGCCGATAATCAGCGAGATATGGAGCCTGATGTCTTGAGAGCCGACCATAATCGGATTCATCCAGGAATAAAGCTGGGTGGAAACGATCAGCCCGGCAAGAAGTGCGATGAGCTGGTCATAGCGTAAGCCGAACAGCTTTGGCGCATCTTCTAGGTTTAGTGGTGTGATGTCTTCCATTTCTTTCGTCTACTCTGTCTTTGTTCTTTTCTTGTTTTGTCTTAGATTGGTGCTTTGTTTGGATTGGAACTTTGTTTGGATTGGAACTTGCTTGGATTGGAACTTGCTTGGATTGGAACTCGTTTGATTGGTCCTTCTTTAGTTTTACGATGTTTTGAGTTCGTTTGTCTGAGGCATTGGTCCGAGTAGTTCGTCGAGGTTGATTGGTTTCGGGAAGAATATTGCTTCGACGTATTCGGGAGGCAGTTGAACTGGTTTGGAATTGCCGTTGATTGCCTCTTGTCTTTGGTGATCAACTAGCGATTTCGGAAGTTGTGATTTGCGATCTACCTGGTTGTAATGTCTTACCGCGCCGTGGAAATCGCCTAACAGTCTGCAAATTTCACCCATAATGTACTGGTATCTGCTGCGGTTGCCTGTCCATGTTTCGTCGGCGAGGGCGGCTTCCAATTCTTGCCCTGCCAGCTCGAGCCACTTCTCAGACGACTCGCCGGCTTCGCGTGCGCACCAGGAGCCGTTAAGCGCGAATAACGCTCGGTCGATGTGGTGAGCA
Source organism: Candidatus Melainabacteria bacterium (assembly GCA_003242885.1). Lineage (GTDB taxonomy): Bacteria > Cyanobacteriota > Vampirovibrionia > Obscuribacterales > Obscuribacteraceae > QKMZ01. The sequence continues at coordinate 226,903 of QKMZ01000015.1, read as the reverse complement.
CCGATCTTGCGACCGGTGAGAACAGCGTGTGCGAACTTCTTGGAGAACGCGACTTCAGCGGGTGCGACTGCCATGAAGGGAATCAGCGAATCTTCCACGAACGAGCTATACCAGTTGGTGTACAGGCATGCCGGGCACATCGCGATGAGTGCGGCACGCACCGACGGATGCGGAAGAATGCGGTGCAGGTCGGTTTCAACCGGCGTGTCCTTCGTCATGTTGGGGGTGTGCGCCAGCATGTCGGTTGCGAAAACTACTTCGCATTCAGGGCATTGCACTGAAACCGTCTGGAGAATGAAGTTTTCGAATTGCTTGTAGATGTCTTGCATTGCCAATTTGCCGGGGTGTTGCGGTCCAATCTAGATATACATTAAGACTTTCTCCACCATGGGTAAATCAGGGTTTCTCCCACTTTCGTGGGGTAATTCCCATGGTTGGGATGTTCGTTTGTGGTGAAACTACGAAAAGCGCGTTAAATTCCGGGTTTTGGAGAAAAAAACGAGCGTGATAAACAACTTTTCGGACGCATTAAAAACGTCAGGCAAATGGCAAATTTCAAGGGCGAAATTTTCTATTCACGGGTCAGTTTCGACTTGCATTGCACATAAATTTCGCTCTCTTTGCAGATAAATTTCGCTCTCTTTGCAGATAAATTTCGCTCAGGTTGCGGATAAATTTTCGGCTTAACGAGCTTGTCGCCTAGATTATTTTCGCGAGATCTCGCATTAATTCTCAAAGCAGGCATGCGGTGCGGACGGATGATTTTTCATCTGAGACACAGCCGTTTTTACGCGTGTGGTATCAGTAACATTTTCCTAGATTTTTGTTACAGGCATCAAGCAACAAGACCGCCACCTATGAGGTTTTCAGAAAAGGGGACAAAAGACATTTGACGCAGACAGAGGAAAACTCTCACAGGTTGGGCGTTGGATTCTTCAGGGAATGTAATACTTTCCAGATTTTTGTTACATGGTTGAAGTGTTGAAAACAGACGGATAACGGGCTGTATTAAGAGGCCGCATTAAGAGGCCGCATTAAGAGGCCGCATTAAGAGGCTGCATTAATAGGCCGTAGCTAGAGATGCGGGGCATGGTGTCCGAGCGAAGGACTATGCTTGCATCCGTCCTGAGCGAAGATACCTGCCCCGCCTGAGCACGAAGCACTTCTGCAAAGGGCGATGCCATGCATCGCCCCTTCACCAGATGGTCGACGCATAGTGCCGAAAGACAAGGGCGACGAATGGCGTCGCCCCTCTAAATTAGTTCGCTGTTGTTCGCTCTAGAAGCGACCGCCTGGATTGCCGCCCATGCGCGGGTAGCCATCAATTCCGCCTTGCTGAGTGCGTTGTGCAAAACGCTGCTGAGCGAGTTGGTTAACGACGTTCATGTTGTTTTGCTTCAGTTGCGAATAGCTCATTCCACTGCCGATAGGAGGCGTTTGACGATACTCAGGGTGATCGCTGATTGCGCGTACGTACTGAGGAGTCGGGTAGCCGCCGCCTTGACCGGCGCCAGTGTCGCCGCCGTGGTCGACAATCATCTCAGCGATATGAATATCGTGAGCGGAAATTTGGTTCGGCTTCCAGCCTGCGTCGATCATGGTTTGAACAACTTGTACCGACTTCATACCGAAGCTGCCGCTGTCAGAACCAAGAGCACGTGCAGTCAATGCTGCCGTCACCATGGCTTGTCTGTCACCACCGGAAGCATTGTAGATTTGCGATGCGCCGGCAACGATGTTGGGATCGCGTCTTTGAGCATCGGTGAAACCGGACTGTTGCATTTCAACGAAGATGTCTACGCCAGGAGGCAATGCTGCAGGAGCGGATTGCGCTACAGAGGAAACTGCTTGTTGAATTGCTCCACCGTTGTCTCCGCCACCATTGTGCAGAACTTCTACAGTAGCGTCTGACTGAATTACTTGCGGTTGGTTGTTGCCGGATTCAGTAACGCGGCCGATGCGAACGTCGGAGGATCCTTGGGTTTCGCCATTGACGGACATGCTGATGTTTTGTCCGTTGGCGTTGCCTTGCTGATGGCGCAGCTTGACGTTGACTACGTTGACTGTATTGGTCGGCACTCTCGGGATCAAGCCTTGGTTGATTACCGGCGGCAATGCGGAGTTGGATTGTTGAACGATAGCTTCTGCTTCGAAGTTCACAACCTGATTGCCGGCTTGCGGGTTGACGATATTGACTTGAGTTTCGGTTCTGCCTTGCAGTGATTCTGCGGTCAAGTTCGGTACAGCACCGTTGCTTACGCCACGTGATTGACCAGGATTGACACGGTAGGTGAGATTTTGCTGAGTGGTTCCGCGTTGTGGCGGTACGTTGAAGGAGCCGGAGAATTGAGCGCCGCCCATTCCGCCACCGCCATCGGTAGGAGGTGGAAGGTCTACGACACGGCTGTAGCCGCCGCCGTTGTCTCCGCCGCCGCCACCACCATTGATGATGCTGCCGGAAACCTGAGTGGTTACAGTAGAGCCGCCACCGCCGAACATTCTGCTCTTCAGCATTTCTTCGTCGTAGGCTTGTCTCATCGGGTTTTGTACGTTGGGATCTCTTGCGTACGATGCGCCTCTGATAGCAACGGCGTTGACGAAATTCGGATTCTTCAAGGTCGCTTCAGGCGATGCGTCGAATTGTTGGATTGTCGCGCAAGCATCCACGATTGCTGGAGACAGTCTTCCGGTCAAACCACCGGCCATTGCTGCTCTTTCTTCGTTGGTCGTGTCTGGTGTTGCGCGCTCGTCGACTACACCCTTCATGTAGTTGGCGATACCCTTGGCGGCGAGCGGACGCTGCCACACTGGAATGTTGGTGCCAAGAACTCTGGCCATTGCGGCTCTGTTGTATGGATCGATGCCCATGTTGGCAGAGACCAAGGCGTCCGTTGCGGGCCAACGAGCTGTACCGAAGCCTGATTCTGGCGAAGTGTTGTCGGTCAATGTGTGCATCATCCAGGCTTGTTTTTCGGGAGTCATGTCGCCGAAACGTGTGCGCAGGTGATCCGTGAATGCGTTGGCGCCTGCCTCGTCACCGGTCACGTACGCTTGTGCGCCGCTGACTGCTTCAGAGAACATCGCTTGTTGGAATTGACGCTTGGCGCGGTAGGTTTCTCTCCAGCTCGAGCCTTTGTATTGCAGCCAGTTTCCTGCAACTCTATCTGCGAAACCCTTGGGCTGGTCAGCGCCGGAGTCGATTGCAGATTGACGTGCTGCGTCAAATGCTTCAGCGTCATCGGTCATGGTTTGTGCATAACCGGCTGAGGCGATTTGCATAGCCTTTTGTTCTTGCGTGGCATTGGCGCCGAAACGAACGTGAGCAACACCTCTTGGTGAACCAACGATGGTTGCTTGTCCGTCAGGCGATTTACCCATGGATACGCCGTCGTAAGTACGGATCAATTTAGCCATGATGTTCGGAGCAACACCGCCGTATCCGGAATGGTCGAATGCGGTGAAGGGGTCAACCTTACCAGGACCTGCAATATCTTGCAGTGCTTCCGGAACGTTCATGGTGGTGACGTCTGGGTTGCCCATTGTGGCTGCCGCTGCAGTGGTTTGTCCGAGATTGGCAGCTGCACCGGAGATTGGTGATGCAGTTTGTTGCCCCATGGTTCCAGCTTGTCTGCTGGGCGGAACAACTTGAGCGGTCTGCTGAGTGCCCGGTCTATGTCCAACACCGTGGATCGGTGTTTGGGTAACGCGAAGGTTGATGCCTTGTCCGTTAACACCTTGACCGAGAGAGACAACTTGTTCGTGCTCTTGCGTGCCGGTAGCTCCCTGTTCGGGTCCACCTTGCAACGTTTCAGTAGTTTTGCCGTTGTTGAGGTTTTGACCTTGGTTTGCACCGGTACCTGCAGCATCGCCTTTAGGCGGTGCGAGCGGAGGAACAACCGGACCTACGCCGTTTCTTCCTTGAGCGGCGTTCTTGCCAGTCAAGTCTTTGGCATCGGTGGTCAGCTTCGGCTCACCAGTCTTACCAGCGACACCTTTTTTGTCGTCAGTTTGGTTGACGCGCAGGTTGGTGTCTCTTTGTGCGTTGAGACCAGCGGTTTCAGTTTCATTCTTTTGCTCGGCTTCAACTTGGTTGACGCCTTTGTCAGTGCCGGTTCCGTCGCCTTTTTCGGTGACCTTGAGCGGTCTGCCGTCTGCGCCGACTGCATTCAAAGGAGGAACTACGCCATCACCTTTCTTGGCGCCAGGAAGACCACTTGCCGGCGGAAGGACAGGAACTGCGTTTTCGTTTTTCTTCTCGTCTGTCTTTTTGGTTTCGCCAGCTTTTGTCTTGTCTTGGACTTGCAGTTTGGAATCTTTGACACCGAGAGCTGCTGCAGCCTTAGCCTTTTCAGCATCTTCCTTTTCTTTCTCGGTCATCGGCTTTTGAGCTTGTTGACCAGCTTGTTGACCTTGTCCGCTGGTATCCAGACCGAACATTGCAGCCATCTCGTTAGCACGATCTTTTGCAGCTTGCTCGGCAGAGGTGGTACCTGTTTGATTTTTCTTTTGTGCGTCGGAAGCTTGTGCACCAGCCAAAACTGCGCCAACACCTGCTGCTGCCAGACCACCCTTTAGACCGTCTTTCAGTCCTTCTGCCAGATCGCCTTTCTTCGGTGGAACTGCAGTAGTGGTGCCATCAGCGCCGGTTACGGCTTTGGCTTGCTCAGGCATACCGTTGCCATTCTTCAGAGCTTCGCGTTTTTTCTTCTCTTCCTCTTCTTGTTTCTTTCTGTCAGCTTCTGTAAGAGGCTTGAGGTTTTGACCGTTAGGATTCTCTGTCTTTGATTTGTCGCCAGGCTTGTTGCCGTTGTTCAAATCGCCTTTGGCAGCGTTTTGAATTTTGTTGAATGCTTCCGGATCTTGCGGAGCATGCGGCAAGCCGTTCATCTTAACGGATTGAGTTTGTTGCGGACCACGAGCGCCGCCGTCTTGCAAACTACCGCGCCATTTGGAGAATCTGTCCATCAGGTCGCCGCCCTTGTTGGCGAGCGCCTTGCCCATGCCGAGCAATCCACCGGTGATCAAACCGGCTGAAACGAAATCGGACATCGGGCTGATTTGAGCACGAGCGAGGAACGACGGCACCTGAATCATCAGCTGCAAAACGCCGATCGCCATGATGATTTTGCCCCATGGGTTGAAGTCGGAGAAGAGGATGATGACCATGATCTTCAACAAGCCGACCCAGACGAATGTCCAGAGGCTGACTTCAACGAAGGACTTAACATAACCAGTGGCCACGTTTTCCGTGTCAGGTGTTGCGAAGAACACCAGGAAGATGGGACCAAACATATATTGTGCGGTGAGCAGCGCGGTTTGAATTGCTTTCAAAACCAAGATGTAGATGAGCTGCGCAATCAAGATGCCGCCGATGATCAAGTAGATTACGAGACCGGCGAAAGCGACAATTTCACCAACCAAGCCGAGTGCCAAACCGCCGGCAGCACCGCCGACGATTGGAGCGAAAGCATGGGCGAGAAGTCCGGCGCCTGCCATCAAACCGCCTTTAACAGCGGAAGCCATGGCTGCGTCCAGACGCATGATGTCGTCTGCAGAGTTGAAGTAGATTGCCTGAATCATTTCATTCGTGATTTGAATGATGAAGGCATAAATAGTTGGCCAAGCCAGCAAGAGACCTGCTGTGAAGATCAAACGACCGACAGAACCCATGAGTCCGCCGCCACCGCGCCAGGACGCTTCTGCCCAGAATTTCCAAATGCATAGAATGAAGAGCAGAAGGAGCAAGTCGACAGCGATACCGTACATCACGTCAGCAGCGGCGCGGATGTAGGGCGAGATGTCGTCAGCTTGTCCAGCACCAGGACCGTTCTGAATACCGTTGACGGCGATGTTCGGGTTCAAAACAAAGGTACGCAGAAATGCAGTAAGGAAGCGGACCGTGTCGGCTACCCAGCCATTGATCCACTCTGAAATCCACTTACCAAGTAATTGACCGATGTTCTGGAACAAGTTGCCGATGATGTCATCGCCCCAGAATCGCTTGATACCCATGTAGGTATCGTTGATGTAGCCGAGTTCGCCAGTGCCCAGAAGAGTATTGGTGACGTTCTGAATGACGCCTGTTGTGTTGTTGGTCGCAGCCGTGTAAACGAGAGGCACTTCGCCGGGTGCATCAGCATATGCACTCGGTACGGTATTTTGAGTTTGTTGGGCGCCTTGCGAAAGATTGCCGACGCCTGGATCGACAGGAAGACTGTCGGACAGGGTGGGCTCTCTGGTTTGGGCAAGTGCCGAACCTACAAACACAAACATAGGCGTCAGCGTCATGAATAACGCGAAGAGCGCCTTTATTGTTCGTTTTCGGAGTTTGTTGCCTTTGTTCACGGGGTGAGTCTCTGTTTTGAATTTAGAACCATGGCTCAGTTCGGCGTGGGTGGTGCCGTCCTGGCTATGGACAAATAATATGAATATTGCAAGACCCTGTCATTGGGGAAATTCCCATCCGGGACAAAAGGCCGGTATCTTGGCGATACCGGCCCTTCAGACCTTTCAGATGATTCCGACAAATCGTGATTTCGTCGGTTCAATTTCTGTCCAGGAGAAGTCCGGCGAGCAATGCCGAATTCTCTATAGTTTTTCCTATCTAGTTTTTTTCTAGTTGTGGACTTTTCGATTCAACTTTCTAGTGAATCTCTTGGTTGCAGGTTCTCTTTAGAGACCGCCGCCGAGACCGCCGAAGTTGTTGATAGCGAAGGTACCGATCAAGTGAACCGCTGTCGGTCCGCCGAATCCGATGCCCAGACCTTTAGCTACGTTCATCGCGGATTCACCGCCGTCACGTTGACCGAAGGCGATCTTCATTCCTGCCATCGAGGACGGAACTGTCGAAAGTGCGGTAACTACACGGGAGATGTCGCGAGCGGTGTCATAACCGAAGTCTGCCAATTGACCTACTTCATTTGATTGCCCGTAACGGGGATCGACCGGAGCTCCAACCAAGCCTTGTGCATGAGCTGCTTGGTCATATACACCAATAGCCATAAGGACCAGTTGAGGAGCCAGGAGGAAGCCCACGCGTGAGGCAACTTTGAAGTGACGGGAAGAAGCTACTTTCTTCGCCAGTGATTTGATAGTGGTTGCCATTGAATTACCCTCCATTAGGTTTTTCGTTGAGATGTTGTGTTGACCGTGGCGTCTGAATTAATGCTTTGTTGACTTGTACAGGACTCGACCATATACATTTCCGGTTACGCTGGTGCTAGCACCGCTGCCCACTGGGGCTGTCGAACCGGCTGTGTAGCCGAAATTGTTGCCGTAGCTCTGGATTGGTGAGCCTTGTTTTGCAGCGAGTGCACGGGCTGGTTTAGCCAAGCGACCGGCAACTGCAGTAGATGAGCGTCGGGGGTTGATTTTGCCCGAGAGGCTGGAGTTTGAAGACGGAGCAATCGTCCTCGGTTGGGCTTTGCTCGCTTGCGGAGGCAATGAAGCCACTACAGGCGGAACATTCGGGTTGAGTGGTTGACCGAATTGACCCTTGTTCGCTACTGGTGCGAATGGATTCAAGAACGGAACCGCATTTGTCCAGCTTGGCGAAGCAGCTACTGTCGTTGCTGCAATCGGTGCTACGCGGGGGCCGCGGGGAGCTGGACGGGCGGCGAGCATTGAAGGGTCAAGTCCTAGAGCGGACATGCCTTTCGGTGCTGAGCCGTGAGTTACAGAATGAGGATTTGCAACCGGTTGGCCATAGCCTGTCGGCATTCTCGATTCTTCCATCTTGTAAATGTTCGGAGCGTATTTGAAGCGGGCGCCTTGAGCATCAGCAGCTTGTACCGTGCTCGAAGCGGCGATGATTGCGATCGTGGTTGAGAGTAGTGCGAATTTGGCGTTCATCGTAATCACCTTGGTTAAAACCTGAAACCGTTGCGTAATGCGTAATTGCCGAGTCCGAATCCCATCATTCCGCCGGAGTAGAGCATCGCGGGGCTTCTCATCAAGGACATGGTGTAGGCGCCGGCGCCGAAGGCGGCTAAGCCGGTAAGAGTGTGCGCTAAGCCGGTGCGTGCGAGACCTTTAACAGGTGCTTTTTTGACTTTTCCGGCGAGCGTTTGATTTTGGGCTGGGAAGGAATTTCCGTTTTGTCCTGGTTGCTGCCAGGCGGTTACGCCCATTTGCTGTTGTTGTTGAGCGAGTTGTTGGTTGAACTGTTGACCGGCTTGATTTTGAGCTTGGGGCAGGAGCTGACCAGGTGCGTACTGGTCCATTTGGGCTCCGTTCATCGGCTGGAATTGTGCCGGATTCATTTGTTGACTGAGATCTTCGCGGCCCATAAGAGCGTTGAATGCATCTTGTCTGTTGTTACGAGCGTTCATTGCTGGCGTGGCTCCGGCTTGAACTGCATCGTATCCACCCATCTGTCTTGCTTGTGCTTGGGATTGCGAGAGCTGTTGAGCTGCTTGCGAATCCATCGGCACCACTTCCGGTGGCAGAAGTGATTCTTGATCTGCGCCCAGTCCGCTCATTTGAGAGAGCTGTTCCATTTGACCGGCTTGCAAACCTTGAGCCATTACTGGTGAGGTTGAAAGTCCGACTACCGAAACAACGGTCAAGGAAAGTGCAAGCTTAGTAGCTGCTTCCTTGGCGATTTGTTTGGTGGTGTCGACTGCTTTCATTTTCTTGGTTCGGTCTTATAGAAGGGAAACTGTGCGGTTCGGAAACCATGTGGTTGCCTGATGTGCTCATATTAGGGAATCGTCGGGGGTTTTGAAATCGGGGGATTTCCCACCATCATGGGAAGATCCCCCCCTTTTTCCAGCTTTTGGCTAGAAATTCGTCTCAATTGCTGTAGGCAGTTGGTGTTGACCAGTTTTTTGATAGTTGATATTGGCTGGATCAAAGATCGTGTAGGGGTAGCCAAAATCAGTGGTCTTCGAGCTGTATAGCGGCATACGGCGGAAGCCTTGACCGAATTCAGTCGATTGCCAGGCGTTAAGAGCCCCGATTCCATTCATACGGGTGGCAGATGTGCCGTAGTCGAGAAGAGTAGATCCGGTTGGGATTTTGCAATCTCCGACTTTGAAGCGCTGACCGCCGCCCAATTCAATGGCGCTGGTTCTCAAACTATCGTTGTAGCCGGCTGGTCCTTTGTTGTAGCCGTTGCCGGTCGGTACGCCATATGGCATACCCCAGCCGGCCAGGGAGCCGAACTCAGTAATGATGTCTTGGGTCGGTCCGCCGCCACCTAATACTGATTGGTTTTCGCGGATACCCCATTGGTGGGTTTCTTGTCCACCGCGGCGCACCTTATTGATAGTGGTGTTGTATCCACCCGTCCCCGGAAGTCCTCCGGTCGGGATGATATTCATCTGATCGGCAGGATTGATGAATCCCATCGGAGCCGTCATCGATCCTGGGTCAGCCCCTGGAGTGGATGGCGTCTTAGGTATAAAAGGAGTCAATGCCGGTCCAAGAACGCCTGGCGGCATTTCGACGGGCGGTCCAAAAGGAAGCGGTACGCCAGACGAACCTTGGTCAATTTGGTTAGAAGGAATGGCCGGTACCCACGGAAGTAATTCCGGTGAGTTCAAGTGACCAGGGGTCACTGGAGCTGCAGTCGGTCCATCGCCAACTGCCGGCGGCTGTCCTTCGGGCGGGCATACAAACGGTGGCGAAGGAATCGCTCCCGGAATAAGCGGCGTCCGTAAGGTAGTCGTTCCCTGTGCAAACACAGGAACATTCAGTGAGCACAGCGCTGCTGCTGCGATTACTGCTTTTAATGTCCTCGAATTAAGCATGGCGTGTGGCCTCCTGAAAGCCTTCATTTAATAAGGAGCGATTGTTAGGCGTGAACGGGTTTGACCTCTGAACAGCGTGCGATTGCCGTGCAGGTCGGTTGCGGTTTGCGCGCCCCCAATGGACGCGCGTACAGATCCACCACCCATAAGACCTTGACCTTGCGGGCGCGGTCCATCTTGGGATGATTGTGGCTGTGCGCATAAATCTGGTTTTTGGCTGAGCCTCTCGCCGAAATCGGTGAGTTGCGAGCCGTGGCATCTAGGAAGACCGAGGTCTCTAGTTGTTTGTCCGCCCCATCTTTGGATTGGAGCTTGATCTCCAGGCATTCCGCCTTGCGGGCAAATGTTGACCAGAGCGGCAGGGGGAGCGTAGAAGTTTGCCGGTCCTGGGATCTGACCGTAGTCGTCACCAGGCGTGGATGGCGGGTGCGGAACTTGCAATTGCGAACCCAGAGTATAAGGAGCAGCCAACGTTTGATTCGAAGGAAGTCCTACATATGAATTAGATTGGTCAATCTGAGTCGCTGGAATGTTTCTCACCCAAGGCATGGACTCAGGCGCGCCGTAATGTCCTTGCGTCACAGGAGGTGGTGCTGAGCCGGATCCGGGGGGAGGCGGGCAGCCTTCAGGTGGGCAGGTATAAGGCGAGGAGTACATGGCACCGGGAATGGTCGGATTGCGCAGAGTATCAATCTGCGCTTGAGCGGCGGCAGCCAAACCAAAAGAAACAAAAACAGCAAAAGCAGCGGCGGTGAGGCATTTCGTCGCCTTTCTTGTTGTCGCATCGCTTGTGATGTTTATCATTTTCATTGGTCTTTTGGAGCTACGCTCGGTTGTCTTCTGGGACTGGGTCTGGCTTTCAGGGCTGCGGCACAACTGATGACACTGCACCTGGCTATTCAAACTTACGCTTAATGTACGAAAATCCGCCCCTGCCTGTCGTTGGTGGTCTTACGCACAGCGATGCGGTTTCTCCCACTAAGGCCGCCGAAAGCCTGAGGAGGAGGAAACGCCTATATAAAAGGAATGGAATCCGGTTGCCAAGCGCAAAGCTTTGGTCGCGGCAGAATTTCGGACCACCCTGCCAGGCACAAGAAGTCGCCCCTGGCACCTATTCGTCCAAATAAGAAAAGCTAGCTTGACGTCTGCAGTCCACCCTAATACTGTCAGACATGTATTTGCAGCTGGGCTGGGCAAGAGTGGACGGGATTCACTACACTTTTTTATTTGGCGGCGTTATCGTGGTCGCAGTTGTTTGTGCGGCCGCCTACAAGACGTCTATGAATATTCGCCGAGCGAAGGCCTCGAAGCTCGCGGATGATCTAGACATGGAACTTCTAGCCTCCGACAATCCTCACACACTGATCGTAGCCGGTGAAATTAATGACAGACCTTCTACGATCCGATATCAGCACGAGCGAACATCTCTCGAGCAAGTTCGCAGCGGTGGCGCAAATAAGTCATCATCAGCACAAGAGGATCTTCTGATCAGCGTGCAATGCGAATGCGAGATCGAATTCAAGATCTCGAAACTGGCTCCACCGCAACAGGCGGGCACTGACCTTATTTCAGTAGCACTACTGAGTTCAAACGGACTGTCACTGGAATCAAAACAGAAGGAAAAAGCAGCCTTCATTTTCGAGGAACCGGAAACAGTGCGAAACCTGATCGAACTCTTCGAAAGATCAGGGGCGTGCAGTCTTACAGTAGGCGAAAACAAAGTCAGCGTGCTGATTATAGATGCAGACGATACAGGCAAGTCCCCGGCGAAAGTCGCAGCGATTTTGGAAAGTCTGGATAAATTTGCCAGGCTTTTGGAATTTGTCGCTGGAGAACACCACGCGATCGATAACTAGATTCTATTTTCAAAAGACATCCAAAAGCGTCAATGTGTGCGCAGATCAGACAAGCAGTAGTCAAGATCTGATCACTCCGTATATGGTATCAGCCACCAGATATGACCCTAGTTTCACATGCGGTGGCAGCTCTACCCATGGTGGCAAAAATTCTTTTGCACAAACGGATCTTTTATCGGTATGATATTAACGAGAAAGGGGGGAGCACGTGACCATTCAGCAATCTAACGCCGTACAACAATTCCCTGTAGCTCCAGATGCACACCAGGAGGCCGTCGGACTTGAGGGCCTCGACCACATATTCAAGTGGGCATCAGAGGTGGTGGCAGACGGAGAGGACAACCGCGCCAAACTAGCCAGAGAAAAACGCATTCGTCGACAAGTTCTGGAAATGGTCCAGAAGTATCGCGAACAGCAAATACTCGCTAAGGCTAATGAAGAGAACGCCTATTTACAACGTCGTGTAATCGCTTTACTGCAAAAGCTGCAAGAAACGCTCGAAGAGAATGCTCAAATCAAGCAAATTGTAGTCAATCAGTACTGGCAGCTCAGCAAGATGCCGGCAATGGAAAGAGAGCTCAGAGAGTTTAAAAGCAAAGAATGCGAGCGCGATGCAGCGGTAACAGAGCGCAAGTATTTGATGACAGCTTTATCCAAAATGAAAGTCGAGCGCGATTATCTCGAAGACATCGCTAACGTCAACGAGACCGAAAACGCAAGACTAACAAGGCTTCTCAACGAAGCAAAAGCTGACGTTGAAGCACTCAGGGCGCGCAAGTGGTACAGCCCACTGCTCAATATGTTCAAAGTTCGGTAACCCGGAATCCCGGAAACTGCAGCAAAAGGTATCCCCGGTAACATAAGTTGGCTTGGCTCGGATGGGCGGTTGCGAAAGTAGCCGCCTTTTCCATTTCAGGAATCGTCGTCGCGTTGCACGCGCTCCTTTACTGTAGGGTCGACGCCATGCGTCGACCGTTATAAATATGCCGTCGACGCATGGCGTCGACCCTTAGATCAAGACTTCGCGTCCAGCGCTTTCTTGAGCTTGCCTTCGAAGCCGCGTACTGTAGGACTGTAGTACTTCCGTCCCTTCAATTGATCCGGCAAGCAGTTCATCTCTGCTGCCTTTCCACCTTCGAAATCGTGCGCGTACTGATAGCCTTTCGAGTAGCCGATATCCTTCATTAACTTCGTAGGCGCATTACGCAAATGCAGTGGCACCGGATACTGCTCATGATTCATCACGTCAGATTTTGCATCGCCATACGCGCGATATACCGCGTTAGATTTTGGCGCTAAAGCAAGATAAACAACCGCTTGCGCGAGTGCCGTGCTTGCCTCTGGCATTCCAATTAGCTGCACCGCCTGCATCGCGGCGACCGCCTGCGTCATGCCTTGAGGAGCGGCCAATCCCACGTCTTCCGAAGCAAAGCGAACCACGCGCCGCGCCACATACATTGGGTCTTCGCCCGCCTCCAGCATTCGTGCAAGCCAATACAAACTTGCATCCACGTCAGAATTTCGCATCGACTTATGCAATGCGGAGATCAAATTGAAGTGATTCTCACCGTTCTTATCGTATCGCAGCATGCTTTGCTGAATTGCGCTCTTCAAGTCAGAATCGCTGACTTCATCAGCTTTTCTGCGTTTCGCCATCATGACTGCCAGCTCTAATGTGTTTAGAGTCGTGCGCGCATCACCCGACGCGTATGTGCCGATTAACGAAAGTTTTTCATCCGAAATACTTACGCCTTCCTTGCCCAAGCCACGCCCTTCATCACTAAGTGCACGCTTCATGATCGTGACTAACTGATCGTTGCTCAACTCTTCGAGCACAAGAACCTTCAGCCTGGAAAGAAGCGCAGAATTGATCTCGAAAGATGGATTCTCCGTTGTCGCGCCGACAAGAACAATCACACCGCTTTCAACGTAAGGCAAAAATGCGTCCTGTTGAGCTTTGTTGAAGCGATGAATCTCATCGACGAACAGCACGGTCTGACGAGCTTCTATGTTCATGAACGCTTCGGCTTCCGCCATCAACGCTTTGATTTCCTTGATGCCGGACACAACCGCGGAAAAGGCAACGAATTTGCTGTCGGTAGTTGAAGCAACCATGCGTGCAAGGGTCGTCTTTCCAACCCCTGGAGGTCCCCAGAGAATGAAGGACGACAGACGTCCGGATTCCACCATCTGGCGAAGAATCCCTTCCTCTGAGAGCAGCTTTACCTGCCCCACGACCTCATCTAATGAGCGCGGGCGCATTCTGTCTGCAAGCGGCTGTGTCATCAACTTTTGCATCAGCTCTGAATTATCGCACGTTGGCGACGGCGTTTGAGGTTGCCAATTACTAAGGCTGGAAATATCAAAACAAAGATGACAGCCAAAGTGCAGGCGCCTATGTAGAGCCCGTACAGATAGGCTTTCGGGGTGAATTGAAAAACGACCTGGTGCTTGCCAGGCTTAAGCAACACGGACTTCATGAGCCCGTCTGCAATTAACAGATGGGCAGGCTCACCGTTGTCGGTTACAGTCCATCCGCTGTAATAACTGTCAGCGAAAACCAGAACCGAAGGCACAGCAGCATCGACTTCCACAACAACATTCTCATGCGAATCCGCTTTGATGTCCGCGCTTCCAGGGCGATTGACGATTTGTCCGTTCAGCACTTCATTGAGAAGATCTTCATCAAGCGCCGGTCTCTTCGCCTCAAAACTGAGGAGGCTCGCCGCGTCCGGCTCGCACAAGATGCACTCTGAAAGCGGATCGTAGCGTTCTGTATCGGAGCGGTTAATTGTCCTGAGAGCGTCAATGCGAGACTCAGCCTTAGTCGCGCGTGAAAAAAGCTGAACACGATTTCTAATCGGCGAAACCTCATAGATGCGCACATTCAGATGCTTATCCTCAGCGGCAACCTTGAAATAGTGAGGGTCGAGCCCTTTTGCCTCACGCACATTCAAGTCTTCCTCGGATTGCATATTGATAGGGCAGAGAATGTATTTGGTCGCCGTTGCCTGGCACCACTTGTACAGTGGCACATCTGACTTCCCAGCTTCATGCGTGAGTTCTGCCCGAATCATTGAGCGCGGCAAGATACCCGTCTCCATAAAGACAGTTGCCCAATCGGGAAGAACAGACATGCCACTAAGCATTGGTATTCGCCGGTCTATGTTTGTATTTGGAGCCAGAATATATCTCGCATAAGCCATGAAGTCCCGCTCCATCGTAGCCTCCGGTGCTTCTAGCACCTTCCCAGGCACAGCAATGGGGTGCCGGAAAAGGGATAAGACCTTGAAATTGTTCGAAGGCGAAGGCGAAGGCGAAGAAGAAGATGATGACGACGGCGACGGTACAGTCTTAACCAAAGAAAGGACATTCGCTTTGTCATCAAAGAAAGACGCATCAACGGTGTGCCAGAGCTGTTTTGTGCCGTTTATCACCAGAGAAGACACGATAAGAGAAACCAGACAAAAACGGATCAGACCCTCGTAACGTCCTTTCAAATTTGCCAGAGCAATACAGGTCGCAAATCCGGTCAATCCAGCGATAGTCGCATGAGCAGATAGTTTCAGCGCAGCCTCTTTCGCCATATTCAAGTCATCGCAACCCGAGCTCATCGCCATTACTACGCTTAAAGGCTGCATATTACCGAGAAGCATACTGGCAAGAACGGTAAAACCGATAACAAGCAGCACGCCCCAGAAGACGGCCCCGCCATTAAAATCGCTGCGCGTGACACTGCCTCTTATCACAGAAGACCAGCCGCGAGCGGCTAGAGCGATGATCGCAAGTTCTACGAAAACGGTCATCTTGACAGGAAAGCGCAAAAGGTTGACCGATGGGATTGCCTCGTAAATTGGTCTCCAAATTGGGATGAACTCACCGAGCGACACCAGAGTGAAAATAAAGATCATCCAGAGCCAGAAGCCCTTTTGTTTCCACGAAGAATCACCAGTTCCAAAAAATGCAAGCACCAAAACTGGTGCCCCCAGGAAAAGACTAGTCACATATGCCATTGAATTAGGATATGTTGGATACAGCGAATAATGCGCCATATTTAGCTGACCAAGCGGCTGCATGAGGATGATTCCGAGAAACTCGAACCATCCAGCACTCCAATTTAGTCCATCCGATGGATCAAATTTCGGCAGACGTGGCGAGTTTTTCACTGCCTCTATCATTGGCAAGATGTTTGCAGAGTTGAACAAAAGTGACAGCACCAGCGCCACAATAAGACCGCCAATGAAACGACCGGCGACACTTCTTTGCCTTTCATCCGGAGCATGTTCGGCGATCTTTAGCAGCGCATAGCAAGCATACAGAACACACTCACCAAGAAACATCTCCGGTCTTCCCGCCCCGAATTGCTGCGCTAAAACCAGCGCGAGCAAGCCTGTCAGAGGGAGAAAGGAAGTTCGAGAAATAGCCAATCGATCGATCAAATACAACGCCAGTGGTGTCCAGCAAACGGAAAACATCAAAGACAAATTGATGCTGGAGCCGACCATGTAACCGCAAAGCATGAACATGAAGCCAAAAAGCGCTGCGGGACTTGTTATTGCGTTGACTAGCGGAGTGCTTCGCTGTGCCAGATTCGAGTCGAGAGAGGAGCGATCATCTTGTTTCCAAAACCAAACATAACCACCCAGCCCAGCGACAAACAAATGGAAGAAAATCAAAAATGCCTGTCCCTGAGCGGAATTGAACAAGCATGCTGCATACCCGGGCAGATACGCCAGCGGCCACGCGACGGAAACCTCCGGAGCTCCACATAACAAAAACGGGTTCCACATTGGCTTCATCACAGTGAAACCGCCGCTTTCCCGAAAAATCTGTTCAATATATCTGCCAGCCGGAACGAAATTGTAAGTTACGTCGGCAATGTAGAGGCTCTGGTTATTCAGCCAGAAGGGCGAAACGAGATAGGCAAGCAATGCGCAGTAGATGGCAGAAACTACGGCTAGTTCCTTCCATACGGACCAGTCTGCCTTGCTGCTCACTTCAAGAGAAACATTACTTGCGGCACGAGTGATGCCAGAAAGGTAAACACCATAATGATGATGATGAAACTCATTACCTGCTTCTTGCGCTTTATGAAAAAGCTAAACATCTGCCTTCGACCTCACGCTCGCAATCTCAACATCAATCTCAATCTTCTGACTTCTTCGGACTGGACTCAGCAACTCTTAAAGTCGTGCTATCGCCATATCCTTCAACTACAACTTCAACTTCAACTTCACCTTCGGCATCGTCTTCACCTTCAACACCCTCAAGCTCGTCGCTCTCATCATCGGCATCGTCGTAGAGTTTTTCGCCAGAGTCGTCTTCGTTATCGCCTATTGTCTCATCTCCGACGCCATTCTCGGAGGCTTTGTCACTAGCGTTTTTCTTATCTTCCTTGCCTGCCGATAAGGCTGCAAATATGGACGCAGCAACGTTTTTTGGCAAACCGGGGACAGCCATAAGCTCTTCCAACGAAGCTTGCTTGATTTTCTCAAACGTTCCCAAATGCTTAATCAAAAGCTTGCGTCGCGACTCGCCAACGCCAGGCAAAAGGTCCAGCCCAGACATGAGAGAGCGCTTGGCTCTGAGCTTCCGGTGAAAGGTAATCGCAAATCTGTGTGCTTCGTCCCGCGTTCTTTGCAGCACATGCAGCGCCTCGCTGCGCCTTGAAATAAGCAAAGGTCGCGGGTTTCCAGGCTTGTAAACTTCCTCTTGCTTCTTAGCAAGTCCAATAATATCGATATCTTTTATGTTCAGCTCTTCCAGCGCTTCGACCGCCGCATTGAGTTGCCCCTTACCTCCGTCGATGATAATGAGGTCAGGGAAAGGCTTATCTTCCTTTTGCAAACGCGAATAGCGACGACCGACAACTTCCTTCATCGACGCGAAGTCATTGGCAACACCTTCAACTGCTCGGATTTTGAAACGCCTGTAATCAGATTTTTTTGGCTGCCCATCCTCGAAAACCACCATGCTGGCTACGTTGTCGGTACCTTGAATGTTTGAAATGTCGAAACATTCGATGCGCCTCGGAGGCTTGGAAGTGCCAAGTTCTTCCTGCATATGCGAGAGAAGACGCACAACCTTTGCATCCGCTTCTTGCTTCTCAGTGATCTCCTTTTCCAGCGCCAATTCAGCGTTTTTCTTAGCCATGTCGATCATTTTTACTTTGCCGCCGCGCTGCGGAATACCAACTTTCACCACGTGCTTTGCCTTCGCCTGAAGAACTTCCGCAAGCGCAGATTCATCGTCGAGTCGATGTTGAAGCATCACCTCATGCGGCACTCCGATGTCCTCAACTGAGGTGTAGTAAAGATCTATAAACGATTGATATGCCTCATCCCATGAAGTGCGATCCATGAGAGGCAAGCAAACTGTTTCCGACGAAATAAGTTTTCCTTCTCTCACACGCATCATGCATATAGCGATAAGCTTGTTGGCATGTGCTTCCGCGACAATGTCCTGATTGACCTTCTTGTCTTTGAACATTACCGTCTGTTTTTCAATAACAGTTTCGAGCGCGCGCAAACGATCGCGAACTTTAGCAGCCTTCTCGTATTCCATTTGCTCTGAGGCAGCTTCCATTTCTTGTTTGAGCAAGGTCAAAACCTCTGTCTGGCGCCCCGCGAGGAACATTTCGACTTGACCAACCATTTGCAAATAATCAGGTTCTGTCACAAGTTTTTGACAAGGACCTAAACACAACCCGATGTAATAATTCATGCACGGACGATCTTTAAACAGCGGGCTCTTGCGCTGCCGCATCGGAAACACCTTACGCAAAACCCGCACCGTATCCCACATCATGCCGGTTTCAACATACGGACCAAAAACGCGAGACTTTGGATTTTCCTTTTTATACTTCTGCGGATCACGGACCATCACAAGACGGGGAAACGCAACGTCATAAGTAATCGCCAACCACGGGTAGCGCTTATCGTCTTTCAAGGTAACGTTGTAGCGCGGCATATGCTGCCGGACGAGATTCGCTTCAAGGAGCAGCGCTTCCTTCTCTGAATTAGTGACGATGATATTTACGTCAGCGACTTTCGGCATCAAGACAGCCAGCTTCGGCCGCTCGCGCACGGAATTCTCCAGCCAATAAGAACGCACGCGGCTCTTCAGACTAAGCGCCTTACCAATGTAAATGATCGTCCCTTCTTCATCCTTGAAAAGATAAACTCCGGGAGAGTCCGGCAAGGTGGATAGTGCGTTTTGAACCTTTTCGTTCTGATACTTAGACTTCGACTCACGCATATCTCAATCCTGGAATGCGCCCTCTAGATCGCGCCTCTCTCCTTGAGCATAACGTCTTTTCACAGCGTTCATCGCTTCATCCGAACCACCGTATTGTTTTTTCTCACCGGCAGCGCTCGGAGTGCGCTTCTTGGCGGTTTCAAATCCCGGAATTGCTTGAGCGAGCGCATCCGCCAAGGTTTCAACGCCAACGACCTCCATAGGATCAAGGTTTCCGTCCAAAGGCAGATTGGCTTTCGGAACAATGGCGCGCTGAAAGCCGAGCTTTTGAGCTTCTTTCAGGCGCTGTAAGACCGCTTTCACTGGGCGGACTTCACCGGTAAGACCAATTTCTCCAAGGAAAAGCAATCCGGGATCAATGGAGCGATCGAGCAAGGAAGTCGCGATGGCTACGGCAATGCCGAGGTCGCCGGACGGATCGGAAAATTCCATGCCGCCAACCACATTCACGTAAACATCGCAGTGCGACAGGAATAGCCCGGCCTTCTTCTCGAGAACAGCAATGAGCTGCAACAGGCGATTGTAGTCAAAACCATTGGCGACGCGGCGCGCGTTGGAAAAAGCCGTGTTCGAAACCAGAGCCTGAACCTCAAGCAGAAGTGAGCGCCGACCTTCCCCACCCGCTATGACGGCAGTTCCGGGAGGTGATTGCTTCTTGCCCAGGTGATTCAGTCGGTCCCCTAGAAAGAGCGCACTGGGATTGTCGACTTCCTGCAAACCTTTGTCCGTCATTGAAAAAACTGCAATCTCGTGCGTGGCACCAAAACGGTTTTTCACGCCGCGCAAAATTCTCAGCTCGCGCGCACGGTCGCCTTCAAACTGAATAACGACATCAACCATGTGCTCTAAGACACGAGGTCCGGCGATGGCGCCCTCTTTCGTCACGTGACCGACAAGAATGGTGGCGATGCCATGCTCTTTCGCGGCAGCGATGAGAGCCTGAGCGGACTCCCGGACCTGGCTCACCGAGCCGGGCGCGCTTTCGACCTCGGGATGAAAGACGGATTGAATACTGTCGACAATTGTCACGCGCGTATCGCTCGACATCATCGTTTGCGCGATGGAAACGACATTTTGACCGGCGTCCACCAAAATATTGTTCGAAGACACACCAAGGCGTTCTGCCCTGAGACGCACCTGATGAGCGGACTCTTCACCGGCAACGTAAAGTAGTGTGCTGCCTTTGCTGAGATGCCTGGCGACTTGGAGCAAAAGTGTCGATTTGCCGATGCCGGGGTCACCCGCGAGGAGGACGACACTTCCGGGCACCAAACCACCGCCCAGGACTTCGTCCACGCCAGCCAAACCTGTTGCCATTCGCTGGCTGTCAGAGGCCTTGATTTCAGAGAGCCGCATCGCCGGGGCTCGCTCGCTCTCCTGAGACCGCCCAGTCTTGCCAAATGAAGCGTGTGAACGACTTAAAACTGTCTGTGCCGCAGCACCGGCCGCTTCACCAACCAGCTCTTCCACAAGAGATCCCCAAGACCCGCATTCTGTGCAGCGTCCCAAAAATCCGTTTGCCTGAAACCCACACTGCTGGCAGATCCAGCGCGTTTTCGTCTTTGCCATATATCTTCCAAAATTTGGTGCAATGGCTTATTCTAAAGCCGCTGACAAACAATGTAGCGGCATTCTTCGAGTTTTAAGGAAAACTGCGCCCAGACTGCCCCTATCATGTATACTTTCAAGGTTGTCAAACGGCGACCGAGAATTCTCCAATCTGCCGGAGGTTGACTATGCTGGATATCCTATTGTCCGTCGCTATTTCTCACACGCCGTCGCTGGATGTGAAAAGCGTTTCTATCAACCCACTAACAAAGTGCAAAATTCAAGGTCAGTACATAATCGCCCAGAAATACGGCGGTTTAGACCCCCATGGTCCGGATCCGCACGGCGATGATCCGCACGATGAGCAGCACGACAGCAAACTGCCCGCCAACCAAGAAAGAAGCAACGGGAAAGCGCCGAAAGACGTCTACGGCGGCAAATATCCCAACGATCAAGCTCCGTATTGAGGCAAAACGGCTGTTTTAACCGACACCGGCTCTCTTGTTGACACTAGCTTTCTTATTGAAGGGTCGACGCCATGCGTCGACCTTTGTATTTGCTGTCGACCTGCGCCGTCGCTACTAAGGTAGGTTCTAAACAGGAACAGACTTGTCAGAAAACTTTGCCATGACAGCCGTCTAACGGCACTGCACGCGAGTTACGTGTAGGATAGACGCGTGCGCATCACCTCGAGCACGTCGCAGGGCTGAGTTGAGATTGCGCTTTTTGACTGCTGAAGGGCATGCATTTTTGAACTTCGAATCTCCCGGCGCCATCATATTCAAACTTGGGCCTGTCACTGTCCGATGGTACGGGCTTATGTTCGTATTGGGATTTTTCTCGGCCGCGGCCATGGCAATGCGCCTTGGCAAAAAATGGGAGATGGACACAGAAGAGCTGCTCAACACAGCTTTTTGGGGATTTGGTGGAGGAGTAGTCGGCGCTCGACTCTACTTCGTGCTTTTGAACTATAAGCACTTTTTGGAAGAACCACTGCAAGCCTTCATGATTTGGACAGGCGGTTTATCCATCCACGGAGGAATACTGGGCGGCATTCTCACTGGTTTTATTTACTGCAAAGTCAGAAAGCTGCCATTTTTGAAGACGGCAGACGTCCTGCTCGGAAGCATTCCGCTTGCACAAGCGATCGGACGCTGGGGTAATTTCTTCAATTCAGAAGCCTTCGGAAAGCCAGTCGGCAGTGACTTTCCGCTCCGGCTGTTTATCCCTGAGGCAAATCGCCCGCTGGAATTCCGCGATCAACTATATTTCCATCCAACGTTTTTGTACGAAGCTGTGTACGACGTTCTACTTTTTTGCATCCTCTATTTCGGGCTTGCAGAGCGCGTGAAAAACTACCCAGGTCTGCTTTCCTGTTTGTACTTGGCGGGTTACTCAGTCGGGCGTTTGATGATTGAACCGATGAGAACCGACAGCCTATACGCGTTTGGAATGCCCGCGGCAATCCTGACCAGCAGCATTTTGCTTGGGCTTTCTCTAGTACTTGCGGGCGTGGTAGTCAACTATCATCGAACACACCCAACTACTTCTTCTTCAGCAGATCCCCTATAACGGAAGTCTTCACAGAAGTATTCGAACTCCCCGTGCCTGGCGCAGTAATTCTCGATGGTTGATACACCGCTGTCTTAGGTGCAGCTTCACCTGCTGGAAGAACTCGTGCGGGTGCGGCAACGGAACCCACAGGAGACTTCGGTGCATCCCACATTTTTCCTGTTAAAACACTCGAATGATTTCCGCTCGGTAAAGCTCTTCCGGGCCCCATTCCTGCTGCAGGAATATTTGTCCTGAACCGCGCAGGTGATGGCTGACTCGGATCGACAATAGCGTATCCGGGCGGCGCAACGACGCCACCGCCAGCGCCACCAGCCTGCGTGGGTGCCGGAAGCACTACCACTGGTGCAGCCTTTGCTTTTGGTAATCCAGTCGGAATGAGGTAAACCGGCTCTG
The DNA here is from genome assembly GCA_003242885.1 of Candidatus Melainabacteria bacterium. GTDB lineage: Bacteria > Cyanobacteriota > Vampirovibrionia > Obscuribacterales > Obscuribacteraceae > QKMZ01. The sequence goes on along the minus strand of QKMZ01000015.1, from coordinate 204,522 downwards.
GCGCAGCAGGAGTATCATATTTAACGATCGGAGTTGTGTCTTCGACTCGAACCTGACGCCTAGCCTTGAACCATGTTGTCGGCTGCAGTTCGTCTTTGGTAATTCTGGAATGATTCTGCGCTGATGCGGGCAACGCAAATGTGGAAACCGCAATGGCAGCGGAAACAACCAAGACGAAAGACATAGTAAGGGGCAACTTGTTCATATTTAGTTCTCCGAAAAGCAATGCCAGCCCCGGTCGCAAACGACTCGGAGAAATCCGAAATGCAGAAGGCATAATGTATGATGAGCCAGCCTATTGTGCCGCTGGGCAGAGCAAATTTATACCGGATAAACCCCAGGTAACAGAGGGCGATTTACCTGTAATTGAGCTGGAGCGCCGGCTTCTAGTAGGAATTATGAGCAGACTGGAAGGCGGCGCTCAGGCCGGCAATGCCGCCCGCGGGCGACGCATGGCGTTGCCCCTACACTACGGCTCAGGCAATGCGCCACTGCAATTCAGTTCTTAACAGGAACTTGTGCCTTGTGCATTTGCTCCAAACGTTCTTTCACACTCAGCGTAAAGGGATGCGAGGCACCAAGCGACTTCTCTGAGATCTTGAGTGCGCGTTCTCTCAGGCGCTGCCCTTCTTCCAGACGACCTTGCTTTTGATAAACTTCGCACAAATTGTCGAGAGTAATCGCCATATCAGGATGATCGGCTCCGACTGTTTTCTCGTAAATAGCGATTGATTTTAGTTCGAGTTTTTCTGCTCTCTCAAAGTCCTTCTGATCAGCGTAAAAACAAGCCAGATTGTCTAGAGCTGTGGCTACGCTTGGGTGTTCATCACCGTAGACTTTCTCCATTATCTTCAAAGAGCGCTCAAGTAAAATGGTCGCTTCTTTCTCTTTGTGTACTCTCTTATAACTCTCGGCAAGATTACCCAGTGCAATTGCTACGTCTGGATGGTCCGGACCGAGCACCTTTTCATAGGTGACAAGCGCCCGCTCTTGCAGCGGCATTGCTTTCTCGAAAAGTCCCAGTCGCATGTACAGCAATGCAAGATTATCCGTGACTGTTGCATATTCAGAACTTTCAGGTCCGCGCATTTTTTCGATAATAGCCAGGGCACCCTCGTACATCGGCTCAGCATCGGAGAATTTAGCTTGGTCTTTGAGAATGCCTGCGAGATTACTCAGCGCTACGGCAAACGAAAAATCATCACGCTTCTCCAGCTTACGCATAAGTTCGACAGACTGCCTGGCACAAAGCTCAGCGTTTGGATAATCGCCTTTCGCCTTGTAGACCAGCGATAAGTTGCCTAATGTGATTGCCTTATGTGATGTGTTGTTGGAGATTCCGTCAGCTTCTTTGTCAGCCTTTTTCAAAAGATCTTCAGCTTCGTTGTAATTAGCCGCAGCCATCGCCCGTTTCGCACTGAGAGAGTAGCGTATCCAATCAGGCTCCGCGGCAAGTGTCCTTGTAGGAAAAGCTAGTTGTGAAGCCAATCCTAGAGCAATGACTAGTAGTAAGTTGGGTGTCCTATGTTTCCACATGTGCCTAGACATGCCTCAAAAGCCCATGTCAATAGCATACACGAAGTTTCAAGAAGCGAGAAGTCTGAGTATGTCGAGGTTTTCGCGATCAGGCCCTTTACCCGAAAATCCTGGCACTTCCAAGATCCAAGGCACATACCGCAAAGCCTTGTGTTGCAACATTCTTCGGAAACCATCTTCGCCGATACACCCCATTCCGATGTTCTCGTGGCGATCTTTTCTAGCGCCCAAAGGTGTCTTTGAATCATTTGCGTGAATCGCTATAAGGCGCTCAAAACCCACTTCAGCCTTAAATTCAGCCATTGTTGCTTTCAATCCAGATGCAGAACTGACGTCATATCCCGCGGCAAATAGGTGGCAGGTGTCGAGGCAAACGGCAAGTCGTTCGTCTCCATCCATGGCATCAATGATGGTGCTCAGGTCGGAAAACTTGTCCCCAATTGTGGTTCCGGCTCCGGCGCAAACCTCTAGAGCAAGTTTGCAATCACCTTTGTAGCCCTTCAAAATTTCCTTGAGAGATGTCACCACCTTTTTCAGGGCTTCAGGTTTCGAGGTCTGCCCCGCGGCGCCAGGGTGAAAAATGACAGCCTGAGCGCGAATCCGATCAGACAAAAAAAGCGTGTGACGCAACTTTTCGATGGACTTTTTCAAGTTTGTGCTGTCATTAGAAGCGAGATTGACCAGGTAATTGCCGTGAACAAAAACCGGACCCAGCTTTTTTTCTGACACCTGCAAAACGAATAGATCTACGTCTTTCTCAAGCGGTGCAGCGTCTGCCCAAGACTGCGGTGAACCGAGAAAGATCTGCATTACCTGCGCACCAATTTCCTCAGCTTTGCTTACGGAACCTTTGACGCCACCATTTACGTGACCACCAAAGAGTAAGCGATCATCTTTAGAGGCGGAAGCTTTCGACGTTTTAGAAATAGTCGAACGGCTATTCGCTATGGAAGCTTTTGTCTTGGGCATTGCTTACAGATCCAGTTTTTAGACTGAGCGACGCATGGCTTCGCCCCAACAGAACTATTTTCCACCCGGGCGACGCTATGCGTCGCCCCGACGTCAGGTTGCCTAACTTACCTCTTGCCGGCTGGCGCAAGGATCTTGATGCGTTCGCGAACCGGACCAGCACTTTGACCCGAGGGTGCAGCACGCAAATAGGATTGGTAGTCCTTGATTGCATTCGGAATGTTCTTCAAGGCTTCCCACAGTGTGCCGCGATAGTAGTAGCACTCGACACAGGTGCGTGCATCCATTTGCAGAGCAGTGTTGTATTCCTGCATTGCTCTGTTCAAATTGTTGGCAGCTTGATACGCCGTACCCAAGTTCATGTGGGTCGAAGGATCGTTCCACAATTTCAGGGCAGCTTCGTAGTCAGCTATAGCACCCGGAAGGTCAGGCTTCGCGGCGTCCGTCTGCTTCTTGATCGCAGAATCGATCAACGGAGCAGCCTTTATTTGCTGCGCACCACTCAGTGTCTGCTTGTACGTCGGATTGTTTGGCGCAAGGCTAATAGCCTTCTTGTACGCTTCAATTGCAAGGTCGATGTCATTCTTCGCCTGATAGCAAGTTCCCATACCGTAGTAGAAGGAATCACTGTTCGGCAGAAGCGCAATCGCTTCCTTATACTTCGCAATCGACTCGTCGTACTTCTGATCTGTTTGCAATTTCACCGCAGCATCGTAAGCAGCAGCAGCTTCGCCTTGCGCCTTGACCTGTCCGGATGTCTGCAGTTTTACAACGTCATTCACATTCTTGCCGAGTCTAGCGATGCGTGACTGCGCGTCGGATGCATAAGCACCACGCGGATCTTTCGCAACGTAATCGCGATACTCGTTCCACGCCTGATTTCCCTTACCGAAGTTTTCGTCGAGAATGCCCATGAAATACAGGTTGCCGACTTGCCCCTTCGGGTCGAGATCGTAGCCCTTCTTGTATGCGTCGTAAGCTTTTTGGAACGCGTCAGTTGCCTGATAGCAGGCAGCTAAACTTGTCCAACCAGCAGCATTGTTTGGATATTGCTGCAAGCCCTTTTCATACAACGGTATTGCGCCTGCGAAATCACCTGCAGTTTGCTTTTGATAGCCTTCCTGCATAACCGGTCCAACCGCACTGGCTTTTGCTGCGGCTAAAGCTTCGGAGTACTGCTTGTTCTTCGGATCCATGTTTACAGCTTGTTGGAAAAACTGGACCGCATTACTCCAATCCTCTTTGCTTTGATAGATGGCACCGAGTGAAAACGGTATCGAAGGCTCTTTCGGTTTTAGCTGGGCGATTTGCTGGTACAAACCAATTGCCAGGTCATAGTTCTTCTGATTGTATGCATCAGCTGCTTGTTGAATGAGCTTTTGAACCTCAGCATCGGCTTTTGCTTCAGCTTGAGTCTGCATTGCAATAGTGTCGGCGACATTCTTGCTCAACGCAGCGATACGCGCATTAGCTTCTTTGATAAACTGGCCAGCAGGCGCTTCACGTTTGTATTGATTGTATTTGTCAAACGCTGCTTGACCGCGTTTGTAGTTTTCATCAATCACTGCCATGAAATACAGGGAGTTCACTTCGCCTTTCGGATCAGCAGCATAGGCTTTTTTGTATGAATTAAAGGCGTTGTTGAAGTCATCAGCAGCCTGATATGCACTGCCTAAGTTTCTCCACAAAGGACCATTATTGGGCAAGATTGCAATTGCCTCTTGATACTTGGCGATAGCTTCTTGATACTTGCCGTCCTGTTGCAGTTTTACAGCGGCGTCTGCAATCGGAGCAACTTTGTCACCTTGCGCGTCATTGATAGCATTCAAGTATTCTTGGTTCTTAGGATTCTTCGGATCGATAGAAGCAGCCTGTTTGTACTGCGCCATCGCATCGTCGAACTTGCCTAACTTTTGCAGAAATGAACCATAAACAGCGTAGTAGTCCGGCTCCTTTGGTGCATTTGCAATTGCAGTTTGAATCTGGGCAATAGCATCACTGGTCTTACCGGCTTTATCCAAATTCAATGCAGCTTGATACGCATCGTCAGCAGCTTTTTCTTTAGCAAGTTCCTCGACACCCTTGATCTTTTGTGGTGCATCACCGCGATTCAGAGCAGTTAAGCGTTCTTTCGCTTGTTGTGCGTATTTACCACTAGGTGCTTGTGCGAGATATTTTTGATATTCACCTTGCGCCTGAGGTCCTTTGCCATAGTGCTCGTCAATAACCGCCATCAAGTAGAGGTCATCAATCTGTCCTTTAGGATCTACTTCCATCGCTTTTTGATAAGCATCACGAGCGCGCGAATAGTTTTCCATCGCGTACTGTGCGCTGGCTAAGTTGAACCAAAGCGGTGCGTTGGCCGGTTGAATGGCTAGTGCAGCCTGATATCCATCGATAGCTCCGGCATAATCTTTCGCCTGGTGCTTTGCGACCGCAGCGTCGATGATTGGTTTAACTTTAGCTTCTTTAGCCGACTCCATCGCACTGGAATAAGTCTTGTTCTTCGGATCAAGACCCATCGCAGTGTTGTAGTCTGCCATCGCTTGATCGTATTGCTTCAACATCTGCTCCGCAGCACCACGGTTATAGTAGTACGCTGCGTTTTTCGGATCTTTCTGAACAAGAGCGGTATAGAGTTTTACAGACTCATCGTATTTGCCTTGCTTGTATGCATCACCAGCAGCACCTTCGGCTTGAGCAATTTGTTTTTCTTGCAATGAATCGGTGCAGCTCTTAAAGCCTTCAGCCGCAGCGGAGTTCTTAGGATCTAACTGAAGAGCCTTTTGATATGCATTGATTGCATTTTGATAGTCTTCTTGCGCTTGATACACAGTTCCCATATTCACCCAAATATCGGGGTTGTTAGGAGCCGCTTGCAGAGCCAATTTGTACTCTTCGAGCGCAGGTCCATAAAGTTTTTTCGACTGCAAGTCGACGCCATTATTGATATGTTTATCAATGGTGGCTTTCTTAATCACGTCGGGCAATGCAGCAAGCAAGCGCTGTGCAGTAGGATTGTTGCCCTTCGATAATTGAATCGCTTGTTTATATTCGGCAGTCGCCCCACCAAAGTCTCCACGGAACTGCAGCGCTTGTCCCAAACCGATGTGGTTATCCGGCGCCAACGGATCCTTCTTAAGGGCGTCTTCCCATGCCGCTTGCAACGCATCTAGTGTGTCGCTGTCGGTAGGGTTGAATTGCAATGCTTTACCAAAAGCAGCAACAGCGCCTGGCAGGTCACCTTTTGCTTGCAGCGCTTGCCCGAGTTTTACTTCGACTTCAGCGCTGTCGCCTGAGCGCGCAGCCGCTTGATACTCTTTAATCGCATCATCGACGTTATCGCGAACACGATACACATCACCGAGTTTTACGTGAATCTTCGCATCGTCTTTGATTTTTAGCGCTTCTGCGTACTCAACAATTGCGCCGACAAAGTCTCCGGACATGCGCGCTTGATCAGCCATTGCGATACGCGTTTTGAAATCGCGCGGATCTTTTCCAAGCATACGAATGATGCCTTCCACGTTTTGCGCAGTGGTGGCATTCGTCTTATTTAAATAGTACGCCTGGTGAAACTGCTTGAGCGCTTCTTGCGGATTGCTCTTCGCGAGCTGTAGTCCATAGTTGTTGTGAGCGATTGCCAGATTCTCTCGCGCCAACTGATAGGACTTATCCATCTGCAACGCTGCTTCGAATTTTTGAATCGCTAGCGCGAAATTGCCCGCATTGAGCGCCTTCACACCCTCATTATTCATGCCGATTACAGCGTTTGCATCGGCAAATGCGCTTAATGATGATGGACCTATGAATACTGTCCCTGCCACCAAAAGCGAAAGAAAAATTCGTTTTGCTACACCACGATCAGAAATGGATGACACCGCTCTACGCCCCTCGAAAAATCGCGATTCAATTTTTAGCCGTTTGAATACGCCGTTAATAACCACCCGGAAGGTTGACCCCCGCGGGCTCTCACAGCATACCAAGAATGGATTTTAATTGAATCTATTTATATAGCCACAGGATTTTTCCTGATCTCCTGAAAACTCAGACACCCAAAACGCAGGATCGCGCCTTTTGGCGCTCCGCGAAATCGGGTGCTGAATTCTCAAACCAGAAGCTTGCCTTTTGCTGTCGTTGATTTTTCATGCGCTGCAAAGTGCTGCAAATGGCTGCAAAAGTGCGCCGCAATAGATAATGCGGAAGCAGCTGGAGCAAACAAATTGCTACTTTGGTTTTCAAGCAGACCCGGATTTATGCCTCGGGTTCGATCAAACCGTAATTGCCATCGCGTCTGTGATAAACAGTGTTGACTTGTTGAGTCTCGGAGTTGATGAACATAAAGAAGTCATGTCCGAGCAGATCCATATGCTTGCAGGCTTCTTCAGGCAACATCGGCTTCAATGGGAAGCGCTTCGAGCGAACAATTTTCGGCTTGATGTCCTCCAGGGCAATCTCTTTCTGAACGGCGAAATCGTCGTCCTCAGACGGACTGACGTCAACAGGTGGACTGTGTTCCCCCCTGTCCTTGCCTTTATTGCCCTTATGCCAATACCTTGTCTTGTACTTACGCAGCTGACGCTCAATTTTGTCTGCGACCAAATCGATGGAGGCGTACATATTCTCGGTCGACTCTTCTCCTCGAATAACCGAGCCGTTAAGACTGATCGTTATTTCAGCCGTTTGATTATTGGCGATCGATTTATTCTTGGCTACGCTGAGCAGGGCTGTAATGCTGAGAGCATGATCGAAGTGTTTTTGCGCTCGAGCTAACTTGTCTACCAAATAGTCTTTGAGGGCCGGTGTAAGCTCGATATTGCGCCCGGTTACGGTCACTTGCATGATCAAACCTCCTTTCAGAGGGGGACTATAAATGTAAAACCGGCCACGTGAGCCGAGTGCCTCCGCGCTCGCTCGTCATGCCGGTGATGTTGTTCTGTCGAAAATCGTCAATTTCTAACCAGTTATGAACCTTGGATTTGCCAAAGTTTCGGTCGAATTACTTACCAGTTTTGTACCCGTGTCCGGCAAATAATCACCTAAACACTTCGGCTTTTACTTCATTTTGATCCCTTGAAAGGCCGATTGCAATCCCTTGGCTGGGGCGGGATTTGCGGCATGGTAGTCAGCGGCATTTTCGGCGTGATCGTAAGCCGCCTGAAAGCGACTTTCAAGTTTTCAATGATTGCGATCGGGTTATCTCAAGCCAGAGACAGCATCCAAAGAGATCTGAGCGGCGTCGAGATAGCTAAGAGGGCGAGCCCCAGGAGCATTCTGAGCGCTCGGACGTTCCGCGAATGCCGGTTGCCCTAGCCAACCATTGACCTCGCCGTCTTTTCGAGCGACAGCAGTCCCGCGGTAAGCACGTGCATAGTGCTCAATCACTGTCGGCGGCAGGCGTTTCAAGCTTGTTTGAACTTCAACGAGACGGGCGACAAGCTCAAGAGCCTCACGTGGCCACATTGGGCGACGGAGATAGTCGTCCAAAGACTCTTCTGAAGCAAGCTCCAAACCTTTTGCGTCAACCGCTTTGACCCGAGCAAGCAGTTTGTAAGCGCCAACTTTGGTCACGTCCAGGGGGAGGGAAGTCCGCTCCAGAGGCGAGCGCTTGGCTAAAACATTGTGTCTGTCCAACTGGCGCAGGACAAGAACGTAAAAGTCGCCACGGGAGATGGAAGCAGCAGGATCCCCCATTGCCAATGGCTCAATAACGCCGGAGGCTGTCAATTCGCGAAGGGCGAAGAGTCGGTAGCGGGAGTTGACCGGGAAATACTCGAAATACTTCGAGAGGCAGATTAGCTGCTCGTCTGTCGGCTGGTGATTCGGATACAAACTGGCTGAAGTTGCTTCGGCAGCCTTGCAAGCGCGCATGAAGTCATTGATGGAATCGGCTTTGGTGCCCATGCCGTCACCGATTACATGGACCTCGACATCCGGCTTACCGCTCAACTGGCGAACCATTTTGACCGTCGACCAGGTGTAATCATAGGCTGAATATTTCTGCCATTTGGAGTTCCAGTATGCCATCGGCGCAATGATGTCGCAGTATTTTGCCAGCAACTTCCAAGGTGTTTTTGCTACCTGGGGTGCTCGATTCAGTGGGCTGTAGACGACTGCCATGATCGGCATATTCGGTCCGATCGCAGCACGAATGTCCTTTAGATAGGCTTCTACTGCCTTGGCATCAAGATTTTTCTCCAGGTTAGGCGCAACAGCATCAATATGATCTCCGCGCTCGCTGGTGAATTTAGCTGCCGCAATCATCTTGGCTGCATCGACTGCCGGATTGGCCAGCTCGTGATAGCCCCAGCAAATAACCCGAATTTTGTATCGGTGCGCCGCATCGATCAAGGCACTTAAACGCGCCGGCTCACAAATGGCGGGCGTAGTGCTGCGGGAGGTTTGGACGAAAAGATTACGTATCCCATGATTGTGCATCTTCTTGCAGTAAGCATCGGCATTCTCAGGCAGCGGATAATTCCACATATTGAGCCAAAGACCGGCTCCATCCGCTGGTCCGGTCAAATGCCTCGAAAGATGTTGTGTGGCATGCGCCTGCGATCCTGCTGCAGCAACTCCCTCATGGGAGACTTGAGCCAGCATCGGAAGCGTTGACGATGCAACTGAAAGACCAGAAAACACGGCGGTAATAGCAAGCGTTTTCACCTTGCTAGCTAAGGATTTAGCTACTAAGCCGCTCATGGGCACCTTACTTTCTAGTAAACGGGATTTAACAATTATAGCTACTTACTTCTAAAAATGAATGGGCTTTTATTATTCAAGCAGAACCTCTTCTTTTCCGCTAGATCCGGCGCCCAGGGCAGTTTTGAGCCCAAGCCCCGAGAAACTGCGATAATTCTTTTTCTTAGAACGAGTGTCCTGATAAATATGTCCCATGAAAGGCCGCTTGTTAAACGCACTGTAAAAACGGCTGTAAAGGCAACCTAATGAAAATCGCTCTCGGACAAATCAACACCACAGTCGGTGACATTACCGGCAACACAGACAAAATGCTGGAATTCGCCAATCGGGCCAAAGCCGCCGGAGCCGATTTGATTGTCTTTCCAGAACTCGCCGTCGCGGGCTACCCACCTCTGGACCTGCTTCTCAAAGACAGTTTTATTCAAGCCAATCTGGAGGGTTTGCACAGACTAAAAGAGAAGTTGCCCATTGCTGCCATCGTTGGTTTCGTTGACGTGAATCATGGCAAAGGACGACATCTGTTCAACGCCTGCGCCTTCATCGACGATGGTGCAATAAAGGCAGTTCAGCACAAAACACTGCTACCTACATACGATGTGTTTGACGAAGATCGCTATTTCCAACCGGCTACACAACACACGCCTATTCAGCTCAAAGACGTCAGTGTGGGGCTTTCCATTTGCGAGGACATATGGACTCGTGGCGACATTTTGGAAAAACTCTCCTATCAAATTGACCCATTACAGCTCCTTAGCGAGAAGAAACCGGACCTTCTTATCAATATTTCGGCGTCACCATTTGGCGTTGGAAAAGAACATATTCGCTTGGAACTGGTGAAAGAGCAGACTCGACGTCACATGTTGCCGATGATTTATGTAAACAGCGTTGGCGGAAATGATCAATTGATCTTTGATGGTCGCTCGTTTGTTATGAGCGAAAGGGGCGAGTTAATCGCCATGGCAAAGGCTTTTGAAGAAGACTTGATCTATGTAGATGTAGAGCAGAGAGAAACAGAAGAAGAGAAAGAGTCAAAAGCGAAAAAAACGGAAGCAAAGATTGCACCAGGCAAAACAAGGAAAGAGCCGTCTTTAAAACTCGCAGGAGAAATCACCGAATTTTCGTCAGACCGAACAGTCAACACGCTTGCAGCCCTTGTTTTGGGAACGCGCGACTACATGCGCAAATGCGGATTTAGAAAAGCTGTGATTGGTCTTTCCGGGGGTATCGATTCGGCGGTAACTGCTGCCATTGCGGTAAAAGCTGTGGGCAAAGAAAACGTCATGGGCATAGCCATGCCTTCGCCGTTTTCCTCCCAGCACTCTATCGATGATGCAAAAGAGCTGGCTGAAAGTCTGGGCATTGAGTTTCACATAGTCCCAATTGAACCTGCAATGAATGCCTATGACACCATGCTTTCGCCGCTCTTTGCCGGACGAGAGCGGGATGTGACAGAAGAAAACATCCAGGCACGGATACGCGGCGCGATCCTCATGGCTGCTTCCAATAAGTTTGGTCATCTGGTTCTTGCGACCGGCAACAAATCAGAACTGGCTGTCGGTTATTGCACTCTATATGGTGACATGTGCGGCGGACTCGCCGTGATATCAGACCTTCCCAAAATGATGGTGTATGACGTTGCTCGGTATATCAACGAAGAAGCCGGGAAGCCCATTATTCCTGTAAGCACGATAGAAAAGCCGCCATCTGCAGAGTTGCGTCCCAACCAGCTAGACCAGGACAGCTTGCCACCGTATGTGATATTGGACGGCATTTTGCACGCCTATGTAGAACAACGACGCAAACCGGATGAAATCATCCGACTCGGCTATCGCCCAGAGGTAGTGCAGGACGTTATCAACCGCATCGATCGCAACGAGTACAAGCGCAAACAGGCGGCGCCGGGATTGAAGGTTTCGTCACGCGCCTTCGGCATGGGTTGGAGAATGCCAATTGCGCAGCGTTTTCAAGAAAAGGCAACGGCGCAAACTGGGGCAGGCGCCTCCGGATCAACCTCTTCAGGCTCCGCCTAAATTCGGTGCTATGCTGGTTGCAACCATTATTAGGTAGTGATTCGATTGTTATTTAATTTGTCGCTTTTTGTTGGTTGCAGCAGCTGTTCCAAATAATTGAATAAGTAGCTATGCGCCCTGCAGCCACCGTTTTTCAGGACTGCCTGGAGGTCCAATGAACCGCAAGGAAGAAGAGATTAAGAAGAAGCTCCTGGAGCTGGAAACCTCAGTCCTCAAAGAGTCCCCTGGTCCACTAGCGTCCGACAACAAATCAACCACTCTCACAACCGGTGGTTCGCAAGCACCGGCGACGACAGTCAAATCAGACTTATGCTATTTCGGCGGCTTGGGTCTAATCGGCATCGGCATACTGATGATGTTCCAGCACGTAACCGTAGGCTCAGGTGTTATGGGCATGCTTGGATTTGGAAGCGGCGGTTTTGGTCTGCTACTCGTTCCGCTTATGTTCGGTATCGGCTGGATGTTTTACGACTCGAAAGCACGAGCAGGATGGGCGATAACAGCCGGCTCTGTAGCCTTAATCTTCTTTTCCATTCTGTCCTCGTTGCGGATGAATTTCGCCAATATTCCATTGCTGAGCATGATTATGATATTGCTTCCTTTCGCCATCGGCGGTGCACTTTTGCTCAAAGGCATGGGTGGTCCAAAGGGCGTACAAGAAGTGCTCAGGAAAGAAATTAAGCAAATTCAGAAGGAAAAGGATAGTTAAGCTATTCCTGGTTTTTGAAGGAAACTTCGGCCCTGGCTAGTAGACTAGGTCGGTCAATCTTGGCAAAAACCTGGGAATTAACATGACACAAGCATCTCTGGAAACCGAGCGCAAACTGGTTCTTCTCGAAAAGCGCTCAAACGGGCTGGCACTCATTAGTTTCGACTCAAGCCAGAAGGAAAATTGGCTGTCGACAGAAGTGCTTCGACAGCTTGAAGCGGCCATCAATGAGATTGAGAGAGACCCGAAAATCAAGGGTATTGTCATGGTTTCCGCAAAAGAAAGTAATTTCGTTTCCGGCGCCGACCTGCACGAAGTTCTGAAGATGAACGTCGAAGAAGCGCATGCAATGTCAAGGCGCGGGCAAGATCTTCTGACGAGAATCACAAATCTGTCGATTCCTACAGTATTTGGGATCAATGGAACTTGCCTGGGCGGCGGACTCGAGCTGGCATTGAGCGGTGCTCGAAGAATCGCCACAGATTCACCCGAAACAGTCATTGGACTTCCGGAAGTGAAGCTTGGATTGCTGCCTGGACTGGGAGGCACTCAGCGTTTACCCCGTTTGATCGAACTAAGAGCAGCCACAGAATTCATTCTTTTCGCACAGACCGTCAGTGCAAAAAAAGCTCTGGAGCTGGGCATCCTCGACGAGTTGGTCGAAAAGGAAAGGCTCATCCCTAGAGCTGAAGAAATTTGTTTGGAACTCGCAGCAGCCCCAGACTGGAAGTCCATTCCGCACGGAGCCGTCGCTGAAGCTCCTGAAAAACAAGAAAAATACTTCAAAATGATGGAGCGCACACTGCGTATCAAAACAAAAGGCAATTATCCCGCACCAGTTAAGGCGCTCGAATCAATCAAAACCGGGCTCACTCAGGGCATGGACAAAGGCCATGAATATGAGGCACGTGCGTTTGCCGAACTTTCTTTCAGCGAAATTGCGCGCAATCTGATCTTCCTATTTTTCACCACAGAGTTCTACAAGATGTCTGCTTCTGCGAAAGCAGCCAAGCAAGGTTTTCAACCAATTAAATCGGTCGGCATCATTGGTGGTGGCATCATGGGCACCAACATCGCGAGCTGGGCCGCTATAAGGGGATTTGACGTCGTCGTCAAATCCGCCAGCGCAGACCGTCAGGAATTGATGTTGGAGACTGTCACAAACAACGTCAATCGCGCAGAAAAATCCAACGCTGATGATGATGAAGTCAGAACGTTCGGCACGATCAAATCGGCGAATTCGTATGAAGACCTGGCAAACGTGGATTTGCTGGTAGAAGCATGCGCTGAGGTCTTCGAGACGAAGATAGAGATTGTTTCGAAGGTTTTGCCTCTTTTGAAACCAACGGCAATCGTCGCCACCAACACCTCGTCACTCTCAGTGAACAAGCTTGTGGAAACACTCGCAGCCAAGCACGAGTTCTTCGGCATCCACTTCTTCCATCCGGTCGACAGAATGCCTTTGGTGGAAGTCATTCCAGCGAAAAATGCGGGAAGGGAAAGTCAATCCAAAGTACTCTCCTTCCTCGCAGCACTGGACAAATTGCCTTTGCCAATCAAGGACAGCACCTGCTTCCTCGTCAACAGGCTGCTTTGCTGCTACATCAATGAAGCAGCCAGACTGGTAGACCTTGGCACTGCAATCAACTGGATTGATGACGCAGCCATCGACTTCGGTATGCCCCTCGGACCGTGGGGTGTCACGGACGAAGTAGGAATGGATGTAGCGCTGCTGGTCGCGGATTCACTGCAAGACAATATCGGCGAACGCTTTACGAAACCAGCTTGCCTGAAAGGTGTAAAAGACATCGGCATTGTTGGAAAACGGCACGGTAAGGGACTCTACAACTGGGATGAATCCGGCAGAAATATCGGAATGGATCCCGATCTGACTAACATCTTGAAACTGAACGTGAGTAGCGAGAAGGCGCCACAAGAAGAATGCAAAAAATTGGCAGAACACATTTTGCTACCGATGATTGATGAAGCCGCACGCTGCTTGGACGAGAAAGTTGTTCGCAGACCGCGAGAAGTCGATGTTGCCACTGTCTTGGGTATGGGCTTCCCACCCTTCCGCGGTGGACTTCTGCGCTATGCGGACTCGCTCGGCATTCCGTACATCATTGAAAAGTTGGAAGAAATCTACAAAGAACCGGGTCCTCATCGTGAGGTCAGTCCTTATCTCAAACAGATGGCGGCAACTGGTAGGAGTTTCTACAGCAGCGGCAAAGAAGTGGATTAACTAGGAGAACTCTGGACCAATACACCGAGAGTTTTTGAAAGATTGGCGGTTCGATTTACCTGGGCAGCGAGCTTGAACAATGGACAAGGAAGGGATGACTCGGCTATTTGTCGGAACATTCCTAAACGCTGAACACGCGGCATTAGTGGAAGAACTCAAGCATATGAACAGCCAACTGTCACAATGTTGGCAGATCAAGGCACGCTTTGTTCCTATCCCCAAACTGCACCTAACATGGCTGTTCATCGGTGATGTAGAACAATCTCGAATGGAAGATGTGAAAAAGGACCTGCAATCCGCACTCGCCGAGTGGAAGAAGCTAGGCAATCGTTCTTTTCAAATTCAATATGACCAAATTGAAGTATGGCCTTCGCTCAAAGCACCGCGTGTTCTTGTTCTCGAATCAACCACTGAATGCCTTCAAGCGGAGAGTCTCAACAAAACAATCACCGAGGGTTTGTCGAAGTATTTGGAAAAGAGCGATAAAGTGCAACGCTTCAAGCGATTCCGCCCGCATCTGACAGTCTGCCGTTTTTCACCTGACCACAAACAGCGAGATGCCGGCAATGTGAAACGTTCGCTCAGCGATTTCGAAATTCCAGACGTGCTCTTTCCTCTCACGCATGAGATTAGTACAGTTTCTCTCATCGAAAGCGATCTGAACGCTGGTCCAAACGGCTACTCGAGTATTTTGGACTTCGCTCTTCCGTAAGGGCGGAATAAATCCAGCCAGCTGTCGATGCCATACGTCGACCAGTTCTAGACGCCATGCGTCGACGCTATATTATTGGAAGTTATCTTTCCAATAAGAACGGAAGCGCTGGAACATCGTTTTCTTTGCAGTCGGCTTCAAGTCCTTCGGCTGAATTTGCTCTTCGACAGGAGGCTTGGCGGCTACCGCCCTCGGCGCGGCGGTAGATGTGCGCATCGCTGGTTTTACCTGCGTATGCGTAACCTTGTCACCAGGTACGTACTGCGTCAGCGGAACATCATCGTTTGACTTGTGAGTTACAACTTCCTTGTGAATAGGTGGTGTAATCACTTTGTGGGATGAGGTCTCTAATTCTTTCTTAGGCAGCTGGTTGATCACATGCGCTGGTGCGAACTTCGTGTGCGGGCTGCTCAACTTTGATTCTGGCGCGCTGTCAGGTCCAGGAGCGAATTTCGGCTTGGGAGAATCTGGCGCGGATTCTTGTTTTGCGGACTCTGACTTTCCACCGGCGGATCTATCGGATTCGGATGTTTCACCACCCTTGGTGGCACCTGGTCCGTCCACTTCAAATGTTTCTTTCTGATTCAAGTCGGTTGCAGCTGTAGGATCAACCTCAATCGGTCCCTTCAACTCCAATGCGTTACCAGGCTGTGCGGTCCGCACCGGCTCCTCGATAACAGGCAACGGAGAGACTTTGACCTTTTCATTTCTATCCAGCTTTTTGTCAGCGCGCTCAACTGCATCGACTGTTTGCACCGGATGCGGTTGCAGAATAGTAGAAGCGGCGGAAGGCTCGTTCCATGTCTTAACTTCTTTCTCCAGCCCTTTGACTTTGTAAGCAAGAGCTTGCTTTTGGAAATTGTTTTTGTAGGCAAGAAATCCTTCCAAATCAAAATTGACAGGATCGGTATGGTCGCCTTGCTGTGCGTATCTATGTGTGATCACGTTGGCATGATCGACTTGGTAGCGATTTTGAAGATAGGCAAGCAATTTAGAAACTGCTTCACGCTGCGCAGCAGGATAATTCTGCCTGCCCGTGTGATTCATTTCTATGCCGATGCTGTTGTCGTTGTTGATGCCAGGCAAAGTCTTAAAAATATTGACGTGCACAGTGGCAAGATCTGGATCTACAGCTTGATAGATCGTGCCGTCACGCTCAACCACATACTGAGCGCCTGGATGGCGACGCCCCATTGAGCTCCAGCCTTCGATTACGTTGACAGCGCTGACAGGAATGCCTGTTTCGGTAGAGTGCAAAATGATGTATTTGACTGGTTCGCGTCGATAGAAAATTCCACCGCGAAGTGGATGATACGAAACAACACCAGCCCTCACGAGAGTGCGTGCAGGGTAACTATCAGCGATACCACGGTCCCAAGCCCGCGCGATCTTTTCACTCGTTTGTTGATCAAGCGGGCTCTTGTCGAAAGCAGGAGCATGCATCAAGAACAAACTGAGCGAGTATGCGTATTTAGGACGAGGTTGTCTGACAATGCGAATTGTTCGATTACTGTGTCGCGACGACGCCGTGACACGGCTTCTGCTTACCGCAACGGTGCGGCGGCGCGAGCCTGAATATTGCACGACTGTTCGAGAACGTCCTCTCGATGATCTTGCGGAGCGTGAAGAACCACTGCTTCGCGTTGACGCAGAAGCATGACTCTTAGATCTAGTGCGCGCATCTGCGCTGATATCCGAAACGCATATCGAACATGCCATCATTAGTACTGCAAGCACTAATGTTAGTGGCTTAAACCTAGTGAAGACGCGGTTTTTCAGAAGCATTTAAAACAAGATCCATGGCTACCAAGTCGTATTATAGGTTTTGTTTTTTACGTTAGCAACACAAATACTGAACATTCGACTAACCGATACCGCATTGGTTCCCGACTTCAGCAAACGAGAAACAGCATGACAACACGAATTCGAGGGATTTTACCCCGCGTGATTAAATTGCGTTTCCAATAGCTTTCAAAAGGCTTGGACATTTGATCTTTGCCGATCAGTCGATCCAGCCGCCACCCATGATATATGCGTCAGACAGGTCGTAAATACCGAGCACTTGACCGGGAGTGATTGCAGGCTGCGCGTCGTCGAAGAGCACCGATGTCTTATTGTCAGGTAATGGTGTAACCAGGGCTGGTGCCGTAGGACTGTTGTATCTGATTTTCACTTGCGCTCTAAATGGTTCCGCCGGTGGTGCCTCAAGCATCCAGTTCATAAAGGACGCCGTCAGCTCGCGACGAAGCAGGGCCTCTTTTGGTCCCACATAGACAATGCGCATATCGGGATCGATGGAAGTGACATAAAGCGGCTCTTTGTACGAGATATTGATACCGCGACGTTGACCAATCGTAAAATTGTGCGTGCCTTTATGCTCGCCCATAAGGTCACCTGTAAGGGCGTGCAGAATCGGTCCAGGCAGCTCAGGAAGGAAGCCGGACAGATACTCTTGCGGGGTCTTACCCATTGGAATGAAGCAGAGATCCTGGCTATCAGGTCGATTTGCAGTCGTCAAATCAGCTTTAGCAGCGATTGCTCGAATCTCGTCTTTGTTGTAATCGCCGAGAGGAAGCAAGGTGTGCTTGAGCTGGTCGAGCGTCAAACCCCAGAGAACATACGATTGATCTTTCTTAGGATCTTTTGCACGAGCCAATCGGATTTGCCCATCGATCTCAGCGATACGTCCATAGTGACCAGTGGCAATGTACTCGGCGCCAAGAATCTTACGCCCGTAATTCATTAATGCGCCCCACTTAATTACGGTGTTGCACAAACTGCACGGCAAAGGAGTGCGCGCACGTGCATACGATTGATGGAAATCGTCAATGATTTGCGTTTTAAAAAGCTCTCTCAAGTCGACCGCATGGTGGTCTACCTCAAGTTGCTCGCAGACTCTGGCAGCGTCGATCATGCCCGTGTCGCAGCAACGGCTGCCTGATTTGATCAGCCAGCCAGTCACCCCGACGACATCATATCCTTGCTCTTTAAGAAGATAGGCAGTGGCAGAACTGTCGACGCCTCCGCTCATAAGAACGGCAACGCGTGTCTTTCCAGCCGGAACAGGAGTGGCTTCCCGAGCACGCGCAACAGCGCAAACAGCCTCCAGCATCGCCTCTGTATGTTGAGGATTCGCTGCCGGCGCGGCGCTATTGACGTCCTTCTCTGTAACGCTCATTGTGCTGGTCAAAACTCCGTTTCAAAATGCTAAAAAATAACGGCAAATATTGCCGTAGCCAGAGCCACGGAAATTGATTGTACAACAGACGCTTCAGCTTGTCTTGACAGCCTACCTGGACACACCGGTCAGCCGTCTCAGTCGTTCCTGCGCAGCTTTGGCGTTTTTCCCCGCCGGAGCAAGGGTTAGATAGCGCCTGTACTGTGCGACCGCTTCCTTACTATTTTCAGTCTTTTCGAGCAAAATTGCATAATTGTAATGAATCACCGGCATTGTATCTGCAGCCTGTGTGAGGGCACTGACATAGTATGCCTTTGCACCTTTCAAGTCACCGTGCGACTTTCGCATCAGGGCATAGGCGTTCAATGCAGCAGGAAACCGCTTGTTCATTTGTTTCGCTTCTTGAACTGCCGCAAAGATTTCATTCTCCGCGTCCTTCGGTTGATTGTTCAAACGCAAAATCTGACCAAGATTGTAGTGAGCTTCGGGAAAGGCACCCCTTTTGTCACCTTTTGGAAATTTGCTCTTCTTGAGGTCGATAGCCTGTTGGTAAGCGGCAACTGCGCCCTTTAGCTTATTGCGGCGAGCAAGGACATAACCGTAGTTGTTGTAATTGTTGGGGGTTTTTCCATTTGGAGTGGAAAGTAAGCGAGATAGTTCGTTTTCAGCCTTTTCCCATTCCTGAGAGCGAACCAATGCAGAAATCGAGGCAGAAGGTGCGACAGCGCCAGGTTCGGCCATAGATGAGCCGGAGTTATCAGAAGGTGGCATAAATCCAGCCTTCAAATCGGCGATTTTCTGGCGCGTGTCAGCAGCATAGCGAGGATTTGGCTCGTACTTGAGCGATGTCTCGTAATACTGGATCGCCTGAGGAACATGCTTTCGGGAGGTTTCGATCATCCCCAAGTAAAAATAACCAAGAGCATAATCCGGTCTGAACTTAACCGCCTTCAGCGCTTCTTCATATGCCTTGTCGAATTGCTTCAGCCTGTAATACAGCATGGATAGCCCATTGTATGCAGGTGCATAGTCAGGTTGCAAACGCACAGCTTCACCGTAATGCATGGCAGCTTCTTTGAAGTCGCCCTTATCACGCAGAACATCGGCAAGATTCTTGTGCAGTTGGAAGTCTTTGTTTTGCGTCAATTCCAGCGCCTGGCTGAAATAAACTATCGCTTCTGCATAGTGGGATTCGCCCTGCTGGTAAAGGCACAAACCCAAGTTGCAGAGCGCTTCCAAATAAAGGGGATCGATCTTGAGAGCGCCGCGGAAATTGGCTTCAGCCTCCTTCAGTCGCCCTTCTTTGAAATAGGTTATCCCCAGACTGTTCAAGCAATCACAGCAGTTGGCGTCTAGCTGCAGTGCTTCGGAAAGGACGCGGCGGGCATCATCGAACTTGCCCTCCTTACTCAACTGCCCGGCAATATCGATGCGCTGTCCGACGTCCGGCGCATAATGATGCTTTTGCGCCAAACTAGGTGGGCTGGCGAAAACAGACGCAGCCGCGAAAACTGAGACAAAAATCTTCAGGTTTCTAAGCACGACTGGCCTCATCCGAACTTCCCTTAAACATTACCAAGGACATAATACCTGAACACTCATGAGCTTTCTGTAAAGTTGAAACGATGAATTTTCCACCCTGAAAGCAAAGTAACAACTGCCTGAGAATGGCGCCTGTCGGGGTGTAGACGATAATTACGCCACATGACACAAATGGTGCGTTGGACGGGCGTTCTATGGTGTTCGCATGCTACGATAAAAAATTCGCCAAATTTGGTTCGATTGCGCTTCTGAATTGCTGAAGCTCGACGAAAACACGCATCGAATAGAAAGAATTTGACTACTCTCAAATTTGAGCGAAATTTGAATGTTCGAAACGGAGTTTGGAGTGAACCAGGCGGCACCATCAGGAAATATGGCAACTCAGTCTCAAAATACAGGCGATTCTTCTCGACAAACACGCGAAAATATACTCGCTAGCGCCCTGCATCAGCGCTTCCTGGGCTCGCCTCAATATGCAAAGCTATTAGCCCGTACAGCGCGTCATTCTCAGACGGAATTGAACCTCTCAGGTCTTTCGGATTCTGCCAAATCGTTGGTGCTTTCGGTTCTCAACCATGAGGTCAAAAGACCGTTTTTCATAATTGTCCAGGACAACCAGGTCGCTTCGAGACTCAAGCACGAACTCTCCAATCTCAGTCGCTATCCCGTTTACTTTTACCCGTCCTCGGAAGTCTCGCCGTACGAACAGGTTCTCAGCAGCCCGGACAACATAGCTCCGCAGCTGGAAGTTTTGAATCGCATTATGTACGGCAACGACGAACCATACTTGGTAATCGTACCGATTAGAGCACTTATCCAAAGAGTTCTCGATGCAGAAACGTTGAAAGAAAAAAGTTTCGCCCTCAAAAAAGGTGCAACTGTCGATCGCGAAGACCTGGCTAGAAGGTTGGCAGGACTCGGCTATTCCAGAGAGAGTCTTGTAACTCTACGCGGCGAATTCAGTATCAGGGGAGACATTATCGACATCTACCCTTCAAGCGGCTTTCCGATGCGTATCGAGTTGTTTGATGATGAAGTCGAATCTATTCGTCAATTCAACATCGACAACCAGCGGTCTGTCGATGAATTGAATCAAGTTCTTATTCCGCCAAGATACTGGATAGTCCTCGATGACAGTAAAGAATTCAAAGATGATTTGATTGCCAGACTGCGCGAGCATGCTGAAGCATCCGCCGAAAAGCTGGAAGACGGAGCCAAGGAAACCCTGCTCTCCATCATAGAAAACGACCTGACCGGATTTGCCTCGGGGCAATATCCGGAATCTTGTGAATACTATTATCCGTTTGTCAGCGATCGCTTCGCGACGCTTGCCGACTACCTTCCCGAGAAGGGACTGGTATTTTTCGATGAGTGGGATCTGCTCACGTCGTCACTTATCGGCTATGAAGAAAAGCTCAATGAAGCATATAAAGAAGGCATTACGACCGGACGTTTGCTCGCTCTGCCGCGTGCCCTTCACTCCAATTTTGAAGAGCTGAAGACCCGCATCTCCAGCTTCCAAAAGGTCTATCTGTCAAGCTTACCTGCATTCCCGGATGAGGCCGAGCATGCAGTTGTGCAATTCGATTGCCATCCTATTGAGCGATTCGGCAATCAAATGCAGGCAGTAATTGAAAAGGTACGGTCACTCAGACGCAACGAATATCAAGTCGTCATCTCCACCGAGCAGCCTCAACGACTGCTCGGACTTCTGCGCGAATGGGATACGCCGGCCAGATATCTGGGCGCTGAAAGCGATATTCGGCACCACGAGCCAGGTTCGCCCGAAGCGGCTGCAAGTGCTGGCAATTTAAACGCTTCCGAGACACAAGCCCTCTCTTTTGCAGAACTTGTAGCCAGAGGCAAGACTCCGGGCTCGGGCAGCGAAGTCTGGGTAACCCGACATGGTTTTGTACAGGGTTTCCGACTCGACGATATCATGCTTGTCTCCATCACCGATGCGGAGATGTTTGGACTAAAACGCAGACCAACAGTCTATCGTCGCCAGGTTGCCGAAAAGACCTATGAGCGTTTCACTTCTGTTTCCGATCTAAAAGTTGGCGACTACGTCGTGCATATGAAGCACGGAATCGGTCAATTTGTGGGCGTTCAGCGTATTGCCGTCGACAATCAACAACGAGAGTATCTGACCGTTCAATATACTGGCGACGACCGCTTGTATGTTCCAGTCGATCAAATCAACCTCCTCAGCCGCTATCGTGGAGCCGGTGATAGTGCGCCTAGACTCTCTCGCCTCGGCGGCGCCGAGTGGGAGTCCACTAAAAAGCGTGTCAAAAAATCGGTCAAGCAGGTCGCAGAAGATCTCGTCAATCTTTACGCTATTCGAGCCAAGCAAGAGGGTTTCCAATGCATACCGGATACTCCATGGCAATACGAGATGGAAGAGGCGTTTCCTTATGAAGAAACGCCCGATCAATGGCAAGCTATTCAAGACGTTAAGCATGATTTAGAAGCGAATAAGCCGATGGACAGGCTAATTTGCGGAGACGTCGGCTTCGGAAAAACCGAAGTGGCAATTCGTGGAATTTTCAAAACCGTAATGTCGGGCAAGCAAGTAGCTGTTCTTGTTCCCACAACAATTCTTGCGCAGCAACACTACAACAATCTCTGCGAACGTTTCAGCGCCTACCCAATCCGAGTCGGGTTGCTCAGCCGTTTTAGAACAGCGAAGGAGCAGAGAGAGGTGGTTCAAAAACTCGGCGTCGGCGAATGCGACGTCGTGGTCGGAACACACAGAATGTTGCAGAAAGACATAGCTTTCAAAGATCTCGGACTTCTGATTATCGACGAAGAACAGAGATTCGGCGTTGGGCACAAAGAGAAATTGAAACAGCTAAGAGTCATGGTAGACGTGCTCACTATGTCCGCGACGCCGATCCCAAGAACATTGCACATGGCACTGTCCGGCGCCCGCGACATGTCCCTGATACACACGCCGCCCGTTAACAGACTGCCCATTAAGACCTTCGTCGGCGAATACAAATTGCCTCTGGTCCGCACCGCAATTCTGCACGAAATGGAAAGAGGCGGTCAGGTCTATTTCGTACACAACCGCATCGAGTCGATTGAGCAAATTGCCTTCGAGGTAAAACAGCTCGTACCGGAAGCAAGGCTCATCATTGGGCACGGACAGATGTCCGAGCGCGAACTGGAAAACGTGATGCTGGACTTTGCGGCGCATCAATACGACGTACTTGTTTGCACGACCATCATCGAATCAGGCTTGGACATTCCCAACTGCAACACGATTATCGTTAACGAGGCCGACAAGTTCGGTCTTGCTCAGCTCTATCAGCTGCGAGGACGGGTTGGTCGTTCTGACTTGCAGGCATATGCCTACTGCCTCTGCCGCCCACAGAAGGTGCTGACCGAAACAGCCCAAAGCAGACTCAAAGCCATTCGAGAATTCACATCGCTGGGCTCCGGTTATCAGATCGCATTGCGCGACATGGAGATTAGAGGAGTAGGCAACATCCTTGGCGCCGAACAGCATGGACACATGATTTCGGTTGGTTTTGAACTTTATTGCAAACTGCTGGAAGAATCAGTTGCAGAACTCAAAGGTCAGAGCGTTTCTTCAGACGCCGACGCTCAAATCGATATCAACGTATCCGCATTCATTCCCGAAACATACATGCCCGATCCCGATCAGCGCTTGATTGAATACAAGCGACTCGCGGATGTTAAGTCGGACAAAGACCTCAGTGTTCTCAAAGAAGAATGGAAGGATCGCTTCGGCAAAGCGCCCGAAGAAGTCGACAATCTGGCCAAGGTTGTTCGATTGCGTCTGCTCTGCGCCAGGGCTCAGGTGTCAGCTATCAAGCCAGATGGCATGAGCTTGAAACTGTCTGTAGCATTCCGCTTGAATGAATGGATGCCGGTACAAAGCCGACTGCCAAAACATCTTGCCAGCCGTACAACTTATAAGCCTGGACAGGCAGGTGGTATCGGTCCTGCGCCCTGCATCCTGGTGCGCTCGCAAGGACTTTCGCCTGTTGAGCAACTTGATTTGCTTGAAGAATTGCTTAGTGCTATGGTGCTAACTTCCGTGGCGGCAAGATAGCAAGATGGAAAAACAACTTGCATCTTGAAAGATGCAAATCGAAATCAGAACCAGACAAACGAGAGGCTTATAGACAGCAGAATGAAGAGATTAACAGCACTGTCAGTGGCACTTCTATCAATCGTTTGCTTGCAGGCTTGCCAAAATCCAGACAAACCTGCTGACACCACCAGCGACGCCACAAAAGTGGACGGCAAGACACCGGATGCTACCAGTACAGGCGGCACAAAAGACGGCAAACCAGCAGAAGAGAAAAAAGCTGTAATGGACCTGCCGCAAGTCGCTGATGCGATGAAGGTGATTAAGGCAAAACAGTTAGGCGATGAAGTAATCATCTGCTACGTAGAAGGTCAGCCGATTACGATGGCTACCTACAGGCGTCAGTTGAAAACGAACATGCAGAAGTTTCAAGACACTATGGCAATGGATCCGGGCGTCACAAAGCCGTATTTAGAAGAAGCCAAACGCCGCGGTATGACTCTCACCGCTGACGAGAAGGCAAAACTCTTGGATGCAGCAAAAATGGCTCGCGGCAACACTCCCGAGAAGTTCAAAGAGTTTCTCAAGTCGGGCAATTTGTCCGAAGCACAGTTTGAAAAGCTGATTATGGACGAAGCACTCGCCAATAAAATGTTCCGCACGCTCCAAGAAGAAGGGCTGCTGGACTCGCTTGTCGACCATGAACTATTCTTGGCAGAAGCGCGCGCCAGAGGTTTTACGCAAAAGGCTTTCAACAATTACATGGAATTGAAAGACTCGGAAGTTTATCCACGAGCGCTTAAACAGTCAGGTCTGACACCGGAAGTCTACCGCGATGACATCGTCAACAATTTCATGGTGATCATGATTCAAGACAAAATCGTCAACGAATCGCCGGTGACTGACGACGTCGCGAAGAAGTTCTTCGAAACAAACAAAGATAAGTTCAAACACGGCGAGCGCATTCGCTTGAGCCAAATCATCATTGCCGCACCGGAAGAAAACATTGGCAATCTGGAAGGAATCAAAAGCCAGATCGTGCGTGTCAAGCCGGATATCAGCCCTTCCGAATTAGATGAAGCCATCAAAGCGAAAAAAGCTGAACTCGCCAAGAAAGCAGACGATATTCTCAAACGCGCGCAGAAGGGCGAAGACTTCAAACTGCTAGCAAACGAAAACACCGATGATGTTCAAGCTCGCGCCGGAAAAACCGGTGGTGACGCCGGATGGGTAGAGTTGAGTATGCTCCAACCAGCCGTGAAACAATTGCTCGAAAACTTGAAAGCCGGTGAGACTGCACCTAAAGTAATGCCTATTGAAGTTGGCTATGTGATTATGAAAGTGACTGACCGCCAACCGGCTGGACCTTTCGTGTTTGCAGAGGTGAAGGATTTTATCAAGCAAAAGCTGCAAGAACCCAATGCCAAAGCCGCTCTTGAACGCTGGCTCAATGCTCGAAGAAAGACCGCGAAAATCGAACTTTCCAAAGCAATACGCTCCGACCTCAAAGACTCGAAGCTTATCAACTCGACAAGCGCAGCCGCCCCACAATAGCAGTTTGCAATAATCGAGTCGTTTCGTTGTAACGTCTCGCGCCATAACGCGCAAAGACTGTTCTTTGCGCCTGCCTGTACTGCTACCGCATTTGGTATCAAACTAGTACACAAAGGCAGACAAAGATTAGTGACAGGGCAAGTTTTTCGCCAATCTCAAGTGAGAATTGGTTGTAAGATCTGAGTCAGGTATCCACGTAGCTCTTGGAAATTTGGACGACTAATGGTCAACGAGAATTGGGAGAATCTAAAACGGCAAGGCCAGAAGGCTTTCAAGGCACAGGATTATGAAGAGTGCTTGAAATGCTGGACTTCAGCCCTGGAAGAGGCGATGAAGTCTGGTCCCGAAAACCTGAGAATCGCCACCAGTTGCGTCGATCTCGCGCAGCTCTACATTCATACCAATAGACACGAAGAAGCTGAGTCACTTCTCAATAGAGCTCTCAACATCCGCGAAGCGCAACAGGGCAAAGAACACCTTCACGTAGCGGAATGCCTTTCCCTGCTGGCACGCACCCACCTGGCCCAGGGGAAAATCGAACACGCCGAAGACCTTCTCAAGCGCACTCTGGAAATTCGCCAGAAGGCGCTAGGGCAAGATCATCCCAAGGCCGGCGAAAGTCGCCGCGCGCTCGGCAATTATTACTCTTTGGTCGGTCGCTTCCAAGAAGCCGAACCGATTCTTCGCCAGTCGCTCACTCTCAAAGAGAGCCCGCTCGCGCCTGACAACCTCGAAGTTGCGGACAGCTTGAAGACATTTGCTCGCGTTTTGAGAAAGCTAGGCGAGTACGAAGAAGCGACACAGTATTACGAACGAGCCCTTCAAATTAAAGAGAAGGTTCTGGGCAGCGACCACCTGGACGTTGCCGAAGGACTTCGCAGTCTGGCAAACAACTATTCTTATATGGGCGACTATGAGCGCGCCGAGCCATTGCACAGACGTTCTCTCGAGATTTTCGAAAAGAACCTCGGCTCAGATCACCCTGAAGTTGCCACTGGTTTGCACAATTTAGCAGTGCTATATCACCGCACCAACAAGTTCTCGCAAGCAGAGCCACTCTTCATTCGAGCGCTCCAACTGTTCTCCTCGGTGCTGGGCACAGACCACCCGGAAGTAGCAACGACGCTGGTTTCGATGTCACTTTTCTATGAGTCGAAAGGACGCATGGAAAAGGCGGAGTCGCTTTCCCGCCAAGCTCTAGGCATTTACGAAAAGAATTTCGGCAGCGACCACGTCAATGTGGGCATGAGTCTCAGAAATCTGGCAAATATCTGCAAAACGCAAGGTCGTATGAGTGAAGCAGAAGACCTGCAAAAGCGTGCAGATCAAATTCTCGGCGCAGCCAGACACTAAGTTACTGCCTCTGAAAAACCAGTCGAGATCAAGCTAGTCGTAGTCAGACTAGTCTTTATCACTCTAGTGAACGAACGGATTCTCGCGCTTCTCCGACCAGATATCGGTGTTTGGCCCGTGTCCCGGAATTACATTTGTCGAGTCATCGAGAACGAAAAGGCGCTGCGAAATCGACTTGATGATTTCGTCGAACGAACCTCCCCAGAGGTCAGTTCTGCCGATTGAACGCTGAAAAAGAGTGTCGCCCGAAAACAGGGTGCTCTCTTTTTCTTTGACTGAAAAACATAAACTACCGGGCGTGTGACCAGGAGTGTGGATTACAGTCGTTTTTAAGTTTCCAACTTTGACCTCTTCTTCATCTTGCAAGTAGTGGTCGACTGGAAGAGTGTCCGTGGCCTTGAAGCCGAACAATCCGCATTGCTTCTGCAAATTGTCGTACAGCCATTGATCACCTTCGTGCAGGCAAATCTTCGCCCCGGTCTTCTCTTTGAGCTCTCTTGAACCCATGATGTGATCGAAGTGCGCATGAGTATGCAGCAAGTATTTGACGGTCAGTCCTTGCTTGTTGAGTCGATCGATGATCTTTTGAACATCGCCGCCCGGATCGACAACGATTGCTTCTTTCGTCTCAGGGCAAGCGATGATCGAACAGTTGCACTGCAAAGGACCGGCGGGAAATGTTTCAAGAATCATCGTGTCGTTAACCCAGAACTACTCGAACAATTCACTGACGGAAGAATCGTCGTGAATCCGTGCAATCGCTTCGCCGAGTAGTTTGGCAACGCTGACCTGAATAATCTTCTTGGAGATCTTGGTCGGATCGTGGGGGATAGAGTTGGTCACAATGAGCTTCTCGATGCATGATTCTTCGAGACGCTTGTTGGCAGGACCAGAGAGTACAGCATGTGTAGAGCAAGCGATAATCGACTTGGCACCTTCTCTTCTGAGCAACTCAGCGCCTTTGACGAGAGTACCGGCAGTGTCGACCATATCGTCTACCATGATCGCTGTTTTGCCTTTGACGTCACCAACAAGACTAAGTGACTCTGCTTCGTTGTGCTTCGTGCGGCGTTTATCAATGATGGCGAGAGGTGAGTCGTTCAACTTCTTCGCGAATGCACGTGCTCTTGCCACACCACCGACGTCGGGGCTGACGAGAACAATGTCTTTGAGATCGAGCGAATTCATGTAATCAATCAAAACCGGACTGCCGTAAAGGTGATCAACCAGGATATTGAAGAAGCCCATGATTTGCGGAGCATGTAAGTCCAGAGCAACAACGCGGTCTGCACCTGCCGTAGTGAGGAGGTCTGCCACCAGCTTGGCTGTAATGGCTTCGCGACCAGCCGCCTTTCTGTCTTGGCGAGCGTATCCGAAATAAGGCATAACGACGGTAATTCTGCCTGCCGATGCTCTCTTCAGCGCATCGAGCATAATGAGCAGTTCCATCAGATTTTCATTGACCGGTGAACAAGTCGATTGCACAACGAAGCAATCGACGCCACGCACGCTCTCCTGGAGCTGCACGTATATCTCACCATCAGAGAATGGTTGGATTTTGACCGGGGAGACGCTTAGTTCTAGATACTCAGCGACTTCTCTTGCGAGTTCAGGGTTGGCAGTGCCGGACAGAATCTTCAGGTCAAAATGTCCGCTTGTCTCCTGCGCTCTGCTTACGCCTACCGAAAGACTGGCTCTATTTCGTATTTGAGCAACCAAGAGTGACTCCTCCAACCGACTTGCGAAGTTCAGACTCTAATTCTAAAGAAGAAAAGGGGATTAGAAAAGGCGATAAGCAAACATTTACCCACTATACAAATGGCAGTTCGCCGCTCCTGCTGCGGGTTATAGCCCCTTCTAGCATGCACTTAATATGGAGATATGTAAGGCCACCCTGCAAAAAGGCAGCATAAGGCTCCCGAAGTGGACCATCGGCTGACAGTTCGATGGTGGAGCCTTCGACAAAAGTGCCCCCTGCCATTACCACCTGATCTTCATATCCAGGCATTTCGGCTGGCTCGGGCGAAACGTGTGCGTTAACGGGCGAGAAATACTGTATCGCGCGGCAGAAATTAACCAATTTCTGGCGGCTTCCGAACTTGATGGCCTGAATGATGTCGAATCTTCTCTTTGTTGCGGCAGGCTTCACATCCATGCCCAGGTCGCTAAAGACCAGTGCAGACAACATTGCGCCCTTGACCGCCGAGGCGACTACGGAGGGAGCCAGGAACAAACCCTGGAATAAGAGCCGGTTTTGGTTAAAACTAACACCCTGGTGACCACCGATGCCGGGCGCGGTCAGCCGGTACAGGGCCGACTCGATCAAGTCCTCGCGACCAGCAATATAGCCTCCCGATATCGCCAATCCGCCTCCGGGGTTTTTGATAAGAGAGCCGGCAATGATGTCCGCTCCATGGCTTGTCGGCTCGGTAGATTCAACGAATTCTCCATAGCAATTGTCGACCATTACCAACACGTCGGGGTTGGTAGCCTTCACCAGCGCTATCATTTTGCCGATTTCTTCATTGGAAAGCGTACGTCGATCAAACGAATAACCGCACGATTTCTGTATGGTTACCAGTTTGGTAGGTGCCTCGAGCAACTTCTGAAGCTCCAAAACCCTTGCAGCTGCGACTTGCGCATCGATGCCGGCTGCTTGGTAGCCGGAGACATTCAAAAGTGCTGGGTCAATATCAATTTCGGCATAGGCAACCCCAAGCTCTCTTAGCGAACCTCGTCCATCCCCGGCTATGCCAATCACCTGCTGTAAAGTGTCATATGGGGCGCCGGTGATGCTGACCAGCCTGTCACCGGGTTTTAGGCAGCCATACAGACACAGCGCAAGTGCGTGCGTGCCCGAAACCACCTGCATTCGCACCGCCGCGGCGGGGGCGTTGAATACTTCAGCAAATATGGAATCGAGCGCCTCCCTGCCGGCATCATCGATTCCGTAACCCGTCTTCTCAGCAAAGTGCTCTTCGGTCAGTTTGTGATTGCGAAACGCATCGAGAACTTTTCTCTGATTTTGTAAGGCTGTCTCGTCGACAAACTCGAATTGATCCGCCAATGACTTTTCCGCCTGGCGAATCAAGTCTTTAGTTGCCTGGTCGACTGTGCTGGTCTGCATGGTGGTCACCGATTGCCGAGACGGGGTTGCGAACGCCTTATCTTAGCCCCTGTTTGGGTTTTAGCCCATTTTTGAAGTAAACAATGTAAATCGCGAAAGTGATTGAAACTATTTGAGATCGATTGAACTTTTTGTTTGAACGAATCGTCTAATTACTTGTCCCCAAAATTTGTCCTATTTGGAGACAACTTTGAACTAGAAAAACCATCCTTCAAAGGGAGGTGATTTTGTGCAGGTGTTATTCAATGCCTTCTCATTCGCGCTCTGCCAAGAAAAATGCCGGGTTTGCAGTGAAGAGCTGAAGGTTGATTTGGTCGGCTTTCTCAGTGGTCCCAAACGCTGGAAGGAATTAAACCGAACGACCTTGTGCGACAGCTGTTTTTTCAAACTAGAACTTGAACCATCATCGCTGAAGATCGTAAACATAGAGGATATGGCACCACTTTTGGTGGCAAGCCGTTTACCTTATCACGGTCCACTCAAGAAGATGCTTTATCACCTGAAATATGATGACGACCGGCTTGTTACGGAAGACCTTTCGATCTTCCTAGACCAAGCGCTAGACGACTTGAGCAAAATGGTGAGAGTGAAAAACTGCATTCTCGTGCCTGTTCCTTTGCACTGGAAGCGCATGGTAAAGCGCGGTTTCAATCAGGCAGAATTATTAGCAAACCCACTTGCATACAAGCACGATATTCGCATTGATACGCGCTTGCTGACACGAACAAAAGCAACAGCCACACAACATCAGCTGAAAAAGAAGGAGAGGAAAACAAACGTTCAAGGAGCGTTTCAAGCCAACCGCAAATATTGCGAAGGACAGCACATCATCCTTGTGGACGACTTGCTCACATCAGGAGCTACGCTATCCGCTTGCGCCGGCGAACTGCTGAACAACGGCGCGCTAAGCGTCAACGCAGTTACCCTCGCCTACGCAATGGCGAGCAGGCAAAGGGGATAAACTCAAAGGAATTGAAACTTAATAAAGTCGCTGGAACTATACTGATTCTTCAAAGGCTTTGAGGGTTTCTTCAATGTCCTTGGTCGAATGTACAGTTGAAACAAAAGCAGCTTCAAACTGCGATGGCGGCCAGTAAATGCCCTTCTCAGCCAGCTTGCGCCAGACTTTGGCGAACTTTTCGGTGTCGCTCTTCTTCGCCGTTTCAAAATCAACGACTTCTTTGTCAGTGAAGAAGACCGTGATCATACCTGTGATGTATTGAACTCTCATACCGCCTTTTTTCTCAGCGATTGCGGTTAGACCTTTTGCGAGAAGCTCTGTTTTGTTGTTGAGCTTTACGTAAGTCTCCGGCTGTTGCAGCATCTTCAGTTGAGCAAGCCCAGCCGCCATCGCGAGCGGATTGCCGGACAACGTGCCGGCTTGATAAACAGAACCGCTTGGAGCAATCATTTTCATGATGTCTTTGCGCCCGCCATATGCACCTACCGGCAGTCCGCCACCGATGATCTTGCCCAGCGTCGTCAGGTCAGGCTTGATTTCATATCTCGCTTGAGCGCCACCAAGAGCAACTCTGAAGCCGGTCATGACTTCGTCGAAGATCAATAGAGCGCCTTCTTTCTCGGTGATATCTCTCAAGCCCTTGAGGAATCCATCTTGAGGAAGAATCAATCCTGCATTGCCGACGACTGGTTCCAAAATTACTGCAGCAATTTCTTTGCTGTGTTCTTTGAACACCTTTTTGACGGCGTCGAGGTCGTTAAAAGGAACAGTGATGGTCAGCTTGGTTGCTTCCTCGGGAACACCCGGGCAGCTACTGATGCCGAGAGTCGCTAATCCGGAGCCTGCTTTTGCGAGGAACGAATCACCATGTCCGTGATAGCAGCCTTCAAATTTGACAATCATGTCGCGCTTTGTGAAAGCTCTTGCCA
This sequence comes from Candidatus Melainabacteria bacterium, assembly GCA_003242885.1. Taxonomy (GTDB): domain Bacteria; phylum Cyanobacteriota; class Vampirovibrionia; order Obscuribacterales; family Obscuribacteraceae; genus QKMZ01. Next base: position 172,915 of record QKMZ01000015.1, on the reverse strand, counting down.
CGCGGATTGCCGACATGGTCGCTTCAGTTCCTGAATTGACCATGCGCACCATTTCGATCGAAGGAATGAGCTGACAGACCAATTCGGCCATCTCTACTTCCTGTCGGCAAGGGGCACCAAAACTGGTTCCGTGGGCAAGCGTAGACTCGATAGCTTCGAGAACTCTAGGATGGCAATGTCCAAGAATCATCGGACCCCAAGAGCAAACATAGTCGATAAAGCGATTTCCATCGACATCAAATAGATAGGGTCCATCGGCATGGTCGAAGTAAATAGGATCGGCACCGACCGCCTTCAGCGCACGCGCAGGCGAATTCACTCCACCGGGGATTACTACTTCCGCTCTTTTCGCTAACTGCTTAGAACGGCTCATTACTGTTGCTGTAGACATTTTTGTCCCTCGGTGATTTGGGTTGGAAAGCGCTATGCTTTAGCGCCTTCTTTTTTCTCTGTGTATGCGTTGATTACTCTTTCGATTGCCGATTCGACGAGCTTAGCTGCTTTCTCACCAGCATTGAATTGACGCATCTTTCCTTCTTCATCAAAGAGGTAGAACGCGGGGACGTACTTGTTTTCAAATCCGTCAGTGATTTCATGCCAGTTGTCTACAACGCAAGGTTGTTTCACTTCGTACTCATTGATGGCTTCTTTAACCGCATCAATGTTGGTATCCGATTCTTGCCTTGGCATATGCACGGATACTATCTTCAAACCTTTACTGCCATATTTGTCGAGCCAACCGGAAATTTCCGGCAGAGATTCTTTGCAAATGCCGCAGCTGATTGCCCAGAAATGGATAAGGACAGGTACACCTTTCAACTCATCGTTCTTGATCGGTGGGCTATTAAACCACTCGGTACCGCCTTCAATCGAAGGCAGGGCAGCGTCCATACGAAGTGGCATCAGAACCTCCTTTAGCTCTTAGCTCGGACTCGGGTTTGCACGGCAAGTGACAGACCCTCGATGCAAATGGGAAGTTCGCACCCACTACATCAGATTACGAATGATTATTGTATCGCTCTAAGTGCAGAAGTCGCAGGTAATTTAACTGTTGCGAAGCCATTCTCCGCCAGTTCAAACGGGTTATGCCGTTCTCGGCAGCCGCACGGGCGATGCATGTCATCACCCTACAAACTCAAGACCGGTCGACGCATGGCGTCTCCCCCTTAAGAAGAAACGAAGTTACCATTCACTAGAAGGCTAGAAGGCTCGAAAAAAAACAGACCGCCCCAAAGGGAGCGGTCCGTAAATTTTTCGATTCGCCGTGATTAAACGGTGAGTGGCTTTTGGCCTGGCTTCCAGTCAGCGCCGCAAAGTCCGCCGGTCTTGAGTGCTTCGAGAACTCTCAAAGTTTCGTCAACCGAACGTCCGATGTTGAGGCTGTGGACAACTTGATATTGGAGGTTGCCATCTGGATCGATGATGAAGAGACCGCGCAATGCGATGCCTTTGTCTTCCATCAATACGCCGAAGTCGCGGCTAACATCTTTGGTGATGTCGGAAGCCAAGACGAATTTGATTGGGCCCAGTCCACCTTTGTCTTCAGGGGTTTGGATCCAAGCGCGGTGGCTGTATACGCTATCGGTCGAGATAGCCAGGATTTCAGCGCCGGCTTTCTTGAACTCGTCGTATCTCTTATCAAATGCGGTGATTTCAGTCGGGCAAACGAACGTGAAATCCAGGGGGTAGAAGAAAACGACGAGCCATTTGCCTTTGTAATCGGCCAAACGTACGTTCTCTTTGAGACCTTTCATGTCCTTGGTCGAGGGCATATCAAAGTCGGGAGCTCTTTTTCCAACTTGCAACATAGACGCAATCACTCCAAAAAAGCTTGGGAATCAGTCCGGCAATTTTATTAGCATCTGCCGAGATCCTTAAAATGTTTAATGGAAATTGCACAATTATTGATGCAATTTCACTCTTTATTTCTTGGAAGACGTTTTGGCTGCGGAAGCGGCAGTCTCGAGCTCCTGCCATTCAGAAAGCTCTCGCTGCAGCCGATTCTCGGCAACGTACTTAAGTATTAGAGGACTTTTTGTACTCCATCCAATCGTTAAAAGGTGCCGCAAATGCTCTTGCGGTGTTGAACCGTACTTGCTTCTGCCCAGTTCGGCTTCGTTGCCTTCGCTCATTGGTGTCCCGTCCTCTTATCTACCTAAAGTCTATCGCCGGGCGGAGTCTGTTTATTAAGATGGGCTGGTGAAAAGCCTTTCATTATGCGACCTTTCCGCGTTTTTCTCAAACATACCAAAAGCCAGACTCAGACAGGTTTTCCTCCCTGCCGCAGCAAAAGAATCTCCGCTCCTCACGCAACAGTCCATCACATAAAGCTTAAGACAATTTACGTAAGTTTGGACGACACAATTTATATTTGGTACTATTGCACGTCGCCCGAGTCCCCGAATGGGGCACACGGCGTTACGCCCACTTAAATGTTGGGGCGATCTTTTACCTGTAGGGGCGGCATAAATGCTGCCCGCTAAAAAGACAGTGAACTAAACGAATTGCTCGGAAATATAGCCGAGTACAAGATTTGGAGACGACAATGTTTGCCATCGTAGAAGCCTCGGGAAGGCAATTTCAATTGGAAGCGGGCCGCTTTGTAGACGTCGATTTGACTGACGGCAAGGCTGGCGACAAATTTGTATTTGAGCACGTTTTGATGCTCGTAGATGGCGACAAGTCCACGGTAGGCAAGCCTTTCATCGAAGGCGCCAAAGTGGAAGGCAAAATTCTTGGTCACGATAAGAACAAGAAGATCATCGTCTATCACATGAAGCCAAAGAAAGGCACCCGTAAGAAACAGGGTCACCGCCAACACTACACACGAATCCTTATTGAGTCGATTAAATTGAACGATAAGGAACTTGCCAAAGCTGACGAACAATCGAAGAAAGCCAAAGCAGAGCCTAAGAAAGAGGCAAAAGCCAAAGCCGAGCCGAAGAAAGAAGCAAAGGCAAAAGCAGCAGAGAAACCAGCAGCTAAGAAGAAAGCAGAGTAATCACTTCGAGCGAAGTTGATTAGGACACATAACAAAGGTGATTTGTCATGGCACATAAAAAAGGGGCAGGTTCGACAAGAAACGGGCGCGATAGTCAGCCCAAGCGCCTTGGTGTTAAGAGATACGGCGGCGAATTGGTAACTGCCGGCAACATTCTCGTCAGACAACGCGGAACCCGCTTTCATCCAGGCGCCAACGTCAGAGTAGCAGGAGACGATTCGCTGTACGCAGTAGCTGACGGCGTGGTCAAATTCGAAGCACAACGCGGACGTCAACTAATCTCCGTTTACCCTGTATAGATATTGATGTAGTGGAGCCGACTGCTCCCGCATTATGGCAGCGCAGGCCGCCTCTACAGTTTCAAAATTCGGGCGATAACTTGTTGACGCAACAGACTGAGCCAGCAGCAAAGCCGCTGGATGATTTTCTTTCACAGTTGAAGACGTCCCTCGCGGGCGAAGTTTCGGTCTTGAACGCAGGACCGGAAGCACAGAGAGCAGATCAGATTAAAGGTGTCCGTTATGACTCTCGTCATGTAGCTCCTGGCGATGCATTCTTCTGCATCGAAGGTCAAAAACAAGACGGTAACACCTTCATTCAAGACGCGCTGAAGAAAGGCGCGGCTCTAATAATTACCGAGAAGCGCCCATCGGACGAGAAGTCTCTTGCGGCGCCTTTTGCTGTTGTGCCGGATGTAAGACTGGCACTAGCTAAGGCTTCCGATTATTTCTTCGATCGCCCATCCACAAAACTCCGTCTCATCGGAGTGACTGGCACAAACGGCAAAACCACGACCACACACATGGTTGAGCACCTGCTCGAGAAGGCTGGTAAGCGTGTAGGACTGATCGGCACACTTGGCGCCCGCTGGACCAGAGCCGACGGCGACAAGCAATACGAAGATTTGAAGTTCACCACGCCGCAAGCCTCCGACCTGCAAGAACTGCTGGCATCGATGGTTTCGCGCGGTTTGAGCCATGTGGCAATGGAAGTCTCCAGCCACGCGCTGGCGCTCAAAAGAGTCGACGGCTGCCAGTTCGCGTCCGCCTGTTTGACCAATATCACGCAAGACCACCTCGATTTCCACAAGACAATGGACCATTATTGGAAGTCGAAAAGGCTGCTCTTCAGCCAATTGTCGGAGAGCGTGCAGAATACCAAAGCTGCAGTCATCAACCTTGATGACGCTCTGGCTCCGGACTTCATCAAGTCTCTCGACAAATCCGTCCGCGTTCTTACCTACGGATGGAACGAAAACGCCGACGTTCGCGCCGTCAAAGCCGACTTCGACTTCAATGGCACGCGACTGGAATTGGCTACACCTGCCGGTTCTATGGAAATCAATCTGCGTTTGAACGGTGTTTTCAATGTCTACAATGCAATGGCCGCCCTGGCTATCTGCTTAAACGAAGGCATAGATCGCTCTGAACTCAAAGCTGCTATCGAAACATTCGAAGGTGTGGCTGGACGTTTTGAGCTGGTCAGAGTCTCTGGACCTAAGAACGAAAGCCTTGCCCAGCCGCTTTGTCTCGTGGACTATGCCCATACTCCGGATGGGCTTGACAATGTTCTCAAAGCAGCCAGAAAGCTCGTTCCTTCTGGCGGAAAGTTATATGTAGTCTTCGGTTGCGGCGGAGACAGAGATAATTCAAAACGCCCACAGATGGGTGAAATCGCAGAGAATCTCGCCGACCAGGTCGTCGTAACCTCGGACAACCCGCGAACCGAAGATCCGCAACAGATAATCGCCGACATTCTTGCCGGAATCAAACGAATGAAAGACGTGCAGGTCGAGCCGGATCGCTCCCAAGCCATTCATATGGCAATTGAGGCCGCAAGCGAGAAAGACGTCATCTTGATTGCCGGCAAAGGGCACGAGACTTATCAGATCCTCGCGGACAAGACCATCCACTTCGATGACCGTGAGGTGGTTCGCAAAGCGCTGATGGCAAAACTCAATCTCGAACCGGCAAGCTAGAGCATCCCTTAGTTGGGTGCTCAAAATTCAAGCGAGCGACGGTTTAAGGCGTTGCTGCCATTTAGATTTCGGGAAGCATATAATTTAAGAAGCACGTCCTAGCGCTTCCGACTTCGTTCCGGTTCAAAGTTCGAATCGGGTACTACCTCCAGGTTATTTCAAATCCGTGGGCATCAACTTTCACATCACATCCGTTCGCGAAGGCACCATCTTCAATGTGATGCAGTTTTTGAGCCTGGAAAAGGTGACCGGGATTTTGCACGTCTCGCTTGGCAGAAACATCCCGAAAGTGATGATTTACTTTGTCACCGGCAACGTCACCTCTGCCGAATTCGGCGCCATTGTAGGAGACGCGGTGCTAGACGTTTTGCTCTGCCAGGAATACTCGATTAAGGAAGTTGAGTTCGCCCCCGGCAGAATTGGAGAGATCAACGAATCTGCACTGCTGGTCAAGGCTTCGTCCTTATCAGGCGCGATGCTGAACGTATCAAAAGACGTTGACAAGTGCGACGCCCGACCACTTATTTATGGCTTGCTCCCCGTGGTTGGTCAGGAGAGCAAGAAAGCTGGTTCACTTTTCGATCTGTTGCATGACTTCGGACTATGGGCAGATCAAATGGTTAAGATCCCGGAGGGGGCGAGTGACAAACAAGCACCACTGCCGCAATGCGTTCTCATCCATCGGGCTCTCTCAAAGAATGTGATTACCTATTCGACACCGCTAATTTCGTTGCGCTCCTTGGGCCCGCTTTTATCGCTCATTCAGCCGCTTAGCGACAAAGAAAGCAATAATCTGCGAGGATATCTGCGCAGCCTTCTACCACATCCAAAAGCCACGCATTTGCCAATCGAGCGCTTCTACGCATTTGCCAGCGCCATCGAATCAATCGCGCAAAGGCGCTCACAAGAAGTGGGTGACAAAGCAAGACGCGCTATCCATCTGCTTATTCAAAACACGGCCAAGTCGGGCGAACCTGCCAATGTCTAATTCACCATCCCAGCAAAACCCCAGCGAGCTTCGTATAAAATCGAAGCTTACGCTAACTGACATGGTATCGGACAATTTTGCGCGCCTGCACATGGAAGGTCTCACCGGGCTAGCCAAGCTGCTTTTGCCGGAAGGACTCTGGAAAGGACAGCAGCCGGCGGAAACCAACGAAGGGCAAGCCGCCATCGTATCTGGTGGCAATGCAGAAATACACCTGACCTTTGACGATGGGCCAAATCCGGCTACTACGCCACGCCTGCTAGAACTATTCGAAGAAGAAGAAGTAAAAGCGACTTTCTTTGTGATTGGCGAACAGGTCGAGAAGCACGAAGATTTACTGTTGCAAGTGAGCAAACATGGGCACTCCATCGGCAATCACACATACAGCCACCAGTTTTTGCCCTTGCTCTCTACAACAAAACTCGAGAAAGAGATACTTTCAACAAACCAGAGAATCAAGGACATCACAGGCGAATCGCCAAAATTGTTTCGCCCACCCTTTGGCATCGTCGACACAAAAGCACATGCATTGCTAAAAGAGCAGGGGATGAAAACCGTTTATTGGAGCGCGTTTTCAGAAGACTGGCGCAAAATAGGCGAGCGGTCGGTTGTAAGCAGACTGTCTAAATATGCGGCTCCCGGTGGAATAATGATTTTGCACGAGCTAGAACCAACGGGCAACCAAACGATAGCGGCCGCCCGAACGCTTATCCACAAGCTCAAGAAGCGGAACTTCCGGTTTAGCGCAATAGCCTAACCTGTTAGCGTTTACGAGCTTCCCTGAAGCAAAGAAGGCCGGCCTGAAATTCATTGTTATACTGGGACTTGCAAGAGAGTTTCAGTCGCTAATAACTCGCGGTTTTACAGACCAGTGCTTGACTTTCGCCCCCCAAAAGAATCGCCTCTCCTGATCGGCTTCATTAAGTTGTGCGCGCCGCTCTATAAGAAGTACGGCATGAGCGACACGCAGATCAAAGTAAAGGACGGCGCTCTCCAGCGTTTTGCCCAGTTAAAAGGCAAGCGTGCCCTGGTATGCCCTAACCATTCCAACAGACACGATCCGCAAGCGATGTTCTTTTTCGGACAGGCGGCAAAAGAATCGTTCAATTACGTCGCGGCCAGGGAAGTCTTCGACTGGGACCACGGCTTCAATGGCTGGTGGTTGCAGCACATTGGTGCTTACTCGGTAGTGCGCGGCGCGCCCGACCGTGAGTCATTCAAAATGACCAAGAAGATTCTCTCGGAAGGAAAGCAAAAACTTGTGCTTTTCCCTGAAGGCGAAATCTCCAGACAAAATGACACGCTCTTGCCGCTGGAAACAGGCGCGGCGCAGCTGTCATTCTGGGCAATGGACGAACTCGACAAGCAAGGTGTAGCTGAGCATATCTACATCGTCCCAATCGCTCTGAAATACACGTACACTGGCGATATCAAGCCAGCCCTGGCCAATACGTTGGCAAAACTGGAAGGGAAAATGGGCGTGCCCAGACCGTCAGGGACCAAGCTTTATCCACGCCTGATGGCGGTGGCAGAAAGGCTGATCAAGGCTTTAGAGGCGGAATACAACCAAGAACCGTCCAAAGACGCCACTCTCAACGATCGAATTACGGCATTGAGAATGGCAATCCTCACGCACATGTCCAGCTATTTAAACATCGAGTTGCCGAGGAGCGATCGCACTCTCGATGCAGTTCGCTTATTGCGCAACAGAATCGACGACTTCGTATATGAATCAGAAGACGGGCTTTCTGAGTACGAGAAAGAGCTGCATGCAGAGAAAGCTGCAGAAATCAAAGGCTTCTACAAAGACCTGGATCGAGTCGTCAACTTCGTTTCCATATATGACGGCTATATCAAATCGCACATGACTCAAGAGCGCTTTGCCGATGTGTTGGAGCGCATCGAGCATGAAGTGCTGGGAGAAACATCTATCAAGGGTCCGCGCTGCATCATGATTGATGTCGGCAACCCAATTGATTTGCGCAGCTATCAGCACGAGTACAAGTCAAACAAGAAAGTGGCTTTGCAAAAGATCACTGATGAATTGTCCACTCAAATGAATGGAATGCTCGAAACAATGGAACACGAGCGGATGAAGAAGTTCGTCGAGTAAAGACAGCAAAAGCCACTTAGTTGATTTAGTGTTAAGGTAGTCAAGAATTCCATACCAGCCGGTAATTCCGGTGGTAGAATCAAATGTTGGCCAGGCAGGCGGCATAACTACCCGATTACGGGTGAAACCGCTGGCGCTTTGGGGATTTCAGGGGTTACAGCACAACAAAAATGCAAAAGCTTGCACTAGTGGGATTAGGTGCCTCCGGTTTGTTCGCTCTCAAAGAGCTAGCCGGCGCAGATGTAGAAGTACATGTTTTTGACGTAGGTCCTGTTTATGACAAGCGATATGCCTGCCCAATCGACCAGGGCGTACTCACCGTTTGCCCACCGAAAGCCTGCAGTTATTGCGCTCCGGGACAGTCGGCCGGAAGCTGGAACGATTTCAAAGTAATTCTTTCCGCCTCTCCAGTCATTGGAGGCAGGCTCTATGACCTGGTTGGCGGCGACGAATTGCAGAAAAAATTGAACGTAGTTCGCGAGACGATTTTGACGCATGCTCCTTGCGAGATACCAGTCGTAAAGCCGAATGAAGAAGATCTCGAGTGGATCAAAAAGAAAGCGACACTTGCTGGAATGACCTATCACTACCAGGAATTGCTGCACTGCGGCTCGGATAACGCACCTGCGATCAACACCAGCATTCTGGAAGAAATCAAAGCTAAAGGTTCAAACATCACCTTCCACTGGGATATAAAGGTTCAATCTGTTTCGCGTCGCGGAGAGCAATTCCTACTCCAATACGACGGTTACAGAAAGCAAGGCAATGAGCAGGAAATGCTCTTCGATATGGCAGTACTGTCTGTCGGACGAGGCGGCGCGCACTGGCTGACGCAGCAAGAGTTCTACAAATCACTGGATATTTATCCGGGTCAAGTCGATGTCGGCATTCGTGTGGAGACCAGTTGTTTCTTCACAGAAGAAGTGGACAGGCGCTTCTACGAACCTAAACTGTATTACAGAAGCAGACATTCCAATGACGTGGTTCGCAATTTCTGCTCCAATCCGAAGGGATTCGTCACGCCGGAAAACCACCGCGATTACGTGCTTGTTAATGGGCACTCGAAGATGTACGAGAAAAGCGAGAACAACAACTTTGCCGTTCTTGTGTCGAAAACATTCACGCGCCCATTCAAAGACCCGCAGCTTTACTCGCAGACCATTGCCAAAGTAGTGAACATGCTCGCGGGCGGCGGACCACTCGTGCAACGACTGGGCGATCTTCGCGCCGGAAGACGCACCAAGTCGCTTACAAATAATCTTGTAAAACCTACTCTGGAAGCCGAATGCGGTGACGTGTCGCTGGCTTATCCTCACAGAATTTTGGAAGGCATTGTCGAATATCTCGATGCTCTCAACAAAATTTGTCCTGGTGTAGCCGACGATTCAACCCTGCTTTTCGCACCTGAGTGCAAGAGCTATCCGGATTCCATCACTGTTTCCAAAAACATGGAAACAAATATTCCGAACCTATTTATCATCGGTGACTCGTCGAGCTGGACTCGTGGCGTAGGGCAAGCAGCATCGTCAGGGCTTCTTGCTGGCGAAGGCGTGAAGAAGAAGCTCGTAAAAGAGAAGACCACTGTGCCTGTTGCTTAGGTTCTAAGTAAGGTCAGAAGAGGCATTATCCTTGGTGCTCCTGCGCAGTCGGGGCTGCATTCTTGCCGCCCGCGCGAAGAGCGAATGCAATGCGCAACGGCGCGGGCCGGTCGACGCATGGCGTCGCCCTCTCTAGGCTAAAAAAGGGCATTAATCTTGCCAGTTCGTCGACGGCATGTCTTCGTCATTCTCCGACATGCGTTTCTGCAGTGATGCGTACCGAGCCATAAGCTCCGTTACTTCCGGATGTTCGCTTCCCAGCGCTTTCTCTCCGACGCCAAGCCCCCAGCGAAACAAGCGATCAGCTTCGTCGTAATTCTCCTGCTCTTCATAGAGCTCCGCCAGATTTCGCAGTGCCTTCGCAACGCTAGGATGCTCCGGTCCTTGAGCTTCTTGGGTAATCGACAAAGCACGCCAATACAAAGGCTCCGCCTCACTGTATTTACCTTGATCCTGGTACACCTCGGCAAGACTGTTGAGCATCTCAGCAACGTGAGGATGCTTAGGTCCCCAATCTTTGGTGCGCAAATCAACCAGCGTTTTATATAAAGGCTCTGCTTGATCGTATTTGCATTGCAAATGGAAAAGCAGCGCGAGACTGGCGAGGGTCTGCGCCGTGCTTGGATGTTCCACACCAAGCGCTGTCTGCCTGATGCGTAGCGCGCGCCAGAAAGTTTTTTCCGCGCTGGGGAAATCACCCTTCATTCGATACAGCTCACCTTGCTGATTTAAAATCGTCGCACAAGATGGATGTTCAGCCCCCCAAGTTGCTTCCGATATCTTCAAGGCGCGCTCATATAGCGGCATTGCCAAATCGTACTTACCGGACGCATGATTGAGCAAGGCAAGATTTTGCAGTGCTGGTCCAATCGACTGGTGGTCTGCCCCGAGCACAGATTCCCGCATAGCAAGCCCCTTTTGAAAGAGTGGCTCTGCCATGTCGTACTTGCCATGCGCGCGATAAAAATCAGCAAGCGTCTCGAGCGCCGTCGCTAAATCCAGCTTGTTGGCAGACGCATCTTTTTCATAAAGAGTCAAAGCCCGCCGCAAGACAGGCTCAACTTCCTGAAATTTCCCCTGCGCGCGGTAGATGACACCTAGTTTGTTCAAAATCTCCGCAACAGAAAGACTGTCAGGTCCGGAAATCTTTTCTTTCAAAGACATCGCTTTCTTGTATGCCTTCTCAGCCTCAACGTGCCAGCCCTGGACCAAATAGAGCTCGCCCAAGCTGCTCAAAATCTTCGCCTGTGCGACCACGCGCTCTGCGGTGGTGGCATTAGACAGCGTATCTTCCTCGGCTGGACTGCGCCTGGAATCAACCGCATCAGGCGACTTCACATCGGCAAGTGACTTCTGAAACAGCTTCTCCGCGTCGGCATAGCGCCCAAGCTGGAAGGCCCTGCTGCCTGCTTCCCAAAAGGTTTCCCAACCTAAGTTTGAGCTTTCTACGCTTTCTTCAACCTGATCCATAAGTGAATCCCGACCTGAATCCTGAGTTTCCATCCTAAACGGTCAGAAGCGTTCACGCCTCACCCTATCAATTCCCATACTCAGCCAGAAAATCAACAATTTCGCCGATATCTGCCGTTTTTCCACAAAAATCTCATAAGCAGGCAACAGTATATTAACTGAGCGTCCTTTCCGACTGTCGCTCTTCGCCGCTTGTAGGCTGTTTGATATGCAGATGCGCTACCCCGTGCCGTCCGGAGATTAGACCGTGAATTTAAACACGAGCCAAACCCCAGAAACCGAAACTACGACGCAAGCAACAGCCAGCTCAACTGAAACAAAAAAGAAACCCTTAGAGGATGAGGGCGGTCAGTTTAAGAGTGAAAACGCACCCAAGCTGCACGTTAACCTCGATCACTGGAAGCTCAAAGAAAGTGAGAAGCCATCATTTAAGAGGCGCGCCACTATAGAAGCAGTGAAATTGACCATTCTTTTCTTTCTGCTTTCGCCCATCTGCCTGTTTCAACTCACTCGCATACTGCTCTTCTTCCCAGACCAAACTGCGTATGACATAGCGCAGCCACTTCAGTTCATTGAGGAAAAGCTCAAAACAAAAGTGGAAGAGGTCAAATTCAAAACCGCGAACGGCAAGCTGTTGAATGGACTCTATTTCGCGCGGCAAGGCGCCAAGCAGGTATTTCTCCTCAGCCATGGCAACGCCGGCAACAATGCTCACCGATTGCCGAATATCGTGCATATGCTCAACCTCGGGGCATCAGTGCTCGTCTATGACTATCAGGGTTATGGCAAAAGCGAGGGAGACCCGTCTGTTAAGGGCATCGTTGAAGACGGCGTCGCCGCCTATGATTTTCTGCACAAGGTGAAAGGGTGGAGCCCAAAACAGATATTGGCATACGGCGAATCGCTTGGCTGCGCTGTTACGTGCCAGATTGCAAAACAGCGAGAAGTAGCGGGAATCGTTCTACAATCTGGCTTTTCGTCACTGCCCATTGCGGCTCGAGACCGCTTCATCTGGTTGCATCTTTTCCCTGACTTCACTTTTCCGCAGCCTCAATTAAACAACTGCGACTTCCTCGCACATAGCAAGGCGCCACTGCTGCTCATTCACGGGGAAAAAGACTACGTTCTTCCGATTAAGTACGCCGACCAAATGTTTGCGGCAGCTTCATGTCCCAAGCAATTGGTTAGGTTGAAAAATTCAGGACATAACGATGTTCTAAACCTGGACCTGAAGGAATATACCGCGGCACTCGGCAGTTTCATGAAATCGCTGGACGAGCAGTCGTAATTGGTCTCTCTTTATTGCGGCACTAAATATGGTGCCATGCTGAAGACACGCAGGCTTTCCGCCTCTTTCTACATTCTCAACTCCAGTTGAATTTAGCCGCAAAAAGGGAATAAGGTTACATAAGACAAAGCCTGAATACGCGGTTTTTTGCTGGAGGCTTGACTGTGCCAGAACTTATAGTTACACCGACAAGTTTCGCCCGTCATTGCGTAGCTTGGTTAGGCATTTTGCTTTTGCTTTGCGCGATGCCGACGCCGATTGACTCTCACTGCTCGGCTGTACACGCAACAAAAGTCGAATGCGGCTATGACCCTACCACTCCAATCGACGCCAAAATCGCTGGAGAATTTGTCACGTATTGGGCAGGTATGGCTTTCGACTATGCACCCAAAACAATGCAGGCAAATCACGAGAAGGCCTCAAAGTGGAACAGCTGTGATGCTTTGACATGTCAGCTCAATCAGACTTTTTGGACAAAGGATACCGCCACACGTCCTACAAGATGGGAAGGATATCGCCTCACTCGAGTGAATGTTCTGGGAAAAGACACAGCGGGCGTCAGTGTCGACACAATTTTTGCATGGAATAGAGTGGGTCTCAAGAAAGCACCCATGAGCCTCCACTTCGTGGTGAAGAAATGCGCAGACGGTTATCGAATGCACTCTGTGCAGGTGGACTTTTACAACAAGTCCGGTTACCGAGCTTCTTTGGTCCAAAGCGACATCTCATCCTTGTATTACTGGAACGGGAAAGAATGCATCCTTGCCAGTTATAAAACTGCCGTTGACAGCATCAAACCGGAAATCGACAACCAGCGCACATTCGATCATGTGTTTTTCACATGGTGCAAGGGTGCGCTTAACGAACAGAAGGGTTCGAAAAATCAGCTCATCTAATTTCCAGATTCCCATTAAAAGTGGCCGGTCGATTTCGAATAAATAGTTCAACTAAAATTGCCACTCCGACTATGAAATTTCACGTGCAGTTGAGCCTCTTAGAGCTTTTGTTCCAACACATCCCGTGGTACACTAGAAATAGTTAATGTCCCCCCTCCAACCCTTTCCGAGGTTGCTAACCGCTTCGCGTGTTTGCATCTATTTGCACACACCCTTGAGAGGGAAGTTTTCCTGATATCAGGGTGCTAAAAATAGGCAGATCTATTTTCAGAGCGTCAATTTTTTGATGGAGGTAGTAGTACTTTGCAGTGATTTTTCCGCCTTTACCTTGCGGTAGAGCAAATTGGTTTGAAAGGATGGGATTAGCGACGTCCTCCCATTCGAGCCTTCAGACAATAATTGCGAGAAATTAGGGATTTATCGGAGGCCTTAAGAATGTTTGGTGCATCGAAACCAGAAATTTTGCTGGAATTAGTACGCAGCGCCAACGTAGTAGATGCTCAAACCCTGGAGAACGCAATTGCGATCTCCCAAAGATTGAATCTGCCGTTAGAAAGAGCGCTCATGCAGTCGGGCAGTTTCAGCGAGGAGAGCATGCGTCCGTTGCTTGCTGCCAAACAAATGGTGGAGAACAACACGATTCGCTTGGACACAGCGATTAATGCGATCCGCCTGGCTGCGCACGACGACATTGATTTCCATGCAGCACTAAAAAAGCTGGTGGCTGTTCACCAAAAGACGATGGTGACGCCATCGATGAATAACGACCTGACTGAAATTCTCATTCAGGCAGGTGTTATCACACAAGATCAGCTCGGACGCGCAATGCAGAAGTCTTTGCAAACCAAGATTTTGATTGGTCGCGTACTGGTTATTACCGGTGATATCTCTAGCTCACTGTTCAACTCGGCATTGCAGGGTGTTCTTCTACTGCGAGAGAAGGCAATAACAAAAAGCGAAGCAGTCGATGCCATCAAGCTTTCGCATCAAAAAGGCATTTGCCTTGAGCAAGCATTGTTTGAAATGGGAAGTTTCAAAACACCAGCAGTTGGTTCGCTGAAACTCTCAGAGCTCATGCGCATGTCCGGTTTGATATCGGAAAGCGAACTTGCTGAGTGCATGGAGATCGAGCTGTTTAAGAGCAAAACATTTGGTCAGGTTCTGCGCGAACAAGGGCTCGCCACCGACGAACTGCTCGAAGCAGCCATGATGCTTCAGGGCTCAGTCGCAGGCGGAGAGATTAAAGCGTATCAGGCAGCCGAGGCAATGCGGCTGATTGCAAAAGAAAATATGCTCACTGAAAACGCCATCAACAAAGTTATGCAGAGAGCCCGCGCGAATGAAGATATGCGGCTTGGCGAACTGCTCATCGAAGCATGTGTTTTGACGCGTGATTCCGTTGAAGGCACGGTGTCTCAAGCCGTCACCAACAACGTCAAAATCGGCAAAATTCTCCTCGATGCGGGGCTGATCACCAAAAGCATGCTGCATCGAGCTTTGCGCTGCCAGTCGCTCGTCAAGTACGGTGTCATTTCAAAAGATCAGGCAGTGAAAATTCTCAGCTCGTGCAAACAGAAAGAGCAAACGCTCGACCAAGCGATCACTGGTCTGGGATTGAGCGCTCCGACGCGCATGCAATGGTCGTGGGTATGATATGGTAGCCGGACCGCCGGCGACCGCGTCTGACGACTGTTTCGAACAATGTGGAAAATTGCCATCGTTTTTCTGTTGGTGGCCATTAATTTCGGTTATTGGTATTGGACGACCACGCCGTTTTATTCCATACTCGAAATCAAAGAATCCATCGTCCACCATGACTTAAAAACCTTCGAGCAATACGTCGATGTAGAACGAGTTTCCTCGCATATGATCGACGGATTTCTCACACCTCAGGTGCGTTCGAGACTAAGCAAAGGCGTGCTCGGAGATTTGCTAGGCTCCAGTCTGATTAGTCTGGTCAAACCGACACTCATGGACATCATTAAAAACGAAGTGTCGCACTTTGTTGAGAGCAACCAGCTGTCCTTAAACCAAGCCGCCAAGCGCATAACACGCCCGAGAAAACGTTCGGAAAACGCAACGGCGCCCGCAATTGGACGCGTTTTGAAAGTGACGAAAACCCCAGAAGGGAAGCTGGTAGTTAGAGAAGTGCCTGCCAGCTCGCTGCCGACCGGCACAGTGCCTGCAGGCAACACGACAGTGACGAACAATACAGTGACGAGCACTGCTGCTACGAATATTCCTGCCAACAGCACAGCTGATGCGAACACCGCTCAGCCGGTCAAGCCCGGGCTCGAAACAGCAAATTCAATTGACGCAGCAGATACAGCCGACACGACGGAAGAATACAACAAACCTGAGCGTAACCCAAAAGAACATCAGTCCAGAATAGGCGGTTTTGGCTTGGGTGATCTCTCAATGAAAAATGTCAGCAGCAAGCTTGGATTTGGCAAACAGTCATTTAAGAAAATCGCCTTCATTCGTGTTCGCAAAAATGACGCAACGATTGGCGTCACGCTCTACAACAAGCGCTACGACACCAACATGCTCTTGGAGTTGCGTATGGAAAAACAAGACGAGCATTGGAGGTTGGTTGAGGTCTCGAACTTCTCCAGCTTTGTTTATCTGATCATCGCTTACGAGCAGGCTCGTCGCGATAAAGCGAGCTAATCGAAAGAAAACGCCATCAAGAAATTTCGGTGCAGCTGGCGGTTTTAGCCCGGTGTCTGATATTGATCGCTTGAACTCAGATAGATCGTGGAAAGCTATTCAAGCCTATATTTTTATGTCCTCATTACTAAGTTAGCCGTTAGTCTTAAGAAAAAGTCCCAGTGGTAAGCTCGGCGTCTGGAGTTCACTTTGTCGAATCAAGAATCAACAGCTCTTCGAAAACCCACACCAGCATTGGCTGCAGGGCTGGCACTTTGCAGTATGTCAATGATGCTTTTAGAGCTGGTGATGACGCGCTTGTACAGTGCAAGCACGGGTTACCATTTCGCATTCATGATTGTGTCGATAGCGATGTTCGGCTTGACCTTGGGCGCACTCTACACAATGGCATTCGCGAGTAAGAATGACGACAAGACAGAGCCGCTCTTATCCCTGTCAGCATGTCTATTCGCAGCAGCAATCCCTACAGCAGCCGGACTTCAAGTTCTCGCATTCAAGCCGCTAGTCAGCATGGGTGCATTTGCTTGGATTTTCGTCAACTTTCTACTTTCCGCAATTCCGTTTTTCTTCGCCGGCATTGTGATTTGCAAATGCCTTACGTCGTATGAGCAGGTAGGAAAGCTCTACAGCGCTGATTTGTTGGGAGCTGCAATCGCATGCCCTTTGCTCGTCTACTTACTATCGGTAGTCTCCGGTCCTAACACTCTTATCGCTTCAGGCATCATCGCCGCAATCGCCTGCCTTATGTTTGCACTAACAATGAGCGGCGAAAACAGAAACAAAGGGATCATACAAGCGATGATTGGAATCGCTGTTTGCGTTGGCTGGATCTTTTCTCCTACTCAGGAAATAAGCTCGAAGCAAATTCCAGGCATCGATGCAAGTACTATCGAAGCCGTCAAATGGAGCCCCATCAGCCGAATTATTGTTGCAAAATTCGTTGGACCGGCTTTGACTTGGGCGACGGTGCCTGAATCAAAGGAAGCGACTAAGCCAATTCCCCAAAAGGGCCTATACATCGACTCCGGCGCTTTTACTGTG
The DNA here is from genome assembly GCA_003242885.1 of Candidatus Melainabacteria bacterium. GTDB lineage: Bacteria > Cyanobacteriota > Vampirovibrionia > Obscuribacterales > Obscuribacteraceae > QKMZ01. Next base: position 155,872 of record QKMZ01000015.1, on the reverse strand, counting down.
ATGACAGGCAAAGCAACACCAGAAGAATTGCTGCCGATCAAGCAAGACATCACAGCTGTCGCTAATCGGCTCAGACCAGGCAACAGCCTTTTCGTCATAGGCGTTGGCGGCGGACGCGACATACTCACAGGAAGACTTTTCGAACAGAAGAAAATCGACGGTTTGGAAGTAAACCCGGTGCTTGTCGGACTACTGAAAAAACAATACGCTGAATTCAACGGTCATTTGGCGGAGCAACCAGGCGTCAATATAGTCAACGACGAAGCGCGCAACTGGCTCTCCCGCTCAGGAAATCAATATGGCATCATTCAGTGCTCACTAGTAGACACGTACGCGGCTTCAACTTCCGGTGCATTTGTACTCACCGAGAATTCGCTATATACAAAAGAAGCCGTGCTCCATTACTTGAAGCACTTAGAGCCAAAAGGAGTGCTCTCGCTTCTTCGCTGGGGCAACGAGCAAGAACCGCAGCAGCTCACGCGTCTGCTCTACTTGACCAAAGATGCGTTTGCAAAGCTCAGAATCGGCAACATCGACAAACACGTGATGCTCATCTGCGCACCATACCGGCTGGGCGACATAAGTGTGGGAAACATGCTGGTTTCCAAAGAGGAATTTTCGAAAGCCGACATCGATTTGATTCAAACATTGTGCAAAGACCTCGGCTACAAGGCACTTCTTTTGCCAGATTTGGTGAAGCTAGAACCTTTCTACAAAGCCCTCACAGACCAAAATGACAAACCGTCAGATCTACCCAGCGAAGACAGACCATTCTTCTTCAGCCCCGCAACAGAGCTGACAGCACAGAGCAAAAAAGCAGAAGGCGGTGCCGGCGGATTGGCTCTGGTACTGTTTACGCTCCTTCTCACAATTATTCTTGTCGCCTTCACTATCGTGGCACCAGCGTGGATCAAATTCGGAAAATCTGCAAAACCGGATGGCGGTTTCTTCCAGTCCGCTGGATATTTTCTCTCCATAGGCTTTGGTTTCATCCTCATTGAAGTGGGACTAATTGAGCGCCTTTCGATGATCCTCGGCAACCCGACTATGAGCCTTTCTCTTGTACTCTTCGTATTGCTCCTTGCCTCCGGAAGCGGCAGCTATGCAGCACAACATTACCTAAACAAAGGAGTTCCGCGCATCCAACTCATGCGCATTTCATTGCTGATTTCCGCACTACTGGGCGCTGTGCTTGCGATCATTCTCTATCTGACAGGAATGGAATTAGCCTTGCTCGAACTGTTCCCGCGAGCCGCACTGTCGGCGGTGATGGTCGCTTTGCCTGGCTTCTTCATGGGTTGGGCATTCCCGCTTGGGCTCGGCTTCTTTGGAGAAAACCAATTCGAGGCGCGCTCATGGTTCTGGGCGGTCAACGGAGGTGCGACAGTTTGCGGTTCCGTTCTGGCTGCCGTTCTTTCAATTGAGTTCGGCATTTGCATCACGATGCTTTTGGGAACAGCGTGCTATCTGCTGGCAATACTTTGTGTTGCACTTGTCGTGAAACCAGCAGCAGGAGAACCGGCAGCAGCAGCGGCGCAAACATAGAGTTAAAACAAAAGAGCTGCACAAAGAAGCTCCCCAATCCCGAAGAGGAACAAAACAAAAGAGTTGCACCCTGTCGAACAGTAATGCAACTCTTGAATGTTTTTTGGACCGAATGCGATTAGATAGCAGCGCCGCTGAGTTCTCCGACGAACTCAACTTTGACTTGCTCTTTGATCACGCCGCGCTTGTGAGCTTCGGCGAAGAGTCTCGAAATCGCGGCGCGACCTTCGTCGCCGTAATCAACAGTCATTTCGTTGACATACATGCCGACGAACTTGTCAGCCAATTCTGGCGGCATGTCGCGGGCAAACTCGAGAGCATACGCAAGAGCGTCCTTTCTGTTTGCCAGGGAGAATTCGATAGACCCTTTCAACAGCTTGGTTGCGTGATCGATCAGTTCTGCACCCAAGTCTTTGCGAACCACATTGCCGCCGAGGGGCAGTGGCAAGCCGGTTTCTTCAAACCACCATTCACCAAGATCAACAATTTTTTCGAGACCAAGGGTTTGGTAGGTCAATTGACCTTCATGAATAATCAAGCCGGCATCGACCTTTCCATCTTTTACTGCTTCTGGAATTTGATCGAAGTGCACTTCAACCGTCTTCAGACCAGGCATCCACATATTCATCGTCAAGAAAGCGGTAGTAAGCTTTCCAGGAATTGCTACAGTTAAATTCTTGAGGTCTTCTTTCTTGATGCCAGGCTTCGCAATCACCATAGGACCATACTTGAAGCCCATACTGGCTCCGCAAGGCATCAGGGCATACTTGTCGCAGACGAGAGGATATGCGGCGAACGAAATCGCCGATACTTCGTACTTGCCGTTGATGGCGTCCTGATTGAGCGACTGGATGTCTTTCAAGACCTGATTTACTTTCAACCCTTTGGTGTCAATTTTGTCCTTGGCAAGGGCGTAAAACATGAACGCATCGTCCGAATCCGGGCTGTGCGCAATCGTTATCTCTTTGTTGTCAAAAGACATGGCGGAGCTCCTTTATAAGCACCTCAAATTGTCCACCTGTCGGGCTTTGCGATCCTGAGGCGCAGATCATAAATGGCGCGAATCCCACCGCAGCGCCCACCCACTGACCTTTTTTTAGATTCATATTGCTTCAGCTACGGCAGCCGCGAGGTCCACTCCATCGGTTTTCCCGTACTGACATTGGCGCCCATTGGCGGGCACTCGTAGATTTTCTTCAGAGTATTGAGGTCTCGCTGCGTTATGTTGCCCGGCTTCGCAGACGCTGCCTTGCCTTTGCCGGAGAACAGTTCGTTGGCAAACATTACGTCCTGAGAATTGTCGCTGTGACCGAAAAGTCCAACGGAATGCCCAATTTCGTGCATGGCAACGTTTTTCAAAATACGCTCGGGCACATCAGGCGGATAGAAAGTGGGACGCAAAAGATAGATACGTACCTGCATGTGCCCCTGCAATATCTGCAACCGCGTTATTCCGAGCAGCTTATTGTCGGCGAAATGGTTTTCCCAAGTAATTTCGATATCAGCTGGCTCGTTTTGCGAAGCCACTTTTAGCGGAATGTAGCTGCCCCACTTCTTGATCGTCTCATCCAAGTACTTGCGCCACGATTCGGGCGACGACTGAGGCAAGCGAATCCTGAGAGGGAAACGGCTAAATCTCGCACTTGAAATACCTGGCGGTCTCCAAATGGCGGAGAGGTAATCGCCAGCCTTTTCGTCGTAAGGCATGCCTTTGACCACAACGAAATAGTCAGATTGAGCGATATTGGGATTGTTACCGACAGGCGCCATTGATTGCGGGGTCTTCGGTGCGGAAGGCGCAGGTTTCACCGCATGTGGTGCAGCAGGTGCATTTCCAGGAGGAAGAGTGGATGTGTAAATCGGCTGCCCGTAAGAAGGATACTGCTGGGTGGGTGGCGGATACTGCCCTTGCTGCATCGGCTGATACTGCGGTTGCTGATACTGAGGCGGTTGAACATACTGTGGTGCAGGGTAGCCATTCTGCGAAAACTGCGGCTGCGGTTGTTGGAATTGCGGCGGTTGTTGATATTGCTGCTGTGGATATGGTTGTTGATACTGCTGCTGGTACTGCGGCTGCGGCTGAAACTGCTGCGATGGTGGCTGAAACTGCTGCGGCGGCTGCTGATATGACTGTTGATATTGCTGCTGAGGCGGATATTGCTGCTGTTGAAATTGAGGCGCCGGAAACTGTGGCTGAGGATAGGGCTGTTGGTATTGCGGTGGTTGCTGAAACTGTTGCGGTGGTTGAAACTGCTGCGGTGGTTGCTGAAACTGTTGCGGTGGTTGAAACTGCTGCGGTGGTTGTTGAAATTGCTGCGGCGGTTGCTGAAACTGCTGCGGCGGTTGCTGAAACTGCTGCGGCGGTTGCTGATAGGACTGCTGAGGCATTTGCCAATTAGGAGAAGCCTGAGGTTGCGGAGGCTGTCCAGATGCGGGAGTTCCACCTGCACGCCACGGCTGTTGTGGTGGCGCCTGATTGAACGAACCAGCAGGACCCTGCTGCTGGAAGCCGCCTGAAGGCGCTCCAAAGCCAGCTTGCGGAGGACCAGATTGCGGCGAAGGTAAGTATGCTAATTGCTGATTTCCTGAAGGTCCGGCAAAATTTTGCCCGCCGCCTTGCTGATTCTGCACACCAAAATTCTGCGGTGCAGGTGGAACAGGGGCCAACTTTGGAGTCTCGGCGGTAAGTTGCGGGAATGCTTGCCCCGGTGCTGCACCGGCTGGCGATGAGCTCTTCGGGGGATACATATTACTTGCCGTCTTCATGGGAATCGCTCCCTGCCCTAGAGAAGTAGCTGATGGTGTTTGACCAAAAGCGCTCTTCATGTTGAGCTTCTGCTCTAGTCGCGCCAATCTATCAGGCGGTGGAGCCTGTGTTGGAGCACCGAAGATTTCCTTTTCCAGGTGATCCAGCCGGTCTTCTACTTCGTGCTCAGGGTAAGTAGATCCAAATGCTTGCTGCTCCAACTTAGTAATGCGCGTTTCTTCCTGAGAGTTGGATGAAGGGGACGCAGCACCGGCAGGTACGGTCCGATTTGTCGTCCAGGCGTCGCCAGTGGCACTACCAGCACCACCACGCGTCGAGTCGGGAAGCGGCTTTCCGAATTCCGGAATTTGCGAATCAGATGGAAACTGAGGCGGTGAGTTGGAATAATCAGGCGATTCATAAGGGGTGTACTTATAGCCAGAGCCGTCCTGTTGTTCAGAACCTTGCGGATTTACATCGCCTCGATTGAGCTGATTGCCTCGGCTGACAGGTTGCCCGTTGATGCGCCCGAGAGGATTAGGATTTTGGGTCTGCGGCGCAGGAGTTGGCGTGTCCATCTTCGCTTGAGAGGGATCGATGGCCTTGAGGACAGGCTCCAATTGCTTTGGCGCAGCAACAGCATTTGGTGCGCACCAACCCACAAAAATACTCAGCGCGCAGAACAAAGCTACACTGCGGTCTTTGCTGAATTTTCCGAATTTTTCCATGGAATTGTCTTTGTGATCAATCGGCAATCAAGCTTTCAGTGTACTCTCCGCCGATTCTCAGGCTGGTTTGAAGGTCCATAATCTGTTCTCTGAAAACAGGTCTTATCATTTTAGATGGATTGGTGACGACATCACGAAGAATCGCATAAGCGCCAGGATCAAGTTCCTTCAGCATCTTGCGGCTCTCTCTGACTGAGAATGCGGCAACACATTCAGCCCAATACTCGTGCATGCTGGTGCGCGCGTAGCCGGAAATAAACACGCGTTGATGAACTTGCTGAGGCGTTAGAACTTCAGCATAACCCTCATAGCCATTTGGCAGCGGATAATAACGACCGCTCTTTGCTTTGTGCTTTTCATACAACTCTGTGATGAGTGTTTGCGAAGCTTGTGAAAGAACGAATTCAAGTTGGTGACCAAACTCGTGCGAAACAACCAGATTGACGCGCACTTCGACATAAGGCTGCAAGCGAATGGCGATCACGGCAAGCGGACCAAACCGCTTGTAGAGCATAATTTCTTTTTCGAACTCTTCTTTGTCGAGCGTGACGTTGCCATGCCTAACGCCTGTGACGCCGGCGGCACCATGACGAACATTGCCGAATTGCGCAACGCCTTCGCTCTTTCTGACGATTTGCAGAAGCCCACAAGAAGCCCATAGACGCATACTTTCCATGACATATTGCTTTTGGGGCTGATTCAATTTATCGAAATCATCAAAGTAGCGAATGATTTCATTGTCAGAGTAAGAAAGATTCTTCCGGTAGAGCGGGCGTCCGAATTCGTGAGTCCAGGCAGATCCATCTGACCTGTTTCCTTCGAAATACGAATTGAGCTGAGTGTTTTCATCGAGCCTTCGGCGGGGTTCTTTTATCTCACGGTCGCGAACATAAATCTCACCTTCATCGTCGAACTCGCCAACGAGACGGTGATCTTGAGTAGCGATGCGCCCGTTAATTACAGTTAGGACCACACCGTTGTATTTGAGCGTGCCGTCCGGACCGACCCGTACTCCAGGCAGATCCAGCTCCATGCCAGATGAATCGATGCCGCGAAAGACGCAGCCTTCGATGTCGTCAATTGCCACCAGCCCGTGCTTTTCGGTGAGCGGTCCAAAGTTTCCTTTCAAATACCCGTCTTCGTACAGATAACCGCACTGGCTGCCGTCGGCAGCACAAATCCGTCCATAGTCGACGAGGAACATCTCGCCGCCCAGCTCGATAAATCCGCTGGGTCCTTGAGATTGTTCAGACATCGTGGAGACTTTTGTGGACATTTACCCCTGGTTCAATATGACCCAGATCCCGAATCTTATGGCATTATCAGCCGATTTTCCCATTCTGTCATTGATTTCGCCAGTGCAAAAGCGTTTTTACCCCGAATTTTCCAATTCGGGGCACTACGGCTAAATAGCAGCTAAATTCCCTTGCAAACTGGTTACTTCTTGGCCGCTACCGCTTCGTTTGCTTTCGCCCAGTCGGCCGCGAAGAGAGCCAATCCAGTATCAGTCAGCGGGTGCTTGACCAGCATTTTGAAGACTTTATACGGCATCGTCGCCACGTCCGCGCCTGCCAGCGCAGCCTGGGTTACATGTACGGGGGTGCGAATGGAAGCAGCCAAGACTTTGGTGTCCAGCCCCTGCATGTGATACATCTCGACAATTTCAGCTACCAGAGCGGACCCGTCCTGATTGATGTCATCCAGGCGGCCGACGAAGGGGCTGATGAAGTAAGCACCGGCGCGAGCGGCAAGAAGCGCCTGGTTGGCGGAAAAGCAGAGGGTGACGTTGACCTTGATGCCCTTGCGTGAGAGCTGAGAGGTAGCAGCCAAGCCATTTGCGGTCAGTGGGCACTTTACTACGACGTTTTCTGCCCAGGTGGCGATGTCCAGTCCTTGCTTGACCATGCCATCGACGTCTTCCGCCGTGACCTCGGCGCTGACTGGTCCGTCAACTATGTTGCAAATTTCCTTAACGACCGTTTTGAAGTCCCGGCCTTCCTTCACAATCAAACTGGGGTTAGTTGTAATACCGGAAAGCACGCCCCAGGCGTTGATTTCCTTGATTTCTTCCACATTAGCGGTGTCGAGAAATAACTGCACGGCGCGCTCCTCTGATAAGACCTCGTAAAATCTATCTGAAATATTCTAGTGAGTTCAGTATAGCTAACAGTTCTTGGGGATAAGATTTTTAGAAGCCGGTTGTAAACATCAGCCTGGGATTGTCCACAAGGCGGGAAATTCTCGTGAGCAGCAGATACCCCGAATCGCCAACCGCCCTGCAAATTCTGGGGGCAACACTCTTGGGAGTACTGGTCGGGCTCTCTATTATTCACTTCACAAAGCGTCCGATTTTCCCGGGCGTCCCCGGTGCGCATCCTGCACCAGTAATTATTGTTGAGGACGCGCCAGCCAAACAGACGCTGTTTTCCAACATGCCGAAAATCAATCTGCTGCCGACACTCGATCACAGCATGAATATTCTCTGCATGGGTGTCGATTCCAATGGCAGGCATGCTCAGCGTTTTCTCAACACTCGCTCCGACACGATGATGCTGGTTCATATAGATCCGGAGTTGAAACGCGTTGGGCTCGTCTCCATCCCGCGTGACAGCCGGGTAAAACTGCCTGGCGCTCACGGCATCGACAAAATCAATTCAGCGCATGCTCTGGGCGGACCAGAATTGGCTGTTGAAGCCGTCAAGGAAGCTTTTGCAGTGCCGATCGATCACTATGTTGTCGTTGATACTGAGGGTCTGAAAAAACTTTTTGAAGCGCTCGGACCAATGGAAATCATGGTCGAAAAGCGCATGCGCTATAGAGATCGTGCAGCCGGCTTGCATGTTGATTTGGAGCCGGGTTTGCAAACTCTCAGTCCAAAACAAGTAGAAGAGTATGTGCGTTTTCGACATGATCCAAAAGGCGATATAGGCCGCATCGAACGCCAACAATGGTTTATGCGTCAGGTTTCTAAAAAACTCAAAGAACCCGCAGTCCTACTCAAATTGCCCGATCTATTCAAGTTTGCAAATGAATATGTTGTCACCGACATGACCGCAGAAGATATGGCCAAAGTCGCCAACTTCGGCAAAGACATCCAACCACAACAAGTTCAAACCGCCACCTTGCCTGGACACGCAGAATACATTCATGGCGGCAGCTACTGGATACCAGATCCAGAGGCTTGCTCTGTGGTTTTCAGCCGTATGCTCAATGAGAAAATCTCAGTTGCTGAGCAGGAAGAAAAACGTCAAGAGTATGGAAGTGACGCCGCCACCGCTGCCACCACATACAGTGACGAAACTGATCGCCCGGTTAAGCTCACGATCAAGTATCCAAAAGGACAAGAACAAGAAGCGCGCTCTTTGGAAACAGCTCTCAACGGGCTTGGATACAAGGTTCGCTACATCATGCGCGGTGATATGGCCGACTGCCAGCACGAACAAATTGTGCAGATGAGTTATCGCGCCGACAATGCCCTTACTGAAAGATTGAAAGAGAAGCTTCCACAACTCACAACTTGGCCCGTCAATGTCATGGTCGAGCCGCATTCGTCCATTGATATGACTCTTATCCTGGCGCCCTGCACGAAGCTAAGCCTGTCTGACAAGACAGAGACGGAAGCTGCGGGCACCACGCCAGCAACTGACAAAACAAAAGCTCACATCTAAGTATTACGGTTAACAAAAACCTCTTACGGCAGTAAAACAAAAACCCACCGGCAAAGGTGGGTTAGAAGACTAGCAATTTCATTCGTCGATAAGGTGCATGCTACGCGCAAGAGTACATGCGATTAGCTCGACTCAGAGTCTGATGCGGACTAGGCTTTCCAGACCGAGTTTCTCAATTGGGTGGCGCTGTTGATCTGCTGACCGCAATCCACACACAATGGAAACTTGCCTGCAGGCCAACCGGATGCCGGCATTACGTGACCAGCAACTTTGCAGTCGGTCTTTGGTTTTGCAGCAGGCTTTACTGACAGCATGAGTGCAATTGATTTGAAGAAATTTCCGATGCCACTCAAGAAACCTTTCTTTTCGGTGGTCACTTTCAGTTTGACCACTTCCTCTCTGGTTACTCGGCGAGCGCGCGTGGTTGTGGTGGCAATCAGTGAACGATCCATAGACTGAGGCATGAGTAAAACTCCTTCTGGCGACTCTTTACATCACCGGAAAAGTAGAAATATGAGACGCAACGCTTATTTGATGGTGTAAGAATCGCATTTCTAAGATTAAATGGCAATGGTGAAATTACCATAATGTTAAGTTCGGCACACAGCCAGACCTTCTCCAGCTGTCCGGGAGAATTTGCAAGCGGTTAATATTGGTATTGCTCTTTGGGGCTGATCGAGTCGTATCGGCATTTTGCGGATAGTGCAATTTTTTCAGTCGCCGCCGGGTAACTTCAATTTTCTTCGAGGAAACGATGAGAAATTCAAGGCGAAATATCTTCATACTGGCAGCCGTCACATCGGCACTGACAGCTAATTTGGCGCCGCAGGCTTGCTTCGCAAAATCTGCAAAAACAACGAAAGCAACAGCGAAAGTTTCCACTCCAGCCAAGTCTGTGCCTCAAGGCGATTCAGAAACAGTGATAAGAAACCAACTCTCCTCCCTCGCTGACGCAGCCGCCAAAGGCGACGCCGAAAAAATGGCGTCATTCTTTACTCTGGACGGTGCCTACATAGATGAAGACGGCGTTCGCCACGAAGGGCGCCAATCGCTTAAAGAACACTTCACCAGTCACGTCAGACCGGATACGAAGTCTTCGTTAAAACTCGAACCATCCAACATACGAATAATCGGCAATGACAGTGCCTGGATTGAAGGCAGCACAACGCGTCAAACCTCGGCCGGCAAACATATTGATGCTCGATTCACCATGCTTTTGCAAAACAAAGGCGGCAACTGGCTCATTCAATCCGCATCGGAAACGTCCGTGCGTCAAGCTTCTGCCGCTGATCGCCTTGCCGATCTCAATTGGTTGGTCGGGGAATGGAGCGCTGAGCAAGGCGACGCAAAAGTAAAAATGACCGCAGAGAAAGTCGGCGACGGACATTTCCTGCGACTGACTTACGTATTGTCGCGCCCGGGCAACAAGCCTCGCATAGACATTCAAGTAATCGGATGGGATCCGACTAGAAATCAAATCGTGTCATGGCATTTTGATTCCAGCGGCGGATTCGGTTATGGCAACTGGAGCAAGGACAACAACAAATGGTTGATTAGAGCGGAAGGCATTGAGCAATCAGGATGGCAGTCTGCTGCAACCAACGTAATTACACTGAATAACAACGATTCATTTCAATGGCAGTCGATTAAGCGCAATGCTGATGGTGTCATGTATCCCGATACCGAGCCGCTGACAGTCAAGCGCGTAAGCCAATAGTCAGAGTTAATCGGCGTCAATCTACTCGCTCAGAACACGAGATACAGGAACTACAAAAATGCGCAGACTCCTTGCTCTTACATCTATTTGTTTGTACCTATCAATGATGGTGCCAGCCTATGCACGCGGCTTCGGCGGTGCCGGTCACTTTGGTGGCGGTGGTGGATTCGGCGGCGGCCGCTCCTTCGGCGGCGGTGGTGAATTTGGCGGTGGCAGAGCTTTCGGAGGCGGTGGCGGTTTTGAGCACAGCTTCGGCGGAGGCGGTGGCAGTTTCGACCGCGGCTTCGGCGGCGGCAGTTTTGATCGCGGATTCGGCGGCGGTAGTTTTGATCGCGGATTCGAAGGCGGCGGCTTCGGCGGTCGCAGCGGAGACAGTGCCTTCGGTGGCGGATTCGGCTCGATAGCGCAAAATCACGGAGGCCAGGCTTTCGGTAGTGGTGGCTTCGATAAAGGCAACTTCACGAACAGGCCCAATATTGGTGGCGGTGGCATCGACAACAAACCAGGCTTTGGCGGCAACCATCCGAATTATCCCAATGGTGGCAACCATCCGAATTGGGGAGGCGGCGCTTCGCATTTCCCAACCGATGGCGGTTTTGGCAATATGTCAAAGTGGAAAAACGGCAATTTCAACAATAACAATTTCCACAACTGGAACCAAACAAACAACACCTTCAACAACAACTCAATCCGCAATAATTTCAACACCTACAACGTCAACAACTTCAACCACTGGGGCGGTTATGGCGGATATGGTTACGGCTACGGCGCGCACGGCGCCTGGTGGGGTTATCCGGGCGGCTGGTATTGCCCGGGCTGGTCTGCAGCTACCGCATGGACCTGCATGGGACTAACTTCACTCACTTCCTTTTTGGGCATCGCAGCAATGGCTGGCATGTCCGGTGGTGGCGGTGGCGGAGGCGGCAGTAATAACAACAGCCCCTCATCGGTATCAAACGTCACGTACGAAGGCGACAACGTTTATATAAATGGTACGCCGCAAGGCTCGACCACCGACTATTACAATCAGTCTGTTGGTCTGGCTTCTCGGGGCTACCAGGATTTTTCGACCGAGAATTCTGAAGGCGCCACCACCGATCCGGACAACTGGCGCTCACTTGGTGTTTTTTCACTTGCACAAGCTGGGCAAACAGAATCATCAATGCTTTTCCAGCTTGCCATCAATAAAGATGGCACCATCAGAGGCAATTACTTCAATCAATTGACCCAAGAAACATCAACTATTTACGGTTCTCTCGACAAGGCAACTCAACGAATCTCTTTCAGTATCGGACAGAACAACGGCACCGTATTTGATACCAGCCTGACAGACCTGACCAAAGCGGACGCGCCTGTTCTTGTGCATTACAGCGCAACAAATACACAGCCGATGATGCTGGTTCGCCTCGAGCAGCCAAAGACAGGCGCTCAAAGCACATCTGGTTAGACTGGTTGAGAAGGAGCCCAATTGTCGGAAGCCGCAAAGGAGCGACTCGAAGAAGCACGCGCTGCCTTAGCGCGCGGTGACACTCAACAAGCAATTGTAGAACTGAGTGCAGCAATAGAGCTAGAGCCGAGCATTGACGCTCTTCTGATTCGTGCAGAGGCGGTTTTCTCAACTGGAAATGTTGATGAGGCTCTATCCGACGTCGATAAAGCCGAAGGGCTTTACGATGCAGATCCGAAATCATCTTCTATCTTGTGGGAAAGAATCGATGATGCCAGAAACCGCTATAACCTGGCGAAAAACCCAGATCCAGGTCCCCCAATCAAACAAACTATCTCTGTGCTTCTGCCGATTCAGCTTTCGGATCCGGCTGACATTTTTATAAGAGTAAACAAACGCAGAGAATTGCAATCTGATGGGAAAACCCTTTTGCGCAAACACGGCACTGTCATTTATGACATGGAAATCCTTGATCGCAACCCGGTTTGGGCAGACTCGATAATAGAACTCACGCGTGGAACACGTGCAAATTTCCACGCAGACTTCGTTCGCAACCACACCCAGTTTTTTCACCTGCAAGCACCCAACAAAGAGTTTGTGCAACAAACGAGAAATCAATACGAGGTTGCATCACAGTTGCTCCACACGCTTGATCCTTTGATGCGAGCAGTCAATGCGCCAATTGCGTTGTTTAGAAACTCCAATCAAGTGAATGCCTGCGAGGAGATTTTCAATTGCGCGGCAGAGGAAACTCCGGCAAACGTTTGTGCGGCGTTTTGCAAAATCTATAATGACGAAGAAAATGCATGCTTGTTCTCAGTCGGCATGCACGCTCTGGGATATGCAGACGCGCAGATACCTTATGAGCTATTGCCAGTAGAAGTCGCCCACGACGTTCTATATGAGTTTCACGAATTCCAGTGTCTTGCACTGACATGGAACATTGGAGATTCGATGCAGTTCAGTTCGAAAATCTCCAATCAAACATACTTACTCAACCTCTATCATTGCGGTCGCTTCGAAACGCCTGGTGAAGCTCGATTCAACCAATTCGGTCTGTGGATTTTTGAAGGACCAGCTTGATCTCCCCCAAATTGGTTAGCGATAAAAGGTGATTACCGCTCGACCATTCTGTCTGTAGAATCGAGAGGGGGGAAAGATCATGAAAAAATTTCCAAAACTTTGCGTTTTGCTGTCCTTTGCGTGCGCATGTACCGTCGGTATGATGTCTTTGGCGGGCGCAGGCGCGCCGGTCAACCTGGTCGCCAGTCCATTTATCACCGCTGAAAAGCCCAACAGCAAACATTTCTTGTCCAGCGTCGTAAGCACTGGCAAGAGGAATCCTTTCCTGGTCAAAACCAACTCGTCAAATCCGCCGGCAGGAACATATCCTGGCGTGATCCTCACTTCTGACGACGCCAATTCTTCACTCTTAGGGCTCGATACTATCAGCTTCTCCTATAAAGGCGACACAGCCGTCGAAGCGATGATTGAATACTACTCGCCAGAGCGTTCTCACCAGAAGGCTTTTGCATCGATTCAACCAAGCAAGGCAGTGAAAGGAGAATTTCAAAAGGTTCTTCTGGACAAAACGAGACTGGGAATTCCCGAGCGAAATACTGTAAGTAAGGTCGTCTTTTCTCCCTCTTCCCATAGCCAAAAAGGCAAATTTCTTATTGATGACATTCAGGTGAATGGCAACCCAGTAAAGAAGATACTGGACACCGTGTTCTACTCTGCTCAGGATGCCGCACCAAGTGGTCCTCTAGCAGCGACAGCGACTAGCTGTACAGCTTCCACAACCACCCTGACTGTGGAGAATTGGTATTCTCAGCCCGTGGTTCTTTACATGCAGCTTCAACCCATCGGTGGTTGTTCTGCAGTCCAGGATGTCCAGGCAGTCTTTCCTGCCATGACTTATGTTTCGTCCGGCAATACTACGCTTGGATACATGACTCTGCCAGCCAGGGGCACCCCAGGGTATTCAGTGACAAGCAGCAATACATCACCAATCTCGGCAAACTTTTCACAAGGTTCGTTCAATCAATTGTGCGGAACCAATTTGTATCCGCAAGGCATAAACGTTGCCGAATGCACGCTGAACAATACTTGCCAGGGTGTCAACGCACAAGAGACGTTGGACATCAGCCTTGTTAACGGCTTAAATTCAAAATTCAGATGGACGATAACGGGAGGACAGCAGCAGTTCAATACTGTAGTCGATACTCGTCCAACCCCGCCCAAAATTGCTTATGTCAAACAGTTTGAAAACAAAGCTCTGTTCGGACAAAACTTCAAAATTGCAGGAGTCTTTCCCTATGGCTGCACCAACTGCACAAATAATTCTGGTGCAGAGGTCTGCCCTCCGGGAGGATCTCCGGCTTCACCTGCCACCAGTTGGCAAAATCCGCCGTACCCATATGGCAGTTGCAACCCAACTTGGTTTCTGGGCTGCAATCTCTCCAGAAATGCATCTTGTAACGGCGGCTCGGTAATTTGCAAATACCTGGGTCCCGCCGCCTCAATTGCCAGCCCACAGTAAGAAAACGCCGGCACTGAAGCACCGGCGTCCCTTGGTCTTTGATCGTTGAAATGAGACTGGTTCGAAATAACCTAGATCATTTCTTCGATCAATTCTTTGTGGACTTCTTTCGAAAGTCCAGTTTTTTGCTTCACGAGTGGACCTTTCTTGAGGACAGGTTCATTGTCTTCATAGGTCTCTTGCTCGGTTTTATAGACAACTCCCAAAGGTATTCTGTCGCCCCATTCGTAGGCTTTTTCAATTGCTTTGTAGAAGTTGGTTGGATCGTATCCTTCGTCTTCGAGCTTGTATACACGCTCTTTGAAGTAAGGATAGGTGTTGATCTTGTTGTAGGTTACGCACGGGCTGAACACATCAATCAATGCGAAGCCTTTGTGAGCGATACCACCGGCGATGAGTTCGCCGAGTTGTTTTTGCTCACCGGAGAATCCACGAGCAACATAAGTTGCACCCGAGGTAATTGCCATTACCAGAGGATTGAGCGGAGATTCGAAGTTGCCTGCCGGTGTGGATTTCGTCTTAACACCTTTTGCAGATGTCGGCGAAGCCTGACCTGTAGTCAGACCATAGATTTGGTTGTCCATGACGACGTAGGTAACATCGAGATTTCTACGCATTGCGTGAATCAAGTGACCAACTCCGATACCGTAGCCATCGCCGTCTCCGCCGGTGATAACGACTTTCAAGTCGGTATTGGCGAGGTGGGCGCCGGTTGCTACCGGAACGCTGCGTCCGTGCAAGCTGTGGATTCCATAAGCATGAATGAATCCCGGCAAGTTGGAAGAGCATCCGATACCGGATACGACGAGCAGGTCTTTAGGGTGAATGCCGCACTTACCGGCTGCAGTTTGCACTGAGCGCAGTACGCCGAAGTCACCACAACCTGGGCACCAGTCTGGATCGACTGGTCCTTTGTATGTTTCGACTGGAAGTTCAATAACAGTAGCCATTTCTACCTCTTAAATAATTTGCTTGCCCGAGTACTTACTTGCTTTCAACCGGTTCCTTTTCAAAGGAATAGGTCGAACCCGTATGCACGCCGATTTTCATCTTGCCACCAGCTTTGCCAGAAGCTCTTTCGACGAGCTCGACGTTCCAAACTGGCTCGCCGTGTCCGTTGGCCGACTCTTGCACTGCTTTGATGGGGCGCAGTTTTTCTGCATAGTGAGTACGCAGGTTGTGATATGCAATTTCTTTGGCATCGTTTTCGGAAACATTCAAATCGAGCGTTTTGCCCTTGAGAATGTCTTGAACGCGGCCAACTACTTCTTGAGGTTCAAGCGGTTCGCCGTCATAGCGATTGACGTGTCCGTCCATCGAAACTCCGGTTTCCATCTTGATGTAACGTGCCATTTGGCTGGTGAAGTTGACTTCGACAGAAATCTTCTTCTTCGACTTGGAGAGAATCTCTTGAACTTCCTTAGCGTGGAAAGGAACGATCCACTTCAGTACGAGGAAGTTGGTCTTCACGCCAGCAGCAGTCAATATTTCTGCAGCTTCTTCGACTACGCCGGCTGTTGAGCCCCAGCAAACCAGGGTGACATCAGCATCGGCAGGTCCTTCGAGCTTCGGTGCCGGAATTTCTTTGAGAAGGTTGTCCATTTTGCGGAAACGCTTCTCGTTCATTTTGCGGCGAACCGGAGGTGCGGTGAACATATCCGAAATCAGGATGCTTTCTTCGTCATGTTCGTCGGTTGCAGACACGAAGTTGCAGTTGAGCGTGCCTGGCAAAGCTCTCGGTGAGATGCCGGAATCAGTGAGTTCGAAGCGCTTGAACTTGCCTTTTGCTTCGATGTCCCACTCGGTGACAACTTGTCCACGATCGATTTTGACATCGCTGTAGAACTTCTCTGGATCAACTGTTTCCGGGTGTTCCGAAAGCAGCAAGTCCGAGATGAGCATTACCGGCAGCTGATATTTGTCTGCCAGGTTGAATACGTTGACTGTCGTGTCATAGCAATCAGCTACGTCGCGAGGTGCAACGATGATTTTCGGGAACTCGCCTTGCGATGCGCCATAGACTTGGAACAAATCGCCTTGCTCGGTTTTGGTAGGCAAACCGGTGGACGGTCCGCCGCGCTGAACCTCAACGCAAACTACCGGCACTTCCATGATGCCTGCCATACCGATGGCTTCGGTCATCAACGCGAAGCCACCACCTGCAGTACCGCACATAGAACGAACGCCAGCGATGCCGGCTCCGATTGCCATGTTAATTACAGATAGTTCGTCTTCGCACTGTTTGACGCAAACATCGACTTTCTGCGCGTGAGCAGCCATCCAGTGAAGGATGGTCGATGCCGGTGTCATCGGATAAGCGGAATAGAATTTGCAACCGGCAGCAACTGCACCAAATGCGATTGCTTCGTTGCCGGTGACGAACGGTCTTCTCTTCTTGGAGAATGTCCATTCTTTAGTGAACACTTTTGCGTTTGCCTTGGCGTAGTCGTAGCCGACTTTCAAGAGCGAAACGTTGAGATTGATGACCTTGTCGCCTTTGTGAGCGAAGGTATCGTGCATAACGCTGCCGGCTTCTTCCAAGCCCAAGTTGGCGAGTGCGAGGACTGCGCCTACAGCAACGGTGTTTTGCATGATCGGTTGAAGAGCGCCGTGTTCGGCTTCAACTTCTTTGCAGATTTCTTTCATCGGCAAACCGAGGCTTTGTACACCTTTCGGCACCAATGTCGGATCAAGTTTGAGCTTGTCCGAATTGAAGATGATTACACCGCCTTCATTTACTTCAGGCGCGTGTCTTTCCAACGAATCTTGGTTAAGGCAAATCACGGCATTCAAATTATCGCCGTGACTCAAAACTTTCTTATCGCCAATACGCACGCGAAGCCAGATGTGGCCGCCGCGGATGATTGACTGATAGCTGTTGTATGCATACACATGCAGACCCAGCCTTCCACAGGTTTTCGCCAAGGTGTCGCCCGATTTATCGAGACCGTCACCGGCAGCTCCTGCGATTCCAATTGTGACTTCTTGCATCCTTACTCCCTCTACCATCGAACCCCGAACCCGCAACGCAACGGGCCCACAAGATAGACAACACCGGACGGCTTCGCTAAACGCCGCCTCAGAGGGCCTTTCCTGGCCAACTTAAAGGGTATCATAAGCCCGCCTTCAGATGGCAAGCGTCGCCTTAATGTAAAGGTCAGATTTCTAAGGTTTGAAACGCTGGGAGCGCCGCCATCCTGGCGGCTCTCAGTTTGCTAAGCCTGGGAGTGCCGGCGGCTCGCCAGCTCCGGGCAGCATGTATGCCGCCCCTTCATTAGTTCATCTAGTGAGCAGCTTCGCCGGTCGAAGTCCCGGGACCTGCAGTGGTGGTGGTTTCCGCGCCTGTTGTGGAACCTGGCTGACCTTCAGAGCCTGCATCGGACTTTGCGGGTTCAGCACCAGGAGCAGTACTCGAGTGCTCGCCACCTTCAGTGGCTGGTGCGGTCTCGCCGTGAGGTGCAGCAGTCTCTCCGCCAGTTGAAGTTTCACCCGCTGGAGCCGTTTCTCCTCCGGGAGCAGCAGTTTCAGTCTTCGGAGCTTCCGTTGCATGCTCTGATGCGTGCTCTGATGCGTGCTCTGCGCCGTGTTCCGAGCCCTTACCCAAACCCGCTTCATCAAGCATTTCCTGGTGTGCGGAACCTTCGTGATGTTCTGTCACAGCTGCAAGCGGCAGAGCTGTCATCCAAAAATAACCGAGATAGATGAAGCCCAACCCGCATATTGTGGCGCAGAGCAGCAAGAATTTGTCATGCACGCTGCTTGTAGGTACGAACTCTTCGCCGCCGTGATGACCGTGGTCATCTCCGTGTCCGTGTCCGTGGTCATGCGCGTGCTCGTGAGAGCATCCGGCACCATGCTCGTGCTCGTGATCATGACCGTGATCATGTCCGTGGTCGTGGTTGCAAGAACCGTGGTCATGTCCGTGATCTGAACCCATTTGCCTGTGCCTCTCCTCTCAACAATTACCGAATAGCGCTATGCGCCTGACTTTCAAATTCCTATTTTCAGAGTTTCCGCCGCCGCCTTATCAGCGAAGGAAGAATACAAGAACGGTAAGACCAGCTACCCATCCGAATATTACGAGTGCGTAGTATTGACCTCTGCCGTTTTGCGCATAACGCAAACCTTCGCCCATGCCTCGAGCCACGATGCCTGCACCGTTGACGATGTTATCGACGATGAGGATATCGATCAGCTTCCAAAATGCTTGGAATCCAGGCAGGATGACCTTTTGAATCAAGCCCATGTAAAGGTTGTCGAAATACCACTTGTTGAAGGAGAACTGATAGATGCCTTGTACAAGCGGAGATTTGCTCTCTGCAATCGCTTGGTTCCACTTCAGCGAGCCTGCCACATACATCAGATATGCGACGAGGAAACCGGCAGCAGCAAAGCCGATAGAAGAAAGCATAACGGTTCCGTTAATGCCTTCAAAGACGGGCTGCTTGAAGTAAATGAAAGAACCGAACCAGTTGGAGAATGCTTTACCGTGCTCGCCCGTGAATGAAATGGCGCCCAGTGAAGCAAAGTTGAAGCCCAGATAACCGGACAGGATGGACGGCACAGCCAAAACCATGAGCGGCGCAGTCATTACCAGTGGGGATTCATGAGGGTGTGCGTTACCTCTATATGCGCCTTCGAATGTCATGAAGTAAACACGGAACATATAAAAGGCAGTCAGACCGGCGGTCAAAATCATCACGCCGCCAAGCATCGGATCCATAGCCGTGGCTGCGCCGATGATTTCATCTTTAGAGAAGAATCCGCTGAAGCCTGGGCATCCCGAAATTGAGATAGTCCCGATCAAGAAGCAAATCGCTGTGATGGGCATGCTCTTTTTCAAGCCGCCCATCTTTCTTATGTCTTGCTCGCCGGCTAATCCGTGAATGACGGCGCCGGAGCAGAGGAAGAGCATAGCCTTAAAGAATGCGTGATTGAAAAGGTGGAACAAGCCGCCTGTGTAGGCGCCTGCCCCCAAGCCGACAAACATATATCCGAGCTGTGAAACTGTCGACCAAGCCAATACGCGTTTGATGTCGTACTGACTCATTGCGATTGTCGCAGCCATAAATGCAGTTGCTGCACCGATGATGGCAACGAAGGTCAAGCCCATGCCGCCCGGTGTTCCGTCAGCAGACTGCCAGATCGGATATGCGCGAGCTACGAGGTAGATACCTGCTGCAACCATGGTAGCAGCGTGGATGAGTGCGGAGATTGGTGTCGGACCTTCCATCGCGTCCGGCAGCCAGGTGTGAAGCATGAACTGTGCAGACTTTGCCATCGGTCCCATGAACATGACCATGGAGATGAACCAAAGTGTTTGCACATCAAGATTCTTCGCAAGGTATGCCTTTTGAATGACACCGGCTACGTCATAACCGTCTTTGTCGAAGAACTGCAGCACAGGATGTCCGGACCATACGCTGTAGGTGACAGCGAAGAACCAGAGGATACCTACAAGGAATCCGAAGTCACCAACTCTGTTGATGACGAAAGCTTTCATACAGGCTTGCGCAGCGCTCTCCTTATTCCACCAGAATCCGATGAGGAAGTAACTGCAGACGCCGACGAGTTCCCAGAAGATAAAAGATTGGAAAAGGTTGGTTGCCACCACAAGCCCGAGCATCGAGCCAGTAAATAAAGAAAGGTAGCAATAAAAACGCGAATATCCAGGATCTTCCCGCATATAGCCGTGTGTATATATTTGCACCAACAAGCTAACGGAAGTGACAACCAGCATCATGAAGACTGCCAGGTTATCTATAAGAACACCGACCGTGAAAGTGAAACTCGCGGAAGTGAAATAAGGAATGTTCTTGACCCACGGCACCAGTTCGGGGTGCTTGACGAGCGCTTGGAACAAAAGCAGCGAGTGGATGAACCCGTAGAGCACACCGCCTACGGATGCCACCATGGATAGAGTCTTGACTAGTTTGGTACTCGACCCAACCAGCGTATTGAGCAGAATGATGCCGAATCCGACCAGGAAAGGCGTTGCCACGATCCACGGTGACAGTTCGATTACCTGACGCCAGTAATCAATTGATTGATCCACGAGACTATCCTTTTGCTTTGGCTTTTGTTTCGCCTATTTTGTCGCCGATTTCAAGAACTTCTTGATTGCCTACTCGCTGTTACCAAGAGGTTTTTCACACTTAGTCCAACGATTGCACATTAATATTAGAGCCATCGTGTGTGATGCGGATTAAGTGCGGTTGATATTTATAGTGTTTCTTTGAGTGAGAAGATTTTTCATTTCAACAGTTCATCTGTAAGCGCGTTTTTAGAGGTTCTTCCTAGTATGCCGCGCGACACCTCGATATACTTGTCTCGCACAATTTAGAAACCTTCTGGCCTCGTTAGCCAGACTCTGCAAAAACGCAGACAAAGTAAACCAATCGGAGTTTGAAGTGGACCAACCTCAGTCGATTCTCACAGCTATTCTCTTGACACCTCTCATCGGGTCAGTCGCAATCGCGCTGATGCCTCCAGAGTGGGCACGAAAGCTGGCAATTGCATTCAGCGCCGCAATGCTCGCGCTCTCAGCATTCGCCACACAGTCATTCAAACCCGGTACTGCCGGTTATCAATTCGAGCAAATCGTGACCTGGATCACGTCACCGTTTCCGGTGCAGTACCACGTTGGCGTCGACGGCTTCAGCCTCTGCCTTGTGGTCCTGACAGCCTTCGTCACTTTGATGGCGGTGCTGGCATCTGAATCAATTGGCGATAATCGACCAAAACTTTTTTACAGCTTCGTAATGCTTCTAACACTCTCGATTCTCGGAGTGTTCGTTTCTCTTGACCTGCTGCAATTCTTCATCATGTACGAATTGGAGCTTGTCCCGATGTACTTCTTGATCGCAATCTGGGGTGGTCCCAGACGCGATTACGCAGCAATGAAATTTTTGCTGTACACGTTCTTTGGCGGCGTGCTGATGCTGGGCGGTCTGCTCTATCTGTACTTCGCATTGACAGTCGACAATCCGGCAATGGTCACATTCGACATGGTCAAGCTTGCGCAAGTAGCGCCGCTGCTGCCCAAGTCAGCCCAACTGATTGCCTTCCTCGGATTCTTCCTCGCTTTCATCATCAAGCTTCCGTCTTTCCCATTCCACACATGGTTGCCGGATGCTCACGTTGAAGCACCTACACCAATTTCAATGATCCTTGCCGGATTGCTCCTCAAGATGGGCTCTTACGGTTTGGTCAGAATCTGCATGGACTTCTTTCCAACCGTATTCATCGATTACGGTCACTGGATCATGGCACTGGGCGCATTCAATATTGTTTGGGCAGCAATGGCTTGCTTGGTTCAAACAGATATGAAGCGCATCATCGCTTTCTCCAGCGTCAGCCACATGGGCTTCGTGCTCTTGGGAATTGGCTCCCTGTCGGCAGCAGCCGTCAATGGCGCCATCTTCCAGATGATCAGCCACGGCGTAATTTCAGCCGCGCTGTTCTTCCTCGTAGGCTGTGTCTACGAACGCACGCATACTCGTGACATTCACGAAATCGGCGGCGGTCTGGCGAAAGAAATGCCTTACGTATTTTATATGTGGATGTTCGCAGTCATGGCAAACCTCGGCTTGCCGGGGCTGGCAGGATTCGTTGCTGAAGCAGCCGTCTTCTACGGCGCCTACACTTCGCCCATGGCGCTCACAACAGCGCCGCACCACGCGATGGTTCAAACAGCAATCGTCATTGCCTGCACCGGCGTCATCTTGACAGCAGGCTATATGCTCTGGCTTTTCAAGCGTCTCTTCTTCGGTGAACTGCTCGCAAAATGGCAAGGTCACTTGTCAGATGCAAGAAGCACTGAGAAAGTCGTTGGCTGGGCACTTTGCCTTTCAATCTTGATTCTGGGCATCTATCCAATGCTGCTTATCAATCAATATGGCAATGTTGCTGATGCTGTAACGCGCGGCGTCGTCTCGAAAATGTCCATCTCGCAAAAGCCGGAAACTCAGCTCTAGATCAAAATTTGTTGCCGAAGAGCATCGGGAAATCGGAGCAACTCAGAGCACCACTCTGAGCATTTTCGGAGCACTACTCGGAGCTTAAATATGATCGATCTGCGCAGTGACACCGTCACAAAACCTACGCCTGCAATGCTGGAGGCGATGGCAAAAGCGGAGGTAGGCGACGACGTCTATGGCGAAGACCCGACCATCAACCGCTTGCAGGAAAAATGCGCGGACATCTTCGGCAAAGAAGCAGCGCTTTTTGTATCTAGCGGCTCGCAAGGCAATTTAGTCTCTCTTTTGGCACATTGCCAACGAGGCGACGAGATCATTGTCGGGAAAAACAATCACATCTTTCAGTGGGAACAGGGTGGCGCCGCTCAACTTGGCGGCATTCACACTTGCACGATAGATAATCGCAAAGACGGCACTCTGCCTTTGGAAGAAATCGAAGCGTCTATTCGATATGACGATCCGCATTGCCCTGTGTCGAAGCTTGTTTGCTTGGAAAACACCCAGGATGGACGAGTTCTATCCAAGGAATATACAGAGTCGGTAGGCAGGTTTTGTCGAGAGAAAAACCTTCTCCTGCACCTCGATGGTGCCCGTATTTACAATGCAGCCATTGCGCTAAAACTGCCGGTCAAATCTCTTGTCGACCCTGTTGATTCGGTGCAAATGTGCTTTTCAAAAGGACTTTCGGCACCAGTCGGCTCGATTGTTGCCGGCACCAAAGACTTCATCAAGAAGGCGCATCGCGCCAGAAAACTTGTAGGTGGTGCAATGCGTCAAGCAGGCGTCCTGGCTGCAGCATGTAATGTCGCGCTCGACACGATGGTGGACAGACTTCAAGAAGATCACGATAACGCCAGGCTTTTGGCTGATGGGTTGATAAACATTTCTCGGCTGAATGTAGAACCCGTTGAAAGCAATATGGTTTTCATCAGTCTAAAAGACGGCAGCGCAGACGCTTTGAAAGAAACGTTGAAGAAAGAAGGTCTGCTTGTCGGTAATATGAAACATCGCATTCGTATGGTCACGCATTACGGCATCGATAAAGCGGACATCAAGAAAGCCGTAGATATCATCGGCAAAGCTGTCGGTGCGAAAGCTGCAGTTTGAAATTGCGCGAGAATCTAGCGCACACAGGGGGGAGCAAAATCGCCCTATCCATGTACTCCGAAAAAGCATTTTTTTCGGAGTGCCAAAGCCTCAAAAGCCAAGTGCAGCAATGTCTTTCAGCGTTTTTCGCACCTCGAAGTCCAAAACGGCGGAAACCCTTGTTAGACATCAGTTTCGAGAGAGAAGCACTCCGAAAGTCGTTTATTTTTCGCAGTAGATGCCACAAGTCAAATCAGAAATAGTTTTAGGCCGACTCTAATGCAGTCTATGGCAAATCCGGCGCCGGCTGGGCACCGCCTGTAGTGGCGGCAGTCGTTACAGCTAATGAATCCTGCAAGGGATTTGTGGGATTTGTGGGATTTGTCGAACTTGTCGAGCTTGTCGAGCTTGTCGTGTTCGATGAATTTGTTGAATTCGCAGGTTCTGATTTATTCTTCGCACTTACAGTCTGCGGCGCACCAGCCGAAACAGCAACCGAAAGTTTTACTCTGACAGCTGACGGAATTTGATCGACCTTTTGCGCTTTGCGTTTTTCTTCTTCAGTTTCCCGCAAGTTTGAACTGCCACTCGCAGCGCCGGTTTCAGAGCCACCATTATTTGCCGAACCTGCACCGTTTCCAGAACTGGCAGTATTCTCCGCCAGAGGAAGGATTTTGAATTGTTTGAAAACATTAGCATCTGTCAGGCGCGCAGAAGAGACCGTGGTACCCACAGGCGCAGCTAAAGAAGACAATTTAAAATCTAAATCGCCGTCGGCACCTGGTAATTTGGCATTGATATTGCCAAGGTAAATGCCGGTCTGAGAGTCACAGATACCGCTCTTTTCGTCCATTGCTTTCAACTCTGCAAATCCAGGTGGCGCAAGCACGTTCGAATTCACTTTATCAATCGAGCCAACCTCAAGCTGTTTCACAACCGGTCGTGACGTGTTCATCCAACTTAGATTTACGGAATGCGCTTGCAGAAGCCGATCGTTGAAGTCTTTCTGTGTCGAGCGTAACTCGGCAACAGTGAGTTCTGACAAGCTTTCTCTAGTCTTTTCAACGGTTTGAGCACCGGCACGCGACTCTTCTAACAAGTCTCGCATTAATGGCTCCATGTTGTGAAACTCCTCAGAGACGCAATCGTCATAAGCTTTTCGAGAGGAGAAGACCAATTCTCGCGAACGCTCAACCAGATTGTTCATCTGCCCCTGCCGATCGTCGCGATTGAGCACCTGCGCCAATGTTAATGCCAATTCGTCGGCTGATTGCCTGCCCTTTTGTTGCGAAAAGAGAATCAGCATCACGCCAATTCCAATCACGACGACGGCGATGATTATGCCTCCAACCAGCGCAATCATCACAAGCATATTGCCGCGCGAACGCGAAGCAAATGCATCCTTCCGATTACTTGGTAGACTAGTCGCCATGTCCGTATCAATTTTCAATCGCGGTTCTCGCCTAATTATTCCACTCTTTCTATATCTATGCGCAAATGCAGCGCAGGCGGTGGAGGAGATCGGACCGCTGCCGGAGAATTATGAAGAAGGTGCTGATTGGGTTTTGAGCTTGTCTTCCAAACCGATGAACGAGTATCTCAAATTTCCGAAATCGCCCGTTTCTCCGCTCGTCAATGTTGAGGTTTCCTACAAGATTCGGAATGGGGAAGGCAATTGGGAGAAAACTCGCATTTATGAAACACTGTGGTACCACGACGGAAAACCACGCGGACTGAGACGCCATGAGAAATTAAAACTCGGCGAAGACACTCAAGGCGTCATCCGCATTAAAAGAAGCAGCAATTCGAGCCAACAAGTGAAGGCTCTGACCAACACCGTTTTGCGCCTATTGCCCGATGTTTATTTAAATAAGGCAACTCTGAATGTAGCAATGTATCCGCGCGACCTCTGCGATCAAGCGGATTCAGAGCTTTCTACGATGCGTTTTTATCGCGTCAAGAAAACCACCGGCGACATCCAGACACTGACTCTTCATGTCGTTTCCGACACAGAAGGTTTCGACAGATATTACTATTACTCCGCCATCCGCAAAGGACAGGTACTAGAGTAATTGACACGCGCTCCGACAGCGGAACGCAAGAGCGCCCTGACAGCGAAGCCTGGGAGCGCCGGCGGCTCGCCGGCTTCGAGCGCAATTAATGCCGCCACCCTTACTTCTGAGGCAATGGCTGCGCATCGGGAGCTTTCAATGGCTGCGCTTCAGGAGCCTTGAGCGGCTGCTCTTGTAGTTTCAATTCCTGCAACTCAACGGGTGTATCGACATTCTTAGCTGGGGTGCCAGGCTTGATTATGACGCGCCCGGAAATTGCTTTGTTGACGCTAGCCGAAATGCTCTCAATCAACTGAGCCGCAGTGTTGGCGTCGTAATACTTGCCGCCTGACTGTTCAGTTATGCAATTCAACTGATGGCGCGCCATGATATCGTCTGGTCGATTCTTCAAACTCAGTCCAACTATATCGACTTTTAGTTTGATGCCCATGCGCGGCAGTTGCTTGATGAACTCGCATGGATTGCCGCCACAAGTATCGGCGCCATCCGAAATCAAAATCAGAGTTTTTGGGCCGTTCAGGCCTTGCAAATCGTTTTCAGCCGCTTGTCGCAGCGCAAACTCCAAAGGCGTCAGCCCATACGGATGAACTTGCCTCACTCGCTCAATAATCGAGCGCCGATTGCCCTGCCCCAGCGGCACGAGCAGTGCGCTCTGTTTGCAGTCCATGAAAGGATCGCCAGTGTATCCTTGACCAAAAACTCGCAGGCCTAAATTCACATCAGAAGGCACACGCGAAAGCGCCTGCTGCAAGACCATTTTTGCAGCATCCATCTTTTGCATTCCATGCTCAAGGTTCTCTTTCATGCTGTAGGAAGCATCGAGCAAAATCAAAATGTTGACTGGTCCGGCATCTCTATCAACACCGCCTCGAATGAGGCTAGAGTTGGCTCCGCTCTGGATCATCGTACCGACCGTTCCGGTTTGCAACATGGTGTTTTGCGTTCCGGTCTGCAACATCGTGTTCTGCGTTCCGGTTTGTAGCATTGTGTTCTGCGTTCCGGTTTGCAGCGTTGTATTCTGAGTTCCGGACTGCAACGCAGGAGCGCCTTGATACGCACCCGGTAATGGATTGCGGCGCGGCGGTGGCTGGTAAGTCGGCGCTGGCATCGGCCATCCGGCGGGCTCAGGCATTGGTGAAACAGGCGGAAGCGGCGCTTTGTTGTCGCCAGCGTATGCAACTGTTCCGTTTACCAGAGAAATAGCTACACCACTGGCGGTGCCAATGGCAAGAGCAAAAACAAGCAGCTCAGCTGGATGGCGTTGCGTTCTTGTTTTTCTTAGCTTTCTTTGCATTTTTTGTACTTTTCTCGTCTTTCTTAGAGGTTTGCTCACTCTTAGACGTTTGATCGCTGGTTATTTCGCCGGTATCTGAATTGGTTGTTTTGGTGGCGTCTTCCTTTCCACCGGAAACATAAATGACTCTTCTGGAAATAGGGACAGGTTTGCCACCCGGACCTTCTGAGCCCCACACCGTAAGGTAGTATAGCCCGTCCTTGCCTTCATTGCTGAGCGGCACTTTCGTCTCGAAGACGGATCCTTCCAGTTTGACTCCGCCTTTAACCGGAATTTCCGATGCCGGCTTGTGTTCACCACTTCCACTGCCCGAAACCGCAATCAGAGGCGCGGCAAGCGCGACTGGCGGCATGAAAACGCCACCCGCGATTGCCGCCGCAATACCTACGCCTTTCAAAATCATGATGGCTTTGTCGTGCCCGCCGCTTTCAGCGCGCTTTTGATACGCAATGTAATCGAGAGGCGGGAAATAAGGAAGGGCTTCGTCCGATTCATCAGCAACACTGGCGAGATTGCTGTTGCCGCCTTCCCACGCCAGTGTCACGCGAACGAATTGATACGGCGGAGTCATCACGCCTTTCACGTCGATTTTTTCATCAATGTGTGCCTTGTCTGGAACAGGGTGGATAATTGCGTGTTTGGAAACCAGCTCAGCGCATGCGATCAAGCGAGAGTGATCGGCAGTCCACTCCGCGGCAAAACCAACATGAGTGGTATCGCGCGAGGTTAGCGCGTCGCGATCGTCCTGGTGGGACATGAGCACGCGCAGCAGTTTTGCAGCGGCACCGCGATAAAGACGGCGGCTACCAAGTTCGCTGTTTTTAAGCGATACCAAACTTTCGGTTACCGCGTCAGTTCCACCCAGCAGTGTATAGCGCCGATCCGGATTCTCACCTCTTGTATTGGAATGCGAAATTTGCGCTCGCTCAGCCAATTGCGTTACGTGCTCGGTGGCAAGCTTTTCAGCAATTTGATCGATTTCCAGCGGTGGCGATCCGACCTTTCGGCGCTCGTTATTAACCATCTCCAGGAAGTAATCCTGCAGTTGCTGACTGTTTACGACCACACGATTCTCAGGAAGAACCGCGATTTCATCAAAATAAGAATATTGACTTTCGCCTGGATTACCAGTCGGCACAGGACTGCGCGGGGGTTCGGTCCAACCTGTATTGGGTTGATCTTGAGCGGGAGTCGCGGGCGGAACACGCGCATAGGAAGGCAGATCGGGAGGACGATATTGCGGACTTTCGTATGGTGTAGGTCCTTCGCTTCCAACAAGAACCTTCTGTAAACGCTCTGTGCGCGAAAACAAAGAATCGGTCGGATGTGTTTCTTTGAAAACAGTACTTTCCAGATTAGCAAGACGATCGCTAATGGCCATCGCTGGATGCGTTTCTCCAAAGGTCAGAATTTCGAGGTGGGCAATCGCTGGGTATTTTTCCTCAGTATTAGCGTTCGTAGTCGCTCCCGCTCCCGGAGCCGAACCTGGACTTCCGGCGGGAGCTTTATTGATATCCGGTGCCGGTGCAGGCTCTGCGATTTTCGGCACTTGCGGCTTTAATAAAGGAGTCGCGGAGGACGCTCCCGAGGCTGGAGATGCGGCGCCAGGCGCATGTGCAGGCAGAGGTGCGGATTTGACAGGAGCACTCGCAGAACCGCCAGTTGATTTTGTTGCCGAAGGACTGGAATTAAAAGGGGTGAAGCTCGACGCACCTGCTGCAGGATGGGCGGAAACCGGAGGTTTTGAAACAGATCCCACAGGGGGTTTTGACCCAGTGTCCACCAGTGATTTAGATGGAGCGGTCCCAGGAGATTTTGATGTCGCGTCTATCGAAGGTTTCGCGGGAGCTTCTATCTGAGGTTTCCACGGAGTTATGACTGGGAGGTTCGAAGGATTAAAAGGCCCTTTGTCCAAAAGACTGCCTGGTGCTGCTGCGCCGTTCAAAGTCGAAGTATTCACCGGTGGAACAGAAATTTTTGCGGGAATCCGAGTAGAAATTGGCGGCGCTACAGGTGGTGGCGATATCGGCGCCACTGTATTTGGTGCCAATACCGAGGATTGTTTGGAGACATTATTCGACTGAGCAAAACATGCCGGTACAAAGCTGTTAGCAAGCAACAACGTGCTGCAAAGACTCGCTGCAACCTGACGAAGTTCTTGTTCAAAGGCGAAGCAAGCGCACAACTTTTCAGTTGTTGATGCAACTTCAGCTCTTCTCTTTCGTCGCAATTCAGAGTCTCTATTACTCAGCTGCTGCGTTTTTGATTACTTCCGGCAACCTAGAATTAGGAGCTATATGAGGCAAGCGTGCCTACAGCCCACTCATATTTTGAGCATAAACCATTTGCAAACACAAAATATATAGGGATTGTAAAGCGCCTATACCAGACAAGCGATTGCGCCTTGCCTGCCGGTCAATCCGCCAGATTGCCTGTGAGAGTAGAAAATATCGGGATTACAGGCAGTGCAGAGGTCTGAGACGTCGACTGTGCTGATGCCTCGCTCCAGCAGCTGCATGGCGTTGATTGCGCGCAAATCCGGACAGGGCTGTCCATTCCGCAATGTAATAAAGACTTCACCATCAGTAACGGTAGATGCCAGGCTCTTTGCCGCCTCAGCGCTGGTCGGGTAGCAGCAGCTGCCAATGGCTGGTCCGACAGCGGCAATAAGATCCCAAGCTTCGCTGCCGGCACGCGTAACCAGGGCGGTTACGGCCTCGCTGGCGATCATAGCTGCAGTGCCTCTCCAGCCGGCATGCACTACTGCAAGAGCGCTGCGGCGCGGGTCGAAGATGATAATTGGTACACAGTCCGCGTAATGAAGAAGGACCGGGACGTTGCTAGAAACTGTCGCAACCGCATCGACTTCTTTCAGTTGAGTGGAATCTTCGGCAAAAACAACCCGCTTCGAGTGCACCTGTCCGGGCACCCTTAAGTCAGCAAACGGCACTTCCAGAGCGGCACAGAGTTTTTTACGGTTCTCCATGGCGTCATTCCAATGATCGGCAGCTGCGTCATGGCGCCCGAGATTGAATGAATCAAATGGCGAAGGAGTCTGCCCGCCTTTGCGCGTCGTAAACGCGTGCTTCAAGCGTTTTCCCATCAGGCTAGGCGCCTGCAGGAGCGTCATTCCGTCAACCTCCACAGTCGGCCAGGATGACTTTTCGTAGGCTTTTTCGACCAGCTTAGCCGTCTCGGATCTCAATTGAGGGAAAGTCCTCCGCAGATATTTATGGATTGACCTGTAATGCCGCGTGCATTTTCGCTACATAGAAATGATACTAGGTGCGCAACCTCTTCTGGCTGAATCAGCCGTTTTTGGGGCACAGAAAGTCTGGCAATTTCTTCCGACTGTTCTACTTCCAACTGATTGAGCTTGCACCACTTCTCATCGTTAAGCTGAGCGCGCGCCATTTCAGTGGCCACCCAACCAGGGCATACGGCATTGACGGTGATGCCGTGCTCGGCAACTTCCAACGCCAGTGATTGAGTTAGCCCAATGATGCCGAATTTTGAGGCAGAATAGGCAGCTCCGTAAGCTTCAGCAACCTTGCCAGATATCGAGGAGATATTTACGATACGCCCCCAGCCAAGCTTTTTCATGCCTGAAACGACGAATTGACAGGCGTTGAGAGCGCTAGTGAGGTTGGTTTCCAGAACCTCTCTGAATAATTCGACGGAATGTCCGTCGACCGCCTGAGTGTAATACACGCCGGCGTTATTGACCAAAACCTGCGGCTGTCCGAGTTTTTCACTGGCCAATTGCAAAGCTTGAGAGAATTCAGCTTGGTCTGAAACATCCACGACAAACGCTTGAGCAGCAATGCTGTAACGGCTCAAATCCTTCGCCTGCTGCAATAACAGGTCTTCACTGCGAGCAAACAGCGCCAGATCGAAACCGTCTTGCGCGAGTCTTTCGGCTACGGCTCGACCAATTCCCCGGCTAGCGCCCGTAATGAAGGCGGTTTTGCGAACTGTACTTCTCTCTCTTTTTACTATCGGATCCATCTTCTATATACATCTATAGTGAGCGCCCGCAAATGCACAGGCCGGACCGGCGGTTTTCTGCCCATGCCAGTCTACGCGCAGATGGGGTAATCGTGCATTGCATCAACTCTTAGAGCGAGTTAAAGGGCGGCAGATAATCCCCCATAAAAACCCGTGAAACGGGCTAGAACGGCGCACCCAGCTAAGAGGCTGGAAACGTCTATAGTCGGGCTTTTCGAAAGTTCTCAACAGGTGTTAGTCCGGACTCAGAAAGTACCTCGGGAACATTGGTAAACTTTTTGGTGTCATAGAGCCCATTGGAGCGCAAGGGAAAGCTGCATAGCACCTAAAGCACTCAACATAGGTCAGGTATGACAGTTTCTCTGAAGACGACCTGCAACTGGACTCGAACTAACTCTGGCAAGGTGAAAAAATAAGATGACCTCGTTCAACTCTTCTAAAAGCAGACTTATCGCCGGTGCTCTGGTCCTGAGCCAAACATTCTTTCTGGCACCACTTGCGGTGCTAGCGAATGCCAACGTTCAGATCGCTGGTGTCCCCGTTATAACAAGCAAGGTGTCAGTCGGCGGTTTGAGCCCAGACGCCCGCGCCGAAATAATTCAAAAGAATCTCGACAATGCTCTTGTCGCATCGAAAGATCGTGGACCCTCGTCCGTTAACATCACTTATGTAAAAGGCAGCCCGGTCATCACCTTGGGCGGCTATAAGATTGTTGAAGTCGATGCTGCCAACGCAAAAGCTTATGGCACGACTCCAGCACTTCTCGCCAAGAAATGGGCTGATGCTCTCCGCAATACCCTGGTTGACCAAGCCAGCGTCGACAGCTATGTAGCTCAATTGACCGGCGAATACAGTAACAGCGCTCCGGCAGTCGCCGCAGCACCGCCCGTCAGACAACAATCCTATTCACAAACAGCTCCTGCACCTTCGGACTATTACGCCACGCAAGGCGGCGCGCCGACTCAGCAGTCGTACAACATGCCTCCGCAAGGTTACCCGCCGCAATATGGACAAGCTCAATACGGCGCACCCCAAGGTGGATTCCGCCAAGGTCGTGTCACTTACGCACCTGCCGGCTTGACCATTCCGATCAACTTGCAAACAGCAATCTCGACCCAAGTTGCAAAACCTGGTGACTTGATTCAAGCAACCATCAACCAGAGCGTAATGCTCGGGGATTCACAAATCCCGGCTGGTTCGCTCGTAATCGGTTCTGTAACTGATGCTTCCGCTGGTAAATACCTCGGTCGCGCATCGAGCTTGACGATCAAGTTCAATCGCCTCCGCACACCGGACGGCATCGAAACACCAATCACTGCTCACCTCGTCGGTGGCATCGGTAAATACACCGATGGCGGCAGCGATCAAGATGACACTCTCAGAGGTGAAACCTGGAAGACGAAAGTCGGTCAGGGAGCCATCCGCGGCGCTATCGGCGCCGGCACCGGAGCCGCACTTGGCACCGCAGTCGGTGCTATTGCAGGCGGCAGAGGTGGAGTTGGCCGAGGCGCATGGTCTGGTACCGCAATTGGTGCTGGCGCTGGTGTTGCACAAAGCTTGATCTTGAGAAAAGGAAAGGAAGTAACCATCCCATCCGGTACCGCAATGCAATTGCAACTCGACGCTCCGGTATCGATTGCAGGTGGCGGCGCAATGCCGATGTCTGGCAACTTCTAATAGCGCCGACAATTAAAACAGCTTTCGGACTGCATACCCGAAATCTAACAGGAAGCCAAAAGGAGCTGCATTACGCGGCTCCTTTTTTGTCCACAAAACAGAAAGCGCCGGGACAACCCAGCGCTCTCAAATGTTTCTCTACAACGTAAACGCTGTAGACGCCTACTTCTTCTTGGGAGCGTCCTTCTCGTTTACGACCTGACCACGCACCTTGGTAGATGCACCAGCCATGATTGAAGCGTCGGTTTCAGGCTCGCCGTTGAATTCTTGCTTGAATGCAGCGTAAAACTCATCGCCCGGCTTTATGATTGCTTCTTGTCCTTTTACAGTTGTGTCTTCAATCAACCAGCTGCCAGGAATGCCGCTCAAGAAGCCCCATGCGAAGCCTTTAATACGACGGTGGCGAACGTTCAAACCGACTGGTTTGCCGAAGGCGAAGTTAGGGTTGACTGCGCCGATTGCACCAAGAGCTACAGGCATCGCGCCAAAGCTAAACACTCCAGCCGGTGCCATTGCGAAGTTGAGACCCACGCGGACAGCTTTGTAACGCAGTTGCTGAGCCCAGGGACCAACAACCTGTCCATTGTGGTTGACGCCCAATTCACGCCCTTCAGCTTTATTCTTTATGACGCGTCCAGCGCGCGCTGGAGCAGCGACGCAAGGGATGTGCTCACCCTTTTCGTTGACGATTTCATCGAAAGCCAGCCCGATGCAGCCGGAGTTGCGGTACCAGCGCTCGGGACTGACTAGCGAATGCAAAATTGTGCGGGCTTTCAAACAATAATCGAGGTGACCTCTGACAATCGAGCCCTTCTTGGCGATCAGTTTGTCGCCAATCTTCAAATCGTATTTCAAACGAGCTTCGAAGCGATCGCCCTTCTTGGCAGTTTTGCTATTCAATGCAGAACTGATAACGACTGGGAAGCGAGCACCAATCTTGATGTTTTGCTTTCCGTCATCGAGGGGCATCTCTTCGTATTGCAAGTGGTCGTTTTGCTCAACGGCTTCGTCGTTGTCGACAACAATGATGCCGTCGGGAGAAAGCTTAGCTGCAGCTTCCAGATCTTTCAGTGTGCCGCCCAAACCGAAAGCAATAGGAACTCCGCTTTCATTGTTGACTGATTCTTCCGGAGTACCTGCAGCTTCAGCTACCGGGGCTGCGGTCGATGCATCATTGTTTGTAGCTTCGCTGGCAGGAGCAGTCTGGTCGACTGCTTCTTTGGTTGCTTCAGCTGCTTTTGCTGCTTCATCGCTGGCTTCGGCATTGGCTACCGGCGCGGCTTCAGCAGTTGGGGTCGAAGCTTTCTCTTCGGCTTTAACTTCAGAACCTTCGTTCCATCCTTGCGATGCATTTTCTGAAGTTGCAGCAGATTCGGTTTTTACTTCCGTCGAGGCAACTTCTTTATTCTCGGCTGATTCAGCAACTTTCGAGTCTGCGTCCGCTTGCTTTGCTTCAGCGACTGGTGCTTCTGCAGCCGGTGCAACGTCAGCGTTAGCGACTTGCTTCTTGCCATAAGTTACGCGATATCGCGACGCCATCGATGCCATTTTGCGCAACTTAGCCATTTTGCCTTCGGCCTTCTTGCCGTCTTTAGCAGCGGGCTTCTTATCTTTAGCGTCTACGCTTTTCGCTTCAGTTATTTTTGCGTCGGCATCATTAGCAGGTCTGCCGGAGATGTCTGTGTTGGCCGCATTCGGCGACGAGATTTGCTCGGGGTCTGTGGATGTCGGTTGAACCGGCTCCAGGATGTTGAGTACATCCTTTTCGCTGACTGCCGAAACTGGTGCCATCTTGTTGTCGACAGCCGATTCGGACACGGTATCAGCGTACGACGCGAGCGGCGACGCGACTACCGAGGCAGCAAGGCTCAAACAAGCAATCTGTTGTGCTGTGGATCTCAACAATCCCTTGGCAACGTTACTCCTTTTCATATCAAACCCCAATTACAACCGACCCAGATAATGAGTTATACAACGCGTATGCTTTGCTCGAGACTCTTGACTTCAATACTTAATGTAGTAGGTGAAAAACCTTTCCAAGACCTTACAAAACAGCGTTGTCATGAAGAAAAAGCGGTATTGCAAAGTGTCCAGTTTAAGTTCTTCGAGTCTCTTAGAAACCAGGTCCGAGCAATTGGAATGCAGCCCATGATTTGGCCGAAGGATCCTTGGACAAAGCCAGCATTTGGGCACGCCTCAAAGACTGAGCTTGATTCAAGCCAGCTTGCTTGCTCTTGTAGAACTCAACCAATTCCGCCTGTCTGTCGCCAGAAGGTTCGGCCCAGAGTGTCATAAGAACGTTGCGAACGCCGGCATAGTTCAAGCCGCAGCTGAACACTTTCACGGCATTACCCTGAATATCCTTTCCATATATAGAGCTGCCGCTCCAAACCATCAAATCACTCGGCAAACTCAGACCGAACAATTTGTCAGCGGTGACCTTTTTGCCACCGTCGTCTTTGCTTGGGGCAAGCGGCAACACGGAATCCATCGGGTTCTTCTCATGCAGAGGTACTTTGCTGGAGAAGTGAACGATTGATTTACCGCGAATGGTGTCCGAGATAGCGGCAACAGGTGTTTCTTTCCCCACCATTCTCGTAACTAATTCAGGTTGGAAAAGTTGGACAAACATATCGTCGCCCGACTGCGATCCAGATGCCACCACCAGCGATTGATCTTCAGTGTATCGCGGCGGGCTGTCCATGAAGACGCCCACGGACGGCGCCATGGTGAGCGTATGACGTTCGATCATGTACTTGCCGTTTGCATCGATCAATGCAGCAAAAGGAAGATTGTAGAGAACACCATCAGGAACGATAACAATTGTTTGTTCCGGATTATTCGGCAAAGACTGGGCCACTACTGGCGGTATCAGCTCTTTGTATAGAGTTTGCAACAACATGCGCTCGCCAGAGGCAGGATCTACACCTTGAGGCGCGGTCATACCATTTACCAGCGCATTTACTTGTTCTTTCAAACGACCGCGGCCAACTGGAATTACAGAGGCTGATAGTCTGCCGGTTCCGTCCATCGTAAAAACTACAGATGAATTTTCACCGACCAGATAATCGATCATGGTTGCTTTGTTGTTTCTTACAGCAACCAATATTTGTTCTACACTCATCGGCAATGGTGCGATCAAACGAGCAAGGCGACGATTTTCTTCGACTAAATTACGGAAGCGCGTCATCCACTTTTGCCATTCGGGAGTCAAAAGGGACGGCGGGCTGCCATCTTCACAGGCGTGCAGGTGCGCGCGCTGGGTCATCAAATCATTGTAGATTTCAACGTCTTCAGGTTTTACCTTCCCGCCACGGCGGTTCCACTCAACAATGAAAAGCTCATCCTTCAATTGTTCTGCAGCGATAAGCGCTTGTTGCGACATCTTGTTTTTTGCAAGCATCGCCACTAGTTGTTCGCCGAGATCTTGACGTGTGCTTGGATAATTCAGACGTTCAGGAGATGGAAACACACCTGCTTGCGGAGAACGGAAGTGAGACAGTGCACTTGTGAGAAGCTCGCTGACCGGGGTTTCGGGCTCCGTCTCCAGTTGTGCAAGCTTAGCAAGCAGAGTGTACGCTTGCCACAATGTCGAATCGTCTTGATACTTCGCTGCCAATGTCACAGCATCCTTCAATCTGGCTTTGGCAATATCATTTTCGGAAAGTTTCAGAAGAACTTCGCCGAGCGCAAGCATCGTTCTGCACTCCAAGACCGGGTCTTTAAGCGGGCTCTTCTGCCTGGTGAACATCTGCATGCAACCGGCAAGCAATAGTTTTGCATCTGTATTTTTGCCGGCTCTCGCTTGCGAAGCAGCAAGATTTTGCGAGATCGCCAGTTGCAACCTTTCATTCTTTGGATTTGCAACAGACTGCAAATTGAGAGCTTCATGGAAGTTCGTTATGGCTTTCTCGTGAAGTCCCTGACCTTCGTCAATTATGCCTACAGCATTCACCGCTTGCGCTTGTCCCAAGACATTGGAAGTCTTTTTGAACAAAGGAATAGCGACATCCAAATGTGCTTTGGCTTGGTCCGGGTACCCGCAAGCGATCAAAGCGTGTGCGTAACCCAATTCAAAGTTGGCTTTGGAAAGGTCTGGCATAGGCATGTTTGCCGGCAGTTTTTCTATCAACTTAGAGCAGTCTTCGAATGTTTTCAAAGACGTTGAATATTCACCCAGAGCGTATTGGCAATTGGCAATGCTAGCCATGGCAATCGGCACGCTAACTGGATTTTTGCTGACCTTTGCGGTAGCAAGAGCACGGTCGGCTTCTTCTTTTGCCGCAGTATAAAGTCCGAGGCCCAGCAATATACTGGTTGAAGCCACGCGCTTAGCGAGAGAAGCATGGAGGTCTCCGGCCTGCTCTAGATAAGTCGAAGAAGCTTGATTGAACATCAAAGCCTCTTTATATTTCCCGATCTTTATCAGCACGCCGGCACAAAGAGAGGTCAGCTGAGCCGAATCGCGCGCATTGGTGGTGCTCATTTGGGCATAGTCTTTTAGCGCCAGCTCAAGTTGCTGTCCGGCCAAAACGGGATTGTCCAAACCGAAGTAGGCTTGTGCGAGTGCAACCCTAGCCTTACCCAAATCCGCTTTGTCCTGAGTTTCTACCAAAACTTCACAGGCATTATCTGCAAGGTATTTTGCCTTCACGTAGTGAGCGTTAGCCAGGTAGGTACGCGCCATGTTGGTGAGCGCTCGCCCTTGCCCTTCGACATACTTCATTTCCAAGCACATGCCATAGGCTTCTTGCCATTTGATGAGAGCTTTCTCGGGCGTACCGGCGGCAAATAGTTTTTCGCCTTCCGCTTCTAAGCGATGAACTTTGTCGATCGTTTCCGGAGTTTGAGCCAGTTCCGGAACAGTCGGAATTTGATTGATTTTGCCAGGAGAATTGTTTTCCATTCCGGCAGGAATTTGACCTGCTTCTCTGACGCGGATCGTTCCGATGTCCTTTGGCACGGGGATGTTCTTACCAGGTAGCACAAGCTCCTTGGGGTTTTCTTCTGCAGACATAGCACCACATGTAGTGCTAGCCAGAATTACACACAGCCCACTCTTTATCAGATTTTTCATCGTTATTTGTACCAATTCTAATTTGCGCAGCGGACTACCGCATTGCGACCTGACTGGGTTCAACAATATTTTTGATGCCCGCCGGCGGATACACTAGCATCTGAGCCAGCTTGGCAGTTCTAAAGAATAAAGTATTGAGCTTGAAATTACCTTGTAGATCTCACAGCTTCCAGCAATATGGGCAAAAAATAAGGTATCCGCGAAGTTCATTATCCGCAAAATCAGCCCCCAGCAAGCGTTTGCAACAAGATATTAAAATTGCTGCCGTCCCGAATATAAGCTCAAACGCACACATTTGCCGATGTTTATGGTTTTCCACACGACATATCTCGACGTGTCACAATAGGATGGCCATCCGAAATATTTCTATCCAAACACAGGAAACCCAGACAGATAATGAAACCGCGTAGTCAAGCAGTCAAAGAGGCCCCAGAAAAGGAGTTTGACATTGCCATTATCGGCGGAGGAATCGTAGGAGCTGGACTCGCTCAGGATGCCGCGTCGCGTGGACTATCCGTGATACTTCTGGAAAAGCGAGATTTCGCTTCCGGCACATCCAGCAAAACAACAAAGCTTATACACGGCGGGCTGCGCTACTTAGAACAACTGCACTTTGGATTGACAAGGCAGCTTCTGCACGAACGCGCATTGCTGGAAAAACTTGCGCCGCACATGGTGCGCGACTTTTCATTTGTGCTGCCGATTCTGAAGCAAAAGCGCTTCTTCGGCTTCAAAGCTGAACTGGGGCTTACTTTGTATGACCTTCTGGCAATGGATGTCATCAAGGATCATCGTCACACAAGATTGTCTCAGCGTGAAATCCTCGAATCAGCTCCAGGCTTAAGCAGAGAGCAAATCGTAGGAGGGCTGCGATTTCACGACTGCATCACGGACGATTCGCGCCTGGTTATGGAAGTGGTCAAGTCAGCCTGCGCTATGGGTGCAACGGCCATTAATTACGCAGAAGTAACGGGCTTCCATGTTGAAAATGGAGAGCTTGTCGCAATTAAGTGTCATGATTGCTACGCAGGCGGCGATATGGAAATTCGCGCCAAAACATTTATTAATGCAGCAGGTATTTGGTCCGACAAATTGATGCAAATGCTAGACCCGGCGTGGCAGCCTCGCTGCTCTCCGGCGAAAGGCATTCATATAATGGTGCCCCAATCTTCGTTTGAAACAAATTCTGCACTTTTCCTTCCGACGCTAGACGGGCGCTATGTTTTTGTAGTCCCGTGGCAGCGCGCGGTAATGATAGGAACCACCGATACGGGCTACGCAGGCGACTTGGACAATCCGCTGGCAAATGTAGACGAGGTCGACTATCTAATCTCAGTGGTCAACACTTACTCGGGGTCCAGAAAGATAACGCGTGATGACGTTATTGCCAGCTGGGCAGGACTGCGCCCTCTGGTAGGAACCCCGCCATCCGAATCAGGACAAGCGACCGGAAGCGTGTCGCGCGAGCACCTGATTTATGTCGGTCCATACAAAATAGTCGGACTGCTTGGCGGCAAACTGACCAATTACAGGATCATGGCTGACGAAGTCTTGAACAAATTGTTTGCGGAGCATCCGGACCTGGCTGCCCGCGCGACCCAATCGCGCACTGCAAAAACAATGCTCGGCGGCTTTAGCGATAAGCCGGATTTCCTCACCTCGACTGCCCATATCGCCGCACGCGCTCGCAAACTTTCCATCGAACCAGCCACCCTCGATCACTTAATCGCCAGCTACGGCAAAGACGCCGATAAAGTTTTGTCGATCGTGGAAGATGAGCCCGAATTGGCTGCAAGAGTCTGTCCTGACTTCCCACCCATCATGGCTGAAATTCCGTTTTGCATAGTTAACGAATCGGCGATGCTTCTTGAAGATCTGCTCTTCAGAAGAATGCGCATGGGACTAGTGCACCAGGGGCAGTGCCTCGATGCCGTGCCTCGCGTTGCCAATCTCGTACGAAGCTGCCTGGGTTGGGACGAAGCAAGAACAAAGGTAGAGATTGAAAATACGCAAAGTATAATCAACGAGCACATCGCTGCATCGCATACGTTTCAAAAAAGAGAGTTACAAAAACATTGAAAGTATTCGTTACAGGCAAACTCTCTCAAAAAGCTTTTGACGCGCTGCAAAATTTTGCACAAGTCGACGCATATGAGTCGGACGATCCAATGCCGCGAGAAGAAGTCGAGGCGCGCCTTGAAGGCAAAGATGCGCTGGTTTGCATTCTTGGCGACAAGATAGATGCAGAGCTTTTCAAAAAGCGACCTCAACTGAAGCTCGTTGCTAATGTCGCAGTCGGCTACGACAACATAAATGTCTCCGATGCCAATGACGCGGGCGTGCTAATCACAAACACCCCCGGCGTGCTGGACAATGCTACGGCGGATTTAGCTTTCGCACTATTGCTTGCAGCAGCCAGACGTATAGTTGAAGCAGACACGTATGTGCGCCGCGGTGAATGGAAAGGCTGGAAACGGGAGCTGATGCTTGGGGCGGAGCTGAACGGAAAAACGCTGGGCATCGTCGGAATGGGGCGCATTGGCAAGGCGGTGGCAAAACGCGCTCGCGCATTCGGATTGAACATTATTTACACGCGCAAAGCTGATGATAAGAAAACAGACGACGAACTAAAAAAGACTTTCGATGCAAAGAGAGTTTCACTTCACGATTTGTGCAAGCAAGCCGACTTTATCAGCATTAATTGCCCGCTGAGAGAAGAAACGCGTCACTTGATCGGCAAGGCAGAGTTTGCACTAACGCAGCCACACTGCGTCCTCGTCAACACATCGCGCGGAGCAGTAATTGACGAAGAAGCTCTGGTTGAGGCTCTCGAACAAGGAAAGATCGCAAGCTGCGGTCTTGATGTTTTTGAGCGCGAACCAAACGTTCCCGAACGTCTGATGAAGATGCCCAATGTTGTCTTGGCGCCGCATATCGGAAGCGCAACAAAAGAAACGCGCGCTGCGATGGATGAGTTAGCTGTAAAAGGGCTTTTAGAAGCCTTCTCCGGTAAGCTACCTGCCAACGCTGTCAACCCAGATGTCTGGAAGAAATTTTCCGCACGCAAGTGATTTTAGGAACGCTTCGCCAAAGCCAATGCCATTGCCATTACCATTACCAGGGCTGTTCTTCTCGATCGCGGAAGAGTTTGCCGGAGGTAGAACCGTCGGGAGCCAGGCACAACCAAACGACAGTGTCGGCGCCTTCCTCAACACTTCGTGCCGCATGTTTTCCGCCCATATCAGTGCGGACCCATCCAGGGCAACAAGCGTTGACAATGATATTCTCACTCGTTACTTCGTCTGCGACCATGCAAGTGAGCGCGTTTAAAGCAGCCTTAGAAAGGCGATAACCCGCATACCCTGCGCCCATCTCAGACATCTGCCCGAGACCAGAAGAAACATTGACAATGCGTCCGTAATGGTTTTCCTTCATCAATGGAAGAAGTTCCTTGATCATGGATAAAGAACCATAAACGTTTGTCTCCATTGTCGCTCGAACATTTTCTAGTTCGCAGTCGAGAATGCTCATTACCGGCTCGCCATTTTCGAATTTGTCGAGCATGATTCCGGCATTGTTCACTAAAACATCAAGGCGCCCGTACCGTTTTCGCAAGTAGAGAGCAAGATCTCTTACGCTACCGGGCTTAGTTACATCGAGAGATTGGACATCGACAGTTATACCTTCTGATGCCAATTGTTTTTGCGCTTCTTTTCCCTTATCTTCGTCTCGGCATGTGAGCACAACCGTAAGGCCCGCACGCGCCAATTCCCGGGCGACTTCCAAACCAATTCCACGATTGGCTCCTGTTATGACTGCCACTCTATTTGGTGCGATAGACATCAGGTTAGCTCCAATTCTCCTCTTCGTGACACGCGGCTGTACCAATGTCCGCTGTCTTTGATAGTGCGTTTTTGCGTTTTGTAATCGACATGAACAATTCCAAATCGTTTGGAATAACCGAATGCCCACTCAAAATTATCGAGCAGAGACCAGGCAAAATAGCCCTTCAACGGCACATTCTGCTTAAGCGCACGGTAGACAGCATGCAAGTGCTCTCGCAAATACTCGATGCGTTCAGGATCATGAACGTGCCCATCTTTGGAAACTTTGTCATCGAAAGCCGCGCCATTTTCGGTGATGAAAATGGGTGGCAGATCATAATCTTGATTCATACGAACAAGCAAACGCTCGAGCGCACTGGGACAGACTTCCCAACCCATCTCGGTGTACTTCGAACCAGCGACCTTTTTGACATCACCGCGCATACCAGTGACGACGCGGAAGTAATATTGCACGCCGAGGAAATCCATGCGACGCGAGATCAATGCCATATCACCCGGATGAATAACTGAGATTGCCTCACCAAATTCGGGATAACATTCCGAAGGATATGCACCGGTCAGCAGTGGATTTAAAAACCACCCTGCTGATATTTGATATCGCTTTTCCGCGATGCGCTGGTCTTCGTCGGATTCTGTTTCAGGCTCGACCGGTGAAAGGCTTAACGTGATGCCCACTTTTGCATCAGGACGGCTGTGTTTAATGGTCTCCAGCGCCCGCCCGTGCCCAACCAGTAGATTGTGACCGACTTTGATAGCCGTCGATTTGTCTCTATATCCCGGCGCCATATCGCCAAGCAAATTGCCATGGACTGCTACCACCCACGGTTCATTGATCGTCATCCAATTCTTGACGCGGTCGCCCAGGCGTTTTGCCATAACCGCCGCATAGTCAGCGAAATAACCGGTGACATCGCGATTAGTCCAACCACCGATTTCTTGCAGAGACTCTGGCAAATCCCAATGATAGAGAGTTGCGTAAGGTTCTATGCCAACAGACAACAAAGCATCGACTAGCCGATCGTAGAAGTCTAGCCCGAGCCAATTTATGGAGCCTCTTCCGTGAGGCATCACGCGAGGCCACGAGATCGAAAAACGATAGGCCTTCAGTCCCATATCTTTCATCATCGCAACGTCATCTGCAAAACGATGATAGTGATCGCAGGCGACATCCCCGTTGTCGTCGTTGAGAATGTTTCCTTTCGTGTGGGAAAAACGGTCCCAAATCGACTCGCCGCGCCCGTCGGCTTTCGCAGCCCCTTCGATCTGATATGCAGCAGTAGCCGCTCCCCAGACGAAACCTCGCGGAAAAACTAATGGAGACTTTTCAGTCATGCTGACTATGTTTCCTCTACTTGGGTTGAAGAATCTGATGAACTGTCAATATCCGAATCATCAACGAAGTCTGCATCTTCGTCTGAATCAACGAAACTTGCTCTCCGTTTCAATTGCTGGCGCTCGGTATTCTTTGCCTTGCTGCGATAGCGACCAGACAGAAGCGGTACATGAACCGCTTTCCCTTCTCTGCCACCAACCGTTTTTACCGCCGATTCCACTTTCTTTGAAGTGTCCCTGAGAATTGATTTCTCGCTTTGAGACTCTTTGACCATAATAGTGTAATTGTCGAAGCGAATCGGGTCTATTTGCTCCAGATTCGACAAGACATTGCACCCTTGTTCTACAAGATGCGTGCAATCGGAGTATTTGCAGTCAACTGCAAATTTAGCAAGGTCGGGAAATTGCCAAACGACGTCGAGCGGCTCAGGGTGTTTGAATTCAGACAAGCCAAAACCAGGAGTGTCTGCCACCCAGGCGACATTTTCGCCCGTGACTCCAAGAGAACGCAATTGCTCATTCGATATACGATAGAGCTCACTGTATGTAGTGGTGTGACGGCCAACACCAAAATCGTTGTCCATTACACCAATCTTTAGATGCAATTCAGGTTCGAGCCGATTGAGCAAACTCGATTTTCCGACCCCCGAGGGACCAGCGAAGACTGTAGCCTTCGAAAGCAGCAAATTTGCCAGCCCGTCCAGTCCTTCGCCGGTTGTCGCAGATACAATTGTAACCAAGTAGCCAAGCGGTTCATAAATACTTCGTAAAGCCTTCTTGTCGTCTTCAGAGGCCAGATCACTCTTATTGAAGCAAAGAATTGGCAGCGAATCCCGCACCTCAAGCTGGAAATGCACCAGGTAGCGATCGCACACAAGGGCGTTCCAATCGGGCTGATGTATGGCCTGTACAATGATCACCTGGTCTACGTTGGCGAGTAGTGGCCGACTGAGAAGATTTTCTCTTTCCAAACAACTCGTGATGACACCGGTCCCTTTATCAGGATCGACATCATCGAGAGTTACCCGGTCTCCAGTGACGATGGAGACGCGCTCCTTCTTCAGCCGCCCGCGCGCCTGGCACAGAAGGTTGACGTCCAATTCGGGCAAATGGACCAGGTGCCCGCCAGCATGGCTGCGAATCACAGTGCCAACGACTACGTTAGACGAAACCGTTTCACCAATATCAATCGTCGAGTCAGAAAAGCCTGACAAAAGCAGCCAACTCCAATAATCCAGCCGAACCAAATCTTTTCATAAACAGAATACACCGATAACAAAAGATATTTCCGGGATTCCCAGCTAAACAGACCGAGATAACATAGCCCGATCGCCCAAGGACGACTAAAGGAAACATGAACTCAGCAACCATGGACAAACCAGAAACCCAATCAGTCGATAACACCCAAGGCGCGCAGGAGCTGGCATCCGCCATTACTGAAGCGCAAATGTGTGAGGCGA
The DNA here is from genome assembly GCA_003242885.1 of Candidatus Melainabacteria bacterium. Taxonomy (GTDB): domain Bacteria; phylum Cyanobacteriota; class Vampirovibrionia; order Obscuribacterales; family Obscuribacteraceae; genus QKMZ01. The sequence goes on along the minus strand of QKMZ01000015.1, from coordinate 111,649 downwards.
TGGCTCATATCCGCAATATCGCCATCATTGCCCACGTCGACCACGGCAAGACAACACTGGTAGATGGCTTCTTGCGCCAGACCGGAGTTTTCCGCGACAACCAAGAAGTAGTCGACTGCGTAATGGACTCCAATGACTTGGAGCGCGAACGCGGCATCACAATTCTTGCCAAGACTACCGCGGTTAAGTACAAAGAGTTTCTGATAAACATCGTCGACACCCCCGGGCACGCTGACTTCGGTGGCGAAGTCGAACGTATCTTGGGCATGGTAGACAGCGCGCTTCTCGTCGTCGATGCCGGCGAAGGTCCGATGCCGCAGACTCGATTTGTTCTCAGAAAAGCACTCGAGCGCGGATTGCGTCCAATCGTCGTCATCAATAAGATCGACCGCCCGAACATCGACCCGCACATTGCGGTCGATAAAGTATTCGACCTCTTCGTCGAACTCGGCGCCAATGCAGAGCAGCTCGACTTCCCTTATATTTTCGCTTCCGGCGTCAAAGGCATCGCTACAAAAGATCCTGAAGTGGAAGGTGAAAACCTGATTCCTCTGCTGGACCTTATGGTTGAGCATTGCCCGCCGCCCATCGGCAATCCGGATGCGCCCTTGCAAATGCAAGTAACCATCCTCGATTACAACGACTATCTCGGTCGCATTGTCATCGGTCGCGTCTACAACGGACGCGTCAAAGACAACGAGCAAGTCGCGTTGATGAAAGAAGACGGCAGCGTTGTGAAAGGAAAAATCTCCAAGCTCTTCACCTTCCATGGTCTAAAGCGCATCGAGACCAACCAAGCGCAAGCCGGACAAATGGTGGCCATCGCAGGTTTTGCAACCGCCAACGTCGGGGACACCATCGGCAACCCTGATGTTTCCGAAGCAATGACGCGCATAAAAATCGACGAGCCAACTATGAAGATGGCGTTCATCGTCAATGACAGCCCGTTCGCCGGACAAGAAGGCAAATTCGTTACTTCACGCCAACTAAAGTCACGCTTACTGCACGAGTTAGAAACAAACGTCAGCTTGCGCGTTGATGAAACCGACAGCACAGATACATTTATTGTTAGCGGCCGCGGCGAATTGCACTTGGGCATCTTGATCGAAACCATGCGCAGAGAAGGATACGAATTCGCAGTTTCGAGACCGGAAGTAATTCTCAAACAAATCGATGGCAAGGATAACGAGCCATTCGAGCGCCTCTTCATCGACGTACCGGAAGATTTCACCGGCGCAGTTATGCAAGAGCTCGGACCGCGCAAAGCAGAATTGCTAAATATGAAAGTTGAAGGCAATCAATCACTGCTCGAATTCCTCATTCCTACCAGAGGGTTGATTGGATTCCGCAGTGAATTCCTGCGCCTCACCAAGGGCAACGGCGTCATGAACCACGCATTCAATGAATACCGCGAATGGTGCGGCGAAATCGCTCGCCAGCGCAATGGAGTCCTCGTTGCATGGGAAGAAGGCGTAGCTACCGCCTACGCATTGGCCCAAGCAGAAGACCGCGGCGTATTCTTCATCACTCCCGGCACCAAGGTTTATGCCGGAATGGTGGTTGGCGAAAATTCCCGCTCGCAAGATCTCGACATCAACGTTTGCAAGATGAAGAAGCTCACGAACATGCGCAGCTCAAACAGCGATGTGCTAGTGACCTTGCAGGCACCGATGGAAATGAACTTGGAAAAATGCCTCGAGTACATCGAACCAGATGAACTCATGGAAGTGACACCACAATCGGTGCGCATGCGCAAGCGAATTCTGCAATCAGAAAAACGTCGCAGAGCTGCCGCTGACTAGTTCGAAGTAAATTGTAAGGGCGACGCCATGCGTCGCCCTTAAGCTTAAAAACCGGGAGACGCATGGCGTCGCCCCTAGGCCTACTCTGTCGGGACCAGACGATTGAGCTTATCGAGCTGACCGGCGAGTGCCATCTTCTCGAAGTAGCTGAGTGAGCCGTCATTGGCTTTGAAGGTCGCTTCGGCTTGGTGAATCTTGCTGGACTCAACCTTCAGCTTCTGCGCTTCGGCAGGGCTGATCATTCTGCGCATCAAAGCTTTATTGATACGTCTATCAAGATCTGCCTGACGTCCATCGATGTCATCCCAAGCGAGATTGACAGAGATAACACCAATACGGCTGTCTATGCGGCGCTTCAACAAATCTAAGTCGTTTACCAGTGAGACTGTTTCGGCCAGGTCGATTGCTCCGCCGGATGCTTGGAAAGCAGACTCGGCTTGCGAGATTCGATTGAGTTCTGCTTTGAACTTGAACAAATCTTCCGGTTTCAACTTCTTTGCTTGCTCGAGTTGAGTCAATTGAGTGCTAAGTTCGTTTCGACGCCCAGCAAGCCCACTCCAAACGGGCTTGGAATCTTTCAATCGTGCATCGACAGTTGCTTGCAATTTGTCGAGTTCTGTCAAAAGCATTTGGGTTTCGCTGACGCTTATGCCGCCACCAGACTGGCGGTAGCCAGCTTCTTCAGCCGCTATGCGGTCAATCTCAACTCGGAAGTTTTGCGCATCTCGCAAAGCTAAACGCCCGGAGGCGACAGCTGCTGCAAGCTCGACATCGATTTCTCTTTGCTTGCTGTCGACGTCTGGCAAATTGATTCTGCCATTGGCGATGGCGTTTTCAACTTTCCTCGTCAATTGTTCGAGTTCAATCGCCAAGGTCAAACTCTCACCATAACTCAGTCCGCCATCTGCTCTAAACTGAGCTTCTTTCGAAGCGATGACATCAAATTCCTTTCCAAGTCTTTCGGCTTCGCGGGCGGTGATACGTCCGGAGGACAATCCTTCGCTAATGCGGCGCTGAATGCGAGCTTGACGCGCATCGATATCAGAAACATCGCGCTCTTTATCCTGCGCCTGTTTCTTAACAGCACGCTGCAGCTTGTCCCACTCGGAAGCAATCAAAATACTTTCGCCTGCAGTCAAACGACCGTCAGAAGCTCTGCATTGAAATTCAAGGGCGGTCAATCTGTCCCTTTCAGCCTTGATCGAACGTGCTTCATCACTGGTGAGGCGACCATTGATCGTCGCTGCCGTGACGAGCTTATCAATCAACGCTTTTTGCGCTTGAAGATCGATCGGCTCTCTTTCACTATCGCGAATTTGCTGATCGACTTTGGTAGCTAATTGCTCCAGGTCATAAGCGAGTGCGAGTCTTTCGCGGTAGTTGAGTCCGCTTTGCGAAGTGCGGAATTCTGCCTCTTTTCTTTCAATACGATCGCCTTCGGCGTCCAGTTCTCTTGCTTCTGGAAGAGTCAGTGTCCCTGCCAAAACGCCATCGGCAATCTGCTTGTCGATCTCACGTTGTTTTTGATCGAGATCAATTGTTATCTCAGTGCGATCGTGCAGGCTTTGATTTACTTTGTGGCTCAGCCTTTCGAGGTCGCTAGCTACAGCCAGTGAACTATCTAGCGCAAAAGTGCCATCAGTTTTCCTGGTACTGGCAGCCATTTCTTTGATGCGCTGCAATTCTGCACGCAGACCTGTCGCTTCAGCATCAGTCAAACGACGACTTGATGCAGAGTCGTTGATGCGCTGCTCGATTTCACCAACGCGACCTGTGATTCCAGGCCAAACACCAGCACGTCCGACCATCGTGCGGTTTACGCGAGACTCAAGCATTGAGTACTCAACAGAAATCGTCTGAGCTTCCACCGGTGTCAAAAGACCATCGCTCTGCGCCATATCACGCGCCAATGTTTGCAGTCGGTCCAATTGAGTTTTGAATTGTTGAGCCTCAAGAGGTGTCAGCTTTCCTTGAACTAACGAATCGGAGATCAGGGATTCGATTTGTGCTCTTCTCACATTAACTTGAGCACCAGCAGTGGAGGCTGTTTCCGAATTGGCGAGCTTTAACTCGATTTGAGTATTGAGCCTTTCCAAATCAATCAACAGCGCGAGGCGATCTTCTGGAGAGATTGGACGCCCCGAGGATTTCAATGCTGCTTCGCGTTCGGAAATACGATTGAACTCCGCACGCAATTGGCTCGCCTCACCAGTGGTCAACTTGCCAGAGGCGAGACCATCCTGGATCTTCTTATCGAGTTCTGCCTGGCGCGCATCGGCATCACCGATTGAAACATCTCGGTCGTGCAGAGTACGTTCCAATCTGGTGCTCAATCGATCTAAATCGAGCGCCAATTTCATCGTCTCATCATAATCAAGCTTATTGTCGGACTGGCGATAAAGCGCTTCAAGAGAGGCAGAGCGATCGAAATCGTATTTGAGATCGTCGTACTCTTGCCTCGTCAAACGGCGTGCAGACAATCCATCGGTCATGCGTTTTAGAATGTCGGCTTGCATAGAGTCGATATCAACCGAGCCAGAGCTGCGATCGCGCATGTGCGTTTCTAAATCGCGACTGAGTTTATCGAGATCGAGAGAAAGTCGCATGCTTTCCCATGTAGAAAGTTTATTGTCGGAAACTCTGTAATCCGCTTCGGCTCTCTCAATTTGTGCAAGTTGTTTCAAATAAACATCGCCCTCAGCCCACGTAAGGCGCCCTGAGGAAATCGCGTCCTTGATGCGTTTTTCAATCTGCACCTGCCGCGTATCGATGTCCGTAAAATTGCCGAGTCCGCTTAAGTTACCGAGCAGATTCGATAGGTCATTTCCGTATGCTGGCGAGGCTGTCAACAAGCCGGGTTGCAAAGCCAGAAAAAGGGCCGCCATAGCAAAAACTTTTGCGCGACGCATTACAAAATCCTCCAGACAAACCGCCCAATAAATAAGAAGCGGTGACGTAACCGATTTCTCCCCAGTATGCATATAAGATGTAAAGCAATCGCGGTTCTCAAGCGACGACATCACACCGTTTTTTGCAAAATGAAATTGTACACACTTTAGAGCAATTACTTCTTGTATGTAATGCGATAAATCGTGCCACCATGGTCGTCCGAAACGAGCAATGACCCGTCAGCCATCTGGCAAAGGTCAGCTGGTCTGGCTGTTGGAATTCCGGCACTGTTCAAAAAACCTTCAGCGAACACTTCATATGTAGGCTGTTTCCCAGGGGAAAACTTCACGCACATGATTCGATAACCGCTTGGTTTGCTGCGATTCCACGAGCCGTGCTCGGCGATAAAGATCTGATTTTTATATTCGGGCGGAAACATATCCCCGGTGTAAAAGCGCATGCCTAAGGCTGCTACGTGAGCACCAAGTGGAACGGCGCAAGGTGTGAAATCCGCATCATTGGGACGTTTCGCTCCATACTCCGGATCTTTCACATTGAGTCCGTATCGATATGGATATCCGAAATTCATTCCGGGGTGTGGAGCGCAGTTCAACTCATCTGGCGGAAGGTCGTCACCAAGCCAGTCTCTGCCGTTGTCGGTAAACCACAATTCCTTTGTCAGTGGATGCCAATCAAATCCAACAGTGTTGCGGATTCCCTGCGCATAAAGTTCTAAGTTCGAACCGTCTGGCTTCATCCGCATCAAACACGCGTATTTGGTCCAGTCTCTTTCACAAACATTGCAAGGTGCTCCGACGGGAATGTACAGCCAACCGTCAGGACCAAAGCGAATGTACTTGTGTCCGTGCGCGAGGTCTGACGGCAGTTTCAAATTCACCGCCTCGGGCGCTGGCGGGTTGGCGAGATGGTTGTCGATGTCTTTTAGTTTTACAACACCGTTAATTTGCCCGACGTAAAGATCGCCATCTTTATACGCCATGCCCAGAGGACCATAGAGTTTTTTTCCAACAACGTACGAGGCGTCGGCAACGCCATCTTTGTTCTTATCAACAATTGCGGTGACATCGCCATCAATTTTTCGCGAGCCCACATACAAAACACCGGACGGGCTGAGCGCCATAGAACGAGCGCTGGGGATGCCTTTATAGTAGAGTGCGATTGAAAACCCCGGCGGCAGCTTTATCTTATTCATTTCCGGCGTCGTCGCCTTGACCGAAAAGAAGGTCAAATAGCCGGTAGTCGCAATCAGACCGAGCAAGAAGAAAATTCTTGGCTTTTTGATTGTCTTGGCGGGCGGCTTGTCTTCGGTCGTCATAAGAAGTGAAACCCAGATAAGAGAGCAGAACTCGCTATATAATCGTTGATAACTGATAGACGACTATATTACCTAACTCAGCAAGGCAAAGCGTAATTGACGTGGCACGTAAACTCAGACCCGGCGGCGGCTTTCCCGCCATTATGTACTCACTTGAAAAAGCTTTTCAAGTCGGTCCGCTGCGACTTTTGAAACGAATGAATTCCCGCAACGCCTGCAAGACTTGCGCTGTCGGAATGGGCGGAATGAAAGGCGGCATGGTCAACGAAGCCGGACATTGGCCGGAAGTTTGCAAGAAAAGTCTGCAAGCACAAGTTGCCGACATGGTGGACGCGCTGCCAGCGGACTATTTCGACAAACGCACACTCACCGACCTCGAGAAATTGACACCTAAGCAGGCGGAAGACGCGGGACGACTATCGTATCCTGTCGTGCTCGACAAGGGCTCCAACCAGTTCAAACCGATTACACGGGAAGCGGCGCTTCAACACATTGCCAGCGCCATGAAAGAGACGTCACCAGATCGAACAGCCTTCTATTCATCAGGTCGGTCTTCGAACGAAGCTGCATTCCTGTTGCAAGCATTCGCTCGCGTTTATGGCACCAACAATGTGATGAACTGCTCCTTTTACTGCCACCAGGCATCAGGAGTGGCGCTTAAAATGGCATTCGGCACCGGGACAGCAACTGTCGAATTGGAAGATTTGACGCGCTGCGATCTGGTTGTTCTGCTCGGGGCAAATCCCGCATCAAACCATCCCCGTCTAATGACTCAACTAGCCAATTTGCGCGCGCGCGGCGGGAAGGTCATCGTTGTAAATCCCGTTCGGGAGTCTCCGCTCGAGAATTTCCATGTTCCTTCGCAAGTAAAGTCGCTTTTCTTCGGAACAAAAATTGCATCGACATATGTGCAGCCGTTGCCGGGTGGCGACGTTGCGTTTTTAGTCGGTGTGCTGAAATCAGTGATTGAGAAAAGAAAGGTAGATCATGATTTCATCAACAGCTATGCCGAAGGTGCCGCTGAAGTGCTCGAATATGCACGCAATGCCGATTGGAATGAGCTCATTAAAAACAGCGGCGTCGACAGGGAAACAATCGAGAATTGCGCGGACATAATTTATATGTCAAAGCGAACGATCTTTGCATGGGCTATGGGTTTGACTCATCATGCAAGCGGCGTCGACAATGTCTTAGCTGTATGCAATTTAGCTATCGCTACAGGCAATGTTGGAAAACCGGGCGCGGGGCTATTGCCCATTCGCGGACATTCAAACGTGCAGGGAATAGGTTCTGTCGGAGTAGCACCAGCGCTGCAAGACAGCGTTCGGCGATCGCTAGAAACAATTTATGGCACGAAAATTACCGAAACCCCGGGACTTGATACGCACGCAATGATTAATGCCTGCGCTAAGGGCGATATCGATTTTCTCTTTGCGCTTGGGGGAAATCTTTGGGGTTCAAACCCTGATTCAACCTGGGCGGGAAAGAGCATGAACAAGGTAAAGACCATCGTTTATCTCTCTACAAAATTGAACCCGGGACATTTCTTTGGACGTGGAGAAACGACCTTAATTCTGCCAGTGCTTGCGCGAGACGAAGAACCGCAAGCAACCACGCAAGAGTCGATGTTCAATTTCATACGATTGTCGGAAGGTGGCAAACCTAATGTCCCGGGTCAAATGATGCCGGAATCAGAAGTGATTTGCGACATCGCTAACCGGGTGCTGGGCAAAGAACCATTTGATTGGACGGCATTGAGAGATCACAAGAAAGTGCGGGAAATCATTTCGAAGACAATTCCAGGGTGGGAAGCAATTGGCACCATTGACGACACCAAGAAAGAATTCACAATCACAGGACGGGTATATCACACTCCGCAATTCAACACAAAATCAGGCAAAGCGATTATGCACCCAACACCGCTGCCAAAGCCAGTTTCAGACGGACTAATCCTGATGACACTGCGCTCAGAAGGACAGTTCAACAGCGTCGTTTATGATGAATACGATTTCTATCGAGGTGTACCGCATCGCTATTGCATTTTGATGGCGAAAGAAGACGTCGAGAAATTAGACCTCAAAGATGGGCAGCGGATTGCGGTGCGTGGTGAAGCAGGACGAATGGAAAACATAGAGGTAGTGGTGGGAGCTATTCGCCCCGGCGCGGTCGCTATGTACTATCCAGAAGCCAATGTGCTCATCAAAGGAAATGTAGATTCACGCTCTAAAACTCCGTCGTTTAAGAGCGCACCGATTTGGATCGAGAAATAATTTTCAACCGATCCTTGGCAATTAATCTTCGAGCATAGACCTAAACAATGTGCCATAATCGACCATATCGGAGAGGCAAGCAGCGAGATGTAATTACATCTTCGTTCTGCGTATTGGCATCCGATGGTACGACTGTCAATCGTAACGGGTTCGACTCCCACCAGCTTTCATCTTAAAGGGTAGCCGAAAGGCAGCACGGGATGAGCCATGCAGGTTAAAACCTCCGCTCAGACTGTGTGCCCTTTGAGATGAGGCATTATAAGGAGGATTCAATGAAACATGCTCCAGAAGTCCTGCTTATCGTGGTGCTGGCATCCGTTTGCTTACTTCTCATCGCAAAGCTCTTCGGAAAATTCGTGAAGAAATTTACCGTTTGGGAATTCGAACAAGGTCTGCTTTACACCGACGGCAGGTTGGAGAAAATTCTACAACCAGGCGCGCACTGGATTTGCCCGCAAATTCATGCTGTCTCCAAAATAGATATGAGAGAAAAATCTTTGACCATTGCTGGGCAAGAATTATTGAGTCTCGACAATGTTGGACTCAAGCTTTCTGTTGCCGCCAACTACAAAGTAGTCGATCCTAAGCTCGCGACAATCAAGGTTGATAGCTACTACACCGCACTATATCTGGTGCTACAACTTGAACTAAGAGAAATTGTCGGAACGATGAAAATCGAAGAGCTCCTGGAAAAACGCAATCAAATTGGCGAAAAGCTCATGGAGGTCTGCAAGCCAAAAGCGGCAGACATGGGACTAGAGCTCTCGTCTGCCAATGTGAAAGACATTATGTTCGCAGGCGACTTCAAGAAAATTTTCGGACAAATCGTCAAAGCACAAAAGGAAGGTCAGGCAGCGCTTGAAAGGGCACGAGGTGAAACAGCGGCTTTGCGCAGCCTCGCCAATGCAGCAAAAATGCTTGAAACCAATCCAATGCTATTGCAATTGAGAGCACTTCAGACAATGAGCGAAAACACTGGCAGCACATTGATAATCAATGTCGGTCCGGAGGCGCAAGCAATACCACTGAAGAAATCATCGAGTGTTGGCAAAAGCGCTACCAGCCAAATGACAGCCGAAGAAGAATGAAGGTCTAATTAGACTGTAGCTTACAGCCAGTAGCAATGAAGGAAGAACCGGAATGGCGAGGCTAGCTGCTCTATCTGCTGAATGACCGTCCAGAGTCATGTTGGGAAGGTAAGGCATTAGGATTATGGTGAAGATGCGGACCGCGATCTCCGTGCGGTTGCTTCTGAAGCTCCGCCTTCTGGCTCGGGGTCAAGATCTTCTGTATCTTGACCCAAGTTTGACTTCGCAATATATGCATTTGCTCGCGGATGTCTTTCATGTTCATGGCGCGCCCTGCATCCGTCTCAACTCCGGATTCTTCTTCTGCCTTCCTATAAGCTCTGTATTTGCCTGCAAGGGGAGCCATTACCCCTCTAAACTCTTTCAAAATTCGATTGATCTTTGCGGACTGAACTGCTGTCAGTGAATCTAGTTGCTTGACGCTTCGAAAGCTGGGAATTCCGTCACGTCTTGGGTGAGCGCCACCGCCTTTGTGTCGACCGCGATGCCTGCCTTTCCTTAAATGTTCAGAAGCTGGTTCATCTTCCGATTGATCACTTTCGTCTTTCGCTGCGGTTTGCTTAGTCACTGTTTGCTTAGTCACTGTTTGCTTGGTCGCTGGTTGCTTAGCTGCTGGGGCAGCAGTTGATGGCGAGCCGAAAGAAAAAACAATGGCAACCACCAGTAGTGACACCACATGCAGTTCTAACATTTTTTTCAAAACATCCGGCATCCCTAACTCTCTTTTTTCTTTTTCCGTTTCGTCTCTTCCTTGACCATCTTAAAAAGCTTGTCCTTCAACTTTTTAAACTTCTCGATTTGAAACCACAAATCAGAACCAGCCATCGAGATGTCCTTGTTTTTGTAATCTGGACCTTTGGTCGCTGTTTCTAATTCAGCCCAGGGAGGGTTGAAACCGCGCGCAGCATCGAACATTTCAGTATACGCTTGCAATAAATCTGTATCGCTTTGATCTGGTCGCGGCAGTGAATTGATTTCATGATCGAGCATCGGAATAATTTCTTCGATCTGCGACATGAAGTAATCAACCCATTTTTTTCGCGGCGGCAAATAACCAATCGACATCATTCCAGATGGATTTGGAATAGCTGGGATTATCATAGGACCGATGACGTTCGGTTCGGCCACGACCACCATGTCTTGGCGTTGCGCTTCGAATAGCAATCCTTTCAACATTTCCTGCAGATGATGGACAGTAGTCCCTACATCATGCAGCCCTTGCAGAACAACCGGCGCACCGCCCTGAACATTGCCCTGCAACGAAGAAGGTGATGCGGGCGGATTTAAGGTGACAGAAGACTTTTTGTTGGTGCCTGGGGGTGTATTTACCGGAGTCGTGCTCGATGTCGTTGTCTCAGTTGCCGGAACTGCAGGTTGTGTCGCTGAGGGAGCTGTTGTAGGCACTGTCTGCGTAGTTTGCTCCGGAGTGCTGGCTGGCGGTGGCGCCGGAATATCATCAATCTGGGTCTCGGAATTCGAAGTGGCTGTGCCAGTGGCCCCCGACGTATCCGCGTAGCAAGGTGGCAATAATATAGAAACAAAAGCTAAAAGTGCCAGGGTCGAGTTTCTTACCGCCATCCGCCTTCCTCAAAAAGGTCAACCAGGCAGCAGTATACCCGCTTTAGATCGTCGCGCTGTGGAACATACCAATGCAGCGGCGTAATGTACTTTCATGAAATTAGGCCCGCTATGTCGAAGGTACTCTTTTTCAACCCTCTTCGCAGTAGCCTAACCTGCGGCTTCAGGTGGCTTTTCGTTGTGATCTTGAGAGTGTTGGTCAGACAGGGATTGTGCGCCTTGTTCTAACCGCTCTTGCGTGACTTGTTCAAACTGTTCGTGCGAATCTTGCTCTAGAATCTGTGCAACTTGAGAGTCACTCAATGCCGGAACAGGGACAAGACCTGCATACTGCGGTGTCTTCTCCAAGAGCGTCCGATACGTTGCGGCGTTAGCTATGCCGTTAATCAAATACGCAGGAATTCCACCGACGATAAAACACATAAACCCGACTACATTGATGAAATAGCTTATGACCCCAAGCAAAATGAGCTGCCACCGCGCACCGTCGCAAATAGCCCAACTCGCTTTCATGGCGGCTATGGGTCCCATCTTTTTCTCGACGATGAAATAACCGGCGAATTGAAATGAAATTTGGAGAATGATTCCCGGAATTATGAAACTCACATATCCAAGAACAATCAGTATTCTCGACAAAAACACAAAAGCAAAATAGGAAGGAAGATACTTGATGCATTTGAAGCAGTCATCCGCATTCACTTTCTTTCCGTCAAGAGACATAAGAAAGACATTCATCATGCCTATTTCAACAGTGAGCACAATTATTGCACTGAGAAAGTGCATGAACAATTGAAGTGATATGTTGCTGATTGTCATGGAACCGTTGTATCCCATGACGAAGCTGGCTAGTGGCACGAGTGCCGCAACCAAACCATTCACGCCTAAGATGCAAGCGAGAGGCCAAAACCGGCTCAGTGTAATCTGCCAACCGGTGTTGATTACATCGTCGACGGCAAACTTTTCTTCTGTCTGCCCAATTGGAACGATTTCCTGCGTCACACCGTATCCCCCACCTGATCGCCAGCTCTCCGTCCAGCCGGAGCACCTGGCAGCACCTCCAAGAGTTCGCCAAACAGCCAACCTTGACCATAGTGCACACCGATCTCCTTTAGCACTGGAATGTCATCACTGTTTTCGATGCCCTCTGCCACAATCTCTGCACCCAGTGATTTAGCGACGTTCGCCAACCGTTTCATCAAGCGCGCTTTCGATGGCTCCACAGACACACCAGTCACATATTTGCGGTCGACTTTGACCAAATCCGGCTCAAGAAGTATCAGACTCTCTAGAGAGCTTCTTCCGAAGCCGACATCATCAATAGCAACAAGAATTCCGGCTTGCTTCAATGCATTGACGTGATCGCGCATGTAAGCCGGGTCTCCGACAAACTGCTGCTCGCTGATTTCAACACAAAAAACGCGCCCATCTTGCTGTGTAGGAAACAATGAAAGCAACTGTTCAATCGGCGTATCCAGCAAAGTTGAAGGAAAGATATTCAGGTGAAAACGCATGTTCTGCTTCACACCATTCGTTGCGTTGATACAGAGCTTAACGCAGGAGAGATCTACTGTAGTGAGAATATTGTTTTCGACGCAGACTCTAAAGAAATCGGCCGGACTTTCAAATGCACCATCCGGTCCTCGTGAAAGAATTTCATACCCTGAAACTTGCTCTGTTGATAGATCAATAATGGGTTGAAAGACTGTTCGAAATGCACTTGAATCGCACAATACATCGACGATGTCGCGGGCGACAGGACTTTCGTCTTCCGACGCTCCGTCACGCGCGACCGAAACTTTGTTTTTGCCGGACAGCTTGCTCCGCTTGAGCGCCGAGCGCGTGAGGGTGAGTACTTCTTCCAGAGAAGACACTTTCTGAGGCAAGGTTGCAACACCAGCGCTGACAGTTAGGTGTATCAGATCGGAAGCGTTGCGGAGTGGACTATCTGATACAGAAAGCCTGATTCTTTCCGCTACTTTCATTGCATATGCAAGTTGCGTGTCAGGAAGTAGGACAAGAAACTCATCTCGTCCAATTCGACCAATATGATCTGAAGGGCGCAGCGTATTGCCGATGCGCCGAGAGAGTTCTTTCAAAATCACATCACCAACAGCATGACCGAGCCCTTCATTGACTCTGCGGAAATTGTCGATATTGAGCAGCATGCCGACAAGCTGTGCGCCTGCACGCCCAGCGCGGTTTTGCTCCGCGATTAGCGATTGTTCCAAACCTCTGACATTCAAAACTTCGGTGAGCAAGTCTTTATTAGCAAGCTTGTCTAAGTGAGCCTGGGCAGAACTCAATTGATCTTCCAGAAGCTGATTGCGTTCTTTCAAAGACTCGACTGAATTTTGCCAGTTTTTGGACATGAGGAACGTACCTAATCCCAGCAGACCCAGGAAAGTGATGAGCAAAAAACCGACCAACACTTGATAGTTAGGCAAAGAACTATATTGCGAGATGCGCTCTTCTAACAGCTTTATCTGATCGTTCTCGAGACGCTCTACCGAAGCCGCTGCCGCATTTGATTGAACAAGTGCATTGTCGGACATTTCCATTACGCGCTTCGGGGTAATCGATTTTTCTTTGCGTGAATTCATTGCCGTGCGCAACGAAGTAATCGAGCTTTCCAGCTCATTCTCCAGACGTCTAAACTGCTCAGCAGTCTTAGTATCGTCGTCTAGTGTTCTCAAAGAAAAGAGTCGTTCATTTACTCGCGCAACTGCTTCATTGAAGTCATCAGCATGCCTCGCATCGCCAGACAGTACAAAGTCACGGTGATACAACTGAGCTTCACGGAAATCGGTTAAAACACTCTGCAGATTGTCGAAAACCTTTTGTCGTTGCTCAACCCACTGCTTGATTTCCCGCGCACCCGGGTGCACGAGGTAAGGACTGAAAAGCGCCAAAGCAACAACGATGAGGGCAACCCCAAAGCCGCTAACAATCTTTTTTTCGCTCGACCAACTGCTGAGCATTACAGGACCGTCTTTTTATAGCTCTCTATTTAGTATTCCACCTATAGCATGCCTTGAGGACAAGATCATCTTGACAAAAGGCTTTAATGGGCAAGAAAAGAAGCTTTTTTGCAATTTAGCGCAGCCAAATCGGTCAGCTAGTTGAGGCTTTTGCGGCAAATTAATATTCGTGCCACACGTTTGCCTGCTCGACTGCATAAATTGGGCGAACTTATCGCATTCGCCCCTTACTAATTCGTCCGCCCATCTTCCAGCTCACAGAGCAAAGGAGAGCACATGAGCGCAGCTTTTAACACCCCCGACCGTGGAGACAGCGCCGTCAATGAGGCAAAAACCTCAGATGCTCCGCAGTTCGATTTGAAAAGCCTATACTCCGATTTGAGTGCCACCACACGTGGTGGAGAAAGCAACAAAAATAATAGCGATCAACTCGATTTCGGCCCTACCGATATTTATTCGCGCATCAGCAATAACAGCAGCTCGGATAAGGGTTTCAATCTCGAACAAAAAGGAGCAATGGATATCGCCAAACGTTTCGCATCGTTTGATGATCAAAACGACAAAGACAACGATTTCAATTTTGATAGAGAAGATGCAGGTCGCCTTGTTGAAGTTTACGGTGACATGTTCAATGCGCAGCAATCTTTGCAAGAAGGCGATAAATCAGAAGCCAAAGATTGGCTCGGTGAGATGCGTCGAGACCTGACAGCATTTGCACGAGGACTATTTTCAGATTCGGATAACACTGAAAGAGAAGGTCAAGGCGACCAAGAAAACCACGATGGCGGGCGACATCATAATGACGAACGCGACGAACAAAGTAACGACAACGGAAAGGAAGACTGCCCTGAAAAACATTGCCCTGTTGAAGAACCCGAGCACGGGTCCGAAGAAAGCGGAGAAGCTGGAGAGAATCATATAGACTCAGGTAACGAAGGCTACACGCCGAAAGACTCGATGGTGTTGCTGCAAAACGATCTGCAAGAACTCTCTCAAGCGATTGCCAGCGGCGATGAAAAAAACGTCCAACAAATTCTTGCCCGGATGAGCCGTCATATGGCACTCCTGATGCGTCAACTTGGACAAGGTGATGAAAACGTCCAAGAGCAAGATCCAGAAAATCCAGCTGATGCAACACCAAGAATTCCAGGACTTCCAGGAAGAGATCGAGAAGGAATCAATCCTCTCGATCCTGGTCGTCTCCTAGACGGCCTGCCGAATCCGGGGGACCTGTTGCCTGGTTTACCTGGCTTGCCAGGTCTCCCAAATCCGGGCGATATGCTTGACCGTCTGCCAAATCCAGGCGAGCTACTTCAGGGGATGCCGGCGCTTCCTAACCCAAGTCAAATCTTTGATGGTTTACCGATGCCTCCTAGCCCTGGCGATCTTCTAAACGGTCTGCCCAAGCCGCCCAGTCCGTCAGACATACTCAACCCAGGCAAACTACTGACCAGCCTGCCGAAACCAAGTGACATTTTCGATATTTTCTAGGCTATAGACCTTCGATTTAGTGTTCGTCTTCCCACGAATGTGCAAGAGCGCGAGGTAAATGCTTCGCGCTTTTCACTTTGAACACAGTGTCCTCTTTCGCAGACCTGCCGTTTTCGCTCACAGAAAAGCTCTCGATTGTGCCAGTCAAGGCTAGACCTTCGCGCGTTTCAAAATCCAAAAACAGCAGTGCAGTATCTTTATTGGAATGAACATTTCCGAAGGTATTGAACATATTGTTGCCTGGGAAGTCTTTCCAGCTGACCGTTGTAGTGTCAGCTTTCACAAAGCCTGGTTCTCCTCCTCTGTGTGATGCGTCGGCACCGCCGGCGGAGGCGTATGTGCCGATGAAGAACGTATCAGCCTTGCTTGCCAGGGCTATCGCTTTTTCATCCAAGAAAGATTGCTCTACAACCGGCTTTAAATTCAAACTCTCAAGATCCTCTTCTGAGCATAGAGGCGAGTCTTCTCGAGGGTGGCGTCTGTGAATGTACTTCGGACAATTGCCGTAGACTTCGTCAACGTAAAACAAAAGATCATCGCCTTTCGAAGAAGCACGTCCATTCACCCGCACTCTAAGCCGTGCACCAAAGTCCATCACGACAAGTGCCGCGGGTGTTTCGCCAAAATCCTGCCCTCTCAGCAATGGAGCAGACGAAAATTGTAAATCGATTGCGATAGTTGACTGGTCCATCGCCTGCAAAAAACCAGGCTCGCCGGATAGCGGCGTAATCCAAGGCCGCTCCTTTGAATCAAGCCAAGTCATGGCGGCAAAGGAACTAGCGTGCAAGTAATTCTGCGCTGGCACGGGAAGGGAATTGTAAGACGAACCCGCCATGCGCTCTGCCATTCGTCGAACGCCAGCCAACTCTTGGATTGCCAATTCACCGGCATGATATCTACCCATGGATTCCTTCCTTTCGGCGGAAAATCTCATCGACTGGGCAACCGCGCATCAGCCTTGATAGCGTCATCGCTCGATCTCTTAACCGCCTAAACCCATTATACCGGTTAGCAGAAATTTCTAACCTCCAAAACGTGCTTAAAAGGTTAAGATTGTCAGCATGGATTTCCTTTTCATTGGCAATAATTTGGCGAGCGACTTCGTAAACACTGAAGTCGTAGGCTCCAATGACAGAATTGATTTGCTTCACTCTCCCGATTCCTTGCTCCAATGG
The DNA here is from genome assembly GCA_003242885.1 of Candidatus Melainabacteria bacterium. GTDB lineage: Bacteria > Cyanobacteriota > Vampirovibrionia > Obscuribacterales > Obscuribacteraceae > QKMZ01. The sequence continues at coordinate 95,042 of QKMZ01000015.1, read as the reverse complement.
TTCAACGCCGCGTGCAGCGACTCGTTGAGCGTAAAACTCTGCGACAAGGATCTCATTGATGCGAAAGAATTGAGATCTTCAATAAGACGTGCATTCGAACGTGCCGTGGAGTCAAACCCTCTTCTACAGGAAGACATTGATTTACTAAACGAACGCAGCAACATGCTGGTGCGAGTGCTGAAGAGCTCTAACGACAGCTATAAACTCGAGTACAGGCTGGATTCAGGTGCGGATTTACTTGCAAGGATTGCAACTGCTTGCTGCGAACTTCTGGCATCGACAAAGTTAAAATCACTGCGAAAGTGCGCCAGCGACAAATGTATTCTCTACTTCGTCGATACGTCAAAGAATCAGCAGAGGCAGTGGTGCAGTATGGAAACATGCGGCAACCGAGAGAAAGTGCGAAAGCACTATGACAAAACAAAATCACGCTGAGAAAAATGTCACAGCTTGACGAGAAGAAGAAGAAGAAGAAGAAGAAGAAGAGTAAGACAGTCAAATAGATATTTAGATAGAAAAAAGAAAGAAAGGGAGCGCAACGAGTACGCTCCCATCCAGGATCCTAACTTTGTGTCGAGTTGCTCTAGGCGAATTTAATCGCTGCGACATCTTAGTAGATGTAGAGCATCTCGCGGAACTTCGGCAACGGCCATAGTGAGTCGTCAACCATCAGTTCCAATTCGTCAGCAACTGTTCTGACTTCATTCATCGCAGGAATCACGCGTTGTTGATAGAAGCGAGCTTCTGCGGTGTGTTCATCATCCAGGTGATCTTCGCCGCGTTGTTCGTGGCGCAACATATCCAGAACTTCGATTGCTGTTCTCAGTCTTGCAATTCTATCTGACACATCTTTGAGCATATTCTCTTGATGAGCAAGATTGATGCCGCTGACGGCGGATTTAGTTTGCACAATCGCTGTTGCCAGGCGGGTTTGATACTCGATTGCAGCAGGCAAGATCATTGTCGTTGCGATGTTGGAAGTGAGCAGTGATTCAACGTTAATCGTCTTGCAATAGTTTTCCAGCAAGATGTGATAACGACTGACCAACTCATCTTCTTGGAATACATCGTAACGGCTAAAGAGTTCTTTCGCTTCTGCTTCTACAAGCACCGGCAGCGCTTCAGGCAAATTCTTCAGATTGGCGAGACCACGGCGCGAGGCTTCTTCATGCCATTGCTCCGAGTAGTTGTCACCGTTGAAGAGAATACGTTTATGATCGGAAAGTGTCTTGACCAAAACGCTGCTGATTGCGGTCTTCAGGTCACCACCGTTCTTAACTGCCTTTTCGATCTCGTCAGCAAGGTAATCCATCGAGTCCGCCACCATCGTGTTGAGAACGGTGTTTGGCATAGCAACAGATTGACTGGAGCCGACAGCACGAAATTCAAACTTGTTGCCGGTGAAAGCAAAGGGAGAAGTACGGTTGCGATCTGAGTCATCTTTGAGAATGTCCGGCAACATCGAGACGCCGGATTTCACAGTAGCTCCAACCTTCTTGTCGCCTGCCTTACCAGAGATGATGTTGTCCACAACTTTAGTGAGTGCGTCACCCAAGTAGATAGACATAATCGCGGGCGGCGCTTCGTTGGCACCGAGACGGTGGTCATTACCAGCAGTGGCAATGCTTGCTCGCAACAATTTTGCATATTTATCTACAGCACGAATGACTGCGGACAAGACGACCAAGAACTGCAGGTTCTCTTGCGTATCATCACCAGGCTCGAGCAAGTTGTTGCCTTGATCATCAGCCAACGACCAATTGTTGTGCTTACCGCTTCCGTTGACTCCACTGAATGGTTTTTCGTGGAAGAGGCAACGGAAACCATGTTTCTGGGCAGTTTTCCTGAAGACTTCCATGAGCAACATATTGTGATCTGTCGCGAGATTGCTGCTTTCGAAAACAGGTGCTACTTCAAACTGTGCAGGAGCAACTTCGTTGTGACGGGTCTTTACCGGCACGCCAAGTCTGTACAGCTCGTGCTCAGCATCCATCATGAATGCAAGAACACGCTCACGAATCGAACCCCAATAGTGATCTTCCATTTCCTGTCCTTTAGGAGGACGGGCACCGAAGAGAGCACGACCGGCACTGATGATGTCCGGACGAGCATGGTAGAAGGCTTCATCTATAAGGAAGTATTCTTGCTCAGGTCCAACAGTGCAATTGACGCGCTTCACGTCTTTGTTGCCGATAGCGTGCAACAAGCGCACAGTAGACTTGCTTATGGCTTCGAGCGAGCGCAGCAGTGGTGTTTTCACATCGAGTGCATGCCCGCTGAATGAGCAGAATACGGACGGAATGCAGAGAGTTCTGCCGTTTGCGCTATCCATAAGGAATGCAGGGCTCGACGGATCCCAGCCTGTATATCCACGTGCTTCGAATGTGGAACGAATACCACCGGATGGAAAGCTCGATGCATCGGGCTCGCCTTGCACCAAGTTCTTGCCGGAGAATTCAAGCACGGCGCCATCATCAACGTTGGAAACCAAGAAGGAATCATGCTTTTCCGCAGTGTATCCGTGCAGCGGCACAAACCAATGTGTGAAGTGGGTGGCGCCACGCGCGATTGCCCAATCCTTCATTGCGTTCGCAACGGTGTCTGCCATAGTAGGATCAAGTTGTTCGCCATGGTCAAGACAACGTACAACTGCTTTGTACACGGTTTTCGGCAACAATGCGCGCATCGTCTGCCGATTGAAAACGTTCGCACCAAAAATTTCGTTTACAGGATGACTGGCATAGTCGACGGAAGTTGTAAGCGGCTGCCTATCTGCTACTGTGGCGACTGCCTGCTTGCGCCCGTTTGCTTGAGCGCCGTTGCTGTTCTTCGACACGTGATACTTGGACCTCTTTTCATGGTGCGTTGTATAAGTCATCTGTCCCTCACTTTCGCCTGCTGTACGCTTTACTAATTAATCGTCAAATACCAATAGCTTTGAGTATTACCCTCTTTCTTCGCTGTCCATCGAACTCTGCGTAGAAGATCTGCTCCCACGGTCCAAGGTCGAGCTTGCCTTCGGTCACCGGCACCATTACCTGGTGATTGATCAAGATCCGCTTTAAATGAGCATCTCCGTTGTCTTCGCCAGTCTGGTGATGTCTGTAATCAGGATTAACCGGCGCCAGCTTTTCAAGCCATTCGCCGATATCGTGAATCAGTCCCTGCTCCCAATCATTTATATATACACCAGCCGTGATGTGCATGGCTGAGACAAGAATAAAGCCTTCCCGAAGTCCGCTCTCCGTAAGGAATTCGGCAACTTCATCAGTAATTCGTATAAATTCTTGTCGCTTCTTGGTATCGAACCACAAATACTTAGTATGCGACTTCAGCGAGTCGGAAACCTTCACGGCTGCTTGCTCCCGTATATGCAATCAACAACTCGTGGGGATTTTTTACAAAATGCGCGCGCACGAGCCCGGTATTAGAGTGTACCTGGATTCCATTTAATGTTCTAGTAATTGCTAAGTTTCAAATCACGTCGCGATCAGCCTTTCCAGCTGGCGTTTGCGGACTATCAAGTGAAAAGTGGCGCCGAATCACGCCTCCCCGCATATCCATCGAGACCAGTTCGGATATAGCGAGTGTTAACTCTTAGAACTTCGATCAATCTGAAACAGCGGATTTGCTGCAGTTATAGTTGAACGTACAAAGGTTGGAAGACCATCACCAATACCGAGCCTTGAAGAAATACGTGCAGACAACGAGTTGTCGACCCGATTGAGACCCAGTGATTGAGCGAGGTTCGAGATACCAGGTCTTTCGTATCGCGCGATACTTGAGAGAGTGTTCCAAGGATTATTGATATCAACCCTTTGCAGCGATTGGAGAGCCGCATCGTAATCGAGTTTCACAGGATCTTTGAGCCCTGATAATCCGAAGGTTTTGCGGTCAGCCATCGCCATGTAATCATGCAGAAATGCTTCTTTTGCCTTGTGATCCATCACCAGGGCTCTCACCTGAACGTCGCTTCCAGCTGCAACTGGTGCCTTCCCGATGCCCATGTAGAAGGTCTGATTCTCACCCGCATTAATGACGGCGAGAGCGTCTTTAGGCGTCATGCGCATATCCGGTACCGACATCATGCCTGGCGCATCTACGTGCGGGTTATGTGTGTGGATTTGAATTTGTCTGGCCTGTTGAGCAACGCCAATCTCAACGCCCTCACTCGTACCGGACATAACGTGACTGGCTCTCCCGCGCAAGGGGTCGACTACGCGCCCATACTCAACGGTAAAGGGTTTCTGCGACGGCATCAAACGGCTGGCACCAAGCGCATCCACTGTGTTCGCATCAACCATGAGATTGGTTTTGATCTTTGTACCAGGCCCCTTAAAGAACAGATCATCAGGAAGAGAGCGACGGACAGGGAATTCAATCTTCTCGGCAAACGCAGTGCTAAGACTCTGCGAGAATGCTGATTTTTCCAAGGTAGAAAAGGCAAGCTTGCTACCAATACCCGCAGCCGGAAGAGTTTCAACGAACATCGCACCTTCGCGACCGATACCTTGAGCGCCTTGCCTTGCTACAGCAACACGCTTCTCTCTTGTGTCCGCATCGCCAGCGTCATCGAGGAAGTTGGACACCTTAGGAGCAATCCGCAACCCTTCCGCCAGAAGCGCAGTTCCGGCGACAAGTGCGCCGACAACGGGAGCTCGACGCATGATAATTGTGCCGCCATAGCCGATTGCGCCTGCAATCATCGAGTTTTGCGCGACCTGACCGGGTCTCTGCGAAATATCTTTAAGCACTTCTTCCATAATCGCGCTTGGGGCCTGGGCCATCGTTCTTCCAACGACGTCCATTTGATTATCAAAACGTGACGGCTGATCTGTCACTCTTGGCTCCCAACTCAAGCGCTTGCGCTTTAGGATCTGATGAAGTCTTAGGCTTCAGAGCTTATGTCAAAGAAGAAGAGAAGTCATTGGGGAAAGTACGTAAAGGGCGTATGGTAGGCAGGGTGGCACTCTTGCGCTCAAGCAAGTGGAAATAGAAGACCCTGTTCTTAGCTTGACCAACATACAAATGTATGTATAATAAATATACGGGTCGTTGTGTTGATCTACCTAGTCGCAAGACAGCGCTAATGAGGTGGAACCACGACCTGTGCGCGAGTTGCCTAGGGCCTCGCGCTTTGGAAGATCGCCGCGCGCTTTGAAAAGGGCGGCTATTGCTGCTGGTGTCTTTAAGGTTTGAACGGCTTAGATGTTTTTGTGATGGAGCTTCTGACTGGTTCGCACATTCGCAGATGGTGCTCCACCCTTGAGTGGCTCCTTGGATTTGTCCATGGACTGCCCATTGCCACGCTGCGTTTGCTCACCACCCGACTCGCCGGTCGGATTAGCATCCTCACCTGCAGGCGCCGCAGATTTGCTTTTCGCCTCTTCAGCCTTGATTACTTCCAACCTGCGTTTTGCTTCAAACTGACCGGGATCGACATTTAGAGCGCGATTGTATGCAGCTATCGCGCCATCGACATCACCTTTTCTCTCGTCTACACGTCCAAGGTGCGCCCACAGTCCGGCATGCGCCGGGCTGATTTTGATCGCCTTTTCAAGTTCGTCGGACGCGAGATTGAAATCACCCTTTGTTTCAGCCATCCAGGCAAGATCGACGTGCAAAGCAGCCGCTTGCGGTGCGAGTTTTACAGCCTGAGCCAACTGGCTGAAAGCCTTGCTTTGATCCCCTTTGTCTGAGAGCAGATAAGCAAAATCTGCATGTGCGTACGGATCATCAGGTTCTGCTGCAAGGCTTTCTTTGTAGGTTTCTTCAGCCATATCGAACTCGCCTTTGCTTGCCAGTGCAAAAGCAAGCGAACGTTTGATTGCAGTATTGGTAGGAGTGAAATCCAAAGCCCACTGCAGCTCTGCGATGGCGTTATCCCATTTATCTTTCTTGCCGTACTCGAGCGCTTTGCGATAATGCAGTTTTGCGCCGCGCGCCTTCAACTCCACCTTTTCCGCATCAGTAAGCGGCACCGGCTCACCAACACCAATCACCATCATCAGTTCGGCAAGCGAGCGAAGCGGATGACCAGTGAGAAGTGAAACAACACAATAGTCTCTATGAGCTACTTTCATGGCAGGCATGTACATAATTGCCGCTTCCAACTCTAATTCGCACATCTTAAAATCGAACTGACCAAAATAAAATTTTGAAAGGTCGAAATGGTCAAGAGCCTGAGCTTGAGCCAATTGCTGAGCGGCAATATCAGCCTCATGCATAAGCTTACCGTCTTTATAAATAGCTTTCTCGCCCAGCTCAGACTGCTCAGTCTTTATGAGTGAAGGGTCGTCTAAAACAGCTCTTGCTGCTGGTTTTGCACCATTAGATGTTTTTTGCTCAACAGCAGATCTCTCTTTCACTTCAGCAGCTTTTTGTTTTACTTCAGCAGGTTGATGCTCTACTTCGGTGGTCGTTTGCGAAACAGATTTAGTAAACCTTACGCCTTTAGCGTCTTCTGCATACGCAGGTCCTACCAAGATGGTGCCAGCGATAAGAGCCGCGGCTACCACTGACTGAAGGCGCTTGGGAGTGACAAGAGGATCAAACACTTAGAAGTTTCCTCCAAAAGGAATCGAACTCAAAATTGGAAACAGGCTTGGCATTATTATTGCATCGGCTCGATTGAATACACACGACCAAATTGACCGGACATTTTCAGGGTTTTCCCTAGTGTCTTCGCCAGCGCCGCGTCCTAGTCGACTTCGCAGTCTGACGCAGGACTTAACGTGTTGCGCCGAAACTAATCTCCGCTCACAGCTACTATGGCAATCTGATGTTCGTCAGCAAAACGGATCATCTCTTCTTGCTCAACCATCATCACCTCTCCTGCTGCCACAGCGAGGACGCCGCCTGGCTTTTTTGCAAGCATTGCGTTCAGCGTGCGCAGACCGGCAGCTGGAATGTCGAAGCGCTGGTCCTGCACAGGACGTGCGACCTTAACAACAATCACCGGACCATCAGCCAATTGCACGCCTCGCCTAATTGCCTCGTCGGTACCCTCAATAGCCTCAATCGCAATAATCATGCGATCGCGCACCACCACTGTCTGACCGATTTCCATGCGAGCGAGTTCTTTAGCAATCTTGTATCCATACTCAACATCAACGTACTCTGCCGCAGTCGGCTGCTTCTTAGTCATGACGCCGACTGACGGAAATAGTTGCGGCAAAAATTCGGATTGTGTGACCACGCGCATTCCATGGCTTTCCATAAAACCGCCTACTGCAGTTTGTATGCTGCCATCGTTGAGATTAGCCAGCTTGCTCATCTCTTTTATCGCGGTCAAATCGATCTTGAGTATGTTTCGAAGCAATTGAACTTTGTTCAATTTCCCGATGAACACAACGTCTTGAACACCCTGACTCTTTAAATAGCTGATATTGCGTCCGAGCAAACCCGGCGGAGAATGCATAATAGCTTCACAGAGAGGCTGCATTCGCGCCAGAGCATCTTCGGTGAGCGCTAGCGAAACAACCTTGTAGCCTTTCTCCTTCGCTGACTGCGCAAGCATGGCCGGCAGTTTGCCATCGCCGGCAATAATTCCAAGAATTCTTCTGCCATCGGTTTCTTTCATTTCTTTCTGAGTCAATGAACTAAGCATCTCTAGCCAAAAACTCCCGCCAGTACTTCGATTAAGCGTTTGAGTCTAACATTTTCTTGGCATCCAATCCCGAAGTGCCTCTAATACTAGAAAAGACTTCAATTAGCTTTCGTAAAGAGCAAGTTTGGCAGCCCCGGTAAGCATTTTCCAGGCTGATTGTCTAAAATGCAGAAAGGGGCACACCCAAACCAAAAGCAGGCGCGGGTTGTGCGAACTTTCAAATTCCTTGACATCGGTGTTTGAACCGCATTAAACTGAACTAAGACCGCCGGGGAGCTTACCGGCTGACATTCCTGGAGACTTTTGATGAAACTACCTGCCCTGACATCAGCGTCGGCATTCCTGGTCCTTGCGGCCACGATCGGCGCGTGGCAAGGCGCCCAGGCTCAGGGCTATGCAACTGATAATCCCAACATGGGTCACTTCTACATGGCCCGCCGACAAATCACCATTACGGACGATGCTCCTGCGGTCAACGACCAGCGCACAAACCCGCAAGCGGGCGCTGGAGCAGGACCAGGTGCGGCACCGGGAATGGGGCGCGCTCTGCCCAAAGCCGGATGGACACCGTATTCACAGTTCGTTCCCGGCTTGAGCACCACTCTTCCGAAAACCGCAAATGGGGTGCCGCAACCAGCCGCCTTGCCTCCCGACCCGACGGGCATGAGAGGAAAAGCCGGCAAACTCAAGTCTTCCAAGGCTTCAACAAGCAAGCCCAAAACCGCATCCGGTGGAGCACCTTCTATAAAAACCTACACTCCATACAAGGGATATGGTGCGCCACCACAATTGGTCAAAGGTGGGGGCAACAGCGTGCCAAATTACACGGCCGGAGGTCCAGCGAATAGCGGAGCGTCTGGTGCCGGCTATGGCTACGGCAACTCGCAAACCGAGACGAATGTACGCGGAAGTGTTCTTCACTGGGCGCGAGTGAAAAGGCAAAAACTGAACTAATTGTTCTTCATCATCGCGTATCCAATAGGATTCATTAACGCACTGCAATTTCAACGCACGCATTAATGAGTACTCTTTGCTTGGTGCCAATTTTCACGTACAAGACCCCGGCAATCTTTTATCGGATTGCCGAGAAAGCGCGGCCACATGCTCGAACTTTCTGTGCCTTCAAAAACGAAGTCTGCATCCCGACATTCGGCTCGGTCGAAAATAAACGACCAAACCTTAGCTTTGATGCTACTGGTCATTGCACTTCTGAGTCTTCTTCCGACGCTCGGAATCACACGCATCATAGACCCTAGTGACGGCTTCTACGCTGAGTCAGCGCGGGAATTACTCGAAAGCCAAAACTTCATAGTTCCGACCTTAAACTACGCACCTTACAACGACAAGCCCATTCTCACGCACTGGCTCATTGCAGCTGCATATGCTCTCTTGGGTGTCTCGGAATATGCCTCTCGTTTGCCTTCTGCTCTCTGCGCATCGGCATTATGCCTAGCGACGTTTGCATTTGCCCGACGCTATACAAACTCGCGCACAGCCTGGTTTGCTGGCCTTATTTTAGTGTCCAGCTACCTTTTCTCGATTTTGGCTAGAGTTTCACTTACAGATATGCCTCTGGCACTTTTTGTGAATTTGAGTCTCTTCTCGTTTTTTGTTGGCTGGAAAGAGCAATCTAAGAAGTTCAAGCTATTTGGTTGGGCTGCCCTCGGACTAGCGCTCTTAACCAAAGGTCCCATAGCATTTCTCATTACGTTCGGATCATTTTTGATTTTCTTTCTCGCAAGTGAAAAACGGTTTCAGCCGACGGAAACACTTAAAAAGCTTAGAACCTTTAAGTCTATTCCTGGCTTCCTTATCGCTGCGGCAATTACCGTACCTTGGTACGTAGCAGTTGGAATTGCCACGCACGGTGCGTGGCTAAAAGACTTTTTTATCGTGCAAAACTTTCAGCGCGCTGCAGGTATGATCGCAAACAATCATGCACAGCCATTCTGGTTCTACATTCCCATCATCGCCATAACAACCTTTCCATGGTCAGCTTTCGCTGCCTTCATGATTCCAATATTTAAGAGGTGGTGGGCGAAGCGAACAGTTCAAAGCAAACGCTACCAGCTGCTTTTGTTTTGTGCATCCATTTGTCTAACAGTATTTTGTGGCTTCTCTGTGCTGAAAGGCAAGCTGCCCACCTACATGCTCCCGCTGTATCCAGCTGCTGCAATGCTTGTGGCTGCGGCTTTCGACACAGCAGTTCGGGTAAAGAAGCCGAAGCTTCTCTTGAGTGGCGGATTGCTCGCCATGATCGTGTCACTAGTGGCGATACCAAAGCTGTTTGACGCTCTGCACGCTGATACGGTGGCAAAGACCAATTCGATCTACCTAATTTTCGGTGCATACGCCACAGTTTTAGGACTATTTGCATTTTCAATCTGGCGACAAAAATTCGTCAAAGAGGCTACTCACTCACTCGTTTTATCGTGTGCCGCATTGAGCGCAGTTCTCGTTCCGTTCCTTTTCGTACAGTTTTACGAATATCACCAACGCGACTATGCGACATTACTGGATATGGCAATAAGCAGAAAACCTGAATCGATCAGTGAAATATGGTGCAGTAATCCATCCGCATCTTTTTACGCAAAAAAAAGAGTAGCGAACATTCAGAGTTTTTATGACTACGGTGCGGTGATGGCATTTCCGGGAGAACATCTGGTGCTTTATCAGGAGAGCTTTGAGAAATTTGTATCCAAAGCGCCCATTCACAAATTGCTTGCAAAACGCGGAGAATGGCGCTTGGAGAGTGTTGCCGATCCGACCCAGTCACTGCTCAACGAGCACTTCTGCATGCAAAGCAATGCAAATAAGTGTCAGAGCAAATAATCAATCAAGCTTTATCACAACAGTTGCGACTGCTTCGAGAGGCTTCAACTAGTTGCTCAATTCACCCGACTTTGCTTGCGACATTTGCACAGGGCATGGGAATGCACTTCTGAGTGAGGCAAAGCGCTCGCTAGCTTTTGTACTCCGTTTGAGCTGATATTCGTTTTTTGCAATTCAAAATCTTGCATTTTGGAGTGACCAATCAAACTTGGCACAGATGCATCGGAGACATTGCCGAGATCTCGCAGCCAAAGTTTGCGCAGATGCTTGAGTTTTCCAAGGGAAATAACTCCTTTGTCCGTAACCTGCGTTCCGCTTAAATTGAGTTCTTCCAAATTCTCTAGCTTTGCCAGTATGTTGCACACTGCGGCATCGGAAATTTTATTCTCACTTAGATCCAATTTACGCAATGTACGCATAGAAAGAAGTGCGGACACCCCCTTGTCCGAGATTTTAGTCTTTGCAAGATTGAGCGCGGTCAATCTCTTGCACTTCGTAAGCGCAGCGAATACATCATCGTCGACCTTTGTCTCTTTCAAGCTCAACTCTGACAAACCAGGTGAATCCGCCAATCGTGCAACGCCTGCACTCGATATTTTATTCCTCTGTAGGGAGAGCTTTCTCAGCGACCGCATTTTAGCAACAGCATCCAAGGCGTTATCTGTTACACGGGTGTAGCCAATTTTCAACTCCTGCAATGCAGGCATGCGCCGGGCGACTAGTTCTAAATCATGATCATCGACGTCAGTTCCTTCCAACACAAGTTTTCTTAGTCCGTTCATCTTGCAGATATGCTTCATACCTGCGTGTGTAAGCACAGAACCGTCAACATCTAAAATCTGTATGTCACCGGATTTCAGTAAGCGCAAGTCTGGAAGACAATCTCCATTACACCAATAAGTTTCAACACCGACGATCGCATCGTACGGAACAGTAACACGCCCCTTCGCCCACTTTCTCTCAGCAAGTTCAGGCCACTGAGCGAGAAAAGGTGACGCTCCATCTTCAATGTAAAACTTACCCAAGCCTTTACTGGGAAAGTCGATGGTGCGTGTTCGAGAATCGCTGCTGGTGACAGCAGATGCTCCCTGATTACTCAAGAACACTGCAAGCAAAACATAAAGCAAGAATCTCACGGGCTACCTTCTGCTTTCGCTCTATTTCACCAATGCGGCAACAGTTGCTCCGACGTTCTGGTACACAGCTCCTTGAGTAGGATTCATGACTGTCACACCGGGGATATTGTCGGCAGACCCAACAAACTGCACGCCGAACTCGCCGAAGACTCCTTGACCGTTCGTAAAACTGTTGGGTACATAAGGTCCTGTGAGTTTGACTACATAAACACTCACAACGTTGTCATTTGTGGTCACGGGCAAGAGCACGTTCTGTCCGTTGGTCCATTCGGCTGAATTACTATCCGGATTAGAAACATTGGAGTTGTAAGATCCGTGGTTGGCAATAATATGCGAGCCACCTATAACAATTGGGTTAGTAGTATTGCATGCGGTGCTGGTAACGCATTGCCCCATGCACTTAATAACACTGGCAACTCCGGGCGGATTTGTCTTAGCGTTAGACAGATTGCTCAATCCCATGTCCACCCAGTACGTAGGCAAAATAGGGGGTGCATTTTTAACGCCTGGCTGATTCAACTTAGAACTGTCGACGAAAGTAATATAGCCATTGGCAGGAAAAGTTGTTGGCGGAGCGGGCGAAGGAGAAGGCAGTGTTGATGGTGTTTTCTGTGGTTGCGGTCCTGTCTGGAAGTCTGTTCCCAAATACCAGGGCGGAGCCGGTGCGGTAGAGATGGGCAGTCTTTCTGCGGTCGCAGAAACTCCAACAAGCCTATTAAAATTGCCAATGAATGGAGCAAACAAAAAGACGATGGGTGGATTCATCGTGACCGTAATGGCATTGTTTGTCCCGCCGTTCAATGAGGAAAAGCTGACATTGACACTAGCACTCGGAATAGAAATGCCAGAAGGTCCATAGTAATCAGCCACGCACTTTGTAGCCATATAACGAGCATCAGCCGTCGCGCTAGTCAGATTTGCACCAGTCGAATTCCATTGCAAATCATAGGCACCCATCATCGCCGCTGCATCTGCCGCACATTGAAGTTCGGCATTTGCCGAGACAAAGTGCGAAATATCGACAGCAACAATTGCGAAGAGAAGTGTGATGAATATTCCAAACAAGAACAGCAGCGTACCAAGAGCTCCTCTTGCAGAGCGCATTGACCTTGAACTGTATTTCCTAACTTTGTTCATAACCACTCCCATGCCTTTTTATCAAGGTTCGATGTCAGCGACGTAGACGCCTGCAATAGTCATATTTGCAGGAGCCAATTTTGCTCCGAAAAAATTCAAAGGTGGAAACGGCCAGGCGGGCAGCCCGCTGGTGCCGGGATAAACAACCTTCACTGCAACCACGCCTTGCCCACTAGCACTCGTCAAGCAATCTCCGGCGGACAGGACAGGAGGCGCGGTCGCAACAAAATTACCGGAACTATCAATAGTGCCATTCGTAAATTGCGCATTTGTTGTGACGCAATTTGCTACCCGCACACCGCTATTCTTCCAGGTCGCATAACTGGAAGCACTGTTGCCGTTTTGCTGAACAAAATAGTTGAAGTTGATAGCCAACCAACGCGCTTCGGTTTTTGCCGCGATATCTACTCCGGATTTCAAATACATGTACATTGCAATCTCGTATGTCAGATACACGACGACAATGAAAAGTGGAACAATCAATGCGGCGGCAGCAGCGAATTCGGCGATTTGAGCACCTTTAGCGGATCTCTGCTTTCGGCCAACTGGTCTTAACTTTCTCACGGTTACAACTCCTCAGTTTACTCACGCAGAGATCACGAATGCGGTATTGGCCACGAGCACGATGAATTTATGACGACGCCCGTAGTGTCAAACTTCAAAAATCCGGTGTTCAACGGATTCCACGGAAATTTAGGAAGATTAGAGCTGGACTTGTAAGTGACGGTCGCAGTCACATAGCTTTGCGCCAAACTCGGAGAATTAGGAATGTTGAAATACACCTTGAATTGCGAATTAGAATTCACGTTGATCACACCGGGCACAGATATCGCATTCACTATTTGCAAGTAATTCGAATCACCGGTGTTAGCGGCGCCAGAACTAGCACCACCACTGTTCATGCTTGTATATCCGAGGGTTCCATACGCGTAGGAAACCTCGCGGGCCGCTTGTCTTGCCACAAATGAAAGCTGCTGTTTGAGCACAAAATACTGGCTTATTTGCGTTATTGCCCACATCAAGATCAATAGCACAGGCAGAAGTAGTGCCATTGATGCACCGGCTTCGACAATCGCACCGCCATTTCTGTTTCTTATGTAGTAAGTCTTCTTTGTCTTTCGCCCAGTAACATGGCTGAGACAAGAGCTGCCTTTCGGCATACCAAAACGATGACTCTTCATAGAGCCAATCTCCCTCTAAACCCGTCGCCATGCGTGTCGGCTTAAACCGAAAGCATAGCTTCAGGACTTCCCCTCACAAAATTTGATAATCCAAGCGTACCAAACGATTAGGAAGTATGAATCACCTGACGGGGTGACAATTTCGTAAAGAGTTCCTTTCAAGACGCGCTTATCTACTGCCTCTAGAGATACGAATGGTTAACAGTTAAAGCAGTTGAAGCAGTTGCATCAACAGAGAATCTGCGACTGCAACTGCTTCAGCTTTGGCTTGTCTAAACTTCTTCTAGTGCCGCTGAATTCCTTTGTAATTCGCCCACGCATTCACGACTTGATTATTGCCGGTTGCACCATTGTTGGTTGGCTGAACGCTGGCGACTCGTTGATTTGATGCTGAATTCCGTAACTGGCGAGCTGTTTCACTGGCATAGGACTGTGTGTCTTGATCGCCTGCGGTTCTAACGGTATAGGCGATCACGCCATCTTCCTGTCTGACTTGACCCAATTCAAAAGTAGTTTTGGGTGCCTCGGCGACCAATTCCTCTGACTGTGGTGCTCCATTGGTAGGCGAAACCACTTTCGTTTTGGCAGCAGCAACATTGGCTAATCCGGTTTTGGCGCAGGCAAGCTGAGGGTCTTTGGATAGTGCCTCTTTGAACCATCGTTCTGCTTGCTTCAAGCGGCCAGACTGCAGGCAGGCCTCACCACACATCAACATATCTATTGTCGTGGGTTTGGTCATAGACAACAGGTTATTCAGCTGATCTATAGCTTCCTCAAAAGCACCAATTTTCAGCAGAGAATAACTCAGATAGCGCCTAGCATCGACACTATTCTTGTCAGCTTTGACGGCCAGCACTTGGGTGTCGACGGCATCACGAAATTCACCATCCACCATCTGGTCGTATGACTTTTTGAGCAACGCAGAAGGTTTTACATCAACGCTAGTAGCGACGCCTGCGGCCAATGCTTGCCCGGAAGTGGATATGAAAGATACAGATAAAAAGACCAAAGAAAAAGTAAGCGCACGAAAGTTGGACATAATCCCCCCACACGCGGTTCGCAACTCACTAATGGAACCGCCCCAATTCCATCCTAGCAAGGGGCCCAAAAGTCTGAAAACACCCGTTCGGGCTACTGCGCTGGAACGAAACCCCCCGTCACCCCACTCAAGCCCGCCTAAATCGTGAAGGACCTTAAAACCTTAAGAGACTCGGTATTCACAGGTCCCTCACAAATCACCCCTATGTTGGCAATGTAAGCACTGAAGCGAACGTGCTCAAGGAAACAGATAGGTCGCCAAGAAAATAAATAGGTTGAGGAGGATACGACCATGAAGCTCTCGAACATCAAGCTAGAAATAGTTGCACCACTCGTAGTACTAACTTTCCTATCGATGCCGGCAGCGTTTGCTGATACTCCGTTTACAGCGCATCATATGCGCGGTCCAGTAAATCAAAGAGAATCGCAAATCTCGAGGGAAATTCAATGCGCGTTTAACGCTGGTTTGATTAACGGTTATGAAATGGCACAACTACAGCGAGACCTCGATGGTGCTCGCGCAGAAAACGAATACTTCGCTATCGACAGTTCGGTACGCAGCAATGCGCCAATAATGCGCAAGCTCGATCAAATTGAATCGATACTGGACGCACACGCGGCAAACAATCTCTCGTGGGAAATCGCAACGGTTGCCAAATAAGTAGGTCGTGCTCAAGGAGGATATAGATCGCGGGACAGGCGCTTACAAATGCGATCAGAAGAAGGGGGCCGTGCGCGGCCCCCTCTTTTAGGTGGCGCTATTTGCTCACATTGCCAGCCACGAGCACGATGGTAAAGCATTTGCCGGCGCTGCTGCTTGGCAGAAGGTGCCCATCTCTATCAAAGCCTCGGATGAATACCGTCTCGCCTAGACTGGAGATAGGAAATACATGCACTTCAATTCCGCCGGGTTCACCCATTGCACCATTCATTGCCAGCAGGTTGGTAGCCATCCAATTGGCATTTTGATAATCCGAAAGTGTCATTGAAGAACTAGCATTGTCCGAGCTGACAGCCATCAACTTAGGCTGTGTGGGTCTGAGAGTAAGAGCGTTGCTATATGAAATTCCAGCAGATTGAAGACTCATTTGAGAGCGAGGATACTTGCCGTAGCGAGCATAATAACGATTGAAATCACTAGCCAACTTACGTGCAGCAGCGATGACTCCGAGTTCTGGCGTTCCACGTTTAAACAGTTTTACACCCTTCTCGTCCACCAGAGAATTACCGGTTGGTCTAAAAACCACCCTCAATCCTTCACTTTCGGCATAGAGCTCACCGGACAGCTTAGAAACCTTCACTTCTTCCGCATCGGGTCCAAATACTAAAACGCCTTTGCCGCCGTCCTGCACATCAAATTGTTTGATACCATCAGTAGAACTATAGTGACCAGCACACTCCGCCAAATCTGTGGGGTTCAGCGCAGCCGTTGCGCTCGCACCAGATTCCTTCGCTTTTTCTATGTGACTACTTGTTTTGTCTTCGAGCACTCCCGAGAAGAATAGCCAGACAACAAGAATGCAGGCAGTCGGAATTGTTATAATTGCGCGCAGATTTCGACGAAACAATTGCGGATGTGAATCGATTTCAGAGTTATATGCTCGATTTCTGGGAACTTCGCGTAGGAATCGATGTATAGAAGAATCCTGATGTTCTGCGGTTGACTCACCACTTGAGGTTTGAGCGAATCTTTTGGCAAGAGATCGCACACACTCTGCAACCGTTTTGGTGAATGCTGACTCTGGACCGCAGACTACTTTTGCTTTGTTAAGAACTTCTGAATAGCACTCTCCTGCTTGTCTGAGATTGCCACTTTTCTCTAGTGCTCTACCCAGCTTAAACTTGATTGAAAGAAGTTTTTCGTCAGTAAATATCTCTTCGCTCTGACTGGTGACGAGAACTTGCTCCAAAAGAGTTATGACCTCTGCATACTGTTCGTTGTGATAATAAACATCCGAAAGCTCCAAAAGGCAAGAGCAAGCTTTAAGGCTTCTGGCTCCATACAGACCAACGATATTTTTTAGACTATCCTGGTACAGCATTTCCGCTTCAGCAAGACGTCCCTGCGAAGCTAACTCAGCAGCATGTGCGAGCATTCTGTCGGTTGCTTCTAATTGTAGAGATGTATCGGAGAAGGACATGATTAGTAAGTAGCGAGCTTAAGCGAACCCGTAAGTGGTGACAGTCCGAGTTGCTGCTCTAAATAACGGACTTCACTGCTCAACTGACCCAGTCTTGATGAATCGTTTCTCGCAAGAGAAGCCAATTCTTCAGTTCGTCTGTGGTAGTCGAGATAACCATCTATTTTTTGACCTTTCTGGCGCAATTCGTTTATGCGCTGCAGGTTGCGGAATCTTTCAACACGAAAGGGACCTTTGCACGGAATTCCGAGATTCCCAAGCTCTCTGGCAAGAATGTCATTGGCGACGGTTTTGGCATAACCATCAGCATCACCTTCATAGTTCGAATAATTTCCAGCACAAGCCTGGTTGACCATCAGCATATTCAATTGAGACATGCTGGCTGGTGAAACAGCCAAAGAGTTCGTGTGAGCGCTAGGTCTAGCAGCGGCGACTTTAACAGGAGCGGCAACTTTCTTCGCAGTTCTCAGCGCTTTCAAGTTGGACAGCTGTTCTTTGACACTATTATTCAAATGAAGCAGGTCATTCACAGCACGTTCATGGGCACCAGCAGTAAAGACTTGATCGATTTGCTTCTGGCGGTTCACGAAAGGCGTGATACCGCCTCCCAGGGATGCAAGTTGTTTTAACTGCGTGGTCAACTCTTCGCTGACTGCTGTGTATTGAACTTCAAGCGGCGTGGTCTCGATAGAGCCCGCTACTTCAGCTGCAAAAACCAATGTGTTAGAGCAAAGAGCTACCAGCGACGAAACCGCAAAGGCGAGGAAGTGCCTGTTTTTCATAAACGTAACCTGGTGTGCTAGTAAGGGGTGCCGCAGATGGCACGATAGATTTGACCATAACTTTGTGGCAGCTTTGTGTAAATCCCAAAAGACTGTTCCAACAAACGTTGACAGACATCCAGGTTGACTTTCCCGCGGGACGACACAGCGATACCCCGGGATACGTTTTTAGTCCCATAACGTGATTAAAGCCTGGCGGCTCTATCTTTTCTTGACGAGCACGAGCCAGGCGACGTGTTTGGTCCCATTGGGAAGGAAGAAGTGGGCTCGCTCAAGCTTGTGAATTTCGAAGAATTTTTCCATGGGCTCGAGTACTTCAACAGCAGAAAGTTGCGGCGGGCCGACCTCAGGATTCTCCCGAACTTCATCCTTCGAACCAGCCAGACACAGCCAGTACCCACCACTGCTCAAAGAATCAGCTACGCGCTTGGCAAATACAGAACGCTTCTCAGGTGACATCACATGATAGACGCCTCTGTCAAAAACAAAATCAACAGCACCGTCCTTTACTGCCGGCGTCTCACAAATATCTGCCAAAACATAGTCAACATCTGCTTTTGCCTCGCTGGTTTTTGCCTTAGCCTGTTCGATCGCCGTTGGCGAGATATCTGTGGCCACAACCTTACAGTTCTGCTGTGCCATCCAGATAGCGTTCGTGCCTGTTCCACAGCCGATCTCTAAAACTGGTTTACCCTGCAATTTCAATTCTTTGAAGGCATCCTGAAGCTCTGGAGCGGGCGTACCGATGTCCCAAGGCAAGCGATCGGTCGCGTTTTTGTAATGTTCTTCCCAACTGATTTCCGTGCTCATAGGCTCCGAGCCCCCTATACATTTCTGGCATCTATTCAGGCAAACGATCCTAACATCCTGACGACTCGCCAAAATCGGTTTTTGGGGGATAATAGTAGCTGGTCGACCCAAGGAGTGAATCTGTTGCGGCGCCAAAAGTTCTATAAGCACCGGTCAATTCTTATAGCCACAGCAATTGCATTTATGTGCGTTGAGTCGCCTGTGCAAGCTGCACAGCATTTGCAGAAGATGATTAAGGTGTGGAAAGTAGAGCAGACCAGCCAATTAGAGGGCAAGATCACTCTTTATTTGAGCAGGGCAGGCGTCAAAATGCTGTGCCCAGGACAACACATCGTGTGTGTAGGTCTGCCGCCAAAATGGGACGTTAAAGTCACCAACGAAAAAGAAAGAATCGGAATGGTTTTCACCAACGACGAATGGCGTTTCCGGGCCTTCAGACTGGTGGACAAACAAAAGGCAAAAGAGAAATCTCGAGTGCCGTCAATGTGGCGAGGCAAGCCGGCAGAATTAGTGGTGCAGACAGTCGCTAGCTCCGACCCTGTTAAAGAGCAAGTCGAAATGATTTACAGAGAGAGCCCGAGCAGATCTGCAGAGTTTAAATCTGAAGAACTTTTGCTGAGCCGGTTTATAAAGTTCGATCCCCCAGTTCAGAATTTCTTGCGCGGCATTTACGGAATGCCTAATGAAACAGGATTGCTGCTCAAACGAACACGAAACTATCCAAACAAAAGAGTGGACACGACCCTCGACACAATCTCATTTATGGAAACGTCAGTGCCAATCTCGGAATTTTCATATCCTACTAACTTCAAATGCGTCAAATCACTCAATGAAGTGACTCAACGGAAGAAAAAGACTGAGCAGGCAGTAAACATGCTCGAAGAGATGATTCTGGACAAATAGATTTTCCGCAGTTCCTGCGAGGAATCCCCGAAAACAGACACGAGAAAGTTTACGTGACTGCATCTTCGCAGCCGTAAGTGACACGCAAAAAAAAACAGCAACAAGCCGATGCTACGGTTGTTCCGCTGGAATTTGCCGCTTAGAGCAATCTTGGGAACTAACAGGCCGCAGCTCCGGTCTTCGACTTCTAGCGACGCGTTGGAAGGGTTCCTATTTCCCGAGCGTTGTTTTCAAATCTTTGTTTTGAAACCAAATTTTTGAGTTTTTAAAATCTAGGAAAACGAGCTGGATGTTGCGAACGAGAAAAATTAGTATTTCCAAGGCGTTTACCATCGCGATCTTTATCGTTCTTCTACAGGCTCTCTTTGCCCAACTTATTGCACAGTCAAGTCCCATCCGAGGACAGGCATTCGCTCAAAGCGAGAAGCTTGAAAAGGAAGCAGGTCTAGAAAATAAGCGAGGTAAAGAGAGCAAGGCAATAGATATTGTCGCACTGGTATCAGATGCCCAAATACGTTCAGCGATAGCAGAGCTTAGCGCAAGACATCTGCTGCTTCCAATAGACGGCATCTCTGCCGACAATCTCAAAGGATCTTTCTACGAAAAGAGAGGCGACAGCGTGCATGAAGCCACAGACATTCTTGCTCCTCGAAACACTCCCATACGTGCATTAGAAGACGGCACAATTGCAAAGCTTTTCCTAAGTCGGTTTGGCGGCAACACAATTTACCAAATAGATCCGAGCGGCAAATATGTTTATTACTACGCGCATTTGGAAAAGTACGAGCCAAATTTGAAAGAGGGAGACAAGGTAAAACGCGGGCAAATCATAGGGTTTGTCGGCACCTCCGGTAATGCACCGCCCAATACACCACATTTGCATCTTTCAATTTCTGTTTTGACGCCTGATAAAAAATGGTGGCAAGCGCGCGCACTCGATCCCTATGAAGTCTACAAACCAAACAAAGCAAAACCATAAAGAAAGGGGGATATTCTCAATGCGATTACAAAGGTACATGGCTTATTTACTGGTAATTTTCATGTGCCATTTCGCATTCGCGAGTGCAGCCACAGCCGCACCACATAAAAATTCCCCTGCGAAAAATTCTGCAAGCGGCGCGAAAAACCCGAAATCTGATGGGGTCTTCGTCAATAATCACTATGTGCTCGGTTCTGTGATGAAGATGAACGGGTATCATTCAGACCAGCCAACAGTAATAATTGTGGATAAAGGCAGTCATTTTACTTATGCACTGCAACTACAAGATCGTGGAGTAGTGAGAGTGCTAACAATCTCCAACGCGATCGGTTCGCAAGATAAGCCGACTCCATCAGGCCGCTATGTTGTAACAGGCAAGAAGCAATATCCAGAATGGATAGTGCCGAAAACAATCAAGGGGAAGAAGCGCAAGTACGCGCCTTACAATCAAGACCGCAACAATCCATTGGGCGTAGCGGCGATCTATTTAAACAAATACGAACTGCTACTGCATGGAACCAATCAACCCAACTTGATTCGTAAAAGCGTCAGCCATGGCTGCATCCGCCACTCCAACAGCGATATTTCACGCTTGTATGGAATGGTGCGTGCGGGGACACCTGTGTACGTGGTGCGCAGATTCAAAGGAACAGTGCTCAACAAATCAGATTTCGGTGCAAGAAAATCTGCTTAGAGTTCACTCTGATTCGAACATTCTGCCAAGGCCCATTAGCCCGCCGCCTTGCTCGACGGTGTTTCCACCACTTTGTGGAGCATGTTCGAGAATTCGATTGGCAAGACGAGAGAATGGCAAGCTCTGCATCCAGACTGTTCCTGTTCCTCTAAGCGTCGCCAAGAATAGTCCTTCACCACCGAAGATCATCGACTTCAAATTTCCAGCACGCTGAATATCGTAAGAGATACCTGGAGTGAATGCCACGATACACCCGGTGTCAACGCGTAGTGTTTCGCCGCGCAGTTCACGTTTAATAATAGCGCCGCAGGCATGCACAAATGCCAGACCATCACCCTTCAGGCTTTGAAGAACAAATCCTTCTCCGCCGAAGAAACCAGCTCCAAGCTTTTGAGTAAAAGCAACGTTCAGTTTTGTGCCGAATGCAGCACAAAGAAAGCCATCTCGTTGAACAAGAACTTCACCGCCCATCTCGCCGAGATTCATCGGAATGATTTTGCCCGGGTAAGGTGCAGCGAAGGCAACCTTTTGTTTGCCGCGGCCCTGGTTGGTAAAGTGAGTAATCATCAATGACTCGCCAGCCAGAAGACGTTTGCCAGCGCCGAACAATTTGCCCATCATTCCCTGATCGGCGTCTGTTCCGTCGCCCATTTTTGCCTCGAATGAAATGCCTTCTTCCATGTAATTCATGGCACCGGCTTCGGCAATCACTGTTTCTCCCGGATCAAGCTCGATCTCCACAGCCTGCATATCGTCACCGAGGATTACATAGTCGATTACGTGAGATCTAATTGTCATGACGTTTTCCTTTACAACAGTACTGCACCGGGGCGCCTTCTTCACAACGCAAAGAGTCTATCACCAGCTCAAGCCTCGCAAGACGAAGTCTAATGTACGAATCATTTAACTTCACGCTCTAGAGCATTCGGACGAGGAACATTGAAATCATTCACCAGTCTTGCAACGGGGACCTCTACTGACTGCACTGATTGGAGTTTGAAATGACAAAGAAATTTATGGCCGCATTTCTGGCAGCCTTCGTTCCGATGCTCTGCAATTTGCCAGGAGAAGCACAAACAGCCACGACAACTAGCAGCACAACTACCATCACAAAAAATAGGCCCGTGTTGCGCATCAAGAAAAGAGCGCCAAGAAGACATATCTCCACTTCTACAGTGAGATCGTCAGCGCAGAGCAGTGTCGGAGCTAATAGCTCCGTCAAGGTTCAAACACAGATGAGCGTCACGAGATAGGTCTGCACCAAACAGCTCAACCACTGGAGAACAAGAGATTGGTTGCGGCTGTTAGTTTTACGCCGGAAGCATATCTCTAGCCCCTAATTCGCGTGCAGCGTTACGTCCCGACAGCCCGCTAATGCCGCCTGGATGCGTTGCCGATCCACATAGGTATAGCTGCGCAATTGGCGTGCGGTACTGCGCAAAACCTGGAAGCGGTCGCAAATAGAATGACTGCGCTAGACTTATCTCTGCACCATAGAGATTGCCTTCAGTCAAGTGAAACTGAGACTCGTACTCATTTGGCAAAAATACCTGTGAGTGCTCCACCAGCGATTTTAGATTGGGACAAAACTCACTCAATTGCTCGAGCACCAGGTCACGCAAATGTTCAGTCTTTGCAGTGCTATGACATGGTGCGTATTGCATCCAAACCGACATCACATGTTTGCCCGAAGGCGCAAGACTTGCATCGCTCATGGTTGGAAGGGCTACTTCCAAATATGGCTGCGCGGGCACGTCTCCGCGCTTGGAGGTGTCATATGCCTTTTCAAGGTATGCAACACTAGGCGCCAAAACAAGAGTTCCTTTCATCGCTTCATCTGTAATCCCTGCGAATTCAGGAAACTCCTTTAGTGCAAAATTCAAACGTGCTACTGCGCCGCGATACTTAAGGTTTTTCACGGCACGATTGAATTCAGGCTCGAGCTCAGGCGGTGCAACCAAATGCGTAAATGTATGTCGAGCATCGTAATCTGAAATTACTAGCGAAGCTTCAATCGACTCTGTACCAGCGGTCACCCCCGTGGCGACACCATCTGCTACATTGATGCTGAGCGATCCGCACATAGTACGAATTTCTACACCGTACGATTTCGCTGCCGCGGCCAGCGCCTGGCAGAGTGCCCCTATGCCACCTTTAGCAGTGGCACGGAAAAAGCCATCGCCTTGAGCCAGATGATGCAAAAGATTATATGTCGTATTACCGGCGAAAGGCCCCTGATTGGTGCCCCTTACCGCAGCTGTCGCAAGCAGTCCTTTGAGTTCTGGACTAACAAACCACTCATCCATTAGGTCGCGCACAGACATCACCAATAGCCGCATTACCTCGGTCATCTCGCGACGACCATATCCTTTGAGCTGAGCGCTCAATTCGGAAAGAACCTCAACATCTTCTTTCGAAGGTGGATGGTTGACGGGCGGTGTCACACTGTAAGCGCTTTTAAGGAAGTTGCTTGCCAGGTTTACGAGATTCATGAATGCCGGGTACTTCTTCGCGTCAGCGGGAGAAATTCCTGCAATTACTTTCTCGGTGGCATCGAGGTCGCAGGAGAGTGTAAAACTCTTGCCTCCAGGCAGTAAACTCGAAAGTGCGCTGCGCTCGACGACCTCCAAACCGTGATCGGTCAACTTCAAATCTTTGACGATCTCGGCATCGAGTCGACCACTCATCAAGCCAGTGTCTGCCTTAAAGCTTTCAGCAAACTGATTTGTTGAAACAGCGCCACCGATGTGTTCTGTTGGTTCAAGCACCAAGACTTTTTTGCCGCTGCGTGCGAGATAACAAGCAGCAGTTAAAGCATTGGGTGAAGAACCCAAAATTATTGTGTTGTAAGTGCTCATGGGCGATCCTCTAGAATTGCCAGTGCCGCGTTGCGCCCGGGAGCGCCGGTGATGCAGCCGCCCGGATGCGTGCTGCTGCCGCACATGTACATGTTTTTGATTGGTGTCCTGTAGTTAGACCACTGCGGTGATGGGCGCAGGAAGAACAATTGTTGCAGCGCCAATTCGCCGTGGAAGATGTGTCCACTTGTAAGACCAATCATGCGCTCCAAATCCCACGGAGTCATGATGTGTTTATGAATCAGAATCTTTTTCAAATTCGGGGCATGCTCTGCGAGCGTATCGATCACAATGCCGAGAAATTGTGCTTTCTTCTCCTCATTCCAGCCACCGTCCAAGTCGGATGATGCGTATTGAACAAAGAGAGACATCACGTGTTTGCCAGGTGGTGCCATTCCAGGGTCGAGCAGAGATGGTATCAACGCGTCCATAAAAGGCTTGCGCGACCAGCCACCATATTTGGCATCATCGTAGGCTTGCTCAACATAATCAATGCTTGGTGCAATTTCAATCGAACCTCGCAATAAAGCTTCCTTACCCTTCGGCATAGACGTAAACTCTGGCAATCCATCGAGTGCCAGGTTGACTTTGCACGCGGGACTCGCGATACGAAATCTATTTATGTCGCTCACAAAATCATCGGGAAGATGCTTCGGCTCAATCAGTTTTAAAAACGTCCTTTTCGCATCAGCATTTGAAACAACAATGGAGGCGGAATACTCATCTCCATTCTCTAGCGTCACACCTGTAGCTTCGCCATTTTTGATATTGACGTGTGCAACAGGAGAATTCGTTTTGATCTCAACGCCAGCCTCGCGGGCAGCGCTCGCGATCGCCTGGCTCAATGCGCCGGTTCCTCCGCGTGCAAAACCCCAGGCTCGGAATGTTCCATCCAATTCGCCAATGTAATGGTGCAGCAGCACATAGCCAGTCCCAGGCGACCGAGGTCCCATGAATGTGCCAATAATCCCACTGGTGCACTTGGTGCCTTTCAGCGCGGTGCCTTCAAACCATTCATCAAGAAAGTCAGCAGCGCTCATGGTCATCAAACGAGACAGCAGATGAAAATCATCGCGTGTCATATTATTGAGGACGCCACGCACACGAGCCATTGTTTCTAAGTCTTTCGGCGTCACAGAAGTCGGATCAGGCGGGATCATGTCTAATAGCGGCCGCAGAGCGATAGCCAATCTTCTCATCACGCGCGCATACTCATCGTATGCTTCGGCGTCGCGTTTAGAATGCCGCTCTATCTCATGTCTAGTTGCTTCGTGGTCTGGCCAATCAGCCAAGTAGTTTCCGTTGGTCAGAGGAACAAAAGTGCTCTCCAATGGCATAATTTCCAGACCGTGGCGAACAAGCTCCAACTCTTGAATCACATCAGGTCTCAAGAGACTGATCAAATAAGAAGCGATCAAAAACTTGAATCCCGGATAAACTTCTTCTGTGATGGTGGCACCACCCACGGTGTGGCGCTGTTCCAAAACCAAAACTTTCTTGCCGGCTTTACCTAAATATGCGGCGTTGACCAGACCATTGTGCCCACCGCCGATGACTATGACGTCATAGTGATTGTTGGTTGATTTGCTCATTTCGCACCTACGATATCTTTCTTCCTTGGCGGATTGAAGAAGGGTAGCTTGGTCACCTCTGCATTGAACGAACGACGGAAACGATCGACGGTCAAATCGATTGTCACCACCGAGCCGGGTTGCGCGTACTTCGGTTGCACATGACCGAATGCGAGATATTTTTTCAAGGTAGGCGACCATACTCCGCTAGTGGCGTAACCAACCTGCGAACCATCGACATAAAGTGGAATTACAGCTCTCCAAGCCATGAATGGATAAGGGACAGTAAGTCCTAATTCGTGATGCTGGCGCTCGAACTCTTTATGATCGATTTCCAATCCAACAAACTGAATCGTCGAACCATTTTCTTTCTCGGCGAGCAAAGCTTTTCGTCCGATGAAATTGCCTTTCTTCCAGCTAATCGCCCAATTCAATCCGAGTTCGATTGGTGTGGATGTTTGAGCGTCCGTCATTGCCTTGTTCGCTGGCGTGTAATCAATGTCCAGCATAATAAGCCCGGCTTCGATGCGGGAAACATCAAGAGCCCAGATGCCAGCCGGTTGAAGTGCAAAAGACTTTCCAGCCTTTACCACAGCATCCCAAACCTTCTCGGCCTTAGTCGCATCGACCCAAAGTTCAAAACCAAGATCGCCTGTATACCCGGTGCGAGAAATCATCACGTCTGCGCCGTCAATCTTCGTGTTGACGAACTCGTAGTACTTAACGCCACCCAAAGGAGAGTCGCACAGGGTCATCAGCAAATCACGAGACTTCGGACCTTGCAGCGACATTGCGGCAATCTGATCGGAAACGTCAGTGATCTCAACCTGCATCCCGACTGCGTTATCTTGAAGCCAGCGCAAATTAGGCTCGGCTGAAGTAAGACGGTATTCGTCGGCTGCCAGCATTGCGACCGTGCCGTCGTCCAGTATTTTGCCGCGCGAGTCACACCACGGGGTGTACAACATCCCGCCGACGGAAATCTTGCTCACATCGCGCGTAACGAGGCGATTGAGAAACTTGAGCGCGTCCGTGCCTTTGATTCGGTATTTGCAGAGCGGTGAAACATCGAGCAAAACGCAGGCATTGCGAATTGCATAGTATTCCCGGTCGTGTGTCATTTCATAGGAGCTGGCTACGGAATAGCCTGCCCAGCGCCGCCATTGGTTGGCTTGCATAAGCGCAGACGTACGGGAATGCAAGGGCGTGGTTTTCAGCATGACCCTCTCCTGTTTGCGAGGGTTCAATTATCCCTTATATATGCGATTGGTTCCAGATCCGCTTTCCAAGAGCAAAAGCCGCAAAAGAGCCCGTGGGTGAACTCCCGCTATTAGACGTCGCCTTTTACGCAGAAACTACCAGTCGCTTTGTCGGCAACTGTTAAAACGCCTAGCCAGCATCTACCTGACAGTCCTATCGTTCAAAACCACAATCGGCAGGTTGTGCTCTTTTGCGGCTGACGCGACGTCTGCGGTGACTCGGAGCGCGTTGGCTGGAGCTTGATTTGCAGGGCCGGCAGAAACGAAATCAGGGATATTGCCGTTCCATAGTTTCGCGAGTTCTGGCTGCGCCAGTCCTTCGAAATAAACAGGTTGATTGCCGTTGCGCAGCAAACCAATACCGGACAATATGGCATTGTTCAGTTTGCCTTCGTTGTTTGTTTTAAGTGGAGAGCCATCTTTTTCGGTCGTCATCATTCGATTAAGAGACTTGACCGCTAACACATAGGGGTCGGTTTCACCAGCAGCGGTGACGAGGTCTGTGAGAGTATCGAACTGTCCCGCTACACGACGAAGTTGATTGAGCCTGGGGAAATTCTCTGCCGCCACATTTCGCGCCGGCGGAATGCCGAGCTCTGTCAACTTCGCTTCAGCTTCTGCTGCAAATGCGTTTGCTTTGCTGTCGGTGCTCCATCTGCTAACGAGTTCTACCTGTCCGCTCCATCCCACCGAGGTGCCGGTGGAAAGATTGTTTCTATGCGCCTGTGCGACATGCTCGAAGGGACCAGTGACGAGAGCAATGACCTTCGAGCCATCTTCGTACACTCGATGATTTTCCGGAGTAAACACGGAGAACGAGGTTGAGTATTCGGGCGACTCGATTGTTGAACGCTGCTTGAGGAATTGCCCAGCCA
This sequence comes from Candidatus Melainabacteria bacterium, assembly GCA_003242885.1. Taxonomy (GTDB): domain Bacteria; phylum Cyanobacteriota; class Vampirovibrionia; order Obscuribacterales; family Obscuribacteraceae; genus QKMZ01. The sequence continues at coordinate 67,237 of QKMZ01000015.1, read as the reverse complement.
AGTCTCTGGATGAGTGACCGAACACGCTGTAGTCAGACATCACATGCGCACCGTAACCTTCGGGCATCTTCGTCGACATCAACGGCAACAGGTGCCTGTTCAACTCAGCCACTCGAGGCTCAGTCATTTCGCTGATCTTGCCCAGTTCTGAAACCACATCTTCAGTAAACCAAGCTTCATTCTTCTTGACTGACTTGATGTCAGAACGATTTAGTATTGCCACCATTTTCAGTGCATCAGCATGGCGGTAATTGTTCACCACATCATCCATTGCTTTTTGATCTCTGAGAGTGACAGAGTTTTTGACATCAGGATTGAAACTAAGTTCTGCATCCTTACTCATGATGTCGGTAATTCGTTGAATGCGAGTATCCGAATAACCAAGTGAGCGCAATACGCCCCAAGCCATGCTGACCGAAGTGCGATTATGATCGAAATCGACCATGTTCTCCATTTTACCGACATCATGCAAGAGCGCTGCCCACAGCACATTCACCTGGTCGTTTGGCATCAATTCCTTAAACTGACTATCATTTTTTGCTCGTTCAACCACGCCAAGCAAGTGATTGTCTAGTGTGAAATCGTGCGTTTTATGCTGTTCTCTCCCGACGATACCACCTTGCTCTGCTTTGCCAAAGACAGATGGCATCAGCTTGCCCAGCGGTCCATCACCGATCATCCTTCTCAACTCGTTGACATTGAACAGGGATTTCTCGACTGAATTACGCATCGCTGTTTGCGCTTCAGGAGCCATCTCGACAATCTTGCCCATACGGAGTTCCGGCATGCGCAGCGCCATCGCTCCATCAAAGCCACCACGCTGCAACTCACCTAGCGCTTTGGACGCATCGAGCCTGCGTGCGTATCTGTAGTCCGAACTCGTTAGCGCTGACTCAATCGGTTCTTTGAAATCACGATTGAATGCCTCAGGGTTCTTTTTGCCCAGGTCGTTCGCAAGCGTGAGTGCGTTGAGCAAACGTCCATGGTGTATCGGCTTTTCTCCCTTCAAATCAAACATCTGAAAAACATCAGACTGAATTGAGCGCAGTACTTCTGGCACTTGTCCGGGCTCAACCTTCACACCGTGCTCAACCAGCGCTTTCACATCGCCAGGAGAGAGCAGCGAGTACTCCCTGTTTTCTTCCGATTTCCGATTGCTTTCCAACAACGACTTGGTCAATTGTTCAACAGTTGGTGGAGGCTCTCTCGACATTAGCTCCGCAATGTATGCGCTGCGCTTGAGATTCGGATTGAATTTCGAGTTAGAAGCGAGCGCTGTAATCAACTCTGGATTTCTCTGCGCAATCCGCTCAGCCATCGGCCAGTCGCGTTCGAAAAATGACATGCGGCTGATGAATTTAGGATCGACATCTTTGAGCGCGGTTGAGCGAACAGAAGCTATTTCCGCGGAGTTGTATTTCGGTGTGATACCAGTGAGCATCGAATTAAAAAGCTCATACTCTTTTGGTTCCAGCCTATCTTTTGCGAGTTTGAAAACTGAATTCAATTCTTCAGCCGGGTTATATTTTGAACCGGATAGCTTTTTGCGAACCTGGTCAAGAACACCGTCCCGAATTTCGCCTGGTTTTAGAGACAGAGCCCAGTCTGCCCAAACAGACGGCGCAACGGAGCCAGTTTCAATCTGTGGTGTGATACCACGCGATTCGAGGAGTTTTGCAGCAGGCAGCTGATTTTCCTTAGCCAACATGACCGAAGCCATGTCGACATAGGATGGCCTTTTATCTAAGTTTAGAAGAGACTCTAACGCTGCCATCTGTTTTGAAGGTTCGAGAAAGACCATAGTCTTCGCCAATTGCTCTGCTAAAACAGGATTCTCGAACATCTGAACAGACTTCAATTGCTGCTCCCAAACTTGAGTTGTACGTTCTGGTCCAATGAGCTTGGCGATTCGATAGCCCTGGTGGGGATCTTCTTGCAAGAGTTTTGGCCAGAGCGCATTCAACTCAACTTCAGTCAAATTCTTGCCCTGGCGATCTAGTGTTTCGCTAAACCAAGATCTCTTGTCTAGAGGAAGCTCATCAATCTGTTCGGTGAGTTGTCTCCATTCTTCGATAGTTTTCGCCTGCTGTGTCTGGCGCCACAAATTCTGCTCTTGAGCAGTCAACTCGACTCTTAGCGATTGGTCGATGCCCTGACCTGTTTTAAACTCATTAGGATTAATTGATTTTGGCGGCTGAACTTCAGCATTCGCGGTCGGTCGAGCCTCACTCTCGACATTGCGAGTTTCACTTGTCACCAGGCGTGTGCCGTTCGCATCTACGCGCGTTTCACTAGCAACTCCACGCAATTCGCCAGTTGCAATATTTCTGCCTGACTCGACTGGCACCGCATTTAGTGCCACGACATTGGAATTAACTTCAGCTCTTCCGACAGTTTGACTGTAAGGCTTTTCTTGTACAACCGGTTTTTCCTGTAAATTGCCTGTGCCTGATTTCAAACGGCCAAGGTAAGCGGCAGAACCGAAGGCGCCGCCCACAACCGCCATACCGAACATGGATTCGGTCACTTCTTCAGCAGTCGGAGCGCGCCGGTGTCTAACCCCAGAATCATAAAGAGCCGCGACAAAACCGCCCGGCAAGCCGCCGACAGTGCCGGAAGTGATTGGGCTATTTAGTATCGGGGCTAAGCCAAACCGGGAGGCTACGCTGGTCTCAGCTAAACGTCCAACTCCCAAACTCCCTGCAGTCAATGTCGCAAAAGTGAGAGCGCTGCCCCCGCCACTTACGGCTCTGTCACCTAGAAAGGATAACCAACCGGCATTCCGGGCTGCTTGGTCGCTGGGGGTGAATAAGGTTCCATAGACCCCACCTGTAATAGCGGATTCTTTGACGCTCATGCCGATCGCCGCTTGGCGCGATAGGGCATTGGTTTCCACTGCTGCAGTTTCACCAAAAGCACCCAACTTCCCGAGACCCTTCTTAGTGAGCGCGAAGGGCAAAATCATGCCCACGGCGCTTCCAAACGTCTGGGCATACCAATTAGCAGAATTGAACTTCGCTGGCTCCGGCGCCTCAATCCCGCCCTTCGAAAAGACGTTCTTAACGCTGACCATGGCGTCGTTGCTGATGAACTGGGCGACCCCAAGTGCCGGCTGCTCAACAGCCGAAAAGACAACCGAATTGGCGAGTTCTCTTATAAAACTGTTATGCGCGCCGGTCTGCTCTGTTTTTTCAGAGTCCGGGCGCTCAGCGTTATTCGGCTCACTCTTCGCAGTAATCTGGTCAGGCGGCATACGGGATACCATATGATCTTATCCATATATGTGCCCCAAACGGGGGCTACCTAAGCTAGAGTCGTCAAACGCCCACCAGGGTTATGATTTGGCGTTTAATCTGCTCAACGAGCGCTAGTCTTGCCCCGAATTGTAAGCTCGGTCAGATATCCCACTGGCACTTTATTGCATCCGCCGAAAAAGTTCTGGCGCATAAACAAATTGGATACAAGTCCCCAGTATCGTTCTACGCATCAACCAATGACGCGGTGGCGCGGTGGGAGGACGATTTTATGGGTTATCCAGACATTTATCAGTTTAATGACAGTGCTTCAGCACAAGCGGCTGCAAATTCGTGTCCGCTGGAAAGCACTCCAATGATCGATCCGAAATTCAATGAAGTGTATTGCCTCACCAAACCGAATCAAAATGCATGTTTTCTAGCTCCGGATGAGCTGTTGCTAAAACAGCTCAGCGACAAACCGGCAGATTCAACCGAACCGCAGGTGTGCAGAGCGGACACCCATGAAAAGCGCGGTCCGCTTGACGTGAGCATCAACGATCAAGGCGAAATCACATCGATTACCAACGAAGCAGGCGTCAAGATGGAAAGACAAGCGGATGGCAAATTTGTCGTACGCAATGCCCAAGGCGAGATCATGCAAACCGTCGAGAACGTCAAAGTCGACGCAGTTGGCAATATTCAGTATGACGTATCCGGACATCCAGATGGTCTTCATGTTGAATTCAATGTGGACGGCTCGTTTGTTCTTCAAGACAACGTAAATGGCAGAATCGTCACCGACAAGGCCGGAAATGTTATCGAGGCACCGTCCGGAAATGGACGGGTCAGAAAATTCCAGTATGAAAACGGACAACTCGTCGGAATTGACGGCAACTTGGGACACTGGGACCGCGTTGAAGAAAACGGGCAAGTGTCCTGGAAAAACAAAGACTCCGGAGCAGTGTGGCACGGCGACTTCGGCTACAACTCGCAGTCGAACAACCTCGAGTTCAGAGGTCGAAACGGTACTGCCTGGGCCTTCACAGCAAAAGGCGAGGATGTGCCGCTGGATCAAGCGAAGAAGTAAGTTTAATCAGGGGAAACCCAGCCGGAACCAGATGCGGAATTCGCCAAAAGCGAGTTCCGCATTTGCTTTTTGCCATCTTTCCTTTTTACCGACATTTTTTTGACCAAACGGCTACAATTTTTATTGATTACATAACGCAAAAAATTGTGACCGCTTGGCTCTTTCCGGGCATACCTGTTCTAACCACAGAATATGAAAGAGTGGGCCCACTGGAAAGAGATTTGAGGAAATATGGTCCTTGAGGACAAAACAATTACTTGTCGCACATGCGAAACGCCTTTTGTTTTCTCTATTGGAGAACAAGAGTTTTTTGCGCTCAAAGGACTGAAAAACATGCCTGTTCGCTGCCCTAATTGTCGTACTTCATTGAAGCTGTTCAAAAAGGGAAAAGCAGCCGATGATTGTACAGACGTACCTTGTCACACGTGTGGAGAAATCACGCGCGTGCCGTTCAAGCCTACAGGATTGCGCCCTGTCTTTTGCCACACTTGTTTTCACAAACAGAAAATTCCTCAAGCCACAGCCAAACAAGATTGATTTTGCTGCGCCACCAGATTTAGTATCAAAACATAATGCCCATTAGATACGGCGGGACCGTTGTTTTCTTTTCATATCTACTCATCTGAAACATTCAATTGACATTCAGTTTTCACGGGACGAAGATAGGTCGTGTGAATACTTGGAGCCCTGGAGACCGAAATGCCCTTTCAATTGCTGAAAGACGAAGAAAATCAGTACGAGTTTGTCGTATTCACTCCAGACAATTATGAAAGCCTGAATAAAGCGCCAATTGTAGTTTTTCTCCATGGTTCGGGTGAACGAGGCTGGGATCCCGGTCTTCCACTCAAGGGCAACGCGCACGTTTTCGAAAATCTCCAACTGCCGGCGGTAATCGTCGTCCCACAGTGCGACCTTAACCATCGAGCATTCTACGGCGAAATGGAGAAGCGAGCCCTGCGCTGCATCGATGTCGCAGCTGAGCAACTTGGCGCCTCGTGCGACAAATTATTGCTTACAGGATATTCAATGGGCGGCTCCAGTTGCCTTTGGCTTGCAGCAAAACACCCTCACAAGTTTCACGCCATAGCCTGTATCGCTCCAGGAATTACGTGGATGGGCGAAGAACCGCCTCCGCACCTGCCGCTTGAGGACAAAGAGATGTTCGAGGCAATGTTTGTTGCGTCAAACAGACCAGAAAATATCGCAAAGCAAATAGTCAACACCCCGATTTGGTTTTTGCAAGGAACATACGACGAACCATGTCCAATTGAAGAGACTCGCGATCTCATAACAGAGCTGCGCAAGCTTGGAGCGCAGCCGAAAGTGACTGAATACGAGGGAGTTGACCACGAGTCTTTGACAATGGGACTGGAGGAAGAAGGTTTGTTCGATTGGTTATTGAGCCTCACTTAATGGGCGATGCTGCATAAGTAGATCGGTGATATATTTGCTCTTCGAGCCATGCTGCAATCGGAGACCATCGATGTTCTCAAGACACTGGAAACAAGTATCTTTGTCAAGCATTCTGTTCCTTTCATGCGCTTCGGGCGCATTAGCCGAGTCCAGTGTCTTTTCAAAATTTACTTTAGAACAAGCGAGAGAACAGGCAAAGAAAGAAGATAAGCTTCTATTGATGGATTTCACAGCATCTTGGTGCCCTCCTTGCAGAAGAATGGAGTCGACGACATGGGTCGACGAAGAGGTAAGAAGCTGGATAAAGGACAACGCAATAGCTGTCCAATTCGACGTTGATAAAGAAGAAAAAGCGTCAGAGTCGATGCGCATTGAAGCAATGCCGACCGTGATTCTGTTTACACCGAAAAGCACCAAGGAGTTTGGACGACAAGTCGGATACATGAGCGCTCCCGATTTGCTTCGCTGGATGAAGTCGGCAAAGGGCGGCAGTGATTCAAAAAAAGAGAGCACTAGCTCTTCCGACCAACCTTCTGAGAGCGCCACTCCCAGCGATGCGAATGCCAATACTCAAAGAGCGAGCAACTCCAATCCGAGCAGCACCGACATCTGGTCCCACATAAACAGAGCACGCGAAGCGGCAACCGAGGGTAGAAACGAAGAGGCTCTCGTCGAGTACGTTTGGTTGTGGAACAATCTGAGCACCACTGATGAAACAGAAAAGGAATTGAGAAGAGGGTTGATTCCATTCGAGTCAAAAAAATTGTTGACGGTTTACCCACCAGCAAAAGCGAAGTTCATCGAATTAAGAGAAATTGCCGACAAGCAAGACAAGCGCGCAGACTGGATTTTACTGAATGGAGTGCTTAGCGAAAATGGCCGCACAGTTGCTTGGTTCGACAAAATAAAAGCCGATCCACAACAACGTGATGTCATTCAAAAACATTTTAAGTCGCTCGAAAATGTTTTGTTTTCTGAAAACCGCTGGTCTGACGCAGCGAACTATCTCTATGTCAATCCTCTCGATAGACTGAAAGAAATTCATCAAGAAGCAGAAGCGCTGAAAAAACCGAAACAAAATACCGAGATTTCAAAAGATTTTGATCCATTGCCGAGCATGGTGCTTTTGCTTTATGGAACCTATGTTGCAGCAGGCAAAGATGCAGAGGCGAAAAAAATCGAAGACGAGTGTTTGCGGCTCGATGATACGCCGGCAATGCGCACCGGGCTCGCCAACATGGCAAAAGGCATGAAAATTGCGCGCGAGCAGCAGTTACTCAAGCAAGCACAGCATCAGCATGCGCAGCACCAAGAAGCAAGCCACAAGGAAGCACCACATCCACAGCCGCACAGACAGGCGACTCAGCATCAGCAAGCACAGCTGAAAAAGCGGTAATCAACGGGCAATCTCATCCATAAAATGGCGACATCTAACAAAAGCAAACAAACCAAAAATCTCAGCCCGTTCGAGCACGTATATGAGATTGTTCGAAGAATTCCGCGCGGCAAAGTTTCAACCTACGGTGATATCTCCGCTCGCATGAATAAACGCTTAAGTGCAGCGGCGGTAGGATGGGCAATGAACGCATTGGGAAGCGATAAAATTGAGGGAGAATACAACTCGAATACAGTACCTTGGCACCGTGTAATTAACTCCAAGGGTAAACTCAGCACTCATCATGAGTCGGCACAACTATCTGAAGATGGACGCCCGCTAAGACTTCAGCGTGTGCTTCTCGAGGAGGAAGGTGTTCGTTTTCGCAATGACGAAAGTATTGATTTAGCGGTTTATCTCTGGACCGAATAATTTGTGCAATCATACGTTTATGGAAATAGCTGCAAACGTGCCGTCAAATTCTTCAAGCAACCTCGTGGACCAAGTGCGCCATGCAGCCGCCGGAATTGAAACGGCGCACGAAAAATTGAAAGCCTCCATTAGTGTCAATAACAATGATGCAGTGAAGCATTTGGTAGTGCAGCAAACCTCGATGGTGCCGGTGATTTTGGCTCAACAAATAAAATTGCTGGATTCACTGGAAAAGAAATTTGCGGACGTTTTTACTTCTGCTTGCCATGCGGAGATTGAAGAAATAGCCACTGTATCAAAACACGTTCAACAAACGATGGAAGCCATTGCTATAAACGTTCAGCCGCAAGCTTCCAACGATCTCTTTCAGGCGATCACGCGCCTCAATCTGCTTCAGCAGAGAATTTCAGGGAAAATGATGAAATTCAGAATGTGATTGACATTCTGGTTATTGAATCATGCCTTTGGTTTGTGGACTAACCTTTTGGTGTGATGTCTAACAGGCAGACACTTGCCATAATATAAACATTACCCGGGGTTTGAAGGCGAAATTCGTGTGAGTTGCGTCGTCTTCGCACGCACCAAGGCAAGTGTATCAATGGTATCTGAAGTAGAAACAGATGCAGATCTTGAGTTTAAAGCAGGCAACTTTGATGAAGCATGCCAAATGTACGGCAAATTGCTAAGCCAGCTCGACACCTCTGCAAGTGCCCAGAGAATCGAAATTCTGAAAAAGCTGGGAGCCAGTCAGCAGAGAGCGACCTTATACAAGGAATCGCTCGAAACATACGAGACTTTGCTCAAACTGCAAGATGAAAGCGGCAGTCGCGATGCGGACAAGATTATCTCGTATTTAAAACTGGCAAAAGCTCACGACCAATGCGAACAGCAAGCTCAGGCAGAAGTAGAGTTTAAAATCGCGCACAAGTTAGCAACCTCTCTTCTGCCGCAGCATCATGCCATTCGGAAATCTGTAATCGGCAATTATGCCGCCTGGTTGATAAAAACAAATGGAGATAAGTCTACGCTCCTCGGTTTGAAACGGGAGATGAGAGAAGTACTCGGCACAGGAAAAACCGAATCGAACAGCGAAGATAACAATCAGCCGACAACACAGGCAGTATTAGTTTCGCGCATTAATCGCGCCACCGCACGGCGAACAGGAAGCCACCACCCCCCCCAAGCGCAACAGTCAATTCAATCCAGTCAATCTTTTGCGCCCGAAGCTTCGGCCGCAGACATACTTTCGCATGAGCTGGAAACCGGCACTTGGGGTAGATCTGACGAAGATTTTTCACCACCGAAACAAGAGACCGGGAAAGATAACCAAGACGCTCTAGCCGGCGGACTACACAAGCCCGGATCAGATCCTCGAGCCAGTGCGAGAGCAACCCTCCCACTTTCACCAAACAAATCGACCAACGAAAACAATACGGGTGTTGATTGGTCGGATTTTCCAGTGCATACACAGTCATCAACAACAGGCATTGCACGCTCCTATTTCAAAACTCAAGCGACCGCAGAGCTGGATAAAGCGATCAAGGAGGAAAACTCCTGGACGAAACGACTCATAAGGTTGGCCCCCGTTGCAGCAGTTGCCGTGGTGTTCGGTCTTTTTGTAACCTCGATAGTCAACGAGCCCTCGTCCAAGGAATATCCACCGTACGTTCAAGCTCTTGTCGGTAAGACGTATGCCACTATAGACGGTTCTGTTTCAATTGCTGTCAGCAGAAATGGCTTTGCACTGACTGGATCAGGACTGAAGAATATTGCTCATCCCTTAATCTGGAGAGGCTCACTTTCAGACGAAATGCGCTTGCTTAACGGAGAGTACAACAATTGTGTCTGGTTGACGCCAATCGAGCACGGATTGCAAGACACTTCAGGTCTAAAACTTTGGGATGACGCTTCGCAAGAAATCAATACCGTCCGAGCAATGGGTAGTGTCGCGGCCGGTGCGCAATCGTTTTATCAAAATAACCATCGATACCCGATCGCCAACGAAGCCAAAACCCTCTTCTCCTACCGCAACCCGGTCACTAATAAGCTCGAACCAGTGAAGACATACTCGTTCAATACTTATTCGCCTGATACCAAAATAAAAGACAAAAAATTGGATGACCGTATGCTGCGCGGCGAAAGCTTTGAACAGGAAACCTCACCAGAGCCAGGCACGGTGGCAATGCTTTCGGTCATCAACAAACCCAATGGGCGTGTTGAATTACCCAACGCTCCAATTGAATCTCAGTTTGCCTATCTGCATGCGTACGACAGTAGCGGTGAAATGATCATGTGTCCCAGTTCAAACAAGCCGCTTGTTCTCGCGCTTGAAAGAGGAAAGACCAAACGCCCCGAAGACAAGACTATCGCGGACAGATTCGCCAATGTCAGACTAGCGATTGCACAAAACGGACCACCGAGCAGTGGTCTCATCCTTTGCAAATACATCGGCTGCGGGTTTCTTGTATTAGCACTTGTGGCTTACTTAGTTTGGATCAAAGTCTCCACTTTGAAAGACTGAACTTTAACTCGCTAAGCGCTTTCCAACGATCTGCTCGGAGGAAGAATCCTCAAATTGGGCCTCGCTGGATTGTATGTCCACTTCAGAAGAACCCGCCTGAGATCCTCAGGATCAAATGGCTTGTTCAAGCAATCGTCCGCACCCACGCCGGAGGCATCAATGCGCTCGCGTTCAGAGGCATCAGATGTTATGGCAATCAACGGAGTCTTTCGGCCCTTATCTCTCTCCAACTGACGTATTGCTCTGGCTGCCTCAGTTTCAAACGACTGAGGCAACTGCAAATCCATGAGGATTCCATCAAAATTCGCATCGCAATTTTTGATTGCCTCAAGTGCTTCAGCCGCCGTATCTACAAAAACGGCAGAGTAATCATATTTTTCAAGTAAAGCGGAAATTATGTCACGTTGAACAGATTCGGCTTCAACCACTAGTAATACTGGCATTTCACATTCCAATCATCGAAGTAGACGGATATACATGGAGCTAATGGAGAATGCGAGCAACCTTAGGGGACGCATCACAATCGCTCGTACTATTGATGTTAGTCACCGCCTATATTCCATAATGAGGAAAAACGCTGGATTTGTCCAGGTTATGCCTATTTTGCTCGATAGCCAAGTGGAAAACGAATCCCGCGGTATAGCGACCTAGTGACGTCTTATTTCATCAAACAAACCTGATCATGATGAAAGAGCGCTTGATTTTAGCCACATGGACATGATGGAAGCGCCCTATGCCTCGGTTCACATCCAAGCAGCAAACGTTGTTTGCCTTTTCCTATGCCTTGTTTTAAGTAGCTCTTATAGTTGAATGTCGGTTACGCAAATTATGCGGCGGCTGCACGGACATAGCCGCCTCTGCCCCTTCAATTCTCTGCAGGCATTCCTGAACAGGAAAGCCGTCCTCTGGATAAATTTCCCTGTATAAAGTCAGCGCATTTACGAAATGTGACTTACCTTCGGCGACTTTGTTGAGTGTCGTACAGACCAGACCAAGCTCCACCAGTATGTCAGCATAAGTCTCGCTACCGAGCGAATTCTTGTCGGCAATATCCAAAACCTGCCTCAGACTCCAGTAAGAGGTTAGAAAGTCGTTGCGCTCCTGACAGCGACAGGAGAAGCTGCGCATTCTCTCAATTTCACGCGCAATAATTATGTGCACCTCGCCCTCCAGAATCGGAAGAGTAAAGCTCAACCTTTTTAGTTATGACTATCGACTTAAGGCAATCGTACAGCAGGGGCCTAACGCTGCAATCACCCAATTTCGTGATTTTTGTAACCATTGGGCAACAGCGGCTTTCTTGCACCGTATTTAGTGTGCGCAGGCAGCGCTGGTGACACCTATTGAAGACAAGCGCTTACGGCACATGCCGAAAACTCGCATGCACGATACGCCCAAGCCAATGCATGGGACTTTTGACATAATGTCGTTCGGTCTTTATACAGGAAGGATTTCCCGACGCCATGACAGCGTACACTCCGATTTTGGCAACTTTAGCCTACATACTTTCACCAGACAAAAGATCCGTGCTTATGATTCACCGGAATACCAGGCCGGACGACCTACATTACGGCAAATACAATGGTTTGGGCGGGAAACTATCGGACGCCGAGGACATTATTTCAGGCTTGGTCAGAGAGATTGAGGAAGAATCCGGACTGACTGCGACGGATATAAAACTACGCGGAACCATCAGCTGGCCAGGCTTCGGCAAGAATGATGAAGCTTGGTTCGGGTTCATTTTTCGGGTTGACGCATACTCGGGCGAAGCGCACAAAGGCAATGTAGAAGGCGCTCTCGAGTGGATTGATGTCGACAAAATCGCAGATCTCAATCTTTGGGAAAGCGACCGTTTGTGGCTAGACATGGTTTTTGACGACTCGCCCAAGATGTTTCATGGCATCGCGCCCTTCAAGGACGGCAAGCTTGTGTCCTGGAATTTTCAAAGAATCTAACGCCTTAGGCTTCCTTCCGCGAGCCAAAATCTCAACAGGCGGGCGTTTGGCGTTGTTATGCACGACAGGGATTGCAAAGACTTGCTTAGCATCCGGCTATTGGCGAGCCTTTTTAGATTAGTCTTTAATCCGTTATATACGCCTTGCCAAGGAGCCGGACTATGCGTCATCCTGAAGTCCCCGAATCCCTCGACAGCTGGTGGATACTCCACCGCATGTTCTCCTTCGATCGTCTGGCATGGGACCAGGTCGCCCAGGACGAGAAGACCCAAATTATCGAGCAGGCGACGGCAGCATTCAACGAGCTGAAAAATGCTGACGACACCGATATCGGGCTGGCTCAAATGGTTGGACATAAAGCCGACCTAATGCTGACGCATTACAGCAAGAATTATGAAGGTCTGGCACACGCACAGACCATTGTAGATAGGCTCGCAATTTCAGAGTTCATCACGCCACAGGCGTCCTATGTTTCGATTCTGGAACTCGGGCTCTACGACGCCACTGGCAAAATTCACGCTGCGCTCGCGGAGAAAGGGCTCAAGCCCCATTCTGAGGAGTGGATTAAGGCTTTTGATGAGCTTCTCAAAGAGCAAGAAAAGGTTCCACATCATGCAGGGCGGCTCTGGGCGCGCATTCCGCAACGCCGCTATGTGTGCTTCTACCCAATGGACAAGAAACGCGGCGAAACCGTCAACTGGTACACACTGCCTTTTGCCGAACGGGCGCGCTTGATGCTAGAGCACGGCAAAATCGGAAGAACCTACCACGGGCTTGTCACTCAGGTTATTTCCGGCTCAATCGGATACGACAACTTCGAATGGGGCGTAGACCTGTACGCAGACGATCCGCTCGTTTTCAAAAAGCTGATTTACGAAATGCGTTTCGACGAAGCCAGCTCGAAATACGGCGTATTCGGCGACTTTTATTCGGGCGTTCAGTTCTCGGTGGATCAGTTCGGCACCTACCTTGATGGAAACAAGGTCGCCGAATTGAATTCGCGCCTAGAACCCGCGATGCGCTAGCAGGTCCTAAATTCGTTACGCTGCTCAAAAGCGAAGCGACACTATGAATATCGGTCACTCTTGCGGATCTGCGGTTCCGCAATCGATTACTTCATGCTTCGCTTCAGCACCTACAGACATCTGTTCTGCAAGATGAACAAGGTGTGAGCCTTCGATATCCAACATTGAAGCCAGGTGGTATAGGTTGTCTAAACCTATACTTCTGTTACCGCTTTCAACATCCACAATGAATGCGCGGCTAAAACCGGCTTTCTTGCTTAGCTCCGCTTGGCTCATTCCCATCAAGAGGCGGCGCAGCCTGATCTGCTTTCCGATGTTTCGCAAGAGAATATCTTCTTCCGAGACCGACTCAGCTCTCTTCCTCGCCGGCTTACTCAGAGGTTTCGACCCACCTGCAGTATCGCCTGCTGCAACACCAGCGCCACCGCCAAGCAGCTTCCGCTGCCGTTGTGTTTCTTTAGCAATCATCTCTGACGCCAATCTATCAATTGAAATCATGCGCTGCTCGGCAATTAGGCGCATTGCCTCAATATGCGACTCGAGCACTGGCACTGCCAGCACCTCAATTTTTCGAACTCGCATCAATCTAGCCTCCGGTCTCCAAAAATTACAGCTCGGCCCATATAGAAGTATTTCCTTAGCTTTTTCCCGCGGTAACGGATGAAACGGCAAAAACCGTAATTTAATGTATTGAATCGAAATCCGTCGAGCCAACAATGGCATGACTTTCCGGTTACGCATCGCCCGGAGGGGTTATGCAGATCTTCTATTTTTTTATGCCAGAAAAAATGGAAAGACATTCCGAAGTAGAGTCTATCGCTAGCGAATCAAACGAGTCGCGATCAGCCCGGCAAAACGATCTTTTCCCTCGTACCACCAACCAAGGTGATTGTGGCACTGAGCGCAGATTGCAAAAGTCCATGCATAATTCGCAAACCAGCTCGCCTCAGTCGAAGCTTCGCCCACATTGGCAGCACCAGGTGCATCGCTATAGCAAAGGACATGAAATGAATAACCGGCGGGATTACGAAAAGTATGTTCGTGCGGTTGAATTGCTAGAGCTGGACTTGTTATCTCGTGTTCGCAGCTTTTGCAACGCACATTCTTTTGCGCTTGCACATCAGTAGCATCTTCAACAATCTCATCAATGTCAATCGAAGCGCTATTGCTCATGACCGTAAACTTCAGTGACCGCGAAGAATAAAGAATCCGATTGCGCCAATAACCGATATTGCGGCAGCAGCGACTGATGCGATCAGCATTATCTTTTTCCGCTTTCTTGCCGCCAGAACATTATTGATCTGCATTTGGATTCTGCGAGGAAAAACCTCCAGGCGCTCTTTTAGTTTTTCCACGGTTTCAAAACGGTATTGCGGATCTTTCTCTAAGCACCTCACAATGATCTCCTCGAGATCTTTGGGGCGTCTTTTGTCAAAGTTCAAATCAGAGATTTTGGGAGGCAGTTTGAGCGCATGCATGTTTTTGATTTCCTGCACATCACCGTCACGAAAAGCGGGCCGGCCAGTCAGAAGCAAAAAACCCACAGCGCCAATTGAATAAACTTCAGACTTCTCTGTGTATTCCATATTGCGTGCTTCATCGCCGGACAGCCAAATCGCATCATTCGTATCAACAAGACCTTCGCTTGCCTTGATTTTCGGCAGAGCAAAGTCAGTCACGAAGACAGACGGATCTGAATTCAGATCGTCAAAGAAAATGATGTTACCGGGTCTGATGTCTTTGTGTAAAACACCTTGTTTCTGCGCATACAACAAAGTTTCACACACTCCAAGCATGACTTTGACTGCAACATCAAAACTTGGAAAACCATAAAGCGCCGCGCACTGCTCTATGTTAAAGCCATCCTTATATTCTGTCACCAAATATGGTGCTTTACCATTGTGGACAGCACAGTCGGAAATTTTGAGAATATTTGTATGAGTGAGCTGCTGATTTTTCTTTACTTCGCTTTGGAATGTCGACAGTAATTCAGGTGGAATTTTCTTGAAACACTTTACAGCAACTTTTGTCCCGCGCTGTCTGTCTCTTGCAAGAACGGTCGTTGCTCGTTTGCTAAAACCTAGAAGTGCGAGCGGCGCGTATCTTTCGGCAGGAAAAGTGGCAGGTGATAATCCGACAGTAGAGAGGTCCAATGATATGGCATCACTTTCGTTAGGCTTGAGATGCATCGGAACTTTTACTGGTTGGCGCACCATGCAACTGCAAAGGTCAACGTGCTTCGGTCCCGGTGCAACATTGGCAGCAATACGCCTGTTGCAAGTGGAACAAATATCAATTGAAAAAGAAGCACTAGGCGAAAAAGGACGGTCACAGCGACAAAGCGAAATCCATTGAGTTTTCTGACCACTGCCCTCTTCTGCTGCGGGGCGAAAGCAATCCTGACATTCGCCGTCGACAACATTGGTCGCGCTCGGTTTTGACACCTGAGGTTTAGAACCGACGGGCTCTGCCATTTGATTGAAACACCTCATGTTGAGCTGGACAGGGTCGACACTCCCCATACAACTTAGCACTTTTCGGTTAGAGGATTTATCTGCGTGGCGCGCACTGAGCCGCCATAGCGGCCGCTAGTCCACCACACAAGAAGAGCCCCACAGTGAGAGCACCGGTGCGCCTTGTTCTTCTTCTGGCTCCGCTGTCGAGACTCATAACAACAGGCAGGGCTGCTGCGCCAAGCCCGGCGCTCAAGCCCAGCGAAAGTCCTTTTCCTAGACTGCCCAGTCCCGGCTTCGAGCCAACCTGGCTGAAATAGAAGGTATTGGTCAAAATATCGCCCAACAATGCAAAGAGGAAAAGCGCTGAACCAGTTGGCGGTCTCCTGCCAACTGCGTTGCAAACCTTTGCCACACCTTTCATGCCCATGCGGTCCAATTGAGGGGCATCCGGCAATGCTCTGCGAAGGGCTTGATGAGCAGTAGTGAGCGCAACCGCGCCAACGAAGCCATTGAAAAGTGCTCGAATCATTCGCTTCCCCCTCGATCAGTTTGCAGGTCGTACATATTACATACCCACATGCACTTTTGAAAACGGGGAGGCATAACCGCGAAAGCCGCACCAGCGCTTGATGCCAGGAGGTGCAAACATTAAATATTCTCTTCTTGGTTTCGCGCTAGAATCTCTTGCCTGACCCAGTGTTCATTTTCGCTAGCGAAAGGTATTCAATGTCATCAAAACGCCTTCTAACTATTCTATTTGGGCTCTATGCCGGGCTCATGTTCGAATCGGTACAAGCGACTGAGTCACCCGCCGTAGCGCCAGTAGCGCGCGACCCACGCAGCGGAGCGGAGGCAATTGAAGCACCTTTCAAACTTGAAAGTTTGATCGTCAACGCACAGAACAACTACCAGCACGGCCGTTATAAAGATGCCATTCAGCTCTTTGAAAAGGCTCAGCAATCCAGCGAAAAGTCTGATTACCAGGCGGCCCAAATCAGCCTGGGGTTAGCTGAATCCTATCGCTCAATCGGTCGATACAAAGATGCAGAAGCTCTTTTCAAGAGCGCTATCGCCGAAGCTGAAGAATCAGACAAAAAGCACCTCAACAAGAAATACAAAGCCGGCAAAAAACGCGCCAGCGATCTTGTTCCAACGATGATGAGTGATTTGTCTGTCCTATATTTGGACCAGAGCAGATTCCAGGAGTGCGAACAAATTCTCAATAGCTCAATTGCAATCGGTACAAAGAAAGTAGGACCAAACAATTACAATCTCGCCCTGCCTCTGAATGGTTTGACACGACTGTATCTGAAATGGGGAAAGCTGAGCGAAGCAAAAACTGTCAATGACAGGACTCTGGCGCTGTTCAGCACCCCGGCATCCAAGCAAAACTGGCTGTACGCATACACGGCCTTCAACCTTGCACAAATTCTCAACGAGAAAGGAAAGTACAAAGAAGCGGAAGCGCTGTACAAGGTAACTTTGCTCGGTCTTCAGTCGTTGATTGGATTCGAACATGAGCACATTGCCATTATTTTGGAACCTTTAGGAGACTTGTACAGAAAGCAAGGTCGATACGAAGAAGCGAGAAAAACCTTTCAGCAAGTCCGCAAGATTAGAGAAGCGGCATTAACCAAAGAACACCCGGACTACGGAAAAGCCCTACTCGACCTCGCTTTGCTTTATCGCGATGAAGGACGATACGCAAAAGCTGAGCAACTCTGCAGACAAGCGATCAAAATCATCGAAGCATCACTTGGACAAAACAACGTAGAGATATCGAAGTGCTGGATTACGCAAGCGTCAATCGCGAGATATCAGGGACGTTACAGCGAAGCTGAAGAGCTCGCAAGGAAGGCATTGGAGTTGGATGAAAAACTGGTGACAGCAGATCATCCGGCAGTTGCGCACGACCTCGTCGAGCTTGGAACGATTTTGGCTGATGAACGCAAATTTGCTGAAGCAGAAACTACGTTGAACAAAGCCTTGAAAATCAGCAAGGAAAAACTTGGCGCAGAACACCCTGATATTGCGCTTACAACCCGCAGTCTGGCAGAAATATATCTGTCGCAAAAAGACTATGCAAAAGCTGAACCTATGTTTAGAAGTTCACTTCAACTCGTGGAAAAAACATTGGGTCCGGACAGTTTGCAAGCAATCAATATCGTTAGAGACTTGAGTGACTTGTTGACTGTTCAGCAAAAGTACGACGAAGCAGAGCCGCTACTCAAGCGCATTTTGACCGCAGATCAAAAACTGTTCGGCGAAAAGAGTCCACAAGTTGCCAGAGATCTTGAAGCATTAGCAGACCTCTACACTAAGCAGAAGAAAATGGATCTCGCGGGTCCGCTTCTTAAGCAATCTAGAGAAATTACCGCATCGTTGCCCGGCGCGACTGAAGCACAAAGCTATACTGCAGCCGCCCTTGCAAGCTCCGCACAAGACAGAAAAGTCGCTGACAAATGGGCCCTGGTCGTGGGAATCAGCAACTTCAAAGATCAATCAATCAACTTGAAATACGCTGCAAAAGATGCGACAGACTTCGCCAACTTTCTGGTCACCCAAGGCAACTTTAAGTCAGATCACGTAAAGCTTCTTACAGATGGTAATGCATCAAAAGAAGAAATTGCATCAAAACTAGGACAAGGTTGGCTAGGCAAACGCGCTCAACCAGACGACCTGGTGGTGATATATGTATCCAGCCACGGTAGCGCTTCGCAAGAAGATGTGGGCGTCAACTTCTTAGTTGCTCACGACACCGACAAATTCAAATTGGTATCGACCGGCATTCCGATGCAATGGCTGACGAAAATAGTTCAAGAGCAAGTTCATAGCAAACGAGCTGTCGTTATTCTTGATGTTTGCCACAGTGGTTCTGCCGGCGAAGATTCGAAAAAATCTGACGCCGATGATGACGAAGACGGCATCCCCACCGACGGTGCCGCAAAAGGCTTGCAGCGCGTAAAAATGGATGCAGGCGGGCTAAACATTGGAAGCGGGCAAGTAGTGCTCTGCTCCAGCTTGGCAGATCAAGTTTCATGGGAATCGAAAAATTACCCGAATAGCATCTTCACGAGAAAATTGATTGAAGCATTGCAGTGCAGGGGAAAAGACACGACACTCACCGAAGCCTTTAACAAGCTGCGCTCGTCAGTTACCGCTGAGGTGCTCAGCGACAGAGGAGCGGTGCAAACACCAACTCTCTATAACAAGACCTGGACTGGTGGCGATCCTGTTTTAGCTGTTCCGTGCTCACAGCCACGCAGCGCGAAATAGAAGCGCGTGAAACAGATTACGACTTTACTGGATCACCCTGAATAAAATCAGGATTGATTCGCTGTCCTTCGGTCAAGTCGGTGGTTGGCTGTAATAGAACTTGATCTCCAGGGCTTAGACCACCGATTACTTCGCTCTGCTTACCGAAGTCTCTGCCCAAAGTGACCTTTTGATAATGAACCGAACCATTGTCGTATACAACTACAAATTGCCCTTCTGGTTTTACAACTATCGCAGAATCAGGCGCAATCACTGGCGGATGCTGCCGTTCGGCAATCATGTTTACTTGCGCGAACATACCAGGCATCAGTTTTCGATTCGCATTAGGAATTTGAATCTCTGCAAGCAGGGTGCGAGAAGTAGGATCCAACCCCCCAGATATATGTGTGATGCGCGCATCGAAGGTTTGATTCGGTAATTCTGCCACTGTGACTTTCGCGGGCATTCCAACTGTCACACCCTGATAGTCTGTCTGCGGTATATTGACAAAAACGCGCAACATGTCCGTGCGTGCCATTTTCAACAATTCCTGATTATTGGTGCTGCTTCCTTTAGAAACGAGGGCACCAGCATCCACATTTCGAGCAGTGATTACACCATCACAAGGAGCAAGAACTTTTTGGAATGCTGTGGTGGTTTCTAATTCTTCTACGCTCGCTTTAGCTGCATCAACATTTGCTTTAGCCGCTGTAATCTTTTCGCGATACGCAGCAGCTTGCGCCTTAGCGGCGGCAACCGCAGCGTGAGCCGCTTCGAGTGATGCTCTGTCAGTGCTTACGTCTCTAACTTTCTCGTCGCGCTGTTCGCTGCTGACGGCTCCCTGGCGTTCCAAATCTTTGTAGCGCTGAACTTCAAGAGCAGAAAAATTGATTTGCGCTTCAAGACGTTTTACCGCAGCCTTGTTGTTTTGAACCATCGACATTGCTTGCGCAAGATCAGCTTCCGCGCTCTTTACCTGGGCTTGCGCTTGCTTGTAATCAGCCACTTCACGCTTGAGTTGTTTCTCCAACTCAGGCGCATCTATTTCAACAAGTAATTGCCCTTTTCTCACGTTGTCCCCGATATCAACCAAACGACGTTTTAAATAACCGTCACAGCGAGAGTAAATGCTGAACTCCTGAATCGCCTGAATATTCGCGGGCAACTTAAGTTCAACTGTTTTCGAGGCAACCTTCACTGGCGACACCGTATACGATGGCGTCGCCACCTTGATTTGCTCCATTGCGTCAGATTCCTTATCATGCGCGGCACGAGCAAACATTCCGTATACGAAGATGCCTGCAAAAGCAACAAAGGTCGCTACCAGCAATGCGATAACTGCTATAGGCGGGCGGCCGCTTTCTCGATTGCCATCAGAGCGTTCGTGCATAGTAAATGGATCTTTTTGGTCCTTTTGATTTTGCATTTCTTCGCGGACCCTTTCCCTTGCCTTCATATCTTGATCTCTTGTTGCACAACTACTCGCTGGCTCAATCATTGGAGTAACCTCTTACTAACATTTCTACTTCTTGATTGACTGAAAATGCTTTTGTCTTCTTACGCACCAGAGCAAAGACGCAAGGAACGAAAAGAAGGGTGGCGAAAGTTGCGACACTCAAACCACCTATAACGGCGCGACCGAGGGGCGCATTCTGAGCGCCGCCTTCGCCAAATCCCAGAGCCATCGGCAACATACCAATAATCATGGCAGCGGCGGTCATAATTACTGGGCGGAATCGGGTAAATCCAGCATTCAGTGCAGCCTCTTCTGCCGTAGCACCTTCCTTGATTTGATCGTTGGCGAATGTGATCAGCAGGATACTATTCGCTGACGCCACGCCAATTGACACGATTGCGCCCATCAATGCCGGCACGCTAAACGTTGTTTGAGTGGCAAACAATGCCCACAATATGCCGGACGCAGCGCCTGGAAGTGCCATCAAAATAATCAGCGGATCTGTCCAAGATTGGAAGTTGACGACCAATAAAAGATAAACCAGCAATAGGGCAAATACTAATCCGCTAGCCAACCCCACAAATGCTGAAGTCATACTTTGGGCTTGACCACGAACTATGCAAGTGCTGCCACGAGGAAGATCTTTCTTGACACTGGCGACGATTTTCTCAACATCGGCCATCACACCGCCGAGGTCACGACCCTGGACATTTGCGAAGACGTCATAGACAGGCTGAATCTTGTAGTGATTCACAACGGTTGCTGTCATTCCGCGATTGGCTGTGGCAAGGTTTTGCAGCAATTGAGGCTTCGTCGCAGCCGGACCAGTGATCGGCGTCTGCATGATTTCGTCCAATCCGCCCATTCGATGTTCAGGAGTTTGCACAGCCACCGGATAGTTGACACCATTCTCGGGATTCACCCAAAAGCCTGGTGCCGTTTGAAAACTAGAACTCAAGCTAATGAGCAAAGATGATGCAATATCCCTTTGTGACAAACCGAGCTGGCTCGCCTTAGTTCTATCCACCGTCAAACGCATCTGAGGCGCGTTTGTAATCTGCTGCAAAGTCACATCAGTCGCACCACGAACAGCGGCGACCTTATCACGAAGCTCTTGCGCAATCTGATAGTTGGCTTTCTTATTGCGCCCCGTCACTTGAATATCAATTGGCGCAGGCAAACCAGCATTCAGTATTTGACTGACAATGTCGGCAGGTTGGAAAAAGCAGGTGACCTGTGGGAATTTCTTGCGCAACATCTCTCGGATCTTCTTCGAATATTCAAATGTAGATACCTTGTGATGTTCGTGCAGAGAAATCAAAATCTCGCCATCAAACTCACTAGTCGTGATGTTGTCGCCATACGCAAGACTGATACCACTGGCTGGCAGACCGATATTGTCGAGAATAGATGCGAGGTCGCCAGGCGCCAGAAGCACCTTTATTTCCTCCTCGATTCGCAGGAAGAGACGTTCGGTTTCTTCCAACCTCGTTCCGGTTGGAGCGCGCAAGTGCATGCGCAGCTGCCCGGCATCCACTTGCGGGAAATAGTCCATGCCGACAAAAGGAATCAGCATCGCAGAAAGACCGAAGAAGCACGCGAAGAATGTCGCAGTAAGGCCTTTATGTGCAATGAAATATCGCAATACCTGCCCATACTTATCGCGCACAGCATCAAAGATTGAAATAACGAACAAATGAACTGCGGCAAAAACACCGACGGTCTGGCTGTCGGCTTCGTTCTCATGCCCTTTCAGCAGGTACAGGCACATAACGGGTACCAAGGTGCGCGACAGGAAGTAAGAGAACATCATGGAAAAAACAACAGCCATTCCGAGCGGAACGAAAAGAGATCGAGCCGGCTCGGAAAGCAAAATAACAGGCACGAATACAATACAAATTGCCAGCGTAGAAACAAAAGCCGGGGTCGCAATTTGCTGAGCCCCGTCGAGAATTGCAGTGACAATAGGCTTGCCTAGCGAGAGGTTGCGGTGGATGTTTTCAACCTCCACAGTCGCGTCGTCTACCAACATCCCAACGGCGAGCGCCAGTCCACCTAGCGTCATAATGTTGAGAGTCTGGTGCATTGCGAACATGCACGAGATGGCAGCAAGTATTGAAAGAGGAATGGAAATAGCGACGACAACTGTACTGCGCCAACTGCCGAGCAAAACCAATATCAAAAGCGCGGTTAAACCAGCAGCAATTGCGGCTTCGCGCACCACTCCACTAATAGCGCCTTTGACGAAAACAGACTGGTCCGCCAGCAGTTGAACATCGATCTCCTTAGGAACAGTTGCAAGAACCTGAGGCAATGCCTTACGAACACGCTCGACCACAGCTATAGTCGAGGCACTTCCATTGCGCAACACATTCAATAATGTAGAGCGGCGTCCGTTTTGATGGACAATATTGGTCTGCACAGCAAAACCGTCCCGCACGTGCGCGACATCTCGCAGATACACAGTCGAGCCATTAATCTGCTTGATTGGTAAGTTGTTGAAAGCCTCGATGGTCTCGGGCGTGCTATTCAATTGAACGGCAATTTGCTGCGAGCCAATCTTGGCTTTTCCGCTCGGCAAAATAACGTTTTGCGCTGCCAACGCCACAGACACATCTGTCGCTGACAAACCTTTGGACTGCAAGGCCTGAGGGTCGAGGTCTACCATTACTTGCCGGCTCTTACCACCGTAAGGCAAGGGAATCGACGCACCCTCGACGCCGGACAATCCGGTCCGGATGAAGTTCATTCCGTAGTCGAAAAGCTCTTGTTCGGACAGAGTCTTGCTGCCGACACCCAACTGAAGGACGGGAACGTCCGACGCACTGAAAGAAGTAATAAGTGGCGGCGTCGTACCTTGCGGGTAGATACGCAAGAGAGTTTGACAAAGAGAGGCAATGGTCCCGACGCCTCGGCCCACATCCGCTCCCTGCTGCAAATAGACCTTGATTACGGATATACCGTCCAGTGACGAGGATTCAATGTGCTCGATGTCACTCGTGACTGTGGTAATGGCTCGCTCACATATTGTCGTGATGCGATTCTCCATTTCCTCAGCGGGCAGCCCGTTATAGCTCCAGATAACGCTGACGACCGGAATATTTATGGTCGGGAAAATATCCGTCGGCATCCGAGTGATGCTGACAATCCCCAGTATAGAAATGAGCAGGGAAACAACTACAAATGTATAAGGTCGCCGAAGCGCCAGCTTTACGATCCACATGAAATGACCAAGGTGACGGCTTCCTCTAATTATAGTTGACACGAACTATTCGCAGCAACCATAATTAATGTTTCGCTTGAAAACAGCCCATATTACGGCATCCATGGGGGTTCACAAACTGCTAAAATGTGATGGATTTGTGATCGTCTTCAGAACCACCGAATTGAAGCAGCACGAGATGATTAGAACCGAGTACGCCGACATGTTTGCGCGTCAAACAATCGGTTTTCTCGTGCGTCGCACCGCCGCCCTGATGTCAAAACGACTAAACGAAGCCCTTGGCGAACACGACATAACCCTCAGCCACTGGGTCGTGCTTTCGTGCCTCTGGCAAAAAGACGGCTTACCGGTCATGTATTTGTCGAGCCAATTGCAGCACATAGGAGGAACAGTTTCTGACCTGCTGTCGCGCATGGAAAAACGTAAGCTCATAAAGCGCAGACGCGACCGCAAAGACAGAAGAATTCTTCGGATTTATCTAACGGAAGAGAGTCTTGCGCTCAGCAAAGTTTTACCTCCTATCGTGCACCGTATTTGGCACCAGGCTTGGCAAGACCTTTCGGAATCTGATTTGAAAAAATTCGCTAGCATTCTCGAACACATGATTCACAACTGCGAACCGGAGTACTCTGTATGTTTGCCGGAAGCTGCAGAAAGTGTGGCTGCAAAATACCAACTTATTTTGCCACCACGCTCTACCGGCTATCGTTTGAAACTTCTGCAGCTTATGATCACGCGAAGATTCAACGACGCTCTTGAAGAATTCAAGCTCAGTGCAAGTCATACGCTCGTTCTTTTCAGACTTTGGCAGGATGACGGTATCCCCGTCTCCGAAATTGGCACCTACCTCGAACAGGTTGGGGGCTCACTTACCGGAGTGCTTGAACGCATGGAAGAAAACGGGCTGATTCGCAGAGAGCAAGACGAAAAAGACAAGCGCTGCTTTAGAGTTTGGCTAACGGACCAGGGTGACGATCTCATCGAGATTATTCCGCCGATTGCACGAAAAGTTCTCAACTACGCGGCGCGTGATATCAGTGACAGCGATATCACGTTTTTCAAAAAGTGCTTGAACTCAATGCTCGAAAGCGCAAGTTCGCAAATCGCCGTGACGCGCAACTAGGAAAAATGCCTTCTATCTACAACGGAGTTCGCAGTAGAGAGGAAGGCACTTATAGTTAAACGGATGAATTGTTAGTTTGAGACTAACAGCGGTTTTCCAAAGAGCTGAGTTCTTCGCTCCTTCTATTTGAGTTCTTTGCGCAATTTTTTGTCAGCTTTGCGCTGCAAATCGTCTGCATCTTCCTGAATCTTGTCTGCTTTTCTAGACTGTTTTGCTGCTTCTTTCGCATGTTTAGCTGCACGACCTTCTTTGCCCTTGACTTGGGCGACAGCCGACTCCGTCGACTCCGCGGAAGCTTCAGCGCCTACTGCAGCGGCTTCAGCAGCTTTTTTGTCGGCCTCCGCTTGAATCTCAGCTGAATCCTTCGCGAATGAAGGTGAAGCCAATACCCCCAAAACAGCAAACAGTGAGAACATTGATGTTAGTGACTTGAACATTTAACTTTCTCCTTAATGTTGTGATTTCATGACGTGTTTAGGGCTTGACCGAATCATGGGTGTCAAAGTGCCATCAAGATCGGGGAAATTTACATTTATGAACCTTGCTAAACTAAGCCACGCTGACCACTGTTGGTAATGGGGATTCGGCTCGAACTCAATTGGAGAAATTGAAGTGAAATTCGCGAAGTTTAGAGACAAAATCAAATCCGGCAAAACGCAAATCGGAACCATCGTCTCACTGTCACCACCAGCGGTGACTGAGTGCTTATCCAATCTGGGTTATGACTGGCTTTGGATTGATTTAGAACATTCGCCTCTTTCACTTGAACAGGTTCAAGCAATATTGTCAGCAAAACATTCTGACTGCGCCGGTCTTGTGCGCGTTCCAACAAATGCCGACGAATGGATCAAACGAGTGCTCGATATTGGAGCCGATGGCATTATCGTTCCTCATGTCAGCAACAAAGCGGATGCCTTGCGAGCGGTGAAATCGGCTAAGTATCCGCCGTTCGGCAAACGTAGCTTTGGCGCTGGTCGGGCGCATACTTATGGGCTC
This sequence comes from Candidatus Melainabacteria bacterium, assembly GCA_003242885.1. Lineage (GTDB taxonomy): Bacteria > Cyanobacteriota > Vampirovibrionia > Obscuribacterales > Obscuribacteraceae > QKMZ01. Next base: position 41,684 of record QKMZ01000015.1, on the reverse strand, counting down.
GATGCAACACACCACGAGAATGCCAATGAACTCACGTGTGTTGTGGTACAGATCGAAGACCAAGAAGCAGTCAAAAACATTGAGGAAATCATCTCAGTAGACGGCATAGATGGGATCATAATTGGTCCTTACGATTTATCAGGAAGCTTTGGAAAACTCGGAAAGGTCGGAGATCCAGAAGTTCAGAATGCGATAAAGAACGTTCTGGCGGCTTGCCAAAAACACAAGGTTGCGGCCGGTATTTTTGCTCTACTTCCCGAACAAGCCAAAGGCTACATTGATGCCGGATTTACTCTGGTCGCAGCCGGAGTTGATCTGCATACAATGTGGACCTCGGCAAAACACAAGCTTGAAGAACTTCGGAAGTAAAGTTATCATTTCGCAGCTCAGCGAGAATTCTCTATTTCCTGACGACAGAGCAACTTGCACTCCACATAGCTCGGTAGGATGCGACATGAAAACAGCGACCAGTAAGAAAGTTTCGGCAGAACAGCAAAAGGAATTGTTCAAAACGCTAAAAGCGCGCTTTGAGAAAAACGCAAGTCGCCACAAAGGCATTGAATGGGATCAAGTGCAAAGCAGGTTGGAAAGCAATGCCGATAAACTCTGGTCGTTAAGCGAGATGGAGAGAACCGGCGGTGAGCCGGATGTAGTCGAACAGGATAAGAAGACCGGCGAATTTATCTTTTTTGATTGCTCGGCGGAAACACCAAAAGATCGCAGAAGTATATGTTTTGACAAAGAAGCGCTGGATTCTAGAAAAGAACATAAACCTGCAGGCAACGCCATGGACATGGCTGCGGCGATGGGCATTGAAATGCTGTCTGAAGAAGAATATCGCGAACTACAAAAGCTCGGGAAATTCGATTTGAAAACATCAAGCTGGGTGCAAACACCAGCAGCAATTAGAAAACTCGGTGGTGCGCTTTACTGCGACCGCCGCTATGACACAGTATTTCTCTATCACAACGGTGCATCTTCTTACTATGCTGTAAGAGGTTTTCGCGGCTCGTTGAGAGTTTAGATGGCAGAGGATGGCGGCGCTCCGGCCGTTTTAAACGAAAACGCCTCTAGTGACTAGAGGCGTTTTTTGTAGCGTCACTGAAGAGATTCAGGTCTTCTATGCGGCGCTGACTTCGACATCAACGATGTCATCGTCGTTGTTTGAGCTTCCTTTAGCGCCTCCGTTCGAACCTCCGTTGCCGAAGTGCTGCGAACCACCGAACCCGGCGCTTTGTCCTCCACCATGAGCAGATGATTGTGCACCTGCAGCCTGCGTAGCGGCAGCATCTTGCTGCAGAATAACAAGTGCTCCACGTAATTCGTCCATCGCCGATTTGAGGGCCGCGGTGCCGGCTTTTTCCTCAACTTTCTTACGCAGTTCGTCCACGAGCGATTTTGCTTTCGCTTTGTTTTGCTCATTGACGGCAGCACCAAGTTCGTTCAATTGACGCTCGACCATGTAGCACATTTGGTCTGCTTCGTTGCGAACGTCCGCGGCTTCTCTGAGTTCGCGGTCTTCATCTGCATGCTCGGAAGCTTCTTTAATGAGCCGTTCCACATCAGCCTTGCTCAGATTGGTGCTGGCAGTGATGGTGATCTTCTGCTCCTTATTGGTGGCTTCGTCGCGTGCTTTGACGCTGACGATACCATTGGCATCGATATCGAACGACACTTCGATTTTTGGCAGTCCACGCGGAGCGGGAGCGATTCCATCGAGACGGAAGTTGCCCAACAGCTTGTTGTCGCGCGCCATCGGACGCTCGCCCTGGTAGACGTAAACATCGACTCCGGGCTGATTATCGTCAGCGGTGGAGAATGTTTGCGACTTGTGCGTCGGGATTGTTGTGTTGCGCTCAACAAGCTTGGTGAAAACGCCGCCCATTGTCTCGATACCCAGCGAAAGCGGAGTTACATCGAGAAGCACAACATCTTTGACTTCTCCGGCGAGTACTCCAGATTGAATAGCTGCACCAATTGCTACTACTTCGTCCGGGTTCACGCCTTGATTTGGTTCTTTACCGGTGATTGTTTTCACCAGTTCTTGAACTGCAGGTATACGGGTAGAACCACCAACCAAAACAACTTCGTCAATATCCGTTGCCTTGAGTCCGGCGTCAAGAATTGCTTGCTCAACTGGCTTACGGCAGCGCTCCACCAAGCTACGAGTCAACTCGTTGAACTTAGCTTTAGAGATTCGCATATCGAGGTGCTTAGGTCCGGTCTCGTTGGCGGTGACAAACGGAAGGGAAATGGTTGTTTCCGAAACGGAAGACAACTCGATTTTTGCCTTTTCCGATGCTTCAATCAAACGTTGGAGAGCTTGTTTGTCTTTGCGCAGGTCTACACCTTCAAGCTTTTGGAACTCACTGGCAGCCCAATCAACAATAGCGTGGTCGAAGTCGTCGCCACCAAGGTGCGTATCACCCGATGTCGATTTCACTTCGAAAACGCCGTCGCCGACTTCCAGAATCGACACGTCAAATGTTCCGCCGCCAAGGTCAAAAACGAGAACCGTCTCGTTATTCTTCTTGTCGATGCCGTATGCAAGAGCTGCGGCCGTCGGTTCGTTGATGATTCTCAGAACGTCCAGACCAGCGATGGCTCCCGCGTTTTTCGTCGATTGGCGCTGTGAGTCATTGAAATATGCCGGTACGGTGATGACCGCGCCAGTGACCTTTTCGCCAAGGTATTTTTCAGCGTCTTCCTTCAATTTGCGGAGCACCATTGCGGAGATTTCTTCCGGCGTGTATTCCTTATCTTGAACAACGACTTTGCTGCTGTTCTCAGCACCAGGCTTCAGCCTGTAAGAGACGATGGCTCTTTCCGCTTCTACCTCGTCGAATCGACGTCCAATGAAGCGTTTAATGGAATAGATAGTGTTCTGGGGATTAACGACAGCCTGACGCCTTGCGAGCTGCCCGACCAATCTTTCGCCCGTCTTAGTGAACGCTACTACTGAGGGTGTCGTGCGCGAGCCTTCCGCGTTAGCGATAACGGTAGGCTGGCCGCCCTCCATCACGGCGACAACAGAGTTTGTCGTGCCCAAATCAATACCAACCGTTTTACTCATATCTGTTTCCTCATACGTCTTAAACGCAACCAAAAGCCGCCATCTAGAAAGGCGAGCGAGCGCCAATCCGTTGGTGAAATTCACGGGTCATACTTTTGTTTTAACCAACGAAACGGAAATGTTGTCCAAACAACAAAATTTCTTTATTTTTTACCGCCTCGACGCTCTTTTCGCTCTGCCTCTCTGGCTTCCGCGGTTTTTCGCAATTGTGCTACTTCAGATTCCACCTTCTCCGCTTCGCTGCTCCTCTTTTGTGCTTTTAAGAGTAAAAGGTACTTTTCCTTGATGTCCGCTTCCTGGCCAGCGTAATCGGCCAGGTCGCCCCCGTACTCTTTTATAAAGGCGTTAGAAACCTCGTCATGGACCCTTAAAGCCTGTTGGAATTCCGACTCAGACTCCTCGTACTTCCCTTCGTCCCTTAGATGAGAAGCGTGATTTGCCAGCGTTTGAAGCAGCGCAGACTTTCCGAGCGATGGATGCGCTTCGGCGTACTCCTTTGCACACACTAACGCTTCGTTCAGCAGTTTTTCCGCCGCAGACATGTCGCCCAGCTTCTTCTTAATCTCAGCCAAAGAATTCATTATGTTAATCTTCGAAGTCATTCCCATAACGCGGTCTTGTTCAGCGAGGGGCAGAGCCTCCTGGTACTTACTTTCCGCCTCCTGCAGATTTCCATTTTTCTCCGCAACTTGAGCCTGAAGCATGATCCGCGACAAATTGACTGTGCCTTGTATTCCTTCTGTGAGCGAAGCAAAAAACTCACCCATACCAGGTATGAGTTCATTGATTTTTTCCGCCATGTCGCCCAGTCCACCGAAGCCTTTGCCAGCATCTTTCTCTAACGCGGCCAAACGCTTTTCCGGATCCATCTCAAAGAGATTGTCGCCTATGAACATGTTCTCCAAACTCTCGTTTGACTTGTCCATCATCGCTTTCATTTCGTCGTTCATTCCAAACTTGCTGCATTCGTGCGCCATTGATCTGTATAGCCTGGCTTTGTTTTCATCTTTTTTATATGTGTAGTGGGTTGAGAGGTGGGTCAATATTGAAGCACGCTGGCTCATCAATTCATCTTTGCCTTCCGTCCTACGAAGCGCGTGTTCATACACAATTAGTGCTTCATCCGAGCGACCGACTTTCCTGTTATCGAGTGCGCTTCCCAAATCTGAAAGGGCCATTATCGATAGCTGTTCATAGCTGAAATACGTCGAGAGATCTAAATCAATCATGCGCTTGGTGAAACGCGTCATCGGCAAATCTCCGCTTCCATCTCGCTGTCGCAAAATCTCCTGTTCAATGTCCTTTTCGCTGCAGCCGCTAGACGCAAGTATTTCCTCCGGTACAGCATCTTCTTCATGAATCCTTCTCCAGGCGGCTTCATAAATAAGCACATCCTTCAAGAGGTGTGGATTGACAGGTTTTTCCCATGTGTTTTCAACCGGCACGGGAATTTTGCCTTCGGCCCCCTCGCAAAAGCGACACTCCTCACTGTTTGCCAAAACATATTCCTGGCAATACCCGCATCGATGCCCTTTCTCGAATTCGGTTTGGCGAAGCTCGAGTTCAGCAGCGATTTCCTGCGGTGTAATCTCAAGCATCTTCATTTGCGGATAATCACAATACAGACTTATCGGTTCACCGTTGGCATATAGTGCTAAAAATAGGTCAGTCAAAATTGCAATCACATTTGCTTCCGGCGGTTCGTGTGGACATATGTTTTCACCGCCTGGCTTTTTGCGCATATCTTCAATTGATTCACCAATTTGTTTTGGAGCTGCAGCGGCGGCGGTTTCAAGTCTGGTGAGAAACTCGACCGGCAGCTTTGTTTTCAACTCGGCGAAATTCGGAAGCCACTCACGAATACTTCGAACAGTGACAAATGGTGGCATGGAAACCGTCTTCAACAGTCGATTTTCGATCGGCTTATGGCAAAAGCGGCAATACGTTGCTTCCAGTCTTATATTTCCGGCACACTGAGGACACCATTTGTATTCAGCTTCTGAAAATGTGTACATGCTTCGCTCCTACCATTTAGATTGAATCTGGATACCTGAGATACTTGAGACTCCTGAGATTCCTGCGATTCCTGCGATTCCTTAGATTCCTAGACTCCTCAGACTTACCAAGTCCTAAGTCTCTGCAGCTGCCGCAACAACGCGTTGCTGGCGAAGGCGGCGTATGTCTTGCAAAAGTTCGCGAGAATTCGCGTATCTGGCTTCCACTTCGGCTGCAGTGCATCGCGCCAGCAGTGGATTCAAGTTCATCGGCAAGCCGGAATTTTCGCTTATTTGCGATGCTTCAAGCGGTGTAGGATCCTTGCCCGTCAAAAGGAAATAGCAGGTGCCTCCGAGCGAATAAATGTCGCTTTGTGGGACAGACTTTCCACGCAGCTGCTCTGGTGGCATGTATGATTGCTTGCCGACCATAGTGCCAGTCGCGGTGCCAACGAATGCATTTGCCGCCCCGAAGTCAATCAGCACCAGCTGACCGTCAACTCGTAAAACAAGGTTGTCTGGCGTCAAATCTCGATGAATAACGGGCGGCTGCTGCGAGTGCAAATAATCGAGAATTTCGCAAATCTGTTCTGCCCAGTTGAGGACAAAATCCTCTGGTTGTGGTCCTCTTTCTTTGACAAAGCGCCGAAGATCCAAACCGTCGATATACTCGAGAACCTCATAGTGGTGCTCATTCTCGACAAAATGATCGAAAACCTTTGCAATGTGAGGATGATCCAACTTGCTCAAAAGCAACGCTTCTCTATTGAACAATTCAATCGCCTTAGCCTTAAGTTCGTCGGGAGAGTTTTTCGGAATAACAGCTTCTTTTACAATGATTGGCTCACCGCTAGAATTCTTTGCTGCATAAATAGCAGCAGAGCCTCCACACGCTACAAGCTCTGAGATCTTGATGGCACCATTTCTAAGTTCATCACCGGGAGACATCGGAACAAATAACGTAGGAGAGTACCGAGTGGAGAACTCTTCATCCCACATTGTTGTAAAACTATGAAAGTTAAGATGTTTTATACCGGACACGGTTGGAAGTTCTATACCAACTTGATCGAGCGGCGGCTCAAACACCGCATGTGGTGCATTAGTGACGATGGCATACACGAACTTTTTCAAGTCCAGTTGATCAATGTCTCGCAGCCTGATATGAATGTTGACAGGGGCAGAAGAACCAGAATGTTGAAAGCGAAGTACCAATTGATCGGCGCTGCGAAATCCTTCTGAGCTTCTCGAAAAAACAACCTGATTTAAATCTGTCCAACTCCAACGAAGACACCCTGATGCAGCAGCTAAATACGTCACGGGCAGGGTGATGCCCCATTGGCGAAGGACAAAATACTTCTTGAACAAAATAGTAAGCAGTACCAAATAAGAAGCGATAAGAATCAAAGCAAGTCCACCGCCGATGCATCCCACTAATGAAAAAGGTTCTATCAGTGCGATGTATACATATGCCAAAGCAAAGAAAACAATTGGCCAAGTGAATTTCAAAACTATTCGATTGCCCGTTTCGAAATCCGGCGTGTAAGCGATCTCAAAAGCTCCACCCTGCACAGGAGAAACCTGAGGTGCCACGGTATGTTTCTTCAAACTATCTGATTCGCTCAAGATCGCCTCTCAATTCGGAAAGAGTGGAATATCTTTCTGCAACGTTTAATTTGGTAGCTTTAGCAACTGCCTCATTCATTAATTCGCCAATTGCCTCTCTGCGGCTAGCGGGGCGAGACTCGCTTATTGGCTCTGGGTCGACGCCCGTGAGCAAAAAGTTCAACGTGCAACCGAGCGCATAGATATCGCTCTCGCTTCCGAGAATTCCCTTGAATTGCTCGGGTGACATGTACGCGTGCTTACCAACTACAGTGTTGGTCTTGTTACGTGTAAGTTCTTGAGACGCATCAAAATCCATTAGTTTGATGGCACCACTTTTTTCCAACATAATATTGTCGGGAGTAACATCGCCGTGAATGATCGGCGGAGAGAGCTGGTGCAGATAGGTGAGCGAGTCGCACAATGATGCTCCAATTTCTGCAACAAGAGCATCATCCAATGGACCTTTCCTTGAGACCAGCTGCCGAAGAGTTTCTCCGTCAATAAATTCAATGACGAGATAGCCACGCATATCTTCAATGAAGAAGTCATAGAGACGAACAATTCTCGGATGATTTATACGTCTCAGAATCGCAACTTCCTTCACAAGACCATCAGTCGCCTTCTTAAGTCCGCGGTCATTGGACGGCAAAATGAATTCCTTTATCACCACTCGCGATGGCATGTTAGGAACTTCCGCTCCAGGCAAAACTGAGGCAAGATAGGCGGTTCCCTGTCCACCGCCACTCAAGATTCGCTCGACCTTATAACTGTTGCTGAGGACAGTTTCAGGTGGCAACATTTGATCTTGGCGAAGACGCCGCTCAGTCTTCGTGAGGCTCATGTCTTTCAACCAAAGCTCGGTATAAGTAGCTATTGATTCGGATTTTGTCAGTTTGGCATCGCCCAAAATCTCTGCGTGGGGAGCCCATGTACGAACGCAGGAGATCAGCGTAGTGGAGTCCATTGTTTCTTTTACGTCGTCCCAAAGGATAAGCACATCAGAGTTATCTTTGAATTTGAAATAGACATAGTTGGGAATTATGCTGAAATTGCGCTGCCTCATTTCAACCTTGGTCAGCCAGTCCCAAGGCATGATGGCATTCATGCTCGGGTCTCTTATGTCGAGCCCTTTTGCTTTAAGATCGAGCGACGAAGAAATGCCGGACGAGTTTGTGGCAGCGTGGTGAGCAAAAACAACGAAAATCGCCAGAATCTGCCACACAATCAAGTATTTCGCCATGGCAGAGAAAAGAAGCCAGGCAAGTAAGACACAGACAGGTCCACCGACAAAGAGTAAGCCCGCCGACTCTGTGCTCTCCATGCCCGTTGGCGTGAGAACTGGATACTTCTCTAATTTCTCGAGTTCTACTTTCAAACGATAGCCTGAGTGCCTTCGTTAGGTATCAAGACTCAATCGGTACCAAATTAATCCAAATGACAAGGTTTTGCAGATTTACCCATCATGCATCAATGGGCGAGCATATCCGTCCCGCTTAACGAAGGTTTCAACCTTTGCCAAAATTCCGAATACTAGCGCCTGAAAAGCCCCAGGGATGACTTTTCATAATATTTCTGGTGATAGACCTCGGCAGCGAAGAAAGTGGTTGCAGGCTCTAGTAAACGCCCTATATCAGCCTTGTCGAAGCCCAGTTCGCCCAGCACTTCGCCCGCCTCCTTCTTTTGCTCTTCATTCTCGTAAAATATAGCCGCCCGGTACTGGCTGGTTTCTTCGCCCTGATATCGGCTCGGTCGAAACTGTTTCACGTAAAACCGAATAATCTCCTTAAATGAGACAATTTCGGGGTCAAACAAGACCTGAACCGCTTCCGCGTGACCTGTTCGCCCACCACAAACGTCTTTGTAGGTCGGATTTTTGGTTAATCCGCCTGTATAACCGGAAGTCGCGTGTTTGACCCCGTCGATTCGTTGAAGCGCCGCCTCAACCCCCCAGAATCAACCAGCGGCTAAAACGACCTTGTGAAGGCTGCCTTGTTCGGGCAATTTGGCAATGGAAGTGTCTCTAAACATCGTAAAACTGAGTAGATAACCGGCAAGAAGTACAAGTATGAGGTTGGCGGAGATATTGGCTGCTGCGTTCATTTGACCGCCTCCAGACAATCTTCATTATATACAAGGCGCTACATTGTGCCCAGCTGAGCCAGCCCGGTTTTAAGAAACGACTAGCACTAGAAACGTCCGGAGAACATTCCGAATACTAGTGCAGCAACAACCAAGAGTTCGAGCAGTACAGTTAAAACAACCGAGAAAATCGTTCCGAGGGTAAACAGCACAGGAGCGTAGGTTTCTGCATTTTGTTTGTAGCATGTGCGCGCCACGACTTCTGCCGGAGCGCCCAAGCAGTAGCATATGTTGGCACAAATGGCATAGACAAATGCAGCGACACACGCAGCGTGCCCCATCCCAAACAGCGAAAGCAATAAGATCGAAGGCAGCCCAGCCAAACCAACAATGATGTTGTATACGGGGCGTCGAGACTCCCACCACATCAATATTGAAAATAGCGAGCGTCGCCCCTGCGGAACTGCGATGACTTTCTGTAACAAGCTGGCACCGCTTTTGGTGCGCGACACTTTTTCGAATGAGTGAATTATCAATTGAAGCTGCTCGGGAGTAGCCTCTTCGAGCAGGTCAAAGTATTCATCGACTGGCAGTGCGTGGATCTTTTCGAGCTCGGGGCCACTAACAACGAGCTTAACTTTACTCGCGCTCGTAATCTGACTGACGGAGTTGGCGGTTTCGCTAGACACTAGTTTTTCCTCTCAGTCATTCCAGGATAACTCGTGGAAGAATTCTGACGCATAGGAAAAACCCTAGAAACCCGAATTGATTCTCCCACGGCAGCGTAGCGCCGAAGGAGCCAGCACAGCCCAAAAAACCTCCACTAATGCCCCGACTTTGTCGATGCTGAAGCACTGGCATCTTTTGTGAGAATAACCAGCGGAAACATCAGGCTATCAATTAGGCTATTGCACGCTGATTACCGGCATGCCACGAACTACCAATGTGCTCAGTTCTCTTGCCGCAAACGGGTTATGGGGAAGCAACTTGATTTGAGCGTTCCGCGCGGCGGAGCTAACATCTTCATAGATGGAGGGATAGTCGTCAAGCAACAAAGCGCTGCGGCTCAAAGCGTTGGAAAAGTGCTCCGTAGGGTCTGCCCACAGTTCGTCAAAGGCTGAACGTATAGTAGACCTGCCGGTATCGCTTTGCAGATCGGATTCCGTGATTAGCCTGTGCTCGCCTATCTGCAGGTCGAGAAAGGTTTGCAGGTTCGGAAAAAATGGCTCTCGCCCAGTCAATAGTTTATGCAGACCTGCTATAGCAGCCGAGCGAATTTCGCTGTTACCGGCATCGTCAGGCACAATCAGGTCTTTTCCCTCAACTTTGGACTGAATAATGTTGTGAGCGTCTTTTGAGCTACCTTCTCTCAACGCCCTGGCAAGAGCCGTGCGCGCAAGTTCCCCTGGATCGTCAACGAGCAATCGGCGTCCTTCAACCTCGACACGCGCCAATACCTCCGGACCGTACCAAGGACCGCGCGATAGCATACTCATATAACTTTCTGCTGCAGCATGCTGTAGTTGGTGGCTTGTTACATCGTCAGCAGTAATCAGCCACTGATTTCCGACTTTGAAGGTCACCCACTGCAGCGCCATGTCTATCCATCTTTCCGACAGAGAATCCTTAAAACCTGCAGCAGCAGCAGCTTTGTTTTCGGGAGCTTGCAAATCAGTCTCCGTGACTAATTTCCTTCCGCCGATCTCCAAGTTCAGCAGCGCTTTCACGGAACTAAAATCTCCGTCCCTGATTGCGTCCCTCATTGCAATGAGGCTCGCCCTCCGCAATTCATCCGGCCTACCGTCCTTACCTACTGCTTCATCCACCAGCTTCTGCGCGCTTTCATGGCTTCCATTCCACGTTTCTTTGAGGAGTCGTGCAGCGAACTGCTCGGATCTAGATTCATTCGGTGCAAGTTTCTCAGGTATGCCTGCGGCAACGGCATCGGGAGCAATGTGACGAGGCTGTGATTCTGCGCCTTCTGCGCGCGCCTGTTGAGTCATATTGTAAGCGCTCTTTCCGGCAAGATTGAATGTGTGCGCGCCCATACCGACAAGTGCGAATTCGGCACCAGCCCGTCCGACTTGCTTCCAGTAGTCCGCTGTCAGGCTTGGTCCCTGCCCGTTCAGCGCCAGTGATGTCATGTCACCAACGGCACCGCCGAGTGCCCCACCTACTGCGTTGTGAAAATATCCGTTGCGCAGCACCGCCGCAGCCGTGCCACTTCCCAGTTTGGCCGCTTGTGCTTCCAGTCCGAGACTTATTCCTGTCATGCCACCAATCGAGATTGTGCTCGAAAACATATTCTTGGCACGGTCTTGCCAGAAGCTCTCCGGGTCGTTGCTCGGCGTGAGCACACCGCCCATGAAGGCACCGAATGCGGTGCTCGCATAGAGCCTGGACTTCACGCTCTCCGCTCCGGTTAACGCCGCGGCAGCGGTTTCCTTTCCTGCTAGTACGCGCAGTCCGGCTCCCAGTTTTTGCGCCGCAAACAGTTCCACGGCCATTGCGCCGGACTGCCCGACGAGCGACGCACTCCAAGCGCCAATGCCGCTGTTCGGATCATCTGTATGAACTGGTTTGACTTCTTCCAAGTTCGCACCGGCACGGTTCGCCAGTTGTATTACGCCGTTGCCCTGCGACCTGAATGTATTGACGAATGAGCCATAAACGTCACCCCAGAAGCCCACGTAAGCACTGTCAGTGACGTTTGTTTGTGCATCTATTCTTTTCGATTCGGAGACTATAGGTTGAATGTCGGCCATTTGCCCCCCTAAATGGTGCTAGCTCGACCTAGCCTATACGAGTGCGCATCAAATCAGCATAAAACTATCTGTCCCTCGCACCCACACCGCATGGCGGTCCTCTGATTCCATCGACCACATCAAAACGGCACCAAATCCACTACTTCGAGTAACGCACAAAGAATCGGATCTTTTTATGGGTCACGTAGTCACCTTTCGTTCCAAAAGTATCGGGACCACCGTGGGGATAGATTTTAGAGAAGGCCGAACTCCCTGCTCTTGCCTCTTTCTGCAAGTTTCAGCAGTTTTGTTACCGCTAATTTTGGCACAATGCCAGCGTTCCACTTTGACTAAAATTTGATGCCGACTATGCCATCATGCCTGAACCTGCAGCAGGTGGCTCAGGGCTACTTTACTTACTAGGGGTAATCAATATGGGACATAGTCAGCGTTTGGAAGATACCGGGCGTGCTCAAGTTGAAGATCTGAATCGCCCATCGGACACCGGGCGTGGTGGTGCGGGCACCGTTCTTGCTACAGCCACTCTGGATGATGTGCGCGGACTGTCTTATGAAAGATCCAGTTCACTTCCGAAAAGCTTTCCAACGACCGATGATCTACTGCAGGACCTGTCGCGCTCGCCGGACAGCCCCCCTGGCGTAACGCAGGAGCAATCCCGGGCGGCTGACAAGACAAGTGAAGAAGTGCAAGACAAGAAGGCTGGAACTTCGGCGAGCGAGAAGAACCAGGCTTGGGAAAAGATGATGAATCAACCTTATATACAGGATGCCACTGAATTTCAGAAAAAATTCGGACAAAATCCGAATTCCCCTGAAGCAATTGCCTGGCTCGAAAAGAAGATGCAAGAACGGATTCAGGAGGAAGCAAAACAATCAGAAGATAATGCGGAGCGCCGAGGGCTGGCTGCTGTCGGTGAGCCTGGATTAGGATATGGTCAGATGTTGCTGGGGATGATCGGTGCAAAATGCAAAAACTTCAATCCAAATAACATAAACTGGTCCTACTTCCAACATGGAACCGTTGGTGACCCGGACGCCGGATGGCACAACATGCAGGGTTTCGGATACAAGATGTAGGTCGTTGTGCGAATTTAGGAACCCTCAACTAGATTCATGGTCTAGCACTAAAGTATTGAGAAAAACTACTGAGGACCGCGGTATGCATAAAGACATGGTTCCGGAAAAAATCGACAGAGTTCGAGCAAACACATGCGACAAAATAAATCAAAGAATTGATCGTCAGACCGAGAGAAACATCGCTGCATTCGTTTGCAGCGGCGAGGAAGAGATTTCTGAACGACTGAATGAACTTGCGGACGAATGGGATATGGAACGCGTTCTGCAACTTCATGCAACGGTCATTTCGACTGGTGGTTGTATTCTGTCCATGCTTAAAGGCAAGGGATATTTAGCAATTCCGCTTACTGTCTCAGCGTTTTTGATGAATCATGCAGTTAGAGGATGGTGCCCACCTCTTCCCCTCTTTCGCCGGCTTGGGGTGCGGACCCGCTCCGAAATAGATGCAGAGATTTTTGCACTCAAAGCAATTCGCGGCGATTTCGATGACGTACAAAGAATAGTCGAGCCGATGGACAGAACGGCTGCAGCGATTGACGCCGTTTCCGAATTCGCTAACGATGATTCCGAGACTCATTCAGAGGAAGCCGAAAAGCACGAAGAACGTCAGGACGCGGCGTAGAGCTGAAACGCGGAGAACTGAACGGCTTTGCACTTCTCCCAGGCATCGAGCGATAGAACCTGTGCATAGTAGATTCGTTACACACGCAAAGGTTCTTTAAGTTCATAATCTTGCAGCATGCGTTCGGTTTTTACTTCCGTCACGCGATTAATGAGTTTGCGTGACTCGTGGTTATCGCGCACTGTTTTAGCGAGCGTAAAACTCGAACCTACACAGAAAAACAGCCCCATCGTCATATAGCCTTTCACCCAAAGTTCTGCGGGTAATTGGTAAATTCCACACGACATCAGAAACACAGATATACCAAAAGAGATCCACACAAACGCCATCCAGGCTGCGGTGTTTTCATTGATTGTTGGTCGGTCCATAATAGTCAAAACCTCTCAAATCCAGACTCATACACGATAGCCCTGGTTGACGGGCGACAGTCAAATCACAAAACACTTTCGCAACTGGTTAGTTGCAGCTAACGGGTAGAAACTCCAAAATGCTCCTCCTTTGCAACCAGCGTTAATGTGCCTGCCTCGAAAAGGGAATAGACTTCCAGCAAAGATAGCGCACGCGGCTGACGCGGCGCGCTCTTTTCTGCAAAGAGGATAGCAACATGGCAGAGAAACATCCAGAAAAGTCACATCAGAAGGTGTATTACCGCACAACTGATATCGACGGGCTCGAAATCTTTTATCGCGAAGCTGGTCCGGAGGATGCGCCTACAATTGTCTTGCTGCACGGCTTCCCAACCTCTTCTCAAATGTTTCGCAATTTAATTCCGCAGCTAGCAGGCGATTACCATGTAATTGCGCCTGATTTTCCGGGATTTGGTCGAAGCGCGACACCCGACGTGTCAGAGTTTGAATACAGTTTTGACAACTTGGCTCGCGTCACTTACAAGCTAATTGAAAAGTTGAAATTGAAAAAGTACTCGCTATATGTGATGGACTATGGCGCTCCTGTGGGCTACCGAATCGCATCACAACATCCTGAGCAAATTCAATCTTTGATTGTGCAAAATGGGAATGCTTACGAAGAAGGGCTCGACAATGATTTCTGGAAGCCTATCAAGAAATTCTGGAAAGACAAGTCAAAAGAAAACGGCGATGCAATCAGATGGCTTTGCGATCTCAACGCAACGAAGTGGCAGTACCACACAGGCGTGCGCGATATCGAAGCAATCAGTCCTGATGCTTGGGTAAATGATCAATTCGGACTTGATCGACCAGGCAATAGAGAAATTCAACTCGAACTTTTCTATAGCTATGGAACAAATCCTCCTCATTATCCGAGCTGGCAGCAGTATTTCCGGGATCATCAGCCACCGATGCTGATAGTCTGGGGTAAAAACGATCAGATTTTTCCGCCTGCCGGCGCAGAACCATACAAGAAAGACCTTAAGAATCTGGAATATCATCTACTAGACACAGGTCATTTTGCGCTGGAAGAGGACGGACAAATCATTGCAGACTTAATGCTGGCGTTTTTAAAGCGAGTGATACCGAAAGCGGTGAGCGTAAAGTAAACAGCGGTGCGGTAGTACGACGTTGTTGTTAGTGAAACTGGCTATGGCTGGCTTGACGCACAAAATCAATCACATCCTCTTTCCAGTTCAATTTATAAAGAACTAAAAGCAGAACTTGGACGCCAAGGTCGCACAACCTGGGATGTTCCTTACGCCGGTTCAACGCACACCTACATAACAGACACTCCACTATCAAACATGAACGTGGTCAAAAGAGAGCCAATGAATCGCTATTTTCTCGATGTAGAAATCAGCAATTCTAGCTTCACGCCTGATCTTGTCAAACATCTGCGCAATGCCACCACTTCGCATCAAGTCGAGATGGAGGTTCCGCAAAACCTTTATGCCAACACCAAATCGACCTGGAACCCACAATTAAACGCGGGGTCATTCTTGCTCGGTGGACGCATCTCAAGCATGCACGGCACAGTGAGAGAAAGACGAATGGAAGTCGATAAAGGCTTCGAGAAGGTGACAACGGACAAAGGACGAACTTTTATCGTTCCTAAGGCAAGTAAATAACGACGGTCTCCGTTTTGTCGCAAAATGCGCAACTAGGGTTTTTCCCAGTCACAGGCAAAAGTGCCACTGGGTAGAATTGGAAAAACTTCTGGATTAAGGCTATGCACGAAATCTTCGGCGGAATGCTGGTCCTTGTTTTCATGATCTTACTTTCCGGAATAAAGATCGTAAGAGAGCATGATCGCCTCGTCATTTTTCGATTCGGAAAAATCATCGGAGACAGAGGCCCGGGCATGCAATTGGTCGTCCCCTTGATCGACCGCTCTCTAAGCGTCGACACACGCATCACCGCTTCTACTACTGCTCTGATTGAGACGACTACGTTGGACAATGTTCCTGTAAAACTCTCTGCACTCTGTCGTTTTTACATAAAAGACGCAGCGAAGGCGATCGCGAAGGTTGATGATCCGATTGCGCATACAGTAGAAACAATGCATACAGTATTAAGAAGTACTGTCGGCGAGTACACCGCGCACAGAATTAGCACCAGCGAATTGGACCTGAACAACGTGCTCAAACGAGAACTCGGCCGCCGTGCAAACGGCTGGGGCGTCCGCGTCAAATCGGTCGAAATCCGAGAGCTTTCTGTTTATCAGAGCGCCGCTTCAGCAGCCCATAAGAATGCACACGAAAAAGAAGAAGAAGAAGAAGAAGAGAAAATCGACTTACCCACACTGATAACGATGTGCTCGTGATGTGCAGATTGAGAAATTTACTCTTCTGACTATTCCTCGGGCGATGCAACTGGGAACTTAACAGGGATAGATACAAGCGAGATCGACTCGTCACCGAGCGAATATTCCACTTCCAAAACAGTATCATGCATGTTCTCGAAGTCCATACACATGCAAGTTGATTGAACCACGGCGGTGCCATGCGTTTGCCCAACGCGCATCTCGCATGGTGTCAGGTGTTTGCTTTCAACCCCGTATTCAGGGAAGCGAGTAACGCAAATTATGTCGGAGGATAAACGTTCTGTTGCGTCGAAACGCTCCACGTGCAACGACAAACGGACATTTTCCAGAGAATAAGCAAGGTGACTCTGTTTTCCAATCAGCGGTGTTGGCGTTGCCATCAGAGCTTTAACAGCAATTCCGTTTTGATGGATGCTGAGTGGGCCATATCTGGTCGGCGTGTCCGGCGGCAGTTGCGGAAACGGTTTACCTGCCTTACTTTTCGGTTTCATCAATAGTATGTTCTCTTATTATTCGGACCAGATTAGATGATGTCAAATTTTGACCTAACTCTATTATAGAGCGGACCGTTGCTGAAAGATACTGCCTGCGTGCTTCGGGCACTTCTGTAGACCAAACCAAATTCGCCGAGAGGGGCGAGGTCAGCCTATTGGCGAACTCCTGGAGCGAAAGATAGACGGGATAAAATTGATGTATGACATGTATAAACCGCCTAACAGCGAAAAGCTCATTTGTCAGCCTTCTTCGGAAGTAGTGTTTTGCCATTAGGTTATGATAGAAAGATGCTTCGTTCTTCTAATCTTCAGTACGCCTTTTTTTGCGTCGCAATCACATGCGCCGTCTGTTCGTGCACGCCATCCAATGCCAACAAACACGCTGAAAACGTCTTTACCGAAGTCAAAACTCAAATTCATTCAGCGATCAAAGTGTGAAAGCTCGAAAAGCTTCAACTCCTCGCAGAGGATATAACATTAAGGCAGCAATAAGTTATAGCTTTTAGAAAGACAGGCACCACTACATGCGGTGCCTATCTCTTACATTAGCCTTAGGAAGTGGTTTATCCGAAACTCAGTCAATTACATCGACTAAAAAGATGCATTATTGCTATCCCTAAATCCAAATTTTTGACCTTGTCGGAGACCACGCCATCAGGCCGAACTCCTTTATCTGTGTGGTTTTCAGTCATTTCAAATTCCATTTTTATTATGGTAAATTTGCAGCTCACGCCCAAGTTCGTTAACCAAATTTTCAACATTTCGCATCGCCAAACTGCAACATGCTCAGGAAATTTCGCAGCTAATCCAGGCTGGTTCAGGTAGATTCGATGATAAAAAAGACGCCAGAAATATATCAGGCGCCAAGGAAAGTCTAAGTTATGTTTCTCCAGCCCGGCAGCCCCAGACGCTCTGAGGCTGCCACTTTCAGCTGTTTTCCAGCCAGAGAGGCCGGAAATATCATGCAATGGAATTATTCAAATTTTACTCTCGTCAAAACTGCGCAAACCCTCCATAGTGCAAGAATCTGAGCTATCAAAACGAAGGTAATTTGAACCTTCCAATACCTTTTATACAAAAACTTTTTCGCCTCGTCAACGGTTCGCGCCGTTTTTTTTCGAACTCAAAAACTCCCTACCTGCCTGCTTTTGCGGGCACATAGAATTTCGCATTATCGAAAATGTTCAAAATTTGTGGCTTTTCAAAAACTTTAAAAATACGGTGCCCGTAGTGGCGAGTTTCAAAAATGCGCCTGGATAGCGCACCGCATGCACATCTCAACTGCCAGTGTTCGCACGCCATAGTCGACGAAAGTGCTCGATGCCTCTGTCACTAGGAAACAGTTTCTCTTCTACCGCTTCGCTTGTATCCAACGGTCTCTGAGAAAGAACCACCCTGCGATCCTCATTCAGAATGACTGCATTCGACCGGTTGAATATCGGAGCAAGAAAGGGATTTAACAGAGGAAGAGTAATCACGCCCTGATATGCTCGAAGATATAAGCGAGTTCGCGTTGCCGTCGCCGGGACGAACGCAATGAACTGAAAGAATTTTTCTGCTCGGATAGTCAGCAGCCAGAGATTTGGAAAGATAAATTGAATAGTGGGAATGTCATTATTCTCCACGTCAACGTACATGCTTATTCGACGGTCAGTGCAATCAATCCGTCTTGTGCCGCTAACATCGAGACCGCGGCCAATTGTTTTTCGATGCACGAACGGCAAATGTGCATAATCAAGCTGGTTCTCGACGCACCTTGAAATATGTGTTGGCCACTCATGGATGGACTGGTAAGAGACCAACCCGTCATTGAGTTCATCAAACCAAGGCGGCGAGTCCGGTAAGTTATCGCCTTTTTTTAGCCAAACAAAACCATTGCGCTCTATCACTGCGTGCGTTTCTACTTTCAGATTGGGCGCAGCTCTTCCTGTTTCAGGAACCAAGGAACATGCTCCGTTCGGGTCAAACCTAAAGCCGTGAAAAGGGCATGTTATGCAGTCGTCAACCACCTCTCCAAGACTCAGACTCGCCGATCGATGAGGACAAGCGTCGATCTGCATGTGAATCTCGCCAGCAGAATCACGCCATAAAACGAACTTCTTCGAGAATAAGAAGACCGAAATAGGCTTCTTTCCGATTTCCATACTAGAGGCAACTACATACCAGGCGTCAGGCACCTGCATTCGACTACTCCTTCGCTTTGAGCAAAGCAATCACGGTTGAACAAAATCACAACAACTGCTTTACTTGATAAACGAAATCCGCTTCCAAACTGCGTTACCAAGCCACTTTCAAGCCAATTAATTATCATCCTTCATCCGTGTGAACTTCGGGTGAACACAATAAAACTGGTTCAAAATGCGGATAAAGGAGATTTTCATTATGGACGTCTTGTGCCTGCAGATAGCATATGCTCTAAATGTCTTGATCTTGACGCCAGTCTTGGTTTCGATGTGCAGCGACGTTAATGCGCCGATTAGAGCGTTGCAGGGCACCATCGAAAACTCGGAAGGACTACGTTTGCTGGTCGCATCTCTGTGGTCCGCCATTCTGCTTCTATCGTTAGCCGGGTTTTTCTGGCCTACTCTCTTTCTTCCAGTTCTGATGCTTCAAGTAATATACAAGTCGTTGTTCTTGCTGACTTACTGTTTTCCAAAACTTAGAGCAGGGAAAGTGGAAAATGTGCCGATAGGCTTATCAGTTTCTTTTCTACTGATCGTACTTACGTATCCCATAGCAATTTTTTATGGCTTTACCGCGCACTAATTGAAGCGGCAGTTGTCACCGCTGATTGAACTTTCGTAAGCAATGCACGGTACACAGACGCTCCGAATCGGTTCCTAAAAGTCCGCTCAGAACGCTGAGACGTTCAACTTTGTGCTCCGTGAATGTCTTAACGTGCGAACACTTAGGCAACTTCCGGCCCCTACCAATGGCAGCCCATGGAGGGACGCGCATGCGCGTCCATTGGGAGTCCGCAAGCCGTGTCCTTTTGGAGGCACTAACACGCACTAGAGGTGCCACCATGCTCACCCGCCCCAATAAAAAACGGCTTAACCTTCGCGAATTCGCTCAGAGAAAGCCGTTCTATATACCGGCCCGGAGAGATTCGAACTCCCGACCTCATGGTTCGTAGAAATAGAACACCCCATTTTTTCCAAAATTTATCAAAATTGTTTTGCATTGATTTTCGTTGAAGAAGCTGATATTTACTAGCATTTTTAGCGATCACTGTTGTTTGCCAAAATTGAGGAATAGGGGTAAGACTTGATTCCAAGGGGGCCATATAGGGGCCATAGGACTTCATGGTTCCACCCCATAGAACGGGACATTCATCTTTGTTGCTCCATCCAAAGGGGCCATAATTCAGTACACCATAAATGCCAGCATCCAACTACATCAACTTCACGAAAAAGGAGATCGAGCGGCTTCCACTGCCCGCTCCCGGTTCTCAACAGACTCGTTATTTTGATGAAATAGTGCGTGGCTTGTACATCATGGTCTCGCCCGGGGGCACAAAAACCTTTTATTGCCGGCGAAAACTTCAGGGAAAATCCGAGCGCCTTTGCATCGGCAGATTTCCCGACTTGTCAACAGAGCAAGCGCGAATGAAAGCGCAGGAATTCCAGTCGCAACTCTCGGTTGGGCAAAACTTTGCCGAGGTCAGGCGACAAGGTCATAAAGAGATGACGCTGGGCGAATTGTTTGACCAGTATGTAGAACGACATCTAGTGAAGAAGGGAAGGCGCATTGCCGAAATCACAGCGTCTTTTGACAGAGCTTTTTCCCACTGGAAATCACGCAGACTCTCAGTAATTGGCCCGACTGAAGTGATGGACATTCATCAAAAGATTGCCGACGACCGAGGACCTCTAGCGGCGAACCGAGCAATTGAAATTCTGCGCGCGATGTTCAACAAAGCAATCAAATGGAGATTTTTCGAGGGCAGCAATCCGGCGACCATAGTCACAATGTTTCCTGAGAATGCAAGATCCAGAGTTCTTGATGAAGACGAGTACGAACGTCTGCAAGCCGCACTGGACAGAGAGCAAAATCCAGTAATGCGTGACTTCTTTTTGCTCGCACTATTAACAGGCGCACGCAAATCAAACCTGCTTGCCATGCGCTGGAAGGACATAAATTTCACTACGAGCACTTGGACAATTCCCGGTGAAAAAACAAAGACCGGTGATCAATATATAGTGGCATTGACCGACACTGATCTGGCAATCTTGAAGAAGAGAATGGTCAGCGCACCAGGAGAATATGTATTCCCAGGAGCAAATGGCCAAGGCCATTTAGCTGATCCAAAACGTGCATGGGCCAGAGTTCTCAAAAGAGCAAAGATTACGGATTTGCGCCTGCACGACTTGCGTAGGAGCATGGCTTCATGGATGGCAAACAGCGGAGCAAACGCATCGGTGATCCAGGGAGCACTTAACCACAAAGACATTAAAACCACTATGCTGGTCTATGCGCACACCGCAAAGAACGCCGAGCGTGATGCTAAGGCAAGGGCTCAACAAACGCTTCTAAAGGGCAGCAAACGGCGTCTGAATGTGGTTCCCTTGCACAAGAAAAAGTTCCCACTTACGTGACAAACTAAAGACGGTGACAACAATTACCAACCTAACCCATTCCAATTTGGAGGGACTCAACTTTGCTCTGCTCTGAATGCTTTCGTGACTTTGGATTAAAAGAAATGGCGCGCCGACTTGGGAATAAGTCTAGGACCAAGTGTAAGAATTGCTCGTCAACATCAGGTCATAAGCTAAACGAAGAGGAAGTAAATCAACTTGCATGGAGTTTCTTCGTGGAAGGCTCGTACATGAAAACATATTATGGAGGGTTTACTAGGATTCAATACAATGAGCATCATCGACCTTTCAGCAGACGGTTTGAAGGTCCACTCAATAAAGATGCGAAACTAATCTCCAGGAAGCTTGGTATAGTTTTTTTCGACTATTGGCCGCAAGAATGGAGAATTGGACGTATTTCGCACCTTGAAGAATTGGAAAAGCCTAGAAGTCGAAAAAATGTCATTAAGACAGTATTGGCTGAATATCCCATACGAAAACTTGGAAGGGATGATCACTTCTTTAGGCTCAGAAAGAACCTCATTGCCGCTGAATCAGCCCAATTTGACGCTGCTCCGCGAGGTTTAAGTAGAGCGAGGCTGAATAATGATGGTTATCCAACTCTGTATGGTTCTGACAATATCGAAATCTGTATCCATGAATGCAAAGCAACTCTTGCTGACGAATTGTTTATCGCTAAGCTTTGCCCAGTTAGACAGCTCAAATGCTTAGATTTAAGCGCGGACGGACCACCATGGATTGATGCGTTCGAAAGCTTGGACATAGCGCTAAGTTTTCTCTTCAGAGCGGGAGAACATTCGTACCCGCTTCTAACGAGAATTGCCAAAGCAGCCAGAGCACAACACCTAGACGGAATAATATTTCCGTCTTACTATAACCAACTTAAACGAACTAACGAGATCCAAAACATTGCATTGTTCGGTAGACCCCTTCACGAAGGAAAGCTAAGAGTTGAATGCATCAACCGAATCATGCTGAGTGAAGCAACATATGAATACGAATTCGGACCAGTGCTGTAGTCATCAAGGGCTGCGTCCGCAGCAAAAACCATCGGCAGGTAAGCACTAGTCACGTGTTGTGCAGATTTCCTAAAGGTGGTGTAAATTAGAAACTGTTCCGCACAATTCCATTCACTGGCATACACGTCAGCATGACAGACGCCCCAAGCTTCTCGAGTAAAAGTTTTCAAAACTCCTTTCATGGTAATAAGGAGTTTCCTACATATAATTTCCTATTATGCGATTTCTTTCAAGGAGTTGCAGGTAAGTCTGCTGCCAACCTTCAAAAGAAGTATGGTGCAGCCTATGCAAGCAAGATCCTTCACAATCCTGATACAAGCAAGAGAATTCGCGTTTTTCTTTGTGGAAAGGAAGTGGGACATCGACACTTTGATCTCAGGGCTCGCTTGCAAAAGCTAATGAATTCGAGAATGGGCTGCGAGACATTTCTAGGTGAGGATCTCAATCTTGAGTTAGCGCGTCCAAAAGTGAACAAAGACTTTCTATCTGTCGAAGTAGATGAAGCAGAGCGTGCAGATTTGATAGTGTTGTTTCTGGAATCATTTGGAACTGCTGCAGAACTTACTGCATTTGTTATGAACAGAAAGACGGTGAGTAAGCTCGTGGTTCTCAACGAAAAGAAGTATCAAAATGCGGGTGGCTTTCTTAATGAAGGTCCACTGAAATTGCTTGAGAAAATTGAACCAGGCAGAATTAGTTACTACGAAACCAATGCAACGACAGGACGAAAGTTACCAATTCAGATCCTTCGCTGTATTGACAGAGCTGTTGCCAAAACTTGGTTCGATAAGCAGTTCGAAAATGGATGCTCAATTAAGAACTTTAACCTTGATTTCAATGAGTTTGTTGCCTTGACGTCCGCATACGTCTTCTTCCCAATTGAAAAAATGACGCTTGCGCCTTGGTTAAATCAAGTTTTGGGAATCAACTACGGCAGTTCAATTGTGAGCAAGCTAACCAAGAGGCGCTTACTCGATGAACATGAATCTTTCTGCGTTCCAAAACATCCGCTTAGAGCGGCGTTTTCCACGCTTCCGATGCATATGTTGACCAGCATTGGAAAAATTCGAGCCCAGGTCTTAAATCAACTCATTATTCAACCCAGTTTCAAAGCGAATTGTGATCGAGTAGAATTGGAATTCAGGAAGCTGTTTTAGATTTTAGACTGCTTCGGCAGTTGAGGTCGATGATATCGTTGACCGGGAAACACTTATAGCACTAGGAACGCAGATAGATGCTTTTAAGCACCTGTCGATTCCTCCACGCGCATAAAAGCATCTATCAGCGTGGAGGTCATGAAGTAAGACGCAGCTTCCTAATTTCTAATTGTGCAGATGAATAATTCGGTCAAGAGTACAGTAGATCTTTCCAAACTAATGGCCATGCCGCCGCACGTCTTGAAGCGGTTCATTCTGAGTAGAAGCAAGGCATATAAGGTATTCAAGATTCGAAAAAAGTCCGGAAAAGGGTTTCGTACCATAGCTGCTCCGAACAGTGCCCTAAAGGGAATTCAACGGTGGATCAATGTGTTTATTCTTCAAGACATTGGTCTGCATCCATGCTCCACAGGATTTCGCAAAGGCGATTCAATTTTGAAAAACGCGAAGATTCATGTAGGAAGCGATTTCGTGTTAAACATCGACATCAAGGATTTTTTCGGAACTGTTTCTTCAAGGGAAGTGTTTCGACAGTTTCGCCTAGCAGGCTTTAACAAAGATGTTGCAGATTCTCTTGCTAAACTTACGACCTTCCATGGTGTTTTGCCACAAGGGGCACCTACCTCGCCGTTGATTGCGAATTTAGCAGCTACCAAGCTAGATAGACGGATTTTTGGTTTTTGCAGTGTCAGAGGCTGGAAATATTCGCGATATGCTGACGATATTACAATTTCGGGAAACGGCCACGTATCCAAAAGAGAGGAGGACAAGATATTTGAAATATTGCGTTCAGAAGGATTCGAACCAAATCTCGCAAAATTTCGAGTTGCGCGAAGAGGAAGCTCTCAGATGGTCACTGGTTTGACAGTAAATTCCAAAGTAGCAGTACCAAGATCCTACCGAAAGAGAATACGGGCTATCTTCTATCAAGCCAGTATCTATCCTGAGAAATTCCAGTATAGATTGGACGAGCTAAACGGGTACATATCTTTCTTGCGACAAGTAGATCCGCAAAGCACAACACTAGGAAAATATCAGGATATTGCTAAACGCCTTAGTAATTTGAATATATGAAATGCGTGATGTCAGTCCGATTTGCATCCCAAAA
Organism: Candidatus Melainabacteria bacterium; assembly: GCA_003242885.1. GTDB lineage: Bacteria > Cyanobacteriota > Vampirovibrionia > Obscuribacterales > Obscuribacteraceae > QKMZ01. Next base: position 17,361 of record QKMZ01000015.1, on the reverse strand, counting down.
GCCGCACTAAATCAAATGATGCGTAATGAAAAACCTTACCAATAGATTGTGCCTTGCGACACGGAACATTCAATCGAACTATTTTTACTTTCCGATTATTGGTGACGACCATCAGTATCGAGAGCGAGTTTATTGCTATGAACTCTATCACCAACTGAGAAGGCAGTGGGAAGATGATGAATCGTTTACACTGCACGGCGAAATGGATAAGGCTGGACACCGTTATTTCAAGGACACTTCAGCTCCGAAACCTGACTTCATTATTCATGAACCGGGTTTTCAAAATAACCACGCAGTTATAGAAGTTAAGTCTACTGATTCTCTTAAAAAAGGGATTCAAAAAGATTTCGGTACACTCCAAACTTTTCTTCAACTCGGATACCAAAGAGCAATCTATTTGGTTTACGGATCCTCCGTCCTTATGGAAAAAGACAACATTACAGCGGTAATGTGGTCTGAAGGAAGTAAAATCATTGAAGTGTGGTTGCATGCAGCAGCTGGAGAAGCGGCCGAGAATGTAAACGAGTATGCGTAAAATTATACTCGTTCTATCTCACTTGCTTTCAACCAGCCATGCTCCTGCACTGCCGAAATGAGAGAGTCGGGATTCTCCGTGTACGCAACGAGGGCAAGACTTCTCTTAGCCCGAGTGCAGGTAACATAAAGCAATCGCCTAGTGCTATCAATTCCCGATTCGTCACTAGAGTTTTGCTTTTGTTTGGCTATCTTAGAAGGCTTAGCGCCAAGAAGCTTCTCGAAGGAGAATGAATATCCCCGGGCTGCAGAGTCGTCGAGAATCACCATTACGCGTTCAAACTCCAGTCCCTTCACTCCTTGATGCGTGCCATAAGGTCCTCGCTCGGCCACATACTCACTGTATGGAACAATCTGCCTATATGGAGTTTCCAAAAAGGCTCTCCATCTGCGCAGCTTGGAAGATGATGACTCTGCGTCGTTCTCATTTTGCAACTGCTCAGGTTCATCCGGCTCTTCATTACCTTCCATACGTTCTGCGTTTTCGCCATCACCAACATCACTATCCACAAAGCTACGCAAGGACCGTGGGAGCTCAAAGAGCCCTGACTTTCCTACGCTCTGCAGAACATCAAAAAACGTGACAGTCGACTTGCTTCCCTCAAGTTCTGTCAAACTCCTCACGGCATCTCGTACGTGAGATAGGGGATCCATCGATTCTGAAAACTGCTCCAGGTACAATTTCTTGAGAAGTGGCGAGCACTTTCGCAGATGCGACATCACTCCAAAGGTGTCCCCCTTTGCCGATGCTTCCAGAAGCGGCTGCACCTTCTCGGAGAAAAACTTCAGTCCTGCCAAATCGCCCTTGCGAAGTCCGCTGCCTAGACTGGACTTATCGTCTAAAGCTTCAAACATCAAAGAAAACCCGTTTCGATGTGCAGCCATATGATGCTCCAGAGTCAGGGTCTTGACTTCCGTCCGGAGGAGCCAATTCTCATCACCGGTCAGCTCTGCCATCTTGGACATTATGGTCTGCTCGTTTTCAACCTTGTTAGAAGTAGCAGCAGGCGATACAAACAATCTTGCGATTCCATCTGGATTCTCCGCATGCGCTTCTTGCCTCAGCGTGTCAATGTCAGCCCTTAAAGAATTACCAAGTTCGACAATTCTCTTGGAACTTCGATAATTGATGAGCTTCTGAGGCGTTGCCCAATCGCCCGGGACTACGTGCATGAGGTTGGAATACCCATCACTATAAATTCGTTGCATGGTATCACCAAAGAGGCCCAATGCGAACTTTCCCTTTTTCTCGAGAGCAAGCTCAAATAAGGACTTCATAAGAAGGCGATTCGTATCTTGGCACTCATCGATCAGTAGAAAGGGGAACCTATTTGTAATGATTGTCTGTAGAATTTTCTTCGAGCATATAAAATCCGCAGTCAATTTAATGACTTCAGAATGGGTCAAAGACGCCATACCATAGTTCTCACCTGTCGGGCTATAAGTAAATCTGCGTGAAACGCTCAACCACTGTAGCCTCTCATTCATCAGCTTTATTGCACGTGCTCGATCAATTGACGCTTGGCTATTTGCCCGACCTTTTGCTTGCTTGTCTTCCAATTCCAAAATTTCTAAAGGCAGATTTTGTATCAGCCAAGATTGTATGTCTGCATGAAACTTACCAATCTGAGCCCAACAGAAGCTGTGTATTGTTGATACGGGAAACAACAAGTCATTTCCAAGTCGTGTGGATATCTCATTCGCCGCAGCATTTGTGTAGGTTATGACTGCAACCTTTCTGCCAGAGCGACGAAACTCATCGCCATTAACCTTTCGAAACTCATCCAAGACATTTTTCAAGGCACGGGTCTTGCCTGCTCCTGCCCCAGCGTAGAGAAAGAAATTTCTAGGCTGAAGTGGATTCATACACTCGATGATTTCGTGCTCAGCATTTCTATCATTAACGCTCTGTCCATTGTTCATTATGGATTGGCCTCTTCTTTCAGCAATTTGGAATCATTCTCAAAGACATGCTCGTCCACAACTTTTTGAAACCACCTTAAGCCTTGTTCGATGTAAGTGGGCGGTTTTAATGCCTTTTCATCATCCAATAGCAAACATTCAAGAGCAAATTCTGCCTTTTCTGCTGACTTTAGTAGTGTGAATAGCTCACTTCCCAATTCATCATCTGCAAGCTTGCTTTTAACCAATTTGGAAATTCGTTCGCTGATTGCTTTGTCAGGAAGGTCAGAGAGTGCGGCGCGATTCTCCAGAATCAGCGCATCTTCAAAAGTGCGCGGAAAACCCTTGACCGTTGTTGGATCCTTTGTGTCGAAAATCGGTTTTTGGTATGCAACGTATACCTCCAACAGAGGTGGACCCTGAAATTTGGGCCACTAGCTAAGTTGGGTTTCTGCTCGTAAAGTAGACACATGCTTGAAAGGAGCACCCGCTTGAAAAGTACTCGTAGAAAACACAGTCCGGATTTTAAAGCAAAAGTAGCGATGGCCGCTGCACGCGGCGACAAAACGATCTCAGAACTCGCCGCCGAGTTTAAAGTTCATCCGCATCAAATCCAAATGTGGAAAAAGGTGCTGGTCGAAAACGTGACCGCACTTTTCGAAAAGCCCAGTAGCACAAGCGAAACGAAGAGCGAAGACTCAGAGCCTCTCTACGCTAAGATTGGACAGCTAACGATTGAGCGCGATTTTTTAGCACGCAAGCTCGGTCACTGAGCCGCGAAACGCGGCTTTCGTTAATCGAGCGAGACAATACAATACTTCCTGTGAAACGGCAGTGCGTGCTGCTTGGCGTCAGTCGTTCATCGCTGTACTACCAGCCCGCCGCTGCACCGCCGGCGGACCTAGAAATCATGCGAATACTAGATGAGCAGTACCTCAAAACGCCATTCTACGGGTCGCGCAGGATGACTGCCGAGCTGCGTGTGCGTGGCTATACAATCGGCAGAAAACGCGTGCGGCGCCTAATGCGTCTCATGGGCTTGGAAGCAATCTACCAGAAGCCCAGGACCAGCCTCGCGAATTCAGCGCATAAGAAATATCCGTATCTATTAGGAGGAATTAAAATCGACAGACCGGGACAAGTCTCCGCTTCCGATATCACCTACATACCAATGGCCAGAGGCTTTTTGTATTTGGTGGCAGTAATTGATTGGCACAGTCGATTTGTTCTCTCATGGCGCCTTTCAAACACAATGGAATCGCCATTCTGTGGAGATGCTCTAACAGACTCACTCTCATATGGAACTCCAGAAATCTTCAATACGGATCAAGGAAGCACCTTCACCAGTGAAGACTTCACCGACATTCTGAAAGACTGCGGCACAGCAATCAGCATGGACGGCAAGGGCCGCTGGATGGATAACGTCTTCGTGGAAAGGCTCTGGAGGAGCCTGAAATACGAAGAGGTCTATCTAAAAGCATACGATTCGGTTGCTGATGCTCGCGCTGGAATCGCAGCGTGGATTGAGTTCTACAATTACGAGCGGCCGCACCAATCGTTGGGCTACCGCACACCATGGGAAGCGTTTTGCAGCAAACCAGAATCAACAGCTGATGCGCGTTTCGGCGTGGACGGATTGAAGATTAAACAAAATGCTATTGAAGTATATAATTTGGATATGATACCGTATTCAATACCTGAACAAGAGCAGGAAGTCATTAACACTTAACTCCTAACGAAGCTGGCCCGAAGTACCGGGGCCACTTCTAGTGGACTTCCGAAAATCTCCCCTGTGCGTGTTAGTGCTTGAATCTCGCCGCCATCATGTTGACCAAATTTTGCGATACCGAAATCGACAATTTTTACAGCGCCTTCGGCCGCTGGTGGTAGTTCGTCGAGCAGCATAATGTTGTTTGGTTTCACATCTCGATGAACGATCCCGTGGTCATGGGCATAACCTAATTCGAAGCAGGCTTGCACGAAAATAGGTATTGCTTCATCAATAGTTAGCCGACCGGTTCTTTTGATCCTTTCGCCCAAAGTTTCGCCGTTGATGATTTCCATGACGAGAAAAGGTGTTTGGTCGTCCAGCAGACCGAAGTCGTTGACCGCGATTATATTTGGGTGCTGCACTACAAATGCAGCTTTCGCTTCTTGTTGAAATCTGCGTATTGTGACATCAGATAAGAGGCGCTTGTCAATTGTTTTCAGCGCAAGTTCTTTGTTGAGAAAGACCTGCTCGACTCTGTAAACAATGCCCATCCCACCTTTTCCAAGCAGAGAAATTACTCGATACTTTCCACCTAGAAGATGGTCAGGTTGAAGTTCGGCCCCAGGTTGATTGAAGTAGATTCTTGTTGTTTTGTTAGTGTCATTTGATTCTGGTATCATCTTTGACCAGACTCGTTCAACAGAAGTTTTGCAGTTTTTTTTGCTATTTCTGCGGCATTCGGTTTTTGCGATACTTGAGCTGTAACTATGGAGCCTTCTAAGAGTAAAGCCAACTGCTCAGAAAGCTCCTTGGGTTGGCCGGAGCCAGCTTCAATGCAGAAACATTCCATGTACTGTCGCATCCTCTCCTTAAAGCCCTTACAAGCGTCTCTAATGGATGAGTCTGTATTCGAATACTCGCCGATTGCGTTTATGAACATACATCCATAGAAATTTTTATCCGAAAACCACTCTTGTGCAACATCAAAGATGGCCAAGAGTCTGCCCCGTGGGCCATCAGCCATCTGCTTAACTTTACTGTCAACCATAAGACTGAACTGTTCGTCATACCGCCTCAAGACTTCAACTATCAGTTCTTCTTTTGATTGGAAGTGATAATAAAGAGTCTTCTTCGCCACGCCAGACTCCTTCAGGATCATGTCAATACCTGTACCGTGATATCCATGCTTTGAAAACAGTCGCTGAGCTGTCTCAACGAGATGTTCACGTTTTGCCTGGTTACTCATAATCTGCGTTGCCATTTTGTTGGGCTATTGACTCGGTAGACAGATCGGTCTACCATTAAGTGTAGACAAATTGGTCTACCAATCCTAATGTAAACCTTTAGTGGAGTTTAAGCAATGCAAAACATAGCCGTAATAGAAAAAGAACACGCATCACCTGAAGCACAGGAGCTTTTAGCAGCTGTTGAGAAGCAACTCGGTATGGTTCCAAACATCTTTCTGACCCTTGCTCACTCTCCAGCAGCCCTCAAGGCGTATTTGCAGTTCAGTGGTGCTCTGACAGCAGGCAAACTGTCTCCCAAGTTAAGAGAACAAATCGCTCTAGCCACAGCCGGTAAAAATCACTGCGATTACTGCGCATCAGCCCACACGCTTCTTGGTGGTAAGGCAGGAATCAAGAGAGAAGAGCTAGAACTTAACCTCACCGGTTGCTCAAGCGATGCGAAAACGGAGAACGCTCTCAAGTTCGTCACTGAAGTAGTCGATAAGAGAGGAGAGATTGATAAAGCAGCCATCGATGCGCTTGTGGCAGCGGGGTTTTCGAGTGAAGAAATTGTAGAAATCGTTGCACACGTGGGCATGAATATTTTCACAAATTACTTCAATCATATTGCCGCAACCGAAATCGACTTTCCGCTCGTATCAACAAGAGCTGGCAGCGCCTGTTCATAAGCCTAAAAGCAAAGTTATCCGCGATGCTTCTGCAACGGCGGAGGCATCTGGATAACTTCTGACAGAAATAGATAGATTGGAAGTTGCAAGAGAGATAGAGAGAGATTGAATGAATGCCGAGCTTAGATAAGCTGATTCTGGAAGTCAGATCTTGCACAATCTGCAAAGATCACCTGCCGTTGAATCCTCGTCCTATTCTGCAGATAGCGACTTCAGCGAAGATATTAATAGCCGGACAAGCTCCCGGTAAAAAGGTCCATCTGAGCGGAGTTCCTTTCGACGATCAAAGTGGTGAGCGCCTACGAAACTGGCTTGGTTTGACTAAAGAACAATTTTACGATGCCGGTTTAGTAGCAATTCTACCGATGGGCTTTTGCTATCCGGGTTCAAGCAAATCCGGCGATGCGCCGCCGCGGCCGGAATGCGTAAAAGAATGGCGAGAAAAACTCCTTATGCTTCTGCCGCATGTTGAACTCACTGTACTGATCGGCACGTATGCCATTGATTACCATCTGGCTGAAAAGCAAAAGGATAATCTAACAAAAACAGTCAATGCCTGGCGCGAGTATTGGCCAAGCACAATTCCGATGCCCCACCCGAGTCCAAGAAACAATATTTGGCTCAGCAAAAATCCGTGGTTCGAGAAGGACGTACTGCCTGCTGTAAAAAGGCGCGTGAGGTCTATTTCACTCAACAATTAATGTGACTTCGGGAATAACTGCCGAAGCTCTCCGTTCTAGCTTCCAGATAGACAGCGCTTAGTTGGAGGCAAAATGACTTTCTACAAAAACTTGATTCCTTTAGTTTCTGTAATCATCGCATCTCTTTTTGGATCTGCAGATGCAGGAGAAGTAAGAGACTTCAGACAAGCTGCCATATTTGGCGGCGGTTGATTTTGGGGAGTGCAGGATGAGTTCGAAAATATCCCGGGAGTTGTATCGACTGAGGTCGGTTACACCGGCGGATACAAGGATCATCCTACTTACGAGCAGGTCTGCTCGGGTACGACTGGTCACACAGAAGCAGTGAAAGTATTGTTTGATCCTCGAAGAATCAGCTATCAAGCCTTGATCAGTAAATTTCTCATCAACCATGCTCCAACTGTTGATTTATCGCATGTGCGCGGAGGTCAGTACAGCACGGTTATTTTCTGTGTTGATGCTAGACAAAAAAGCGAAGCAGAAAAAATCATAGCGGAGAAAGAAAAGACGCTTCGCCAAACTCTAAACGTGAACGTCAAAGGCGCTAGCAAATTTTGGACTGCAGAAGACTACCACCAGCATTACTATCGCAAAAATGGCTTGGGATCATGTTCTAGATGAAGATTGTCTAGCGCAGAAGGAGATACATTTTATATGAGGTCGGGCACAAGATGAAAGTTTTATATAAATCGATGGGGCAAAGAGTGGCTTGTAATTTGGCTATTCCACTATTTGTGACTGCACTGGTGAGCGCCGGTTTTGTCGCTCAAGCGAGCGTAGCGAGAGCCGAAACTAAAACATCGCAGAGCCCAGAACTGGTTATGGAGATAAATGAGTCAAACTTTCAGTCCCTCGTTCTGAAAGCACAGAAGCCTATTCTGGTCGATTTCTATGCTACTTGGTGTTCACCTTGTAAGAAGTTAGCGCCCGTGATTTCCGACTTATCGGGCAAGTATTCAGACCGCGTTAGCTTTTACCGCGTCGACGTAGACAAGAACCAGAACCTTTCTTCAAAATATGGAATAAGTGGAATTCCCGCATTGAAAGTGTTCAAGGGCGGAAAGGTGGTGGCAAGCACTGTTGGAATGCAATCAAGTTCAGAGATTATTTCGATGCTTGATACAGCCATCAAGCCTTCAGAAGCAGATCCTAAGAAGATGACCGATGAACAGTGGAAAGCAAAACTAACACCACTTCAATATGAAGTCACACGTCAAAAAGGTACAGAGCGAGCCTTTTCCGGTAAATACTGGGACAACCACAAGGAAGGCATGTACAAATGTTCAAACTGCGGAGAGCCACTTTTCGCCTCAACTAACAAATTTGATTCTGGAACAGGTTGGCCTAGTTTCGACAGACCGGCTGACAAACGAGGTGTTACTGTGAATAAGGACAATTCGTTCGGGATGGAACGTGACGAGGTTGTTTGCTCTAAGTGTGGGGCGCACCTCGGACATGTATTTGATGACGGTCCAGCAACTACTGGCAAGCGGTACTGCATCAACTCCTCGTCGCTAGATTTCAAAGCTGTTGGCGATACTGGCAAGAACAAAAGCAGCAAATGAAATTTCTCAAGTGTTTCAAAATCACGGGAATAAGTCCGAAAGAATTCCGTTATAGACATTGGCAAGGCGCACGGGAGTCATATCAAAAATGAAAATCATTCGAGCACTTCTTCCTATTCTGTTCTTGCTGACGGGATGCTCCGGTGACAACACGAAAGCGTTAGCAGGGAGCGGTGCGAAACAACAATATCTATCTCAGTATTCCAAGGTGCAAGACGATAAGGAGAGAATGCGTCACTTAGATGTTGGATATTTCGCAGGCGGCTGTTTTTGGGGCGTGCAAGATGAATTCAACAAAGCACCGGGGGTAGTGTCAACAATTGTTGGATATTGTGGCGGAATTACCAAGGCGCCAACTTATGAATCGGTTTGTCGTCACGGCACAAAGCATGCAGAGACGGTACGTGTAGTTTACGACCCTGGTAAAACATCTTTTAAAACGCTGACGAGCTACTTCTTGGGCATACACGACCCGACTACTCCGAACAGACAGGGACCTGACGTAGGAGATCAATATCGCTCGGCAATTTTCGTCGAAGATGAAAAACAAAAGAATGAGGCCTTACAAGCAATTGAAAGCAAAAATGCGAGTCTGCCTAAGAGTTCTTCAGTCGTCACAGCGCTAGATAAGTTCGAAGTTTTTTACACCGCTGAAGATTATCACCAAAACTACATTAATAGAACCGGCGATGCAAGTTGCCACGTGCGTTGAGGCGCAGGGAAATGTCATGCGACTAGTCGAACTTTTCACAAAGAAACAATCGAGGAACCATGAGATTGCTCTCTGGGTCAGGAAATACTCTTCCGAATTTTATCGGTACGCCTACGTGAGAGTTCATAACCATGAGGAGGCTGAAGACCTTGTTCAACATTGCTTTGTCAAAGCCTTTCAAGCTTTCGATAGTTTCAGGTATGGGAGCAACGAGAGAGCTTGGTTGTACACCATACTGAATAATTTGATTAGGGATCATCTCTCAAAGTTGTCAAATCGCACTGTCAATGTGTCTCTTCAGGACTCACAACTTCTTGAAACACTGACCGATGTGAAACCGAATCCGGAGGCACAACTTTCTCGAAAAATGGATTTAGAAGAGTTGGAAGAAGCTCTCTCAAAGCTTCCAGAGCTTTTTGCAGTACCGCTGCTTTTGCACGAAGTTAGCAACTTGAAATACGAAGATATAGCCAAAATGCTCTCTGTACCTATTGGCACAGTCATGTCCAGGCTCCACAGGGCTCGCAAAGCCCTGTATGAGATGCTCCCGGACCACAGCCGATCAGACAGAGATGGGAAAGCCCCCAAAACCACTAAGAACACGAATCGCGAGGGAGGTGAGAAAGATGGACTGCGCTAAAGCTTTAGTTTTCATGTGTCCAGAAATAGACGATGAGTTGCCAGTGACGGATTCAGCGATTCTGCAGGAACACGTCTCAGCTTGCAGTAGCTGTAATGACGAGTGGGAGGCACTTCTTCTGGTCGACCGCAGTGTCAAAGCCGTAGTCGATAGAGTGAAAGTACCCGCAGGTTTAGAAGATCGAATTTTAGCTTCTGTCTTGAGAGAACACAACGAACGCGCACGAGCCGGTCGAAAAGTGAAAATCTGGGGGTTCTCAACCTTAGCTATTGCGGCGTGCTTGTGCGTATTTTTTTTCTCCCCGAATCTTGTTGGTGAACCATTAGTTAGCGCAGAGACGTTAGTCAACGAGACCGCTGACGGCTCACCGAGTGCATCTCAGGAAAATTTTAAACACATCGATGGTTTCAAATTTGCAATCAAATCCGAAAGAAGCAACTTATTGTCTCTGATTTCACGCGCAAACATGAGACACATTGCTGGGCTTAAGATAGTTGCCTTTGATCAGTATCGAGACAACTCTGGTAAGAAAATCTTACGCGCTTGTTATCAAAGCAGCACGGACAAGAGCTTTTGCATCGATTGTTATTGTGCTCCTACAGGCTATTTGTCATTCTCGCAATTCCAGGAAATCAGGATAGCTGGCAAGCTCGGCCGTTTTGGAAAGGTAGGAAATCACAATGTGGTTATTCTTTCGGAAAACGGTTCGGATTATGTGTACGCTAGCCCGCTCGACAGAGGTAGGTTAATAGCAATGATTTCGAAAAGTTCTTGAGTCTATCAAAATCAAAGAGGCAACGACACCATGAATGGTACTATTCGCTCAAAATTGCTCGCCGCATCTGTATTAGCGGCTATCGTCACTACGCCTCTTCTCGCAGAGCAATCCTCATCTTCGAGCGAGACTCAGCCTGTGGTCGTCGAACTTTTCACGTCTGAAGGCTGTTCCAGCTGTCCACCGGCTGACCGCGTGGCAATTGACCTTCAGAATGACCTTGGTTCTGACTTGATTATCCTTAGCGAGCATGTTGATTACTGGAACTACCTGGGCTGGGCAGACCCATATTCTGCGCCTCAATTCACCAGCAGACAACATGATTATGCAAGAAAGCTTGGTCAACAATCAGTTTATACACCTGAAGCCATTGTTGACGGCACTTTCGGTATGGTCGGAAGCGAGCGTGGAAATCTAAAAAGTGCAATTGATAGAGCGTCGCGGATGCCGAAAGTCCGGGTTAGCATTAGTTCCAGTAATGCGGCAGACGATGCTTCTACAAAAGAGTTGGGCATCCGTGCAGTTGCACCTTCGGGTTCCGCGGGCACAAATGCACAGCTTTTCGTAGCTGTGACGGAGAACAATCTCAAGTCAAACGTGCGATCCGGTGAAAACGGTGGATCCGTTCTCGAACACACCGGAGTTGTGCGCTACCTACACAACGTTGGTGAAGCGGTCAGACTCGAAGACAACAAGCCTATTTCCCTGAACGCTGAGGTGAGACTAGATCCGCGCTGGAAGAAACAAGATCTGAGGATCGTCGCTTTCTTTCAAGATGTCTCTACCAGAGCAATACGGGGCGCAAACCAGATCAAAGCAAATTGACCTCAATTTACATGATTGGCTCAAAGTCTACGAAGCAAAAAAGTTTGAAGACGACTAACAGTAACTACAACAATGGAGTAAAAACATGAACAATAAAAACGACCTGCTATTCCGCTCAGCACTTGCTGCATTAGGCATTGCAAGTTCAATCGGAGCAGGCTTCGCCCAAGCCGACACGCCTTTCAATCACGTAGACAGAACCACTGAAGACAGGATTCTACTTGCGTCCGACAGCGGCTGTGGTAAGGGCTCTTGCGGAAAAGACGATAAGGGAGCCGCTGCAGCGAAAAAAGCATCGAAGAAGAAAGGTAAGGAGTCTTCTTGCAAAACAGCCGAGGGTGGTAAAGATGCATCATGCAGTACGCATGACAAAGATGCTATGGGCAAAGAAACAGAGAAAGGCAAATAACTAAATATAGGAGTAGCGTAGCGGGAGTAGAGGAAATCTACTCCCGCCACCGAAAGCATCCAATGAATAATTTGCAGTCATTACCTGAGCTAGGCATCGGGTTGGGTTTTCGAAGACAACTGAGCGATTCTATTTTTGCTGCGCACGATCAAATCGACTGGTTGGAAGTTATTTCTGAAAATTATCTCGGCATCGGTGGTGCTGCAAGAAGCAGCCTTGAGCGGGCGATTCAAAGATTTCAGTTGCTGCCACACGGAGTCAATTTGTCTATCGGTGGTGTCGACCCGATCAACTACAAATATCTCAATCTGCTCAAGAAGTTAGTTACCGACACAAAGTGTCCTTGGGTGAGCGACCACTTATGCTTCACCAGCAATCAAGGTCGCTATACCCACCAGTTATTGCCTTTGCCTCGCACAAAATATACTGTCAAGCACGTTGCTGAGCGAGCCAGAACAGTCCAGGATTATCTCGGGGTGCCGCTTTTGCTGGAGAACATAACCTATTACATGACTTTCGGCGAGTCAAAAATGACAGAGTCACAATTCTTGTCAGAAATCTGCGAAAAAGCTAATTGTGGCATCTTATTGGACTTGAACAACATTGTCGTCAATGCCAGAAACTTCAACTTAGACGAACACGACTTCATTAGTGAGACAAATGTCGATCGCGTTGTTCAGATGCATATCGCAGGACATAAAAAAGGTAAAGAATGGATCTTAGATACACACGGAGAGCCAATTTCTAACCGGGTCTACAATTTACTTGACTATACCTTGGCAAGAACAAGACCAAAAGCCATACTTCTTGAACGTGACGACAACTTCCCTGAATTCAGTGAAATTCTCTCGGAGTTGCGCGTCATTAGAAAGCACTGCAAGCAATTCAAAACCTTCACCAGAGCTAGTTTAGATGACAGGAAGAAACTTCATGCAGTTAGCTGACATACAAACATCAATAGTTGATTTCTTGACAGGAAAAAGCGAGCAGCCACCAGATTCAGTGTCACAAAAAGGGCTTGACCTCTACAGGTCTCTTGTTTTTTCTGAATACCAAAGCTTGCTAGAGGCTATTTATCCTGGCACTCAGTCTGCTCTCGCACAACGCTGGGACGACACCTGCCAAGGTTTTGTTAGAGAGTTGCCTAATACAGATTTCAACGTGAATCGCAGCGCGAGAGGTTTTAGCCGCTTCCTTGAGCAGCGCTGTCATCCTACTTGGATCATTGAACTATCCGAGTATGAATATCTACTCCACTCTGTCGGTGAAGAGGATGTTTCTTTCGTATCTCTCGCGTTGGACGAGCGCGGCGATGAAGTGTTTTTAGAGGTTCTTAGTGAGAGACCGTGTCTGAATCCAACACTGTCGGCAGTCAACTATCATAATGATATTCCTGCAATACTAACTGCTGCTCTGAACGACGAAGAAATAGACCTTTTGTTGAACGAAAGGAGAACGCGACTAGTCATCTTTCGTGATAGCCAAGGCGTCCGCACCCTCGAGCTAAACGATGTAAGTTGGCAGCTTCTGTCTACTCTACAAAACACAGATTCTTTTATAGACGTAATTTCGCGCGTAGCGGCAACATTCGATCAATCAGTTGAAATCGCAGCAATTCCGGTGATAAAGGAATTTCGCCGCTATTTCGCGGAAGAACTGCTTGTTCGGAGCATTCAAACCGGATTTTCTGACTGACTGAAACAACAAAATAAAACAAGGAGTGCATGATCGATGATGTGTCTTACAAGAAGAGTACTAGCGCTAGTTTTGCTCTCATTCTCTCTGTATCCAATGTCCGCAAGCGCCAGCCAATCTTATGTCGTAAAACCAAGTAAAAACGCCGTTACATTTAATTCCAATGCTCCAGTTGAGCTTATAGAAGGACACACAGACAAGCTTAAGGGCAGTATTTCGCTGTCTGAAGATCTAAACTTCAACAAAGATTTTTCCGCGGAATTCAATGTCGATTTAGCGTCAATTGACACCGGTATCGCCCTTCGTAATGAACATATGCGAGATAACTTTCTTCAGACCGCAAAATTTCCGGAGGCAGTTTTCAAAGTTTCAAAAGTTACTGGTGACCATGAAGCTTTCTTGCAAGGCAGGACAGTTTCAGTGGTAGCACACGGCTCTGTCACTATTCACGGTATTACGCTTGAACCAAAAGTTCCAGTTACCGTTACGCTCAAGCGCAAAGGCTCTAAGTCTTCGCTGATATTTACAGGGAAATTCCCTGTAAGACTTGAAGATTACAAAATACAGAGACCCGAAGTGGTTTTTCAAAAACTTGCAGATACTGTGTTTGTAACTGTTTCTGCGACAGCTACCAGCAATTGAGCATGACTTCAGTCGTTAGTTTACAGAATGGAAGTGGCGTAAATTTGAATAAGCCTCTTTGCCAGAAAATAATTGTGGCGGCAGGTATCGTGTGTCTGAGCAGCAGCGCGGCATTGGCTGAAAAGCATAAAATGAGCGCCGAATGTTATCTGATTGAGGCCGCGGCCGAGAAAAAGGAGAATGTCAACAAAGCAAAATCAGATTCGAAAGATATACTGTCATTTTCAGAAGTTCTGTTCAGCAGTTATCAGAAGTCCTATTCAGCAGACTATCAGAACCTAGACAACAAGTGGGTTTTGCTCAAAAAATTTCTTGACAGATTTTCAATAGTCATGTTCACTGGGGTGACGTGGTGCACCTAGAAAGTTTGGCATTGGTTGCACGAAGATGGCTTACTAACACTCTCAGAACAGGCTTGGGCCAAGGCAAAGCGAAGAGCAGCAATAATCATGCCGCTCGCAAGTCAACGAACTGTTACTCGAAGTCAAGCAGACTCTGCAGCAAGGAAGCTGGGCGTTTCATCTAGAGTTGTCTATAATGATGAACGACAATTAGAAATGTGACCTGACCTGCACCATTTAGTTGTTCCACGTCAAGCAGACAAATCTTGCTTATTGAAGAAGACAGAAAACTCCGTTGGTGTCAAAAGTCCTAGTGATCCGTGTGGTCTTACGTCGTTGTAATCGCGCCTCCAGTCTTCGATCACATCTCTTGCATGTTCAATATCAATGAACCAGTGTTCGTTCAAACATTCGTCTCGGAAGCGGCCGTTGAACGATTCGCAAATTGCATTTTCCATTGGCTTGCCTGGTTGGATGTAGTCCAGGAAGACGTTATTTGCCGAGGACCACTTGAGCATTGCTGCTCCGGTGAACTCCGGTCCGTTATCTAGAACAATCTTTTCGGGCTTGCCGAATTGCCACACAAGACGATCCAGGACGTTTGCAACGCGCGCTCCAGGCAAGCTGAAGGCCACATCAATTGCAAGGCACTCGCGAGTGAATTCGTCGACGACGTTGAACGTTCGATATCGCCGGCCGCCGGCAAGGCTGTCCGCGACGAAATCCATCGACCATCGTTGGTTTGGACGCGTTGCCGGTTCTAGCGGTTTGCGGAACACTCGAACTTTTTTCCGCCTGCGCTTTCGTACCTGCAATTTCTCTTCGCAGTAAATGCGATAGACGCGCTTGTGATTGATCTCTTCACCATTGCGCTGCAACATCCAGGTGATTCTTCTGTATCCGAAACGCCTCCGAACAGAAGCCAGATCGACGATTTCTGCGCGAAGCGCAGAATCGTCTTTCCGCGTGCTTTGACGTCGTTTTGTAGACCGGGCGATGCCGATCTCCTTAACCGCTTTTCGTTCACTAATTCCCACCTCGCAAAGCGCTTCTACTGCGGCCTTGCGATGCGAGGTGGTCAGTACTTTTTTGAGAGTGCGTTCTTGTAGCCGTCGATCAGAAGCGCCTGCTCGCCCAAGATTTTCTTGAGCTGGGCGTTCTCATCTTCGAGCGTTTTTAACCGCCTCACGTCGCTCACATTCATGCCTGCGTACTTATTTTTCCAGTGGTACAGCGTCTGATTGGAGATGCCGTGCTTGCGGCAGATCTCCTTGCCAGTAACACCGCCCTCAGATTCTTTGAGGATGGCGACGATTTGTTCTTCGGTAAATCGGCTCTTTCTCATTGCGACCGTCCTTTCTGATGAAACTATGCCTGATTTTTTCTCAAAAATCCAGTTGACATGGTTCAGCTTTTTGGGGTCAGGTCAAGTCACCTTTGTAGAGTTAAGTGAAATATCAGAGAGTCCAGCACACTGGACCAGCTCTTTGGCGCCTGCGTCAGTTAGATTTGAAGAATCTAGATTGATATGTGCCAGCTTGAGGCTTGCTAGTCTTGAAAGGCTCTTATTTTCAATTTCGCAACCGATCAAATCTAGGTTCTTGATCCAAGCGGCGCTCGCAATAACCTTGATCTGATGGTCTTTCAAAGTTCGCTCGGAGACTGCGAATGTGGTTCCTTGTTTTTTCTTTTCAGCCAGCTTATTTTCTAGCATTTGGTCTGATAGGTTGGGTTCAATATCATCGTCGCCATAAGCTATCTCGGCTTTTGAAAAAATTCCAGATTCCTCTGCGCTCGGCTCAACCCGGCTCTCCGTCCTCGTCTCCATCGCTCCTTTGAGGTCGTGGAGAAGGTAACCGGATGCTCCAGATAGAGACGCTATGCCTATCAATAGTGCGCACAGAGCCGTTCTTGTAATGGAGATTCCTCTGACTTGCTGTGTGGGGGGGCTTACAGAAAGGGTGGACTTTGCAATAGCATCGCCACGTTGAAACGCTCCTAGATCCTGGGCTACTTTGCCAAGACTTTGGTATCTGCTTTCAGGAGACTTCGCCAGCATCAAAGCTACTAGCTCTTCAAGGGCTTCTGGAAAGTTTTCTCCTAACGACGCTTCCTTGAGTGAGGGGGCTGTTTCGGTTTGGTGCATAATAATGGTCTTGATGGCATTCTCACCAAAAAACGGAGGTGTGCCGGTAAGCGCTTCGAACATGACGCAACCGAGCGAATAGATATCTGCGCGGTGATCAACACGTTCTCCCGTGCATTGCTCCGGGCTCATGTAGAGTAGAGGTGGACCCTGAAATTTGGGCCACTAGCTAAGTTGGGTTTCTGCTCGTAAAGTAGACACATGCTTGAAAGGAGCACCCGCTTGAAAAGTACTCGTAGAAAACACAGTCCGGATTTTAAAGCAAAAGTAGCGATGGCCGCTGCACGCGGCGACAAAACGATCTCAGAACTCGCCGCCGAGTTTAAAGTTCATCCGCATCAAATCCAAATGTGGAAAAAGGTGCTGGTCGAAAACGTGACCGCACTTTTCGAAAAGCCCAGTAGCACAAGCGAAACGAAGAGCGAAGACTCAGAGCCTCTCTACGCTAAGATTGGACAGCTAACGATTGAGCGCGATTTTTTAGCACGCAAGCTCGGTCACTGAGCCGCGAAACGCGGCTTTCGTTAATCGAGCGAGACAATACAATACTTCCTGTGAAACGGCAGTCCGTGCTGCTTGGCGTCAGTCGTTCATCGCTGTACTACCAGCCCGCCGCTGCACCGCCGGCGGACCTAGAAATCATGCGAATACTAGATGAGCAGTACCTCAAAACGCCATTCTACGGGTCGCGCAGGATGACTGCCGAGCTGCGTGTGCGTGGCTATACAATCGGCAGAAAACGCGTGCGGCGCCTAATGCGTCTCATGGGCTTGGAAGCAATCTACCAGAAGCCCAGGACCAGCCTCGCGAATTCAGCGCATAAGAAATATCCGTATCTATTAGGAGGA
>QKMZ01000005.1 GCA_003242885.1 Candidatus Melainabacteria bacterium | reverse complement strand
TTTTCTTGGGCTGGATACCGATAACGGATATGAATTCATCAACTACAACCTGTTCAATTGGTGTGAAAGCCAGGGCATAACGTTCACTCGAAGCAGACCCTACAAAAAAAACGACCAAGCGCATGTTGAAGAACGAAACGGCTCCGTGGTGAGAAAGTACGTTGGATATGATCGGCTCGAAGGGAGAATTGCGCATCGCCTCCTGGCTCAAATGTACGAAACACTTCGCCTGTATCAGAACTTTTTCCAACCCTCGAATAAGCTTCTGCTCAAAAAGCGCACCGGAGCCAAGGTGTACCGAAAGTATGACGCAGCAAAAACCCCCTACCAACGAATCCTCGAATCAGAACTGGTGGAAGAAAAGGCTAAGGAAAAGCTTCGCAAACAATACGCAAAGCTTGATCCTCTGAAGCTTTTGAAGAAACTCCAAACCATCCAAGAGAAAGTAAAAGCGATCTCCCTCCCCTCGCTTTTCCCCCGCTCGCTGAAACGCCGAAAACGTCAGCAATGTGCAAATCTAAGAGAACACCTAGTCATAGCAATCAATGAAACCAAGAAACTCACTGTAAGGGAAATCATCAAAACCCTGCCGCCTGGCTGCATAGTTCAACCGAGCGACTTTCTACAATTTTCCAACAGAACAACGATAGATTTTCATCTTAAAACCATGAAAAAACGCGGCGAAATTGAGAGAATCGGAAGAGGGGTCTACAGAATTCCCGGTCATGCGAGTACGAAAGTGGTCCATTTAAGTAGTCAGAAAATTGATGAGGCAACGGTTTCGCAGTAGTCAGATTTCTGATTGAGGCAATACGAAAGATCCTTTTTCGGAGTGCTTGAAACGACGAAAATGCCCACAGGCTGGGGAACATTAAAATACTCGCAAGTGAATTGCGAAGTAATCCAAACGGCAAACGCAGACAGGCGCACAAATTCAGCCCTCGCCACCCACTCCGAAAAACGTACTTTTTTGGGAGTGAATGCCGATTGAATTTTTGAAAGCTAGCGCCGGCGGATGCGTTCTTGAAAGTCAGCACTCAGATAGCTTTCAATGACACGTTGTTGGTCGTCAAAAGACGCAAGTGCACCTTCGGGGTGTGCATGGCTCAAGATGCGCGCGATTGAACATTTTGTTTCAAAAATACTGGCGCGACCGTTTTCATAAATCGCATTGCAAATTTCGTTGACGTACAGCGGTAAATCTTCAGCATCCAGGGCGCGGTTTATCAAACCGACCATTTCGGCTTCAGTAGCGGAAATGCTAACGCCGGTGTAGAGCATTTCCGATGCGACCGATGGTCCGACAAGTGACATCAAGCGCAAAATGTTCGCGTCATCGAGAACAATACCGAGGCGAGAAATAGGAATGCTGAAGCGCGCCGTTTTGACGGCGTATCGCAAATCGCACGCCATTGCCAACAAGCAACCACCGCCCATGCATGGACCGTTTATCATTGCCACCGTGGGCAGTGCAAAAGCCTTAAGCTCATCGAGAGCATACTTGATCGAAAACCACTGAGCATTAGCAGACTCCTCATCGCTAATCTGGGTCAACTCGTTGAGATCAGCACCGGCACAGAATGTTGTTCCGCTGCCTTTAATCACCACAACATGAGCGCCCCAGTTCTGCAATTCGTACAAGGCGGGGACCAAACTATCCCACATCTCTTTGCTCATCGCATTGTGCGATTCGGGTCGGTTGATTGTGAGAAAACCAGCTGAGCCGCTCATCTCTGTTTGAATATGTTCTGTCACCTGTGTCTGCTCGGACATTTATTCACAGTCTCTAGTCTCGCGGTCTCTTGTTTCGCAGTCTGTACTCGATGGGTTTATCGACTACGGGATATCAAACGACACAGTGTCGCCTTCCTTCAATCCATGCGCTTTCGCGTAACCTGCGCTTACTTCGACGACTTCAGTCACATCGATGGGAGCATCGGGATAAGTTGGGCATTCGTCTGGAATTTTAGATTTGCACGGCGGCACGTTCTCACAGATTTTCACTATTTTGCCGTCTTTGACAAACAGCATGTCCAGTGAGATCAGACAGTTGAACATCCAGAACTTCACCGGGCGGTTCGGGCGGAAAAGGAAAATCATGCCCGAGTCTTGTGCGAGTGAAGTGCGGAACATCAGACCGCGCTGGATTTCCGCTTCAGTCGTTGCTACTTCCACTTTCACTATATTGTCTTTGCCGAGGCGCACCATCGGCATTTTTGCGTCTGCTCTTCCGGCACCACCAGCACCGCCTTGGGAGAACAACGCTGCCACACCAATCACGACGAGCACGCTCAATCTGGCAAATGCTTCTTTGTTTTTATTTCTATTTTGGTTCGGGCTCATAGCCACCACATCTTACTGAAAGGGGTCTTTTTGTAGAGGAATTGTACATTACCGAGCAAAACGCCGCGCTTGCCAGGATATGAGACAGCGGTGACGATACCAGCGGGGTCGATTAAAGCCGAGATTCCGGTGTTGGTGGACAAGACCAGATAGCGCCCGTTCTCAACAGCCCTGAAAACTGCTGCTGCCAGCACCTGCTTGTTAAGTGCTGAATTGTGGAACCAGGCCAGGTTGGAGAGGTTCAACAGAATTGTGGCGCCTTTGCGAACTTCTCTTGCGAGCAGGCGCGGATAAACAATCTCAGAGCAGATTGAAACGCCCATCGGTCCCCAGAGACTTTGAGGAAGCTCCGTTGTTTTTGAAACCACGAAACTCATTTGCTGCGAGGGTAAGCGTTTAACAATGCTAGACGGCAGTGTATCTTCAATTGCTTTCAATGGTGCAAGTTCGCCGATGGGCACCAGACGCCGTTTCACATATAAATTGTCTGGAGGATTGGCAGGTGAAATTAATCGCGCGGCATTCACGTGAGCGCTCTTTATTGATTCAATGGAACCAACGACGATCTCTTTTTTCTCACGTTGGCTAATTTCTTTGAGACGGCTTACAAGATAGCCGGGTGCCAATTGGACAGGATTTGCCACGCCTTCGGGAAGAACAACGATTGAGGTTCCAAGATTGTTGGACAGCTCCGCATAACGATCGCTGATTGCCTTGGCTGATGTTGTTTTCAACCGATCTTCTTCAATACTTATGTTGCCCTGCACGACAGCAATCGGCACTGCCTGCGACTGGGGGTCTTCCGCAAGCGCAACCTCAGGTCGGGTTTCCTGTGCAATACGCTGCACTTCCATGCCGCCCCAGACGTTGCAAACGACCAAGATTACAGACACAATCGAAAGGTCAAAAAGCGGACCGACCCGCTGGCGTAACTTGTCGATCCGACCATCCAGCCGTCGCCCGAGATGCACCAAATCCAGTATCAGCTCAGCGAGTGCCGCATTGAACAAAATCAGAATGTAGTCGACTAGCGCACTGCCACCAATGCGTGCAATCTGGATAAAGCCTGTGTGCTGGCTCTGTGAGTACGCAAGCTGATCGACCGGCACAGAAAGAAAAAGCTCCGATGTGCCGACAACCCAGTGGCAATAAATCCAGATGAGCGGAATGCCCCATAGGTATGGAACAAAAGGACGTTGGTAATGCGGAATAAACCCTGAGCGCAACGGCAGGCAGAACACGAGCAGCGAAAAGCCAGCCATGAGAAGCGCCTGGTGCAGTGACTCAAAAATCCAAACCAGAACACTGAGTTGCACGCCCAGCCAGTCTTCCACGCCAAGCCAACGCAGTGGGAAGAGTCCAAGGAACCAGCTCGTCGCTACGAGGTGATAACCGAGACCAAAAGCTAAGCCGGCAAAGGCAGCTTCTTTCACGCCGTTGACGCAACGTAGAATCACCAGCAGCGGTACCACGCCAATCCAGGCGATCCACGATTGGTCGAACCCGGCGCTAGACAGTCCGAGGATGCAGCCGAATAGGAATGCTAGCGGCAGTTTCGCGCCGAAACCGCTTGCTTCCAGAACACCAGGTCTGGGCGCAAGGCTCGTATCCTCCATCATTAGAGGACCGCTTTGCATCAAAATTGACTCCCGCTCGCCACGCATTCACCTAGTACTCTCATCTCGTCAGAGACAATGTTACTATTGCTTTTATTCTGGCTCCAGTACTGAAAAGTTGAATATACCAGACGCATAGCTTGTTTATATAGGCGAGCATGTTAATGGACCAGAAAAGCCGCAAGTTTGTCGGTGGCGGCAGTTCTAGCGACGGGGAATGCATGACGGAACCATCTCTAAATAACTCCGGCAACAACTCTGACATTCGACCTTTCACAATCTTGGGCATCGACCCAGGAACCGCCACAGTAGGCTACGGCGTCGTCCAGTTCACGCCGCGCGATCAATTCGAATATATCGCCTCGGGCACAATTCAGACACCATCGAGTATGTCGGCGGGCAAGCGCTTGAGCATGATTCGCGCAGATTTGATGGAACTTATGACCCAGTTCAAGCCGGACATTTTGTCGGTCGAAGCTATTTTCTTTTTCAAGAACGCAAAGACGGTTGTGCCTGTAGCGCAGGCGCGGGGGATTATCTTGGAGGTAGGCGCCAACTTTGATGTGCCTACTTATGAGTACACCCCGATGCAGGTCAAATTGCAAATCGCCGGCTTCGGCCGCGCGGAAAAACCAGTGGTTCAGCAAGCCGTCGCCCGCTTGCTAAATTTGAAAGAAATTATTCGCCCGGATGATGCGTCCGACGCGCTCGCCTTGGCCGTCTGCCACGCGCGTATGTCACACGTCATTGACGCCTCAATGAAGATTACTACCACCATCAAGGTCGCCGAGACGATTCGAGCAGAACGTCCTAAAAGACACAGACTGGCTAAGAAACCGTAGGGGCGATGCCATGCAACTTCAACTTTTCGAAATTCCGAAGGTCGAACCGACAGATTTCATTCCGCGATTTGCTTCTGCGAATCCACTTGATCCAAACAACGTTGATCAAGTAATAGAAATGCTTTTGGAAGACGGCGAGATGCTTTTCGGCAAGCGTGTTGACCCGGCGCCTTACAGCTTTGACGGAATTTACTTCAGCTCTAACGTTCCGATCATGAAGTACCGCGAGGAAGAGCAGAAGATTGTCTTTCGTCTGTCCAGTGACGCGCGTAACGATAACAGCAAAATTGTTTGGCAGCTTGCGCATGAATGCGTGCATCTTTTGACACCAGCGCGGCTTTGGACCTCAATGTTTGAAGAAGGGCTCGCGTGTTGGTTTCAGATGCGCTGGGCGAAACTCTGCCCACAACTTTTTCCAGAGCACAAATGCAATCCGGAAAAGTGTTTTGCGAACAAACGCTTTTTGGAAGCGTACACAATCGTCGAAGAGCTTTTGAAGCAAGACCCTGACGCGATAAAAAAACTTCGCTCTCTCCAGCCGGTGATCAGTAAGTTCACGCCAAAATTGCTGGTTACGGAACTGCCGCAGATTGACGTGCCAACCGCAAAATTACTCTGCTCTCGTTTCGCCCAAAAGCAAAGAGATTAGCGGGTCGACGCCATGCGTCGCCCGGTTTAAGTTGACACAGAATAACGAATCCAACCGACGCCTTCGTGGGCAAACTTGAATTCTTCGGGATGCAGCATTTCAGCTAGCATTTCGAGGGATTCGAGAACGCGCGGACCCGGGCGATTGAAATATTGATTGCCGTCCGCGACAAATACCTTTCCGTTTTTCACGGCTAGCAGTCCAGCGTATTCTTTGCGATCTGAGATCAGATGCATCTCCTGCATTGTTCTATCAATATCAAAGCCACATGGCGAAACAATTATGATATCCGGCTCCGCAGCGACGAGGTCTTCCCAGTTCATCCATGGTGAATGTTTACCAGCCTCGCCAAACAAATTGATGCCACCTGCCATATCGATCAATTCCGGCATCCAGTTTCCACCTGCCATCATAGGTTCGATCCATTCGACCAACGCTACGCGAGGCTTGTTTGGCAGTGCGCGAGCCTTTTGCGCAACGACTTCCATTCTGCCTTTCAGCTGTTCCACCATCATCTCGCCGACGGGTACCACACCCAGTCCTTTAGCGATACGACGAACATCTTCAAAAATGTCGGCGAGTGAATCTGGCTGAAGAGAAATGATTTGAGGGTTTGAGGAGATTATCTGGCACGCAGCTTCTTCGACGTCTTTCAAGCTGACTGCGCAAACTTCGCACTGCGCCTGCGTGATGATGTGCGTAGGCTCGAGTTCGTCAAGTATCGCCGCGTCCACGCGGTAAACACTCAATGACTCTTGCACGATTTCTTTTACTCGCTGATCGATTTCATAGCTCGTTCCGTCGGTCTTGAATTTTGGTCCTGTGCAAACAGGGAGCTCTTTAACTTGCGTCGGGAAATCGCACTCATGAGAGCGCCCAACCATCTGGTCGCCGAAGCCTAGGGCATGCACAATCTCAGTTGAACTCGCAATTAGAGAAACTATCCGCACTTCACGTTGCCCTCGTATGGTCCTTTAAATTCAATCGGCGCATACAATGCGCTACTACATTCACTCTCAAATTTTCAGGCGCAGACAGTGCGCCACCACGCTCTTCCATAATCACTTACACCAAAATGGCGTTTTACTCCGCACCATATCCGGTGTAATGTGCTTCAATGTTGGACAGCCCGCAAGCTGCATGGTCAGCTGGAATTCTGCACGCAGCATTTCCAGAACTTCATAGGCGCCTTGCTCGCCGTTTGTCGCTAGCCCCCAGAGAATCGGCCGTCCCGTCAGAACAGCTTTTGCACCAAGTCCAATGGCTTTGAATATGTCTGTTCCACGACGAATACCGCTATCCAATAACACTGGAACCCGCCCCTCAACAGCTTCTACAACCTCCGAAAGAACACTGATAGTCGATGGCGCAGAGTCTAATTGACGCCCACCATGGTTCGAAACGATAATTCCCGCCGCACCGTTCTTCACACCGAGAGCCGCATCATCAGCGCGTAAAATTCCCTTCAGCAAAATCGGAAGCTTTGTGATTTCGCTCAGCCATTCAACATGTTTCCAACTGAGCGAAGTGTCGTAAAGACTTCCAATATAAGCAGCCAAGCCGGAATCAGCGACATCATCAGGGAGATTGGCGAGTGGTCCGGTGTCGAAGTGACCCAATCTGAAATTGTTCGGCAAGCAAAACCTATTGCGCACATCCTTTTCACGGCGCCCGAGTATCGGCGAATCCACAGTTAAAGCAAGTGCTTCATAGCCATTCGCTTCGGCGCGTTGGACTAGATCTTTCGTGACTTCGCGATCTTTATACACATAGAGCTGAAACCACTTCGGACCGGGCGCAGCAACTTGCACTTCTTCAATCGAGCAATTCGCCAATGTGCTCAAAGTCATGATGGTGCCGGCTCGGTGCGCAGCACGCGCGGTTGCACGCTCGCCATCGGCGGTGGCTAATTGATGGAAAGCAGTCGGCGCAATGATAAGCGGCATAGAAATTTTGCTGCCGAATAGTTCTGTCGACATATCGAGCTGTGTCAGATCGACCAGCATGTGAGGCATGATTGAGAGTTTCGAGAAGTCCGAGCAGTTCTCGCGCAGCGTCACTTCATCCCACGATCCGCCCGAATAATAGTCATACGCCATTTCCGCCAACGAAGTCTTCGCGCGAGCTTCGTACTCGAAAACATTCAGGCAATCACTTGCGTTGGTGGTGGTTTGGGTCATATCACTCAAAGTTTGCGCAATGGGCAACATCGCCGCCCAACAATTTGATTGTTGCGAGCACTGCAAATCTCAGCCCAACAACCAGACCATAATTGTAAAATAAGCAGCGTCAAACGACAGCCTTTTTCCAATGCCTGACATTACGCAACTCGTCATCGCAACCGTAGCAGTGGGCGCAACCATAATCGCTCTCATTGCAATGCGTTCGGGCGGCAAGACAGACTACAAAGTCGAAATCGAAGGGCTGCTGAGCTCGGCGCTGTTGCAGCAACATGCCGGAAATTGGGCGGATGCGCAGCAAAACTACGAGAGGGCAATGCAATTGCTGCAATACCCAGGCAGTCGTGACGAGGCAAAACTGGCTACCTGCTTCATTCATCTGTCAGAGATATATGAAAAAGGCGGAAATTATGCAGGCGCAAAGGACATGCGCGACAAGCTGGTTGAGCTCTGGTTGAAACAGCTCAAAACTGGCGACGACTGCGCGTTGGTGGACATTGACTTCGCAATGACCCACAACACCTTTGGATCAGGAACCGCACAAATACTGGAGTTTTACGACAAAGTCGTGTCATTAAAGGAAAACCGCTTCGGTCCGAAGAGCCCGCAGGTCGCGGATTCTTATTTGATTACAGCCAAACTATTGCGCGCCCTCGGCGAGAAAGAGAGCGCTGAGTTGGCAGAACAGAGAGCGGCCGAGATTAGACCTGCGAAGTGAAGTGTAGAGCAGACTACTGCTGACTGACTGACTGACGGTTTTCAGTATAAGAAAGGACAAACTTGCGTTGCCGCAAATCCTT
Source organism: Candidatus Melainabacteria bacterium (assembly GCA_003242885.1). GTDB lineage: Bacteria > Cyanobacteriota > Vampirovibrionia > Obscuribacterales > Obscuribacteraceae > QKMZ01. The sequence continues at coordinate 783,422 of QKMZ01000005.1, read as the reverse complement.
GACATCGCAACGCAAGCAAATTTAAAGCTCAGAAGTTAAACCGATAACGGTTTAACTTCTATGGCACCACTTTACTTTCAGGCGGCTGTCAAGCGAAACGGCGAAGATATGCTCAAATTTTCCACCTGGCAAGTACTTCAAAGACGTTGTAGACTCGCCCTCTCGTTTTGATTCAGGAGCAGAACAAATGCAAAGGGGAATCCTCACGTCGTTGGCAGTTGGCGCGATCATGTCGGCTTCGATAGCGGCGCCGCAAAGTGCCATGGCAAAATGCGAAAAATTTCCTGGTGTCACCGACCACATCAAAGTGAACGCCGAACCTAGCATTGTCTACGAATGCATCAGAGAGCTACGTTATAAGCCAGGTTCACACGTCAAAGAACTCAAATCGTCAGACCATGAAGCCACTCTAGAAGAGCATTTCACTGACTTACCGATTGTGAAAACAGCAAAATGCACGTACGTAGAAAAGTACACCCACGATAAAGAAGTCGCCTACAAGATGGTGAACTCGGACAAGTTCAAAGCATTTGAAGGGAAGTGGGAACTCAGCGAGTTACCGGGCGAGAAAGCCACTGATGTTTCGCTGCAATCATTCGTCTTGCTCGACCTGCCGGTACCATTCCTGCGCCAGCTGACCAACACCCAGACAATCAAAGGCGTGAAAGAACGCCTGGCTGAAGTGAAAAAATTGGCAGAAGCGAAAGCAACTGCATCAACCGGCACGGTGAGATAGAGAATCAGTTTTTCGGTTTGAACCGGAAAATTTTGTATGGTGTGGGAGCCTTTGCTCCCATATTGATTTGCGACGCAGTGACATAGATATGTCCATCACCCCGCATAGCAAGCGAGTCCGGCCAGATAAGCTGCTTGTCTTTCACCACTGTCTTCACTTCTTTGTTTGCAGCCGTCACATTCAATGATTTGATTGAACTATCTTCAAGCGAAGTAAGATACAAAATTCCATCAGCACCAAACTCGATACCATCAGCAACACATGTGTTCGCGATCTTTTCCACTTTGGTTTTTAGATCTTTTGCGGTGAGTTTTTCATTGCGCAAGTCTTTTGTGGAAATGCGGTACAAAGTCTTACCAGTGAGCGCCTGGTAGTAGAGGTAGTCTCCAGCCTTATCCAGAGCGATTCCGTCGGAATGCACTTTGCGCACCGAGCCATCGGGCATCACTCCCCATCGCTTGTCGCCAATCATGATTTTGATGTCCTCGGCTTTCACAGACGGACTCGTGTCTAGAACTCGGCGCGCATTACCCGTGCGCAGGTCGAGCACAATAATCGCTCCCAAGCCTGAGTCAGTCATGTAGGCAACCTGGCGGCGAGTATCAACGCGAACGTCGTTAAGGTAAGAGTCTTTTGGGGCAACAGTCTCCAGCGGATAAACCTTCTCTACGCGATTTGTGCCAAGATTTACTTTTACGAGTTTTGGTCCGTTTGTAATTGGTCCGTGAAACTTTGGTGCTGCAGGATCAAGAATCCAAAGTGCGCCACTGTTGTCACAGTACACAGACTGCACGCAAACAAATTCCTCGCCAGTGACTTTTGCACCTTGAATCCATTCGTTCCACTTCTTGTCGGGAAACGCGCTCACAGAGCCGTCAGGCAACAACTCGCCGGCAGACACCGGGCCAATATTCGACCAGCGGGGATAGCAGACAAAAACACGATTCTTTTTGGAGACGGCGACTCCAGTCCATTGATAATTCGACTTTGCGATTTCGGTCAACTCGCCGCTAAAACCTTTGGAGGGAATATTCGTGACGCCCTTCTGGGTAGTCGAACTTTTCGCCGTAGTCGCCGGCGCAGAAGGCCTTTGTGCAGATGGCTTCTGCGCAGAAGACTCTAGTCCAGTCTTTGCGCCCGCAGATTTCTCGGCGCCTGACTTCTGTGCAATCGAGGGAATCATGCTCGCGCTTACGGCGATTGAAGCGCAAACGAGCGCCGTCGTGAAAAAAACAGTTTTCATTTAAATCTCCAAATTTCCGCTGTTTTTTATAGCAGCTTTTTAGATGCGGCGCACGAATAACTTAAAGTTGAAACCAGAACCAGAGTTTGGAAGCTGGCTGCCCGCCTAGCTTTTCATAGAACTTAATGGCGTCGGTGTTGTCAGATGGTGTCATTAGCCGCACTGACGAGTAGCCTAGTTGTTTGGCTTCTTTCTTGACTCTTTCCATCAGGGCCTTCCCAATTGAAGCGCCACGCAAACTTTCGCGCAAGAATAATGCGTCGACACTCATATGCGACTCCCCATACCAACTGTCAAACTGGCTCATGTATGTGCAATAACCCTCGACTCCATCAGCCGTCTCAACAACCAAGCATGTGTACGGTGGCGGATCAGCAGCCAAGCAGGCTCGAATCTTTTCCAGCTTGCCTTTGGGATTGTATTCTTCTTTCTCGAACTTGGCGTGTTCTGTAATTAATTGCACTAACGCTTCCGCGTCAGTAGGGGTCGCCAAACGAATGTTCACATTAGACACAATTGGTGGTGGCTCTAAGTCTGACTACCGAAGAAATTCTTGAGATCACGCGGTGTCGGCAACTGTACCATCACACCTACCTTGAACGGGTGCACACCATATTCGGTGCTCGCGAGAATGTGGTCTTTGTTGAGCGAGAAAACGAGCGGAGCTGTTCTTGCATCGCCGACAACTTCACGCGCCACACTTTCCACTGTGTCGCCCTCTTTCGTGAAGTAGTGATAGGCGCCATAAGGAGCCTCTGCAATTGAAGTGTAGAGCTGCAACCCAAGAGCTAACTCATAGTGCATCTCGTCTTCACGTTTTGCTTCTTCTGATTCTTCGACCTCTTCAATTTCCTCTACTGTTTCTGATTCGTCTGACGCACCAAGTAAATTTACTTCCGGCAAATTGAAATCATCAGTCGAAATCTTTCCGACGTCATCACCGTCTGCGCCACCAGGCAAATTCGAGTCCGAGTTTACAGCGCCACCAAGTTCGGACTTCTTAGACGCTTCCAGAGGGACTATGCCTTGTCCTACAGCGCGTGGTCCGACAACAACATCACCACCTTTTTCACCGACCACTGGTGGAACACCAGCAACGCCACTAACGTTTCTGTCAGATGATATGCCGCTTGCACTCTTGTCGGATGGTGTTCCGCTTCCAATGATTCTGGTGTCTGAGCTTCCTGTAGTTTGATCTAAGATGCGAGTTTTTTGTCCAGGTCCAGCGAAATCCTGGCGCGAATTTGGAGGTTGATTCCCGATGATTTCGCTACCAGGCTGTGCTTTTCCAGCGCCTCGGGTATCTTTGGAGTCGCCCGCCGCAACAGTCTTTCCATCAGCGGCTTGCACAACTTTTCCATCGTTTCCTTGTGCGCCCCTTCCGTCGTTGCCTTGTCCAGACTTTCCATCAGACAGAACTGATTGTGCAAAATTCTTCAAAACGTTTCCAACTTCTGCCGCGCCAGAACCAACCGGCCCTGCCATCGCAGCAGAAATGCCTGTGTCACTTCTCGCACCTTTGTCTTTCGCATCTGCGGAAACAGAATCTCCTTTAGAATCACTTTTCGCACCAACAGCATTTGCTTCGCCTTTAACGCCTGCAGCAGTCGGATCAGGTCTGCCTCTGACTAGAGCATCGAACTTAGCAATCATCGAACCAGAATCTATCTTTCCAGGTGCAGTACCTGGTTCTGACTTGCCTGTTAACTCGGCTTTGCCTGTCAAATCTGCCTTGCCACCTGACTCCGGCTTTCCACCAGTTGAGTCACCCTTCGTCTTATCTCCAAAAATCTGATCGCTTTGGCGACGCCCTCCATCTTTGCCTCCGAAGGCTCCAGGCAAAATAAATGGAACAGAATCGTCGCCGCCCAGGTGCCCGCTACCGATGCCGTCACCAGGCTTTCCGGGTTTGCCGCTCTGAGTGACTGGGCTCTCCGGAAACATCGAGGGCTGACGTTTGTCGCCGAGAATTCCACCGTCACCGGCTCCCGAGCCGCTGGAGCCACCGCTGCCCGTTCCACCACCAGAAGATGACTTAATCCCTAAAACATCCGTCCCTTTTACGATGCCGGAATCTGAGGCGGTTGCGCCGACACCCCCATCGCCCGACTTGCCCCCGGTAGGAATGCTGCCTCGCCCGTCCTTCACCTCACCCGTGTCAAATCTCGCGCCCTGCTGCGTTCCGCGGGTTTCGCCAGTGTCAAAGCGAGCGCCTGGTTGATTGCCTCCACGAGTCTCTCCAGAATCAAACCTCGGTCCGTCGCCTAGGCTTCCTTTTACTCCGCCAGCCGCTTCGCCTTTGCCGCCCGACGCGATATCTCCTTTTCCGCCTAGGTCAGCCCTGAGTCCGCCTTCTCCTTTGGCGCCAGACGGTTGAGCGTCTTCTACTCTAAAGGGGGCATGAGGAGCGCGGTCTGCGGATGCAGAGCTGCCGCCGCCCATTCCACCGGCTCCGCTTTGTCCATCAGACTTGCCGCTCTGCTGCATTCCTACGTCGACGCGTTTCGTCGACTCGGCAACGCTACTGCCGCCGCTGCTACTGCCTCCACTTGAAACTTTGTCGCCGCCATCCGCTGGATTGGTATGTTTTGTTCCGGGTTGCGCACCATCAGTGATACCTTGTGATTTGCCTCCGGACTCTGAAAGCGGTTGACGCGTACCAGCAGTGGCACCATCCGCAGTGCCTAGCTGTTTGGGGCCTTCGTTTACACGATTCTCAATGCCGCGTGTGATTTGGTCAGCTTTCTGTCCAGCGCTCGCATCAGGTTTGAAGCCACCCTGTTGCGTATCCCCTCTTGCTCCAGACTCAGTCTTTTGACCAAACACCTCATTTGCGACTCCAGCGGACTTGGGATCACGCATTGTCGAACCATCACGAGAACCAGCGTGGTCTGCCTGTTTGACACCTTCTACTTTGGAGTCAGTGCCTCTGAATCCATCTGGTCTGTTCGCTGGAGGAGTCGAGCCTTGCGTGCTGAAGACATCTCCACCTTTTACGGGTTCAAACTTACCTTGTCCTGCGTTTTGTGAATCCAGTCTCTGTGCATCGATTCGAGGTGTATCAAGTTTTGTTTGATCAAGTCGGCCGGATTCAACTTTGGGTTGAACTCCACCAGATTGAACAGTGGCACCACCATCACTTTTGCCTTCAACCTTTTGCTGACCAGCAGGTGGGATTGATGCACCGTCTTGAACAGGCTTCGCGCCTGGGTGCAACTCTGCTTTGACACCTGTATTCACGACATTACCAATGGTGCCCTCAGGTGATACCGCGGGACCTTTTTGTGTTCCGGCTGGCATCTCGCCGTTGCGCGCGGGCGCCGTTAACGGCGCCCCTACAGCTGAAGAGGGTGTTTCAACTCTGCGTCCGCCTGCATTATCGACTGTGTTCGCCCCGCCAACCACCCTGTCTCCGGGAATTGCCTTATCGACTGGTGTTGTTAATGAACCTCTGTTCTGCCCGACAGGCTGCTCCAATTGAGACGATCCAGCTCTATTACCGCCAACGTCTGAGGTCGTCGCGTTTGCCTTATTCTCTTGAGGTCTAGCTTGCAGGCTTGTAGCCACATCGCTGCCCTGAACACTAGTTTTCTGAGACGCAGGCTGCAAAAGTGCCTTTCCTGGAAACTCAACAGGTTGTGCTCCCGTCGTACTAGCGTTATCAACTATTTGCTTGCTGCCACCTTCGCGCTTTTCGCTAGATTGAATATTTCTAGCTTCTGGTAGTTTCGCTCCTTCAATACCATCACTTATGTTGCTCGGTTTGACTTCCGCTTTTGTCCCCTGAATGGTTCCACCAGCAAAACTTTTTGAATCGGAAGCGGATGGAGAATATGCGTCAGCAAATAAACTGGTTTCGTCCTTTGAATCAATATTTCCTGCAGCCCGATCACGTTTAATTTGCTCAGCATTCGCAGGAGACACATAGAGATTTGTGCTGTTCTCAGGCCTAACCTGATTGGGAACCGTGCTGCCTTGCTGAACGGCATCACTAGACTTTCCTTTGTTACCATCTTCTGGAGTTGGTGAAGTCGTTTTTGTCACGGCAATTAACCAAGAATGATGCCACAATAAGTATTCCCGCTACAACAGCTCTGCTATCCTAGGCTATTTTAGAAAACCCAGATGCCTTGCGCTTTCCTTATCACGTGAAGCTAGACCATCTTTTCCAAGCAGTTTGTACGTTTCCGCTCGCATGCTATAAGCACCTCCATCATTTGGTTTTTGCTCAATAGCGCGCGAAAGATGCCTGAGTGACTCATTTAACATACCAATGCTCTGCTCCGCTCCGCCCAAAAGTACTAACGCTTCCGGATCATCTTCCTTTACTTTCAGAGCGTTCTGTGCAGCACTGAGCGCATTACGACAATCGCCAAGCATGGTCGCAGATTGGGCCTGCTTTAAATAGAGGCTGTAGGTCGGAGGTGCAGATGCTACAGCTTTGCTAAAATCTTGGTACGCCTCTTTATAGCGCTTCAGTTCCAGGTACGTGTTACCTCGAACCTCGTAATACGCAAACCTGTTTGGATTAATGGAAATCGCGACACTCAAGTCTGCAAGAGCATTTTCAAACTTACCAATTCGCTTGTAGCCTTGACCACGAGCTCCGTAAAACCTGTCATTCTTCGGGTCGCGCTTTATTGCCTCAGAAAACTCTTCAATCTTCTTCTGAATCGCGGCGACGTCGATGTTTGCGGCGGCTTCAGTGGGCTGCTTCGCGCCGTTCGGTTTAAGTGACGGTTTCGAATCCTGTGCAAAAGCCGCAAGCGAAAATGTTAGCGAGACCGCGGCTGCAAGAGCGAGTGCCTTCATCGACACCTCCAGATTTTATCGGCTACACCACCAAGAACATTGCCACAGTCTAACATCGTTGCCTAATTCTGCTGACTCAGCTTCCGTTTTTGGTGTTCCTGCGCAAAGCTCCGAATTAATGTAGGGGAGACCTAAATGTAAGCCAGGACGGCGTTCCAGTCACTGTTCAATTCAACAGAAAACACCGAAGGGTCAAGATTAATGGCCATACAGTGCATTTCCTTCGCACGAGAACCGTAGGGGCGGCATCAATACCGTCCGCAAATTCAGTTTATAATCCTAGCTTTCTGAACCGCTAACCCTTACTTGGTAGCGGTTTCCGGCACCTTAACGCCCAGCTCCGCTGCCATCTTCAAGTCTTCTTCGCTCGCCTTTAGATTGCCCAAAGACTTATTCACAAACCCACGCAGCAAGTATGCATCGCCTTTCTTCATGTCCAACTCAAGAACCTTGTTCAGATTCGCCAAAGCGTCCTTAAGCTTGCCCATCGCGGCTTCGTGATTGGCAAGAACAACCAATCCCTCGACACTGTTGGGCTTCAACTTAAGTGCTTCAGTCGCATCATCAATCGCCGCCTGATGGTCGCCCAGCAAACCCTTGCCGGCCGCGCGGCGAACGTAAAGCTCATAAGTCGCAGGTCCCAATTTAATGGCTTCTGAGTAGTCGGAGACAGCATCGGCGATGCGATTGTTTTTCGCCAACGACATTCCTCTCAGCCTGTACGTCTCCTGGAAATTCGGATTCAGCTTAATCGCCTTGTCATAACTTTCGACCGCTTTGTCATCCTTTCCAAGCTTTGCATAGCATTCGCCAAGCTCCTGATATAGCTTGTCGTCTTTAGGCGTGCGAGTAATCAATTCCTCAATCAATGGAATCTTTTTCTCGATTGCGGCAGTGTCAGGTTCAACCTTAGCCAACGGCTCTTCTTCAATAAGCATGCTGTTCTTGGAGTCTGCCGGAGTCAAAACAGGCTTCGCAGATGCATCTTGCGCTGTTTCCTTTGCCGTCTCTTTAGCCGTCTCTTTAGCCGTTCCTTGAGCTGTTTCCTTTGTGTTCTCCTTAGCTGCGTCCTTCACTGTTTCTTCAGAGGCTTTTGTCACAGCAGCATCTTTTGAAGTCTCTTTTACTGGCACTTTCGAAGCGTCTTCAGCCGCCACTGCAGCCAAATTACCGCCACCAAAAACCAGGGAAGTCAAAGCAATGAGCAACAGTCTGTTCATCGAAACCTCGGAATCAAACCATAAATTACTAACTCGGTCAGATCAGTCTAACATTTGTAGACATTTCGAACATTGCCTACGGTTTAGGAGCCGAAACCCCAGCTCCATCAAGCATTTCACGAACCTTCGACGGTGAGATTGTATAGGTTCTCACCGTTGGAAAGTAAACATCTGGATTTGCAACGTGATCTTCCAGTCCGCCTGGGTTCTCGCAGTAGCTAAATACAATAGTGTTTCCAGTCGACAAACTTTCATGAGCCTTCCCAGCGTAAGACAGGGATGTCTTGCCGTTCGTCAGTATTCGCTCGGGGACAGTAAAAATTTTGAGCGACTCACTCCAAGGTCCTTCGATCTTTTTTGCCACTCGCAATCTCACATCTGGTGAAAGCGGTGGTTGGTAAACAGTCACAAAACAATTCAGACCTTTGTGGAAAAACAAACTTGCTTCCGGTCCGCAATCGGGAATTATATTCATCGCATTACCGTAATCGTTTCCCCAAGCGCCTTCCAGATGCTTGTCTGTATGCGACCAGTACTGCCAATTATTTGTATTATGCGCTAAAACATCTTTCCAAGAAATTCGAGCGAGAATCGTTTTCTTTTTTGCTTTTGGAAAGTCATGCAAAAAACAAAGAGAATAAAAATACTCCTTGTCTTTCGTACAAGCTAGACCAAACCGAACATCATGCTCTGCATCGGTAATTTGCGTAATGCTGTAATGCCAGGCTTTTGGTGGATCTTGTGGATTTGAAACGATCACCAAATCATCCGAATACCAATCAAATTGAAATAGTGGATTAGGATCATCTTTCTTTCTGATCTTCTTCAAGAGCAAATAGAGCTTGCCATCGTATACGGTGCCACAGCCTGGCCAATAATACGATCCTTGTTCGCTTGCTGTGAAGGTACTACCTGGGTTTGAGACACTTCCTTTGCACCAGAAACTCCAGCACATCGAATCTATACAAATGCTCTCCAGAGAACCAACGGCAGCAGATTCTGCCTCGCAATCAGAGTTCTGAATTGCCACAGAATTGTTGACCATCTGCTTAGGTTGACCACCTTTACCCATATCGCAATAGATCCACGTGTCGCCAAACAACCATAAAGTCTTCGTTTTAGAAAGTTCCACCGTCATCGCGCCGTCTGCTCCACGCCAGTGCTCGGGACTGCGCAATGCTTCATTAATGCTGCGAACCTCTCCATCAGCAGGTTTTGGCTGGTCCACAGACTCTGTACTCCGAGTGGAAGAAACTTCCGCTGCGAAAACGATTGGGGTTGTTACCTCAAAAATCTCGATAGCAATAACAGCCAATGCAATCGCAATACAAAGTTTGTAGATTCCGGGTTTGTTCAATTTGCCAACACTAATAAGAAGATTGCCCGTATAAAAGTTTGTATCGCCCAATGATTAGGCGTGTTTTCGTCGAGCCTGGAAATCTGATTGGACGACCGTTTGCGCCTGCGCCCCAAATCACGATCAGGTTTTGATTGTTGCTCACGACATTGATAGAACCAGGGTTTCCAGTCCAATCTTGCGGAGGTTGAGTGAGATATTCCTGGGCCATATTTTCGTTTAGCGATGGATCGTACGTAAGCCAAACTCGATTTAAATCAGCACTGGTATCAGTATCGACCTGTCCATCGTCTTCATTTTCGTTAACTTGATTTGCCGATGTAGACTCTTGCAATGCGGCACTGCTCATGCCGGGACTCACACCGTAAGAATCCGGAGAGTTAGAAGGATCGGCGTATTGCGGCTCTGCGTCGAGACCTGCCATCAGCTGTAACTTATCGCCCGAATATGGATTATTTGGGACAAGCGCGTTCATTTGTTGACGAGCCCAGTTTGTTTCGTCACCGGGATCCGGAAACTTCTGATTCCACGTCGCATATTGATCCATCCAACGCGAGACCCGCTCCATCTGCTCATACAACTCCGAATCCGCAAGCTGTCGGGCCTCTCTCGCTGCCTGTCGCTGAGCCTGATTAGCGCTTTGCGCGCGAGCGACGCCGCTTGAGAAAACACCGAGAGTCGAGCACAAAATAATTGTGCTCAAAAGAATTGAATTAAGTTTCAAAGTAATCACAAGTTGAAAATCCAACCGGAACGCATCGACTCAACAATCGACCATTCTACCTCTGTTATACGAGTCTCCGCGAAGAAAGGCGCAAGCAGTCGCTTGGGCTTGGCTCCCGGGGTTTTGGGGAGGTAATAATAGATCATGGGGGAGAGCCCAGAGAAAGAAGTAATGGACTTCCTTTCGAAATAGGTTTCGTAAAGCGGCTTGATCATCAGGGCATCACCATCGTCGACCGCAAAGACCGCAAGCCCGCCCACTTCGGCGAGAATCTTAGCTGACTTATCTTCGGAATAATTTGCGAGCGTTTTTGTCGACAGTAGAAAGTCAATTCCGGTTTCGGTTGGTGAACCCAATATCTGATCAAGTTGACCGGCGATTCCGCAGCTATCGACATCATCAATGTAGACAACCGGATAGCCTTCCGCATCAGACAAGCGAGCGGAAGGGCGTCGCTCTTTCAAAATTTCGCTGAACACAAGCCTAAAGAAAAGCGGGCAAGGATGTTTTGAGCCTTTGACGATCATTGCGCGACGCTTTGTTATCGCCTCACTTATGAAAGGTGCTTTCTGCCAGAAGAGCCTCAAAGCCGCTACGTCGCCTTCGAGCGGAAAACGATTGCAAATTTCCAAAAGAGGCTTGGTCAGTCCTTCCCAATCACCTGCGGCACTCTGCTCTATAACTTTTCGCATCGGTATAAGAGGGTCGATGCCTTCGCCCGCAGTCTTCCACTTTGGTAGTCTCGCAAAAACACCATGACGCTTCGCTTCGTCAGTCAAAAATGCAGGCAAGTTGGTCAAATCCTCATTCGCAGCCAAAAGAAGCGAGATCGAGGCTCGCAAAATATTCAATTGCTTGCTCAATTGCTTTTCGTTTGGATGTTCCTTGAGCTCACCATTTTCGGCGTCTTGCATCGCATCAACAATGCGTTCGGAAAGTTCTTCAACAACTTGCAACCCATCAGCTTCGGCGAGTCCAACTGTCGAAATCTCATAGTCCAGATCAAGCAACATCACTCTGCGCGCCATCACGCTACCTTGAGGATGCGCTGCAATCCAGCGCGCAATAAGGTCAGAAAGCTTGCCGTCCGGGCTGAGAATTATTTGCGCTCGTCTGGCATCATCCAAATCATTACTGGCAAGCGAAGCAAGCAAGCGAGTTTTGCCTGTTGCTGCCTTTCCCACCAGCAGCAATGGCAATGCTTGCACACGCTGGAAAGGTTCTATCTCCGCGCGCAAACCTGTACCCACAGCCCACGACAACATATTGTCCTCTGTCCCCAAGAGCAAGGCGCCATCGTCAACAACAAGTTGCGGGCGAACTTCCGCTTTCGATGTGTTGAAGAAATTGAGAGGAGAATTTCCAAGAGAGGTCACCGTTCCGCTAAACAAACGCACCTTTGGAAAACGCACAACGACCATCGCAGTCACGGCTGCAAGAAACGGAAGCAGAACACCGAAGAGGCACGCGGCAATAAGCGCATTTGGTGTGGACGCAAATGCAAACATAAGAGGCACAGCCCAAACAACAGTCAGGACAAGGAAGATCGCAATCTCGAAAAAACGCTGCCGAGAGAATTCCCGCAGCTTAGCGGCGAGAATATCGCTGCGCACATATTGGTCTGCGGTGCCGATTATTCTCTCGACCTTTTCTTTCTCTCGTTTTTCTTTGTCGGCCATAACCAGCTGGTAGTGACCGCAAGTTCTCGCATCGACGCCGGGCTGACCAAGTTTGCCACCTTTGCCCTCCTCGATTCGCTTAAGGTCTGCACGCACCTCTTCAGCAGTTTGATACCGAGCCTTCGGATCTTTTGCCAGCATCTTGCTGATGAGATATTCCATTCCAACTGCAAACTGAATATCAGGACGAACCACAGACAGTGGCGGAGGGGTTTCACTCAAGTGTTTGTTCATGGTCTCAAATGCGGTGCGACCAATTAGCGGCGCGCGCGCTGTCAGTGCTTCGTAGAATACGCAGCCGAGCGAGTATATATCGCCGCGCTGATCCCAATCTTGCTCGAGGCATTGCTCTGGACTCATATATAGAAGGCTTCCCATCATCTCGCCGGTTTGCGTCAGACGAAAGAAAGTATCCCCCTGCAGTGGGACAATTTTTGCAATTCCGAAATCCAAAATTTTGACGAGAAACCCGCCATCATCCTTGGTTGAAAGCATAATATTGCCGGGTTTCAGGTCCCGGTGCAAAATACCGTGGGCGTGCGCAGCGCCAATTGCATCGAGCAACTGATCGAAAATAGACATACAGGCAAATTTATTGAGGGCACCGTTTTGCCGCAAGAAGTCGAGCAGACTTTGCCCTTTCACGAGTTCCATAACAAGAAATGGCTGCCCCTGCCTGGTTACTCCCAGGCTCTGCACGTTCAATACATTCTTATGGCTGAAGTGGCGAAGCGACTTTGCTTCCTGGCTAAGACGCTTAACCACTGCAGCATCCCCGGATAAATGAGGGTGGAGCAGCTTAATCGCGACAGTCGAATGGCTGGCGGTGGAAGTTTGGTCAGCCACAATTGTGGTTTCAGCGCCGGACGCTTGCGCTTGCATCTCGGCTGTCGCTATGGAGGCTTTACCTGCCTCGCGCATGCGCTCCTCAACATCAATAGCCTCATAGACTGTGCTTGTCGCACCTCGCCCAATCAATGCATTCACCTGATAGCGGTCGGCGAGCAGACTACCTACTAATGGATCAAAGACTTCGAAATCAAGAACTGCGCCGTCTTCCGGACACTCAGTCAAAATCTCCAGACCGTTTTGACCTTGGAAAACTTTCTGGCATTGAGGGCAAACTTTGCGAAAATCCGACATTAATCGGAACCTCTGTCTTGCGCTTCTATCATATGCCCAATCCGCGCCATTCGCTGGTCAACTACGCCTCGCACGTTTTCACACAACTTTCATAAGTCTCCGTGAGGATGGTAATACGGTTTCAAAAGAGGGGGCGCAGGTTAAAGATGGAAGTCTTGAGAGTTTGGCTTACCGGTGTGAAAAACATGTTCGTGGGCCAATTTGAGCGCGAAAATGAACGCCTTGAAGCAGCTAAGCATTCTTCGACGAGACTAAAAGCAATCAAACATCTTAGCCTCCCCCCAGTCGGTGAGGAGCACAAAAGCGTAATGGACACTGTGCGCGAGGAGATTCCGGTGTTTGCACCGCGGTCGCGCAAAGACATTACGCATCACCGTCTAGAAGCGCTGAGCGCAAAGTTCGCTGAGTAGACTCACAGAAAAAACCGTAGGGGCGCTGCTGTGCATCGCCTTATTTTGAAGCCGACAAGATGGTCGTACAGACAAACAGATAGACTAACGGCCAAGACTAGCTATTCGCCACACCGTAATGGCATAAAAAAAGGAGCTGCGTACCGCTCCTTTTTTTTGCATCTTCAAAAGAGAAAAACGGAGATCCGAAGATCTCCGTTTCCCCTCTTCTAATTTCGATTAGATTTAGAAGTCACCCATACCGGCGCCTTGCGGCATGCCCATGGATTTCTTCTCGTCTGGAACGTCTACAACCAAAGCTTCGGTTGTGAGGAACATGCCAGCAACAGAGGCTGCGTTTTGTACAGCGCAACGCTCTACTTTAGCCGGATCGATGATACCGGACTTGACCATGTCCACATATTCGAAGTTCATGGCGTTGAAGCCCCAACCTTCTTTTTGCTCTTTCACTTTGTCGACGACAACGTCACCGGACAAGCCAGCATTGTCAGCGATTTGGCGAACAGGAGCTTCGAACGACTTAACGACGATCGCGAAGCCAGTGAGTTCATCGCCGTGGAGCGATTCTTTTTGCTTCTCGAGCTTCTTAGCTACAGCCAAGAGAGTTGCACCGCCGCCAGGTACGTAGCCTTCTTCAACGGCTGCGCGGGTGGCATTGAGAGCATCTTCAAAGCGGAGCTTTCTGTCTTTGAGTTCGGTTTCGGTAGCGGCGCCGACTTTGATAACGGCTACGCCGCCGGAGAGCTTGGCGAGACGCTCTTGGAGCTTCTCTTTGTCAAACTCGGAATCCGACTCTTCGATTTGGCGCTTGATGACAGCAACACGCTTGTCGACTTCAGCCTTGTTCTCGTTGCCAGCAACGATGGTGGTCTTGTCTTTGTTGACTCTGACTTGACGGGCTTTACCGAGCATCTCGATGGTGACATTTTCGAGCTTGGTGCCAGCTTCTTCAGAAACAACTTGACCGCCGCACAAGATGGCGATGTCTTTGAGCATTTCTTTTCTGCGATCGCCAAAGCCAGGAGCCTTGACTGCGCAGCAAGGAAGAACTTTGCGGAGGTGGTTAACAACCAAAGTTGCCAATGCTTCACCTTCGATGTCTTCAGCTACGAGAACGAAAGGACGTCCCGAACGAGCAACCTTTTCCAAAACTGGAACGAGGTCGGCGAGCAAGTTTACTTTCTTGTCGACGCAGAGGATGAAAGGCTCGTCCATGACGGCTTCCATTTTCTCGGGGTCGGTTACGAAGTAAGCAGATACGTAGCCTTTGTCGAATTGCATACCTTCAACCACTTCGAGTTCGGTGGTGAGGGATTTGGATTCTTCAACGGTGATTACGCCGTCTTTGCCAACTTTGTCCATGGCGTCAGCGATGATTGCGCCGACCGGCTCGTCGTTACCAGCAGAGATGGTGGCAACTTGGGTGATTTCTTTCTTGGATTCGACCGGCTTAGCGATCTTTTTGATTTCTTCAACAGCAGCTTCAGCAGCTTTTTGGATACCACGACGGAGAACCATCGGGTTAGCACCTGCAGCTACGTTCTTCAAACCTTCTTTGATCATTGCTTGAGCCAAAACTGCTGCGGTGGTGGTGCCATCGCCTGCGTTGTCGTTGGTTCTGGAGCAAACTTCACGCACCAATTGTGCGCCAGCGTTTTCCAAATGATCTTCGAGTTCGATTTCTTTTGCGATCGAAACGCCGTCATTAATGATTTGCGGCGAACCGAATTTCTTTTCGAGAACTACGTTACGTCCGGAAGGACCGAGCGTGATTTTGACGGTATTAGCGACTTGGTCAACACCGCGCTCCAGAGCGCGACGAGCTTGTTCCGCATATACGATTTGCTTTGCCATTTTTGGATTTCTCTCCTGGTTGGAAAAGTTGTCTGTAAGTAGACTTAGTTGCTTGACCTAAACTAAAGATTGCCAGTCGGTGATTAGCCGATTACAGCGAGGATGTCGCGCTCAGCAAGAATCAAGTATTCGACACCGTCGATTTTGACTTCGGTGCCAGAGTACTTAGCGAAAAGAACTTTGTCGCCGACTTTGACTTCCATCGGCTTACGGCCGCCCTTTTCGTCCAGAGCGCCAGCGCCAACAGCCAAGATTTCTCCTTGCTGGGGCTTTTCTTTAGCTGTGTCAGGCAGGACTATTCCACCCGCTGTCTTTTCTTCAGCTTCAAGCTTCTTGACCACAACGCGGTCTGCCAGCGGTTTCAATTGAACTTTCAACTGAGATGCAGTGCCCAATGGTATATCCTCCAATTTGCGATTCTTATCGCGAGTAAACACTCACTTAGTGTGATCAAACGGGTTGTCACGCCCTTCTGGGGAGAAGTGCATACACCCTTGTTACTTGGAAGTTTAACTATGGGATCAAGCCGGGCTCCCGGTTTTGCTCTTTTCTTAATCTTTACTCTGGAAGGGTTTTCGCCGCTTTTTCAGTCTTACAGTCGCACCGGCTGACCGCTGCGGGGCAAAAGCGCAACGCTATCTCTTATTACAAAAAAGAACATCACGTGCATGTCGTTCAACTTTGCACGCAGAACGTTGACAGAAGGCAACATTCAAAGAGGATGTGAGCAGCGATGGGCATGTCGAGCGAAACTCCGGGAAGCCGGCGCTCCGGCTTATTTACTGTTCGCCTTGCCCTTTCTTCTTAACGAGCTGCGGCTGCTTGGTCATCCACGAGGCGTATTCGGGAGCGACAGTCAAACGGCTCTGCAAGCGGGATTGTCTCTCGTTGACGACCGACATTTTTGCTTGGCTGGCAATCTCTTCCCACGGAATCGGTCCGCTCGCCTGGTATTTGCCGGTTTCGGCTTCTTTGACTCGGTCACGACCTTCAAACTTGGCGATGTCCAGAGCCTGCTCTGCGCATTTTGTGAGTTCGGCGGCATTCTCTGAATTGCCTGGATAAGTTGATACCCCTATAGATACTGTAATCGTGCCGACGCCAGGTGCAGTGGCATTTCGAATCGTCTGGCGCAACCGTTCGGCGACCTCAGCGGCACTGCTTCTTGGTGTTTCCGGCAAGATTATGGCAAACTCTTCTCCGCCAAAGCGGCAAGCAATATCGATGTCACGCAGAGCGTTTTTGATTACTTTAGCGACGTGTTTAATCGCCTCATCACCCTTATCTTGCCCGAGGTGATCATTCACCTGAGCAAAATGGTCCAGGTCAATCAGGAGCAAGCCAAACTCGTGTTTGTGCCTGCCAGCTCGCTCTGTTTCCTTGGCGAGTGATTCTTCAAAATGGCGGCGATTGTAGAGCCCTGTGTGGGCATCCAAAATAGATTGAGACGCCGTCGACTCGTGGGTTAAGGCGACGTGCATGGCTGTGGCGACCTGACTGGTAAGTGACTCCAGCAAGTCGATTTGCTCGCGGTGAAACGCTCTGGAATCGGTCGAAAAAACCTCGAGCACGCCCAAAGGTTGACCGTCATATAGCATGGGGAGCGCGACAACCGACATAAAGGGGGCGCCGCCCATTGCTCTGGGCAAGCCGAAAGGCTCACGGGCGCCGTCACCGATGTATTCCGTCTTACCACTGCGAATGCAATTGCCGGCGATTGTATTTTGCGTGCCCATCTCGAAATCGCCCAGGCTGCTGCCATCGAGCCCTTTAAAAGCTGCCAGGTGGAAACCTTGCTTGTTTGCGTCGAGCAGGAGAATTGCACAGGTAGTGGTGTTACCAAGGATGAGAGCGGTGTCCGCTGCAATTTGCAACACATCGCCCACTTCCAAAACGCTGCCGGAGAGCGCGCAGGACGTTTTGTACAAGGTGCTCAGCCTTTCTCTTTCGTACTCGCTGCGTCCAAAGAGAATGGAATTAGCGATGGCCAGCGCCACAATGTCGGCGATGTCTTTCAGAAAGTCGATGTAATTGAGGAAAGTCTGGTTGTGGACCTCGATGAGAACCCCACCTACCAGTAAGTTAGCGGAGATAAGCGGTAAGGCGATCTGACCGTTGCTGCCTTCGCGGCGCATAATCTGATTGCTGATCTCGGGCGCCTGTTGGAGGTTTTGAACACCAATAGGGGTGCGTTTTTGGACCACATATTTGAGCAGGCTTTCAGCCGAGAAGGGCAAAACCTTCATTTGCTCGAGAGAAGCGTCGGAGTATCCTTTCGCCGCCATTAACTTAAGTGCCAAACTCTCGTTGTCGGATAGGAAAATCGCCACCTTGGCGCCGCCCAACAGCTCCGCGAATTGCAAGACAGCAGCATCCAAAACGTCTTTCAACCGCAAAGACGCCAACAGAGCCTTCTGCATAGTAACCATGCGCGGCAGAAGGTTGGTTTCAGTGGTCATTTACTCTCCCCTTTATGAACGCACGCCCCAAAGCACTTATATAGGGATGCTCCCCGGTTTTGGCATTATGCCCCGAATCGCTACACAGGTTTACCATAAACTGAAGCCTTAAATTGCTATTTTATGTTGGATTTGGACTTTTACTTTTCTTGCAGTAACAAATTCCCCCTGACTACGCCCATCCAAGGCTTTTACTGGTGTTATGCAGTGGCGAATAACCGATATCAATTGAGATCAGTTGAGAAAATTCCAGACAAACTGAGCCATAATTGACGCGACATTTGGAGAGATCGGATCAGTGAGTGACAACAAAGAACCCAACTGCATTTTTTGCAAGATAGTAGCCGGCGAGATACCTGCAAAATTGGTTGCAGAAGACGAACACCTGGTGGCGTTTCGCGACATCAATGCGCAAGCTCCGACGCACATCCTCGTGATTCCAAAGCGACATGCAAAAAATATATTGGAAGTAAAAGACACATCGCTTATTGGACATTTGTTTTCAAAGGCCGGTGAGATAGCGGTGAAAGAGCAGTTGCAGAACGGGTTTCGTTTGATCGTGAATACCGGTGATGATGGTGGACAAACAGTACACCATCTGCATATTCATATTTTGGGTGGGCGTGCAATGAGCTGGCCGCCGGGCTAGTCGGCACTATGTGGCATCACTCGAAAGTGTTATCCCACGCCGATTTTGTAGTGTAATGACAAAATGGACCCGGTTTCAGTTGCTTGAGAACTGGGTATTACTTAATTGCAGGGGCATCACAGCTGATGCGATCCCTGCAAAGGAAAATCAACGGGAAATTTTTCCAGTTGGCTCGCTTCTACGGGGAATGCCGCGATGGTAATGCAGCAGAATACAACCGAAACAGAACAAGTTCTCTGGATGGCGGACTGCTATTCTCTTGCGAAGCGCTTTCCAAATCCGCATACCTGGCTCTCGTTGCTGCAGCCGGACGAACCGACGGACGCAAACGACATCAATCCCTTCCATTATTGGTTGTGGATGGAAATTTGGAAGGCTGCTCAAACGGAGCAAAATGCAGCATAGTCAGTAGCCATCTGAGTTACCGATTCTAAGCTTGATTTGCGCGTGTCTCGATGGCACGCGCAAATTGCTTTCGGTCTCGCTTTTAGCGAAGCGTAATGGCTCATTGTATGCGCGTTTTCAAAAATTTAGTCGCATGCAATGCCACCCTAAATTTTGCGCTATTTAACGCCGTTGGAAGCGAGTTTTTTAGGCTCGACTTTTTGTGGAACAAGCGCTGCTTTGTCATGGCGCGAATTCGGCTCAACAGTGGTGTTCCCAGCAACAACAGTGCTGTTCAAATCGCTGTTCTTACCGATTTTAGAATTTGCCCACACCAAGCAATTGGTCAGTGAAGCACCTTCTTCTACAACGCAATTGTCGCCCAGAATCACATGTCCCAAAAGTTTCGCGTTAGCTCCAATCTCGCAATTTTTCCCTGTCATCAAAATTGCATCAATTTTTGCTGTTTCATCAATAATTGTTCCGGCACCGATAACACGCCCGCCAGCAGGCTTTCCAGCATGCTGCGCTTCATTCCTCGATTCGCCTACACATGCGTCTGCGGCAAGTTTCACAATGCCTTCAACAGCATCAAAATTTGCTTCAAGGTATTGAGGAATTGCACCTACATCAGACCAATATGTGCCTTTCGCCATCTCAATACCCAGCACAGGTAAGCCTTTAGCAACAAGCTGCGGAAACAGTTGTCTGCCAAATCCAAACTCACCAGTCTCAGGAATATGCGAAAAAACTTCCGGTTCTAAAATGTATATGCCGGTTGATGCAAGATCGGAAAGAGCGTCTTCCACAGCAGGCTTCTCCTGAAACCCAGTGATGAAGCCATCTTCGTTTTGTACAACAATGCCAAAACGCGTTACGTCGTCTACTCTTTTTAGTGCAATAGATGCGAGCGCCTTTTTGTCTTTGTGTTCTTTGATGATTGTCGTCAGATCAGCATCAGTAAGCAAATCGCCCATCACGACAATGAAAGTGCCGTCCAGCAAATGTTCTTTCATCGAGCGCACACCACCGGCGTCACCGGAGAGTTGTTCTTCATGGCGGAAAGTGAGATTCATACCTACTTTCTCTCCGCTGCCGAAGTACTCGGTAATCTTGTGCGGCAGGTAATGAAGGTTGGCATAAACTTCATCGATGCCGTGCGCTTTCAATAAGCGCAGCATGTGCTCCATTACTGGCACATTGGCAATCGGAACGAGTGGTTTGGGAACTTGTGTAGTCAGAGGCTCGAGGCGAGAACCCACGCCTGCTGCCAAAAGCATTGCCTTCAACTAAGACTGACCTGCATGCGCAAGCCCTCCCCAACGAGAAAAACCTGGTAAACCCCCATAGTTTACAGGTAAACAATAGCCCTTGTTTACCTTCAAAGCCTTTGCAAGCTCTCAAATTCCGCCAAATAGCACCTCTGTCGGAGTTTCTTAAACAGTGAAATTCACTTTAGCAAGACTGCAACTTGTTTTTGTCTTTCTCAAATATGAAGATCTGGGGCGCCCAAAGTGGTCATGTCGTCTTCGACCAGCAGGCGGGCGCTTTGTACTTTCTCTTTGATCTTGCGAACGATGTCCAACGCCAGCCATTCGTTGCCATGGCTCGTGGTGAGCTCCATTTCGGAATTCGCAATCGCATCGTATATATCTGAATCAAATGCCATTGAGAATTGAGTCCACTCATTGAGCGTCATATCAGATGGCGACTTGTGTCTTTGTTTGCAGTATTCGACAAGCTCTTCGACGGCTTTCTCTGCTTTCTTTCTGTCGACACCACGGTCGACGAGAAATTGAATCGCCGACTCACCCGAGACAATAACCGGATTTGATGCGTCTTTAAGAGCATCGACATCAAATTCAAGGCTGGGCAAATACGAGATCAATAGATCGATCAAGAAATTGATATTGTCGGAAATATCTATGGCTGCCGGAACACACTCTTCGAAGTCCTGGCTGTAATTTATTGAAAGTCCTTTCATTGCAGAAAGTGTTTCTTGCATATCGCCGAAAACCGCAGCCGGTCGTGATCGGAGTACAGCAAGGACTTCCTGGTTGCGTTTGTGCGAAACTTCTTGGTCGTAGAAGTGAAACGGTCGTGTCTGGCGCACAAAGCCAAATTCTTGCGTCGACCAGGTCATAAGATCAGATGACAATTGCGAGATGTGCACGCTAAGTATAGAAGCGAATGCAGCGAACTCCATCAGGTAGTCGCGATCAGTTGCCGCATCCAGCCCGTTTTCCAAAATGGTGTAAAAGCCCAGATACTGACCAATTCTTTGGCGATCGATAACCTTTCCGTTAGACAGTTGAACATTCTCTGTAAGAGGAAGTGTGTCCAGTTTTTTGCGGATTTCTTCTAAGCGCTTAAAGTCGCGAGCAAAACGCAATTCGTATGTAAGCCAGAAGTCAGCGACCATGATCGAGCGTGCTTTTTTCAGATGCACATAGGTAGGAAGGTGAATCTCGGCGTGTTGCTCCGCGAGATTCAAAAGCGTGAGACGCAACTGCGCAATGCTTGCAGCAGTCGCTAATGCAGTGTCACGCATCCATAGACGCGTATCGAGGGAAAGCTGTTCGCGCGGGGTTGAGAACAAACGCACGACACCAGCATTACTGCCGGCTGTTTCTTCCAAATGCCTTTCTACAGCAGAGAGAACATCTTCGTCATTGCTCTGCAGGATGTTTTCGCCGTTGCTGACACGCTCGCGCAAATTCGAAACAGACGCCGAGAGTGATTCTGCCACTTGCGGATCTATGAGCGAACAGTCGCCCAGCATTCGCAGGTGAGCCTGCGTCGACTGGAGCGTGTACGGCAAAAGTGTCGCTTCGATGCGCGGGTTTTGCCAAAGGCGACGCGCACTACTCTGCAACGGATCACCGCCTGTGGCACCGTGGCGAGCTTTTGCTCTCGCATCTTTCAAATCTTGTTCCTGCCTCATGAAATTGCGTCCGATCTTTCGTTTAGATTGAGGTTCTATTTAAACCGAAATCGGACGAAATATCGACTTCCAAGGCAAAAGATAGAGCTATTTGCGTGCGGTTTCGACTTTTCTTTTAGACTTTTCGATCTGCTTTTGATAGCGATTAAGTTCTTGCTTGTAGCGCTTCTGTACTTCTTGAAAATTCATGCTCGTCGAGCTAGGACTGGTTTTGTATTCTCTTTCCATCTTCTTCTTATCTCTATTTTAAAAATCTTGGTGTCAACGCGAAGTTTGATCAAGATTGTGTTGTTCAACGGGGTTTCCGCGAGCAGCACTGCTTGTTTTTGAACTTTCGGATTACTACGTTTCAAGCGTCAATCTTGCGATTCAGCAGCAGCTAAGCTCTAAAGCCTTTCGTATTAAGACCGGTGGTCGTCCATTTGGTTCCCGTATGGTCAAAGATCGGGACGGCGCACCGATTAATTGATGCTTGGCGGTCTTTTGCGCCCCACATCAAATACGTATAGCATGACTATAACACGTTTTAATAAATTTCAAACGCTAAAACTGATGGGTATTTCCGAACACGCAAATTCCAAAACATTGATTTCAAGCCAGAGTTGGCTCACTGTCTCGGTCTTAAGCCGCCGCATCGGGCAGTTTCAGACTCAAAACAAATGCCACCACCATTGCTACCGCACCGATGAAGTAGGGGCTCGACATGCCAAGGTATTGGAATGCAAAACCGCCAACAACCGGTCCGGCAATGCGTCCGAGGGTTGAAAGTGATTGACCCACGCCGAGTACTCCACCGGTCTTGTCTTCCGGTGCAAGCTTTGACAACAAGCTCTGATTGGCGGGGTTGTTCAAACCGCTGCCGACCGCAAGAAAGAAAAGTGCAGCGCCCAACACCCAGAGGTTAGAGGAAACAGGCGTCAGAAGAAGCCCTAGAGCCACCATAACGCTGCCGATGCCGATCAGCTTCTTCTCGCCGTACTTCTTGTTGAGGCGGTGAATCATGCCGCCCTGGACGAAGACAATCAGCAATCCGATGTAGAGGAACATCATTGTGTTCTCGAAACTACCGAAGTTCAGCTTCTTTGTGGTGAGAAGAACAATCGTCGCTTCCATATTGGCAAACGCAAATGTTGCGATAAAGAAGATCAGCAGCGATGTTCGCAGCTTGGAATCGTTGAGCGTATTGAGGAAGAAATTCTTTTCCTTGGTGAAACGCTCATTGCCGGCGTTGCTGCGCTGCGGAGGTTCGGGCAAGAGGAAAAACGTAAGTACTAGATCGATGATGCTCAGGGCGGCCGCGACAAAACCAATGGTTTGCAAGTTGAAGCCCATGCTGACGCAACCACCGCCGATTGCAGGTCCTAGCACGAAGCCCAGACCGAAAGCCGCTCCGACAAGCCCCATGCCCTTGGCACGATTTTCTTTTGTGGTGACGTCGCTGACATAGGCTTGTGCGACTGCAATATTGGCGTTGCCTGCGCCCGCCACTGCGCGCGAGACAAACAGCAGAGCCAGAGAGCTGGAGAAGCCCCAGATCAAATACCCAAGAGCCGAGGCGGCGAGGCTGAAAAGCAAAATTGGTCTTCTGCCAACTCTGTCGGACATCCTTCCCCAAATCGGTGTGAAGAAGAACTGGAAAACTGAATAGGTCGCAATCACGCAACCGACGGCAAAATCATCCGCGTGCAGTTGCTGCGCGTAGGTCGGCAACACAGGAATAATCAAGCCGAACCCGACCAGGTCGATGAATACCGTGAAGAAGATCAAAAGCAGCGCGGCTTTACCCGCTTTCTTTCCCTTCCCATCCGCCTCAGGCGCACCTTCGGCAGTCGAACCTGCCTTTGGTGAGTTATCTTGATTCGGCTGTGCCTCTGAATTCATAGATTTTGTGTTAGCCAACTTGATTTCCAATTTATTGCTAGTAAAACGCACGCGACATATTCGCGCCTTCTGATAATCAGAAAAGACAAGTCATGATATTAAGACGAATTGGGATATAAGGTTTGTGACCATGTATCTGTGGTAATTAAAAGTAATATAAGGGCTTTGACCCTTGTGCCCAGCAATTTGGCGCCCGCGCCCATTTACCATGGCACCCCCAAACCCGGCATCCCCTTTCGGACCTAAGCATGAAGCTTTGTCTGATCTGCAATTTCCAGACAGCAACCGACGGTCAAGATATTTGCCCGCGAGATGGCTCGTCTATGGTCACCGTCGGCGAAGATCCTCTCTTGGGTCTGGTTGTCGAAGGTCGATATCGCATTGAGTCCGTAATCGGACAGGGTTCGGCTGGTACGGTTTACAAAGCGATCCAGGAACTTATCGGACGCGAAGTAGCCATCAAGGTACTTCACGATTACCTGGTATCCGACGAGGAATTCATCAAGCGATTCAGGCAGGAAGCGAAGGCATCCAGCCGACTCAGCCACCCCAATATCATCACCATCTATGACTTCGGTGTTTTACCCAAAACCGGGCGCCCGTACATCGCGATGGACTTGCTGCGAGGTACGCCTCTTTCTGAGATGATTGCCGATCGCGGCTATTTGCCTATGGAAGAAGGGATTCCTATTTTGTCGCAAGTCTGCGCGGCACTTGCAGAAGCGCATAGACAGGGCGTTGTTCACCGTGACGTCAAACCGGAAAACATCGTACTTGTTGAACGCAGCGGGCAGAAGATGTTCCCTATAGTTGTGGACTTCGGTATTGCTCGACTGGTACAGGAAGAATCCGACGTCGCAAAAATTACGCGCACGGGAACAGTCTGCGGAAGCCCGACTTACATGAGTCCCGAGCAGTGCACGTCCAGTAAAGTCGACCATAGAAGCGACATATATTCAGTCGGCATCGTTATTTATGAAACTTTGACCGGCACGGTCCCCTTTATGTCGGACGAGTTGGCGAAAGTCATGGCGATGCATTTGACCGACCCGCCGACACCTATTAATAAAGTGCGACCGGATTTGCAGTTTCCGGAGATGTTAGAACGCGTTGTCTCCAAAGCATTATCGAAGAATCCAGATGATCGCTTCCAGGATATGGACGACCTCGCATCAGCAATAACTGAAGCGGCAAAACAACCCGCGGCAAATCCGCTCGCCGTTTCGCAACCACTGCCGGTGCTTCAACCTGGCCCGCTTGCCGCCAGCGAAGACATCGGGGGAACCGTCGCTCGCCATAAGACACAAGAAGTAGACAAAGACAGTCGCGAATTCATTCAGCCCAAGCCGAATACCAAAGATTTGGCGACGCGTGCGTTGGAAGAATTGCAGCAACGCGCATCGGGCGAATATACGGAATTGAGCCCGGCACAACTTAAAACAACTTCGGCGCAGCAAAGACAAACCGCGCCTAAACATTCAGCACCAAAACACTCATCACAAGCCGTCTATAAGAATGCACCCAAAGGCATGGGTTTCGATATCGGCGGAGTCTTGCGCATCGGCGTGCCAGTTTTAATAGGTCTTGTTTTAGTGACGGTGGCAATGTTCTACGCAAATGGTGCGATGAGCAGCAAAGTAACACCGGTTCGCAAGCCGCAAACAATAGCAGACGCAGAAAACCTGATCAAAAACGGCAAAGAAGACGACGCGATTCCAATTATTGAGTTCGTCAAAAAAGACGCCAAAGGCAAATTGCCTAAAGCGCAGATGGATAAGATCAACGGGCTCTATTTGAAGATCGCGAAGGCATACGCGGGCGACGAGCGCTATTCGGAAGCAATTTCCATGCTCAACAAAATTCCGCCGAAAACGGCTGATGCCAAAGAGATCAAGAAATTATTGAAGCAGTACAGACGCGCTCAAAACGACAGCGTAAAAAAAAAGTAGCTAAGTCTGCCTCGTAGGGAAGCTGAGAAGCTTCCCTGATGAAACGCGCATTTAAGCGTGAGGGAGCATCGCACACACCCACCTTTTCCAGAGCAGATAGCATCTCATTCTGCTTTAGGGGGCATTCATGCCGCCCGCAGTCGGCGAGCCGCCGACGGACCATTACAGCTAAGCAGTCGCTTCGTGGAAGGTGCCCATGTCGCGGAATTTCTTCTGGCGGTCAGCACGAACAGCGTCGCCAGACAGTAACAGTAATTTCTCCAGCTGTTTGATCACAGCTTTCTTGGCGTTGGCTGCAGCCAAATCATAGTCGTGGTGGGCACCACCAAGCGGCTCTTCGATCACTTCGTCGATGACGCCCAGGTCAAGGATTTCTCTGGCGGTGATCTTCATCGCTTTGGCTGCATCATCACGCTTGTCGGCCGAGCGCCATAAGATAGATGCACATCCTTCAGGCGAAATTACTGAATAGACGGAGTGTTCCATCATCAAAATGCGGTTGGCGACTCCAACTGCGAGCGCTCCGCCCGAACCGCCTTCGCCCGTGACGATAGCGATTACCGGCACTTTCAGACCAGATAACTCGAACAAGTTGACGGCGATTGCTTCAGCTTGGTTGTGTTCTTCCGCAGCCATACCCGGATAAGCGCCTGGCGTGTCAATTAGAGTGACCACAGGCAATCCGAATTTCTCGGCGTGTTTGAACAAGCGCAGAGCTTTTCTGTAGCCTTCCGGTTGCGGCATCCCGAAATTGCATTGCTGCTTATCTCGAAGCGAGCGACCCTTCTCTGTACCGACGGCAATGACCTTGATATCGCCGAGATGCAAGAGTCCGGTCACCATCGCAGGATCGTCCATGCCCTTGCGGTCGCCGTGCAATTCCATCCAGTTTGGATCCCAGCGGCTGAAGTAATCTCTTGTGTAAGGTCTTTGAGGATGTCGCGCGATAGCCAGATGATCGCTGGCGCTCAAATTCGAATAGAGAGAGCGACGCAGATTGTCGTACTGCTTTTTAAGATGATTGATGTCGCTTTCCAGCTCCGGGTGGTCGACAAGCTGCTTTTGCAGAGCCTCGATTTGCTGTGCCAGCAATTCCAGGGGCTTTTCAAATTCCAGGGGAATCGCTTTCTTGTCCGTCAACTTACACCTCTACTATTTATTTGATAGCGTTCTTGGAGAGTTTCAAAAGTTCTGCGAGCGTCTAAGCGACTATCTCGTCACCGCTTTTTGCTTCTGCGGAGCAGTTTGCGGCTTTTTTGCGCTGGTGTGAAACTTAATTAGGTAGGCGAGTTTTTCCTTCAGCTTACTGCGTTCGACAACCATGTCTACTTGCCCATGCTTAAGCAAATACTCAGCGGTCTGGAAGTCAGCCGGCAATTTCTGCCTGATGGTTTGCTCGATTACGCGCCTGCCGGCAAAGCCGATACGTGCGCCGGGTTCAGCAATCTGAATGTCGCCCAACATAGCAAAGCTGGCGGTGACGCCACCATATGTAGGTTCAGACAAAATCGAGATGTAGAGCAAACCGGCATCAGCAAAGCTCTTCAAAGCAGAACTGGTCTTAGCCAATTGCATGAGAGAGAAGATACCTTCTTGCATGCGCGCGCCGCCGGAGGACGAAACGAGAATCAAAGGCAAATTCTTTTCGGTGGCGTATTCGGTAACACGAGCTACTTTCTCGCCTACGACGGACCCCATGGAACCGCCAAAGTGGCCAAAGTCCATTACGCCTATACAAGCTCTCTCACCATCAATAGTGCCTTCACCAGTGATGACGGCTTCTCTCAAACCAGACTTGTGGGAGGCTTCTTTCTGACGTTTTACATAAGAATCGGTATCGACAAATTTAAGCGGATCGGCTGATTCCAAATGGGCATCAATCTCTTGGAATGAGCCGTGGTCGACGAGTTGCTCTATACGCTGCATGGCGCCTATGCGGAAGTGATATTGACACTTCGGGCAGACTTGCAGGTTTTGGCGCAATTGACTGGTATACAAAAGCTCGCGACACTGAAAACATTGCGTCCAGAGAGCGCAATATTCGTCGGTTGCGAGCGGTAATTTGACTTCTTCGGCTTCACGTTGCTTCTTGCGCGACGCAAACCATTCTTTCAAGTCCATGCAGCTGAATCCAGTTGACTTTAGTTAAAACGCCAAGTCTTGCGCGGGCACATCCCCCTGAAAACTACCCAGCGGGTCGTCTAGGGCTTATGCTATGCAAGCAGGCAGTGATTATATCAAATAGATGCAGATACCTAGGTTTTTCATAGACTCAGAGTCATACAACGAGAACTCCTCGGGCGCCCTAATAGACGATCCCAAGGTGGTCCACCAAATCTCAAGGGTGCTCAGGCTTGGCATTGGAGCGCCGGTAATCTTGCTTAACGGCAAAGGAGATTTGTTTCATTGCCGTATTGAAAACCAGGATCGCGATAGCGTAGCCCTTTTTATCGAGCGTAAAGAGTCGCAAAGTCTTGAAGAAGCAAGCGAGTTGACGGTTGCCATGCCGCTCATCAAACCTTCTCGTTTCGAATGGGCATTGGAAAAACTCACTGAGTTGGGCGCCACCACCATCATTCCACTCGTTACACAGCGAACTGTTCAAAAACCCGACGGGGAAGATGGCAAGAAGAAAGACGGCAAGAATCGCAATGTCAAGCAACAGCGCTGGGAGTCAATCGTCCGAGAAGCGGCCGAACAATCAGAAAGGTTCGCGATACCAAAGGTGGTTGCACCACAAAATTTCAACGACTACCTGAACGACATTCTTCTTGCAAAAGATTCAGTAAGTGGCAAAGAAGATCTGCATTACATATTTGCAGAGCGCAACGAATGCCCACATCTGTCCATGCACCTTTCCAAGGAGAAAACTGCTCGAGGATTGGCAAAAAATATATCGCTCTGCTTTGGACCCGAAGGTGGATTTACTGACGCCGAGCTTTTGCGCGCAGCTGAAACAAGTCTAACCTTCGCCACTTTGGGAAAATTGATTTTGAGATCGGAGACAGCGGCAGTTGCTGCTGCTGCCATTGTTAGTGCTATGCGCGATCTAAAAGAGATCTAAAAGCAATTGGATAGCAGCCAAAACATACTAGTGATACCACCCATAATGCGCACCACTGGAGATACTACCAACAGGTGCATATACACCAGCAATACATACGCTATATCACTTCGGACAAACACTTGCAAATAAAGGGTTTTCGGTTGTTGTCGTCAACTTGAAAATGGTGCTTCTGTGGTATCAAAACACTCGTTTACGATGAGCAGAATTTCCAGAAAAATTCGCTGTTTGACTTGACAAAGCGGTGTGTTGCGAGGCTTAATAGTAGGCGTTTCTAAATGTCAGTTTAAGCAGAGCAGAGTGGGTTTACGTAAATCGCTTTGCTTCTCCAGGAAGGCATGAGTGTGGCTAGCAACCTAGCTCGTATCCGAGGTGCCATGGGCGGCAACAAAGTCACCCTGATCGCAGTAGCGAAAAGCGCTTCGCTTACACAAATCGAAGAAGCATTCGAGAATGGTGTCACCGAATTTGGTGAAAACAGGATCCAGGATGCAATCGATCGGCGCACCAAATTACCGGAGCGCATCGCCACCAATTGCAATTGGCATTTTATCGGTCATCTGCAGACCAACAAGGTGAAGAAGGCGGTTGGATATTTCCAGCTTATCCACTCGGTCGATTCACTTCGATTAGCTTCTGAAATTTCTTTGGAAGCAAGCAAAAAAAATATGGTGCAATCAGTACTAATTCAAGTTAAGATACTTACTGATGATACTAAATCTGGTTACACCCCAGAGACGTTGAAGAAAGAGATGGCTGATTTGCTTAAGCTGAGCAACATCAAAATCGAAGGACTGATGACCATCTCGCCCCTGATCGAAGATCGCGATACATGGTTTGAATGCTTCAACGGACTTAGAAATCTTCGCGACGAGCTGGCGCAAAAACACTCACTCGAACTGAAAGAACTTTCGATGGGTATGTCAGCGGACTGGCTGGAAGCCGTAGAAGCAGGATCGACAATGGTCCGACTCGGCAGAGCAATATTTCAAGTTTGATCCCCGCTACAAGCGGATTTCGGATAAGGGAAGGAAAAGCAAAGTTATTTCGGCGAGAGGGTAAGGAGGGACGCAGTGAGCATAGTTACAAAGCTAAAAAGTTTTTGGTTCGGTCCGGCAGACAACTACGACAGAGAAGATTTCGAAGATTTGTTCGACACTACTGACGAAGTTTATGCCACCAACGGACAGCTGGCATTGGATAAGGCACCGATGGATGCTGTAAAGCCGCCTTCGGTCAGACAGCCTTCGAACAATTACGGCAGTCAAGTCGTGACGCACCCAAGTGCTCAAGCAGCCAGCGAAGTGTTGGTTATCGAGCCGCGTCAATTTGAAGAGTCTATCGACATTGTTGAGCATCTGCGCGGACGCAAATCCGTGTTGCTCAACTTGCACATGCTGGACAACGAAAACAGCCAGCGCGTAGTCGATTTCCTCTCAGGCGCTTGCCACGCAATCGACGGTCATCAACAACGTATCGGCGAAGGCGTGTTTTTGTTCGCACCATCCTCGGTGGTAATCCAGTCCGAATCGACCTCCTCAAAGGCGATTAAGGATGCATTCTGGAACAAAGCAACAACCATCTAGGCAATCGATAGACATCCCAGGAATCAGTAAAGAGCCGCCTTATGGGCGGCTCTTTTATATGTGATTATGTTTCACTTCAATATGAGTTCTAGCGATGCCAGACCACTGACATGATGCCCAGCGCGAGAAGCCGGAATGAAAAAGGCATCACCGGTGATGCCTCCTCAAAAGCGGTTGATTATGTTTCATCGAAATGAAACTTCCCCAACCTATTTAATAGCGTTTGTAAACCAGTTGTTCGGATTGCTCGCAGCCTTATTGCAATAGATGCTGAAATGCAGGTGCGGACCGTTTGCACGACCGGTCTGACCGATTCTTCCGATCAATTCTCCGGCTTTTACCTGTTGCCCTTTGGTCACATGCAGTTTTTGCAGGTGAATGTAGAACGATACGATGCCCTGACCATGATCTATAGCAACGCAATTACCGTGCAGTTTAAAACCAGTCCTAGCCAATACCACTACGCCTGGAGCACATGCCACTACTGGTGACCCCAACCCTCCGGCAAAATCCAGCCCGGAATGGAAATAGTCTTTGAGAAATTTGCCATTCACTGTCCGCCGGACACCAAACGGGGTCGAGGTTCTAGCCTTTGAGGGACGGGTGAAATCGGCAGTCCAGAATCGCTGCGGAGAGCAAGTTTCTTTCGCGGCATTGACCGCTTCTTCCTCCCCGGGCGATGTATTGAAATTGTCTTTTGACTTCGGCAAAGTCAAATAGCGCATCTGAAACTTGCCGTCTAGCACTTTCAGCTTCGTCGAGGCATTGTCGTTCTTCAGTGTATAGACGCCGGGGTCGAGTTCGAGCGAAGGCGCCAAAATAGCTTTGTATATATGTTGTCCATCTCCTTCGCCTTCAGCGCCAGGAGACGGAAACAATTTATAAGTCTGTCGCGCGAACGTGAAAGTCGGAGAGTCCTCAGCCGTCTCTGTCTTGTAAATAACTTCTATCGGTTGCCCTTGCTTCGCTGAGGAGGAAGAAAGCGAAAGCTCGGCGCAAACGGCAGCGGTAGTTGTGGAAAGCGAAACTGCCAGGAATAGACCTAATACACGGGATACATGCAACGCATGCAACCCATGTGATCGGCGCAAGACTAAATTCGGTTTTAACGAATTGGTCAAGTTGAGGGGATTCCTAAGAGAGCTGAGTCGAACTATTTCTTTTTCTTCTCTGGCTTCTCAGCTTTTTCAGCCTTCTCTGCCGGCACCAATTGGTCGATGGCATCGGTAAGCGCGTCCACCTTTTCCATAGGAATGGCAACGCCCTTCTTGGTCGGCTTCTCTTCTTGATCCTTATCGAGATACCACTCGCGAATATGCAGGTATCTGGTGCCGCGATATTCACCAACGTAGACATTGATCGACTCGCCGCGAGCCTTTTCATGCACTGTAACTCTTTCATCAAGAGATCCATCGGATGGACCGATTTGCGAAATCGCATCTTTCAATGCTTCACATTTCTCCACCGGTAGTGCCACACCTTTTTTGGTTGGTTTCTCTTCTTGATCTTTGTCGAGATACCATTCCCGGATATGAAGATATTTTGTTCCGCGATACTCGCCGATGTAGACGTTAATCGTCTCGCCTCGAGCCTTTTCATGAACAGTGATACGCTCTTCCAATGGATGTTCCTCCTCACCACTAAGTCTGAGAGTTTTGTTCTTAACCGATTTATCGGCGACTCAAGACTCTAAACGGGTCTATTTCCTTCTTCAATCTGCCACTTGAAAGACAATCTTTAACTGATCTCAGTATATCTATTACTTTAAAAGATCTAGATCTGATAATCATAAGGATCAAGATCTTAGGTCAAGATCTCTACTGGTTATCCGTCACTGATACTTACAACTTATGAGCCAATTTATAGATCACGTCCAAATCAGCGTACGTTCCGGCGACGGGGGCAACGGTGCCATCGCTTGGCGACGAGAGAAATACGAGCCTCTAGGGGGTCCTGCCGGGGGCAATGGCGGGCGAGGGGCTCATGTCTATATTGAGGCGACAAACGACCTGACTACGCTCGTAGAGTTTCGTTTCAAAGCGATTTTTGAGGCCGAGAACGGCGAGCGTGGCCGGACCAAGAACCAGCACGGCAAACAGGGCAAGGATCTCGTCATAAGGGTGCCGGTCGGGACAGTTATCCGGGACAGGAATGACGGGCACGTCATTGCCGACCTGGTAGCCCCGGGTCAAAGGGCACTCGTTGCCGAGGGTGGGCGCGGCGGCCGGGGAAACAGCATGATGGCAACCCCGACCAAACGTTCGCCGTATTATTGCGAGCCTGGAGAAAGGGGGGTCGAGAGACTCCTTGAATTGGAATTGAAGTTGCTTGCCGATGTCGGCTTGATTGGACTGCCCAACGCCGGCAAATCGACACTTTTATCAGTCATCTCCAATGCCAAACCCAAGATAGCCGCTTACCCTTTCACAACCCTAGAACCCAATCTGGGTGTGGCATACGATCAATCAGGAAAGGCGTTCGTCGTCGCCGATATTCCTGGGCTCGTCGAAGGAGCTTCGAGTGGTGTCGGATTAGGACACGATTTTCTCCGCCATATCGAACGCACAAGAGTCCTCGTACACATGGTGGACAGCAGCTCCGAGACAATCGAAGAAGATATGAAAACTATCCTCAACGAACTCGATCTATTCAGTGACAAATTGAAGGAGCTACCGCGTTTGGTGGCACTCAACAAAATTGATCTAATGGATGCGGATGAAGCTGAAGCTCTTAAACAAAGGGTGGAGAAGTTTCTCAAAAAACAATACAAAGGAAAGGAGGAAAGACTTCAGGGCGTTCATCTTATATCTGCGCAAGGCCAAATCGGCGTAAGAGAATTGATCGCCGTCTTGACCCGCAAACTGGAAGAATTTAAATCGCCCGAGCCTGTGGTCGATCCGACAATCGTGATCAGCGACGAAGCAGCTTCGGAAAGACCGGATGACTCCTTTGAGATCACGCGAAAGAAGAATGTTTTCTTCCTCACTGGTCATCGCGCAGAGAAAATCGTCGAGGTCACCAACCTCAAAGAGCCGGAATCCCTGGCGCATATGTTCAATGTTCTGCGAGCAATGGGAGTCATTGACGCGTTGCTGCAGGCTGGAGCATCACAGGGTTCGGAAGTCGTCGTCAATGGAATTACCTTTTCTTTCGGCGACCATATGTAACGCCCAATACCCAGTAGGTGACGCGCATGCGCGTTCCTGGCAGGGAGCCGCATGCGGCTCGCGTACGAAGAAAACCGCGTGTGGCTCGCGTACGAAAAGTGCGCAACAAAAAACCGCCCGGTAAGAGCGGTTTCTAAAACTCAGTTGAAGAGTCGAGTTTAGCCTTCAGCCTTCACTTCTTTTTCAACACCATCAGCCTGTCTTTCGGCGCGGCGAATATTTGCTGCTTTAGCTTGAACTCTCTTCTTTTGCTTGCGAGCCAGTACTTTTTCAGCTCGCTTCATTCCACGTTGCTGTGCCATTTTTTCCTCCAGGCGGTTGAAGCGACAATTTGAGACAAAACTCATAATGCGCGCGTCGATAGGTCTCTGTGTTGGCGCATAGCCACCGGGAACCAGAGCTGGATGCGGCTGCATCAAAACAGAACGTCGGTCCCGACATATAGAGCTGATATTCTACTACAGAAGCGCCGGAGGGGTGACGCCATGCGTCGCCTGCCGTTACAGGAGTTTCAAAATCGGGCGATGCACGGCATCTCGCTCACAATCCCAAAATCTAAAAATCCTAACTAGACCCAGAGATTGCCAAGGTACTCGATGCCATCCGGGTCACCGAGTGACAGGTTTTTCAAAATGTACTCAGCGACCGGCGGAAAGAGCGTCACTTTCTCAAGGTCATCGATGGGAATGTAGTCGACCCCGGCAAGAACCGGCTCGTTGCCGACTTTCATTACGCCGCCAATTTCTTTTGCCTTTAAATAAACATTGACAATGTGCCTAGAGCGGTCGGGGGCGATTGCTTCGGACAGGAAAAGAAAGCGAACCACTTCAACATCCAGTCCAGTCTCTTCCTTTATCTCCCGAACTGCACACTCAGCAAAGGTTTCGCCATATTCAAGCCGCCCGCCAGGCAATACCCAATACTGTCGATTGCCCTTGCGGTGGCGAACCAACAATATTTTTCTGTCTGGCGAAATCACGATTACGGACACTCTCGTAGTCGGGATCGTGTATCCAGGTTTTCTCCTGAAACGTGTTCTAGCCAAGCGGTTAGACCTGATTGTCGTGAGGGATTCCGTTTAGTTTTTCGGGCGCACTGAGCGTTGTTATCGCATTCTTAGCCAAATTCTCTATTTAGCTTTCTTTACAGCGCCACTTCTAATTGAATTTTACGCCATTTGAAAGGAAGCTCCAGCCCTATATTTTTTTGGCAATTAAGCCCTGTGCCGAGCAGCACGCGGACGGCAAGCGCAGTCGAGAGGACACGATCCTTGCCAGTGAAGCTCTATCAATGGCTGACAGCGAGCGGCAAGTGTAGAAACGCAAAGACCGCCTGCCAATGTTCAGAATCTTATATGCTGTTCTGTTACTGTTAGAAATCTGCTGGCAGAATTGTCCGGGCGACGGTTATTGCGCGCCTGTGCGGCGAGATGGGCGAGCGCCTTGGCGACTAGTCTGAATCCAGCGAATGCGCTTTGGAAGGGTTGCAAAGAATCTGATGAGTGTTGAAAATTTAGAAAAAGAGCTGAAAGAACTGAAGGATAAAGCCCTGGCTGATTTTACCCAGGCACAAACTTCAGCCGCTTTGGAAGAATTGAGGCTGCAATATCTCGGGCAGAAAGGCTCTCTAAGCACCATTATGCGAGGGCTTTCGAACATCGATAAAGCCGACCGTCCTCGCATTGGGCAACTGGCGAACGAAATAAAGCAAGAAGTAGAAGGCGCTCTGGAAAAGCAAAAGAACGCGCTTTACCGAAAAGAACTGGACGCTCGCCTCAAAGACGAAGGCATCGATGTGACTTTGCCTGGACGCGCAATCGCCCAGGGGCACCTGCATCCGCTTACTCAAGTCACAGAAGAAATCATCAGCATTTTTTACGGCATGGGTTACGAAGTTGCCGAAGGACCGGAAGTCGAGACCGACTATTACAACTTCGATGCTTTGAATACTCCCCTCAGCCACCCGGCCAGAGATGAGCAAGACACGTTCTATACCAACGTCGGACCACAAGTGCTTTTGCGCAGTCAAACTTCGACAGTGCAAATTCGTGTAATGGAAAACAAAAAACCGCCGTTGAAAATCATTTCTCCCGGACGCGTTTATCGCAACGAAGAAGTCAACGCTCGTAAATACCCGCTATTTCACCAGGTCGAAGGCTTGCTTATCGATAAGGATGTTACCTTCGGGCAATTGAGCGCAACTCTCAATGAGTTTATCCGTCTACTTTTCGGCAAGCCTCTCAAAACCAGACTTCGTCCCGACTTCTTTCCATTCACAGAGCCATCTGCCGAATTGGACAGCCAATGCCCGTTTTGCATGGGCAGTGGTTGCCGCACCTGCGGTCACCGCGGGTGGTTAGAACTTTTGGGTTGCGGATTGGTCGACCCGAATGTTTTGCAAGCGGTCGGAATTGATCCGGAAGAATGGAGCGGCTTCGCTTTCGGTATGGGCGTTGAGCGCCTGGCGATGCTGAAATACGGTGTCACAGACATCCGCAATTTCTTCACCAATGACGTGAAATTCCTGAGCCAATTCTAAAAACAATTGAGCCGACAGTTGTCGCACTCGATACACGAAGAACATCTCAAACCAGTTAAATCTCAAGATTTCAAAGGACACAAGGGCGTTACCGCAATGAAGCTTTCATACAAATGGTTGAGTGAATTTGTTGATCTCTCAGGGATTTCACCTGAAGAAGTAGCTGAAAAGCTGACGATGAACGCTTTCGAGGTGGAAGACATTCACACCGTTGGTGCCAATATTACAGGGCCGCTGGTAGTCGGGAAAATTCTCGAGATTCACCAGCATCCTAATGCCGACAAGATTCGCCTCACGAAAGTGCTTCTCAAAGAGGACGCAGAGCCGGTCGAGATTGTTTGCGGTGCGTCGAATATCGAAGTTGGACATATTATTCCGGTGGCACTTCCCGGTGCAATCGTAATTAACAGAAAGGATGGCAGCCCACTTCCGATCAAACGTTCCGAAATTCGTGGTGTTACCTCAAACGGCATGCTCTGCTCGCCTTCAGAACTGGGACTGCAAGGCTTTGATGTGGACGGAATTCTCATTCTGTCCGACTTGGAAGAGATTTTGATCAAAGGCAATGGCATCAAGATTGGTGCCGACGCAAAAGAAGTTTTAGAACTCAGTTCGGACTCCGTTCTCAATGTAGGCTCTCGCTCGAACAGAGGCGACGCACTGTCTGTAATCGGACTGGCGCGCGAGGTTGCTGCTTTGACGGGTCGCCCGATGAAAGTTGCAACTTCGGATCTGAGCAAGCACGGCAAGCAAATCAAGCCTGAGCAAGCCATAACTACCCGTGTTGAAAGTGAAGAAGATTGCCCCCTTCTCACCATCCGTTATATAGAAGGATTGAGGGTCGGTCCGTCACCTCAAGAAATTGTTCGCAAGTTGGAAGCAATCGGCGTGCGTTCGGTCAACAATATCGTCGACATCACCAACTATGTGATGCATGAAATGGGTCAGCCTCTGCACGCTTACGATGTTTCCAAACTAAAGAGCAAAGTTATACAAGCTCGCCGCGCCAAGTCCGGTGAGACCCTCGTCACCATCAACGAAAGAGAGCAAAAACTCACGGACGAAGTTCTTGTAATCGCCGGCGAAGATCAAGTACTGGGTGTCGCAGGAGTCATGGGCGGCAAAGGTTCTGAGATTTCCGACGACACTGACGCCATCGCTCTTGAAGCGGCAGCATTCTCGCAAGCCCGTGTACGCAGAGGAAGCAGATTGCTCGGATTGTCCAGCGACAGTAGCTTGAGATTCGAGCGCGGCGTTGATGTAGAGTCAGTTATCGCAGCATCTGACAGAGCCGCCAGTCTGATAATGCAATATTGCAGCGCCACTAAAGACGGTGCAGGCTTTGCAGAGATGGCAAAGTCGGGCAAAGAGACGGTTGAAAAAACAGTCGTATCGGTGCGCATGCCCAGAGTAAAAAAACTGCTGGATATTGATTTGACAGCAGATGCAGCGGGCAAACTCATCGAGCCGCTCGGCTTCGGATATGAAGCAAAAGGTGATCAGTTGTCCGTCAAAGTGCCCAGTTTCAGGTCTGCCGACGTGACACGCGAAATAGACGTGATAGAAGAAATCGCTCGTATCTACGGCTTTGACAAATTACCCAGCGTGATGCCGACCAATACAATTCCGCCGCAAGCTCCGAATCAAACGGTCAACAACATCAAAAGATCGCTTCTGGCATCAGGCTTGAGCGAAGCTTGGATATCAAGTTTGGTGCGCAGCGAGAGCAAGAAAGGAGACGATAATCCGCATGGTTTAGCCACTCTCGAAAATGAAGAGCGACTGGTGGCAGTGCTCAACCCTCTTTCAGAAGACCATGAAGTATTGCGCCAGAGCTTGATACCTGGTCTAACGCAGACTGCTGCATACAATTACGACCACGGCAACAAAGATGTTTTTCTATTTGAAATTGGACGCATTTATCTAAAAAAAGATGCAAAAGATGTTAAGCAAGAACGTGGCGAAACTGGTGTTGAAGAACGCACCAAAGTTGCCGGTTTGCTCATGGGCAGACGCTCCTCCAGCCTGTGGCAGACAAAACCAACTGCAGCACCGGAAGCCGCAGCCAAATATGAAACAGTGGCTGAAGAAGCGCATGATTTCTATCGCGCCAAAGGTGTCGTCGAGCAACTGCTATTACAGGCAGGCGTTGATTTAGCCCGCGTCAAATTTTTCCATTCCAATCGTTTGCCAGGATGTCTGCATCCTTTTAGAGCCTGCGAGATCATCTGGTCGAAAAATCCAAACGTCACCGCCAACGCTCCTGAGGCACAAGTAGTCAGACTGGGCTTCGTCGCCGAATTGCATCCTGGCTTTACCGATAGCTTGAAATTCGCCGAGCGCGCAGCGGTATTCGAGCTGGATATCGATCAGATACAGAAATTGACAATAGCTGCGACATTCTCGCCATTGCCTTCCACCCAGCCACTTTCTCGCGATCTGACCGCAGATGTGGATGTAGCCCTCGACCACGCTTCTGTAGAATCTTGTATTCGATCGGCTGCAGGAGGTACCCTCAAGCAGGTCGATTTAGTCAGCTTATTCCAGCTTAGCGACGGGAAGAAAAGCCTTTCTTACCGACTGCTTTTCTCCGGCGATCAGGAGCCCTTGTCCACCGAAGAGGTCGACAAGCGTCTGGCAAAAATCAGAGAAAGTCTCCAGTCCAGGCTAGGCGCTTCATTTAGGCTGTAATAACGTAGATTTCTGCGTGGAGTTTTGATGCATCGTCTGACTATACGGACGTCCTGGCCGCTTTTGGCAGCGCTTATCTTGTTTGTCACCGGGCTGAACTATGGGCTGCCCAAGGTTTTCCATGCCAATTGCCTGGAAGTGCCTTTGCTGCCACTTCTAGTCATCGAAGTCGGTGCCAGCCTGGCTGCCGCCGTTCTTTTCTACGGCGAAGCTTCGCCTATTCAAGTCATCAAACTATCTCTTGCCATTTTGGCTTTCGCCGGTGCGATCGCCGGGCTAACGCACCTGGTAAACGACTCTGTGTTCACTTCCATACGACTTCGCCCAGGCTCACAGGCGCCGGTTTTGAACATAAATTGGATATTTTTATTGACAGTCAACGTATCGGCTATATCCGTTGTAAAAGCCCTTATCGTGCTGACAGCCTCACACACGGGCTCTCGCAAGAGACAGAATCGCAGCGACAGCGACAGATAATAACGAAACAGCGCTTTCAAGGGGCGATTTCGGTCTTCAAACCTGTTCAGTTTGCACCGTAAACCCTTTGTGACAGGGTATATTGAACTTAGTTTTTTATATAGATCTCAAGGACCGATCTTTTAAATGTACAAACTGGTCGTTCGAAATTGGATTTGGTTCAGCGCAGCCATCGTGCTTGCCCTCCTTCTAACTTTCGGAGGCACACAGTCGCCCTGGAAAGATTTGACCTTCAGCGTCAACGCCGCGACACTGGTGCTTGCACAGCTCGGCGCTGCGTTGCTCTTCAGCCGTATATGTTTTGAGAATGGACGCCTCAACCAATTACTTCAGGTCGCAGGCGTAGGTTTTGTATCCATACTCGTTCTGTCTGCTCTGGGAGTTGCGATTGGCGGGCACTTCGCTTTTGTAGCGCCAATGAAGCTCACGTTGCCGGTTGTGCCGCTCGTCGTAAGCTCTGTGTTTGGCATCGGCGCGGCCGTTGCACTTTTTAGACTCGAGCCATTGTCGGTTTATTCGGCAGGTACGGACACGGGCGAAGAAGAGTCTGTTCAAGAACAATCTGAATCGAAAGGCGCAATCAAACTTGGAAAGACCAAGGCGAAAGCCGCGACGTCGTCTACCAAGTTGCGCGGCATTCTGGACAAGTTGGATGCAGAAGAAGAAAAGCCGCCAGCCAAGCCAGAACCACCAGCGAAGTCTCCAGTTCAAGAAATCGACGACGAGAGAAGATCAGCTGCTTCTGCTACCGCAACGCGATTGCAAGCACAGAAGAGAAAGAGCACCAGCACATTTACCAAATTGCAGGCCCTGAGCGCCAGTGGTACAGGTGGTCACCGTCCGGAAGACGAAGCAGCAAATCAAGAAAGTTTGAAGGACATCCTCGACAGACTCGATGATGAGCCGCTTTCGATTATGGACGAACCGCTTACCCAAATGGAAAGCGATCAAGGTGTTGCTGAGGAAATTCCACCAGAGCCAACAGCAGCCACAGCAGCAGAGCCCCCGAGCAGCAGCTCGCATATGGATCTTGGTTCGCGTTTGATGGGCGCCATCACCAAAAACAAAATGCCTAGCCTGGAAGCGCCGGAAGCAAAAGAAGAGGCGAAGCCAGAACCCAAGCCCGAGCCAAAGCCTGAGCCTGAACGCTTCGAGTTCAAACCAGAGCCCAAACCGGAACCGAAACCCGAGCCGAAGCCAGAGCCAAAACCTGAGACTAAGCCGGAGCCAAAACCTGAACCTAAGCCAGAGCCGAAACCTGAACCTAAGCCAGAGCCGAAACCTGAACCTAAGCCAGAGCCGAAACCTGAACCTAAGCCCGAACCTAAGCCCGAACCTAAGCCCGAACCTAAGCCAGAGCCCAAGCCGGAACCAAAACCTGAGCCCAAGCCTGAGCCTGTTTCACGCCGCCTAGATGATGACGAAGACGAGGACAAACCACTCTTCGACGAAAATCTCGACAGTGATGTCGACGATATCTTTAAGAACCTCGCTCCTGAAGAGGCTCTTCGCGAAGTAAGCTCCGCGCCTGTGGCGAAGAAGAAAGAGGAAGAGGAAGAAGCTGCCGATATCGATGCAATCTTCGCCAAGGCTCGCGAGTCCGGTGCTGGAAAAGACATTTCATTCGAACCAGCAGCCAAGGCTGAAGAAAAGGCAGAAAAGACTTTGCCGTCGCGTCGCCTTGACGACGACGAAGATGAAGACAAGCCTCTCTTCGAACACGGCGTTGACCAGGACATCGAAGAGATCTTCTCAAATCTAGCACCAGAAGAAGCTCTTAGAGAAGTAGGAACAGGAAAAGCAAAACCTGTCACCGATACTGGTGAATTGGAAATTGTAGCGCAGAAAGAAGCAGCAGCCGCAGCAGCCGCAGCTGCCGCTGCAGCAACTCCATTGCCTAACGATCTTGCCAAACCGGTCAAGGAAACAGCAATGTTTGCCAAGCCGGATCTCAATGCCATGCAGGAAGCCGCGACGCCTCCTGTAGGTCCTGATGGCAAGCCGACTAAGCCCAATCAACTCAAAGAGTTTGGACGCCTCTCCAACAAGTCTGCAGCCGAGCCGACAACAGGAGCTGACTCGGTCGGCACCATGAAGACAGTAGGCAAGCTGCTTCTCGATGTTTCCGTTGTAGAAAGCATCATTAAAGCAGAAGAAGAGCAAAGAACGATCGGCGCAAATCTTGCCACGGCA
Source organism: Candidatus Melainabacteria bacterium (assembly GCA_003242885.1). Lineage (GTDB taxonomy): Bacteria > Cyanobacteriota > Vampirovibrionia > Obscuribacterales > Obscuribacteraceae > QKMZ01. The sequence goes on along the minus strand of QKMZ01000005.1, from coordinate 742,262 downwards.
AGAGTCATCAGCGCCGCTCGAGGTGAAGGCATTCAAGCGCTGTTGAACCACATCGACACCTTTCCGAATGTTTACGGCAGCTTGATCGTCGGTCATGACGGTCTCGTGATTGCCGCTTCGACCCGCTCAGACATGGATAAGGACACGTTGGGCGTGCTTTCTACTGCGCTGCTCAGCACCAGCAACCTCGGCACCAACAAACTCGAAATCGGCAAATTGAGACAAATGGTCTTGCTCACCGATTTGAAGGGCGAGCTGAAGGTCACAATCCTCACAGACGTTGATGTCGGCATCCTCGCTGTGTTTGCAGATCAATTCTCTGTCGGTGGTCTCGACAATCTCGTCGAAGCAATTCAAGAAACCATCAACGGTTAATTAAAAACGAGAGTTATCAAAGAAGCTTCTGCATTTGCGGAAGCTTCTCTGTTATGAGGAGGTTTCACTGCAACCGAAGGTCTCCTTGTAATCACAAGCCTTCTTGTAGTCAAAGGGTTCCTTGTATTCAGAAGGTTCCTTGTAATCAAAAGGTTTGTAGGAATCAGGAGCTTCTGCAGCAGTTAAGCTTTCTTCGGTAACATTAGTCGCTTTCGAGATTAAATAATCGCGTGCCCTCTGCGCGGCAGTGCAACAATGATGCCTTTCAATCCTAGAAAGAGGGAAGTAAGCTATGACGTCACCAAGAGAAGCTGTCGCATTGCCTCGCGTTGGCGAAAAGGCACCAGAGTTTACCTGTGAAGCGTTTCCCGAAGGCAAGATCAGCTTGTCCGACTACCGAGGCAAAAAGAATGTCGTGCTGGCTTTCTATCCGAAAGACAACACACCAGGATGCACAAAAGAAATGTGCGCCATTACCGAAGACTACTCGAAATTTGAGAGCGCTGACACCGTCGTGTTCGGCGTATCAACAGACTCGGTGAAGAGTCACGAAGGTTTTGCCGCAAAGTTCAATTTGAAACAGCACTTGCTCGCTGACCACACCCATGAAGTCGGTCGCAAGTATGGTGTTGTTGCAGAAGACAAAACCACCGCAAGCCGCGTGCTTTTCCTCATCGACAAGAACGGCATCATTCAATACGTTCATGAAGGTATGCCGGATAACGCAAAAGTGCTGGAAGAAATTTCGAAGCTCTAATCGAACGACGCTCGAGAAATTGAACAAACACTCTCAGTGTTGATCTTGGTCAGGGCGGCATTCATGCCGCCCGTGAAGCCGGCGCGCCGCATTAACTCTTGCTTGGACCTGCTTCTTTCAACTTGTCCACCAGAAGCTGAGGAGTGATCACTTCAGGAAGGACTATAGGCGACGACCCCTTGCCTGCTGGAAAGACTACGTAGAGCGGCACTCCAGAGCGTTGAAATTTCTGAAGCAGCTTAGAGATGGTTTCATCTCTTCGCGTCCAGTCAGCTTTCATTGTCACCACATTCAGTGCTTTGAGTTGTTCAACAACTGGAGCACTTTCAAGGACAGTTTTCTCGTTGACTTTGCAAGTGAGACACCAGTCTGCGGTGAAATCCAGAAGAATAGTCTTATTCGCTGCAATGTTCTTGTCCAGATCATCAATACTGAACGGCAGCCAGGTGATACCAGACTCGGTGACAGCGGTTTTTGCTGTTGCAGGTTCTGAAGGCAAATTCCCCATCAGGTCTGGACGCGAAAGAACGAAGACATACAAGCAAACCGCCGATATTAGACCTGAAATCGACCATACAACTGCCTTTCTCTGACTGGTTGAGGACAAGTCAGTGAAACGAGCAGAAACCCAAACTGCAAAAGCGATACCAGTGAGAAAAAAGCCAACCGATTGAACTCCGCCAGCTCCCACTTGTGCGCCGACGACACTTAGCAGCCAGGCAACGGTGGCAAGCAGGACGAATCCCATAGCTTCTTTGAACTTTTCCATCCATACGCCTGGTTTAGGAATAAAGCGCAACCAGTTTGGATTGATAGTCAGCAACAAGTAAGGCAAAGACATGCCCAGACCCACCGCTTCAAAGATACCGAGAATAACGATTGGCGATTGCGAAAATGCAAAACCGACTGCCGGTCCCAGCGCAGGCGCTGTACACGGTGTAGATAAAACCGTCGCCAGAACGCCTTTAAAGAAGGTTCCGGTTAGTCCTTCCTTGCTGGCCAGTTTGTCGATTTGAGCTTGCCCCGGATTGACGGTGACGTAGAAAAGTCCAAATAAACTAAGCGAAAAAATCATGATGATAGTAGCCATCGCGATTACGAATGGCGGGTACTGCATTTGAAATCCCCAGCCTACTGACTGTCCCGCCTCACGGGCTGCGAGTACAAGGCCGCCTAAAACAAGGAAAGAAGAGAGGATACCGCCAGCAAAAACGAGTCCTTGCAGACGAACGCGACCAGGCTCATCGTTGACTTGCTCCATCAAACTAATGATTTTGATTGCGATTACAGGCAAGACACAGGGCATGAAATTGAGGATAAAACCACCGAGAACAGCCAGAGCGAAATACATATAAGGCGGCATGGTCCCGCCTGCATCAGCCGGTGTCAGGTTGCGATCGAGAATGCTGCCGGCACTGGAATTTTGTGCAGCCGTCCCTGAAGAACCAGTCGAGGTGTTGCCACCGTCACCACCAACAGTGCCATGCGATTCTGTTGTTATGTCGGAAGTCTTTCCATCAAATCCACTGTCCTTAAATAGGTCAGTGTCGCCAGGCACAGCAGTAGAGCCTTTCTTTCCTGCAGGCAGGCTCATGGAAGTTTCACCAGAACCGGGAATGCAAAGTTCTTTGCACTCCAACCATTTTACTTTTGCAACAAATTTTTGTTCTCCGTCCGGTATCGTATCCGGTGCGGTGACTTTGGCAGCAATTACTGTTTTGTCTGCATAGCCATAAGTGACGATGCCGCCGTCATCAAACTTGTGTGGCTTCTGCCAGAGAAGCTCGCCGACCTTGTAACCAGGCGGCAACACCCATTCAATTGAAGTAGGCATACCTGCATCGCCGGATTCTTTGTAATAGGTGTGCCATCCAGGCTGCATCGTAAGCTCGACTCCGAGCATGAATGTTGATCCGGGCACCACTTCTTTAACATCCGCGACCATACGTAATGTCGTGTGTTTGCCACCTTCGGCTGGAGCGGCCTGTGCAGATTGCGCTCTTTGAAAATGGGGATCGGGCGCCAGAATTGAAAAGACGGAAAGCAGGGCAAAAGCCAAAGGAAGAAAAAACTTCGCCTTCATTTTTGTATTCATAAATTTGCTGAGTGTCCTAATAGCCCGATCCGTTGTCCAGCGCATTACTAGAAGCTATTTTGGCATACACGTAGGCACTCTTGCGTAGAGTTCGCTTTTGAGTGGGGAAAGCAACGCGTACTAAGCCAAATCGGGCTTTAAGCCCCTCTGCCCACTCGAAGTTATCAAGCAACGACCAATAAAGATACCCTTTGACGTTGGCGCCTTTCTTGATCGCTTTGTGCATCGCTTTCAAGTGCGAAATCATGTATTTGATGCGGTAATCATCGGTCAGCGACCAGTCGCCGTCCTCGGTCAAGTGTGCCGGGAAGAGATCGGCAAAGCCGTTTTCCGTAATGATAATCGGACAATCTCTGCCGTCGGCATGCTTGGAATATTGCCGCAACTCATTTGTAAGAACTTCATAGAGACCGTCAGGATAACTTTCCCAGCCCATGCAGCTCACTTCAGAATCAGCGCCTCGGCTGCTCCTGCCGAACACGTCGAAAGGCGCTTCCAGACTGTGATGCGAGAGATCACGGGTATAGTAATTGACGCCGCTATAGTCCATCGTTCCCTTGAGACCCTCGATGGGACGGCAAAGCTCTTTAATCGCAGTGCGCAGCGTTAGCGGGAATGGAAAAGCCATCGCACCGGTTTTGATCGCATTGGGAAACAGGTGATTGAAGACGCGATTGCGCATGTGGGTGACAAGATGGTCGAGCGGATTCCATTTGTTGACTGGCACAAACGGGCGCCAGTGATTGGTAAAGCTGACCTGCGCAGTCGGAATGATCTTGTGAATCGCATGATATGCAAGAGCATGGCCCTGCAACATGTTGTGAACGCATTGGAAGGCATTGACGTAATGATGCTTCTGACCAGGAGGCCAGGAGCCCTCAACGTAGCCCTGATAAGCGTACGGAAGTGGTTCGTTAATCGTAATCCAGTAGTCTATATACTCGCCCAGCTCATCAGCAACCAATTCGGCAAAACGTCCAAATTCCTCAGCGGTTCTTGGTCCCAGCCAACCACCCTCCTCGGCCAGCCACTGCGGCAGACAGAAGTGGAAGAGCGTCACGAAGGTTGTAATGCCACGCGCCTTCAGGGTTGAGAGCAATTTCTTATAATATTGGACGCCTTCCGGATTGAGGCTCTGGCGCTTTTGTCCCCGGCGAGTTGCTTCATCGTCAGGGCATAGAACAGCCCAATTCAAGCTGATTCGCAGCGCGCCCAAATTCAGCCCACTGAGAAGCTCGATATCGTCTAGATATCGTGAAACGAAGTCGCAGGCAGCATCCGCAGTCGTGCTATCGGCGATGTTACCGGCAATCGAAGCCCACTTAGACCAATCAGATAGCTTGTTATTGATTTCTGTCGGATGCCCTTCCACCTGAAAATGCGACGTGGCGGCGCCCCAGATGAAGCCATCCGGGAATTTCAGCGTCGATTCGTCAGTGATGTGGTCTTCCATAGATACCAGCAAATTACTACGGTCTTCCGATCTTTAGAATTCACCACTTGGCTAGGTACTAAAGCTTACCTGGTTGCCTGCTCCGGCAGATGGTCCTTAAACTTCTAATTCACTTACTCTCCTATTATTTTTCTAACAAGAAAACTGCAATCTGGCTACCCCTGCTGATGTCTAACTCACGCACTCAGAGCGGATCCAAGTCATAATCGGACCGTCTTGAGCAATGAGACCAGATTGTCCTGAATGTCCAAGACCCCGCGTGCGCCTGATTCGCAATTTGCTATTCGACGGAATTTGTAAGTGGAGACATCCTTCACGGTGATAGAAAACATTCAACAGGCAACCTCCCAAGACGGTTTGAACACAAGGGCGGCCACGACAAGCGAACCCGCCAAGGATTCGTTGCTGTTGATTTTGGGTGCTGTCTTAATCATCGTATTGCTCAATTTCGCTGCCTTTAGCGATAGTTTGCACGGATATTTTCTAGCGGACGATTTTGCCCATGTCGATTATTTGAAGTCCGTCTTCAATGGGAATGCCCACTTATTGTGGAAAAATTTCTACTCGAATTGGATGCAAACGCTTGGAACTTGTTTTTATCGTCCACTGATTTCCATCACTCTCGCCTCTGATTACCTCTTTTGGGGCGCAAACCCCGACGGTTTTCACATTTCCAACTTCCTCTACCAGACGCTCAGCTCCGTTTTTCTGTTCCTTTCTCTTCTGTCCATGTTTCCAGCTCTGGACAAACGAGCGAAGTTTTCCACAGCGCTTTTGACCGCGTCTCTTTTCGCTTGCCACCCGCTGCATCCCGAGGTTGTTAGCTGGATCATCGCGAGAGTTGATAGCGTTTGCACTACATTTCTCTTCTTGTCTCTCTGGCTCTATTTGCTCAGCAGGCACGGCGCGAGGAATCGTGCGGGAGCAATGCAGGTATTGAGCCTGATAGCGTTTACTATGTCGCTCATGTCCAAAGAGATGGCGATTACCTTGCCGCCGACCCTCTTCATCTATGAGCTTATAAACTCGGCCTCTTCCGGCTCGCCCAAACGAAAAAACGATGATCACACAGGATGGCGCACCGGTTTTGCAGAAGCATTCAAAGAAGCGCTCAAAGAAGCACTCAAGGCGACTAAGTGGCACATCCTTCTGTTACTTTTCTATCTAGGCTTCCGCGCAGTCGTTTTAGGAACACTCTTCGGCGGCTATAGCGGCTCGGTTGGTGAAGGTCTAAAAGATTCACTCTTTCGTCGCTGGTTTGAGGGGGGAAGTCTCATGCGACTGCTTCTTCCATTCAACGATTTTGTGACAGAGCCGTCTAACAAGATCAGGCTTGTTTTCAAACTAATGACCGCTGCTGCTCTTGTAATCGCGGTTGTAAGAGCAATTTTGACGAAACGAAAAACAAACGAATTTCCTTTCTCAATCTCACCTTTTCTTCCTTTAGGCCTAATCTGGTTAGTCATAGCGTTGGCGCCGACAGTTCAAGTCTTCGATATCACCGCAATCCTTCAGGGTGGTCGCTTCGTGTATCTGGCAACGGCGCCGGTTGTTCTCATCATCGCTTCCTTGATTTTCGGAGCAGGAGACGAGAAGAAAAACCACGGGCATATTTCCTTATTGCCCCTCCTAAGTACAGCCTTGGCGGCTCTTTTCACCATGTCGTATGCCTTTACAGCCCGACAAAATAATCAGCCGTGGGTGGAAGCCTCAAGAGGCGTCAACAATTTGAGAGCCGGAGTAGAAGCGGCGCTCACCGGACGTCCCAAAAACATGAAAGTGGCTCTGCTCAATTTGCCACCACATCAAAAAGGGGCGCATATGCTGTACAACGCTTCCATGTTCGGTGTGACATTGAAGCCTCCTCTGACAAAGGAAGATCTTAGCGAGCGCATAATTACGTTTGAACCAGTCACATTTGGCGATGCAAATTTGATTGGCAGAACCAGGCTTCGCAACCTGCTCGCCGACAAAAATCTCGCCGGCGTTTTCGTTTGGGATAGTACCGAACAAAAATTACTGCCCATGAAAGACTGGCACTCGATTGCGCTTTGTGCTCCACGTCAAACCTTCGAGCTGGGAGAAGGTAACGCTGTCTTAGAAGACGCCAATCAGATTTTTCAATCTCCGGTAATCGACGCGCCGTCAACCGACTTTGATTTTCTCGATGTGACTTTGAGAGCAGAACCCAAAGATCCCAACAAAAAACTTCCAGAAAACGCGATTCTAGTTCTGGGATGGGCTGGAGCCACGCATCCGATTTATGCGCAGGAAAGAGAGTCTGTTCAACCTCTTAAGACTGGAGAAAACACTTACCGCTTCTCGGTTGGGGAGCTGAAGAGTTGGGTGGGTGAAGGCAAAATCACCGGACTCACGCTCAACACATCGGAAAAACCGTGCAAAATAACCGTCAAATCGGTTCGCTTCATAAACGCTGATGATGAAATTCCGATTTTATCCTTTGCACCTGGAACCAAAACGTACATCGACTCTAATGGAACTCTCTATATAAACAAAGATCTCGGACCGCTTATCTACGACGCGACAAAAATCAGGGGAGCGAAATATGTACGGTACGAAATTAGCCGACCTGAGTCATGGTTTGAACATTACACTGGCACACTGCGAGACAAATCTCCATCTGATAAGGCTTTCGTTTCAGGCAAGTTGGATCAATTGGGTTCCACGAATGCAATTATTTCTTTGAAGGCATTGAAAGTGCCGGGCTACTACGAGTTTCGCATACTGGCAATGGATGCCCAAGATAAGCCTCTGGGTTATGTTTCCAATCCGATCAATTTTCAAGTCACACCTGCATATTTCAAAGCAAAAAACGCAGGCACAAACGGGGTGCTGGAAAACAAATGACGACACCCGCCACTGCCGAAGCGCCTAAGCACGACCTGAGCCGGCTCGATCTCGAGCCGGCAAAGCTAGACTTTCTGTCGGTTAAGACACAAATAGTCTTTGCGACTGTGCTCTCAACAATCCTGATTTTCACAATCTTCTGGCCGTCTTTGACAATTGGATTTTTGCATGATGACTGGCTGCACCTTGATTATGTAGCGCGCGCAGTCAGCAAGGGTGATTGGAGCGACTTTCTTGCAAACTTCCACGGCAATTGGGGCGGCTCCGACCTGATGCTCAGCTACCGCCCCCTGATTTCGCTATCGCTACTTATCGATTTTCTTGTTTATAAAACAAACACACTTGGGTTTCACATTACCAATCTGCTGCTGACTAGTTGTTGCTGTCTTTTTGTGGCTTTGATAGCGTCAGAGCTTTGCGGTCCATTTGGCAACAGAATGCGCGCGGCAACAGCCATCTGGGCTGCATTGTTATTCGCAGCCTACCCCTTGCACATCGAGTCAGTTGCTTGGGTCATCGGGCGAGTAGATCTACTCTGTACTCTTTTCTATCTGGCATCCCTGTACTATTTTCTTCGGCTCAAACTCATTGAAGAGAAGGCATACATCTGGCTCTGCGTTGTTTGCTTTGGACTCTCGCTACTGAGCAAAGAAATGGCAGTGACCCTGCCCGCGGTTGCAACAGTATTTGCATTCTTGATTCCGGATAGCGCGAACATCACAAGCAATCAAAAACCATGGGCGAAGTTCATTCGCATCCCTTCGCCGCTCGAACAACGCACACTTTGGCTGCTTTGGCTGACCCTCGGCGCATTTGCATTGATAAGAATGATCTTCCTTGGTAGTGCGGTCGGAGGTTATGGAGCAGATGGAGCAGCGGGTGCAATATTGGGGCTCGATACTCTATTTGCTAGTTTTGCCAACAAAGCGGCACTTCTCAAGGTAGTAGTTCCGATCAACGAAGAAATTCTGCCAATTAGCAAAAGGCTCATGACGATAGGGTTTACTACCTATATCGCGGCAGGTGTCTTTGCTGGTCTCAGATGCCTGGCGACGCCTTTATTGACACGCTATTTCATTGCTTTCTTTCTCTTCGGCGCTATTACACTGTTGCCAACCTTCCAAATTTGGAACATTGCCAACAATCTGAGCGGGGCGCGGCTGTTCTTTCTGTCTTCGGCCCCATTGGCACTGGCTCTAGCGTTCGCCTTTGTACCCAGCGAAGACTCCATCGATAAAGTGTCGACCAAACTAATTGCAACCGCCGGAGTCGGCTTTCTTGCCTTTACACTCGTCGTCTTCTGCACGTTCTGCCATAGCAATATGAAAGCCTTCACAGGCGCTGGCGAGATGCTCAAGAAGCTGAGAGAGGAAGTGTCCACGCTCTATCAGCAAAACGCCGACAGAAAGTTCGTCCTTCTCAATTTGCCGTCAGACTTTCAAGGCGCTCCCGTCCTGGCGCGACCGCAGTATTTCAAAACGATGATGAAACCTCCGTTTTCGGTGATCGACGCAAGTAACAATTTTGACTTTGAAGCACAGGAGACTAACCTGCCAAATGAAGTCGCCAAAGATAACAAATCTCCTCAACAAGTCTATTTCAGCGAATCAGACCTCAAGTTGCATCCGCTGAACAGTTCAACTGATTCATCAGCAAACAGCGGATTCAACTGCTCCTTCAATGACATGAAGGACTGCAAGATCAATCCCACAGCCACCAAAATTACCGATGGCAAACAATGGTTTGTCTTCTGCAAAGAGCAACCGCAGGTGGTGACACAGATCAGTAGCGTACGTTTGTATCCGGCGAGCGAAGGACTTCAGGTTCTCAAACCAATTGAGGCGATAAATCCACTCTACACGCCTCTCGTTAGAATCAAAATGACCGTGGACGCAAATCAGCCGATTGATCGGCTGCTTCATTTGGTGCGCTTTAAGTGGACGCAAAAAAACACTGTGCTCTCCAGAGAAAAGACAGCGCCGATTGTGAGAACCGGCGACAACATCTATGAATGTCCGTTAGGCGACAACAAAGAATGGCAGCTTGGTGGTCCTGTTGAAGGAGTCGGAATCGCACTTCAAAACTCCCCTTATTACGTTGACGTGCAATCCATTGAGGGGATTTCAATGACCGAGTGTGTTCCGGAACTATTGAAAGTTCCGGGGCAAAGTCAATTCCGATTCAACGCCAAAAATGTGAGAGACGCCTCGGCGTTGCTCGTTTTGATATCAGAGCCAAACACAGTATTCGACAATCTGTCGGATGCAAATGCGCTGAAAAAATACCGTAATTTGCAAGTGACAGCGAAAGAGAAAACACTTGCTTCGCACGAACCATCACTTACTAGAAAGGTGCAAAGCTGGCTTCATTTTCTGCAAACTGAGGGAACCTTCAACATACCGCCAGAGGTCTACAATGACGGGAAGACCCATCAAATAGTCGCGGTTGCTCTTGACAGTACTGGAAACATGATTGGACTGCCCAGCCGAATTCTAAAGGTGAATTGACGCATGACAAAACTTCCTAGACACCGTCCGGGATTACGAGCTGCGCTTGGCGTCTTCTATCTATTCCTTGGGGCTTTCATTTGCTGGCTGATTTTTGAGCTACGCATAATTGTCGTCTGCTTGCTAATGGCAATCACACTAGCTTCTGCAATTGCTCCTGTCGCGGAATGGCTAGAGAAAAGAAAGATTCCACGTATAGTCACAGTCATCTCGATTTTCATACTCACTGGTTTGATTTACTCAGTGGCTGCTTACTTACTTTTCCCGCCGATGAAAGAGCAAGCCTTAGCTCTGTACGACAGTATTCCCAAATACATACAAGGGCTGACTGCGAAGTTTCCATTTCTGACAGAGTACATAGGGTCCGATGGCGATCATATGAAGATCGATCCGGAGCGGCTAAAACAGTTTGCGCCTAATGTGGCAAAGCACACGCTCAGTCTGACTGCCGGGCTTATGGGAGCACTCGCTAACGCTCTGCTGGTGCTCTTTCTCACATCATATTTTGTGGTTGAGGCGAACGACATCTGGCAAAAACTTTTACTCTGGGTACCTCGACCCAACCGTGATCGAATCGGCGGATTAATTAGGCCACTGGGTGCTCGCATGGGCGGATACGTGAGAGGGCAGATGCTAGTGAGCATCGCCGTAGCTCTTTTCTTGGGCACAGGGCTGACTCTTTTGAAGGTGGAATACTCGCTGGTTCTCGGCGCTCTGGCTGGGCTTTTCAATCTTCTGCCATTCGTCGGCTCGGCAATCGCAATGGTATTGTCTCTGGTGGTCGCCTTCAATCAATCAGAATTGCTTGCAGCTTTGGTTTTTCTTCTTTTCGCGTTAGAACAATGGCTCGAAAGTAATTTCATCGTTCCGCAATTGCTTGGCAAACAAGTCGAATTGCACCCGCTTCTGGTTTTGTTTTCCATATTGATTGGAGCAACGTTATTGGGCTTGCCTGGAGCATTGATAGCTGTTCCGTGTGCTTCGGCATTACAATTTCTTGCGCAAGAATTTTACCTCAAGCCCCTCAATGCGGATGACACCGCAGAAGGTGCACAAGCCTAATTACGCTAATGCTTTCTTGGTATGTGCGCTGCCCAAAAGTGTCGCCACCGTCAGATTTTTTGCCTTCAGAAGTTGTGCCAACTGCCGGTTGATTCTGCAAGGCAAATCAGGTCCGCCGTATATCAGCCCTGTATAGATCTCGACAGCATTTGCACCATGAGCGATGAAATCAAATGCATCGGCTCCGCTGAAGATTCCGCCACAGCCAATAATGTCTTGCTCTCCTCGTTTGATCTTATAGACACGCTTCACGAGGTCTAGAGCTTTCTGTTTTAGCGGCTTTCCACTCAAACCGCCATTTCCTATGGAGGCAACAGTGTTGGATGCCGTGCGCAACCCGTCTCGTTTGGTCGTAGTATTGCCCAAAACGTAGCCTCGGATGCCATACTTACAAGCACTGTCTACAAATTTCTCCAGCAGTTCATCAGTGCTGTCCGGCGACAATTTTAGAAAAACAGGCAGTCTTCGCTCATTCAATCGCTGCACGCCTGCCAGCATCTGATCGAGTTCTTCACTCTCCTGCATAATGCCTTCGTGTGTGTTCGGGCAGCTTGCGTTCAAAGTTACAAAAGCAAGCGGGAGATTTCGTATGCATTCAAATGATTGCAACATGTCCGCAACTCCCTTCTCACCCTTAACTGTGGGAAGATTGGTCTTAGCTATGTTGACGCCAACGGGCAGCGAAAAACCCGCTCCTTCGAGTCTCTGGGCCACCACAGACGCGCCGTCACCGTTGAGTCCAAGGCGGTTGATCACGGCTTCGTCCTCCACCAGTCGGAAAAGACGGGGTTTGGGATTTCCAATGGTGGACTGCGCAGTTATGGAGCCTATCTCCGCAAATCCGAATCCGAATTTCGAAAGACAGTTAGTCAAGCGACCATTCTTGTCAAAACCAGCCGCCAGCCCTACAGGATTCGCAAAATTAACCCCGGCAACCGTGGTCGCCAGGCAAGGGTCTTGGAACGCTCCATGGCTCATCGCAGCTGCCACAGGAGCCAGCTGAACGGCTAGCGTGTGCGCTTCTTCGGGGTCCATCTCGAAGAGAAGAGACCGTAGCCAGCGGTAGAAGAACGGCACAGATATAGACTCTTGGCGCCCGTCTGTATGACCGTTCACTTTCGCCTCCATGCCCAAGAGTTTCAATCTGGCTCTATTCAAGAATTACTCTAAATAATAATCGAACGGCTTATATGAAATAAGAGCTGATGATTAATTAGCCTGCGATTGCGGGCAAGATATCCAAGTGATAGCGTCCGCTTCTTTGCGGCCGATAAACTACATTCCGCCACTTTATTCTGGTCCGAGATTTGGTTTGAAACTTTGGTAGAAGACTCAGGCAGAATTACTGTAGAAAACACGTGCAGCGAATGCGGGCAGAGCTTTTCGTCGGCGACCAAAATTTGCCCAAACGATGGAACACGCCTTGTAGCTCCGCCGCCAGAGAAGGAGAAGAAAGAGAAGTTCAATGCGTCAAATACCAAAGCACTGCCGAAAGAAATAGCAGCAATGAAACCAGCTGATGAGTCGCCCCTGGCGCTCTCAGCGGGATCTCTGATGGCGCAGATTCTGCACGAAGAACCACTTACTCGCAAGCCTGACGCTGACAATAATGGCGAGAAAGGCGGCGAGACTAGCGAAAAAAGCGGAAAGAATGGGGAGAAGGGAAAAAATGGCAACGCCGGCAAAGCTTTCGCTCAGCAGAAAACATTAGACACGCCGGAAGAAACAAAAACAAAAGTTCTTGAAGATGCTTTCGGAACAGAAGACTGGCAAACCCAAGAAGGAGATCTCGAATCATCAGACGGCAGCGCTCCGGCAACCTTCGCGCGAGAAGCAGCTAACAAGCTGATTGGGACAATAGTAAACAACCAATACAAAATTGTCGGCGCCATTGGATATGGTGGCATGAGCGTCGTGTTGAAAGCGAAGGACCTGAAGCTTGACAAATTCATCGCATTGAAAATGCTACTTCCACACCTAATGCTTCAGTCGCATAGCATGGCACGATTTCAACAAGAAGCGCATTCCGCAAGCTCCTTGAACCACCCAAATGTTGTTAGCATTCACAATTACGGTGAAACAGAAAGCGGTCAACCATTCTTGGTAATGGATTTGATCGAGGGCAGTTCTCTGGCATCTCTCATCAAAAAAGAGAAACATCTGCCTGTAGACCGCGCGTTGAACATTTTCATTCAACTGGCGTCCGCGCTTAGCCACGCACACCAGAAAGGCATCGTCCATCGAGACTTGAAGCCAAGCAACGTTCTTCTGTGCGACCAAAACGGCGAGTCAGACGTTTGCAAAATCGTCGACTTCGGGATCGCGAAATTACTTCCACATGAAGGCCGCGATGCCGTTAGCCTTACTCAGACTGGAGATGTTTTTGGCAGCCCACTCTACATGAGTCCAGAGCAGTGCAAAGGCGAAAAGCTTGATGCCAAGGCAGACATTTATTCAATGGGATGCCTCATGTACGAGACGCTTTGCGGCACGCCCCCTCACACCGGCAACAACATGCTGGAAGTTTTATACCGCCACATGAATGAAGTTCCAAAAGACTTCAAAAGTCTGAAGCTCGGCATCAGCGTTCCTCAACGCCTGGAAGCTCTCATATTCAAAGCATTAGCGAAAGAACCAGCAGCGCGGCCAGCAAGCATGCAAGCCGTGCATGACGAGCTTAAGAAGATGTTTTTCTATCGCAAAAGCTCATTTCTTGGGCGTTTAGTTACGAGCTGGGAATTATTCGTACTGAAAAGAAGACCACGCAAGAAGAGCGAATTCATTATGTTTGGCGCTCTGGCTGTCTCACTGGTAGCACTTTTCGCGGCTTGTGCATATCTGGTTTCGCAATACGCTTTCGCCGATGAATCAGAAGTCTTCAAGCAAACAGTGACATGGAAAACGCCGCCACCACCCAGACCGGGCAAGGTCGGTCAATGGGCGCTTTCTATTTATCAAAATGACGTTGCTCATTGCGAAGGAGTCTTGAGAAACTCTCCGCAATCAATCGACGCTGACACGCTGGAGCGGATGGTCAGTTGGGGCAATGATATGGCAAAGTGCAATCGCTGGGAAGAAGCGGAAAAGGCTTTTTCTTTAGCGCTCGAATGCAGCAAACTGATCAACGGCGAAGTGTGCTTGCCATCAATGTCACTACGCCGACAGTATGCAGAAGCTTGCTTCAATGCCAGAGATTACGCCTTTGCCGCCCGCGAATACACCATATACATGCAGCGCGCCGGCAGTTTTGTATACGGCGAGAAAGCATCAAACATAATGAACTGCATCGTTCAGACAGGAGAATCTTACTATTACATTGGGCAATTCTCCGATGCAGTCAGCGCTTACAGGCACTTTTTCGCCTCAACTCACGGAGAGGCGCTCGAATGGGCAAACATGACTCCGCTCGCAGTCGGACAATACGTTGAGGAAGCACGACAGTTTCAGAGTACAGAAGGCTATGCCCTTTTGATGAGTCATGCTGGTGACTGCCTGGTGAAAGGCGAAGTTTTGCCCAAGGCCAAGGACTACTACACGGATGCTGCCGCCCGATGGGGTGCTCTCAAGTCCGCTGATAATGAGGCTCTTGCGTACTTAAAAGTGGCTCAGATTCAGGAAACTCTCAAGGAAGATCCAAGAGCCAGTTACGAAGCAGCGCTGAAGGCGCTGAAGTCCAACGGCTCTCTGCTGATTACCTGCATCACCGAAAAGAAATACGCAGATTACATGTGGAAGCAGGGCGATCCGCTTCACGCAATTTTGCTCAAGATGGACTATTCAAGGCAAGTTCCGAAAGTCGAAAGATAAGCTTACTTGCCCAATCTGCGCTTCAACTCTTCGTTCATTTCTAGACCGCCCATCGAGCCGTCTACACCCATTGCATCGCCGCCCAGCATGTCCCCACCCTCATCCATGAGCACAGACATCTCGTCCTTGACTTGCTTGTAGTCTTTGCCCAACTCGAAGAATGACTGCGGGAAACTGGCTTTGTTGTATTTGAGAGTGTCGTAACTGAGCTCCACTTTCTTGGCATGTTTGCCGTTCCATTCGCGAATCTCTCTAACGCGCATTGGAAAACCAAGCTTGGCGTCATATTGCAAATAGAGCGTCTTTTTATAGAGCTCAATCAGTGCTGGCGGAACAGTCAGCTCTTTGCAGAAAGACCATTCTTCAGTGTAAGTCTTGTCATTGGGCGCCGGCAGATTGTTAGTGCGCATGCGAGAAAAACGCCCGCACTTTAAACCGGCAATCTTTTCATCACCCAACCGTTTCCAAGGAGAAAACTCTGTGAATCCTGAATCTTTTGAACGCCCCGGATCCTTGTGATAGAAGTTGAATTTCTTGCGCCAGGTCTCGGCTGTGTAGTTAACATAGCGCTTGGTCTGCTGGTTTAAGAAATACATTTTGTCGCCAGGCAGAGGCTTCAAAAGAGTGTAGTGAGTGGTCTCGAACTTCCCACCGTACTTGGTCGAAACCAACCTGATGCGGCCGGCCATCCGATGCCATTGCTGCAGTTCCCAACCGGGAGCGGGCGGTCCACCCGCCGCAGCTTGCTTTTCCGGCACTTTCTTGTCTGCTGGTGCAGGAGTGTTAGCAGGGATTTTGCCGGGTGTTGTAGCGGCAGTTTTAGCGGCAGTCGCGCCAGTAGAACCAGCTGCCTTTGCAGGTATGGCTGTCTTCGCCGCGACAGTGTTTTTCTCCGGTGTGGCAGCTTGCGCTTGGCTGGTCGCCAAGAAAGGCAATACCAGCAGAGAAAAACTGATAAATGTGAAAAACTGGCGGCGCATAGTCTCGAAAAGAAGCTCCAAAAAAATCTAGTCCGCCTGGCATCATACTACGTTCTAAGAGATAGAAGATCGTAAAGGGGGAATGTAGAAACTGAGATCTTCAGGGGAACCAGCATCTGTCGGACGAGCCAAAAGCGCTAGGAGCAGAAGGCAAAAACGTACTCGCAAAGCAGTGCCCAGCCTGCGAGGCTGGGTATCCTGCAGACATGCGTTTTTGCCCGCAGGATGGCGCGCCCCTCTCTGACGCTTCGAATTCAAATAGAGAAATTGCTGACAAAAATGCCACCAATGGCAAGTCTGCAAACGGAAAGTCTGCAAACCCAAAGCCTGCAAACGGAAAGCCTGCGTCGGCGTCCGACCAAGATACGTCAAATTTAAAACTCGAGGACGACGAGCTTAAACTTGACGAAGAAGAGCTGCCGCTTGACTCTTACGCGCCAAATGATTCCACCAGAACAATTGAGCTGTCAGGGAATCCGGCTGCACTGAGAGCGCCGGCATCTCTGGTAGATCCACGCCTAGAGCTGCTTGGTCAGGTTGTTGAGGATCGCTATGAAGTAACGGAAAACATTGGCAAAGGTGGCATGAGCGTTGTTTTCAAGGCTCGCGATCGACGCCTGAAAAAGTTTGTCGCACTTAAGGTGTTGATGCCACACCTCTCTGCGGATCCACTCAGCGTGCAAAGGTTTCAGCAAGAAGCGACTGCCGCCAGTCACCTCGATCACCCCAATATAGTGAAGGTGTACAACGTAGGTGCCACCGAAAGTGGTCTGCCCTTTATGGCAATGGACCTTCTGGAAGGTCGCTCGCTTTCCGCCTTCATCAAAGAGAAAGGCAGGCTCGAATACACGGAAGCTCTGAATATTTTTGTCCAATTGACGGCAGCGCTGACTCATGCGCACGAAAAAGGCGTCATTCACCGCGATTTAAAGCCGAGCAACGTCATCCTGTCCCAACACGCAGATGATGCCGAAATCGCCAAACTCGTGGACTTCGGTATCGCCAAAGTGCTAACGCAAGATGGGCATACGCAAGCCAAATTGACGCAGACAGGTGACGTGTTTGGATCTCCGCACTACATGAGCCCTGAGCAATGCCTTGGTGGGGAGCTAGACGAGCGATCTGATGTTTACTCAATGGGTTGCTTGATGTATGAAGCGCTCACGGGCAATCCCCCCCACACTGGTGAGTCGACGCTGCAAATTTTGCATAAGCATATTTCGGAGACACCAGCACATTTCAAGGCTGTCGTGCCGAATTCAAACATTCCTGCAGAGCTTGAAGCAATCGTATTCAAATGCCTCGAGCCAAAACGCGACGAACGTATTCAATCAATGAAGCTGCTCAAGAACGGTCTTACGCAGCTTTATATGTCTCGCGACAAGAGCGCGCTCAATCAGGCACAAGCGAAGTTTTCGCTTCTTTGGTCAAAAAGACTAAAACTGACCGCGAGAGAAAAATTATTAGGCGCCACCGGAATTGTAGTATCGCTTATGGTGATAACGGCTGCCTGGCTGACAATGTCATTCCTTGACTTAACCACCAACTCTCCCTGGTTGAGCGCAACAATACTCGATTGGATAGGGCCGAAACCACCGGTTAACGACGCGGAAAACAGGATGGCGCTTGCCTATTCGCAGATGGAAATCTACATGAATAAAGGCACCCGCCTAGTCGAAGAGGGTGCCATTACGCCAGGCAAACTCGTATCGACTCTAACAAAGACGGCACTTGCGCTTGAAAGAGCTGGCAGACTTGAAGATGCGCAACGTGGACTATCTAAGGCAACCTTTTTCACAAAGAAATACATAAGCGAGTACTCAAGCAACTATCCAAATTTGCTTTTCTACACAGGCAAAGTGCAATACGAGCTGAAGCAATACGCAGACGCCGAAAAGTCCTTAAGAGGTGCGTTAGACAGCAGCGAGTGGCCCGTGAGCGTGCAGTCGAAGGGCGACGCAGAATCAATGTTAGCCGATTGCTACAACTTCATGGGACAGAAAGACCGCGCCGAGGAGAGCTATCAAAGCGCCTTTGAGAGGTGGGGCAAACTTAACGACTCGCCACGTTATCCAATCACGGCTGCACGCTATGCAGACTTGATTGTTCCGTACAACACACAGCAATCATTCGGTTACGCCTACAAACTCTACAAGTCGGCAAAGGCGAAATGGAGTGAAAATTTGGATGAACACGGGCAAAACGTCGCTCTGTGCGACTTGAAAATTTCAAATGTTTTTGCCGGAATTGGAAATAAAGAAAAATCATTCCAATACCTGAAGGATGCCAACGCTGAGCTAGCGGCAGCAATCGGCGAAGACAACCCGAGACGAGCCTATTTGATAATGAAGTACGCAGACGCGCTTTGGGGCAGGGGCGACTATTTAGACGCGATAAAACAGCGGATCGGCTGCTGGCTGATTTTGTATCATGCACCGCCGCCGGTGGCAACAAAATCTATTTGAACTTTTGCGGCAACTTCTTAGTGCCTTTTTCCGTGCTGAAATCAGGAACATCCAGATCGCCCATGGCATCGTCGGTGCTAAAGAACACTTCCATTTCGCTTTCCGCTCTCTTGTAGCCGGAAGGCATTATGTACTTGCCCACTGGGATTTTTATCTTTTGAATAGAATACGTCTCGTAATCGACGTGGTCTGTATCCTTTACTTTTCGTACACGGTGCCGGCCGAGGAAATCCGCCTTCTTATCGACTATTGCCTTATGCCTGGAGGCAAGTGAGTGCCTGAGCGGCACGCCATCAGGAACAGAGTCGGTAACTTTCAGAAGCGAATAAAGCAGCGAACGAGCGTCGGGAGTCAATTTGATATCGTGCGTGACCCAAATCGTATCTTCGTTGGTGAAGTTCGTCGAGAATGAAGAACGCCTGAACGCCTTACATTCCAAGCCGCAGATACTCTCATTTTTCAAGAACTTCCAGGGATTCATCTTAGGGTGATAATTAGGTGTTTGGAACATGACCTTGGACTTTTTCTTCCATGTTTCCGGATCGCAAGAGTAAAACTTTTTTGTGTCGTCGCTGTAAACGCACAGATTCTGTGTTTTTGCATTGAACAAAATTGAGATACTATTCGACTCGACAGCAATTCCCAATGGC
The DNA here is from genome assembly GCA_003242885.1 of Candidatus Melainabacteria bacterium. Taxonomy (GTDB): domain Bacteria; phylum Cyanobacteriota; class Vampirovibrionia; order Obscuribacterales; family Obscuribacteraceae; genus QKMZ01. The sequence goes on along the minus strand of QKMZ01000005.1, from coordinate 723,243 downwards.
GAAAAATATGTCGTACATTTGCCGATGAATCTATACTCTTGCTTCAATACAAGGCCTTCGGTGTCTTTCATGCCCTTGGCAGAAAACACCTGCGCCGGTCCTTTTACTTTCGGCTGTATCTTTGCGGCAGCTGCGGCATTGCCGGTAGCACGAGAAGGCGCATCTCCATTGCTACGAGAGGCAGATGCGCTCTGAGCAATTAAAAATGCCAGCACAAGAATCTTCAGTGCCACGACGAATTTGAGCCGATCAACCAACGGTGTGCTTCTCCGCATCTTTTTGGCTGGGCGCTACATGTCCGACCGCGTGCGCTGAGGGTCCTTTCAGGGAATGAGGCAGGATGCGCATTAACCAAGTTTGGAAATCATCGATGTAAGTAAAGACGACAGGAATAACGAGCAGCGTCAGCAAGGTGGAAGTGATCAAACCGCCAACCACTGAAATAGCCATTGGCGCCCGAGCTTCAGAACCTGCCCCTATACCGAATGCGATTGGCAGCATGCCTGCAATCATAGCGATTGTAGTCATGAAAATTGGGCGCATCCGGGTCTCGCCCGCCGTAATTAATGCTTCACGACGCGGCAGTCCATTCTGCATAGAAACAATCGCGTACTCGACCAGAAGAATTGCGTTTTTAGTCACCAGTCCCATAAGCATGGTTATGCCGATTAAAGCGTAAAGACCAATTGATTGATTGAACATCACAAGCCCAATCAGTGCGCCGCACAAAGAAAGGGGCAGAGACATCATGATAGTGAGCGGATGCAAGAAACCACCGAAGAGAATTACAAGCACAGCGTAAATTAGCAAGACGGCGGCTCCAATTGCTGTTCCAAATCCGTTGAATACATCGCGCTGAATTTCAACGTCACCGAGTGGTTGCTCGTGAATTGACTTCGACATGTTTTTGAATGCGGGCAATTGGTGAACTTTTTTGAGCGCCTCACCTAAAGTCAATTTCGAATCAAGGCTGGCTTCCACCGTGACCTGACGCTCACGGTCATATCTATCTATCTGGGAAGGACCGCTACCGAACTCGACCGCCGCCACACTCTTCAGAGGAACGAGACGCCCATTATTACCCTGAACCTTCAGGTTGCCGATAGTTGCCATGTCGTTGCGATACTGTGGATCGAGTTGAACTCGAATATTGATCTGTCTGTCTTTCAAATCGAATTTGGCAAGATTTGCATCAGAGTCGCCCAATGTTGCGATCAGCGCTGTTCTTGCAATTGACATAACGGAAACACCAACACGAGCGGCGCGCTCGAAATCCGGTTTGACCAAAATCTCAGGTCTGAGCAGCGAGGCACTGGAGGTGACATCGCTCAATCCTTTGATAGGGCGCATTTCGTCAATGAGAGTTTCTGCGGTTTTTTCCAACTCGACTGAATCGTTACTGGTCAAAGCGATGCGGACAGGCTTTCCAGTCATACCAGACGAGCGCGAAAAAGTCAGGCGTACACCGGGCACCACCTTAATTTCCTTACGCAACAACTCCTCGAAATCTTGCTGTGAGATCTTGCGATGGTCTTTAGGAACCATAGTAATGTAAATGCTGGCTTTGTTAACTTCGCCCTGATTGCCAGCAGAACTGCGGCGAGACGCAGTCGGCGTGCCGATAAAGGCAACCACCGCCCTGGCTTCTTTGTGCTTAGAGACAATCTTGGTCAACTGATCACATGCGCGTTCCGTATCAGAAAGCACTGCTCCTGGTGGCAGCTCTACGTTGATAAGGCACTCGCCTCTATCGACGTTGCTAATAAGCGAAGTAGGCATCGATTTGAAAAGCGCAATACTCACCGCGAAGAGAACTATTGAAGCTATAACTGTGATCAGCCGGCGATTCAAAGCCCAAATGAGCATCTTCTCGTAAAGACGCATGAGCCTGCCGCGCCCTTTATGCTCCGGCATATCTTTCATACCGTAAGCGGCCATCATCGGTGTCACCATCCGGGCGACCAGCAGTGAAAACAGAACAGCTACCGTAACGGTCAATCCAAACTGCTTGAAAAATTGACCAGGAATGCCGCCCATAAATGCAACCGGTACGAACACAACGATGACAGTCATAGTTGTAGCGATAACCGCCATTCCGATTTCTTCTGCGGCTTCGATTGCCGCCTTCAGAGGTGGCTTGCCCATCTTCAAGTGGCGAACGATATTCTCAATCTCAACGATCGCATCATCCACAAGAATCCCGATTACCAGCGCCAAGCCAAGCAGTGACATGCCGTTTAACGTAAAACCGGCCCATTGCATGACGGCAAATGTAGGTACGACAGAAAGTGGAATTGCCAGGCCCGAAATAAAGGTGGCACGCCAGTCTTTCAGGAAAATGTAAATGACGGCAACGGCCAAAAGCGCGCCGACTATCAGTGAGTCGAGAGAAGCGTCGTATGCTTCTTTAACATACTTTCCATTGGTGCGAATCTTATTGATCTGAATGTCTTTAGGCAGCGATTTGCGCAACTCCGTAATCCGCTTATCGACAGCCTTTTCCACATCGACGAGGTTGCTTCCTGTACTGCGGACTATAGAAAAGACGACGACCTGCTTGCCGTCCATGATAGCCATTTGACGCGTTTCCGACGCGCTGTCCGTAACCTTACCCAAAGTATCAAGACGAGCGTGCCTGCCTTGCGGAAGCAAAATCTCAGTCTCGCTCAAGCGCTCCAACGTATGAGCACTGCCGAGAGTTCTAATCGATTGTTCTGCTCTGCCAATCTCGCCTCGACCGCCAGGAAGGTCTATGTTTAGCGCTCGAATTTGCGCATTGACCATGTCGGCAGTTACACCGACAGCTTCCAATCGAGTCGGATCAAGGTCGACTCTAATCTCGCGATCGACACCACCGGCACGCTGAACCTGACCCACGCCAGGCACCGAGAGCAATGCTCTGCCTATGTCATTGTCGACGAGCCAACTGATCTCGGTGGGTGTAAGCGTTGGGCTGGCGACTGTATAACTGACGAAGGGACCGCCTACGAAGTCGACTCGCTGAATGATAGGTTCGTCAATGGCGTCCGGCAAATCTTGCTTGATTTTAGCGATGGCGTCTCGCACATCATTGACGGCGCGGTCTGTGTTGGTGCCAAGGACAAACTCGATACTCGTCGTCGAAGCGCCAGTGTTGACGGTCGACATGATGTGTTTGACGTTGCCGATACCAGAAACAGCGTCTTCGATTTTCCTGGTAACTTGCGTTTCCAACTCAGATGGCGCAGCGCCCATTTGCGTGACAGTGACAGATGCCACAGGCACATCAATGTTTGGGTTTTCGTCGATGCCGAGCGCGACGAAAGCCAGCGAGCCCATGACCATGAGCACAAGGAAAAGAACCAGGACGGGTACTGGATTTTTGATAGACCAGGTTGAGAGATTCCAGTTCATTGTATTTTTACTGACTTATCCTGACCAGGTCACCATTTTTCAAGAAACCGGCACCACGCACTACTATAGTTTCCCCGGCGTTGAGGCCAGACAAGATTTCCGCGTGACCCGCCGCTCTCTCACCAGTTTTCACATTGCGAGTCGAGACAGTGTTATCCGGATTTACAACGTAAACAAAGCTCTTGTTCTCTCTACTTAGAATCGCAGAACTCGGCACCGCAAGCGGTGTTCGCTCGCCGATATCAATGGTCGCATGGGCAAAATTACCCGGCTTGAAAATATGGGTTTGATTTCCTTGCGAGACCGGCAAGTCGATACGCACGGTGCCCAAACGCAAGTCCTGATCAATCATCGGACTGACTTCCCGCACTGTGCCCAGAACTTTGTAGTTGGAGGCGGTCGAGTCTGTCACTTCCACTTTCTGACCAGGATGAATGAGCGGCAAATCGACTTCAGCAACTTGCGCACGAAGTTCTAGACGATTGTCCCTCACCATCAAGAAAAGCGCCTTACCGACAGCTGTGATCTCGCCGAGGTGGGCATCTCGACGCAAGATAAATCCATCGGAAGGAGCTTTTATCACAGACTGCGCAACCAGCGCTTCAAGTCGCTGCACATTGGCTTGCATTTGAGCGACCGTAGCACGCGATATGTCTACGTCTTCTTTGCGCCCGCCTTGCTGCCCCATGATCAAACGCTGCTTCGCTTGCTCAAGCTGGAATTTCGCAGTCCGCACCTTTTGCTCAGCGTTGCGAGTCTCGGCATCGGCAGTCTTCGCTTCGGTGTCTTTCTGGTCGGCTTCGAGCTGGCTTACAGCACCCTGCGTCACCAATCCGCGATAACGTTCTGCATTGTGCTGCGCGTTAGACAAGTTTGCTTTGGCCTTGACCAACATGGTTTCGGCCTCAGCGACTGCAGACTCTCCTTGATACACAGCAGCTTGCAAGCTAACTAAGTCTTCAGGGCGGTTGGGCTGAATCGTTCTCTTCAATGTTGCATGCTGCGCTGCCAGCTTCGCTTTTTCCTCAGCCAATTGCGCATTCAAAACCGATGCATTGAGGCGAGCAAGCACCTGCCCGCGTTTTACCTTGTCCCCGTCATCCACCTCAATAGATTCTATTCTCAGTCCATTTACTTCCGACCCGATGGTAAGCGGATCCCAAGCCCAAACTGTTCCGTTGACCTGAACCACTCCCTTCATCAAGTGAGGAGCAACTTTCTCGGTCGTTACTGTGATAACTGGCTCGGGTGCTTGTATTTTTGCCTCTTGTCCATTGTGCGCCTGGTTGAACATCAACACACCCACGCAAGCAATAATCGCCACGACCGAAAGAACAATCGTCTTGCGTCTCTTATAAAAGGGTTGCGACTGAGTGTGAGCGCCCAAGCCGTCGGAAGGCGGCTTCGCTTGCGGTTGGCTCACTGAGCCGGTCTCATTGACTGTCGATTTCACTTCCATGATTCCCTTTTTGGCTGCCCCAATTTTTCTCTTTCATCAAACCGTTGAAAACAATGTCCAAAACGTCCTCTGTTTTTGATTCGAGCGTGTCGCTAGAACCACTGACGTATTTGTTGAAAATCACTCCGTATAGCAGGCTGCTCATCGTCTCTACTAGCCTATCTTCAGATACTTCACGCATGCTGCCAGACGCAATCAAATCCTTGAATTGCTGCCGCCAGATACCACCATTATCCCTGTCCAGAGGCGCTGGTAGTGGTCGATCTTTAAACTCAGCTCGCTCTTGTACGATCAACTCGACCACGTAGGGATGCGCATCGAAAAAACGGAAATATGCTCGCAACGCATGTGCCACACGGTCTTGGGGAGATTCGACCTTTGATGTGGCAAGGCTGACTTGTTCGCTGAGCTGCTGCATGCAATTGTCGACGGTGGCGAGAAACAGGTGTTTCTTGCTCGGGAAATACCGATACAGAGTGCCTTTTGCAACACCTAGCTCTTCGGCGAGCAGCTTCAAATCGGAATTAGGGTAGCCGAGACGTGCAAAGAAAAATCCGGCCGCTTCCAAAATCTCTTGCCTGCGACGCGCCAGCAGATCTTCGTCTTTAGGTCTGCCCACAGGTTTGCGCATCCGAACTGAAATTAGGTCGGAAACATCAGACGAGCCGTTCACAGAAACGGCGCCCATCACATCTTCGGCTGGATCGCTGGTCGCCCCGGTGCTTTTGCCTAAAGTAAGATCCGACATGCTCTGCGCTATCACTGCAATAAGGGCCGCAGAGTCAGCAAAATTCGGCTTTATACATAGATTAGCCAGAATTCATTGACCCTCGGGTCAGTTAATTATAGCACACAGCTCTTGACGGCGGCCACGCGGAGCGCTCGGGACCTAATCCATATCCATTCGGCAATATCAGCGCCGGGCTAGCGACCTGTACTTAGTACTGCCTGATCGTCGATGCAGCAGACGTATTGCTGGACGCCACTTTGTTGGCGCTAGAGCGCTTCAAGTTGTGAATCTGCGCCATAGCTCCCAGGCAAAAGGACCGCATTCTGGTGTCTGGATTGAGTTTGAGACAAGCACTGTACTGAAATATTGAGTTGTCGTACTCGCCAAGCTGGAAGTAGGTATTCGCAAGCTGGTAGTGCGCAGCGATGCTGGTCGGCTCGTCTTGTACGGCTTTGACAAAGAAAGCCTTGGCCAGCGGGAATTTCCCGAGTTTGTACTGGTTGCAGCCGGCAGTGAAGGCATCAACCGCAAAGCTCGGCATGCAGACAGTGATAGAGATTGCGAGCGCTGCAAGCAACGGCATTGCGGCTCTATTAGTAGTGATCGAGAAGATACTGAGAATGAAATTCAACATTTTCGGCACGTCCTGAGATTCGCCGACAGCCCACTGGTCGGCAATTGGGAGGGTTGAGAATGCTACGGAGGATGTTTCCCGAGGTAGAAGATATATCTACGCGCGAGCGAGATCAATGGTAATTCCACCACGGGGTGGCACAAGAATGTTATAGGGGAAACAGGTCAATAACATGACAGTCTGATCATGACAGACCCATTTGAAACGTCAGTCATAAGACAGAAGTCCCTGCCAAAATTGTACGGACTCTACACTCGCGTCAAAACGTTTCGCCTGAAGGCACCAGGTGCTGCGCCAATCTCACGTTTGAACGCCTTTGCAAACGCAGCTTCGGACGTGTAACCAACTGCGCTTGCGATTGCTGAAACACTCTCCTCGCCTTGTTCCATCAGGCTCACAGCTTCCTGCATGCGCCATGAAGTCAGGTAGTCCATTGGTGTCGACGTCATAAGGTTCGCAAACTTTACTGCAAAAGTTGTTCTAGACATTCCAACTTCCTTAGCCAGAGTAGCCACTGTCCATGGTGCCGATGGTTTTTCGTGAATCAAGCGAAGTGCAGCACCAATCTCTGGATCGGCTAAGCCTTTCAGCCAGCCGGTAGAGCCGGCGCAGTCTTTATGTTGAGTCATGAAGGCTCTGACTATTTGAATGAAAAGCATGTCGGTCAAACGTCCGACCAGTATGTCTGAGCCAGGACGATTGTTTGCTGTTTCCGAAGCCAGAAAACGCATTGTTGTATCCAGCCAAGGCTCGGATTGCAGTTGTTCTGCCTTAAGGTACATAACCCCTGGAAGGCTCTCGACAAGCGGGTTTTTCACACGCATGTCAAACTCGAAGCACCCCATCAAAATGGATGTGAGCGCACCGCCCCCACCGTAATGCCAAATCTCTCCCTTCGGAGCCGGTCCAGGTTTTACATCCATGAAGTCAAAAACAGTGCTATTCGCATTATCTTGAATGATGCAGCCGGAGCCCCGCGGCAACAGCATTACTTCGCCTGCAGCCAAAGAATAGGTATCTTTGGAGTCTTCAAACGACACCACACAACCGCCTCGCAACATAACGAGAAAAGCAGCATGTCCCTGAAATCCGGGCATGCGAAGCCCCCACGGCGCAGTAAATTCGCTATTGCAGTGGATATAGCTCTTAAAACGTATTCTGTTTAGTGCATCGGACAAACAGTCCATAGATTCACCATTTCCCAACTTTTCGAACGCTCAGACATAAAAACCGAACGAAAACACATAGACCGTTTGGTCTAATGCCAGTACTATCATATCAGCGAACAGCGAAAAACAGCAAAAATCAATCTTTGATAAGACGAACGAGCACAGCGCCGTCCTTCTTCTATTGCTGTTCACTTTTTTTGTGGCTGTTCTTTGTTTTGGCAGTATTTGAGGAAATCGAAATGGCTACTCTTTTGCAAATTGACTCCAGCGGTTTGAGTGAAGCTTCAATTACCAGACGTCTATCTGCACACTATGCAGAGAAATGGAAAGAAGCGCATCCCAACGGCAAAATCACCTATCGCAATCTCACAGAAACGAACGTTCCGTTCGCTACTGAAGCATTGATCTTTGCAATGAACACACCCCCGGACAAGCTTACAGCGGCACAAAAACTTTTGCTCTCGCTGCCCGACGAGCTTATGAAAGAACTTTTGGAAGCCGACACTTACGTAATTGGTGCACCAATGTACAACTTCTCGATTCCTGCAATCTTGAAGGCTTACATAGACGCAATAGTTAGACCTGGACTCACTTTCTCTTTCGAAGGCGGAAGACCACAAGGCTTGCTGAAGAATAAGAAGTTAATTGTTCTCACCGCCAGCGGTGGTGATTATTCGGAGCAACCTATGAAGAGTATGGATTTTCTCGAGCCATACCTTCGTGGAGTTTTTGGTTTCATTGGAATTACCGATATCACTTTTGTCAAAGCTCACGGCAATGATCCTGAAACAAAGGCTACGACCGAAGCCTCTGCCAAAGCGGCTATAGATCAGCTCTTTCAAGCAGTAACTGCGTAAGATTTCAATTCAACTTTACGGCAAGTGAGTTCATTCGAGGCGAAAGCAGCGGATGAACTCGCCTTATTGATCAGCTTTATTGTAAAGATCGTCGAATGTCAAAACAACATCAGATCTGTTTGTTAGATCGGTTTTGTGATTCATCGTGTAGATTCTTAGCTTCAGCTGCTTTGTGTCTGGTTCTTTAATTTCAATCCAGTGCAGGATTTCGCCCATGCCTTTGCGAATTTGTTTCAACTTGAAATTGCGCAGCGGGTAATTTATATGAGTTCCGGTCAGCAGTATTTTGCCTTTAGAACCTTCTTCGCGAAACTCTATTGAGCGGTCAGATGATTTTTGAATCTCTAGCTCTTGAGTGGTACTTTGATCAACACGCAGCCGAAAACAGATGAGATTATGTATCGCACCTGGAGCCGGTCTTTCGTACCAACATTCCTTAAAACTCACCTCATGCTTTTCCCAATCGAAAACGTCCGGCATGGGGAAAAGTTTCTTTATGAGGAGCCCACGCTTTGCAGACTCCTCCGAAGTTCGCGATGGCAACTCACCTTCAGCAAAAGATGCAGCAGGGAAAAATGCCATCATAAAAATGATGGGCAGCAACAAATATTTGCTACGTGCTTGTTCGCGAAAGAGGTTGAGCCGCATGCACAACCCTAGTGAATGTGAATGTGGTTCTTCTCGCGGTATTCGACCATCTTGTCCCATTGCAGGACTTCCGGTTTTTCCTTGATGAGTTGATTCCACGTGATGTGCGGTCTGCCAGTATCGATTTCAGTCATCGTAATGCAATCATCGACGGGGCAAACGCTGGCGCATAGGGCGCATCCAACGCAGTCTTCTTCGCGCACCACCGGCCAGAGTCTTTCTTTGACTTCGTCGGTCAGCTTCATGTCTTTCAAGTCGATGCACTGGTGCGCAGTGTCGTTGCAAGCGATAAAGCACAGGTTGCACTGAATGCATTTGTTGTGATCGATGCGAGCTACCGATTGGAAGCCCAAATCGAAATCTCCGAAACTGCTGATGCGCGGCAGCGATGCACCTATGAAATCGGTACAGTTTTTGAAGCCGCGCTCGTCCATCCAGTTGGACATACCATCGATCATGTCTTCGACAACACGGAAGCCAAAGTGCATTACTGCAGTACAGACTTGTACGCTTGTCGATCCGAGCAGCATGAATTCAACGGCGTCCTGCCAGGTTTCAACACCGCCCATGCCAGAGATAGGAATGCCTGCTTTGCGAACTTCTTCGTCTGAAGCAACTGATGAAAGCAAATGCAATGCAATCGGTTTTACCGCAGGTCCGGCGTATCCACCGTGACCACCTTTTCCACCGACGTTCGGTCTGATTTCAAAGGTGTCCAAGTCAACGCCCATGATGCTGTTGATCGTATTGATCAGCGAGATTGCTGATGCATTCGCTTTGACCGCAGCTCTTGCCGGGTGCACGATGTCTGTGACGTTTGGCGTCAGTTTTACAATCACCGGTTTGGTGGCAACTTCCATAACCCACTCGGTAACCATGCATGTGTACTCGGGCACTTGTCCCATCGCAGAACCCATGCCGCGCTCAGACATGCCGTGAGGGCAACCGAAGTTAAGCTCGAAGCCGTCGACACCGGTGTCTTCAATGCGCTTGATGATTTCTTGCCAGGCTTCTTTCTTCGACTCAACCATGACCGACGCGATCACAGCGTGATTCGGAAAGTTTTTCTTCGTCTCGCGCATCTCTTTCAAATTGACGTCGAGCGGACGATCAGAAATCAGTTCTACGTTGTTTAAACCAATAATTTTTCGACCTTTATAGTCGATGGTGCCATATCGGTTGCAAACGTTCATAACCGGCGCGCCGACAGTCTTCCAGACCGCTCCGCCCCAACCTGCCTCAAAAGCTTTTTGAACCTGATAGCCAGAGTTGGACGGTGGTGCCGATGCCAACCAAAATGGATTGGGAGATTTGATGCCATTAAAATTGATCGAAAGATCAGCCATTTGTAAACTCCTGTAGGGACGACGCCATAGGCCGCCCGGCTGTATTACTTGGTAGGCGCAGTCGCGTGGACGCGTGGCTTATGCTCATGCAATGCATAGCCTTTCTCCATTGCAGGCTCGATAGTCATGTCGGTTGACCTCTTGAGCGTTCCTTCCGGGATCTTGTTACCAGTCAATTGTTCATAAATTGCGCGGGCAGCAATCTTTCCGTCCTGAGTAGCCATGACAGTAGATGCCTCGCCCTTGCTGCGAATACAATCTCCGCCCGCGAAGATTTTCTCGTGCGCGGTGCGGTTGGTTTTGCTGTCGACTGCAATGTAGCCCTTTACGGTTTTGATTCCGTACTCGCCAAGTTTGGCAATGAATGGCGTGTGCTTGAGCTGACCAATGGCTTTGATGACCATGTCGCACGGCACAACGAATTCTGAATTTGGAACGGGAACAGCAACACGCCTGCCCGATTCATCGGGTTCGCCCAGATCCATGCGGACGCATTTCAGTCCATCAACCTTGCCATTATTCGAGAGCACTTCCACTGGTTGGGTGAGGAAACTGAAGCTGACGCCTTCGCCAAGTGCGAATTGATATTCGAAGTGATATGCAGGCATTTCAGCTTCGGAGCGGCGATAGATCATAGTCACGCGCTCGGAGCCCAGACGTCTTGCAATGGTCGCGCAGTCGATCGCTGTATTGCCGGCGCCGATTACGCAAATGCGATTTCCATATTTGATATCGCAAAGAGGTTTGACTTTCGTCTCTTCAATGAACTCCAATCCGTCTACCACACCTTCGAGATCTTCACCGGGAATGTCCATGTTGGGAACACTGCCCAGACCGATGCTGACAAACACAGCGTCGTTGTCTTTCAGGAGTTGATCAAACTGAATATCTTCGCCGATTGTCACGCCAGTTTTCATCGTGACGCCAAGATCTTCGATCTTTTTCGCTTCCGCGCGAGCCACTTCAACCGGTTCGCGGAACACTACAATTCCGTAAGTGCTCAACCCGCCCGGCCACATTTTCCGCTCGTAGCAAGTCACTTCGAAGCCCATCTTCGCTAGTTCTCCGGCGCAGGTAAGACCTGCTGGTCCAGCGCCGACAACAGCAACTTTCTTGCCGAGGGACTTGCCTTTGTTGAAGAATTTGATCTTCTTCTCGTCGGCGTAATCCATCGCATATCGCTGCAATCGTCCGATCATGATCGGTTTTTCGTCATGCTCTAAAACGCAAGCGCCTTCGCACAATTCTTGCACCGGGCAAACTCTGGCACAGGATGCGCCCATCAGGTTGGCTTCCATGATGGTGCGGGCGGAGCCGGTCACGTTGCCGGTTGAAATTTTGCGAATGAACGTGGGAATGTCGATGTGGGTTGGGCATGCCACCATGCAAGGTGCATCGTAGCAATAGAGGCAGCGGTTTGCTTCCAAAACCGCTTCTCTTTCTGTCAAAGGAGGAAAGACTTCCTGAAAACGCTCTTCCAGGTTCATTTCCCACGCTTTGTATTTGACTGGTTTGTAATGTTCGGCCATTGCTTGCTCTCTTTTGCAGTGACTTAACTTTGTGAGCTGACGTAACTAATGTCGTCGGCACGCTTTAAATTGCTGGGATACCTTTTGGACTCTTTACCCCGGGTGATGCCATGCATCGCCCCTACGATTTTTTTGACCGGGCGACGCATGGCGTCGCCCCTACTCTTCTCATTCTGTTGGGCGCATTGCATGCGCCCCCACACTGTACGGACGTGCGCAACACGCCCCCACGATTCTTTAGAGTTTGACCAGGGGTTCGTATGTTTCTGGTCTGCGGTCGCGGTAGAACTGCCAGGTATTGCGAACTTCTTTGATCTCGTCGAGATTCAAATCGGTAACCAAAAGTTCTTCCTTATCACGTGATGCCTGCGCGACGATCTGTCCGCGTGGATTGCAGAAGTAGCTTTGTCCATAGAATTCACCGATATTCCATGGTTCTTCAGTTCCGACACGGTTGATGGCGCCAACGAAATAGCCGTTGGCTGCAGCGTGTGCCGGTTGCTCCAGCTTCCAGAGATATTCTGACAATCCAGCAACAGTAGCCGACGGGTTGAATACGATTTCAGCACCGGCCAATCCGAGAGCGCGCGCGCCTTCCGGGAAGTGCCGGTCGTAGCAGATGTACACACCGATTGTTGCGTACTGAGTCTGGAAAACAGGATATCCCAGGTTGCCTGGACGGAAGTAGAACTTCTCCCAGAAGCCGGGGTTTACTTGCGGAATGTGCGTCTTGCGGTACTTACCGAGATACTTTCCGTCTGCATCGATTACGGCAGCGGTGTTGTAATAGACGCCGGTCTGTTCTTTCTCGTAAACCGGAACAACAAGAACCATCGAGTACTCTTTTGCCAGACCTTGCAATTTCTTGATAGTCGGACCATCCGGAACAGCTTCAGCCAGGTCATACCAGCAAGGTTGCTGTTCGGCGCAAAAGTATGGTCCGTTGAACAGTTCTTGAAAGCAGAGAATCTTGACGCCCTTCTCATGCGCTTCTTTGGTCAGCTTGAGTGTTTTCTCGAGCATCGCGTCTTTGATCTTCTCGATTGTTTTTGCATCGGTGCCGCCCTTGGGCGCAACGATCGCGTTCTTTGTTTGAATCAAACCGCAACGAACAGTATTCGACATTTTCTTTCCTCGTTTTCTTTTTGAGCGGTCGACGCATGGCGTCGACCCTACATTATTTGGAGCGGGCGACAGATTAGGTCGCCCTACATTGTTCGGTTACTTCGTGACTGCAACTTTCTTCACTGATTCCATCGCTTTGCGCATGGTTTTCAGGGTTGTATCGATGTCACCCTTGTTGATGATCATTGGTGGCTTCAGTCGAATGACATTACCCCAAAGTCCGCCTTTTCCAAGGATGACACCATCATCTTTAGCGGCTTCAACGATCTTTTGAGTTTCAGCAACCATCTGGTTTTTGTTCTCGTCGGCAATTTCGATGCCAACCATCAAGCCCTTGCCACGAATGTCAGCCATGAATGGGAAGTCTTTCTTGAGGTCATGCAGACCTTCGAAGAGGTATTCGCCCATCGCCTTAGCGTTCTCCATGATCTTCTCTTCTTTGATCACGTCGATAACGGCCGAGGCGGTAGCTGCCGATACAGGGTTGCCACCAAAGGTGTTGATTTGAGGTCTTTGGTTGGCTTCTGCAATTTCAGGCGTGGTGATGAACGCGCCGATGGGGAAGCCGTTGCCCAGACCTTTTGCCATCGTGATGAAGTCAGGCTGTACGCCCCAATTTGAGATGCCGAACATGTGCTTGCCTGTGCGCCCAAATCCGGTTTGTACTTCATCAGAGATGAACAGAACTCCGTAGTTCTCTAGAATCTTCTTCACTTCTTTGAAGTACTCATCCGGTGGTGTGATGGCTCCGCCGACACCTTGAATAGGTTCTGCAATCATGACTGCCGGCTTGCCGGAAGTTTGCGTCTGAATCACGCGTTCTACATCTTTAGCGCATTCCAGATGGCAGCTTGTCGGATGCTTTTGGAATGGGCAGCGATAGCAGTAGGCATTGGCGGCAAAGAAGATGCCGGCAGCCGGCTGCAATTGCGGGCGATAGTTGTGGTTGCCTGTGAGCGCGTTGGCGAGGTGTGATTCGCCGTGATACGAATGCTCGAGAGCAATCACTTCGTGCCTTCCGGAGGAAAGTCTTGCCAACTTGATGGCGGCTTCGTTCGCTTCCGTACCGGAATTGGTGATGAATGATTTGGAAAGATTGCCTGGCGTAATGTCGGCCAACTTCTCAGCCAGCTCAACCATCGGCTCGGTCATGAAGGAGGTCGATGTGTGCTGGAGAGTTTTAACTTGTTCAACTGTCCTTTCAACAACTTTTGGATGGCAATGCCCTACGCTGACAGTAACGATACCGGCGAACATGTCGAGGTATTCTTTGCCCTTCTCGTCATAGAGAAATTGCTTCTCTCCGCGCACGAAATTCGGCGCGTCAGCGTACAGCTGTTTGACGGACGGAATAATGTACTTATCACGCTTCTTCTTTAGCTCTTCGCGGCTTAGATGGGAAGGCACAGGCAACCTCCAGTTGAAAATGATGGCCGTATCTACGTAAGTGGCACCGCTGCAAACTGATGGTGAATTTCGTGCGAAGCTGCATTGCAGCTACTCTCAGCAAACAAAATTCCCCCGCCAGGAAAGATTGGTAAGCACCAAATGGTTGTTGAACCGGATGCCAACTACGTCGATCTGACGGGTATCTATTTGTAGTGTGAAGATACTACTAATCTATTAATAATATGGTCAAGCTGTCGTGATTAATGGTTGCTAATCAAGGCGAAATTCTTGCCCTAGTCAAAGATACGGAAGATCCTCGCAGATCTCAAGCGCAAGTAGCCAGAGCTAGAGTCTTACTCGATCTCAATGGATATGCGAGAGAAATATCGATAAGTTTTTGTCGCAGAATAAGCAATATCTAATCGCATCAAATCACAGTAGCGGCGACGCCATTGGTTGCCCGGTCCTGTCTCTGCAATCAACCAAACAACTTCAACCTATCCTTCGAAAAACGCACTACGGCGAGCAATGCATTGCATCGCTTCTACGCTTGTAAATGGAGGTTTCAAAGTCAAAGATTAAGGACTTGGCATACACGGCAGCAGCCCCACTTGTATACTTACCTATGCTCGTTTGCCGACCTCCTACAGCCTCAACTGGTTTGAGCTTCGAGCCGATAGCCCAGTAGTCAGGGATCAGGGATTAAGCCTTTGATTTTTAGCAGCCTCCAATACGTTATTTTTCTGCCCATAGTTGTCTTCCTCTATTGGCGCACTACGGGCGGTGCAAGACTGGCAATTGTCGTTTTGTCCAGCTATTTTTTCTACATGAGCTGGTTGCCGATTTATGGTCTGCTCCTTTTCGCTCTGACTGCATTCAATTTTGGCATTGCCTTTGCGATTGATAAAACGCGCCCAGCCGCGGGCGCAAATAAATCGCTGCTGCACAATATCGTCTTTGCTGTTGGTGTTCTGCTCAACGTCGGCTTGCTTGTTTACTACAAGTACGCAAGCTGGATTATGGAGCAGGTGGTCAACGCATACAACTTGTTCATCACACAGATGAATGCGCTCCCCATCTTCAAGGTCGCCGCTGCCAATCCCTGGGACGCTCCTGTTTACAGCGTCATTCTTCCACTCGGCATTTCATTCTTCATATTTGAATTCGTCCATTACATTGTTGATGTTTATCGTGGCGACAAACCACTGCGTTCCTTTATGGAATTCGCGGCGTTTGCCTCTTTCTTTCCGTCCCAAATCGCTGGTCCCATCAAGCGATACAAACAGTTTACCGAGACGCTTCGCAATCCCACGGCATTAGACAAAGAGCAATTTGTCGAAGCCTCGAGACTGATTGTTCAAGGACTTTTCAAAAAAGTTGCCATTGCTGATCCACTGGGATACGTCGTTGCAGCACCCTTCAGCACTACACAGCTTCTTTCAGCACCAGACGCCTGGATTGCTGCTGTCGGCTTCTTCATCCAAGTGTATTGCGACTTCTCTGGTTATACCGACATTGGCCGAGGCTCAGCATTGCTGCTCGGCATCAGGCTTCCGGAAAACTTCGACTTGCCTTATTTGGCACGCGACCTAGCCGATTTCTGGCGTAAGTGGCACATGACTCTCGGAAGCTGGCTCAGGGATTACATCTATATTCCATTAGGTGGCAATCGCACCGGCATGCTTCTGCAATGGCGAAATCTCATCATTACAATGGTCGCTTGCGGTGTTTGGCACGGAGCTAGCTGGCACTACATCGTCTTCGGCTTAGCCCAGGGTGTCGGCTTGTGCGTCAATCGCGAATGGAAGGGGCTTCTCAAGAAATCTCCAGCGCTCAGCGCCGTATGCGAATCAAAGCCTGGTATTCTCCTCTCACACAGCGCCGTCGTTCTTTTCATCATCATCACTTACGCAGTTTTCCGTGCACCTGATATGCCGCATGCTATGAACATGCTCACCAGCATGCTCAATTTCAACGGACCCTGCACACTGTACTCAACCGTCGAAAAGTCAGGCGTAATCTACATCGCCTGCCTGTACTTTGCTTTCTGGTTATTGACGGACAAAGTATCAAAATCGGAATTCCTCATGTCTGTCGCAAAAACTTTGGGACTTTCGCAAGATGGAAAGACTTTCGATTGGCCGGTTCGGTTTGCATCTTGGACAGCCGCATGCTTACTGATGTTTGCGGCAAGACCAACTGAAGCAGTTCCTTTTGTTTATTTCCAATTTTAGTGGGGCAAAATGACTACTGCAGCACCGCCAAAAATTGAAAAACAAACGAGTGTCGAGAAGACGCCACCATCCGGCAATTTCCGCTCGAAGCTGATGAAGGCAGCCGCCCTTGCGCTCTCCATCATCGCATGGCAAATAGCCGCAATTCTTCTGGTCGAATTTACTCTATCGCAGGCAAAACTCGGGGAAGAGGAAATCTACAGCCTCGATCCGAAGTACGGCTTCGTGCACATGAACAACAAGCGCGTCACCTGGCGCTCAGAAGGTTATGCAGTGAGCTACTTCGGACCCGATGGCATGCGCGAGCCCGGACTCACGATTCAAAAACCGGCTGGCGTATACCGTATCGCGCTCTTGGGCGACTCGATGGTAGAAGCGCTGCAAGTTCCGCTGGAAGAAACATTCGGTCAATTGCTCGAAAAAACCATCAAGAAAAGCGCAAGCGGTAAGGATGTGCAGATTCTCAATTTCGGCAATTCCGGCTATTCAACTGCACAAGAAGATCTTCAACTGAAGGGTAAGGTTCTAAATTACAACCCTGATGCTGTGGTCGTTTTTTATAGCCACCGTGATCTTTTCGAAAATTGGTCGCCGCCGGATCAAACAATTACAAACGTTCGCCCCTACGCACTTCATTTGCCGAACCAACCACTGACCATCGACAATCAATCAGTAAAAGCGTGGATGAAATCACCCCGAGGCAAATTCCTTACCTCAATTGGTTGGATAAGAGAAAACAGCCGCATATGGGGATTGATTTCGGCTTGGGAAACTCAAGCGAGCTTCAATGATCCTATCTATAGAGCGGTCAATGGCTTCTTCACCAACCCGGTAAAAACCGTACAGGCCAACATCAAGGCAATCACTGAGCTCACTCCGAAAGCAGTATTGGCAGAGGCTGTAAAAGCCTTGAAGCTCGACTCGAAATCGTCATCATTCAAGATTCAGTTTTTCGAAGACCAAAAAACTGTAGCGAAAAACAAAGCCGCCAAGCCGGTTGTAAAACATGGCAATGCTGACGCGATGAATCCGTCAGTAAACTCAAGCATCATCAATGTTCCCTCTTTAAACGAATTCCCAGTCGCTAAAGCGCGGACAGAAGAAGAAAAACGTGCCGCAGAAGAAAAAGAAGCAGAAGAGAAGAGAAAGACTGTCTACTTCAACTTGATGCACAAAACCGTGAATTCACTTTTCGAGGACATGAACAAAGCATGCAAGGCGAAGGGCGCGAAGTTTGCTGTCGCAATTTCTCCGAGCAAACTAGCACTCACAGAGACTGCTGAAAACATCGGCGTTATGGACTTGACCTACGACAAGGAAATCGCAGCCATCAAGCCTTTCTGTGAAGCCAACAACATTCCATTCCTCGACTTGCAAGCGCCCATAGACAGAATGCCAAAGAAAGAAGCAGACAAAATCTTCTACTTTATGCACCTGACTGCGCACGGTCACAAGTATGTTGCAGAGCAAGGTCAGCCGTTCTTCAAAGCTTTAGTCGACGACAAACAACAGAACCAGTAACCGACTTCTTGTACAGCTAGAAAATCATCCAGTCAGGATTATTGGATGGCAACGGCAATGGCGAGTAAAGAGTTAGGTTTGCATCCTTTATGATGAGAACCTCCTGGATCGCCTTTTTCTTGTTCAAAACCAGTTCGTCGATAGGAAAGGGAGAAACCACCACGCTGACGGCAGGGTTCTTCAATCCAAGTATCCGATCAGGAATGATGTATGAAGCGTGAAAACGACGATAACCAACATCATAGCTCACTGCAGTGGGCTGCCAGGGAAAGTTGTATTTCTCCAACTCTCCCTTTTCATTTGTTCCTTCAAGGATGACCGAAATCGGTCCCCCCTGCCGTTTTCGATCAGACTTGATCAAACACCCAAAATCTACAATTGCGCCTTTGCGAATATTGGCGGGGAGTTTTTGACTCTCCCTGAATACCTTGTATGAAAGTGGATTGCCACCATCTATAGTGACCTCATCAAGTCGCTTGGCCAGTGAGACAGGTGCAAACTCCTCAAATTGCTCAGGTTTTAGAGGCTCTAGCTTCTCAGCTTTTGGCGGTATTGATTGTTCAGATTTTAAAGGTTCTGTTTGCTCAGATTTTACTTCTGATTGCTCAAGGCTTGCCTGCTCTTGTTTCGTTGACGCTTGTTTTGCCGGTGCCCGAGGTATGGCAAAGCGAATTCGATAGGCTCCCGTTTGCAGACCAGGCTCAGTGGAAAGATCTTTGGTTTCTGTAGTGCGAACAAACCAGAGTGCCGGGTTGGTCACTTTAGCCAAACCCGGGATCAGTGAGTAGACCCGCGTATCTCTTGTGTCATATGTGGCAAATCCGCGCGTCCATGAGAAGAAATCAAATGAAGGCAGATTGAGCGTTTCTGTATCTTCTGTAGGGAAGTAGTCGCCGAACACACGGACCGGCGGCGTGGCTTCAGCAAATTCAAAATTTATGGCAATCTCGTTAGCCGCTCCGGGCTTGAGAAGTCCGCGAGGAATAGGAATCGCCCACCATTGGCGGAAGCTTCGCCAATCCTTGGTCATCGCGCTTCCTTGCATATTCATGATAGTAGAGATATCGCCTTCTTTACCAAGCACTTGATTCCAAGGCAACGCGACAGTTCGCCAAGTAATGCGATTTACATTGATGGCAACTGCCGGCTGTCCCATATCGTGCTCACAATCGAAAAGCACAAAAATAGTATTCTGGGGATCAAGGCAGTTTGCCCCTTTTGTCTCACTTAGCCAGGACGCTAACTCTGCCGCCGGAGGAACGGCGGCATCTTGTGAGATTGTTTGCACCTGAGTACGTATATCGCAAAACCACTCACCATTGCTGCGATCAAAGTGGGCAGCCGCAAACCAGCTCAAACCTGCTACAGCGAAGCAGGCAATGACAAGGTTTCTCGACTGAAGCATTAAAGCCGAGCCTTTGGCAGCAGCAATTGCGCGAATGCTAATCTGCGCCAACAAGAACCAAAAGGCAAGAACGACGACTTCCTCTACGATTCTCGCTGTACCAATTCGCATCGCTGAAAAGGTCTGCAAGATTGTCGGTGCAAAACTGATTTTCCTTTCCAAAAATCCAATGAAAAGGGCGCCACCAATCACTAATAGCGAAAGGTGAAGAATCGCATGTTGCCGCACAAGAGCAACAATTGAGACCGCAGCAAAGAGGCAGACAAAAGGCATTGCCGTTAATCCATATCGAGAAATAGGTTCAAATCCAACATAGAGGAAATGGACGCAAATAATCGAGAAGGACGACAATCCAACGAAGGTCATAACCAAATGACGTTCGGAGCGAATTCTTGCTGCGGTCAGGCAAACACCTATGAATGCTAGGAGTAGAAGTACCCCATGCCAGATATTCTGTCCTTCGACACTCAAACCGAAAAAAGGATAGCGAAACTCGTTCCAGCCTCCAGCCCAAAGTCTAGGCACCTTTTTCAGCTCCAAAGCAACCATCTCGAACGGCTGCCGGAGAAAGTTTTCGAGAATCCCATTCATCACAACTTTTGTATCGCCAGAACATCCAGGAACGATAGGCCAAGTTTTCCAACCATCTGTTACGACTTGATTGCCGACAAAAAGGTTGTACGCCGGTGCTCTGCTGAGAAGAAAAGTTGGCTGACCAAGAGACTTTCCAGTTATCTGACTCCAGGGAATGAAAATGATTAGCGCACCAATTGCCGACAAAACAAGCGCGGCAAGGCGCCGTTTTCCAAACCAAACCCGATACCACTTCGAATCGCCATTGGTTGTACCAACAAGATCACAAAGCACCAGTGATGCGACAATTGACACAACAACAAGCACAAAAATTGGTCGCACGAGAGTTACGCAAGCAAAGAGAAATCCGAATTGCAACGCAATTCCGCAAAGTGCAGCGGTGCGCAATTTTTCTACTCGCGCCACAACAGCCGTGGACATCAAAGAAAGCAGCAGGAAGTACGAAAACGTTTCGCTATAAGCTCTGGACAAATTGATTGATGCTGCCGGGTAGAAAGCAAACAGCACAGCAGCCATCGCTCCGACTTTTCTGCCGAACGCCCGACCACCCAGGAAATAGATCAGCAGGCAACTGAAAGAATCTATGCATGAGTTTGCCAGCGAAATTTGAGTCGCATAGTTGTTGAATTGCATTTTCGCCTGGCTGGCAAAACCAAAAATTGAAGCCAACACAGCAAGATATGCTGGATATATCGGACCGTCCAGCATCAAACGGACCGGCAACTGGGAAGATGTAAAAGTACTTCCATCCTCCGGAGATATCGGAGTCGCTGAGGTGATCTGCTGGAAAAGCCCTGTCCAGTCCGTGGCAGTCGACAAGACTTTTGCCAGAGCAGCGCCAGTCGTCAGGTAGTAATAAGCGTCACCAAACTCACAAACAAGATGTTCGCAATGCAAAACGTAAAAGGCTCTAATGCTTAATGCGAGGGCAAACAGCAAGATTGGAAAAATGTTCGGCTGTGTTAACAGACCAAAGAACTTACCCGTGGGCAGCCGCCCAGCCTGTTCTGCGATGCTGTTCAACAGCCTTTTCAACTAGCAATTCTCCATTCTTGTTGCATGATATGTGAATGGTGGAAATTCAGTGTTCTTGACACGTGGTAAGCGTGATTGATAGGATGAATCTTCGCCTGCTATGCGTCCGTAGCTCAGCCGGTAGAGCACTCGGCTTTTAACCGATTGGTCGTGCGTTCGAGTCGCACCGGACGCAATTTACTAAACATGACAGCACTCTAAAGCACCCTCTGCGTAGGGCTGACGCCGCGCGTCGCCAGGGCGATATTGAATCGCCCCTCAAGGTTACCAGGGGAAATTGACGCGGAAGAACAGCGGAACGCCGCCTGTGGTCAGCCCTTGCGTGAAATCAAGCACACCCACCTGCACGCCTCTATCTTCGAAAGAATTCGGATAAAGGTAGAGGGCCGCTGAAAATTGGGTTACAGAGCCACGTTTCGACTCACCGGGTCCAAGCGAGAAAACGGCTTCCAGCCCGCGGGGTGAGCGGATTGGCGCGCTCAATTCAAAATACTTCTCGAGTAGAACCTCATCACCGTACGGCGGCGGCTCTTCGTAGTCGATCGGTAAGCTGTGCGTAGTCCATTGCCAAAGCACATCGTCCGTCCCCGAACGCTTTAGAGTGACGTTGAGCCTGGGAAACCATTGATCAGCCCCTTCAGACTCGCGATAGACGCTTAGCCGTCCACGCGTCAACAAAGGGCGGTCGATCAGCAACTGCCTTCCTTGGGCGTCAATCTCATCCATCTGAAGTCTCCCTTTCTCTGGCCGGCGGTAGCTATGCCACAAGTCGCCTGCGCAGTAATAGAATGTTGCGCACTAGAGAGGTAGCATAGCACTTGGCTCTTTTCTTAGACGACATTTACTAAGAGCTGATGTATTCAAGTGCAAGACAGCGGGCGGCAAAACCTACTTTGAAACAGAATTTTGAGAAACACATTCTTCTTGCAAAGTTTTTTGCGCCAACATATCGGATAATTTATCAATGACAGAAGAACGCATAATTCGCTTCCCCCATCGCCGCTCTATTGGAACGCTTTTCGTCGCACCGATAAGCCAACCCGAGGAGTGGGAGCTTCTGACCGTGGTTCGCGGGCTTGTGGTCTCACCGGAAAACAACCCCATCAAGTGGGAAGTGTTGGATGAGGCTCGTGGCGCCGTCAAAATCCCTGCGGATACAAAATTGAAGCTCAAGGTCAGCCCTAGAGGCTCCTCTCTGGCTCCCATAGCCGAGATGCGTCCGGACGATTTCCACACCCTGGACCTTTCTCACTCCGATCTCTCTGACCTCAGCTTGCTTCATGTTGAAAAGCTTTCCGGCTTGAGAGTTTTGGAATTGACGTCCACAGATGTAAGCGATCGCGGAATGACTCACATCGCGCTTCTTTCCAATCTGACATCGCTTGGTCTCAGCCACAGCCGCATCAGTGACGACGGTTTGCAAATACTTTCAAAACTGAAAAACTTACGAGAGCTCTGGTTGAGTTCCACAGATATTGATGACAATGGTCTGGCTGGTCTGACATTGCCTCCGGATTTGGTGCAACTTGGACTATCCGGAACGAAAATCTCGGACGGTGGTTTGCACGCGCTCGAACAGCTCAAGTCACTAATTCGCGTCTATCTTTTCAATACGAAGGTTACAAAAGAGGGCGTCGATTCTCTCAAAGCAAAACTTCCAGGTTGCCGCGTCAAATGGCTGCCCCCGAAGAGCATGGAAGACATGAGCGACGAAGAACTCTTCGGCTCGCTCGATGTCAAAGAAGACGCTGAGACCATTCGCAAGCTCTCGGAAGACTTCCCGATACTCGACTTTTCGGCGCCGAGTCAAACTCTGGACGAAAATAAATTCTGGGAAATTATCGGATTGCTCGACTGGGATCAGTTGGGTGACGACGAGAAAGTCATCGAACCTGCAGTCGAAGAGCTCGCCTCGATGTCGACTCAAGACGTTATGCAATTCCAAGATATTCTTTCTGAAAAACTTTTCGCGCTCGACGGCGAACCATTTGCAAGAGAAATTGGAGACGAAGCCTTTGATGGCAACAAAAACCATTTCTCGAAAGACTGGTTCCTCGGTGTGCGATGCTGCGCGATTGCCAATGGCAAAGAGCCTTACGACGATGTCCTAAAAAATCCAAAGGAGATGCCAAAGGACGTCGAATTTATCGCATTGACCAGAATTGCCACCGAAGCTTACAGAAGAAAAACCAATAAGCGAATGACCTACACGACTGCCTACGATTGGCAGACATTCAGCAATCGCAAAGGCTGGCTTTTGTATGATGCAGACACTCACGACATGAGCGCCTGACCTTACGGGGGTTATCCAGTGACAGACTTCCGCGAAGAGATTCACTACTATTTGTTCGACACCGATCTGGGGTTGGCGGCTATTGCCTGGACCAAGAATGGAATCTGTGGACATCTGCTTCCTGACAGTGACGCCGGGCCGACAGAAACACGCATCATGAAGATGTTTCCATCCGCAAAGAAAACAGAACCGCCGCTTGAAGTCGTTATGATTACCAGGCGCATTTGCAAGCATTTGCAAGGAAACGTTCAAGATTTCTCAAACGTCCGACTAACCCTTGGTGGCACACCAATATTTCAAGCAGTTGTATAAGTCGCAGTTTTTTAGGTCTTAGTTTTTTAGGTCTTAGTTGTTTGAGTTCAGTCATTAGTTTCAGAAAACGACTAACGGATGAAAACAGCAGGCAAGCGGAGAACGGCAGGAAGACGGAAACGGCAAGTAACCGGAAGCATCATGGCACCCAAGAAAAAGCTAACCGCTTTTGAAGAAGAACTAATTGTTGCCACCGCGCACATTCAAAAGCGCGACAAGAAATTGGGCAAGATTATCGATCAAGTCGGACCTTGCGCACTCAAGCTCGACGAAATGCATAGTCCGTTTGCATCGCTCGCTGAGGCAATCATCTATCAACAACTAACAGGCAAGGCCGCTGCCACCATTGCGCAGCGCGTCAAAAATCTGTTTCTCGACGATGAGCTCAAAAAAGCCGCAGCACAAGAAGTGAAGAAAGCAGTTCCTCGCAATCGGCCGAAGAAAGAACTCGAAGCCGCATCGCCGACTTTGATTGGCGCAACTACATACCCAGAACCGCATCGTTTTTTGGAAGTCTCTGATGAGACGCTGCGATCGGCTGGCTTGTCGCGCGCAAAAACAGCCGCAATCAAAGATCTGTCATTGAAAATGATGGAAGGCCAAGTTCCCACGCTCGACCAGATGCATAAACTAAGTGACGAAGAGCTCATCAAAACCCTTAGCGCCATCCGTGGAATTGGACCATGGACTGTGGAAATGCTTTTGATTTTCAAATTGGGACGATTGAATATCTTGCCTTCAACTGACTATGGTGTGCGCAAAGGTTTTGCCTATACGTACAAAACAGGAGATCTGCCGACTCCAAAAGCGTTGCTGGAATTCGGCGAAAGATGGCAGCCCTACCGCACTATTGCTTCCTGGTACCTGTGGCGGGCTGCGGGTATGGCGAAGATATAGCCTGCACTTGTGTGCAGACGCGCAATGAAGGTAAGACCGCTGTTACGCGATCATTGCAAAACACGGGCAATTTCGTGCGATTCTGTAAAACCTGGTGGTTTTGGGGCTTGCCAAGGAACCGAGTAAGTATTGCCTAGTCTTTCTCAACGGAAACAGGGCATGCATCGGACATAACGGAAGCGAGAACCATGAGATTTAGAGGCAAGGTCATTTATTACATAGTCACACAAACGGCTCAGGCTAGCATTCAGCTGATGAAGCAAATGGTAAAACGGAACCCCGGTGCAATGGCAACCTATTTTGCAGCAAGAATGATTGGCGATCTGATCCTTCCGTCAAAGCGAATTTCTACACTTCGCAGAAGCAAATAAATTGTATACGCCTCTTTGTTTTAGGTGCAAAAAGCCAAAGGAGTGAGCAGAGCCCACTCCTTTGTTCTTATGTTTGTTGACTTTATGCCGGCGGGGGCGGCTCTTTTTCTCTGTCAAAATATCTGCCAAGCTTCATCGAATCAATGAATGTCTCAGAGATGTCAGACTTGCCTATTACAACACCCTGCGCGCCCTCTATTTTTTCTGCAAAGCATGATCGCTCGAACACTTGAATGCCTTCTTTACTGGCTCCAACAGTCTTGCAATGCTTAAAGGCTTCGTTCACAAAGTGAATGAATCTACCGTCTGCCGAGAGCGTTTTGGCACTCTCAGCACCACCTGGCACGTAAACAGCATCAAATAATACCGACATGCATGAGAAAATCGCAAAATCCACTGGAAGCTCTTCACCCTCGGCTGTTTTTAGCATTCCGGCGTGGCTGCCTACAACTTTCAGTTGTGCACCTTCTTTAGCAAGTGCTTGCTTCAATTTCTGTATGTCAGCACCAGATACACCGTCGGCGGCTAGCGCCGCGACTTTGCGTGTGGCAATTCCCGAAGGTGGCGCCTTGACCATACTGAGCACCGGCGAAGGGGCTACATCCATATTGCACTTTACAGATTGAACATCTTTCGGATTTGCTGTCGCCGGAATTTGCATGTTGAGATGAGCCTCCACTTTTGCGGTCTTCGCTTTGGCCGGCATTCCCAAATTCGCAGCAACACGTTTTGACAAATCGGCGTCGACCTGTGCCAACTGAAGCAGCATGCGTTCTCTTATCTGAGTCTCCACACATTTGGAAAGTTCAAAAGAGAATGCATTGACAATGTGATCTTGCTCGGGCTCCGTCATACTGATGTAGAACATGCGTGCTTGAGTGTAGTGATCGAGAAAACTTTTCGAGCGCTCACGAATTTTTTGAGCATCTATCTTCTCCGCATAGCTAATGAAACCTCGCATGTCCTTTCCAGCTTGAAACGGACATCCACCAGAAACGCTGTTGGGAATATGTGCAGTACGACTGCGATTTATCGTCTGGCGCATTAAACCATCGCGTTGGTTGTTATGCACTGGAGCAACTGGTCGATTGATTGGAATTTCGTGGAAATTAGGTCCACCCAATCGAAGTAGTTGCGTATCGGTGTATGAAAAGAGCCGACCTTGCATTAGCGGATCATTGGTGAAGTCGATGCCGGGAACAATGTTGCCGACATGATATGCGACTTGTTCAGTCTCTGCAAAGAAATTGTCGGGATTTCTGTTCAGTGTGAGTTTACCGACTCTTTGAACTGGAACGATTTCTTCCGGAATCAACTTGGTCGGATCGAGAATATCAAAATCAAAGGAAAACTCGTCCTTTTCTTCAATGATTTGCACTCCCAATTCCCACTCTGGAAAGTCTCCGTTTTCAATTGCTTCCCAAAGATCTCGCCTGTGAAAATCGGGATCAGCACCGGAAATACGAAGTGCCTCATCCCAAACAACGGAGTGCACTCCCAAAAGAGGCTTCCAATGGAATTTAACGAAGCGCGCCTCACCTTTTTCATTAACGAAGCGGAATGTGTGCACGCCAAACCCTTCCATCATTCGATAGCTGCGTGGGATACCGCGGTCAGACATTACCCACATCAGCATGTGTGTTGATTCCGGCGAAAGCGAAACGAAGTCCCAGAAGTTGTCGTGAGCAGAAGCAGCTTGGGGAATTTCATTGTGGGGCTCAGGTTTCACAGAATGAACAAAATCCGGAAACTTCATTGCGTCTTGAATGAAGAAAACCGGCATATTATTGCCGACAATATCGAAATTGCCTTCAGTGGTGTAGAACTTAACGGCGAACCCGCGGACATCACGAGCCAAGTCACTGGAGCCTCGCGACCCTGCAACAGTTGAAAAGCGCACAAAGACTGGAGTCTCTATGTCAGCATCATTCAAAAATGCTGCACTAGTCCACTTAGACAATGGCTCGTAGACCTTAAACACGCCATGGGCTGCGGCCCCTCTTGCATGTACGACTCTTTCTGGAATTCTCTCGTGATCGAAGTGAGTCATCTTCTCGCGAAAATGGAAATCTTCCAACAATGACGGCCCACGAGAACCGGCCTTCAATGTATTGTGATCGTCGCTGATGCGAGTTCCTTGATTTGTCGTCAGCAGCTCATCTGCATCCTCGACCACAAACTCTTCCATCTGCGCGATTTTTTCGTTGCCCTTTCGATTGGTCTTTTTCTTCATGTCCGCTCCGGAGGGAAAGACGATAACGTGTGATGCCACAGTTCTCAATAGAGTTAACTGAGCGTGAGCGCATGCCAACTATTGACATGCGCAAAACTTTTCGCCAAACGGATGGACTGTAGCTGAAGTGTTTAGTTCCCAACTTTTTTCGCTTATGCGGGAACGTCACACTGCTAGAGGTTTTAAACAGTACAGAACCAGCGTTTAGATCTCGAAGAGTCCAAAAGTTCCGAAAAAAACTAGAGCTGCTAGATACAAGACAAAAGAGCAAACGCTTTCGCATTTGCTCTTTTTGTTTCTTCAGAGCATTTCTGGTCTGAAAAGTCTGTATTTTATGCAGCGTCTTTCAAATAGCCGCTCATTTGCTTTTGAATTTTGGTGCGAGCGCGCGAGATGCGTGACTTGACCGTTCCCAATTCAACGTTGGTTATAGCTGCAATTTCTTCGTACGACAGGCCATCTACTTCGCGCAACAGAACCGATTGTCTGAATTCGTGAGGAATTTTTTCCAATGCTGTTTCAAGAGCTGCGACGAGTTCTTTACGTTGCATGTCGGTATCCGGCTGATGCTTTGTGTCTGCAACAAAACGTTCCATCTTGTTGCCATCTTCAGATTCATAAGTCTCGTCGAGCGATACCAAATCTTGGTTGCGAACCTTTCTTCTGAGCTCGTCGTAGCAAAGGTTGGTGACGATCTGACTGAGCCAGCCTTTAAAGGCGCCGGCGCTGCGCAGTTGTCCAATTGATTTCCACATTCTGATTTGAGCTTCTTGAACAACGTCCGAGAGATCATGCAGTTCAGGAAAACGTTTGCGAACCATCGCGGTAAGAGTGGATTGGTGGCGCTTCAGAAGCACATCAATTGCACCCTTTCTGTCTGCCTGACAGGCGAGGATGAGTTCTTCATCGGACATCTCAGAAAACTTCTTTTCTGGTCCGACGAGACTCAAGTGGTTCTTACCGGAAGACTTGGTGAAAAGAGGTTTTACGTTGCCGTTCATTTTTATGGATCTCCTATTAATTTTGCACAGCGATGCCACACCTTAAAGGTGCTCTGGGAGCGCAACAGCGCTATTCAGTTGGAAAAATCTTTCGTTGCCTTACTCTGTCATTTTGCCAAAACCGGCAGGTAGCGACAACACGGGTTTTCACTAGTGGTAGCACCCTTTATTTCACCCCCGCACCATCCGCAAATCCTTGCGCAGCAAAGACTTAAAGAATTTTGAAGTTTTATTTCGGGAAGACATATAGGGTTTTCCTAGGGGTTTAAGACTGCCAGGGCAAATTTGGCATGTTCTTCCTCACAAAAAACTCCATCCTTTTATATAGGCAAAATCGTTTTACCGCTTAAGCGCTTCTTGCGAGTCTCCGCTGATAGCCTCCGGAGTCTCTGCAGCAGCGGCTATAGGAGTAATCTCGACATCCGACCACCAAGGTCCGTGTGTTTTGCCTAAGAGCGCAGCCCAGTACCAGGAGGAGATATCGGTCCAATTTTCGCCGCGCCCATCATAGATTCGTTCCTTAACCACAAATGAATGCTCTCCTTTTCTTGCGATAAAAGATGACCACCTGCTACCGTTCTTCTCGGAAATGAGCGGCTGCCAGGTAATGTCGTAGCCAACGCCGCGAAAGCAATCAGACGATGGATGGAGTTGGCGAGTCGGCTTCACGACCCAGCGAATGATTACTCGTTTTGCTCCCAGAGAGAAACATTGAATCTTGCCCGGAAACTCTTGGTAGAAAGCGATATCCGCTTTGCTAGGTGAAACTGGCTCGATGGTTGCGCCCCTATATTGATGTGGCCAGCCAGGAAAATCGCGAGTCGCTACCGAATTCTCCAATGTTCGCGAAAACGCTAAAGGAGAAACCGCGGCGATGAGTGCAGAGATTATGAATGCTACGGAGCGTTTATTCGAAAACGACTTCTTAAAAAATGGCAAGCTGGAAGATCCTGATTCAGAACCGTTTGACGGTACTTGTGCGTTTGCATCAGATGCAATAACGGTCTTTGCGAAATCCGGTACTTTTTCACCCGCACTATCTGTATTAGACTCGGAGGAAATCGGGACTTGAATGCTTCTCTTCGAGATTACTTTTGCGATCAACACCGTTCCTCCAGCCGCTATTGCAAAAGCTACTGCACCAACAGCTTGATGGATAAAATGCTCTTGCGCTGGATTAATCGGCAAAATCTTCGCCTCTATAAAGAACAGTGATGTGATTCGCAGTACATTCCCTAAGAGAGCCGCGAGGACGGCAGACGTGAGAACCATTGCGCTCTGCAAAACACTCAACTCAAAAATGGCAGTTAGCACCGCGCCGATGAAGAGCGCAAACCAGAGCATTTTTATTCCGCTACATGGTGCATCTATCTGAATCATTTGACTGTTCCAAATAAGGGCGGTCCCATCAGCGATGGTTGGAAAGCCAACCATTGAAATAAGTGGCGCCGCGATCTTACCCACGACAAGGCGCAATGGATAACCGCTGTAAAAGTTAAGGGAAGAAACAATCGGCAGAGAAAATAAAAGCAACAGCCAACTGCCGAGACTGAGTCTGAATCTGCCTCCTTGAGCGTCAATCAAACAACCGATAGCGACTACCGCGATGATCGCGCTCAGAAGTTTTGGAGCAATAGGCCAAGTGACCGCATAGAGAAGAAAGCACACTATCGCTACAACTGGAACATGTAGTTCACTGTGCGCCCTTCGCGAACCGTCACGTGTAAGCAAAATTGCTATAAAGGCAATAAGACTAACCACGCCCAAAGGCTCATCCGACTTATCTAAAAGTCTTTCGATATACCATCCTGTAACAGGCCAGAAGACGCAGAAGCAGAGCGCCATTAAGCCCGAAATAATCATGCCTTCTTGATACTCACTTTCTTCCTGGTTTGAAGTGCGTACCCTAGAATGAGCATGCCGACTCCGAAAAGAATGTAAGTGTCAGATTCGGGAACGACCGGTGACAGTGCGCTATAGCTTGCTTCACCAGCGGTAGATTGTGCAATTTCATCCACAACACCGTCGTCGCCTCCGGCCTCGTCGTCATTGAATTCATCTGCATCTTTATCTCTTGATGCGATTTGCTTCTTCTCCGCAAACAGCACTTTGGAGTTCGAGAAATCCGCACGTGAGTCTGCTTTCGCAAGCGCCCGCTCTCTAGAATTGTACGAAGATATTTCTTCTGCCGGACTTTCAAATTTGGAATCGACCGAAGACTCTTTCAACGCAGCAGCAGGCGCCATTGGAGCAGCCATTGGTCCCTGAGCAGGAGCATAGCGAGCACTGTTCGAAACAGCACTATTGTAAATGGAATTATCTCCACCTGCTCCTGCAGCAGATCCTGCAGACGAGAATTGATCCCCCAACATAGGACTGATCGTACCGTTGGTGGCACCTTGCAAAACAGGACGAGCTGCGTCTAACTCCTGGCGGGATTGAGAGCCGGTGTTGCCTTGAACGCTGGAAGAATATTGTCCATCATTGCTCGGCGATATGAACGCATCATTGCCAGAAACACCGTCTGCTCGCAACGACTTACCTTGAATGCGAGCTCCGTCAAAGAAACCGAAAGCAGGTCCTCTCCGAGGCGAAGGGCCTAAATGACCTAGTGTCGGCTGCGGGTTGATCAGGCTGAATTTGGGCGGCTCAATGTTTTGCGCGTGCGTTTTTCGCACAGGAATTGGCTCTGTTATAATCGCGCTGGAGAAGGAAGTTACTAGATGATACGCATTCGAAATTGCCACAGCTTTGCGAGCGGCCTTGCAACGATGATTGCTGTGGACTGTTTGAATTTTCGAAATCTCGTCAAAAGCTACCAGCTTTGCAAGAGCCATTTCTGCTGGCTTAAGTGAGCCTTTTTCAATATCGAGATTCGCCAAATTCTTGCGAACATACTGAATTCCTCCGACAGCAGTTGAGGCGGAAGCCTTTTGCCACGTCTCAAATAGCTGGTGCATATCAGATTCAACATAGCTGCCGCGATTTACACGAACAAGCCCCGGGCAGTTGTATAGTCCTGCGAGAATTTCATTGGGACCGGCAGCGACCGCAAAATCATAAAGTAGAGGCTTAGCCGATTGGCGAATGAAGAGCTCCCATTCTTTTCCAAGCTTTCCTGGAAGCGGTTGAGCGGAGTGTATCCAAAGAACCGCTGAACTATTGGTATTCGCAGCCTCCGTCAGCGCGGTTCTCAAATCCAACAAGTTGTCTTGCCCACCAGCGCAAGGTAGTTTCGAAATGGAAGAAACCGCACTGTCGAGCGCCTTATCATCGCCTGCACTAACTTCCAAAGCTGGAAGTAAACCATCTCGAACATAAGTAATTTTGACATCCATATCGCGCGGAAGCTGTTTCAACTGCTTCAGAACATCATCCATGTGCGGCGACATGCCGTTGGAGCCATCTATAACGGCAAACAACTTAGTCGGGCGCGGATAGTTGATCTTCCTTATGTCTTCACCTATCAAGGCTCCATCAAACGAGCCTTGAATGTGCGTGATGTTGGAATCTCTTTCAGCAACAACCACAGCACCAAATCTCGCTAGCTCAGGAGTGGTGATGTCACCCTGAATTACCTTGGTTTGGCCAAACTTATCGACGCGCAGCGTATTGACTGACGATACAAGCGGTTCTTGCGATTTCAAGCTGATATTCGTTGGAATTTCGACCTGGAAGTTTCTCTCCTCGAACGTTGGCAAAGCAAGTTCAGCCTTATCCATCGCCGTCACTGCCAATGGTGCAAGAATATGCAAGCGCACACCAATCTTGCTCTCGGGAGCGACCGGAAATAACTGCAACAATACACGGTCTGCACCGCAGGTGCTTACAAGCAAAGGGTCTTTCTTGTCAGCTACAGCAGCGCGATATTTTCTGCGAGCGAGACTCCGACCCATCACGGTCGCTTCTCGCTCTGTTCCATCCACAATCAAAAATGCATTGGTAACCACCGCTCCTGGTGGCAAAAGAATCTTTGATCGAACCTCACGATCATACTTGGACGTGTTTCCAAAAGTGACATTCCACATAATATTTGCGATACACAAGTTGCCGTCGATATGACCAGACAGCTTAGACTCGTTCATACTCAAACCACGCGCGACACCGCTCACGGCCTCGCCAGCAATATCGGGGTCGCGGTCAAATTCATCCTCTACATTAGGCTCTTCATTTTCATTGTCTGAAAGCAAGCCTTGATTCTGACGCGTCGCGCGCAGAGCCGCTGGCAGCGGTACGCTGTTAAAAGGTTTGCCAGTCACTTTATAGAAAATCGCGCGTGCTTCGTCGACGCTTGTAGGATTTTTTACTTCATAGAGCGACCCAAGAATGTCAGTCGCCCGACCGGAGCGTTCATAACAAGCGCGCAGCATTACTTCCTGATTACCCCACTGGCGCAGCCAATCAATTGCTGCTGCAGGCTTCGCAGAATGAGCAGCTTCGCCGATGTGCATGCGAGTCATGGTTGATGGCAGTTCTACCGCCACAACGGTGCACAATATGATCAGGTGCCCAATGTGCTCCAACTGATGCCCATCAAAATAAGTCTTGTGATTTTCCGACAGGTGGATCGCGTACTTACTGGCTTTCCAGACGGCAGGCACAGCAAGCAGTGGGGAAAGCGCCAGCAAGCCAAAGCCACACCACAAAATAGCCACTACAGAAAGTGGCACAATCGGCAGGAACATTAGCGAATAGAGAATCGCCACACCCATCGACATGCCAGTGCCTAGCGTCAACACGCCAAGCAGGTCTGTCAAATTGCGGCGAGAGGCAACCCAAACGAGCAGGTTGGAAACAGGAATTAACGCAAACAACAAGACATGCGCAGGCGTGGGAAACGGATCGAAGAAACTTTTTGCGCAAAGGTGCGTGTTAAGTTCAAAAACAATTGCCGAGAACGGCAAAATAACACCGGCGAGAAGCAAAAACACGCCGGGTTTTCCCGGTGGTTTGCCTTTGGACTTCGGTTTCGCATTGCCGCCGGATATTGGATTTACGTTGGGTTTGAAACCTGTGTCAGAGCCGGATTTTTTGCTATTTGAATTCTTGGAGTTCGCGCCGCGATTTGCGTCTGCTCCCGAATCCTTTGTTATAACAGCCGTGCCTGACTTGCTGGCGCCAGGTGAATTAGAGGAACTCGAGGCGCCGGAAGAGCTGGAGGAACCGGATGAACCCGAAAGACCTGACGAGCCCGAAGAGCTTGAAGCGCCGGACGCAACATTACCTGTTTTTGCCGTCGAGCCACCGCCGGATTTAGAACCCGCCCTGCCTTCCGGATATTCTGAGGTCCAAACCATGCGCAGCTCTCCTCGAATTACTAACCCGTGGGCTTCCAGGCGCCGGCCGACATTTAATGTTGGCGAATATTTGGTGGCTTTTGACCAAATTTGGCGTCAGACTTGCTCGCTTAGCGTGCCTTCTTATGCTATCTGAAGGAGATACCGGCCTTGTACAGTAATTTCCCTGAGATTCACCATGGTTAAACGATGGAAGAAAGGGCTAGGAAGTCCGGTATTCACTCGACAGATTTAATGGGTTAATCGAAGAACGTCACGCTGCAATAGCAGCAAGGAGCAAAGAATGTTTGAGATTGGCGGGTTCCTTTTGTTCTTCGGACTCTTGCTGGCTTTTTCATCTATCAAGTTCGTCAATGAATACGACAGGTTGGTCGTTTTCAGACTTGGAAGAGTTACAGGTGAGCGCGGACCCGGCGTCGCATTTGTCGTTCCACTAATAGAGCGTTCGCAAAAGGTCGACCTCAGAATTGTCACGATGTCGATTCCCATGCAGGAAGCCATCACCCGCGACAACATCTCGGTCAAAATCGCCGCCGTTTGCTTCTACCAGATTATCGATTCCCGAAAGGCAGTCACAAAAATCGAAGACGCCATGGCAGCGACAAGCCAAGTCGCGCAAACCACTTTGCGCAGCGTCATCGGGCAGTATGAGCTGGACGATATTCTCACCGAGCGCGACAAAATCAACGCCAAACTTCAGTCGATAATCGACCGCCAGACAGAAGGTTGGGGCATCAAAGTCAACGCAGTCGAAATCAAAGACGTCGAAATCCCGCAACAGATGCAACGCGCAATGGCCCGTCAAGCAGAGGCGGAAAGAGAACGCCGCGCCAAAGTCGTCGCCGCAGAAGGCGAATTACAGGCGGCAGAAAAACTTGCTCAAGCGGCAGCTGTAATTGCCAGTCAGCCGGGAGCCATGCAGCTCAGACAGTTGCAGACCATGGTTGAGGTTTCGGCTGAGAAGAACAGCACGTTAATCTTCCCTATACCTATAGAGTTGCTGGGCAATCTAGGCAAAAACCAGGGAGTGGTCGAGAAAGCGATGCACTTCCTGCCCGCCGCTGCCCAAGCGCTTAAGTCCAAGGGCGAAACTATCCAAGTACCCGACGAGACAAAAGAAAAAGTTTAGTCGGCTTCAAAAAACTAGGCAAAACCCGCTTTACCCGGTTGGCTGTTTCGAGCACAATCGGGTGAGCCATTTTTTGACTGATTGCAAGTCTCGTTATAAGCCTGAAGGCGGTCCTCCTATGGGAGTTCTTCCGTGCAGACTGTTTCTATTCGCTATTCAACATCGGTGAGCAGAACCTTGGTTCGCGTGCTCAAAGCCAGCGCCGTAATCTGGTGCGCAATCCCCGTCGTGTGGATTTTTGCTTGCCTGGGTCCGTTCATTCTGACGTTGGCGCAAGCCATGCCGACCGCTCATGCCTTCTGGTCGATACAGGAAGCTCTGCTCACCCTTGCTTCGCGTGTGGTAGCACCGATTGCGACGATACTTGCAGGCTGCTTGCTTTTGCTCATTTTCTTAGACGATCGCATTATAGTCTCGCGACAAGGTCTCGTGTTGCCACTCTCGCTGTGTGTTCAGTTTTACTGCCACCGCAATAGATTGTGGAGTGAGTTGAAGAAGTCAGTGCTCATAAAAAGAGATGGGCAAAACATCTGCCTAAAACTAAATTTCCACGACGGTAATTTTGTGGTCTTCGAAGCCGATGAAATGTCTGAGGACGACCTGAACAAGCTGCTCATCGCGTCTCGCACGTTAGCACCGACAGACGATAGAGACAAGGAAGATTTGGGAAACCCAGAAAACGCAGCAAGTATTCCAATTGATATTTCCACTTTTACTTCGCTTTGGGAATCAGAAATGACTCTGCGTTATCGAGCGACGACTTATGTTCCACTGCTTCCGGGACGAGTCTTGAACGTCGGAATTATCGTTGAGAAAGCGCTCTCGTATGGCGGCTCGGCGGCAATATATCTGGCTAGGAAACAAGATGGATCTCCTGTTGTTTTGAAAGAGTTTGTGGTTGCGGATAGTTCGAACGAAGATACAAGAAAGAAAGCATTGGCAATGTTCAAAAAAGAAGCGGCACTGCTTTCCAAACTGAATCACCAGGACATCGCAAGAATTTACGACCACTTCGTCGAAGACGGTCGTCACTACATGACCTTGCAATTCATTCAGGGTGAAGACTTGCGCAGGCTGGTTGCGCGTCGCGGTGCGATTTCCGAAAGAAGAGTAGCTCAATGGATGCGTCAGCTTTTAGAAATTATGCGGTATCTGGAAAATCAATCACCACCAGTAGTGCACAGAGATCTGACTCCTGAAAATATAGTTTTTCGAGCGAAAGGTACTTTGGCTTTGATTGATTTCGGTGCGGCAAATGAGTTTATCGGTACCGCAACAGGAACAGTGGTAGGAAAGCAAGGATACATTGCGCCTGAGCAATTTCGCGGCAAAGCTGAACTGAAGAGCGACATTTATTCGCTAGGCTGCACTGCACATTTTTTGCTTACCGGAAAAGATCCGGAAGCTTTGATGCAATCTTGCCCAAAACGATTGAACACACAAATTACAGACAACATGAACGATTTGATCATGCAGATGACCAGCCAGCAGACAGAGGAAAGACCGTCGGCAGAGCAGGCTT
The DNA here is from genome assembly GCA_003242885.1 of Candidatus Melainabacteria bacterium. GTDB lineage: Bacteria > Cyanobacteriota > Vampirovibrionia > Obscuribacterales > Obscuribacteraceae > QKMZ01. The sequence goes on along the minus strand of QKMZ01000005.1, from coordinate 687,120 downwards.
TACGCACCATCGAAATGCTTGGATATTACAGAGAAGGCGAAGTGTGACTCAAAATCAGTCAAGCGATAACGCGAATGAAACTCTCTGCACTATTGAGCAGTCTGCCCAGCGCGAACTAGCTATCACTTTGCACGAGAGTAAATCAATGGCTGTCCTCACTTATATTTGGCAGCGCAAAGTACTTCCTTATTTGGGACATGTCTTGATGCGTATGTGCGGTGTCGTGTTTGCATGCGCCCTAATTTTCTTCATCATGTCCCTTTTGGCACCCAAAGGCTATGGACACTCCACAGGTCCCATTGCTGGGTTAGCACTTGTGATAACCAGCGTCTTCATGAACCTATTAGTTTTTGCAAAGGTCGTGACCTATTGGTTTGCCGGTCCGCAAGCAGCCATTCTGTGTTTTGCGATCTTGGTGACTTTTGTTGCTGCTATCAAGGTTTTCAAATTGCGTTTTGTGAAAAACGGTCAAACATCCGCATGCATAAGCCAGAATTCAATCATCGTCAGAAAAAATTGGTTGAATGTCTTCACTTTCGAAAAAACAATCAGATGGTATGAACTGGCGATGGTTTCGATCAAAAGAAATATTGTTGATGGAAAAGAGGAAGAATTGCTGGTCTTCTCCACAACCGATGGGAAAGAGATAGAACTTGATGCAGGCTGCCTTAACGATGGGAGACTGCGCAAAAATCTAATTGCTATGATAAAACGCCACGCGCCCAATGCGCTCTCGAATGAACTTGAAGAAAAGAATTTCTTGCTGGAATCTACAAGTTATGCGGACATCTGGATGGACACACTACATCAGAGGCAGCTCCGCAAGCGGGATGGCGAGCTGACTAGCGGCGCATCTCTGGCAAGCGAGAGATTTCAGGTTGTGAAAAAACTGGGATCCGGCGGACAAGGAACAGCCTATTTGGCGACTGTTCAGTATTTGTGCGACAGAGCTTTGAACGAAGGAAGTAATGGCGCCTCTGAAACGGTGGTTCTCAAAGAATTTATTCTTCCTGGATTCGAAAACCCAGCTCTGCTGAGCGAAATAGTCGCCCGAATTCAACATGAAGCGTTGTTGCTCAAGTCACTGAATCACCGGCAGATAGTCAGAGTTATTGACGCATTCATTGAAGATCTTCGTGGCTATCTAGTGATCGAACATGTATCAGGCACATCGCTCAGAGAGTTCGTAACAGCGAAGGGTCCAATCAAAGAATCGAGAGCTATCGAGCTTGCAACGCAAATGTGTTCCATCCTAGAGTACTTGCATGGTCACGCACCACAAGTAGTGCATAGAGATTTCACACCAGAGAATTTGATTATTGATGACAGCGGAAACTTGAAGTTGATCGACTTCAATCTGGCTAAAGTCCCCAATTTCAATGACAACGCTATGTGCGTCGGCAAACCGCCGTATATGGCTCCCGAACAAGTTAGAGGTCGCCCAGAGCCGGCAAGCGATTTCTACTCGATGGGAGCCCTGCTGCACTTCATTCTCACCGGACAAGACCCGGAACCGCTAACGGTTTGCTCGCCAAAATCTGTAAATCCACAAATTTCTTTGACGCTCAATTCCCTCGTCGAACGCCTGACTTACCAGGACACCAATATGAGAATTGACAGCGTTTCGCAAGTTAGGAAAGCCCTTTCATTGCAAGAAATCACTGCCGCCTAAGCTTGTGACAACCCCTGCGTAGCACCGCCCCTTCAGTGTGTGCCACAATAGACTCGGTTGGATTCCAGCCAGCGTCCAGGAGTTTTTGCCCACATGTTCAGTGCGCAATCGCACACATCAAAAATGCGCAAACCTAGCCATAATAAGCGATTCCACAGCGCAGTCGCTCTTTCCCTTTCGGTACTAAGTGCCTTCTTTGCTTCTGTTGCTCCTGAAGGACAGAAGGCATTTTCTTACGGCGGCTCCGATGATGGCTACGGAGATCAGCGCGTGGCGCGCCTGAGCCCGCAATCTGTTTTGACCTGGTGGTCGCACGACGCGACCGGTTATCATCCGGCTGTCGGTCTTTTGATTGAAAACTCCAGCAGCCGAGACTTGAGTGGAGTGCTTATCCGGTTTCAAGGACGCTTCCTGGATCTTCGCAACGGCTACACGCAAGTGGCGCGAGACGAGTGGGACGGCGAGTTTCACCGCAACCAGCAGAAGTTCATCAAACTCCGTGGCCCCACTCCCTATGAGCTTCCAATTGATAAAGATCAATGGCCGCGCATCGAGTGCAAAGTGATGTGCCGTGCCGGAACCAGCAATGACGACGCGACTCAGGATTTGGTGGTGACGCGTATCGATCGCATCACGATGACTGACGAAGAAGCCATGGAAAAACTGCGCAACGACCAGGGGCGCAGGATCATCTCGCGCCAAACGGCGGCGCAGAATGAGCCGTCCAGGCGTCCGAAAGAGACGAGAGAAGCAAAAGAACCACGCAGAGAACCAGTTAAACCGCTGGTTGCAACGGCCGGTTCTCTCAAGGCAGACAGAGCACCCGATAGACCGGCGCCCCCGAAGGCACCGACAACTATCAATCGAACCGGTCTGAACCGTCTTCTTGCTCAAACTAATGTCGCCGGACTTGGCGATGACTTTTTCGCTTTCGAGCAGGCCTTCAAACGACCTCGCGAAACCGATGCAAAAGATGCTGCGTATACCTGGGCAAAATTCGTACCTGACGCCGATGGAGTTGAAATCATCGTCGGCTCTAAAGGACGGACAGGCAAGGCGGACATAATCCTGGCGGTCATTCCGCAATTTCTCGTCAGCCAAGAATCCCAGGTCATAACTCTCGCGCAACTCCTATATAAGAAGCACAAAACCGATCGCTTGAAAGGTCCGACCTATTCTGTGCGCTATTTGCCGTCCGGTCGCGTGCAGGTGGGCGCTCTATCAGGAACTGGCTGCCGCGGCGCTATATTTTTTCCGCGCGGACAGGTTGGCAATGAAAACAACTATTTGATTCAGCTCTCACGTCTTCCGGAAGATTTAGACAACTTGTTAGCCGCTCAAGCCAGACGGGTGCCGATGCTTTCGGTTTATGGGCCGTTTGCCGGGATAGATACGTCCAACTAGTTCTTGAGATTTTTCGGCGCCTGTGAGGGTTTTCCTCCAGCCGGTCTGATGACCGGTGATTCTTGGGCTCGAATGAAATTCATTAACTGATCAATAAATAAACTCTTTTGATACATAACTCCAGAAAGACTGCTTGAGATCCTATAATTCTCGGACGGCGTGTTCATTCACCTCTTCATGGGTTGAAAAAAAATTCGCCAGCCCAAGCCCGAATGCCGTTTTCACCTTTGTCGCCTCTTCAAATTAGGAGCGCCCGGAAAACCTATGACAGTAAAATTGCCTGTAAGACCAGAAAAACTCGTTTCGGGCTCAGACTTAAACTTACACTTAGACTTGCATACTACTCAACCGGTAACCCCAGCCATTAATCAAAAGAAGTCGTTGTTCGACACCATTCCATTGCCTCTGGTTATGTTCCTGGCAAAGCCATATCTGGCTGGCCAAACATCCGCAGATGCTATCAAGAAAGCTCACGAAATCTATCAGTCCCGCAAGTTCACGGGCACCCTCGACATTCTCGGTGAAGACGCCACCACAGTCGAAGACTGCGAGCGCTATGTCACCACCTACATGAGCTTGGTCGACGAAGTAAACGCCAACCAACTGCACGCGACTAACCGCCGCGAACGCATGACCATCTCATTCAAACCATCCATGTTCAGCACGATGCCACCGGCGCCAGGCAAAGAAAGCGAAAAGGCTTTGGAGGCCGCGTTCGATCGCATCAACAAAATTGTCGACTACGCATTCCAACGCGGCGTCGACATGACCCTCGAAGCAGAAGATCATCGTTGGACCAATTTCCACCTCGAGTCTTACTTCGCGCTGCATAAAGCCGGATATAAGAATCTCGGCACGGTAATTCAATCGCGCATGTTCCGTACGGAAAAGGATATCGCTCGCTTTGAAGAAGGCATGCGCGTGCGCATGGTCATAGGCATCTATCAAGAACCCGCCGCAATTGCGCACACAGAAAAGCCGATCATGAAAGAGTTGGCAGTGCGTTACAGCCGCGAATTGGCGCATCAAGGCGTGTACTTGGAACTCGCCTCACACGACACTAAGTGCGTCGACAATCTTGTCAACAAAGTTGTGTTGCCCCTCAAGTTGAAGTCATCTCAGTTCGAGTTTCAATTTTTGCTCGGCGTCCCGCGCGCTAAGCTGCAAGATGCACTAGTCAACGGATCGTATTTCAGCGAGCTGTCTATCGGACTTACCGGCGAAGACGAGAAGCACGCATTGCAGCTTGCACAAACCGGCGCTATCGTTCGCATGTATTTGCCCTACGGCAAAGACAAAGTGGCTGGACCATACTGCCGCCGCCGCTTGAAGAACAATCCGAACATGATCGCGTACGGCATAAAGAACGTACTCGGTCTGCAAGGCTAGAATTCTCTAAATAATCTGACTTCGCAACTGAACTCGACGATCGAATTCAGCGCGCGCTGCTTTTCGAACCCAGCGATCGTAATCGAGGCATAGTGCTTCGAGCGAATCGTCAGGAATGCAGCGATTGTCTGCAGCTACAAGTCGAATATACGGATCAGCGTCTTTCGCCAGAATTCGCAGTGCCACCATCGGTGCGTAATTGTTTGCAGCTACTTGTACGCGCACGCGAAACTCTTTATCCTGCGCCAGTCGAGCCAGTGTTTTCGGTGAGGCGCCATGATTGGCAGCGACCCGCATTCGCTCATCGACAAGCTCATCAGATGCAAGTTTAGTCAGCGCTTCGTCGGAAGCATTTGTGTCTTGCGCGACAACCATGCGCACAAACTTATTGCTGTCATCGCAAAGATTATTGAGCATCTCCTCGGCAAGCGGAGATCGGCTTCGCTTCACGCGCCTCACAAACACGGACTTGTCTCCGCTCAAATATCCCAGCACCGCACTGCGCGTTGCGGCAGATTCCCAGACTGCGCGATTGTCCGCGACTGCCTGACGTACTTCAACATGTGGATCTTTGGCCAGTTTTTCCAAAGTTTTTAGCGGAGTCGAAAAATTTCGCGCGACCCAAAGGCGCACTTCCACATTAGTGTCAGAGCTCAGCGCCTCGAGCACATCGGCAGAAGCATCTTCGCAGCGAGCACACAATATGCGAATATCCTGGTCGCTATCGTTCGATAGTTTGTCGACTATATGCGGTGTTCGAGAAGGATTCAGAATGAGCATAATCTTGATCAAACGATCGGCATCATCGCTCAGCCTGTTCAAAGCCTCAGGAGTCAAACCCGGATTATCAGCCAGGTTGCGCCGGACGTACAAATCCTTTTCAAAGGTCAAACGATACAGAGTGTCCTGATCGACCGTTGCATTGGACGACAAAAGTTGTTTGACGCTCACTTCAGTGTCTTGAGAAAGCTTTTCGGCTGCGTTCTTCGGCAAAGAAGCGTTCATCGCCACAGCGCGTCTGACACGTAAACTTTCATCGGATGCCAGAGCGTTCAACAAATGCACGTCGGCCATGGGATGCATGGCTATGGCTTCTCGAATTGACGCGTCTGAATCCGCTGCCAGCGTGTGCAAGGCAGGCGGCGGCGAGAGCGGATGTTTCGCCACCTCCAATCGAACCTCTGATTCCACGTCATAGGCAAGCAGAACCAATAGCTCCGGTGTCGTACTCAAATTCGAAGCAACCATCTTGCGAATTTTGACCACGCGATCCTGAGCAAGTCGCCCTAAAGCTTCTGCAGGACAACTAGGGTTGCCGGCAACTGCTTCGCGCACTGACACTTCAGGATCGCTCGACAGATATCGGGCGTTTTCCTCCGACAGGGTCCACCAGCGCGCCGCCGCTCGGCGTGAGGAAACACCCCCTGCAAGAGCTTGACGCCAACTCTTTTGGTCTTCGGGTTGGTCACTATCTGTAGTGGCAGGCGTCAAATTCGACGACAGGCCGGCAATTCTTTCTTTGGCTTTCTCTTTGCGCTTCGCCTTGATCTCCGCAGCAAGAAAATCAGGGTCGATTTCGCGAATCGAATCGGACGAATCCGAGCGACTCGGCAATCTATTGAGCGGACCGACATAGACCGTGTCGTCCGGCAATTCATCGCCAGTGGTCAGAGGGGGCAGTCCCTTCGCTCGCCACAGCAAGAAATTTCCCACTGCCTTACCGTGGGGCGAACCTGACTGAACTTCAGGCTCACGGACGGGAGGCGGTGAAGAGAAGAGTGGCGGCGGCGAGCATTCTAAGGTCGGCTCTTGAGTCGAACGCGATTTAAAAAGGCCCACAACCTTTGTTTCCGGAGATGCAATATCTGTATCCCCGAGAGTTTCCTTCGATTCCAAGTCGGATACTCGTTTCATAGGTATTCAATTTCTTATACGGAAGCCCAAGCATGATCATTATTAAGTACTCCACCTGACAAGTCACTGGGAAAACTACTTAGAAGATTGGATACTTAAGTGCGATTAATGTGACCCTATGGGGCTTACAGCCGTCGAGCCCACCTCTTCAAACCCTTGAATCATTTGCCGGATCTGGTCTTTCGGGTTTAAGTGGCTTACCTTGATCTGAGCATCTGGCACTCCCTGACCGACCAGTTCTTTGCGCAGACGCTCATATGATTCAGCCGGAAGCCTGACCACCTTGATATCGGTCAATCGATGCGATTCTCTTTTAGCTTCGTATTCGATATTGAGGCGACTAAGATGTCGGTCAAAAGCCTTAGCCAGCGCGGTTTCGTCAGATACGGACGGGCCATCGAACTCCAAATAGAGCTCGTAATGAGGCTCTGGGCGGAAAACAGGAATGAGTGTGAAGAAACGCGCCCTGAAGTTCAGCTCTTTTTGAGCCGCCAGCATGGCTTCGGTCACTTGGGACTCGGTCAGCTTTTCTCCTGTGAACGAGGAAATATTGCCGCCTTTATGGAGAAACTCAATTAGAGGGGTGCGGTTGTACCAGCCGACTACTTTGACGATGTCGTTAATGTGATAGCGATAGAGCCCACCGGACGTGGTGAAGAGGATGTAGTACTCGCGACCGACTTCCAGCTCGTGGCACAGCAAAGCTTTCTTATTGCCGGCTTCCCAATCGTCGACTGCAACGAACTCGAAGAAGTGAGAGCGAATGGAAAGCGCCTGTCGCCCTTCGCCCAGATTGACGGTTCCTCTTCCTTCGCTAGCACCATATGTAATGTCAGCCACGGGAGTCGAACCAAAGTATGCGGGCAAGTCTTGCAGGTAAAACGATGCTGCAGCCTTGGTCCAGCACGATATCAATGATAGATCCGGCCAAATGTTTTGTGCTTCGAACTTATCTTGCTCCAAGAGTTTTGCCAGTTCGGCCGCGCGCTTGGGATTAGGCTTGAGAAACGGTTTTATGGCTTCCATCACTTGAGACGGCAATGCCTGTGGAGAATTGATAGCACCATCGGCGATATCACGCACAAGTTGCTCACCGTATATTTTCAATCGCTTGCCCAGCATGACTATCGTACTGGGATTGAGTGTATATATAACCGTCACCGGCAACGCCAGAGCCAGACGCAAAAGCGTGTAGTAGCGGCTTTCATAATGTTTGATGATAAACACTTCGTAGGGGATCGGCGAAATGAATCGTTTGATCAGTTTTGGCTCTTCCATATATAGGCGGCCGGAAATGGCGCCGTAAGGAATGCCTCCCTCGGTACGTCCTTCTTCTGCCGGTGAAAAAACCGACAGAGCAATTCCCTTAGTAAGATTCGGATGGCTCTTTAGTAGATTGAAACCCGAAACCACAGAAGCGCGGCGAAATTCCTTTATGTAGGATCTCGTGACCGGAATCATTTTGCGCTCGCCGGCGGTACCGCTGGTCGTCGCAAACATGAAAGGATCTTCGACTGTGAGCTGACCTTTCTCTCCTGCTGCGGCGCGATTGACGTATTCGCTTAGCGAATCATAATCATTAATTGCCACTGCATTTTGAAAGTCCCTGACTGACTGAATGCTGCTGAAACCGTGCTTCTTGCCGAAAGCGCTCGCTGCATTGCGCTGGATAATATCAAGCAGGTGGCGGCTTTGGGTTGCATCGACAGTTTGAGCGTCGCGGTCAAATCTGGCGACTTCCCGCTTGCCGAGCGTGTAGAACGTTTTATACAAAAGTGGACGAAACATGACTGCCACCGGCTGGAAAGCAGGGCAAGTCTAGCACTATACTTGCAGCATGATCTTAGTCGTCATCCTTTGCCTCATCACCGTTGTCGCGCTTATTGTCCAGACAAAGGCTTTCAATCAGCTTTTCAGCTATGTACTGAAAGAAATCGACAAGCCGCCGGCCGACTATCTGCCACCCATTTCGGTGATTCTGCCGTGCAAAGGACTTGATCCGGGCTTCAAAGACAACCTGCGCAAACTGCTCGACCAGGACTATGTGCAAGATGGAAAGGCGCAGTTTGAAGTCATCTTTACCGTAGCTTCGGCTGACGACCCGGCCTATGCGGCGATAGAAGAGATACGCAAGACTATCGACGTAGTCGAGACAAAAGTCGTAGTGGCCGGCGTAAACAGCCAGCGCGGACAGAAAATCAACAATCAGCTGGCTGCGCTTCAGGTCATCAGCGATCGCACAGAAGCAATCGTATTCGTGGATTCTGACGTTATTGCCCGCAATAATATGCTGCGCTATTTGGTCGCGCCCCTTTCGCAACCCGGTGTGGGTGCGACGACTGGATATCGATTCTACATACCATTCAAGGGCGACTTGCCCTCAGTGCTGCGCTCCATGTGGAATCGGGTTACTGCCTGGGAGATGGGCAGCGAGAAATATGCCTTTGCCTGGGGCGGGGCGATGGCCATCAAGCGTGACACTTTCAGGCAGGCGCGAGTCGCCGAAAGCTGGGACCGTGCAGCCGATGATGATCTCTCCTTAACGACCAGTGTCAAAGCGCTGGGGCTGCAAGTGCGCTTCGTCCCGCAATGCCTCGTTGCCAGCCACGGCGACGGCTCTTTAGAAGAGATTGTCGAGTGGACTAATAGACAGCTCATATTAACTAAGGTTTATTACCGAGAACTCTGGCTGAGAGCAATTTATCGAGCAATTTTGCTGTCCTTCTGGCTTGGCGCCGTGCTCTTCTCGCTTTTCGCATATATCGCTTCGGGCAACAATGAATGGCTTCTGTCGCTCCTGGCCGGGCTATCGCTCATACCAGTCGAATTGTTCTTCCTCGTAAAAGCCCAGGGGCTTTGGAAACGCGTTCTTCTGGCCAACCTGCCTACACCAGAGACGGACGACGAAAAGGAGCTGCAGGCGGCATTCGACAAAACGCTCCTGCGCAGCGTCATGGCCATACCACTGGCCCACCTGGTTTTGCCCTTTGTCACTCTTTACTCAGTCCTTACAAACCGTATCAAATGGCGCGGTGTGAGGTATGAGCTCAAGAGTCCGACCGAAACAGTAGTCGTTTAGCGACATTCTTGCTGCTTATTGCATATGCAATAAGTTCGTAACAAGAGAGTTGTTAAAACCTGTCCAATGGCGAACCTTTCCCGCCCTTATATACTTCTCTATAACCTAGTGTGGCCTAGTCTGTGATTGGCTTTAGCAGGTTTTTGAGGGTCAACCCCCGCCCGAAAGAGAAACGTATTCTCCAGTGGCGCGTGTTTCTAAGGGACGAGATTGCACCCATCCGTCCAACTTCTGCCGAGGCACTTCGTACATGGCGAGTTTTGGAATCATTGCTCTCACCGCGGTTTCATTCCCCGGCGATACAGAGGCAATTGTCGGCAGACCCGAAGAGGCTGGTTCGGCACAGACTTCACCGCATTATGGCGTGGCATTTGCCGCCAAGCTGGCCGGCGAAGCCGGTTTGCTTAACCTCGAATTGCATGAGCTTTCTGACGCGGCCGTTTCTCAAGCCGTTTCGACCGCACTTGTAAAACTTTCCCGCAAGCCGGGCGGACGCTATGGTATCAGATACAGTGCCAGACAGAGCGACGAAGCCCTGAGCATTCTCTCGGCTGCAACACTCAACGCAACCAACAGCAGCAATGCTCTTGCGCTGGTGATTATCAGCTTGGACGTGACCACGTCTTTTGAAACGCTCTCACAAGCAGTCGGCAACGCAAAGTCATTGGGCGCCACTGTTCTCATCGAAGTAACCAGCTTGAGAGAAACGCAGGCAGTCAAAGAGCTTCCCGTTGATGGGCTGATTGCAAAAGGCAGCGAATCGGGCGGAGTAACATCCGAAACGACAGCCTATATTCTGCTTCAGGAAATCAGAAAAATTACGGAATTGCCGGTCTGGGTGCAGGGCGGAATCGGTCTATATTCGGCAGCTGCTTGCTATGCAGCCGGCGCTAGTGGCGTAGTACTCGATTCCCAATTGCTGCTCTCACGCGAGTCGGCATTGGCCACCGAGACCAAGCAACGCATTGCCACCATGGATGGTACCGAAATCTCCAGCATGCCTGCAGAGGGCGGTAAGAAGATCAGGTTTTTCGCTCGTCAGGGTCACCCAATCAACGATGACCATTCGACGCTCACTTCGCTTTGCGATTTGAGCAAATACTTGCCTGCGCCAGGTCAAAAGCGTGATGAAAACGCAGCTGAACTCAAGCGCGAAGACATTATTCTGGCAGTTGGTCAGGACATCACACTGGCGAAAGGTCTTGCCGAAAAATATGTTTCGACCGCCGGTATCATCGAAGCTATCAAAGAATCCGCAGCCAGATTGAGTGCTCTGGCCGCTGAGCAAGAAGCATTCAAGCCGAACGGCGGTCTTGCTGAGTCGCACAAAACTCAGTACCCGATTGTTCAGGGTGCCATGACCCGCGTCAGCGACACCGCTGAATTCGCGCTCAAAGTCGCAGAGGGTGGCGGACTTCCTTTCCTCGCCCTGGCCCTCATGCGCGGCGATGAAGCAGAAGTGCTTGTTGCAAAAACGAAAGAATTGCTTGGAGACAAACCCTGGGGTGTCGGGGTATTGGGCTTCGTTCCGCAAGAGTTGAGACAAGAGCAGTTTGCCGTCATCAACAGGCACAAACCGCCATTCGCTCTCATTGCCGGCGGCAGACCGGATCAAGCGAAGTCGCTTGAAGACACCGGCATCGCCACTTACTTGCACGTTCCATCACCAATTTTGCTCTCCTCATTCATCGAAATGGGCGCTCGCCGCTTCATCTTCGAAGGCAGAGAATGCGGAGGCCACGTCGGCCCGCGTTCCAGCTTCGTACTTTGGGAACAGATGGTAGACATTCTCTCCAACGTTCAACTACCAAAAGCTGAAATCGCCAAGCTGCATATTCTTATGGCCGGCGGCATTCACGATGGTATGTCGGCCGCGATGGTTGCAGCTATGACCGCCCCGCTCACAGAGCGCGGAATGAAAGTCGGAGTGCTAATCGGCACTGCGTACCTCTTCACTAAAGAAGCAGTCGAAAGCGGCGCCATCGTCGAAAAATTTCAGGAAGCAGCGCTTGCCTGCAACGAAACTGTTCTTTTGGAAACCGGTCCCGGACACGCGATCAGATGCATCAACTCGCCGTACAAGCGTATCTTCGATGACAAACGAGTTGAGCTGGTTTTAGCGAATAAGACTAAAGACGAAGTCCGCGAAGAACTAGAGCTGATGAACCTCGGCAGACTGCGCATCGCAAGCAAAGGCGTAACCCGTCCGAGCGAAAAAACAATAACTCGCCAGTTGCTTCTCACAGAAATTCAAAACGAATCTGCTGCTGAAGCGGGCCCTAAAGAAGTTGCCGGATCAGAAGAAGATCAGAACAAAGAAATTGCCTCCAACAAAAAATTGGTTGAAGTTTCCAAAGACGAGCAATGGCAAGACGGCATGTACATGATCGGGCAAGTCGCCTCGATGCATGAGCGCGTTTTGTCGATTGAAGAATTGCACCAGTCTGTTTCAAAAGGCGGCCTGGAAATTTTGAAGCAAGCAACTGCCAATTTGGAGTCAACTAAAGGTTCCTCTACTGTTGCCGGTTCTACAGAACAACAATCCGTACACGTGGCAGTCGGAGAAAATCCGAGACAGCGCCGCGACGGTTGGGACAATATCGCCATTGTCGGCATGTCTTGCATGTTCCCTAAGGCAAAAGACCTTAATGAATACTGGAACAACATACTCAACAAAGTAGACGCCATAGAAGAAGTGCCCATCGAGCAATGGGATTGGCGCAACTATTACGATGAAAATCCGCTTGCTCGCGACAGAATTGTCTCGAAATGGGGCGGCTTCCTCCAACCAATTACTTTCGATCCTACGAAATACGGCATTCCGCCAAGCAGCTTGAATTCGATTGATCCAATGCAACTTATGCTTTTGGAAATCACAGATCGCGCGCTCGAAGATGCCGGTTACAAAAACCGCGCATTCGGCAGGAAGAAAACATCTGTAATCCTCGCCAATGCCGGACACGGTCCGGTTACAGCACTGATGTCGCTGCGCTCGATGTTGGGCTGGAAACTTGCTCACCTCGATGAAAAAGCGAAGAATCAAATCGCCGACATCTTGCCCGAATGGACTGAAGATTCGTTCGCCGGCTATCTCGGCAACGTAGCCGCCGGTCGTGTTGCAAATCGCTTCGATTTAGGCGGAGTCAACTTCTCTATTGATGCTGCCTGCGCTTCGTCGCTCGCCGCACTCTACACTTCAGTGCAAGAATTGCGCGCCGGAACCAGCGATGTGGTCTTCCTCACCGCCGTTGATACACACAATCAACCAGGCGACTTTTTGAGCTTCAGCAAGACACATGCCTTCTCCAAACAAGGCAGATGCAGAACTTTCGACGCCAATGCCGATGGTATCGTCATCAGCGAAGGCGTTGCCATGCTCGTGCTAAAACGTCTTGAAGACGCGGAGCGTGATGGAGACAGAATCTATGCTCTCATCAAAGGCGTGGGCGGCTCCAGCGACGGCCGTGATCTCAGCTTGACCGCACCAAGACCGGAAGGTCAAATGCTAGCCCTCAATCGCGCCTATGAAGATGCCGGAGTCAACCCCTCTACAGTCGGACTGGTTGAAGCACACGGCACTGGCACTGTAGCCGGAGACAGGGCCGAGATTGAAGCATTAAAACAAGTATTCGAGCGCTCCGGTGCCGAAAAACGCAACTGCGCAGTCGGCTCAGTGAAGACTATGATTGGTCACACAAAAGCGGCCGCCGGTTTGGCTTCCATGATCAAGGTTGCTAAAGCTTTGCACCACAAAGTTTTGCCACCGACAAATGGCGTCACTGTTCCCAATCCGAGTTGCGACTTCGAAAACAGCCCGTTCTATATTAATAGCGAAGTGCGCCCGTGGCTGCATGCGCCTGGTACAGACCAGCATCAGCGCCGCGCCGGCGTGAGCGCATTTGGTTTTGGTGGCACCAACTTCCACTGTGTTTTGGAAGAGTACGAGCCTGCTGTTGCCATCAAAGAAGAGCCCTGCAAAACCGAGTGGCCATCAGAGCTATTCACCTTATCCACAGCAGCAAGAATGGACATGGTCAAGTCCGTTCAGCAGCTTTTAGAACAAGTCAAACGCGCGCAAGCCGATGCGACATCAAATACGCCCGGTGGTTTCACCAGGTTTGCCCACAAAGAATTCCTCAAATCGCAAGTCAAACCTTCGGCTAAGTCGGCTGCGAATGCTTGCCGCCTCACTGTGGTCGCAGACGGCTTCAACGATTTGATCGAAAAATTGAAGCGTGCTCAAAGCGACTTGCTCAGCCCGCAAAAAACAGAATTCAAAGATCCTCGCGGCATCTTCTTCAAAGAGAAGACCGAAGATTCGACGACAGGCGAAAACGGACAAAGCTCGAACCAAAGCACAAAGAAAGTTGCCTTCCTTTTCCCGGGTCAAGGTTCGCAGCAAATCAATATGCTGTCCGATCTTTCGGTTGCATTTCCGACCGTGCGCAAGACATTCGAGCAAGCAAACGAAGCATTGCAAGGTGTTCTTCCCCGCCCCCTCAACTCGTATATATTCCCGCCACCGGCGTTTACGAAAGAGGCAGAAGAGAAGTATCAACAACAACTTACCGATACGCGCATTGCCCAACCTGCCGTTGGTGCTGCTGGAGTCGCCGCATTCAATTTGTTAAGCCAACTCGGAATCAAAGCCGACTGCGCGGCCGGACACAGCTACGGAGAGTACGTTGCTCTCTATGCGGCTGGTGCGCTCAATCTAAAAGATCTGATCCGTATTTCAGAGCTGCGCGGTCGCTTGCTCACCGCTAAGGTTGAGAATGATGGCACGATGGCGGCCGTAACCGCAGAACGTCAGGAAGTAGAAAAACTGCTCGGCACCATGCGTGGTATCACCCTCGCCAATATCAACGCACCAAACCAGTGTGTTATCTCTGGTGCCACCGATGCAGTCAACGATGCGGTTTCGCAGTTTAAAAACCAAAAGATTGCAGCGCGCACGATTGCTGTTTCGCAAGCGTTCCACTCTCAATATATGGAACACGCGAAGCAGCCGTTAAAAGAAGCGTTGCAGCAGATTGCATTCAACGCTCCCAAAATCCCTGTCTATTCAAACAGCGACGCCAGTATCTATACGGACTCAGCGGAAGAATTCGTCAATCGCCTGGCTGAGCACATCGTCAGACCGGTGGATTTCGTGTCGGAAATCAAACGCATGCACGCCGATGGTGCCTACTACTTCATCGAAGTCGGTCCAGGCTCAGTGCTGACCAACCTTACATCTTCAATCCTGCAGGACAGCCCACACCTGGCAGTCGCCATCGACCGCTCAGGCAAGAACGGCATCACGCAATTGCTCAATACGCTGGCTCAACTCTGGGCTCACGGCGTGGACTTCGATGCTCGCGTTCTTTACGAAGGTCGCATCGAGCAACTTCCAGCACCGCAAGAGCAATCGACTACCGGCGCCAACGGCAAGCCAAAACTGCTCTACTCGATCGACAGCGCCAACATTACGCGCTATGGAGTCGCTCCAAAACCATCAACTCTCGCTCCTTCGAGCGCTGCACCAGCACAAACCGCTTCCATTTCTGCGACAAGTTCAACAAGTTCGACAAGTTCGGCAACACAAGCAGGTTATGCACCGGCTCTCAAGCCGTCGCAAACTGCACACCCCCAATCGGCCGGTCAATCGCAAGCTCGTCCTGCGGCGCAACCACCAGTTTCTCAACCACAAACTCATACAACCTCTCAACCGGGTCAACTCAATCAGACCCCGGCACCTAATCCATTTAACGGAAGTGGCGCCAAACCAGTAAATCCGGCAGCGAAGGAATCCGCAACCAGAATGACTGCATCTACCCCTCCTATCCCACCAACCAACCAAGCACCAAGAGCGCCGCAAGCCCCAGCGGCTTACAATGCTCCGCAAGGTTATCCGCAGCCTCAAGCGATGCCGAGACCGGCTGCCAACGGCAATATGGACCAGGTGATGGTTCAGTTCCAACAAACAATGTTGGAGATGACCAACAGCTTCCTGCGCACTCAGCAGCAAGTGATGAGCGCTTACCTGGCGACAAAAGCAGGCGTTGTGCCGCCTCAACAGTTCGCGCAGCCGCAATTTCAACAGCCTTACGCGCCGCCGCAATTTGTTCAACCGCAGTTTGGACAACCGATTGCGCCGCCGCAATCTGGTCAACCGCAATTCGCGCAACAGCAATTTGCTCAGCAACCATACACGCAACCGCAGTACACCGAGTACGTTCAACCTGCTGTCCAAGCCCAATATGCTCAACCCGAGTACACTCATGGCAATGGATATGTAGCACCGCAAATTCTTGAAACCGCGCCACTCACAATCGAGAGTAATGGCAACGGCAATAATGGACACAACGGAAACGGTTATAACGGACAAAACGGTTCGCATGCAGAATCGCCTGTCGTGCCGCTCACCGCTGATGTCATTGCGACGGCAGCGCCAGTAAATGGCTCTGCCTCTACACCTGCGCCTGCCGCTGAAGCTGTAGTGCCAGTCGAGACTATTTCTAACGAGAAACTCGTAGAAGAGCTGCTCGAAATCGTCAGTCAGCGCACAGGCTACCCGCCTGAAATGCTCGACCCTGAGTTGGACCTCGAAGCCGACCTCGGCATCGATTCAATTAAGAGAGTAGAAATCCTCAACAGTTTCCGCAAGATTTTGCCTGAGGCCAAACAGCGCGAGCTGGAAGGCGGACTAGAGCAGTTGGCGGGAACCAAGACCCTCAAGGGAATTATCGACTGGATCAATTCAGAATCGACCAGTGATGCCGGCGCAGAAACCACCGCGCCCGCCGCGAAGTCCGATTCGAACGTCAATGGTGCCGCAATAATGGCAGAGTTGGCAGAGGTCGCTGGAACTAATGGTTCCAACGGAGCGCATCCTGCCGGCTCAAATGGAAACGGTTCTAACGGAGCCAATGGAAACGGCAATGGTGCCGGTCACAACCACGACATCATTCACGCCACAGCCGGCATTATAGAAACTGGCAACGGCAGCAATGGACACGGAAATGGAAATGGCAACGGACGTGGCGCGGTAGAAAAAACACCCGTTTTGGTAGCTGCTGCCGCTGCTCAACCAGCGCAAACAGCATTTTCCGCCCGCAAAGAGAGTGCCAGCGGACACAACATTCAGCGCGCTACCGTTGAAGTTTCAGAACTCGCCGCAGCCGTGTTGCAACCAACAAAGGTGCCCGCCGGAAGCATCGACTTGATCATCGCTGATGAAGGAGACGCCTGGCAGGAAGTGGGAAAGTCCCTGACGGCGCGCGGTGAAAAGTGCGTAGTAATTCGCCACGTCGCCAACACTAAAGATGGATTGAAGATCAACAACGGCGCATGCGAGCTGGATGCCACCTCGTTTGATGCCGTTAAGTCGGTGCTCGAATCAATTAGGAAGAGCCACGGCAAGATTGCCAGGATTATCAACCTCCAGCCTCTCAACAAGGCTGATGTCGCAATCACCGGCAGCACCCCGCCGGCAGCGACGATGACGCTGCTCAACTTTGCAAAGGCTGCTTATGCTGATTTGAACGATCCCGCTCACAAGGGCATTGCGACAATCACGAGCGCCAGCAAATTAGGTGGAACCTTTGGCTCGAATTCCGCAGGACTGAATATCGAGACTTCCACCTCACCAGACCGCATCTGGGGAGCCGGCATCTCAGGGTTTATGAAGTGCCTGGCCAAGGAATGGCCGACCGTGCGTGCCAAAGCTGTCGACTTTGAAGAGTCGATGACCGGCTCGCAAATTGCATCAATCGTCATTCGTGAAATGGACGCGCAAGAAGAATTTGAAGCGAACGACGGCGGCGATTCCAACGCAGCAGTTGCCGCCAACAAGCGTGTCGAGATCGGTTATGTCAACAACGGCACGACCCGTGTCGGGCTTGATGTCAAAATCACAAACATCGATTCCGACTCAAACACAGAGCAGCGCGAACAACAAATAAACATCGACTCGTCTAGTGTTATAGTCATCACCGGTGGTGCTCGCGGTATCACTGCGGAAATTGCATTGGACCTCGCGGAAAAATTCCAGCCCCAACTGGTACTGCTTGGTCGCACGCAAGAGCCTGAAGCCGAACCGGACTATACAGCTGGTTTGACTTCGATGCGCGACATCAAGGCCGCCATCATGGGTCACTTGAAAGACAAAGGCGAGCAAGTCAGCATTGCGATAGTGGAACAACAATACCAAAAGCTGATTCGCGATCGCGAAATCAGGGACAACCTGCAAGCTATGCGTGCAGCAGGCTCCAAGGTTGAGTATTTACCTGTGGATGTCCGCAATGAATCAGCTCTCGAAGAAGCAATCGATCTTATAAATGCAGAGTTCGGCAAAATCGATGGCATCATCCACGGTGCGGGTGTTATCGAAGATGCATTTGTAAAAGAGAAACAACAGGCATCTTTCGAACGCGTTTTCACAACCAAGATCAACAGCGCTAAGACCTTAAGCAAACTGGCAGCGCAGCCGGATTTGAAGTTCTTCTTCCTGTTCTCTTCTGTGGTCGGACGTACAGGTAATGCTGGTCAATGCGATTATGTATGCGCGAATGAAACGCTTAACAAACTTGCTGTTTCGCTCAACAAGAAATCCAGCGCCCGCGTCGCCTCGCTTATGTGGGGACCATGGAACGCAGGTATGGCGCAGCCAGAATTAGAATCGCTCTTTGCCAAATACGGCTGGGCGATGATTGCTCCGGCAGCCGGACGTAAAGCCTTTGTCGACGATCTTCTGTATGGACGCAAGGACGAAGCCGAGTTGGTGATTGTCGCGCAACTGCCGGTATCGAAGGGCATCCCCACCGATAAGACGGTGCGCCTGTCCGACGCTTTCACTCGACAAATCGATGATGCGTCTTATGAATTCGAGTCTGTTCTCAGTCCCGACGTTGACCTCTATCTTCAGGACCACACTTTCGACAGCGTCCCTGTGATGCCTATGGCAATGGCTCTGGAGATGATGGCTGAAGCGGCTCAATCACTATGCCCTGACGCGAAAATGACAGGCGTCAACCGCCTGGAAATTCCCGCCGGCATTGTTTTCGACAGCGCCTCCAAAACGCTCACTGTAAGTGCGCGCAATGTTGAAACCGTCGGTCAAACAACGACAGTCGAAACTACCGTCATCACCGGCAACAAGCGCCAACATTTCAAAACGTCTTTTGAATTGAGCAGCCTGCCCGCAAACGGCAATGGTGTTGCTCATCGCTTGAGCGGTTTGATCAATATTCCAGCATTTGTCCCGAGCACGGCAACCTTAGCTGGCATCGGACAGGACATCAAGTCGATATCGCCTTTGCCGACGCGCCAGGTCGTCTATAAGGACTTTATGTTCCACGGTCCGCGCTTCCAGGGCATCACGAGCATCACAGCGCTCGGGGAAGAAGGCATCGTCGGCGAACTGAAAGCATCTCGCCCGCAAGAATGCTTGAGCAGAAGCACCGGCAGCAACGAGTGGACCATCGACCCGATTCTCTTGGACAGCGCCATGCAACTGGCTGGGGTCTGGGCACGTCAATTCCTTGATATAACCGTTTTGCCGACCGGCTTCAAGAAGCTGCACCTCGGCGACCGAGACCTGCTCCTGCAAGACAGTTACTTCGCAAGAGTGTTCATCACCCCTGGCACCACTGCGCGCGAGCTGACATGCGACGTTGCGGTCTATACTAAATCTGGTGTCCTCGCCTTCGTAATCGAAGGACTGGGCGGCATAGGAAGCAAATCCCTCAATCGCCTTGCCAATCAATCCGCAAGTGCAGCTATTCCCAAGTAAATTCACCTGTAGGGGCGGCGCTATGCGTCGCCAGCGCGATGTACGGCATCGCCCTGACGCGCTTGCGTACCAGGTAGTACCTGGAGCGAAAAATGCCTGAGACAAAAAACGATACTCATAAGCAGACGGAACCTATCGCAATCGTCGGCATGTCGTGCTTGTTTCCGATGGCACCGGGTTTGGCTCCTTTCTTCGGCAACATTCTTGCCGGTCGCGACTGTCTAAGGGAGCCCAACGAGCACGAGTGGGAGACGATCAAATATCAAAATCCTTCCGGATCGGACTTCAAGAAAATCTATTGCGTGCGCGGTGGTTTCGTCACCGAACTGGCCGACTTCGATCCTCTAAAATACGGCGTTATGCCACGCGCTGTCCACGGCGCCGACCCTGATCAGTTTCTCGCTTTGCGCGTAGCTGTCGAAGCGATGGCGGACGCAGGCTACGACAATTTACCGACCGCATTAGAAAAGGGCGAGGTCATTCTCGGAAGAACATCTGCTCCGGGACAAGGCGCAATGACAATGATCCAGCAGGGTCAGACTGTTGATCAGATGTTGTCGCTAGTCAAAAAACTGCATCCGGAAATATCTCACGACGATATTCGCCACCTTGCCGAATTACTTCACGGCTCGCTGCCGCCCACCAATTCAGACACCGTACCTGGTGTCATGCCAAATTTGCTGGCAGGACGAATTGCACAACGCCTGGGCTTCAAAGGAAAAAACTTACTGCTCGACGCAGCCTGCGCTTCGTCACTAATTGCAGTAGAAACAGCCGTGCGAGACTTGCGCACCGGCGCTTGCGACGTAGCACTTGCCGGCGGAATTCACATCAATTCGTTCGCATGTTTTTATCAGATGTTCTGCGCTTTGACTGCACTGTCGCCCAGTCAAGAAATTCGTCCGTTCGACCAAAATGCAGATGGCACCATACTCGGTGAAGGTATCGGCGCCGTTGTTCTAAAAAGATATTCAGAAGCGTTGGCTAACAACGATCGCATTTACGCGATCATTCGCGGCGTCGGCTCATCCAGCGACGGACACGGAACCAGCCTCCTGGCACCATCTCACGAAGGCGAGAGCCTGGCAATTCGACGTGCATTCGAAGATGCACAGATCTCGCCCAAAACAATCGGTTTAATCGAAGCCCACGGCACAGGCACCCCGGCGGGTGACTCGGCAGAATTGCAGGCGATAAGAGAAACTTACGGCGCCGCAGGCGAGCTGGGAATTGGCGAAGGCGGTAAAGAAGCAGCTAAAGATGCAGGCTGGATCGCCCTAGGTTCCGTCAAATCGCAAATCGGGCACACCCAAGCTGCCAGTGGCATGGCGGGCTTAATCAAAGCGGCACTCTCGCTTTATCACCGCGTTTTGCCTCCGACGCTCAATGTCATGGCTGAGAGTAAAACAACCGATTGGACGAAACACCCGTGCCACATCAGCACTCAGACACGCCCCTGGATTCACCCGAAAGTTCATCCTAGCGTAAGCGTTGAAGATTCAGATTTAAAAACTACCGTAGAACCGCGCCGCGCCGCTGTAAGCGCTTTCGGTTTTGGCGGGGTCAACGCGCACGTAATCGTCGAAGAACACGAAGACAAAGACGAAAGCCAACGCCCTGCACTGATCAAAGAGTGGGAGACCGAGCTGGTTGTTTTCAGCGGCAACAACAACGACGATTTGATTTCTCAGGTGCAAAACACAATCAAATTGATCGACAGCCGTCAGTCAAATGAGCAAAGGCCTTTCTTCTTGCGTGATTTGGCTTACAGCCTGAGCAAACGAGCCGAGAAAAAGACATGCCGCCTGGCGATTGTCGCCAAATCTGTACGCGATCTTAGAGAAGAGCTTCTCACAGCGATGGATCATTTGCATGCTCATTCGACCGGTCAGGTCACTGACAATATTTACCTCACGGGCAAAAGCAGCATCGCCGAGGGCAAGTTGTCCTATGTCCTGCCGGGGCTTGGCGCCGCATATCCCAATATGCTGAAAGATTTGTGCCTGCACTTCCCTGATGTTCGCATGGCCTTCGACTACATCGACCAGATGTCTTTGACTTATTCTCATCCGGACAAGCAAACGCGCCCATACAGCGAACTTCATTCAATATTGCCGAGCACAAAATTGTTCGGAGTACCAAAACCTGGTCGCCCGGGTCCGCAGGTTACAGCAGCATTGCTGGCCAGCATGGACAGCGCAGTTGTTACTGTGCTTCTTGCTGAGTGGTCGATGTACCAACTGTTGAAAAATCTTGGTGTCGAACCATCGTCAATTGTAGGTGTAAGCACCGGCGAATTTGCCGCGCTGCTCATTAACGGTGCTGCCGATGTGTTGGAGACAGCGCCTGTCTTTTACCGTCTCAGCACAGGCGTCGCCAATGCAGTGCCAATCGCAGAGCTGGCAAAATTACGTTCTATAAAAGTAACCGGCGACTGGGACAAGATTGAGCCCATTATCAAATCTCTGCCGCATACAGTCTACTTGGGCGCAGACTTGTCTCCGAAACAGATGTTGCTTTCAGGAACAGTAGACGCTATCGTCGCTGCCAAGAAAGCTATTCAGGATGCAGGCTACGAAGTCCTGCCATTGCCGATTGCTATTCCTTACCACACGCCTCTGGTCGAAGGGAAAGTCAGCGCCGGCGACGATGCAGTGAAGGCGGTGACTGTTTCTAAACCCAAAATTCCAACTTGGGCATGCTCGCTTATCGACAAGTATCCTGACGACACTGAAGCGATTCGCAAAATCACTACCGAACTCTTCACGCATCCGATTCATTTCAAGAAAACCATCCGTGCGATGCACGACGAAGGCACTCGCATCTTTGTCGAAGTTGGTCCGCGTGGTGGCATGACGCCAGTTATAGACGAAGTCTTGGAAGGCAGGGAATATGTCGCTATCGCTTCTAACTTGCAGAATGAATCAGGCATCACGCAGCTCAACCGCACGCTGGCAAGTCTCTATTGTCACGCAGTGCCATTGACGCTCGACTATCTCTTCTCGCGTCGTGCAGAGCTCATAGATTTGAATCCGGACAGCAAACCGGCAAAATCGACGAGCATGCATCTTTCATTGAAATACCCTGAAATCGAGCTTGCTGAGCGCCCCAACCTGCCCTCGATTCAGCATGATACCAGCCGCGCCAATGAGTTTTTCGCAGGCTCACGCACAGAAGATATCAATACGCCGGACCTTCCGTACCCGGGCGAATTGCCGCAGCCTGACCAACCGGCCGAGGTACAGGCGCAGCCACTGGAAGAAGATCCATTTGCCGTGATCGATGCGGTTATGGACAACTACATAAAGACGCTCGAAAGTTTTCACACCAATATCATGCAGGTGCAAGCGCAAATTTTTTCGCAGTTTTTCACGACAAAAGAACACAAAGATCAAAATCTGATCGAGTACGACGTGCACGATGTGACCGACAGCAATCAAAATCCAACGGCGCCCGCGGGTTTTGAAACCACGCCGCCACTGATGCCTGGCTCGTATCAGTTGACCAGTCATATGTTCTCCCGTCTGCCGGCATTCATGGAGTCGTCGTACATAATCAACTGCGCGCCAGACGAAATCGAAATTTTATTGCCGCTTACTTTGGATTCGCATCGCTATTTGAAAGACCACGCAATTGGTGGCGCTGTGCGCTTTGGAATGGGACCGAGTTTGAACAATCCTCAAAGCGAAGATGAGCGGGTTCACCTTCTGCCATTGACCGTGGCTATCGAAATGATGTGCGAGGCTGCATCGCTCGTGAGTGGTGGGCAGATTGTCACGGCGGTGGAAAACATTCGGGCCATGCGCCGTATTCGCGTTGGGCAAGAAGGCGTATGGTTGCTGGTTTTTGCAAAACGCGAGGCAAAAGGCACTACTGCAGGTTTGAAAGTGGTCAGGCAGGATGAGTGGTTGAGTCTGGCTGGCGGCGGTGAACACTACAGCGGGCAGCATCGCCTGGACACAGCGGACATGACAGCGCAGATTGTGCTCGGCAGAGAGCGAGCATCGGGCGTTTCAAAAAACCCTGCGCCGGCTGACGGCCGACCGCCGATTATTTCAGAACAACAATTATATGTGGAAGGAAACATGTTCCACGGACCACGCATGCAATCGGTTAGGCGCATAGAATCCGTGGGCAAACGCGAGATCACCGGCATAGTTTCATCCAGAGTTGCAGAAGATTGGTTTGGTCAAACAGTTCCTTACGCAACGAGGATGAACCCACCTTTCATAGCAGATCCGCTTCTGCTGGACAATTCCACACAGCTAGTGCTCTTTCACTTGTACGAACATCAAGAGAATTGCACTGCGCTGTTGCCCTTCCACGTTCAGTCTTTGACTCTGTACAAACCTTTGGGAGAAGTGCAAGGAGACGTTCGCGTTTTTGCAAAAATGCGCTCGATAAGTGACAGAGGCACAGAAGCAGATGTGGAAATTTCTACCCTCGATGGTCAACTGATAGCTGAGTTCGAATCAATATCAAGCCGCAGAATTGCCCTGTCGCAAACATTGAAAGACTTTGTCCGAGAACCTGGGCAAAATCTCGTTGCCGCGACACTAAATCCCCCTTCGCTGCCCGCCCAAATCGCATCAGAAATCGGTGTGGCATATATCAAAAATGGCGACATCCCAGATGATGAAACGGTCGCGACATGGTTGTCCGACTATTTCCTCACGGGCGTAGAACAGCAATACATGGGCGATTTCATTACACGAAGAGAAAGAAAGCGTGAATGGCTGCTGGGAAGAATTGCTGCCAAAGATGCTATGCGCAGACTTTATCAAACGGCATTCGGAGCATCTTTGCCGCCATTAGAATTGAATGTTCTTCCAGCTCAAAACGGTGCGCCATGCGTGCAATCTCACTATTTGCAGATGCGGGGCATTTCGACTCAAGTCTCGATCACTCACAAAGACGGATACGCGATTGCGATTGCCCGATTTATAAAGGGCAATGCTTCCAATTTTGGTATTGGTATTGATTACGAGCCATATTCCGTAAGGGAAGAAGGGATCGAGCGCTTGATTCTAAATGACGACGAGAGGCACTTCATCAGCAGCGTAACAGCAGATGCCCGTAATCAGATTTTGACTAGAATCTGGGCAGCAAAGGAAGCATCAGCTAAAGCCTGTGGCACCGGAATTGGTGGCAACCCTACAAAATGGACAGTTCAGAGCATGCAACAAAATAGTGACGGTTGGATCGCATCTGTTCTATCCCCAAGCAAAATCACAGGACAAGAATTCCAACTGACTGTATTCGAAAAAGACCAATTCGACGGCGTTGTCGCAGTGGCATTTCTTATATAGTCAGACGAAAAAAAACATTGGCACGTAATTCAGCGCGAAAGGGACATTTTCGTTACGACTAGTATTCGTCTACGGTGCAATTTTTTTTCAAAGAGTGAGCCCACTAAAACTCAGGTGCTCGGGCAATTCTGAGGCTGTATCCATTAGTTAACATTTTCCAGCGAGACAAACTTAAGGTATCCTAGTGGGAACTTTCGTTTATGGGCAGGCTCTTACAGTTGCGGCGACCCGGTGACTTTTGACCCTCCCCCCCTGGTATAACCATGTCGCTACAGGAATTGGAAAACTCGGCATCTTCGGTTTTATTGATTGAAGACTCAAGGGCGCAAGCACTAGCGATAAAGTCGATGTTGAACGCTATTCCTGTAGATGCTGTGGTGGCTACCTCATTAGCCTCCGGGTTGCTAAAACTTGCGGAAAAAGATTTCGACGCTATCTTGCTCGACCTCACCCTTTCGGACAGCCACGGACTGGACACTCTAGTCGCCGTAAGGAATTGCGCGCCGGCGATTCCTATTGTTGTTCTGTCCGCAATGGATGAGGTAGAAGAAGCGATCGAATTGGGCGCGCAGGAGTATTTGCTGAAGGAAGAGGTTACTCCGACAGTCTTACGCCGCGCCCTATCACGCGCACGTGCCAGATTAAAAATGAAGACGGCAGAGTCCGAGCGCCTGCGAGTTTACGAAGAGCGGGAAGACTTCATGGCTACGCTCACGCATGATTTGAAAAATCCGATCATTGGCTCAAACCGCATTCTTGAGTTACTGGTCAACCAAAAGCTAGGCCACTTGAGCGATCAGCAGATAGAAATTTTGGGAGCCTTGAAACACAGCAATGATATGCTTCTAGAGATGATCTGCAATTTCCTCGATGTTTATCGCAATGAAAAAGAGATGCACGATATCAGCCTCGAAGTCATAGACATGCGCGCGATCACAGCCAAGCATTTGCGCGGACTTCTGCCGCTTATCGAAGATAGAGGCATCACACTAAGTGCAGAACTTTCAAATGAGGAGGTTCCAGTTCGCGCGGATAAATGCTCGATTACTCGCGTCTTGGACAATCTAATCGGCAATGCAATTAAGTTCGTGCCTGATGGCGGCACCATCTTGGTAAAGCTGGAAAAGCAAGATAAGCGAGAGGTTCTACTGCAAGTTTCGGACACTGGTCCGGGAATTCCAAAAGAAGAACACCCTTACGTCTTTCAACGCTTCTGGCGCAGCCGCATAACGCGCGCAAGCAATTCAGGAACAGGGCTCGGTCTTTACCTGTGCCAGCAAATCATCGAAGCGCATAAAGGAACAATCTCGTGCGAAGCAGAAGAAAGCAAAGGTACTACTTTTACCGTTCGCCTGCCACTGGCTGCTTAGACCAATTCGATTTGACGCTTTTGGGCGCTGGTTTCATTAATATTGCCGAGACTTGGAACAAATAGGGAGCGTATCCAATCCATAGGTATCGCTCAATCTACGATTATTTTTTTGTTCCAGAATCCAAATCCAATCGTAAAATCAGGATATATGCAGACAGCGAAGAAAAATTCACAGCCGGAAATTCAAAACGAAGTCACACCGCGCGACAAGTTTTTCGCCCGATATCAGGACGATGAGGACAGCCTTGGCTTTGACCTCGATAAGTGCAAACAGAGCGAGGTGCTATTTCGCTTCCTCTATGAAAAGTGGTTCGGCGTCACAATGGTTGGGTTGGAAAACATTCCCGCAGAGGGGCGCGCTGTTCTCTTCGGCAACCACTCAGGCGTCCTTCCTGTAGACGGAATGATGCTTTATGACGGGATGCTCAATCATCATCCGTCGCCCCGAAGAATTAGGTTTTTGGTCAATGAATTCATTCGAAAGTCGCCTGTACTCGGGACTGTTATTCGAGGTTTTGGAGGCGTAGCTGCCGACTACAAAATCTCCACAAGATTGCTTGAAACAGAAGAATTGGTTTGCTTCTATCCAGAAGCTGAAGCTGGGACGGGAAAACTCTTCAAAGAGCGCTACCGGCTGAGACAGTTTCATCCGGGGTTTGTGAGAGCTGCTATCGAAACCAATTCTCCGCTTGTGCCGGTCATTACCATCGGCGGCGATGAAATCTATCCACTGCTCGCGAATTTGAAACCTGTTGCGGACCTAATGGGTGCGCCGTATTGGCCTGTGACGCCGTTTTATCCACTCTTGCCATTTCCCTTCAATGCAATTCCACTGCCGGTAAAGCTGCTGATCTGCGTGGGTAAACCGTTCAAGCTCGACTACGCACCGGAAAACTCAGAAGACTACAATTTGACCTCACAGATAGCTCAAAACATTAGAGAAAACATTCAGCTCAAAATCAATGATTTGCTGGCGATTCGCAAATCGCCATTCAGCAGGTGGGATTTGGAGAGAGTTGAAAATTATATGCGTGAAAACGCGGAAAGCGTTGAAGAGATTCGCTAGCGCTAGGGCGAGGTTTCCAACCTAACGCCATTTACTAACTAATAGCAAAAAATCAGGGAATAACCGGTATATCGAAAGAAATTCCACCGGTATCCTGGTTAGGCTCAAACATCTAGACGCTCCGAGGACACTGTCGATGCTTAAACGCGCTGTCGCTTTTGCTGCTGGTATTGTTTTGATTTTTCCTTCGTTTGCTAGAGCGGACGAAACATCCGAGAGCACCGCTCAAAAACCAGCGGTAGACATAAAGAATGCAATCGAAAGTAGAGCCTCAGGTGAAAGCTGGCTGCGCAGCGCGATGCCGTTAGAGCTGGCGGGCGAAAAGGAATGTGATGGCAAATCTGTCGACGATTTTCTGAAAGGAAAATGCAACAAGTTGCACGGGTTTGATCTAAGACCGGGTGAACGCGGAAATGGAAAATTGCCACCAGCATGGGGCGGTGATGAATTCACAAAGTTTGTGCCGATGGCACCAGAGGCAAGCGGACGTCCCGGGCAGCGTTTCGGAAACGAATTGCCATATTATGAATTTGAGCCTCGCTTTAGAGTTGAGTTCCCCTCTGGTGACAAACTGCCACCGCTGAACGAATGCCCGAAGTTTGAACCACGAGAGTCTGTGCCCGCCTTCAAGCCAGTGGAAAAATAGAATCAAAGGAAGATGCCGACGTTTTCTGCTCATCGATCTCTACCGCTGATTGCGATGATGTTAATGAACGCATCTCCAGCAACGGCTCAGGCGTATCTGAATGGGGGTTCCGCAGATGTCAGTTCAGCCGACGGTTTTGACTTTGATCGCTATATAACTCCGCTAGACAACGAGTGGAGGCGGTGGGGTCGAACTATCGACGAATACCTGCGCCAAGATTTGGAACAACGGATTCGCGCTCTTCCCCAGCCTATTGGAAGAATCCCTTCCGATGCAAAAATTTGGTTTCTCGTTGCAAACGGAAAAGTTTTTTGTGCAATGGTAGAAAGAACCAGTTACAACGAAAAATTTGATGCACTTGCAATCGAATCAGCGAAAAGCATGTCAGGAAAATTCCTCCTTTTGTTTCCGCTCGCCAGTAGAAGACACTGGGTTGGGAAACGGACAATCTTAGAACCCATCAAGATAGCTGAAGATGAGTGCACTGGTAAGTCATGGAACAAATTTATGGATGGTAGCTGCGAATTTTATGTCTACAAAGATTCGGACAAGTCAAAAGAAAAAGATATGGAACGGCAGATCACACAGCTTAATAACAGCATCGAAAAGCTGCGCAGCTACAAAGACTTCATGACGGTGGAAAGCATAAGTGATATCTCGCCCAATCCTGATCCCGACGATGGTTATGGCTACAAATGGTGGAGATGGTCGCTTGCTCTAGACGACCAAATTTACACGGAAGTGATCAAACGTGCCGAACGCGAAGGAGTGAAGAAACACGACATTCCACTGCCTTGCAAAGTTAGTTTCGCGGTATCAAATCAAGGCAAAGTAAGGGACATTACCTTGAGAAAAAGCAGCAACAATCCTAAGTTTGATCACATTGTATTGGAAGAAGTCACAAGAAGATTGGAAAAACCGCTAAATCCATTTCCGTCCTTTTCGAAGCGCACGTCAGTGACTAAAACAATAGAAATAGACTTAGCGTTTCCACCACCCTATTGGGCAGCAAAATTTTTCTAGAACTTTTCGACAGCAACAAGGTGTTCGCCACCGCTCAGTTTCCGTAATTCGCAACGTACCAGATCACCTTTCGAAAACTGCCAAATCTCGTCTCCATCTGTTTTGTTTTCTTCAACAATCAAATAGATGTCTTCGCTTTGGTGCAAAGCATTTACCGGACGCCAGCAGTCCGTACCTTCGTCCAACAAATAAACATAGATGACAGTGGTCATGAAACCCTCGGAATTGAAAAGAAAAATGGTCGCATGCAATGCGACCCTACGAAAACCGGTCGACGCATGGCGTCGACCCTACAGTAAAAGGGCACGTGCAACGCGCCCCCACGGGGTTACAAAACAACTTTCGCGGATTGTTCTTCTGCGTGGTAGCTGGAGCGAACGAGCGGACCAGAGAAGACATTGACGAAGCCCATCTCCATGCCGATGTCGTGCATCTTTTTGAAAGTATCAGGGTGAACCCAGCGAGCAACCGGCAAGTGGTTCAGCGTCGGCTGCATGTACTGGCCCAAAGTGACAAGGTCGCAGTCGACTTTGCGCCACTCTTTCAATACTTCGATCACTTCTTCGTCGGTTTCACCCAAGCCCATCATCAATCCGGACTTGGTAGTCATACCGAAATCTTTAGCGCGTCTAAGCAATTCCAAACTGCGCTCGAATTTTCCCTGAGGGCGAACTTGCAAATAGAGACGCGGCACAGTTTCAATATTGTGGTTGAGAACATCCGGGCGCGCATCGAGGACTGCTTGCAGCGCGTCCCAATTTCCGCAGAAGTCGGGAATCAAAACTTCGATTTTGGTGTCAGGACTAGCAGCGCGGCACTCGCGAATGGTTTCCGCCCAAACTGATGCACCGCCGTCTTTCAACTCGTCGCGATTAACCGAGGTGATGACTGCATATTTGAGGTTGAGCTTGCTGACAGCTTGCGCGACACGGCGCGGTTCGTCGAGGTCTAGCTCGGTGGGTTTGCCGGTTATGACGTTGCAGAAGCCACAGCTGCGGGTGCAAATATTGCCGAGGATCATGAAAGTGGCCGTCGAGTTAGACCAGCATTCCCCGCGATTAGGGCAGGCTGCGGATTCGCAGACCGTGTGCAGGTCGTGTTCTTCGATCAAACTTTTGACGTTTTTATATCCAGCTCCCGTTGGAAGCTTGACTTTGAGCCACTCTGGCTTGGATGGTTTGATCTGGGTTCCGTCGGTTGAAGTCACTATCGCGCCTTTATCTTTCGTTCAAGTTTCCGCTCAGAAACAGCGTTCTTAGCCTTTTCTTCACGCGCCATTTTATTGCGGCGGCGGTCCTCTATATGACATACTTCTAGGCCTTAGGCTAGATGTCTAAGTGAGGATCGTCAAGCAGGCGGAATTCTAGCAGCTTTCAGGCTAGAGATGCCGTCATTAAACGACTTCAAGGTTGACCGTAATAAATATGACCCCGGCTACAGCATAAGGACGCGGTAGAAAGACCATGCCCAGAACACCAATCGAACTGCCCAAAATTGAGTATCTGTCCATCCTTAACGAGCATGGCGAACTCGACAAGGCGCTTGAGCCGAAGATCGACCCGAAGGGTTTGATCGAGATGTATCGGTACATGCTGCTTGCACGCCGCACCGATGAGCGGATGCTCCTCATGCAGCGCCAGGGTCGTTGCGGAACCTTCCCGCAGTCCTCTGGACACGAAGCCATCTCGATGGGCTCAATCTTCAATATCAATAAAGACGACTGGCATGTGCCGGCGTACCGGGAATTGGCAGGTTTGCTGTACCGCGGTTGGCCGCTGGAGCACATTCTTCTGTACTGGAATGGCTTTGAAGAAGGCGCCAGCCCGCCCGAAGGCGTTAATGACCTGCCGGTTTGCGTACCTATCGCTACACAATTGCTCCATGCCGCAGGTATTGGCATGGCTATGAACATCGAAGAGAGAGACGGCGGCAACAAGAAGAAAGAGAAGAAAGTTGTAATGACTTACTTCGGCGATGGAGCATCTTCTGAAGGCGACTGCCACGAAGCGCTCAACTTCGCAGCGGTGTTCAATGCACCGGTTGTATTCATGTGCTTGAACAATCAATATGCAATTTCGGTTCCGCTCTCCAAGCAAATGAGAAACGAAACCATCGCCCAGCGCGCAGTTGCTTACGGCATCCCTGGCATCAAAGTAGATGGCAACGATGTGCTCGCTGTTTATCAAGCAGCCAAAGAAGCCGTCGACCGCGCTCGCAACGGAGAAGGTCCTACACTCATCGAGTGCCTCACCTATCGCGTCACCCCGCACACCACGGCTGACGATCCGAAGCGCTACCGCGACGAAGAGCAAACTAAAGAGTGGGTATTGCGTGATTCGCTGCCGCGTTTTGCGAAGTACCTCCAACAAAAGGGCGTCATGAACGAGAAACAGCTCGCTGCTCTCGAAGAAGAAATCGACACCCAGATCAAAGCAGCGGTGGCAAACGCCGAAGAGATGTTCAAATCGGAAGAGTTGCTCAACCCGCTCGCTATGTTTGATCACTTGTTCGAAGATATCCCGCCTTATCTGCAAGAGCAGAAAGACGAACTGCGCGACCACTTCAAAACCAAAGGAAAGGATTGGTCCAATCCCCAGAAGAAGAGCACCAAGGCACCGGCGAGTTCTCGCAAATAGTGTCTCGTGGGGGCGCATTGCATGCGCCAAATGCCGGCGAGCCGCCGGCGCTCCCAGGCAAAAGCTTTTCCCCAGCAGTTTTCATTTAGGAGAGATTCAAAATGGTTGAGATGAATATGGCTAAGGCGATTAACCTCGCACTTCTGGAAGCCATGACCAAAGACCCCAAAGTCATCGTAATGGGCGAAGACGTCGGTCCGGATGAAGGCGTTTTCCGTATTACCGAAGGTCTGTTTGCCAAGTTTGGCGGCGACCGCGTTATCGACACACCGCTTGCTGAGTCCGGCATTATCGGAACAGCAATCGGCATGGCAATCTACGGTATGAAGCCGGTCTGCGAGATTCAGTTCTCCGGGTTCGACTACTACAACTATCACCAACTCGAAAGCCACGCAGCACGTTTCAGAAACCGCACCCGCGGCAGATTGACAGTGCCGATGGTAATGCGCGCTCCCTACGGCGGCGGCATCCGCGCTTTGGAACACCACTCCGAAAGCCGCGAAGCGATTTATGCTCACACCCCAGGCTTGAAGGTTGTAATTCCATCCGGACCGAGAAACGCAAGAGCACTGCTTCACAGCGCTATCCAAGATCCGGATCCGGTCATCTATTACGAACCAAAAGCATGCTATCGCTTGTTCCGTGAAGACGTTCCCGAAACCATGGAAACTCTGCCCATCGGCAAGGCCCAGGTAGTGAAGCAAGGCAAGGACATCACCCTCATCTCCTACGGCGCCAGCATGAGAGCTACTCTCGAAGCTGCCGAAACACTGGAAGAAGATGACGGCGTCAAACCGGAAATCATCGACCTGCTGTCAATCTGCCCGCTCGATACAGACACCATCATCGAGTCGGTCAAGAAAACCGGACGCGCAGTCGTCATCCACGAAGGTCCTCGCACCTGCGGCTTAGCTGCCGAAGTAATCGCCAGAATCAATGAAAAGGTTCTGATGTACCTGGAAGCACCTGTCGTGCGCGTCACCGGCTACGATGTGCCGATTCCATACTTCTCGAAGGAACAAGCCTTCTTGCCGGATTCGGACAAAGTGCTCAATGCAGCAAGAGCGACATTGAGTTTCTAGCGGGTTTTCGTAAGGGCGCATTGCATGCGCCCTTTTCGATTTTGAATATTCCTCATAAGGCAGTTCAAAATTCTCAGAAATCCATTAGAGCGAAGAGCGAAAAGCAGTTCAACCTAGTTATTCGAAAATCAACCAGAAAAGGACAAAGCTAAATGTCAGTTGAGTTCAAACTACCGGACCTTGGAGAAGGCATTCACGAAGCGGAAGTAATCGCCGTCAAAGTGAAAGAGGGCGAAACGGTCAAAGAAGACCAACCGATCTTGGAAGTCGAAACAGACAAGGCCGTGGTGGAGATACCATGCCCGGTGGCAGGCGTCGTTGAGAAGGTCAACGTAAAAGCCGGAGAAACGGTAAAAACCGGTCAGGTAATGATGTCCTTTATCACCGATAGCGCCAAGGCTCCAGCGAAAGAAGAAGCGAAGTCTGAAGCTAAGGCAGAGCAAAAACAAGCCGTCGGCGCAGGTGTAAGTTCCTCACCGCAGGCTCGTTCATCTGGTGGCGTCACTATTGGTAATGGCAAGGTTCCGGCAGCACCTGCAGTGCGCAGATTAGCCAGGGAATTGGGCATCGACCTCACTCAAGTGCCTGGCTCCGGTCCGGCTGGACGCGTTTTGAACGAAGATGTTCGCAGCTATGCGGCAGGCAAACTGGAAGGACATTTCCAAAGCGGACATCAAACAACGACTGCACAAAGTTCAACATCATCTCCTTCCGCAGCTCAAGCGTCTTCTGCTCCGGCGAAGACAACCGGCGTCCCGCCTTGCTCTTTGAAGGACAAGTACGGCGACACCAACGGAGAAAGAAAGCCGCTCGACCTCGGTGGTGGTGGCGGATTGCCAGCTGCCGATTTGCCGGACTTCACCAAATACGGTGCAGTTGAGAGAGTGCCACTCAAGTCAATCAGACGTAAGATTGCAGAAAACATGACCATCTCCTGGTCGCGTATCCCGCACGTCACTCACTTTGACGAAGCTGACGTCACATCGTTTGAACCTCTGAGAGTCAAGCACGATCCGAAGGTAAACGAACAAGGCGGACGTCTGACACTAACAGTGTTGACTCTGAAAGCTGTTGTTAGCGGATTGAAGAAGTATCCTCAATTCAACGCCAGCCTCGATGAGAAGAACGGCGAGATCGTCTTCAAGCATTACTTCAACATCGGTATTGCCGTTGCGACCGAGCGCGGTTTGATCGTTCCTGTAATTAAGAACGTCGACCAAAAGTCAATAATCGAATTAGCTCGCGAATTGAAAGACATCGCTGAGAAGACCCGCAGCGGCAAGATCGAACTCGATCGACTGCAAGGCGGAACATTCACCATCACCAATATTGGTGCCATTGGTGGAACCAGCATGTCACCAATGATCAATTATCCTGAGTGCGCGATTCTCGGCATGGCGAGAGCAGCCGATAAGCCGGTAGTCAGACAGGGCAAAATCGAAATCGGCACGATCATGCCGTTGGCGTTGTCTTTCGACCACCGCATCGCCGATGGTGCCGAAGCGGCATATTTTGTCCGCCATATCATCGAAAGACTCGAAGACCCATTCACACTGCTTTTGGAGGCATAGACGATGGTTGTAGGCGAGATGGTGCAAGAGGTTGACCTCGTCGTACTCGGCGCGGGACCAGGCGGATACACCGCAGCATTGAGAGCCGCAGAGCTCGGAATCAAAACAATTCTTGTTGATGCCATGCCCAAGCCGGGCGGTGTTTGCCTCCACATGGGTTGCATTCCTTCTAAGGCGTTGCTCCATGCGGCAGAAGTAATCAACACAGCAAAAGGCGCGAGCAAATTCGGTCTGCACTTTGCAGAGCCAAAATTGAATGTCGAAGAATTGCGCACATGGAAGACTTCCGTCACAGACAAACTTGCGCAAGGCATAGTCGGCATGTGCAAATCAGGCGGCGTGGAAATTGTTCATGGGCAAGCGAAGTTCAATGACTCGAAGAGCTTGCGTGTCGATTGCCCTGGCGAAAGCGCCATGCGCATCAAGTTCAAACACTGCATTCTGGCCACTGGCTCCAGACCGACAGTAATTCCAAAACTGTTCAAAAGCGAAAAGGATCAGCAGTCTTCGCGCATCGTCGATTCGACGGGCGCACTTGCGCTGGATGCCGTTCCTAAATCATTACTCGTCGTTGGTGGCGGTTATATAGGATTGGAAATGGGCACCGTATATGATGCACTCGGTGCTGAAGTAACGGTAGTTGAAATGACCGATGGACTCTTACCCGGCGTTGACCGAGACTTGGTCAAACCGCTGGCAACACATCTGTCCGGCAAGTTCAAAAACATCTTCCTTTCAACTAAAGTTCTTAGCCTGGAAGAAGTCAAAAACGGCGTTGAAGTCACGCTCGAAGGCAAAGATGTTCCCGAAAAAATGACCTTCGAGAAAGTCTTGATTGCCGTCGGCCGACGTCCCAACTCCGACAATATCGGACTGGAAAACACTCAAGTCACTGTTGACGCCCAAGGATTCGTAACTGTCGACGCGCAATGCCGCACGTCCGATAAGAAAATCCTGGCAATCGGCGACGTCAGCGGGCAGCCAATGCTGGCACACAGAGCCATGCGCCAAGGCATGGTGGCTGCGGAAGTTTTGGCAGGACGCTCCTCGTCATTCGACAATCGCGCCATCCCTGCGGTAGTTTTCACCGAGCCGGAAATCGCCTGGGCTGGCATCACCGAAACCGAAGCCAAAGCACAGGGCAAGGAAGTCGGCGCAGCGAAATTTCCATGGTCTGCATCGGGTCGCGCCATGACTCTGGCAGAACCGATCGGGCAAACCAAAGTAATCTACGATCCCGAAACCACCCAGGTGTTGGGCATCGGCATGGTCGGACCTCGGGCCGGCGAATTAATTGCCGAAGCAGTGGTGGCCATTGAGATGGGCGCGGTACTCGAAGACCTGGTCGTTGCCATTCACCCGCACCCGACGCTATCGGAAACGGTTATGGAAGCTTCGATGGCTGCCATCAGCCGCATCGAGCGCAAAGCTGCTCGTGATATGGAAAAGGCCGGCAAATAGCCGGACAACTCCTTTAAAAACCGAGTAGAAGACCAAGGCAAAAGCAGATTTTCTGAACTGCGGCGGCAGCAAGGGCTCCGAGTTTCGCTTGAAAACCAAGGCAATGTCTGGCGCTCAGTTGTGAAAATACTTGTTCCGCTGGGCTAGTTGCCCCCAGCGGTTCAGCCAAGCGGTTATATTTAAGTGCTGGGTGCCTTGCCCTAAAAAGGCTGAAATTATCAGCCATAGCTTTGTTTATAGAAATGCTTAGTCATTTTTCAAAGGGGGCATAACCTTGTAGGCGTTTGGGCGGGTAAGCCCTTGGAAATCCTTTCGGGAAGGAGCATGCATGTCTAGCGAAGAGGCCGGCAAGTCCGAGAACTTTGGCTCTGCCGCGCATTTGATGATCGAGGCACTGGACAAAGCCAGCAAAGAGCTGGAGGGGACAGTCAGCGACTGCCTTTCGCAAGTCAAAGAGCATTCAGAAGGATTGGAAAAGGCTCTAGCGGGGCGCCTGAAGAAATTTTTCGAGCAATCCGACAATTTGCTGGACGGTCATGTAGATGACCTTTCGAACAAAAAAGAAGAGTTTATCGAGCGGTTGATGGAGTTTGAGCGCACAGAGCTTGAGACTTTGACCGCCACAGCTAAAGAAATACGCCAACAAGTCAACGCAAAAGCCCAACAGGCTACCGATTCAATTAATCGCTTAGTGGAAGAGCAAGTTGCAGAGCTGAAATCCTACATGAATGAGCCAAAACCGATTTTGCACGAAATCGTCGATGCAAGATTGGAAGTGGTGAAAGAAATCGGACGCGCCAGCAAAGACAAAATAGAGGAATCTGAAGCAGGACTGGAAAAGGTCATCTCCGAACGTGCAGAAGAGTTTGACCGCAGCATCTCATCGGTTGTCGAAGAGTCCAAGCACGCAGTGGAAGACAAGCTGGATGAGCACAACCGCCAGTTCGAAACCAAAATTCAAACGGTCATAACCAATCTCACTGATGCCGTAACGGCTGCCAGCGATGACCTCAAAGACAAAGCCCATGAGGGCCGCCAGAAAGTAGACGCCGCCACCGAAAAAGGTCGCGACCGACTCTTTGCCAATTTGAAAGATTACAGCCAAGCGCTGGAAGAAATTCATTCGTCATTCGCTGAGCAACTCAAATCCGACAAAGAAGTACAAGAAGGCGTCCACAAGACGAAGCTCGATCGCAAAGCACAGGAAGTGCGCGAAGAAATCGAACATATTTCAGGTGATGCATCTACAAAGATCGCTGCCAGTCACAAATTGTTTTACAGCTCGCTCAAGCGCCTCGAGAAGAAGTACTTCGACCGCATGGACAGACTCTTTTCGCGTTATGAATCAGCTCTGGCGCAAGAAGGCAATTTGGCTTCCGGGTCAAAACCGGCTGCTACGAGCGAATTGAGAACATTGCTTACATCGCGCCTGCAAGCCCGCGGCGATGAAGTCATCAAGTCATTCCAGCGCCACGTCGAACAAATCGAGGCGGAGTATTCGCGCTCGAGCGCCGGTTATCACGAGCGCATTGAAAACATCAGGAACGCCGCCATTGAGGCGATGGAAAAACAAGTAAAAACAATGAACCAGGAAATGGATCGCGTTACACGCAACTTCAATAATGGTTTGTCCGATTTGAATATCGAGTTGCCGCAAATTTCCGAACGCGGAAAAGCGGCAGCCCTGGCAGTGAAAGCTTATCGCAGCGCCATGCTCTCTCTGGAAGGCGACGACTAGAGAAACGTGACGGAATTGAATTGATGCCAGAATTTGCGATAAAGAAGTAAGGAGTGATAGATGACATTCGGCGGCAAGAATCTGCAGGAAGTTTACGATGGCGGCTCCAAGTCAATGACGGAGCTCGAGGCGGAACTGAAAGCCAAGCTGAAACAGCTCGTTGACAGTCATGCCGAAGGCCGCCGCAGCGACGAAGAGAAAGCCGTCGGGAAGGTTGAAGAGCGCTTCGCCGAGTTTGAAGCAGACTTGCGCAAAGTTATGGATACCATCGTCCAGCGCATCAAAGACACGATGCAAGAAGAAATAAAAGAGACAGAAAAGCACGTTGAAGTCTTAAATGGCGACCTCAAAATGGTTGCCGATAAACTGCGTGGAACCATCGTCGAATTAAAGCGCACGCATGAAGCTTCGGTCAATTTCATTTCCGAAACTGCTACAGACGAATTTGAAGCATCAGTCGAAGAGTCGCAGCTTGAGATTGAAAAGCAAGACAATTCCGCATCGAAGCATTTGAAAGCACACGGCACCTTTGTGATGAATTCACTGCAGCAAAAATTGGACCATTGTCTCTGGGAATCGAGAGGCGATGAAAAACAGTTCAGCGGTGCGTTGTTCAAAACCTACATGCAGAGAGCCTCCGGCATTGACACGCAGTTTTCTCAGCATATGCAAAAACTCCAAGCTGAAGGTCAAGCTCACTACAAGACATTGGAGACCGCAGCGCAAAATGCAGAGCAAGCGCTCGACGGCGATATGGAAAGAGTGCTGGGAGAGATTGATTCGCGCGGCAAAGAAACCGAACAAAGTCTCAAGGGAGACTTTGAAAAAACATCAGCAGAGCACGCCGAAACCCTCAAGAATTCTCTAATTACAGTGACGGAAGGTTTGGGTCGCACGCACGAAACAAACACGATGAGACTCACCGAAGAAACAAGAGAGCTGTCAACGGCTCTTGTTGTCGCTTCAGGCGAAGCTCAAGAAGCGCTCAAGGCGAAGTGCGAGCAGATTCGCACTCAAGTCGATACGCAAATGGTCGAATTCAACAAGCGTCTCGACGACAAAATGAAGCAGACAATGACTTCAAGAGAACAATTAGAATCAGAGAAAGAATCTATTTTCGCCACCATTCAAACGGAACTCAACACCATAAGAGATACTTTTGAAGGCAAATTGATGACACTCAAAGATGACTCGCTCAGTCGTGTCCAGACAATTGTCCAGGACACTGAAAAAGAAGTCGTCACCATGGGTGAAAACCTGAAGACCAAGATGACAGCGGATGCTCAGGCGGTAGCAGATGAACTGCAACGCTCCATCCAGAATTTCCTCACCCAGCTGGCACAACATAAAAAGAGCGCTCTCGATGAAATCGAGATTGCTGCTGGCAAAACTCCTGCTCCCCCCGAACCTGCTGCTACACAAGCCACTCCGGACCCAGGTCAGGAGTCGGCACGCGTCCGACGCGTAAAACGCGAAAACCAATAGGAAAGCCTTAGCACATGAACTCGATGCTCAAACAACATCATATTCGCCTGCAGGACCTAAAAGGTTTCCTGCGCGGTTATGGTACCAACAAGCCCCAGACGCCCGAAGAATGGGCGATTCAGGAGAGCAAGATGTATGCCCCGGGCATGCTGATCTTCTGCCTGGATTCAATCGCCGCGCCGCCGGGGTTGGCTCAGTTCAGCAAGAAAGACGCCGCCAACGAAGGCGAAACCTATCGCGTCAAAGATATGTCCGTTGTCGTCAACTTCACCGATGGCAAGCCGCTTGCAGTCAACATCACGTCCAGTGCATTCGATGCGCGCTTTGTCGATCAGTTGATGCTCGAAAAGGCAAGAAAAGCAATTTTGGATGGTCGGGACTTTTTATATGTAGCAGCTAATACTGCACAGCCACTCGATCCGCAAGTAGCCCAGGTGCTCGACACCATGGCCACGACTCAGTACACGCAAGGCGGCTCGCGCCGTACCCTGGCAGCAGGCGACACCGGCGCGATGGAACCAGCACAAGCATTACTCGGTGCACTGGGCGTGACAATCAATACTGGTGGGCCCACAAAGCATGTGCTCGATATCGGCAATGTCTGCCATTTACTTTTCGCTCCGGAAGGACGCCAGGAAGACAAAAATAAAGTCCTGATGAAGACTTGCTTCCAACCACTGCCGGGTGATCCGGCTGTGGCCGCGAATGAGGGACAGGGTCCGGAAGGGGCGGCATCGCCGGCGACTTCGGCACCGCCTCAAATGAAGTACGAAGACGTAACACCGCAAGCAGGCGTTGAAGCAGGCAGCGGCTGGTCCGACCCGACCCAGTGGGTTGAGCCGCAGGTCCCGGAAGCCGCTGTACCTGAAGCGTGGCAGCCACCTGCACAAGAAATACCTTTTCCAAATCAACCGTCTCAATGGACCGCTCCCGGCAGCATGGACCAAGCGGCCGCATCCTTCCTCAATCCAGATGCACCGGTGCAAGTTCCGGATTTTCCGCAGGCGACTTCTGCATTCGATGCGCCACCACAAGCGACACCACCAGCAGTTGAAATGCCGCGCCCGGCACCGCTCGGTCAGTCGCCACGTCAGTCTATGACTGGCTTTAAGGCTGTTGAGGATACAGGCACTTTTAGAAAGTTCGACAACGCAGCTCCGTCCTCCGGACAGCAACCGGCATTACCTGTACAGGACATGGCGCAAGCAGCGGCAGCTGCATTCGCCGCCTCCGCGGCAGGCAACGACACCTCGGCAAATGCGGCACCGGCAGCAGAAGCGACCGAACAACCATGGATGCCAATCGGCACTCCCAACCAGCCATTTCTGCCACCACCGGTGAAAAGCGGTGGACAACCGCAGCAAATTCGTCCCCAAGCAATCCGTCCGCAAGGCGGCGGAGACCCAGTAGCTTTCCAAGTCGAGACAGGCATCTACCAGCAATTTGGCGCACCGCCTAAGAAGCCGGAGCCCGCGCAACCGGCTGCTCCAGAGCCAGAACCGGCAGCAGAATATCCAGCTGGCGAACCCGAGGCACCGCCGGCGGAGGCGTATCAAGAATATACAGAATATGCAGAACCGCAAGACACCGCTCCTGAAGCCGGAGCTTATAGCGAGGCAGCGCCCGAGCAAGCGGCCGCCCAGTACGTAGAAGACAGCAGCGCAGAGCAGGCATACGCTCAGCCTGAGTATTCAGAACAGCAGTACGCCGAACCTCAATACGAAGAGCAGCAACAATACGCAGAACCGCAGCAATATGCAGAACCACAGCAGTATGCAGAAGCGCAGCAGTACGCAGAACCGCAGCAATATGCAGAACCGCAGGTTTACGACCAAGCCGAGCCTGCTGCCTACGCCGAAGCCCCGGCAGAAGAAGCGGCGCCCGCAGTAGATGAATCTAACCTTTCACTTTTCGACAGGCTGAATCTCAAGCTTTCCAAAGTCAAACAAGGCAATACTGGTGCCCCGGCTCAAGCCGTAGCGGCGCCTGCATCTCAACCTGCAGCCCAAGGGCAAGCGCAAGAATCGGCAGAATTGTTCGGGTGGGAAACACCGGAAGATACTGCAGACGCAGGCACCCAGGCTCCGCTGTTCCCGCTCGCCGAAGAGCAGTCAGTCGACGAATGGCAAAGTTGGGATACGCCAACCCCATCAGAAGTATTACCGGCATCGGCTCAACAACAAGAAGCTGGTCTCGCCGAAGCCTTGAGCGGTTTGATGGAAAATCAATCTACTTATGATGAGCCGGCTGCTTACGCGACTAATACGACTTCATCTGATTTTGCGTCGTCTGATGCGCAAGGAGCATCGTACGAAAGTAATTTCGTGCCCGATCAAGAAACCCCTCCAGGCTGGGCAGAGTTTCAAGAATCATTCAAGGAACCGTCGTCATACAGCGATGCAGCAGCCTCTGGCGAAGTACCGGCGGCCGAAGAACCGGCTGCGGATGCATGGGAGCAACCATTTGTTCCGGAAGCAATAGCAGCATCGGAAGCCGAAGCGCAGGCGGCAGAAATCGCCGCTGACACTGTGCCGGCAGAAGTGGGCGCAGAGATTGTGGCAGAAGAGGCTCCGGCTCCAACGCCCGTACCGGTACCTGTGCCTCAAATTGTGCCTCCGGCAATCAGTGCCAGCAATCCGTTCTTAGCACCACTAACACCGCCCCCGCCTCCGCCACCGGAGCCGGAAGTCGTGCCTGAACCTGTCGCCGAAGCACCGGCCGAACCAGTCGCAGAAGAAGCCGTCGCCGAAGCGGTGCCGCAAACCGCCCTCGAAGCGCTTGCAGCCGAGCCCCCTCTTGAGGAATCCGCCCCTGCGGTTGAAGAAACAGTTGCAGAAGAGCCAGCCGCGCCAGAACCGCCGCCTGCTCCCAAACCACCACGCAAACCGACCGCCGAAGAACAAGCGGCAATCGCTGCGGAAATGGCAAGTTTCCAAAAGAAACTCGAACAACAACTGGCAAAAGCCGCGAAGAAACTCAATTCCCGCGTAGAAGAAATCAAGGCTGCCGTAGCAGCCGAGATGGAGCGCCTTGCCAACGAGAGCAGCGAATCAGACAAACAATCTGAATCTTCACTCGCCGAAACCGGCACACGTTTTACCAAGCAATTGGAAAACATCACCGAAGACGTGCGCTTGAAGATTTCGGACGCTGCCGCCAACGGTCGCTACACGATCAAACAACTGCTCACGACCAGCCAGAGCCAGATAGAAGAAGAGCGCAATCTTCGCTACGAAGAGCTGCGCGAAGCATCGAAGCAATTCAGAGCCGACACAGAAGCTCTTTCCCGCGGACTCGAAAGAGAGATGCAGGAGACCGTCAACAAGCGCACGCAAGAAGTCGGTCAAATGGTCGACACCGTCATAAACAAGCTGAAAGATACCGGCGACGGCTTCGTCAACATGGTCGAACTCAGATTCAAGCGCTTCCAGGAGCGCATGGGTGAGGAAACCAATACGGTCACAGCCTTGCTCGACCGCAGCGTCAATTCGATGATGGACGAGCTGGAAGGCACCAATGAGAAGTCTAGCGATAAGTTGAAGTCTGCAAAATCGGATTTCGAACAAACCATCAACTATCAGGTGCGCACCGCAGAGTTGACGCTTTCGCGCAAAACCAGGCAGCATCTCACTTTGACGCTTTTGCCAAAACTCAATGAGCGCAAGGAAATTTTGCGAGCGATGTCCACAGAGATGTGCCACCGCTTCTCGGAAGAGTCCGCACTGCAAGTGAATGCGCAGATGCAGGGACTGGAAGCCAGCCTGAATGCTGCAAAAGGACAGCTTCACAATCTGGTAACCGAGTGCCTCTCCAACATCGATTCAGTTGGACGCAATCAACAAGCCGGTCTGGAAGAGATCTTCAAAGACGCCAGCACTCACATTGAAAAGTG
This sequence comes from Candidatus Melainabacteria bacterium, assembly GCA_003242885.1. GTDB lineage: Bacteria > Cyanobacteriota > Vampirovibrionia > Obscuribacterales > Obscuribacteraceae > QKMZ01. The sequence goes on along the minus strand of QKMZ01000005.1, from coordinate 644,606 downwards.
CACGTCAGAAGTGACGGCGACGCTCTCCAGCACTGAAAAGCAAATTCAAGAGACAGAGCAAATCTGCAAGAAGCTTGCGGAGACGTCTTCTGTAGATGCCGACCCGCAGTTGACCGAAGTGCGCAACACAGCGCACACCCGAGTGCTGCAAATCAAGCAGCAAGCGACTTCCGGGCTGATCACAACAATCGATAGCGGCTGCGACCGCCTCGAGCAGGTTAGTCAGCAAGTACAGCAAGATCTGACCAATATGCGCACCCAATACTCGCAAGGCGCACGCCAGGCTTCAGACAACGGTCTGGCTACGATGCGCGATGCGATTCAAGAAGCCTTAGCGGCGATACAAGCAGCGCGCGAAAAATATATGGAATAGAATGGCCGAAGCGGACCTTAGAAATGCTCTTCCGCTACGAGTCCAGTTTCAGAAATTCCGAGTCATTAGGTTAAATTTGCAGCTTTCCGCAACATTATAAGATCCGCGTGCGCGGGTTAATAACTGATCTTTTCCGGGAATAGTGACACAAGGGTCATCATAGGCTCATTTGAACAGATCACCGTAGCTACGAGCTCACTGAGGAAAGGAAACTGAATAGTTTCAACTACGAGCCCCCGCCTCCTTTAACGGAGTTTGCTGCTGATACAGTCGGCATTGACTACGTCAAAGACAACAACGAGATCTTTCTTTACCACGGCACAAATTGTTACCGGCGCTGGGAAATCAACAAATCAGGCACTATAGAGCCTGGGCGCAATAGCTACAGCTTCTTCTCGACCAAGCCGCAAGATGCATTTAAATACGCGCGCGCAGCCAGCATGCGTGATATGGGCGGCGGCTCATTCAACTCGCTCATCTGCGAGCCGGTTGTACTCAAAGTTCGCTTCAATGCTCGCACATGGATACAAGTAGACTTCATTCAAGACGAGGCAGCACACGACGAAGACAGCACAGGCTTGGTTTTAGCAGTGCTGGGACCAGTCCCGTGCGGAAGCATCGTCGATGTCTTGCATTGCATGCACGGACGCCGTTTGGGCAATGGTGCAGAAACAATACGCAGCTTCGAAGACGGGCGCGTAATGGAAGGCATCCGTCACCTGAAAGAAACACTCATGAAAGACCGGCTGGACGGCTGGCTCATGAAACACATGGGCATCTGGAGCCGCAAAGTCGGCACCAGCCTCAAAGGCGGCGAAGTACCGGATGTTACACTCGACGACGAAGTGCGCCGATTGCGTCAACTGCAAGTGCGCGCCTGACGCGCAGAAAGATCTATATATGAAAGCAAACGTTTCACGACCGAGGAATTTGCGATACCTCCTCATTGCAGCAATCGCTGGTGCTGCAGGTCTGCCGCAATGTGTTATAGCCCAGGACAGTGAACAGCAGATGGAACGGCTGCTCAACCGAGTCGAAGATTCGCGTGGAATGCAGCAAGGCATTCAACAGCAGCAAAACATGCTCAACCGCGAGCAAGTGCAACGACAGATGCAGCAACAACAAATGCAGGGTGGCTTCAGTCCCGGCATGCAAGGCGGTTATAACCCGGGTATGCAAGCTGGGTATCCCGGCGGATACCAGAATAACTATCAGGGAAGTAATGGCTTCTCCTACCCTCCACGCAATAACAGCATGTTCAGCCAATCGCCATTGCATCCACAACAGCAGGCGGTGCGACAATCACCTTTTGCTGGTTTGCTAGGTGGTGGACAACAAGCCGCGCCCCGCCCACCAATGACAAAGCGAGACCTACTTCGTATGTTCTTGGAAGGCGACTCATCGAGTTCTTCCACATCGGGAAATTCACAACAAGCTCAATTTCAAAAACAGCAAAACAACCAGCGCAAGTACAACAATGCTGCCCAATACCGACAAACAGCCGAAGATGCAGCTATGCGCGCACTAGGGGCGGAAGAGCGCACGCGCTACGGCAATAAAAGCTCTCGTATGTCAGCGGCAGACGAAGCTTACTACGCCGCACAAGCAGCAAGAGGAGCAGCAAACAGCGCCACTGCCGCAGCCTCCGGCGGAGCTCTCAACGCGAATGACGCTGCAGCATCAGCCAGAAACGCAGCCGACCGCGCTCAAGCCTCAGCCGATCGGGCGCGTTCGAATGCAGATAGTTATAGAGATCACAACTAACGAAACTTCACTGCGAACTCAAGGTTCTAGCACGCTATACTCAGGCAGCCTCTGGCGCACCGTATGTGGTGCATATACGGTCTTGTTAGCTCTTTCGAGTAAATGGTCGAGTGTACTTCCGACAGCCCAGGCCAACCCGAATAGTACTAGAGCAATGGCGTATGTTTCAATCATCACGTGGCCCTCGTGGCTCTACGCTTCTAGTAAGCCACACAGGGCGTATAACAGACGTCAAAAACTGCGAAACGGGAATAAAGAAAACGCAAAGACAATCAGTTAGCTGCTCATGCTGATGCTTATTGCGCCAAGCGCAGCTCAAACTACAAAAATGCAGCTCAACCACAAAAGCGACTCTCAAACCACAAAAGCCGGAGAAGTGACACGATGAAAAGGACGCGACTTGTCGGACATTTGCTCGCGGGATCAATAATGGTTTTCTCTAACATGTGGTTCGCTTCGGCGGGATCATGTTCTTCATACGAAACACAAATGAAGGCCTATCACGACAAGCTGCTTGCGTACCAAGTGCAGCCCGGACGGTATCAGCCGCAGAGACAGGCTGTATGCGACAAGCTAAAGCAAATGACGAAAGAGAATTCGAATGTCGATGCCCTCTGGGCGAAGTTTGACGCGCTAGAGAGAAGAGCTGCTGGAAGAGATAGCAAAGATCCGACTTACATGAACGATTGCAATGCGTTTATTAAAGAAGTGCAAGACAGGCTTGAAAAGCACGTCAAAGAATTCAATGCCAATGCTGATGCGAAAACCGCAGCAAGTGCAGCGGCGGCGCGTGACAGTCGAAACGCCGCTTATCAGGCTTATATCGACCAAATGATGAAAACTTACACAGTGCCGTTTGGTCCACAACACAAGCGTCGCCAAAGAATTTTTGATGAGTTGAAACGCTGTAACGCGCAAAAGAAAAACATCAACAATCACGTCGAGCAGTTCAAGCAAATGGAAAAAGCTCTGTCCGAAGGCAAGGACATAAACGACCTCTGCAAGCAGCTGGAAAACAGCTTGGCGCTGCCGGCTTACAGAGACAACGAGTAATACCAAGCGCCGATCGTCCACAAGCGCAATCCTTAGAAATTTCTTCGCTTTACTGTAAAACGCTATCCAACAGTTGTCATTGGAATATTTAGAAGCTATTCTAATGCGCATTAACAGACATTCCGGCGGAGGATTCGCGATGGTCGTCACGCAAGACAAGGTCACGACTTGCAAGCTCTTGATCAACGGAGCCTGGGTAGAGTCGAAGGCAACCGAATTCGGCGAGGTCAATAATCCGTCGACCGGCGAAGTGATCGCCAAAGTTCCGATGGGCGGCAACGATGACGTTGATCACGCAGTTCAAGCGGCGCAAAAAGCATTCCTAGAGTGGCGAGAAGTGCCGGTCGTTGAACGCGCCCGCGTAATGTTCAAATTCAAAGCTTTACTCGACAACAACTACGAGGACATCGCTAAGTCCGTAGTGCGCGAGCACGGAAAGACAATTGCCGAAGCGAGAGCATCGGTAATGCGCGGCATTGAAGTAGTTGAATTCGCATGCGGCGTGCCTTCGCTAATCATGGGCGAGTCGATGGAAAACATCGCGCGCAATGTAGATATTGAAACAGTCCGCCATCCGCTCGGCGTTTGCGCAGGCATCACACCATTCAATTTCCCGGCAATGGTGCCACTCTGGATGTATCCGGTGGCAATCACATGTGGCAATACGTTTGTTCTAAAACCATCGGAGAAAGTGCCACTGACCAGCATGATGATTGCAGAATTCCTCAAGGAAGCTGGGCTGCCCGACGGTGTTTTCAACATCGTGCATGGTGGCAAAGATTGCGTCAACGCATTGCTCACCCACCCGCAAATCAAGGCTATTTCATTCGTCGGTTCTACAACCATCGCGAAGTACGTCTACGAGACGGGCACAAAGCACGGCAAGCGAGTGCAATCTGCTGGCGGCGCGAAAAACCACATTATCATCATGCCGGACGCAGACATGGACCAAACAGTGCAAGCACTGCAAGCCTCCGCATTCGGTTGCGCAGGCGAACGCTGCATGGCCGGTAGCTTGGCGATACCAGTTGGAGAAGCAGGCGACATGCTGATTCCGCAATTGGTTGAGTCAGCAGGCAAAATGAAGGTCGGCCGCACAGACGTCGATGACAGCATCGACATGGGACCAGTAGTTTCGAGAGAGCACCTGGCGAAAGTCACATCGCTCATCGACAAGGGCGTCAAGGAAGGCGGCGACCCGGTTTTGGACGGCCGAAAACTGAAGGTCAAAGACGCGCCTAACGGCTACTTCTTAGGACCAACCATCATCGACAAATTGAAAGCGGACAACACCGTCGTTAAAGAAGAAATCTTTGGACCAGTGCTCTCATGCGTTCGCGTCGAAACCATCGAAGACGCAATCAAGCTCGGCGAAAACTGCGAATACGGCAACGGCGCAGTCATCTACACTTCGAGTGGTCGCGCTGCGCGTGAATTCAAACACCGCTTCAACGCCGGCATGATCGGCATCAATGTAGGCGTCCCCGCACCTATGGCGTGGTTCCCATTCACCGGATGGAACAATTCATTCTTCGGCGACTTGCACATTCAAGGCAAGGAAAGCGTGCACTTCTACACGCAACAGAAGATGACCATGACACGCTGGGTCGCACCGTCGAAAGGCAGCGCTAAGTTCCACGATCCAATCTGGAAGGCGAAGAGCTAATTCGCAAAAATCAGAACGACCAAAACTGTAATTCGCACCACCTAGTTACTGGTGCAATTGTTGGTTGCGTTCTTGGTGTCATGGCTTTTACGACTTACTCTTTTGTGTTCGATCCTGATACTCGACGCCTGGGATTTGGCGCGTTTAGCGCAAACAGACGAGTCAGAATAGAATACGAGACGCCGGTCGAACCCGGTGCATCAAAACCAGGTCTACTGAAAGAAATACCGCCAACCATTCTTTCTACTGAAATAGGCTTGGCTACAGCATTATTACTCCTAAAGAGCTTAATTGAGCAGGGTATGACTGGAGCGGTAATCGGAAGCGCTCTTGGCGTTGCAATCACTGTCACAGTAAGACCTCCCAGCATTGCTAGCAAACCATAAAAATGCTATCATTGACAGCACAATAAGGATTTGCAGTCATGGCAGTTGTTACCGTCAGAAATTTGCCGGATGAAGTGCACAGGGCTTTGAGAGTACGAGCGGCCCAAAATGGCCGCAGCACGGAAGCGGAAATTCGCACCATTTTAGAAGAAGCGGTCAAGCCAAAAAACAGGCTGAAAGTAGGTTCAGAACTAGCGGCTTTCGGAGACAAGTTTTCCCTTGATTTGCAAATTGCCAGAGAGCAAGAATCAACGCGGATCGCTGAGTTCGAATGATAATTCTTGATACCAATGTTGTTTCTGAGGCGATCAAACCAAATCGCGATCAAAAGGTCGTCGCATGGCTAAACGAACAAGCGCCAGAAACGCTCTACCTGACGGCAATAAGCTTGTCAGAGTTATTATTGGGCGTGGAAATTTTACCCTCTGGTAAGCGCAAGAATCAGATTAGCACTGGGATCAATCAGCTCCTCGACAAGATATTCGGTACAAGAATATTACCGTTCGATCAAGATGCCGCCAGAATTCACGCACCGATCATTGCAGCAGCTAGAGCATCTGGAAAAACAGTTTCACTATATGACGGACAAATTGCGGCGATAGCGAAACTTCATGGATTCGCGGTCGCTACGCGTGATACTAATCTATTTACGACTCTGAACGTTGACGTTCTCAATCCTTGGCTGTTCAAGGTTCAACGGCATTTGTAATAAGAAGGGGCGCATCCAATGCGCCCCCACTTCAATTCAAACAAGCGATGCATTGCACCACCCATACATTAGCTGTGGACTGTTTCCTTTGCAGGCACCAGTTGAGCAATTGCGATCTCGGCGGTTTCCAGAGCTTCGCGTGCAGCTTTGTTAGCGGCTTCAGCGGCTTCATTAGCCGTTTTACCAGCAGCCAGAGCAGCTTCATGATAAGCCTTGTTGGCATGCTCTGCAGCTTCTCTGGCAGCCTGCATTGCAACATCAGCAGCTTCGCGAGCAGACTTACCTGCGGCTTCTGCAGCGAGGAATGCGGCTTCCGCTGCTTCATGCACTGCTTCGCGTGCGATTTCGGCAGCCTTTTGAGCGGCTTCGGCAGCGTGCGTAACAGCAGCAGGCATTTTATATTGAGCTTTTGCGGTTGCCCTTTCTTTCTTCTTCTCCAGCAATTCTTTGCTTGGGATGTGAACCTTAGTGGCAAGACCTAGTTTTTCGAGAGTCCAAATGCACACATATGTAAAATCGAATTCCCACCATTCAAGACCGTGGCGTGCGCTCTTCGGAATTGCGTGGTGATTGTTGTGCCAGCCTTCTCCAACAGCAAGAATGCCGACCCACCAGACGTTCCTCGAATCCTCGGTTGTTCTGTATGTGCGATAGCCGAGACTCGGAAGATGGCAGAAAGCGTTAACGAATTGGGTGCTCCAGAAGATGGTGAATGTTCCGATCAAACTGCCGAGAGCACATTGCCAACCGAATACCAACCACAACACGCCACGGAAAGCGAGGCAGATAGCCAGATTGAGCTTCGCATGATATGCGCCGTGATCGTAGCCGAGGACTCTGTATACCTTATCTTGCATCAAGTCGTGCGCTTGCTTCTGCAGCTCTTCGTTGGATTGCACACGGTCGGTGTAAAACATCCATTTGTAGAGTGCGTGAGCGACACCTTGGCGGGGGGAATGCGGATCAAGCGGAGTGTCTGATTTCTGATGGTGTTGACGGTGGACGCCAACCCAGACAATCGGCGCTCCCATGAGCGCAAGGTAAGCCCCAGAACAAATGAAGTATTCGAGCCATTTGGGGACGACGAGAGACTTGTGAGTCAAAAGGCGATGGTAGCCCAGCGTGATGCCAACTCCGTGCCAGACGTGCCAGAAGACCGCCCATGCGGCAATGACCAGAATGTTGGAGACGACCGGGTTTTCAAAGATTCCCAAAATGATTTCCTCTTAGTTGTCTAATGTGACAATAAAGCTTGATTCGCACAGTTATATCACGTAGTTCTCAAGACACGCCTGCGCGTGACGAGCCTTGGCATCGGCATGCCTCTCGATCGGCGACAGGCCTTGATCTGAATATTATCTTATGCTGCAACAAACTGCATCGTTCTAAAGACGGAGGTGCTGTTGCGGGTATACTGTCAAGCGCTCGTGTGGAACGTGATTATGCAGCTCGCCCCGCCGAATATCGGCTTTTCAAAGTGTAAACAAACCTTCGCAAGCACAAGGCAAGCAATCCTGGTGCTGGCTTTAACCATCGGCGTTGCTGCTCCCGCACCGGTGCTTGCGCAACCCACTTCGAATACGCCACTACAGGCGGTGCTCAAAAACCCAGACAATTTGAAACGCGCCCGCGTCATACTTGCTCTTGGCGGTGGCGGAACCCGTGGATGCGCGCATATTGGGGTTTTACGAGTGCTTGAGAGAGAAGGCATTCCCATCGACGGCATTGTCGGAACAAGTATCGGCGCAATAGTCGGTGGTCTTTATGCTGCCGGCGTAAAACCTGACCAAATCGAGCATCGCATGCTTAATCGCTCACTTTTGAAAGCTTACCAAACGATCCCGATTCCCATGAGAATCGTTCTCATCCCTGTATGTTTCATTCCTCGCATCCTCGGATTCAACCCTTACGACGGGCTCTACAAGGGAAATAGGTTTCGCAACTATCTGAACAACGCAGTACCAGAAACAGACCGGCAGATAGAAGCGCTGCCGATTCCTTTTGTGGCTGTAGCCTCAAATCTGCTCGATGCAAAACCCTACTCCATCGCGAAAGGCAACCTTGGCCTGGCGATCCAGGCTTCTTCCGCCATCCCGGTTTTGCGCAGGCCGGTTCCTATGAACGGGTTGTTGCTCGTGGACGGCGGCCTCCAAGCCAATCTTCCAGTCAAGCAAGCAAAGGAATTAGGAGGCGACATTGTCATCGGCATAGACGTCGATGAGCAGTTTTCCACTGTAAATGAAAAAGAGTTTCGCCGCATTGGCAGCGTCGGTAAGCGAGTGATCAATATGGTTTTGGCTAAGGTAGATGAAGATCAGCGAATAGCAGCAGACATTCTCATTCAGCCTTTGGTCAACAACATCAGTCTTCTAAGCACGAAAACCAAAGACGCACGCCGTGCAATTGAGGAAGGAGAAACCGCGGCTAAAGCGGCTCTACCAACTATTAGAGAGAGATTGGAAAAGGTCGCAAAGCTCAAACTCGCAGACCAGGCGTCAGAAGCCCCTGACTTGAATGATCAGTCTCAAGTGAAAAGCGCCGAATAGACCCGGAGGCGAACGTGACGCGTCAGCGAATTTCTCTCATTCTCTGCTGCATCTTCTTCTGCATCATCGGCGTGCTGCATTTCACGAGCACATCGACATTCACGCGCATCGTTCCGGACTTTATTCCGTTTCCAGAATGGGCGGTTTACATAACCGGCGTCATGGAAATTGCCGGCGGCGTTCTGCTGTTTTTCCCGAAGACCCGCCGCTACGCATCATATTTCCTCATATTTCTTCTCATCATCGTTTTCCCCGCCAACATCAATATGGCGGTCAACCACATAGACTTTGGCAAGGTGCCGACTGCTGCACTCTGGTTACGGCTGCCGCTCCAAGCGCTGCTTATTTACTGGGTTTACAAGCTTCGCCGCGTCGAATGATCGGCGCCGAAAAAGTAAAAAACTCTCGTGCGTTGCTACTGGCGCAGAACGTTTTATCCGCCTTCTTTTCATAAAACGCAAGAAAAAGTGGGGAGAACTGCCCAACCTTGGTTTTATTTAGCTTGCCGAAGACTTTTCAATTGCTTATTGTTGTACAAAAGACTTCTTGATTACCCGCCCTCCTGCAAGCGGAAGAGGTCGAAATTGGGACCGACGGGACGCAGGATTCAGACAGACAGACAGACATGCGTCGCCTCTGGGCGGCATTAAGACAAAACCGCCAACCTCTTGGCGGAATACAGGCGAGCTGGCATCAAGCGGGGACGAAATCGGCATGCGGATAGTCATCACCGGTGGACCTTCAGTGGGCAAAACGACCATCGTGTCGGGTGTTGCCGAACGAGGCTTCCCATTTGTGCAGGAATTCGCCACGCAAATCATCAAAGAGGGCGTCCTTCTGCCTTGGGTCGACCGTTGCTCTTTCCAAAATGAGGTTTTGCGCAGGCAATGCGCGGCCGAAAAGGAGTTAGATAACGTCGAAGGACCGGTCTTCCTGGACCGCGGGCTTTTCGATGGAGAGGCTTATTACATCTACGACAAGCTGGAAATTCCAGACAGATTTTCGCAACTGGACGCCTCGAAATACTCAGTGGCATTCCTTGTCGAGCCATTGAACTTTTTTGACAAGACCGAAGTGCGCCGGGAAGATCTCGATTTTACGCACGCAATTTCAGCAATTTTGGAAAACTGCTATTCCAGCCGCGGCGTTGAAGTCGTGCGGGTACCGGCAATGACGCCGGACGAACGCGTAGACTTCGTCATTGCCGAAGTTCGCAGACGCATGGAAGCGAGAGCTGAGGCGTCGCAACCAGAGTTTGAAAAAGAAAAAGCGACCGTTCACGTGGGTTCGAGCCACGCATCGCATCGTAAGAACAGCCGCCGAATTGCCAGCGTCACGTAAGCGAAAGCGTCAAGCCTGGGAGCGCGGGCGGCTCGCCCGCATTTAGAAGCATTGTAGGGGCGCATTGCATGCGCCTGTTTCAAATGTTTCCGGCTCTCTGCGCCATTCACGATGCCGCGTGACACTTACACTCGCGTAGCCTCATTACGCCTTAATTTTCGGGCACATTCACTTTCCAACAGGCTATCCTATATTAGCCTCGACACATCAAGCGGTTGGGTCGCTGGCTGCTAGGCGATTTAGCGCGACGGGTTAGGAGAAATTGGATGCACGCATCGGAAGCTACGGCTTACTACTTCAAGAGAGCATCGAAGCACCTTGGCATGAGCGAACGGCTCGAAAAGATTTTGATCATGCCGAAGCGTGAGGTCAAAGTCGAAATCCACGTCGAGCTTGACAATGGGGAGCTTGTTTCTTTCACAGGATTTCGGGTCCAGCACGACAATTCTCGCGGACCGATGAAGGGCGGATTGCGCTATCACCCCGAAGTTGATCCTGATGAAGTGAATTCGCTGGCCAGTTTGATGACATGGAAAACTGCAGTAGTGAATGTTCCATACGGTGGTGCCAAAGGTGGTATCAGTTGCAATCCATCGGCGCTTTCACATTCAGAACTTCAGCGACTTACGAGAGCCTTTGTCGATGAGATTCACGACGTCATCGGACCAACGCTCGACGTGCCGGCGCCAGACATGGGAACGAACGCGCAGACAATGGCATGGATCGTTGACCAGTATTCTAAGTATCACGGCTGGACACCAGCAGTGGTGACAGGCAAACCTGTAGAAATCGGCGGCAGCAAAGGACGCGACGCCGCAACCGGACGAGGAATTCTTTTCGCAATCCAAGCTTACATGCAGGATGAGGGCAAAGCTCTCAGCGATCTGACCTTTGTAATCCAGGGCTTCGGTAACGTCGGAAGCTGGGCGGCGTTGCTTATTCACCAGGCGGGTGGAAAAGTCATCGCGATTTCCGATTTAACCGGCGCGATTCATAATCCCAAAGGTTTGGATATTGAAGCACTGCAAAGACATGCAAAGGAAACCGGCGGTATCGTCGGTTTTGCAGGAGCCGAGAGCATGGACGCAGCAAAGCTTTTAACGCTGGAATGTGACGTTCTTGTTCCTGCAGCCTTGGGTAATGTTTTGACCAAAGAAAACGCAGCCGATGTAAAAGCAAAATACATAGTTGAAGGTGCCAATGGTCCGACTTCTCCGGAAGCGGATGAACTCTTCATCAAGCAAGGCAAGCACGTGATTCCCGACATCTTTGCGAATGCAGGCGGCGTTGTCGTTTCATATTTCGAATGGGTGCAAAACATTCAACAATTCCGCTGGAGCGAAGAGCGTGTCAACGCAGAATTGAGAACAATCATGATGGAAGCGTATCAAGACATCAAAGCGCTCGCAAAATCGAACAAGTGCGATATGCGCACGGGCGCATTCTTGCTCGCCATCTCAAGAGTCGCGCAGGCAGCAGCTGTACGCGGGCTAGAGAATGACAGCTTCTGCATGATCAAGCCAACCGCGTAAATGCGAAACGAAACCGACGAGCAAGGCGTCGGTCGTTTTTTTAATTGCTAAAAGCAATCGTAATTTCTAATAGTATTCAGCTTCTACAAATCAAATCAAAAGAGGAATACCCGTGGCGGATGCTGCAAACAAAGGCGATACACCTGAAAAGAACCCCATCAACAAAGAGGTTCCAGAGCAAACGACAGCGATGGCTGAAGGCGAACACGCCGGTGAGCCGCATCACATAGAAGGCGGCGAGTCCGTTGATGAAGCGACCGGGAATTATTCGCAGGAATACTGGCTGAAGAATGTCTATCAGGGTGACAAAGTTCCACAGCTCACGGTGCGCGCTGTTATTATGGGCGGCTTGCTCGGTTCTCTCATGTCGATTTCCAACCTCTACACCTCAATCAAAGTGGGCTGGGCGTTCGGCGTTGCAATTACTGCTTGCGTTCTTTCCTATGTTATTTGGAACTCAATTCGCGTGATTGCGCCTAAGCTAACGCCGATGAGCATTTTGGAAAACAATTGCATGCAGTCCACCGCTTCGGCCGCGGGTTATTCAACCGGCGCGACAATCGGCACCGCGTTTGGTGCATATCTTTTGATCACAGGCAATCATGTTCCGTGGCAGATTCTTCTACCCTGGACATTGGTCACTGCATTGCTCGGCGTTTTTCTCGCCGTACCGATGAAACGGCAAATGATCAACGAAGAAAAGCTGGCATTTCCTAGTGGCATAGCCGCAGCGGAAACATTGAAGAGTTTGTACGGACAAAGCAAAGAAGCAATTCTGCAAGCGCGCTTTTTGGTCACCGCATTGTTTAGCGGGCTGTTCATTGGCTTGATCAAGGGCGAATATGAATGGCAAAAGCATTTCAATATCAACTATCCAAAGCTCCCAGAGCTGGTTCCATTTTCTGCGAACATTCGAGGTGTCGATATTTCTAAGATGCCAGCATTTGGCTTCGAGCCGAGCGTTTTGCTGATTGGCGCCGGAATGATCGTAGGTATGCGAGTATGCGCCACAATGATGTTTGGCTCAGCGTTGCTGTACTTGATCGTTGGACCCTGGGCGGTCAGCATTCATGAAGTTGAGGCACCGAAACTTATTAAAGGTTGGGCTCTGTGGGGCGGGACAGGACTCATGGTCACCTCCGGTCTAACTGCATTCGCTCTCCAATGGAAAACCATCGCCCGCTCTTTCGGCAGCGTAAAACCAGGCGCCAGCGCCGCCGACGCATCGGACGAAGAGCGCATCGCAGCAATTGAAGTCCCGCTCAAATGGCTCGTCATCGGCGCTATTCCGCTGACAATCGCGATGGTCATTTTGGAATACATTGCATTTTCCATTAATCCGATTCTCGGTCTAGTGTCAGTCGTCGTCAGCGCATTTCTCGCATTGGTTGCCTGTCGCTCTACTGGCGAAACAGACATCACACCGATTGGTCCGATGGGCAAATTGACACAGCTCACTTACGCTTTCCTCGCGCCTTCAAACATCACGACAAACCTGATGGCGGCCAGCGTCACGTCCAACATCGCGTCCAGCTCCGCCGACCTTCTCACCGACTTGAAGAGCGGGTATTTGCTGGGTGCTAACGCGCGCAAGCAGTTCATCGCCCAATTCTTCGGCGTTTTCTTCGGAACCGTCGCGGTCGTGCCCGCCTGGTTCTTAATGATTCCGACCAAGGAAGCCCTCGATAAATACAATCCGCCTTCGTCGAACATGTGGAAAGCTGTCGCTGAAGCCTTATCGAAAGGTATCGACTACATCCCTGTGACGGCACGTTACGCACTTCTGATTGGCGCAACGCTGGGCATTGTCATGGCGCTCATCGACCACTTCGCGCCTAAAAAATGGAAGCCTTACATGCCGTCGGCTATGGGTTTGGGACTAGCTTGGATCATGCCGTTCGCAAACGCTTTTTCCTTCTTCGTAGGGGCTTTAATTGCACTGGTCTGGAGCAAGCTCAACAAGAAAACAGCAGAGCTTTACGTCATTCCTATCGCATCTGGCGCAGTGGCCGGAGAGTCTCTGATATGTGCTTTACTTGCAATTACAGATGCCGTTTTAGCATTGAGTCAACACTGACAAAAACCTTTCAAAGCCCATGCAAGCACAACCTATATTGAAAACGAAAGAAAAGGAGATTGTCCTCAAGGCGGTCGATTCGCTTGGACGCCGTGTCACTGCGGCTGACGTTGCGGCAAAGACTGGTCTGCCGGTTTTGGTAGCACAAGCAGAACTCAACAAAGTTGCAGCAGAAACCGGCGGGCACATGGAGGTTGCCACCACAGGTGATGTGGCTTATAAATTCGAACCCGGTTTTCAAAACGCTTATTTGGCAAAAGGCATTGCAAGATTTTTCCAAGTGTTTGGAAAAAAGGTGTTTGACATTGCCTATTTCTTGCTGAGAATTTCCTTTGGAATCATGCTGATTCTGTCCGTCTTAGCGGTTTTGTTTATCTTTATTGCCATCATGATTTACAGCAATAAAGGCGGAAACAACGACCGTGATGATTATGGTGGTGGCAGTTTTCACTTTGGATTTTTTGACTATCTAATACTGCGAGATTTGCTGACCTGGGGAATGTACTCGGCATCTACTCCATACGGAAACCAGCAGCAACGGCGCCAGCGCAAGAGCAATTTCCTATTTGATTGTTTCTCATTCCTATTTGGTGACGGCAATCCGAATGCCGACATAGAAGAAAGAAAGTGGACGCTAATCGCTAATTCAATTCGCGAACACGGTGGCGTTGTTACTGCAGAACAATTGGCTCCCTACACCGGTGCTGAACCCACTAATGAAGATGCCGTACTGCCTGTCCTGGTGCGTTTTGACGGCAAGCCTGAAGTGACCGATGAGGGCGGGATTATCTATAGCTTTCCCTCAATGCAAGTCAGCGCGGCGGGAAGAGACTCACACGTCAGCGCGCCATTTCTCAAAGAAAACCGCTGGCCCTTTGTCGGGCCGCAAGCTGGAAACCTGGTCATGGTTTATGTGCTTGCGGGCTTCAATTTCCTCGGCACTTGGTGGCTTTTCTTGCAACCGAGCCTACGCGAATTGTGGCCGATTCTTTTACCTTTAGTGACTTATGGAACTCTATTCGTTGCCATTCCGCTCGTCAGGAAATTCGTGCTCGATATTATCAACAAAAGAATTACAGAGCGCAATGGAAAACGTTCAACCTACGCGGAGATGCTCAAGGCTCCATCAGCACAATTGGCGAAAAAGCTCAGCCACGCAAACAGCTTGCGCATAGGCACTCACGCTATCAAGTCAGAAGATATCGTCTATACAACAGAAGAAAGTAACATCGATCAAGAATCGAGGGATCAGCTTATAGAGTTTGATCAAAAGTTGAAAGAAGGACGCCAGAAAGGCGAATTCGACGCCTCACCATAATAAGTGAGCAATTTGTAGCGGCGACGCCATGCGTCGCCCGGAAAAGAACGACTAGGAAAAGCAAAATGAAAAAAGTGCGAATCGTAGAACTAAATCGCTACCCGGTTAAGTCGCTGGGAGGCATCTCCCTAGACACGGCGACGATTGAAGAGAAGGGCATTCGCTTCGACCGCAATTGGCTTGTGACACTGCCTAGCGGTAAGTTTCTAACGCAGCGCGAAATTCCTAAAATGGCTTTGGTGCACACGGCGATCAATGAAAACGGTGATCTAACTTTGAGCGCCGATGGTCGCCAAAGCATTACAGTACCGCACGTAGATCATCCTGAAGACCTTGATTTCAAGCGAGTTACGGTGTGGAAAGACGAATGCTACGCAATCGACGAAGGCGATGATGTAGCCGCATGGTTGTCCGAATACTTAGAGACAAAATGTCGTCTCGTCAAAATGAAAGATGGCTTCAAGCGCCCAATCATTGATGAAGGCAAAGAGTTTGAAGGCAGTGTTCGCTTTCAAGATCAGTATCCATTACTAGTAATCTCCAAAGCGTCGCTCGAGACCCTCAATGCGAAGCTGGAGAAGCCGCTTCCTATGAACCGTTTCCGCCCAAACATTGTTATCGAAGGTTGCGAACCATTTGAAGAAGACGAGTTCAAAACTCTGACATCGTCGTCGGGTGTAACGTTGGCATCCGCAAAACCTTGCGCGCGTTGCGTAATCACGACAACTGATCAAAAAACTGCTGAGCGCGGAGTCGAACCATTGAGAACGCTTGCGGGTTTTCGTGCATCAGAAAGCGGCGTGCTCTTTGGTCAAAATCTCACGGTGACAAAACCCGGCGAATTAAAAGTCGGCGACGAGCTGAAAGCCGAGTAAGAGAATTGGCGGTCCTACTGGACACGCGGTATCATCACGCGGTACACCTAAAAATCCAGCCAGAGAAAGGGAATTCAGCCTTTTCAGTTAACACGCAATAAGGTGATTGCACCTATAATCGTGGAACCACCGTATTCTTTAGAGCGTCTTGATATGCTGCGTCCTAAACTTAATAGGTAAAGCATTGCAAGTGTCTCGAGGACCCGAATTGACAATTGAAGCGCCGCCAGGCCAGGTATCCCAAGTAAGAGAGAAAAAGACGTCGCATGCAAGACTGATTCTCCTTGTTTTATTTGCGTGCGTTGCCGCGGGGACGTATTTCTTTTTCAACAAGCACGAAAAGAAAGAGGCACGCCCCAAACGCTCGGCGGTTGTAACTTTGGCGACGGCGACAGTTCGCGATGTGCCGGAGCAACTTCACAGCATCGGCAACGTTGTTCCTTTGCAGCAGGTCTCTGTCAAACCACGCATTGGCGGCAGGGTCGTCAACGTTCATTTCACAGAAGGTCAAATCGTCAAAAAACGCGATTTGCTTTTCACCATCGACCCGCGCCCATCGCGAGCGGCGCTGATGCAAGCCGAGTCCGAGGTAGCTAAGCAAGAAGCAATGATAGCCCAAGCTAAGGCGGCGATCGCAAAAGATCAGGCGACGGTGGAACAGACCAAGGCTAATCTCAAACGCGATGTGGCGCTGGCGAGACAAGCAGAAAGAGACGCACAACGGTTCGACTTCCTCGCAAATGCTGGTGCCGTTTCGCAGATGGACAAGGAAGCGCGTGAAACAAAAATGGAATCGACAACTGCGACGGTAGAAGCTGGACGAGCGACGATCTTAAATGCAGAAGCGCAAGTGACGGTCGATAGAGCAAATTTGAAAAACGCATATGCGCAGCTTGAAGCAGCGAAAGCAACATTGCAAAACGCCAAAATTCAAATGGGTTTTACAACAGTCAATGCGCCAATCGACGGACGGACAGGGCACATACTGGTATTGAAAGGCAATGTGGTTCGAGCAGACGAAGATATTCTTACTACCATCGTTCAAACGGCTCCCATTTATGTCGAACTGTCCGTGCCGCAAGAACAGTTTCGAAAAGTACAAGCCTGTTCTGAAAAAGGCGTGTTGACAGTCCGCGCCACGCGCTCGAATGGCCAGGTTTTGGCGACCGATGGAAAAGTCACTTTTATCGACAACACAGTGGACAACACAACGGGAACGGTCAAACTAAAAGCGATATTCGATAACAAAGACAAAGCGCTATGGCCAAGTCAGTACGTCGATGTCGTGATGAATTTGGACAGCATTCGTAATGCAGTTGTTGTGCCAACGCAAGCAGTACAGACAGGACAGAAAGGTCAATTCATCTGGATCGTCCATCCTGACAAATCAGCTCACATGGTCCCTGTCACGGTTGGTCCTGCGATTGACGGTGTGACGGCAATTTTGAGCGGCGTCAAGGCAGGCGATCAAGTCGTCACTGACGGTCAAATTCAACTTGCTGAAGGCACGAAAGTAAAAGTCACCGAGCCGGTGCCATGAACTTCGCATCACTCTTCATACGGCGTCCGATTTTTACGACACTAATGATGTCGGCAATTGTGCTTTTCGGCATAATCAGCTTCACCACATTGCCGGTCAACGATCTACCCACGATCGATTTTCCGACGATTTCAGTCTCAGCAAGCTTGCCTGGCGCCAATCCAGCGACGATGGCAAACGCAGTCGCGACACCGCTCGAACGTCAGTTCGCGACAATTGCCGGTATCTCGTCGATGAACTCGACAAGTTCTTTGGGCTCGACCTCAATCACCCTCCAGTTTGATCTCACCCGCGATATCGACGCCGCCGCCCAGGATGTGCAAACCGCCATCGCCGCAGCCTCCAGACTGCTCCCGGTGATGCCGACGCCACCAACTTACAGAAAGGTAAATCCGGCTGATTCTCCTATCTTGTATTTGTCGTTGAGTTCGGACTCGTTGCCGCTGTATCAGGTCGATGAGTACGCCGAGACAACCGTCGCGCAGCGCCTTTCGATGCTGGAAGGAGTAGCACAGGTCAACGTCTTTGGCGGACAGAAATATGCGGTGCGCATCGACTTAAGTCCTGATGCATTGACCGCAAGAAACGTAGGCTTCGAGGACGTCACCAACGCAATTTCCAAAGGCAACGTAAACGTTCCGGCAGGCACACTTTATGGGCCGCACTCTGCATTTATGCTGCGCACCAACGGGCCGCTTTCCAACGCAGAGCAGTTTTCAAAACTCGTCGTCATGTACAAGAACGGTTCGCCAATTGTCATTTCCGACCTTGGCAAAGTCACGGACAGTGTGGAAAACGACAAGCAAGCAAGTTGGTACAACGGCAAGCGCGCGATTGTCCTGGCAATTATGCGGCAGCCAGGAACCAACACAGTTGAAATCGTGGACTCAATCAAAGCCATACTTCCAGAGCTGCGCAATCAAATTCCCGGCTCGGTCAACATGGATGTTCTCTATGACCGCACCACGTCAATTCGGGCATCCATCGAAGATGTTGAGTTCACGCTCGTGCTCACCATTGGCCTTGTGGTACTCGTCATTTTTCTCTTCCTGCGCAATGTTCCTGCCACAGTTATCCCAAGTCTTGCGTTGCCAACATCCCTCGTCGGCACTTTTGCGGCTATGCATTTGCTCGGGTTTAGTCTGAACAACCTATCTCTGATGGCTCTAACGCTATCTGTAGGCTTTGTTGTCGATGACGCCGTGGTGGTGCTGGAGAACATCGTCAGGCATATGGAAATGGGCAAAAAACCCTTTCAAGCTGCAATCGAAGCGACACGCGAAATTACTTTCACCATCATCAGCATGACACTGTCACTGGTGGCAGTATTTTTACCCATCCTTCTTATGGGTGGAATTGTCGGCAGACTATTCAATGAGTTTGCCGTCACAATGGCAGTTTCTATCTTGATCTCTGGCTTCGTCTCTCTGACGCTCACACCGATGTTGTCGAGCCGCTGGTTGACTCATGAAACAGCGGAAAAGCAAATTGCGTGGCTAGGGGCTTTGGAAGACGGTTGGCAGTGGTTGGCCAGACAATACGAAAGAACGCTAAAAATTTCGGTTTCGCACCCCAATATTGTTCTCGCCTTGCTAATAATCGGCATTGCTCTGACCGCCTGGCTGTTCATGATCGTGCCGAAAGGTTTTATGCCCACCCAAGACACCGGTCAGATATCAGGCTCGACAGAAGCGGCACAAGACATCTCATTTGAAAACATGAGCCGGCACCAAAGAGCAGTTTCGTCCATCATCGAGAAGAACGAGAGTGTTCAAGGCGTTATGTCCAGTATCGGCGGCTCATCCGGCAACGCGGGCCGCATTTTGATTGCACTAAAACCATTTGAAGAACGTACAAAGAAAGCGGACGAAATTGTCAAAGAGTTGCGTCCCAAACTTGCGCAAGTTCCGGGCATTAACACATTCCTCACCGTCCCGCCCGCAATCAGAATCGGCGGCATGTCCTCGAAAAGCTCTTATCAGGTGACTTTGATGTCGCCAGATCAAAATGAGCTGTACAAGGCGACAAACGCTCTCAAAGAAAAGATGGACGGGTTCAAGGAACTGTCAGACGTCAATACGGACATTCAATCATCAACACCGCAGATTGATATTACCGTCAACCGCACAATGGCTGCAGCTCTCGGAATCACGCAAGATCAAGTCGAACAAACGCTAGCCAGCGCTTACGGACAGCGGCAAATCTCGACTATTTACGCGCCAACCAATCAATACAAAGTTCTCATCGAGCTTGAGCCGCAGTATCAGCGCGACCCAGTGCAGCTGTCAAAACTCTACATTCGCTCAACCAGTGGAAAGATGGTTCCGCTTGGCGCAATTGCGCAACTCACTCCCGGCACCGGACCGCTTGCTATCAACCACTTAGGACAGTTTCCTTCAGCTACGATTTCGTTCAACTTAAAACCCGGATTCTCTATCGGACAAGCGGTCGATCACATTACACAAGAAGCCAAGGCTAGTGTTCCCGGCTCCGTAAGCGTCAACTTCCAAGGACAAGCGAAGTCGTTCCAAGATTCATTCTCGAACCTTGGCTGGTTGCTTCTGCTTGCTACCGTGATCATCTACGTAATATTGGGGATGCTCTATGAAAGTTTCATACACCCGCTGACCATCCTTTCAGGCTTACCAGCAGCCGGTCTGGGCGCGATGATAACGCTGCTGATATTCCATGTTGACCTGGATATCTACGGCTTCCTCGGGCTGATTCTTTTAATTGGCATTGTGAAGAAAAACGCCATCATGATGATCGATTTCTCGCTCGAGCTTGAGCGAGAGAAGGGCATGCCAGCGGCGGAAGCAATCTACCAGGCATGCCTCGTACGATTCCGTCCAATCATGATGACGACGATGGCTGCACTAATGGGTACGCTGCCAATCGCGTTTGGAACTGGCGCTGGAGCAGATACACGCCGCCCACTTGGTTTAGTCGTTGTCGGTGGTTTGATCGTCTCTCAAATCCTTACACTCTATATAACGCCCGTAGTCTATGTTTGGTTCGACAAACTACTGCAGAAGTTTCGCAAGCGAGAAGCGACAGAACACAAAGAGAGTGTTCAATCGCATTGACGGCACAACCGATAAACGACTATCGGTTGATTATTGTTTTCAATCTGCCACCAGCAATAGCTAGCTGGTAGTTCTGGTATTCAGGTGGAACGAAAACTTGAGCGGAAGAATTAAGAACATCGTATTGCAGCTGAGTTGGAAACTCGCGCGTAATCGAGTTATTCTGCTGTCCTTCTTCGACACGTATACCTGCCGCGAGATCAGCGTCAGCGAGTTCTGGAGCCAACTGTACGTTTCCTTCCGCTTTGTAATTTAACGCACCTGCAATCACTCCGACACAAAGTCCGGCAACAAGTAAATATGGCATCAAGTTCCAGGAAAGAAAATTTGGATTGGCGTTCTTATTCATGGTTGTATTCATTGGTCTGATTAATTCATGTAATTCATGAGTCCTTCCATTCTCAATAGGAAAAGCAGGCTGCCAAGTCGCTGTTGCAGCCTGCTTTGTGTCCCTCTCACGGACCTACTGTGTTCTGATGGTTAACTTCTTACATTCCTTCTGAGCTAACTGACTTTTCGGAATAACAATCGTCAACACACCATTCTTCAAGCTGGCTTCGGCTTTCTCGCTATCGACTCGGCAAGGAAGATTCAGCGAACGCGCAAAAGTTCCATAAAATCGCTCTGATTTTTTGGAGTCCTTCTCAGAGACGCTGCTGTCTCTCTTCTTCTCACCTTTGATTGTCACCAGATTGTCGGACACAGACACTTCCAAGTCCTTTTCGTCGATGCCCGGCACGTCTGCTGTAATTCTCAGTTCTGCGGCAGATTCACTCGTGTCGATTCTTGGAGTCGAGACAAAACTACCTATTTTCCAATCATTTTCAAACGAAGCGGGGAAATAGCCGAGATCGTCGAAGTCGCGGAAGATACTGTCGCGCAGAAGACCTCCGCCCCACATGTAGGGAGGAAAGGCGAAATCAAACCGGCGTTCATGTGCCACATCTTTATCAGAATGGACTGGAACTTTTGTCGCCTCTTTGGACGATTCATTCATGGAATGAACAACCTGGCTACCAGCAAAGCCCAGTGAAAGCCCGACCAGCAGAGCGACCACAGCAACCTTACCTCTGCGCAATTTGTCGTTGAGGAAATGTAGATTCCAATTCGATTTCATGTCAAGCCTCCTTCTTGATACCAAATTGGATTGAACCAGTATTTACGTGTGTCTCAAATTCGCTATTCAACACTGACAGCAATTTTCTTCGGCATTGCTCGTTTGCTCTTAGGCAAGACCAGCTTGAGAACGCCGTTCTTGATAGTTGCTTGAATGCCATCACGATCGATTTCGTTCGACAGCGCGAATACTCGGCGGAAGTCTCCTACACCGTACTCAGAGTAAGCGAGCGTGTAGCCTTCAATTTGCGGTTGTTCTACTTTTCCATAGATCGTAAGAATATTTTGTTCAAGAGTTATGTCTACGCCTTCCTCCTTGACTCCAGGCATGTCAGCCAAAATGAGGAGCTGCTCTTGTGTTTCATAAATGTCTGCTCTTGGAACAAAAACCTTACCGGCACGAGTGTGCTCGGCTTCCGTATTCTGAGTAACTTGTAGTTTTTGATTCTCTTGCTCTTTTTTGCAAGCTTCCATAACTTCTGTGGACATATCAAATCTCCTTTGAAAAATCTTGAGACTATTCAGATACAACGCTTATTCGGCGCGGCTTGTCCGCTTCGGCTCGAGGGAGTTCGATTTCTAGAACACCATCTTTAAAGGTTGCTTTGACTTTGTCAGAATCCACAATAAAGGGCAATTGCAAGCTGCGCACAAACTGACCAAATCCACGCTCTTTGCGGTGGCATGAATGGCAGTCCTTAGTTGACTCCTCCACACGCGAGCCTCTGAGCGTCAGCGTTTCATTTACAATCGTGATGTCAATTTTCTCTGGATCAATTCCCGGGATTTCAGTCCGAACAATAGCGCCTTCTGGCGATGTCCATACATTTACTGGTGGGAATTCGGCACTCTTGCCATCCTCGTAGAAGAGGCGGTTCAGCTGTTCTTGAACACGCTGCATATCTTTAAGAGAGCCAAAGAAATCGTTTCCAATTAGTCTTGGTAACAACATTATTCCTACGCCTCCTTTTATTGATTTCGCTCAATCGGGGCAGGAATTCTTTAAAACCGAAACTCTTTAAACCCCTGCCCCAGCCGATTTAGGTTATCCAGCTGAAAGAGCGATTGAAAGTTCACACCAAATAATTTATCGATTCGAAAACGCGTCACCGGATTTTTTACACCATTTTTTAAACATTTTTGCCACTACCCTCAGTGCGAATTCCTCTTATATGTTCGGCAAAGTTCTGCCCAATAACTTTGTCAAACCGAACCTGTTTCCTGACAAGGCTCTTCACAAAACTCCATCCCACACCAGGTCTTCAAGGTTGAAAAAACTTTTCCAAACCCTCTTGACGATCGAGCAATGCGTTTGCTATAAAAAATTCTTGGAAGGTTTTAGTCCTTCCGTTAAGTTAGTGAAGCACCCTTTGTCAAATGAGGAGGTTGGTTCGCATATCTTAAACGGAATTGAAATCTCCATATCGAGTAAGAACAGCCCGCCAGGCTGATTAAAAGGAAAATCGGGGCAGCAGATGTCATTGCTGCCCCCTCCTGAAGCTGTTTCCAATTTATTACACACTGAAATCATCCCACCCGAGGAGCGGAGGTGATACCTATGCACAAGAACTGGTTAGGAGATTACATTAAAGCCGGTAAGACACCGAATGCGCACGAAATACTAGATGCGCTTTCACTGCATGAGAGTCCGAGAATTCGCAGGCGAGTGGCTGAAAATGAAAGCACTCCGGAATGGATTCTTAAAAGACTAGCCGTGGACAATGACCCAGAGGTACGCCTGGCGGTGGGCACCAATCGCGCAGCGCCACTCGAAATCGTACTTAGCCTGGTGCGTGACCCAGACCCCACTGTTCGTCATGGGTTAGCAGAAGATCCATACATTTCAATGGGAGTACTGACAAGGCTTGCTCAGGACGAAAACCCTTATGTCAGCTGCCGCGCCCAAAAGACTCTAGCCAGCTTCTACAACCGCCTTGCAAAAGAGAAAGCCAAAGGAAACATCGTGGCATTTCCTATGGTCGCCAGTGGCGTAGATTGCATGGCGACTTAATTAGATAGACTTGTCCGACGCAACTGTTTGCATTTGCAAACATCGAATAGCTAGAAGAAAGCAGGGGTCCACCCTGCTTTCCTTTTAGATCTGTTCGTCAAGATCCTATTTCATCGCTTCAAAAGCCGACCAAAGGAACTGAAGCGAGCACCTGCCCGCTTCTGGTTGTGAAAGCCCTAGTACGTTCCCTTTGCTCCGCAAGACCTGTCGACTTGGAAGAAGTTCCCGCATCACCGCAGAATTCTATCCGCGTGAGCTGGCAGGCTCGTGGTTTTACGCTTTGCACATAACTAAATCACCTATATGCTGGATTTATGAGAATTCCAGCTTTGCTAATAGCGTTGAGTATTATCGCCGGCACTGCCGTTGGCTACATGCCGCAACTCGGCTTTGTCGGCTGGGTCTATTATCACAGTGCGCTTGGTCTGTATGAAAAGGGAAAGACACAGTACAGGATGCATCAACTCGAAGATGCCGAACGAAGCTTATCTCAGGCACTTAAGTACTGCCCACTTCTGCCGGAAGCGCACTTCTATTTGGCGCTCACAAATCATGACCTTGGGCGAAATCTTGATGCTTTCAACAACTTTACTTTCTGCATTTTGCAGGACTGTTGGGCGGCGAGTGCATATCACAACCGAGCAATGGCTAGAGAGACCATGGGAGACGACGTGGGCGCGCTGCAAGATCTTTTAAGAGCATGCCGCATGGAACCATCAAATTCAACCTTCCACTCTAGTCTAGGGCGCATTCACTACTTATTGTTTGATTCAACAAGAGCAATAGAAGATTGCAAACGTGCTATCAGTTTGGATTCAACCAATTCCGCCGCACATTACTTCAAAGGCCTGGCAGAAAGATCCCTTAATCGAAATAGCGAAGCGGAAATTAGCTTTACGAAGGCAATAACTCTTGAGCCGACGAAAAGCAGATACTTTGAAGAACGCGGTTTCCTGCGAGCCTCACAAAATAAGAATCGTTTGGCGATAGAGGATTGCAACAAGGCTATCGATTTGTCACCAAAAAATCCTGACGTGTACATCCTCAGAGCCAGAGTCCGATTTAACGTGCGTGAATACAGAGGCGCCCTGCATGATATTGAAGCATCGATCAAACTAGATCATACGAACGCCGAGGCATTTGGGGCAAAAGGAGACTTTCTTTCTAAACTGAATGATAAAGTCGGGGCTGAGAAAGCGTTTCAAACAGCAATGGTTCTTGCACCTTCGGACGCAGAGATTCGTACCGACTATGCCATCCATTTATGGCGCTATAGGAGGAGGTCCGCAGCTATTGAGCAATGTGGGCAAGCAATTGCACTGGCTCCAAATTGCTCAACCCCTTATCTCTTTCGCGGTATGTTTGAAAGTCGATTTGGTCACTCGCAACGTGCTCTTAAAGACTTCACAAAAGCAATACAGATAGCGCCTCATGCTCGTTGCCCATATTACCAGAGAGCCCTCTTAGAGTTGGAACTTGGTGATAAGGTTAGTGCTAAAAGGGATTGGCAGTTCTTGCGAAAGATAGATCCGAAATTCGAAGACTATACTGGCAAACTTCGAGACCTATAAGTGCTCACATCTGAATATCCATCGAGTTGGTGCCGAGCTTTTTGCCACTGACGCGGTCGAATGTTTCTTGAGTTCTTGTGTTGCCGTCTTTGATGATTAGGTAGCCTTTGCCGTTGTCGTTTCTAGATTCGACTCCAACTCTCGTGACGCCATCAACCTGCAATTGATAGGTCGCAGCGAATGCGATTTTGCCAGTGATGTCGGCTGGAATGTCCTGCAAGATTTTGGTGATTTGCTTGTCGTCGTTGCGTTTGACAGCATCTGCCAAATCAGCAACTATCTGCAACTGTTTAGGGTTCAGCTCAGAGATGATTTCAGCTTGTCCAGCGACGCGCTGTTCCATTATTTGCTTGAATTTCTCAGGCGTCACACTAGGTTTATCAGCCAAAAAATCTTTGATTGCCTCTGGGCTCGTATCCTCGGCGTATGCCTTCTTCAATTGCGCGAGCAATTCGTTTTTGTCCGCAGGCTCGGGCTTGCTCGAAGCTGTTTGTTGAGAATCACCAAAGCCAGCCAGTAGATCATCAGCCGAGGCGAACCCAGCAGCAGTTACGGAGTCGCCGGTCTTACCTGCTATTGCCTGCATCTCCTTTGCGCCCATCTGAAACGACTGTGCGGCAAAGGAGAGGTCTGACATTTGCTTGTCGGAAGGCTTATAGGCATCGCTGACATTTAAGTTGAGGTCGCTCACGGTTGCGTCTCCAAAGGGTGGGGAAACAGGGAAAGGGGATTTGAGCCAGAACGGCGGGTTGGTTTAGGGGAGGGAGCGTTTGCTTAGACGAAGGGGTTTGGTAGGAACAGCGGGCATCTGCGGGGGTTGCATAAACATTAGGGCGCCCGTTGGACATTGGTTGGACAATCATCGAAACGAGCGGACTATCACCGCGCCGGGTCTTAGTACTACCACAGTGTTGGCGCCGACCGTCGAAAGGGCGTGTGCAACACCCCCCACGCTCTAGAACCAAAAGGGCGCATGCAATGCGCCCCCACGATCTTAACGATGCAAAACTAGCGTTCTTAGAATTCCGCGTTTGCAGCCGCAGCTACCGCGCGTTTTTTACCGCTCTTTTTCTCTTTGCGAGTTTGATTTTTCTTCGAGCGTGATGTGCCCTTGATTTTCTGACGCGAAGGCTTTCCTCCTACCGCAGCAATTTCAAGCATTTCGCAATCTTCATCAGAAACCACGCAAACACTTTCAATTTCCACTTCTACGTCCTTATCGGTTTGCGACGCCAACGCAACTTCGTCAACCTGCGAAAGCGGATCGAGATTAAACATCGATTCGAGGTTAGAGAGGATGTTTTCTGAAGCTTTGAAAGAAAGCTTTTCGGTCGCATCAAAAACACAGCTTGCTTCAATCGGCTCGCCATCAATCGTATGTGGCGCGAATGCTTTGGGATCGAAACAGATTTGATCATGAACATGACCAGCGACATCAGCTTTTTCGCAGACGGCAAGCGATTCAGCCAACGTCACGGAGAAGTTGCCAGCATAGCCTTCAACGAATGAAGCATCCTGATGCTCTGGAGCAAACGAAATCACCGATGTGTTTGATTCGAGGCTTTCGATTGTATTGTCCAGTTGCGAGACGACATCTTCATACGCAATAGCTGCATCCATGCATTCAGAAAGCAAATCTTCAAGACATCCAAGCAAGTCATCCGAAACAGAATCAATGAATTCGGAAACTATAGATTCGTCTATTTGTGAAACCGATTGCACATCAATTTTTGAGTTCTGCTCGAATGATGCAGCGAACACAGCAGAAGTTTCTTCCGCTGCAGACATCTTCTTCGGCTCGCTCTCAGACTTATACGAAACAAAAGAGTTGAACGCATCATAAGAGTTGCTCGGGTCGAGTGGTTTATGAAGTTCGTCATTATCGTGGCGCTCAATCATTCGCATCGAACTGCGCAACGTTGAAAGTCTGCGAATTCCTGCTCCTTGATTGTCGAACGAAGTGATCATCTTCACCTCGCCAGAACCAAAAGTTTCAATTTCCATTGACGAGTCCGGCATCTCAATGAAACTGCTACCTTCGGGCATCTCAGAACCAATAATCGGCAGATTGTCATAGCTGCTTGTGTACTTCTTATTGTTTTCGTAAGCCTTCATCCCGGATTCGACGCGGGTATCCCAGGCGTCTGCACCGGCAGACTTGCGATTTGTCCAATGAGACATTTTTCGTCCGCTGCTATTTTGACGAGGAAAGCTGCCACTGAGGCCGGTGCGATTTTCGTCTTTCGGTGGCTCGAAATTAAGCACCGGAAGCTCTGCCGTGATTGCATTCGGATCGACAATTTCGTGCACCACCGGCTCACTAGTCGGAGCTACTGAGGTGGTGCTTGCCGTTTCTATTTCAGTCGTGATTGCCCGCGATATTTTGGAGGCAACTTTCGCTGCGGCATCCGCGAGCAGATCAATATCTTGGTTTAGTTCTTCGCATTCTGAGGCAGTCTGAATAGCGATATCAACCAAACTATCAATGTATTCTTCGTCTTCAACAGGCAGTCGCAAAATGTTTGAAGATGCTTGATAAGAATATGTTGCGTTGGTCGCCGCAACAGCAGTAGACGGTGGATTACAGTCGATTTTTGCTTGTGGTGCAGCCTTCGCATCGCTCTTAAGAGCAGCGTACTGCCCACTCATTTTGCTCAACCTTTTGCGGTTACCAGAGAGATGTTCTTCGTCGGTGTAAGCAGAGAGGTCGTGACCACCGTTGCCGCCTGTACCATCACCCAACGTCAAACACGCCTGAAACAATTGCTTCATCGAGACAACCAGCCTTTTGTCTTTCTCACGCCAAGATCGGAGCCCGTCTGCACGGACCTCAATTCATATTCGCCATCTACAGATTAATGCTGCCCCTGCCAAGAGTCAAATTAAGTGAGAGTTAAACTCCGCAGCCTGCGGGCGTTATGGGGAAAATACGTATACCCCAGAAATACATTCGCCGATCTCATGACAACTCAATAGGACCACGTTCCACGCACCCGCGGTAAAATCCCGCGGTAACGGAAATAGGGCATTATTAAATTTCTACTAGCTACAAACGGTCACACACATAAGCGTAACGTCATCGTTTTTCATTGAAGGGCGGCCATCTTCCAAAATCAGCTGCCTTTCTTCATCTACCAAACGATTCAAGTCTTCTTGCGTTTCAATGTTCTGCAAAACATTCGCCAAATCCTGCAATTCTTCCTGCCGTTTCAGCGCCCAACACGCAATCGCATCTGAAAGCAGAAAGAAAGAGTCGCCATCCTTCCATTCACCCTTCGTCGTGTGTTTTTGCATTTGTGCATCAACTGACGCAAACTCGTGACTGCAAACCAGCGCAGGAGAATTATTGAAGTCTTCCGACTTGGATATCGGAAAAGCAGACAGCATCTGGTTTTCTCTCACGTGCAGAATACAGCAATCTCCAGTTGCCTCTACAACAAATGGATTCTTCTTACCGCGCGTCTTTTTCAAGTGCAAACCAACAAGCGCGGCATACGCACCTTTTTCCAGTTTTTCTTCCGCGTACCAAGGTAATTCTTTTTGCCTCACTGCGTCGTTCCAAGTCTTCCGCAGTTCTTTCATTGCATAGCCTTCCGCAAATCCTTCGCACAAAAGCGCAGCCCAAAACCCCGCAAAAGATGTTTCAGTCGCACCGTCTGCGACCGCGCATTTGAATTCCGGAACATCAACTTCGAATGACTCAACCGGATAGGCAGCGTCTTCGTACTCTTCAATTGAATTGCCCTTCTTGGGCATCCAAAATAATTTTCCAGTGACGCGCATACTATTCCTTTGATTGAACGTTCGGATACTTTTCTTGAACGTCCGATTATTTAACGACTCAGCGAAGATTTGCTGGTCTTGTGCCTATGTCGAGGAATCGAATCACTGAGACAAGGTCAGCATTGAAAACAAACCCTCGTGTTGCGAACGTTACCGGGACGCCTTCAGCCGAAAGCATCTTCTGCATGTACTCCGGCAAAACACTGGACATGCTGAACAAAACCTTCGAGTGCTCTTCCGTCAATTTCTCATCGTCATTGGGATACTCGATTGCTTTCTCGCTCGAGGACGAAAGGTGGAGATTGAAAAGCAAAACTTGCCCATCTGTACTGGACAAATTCATCAAATCCATAGCCGCTTGATACGGATCCATATCCGACGATTCGCCATCAGAGATGTTTATAACGATGGGCGGGAAACAGTCAGGATGCTCAGCAAGCCACTTCGTCAGAAGTTTGTTGGCAGTGATAAACGCTGTGCACATCGGTGTTCCGCCCTCACCTTTCGCATCAAACCAAACTGGAAACTTGATCTTTTGCTCGACCAAACCGCCGGCACCGTCATCCACCTTTTTGACGCGCTGTTCGACGCGCATAGGATTGTTAGCAATCTCATTGACAGGAACCATCTCTTTGTCTTTCAAAGCGCCGCCAAACGCTGGGCCGACGCCGGTTCCACCGTATCCGATAACGCCGACATGGTAATAATCACGTATTCCGTCTGACTTCGCGCATTTGATGACCAGATTTTGAAGCAATCTATTGATGGCATCCGCAAGGCTCTCAGCCTTGGTCTTGCCGCCAGCCGCTCCGTCTTTGGTACCGAATGGTTCTTGCATAGACCCGGATTGATCTATAAGGAATAAGAAACAAGATGGATTGGTTCTGCTGATTTCGGCCGTGTATGGCATATTAATCCTCTAAATCTTCGCGATTATTCTCGATTGTTTTTGTCGACTTCTGCCGACTCACTTAGCCCACTAACTGGTCACTTTTTTCTTTGAACCCAAAAACGCAGATAGACGATCGAAAGCTTCGTCGAATTTATCTGGAGGCACGCTAAAAGAAACACGGCTCCACTCGGGCGTGCGGCTCCATGCATCTTCATTGATCAGGAGTTGCTTGTCCGTCGCCAACTGGTTGCGAAATTTGCCTAATTTTGCCATCAGGAAGATGCCACCACGATAAGGCGTGTCCATTTTGTCATCGACATCATGTTCCTTAAACAAGGTCTGAAGCTTTTTGCGCCGACGCGAAAGCTCGCTGCGCAATTCGATGAGATAGTTTTTCAATCCATCTAGCTCTTCCTTCACATCAACCAGCAAATGCGGCGACTCTTCGAGGAAAGCGGAATAGAGAGTGTCCCAGGCCCGTAGGGTAGAACGCGGAGGCAACGGTGTCAGATCTTGAATTTGCGAGGCAAAACTTGCATCAGGACAAACCAAAAATCCCGCGCGCAATCCGCCGGCGGCAAAGGCTTTCGCCACACCATCGGTGAGGAAGAGATATTTGCCACCATCTGTATTTATCAGTGGAAGAAAACTCAAAGATTGCGGTGTCCACTCACCCAATCGATTGTCGCTAAGCAGAAAGAAAATTTCGTCGGCGAGCATGTAAATACCACGCTGGGAGCACGCTTTATAGATGCTTTCGACCGCTTGCGAGTCATAGAACAATCCGGATGGATTGTTGGGCTGTGTCAACCAAACGAGATCTGGCTTCACGTCCATCGAATCGATGGCAGCGACGTCCACCATAAAGCCGCGCTTCTCATCAGTCTTTACTTCAACGACTTTTCCTCCGTGATACGCAACAAGCGTATACAGCGGACCATAGCTCCCCAGTGGCAAAGCGACGACAGGCGGGCGCCCAAGGCGCTGCGTCAAGGTCGCCATCAAAGCAGCAAGTACTGGAAATACCCCCTTACCGAGGACAATTCGCTCTTCGCTTACTGTTGTTCTGCGAGTAAATTCCAAATAGGCTTTGACGCGATGCCGAACAACGGACGGCAGCAAGTCAGAATCTTGCTCGAGAAATCCTTTGAAGACACCTTTGATCAAAAGTTCCGGCACGGGATACTCAACCTCACCGTAGTCGAACCTTATTAAGCGTTCGTCTTCAAGCGAAATAGGTTTTGGTGCAAACACCGGATCAGCCGAGATTTCCTCAATCAATTTCGCGACGCGCCCGTTCGATTGATTGCGCACCGGCGGAACATCAGCCTCGGGAAACGGGAAGGCTAGCAACTCTTCGAACAACCACTGGTAATAGAGCTGAACTTGATATGGAATACGCGAATAGGTCAATTCAGCACCGACCTCCAGCGCAGGCATCCATGCTTCTGGCGCGTTCACCAAAAAGCTCAATTCAAAATCCGGAAAAACAGTGTTCTTAATTAGACCATAGAGAAAAACCAAATTCTCTGGTAAACGCTGGCGTCCAGCCATTCTCAGTGTCATGTTAGAGTTCAGCTCAGAGCCGATATTAAACTGAGCAGAATCATCAATCAAATAAAAACGATCAGGATTCGCACGTGCTTGTGCAAACAAATGATCAAGCATCAATTGGGAAGGATGCGCTAATTGCTGCGGGGCGAGTATGCAGGCAGCGGGCTTGAGCAGCTGATCTAGATGAATCAATTCACTCAAGTCATCGTTGCCGAGAATAACTTTCAGCCCCAGGGATTCAATTGTGGTTCGATATACAGATTCAAGAGATGAGGATAAAAGCACTGTTGAATCGGGCGGCAGAATCGCTTTGAGGACAAGTGCAAGTAATTGAGCGCGCTCGGGTCCAACGAACAAAGTTTCGGGCTTGGTCGGGTGATGGCAATAGTTGGACAAAAACCTCGAGAGCGCTGTCCGCAAACTCATATCACCGCACTCGTGCGGATACGGAAGTGTTTTGTGAGCCAACAATTCATGCGAAAAGCGATTGAGGAAGCTGACCATTTCTTCCGAAATAATCGAAAAATCCAATTCCTTTCGCAGACGATCAAGTCCCAATTTATGCAGATTACTGACGAAGCCGAACGTCGGATTCTCGTGCTCTGTCTCCGCCTGATATACCAGCAGATCGTGATATATAGACTCA
The DNA here is from genome assembly GCA_003242885.1 of Candidatus Melainabacteria bacterium. Lineage (GTDB taxonomy): Bacteria > Cyanobacteriota > Vampirovibrionia > Obscuribacterales > Obscuribacteraceae > QKMZ01. The sequence goes on along the minus strand of QKMZ01000005.1, from coordinate 612,767 downwards.
TTCTTGCCTAGCACCGTGACGGCGGTTTCGGCCGAAACGGGATTTTGCGAATCACGTGAAAGGAAGAAATTGAACCGTATTTGGTGCGTGCGTTCGATCTCAACAAGAGACACCAGATCAGTATCATCAGCCTGCTGAATGCGTCGGCTCCAAATCAAGGTCGGCTCCCAGCCACGTCTACGGAACATTTGATCAATAGCCTGTGGACCTGGTCTACCTCCAAGAACCAGCGTCAAACGTCCGCCCGGATTGAGGCATAACTGGGCTTCCTCAAGAGCGCGGGCAATTAGTGGCAAACCAAATCGGTCTTCCAAAATGCCTTGCTGGAAGCAATAATTGCTGAGGTCGTACAAATCTTTGTGTGAGCGTTCGCCCGACTCGTCGGCAAGCTTGCGAGGATCTGGGTGAAGAACCTGCGGAATGCAACCAATAATATGGTCGAACTTCGCCTTGCGTGAAAGCGGCTCGCCAAGCAAATCAGACTCTTTTGCAAGAAACGCCTGAGTAAATGGAGCACCAAATTGCGAATTAATCGGAGTGCCATCGTTGGTAGTGCCATTCAACCAAGAGTTCAATTTCGCAATCGCCACGGCAATGGGATTGATATCCAGACCTAAAATAGATGCCGCCTGCGTGCGCATTAGCATAAGCAAACTAATCCAGCCCGACCCAGTGCCAAGCTCAACAAGAGTTTTACCGCGGAAAAGCTCGGGCTTTTTCAACAAACCTTCGGCAAAAGTCTTCGCCCATTCTTCAGGCGAGAACACAGCCGTATGCAAAAACAATTTCAAGGGCGAAGCCGACCCAGGAATTGGAATCACTTTCAGGTTGAGCATAGCTGCTAGCGGATCTTTAGCAAGCTTTTGCTGCTCAGTGCTCTTGGAAGCCTTCGAAATCCCCGCGATGGGCATCCGCGCCTCCAGGTGTTCCGCCAGAGCATGTAGATGTCGGAGCGCCTCAACTCTGGTTGATTCGTTCTCAATCGCCTCAACCAGTCTATTTAATTCGGTAATATCGCTCATAGTTCTCGACGCCAAAGCTGGGCAGGGTTTTCACTGGGACCGCCGGCATCCTGCCGGCTCACTTCGCTGGGTGCCAAAGCCGAAACACAGTCGCAAAACGTGATATTACCGCATCTGGAGCACCGGCTGATCGCCTGACAGCCCCTATTTCGGGGTTTTAAGAACCCTTCATCGGGCAGGTATAACCGTAGGGGCGGTGCGGTGCATCGCCCGGGTTTCAACCATACTTCACCCTTTCCGGCACAGGCAACTTCTACCGACCTCATGAGCACCTGGGAACAGCTGAAATCAGACGCCGAGCATGCGGCGACTTTCGGCAATTACGCCGAAGCCGAAGTTATGTGGCGGCGGGCACTCAAGCTGGCTGAGGAGTTTCCCAAGGGCGATAAGCGTCTGTCCTTGACCCTAGACCGCCTGGGGGAAATTTGCTTTCAGGAAAAGCGATACGTCGAAGCGGAGCCGCTATTCAGGCGTTCGCTCGCTTTGCGAGAGTCTACTCTCGGCTTTGAGCATCCGGATGTCGCTACTAGTCTTACGCACCTCTTCACCCTTTGCTATGTACAAGATAGATTCGACGACGCCGAACCTCTCTGCAGGCGCGTTTTGACTCTTTACCAAAAGGCATTTGGTCACCAGCATGAGTACGTAGCGGCTTGCTTACGCAATCTTGCAAAGTTGGAGCATGCGCGTGGGAATTACACAGAGGCGGAGCCCTTATTCATTCAGTCTCTCCATGTCACAGAGGCTACGCTCGGCGCCGACAGCGCTGAAATTGGCGGCATCCTGCACGACCAGGCTATGTTTTTCGTCGACACTAATCGGCTTGAGGAGGCAGAGTATCTTTTCCGGCGTTCGATTCAGATAAGAGAAGCGGCGCTCGGACCGGCGCATCCAGAGGTCGTTACGGCGCTCTCCAATTTGGGCTCGCTGTATCGAGACATGGGGCGTACATATGAAGCAGAGCCGATATTCAGGCGCCTTCTGAATATCGCGGAGAAAGCGCTCGGTCCAAATCATCCGGATATGGCGATAAACATTCTAAACCTGGCAAAGACGCTTCAGCAGGAGCGCAAATTTTTGGAAGCAGCACCGCTGTTTCAGCGTTATCTCGCCATTCAAGAAAAGAATTACGCAAAAGATGATCCGGCTTTGGTTGAAACGTTGCAAAATTTGGCGCAGGCGTATCTTGAAGAGAAGAATTTCACAGTGTCCGAGCCACTCTTGAAACGTGCGCTGGCAATTCAGGAAAAACATTATGGTCCGAAGCACCCAAATGTTGGCACGCAGTTGAATCACCTGGGCGCACTCTATTACGAAACCGGAAGATTCGAAGAAGCAGAAGCATTGCTGCTTCGCGCCATCGCCAACTTGGAAAAATTGAAGGAAGGAAAAGACCTGGCCTACGAAAAAACATTGGTCGATTATTTAAAACATCTTGAGGCAATCTTCAGGTCACAGAACAAATTAGCTGAAGCGGAAGAATGCTTGGAGAGTCTGATTAAGGCTCAGGAACGTATTCTTGGCGACTATCACCCCGATGTTGGTGAAAGTCTCACCAATTTAGCGATGGTCTTTCAGTCGCAAGCCCATTATTCGCAAGCGCAAAAGTTGCTCACACGAGCATTGACAATTTCCGAGCATTCCTTCGGAGCAGAACACCCTGAAATTGGGCAACCCTTAAGCAAACTCGCAGAAGTCTTACTGCTGCAAAATCGCTACAACGAAGCACTTCCACTTTGGCAACGGCTGGTGGCTGTTTACGAAAAAGCGCTGGGGCCCAAACATCCCGACGTTGCAAATGTTCTCGACAAACTTATTGATTTGCACAGGTACAACGAAGATTACGCGCAGGCTGAAAGTCTGGCGACTCGCGCCCTGGCAATAAGAGAAAGCGCGTATGGACCGGAGCACCAGGATGTAGGACTAACACTGCATGAACTGGCAATGCTCAACTTCGAGCAAAAGAAATACAAAAAAGCTGTGCCACTTTTCGAACGCGCCGCGGAAAATCTGAAGGCATCATTAGGTTCAAAACATAGTGAGGTCGCACTTACACTCAACCGGCTTGCGACACTGCATTACCGTCTGGGCAACTACGCTGAGGCAGAGCCGCTTTTCAAGGAAGCACTTGCGATTTACGAGAAGAAGGAAGACGCTTCCAGTTCGCAAATGTCGAGCGCCTTTGAAAACTTGATGGACATGTACAACGATCAACAAATAGTGGAAAAGGCTGAAGCCATTGGTAAACGCTATCTAGCGTTTCGCATCAAAGCGCTCGGACCAGATCATCCGAAAGTCGCAATTTGCTTAAATAAACTTGCTGACGTCTATTGCGCACAAGGGAAATTTGAACTTGCGGAGCCGCTGTACAAACAATCGGTTGACATACAAACCAAGAGCAACTTGGAAAATAAAATGCTGGCAGAAACGCAAGAGCAGCATGCTATGACCTTGCGCCAACTCGGGAAGAAGGTGCCTCGTAGTTCCTCCCGCAAACGTTTTTGAACCCGGTGTTGGTTTAGATTTTCTCGCCGCACATTCAATAAAAAACATGCAGCTCCTTTAAAAAAGTGGCTGCATGCTTGAGTTTATTATTTATTGTTGATTGCTTATCGCTTATCTTTTGCTCGTCACAAACCAACTCTTGGTTCTATCGGCGGTGTCGAGATGATCAGGTCGGTGCCCTGCCATTTGCTCTTCATCACCGGCGTTTGAAGTACGCCCCGCGCTCGTAAGACTTCGTTTTGCACTTTGTCCTTCATGAAGTTGAACGCTTCTCCAATAGTTGCTTTTCCGTTTTTGGATTTCAAACCGTCAATCAGATAACGGGTGAATACGGAGTTGGGCACTTCTTTCGATTCCCACGAAACTTGGCTTGGGGTGCTCGAGGAGATAACCATTTGCCCTGTGCCTTGTGCAATTGCTTCGGCGTCGACGTTCTTCACACGGACGAGTCCTTTTGCTTCAGGCTCAGCAGCGCCGCTGTGGCAAGCGTCGAGAATGAGCACAACTCTGTCTGAATGAACACGACCTTTGATGACGCGAGTGAGATCTTGCATTGCCAATCCGGAGGCAAACAATTGGTCTGGCTCGGAATCGTGGGCAAGCAGGTAGTTGACGCCGCCGACATCCATATCGGACGAGCTTCCGTGACTGGAGAAATAAATCAATACAAGGTCATCCGGCGCTGCCATTCTGGGCAACCATCTGTCGCCGAGTTCCGAAAGAATATTGCCTCGTGTCGCCTGATCATCCAAAAGCAACTTCACGTGGTCTTTCTGAAACTTGCCATCAGTAACCAAGTAATCATAGAAATCTTTCGCATCCTTGCTCGGATACTTCAGATTCAGCGACTCATTCTTGAATTTGCTAATACCAATGATAAGAGCCCACTTGTCCTTAACCGGCTTATCTTCAGGTTTTGCTTCTTCCTCGGCCTTTTTATCGGCAGTGCGGGAAGCAACCTTTATCTCCGCCAACTTTCTCAACAGCTCTTCTTTCTCTTTGCGCTCGGCTTCGAGTTTTGCAGCCAGTGCGGATTCTTGATCCTTCTGCTTTTGCTTGGCTTCAAGCTCTTTGGTCAAGCGTTGGAGTTCTGCACTATCGTTAGCGACCGTAGCGACATCAGTGCCACCGCGCTTGGTGTGTTTTTCCTTCGGTGCTTTCGGCACGGGAATTGGAACAGCAGTGGAAACTGCAACGCCCAGATTCGGAGCACTGGAAATCTTGGTACCTGCAGCAGCGGCTGCAATTTTTTGTAGCTCGCCCTCGCAGTACTCCTTATTGACTCTGGCTGAGTCGTTTCTCGGTTCATATCGCAGTGCTTGCTCGTAGTCTTTGATTGCCAAGTCATACTTGGTCATGTTGGAGTAAAGCGTGCCACGAGCAATATAGTAGTTGGCCGAAGTGGGATTCAGCGAAAGCGCCTGGTCCATATCAGCCAGCGCCAGGTCAAAACGCTTCAAGGTGCTGTACAGCACGCCACGAAAGTAAAACAATTCTGCATTGCGCGGATTGAGCGCAATACCTTTGTCGAGCGCTTTCTGCGTCTCGTCGAATTGCCCGGTACCAAAGAGCGTACGAGCTCTTTCCAGGCATGAACGATCACTGTCGTACCATTCAGCCGAACACTTTGTGTTGGCTGAAGCTCCCTGTAATACTGCCAGGAGCAGAAGTCCGCTTAGTGCTTTTGTCAATTTCATATCAACGCACCGTAAATATCTGAGGGTCGGCAAGGCGAATTACTAAAGCCGCGATGGCTGTAACTGAAATCTTAATACGGGACGGGCTCAGAAAATTAGGGGAGGAACGATAGATTAAGTAGATTGCCGATGAAAGTCCCCTTTTTGTAGTTGCGATGCCATGCGTCTGCCGGTGGGCAGCTCACGTACAGCCCATACATGCGAGTTCAAGAGTCGTTAAGCAGAACACTAACCGACGGCTCATAACCTCAAAAGGGCGACGCGTGGCGCCGCCCTTCGAGCTCTTTGACCAGGCGAGGCATGGCCTCGCCCCTACAGTTAGCCCTTAACCGTCTTTCTTTTCCATCTTCATGCGCATTCCGCCGCGATGATGCATGCCGCGACCGCCCTTAACGACCCAATCACGAATCTTCTTTCGTTGTTCGTCATTGAGCACGTCGTGCATGGACAGGCGATTCTCAAGCTTCATATTGGCAAGATCAGCCTTTAGACCGTTAATCTTGTCCTGTAGATTGCGCGCAGCCTTAGCGTCAACATTGGTTTGCGTCATGAGATCTTTCAGATGTCTTTCGTTGGTGCGAACTTCGAGCATCTTCGGTCCAACTTTATCCATGAAAGAGTTCTTGAGAGCGTAGAACTTCTCATATTGGTCATCCGTGAGGTCCAAAGCTCCAAGCATCGGGCAGCCGACGCCGCCGCCGCCGCAGCTCATTCCACCTCGTCCGCCCCACCCTCTGCGCATCATCATGCGGGGAGGAGGACCGCCGGGCCCACCCGGAGCAGCCATCTGGATGGCGTTAGGGTCCATGGCGATTGTGAATTCGGGCTCGCCGTCGCCGTCAAGACTGATTTCAACCATTCCTTCCATAGGAGGTGGTCCGTCTGCGACGCCGTCGGGCAGGTCAACTTCCTGTGCCAAAGCCGGGCCGTTGCAGAGAACCGCAAAACACAAGCCTGATAAGGCGACTGGCAGTTTTTCCAATAGATTCATTAGTACTTCTCCTTCGAGATGCCTTTGAGCAATAAACACCCATAGTGTTCAGGCCGTAATTTGGCCCTTACTGGTTAAAGACGAGATTTGCCGAAAAAAAGTTCAAAACCAAAGATAAAATCTAGCAAATTGCTGGGTTGCTCCCTATTTTCTACTCCCTATAGCTGCCAACAATAAGCGGTTTATCCGTTAAACTTCTCAGTTCAATCCCGAGTGATTTTGCTTCTCCCTGCCCGCCAGATTTTGGCAAAAGGAGCAAAATTCGTGTCCGACTGCCGGAAGCCCAGGAGGCATGATGAACGGAACCCAGGAAACACCGGTCACAACTATGAAAGATAGCGGTTCTGCCGCAGCAGGAAACCCCACAATCAGCACAGTAGCCGGCAAAGTCGGCAATTATCGCTGGGTCATCATCGCCCTTGGGTTCATCATCACCCTGATCAATTATTTGGATCGCTCCGCGCTCGCCTACACCCGCAAGGCACTGGTCGGCGAGTTCGGTATCAATGACGCCGACTTCGGAATGATTCTCTCAGCCTTCGCCATCACTTACATGGTTATGACCACGGTCGGCGGTATCATGGTCGACAAATGGGGTGCCCATAAAGTCTGGCCGACTGCAGCCATACTCTGGTCAGCGGTTACGGCAATGATGGGTCTAGCTTCGGGAATGTGGATTCTGTTTGCTTTCCGCCTCTTCCTTGGTGTCGTTGAAGGCCCTCACTTCCCTGCCCTCACCCGGGCTGTAGCCGACTGGCTGCCCACTCATGAGCGCGCCCGGGCAACCGCCATCGGTCTGGCTGCCGTTCCTTTCGCCCATGTTGTGGGCGGTCCACTGATTACGACATTGATCGGCAGCCTGGGTTGGAAAGGTATGTTCGTCGTTCTTGGCGCAATGGGCGTCATATGGTCCGTCGCCTGGGTGTTCATGTTCCGCGACTACCCAGAGTCCTGCCCCTTCGTTTCCAACGCAGAACTTAATCACATCCGTGAAGGCAAATCGCAGAATCGCGAGATAAGTGACGTCGAAAGAAGATCGCATCACCTCGCGGCCGGTAAAACGACCTGGAAGTTCATGCTATTGAATCCGTCACTGATGTCCAACAACATTGCATTCTTCTCCTTCGGCTATTTGCTTTTCTTCTCGATGAACTGGCTGCCGAGCTATTTGGAGAAGACCTATCACATGAACCTCCACCAAGTTGGCTGGTTCGTTGTCGCGCCATGGCTCACCGCAGCGATCTTACTTGCAGCAGCAGGATTCGTTTCGGATTGGGTGATGAAGAAAACCGGCAGCGCGCGCCTCGCTCGCACTCACATGATCTGGGTTTGCCAGCTTATCTCTGCACTGAGCTTCATTCCATTGATGTTCACGCAAGATTTGAACGTTGCGATGATCATGATGTCTCTGGGCATCGGCATTGGCTTAATGCCTAACTCTTGCTTCTATTCGCTCAATACCGATCTTGCAAAAGACAGAGCGGCAACAAGCTTGGGCATTATGGACAGCTTCTTTGCGTTCGGTGGAATTCTTGCGCCGCTCGTGACAGGACAAATACTTCAGCGCACAGGCAGTTTTCAACTAGCCATTGGGCTGGTCGTCTTTTTCAGCTTGATGTCAGTAATCGGCATAATCCTCTTCCAGAAGCCGGATCGGGACATGGAAGCTGCCAAGGGTGTTTAATCTCTAATGCAAGTTCTTGGAAATTAGAGACAATTCTCAAGGAAGTCTCGAACGCCGAAACATATCTATCCATTACTCTTTCCACCCGCAGTAACGCGTGATACGGAAAGGGAAAATCGATTGGTTGCTACTACGGAGATTGCAATGCCGATTCCAAATACATCTAGCGAATTGAAGGCAGCACTACTGGCGGTATCAATGTTTTTTGCCCTCGCCCCTGCAGGATTCAGCGAAGAAACGTCAGAAGCCATATCTCAAACTGCAGATCTAGTAGAAAAGACAAACCTCGAAGAGTTAGGCATCAAGGAATTCAAACCTACCAAGGCAGAACAGAGTTCGAAGGCAGAGCAAAGTTCAAAACAAAATGCAGCGCAAAAGACAGACCCAAGCATTAGGCCAATTTGGGTACAAAAAGCGGACGCAGCAAGCAAGGTGAATTGCTCTAGCAATCAGACTTGTACTGAGAAAGGCTCACAAATTCAGAAAGTGGATTCCAATCAGAAGGCAGATTTCGTAGGAAAAGCAGCTTGGTACAGCAGCGATTTGCACGGAAAGAAAACAGCATCAGGACAACCTTATGATGAAGGCAAACTGACTGCCGCGCACAAACACTTGCCTTTCGGAACGAAGGTGACTGTGGTCAATCGCAAAAACGGAAAAGCTTGCACATTGACCATCAACGATCGCGGACCATTCGTTCCAAATCACGTTATTGATGTGTCGAAAGCCGCAGCCAAAGAGCTTGGACTAATGTCGGACAACAAGCGACTAGTCGATTGCTACATCCGCATCGATGCCAAAGACTTCATCAAGAAGCAACAGCAAAACAAAGTAAAAGTAGCATCGCAAGACACGCTTTAAGACTACGTTGTCTCTTTACTGAGCGCTGTGATTGCCGTGTACGCAGCGAATGTCACCATCCCGACAACGTAGAGTGTCACCAGGATCAGTGAAGTAAACCAGAGATACTGCGCGAGCGTATCGATGATTGGCACGCTTGTAGCGTTAGCCGCAACATAGACCATCATTCCGACGGACCACACTGACATAATCAATGCTGTCATCAGCGTGAATGAAAGCCTGACCTTCTGCACGAAATTGAGAGTCGGCGAGCGCAACTTCATCGACTCTTTCATGCGGAAATAGCTCTGAATCCTCGAAAAGGCTCCCCAGCTGCAAATAAGCAGACAGAGGACAAAGAACATCACACGCCCTTGAACGAACGCCCATTGATCCTTCAAAATCAAACCAATAATTACCATCAAAGCAGCGACGGTGAGCATGATTGCATTGCGCTTCCGCTTAGAGCGCGTCAACTCCGGCACAGATTCTTTTTCGCCAAGAGTTTGCAGAGTTTTCGCCAACTCGGCCATCGACTGGTAGCGGTCGAGGGGATGTTTCTCCAAACACTTGAGAATGATACCCTCCAACTCTTCAGTAACGTTCGGGCGATCCGCAAGCGTACTGAATCTAGGAGCCTCATTCTTTTGGTGATGATGGAAAAGCGCAATAGCACTTTTCTCTTCGAATGGAGTACGACCAGTGACAGCTTCGTACATCAAGCAACCAAACGAATAAATATCCGAGCGCTGATCCATTTCCCGACCAGCACATTGCTCTGGGCTCATGTATAAAGGACTACCGAAAACCTCTCCAGTAGCCGTCATACTCATATGATCTTCGCCATCTTCGCCTGTCATTTTCGCAATACCAAAATCAACGACAGTTGGTTTTGGTGGCGCAGAAGAATTTGGTGAGTCGGACAAAACGATGTTACTCGGTTTCAAATCTCGGTGAACAACACCGTGTCCGTGCGCGTGGTCTAGCGCTTCTGCAATGTTTTTGAAAACAGAGATAGCTTTCTCTTCTTGGAGCCTACCATTAACTTTGATAGATTCGCTTAGCGGTCTGCCGTGCAAAAATTCCATCGCGATAAACGGCGAACCATTCGATGCAACACCAAAATCATAGATTTTTATGACGCCCGAGTGGTCTAGTTTCGCAACAGCGTGCGCTTCTTTCTGAAATCTGCAAACAGCTTTCTCTGAGTGAATCAAATGCGAATGCATCAATTTCAGCGCGATGACTTTGTTCATCAACAAATGCTTCGCTTCATACACCACACTCATCCCGCCGTGCCCAACCACTCTCGTGATTTCATATTTGCCGTCGAGAACATGTCCTACTAAAGGGTCTTTGACCTTAGATGTGGTTGGGTTGGAACTCGGAGCAGGCAGCGAGGAGAGCGGAACGGGATCCGCAGTCTGCGCCATGGGATTTGGACTGAATGGCGTTGCACCATCGACCATAGTCTCTCGTAACTCTTTTGCGGCAACGCAGTTGCCTTCATCGCCGTCCGAGATAACCGCGGTCTCTTCTCCCTCAAAGGTTCGCCCGGCATCGAACAACGCTCGAATTTCAGCCACCTTCTGCGCTGAGGCAAGTCGCTCATCGAGTTCTTCAACTTCTTCGGATGCCGAAAGCTCGTGCAATTCAATAGGTTCTGAAGGCTTTTGTGTTGCAATAGTCTCTGAGGGCTTCTCTGTTGCAACAGAATCCGAAAGCACTTGTGCTGCAATCGGTTCCGGAACTACTGATTCCGGAGCTGCAGACTCTTTCGCCGGACGAATTTTTTGAGGCTTAACTTCGGCTTTGGAACTCTTAGCGGGTTTCACAGCATCCTGCCGCACAGCAACTTCGGCGCCGCCGTTGCCGCCGTTTGGAGCTTTCGGGTTTTCATTAACGACTAAATCAGGGGCTTTTCGCTTGATTTTCTCGTCAACAGGCTTTTTCAAACCTACCTCCAGTCTACTGGTTTATACCCAGCAGACTGGAGGCTCTAAGCCCATGCCCTGCCTGTTTCGCGTCTACCGCAAAGGAGGGATGAAAAGCAAGAAAACTCATTTAGAGAAAAAGTCCTGGAGGGCTTTATCAGCCAATTCTAGGCTCAAAGCACTTTCTCTATAGGCCTTGTTCCAAGCGACGTCTACTTTGCCATCCACACGAATAGTTGCAACATTTCCACTGCTATCAAGGTCAACTGTCAATTCGCTTCCATCTGAAAGTTGCGATTTAAATGCAATTAGTTTACCTCCAGCATCGCGAGTTAGACTCTCATGAGGTTTCATAGATCTGCTGCGAACTTTCCAATGTTCATCGAGGTCATCGATATGAGCAAGCTCGTACCGTCGCATCGAAAAGAATACGGCATCGCTAATTCGATGCATGGCAAAATCATCATCAGTGTATTTCCGGCAATCAACATTTGCAAACTCAAGAATCCATTTCCCACCTGCAGCCAAGGCAGCAAACCTTACCGGACTGTTGCAATACGAACCTGCACGCCAGTAAGCAGGCATTAAGTCCTCGGGAAGTTGAAAGGGAAAATCCTCACCAATAAATTTATGACCCCCAACAGGCGGATATTTGTGTTGTAAAAGATTGGGTAGTTGCGTCTCGACAGTACAATAGTTCTTTACGCGTGTTTCAGTCCAACGCAAAGAAAACTCTCTCGCCCTCGCAGTAGCCCGTTCAAATGGCTCATGTTCGAATGCGAGTAAACCTAGCTTGCCTACACTACCCGGACCCATCCACTCAATCCACCTTTGTCCATTTTGAGATGCAAACTGAAACTCATAGTGTTCCAATGCGAAAAGTCTAAAATCATCGAGAATTGACTGCAAAGCCTTAAATGCAGCCTCGTCGTACTCAGCATTTGAACTCGGCACAAGTACAACAGCACGCAGATCACCGAACTGAGTGTTATGTTCAACCCTAATTCTCGTAAGATAGAAGTGCGTGCTCGTGGACGGCGTCCAGCGATTCAACAGCAGCTTCTTAGTTATCTCCTCAAGGAAACTCCTTCGCGTTCTCGTTCGGCAAGATTTCCAACCTTTTCTTTGTGCTTCAGCAGCTTTCTTTAACGCTGGCAGTGCATTCAATAACCTTTGTGCTTCATCATTTCTTCGATTTGGAGACAATGTGATCGCTTGTTTATACTCGAATTCTGACTGACCAAAATCAGTCAGCATGCCACATCGTGACAAACCTGGTTCCAAACTATTTTGATATACAAGTCCAAGCGCTATATGTCCGTCAGGATTGTAAGGATCACGCGCTACAGCATCCGATACGCAATGAGTCAGGTAACCAAAATGTTCTGTTCGCAGCATCAATGCTTTTTTATAGCAATCGATCGATTGGCTCCAAAGACCACGCCAATAATAAAACTGAGCCTTTTCATAAAGCTCTCCGAATGAAAGACTGTCCTGCTTCGCGCAGGCTGGCAGGATACATGCACAAAAAATCGAAAAGCAGACTATCGCAGTTGATAGTGCTCGAACTTCCGCAATACGCAGGAGGTTTTTAAAACTCGGCGCTTTTTGGAACGCGCGGGAATGGAATAACATCGCGAATATTTGCCATGCCGGTGACGAACTGAACTGTACGTTCAAGACCGAGCCCAAAACCGGCGTGAGGCACGGTTCCGAATCTTCTGAGATCGAGATACCACCAGTATTCTTCCGGTGGCAAACCACAATCAATCATGCGCTGTTCTAGTTTTTCCAGGCGCTCTTCACGCTGGCTGCCTCCGATAATTTCGCCTACTTTCGGAACCAATACGTCCATTGCGCGAACGGTCTTACCGTCTTCATTCATGCGCATGTAGAACGCTTTGATATCTTTCGGATAGTCGTAAAGAATGACGGGCTTTTTGTAGACCTGCTCGGTCAAATAGCGCTCGTGCTCTGATTGCAAATCAATTCCCCACTCGACGGGAAATTCGAATGTTTGACCTGATTTCTTCAACACATCAACGGCTTCGGTGTAAGACAAACGCTCGAATTTGCTATTAACGATGCCGGTCAATGTTTCCAATACAGTCTTGTCGATGCGTTCGTTGAAGAAAGCCATGTCTTCTGCGCAGTTGTTCATAACATCAGTGAAGATGGTCTTGAGGAACGCTTCCGCCGTGTCCATGTTGCCTTCGAGATCGCAGAAAGCCATCTCCGGCTCTACCATCCAGAATTCTGCGAGGTGGCGAGAAGTGTTGGAGTTTTCCGCGCGGAATGTTGGACCAAAGGTATAAACGTCACTAAGGGCGGTGGCATACACTTCAGCTTCCAGCTGACCACTTACAGTCAAGCTTGTTGCTTTCCCAAAGAAGTCTTGCTCATAATCTACTTCTGCTGCGCCTTCACCGTTCTTAGTCGGGACTTTCAACAGATCAAGCGTGGTGACGTGAAACATTTGTCCAGCACCTTCGCAATCACTGGCAGTGATGATTGGTGAGTGAACATAGATGAAACCACGAGACTGGAAGAAGTTGTGAATCGATTTGCAAATCTCGTTGCGAACGCGGGCAACTGCGCCAAACGTGTTGGTGCGAGGGCGGAGGTGTGCGATGGTGCGGAGATATTCCATTGAGGTTCCCTTCTTTTGCAGGGGGAACGTTGCAGGATCAGCATAACCAAGGACACGGATTTCGGTCGCTTTTACTTCAGTCGCTTGTCCTTTGCCGAGCGACTCAACAACATCGCCGTGCACTTCAATACTGCTGCCGATGCCGGTTTTCAAAAGTTCGGACTCGTAATTCGACAACTCAGCCGGTGCAACAATCTGCACCGACTTCATTGACGAACCATCGTTCAATTCGAAGAACGAAAAGCCGCCTTTGGAATCGCGTCTGGTGCGAACCCAGCCGCAGAGTTTGATTTTTTCTCCGATCATTTTTGCATCAAGTGCTTCAACCACTCTGGTGCGTTTCATTCCAAAAACCTCTCCTCGAATTTCCTTTGAACTTTTAATTGCAGGCTGGAAGCCATCGATTCGGACCTTGCCGGCTGGAAGCCGGCGCTCCGGCCTACTTCTTAACGATGAAGTAGACGCCGTCTCTGATTGTGAGCAACACTTTCTCAACACGCGGGTCTTTGCTGACCAGCTCATTGAAAGCGTGAATTGCTTTTGCATTTTCGCTTTGTGGGTCGAGCACTTCGCCGCTGTACAGCACGTTGTCCACGAGAATGACGCCGCCATTCTTGAGCTTCGGCAAAATAGCTTCGTAGTAGTTGCTGTAATTGACTTTGTCAGCGTCGATGAATACGAGATCAAACTCCCCGGTCAATTGCTTGATCGAATCCATGCCCGCGCCCTTCATGATTTTGATCTTCTTGCCATGTGGGCTGCTTTCAAAGTACTTACTAGCGAAAGCGATTGCCTTGTCATCGATCTCAAGAGTAATCAGCTCGCCGCCTTCGGGCAGACCTTCAGCCATCGAAAGCGCTGAATAACCCGTATACATACCGACTTCCAAGATTCTCTTGGCGCCAGTAACCATAACCATTTGCTTCAGAAAACGTCCTTCGAGAGGCCCCGTGAGCATCTCGGGCATGGGCATCGATTCTTGGGTTTCGGCTGCCAGTTTTTCAAGAAGATCGCCATGTGAGGCGGTCTTTTCACGAGCATACAGCTCGATTTCAGGCTTCATCAAAGTAAGCATGACAATCTCCTCCGGTCCGCGTACGAAGCTTGATTTATACCAAAAATGGCGGCGAACCGGGGCTTTTATTACTTTGTGCTGCCGTGATTTAAGCCACTTACTTCTCAACAAGGCGGCTGCGCCAAACGTCTACTGCCGCGTACTTGTCCATAAACAACTTAAACGGATTCGGCTCTGCGCGAGAAAGAATTATGCCTTTGCGGATTTGCGACTCCACATCTTTGGGATCCTTCAACTTCGCAGTACTAACAAATTTGAGCGCCTCTTCTAATTCTTTTGTTGAGTGCCTAATTCCAAATTTCAAATCGGTGCAACCCTTGCCCCACCAAAACATGCAGCGCTGAAGGTCTGTGACAATCACATTGTCATTGCTCATGTGCTCTGCAATTTCTTTGTACACCTGGCGAGTTTTCCAGAGCGTCGGCGACATTCGTTTTAGCAAACCAAGACTCTTGTCTCGCTTGTGTTCAGTCCCAGAAAGAACATTTTCATCGCCCGCATAAACCTCATTGTATTTTGCAACATATGCGCGCTCTTTGGGATCTTTTGGATCACCAAGAACGCGCATTGCATCTGCCTCTAGATTTGCGAACAAGAAGTAATAATCATGATTCGGGTCGGTGTCTTTCGCTACAGGGTCCGCAGAAATGGCCCAACCTGCAGCCTTGCCGTAGACATAAGCAATTCGCTCATAATCAGGTTGACGGCTTCTCATCAGCATGTCGCCATACATGTCAAAACCCTTCAAGTAATCAATCTTGTTATCACGCACGCACCAATTTTCAGCAAAGGAAAATACTTTGCTAAACGCTTGGTCTGCGGCTTGTGTTTGTCCAAGAAAGTAAAGGCACTTAGCCTTTTGCAGAAGTATCAGATTGGAAATAGGGAGCGCAACCTCAGGAAATTTACTTTGCTCGTGTTCTAAATCATCGAGCGTCGCAATGGCTCCCCGGTAGTCACCGCCTTCAAAGAGACTGTCGGCAACGATGCGCATGTGCTTGGTGAAAATTTGCAAGTAAGTGACACCACTTGCTTCAAGTTTTAGCTTCTCTGCCTTAACTGACATTTGCAAGAGCTTTAACTTCAAAGCCTCTTCATCAGTCGGAACTGTTTTCTTGAGATAAGCGCGCTGATTTTGCCAATATTGCGCATGTATCGTGTCTATGCCGGAAGAAATTTGATCGAACTGTGAAACAACATGGAATTGAGAAACTGCGTAAAACAGTATTGGCACAAGCGCAACTGCAACGATTGAAACGAGCCGAACGAAATTTATCTCTTTCTTTTTTGCACTGCGAAAACGTTTGAATAATTCGCGGCCTGCCTGGGTTTTCAAAAAGGCAAAAACAGACGAACCACGTGTCGCCTGCGCCAAATCTTTGCGCAGTTCTTGCATGGTGCCATATCTGTCTGCGGGATTTTTCGCCAGACACTTTAAGACGACGCCTTCGACAGCCTTATCTCTCGAATTCGAAATCCCTTGCTTCAAGTACGGCTTGGGCACTTCCTGCAATTGCATTTGCATGGTTTCGAGAAAACTCTCGCCCATCAGCGGCGGTTTTCCGGACAAAACCTCGTACATCAAACAACCTAAAGCATAAACATCCGAGCGCTGATCAGGATGTTTCCCAAGACACTGTTCAGGACTCATGTACAACGGACTTCCGAAGACCTCTCCAGTCTGCGTAAGCTGGTGCATTGCTTCGCCGTCGGCGCCCTCTTTCGGAATCACTCTGGCGATACCGAAATCGACAACTTTGGTCGTCTCCATTTTGTTTTGATCAGGTACAAGCATGACATTGCTTGGCTTCAAATCGCGGTGCACCACGCCCTTCTCATGCGCATGCGCCATACCATCGCAAATCGATAGAAAAATATCGAGGGCACGCTCCAGAGAAAGTTTTCCATTCTCCTTAAGCTCGTCTGAAAGACTTTTTCCGGCCAAATATTCCATCAAAATAAATGGACGCCCGTCAGGAGTAACTCCGCAGTCGTAAATGCTGATTACATTGGGATGACTTATCGCGCTGGCAGCCTGAGCCTCTCGCTGGAAACGCAGCAAATGCTTGTCGTTAAACGATAAATGCGGATGCAACACCTTCGCGGCGGCGATGCGTCCCATCGCCAGGTGTCTCATTTTGTAGACAGCACTCATGCCGCCTTCGCCGAGAAACTCCGTCACTTCCCAGCGTTCGGCAAGAACCGTCTTAGCAGGCAAATAAGTTTTGGAGCTGGCAGACTCTTCCCCAAGCTCGATAATCGGCCCCGGTTGCGTTTCCGAATCGGACTGGGAGACGCGAACTTCTCTTGTTGGCGTTATGGGCTTTTCTGCCATCAGGTCACTTGGCCGTTGGAAATCCGATTCGGGATGCCTGAAAGCATGAAGGTGCTAACGCTTAAGCCTCTGACGCCAAAACCCCTTCCCGGCGCCTACTTTCTACTATTTGTAGTACCCTCTAGAAGCTCTTTCAATTCGTCACTTTTGCCATAATTCATCATCAAAGCTAATTCGTTTTGCACTTTGGCATAACCGGTTGGACGCTTCATCAAATCCTTGGGAGTGGCAACACGCTTGACCGACAAGGTATTCAGCAATACGTCCTGTTTTCCGCCCGGCAGCAATCTAATCACGCGCAACGGCACGCCCGAAACACTCCCTTCCGGCAGTCCACACATGTGCTGGAGAATCCCTTGGACATGCTGGTTCGTGTCTACGACGCCCGTAACCCAGACCTCTCTCTGCTTTCGAGCATCCGCGCCTTTGCCATGCATGATGAAATACTGCTCAGCAACAACCCCTCCAATGGTTCCGCTGGAAAATCTCTGCATATATTTGCCTGTTTTGGAAAAAGGCAAAGCGCCGAATTTACCGAGCCAAGCTTTCAATGGCGCCTCGAAATACTGCCTGGACGTCGTGTTATAGATCGAAATCTTATAGTCCGGCGCCGGCATGTAGAACTTCACGTCGTCCGCAAGAATCGAAACGCCCTCTGGAGCTACAATCACAATCTGCGAGTGCGAATATGGACTGTTGGGATTAAGTTGCGTCAGCATCCAACAGTCTTTTTCTTTGCCTTTTGACCAAGCCGGACCAGCCAAAAGAATTCCAGCCACAAAGACGGGAAAGGCTTTGGTTGCAAGAGTTTTCACTATCAGCGGTCCTTTGAAGTCACTCTGCCTGTCTCTGCTGTTCCGCCCACTCGGGCTCCAAAACTTTCTCATTCTATTCGGTTTAATGGACTAAACTGTTAACGGCGGCCAGCAAATTGAATCGGAAGTGCGCTGTTTCGAACCAGCAATCAAGGAGATACCAATGGACGCAATTGGCATAGGTCTTGTTATTCTCGGCTTTGTCATGGCTGCTGTTTCAAATCTGTGGATTCTTATCATTGCTTTTCGGCGACATATCGGTTGGGGCATCGCGTGCCTTCTGCTTCCGATTGCTCAATTTGTTTTTGTCATCATGAACTTGCAACGCACTCTGATTCCATTTGTAATCGGCTTGGTTTCAGCCGGTTTTATGGTCGGCGGTTTCTTTCTGAGCCCCACACTTCAGAAGAGTTATGCCACCAGCGGCACCATCTCTGGGGACAAATAGAGTTTCGTATTGATTCTATAAACGCCCACCAAATGTACACTTACGTAAAATCTCGGGGTTTTCCGTAATACGGGGTTTTGGGTTCCCACTTTCGGAACATAATTTAGAAATAGGTGTCATTTATTCATACTTGGGCGCTGGTGGGTGGAGCCCGAGTGATATCACGATCACGTTCTCAATTCTTTGGAATCCACAATATGCAAAAAAGGACTCTTCCGATCGCCCTCGGAACACTGCTCTGCGCCCTGTTTACTGCAAACTCTGTACAAGCTTCGAGTCTTCCATACAACCGGCTTCATGGTCAGCAAAGCAATACTGTTGCTTATGCAGAACCCCAGGAATTCGAGGCGGCCAGCCCTTCCAATTACGTTTCTGACGTCACGGGCATGGGGCGTATAGTTTGGCCGCTCGACAAAATGCCGCTCAAAGTGTACATCGAGGATGGCACAGGAACGCCAGGCTACAGGGATTATTACCCGGACATGATGCGCAAAGCGTTCAGTGAATGGCAAGAAAAAACCAATGGCAAAGTGAGCTGGCAGGAAGTTGGCTCACCACAGCAAGCTAACATCACTTGTACTTGGACGTCGGTAGCTAAGCCGAATGGACCCGGTGTTGAAGCTGGTGAAACCAAAAGCACGGTAGGCGTAAATCGCTTCACGGGCGAGCAAGTCATCATGCGCTCAACGATTTCTGTTTTAACTTCGCTCATGGGTCGCAACTTTAGTGACACTGATACATACAAGACCTGTCTGCATGAAGTAGGTCACGCAATCGGCATGGAAGGTCACTCGGAAAATCCCAGCGACATCATGTATGCGGTATTGAATGATGCTCAAACTCCGTACTTGAAAGACAGAGACATCAATACGATTTCAGCGCTCTACTCAGAAGCGACAAGACATCTGGCACAAGCGCCCGGATTTCAACCTCAAGTAGCCGAAAACTTTGGAGCGAGCCAATTTAGACAGGGTAGATTGCAGCCGCGTGTGTTTAGTCAACCATGGCAAGGACGGCAAATGGACAGTGACAATCAAGGTCCGCCAGTTGCCTTTGCTCCGCGTGGAAGATATCAACGCGTGCCTTTGAATATGAACGGTCTCAGCTACGAACAACGCGAAGCCTTGCTTCGTGCAATTCAAGAGAATATGCGCCAAAGACAATACGCGTATTGAGAAGAAGCTAAAGCTAAAACTAAAGGTAAAACTGAAGCAGAAGCTGAAACGAAACACAAACAAAAGCAGACTTAAAATCATTGAGGGCGATGCAGAAATGCGTCGCCCTCTCTATTCGTCAGTTAAACGCAAACAGAAGTGCGAGTTCCTGTTGGTACGGAATCTAGTTTTGTTGCACCCTTAAGATAGGCAAGCAAGAGTTCAGAACTCCGCTTTGCACTACCGAGAGAAGCATCTGCAAGCTGCTCAATTCCGACCCAATCGCCTGCGCGGAAAACTCCAGGTTCGTTTGTTTCTTCCGTCCAATAGCCGCTGAGTTTTCCGTTTCTAACCGAGATCAATTTGTGCACTACCGTAATGTTGGCAAGAAAGCGCTTGTATACAAGCTTGTCTCTCCACCCAGGTTGGAGAGTATCCATCATTGCTTCGAGGCGCTTTTCGATTTCCGGTGTGCCATTCTCACCGTGCTTCAAATAATAGGCGGTGTGAATCAAGGCGCCATGCGGAGGAGTGATATTTGCAGCAGACGAATGAACCGAATAATAGAGCGGTTCGTCAATACCAAGCGAGTACGTCATCTCCGGACGCGGCAGCTCGCTAAGGCAAATGTCCAAACATGCAGCTTTGACGTCAACCAGCTCATCACCGCCGAGAATCAAAGGGATCTGCCCTGGTGTGGTGTTATCGGAGGCAGTAATTTTCTTCACCACATCAGGTGGCGCTGCAATTAGAAGCGCACTGAATGTTTCGCGCAAGATGCCTTTCGTTCGGTCTTGGGAAACCACTGTATAAGCGCCGGTCGCCGCGTCCTTCGAGAGTTCTGTAATCTCGCTGCCGGTGACGAGTTCAACATTGAGTTCGCGAGCCTTGCCTGCCAACGCATCCACCATCTGCGCCCATCCACCGTGCAGGTAAGAAACGCCACCACGCACAGCAGCCTTGAGTTGATAAAGACCAGCTCTGGCGGACATCTTATCAGTGTCACGAGTGTAGGTCGAAAGCTGAATTAGAGTGCGGACAAAACCCTTTAGTGCATCGCTGCCGCGAGCGATGTCTTTGTCGACATTTATCCACTCATCGACTGTCAATGACTCGACTTCATTCTCGTTGATTGAGTTCAAGCGAAGCATAAGCTTCAGTAACCTCAGTTTGTCAGAAAGACCAAACAAACTCGTTTTGAAAATCGTGCCTATTGAAAGAGGCAAAATTGGATTTTTCCCTTTGTAGAAAGCAACCGCATTAGCGGTGGGGGGTGGATTGCCCTGTGGCTCAATTCCTAATTCTTGGAGAAACGGTCGGCCAGGTCCGCCAAGATAGAAAGCGTGAGGTCCGAAATTAATGTGGTAGCCATCCTTTACGGTCGTTTGCGCCCGCCCGCCCGGGTGAGAAGAACGCTCAAAGAGTGTGACCGCTAACCCATGTTTCGCCAGATTTACCGCCGCAGAGAGTCCAGCCAGTCCGCCGCCAATTACCGCCACCCTATGCTGTTCCGCCACTTTAGCCATTGTCCTGTCCTCCGATTGCCGCGAAATCGTTGAATTGAATGAGTTGATATCCGCGATTTTTCTGAATTTTCGGCTCCAATTTCCAGCCGCTGGTACTATGATAGATTCATGGACAAATTTTGTCCACAATTTTCCGGATAAAATATATCCATTATGAAATTAACTCAGGGAATTGAATGGTCAATCCATAGCCTGTCGCTCTTAGGAGCGCTGCCGGAGGGTCTCACCCTTCGTATAGAAAGGATGGCGGAATTTTATGAACTGCCGACCGCCTATTTAAGGAAGCAATTACAGGCGCTTTCACGAGCAAATTTGGTGGAAGCTACCACCGGACCAGGCGGTGGCTATAAACTCGCCCGACCGGCCGACCAGATCACCTTGCTGGACGTTTATATCGCCATCGAGGGCGATGAACATTGCTTTCGCTGCATGGAAATTCGCCAACAAGGACCTAGCTCCGTCGACAAATCCAACTACGAGCGCCCATGCAATATCGCAACTGCTATGTATCGAGCGGAAAAAGCGTGGCGTGACGAGTTAGCAAAGGTCACCATTGCCGGTATCATTCAAGACGCGCAAGAACAAATGCCACCCGAACAAAGACAGAAAGGCATCGACTGGTTTACCAAGGTCCTAGGCGGACAGTAAATGGGAGCCAAGCTTAAGTAAATCGGTAGAGCGAAATTTGAAAATTTAGCCGCGAGATATCCACTGGTGCCTGTTTACGGGCCCGAACACCCTGCCCAGGTACAGCGTTTCATCTATGATGGAAAAATGTTTTCCATTCAAAACAAGCAACTCTCGTTAACCGACTGCGCATCACTGCTCTTGATTCCGCTGGCGTTAGTCGCGGCAGCAATAATCGCATCAAGAGATGTTCTACCGG
Source organism: Candidatus Melainabacteria bacterium (assembly GCA_003242885.1). Lineage (GTDB taxonomy): Bacteria > Cyanobacteriota > Vampirovibrionia > Obscuribacterales > Obscuribacteraceae > QKMZ01. Next base: position 591,205 of record QKMZ01000005.1, on the reverse strand, counting down.
CGCTTCCGTCTGCCGCCAAGCCGAAGCCGCATGCGACCACGCCTCTGAAAGATAAGCTCATCTATTCAAATTATCTTTTCGACAACGCAATCGCGGACAAAAAATTCGATTCAGATGATGTCTTACTGAAAAAATATTCGACTTTTGGAAACGGCTGCGACAAGAAGTCTCTGAAGAAGGTCCAAAAAGCTCTTCTGGCAGAACTGGATAATCATGAGAATACTTATCCGCTGAGCAGGCTTGTTCTGGTAAACAGCCTTCTCCAAGAACCCATTGCGAACTTCAGTGATCTTTCTCAAAAGACATCAGGAGAAGACTTTTCTCTAGCCCTCAGAATGGGGGACGCTCTGAATTCAGAACACAAGTTAGCCGCGATGATTTCCACGGATGAAATCAATGCGGCGTTCACCGACAAGATTATGCGCGAAGCATTTCTCGTTCGCTCAAGACATACCGGAGACGAACGAAGAAGGCTCGCTCTACAAGACTTGAAAGCCGATTGCGCCAAAATCAAGAGTTACGATATGACTTTGTTTCTCGTTGATATTGGGACTTTCATCTGCGGTTTTTTCTGCGTAATAGCCTTACTCTGGAATCTTCGAAAAAAGCGCACGATAGAAGCGGGTGCTGGGTTAGGGGCGGGAGCAGAAGCGATCGCATATCCCAATCCAAAACCGGTTATCTACAGCGTTTTCTCGATTTGCCTCGCCGTGTTTTGCTCTTCGATTTTATGCCTGCTTACGCGATACGCATTGCAAGAATTCGTTTCTGATGCGTTGGCAAGGAGCATCGAAACTCTGCTGTTTGCTCCAGCCATGATGTTCATGGTCTACGAATTCTCCATCCGACAACAAGGACTCTCTGTCCTAGAAGGATTCAGATTTCGCTTGGCGCTTGCGTCAACAAAGATGGGCGCATTTATTCGTACGGCTAGCACTGCCTTTTTCATGGTGTCACTTCTGTCAATTGCCCTCGGGATTATTGCGGTCCTTCTGCCCAGCAACGTCACCGATGCTTCAAGCATGGAAGACCTATTCGATTCCATCAACAGATCAACAATAATTCCGCAAATTTTGACAATAACAATTTTCGCCCCGATTGCAGAGGAGGCATTATTTAGGGGTTATCTTTATTCTGCGCTCCGAACAAAGCTTGGCTGCGTTTCAGCCGCGGTCTTAAGCGCCTCGCTGTTCACTCTTGCGCACTTTCACGCCAACCCCTACACGGCTGGTCATCACTTCATGCTGGGGATCGTCACGGTCTACCTATTTCAAAAAACGAAAAGCATTATCCCTGGCATTCTCTTGCACTCCTTCTGGAACATCTTTGTCACCTACAATGCGTTTTCCTCAATCACGGCGATTTACCCCATAGAACGCATCTTCTTTTAATTGCCATACAGTAGCGAAGAGGCTCTATCTGGTAGAATCCGCTACTGGCACGTCAAAGCAGCAACAAAATGAACCCGACGCGCGCGGACCTGATTGGTCCTCTCGACATGTTCAAAATCGGCATAGGCCCAAGCAGTTCGCACACTGTGGGTCCAATGATTGCCGCACTTGATTTCAGGAAAAACGTCATCGACCAGCACATCAAAAAGCTGGGAGGGGCTGCCGGGCATCTCTTGCACGTGACTGTCGAATTGTTCGGAAGTCTATCTGCAACCGGTCAGGGGCACGCAACCGATGGAGCTGTTTGCGCCGGACTTATCGGTTTGCACCCAAAGTCAGCCGAACCGGATGCCATATGGGCAGCTATGCCAGATCTCGAATCCTCCGGGGGGATTGATACCGGCAAAGTCAAAATTAGATTTACGCCTTCCATAGACATTTTGTGGCAAGGTTTTCTAATGGACGGAAACGGCTTACCACACCCCAATACAATGCGTTTTCGTCTTTACGACAGCGACAAATTGATATCTGAATGTTTGATTCTTTCTGTCGGCGGTGGTTTCATAGAAACCACTGATGAAGAGGGAAAACGCCGCCCTCCAGAAAGAGAAGAATCACTTGCGACTGTTCCTCATCCGTATAATTCCGCCGCCGAGTTTATTGAGCAGTGCGTGAAGACCGGACTGACACCCTGGCAGGTAGTCATCGAAAACCAAGAGTCATTGGGCATGACAGAGGTTCAGCTCAGGAAAAATTTGAACGACGTGCTCGATACTTTTACTAGATGCATCGAGCGCGGTTTGAACACTGAAGGAATTTTGCCGGGCGGGCTCAATGTAAAACGTCGCGCAAAAGGGCTCTACCAGCAGCTTAAGGAAGGCAAGATGCCTGCATGGGCAGGCAATGATTTGCGTCCATCTGTATACGCGATGGCAGTAAATGAAGAAAATGCTGCCGGTGGAAAAGTCGTGACGGCACCGACGAATGGCTCATCCGGACTGATTCCGGCGGTGTGGCGAACGCTTCAAGAAAGCAATAACCTCACCCAGACAGATTTGCAAAATGGATTGATAGTTGCGTCTGTCATTGGTGCTCTCGTTAAAGTGCACGCATCCATAAGCGGAGCGGAAGTTGGCTGTCAGGGCGAAGTCGGGACCTCATGCGCTATGGCGGCAGGTGGTGCGGTGGCCATGCTGGGCGGCAGTCCGTTCCAAATCGAACAAGCTGCGGAAATTGGAATCGAGCATCACCTCGGCATGACTTGCGATCCTATAAAAGGATTGGTGCAAGTGCCCTGCATTGAGAGAAACGCAATGGGAGCGGTGAAAGCCTTGAACGCAGCGGCATTGTCACTTGCGTCAGATGGAAATCACCTGATCAGTCTTGATAGAGCGCTCGAAGTAATGAAGCAGACTGGTCTCGACATGAATCAGAAGTACAAGGAAACAGCCACCGGCGGCTTGGCACTGGGCTAACCGGATCGGTCAAATCGCCAGTCCAGCAATATCGAAAAGCCCGCGAAAGCCAGACGCCTTGACGAAAACTTTACTTGACAACCGGTTGACTTCCAAGGTACATTTAGTCACCCTGGAGTATTTTTCTCCGCCTTCGTTAGCCTGTTAGTCGCATCAACTTACTACTCAAGTCTAAAAATCAACATCCGGTCGGCATCTTGCTGCGCGGAAATTTTTGGACCGATCCTTAAATGGAGTCCCACATGAGTTCTTCACTGGGTGATTTCACGCCCGCTGTTGCTTCGTCTAAGGACGAGTCGCTAAAGCTAGAAGCGCACACGGACGCCGCCGGCGTCACTACATACCAATTGCGCACACGCGATACAAAGACTCAAATCGAAACCGAAAAGACATTCGACAGCGAACAGCGTCTCATACGCATAGTCAAACATTCTTCAGCAAGTCAATCTGAAACAGAATTAGATCCTGTAAGCGGCTCGACACTTCGCATTACCGAGCATAACGCTTTGCCGGACGGCAGTACATTGACGAAAGCAACCATCTACCGGGAGGGCAATCAGTCAAACGAATCAGTAGTTGTGATATCTGCAGAAGGAGAAGTAATCCGTCGTGTCGAACGTCAGATGGTCGGCATGCACACAGTGTTTCAAGGACAAACTGAATATCAAGGAGGGTCGCCGCAAACCTCAGTAAATCACTATGTTGATATCACATCTGGTCGATTGCTTCGGCGAGAGCAAATTCAATGGTTCGATTCAAAACATCGCTCAGCCACTGAGAATCTGTATTTCGATGAGGCCGGCTACGTGACACGTTTTACCAAGACACTATTTCATTCCGGAGCTGGTGCTTTTCTGGAGGAGAGCCAAGAATTTTACACCGCTTCGAATAATCTCGAACGCAGAGAGCTCTGCGTCTACAATGCACAAGGGGTGAGGACCTGCGTGGATGTAGTCGAATACGCGGACGACGGAGAGATTATCGAAAGAATGTCTCAATTCTTCGACGAGCATGGAAATCCCGTCGGAGGCAATTCAAGCGAGTTCTAAAAATGAGAATAGAAGCCTCATCCCCACTCTTGTCTGTTTACCACACGCTGTTCGCATTTACTAAGTCTTTGATCGCACCAGTAATTGAATTTGCACTCGATGCTTGTGCGCCGAAGACACCAGCTTATCAACTTGTGCGAATTCCTGTGCAACGCACTCATCGTGCACGTTAACACAGATTCTTACAACGCGAACCTGGGAGCGCCGGCGGCTCGCCGGCTTATAAGAAGACACGCAAGCACACTAATACGTGCGTCTCCTTCGTTTGTCTGACCACAACATTCAAATGTTTGCGAGCGGTATCACATACGATACCGGAGTCAATTCTTTATTAACACATAGTCTGAGTTCTCAAAAACGCAGGTCGACGCATGGCGTCACCCCTACACTAGTGCGATTGAGCAATCGACTGCATTACCAATGAGCTGATGAAGACTGCGATTTCGCGTTTGGACCATGTCCGAGTGCAGCGAGTTTGTGGTGCATGCGATTTACGCTTGTGCTGTAGACTTCGTAGCTAATGCGTCGCGCCTGATCTTTCGATGCCATAGCTTTATCTAAGGCGATAATCGCGCGCTTGTACAAATCAACAGCCTCTGCGTGTTTCGCGGTCTTGCTCAAGCTATCGGCGAGCTTCTCCAAAGACATCACAAGATTTATATCTTCAGCACCAGGCAAAGCCTCTCTTACCTTGAGGGCTTCACGTAAAAGCTCTTGCTCTTTAGGATTTCCCGCCTGCATTCCACTGGCAAGTTTTTCCAGAGCCTGAGCATAGACAACGGTGCTCGCTATCGGAGTGCCTTTGGCACCATTCACGAATTTCCCAAGGGTTTCTTCTAAATCAGACTGTCGACGCGCGGCAATATAATTGTCGCCGAGCGCAAGATAAAGTTTTGCGGTTTCAATGTTGTCTGGTCCGCCGCCTGCAGCTTCGCGCAACTCGATGATTTTCTTCAGCACGCGAGCGGCGTTGTCGTAATCTTCGCGAGCAGAATAATTGCGTGATAGTTCAATATAATCAGTTGCTACTTTGGATTCCAAGGCAGCAGCCTTATAGTTAGGCGCTTCCTGAAACGCCGTATTGAACAGCAATTCAGCCTTCCCATTATCTCCTTTGGCGAGTGCTGATTCACCCTCAACGAAGTAGCGGCTAAAAACAAATTGCGGTGAATCTCCCGAACTCAACTTGACGCATGTGAGCCCGGCAAGCAATTCTGACTTTTCCATTGTGCCTGCGCCAAAAGATACTATCTGTTTTGACGTGACAAAGATGTCGGTGTACTTGTCCGTGGACCAAGCGAAGCGAACCACTACACACGAAATCTGCGGATAAGCATCAATGATTTTCTTGGCAGCAAGAACACTGTCGATGCGCATAACTTCTTCAGTGTTCGGCTGATAATTTCCGACTCTCAAAATGGCCTGGCGGTCCAGGACTTGAACGAACAAATTGGTCGCAGGAGTAAAAATCTTCTCTTGCAAGATTCTTGCTCGCAGAGTGTCGTTGACGTCCGCGATCGCCTGCCCTGCAAAAGAAAGCAGGCAGATGGAAGCCAGTAAAGTCACTCGGAGACTGCGGGACATAGTCCGATTATGCCCCAAGCGAATTTATTTCGCACGGTTCGAAAGTTGAGGGTCAAACTTTATGCAATTCGACGATGCGTTCCAGAGAGTCGGCAAACATCGCTGGCGCCGAGGGAGCGTAGCAGAAGAACAGAGACGGCTCGACCAGTTCGAGTTCCAAAACTTTCGACTTGCCTTCAGAGTCACGAACCAGGTCTACTCGAGCATAAAGCGGACTTTCCTTGAGATAGCCGATTACCTTTTCGGCTAATGCCACTTCTTCGGGATCTGATGGCACGGAGCTTTCGCCGGCGTGTCCGCTGGGCGCAAGTTTTTGAAAGCTGGACTTGCGAACAGTGTGGGAATAGGCGCCGCCGATGAAGACCAAAGCCCTCTCGCCGTATTCATCCACGGACGCGAGAAAAGGCTGGATCATCACATCGCCATTCTTAGCAAGTTCGTTGGCGTGCGCTGCTGCGCCTCTTTTGCCTTCAGCATCCAGCACGAACTTCTTCACGCCGTAGGTCGAGAGCCCGACCGCCGGTTTTACAATAGCCTTTTCCCACTGTAGTCCTTCGAACAAATCGCCAGCAGTTCCACCTTTCGAGACCCACAAGGTTTCCACCACAGGCAAGCTTGCCGCATCGAGCTCTTTCAAGTAAGTCTTGTGGCTGCTCCATCTCATAAGCGGAGCAGGATTGAGCAATTTCGATACGCGGGAAACCTTGTCGAGCCAGGCGTGAAACTTCTCTTCCTTCAGATGGTAATCCCAGGCAGAGCGCATTATGGACACATCAAACTTCGACCAATCGATGGACTCGTCATCCCAAATACACGTGTGGCAACTGTGTCCGCGCTTTACTAACTCGTCGCGAAGCAGGCAATCGTCGGGATCGAGATCCGGCAGACCGTCATATGTGATGAGCGCGATGTCCATGAAAACCCCCTGTTTGCACGCAAAGGAGTTTATCAGGTTTGTGTAAATGTAGGACTTGTGAAGGGTTGAATAGGGCACGGACGCTTGTTGCCGAATTGCAAACAGAAAGGGAAATTGCCAAACTCAAATTAAAGGCGATGGGACATCCCCCATTGAGGCGCCGCTCCTTAACTATTAAGATGCAGATCCTTAACCGCTCCCGCTCCTTGCTCTAATAATATGGTCGAAAGATCTGGTTCTTCCGCTGCTGAATTTGCAGAGGAAAACCTCGTAAAACCAATCATCAACAGTGCGCTCATCGAGCCAGAGCGCGCGATCGCGTCGTCGTTCAACAAGCTCACCGGCACAGAGCTCTTGCCTGTATGCGATTTAATTGAGAGCAAGGCGACTGATTCAACTGCGGCGAAAGCGGTGCGCACGGTCTCCTCGACAGTCGGAATGATCGTTCCTTATGTCGTTGCAGGTAAGCTTGCGGCAAAACCATTGGGCCAGATTGGCAATGCTTTTGCTGCCGAAGGGCAGGTAGCAAGGATCGTCACCAGCCCACATGCGGCAAACATTTTGGGCGCGGCGACCTACGACGCAATGCGTATGCCGGTGGACGGCGAAACGCGTTTCGGCAATGCCGCCAGCGGAACCGTCGCCTTCGGTATATTCGAGGCAGGAAACGCGCTCGCTGGACGTTCGCCATACGGTTTGCTTTTGCGCGGTGCAGCAGGCTTTGCTGGTGGAGCGACCGCGAAGGCTGTTCATACAGAATTGAGTGAAGGCAAACAGCAATCGACAACAGATATTCTCACCAGCGGCGCCGGCGGTGCGGCACTAAATATGGTGCTACCGATCGGACACAGACTGTTCGCTCGCGCGGAAAGCGAAATTGCAGTGAGGGCAAAACACTCGGAGCTGGCGAAATTCTCAGCGGAAGCAACTCCCGCGGCTGAAACATCAAGCGCAAATCGTTATCTCGGCTGGCTGTCGAAAGAAACAGAAGGATTAAGCGTTGGCAGCAAGGGACGCAAGATAAAGGAAGTACCGATGCATGGAGATGCGGAAACTCCAGCAGTCGACTTCACCGACTTCTCACGCGGACAGCGCGTCATGCTTGTCGATAAGATGTCGAAGAATGCAATCGCACCGCTCAACAACGAGCGCGCAGTGTCAGGTTTGGTTGCTGGACTGCAGTTGGAAACGCAGCAATGGACAAAGCAGCCGCTCAAAAATCTCTCGACAGAAATCGGGCAAACGATTGACGATCTGACGACAGGTTTACATAAATCAAAGGGCGAGAGGACACCGCAGCTTGCGGAGATGGAGCAAAAGCTTAGTGCGAAAGTTGAGACATTCAATCAAGGTTTAACCCGACGAGCAGAAGACATTGAAAACGCACTCAATCATTGGGGAGAAACTCAAAATCTGCCGCGCGTTGGATTGTTGATTGCCGACACTCCTGGACTTCAAGCCCAATGTTTGAAAGGAAAGGGCATCATTCAAATTGGTCCTGATGGCATCATCGGCGACAAAATGTCGCCAGAACTTGTCGAAAAAATCGTGCATGAATACTCGCACGTCATTCAGGAGAATCAAACAATTCGTCGCATGATGGACGAGCGCGGCGTGGGCATGAAGTTGACGGAAAGTCAAAGAAGCGGTATCAAAAGCAACTACAAAAAACAGTTCGGCAGCGAGCCAACAGATGAATTTCTTGACCAGATTGCGAGCAATCGTCAGGGCAGAAAATTGTCGCTTTCAGAACGACTGGAGGCTCGTAGAAATGAGGCTTCTATTGCGAACTATCTCAACGAAAAACCACTGATCGCACGTCCTGCAATTGATGGAATGCTTGGGCAGATGCAGCCCGTAGTGAGCTTGCTTGGAGAACAAAACGGCATTGCTCGATTGCAGAGTTCATTGACTAACAGCAGAGGACCTCTATTCGACGTAATGGCAGGTAGAAAGTCTTTGAACGGATTGCCGCTGGGCAACGTTGAAGAAAGGCTGCGCAACCTAGGGCAGATGATCAAGTCTGGAACAGCAGAAGAACCCGCAATTCAAAGCGAACTAAGCGCTGTCACGAGAGATTTGCAAGGTTTCCGCCAAATTTCATACGACCAATACATGCGCCACGCCTTCGAAAAACAAGCATTCGCTAGTGGTTATCTTGCGCGACTCTACTTCGAAGCCGCAGAACAAGCAGCCGCAAAAGTTGGCTCAACAACATCGCATATCAACGCAAGGCGAATTCCATAGTATTAGCTCAAAGCCTTCCGCCTATTTAAATCTATGAGCTTCGCACTTCGGAGCTTTCCGAACTGCATTCTTGCACAGTGGATATCGTTTCAGAATCTCTCGAGCTTCCGAATACAGTCTTTGTGCTTCATCAAAGTGTTTCGTCCGAACTGCTCCCATTATGAGCTTTCCATATGTCCGATCAGAAGCTTCAAGCGACAAAATCTTTCGACATATGTGCTCGGCTACTTCAGTGGACTCTAAACCAAGTGCGACTTCGTATACAAGCGGATCTTCTGTTGCAATTTCTTCAATCATGCGCTGAAGTTCCATTTGTTGAAACTCGTGAGATTCATTCCGAGGAAATAAACGCTGCGATTCGTATTCGCTGACATGCAAGAAAACAAGCCAAGCCAACGTACGAAGGTATTTGCCTATCTCGTGGTATTTCTTCGACTTAGCCAGCTTACGCCACAACTCCCAAAGAATTGATTCGATTACATCTTCATTCTCAGGTAGTCGCTTAAGTTTGTAGAAAACGATCTCTGTTCGATTACTCTCTTTCAAGCAAGAGTTCAAACTCCTCCAGTCACGAAGGAGCGCCAGGTCAGATATACCTCGAAGAATTAGTTTCTCTTTGTCATTCCGCCACTTTCTTATGACTCTTTCAGCTGGCGCATAGTGCCTAATCAAAGTCTTTAACTCTGATTCCGGCAAACTCCAGTCATGATGGAGCACAACTGGCTGAGAATAAACGAACTTGAACTTCTTAAGAGCTTCCTTGTATTTTTTCTGTTTGAGGAGTTCTTTCGCTTGACTAAACTCCTGCATAGCGGAACTCTCGCACTGTAAGCGCTCTTCAGGACGTTGCTTCTCTCGAATGTCTATGGAACGCTTACGCGCCATTATCGTTTGCTCCGACTAGCAGTTTCCAGCATATCATTGCCGCGCTTTCAGACGTAAGCAATAATGTTAGTGGAGGTATTCTATGCCATCAAGCACTTGCGATGAAAACCGGCTGAAAACAGCTGCAGACGCTGACCAAAAGCTAAAAGAAGCCCGTGCATTAGTAAAAGAAGGTCACCTAGAAAATGCGTTAGAAGCTTATCTATTCGCCTTCGATAACAGCCGATTTGTGTCCGGTTGGGGTGGCGTTCGTCTATCGTACATACCAAACGAAATTGCAGCGATGGGAAAGAAATTTCCTTTGGCGATCACGGCACTAAAAGAACGGCGAGATATGCGTGAACGGTTGATTTTGGATGGCGAAACTGATTACGATTTAGTGGCAGAATGGTCCAGCTTAAATAAGTACTTGGGAGAGAGCATTCGCGAGCTGAAAGTTCTAGAAAAACTAAAGAAGGCTGGCAAGAATACAACGGAAGTGGAAGAAAAAATCATAAATTCTAACTTCGAGTATTTGCTTGAGCAGAGAGAGTATAAATTGCTCAAAAAGTACATTAATGACTTTGGTCGCAGATTCATGCACCAAATTTTCCACTATGAAACACATACTCTAATACCCAGAGACAAAGATCGCTGGGAGCCTGAAACGATGGCTGCTTACTGGAAAGATCACATTCGTCAAGTCGGTGCTCAAGTATTTGAGGTTGCATTGGGCTCTAAAAACGACTTGATTGCCGACGAGATAGCCAAGCGTGTTTTGTTGCACTGCAACGATCTGCAATCATTCGCTGTGCTCACAAAAGCAGCGATAAGAGCGGGTCGCAAGAAAAAAGCTACAGAGTTAATGAAACTCGCCAAAGCCACGCTGCCACCAGAAGAGCGAAGACTTTTGGATGAAAGTTCTAACTAGCCCTAAAAATTCAGACGCGCCCTTTCGAGCGCGCCTGTTCCGTCCCCACGGTGAAACCTAAGGTTTTTTCGAAACCTCCAAGGGTTTCAAAAGGTATAAATTGTGCGATTGGGTTTGGGCTGTCGGTTTGGGCTGTCGGTTTGGGCTGTCGGTTTGGGCTCTCGGTTTGGGCTGTCGGCTTGCGCCGAGCGTTAGGCTTGCGCCAGCTTTGTGTCGGCGTCGTCTATCGACGTCGTTGGTTCGGCTTGTGCCGAGCTGCCTATGCCTTATAAACGGGCGGCAACGGTTTCTTCGGTTGAAGATCTTCTGGTGGCATGAATAGCTGTTCTGGAGCTTTCATTGCCGTTATAAACAATTGAGCTAAAGCTTGTGCTTCTTTCGTCACGCGCTCGAGTTCTTTGGGATCGCCATCAGCTTGCTGAAGGCATGTTGCATAAAACCCACGGTGCGACAAACCGGTCGCTAGCCCTGTTTGCATATCCTCGATGGCCTTAAACAGGGGGGTGAATTTCTTTTCGGCATCAGCGTTCAGTTTCATCGCTTCTTCTGCTGAAGCGGCAAGATCAGGATACTTAGCCAGATCTTTTCTAATCGCATCTTTACGATCAGATGATGTTTTTTCGCTAGTCAATTCAGACAGTAGTGTGCCAACTTTTTCTTGCTCTGCATTGGGCACCGCATCTGATGCCTTGCCGAGGCGCTCTATAGCTTTTGGGAAATCTTCCGAGAACTTCGCAAGATCAGCACCAACGCGCTTGTATTCGGATTCTGCAGTGCGTCGTCCGTTCGCAGCCTGCTGATCAGCAAGAGTGATCGCTTCTTTCATTTTCGGAAAATGCTTTGGCAGAATTTCTTTGAAATCTGCATCTGAAAGAGTTCCGCTTTTCGCTTTTCTCTCTTCTAATTCCTTCTTAGCGGCCTTGACTGTTTCGTCCATCAGCTTCTGAGACGGGCTCATTTGCTGCTGTTCCGCCGGCTGCTGAGCTTGCGCTTGAGTTAGAACAAAGTCGCCAGACTGCCCGGAAGTCTTATCAAATTTCGTGGGCATTTTCAGCATCTCGGGGTTGAACTCACCCAATGCTGGTGTAGCTTTCGCGACTGCAAGGCTTTCGCCAACGTCACCTCTGCTCATAGTGAACCTCTGGGGCTATAGGATGTGACCGGGATATTGTTAGCTTAGCCGCCTGCCAAGAACATGTCAGCGGTGAAATTACGAATGACTTCGTAAATCCACCAAACTACTTAAATCTACGATCGCCGAATACAGCATTGCCAAACCTGGAGGAGGCACCGACTGTTACAAGAACACTTCCCAGCGGGGCATAGCGCTTGCTCGCAATCCCGGCGAGCGCACCGACGATCATTAGACCATCTCCGCCTACATCAATTCCAGTACTGACTCTCTCTGCGGTGGTGCCATAATTCAACGCAGACTTGAAAGCCCTGATATCACCGGGCAGCTCGGTAATGGCATAGCCGCCAGCCAGGCCACTAGCAAAGGTGTTCATTCCCCGAATGGCTCGACCGTACTGAATGTTGCCTCGTGAACCGAAGGCAATCAGGTTATTGCCACCCGCAAAGACCGTGCTCAAGCCTTTCAATACATTCTCATTGTCGATCTGAAGAGTGCTTGGGAAAAAGAAACTGCGGTTGTCGGATAACTGGCCTTTCTTCGGATCTGTGATCAATGAGCGAACATCATCAATGCCGACGAATTCGCCGGATGCGTCTCCATGTCTGAAATTGGTAAGACCAACCGCGCGTCCTTCGCTGTCAATCAAGGGACCGCCACTGTTGCCGCCCTGTGTGCGCGTCGACGCATGGATAAACATCGCATTCGGGTTTACTTTCGGATAACTGAAATTGGACGCGACAAACCTTTCGCGTTTCACCATCTCTCCGGGGCTCATGACGATATCTTCGACGCCATTGGGATGACCGATGGACACTAACTTTTCGCCTGGCTTTATACCGGCAGCGCTATCGCGGAGCGGCAACGGTTTGAAACGTTCGCCTGGTGCAATGTCAGTGAGCTCAATAACTGCAGACTCGCCGCCGACATTGGTCTCTTTCACGCGCGCGTTGTATACACGACCCGCCGTGGTAGTTACTTTGATTGTCTTTGCGCCGTCAATAACGTGATTCGCAGTCGCAATCTGACCGTTCTCTGTGACGAAAAATCCGGAGCCATAAGCGGTGAAATCTTTGCCTTCCGAATTCGTTTTATCCGTCGTGATTTTGACTATTGAGTCGCGACTCTGCAAGTAAAGCTTCGCTTCCGGCGAATTGATGTCGTAAGCCTTCGTCTGGACAGGATTTTTGTCGCTGAGGTCGGCATCGCCAGGCAAAAATGTGGGAATCAAGACGCGATTGCCTTCGCGGACCACCGGAGGGACGCGAACCAAAGGCTCATAAATTGTTGGGACTTCTTGCCCGCCAGGTTTCTTGCCGTCCGGACTGCCCGGGGCATCGAACTTACGCCCAGGCTCCCGTCCTGGAGTATCCTTCGGGATTATCTGCTCGTCCAAAGGACGGGGGTCGATTTGGAGAGGCGGTACTTGAGGTTCGTAGGTGTTCTGTTCGTAGGGCTTTCGCACCTGCTTGGGGGGTTGAGGTGGCTCGTAAAACGTATGCTGCGTCCATTCGGAGTTCACCGATTTGAAAGCATTGCTCGAATCGCCAATAAGACCAATATTTGCGAACACTTCCAGGTCCGCGGTCGGACGCTCACTACCCGCCGTATAAGACGCACGGACGAAACTCGCTTGGCTATCCGGCTGCCAGGTGGATGTGCCCGCATCTGCCACCCAGTTGGGCGTTTTAGCAGATTCGTATTCAGAGACGGAACCGATTTGTTCAGAGAAGTCCTGCATTCTCGTACACTATATGGAAAAAGTGACAAAACAAAGGTGGGAAATACGCTATGTCCGAAAGGCTAATCTTTGGCGTCGACTACAGCGGAGCCAGCGCTGTGCCCAACAATACGTGGTTGGCCACCGGCAGAATGAGCTCCCTCGGCTTTGAAATTGTCGATGTCAAAAAAGTTGGCTCGCATGGGCTAAAAGACGAGTTGATAAAACACAAGGGAGCCGCGGTTGGAATCGACAGCCCGTTTTCTTTGCCCGTGGAGTTCTTGCATTACATGGCGCGAAAAGAACAAAAACCGGCTTACCAGTCTTTTCAGGAAATGGCCGAAGCGTTGTTTCACCTTGGGCAGGCCGGATTTATCGAACTTGCAAAAGAATTCAAACGTGAGCCCAAAAGATTAACGGACAAGTGGAACGGCTCGCTCGCAATTTCGCCATTGCATCGCGGTAATCCGTCAATGGTGCAAATGACGTATCAGTGCATTCAACTTTTGGCGATGTTGCCACCAGACCGTTTTTACACCTTGCCTTTTCAGGATGAAATAGATGGCGGGTGCGCAGTGATTGAAGTGTACCCGCGCGACACACTTCGCTTTTTCCAATTGAAAGAAACCGGCTATAAATCAAAGGATAAGAAAGACGAGCCGCAGGTGACAAGTCTTCGGCACGAGATCATTCGCTCACTTTTGGCAATCAAAGAAGAACGCGGTCTGACATTTCGAAATGTGCCGAAGTTGAATATGAACAAGAATTCGCTAACCTCCGTGATCAATAGCGACCATGCTCTCGATGCGGTGATTGCGTGCTACACCACTGCAATGTTTTTAGAAGCAAAAGAATTTTTCGTCGATCCATTTTCGTTAGATGATCTGGACGTACTTCTCGAAGGTTGGATTTACCGCCCAACACAGCAGCAGTGAATTTCACAAATGTTTCACAGCCGGTTGGTATGAATGATGAAAGCGTTGAAATGCGTTGGCGGAAATCATTATTAGTGTTCGCACTTATGTGCGCTAACTAGCGCCGCAAGCGAACCTTGGCTGTCTAAATATCACACATGCGAACTGGTGGGGAGGGCGCGTGGACTGGACTATTATTACTTATTTGGGAATCGTTTTTGCAACTCTAGCGATTCTCACAGTTTTACTCAAAAATTTTTCAAACAACGTTTTTAGCTACGTTGTTGCAGAACTGATTTATGGCTGCGTTGCTAGCTATGCGGCGTTGAAAGTAGCGCATGATTTCTTCATGGTCTTCACGCTACTAGCGATAGGAGGCTTCGTTGGCGGACCAATTTTTCTTGCACTGTGCATTCACTACTCCCGTAAGAAATTCAAACTAATGGCAGGCGTAAATGCCGTTGTGCTGGTTTGCACGCTTGCGGTAGCAATCGACGCCTTTTTAATTGAGCCGCATATGTTGGAGATCAAACGTCATGCGATTGTCAGTGACAAACTTGACACACCCTTACATGTAGCGATTGTGTCCGACCTGCAAACTGACAATTTGGGAGACTACGAGCGTTCGGTGTTTCAAACAGTGGCAAACGAAAAGCCCGATCTTTTGCTGCTTCCAGGCGACTATATTCAAACAATGAACTATCAAGAATGGGCAGTTGAACGTGACAAATTCAAACAGACTTTCAAAGATTTGAACCTCACGCCAAAATATGGAACTTTCGCAGTACAAGGGAATGTTGATGATTTTTCGTGCTGGCAGCAACTATTCACCGATGTGCCTGGACACACATTCGAGCAGTCAGAGACAGTCTCCGCTGGTCCGGTGGACATAACAGGTTTGAGTTTTTACGACGGGCGAAATTCAGAACTGAAATATCCAAAGAAGGACAATAACAACAAATTTCACATCGTGATGGCACACTATCCGGATTTCTCACTAGGAAAAGTGGAAGGCGACTTGCTTGTTGCCGGGCATTGTCACGGTGGGCAGGTTCAATTACCGTTCTACGGACCATTGATGACAGCGTCCAATATTCCAAAACGCTGGGTAAATGGTGATGTGGTACTGCTACCATCAGGAAGCAAATTGATTGTCTCTCGTGGTGTCGGAATGGAGAGGCAACACGCTCCACGCCTTAGATTCTGCTGCCGACCACAACTGATTTTTGTCGACCTTCTACCGAGTAAAATCAAACCAGCCACAAAAACAATGATGTCACCAGTGGTATCAAGCTGGGATCAACGCTCGGAGTACTAATGCAGTGGCGAATTGCATGCGCCTTTCTATTGGAGTATTGCGTTGGCGCATTGCATGCGCCTTTCCAGTTACGAATTCCAGCCGACACCGGGCGGCGCATGGCGTCGTCCCTACAAGTCTAGAGTTCAGAATAACTCGGTTCGATGACACCATCAATTACGATCTGCTTCGAATAATCCAAATCAAGATGCGCTAACTTGGCATACCGAGCGGCTTCGCCAAGATCTCCATCGCGCATAGAAGCGAGACACTTCTTGTAATTAAAATTGACGGAATCAAGTTTGTTCAGCGCGCGCTCCGGTTCGTGCAAGTTTTCTTTGATAAGGCGACTAAGCATTACTAGACGGCGGAAAAACTCTTTTCCTTTGATGGTGAGGTCGTCCGCGAGTTCACTTGCCAGCACTTCGTAAGCACCCTCATCAGGTCCTGTGTTTTTAAGAAGCTCATCAGCCATTCGCGCTTCCATGAGGCCGGTGGTCACCATGCGAGCAACTTTATCCGCATCACCGTCCAAGTAGGCGGTGATGGACTTTTCAAGGTTTTGCATGGCAGCTTTAAGATAGCGCTCAACCCGGCTATAGCCACGGGTATGTGTCACTTGTAGAACAGTCCGGCAGTAAACAATGCTCTCGATGAGCGTCTTGATCATCGTCATTTCTTTAGGACTGAGTTTTACGATTGGCTCGATCACAATTATCGGCTTATCGTTGTCCAATTCCAATTGCCTTCCCAAATAATGCAGCCACAGGAGTGCTCCCTCCGCAATACGGTGAGCATCTTCATCGCCCCCCTCTGCAAAGAGGGACAGTGCCTCTTCACGCTGTCTTACCACTTCGAGAAGGTGTTCTTTGACATGTTCGCTGACTATACAATTGCTGTACTCGACTGCCATCTTCAGACGAGCAATACCATTCGACAGGCGCTCGATTGCCTCTTCAGTAGACCCTTCATCAAAGGTCAGCTCAAGCTTCATTTGATCTTCAGACAGCATATGAGCAGAAGCAATCTGCAGATGCAAGAGCCCACGTTCGCAAAATTTCTCGCAGTCCTCTAGCGAGTTTTCTTCGAACATTTTTAGAGCCCGCGACCTTGCTTCTTCAGCAAGTTTTAGCCGACTAGCGGCCAATGAAGTAAAGGATGATTTACGCGTTTCAACTGCAGCCGAGGCTTCCGCGATCATCTCCAGCATACGCGTCAGCTTTTCGTTGGCATCCTTGCGCTTGAGCCAGTCACCGGCAAGCGATTTTATTTGCTCGAAAATATCCATTATTTCGCCTTGCCCACGCGTGTGCTTATTTCCTGGCGCATCTGCTTGAGCTCAGATTCGAGATATTTGAAATGCGCTGTGGCCGACGGCAAATACTCGTCTTCCATCTCAGTCAACTCGAGATAGTTTCCTTCTCCGAGTTCAAATTCAACCGTTTCAGCATCAAACAATTGGCGGGCATAATTGGCGCGCAACCAGGCGAGTTTGATATTCAAGTGTGCCTTCGAAAGCCTCTCCTTTGCGAGATTCTTAAAACCAGCCGTTAGCTCTTCGGCTGCATGCTCCATGGATTGAGCAACAAGCTGATTTCTTCGGTATTGTGCGTGTTCGACGTCTTCAGCCAGCTGATTTAGGAACTGCTCGAGAGCAACCAGTTGAGCCATAACTGAGTTTTTAGTCAACACTTTAGACATAGGAGCCGAATTGACCGGATTCTAACTGAGGCACCGCGCGATACTCGCGTCGGTTCAGATAGTACCATCAGCTCCTGAGATCCAGCTAATTAATAAGCAAATCGTTTTACTTTTACTACTCGACGACTCTTCTATCTGTGCTCGCATTGGGCGGCTTGAAAGTGAAACCAAAGTCGGCGACAGTTGCTGCTTCTACTGAAGACCCTTCGCTTTGCGCGTTCTGCATTACATCCGATTTGCTGAACTCATCCGTCGAAATCAGATCGAATTCAAGCTCGTACTGTAGCTCACCGAGCGCTGGTCGATTGCAAAACAAATGTTTAAAACCGAGAGATTTCGCAACTTCGATTTCGCCTTCTTTTAGGGGCTCGTAATTGCCTCTGCTCTCTTGAACGTCTGCTTCAAGTTCTCGCATTGCCGTGAGAACTTCTTGTTCTTGCGATGTGGAGAGGGCTTCTTTCTCTTGCACTTCCGGTGCAGGTTTTTGAAACGGATTTCCAGTACGAACCTGAATCTCTGGCTGTGACAAATTTCTCGATTTGCTCGGCTGCCTCTCTACCGGATCAACAGTCTTCTCAAGACCCGGTGGAGCTGCAAACACCACAGAGGGAGCTTCGACTCGCTCCTCTCCTTTAACAGAACTCTTAGCGGACGCATTCGTTTCGGATTGAGCTGCCAATTTCTGACGCTTGGCCTGCGGCCCTGCAAACGCGTACCCAACCGGATTTCTAAAGCGCCCTTGCTGGGCTGATTGTTGCTGTAATTCGAAACTTTCCTCTAAAGTGTCTGGCTCTTCGCCGCTCAACGTGTTCGACGAAATCGGATTCTTCGCGCGCGCTCTATTCTTAGGACGATAAGCGTTCTCAACATTGTTCAAAACCTTGTCCGAATACTGTTTTTTCTGCTCGCCTTTTTGAAAAAAACCTATCTTGCCTGCCATGACATTGCTCCTGCTGGCTCATCCGTATTTCCCGTTACGGTGTCCAACAATTGATTAGGCGGAATTGGCGAAAGTTTAAACGAGCACGCCCGCTGGGTGAAAAGCGCGCTCTTCTGGCGTTGCTACCCAGATAAACGCCCAGAACCGGGACACCCTCGGAGGTTGGTATCCCGGACTGGCTGGCTCAAAACTTGATTAGTATCGAAAACCACCACGAGTTGGTTGGGTCATTAGGTACAACCTATCAAGGGCATCATTGCGATTATTGTTCAAAACCTGACCATAAGCATTGGCTCTTGATTGGCGACCGCGACGCCCCCAACCGTTGTTGTTCTGCCCGCGATTGAAACCGTTTTGGTTGTACCAGGACTGTCGCACGCGACCGACCAGGTCGTTGAGACGCTGAACGAGTACTTCAGAATCATCAAAACTGAGTCCATTCCTTCTTACAACTCGCTGTTTTTGCGAGATAAGACCATTCAATTCCGAGATGAAAGAGTTGGCATCCGAGGGCATTAGATAGCCCTGAGCAGCCCCCAGACCAATCTGTTCCTTAAGAACGGTCATTTGCCAGTCTAGGTTCATCGCCGACTCCACCTGGTGAGGTGTGCCGCGATAAGGCCCGGAATATATTCCAGAGTCGAGCGTGACACCGTTGAACACGACCGGTTGCACGCCTCCGAAGTTCTGGAATCCGGGCAGACCGTTCAAGTATCCGCCGGACAGATTGGTCGGGTAATTGCTGCCATATGCCGAAGAAAGCTGTGATTGAGGAAGATAAGAGCCCAGGAGGCTGGAGCCCACGCCACTGTTTTGAACCAGGGGCAAAAGGCTGTCTACAAGACCGTTGCCTGTGTTGGGTGCGTTGTAGATATTGTCTTGATTTAGTGGAAGGGAACTATTGGTTTGTCCTGGCAAGAACTGGTTCAAAAGCCCGCTCAGTCCCCCGCCAGTACCGTTTAATGAATTGCTGTAGTTGTCGTAATTGTAGTTGTTGCCATATGGGTCGTTGTAGTTCGAACCTGACAATTGTCCGCCCAGGGCATTCTTCAAGATGTCGGCGATTTGCGCATTGGCCGGCTGCGCGAAGGAAGTGGAAACAATCATTCCGGCCAGGATAGCGATACCCAGTAGTGCTCCCGTCTTGCGCGCAGTTTTTCTCATGATAAATCTCCGCCTCCCGCAGGTCCTGCAGGCGGCAAATCTTGGGTTGTGACAAGGCATAACGACGCGGCCCCGAAAATCTTGTTCCCAAAGGCGCCCGTTGGGCTTTCGCGGGCAAGTGTTCCAAAAACGTAAGACCTTCAAATGAATAAACACAAAAGATACAACTGCCCCTCATAATTGGTTTTCTCTGCACCCCTGATGGACCCCAAAGGTCTAAGCCCCCCTGGACCGTTGGTCCGAACAAAAATGAAAAACAAACATCAAATTGCAGCTTTGCTCTTAGCGGCAGGTTTATGTCTCTCGAATAGCGTCGCCTTCGCGCAAGACTCGCTGTTGCAGTCCTTTATGGATAAAGGCGAAGAGGCTCAGCTGAAAGGTCATTTTTTTGAGGCGAAAAAACAGTATGAGGCGGCGCTTTTTGCGGCGGAGAAGTTAAACGAAAACGATCCGAACTTGGAAAAAGCGATCATGGCACTGGCAAAACTGGACATGCGCCAGGGTGCATTTGATGACGCAGAACGACTCTGGAAGCGCCTTTTAGCATTGAAGGAAAAAAGCGCCGGCAAAGATAATATTCAGATTGCTCCGGTATTGATGCAACTGTCGATCACCAACCGTTATCAAAGACGATATGCAGAGGCAGAAACAATCGCGGAGAAAGCACTGGCGATAGTCAAAGGGAGTAAGTCAGAACCATGCAAAGAAATGGTTCCTTACTTGATCAACCTGTCAACCATTTATTTAGACCGCAATCGTTTTGACGCTGCAGAGAATATGGCAAAGGCCGCCATTACTCACTGCGATAAATCAGATGGAGCCTCGAGTCTTCAGCTTGCTGACGGGTTGAGCACGCTTGCCAATGTTTATGCTGCGCAAGGAAAAATTGAAGAGGCTGAGAAATTCACGCAGCGCTCGATTCTGATGCGTGAGACGGTGAATGGCAAAGAAAGCGGCTCTACAGCAGAAGACCGCATTCGCTTAGCCAATCTTATGCGTGATCAGGGCAGGTTTGAGGAAGCAGAAAAACTTCTTGCGCCGCTACTCAATACCCAAAATCCGAAGAACAAAATTTCTGACGACGTGCGTCTAAAAATTGCGCGTGCATTATCCGAAATTTTGCTTGCGCAAGAAAAACCACTGGAAGCAATTCCGCTTCTGGAGCAAGCGCTCAACTTAGCTGCCCGTACGGCAGGAAGTTCGTCAACAACCTATGGTGCTGTTTCTACAGAGCTCGGGCTGGCATACATGGATGCTGACGACTATGTAAAAGCAGAAGCAAATTTGAAGAAGGCGCTCAACTGTGACGAGCAGATTTTGGGAAAAGACAGCGCGGGAATTGCGCCGGATTTGAACAATATCGCGCTCTTGTATTTGAAGCAAGGCAAATACGAGTTTGCCGAGTCCTTGTATAGACGCGCACTTGAACTTTGTCAGAAAAACCTTGGTGAGAATCACCTCGATGTTGCTTCTTGCTTCAACAACATCGCATTTGTCGAGCGCAATCGCGGCGACTATAAAGACGCCGAGCAATTGATTAGAAAAGGACTCACAATCAGAGAAAAGGTGCTTGGACCAAACCATCAGTTGGTTGCACAGAACCTGGTGATTCTTGCAGACGTCTTGAGACCACAAGGCAAGTCCGCGGAGGCAATTGATTTACTAAATCGCGCAATTGCAATTAAGAAAGCGCAGAAGGGCGACAACACGCTGGAAATCACCGGTATAGAAAAGGAAATTGCCGACGCTCTGCTTGCAGCCAAACGCTATCCTGAAGCAACTGAGCGATATCGCGAAGTGTTGAAAAACGAGCAAGCCCTTGGTGGCACCGACAATGGTGCTATTGCCAGTGATATGGCTAATCTCGCTGAGGCCCTTCGCTGCCAGGGAGAAGTCACAGAGTCGACAGAGCTGAAAAGAAAGTCCGACAAACTAAAAGCCACGTTGCCTGGCTACAACTCAACTGATGTCACTGTCACAGAAGATGCAACACTTAGCCAGCCGCCCAGACCGATCAAAGATAAGTGGGCGTTGATTGTAGGTATCAGCAATTTCAAAGATCCCTCCATCAACCTCTGCTACGCGGCTAAAGATGCGACGGACTTCAAAAATTATTTGATCAAAGAAGCCGGGTTTGCACCCGACCACGTGAAGCTTCTTACGGATGCGCAGGCGACAAGAGAAAACATTGTCGGCAATCTGGGAGAGAAATGGCTCGGTCGCGTCGCCGGACCCGATGACCTTGTGGTGCTCTATCTGTCCAGTCACGGCAGCGCTCCGGAAAAGGAGACGAACGCAAACTTCATCGTCACTTACGAGGGCACGAAGGAAAATCTCGTCTTTAGCGGAATTCCGATGCAATGGCTGACAATCGGTATCAAGGAAGTTCTCCATGCAGATCGCAGCTTGCTATTGCTGGATGTTTGCCACGGTGGGGCGATCGCCGGTGCAAAGGCGCTGAAGCGAGAATTCGATTTCTCACCAAGCAACATAAATGTCGGTCCTGGTCAATTAATTCTTGTATCCAGCATGGACGACCAAATTTCATGGGAGTCAAAGCGCTACCACAACGGCGTTTTCACTCACTATCTGCTCGAAGGTTTGAGAAAAAACAACAACAAAGAAAAAATGGGCGGAGTCTTCACCCACTTGAAAGAGAAAGTTGAAGAAGAAGTCCTCAGAGATCGCGCAGTTCTACAAACACCAATGATGTTCAAGAAAATCGTCGGAGGAACGGAAATTGTTCTCAGCGATCCAGGTACCAATCCAAAACCAGCAAATATTCAGCCGATGATGATTCCGCTCGGAAGCGCCGGTGGAGATGGCGCACGAAAACTGCCGGGACGCACCTTAACCCCGGCAAACAAATCAATTGGAAACCAGACCAAATCCCCCCTAAAACCAAGCAACCCACCAGTGAAAAAGAAATAGTGGGCCATGATTAAACGTCGAGGAGGACGATACATGTTCATAAAGGTTAAGACCACACAAGATAAGAACGCAAAGCGCAAACAGATTTCCGCTTTAGCTGTCGCGGGCGTCTTGCTTTTTACCAGCGCAGTTTCCGTTCCTAGTGCCGATGCCTTTTGGCCCTTCAGCAAAAAACACAAAGACGGCAAAGACAGAAAGAGGAAAAAACGCGAAATTTCAGGCACATCAGTAGGTCTTGTTCCTGGTAATCCTCCAGCAACTGTGTGGAAGCCAGAAGGCACTCCTCGCGCCGCAGTGCTTTGCCTGCACGAATTGGGGTTGCACAAAAATGTTTTTGACGATTTCGGCACACGTATGGCTCAAAAAGGCGTGATTGTTTATTCAATCGATCTGCGCGGCTTTGGCGGCTGGACCGAAATGAAAACAAAGGACTCCGAGATGGATCTGGACAACACTTTTGCTGACGTGAAAGGCTCATTGGAAGTAATCAAAAAACTGCACGACAAAACTCCTGTGTTTATCCTTGGGGAAGCAATGGGCGGAGCGCTCGCGCTAGAAGCAGCAGCGAAGTATCCTGAGCTGACAGCCGGTATCATCACGGCCGCTCCTGGTGGGCAGCACTACAAAACTATCGACAATTACGTCAATATCGGTTCGAAAGTTCTCACACTCAAAGCGGGAAAAGACTCGCACATGAGCGAAGACTTGATGAATATTGCGACCCCGAAGGAAAATCTGCAAGAAGCATTCATGGATGACGAAGACGTCAGGCTTGATTTGAAACCGAAAGAGTTGATGGCTTGTCAGTTTTACATGTACAAGACAAAGAAGTTCGCCAAGCAAATCAAGGATGTTCCAGTTCTCGTTGTGCATGGCAAACTCGATGGTGAGTCGAAAGAAGTAGGTTCTACAGATGTCTACAAAAATCTGAAGACCGCCAAGAAAAAATACGTTTTACTGGAGAACGGCGATCACTACAGCTTTGAAGACGTGAAAGTGAGTGACGAGGCTTTCAACAATGCTTTAAGCTGGATCGACAGTAACGTCGGTAGCGCGCCATAGATGAGGAGCTTCAGAAAAGGTAGCGATTAAGAAGCAGAGAAGCTTAAGACGCGACGAAGCCAACAAAGCGACACAACTAAAAATATGAGCAGCGCTAAGTGAATTTACAGGTGTATTGTTGATCAACAATGCACCTGTCTTTTTTGCATTAAAGCCCGAGCTTAGCTCTCAGCAATTTGAGAGTAAGCGGAAAGGTTGCTCGCATTTCAGCCGTGTGCCTTTCCGTTTGACCTAGCAACAAGCCAATCAATTCAGCACAACACTCTTCTTGTCCATCTTCAGACTTCTGCAAATAATATCGCAATGTATTTGCCGTTGTTGGGTCGACGTGCGCCGAATCGAGAAGATAAGCGTGCTTGAACTCCTCTGAATGCGAAATGCCGTCCAAGCAAAAATCCATTGCGTGACCAGTCTCGTGATAGAGAGAATTGACCATATTATTCGGAGGGAAAGCATCTTTGATAGATTCGTCGCCTTCATCCATAGTTCGCTCAGCTATTACGATTTTTCTATTTTGATAAAACGCCGGACAGCTCTTGTATGTTCCACCCTCATACCCACGCGCTTCTTGATATTTCACACCAGGTGAATAATCCTCAACTGTTGGAGTGACGTAAATGCGCACATTGTGCGACCACATGAAATTCTTTACCGACACGGGCATTTTATCGACCGCGCCTTTAATTGCGGCAATCGCTTCGGCAGAAACATTCGGTCTGTCGGCGCGCGCGCGAACAACTTGAACCAAAGAGGCGATTGAAGCGGGTGCAGTCGTTGCGCTCTTTCTTACACCCTCAAGGGCAGACGCAAGCTCTTTAACCTGCTTCTGAATAGTTGCCGCATCGGCTGTCTCCTTCGCTGCATTTGCGCTGGCATGTGCATCGAGATATTGCTTGGAAGAGGTTGCAGCAGGAGTGTCAGGAAAATATTTGACGACGTACTCATAGAGGCGTTTCGCGGCTGGTTCGTCGCCCACCATGGCCTGGCAGGTGGCTAGGTAGTAGTAGGCTTCTGCGTTTGTCGGCTCGGCCTTTACGACGCTCGTAAAATACCTCGACGCCTCATCAAATCGTTTTGCCCCGAAGAGGGCGACTCCAGTTTGATAAGACTTGGACTTTGCTGCGGGCGCGCCCGCCGTGCCCGCAGCCGGCGCTTTTGCATCTGTGCCGGCACATGTTGTCAACGCAAAGAGCGCTAAAGAATGCCCTGACACCGGAATTGAACCCGTCGACAGAGCAATAAGGGTCGACGCAGAAAGTATTAAGGCACGACCTAATTTCATGACATGCACCCAAAGCAAACTAGACCTTGGGATAATTATATAGAAAACGGCATCGCCCACGCCTACAAATGCCATAGAGGTTTAGATGAACGGAAAAACACGTCTTTCAGCCGCCCTTGCCGCGCATCCTGATGTTTTGGAATACATCATCAGTCTAAACCCGCATGATTTCTCAAGACTGCGCAATCCATTGATGAATAAAGTGATGCCGCCGCGTATAACGCTTGGCAGAATCGCTGTGATGGTGGGAATGCCCGAGCAAGAGCTGGTGCAAAAGGTGATGGAAATAGCCGGCATCAGCGATGATTCGCTTATTGAATACGAAGAGCATGTCCCACTGCCAACGTCGCAAGAAGAAAAACCAGAATGGCTGAAAAACTGCGATCCGTCATTAATTAAATGGGTCGATGTGACTCCGCTGGACGCGCGCCTCGGCGATCCGATGCCGCCCATCAACATTGCAGTAAACACCAGCAAACCAGGCGAAATCATTGGTGTTAAACACATGTGGGAGCCGCAACCGCTCTTCGATATCTGGCACGCCAAACATTTCGAGTTTTGGACTGAGCAGATAGATGCAGACCTCTGGTATATCTACGTCTACCATCCAGCCACGGTATAACTAGCTACGCTGAAACTCACAAGCCACCATTATTTCAGGCAACCTGGCATCGCCTAAATTCGCTCCGACACTGAAAAGCCATGCTGTGCCAGCACCCCTTGGCATCATTAAATGCAGCTAACCATGCGGTCTTTAGCGAGTATCCAAATGATAAACCGGGTACAAGGTAAGAGCGTTGGTCTGTGTGTGCCTCATACGACTATGAATAACTTTGTTGATACACTCTGTCGCTGGACAGACGGTGACCTTATAACAAAAGCAGATCGTCTAAGAGATCTGCAAAGCTTGGTTTTATACGGGCGCGCTGTTTCCGACTATGGTCTGAAAGTGCTTGAGAGATGCAAGAATCTCAAGGAATTACATCTTGTAGAAACAAGCGTCACAGACCAAGGTCTCAACTCTCTCAAGGAGTTGCGTTCGTTGAAGTGGTTAAGCATTGACGACGCTGCTGTCACCGACAGTGGTATCATCCAGTTGCGAAATTTACATCAACTAGAAGGTCTGCAACTGGTAAAAACCCGAGTGAGCGACGACGGTTTAGCGATTCTTCTGCACTTTCCGAAATTGGAGTATTTAGAAATTTCAGGATGCACAATTGCTGAAAAAGGTGTTCTATTTATTTCGCGAGTCAGCTCTCTCAATTCACTTAGACTCGCAGCACCAACAATTTTCGACGATTCGTTTCTCGCTCTTTCATACTGCAAACAGTTGTCGAAATTCTCGTTCGACATGCCCCTTGTGACCACAGAAGCAATTGAAGAAATGCGGCTTCGGCTGCCAGAGTGCGTATTGAGCGAATACTACTTCTTCCGTCCTGAGGAGAAGGTGATCTATCTCGTCAATAATTTCATGGGCGAGGGAAAGACAATCATCAATTTGGAAAACGCCCTCGTCACTGCTGATGAGCTGCTTAGCTATAGTCCGTTCCATCCCGCTCTTCATGGTGCTCGCGCTCTGATCAATTACAAAATGGGCAATTTTGAGCAGTTTCGCAGAGATCTCCAAAATGTGAGAGACAACGCCAACATCTATGGACAAGCTGATCTGCGCTTTCTGGCAATGCAGTATCTCTCCTGTGACAGCCATCTAAGCTTGCGTGCTGCTATAGACTCACATCGCCCAGAACGATACATCGCCAATCAACTACTCACAGCCGGCGTTCGCACTCCCAGCCGAAAAGAACCAGTCGCAGCCCTAATACACCGAATGAGCGATGCGGCCCAGGTTCGCATAGTGCCTTATGAAACAAAGAAGGTTTCCGGACCTTCGAATGGTCCATTTTCAACACCGCTCTATACTCATCCGCAAGTGATCATTGATTTGGCAAGAAGACCCGATGTCATGCCGTCCAGGGAATGGAAAGACGAACTCAAAAAGGTACCTTGGAATTGGTGACCGGGCTTTCTCAAAAGCCTAATGCTTTTCCTTGTGAGGTGGATCAAACACCAAGTACTCTTTGTCTCCATCGTTTTCGACACGCAAAGAAGAATTAGGCTGCAACAAACTATTCAACTCGGCCACGTTCACCGAATAGGGACAACGATCTGTGTTGTAGCTATTGATTGTCTCGACTTCTCTCATCATCGCGCTGACAGCGGCCGCTCTATTTGACTCATTCTTTGCGTCAGCAATCTGTGCTTGGATTTCCTTGAGACCAGGGACAAAATCTTCGGATGATTCAATTGGACATGCACCCATAGTTAGCACCTATGATTTCGATTGGGGAAGGCATCTCTTGACCAATGCCGGTCATCGGACAACTCAATCTTTGTCCGGCCATCGTGATTTCTGCGTAACTGCAGAAATCGACGCGCCAATCGATAACCAATAAGGTGAACCAGTACGAACATCGCAACTGGTGCTTAAAGCAAAAAAGGGAGACTTTCGTCTCCCCTGGTTGATTTTGGTGTCGAACCATTTTGCGGTTCGAGCCCTGATTACTGAATAGCCAATCCTGATGCCTGTCTGCCTCTCTCTATCTGGTTTTGAGCAAGGTTTTTTATACCAGATAGCCGTCTATGGCCTCGACCTAGGAGAAACACACGCAGGCTGTGGCATTTCTGCTATCAGCGTCGCTACGTGAATTGTGCGACCTAAGCATGTTTCGTGGCGGAGTTTTGCTCTTTACCGAAAGAACATATCCGCTTACTCCCTAGAAAGGAGGTGATCCAGCCGCACCTTCCGGTACGGCTACCTTGTTACGACTTCGTCCCAGTCATCGGCCCTGCCTTAGGCTGCTGCTTCCTTGCGGTTAGCACACAGACTTCGGGCGTGACCAACTCCCATGACGTGACGGGCGGTGTGTACAAGGCCCGGGAACGTATTCAACGCCGCGTGCTGATCGGCGTTTACTAGCGATTCCGACTTCACGCAGGCGAGTTGCAGCCTGCGATCCGAACTGAGACCGGGTTTGGTGATTCGCTCACTCTCGCGAGTTTGCATCACATTGTCCCGGCCATTGTAACACGTGTGTAGCCCAGGGCATAAAGGGCATGATGACTTGACGTCGTCCCCACCTTCCTCCGGTTTGTCACCGGCAGTCTCGCTAGAGTGCCCAGCTTTACCTGATGGCAACTAACAACGGGGGTTGCGCTCGTTGCGGGACTTAACCCAACATCTCACGACACGAGCTGACGACAGCCATGCACCACCTGTCTTGTGGCTCTCTTGCGAGCACTTTCTCGTTTCCGAAAAATTCCACAGATGTCAAGCCCTGGTAAGGTTCTTCGCGTTGCTTCGAATTAAACCACATGTTCCACCGCTTGTGCGGGCCCCCGTCAATTCCTTTGAGTTTCAACCTTGCGGCCGTACTACTCAGGCGGGATACTTATCGCGTTAGCTGCGGCACAGCAGGGGTCGATACCCACTACGCCTAGTATCCATCGTTTACGGCCAGGACTACTGGGGTATCTAATCCCATTTGCTCCCCTGGCTTTCGTTCCTCAGCGTCAGTTACAGCCCAGCTAGTCGCCTACGCCACCGGTGTTCTTCCCAATATCTACGCATTTCACCGCTACACTGGGAATTCCACTAGCCTCTACTGCACTCCAGTCTGCCAGTATCCAATGCATTTCCGAGGTTGAGCCCCGGTCTTTAACATCAGACTTAACAAACCGCCTACGAACTCTTTACGCCCAATAAATCCGGACAACGCTTGCATCCTACGTCTTACCGCGGCTGCTGGCACGTAGTTAGCCGATGCTTCCTCCACAGGTACCGTCATTTTTTTCGTTCCTGTTGACAGAGCTTTACACCCCAAAGGGCTTCTTCGCTCACGCGGTGTCGCTACGTCAGGGTTTCCCCCATTGCGTAAAATTCCCCACTGCTGCCTCCCGTAGGAGTATGGGCCGTGTCTCAGTCCCATTGTGGGTGATCATCCTCTCAGACCACCTACCGATCGTCGCCTTGGTAAGCTTTTACCTTACCAACTAGCTAATCGGACGCGGGCTCATCATCAGACGGATTACTCCTTTCATATACGCCCCTGTCGAGGCACATACATATGCGGCATTAGCAGTCCTTTCGGCCTGTTATTCCCCATCTAATGGTAGATTCCCACGTGTTACTCACCCGTCCGCCACTGAGTATTGCTACTCCGTTCGACTTGCATGTGTGAAGCACACCGCCAGCGTTCGTCCTGAGCCAGGATCAAACTCTCCATTGTCAAAGTTCGTTAGGAGTACTAACGAACAGGAGATTTTCCTGAATTCCTGCTCAAAATTATTGACAGGCGCCGTTCATGGCTATTCAGTTGTCAGGGTTCGAGTTGTTTCATTAGCGAACAAATTTCGCAGCCGCCGAAGCGACTCAACAAAATGAATCATATCAACTCGTGTTGGAGGTGTCAAATGCCGGAAAGCGCCATATACGCGTATTTTGGAGATCTTTTAGCAATTTGAAATATATACACTCCCTTAAGAATTGGCTCTATATCGCATTTCCATCGGTGTTTGTCATTTCTCAAATCGAAGAGCTGATGCGCTTTTCGAGGAACATCTGGCTCCCCCACTGGACTCTCGCAAAGAGCAGGTAAAAAAGTCCATTTCGGCGAAAATTCCTTTTTCCTAGATATAACTAATGCATAGCTACTCGAAAAATCTGTCGTTATGCGCTTTGAGGAGGATATCCACTTGGAAGTCGGAAAGAACATTCCTTATATGTAGATGCGAGTTTTTCTCTCTCACTCAACAACGCGTCTACAAAACCCGCACCTTGTCTTACTTTCCGAGGCTGCGTTTGAGGCGATTGAAACCATCGGAAGTGCGACTGTACTGGTCGATCACTCTTTCCATATCTCCAGTCGCACGGTTTCTGGCATCTGCAGCCAGTTCTTTTCGCCCTAATCCTTCATATGCAGAAGACAAACCCTGCAGTGCTTTCTTGTTTGCGGGCTGCGCGCGCAGAGCCGCCTTGAAGTCCGCCACTGCTTTATTCAATTCCTTCGATTGCAAATAGAAGTCACCTCTGCGCTCATAGTTGATATCAGTGGGCTGAAGCTCTATAGCCTTGTTGTAATCAGCCACAGCTTCCGGCACCCGATGCAAATGTCTAAGTGAAACAGCTCGTCTGAGATATAAAGTGGTCTCTTTAGGATTCGCCTTGATGCATTCAGTCAGATCCTTATATGCCAAATCCCACTTGTTGAGCCCTTCGTAGACGTCAGAGCGCATCGACAAGGCGGTGGTATCACCGCGGCTAAGTTCATGTGCATGAGTGAAGTCTTTGATACTGGCTTCGAAATTACGCCTGCCCAACTCCGCAGTTCCTCTACCCATGTAAAATCTCGCCACCTGCGGCTGTTTTGCAATTGCCTTGTTGTACTCGACAACGGACGTATCATCGTCCATCATGCGCTGATACAGCTCTCCTTTTAAGGCATTAGGCTCCCCGCTATATGGCAAAGAGCGCTCTGCTGCCTCAGCAGAAGCAAGAGCTTCTCGCAATTTTCGCCACGCCATCAATATTCGTCCGCGAATCAAATGCGCAAATCCATCCTCCGGATTAAGCTGTATCGCTTTCTGCGCATTGAGAAGTGCCTTCTCATATGACTTTCTATCAAAGAAGAACGAAGCAAGTTCGTCGTAGTTGATGACATCACGAGGAGCAAGCGCAATTGCTTTTTGAAATGCCGACACTGTCAGATGTGGCATGCGCATAGCGCGCTGAACAACAGCTGTTTGTCTCCAGATAGCCGCATTGTTTGGTTCGAGCTGCAGCGCCTTTTCGCATTCTCGCATTGCCTCTTTTTGTTTACCCTCACGCTCCAACAGCTGCGCGAGCAGGACACGCACGGGCGCGTTCTTCGGGTCGAGTCGAATTACTTCCTTGATGTCTGCTGCTGATGGGCTAAGCTCACCTTGAGCGAATTTGATGTTGGCGCCCAGTGCAAGTGCGCTTACATTGCGAGGCTCAAGACGGAGTACCGAGTTGACCAATACCCGCGCCTCTGGAAACTTCTTCATTTGCGACAGCGCATTTGCTTTCAACAACATTGCACCCGTGTGCTTCGGCTCTCGAGCAATCACACTGTCGAGAAAAGGCAGCGCGCGATCTGGAAGTCGCCGTTGCATGTATAACTCAGCTTTCTTCAAATCAATACTTGAATCGCTTTCCTTGGCTTCACACCCGGTTGCAAAGGAAAACACTAGGACGGACACACAAGCGAGCAGAGGCGATATTGCGGTCAAACTCTTCAGGGCAATGTGACTCGCTTTTGTATACATAGAATGAAATTCCGGGATACCAGGATAATTGCGCCGGAGTTATCCGACATCAAGCCAACTCCATAGGCAATGTTCCCCGTTTTTCCATACCTTAGATGAGCGACCACGCGTGGCACATTTGCCAGGAAGCACTGCTACTCAGGGCTTTGAGAGATTAACATCAGCTAATGTAGATTTTTGACCTTCGCGGAATCAAATCATGCAATGCTGTCGTCCGAACTTGTAGATTTACACAAGGTTTGCCTTTGGAGAAAAACATATGAAGCGTTTAGCACTATCGTTGCTTGCGGTCGCAACGGTTGCAGCAATTGCAAGTCCCGCACAAGCACAGAATTGGCTCAATTTGCCAAGCTTTCAGCACTGGAATCTGAATTCACTAGTATCGAATGAGCAAGCTCGTATCAATGCTGGTAGAGCCAACGGAAGCTTGACACCGGACGAAGCCAATCGTCTGCAAAACCGTCTCAACGACATCAATGCGTTGAAATTCCAGCTCTCGAGAGATGGTATCAGCCCTTCCGATCAAAGGACAATCGACCAACAACTCGATCAACTTTCGCAAGACGTGTACAGAGAAAGTAATGACCGTCAAATGCTCGGAAATAATCCGTGGTCATGGTCCAGAAATTACAAGCCAAATAACAATGACTGGCGCTATGGTCACTGGGACAACGGCAAATGGGTCACCAAAAACAACTGGAACCAGTACAACAACTGGAGATCAAAGAACTGGAATAACAATTGGAACCGCAGAGGCGATGGTGTGCCAGGAGCAGGGATAACCGCTCAAGAACAAAATCAACTCAACAAGCAAAGAGCCCAATTGCAGCAAAAGCAATCTCAAATGATGTCTGACGGTCGCCTTAGCAGAAAAGAGCGCCAACAGTTGGAGCAAAGACAGCAAAAACTTAACCAGAAAGAATGGAGAGACAGAAGGGACTAATCAATCCCTCTTGATACTCTCAGTCTAATGAATCGCTCGAACACCCTCGCCTGGTGCGGGGGTGTTTCTCTTTTCGGTTCACAATGAACACAAAAGCAAATAGCGCTAAGGGATTTGACGCGCGAGCATCAGGGGAGAAACTTTTTTGCGCGCGCCCATAATTACAAAAATGCGCGAACCCCGCAGCTGAACCAGCATGTAACCATTGTCCAGTTTGACGATACCGGTTGGAGTACTGGCATCACTTATGTTTTTGGCTTCATGCTCTTCATCGATGTTGTTTCGATAGCTTTCGTATACCGAGCTAGCGAGCGAAACATTACCGTAATCGATCACTAAGAGCTTGAGCCTTTCAGGTGGCATTTGAAATCTATAGTCGGCAGTAACTGCTGCTCTCGCGCGTTCTAACGATAGAGAAGCAACATACGGCGCTGGGAAAAACTTACGTCCGGAATTTGGTCCCATCACAAGTTTTTCTGTGCCTTTTACTCGATCTATAACGGGAAGTTGATTGAGCACAAGAGGAGGCAATGATGTGGGCTGAATCGTCGAATCAACTACCTGTGCGATTGTGCGCAAGGCTTCTTTGCTCTCTTCGTCTTCCTCAGACGTTTGTGATAGACGAACAAAACTCTGTCCTTTCCAAAACGAGATGCTCTGGTCGTCTTCGCTCGACCCTGCACCACGCACTACAATTGTCGAAGAACCTTGCCTCATGTAGTTGTATGCTCCATAGGCACCTTCTGGCGTGGAGAAAAAGTAAACAACTGCATGGATAAAACGCTGCCCGCGTTGATATGTCCTTCTGCAACACTTGCGAATACCAAATTCCGCAAGTATGTCGTAAATTTGAGGCTCCAAGCCGAATAATTGATAGGCCGGGATCATATCGGCAACTTGCGCATCAGGCTTTGCCGAAGCTCCGCCGGATGCCATAACTCGCGGAAAGATCTGCAGAGGCTGAGCGTTCCAGCCATCCAAGTTATACGAACCCAATACCTGAACGACCTTATTTTCTGTTTCTAGATCGCGTGAAACAACGGCAGGTGCGGCGTTTGGCGTAGCCGCGCCTGAGTCGTCCGCATTAGCAGATAACAGTGCGGCTATTGCCAAGATGATTGCAGGCGCGCGGCGCAAGTTCGGTATTTCCGATTCTCAACGTCAATACCTTACCACCAAATGGCTTTCAATCAGGTGGTTAACCCAAATCTTTGATTGTTGTTTCTAACTTTCCACGTCTAAATAGCAGGTAATCGGCTGTGTCGTGTACCAAGCCGCCGGCAAATGCAATACCGCCCACAATCAGACCGGTCCGAGCTGAGCCTGCTCCGCCTTTGAGGAAGGCATGCCCGAGACCTGCTGCTCCGCCGGCGACGCCTGCGTGCCAGGTGGTATCCCAGGTATTATTGAATGCATTGCCGAGGGCCGCACCAAATCCGGTGCCACTTTCAACAGCTTTCGCCAATGCTTTTACGTCGCCTCGAGAAATGCCATTGTCTTCACTGAACCATTCATCATTACTGAGATTCTGCAACTGGTCATATTTGTCGCCGAGATATTTGAAAGAGAATGCATATTGCGCCCAGAAAACCTTATCTTTCTGCGCCGCTTCGATTTCAGATTTGTCCATAAAATTGTCGCCGTTGGTGTCGACAGTTTTGAACATCTCATCCAAATTTTTGACAAAACCAGCAGTGTCAACGCGTGTTGCTTGTACAAGTTTTTTCTCGGCAAAGTCCGTAATCTTGCCGCCCAGACCGAATCGCTTCGCCACTTCTCCGGCGATGCCACCGGCACCAAAGGTACCGACCTCAATGCCGCGTTTGATCAGAGGCTCGTAGTTGCCTTTTCTTGCCTGGTCGACGTCGCGACGCACGCCATTAACTTCTTGCTGAGCCTGATCGCGTGCTACCCGCCCTAGAGACTCGCCGATGCGGCCTGCTTGTTCTTTGAGTTGATCCGTATCGATATTACTGATCTGTTCTTCGACTTTCTTTTTATTGCGATTGAAAAAACCGCTAATACTGCCGCTTACGTCTTGGAAAAGTTCAGTTGCTTTATTCTGGGCAGAACTACCCGAGCCGTCGGTGACGGCTTCTCTTTCTCCGCGTCCCATAGGAACCTCAATTTTGCGTGCAAGGGGATCTATGCGCATATTAGCGACGCGAATTCGGCGAGTCACTGGGGGAATTCCCACGCTTCGTAGAAGTCCCACGAAAGCCACAGGCTCAGGCTTTGCGTCGATCAAAAGTGACAAAATAGTGACAAGATTGCAAGACAAACACCGGCGCCGTTTTTAAGCGCGTGGTCCGCCTCGGCGAGCCTTATCCCTAGACGCGCAAACGATAACCAAGGGTACGAACATTCTCTATGCAAGAGTTCTTCTCGTCGGCACCATCATCGAGTGCCTTGCGCAAGCGCTTTACAGACGTACGAACAGCATCTGTAGATGCTTCGCTATCAAAACTCCAAACTCGCTGCAAGAGCGCCTCGGCACTAAACACCTCGCCTGGATAGCGCATGAGGAATTCGAGCACGGCAAAATCTTTGGGCACTACGTGCACTGCTACACCGTTCTTTTTCAATAAGCGCTTTTGCGGATCTAGTTCTATCTCTGCGACCTTCAAAGTCTGACCAGCGGGTGTTGGCGAGCGCCGTAGAAGCGCGCGGATACGTGCTGTCAACTCACGCATATTAAAAGGTTTTGTCAAATAATCGTCGGCGCCGGCGTCAAGACCTTCTTCTTTGTCTTCTACTTTTCCTTTACCGGTTAGCATCAAAATAGGAGTGGCTCCGCCTTCTGCGCGAAACTTTTTTGCCAGCTCAACTCCAGTCATTCCGGGCAATTGCCAATCTAGAATAATCACTTCATAACGTCCGCGCTTCAGATATTCATAGCCTTCAGTGCCATCAAATGCGGTGTCGATAGCATAATTTTGCGCTTCCAACCATTTGCTCACCGTCAATGACAGATCTTTGTCATCTTCAACGAGAAGTATCTTCGCCACGCTTAAGCCCTAAACCTGAGAGTACGGAGTAACAGACCTAGAAGAATATAGCAGGTGTAGGGCTCAGTCACGTCTTTGCTCACTCAAATGGGTAAAATGCCGCCTCAGTGACCCTTTCAAGAAACGGTGCTAATATTGCTCAAAGTGCATTTCTGGGCACGGGAGCCAGATGAGACGGACTCTATCGCTCACAGCAAAGATTCTAATTCTTATTTCCGTGCCGGTAATATTCGAGCTCGGATTCGTAGGGTTTATCTTTCATCTTCAAAATGAGGCAGAGAAAGAGTCTCGGGCTGCGTTGAAAGCAAGGCAGCTTTCCAACAGCTTAAATCAATTGGTTTCTTCAATTTTTGAAGTATGGAATGTCGTAAGCAACAACCGTAAACGCTGGTTGAACCAGGGCTTTCTGGATCAACGCTATAAGCAGCTGTTTCCGCAACTGCGCGAACAGTACGCAAAGCTCGTCCAGATGACAAAAGACCGGCCAGACCTGCAGCCGATGATTCGCAAATCGCTCAATAATTTGAACGAAGCGGAATCGATCCTTGACGAGGCGGTAGCCGACCTGAAGGCCGGGCGCATGGACAAGTTGCTCCATGATTACGACAACAAGACGTCTCATATTCGCGAGCTATATAAGGGATTGATTACCGAGGAATTGGCAATTGTCGCTTCTCACGAGAAAGAACTCGCTGACGCCGAAGGTGCCCGCCAGGCGGAGTTTCGCAAGCGAATTCTGAGGATGTCGCTGCTGGTAATGGCGCTGAATGTGTTGGCGAGTTTTTTCTTGGCGTTTTACCTGTTCAAAGAAATCACGTCACGCTTGTCAGTTATATCCACCAATGCAAAACGATTCGCGTCCGGAAAAGAGTTGCAACCGGCATTGCTAGGAACCGACGAGATTGCCGAGCTGGATAAAGCCTTCAGACGCATGGCCAGTGATGTTGAAAACACCGCCAATCAGCGCCAAGAATTGGTCAATATGCTCACACACGACCTGCGTTCGCCTCTGACCACCATCCAGGGATTTTTCGATTTACTATCTACGGGTGCATTCGGAGAACTCAACCAAGAAGGAGAAAAATTCGTCAAACTGGCTGAGCGTAACAGCTCCGTAATGATGCTGCTGATAAATGACCTGCTGGATATCGAAAAAATCAAGTCGGGTCTTATGTCTCTCAGCACCGATGACGTTGAGGTGCGAGAACTGTTCGAAGATGTGCGGGCAAATACAGCCACATGGATAAGCCAGCACGGCATAGAACTTGTTATTGAAGACACTGACTTCGTGGTGCATGCGGATGCCGAAAAGATCAACCGCGTCTTATTCAACTTGGTCTCGAATGCGGTCAGGTACTCGCGCAAAGGCGACAAAATAACCCTGTCCGCTCATCGACGCAGCAATAATGTCGAGATACAAGTCACAGATCAAGGCACTGGAATTCCCCAGGAAAAGCTGGAGACGATCTTTGACCGCTTCCAGCAGGTCAAGGGCGATTCGAAAGGCTCCGAAGGGGCTAAGGGGTCGGGTTTGGGACTTTCTATTTGCCGCTCGATAGTTCAACTGCACAATGGCAAAATCTGGGCGACATCAGAAGTAGACAAAGGAAGTACATTTCACTTCACACTTCCTGGCGTTTTTGCGCGCTCTGAAGAATTGGCCAAACTTTGATTTATTGAATTTTGTTTGCCACGTTGCTGCCCAATAGCGGGCAGTAGTATCTATTCACTGAGACGGACGTGCCGCGTGAATCGCTGACAGGCAGCCGTCAGAGAGTTTACCGATGGGGAAGTTAAGGGGGCTCAAACGCAAGTTTGAGCCTTGCCTTTTGCGCTTTTTCGCAAAAATTATTGTGATTTGTTTCCCAAGTAAATGATTCGGGAACTCTATCGCAACGCCTATGTCTTACCAGTGTCCGCGACCCCGCGGGTAGGGATAAGGAGAAAGACTGTATGCGTTATGCAAGAACCATTTTGGCGCTAAGCAGTGTAGCTTTGTTGGTGGGTTGCAGCCAAAAACAAGCCGAAATTTCTGAGGGCATGAAGGACATAGATCGTCAGGCAAAAATCCAGAAAGAGCAGGTGGAACAGCACGCAGACGTGCTCAAGGAAAGAATCAGTGAAAACGCCGAAGCTCAAAAGAAAGCGTTGGAACAGACCGCAGAGACACTTAAAGCACAAAAAGACGCTGTTGAAGACAGAAAAGACAGAGTTGATGATCAAGTTAAGTTTGCAAAGAAAAACATAGACGACCAAGTAGAAACATCGAAGAAAACCGTAGACCGCAATGCTGAAGCAGCCAAAGCCGCGCTCAAGCAGAGCAAGGATGTCCCTCAATAATTCAGAGCGGGTTCAAGGAAACTTATAAACAATTACAACCTTTAATGGGCGAACGAAAAGGACAGAAGCAATTGCTTTTGTCCTTTTCTGTCTCATCTATAGACGAATGCTTCCTCAAAGGGTGAATAGCGAACTCAAATGAAAACGACGAGAGTTAGACGCAATTTCGAGCTATTCATCAGTGTTTTCAACGACTCATACACGTTTTCGTGTACGCCTAATCAAGGATGCTGATTTGCGAATTTACTTTATCCACGGAGTCATTCATTATGTAGAAGGTGAACTTCCTCACCCCCGACCTTTTCCTTACTAATTTAGAAACTCGCATTCAGCGGAGAGTTGAAGATGTTTTCTGCATCAGTTATGCCAACAATTAATTGGATTCGCACCAAGACAGGCACCAATATTCCTGCGGTACCGAAGACTGCAGTTGCCTCGGAAAAAATTTCCCAGTTTCCACCCAGACCAGTCAAGGCAAAGCAGGTCAAAAGAGAAATTCGGGACACAGATCCAAGTTTTCTTCTCGAGAAAAACTTGCCCCAACTCTTAGATAGAGAGACAGGGCTTCTCAATCGTTCTGCTACTGAATGGAAGCTTAATTATGAGGTTTTGCGTGCTAAGCGTTACCACCGCCCTGTGACAATTTTATTGGTTTGTATCGACAATCTGGACCAAACTGTCGACAAGTATGGTCCATTGGCGGGTGCCGAATTGATCACGTATCTTGGCAGTTTGCTAAAAGAGCACACTCGTGACACTGATTTCGTGGGACGCATCGAACACAATCTCTTCGCCATCGTGTGCCCAGAAACAGCGCAAGCGCCGGCTCTACAGATAGTCAGACGCATCGGCAGACAGATGCAAGCGCGTGCGCAGTCATTCACGAATCGTCCCAACAACACAGTTAGCGTTGGAGCCGCTTGTGCTCCATACGACGGTGATTGCGTCAATATTCTCATTCAAAAAGCGCTGCAGCATCTGGAAATGGCAAAGCGTCAAGATGGCGACTGCATGTTCTTCAGCGCTTAGCCACAGAGCGAAAGTTTCAAGATGCGCAGCCCATTAATTTGACGTATGTCTCGTGCTGCTAATTCGCCATTCCTACCTTCACTTCTATACCCAAACAATTCAGCTATATCAGTCATACGAAGTTAGAGTAGCGATCTGTGGAATATTTACCTGGTGGGTGTTTTGGGACTTCTACCGGGCGTAGGCGTAAATCGAAGTGTTGTCGAATCTCAATGCCAAGCAAACGGGCCTAATTCTGGTCCTGGTGCCGATTGTCATTGAGTTGAGCTTTGTCAGTGTCCTCGCACACGAGCTTATCCAGTCCGGAAAAGAGTACCAGCGGCTCAGTCACGTAAAAGCAATCCTTATCGAAATGCACAAGATGCAGGACATGTTGGTTCGCACGTTCTACATTCTTACCGACAAGGATACCCACAGCTATGAAGAGCGTAAAGCGCACTATGCAGAACTCATGAATAAGTTTAGCCAGCCTTATACATGGGGGCAGTTGAACCTAGCTGAAAATCCCGAGTTGCAGTCATTGGTAGAAGACGCTGAGGAATTGCGGAGAACGGCAATAGCAGTCGGCAAAACGACTCCTGTACACCGAGGAATATCCGGCATCGGCCGGATGACGAATCGCAGACAGAATGAGACGCTCATTCATATTGCAATGGAACAGGAGAGACTAGCCAAAGAGATTATTCGCATTGAAACCAGCATGATCAAACACGAGCCGGAGGACTTCAAAAATCTGCAGCAAAAGTTCATTGGCATTATCTGCTTCGGATTTTTGCTTAATGCAGGTGTGGCTTTTCTACTAATCAAAGTCTTCGTCGGCGTCATGCAACAGCGTGTACATGCCGTCGTGCAGAAGGGAGAACAGCTTGCACTCGGACATTCAGTGAGCGGAACAATAGGAGGAAAGGACGAACTTGCGGAAGTTGATCGAGTAATCACCGACGCAAGCAGCATTCTTGCCGAAATCCGTTGGACTGAGTCAGCGGTGCTCGACAATGCCGCTGATGTGATTTGCTCTTTAGATGAGAAGATGCGTTTCTCAACCGTCGGTGCGTCCAGCTCAAAACTCTGGGGAATGGCACCTGACGAACTCATGCACAAATCAATCATGTCTCTGATTACCGAAGAGACGGCTGAAACAACCAAATACTCTCTCGACAGAATTCACGAGGAAGGCGAAGGCAAATTCGAAAATGTCGTAAAGACAAAAGACGGCAGTTTTAGAGATGCACTATGGACGGTGACATGGTCGCCAGAGAAACAAAACTATTATTGCGTGGTCAACGACGTCACTGAAATGCGTAACGTGGACAGGCTGAAGAAGCGCTTTATCGCGATGGCAAGTCACGACATTCGCAGCCCGCTTACGGCTATTTCGATTGTTCTGCAAGGGCTAAACACTGGAAAGCGAGGAGAATTACCTGAAGGGGTCAAGAAAGAACTCGCACGTGCGGATTCCAATTCTCAAAGACTGCTTTCGCTTGTGAACGATTTTCTTGAACTTGAGAAGCTGGAAGCAAACAAGTTTTCACTAGACCTGGCGCCTGTAGCAGCTTCTGAAGTATGCGAAAGCGCAAAGGAAACGCTCGCCGGGCTGGCTGCTGCAGCTCAAATATCAGTACTCGGACCAAAAAGCGACACAATTCTTCTGGGCGACGAAAGGCGGCTTGTCCAGGTAGTAACCAATTTGCTTTCCAACGCTATCAAATTTTCTCCTAAGAATTCTTCTGTTCGCATGAGTATTGAGCCCGGAGAAAATAAAGCTACGATAAAGGTTTGCGATGAAGGTCCTGGCATCTCGCCAGATGATTTGCCGCTGGTTTTTGACAAGTTTCAACAGACGAAAGCAAAATCAGAGTTGAACATCAAAGGGACAGGACTTGGTCTGGCGATTGTCAAAAACATCGTCGAAGCTCATGGCGGCGAAGTCGGAGTGATTAGTGAATTAGGAAAAGGCACGACATTCTGGTTTACTGTTCCTCGATATAGAGATACAGAGGACGGCGCAGAATGAAGATTTTTCCTGTCCTCAACCTAAAACAGCGCAGCATAATTGTTGTCGCATTTCCTGTGATCTGCCAGCTTGCATTTGTAATCCTTCTTGGTTTTAGACTTCACCAAATTCAAAATTACATGCAGAATGAGACAGTCTCGCAAGATATCATCAGGCGCGCATATACTCTTTCGAACGTGATTATCAATCAACTTGTCTTCGATTACAGCTTGGTAGAAGGAGGCAGTTTTATAAGTCCTGAGGTACAGGAGAGGCAGTGGTTTAGCTTGACTGCTGATGTTTCCAAATTTCTGAGTCTCATTCAAAAAGATCCCTTGCACGATCAAGCAGTAAAAGCGTTTAACCTTGCGATGGAAGAAATGAACGAAAGCATGCTTGGTTTTAAGCAACTCATGAACCAACCAGATTGGAAGCGCCTAGCGAAACGATACCATAGCAGGTTGATTTCCAAAGCCCCTGGATGGTCAAAAGTGATCGACCAGATTGTTTCAGTAGAAGAGGCAAAAGTCACCGCAGACAGCGCCGCGATTGAACGTTCGATTACAGCCTTGGTAGGAGTTGTCGGAGTATTTGCCATCATCAATATCGGAATCGCACTGCTGCTTGTTTTTTACTTTGCCAAAATGATCAGCAATCCGCTTACACGCATCAGAAACAACGGAAAGCTCCTATCTGAGAGAAAGCCTCTCTTGCCTGTTCTAGAAGATGCAGCCGAATTTTCAAAACTAGATTCACTTCTTCACGTTGCAGCGGATGACCTTGAAAGCGCTCTGTCTCGCAATAAAGAACTTGTCGAGAACGCGGCAGACATAATTCTCTCCGCGAACGAAGAGGGTGAAATACTTTCAGTAAATAGGTCCTGTCACAAACTTCTCGGTCACAATCCGGAAGATTTGATTGGTGCACCGATGCATTCACTGACGGTGCCCGAACAAAGCTTGCTTGCAGACGAGCAATTCAGAATTGCCATGAAAAGCGAAAAGCCTGAAACTTTCGAGTTGCAATTACGCAGCGTCGAGGGAAAAACTATCGACACTAGATGGTCGTGTTTATGGTCGCAGTCGCACCAGAAGATGTTTTGCGTCATTCACGATATTTCCGAGCACAAACGTATTGAGCAAATGAAAGAGGATTTTGCCAACATGATCAGTCATGATTTGCGCAGTCCTCTGATGGCAATGCACAACTCTCTTTCACTCATTGTCGCAGGTGTCAAAGGAAGTATTAGTCAAGACGTTCAAACAGATATTAGTCGCGCCGTCGCAAACTTGGACAAACTGATGCAATTGGTAAATGATCTTCTCGACTTCCAGAAGCTGAAAGCTGGGCGCATGGAATTGGATCGCGAGCACTTCGATGCGCGCGAACTGGCGCGAGACACAAAAGATATGCTAGGCGGTTTTGCGGACGGAAAGCGCATTACGCTGGCTCTGCCGGAAAAGGAATTGATAGTTGATGGTGATAGAAGAATGTTGCTGCAGGTAATGACAAACCTTGTTTCAAACGCCATCAAATTCAGCCCCGAGGGCGCAACCGTGACCATTGGTGCAAAACCAACGGACAACGGATTTGAGTTGAGTGTTGCGGATCGAGGGCGTGGAATTGCAGACGAGAATCTAGAGCGCGTTTTCGAAACTTTCGAACAAGAAGCAAGAAGCGATGAAAAGCAAGGAACCGGACTGGGATTGGCAATTTGCAAACTGATTGTGGAAGCCCATGGTGGCAAAATTTGGGTCGAACCCGCAGACAAAACAGCCGCGTCGAATCGCGGTAGCCTCTTTCGAGCTATTATTCCGGCAAGAGATGGAAATACCTACTAAGTCTAGGAATCAGCGAAAGAGCGCTTCAAAAGGCGACATCTGTCTTTTCTAAGGCAGAGGCTCAGGATTGCTCCGTGCTCTTCAAGAAGTGGAATTTGCAGATCAGATTTTTCAAAATTGACGCTGCGCGTTTTCCATCACCATCATTCAGTGCATCAATAACAGGTAAATGTGCTTCGCCGAATTCCACAAGCTGCTCTTCTCCAATACGGCTCAGCGTGCGCCGAAAACGAGTTTCCAAAACCACAGATTCCCAGATAGAAAGCAACAATTGATTTCCTGACGCTTCCATAATCAGGCGGTGAAACTCAATGTCGTGCTGACTGTATTTTTGAACATCCTTCTGTTTGGCAGCTTTCATAAACTGCTTCGACTCTTGCGTGATACGCTCGACATTTCCTTTAAGTAGAGGGGCGGCCAATTCTGCTCCCAATTCTTCCAACGCTGCACGTACTTGAGAGGATTCCTCAAGTTCTCGGTCAGTGACTTCTCTGACCCGAGTACCTTTATATGGTTCGGTGACAACCACTCTCATCGCTTCCAAATAGCGTAAGGCTTCGCGTACCGGCGCCTGGCTGGTACTTAGCTCGTTGGCAATGTTCAATTCAATGAGGCGCTCGCCGGGCTTGTAAGTGCCGTCGAGGATGCGCTCCAGCAGGTATTGAGTGATTTGCTCCCTGGTGGAAGCTCGTTTGAATGACATGTTGCAATTTTAGACGAAGGAGCTTGACCAGAATTCAAGGCGCGGTACAATCTAATTATCGATTATCGATAATCTATACAAGATCATCAAGCCATACCCAAAAATAAGAGTCGAGGATA
Source organism: Candidatus Melainabacteria bacterium (assembly GCA_003242885.1). Lineage (GTDB taxonomy): Bacteria > Cyanobacteriota > Vampirovibrionia > Obscuribacterales > Obscuribacteraceae > QKMZ01. The sequence continues at coordinate 548,284 of QKMZ01000005.1, read as the reverse complement.
CTCCTATGTCGAATCCAGATTATGTTTACGGAATTTTTGAAAGCACAACCAGCGCCGGTCAAATCCTGGAAGATTTGCATAAAGCTGGTTTCAAATCAGCCGATTTGAGCGTGGTCGGCAAGGATTGCCCTGAATTTCACAACGTTTCAGCCAAGATAAAGACACCGATGGCGCGCTACTTCGTGCGCTATGGCATTGTGGGCGCCCTGGGCGGGCTCTGGGCGGGAGTAATGATGGCTCCAGAAATCAACACACCAGGTTTCTTCCAAATTATCACTACTGTCATGGCAGCCGTTTCCGGCGGAGTCATTCTCGCCTATTGGGGCGTCTGGATGGGCGCATTTTTGCATGCCAACGAGCCACAGTATTACGCCAACGTGTTTGAGGGCGATGTCGAGAACGGTGAAATCGTAATTCTTGCAGAAGTGAACTCGCGAGAAGAACGCCGCACAGCGTGGGAGATCATGGACAACCATGATGCGTTGGAAATAATCACCAGACAAGCCGATCTTGGTCAAATCATCGGATTGGAGAAAGAAGCACCAGAAGTGCAAAGCGACGAGAATCGTCCGCAATTGGTTGCTGTAGCCTAAGTCAACAAAACCATATGAGGGTGCGACCTACCACTGTCGCCCCCTCATTTTTTGTAGTGCTAACTAAGTAGAAACCACAGGGTGCCTGTCTATTGCTGTTTTGGGGTTGACGGGCTAGAGAATGCAACGGCAAGTTTCAAAAAATCGTGAAATTCAAATTGCGGGAATTTGAGAGGGAAACACAAACAAAGTGACGAACAAAATTGAATTTGCAGCAAAAAAGAAGGAAGGTTATCCCTTCCCTCTTTCAAGACAGGCATCGGCTCGGGGATGCTTATCCTGTCCTGATTTCTTGGCGCATGTTGAACACCAAACTTTCTACTTTTCGTTAACCCCAGTTACTTCGTGTAGATAATCGAGGCATCTTTCTTGAGCTTGCTCCTTGCGGCATTAAGCATGACGTCATCCAAATTGCTGTCTCCTCGGTTCACACCACCATAACTGGCGCTATAACCGAGACTGGCACCGCGCACACCACCCTCCATAGCATCAGCACTCATAGGCATAGCGGCAGGGTAAAAAACGGTGCCTCTCGAGGAATGACTTCGTTTTGCCATTGTTGCGGCAGGAGCAGGTGCGGCTATAGCGAGCCCTTTAGCTGCAAGATCCTTCGCACCGGCTTTCCATGAAGATTCGGCACCAGCTCTTACTCTATAGGTAGAACCGCCAGACGTGATGAGTGTTTCTTTCTTGCCTTCAGAATTCACAATTTCTTGCCTATAGGCAAGAGTTTCAAATGAGCCGTCAGATAGTTTTGCGATTTTCTCAAATACAGTCGTACCACTAGAATCGAGTCCATCGCAACCAATTGTATTAATCTGAATTCCACGCGAGATGGCGTTTTTGGCTTCGGTCTCCCAATTAAAGTCGTTGGGATAAATATGCGGGGCCGCATCACCAATCAAAAACAAAAGCTTGGATGCCTTCTTGTTTTTCGTCCACTCAAGGTCATTAAGAGCTACGTGCAAACCTTGATTTACGGCTTCCGGCGTATCGCCCCCGCCTGCCGCGTTCAAAGCAGTAATGTCTTTAACTACCTTATCTATGTCATCAGAAAACGGAAAAACTTTAGTAACGTAGTCGTCACCACGATCTCTATAGGCAACAAGTCCTACACGGACAACAGGAGCAGGCTTGCCGGAAGCCAATTTCGCCACAAGATCTTTAGTCTTCTTTTTCACCATTTCAATTTCGCCGCCCATCGATCCGGTCGTATCAATTAAGAAAGCAAGATCAAGAACCGGACGTTCAGCACTAGCTGCCGGAGCTTCGTTTGCAAATGCAAATTGATTGATCAAACCAGGTAATAGCATGCCTGCCGATAAAAAGAGTACTGCCGCCGCCGATCTTAGAACACGCATAACCGCACCTCTGTCCTTGTGTAAATGCCGTAGTCGCCTCACACAACTAGCCTACGCAATGCGGCGCGATATTCCTCTGCCGAACGGACTGAAGCCGAACTGGGGAATACCCTGGAAGTCTCTCAGGATTCTGGTCGAGTAAATTGTTCTGACTAGGCTTACTTAGCTACAGCTAGCTGTTCCTTGTACCAGGCGATTGTCTGTTGCAGACCATCTCTGATTTGCACTTCGGGAGTCCAATCAAGAAGTTCTTTCGCTCTGGTGATGTCCGGCAAGCGGCGCTTCGGATCATCGGTCGGCAAAGGCTTGTAAACGATTTCACTCTTGGAACCGGTCAACTCTTTAATAAGTTCTGCCAGTTCCAAAACCGTGCGCTCTTGAGGATTGCCCAGATTTACCGGCTCGTGAAATTTCACTCCGGTTAGACGAACAATACCTTCAACGAGATCGGAAACATATTGGAAGCTGCGAGTCTGCTCACCGCCACCATATATGGTGAGTGGCTTGCCGCGCAGGGCCTGATCGATAAAATTGGAAACAACGCGACCATCATTTGCTCTCAGTCTCGGTCCGTAGCAGTTGAAGATTCTGATGATGCGGGTATCGAGATCGTGCTTCTTGTTATACGCCATCGTGATCGCTTCGGCGAAGCGCTTCGATTCGTCATAAACACCGCGCGGGCCGACAGGGTTCACATTACCCCAGTAAGATTCTTTCTGGGGATGTTGTTCTGGATCACCGTACACTTCTGAAGTGCTGGCAAGAAAATACTTCGCACCCTTAGACAGTGCCAGACCTAAAGTATTGTGTGTGCCTAGAGAGTTTACCTTTAGCGTTTCAATCGGCAAATTCAAATAATCGACTGGACTTGCCGGTGAAGCGAAGTGAATCACCCAATCAAGATGCCCGACGATGTGTATGTGATTAGAAACGTTGTGATGAATGAATTGAAATCGAGTGTTAGATAAATGCTGAGCAATGTTGTTCATCGTGCCGGTGACAAGATTGTCCATTGCCGTCACTTCATGGCCATCCGCAAGCATGCGATCGACTAAATGCGATCCGATGAACCCAGCTGCGCCTGTGATGAGTATCTTCAATGTCCGATACCTCTGTAAATTGCACCAGAATCAGTCAGATCATCTTGCGGCAAAATGTTGCGACCATCGATAACCAAAGGCCACTTCATGCTCTTGATCAATTGCTTCCAATTGGCGCTGGCGAATTCCTGCCACTCGGTGACAAGAACCAACGCATCACTGTCTTTGGCAAGTTCTTCGAGATTGGTGCAATATGCAATCTCGAGTTCTGGGAAATTGCGCTGGCAGCTTTCAATACTGACCGGATCATAGACCTTAACTTGAGCGCCCATCTTGGTTAGAGCGCGAACAAGTGTCAAACTCGGCGCATCGCGTAAGTCGTCGGTGTTTGGTTTAAATGAAAGTCCCATCAAACCGATTGTGCGGCCTTTGACGATCTTCAATTCTTCTTGCAATTTTTTGATGACGCAAAGACGCTGACGCTCGTTGACTGAAAGCGTTGCTTCCAAAAGTGAAGTGGGATAGCTGTACTCGCGCGCCACATTGATCAGCGCATTGATGTCTTTGCCAAAGCAGCTTCCACCCCAGCCGACTCCGGCGTTAAGGAATTTGCTTCCGATACGCGTATCAAGTCCGATGCCGGGAGCCACCTGACGAATGTCAGCGCCTACCTTTTCGCAAAGACCAGCGATTTCATTAGCAAAACTGATCTTCATCGCCAAGAAAGCGTTGGCAGAGTATTTGATCAGCTCAGCACTGGCGAGATCAGTGACAACAAAAGGAACCTTGCCGAAATTTTCCGGACGTGCAATGTCTGCCGGCGGATCAAATGTTTGATTAATCAGTGGTGCAAACAGTTTTTTCATCGTTGCGACGGCTGTATCGTCAGCGGATCCGACAACGATGCGATCAGGGTAAAAGGAGTCGGCGAGTGCGCTGCCTTCACGCAAGAACTCCGGATTGGAAACTACAGTGAAGGACGGTTGGTCGGCGCGGGCTGCACGAGCAGGAACAGTCTGCACGCTCTCAACACCTTGATGTACCAACATTTCCACCCAGTTGCCTGAACCTACCGGTACTGTGGATTTGTTGACTATGATTCGTTTTTTTGAAGTATCCAACGAACGACCGATTGCTCTGGCAACAGCCATAACAGCAGAAAGGTCCGGTTCGCCGGAAGGAAGTGGCGGTGTTCCGACAGCGATAAAGATGATTTCGGACTTCTTGACGGCATCTTCGAGTTTGTCAGTGAAGGTCAAGAACTCGCTTTTGACGCACTGTTTGACGAAGGGTTCGAGACCAGGCTCGAAAAACGGCATTTCGCCGCGTTTCAAAGCGTTGAGCTTCTCTTCGTTGGAATCAACGGCAATCACGTGATGTCCGAGATACGCCAAGCAGGCGCTTGTCACCAGACCCACGTAGCCAGCACCGACAATACAAATATCCACAGGCGTTTTCCTTTTGACCTTGCACGGTTTGTGTTACGTCGGCTCACCATCCAAGACTCAGCCGCTCAGGCATAAGCCATCGCTCTGCGGTGAAAGCGCGTCAGATGCGCATTGGACTGGTTGCCAATCCTCCCTATGATACCGCAGAAGCGGCTCTTAGACGGGCGCATGACAGCCAGCGAAGAGGCATTTAACGCCTGGAATCAGCCCACCGCGCCAGTTTTCAAGATAAAATCTTCAGATGCCGGGGGACTCGTCAAAACCAAGATAAATAGACTCTCCCCAAAGATTGTCCGCTTATTTGGTAGGCTTTACGGACGATTCTAATCGCGTATTCAAGACTAAAAATAAAACCGATACAAGCTAAAGGCGCTCTCAACATTGCTCAACATGACTTCTCCCCTGGACCAGTTCATCTCAACTATTGCCCGACTGAGAGCCGAAGACGGCTGCCCGTGGGATCGCGAGCAGACTCACCGCAGCCTGGCTCGCTACTTACTAGAAGAAGCCTATGAGGTCATGGAGGCAATTCACTCGGATAACCCCGAGGAATTGAAAGAGGAGCTTGGCGACCTGCTTTTGCAGATAGTGCTAAACGCACAAGTGGCTAAAGATGCAGGGCAATTCGACATTCAAGATGTCGCCAATTCTATAAACACAAAAATGATTTCCAGGCATCCGCATGTATTCGGTGAGAAGTCGCTTGCCACCGCAAAGGAAGTCCTTATGCAGTGGGATGACCTTAAAGATGCCGAGAAAAAGGAAAAGCAGAAAGAGTCTAAGTCTTGCTTGGACAGCATCAGTAGAACGTTGCCTTCGCTATTACAGGCACTAAAAATTTCGGAAAAGGCAGTGAGCCAGGGCTTCGAATGGCGAAACGAAGGCGAAGTCTGGGATAAAGTCGAGAGCGAAATGAAAGAGCTGAAGGAAGCGATTTCAAATCCTGCATTGACTCAGCCAGAAACCGCAGCCAGTGCGCGTTACGATGTGGAGCTCGAACTCGGCGACGTTCTCTTTACTCTCGTAAACGTTGCGCGCTGGCATTCGTTAAACCCGGAAGAATCGCTTATCCACGGGCTCGAGAAATTCCGCAAACGCTTTGCAAAAATGGAAGAGTTGGCGACGAAACCACTGAAAGAATATTCCAAAGACGAGTATCAGGCGCTCTGGGAACAAGCCAAAGCCGCTTTGTAGGGGCGACGCAATGCGTCGCCCGGTTTCGGGCGCTACGGGTTAGCGCTCTTTATCCCGAGGTTCCGTGCGGGAAACACAATCGTTCCGCTTCTCATGGTCGGCATATACACAGCTAACATTTCGAGAGGAAACCGCCCAGTACAAACTGAAGCACTAATTGTGCACAAGGAAATTCGACAGTAGAGAAATTACAGAGTTTGTTCGCGACCGGCGAGTTGCTCGTTCTCTGAAGCGCGCTTCTTCTCTGCTTCTTCAGCTGCTTTCTTGGCGGCTTCTTTGCGAGGATCGATCTTAGCAAGTTTCATCGGAATGTTGTTGTCCAATCCCAGATCAATATATTCGAGGTTTGTCTTCATCGGGTCGACAGCGGCAAGTACAGAACTCAGTCTGCCCAGTCGGCGAGTCAAAGAAGTATCTGGCGAGCCTAACTTCAATTGAAGCGCTACGTTTTGCACGCGAATGTCGTGCGGGTGCCTCAGATCAATCGACTCGACAGGCATTTTTGTCTGCTGCGAAATGTAATTGCACCAACTTGCCCATTGAGTAACATCGGCAGCAGTCATTTTGAGTGCGGCTGGTCCATAGACTCTGAGCGGTGGTCGCATAATTCCAGGGAAATCTTTTAAGGGAATAACTCGACCAGATTGCGAAATAACAGACTCTGGCAACTTGCCGGGCTCAGGCACATATGTGGCCCACGGAAATTCTTCCAGAACTTCAACCAAAATGTGAGGTTCAGGGAACGCATAGCGACGAACAAATGCGTGCTTCACCGCCGGTAGTTGCGCGATGCTATTTTCTAAAGCCTTCGGATTTACCTTGAAGAGCTGCTTGCCAACAACACTTTCGACTTTCTCTGCAATTTGGTGGCGACTGGTCACGTAATTACCGCGTACAGTCAATTGCGACTCCGTGTTGTCAATCGCCCAGGGCAAGCGCACCACAGCACTGCCACCAAGATAAAGCAAACCAACAAGCGTCACATATCGCATAAATTGACGACGCAAACGAGCATTGCGAGCCTGATTGCGCTGCTTGCGTCGGCTCTTGATCCATTGCTTTCGTCTGTCAGCTTGCATCATCACGAGCAGCAAATCTCCTTATTAACAGACTTTCCGCCGTCGGCAGACTGGCATTGAATATATGCTTCGATATCTTGTGCGGGTATCAAACCAGTGAAAACCGTTGCGGCCGGCCCGGTCATATGGACATGATCGTCGGATTGAGCCCATTCTATAAATAGGAAGCCGCCCGGCAGTCTAACTTTTGCCTTGCGCTCGGTTCGCCCTTCCAGCGAGGACGCGACAATTACAGCTGCAGCACCACTTGCACAAGCTAGAGTTGCGCCACAACCTCGTTCATAAATAAGCGTGTGCACTTCGTCTCTAGAAATCGCTCGGCACCATTCGACGTTGACCCCCTCGCAGAACAGACTTTGTTGCTGTACTTTCTCAGATAAGGATTTGAGCGACTCGGAAAACTTGTTGTTATTCAGGCTTTCTTGCGCCTGCGGGGCATCGAAAATAACCACGTGCGGATTACCCATGCTCACGCATGTCGCTTTGAAATTGAAGTCCGGTGAGTTTATTTCGCCTTGCACAAAACTGGCTTTCGATGGACCGCTTAGAGGAATCAAGTCAGTTTGGAGAATGGGCTTGCCCATGTCCACCGTAATTTTTGATTCGTCTTCTACAAGAATCTCTTGGACTCCTGCCTTAGTTGACACCAAAATTCTATTAGATGCAACCAATTCTTTCCTGAGAGCCCAAAGTCCCAGACAGCGAAGACCATTGCCGCACATAGCGGAAGAAGAACCATCGGAATTAGTGTAAATCCAACCGATATCGCATTTAGTACCAACAGCATAACCAGCACCAAGAACTTCGAATATATCAGCTGATATTTCAGTTTTTTTCTTAAGTGAAAAACCAACAATCAGACCATCTGCTCCGATGCCGAAATTCCTATCGCATATACGCTTCGTCAGGGAAGGCAAAGGGTTCACCCCTTGCTTCACGGCTGCGGAAAAGGCAGGGAGCGCCAGCAAGTCGTCCAGCGACACCATTACAAAGTCATTGCCCAAGCCCTGCATCTTTGCGAATGCCAGGCTTTGAGAATCCGAATTGGAGGACGTCTGCGCTTTCAATGTTTCCGAAAGTGTCTGCATCTGGCTTCGCGAGCTGGTGCTGCATCCGAATAGGGTCCAAGCGGGGCATTCGGATCAGCCGCAATTATACCGGGTGAAGCTTGACATGTCTCGACCTTAAATAGACTTTGATTCAATTGACTCATTGATATACTCACGTGCTGAGCGAAAACTAAGGGAATTTCACATGCGTGCATATATATCAGTGGACCTGGAAGGAATAAACGGCATCTGCCACTCCAGTCAAACTCAGCCTGGCGAGCCCGGATATGAGCGTTCGGTTCAATTGATGCACGCAGAGACGAATGCTGTCATAAAGGGTCTCGTCAAAGCCGGGTGTGACGAAATCGTCGTAAACGACTCCCACTGGGATATGCGCAACTTGCGAATTGAACTTTTGCACCCAAAGGCACATTTGACCAGCGGTTGGCAAAAACCATTTTCCATGGTGTCCGGTGTGCACACGGAAAAGAAACCGGATTTCGCATGCTTTATCGGATACCATGCGCGCCAGGGCTGTGCCACTGGGGTACTTTCACACACATACAGAGCTCAAGTCTTCCGCGATGTGCGTATCAATGATGTTCTGGTGGGTGAAACAGGCCTGAACGCTTATCTTGCCGGTGCATTTGATGTGCCTATTGCCCTCATCACAGGCGACGATGCGCTAAAGAAAGAATGCGAAGAATTGATGGGAAAGGTTAACTGCACAGTGGTAAAACTAGCTATTTCGCGCTATTCCGCTTGCTTTAGACCACAAGAAGAAGTGCTCGACGACCTGGAGAAATCAGCGTTCGAAGCCGCCAAAGCTAAGGCGAGCTGGAATTTACTCAAGCCTCCATCTCCTGCAAAACTGACGCTATCAATGAATGACACATCCATGGCTGATGCTTGCGAGTTGGTGCCGAATGTAAAACGACTAAACGACAGAGACGTGGAGTTCACGGATAAAGATTACAGCGTGGTGTTTCGCGTAATGCTGGCTCTGGGTGCCCTTGGAGCCAGTCGGAAGGATCCGTATTTCAGCTAATTTCACATTGCGAAACAGTTTTTTTCATACAGTCAAATGAACTATTTCGCAGCAAAGCGAATTAGAGCCAGGTTTTAGGGAACCAGCCGGAATGACTCCCTCAGTATGGGGCTGCCGCCCGCATTAAATGTAGCTAATGTTTCTCGGCAAGCGCGGTTTGATGCCCTTCCGCGGGTAATTAACAAGTGACAGGGTTTTTGTCACCTCCGCGACCAGCCTCACTCAAGGGCCGGTGGTGATTCCGTGCGTCGTTTTTCGACCGCGGCGAACCCGGTCATCTGCGACTCCCTGACCTCATTGGGCTAATTGGCAATGTTTCAATCATACGAACAGCTTTCCTTTCACCAACAAGTCATCGTTCTCAACCAGTCCTATCCTTGTCCCCGCTGCAACGCCGGGATTCTGGAACCTTACGGTCTGACAGAAACCTTGTCCTGCAACAGCTGCGAGCGCTGCTTCGTACCCCTGCGCGGAGGCAGGAGACTCTACCCGGCGCGGCGCCTGGGCATGAAAGTCGCTCCGACTTACTGGTGGGACGGTCTTCGTTGGCACTGGGCAGGTACAACTGCCACCACTAGACAAGTTGTCGCAATTATTTCTCTATTCATTATGCCGCTGGCGCTTATGCACGGCGCGCTGTATCTTAATCTCTGGGCCGAACGGCCGGAGTGGCTTAGCCCGATGCTACTAACAGCGTTGATGAGCCTTTTGACGATTCAGCTCCTATATTTCACTTGCTGGGATTTCGATTTTCTGGCAAAACGCAAGTCTTAAGTAAAAGCAATAGATAGCAAGAACTCAAAGGAAGATTCCAAGAGCACCTTTTCTCCAGAGGGAAAAGCGTCGAGAGAGCACGTCTCTGTTCTGCTCGATGAATGCCTTGATGCTCTGAACATTCGGCCCGGGCTCACTTACGTGGACGCCACCGTTGGCGCCGGCGGACATTTGCAGGCGATCCGAGAGCGAATGGGACCGACCGGACGGTTGATCGGCATCGACAAAGACAAGGCGTCGCTTGACAAGGTTGCGGCAAGATTGCCTGACGCTGCTTCGTACATTCATGGCGATTACAGCGACATCGGCGAGCATCTGGAATCGCTTGGTATCAGCACTGTGGATGGTGGCATACTGGCAGACATCGGAGTGTCCAGCATGCAGCTTGACAATCCCGAAAGAGGTTTCAGTTTTCTAAAAGATGGTCCTCTAGATATGCGTATGGATCACACTCAGAAACTCAGTGCAGCAACGATCGTAAACGAATATCAGGAACGCGAAATCGCAGACATCATCTACAGATATGGTGAAGAACGTCTCAGCCGCCAGATTGCACGCCGCATAGTCAGCAAGCGTCCGATACATACTACGGCTGAATTATCAGAGATTGTTGCCGGATGTATATATACCGCCCGTGGTACCAGAGGGCATAACAAGAATAGATCGAAAAGCAGATCAGATAGGCTTGACGACTCGCATCCAGCCACTCGCACATTTCAAGCATTAAGAATTGCAGTGAATACGGAGTTGGCAAGTCTGGAAAAATTTTTACATGAGTCTGTGAAAATCCTCGCTCCGGGCGCCAGGCTCGCGGTTATCAGCTTTCACAGCTTGGAAGATCGCATCGTTAAGCAAATTCTCAAGTTGTACGAGAAAGGTTGCGTATGTCCGCCCAGGCAGCCAGTTTGCACGTGTGGCAAAGATCCTAAGTTGCTGATAATGACCAGCAAACCGGTCACTGCATCTGAAAAAGAAGTGCTTGCCAACATACGTAGTCGTAGTGCTAAACTACGTGTTGGAGAAAGGATCTAAGTCCTCTGTTTTTCTGAAATCATTTCTACCGTTTTCTACCGCCGTTCAATGGCGGATCTAGATGGGAGCACCACATGCCGAGCAACGCCGCACAACTTCTAGCTTTTACCGAACCAGTCCAAAAAAGCGAAAAGTCTCAAGAAGGTGTTCGTAAGCAAATAGTCTATTCGGCTCCCCAAGCCAGACCGCACCTGGTTCCAGTCTCCGCTCCGTCACAGGATCGCGACAGCCGTAAGGCTCCACTGGTGGTGCGTCTCAATCAAGTTTTGCGTACTTCGCTTATCGCATTCTGTGGCATTGCCATTCTTGGTTACGGTTTGGACGTCGCCCGTACAAATGACGTAACTCGTTTGCAAGAACAAGCCAGACGTTTGTCGGAACAGAATTCCGAATTGTCTGCGCAGCTTTTGAGAGCAATCTCTTTTGAAGGTATTCAGGACAGCGTCGTCGGACGTCATGGCTTGCAAGTGCCCGAGCAAGTTCTCATCGTCAAAGAAGTTGCTGCACCGAAAATGGTTACATTCAAAGCTAACAAGCATAGTCTCCCGATACTGTCGGGATACTAAACTCCGTTCGGGAGGCCCTCCACGTTGACCACTCAGTCTCCTCCAGAGTTAGGGACTCGAGGTCGTTCACGGCGTCATGACAGACGTCCGAGATCTCCTTTGTGGCGCTTACGCTTCTGGCAGTTCTGTCTGCTGGGCGGATTTCTCCTTATTGTGGGCCGTCTCTACTACTTACAAATAATCGTTGGCCCAGAATTGAAGCAGAAAGCGCATATTCAGCGGCAGCAGCATAATCTTCTGGTGCACAGAGGTGCAATCACTGATAGACATGGTTTGCCACTGGCAATTGATACCACCAGATACGATATCTATATCCATCCAAAACTAATCAAAGCCGGCATTGCGGAAGCATCAGAAATTCTCGCCCGAATCACCCGTCAACCGGTAGAAAAAGTCTATAAGTTGATGAATTCTGGCTATCCAGTCATCACCTTATCGCGCCACCTCGAGCGTGAGATGGTCGATGAAATTCAAGCTTTGAACTGGCCGGGCGTCGACATCGTCCCGCGTCCTTTCCGCCATTATCCTGAAGGACAGTTAGCCGCTCACTTGCTCGGCTACGTAAATATGGATACGAAAGGACAAGGTGGTATCGAGCAAAAAGAAGAGAACCTTCTCAAAAATACTGGCGCAATGCCGACTCCACAATTAGATGGACACGGTCGCAGCATCCTAGTCAAAGAACAGAATGCTGACTGGGGAATTTCTCCGCCTCTCGGTCGCCACGTCGAACTGACGATCGACAACTATTTGCAGCACCTAGCCGAAAAAGAATTGGCAGCGATGTGCCGCCACTCATCTGCATTGAAAGGAACAGCACTGTTTGCTGATCCCACAACCGGCGAGATACTCGCTTGGGCAAATTATCCGCCATACGATCCAAACCGCTATCACAAGTATGCGCTGGAAACCACAAAGAACTGGTCGATGGTTGACGTTTATCAACCGGGATCAACCTTCAAGATCCTCACTGTATGCTCAGGATTGGAAACCGGAGTCATCAAGAATTCAACCACTTTCTATGATGGCGGCTCGCTCACAGTAGGCAATCGCACCATCCGGAACCACGATGGCGGACACGGCTCCATTGACCTCCTGCATCTATTCATCCACTCCAGCAATATTGCCTCGGCACAAATTGCGATGATGATGCCTCCGAAAGTTTTCCACGACATGCTGCAAAAATTCGGCGTCGGTCAACCAACTGGTATCGACCTGCCTGGAGAATCGCATGGTCTCTTGCTCAACCACAAATTCTGGAAGCCGCTTGATGCTGCTACGACAGGATTTGGACAGGGAGCGATTGCTGTTACGCCACTACAACTGATGGCAGCTGTTGGAGCTGTTGCAAACAGCGGAGTCTGGATGCAACCGCACTTGATTCGCAGAATCTATGACCCGCGTACCGGTGTTACTGAAAAGTGGACCGAACCTGTAAAACGTGAAGTCATCTCGCCAGCCGTAGCGCATCACGTAGCTGGATTGCTCGCCGACAACATTGCCATGGGAACTCAAATCGCAGGAAAAGTTCCTGGCTATCGAGTTGCCGGTAAGACCGGAACAGCACAGAAGGTTTCAGCCAGCGGCAGAGGTTATCTTGCTGGCCAAACTATCGCGTCCTTCGTTGGATTCTTGCCCGCTAACAACCCGCAACTGGTAGGAATTGTCGTCGTCGACAGCCCACAAACGGACGGTCGCTGGGGTAACACCGTGGCAGGTCCTGTTTTCAATGCAATTGCAATGGAGGCGGCACGCTATCTAGGTATTCCACCCAGCGGCGAGCCCGGCAAAGAGTCTGCCGACAAGACCTTAGCGCAAGATCCATTGAAAGCACTCAATCGTAAGTTGGCTCCGACACCTGAGGCACCTTCGGTTAAGTATGCCAGCGAAGCACATGTTCGCGAACAACGTGAGCAAGAGCAACACCGCTAACAGGATATGCAAAACTGCGGGTTTTTCCTACGCTAAGCCTTGCGCCAAAGCGCTAATATTGACTTGATTCAGTGAGGAGCCGCCAAGTGTCGGCAGATCAGCCATATAAGCCGGATGCTCCCAATCTGAAGGAAGCAGAAGCAGAGGGCGAAGATACAAAAGACGCAAAAGATGCAGCACTTTTGCAGGCGCTTGCCAGCGAGCCCTTTGCCGTTTCTGACGGCGAAATAAATGAATTGGCAGAACTGTCAGAAGAGGACGAAAAGTCTCAAGAGGAAACCGCTCAAGGGGCAGATAAAGGCTCTGGAGACTCTGGCTCTGGAGCTGGCGGAGACAAAGGAACACCTGGTGGTTCTGGCGAAGCAAGTTCGGGTGGAAAGAAGCAGTCGCTTGGAAAAACATTCGGCATCGTGGCAATTCTTACGGTGCTTTCAAAATGTGCCGGTCTCATTCGCGACATTGTGGTCCTCCAGGCGTTCGGCACCAACTATTTGTCTGATGCATTTAATAACGCAACTCTATTCACCGGCAACATTCTTATCTTATTCGGCGGACTGGGCGGACCATTCCATTCCTCATCAGTAGCCGTTCTTACACCCAAAAAAGATGATCCGGACAGCGGTCGGATGATGGTGCAGATTTTTCTTGCCACCATGCTTTTCTTAATTGCTCCTTCGATTTTGATCTATTACTTTGCACCGGATCTCATCCAGATAATCGCGCCTTCTAGCGCTCTGGCTGTGGAACACCGGCAAGAATACTGGGATGAAACAGTCAAACAAATTCGCATTATGTTGCCGCTTGTAGCAATATCGGGATTTGTAGGACTTTCCTATGGCGTCTTGAATGTATACAACAAAATCTTCTGGCCATCGTTCTCTCCGGCGATTGCAAGTCTGGCAATTATCATCGCTGTGTTCTGCTTTGGTGACTCAGCTGGCATCGTCTGCTTGGCATGGGCAACGCTTGCAGGCGCCATCGGACAAGCAGTCGTTCAAATCCCAGGCATGCTGAAAACACCACTCAAGTGGCGATTTTCGACTGATCTTCACCCTGGTTTGAAAGAGTATTTGCTGATGCTCGGACCGGCTGCATTCAGCACATCAATCGGGCAAATCAGCCTGTATGTCCATCTTTATTTCACGTCGACGATCCAGGAAGGCGGTTGGACGGCCATCGTCAATGCTAATCGCTTGATTCAATTGCCGCTCGGGGTCTTGCTTACCGCTATGCTGGTGCCAATTCTGCCGCGCTTCACAGAACAGGTTGCGACTAATCGCATCGACGATCTGAAGAGCGAGTTGTCCAAAGCGCTACGCTTGCTCTGGTTTCTCGCCTTGCCGATTGCCGCACTATTGATGGCTATCCCGACACCAATAATCAAGCTACTCTTCGAGCGCGGTAAATTCACGACTCATTCGACCGAAATGGTTACTACAGTCATGCTCTTTCTGGCGCCAGGCATTTTCTTCTATCTTGCACGGGACCTTATCACAAGAGTCTTTTATGCACACCAGGATTCAAAAACTCCTTTCCTTGTCGCGATTGCCGCCATCATTCTCCAGACAGTCCTCGACTGGTTGTTCGTCTCTCAAATGAAGACAGGCATTGCGGGTATCGCAATTGCAACGACGCTGGTGACGGTGTTCAACTTATTCGCGCTGACATTTTTTGCACGCAAGAAAATCGGTCGGTTGGGCACAACAAAACTCGTTTATCCGACAGCAATAATGCTTATAGCTTCTGCCGCTTGCGGTGCCATTGCCTGGTTGGTATCGGGTCAGACAACTCAATTGATTCCGCAAAATTTTGTCGGACAAGTCATATCGTTGTCTCTTTCCTGCGGACTGGGACTGGTTGCGTATTTGATTATTTGTATTTTGTTCAAACTAGAAGAGCCTTCGAGCGTGGCGAGCAGGCTGATTAAGCGTCGAAAGTAGAAGCTGCAACCTTACTGCCAATCGGTCTTCTAGCGAAATGTCAGAGCAAGTCGAAAACTTTATCTTGTGGCACCTGCAACAGTGCGTTCTTTGTCGAGAGAGCCAGAGGTTTGAATCGCTGGGCAACTTCTCGCTTGATTGAAGCACGCGAAAAAAGGATCACTGCAAAAATTTGACCGGCAGACAAAATACCACCATAACCAAGCACGGAGCGTATTCCATAAGGTTTGACGAAATCCTCCTGCGCATAAATGTATGGCGATTCCAAAGCTTCTTGCACAAAAAAAACGTTGAAAGTCGCTTGATCCTGATCCATAACGACGTCACTATCAGTAGTGGCAAGAGATTGTGGCTGCCGCTCCTGATTGGAGAGGAGAACATCGGCTACCGAATGCGACTCAATACCAAACTGTTTACAGAGTAAAGCAACCATAGGCAATTCCTTTGCCAGGTCGGGGCTGTCGATAGGAATGGCACGATGATCCAAGGACCTATTACGGTCGCACCATTCAGGCTTCTCGCCATGCGAGGCAAGCAAGGTCAGGCAGCGGGTATCGGGTCGAATATCCTCATGCTCCACCCGCCTAGATTCGACAAATCGTTTGAGTGGAGGCTCGAGATCTCTGAACGGCATGCTGATAAAAAAGCGAGCCAGAGCAAAGGCCTTCTCACCGCTCTTCTTCAAAGTAAATCCATCGTACAAATGTTTGACGATACGATCGGCGACGCTTTCCTGAGTGCGCGCCCCTGATCCCAGCTCGCGAATTTCGGCGCTGAGCTCGGTCATATCTTGCAAACTGAATGTTTCTATTGAAAACATGAAGAAATGGCTCTGGCTAGAACCACAAACCTCTCAGGGTTGTTCGCTCCAAGGGATTACCTATGATTTCGACCCCAGCGGGAATACTGGATTCCCCGAATTCCTTAGTTTACTTATGCCATCGAAACCTGTATCACCTTTATAGGGAAACCCCGAAGGATTCTCTGGAAAACCGCCTTTCTACATAAAAATCTGCAAAAACAACAATCTCCAAGGTTTTCCTTATATGGTTTCCCATTAACAGGCAGATGAGTTACCCGAAAGAAACCAAAGAAAAAGCCCCAAGTGTAGATGCACTTGAGGCGTGAACCTTAGCTGTCAGTATTTCAGATTAACGAGTAAGTTTGTGCATTGGAAACGCACGCACCGTATCGACACCTGAAGTGTGGCGCCAATTATCTTGCACCGCCGGTGACGGCACTTCAGCAACCCTAGCGTGAGCCATACTTCTGCGCGTTGATCTGCCTGCTGAATTGTAATTGACTATAAAGTCCGGGATCTGCGCGGGAGGATGTGACACCACTGGTGGAGTCGCAGCAACATTGGCTGTTGCCTGTTCATCGATCATACTGTCGTATTCCGCCATACGAGCCAATCTCTCTAACTGTGCACATCTTCTTTCTCTAAGAACAGCCCACACGCACCAGGCAAGACTGGCAGCGAGGAAAAAAAGGAGCACAAGGTGCCCTTTCAGGGTGGCTAAGAGGTAGCAGGCGGCTGCTACAGGTGCAAGCGACAAAAGCGCCGTCATTTCGCCCTTCTTTCAAAAATATTCTCTTGTAAAGGCTCTCTGCGGTGACAAAGAGCCATCATGTTGCATATACAATACATCGCAAACTGATATGCGAAAAGACTTGTATTTATTTGAAAAATCAGTATAGTTGTTAATTCGTGCTCATTAAGTCCGGTTCAGACTAAAATATCGGACGCACCACCGGCGCTACCGCCCCAGAGTAAACGGATCCTGGTTTGCCGGAGCAGTTTGCCCACCGCTATCGCCCTTTTGGCCAGCGTTTGAAGGTGGGGATTGTTGCTGCGGAAGCTCTGGAATTATCGAATTCGATCGTGACTCTGGCGCAGAATGCATTCTGCTGCCGCCACCTCCACTGGTGGCACCAGCGGAATTCGGTGCGAGTTCGGCCATTTTGACGCTCTCCCAATGGGAATTGTCCTGAAACTTCACTTGTAAAATTCGCACTTTCAAAGAAGTTGCTCTGGGATCAACTCTTTCTTGTTTCCACTTTTCCGTCCCGCTGGCCCCCGGAGCCAGCAATTCCATATCAGGCGCATGCCAAGTGCCGCGATCCTTCATTTCAGCGTCAGTAAAACGCAGCCGGAACTTGACAGCCGAGATTGCTCTTTGCGAAATATTCTTATAATCAATATAGATGCGAGCATCCATTGGCACATCGAACGGATCTAGATCCAATTCGGCGCGTCCATTGGTGACTGCTACCGGACATCCTGGTTCGGGCACAAATTCTACGTCCAAACTTCGAACTTTTCCTGGCACTTGACCGTATACATTAATAGGCGCACCGAAGGAAGTCATGGCAAACATGCAAAAAGAAAAAGCCCCAACAAACAATCTCAAGGTCAGGCGATTTTTAAAGCTCGCGGTCATAACGTTGAGCCTCCTCGGCGTTGCGCACGTTTCCGCCCTGACTTCTGATACACGGGCGGCAGATGAAGCCTTACATTTCACCATACTACATACCAATGACCTTCACTCGCACGCGGAGCCCTTCTCGGAAAGGGGACGTGTAGTCGGCGGGTTGGCACGCCTGGGACACTTGATTCACTCGATTAAGAGCAATACTCCAAACACCGTCGTTATCGACGCGGGAGATATGTTCCAAGGGACACCACTATTCACTCATTACCACGGAGAGGTCGAAGTTTCTCTGCTTAACCAGATCGGCTACGACATGTACACCATTGGCAATCATGAGTTTGACGATGGAGCGGAAAATCTCGGCAAACAGTTGAAAAACGCAAAGTTTGACGTCCTCTGCACGAATATCGATGCCGAGGCGCAGCCGGACCTTAAGGCAGTCATCAAGCCTTACGTAATAAAGGAAATCGCCGGACAGAAAGTCGGTTTTTTAGGCGTGATGACCCCAGAATTAGAGCGCCTTTCACTCTCGCTGGGAGGCGTAAAAATCAAGCACATGAATGATGACTGGCTGATTCCTGTTAGAGCAACAGTCAAAGAAATTGAAAGAAAAGGAGTCAATCACATCGTCGCTGTGACGCATTGCGGTACAGACTTCGATCAGCAAATATCGCAAGCGATTCCGGAAATTGACGTCATCATCGGTGGACACAGCCATACTCGCCTGGACAAAGCAATTTTTGTCGAGCACGATGACAGCTCGAAAACCATAATCGTTCAGACAGGAAGCTATGGGCGAGCGCTTGGACGGCTTGATCTAGCCTTTGACAAAGACGGCAGAATGGATGCAGCCGACACTAAATACAGGCTCATCAATATCACCGATAAAATACCCGAAGATCCGGCCATGAAGGCGTATATAGATAAGAAGGTAGAACCACTTCTTCCCCTGCGCCGCACAATAGTTTCTCAAGCAGAAGACGCCTTCGACAATCGTTGGACAGCCTATCCATGGGATTCCGCGCTGGGGGACCTGATCACGGATGCGCTCTGTGAAGCAGGCAAATCATACGGAACAACAATAAGCGTACACAATAGAGGTGGGATGCGCGGTCGTATTGAAAAGGGTCCGATATCGCTTGAAAAAGTTCAAGAGATTTTGCCTTTCGACAATCGCCTCACATTCGCAACCATTAAAGGAAAAGCGCTGCTGGGCGCAATTGAGCATAGCGTGTCCGGACCAGCAGGCGGCAGATTTCTGGATGTGCATGGGCTTAAAATTGGCTACGATCCAACCAGAAAACGCGGGGAACGACTTGTTTTTGCTCTTGCTGAAGACAAAGATGGCTCTTACAGTCCAGTAGATCAGAACAAAGAATACAAAGTCGCGATCAATAACTACACGTTCCAATCGGGCGAAGGGTATGACTTCAAAGATGCGAAGAACATAGTCAACACACCCGAGCGCGTCGGAATTCCATTTAGACAATATCTGGAAGCACACCCTTCAATAAAACCTCAGTTACCATCAAGGATTGTGCCGATTACTGAAAACGTGCTCTCCGCCTTCAAAAAAGAGAAAGTCATTGCAAAAATAAACAACGTTATCCCGGGTTCAAAAGTCACTCTTTATGCAGGCACCGATCGTGGTGTCACTCCGGTCGAAAACAAGTTTCCGGTCCCCCTGAAAAGGCCAATCGAGATAACCGATGACCTGACGGCAGATGCCAACGGACAGTGCGTCTGGCGAGGCAACACGAATGGCTCTTGGCTTTGCGCTGTTGCGCATCCGCCAAAGGGTACGAAGCCGCGCAAATTGATAATCAGCTACCCTGTAGAAATTCAACAAGCAAAAGGCAACGATGCAGAGATGACGGATAGGCCGGCGAAGAAAAAAACAGACAAATAGAAGACGCGTTTTTATTATTAACTCTGTTTGACACCCATACGCTTGTATGTATAATGAATATATAGGATTTTGCGCACTGCCCGGTGAAGCGAGTGCCACGCCCTATGCGCGAGTGTTGCCTAGGGCCCTCGCGCAACCCGAGGGGCTTTGTGCACTCATTTGGTGGCAGGTAGTCGTGCTGGCTCTTCGCGAACAATAGACGTTGGCGCCTATCTTCTTGCGCCCGGTCCGAGTTTTAACGACTGCAGATTCTCGTTTGCTTCGCGATAGTCAGGTTTCAGTTTCAGCGCCTGGCGATATTCTGCTTCAGCCAGATCGCGTTTGCCCAACCGCGAGTAAGCGACGCCCAAATTATTGTGCGCTTGAGCATTTTTGGGATCGAACTTGATTGCAGCCTGATAGTGCCCAATCGCTGTTGTAATCTGCCCTTGCTGCTGATAGTAAATGCCGAGATTATAGTGCGCATCAGCAAACTCAGGGTCTATCTTAATAGCCTTTCTGTATTCTTCGAACGCTTTTCGAGCATTACCCTGCTTGAAATAAGTGATACCAAGACTGGTGTGCGCTTGAGCATATCCAAGATTGCGCTGAGCTTCCGGATAGTTAGGTTCTATTTTGAGAGCAATCTGAAATTCAGCAATCGACTCGGGATATTTACCTAAGTCACTATATGCGACACCAAGATTGTTATGCGCTTCGACGTATTTTGGGTTGATGTTGAGCGCCGCTTTGTACTCCTCAACGGCTTTGTCGAACATCTTCATTTTGTAATATGCGCGCCCGAGACAATAACGCATTTCCGCAGTCGCTGGATCAATCTTCACTGCCTTTTGAAACTCGTCCAGCGCTTTTTCGTACTTCTCTAATTTGTCGGCGCAAAGTCCTAGATTGTAGTGAGCTTCAGCGGAGCGCCCGTCAAGCCTGACAGCATCATCAAGATAGCGCTCGGCCTCTCTGAAATTGTCCTGGTCAATAAGGGCAACACCCAAGTTGTAGCGCGCGTCTGCTAGCCGCGCATCGCTGTCAATGGCTTTGTGATACTCGGCCATTGCCAGTTCTACTTTTCCTTGCCGATGATAAATCTTGCCGAGCAAATTATGCGCACGACCGTTCTTGGCGTCCGCAGAAATGATCGTGTTCAGATAGCTTGCGGCTTCACCCATCTTCCTTTCGAGATAAAGTTTTTCCGCCTTCTGAAAAAGGTCTTCGCTGCTGCTGTCAGCCTTCTCGGCCAGCGCTGGTTGCATGGCAACAAGTGCCAAACAAAAGGCACAGGCTACTAACAAGTTCGACGAAATTGAAAGATTTCGCTTTTGATTTCCCGAAGCAGGGTGCCGAGTTGCCAATAAATTTGCCATCGTCGATTCGGTCAGCTGTGCCAATGCTTCAGTTTAGGACATGTTGATAACCCGTGCAAACGGAGGCATCCAGAAGGCAAATCGGCTATGCTCAATGACTGTACATATTGGGGATTTGCCAAAAAATATGAATTACGGAAAGCACGGCTGGCGCGCGAATTCACCGATTTCTGCGACCGTTGCCACAATAGTCTTATCCATCGCGCTGCCATTGTTTTCATCCAGCCTGCCGGCTTTTGCCAAAAAAAAATTCGAGGTTGAAGCCGAACCGGCACCACCGGCATATGGCAAAGACGACCCGGGTTGCCGAGACGCTGTCGCAAGGGCTGCAACACTGTTTGCAGGGCAGAAAAACACCGAAGCAGCCGATCTTCTGCGCACATGGTCGCAAAAGTGCATGCACAATACGCAGCTTCACCTGCTTCTTTCTACGATTCTTTTGCGATTGGGCAATGCCAAAGCAGAAGCCGAAACAGAAGCGAAAATTGCCTGCCAGATTTCCCCCAACTCTACTGCTGCGCACATGCAGCATGCCTTGACGCTGATGGCGCTGGATAAGACCTCATCAGCCAAAGATGAGTTTGTGCGGATTACAGAAATCGATCCAACTTCGTACGACGCTTGGTCTAGCCTGAGCGAGCTTTACGGGCGCCTTAACGAGATGGACAAAGCCAAACAATGCGGAGAGAAAGCCGCAATTTTAGACCCGCAATCACGAAAAGCAAAATTCCGCACTTTGCACAGCTTGCAAGTGACAGGCAGGTCCGAAGCTTTAAAGAACGAAGTGGCCCGCTTGCTCACTTCAGACACTGACCCTCCTGAATTTTTCGACCAACTAGCAACCGAAGTGCTGTCCGTCGGAGCCTACAGCGAGGCTGTCCAAGCCGCGAATAAAGCACTGGATAAATATCCGAAGTCGACCTCAGCCCTCAAAGCCAAAGCACTCGGTCAACTTTTCTCCAACAGCCTGGATGAAGCGCGTAACACCGTAGATGTTCTACTCAGCGCCTCGCCCGATGACGCAGATATTTTGTCCGTCAAATCGATGATTCTGAGCGACCAGGGCAACCTAGACGAGTCTGAGCTGTGCCTCAAGAAGATCGGCGAGAAGGGTGAAAGACGTCCACTCTGCCTTCTGGCAAAAGGAAAATTGGCGTCGCATCGAAATGAAACAGAAGAGGCAATCAAGAATTTCGAACAAGCCCTGGCCGGAGATCAAAGCCTTTTGGTAATTCACAGCTGCCTGGCTGATGCTTTCATTAAAGCCAGTCGTTTCGAAGATGCTCTTTCAGAAGCGAAGGAATGCCAGAAGGTTCCGGGCCTAAAGGCTCTAGGTATCGATTATGAAGCCAAAGCAAAAGAAGGAATGGGGCACAAATAGAACGTTGGCGCTGCATTCAGATAAAATAGCCAGCTAATGAGCCGCGTTGCCCGGGCACACCTTAACACCTTATAGGATTGGGCAGATACAATTCAGAGGGCGGTTCTTTTGCGTGTGGGCAGAACCGGCATATGCAGGATTGCAAGATGGTCGCCAGTCAAACAGCTACGATTGTTTCTATAAACCCAGCCACTAAAGAGGTTTTGGGTGAAGTACCAGTGCTCGGACAAACCGAAGTTCAAGCTGCCGTGGCGCGCAGCTGGGCGGCCTTTGAGAATTGGAACGTCCTGGAATATCACAAGCGGGCCCGCAAGATCCTCGAATTGCGCCGAGTTATTGAAAGAAAGCAAGATGAGATTGCAGACCTCATTTGCCGCGAAGTCGGCAAACCAAGAGTGGAAAGCTACCTCTCCGAACTTACCGGTCCGCTTGACACCTGCGTTTGGCTCAGCGAAAACGCCGAGAGAATGCTGAAAGACCAGATGGTTCAGCTTCCGAATCCGCTGCTTTCCAGCAAGCAAAGCCTGATTGCATTCGAACCGTTGGGTGTGATTGGCGTGATAGCGCCCTGGAATTATCCTTTTTCTATCCCAATGATGACGATCCTCATGGCGGTGATGCTCGGCAACACAGTCGTGCTGAAGCCGTCGGAAAAGTCACCGCTCGTAGGAATCAAAATAGGAGAGCTTTTCGAGGCCGCGGGTTTTCCAAAAGATGTCGTCAGTGTCATTACAGGCGACCGCACAACCGGAGAGCATCTATCAAACTGCAAATTAGCCAAACTCATCTTCACCGGCTCGGTCGAAGGGGGCATGAAAGTGATGGCACAAGCAGCACCTCATCTAACGCCTGTGACTTTGGAGTTGGGCGGCAAAGACGCTGCCATTGTACTGCCAGATGCACCGGTAGATTGGACAGCCAGAGGGATTGTCTGGGGCGCATTCACGAATGCAGGACAAGCATGTGCGTCGATTGAAAGACTCTATTTGATCAAAGGCAAGAAAACCGATGCTCTTATCGAACGGATAGTCCATCACACCAAAGAGCTGAAGCTGGGCAATCCCGCCGATCCATCAGTCGATCTCGGACCGGTGATTGATGAAATTCAATTGGAAAAGGTAATCGCACACGTAGACGAGGCTCGCGCTCTGGGAGCGAATGTAATCGCTGGAGGCAACCGCCGAGATGACCTTGGTGGCTTCTTCTACGAACCGACGATACTGACCGGCGTCAATCACAAAATGGCGATCATGCAAAAAGAAAGCTTCGGACCTGTTTTGCCGATTATGGTCGTAGACACAGAGGACGAAGCCGTAGAATTAGCCAATGACAGTGAATTCGGTCTTACGGCCACCGTGTGGGGCAAAAATTTGGCTCGTGCAGAAGGTATAGCAAGAGACCTGAACGTAGGCACAGTGCTGTTGAACGACTGCCTCTTCTCTCATGCGGCGCCGCAGCTTCCCTGGGGTGGACTGAAAAAGAGCGGCTTCGGAAGAAGCCATTCGCAGTTTGGGCTGCAAGATCTCTGCAACATCAAACATATCAACATCGACTCGCCGTCAGGCTCGGAGAGAATGTGGTGGTATCCGTATGGCGATTCACGCGTAAAGGTCGCAAAAGCCGGCATTGGCCTTTTACATGGCACTTTCCCAGTCGGCAAAACGAAAGGACTTTTCGCTATGCTGGCTAATATGTTCCGCAAAGCAAAACAATAGCAACGAAAAAAAATAACGCAGCTTTCAAATAACGCAGCAACAAGGGCAATCACATAAATTAGAGCAATTATGATCGGATTTCGTACTTCGAAAACAACTGCTCCATTCGTGATTATTGTTCTTGCAGCCCTTACCGTTTCAACAACAGAAAAGCAGCCGCAGTCAAGCTCGTTTGAAAGCCGTTCGTTCCCAAACTATTCTTTCATTCCTTTAGCCCTGGCTGCCCCGATTGCCAATTCTCACAGCAAAGAAGATGAGCAACGCCTGCAAGAAGCCATAAAACAGAAAAGTACAGGACACCCTGATGCCGCAATACAAATACTGAATGAAGCGATTGAAAAGAACAGCTCAAGCGAACCGCTGCACACACTGAGGGCGGATTTGCGCAGTGAAGAGCGCAATCACGAAGGCGCTGTTGCAGACCTCAATCAATCGATTACTCTCAATCCGCAGAAGGTGGAATTGTTCAACAAGCGCGCGCGGATTCTCTTGCGCGTCTCGCAATTGCAGGCTGCTGAATACGACATCAATCATGCGTTGAAATTACAACCCGACAATAATGAAGCAATCACGTTACGCGGTGGATTGTACTTCAAGCTAGATCGTTATGACAAGGCTCTCACAGACTTGAACTCAGCAATTTCTAAAGACAAGAAAAATTCACTTGCTTACTTCTATAGAGGTGCTGTCAGATTCAAAACCAAAGAGTACAAAGCCGCCATTGCAGATTACACAACAGCAATCGCCTTAGACCCGACACTCACATATGCTTACCACAGCCGCGGCTGCGCATATGGAGAACTGGGCGATTACAAGTCGGCACTGGCAGACTTCAATAAAGCAACGCAGCGAAAAAATGTCACTCCGCATATTTATTTCAATCGTGGTCGTGTCTATCGATTGATGAAAGACTACAAAAATGCCATCAGTGACTACACGATGGCAATCCGCTATGGTTTGGCAGATACAGATTCCACCGTCCCTGTTTTCCTAGAACGCGCAATGTCCTATCTTGGCTTGGGTCGAGCGCACCAGGCAATGATTGATGTTAATCACTATTTGAAAACGCACCCCAGAGATGCTCGAGGATACTTGCTGCGCGCTCAAATTCACAAGCAGATTGGCAATGTTCAAGCTGAGCTCAAAGATGTTGCAAAAGCAAAAGAACTTGGCGCCACAGTGAGCGGCGTAATACCACACGCGCAAAAAGGAAGCGACTAACTAATTTGCCGTGGCTGTTTTAGCTGATTTGGCGGCAATTTGTGCAATTAGATCGGCGGCTTTCTCACATTCTTCAATAGTGTTGAAACGTCCAGCAGAAATGCGCAACGAACCTCTAGCTTCGGAATCGGCAAGTCTGAGCGCGCGTAATACTGACGAAGGTTCAATTATCCCTTTGTGGCAAGCCGACCCGCTTGATACGCTGATTCCTTTGAGGTCGCACTTCATCACTAAAGATTCGCCTTCTGCTCCTGAAATCGCCACACTGACATGACCCGGCAACCGTTTTTCAATTTCACGGGGACCCGTTATTCGCAATCCTTCGATTGGCATGAGCTTTTCCAGCAGGATACGCTGCAGATTTACCAGAGCCTTGCTAGTTTCAAAAACTTCGCTCGCCGCAAGCTCAGCAGCTTTTCCAATCGCAACGATGTTGGGGACAGACTCAGTGCCCGGCAATATTCCCATCTCCTGACCGCCTCCAAACGCAGTAGGCATGACGTTTTCCCCTTGCTTCAAATAAAGTATGCCAATACCTTTTGGAGCGTAGAATTTATGTCCAGAAAGAGACAGAGCGCTAATAAAAGAATGTTTGCTTACATCAATCGGCAATTTTCCAGGCACCTGGACAGCGTCCGTATGGAAATAGATGCCGCGCTCTTGTGCAACTTTCGCAATCTGTTCGATCGGCTGCAGAGAGCCAATCTCGTTGTTTGCCCACATGACGGAGATTATGGATGTGTCATTAGCAATTGCATTCTTCAACTGCTCAAGGTCGATGATGCCGTCTTTATCTACAGGCAAATAAGTAACGCGCCAGCCCCTCGATTCCAAATGTTGACTAGGTCCGATTACGGAGGGATGCTCGATCGAAGTTGTGATCAGATGGCGGCCGCCATCATTAGCTTCTACAAAACGAGCGCGCCCGAGAATAGCGACGTTGTTTGCGTAGGTGCCACAGGGACTGAAATAGACTTCCGAAGGCATGCAGCCCAATAGCCCTGCAACACGCTCCCTTGCGAGCTTGACGGCGGCGGCAGCTTTCATTCCATGCGAATGAATAGACGAAGGATTGCCGAAGTCGCTCTCCAAAAAAGGGAGCATCTCGTCAATTACTTCACGCCTGACAGGCGTAGTTGCGCTGTTGTCCAGATAAATGGCCACGTGTGTAACACCTGCGGGAAGTGCTAAATAGTATCACGCACCTAAGAGGATGTAGAATTCTGTATCTCATCCGTTACTTGCAACGCACTGCAATCAATGACAAGCGCGGCATCCCCAAGACCAAATATGACCCTGAAGCTCGTAGTACTAACGGGCGTACTGTTTGCCGGCTTTCTCACCTCTATCTGTATAGGCGACGTCTTCGTCGCGCCCAAGGAAGCACTGGAGCTTATAATGGGCGGGGCTTCAAGCACATCAGCACCTGGTATTGCTGACATACTGACGCAGATTCGTTTGCCCCGTACATTAATTGCCACCGCAGTCGGTGCCTCACTGGCGGTGTCCGGTTATATTTTGCAAGCGTTGTCTAGAAATCCGCTGGCTGATCCGTACCTAACTGGAGTGTCCAGCGGAGCAGGACTGGCTGTCGCGCTTGCAATAATCCTGGGACTAAATTTCAGTCTCATGCCTGCCTGTGCTTTCGTCGGTGGACTGGCTGCCGCACTGCTGGTCGCTCAAATGGCCAAGCGAGCTGGAGGTCTTTCTGTGACAAGATTGATCCTGGGCGGCGTAGCGATATCGGCTGTCTGTGGTTCGCTCATAACGCTCATCATCACTCAATCAGGCGGTGCGCCTCAAGCTCAAGGAATTATCTTCTGGCTGGCAGGTGGAATTGCCGGAAGGGGTTGGAGTGATTTGGGAACTCTTTCCCTTTACACTATAGGCGGTATCATTGCAACGCTGCTTCTTAGCAAACAAATCCGCGTCCTTTCATTGGGCGACGAAACAGCGCAAGCGCTTGGAGTTGATGTTTCCAAACTTCAGTGGCTGCTTTTAGCCTGTGCAGTACTGATGTGCGGAGCTGCGGTTTCTGCTTCCGGGCTAGTCGCCTTCGTCGGTCTTATTGCACCGAATCTAGCACGGATGCTATTCGTCCGCGACGAGCGCATAGAGGTCATCGCTTCGGCATTAATCGGAGCGGTCCTCGTAACCCTGTCAGATCTCGCCGCGCGCACGCTCGGACAAGGACAAGAACTTCCTCTAGGGACGCTTCTCTCGCTTGTCGGCGGTCCGTTTTTCCTCTACTTGATCTCATTGAGCAAAGGAGAGGACGTTTGATGCAAGATTCGAACATAACTAATGCTCATGCCGATGTTCTCGAAATCGCAAGTCTTTCAGCCGGATTTAATACAAAGCCAGTCGTGCAAGATGTTTCACTCAAAGTCAAACGCGGCACCGTGACTGCAATAGCAGGAGGCAATGGGGCGGGGAAGTCGACTTTATTAAAAACAATTGCCAGGCTAATTCCACCTATCAGAGGAAGAGTTCTCATTGAAGGAAAGGAACTTTCGTCCCTGGCTCTGGCATCCCTGGCGAAAAAACTAGCTTATGTTCCGCAAGATATCGCCAATTCAAGAGAGCTGACCGTCGAGGACATGATTGCACTGGGACGAAACCCGCACCAAAAGTGGTGGCAATGGAGGACCGACCACAACGACAAATCAGCGTTGGAAAATGCTATCAAAGCTACAGAACTCGGGGACCTGCGCGGCAAATCCGTATCTGAAATATCCGGCGGAGAACGGCAGAGGACGGCAATTGCAATGTCACTTGCACAAGAGCCGGAAATCTTGCTCCTGGACGAACCGACTGCGCATCTCGATTTCAAGCATCAGAAAAGCTTGATGCAACTGATGCTGCATTTGAAGTCGCAAGGGATGACGATTATCACTTGCCTGCACGATTTGAACTTCATCTGGCAAGTGTGCGATCAAGTAGTCTGCTTAAAGAAGGCTCCAAAAGGTCCATCCACGCAGCTATTCACTGGAGCGCCTCAAGAGGTTTTAACCAGAGAGAATCTCCAATCAGCATTCGACACAGAGCTGAGAATCATCAGAGATTCTGCAAATCCAGATTCGAACTCATTATTCTTTGGACTTTAGCGGCTCGCGCTCCGGCGATTAGCCTTGACGTTCCAGTGCTCTTTGACGATTGTAGGCAATACGCTCCTGGTCGCGCTGGCGCATCATGTCATGACGCGCACGTGCATACGCTTGATTGTTATTGCGACTTTCGTAGCGATCGTTGTAATAGCGATCGTTGTTGGAATAATACGAATCTACGTTATTGTGAGAATCGTATTTCGGTACAGAGCGTCTGGCAATGTCGTATGCCAAATAGGTTTTCAGTCCGTCTTCCAGCAAGCCCAGTCCGGCGTTGCCAGAACCATATCTATCCCACGATGGCGATTGATTGTAGAAGGATAAGCCGTCGCGTCCGCCATGAGTGTAGTTGATGTCGCGGTTATCGTAATAGCGGTTGCTATAGCGATCCCAACGGTTGCCACCAATGGCATTGTTCAACAACATGTATTCGATAGGGTTCATACGAGCATTGTCGTATCCGCGATCCCAGCGTCCACTGCCGTAATAGTCGTCGCCACCATTGCGTGCGTGCCGGCGAGCTATGTCATAAGACAAGCCTGTCTGCAGCAAATCTTGGAATATACGATAGCCATTTCTATCTCTTCCTGTGCCGAAGCAGTCATCATTGACCCATGGTGGAAGGCTGTTGTACGAAGGTTCGCTTCTATAGAAGCTGATGCCATCCCGCCCGCCATGCGTGTAGCTGATGTCGTTGCCACCTGGACGCCTGTATGCGTAGTCGTTGAAACTACGATCGTAATAGGGGTCCGGTCTGTAGTTGCTGCGTTCGTACTGATCGCGGAATTGCTGATCCATACGTTGTCCGTCACGAATCAGCGCCTGGCGCCTGAAGTCGGACAGTCGATTGTAATCCGGAGAATATTGCTCACGATAGCGGTCATCGTAATTGTCATAGCGACCAGACATCATGTCATTGAGCTTGGCTGCCTGCTGTGCTCGACATGAGGCATCGTCATAACCGTTGCCGCCGGCCATATAAATGTTGACGGTCCCGTAATTGTTGATAACAGGGTATCCCTGATTATCCATCGGGAATGCATAGGTCTTGGTCTGACCACGAGGTATATTCCAACCTTCTTCCTGGAAGCGACTTGGTCCGTCGCCGCCATTGAACTGATACATATCAGTTCTGTCGCCTTGGTTGTTCTGATTGCCATCCGCAAACTGATATAGATTTGCTGGACGGGAATCGTAATCACCCGTACTCATTCGGTGGGACCTCGCAAAGGGGTTAGGTCTTTATGTAGTCGTGCTTGCATATATACATAACTCAGCGAAGATTGGACAGTCAATGGGAAAAATCCCACGGAGCCGGTGAAATGCCGCACCATACGGGGTTTTGATTTTGACACCCCTACCTATATGTTATGCCCGAGCAAGGGCCGTTTAAACTCCAAAATAGGCACAGAGCCTGGGCAGGAAGACGATTGCTCCCACTGCCGATGCGGCCAAAGCTACCACCAAAACAGCCGCCGCTGCTGTGTCTTTCGCCTTTTTGGCGGCCAGATGATATTCACCGCCCGCAGTCAAATCGACTACGTGCTCGATGGCTGTATTGAGCAACTCAGCGCCTATTACCAGCCCAATGCAAAGCACAAGCGCCAGCCAGCTCGGCGCGTCCACATGAAGGAAGACGCCCAAACAGACAACCAGAGCAGAGAGCGTAAAATGAATGCGCAGATTGCGCTGCTCTTTCAAGCCCTGCCGAATGCCGGAAAATGCGTGGTAGAAAGACTCGATCATGCTTGTGGTGCGGCCGGTCTTGTGTTGCCAGTTCGCAGGTACAGCAAATGCGGTGTCACGTTGTGCTGTGACTGTTGCAGCGTTCGCCTTGTTCGACGACACCGAATTTATAGAATTCGACTCTGCGGCTCTAGTTGCGGTTCCTGCGGTCACTGTAGAATTCCTCTCCAATTTGCAAGATAACACGTCAAGCAAAGGAAGAAATTGCTTCGATCTCAGCTGTTTATATAGTTTTCTTATTTGTCACGGCTGATTCCCAGAGAATCAAGAACAACCTTTTGCCGTCCGAACATTTCCTTTTCTTCTTTTTTGGTTTCGTGATCAAAGCCTAAAACATGCAAGGCTCCGTGCACAAATAGGAAGCACAGCTCTCGCTCCAGACTGTGCCCATAATCTTCGGCCTGCTCATCGGCTCTCTCAACCGAAACGATTACATCCCCCAATTCCCACGGCTCTCCAGGCGGTGGCTCGTCGGCATCCATCGGAAATGAAAGTACATCGGTCGGTGCGTCCTTGTTTCGCCACTGACGGTTCAGATCCTGAATTTCATCATTAGTAACGAAAACAACGTTGAACACGCCTCTTTCAGCAACTTTCGCCAACCATTTCTTCTTTAGATGAGGCGGCGGCTCCTCCTGAAGATTGCGAATTATTGCGGCTGCAAGCTTGTCGAACTTAGCTTTCCACTCTTTCTTGCTCACCTTCAGATATTTTTGCTGGTTGGTAAAACTGACAGAAATCGGCACTTTAGCCCCTTTTTGAAGATGGGAAACCATTACTTTCGAAGTCGCAAAACCGGCGCCAGACCAGCTCTATATGACCTGATTGTTTGAAAACTGCCGGTATGCTAACATAGCGGCTTGCAAGGGAAGCAATTGAGACGTGTAGGAAGCCTAAACCTACGCCCTCTTTTATTTCGGCGGTGTCTTTGTCGTGTTTGGCTTGTATGGGCCGCCCGCAGCACGATGCGCCACGATAGCCAAGAGACAGCCGCATATTCAATCTGACCATCGGCCAGCCGGTAAAAATGACAAGTAGAAAACCAGAAGATGTGATTTTGGAGGTGACAGGGCTCGCCGAAAAAATCGCCGCCCCACTGGGCTTCCAAGTCGTCGACGTGCGCCTGACGCAGCAAGGACGTAGAAAGAGCGTGGAAGTGACGATTTTCTCACATACAAAATCGGTTGGTTTGTCGGATTGTGAAACAATTAGCCGCCAGCTGGGCGAGGTTTTGGAGCCTGAGACTAACAAACCGGCAATAATCGAAGGTTCGTACTATCTAGAAGTACAAAGTCCAGGTATAGAAAGAGAGCTGAAAACCGCGCGTGAGTTTCTCGTATTTGCCGGACATCAGGTTTTTGTCAGAGCAAAAGACAAAGTGCAAGATGTAGGCACAGAGTTCACCGGCACATTGGAAGCGCTTCTTGATGGCAAATTGCATCTAAAAAATGTGAAGCCCGTTTTGGCAAAGAAAGGCACCGGGCATAACGCCAAGCCGTCAAAGAAGGCGGCAGAGCTGCAGAAATCCGCAACACCTGGCTGCCCCAGCTTGACTCTAGATATGAAAAAGGTTGCCGTCGTCCGCCTCCATCCGCAAGAGATGCCTAAATTACCGGCTGTAGACCTGAACGCCGATGGGGAATGCCAGGACAAAGAGTGAGATCAAAATAGATTTAGGGGAAACCCAACCTGAAAGAATGCGGTCCCCATGCCGCTTCTACGAAAAGACAAGAAAACCGGAAACTAAAACTGAATACTAAAATTGAATAGACTGAAGGAGTCAAATCCATGATCAAAATAGGCGACAAACTCTTGGAAGCAGCTGAAGAGCTGGAAAGAGAGCGCAATATTCCGCAAGCAGAATTCATCTCGTACGTATGCGACGCTATCGTTGCCGCATACAAGAAGAAAGTGCCCGACCACGATGTCGAAGGCGTACGGGCAATCTTCGACCACGAGACGGGTGAAATCGGCATCTTTGCTCCCAAAGAAGTTGTGGACAAAGCGGAAAACGAATATCACCAGATCAGCCTCGAAGACGCGAAAGATCTGATTCCTGACGTAACAGTCGGCGAAGTTTTGGAAATCGAAGTAACACCGGCCGACTTCTCAGAGTTCGGTCGTATCGCGGCTCAAACAGCTAAGCAGTTGATGACTCAACGTTTGAGAGAAGCGGAAAAGGAACTGATCAAAAAAGAATTCGAAGCTCGCAAAGGCACCTGCACAACCGGTCAAATCGAGCGTATCGAAGTTATCTCCAATACGAGAAACAACGTCATTGTCAACCTCGGTCGCGTAGAGGGCTGCATGCCCACACGCGAACAGTTGCCTGGCGAAACATACAGAGTGGGCAACCGTGTTCGTGTGTACGTTCTCGAACTGAGAGAAACCGGCCGCGTTCCGCAGATAATCGTCTCGCAGGCGCACCCCGAACTGGTCAGAGAATTGTTCGAACTTTATGTTCCGGAAATCGAAGACGGAACAGTCGAAATCAAATCGATTGCTCGTGAAGCCGGCTATCGTACAAAGATTGCCGTACATTCCGACGATGCCGATGTCGATCCGGTCGGCGCCTGTATCGGTACACGCGGCGTTCGTATTCAGAACGTCGTTGCCGAACTGCGTAACGAGAAGATTGACGTCATCCGCTTCTCGGGTGACCCGGTCGATTACATCTCTAATGCTCTCAGCCCTGCCCGCATCACGACGGTAGCTCTTTACGAAGAGAATCCGGAAGCAGGCGGCAAGAGAGCCGAAGTAATCGTTCCTGACGATCAACTTAGTTTGGCTATCGGTCGCGGCGGTCAAAACGTCCGTCTGGCGGCAAAACTGACCGGCTGGAAAATCGACATCAAATCCGAATCTCAAGCCGGTGGTTCGTTCAAGTCTCTCAATCAAACATTGGAAGATCTGGGCGCCCAAGCGTAAATGCAGTCAAGCAGGGGACCGGGCTTTGACCGGTCCTCTTTTTCTAATTAACGCTCACAGAGAAACACTCACGCGGGAATTGAAAAGAGCGGAGGGCAGCCAGTAAGCTGCCTGGTTAGTTCGATCTATTTTCTCTTGCCGCATCCAACCGGAGAGACCGCCCGTTGCTTTCTACGCGAATCTGCGTGGCATGCCGTTTGAAGAAAGCGCAGAAAGATTTAATTCGCCTCACCTGCGACTACCAAAGCGGTGAAGTGCGCCTGAACACAGGCAATAAGCACCTGTCAGGAAGATCTGTTTATATTTGTCGCCGGAAAGCCTGTGTTGACCAGGCTTTGAAAGGCACACGCCTGAAAGGGGCACTGGAAGGGCGAAAAGTAAAGGGCAAGCCAGCCCCACGCTCTGTGGCTTTCCCGCTCTCTGAGCAACTGATACAGCTTGTATACAGAGAGTGCACAGATACGGCTAAAACGTGCCAAAATACACAGAGCAAGGAGTAAAAGCCTGATGAATGATCGTGTCCGTGTGTACGAATTAGCGCGCCAGATGAACCTCGAAAACGGGGATATCATCACTGCTTTGCGTGAACTCGGCTACGACATCAAGAGCCATTCGAGCACGATTGACGCAAGTACAGTTGGGCTTCTTATCTCACACCTGGGCAAGAAGAACGGCAAAGGCGAGAAGGACAAACCGGCAGTCAAGACAGCTGCCAAGCCTTTAGGCAAAATTCCGCCGCCCCAAACCCCGGAAAAGCAAAAACCTAGAGTACTGGCACGATACAGAAAAGAGACCGCTCCAGAGGAGACAGTTGCGGAAGCACCGCCTGTCGACGCAGCTCCAGTTCAAGAGCCGGCCGAAAAGGTTGCGCCTCAAGAACCGGTTGCTCCACCTGCACCACCCGAGCCTGTCGTCGAGGCAGCACCAGCGCCTCCGGTTGTGGAAGAAGTAGACGATCAGTCGAAAGCTCCAAAAGGCAAAGGTGACGAGAAACCGGAAGAAGTGCCAGCCCAACCTGTCAAAGAGCCGGTCAAAGAGGCACCGACAGAACCGGCAGCTCCGCCCAAGAGCGAAGAACCTCCAAAAGAAGACAAGTCCAAAGCTACAGAAAACTTTTCGCCTGATGCATTCAAAAAACTAGTTCAAAGTCCATCAGTGCCAACTGTTCCATCTCAACCAGTAAGAGTGGCCGCGCCTTCCAACCGCGCCACACCGCCCAGACCTCCAAAATCTCGGCATGCAGGCCACGAAAGACAACAACAACAAAAGAAGGAAGAAAAGTCGCGCCCAGCAGCCGCGACAATTGAAGTCCCAAAAGTGATAACTCTTACCCAAAACCTTACGGTCAAAGAATTGGCCGAAAAAATGAATGTCGCTGACACAGAAGTGATTAAGCGCCTGTTCATGAAAGGAACGATGCGCACCGTCAACCAACTTGTAGAAGTTGATCTGGCGCGTGAGCTGGCTTCCGAAATGGAATACGAAGTCTTGACCGAAGAAAAGGTCGAAGAAGTCGTCAAAGTCGAAGAAGATCTCTCCGAAGAAGACCTCAAGGCGCTGGTCACCAGACCGCCAGTGGTCACGATTATGGGTCACGTCGACCACGGCAAAACCAGCTTGCTCGACGCCATTAGACAGACGAAGTTCTTGCTCACCGATGCAGAACACGGCGGCATCACGCAGCACATCGGCGCATATCACGTCGAAGTGCCGCATGAAGATGGATCGCTGCGTCAGATTGTCTTCCTTGATACTCCTGGTCACGAAGCATTTACTGCGATGCGTGCTCGTGGAGCCAAAGCAACCGACGTCGCCATCCTTGTAGTTGCAGCAGACGACGGTGTCATGCCTCAAACAATTGAAGCTATCGACCACGTTAAGGCTGCAGGCGTGCCGATTATTGTTGCCGTCAACAAAATCGATAAGCAAGATGCAGACCCAGATCGCGTTCTTACTCAATTGATGGAGCATGGAATTCTCCCCGATAAATTCGGTGGAGACACTGTTACCGTCAATGTTTCAGCCAAGAAGCGTACCGGGCTGGACGAATTGCTCGAAATGATTTTGCTGGTTTCAGAAATTCAAGATCTGAAGGCCAACCCGGAAAAACCAGCCAACGGTGTCATCATCGAAGCGGAACTTTCTCGCGGAAAAGGTGCCGTTGCTACAGCCCTGGTTCAGACTGGCACACTCAGAGAAGGCGATCTGCTTATTGCCGGAACAGCATCAGGCAGAGTCAGAGCCCTCTTTGATGATCGAGGACAGCGCGTCAAAGCAGCCGGTCCATCGATGCCTGTTGAAGTGCTAGGTCTTGACGATGTTCCGCAAGCCGGCGACCGCTTCGAAGTCGTTGCCGACATGCAGATCCAAAAGCAAATCGTTGATGCTCGCAAAGCAGAAAGAGGAGACAGACGTCCACACCACGTCACGCTCGAATCGCTGCACGACATGCTGGCAACCGGCGAAGTCAAAGAACTCAATATCATTGTCAAAGCAGACGTACAAGGTACAGCCGAAGCTATCGCCGAGCAAATCCGCAAACTCACTTCTAACGAAGTTGCGGTGCGTGTTCTTCGTACATCATCCGGCGACATCTCCGAAAACGATGTCAACCTGGCGGCGTCTTCCAATGCCATCATCGTCGGCTTCAACGTGCAGCCAGACCGTAACGCACAAGAAGTGAGCGAAAAAGAAGGCGTCGATGTTCGCACTTACAACATCATCTATCAAATTACAGACGACCTGGAAAAAGCCATTCAAGGTCTCATCCAACCGCTCAAATCCGAGGTACAAATCGGTCAAGCCGAGATCCGCGCCGTGTTCAAACTGGGCAAAGCGCTCTCCATCGGTGGTTGCATGGTCACATCCGGGAAGGTCAAACGCGGCGGTATCGCCAAAATCGACCGCGACGGCACTATTGTTTACGAAGGCAAGATCGAAACTCTCAAGCGCTTCAAAGACGATGCCAAAGAAGTCGCAACCGGCTTCGAATGCGGCATGAGCTTCGAGAAATTCAATGACCTGCAAGAAGGCGATAAGGTCAATGTCTACGAAATTCAAGAAACCAAGCGCGAAATTACCCGCTCTTAGTTTCCTTCGCCCTTTCTTACCTTTCTTGGAGAGGTGAATTATGTCCAGCCAACGCGCATTGCGAGTTTCCCAGTCAATCAAAAAAGAATTGTCGGAAATCATTCGCCGCGATTTGAAAGACGATCGCATTAAAGGTCTCGTCTCTATTACGGACGTCGAGTCTACGCCTGATTGCCGTTCGTGCCGTGTTTACGTCTCTGTATTCGGCGCCGAAGGTGATTCCGAAAGCACTATGGAAGCACTCAATGAACACCTCGGCTATATGAGAGGCGAACTGTGCCGCCGCCTGCATTTGCGTTTTGCTCCCGAATTGAATCTCAAGCTCGACACATCCCTTGAGCGCGGCGCCAAAGTTTCCGATTTGCTCGGAAAAATTGCCCGCGGCGAAGTTTAACTTTCAGGCAAAGCAGTGCAATTCGGTTTTATAAATGTGTTGAAGCCGCCGGGCATGACTTCACATGATGTTGTCGTGCGTGTTCGTCGTCTGACACGAGTAAAACGCTCAGGACACGGCGGCACACTGGACCCGCTCGCTGAGGGCGTTCTACCGATGGCGCTGGGTCAGGCATGCCGACTCATCGATTTTTTGCCGTCCGACAAAACTTACTATGCCGAAATTTTGTTCGGCAAAAGAACCGCCACTGACGATTTAGAAGGCGAGGTGCTGGAAGAAAAGGACGCCTCGCACATAACGCAGGCCCAAATAGAATCTGCACTCACACAGTTTCGCGGCGAGATCAAGCAACACCCGCCTGTTTACAGTGCCATTCGCATTGATGGACAGCATCTATACGACCTGGCCAGAAAAGGCAAAGCGCCGGAAAAGGCTCCGGAGCGAACGGTTACAGTTCACCAATTTGATCTGCTTTCCTTCCAAGCACCGGTTGCGTCTGTTCGAGTGCACTGCTCGAAAGGAACATACATTCGCTCTCTGGCACGCGATCTCGGAGAAACACTGGGGACAGGCGCCTGCCTTTCCAAACTTGTGCGCGAAAAAGCCGGCTACATGTCTATAGAAAATTCGCTGTCGCTGGAAAAAATGAAAGAGATTATTGAAAAAGATGACTGGCAGTCACTTTTCACAGACCTTACAACGGCGCTTGGGTTTGAAAAAATCGAAGTCGATCGAAGAGATGCAGAAGACATTTTCAAAGGACGCGCAATTGAATTAGCTGCAGAAGCCATCCACCCCAAAGAAGGCAGTCGGGTCGTTTGTAAAAACGGCGAATCTGGTCGGTTTTTACTGGCAGTTCAAAACGGAGTCTACGTGGCACTTTTGAAGCAGAATGAAAACATGGGTAAACCGGAGGTCGTATTCTCGGATGCGCGAGTTACGTCCTGACAGAGGCTTGCTCCTCAACATTGTTCTCTATATAGAAGGAGCGCTACTTCTTCTCGCCACAATTTGGTGTTGGATAGGCAACATTTTGCTCGCACCAGTCTTGGTACCACAGGGCAAGGACTTCGCAATCGGAGCCGCCGTGGGCATTGCGCTTGTCTTTACATCATTTGTGATCTATGCCGGGTCTTATCTACTTGAGAAGGTGTTTCCGAAGCGAGCCGCCGGCCCCATTCTTTCAATGAAGCGTATAGCAGTTGATGAGCTGGCACCTCTCTTTCGTGACATAACAGTTTTGGACGCACTGATAATCTCAGTGGTATCGGGCTTTTGCGAAGAGGTGTTTTTTCGCGGTGCGCTGCAACTAGATTTCAATCTTTATATAGCAGCCGGAATTTTCGGAATGTTCCACATGCCCACTTTGCGTTACCTGACATACGGCATCTGGGCAACTGTTGCCGGATTGATGTTTGGACTGGCTATGGAGTCCACACATTCGCTCTGGACGCCTATCACAGGACATGTGTTGAATAATCTCATCGTCATTCTCTTTTTGAGATTTGGACCGATCGATAAATTGACGGGAAGCTCTTTTGAAAAAACAGCTGAAAATCGCGGCGAAAAATCCGGTCGAGAAAGCGATTCGGGAAACGAAAAAAACTAGAAGAACAAAAGAGGAGGCTTTCGCCTCCCCTCAAGAATTCTTGCTTTGCTTAGCGCTTAGCGTTTTTTCTTCTTAGCTGCTTTCTTAGCTGGCTTAGCTGCCTTCTTAGCGGGCTTAGCTGCTTTCTTAGCAGGCTTCTTAGCAGCGGCTTTCTTAGGAGCTGCAGCGGCCGGTTTTTCGACCTTCAAAGCAGGCAATTTTGCTCTGCCGTCTACAACATCTTTGAGCTCTTGTCCTGCTCTGAATACAGGCACTTTAGCTGCTTCGATTCTGAGCTTTTGCTTCGGATTTTGCGGGTTAACGCCGGTGCGAGCTTGGCGCTGACGACGCTCGAAGGTGCCGAATCCGACCAAGGTCACTCTGTCGCCCTTTTGAAGTGCTTGGGTGACGGTGTGCAACATAGAAGCAACTGCATTGTGCACTTGCATCTTGGTTTGACCAGTCGACTTAGCGATTTGGTTGACTAACTCTGCTTTGTTCATGGAATTCTCCCTAACCTAAATACTATCGAGAACCAATTTAATAGCCGTAAAACTGCGTGATACTACCAGCTACTTCCGATCTTATTCAAGTAGTTCAAGCGAAAAAAAATTGGAAATCTTGCCGACGAAAAGGCGCATGGCAAAAGGCATAAGCCATGAGAGCCAGAAACGGCGCCGCATTTGCAGGATGCCACAAAAAAGATTCCAGGCTATTTTCGACAAAAAATATTTTCTTTGGGAATCCGCATTTTAAGAGCGATACGCACTGGGTACATACGAAAGCTATATTCAATTGAAATCGAGGGGCCACTGCTTCCAACTTAATCCCTGCTTGCAAAAGAGCTCATTCCATAAGCATCTACCTCACCATGTGGTAAATTCAACCTCCATGAATTCAATGTTTCTAGACGACACTATTTGTGCAATCTCTACCGCGCATGGCGCAGGAGCCATCGCAATCGTAAGGCTGGCGGGCGATGACGCCTGGTCTATTACGCAGAGACTATTCACCCCGCAAGGCTTTCCGCATCAAGCGGGAGAGCCGCCACTCAAAACACACACGGCCCAACACGGGTTTATCCGAGATCCCAAGACCGGAAACGTAATCGATGAAGTAGTAGTTATCGCTTACAAGGCACCAAATTCTTACACCGGTTCGGACTTAATCGAAATCAATTGCCACGGCGGTTCTGTCGTCACTGCCGAAATTCTCAATGCTTGTGTAGAGAGCGGTGCAAGACTGGCGCGCGCTGGAGAGTTTACGCAGCGGGCATTTCTTGCGGGCAAGATCGATCTGACTCAAGCAGAAGCAGTGCTTGATGTAATTCAAGCAAAGACTGTCCGCCAGAGGCAGCTTGCTGTATCGGCCATGGCGGGCGGACTGGGAGCAAAGATAAAAGCGGTTCGCTTCGAGCTGCTCACATTGCTGACCGAAATAGTAGCGGGCATCGATTTTCCTGAAGAGGTGGGCGACGCACCACACGAGCGAATCGAAAGCGTCCTTAAGCAAAGCACCGAAGCCCTGGAGCGTCTTTTGCAAACGGCGCGCTCCGGTCACTTCCTACGTGAAGGAATGAAAGTCGCAATCGTCGGCAAGCCCAACGCCGGTAAATCAAGTCTTCTCAATCAACTGCTCAGTTATGATCGAGCCATCGTCACAGAAATCGCCGGAACCACTCGCGACGCGCTTCATGAACCGCTTGACCTGAACGGTATTCCTGTAATACTCATCGATACTGCAGGCATTCGCCATACTCAGGACACCGTAGAACAAATTGGTATCGAGCGTTCGGCAATGGCGGTTGAAGAAGCAGACTTTATATTAATGCTGTTCGAAGCCAATTCTGCCTGGTCTGAGGAGGACAGTAAAGTTCGCGAATTGGTTGGTAACAAGCCTTTCGTGCTCATCGCCAACAAAGTGGACTTGAGCCCCGATTTCAATTTTGACAAGTTTCTCCAGGGCAAAATCGCCCAGGACGCGGCCAAACCAATAGCAAAGCTGGAGATATCAGCCAAGACAGGCGAAGGTGTGAAAAACATTGGCGCCGTTATTGAGAATTACGTACTCACAGAAGACGCTCTAAAGCAAGCGGGCGGCTCTCTTAATCAACGCCAGCACGAGCTCTGTCGCAGCGCCAATCAAGCTTTGCAGCTTGTTAAAGAAACTCTAGACACAGGACTCCCCCAAGACTGCCTGGCCACCGATCTAAAATTGGCGGTGGATCGCTTGTCGGAGGTCTGCGGAGAATCGGTCTCAGAAGAAGTGATCGCTCAGGTGTTCGCGAATTTCTGCATCGGCAAGTAGTTCGGCATTAGTCAGCAGTACGTATCGGTAATCAAATAAAGAAGGTCCCTTTTGGCAAAACTAGCCTCTGAAGATAAAGAAGTAGAGAGTACTCTTGAGATCATCCCCGGTCCAGCATTACCGGTTGCTGAAATCATGAGCGACCAGGCTTGGCAGAAAGTGGGTCTGGCGCTTGTAAGCGGTCCTTTCAATATAAATCTCGGCTATTCATCTAATGGAAATTCATCCCCAGAAGAAGAGTCCGACTTCGAAGAATGTCTCATCTGCCGTAAACCCAAGGATGAAGTTCACGAGCTTGCCGAGCAGATAGAGCAGTTAATTGAGGGCAAGGTTGACTCGGTATTGTTCGAGCCAGCCGAACCTTTCTTCGAATTGCGCGTTACAAAAGCCCCCGTCTTCGGCTTCAAGGTCGAAGCCTGGCTGGATTCAGGAAACGCCACGACGGGCGTTTACCGCTGGGATGGCGTCGGAATTCGAATGCACACGACTCGCGACAACCTCGCATCCTTTACGAAACAGCTCAGAAGCGAGTTCGGTTGTTAGAAACCCAGGCTTGAATTGGTAAGATCCTTATCTACGGCAGTTTGTAGATGCCGCAATATGAGGATAAATATCATGTCAGTTCAAGAGGTAAAAAACGCTCCAGTGGTCAATCTGCCCGACGGCTCCAAAAGACCGATCGAACCTGGTTGGACCGCAGCAGATCTAGCAAAATCAATCGCAGAAGGGCTTTACAGAAAGGCCGTAGGCGCCACAATTAACGGCGAATTGCGCGATTTATTCACTCCTCTGAACGACGGCGACACAGTCTGCATCCTCAAGCCGGAAGATAAGCTATCAATCGAGCTTTTGAGGCATTCCAGCGCGCACGTTATGGCGCAGGCTGTGCAAAACCTCTTTCCGAACGCCAAGATTGCCATTGGTCCTACGATTGAAGACGGTTTTTATTACGACTTCGATATCCCGGATCACAAGCTCACCGCTGAAGACCTGGAAAAAATCGAAGCGGAAATGAAAAAAATCGCCGACTCCAATCAAAAGTTGGTGCGTTTCTACATTCCTGATGTCGACAAACAGATAAAGGAATTCAAGGATCAAGGCGAAAAGTACAAAGCTGAGCTTCTGGAAGAGCACAGAGACCACGAGCCGACTCTCTATCTCATGCAAGACAAGGACGGCAAGACGATCTGGAACGATCTCTGCCGCGGACCTCACTTGCCATCGACCAACCATATTAAGGCCTTCAAGCTCCTCAAATTTTCAGGCTCATACTGGCGCGGCGATGAGAAGAAAGACCATCTGCAGCGCATTTACGCGACAGCTTTCTGGTCTAAGAAAGATCTAGAAGACTACCTGCACAGACTGGAGGAAGCGGAAAAACGCGACCACAGACGCCTTTCGAAGCAGCTGGACCTCTTCTCTACGCACGATGAAGTGGGTCCGGGGTTGGTCTTCTGGCACCCAAATCTGGCAACAGTCCGTGCCGTAATCGAAGACTACTGGCGCGACGAGCACAGAAAACGCGGCTATGACTTCGTTTTCACTCCGCACATTGCGTCGGAAGAACTCTATAAGATCAGCGGTCACCTCGAGTCTTACGGCGAGAACATGTACTCGGCAATGGACATCGACGGCATGCCTTATCGTGCCAAACCGATGAACTGCCCGGGTCACATTATGATCTACAAGACCAAACTGCGCAGCTATCGCGATTTGCCGCTGCGTTTTGCGGAATTGGGGACTGTTTATCGCTACGAGC
Organism: Candidatus Melainabacteria bacterium; assembly: GCA_003242885.1. Classification (GTDB taxonomy): domain Bacteria; phylum Cyanobacteriota; class Vampirovibrionia; order Obscuribacterales; family Obscuribacteraceae; genus QKMZ01. The sequence goes on along the minus strand of QKMZ01000005.1, from coordinate 506,290 downwards.
GCTCCGGTGTATTGCACGGAATGTTGCGCGTCCGCGGATTTACTCAAGACGACTCGCACATCTTCTGCACACCCGAGCAGATGGAAAGCGAAATCAATGGCATTCTCGATTTGATCGATTCCTTGATGAAGACCTTCGGATATACGTATAAAGCCTACCTGGCAACGCGTCCGGAGAAGTTCATCGGCTCGGTCGAAGAATGGGATCAAGCCACTGAAGCGCTGAAAAACGCGGCAAAATCACGCGGATTGGAATGCGAGATCGATGAAGGCGGCGGCGCGTTCTACGCTCCGAAGATCGATATCAAACTCTATGACGCCATTGGACGTGAATGGCAAGGTCCGACCGTTCAGGTCGATTTGAACTTGCCCAACCGCTTCGATGTGAATTTCATCGGCGACGATAATGCTCGCCACAAAGTCGTTATGATCCACCGCGCCGTTCTCGGTTCGATGGAACGTTTCGTCGGCGGACTTATCGAACACTATGCCGGAGCTTTCCCTTTGTGGTTGGCGCCGATTCAAGCTGTTATTCTCCCGATTGCCGACCGTCATTACGAGCACGCCGACAAAGTCGCAGCGGCGCTCAAAGAGATGGGCATGCGCGTGAAGGTGGACACTCGCTCTGAAACGATCAACTACCGCATCCGCGAAGCACAATTGGAGCAAGTGCCCTACATGTGCGTCATCGGCGACAAAGAATTGGCAGCCGACGGAGCCGCGTTGCGCCACAGACGCGAAGGCGATCTGGGCATTCTCAATTTGAACGACATCAAGGTCAAGTTCAAAGAAGAGATCGACAGCAAGGAATCCAAATAGATATTGCCGCTGGTTTTTGCGCCGCTGATATTTATTTGGAAAATCGAAGAAATGGTGAGGGCGCATTTTTATGTGCCCTCATTTTCTTTGGTGCCTCTAAACACTCCTAATTCCTTCTAATCGGTCCAAGAAAACGCCAAATTCGGACCTCAGCCCCGGCTCCCGGATTAGGTACGTAGTCCTAACATTGACACTGGGCTTGATTTTGAAGATATTCACCATAAGCATGCCAGAAAAGCCTTAAGGACAGCATTCATGGGCGAACGTACAAACGAACAATTTGACCCGCAAGCGGCAAAAGTGCCGCAGGGCAGTGTTCTGGACAACAGTGAATATTGGGTACGGACACAGTACCAAGAGCCCAGCACTTCATTCCGCGACCGCATCCGTGATCGCTTGGTGGGCGGGCAAACCCAGCCTGAAATTCTGCAAAACGGCACCCGCCCGGCAGTTTCGGACAGAACCATTCCGGACCCGGTCGTTAATGGCAAACTGACGCTGCGTTATGGCGAACCGGACTTCGACCGCAAACTGGCGGTTAATCCGAACTATCAGCAATTGAGCATTCAAGGAATCCCGGAAGGGGTCAAGGTCAAGCACTTCGTGGACTCGAAGGGCTATTTCTTCTGGCTGGATGGCTCAGGAGAGATGGAACAGATTCGAGGCGGGGACGGAACCGTGTCAGAGAGGCCACGCCGACACTACTATTCGATTCAAGCCAAAGAAATCGAGATGAATTCCGACAAACGCGACCTTGAAGCTACGCGCCTCAAAGTTAACGAAGCGATGGCGGTCGAGAACGGATTTAAAGGCTTCTCAAACTTCAAACCCGGTCAGCAAGTAGATTTCCAGGCTCCTGGAGGTCGTGCTGTCAGCGGCGACGCAATGAATTACTTCCTGCGCATGTCGAAGACCTCTTCTAATGTCCTCGACATTCAGGCAAAAAGTCTCGAAGAGTCCGTAAAGACTTCGGACAACCCATATTTCAAGATTTATCTGGCTGACGTCTATGCAGCACAAGCGATGAAGCCGATTATCGATCAAGTCCTCAACGGCGGTCGGTTTATCGAGCTGAATAATCCATATTCACTAAAGAAGATGGATGACGCAATCTCGCTGCTGAAGGCGGTTGACACAGATTCGCGCACTGGACTGCAGCGGATAAACCGAGTGCCGCCAGGAAATGCAGTGATGCCGCTCGACCCTTATCGCATCTATGGTGATTCCAGAGATCCGCGTTTCCCAGAATACTATTATGGATTCTGGGGCGGCAGCTACGATCAGGCGAAACACCGCGAAGTAGCGCTCACATTCATGCGCAACCTGATGAAGAACAACGCATTCCCGCGTATCGAATTGCCATAACCTCAGCTTAAGCAGAAACACTGTATCCTAAGAATAGTCGTTTAATCGACTTACCTGCGGACAGTCAGATGCGGTTGAACTCAAACAGCGCCACCACATTCAGTATCGCAAAGAAAACTCCTAAGCGTTTCGATTCGGCGCGAATTATCCCCGCCATTACCGTCCTTTGTCTTGCGGCTCCAGCATTAGCGATGGATGCTTACGATTCACAGCGCGTCAATGATGCCATCCGCCTATGCGATACCGGTCATTTTCCGGAGGCTATACGCGTTCTCACCGGAGTCAATCAACGCAATCCTAAAGACGCATTCGTCCTTTGCCAGCTTGGCCATGCCCACATGAATAACGCAGCCGACCTGACTCACAGCACAGCCATAGCGGAAAAGTGCTTCCGAAAAGCGATTGAAGTTCAGCCGCAATATGGTCGCGGCTACAAAAAACTTTCTGAGTGGTATAGCGCTCACGGCAACTGGCAAATGGCTGTGAAGCTGGCAACTCAGGCACTGTCTGTCAAACAACCTGATGTCACAGCACTTGTTGAACGTGCAGGAGCGTATAGCATGTTGCACAAAGACAAAGAAGCGCTAGCCGATTTCGATCTGTTCCTATCAAAAACTCCGCTGCCCAAAGATCAGCGCCACAGGAATAAGATCTACTTGCAAAAGGCTGGGATTCTCGAGAATCTGAAGCAGTACGACAAAGCACTGGCAGTTTATCGCACCATGCAAAAAGAGCACTATGAAGACTCTATTGTGTTCCGCGAAGTAGCCTGCCTAAAGGCTATGAACAGACCAGACGACGCACTCAAAGTATTAAACCAACTAATCGCGCACAACAAATTTGATGACACCGGTTATCTCACCAGAGCGCGGCTATATGAGAGCATTGGCAAACACAAAGAGGCGATAACGGACTATTCGACTTCACTCGATTTGTCACCTTCGCCTACAGCCTTAAAAGAACGCGCTTCTGTTTTCGAAAAAATAGGGCGCAAAGACATGGCAGACAAAGACAGAAAAGAAGCGGATCGCATGTAAGGGTTAGAGAGAATGTTTCCTTCCAGGTTCAAAGTTTTTGCCATCGGATTTCTGATTACCACCCTTGTCTTAGGAAGTTCCGGAAATTGCAAATCGGTAGAAGACTTTCAATACGAGCGCGCCCAGCAGCTCATCAGGGACGGGCACCACGATCAAGCGAGCGGGATTCTGGAAAAGCTCTGCAGACTGCATCCGAACAATGCAAGTTTGCTGGTTGAACTTGGTCAGACTTATCTGAACGACACTAATGAAATGGCTGGTGGACAAATCAAATCGGAGAAGTGCTTCCGTAAGGCGATAAAAATGGATCCGGAGTTCGGCAAAGCTTATTACCACATGAGCGAATGGGCCAACGCCCAATGCAAATACGACCTTGCCATCCAAATGTCGACCAAAGCGTTAACCGTTAAACGACCTGATACTCAAGCTTACATGGAGCGCGCCGCGACATACAGTAACCAACACAAAGACAAAGAAGCACTCGCAGACCTCGACAAATTTATCTCGCTGCGCAAACGGGACCGAAAAGCGTTCGAACGAAGGGCGAGCATTTTGGAGAATTTGAAATTGTACGAGCGCGCGCTTGCCGACTACCGCGTGATGCAAAATGAACACTATGATGACGGAACCGCCTTCAAGGAAGCGCGCTGCCTCGAGAAATTAAACAGGCAAGGCGAAGCGATAGCTTGTCTCAACAATTTGCTAAAACACAATGACGATGATGATGCCGCTTACGAAGCACGCGGTAATTTACTGGTAAAACAGGGCAAGCTAAAGGAAGCTGTTGCAGACTACAGCAAGGCGATTCAACTTCTACCATCGGCAACACTATATAAAGAAAGAGCAGATACGTATGAAAAGATGGGTAGAAAGGACTTGGCAGCAAGGGATCGCAAAGAAGCGGAGCGATTATAATCGGATGCGACGCAATCGCCCATACCAAATTTTATGCGAACGATGGAAATAGTTTTTGCCACCAAATATGATGCCTTTAGAGACAGGCTATCTTTGAGCGTGAAATGGGTTTTGAGCGCGAAACGTTTTTTAAATGCGCAACGATGTTGCATCGCCGTATTTTTCTTCGCAAACATATTCTCGCCGGCGTTGGCGAGCAGTGCTGATGGACGGGCTTTTGATGAGGCACTTCGCCTTGGACAACTAGGTCACTATGGTGAGAGCGCCAGAATGCTGCGCGAAATTCAGCGCAAACATCCTAATGACGCGTATGTGTTGACGGAATTGGGCAATGCCTACTTGAACAACTACAACGACTTAGCCGGCGGGACGGATAAAGCGGAAAAGTGCTTGCGGCGCGCTTTAGAAATTGACCCTGAGCTCGGAAAAGCCTGGGTTCGGCTGGCCGAATGCTATGACGCCAAGGGTGATTTCGAAAGCGGCATTAAGTTTGCGACCAAAGGTTTGACCGTCAAAAAACCTGATTATGAAGGCTATCACGAACGCGCCGGTGCGCTCAGTAATTTGAAGCGCGACAAAGAAGCGCTCAAAGACATAGACATGTTTTTGAAGTTGAATCCAAAACCGGAAAGAAAGTATTGGGTTCAGCGCGCAACGATTATGGAAAACCTCAAGCAGTACGATAGCGCGATTGCTGAATATCGAAGGCTCTTAAAACTAAAGTACGAAGACCAGGTCGTTTACCGCGAAGTCGCGTGTTTGCGTGCCATGGGCAAACAGGAAGAAGCGATCAAGAGTTTGAACGGGCTTGTGGCGCACAACAAACAGGATGACACTGGCTATTTAAATAGAGCCAGAGCCTACGAAAGTATGGGAAGGCACAAAGAAGCTATTGCAGACTTCACGAAGGCCTTTGAATTGCAGCCGTCCAAAATCGCGCTTAAAGAACGGGCCGCGGCTTACGAAAAAATGGGACGAAAAGATCTGGCTGACAAAGACCGCAAAGAAATCGAGAGCTTTTAGACTTCTGCAAGAACGTTTGAGAGTCCGGCGAAAAAACAATTTAGAGCCAGCCTAAACAATTAAGACATGGTGAAAGATCGCGATGATAAGCGAATCCATAACCGATTCTTAACCCCGGTTAACCCATACTGAGGTTATGAAAACAAACGAACAAACACATAAAGAAGTCGCCGATTGGGCAACAACAATCTTTCTGATTTGCGGATTTCCGTTCTACGTGATAATCGGATTTACCGCATTGATGTCCTACCTTACTGAGAAATCACTGAGTGAGTTCTTGCAGATAGTGACTTGGCCGGCTGCGATGCTCGGACTAGTTGCAATCGCCTCTGTTCTAATTGCATTGGAAGAGCTATTCCGCAAGCAACAAGTGAAGCTTCAACAGCAACGCTAAAAGCGACTAACTTTTCAAGTTTGCCCTTTTATGTTCTTCCAAATCTTTGATCATGTCTTCAAACGACAGCTTGCTACCCTTTTTCGGATCGTTCAAGAGCCCGCGAACAGCCTCGGCCGGCCACTTAAGACTGATGTCCTTGGACTTGTTTGTACTTAACGAAAGCAGAGCAACTTGTCCCGAGCCGTCCTTGGTAGACAGACGCTCGTAGCAAATTTCGTCATTGTTTTTCCAAACTGGTGTAAAAACATCACGCTCATTTTTAGCAACACCAGGCACAACGACCTTGTACGTCCCCCCAGGCAACGAGACAATCTTCACCGCTCCATTTGTGTTGGTTATGGAGATTTTCTTTCCGTCCGGACTGACTTCGAAACTCTCCAATCTATCGCCGCCGGCAGCAACAAATACACGTTTTGACTTGCCGCTGGTCAGGTTTAAAACACTCAAAGCATCGGCATTTTGAGCCTTGGCTTTTTTACTTGCAGGAACGCTAACAAAAGAGCCGAAAATCAAATTGCCATCGACGGTAGAACGCACTTTGCCGTTTGTGGTTTCAGCCCACGACAAGCGTTTTAGCGTTCCGCCTTTCCTCACATCAACAGAAACGAGTTCTTGAGCCTCAGATGAGCCTTTTTTGTCGGTGCGCACGACAGAGTGCAAACCGTAAATCACATCGGTATTAAAATCCCAATCCGGCTGTTTTGCAAACTTTGAAGCAATGCGGCGATAACCCTTTGCAGTTGCGGTTGTTTGAACCAAACAGAGATTTTTATCTTTATCAACCAAACATATGAACTCATTTGACGGACTTACTTTGATTGATTCAAAGGTATTCGCAGTGCTCGCCAAAGTTTGCTTTAGCTGTAGCTTCCCGCTTGCGTCAACTTCATATACTTTGATGTGAGAGATGCACACGAACGCATCCATCGTCTTCATATCTTTCCATTCTCTTCCGACGAGGCGTTGCATGTTATCTTGCGCTGTCGAGCGAAGGTAATACAAAACTGGCTGAACGTACGTGGCGTTGAAGTTTTCCTTCATGAGCGCATCGCGGCATACAGCAAAGTCACCACCGCATAGCTCCAACTGCTTGAGCATCTGCGCGGCGCCGACCTTTATCGCTTCAACTTCTTCTTTGTCTACCGATTTTTCAAGCTCGGCCCAATTCTCACAATTAGCCTTTGTGACCAACGCAACACGCTTAGAATCAGGAAACCAGGCGACCGACTGAGCATCGACGTCCACTGGGTCTGCCAGATGAATCCCGCTGTCTAAAGAAACACGCAATCCGTCTGCGCCGACTATCGCCATTTTCTTTCCATCCGGCGACCACGACAAACGCTGCTCTACCACACACCCAGACAAAAGCGGGATGGTTAGAGCGACGACGAATGTTTTCACGACACGTGAAACAACAAACTTGGAAAGCATTTAATTCTCCTTGGTTTACCAAACGAGTTGGTAGCAGTTAACCATACAGGATGGGGGCGAATAGTTCCGAACCCTCAGTTTATGAAGTGTGAGCGGCCCGCATCACAGTGATTAGACGGCACAATTGGTAAAATTAGCCGAAAGGCAAGTAGTCAGGTGGTTCCGACATATCATGGCAACCAAAAAAATCAGTCTATTAGGCTCTACAGGCTCTATCGGACGGCAAACTCTCGACATCGTCCAGGCACATAGAGATACCCTGGAAGTCGTAGCACTGGCTGCCGGAGCCGGCAATCTCGACGTCTTTGCCGAACAGATCAAGCAATTTCGCCCTGCAGTTGTTGGCGTTCCAACGGACGAGAATCGAAAAACACTGCTCGAGAAGCTTGGCTCGGAAATTCGCGTTGAAATTGAAACAGGTTCTACTGGTCTAGAAACAGTCGCGGCAGAAAGTGGCGCCGACACTGTCGTTACAGGTGTAGTCGGATTTCTTGGATTGAAACCGACAGCAAAAGCTATCGAGAAGGGCAAGACGATTGCGCTTGCGAATAAGGAAACATTGGTCGCCGCCGGCAGTGCGGTGATGCCGATGGTTCAAAAATACGGTGCAAAAATCGTTCCTGTAGACAGTGAGCACTCCGCAATCTTCCAGTCATTGAGCGGATACACGACCAACGATGTTCACTCAATCTGGCTTACTGCATCGGGCGGTCCTTTTCGTACCTGGACTAAAGAACAAATTGAATCTGCCACCAGAAGTGATGCGCTAAAACATCCAAATTGGAGCATGGGTCAGAAGATAACCATCGACTCCGCAACGCTGATGAATAAAGGCTTAGAGATAGTCGAAGCGCGGTGGCTTTTCGACATTACCGCCGATAGAATTCGCGTAGTTGTTCACCCGCAATCTATTCTCCATTCGGCAGTAGAATTCGTGGACGGCTCAATAGTGGGACAAATGGGCTTGCCTGACATGCGCCTGCCGATTCACTACGCCTTGTTCCATCCTGAAAGAGTCCATTCAGAGCGCGTTCCTCGCCTCGATCTGACGACGCTCAGCCAACTTACTTTCGAAGAGCCGGATATAGAACGTTTTGCCTGTCTGGCAATCGCCAAGAAAGTGGCATCCGAGGACAATACAAGCGCTTGCGTCATGAATGCAGCCAACGAAATAGTCGTTGCCGCCTTCCTAAACGAACGAATTGGCTTCAAAGACATTCCAAAACTTATCGAACAGGTATTAGAGAAGCACAAGCCGGTCACCAATCCCGGTTTGGACGATATACTTGAGGCGGATCGCTGGGCTCGACAAGAGGCAGACAACCTCCTCAAGTCACGGGCGGCATAAGCGCACACAGGCGCCTCACACAGGGGGAGAAAGCTCCAATGGTTACTGGCACAGACACGTCAAAACTCACGATCGTAAATCATCCTCTTACGAGGAATATTTTGACCAGGCTGCGCGACTACCAGACGCCGTCGGGAGAATTTCGCGAGAAAGCCAGACAGCTCAGCTATTTCCTGGTCTACGAAGCAATGCGTGAGCTGGGCGTTCGCGAAGTGGGCGTGGAGACGCCAATCGGGCCAGCAAAGGGTGTAGCTCTAAGCGACTATGTGGTTTTTGCGCCGGTTTTGAGAGCTGGGCTCATCCTGGCAGAAGCAGCGCAAGAGCTTTTCGCCAACGCCCGCATCTATCACATTGGTCTGCGCCGCGATGAAGAGACGCTGAAGGCGATTTCTTATTATGCAAAACTGCCGGAAGCGCTCCCCAACGAAAGCCGCGTCTTCGTTCTCGATCCGATGCTGGCAACGGGTGGCTCAGCATGCGCCGCCATCAACCTTTTTCACAAATTGAATGTTCAAACCATTCATTTGGTCTCTATAGTTGCCGCGCCGGAAGGTGTAAAGCGCGTACACGAGCAGTTTCCAAACGTGAGAATCACCACCGCTGCGCTTGACGACAATTTGAACGAACACGGCTACATCGTTCCAGGCTTGGGCGATGCGGGCGACCGTATTTTCGGAACATAAGCATCGCAAGCGGTCCGAAAGCTGCAAAAGTAAGAGGGGAGCCATTTGGCTCCCCTTTTCAGTCTTTATTTCCAGTAAGAGAAATTACTCGTCCAGCTTGAATCCGACTTTCAATTTGACTTGAAATTCAGAAACAGTGCCATCTTTGATGGCGCCGCGTTGTTCGACTACTTCGAACCAACCCATGTGACGGATGGTTTTAGCAGCACGCTTAACAGCTTCCTTGGTCGCTTCTGCAAAGCTGACCGATGAAGTACCAACGATTTCGACCATTTTATAAACGCCTGACATATAAACTCCTTGGTTCCAGAGGAACAATAACTAGATGACGACACGTCAACTTCCCGCGCCGAGCTGACGTCGAAGTGCATATTCTACGCTCTTGACGCTGTCGAATTCCCTGATCTTTCCACCTGACGACTCAAGACCGCAGTGCCGAAGAAAGAATATGCAGTGCAAAGCAGACCTCAGCGATGCAATTGCCAATAGCACCATATTCGGTGCAGGTCTTCCTGGCTAAGAGAATCCCGAGCGCATTTTATGCAAGAGCCTTACAGAATCAGGACACACCACGACCTCGAGCGCACCTATTGCATGCCACCTAACCGCGACAATACTTCTGAATTTTTGGACTCATATTAAAAGCCCGCACGAGTCAAAAAGCGAAACACGGATGTTATAGTCCCGCGTGAAATTAGTTTCAATTGGCCAATGAAAAGGGTCAATAAGCGCCAAAAAATGGGGGACTTTTCATGCTTCGCATGCTCAACATGAAACTTACTCATGACAATCGTTTCTTTTCTTTAATGATTATGCATTGCTGCGTCCGTACAATGGTTACGGAGTCTCAAGTAGTAGCCCCCTTTTTCTCACGGCTAACAGACAAATGAGCAATTCGGTAGTCAAGAGTAACGTCTCAAGCGAAGAACGAGACGAGATAATTATCTCCGAGTTGGGGCAACAGCGAGTCTGTCCTTTTCTTGCATCCATGGACGAACTCTCAAAGCATGGACAGTTAACAAAGTGGATTGAGGGTCACGACATACTGCTCTATATTTTCGAAGGTAAAGTCAAAGCGATCAGCAACATTTGCAGGCACTTTGGCGGCCCCGTCGGGTATCACAAAGCGAAAGGTGGCAAGTTTACTTGCTTGTGGCACAACTGGGAATACGATTGCAGCAGCGGTGCTTGTTTGACCAACTCAAACCTACCGCTGAGAGAATATTCTCTGCATATTCGTGATCAAAAGATCTACATTGATTTGCTGTGATGATGAAATGACGATGAAAACAGTAAATCTTAGTGTCACGTGTCAGGCCGAAATGGATTGCCCAAAAGAAATAGTAATGTGGAATTACTATGATCACGAGCATCTTGTCGGCACCCACTATAAACTCTATGACCATGCGCGCGTGCTCGCGCAGAGAGATGATTGGGCGCTAGTTTATCGTGGTAAAAAAATGCCGTTTCTTCCATTTTGGAGCGGCGGAATGGCGCTTCAATACATGGAAGGGAATGTAATGAAAACATTCCACCAGGATCAGCTTGGTTTTTTGCTCGAGATGGAAGTTGAGTTTGAAGATCTTCCTGATGACCGTTGCCGTATCACTGCTACCTACAACATAATCACACATCCAATATTCAAGGTGTTTGAGCCAGTCTTCAAAGCGCTCTTTCGCAAGTGGTTCTGGGCCACATGGGAAGAAGATGCGCCAATGCGCCTACGCAGATGGAAAGTGCACAAGCTCGGCTTCAAAGATTTCAGCGGCATCGATTACATCAATGAATGCTTGCCAGAACCTCGGGATAAACGCGTCCCCGCCTTTGAATTTCGCCCCCCGATATCTTGTCTGAAGGCAATCAAATCCGTTGACGGTGAAAGACGTAGATTCGCTCATAGCACAGAAGTTGGATACAACGACGACTAATCGATAAACCAGATGCATCTTAACGTGCATGCGTTGCTGACAGAAAGAATTTAAAAGAAGGAGGAGCGCTGGTAACTCCCCCTTCGTTTTGTTTAAACGGTGTGCGTCTTGGGTCTGAACGTAATTCCTTTGCTTTATTCTTTGTTCTTGCGTTACTTGAGTGATGCGAAGTATCTCAAGTCTGCCTGCGATACACCGTTGTTTTCCGGTCCGCGCTCATCGTCCACACCGGTTTGAAGAATCTTCAAATTGTCTTTGAGAAACTCCAAGGTGACGCGCTCTTGCTGCGTGAGATTTCTTGTCGTCAGAGCCTTTGTGATCTCTTCCTTACTGAGGAATTTATTGTGATTGCTATCGAGCTCATTGAACATTCCGGTGGCGAGCATGCCATTACCGATTTTTTGAACCTGATCGAGCTTCTGTAAATCTTTGCGGGACATGCCGCTGTTTTCCGGTCCTTTCTCATCGTCAACGAGAGTGCGAATCTTGTTTTCGTTTCTCGCCATCATATCGAGCGCTCTTACTTCTTCAGCGGAAAGATCCTTGGCGTGATCGTTCAAATACTTGTCGATTTCTTTCTTGGTTACTTTGTTATTGCCATCTTTATCGATTTCGCTGAAGCGGCGTTGAAGCACTTGTGAGGCGGATTCTGGAGCTTTCGCTTCAGGCTTGGGAGCTGTGGGCTCGGTCTTTTCAGGTTCGGTTGGTGCTGGTTCGCCTTTGCGCGGAGGCATGACTGGTTCTGCGCGACGTGGAGCTGGCTCCACGCGGGCCGGTGAGCGTTTCTCACCGCTTGCCGGCACTGATTCACCTTTGTCAGCACCAGGTACTTTCAATTTTTGGCCTGGATGAATCGTGTCAGTAATCTTCATTCCATTAGCCTTAGCCAATTCATTCATCGCTTTGACGACTTCTGCATTGGACGGATCCTTTCCGCTTTGCGCTTTCAAATTGTCCTTGGCGATCTTCCAGAATGAGTCGCCTGGCTTGATCACATAATCATGATCGCCGGTTGAAGAATTGTCGCCGGCTTTTCTACCGAGCTCCGGTTTTTGACCGGGGACTTCACCACGAGTCTCAGGTTCTGCTGCTGGTTTGAACTTGAAGTTGCCTTCAGCGACCTTCAAACCTGCAGTGCCTTCTTCGTTGCGAGCAACTTTCAAGTCTCTTTGAGTGAAGCCATCATTCTCCATGAACCATTCGTCATTCGCAGAGCTTTGGAGGCGATCCATGTCTTTAGTCAGAGTTTGAAGATTGGCAAGTTCTTCTTTGCCCAATTTACCTTCGTTTGCCTTCATGTAAGCTTTGATTTCATCAGCATTTACATGCCCATCATTATCTTTGTCGAGCTTGTCGAAATTTTTGTTGGCGTAATCTTCAGCCTTGGCGCGCTGATTTGCGACAGAAATATCTAATTTAGTGATTCCACCTTCAGGACCATAAACGGCGCCTCCTTCGGCGGTAGGAATCAATTCTCCATCTCTGTTGTTGTTTTCGAGTTTGTTGATGTTGGCTGCTGTTTTCGTTAGAGCATCAACTTCCTGCTTCGAAAGCTCTTTGTGGTTTTTTATGTAGTCTTCTATCTCTTGCTTGGTCACGTGTCCATCTTTAGACTTGTCCAGCTTGTCGAAATTGTTGCGAACATAATCGAGTTCGGTGCCGCCGCTAATAGACAGTTCGGGAAGAATGCCTGCAGATTTCAGTTGATCGGCTTGGCTACGATTGAAGGAAAGGAGCTGCTTGTTGTCACCATCACCGATTTGAACGGAAAGTACCGGTTTGTTATCTTCGGGTGATTTTGCTTCCAATGCTTCAGGTTTGATGGGGGCCATTTTGCTTTTCCTCAAATTTTGTTAGTAACGGGGCAGGACGAAATTCGCTATGCATTAAGTCCCAGTTGGTCCTTCAATGCTTCTTCGCAGGTGATGTGGGGGGAGGAACGCTCTTAGAATACGGGCGCAAGTTTTAAAAAATCTTGAAAACCCAAAAGCCAACCACAGCTGGGCTCTTGGGTTTCAAGGGTAGCCAAAGACGACCCAATTTTGAAAGACTTCGGGTTCTGGCTGAACTGTCTTTATCTATACAAGCGAAAGTGCCATATTTAGTGAGGCAATCCCTTCAGTTGAACCTTCCTCTGGTAGGCAACAACGTCTTGCCTGCTAATTGAGTCGTCCCCGTTTTTTACTTGATCAAAGTTCTTCAATAGATACTCGATTAAGGTTTGAGTCATTCCATTTTTTGCCGCAGACTTTTTGGAAAGCGCCAACTCTTCTTTTGTCAGAGCTCCGTCCTTCACCATCGTGTCGATGAATGTAAGGTTGTCGTCAAAAACCTCGGGCAACGTACGCCGGAGTTTGAGTTCTTCAAACATCTTTTGTGCCGCTCTTCTGAGTTGGACAACCTCTGGCAGCTCCCGTGATTCTCTTGCGATGTCAGCTTTAAAGGCGCCTTCAAACGTTTTTTCTGCGTCTGTTTCTTGGCTCTGGCGCATTTGAATTGCGCCCAAGCGAACTCGCTCAACCAATGGAGTAGCTCCGGCGAATTTGAGAGCGTTCACCAGGGCGTCATTTCCACCTTTAGCAACATTGCCCGCGATAGCTGCAGAGATAGCACCAAGATCAAGCTGACTAGTTAGTTCTACAACCTTTCTCTGTCCCAGTTCCGCGCCTCTCAACGCGTGATTTTGCAGGCAATCTCTGACACTGCTGCTTTCTATATCAATATTAGAGAGCGTCGCCGCATTCTTCGCCATGCCGGCAGCCTGAGTGTTCAACTGATTCACTGCTTCTGCAATATGCGGGCTTGGTCCGTAGACAAACTTATACATGTGCTCGCTCAAAACAGCAGAAGCGTCTACGTCTGGCGTCAGCTCCTGCGCTTTAGCAGCTTGCTTGGCGATTTTTGTGTCGGTGTTTTCGGACATTTCCTGCCTTGCTCCATGGTTTGAGAATAATCGGCGTCTTCTAAAAACTGGGTGACGAATGTTTTCTATTCCGAATAGACAGCCTCGCTGAAATTAGCTCTAAATTTCTTGACGCTGATTTTGATGGTTCCTCTGGTGGTGTTGTCTCCGTCACCCCAGGGGTTGCGAATGGTGACTGTGCCGCCATCAGGTCCACTTGGATCAAAACCGATCACGCTATACACGTGAGCATCTGGAAAACCGTCGCCGGTCTCATCGGAGAAGAAGCTATTGTTGATGCCAGCGAGAACCGGACGCTTCGGTGAGTGGTTAAGAGCTGCGTCCAACTTCTTGGCGATCTCAGCTTCAGACGAGAATGTAAGATTGTCGTTGTCGCGACCGCGACCTGTCAGAAGTGACATTGCTCTGCCGTGGAAAAATTCGCCACCGTCGCTACCTTCGGCCTGTGTATTTCCTCCGCCCATGTTGAATGGTGAGCGGCTGAAGAAATGATTTTGGCAATAGGCGCCATAGGCTTTTTCAAGAACGCAAGCCCATGAGCCGTCTTTTCCTCCTTGATTGTAGAGACCCATTTCGGCTTCGGTTGGAGCCTTAACGGTAATGGGCTCGTCGGTCGCGCCAGGGAAAGTAACTGTGTAGGTTCCATCTCCGTTGTCCTTGATCATCTTCTTAATGGATTCCGGATCGGTTGCAGCCAAGGAAGCAACAGCTGATTCAAAATAGCAGTCGCCAATCATGCCTTGCTTGATCGCATCAGGCTTGATACTTTCCAGAGGGTTCAATAAATCTCCGTAGAGCAATCGAGTTCCGGATCTTTGAGCTTCATTGGTTCTCCACAGCGTATTGGAAATAGTAGCCATGGTGTCGTCGCCGTAGTAATCTAGGTCTTTTCTCGTGATACCGTCGTTCTCGTCGCCGGTTTCATCGTTGTGAGCCTCTTCGATATCGCTGACGTGGTCTCTTAAGAACTCCAGGCTGACGCGCTCCTCGGGAGTGAGGTCTTGTCTTTCCAGTGCTTTAGAAATTTCGGACTTAGTAAGGAAGGTGTCGCCATCAGAATCGATTTTTTTGAAATTATCATCCTTGTCTAAAAACGCTCTGGCCCTTGCCGTTTGCTCAAGTTCTTTTTGGTTGCTTTGCCTAACCTCCTCTAGTTTTGCCAGGTCCGCTTTTGTAATTCCGTCGTTTTCGTCGCCTAATTCGTCATTACTCAGTTCTTCTATATCGTCTTGAGCTTTATAGAGTGCGGCAACTACTTGAGCATCCCGTCCTTTATATTCATCGCTCTGGACCGCTGTCGCCAGCTCACTTTCACTGAGATATCCATCGCCATCTTTGTCGAGTTTGTCAAATAGACGCAGGCTTTCTTTTGTGAAATCTTCGGTTTTTACCTTTTCAGTCTGGCTGTCATAAGCAGGTTGAACCTTTGGAAGAGTGGGAAGCTTTTCCATCTGCCCTTCAGTGCCAACAGTGTTGGAGCCAATTTCAGCAAGGGCACCTTTTAGATCAGCTTTGGTGAAGCCGTCGTTTTCAAAGCCCAACTCATCGTTGCTGTAATCTTCGAGATCGCCGACTTCCTTCTTTAGATAATCGAGATTGGCTCGCTCCTGAGCATTCAGTCGGTCGCTGTTGGCGCGGATGTAGCTGTCGACTTCATCGGCGTTAACGAAACCATCGCCATTGCTGTCGAGCTTGTCGAAATACTTTTGACCAAACTCGATTGCTTTCATGCGCTGTTCGGCGACATTGAGATCTTGGCGTGTAATGCCGTCATTCTCATCACCGAGCTCATCGTTGTACATCTCTTCAAGATCGTCTTCTTTACTGGCGATACGCTTGAGCGCAGTCACTTCTCCAGAAGTAAGAGACTTCTCGTTATCTTTGATGTATTTATCGATTTCAGTCTTAGTAACGTGATTATCGCCATCTTGATCGATGAAGGCAAAACGTTTGCGCACATAATCTAAACCAGAGTCAGCGCCTTTGTCTTCAGGCTTCGCAGCTTGCGACTCCGGCTGTGTTTCAGGCTTGCCATCTTGCTTGTTCTCAGCCTTGCCTTCCGGTTTTCCGTTTTCTGGATCCTGCGGTTGTGCCTCAGGCTTGCCTGGGAATTTGATCTTTTGTCCAGGATAAATTCTGTCCGGGTTGGCGATGCCATTGTCTTTAGCAACTTCAGCGACCTTCTTCGCGATCTCGCTGTTGCTGGGCTCCTTGCCACCATTGGATTCGCGCAACTGCTCTTTGCTGATCTTCCAAAGCGTGTCGCCCTTCTTCACTTCATAGATGGTTTCTTTCGGCTTCTCGCTCGGTTGCGCCGGTTTGTCGCCAGAGTTTGCAGGCTTGTCGCCAGAATTTACTGGCTTATCGGCCGGCTGTGTCGTGTTTTCTCCAGTTGGGCAAGGCTTTTGAAGATCACCTTTGGCTGAGCCAGAACCCAGTTCCGTTAATGCTTCTGACAAATCACCTTTGGTGATACAGTCGTTTTCAAAGCCCCACTCGTCGTTGTGATAGCCCTGAAGATCATCGGCTTCTTTCTTCAGATATTCGAGTTTCTTTTTCTCCTCTGGAGAAACATCACCGCGGGCTTTGATGTAGGCATCAATGTCTTCAGTCGTGACGTAACCATCGCCATTGCCATCCAGTTTGTCGAAGATCTCTTTTCCATAAGCCAAGGCATCAATGCGCTCCTTTGACATAGCAACATCTTTTTTGGTGATGCCATCATTCTCATCGCCAAACTCATCATTGCTAAGCTCTTCGACATCACTGACTTTTGCCTTCAAAGCTCTCAAGTTAGCGAGGTCTTCAGGCGAGACGGTGTCTTTATTTGCCGTCATGTACTGATCGATTTCGCCCTTGGTGATATAACCGTCCTTGTCGCTATCGAGCTTGTCGAAATTCTTCTGCGCATAATCGAGCGCCGGCCTCAAATCTTCAGTTGCAACGGCAGCCTCATTGCTGCAAGCCGGCTGCCCAGCCTTCATTTGATCAGTGCCGTCTTCTTGCTTTGCCGCGATAATGTCGTGTCTTGTGATGCCATCGTTTTCATCACCGAATTCATCGTTACTATATTCTTCGAGGTCGCTGATGTTTTTCTTAAGGTAATCGAGCTGTTCGGCTTCCTTGGGATCGAGTTTTGCGCCTTGTGCTCTGATGTAGCCATCGATGTCGCCAGAGCCGATGTAGCCGTCGCCATCAACGTCCAGCTTGTCGAAATTCTTCTGCGCAAAGTCCAAAGCTTTGAAGCGTTTTTGTGCTTCATCAAGATCTTTCTTTGTGACGCCGTCGTTTTCAAAGCCGAGTTCGTCATTGCTGAGGTCTTCTAATTTGCTGATTTTCTCTTTGACTTTTCTCAGTGCTTCAAGCTCTTCGGGCTTTAGATTGGCACCGTTTTCTTTGACGTACTGCTCGATCTCGTCAGCGCTGACGTAACCATCTCTTGAATTATCGAGCTTGTCGAAGTTCTTTTGCACATAGGAGATTTCGCTGGCGCCATCGATTGCCAGTTCGGGCAAAACGCCGGCTTGGCGCAGTTGTTGCGAGTTTTTCTCGACGTACGCTTGAGTGTTTAGCGCGCCGTTTTTTCCGGCATCAGCGAGGGCTTTTTCACTCGCATCTCTTACGACCGGATTTTGAACATTGGTGATCTCGCCAATAGAATCTGCTGGCATATGAACTTCATTGCCTCTAGTAAGTTTAGGAACGGTGTGTACCGGGGGGTCCCGAGATACTACTCAGGCCCTGGTGACAAAATTATGACAATCTCGGTATCCCTCTGGCAGCGAAGGATTGCGCCCTTTGGAAGCACCTGGGTTCGCAGTGCATTGAGCACGCTTTGCGCGTCAAATACACCGAGCACATTTGATGTCTCGGGCGTTTTTCAAACTCTGCTAGTAAGTTAGTCTTGAACAATCACCCTCCGCATACGACTCCTTAGTCGTCACGATTTTGTGAAAACGAATAGGGCGGCTGAAGCCGTCTAATACGTTTGATTTCAGAAAGGGTGTTGCTAAAACTTGCAGCTCGAACCTGTCCCTTTTAAGGACTTGTAGAGCTTGGGTTGCGCAAGTGGAAAGTCTCAGGTGCGCGGGGCATCCCTTGACAAGCTCCAATCATACGACTGAATTCGGACATGTCTAGTGGGGAAAATACGTAGTCCGCAAAATTGTCTCGACAGCAAGGCTTGCAGATCAAATCTAGTTTCTGATCGCAGCTAATGTCTGATCTGATCAGAAACTAGATCTGATCTGACCTCTTCTCTTGGACCACTCAAATCTGGACCGATCCGCCATTGAAGCGCAGATCAGATACCGGCAATGTTTGCGCCAGTTAGCTCTACAGGGTTTCGTCTTGGATGTAGTCGCCCCCGAAAGGCAGAGTGTCGTTGACCCACATGGCGGCAACGGCTGCGACTACACAAACGACTAAACCTTCAAGATATCCCATAACCTACCGTTTTATTGGCTTGCTATTACTTTTAAGACTCGACTGTATGACTTCCACACAGTGCTATGGTTCCATCCTAATCCCCCTCCGTTTAAGGAGCGGTTAAGACCGGGGCTTTGTAAACTGAGCCCGTGAACTTCTACACGATGTCTTGCCCTTCT
Source organism: Candidatus Melainabacteria bacterium (assembly GCA_003242885.1). Taxonomy (GTDB): domain Bacteria; phylum Cyanobacteriota; class Vampirovibrionia; order Obscuribacterales; family Obscuribacteraceae; genus QKMZ01. The sequence continues at coordinate 487,815 of QKMZ01000005.1, read as the reverse complement.
TGGGGCTTAACAGTTTCTTATATTTTAGATAGTCAGAAGAGCCAAAACAACGCTTGAGATCCAGGTTTAGCAAAAGAGGAGCATGCTGTTGCATACCCCTCTAATTCTTTGGCTTACCGACGATGCAGCGCATCGCCAATAGCTTTTCTTACACGCCGACGCCGGCCAATTCGGTCATACGACCGGTGGGTGCTCCGTTGGCGTTGCGAATGCCCAGTGCGTCTTGAGCAATGATCAAGCGCTGGATTTCGCGGGTGCCTTCGTAGATATTGAGCACTTTGGCATCACGGAAGAAACGCTCAACAGGGTACTCATCAGAGAAGCCATAGCCACCGAAGATCTGAACTGCATTGTGAGCTGCTTTATTAGCCGCTTCGCCGCAGAAGAGCTTGGCGAGAGAGGTTTCGAGCGTGTTGCGAACGTTCTTGTTCTTCAGGTGGGCAGCTCTCAAATAGAGCAAGCGACCCGCTTCGCAATCAGCAACCATGTCCGCAATCATGGCTTGAACTTGTTGGTGCTCGCCAATCGGTTTGCCGAAAGTCTTTCTTTGCATTGCGTACTTGGTGGACTCGTCGATGCAGCCTTGTACAAGACCGACAGCACCAGCGGCTACCGAGAAGCGACCGTTATCGAGCGCAGACATCGCTACCTTGAAGCCGTCACCTTCTGCACCGAGCATGTTTTCTTTCGGTACGCGAACTTGATCGAGGTAGAGGGTTGCAGTGTCGGAAGAACGCAGACCGAGCTTGCCTTTGATCGCTGCAGCCGAGAAGCCTTTCGACTTGGTGTCTACGATGAAGCAGCTGATGCCTTTGTGACCGAGCTTTGGATCAACAGTTGCAAAAATGAGGGCATGTGATGCGATCGTTCCGCAAGAAATCCAAACCTTTTGTCCGGTCAAAATGTAATCGTTGCCATCTTTGACTGCTCGGGTTTGTTGGTTGCCTGCATCAGAACCTGCTTCAGGTTCGGTCAAACCGTAGCAACCAATGTATTCGCCGTTGCAGAGTTTGGGCAGTAATTCTTTCTTCTGCTCTTCGTTGCCCCATTTCAAAATGGTCAAAGCAACCAATGAAGTTTGCACGGAGAAGAGAGTTCTGGTCGATGAGCAAATGCGGTTTACTTCTTCAGTCATCAAGCCGTAAGCGATGTAGTCCATTCCAAGACCGCCGTACTTTTCCGGCACTGGGCAACCGAGAAATCCTTCTTTGAAGATTTTCTTGGCGACGTTCATGTCGAATTTGCATTCGCGATCGTTCATCTGAGCAACCGGTGCAACTTCGCGCTCCATGAATTCGCGCATGTGCTTGCGATAAGCGATTTGCTCTGGTGTAAAGTCGAAATCCATATCCTATTCTCCGCGTTTCTATTTAGTTTTGCTTTGTAAGTTAGAACTGATTTGTTTGGCAGATTCTGTTTTAGACTCTGTGCCGATTCTCTTCTCCGAGAAGCGGGCGAGCCGCCCGTGCTCCCAGGTTTTGCAAACTCTCGCCCGAGAAATCCCGGGCGAGAGTTTCACTTCTATCTACTTTTTCTTGGTCGGATGATTGTCGATTTGTGCTTTTTGCAATTGACCGGAGTAGTCGATGTAGACAGCTTTCCACTCGGTGAATTGTTCGATAGCAGTGGTACCTGCTTCGCGGTGACCGTTACCGGTTTGCTTGACGCCACCGAAAGGCAACTGAATTTCAGCGCCGATGGTAGGAGCGTTGATATAGACAATGCCGGACTCCAATTCTTCAATTGCTTTGAAGGCTTGGTGAACATCACGTGTGTACATCGAGAGCGAGAGACCAAATTCAGTGCCGTTGGCTACTTCGATTGCTTCTTCGAAGCTTTCAACTTTGATGATTGCAGTAACTGGTCCGAAGATTTCTTCTTGAGCAATGCGCATGGTTGGTTTTACATCACCAAATACGGTGGGCTCGTGGAAGCAACCATTCTTGAGGTCACCTTCAGTTACGATGTTGCCGCCGCAAAGCAGCTTGGCGCCTTCTTTCTTGCCGATTTGAACATACTCATTGATGCTTTCCAGTTGGCTCTTGTTCACAACCGGTCCAACGGTTACATCTTGATCGAGACCGAAGCCGAGCTTCAGTTCTTTAGTGCGAGCAACAAAGGCATCAGTGAATTTCTTGTAGACATCACTGTGAACGATCAAGCGGCTGGCTGCTGTACAACGTTGCCCGGCAGTGCCGAAAGCTCCCCAGACAGCGCCCTCTACGGCCAACTCGATATCGGCATCAGGCATAACGCAAATTGCGTTTTTGCCGCCCAATTCACAGCTGACTTTCTTCATCAATTCGCCGCAACGTCCTGCAACGCGACGACCAACTTCAGTCGAGCCGGTCAGCGAGATTGCTTTGACACGCGGATCGTCGACGAGAGCCATACCAACTTTGGCGCCCATACCGGTGACAAAGTTGAGAACGCCCGGCGGAAGACCTGCTTCGATGAGAACTTCTACCAACATCAATGCGCAAAGAGGCGTATCGGTTGCGGGTTTGAAAACAACTGTGTTACCGGCAACCAGTGCGGGGAACATCTTCCACGAAGGAATTGCGACCGGGAAATTCCAGGGGGTGATCAAACCAACAACGCCGATTGGCTGTCTGATTGCCATTGCGAACTTGTTGGGCATTTCGGATGGAACCGTTTGACCCATCAAGCGGCGGCCTTCGCCTGCCATGTACTTAGCCATGTCGATCGCTTCTTGAACGTCGCCACGAGCCTCTTTGAGAACTTTGCCCATTTCGCGAACCATTGTGGTTGCGATTTCTTCTTTGCGGCTTTCCAGCAAATATGCGGCTTTCAAAATGATGTCGGCACGTGCAGGAGCTGGAGTATGACGCCAGCCGTAGAGTGCTTTTTGAGCAGCATCAACAGCAGCTTTCACGTCGTTAGGAGTCGATGATGCGAAGTGACCGATTACTTCAGTCAAGTTAGCCGGGTTGTAGCTAGCGAAGGTTTCGCCTGTTTCTGCCTTTACCCACTTACCATCGATATAGTTGTGATAGGTGCGCGGAGAGCCAGCCTTCGAAGGCGCGCTCTCTGGGCTCTTTGTAGATGAGGTCATGACTTTCTCCTGGAGTGTTGTCGATTAACGTGCATACCAGATACTTTGTTTACTTGAGCGTCATCGCCTTTTCGAGGATGTCGCAGGCTTTTTCCGCGTCCGCATCGGAGATGTTGAGCGGCGGAATCAAGCGAATAACCTGACCTTGCTGTCCGCAGGTCAACACAATCATTTTTTGCTCGAGACATTTTGCAGCGACTTGATCGGCAATTTCCTTGCTGGGGTTGCCCTTCTCGTCATTGAATTCCAGACCGATCATCAAGCCTTTACCGCGGACATCGCCGAGGTGCTTATTGCTCTCTTGGAACTTCTTCATACGCTTCATGATGTCGGTGCCCAATTTGGCAGAGCGATCAACAAGTTTTTCTTCCTGGATAACTTCGATGGTTGCCAGTGCTGCCGCGCATGAGACCGGGTTGCCACCGAAGGTTGTTCCGTGGCGGCCTGCGGGCCACTTATTGGTGATGTCTCTTCTGGAGACGAAACCGGAAAGTGGCATGCCGCCAGCGATTCCCTTTGCCATAACGAGAATGTCCGGCTCGACGCCTTCGTACTCGATGCAAAACATTTTGCCGGTGCGAGCAAAACCTGTTTGCACTTCATCGATGATAAGCATGATGCCATGCTCATCAGCCAACTTGCGCAATTCTTTGATGAAACCTTCCGGAGCCGGCACGTAGCCGCCTTCTCCGAGAATCGGCTCGATGATAAACGCTGCCACTTGCGCAGGGTTGATGAATTGATGGAAGAGCATGTCGATGTATTCGAGAGACTCTTGAATCACTTTCTTGGTATCGCCTTTATAGTGCGAGCGATATTCATAAGGGAAAAGAGCGGTGTGAATGGCGCCCGGAAGCGGCTCATAGTTCTCACGGTAGTAGAGCTTCGAGGTGGTGAGCGCCATCGTCATGAAGGTACGTCCGTGGAACGAACCGCGGAAATTGATGATGGCAGGACGTCCGGTCACGTAGCGAGCCAGTTTGACTGCACCTTCAACGGCTTCAGCACCCGAGTTTGCAAAAAATGCAGAGTTAAGAGTCTTAGGAGTGATCTCGACAACTTTCTTGGCGAGTTCGATGTAGCGCTCATGGTGCACGACAACAGAGGTGTGAATGAGCTCTTCGCACTGTTTTTTAACAGCTTCGACTACTTTAGGATGGCAGTGCCCTACGTTGTTTACAGCGATACCGGTAGTGAGATCCAGGTAGGCATCTCCGTTGCGGTCATAGATGTAAGAGCCCTTTGCTTTTTGAGCGACAATGCGTGCAGAACGCGCTAATACTGGATTGACGAATTCGTCATCCATAGCGAGGTAGGAAAGATTTTTGTTGGTCGTATCGGTCATTACCATGGAGAGCTCCTATATGCGCGTGCAGGATGAACATCCTCCCGACCCGCATGGCTCCAAAGGAACGCAGACACGGGGCTTGAGGTACCCAAATAGCACGCTGATCATATCAACTAAAAATGGCGCAACCCGCCATATTTAGTATTCTCGCGGTAATTGACAAGCATCGCAACCCCGTCTGCGGGGTCTCGCCATTTTTTTCTAACGCGATAAGGCAATTTGCTTCAAAGGGGTACCCCTGTAGGCAATTCGGCCTAATGCATTTTTTCCTATTTACTTCTGGAGGCGCTTCTTTTAGCGCCCCTCTTAGAAACCACGCGTTGGACGCCGCGCGCTTTTCCTTGCGGTGGATTTTTTGAATTATCGGTGAAAGCAATCTTGAAGACTTCGTCCAAATGTGCGACAGGGACGAGCTCTATGCGCTTTTGAACATAGTCCGGAATTTCAGTGAGGTCCTTTTCGTTGCCTTTGGGATAAAGAACGGTTTTGATCCCCTGCCGCAGAGCCGCCAGAACCTTCTCTTTCAGCCCACCTATAGGCAGTACTCGGCCTCTAAGAGTGATTTCACCTGTCATTGCCAGGGAAGACCTTACAGCACGTTTTGAAACGGCTGAGAGCATTGCCGTTGCCAGTGCAATACCGGCTGAAGGACCGTCTTTGGGAATGGCGCCTTCAGGTATGTGCACGTGGATATCGATTTCGTCGTGAAAATTGGCATTGAGATTGAGCTTGGAAGCATGGCTGCGCACATAGCTGAAAGCCGCATGAGCAGACTCTTTCATTACGTCGCCCAATTGTCCGGTCAATTGCAGTTTGCCTTTGCCGGGCATGATATTTACTTCGACCGAAAGGGTCTCGCCGCCAATCTCTGTCCAGGCAAGCCCAGTCACAATACCGATTTGCGGTCCGCGAACCTCACCTTCACGCACTACTTTGGGCGGTCCTAGATAAGTAGGCACCAGATTCGGTGTTACTTTCACGGTCGCATCTTTCTTCTTAACTATGTGCGTAGCAACTTTTCTCGCCACTGTAGCGATACAGCGCTCAAGCGCACGCACACCAGCTTCGCGAGTATATTCCTGAATAATTTTCCTTATCGAAGCATCTTGGAATTTCAACTGCTTATTGGTCAGACCATGCTTCTCGAGCGTCTTTGGAATGACATGCTGCTCGGCAATGGCGACCTTCTCTTCTTCGGTATAACCGGAGATATGAATAACCTCGAGACGGTCGTGGAGCGGTCTTGGAACATAATCCAACGTATTAGCAGTAGCGACGAACATCACCTCGGCCAGTGAAAATGGCGCGTCCAAATAGTGATCGGTAAAGTCAATATTCTGGTCGGGATCGAGAACTTCCAGCATGGCAGCCGTCGGATCGCCCATATAGCTGCGTGTCATCTTCTCGACTTCATCAAGCAAGATAACAGGGTTTTTCGTCCCCGATTGTTTGATTGCTTGAATAATACGACCGGGCATGGCGCCGATGTAAGTGCGTCTGTGACCGCGGATTTCGGCTTCGTCATTGACGCCACCCAAACTGATGCGCGCAAACTTACGGTTCATGCTGCGAGCAATTGACTTGACCAGACTGGTTTTACCGACACCCGGCGGTCCAACCAGACAGAGAATCGTACCTTGAGCCTGGCGTGAAAGTTTGCGCACAGCCAGGTATTCGATAATGCGCTCTTTGACCTTGTCGAGCCCATAGTGGTCTTCTTCAAGAATCTCGTCGGCCCTCTCCAGGTCGATGACTTCTCGCGAACGCTTCGACCATGGCAAAGAAACGATAGTGTCGAGATATGTGCGAATAACCGCAGCCTCAGCGCTCTGAGGCATCATTTTTTCAAGGCGCGAAAGCTCTTTCTGCGCCTTTTCCAATGCAACACCGGTGATCTTAGCCTTGGCGATCTTCTGCTTATACTCAGCAATCTCACCTTGCTGCTCGCCTTCAGCGTTCAGCTCATCTTGAATAATCCTGATTTTTTCGCGCAAATAGTACTCGCGCTGGGTCTTTTCAAGGTTAAAACGAACCCGATCGTGAATTTGCTGTTCTAATTCAGCAAATTCCAATTCTCTTGAAAGCAGCTGGCTGACAAACTCTAGGCGCTCCGTAGCATCGATAATTTCGAGACACTTTTGACGCTCGGCAAGATCAAGCCCCAGGTAAGTGGCGATGATGTCCGCCAGGCGTCCCGGTTGTCCGATGCCGGAGACAGCAAGCAAGCTTTCCGGATTGATTTTCTTGGTGGTTTTAACGTATTGCTCAAACTTCTCAACAGCGACTCTGACCAGAGTCTTTGTCGATTCGTCTTCTTGGATCACTTCGTCTTGCGTTGTGACGACAGCAGAGAAGTGCTCAGGATCATCAATAACCTTGTCGAGCGTGACGCGGCAGGAGCCTTCGACAAGCGCTTTCACCGTCCCATCGGGCAGTTTCAACATCTGCATAACTTCAGCCAGCGTGCCGAGTTGGTAGATGTCATCTTCTTTGGGATTCTCGCACTCAGGGTCTTTTTGAGCGACCAAAACTACCAGGCGATCGTCGCGCAGCAAAGCTTGCTCGAGGGCGGCAATTGATTTCGGACGGCTAACAAAGAGTGCCTGAACCATTTGAGGAAAAACAACAACATCCCTCAATGGAATCAGCGAATAAGAAGTTGTGCTCAAAACGGCCATACTGCCTCAAGCGCCTTAACGGACTATAGATTGTACGGCGTGCCGAGAGAAATTTCTTCCTCAGGCAATCTCTCCTTTAGGCTTTGTCTTATTTGGCAACTGGAGAAGCTCTGCCGTGGAGCGTTTTTCGACGAGTTCTTTTGTAATGTGAACCGCCTTGATATCGCTTCTCGATGGCACTTCATACATGATGTCGAGCATGATTTCCTCGACAATCGCGCGAAGGGCTCTGGCACCTGTCTTCCGCTTGATTGCTTCTTCAGCGACAGCGGTAATGGCTTCCTGGTCAAATTTGAGGTCAACACCATCCAGATGCAGCAATTGCTGATACTGCTTGAGAATGGCATTCTTCGGCTCGACAAGAATTTTGACGAGTGCTTCTTCATCAAGCGATTCGAGCACGGCGATAACCGGCATACGTCCGACAAATTCGGGAATCAAGCCGAATTTGAGCAAATCGTCCGGCGCTGTGTCTTTCAGGATCTTGCTGGCTTTGAGCTCGCGCTCCCAAGCTGTAAGTGGGCGATCGGAGCCGAAACCAATGTTGCGGTTGGAGGACACTCGAGCTTCGACAATCTTGTCGAGACCAACGAATGCGCCACCGCAAATAAAGAGGATATTGGCTGTATTGATTTGGATGAACTCTTGGTGAGGGTGCTTACGTCCACCTTGTGGAGGCACGTTGGCTACCGTTCCTTCAATCATCTTCAAGAGCGCTTGCTGAACACCTTCACCTGACACGTCACGCGTGATCGAGGTGTTTTCCGACTTGCGGGAAATCTTGTCGATTTCATCGATATAGATGATTCCGCGCTCTGCCTTCTTAATGTCATAGTCGGCCGCTTGATAGAGACGCAGCAAGATATTTTCCACGTCTTCACCGACATAGCCGGCTTCCGTAAGAGTGGTTGCATCAGCAACTGCAAACGGAACATCCAGCAATTTAGCTAAAGTCTGTGCCAATAGGGTCTTGCCGCATCCGGTCGGACCAATGAGCAAGATGTTGGACTTTTGGATTTCCACTTGCTCGGACATCTCCGAATTGTGGCTAATCCGCTTGTAGTGGTTGTATACAGCTACCGACAGGATCTTCTTGGCTGAAGTCTGACCGACAATATGCTGATCCAGGAAGCTCTTAATCTCTTGCGGTTTCGGTATATCTACCAGGTTTGGAAGCACCGCCTCGGACGCAGCAGGTTGCGGCGCGCCATCGAAGAGCTCTTCATCGAGAATCTCGTTGCAGAGGTCGACACATTCGTCGCATATATACACACCCGGCCCAGCAATCAGTTTTTTGACCTGATCCTGACTCTTTCCACAGAATGAGCACTTAAGACGGTTGTCTGACTGCTTTGGCATCTGTTGTCCTTCTATTAGGTGTTTCCGGCGGTCTGTTTTATAGGTTTTTCTATAATTTCGAGGCGGTGCCCAGAATTCTGGTTGTATTGCCTAAACGGCTGAAAGTGCAGGTTCTACCCTGGCAATCACTTCATCTACTAGACCATACTCCTTGGCTTCCTCAGCTGTCATTATATTATCTCGGTCTGTATCCTTTTCAATTTGTTTAACTGTCTGACCGGTGTGATGCGCAAGAAGCTCATTGAGCTGACGCTTGATGCGAAGGATTTCGCGCGCCTGAATCTCGATGTCGGTAGCTTGTCCTTGTGCTCCGCCCAACGGTTGGTGGATTAGGATACGAGCATGTGGCAGTGCCAATCTCTTTCCTTTAGACCCAGCAGCTAGTAGAAAAGCTCCCATTGAGGCCGCTTGTCCTAAACAAATTGTTGAAACGTCGGAACGTATATGTTGAATAGTGTCATAGATGGCAAGACCAGCTGTAACCGAGCCGCCTGGCGAGTTTACGTACAGACGTATATCTTTTTCCGGATCTTCGCCTTCCAACAAAAGCAATTGAGCAACGATTAAATTCGCAACCGCGTCATCAATCGGCATGCCTAAGAAGATGATGCGCTCACGAAGCAGTCTCGAAAAGATGTCAAAAGCGCGCTCGCCCCTGGCGGTAGTTTCGATAACTGTGGGGGGGTAATAGGACATGGGCGATTGTGCTGCCGGAGTCTCGCTCCAGAGTTCATACACATCATTCCTTGATGGACGCATTATCGACATTTTCTTCCTTCCAAATTGTTGTTCAAATTACTAGTTATTTTTATTGCTTAACATCACGTTAGCACGAATTTTCAGACTTTAAGAACTAGCTGTATATAGCTAATTGTCTGCGAAACAGCTGCACGTGAGTAAGGGTGCAAAAAAGTACAACGATATTATCCAATGCCAGCTAAAAAAGCGGCATTAAATCGCAATCTTACTAGATCTTGGCGAAAACCGGTATCTATCTAGGATTTGCCTTTTTTGCCGGCTTTCTCTTTAGGCTTCTCTTCTTCCTTAGCTTCTGCCTTTTTAGCGGGCTTCTTATCTGCTTCCGCTTCGGCTTCTTTCTTAGCTTCAGGTTTCTTGTCTGCCTTAGCTTTCGCCTTATCTTCTTTGCCGTGCTCGTGGTCGTGGTCGTGCTCGCATCCAGGACCATGCTCGTGAGCCGGTTCTTCTACGAATTTGATATTTGCCTTGCTGACCAAGTATTCAACAACTTTGTTAGTCAAGACTTCTTCCATGATCTGGCGGCGCACTTCTTCGTTGCGTGCAACTTGCTCGACAGGCACTTGATAGCGCTGAACCAATTCAGCGATATAAGGCGTCATCTCTTCGTCCTGTACGGTCATTTTTTCTTGCCTGACGACGGCACCAAGAACCAAGCTGGTCAAAACGCGTTGTTTGGCTTCTTCGAATTTAGAATCCTTCACGCCTTTGAACTCTTCAGAACGCTCGAATTCTTCGAACGGTTGGCCGGTTTGCTCGAAGTAGCGCTTGAGCTGGTGCATGAGCAGCTGCTGTTCGCGCTCGATCATGGTTTCAGGGATATCTACTTTGGCCTGAGCGACCACAGCATCAACTACTGCACGTTGCGAGCGCATGTCGTTTTCTTGCTTGATCTCTTCTTGAATACGCTCTTTGAGGAAGTCTTTGAGCTGATCGAGGTTTTCGTATCCAACTTCCTTGGCGAGTTCTTCATTCACATCAGGAATGGTGCGCTCTCTGATCTCTTTGAGGGAAACACTGAATTTAGCGTCTTTTCCAGCCAACTCTTTATTTCTGTAAGCTGGTGGGAATTTCGCTTCAACTTCAAAATCAGTGTTCGGCATTTTGCCTACGACTTGCTCGCAGAAACCTTCCAAGAATGCGCCTTCACGCAGTTCGAGCAAGAGTCCTTGAGCCTTGCCGCCTTCAACGACTTCGCCATCTACTTTGCATTCGAAGTCCATCAATACCGTGTCGCCCATCTTCACTTCACGATCCGGTACCGGAGCCATCGAAGACTTAGATTCGGCAACCGATTGCAAGGCTTTGTCGAGCGCATCTTCCGGCATTACTGCTTCAGGAACTTCGGCTGAAATACCAAGATACTGACCAAGTGTCACTTCCGGACGAACTTCGAATTTTGCATTGAGCTTAAGAGGTGCGCCCAACTCGAAATCACAGTTGTCGATTTCTGGCTCAGTGATTACGTCGAGGTTTTCGTCAAGAATGGCTCTGGTGAGCAATTCCGGAACGAGACGCTCGAGAGCTTCGCGCTTGATGTAATCGACACCGAGGGTCTTTTCAATAATATTGCGGGGCGCCTTGCCACGTCTAAATCCGGGGATATTGATCTTCCCCGCGAGCTGCCGGCAGGCCAGCTCATAAGCTTTGTCAGCTTTGTCGGATTCAAGCTCCAAGCCCATACGAATTATGTTCTTGCCTTCCCTTTCAAGGGTGACTTTCATTTCTAATTACCTGTTCCGTTTGTATATATTGGGTGACAAGGCACGGCCGGCCGGTTTGTTTTGTTCAAACAAGAGCCTTAGAACCGCGTGCAGGCGCTGATTTTATCATGCGAATGTAGGGATTTAACCTTTCCTACAGGCTCTCTTTAACAATGTCTATCGAGTGATATCGATAGATGTATTAGCAATCAACAAGCCAATTACAACGGCGAGATTGATTGTCATGAAGATGCCCAGAAATGCGGAGCCCATGATCAGCTGCCAGGTCAAAAGCGCCTGGCGCGGCGTTAGCGTGTTGACAATGCCGAAACGATTGGCGAGATAGAAAACAAGCATGACGCCGACAAGGAGATCACAAATCAGTACAAACTGCAGACGCATGCCCGCAAATGGCTTGATGACAAGCGATAAAACAGTAAGAATCGAAGCAAGTAAAAGAAAAATAGTCGTAGCACGGTCGCTGTCGCGAACTTTGACTTCTTCATCGCGACCAAGACTATTGATGTATCTGATTGCAGCAAAACTGCTTTCCCAGCGAGATCTGCGCAAGGCTATGCCAGTTTTGGGAGCCTCTGGTGTCGTTGCAGAGTCTGGCAATGGCAGGTTTTTCAGTTGCAGAGGAGGAACAGCCGGCTTTTCGTCATTGGAGACTTGTTCTGGTTGCTTCTCTGAATCTTTCACAGAAGGCTTCTTTTCGCTTTGAGATGCTTCAGATTGAACGGACTTCTCGGGCTTGGGATCGTCTGCCATCAGTGCATATTCCTTCAGATTGGGATGGCTGGAACGGTTAAACAAATCGAGCGGCTAAGTCCTTCGCTCGACCTAATATAGCGTATTAGCGTAGCGTCGACGCCATGCGTCGACCGCACACGAGCAGATCGATGCATGCTGTCGACCGGTTCGTACACAAGCTGAAACGCCGGTTCCTTCGCGGAATCGGCACAATGATTTCAGACAAAAATGGAGCGGGAGACGAGGCTCGAACTCGCGACATCCTCCTTGGCAAGGAGGCATTCTACCACTGAATTACTCCCGCAATTTCAGCGCGTTCCTCATTATATAGCGCGTTGCCCCAAGAATTCAAAAGGCACGTAAACAGATTTTGCCGAAATCTATTTAGTAATAGGCGCAAACGCCACTATCTGACACTCTACTTAACGCCGAGAGCCGCTCTGGCACTTGGTCTTCCTGATAAGCGTTTTTCAACGTCAGAAAGTATTCGAACTACTTGATACGCGTTATTGGCATCCGTACGAGGTCTCTCGCCGGTTGCAATGCAGTTGAGGAAGTGCTCACATTCAACATTCAACGGCTCAGTATCCGCATAACTTGGATACTCAACAACGGTACGCCCGTCGCGATTGAGGCTGTGCAATGCCAGCTTGTTTTCAGTCTGAGCATCGTTCAAAACAGCAGTTTTCAGGCTGCCATTGACCGTGAGCCGCACCTGCTTCTGCGGATCAACCCAGCTATTGCGAACTTGTCCAGGAATGTCTTTTCCATTTACAGGGAAAGACAAATCGAGATATGCAACATCGACAAGACCGTCGCCGTGCGTGTCCCAGCCACCTACGCGACTGACCTGAGTGTCTTCGCAATCCAACAAATAGCTCATCATGGAAATGTCGTGCGGAGCCAAGTCCCACAACACATTCCGGTCGCTGCGAGCGATATTTAAGTTCATTCTGTCTGACCGCACGAACAAAACTTCGCCTAATTCGCCGGATGCAATCAAATCTTTTAAATGATTGACGGCAGGATGATAAAGCAAAAGGTGCCCAACCATGAGCACTAGATTGTTCTTCGTAGCTAATTCATCAAGTTCTTCGGCATGTCTAACATCTCTCGCCAGTGGTTTTTCCACATAGACATGCTTGCCAGCCAGCAGCGCTCGCTTCGCCAAGTCGAAGTGAGTGTCTGAAGGAGTGGCGACGACTATCGCCTTCACTTCCTGGTCTTCCAGCATCGCTTGAAAATTGTCAGTAACTCTGACCCCACGATGCTCTCGCTTCACAGGCTCGAGCTTCACCGGGTCAGAGTCACATACGACTGCAAGAGCGCCCAGATTGGTAAAGTTGCGAACCAGGTTTTTACCCCAGTTGCCGCATCCTATAAGTCCTACCTTGGGGAACTCCAAGAAGTCTCCTCAGCGACTGAGCCGCCTACTTTTTCTTGTTGACGGCTTCGCTAAATTCTTTGCCGACTCTGAATCCAGGAACACGCTTCGCTGGAATATGAAGCGGTTCATTTGTCTTAGGGTTGCGGCCGGTACGCGCTTTGCGCTGACGCGCTTCGAACGTTCCGAATCCAACCAAAGTAACTTTTTCGCCGGTTGCAACATGCTTGATGATGGTTTCCATCATCTTGTTGATAACTTGTTCGGCATCTTTCTTCGTGGTTGCTGCTTCTTTAGCCACGATGTCCACTAATTCCGCTTTATTCAAGGCCCAACTCCCAAATTCTAGTGGTGACGCTTCTACCAAAGGGACTCCAAAAGACTCCAAGAATTTCCTTTGCCGAACTCGAATCTAGAAGATCTGAATGCTATGACTAAGTTTAGTGTCACCCAAACTCAAACAAGCACAGGCCTGAGCCTACTTGTGAATACGGCTGAGAGCAATGCTAGCATAAAGTTTCAACCCCGCAAGGGTCCTACATTTATCGTGTTTAGAGATATTACTAATGGTTCAACAGAGACAACAAACCCTGTCATCAGTCAGACGCGATGCCTGGGTAGAGGTTGATCTATCTGCCATAGAGAAGAACCTGTCTACGGTTTCGGGCTTTTTGCCAGGCGGAAAATCCGCCCAAACCAGGAAGACAAAGATCATGGCAGTTGTTAAGGGCGACGGCTATGGACATGGAAGCGTTCAAGTCGCCGAAATGCTTATCGCTATGGGCGCTGACTGGCTTGGCGTGGCATCTGTGGACGAGGCTTGCCAACTTAGAGCCGCCGACATTAAAGCTCCTGTGCTTATTCTTGGCCCGGCACCGAATTGGGCGGTTAAAACTGCAATTGAGACCGATCTCGACATGACAGTGACATCTCTTTCAGAATTGAAAGACGTCAATCAAACCGCTCAAAGAATAAAGAGAGTCGCCAAGGTCAATATAAAGATCGACAGCGGCATGCACCGGTTGGGCGTTTTGCCTCAAAATCTCGAACCAATGCTGGATTTGGTCAAGCAGTCTGAAAACCTGAACCTAGTGAGTATCTTCAGCCATCTGGCCATGGCAGGTGATCAAGAGGCGACACAAAAACAAAATACAATCTTTAAACAATGCGTGGAGCGCGCTCGCTCCGTCATAAACACGCCTTTTCTAGCGCACCTGGCATCCAGTGAGGCCGTTCGATATTTCCCGGAAGCACATTACGACATGGTCCGCGTCGGTATATATCTGTACGGATTGGAAGCAAAGAAAGACTCTGAGATTCTCATCCCTTCTATGTCCGTTCGCGCTCGCATCAATCACACCCAAGAAATTGAGGAAGGCGAATCGGCAGGCTACAACTTCACTTGGACAGCTAAAAGGAAGTCGCGACTGGCATCCTTACCCATCGGCTATGCAGACGGGGTCAATCGCCGACTATCAAATAGAATGTCGTGCCTTCTGATGGGAAAACAAATTCCGCAGGTCGGAATCATTAGCATGGACCAGATGTTAGTGGACATAACCGACGTTCCGCAGGCGCAAGAGGGAGACGTAATCACACTCATCGGGCACGAGCAGAGCAGTGGTGAAGAGTCAGGCGCTCAACATTCACCCTGCCTAACTCTTGCACAATGGGCGGGAATGCTTGATACCATTACCTACGAGTTGGCTTGCAATTTGCGAGTAAGGTTGCCGCGCATTTACACGCGCCCACGAACGTCGCACTTTGCCGATCATTAATAAGGAATCAGCAGTGACCAGACAGGTCGGAATTTTCGGCGGAACTTTCAACCCGATTCACCACGGACATCTGTTGATTGCTGAGTTTGCGCGAGATCAATTTCAACTCGAAAAGGTTATTTTCGTAACCAGTGGAACCCCGCCCCACAGAGACGACGAACAGCTCGATCAAGAATCTCGCCACAAGCTGGTACTGGCAGCGGTGTCGACAAACAATTTCTTCGAAGCGTCGGATGTTGAAATAAAACGGCAAGGACTCTCGTATACAGCCGATACGATGGAATACTTTCACGAAAAGCTTGGACCAGAGGTAAAACTCAACTTCATCATCGGTGGCGACAATTTTGTGCAGATTGGAAGCTGGCACAAAGTCGATGAGCTAATTAAGGCGTGCCGTATTCTTGTGGCTCCGCGCCTGGAATACGAGACGGAGCAGAAAAATCCACTTGTAAGAAAAATGCAGAAAACTGAATCAAATCCGGATCCAGAAAAGTACAACATGCCGAAAGATGCAGATTGGGCTCTAATCGATTTTCCGGGCGTCGCAATCTCAAGCTCCGGCATTCGCGAAAGACTTAGAGAAGGAAAATCGGTTCGCTACATGGTTCCTCGCGAAGTCAATGAAATGCTCATGAGCGAAGGTTATTACACCGAACGTCATGCGGTTCAATCAAAAACAAAGTCAAACGCGAATTCGAAATGAGTAAGAAGAGTTCCACCAAAGTGAAATATAAAGGTATTCCAGAAGATTTGACTCTGGATGCTGCACGCAAATGGGCAAAACCTCGCGTGACTGAAAAACGCTTTCGGCATATCGAAGGTGTGGCCGCAGCAGGAAAAGAAATTGCAGAACTTGCCGGTGAAGACGAGTTTCTCTCAGAGCTTGCCGGTTGGCTTCACGACGGCTGCAAGGAATGGAAAGACAAAGAGCTGGTCAAAGCAGCTCAATCCTACGGTCTGATACTGAATGATATTGAAAGAGAGAATGGTCATTTACTGCATGGACCCGTCGCAGCGTTTGTCGCAAGAGACGAACTGAACATAAAGCACCAAGACTTGCTTGACGCAGTTGCAGAGCATACTCTCGGCAAAGTCGGCATGACCAATTTGTCTAAAATTGTTTTCCTCGCTGATTGTTTGGAAGAATCTCGCCCCAAAGATTTCACCGATCCAATTTGGAATGCGTTGAAGAACAATCCAAACAAAAAGGCAGATCTCGATGCCGCGATGTTAGTCGCGTGCGATCTGAGTTTGGAACACTTGATCAAATCAGGGCGAGTCATCCACATCAAAACAGTAGACGTTCGCAATTACTTTCTTTCCTTAGTGAAAGAACGCTAGCCTACCTAGGTGTCCTTAGGCGATTCGCCTTGAACTATGCGGTCGCTGAGCTTGCGTATCCATTTATCCTGTTCGTATAGTCGATCGTCCAATCTTCGCAACCACTTCTCATGATTGTGGAGCTGATCATCAATCGACATGAGGTAGGTTCCAACACCATCCAATTTCTTACTCACATGGACTTTGAAATCGTTGAGGCTTGTAATCGTAGAATCAAGCTTGGCGTTGGTTTTATCCAATTTTTCATTAGTCTTGATCTGCTCTTTGGATAGATAATCGAATCCAGCTCGAAACTCCAAAGCTACAAAATCAAGACGCTCGTTTGTTTTGTCCAAACGCTCGTTTGTTTTGTCTTGCTTATCCGCTAAAACCTGCAGACCAGATTTCACTTCGGTCGAAACTGAGTCTAGTCGCTCATTAGTTTGACGCTGCTGCTGCACCATCTCTTTAATAGCGGAGTGAAGCGCTGCTATAGGTTTTTCCATTTCACTGTCACTCATTGACTTAACCTCCTAAGCGGCTCTTGTATTAAAAAGACGAGTCGGCGCGTTAATAAGCTTTATTCCAGTATATTTCAAAACCTCGTCCTACGCGTAGGCAGACGGAATCCGACAAAGCGGCGAAGAACCGCTCAGACGGCGTATCTTGTGATACGGTCGATACCATACATACATATAGCACACAAAATGAAATCGCACAACACTGCGTTATTTTGATGGCTTTGCTTTGTCCATTTTTACCAGAGCGCCCATGAATATTCCAAACAGCAAAATCATCGCGCCCCAGTCACGGTTCAAATTGAATGTATACGTATTTCCGTTCACAGGTACATCAACCGAGGTCGGGACGGCAAGCCCGTAGCCGACTAAGAGCACGCCTACTACGATGAAGAGAGCCGCTATTGGAATACGAATATCAAGCATCTTCTCTCACCATATGCGCCACTACCAGAAGAGGAAATTCAAAGCGATTGTGAATACCAGGATGATAATCGCAAGAATGCCTGGACGTTTGTACCAAACTAAAACCTCGGTCGAAACTTCCTTTGGCTTACCCCAAACCAGCCCTTCAAGCTCTTCTTCAGGCTTAGGCTTGGTGAAGAACGAAATTACGATTGTGGAAATGAAACACGCCAACCAGGCAAAAGTCGAGCGCCAGAAGTTTCCAGCCATTACCGACGTGTAGACAAACGGTTCATGTCCAGTCAAAACGTAGAAATGCAGAATAGCAGTAAGAGTGCCGATCACAAGACCAAAGAAAGCAGCCCATGGTGTGGTGCGTTTCCAGAACATACCAAGCAAGAAGGTAGCAAAAAGCGGCGCGTTGAAGAAGGAAAAAATATTCTGCATGTAATCCATAATGCTCGGAAAGCCCATGGCAATGTATGCAGTGGCGATGCTAATTAGGATGCCGACTGCAGTTGCAACTTTCCCCATCCAGAGATAATGCTGATCTGATTGATTGGGACGAATGTAACTCTGATAAAGGTCATAGGTCCAGACGGTATTAAATGCGGTGACATTACCTGCCATGCCGGACATGAAGCTTGCGAGCATCGCGGTCAAACCAACGCCCAACATCCCGCTCGGATACATCATCGGAAGCAGCAAGGGGAGCGCCATGTCATAGCGCATGCCTTCATTGTTCGAACCCAAGCCTGGTATCAGTACCAGTGCAATCAGCCCAGGCAATACAGTCAGTGCAGGGAAGAGAACTTTCGGGAATGCGGCGATCAGCGGAGTTCGCTGAGCGGCAGGAAGACTCTCCGCCGCCAGAGCTCGCTGAATGACGAGAAAGTCAGTACACCAATATCCAAAGGAAAGGACAAAACCAAGACCAGAGCAAATGGCAATCCAATCGACTCCCATTGGATTCGCTGATGTTCCAGCATGCATCCAAAGATGCGCAAATGCAGGCTCTTTAAGTTTTTCACAAAGCCCAGCCCATCCACCTACTTTGCACAAACCGATGATTGAAATTGGGAGTAATCCGAAAACGATCAGGAAAAACTGCATGACTTCGTTGTAGATAGACGAGGTCAATCCGCCCATGTAAGTGTAAGCAAGAACCACCCCGGCGGCCGCGAATATCGAAGCGTCGATGGACCAGTTCAAGAGCAGCTTGAACACCAATGCCATAGCGTATAAATTGATGCCCGACATGAGCACAGTCATGACTGCAAACGAGATCGCATTCAGTGCGCGCGTTGGCTCATTGAAGCGCATCTTCAGATATTCAGGCACACTGCGCACTTTAGAGCCGTAGTAAAACGGCATCATAAATACAGCAAGAAACACCATCGCCGGTATCGCGCCGATCCAATAGAAGTGCGCGGTCATCACGCCGTATTGGGCGGCATTGGCAGCCATGCCCATAACTTCGATGGCGCCCAGGTTTGCAGAAAGAAAAGCGAGCCCGGTCACCCAGCTTGGGATGTTGTGCCCAGATAGGAAAAAGTCCTCGCTGGACTTCATCTTACCTTTGAGAACATAACCAATGCCGATGACAAAGACGAAGTAAACGCCGATGATGACGTAATCTATCCAGCCAATCTGAGCAGCACTAGCGGCCACGGTCCTCGGTTTTTAGAAAAGTCGAACGCTCTCTGCCGAACGTTTCGCCTGAGTCGAAAGTTGTTTTGCTTCGAACTATTCGTCGGACATGGACATGTTGGCTTCGTTGTCACGCTTGCTTCCAAGCAGTCTCAAGCCATTGGCATTGATAATCGGGCGAACGTTCTTATTGCCACCGTCATCAGTCCACTTGCTGAAATCAAGTCTACCCTCGATGCCGATCAAGCTGCCTTTGCGGACGTATTCGCCGGCGATTTCAGCCTGACGTCCCCAAATTTCGATATCGAACCAATCGGTTTCTTTGTCCTTAGTAGGACGATTTACAGCGAGACTGAATGTGGTCTTGACACGACCCGACTCGAAATAGCGCATTTCAGGATCGCGCCCAGCTCGTCCGACAAGTATGACCGAATTAACCATTTATCTTTCCCTCGCTTGCGCTCACGATTTCTAAGTCGACGTCGCCAAGAAGCGCGTCGTTTCAAAGCTTCAGCCACGGCGTGTCTTGTGGGTTGCTTCCCGAACGTCCATTTGGCTGACGATTATAATACCGTCTGGCACAAGCAATTTGTGCACAAAATTGGCATCAACTGGAGTTTTAGTCATTACTTCTGTCACAGAGAAGAAAGAGGAAGCGACATATCTGCAAGAGTCGCGGAGGCAGCCAGTTTGGCACGTCATCGTCTTGCATATCCTCACACTTGCAACCTATTCACCCTTCTGGTTTGCAAAGAACTGGTCGCTGATGATTCACGCTCAAAAGCTTGCGGCAGGCGAAGAAGAAGCGGACGAAAGGCTGGTTGCTTACACTGGCGGCGACGAGCTGGAAGGAGTCAAGGGCAGAGATCCGATTCTTTTGACGCTTGGGATGTTTGTGCCGTTGCTCAACCTCTTTCTGGCTTTTCAGCTGTTCAACCAGATTGCAAGAATCGAGCCGGACAAAAACACATACCGTGCAAAACACCCGAGAATCACGGCCGGACTACTTCTGGCGGCAATGTTCGCTTTGTACATGCTGGGCAATCTGCCCTCAACGCTGTTTCTTTTCTGCCTGACGTCGTTTGCCCCAATGGCAGTCGCGCAGCATTGGCTAAATCAATATTGGAAACAGCACGAGCCAAAGGATGCGTTGGTCAGACAGGCTTTTTCGTCGCTTGAACTGTGTGCAGTCATATTCGGGAGCCTGCTACTGGGGCTCATTGTCATCACGCCGTTTGTGGCTCCGAAGTAAGCCTTGATGAACAGCTAGACAGCCGTGGGGGCGCGTTGCAACGCGCTCGTCGAGAAATTGGACGCATCCAATTTGCTCCCACAAAGAATTGCCGGCGAGCCGCCGGCGCTCGAAGGCTACACCTGAAATCCGTGCTTCTTCGCCCATTTGACGAGTTTGTCGGCGTCTTCGAGCTCTAACTTTTCGACGAGAGACTCGATGTGCTCATTGAATTCTTCATCCGTCAGCCCCATGCGCTCTGCGGCTTTATTGAGTTTTCCCCGCATGGTGATGTAGGTGAGGATATGCCGCTCATCCTGTGAAAGGTGGGTGATATGACGCGGCAAATTGGGCGTCAGAACATTATTGTTGCCTTTCTGGACCATGACAATTGCCATGCGCAGCAGGGCGGGTGGGTCATCTTTCATAACGTAGCCAGAGGCGCCGCAATCGAGTAATCCTTGCACTTCGGCGGCTTTGCTCTGACTGGCGAAAACCAGCACTTTGCCATTGCGCAGCGAGACGAGTCGTTTTATCAGGTCGTGAGTTTGAATGAAACCCGGCAAGTGAAGGTCGAGCAATACCATTTCGGGCAGAAGCTCTTTAGCCATCCGCCAGGCTTCGTCCGAGGTTGCGGCCTCGCCGACAATTTTGATCAAACCGCCCTGAGTTAACTGTTCACGGACCTTAATTCTGGTCTCTTCGTGATCATCAACTAGCAGTAACCTGGTCATCGTGGGTTCTCTTGAAATGTCTGGGGCATCAAAGCCTGGCAAGTAAGGCGCATTGGTACCGAGTGATTTCATACCCGAATCACTGTTACCTAAGAATACACGCTCGAACGTCCGCTAAAGGCTAGCAGGCCTAGTTTTTTGCCACCTTCAATTTTTGTTTTTGGCGCGGCGGTTAACAACAGGCATCAAATTTATATCGAAGCTATAATGACGCGATTGATAAATCGTATTCCGAGTCAGTGAAAAGGCGCAAATAATGACCGAAATCAATTCAAAGAAATTAGCGGCTACGGCTGCACTGCTTGCAATTCTTTTTGCACCAGCAACAGGAATGGAAGCGAAAGGTCTCTTCTCGAAAGATAAGAACAAGTTGGCTCAAGGGCAAGGTGTGACCACACCAAGCGGCTTGAAGTATCAAGACATCACAGTCGGAAGTGGACCTTCTCCGCGTCAAGGTCAAAGAGTTTCGGTGCACTACACCGGTTGGCTCACCAACGGCAGCAAATTTGACAGCTCACGCGACCGTGGCGAACCGTTCCAATTCAGCCTGGGACGTGGCGAAGTAATTAAGGGTTGGGACGAAGGCGTTGCTTCGATGAAAGTCGGCGGCAGACGCAAACTGACCATTCCACCGGATCTGGCATATGGTTCCAGAGGCGCTGGCGGTGCAGTTCCTCCGAACGCAACTTTGATTTTCGACGTTGAACTATTGGGCGTCCAATAGTTTTCACTGACTGATTTAAGGAGAAGAAAGTTGACTCAAGCACAAGAAGTTACAACTCCAAGTGGATTGAAGTATAACGATGACCATGTCGGCGACGGAGCATCTCCGAGCCAAGGACAAAGAGTCTCGGTACATTACACCGGCTGGCTCACAGACGGCACAAAATTCGACAGCTCGCGCGATCGCGGACAACCGTTTCAATTCACAATTGGGCGTGGCGAAGTGATTAAAGGCTGGGATGAAGGTGTAGCTTCAATGAAAGTTGGCGGCAAACGCAAACTCACCATTCCGCCGGAACTCGGTTATGGCGCAAGAGGCGCTGGTGGAGTAATTCCGCCTAATGCCACATTAGTTTTCGATGTAGAACTTTTGGACGTCAAATAGTCTTTCAGAACCAATTCGAAAGCTGAATCTGAAAATTCATTTGGATCGGATCGTTAAAGATCCGGTCCAATGTTTTTAAATACTGTTTTGTGAAACATCAAAAATGCGAGGTGAAAATGAAACGCACCAACTATGCAAGCGGAACCAAGTGGGAACCGATTGTCGGCTATTCCCGCGCGGTTCGAGTGGGCAATCACATCAGCGTGTCGGGCACGACAGCAACCAATGACGTTGGCGAGCTGGTTGGTGTCGGCGATGCTCACAAGCAAACAGTGCAAACGATTGAAAACATCGAAAAAGCGTTGAAAGCTTTAGGTGCCTCGTTAGATGACGTTGTTCGTACTCGCATGTATGTGGTCGACATTGAGCGTGATTGGCAAGCAGTCGGAGAGGCTCATGGTGCCTTTTTCAAAGACATTCGACCAGTCACTTCAATGATTCAAATCAGCAAGCTGATATCACCAGACATGCTTGTCGAGATCGAAGCTGATGCGATTATTGGCGACAAATAAGCGGGCACCGCAGACAGTGCCGTTAATGTGTCAACAGTTTGAAACAGATGTTGAAGTTTAAGTTTGAGCGGTAAGGACGTTATTGCAGCCCTTATCTTTCGCCTCAATGAGCGCTTCGCATGCAGCTTCCAGCAAGCCTTGCGGATCGTTGCTGTGCTGTGGATAGCTGGCGACTGCAAGTGTTGCAGTGATCTTAATCGGTTTGCCCGTCTTAGGATCCTTCACTTCCAGCATCGAGATTCTGCGGCGAACTCTCTCTGCCACTACCATTGCGCCTTCGGCGTCCGTCTCGTGCAGCACGGTGACCAACTCTTCGCCACCCCAACGGGCAGGCATGTCAATCTCACGCACCGAACTCTTCAGTATTTTGCCGACTTCAATCAGCACTTCATCGCCTACTTCGTGCCCATAACGAAGATTGATATCGCGAAGGTGATCGATATCTATCAGCATCAGAGACAACGAATATCCAAGTCTCAAAGCACGCTTCATCGAATGTGTGAGGTGCTCTTTAAAGACATGACGATTCGGAAGATTCGTCAGCACATCGGTACCCATAAGCTCTTGTAAGCGAGCATCAGAGTTGGAGAGTTGATGGCGGAGCCTATCAATCTCTCTTTCTTTCTCTTTCAGACCGCGCTCGAGCTGAACAATCTGGCCCTGCAACTTTCTCAGCTGTCCTTCAACCTGACGGTTGCGAGAAGTGCCGTGAAAAGACTGCAGCATTTGAGTCAAGTGGGCTTTCATCGATATCCCCCTGCGGTTCCCTGCCAGAGAACTGCAAACCTGCCTAACCAGACCTTATATAGATCTTGATCCTGATCCTCTTTTTATATAGAGGATATAAACTCGACTACATCAGGTTTTGATCTAATCAACAGAAGTATATTAGTACGATTTAGGATTCAGATCCAGTTTTCAGGGGGGAAAACCGTGGGCTTATTTAATCAACGCCCGAGAAAGCTCTCTGCGGGAGTCATCTATCAATATTAGATAGTACTCACCCTTCCCTTTGTCGACGTTAAACGTAACAATCCCCCGCTGCTGCATGTTTGGCGCGATCGTCTTCTTCAACTGGGTGTAATTTGAGGGTGAAGCAAACTCGGGGTAATAGAGCTGCCCCAGGTTGGTTGTGACGATGAAATCGCGGAAGCTATAAGTCCGCTTTGTCTCGTTGACAAAGGTAAAATCAACTTTCAACAGTTGAGCCTTTTTATCGCGCTCATCCGGTATAAACCAGCATTTGTTGACGTTGATGACGGCACCACGAAGAGGTGGTGCCTTTTTATATGAGGGCAAGGCTCTTACATTGAAACCAGGCAAGGTGATCGGTCCTGCAGTCTTCAATTTGATTACTTCGCCAGGCGCGAAATTGCGAATCTCGCCCTGTCTGCGCAGAGCTTTGTAGCCATACCAAGCTGCGCCGGCGGCAGCAGTAGAACCAGGGACGATACCGTAAGAAGCAACTGCTGCCGGAATGCCTCCGTACTTGAGTCCTAGCAAACCGCCTTTGATAGCGCCCTTTGTGACCATCGCCGTGTCGATCATTGCGACTTTGGCTACAGATTTAAGAGTGCTGTCTTTGGTGGAAAACTTCGCTGGAAATTGGAGTTCGATATCTCCATCCGGACTAACGAGCTTGTCGAATGTCACTTCGATGTATCCGTCACGGGAATGTCTCTTTCGTCCGGCAGAATCGGTGACAAGTCCCCGAATGTACCAACCTTCGGGCAACATCACTTTGCTGCCGTCTTTCACGTCTACTGATACTCGGGCACATAATTCATCGCCAATTTGTGTGAGTTCGGAATTTAGAAAGCAGTTCAATGTAAGGTTGACGTCCACTCCCGGCGGTATCGTTTGCACAACGCCATCAAGGATAGGAGAACGATCGACGTCTTTCGTAGCCGATCCTTTCAATAGCTTGCCGTCGACGTCCTTAACACTGCTGGCGCCTGTTTGCGGGGACTCCGCAGCACCGGGCTTTGTTGTTTCGCTGCCAGTTTTGGTGGTTTCGGTACCGGTCTTCGCCGCTTGAGCCGCACTCACTTTTTGTGTTTCGCCAGCATCGGAACTTTCTTCTTCAATTGCCGGTGTTATATCAGTTATGGTGGTGGCACTACCTGTGGTTTGCGCACTGACCGCCGCCGGCACCGAAAATGGTGCCACTGAAAATCCTAGCGTCAATGAGAATGCGACCGACAATGAGACGGCACGCTTATTAAGCCAATTTATGTTCATTCTTGCTTTGGGCAAGCTTGCATTGAGCAAGGTCAACATCGGACAAATTTCTCCGAACAAGGTTCAAAGCTTGCGAGTGAGAATTTCCTTTAGCTGCTCGAAAAAGCTCTTCTTCGGTCTCTGCATTTGCTGCGTTTGAGCCTTCTCGCGCGCAAGGGCTTTTACTTTTGCTTCCAAATTCTTCGCTTCTGCGTTTTTAGGATCGTTTCTGAGAGCCGACTGCACTTCCGTCATCGCAAGTGTTTTCCAGCCTCTAGCCAGGTAGACCTCAGCTAACTTATTGTGATACCGCGGGTCCGTTGGGACCAATCTAATAGCTTCCTTGAGGGCGGTCTCAGCTTCTTTGTAATTTCGCCTGCGGAATAAATCGTCCGCCCTGCTCAAATGTTTATTCGCCCATTTGATATTGATGTTCTCTTCTTCAGTTTCGTTCCCGCCAATCATGAAATTGCCGGTCGAATTAAGCGGAACTTCCACGGGCTGCCCGTCTGCATCCTCTGTGATGTCGGGACTGATGGCACTCAGGTTGTTTTGTGAATGCCTTTTGCGTGTAAGGAGTCGAACAGCATCGTATTCGGCACGACGCTCAGCGTCACTGACCACATCATGAGCGCGCGAGACCTTGGCGAACTCGCTTTGCGCCAGCAACCGCTTTTCAGGGTCGTTGGGAAAACGATCAGGATGGAGTTTTTTAGCAAGCGCCAGATAGGCCTTGCGGATCTCCTCCTGCGAAGCGGATTCCTCAATGCCGAGGACCGCGTAGTAATCTTCCTCGAACTCCTGCATCCTATTAACTTTGCAACTCTACTCGTTAACTAGATATCTTAAGCCCTAGGTGCCGTTTGTAGCAGGATTTGACGAGGTTTTTATCCACTTTGGAATAATCCAGAGGGGCTTTCCAAGTGCGTCAATCTAAATACAAGGAAGGGTCGCAGTCCGTAGCCCCGCCAAGGTACGGCGAATCCAGGCTTATAAATAAATTGTGGATAAATGAATGTGCCTTAAGTAAAGCTTCCATAATCAAATTGTGGCGGCAACAAAGGCAACCGTCGTTGAGGCGGTTTCTAACGCAGCGTTTTTCGAAAACTCTGAACAACGGGTGTTTTTATGAACCTTGAAAAATTCACGCATAAAGCGCAAGAGGCAATCACTAATTGCAGAACACTACTGGCGCGCTTTGGCCACACTCAGGTGACACCTGAGCATGTGCTGCTTTCCTTAATGGAGCAGGAAGAAGGAGTCGCGAGCAAAATCCTTGAGCGCCTCAATATTGACCAGAAGGAAATTATTGAAGACGTCAGCAAATACCTGCAAAATCAACCCAAAGGCTCGGCCATAACCACCCAAAAGGACGAGATTCACGTTTCCCATGCTTTGATGCGCCTGCTGGAAGCGGCAAATCGTGAAGCCGACAAACTCAAAGACGAGTTCATAAGCGTCGAGCATATTTTGCTCGCCATCGCAGATGACATCAAATCGCAAGCCGGCAGCATTCTGAAAAATCATGGCGCTTCTCGTGAAGCCATTCTCAGTGTGCTGACGCAAATTCGCGGCAAGCAGCGCGTCACCAGCCAGGACCCAGAAGCCACCTACGAAGCCTTGGCAAAGTACGGCAAAGACCTGACAGAAGCAGCGGCGCGCGGCAAACTCGACCCTGTTATCGGAAGAGACGAAGAAATTCGCAGAGTCATGCAAGTTCTTTCAAGAAGAACCAAAAACAACCCGGTGCTCGTGGGAGAGCCTGGTGTAGGTAAAACAGCTATCGCCGAAGGACTGGCAATTCGTATCACCAAAGGTGACGTGCCGGAAGGTTTGAAAGACAAAAAACTCATTGCTCTGGACATGGGCTCGCTCATCGCCGGCGCTAAATATCGCGGCGAATTTGAAGAGCGTCTAAAAGCAGTATTGAAGGAAGTTATCGAAGCAGAGGGTGAAATCATTCTCTTCATCGACGAGTTGCACACCGTAGTTGGTGCGGGTTCGAGCGGTGAAGGTTCTATGGACGCAGGTAATTTGTTGAAACCACCGCTGGCACGCGGTGAATTGCATTGCATCGGCGCCACCACAGTTGATGAATATAGAAAACACGTCGAGAAAGATCCGGCGCTAGAACGCCGATTCCAAACCGTCATGGTCGAAGAACCATCGGTGGAAGAATCCATTTCGATCTTACGTGGTCTCAAAGAACGTTACGAAGTGCACCACGGTGTGCGTATCAAGGACTCGGCACTCGTTAGCGCCGCTGTTCTTTCGCATCGCTACATTACAGACCGCTCGCTGCCGGACAAAGCCATCGACTTAGTCGACGAAGCAGCGGCAAGAATGCGTATCGAAATCGACAGCATGCCTAGCGAACTCGACGAGCTCGAGAGACGTAGAATTCAGTTGGAGATCGAGCGTGAGGCGTTGAAAAAAGAAAAAGACAACGCTTCGAAAGAACGACTCGAGAAAATCGAGCGTGAAATTGCCAACATTCAGGAAAAGGGAGACGGACTTAAGGCTCAATGGCTCTCCGAGAAGGAAGCAATTAGCGGAATTCAAACTCTCAAAGCCGATATCGAAGCGACAAAACTCTTGATCGAACAAGCTGAGCGCGCCACTGATTTGCAAAAGGCTGCAGAACTCAAGTACGGCAAGCTGCGCGAATTAGAGCAAAAACTGAAATCAGCAGAGGCGCCGCTTAATACCAAAAGAGGTGGCAGACTTCTCAAGGAAGAAGTCGACGAAGAAGATATCGCTGAGATCATTTCTAAATGGACCGGAGTACCGGTGACGAAGCTTCTCGAAGGCGAAGTGCAAAAACTGTTGCGCCTCGAAGAGCATCTTCACCAGCGCGTTATCGGGCAAGAAGAAGCGATTGAAGTTGTCGCCAATGGTGTCAGACGCGCGAGAGCGGGTCTAAAAGATCCGGGTAGACCGATCGGAAGCTTCCTCTTCCTCGGACCGACCGGTGTTGGTAAGACCGAACTCGCAAAAGCGCTTGCTGAGTTTCTCTACGATGACGAACAAGCAATGGTGCGCATCGATATGTCCGAGTATCAAGAACGTCACACTGTGGCGCGTTTGATCGGCGCGCCGCCCGGATATATAGGACATGACGAAGGTGGGCAACTGACTGAAGCAGTACGCCGTCGGGCATATTCCTGCGTGTTGTTCGATGAAATCGAAAAGGCGCACGCTGATGTTTTCAACGTCTTGCTGCAAGTTCTCGATGAAGGGCACTTGACTGATTCGCGCGGACGGCATGTCGATTTCAAAAACACTGTCATTATTATGACGTCGAATATCGGCAGTCAGCACATCCTCGACTACCAGATGAAAGCAGCCGTCACGGGTGACGACAGTTATCCGCAGATGCGCGAAAAAGTGCTGGAATCGTTGAGAGAACACTTCCGACCGGAATTCCTCAACCGCATCGACGAGACAGTGGTCTTCCATGCTCTCAAGCCGGAAGAATTGAAGCGCATTGTCGACATCCAATTGAATTACCTTAATCGCCGACTAGCAGACCGCAAAATGCATCTCACCGCCACAGAAGGCGCAGAGGAGTGGTTGGCCAAAACCGGCTACGACCCTATGTACGGTGCGCGTCCGCTCAAGCGTTTGATTCAAAAGGAAATCGAGAACCCGCTGTCGTTGCACATTCTGCAAGGCGACTTCATGGACGGTGACGCCATTACGGTTGAATCCACTCCTGACGGACACGGGCTGACCTTCCGCAAGGGCGAAAGTCCAGTTGCCGAGATCGAAGCCGAAAGCGAAAGCAACAGCGAAGGCGAAGACGTAGAAGAAACGAAAGCAGCTCACGCAGCTTCGTAGATTTCGACAAAGGTCGCAAGACTACCGTAGGGTCGACGCCATGCGTCGACCTTTTCATAGATGCGGTCGACGCATGGCGTCGACGGTCCTTAAAACGTGCCCCAAAAACTGGGCGCCTGCAATGCGCCCCCACGAATTGCGTAACAGCGAGTTCGCGACCTATTTCGCCGCGCTACTCGCTGCCGTGCGTGATTTCTGGTAGATGCCGACGATAGTCGGGTGCTTCGAGCCCATGCGGATTGCATTGTACGAATGGAAGTAGGCCTCGGCGTAGCGCGCCTTGCCGTAAGCGATCACGGCTTTCATTTCGTGACCGGTTGGGCTGCCGGGACTCTTTTCCAGCATGTAATTCGCCACCCTGTCAGCTTTCACCCAGTCGCCTTTGCGAGCATAGCCCCAGAAGCCGTCGACCATAGTTTTCTCCACTTCTTTCGGCTTCGCGATCATGTTGGGATAACTTGTCGCCGGTTTTGAAGCTGCAACGTTGGTGACTTTCGCCTTGGGAACAGGATCTCCTGTCTCGTGGAGAACATCGCGCAGATTGTGTGCGCGAATATTAGCCATGGTTTCAGGCTCGAGATCTTTCTCGTGCTTATCGTAGTGATGGCTGCCGTAGTTGACAAAACTGGCTATGTTGAAAGCCGAATAATTGACAAAAGGCTGCTTCGCCATGCGCTCGTGAAGGATAACGTCAGTCGTCTTGAACGCTTCTTTCGGAACATCGTGCCAATCAGCCGGGATAAGACTGGCGTTGGCGATAGCATCTGTAACGTTGTTTTTGTAGCAGAATTGCTTGTCGAAGCCTTGCAGCTCACTTCGGGCGACCACATCCGCCGAGTGAGTCTGAATATGCCGCAATTGTTCTTGCGCGAACAATGCTTTCTTTTGCGGCTCCGTTATGGAACGGTCCATCCAGACCCGATGCAAGCGGTCGGCGAAGTCTAGTTCGGCATTGAGGTCATTGGGGTTCCAGTAGCCCGGCATGCAATGCACTACAGTGCCATCTTGAGCCATGATGAAAAGCTGGAGGTTGCGAGGGCCGGCGCCATTGGTCGTCGTCACGGCCGGCCCGGTCGCAGGGTGAATGCCCGAGTTACCCGAATACGGGTCTTTCATGATATTGCGATATCCGCAGACGAAGCGGTCGCGCAGTTTGGACAATACAGGTTCTTTGGAGAGCGACCCGGCTCTCAAGCTGTTCGCGGCGGATCAGGTGTACCCGTCAATGTTTCCGAGCATATGGACCCAGAGAATCGGCTTGCCGCTGGCAGCGGACTTGGCTTTTGCCTTGTCCAGCGACGTCTCCCACTGAATCTTCGACGCCGTAATGGCGTTTTCGGTGCGCGCTTCATTGCTGTTGATGACATGGTCGCAGTCGCCGGCACGAACCTGGGTGGTACCCAGCGAAAGCGCCAACACTAAGACTGCAAAGGTCGGCCTTTTCATGCTTCTCATGGTTTGGGGTCCTCTGATCAACACGCCCGCGGTTCGCACCCGGCATAATCTCATTATTCCCTAAATGACGTGAAGTCTAAGTGTAGAAACCCAAATCGAAGAGCTGGGTCAGATGGTTCAGCTTAGAAGAGCTAGGTTCAGAAAGCAAACCAAACAGCTAAGTCATGGTCTTCAAATCGTTTTCCATCTCGCCAATCTTGTCGTAACGCTGCCCGATGTCCAACTGGGTGGCGTGAGCGACGATATGGTCGATGCCATTGCTCAAACCGGCAACTTGTTTGGCAGGATGCGATTGCGAAATAGGCTCGGGGTCAGAGCCGGTCAGCAAGAAGTGCAGGGTCGCGCCGCAAGCATAGATGTCGCTTTGACTGGTTGGCATGCCACGGAATTGCTCCGGAGGCAGATAGGCATGTTTGCCGACAACTGTCCCAGTAACCGTCGCTTCGACTTGTTGTGCCACGTTGAAGTCGATGAGCTTTAATGTACCGTCGCGTTGCAAAATTAAGTTGTCCGGAGTGAAATCGCGGTGCACTACCGGCGGTGACAAAGAATGCAAGTACGAAAGGATAAGACACATCTGAAGCGCAAGTTCTTTCACTTGAGATTCTTTCATCGCACCATTCTTCTCGACCAGCTCTCTAAGCGACATTCCATCGATGTGCTCAAGAACCAAATAGGCGCGATGGTCCTCAACAAAAAAGTCAATCAACTTAACTACATTCGGGCTGTCCATTTGCTTCAAAATTCGAGCCTCGTTTTCAAAACTCTCAAGCGCGTTCTTGCGCACATTTACATCAACATGCACAGGCAAAATAAATTCTTTAAGCACCACTATTTGATCGTTGATATTGTCTTTGGCAAGATAGGCAGACCCCTGCCCACCAACACCAAGCTGGTTAATCACCCGGTACTTTCCGGCTTGCACAGTGCCCCCATCCATCAGCGGTTTCAGCCGTTCGCGCTTAGGCGGAGCAGCCAGAGCCTGCAGCCACATTTCTGTATAACTATGATTCGCAGGTGGTTCCAAACATTGTTCAACCTCTGGTGGGCGCGGAACATTTGGTGCCCAATTGCGAATCATGGCTAGAATTTTCTCGCGATCCTCTGTCGTGTCAAAGGCGCTCAGTTTCATTTGGAGAAACTTCTTGCCTAGACCTTCGAATATCAGATTCTGGTCAAGCGCCTTGGTAGAACCAGCCGCTCTTCTTAAATCAATCGCTTGTAAGTCCTTCCATGCAAGTTCTGCACCATCTCTTGCATATTTCGCATGCCGCCAAAGAAAGCGCATACCATGCTTGTTGAAGAGGACATGAGTGGGAGTAAGTAAATAAGTGACGAGAGGCAGCCCGACAAGAAAGGCTGAAACTCCAAGAAATCCTTGAAGAAAAGTGCTATTTACCTTCGCTGCAGCCTGAGCAGCGGCTTTACCCATTTGCTCATTACTAGCGGTATTCGTACCCAAAACAGTATCAAGCACAGTTAATCCGAAAAGCAGCAAAAGGATCACAACCGGCACGGAAACCCATAGAAAGATCAGTTGCATACCTTTTACAAGTTCGCCACCGGTAAAGCGCTGCTTGATCCAGCGCTCGACGGCCGCATAAGGTCGATAGCGGACGACGATATCGTCTTTGGTGGCACCCTTAACCTGCGCGCGCTGCGCTGCGACTCTTGCATTGACAATTTTCAGGTCATTTATGAAGACTTGACGCAGGCGCGTACTCAGATATACCAGACACGTGAATTGCGTCATAACCCAGATTGGCATAAAGAACACCCAACCGCGCAAGGCGACTGGAAGCAAAGCGACAGCAAAAATAGGCAGAGCGGCCACCAAACCCACAATGAGACTGCTTGGTTTTGCAACGCGTTCAATCCGATGCGAAATTATGACAGGCCAGATCGTTTGCGCCGACATCCACAGCCAGAAAAATGGATCGTGAAGTCTATCGGGAAAGTGGTAAAACAATCCAAATGAAGGGAAAAAGCCCAGCGTCACAAGCGAAATCATCGTCACAAACAATGGTGACAGCGGAGGACGAGTCGCTGTTTTCAGTCCTGTAATCTGGCTAAGTCTCCACATGCAATGAGCAAAGTAGATCACTAGCGGCAGGTAGAACCAAGTACTCGCCAAGTTCAAACCGTAAACCATCGCACTAACAAAAAAAGAAATAGTAAGGGCGATAAACAGCAACAAACCAAGGCGCGGAAGTTTAGTCAGAGGTTCAAAATTTTCATCAACATTCGACTGTTTTCGTTTTGAAGGAATTGCTCGTGCGATGTCTCCGAGCGTATGTGCAGGTTGATCGGTCAGCTGCTCAGTCGATGCAGGAAGTAATTCACCATCCGCAAACTCTGAGGAAACTTTGAGCTCTGGTGCTGCTGATGCTTCTTTGGTTTCAAAAGAGTCTCCAGACGTAAACTGCCCTGTCAACCCACTCATCGCCAGAGGGTCATGCCGATCTTCCATCAGGATACTTCTCCTGTAGCTACAACGTCTCGACCAGGCAGCGATGCTTTGATTATCTTCAGTTGATCGACAACCTCGACAGCCGTTTGCAGGCGCTCTTCAGGCTCGAAAGCACTCAGCTTTGCGACGAGATCATCAAGCGCCTCGGGAGTGTCATGACGCAATGTTTTTGGATGGCTTATAGACAGCGGCATTGGGTCGCGCCCGGTCAGTAAGTAATAGATTGTTCCACCGAGGCTGTACAAATCACTTTGAGTAACCGTTTTCCCGCGTAATTGTTCAGGCGCGATGTACGCCTGTTTTCCAACTACAGTACCGGTTGCCGAACCTACAAATTGATTCGCAGCCCCGAAGTCAATCAATATCAATGCACCATCGTTGCGCACCACAAGGTTGTCCGGCGTTAAATCTCTGTGAATGACCGGCGGCTCGTTTGCGTGCAGGAAAGCCAAAATCGTTGCCGCATCTATTGCCCAATCCACAACAGTTTCGACGTCCTGACCTTCGTTCTGTTTTACAAACTGACGAAGATCCTGACCACTGATATATTCCAAAATCAAGTAGTGCCGCTCATCTTCAACGAAGTGATCGAGTACGCGTGCAATATTGGGATGCTTCAGCGTAGAGAGCATTTTCGCTTCTCGCTCCAAGTGTTGCTCGGCTTGCTGTTTTGCTGCAGGGTCAGCTTTTGCGTGTACAACCGCCTCTTTGAGAACAACCAGGTCGGTTTTGTTTAAATGCGCCAGGTAAATAGCCGACAGTCCGCCAAATGCCAATTGCCTCACAACTTCTATGCGTCCACCTTGAAGAAACTTTCCTGGCTCGAGCGGAATGAACGTGGTAGGTGCGAAGCGGCGAGATAGCTCGTCTTCCCACATTTGCGTATAGCTCTTCTGCCCGATGCCTCTGGTTTCGTTTTGCAAAGAACGTTGATATTCAATCAACTCCGGCGAGCGGTTGCAGTTGGCTCCCCAAAGTTCTACACCCAACAACAATTGTTCTACGTCTGATTCTTTGATGTTTCGCAATGGAAGATTTAAGTGTTCTCCGCTATCGAATGACAGAAGGAGCGTCCCACCGTAAGGTCCGGCATCCTTGACCAAGTTTGCGGATTGCAGTTCGCTCCAATTTCTGTTGCGCTTAAAACCAAGGCGAGGAAGAAATGACGGCGGGAAACATAAACCATCTTTTGAAATGTGAATGCGATTATTTTCTGATACCGCTGACAGTGCCAGGCAAGAGAGCATAGTGGTAAGCAACGCCGTACAACCAACTGCCACCAGCTGCGGTGGTATGACACCGGGGTACGCAAAGGCTCGGCCGATTAAAAAACCCAAAATAGCGGGTGCAATTACAGCCCAGAGTGGAAACAGTGCACACATTGAAGTGAATACAACCTTCAGCGGCACGGAGCGGTACGGGACTACAACATTCAGTTCAGCCATCAGCGCCCCCCAGACATACGACGCAGAAGTTCCCAGTCACTCATCACGGTCTTTCTGTCTGGTCCCTCATCACCGCCATCAATCTTCTTTATAATCTTCGAATACAAATCTTGGGCTTGAGAAAATTGCCCATTGTCGCGAAAGAGATTCGCCATGGCTAGCTGATTTCGCATTGTGTCATATGTTCGATTTTTCTGTTTTTTCAGAATAGCTCTAGCCTTTTCAAAAAACTTCATTGCTTCATTGTTGTTGCCCAAAGCGGCTTTTATTCGACCTTGGTCAGTGTAAATACGCGCATACTCAACATCATTCACCCGCTCGGATTTCTTCAATTCATCCAACATCTCGATTGAGCGAGCCAAGTTAACCTCAGCATCCATGTACTTCTTCTGCTCAACTTGCGAACGTCCCAATATTGACAGACGCCAAGCATTAGTACTGGAGACTCCCTTCTTCATGGTCCAATTGAGTGAGTTCTTGAGATGTTCCTCCGCTTTTGCAGAATTCCCTGCCCGCAGGTGCTGCCAGCCTAAGTAGCCGTCCACCGCAGCCCGTCCATTGCGCCAATCTCGAGGCCAATAACCGAGTGCCTTTTCATTCAGTTTTACAGCCAAGTCGTAATTAGACCAATTTTCGAACTGATTGCCCAAGTCAGAAAGAAGGAATGGCAACTCCGTATTAACCCCAGCATCACCCTTAGCCAGTATGTCCAAAGCTTCTTTCGCATGCTGCTCTGCATCGCCTTCAAATTTCCGAGACTTATCAAATTTCTCTTCGCGAAACGTAGCAGAGTTTGTTGCATATCCAAGAGTAGACTGCTCATTGGCTTTTGCAAAATCAACCTGTGCTAGCTTCAGGCGAATAAATGCACCTTTTGCACCGTTGTCCAAACCGTCGGTAGCAAGGGTGAAACGCGCTGCTCGATAAGCCTCTTCGGCACCTTCGAAATCATGAACTTTTACCAGAGAGTTACCTAGATCGCCAACGGTTTCAACATAACTTCTGTTATCGATACCGGCACTTTTTGCCAAGTCAGCTAAGGTTTTGTTGCGCATCACGTCAATTTGATTACCGAAGAAACAAACAGCCATAAGCAAACCAACGAACCAGAAGGTTCCGCCTGGAAGTTTACTCATCGAATTGGCCGGAGTCATTTGCCGGCGGAGATTGGCGACGTCGTCGTTCTCTTGCCCCTTAGGTTTCAGACTAGAAATGGGAGTTTGGGAGGTCCGCGATGAATTTTCCTGACGAATTTCGCCCTGTTTCGGGACCAGGTCACTTGTTACTTCCTGGCTTGTCCCTGGCTGACTTGCGCTAAATTGATGCGCTTGCGGCAGAGGCTTTCCCGACTGCGTCATGTCAGACGGACACGACTCCGGCTGAGGAGTATCAGCCGCAGCGCTTGCCTCGAGATCGTCGCCGAAAAGTCCACCGCTAGTTAGCTTTACGGGCGCATCTTTCTCTGCAATTTCGATGAAATCCGGCTTGTCGCTAGACGCCATTCGTAGTAAAAACCTGTGCCAATAACTGTTTCATTAATTCCACGTCCAGTAGGTTTTCAGACATATATGGATGACTGTCAGCGGGTTAAGATGGGCGACTAATAACCCTAGGCTTTTCCGGCAAATTTTGGAAAATGCGCCAGGCTAGACGTTTGCGAAAGCGAGAGGAATTCGAATTGGCAGGGCACAGCGGCGGCATGAAAACAGTTTTATCTGCTGGCGCTCTGGGCGGTCTCTTGCTGCTCCTCGCGTCCTGCTCCAAAGGTGAGCCGCCAAAGCCTAATATCGAGGGCGAAACATTATCCGCTCAACCAGCGATACCAGCCGAGAGCCCGCTGCGGAAGTTCGCCGAAACCGCACAGGGCAGTTTTGCTTGCGGTCTTTATTTGGAAGGCAAGAAAGTTGGATACCTGATTGGCACAAGCAAAATAATCAAGCGCGGCGAATCAAACTTCTTCGAGCAAAAGATGGAAACCCTCTTCAGCGTGACAAAACGAGGCAAACCGTTCATCGACAAAAGCACTCTTACCCGGTTGTTCAATCTCGATGGCAACGGAGAATTGACTAGCGTTGAGCAAGTCAACGAGCACGACGGCGCCACATATAGCAGCGCGGTGATAAAGCAGGGCAACAAGTATTTAGAAACAAGTTCGGGCGGCAAAAGCACAAAGTCAATTACCATCGAACCGCCGAAAACAAGTCTGGACAACGACAAACAGCTCGGCGACTGGTTGCGCTCGTCACCGAAAGCTGGCGACGAATTCGACTACAAATCGTCTGATTTCAATGGTGGGGATTTCAACGAACACACGTCGCACTACAAGTACATTGCAAAGAAAGAGCTGGTGCTCAACGGTGTACCAACAACCATTCACTCTTTGGAGCAGCGGGATGACAGGGACGACGAAGTCACTCAATATGATTGCGATAACAATGGTCGACTGATTCGCGGCAACATTGGTCCGATTACTTTCCGATTGGAAGATGAGTCAACAGCTCGCAAACTGGATACTGTGGGGATAGACCTTATCGAGGCATCGTCTGTTCCTGCGAATGTTCGCATGGGTGATCCGAGAAAGCTTAAGCAAGTTTTGCTCAAACTATCCGGCATAAAATACAACCTTCCAAATTCCCAAAGGCAACTTCAAACATCCGATGGAAAGGGCGGTGGCGGCACGACCTTAATGGTCAATCGTGACTTTCAGACTGCAGACAAAGATTCAATTACGAAAGAGCAATTAGCAAAATATCTAAAAGCAACGCCAACGGTGCAGTCTGATGATGAGCTGATTAAGGCGAAAGCGAAAGAAATTACTGCTGGTCAGACGACTCCTTTGGAAAAGGCTCGGTGCATTCAAGACTGGGTTTACAAGCTAATCGGCAAAGACATAAACCGAAATTCGACCACAGCCTTGGAAGTCTTAGAACGCAAAGCAGGAGACTGCACGGAGCATGCACTACTATTTAATGCGCTCGCTCGTGCGGCGGGTGTTCCTTCCCGCGAAGTCACTGGGTTGATGTACACGCAGTCGCCGCAACCGCTGTGGTATTGGCATGTTTGGAATGAAATCTATGACGGCAAGCGATGGATTTCAATCGACCCGACGTGGAATGAAGTGTTTGTTGATGCCGGACATTTGAAAATTTCCGATGACGACACGATTAAAATCGCCAACTCATTCGGCAAAATCAAAATCGACATCATCTCCTTCCAAACCGATGATGCCATTTCCATGAAGGATGCCTTTCAAGACTCAAGCAATCCGAAGAGCAGTGAACAAAGCTTAGTTCTGATGGACACGGTTCCGCCGCCACCAAAACAGCTCCACTATCATTTAAACGCGCCACCGCCCGCAATAAATATGGGCTCTGCGCCCCCCACTGCAGAACAGCAAAAAACTGTAAAGCGAAAAGACCTGGGTAAACCCATAGAACAATTCAACGGCTCGAAGCTGAATGAGGTTCAGTTCGACAAAGAGGGACATTTGGTTCAATAACACCATCCGTCAAGCGTCGCGACCATTGCGAGCTTTTGACACGACAGCGTTGAGAACCTCTTTCAATGGAGTGCCGGTCTCGCGGGCAACTGACGCACAGTCTTCGAATTCAGGCTGGACGTTTATAACGTTCCCGTCAAGGTCTTTGCCAATTTTGACTCTAACCGATTGCATCTCTGTTTCACCGGATTTGATGTCAATTTTCTTCAGCTCGCGCTCGGCAATCAAACGTTCTGTCACGCTGCTGCGAACTCCAAGTGTGGAGGTTTCAGCAAGTAAAATTTCTTTGACTCGGAGTTCGTCTTCCATTTTGCAAAGCACAGACAGCAAATGACCGGAGCGCCCCTTTTTCATTGTGCAAGGCGTAACAAATACATCGAGAGCACCTTCAGCCAGCAATTTTTCAGATGTATAGCTGATTACTTGAGGAGATAGGTCGTCAAAATTACATTCAACAACAGCGACCAGTTCGCTGCGATAGCGCGATGATGGGGCGTTTTTTTCGCTGCCCTTCTTAGGCACTGATTGACCAATAACAACGCGGCATACATTTGGATGACCAGCAGGGTTTAGTGAACCGGCACCATATCCGATGGCATCAATAGCAGTCATATCTGGCTGAGATCCAAAACGTTCGGCAATTGTCGTTAAGATTGCAGCGCCCGTGGGAGTCAAGCATTCATAGTCAATCGAGGTCTGAGCAAGAGGCGTGCGAGCCTCACGAAGAAGCTCCAAGGTCGCCGGACCAGGGACAGGGAATTCACCGTGCATACTACTGATCGTTCCACCGCCGACCGGCAAAGCAGACACGATGCTGCGTTCAATCGCCATCAAGTCATAACCGATGGCGAATCCGACTATATCTACGATTGCGTCAACAGCGCCGACTTCATGGAAGTGAACTTCGTCTGGCGTAACTCCATGAACTTTCGCTTCCGCTATTCCCAGGCGAGTAAAGATATCCGCTGCGAGCTTTTTTGCAGCAGGTTGAATGGACGAACTCTCAATAATTCTGAGAATTTCAGACAATCCCCGGTGTGGATGATCATGGCGGTGAAGGTGATGTTCGTGGTCATCTTCGTGACCTTGAGCATGTCCATGACTGTGCGCGTTTCCGTGATCATGGTTATGGTGCTCGTGCGCGAGATCATGCTTATGGTCATATTCGTGTGCCGCGTCGGCACTCAGAAACACATGTAGTTTCGTGGAGTGAACACCGCAGCGCAACAGTTTTTCAGGACGAACAGAAAAACTTCCACTCGGCAAATCGATTTTCGCAAGCTCAGCCTTCCACGCTTCAACGTCTAAACCGGCATCAACAAGCGCACCAAGCAGCATGTCTCCTGCAGCTCCGAAGGGGCAATCAAAGAAGGCGGTGCGCATTTTTCGTTCCTTTAACTATGACGTCTGCAAATTCTGCAAGTTGTTTACTAATTGGTGCGGTGTTTTTCCGGCAGAACAATGTTTTCCAATGCTCCGTCAGATGTGACTTGAAACCTTTGGACAAGGTGTTTCACAAGGGTCGGGTACTTTTCATTAATGATCGTTAGTTGCTTTTGCCCCGGCGTCAGACAAAGCTCGTAGTCACCATTCTTTGAAGTCACTGCAGCACCACCGCCATGGATACGAGCGGATGAATCATCGCTTGGGTCGGCAGAGGAGATTTTAACGACGACGTCTTTCAGTGGTCTTCCTTCTTTGTCCACAACATTTCCTCGCACCAAAAAGCCATGATGCAACTGAATGAGAAAGCGCCGGTTTTGTTTTCCGTTTACTTCTTCGATGAGTGCCGCCGCAAGCTCACCCTTATGACGTGGAGTGATCTCAACGAAACAAGATTGGCATTCCTCATGTTTGATAGAGAACTTGCCATCAGCATCCGAAACGGCAGACGCGGACCACGTCGCTTCGTCATCAAAAACGACAACCTTTGCGCCGCTCACAGGATGCGCACCAGGATCAGTAATTCTTCCGCTAATGATGATATCAACGGCCCACGCAGGATTGACTGCTGAATAACAACCCAGTGCAAGCAGAGCTGCTGTCAAAAGCTTTTTCGTTTTATAACCAGAGAAATTCAATTTCATTAGGGTGTCCATTTCTAATTGATTGAAAACGTTCAAAGAACTCGCCAAATATACATTAAACGTAGCTCTGGGTCATGGCTTTGGACCATATTTTCCCGGCATAGTGAAATGCGTCGTCGCAGAGCATATGATAGGACATCTCCAACGCACCTAAGTAAACTTCGGAAAAACATATGGGACCCGTACTCACCTTCTCTGCGGCCCATGCCAAAATCAAATAACATCCAAAGTTCATGTACCACCCTAGCAGTTCGGAATTAGAGCTAAACAACTTAGACTTGAACGAATTCTCCAGTGTCGTGCAGTCAATACTGCGGTGTAGCTCACCCAAATAGCCTTCGATAAAAGAGCGGGCCGAATTCCAATCGATCTGCTGCTTTCCAAAGCTCGCAACATCAGTGGTATCTAAATTGATGGCAGGTTTTCGGGCAAACATAATGAGCGCATAACCGATATCGTAAAAAGGGTGTTCCCAGCGCATGTGATCGAAATCGACGACTGCTCCTCCAATGTGACCGCTTTTTTTTCTCAGGAAAAGTACATTTCCAGGATGAAAATCTCCATGTACCAGCGTTAAAAATCGCTCTTCGTTTATGCTAGAAATCAAATGTGCGATCATGCCAAACCCAGATCGAAGCGGGCGATTGGAATGACGTACCTGATTTAGAATCGGGTGTTTATGCGTCCATTTCGCGTAAATGTGTTCAAACAATGTGTCAAAAGTTTCGCGGAACGGAAAGTCAGCCGTTTTGGCCAGAGATGGGGAATCCTGAAACAGAACTCCTTTGCCACTGCTTGCCTCCGCCGAAAACTTGTGCGCCGAAAGATGCATTTGTGCCAAAAGAGCCCCGGACAGACCGATATTCGATCCGGTTATTTCTGGTTTCATCCAGTTGTAGCGCTTGTTGTGTTCAATAAAACTGAATAGTTGATAACGTTTCCCGTTCCTCTCTATATGCGTAGCACCTTCCATTGAAGTTATAAGCTCTGGTGATGGCAACGATAGTCTGCGATTGTTCCATTCGATAAAAGTTTCAACATCGCGGAGCCGCGTATCTTCGATCCAGCTACTAACAGTCTTGAGAAAATATTGTCCTTTTTCCGCCGAGACTCGAAAGCTGGTTCGAACATCGGAAACCTCCTTCGACCCGGCCAACTTGTTCAGACTATCGCTCTCAAGAAGTAACTCTTCCTCATCGCAAGGAATAGATTCAATGTAAGCTATTTCGCCGATGGCGTAAGCATCTTCGAGGATGGCTTTCAATTCGCCAAGTTCAAAATCCTTCTTACTATTTGACATCACACCGGTCGTGTCCTGTAAACTCTCAGTATGCCTATTCAAATCGGCTCTATTACTTTGAAAAGCCGCGTGTACGTACCACCGATGGCGGGGGTCACGGACCTTGTTTTTCGCGACATCGTAAGGCAGGTCGATCCGAATTGCCTGCTGTCTACGGAGATGGTATCAAGCCGCGCGCTGATGAACCGACCCGAGTGTCGAATTATGGACCTCTCGCCGACTGAGCATCCTATCGGCATCCAGCTCTTCGGACACGAGCCGGACGTTATGGCGAGAGCCGCGCAGATGGCAGAGCAGAAGGGAGCCGACTTCGTTGATATCAATATGGGCTGCCCTGTCCCCAAGATTACAAAAGGTAAAGACGGATGCGCGCTGATGCGAGAGCCTGAGCTGGCTCGCGACATCATCACAGCCGTGAAAAATGCGATTTCAATTCCTGTGACCGTCAAATTCCGCCTGGGATGGGATGACAACTCACGCAATGCAGTCGAATTCGGCTCAATGGTGGAGCGCGCCGGAGCATCGGCAGTGACTGTTCATGGGCGCACCAGACAACAACTGTATTCGGGCAAGGCGGACTGGAGTTTTATCGCGAAGGTCAAAGCCGCGCTCAGCATCCCAGTCTTCGGGAATGGTGATGTTTTTGAACCAGAAGATGCGGTCAAACTTTTGGAAATCACCGGCTGCGACGGAGTAGCTGTAGCGCGCGGAACACTGGGAAATCCATGGCTTATTCCGAGAATCACGCACCTCATTGAAGAAGGCGAACTTTTGCCTGCACCCGATGAAGTTGACCGGCTCGTCCTTGCCTACCTGCACTGCGTCTGGCTCACACGTTATAAGGGTCCGCGCATTGGTTCTAACGAGTCGCGTCGCCACATGACTCACTACACCAAAGGCATCACTGGCGCAGCGCCTTTTAGGGCACGTCTCACACAGATCAGCTGCGCGCAAGATGCAGCGGACATACTCGCTGAGCTGTCCGAGCTCGTAGGCGGCAAAGAAGGCAGAGAGCGCTTCTTAGCGAATGTAGAGAACGACAATAAGAAAAATCGTGTACAGCCAGGTGAAGGGCATGGCGAGAGTGAAGAACGTCTCCATTCCCCAGTTGATCTCGGTACCCTCGCGCCAGTCGCAGTACCATAAGATTCCGTTGACGAACAAGTTCATGCCCCAGCCCATAATGCCGACCATGAACGCGAAAAGTAGGATTATTGCCCAGATGTCCATTGGGTAATGGTTCTCTCGAATTTCCCCGGTTTCTACAGATACTCAGACCTAGTTGATTTGCCTGAAAGGAAAGGCCTGATTTCCCTTTTGAGCAAAGCTTAAAACCGCCAGGTCTGGTTGGCAACGGGAAGAATCCCACTGAAGACAATCTAAGTCAAGATTAATGGCGGTTCTCGTAGAGGGGCGATTCTATGCATCGGCCGGTCCCGGAACTGCAGGTGGGGCAGTAAGCTCAAGACAAAAAGCTTCGGCGAAAAATCACCGAAGCCTCAAATTAAGTCGTTTTAAAAAGATGTTGCTATCAAAACGGGCGACGCATGGCGTCGCCCCTACAGCGCTGTGGCTACAGCAGATCAATAAATCTGGTAACCGCCAGGGGAGATCAAGATGGTGCCGTCATCTTCGGCGGCGACCGTCTGCAACGCCTGAATTACGGCATTGGTGGCTTTGTGCTGATCGCGAGTTTCGGTCTTGATGACTTTGGCGCGCTGAGCAACTTTCAGCACTAGCTCGTAGCGGTTGCCATGCTTATCCATCAACTGGTCAAGGATTCTGGTTGTGCTCATTAGGTCCCTGTCTATGTTTTACGGTTTTCGACCCATAGTTTTGGGTCCCTTATCCGGGCACCAAGTTGGGGCGCCAGCTAAGGTCTTATGCGACAACGTTCAGCATACACGATCGAGAGCACATTGTTGACAGCTTGGTCGACATCCTCGTTAACAACTTCATAGTGGAACACATCGCGTTCCTTCATCTCCTGCCCAGCCTTATCAAGACGCATGGCTATCACGTCTTCAGGCTCAGTGGCTCTTGAACGCAGGCGCTTTTCAAGTTCGTCCATGCATGGTGGCGCCAGAAAGATCAGAATCGAAGAGGGAAACTGTTTTTTGACCTGCTTTGCACCCTGCACCTCAATGACAAGAACCACGTCCAAGCCTTCCCTGATGCGATTCTCCACCCAATTTCTGGGTGTTCCGTAGTAATTGCCGGCGAATTCAGCGTGTTCGATAAAATGATTTTGCTTCTTCATCTTTTCGAAACTTTCGCGATCAGTGAAGAAGTAGTCCACACCGTCACGCTCGCTTTCGCGCTGTTTTCGGGTGGTTACAGACACAGACTCGACAATACCGCCAGCTTCAGCCAGCACACGGTCGATGATTGTATTTTTGCCCACCCCTGAAGGCCCCGTGAGCACAAATAAATTGCCAGGATTAACTTTGTGAGGCTCCTTGCCGCCCTCTACAGGCTCGGAATCAGAATCAGTTTGATCTGATTCTTTCGGCAAAGACTGTTTGCTTTTACTGGCCGGCATGGTTAGCCCTCTTTGTCAGTCGCATCGCCCGGAGTCTTTGAAATAAGTGCAGCCTTATGGATTCATAATACAGCTTCACTTTTTTGCTAGATTAGCCTCTATAAGTTGAGCCCCTATTAAACCTAAACACGAAGAGCCATGCAACCGTTCGACGCCCTAACAATTCGGGCTGTGCTAGACGAAGCCAAGCCACTATTGCTCAACCGGCGCGTTGACAGAGTTTTTCAATTGGCTCGCGACGAACTTTTAATCTCCCTGCGTTCAAAATCAGGGATGGTTCACCTCTTACTTTCAGCACACGCCACCTACGGGCGCATCTGTCTAGTAAAGCAGGCGCCACAGGGTGCGAAAAACGACCGGGCGCCGCAAAACAATTCGAATTTCGCGCTCCTGGTGCGAAAGACTTTGGCTTCTGCCACGCTCGTTCATATCGAACAGTTGCCCGGTGAGCGCATCGTCGACTTTGTATTCTCGTCCACCGATGAGGTAGGTACTGCCTCTCACAAAGTATTGACTGCGGAAATTATGGGACGCCACAGCAATTTGATTTTTTGGGACAAGACGAAAGAGAAAATTATTGCCGCTTCGCACATCGTCACCAAAGAGATGAGCCGCCAGCGGGAAGTGGCGCCTGGTCTGACTTACAAGAGACCGCCAGGACAAGAACGTCCTAATATTTTCAAGCTCACGCGTGAAGATTTTGCAAATCAATGGAGAGCGCTGAAGGAAAATTTCGAACACTCCGCTGCTGCTGTATCAGTTGCACAGGCTTCAGTTACAGAATCCTCTAGTGCCAGTGCGGGCGGTGGCGGCACATCAACCAAAACCACAATTGGACCAGCGGTGGCAGCGCCTTTCACAACCGTCGAACAATGGCTG
Organism: Candidatus Melainabacteria bacterium; assembly: GCA_003242885.1. Taxonomy (GTDB): domain Bacteria; phylum Cyanobacteriota; class Vampirovibrionia; order Obscuribacterales; family Obscuribacteraceae; genus QKMZ01. The sequence goes on along the minus strand of QKMZ01000005.1, from coordinate 443,765 downwards.
ATTCACACGTTTACCGGTCTGGGCAGAAATTTATCGGAAGAACTTGTACTGGCAGCGGAAGCCAAAAGTCCAGTAGCAGAAGCGCTGAAAGATCCGGCAAGCGAAGAAAAGATTTGGTCGATAGTAAAACTACTTGGTGAAACGCGTCTGACCTTCAAACCGGCAATGAAGTCTGACTTGTCCAGGTTTACGGTTTTGTCTTTGATGCCAGAATTGCGACGAGCGGAGCTAGATACCACCGACAGTGCACAAGGTGCACCCGATACTCAAGGATTGTGGAAGCATTTCCCCGCCGTAAACGATTTAGTAGATGACTATTACGCTGCCGTTGAGGCTCGCGAGCAGTTTCAACAACTGCGTGAAAGGCTTCGCAACGAACTTCGCTCTGAAGATGAAAAACTGAATTCTCGAATTTCGGTGGCGTCGCAGCACGTCAAAAATGATGAACATCTCAATGATATGAAACGATCGGGAGACCTTGTTCTAGCCAATCTTGGCGTGATCGAGCCAGGACAAACAGAGCTCGAAGTCGACGATTTATACACGGGCGGTTCGGACAAAATCAAAATCAAATTGAATCCAAATCTGACGCCATCTCAAAATGCTCAGTGGTTTTATCGGCAATTCTCAAAATCGCGCAGCCGCCAGAAGGCAGCAAAATTGGCTTTAGACGAAGCAGCTAAAAAACAGTCTGTCGTCGAAACGCAGATGAAGCAACTTGAAAATGCTCAGACAAATGAAGAGTTGAGAGCGCTGCGCGAGCTCATCATCGGTCGCAAACCAGCAGCGGTGATGCAACAGCAACAGCTCAACAAAGGTGGACAGCAGCATCATCAGCAGGAGAAGAAAAAATCCGGCAAACCTCGCATGCTCAGCGTCACTTCATCAGACGGCTGGACCATCTACGTCGGTCGAAATAGGCACGAAAACGATCAGCTTCTGAGCAAACTTGCACAGCCGAACGATATTTGGCTGCACATTCTTGGCTCGGGAGGGGCGCATGTTCTAATTCGCGTTCCAGCCTCAAAACAAGAACCGCCGTTGAACACCTTGAAGGAAGCGGCACAAATAGCTGCTCGCCTGTCTAAAGGTGGAACGTCCGGCTCCAAAGTCAGAGTCGTTTACACACAAGTGAAGCATGTGAAAAAACTCGGCAAGGACAAACCCGGCCAAGTTCGCTACGAGAACGAAAAGACGCTCGAAGTCGACACTTCAGCTCCAATGCCGAAGTGTATGAAACAGCTTTTCAGCCACTAATTGCAGCGAATGCGCAACATCTTTTGACGCGCTAATTGCGAGTGTAACTTACATTTTTCGGAAAAGTGCGACGACCACACCTTGAACAGTGAGTCCGTCCTTCGCATCAACAAAGATGGGGGAAAGCTCGCTGTTAGCCGGCTGCAGACGGTAGCCACCTTTCTCTTTGAAGAGGCGCTTCAAGGTCGCGGTTCCATCATCTAACAGTGCCACTACGATTTCACCGTTACGTGGTGACGGATTGGGCTTAATAATGACGAAATCGCCATCACAGATGCCATCCTCGATCATGGAATTGCCTTTGACTTTTAGTGCAAAGCAATTGGTGCCCGCATACTGATTGTCCATTGCAAGATACTCGCCGGGATCAATCGCGTCGATTGGTTGACCGGCAGCAATAGTGCCTGCCAGAGGAATGCCTTGCGGCTCATCGTAAGACTCTTCGTATTCAATAGTGGTCTCAGTGGTTCTGCCACCGACCGATGTGGTCATATGAGAAACCACTCTGAGAGAACGGTTAAGACCTGGCTCCCAGTGGACGTATCCTTTCTTTTTCAGTGCAGCAACGTGCTGGTGAACCGTCATCCGGTTGCGCAAACCTAGCGCCTTCGCCAATTCTGCAAGAGTCGGCGGATAGCCATTCTCTTCAGTCAAGTCGACGATAGACTTTATTACGTCGCGCTGCCGTGGCGGCAAGCAGTCTAAATCCATAATTTCTCCCTCTAGTGCCGCCCCAGTTTTGAAAAGCGGGAAAAGTCGCAGGCAGTTCCCCATTGAATACCTGGGAACATGAAAGTCCCCGAATACATACGTAAGTATAGTACCAAAATTCGAGAGTGACAAGCCCCAACTTAGCCAGGTAGTAAAAATTTCCAAGCGCTGCAATTGCAGACCGGGCAATTAGATCCAAACACCCCTCCTGCCCCAAAATCCTTGGACTGAAGATTTACAACTGCTCATCAAAATCTTCATACGAAAGCCAAGAACGTTTCCAAGCAGACATTCAAATAGGTAGCTGTAATAAGATCGTGCTCTTCAAGTTTTCGCTGAACGAGGTTTTTTGAAATGAAAAAGTTATTGGTGCTGGCAGCCGCTGTCGCTTTGATGGGCTCATCGTTCGGCACATGCGCATTCGCAGATGACGATACTGCCAAAAGAGGACAAGCAGCAAAATTGAGCAAGGCCGATGCAGAAGCAATCGCACTTAAGCAATTGTCCGGCAAAATCACCGACACCGACTTGGAAAGAATGCACAAGAAGCCGCACACTCTTTATTGGTCCGTCAGCGTCCGCGGCGACAAAGAAGCGAAGAACTTTCACATCAATGCGACCGATGGCTCCATTATGAAAGTCACCAACAAAGATATGAACGACTAGTCGTTGAAATAATCAACTATAAAAAGAACTCACTGCAATCGCGGTGAGTTCTTTTGTTTAGATCGAAGCTGCGGCAAGCCCTAAAGAATGCGCTTGCCCAGAGCTGAGAGAATAAGTTCTACAGCCAGTTCTGCAGTCTTATTGCGAACATCGAATGCTGGATTGAGTTCAACTATATCTATTGAACGCACCAGATCCGATTCGGCCAAAAGTTCCAACGCAAGATGACTTTCTCTGTAGCTTAGACCACCACGCGAGGCAGTGCTGACACCCGGTGCTACGTCAGGATCAATTACGTCGATGTCGAAGGAAACATGGATGCCGTTTACATCAGCACCGACAGCTCCCAAAGCCATATCGGTAACTCGACCAAGTCCAAGGTGATCAATTTCTTTCATCGTGAAAGCCGTAATACCGGTCTGAGTGATCATGTCGCGCTCCGGCGGGTCGACGTCGCGGATACCAATCAATGACGATCGCTTAGCCGGCACTTTTGGGCTAAAACCCTTCAAATTAACAAGCTTTTCATCGCCCAATCCGAGCGAAACTGCAAAGGGCATGCCGTGCACATTGCCACTGGCAGTAGTGTCAGGCGTATTGATGTCACCATGCGCATCAAACCATACCAGTCCAAAAGTTTCTTCATGCTTGCGGTAATAGCTCGCAGCTCCAGCGATACTGCCGATAGCGAGACTGTGGTCGCCACCGATAGTAATCGGCAGATTGCCTGCTTCCATCGCAGCTTCCACGGCATCGGCGACCGCTTCGCTTACTTGATAGATTTCAGGCACGCACTTGCTTTGCGTTTCGTTGTCCCACCAGCAAACAGAATGAGGGACTTCAATGTCGATTTCCTCCGCCACTGCAAATCCGAGAGCCTTGATACGCTCAGGCAGTTCTGCGACTTTCATGGCAGCCGGTCCCATACTGGCACCGCGGTGACTGCCACCCAGATGAAGAGGTACATAAATTAGAGAGACCGGACGGGCATTGCGACCGGGTTGAGTTTTCGCCGTCAACGGCTTCTTTTCGGTCGTGCGCTCATTCGTTTTTGTTTGTGCCACTTTCGCCACCTTAACTAGTTTCGTTTTTGTTTCGTTTTGCAGTGTCTAGACTTTACTGCGATCGACTTTCAATCTCATTACTAGATGAGCGTGCTTGTCGAAGTTTTTCTAGTCCGATTTCTTTTCAACCCAGCGCTCTCAACGGTCGTCCGACGAGTTCCGCTTCAAAGTTCCCACATATTGCGAATTACTGCGTATTGCAACAGTTGTTAGCATCGCTATACGAAATCAGCAAATCAAGCATCTATGCGATGCCCCTAGTGTATAATTTCTCGATAGTTTTGTCTGGGCAAAACATGCCAGTTAGCGCCGTCGTCAAATTTGACGTAGCGCGCTCCATACGGCAAAGTTACGACTCTTACCGGTCGGCCCGGTATCCCAACGAAAGCGGGCTCGTCCTGAAGCTTGGAGGTTAGTTACGTGTTGCGTCCAATGATCAAATTGTTTTTCCTGGGCAGAGCGGCCTTTGAGGTTGCTCGCGAACGAGTCGAGGACGCACTGGACTCCTTGACCGCTAAGGCAGGCGAATACAAGTCGACTGGCTCGGATCGCGTACATGAGTACAAAGATCGCGCCAAAGAAGTGGCAAGCGAGATTTCGCAAAACGTTTGGCAACGTTCAGAAGTTTTGGAAAGCCAGGTGCGCGAGCGCATCCGCAGACAAGTCGCCGATTTCTCGCTGGGCGCCCTGGGCGACACCACCGAAATCAACGAATTGAGAGCAGAAATCGCCACTTTGCGTGCTGAGATTTCCGAACTCAAATCCATGAAAGTTAGTGTCTAAGACACTTCTCAAGCGATAAACATTTTTATTCAAGAGACCGGGGACAGGCAATGTGAGTCCGCCCGAAGATACATTTGAATCCTCGGACGAAAAACCGGCTAAATCTCCGGCAGACCGCGCATCAGGCAAGAAGGCTGACGCGGACAATTCTGTCGCCAAGAGCTCTAAAGACAAAAAAACGAAAACCAGCCAAGCCGCGTCCCCTGTGCAACGCACCCCGAGCACGGAGATACGAGCATATCATGGCAGCCCATTTCCGCTGATTTCAAGAAAGTCTTCGTCAGTCGAATCATTCAGTCCTTACGATCCAGCTGAAGCCGATCGTTCGGTGAAGGTTGGCAATCTCATTGGCGATGCCCGCTTTTGGAGCATGCTCAAGACGATGCTCAGCTTCACTTATGCAAGCATCTCGGACAAGTTGCACCCACCAAAAACGCCTGAGGAATCAGAAGCTCGGCAGAAAACACGGGCGGTGCGTTTGAAAGAAACATGCATCAGCCTGGGCGAAACATATATCAAGCTCGGTCAATTTTTATCGGTGCGTCGCGACGCGCTGCCTGTGGAAATTGCCGATGAGCTGTCGCTTCTGCAAGATCAGGTGCCGCCGTTCGACTTCGAAACGGTACAAACGACAATCAAACGTGATCTGGGCGCCTCTCCTGATGAGCTTTTCGCACACTTCGATGAAGTGCCGATTGCCTCTGCCTCTGTCGGGCAGGTGCACAGAGCGCGCTTGAAAGATGGAACCGAAGTCGCAGTAAAGGTGCAACGTCCGGCACTGCGCCAGCGCTTTTATCAAGACCTCGGGTACATGCGCTTTCTCATCAGGCTCGGTAGTGGACTGTTCAAAAAACACGCAGACTGGGGCGGCTGGTATGAGCTTGCTGATGAGTTCGGGCGCAACTTATTTGCTGAAGTCAATTACATTCAAGAGGGGCGAAACGCAGATCGGCTGCGACGAGTGCTCAGGGATTATCCGGACATTCGAGTGCCGAGAGTATTTTGGAAATACACAGGGCGTCGAGTTTTGACTCTCGAATATTTGCCGGGCACGAAAATCGATAGAGTCAAAGAACTCCTTGCACGCAACGTCAACTTGCCGCGTCTTGGAAAATTACTGGTCACTTGCTATCTCGAACAAGTGCTTATGCACGGGTTTTTCCACGCCGATCCGCACGCGGGCAATCTAGCAGTAGACGAAGAGGGTCGGCTTGTCATCTATGACTTCGGCATGGTCGGAGAAATCTCCGACGAGCAGCGGCATTCGATAACAGGCTGTATTTCAGCGGTCATTCAAAAAGACACCGAGGATTTGATCGCCAATTTGCGCAAGCTGGGCATCCTCAAGGAAGGCGCCAACTCTTTGCCGATAGAACGCGCGGTCAAGCCGTTTATCGATTATTACGCCGGTCGAGAAGTGAAAGATTTGGACTTCACCGACCTTGAAAACGATATCGATCAAATTGCACTGGACAGATCACTTTGCTTGCCGCCATCGCTTGCCTACCTTTTGAGAGCGGGATCGACAATTGAAGGAATCGCCAGGACTTTGCAGCCTAATTTCAGCTTCGTTGAAGCTGCCAAACCAGCTCTCAAGAAGTGGATTATGAATCGCCCTCAACAAGCGGTTCCGCTTTTGCGTTTGTTCTACGGCGGAAACGTAACTTTACTTGAAGAGTCACTTTCCAAACTTTCTGGCACACATGAGATGCCTATAGCTGGGCAAAACGCACTAAAGAAGGGCTCTCGCATTACCAATAGTGGCACAGAAAAAGCTTTGGAGGCGAGCATAAAAGAGACACAGGCAGCCAATCTTCAGTTGAAAGGACAGGTTGCCAACGTGAACCACCGCCTACAGCTATTGGAAACCACCTTGTCCGCGAATAAGCGCAAACGGCTTGGCTTAAGCCTTTTGTCAGCAGCTCTCTGTGTTTTTGACCTTGCATATATCGGGTCAACACAGTTTGCTGAAATTAGGCCATTGGCCCCCTATTTCTTGATTGGAAATGGTGTAATGGTGGCAATTATAATGTGGCATTTAGTGACACCGGTTAGCTTGATAACACGGTTAGACAAGCCGGATTCTCAAGGGGGCAGCGGAGATTGACGAAGCTCAAATGGCGTGCGGCTGCGCGGACTGATGCCGGTTGCCAACGGCAAAGGAACGAAGATAATTACTACGTGAGCCCGGACCTCCGAGTGTTCGCGGTTGCCGATGGTATGGGCGGCGCAGTTGGCGGAGCAAAAGCCAGTAAATTGGCAGTGGAAGCGGTAGAGAAGCAGTGGACTGATAATCCTCCTCCCTCGATTGGACGCTCCGAAATTCAGAAGTGGTTACTCGAAACCGTAAATCTGGCGAATCAGTCAGTTTGGCAACAAGCTGAAGAAGACGCCTCGGTAAGAGGCATGGGCACGACCATCGTGGTCGGCGTCCAGTCGGAAGAAGCTCTGGAAATCGCCCACGTTGGCGACTCCCGCGCGTATCTGCTCAGAGAAGGTAAACCTGTCCTTCTCACCAACGACCACTCGGTCGTACAAGAAATGGTGAGAGCAGGACGCTTGACCGAAGAGCAGGCCCGAATCAATCCTTACAAAAACTTAATCACGCGCTGTCTCGGGCATGAAGAGCGCGTAGAAATCGACCATACACCGGTCGAGCTCAAAGCAAAAGACTGGGTAGTGCTCTGTTCAGACGGATTGCCAACAGTTTTGAGAGATGAGCAAATTGGAGAAGTCTGCGCCGAGCACGAGGAGCCTGAACAAGTCTGCGAAGACCTTGTTAAGCTTACTCTTGACGGTGGAGCCCCGGACAATGTAACCGTGGTAGTAATTCAGTATCTTGACGAAGCGTCCGACAACGGAAGCAAATAAAGCGGTCTATGTCCAAAAGCACAACTGAGTGCACGAGATGCGGCGGTGTAGTGAGCCCAGACGGAACCTGTACCGTCTGCGGCGTCAGCTCTGAGGTTCAGGGCGGCTTTGGCGGAGCTTCCCGTTCGCAACAAGACCTTTACGCGGTACCTGCCCGCAAAGATGGTCGTACGTCGCGTCCGGCGTTTCTAATCGCCAAATTGACGTCTGAAAAATATCCTCTGACTCAGTCGGTCAGCAAGATTGGGCGCGACCAGACAAACAACATTTCCATAACTACCGATCACTACGTTTCCCGGCACCACGCCTGGGTCTTGCAGATGCAAGGTGGTTACTGGGTGGAAGATCTCGGCTCTACCAACGGCACACTGCTCAACGGCGAAGTGCTTCAAGAGCGCAAGCAAATCTTCCCTGGCGATAAGTTGACCTTCGGCAAAACCGAAATGGTTTTCTCAGTTGAATAGGGACGCGTAAATGACGCCGGACTTCGGCCGATACAAAATCCTCTCCGAAATAGGTCGTGGGGGGATGGGCATCGTCTATCAGGCTTACGACCCAAAAGAAAATCGCCTTGTGGCGATCAAACAATTGGTCATGGAAAACATCTCCCCTGAAAAAATGCGGGAGTTTCGCGACCGATTCCGGCGAGAAGCAGTCACCATTAAACGCTTAAGCCACAAGAATATCGTCGAGGTATTCGACGTCGAAGTGGAAGAAGGCAACTATTACTACGTCATGGAATTTCTCGAAGGGCACAGCCTCAAGAGTGAGCTGGAGGCCCGTAAAGAGCCGATGACTCCGCAGGAGTTCTGGCCATTACTGAGCCAGGTCTCTGAAGGTCTGGACTTCGCGCATACGATGAATGTAGTGCATCGCGACGTGAAGCCCGACAACATATTTATATTGAAGGATGGGCGCGTCAAAATTACTGACTTCGGAATTGCACGCGCAGTGGACTTCGAGGAGACCAAACTGACGAAAACCGGCGTCATGCTGGGAACGCTGGCATATGTATCTCCCGAACAATTACAAGACGCTAAAAACGTCGACCACCGCGCTGATATTTTTTCACTCGGCGTTGTGAGCTATGAAGCGCTGTCAAAACAGATTCCATTTTCCGGCGAAGGTATTGCCGCCACCATCGTCAAGATCGTTTCCAAAGAAGAGAAGCCACTGCATATTCACAACCCGGGCATTGGTGTAGAAACTTCAGCATGCGTTGCCAAAGCAATGCGCAAAAGAGCACGCGAACGCTATCGCAGCATCAAAGATTTCGCGCGCGATTTCGCATCGAGCCTCAGTGATAAAACAGGCTCACCACAGCGCAATTTGAGCGTCGGACAAAGAACAGCCGAGAATATCGATGCACTGCCGGCCAATTACAGACCGCCTGGCTACGAAGACGTCCCCGGTCACAGGTCAAACTTATCCGCCGCGGAGACTTCTGCAAACCCAGCTATCCAGCCTTTTCAGCCCTCGCCTCAAGCGATCAACTATCCAGATATTTCTGACAGCCCGCATTCACCATCTTCAGCTTCTGCAGGTTCTTGGGGCTCTTCATCTGAGTTTCGCTCGGTGAATGCGCCGGGAGGTTCGTTTGATCCCAAACGCCAAACCGAATCCTATGCCTCTCCTGCATCGCGCTCACTCTCTGGCGCGTCGTCAACAAAAGGCAAATTCATTCGCTCGATCACAACTCGCGGAAAAGAGCAAATTCCATTCACCGATCCAGCGCACCTTGCCTTCTGGTCTGGTCGTTTGGTCGTTGCCGACGTCGGCTCTCGCAAGCTTTCTGTCTTCTCCAAAGACGGGCGCTGGTCGGGTGATTTGGCTCAACTGCCCGACGCGAAAAACTCCGCCACACGCGGTGGCAGTGTCACCAAACCTTCCGGGCTGGCATTCGACGGAAGAGGCCGCATCTATGTTACTGATGCGAACGACCACTTCATCCGCGTCTTCGATGCATCAGGCGTATTCACTCGAGACTTCAAAAACGTGCATGGAAACGAATCCGGCTTGACCGGCGTCACCATTGATTCTACCGGCATCATTTATGCAGCGGACGCAGTCAACGGCTGCATTCAAGTCTTCCAGGCGGACATGGGCACTTGGTTGAGAAAGCTCGGCTCGAAAGGAAACGCCCCCGGACAGATGCAGTTGCCCTGCGGACTCGCTGTGGACAGACTCAATCAAATTTACTGTGTCGATTATGGACTTTCTCGCGTCAGCGTCTTCAACAAAGCCGGCGTGCTTGTTCGCTGTTTTGGTGAAAAGGGCTCCGCGCCTGGACAATTCAATGTGCCGCGCGCAGTAGCAGTCGACCAAAACGACAAGATTTATGTCCTGGACTCGCTCAATCACAGGGTGCAAGTGTTCAGTCCGACTGGAGATTTTCTGTACATCATCGGTCAAAAGGGCTCAGAAGATGGACAGTTGCTGGCTCCATCCGACGTAAGCATCGATACGGAAAGCAACACAATATACATCGCCGACAAAGGCAATCGCAGAATTCAGTGCTTTCAAATAGAAGGCTAAGAAGCATCGATATAATTTGGATTCATTGAAAACAGACAGGGGAATCACGTGAGCCAATTGATACTGGCGTCGCAATCGCCAAGACGAATCGATCTACTCAAAAAACTGGGATTGCAATTCGAGGTCGTGCCCAGCGACAAAGATGAAGTTGTGCAGCCGGGTCTCTCGCCAGAGGAAGTTGTCCTCTCAATCGCTGAGCAAAAGGGGCAGGACGTCGTCGAGAAGCTTCGCAAGCGAATTGAAACGGAGGATGGTCCATTCCTTATATTGGCCGCCGACACGCTTGTTGCGTACGAAGGAAAGCTCTTAGGCAAACCGAGCGACCGGCAAGAAGCAATTGAGATGCTTGAGAGTCTCTCTGGGCAAACGCACATGGTTCACACCGGAGTCGTTGTTTTTTGCGCAGAGAAAACCAGCGGCAACGGCGGCATAAAGAAGAGCGTCATAACTGCCGTAGAAACTTCCTACGTCACATTTCGCCCTCTGCAGCTTTCTGAAATCGAGGCTTATGTAGACACGCAAGAGCCGATGGACAAAGCCGGCGCCTATGCGTTGCAAGGAACAGGCGCATTTCTGGTAAGCAAAGTAGACGGCAGTGATTCCAACGTAATCGGGCTGCCGGTGTCTAGAGCAGTTGATCTCCTCAGGCGCTCCGGCATGAAAGTGCTCGGTCTGTGAGGCAAAACGGCAAGCGAAGGAAGGCTACATGCAGAGTCAAAAACCAAAAGAGAAGAGCGAGAAATTGCCGGAATTGATGGAACTCTTTCCATTGATGGAAAAATTGGGAAAACATCTCAAGCAGAATGAAACGCTCAACGGCGTCAAGATTGGCTGGCACTGCCATCTTACGCAGTTGACGCTGCTTACTGCAGAAGCCCTGGTCGAAGGCGGAGCAGTGCTTTTTCTTAGCGAAGTAAATCCTGCCACCACGGATGATGATGCCGTCAATGCAATAAGAGCGCTCGGTGCTAAGGTCTTTGTCGGTGAGTCCTCTCCGGAAAAGGTCCTTGAGGAGTCTCCGCAATTGCTTACGGATACCGGCTTTGTAATTATCGACAAATATCTTTCAATGACGCCGGCTGAACGTCCGAAATCTGTAATTGCGGCATCGGAAATCACCACCAGTGGTATCGAAAAATTGCGCAAAATCAAAGATTTGCCGCTGCCTATTATCAACATCAACGGCGGACTTCTGAAAGCGCGCATCGAAAACTACCATGGCGTAGGCGACGGCGTGGTCGACCTTATGCGGCGCTTAACTGGTCGTTCACTTTCCGGACTTCACTCTGTCGTGGTCGGCTACGGCGCGGTAGGCTCAGGAGTCGCATATCACTTGAGGAAAGAGGGCGGCATCGTCAACGTTGTGGACAGCGATCCGGTGCGACGCTTGATCGCACACTTCGACGGCTTTTCCGTCAATGATTTGCTCACATCTTTGCGAAATGCAGATGTCGTAGTTACAGCCACTGGCCAACGGCAGATCATTGGTGAAACCCACTGGCAAGCGGCAAGAGACGGCGCCATTTTTATGAACGTCGGGCACTGGCCTGAAGAGTTGGACATGAATGCCCTGCGCAAATTGGCGACAAAAGTGGACGATTTAGAACTAAAAACGCAGCGTTTTTATTTGGATGGTGCCGCGGGCTCGGACAAGCAAAAACGCATTTATGTCGTGGCTGATGGCAACCCTGCCAATATCGTCTTGTTAACTGGTTCTGTCGAACCAACCCTAATTCACTTGGCAACCGAAGCGCTATGCCTTTCATATCTAGCAAAACACGGTGCAAGCTTGGGTCATGGGGAACACCTGGTCCCTTACGAAGTTGAGCAAAATTCAAGCATTCTGGCTCTAGAGGCGCTCAGGGCTTAGCATAAGCCCGTTTTGTTGCCTAGTATTGCACGTCAAAATGGCTCTACATTGGACGGATGAGCTTTATTAAGCATGGCAGTATATGCTAACTTCATAGCCGATTGTCGGTATATGCATACTGAAATTTGACGAGAGAGAATATGAAAAGACCAGCCTTGCGTTCTGTGTTGATTGCTCAAATGCTCCTGGCATTGTCGACACCGGTACTCGCACAGCAAGACGATAGTTCGCTTGATGCACTTTGGAGCGAAGGACAAGATTCGTCCAAGAGCCAACCGGCAAAGCAAGATGCGCCTGCATCGCGCCCAAAAGTAAAGCAGCCGACTAGCATCGATACGTCTCCCAATTTCAAGGTCACTACTGGTGGTGCCAGCGAATCGACAAGTTCAAAACCAGATTTTTCCACAACCGCGGAAGAGAAGGAAGCTGCCGCTCCCAGTCCGTCACTGACAGGTTCTGCGCCGCTTTGCACTGTAGACACATTCAAGGGCAGTGACTTCGTCAAGTCAGGAGCCTGGCCGGGCATTGGTCCTTTTAGTGCCATCCGTACTGCAAACGAAATGAAAGATGCCCAAGACAATCATTTGCTTCTCACAGTCGACAATCAGAAAGTGACTGAAGCAGAGCTATGTCTGGTCAAACAGCCTAACCCGGCAAGCAATTTCATCAACATCGAGATGACCGCCGATTACTTCTTGGAAGCGTTGGGGGTAAAACCGGGCAAGATTTCAGACTTCAATAAAGAGCTCGAGAAGTCGAAATCTGAAGTGGTGAAGGAAGAACCGAAACCGCTTTCACTGCCTGCCGGTAAATATCAAGTTTCGATCGCTGCACCTACAGAAGACGATCTATCTTCCTTGCCTCAAGACAAGAAAGAGAAAATCGCCCTTGTCATCAAAGTTTCAAGCCGAGATGCGAGTTCTGATTCAATCAAATCTCACTCAGCGCTAGACACTCCAGTAGATACTGGAGCTGATGAAGTTGTCGAACGTCCACCGGTGAGGGTAGCGACTACCCCGCCTCCCGCCTCAAGACCACCGGTCAAGCCACCTGTAGCCGCAGTAAAACCCCTGCCCACAGCGACTACAAATCAGTCCGACGCGTTGAAGAACACATTCACGGAATTGCTAAAAACGTGGCAGTCGATTAAGAAGACCGCTGTGAGAAACCGTGTCACATCCGAGCTCTCTGATGTGCTTACTGGCAAAGCTCTGGAAAAGCAAACGGGCGCAATCAATTATTTGATGAAGACCCACAAGTACTATGAAATGACTTCTCGCGGCGTAGTCGTGAATAAAGTTCAGGACTTGGTGCCTGGCAAGAAATACGCGTGCTTTGCGCAAGTAAAAGAGTTTCGTCGCTTCATGGATGACACTACAAACAAGTCACTGAAGGACGCGGAAGATACCTACAACGTCAATTATACGATTGAAAAGATTGACGGCAAATGGTTTATCAGCGATTCAGTCGTGATTAACACGCCCACAAGATAAGCAAGCAAGCGACTGTAATTCTCCATTTTTGGTCAATGATGATTGAAAAACACAAACGTGCCGAGGTTCTGGAATCAAGACGGAGCCGTGTCCCGTTTGTCGCTGGAGTAGCGCTGCTTGTCGTCGGATTTGTCTTCTGCAGAACGCTGTCCGTATCAGGCAGAGAAACAGCATCGACCAATGCATTTGTCCTCGCGCAAGGCAATTCCAAACCTGTGAGAACCGCAGCAACTCAAGACACCGTCCGCGGTGTACACGGTCAGCGTGAGGGCGCTGAGGCATCCGCCATTGATGGACACAATACTCAATTGCACGGGATACCGCCGAGTGTGATTTTGCAGCCACACCCAGCAATTCGCCAGCTGCCGATCACACAGCCAGAAACACATCGAGAGCCTGCCAATCATCAGGTTCCGGTCTCTCATCAGGTTCCGGCCAATCATCAAATTCCATTTTTACATCAGCAACCCGCCGTTCAGCAGCATCCACTTCCGCATGTGATGATGCCGATGCATTCGGCTCCTGCGCGTCCTGCAGGAGCTCCACCAGCCTTAGTTCAGCCGCATTCGGCAATTGCACCTGGCGCCGGAAATCAAAACCCGAATGCCGTTGGACGCCCTGTTCAAGCGGTGAAAACGCCGGAAAAAGAAAAGGGAACTTTCATCCCGTTGATTGACGAAGCTGGCGCTCCGGTCGCGCCATCAGGGGTGGTATCACAAGACGGAAAATTCTATTTTCTGGGCCCAAAACATTTGTGGTCGCTCGAATGGACGCAACCAACTGCTGGTCAGCCGCGAAAAGCGTTTCTCAAAGCTTGCCATCCCCCGGCTAAGATAGATAAAATTCCGGTGCAGGAATTCAATAACATGATTTCCGTGCCACCAAGAAAGTCGCTGGTTATTCTTTCAAAAGCGGGCGACTTATTTGAGTATTTCACCCAAACAGGTGCCTGGCATCAATATCGCGCAAACCTCTGGTTGACGGGTTCTCCAGATCCTGATTACGTTGATCTTGCCTTTAACGGCAAAGACATTATTCTCATAGACCCTGAGCGCAACGATATTTGGGTTTGTCCACCCAACTCCAGATATTTGACGCCTTACTTTAGAGAAGTGATGCCGTGGCAAGTGCGGCGTGGTGATTACTACGTCGGAGACGGCATTGGCATTGCCTACGACGGACTTACATATCTCTTGCGCAAAAATGGGGGAGTCACCAAGTTTAGTGGCAACTCCAGAGCCAATGTTAAACAATTGAAGTTCGGCTATCGCGCACCAGGCAAGGTGCGTTTGAGACCATCGAGAATAATTACCGATGCGCAATCACCGCTCTTTATAGTTGAGCGCGAAAACAATCGAGTTCTTTCAATAGACAAAAAGACTGGGCAAACGGCTCACTATGTTTTCCCAGCAGGAAGTGATTTGAGAGGTCTTGCCCCTATCAAAGACGGCTTTGTAGTTGTAAATGGCGACCGCCTCGTAACCCGCAAGCTTGATTCGGGTGATGCACCCAACGCAGAAATACACCCACGCACATTCGACGCACGCCTGGATGGCATCGGAATTCCCGTACCAAAGGGTCAATTGCCTTCACACCTAGGTGTTTTCCCTGGAGCACGCCGCCTTTACCGCTACGGGATTCACGCGGGTGTTGACTTCTTTAACGGGGGCGGCAACAAGGTTGTAATGGGCACCCCGGCAATCGCTGCCGATCGCGGAAAAATTATTCGCATCGACCATGGTTTTAAAGACATGGACGCACCCACTTTCAACCGCGTAATGAGCCAGTGCGCGCGGGATCACACGACTTCGGACCAAAATGAAGATCTCTTCAGAGGCTGCCAGGTATGGATCGATCATGGCAACCGGATGGTGACGCGGTATGCGCATTTAGATAGAATCAATGCCAAACTCAAAAAGGACACGTTCGTCAACAGGGGAGAGATAGTCGGGTTTATTGGCGTCTCTGGTACAGGGCAAAACCTGCCTGGCAAAGCGAAATACCCGCACTTGCACTTCGAAATCTGGCTAGATGGACATTACGTCGGATACGGATTGACACCTGGCGAAACTTTGGGAGTGTACGAAGACATCTTCGGACGTTAGATAAAGGGGCAAAATCAGCGTGATTACAAGTAAAAGCAAAACTGCGCTTTCTGTTTGTTTGGCAATCTCGGTGTCATTGATTTCGACATATCAGCCCGTTGACGCGAAGGCGAAAGCGTCGCGCTCTGGCAAAGTGCAGATAGCAGCACTGCCTTTCTTTAGAAAAGAAGCCGACAAAAACGCCGATGCGAAGAAGAAGCCTGCCGACAAAGCTCCTGCTGGCGACACAAAGAATGACAAAACTGCTCCGGCGGTCGTGAAGGAAACGAAAGAAACGAAAAACGACAAGAAGAAAGGCAAAGAAGCCGTCGAATCGAAAGACGCAACGGCAGCCAAGAAGACCGACAGACCTGCCGCAGAGGCGAAGACTGAAACACCCGCCAAGGTAGAGGCGGCCGCCGAGAGAGCTGAAGAAAAGAGCGAAGTGGCAGAAGAGAAGGCTCCGATATTTGCGCCCGATGCGTCCCTTATCAGTGTTCTCAAAGACCTTTCCAAGGCTCTTAAAGACCCTGAGCAAGTTCAAAAACTCACAGAAGACTCCAATCACCAAGCAGTGATCGCACAAGCTCAAACCATCTTGTCGCGCGCTTTAGACAATTCCGAACTTACTTTCAATCGCATTATTTCTGCTGATGAAGAGCGCCAGTTCGCAAAAACTCTGTCGCCCGAATCCTGGGCTTCAGGCGAAGTGAATTTCGCAGATGGAACAGGCTCTCTGACAGCCGTATGGGCAAAGCGTGTCAATGGTCTTCTCAATATGACCATCGCAGGGAAATGCAAAGACAAGACTGCTCCGAACGGCAAGAAGATCGGCAACTTTGTAGTTGTCATCACAGGGCGCTCGCCGATCGAAGCTGGCTTTGATATTCAAACGCAGTCAAACGTTAATTTCTGGTTGGGTCAATTAGCAACCGCCACAATCGATTCGGACTGTTTGAGCGAAACCAGCGCGGAAGCCGCGCCAACCGGTGAGGAAAACGTAAAAAAAAAGTCTCTAGCGGCGCTGCCGATTCTGGTAACTGATCGCGTCGTCGCTTACAAAAGAGACCTTACTACTTACGAAATTCGTCAGAAACAACTGCTCGCGCAGAAAGCTGAAGATGAGAAAAAGGCGAGTGATGAGCGAGCTCAATTGACAGCACAAGCCATTGCCGAAGCAACAGCGAAAGTTCTGAAAGAGTCCACAAACAGATCGCTGACTAAAGACGAAACGTTGAAAGGCGACGCGGATGACTCTGACGAGTCTTCAGACTCTGGCGCGAAAGGTGATGAAAAGGCTGACGCAAACGGTGATGCCAAAACCGGCGACACAAAATTGTCAGATGCAAAAGCAGGTAATGGCAAAGCTGCGGGCGGCAAAAGCGGCGATACAAAAACAGGCGACGCAAAAGCTGTTGATGTAAAAACAGACCCCAAACCGAGCATTGCCAAGACAGAATCGGCAGTCAAAGAGTACGTTGACAAAGGTGCCATTAATCCGGCATCTGCGGGTCGCACAAAATCAGGCGTACCGGAAACTGACAGGAATGCATGGAGTTCACCAGCGGACCAAGTGGCAATGACCACGCGCAGTTCGTCAAGTTCTCCGAGTTATCCGAGTTATCCGAGTTCTTCGAGTTATTCCGGTCGCACAGATACGAGTCGTCCGCCTGGTCAAACCAGTTCAATCCCCTTGTCCAATCAATCCGTTTGGGAAAGCCCCTCAAATGGGCCAAATTCACGACAAGCAAGTTTGGCAGCAACAATCGTCGCACCGGAAAAAGCGATCGCAGGACAGTTTTTAACAACCTCCATTATTGATAAAGACAAAAATGGTGAGCCTTCTGTCGAACTGAGTTTTAACGGTGCAGCTTTGGCAACAGACAGTCGCGGTCAGGCACTGTATATGGTTCCTGAGGATGCAACTCCTGGCCGTTCGCTGAATGTTTGCCTTGCATCAAGACCAGAGCTGGGTGCAAATCTCGTTGAAATTCTGCAACCGCTCACAACCTCATACGAACAGCAAGCGCCGAAGATCGAACGAATCAGCTCGATGGTCGCGCCACGTGCGATGCTCGTTGTAGAAGGTCACAACTTCGATGGTCACGCCGACCACAATCGCATCCTTATCGACGGCTTGCAGGAAGCACGCATCATTGCCGCTTCTCCGGTACAGCTGAAAGCTATACTTCCAGCCGGAGTAAGACCAGGCAATCATTCGTTCTGCGTGGGAACTGCCGGTATGCGCAGTAATTCCGCCACTGTTGACGTGATTGCAGCCGAGGTGCAGCAAGACCCGAGAGAAGCAGGCAGAGAAAACCTCTCGAAGTTGGTGGTGAAAGTGTTGGGCACTAGCAATAAAGTGAATGTCAGATTGACAAATAATACTCCGGATGTTTTGCGCATCCAACGCGGCAACGAGATGCTTGTCACCACCCCTGGTGGCATAAACAACTCGGTTGTCGTGGGTGTTCAAAGATTGAAAAAGGGCGCTTACAACGTTGAAGCAGTTATTGAGCAATAGCGGTCAGAACCCAGAGCGTGCGAAGGGTTTCGCGTGCAAAATTTTGACCGTTGCCCAATTGTGCCAAGCAGGCATTATTGCATTGCCTCTGTATGCGCCGCTCCGATATGCGCAGCCAGTAAGCGCTCAACCTGCTCATGCGCAACCAGCGCAAGTTCAAGCGACTAAAGCGAAGAGCCCAGCAGAAATCATCAGCAGTGCCTACTCTTTGATTTTGAACAGGAAGGCCACCCCACAAGAGCAGCAGTACTGGAATGTGCGGCTCGGCAAGTTTTCTCCCTTCGCCGTCACTGACTTGTATGACGGCTTGACACGCTTGCCCGAATTTCGCAAACGCTTTGCCGGTCTTTCGCAAAAGGACCAGATAGCACTCATGTACAAAACACTTCTGAATCGTCCATCGGTCGATCCCGAAAGTGAAAAGAAGTGGCTCAGCTACCTCAAAACGCACACGCTTTCCGACACTATAGAAACAATCGTTTCATCACCTGACCACATAATGTTTGTCTACGTGTCGGCTGGACTGTCCAACCAGCGTGAATGGGACGCTGTGCACATCGCAGAGGACATGGCAGCGAAAAATCCGCGCAAAGCCACCGAAATGTACAGGAACATAATCAAGGGAACGAAGATTCCTGAAGTATATTTCTTTCTCGCGCGCGTGCAGTCGGGATACGACCTCAAAGCGGCGATAGAAACCCTGCAAGGAGCGGTGGCGCGCTTTCCGGACGATGCGCTCGCCGAGCTCAAACTGTCATATCTCACTCACAGCATTGGCGCGATGGGTGTCTCAATCTCACGAGCAACGCATGCGATTAGAGTTAGCGACGAAAGAGCAGGGGCAGACTCTTTGATAAGCAACATGCGGGAGCGACTGGATAAAGCAAAACATCCCGAGTGCCTGAGTCGCGAGATGCTCCTGACTCGAGCCTCTGCACATGATCGAGCGGATCAACATATCTTTGCGCTTCCGGAATTGGAAAGAGCTTTAGCAATCGGCGCCGGCGATGGCACTGTTTACACGCAACTGACGAATGTTTATTTCAACATCGGACAATATGCAAAAGCGGTCGAGTACGGAGTAAAAGCAGAGAAAGTCTCGGGCGTTTCCTTCAGCATTCTCTGGCCGCGCAGTCTCTCATATTACGCGCTAGGAAAATACAAAGAAGCAATTGCCGACTTCGACAAGGTGATTCCGCTCGGACCGCTGCCGCGGTTTTACGAAACGCGAGCAAAGAGTTACGAAAAGCTCGGAAGGTACAAAGAAGCAATTCCGGACTACAACATCCTTATTAAGGGCGATCCGAAAGCAATCAAAAATTATGTAGGTCGCGGTCGAAACTATTTAGCGCTGGGCAAAACCAAGGAAGCATTCGCAGATGCTAATCGCGCTTTGAAGATTGGTCCGCGTTTTCGCGAAGCGTATAGATTTAGAGCAGAGTGCTATCGAAAGATGGGTAACAAATCAGCAGCAGATGCTGACCAGAAAAAATATGAGCAGATGACCAAACTTTACGAAGAGCCGAAGGATTTTGAATAGCGGCGATTGGACTAGCCTCCGGATTAACCAACCGCCGGTTTGAAATGATTCGAACTCTTAGTCGCCACCAATGAAATAGCCCCGTTTTTTAAATTCTGCTCAACCAAGCCAATTCATGTAAAGACCGGTCTTAGAAAATACGAACTTTCAGGATCGGAAGCCTCGATGTTGTTATTATGCTTGGCAGCCACTGGCGCTATTGACAATACTCTATTTATAGACGCTATTCAGTTGAAACCATTCAGCTGAAATCTATTCAGAAGAGACGTCCTCCACCTATACGGCTAGTTTATGAGCCCACAGACTACAGAACCCAAGCCCTCCCAAACAAAAGCAGCACAAGCGCAGCCAGCTCTCAAAGGAGAGAAGTTTTGGGAGCCAGAAGACAAAATCTTTGCGACGACGAGTGCGAGCAGCACCGCTCGCACGAAGGACATTCTGACCCTAGCGGTGACCGGCCTACCAATTGTGGGCGCCATCGGGACTTTCTTCTGCTGGACAGCATCCAATTTCTATGTGGGCGATGTTGAGGTTCAGACCAGTCGTCCTTACAGCACAATCACTGTCAAAGTTTTCGACAATAAGGGCTCGGAAGCGACTTTCCACACGCCAAAGTTTCAGCTTATGCCAGGCAATTATCATTTGGTGATTAACGCCGATAGTCTTGGCGCACAGCACGCGGACACGAATGTTGCTTTCCACGCAAAAACTAAAGTCCAAGTAGAACTGCCGAGCGATTTGGACAGACAAGAAGCTCAAGAAGAGCCGAAAGCGAAAGGTAAACATTTCTGGCAGTTCTGGAAGAAGAACTAATTAGAAATGGGCAAAAGCCAAAATCCGCTTACTCAAGATGCGAAGACAGGGAATTCGAAGACTGGGATTTCGAATACAGAGAATTCAAAGACTGCATCGCAAGAAATCGCCACACTTATTCCGGGTGGAGTTAACAGCCCGTTTCGTTCGTTTCACGAAGTGGGCGGTCACACTATATTCTTCAAAGATGCACTGGGTTCAAAAGTTACCGATATAGATGGCAACGTCTATATAGATTACTTGGGTGCGTGGGGACCAGCTATTCTGGGGCATTCCCATCCTTTAGTAGTGAAAGCCTGCCAGGACGCCGTCAGCGCTGGTGCCGTATTTGGTGCACCAACTCTGCTCGAGATGGAGATGGCAAAAAGTGTCATCAGACACTTTCCGAGTATTGAGCAAATCCGATTCGTAAGCAGCGGCACCGAAGCAGTCATGAGTGCAATCCGCCTGGCGCGAGGTTTTACCGGTCGCGATACAGTCGTAATGTTTGAAGGTGCTTACCACGGACACAGTGATTCTGTTCTTGGTTCTACAACCCATCAATCGAGTTCTGGAGTTCTTGCAGGAACGAAAGAACGAACAGTATTGACACCATTCAACGATTTGGAAAGCCTGGAATCCACACTGAATCAGCTTTCCGGACAGATTGCGACAGTTATTATCGAACCTGTTTGCGGCTCGATGGGCGTAGTATTGCCCGAACCAGGTTTTCTCCAAGGCGTCAGACAACTCTGCGATAAACACCAGGTTGTGCTGATTTTCGATGAAGTTTTGACCGGTTTACGTGTCGCAAAGGGCGGTGCACAAGCCCTCTTTGGAGTGAAACCCGACCTCACAACATTCGGCAAAGCTTTAGGCGGCGGCATGCCAATTGGTGCATTTGGTGGGCGCAGAGACATCATGGACGCGCTCATGCCGATTGGTGAAGTCTATCAAGCTGGAACCTTTTCAGGAAATCCGGTCACTATGGCCGGTGGCATTGAAGTGCTCAGATTGCTCGATAACGACAAGATATACGAAACGATGGAAGCCCGCACTGCGCAGCTTTTCGCTGGAATATCAAAGTTCGTGAGCGCAAGGTCTTTGCCCATCCAATTGCAACGAGCAGGCTCGATGTTCGCGATAGTCTTCTGCGACATTCCGGTGAAAAACTTCACCGATTCAAAACGAATCGATGCCGAGCGCTTCGCAGTTTTCTTCCATGACCTACTGGCAAATGGCGTGTATCTGCCGCCCTCGTCTGTCGATGCAGCCTGCGTCTCTGCGGCACACACCGAGCGAGACATTGAAGAAACAATCGAGAAGGTCGGCGCCGCCCTAAAGAAGGCTTTCGCGTAGAGTGTTTTAGTTTTTGGTCGACGCATGGCGTCGAGCCTACGGTAGTAGAAAAAAGGGGTGCATTATATGCACCCCCAAAAAAACCATAAAGAAGAAGCGCGTTAAAAGCGCCCCACGCCCTTAACGGAATGTTCTGCGCATGCCGAACAAATCAGAGAAGGTCTCCCAGATAACGGAGAACTTTCCGCCCGAAGCTCCAACCGACAAACGCGGCAAGTGTTCAATCGGAATCTCAATGACTCTGTAGCCGGCTCTCTCAGCGCGAATGCAGAGCTCTGCATCCACAAATGGAGTGTGCGACAGCAAGGTGATGCGGTCGACGATTTCGCGGCGGAAGAGTTTGATCGAGTTGACGTCTTTGTGCTTGTGACCGTACATGACGCGAAGCATCAAGTTATACACTTGTGATTGGATTTTTCTGCGCGGCGGGTCGTTGCGGTTGACTCTGTGCCCAATGACGAAATCATGGGTTCTGAGTCCTTTCGCCATCGCGAAGATCTCTTTTGGTGCGTACTGATAGTCACCCGGCAAGGAGAAGACGAGGTCTTTCTTGCCTGCGAGATAGAGTTCTCTGATGGTGAAGCCGAAGCCTTTGTTCTCCGGGTGGTTGATGATAACCACGTTGGGAAACCACTTCGCACACTGTTGAACTACAGCCAGAGTATTATCGCGGCTGCCGTCGTTGCAGACGATGATTTCATAGTCTGAGCAGGCTTCTTTCAGAAGCGCATCGGCATCTGTGATCAACTTGCCGATGGTTGTTTCGTCATTGTAGGCCGGTATCACTAGCGATACCGATCCCGGAATGGCTTGCATCCGCCTCGGAAGTGTTGCTGTATTTGAGCTTTGCTTTACGCTGATGTCACTCATTTGATTTTGGCTCCGCTTCAGTTTATGAAATCGAATTGGCAGTTACTTTTGAAGATTTAGAAGATTTTTGCTCGCTGCTAAAACTTTTGATTCCTTCGATGACTTCATCGACTTGCTCATCAGTTAAGCAGGGGTGCATCGGCAGAGAAAGAATTCGATTGACGATTCTCTCTGTCACAGGAAGCGAACCAGGTTGGTATCCAAGATAGCTGTAGGCTTTCTGCAGATGCGCCGGGTTTGGATAGTGGATCAAGCACTGGATGCCTTTCTCCAGCAAATAGGCTTGCAGTCCATCGCGATCATCGGTCTGGATTACATAAAGGTGATAGACATGCTTACGTCCTTCTGCCTCATACGGAGTTTCAACAACGCCTTCGAGACCTTCGTTGTATCGCTTCGCAATTTCGCGACGGCGTTCATTCCATTGCTCAACATAAGGAAGTTGAGCATCGAGAATCGCAGCTTGCATTTCATCAAGACGGCTGTTGATGCCGATGATGTCGTGATAGTAGCGCTTAGACTGTCCGTAATTGCGCAGCTTCACGAGCTTATCGAAGTTTTCGCTGGAGTTGGTCGATACGGCACCGCCGTCACCAAACGCGCCCAGGTTCTTGCTCGGATAAAAACTAAATGCACCGTAGTCGCCCAAGGTTCCAGCAATCGCTCCTTTATAGGTAGCGAGAGTCGATTGCGCACAATCTTCTAAGAGCATGATCTTGTGTTTCGCAGCAATCTTGAGCAATGGCTCCATGTCCACCATCTGTCCGTAGAGGTGCACAGGCACGAGAGCTTTGGTCTTCGGAGTGATCTTCGCTTCGACGAGATTCACGTCCATTACATAAGTTTTGGGGTCGATGTCGACGAAAACAGGCGTCGCGCCGGTCATCGAAATCGCCGAGATAGTAGGCACTGCGGTATGTGCGACAACGATGACTTCATCGCCAGTCGTCACTCCGGCTGCTGCCAGAGCCAGATAGATAGCCTCGGTACCTGATGCGCAACCAGCGGAATAGCCGGCGCCCAATGCTTTTGCAAAGCTGGCTTCGAATTTCTCGAGTTCGCTACCCAAGATATAGTGACCGCTTTCAAGAACACGATGGACCGCCTGGTCAATCTGGCTCTTATAAGCCTGGTAGTGCAGCTTCATGTCGCCGAATGGGACTTTCACCGGTTCGCTCCTTTGATCTGTAGAATCTGGCCCACACATACTAGAAGAAATGGTCAAGAAGCGAATTAAGAGCAACTTAATTGACATCTGACGAGAAGTCACAGAGCGGTGGGATTTCCGCCAATTGTCGCTGGTTTGCGTGGTAAAATCATTGCCTTGGATTTAGCGGGCGCCGTTTTCCGAAACGCGCACAGGATCACCATTTACGCCTGCGTCCAGTGCAACAAAACGTTAGCGCGAATTTAGAGTTAGACGCAGATCATGATCGAACAATTCAAAGGTAAGACGGCTCTCATAACTGGTGGCATGGGCTTCATCGGTTCTAACCTGGCGATAAAGCTGGCTGAGCTGGGCGCAAAGGTCACTATCCTGGACGCCATGATCCCTGATTACGGTGGCAACGTCTTCAACGTCACCGAATCTGAAAAAATCCGCATCAACTTTTGCGACATAAGAGACCCTTCAGCCGTCGACTGGCTTGTACGCGGTCAGGATTATGTTTTCCACCTCGCTGGTCAGGTTTGCCACCTGATGAGCCTTTCCAATCCGTTTCCAGATATTGAAATGAATATCACCGGCACCGCCATCGTTATGGAGGCGTTGCGCAAACACAATCCGAACGCGATTGTTGTTTACACAGGTACACGCGGGCAGTATGGCTCGGTTGTTTCGATGCCGGTCAACGAAGAAGCGCCGACGAATCCGAAGGGCATCTACGAGATTTCCAATCTCACAGCCGAAAAAATCATCAAGGTATACAACGACGTGCACGGCATTCGTTCATGCTCGCTGCGCTTGAGCAACATTTACGGACCGCGTTCGCAAATGATGCACTCACGCTTCGGCGTCGCCAACTGGTTCATCCGCCTGGCCATGGACAACGACACCATTCAAGTTTTCGGCGATGGCACCATCCTTCGCGATTTCTGCTACGTAGATGACTGTGTAGATGCGATATTGCGCGTTGCCACCACTCCTGAATGCTACGGCGAAATTTTCAACGTCGGCTCCGATATTCCCGTCAGCTTCCGAGAATTGTGCGACGCTATCGTAAAAGTGGCAAAGAGCGGACGTTGGCAGTTTGCGGAGTTTTCACCCGAAAGAAAAGCTCAAGAGCCCGGTGATTTCTATTCGGACATTTCAAAAATCGAACGCTTCACAGGGTGGCGCCCAAAGACTACCTTGGAAGAGGGCATAGCAAAAACAATCGAATACTACGCGAAGCACCGCGACCAGTATTGGACCAAACCGGAAAAAACTTTGCCCGCATCGGACAAAGAAAAGGTCACAGCGACCAAGCGTTAGTCCGGCATTTTCTTTTGGGTTAACCCCAGTGCAATTTTTCGAGCCTGCGTAAAAAATGGGCATGAGAAGTAATCATGCCCCTAACGACCGCTAAATCAAGCAAAAAAAACAAAGTCGAGCAAATCGATTTGGGATTTGCTCGCACAATATCAGTTCTGCCGAAAGGGTCAGAACCAAAAAAGAGTTTGAACTCAATAAGGATACGAATGAAGAATAAATCTCGCATCGCCTTCAGATCATTGCTGTTATGCAGCATGGCTCTATCAAGTCACCATGCACTCGCAGACAACCTTGCCGCTCTTCAAACGGCCGAAGCAAGCGTAAAGACTTTCGAATCAAAAGGACAAACGGCCAGCCCCTCGTATGTTTATCAACTAATACAACTCGCCAACGCGTACAAAGCAAACGATCAAAGAAAAGAGGCTGATGAGACATATCGCAAAGCAATCGAGATCGGATCGACGATAAAGAACTTCGATGTGCCGGGCACGATGATGAATTGGGCAAAAAGTCTTACCTACCGACCAAAGGTTACAAGATTCATGACTCCCGCGGAATCAAAGGATTACTCAGGGCTGGAAATCGCGTACAGGGCCGACTTACAAAAGGCCGAGGAAATTGTTGCCGAAGGACTGAAATTGGTAAGCAAACTTCCGACCAACTCTACACAACGCTTGAGTTTCATGGTCAGCGCAATCGGATTCTATAAGTCGTTGGGAAAACAGCGCGAAATGTACATTGTCTTGAGGTCATTTGATGCGCTGATAGACGCACTCGGAAGTACTCCAAAATTGTCAAATGAAGAAGCGGCACGGGTTGCAAAAAGCTTGATCGCGGTTTCGCAATTCCTTTGTGAATCTCCGTCGAATACGGAATACACAGCAATGGCAACCAAGGATATAGTTCAAGACAGCGAACCATTTTTAAGTCCGTCATCAATACGCCTATCGAAGTTCAAAGCCGGAGAAAAATACGAGCTACGAGCAATCACCTTTTACGACAAACTGCCGGAAAGCGACCAGAGGAGAATAGCGGCACATCGTCGCCTTGCAAAATGGTATGCATTTTTCAAACAAACCGACCAGGAAAAAGCCCAGACGCAGATTTTAAGTAAGTTATTGCACTCGACCGATAAGAATGTCCTCTTTCCGGCCAAAGACCCTTGCTATGGGTGCGGCAGGGGATAATTACATTTGAGCACACTGGTGTATTGAAAATTTTCGAGAGTCAAATGAAAAACACATCTTCAAAAGTAGTAACGTCATTAGTCGCTTTGGGAATTATGGTTGGTTCTTTACCAGCGCACGCAGACAAAGCGGCAGTCAAAATTGCCGAAAAACAGTTCGAAGAATTTGTTGCGCAGCAGGGAAAAGACAATGCACAATACCCTATACGTCTAGCCAATCTTTGCAGTATGTACGCAAGAAACGGCATGATAAAAGAAGCTGATGAGACCTTTAAGAAAGCAGTCGAAGCGCAGAAGGCAAGCGCCAATTCGAAGAACAATCCTCTGCCGAATATGTTTAGCACTTACGCGCTAGCTTTGCTTACCGCAAGCGCAGAGAAATCGTATTCAGAAAGTCTTCGACGCGATTTAAAAGCCAAAGCGCAAGAGGTTTTGCATGACGGTCAGCCTTATGCAAACAAATTTCCGGCAGCGTCGTTAGAACGGCTAAACTACGGCTTACGCGCGATACAAGGTTACAGAATGGCCGGTATGGAGACGGAAGAACGCGAAGCAACCGCCGTATACGATCGCGAATTGGAACTGCTCGAATCCGATATCAATTTGAAACGCGATGAGTTTCTTTCTCTTGCGATGATGTTGCTCCGTATGGCGCAGTTGTACGCGCCTTCACCAGCGTTCCGCGTTGCACGTATGATGCAAGCAATTCAGGTAGTCTCGGACGATTCACCAACAAAACCCGGCACGATCAAGCGCAAAGATTTCAAACTCGCGGAAGACTATCACCTGCGCGCATTAAACGCGTACGATCGCCTTCCGCCTGCAGACCCGACGCGAATTGATGCGCACCGAAATATGGTCTTTTGGTATCACTTGTACGGCGACACAAAGAAAGAAGAGTTTGCGACCAAGATATTGAGCGATTTGATGCACACAACCGACCGCAACACGCTGTTTCCCCCAGCACCGCCCTGCCCGGCCTGCGGGATGGGGTAATCACCATACTGCAAACTTACCAAACAGTTTAGAATGACTCTGCAGCCCATCGGTTGCGGAAGCTTTGCATACAGAAAGTTGCCATAACTTTGCGGAACGGGTTGAAATTTAGAAATGAAAAAACGAACAACGCTGGTTGCATTATTGGCAATATCGAATTTGATTTCAATACAGCCTTCACTCGCTTTTGATGTGGAAGAAGCCAAACATCTCGCAAAAGAAGGGGAAGAGCGGCAGCAAGAAGATCCTTCATATTACGCGCATACCCTTCTTATCTTGGCGGTGGAGTACTTCAAAGCTGGCGAACTGGAAAAAGCCGATGAAACGTTTCGCAAATCAATCGCGCCTGCAAAGTCCGCAGAAAGTATGGTTCCAGATTCATACCCTGGTCACCTTATGATGTACGCTCAGCTCCTTAGTGAAGGGCGCGACAGCATGGGCGTGAAACCGGAAGACTTCAAGCGCGTGGACGCAGCGCTTAAAGAAGCTCTTGCCGTTATAGATTCCAGGGCTGATCCAGGTAACAAAAAAGGCGAATACTTGAGCGCCATAGAAATCTTCGAAAAAACGGGCAACACTGCTCTTGCAAATAAATACCGGAAAATCATTCTGGACTTCTGCGCGACAGTCGAAAGAGATCCGAAGGCGACAACGGCGGATCTAATTCAAGCAGGTTACATGTTCACAAAACTTGCAGAAATCGTCTTTCCAGCCGGTCCTATCAAAGAGATGCCAACCATAGTGGTTAAACTGGAGCCCGATACAAACAAAGCTTCAAAGCTGACAGAATCTAGATTTAGACAGGCGGAGCAACTCAAGCTTCGAGCCCTCCGCCTAGCCGACCGTCTTCCGGAGAAGGACCAAAACCGCATTGCACAACATACCAGTATGGTGTACTGGTATACGTTGTTTGGTGAATCAGCAAAAGCGCAGGAGCAGACGAAAATTCTCGAAGGGCTGCTTGGTACAACAGACAGAGCGAAACTGTTTCCGCCCAGGCAGCCATGCCCGGGAATGTGCGGATTAGGCTAAAGGCAGAGAAAAGAACAAATGAACAAGCCACTAACTAGTGCGGCCAGCATTGCAATTGCCACAGTTTTTTTTGCGCAGCCGGGATACTGCATTGAACAAATTGAAGAATGGCAGCGGTATATAAAGCAAGAAGAGGCGGGTGGAGAAAAGTTCGCAAACAACGTAGCAGAGGCAACGATATGCCTAGCTGAGCAATATCAGCGCTACGGACTGATAAAGCAGGCAGACGAAACGTTCGAGAGAGCAGTCTTGCTTTGCAAGAAGCTTCCACCTACACAGCCTAGACAGTTTTTTCCGTACATCTATATTTCTTGGGCAAGGACCATTCTTAAAGGGCGATTACCATCTATAAGCAAGGACCGAAGAGAACTTCGCTACCAAGCGACAGAAACCTCAAACGACGATTTTTCCAGAGTTTACGCATATCTGAAGCGCGGCTGGAACGAGATGGTTTCCACTCAGGACCCAACAAAGATCGGTGCAGTTCACTACAACGAAGTCGTAAAAATGTTCCATGAAACCGGCAACGCCGTAGAAGAACAGAAGTGCGAGAAATACATACTTCGTGTTTGCGAAAAAATTGAAGGTTCTCCGGACCCAACAAAAGAGCAAATCAAATGGGCCACGGAAGCGCTCAATGGGCTGGCTTATTCCATTTATCCTGCGACAATTGCTGCTTCCGACAGAAAGCATATCGAGTCAGTAATCGCCGAAATGAACGCGAATCCCAATGAGTCCGCACCAGAAAACAGACCTCAATGCAAGCCTTCAAAAGTCTTTTCGAAACTGCCTCGAAACGAACGAGCAGAATCAATGCGATTGAAATCGCTTGCGCTGATTGATAGGAACAAAAACGACGAAAGAGCACGAATCGAGGCTCATCGCGATATGGCGCTGTGGTACATGTCCGCAGGCATGCGAAAAGGCGCAGTCACGCAGACAAGGATCCTTTCGGACCTTATGGGGGTGAAGGAGGCATTCTTGCTTTTCCCCCTTCCACAAGGATGCAATGGCAGATGCGGCATGGGTTAGAATGCGAGTTAGAAGAAATAGGTAGCGTCCATGCCCACGAAGCCTAAACTTGGACTATCGCTGATGCCTACTGAAGATTTCGAGCAGGCGACGGTTCCGCTGTTTCAAAATAACCAAGTTGAGGCGATAGAGTGGAGTTTTGACTTCTCGTGGAACGGCGCACACGTCGGTGAATGGTGCAACAAAATCCTTGACGAGTTTAGCCAAAAGGGCGCATTGACCGGACATGGTGTCAACCTATCACCGCTGTCTGCGCGGTTTTCACAACGGCAGCAGAAATGGCTAGATAACGCAAAGGAAGAATTCAAAGCTCGCAAATATATTCATGCGTCAGAACATTTTGGATTCTCAGAAGCGGGTCCAATTGCACAGGGCGCACCACTTGCAGTACCAATGAATGCTGAGTCTTTGCGTAAGGGCAAAGAGATGCTGAAGCGTTACGCTGATGCAACGCAATGCCCTGTGGGACTGGAGAACTTAGCATTTGCATTCAGCATTGAAGATGTGAAAAGGCAGGGAGATTTTATCGACCGGTTGATTTCTTCAGTTGATGGTTTTCTCCTTCTAGACTTGCACAACATTTACTGCCAGATAGCAAATTTCGGTGTTTCAGAACTAGAACTTTTAAATTCATACCCGTTAGCAAAAGTCCGCGAGATTCATCTGTCTGGCGGCACTTGGACTCACTCTATTTCTGGAAAGAGAGCGGCAGTGCGGCGGGACACTCATGATGATGCGATGCCACAAGAGGTTTTCAATCTAGCAACGCTGGCGTTAAAGCTTTGTCCGAATATTGAATTTGTGATTATGGAACGACTTGGATACACCATGATGGAATTAGAAGAGCAGCAAGAATTCCGCGAAGACTTCGAAACAATGGAAGAGATTCTGGAGTTTTGCTATGCCAATTGAAGAAATTAAAGCGGACGAGGTGGAGACACTGGCAAAGTTCCAAGACGCTCTCCTTGAGCTTCTTTCTAGTGGGCAGTCAGAACAAGAGATCTATGAAACTCTTAAGTCAGATCCAAAGTTTGATGACTATCGCGACTACATCGCTGAATTCGACCCAGACATGGTTGCTGTCGCCTGTGAGTTGATGGGCAAATGGGCAAAGCGCAAAGAGCCTGATTCTGGCGGCGAATAGCGTTTGGAAAAAAGTTTTTGTAAGCAGAGTGCGCATAAACCGCGTTCAACCTTTGTCTGGGGTTAACCCGGTGTACAGAGTCGACGCCAGTGGCTAAACTGCCAAGGTCGGAGCTTTATCCGGCTTTGGAATCACTTACTAACAATCCCACAACAGAACGAAGCACCGGCAGCTCAAGCCAGTGCCTAGCCGTTTGCTTCACACTGACGTCACACCTCTGGACCACTGAGGAGTTAAATATGCACGCGCCAAAAACCTTACTATTGACTGTTGCCACAGCATTTGTCGTACACGGGCTTATATCCCACCTTTACTCACAAGGAATAAAGACAACAGATAGCATTCCTGCAGAAGTCGGCAAAACAGCCGCGACGGTTTCTTCGAAAGACACTTATTCAAAACTAGTCGGGCCTGCTATCAAATCGGGTTCTGGACAACGCAAACACCTCGACGTCGCTTTTTGCATCGACACTACCTCATCGATGCAAGGAGAAATTGACACGGTAAAAGCTAAAGTTAAATCGATGGTAAATCAAATCAAAGCAAGTAAAGAAAAACCGATCGTAAGAGTAGGATTGGTTGCTTATAGAGATGACAAAGACGACTACGTCACCAAGGTTTTCCCATTCTCGGAGAACATCGATCAAGTCGTGAAAGACATTTCCGAACTCAGCGCAGAGGGTGGAGGAGATGGACCAGAGGCTGTTGATTGCGGTCTGCATGCAGCGGTAAACGACCTGCAGTGGAGCGACCACGAAAAAACTGCCAAGCTTTTATTTCTCATCGGAGATGCACCGCCGCACAAAGTCGGTAGCAAATACAATTGGTCCTCTGAATCAAAGGCTGCTATCAAAAAGGGAATTCATATCAACACGATTGGCTGCGAAGGGCTTGATTCTTATCCAGACGGGGGGAATGAAGACGAAAACGGCGTCAAAGTGTTTAAGCAAATAGCGCGTCTGACAAATGGAAACTTCGAGCCTTTGTCGTATCACGCTGAAATCGTTCGTGCAGATGGCACGAAAGAAACTCTTGTAACAGCAAACGGCACTACTTACAGTGTCAAATCAGACGATAAAGACGCGTGGAAGGCTGGAGCAGAAACGCTTGCATCAAGCGGCGCAGCGACCAGGGTAACCGCGGGTACGATAGCGATGGACGGTTCTGCTCCGACGCTTCAAGGCGCCACAAATGGTTCAATAGGACCCAGCGGAGCGGACGCTACAGCAATAATGGGTGTCAACACCGCTGGCACGGTTCGCGCAGATAACAACCTCGATGCTGTTATGCTGCGCGGCGCGACAGAGGCGCTGAATAATATTATGAAGTAGCACGTTCCAAAAGAGCAGTAGTTGTCGCTAACATAGTGTGACTTAAGCCGGGCGACGCATGGCGTCGCCCCTACATTTCGGACATGTCCGTGCTGCCGTATGCGACGTTGGCGCGGAAGTTATCTGCGAAAGACTTGGTTTTCAACAATGCAAGTCCAATTCCTTCTTGTTCCATCACAGTATTGCGATATGGGTCGGTGACTTGATCGTGCCCCATCTGGCGAAGCACTTGCTGAATGCACCACGTACCATACTCTTCGATTGACTCGGCAAACTGTCTCTCATCTGGAGTGATACCGATTGCGATAAATAGCCCGAATCCACCGGAAGGCAGGTAGTACCAGCAATCAGGTGCATCGTCTGGGTACCAGATAAAGATATTGCTCAACTTCGAGTTTGAGCCCGGAATGATCGGTCCGTTCAAATCAATACGCACGCCAGGTGAGAGTGTTCCAGCATGATTCAGAATGTAGAACGCCAGAGTGCGAAGAATTTGCGCAGCCCAAGGCATATCTTCCTTGGATTTGATCATGATTTCGCAGCCGAAGCCAGTCACTTCCGCAGGCGCATCTTGCAGCCACGGACTACTCAAACCAGCGGTCACATAAGTCCAGTAAGGTCGGGTGGGTTCTGGCGCGTAGACCAGGATATTGAGGTGCTGCTCGTCGAGATTAGGGTTACCCGGATCTCCGGTTTCACCACGCTCTACCTGATCCTCCGGAAGGATCACATCCTCAGCCTTTAGCACCGGTGGTGGTGCATACGGACCGGGAGTAACATATCTAGGTTCACCGAATAATTCGCGATAAAGCTCATCACGAGTGTTCCAAGATTCGATAAGCAAATTGCGCTGCCTGACCGCTGCTTCACGCGCTTCTTCCGGCGTAAGATGCAGACCTTGCAGCATTTTGAAAACGCGGGAATCTTCGAGTTCGATCTCCTCATCCAAGTCTTCCAGCTCACCGCCGCCAGCATCGATGAGTTGTTTCGCCTCCAGCGCAGCCTTCTCAGCCTTAGCGGACGTACCACCTGTTTTCTCGACAGCCTTATTGGTCGGCTCGGAATTCGTCGGCTCCGAATTTCTCAGTTCTGATTTCGTCGGCTCCGAATTCTTCAATTCTAAATGCTTCGGGTCCGATTTTTTCGCCGCTGCTTTCTTCGGCTTATCACCGCCCGATTTTCCGGATTTGCCCTTAGGCATTAGTCTTCCTCAAGCTTGAGCACAGCCATAAATGCTTCCTGCGGAATCTCGACGCGTCCAACGGATTTCATCCGCTTCTTACCTTCTTTTTGTTTCTCCAAGAGTTTGCGCTTACGTGAAATGTCACCGCCGTAGCACTTCGACAAAACGTCTTTGCGCTGGGCTGAAACGGTTTCACGTGCGATAATCTTGCCGCCGATTGCAGCTTGGATTGGAACCTCGAACATCTGACGAGGGATAAGCTTTTTCAATTTCTCCGCTAGCAAGCGCCCATAACTAGCCGCGCGCTCACGGTGAACGATCGCCGAGAGTGCATCGCAAGGTTCGCCGCTGATGAGGATATCCAGCTTCACGAGATTGGACTCGCGATATTCGTTGAAATGATAATCGAGACTTGCATAACCGCGAGAACGCGACTTCAATTGATCGAAGAAGTCTGTGATGATTTCAGCCAAAGGCAGCTCGTAGTGCAGCATCGCACGACGCGGATCCAAGTACTTCATGTCTTGGAAGATGCCGCGGCGGCCTTGGCAAAGTTCCATAATCTGCCCAACAAAATCATTCGGCACCATAATCGATGCCGAGACATATGGCTCTTCAATCATCGTACGGTAGTTAGGATCGGGCAAGAAAGCCGGGTTCTCAATCATAAGAACGCTGCCATCTGTTTTCGTCACTCGATACACAACAGACGGAGCCGTCGTGATCAATCGCAAGTCATACTCGCGCTCAAGACGCTCTTGAATGATTTCCATGTGCAGCAAGCCGAGAAATCCGCAACGGAATCCAAAGCCGAGAGCCTCGGAAGTTTCAGGTTCGTACTGCAACGATGAATCATTGAGAATCAGCTTTTCCAGCGCTTCGCGGAGATCTGGATACTGTTCATTGTCGACAGGATACAGACCGGCGTATACCATCGGTTTTGCAGGACGATAACCAGGCAATGGCTCGGGAGCAGGCCTATCCTGAAGCGTAATCGTATCGCCGACCAGCGTCGCTACATCTTTGATAGAAGCGGCGAGATAACCTACTTCACCAGGTCCTAGTCTGTCGACCTTATACTGCTGCGGACGCAGAACGCCCAACTCCGTGACCTCGAAATCGGACTTGTTATTCATGAAGCGAATCTTGTCGCCCATTTTGATTTCGCCATCTTTGACACGGAAATAAACGATGATGCCGCGATAGCTTTCGAAATAGCTGTCGAAAACAAGCGCGCGAAGCGGCTTGTCGACTGTGTTCGGCGGGGGACCTATGAAATTAACGATCGCCTCGAGTGTTTCTTCAATACCAATATGATTCTTTGCAGAAGCCAAAACAGCATGGCTAGCATCAAGCCCAATTACTTCTTCAATTTCTGCGCGAATGCGCTCAGGATCGGCACTCGGCAAGTCGATCTTGTTGATAATTGGGACGATCTCTAAATTGTTCTCGACCGCAAGGTGGACGTTTGCCAAAGTTTGCGCTTCAACACCCTGGCTAGAATCGACTACAAGCAACGCACCCTCGCATGCAGCAAGACTGCGCGAGACTTCATAACCGAAGTCGACGTGACCAGGTGTGTCAATCAGATTCAAAATATACTGCTTGCCGTCTTGCGCCGTGTACTCCATCCGCGCCGGCTGCGCCTTGATGGTGATACCGCGCTCGCGCTCAATATCCATAGTGTCCAGGATTTGAGCCTGCATGTCGCGCTTGGCGATAGTCTTGGTGTACTCCAAAAGGCGATCAGCCAGCGTCGATTTGCCATGGTCGATGTGGGCGATGATGGAGAAATTGCGGATGAGATTAGGGTCGGCTGTCACTGGCTTCCAAATAAAATTTGCTGGGAGTTAAACGCGTTAGCTCTTATTAGCGCGGCTTCACAAAGACCAGAGCGCGCGCCTGTGGTCTAAGCAAACCGTATGATATCAGGGAAAAGCCCGCCAGGTGCCCACCTGAAGGTTTTGACAAGAAATCAGCAATAAAAACACACTAACCGGTTGCTCAGGTTGGTCGGGCGCGGTCTTTCGGGGGCTGTGAGATGTTCCGTAACTCAGGCGGGCGCCCGTCTCATAGCTCCTTAACGGCGTGTTAAAATTCGATTTTAGGGTGTATTTGGGCTTGGCGTCCTCTCGGGCGCGTGAAGCACAATTTCCGCTCTGGTAACAATTGGCGACCGCTGGCGACAATAACTTTTCCAGACATTCACCCGACAACCTGAGTTATGCCAAAGAAAGCAACCCGGAGACACATGACGCATCCCTTCCTCAAAGAGCTCGCGAAAAGACCTCTACTTGCAGATGGAGGCATAGGCACACTGCTTTATGCTCGGGGCGCGTCCCCGGAAGCAAGCTTCGAGCATCTCAACCTGACCAAACAGGATGAGATTCAAAAGGTCCACATCGATTACATCAATGCGGGTGCTGATGTTATCGAGACAAACTCCTTCTCTGCCAATAGGTACAGACTGGCTTCGTTTGGTCTTGAAGAGGAAACGCACAAAATCAATTTGTGGGCAGCCAAGGTTGCACGAAACGCGCGCGAAGTAGGCGGGCAGCCGGTATTCGTCGCCGGCTCGGTCGGACCAACCGGCAAGTTGATGGCGCCCATTGGCGATGTAACTGCCAACGATCTCAAGGACGCATTCACAGAACAAATGGAAGCGCTTTTGGCTGGCGGCGTCGATTTGTTCATGATTGAAACAATGTCCTCGCTAGAAGAAACAGCCATCGCAGTTCGTGCAGCCAGAGCCGTTTCAAAACTTCCAGTCGTCGCACAAATGAGTTTCTCCCCAGATGGTCACACACTTTTGGGCGTAACTCCGGAAGACGTGGTGAAGCTTTTCGTAGAGCTAGGCGAAGATGCACCCGACGTCATTGGTATCAACTGCGGTGCCGGTCCAGGACCAGTGTTTGATTCGTTGCTGCGCATGTCTCATGCATTAAAAGAGCGCGGTGTAGACCCACTGAAGCTCAACTACTCTTGCTTGCCCAACGCCGGTCAGCCGAGTTTGAGCGGTGGCAGATATCAATTTATGTCGGGACCCGATTACTGCGCATCGTATGTTGAGCCATATGTGCGAGCAGGTGCGCGCTTGATTGGCGGATGTTGCGGTACGACTCCGCATCACATCAAAGCAATGCGTGCAGAGCTGGACAAATACATCTTGTCGCAGAAAACGGCTTCAGCAGCGACGGCTCAAGACTTGCCGGCAATGAAACCGGAAGCGCTAATTTCCCTCTCCGGCAAAACACGTCCTGCAGAAGTTAAGAAAGAGGCACCAAAGGCTGGCAATGAACTTCCTGCGCTGGCAGCACGTTTGACTGCTGCGAAGGCAAATCCGAAAAACGGTGACTTCTATGTGAGTGTAGAACTCGATCCGCCGAAAGGTGCGATTGCAAGAAAGATTTTGCAAGCAGCAGAAACGTTGAAAGACGCAGGCGCGGACGCAATTAACGTCGGCGACAGCCCGATGGCTCGCGTGCGCATGTCGTCGCTCGCAACCTGCCAGTTGATCTCGACAAAAGTCGGAATCGAAACCATCATCCATTTCACCACACGCGACCGCAACCTGATGGGCATTCAAGCCGACCTGCTCGGCTGCCAGGCGCTGGGGATTCACAACGTCATCGCCCTCACCGGCGATCCGCCTGCACTGGGCAACTACGTGCATGCGACTGCAGTGTACGACGTCGATTCCGTTGGTCTGATCAAAATCATCAGCCAACTCAATCAAGGTTTGGACATCGCGGGCAATTCGATTGGAACTCCAACTTCGCTCTCAATCGCATGCGCGCTTAATCCGACCCACGAAAATCGCGCGCAAGAACTCGACCGTTTCGGCAAGAAAATCGAGGCCGGTGCACACTTCGCAATGACGCAACCGCTGTATCAATTGAGCGACCTCACCAACTTCCTAGATGAATTCGGAGAGTGCAAAATTCCAATTCTAGTCGGCATTATGCCGCTGCACAGCTTCAAACACGCTGAGTATTTACACAACGAAGTGCCCGGCATCACGATTCCCGACAAGGTTCGCAAAGCCATGGAAAAGGCTGGCGACCAGGGCGCTGCTGTTGGTTTGGAACTTGCAGAAGAATTGCTGGAACAACTTCGTCCACTATGCCAAGGAACATACGTCGTCCCATCCTTCGGGCGCTATGACGACATGTGCCAGTTCGTAAAACGTATCAAGAGCAAGTCGCAAGCAAAAGCCGGTGCCAAGTCGTAATCGCGAAGCTTTTTTCAATTGGGCATTGAGTCGGAATGCGGATCTGTTGGATCTTTTCCTACTGGCTGCGTGTCTGCCGAAGGGACTTCAGCCGAAACTGTATCTGCTGAATGTGCATCAGACTCTGTACTCGAAGTTTGCTCCGCACTCGCTGTTTGCTCTGCACTTACTGATTGCTCAGCATTTGCAAGCCAAGCCGCGTGATACTTTTCCTGCCGGTCTGTCAGCGCAGCGACGACTTTCATTGCCAGAATCGCTGCAACAATTGACACCGATTCGGCAATACCAGACGAGATATAAACGTTGGAGAGCTCTCTTAGCGAAACACCTTTTTTCGTCGACTCCTGCGCGAAGAAGCCTGCCACTTGGTGAGCAATGTTCTGTGCAATGAACATCCACCACCAAGCTGATAAAAGTCCGGAATTTTTCGCACCAGTCCAATGCCGGTCTCTCGGGAAGGTGAGATCAGTGGCTTTCCAAATGTCCTCCGCGCGCGCTAGAGGCTGGAATAGGTTGACAATCGGAATGAGAAATGAACCAACAACATCGAGAGGATGCCCCTCGAAAAACGGCGCATTAAGAGCAGACATGTTGCGGCGCAACAAATAAAACCATCTCAAGAAAGTGATACCAAGAACGAAGTGCAGCAATATCTCTACAAGCGCACCTAACCCGACAATCGCATCAAGCAAAAGCCCTTGGTCTTCGGAGACTTTGACACCTGCACGGATTTGCTCAATGAAAGAGTAACCCCAAACGTCCAGCGCAATTCGCAAAACTGATATCGCAACGGAAGCGACGAACATGTACCTTATTATTTTCGCCAACTTTGCCAGGGGAGCATAAGGAAAAACTTTCTCCTTTGCTTTCTCTTTGGCGCTGTCCTTTTTGAAGCCCATGTTTATCCATCCTGTTGACGTAGAACTTGGCATCAGTTACTACCAAGTAATCAATCTTACTGCACAATGACAAGGATTCATGGCCTCTTGCATACAATTTCTCCAGAAATGACATAAGCCGGGCCCGGGGGCCCAGCTCGTTGTCAGCGCGGAAAAACTTTTGTACTGGAATTAGTCGACTCGAAAAGAGAGACCGCCCGAACTCACGACCCAATGATCACCGCAAGCGGTTCGAGCGGTAACAGTGCTGTGTTGCATGGTAACGATTGCGCCTGACGCGTACTCGGCATACATGATGTCGCCGCTCTGGTCGGTGTAAAACTTGCTGCCGTCTGGCGCGATAAAAGGTGTCATATCGCTAGGCTCAAACGACTCGAGCGAACGACTTCGAACGGGAAACAATTCTTTTAACTGTGAGTACAGACAATCATTGAACATTGTCGTTCCAAGTGTGAGAGTGCAGGGAGATTGATACCAGAAATTGTATTTGGCAATTTGGAAATTATTGGGGAGCGCCCAAACAAGCTACTAGCCCGGCTGTTTAAACCGGGCTAGGCTTCTGCACCGAAAATTGTTGCTTGTCCTATTAGGGACTTATTCAGGCGAACGGCATTGGTGCCGCTCCTACAAAGGCGAATGACTATCGTACTTTGTCTAATTTATATGCATCGTGCTCGGTCGAGGTGTCCGTGCTGATTGCATCTTTGTCGTTGGGGTCATTGATGCGACTTTGAATCTCATCAGCCTTCTCAAACCGATTGGTTTTCTTCAAAAGCGTGACGTAAAGCTCCAGCGCGTCAATTGTTCTTCTGTGTTGCCGTCCATACGCCTTAGTGCGAATACTGATCGCGCGCTTCAAAAGTGGCTCTGCAACTGAAAAGCGTTCTTGCGCCATGTATACTCGCGCGAGATTTTTCAATTCTGTCGAAACAGTATGATGTTCTTCGCCAAACGTATCTTCCCGAATCTGCAGAGCTTCGATGAGCAGAGGTTCCATCTCTTTGTACATTTTTTTGCGGCAGTACAAATCTGCCAGTTTTGTCAA
This sequence comes from Candidatus Melainabacteria bacterium, assembly GCA_003242885.1. Taxonomy (GTDB): domain Bacteria; phylum Cyanobacteriota; class Vampirovibrionia; order Obscuribacterales; family Obscuribacteraceae; genus QKMZ01. Next base: position 404,794 of record QKMZ01000005.1, on the reverse strand, counting down.
AGCGTCAGCTACTGAGACATTCTTACTGCCGACCATCTGGCGCAACAGCGTAATCTCAGACTGCGCCTCCATGATCATCGATTCGGTGACTTTCTTCGGTTTATCGGTCTTACCGCTCAAATCCGTGTGCGACAGACCAAGCTCTTCATGATCGCTTGTTGCGGAGCCGAGTCGCGGCTGTTCGTTGGTGGACTTCATCTTCGCGAAGTACGCATCAACTGTAGGAATGCCGCCCATGGATAGCGTGAGCGGCGTATCTTGCAAAGTTCTGCGTGCATGAGGTGGAATCGTGCCTCCGCGACGCGCAGCAGCAGCTTCCTTCTCTCTCTTCTTCTGGCTGATCTCGTATAGCTTCTGTCCGACCGCAGCAGCGCTGGCTCGATGAGGTGCGGCGGCGACTTCTAATATGCTGAGCGCACGTTCGTATATCGTTTCTGCTTTAAGCAAATCTCCTTGATCAAGATACAGCCCCGCCAACCGCTGAAGCGTTATCGCCACTTCGGGGCTGTTCGAGCCCAACGCCTGCTCTTGAATGGTCAAAAATCTTTCGACATCTTCGATACTGTTTACTTTCATTTTGGCACCGGCTTTGAATCCACACTCTATTTTCGAAAGGCGCCCAGGCATGAATATAGGCGGCGCCATGAGCACCGCAGACGGCGCCCTCGCAACTGAGCTGCAAGCTGACAAAAGCTATTTGGCTGTTCGGGTCTCTTCGGGAAATTCTGTCCGCAGAAGGACCCGTTATCATTCTCCCCCCATTTTTCAATAGCCGAATTCCCCCATACTTATAAACATGTACAGGGTAGGGGATACAAAATGGCAGGAACAAGAAGGCAAGAGCGCCACCCAGGTGGGTTTTCAAAGGGATTTATAGGCTTTTCGGGAGCGAGGGGGCCCAATTTTCGTGTATGGGTATGCCAGGCATGAGCCGGCGAGCCGCCGGCGCTCCCAGGCGTTAGAAGAACTTGCAAGTCTCCCAGTTGGCGGCGAGACATCCCGATCGCTGGCGCTCCCACGCAACAGCCAAAGCTTCATTAAACCCGGGCGGATTCCTGGCGCTTTACATTGAAGTATTTGGCTTCAGGGTGAACAACCACGACGGCGGATGTCGATTGCTCTGGTACAAGCATGAATTCTTCGCTCAAGGACACACCGATACGTTCTGGTTCTAAAAGTTGGAACAGTTGAACCTGGTCTTCGAGATTCGGGCAAGCAGGGTAGCCAAAACTGTATCTGGTACCACGATATCCTTGCTGGAAAAACTTGTTGCGATCTTCAGCGTCGAACTTCACCAGTCCAAGTTCTTCGCGAACTCGCTTGTGAATCACCTCAGCGAGGCCTTCTGCCGACTCTACGGAAAGCCCGTGGAAATACAGATAGTCAGTGTATTTATCTCTCTTGAATAATTGTTCGGAATGGACTGATGCACCAGAACCCATTGTGACAATTTGCGCGGGCAATATATCAATCAAACCTTCTTCGCGTGAATGAAAGAAGTCAGAAATGCATAAGTGGCGAGCATGATCTTGGCGCGGGAATGAGAATCGCGTCCACTCTTCAAGATTGGGAATATCAGCTGATTTCAGCTTCAGCACTTCGCCAGCCTTAACGCCCAGTTCTTTCACTTTCTTGAGGAAAGAATCATTCACCTTGTAGACGATCAAATCATTGCCGTGAGCTTGAACTGGGAAATATCCATAGACAGCTTTCGGGACGAGTAATTTTTTCTCAATGCACTCTTTCTCAAGAGCACGAAGAACCGGACGTACTTTGGTGTCGAGTAGCTGTTCGTACTCGGCATGTGTTGTGCCTCCCTGACGCACTCTCCACTGTCCGCGAATCAATGCATTCTCGTTGATGTATTTGAAGACTTCAGAAAGCGGAACATCTTCAACAACTTTGCTGCCCCAAAACGGCGGTGCAAAAGTATCTTCGTTTCGTTTCACATCTGACTCGGCGAATTGAGAACCAGACTTCGCCTTCGATAGCAAATTAGAAGTTTCGTTCGGCTGAGAATTATCGTCAACACTCGACTTTGCGCCATTCTTCGCTGGTTTCGCTTCAGGTTCACCAGGACTAAAATCCAATGTTTCCGGCTGAGTTTTCTTTTCTGTCACTCGAACAGTACTTTCTGCAGACTCCGTATCATCGTCGTCCGCGTCAGGATTATGCTGTCCTGGCTGTACGCCCATCATCTTGGTGATCATCGCTTGATCTTTGCTTGCGAGCGCTTCCATGATCTTCAAATCATCGAATGCGTCCTGCCCGTAGAAAAGGGTTCCTTTATAAACGCGGCGACAGTCGTCTTCCACATAGCGGCGAGTCAGCGCAGCACCACCTAGAATTACCGGAATCGCAATGCCGCGCTGATTGAGAATTTCCAGATTCTCTTTCATGATGACGGTCGACTTAACCAGCAGACCGCTCATACCAACGCAATCAGCTTTGTTCTCGATTGCAGAAGCAATAATGTTTTCAATCGGCTGCTTGATGCCGAGATTGATTACCTTGTAGCCGTTATTGCTCAAAATTATGTCGACAAGATTTTTGCCGATGTCGTGCACATCGCCTTTGACGGTAGCTAACACCATTGTGCCACGTTGAGATCCTTCGACCTTTTCCATGAATTGTTCAAGATAAGCGACTGACGCCTTCATCGTTTCGGCAGACTGGAGAACGAACGGCAGCTGCATCTTGCCGGCGCCGAAAAGATCGCCGACAACTTTCATACCTTCGAGCAAGATCGAATTGATAATTTCCAGAGGCGCATATTTCTTGAGCGCAATGTCGAGATCTTTCTCCAGCGCTACGCGATTGCCATCGATGATGCGCTCTTTGAGAACATCCTCAATCTCTTGCGGACCTTTATGTTTGACCGACTTCGCAGCCTTAGTGTCCGTATTCTGATAATACTCAAGCAGCTTGAAGAGCGGATCATAGTCTGACGTGCGCTCGTCGAAGACAAGCTTTCTGTGCAATTCGCGCTCGGCTTCATCAATTTTGTAGAGTGGCAAAATCTTCTGCGCATTGACGATTGCCATATCGAGACCGGCTTCAACAGCGTAATGCAGAAAGACAGAATTGAGGATCTGGCGAATGTGCGGGTCAAAACCAAACGAAATATTGCTGACCCCAAGCACGGTTTTAACGCCAGGCAGGGTTTCTTTGATCATGCGAATGCCATCTAGCGTCGCCAGACCAAGCTTGCGATCATCTTCGTTGCCAGTGGAGAGTGTGAATGTCAGCGCATCGAAAATCAGATCTTCCGGGCGCAGCCCTTCAGCAAGCGAAAGGTCAAAAATGCGTTTGGCAACTTCAAGTTTTTTCTCGGCTTCTTTTGCCATACCGCTTTCATCGATGGTAAGCGCGATTGTTGCGGCTCCGAAGCGTTTGATCAAACGGACCTTTTTGAGCATCTTATCGACGCCATCTTCAAGGTTGATGGAATTGATAATCGGACGTCCGGCGATTAGCTTGAGCGAGGTTTCTAAAACAGGATATTCAGTCGAGTCGATGACCTGAGGAATCTGCAATTCCGTGTTCAAACGCCTGATGAACGTAGACATGTCTTTGACTTCATCGCGACCGACGTAGGCGGTGCAAACATCGAGCACATGCGCGCCTTCCTTCTCTTGGTCGCGAGCCATCGCAACCATGCCATCCCAATCTTCTTTGTTGAGAAGCTGTTTGAATTTACGGCTGCCGTTGGTGTTTGTCCGCTCACCGATAATCAACGGCGCCGGATCGACGTGCATCGCAACTGACGTGTATATGCTCGCTGTAGCTGGCGTGTATTCGGGGTGCCGAACTTTTGGCGGCACATGTCCAATTACTTCGACCACGCGCTTCAAGTGCGCGGGTGTCGTTCCGCAGCATCCACCAATGATGTTGACGCCAAGTTCGTTGACAAAATACTTCAATGAAGTGGCGAGATCATCTGGAGTCAGCTTATAGACCGTCTGCCCGTTTACGTTCTCCGGCAAGCCTGCATTCGGCAAACACGACACATACTTGGTCGTGTTCATCGTCAAATATTGAACCGGGTCAATCATCTCGCTCGGTCCAGTCGCACAATTTATGCCAATCACATCAATTGGAAACGCGCACAGAGTAGCAAGTGCCGCAGATATGTCGGTGCCGACGAGCATTGTTCCTAACGGAGGAGCCTCAATGGTCACCTGAGTAATAATCGGAACCTTGCGTCCGATTTTCTCGAAGTAATCGACCATCGCTACGACGGCGGCTTTAGCCTGAAGCAAGTCCTGTCCGGTTTCGAACTGAAGGACATCGACCCCACCGTCTACAAGACCGGAGACCTGGACGTAATAAGCTGCGCACATCTCGTCAAAACTGATATGACCCAGCGATGGAAGCTTGGTCGTCGGACCTATCGAACCTGAAACGTAGCGCTGCTGCCCGTCCTTAGAATATGCATCAGCAACTTCGCGTGCCAACTCAGCGGCTCTTTTGTTAAGTTCGTAGGCTCTGTCTTGCAGTCCGAATTCGGCTAAAACAATGGGCGAGCCGCCGAATGTGTCGGTTTCCACAACATCGCAACCGACCTTGAAAAACGACTCGTGAATCTCTTTGATTACTTCCGGACGGCTAACGACGAGAATTTCCGGGCAGTTTTCCGCGCCCTCATAGTCATCGAGAGTCAAATCATAAGTGTGGATGGACGTGCCCATAGCCCCATCGAAGATGAGGACCTTTTCTTTGAGCGCGTCGAGAAATTTCATTGCTGGCGCTTACCTGGATGCCGGAAGCCGGTGAAGCAAAACTGCTTCGTTCGAATTCGAAGCGCACCCTGTGATTAGTAAGACAGGCTGAACCTCAGCCTAATTATTGCCTATTATTCGCTTTAGAACTCAAACAGACCGGCGAATGTGAATCTCAAGCTTCAAGCTACTGAGCTGCGACCAGGCTTCCAGGTCAGCTCGCAAACGCCGCTATTGCAAACAGGTTGAGGCTCTTGCGATTCTTGAGGCGGATGCTCATTATTAGGGTTCTGAGGGGCGTGAATTCCACGTCCATAGCTGTCTAAGGTAGTCCAATCAAGAGAATTCTCGATTGCGTGCCAAATCTGCTTTCTCATCTCAGTGTCCCCCGGTATCCTGTGAGGTTAAGACCTCGCATGAGGTATGACCTCGCAGCTGCTTTGTTCCTCGAAAACCCTCTCTTTGCAACGCGTCAAGTGGTTAACTTCGGCACGGAAAAGATTAAATATCGGACGAACCCAGAATTAAACAGCTGTCGAGAATGCCGGCTGGACGCGTTTAACAGATGGCAAAAGAGGCAAGATCAAGAAAGGGACATACTTAGGGGCTTTTCCCGACTGTGTTTTTTGTTTCGACCTAAAATTGGGTTCTGACCAGTTTGCTTGTTAGTACATCGTCGTTTTGTACGGCGCCTCATAACCGCACCGTGTGCCTTTTAGGAATCTCATGACTGCCAACGAAGAATCTATCAACGCGCTGCGGGAGGCGCTCAAAGTGTCACCGGACAATGCTCCGCTGCGCATTCACTTGGGCGACCTGCTCAACTCCAGCGCTCGTTATGACGAAGCAGAAAAACAATATGCAACGGCGCTGACACTTTCGCCCGGTAACGAAACAGCGAAGCTGGGCTTGGCATACAGCTGCTATCAACTCGGCAAATATTCACAGGCGTTGGTCATAGTCGAAGATTTGATCAAGCAATCCAAACCACCCGCTAAAGCCTTCATTATTCATTCGAGGCTTTTGCTAAACGACGGAGACATCGAAAGGGCTAGGCAAGCGTACACTCGCGGAACAGAAATAGATTCAGCAGTGAAGGATTCAGGGTTGCATGAGCGCCTGGGTCTGACAGATAACCCGATGTCCAATGCGAATGATAGAGACAGGGCAGCCGTAACATCTGACGGAAGAATGAAAAATTTCGTCTCCAATGAAGAGGCAGATGATCACGATACCTTCATTGATATCGAGAAGTCTGATATCAGTTTTGAAAACGTCGGCGGAATGGACGACGTAAAAGAACAAGTGCGGATGAAGATTATTTATCCTCTCGAAAACCAGGAGATGTTCAAACAATACGGCAAGAAGGTCGGCGGCGGCATCTTGATGTACGGACCACCTGGATGTGGAAAAACATTTCTCGCCCGTGCCACCGCAGGTGAAATCAAGGCTAATTTCATGAGTGTTGGCATTAACGATGTTCTAGATATGTTTATCGGAGAAAGTGAAAGACGTTTGCACGAGATTTTCGAAAGTGCACGGCGCAACACGCCCTGCGTCATCTTCTTTGATGAGGTAGACGCACTCGCCGCAAGCCGCAGCGACATGCGCAAGAGCGGCACCCGCCAAACAATCAATCAATTCCTCCAAGAATTAGATGGCGTAGACAACTCCAATGAAGGAGTCTTGATTCTCGCAGCGACAAATGCGCCGTGGCATTTGGACAGCGCTTTTCGCAGACCAGGACGGTTCGACAGAATCATTTTTGTGCCACCGCCCGATCAAAAGGCGCGCGCGGATATTCTGCGTTTGACCCTAAAAGGAAAACCGGTAGACAACATTGATTATGAGCTGCTAGCCAAAAAAACAGATAAGTTTTCTGGCGCGGATATCTTTTCGGTTGTAGATCATGCAGTTGAGGCAAAACTCTCACAGGCTATGAAAGAAGGCGTGCCCAAGCCAATCACTACAAAAGATTTGGAAAGCGCAATTAAAAACGTGAAGCCATCCACGACGGAATGGTTCGCCACCGCCCGCAACTATGCTCTGTATTCCAATCAGGGTGGCGCGTACGATGACATCGTCAAATACATGAAGCTGTAGAGAATCGTGACCGATCATCTTGAACGAGGTTCCATTCTCTACGACTCACGCCGCTTTAAACTTGCGGAAGATGAGTTTCGCCTTGCAGTAGCTGAAAACCCCAACGATTCATATGCGCACGGGATGCTGGGTCTCGCACTGGCAGGGCAAAAGCGCTTTGATGAAGCGATAAAAGAAGCGAAAGAGTGCATCAACTTAGAACCCGATAACTCGTGGAATCATTATGCAATTTCGTTCGTTTATTACCACTGGGGAAGACTTAAAGAAGCCCTAGCCGCAATCGAAGAAGCTTTGCGGCTGAACCCTCACCATGCCACCTACTTTGGCATGGCTGCAGAAATTCACCTAATGCGCGACGATTGGCAGAAAGCGCTCGGAATGGCAGAACTCGGGCTTGAAGTATCACCGCAGAATGTTGATTGCTTAAACAGCAGAGCGTCAGCTTTGACGAAACTCGGCAAACATAAGGAAGCGGAACAATGCGTAGATGAAGCGCTTTCGCATGATCCTGAAAATGACATTTCTCACGCGAATAAAGCTTCGATTCTCTTTCGCCAAGGAAAACCCAAAGAATCGGCCGAGCATTATCGCGAAGCGCTTCGACTAAATCCCACTTCAAAATGGGCGCGCGATGGGATTTTAGAAGCACTAAAAGCACGCAATCCGATCTATTATCCATTCGCCTACATAACTGCAAAACTCTCCGATATGGACAGAAGAGCGTCGCTTGTTTTTGCGATTGTTCTGGTTTTCGTCCCCCCGCTGCGCTCTCTGACGTTTCTCTTCCTGATCATGGCACTTGCCGCACGCAAATTCTTCAACTTACTGCTGTTACTCGATCCTTTCGGAAAGCGCATTCTCACAGAGGACGAGAGAGCTTCAACCGCGTGCTTTGGAGTTTGGCTAGCAACTTTGATTTCCTCTACCGTACTTTTCTTGGTTTTCAAACCACTAGCTGTGGTGGCACCAATGGCAATCATCTTGCAAGTGCTCTTATTGGTTCCGCTGATGAGAATTTTCGACACAACACCCGGCTTGCGGCGAGACATTATCGCGGTCATCACGGCTGGTACTGCGATTCTCGGACTCTGGATACTTATCTCAAGTGGAATGGGCGGACGCGATTATGAAAACATTACGGAATCAGAGAAAATGATGTGCGGGGTTTTCGTTTTGATTTGTTTGCTCTCGATCTTTTATCCCAACGGCAAGCAAGAATAAGGGGACTCTAATTACGCTTGCCCGTGATGAGTGGGAAAAGTACGGAGCAACATTCACGTAAAGCTCACATATCTCGCGGGACTCTAACAATATCCCAGAGGCAGAGGTCTTCCCATGTCCCAAACTCTTTCTACACCAGCATTCGCACCGACTTCCATGGGCGAGATTGACGACGATAAAGTTACATCCATGCTGGCAGCGTTTTTCAGCAACAACTGGATCAAAGCATGCAACGGCGACGTGAAAGCTGCGGTGGAATTGCAGCATTATGCCAGTCGCGCATCACAGTGCGGCGAGCACTACGAAGCAACAGAAAAAATCTTGAGCAAAATGAATCCAGAAGCCGCCGACAAGCTCAGACAGGCAATTGAAACGGGAAACGTAATTTCGTTCGAGCCGTAGGAGCGACGCCATACGTCGTTCGATTTTCGCAGGGCGACGCCATTCGTCGCCCGATTACTTACCACGCGTGGGGTCACGTTGCACGCGACCACAAAAGATCTAGTTTCTAGAAGGCAAGGAAAGCGGGTACAACTCATTTACGAGACATCTCTGTTCAAAATGCAGGACGGCAGAATCCGTAAATTGAGGTCATTCCGACTTGACGGACAATTCCTCCAAAAACGTCGAATCCAATGAGAAGCAGGTCTTCAAATCTGCGGAGAAAAGCAGTCAGCTCGGTGCAGAAAACGCAGCCGTCGACTCCAAGCAGGTCAAAAATGCGCAGAGCAGAAACAGAGACATGCCGAGCGGCTCGGCGGGTCCGTCGCAACGCGGCACCCTCGAAGTTGAATTGCACGACGGCACGGTCGTCTCGAGAAACAATCCTTTAACAGAAAAACAAGTACTCAAGAAAGCCAAAGAAAGCGCCGTGGACGATACGCTGCACAAAGATGCCAGAGCGCGCAAACATGACAACAAAGCGAATACTCACATTCTGAAGGTTCTCGCAGACGATCATTCCTTATCGGATGAAACAAAAAAGTTCGTAAGAAACGTTCAAGAGATGCGCGAGAACTCAAAGAAAAAGGGACTGTCCACTTCTGCTCTAGACGAGACAGCAGGAGAGATGCTTTCCATAGAAATCCGGGATTTGAAACTAAGGGAAGCGGCACTGGAAAAATACGCCAAGTCTCCAGTGTTTCCCAATGAAGTTCGATTTCCTTTGCCGGATATCAAAACGTTCATGCCTGGCTCTATCCCCGGTTTCGTCAGCTTAAGACTCGGACCGGAAGACGATAAAGAAATTCAGCAAAACTTCAAGCATCAACTTGAAAAACATGATCAAACGAAACTCAGCGATTTTGACCGAGAGAAGATACACGATACTGCCGTCTGCGATGTTGTACTTCAAAAGTATCAAGACACGTTGACCCAGCACGAGATACAGGCAGCAAAAAATTTACCCGCACTGGAGCGCGCAGGCTATCTATCAAAAGCAGCGTTAATTGATGGCGCTTGTTTGGGCGCAACTAAAGAAGTGCTCCATAAGGTCATTGCCGAGAACGAATTCGAGAATCAGATGAGCGGTCTTGCAGTAGGAATAATGTTAGGCAAAACAATCGGAGTGATCGCAACCTCTTCTAATCTTGCTCTTCGAGGTATCGCAACTGTCTTGCAAGCCGGAGGCATAGCGTTAGCAGCGGAGCAGATTACTCAAATTAGCGCAAAGTATGCAGACGCATTCGCTAAGACAGCTCCCGCATTCTGGGAACTGAGCAAAGATCCAAACGCTTCTAATTTTGAGAAAACGAAATATGTTGTCGAAGAAAAATTGGGGCCACCAATTGCAGACACAGCACTTTTCGCGACGGGGCTTGCCGCCGGTCATGCACTAGACCGAATCCTCGGCAAAATATCGCTAAAGGATTCCAGAGAACATCCACTCCACGTTGAAGCTACAGGAAAGGTTGCTGGTGCCGGAAAATTCTGGGAAGTCATTGACCCTGTTGAAGGTCCCCCAGAACTCGTGGTTAAACAAACCCACAAGAATTCATGCGTTTCAGCAGTAGGGTCAATGTTGTCGGGGCTTAAAATCCATCAAGAAACTCTTCGAGCTAAACTAGAAGCCGGATGGGGCAGGGAATATCTAGAGAGGAATCCGCAACCACAAATTCCTTTCTCGTGGTTGCCTGACGAACTCGGCAACGATCGGTGGCTACACTCTAAGTTCAACACAGACTCTGTAGCAAAAGTCGAAACCCTCTTAAAAACTCTAAAACCACCATTTGGAGCAATGTTTGCAAAATTTGGTAATGCACAGCATGTAGTCGTTATAGATGGATTGGAACCTGGACCAATCATGATGAAGAGCAAAAACGGACCAATGGAAATGCGAAATCTTGTCAAAGTTAGAGATCCTGATGGAACCATGTATAAAATGACCGTGGAACAGCTTCAGTCAGTGTGGAATGGTGAAACCGTACACCAATTTTAAAGGAATGCGAAAGTGCTGCGAATTCAGCCTATTTCTATAAGTGAAGCAAACAAGGATACATATCTTGTTAGGTTTCAACGGTTGAGTTCTGATCATGAAGAATGCGGAATAGGGGAGTTTGAGTTGCCAGACGGACAGGTTGAATACCCCTTTACTTTTAGAGTGGAAGCAGGTCAATTTAGGACGGGTCCGTACGTGCCTAGAAAGTATGAATTCGATACTGCTGGTGATGGCACGGGCTCACAATGGCTGCAATTTTCAGTAGCGTCATTTGACCGAGCCAGGCATGAAGGTGTGAAAATCAGCGAATCAGAAATATGGCACCCCGTCGAAATCAGGCTTGGCATTCTTGGCGAAGACTTAAGGCAAGCCTATGATGTAACCTTTGAACTGAACGATTCTCGTGTGAACAAACAGCTCCTAGTATCCGGCGACGAAGATAAGATGGAAGTATGTTGGGATGAACAAATCTTCACCGTCAACAAGGGACTGCGGTGGACAACCGATGACATGGAATCGCCCACCGGTGCGCTGGTCTGCGCTGTTGCTATGCTTCATGCCGCGCGCAATTTCATTTACGGACCAGACAAGGAATGGGAGCCGGCGGCTACTTAGCGGAGAGAAGCGACTGAAATATTCGAGAGGAAGTAAGAACGTTAACGCTAATCACTTCCGGTCGATGCTCGCGTAGCCAGCTTTCTCTACCAGTTTTTGACCTTCTTCACTCAGGCAAAAGTCGATAAATTTCTGCGCAGATGGCTTGGCATCTTGATCCATGAACATAAACAGTGGACGGCTAAGTGGATACCCACCGATTGCCGAAGCGGCAGTGGCACCAACTGCGGTACCACCATTAACAAGTTGCAATTTCAACGACTTGATTTTTCCGGGCTCTTCGCTAAGCGCCTCCATACCTGCGTAACCGATCGCATTCTTGTTATTCGCAATCGTTTCCATCATCGCTTCGATAGAAGGAACAGTTGTGGCAGACTTTGCAATTGATGAGCGTTTTAAAACATGCGAAATAAAAAACTTGCTTGTACCCGAGCCTGGCTCGCGCGCCAAGACATCGATCTTCTCGTCGTTTCCGCCCACCTTTGACCAATTAGAGATCTCGCCTGTAAACACAGCTTTTAGCTCAGTCAGAGTCATGTCGTTTACAGGATTGTCTGCGTTGACAATCACAGCAACTGAGTCACGGGCTACAGGTACTTTTCTTAATCGAACTTTGTGCTTATGAGCCAGCACGACTTCTTCATCAGTGAGATCGCGCGAGGCAGAAGCAAGATCGGTGGTTCGGCCAATTAAGGCTGCGAGGCCCTGAGAAGTGTCGCCAATGTTGATGGAAACCGGCACATCCGGGTTGTTCTTCATAAACTCTTGGGACCAAACCTTGAGCAAATCGCCCATGGTGTCCGAACCTTCGACCGAAACCATGGGGGTGAGTTTCCGCGGATCGGGAGGTTGAGGCTGCTGGCAGCCAGAAATGAGTGGCACTACCAAAAAAAACGACAGCAAAAGTACGCTCAAATACGGAGATTTGAGGACACTCTTATTTCGCACACGGCTAGAAGGAGGGATTTGTCCGAATTCCATAAAGCCTAATCTTCAAATTCGGCAATGACCGGGATTCCTCGGCTAATAGATAGCCAAGAAGAATGTAATCCCAAATACCTTTCAATGCGCAGTTGTCGACCCAGAGTCGTACAAATATTCACCGAAACGAAACGGCCTCCCGAGAATACGGGAAGCCGTCAAATCTAATCTGCGTCCGAAGCGGGCGGGGTTTAGAAGTCTTCGTCTTCTTCGCCTTCGTCTTCCCAGACTTCTTCGGTTGTAGCCACACCAGCAGCGATAAAGAAATCGCTGGTGCATTTTGCGGCGGTGTCGGGCGAAACGCCGACGTCTTTCAAGGTTTTAATCCAGTGAACCATTTCATCCAGAATGGAAGTGTCCACAGAAGTTTCAGTTTCAGCAGTTGGCATGCCAAATATCTCCGTTGTACTCAGACAAGTTGGCTGATCCTAGCCACCTTGGCTGAGAATTTATAGGCCAAGCATTTAATTCATCTTGCGGCTTGCAGTAGTACAGAGCTTGATGAACGCCGCCAGTCGCCTTAGGAGCGTTTAGAATCACTTTGCGAAAGCCGCTTAAGCCTTCTCAAGAAAGCTGGATCTACGAGGCAAACACCGTCCTGACAGCTGCTTCCGGCGATGCTGCCAAGCAATTCTGCCTCATCGGTCGATAACATGCCGGATTGTGAGATATTTCCGCTCGCCTGACGCTGATTGGAGGCGTCCAGAACTATGCGTGCGATGCCTGGGTCCAGCCAGACGGAGCCGACCCGTACCGACCGGATAGCAACCTCCAGATTGGCGGCCAAATCACCTTTTAGCACATATCCATCGGCACCGGCGTCAAGAGAAGCAAAGATGTCGCGAGCGTCATCGCTCGATGTAAGCATCAGCACTTTACAGTCTGGCAGCTCTGTCTTAACTTTGCGGGTAACTTCGATGCCGTTGATGCGAGGCAGACCAATGTCGACCAGCGCTACCGATGGAGACAAGTCGAGAATCGACTCGACGGCGGAATTGCCGTCTTCAGCTTCGCCAATCAATTCGAAATCATCGAATTTTTTCAAGAAATGCCGCAAGCAAGTGCGAACGACTCGATCATCATCGACGAAAAATATTCTCGTCTGAGTACTCATCAACTGCAACCTTTGCCCACACAAACTAGTAGTCGTATTTTAGCAGCACATTAAACGCACAGCGGCTGACCTTAATTCTCCGATTGCGCTTACTTTGCTTGCAACTTCTATTTATATGCCAATCGCATTGCTTGGGTTCCACGCGCACCATCTGCGCCACCACTATCAGAACCGTCACCTTCCCCAACTATCTTGAACAAGTCTTGCGCAAGTTTTGTACCCGGCAATAAATCATCCTGTCCATCAATGTTCTCAAACACGAGACGCAAGTCCTTCAACATGTGTTTCAACGCAAAACCTGGTTCAAAATCTTTCTTGATAATTCTCGGACCAAGATTGCTCAACGCCCACGAACCACCAGCACCTCCGGAAAGTACGTCTACTAGCAGGTTTTCATCAACGCCTAATTGCTCTGCCAGTCGAAACGCCTCGCATACTGAAATCATATTGACTGCGCAAAGAATCTGATTGCAGAGCTTGAGAGCTTGTCCGGAGCCGGACGGTCCACAATGTTTGATATTCTTGCCCATTTTTTCCAACGCAAACAAAGCCTTTCTAAATGGCTCTTCATCACCACCAACCATAATGGTCAAGGTGCCGTTGCGCGCACCGACGTCACCACCAGTCACGGGCGCGTCGAGGAAATGCATGCTCTTTGCCCTTAACGCATCGTAAATGCGCTTCGCCGCTTCCGGTCCGATAGTAGAAAAGTCGGCAATAACGACACCAGCCATAGCAAAATCGACAACACCGCCTTTGCCCGTCAAAACCTGCTCAACATCTCCAATGTCACCCAGGCAAGTAAAAACTACCGCGGCATCCTTCACGGCGGCCTCTATTGAGTTCTCGACTTTCCCCCCAGCCGCCATTAACGCCGCTTCGCCGGGTTTGCCAGGGGTTCTATTCCACCCGACCACCTCGAGACCAGCTTTGGCTAAATTGACCGCCATCGCTTGCCCCATTAGCCCCAACCCCAGATAGGCAATCTTCATTTTGCTCGCACCCGCCTCACCGCATATAAAAGTTCAATTTTGGCAGATTAACTAATCGCCGAAGCCTTGGAAAACGTACAATTTACAGGATCGACATAGGGAACCTATTTTTTCTCAGCGCATCTTTGGGTTAGTACGCGCTCTCACGGAAACGGAAGTGTCTCATGAAGAAAAGTCTCGGTCTTCTGGCTACGTTGGCAATTTGTTCTTTCACCGCTAGCCCCGCATTCAGCCAATCACCATCGGACGGTGTCACAGGGAAGGTTGAAATCACAGCACCCGCTCAAGCGGTGTGGGATGCCGTACACCACGAGCGTCAAAGCGATCCGGACATCACCTATAGCAAGGTCGTAGAGCAAAAGGGCAATCGCGTTTTGCTCGAACAGAAGTTCAACTCTATCCCCGTAGTGGGCGCTGCGACGTGCCTTTTGGTGCAAGAAGAAACACCGCTCAAGCGCATTGATTACAAGATGGTGCGGTCTGACAAGTTTAAAGAGATGTGGGGCAGTTGGGAGTTAGCAGAATCACCGAGTGGAATCACGCTCTCACTGCACTCCGTGCTCGACACCGGACTGCCTTACGCTCAGAGTGTCACAAATCAATTTCTGAAGAGCAAAATCGACGCACGTCTCGCCAGAGTAAAAACTGCGGCAGAAGGCTTGGCGCAGAAGGCACACTGACTCAAATGCTCCAGCGCAGACGTGACCTAGTCAGAAAACTAGCTAGCGCTAAGTGTTAGTGCGTTTGCTAAAATCAACTACTCGGTCGTGCCCGGGACGTAAGTCACACTTTAGAAAGAGAGGCTTAAATGAAGAGCGAGTGGAAGGCAGCCATTTTGGTAGCCGCAGGCTTTTCCATGTGGGGCACGCAGGCGTTTGCTCAAAACATTTTAAATCAGAGCAAAGATGATTTGCTCAAAGATTTTGATATCGGAAAAACTTTGACCGCGCCTCCAGGACCACAATTTTCAGGCACGCAAAATCCACCGGCTCCCGCAAGCTGGGCTCCAAAGAATCAAACTGGTACGGCAGCTCCAGGTGTTTCACAAAACGCAGGAACTCACGCCGGGCAAGGCGCAGCTCTGCAAGGTGCGGCGCAGCAAGGCGGAACTTCGCAGAGCGGCGTTCAGCAAGGTTTTACACCACAAGGATTGAACACACCGGTAACCAACCCGCCTGCTTTACTCGGCAATTACTCGCAAGATCCTTCAATCAACCCGCCTCAAAAACGATTGCTTCAAAGAATAATCGAAGGGGCAATGAATGCGGTAAACGTGTCCAATACGGACGGCAACGGAACGCACGTTAAGGTTCCATTCGTTGACGTTAACGTCGGCGGTCCGGAAGGTGTGAAAGTGAAAGCGCCATTCGTGAAATACAACTGCGACGATGGTGCACAAGTCAAAGCACCATTTGTAAAATACAACAGTGCGGACGGAGCGCAGGTGAAGGCACCGTTTGTAAAAGTGAACAGCCCGAGCACAAATCAAGGCAGCTCATTGAAATAGCTTTGCATAGCACCATATTTGGTACCACTCCAAAATCAAGATTTTCATGATTGTTATGAGACTTGTTGATCAAGCCTCCCATATTTCGTCACAGCTCCTAAATGCTCCCTAAATACTTCCTATTTAGAGCCTAAAGTTCTTTCTATAGAGCTTTGTCCAAATAAACTCTGTGTCGTATAGATTTCCCCAGTAACCAACCCTTTGCAAAATAAGAACTGCCAATAAGCGCCTGCTGGCGTTTAACGACTCCAACACATTTGACGTTTAGGCTTCAAACACCCTCAACGCTTCGGAAGTGGCACGGAATTGGCTTTTTCTGCCTCACAAGACAATGTCCGTTCTTTGCCAAAAACGACCGATATCATGTCCGCAATGCCCCAAATGGTGGTGGTTTTCTACGAAAGAGAGTGCGGGGAATACGTAGTAAAAACCCAACAGTTGCCCAAAATTCGCAACCAGTCAAAACCGAAAGCCCAACAAATTTAAGCCCAAAGAGATATTAATGCTACCGAAATCGAGCCAAGTTACAAAGCAAAAAACGAGCGGGATTAATTTGCTAATGCCGCACGGGCGCTGTTATAAATGGCTCAGTCCCTCTTGCTCCCGCAAAATGAATATCACCCGCATCGCCCACCTAATATTTTCTGTCGCCGCATTGGCAGTCATCGCCATGCCGGCAGACGCGCGCGGCTATTACGTGCGCGAAACTCAAGGCACGGTTGAGATCCGCGGCTGGGAAAAAGGCATTATCAAGAAAAACCCCAATCTAAAGCGCTGGCACTGGATGCCGATTACGGCAGCCTACAACCACATGAAGCCAGTGGCGCCCGCTAAAAAGCCTTGGAAGGTACAACGCCTCTTGCGCAAAGCACCCGTCGACAGGATTGCGCAGAAGCCGCACTACATTCACATGAATCACGCATCGCTTCCAACAGCCCGCAACAACGACGGCAGCATGCGCCGCAACCCCAATGTCAGCAATCCTCTCGTCACGCACGATATTAATGGCTCGCTGAGGGCACGCGACGTTGAAGCGAAATTACGCATGCAACGCACACAGCCCCAATTAGCAATGCACGATGTAAATGCCGGACTTTCCGTTCCTGCAGTCCGCGGACAATACAGACTTGCCAACCACGAAGTCGCCGGATATCTTGCAAACAAAAGGACAGATATCAAACTCGCCTCGCACGACCTCAACGGACAGCTCAGCAACAAGGCAGTAGCCGGTCAACTAGCTAATCGCAATGCAGACGGTCGTTTGATTTCGCAGAATGTTTCCGGAACTATCGCAGCAAAGACAGTTTCCGCTGACCTCTTGCCGACAATCGAGCGCAAGTATGATTTCAACTACCGCGGACCAGCGGGCGGATTCGACGATACCATCGTCTTCTCCAATGGCTATATGTCGACCAGAAGTGGCGTCAGCGCCAAACTGAAGACAAAGAAAGCCAAAGGCAAGTTTTAGTCACCACCTAAGTTGACTCAAACACTGGGATCGCCGGCTTCTAGTCGGCATCTGAAAAGCCGCCAGGATGGCGGCGCTCCGGCCGTTAAACTCATTGCGTCGCCCCTAAAAAAAAGGCGATGCGCCACACGATTAACGGGCGAATTTCGCTGTGACTGACTGCGCCTCAGCTGTTTTGTTCTGCAGCTTTAGAACTCGTGCATAACCTGGAAACATCTTCTTGCACTGATCTATTTCAGCTGCAGACATAGAGCTTCTGCCACTGTCGTATGCGGCCATTGCAGTCTTGTAGCACTTTTCCGCTTCAGGCAGTCCGTTTAGTGCACGATAGGCTTCGCCCATTTGAGTCCACGCAGTGACAACACCAACAGTGTTCAAATGTCCTGCATCTCCAATGTGCCATTTGCAGAAAGTGATCAAATCAGCCCAACGACTTTTCTGTGCATACACATTAGCCACTTCAACAAACGCTGATTCGAGCTGACTGCTGGCAAAGCCGTCTGTGTTGCTACGATCACTCGACGGCAGATTTTTCGGCAGTGCCTGACGCATTCTGGTCGCTTCGATTACGGTGCGGGCAGCGTCATCCAATTGCCCCGCTCTCGCTTTAGTGATAGCAGTCTGAGAGAGTTCACTGACTTCTTTCCACGATGTAGCAAAAGCCGCTTCAGGAAGCGAGAGAATCACACCAGCAGCGATCAAAATGGTCGCCGATAAAATCGAATGTTTCACAAACCGCTCCTTTTCTTCACCTTTCAAATCGACGCAAGAAAAAAGGGAGACGATTGCCTCCCTTTCGTGACCTTCTTACTTAGCCGGTGTCAGTTCTTTCACCGTTGCTAGCGCGTTTTTCAGGTCAGCCATCAAATCTTCGAGGTCTTCGATACCAACCGAGAGTCGTACCAGACCATCGACGAATCCGCGGGCTTCGCGCTCTTCTCTGGGAACTGCGCCGTGAGTCATGACTGCAGGGTGAGTCATCAAAGATTCGACACCGCCGAGGCTCTCAGCGAGCACGAAGAGCTTGGTTGCTCCCATGACTTTCTTGGCGTTGTCCAGTCCGCCTTTGACGACGAATGTGACCATGCCGCCGAAACCACGCATTTGCTTTTTGGCAAGCTCGTGTTGCGGGTGAGACTTGAGACCTGGGTAAAGAACACGCTCTACAGCCGGGTGGCTCTCGAGGAATTTCGCGATCTCTGCTGCGTTTTTCTCGTGAGCTTGCATTCTGATTGCCAGCGTCTTCAATCCACGCATAGTCAGGTAGCAATCCATCGGACCAGGGGTTCCACCGATTGCATTCTGGTGGAATTTGACTTGTTCGTAGACTTGCTCGTCGCTTGTGATAACAGCGCCGCCAACAACATCACTGTGTCCACCAATAAACTTCGTGGTCGAGTGAACGACTACGTCAATGCCGAAATCCAGCGGGTTTTGCAGGTATGGGCTGGCAAAGGTGTTGTCGATGACGGTCAATAGTTTGCGCTCTTTGGTGCTGTGCTTTTTGGCGATATCGACAAGCGCTTTCAAATCGACAAGGCGAAGAAGCGGGTTGGTTGGTGTTTCAAACCAGAGCATTTTGGTGTTCGGCCTGATCGCTTTCTCGATGTTTTCCGGCTTAGAGCCATCTACATACGTGAAGGTCAGACCATAGCGTGTTAGCACTTTTTCAAACAAACGATACGTGCCGCCATAAACATCTTCTTCGCAGACGACGTGATCGCCGGATTGCAGAAGGTTCATGGTTGCGGAAGTCGCCGCCATACCCGAAGCAAAACACAAGCCGTACTTGCCGTTTTCCAAAGAAGCAAGGCAAGTTTCCAAAGCGGTTCTGGTCGGATTGTTGCTGCGACCATACCAATAGCCTTTCGCTTTATATTGATCGAGTTCTTCGTGCACGTAGGTCGATGTGAAAAACACCGGCACGTTTACTGCACCTGAAGTCGGCTCGGGGTCTTGACCGGCGTGAATCGCGCGAGTCGAGAATTTCATTTTGTCTGTACCGGACATTTACTTCTTCGCCCCCATTTTGGTTTCTTCTTTCGTGTGCTTAACGAGTTCTTTTTCGACGTCTTCATGGCTGCCGACGGCTTCGCGCAAGTGTGTCATGATGTCGAATTTGGTGACAACGCCGACCGCTTTGCCGCCTTTAGTCAAGACGACTAGCGAATTGCCGAGGCGGAAGGTCTTGTAGAGTTGGTCGATTTCAGTGCGAACGTCAAGCTGCGGGAACGGTCTTCCCATGATCGAGCTGACTGCAATTTTGGCGGGATCTTTGCGCTCATATACAACTTGCATGGCAACCAGGTCATTGATGTGCCCGACGTTTTGACCATCTTCAGTAACAACCGGGATTTGATCTACTTGGTGCAATTCCATGAGTTCGATCGCATGCTGAACGTTCTCGCCCGGGCTAACAACAATCATGTCAGGCAATTTGCCGCGCTTGCGTTTGCGCTCAATCAGATCGCTTGCGTAATAGGTGTGTCCTGGAGCAGGCAAAAAACCGTTTTCCATCATCCACTCGTCCGAGAATACCTTACTCAAGTATCCGCGTCCGCCATCTGGAAGAAGTACGACCACGACATCTTTCTCGGTCAGTTTTTCTGCGATGCGAAGGGCTGCAGCAGTTGCAGTACCGGACGAACCTCCGACCAAAAGACCCTCTTCTCGAGCAAGCCGGCGTGCGGTGACGAAAGAATCTTTGTCACCGATTCTTACGAACTCGTCGATCAATTTGAGATCTGCATTGCGCGGCAAGAAGTCTTCGCCGATGCCTTCGACCTTGTAAGGCTGCGCCATATCCCCAGAGTAGATAGATCCTTCCGGATCAACTCCGATGACTTTGATGTTCGGATTTTTCTCTTTGAGATATCTGCCGATACCAGATATGGTGCCACCGGTGCCGACGCCGGCAACGAAGTGCGTAATCTTTCCGCCGGTTTGCTCCCAAATTTCAGGACCGGTGGTGATGACATGGGCGCCGGGATTGTTGGGGTTGGCGAATTGGTTGGGTTGGAACGCGCCGGGAATTTCGGCGGTCATTCTATTGGCAACCGAGTAGTAGCTTTCGTGCGAGCTGGCTGAGACCGAGGTCGGAACCATCACAACTTCAGCGCCGTAAGCTCTAAGAAGGTTGATTTTCTCTTGAGCGACTTTGTCGGGGCAAATCAAAATGCAGCGATAGCCTTTGACTGCTGCAATCTGAGCCAGTCCGGTGCCGGTGTTGCCGGAGGTGGGCTCGATGATTGTGCCGCCCGGTTTGAGCAGCCCGGCTTTCTCAGCCTCTTCAATCATTTTGAGGGCGGGTCTGTCCTTCACGGATCCACCTGGATTGAAACACTCCACTTTGGCGAGAATAAGCGGCTTCAAGCCTTTCGAAAGCTTATTCAGCTTTACCAGCGGCGTTGATCCCACCGTCTCCAGGATGTTCTCGTAGTACTTCACGTGAAGCAGCCTCCTCTATGAGTCGAGATAAGGGCGCATTCATGCACCCTTTAAAAACAGATACTAATTATATGGGAGCAAGTTAGAATTGCTTTGATATTAAGATTAGACGCCGTATTTAGGACTCCCGAACAAACAGAAGATGGCGATGACAAGCGAAAAACACGTCTACGGGCCAGAAGATCTGGACTCTTTTGATGATCAAACAGCCCTCGGGCAACCAGGTGAGTATCCATTCACCCGCGGCATCTACCGCGACATGTACAGAAGTCGCGGCTGGACCATGAGACAGTACGCCGGCTTCGGCAACGCTCGTGAGACTAATAAAAGGTTTCGTTATCTCTTGTCCAACGGGCAAACGGGGCTTTCCACCGCTTTCGACCTGCCGACGCAAATGGGTTACGACTCAGATGATCCGCTCGCTTTGGGAGAAGTCGGCAAGACCGGGGTAGCCATCGACAGCCTGGCCGACATGGAAGTACTTTTCGATCAGATAGATCTGGGCAAAGTCTCGACCTCCATGACTATCAATGCGACGAGTGCCATCTTGCTTGCTATGTATCGCGCAGTAGGAAAGAAGCAAGGCGTCGAATCCAAGCTATTGCAAGGGACCATACAGAACGACATTCTCAAAGAATACGAAGCACGCAACACCTACATTTATCCTCCGGCTCAGTCGATGCGGCTAATTACAGACATCTTCGAGTTTTGCGCCAAAGAGATGCCCAAGTGGAACACCATCTCCATCAGCGGTTATCACATCCGAGAAGCGGGCGCTACAGCGGTTCAAGAGCTGGCCTTCACTTTTGCTAATGGAATTGCGTATGTAGAGCAAGCACGCTCGCGCGGGCTTGATGTAGACCTTTTCGCACCTCAACTAAGCTTTTTCTTCGTCGCGCAAATGGACCTTTTTGAAGAAGTGGCTAAGTTCAGAGCAGCGCGCAGGCTCTGGGCTCGCATCATGAAAGAACGTTTTGGAGCAAAGAATCCAAAGTCGATGATGCTGCGCTTTCACGTACAGACAGCGGGTTCGAGCCTCACTTCGCAGCAGCCGGACAATAACATCGTCCGCACCACTATTGAAGCGATGGCAGCAGTACTGGGCGGCGCACAATCCTTGCATACTAATTCGAAGGACGAAGCATTGTCATTGCCGACCGAGGCATCGGCGCTTACGGCCTTGCGTACGCAACAGATCATTGCCTTCGAAACCGGACTGACATCAGTTGTAGATCCCTTTGCAGGCTCGTTTTACGTCGAGAGTTTGACGACAAAACTCGAGCAGGAAGTCATGGAATACCTCGACAAAATCGAGAAAATGGGCGGCGCCATGCGCGCGGTTGAAAGCGGTTTCATCCAGAAGGAAATTCAAGATTCCGCCTACGAATTCCATAAGGATGTCGAGAGCGGACGGCGCACGGTCGTGGGTGTTAATAAATTCATCGACGAAAAAACAGAGCAGGACAAGCTACATAAAGTAGATCCAAAACTGGAAGACGAGCAGAAAAAATCGCTGGCGGCTATGAAGGCAAAGCGAGACAACCAGAGGGTCGAGGCGGCACTGGCAAAACTCAGCGAGGTGGCAAAGACCGGCGACGGCGGCTCCCAGTCGGAAAACCTGCTGCCTTACATTTGCGAAGCGGTGGAAAGCTACGCCACAGTGGGCGAAATCAGCAACACGCTGCGTAAGGCATTCGGCAAATATCGCCCGACACCGACGCTGTAGGCACTCGGGTTGCAGGCTTCCGGGAGGCTTAGAGAAACAGCGATTGGCATGAGCCAAGGCATATCTTTCGTCTCGCATCTAAACCTCCGTAACGCCGGTATATACGCGGCGAAGATGGCGGCGGTCACAGGTAATATAATTACGCAATGCCAAATCCGCGCGTCTCTGTCGTCATCGTTAATTGGAAAACCCCGGCGCTCTTGGCGCGGTGCCTTGATTCAATAAAGCTCGAGCCGCAGGCCGACGACTTTGAAGTCTGGGTTGTAGACAACGATTCCGGCGACGAGTCTGTCGAGATGCTGAAATCTCGCTATTCCTACGTCAAGCTGATTGAGAACAAAGAAAACCTCGGGTTCTCTAAAGCCTGCAACCAAGCCATCCCAGAGAGCAAGGGCGACTATGTCTTGCTTCTCAACCCGGACACAGAAGTCAAAGACGGGGCTATCGGCAAACTCGCCGATTTCCTGAAAGACCACCCAGAGTGCGGCGCAGTCGGTCCGAAGGTTCTCAACACAGACGGCACCTTGCAGCTCGCCTGCCGCCGCTCGTTTCCTTCCGTAAAGGCAGCATTCTTCCGCATTACTTACCTAAGCCGCTTGTTTCCCAAAAGTAAAACAATGTCGGAATACAACCTTACTTTCCAAGATCCTGACAAGACCGTTGAGGTTGATGCTCTTTCCGGTTCTTGCATGATGGTTCGTCGTCAAGCGATAGACAAAATCGGACTGCTCGATGAGGACATATTCATGTTCGGCGAGGATATCGACTGGTGCTGGCGCATCAAACAGGCGGGCTGGTCGGTTTTTTACCTTCCTTCTTCGGTCATTTATCACGTTCATGGAGCGTCCAGCAGACTGCGTCCCGTGGGCGCTACAATAAACCTTCACAAAGGCATGGAAGTCTTCTACCGGAAGCACTTGGCGGCAAACCACTCGCCAATCTTTAATGCCTTCGTGTATGCTGCAATCTGGGCGCGGGCTTTGCTGTTTATACTTGTAAATCTCGTGCGCGGGCTGGTGCCAAGGCGAGTGCATTGAGGCAAATAGACTTCAACATGTTGAAAACAGGAACATTGATTCCCAAGAAGCAATAAAATAACCTGTAGGGGCGACGCCATGCGTCGCCCGGGCGATGCATGGCATCACCCCTACGCACAGTCCTATCACCTCCGCAAAGCGACTTTGTTAAAGGCAACCTCTCATTCAGGCAACTTATAGAAATGGGTTTCACTGGTCAACGGAAAACGGTACTAGTAACGGGCGCATCAGGCATGATCGGCAGGACGGTAGTCCAGGCTCTGTCTGCATCACCGGAATGGGATATTCGAGCACAAGCGCGCAGTCCGCAGGACACTCGAGCGATTCTAGGCGAGGTCTGCGACGTCACCCAGGTGCTGATAAGAGAGGCGGACTTCACACGCACCGGCGAACGCGAAATGCGCATGCTGACGAAAGACTGCCACACCATCATTCACTGCGCCGGTCTGGTGCACCGCCCGGATGCACCCTACCAAGAATATGAAGTAATGAATGTTCGCGCCACGCAATCGATGGCGGAAGCCGCAGCGTCTAACGGCGTCAACACATTTATATTCCTGAGCACATCGGCAATTTATGGATCGGGCCCCTTCAACAACATTGAAGAAAATGGAGCCCTCCAAGCCAAGACACCATATGCAGTATCAAAAGTAACCAGTGAAAAGTTCCTGGAGATGTTCCGCAACATCCCTCGCACTGTCACGCTGCGCCCCGCTCTTGTTTACGGAGAAGGCGATCGCGGCAATCTTTTGACCATGATCAAAGAAATCAAAGCCGGCCGATTTGTTCAAATTGGCGGCGGAACCACAGAGAAGAGTCTCATCTATTCCAGAGATTTGGCAGAAGCAATCACGCTTGTGATGGGACTGCCGGAAGGCTACCACTGCTTCAACGTCGCCAATCCAAAACCCACGACAGTCAAAGAACTGGTCGACACTATCCAAGATTGCCTGGGCATTCCAAAGAAAGTTTCATCTATGCCGGAGCCTCTTCTCAGATTTGGCGTCAAAGCAGCAGAATTGCTTATGAAGGAAAAGGCGCCCGTCACATCCGAGCAAGTAAACAAGCTGACAACAACAACAACTTGCTCGGTCAATAAGCTAGTCAGTGCAACCGGCTTCCAGCAAAGAACCGGTCTGCGTGAAGGAATCCGTGCAGAGATAGCCTGGGCTACAGCCAAGAACCTCCTCTAATAATGGCAGCGTCGCTGACCGATTTTTTGGACCAACGCTTCTCGATCACCGAGCGTGGTTCATCAATTCGCACCGAATTTCTCGGTGGTGCCACCACTTTTATGACGATGGCCTACATCATCGTCGTCAATCCGGCCATCCTCTCTTTCGCTGGTTTTCCCGTCGAGCCATCCACTGTCGCAACGATAGTGACGGCAGTGTTCGGCTGTTTTCTCATGGGACTCTACGCCAACCGCCCACTTGCGGTTGCGCCTTACATGGGAGAAAACGCTTTCATCGCTTTCGGCTTGGCCGCAATGGCGCTCGGGTGGGAAACGCGATTGGGCGCCGTTTTCGTCAGTGGCATTGCCTTTCTCCTTCTCTCTCTGGCAAGAATCCGACCGTGGTTGGCCAACTCGATTTCGCCCAGCATGAAACACAGTTTTGCCTGCGGCATCGGTCTCTTTCTCACTCTAATTGGGCTGTACGAAACAGGCATCATTACAAGCGCTGCAAAAGGAATGCCCGCATCCGTGCTGTTGATCCCGGGCACGGGCATTTTGCGCAATCCCGATGTACCGCTAAAACTCGGAGATCTGCATGACCCTCAAGTACTTCTGTCTATCTTCGGATTTCTGGTCATAGTCTGTCTTTTGTACAGGAGAGTGAAAGGCGCGATTCTGATCGGGATGGTTGTTACCGCCGTCATTGGATTCGTCTGCGGATTTGGAATGGCGCCCCAAGCGATTTTCGGCGTGCCATTCGTCGCCCCCTATGACCTTTCTCCAATTGCATTCAAGCTCGACATTCTTGGTGTTCTAACCCTTAAACACCTGCCTATTCTTCTAACTCTCTTTCTCATGGGCTTTCTTGATACGCTCGGAACCCTGGTAGGCGTGGGCGCGGCAGGCAACATGCTCGACAAGGAAGGCAATTTTGTAGATGTTGAAAAACCAATGATCGTCGATGCAATCTCGTGCATATTCAGCTCACTCATCGGCTCATCCACAAGCGGTGCATATATAGAGTCCGCAGCAGGTGTGCGAGAAGGAGCGCGCACGGGCTTCGCGACCTTAGTCACAGGCGTCCTATTTGCATGCTGTCTCTTTTTCATTCCGCTACTCACGCCGTTGCAGCATCTAAAATATGCCTATGCTCCCGCGCTCATGGCTGTCGGATTGCTGATGTTAGGCTCAATCACGCGCATTGACATGGAAGACCTGACGGAGTCGACACCAGCGCTCGCCACCATCGCGATGATGATTTTCACTTACAACATCGCCAATGGATTAACCGCCGGGCTAGTTCTATATACAGTTATCAAAATCGGCACGGGACGCTGGAGAGACATCAACTCAGGCTCGGTCATACTTAGCTTGATGTGCCTCACATATTTCATTTTCGGATTACCGCACTGAGATGGACAAGTCTAAATTCCTAGTCGGGACAGATTTGAAGTTGCCGTCATTCGACGAGGCAAGACGATTTCAGCTGAAGAAATTTTGGCAAGAACGCGGCTTCCAATTCATCCTTACCGATGACCACATGCATCTAGCTCGACGAGGGGCTTTCTACAAAACATTCTTCTCAACCAGCCCACGGTACCTGGAGACCAAACTTACGGCTACCTGGACGAAAGAAAGAGAGCTTGAGGTAGTAATGGAGGTCAACTTGGCATTCCAGCAGGTCACTGAATGGCACAAAGCTTTCCTGGAACTGGAGATGCTGACTTTCGAAAGCTACATGGAGCGGGACGACCAGCAGAAAAAACTGTGGCAGGAATTTGAAGAAGAAATGAAGGTGGCCGACATAATGTACACCTGGACGGTCGGTTGCTTCGGAAAGTCGATGCCCGCGGAGAAGAAACTAAAGTACCTCGGGCGCTGAAATCTCTTGTGGCCGAACTTATTCGGAGATTGAAGAGTGTGAGGTGGAATCACCAATTAAGGTGAGCCGATAAACCACACTTTGGGAGAATTACCGGAATCGCTGGCAACCTCTAAGATCGTAGTGGAGGGTACTGGCGTGCATACTGAAACCGCGAAGATGTCCAGATCAACTCAGTGCATTCGATTGCTTCTCATTGAAGACAATCCGGACGATGCAATTTTCATCGAAGAAGTCTTGAAGATTCAAGATACATATGCCGCCGTTGAAATTGCCCATGCGTGCAAGCTTCGTGATGGTTTAGCCTATCTTGCCCAGGAAAGCTTCGATGTGGTACTGCTCGACCTGAGCCTTCCGGACGCATCATCCACAGATAGCGTTACTCGCGTGCTCTCTCATTCGCCCCAGGCGCCCATTATTGTCTTGACCGGTTTAGACGACAAAGACACAGCACTCGAAGCTCTGCAAAAGGGTGCACAGGACTATTTGATCAAAGACAGCGTTTCAGGAGACTTGCTCATTCGCTCTATAAGATATGCAGTCGAGCGGCGCCGGGCTGAGCGCAGAGCCCGTGTGCGTGCAGCAGAAGAACGAGAAGATTTGATTTTCACTTTAGCAAACGACTTACGCGTTCCACATATCGGTGCAATGCGAGCATTTGATTTATTGGTAGCAGAGACATTAGGACCTCTCAACAGCGAGCAGAAAGACTTGCTTCTCAAAGTCAAACAGAGCAACCACGAGATTCTGCATATGTTGCAAAATCTCGTCCATCTCTACCGAATCGAACAAAATGGTCAGAAAATTCTAGCCACTCCCACTGATCTCAATCAGCTCATAAGGCTAGCAATTCAAGACTGGGCTTATTGCGCCAGCCAGAACAATGTGCGCGTCGAGTTTCGCTCCGAACTATCTGACCCAATTTGGTTAGACGGCACAATGTTCAAAAAGGCCATCAGCAATCTAATCCACAACGCAATCAAGTTCTCATTTGCCGAAGGAGTCGTAACACTGATTTGCAGATGCGAAGGAAACTGGCTCTACATAGAAGTCCAAGATAGTGGCAAAGGCATCAGCGACAGCGAGCAGAGCAAACTATTTCAACGTTTCTGGAACGCGAATGACACCATGCGACACTCCAATGGAAGTGGCGTCGGCTTATATGTATGCCGGCAGATTGTCGAGGCGCATGGCGGCGAAATCAGCTGCGCAAGCGAACAAGGCAAAGGAACAACAGTGACGATACGCATGCTCAAAGCAGGACAGATTACCTCCGAGCAACTTCCAAAAGTTTGAGCGCCGAGTCAGTCAGAGGTTCCAGTTCGAGTGCTCTTTTAGCGGCGTCGCGCGCCCGCTCGTCTTCATTCATAGAATGAAATAGCCAGCCCGCCTCCGCGTACAAAAACGCGTCATCATGCGACAACTGCATCGCCCTTTCCACGGAGTGCTCAGCCTTCTTGTCGTCGCCATTGAGATGCGACAGGTTTGCCTTCAGCAAATTCACCCATGGGTCATCAGGACCAAATATGGACAGGCGTTCAATGTAGCCTTCCGCCTCTGCTGCGTTTTTTCTGGCGATACTGATGCGCGCCAGTTGAATCAAGATATCTCGACTGTCGCCTGCACGTCTTTGCGCTTCCAAAGCAGTGCTTCGTGCTGCCCTCAAATCACCGAGAGTCATAAGCGCATCCGACTTCACTAACAACCAAAGTGTTCTGTTGAACTCGCGGTCGTTGAAGTTCTTCGCAAAAGTATCAAGTTTTTTCAAACCGTCTTTGGGCTTACCCGAACGAATAAGTCCATCGGCAAGAATGCACTGCGCAGTGTATACAGGTCGTTTATCCTTATCTTCTTTAGCAATCACACTGGTAGCATCAGACATTGCAGACTTGAGATTTCCCATGCGCAGAAAATAATCGGCGCGATTGACCATCGCGTGAGAATTGAGCGGAGCCAACAACAGTGCGGAGTTGATAAGGCCTTTAGCCTTTACATATTCGCCCTTCTGCAAGTGCAAATAGGAAATGGAAATCATCGGTTCGACATAGTCTGGTTTTAGTCGGAGTGCCTTTTCCCAGTGTTCAATTGCTTGGGAAAATTCGCCGCGCCGAAATTCAACATTGGCCAGATTATTGAAGGGGGCATAAAACCAGGGATCGATCTCCGTAGCCAGGCGGTAAAGACGTTCTGCTTCAACGAGATTATTGGCGGCGAGTGCGTGATTGCCGGAGTTATAGACGTAATTCACTGCAGCTTTTCTACCCAAGAGTCCGACCAGACCGAAAGCAATCAGTATCGTCACTAAAATCTGCTGGTAGCGTAATGCTTTGTAGGTCGTCTTGAGGGGCGGTTGTGTTCGAGGAAACGCAAATATGCCATTGACTGAATCAGGGTTGAGATCAAACTTTCGATAAATGATCGAGCGGACCATTTTTTCGAAAATATCAGGCTTGAAGAAAAACGAAGGCACCGGTTGCGGTACTAGTATCTTCTCAAAAATTTTCTTTTCAGACAAAAACCTGGAGTAAAGCGTCAACTTGCGCGCAGTTGTGTCCAGTGAAAATAGCTTGGAAAACAGAATCTGCGGCTCAATCGCAACCGCTTCCAGCTTCTCCCACGGAATTGGCTTTGCCAAACGCCAGAGCTTAACCCCACAAGGACCAACTGACACGCCTCGGACTATAAGGCGAACTGCCTGGAGTATGCCAAGAAAGCCGACAAACCAGAGCACTGCAGCAGAAATCCAAACGCCGATTAAGCGCAACAGCCATCCCAGCGGGGATGTAGCTCCGGGAATAAGCGCCACCGCATCTGGTATCGCAAGAAGTGAAGCGATTAAAACGGAACTGCCCTGCGCAAGTTTGGCCAGACATTGCGAGTCAATTGGAAAAAGTTGTTCAACATTATCGGACCGACCGTAGGGTTCCGAACTTTCTTTCGTCTCCTCGTCTCCGGTTTCTTTCACGTGACGATCGGTTTCCATAGAGAGCGATTTTCAAAAATCGGGGAATGTAACTTTGGGGCGCAGAACTTTTGGTCTTGACTGCAGGTTACCAAAAGGCACTGCTTGAAAACCCGTATCAGTATCCGTAGATTACAAATTTCCACATACTGATAACTAACCCCTTTCCTGAACATTAAACACCTGCTAGATTCGTTAAGCAATTAATGGCGAGGCGCTCGTATGACATGCGTCAGATAACTCGCAATTTTCTGATCTGGACCCCCAAAAGGTTGCTCTGTCAGGCTTATTACGATTCACAAGCATCAGACAAATAGATTAGAATAAAGCAGAATTGAACGGAGGTTAAGGAAACGTGGCAGTAGGCAGCGAGGTTAGTTCGTTGAAAATCCTCATCATTGAAGATGATGTGAATATCGCTCGATTGATCGAACTCGAGCTCGGCTACGAAGGATATCAAGTCTCCGTGGCTCACGAAGGCAATCAGGGCATTGACCTCTTCAAGAAGGATCAACCGGACCTGGTACTGCTGGACGTTATGCTCCCCGGTCTCGACGGCATTGAAGTTTGCAAGAGACTGCGAGCAATGTCGAAAGTGCCGGTCATCATGCTCACAGCTAAAGATGGCGTAGGCGACCGTGTACAAGGTCTCGACAGCGGCGCTGACGATTACCTGACCAAACCGTTCGCTACAGAAGAATTACTTGCTCGTATCAGAGCAGTCATGAGACGGAAGCCCCAAGAAGGCATCCTTACCTACTCAGACCTCTGGATGGACCAGCTCAACCGTATCGTCAAGCGCGGCGAAAAGCAGCTTGATCTGAGAGCTAAAGAGTTCGACCTGCTCAGACTCTTCATGCAGTACCCTGAGCAAGTTCTCTCTAGAGAATTCATTTTCGATAAGGTCTGGGGATACGACTTCATAGGCGAATCCAACGTCATCGAAGTGTATATCCGTTATCTCCGTTCCAAACTGGAAGATGGCAACACCAAGCGCCTGATTCAAACAGTACGCGGCGAAGGCTACGTATTGCGCGAAGAAGAGCCTTCCAGATAGTCAAAGATTCGTGGGGGCGCATTGCACGCGCCCTTCGATTTACTTATGTAGGGTCGACGCCATGCGTCGACCCTTTTGTATGCGATCAACACAAGGCGCCGATGATTGTCAGTCTCAAACCGTTAGCGCAGCAGGTCTTGCTGCTGTTGGATTATCAGCTTCAATCGACTCTGAACATCGGGAGCCAGCATCTGAAGCGTCTTTAGCGCGCGGCAACGAATATACGGATTGTCGTCCTGACTCAGCTCAACCAGAATGTCTTCGGGCATATGCGGGTTTTCAGCTACCCCGTAACGTACGTCCATATCTGCATCCGTTGAAAGCACGCAAAGAATCTCCTGCGGCGTGTGGATGTTCTCCGCCACAGCCAAGCGAACATCCGTCTCGCGGTCCTCGGCAAGCTTTCGCAGAGTTTCTACGGGGGTCTTTGGATTGAGCGCTACGTGTCGTCTTATCAACGCAGACTCTTCACCGGCCAAACGCTCCAGAACTTGACGTGGAGTATTTGGGTTACTGGCAACAACTCGTCGCACATGCAGTGCATCAAGTTCGGAAGTTATAAAAACAGGATTTGCCCTGGCAATGCTCTCGGATGGATCTGCGCTCGTGGCACCGGTGTCCCTAGATTCCATTCGCTTCGTTTTTGCCATGGATGGCACCTCCGAAAAGCTGAATCTGAGCTGTCAGGCAGCTCGCCCACAACCTTTGATACCTGAGGGCTCTCCCCCGAATCCTTTGAGTTTCCTTGTATTGAATGTACCCACACTGTGGCTTACGGTACCAATAACGGGTTTTGTAAAGCGAGCAGGCTCGCAGCCTGCCTGGGTTTGATCAGTGTTTATTACGGAAATCGGGTAATCCCGAACGCATTTACCAGGAAACCATCATTTTCAGTGGGCAAAACCGCATGAAAATACTCAAAATTGCCAAGAAGTGGCGCCTATAGGCCTTGCAATTGTCAAGAGTGTAAAGTTATGATAACGCAGGATGATTTACATCTAACCAGCGCTCAGGCGTCTTGGAATTTGCGCCACATCTCTGCTCAGGTAACCGAATGACAGCGACGACACTAACTCACACTATGACGACTTCTGTTCCACAAAGACAGCAGCCGCACTATTTCGAAGAGATCCTGACTCAGTCAGGCGGCTCGCAGTGGACTTTGTCACTGCCTGCACAACTAAAAGCACACCAGCACGAATTGGAGTCACTACTGACAAAAGTATTCCGTGGACGTTGCTCGCCGGAGAATCTCCCGCTTGCACAGCAGCTTTCACTTAATTGGTGCATGTCGAAGTGCCGGCAAGCCGGACTTTCATTCGACGACTGCATTCGCTAGTCAAAGAAAGATCTCGCAGGGGGCGGCATGAAAATGTCGCCCTTTTTGCTTGAAGAAAAACGCAGAGTTAAACACTTGAGTGAAACCCCTCTCTTAACACCTAAGCGGAAACGCGAGTTTCGTCGTTTTCAGAAGAAGGCGCATAAAATGCGCCCCTATGTTGAAAAAGTGAGGGCGCCTGAACTGCGCCCCCATGATTACTTTGCAAAGAAGAGGGCGACGCATGGCGTCACCCTACATTTTTTTTGGACTAGGCGCTTTCGCCGTTTTCCGTACCACCAATCTCGCTTGGCTCGACAATCGGGCTGACTGAAACGACTGAGTCGTCTTCACCCAACTGCTGGATGCGAACACCAGTAGCCATGCGTCCTTGCGAGCTGATTTCGTCGACCGACTGTCTGACAACGATGCCGTTGGCAGTAGCGATAACGATTTGCTCGCCGTCTGCAGTTACGCGCAATGCAGCCAATCTCGATTGAGCATTCTTGAACTTGGTAGCGATAAGGCCGATGCCGCCGCGACCTTGTTGTCTGAATTCGTCGAGTTTGACGCGCTTGCCAAAACCGTCATTGGTGATAACCAAAACGTAGGCATCGTCTCCACCTTCCGTAACGTCGAAGCCAACAATCTTGTCGCCTTCTCGAAGAGTAATTGCTCGCACACCGCGGGCGGTGCGGCCCATCGGGCGCAACTCTTCTTCTGAGTAGCGAATGCACATGCCGTCGCCTGTTCCGATGATGACATCGGACTTACCGCCAGACGGTCGTACCCAACCGAGTTGGTCGCCATCACCGAGCGTAATGGCGATGATGCCAGAGCGTCGAATGTTGGCAAAGTCAGACATCTGAACTTTCTTGATGTAAGCCAGACGCGTGACCATGACTAGATACGAGTCATCTCTAAATTCGGAAACAGGGATAACAGCTGTAACTGTTTCATCCTGGCCGATCGGAAGCAGATTGACGAGAGCCAAACCGCGAGCCGTTCTTCCGCCTTCCGGTAGATCCATTACTTCAAGCGAGTAGACCTGTCCACCCGACGTAAATACGAGCAATCTATCGTGCATGTTGGCGGTGAAGAAGTGCTGGAGGTCATCCTCCTCTCTCGTCTTCATGCCGGTTACGCCACGAGTATTGCGTTTTTGGCGCTTGAACGAATCAAGCGGAATGCGCTTGACGTAGTTTTGCTGCGTGATGAAAACAGCCATCGGCTCGTTCGGAATCAAGTCCTTGTTGCTAAGCTCGGTGGCGCCCGATGCTTCGATACGGGTGCGGCGCTCATCGCCGTACTTATCCTTGATCTCATTCAGTTCAACCTTAATAAGATCAAGCACTTTTTGACGGCTGCCGAGCAATTCCTTGAATCCAGCAATTTGCTTTTGAATCTTGTCGTACTCTTCCTGGATTTTGCCGCGTTCCAATCCGACCAATCTGCGCAATTGCATTTCGAGGATGGCGTTGGCCTGGTCTTCATCCAGGGAGAACGACTTCATCAAGGCTTGGCGTGCTTCTTCTGTAGACTCGGCACCACGAATTATCTTGATGACCTTGTCGATATTCTCGAGAGCTTTGAGATAGCCTTCCAAGATGTGAGCTCTGGCTTGAGCTTTCTTGAGTTGGTATTCAGTGCGTCGAGTGACTACTTCAATTCTGTGGTCGATGAACTCTTGAAGAATATTTGCCAAAGGCAAAGTCATCGGTCTGAACTGGTCAGACGCGCCCTGCTTCTTATTTCTCACAAGAGCAAGAGTGTTGACCGGGAACGATTGCTGCAATTGGGTGAACTTATACAGGTTATTGAGAACCACATCCGGGTGCGCATCGCGCTTGAGCTCGATTACAACGCGGATACCGTGACGGTTGGTTTCATCGCAAACATCACTGATACCAGTGAGCTTCTCATCACGAACCATGTCAGCAACACGTTTTGCGAATGCTTCCGGACCAACTGTGTAAGGCAAGGAAGTAACAACAATACCCATGCGCTGTTGTCTTCCGCCCGATCCCGGAATTTGCTCAATAGTAGCTTCACCGCGAACAGGAATAGAGCCCTTGCCGGTTTCGAACGCTTCTTCGATACCATCGGTGCCCATGATGACACCGCCCGAGGGGAAGTCGGGTCCTTTGATCCACTGCATCAATTCTTTCGATGTGAGATCCGGATTGTCGATCTTGGCGATCGTACCTTCTAAGACTTCCGTCAGGTTGTGAGGCGGAATGTTGGTCGCCATACCGACGGCAATACCGGTCGAGCCGTTGAGCAGCAACATCGGCACTCTAGAAGGAAGAACAATCGGCTCTTTTCTTGTATCGTCGAAGTTAGCGCGCATATCGACTGTTTCGGCGTCGATATCGGCAAGCATCTCCATCGAGATTCGAGCCAGTCTGGCTTCCGTATATCGCATGGCGGCCGCAGGGTTATCGAGGTCGCCGAAATTGCCGTGTCCATCAACAAGCACATAACGGCTGGAGCCGGACTGTGCCATACGGACCAAAGATTCATAAATAGCGGAGTCGCCGTGCGGGTGGTAATTACCCATCACATATCCAACGGTCTTAGCGGACTTCTGGTAGCGCTGAGTGGGATCCAGACCGCTCTCGTACATACCGAAGATGATGCGTCTGTGAACGGGCTTCAATCCGTCGCGCACATCAGGGATGGCGCGGCTGACGATTACCGACATCGCATAGTCGATAAACGACTTGCGCATCTCGTCGCGAACCTCAATGGGAACGATTCTTTCTCCAGATCCGCCGCCTGAAGGATTGGTCGGTTCAGCCACCTGCAATTACTCCGTTATATCGTCGTCGTATATGTGATTGCCCATTCGCATTTTTGCGAAATTTGTTTGGAACTCGCCTTTCATGCGCGTTTGACGACGCTTAAACAACGCGCACATTTGTCCCGAAACATAACACCGGTAAGTATAACATGCAGGTTTATGCTAGTCCCGGTGCGGCTTTCGCTTAATTCAAAGCAAGGTGGAAAGCGTAGAAATTCTTAACGAAACTTCCGATATATCCCACTTGGCACCCGCATATTTACATGTATGAATTACGATGATTCGGGATCTTCGATCCTTTCATGTAGTTTCGCAATAGGTTTTCTCATCATGACTCAAGGGAGCCTCGTAAAAATGACGTCGGAATTAGACGATTCAAGGCTTAGACAAGAAAGGCTGCGCAAGTTGGAGCAGCTGAAGGAACAGGGCATCAACCCCTATCCGTACAGCTTCGCCCGCACTCACAAGGCTGTGGAACTGCAAGAGAAATATAAAGACCTCCCGGCAGATACCGAGACCGAGGATGTCGTGCGCGTTTGCGGCAAAGTGCTAAACGAGAGAAACACCTGGATGTTCGTGGATCTCTTTGACGATTCCGGCAAAATTCAGCTTTTCTGCCACAAACAGAACATTCCGGAAGAAGAGCTGAAGCGCTTGAGACTGCTCGATAAGGGCGATTTCCTTGGTGCGGAAGGAACTATCCGCCGCACAAAACAAGGCGAGCTGTCAGTGAAAGTGACCAGCTATGAGATTCTCGGCAAAACATTGCAACCGTTGCCGGACAGCTGGGATGGTTTCACCGATGTAGAAGCGCGCTACCGCCATCGTTATGTCGATATGATTATGAATCCGAACGTGCGCGATACTCTAAGAAAGCGCAGCATCGCCATTCGCACTATTCGTGAGTTTCTAGACTCGCGTGGATGCATCGAAGTTGAAACACCGGTGTTGCAAGTTGAAGCCGGAGGCGCTGATGCACGACCGTTCATCACGCATCACAACACTCTCGACATTGACCTCTATTTGAGAATTGCCACAGAGCTTCACCTGAAGAGAATGATCGTAGGCGGTTTTGAGCGTGTTTACGAAATCGGTCGCATCTTCCGCAACGAAGGCATCAGTACTAGACACAATCCGGAATTCACAATGCTGGAGCTGTATTGGGCATACGGCGACTATAACCAGCTTATGGATATGACTGAAGAGTTGCTGCGCGAAACAGCAATGAAAGTGGCTGGAACGACACAACTTACCTACCAGGGCGTGGACATCAACTTCGAGCAGCCATTTAAAAGACTGCGCATGAACGACGCCATCAAAGAAGCTACAGGACTTGATGTCGATTCGATTAAGACATTCGAAGAGATGAAAGCCGCCGCCGTCAAACTGGGTGGAGTCGACCTCACTCACTGCGATACACGCGGTCACGTGATCAACGCCATTTTCGAACACAAGGCGGAATCGACGCTTATACAGCCAACTTTCTTAATTGACTACCCGGTCGAGATGTCGCCTTTGACCAAACCGCATCGCAAGAATCCAGGTGAAGTTGAGCGTTTTGAGCTCTTTGCCTACGGCAGAGAATTAGCAAACGGCTACAGCGAATTGACCGATCCATTAGATCAAAGAAGCAGACTGGAAGACCAGGCAGCCAAGAAAGCCGCCGGCAACGAGGAAGCAATGCCGCTCGACCTCGACTTCATCATGGCGATGGAATATGGAATGCCGCCTACCATGGGCATCGGTATCGGAATCGACCGCCTTGTCATGCTGTTGACCGACAGTGCTTCAATTCGGGATGTCATCGCCTTCCCAACGATGAAGCCACGGGTTTAGCAGTCGCGCATTGGGCGATGCCGTCTATCGCCCAATGCCGGCGTGCCGCCGGTTTCGATATTCTAAAAGCCGCCATCCTGGCGGCGCTGCCTGCGCTTCTTATCTCATTGAATGCGCTAAACTTGACTAAGTGCAGCAGCAAATTTCCAGGAATTCCAGACATGGGACTATTTCGCTTCTATTTCCACCAGGGAAAGCTTATTACCCCTAGTGTCTGCCAGACGGAAGCGGGATTTTTCGTGGACCAGGGTCCACTTACTGTAACGTCGGTAAAAGACTCGACCAAGGTTCGCCAGGCGATCGTGAAAGCGTTTGTCAAAGGCAACAATGTCATTCCGACGCCGGATGGTTCGGAAGCTGCAGGCTCGATTATCCTAGAACGGCTTGTCATTGATAGCTGGAGCAAGTTTGAAAAGGATGCGGTCCTTTACACAGTGCATCTAGGCGGTCGATACACGACATATCACGTCACCGGTCGCAAGGACGATGGCATGTGGACCATGGACGAAAGCACGACCCGTAAATTCGACAGCAACGCAACTTACGACACGCTTGCTGAAGCGATTATTGATGACATTCGCCGACAGATGCTGCCGAAGCCTGAATCGGTGAAGCCGATGTTATTACTGCAGAAGATCGACCCTTAGAAACGTTCTCAAAGAGCCAAGAGGCGCATGCGATGCACCTCTACATGTTTCCTCGGAAGGAAACTGGTCGTGCAATGCGTACCACGAAATCAAAAAATGCAGAAAGGACGCGTTAATAAAACGCGCCCCTGCAAAATTTCAGATACCGGCGAGCCGTCAGCGCTCCCAGATTTACTCGTCGCCTTCGCCTTCGTCTTCGTTCATGCGAGCAAGCTCTTCGACGTGTGCAACGACTTTGTCAAACTCTTCATCGCTTTCGATAGTCTGAAAGATCGACTGATCGTCGCGTTCGATCAGACGCATGATTACAAGCGAGCCATCTTCTTCATCTTCAGCGCCTTTGACGCCTTCTTTCTCGCCGCCCATCTTCAAAAGAAGCGCATAAGACTGCTCTTCAAAATCGAATATGTCAAGAATCTGACACGTATACGACTGCCCATCCTCTCCTTCGAGAGTGATCATCGCTTCTTCAGGTTGTGTCGGGGCTTCGTTGCTCATTATGTCGTCTTATCCTTATAAGCCTAATCGCCGGTTGAGTGCCAGCCTAATCCTAATCTCGACGGATTCCTGCAAGCGCCGCGAGCTTTTTCAGCTCTTCTTCTGTTCCCAGCGCAATCAAGATATCCCCGCTACTAAACAGTTGGTCCGGCAGCGGATTGGTTATCAGCTTACCACTTTGATTTACTGCCAAGATCATCGCCCCAGACTGTTGTTTTATATTGGCATCTTTTAGGGTCTTTCCGACAAGCACGCTAGCCTCGCTGAGGTTGACCTGGTCGATGCGCAGGTCATACTCGGGAGCATGCATTACAACGTCGAGAAATTCAGTTACAAGCGGGTGAGTGACAGCTGTAGCCATTCTTCGTCCGGCAATTACATACGGCGATATGACCATATTGGCGCCAGCCCGCCGCAGTTTTGATTCCGACCCCGGATTGGCAGCTCTTGACACGATTGTGACTTCATTGTTGAGCTCCTTCGCCGACAACACAATAAATGTATTAGCAGCGTCGTCAGGAAGTCCACAAATGACACCCGCCGCTTTCTTGATTTGCGCCTGCAAAAGCACATCATCCGATGTAGCATCACCCTCGATGACAAGAAGCTCAGCATCTCTGGCGCGCCGCGCCAACACAGGGTCGGCCTCAACCACAACAAATGGAATCTTCTTGACCATGAAGTGCTCGGTTACTTCTTGACCAGTTCGCCCCCACCCGCAAACGATGTAGTGACCGGAGAGTCTGGCGATTTGATCTTTCATGCGTCTAAGCTCGAAATTGAAACTAACGAACAGTTCTACCATGTCGCCAAGAACG
Organism: Candidatus Melainabacteria bacterium; assembly: GCA_003242885.1. Taxonomy (GTDB): domain Bacteria; phylum Cyanobacteriota; class Vampirovibrionia; order Obscuribacterales; family Obscuribacteraceae; genus QKMZ01. The sequence continues at coordinate 366,427 of QKMZ01000005.1, read as the reverse complement.
TACACGACGGTCGAGGCACCGGCAAAGATTACAAACATTGCGAAAAGTTTTCCCGAGTCGCTGAGCGGTCGGACTTCGCCATAACCGACGGTAGTCAGTGTGATAACTGTCATGAACAAGGCGTCCAGAAGGCGCCAATGTTCAATGATCATAAATCCGAAAGTGCCGATGAGCACAAGGACAGCGACTGCACCGATATCGCGCAAAAGACGGCGCGAGAGGTTGCGTTTATGAAGCCTTTTTAGTCGAGCCGCTGATTTACGAGAGTCCACGAATGCTTTATGAGGGGACACTAAGTGTCGATCATACTGAAAGTAACATAAACGAGCCGTCCTAACGAGACTTTAGCCTTTATCCTTAGCAGGTAAACTCAGGCTTCCCGAAAAGCCTTTATAGACAAGTATTTGGAAATTCTCATCTGGAGTGCACATGAGCGCAGTTCTTGAAGCAACACAGGGAAAAGTTGTACAGGTCATCGGACCTGTCGTCGACGTCGAATTCTCGAGCGGACACTTACCCGAGATCTACCACGCCCTTGAAATCAGCGGCAAAAACCCCGCTGGAGACGACTACAAGGTTATCTGCGAAGTGCAGCAGATGCTCGGCGACAACAGAGTCCGCACGGTAGCGATGAGCTCCACCGATGGTATGACTCGCGGCATGGTCGCCACTGACACAAAGAAGCCAATTTCAGTTCCAGTCGGAAAAGCTACTCTCGGTCGCATCATGAACGTTGTTGGCGAACCGGTAGACGAATCCGGTCCAATCGACACAGAAGAAAGATGGCCGATTCACCGTCCGGCTCCCGACCTCACACAACTGCAAACAGACACAATCATTTTTGAAACCGGCATCAAGGTCGTCGATCTTCTCGAGCCTTACATCAAAGGCGGTAAGGTCGGTCTCTTCGGCGGAGCCGGCGTAGGCAAGACCGTTATCATCCAAGAACTCATCCACAACGTTGCCAAAAACCACGGGGGATTCTCTGTATTCGCCGGCGTAGGCGAGCGCACCCGCGAAGGAAACGACCTCTGGCACGAAATGAAAGATTCAGGCGTGTTGGACAAAGTCGCCCTGATTTACGGTCAGATGAACGAGCCACCGGGCGCCAGAATGCGCGTTGGTCTCTCGGCTCTCACCGTTGCCGAATACTTCCGCGACGTCAACAAAACAGACGTGTTGCTCTTCGTAGACAACATCTTCCGTTTCACTCAAGCTGGTTCTGAAGTATCCGCGCTGCTCGGACGTATGCCGTCTGCCGTAGGATATCAACCGACATTGGCGCAAGAGATGGGCGCACTTCAAGAGCGCATCACCTCAACCAAGGCAGGTTCTGTAACCTCAGTACAAGCCATCTACGTACCTGCAGATGACTTGACCGATCCGGCGCCGGCAACTGCGTTTGCTCACTTGGACGCAACCACGGTTCTTTCACGCCAGATCGCAGAACTCGGAATCTACCCTGCAGTAGATCCGCTCGCATCGACCTCCACCGCTCTCAAGCCAGACGTAGTCGGACAAGAGCACTACGATGTCGCCCGCGGCGTTCAACAAACACTTCAAAAATACAAAGATTTGCAAGACATCATCGCAATTCTCGGTATGGACGAATTGTCTGCAGAAGACAAAGTCACAGTGTCCCGCGCACGTAAGATCCAACGCTTCTTGAGCCAACCGTTCAACGTAGCCGAAATCTTCACCGGACGTCCTGGCACTTACGTCAAACTCGAAGACACCGTTAAGGGCTTCAAGATGATCTTGAGCGGCGAACTCGACGATATGTACGAGCAATCCTTCTACATGGTCGGAACAATCGAAGAAGCCATCAAAAACGACAAGGAAGCAAAAGCAAAAGAAAACGCGTAATCGAATTCAAACTAGAAATCGAAACGCAATTCTGGTGCATAAATCTGCATGAAAAAGAAGAATCAGGAAGCTACCAATAACGAAAAACCGCAAACGCCCGCGGCTCCAAAACCGACTAATCGAGACATTTTTGTTTTTGGCCGGTTGGAAAACGAAGTGGCTCTGCCGGTAATTCGCCGCATCCTGAAATTGAATCAGACTGATCCGACAAAACCGATCAATATGTATATCAATTCTTCCGGCGGCAACGGCTATAACGCTGACGCCATCATTGCAATCATGTCTCAGGTCGAAGCGAAGGTTAACACCATCTGCCTCGGTCACGCTCTTTCCGGTGCCTGCGAAATTTTGGCAGCCGGCACCGGAGAGCGTTCGGCATATGAATTTGCAACGTTGATGTTCCACCAGACCCTTTGGGAAGCGGATGGCGACATTACGAACTTGGAAATTCAAGCCGCGCAAGGACAGCGTTTTCGCAACGCACAGATTGAAGTTTTGCACCGCTGCACAGGACAGAGCCGGGAGCGCCTCCGCAAGGACATCGAGCGCGATCACTATATGACCGCTCAAGAGGCTCTCGAATACGGAATGATTGATCGCATTTGCGCTCACAAGAAGAAAGGCAAAAGCGATAAGTCATCTTCGAATCACAAAAATCACGAACACAAAGGACTGGATCTGATCGCTGATTCGACAGTCAAAGGTGTTAAACAACAAAAGGTCGCATCAGCGCTTGCAGTTAAGAAGAAAGCAGCAAGAGCGAAGAAAGGCAAATAAAGAGGACTGATTTAATGACTGCTGGCACAATGTTTCTCAAAATCATCACTCCTGAGCGCATCGTACTGGAAGCGCCTGTGAAGAAAATTACCGCTCGAGCTGTCGATGGCGAGTTGACTATATTGCCTGGCCATGAGCCGATTGTCACTGCTTTGGCGATCGACATTGTCGAATTCCAAGGGGAGTCTTCTTTCGATACCGTTGCTGTCATAGGTGGTGTCATGGAAGTGAAGAAAGGCGAAGAAGGGCTATCAGATACAAAGCTAACCGCCTATACGACTCACGGCGACAAAGACAAAGGGCAAGAGAATTTCGATCCTGATGCTACGTATGTAACTATCGTCAGCAACATGGCAGAACTCGACACCGAAATTGATGAAGCCAGAGCGAGACAAGCGAAAGATCGATACGAAGCAGAGAAGACTCAAAAGACAGACAAGCTCGAAGTGCAAATGGCCGAGATGGCGTTGTCTAGAGCAATGGCTCGACTCAAAGCGACAGAACTCACCAAGCGCAGAAAAGGCGGACACAACCGCTAAGAATATCGTGGGGGCGCATTGCATGCGCCCCTTTTCGTTTCAAATCATCGCAGGGGCGCGTTGCACGCGCCACTTTTTTTGCTTGCGGAACTTCAGTAGCGGCACACTGCACCACCACTCATTTGAGACGCAATAGTGGTGCATTGCATGCGTCTTTCTAGTTGCCACTGATTCTCTTACAACTGTGGAATTGAACAGTTCTGCCATCGCAGAATAGTGCTAACTTTGCATTCACAATCCTGAAACCTCTCTTCAGGCAACTAATACCTGTCCAGTACACACTCACAGCAACTTGCTTGCTGTGCAGCTTTGTGCGCAGCAAGGAAATCTGCATGACGACTGATTTGATAAAGGTTCAACCACGTCCAGATCACTTTCATAAAGACAATCAAGTTGTTTGCGAACGCTGTATGAGCAAACTCGCTTCATCAGGGAATTTTGTATTCGATGTTGTTCAAGAGCAGAGTTTTTTACTTTGCCGAATCGTGGAAATTTGCCTAGCCGCATTGTGGCAAGGATTAACGCTTATCCACAGAAAGGCGCAGACAGAATGGAAACGCGTCGATCTTGCGGAGTGTCTTTATCTCACGTACCAAGGAATCCGCATTGTTTTAGAACCACTCGCGATCTTAATTTTCGCACTGTCACTTGTGCTGGTCGGAATATTCGCTCCGCGCGGTCCTAAAACTCCTGAAGAACTCCGAGAAGAAAAACGACTCGAGAAAGACAAACTTTTCAACGAGTACAAGGATCGAAACTTCAACTCACACAAACTACACATCGACGCAGATAGAACAACGGATCCCGACAAAAGAAGAAGGTACAGAAAAATGGCGAGAGAAGAGGATAAGCTTGCAAAGGAAGCTCTTCACAAGTACTGGAAAACCTAAACATCGTCACTTGTAAGCCCGCTCTCATCGCACCCATCTTTTGAAAGCATTTTGCAAGACAGCAAAGAGATTTAGACGACCTTAGAGAAGTAGCCATGCCTGCCTCCTTGTGAAAACTTAGTAAAATAGGCTCACTACTACAAGTGTGCCAATGTTTATCTGGATCGAGTTTCTAGTTTGTGCGGGAGTAATACTTTACTCCGGCAGCCGCTTGAGTATTTACGGAGACTTAATTGCCGACAAGACCGGGCTTGGTAAAAGCTGGGTCGGTTTGGTGTTGCTCGCTACTGTTACTTCACTACCTGAACTCATCACCGGCGTAAGTGCTGTAACTTTGAATGATCTACCAGACATGGCTGTCAGCGGGACAATCGGCAGTTGCATGTTCAACATGATGGTGATTGCGCTTCTAGATTTCTTGTCAAAGAAAAGGCCTGTCTCAGACTTAGTACACGACGGACACATGTTGTCGTGCGGATTTGGAATCGTACTTTTAGGGCTGGTCGCGATTGATATCGGCTTTGGCAAGTTTTTTCCTGTCTTAACCAAACTGAACTCAATTGATCCGGTGAGCCTGATTTTCATCGCCGTTTATCTTCTTTCCATGCGGCTTATCTACGATTACGAGAAGAGCAGGATCAATGAATTTGCCGGAGAAATTGCAGAGTCGAGTGAAGGAATAAAAACGAGCTTGAAGAAGGCGATAACTATGTTTATCGTCAATTCAGTTGTGATTATCACAGCCGCATGCTTTTTGCCCGAACTGGGCGAGCAAATTGCCAAACAAACGGGTTGGGGCGAAAGCTTCGTCGGTTCTTCATTCATCGCCATAACCACGTCACTTCCAGAGATAACAGTTTCGTTTACAGCGGCAAGAATGGGCTCGTTCGATATGGCTGTTGCGAATTTGCTTGGCAGTAACTTATTCAATGTGGCAATTCTAGCCGTCACTGATCTTTGCTATGTCAAAGCACCGCTGCTTAGATCCGTATCTGCAGTCAATTCCTCGACTGCAATTTGTGCAATGATCGCGCTGTCTATAGTTGTAATAGGTCTAACCTATCGCTCCAAGAAAAAATTCCTTTTTCTCGCAGGAGACGCAATGGCCATCGCGGTGGTGTACATCATTGCTAACGCCATTCTATTTCTAGCACGCTAAACACCTCGTGCCGGCACACTAGCCAGATAGAAGCTGTACAGTCGACAGCAAATGCTATTCTCTTTCTTGGGCACCGGAGACCAAAGCACCAGTTCTCAAGAAGGCCGCACAAGCATTGGAAGTTAGCTCGAATCTCAATTTCTACCTGCTCTTCACGATGCTTCTTTTGGCATCGGGCGTAGCAATTGTTACCAAATGGATCCGTCTTCCCTATTCAATTGCACTTGTTATTGTCGGTTTGCTCATCGGCATTTTTCATTTCTTGCCCGTCGTAACAATGACGCCGGAATTGATTCTGCTCATCTTTCTTCCTGTACTTCTGTTTGAAGCGTCATGGAATCTACATATTGATTGGCTGAAGATTTGTTATCGCCCGGTGACATTGCTCGCCACAGTCGGCGTTTTCTTATCGACAATTTGCGTAGCAATAGTCCTAAACTTAGCGACAGGAGTGGATTTCAAAGTTGCGCTTTTATTCGGCGCTATGATTTCCGCAACTGATCCGATCTCTGTTTTGTCTCTTTTCAAAAGGCTGAAAGTCAATCGGCGATTACACACCATTTTAGAAGGTGAGAGCCTTTTGAATGACGGCACAGCCGTTGCTCTTTTCAGAGTTTTGCTTGCCACCGTATTAATAGGTGGTGATTTGTCCTTTCCAAACGTGGTGAAGGACTTTGTGATATTGACTTGCGGCGGCACAATTGTAGGAGGGCTGGTCGGCCTCGCAGCATCAAAGCTTACACAGTTCTTTGATGATCATTTATTAGAGACTACGTTGACGGTCCTGGTGGCATATGGTTCATACATTCTTGGCGAACAACTGCATGTATCGTCAGTGATCTCAGTTCTTGTGGCCGGTTTTATCATGGGCAACTTCGGCAGCCGCAAAAGCATGTCTGCTACAACGAGGCTTTCTGTCGATTCTTTTTGGGAATATGCAGCGTTTATCGCTGAATCGCTCGTTTTCCTTCTAATCGGCATGCAAATCAAATTTCCACTGGTCGTCAAATATGCGCCGTTTATCGGCGCTGGGATTTTCGCTATTCTGATCGCGCGGGCATTGGTAGTTTACTTTCTGATGCTGATTGGCAATGAAAAGAATCATCCAATTCCTCTTTCGTGGCAGCATTTGCTTTTCTGGGGAGGCTTAAGAGGCTCACTCTGCATGGCAATGGCGCTAAGCCTCCCGACAAGCTTTCCTCAACGAGAAATGCTTGTGGTTACAACTTTCGGAGTTGCACTTTTCACGCTGCTCGTCCCTGGTCTAACGATGGAGCCACTTGTAAAACTGCTCAAAGTCGCATCGTCTCGTGCCTCTAAGAGCACAGATTTACAGCGTGAACTGACAAAACTGAAGGATGAAAAACGAAACTTAGCCAAGGCAGCGAGAGCAGCAGTGCAAGGAAAAAAAGAGTTTCGCCAAAAGGAAGCAGAAATTGACCAACGAATAAACGAAACAGAACAGTTGATAGAGATTTTGGATTCCAGCGAAGACGATAACGATGAAGCAGAACGAATTCAGATTGAAACTGCACTGCTCCGAGCGCAAAAGGACTGCCTGGTCGAACTGTCAAGAAAATCAAATTCGAAGAAAGAAGTATTGAGTGAATTTCGAGAGCGTGTTGACTCTCGCTTTCTGCAATTGAGAGCAGAGCAACATGAAAAGGAACTGCCACCAAAAGACTCTTAAGGTGAAGAAATGCACGATAATAAGTAAACGCATTTACTAAAGAACCCGGCTTCTCAGGCGCTCTCATGCACGATACATTTCACATTGACTTATTCGTTGTGCTGCTCATGGTCACGGCAGCAGTTGCAATGGTTGTGAAGTGGATCAAGCTGCCTTACTCAATAAGTCTGGTGATTGTTGGCTTATTTATAGGCGTCTTCCACCTTTTGCCTATAGTCGAAATGACGCCCGAGCTTATTTTGCTCGTCTTCCTTCCCGCGCTTCTGTTCGAAGCTTCCTGGAATATAGATCTAAGAGAACTAAAGAGAAGCTGGTTGGCGATTCTTATTCTTGCCGTACCAGGTGTCGTTATCTCGATGGCAGTTGTTGCCTACATCATGCATTTTGCAATCGGAATGCCGCTCAAAGTGGCATTTCTTTTCGGTGCAATGATTTCTGCAACTGACCCTATTTCGGTGCTCGCCCTGTTTCGCAAATTGGGCATGAACAAACGGCTCACAATGATCCTGGAAGGAGAAAGCCTGTTTAACGACGGAACAGCAGTCGTGCTATTCAAGCTTGTGCTTGCGCTGCTGATAGCTGATGCGCAGTTCTCATTCACAGACAGCGCCGGCAATTTCCTTTTAGTTGTGCTGGGCGGAAGCTTCGTGGGGTGCGCCCTGGGCTATACGGCATCTCGTATCACGGCCTTCTTTGATGATCATTTGCTTGAGATTACTCTTACGACCATATTGGCGTACGGTGCATTTCTTATCGCCGAACAGTTGAGAGTTTCGCCGGTTATAAGTGTAGTAGCTGCCGGCATCGTGATGGGAAATTACGGAAGCAGGGCCGCCATGTCAGCCACCACAAGGCTGGCTGTAAATTCGTTTTGGGAATATGCAGCATTTCTCGTTAATTCATTGGTATTTTTACTGATTGGCTTACAGGTAAAATTCGATCTTCTTCAAAAATACTCATTGCCAATAGCCTTCGCCATCTTAGCTATTCTTGTCTCTAGAGCAATTGTTGTATACGCACTGACTCCATTTTTTTCGAAGAAAACAGCGCCGATTCCTTGGAGTTGGAGGAATCTTTTGTTTTGGGGAGCACTAAGAGGCTCTCTTTCAATGGCTCTGGCGCTGAGTCTACCAACGTCAATAACCTACAGAGAGGAAATACTCATCACCACATTCGGTGTCGTATTGTTTACTTTGTTGTTGCCAGGTTTAACGATAGAACCACTGGTTAAGCTATTCAAGATGAATCCAGGAGACGCAAAACTAACTGTTTACAAGGAGCTTAAAAGCGTTCAGATGTCCAACACCAAAGCGTTGGACTTTCTCGATGAGTTGAAAAGGCAAGGCTCGATAACCGAGCAGGGCTACGTACGCCTGAAGGAAGAACTAGATCAATCCCAGAAGCAGACGCGAGATTCAATTGAAGATTTGCATGTAGCCGACGCATCGATACAAGAATTGGAATTTTCCGAGGTCAAACGCTCGCTGCTCGAACTCAAAAAGGATTATTTGATGTTGCTTTCGAGAGAAGGGTTACTCGCTCAGGATAGCCTTGAAAAACTTAAGCTCGAAGTCGATCAGCAAATCCATGAGCTCGATGAAAAACAGCAAAACTCGTGACTCTTTTATCTCGATTTTCTGCCTTCATATGCGAAACGAGGTTTTTGAAAGCGGTTTGAAAGCCGGCTGCGAAAAAATTTGCAGTTGAATTGAATAGGTTTGAAACCACTGATACGCAGTTTCAAACAAAGTGTGCCATATAACCGTGTTAAACATCTCACAGCGAAGTTCGGCGCTCAGTCGCTGGTTCTTCAAAGGACTTGAATCGGGCAAACACCTGCAACCTTCACATCAGGATGCATGGTGGAAAGTAATGTGCCTGACAGGTGTTGATTATTTTTCAACCCTTGGATATCAGCCAGGCATAGCCTTCCTGGCTGCCGGCGTCTTATCGCCTGTTGCCACATTGCTAGTTGTACTTCTGACCCTTTTCGGTCTTGTTCCTCTCTACTCTCGAGTGGCAAGGGAAAGTCCTTTTGGGCAGGGCAGTATTGCAATGCTGGAGAATCTCCTGCCCGGCTGGCACGGGAAAACCTTGATTTTGGTGTTGCTGGGATTCGTTGCCACCAGCTGGATAATCACCATAACTTTGTCTGCAGCTGATGCGGCCGCACACATCGTCGAAAACCCGCTTGTTCCGTCATTTCCCGGAAGCAGAATGACAATCACGCTTTCCATGCTTGCAGTTCTCGGCTTGATTTTTCTAAGAGGTTTTCGAGAAGCGATAGGAATTTCTGTAGCAATCGTTTGCCTTTACGTGGTCTGCAATACCGTGGTTATATGGCAATGCCTCCAGGAAATTGCAGCCAAACCAATTTACTTGCAGCAGTGGAAAGACAATCTGTTTTCTGCTCATCACAATATTCCGACAATGATTGGCTTGTCCATGCTCTTGTTTCCAAAACTGGCTCTAGGTATGTCGGGTTTCGAAACCGGTGTCGCTGTAATGCCTTTGGTTAAGGGCGACGAAGGTGATTCAGCATCACAACCAATCGGGCGAATTAAGAACACCAAGAAGCTGCTTATTACCGCAGCTCTGATAATGGCTCTAGGGCTACTGGGAAGTAGCTTTGTCACAGCTGTATTGATCCCGCCAGAATTGTTCAAAGATGGCGCAGAAGCAAATGGTAGGGCTTTAGCATATTTAGCCCATCACTTTTTTGGCAAAACAATAGGAACTATTTACGACATAAGCACTATCCTGATTTTGTGGTTCGCTGGTGCATCGGCATTGGCTGGTTTATTAACACTCGTTCCGCGATACCTGCCGAGATACGGAATGGCTCCAGATTGGGCAAGAGCTGAAAGACCGTTAGTGCTTGTCTTCGTGGGTGTAAGCATTTTGGTAACTTTGGTCTTTAATGCGGATGTAGACGCTCAAGCGGGTGCTTACGCAACCGGCGTCCTAGTTTTATTCACGTCCGCAAGTTTTGCAGCAGTGCTATCAGCGCGCAAAGAGAGCTCACTACGGCGACTTCTCTATGGCTCAATCTTTTTTGTTTTCATATATACGCTGTTCACAAACATGGTCGAAAGACCGGAAGGCGTTCAAATAGCTGCACTTTTCATTGCGGCGATCTTGTGTACATCTTTGTTGTCTCGAGCTATGCGTTCTCTCGAACTAAGAATCGAAGAAGTGAAGCTGGACGATGCTGCAAGAGAATTTGTAGAAACATCTCTCGCCCATAATCGCCAGGTACATTTGCTTGCAAGACGACCAGGCGGTTCGGACTACATGGAAAAAGAAGCTGAAACGCGAGACTTGCATAAGCTGTACGTCGAAGATGTTGATTTCATCTTCATGGAGGTAGAACTTAGCGATCCCTCAGCGTTCGATGAAGAAACACTTTTCATTTCCGGTCACAAGGAGGGGGGCTTTCCAGTCCTAAGCTGCAAAAGCCCGGCGATAGCAAATGCAATCGCGGCTACACTACTCCACTTGAGGGACACGACGAACACCATCCCCCACGTCTATTTCGGCTGGACCGAAGGCAATCCAGTAAGCTACATCTTCAAATATGTATTCCTTGGCGAAGGTGAAACAGCTCCGGTAACTCGCGAGATTTTGCGGCGGGTGGAAAGAAACCCGAGCAGGCGTCCCAAAGTAATTGTGGGATAGCAGATCGCTGACTACAGAATGCCTTTCTGAACAATAAACAAATAGATTGAGCTGAGAATCAGTGTTTCGATGGTAATAATGATTCCGACGAATGAGAATTCAGCGAACGTGATTTTCTCACCATTGGTATGTGCGATGTCGGCAGCAACAACGTTGGCCGTAGCGCCAATAAGCGAACCGTTTCCGCCCAAACAGGCGCCCAGCGAAAGCGCCCACCAAAGCGTCGGATTATATTCTCCGCTTTGAATAGTTTCCACAATAGGAATCATTGTTGCAGTGTAAGGGATGTTATCAATCACGGCCGAGCATAAAGCAGACAACCAAAGAACCATCATAGAAACAGCAAAGGGACTATGTTTTCCCACGAGACTCAAGAGATCCTGTGCGACCAGCTTAAGAGCACCGGTTGCTTCCACAGCACCGACAATGATGTATAAGCCTATGAAAAAGAAGATAGTAGTCCACTCAACGTCGTTCCAAATGTTTTTTCTGTTCTCAAAAATCAGCAATGCGGACGCGCCGGCAACAGCGATGGTACCAGCTTCCAGGTTGAGCATTCCATGACAGATAAATCCAATTATCACCATAGAGATCACGATGAGTGCCTTGATCATCAATGGTCTATCGGTAATTTCGTCCTTCGCCGACAAATTAGCCAGCTCTCCTTTTGCGTCAGCACTTCCTTGTAGTGTCTTCCTGTAAATGAGGAAAAGAGTGCCTAGGATTACCGGGAAAATGATCAAAATAAACGGGGCTAAGGTGATTAGAAATTGATAAAAATCAAGCCCTGCGGCGCTGCCAATCATGATGTTAGGCGGGTCGCCAATCAATGTCGCTGTCCCCCCCACATTCGAGCAAATGGCTTCACAAATTAGGAAAGGGACCGGATTCATTTTCAACCGGCGGGTAATAACACAGGTGACAGTGCCAAGAAGCAAAACAGTTGTGACATTATCGAGAAACGCCGATAAAAAGCCGGAAAGTGTGGAGAAGGCCAATATTAGTTTTGAGGGGCTTCCACCTGTCGACTTCGCAGACCAGATGGCTATGCAGTTCAGAAGTCCAGTGTGGCTGAGAATATTGACTAGAATCATCATGCCGAAAAGCAAAGCAATCACGTTGAAGTCAATAGAGTTGAACGCTTCTTTCTGACTTATTACATGACAGGAAACTAAAGCAGATGCACCAAGCAGAGCGGTAACCACGCGAGGTATACGCTCCCACAACATAAAGACGTAGGTTAGAAGCAATACCGTAACGCTGAAGATGAGCTTCCAGTCCAAAGTGATTCCTGAAAAGAAGTGGTCACAGACACACGCGGACTGCTACCAGAAGAGTAATGCGTCAATTATACATTTGCGCCCTTCGGTAATTTGCCTCTCGCTTTGAATCACATCTCACACTCGCACGATAAATGCTCTATTATCATTCTGACTTTCTGTGCCGCAAAAAAAATGAATCTGTACGTAGGATTGCTTTTAGTTTTGGCCGTTGTGATGGGCTCCGTACTGGGTCTCATTTACTTTCGCCGCTGGCTGAAGGCGCCTGAGCTTGCAGTACAGCACGATATCACCGATCCTTACTCACAATTTGTGGCAATGTTATTTGCCGTGTTGCTGGGTTTTATGGTGGCTGATGCTATGCAAAGATTCGGCGATGCGCGAATGACCGTGCAACAAGAGGCTTCCGCTTTAGGGAATGTCTACAGACTCGCTGAAGGTATTGGTGGCGAGCATCAATTGAAATTGCGCAGCCTCTGCAAACAGTATGCAAAAACCGTTATCGAGGACGAGTGGCCCAAACTGGCCAGCAAACAAGACAGCAAGGAAGCCTGGAAAGTCTACCGAGAGCTCTGGGCCGAATGCTCCCATTACGAACCGAAGAGCACGCGTCAGAGCAACGCTCAGTCAGCGCTACTGGAGAGCATGAAGGCCGTAGGTGAAAATCGCAGGCTGCGGGTTGAAGCTCTTCACAGCGGTTTGCCGGTGGAACTGTGGGCTGTGCTGTTTCTCGGTGGCGGAACTACCATCCTTTTCACCTACTTCTTTAATGCGAAAAATATAAAAATCCAAGCTGTAATGGTAGGTATAGTCAGCCTCGTCATCTGCTTGAATTTGTTTTTGTTGATGACTTATGACGACCCCTTCTATGGCGATGTCATGGTTACGCCTTCCGCTTTCGAAACACAACTAAAACTGTACGCGCTTGATTAGAGCCCCTCTGCCGGACGCAAGCAAGGAAACTACTAAATTCACCACTCCTAGAAGCACGCAGGCACTTCTAATAAATCATTTCACTCAGTTCTGAATCCCAACGCCTGTCTTATCTGATCGATGTCTGCAAGATTTTGACAATAAAGATGCTTTCCAGAGTCAAGGTGCCGAACTATCACAGGGGTATGAATGACACCCAAAGACCTCGCCAAAGTCGGCTTTTCGCACACATCAACTATAGCCAGTTCATAGTCTGTATAGCCGTGATGCTCAAGAGCGCTATAGAGAGCAGAAAGAGCTTTGCCGGAATCGTCTTTGCGAACTAGCAAAGTCAGCTTGAAAATCGGTGGCATCTTTTTCCCTTTTGCGGCTTCTGCAGTGTAGCTATCTGCGCAACGCACAGAAGTAAAAAGCGGAGTTAAAAACGAAGAATCACAAACAAAAAAAACAAGACCACTTTTGAAAGCGTTTTGAAAGAATTGCGTGCTTTCAAACCCGGCTCAAGCCGCTGCTGAAAGCTTGATGAAGTACCTTAATCTTAAGAGATAATTCGAAAGCAATGACGACCCAAACCATTCGATTAAGAAAACTCCTGACTGCAAATCCGCTCGGAGATTTGACAGGCGGATTGATGGCAGCAATTGTTGCCTTGCCTCTTTGCCTGGCGTTTGGCGTTGCTTCAGGAATTGGCGCTGTTGCGGGATTGTACGGCGCAATCGCATGTGGAATTTTTGCCGCGATGTTCGGCGGAACCCCCGGGCAGTGCTCTGGTCCTACCGGGCCAATGACCGTTGTAGCGGGCGCTATTTTTGCTTCTGCCACCGGAAGACCCGAACTTGTATTTGCCTCTGCGATTGTTGGAGGACTGATCCAAATCGCTATGGGATATGTAAAAGCCGGCCAACTAATCCGATACATGCCTTATCCGGTCATTTCAGGGTTTATGACAGGAATTGGTGCCATCATCATCGGAGTGGAAATTGCACCACTTTTTGGAATGCCAGCCTCAGGAAATGTCGTAGAGGCAATGACGTCTTTAACCGCGCTTCCAGAAATGCTCAATAAAAGTGCCGTTGTGATCAGTGCTGCAACACTGGCTATCATTTACTTACTTCCTTTGGCGTCTCGAAGAATTCCTTCCACTCTTGTAGCACTTGTTGCCGCCACCGCACTGACTCACATTTTTCAACTCGAGATTCCGAAGATAGGCAACATTCCCGGCACACTTCCCCTGCCCAAATTGCCGAGTGTCACTTTTGCAGACACTCATCTTGTGCTGCAAAACGGTCTTACACTTGCGTTTTTAGGTGCCATAGACTCACTTCTCACTTCCATCGTCCTGGATAAAGTCACCGGACGAAGGCACAACAGCGATCAAGAACTAATCGGTCAAGGAATTGGCAACATGATGTCTGGTTTAATCGGCGGGCTGCCGGGGGCAGGAGCGACAATGCGCTCTATGGTAAATGTGAAATCCGGCGGAAGCACGGCAATTTCCGGCGTTTTGCACGGCATATTTTTGCTCCTGGTTCTGATTTGCTTTAGCAAGATCGCCGCTGAAATACCATTGTGCGCTCTGGCGGCAATACTTACTACAGTCGGACTGAGCATCATGGATTGGCGCGTCCTGCGCAGTCTTAAGGGGACTCCAAGAGCTGACGTAATTGTCATGTTTATTGTTTTGGCATTGACGATTTTTGTCGATCTAATTGTCGCAGTTCTTGTGGGAGTGGCCGTTGCCTCAGTGCTTTTTGTCAAACAGCTTGCTGACGCGAAAGTATCGTCGTTTACCAATTTGGAAAGTCTAGAAGAGCTAAAAGAAGTAACCGAACATATTCCGCAGAACGTGCGCAAAAGCACCTATTCATACGTTCTAAATGGACCACTCTTCTTCGGGGAAGCAAAAAATCTTACGGACGCTGTAGAAAAGAAGATTGCTGGCGCCAGATATGTGATTTTGCGGTTTTTGAATGTTCCACTTGTTGATCAAACGGGAGCCTTTGCACTCGAAACAGCAATTGAGAAATGGCAAGCCAAAGGTATCAAGGTGCTCTTTGTCGGAATAAGTCCGCATATAAGAGAAACCCTCAATGACATTGGAGCGCAAATTGACATGGGAAACTGCTTTGAGCGTTTCGAAAAAGCGCTTGATGCGATAGATTTATGGGAAACTGAAAGCTCTGTGCAAGAATCATCAGATGCAGGATAAAACGGTGTCAGAAAACAAGAATACAAATTACAAGATAGCGGTGGGACTCGACGGCTCAGACAGCTCCTGGAAGGCTCTAGAAGAAGCTGTCAAACAAGCCGCGGCAAAAGTAGCCGAGCTTCATATCGTCTCCATTCAGGAGTCCGTAGACGCATCTTATAGCGCGAGTGAAGTACTAGCAGCCGACAAAACTTCAAGAGAAAAATTGGAAAGGGTGCAAATCAAAGCAAAAACGCTTGCCGAAAACGCTGGAGTGAAAGTATTCGCCGAGATCACAACCGGCTCTTCCACGACAGTGATGGTTGACTTTGTCAAAAAAAACAGCATGGACATGCTGATCATAGGCGACACCGGACATTCGAGCATTTGGGGCGCGCTGCTGGGCACCAATGCGGAGAAGATAGTCCGCAACGCCCGCTGTTCGGTGCTCATCGTCAGATAATGTCGCTCGCGCTTTTACCGTGAGTACCACATACGGAATTATGCCGCCTTTCTTTCTTCTGCTCTCAGTGTCCAGTGCAGCGCAAGAGCGGGTCCCAGCAGGACGAATAAGGCGAAGAATTTAGTCGCCGTAAAGAAGTTGACCATTTGTGGGCCGAGCGACTGTGGAGCGGTGTGGAACCACTGCCCTGTAATAGACGTCCAAGTGTCCCAAAGGCCGAAAGTTGCCGCAGCCATTAACAGATTGAGGACAAAAGTAACAGCAAATGTTCTCAACAGGATATTGCGTATTTGACGAATAGTTTCGTTTTTCATGGGTTGGCGCCTCCATTGCGCCTACCATCATTGAAACTCAAAAGATCCGGCTTCGCAACAAAAGGATGAAGTCTGATTTTAAAACGCTTTTGCAGGACGGAAATCAGACTTCGAAATATTCGCGAAAAATCTATCAGTTAGATTTTTGTCAAGACACTCCAGATGCGCTGACTGAGGCACAAACTCACTGAGACTCAAATGAGTCGTTATAGGACCGCTCGCAAAGAGAGTTTAGCGATGCTTCCGGATACTTTAGGACAATCAGATGAGAAAAAGAAGATCGCCCGGCGACTTGTCCGTGCGGTCATTCTGATCTTTGGCGCTGCCAGTGGACTGGGTTTAACTTTTTCCTTGGCTGCCGTCTTTCTTAGAACTAGTGGTCACACAACTCCTGACCCATTCGCTCTTTTCCTCTCAATTTTCTCCGGGCTTGTAGTCTTTTGGATCTCAATCTGTTTGGTGGTCATCTTAGATTCAAATCGATAAACATTCTGTTGCCTTCTGTCTTAAGGCTACCCTCACTGCGAGTTTAGAGTCGCAGGCGCTGTATATAATTTGACACCAACTTCACCAATAGGCACTGTATAAACCGGCTCCGCCTTGGGTCTAGCCTCGACTGCTGTTATTTCATCTGTCGGTATTACTCTCAGCCTAAACTCTATGACTTTTCCGATTTCCCTGCTTAAGAAGTCCTGTACGAGCGCTACCTGCCGGCTTGAAATCGGCTGGTCAGGAGCGGTCACCGTCGCAATTACCACCGTCGGGTTTCTGAAGCGCTTCACTTGAACATCTTGCAATTGAAGCCCTTTAAACGTAAAGGTCTTTTCCATCAGGAGCGTCTTTACTTTAGAGCTAATCATGTTTTCCAGTATCAATTCTTTCATGCTGTAACCCAGAGGTATGACCAGTACCAAGCTTACCGCTGCTGAGATAAGCAAACCTCGTTTGGCTTGCTTGAGAGGGGTATAGCCCAGGAAAAGAAAGACTAAAGAACCAGCGACAGCGATGCCAACCAGGTTGGTTGCGTATAGCAAGAGCGCGCCGGACCACACGACGAAATTTCCCGATGCAAGTCCGATCCCGACGACACCTAGAGGCGGAACAAGAGCAACTGAAATTGCGACACCAGCCAGAGAATCGGCCAGCTTCTTTTTTGTTTGACAATATGCGCCAATTGAACCTGCAAACATGGCCACTGCTAAATCCAGCAGGGTGGGATTGGTTCGAGACATTATTTCAGGCGTCAATTCCAGTGAATGAAACAACATAGCGATTAGCATCGCCAGTGAAATGGCTGTTGTTGTTCCAAAAGACAAAGTAATTAAGCTACGCGACAGAAGCTTCGTATCTGCGGATATGGTCGCTAGTGAAAGCCCTACAAGCGGACGCATTAAGGGCGCAATAATCATGGCGCCTATGATAACGGCCGGGCTGTTTTGAAAGAGTCCGATTGTGGCTATTAAACTCGAGCCAGACAGAAGAAGAAGAAAATCCACATCTACTCTGCTCATTTCTTCCAGTCTTGTCTGCAGTGAAACTAGGCGAGTTTCGTCAACATGTTTAAGTAGTGGCGCCATTTGCCTTCAAACTCTATCCTCCCCCATACGCATTCAGCACTGACATTGCAACTCCTCCCCCTATTAAAACACAGGGCGATATGAGCGTCTCCCAACTAAGCCTATTGGAGACCAATCCAGTGCGATTCAGCGTATTCCGTGCCTGGAAGGACTTGAAAAAATCAAATTGATTACGTCCACGCGCCTGATCGCGTACGTTTTGGCCGTGTCTTCAATTGTTCTGCTTTTGTCGTCCGATGCCGGAGCGTAAGAGTAAGTGCAGTTCTTGCCAGAATGTTCCTTGGCAATTCCAATCTTAACAAACTTCTGAAGCGCTGATTCAATAGCAGCAGGACTTGTGTAAAGCAGGCGAGCTAGCGTAATCGCATCGACTGGATGTTTGATGTTCATCAGCGCGATTAAGAGATCCAATTGCCAGACTGACTGGATATTGTCCCTTAAAAAACTTCGTACTTCAAAAGAAATTTCCTGCATATCAACCGCCCACAAAGAAACCTGAACAGGCAAACTGTTCTAATCAGGGAAAAGCATATTCACTTTGCCATCCATACATCGCGCCTCGTAGTGTGATGGAGCCTTCCAGACAGCGGTACAACCTTCTCGGAAGATTTGATTCCGCCACCAAAATTCTGCCACCAGTTGGATAGCGTATTGGACAAAACTCTTTGCCTAAGTATGTCTATTCGCTCTTTCCTTGCTTCTTTCGAAAGAGCTAGCGCATGACAAATCTGCGCAGAAATCGTTTCTGGATTTAAATCGGCGAGTGTGAGTACGCCTTCACTTAACTCGTTCCAAGCTCCTGCTCGAGCAGAAAGAATAAGTATCCCTTCTCTCGAACACAGAGCAAATTCCTTAGCCGTGAGATTGAGCCCATCGTACAGAGGGGTCACAAGCATCACAGAAGCGCGTTTGTAGAGCCACGCCAATACATTTGCTGAAACGGGCGTGTCGATCCAAACGATCGGATGCCAGTCTTTCGATCCCCATCGACTATTAATTGAGTCGCTAAGCAATCTACATTGCTGCCAATATTCTTCAAAGGCCGGAAGTCCCGCTCTGGTCTTTTGGCAGACCTGAACGAAGGTTATTTTTCCAATCTTATCTGCATTGGTTGAGAAGAAATGTTCAATACCTTGTAAGCGGTGAATCACTCCTTTGGTGTAATCGGCCCTATCGACAGAGAGAATGAACTTCTCTCTGGAAAGCTCTTCGATATTCAAGTCTCGGCAACTGAAGCTTTCTTCCCTGGACTTGCTTAGCCAGTAATCACTATCAATACCAAGTGGATGAGAGACGACAGAAACACTGCCACCATCAGTGCGCTCGATTCTATTGGACGTAAAATCAACCTGGTATTCATGCAAATTCTTATCAACGAAATTTAAAAAGTTCGATGAATATTGTTCGATATGGAATCCTATTTTTTCTGCAGAAAGAAGTCCTTCCGCTATTTCCGCCAAATATGGAACGAAACGAGAATCAACATATTTAGGCCAAGGAATATGCCAAAAAACGTCGACAGCGCGATGGGCATATTGAGTGAGATATTTCGGACAAAGAGCCAACTGATAGTCGTTCACAAACGCCCGCGCGTGAGGACCAGTCTGTTCTGTATGAAGCACGTTCCAGGCGAAACTAACATTCAGTTGCTCGTACATTTTATGGTCCGATTCATTGAATGACGCATATTCGGATAACTCGTGCAACACCGGCCACAAAAACTCGTTGCAATAACGATAATGGCCTTCTACGATCTTGAAAGGTATTTGACAGACTTCCTCTGTGGAATTGAGCTTGCTCGACTTCTTTCTCAACTGAGAACCGTGCAAAAACCACCACTGTTGTCCGCCATGGGTTTGCTCAATCACGCGTGAGAGAGTTGCAGACACACCCCCTGGTGTTGCCGGACCCCGGTAGGACACAATGTTCATTCAAGTCACCTCGTTCTCTCAAACTTGCAAAACGCTCACGCGGTAAGCCTTTCACTTGCGTTCGACTATGAAATCAGTGTAGTCTTCGAAAATTTCGCGAAAATTTCATTCGTTTTGCCCTGCCAGAAACGAGTTACCATAGGGAAAGAGGCGACTGTGCATGAAAATACTTCTTGCAGAAGACGACACATTTTTAGCCGACGGGTTGTCTATGGTCTTGAGAGACAGTGGATACGCCGTTGACATTGAGGCGGATGGAGCTGGCGTCCCTATTGCCGTAGGAACCACGCCATACGATCTTTTAGTATTGGATTTAGGTTTGCCCAACCTCGATGGCTTTGATGTTTTGAAACAAATACGCTCGAAAGGTGAAACGATACCGATTCTCATTCTTACCGCTCGCGATGCGGTAGAAGATAGAGTGAAAGGTCTGGATTTGGGCGCTAATGATTATTTGACAAAACCATTTGAACTACCTGAACTGGAGGCGCGAATTCGTGCACTAATTCGCAAAGAGAATTGGTCAAACAGAATGGAAATAAGCTTCGGCTCCCTAACTTTCAACACTGTTGATCGTGTTGCTACTATTCAAGGAAAAAACATCGATCTCACAGCAAGAGAATTAGCTGTTTTGGAAATTCTGTTGCAGAAGCAAGGTACAGCAGTCGATAAGCAACGGATTACTAGTTTGATTTCTTCATGGGATCAAGAAGTAACAGAAAACGCAGTTGGTATTGTGATTCATCGGCTGAGAAAGAAACTGGAAGAAGCACATATCACTATTAAAACGTCACGGGGGCTAGGATGTCGTCTTGAACTTTGCCCGTGATACATCCCTGAGAAATCAATTGCTTTGCTGGCTGCTTTTGCCATTAGGCGGAATCTGGATATTGACGGCATGCGGTGCCTATTTTCTTGCTGAACACTTTGCAATCAATACGTTTGATCGTGAATTGCTCAACTCAGCAGACTCGGTAATTGCCCGATTAAGATCAGACCCAGTCAAGATTTGGGTAGACATGCCTCCAGCTGCACAAGCAATTCTCAGGCACAATAATAGAGACAAAATCTACTATCAAGTCCTCAAGCCTGACGGCACCAGGATCTCCGGCGATGCCATTTTGCCAAAGCCGGTGCGTCCATTTGAGTCACCTGTGCCATCGTTTCGATATGCAACATTGAATGGACAAGATGTCCGCATTGTGCGAGTAAAAGCTAACTTGGAAGGCCACGAAGATAAGATGGTTTCTGTCCAAGTAGCCATGACGCTGAACGCGCTGAGAGAAATGACCCAACAGATTCTGTTGGGTATTCTGGTTCCACAGATTTTTATGATCTGTCTCAGCGCACTTTGTGTTTCGTACGGTATCAAGCGAGGATTGATCCCTCTTTCTAAACTAGAAAAGGCTTTATCCTCTCGCTCTCAATTTGATCTTACTCCAGTGGAGTCAAGCGAAACTCCCGCCGAAATGAAACCAGTAGTGAGCGCAATCAACATTCTTTTAGATAAATTGCGCACTGATTTAGAGCAGCAGCAACGCTTTGTTGCTAATGCCGCTCATCAATTTCGCACTCCCCTTGCCGGCTTGAAGACATATATCTATGCGGCAAAACGACTGCCCGGTGATCCAAGAATGACCGAAATGTTGGAAAAAATTGAGTCTGGAGTTGATCGCCTTACACATTTGGCGAATAAGTTACTCACGCTTGCCAAAGCAGAGCCACAAATAGGTAACGCGAATCATCAGGCCGTAGATTTGAATTTTGTTGCATCAGAAATGACTGCAGATTTTGTATCAGAGGCTCTTCCAAAGGGAATGGACTTGACGTTCGTAAGCTCTGATAAACCAGCCATGGTTTATGGCGAACTGACTGACCTTGCCGAGTTAACATCGAACCTTATTGAGAATGCAGTCATCTATACACAAACAGGAGGCAACGTTACCGTCAGAGTAAGTAACGGAGATGCAGTTCGGTTAATGGTCCAAGACAATGGTCCCGGAATTCCTTTTGAGGAAAGAGAAAAAGTATTCGAGCGTTTTTACAGGGTACTTGGCACCGCGGCTCCTGGAAGCGGGCTGGGTTTGCCAATCGTCAAAGAAATTGCCACCGCTCATAAGGCTACGGTTGAAATTTCCGATGGGTCCCTTGGTAAAGGTACAAAGGTTACCGTGACATTTCCTTGTGCTCCCAAATTAAACGGCAACAACGATAAAAACAGGTCATTTCCGGATTCTTGACTTGCCTATCAATAAAAATACGATCACACATCGGCTCCGCCCCCCCTATCAGAGAAAGGGATTGCAAACGAAGAGTCCGCAGCGATAGCGTACTCTTCGGGCCAATAGACTTTACTACTTAACAGATAATTCAGGCTGATTCTGAAACCGTCTGTCCTAAAGAAGAGCGCTTCCTGTGCCGGTCTTCTTCTGGCTTTTTACAGTACAAAGACTCGAGTTCTTCAAACTGTCTATCACTGGATTTTTCGGCCTCAATGCTGTCTGTTTCTTTTGAAAGCGCTGACGTTAAAACAAGACCAGAAGTAACCGCAAAAACAAACCAGAAAACACCAATTAGAGAATTTATTAGTGGTGCTCCGTGATAGCCAATAAGAACACCCATGCTGACAAAAGAGATAATAATCAGTTTTAGCAACCTGAGAAAGTGTCGCGAAGATTCCTTCAGTTTCGTCTTTGACATCTGGCTGCCTCGCAAGCGAACAGTAGCGTACGAATCTTGCAATTTAGAACACGAATATTTCGCGAACTTTTCGGAATGGTCGCGGGTGAATGTGAATTGCTTCATCAGACTTGCAATTCCGGTCAGGATGCTGATTTTTAATTGCATCATTGCGGCGCAAATAGAAAACTCAAAAATTCTGCCCAGCGTTTGTGCTGGAAAACTGGCATTGTTTGTGCTTCGTGGACGCTCTCTTTTGGAAAGAAAGCTGAAAGACCAATAACCTATCCTACTTGAAGCGGTGGTCCTCCTTATGGATTTGTCCTATTTCCTCTACCTGTTTTCCATAACCACCGCTACTTTTTAGCTCCTCATCTGCTGCTCGCAGTTTTGCTCAGATCGTCACACCAATTACGGGTGAGGCATGCCGTTTCCATCCTCAGGCGAAAACAAGGATGTCTCCATGAGCAATGGGGACATTCTGGTTGACGATTCCGTACGACACAGGCTAAATCCGGACGACAATCAGAGTTACCTGGATCTGGCAGTTCATACAGTTTTTGATCCTTTGACCAGACTGACGACAAAGAATGACAAATACTCTGATGAGTTGACCGGCTACACAAAAGGCTTCATTAAGTCTCTACCTCTGTTCATGAAAGGCCGTTTGCCTCTTGCGGGACTTCTCATTACATATGGTGCGGATGAGACAAAAGTCAATGAGTCCATAAATCATCAGTTGCTTGACGCAGGACTTGGAGCATCCAAGGGCCTTCTTTTGAAGGGAACCTTCATGGCTTTAGGTGCCCATGGGAATACACCAGGTATGACCGGTGTTGGTATCGGAATAACATCAAGAATTACAGATACGGCCTTGACTCGCGTTAATTACATTGATTCGGATAAGAGTTTCAATCTCAACCGAGGTCTTCAGTCAACTTTTGCTGCAGCTTTTAACCCGAAAGCGCTAGCAATGGACGCAATAACCTTTGCAGCAGCAGACGTTCTGTGGGCTAGAGTCATGAATAATTCTAGAGGAACAGCCTGGTACAGGCCTGAGGTGACGCATGCAATTTCTGGTGGAACAATGGGACTGACGAGCGAATTCGGTAACGAACTGCATCGCCAGGTTTCTGAAGGCGAGCACATTGATACCGGTCTACTCATGCAAAGGACTTTTACCAGAGGTGCTTTTGACGCGCTAGCGGGTGGACTGGGCGGTCTGCAAACGCACAGGTATAGCAAATTGATTCCTGCGGTCAGAGACAATGCTGAAGCTAGAGCACACGCGCGTGCCACCCCATTTCAAAAAGGCTTATTAGCTGATAGTGCACAGACTGCTCTCAGAGATGGCGTCTTTATTCTGGACAAGAAACTGCCGGCTTTGACGACTGAGACCTGGGTCGGCTGGACTCACACTTCGAACGGAAAAAAAATTCGCAGTGTATTCAGACCTAGTAACGGCACCGAAGCTTTTGCTCAGCGAATGCAATCTGAAATTGCCGCTTATGGAATGCAAACGCTTGGTCTGAAAATGGCTGTTCCTGTGACAGTTGCTCGAAAAGTAGAGATCGCAGGAAAAACATACAGCGGATACATTCAAGAGATGGAAGGGGTTAGTCTGGCTGCTTTTGTAAAGAAACGGCTGGGCAGCAAACCAACAAGAAGTGATCTTCAAGAACTCTTTCAGTCAAAACAAAGCCTTCAAGAAAGCTATTCAAATGCATGGCTACATCGACTGATTTTAGGTGAATGGGACAACCACGCGCTCAATATGACCGTAAACAAAAAGGATCCTGGATCACCACAAGTGCGAAACATCGATTTAGGCGATAGTCTGCGCCCGGCAGAGTCAATTCTTGATGTAACGCCGACACCCGGAGTAAGACAAGGCTATGACAAAATAAATGCAAAGCTTTACGGAGATCTGGCGGGACAAAAATTGGACCGCACGACGCTATCTTATCTAAAAGGCATCCAGAGCAGTTTCTCAGCGCCTTTGGGACGTTCAAAATTACTGTCGATTGGTCTGACGCCACAGCAAGCGGACGGCGTGCTCGGACGAGTAAATTGGCTTGTGAAAAACGAAAGAATGCCCGTAGGAAAAGAGGCTCTCTTTTATCTGCACCTAAATGATGCAAGACGTGCCTTTGAGCGTTTTTATGGCAAAGCGAGAGCACAGAGCAAAGATGATCAGACGAATTTCTATGAGTAGATGACCAAGCGTCTGCCTCACATTCTCTGATTTCGAATTGTCGCTATTTCTACAGAAAAACTCTTTTAGCACGACTGCGAAATTTTGATGAAATTCTCGCGTATTACACTACCTGGCCCACATGGCAAGGTGTTGAGTTTTTCACTCCCGGGAAATGCGCATGAACATAATGTCGTACCAAGGCCCAAGAGGCACAGACCCTGCAACTAAGTCGCTGAGTAAATTGTTTTGCAGCTCGAGAGAATTGCAACACCAGTGGTGGTTTATGCAAGAAAATTCATTTCATTGTTGCGCAACAGAGACAGCTTTTAGCAATTGCATCTGTGACTTCCCGGAGTCGGTAGTTGAAGGGCATTCGCTCTACTGTAATGATTTTCTCTGGCCTGTATTTCACAAGCTGGACAAGTCAATACACTTTAAGCAGCCTGATCGCCAGATGTTTCACCAGTTCAATGCCTTTTTTGCACAGAGTATGCTCGGCTTCGATCAATTATCAATCGTACAACCCATTATTATCAGTGGTTTCCATCTCGCGCTCTGTCCACAGCTTCTGTATAACTGTTCTGGTTTTCGCAGCACATTTTTTTGGAATCTACCATGGCCAGAAGACGTAAATAGAATCTATGTACCGTTTGTTTCTGAGATTGCGCTCGGGCTTCTGCACGCACAGGGTCTAGGATTTACCTCGACGGAAGCGGCGTCTAACTTTCTTGCCTTTGTAGCAAAAATAATGCCTAACTACCGCGTCGACATCCCTGGGCGCAAGATTGAAAATATGCATGAACCAGAACACAGTATTTCGATCCAATTTGACCCCTTTGATTGCGGCTCTTCCAGAAACTGAATGAGCGCAATGCGCAACAAGACGAGTGCACTGAACTTAGAGGTGCTAATAGACTTTTCATATCTTAATTACCTATACACACTGGAACCGCACAATCGACTGAGAGTCTGAAGTCTTATGCAGTTAGTGTTACACCCCTTCTTGAGAGTGGGCACTTTCAGAGCTCTATGCCGGGCGGCAACTGTTTTATGAGGTGATGAGATGAAATTTTCTACAACAATTCTGTCATTCGTTCGCTTTGGTAGAAATAAGAGTGTATGTCTTGCTCACACCTTTCTCCTTGCTTGCCTGGGAATAGGCGGCACGGCTGTCTTTGCTTACCCAGAGTCAAATAAATTGTCCTTGCAATCAAATCCGGCAAACGCCATCATGTTCCCCAAGAAGGAAGAATCACCTCAGAACAAAGAGCAAAGCAATGCCACCTCGGTCCCCCTGAGGTCCCCTGAGCAGGAGGCATTAGAGAAGAGCGCCTCGCAAAAAGGTTCTTCTTCGAATAATGAAGATGCAGCTCCCTCGGTAATGCAACAGGGAGCGGTTGTAAAACAGTTAGATCGCAAGTCGAGTGGGGGCTTGCCCTTTCTAAACCCTCTTTCTGCCCTTAATCCAATTGGTAAATTGAACCCTTTCGAAATGCTTCTTGAACCAGTGACCAAACTTCAAAAACAATCGCTAAGGCTTGAGCAAGAATTAGTAAAACTGACAGAGCCAGTTATACAGCTCAATCCATCGCTCAAATCTCTGGAGCACAAAATGACTCTTCTAGAAAGTGGAATGTCTGATGTAAAAGGAAACATAAGCAATATTGGTTCGAAGATTACGCCAATGCACAGCCAGCTTATTGACGTACATAAAACAATCTCGAACCTGCAAGCAAATCTCAATGGAGTAAAGTCTGAACTTATTGAGACGCGCGGAAATATAGAGGGAGTGAATTCTCAGTTAGGTTCGATTCGTGCGGAAATGAAGGGGATTCGCCAAGACATTGGTTCTGTGCGCTTGAGTATTGACCAAGTTAAAAAGCCAATAGCGAATTTAGAAAAACCTATCGAATCACTAAAACAACCAATTGAAGAACTGAGAGGACCAATAACCAAACTGCAAGCACCAATCTCACGTATTGAAAAACCCATCACCGAAGTCGATGCACGATTGAAAAGCCTGGATTTGAAATTGTCCCAGCTCAGAAATGTAATTGAAATGATACTGACTTCCATTTATATTGCGGCAGCCGTTATTGCAATAGGTACACCCATTGCTGCAATCTTTGTGTTTAGGCATAGACGAACAATTGTGCCAACAAAAACGAATGTCTAGTGGCCGATGAGCGTTCTTGTTTTTCTTGAAAGATATTCGTTTAGCGTCTTCTCGAAAGACGACTCAAGAACCTCAGCCTTCTCGCTTCACTTGCGTTGCCGTTTCCTCCTTCTAGATCAGCAAGCGCTTCTAAAGCCTGCAATGTACGCTCGTCTTGAGGACCAAACTTCGATCTGCTGATCTCTACGGCGCGTTTTAAGCTCGCTGTTGCTAGCTGCCTTTGGTTGCTTGCTTCAGCGGCTTCGGAGAGACTAAGCAACGTATTCAGTGATTCATTGCTGTGGGGTCCGAATTCTTTATCCGAAATACTGAGAGCACGCTTGTAGTTAAATACGGCGACAAAATATTTTTTTAGCTCTAGTTGAGCTTCGGCCAGATTTGAAACAAGCGGGAACAACAGAGCACATTCACTTCCATTGCATTTTTCGCAAATAGCAATGGTTCTTTCGCAAACCTGCTCAGCCTGCTGAAATTTTTCTTGTTCGAAGTAAACGGTTCCCAGGTTTACTAAGGGAGTAGTTAGCTCGATACTGCCACTTCCGATTGTTTCTTCACGCAGTTTAATGGACTCGATTAGCAGCGGTTCGGCGGCGCTCCAATCAAGCAAGTGCATTTTGAGTCGAGCATAACTGTTGAGCAAAACAGCAAGCTCTTTTGAAGAATTTCCGACCTCCCTGAAGAGCCTTGCAGCATTTTCGCAACAATCCGAACATTGTTCAGTTTTCCCAAGCGCAAGGTAAACTCCAGCCAGATTTGAAAAAACCTTTGCCCTCATTAACTTGTCTTTCTCTGACACCGGTGGCAATTTAGCAATTGCATCACGAAAGAATATCTCTGCCTCATGCTCTTTCTTTTGAGCATGGAGCGCAACCCCAATGTAATTAAGAACATCGGCCAAGAATCTGTTGTCTCGTCTATTGCTGTGCGCCAGCAACTTTTTGAAGGCGGCCTCTGATTTTTCAAATTGATGACTGGTAAGAAGAGAAACCGCTAAATTGAAATTTGTTGTCGTGTTCGGAGGATTTGCCCTTTCATGAAGAAGCGACACCGAGGGAACAGCAGACGCAAATTGAGCGAAAATAGCGCTTATCCAGAGAGTTGTCCCAAAGCATAAAAAGCTAATAAAAAAACTCTGCCTCATAGCTCACTCGGATGCCTTAAAACCAAAGGTCTTTCTTACAAAGGTGAAGTCGCTCAAATCATTTGTCATCCGAATATCTCCGCTCTGCGTGTGAAGAATCAGGGTGGGTGTCTCCCGAATTTCTAAAGATTGAGTTCTAATTGGCTCTTCGGCAACGTCTACAATTGACAACTCGAAGTCTGTGTAAGCATAAAATTCAAGAGCCTTATACAACCTGGCAAGTGCGGTTCCAGAATTTTCGGAACAAACAAAGAGGCTTAACTTCAGCTTTGGCGGCGGCATTAGCAGAAACCTGCCTCCCCGGGCAGCACTTGGACTTTGACAATCGGCATTTTTTAAACTACCAAAGTCCTAAGATCCATGTGTGCAATATTTGTGCAATCCTGCAAGCACGTTTGCATGAAGGAGTAAAATTTGACCGCTCTGGCCGAAGGTAAAAAATGTCGAGGATTCTAATTGTTGAGGACGAAGAAGGACTCTCAGGCGCCCTCAAAGAATGGTTGGAAGACGAATTTTATGTGGTGAGCATTGTTTCAGACGGATCATCAGCTGTTGAGCTGCTAAAAACAGCAAACTTTGAGCTGATTATTCTGGACATAATGCTCCCAGATCTCAGCGGCATTGAAGTCTGCAAACGCTATAGGAAAAGTGGTGGTAAGGCACCCATACTGATGCTTACTGCAAGAACGACTATGCAAGCCAAGGAGGAAGGGCTCGATTCGGGAGCGGACGACTATTTGACCAAGCCTTGTAATTTGAGAGAACTTTCCGCGAGGGTCAGAGCTCTTTTGCGACGTCCTTTGAGTAGTCCTGTTATTGTGCTAGAAGCAGGAGATATCAAACTCGACACGAATAGTCGAAGCGTTACAAAAGCTGGAGAACCGTTAAAACTCTTGCCGAAAGAATTTGTTTTACTAGAAGTATTGCTAAAACACAAAGGTCAAGTGATGAGTACAGAAACGCTGATCGAGCATGTTTGGGGAACAAACTCAGCTATTGCTCCGGAAACGGTACGTTCTCATGTTAAGGCTCTGCGTAAGAAGGTAGACGGCACGGCTGCCAACTCCATCGTTACGACCATTCACGGAATGGGCTACAAAATAGAGGCTTAGTGCAGTGTTTAAGAGCGTACGCTGGAAGATCGCTTTACTCTTTATTGGCTTGTCATCGCTCATTTATATTTTGCTGTCGGTTGTCGGAGCGATATTTTTTTACAACGGACTGTCACATGCAATTGACGAAGATTTGAGAATCTTTGCGTCGCAAATTGGGCACGCAATAAATTTGGAAGGAAACAAACCTGCATTCAGAGATTGGCTAAGAGTGGTAGAAACAGAGCCGGCACGTTCTGTGACTTCGATGCAGTTATTCGACACTCAGGGCGTTTTGCTTGAACAGTATGGAGCCCGTGGCATTCCAAAGCTGCTTTCGGGCGGTCCGGAAGTATCTGAAAACGGTCTGACCATGCGGGTAAGACAAACAAAGCTAATGCACAAAGGGAATTTAGTCGGCTATCTTCAACTCCAACTTTCGGTGGCAAGACGCGAAGAGGCAACTCACGAATTCCTTGCCACAATGGGAATTATGGCTCCCTTTGTGCTGCTGGCATTCGGTATTTGCAGCTATTTCGTGGCAGGTCGTGCAGTAGAACCGATCGAGCAGCTTGTGTCGACGTTAAGGAATTTTGTGGGTGATGCTGGGCATGAGTTAAACACACCGGCTGGAATCGTGCAGGCCCGTGCTCAATCGCTTGGTAGAAAATTAGAAAGGGATGGGATCATCAGCGATGATCTCGCCATCATAATCAGTTCGGCTGAACGCATGGGCAAGATTGTCAGAGATTTGTTGTTACTTGCTGAGCTGGATGCAAAAACAGAGTTGAAAACGAATGCCTTCGATTTGGCGCACTTGCTCACTGCAATTGTCGAAGAGTACAAAATCAGGTTTGATGAAAAGGAAATCAACGTTTCGCTTCAATGCAACGGCTCTAGCCTAATAGAAACTGACAAAGACGCCATAGAGATGGTGATTAGAAATCTTCTCGAGAACTCTCTGAAATACACGCATTCGAATGGCGTGGTCAGAGTAAGCTGTCAAACGTCGGGAAATAGTATCAAAATTGAAGTATTGGACACCGGGATAGGCATTCCAAGCGAGAGTATAGGAAAAATCTTTGATCGATTTTATCGAGTAGACAAATCTAGGACCCGCTCGACCGGCGGAAGCGGGTTAGGACTTTCAATTGTAAAGGCCCTTGTTGACGGTTTAGGCGGCGAGATAACCGTTAAAAGCCAATTGGGGCAAGGTAGCACATTCACCGTTTCTCTGCCTCTCAGTAGAAAAGCTGGCGTTGCACAAAAATTGCACACAATTTCTTTCTAGATCTCATACATTTGTCCGTACATTCAGAGATCTCTTGAATTAAGTAGCTGAGACTTGTTTCAAAAACTATCAAAGACAAAAGCAAGTTCAATTACCAAAGGAAGACCTTCGCAATTATGGCGTGTTTTTCCTTGTCTTCTTTTATTCATTTTTTCCAACTGTCGCGCTTCCGCTCAGACAGACAGTCCCATTGAGTTAAGGCCTGCATATACTCAAGCCGGGAAAGAGGCGATATCCCTTGTTGATGCGGTTCAGTTAGCCGAGACAACCTTTCCGAGGTTGTTGCAAGAGCGAGCCGAAATGGAAGCGTCAAAGCGGCGAATCACGCTGCAAAAAATCCGAGAATACAATCCATACTCAATGCTTTCCTACCAGGATGTGGCAGCTACTCACAATAGATTGACCCAAACGCTTTTCTCAAGCTCTGTGCTTCCAACCACGCCAGGGCCGGGTCCAGAAAGCGTCAGGATGAATGCCGATGCATTTAGTGCAGCAGGCTTCATCATTGACTGGGCGCCAATTGACTTCGGCCTGCACAAAGCAATGATTGGCAGGGTGAAGGCAGACTACGATCTATCTTCGGCAAGTTATCAGTTGACCCGACTCGATGTGTCGGTGCAAGCGGCTCTGAACTTTCTGGACGCGTTGATAATGCGTGAGCAAGTCTCTGTAGCAGAAGCGAATGTGAAGCGATTCGCAGATTTTAGCACCGTCGTGCACGCACAAGTAAACGCCGGTCTGCAAGCGGGGGCAGACGCTTCTCTTGCTGATGCTCAACTGGCAAATGCAAAAAACGAACTGATTCGAGCAAAGCTGAATGATGAATTGGCAAGAGCGGCTTTAGGATACGCAATCGGCCGCGGAGGCATGCTTGTAGACATTGCGCCCGGAGGCATAATCGAGGTTAAAGAACCAAGCGACAATCAAATGTCCGCGCCAGATTACGAGCAGCACCCACTGACACTGCAAAGCCGAGCAGTAATATCAACTCGCATTGCGAGCAAGAAAGTACTCGACAAAGAATATTATCCGAGATTTCGCTGGCTGGGTGGAGTCAATCTCAGGGGGACGACCTTTCTAACCAATCGCGGTGACGTGCCTGCGCCCGATGTGAGTGGTTTTTTTCCAACCGTTCCGAATTGGAATGCCGGTCTGGTAGTTGATTTCCCGTTCCTCGATATAATCCGCATCAAGGCTGAAAAGAAAGTCGTACTTAAGCAGATTGAAGCAGCTCATCATGGCTATGATCTGGCCCTTCAAGGTTTAAGACGGGATGATGCGCAAGCCAGGGCCTCAGTCAGGGCCGCAATTGCCTTAGCAAGAAATATGCCGGTGCAGGTAGAGGCTGCAGCTCTTGCGGCACGGCAAGCGGAAGCACGCTATCAAGCCGGGCTAGCGACTGTGGCGCAAGTCGCCGAGGCCAATCAAATTCTTGCCGACTCGAGAGTGAAAGAAGCAGTTGCGAATGTAGGAGTATGGAAGTCGTTGCTCTCTGTCGCCAACGTCCATGGCAACTTGCAACCGTTTCTCAATGCGGCTGACAAAGCCACGAGAAGGGAGACTCCATAGATGTGGCTAATTCGGCTAGCTATGGGCAGACCTGTGACGATCATAGTTGCGATCGTCACTCTAGTTTTAGCAGCAGCATTGGCTGTAAAAACCATGAAGGTGGATATTTTCCCCAACTTGAATTTACCAGTCGTATATGTCGTACAGCCTTATGGTGGTATGGATCCTGCACAACTTGAGGCGTTCGTGGTTGCTCACTACGAAAACCATTTTTTATACATTTCTGGTGTAGACCATATCGAGTCGAAATCGATCCAAAACGTTTCTGTAATGAAAGTAGTCTTCAAGCCGGATACAAACATGTCCGAAGCTCTCGCCAATGTGGTTGCACAGGTTGAACGTTCAAGGTCTAAGATGCCACCAGGGACGGTTACGCCCTTCATTCTCCGTTTCGACGCAGGCAACGTTCCAGTCGGTTATGTCGTTTTGGCAAGTAAGAATGAGTCTGTGGCTAAAATTGCGGCCTACGGCGACGAAAGAATCAGACCAATCATATCGACTATTCCTGGCGCTACCACAACTCACCCTTTCGGTGGAAACGTACGTACCATCGTCGTTACAGTAGATCCCGCACGTCTCAGGGCACTGCATCTAAATCCGGATGAAGTGGTGAACTCGCTTACCACAGGCAATATGATCACGCCTTCCGGTCTAGTAAAGACAGGCAATACTCAGAGAATTGCCAATCTTAATTCGACAGTGTTGGACATTCACGAACTTGAGAAGATACCTCTGCGACTGGGAGCGGGCGCCACTGTATTTCTTGGGGACGTTGCTTCAGTTCAAGATGACATGGACATTCCCACTGGTTGGGCCTTAGTGAACGGAAGAAGGACTGTTTTTCTTTCAATATCTAAACTTTCCGAAGCCTCTACTGTTGATGTAGTTAAGAACGTGAAAGACGCGCTTCCAAGAATGCGCGCAGTAATTCCGGAAGACATTGATGTCAGCTTTAACTTCGATCAGTCGATCTATGTAACAGAAGCAGTCAGCGGGCTAATCTATGAAAGTGCCATTGGGGCATTGCTCACTGGCCTCATGGTTCTGATTTTCTTGCGAGACATAAAGAGCGCCGCCATTGTTGTGGTGACAATTCCGGTTGCACTGGCGGGAGCATTAGTCGGATTAAGTGTTACCGGCCAGACTATAAACATAATGACCTTGGGCGGCTTGTCTCTCGCTGTCGGAGTACTGGTAGACGAAGCAACTGTCGCGATTGAGAACATCCATACGCATTTGGATCGAGGAGCACCTCTCTATGCAGGTATTGCAGAAGCCTGCCGGGAAGTGATTACGCCGCAGCTACTAGCTGTCATGTCAGTCATTTCTGTATTCTTGCCATCATTCTTCATGGAAGGGACGACGAAAGCACTATTTATCCCGCTATCCCTGGCAGTCGGTTTTGCCATGGCAGCCTCCTATGTCCTTTCAAACACGCTAGTACCTGTTTTATGCGGTTGGTACCTAAAAAAACACTCCGCACAGCAGCATCACGGAAAGAACAAGAATAAAGGCTTTCTTGCAAAAATGCGACGCTCATACGCGACTGGTTTGACCAAGCTCTTTCGTTTCAAACCCGCTATTTTTTGTGCGTATGCCACCATAGTCGGGCTGCTTTTGGCCGTTTGCATACCTACGCTGAAAACCGAAATATTCCCAATGGGTAATCCTTCAAGCTTTCAGTTAAGAATCAGCGCGCCAGCCGGTACGGCAGTGGAAGTAACTGAAAAATACACACAAGATGTTCTTCAGCTTGTGAACGAATTGGTAGGAAAGCAAAACGTCGATATCAGCATTTCTTACGTCGGAACTCAGCCACCCAACTTCGCAGTAAGTAATGTCTACATTTGGACTTGTGGTCCGCAAGAAGCCGTCATCCTCGTGGACTTGAAGCACAGCGCACATATACAGCTAGGCGAATTAAAAGAAAAACTCAGGCAGCGCATTGCTAAACAACTACCCCAACTTACTATTTCATTTGAGTCTGGAGACATCGTAAATAAGATCATGAATCTGGGCTCTCCCACGCCAATACAAATAGACATCACTGGTTCTGATTTAGACAAAAACTTCTCCTATGCACAACGAATAATCACTGAGTTGCGCAACAACAAACAAATGCGGGACATCACCATTGTTCAGCCTCTTTCCTATCCAACCGTCGATGTTGTGGTTGACAGAACTCGCGCGGGGCAAATGGGATTGACAGCACTTGACGTGAGCAGAGCCATGGTGCCTGCCGTTTATTCAAGTCGTTTCGTCAAGCAGATATGGTGGCGCGATCCGCACCACGGGCACTCATATCAAATTCAAGTCCAATATCCATCTGCAGAAATTAGTTCTCTGAAAGACGTGGAGGCTATTCCAATAAAAGCCGGTGCGCTAACGAGTCCATCTGTCAGCGATGTTGCTCAAGTGAATTACGGCACTATGGTTGGCGAATTTGACCGATACAACTTAAGGCGCATTTTAAGCATTACGGCGAACATTGAAGGCGACGATTTAGGTCTTGCAGCTAGAAATGTAGAAGCGGCAATAAAACGTGCCGGTTCGCCCCCGCGTGGGATGAATGTTGATATACGAGGGCAAGTACCGCTGCTGTATAAAACTTTTGAAGGACTTGGAAATGGTCTTCTTTTGGCAGTTGCAGCAATCATCCTCATGTTGGTGGGATACTTCCAAAGAATGCGTCTTGCATTAGTGGTGATCTCGGTTGTGCCTGCGATTCTGGCAGGTGTAGTTTTAAGCATTAAGCTCGCCAACGTAACTCTCAATGTCCAGTCATTCATGGGAGCGATCATGGCTGTAGGCATCGGAATCGCCAACGCCATTTTGATCGTCTCTTTTGCTGAAACTCGTCGTGTTGCCGGCATCACTGCAAACCTGTCGGCGATCAGAGGCGCCACCAGCCGCCTGAGACCAGTTTTGATGACGAGCATAGCGATGATTGCGGGAATGGCACCTATGGCACTCGGAATGGCTGAAGGTGGCGAAAGGACAGCACCTCTAGGAATTGCTGTTATCGGCGGATTGTCATTTTCTCTGGCTGCAGTCCTATTCATTTTGCCAGCGGTATTTGCAAGCGTTCAAGACAAGGCCTCAACAACTTTGCCGTCGATGCTGATGGACGCCAGCGAAACACAAGAAGGTAAATAAATTGAAAGAGAGAATTTTGAAATTTAAATACTTCTCGCTCCTGGTTGCTTGCCTCTCTCTCGTATCTTGTTCTACACCGCAGGAAGCAAAGGAAGAAAAAAGAGATTCGAACAATGGTGCTCAGAAAGAAGTTCTCGAAAGTGTGAGAGTTCAATCAAAAACTCTAGAAAGAACAATCCGAATTCCTTCTGAATTAGCGGCTTTCAGAGAAGTGGAAATCTATCCCAAAATTCAAGGCTTTATAAAAACAATTCACGTAGACCGAGGTTCGATCGTAAAAGCGGGGCAGATCTTGATTGAGATCGTGGCACCCGAAATGAACGCCAATTACAGGGAAGCACAAGCCAAATATGATGCGACAAAATCCTCCCTGCTACAGCTAGAATCAAAAATAGGCAGCGAAATTGCTCACAAGGAGGAAGCGGAGGCCATTCTCGCGGCAGACGAAGCCAATTACCAACGTATCTTAATTGCGGCAAAAACACCGGGTGCGGTGGCACCGGTTGATATCGAAGCGGCACAGAAAAAGGTCGAAGCGGATAAGGCAAAAGTACGTTCAGCTATGGAGATGGTTAATGCCGCGCGCTCAGGTCTTGAATCCGAAAAGGACCGGGCGCGAAGCGTCTCACAATCAGTATCCGCAGTAAAAGAACTAAAGGACTATTTGATCATAAGAGCACCGTTCGACGGTGTAATCAGCGAAAGAAATGTGCATGAAGGAAGCCTTGTCAGTTCTTCTTCGAATAAACCGCCAATGTTAAAGATTGAGCAAATTTCTCATCTGAGGCTTCTTGTTCCTGTACCAGAAACGGCAATCTCCGGAGTGCGGATCGGCTCAGCAATGAGGTTTACAGTCGCGGCCTTTGTAGGCAAAACATTTGTGGGGCGTATATCGAGAATCAGCCATGAGCTTGAAAGAAATACTCGCACAATGATTGTCGAACTGGACGTCAATAACGAACAGAAAGATCTTGAACCTGGAATGTATGCTGAAGTCAGTTGGCAAATGTCCCGACCTTATAAAACTCTGTTTGTCCCCTCAGAATGCGTCCTTAGCAAAGAAGATAAAACGTATGTTGCAAAAGTGGAAAACGGTCACATCAAGATTACTCGTGTATCGCGAGGTCTTTCCATGGGCAAACTAGTGGAGATCGTCGGTGACGTAAAAGTCGACGATGAAGTTCTTCTCAATCCTTCGATGGAAAAAGTTGAAGGTTTGGTAACTACACACGTTATGACTGCGGACGAATTACATGCTGGCAATAAGGAAGAGCCCTAACCAGGCGGCTGCAATAGATACCATAGAATAATAAGCCCAACAACAAACATGCAACTGCTCAAAAGAATCACAAACAGGCTTCTAGAACGATATGTACCAGCACGAATTTCTCGCTGTGTTCGAAAATAAAAAATGACGGAAGCGCCAAGGATTGCCAAACCAATCAGGTTGAAAATCAATCCGATGTTACTTGCGTGTATCACCCCTGAAGAATGAGAATAATTTGGAGCAAGAAAATACTTGAGTTTAGCAATCACGATGCCCAAACCCATTGTGGCAACGGCGGTGCGAAACCAGGCTAAATAAGTACGCTCATTTGCTAAATGGTCACGAACTCTATCATCGTCAGTTCGCTCTGAATCACTCATGAATACTACTCCGCTAGCTCTACCCCATATGAGAGCGAGGCTCAATGAGCCTCGCTCTCAGCATATCTAAATATGCTCTGTCAAAACAATCATGCCCCTGCTAGACCTGCGCCTCATACTTTTGCGACGAGTTTCCCGGACCACGATCGATCCACGCGCTGCACGAATTCTGCACAAACGAGATTGTAATTAGTGATACAAATGACAGATTAGCAATTGGCCTTTATGCCTCAACCATATAAATTCGACCTAAAAATCTATCTATACGCCGAAAAGGGTCAGCTCTTGGTAGAGATTTTAGGCAAAATATTCGAAGCTTTTACAAGTGTTCCAAATACGAAGTGTGTCCTTACAGTAATCGAAACAGTCGAAGACGGGAGACCATATCTTTTAAGAAACCTACCGGTTTTACACTTGCACACGCGTAAAGGAGATTTATTTTACAGTGGTGATTTGTCAAACGTCGAAAAGATAGGCAGACTTTTGCAGCTTGTCGAAGCGACAATGACAAACCGCAAGCAAGGGTCGCATCAAGATCAAGCTCAATCGGAAAGATGACTAATAGTCCCTCAAGAGTGTGATTACACAGCGACACCTATTTGAGAGTTCTGGTCCAGAAACAGACCACCTTATCGCATTTACCTGGGCAACGAAATTGAGAAAGTAGCGCCTTCGCCGTCAACGCTCGAGCAATCGAGGTGTCCACCGTGCAAATCCACGATGTTTTTTGTCAAATAGAGACCGAGCCCCGTGCCGATCTGATTATCTCCGCCTCTTTCACCCTGCCAGAACTGTTCGAACAATTTCTCTCTCTGCTCGTATGGAATGCCTCTTCCTGAATCACGAACGGACAGGCGAACCATGGAATTGTCGAATTCCCCAAACACCTCAATGCAGCCGCCTTCAGGCGTAAACTTAATTGCATTGTCGATTAAGTTAAACAGAGCTCGGCGCAATAGCACCATATCAGCTTGAATGTCAGGAAAAGAGGCTGGAATCTCCAGCTTGGCGCGCTGGTCTTTCGATTCCATGTGAAACGAAAACTCGGCCAGAATGGCGTGCAACAAAGCCACCAAATTGACTGACTTACACTGCGGCACGAGCGCGCCTGAGTGGTGTTTAAAACTATCTAGCAAATTCCAAATCATATGAAGCATAAAGTTGTTGCTGCTGTGGATTTGTTTAAGCAGCCGCATTTGGTCTTCTTGGCTTACGGTACCTGCCAATATCGCTTCAAGGATGCGGTTCACGCCAATCAAAGGATTCTTCAGATCATGCGTCAAGGAAGCAACGAAGTCATCGCGCTGGCGAAGCAGTTCGTTCAACTCATTATTAGTTTCTGTTAGCTGAAGATTTCTTTTCTCCAGCTCAATACCTTTCCTCTCAGAAAGCTCGTTTAAAATCACCAATTCGGCCGTAATACGCGAAAGTTCCAAAGCAGACGAAGCCAGCTGGGCGGTGCGCTCAACCAAATCAGCGCTGCGACTCAGCAGCTCCATTTTGCCGTCTTCAACAGCCAGGCGAGAAACTCGATTTACCTCTTCCTGAGCTTCTAGCCGTTTAGCGGCTGCCCTGGCTTCTCGCTTTTCATGCAACAACGCGACATTTGACTCGTTCAACTTCTCGCGTGCCTGCAGGAGGTCGCCCTGATTCGATTCAAGTGATTTGGTTGCATGTTCAAGCTGGGCATTGCTAGCAGCCAATCCGGACTTAGCCGCGTCAAGTTCGGCAACTCTATCTTTTAGCTCTCTAAGTGCCTCATCACGCTCAACGGTGCGTGCACTGAGAGCATCCTTAGTTTCACAAAGAACTTTTAACAGATCTTCAGACAAAGAGACTCCCTATTTTTTGCGCAAGCAGCCCTCTATTCAGATTTAATCACGAGGTACAAGCGCGGTATATTACCCGTTCGAGGGATATATTATTATCGGCCAGTTCAGAGCCTTGACGAAATTACAGGTCGTCAATGTAATGGATATTACCAAGGTGAAAACGGGGGGGGAGCTGCGGGTAACGATGCCGGAACGATTAGTTCAACACCTAAAGCGTTTAAAGGAAGCCAGACAGCAGCTGGCCGAGCAAATAAAAGAGTCAGAAACATCCTTGAAAAGGCTTGATGAGGAGATCGAAGACCTCCAGAACAAGCTAAAAGAGGATGGAGTAGAACTGCAATCGCAAGGGGAAAGCTGAGCGCTCGCCAATCTTTAGCTTTTATTGACGCTACTTGGCAAGCGATGCCGCTAAAGTAGAGTAGACGAATCCTTGAAATTCTGAACTCACTTTTCTTGCTCAACAAACTGCGCCACTGGCTACTTAGTACTTCCACAAAAAACGAGGGAGAGGAGAAACTCGACCCATGGTGGAAGGTTATGTGCCTGACCGGGGTAGACTATTTTTCTTCTATGGGCTTTCAGCCCGGAATTTCGTTTCTGGCCGCGGGGATACTTTCCCCATTCGCAACGCTTACATTGGTCCTTCTTACTTTATTTGGCGCCTTGCCGGCTTATTCTGTAATAGCCAAGGAAAGCCCTCACGGTCAGGGAAGCTTTCACATTTTTGAGGAACTAGTTAAGGGCTGGGCTGGAAAAACTTGCGTATTAGTTCTGCTAGGTTTTGCTGCAACCGATTTCACATTCACCATCACCATGTGTGCTTCGGACGCCTCTGCGCACATCGTTGAGAACCCCTGGTTTCCGCATTTTGCAGGCGAACGCATTATTCTGACTGTGGCTATGATCATTATCCTTGGAGGCGTTTTCCTCAGAGGGTTTGGTGAAGCGATTCGCATTTCAGTCTGCCTTGTGACAGCCTACCTTTTGGTCAACCTGGTGACGCTGACAGTATGCGTAGAGAAGCTGATCTCGCATCCGGATTTCATAACACACTGGACAGCCAACCTCTTTTCTGAATACAAATCCATTGCCACCATGGCCGGTGTCTCCCTCATGGTCTTTCCGCAGCTGGCATTGGGACTGTCTGGATTCGAAACTGGCATCGCTGTAATGCCTATGATTGAAACTCCCGAAAAACACTCGTTGCATCAGCGCATCGAACGTACG
This sequence comes from Candidatus Melainabacteria bacterium, assembly GCA_003242885.1. Classification (GTDB taxonomy): domain Bacteria; phylum Cyanobacteriota; class Vampirovibrionia; order Obscuribacterales; family Obscuribacteraceae; genus QKMZ01. The sequence goes on along the minus strand of QKMZ01000005.1, from coordinate 327,136 downwards.
CGAAAGCTTCTCATCACAATCGCATTGATTATGGCCGCGTTTCTCATAGTGGGCAGCATTACGACGACACTTCTAATCGAGCCCAAGCTCTTCGCCGAAGGTGGGCAGGCAAACGGTCGCGCGCTTGCCTACCTGGCCCATCTTTACTTGGGCGATACTTTCGGTTTGATATACGACCTCTCCACGGTCCTAATACTCTGGTTCGCTGGTGCCTCCGGAGTAGCGGCGCTCCTTAGCCTAGTTCCACAATATCTTCCTCGCTATGGGATGGCTCCTGCATGGGCAAGAGCAAGAAAACCCTTGGTTCTCATCATTACGGCAATCAGTATTTTGCTGGTCCTACTGTTTAAGGCAAATGTCGACGCGCAAGCCGGACCGTTTGCAACGGGGCTTTTAGTGTTAATCGCCTCAGCTTCGGTGGCCGCTGCCATAACCGTTTTCAATCGAGGGCTTTTCGCACGCGTTTACTACTCACTGATTGCCGCTTCATTCGTATACGCATCAGTGATGATCATCAAGTCTAGACCGGACGGTTTCGTCATCTCAGTTCTTTTCACACTCGTGATGCTCACCACTTGTTTCCTGTCCCGAGCAATGCGTTCTACAGAGTTGCGGGTCGGAAAGGTCGAATTGGATCAAACGGCGCAGAACTTTATAGACCAAACTACACACGAAGCCTGGGGCGAAATTCGGTTACTGTCACACAAACCTGATGATTCGAGTTATGCCTGGAAGATTCGAGATGCGCGTCACAGACACAGTGTTCAAGAGAGCGAAGGCAATTTCATTTTCTTGGAAATAATTCCTCAAGATGTATCCGAATTCTATACTGGTACTCTCAGGATTCGCGGAGTCCAAAGTCACGGCTATCAGATTCTGAGATGCAATAGTCCAAGCGTCCCCAACGCCATTGCAGCGCTGCTGCTGTACTTGCGCGATGAAACAGGAAAAGTGCCACATGCTTATTTCGGTTGGACGGAAGGCAACCCGGTAGCGTATGCCCTCAAATACCTAATTTTTGGCGAAGGTGAAACAGCGCCAATAACTCGCGAAATCCTGCGCAATGCAGAACCCGATGTACAGAAGCGCCCGCTTATTCATGTTGCGTGAGTTTCGAACTACTTTCGCTCTTTCAAATGCTTCAAGGCGTGTCTTTTGAAGTTGGACAAACAGAATAATGAAGTAAACAAAGCCACCACAAAAGAGAGCGGCTTGTCATGAAGCAGCCAGCCAAGCAAATGGTAGGTGAGCGCAAATACAAGGATGGCAACAATCAGTCCGCCGGCAATGGATAGAGCTTCAAGATCCTGCAGTTGCTCGGGTCTTTCCTGCATAAGTCCACCTGAAGCCGCTTGTAGTATTTACAAGAAAATTCGTAAGAAAGGCATTAACAGGCGTCCATGGGCACGCATAAAAAGTATCAAGATACTTGTAATCCTCAGGAGACGCTGAATCGCGCGTCGAACCTCACGCCGGATCTGAAACACGCCATTTTTATAGGTGCCTGGCAAACCCTAACACTTTCTTTATTGGCACCGAGCTAACGTATGCCAGTTAGGAATGTTGGTAGTTTCCCAGGGGATTCGCTGCGTCATGAATAAGGTTGAAACTGTTGCTCTTCTGTCAGCCCTTATATTTCTCCAGTCCGCTCCGGCATGTCTGGCGCAGGCCACTACTACTGGCAGGGAAACTACGGCAAATACTCTGGAGATTCCCAAGCAAATCCTCAAGACAGGCGTCAGTCTGAACACCCGGACACTTTCGCCAAACAGTTTGCAACTGTCAACCTCGATTGGCTTGACACCGCTGCTAGAACAGCTTCAGGCCGCTCGCTCAAAAGTCGAGTCCACCACCATTGGTGGCGACGAAAACTTGAACGCAAGACAATCATTGCTGGAGTTAAGGCAATCCGTCTTCGAACTTATTCAGAGAACCAATTTGGAGGTTGACTTCGCAGTAGCGGCCATTGAAGCAGAGCACCAAGTCTACGAAGAAATACTCTCTACATTCACTAGCGATCGAGATAAAGCGATCGCTAAAACTAACGCTATCAGTTTCATTAGCAATGGCGCGCTTTGGGCGGTTTGTGAAGCGCTGGCCATACCTGGATATAAAAACGCCTTGTTCGCAATTCCTTCAGGAATTGTTGGAATCCCAGCCGGGGTGGTTCCATCAATTGCATCCATGTATACATTCAAGCAAATGAGTGGGAAGAAGAAATTGTCTGAGGTCGAGCCTAATATGCTGGCAAAGATCTTCGGCTATCCGACAAATCCAGACATCGAGTACCCTGCATCAGTATGGGCATTTTTGAACCAGACGCCTGCAGATGATCCGCAGGGGAAAAGGAGAATCGATCAGTTGGTAGATCGATGGATAGCTGATTCAAACATGGCAGGATTTACCGACAGACGCTCAAAAAAGCAGCTTGATGTAATCACGGCGAGCGTGGCTCAGAAAAAGGGCTTGTCTATTGCAACCCTCACATCCCGCAGCATAATGCTGCAGCAACTTCATGCCGAAGTTTGGAAGATGAAGAGAATGCTGCTTGAACTGACCATGGTTGCACAGGGAGACAAATCGCTTACAGTCTCCCAAGTACCAAAAACACGAAGCATTGGTCTAAAAGACTCGGGTTTACGATAATCCAAAGCGTCTTATCATCCATCCTTGAGTCTCCGTTGAAGACTTAAGGATGATTACTTCTTAGAGCCTTTGGACGCGACATAATCGGCAAACTTATTGGCGAGATCATGAAAGAACTTCAACGCAGCGAGGCTTCCGAAAGTGGCGACTATCACTGAAATGTGGCTTGTTTCCATCGATGCACCCATATGACACAGGGGTCTTCAATGTTCACTATATTCAGCAGATGTCAAATCCGCATAAAAATTTGGTATCCAGGCATAAAAGCTCCGACATTGAAATCGAAATCAACGGAATGGTCCTGACGTTTTCTTGATGTCCAAGCACAGTTTTTTTACCCTTGTTAGACGCGCAGCGAACGATATTTAAAGAGTACTGCAGGAGGAAATAGTAGTGGGAGATCTCCAAATGTTGCTTTTGATAGTCGGCATGGCAGCCTCTACTTTCCTTTTGGCAGAAGGTTTGGAGCGATTGAAATCCTTATGACACTCGCAACTATTTACGCAATTTCCGCGATAGCCGCCGCACTTCTAGGCGTCTATTTACTTGTGTGTCTGCTTACTCCGGAAATACTCTGATGTCATCTGCCGACATAACCCAGCTTCTCATTTACGTTATAGCTCTTACTTTTTTGTCATTTCCGTTGGGCTTATACATGGCCGACGTATATGATGGAAAAACCACTATTCTGGCTCGATTGATCGGGCCTTTCGAAAAGCTTACCTATCGCCTATCTGCTGTAGATTCGTCGACAGATATGAATTGGAAACAGTATGCGGTAAGCATGCTTTTGTTCAATACTATTGGGCTGATTGCTGTCTACGCATTACAGCGCCTGCAGCCGTTTTTACCCCTCAATCCTCAAGGACTGGCCGCCGTTTCACCGGATAGCGCGCTAAATACAGCAATCAGTTTCGCGAGCAACACTAACTGGCAGGGCTATTCCGGTGAGCAAACATTGTCGTACCTGACGCAGATGCTGGGTTTGACCGTTCAAAACTTCGTTTCTGCTGCAACCGGAATGGCAGTACTGGCATCGTTTATACGTGCATTTGCGCGGCAATCTACGGACAAAATTGGCAATTTCTGGGTAGATCTCGTTCGCACCGTTTTCTACATACTCCTTCCATTATCAATTGTCCTGGCATTGGCGCTCGTAAGCCAGGGGACTGTGCAAACATTCAATTCTTATGCTCAATATTCTCCAATAGAGGCAGTGAAGGACAGTAACGGTGCAGCTGTTTCTGCGCCGCTTATTGCACTCGGTCCGGCAGCATCGCAAGTAGCGATCAAACAACTGGGAACCAACGGTGGCGGATTTTTCAATGTCAATTCCAGCCATCCACTAGAAAATCCTACTCCGTTGAGCAACTTCTTGGAGGCGTTGTCGATACTCATAATTCCGGCCGGATTGTGTTGGACCTTCGGCAAAATGGTCGGGCAGATCCGGCAGGGCGCAGTTATCTATGTCAGCATGTTTGTCATATTCCTAGCCGGGCTGCTCATTTGTACTTTGAGCGAATCAGCTGGCAATCCACTTTTCCATCAAATTGCAAATCTTGCAAACATTTCAAACATGGAAGGCAAGGAGGTGCGATTTGGCATATTCAATTCGACGCTCTGGGCTACCGCAACAACGGTTGCATCGAATGGTTCGGTCAATTCGATGCATGATTCGCTGCTGCCTATGGCCGGAATGATTCCTATGCTAATGATTCAGTTAGGAGAAGTTGTATTCGGCGGCGTCGGCTCTGGACTTTACGGAATGCTGGTATTCGCGCTGATAACGGTGTTTATCGCGGGACTCATGGTCGGTCGCACGCCTGAATATCTCGGCAAAAAGATAGAAGCCTATGAAGTAAAAATGGCATCGCTGATTATCCTCATTCCACCATCTATTGTGCTTGTCGGAACGGCAATTGCGGTCTCACTGGAGTGCGGACTTTCCAGCCTCTGCAATCACGGGGCGCACGGATTTAGCGAGATATTGTACGCATTTTCGTCTGCAGGTAATAACAATGGCAGCGCTTTTGCGGGACTGAATGCAAACACTCCCTTCTACAACGTCGCGCTGGGTATCGCTATGTGGTACGCCCGTTTCTGGCTGGCGGTGCCAGCGCTTGCAATCGCAGGGTCATTAGTCGCAAAGAAAACAGTGCCGAAGGGAGCAGGAACTCTACCAACGGATACCGGTCTGTTCGTAGTTTTACTGATATCAGTCGTCATCATATTTGGTGCCCTCACTTTCTTCCCTGCTCTGGCGCTTGGGCCAATAGTTGAACAATTACAAATGGTTTTCAAAAAATGAGCAAAGCCGCGAAAAGTCTTTTCACCGCACCGATTGTCCAAAGAGCGATTCTCGATTCATTTATCAAGCTTGATCCGCGCGTACAGGTCAGAAACCCGGTTATGTTCGTGGTTGAAGTGGGAAGTTTTCTCACCACCGTATTGTACTTTTCGGCACTTACCGGCGCAGCAGAAGAGAAGGCCGGCTTCATTCTGGCAGTTTCTCTGTGGCTCTGGTTCACAGTTTTATTCGCAAACTTTTCAGAATCCATAGCTGAAGGGCGGGGTAAAGCGCAAGCAGCAACCTTAAAGAAAGCACGCCAGGAAGTAGTGGCTAAGAAGTTAGACAATCCAGTCTACGGCTCAGAATTTAAACAAGTATCAGCATCAGAGCTGAGAAAAGGAGATGTCGTTCTTTCTGAAGCAGGTGACATTATTCCTTGTGACGGAGAGGTAATTGAAGGGATCGCATCGGTTGACGAAAGCGCCATCACAGGCGAAAGCGCACCTGTAATTAGAGAAAGCGGCGGCGACAGAAGCTCGGTGACAGGCGGCACGAAGGTTCTGTCCGATTGGCTTATCATCAGGATTGCAGCTAATCCTGGTGAAACATTTTTGGACAGAATGATCTCTTTGGTGGAAGGCGCCAAAAGGCAAAAGACTCCCAACGAAATAGCTCTAAGCATCTTGCTTGCCGGTATGACTCTCGTCTTTCTACTTGTGACTGCAACACTGTTTCCGTTTTCCGCCTTCAGTGTCAAGGAAGCGGGTCAGGGCACAGTAGTTAGTCTAACCGTACTAATTGCGCTTCTGGTCTGTTTGATTCCAACAACCATCGGCGGGCTGCTCTCTGCAATTGGCATCGCGGGAATGGATCGGCTGATCAAGGCAAACGTAATTGCCATGTCTGGTCGGGCGGTAGAGGCTGCCGGTGACGTTGATGTTCTCCTTCTAGACAAAACAGGTACCATCACACTCGGCAATCGACAGGCGGCATCATTTATTCCAGCTGAAGGAGTTATTGATCGAGATCTAGCAGACGCTGCGCAGATTGCCTCTCTTGCGGACGAAACGCCGGAAGGTCGAAGCATTGTTGTTTTGGCAAAGGAGAAATACGGAATTCGCGGTCGTAATCTGCAAGATCTGAATGCGACTTTCGTGCCATTCTCCGCACAAACTCGTATGAGCGGAGTCGACTTCGACGGTCGCAACCTGCGTAAAGGGGCTAAGGACGCGGTTGAAACTTATGTGGGAGAACGCGGCGGCAGCTTGCCGGAAAGCGTGCGAATTGCAGTTGAAGAAGTTTCTCGTCAGGGTGGAACTCCGCTTGTAGTAGCTGATAATCAGCGAGTTCTAGGCGTTGTTCAACTTAAAGACGTGGTCAAAGGTGGAATAAAAGAGCGGTTTGCCCAGCTAAGATCTATGGGCATAAAGACCGTCATGATCACTGGAGACAATCCTCTCACCGCCGCTGCAATCGCGGCCGAGGCGGGAGTCGACGACTATTTAGCCGAAGCAACGCCCGAGCAAAAGCTGAAATTGATAAGGGAAACACAGCAAGGCGGAAGGCTTGTTGCGATGACTGGTGACGGTACAAACGATGCGCCGGCGCTTGCACAGGCTGATGTGGCAGTGGCAATGAACACCGGAACGCAGGCAGCCAAAGAAGCCGGCAACATGGTCGATCTCGATTCCAGTCCGACCAAGCTCATTGAGATAGTTGAAATCGGCAAGCAACTGCTGATGACCCGAGGCGCGCTTACGACGTTTAGCATCGCAAATGACGTCGCAAAATACTTTGCTATCATTCCAGCCGCTTTTGCTACTACATATCCAGTGCTAGACAAATTGAATTTGATGCACTTGACCAGCCCTCAGAGCGCCATTCTATCTGCGGTCATTTTCAACGCCATTATTATTCCCATGCTGCTTCCCCTGGCTCTGCACGGCGTCAAATACAGGCCAGTAGGGGCAGCTGTGCTGCTCAGAGACAATCTCATCATCTACGGGCTTGGTGGCTTAATCACACCATTCATCGGTATCAAAGCAATTGACCTGGCGTTGACGGCCCTTGGACTGACATAGGAGGCAACATGGCAAAAATCACCTTACAGTCACTCCTCATGCTTTTAGTTATGACTGTAGTCACGGGACTTCTCTACCCCCTAGTGATAACGCTTGTGGCTCAGACTGTTTTTCCAAAACAAGCCAACGGCAGTTTGATCATGGTCAACGGAAAAGTAATCGGCTCTGCGCTGCTTGGGCAAAAGTTTTCACAAGACAAATACTTTTATACTCGTCCGTCTTCAACAGGTTCATATCCATATAACGCAGCCGGTTCCGGTGGTTCGAATCTTGGTCCAACCAATGAAGATTTGATCAAACAAATGAAAGAACGCGCTGACAATTTTGAAAAGACAAATCACGGAAACTCCAAGATTCCCACCGATCTCATCACATCATCAGCAAGTGGCCTTGATCCGCACATAAGCGTAGCGGCAGCAAGATATCAGGCGCAACGCGTAGCAAGCGCGCGAAGACTAAACGTGGAGATAGTCCGAAACCTCGTGGACAAAGAGACCGAGCAGCGCCAATGGCTGATCTTTGGCGAGCCTAGAGTAAATGTACTAAAACTCAACCTCGCCCTGGACGAATTAAGATGATGACTGCTGACGAACGCTCTCCAGATGCTTTTCTTGCTCGTGCAAAAGAGGAAGAACGGGAGAGTGGCAAAGGCAGATTGAAGATCTTCTTCGGTGCGGTAGCGGGTGTGGGAAAAACTTTTGCCATGCTTCAAACTGCACGTCGGTTGAAAGCGGATGGAATTGATGTAGTTGTCGGTTATGTAGAAACACACGGGCGCAAAGAAACTGCTGCTCTCCTTGAAGGTTTGGAGCAACTTCCCTTGAGTAAATTCAACTATAGGGAAACAGAACATTTAGAATTCGATCTGGATCTGGCGCTGAAGCGAAGACCGGAGTTGATTCTAGTTGACGAACTTGCGCACACAAACGCGACCGGAGCAAGGCATAAGAAGCGCTGGCAAGATGTCGAAGAGCTGCTCGACGCAGGCATTGATGTTTTCACAACGCTGAATGTGCAACACGTCGAGAGTCTTCATGACCTCGTCGATCACATCACAGGTATTCCTGTTCAAGAGAGAGTTCCTGATTCAATTATTGAAAGAGCCGTCGATATTGAGCTCGTCGATCTTCCGCCGGACGAGCTAATCAACAGGCTTAAGGAAGGAAAAGTGTACGTGCATGACAGGGCTATGCACGCATTGGACAATTTCTTTCGCAAAGGTAATCTGATTGCTTTGCGAGAGCTGGCGCTGCGCGCTACAGCAGAACGAGTTGAAGCTCAAATGCAGCAGTACAAACTCTCCCGGCAAATCAATGAACCTTGGCCCACGACTGAAAAAATTCTGGTGTGTGTCGGTCCCAGTCCCTTATCACCAACTGTTGTTCGCGCAGCTCGCCGCATGGCTGCAGGACTGCGAGCGAAGTGGATGGTTGCGTACGTCCAGACGCCGCATTCAACGTATATGTCCGAAGCGGATCGAAATCGGGTAATCCAAACGATGCGCCTGGCAGAGCAACTTGGCGCGGAGACAAGAGAATTGATGGGGCGCTCCGTGAGCGAGGAAATCGTAAAGTGTGCGCGCCAAAACAATGTTTCTAAAATCGTGGTCGGCAAGCCGGCAAAACCTCGTTGGCAAGAAATAGTTCGTGGGTCTGTAGTCGATGAATTGATTCGCAACAGCGGAATCATCGATGTATATGTCATCACAGGCGAGAAAAATAGTGATACGACCAGTCACTTTGGATATTCCAAAAGACGCACAAAATTCTCGCATTACATGAAAGCGTTGCTTACCGTTGCAATCTTCACCGGATTAGCTAGGCTTATGCTGCCCTACTTCGAGCCTTCCAACGTTGTGATGGCATACATGCTCGGTGTCGTCATAATTGCAACATACTATGGTCGCGGTCCCTCAGTCATGGCATCAATCTTGAGCGTGGCAGCATTCGATTTCTTTTTCGTTCCGCCTTACTTGACCTTTGCTGTCTCCGACACACAATACCTTATAACGTTTGCTGTGATGCTCACTGTTGCGCTCGTCATAAGCACGCTGACTACGCGAGTAAAACAGCACGCAGAGGCCGCGCGACAGAGGGAGCAGAGGACCTATGCCCTCTATGCAATCAGTCGAGAACTCTCATCCACAATGGACTTGGAAGACATTGTAGAAAAAGGTCTAAGTCATATTTCAGAAGTGTTCCACGGGCAAACCGCGCTTTACTTACCTGATGACAAAGAAAGCCTTTCTGTGTTTGCCAGAGGTTTGGGAAGAAACGCTTTGTGGTCGGTTGACCAGGGAGTTGCGCAATGGGTCTTTCGAAATAGGAAACCTGCGGGTGCCGGCACAGACACTCTACCTGCAGCAAAAGCCCTTTACGTGCCTCTCCTGGGCTACAAAAAGGTGATTGGGGTGCTTGCCGTAGGTCTTCCCGAAGACGACCGCATGGTGTCACCGGACCGCTTGCATTTGCTTGAAACATTCGCCAATCAAATCGCGACCACCTGCGAAAGAGCCGGATTGACCCGGGAGAATGAAAAAGCACGTTTACAAATGCGCAGTGAACAGCTGAAAAACTCTCTTTTGAGCTCTGTTTCGCACGATCTAAAAACTCCACTTGCCACCATCGCCGGAGCAGCAAGCACACTTTCCGACAAAGACAACAACCTCACTCAGGACCAGAGAATGTCTCTAGCTAGGGAAATTTGCGAACAGGCAATGCGTTTGAACAAACAAGTCTCCAATCTCCTAGCCATAACTAAAGTAGAAGCGCCAGAACTCACTCTTGCAAAAGAGGACTGCCCTTTAGAAGAAATCATCGGCTCCGCAATCTCAGCATTGGAAGAGCAACCGCATGACGGACGAATTATAGTGCAACTTGAAGATCCGAGCCTTGAGGTGAGCGTTGACGAGTCGCTTATACAACAAGCTTTTATCAACTTGCTCGACAATGCGTTGAAACACACACAAAGCGACAGCACGATAAAAGTGACAGCACAAACGTCCGGAGATGAAGTTATTATCGCGATTTCAGACAATGGTCCAGGCATTTCAGATAAAGACAAAGCACGGATTTTTGATAAATTTCAGCGTGGTGAGAGTCCGCGTTCAGAAGGCTCCGGGCTGGGACTGGCTATTTGCAAAGGAATTGTGCAGGCGCACGGTGGGCGCATTTGGATAGAAGACGCGCCGAAAGGCGGATCTATCTTCAAGATAGCTTTGCAGCGTATACCGGGAACAGCCTTCCAAGTAGCTTGATGATGAAAAGTCAGTCGGCAATCTTATTGGTCGACTCCGATGCTTCTATGAGAAAGTATCTGAGGCTCTTCTTAGCATCGAAAGGATATCGCTTGCTAGAGTCAGCGAACGGTCGGGATGCATTGGAGTTGTCACAAACTCGAAATCCAAACTTAATTCTCATGGACATTGATTTGTCTGACATGCGTGGCCGCGATCTTTTGCAGAAGCTGAGACAGTCAAGCAATATTCCAATCCTACTAATGTCGGCTTCCGACAACCAGCAGGAAAGAGTCTCAATGCTTCTCGAGGGCGCTGATGACTTCATCAGCAAACCTTTTAATCCGGAAGAAATTCATGCGCGAATACAAGTTGCTCTAAGACGCTGCGTAGATTTTGCCGGTCACAACAATAATCTAGTCATAACTTTCGACGACATTTCGCTTGATCTTCACAAGCACAGCCTCGTTGTAAATGGAAAGGATGTACATCTGACTCCCACAGAGTTCAAACTTCTAAAGTGCCTAATCCTTTCACCAGGCAAAGCGCTTTCCTTCAAACGACTCTTTCGAGAATTGCAAGCCCACGACATTCAGGGTGACCCGGTCGCTTATCTACGCGTTTACATCATGCAGTTGCGCAAGAAGATCGAGCCGGACCCAGGTAAGCCGAAATACATCATAGCCGTACCTCGCCACGGTTATCTTCTTCAAGCCAAACCATCAGGAATGAGTTAGCGCATTTACAAACTAGTTGCACTCGATTGGCCATGCCCGTGTCGAAACCCGTACTTCAACCATAACGTTGTGCCAATCGCTGAAGTAAACGCACTTTGCTGGTAATGCGTACGGACCTGCTTGAATCGTAGCAAAGGCTATCCAAGACGGAAATCGGCGTATGTGGATTTTCAGCGACTTTGAGACGCACGGATTCGGAGCTGTCAAAAGCCAGTTGCTTAAGGATAGTGGCCGAAGCATTCTCTGATGCAGCCAGCTCTTCCTTTTGATTCGCCGAGTCTTCGTTCAATGCTTCAAGTCCAAGATCAATCAACCGTAATTTCAATATAGTATACGTCCCCCAATAAAGTATCTTTCCATACAGCGAATTGACAGGTGAAGGAGGATTTTTAGCAGTTCCTTTATAGCGATTGGCCTCGTCAACCAGAGATCAATGCCTCAAATAACGAGATTCAAGAATGTGACCAAAGCGTCCATGAACTCTCCATCGTAGAGTGACTTACTTGGATTAAAGAGCATGCGGCTGCTATAACCGATATAGAGACCATAAACGAAAGCTAGCAAGACCGCGCTTGCAATCAAAGCCAGTTGATTTTTTCGTTCATGAAGATCCACCCCTGCAATCATCACGCAGCAGTTTTCTTGGGCGAGTTGGGAGGGCTGAACAGTAACTCAATACCAAAACTATCAGCAACCCGAACTGCATGATCTAAGATATCCCCTTCTTCCATTTTCCAGTCATACTCAAAAACGCTAACACCACGTCTTAGATATGCTCGGCAAAGAGCAAGTTTCAAATTAGGTCCAGCCAAGTTTTTGGCAGTATTGTCGAATTTCCACCTTTCGGATTCGACAGTGTGACAAGGAAGAAAGCGATCCCATACTGCCGGATCATCAAGGTCTTCCGCAATCAAAAGCCAATTATTGAATGCTGGGTGATAAAGCTTCAAAATCATTTTGAACACCTCGCGAAATTTAGAAGCGGAGCCAACATGCGCAGGCAAAAGCTTCTTGCTACAGAACAATCTATGATTGCGGGCTTCTACAGCAATATTTCACGGAACCAGTGTATGCATAGTGCGATGCAACGTTGGCAACGACCGACGAAAAAATTATGATAGATTCAAAAGTTGCGCATCGCATCGACAAAATTCCAGGCACTCATGACTTCACTATAATCGACGAACGACGAGGCGTTATGCCTATATATACAGATTTGATACTCTTTTTGCGATTCCTTAATGGAGGAGCTCAAAGTACTAATAAACTCATTAGTGAAGCAATATGACTTTCAAGTAACCGAAAATATCAGTGTCGCCACTGAGTGCCTAAAACAGATGCCAGAGTCTTGTCCATAACTGGTCCGAGTGCTAGACACATTCGCAGAAGCTCAGCAGACAGACGTTCTTCGAATGTCTCGTGTTCTACAGGCAGTTTTCTTGTGAATGGATGCGCGCCGTATTTACCGGCGCGAAATCTGTATCCGTCCCAGCTAGAAACCATGTCGTAAATCTCGTCAACGAACGGCACAGCAATAGCACGGCGTTTGATTGAGGTTCCTGGCACGCATTCAAAATGGAAGATGTGCATTGCGATCTGCACCTCTTTCCTTTTCCATTCTTTTGGGCCCATGAAAGTTTCGAAGTGAATGCCTTGCCGATCGTGGTTGAACCAATTGGCGCGGTAGACGTGCAGAGTGAAAACCTCGGGAGAGGCTGGCTCAGGCGGGAATTGATGAACGCTGGTGAGCCACTGGTTGCACTCGCTCGTTGATAAACCACTATTCTTCAGCTTTCTCCTGAGCAGTGCGGCAGCAGCTTCCAACTTTTGCATGCAGGCATCGTCATTGTATCGGGAAGCTCTAGACATGAGCCAATTGAACCTTCCATCGGAATTGTAGGGGCGGCATGAATGCCGCCCAGCGTCGGCGAGCCGCCGACGCACCGAGACTCAGAAGCGGGCGAGCCGCCCGCGCTCCCAGGTGCCGGCAAGATTCCAGCACTCCCAGGTAGCGACAAGATACCAGCGCTGCGGCCATTTGCGATGACAGCGCTCCCAGCGGGCAAAGAACGACGCTCATGAAGACGTAAATTTCGCCACTAGATCAGGCAGGTTTTGCCCATCGGTACTTTCAGTCCGGCCTCGTGCTGGCAGTATTCCTTGAGTTCAACCTTGACTGGTTTTACCTTCCAGATGTCGTCGCAGTACTCTTGAATTGAGCGGTCGGACGAGAACTTGCCCATACGAGTCACGTTATAAATGGACATGCGGGTCCACTCATCATGCTTCTTGAATGCAGCACCAACTTTCATTTGGCACTCTACGTACGAGGCAAAATCAGCAAGCACCATAAACGGATCGTCAGCGAGCAGATTGTTGATCAGCGGGCGGAAAAGATCCGGATCACCGTTCGAGAAGTGGCCGGAGCTGAGAACATCAATGACGTTCTTCAACTGCTGGTTTTTCTCGTAGTAGTGATATGGGTTGTATCCTTTCGCCTTCAATTGCGCCGCTTCTTCTGCGTTCATACCAAACAGGAAGAAGTTCTCCGCACCAGCTTCTTCGCGAATCTCGATATTTGCTCCGTCGAGCGTACCGATAGTCACGGCTCCATTGAGAGCAAACTTCATGTTGCCTGTTCCGGAAGCTTCTTTTCCGGCCAGGGACACTTGCTCACTCAAATCAGCCGCGGGGTAAACACGCTGTCCAAGGCTGACGCTGAAGTCAGGAAGGAATGCAACCTTGATGATTTTACTGATCTTAGGATCGTTGTTAACCACCTCAGCAATTGAGTTAATCAGCTTGATGATAAGCTTCGCCATGTAATATCCAGGCGCAGCTTTTCCACCAAAGATGAACGTTCTTGGTTGAACGTCGAGGTTAGGATTTTCCTTAAGCAGATTATAGAGCGCCACTATATGCAGTGCACTCAAATGCTGTCTCTTGTACTCGTGAATACGTTTTACTTGAATGTCAAACATCGACTGCGGATCGACTTTCAAGTCCAGACGGTTTTGAATCCAGTCTGCCAAGACGACCTTGTTGTGTGCCTTTACATCACGCCATTCTTTGCGGAACTCAGCATCATCAACGTACTTTTCCAGACCTCTTAGTTGGTCCAGTTCTCTAATCCAACCATCGCCAATCTTGCTAGTGATCAGATTGGTCATCTTAGGATTGGAAAGAACCATCCAACGTCTAGGGGTGACGCCGTTAGTTTTGTTGTTGAACTTTTCTGGCGTAATCTTGTAGAAATCAGCCAGCGTATGCTTCTGCAAGAGGTCGGTATGCAGCTCAGCCACACCGTTGATCGAATGACTGCCCACTGATGCCAGGTTAGCCATTCTTACGAACCGTTCACCGGCTTCATCGATAATGGAAAGACGCTGAATAAGCGCATCGTCACCAGGATACTTCTCTGCAATATCATCGAGGAAACGACGATTGATCTCGAAGATGATTTCCATATGACGTGGCAGCAAGTCAGCCAATAACTTAATCGGCCAACGCTCAAGCGCCTCGGGAAGGAGAGTATGGTTGGTATAGCCGAGAGTCTTAGTCGTGATGTCCCAGGCGGTATCCCATTCAATATCATGCTCATCTACGAGCAAACGCATCAATTCTGCAACTGCAATCGAAGGGTGAGTGTCATTCATTTGCGCGGCGAACTTCTCATGGAAGTTCAGCAGATCTTCGTTTTCACGCAAGTGCAGTTTGATCATGTCTGTCAACGAACATGCAACAAAGAAATACTGCTGCTCAAGGCGCAGTTGTTTTCCTTGCTGCGAGTTATCGTTGGGATACAAAATCTTGGAGATGGTTTCTGACGCAATCTGCTCAGCAACAGCACCTGCATAATCGCCGCGGTTGAAAGCTTGCAGATTGAGCGACTCTGGTGATTCTGCTCTCCACAATCGAAGATTGTTAGCGGTATTGTTTTTGTAGCCTGGTATCGGTGTATCGTAAGGCACCCCGTTTACAGTGCGGTCAGGCACCCAGTCAACCCGATAGCGACCTCTGGCGTCTTTGTATTTGCGGGTGTAGCCGCCGAATTTGACTTCAATCGCTGAGTGAGGACGGGCAATTTCCCACGGGTTACCGTAGCGTAGCCATTTGTCTGTAATTTCGACCTGCCATCCGTCGCGAATCTCCTGGTCGAAGATACCGTATTCATATCGAATACCGTAGCCAATTGTAGGAATGGCAAGTGTTGCAAGTGAGTCGAGATAACACGCAGCCAAGCGGCCCAAACCACCGTTGCCCAGTCCAGGCTCTTCTTCCTGCGCAATCAATTCATTGATGTCGAGCCCGGACTCCGCCAAAGCCTGCTCAAATTGCTCTTCGACGCCCATATTCACCATCGCATTGGCAAGGTGCGGACCCATGAGAAACTCAGCCGAAAGGTAACAGACGACGCGTACATCCTTTCTGATATATGTTTCTAGAGTGTTCAACCAACGCTGCAGCAAACGGTCTCGCACGGTGTACGCCAGCATCATGTAGAAATCGCGCTTACTGGCGATCTCAGGAAATTTTCCCTGCGCGTAGTAGAGGTTGTCCTCAAGTGCACGCCGTAATGTGGGAATACTCATCCCTGTGCGGTCGTCTTCAACTCCCACTGCCGTGTTCTCCATATGCCAATTCCTTAAATCGTGACGCTGCCAAGAGCCACCCGTACTACACCGCCGCGCGAGACGCAGTGCTTATTAAGTAGCGGTTTATAGCACATAGGAGGGTAAGAAGTACCAAAGTCTAATGTACGAGCTGAAATGCAGGATAATTAGCTTAATAGCAAACTCGGTTGGCGGCGGAAATTATGGCAGGGGACGGTTCGATAGTTGCAGTTGTTGTACTTGCTTTCATCGGCATTATTGCCGGGGTAGTTGCCATGGTTGCACAGACTATGAGCCCTGGACTCAAGAGAATCGGTGGCAATTCTGCAAAGTTTCCCGCGGCTTTCAGCAGCAGCCTCACTCGCAAAGAGGTGCTTGACGCTGTGGAACAGCGGCTCACAAACATTCCTTCTCTGCGACAAAAGTGGAAAACGACGGACAAGGTCGAGAAAATCGGACGCTATCAAGCGATGTTGAAGGTGCCGTACAACTTGGCTGGTGACAACATCATGGTTTCGTTTCTCCTCAACCTGCTTGCAACCAGCAAAGAAGCCGGTGGCTGCACCGTCGAATGGAGTTACGTGATGATGTCTCAACTCAGCGACAACATGACACAAATCGCCGTGATCGAACAAGAGGTATACAAGAACACAACCCTAGAAATCAGATCAGCCATCTTTACTGCTCAAGGAGATGCGGAAGAGGCAGAATTTCTCCAATCAAAAACAGAACAACAACAACAACAACAACAACAACAACAGAACGAGCAACCAGCCATAGTGGC
Source organism: Candidatus Melainabacteria bacterium (assembly GCA_003242885.1). GTDB lineage: Bacteria > Cyanobacteriota > Vampirovibrionia > Obscuribacterales > Obscuribacteraceae > QKMZ01. The sequence continues at coordinate 310,750 of QKMZ01000005.1, read as the reverse complement.
GGAAACTTTTCAGTCGGCAAAACCCGCAGCATCATTTCCACCCCTGCCCGACATCGTCGGTGCAGAATTGAAATCTATATCCGGCACAACAGGTGATCCGGCTTTGATGGAAGTGCCGGAAGTTCAAGCACAAATGCCATCCGTGGATACCTTGATACCTGAAGTGCAAGCACAGATGCCGACTTACGTTCTGAATACTCCGCTTCCAGACACAACGCTCGGACAAGTTCCAAACACGCTAAACTTTTCACCGCCGGATCCAAATCTGTCGTCCAGCGCGCCGAAAGTGAAAGAGTTGAAGTGCGAAAAGTGCAATCAAGACCGCGACCCCAGTTTCAACTTCTGCTTGTACTGCGGCCATACTGACTAAACTCGAAACGAGAGTACATGGCGGCGCGTTGCACGCGCCCTTCAAAATTCAGGATGTTTGCTTGCTTGCACCTTGAATTGTCGTAATTGGTCGCATGTTGAACCTTGTAAGAAACTTTGACGCATGCAATACGCCATCACAAATTTCTTTTTATGCGGTTGCGTTTAAGCGAGTTCTTGAGCTTCAAAATCGGTTTGCGTCCTGATTCAAATGCCTGCCGGGTAATCTCGACTAGCTGCTGCCGCGCAACTCGCAAAACATTCGCTGAATTGACTGCAAGTGAAGGAAGCAAAACAGATGCATCGCCTGCAACTGTATTTTGACTCAACAAAGATGGAGACATGCTAGGGGAAGGAAACGCATCCCTTGGAGGCGAAGAGGAAACCGCAGGTTTTCCGCCGTCCACAAACACTCCAAAATGTTCATCAAGAAGTTCGCGATCAATTTGAGATTCTAATACAACAGTAATCAAATTTTCCGGACTAAATTCTTCCTTTCGGTGAAGGTCAAATGCTTCGACATCAAACTCGCCAGGTATCTCAATTTCCTGGCGTGAGCGAACTTCCACGACTCTCTTGCCGTCGACATATGTTTCCTTAATGCGAGGCAAATTGATGTCAGCAATCAACCACGCATAGCGAGAATCATTGCGCAATTCAATCAGAGATTCCGCAATACTCACGAATGTATCCTGTGGACCAATAAGCATTTTTCGGCGCTTGTATTGATGTTTTTGCAGATAGCGCGCGGTGCCGGGAACATCATCCACATCAAAAGACTTCTCGGTTGAATTGGATCGCTTCGAACCAATTTCGGCGAATGAATTCTGCTGCTTTTCTGAAATTTGATCTGCACTCGTTTTAGAAATCAATTCTGCCGTTTGTCCAGTTGTAGATACATCACGTGGTTCGATAGTTTGACTATTCGGCAAAAACGCTTCGATACTGTGGACAAGCGGCATCTGTCCTGCTCTTTCCGAACCAGGAGGAGGCAATTCATCGAATCGAATCCGTTTGGCACCAGCGGCAGCAATGATTGCAGCGAGGGCAATCTCGGCTCCGGTGATATAGCGATTTTGGATGCGCCCCTGGAACGTCAGAATTCCCCTTTCAGCGGTGACGAGACTCTGTTCGCGCGAACTGGAAGATTGAGCATCTCGCGTGTTTGGATATTGAGCATCTCGCGTGTTTGCATATTGCCCAACACGTGCGCTTACCGTTTGCCCATCGCCTTTCCCTGCGGCTAGATTTGTTTTCGCCCCAGGCAAAGAGACTTCGGATGTTAGTGGCGAACCAGGGTTGGCACGACCAGTGAAAGATCTTGCACCACCATCCGAATGCGGACTTTCACTATGCTGCGTGTTTACTGGTGGAAGCATTTCTCCAGGTTGGCGAATAACGCCCGGTAGCACTTTTCCACCAGATTGAGGTATCCTTGTACGCGCGTCTGTGCTTGATTCTTGCAAGGTATTTTGCCAACGAAGCCCCGCAGGGAAACGCTCTTCCGATGTGCGAACCAATTGCTGCATCTGCTGCGGCGACAGGTTTGCTTTGACCTCGGAAAGCGTAGTTCTGGATGCGGAATTCATTGTTCGATGCTCGTCATGGCTGTCAGCACGGCCCTGCTGCTTGTCAGTCGCTCGTTCAATCACACTATGCGCTTTGTCGATTGCGCTATGAGACTGATTATTCGCACTTGCGGTCCTCTCATCGAGAACCCTGCGCATTTTTTCAAATGGCAAGCGCGCGTAAGGACTGCTTTCAATTCTCGACCTAGCATCACTTTTTTGAGCGCCACTGTCTGCAAAATATGTCTGGCTCTTATCTTTTGAATTACTTGCGGAAGCTTCTGAAACTCCAGGTTTCCGTTCTTGTTGAGAACGCGCATCATAACTGGTGCGCCGCTCGAATGCTGTAAAAGCTGGCGACTTAGTTTCGCCTGCCTGTAAGCCCCGGATATCTGAGAGCGATGGTGGTTTCGCAAAGTCGCCCAATGGTGTTTTGGCAGCATCACGTTGCGCAGACAGCAAATTTTCCCGTTGCGCTGGATTCAAGTTCTCTCGTTGCCCTGAATTCAGGGTCTCGGGTTGCGCTGCAGTTGCTGCCTCTGTTCGCGGAAGCTTCGCAAGTTCTGAAACCGCTGGCTTCGCTGCGTCTAGTTGAGTTGAAGTCAGAGCATCATGTTGCGCCGGTCTAACAGCTTCAGGAGAGGCAGATTTTGCTGATTCCGGCTGGGAGAGTTTCGCAGTATCGGATTGCTTAGGTTTTGCGGCCTCGCTTGCGGCTGGTTTTACCGCTTCACTTGCGGCCGGCTTTACTGCTTCGCTTCGAATAGTTTTTGCTGATTCGTTTACAGTGGGTTTTGCTACTTCGTTGCGAGTAATTTTCGCCGCCTCGCTAGCTGGTTTTACCGCTTCGCTGCGCGCAGGCTTTGTTGGCTCCTGACTGGCCAGCTTAGCGGTCTCGTGCTGAACCGTCCTTGACTTTTGTTCAATACCTTTTTCGACATAGCGCATCAAAGAATCCCGGTCATACAGTGGCACTTGCGAAATTGTCTTGCGCACGCTGTTGAATGCATCCAAATTCCTTTGGTCCGTAGCGTTTAAGTGACCTTCTTTCAACGCGCCGGTGGCGATACCTTCCTGCACCTCCTTGCCTTGCTTATATTGCGCTGCTAATTCGGGCGAAATGCCAGCCAGCACTTTATCGCCAGAATGCTGCCCGGCTAAGGCGTCCACCGCAAGATTCTTAGCGTCGCCGACCAATTGCCCCACGAAGCTGAAGGCATCACCTGCGGGCTCGTTAGGCGTAGCGGGCTTAGTTTGTTCCCTCGCCTTTGCCTCTGCAGCTTTCTTTTGTTCTTCTTCCGGACTGGCCATGAACAACTCCGGCAAAAACCATACTGCACTGCTGGGCTCGTCCGTGGTCCGAAAACCTTCGAGCCGTCCCCCAATATTTGTACCCATCCAGGTTTACAACCTCAACAGAGTGACGATTTGGTGTTTCGGCAGGCTTCATAAGTTCGACGGACTCCGTGATTCCAGTGCCAGTATGGCAAAGGGAACTCGAAGAGTTACTGTGGAATTGAACAGTCGCGACTATTTTCGCGGTACAACCATCAGGACGGATTTGACAAGGGTTTCGGGCTCTCTACCGCAGACCCTCTTCATTGCGCCCTCAGGGGAGGACTTGTCGGTGATGGCCATGGTCGTGGATGTTCCGCCGTCAAAATTTAGCGCCCTAGTGCAGCCCAAATCTCTGAGCAATTGCGCCAACTGCTCAAGGTTTATCCCAGAGGAAAACTCGTCTTGCCCCTTACCGGCGACGCACAGAATGAGAAAGTGGTTGTCCTCAGTGATACCAATAGCGGTGCGTGCCGCCGTCCTGTTGCAGCCAATGGAATCAACTTGTTTTCCGTCGCTGCCAGTACGAATAAAGGCTTCTTCTTTTGAGGTCAACTTTGGCAACAACTGCGGTCCGCCGCCCAAGATGAATTGCACTTTCTCTTTCTTGGGGTGCAGATCTTTGTGCGGTGCAATAGTCATTGATGAAACATCCGCGATGCGCAACTCGCTGCGGTTGAATATCGTGTCCAAAAAAGGCATCAACTTTGGATTCGTCACGAGGTCTTTGTTGGTGGTTGGGTCGCAAACTTGCTTTCCCTCAATCGTTACGTAGCTTGTGCTTTCACCGTTAGACAAGTTGAAAAAGCCACCATTGACTGCCGCAAGTGCCTTCGCTTTAGTTCCGGCGCAAGAGGTTGGGCAAGTCGGAGTGTTAACGAAAGGGCGAACGCAGTAATTTTTGCTCTTAAGATCAATCACGCAGAGATGCGCCTTGGTGCCGCCTTTCAGCGGAAAAGCGTAGTAATTGACAGAGCCGTCGGCGGCCAGACTTTCGGTGACCTTGAGTTCTTTCCAAGTTTTAAACTGTGCAATGGGAGCGGGATTTTGCTCCTCTGCAAACGCAGGAGTGAAAACACCGGCAATTGCGGCAGTAATCAAAAGGGTTGCGGAGCTTGCTGCTGTGAAGGCGGCACCGGCATCTCTAAATGAGGCGCTTGCGGTTGTGAATCCACTGCCTGGATTGGATACGCCCGCTCTCATTTTCAGTATTTTGAACATCAGAACCCTTTCCGCCCGTTTTACCAGTGATTCCCACCAGCCGACTCAGTAACAGGGTGGTCGCCCTGCCAGACCGCCCCCAAAATCATATCCTACCGAAATGCTCGAAATCCCGCCGTGGAGGATGTTCATAAACTTGAGCCGCTCTAGTGGTGGAACCACCATTTACCTATTAAATTTAGTACTTTAGCTTATTGATACTTCCCAATTTAGCTTTCTCGGGGTGACTCCATGGGTGACCGAAATACCGGCATTCGGACTGAAACGCTCTCAGATGCCACGGCTATGCGCCTCTTTGACCAGGCTCCACCATCTGTGTCCGCTGACGTCTGGCAAAGGGCGGGGCTTTTCGACCTGCCACAGACTAAGCAACAACAGGAGAATCAGCGCCGCGGAGGGGACATCCGCGTGGACGACCTTAACCCTGGAGTCAAACCACCCGCCTACGACAAGGTGCCGCACGACCAGGACGCGAAAATCATTCGTCCCATTCTCCGCAACGTGAGTCCAGCAGCGGCAGGCTTGTATCAGCTATACCTGAAAACCTATACGGACAGAAGCAGCGAAAACAAAGTACCCGGCAGCATGCAGATTGCCGAGCTGCATGATGGCGTGAAAGACCGAGTCAAAACGATGGACCTCGTAGGCGACAGCGAGCTGATGCAGCCAAATATGGGTGGGCGGATGCTACATCCGGACGGGCGCAAACGTCCGGGTGACTTCTATGCTGTCCTTTCTGATGGCAAGGGTGATCCGGTCAATCTGATTGAGTATACGCAGGGCAAAGACGGTCCGAAATTTCTTCAGCAGTGGATTTTCAACAATGAAGTGAATGAGCAGATGGGTCTGCAAAGAACCTCCATCAGCCACTTCGTCAATGAGAATCAGCCGGTTTACCGCCCATATCAGCAACAGGGTCAGGTCGCCGATGTCTTCGCCGGAAAAACCGAGTACATCTACTCGAAGGACGGCAAGATGCTGTCAGCGACTAAGTACGATGCATTGCACAACGCTGAAGTTGTCGTTGACTACCGGGGACAGCAACCAACCATGAGATTGCGGGACACGAATAGCGGGCAACTTAGAGAGGTGCCCTTCAACGCCCAACAGCTGACAAAGCTGGCGTTCCGCAATTTATACTTGGGTGCGTAGAACCTGTACTCAGGTGTCTGAACCTTGCAAATGCATTATCGTCTAGTTTCATTGCAAAAACATCCCGAGGTACGCTCGTCATTGCTTCAATGACAAGCTAGAATAGCTGCCAGATTTGCTGCAAAGCTTGGATACAATGAAAGACCTGCTGATCCTCTGCCCCACAGCGCGCGAACGTCGCACACTGCCACATTTGGCAGAGCGTATCGGCGTGAACTTGCGGTTTGATGATTTCGGTGGGGACTATTTCGATGATTTGCTTGGCGAAAATCCAGATCTGAATACAAAACCTCTGGATATTGCAAAACTGCTCGATGAAACAGTGCAGCAACACTACGACGACAATCTAGCCGGTATCACTTCTGGTGTCGGCTATCCAGGCATGTCGGCGACTGCGGTGCTTACGGAAAGGCTCGAATTGCCTGGCCCGAAGCCAGCACCTATTTTGCTTTGTGAACACAAATACTATTGCAGGGTGAAACAGGCAAAAATTGTTCCAACAGCAACGCCGGAATTTCACCTCATCGATCCCCAAAATCTCGATTCAATCGACAAAATTTCGATGTTTCCTGGTTTTCTCAAACCTGTGAAATCATGCATGTCAAAGAACGCATTTACTATCCAAGATCGCGATGAGCTCCGCAAACGCGCAAGCGAGTCCCTGCTCCCGGAGCTTTTCATTCTGCCGTTCAACGACCTGGTTCGACTGCACACGGACTGGGAATTGAATGCCAACTATCTGCTCTACGAAGAACTACTCGAAGGACATCAAGTCTCGCTCGAAGGATTCGTATACAACGGCGAAGTAACAGTGATGGGAATCATCGATGCAATTATGTTCCCCGGCACGTTTTCATTCAAGCGATTCCAGTACCCGTCGAGCCTGCCGGAAGAGGTCTTGCTGCGAATGGAGCAGATTGCCGCGACCTTCATGAAAGGCATTGGCTATGACAATGCAATGTTCAACTTCGAGATGATCTATAACCCGAAGAAAGACTCGATTCACATTATTGAAATCAATCCCAAAATCGCCTCGCAATTTCCTGACCTCTTTGAAAAGGTTGATGGCAGCAATTCCTATGAAGTGATGATGCGCATCGCTTTAGGCAAGGAGCCCGGCTTTGTGCGCCGCCAAGGGAAATTTCAAATCGCCGCGAGTTGCGTATTGCGGACGTTCGATGATCAACTCGTCAAACAAATTCCCGACAAATCAAACATCGAAGACGTGGAGAAAAAATTCCCAGGCGCAATGGTGCAGGTCATTGCGACCAAAGGGAAAAAACTTTCTGAGCAATTGCAGGATTCACATAGCTATCGCTACGGACTAATCAACATGGGCGCCAACTCCGAGGACGACCTGGTTCGCGATTTTGAGGCTGCATCCAAGATGCTAAACTACCAGCTGGAACCTGTTTGCTGATCTCAAAATGAAATCGAAAAAGCGCGTCTTGCTGACGGTCAACCCCGGGCTTATCGAGGGGAAGCGCTTTCAGACCGTCCGCTCAATGGTGACCGGTTTGCATGAAAAATGCGACCTATTAGTGCTGCCGATTTCTGAATACGACTTCAATAAAAAACGAGTTGGCGCTTACAAGCGAGTTGCGAACGGCAAGTTCGAAAAGCACGGATGGATTAGGCCTGAAGCTGATATTTGGATAGTCTACACTGATGGCTATTGGATTGACTGCAACGATTTTGGATTCAAACATCGGCGGGATTTTTTGAAAGCGCAAATTGATTTGCACGAAACCGCATTCGAGAAAGGGAAAGTCAAAGAGCTTATCAACACTGCTGAGGCGGAGCGAAACTGCCTTAAATCCTGGTTCGCCGAACTCGACGCTAAAGAATGGGGAGTGATCCCGACATTCAATTTTTCCAACTGGAAAGACGTACATGAGTTGTTGACGCTTGAAAAAACGATCGTCGCAAAACCTAATTGGGGTGGCGCAGGAGATGGAGTTCGCAAGATTCAAAACGACATCGACCTGGAAGATTTCCGGGCTTTCATAAAGGACAACAATGAATCGTTAGCTTCAGACTATTGCTTTCAAAAGCTAGTAACCGGAGCAGAGAAGCGTCTGTGGTACGTGAATGGCGAATGCGTTGGTGCGAGAATTATCAATGGAAGAAAGACGCCATGGTCTGAATATTCCAAAGACTATCGCATAGTCGAATACAATCATCGCTCAAAGAACTTTCGCAATGACCTGGACAAAGCGAACGCACTCTGCAAAAAATCCGGTTTAACAATTGGGTCAATCGACTTTATTGGAAATTACATCAACGAAATCAATGGAGCCGGAACAACCTTCACACAATATGACCTCAACAGTCTAGTCGTAGACGCTCGCAAACCCCTAGTTGATTTCCTAATCTCAGTAGTGATTTAATAAAAACATCTGCCTCATATTCACAGGTTATGGATATGCCAGAGCTAGAGGTGCCAAAGAAAACATGCATGGAATGCGGGACCAAATCAGACCCGCTCGTTTTGGTCTGCTCGAGCTGCACCTCTGTGCTTCCAGACGGCGATTTACCGAAGAGAATATACGCAGCCTACAACTTTCCAGAGGATGCTTCGGAGCTAAAAAACAGCGAGGACGATGACATATCTCGGTACACACCTAGAATCCCCGTGGTGAGAATTGTCCTCTTTTTTGTCGCGCTCTCAGCAGTTATTGCGGTGGTGTCTTGGTGTCGTGATTCATTGTCGCATGTTTAGCTAATGCAGCACTTACCTAGACCTTTTATTTGAGCAAGGTTTGGAGTTGCGCACGGTTTGCAATTTGTGCCTCAGCGCTGGAACGAACAGGCGCCCCGTTAACCTCAGTCAATAATAGCGAGACAATTGACAATGGCAAATCTGAAGTATGGCGACAAGTGCAGTGGGAAATATCAAAAGGCACAACCGAAGGAGAAGTAGTCAGAAAGCTCACCAGTGAAACTCAAATCAAAGGACACAAGGTAGCAGCATCTGAAGACAACCCGGAATATTTGGCCGAAAGCGATAAAACCGACAAAACAAGCTGCGCACAAACCATCCACGCTGAAGAAAGTCTAAGCTAAACTTTCTCCTTCACGCGGATTAGTGAATCAAAGTACTTCGCAATCGATGCTCCAAACTGCTGACCTTTATTGGAGTAATTTGCATAAACAGATGGATTCAACAACTCAACTTCAACCAACTTCGGACCACCACTGGTGGTGACAAAGTCAACTCGACTGAAGTGAATTGGGCACCCAAAGGATTCGTAGACCTTCAAAAGATCCTGGCAGTACTCCAGCTCTTCGGCGGTTGGTTCGTAGATAGCGACGGTCCCACCAAGAGACTCATTGCAGCGGAATTCATCAGAGTTTTGAGCGTTGGGGCGTTTTACAACAGCGTGCTGAAAGTCAAAGCCCAAATAGGCAAGACTCTTCTCGCCATCTCGAATTTCAGGCATGTATTCTTGAGCGATAAACTCGCTTTCGCCGCCTTCAATCTCTTTCAAATCATCGACGGATTTTGCCAGCAAAACTTTGTTACCGCGCTCACCAAACAACGGTTTGATTACGCAAGGAAGATTTTGCTTCAACCGCTGTTTGACAGCCTCTTCGACAGTATATGGATGTCCGACACTGACGCCTCTATCCAATAGTTGAAACAGATAACTCTTGTCGATGTTGTGGCGTATCGTTACAGGGTCGTTCACTACAACTGGAATGTTTTTCTCGAAGGTCGAAACCATCGCGAAGAAACGCGGCAAATCGAAATAAAAGCCTTCCATCTTGTAGACAAATACAAGCGCGAAATCTGACAGTGCAAGAGGTTTCACAAAGCAAGAGTTTTGATAGTCGAACATTCGGCTGAATTGCACTTTCTTTGGATCTGGTTCGTTTTCCAAATCAAGATCACGCCAATTCACAAAAAAGACATTGTGACCTAGCGCCTTCAAGCCGGCGGCAAAGTCAAAGCAATCGTTTTCGTCAACCGCGTATCGAACCGCAAAATGAGTACCGGTAGTCTTTCCGACTTCCTCGGCTAGCGTAAGTAAGATATTCGCCAATCCCTAGACTCCGGCGCCCGTTGATCTTCGAACTGATTGAATCAAACGTCCAGATTGAGATTGGCTGAGTCCATTGCGAGAGCAATTGATTGCAGACTTGGCAATCACACGCATTGGATCGATAACCGGCACAGGTAGCGAGTCTCGCTCTAATACCAGGGAAATTTCGGTACAGGCGGCGATTACAACTTCTGCACCGCGCTTCACCAGCGAATTTCCAACAACCACCAGATTCTCTGTAGCCGTTTCCTTCTTGCCTGCCTTGATACCGTCTGGTCCGTAAATCGCTGACATCACCAATTGCTGTTCAATTTCATTCGGCGCCAAACCTTCGACTCCCCACTTAGAAAAGGGTCGCGAATACAGCCCGGTTTCCAACGTCGGCGACGAAGCTAGCAAACCCACTGATTTTGCGCCGGGGAAGTCCTCAACGATCTGATCTACCGTCTCATGAATCATGTCGAGTACGGGCACTGATATTTCTTCTCTCAAAGCGCGCAAATAGAAGTGAGCGCAATTGCAAGGCATTAGCAAGAAATTGGCACCAGCTCGGACAAGAGCACGCGCGGTTTCAACCAGTGCAGGCAAGCAGTTTTCGCCTCTGCCGCTAATCGAATCGACGCGGCTGGGGATGTTCGGGTTGTTAAAACAAATGACTGGAATATGTTCTCTGTCAGAGGAGGCGTTAGACAGTTCGACGATTAGCTGCGACAGACGATTAGCCGCCTCCGGTCCGATGCCGCCGATTATTCCGACTGTTAGTGGTTTGGATAACATGATTGGATATGATTGCGCTAAATACTCGGTAAACCCAAATCACTAGCTTCGCGGTAGATTTGAGGCTTCGGTTGAGGGACTTCAGAAGGGAATCTGTACGGAGGCATTCGACCTCGCATCCCCTAAGTATATGTATTGGACTACAGACCACAATAGAGGGCAAATAACTTGTTACAAACCTAGCGCAAAGCGCCAGCAGTAGGCAGTTAGCGGTAATTGACCTCACGCGGGAGAAGACCTACGGAAGCTGATAGAATAGGGGGGCGGTAAAGCAAGTGGGCACGGTAGATGCAGCCAGAAGAGCAGCTTCAAGAGCAGCCTCAAGATAAAGTAGACTCAGCAAAGGTTGCTGCGTCATCGGCAGAAGTCGCCGACGCCACCCTGCCTCAAGTCATTGAAGTCACAGTCATCACAAATGACAATCAAGACGAAACCAGACTCGATAGCAATCAGTTCGCCAAATCCTCGGACAATGTTTCCATTCCACGCTTAAAACGAACGCCCACTGATTTGTCGGGGCAGGTGGTGTCCGGCAAATATTCGATCGAAGAAAAACTCGGCGAAGGCGGGATGGGGTCGGTCTTTCAGGCATACGATTCGATGATGCGAAGAGTCGTCGCCATCAAACTTCTCAACCAGGATAGAGATATTTCGCAAGAGACACTATTGCGCTTCCAAAAAGAAGCGCAGGCTACGTGCTCACTTAATCACGTCAATATTGTTCGCGTTCACGATTTCAGTGTTTGTGATGTTCATGGTCCTTATCTGGTAATGGACCTCATCGACGGCGAACCACTCAGCTCGCTGATTGCGCGCAAGGAAAAACTCAGCCCACATTTTGTTGCGGACATAATGATTCAGGTTGCCGACGCGCTGCAGCACGCGCATAGTAACGGCGTTGTGCATAGGGATTTGAAACCGAGCAATATCCTAGTCACAAACGAAGGCGGCGGCTCGCCTTCGGCGAAAATTGTGGACTTTGGAATCGCGAAGTTACAGGGTGAAACTGCTGATGACCTCAAGTTGACTAAGACGGGTGAGGTGTTCGGAAGTCCTCTCTATATGAGTCCTGAGCAGTGTTTGGCTGCGCCACTCGATCGGCGCTCTGATATCTATTCACTTGGCTGCGTGATGTATGAGGCATTGTGCGGAGAACCACCTTTTAAGGGCAAAAACTTCGCTGAGACGGTGATCAAACACACGAAAGAAAAGCCGCAGCCGTTTCCATCTGCGCTTCAAATACCTGATGCTCTGAAGCGAATCGTCTTCTGCGCTCTGGAAAAATCGCCGGACGATCGATATCAGTCGATGCAAGATTTGAAGAAGGAACTGATTAGTTTTAGAAAAGGGCAGTTCGTTCGTGTCAAGCAGAAGAAGCGTTTCTGGAAGATTGCGCTTCTAGCGTGCGCTGCAACCATTCCCCTCACGGTGTTTTTCAGCCTAAGAGATGCTGTGAAAGATCAACCCGAATTCATTTCGACGATTTTCATGAAATACAACGTGCCGCAAATCTTCGAATGGTTTGTGCTGCCTGACGACGACACGCGCACGGCGCTCAATGCGGTCAAAATTGCTTTGCGCAATTATAAAAAACACGAATTCGCACAAGCCGAAAGTGTGCTGCAGGGAATCATTGATTCCAACCCGGATTCCAATACTTTCAGAAGGTTGACGGCGTGGCCGATGGCTAGAACCCTCGCACGCCAGGGCAAGTACGAAAAGGCTGAAGAATACATCAAAACGACCTACAAAACAGACAAGCAGGTTGGCAACAATCTGCGCACCGTAGGGGTGACATTGCAATTATTCGATGGACACAACGAAGTTGCGAAGTTCTTTTTCGAGCGGTCGATGTATTACTTTGAAAAAGCGAAAGAGCCAGTGGAGGAGGCGAAGAGTAGGTATTTGTTTGCTACCTACCTGTGGCGCGCTGGCAAGCCTGAAGAAGCGAAGAAGAATTTAAAACAGGCCATTCCTGTGCTTGAAAGCGGCAAGAAGACAGAAACCTGGATCAAAAACGCGACCGACGCGCTGAAGGCTATTGAGGCTGGTGCGCCACCGCCCGCGTTGAAGTAAAACGAAATAGGGTCGCGCTCGTGCAGCGCGACCTACACATGCGCGCGCATTCTGACAGGTCAAAGTTGAGATGTGTTGGTGAAAGACTGCGATGTTAGCGTCGGGCTGAAACCATTCCTTACAGCGGTCACGGTTGCCAGCGCGCGGCTTAAGAAGCGATAAGTGGTAAGGGACGAACAGTTACCAATTAGGCTGGCAACTGGGCTTTCATCTTCACCGACTATGATCAAAGTTGGAAAGGCAAAGACTCGATATCGCTTCTGTAAATCGGCGACAAAACGCGCATTGACGCCAAATTGCTTTTGCGTATCGTTGATTCGAACTGGCATAAAGCGATCATCAACAAGCTGGGAAACCTGAGAGTTACTCATGGAAGTCGCTTCCATTTTCTTGCAAGGATCGGACCAGTCTGCATAAAATTCGAGCAGTAAGAGCTTATTATTCGCCTTAGCATCCGCGAGCAGTTTTTGAAGTTGTTCTTGGCTCTGCGGACTCAATTCCTGTACTGGTTTTGCGGGCGCAGCCGCCAGTCGCTTTGCTTCGGCAACCAACTGTTCCCGACTCGGAATTTGTGTCCACGCAATTCCATTCACCGGTTTGATTGTCACCGCATTTGGTAGCATTCGACTGACAAACACATCACCAATACGCATAACAACGAACAGCGTAGTAGCAACAACCAGCCACTTCGGCATGTATGAAACTGATCTTTCGGATTTAGAATCCATCATAATTTCCTCTGGGAGCGCCGGCGGCTCGCCGGCTATTGATTGATTGATTGATTGATTGATCGCTTTCAAATTCGGTCGCGTGCAACGCACCACCACGCGTTCCCGGCAAGGAGCCCTGTGGTTCGTTGACAGGATCTCCACGCGCCTCTAGGAGCTGCCGTAGAAGAATTCTCGCTTGTTAGTGACGTTGACGGCAAAGAGAAGATAGACGGACAAAGCAGCAAGGTAGGCGATCAGCGCTCCTGTCGCTGTTGCCGGATTACTGATCAAGTCATACACATTGACCGTTGGCAAAATAAAATCTGCTATGTACTGAGACATATTGAGCATAAATTTTGTCGTCTCAATCGACAAATCTTCCAGCGCCTTACCACCAGTCGCAACGCTCACAGGAGGAATCGTCTGCCCGGCCAACCAGATGTAAAACGACAGTACGGCCACAATTTGAAAGGCGGGATTACGATTGAGCATGGTCAATATCATTGCAGCCGAAATCAGTGCGGCATCCATAAAACGTTCCAACACCATACTTATCAAAGCCTGGGCTGTTATTGTTTCACCAAAGTGCAATCCAATTGCGGCAATAACGAGGTTTTGCAAAGCGGCAAAACCACCGCCGATAAGCGTTATCGTCACCCACTTACTAAGCACATATTCACACCGCGAAATCGGTCGTGTAAATATCAACGGTAGATATTCGCCACCGCGTCCCGATTGAGTGGCTGTGTTGCCAGCCAATCCAAGACACAAAACCATAAGCACAAAAGCAACTCCGACTTTGCCGGTGAGCATTTCGAATGTTTGTGAATCGGAGGCTCCGTGCAACATAGATGCGATTTTCATTCCGACAGGCATCACGAAGCCGAGCAAGATGACGTACAAAAGCTTCATCGGGTCGAGGCATGCAGACATAGCAGTGAAGCGAATAATCGTGCTATTCATTGTTGATGCCTCCGTGACCGGTCTGATCGGACGAGGTCGTATTGGTGAATAATTCTTCCAGTTTGGAACGCTCTGGAATAGCTTCTTCAACTGGCAAGCCGCTTTCAACAAGACGGCGAATCAATTGCGAAGCCATCCTGTTATCTTTGACAGAGAAGCGCCCCCAATCATGGTGGCACTGATCTATAGAAGCGCTTGTCTCTCTGGCGACCTGTGAAACCACAGAGTTCAAACTTCCGTTCAACTGCGACTCGGGCCAGCGCACCATCAAGAAATAGTCGCTCACCACACCGGAATGAAGATTTTCCACCGAAGCAATTTTTCCTTGTTTTATGAATGCAACACGATCGCAAACTCGCTCCACTTCGTCCAACTGGTGCGAGTTTACGATTGCTGTCATGCCGCTGTCCTGCATTTTTTTCACAAGGTTTCGCACGAGCGTTACGCCTGTCGGATCCAAGCCTAACGTAGGTTCATCCAAAAGCGCCAGCTTCGGTTTTCCAATCAGCATTTGCGCGATGTTCAATCGCTGCAGCATTCCGCGCGAGTATGTTTTCAAACGACGATTCCAAACTGTTTTCGCCAACTCGACCGCTTCCAGCGCCTCTGTCACTTCTTTCTCTCTATCGCTCTTGTCGCGCCTTGCCAGACCATGGTGATATTGCAAAAACTGCCTGGCAGTCATCCAATACTCAAAGTCAGAGCGTTCGGGCACATAGCCTGTAATCTGGCGCACCGCGATCGAGTCAGCCGGTTTGCCGAAGATTTTAACCGTGCCGGAATCAGGACGCAAAAGTCCCAGAAGGCAGCCGATGAGGGTGGTTTTACCTGCACCGTTAGGTCCAATGAGACCGAAGATCTCGCCTTGTTTCACCGAAAGCGAGATTCCAGAAAGCGCGGCAACATCGCTGCCTGGATATGTTTTCATCAGCCCGGTCGCTTCAACTGCGAGCAGGCTTTCTTCAGAATCGACAATGTGCATCGACATCTTATGCTTGAGACCCCATTGTATCGACGAAAAGTAGTACGGAGGACCGGTGAACTAAGATAGTTAATCACTATCTCGTACCCATTAGAAGCGGGCGGGCTCGATGCAAAGAGAATACGATTATGAGCGCCGCCGCACACTGGGGTTCACCCTGATCGCCATCCGGGGACAAATCCGGCCTAATTGCTGCAAGTCGCGAGTTATCCTCAAGGACGGTAAACAAACAGCGACACGGAAGATTAACTCATGGCTAGGCACATCAACAGAAAGGAAAACCTGCAATGGCTCGTCGGAGCCGCTATTTTCTTGGGCGCGTTGCTCAGTTTTCTTCCACTAGGCGCAGGCGCGGCAGGTGAAGGTCCGGTGAGAATCGAATTCGCTCATGGCTCCGGCGTCAATTATCGCCACTTCGAGCGATGGGACTGCAAGTTAGATACGCGCTCGATGAAAGCAGATGAAGCCGGAAAGCTACTGAAGCTGGTTGACTCTAGCAATATTCTAGCTACAAAAGATAGCGAATATCAGATTACCGAAGGCGGTCCTTTCTCCTCCATTGAGATTGAAACACCAAAGCAAAAGCGCAAGTTCAGCTGGTCATACGAACATGCGCCAAACAGCATTCAGTCGCTGGTCAAATATT
Source organism: Candidatus Melainabacteria bacterium (assembly GCA_003242885.1). Taxonomy (GTDB): domain Bacteria; phylum Cyanobacteriota; class Vampirovibrionia; order Obscuribacterales; family Obscuribacteraceae; genus QKMZ01. The sequence goes on along the minus strand of QKMZ01000005.1, from coordinate 294,905 downwards.
TGATGGACAACTCGAAAAAGTCTGTCTACGAAATGGGCAAGCGAATCCAATAAGCCGCCCCATTTGTACATTCACAAACTCATCACGATGTTTGTTGCAGAATTGGCGAGCTTACCAATCTCTCGACCCCATCCGTAGCAAACAACATTCACTGCAGGTGAGTGGCATCTATGTCGTTCACTTGATGAATGGGCTGGTGAATGGCTTCTATGTCGTTCAGTGCTGGTGAATGGTTTCTATTCACGTTCGCACCATTGAGCAGAATCCCTATCGTCTTTTACCAACCAAAATAATGGCAAGATCAGCGGAAATTTCAGAATCAGTAGACGCGCCAGTCGAGAGCCCACAGCAGAGTCTCGTGGGAGAGTCACTCGTAAATCAAAGCGACTCGGACATCGCAAGAAGCGCGGCACAAGGAACTCAAGACGACGCTATCGCAATGCTCGATCCGAAAGGAAATGAGTTTCGCATTGACGGGTTGAATGAAGGGCAAGAACAAAATTTTCTGAACATGCTGGCGCAGGATTTCAGCCGACCACTTGCGGGTGACAAACCAAGTCAGGTCGATAAACCGGTAGGCATCGACAAACCGGTGGTGGGTGAACGACCGCCTGAGGCTGGAGCACAAGGTGACCAGAATAGACGAATCTTCGTTGAAGGCGACGGTGCCACAAACACGGAAGACGGGCTGGTAAAGAGCGTGCTCTCGAAAAACGAAACGAATACAATGAAATTTTCAACAGACGGAAAGCTGCAGTCGTTTACCACCCAGAGCAATGATGGATTTTCGACCACAACAAATTTCGACGAAACCGGTCGGGCAACATCGCGCACCATGACTGACGCGCAAGGGCAGACGCACGACATCGGCGGTCTGAGTAGAACATTTCTCAACGACACACGCGACGCAGAAGGCAACAGATTTCTCAGGATTAATGAGACAGGAAGGCAGCTCGACTTCAAGCTCGACTCTGACGGCAACATACGGCAAGCGACTCAAACACAAGGTTTTAACTATGACAGTATGACCTTCGACGAGCGCGGCAATGTCAAATCCGAATACACCCGCAGAACCAACGACGGAATTATGACCGGCACTTACACCCAAACCGGCTACAGAGAAACGGAGGTGATCAACAAAGCCACGGACGAGACAACGATCACCCGCGTTAATCAGCTCGATCCATGGTCAAAACGCATAGACCTCGCCGGTCAACGTACGGACGTCATAAATATGCGCCCCGACGGCAGTTCGGAAGCTACTACGACCTTCCGCAATGAGCCAGGCACGACATATCGAACTCACACCGGCTCAGATGGTCGATATCAGACAGATAAAGTCAATGACACAACCGGCGAGAAGCGGCCTTATAGGCAAGGAAGTCAGTCGCGCAGTGCATAGAAGCGGGTGAGTTCTGAAAAGGTCGCCAGCTGAGCCTCTCTGGCATTTTTGGTCTGCTTCTACCCTGGTTTGCCTGAGAACTGGCAAAAGCGCCACGGGCGCCGTGTTTTATCTCTAAAAATACCGGGTACGGAAACTAGGTACCCTTTAAAGCTTTGGCGTTGGATTCTATGAGTAAGATACTGGTCGTCGAGGATGATGAATTCCTTGCAGAAACCATTGCAGATTGTTTGATTTTTACTGGACATTCGGCCGACAGAATCGGAACGGGCACAGAAGCCTGCCAAATGATTCGGGCGAACAACTATGACCTGATTTTGCTTGATTCTATGCTGCCCGACATGAATGGGCTGGATATTTTGAAAGGCTATCGCGAGGATAAGGGCACCTCGAAAGTCTTGTTTTTGACCGGCGCAAAGAAAAACGAAGAAGCCGCGATGGAGCTGGGAGCGGATTACTTCCTCTCCAAGCCTTTCGAGATTGACGAGCTTCTTTCTGTCGTCAACCGTCTGACGGGCGGAGCGACAGCGAACGCGTCGACGTAGTCGAGGAGAGTTGGGATGCAGAGCAGGCAGCAAGCGATGGTGGACGGTAAGAAGTCCAAGTTCATCGAGCTCACCCAATCACGCCTGAATGAAGCGACGAATATCGTGGAGACGATCAATCAAGCGGCTCCCTCGATGGATCAGGTTAATATTCTCATCAAGCACTTCCACCAAATGGCTGGTGCGGGAGGGCTTTTCCGCCTTGTCGATTTTTGCCAACACGCACTTGAGGCAGAAGAGGTAGCACTGGCGCTGGCGAAGAAGAAAGCGACGCCCGGATACTCTGAAGAAATCAACAAGCTGAAGATGATTATTCTGAAGCTGTCCGCCACGATTGACAACGCCGCTATGCTCACAACGATGGGTGGCGAAGGGTCTATTACACCTGCCGATCAGGCGCCGCGCCCGGCGGCACCGCCAATGCAAAGTCGCGTTTTGGTCGTCGGTTTGAGCCGGAGCGACAATCGCAGCTTCGCCGCTCCGTTGTTCGACACCATCGAAAAATCTGATTTCCTTGTCGACGAGATGGAAGGCAAGGATGTCACCCCGCAAAACCTGCTCAAAATCAAATATGACGCGTTTGTGATTGTTTGCCCTGACAATCCGCAGCCCGCCTTTGAACTGGCAAGAAACATTCGCTCGCAACGCACAAGTATGGCCACAGTGCCAATTATTTTTATCAGCGCCAAGAGTAATTTCAAAGACAAAGTGCAAGCGATTCGCGGTGGCGGCGACGGCGTATTCAACTCAACTGATGATCCAAAAGTTATCGTAAATCGGCTCAAGAAGCTGCTTGAGAAAAACAAACCAAAGCGCCATCGTGTGCTCATTGTCGAAGACGATCCGATTCAAGCATCCGGGCTTTATTCTTTTCTCGATGCTGCTGGATTCATTCCTTTCGCGCTGACGGATGCTTCACAATTTGAAGACGCGCTGGTCGAAGCACAGCCAGACATCTTGATCTTGGACGTCAATCTGGGCGATGTCACTGGTTTTGAACTAGCGACAATTGTTAGACAACAAGAGAAATACAACACCACGCCGATCATCTTTCTGACCACGGAAAACCAATTGCAATTCCACGTCGAAGGTGCAAAACACGGCGACGACTACTTGATCAAACCCGCACCGCCACAGCTTCTTGTAGCAACCATTGCGGGAAGGCTGGAGCGCTATCAAACGCTCAAAGATATGATCGGTCGCGATGGGTTGACTGGTGCTTTGACTCACGCTGAGTTTATGAACACAGCCAAACGCATGACGGAGAACGAAAGAGCTGGCGTGCTCTACATGCTCATGCTGGATATCGACAATTTTGGAGCTATCAACGAAAACTATGGTTACGGCACAGGAGAGAGAGTAGTCAACGAGCTTTCCAACGTTATCAAAGAAACAATTCGGAGTTACGGTATTACAGGCAGAATCGCAGGCGACAAGTTTGCCATCTTAGTCGACTCATTGACTGAATACGAACTGGTGCAAATTGCAAATCTATTGAAAGAAGAATTCGAACGCCGTCAGTTCGAAACACCTATGGGTATGATTAGCGCCACTGTCAGTGGTGGCATAGCCGAGTTTCAACAAGACATGAATCTCAATACATGGTTTGCCGCCACTCGCCAGGTTCTTCAAACCGCAAAGAATCGTGGCAAGAGCATGATTCTCAAGAAAGAAAAATCGTAGGTTAATAAACCTCTCTTCGGGCTCTAAGAAAGTCCGCCCGTGCTAGAGTTGCCTCAATACCGTGTGTATTTCTGGGGTTGTCCTTTAACTCGTTCTGCAATCGTGTTTTCTAAAAACACAACCGGTGCAAAAGTAACCATTTGGCGATGGTCGTTTTGGCATAGCCACAGATGTCATTTGGGTACCCTGCTGAGACTGTCGGCTTTAGCCTTCCTGTTTCAAATGGCATCAGCGCCGTTTGCCATCGCCCAGGGCTGAGCGGCTTCGAGAAGTTTGGTGCCCGGTCTGAGCACCCATGGCGGTAAGTTTCAACTTTCAGTAGGCTGGCGCGTTGCAGAGGCGAACAAGTCCTACTTCGACTCGCGAGTAAACAAGGACTTTACAAGACTCTGGAATCCCCACGAAAAGCTCAGTGTCATGGACGTCACCGCGGGCTATTCACTTAATCGTCGCACGAGCATCCAAGCTTCTCTGCCAATTGTCTTCAATGACTTTTCGATGCTGTATCCGCCGAAAGGTCCAAATCAAGGGACAAACAAGAGCCAACCAATTCGGGGAGTTGGCGATCTCAGTCTTTTCTCGAATACCTGGCTGCTCGACAGCAAGAAGCATCCCTTCGAGAATGTCGCGCTCGGCGTAGGATTGAAATTTCCGACAGGCAATTGGAATTACAAAGGACTTTTGCCGGACGAGACAGGGCAGAATTTCAAAAATCGGCCGGTCTATCCACCTGCAGTTATGCCTGGTGATGGCGGACTGGGAGTACTTGTTGGGTACCAAGCTTACAAGTCATTTTTGCAACCGCGATTCCTGACGAACTTTTCTGTTTTCACATCAGGCAACTATTTGATAAATCCACGCAATCAAAACGGCACACCATCAATGGTGGCAAGTCTTGGTGTTCCATTGACTCCTAATTTCTCAAATGTGCTGACAAACTCCGTTGCAGATACATACAACCTGCAGGCAGGTATCAACTGGAGACCACCTGGTGTGTGGGACAAGCCGAGGTTGAAAGGTCTGCGCGTTCGCTGTACTTACAATTTGGAAGGGTTGGCCGCACGTGACTTAATTGGCGGCAACAGCGGATTTCGCCAATCAGGCTATACGATGTCTGTTGGTCCAGGGCTGGTATGGGTAAAGGGACGCGACATCTTTCTTGTCGATGTTCCGATTACATTTGCCCAGCACATCAACCCCAGTCAGTCACTTTTGCCTGGTCTTCCAGGACCGCCCGTCAATGGAATACCGACGCCAGCACCAGTCAATTTCAGAAGGCAGATGGGCTTGGTAGCGCCAGTAGCCTTGTCGATGCGGTATATCAGAACATTTTGATGTGAACTGGGAGCGCCGATAACTTGCCGGCATCAGAAGTTGGCCGGAGCGCCGGCATCTTGCCGGCATTTCAAATTTTAGCGGGATCCTACGATGAAACCTACGACGAAACCTTCTGCCATGTCTGCAACACCGACGTGAGAGCTTCTTTTACTTCAGTCATTGAGGACGGGCGGTCAATGGGGTCTTTAGCCAGCATGCGCTCAACCAATTGCGAAAGCCCTGGAGGCACATCCAGCCCCTTAGCGAACGGCTTCAGCTCACCATTAATGTGCAGGTTGAATGTCTCCATAAATGTCTTTCCGCGGAAGGGGACGTTGCCAGAGATACATTCATAGATGACGCAACCCAATCCGTAGATGTCTGTTCGTGCATCGATAGGGTTGCCCAGACATTGCTCCGGGCTCATGTACAGGGGGCTGCCGAATGCCTCACCAGTTTGCGACAACTTTTGATCATCGCTATCCATAATTCGCGCCAGGCCAAAGTCAACTACTTTGGCAAACTCACCACCATCATCCAAGGGTGTCATCATGATATTGCTCGGCTTGATGTCACGATGCACAATGTTCTCGTCGTGCGCGTGCTGCAAACCATCAGCAACTTGCAGCATAATCTCGACTGTTCGACGAGCTGAGAGACGTTTTTCCTCCTTCAAAATTTCGTCGAGCGAAACACCCTGCAAGAATTCCATAATGAGGTACGGAACGCCTTCGATAATGCTGCATTCAGTCACAGTGCACAAATTGGGGTGTTGCAGGCGAGCCATAGCTTTTCCTTCCCGCTGAAAGCGCAAGACACTTTCTCCCTTCGAGACAAACTGCAATTGCAAGAATTTGATTGCGAGAGTTTTGCTGAGCAACAGATGCTCGACTTTATACACTGTGCTCATACCGCCTCGACCAAGGAAGTCGAGGACTTTGTATTTCCCTTCCAGCACCTGCCCTATCAATGCGTCGTGAATATCGAGCGGTCTATCGTCGTAAGGACATAGCTTTGTGTTAGATTCGAATTCTTTCTCACACTTCGCGCATTTGGCTATGCGCCAGGCTTTTCCTCCAAAGCCGAAAGTATTCTCTGCCTGACTCTGTGAAAATTGAGACGAGAGATCTTGCAACCTTTGCTCGGTGTTGCGCCGCATATTCTGCTCGCTTTTATATGCGAAGACGAACTGATACATCACCGTGCCGAGAAAGACGAACATAAACGCAATGCCCAAGCCGGATTTAGCCAGTCCTTCGTCAAATATGCCAAAGTGAACGAACACTGCCTTAGCCTCTGCAAATAAGGGCAACAAAATCATCGCGGAAAATAAACTCTGTCGCATTGCCGTGCCGAGCAAATCGGGCTCAATGAGAGCGCTTGTGAAACCTCGCTCGGGGCGCGCAGCAAGCATTGCAAATTCCAGTCCAATGGATGTGATTGCGAATGCAACAGGCATTCGTACACAACCCCAGAGTGAGCACAAATTTGTGTCGCCGAGAATGAAGCCGAAGACGGGGATCATGCATAGAGCAATGACGGTCACAGCGAGCCACTGCCAGATCTGCACGCGAGCTTTTTGCAAGAAGTCCATCAGCAAATATGTTATGCCGACAAGCGCTTGGACTAATGCTGTATCAGGCGTCATCACGCCAGGATATACGAGCGGCACCATGCGTTCTGAATTGAATGAGAGATTGATACTCAAGAAATCCCAGTCTGTGCCGACAACTCCTTCGACGCACTTCGCCGCCGCCATCACAGACAACAGTCCCACCACAATCAGTTTTCCAATACTCAGAGCTTTGGAATTAGGAGCAAATGCATCCAATGCGACTATGGTTCCAAATACAAAGTAAACCAGCGCCACCCCAAATGAAACGCTAGTTCCAAAGGGATGCTTGAAGGGTTCGATGTCGACGTACCACCCCAGCACAACCAAAAAGGAAAGAAGCGCGACGATACCACCGGCGATGCCGGAAATTTTCTCGAACCTGGCAGCTAATCTCTTGCGCTCTTTCTCGGCTACTTGCATTGAAGTGCCTTTTGAAGGGCAGCCATGTATATGTCCTTGCCTTTAGGACCTTGAATCACCTTGATGCATTTCTTCTTTGCGGTGAAAACACCAACAATCGGAACGAACTGAGCATAATCTGCTAGAAAACCGTGGATACCCAATTCCTTGGCAGTCTTTTGAGACTCGGCTAGAGTCTCGGCTGAACTGTTCAGCTCGACAAAGGTAAAACAGTCTTTCATCTCGCCCTTAATCTCTTTCATAATCGGGCGGACTAAGTCACAAGCTGTTTTGCAATGAGTGTCATAGATTAAAACAATCATCGCCGACGGATTTGCTTCTTGAGCAAAAGAGAGCGAGTTGGGAAACGCGCAGGTTGCCAAAAAGCTACAGATAAAAACTGCCAGAATGCGTTGGAACTTCACACCTATCTCCCGGTAAAAGCAAAGGGGCTGGTCTTCTTACGGATTTTCTACAAGATGGTCGGGATTCCGTGGCAGTTCTCTCTTTAATAATCAAATAGGCCCTCTACATTCTACCCACGCTAGCCCCCGAAAGTAGCGCCTGGCGAATGCGGACGTATAAGCAAAGCCCCCAAACAAGGTCTGAAAACGCCGCGCCATTAGTGTTTTCCGCATAGCGCTGAAATAGAATTGCAATAAATCACGGATAAGTTCGATATGGACGTTTAGGCGGAAAAACCATGTCGAAATACAACCGAAATGAGGCTGAGCCATTCGTAGCAGGCTCGCTTATCGCAGCAGAACATCTAATGGACGAAGCGCGTGAAAGCGCTTTTGGTCCGCCGAATATTACCGTCACAGACTGCAAATTCTGGAGCGGAAAGCCTGTGTCAGTCGATATCGACAGAGACAAAGATGGAAAGGTCGACGCAAAGGGCGATGTAACCTATTCGACTTTTGGATATATCGACAAAATCGAAGTCAAAGGCACCGACGGAACCAAACAGTATTCAATTCAGTTCGATAGAACGCTCGGCACCGTGAATCACGCGAAGTTAGACTTCAAGTCGGACGGCACATCAGATGCGACCTTCTATCCAAACTATGCGTGGTTTTCCAACAAAGTTCACGGTCTAAAGATCGACACCAACGGGGACGCGGTTACAGACCACAGGCTGTCACTCAGTCGCGGGTTCTTCTCTGGAATGGTTCACAGTGCGAAATTCGACAAAGGCGACGACAAAAAAATCGACAACTATTACGATCTCAAAAGGCACTGGTTCAGCAGCAATCTAAGCCAGTTGGAGAAGCGGAAAGAGTAGCGAGCGCAAAAAATTCAAAATAGAAAAAAGGCGCCGGTTTCCCAGCGCCTTTCTTTTTGAGATTCTCAGCTACGCGATAAGGGCACTATTTAGACCTAGCATCGCGTTACGTAGACCGGTCGACGCATGGCGTCGCGCCTACATTACGGAACTAGTCTTGGAGGTTTACCCAGACAGACTTGATGTTGCTGTAGAGCTCGATCGAGTGCTTGCCGAGTTCGCGACCATAGCCGCTCATCTTGTAGCCGCCGAACGGAACTGCAGGATCGAATGCGTTGTAGCAGTTGACCCAGATGGTTCCGGCTTTGATTTGTGCGGCGAGCTTGTGCGCTTTCTTAACGTCTTTGGTCCAGACAGCGCCAGAGAGACCGAAGGTGGTCTTGTTGGCTTGTTCTGCAACTTCTTCGACGGTCTTGAAAGGAATAACTGCGAGGACTGGTCCGAAGACTTCTTCCTTAGCGATACGCATATCGTTGGTGCAGTTAGTGAAGATGGTCGGCTCAACGAAGTAACCTTTTTGTTGATCCTTCGGTGTTCCACCGCCACACGCGAGCTTCGCGCCTTCTTTTTGCGCGATGTCGATGTAGTTGAGGATGCGCTCTTGCTGTTCTTTCGAGACTTGCGGTCCGATTACAGTCTTCTCGTCCAAACCATGACCTTGTTTGATCTTGGAGACGCGCTCTGTGAGCTTCTTCATGAACTCATCGTGGATGGAGCTTTCGAGGAAGAGTCTGGAGCCTGCGCAGCAAACTTGTCCTTGGTTGAAGAAGATACCGGTGATTGCGCCTTTGACGGCTGCATCGATGTCGGCATCAGCAAATACGATGTTAGGAGCCTTGCCGCCGAGTTCCAGAGAAACTCTCTTCAGGTTGCCGGCAGAAGCCTTAACGATGATGCGACCGGTGTTTTCTTCGCCGGTGAATGCGACTTTGTCGATGTCCATGTGCTCGGAGATTGCGGAACCTGCGGAGTCAGGACCAAAGCCGGTGATGATGTTGATTACGCCTGGTGGGAAACCAACTTCCAATGCCAATTCGCCGATGCGGAGAGCGGAAAGTGGGGTTTGTTCTGCTGGCTTGAGAACAACAGTGTTGCCGCATGCAAGAGCAGGACCCAGCTTCCATGCTGCCATGAGCATCGGGAAGTTCCAAGGAATGATTTGTCCAACTACGCCAACCGGCTCGCGGAGCGTGTAGGTGAAGAAGTTGGAGTTAGCATTGATGGTTTCGCCTTCCAACTTGGTTGCCCAACCCGCGTAGTAGCGGAAGGTTTCAACGGTTTGAACAACGTCGACATAACGGGATTCGTTGATGGGTTTGCCGTTGTCGAGGGTTTCGATTTGAGCCAATTCATCAGCATTTGCTTCGATGGCATCAGCCAGTTTCATCAGCAAACGCTGACGTTGAGCTGTGCTCATTGTGCGCCAGGGACCGGTTTCAAAAGCTTTTCTTGCTGCCTTGACTGCTTTGTCTACATCAGCCTTGCCGCCTTCTTGGACTTTAGCAATGACTTCTTCGGTTGCCGGGTTATACACTTCAAAGGTCTTGCCGGATTCAGCGTTTACCCACTTACCATCGATAAGGAGCTGTTTCGGTCTGGCAAGAAAATCCTTGCAAAGTAATTCTTTTTCCATAGCTACGGCCACGTTTTGACCCTCCAAGGAGTAAGACAATTTGGTCCCGCCAAGGACCGCTATATAAGTAGCTTGCCAAGCCGAAAACCGACCCGCAACGCCATTGGGATATCATCCGCCATTTATTGATAAAAGATAAAAGTCTTAAGCATCCTCTAATGTCCTTGCGAACCCGCACGGGCTGACGGATTTACCAGGCTACCGCGGTGCTCCATAAGCGACCAGGGTCTATAGCACTGCCATTTGGAACTTTGGCATCGATGCCAATACTTTGCCAAAACACGACGGTAAATTGGCACTATGGACAGCAGTCGCCCCCCAGCGGCATGAATAAAGCTCCCACCCCGAGCTTAGAATCCCCCTTCGAACAGCATTACCAGCGCAACGGCAGCAACACGGCGGCAAATGTCGCCGTGAAGGCAGCAGCCTCGGCGCACGTCCGGCACGCCTAAATACGGAGATTTTCCTATGCCCCCCAAACAAACCGCAGTCGAAACCGAAGCAAAGTCAACGCTGGATATGTTCAGCAAAGTTGCTGATGGACAAGGCAATCTCACGCAAGTTTTCAGAGAAATCGAAAAAGACAGACAAGCATTTGGCATTGGTTCTGCGCAAGAAAAGGCTTACACTGAAAGCGTTCACTGGAAGCTGGTGAAGAGCAATCTTCTTCCAGAAATCAGTTTGAAATATGCATCCGCCAACTACGATAACCTCTCCAAAGATGGCTATATCACTGGTGAATCGTTCCAACGATTCAGAGTTGCAACGTACAAAGATATGAATTCAGTCGAAAAAGCGATGAATCATTTTCTGATGAAAAACTATGACGACTTGAAGAATCAAACAACACCAGGATATGGAACATGCGTCAGCATGGACGACATCAATCAAGCGATGGAGAAAGCGAAAGCTGCTCGTACTGGACAATCCAGTGATACCGCATCCGACGGACAACAGAGTCAAGTGACTAAATCCAGTCCGAAAGTGCATGAAATGTTTGCAGCTCTCACAGCAAACGATGGCGATCTTACAAACAAACTTATGGATGCCTCCGCCGGTGGTATCACCAGGGAATCACTTAAACACGCTCTAGACTTCGACGGTCACTACACAAAATTCCTCAACAAAACCGAAGTGCCAGTCGTAAGAAACATGTTGGACGGATTCGATGATATCTCAGGTGGCGACGAGCTCATCACACCACTGGATCTGAAGTATTTCGGTGGCAAATACGGCGAGCGCACCACTGGAATTTCACGCCAAGCACCAATACGCACGTCTCAAGATCCGATCAAGTCATTCGGCAATTGGGAAAAGTAAAACGTAGCGCAATTTGAGTTTTTAAAACCGATCATAATGGCCGTCAAAAGCCATGGAGGCATCTAATGGCGGCTATAAATCCGCAGCCCAACGAAGTTTCAAACGAAGGACAAAGCCTGTCGCAACTATCTTACGCGCGCCTTTTTGAGGAAGCATTTGACGAGAGCGGTCGCGAAAGTTTGAAACTCGCACGAAGCGAAAAAACAGCGAATGGAGAGCAAAACCTCTCCAACACTGAGTTAGTCTTTGGGCTTTTATGTCCGCCAATAAATAGATAGCGAGCTACTGAGATAGCGAGCTACTGAGATAGCGAGCTACTGAGATAGCGAGCTACTGAGATAGCGAGATACAGAGAAACGGAGTTACTGTGCTACTGTGCTACTGCGTTACTGAGTTAGAGAGTTAGGAACAGTTTCATCCATTCGGATTCAACCCTTATGCCCAGCCTGGAAGGCGCTGACTGGAAATAGTCGGCGCCTTTCTGCAATGATGTCTCTTCTACATATCGGCGGGCGGGATTTATCCCGCCCCTACTGCTGTCTATTAAACGTCTCATTCCAATAAAAAAAACCTCAATTAATCGGCGGGCGGGATTTATCCCGCCCCTACTGCTGTCTATTAAACGTCTCTACTCCAATAACTAAAACCTCAATGAATCGGCGGGCGGGATTTATCCCGCCCCTACACAAAAAAATTTGTAGGGCGTGATTATTCGCTCCAACAGCAGAGCAATTGTAGGGGCGGGATAAATCCCGCCCGTGCGCTTCTAGAGGTGCTGTTGCTTACTCACAGAGAATGTCGCACAAGTCTTGCCACGAAATATCGTTGATGTCGGCTTCCTCTAAGTCGTTCCAATCAAATTCCAGATGAATTCCGAAATCAGACATAGCATCGAATTCATCGCCCAAATTAGTATTGGTTTCTTTTGAATTAGTAACGGTTTCCAAAATGAGCTTCCTTTGCTCACAAAAAGTGAGCGAGTTTCGAATGTTCAAACACTAACCGGGCGCTTGAACCTTTTAGGAGGAAAACGAACTAAATTTACGGCGCTAGCACAACGTTTGCGCGGAAAAATCCAACGTGTTTGCGCTGGATAATCCAACGTTTTGCGCGGGCTAATCCAGTGCATTCGCGCGGGTCAATCCAACGTTTCTCGCGGGCTAATCCAGTGCGTTGGCACGGGCGTAGCTCTCTTGGGATTTCGCGGCGTCGCCGCTCTTGTCGTAACATTGCCCGAGATAAAGAAGTAGGCCGCGCAGCTGTGGTGCGTTAGTACCAAATTTTTTCTCTTGCAGCGCTAGCGCTCGTTCGAATTGTTTGGTCGCGCTTTCATAGTCTTCGAGCATCATGAAGAGGTCGGCGTTGCTCTCAAGTACATCAATCATGTTGAGTAGTTCTGCATCGCTTTTGGCAGCGAGAATCTCCTTCAACTTTCTGGCGCGAATGCGAGCGCGATCGGGATTTGAATCGTGGAAGTATGACCAGCCAAGCCATGCTAAATCGCGATAGTAATCCTTGCCTGGGGTACCGTGGAGCCGGTCAGTACCCGCCAGCACGCGCTCGAACTGACGCGCCGCTTCCTTGTAGGAGGAAGACTCGTAGTAAGCTCTCCCGAGGCTTTCCTCCACCCAGAGAAAGCTTGGATGAAACTCGCCTCGCGCCTTTGTGTAGACAGCAATGCTGTCGGTTAGATACTTGATTGCATCCGGGAAATTCTTCTGCATCAGAAGCATTTCACCGACACAACTCATATCGTAAGCGACATCGAAGTGGTCGGGACCTAGCCCTTTGGTATCCAGCGCGAGCGCTTCTTTGTAGAGACTCTCAGCGTCCGCGAATTTCTTTTCCCTGGTCATCCCAAAAGCTAGTTCTCGAAGCGCAATGGCTACTGTTTCATGCACTGGTCCATAAACCGTTCTAGCAGCTTCCAGACCGCGTTGGAAAGTCTTCTGTGCCGCAGCTTCGTGCTTCTGCTCGTTCTGCGCTTTACCCAAACCCATCAACGCAAGATGACCGCAGACGGTATTAACTGCATCGAGAGCTTCATAGGCAGCGACGGCTCGCTCGTATGACTTTTCTGCCTCGGCATAGTTGCCTTTAGAGCTCTCGTAATTACCGTGCATGGTCTCGACCGCTGCACGCAATGCAACAGCATACTTGCCGGAGAAAACCTTCGGCAGTAAGCCGCCACCGGTAAAGATCGTAGTTGGCCAATGATGTGACGTGTATTGCGTTTCGCTAAAACCAAAGGAGGCAAAACCAAAAACAGAAACGACTAAAACTGCAAGCAGAATCTTCATCGCCAAAAACGGGACTCGCTTCTTCGTATCGTAGTTAGCCTCGCTCGCTGGTTCGCGTATGGTTTTGATAGGAGTTTCCTCTGAAGACTCGCTTTGCGCGTCACCAGAAGATTCGCTAGAAGTTTCGATTTGCGGTTCGCTTGGAAGTTCGCTCACGGCTTCAACTTCAGCCTTCTTCTCTTCTTCTGCATGCGGCAAACCGGCTTGCCCATCGGGTTCGCCGGTTTGATCAGATGTTTGGTTTTTTGGAAGCGCGTCGTCCATGGACGAGCCCTCAGAAGTCTATGCGAATTTTGGTTTGAATTCCGGTTTGACTTCAGGGTCTTGCGGCGCTACATCAACTTCGGGCGGAGGCGGAACTTTGAGAACATCGCCACCCGAAACCGCGGTCGGAGGCGCTACCGGCGGATCATCCACTGGCGGCAAACCAGCTGCAATACGCCTGTCGACTTCCTCCATGATCGCATCGACTTCTTTTCTGTCGAGTGTTTCTTTCTCGAGCAGAACCTTTACGATTGCATCCATGTGCGGACGGTATTTGATGAGCAGGTCTTTGACACGATCGTATTGAGCGGTCACCAGCTTGCTTACTTCTTCATCGATAATCGTCGCGATGTTTTCTCCATAGTCGCGTTCGTGTCCGAAATCGCGACCAAGGAATACTTGCTCATGACGCTTACCGAAAGTCATCGGTCCGAGTCTATCGCTCATACCAAACTCAGTCACCATTCGGCGAGCAAGCTTAGTGCACTTCTCGAGGTCATCATGAGCGCCGGTTGTAATTTCACTGTATACAGTTTCTTCTGCAACACGACCGCCTAGGCTGACACCGATTTGATCAATCAATTGCGAGCGCGTTTGGGTGAGGATGTCTTCTTCAGGGAAGAACATCGTCAAACCTAGTGCGAAGCCGCGCGGGATGATCGTGACTTTGTGGAGCGGATGCGCATTTTTTAGCAAGATGCACATCAACGCGTGACCAACTTCGTGATAAGCGGTCATCGTTTTTTCTTTGACCGATATCAGTCGAGTCTTCTTCTCAGGACCAGCAATAACCTTATCGATCGCCAGCTCCAGATCGTTCATCTCAATCTCGCGCTTGTCAGCACGCGCTGCAATCAATGCAGCTTCGTTGATCAAGTTTGACAAATCTGCACCGGTAAAACCCGGAGTGCGACGGGCAAGAGTCTTCAGCTCGACGTCCTTGGCGAGCGGCTTGCCGCGTCCGTGGACGTTGAGAATTTGCTCGCGACCGAGTACATCCGGGCGATCGATAACAACCTGACGGTCAAAACGACCTGGTCTCAAAAGCGCAGAGTCCAAGATATCTGGGCGGTTGGTGGCAGCGATAACGATAATACCGGTCGTGCCTTCAAAGCCATCCATCTCGACCAACAATTGGTTGAGAGTTTGTTCGCGCTCATCATGACCACCACCGAGGCCAGCGCCACGCTGGCGACCGACGGCGTCGATTTCGTCGACGAATACAATACAAGGAGCATGCTTCTTCGCTTGATCAAAAAGATCGCGAACACGTGAAGCACCAACACCTACGAACATCTCAACGAAGTCCGAACCGGAGATGCTGAAGAAAGGCACGCCAGCTTCACCGGCGACTGCTTTGGCAAGCAAGGTCTTACCGGTACCAGGTGCACCTACGAGAAGAACGCCGCGCGGGATGCGGGCACCAAGCGCCTGGAATTTTTCCGGACTCTTCAAGAAATCAACGATTTCTTGCAACTCTTGCTTCGCTTCATCGATGCCGGCAACGTCGTTGAAAGAGACTTTCACCTTGTTGTCGACCATGAGCTTGGCGCGGCTGCGTCCAAAACTCATTGCCTGATTTCCGCCCGACTGCGCGCTGCGGAACATAAACAAGAATCCGACCAACAGTAAAATCGGTAGGAAGAACGAGCTTATCAACTGGAACCAGAAGCTGGATTTATCCGGCTCTTTCACATCTACCGTGACTCCGGCTGAATTCAGCTCTTTGATCAAATCTTCTTTGGCTTCCGCCGGCAAAATTACCGATCGCTCGCGATCACTTCCTGCCACCTTGAAAAAGCCAACGTTTTCGCCGTTGGTAAGGGTTGCTTTCTGAATCTGGTCAGCTTTGCCTTCCTTCAACAGATTCTGCAATTGCGAGTAAGTCAGTGGTTCTTCGCGACGGCTAATGCTCGTCAAAGAGAACACAAAGATCACCAGCACAACCAACAAAAAGAAAACGGCCCAAGTTGTTCCGTACTTCCTCATTCCTGCCACTCCAGATACCTAATCCTCAGATTATAACATGCTAAGTCTACCACCCTAAGCCTGAACCTGCCTGCCTTTCCGGTCTTTCTTAAGAGTTCGAAACCTCAGGCTATCCGGCTGTTTTCGGGTTCTGCTGCGACAAGCTCGCAGCGGGCTTTACGTCTTAGTACGTCAAGTGTTTCCTACTCGTTCATCCTAACGTTTCCATTTAAGAGTTGACGGGGGTAAACCCGGATTGTGCCCTGTTAGATACATTGCAAAGAAGTCAAAACGCTAAAACAATGGCGGGGATGGGTTTGACGTCAGCCCGCAAAAGATTAACTTCACTTAACCCGCAATGGATACCGCAACATTCTGCGGTTTAACAAAAGGTGGAGTCACCAATACCAATATCCAAGAGCTTGAGAACATGCGTCGCCAAGCCGGTCACACGAAGTTTTTCACTGATGCCAACACCCGGCACCCATAGAATTTCGTCTCCGCAAGCAAGAACGAAAGTCTTCCTTCCATCTTGCATTTCTTCTTCACCCGGCTTGTGTGTGTGCAAATACTTTTTCAGTTTCACAAGCTCTTGCATTCCGAATGGCTGAATGAAATCCCCCGCCTGACGCTCTCTCACCACAAGCGGACTCTTGACTTTATCCAGACAGACTATCGCTTCGAAAGCATCTTCAGACGGAAATTGCTTAGGTTTGCGCTCGGACGCCTCAAGCTCTTCTACAAACATCGCCTTGTTGAGCGCAGGCACGATGGTCATACCAGGAATCCGCACAGGCACTGGATCGCCAAACACTACCGCGTTAGCTTTTGCTTTCTCTTCTTTGTCGACAAACATCAAAACATCATTGCCTTTCACGACGTCCCATCGATCATTCAAACTGATCGCTCTTATTGCGGGATCAGAATAATCGAGGTTATTTTCATTATTACGGCGCGTCATGGCGACCAATTTTTCGACGCGTTCGAAGCTAACTTCAATCCCTCTGGACCTGAGAGCCTGAGCGAACATCCGACGCTTAAGAGGAGTGGAGAGGGAAAATAGTTTATCCATTTGCCAACTGTTGGCATTCTTACCTTCCACCGCAGAAATTTGGCTCAAGCATAAAGCTTTAAGCAACTCTTCATCATCCGCGATTAGTTGTCGCATTTTTTCCATGCGCGACCCAAAATCTGGAAACTGACTCTCTATCCTGGGAACAATCTCTGACCTGATAAAGTTGCGCGAATAGTCCAGTTGAGCATTCGAAGAATCCTCACGCCAGTCGACATCAACTTGCTTTAGAAATTCGACGATTTGCGCGCGCGAAACATCAATAAGTGGACGCATAATCAATAGATCCTGCTGCCATCGTACGCACGGAATACCTCGCAAGCCCGCAGATGCAGTTCCACGGAAAGCGCGAAACAGAACAGTTTCCACCTGATCGCTTGAGGTGTGAGCGACCGCAATAATGCGAGCGCCAACTTCCTTTGCATGTTTCTCAAAAGCTGCGTATCTAAAATCTCGCAAGGCGTTTTCGCTACCTTTCAGGCGAAACAACGCCGCTTGCTCATCACTCGCAACTGTTGCCACATAGCCAATATGAAGCTCCCTCGCAAGTCTTTCGCAAAAGTCCGCGTCTGCATCAGATTCTTCTCCGCGCATACGGTGATTGATGTGACACAGAGTGACTGGGGAAACTCTGGATTTCCGAACATTGACAACAACACTCAGGAGCAATGCAACAGAATCAGCGCCACCGGAAACCCCTACCAGCAAGGGCTCAGAAGGAGCAAAGTGCAAATCATTCGCGCCACCGCTGAAGATACCGCCAGTATTTCTCGAAAGGTGTTCTTCCACGGCGTTCCAACTGAAGAATTCCCCCGCTTCAACGGTGACGCGCTGCTGCACGAGACCCTTAGCTAATTCGAGTCGTCTAGAAACATCGATTACCCAAGCATGATCCGGTCCGAGAAGTTTCGGATCTGGCAGTTTCGAAACTATAGGTTTCTGCTCGGTCATGTTTTCCGAAAAAGAAGGTCAAAAGCCGGGAATAAAGGGTGAAACAAAGACAGGCGACTGGTCGTCAGAGTTTTTTGATTCTGCCGATGGCGGCACCGCTTATCATGCCAGTCGGCACCCTTGAAGCCATTCAGGTCAGTGTTTACACGAAAGACGCGCCGCGAAGTTTGAGTTATTCTAGACATTACGTTGCAATCTGATTGCCCGGAGCCAGTTTAAATGAAATTCCCAAGAGCTGCCACTGTATTCGCTTCCGCGTTATTGCTTGCGAGTATTGCCGGTTCTTATTTGCCGCTCACCCCGGCCGCCCTCGCATCGGACTGGGAGGAAGACGGCGGCAAGCCTGCTGTAGCACCGCCACCCGCAGAAACGCCTCCGGAGCTTGAGCAACCACGCAAGAAGAAGCGCATGAAGATGCAAACGGGACGCATCGAGGCAAATGATAGCGATTTACAGGGCTTGAAGGGGCGCACAGGCGCCAGCGATGACACTCTGAAGGGTGGTGCTGATCAAGGTGCGCTGCAAGGCAACGCACAGGATGACGGCGATGCCAGTCTGACGCCGATGAAACCAACGATGCAAGGCGGTCGCCAAGTCTTGCAAGGTTCGGCAATGCAATCTGATTTTGGACCGTCCGGTGACCCTGATATGGACGACCAGGAGCTGCAAGTCGAGTGGGATAAGTGGCGCAATAAGTTTCTCTGGGCCGTTCAATCGGGCGTACAAGAAGCTCTCAACAACCCTGATGATGTAGATCTTCGTTACGATCCGCGCCGAGGCATGGTGGTAGTTCGCTTCCCGCTCGGCACTGTAGCCTGGTTTCACTGCAAAATTTCAGCGGACAGGCATATAGTGAGTGCGAAAATCAAGCAGACATCGGGTTTTCCGAACTTTGACCAAGCCGTCCTACATTCAATCATGGCTCTGGAAGGCTCATCATATTTACGTTTCCCAAAACGCTCGCAGAGACAATTCGTCACCCAGACAGCCGGAATCAAAACATCTGACAGCCCAGAGCGTCAGTATTTCAAGTTCGGCGATGTTGAGCGTTACCGCGTTCCGGGGCAGTAGTTCAGCGTTTCCCCGCAATAGTCTCGTTTCCACGTCTCGTTTCCGCCGCCGGGAAAGACTTTCAAACCGTGTTCAATTGGTAAAAATTGGCACAGGAGGGAATCGAACCCTCGACCTGGCGGTTATGAGTCGCCCGCTCTAGCCGACTGAGCTACCGTGCCACGTATTGCTCCGAACTTTGATTATGCAAAGAATGCGGGTGCAGTGTCAAGGCGGGTCGGTTCCTTTAGCTGGGAATAATTGGAATAGAAATCAGTATTAAGGAGTGTCCGAGGCATGTTATTCGTTTTCGAAATAATGTTCCTGGTCGTAATGGGGATGATCGCAATCGTTACGATCGTTACCGTTGGACGTCCTCTTGCCATTGCCTATGCCGACAAAGTCAAAACAAAACATTTAGAGTTGGCAGACGAACAGTCGAAACAAATGAATTTGCGAATTGCAGCGTTGGAAGAAGAGACGCGAGACTTGAAACGGCAAATTCAATCAATTCAAGAGTCAAAAGAATTTGACGCCCGTTTGCTGGAAAAAGGCAAGGGCTAAGGGAAACCCGCTGGTGCGAAACATTTTCTAGCTGACGCGACGCATATATTAGGACCGTTTTCGGTCAAACGAAACTTTTATACAGCAGTGATGCAAGGTCTGGAACACTGCCCACAAACTTGCTGCACGGTTTTGCCGCCATTTTTTTTAAGAGGCTTGGAACTATAGAGCTATTGCATCGTCCTTCAGGCACGAACAAACGCAAAGCAACAACACGCTCAGATTGAGCGACTGCTAAGGAGGAAACAATGGCAGAGTGTATTACAGATAAAGATTCTTCTTATTGCTACATGACGGAAGAAGAACTCAAGGAAGCGAAAATGAATCGCGTAGCCCGGTTGACTGTGGTTGCTGCTGCTGCCGCATTGCTCTTCTCGTTCGTCGCGATTTCCAATTTGAATCATGACGTCAACAAGACTTTGAACAACAAAGTCGCATCCGTTGAAAACAGACTCGAGGGTGACGTTGCACCGCGATTCAAAGAAAAAGTAAGAATCGAAAATACCTACTAAATTCTAGGTATTGCCGAACACCATTGTAGAGATGGATTAATCCATCACTGCACAAATGAAAGCGACGCATTTCAGCGTCGCTTTTGTTTTTGGCTCAGGTGTAGCCGCAGAGTGGCAGGGCAGCGTGGGGCGCGTTGCAAGCGTCCGTTTTGCTCCGGGACGTCCGTGTGTCGGCGCATTTTATGCACCTTTCAGATTACTTCCAATCAAGAACTATTTGTTTTCCGTCAACGGATTTTCTAGCAATGGCGGCTTCTCGCGCGTGCCGCTGTCTTTATTCACTTCCATTGATTTGATGATAAAGGATGGTGAAATCAAATGAGTCCAGTTGTCGCCACCTCGCCCCATCATTGAAGCTTGCTCTTCGCTACCGATCATATCGATGTCTCTCAATGCACGGACGGTTATAGGTTCAAAACGTGCACCACGAACCATTTCTTCTTTGTCTGTATCCACCCAATGTTTTACTAAGATTACCGGCTTGGGCAAAATCACGGTCGAATCACTCGATATGCCAGAACCTTGCAGTGTAGAGTCCGGCATGTTCAACATAGTAAAAGCATTTGGATCAAGAAGTCTTTTCGCAATAAGGAAATACGGGAGATCTGCTTCTTTAGCCAATTCCTTACCACGATTGATTAGATCTTCCCTCGTGTTTTTACTGTCGGAAGTAACGAAAACGATACTGGTTGATCCGCCATAGCCGTTAGAATGTCCATTCGAATGCTGACTATATTTTGTTGGCGAGCGATCTGTGCAAAGTGCCTTGAGAACACCTTTCGAGATAAGGACGACACGCTTAGCCCTGACGCCTTGCACATCAAAATTATAGCCACCGAAGAGTGGTGCGCCGTTGAATTCGCGCGCAAACGGCTCATCAACAACTGTCAATTGACGAGGCAATATTTTCTTGCCAATCTTCTCGGCGAAGGGTCGACTTTGCTGATTTACAGTATCAGCAGACAATGACTCGGGCTGAGAAGAAAGATTGTCGCAGAGCATTTGCTCCATGAATTCAGCTGCGGCTTGATCTTCGAAAAGCACCGGTCCATCATAATCTTCTATGGTGGGAGCCGCTTGCAGGGTAATAAGGCGATTGGCAAGTTCTCTGGCTCTTTTCTCGAACTGATCAAAGCCAGGAAGATCTTGCTCCGTGTGCCCGCCAAAAACTTCCATGTCTTTGATGCGTTCGCCGTCTTTGGCTTGAGTGCTTGCAGCGATAGTCACAAGCCAATCTTCAGTATCGTCGACTATGCGAACTTTCTCGCTGCTGACAAAACATCTGTTGCTCACACTTGCTCTAAAATTCGCGATCGACAATTGAATCTGTGGATACTCGCGAAAAATTGCAGAAATCTTCTTAGTACATTCTGTCCATTTTGCCTCATCGACAATGAGCGGACGAGCCTTGCTAATGCTGACCTCTGGTTCTTCTTTTGAAAAGTCGTCAAATTTGTTATCTATATTGCTGCGCTTGAAGTGTGCTTTTTTCTCTTCGAGAGTTTCTACTGCACTCTTATAATCATTATCAGTAGACAACCAAATTTTGCGCCTAATGGCGTCGTAGTTGTTGTCGATGGTCAAGCCAGAAGATCCAGTGGTGTGGGGCGCGTCACCGTAGAACTTGCTACTGTCGAACTCATAGTTGCCGACTCGTACAGTCGGTTCTAACGTCCGCCAGCGAGAATGGCTTCGACTAGTGAGTGAACCGAGAGATGCATTAACCTCAAAGCGGTCGGTTTCGGTTGAATCGTAGCTGATGTAATATGGCGGTGAATGCCCATCCAAATGCAGCCTGGAGAGAGAGCGATCCATTTCGTCAGTCATCGCTTTCATCACGGTGTCTTCAATAGTGACTGCAAAACACGGCGATTGAAGCACCAAAAGCGGTGTCAACGAAACGAGAAGCAGCTTTTTAAGCGAAGCATAAGGGCTGCATTTATGCCGCCCGATGCCGGCGAGCCGCCGGCGCTCCCAGGATTCAAGCATCAACTTCAACATCAGTGCTTGACCCCGTGTTGACGAGTTTCGTGCAATGGGTCTGGAAGCAGTGGAGGTTTATTGTGCGACTTAGCTTGACGCGCAACTTCGATTGTCTTCACTAGCAAACTGGGCGAAGATGCCGACACCGGAATCCAGCCTGATTCGGCGCCACATACTCCGTTAAAGGTTTGAACATCATTTCCTGCAGCAAGTATCAGCTCAAGCGATGCGAGTGGCGTTCCAACAATGTCCACGCCACGCAAGAGTTCATCAGGTCTTCCGTCGGCAAAGACTTTGATTACTTTCAAAGGAAACAAGTTATAGATTTGCGGGTCGGACGAACGTGTCAATGTCGATCCACCTTCGATATCATCGAAAATCAATCCAAAAGGTTTCTTCTGCCGTTTGATCTCCCTCACTAGCAGCGTACGCAATTCTTGCGTGCTGACTTGGTTTTTCGCATCAGCTACAACCATCAAGTTTGCCTGACGTGCAACTGGCGCAAAGCCTTCACGACACCGACCATGACCATTCGAATTCTTGAAGCCCTTAATCGGCGAGTTGCTCTTCAAAAAACCTTTGAGCACGCCCTTATCCACAAGCACAACCTTTTGCGCGGGAACGCCCTCGTCGTCAAATTTGAAGTAACCGTTGAGAGTGGTTTTACCGAGCTTCGAAGTGCTGGCATCATCAATCACAGAGATAAACTTCGGCATTACCGCCTGACCAATCTTGTCTGTAAAGGTTCGCCCTTCACTTTCGTCTTTTTGGCGATGCCCTTCGATACGGTGTCCAAAAATTTCGTGAAAGAACACCGCTGCAGCTTTGCCCTGCAAAATTGCTGGTCCCGCGTAGGGCTGCGCAGGAGGCGACTTGCGTAATCTATCTAGCGAGTCGCCCAACTTCTTCGCCATCGCCTTAAGCGTCGCAGCATCAGGAAGCTTCTTCGAATCATCGACCTCAACACGATCGTTGAGCCACAACACCATGCCATCATTCGCCACAGTGTCTCCATAGAGTCGAGCATCATAGCTAACGCGTTCGTCCTCAATTGCAGTGCCTGTGCTAGTCACCAAGTATCGGCGCAATCGCTGTGCCGTCAGGTCGACATCGCCAGTGCGTATAAAGGGAAACTCGCGAAAAACTGCAGACGCTTCTCTTACCTGCGATTCCCACAATACGTGATCGACATTCATGGGTTTCTTCGCAGCAAAATAAACTTGGGGCTTTTCGACAACGTAGTCATCGGAGCGATCATCTTCCGCGACTAACACATCTTTGTTGGCCTTCACTTGCGCAAACTTTCTCTGAGCCAAGCGAAACGCGGCATCGGTCTTCAACCACACGATATCGCGAATTGCCATTTTGTCATCTTCAAAGGGAATCTGCGCTTCATAGCCAAAAGTTACTCGCGAGCCAAACGAATCATCTTTTGGAATCTTGTGGCTGTTGTCCAACTTGGGACTGCCGACGCGCAACTCCACATCGAGAGTCCTGCTCTTCGAGACATCGAATTTTTCACGAATGCTGCCGTAGTCACCGGAAACATTGGCGACCTCACGTTCGAATACTCGATAGGCGATGTAATAGACAGGAGCGTCACCCGCATTCTTCAAATGCTTAATCGAGCGTGCCATTTCTTCTTTCAGTGCCTGCATGACCACACTGTCGGTTTCAGCAGCGGTCAATGCTTGCTTTACAGGAAACATCACAGGCACAAGCATTAATGCAAGTGCAGTGGAGACAGCAGCACGAAAAGTATTGGGTAGACGCGATGCGTCGGCCGGGCGATGCATCGCATCGACCCTACGAAAAAAGCCGGCGAGCCGCCGGCGCTCCCAGGAAAATGACACCAAAGATAGGAGCCTTCTTACCTGCACTTTATGCCCTGACTTCGACTGCCTGTGCGGACGATGCGAGCGATTTATGCCAATCAACGAAACGTTTGACACCTTCATCGAATGTCACTTTTGGTTCGTAATTCAAAACGCGTCGAGCCTTCTCGATGCTGGCATAAGTAAACGGCACGTCGCCAGTCTGCATCGGCATTTGGATAATCTCAGCCTTCTTACCTATATGCTTTTCCAAAGTGCGAATCATGTCAATCAATACAACAGGCTCTGACCTGCCGAGATTGATAATGTCGTATCCAGGCAAGTCATACTCCAAAGAAGCGATGATACCGTCCACGATATCACCGACAAAAGTGTAATCGCGCTTCGTTGAACCATCGCCATACATTTCAATCGGTTGACCGTTTGAAATAAGCTTGCAAAACTTGTGAATCGCCAGGTCAGGACGCTGTCTAGGACCAAATACAGTAAAGAAGCGCAAGCACACAATTTGCAGTTTGTTGGTGTGATGCGCGGAATAACAAATCAATTCACCTGCAGCTTTGGAAGCAGCATAGGGTGAAAACGGTTGATCGATGCGGTCGGTTTCTTTAAAACTCTCGCCAGAACGTCCACCATAAACAGAAGAAGAAGAGCCAAACGCCAGCCGAGCTTTCGGGCAGTGCTTTGCGATGCGATCGAGAAGTTTTTGTGTACCGTTGAGATTCACATCCATGTAATAAGCCGCTTGCTCGAGCGACGGTCTTACACCGGCCATCGCCGCTAAGTGCACGACGCCATCAAACGGACCGTGACTGAAAACTTCATCCATTTTTGAGTCATCGCGCAGATCGCCTTCGACTATTTTGTAATTCGGGTGCTTCAAATGCTCCTGAATGTTCAGGCGCTTGCGATCAGGATTGTAGTAGTCATTGAAATTGTCGAGCACACTGATGCTGTCACCTTTGGACAGCAGCTTATCAATCAGGTTGCTACCAATGAAACCCGCTCCACCGGTGACCAAAATATGTCGTCCCATATGAGCAACCTCGGCTTTCAAACAACGATCAAACTAGTTTCAAAAATTTAGCGACCATGCGCAACCGGCGCAGAGCAGTGCTGGACGAATGTTTCGAACAGAGAGCGGTTACCCTCAAAATCGCGCTCGGGATGCCACTGAACACCAATCACAAATTTGCGCCCTTCCAATTCAACAGCTTCGATTATTCCATCTTCAGCACGTGCCGCAATAGACAAGCCGCGACCAGGCTTATCGACAGCCTGGTGATGCGATGTTGGAACATCAATGCGCAGCTTTTTATAAATGCCTGCGAGCGCACTCTTTTCTTCAAGAATAACTTCGTGCCGCTTGAAGCCGTCTTGCCAGCCGTTTTTGCTGGCATGCAGTACATTCGAATCCGGATGTTCGTGAACGATGTCTGTGACTAAAGTACCACCCAACTCAACGTTCAAAAGCTGCTCACCGGCACAAATACCGAGGATGGGCATAGCTTGTTTTTCCAAAGCCAAGCGAATCAATTTGAAGTCAAAGTCTTGCCGTCTTTCGTGAGCAAGCTCAACATTGAGCTTCTTCTTCGTATCGTCATCCAACGCTTCGCCGTACTTGCTTGGGCAGTAGTCGTAACCACCAATGAACATCAGCCCATCAAGGCGCTCTAGAGCAATCTTCAGGTCTTCGTCAGGCATCGGCGGCACCAAAAGCGGCACTCCACCAGCCAATCGCACTGCGTCGAAATAAAGAGCTTGAACGCGGGCCTCTTCAGGGGGGCCGGCCGTCACATCAACATTGATTCCAATTACGGGTTTCATGCTTGTTAGGATACAACATCAGGCTGGGAGATGTTTTACGGCGTTAAATTACGTTTCCGCGGCGACAACCAAAACCCGGGGAAACAAACCCGCCGCGCGCGCATAACCTGCGTTTCTAAACTGTAGGGGCGGCATTCATGCCGCCCCTACAGGAAAAAAAGATGAACCCATCACGGGCCGGCGAGCCGCCGGTGCTCCCACGCAAGTTACCGGTGCCCTCCGTTAGGTTACCGGCGGCCTTGCATTAGGGACTGCAGCGCCAATTCGGCCTCGAAATCTTTAGAAGTCTGCGTAACCGTCAGCAGTTCTGCGATTGCGCCGTCTACATCACCCGCGTCCTTGAGCGCCATGCCAAGTGCTTTATGCCTCTCCGCATTCTTGGGGTCTATTTTCAACGCCAGTCTGTACTCAACAGCGGCCGATAGGTAGTCGCCTTTCTTGGCGTAAACCCAAGCCAAGTTGGAATGGGTGTCGGGGTCGTTTGGCGCCAGCGAAACCGCAATGCGCGCCTCAGCCAGTGCTTCTTTCAAGCGTTTCAGGTGCGCAAGCGCATAGGCCAGCCCCGCGTGCCCCTCAGAATAGCGTGGGTCCAGGTCAGTTGCGCGGATAAACTGATTGACCGCCAGGTCCCATTTGCCCAGGTTGCCGAGCGCCAAACCACAACGAGCATGGACAACCGGGTCTTTATCATTCATCTTGAGCGCAATTTTGTACTCTTCCAGCGATTGCTCCGGCTGTCTGGAAGATGCATAGCACTGAGCCATGATCAAATGCGGGATGACAGACTTCGGATCGAGCCCTATTGCGCGCCTGCACTCGTCTATCGCCGAGCGATACATGTGCTTCATGCGGTAGCACTCGCCCAAATAAGCATATGCAAGAGCGTTTCCTGGATTTGCCTTCAGAGTTCGCTTGTACTCAATTGAAGCCGCTTCGTGGCGCCCGAGCATGCGTAGCGTTTCGCCCTTAATGAAATGCACGTCGCCTGCGTTGGGGCGAAGGGCTTCAGCCTTTTGAAACTCCTTAAGTGCCTCCTCAAAATCAGACATGGCCATGAGCACTTTGCCCGCCATAAAGTGCGCCTTGTAGTTGTCCGAATCAGCCTTTATGACGGTCTCGTACTCCAGCAGCGCATTTGTGAGATCGCGACGCGCGAAAAACGCATCGCCATATCGCATATGTTTGTCGACTTTGCGCGCTTTATTGATCGGCAAAGAAGTGTCTTCTTCCTTGATTTGACCGGATTCCTGAGTAAGGTCATTCAAGACTTCCTCAAGCGGGTTTGCGACAACCTCTCTGCGCGCTTCCGGCTTGGACGCTGCATTCTTAGCTGTTTCCCCCGAACCTGAGCCGCCCTTACTTGAGGTTTTCTTTCCACCAGACTTGGAATTCGCAGACTTCGAGTCTTTTGAATCACCAGGTGCCTCAGTGTCTTCGGGATCAGCCGGCTCCGCACCGAATACGTCAGAATCGTCCTTCTTCTCTTTGGGAGTGCCGTTCAGGTACTCTCCAAATTTGAGAAAACGAAAAGCCTGAGCTGGTTGCGGCGCCTGAGCACAGATCAAAACAACCATAACCGGCAGCGTAAGCGCCAGCGAAATAGCTTTGCGAAAGCAGTCGGATGCGGTAGTTTTAGTTCGATTCGCTTGCGGATGCATCAGGATGAGACGTGAAGACTCTTAATCCTGTCTATTCTAAACGTTCTTTCCGCATCTACCTGATGGCAGAAGGCGGTAAGGTAATGATTGCCCCGGTTTTCAAGCACCGCAATCGGCGTGATGAGACGACCGGAGCGGGGTGGCATGCCATTTCCGAGATAAATCATTTTCAGCTGCTGCTTTCCATCAATTGCGGCTCTGATGACATTGACGTGCAGAAGTACCTCGCCAGTCGGCTCCACGGCACTTTCTTGCTCATTGAGCGTAATCAGACAATTGAGATCACGCAGATGGTCCAGCGTGGTGAAGTCAGGGTTCGCAGCCAAAATCTTGCCGAAGATATGGCGAACGTGGTGACTGTCAGCGAGAGCTCTGTGATAGTCGCCATCAACGATTTCATAGTGCTGCGCCAGCGTCTTCAGCTTGTAATCAACAACGCCTTCAACGAGCGCACGCGACAGGCTTAGCGTGTCCAGGACGGTTAGCGCGGGCACATCAATGCCCAAACGCGCTACAGCTACCTTGAGAAAACCCACGTCAAACGGCGCATTGTGCGCAACGAGCACGCAAGGCTTGGTACCAATAAACTCGAGAAACTTCGGAATAACTTCTTTATTGGTCGGCGCGTCTTTCACCATCTCGTCAGTGATGCCGTGAATTCTGGTCACTTCGGGAGGAATCTCACACTCCGGATTAATCAGCTCGGAGAAAATCTCCATCTCGCCGCCGGACAGCCGAAAGCGCACGGCAGAAAGCTCCACGAGCTTGCAGGCAATTGCCGAGAGACCTGTGGTTTCAACGTCGAACGCGATGAAATCCAGATCGCAAAGCTGCATGCATGTGCTTTCCTGCGGTTTTTCTGGCGCATGGATTTTTGTTAGCGAGTCGACCACTTAGGATTACCCCGGCAAAAACAATATATAAGGTCTCGATTGTCGCACTGAAAATCGCACAGGGCATTTTAAATCTCGGAATGACGCCATTAATTCCTACAAAAATTCCAACTCCACCTACACTAGCAAGCCAAAAGCATATACGACAGATACAATGTCTTTTAGCCTCGACATCCGCCATCACGTCAAACTCGATAAGATTGAAGAGATTGAGGTATTGAAGGGATTGAGAAAACCTGAACCGGTGTCCGCACAAGGGAAACTCGCACGCATGAAATTCGCGCTCAGAAAGAACTTCGCTTTGACCTTGCTTTTGGCAGGCATGACTCAGTGGTGCGCGGGTGCTGCATATTCCTTCGGCAGCGACGAGACAGGCAACATCCACGAGCAGCTGACGATGGAAGCGCTAAAGGGCACCATCTGCGATGCCAATCTCAAATTGATATTGAAAGGAGTAAGTGCCGCAGATTTTGCTGGTGGGGAGGGAGCCAACGACCCGAGGCGCCATTTTAAAACGGGCGAAATTACAAAATGCATTGCCGTAGTCGACAGAGAAAAGAAGAAAGTGCTCAACTTTGCGCACACGGCGGACACCGATGAAAAGACTCGAGCACGAGCGCTCTTCATCTTTGGACAGGCGCTGCACACGCTGCAGGATTTTTATAGTCGCTCCAATTACATTGAACTCCGCGAGCATCAATTCAAAGATGACTTATTCTCGATGGACCTCGCAGACTGGACGGATATGCAACGAGCGGAGTCAAAGATTGGGACGCTGCTCAAATTCGAGGGATTCGACAAAAGCACGCCAACTTCAGAGGAAGGCAAGAAATCAATTTCCGGCACGACGTATTACAAAGTGGCGCGGGAGCTTGCTTTGAGAGAAACTCAGCGACAGTGGAATTTGATGGAAACTCTCATCCGCAACAAAACAGAAAAGCGCGCCAACGAAGTGCTCACAGCAATTACTAGCGCGCCGTGTTCTGTCAAAGTCGCTAACGAAATATTGAACGACGAGAAGCCAGACTTGGTGCCGGATCTGTAAAATTGCCGTAGGGTCGACGCCATGCGTCGACAGGTATTAGAGCGTGGGGGCGCATTGCATGCGCCCTATTCTAGGTCTGGCGGCAGCTTGCCGTCTGGCGTCGGCGGCGCCGACGCACCGTCTATCTCCTTCGATTCCCACAATCGGGACAATCGGACACCGCATCCAACCCGGTGACCATTTCCATTTCGCCGCTCAAAAAATCGAATTTGAACAGTTCATTGCCCTGGCTCGCACCGAAGCGAGAAGCAAGTTTTGCAGCCTCAATCGCCTGTAGCGAACCCAACACACTCGCCACCGGAGGAAAGGAAGCGTCCTCATCCTGTGCCTTTGGAAAATCATCGATGCCGATTCGAGGGAATACACATCGCAAACATGCCGAGCGTCCCGGTCGCATCGTATAAAGCTGATAGCGAAATCCTTCGCCACCGACATGCACCAACGGTTTCGTCAAACGCATACATGCGTCACTTGCCACCAGTTTCAATTGCCAATCAACCATCGCATCGACTACAACATCAAAGTTTCTGATCAAATCTTCCGAATCGTGCGCATCAAAAGTTCGCTCGGCGACACCAACCTGCGTGCAGTGTTTCGCGCCCGCAGCTTCAAGCCGTTCTGCCAACAAATGCAAATCATAGACACTGGATCCAGCAAGCTCCAGATGACCAGCGCCAACCCGCATCAATTGTTCCGCACAAACAAATGCAATTTCCGTAGTGCCCAATATCAGGATGCGCGCGTTCATCAAACGCTCCTGACACTCCTCGGTCATTCCCGGCATGGCAAGCTGCTTGCGATACTTCTTCCTTTGATCGTCTGTCAGCGAAATGTTTGCGTCCTCTGCGAAACCTGATGGACACATCTTCGCATATTGACGAGACAAACTACTCTTCAGCCCTTCGCATTTTTTTGAAGATTCGTCGCGCGGGCGGCATGAACGCCGCCCCTACAGCTGATTTCATAACTCTACGCGCAGTTCCACAAAACCAAAATGTCTACAACATACAAAACCCCAACAATACCAAAAACCCCCCTTACGGGAGGTCTCTGGCTGGCGTTGGCGGGGGAAAACTTTGTTAGCTGAACAGGTTGGCATCTCTTGCGGAAGCAACGAGCCAGTTGATGCAACCGGGTGTTGCCAATCCGCCTGTCACACCAGCTGCTCCGAAGAGTACTTTCTTCATTGCATCTTGTGTGCCGGCTGCCATGTGCATGAAGCCCATGATCATGGTAGGACCGCCCCAAGCAATACCGAGGATTTCCATACCGTTTGCGATGATGTTGAGCAAGGCTTCTAAGTTAGCCAAGTTGTTTACGCGAACAGTACCTGCAGTGTTGACGCCGGTAATGTAGGTAGCATCAGAGCCTTGTGGTCCGATTGTACCGTTGGTGGCGCCTTGCAATGTCGGTGCTTGGCTGTCCATTTCTTGACGGGTTTGAGTACCAGTGTTGCCTTGAACGTCGGACGCATACTGTCCTTCGTTACCGGCTGATGAGAATTGATCGCCTTGTGCTTGTGCAAATGCAGGTACGTTGAGGGCGAGGCCGAGGGCTACAGCAGCGACGAGACCCAATGCTTTGGCTTTACGCATATACAAACTCCTCCAACGAAGGCTTGATTTGAAATTTAGTAAGGTTTGGACGAAACCGGCTCTAAAAGCGAACCGGTCTACAGATTAAGTGCAACTCAGCACGAAGTCAAGAGCCGAATTGTTGTCCAGACTACATTTTCGCAAATCCCTCAACCTGTTTGGCTTTGCGTGGGATTTCTACTGATTACAGTCTTTCCTTTATATGCGACACTCCGAACGATAATGCGAGAACCTTCATATGACGCACACGCGCAATGCCACCACAAAGGACAGTCCGGATTGGATTCGGATATGGGTTGCGTGCGCGATTTTCTGCGGTGTGTCGAGCGCAGTATACGACGTACTAAAGTCTATTGGTGATAATCCCAACAATCCTGTGATGGGCTTGCAAGCGATGGTCTACACAACGGTGCTCGCCGCCTTATTCTTCTTAGTAAGAACAGTTATCTCTAAGGGAAACATCAAACGCGCAGCGTTCACCTTAATAGGTGTGTGTGCAGTCGGCTTTGCTGTGATTCAAGTTGCTGATGCAATTGTCTCGCCTCAATCACAGCACGGCATCGCACAAACGCACGAACAGCTTTAAGAACTGCTATTCCTTTAGCACATACTCCGCGAGCGTATCTGCGGGTGCATCGCTGGTGAACGGGCACGGCACTTTGTGCACTTGTTCAAACTGATGTTGTCGGCAGAAGACACTTAGCTTTACGTTCTTGTTTTCACAGGCATCAGCCATGCAGCGCTGCGAGCCGTTTTCCGGACCGAGCAAATCCCAATACTCTTCATATTTTTTGCGCACTTGCGAGTTTTTCAAATGAACTTTCGCGGTGCCGTATTGCTCGCTGTGATCGATCCAGTAATTTGAATCTTGTCCATGCGCAAGAATCTTGTCGAGAAACTCGGTGAAGCTGAGCGCGATCACAATGTAATCGAAGTCACCGCAATCGAGATCAATGATGGGATAAACGCCGTTAGGCTCGCTGAGGTCAATTGCAATTAAGCCACCAGACGGCAATTCACAAAACGGAAACCAACTCCTAGGAAGTTGCGACCGATCAACATCAATTGCTTTTTGCAAAGACAGGATCGAATAGCGGTCAAAGATTTTTACGTCGGAACAGCGTTCATAAAAGATTCGCATGTCCGGCGGAAGTGGTTCACCAAACTTAGACGTGATCAATGCATGTCCTTGCGAAAGCAACGAACCCAGCGCTTTGTGCGCACGATGCTCGCTGAAAATCATGGGAATCAATTCGCGAATGTTATCGATCGGATCGCGTTTTGGAACGGGTTTTTGCGGTGGTTCCTGAAGCAAGAGCATAACCTCCTCGACACGATCAGATGGAACAAATAAATGATCGTGGTGAAATGCTGAAACAGTGTTTACTGAAATCCCGGCATCAGAAATCATCTTAGACATTGCCGCAATAAAGCCGACGGCATTCAGGTCAGAGTTTACCTCACAAGTGATCAAAGACCAAGTGCCATCGTACTTCAAAGAAGCAGAATCGGCATCTGACTTCGCGACGATGAGTGAAACACCCTCAGCCTCGCGAAACATACAAATCGGTTGGATGGTGAGCTTTTTGAACTCTCGTTCGAGCACACTACAGAAAACAAATTGCTCGTCGTGCAGACGAGGCTTGATTGACGAAAGTAGTACGCGCAGATTTTTCTCTGGCATTGACACCATCCGCGTCGCTCTGGGTTATCAGCTTGTAGCTGCGCCTGCGACGAAAGGCTTTATGCCCAAAATTGAATAGGGTTTCCTCCAGTGTCCGAGTAAGGGGACTTATGAGACACTTGATCTACATGAGCGAGAAGAATATGGCAAATGGCAAACGAGAGACTTGGGTTCAAACGGGAGCAGTTTACATTGGCTTGTGCACTCTTGCGGGAATACTCTGCGGAATGTTTCCAGCAAAAGCACAAGAACTTACTGGACACCTATTTCTGGTTTTCGTGTTTATTCAGCTCTTTAGCTTGTTTTACTTTCCGTGCATGCTGATGCTCCTAAGACCACCAAACAAAGTGTTCTTGACGCTGTTTTTCTTCTCATTAATCGGAATACCTGTAATTTGGATTCAGGCAGGTTACTGTCTCGATTTCAGTGGACCTTACCAAACCAATGTTCAAATAAGAACTCGACGCTGAGCCAGACAAATAAGCGCAGACTTTGCACTGATTTCATAGCGGGTTTCGATTCTCTTTACAAGCGCAATACATTGCGATGTTAGATTGAAGGTATAGCAACGCGCAGAGTGATCTACAACAGATCGCCGGACGCGCTGCGTGCGTCTGTAGCCTTCAGGAGCGCATTTACCGCGCCTCCGAGGGCGAGGGTTTGGTGCATCAATGAAAATCAACTTGCGGAGACCCAAGAGCTTTATCTATCAATACTGTTTTCTGTGTGTTCTCATCGGCTGTGTCGAAGCATCAATGAATGCACATTTGCTTCTGCCGAAAAAGCAAGAATTTATACCGATAAGAACCATCACTATTAAGCCGAAAACAGAGGTCGAGAAGGCAGTAGAACCGGAGCGCATCGAGTGGGAAGGCTGTCCAACAAAAGAGGGTGTCTCAGACGCGATCCAGTCATGCCAAACGTTTATCAATAACACGCAGAAAATAGTAATGGCTATCCAACACGATGGTGATGCAGAACAACGAAGGTCAGAAACAAGAATAGCGATGTGGAAAGACGAAGCGCGCGTTTGGAATATCAAAAACTCTGCGCGCATAGATAGCTGTTGGTTTCTCTTGGGCGCAACTGGCTATCAGGTTCATCCCGAATTGCCGCTAGCGCTGGAGAATTTAAAACGCTCTGGAAACTGGCTTGAGAAGGCGGTGGAAGCGGCAAATGATGGGAAGTTCAAAGTTGCAAACGACTACATAAAGGCAGCTCGAAAAGCAAATAAGCAAGCAGCAAAGCTTGTTGCTGGCAAAGTAAGACCGAAGTCGAAATATGCATTGGTAAATCTGCCGCGACATCTCGTCAGAAAGACGGTAGCGAAGACGATTTAGTTTCGACCTAAGAAGAAGAAGAAGAAGAAGCGCTTCATACGCATATCTGCGATGGTCAACAAAAAAAACAGAAGGAGCATTTCTGCTCCTTCCGACCGATTACTGATTCACTGTACTGAATTTGATTTGTTAGTTCACTGTATTTAGTGGCAGGTAGACTCCTTTAACTGAACAAGTTGGCATCGCGAGCGGACGCCACTAGCCAGTTGATGCAACCGGGCGTTGCGAGACCACCAGTGACACCAGCGCAACCGAAGAGCACTTTCTTCATTGCGTCTTGCGTTCCAGCAGCCATGTGCATGAAGCCCATGATCATGGTTGGTCCGCCCCAGGCGATTCCGAGGATTTCCATACCGTTGGCGATGATGTTGAGCAGTGCTTCCAAGTTGGCTAAGTTGTTGACACGCACCGTACCTGCCGTGTTGACGCCGGTTATGTAAGTAGCATCGCTACCTTGTGGTCCGATGGTGCCCAGCGTAGCGCCTTGCAATGTGGGAGCGTTGCTATCGTTGTAGTGCAAACTTTGCGTACCGGTGTTCCCCTCATACTGAGATGAATACTGACCTTCGCTACCGGCTGACGAGAATTGATCACCGTAAGCCTGTGCGAAAGCTGGTGAGTTGAGTGCGAATGCAGCAAGAACTGAAAGTCCGAGTGCGGACATGGTGAGCTTGCGGAACATGAGAATACCTCCTTCCGAGTGAATTCAAAGATTTAGTAAGTGTTTCCAAAAGGCTCTGAAAGTGAGCTTGTGTGCAGATTATTCTCAGAACAACCCAAAGTCAATTAGCGAAAACCCTAGGTTGCTGCTTCCAAAAACTCTAGGACCGAAGAAATCAACCATCGCTAGAACCAAGAAAAGAAGCATAAGATGCGGCACGACAGAGAACAATGCAAACACAATAAAAGGAGCCGGGGGGCGGCTCCTTTTAACTGATTCACTATGGTTGGCGTGGAGTTGTACTTTTGTTTGCGAACTTAGCTGAACAAGTTGGCATCGCGAGCCGATGCAACGAGCCAGTTGATGCAACCGGGGGTTGCTAGACCACCTGTGACACCCGCTGCACCGAAGAGCACCTTCTTCATCGCTTGTTGTGTACCGGCAGCCATGTGCATGAAGCCCATGATCATCGTGGGTCCGCCCCACGCAATGCCGAGGATTTCCATACCATTGGCAATGATGTTGAGCAATGCTTCTAAGTTGGCCAAGTTGTTTACGCGTACAGTACCTGCGGTGTTAACACCGGTAATGTAGGTAGCGTCAGAACCTTGCGGTCCGATGGTGCCATTGGTGGCACCTTGCAGAGTCGGTGACATGCTGTCCATTTCTTGGCGGGTTTGTGTACCCGTGTTGCCTTGAACGCCAGACGCATACTGCCCCTCGTTGCCGGCAGAACTGAACTGATCACCTTGCGCTTGCGCAAAAGCTGGTGCGTTGAGGGCGAGACCTGCAACAAAAGCGGTAGTAAGGCACAAAGTAGCCAGACGACGAGATGCGGAGCGAAGCATAGTTACCTCCTCAAGTAATATTCCAAAATAGTAAAGGGTGGATGTGAAGCCGCTCAAAATGAGCGTGCTAGCAATGTATTCCTAAGCAGACCCAATGTCAAGCGATTGTGACAGCCCTACAAAATCTTTATTCATGCGGGTTTTGACATTCTCGTGAAAGGTTGAATGTTGAAAGGTTTTGTTCACGCTCTCTCCACATCCACTATGCATGCGGGTTTTCAACAGCACACTACGCAGCTTTCAACTACAATCGCGTGAAAGGTACCTTTCGTCTTGCTTGCAAACCCACCAAATTTAAGTGTTTCCAGCCCTGCACAAATCGCCAAATCACAGTCATCTTTACGCAACTTTGATCACTTTCATTAGGTAGATCACGTAGTTCTGATTGGTCGCATTGACGAGGAATTCAAAAGCTGGCGGCAACCTTTCATCGTCAAACGATTGTCATGCCGCTCGGTTAATATTCGCTGTGTTAGCCCGCTCGCGGCTATCGGCGCCCGCCCCCAACCCTTTGCGATTCTAAGCCAAACCACGCCTCTAGAAGGCG
The DNA here is from genome assembly GCA_003242885.1 of Candidatus Melainabacteria bacterium. GTDB lineage: Bacteria > Cyanobacteriota > Vampirovibrionia > Obscuribacterales > Obscuribacteraceae > QKMZ01. Next base: position 259,109 of record QKMZ01000005.1, on the reverse strand, counting down.
GGCTTTCGGCTACTAAGGAGAAGTATGGCTTACCAATCCGTTGAGAGCTTCGCTCCAAACTATGCACAGACAGACGATACCAACACGAATCATAAGCTTCATGAAGATTACCTGCAAACACTGTCTGACGCAGGCAAATACACAAGTACTGAAAACACTGACGATCTACATAAAGTAGAGTTCTTTGATTCAAGCAAAGATCCCCAACAAGTTGCAGAACTTGCTATAGCGCTAGGTTCCGAGCCAGGCAGCGTCAGCCTCACTGCGCCAAAAGAAGCAGCGCAAGTAACACCACAACAAGACGGCGGATTTCTCGGAGTTGCCGGTGACATCATTAGTGGTGGCATTCAGCAGCTCACTAACCCGCTCGACTGGGGAACGCACTTACTAGCAGGAGCGGCAATAACCGCTGGAATTTGCATTGCGGGCATTGCAGCGGCGCCGATTATTGCAACAGCTCCAGCATGGCTACCAGTAGCCGGAATGATCGGACTTGCAGCCGGAGCTATCGGCCTTACAGGATGGTCTCTTGCCGAACACATGCCTCAATGGATCAAGGACGGCGAAGTAGTTTGGAATTCCTCTAAATATTCAGCGGAAGAAGTCGCAAAAGCACATGAGGGTCTGAGAGGGATTGGAGCCGGGGGTGTAAATCTTATCGCAGACGTAGTTGGTGGAGGTTTTGTCTACGGCAAGATGGGCGGTGCAGTAAAACAAGCATTCGAAACAGCGACAGCCAACGTTGCAGCAAAAACTGCCGCAGCAGAAGGCGCGACAGTCGCAGGAGAAAGCGCAACATTAGCAGCGAAAACCGCGACGGCCGCATCTGAGGGAGTAGCGACGGTATCAGCCGACGGTGCGGCGGCTCTCGCAACCGATATGTCCACCGACGCCGTCGAAGCAGCAGCAAAGGAAGCAACAGCACGCGCGGTGGTGATGGCCGACAAAGCGAACATGAATGCCTATGAGTATCTCTACTCGGGACTCGACAATCCAGAAGACATAGTCGCAATAGCCCGCGACATGAACAACAAGAGCAACGATCCGCTGGGGATGGTTTTCGAGATTCAATCCATGGCTGAAAGAAATGTTCTGAATCCAAACCAGAAGGGGCTTTGGCTTGAACTCGCCAAAGAGTTTGAAACTAAGGCTTTGCGAACGATGCAATCCTCCCTACAAGAAGGAACTCTCCCCAACTTTGAGCGGATGGTGTTCCCCAAAATGCTCGACGATCTGAAATCAGGGAAATCCGCCGAAGAAATCACGGCATATTTTGACCGCATGACTGCAGCCTCTAAAGCAACCAGAGAGAAAGCATTCGGTTTCGCTCAAGCTGACGAAATCAAAGCATTTGTAGCACGCAACAGCGAATTCACTCCAAACTTCCGCAATGAAATCGAGACAGCAATTGCGAACAATCAAATTCCGGCAGAAACCGCGGATGCATGGCGAACTGCCGTTAATTCGATGCCGGAGAATGGTCTGCCACCACTCCTCTCGACCGACCCAGAAGCAATCAGACAAGCAGGTATGGAAGCACTGCCGCGCATACAAGCTCTGGCAGACAATGCGGTCGTAAATCCAAGAGAATTCATTTACACAACATTGTCTGATCCTTCGGAGATTGCTGCATATGCGCGATACGCGAACCTCGAAACAAAAAATCCTCTGCGCATGGCGGATAGAATCAGAAGCCGTATCTCTGATGGTCTAATCAACCCCAAAACAAAGGAAGTTTGGTCAGCCCTTGCAGACGAATTCGAAACACAAATACCAGCTCGTCTCGAAACGGCCCTATCGAATCCTGACTTGACTGAGATTGACCAATTCATATTGCCCAAAATTCTTGAACAGTTGAAGGCTGGCAAGCCGACAGCAGAACTCTATGATGAATATTCAAGGTTGAATGGAGCTGCCTTTGGGGGTTATGACAAGGCAGTCAGCTTGACGAGACCTGATGAGATTGAGGCTTTCTTGATAGCTAATGATTGGAGAGGTCCAATTTTCCAAGATCAAATCGAACACGTCATTAGTTTCAATAATATACCGGAAGAAACAGCTAACGTTTGGCGCAAGGTTTTGAGCGAAATGCCGCCATCCGAGCGCACTGTGTATCCATCACCGACCAAGTACAACGGAGATTTGAGGCAGTTCCGCTCATCGACTTTCGGCTTGTTGAAGCCAGACGAATCGGCGCTTGCAAATCTTACGGACCCCAACGAAATCACAAGCTTTGCAAAAGATTGGACTTTCGATCAATTCGGCGATTCGAATTTCGCTAGCAAAATCAGAACAGCGCTGCAGAAGAATGATGTTGCCCCTGGCACAGAAGCCGCCTGGACATCCGCAATTTCGACGATCGAAAATGAAGCAGCGCTCCATGCCTGGTACTGAGCGCATCTGGAAGAGAATTGCATACCGCACACAGCAAGAAACAGAAATCCACATGTATTAGTTCAGACAATTAAACCTAATCGAAAGGAGCCTCGCGGCTCCTTTCTGCTGTTTCACATTTTTCGTTTCGTTGGGATTATGGAATCTAGCCTGTGAGTAATGCCTCGAAATATCTAGCTAAACAAGTTCGCGTCACGTGCAGATGCGACGAGCCAATTGATGCAACCAGGTGTCGCTAATCCGCCGGTCACGCCTGCGCAACCGAACATGACTTTCTTCATCGCATCTTGCGATCCGGCTGCCATGTGCATGAAGCCCATGATCATGGTTGGTCCGCCCCATGCAATTCCGAGGATTTCCATGCCGTTGGCGATGATGTTGAGCAGTGCTTCCAGGTTGGCCAAGTTGTTTACGCGCACCGTCCCTGCGGTGTTAACGCCAGTGATGTAGGTGGCGTCCGAGCCTTGTGGTCCTATTGTTCCGTTGGTTGCGCCTTGCAGCATTACAGAGCCAGAGTCTTGCTCATGGCGCGTCTGTGTACCGGTGTTTCCTTGCGCATCAGAACTCATCATGCCGGCGTCGCCTGCAGATGAGAATTGGTCACCTTGCGCTTGGGCGAATACGGGGGAGCCGGTGGTAAGTGCAAGCAAAACTGCTGAAGTTGCTGCGAAGGAAAAAACGCGATGCAAAAGTTGGCGAGTCATATTTCTACCTCACTCAGTATTTGTAGAACTATTTAGTAAGAGGGTTACAGCCGCTCGTAAGTGAGCTTCATTACAGTAGCTCTCAACTGTGACACAAGCGGGTCAGCTTTCCGGAAAAACACTTAGAGAGTTTTGGCACAAATTCTGAAATAGCTAAATCACGATCGAATGCTCGGAAGTGAATGCATCTCAATTTCCCTTCAGATCTCGAATATCAATTTCGATCCCGCGATCGAACGCTATGAAATTCTTCGATTTGAGCGCCGTGCCACCCAAACCTTCGGTAAGAATCACAAGGTTTTGATTGTCTCTCCATTTAGCACTAGCGCGTTTGCAAACTTCAGAGAAGACATTCCCATCTCTATTGATTTCAGGACTTGCGGCCGCGCTCAACACGGAAACATTCTTGAAACCAGGACGAAACTGATATCCAAATACAACGGCTTTCAGCTTTCGGTCAGGCGAATAGACAGTCTCAAAAACGATAAGTCGCTCGGGACTCGAAAAGAAAGTCAGCGAAACCACCCATAGAGCCACAAAAAACGAAACGGCAGAAAAAACCACAAGTCCTAAGCCTTTGGACATAGCGGTAAAAGCGACGGATGAATAGAAAATTGCCTTCTGAAAGTTCATTTCTCAATTATGCCTCAAGGAAAGAAGGCATGTTTTCTTTCACATAGCAAAAGGAAGGAGCCTTGCGGCTCCTTCCACTGATTGCCTGATTGCGTGGCAGTTACTCTTTGTCTTAGCTGAACAGGTTGGCGTCTCTTGCGGAAGCAACGAGCCAGTTGATGCAACCGGGTGTTGCCAATCCGCCTGTCACACCAGCTGCTCCGAAGAGTACTTTCTTCATAGCGTCTTGTGTGCCGGCAGCCATGTGCATGAAGCCCATGATCATGGTAGGTCCGCCCCATGCAATGCCGAGGATTTCCATACCGTTGGCGATGATGTTGAGCAAGGCTTCCAAGTTAGCCAAGTTGTTAACGCGTACAGTACCTGCGGTGTTAACGCCGGTAATGTAGGTGGCATCAGAACCTTGTGGTCCGATTGTACCGTTGGTGGCGCCTTGCAATGTCGGTGCTTGGCTGTCCATTTCTTGACGGGTTTGAGTACCAGTGTTGCCTTGAACGTCGGAAGCATATTGACCTTCGTTACCGGCAGAAGAGAATTGATCGCCTTGGGCTTGCGCGAAAGCTGGTGTAATTGCGAGTCCGACGACTACAGCAGCGGCCATTCCCATAGATGCGAATTTAGCAAAAGAAGTACGCATGAGGAAACCCTCCATCGAGTTTGTTCAATTGTTTAGTAAGTTGCGGGCAAAACGGCTCAAAAAGCGAGCCAAATAGAGAGTAAGGCCGGAACGCGCCCGAGTCAAGATCTTTTTTGTCTCGTGGACTACACTTTTAATCGAATTTCGAAAATCCAATAGGGTTTTTCCTGTGGTTCGTCAATTCGAAAGCTCTATATAGAGATTGCCGTTGATCAAGATTAGCCTGCAATGGCACTTTTGATCAGAGCTTTTTACAGGGAACAGACACGTTGGCACGCACGTATATAAATGAATTGGGCCGGAGGAGGGAGGTTTGTGAGGTTGAGGAACGTTTCCAGTGCGCAGCAAACGCAGCTTTTGCTGCTGGTTTTCACACAAGCGAAAACAACAGCTTTTCGAATTGCACTTATATATATGAAGATGATTCAGGTGAAACTGCAGTTAGCAGCTTCAATGCCTACGAGTGAAGACGCGCATAAACACAAAGAAACACATAGAGAAAGGGGAGCTTGCGCTCCCCTTTGAACTGTCTGAATCGGTTGAGTCTGACTTAGCTGAACAAGTTGGCATCGCGAGCAGATGCAACGAGCCAGTTGATGCAACCAGGAGTTGCCAATCCACCGGTAACGCCGGCTGCTCCGAAGAGTACTTTCTTCATTGCGTCTTGTGTGCCAGCAGCCATGTGCATGAAGCCCATGATCATGGTAGGTCCGCCCCATGCAATGCCGAGGATTTCCATACCGTTGGCGATGATGTTGAGCAAAGCTTCCAAGTTAGCCAAGTTGTTTACACGTACAGTACCTGCGGTGTTGACGCCAGTAATGTAGGTGGCATCAGAGCCTTGTGGTCCGATTGTACCGTTGGTTGCGCCTTGCAGTGTCGGTGCTTGGCTGTCCATTTCTTGACGGGTTTGTGTGCCGGTATTGCCTTGAACGTCGGAAGCGTATTGTCCTTCGTTACCTGCAGAAGAGAATTGATCGCCTTGAGCTTGCGCAAATGCTGGAACGTTCATTGCGAGGGCGGCGACTACGAGAGCAGACATAGTAAGTTTACGGATCATTAGAGAACCTCCTGCCAGTTATATTCAAAATTTAGTAAGTGAATTTAAAAACTGGTCGCAGAAAGCGCGACCACTTGGAATCAGTGCGGGTAGATTACAAGAAAGACGAAAGCAAGTCAACGGGGAAATTGTTGTGTGGAATACACAACAGAATTAGGCAACACCTCAAAACCTGAACCAGCGCGGCGATTGCGAACCTTTCATAAAATTTGACAGAACGGGAACCTGTGGGCATCCGAAGCTCGGAATGCTTACAGGCTGTGCCTTTTTTGAAATGCCGGCTGGAATCCGGCGCTCCGGCCGATTAGGTATGAGTGAGAATCCGGCGCATGCGCCCGTGGCTGAAGAGCAGCAGTTCCAAAATCGCCGCTGCATAGCCGCCTAAGGACGTTTCTCCCAAGCGTTTTTCCAAAGTGCGCACGGCAACAACTACGTCTAAGTAGCTAGGCACGCTGGCTCCGCGCGACAGAGCTACTATCTTTGAATTCTCTTTTAGAAGTACATATGTAAGAAGGAGGTGGTGAAAGCCAGTGATCAGGCTCAGTTGACCAAAACCGGCGCCGAAATAGAGTTTGCCGAAAATGCGCGAGCGAAAGTAGCGGTAGATGAGGTCTTCAACGTCCTTGTCTTCAGGGAATTCGATTTTCTCGAGCTCTTCAAAGCTGTAAGACTTCGTCGGTGAACGCAGGCGCAGTCCGGGGAAGATACCCTCGAACATCATTTGATATGTGAATCTTCCTGCATTGAAATCACCTTCACCTCTACCCAGCTTTTTATGTGGGAAGTAGATCTTATATAGAGCAACGAGTAATTGCTTATCTACATTCTTCATGGGTCCCACGCTAGAAGGAGGTGCAACAGGCACTCCTTTGAATTTTTCGAGCAGCATGTCAGAGATTGCAAGGAAGCGAAGGTCGAGCGACTTATCACGCTCAGACCAAATCGCAAGCATTTCCTTTTCGATTTCGAGATACTCATCCCAGGTGAGAGGCTTATCCACAGCCAGTTTCAGGTTGGACCAGTTGGGATGATGATCTGGGAAAAGCGTTTTGAATTCTTTGAGTTTGCTCTCCAGATAGTCGCGTTGTTCGGTCAATGGCTTGCCGGAGTTGTTGACGACGCCCATGCTTACGAAGCTAACGGTCGCGTAAATGCCGCTCGGTGTCTCGTTGAAGCAGTAGGGAAACAGTTGGCAAATCGAAGGTTTGAATGTCGATCCGTGCTTGGAGTGAATGAAACAAAGATTGTCTTTGAGGAAAGGGCAATGTCCGTCGCCACCTTCTTTGATCGCGTAGCCATACGGAGTTCCGCTTGATTCGTAGGGCTTGAGTTCGCGAAACAAATCTTGCATTTGATAGCGACTATCGTATTCACTCCAGTCGACAGCTGAAATGCGCTCGTAATCGTCTTGCGTCATCGGCACAGACCAACCACCGCAGCACTTGCCGCAGCCAGTGCATTCGTAGTTGATGTCATCCGGCAAATGAAGCACGAGATCCGTGTCAGTTGTAGGCATTGCTTTTCCCCGACTGCAATTGATTATGTTGAGCGCTCGGTGCGTTCGTCTTACGAATGAACCATACCAGATTTGACGACTTCTCAACCAAGAAATGCTTGCACAAAGAAGCTTTCGCTAGGCTGGCGTCGCATCAACGTTTCTAAGAAGCATCGGTATCTAAAACCGGTCGACGCATGGCGTCGACCCTACGATAGTCGGGCGACTCATGGCGTCGACTCTACGCTTTAACCAATTTTCCGAGGCAGACGGGGCGTGATGCGCCAGTGCAAACTGGTACGTTGTTGTGAATGCCGAAGTAATTTGTGTACGCAAGCAATGCAAAAAGCAGTGCTTCCTTGTACTTCGTCGAGATGCCGAAATCCTCATGGCGAGCGATTGAGACTTCGTTGGGCCAATAGTTTTTCAACAGCCTGACCAACTCGCTGTTGAATGTTCCGCCACCACCCAAGACCAGTCTTTCGATCTTAGTTTTCGGTTTGATGAAATCGTTGTATCCATCGGCAATTGAAGATGCGGTGAATGCGGTGAGGGTTTTAACAACATCAGCCTTTCCGATTTTTTCTTTCTCCACATACGGAACAACGTGTTGGTCGAAATAGTTAAAGCCGAAAAGCTCACGTCCAGTGGTTTTTGGGGGTTGCCGTTTAAAGTACGGATGCGATTTCATTTGTTGTAACCAAGGTTCGATCACCTGCCCGCCGGCGGCGATCTTTCCGTCATCGTCAAACTCGCAATCAAAATACAATTGACAAGCGCGGTCGATAAGCATGTTGCCAGGACCGGTATCGAAAGCTGCGACTGCCTTTCCATGGTCGTTAATGGCCGTAAGATTGGCGATGCCACCAATATTGAGCACACCGGTGGCACGATGATCTTGCCCGAACAGTACAGCATCAGCAAAGGAAACAAGCGGCGCGCCTTGCCCGCCAACTGCAAGATCGGCGGTTCTGAAGTCAGCAACAACAGGAATGCCGGTGCGTAAAGCGATGACAGAAGGTTCGCCAAGTTGCAATGTTCCGGCAGAGTTTGTGCCCCAAAGGGACTTAGCATCCGGGCAATGCCAGATGGTTTGACCGTGTGAGCCAATCAGATCGACATCGTTTTTCGAGAGCCCGCTTACTTTCAAAAGTCGCAAAACAGCCTCGGCAAAAATCTCGCCAAGAGAAGTGTTGAGAAGACAAACTTCTTCGAGAGTCGCGGTGCCCGAGCCGACAAGGCGCATTAGCCGGTCGCGAAATCTGTTTTGAAACGGATACAGAATGCTGCCCAACATTGTGAATTTGAGAGCAGGTGTGGAATCTGCAGAACCGTTTACATGACCGCTACCTACAGGTTCTATCCGAAAAACCGCGGCATCAATGCCGTCCATGGACGTACCGGAATTGAGCCCAATGACTGTTAGTGGTTTCATCTGTGAAGGTTCGCTCTCAAAGTGGGAAGAAAGGACTACTTGACTGGTAAGCTAAGGTCAATCAAATACAAGTGAAGAGAATACACCTACTTCATATATTCGGAAACCACTAACCAAGTCCCAAAGGCGGTTACAAAATGACGACCAGCAAGTCGCTTGAATACCAGGATAGGCTCGCGCAAGGCGGAATGATGATCGGGTTAGGGAAGCGCACTAGACGTGCTTACGGGTTCGATGAAATCGCCCTGGTGCCTGGTTCTCTTACGGCGGATCCTGAAGTTTGCGATATATCGGTCAAACTTGGTTATCACAAGCTGGAAATCCCAATCATCGCAAGCGCCATGGACAGCTGCGTTGACGTAAAAATGGCGATAGCGCTCGGCAAGCTCGGCTCGTTGGGCGTTTTGAATCTTCAGGGGTTGCAGACACGTTACGAAGATACTGAAGAAGCGTACGACGAGATTGCGAAGAGCGATAAAGACAGCTTCGTGCAATTGATGCAAAAGCTATATACGGCGCCGGTGCAAGAGAGTTTGATCGCAAAGCGGATCAGCGAAATTAAACAAGGTGGCGTGCTGGTTGCCGCTTCCGTCACCCCAAACTGGGCTGAAAAGTATGGTCCAATCGCAGTGGAAGCCGGACTGGGTGTACTTTTTGTGCAATCTACAGTTACAGGTATTGAACACAAATCGGCAATGGGTCAGCCCAGCCTGAACCTCAACAAGTTCACCAAGAAGATCGGATGCCCCGTCATAGTGGGCAACTGCGTCACTTATCAGACATGCTTAGAACTAATGGAGACCGGCGTAGCGGGAGTGCTGGTGGGTGTCGGACCGGGTGCCGCTTGCACATCCCGTGGCGTACTCGGGATTGGCGTGCCCATGGCTACAGCGATTGCGGACTGCTCAGCAGCGAAGCAAACCTATGCAGAAAAACATGGCGTTGCGCCGATAATTATTGCCGACGGCGGCATGGGGGTAGGTGGAGACATCTGCAAAGCTATCGCCTGCGGGGCAGACATCACCATGATCGGCTCGCCTTTCTCGAGAGCGAAAGAGGCGCCAGGACGGGGATTCCACTGGGGTATGGCAACGCCTAGCCCGGTTCTGCCACGCGGAACAAGAATCAAGGTGGGCACGTCAGCAAGTCTTGCGGAGATTTTGACCGGACCGGCTCGCACCGACGACGGCTCACAAAATCTTGTTGGAGCACTGAAGACCAGCATGGGGACGCTGGGCGCCACTAATTTGGCAGAGATGCAGCAGGTTGAGGTGATCATCGCACCGTCTATCCTGACTGAAGGAAAAGTGTTCCAAACCGCTCAACAATTAGGCATGGGCAGATAATTCGAGGACATATGAAAAAATCACTGAGCTTCACTCTCTTGATTGCGGCGTCGGTTTTGGTCGGGCTAGCGGTTGTCGAAGAAACAACTCGCACCTGGCAGCAGGCACATGCCGCCACCATAAATGGTGCCGGCGATAACGAACTTGTCCAGACAAAGAGATCAAAGGCAAGCAGCTTTCTCGCTCAAACCCTGGCGCAGTCCGTTAATGATCAGCAAGGTATACCGCTTACATCGACCACCATTGCCAACATCGCCGAGCGCGTTGCACCGGCGATCGTCAACATTGAAGTCAACCAGCCAGTGCAAGGATTGAGCTATCCATTTGGCAATTTGCCTGAGGGCTTTGATTTCTTCTTCAATGGGCAGCGCATGCCGCGCGGCGGAAACGGTGGCGGCGCAGGACCACGTCCCGAACGCCACAACACTGGCACCGGCTTCATAGTGCGCGAAGACGGATATATTGTCACCAATGCTCACGTCGTCAAAGGTGCAAGCAAAATCACAGTCACCCTCAATGACAAGCGTCAGATGGAAGCCACCGCCATTGGTGTCGATACCTTCTCTGATCTCGCGGTTGTGAAAGTCAACGCTAAAGGATTGCCCACTGCCGAGATGGGCACGTCGACTGGATTGCGCCCCGGCGAATTCGTCATTGCGATCGGTTCGCCAATGGGTTATGACCACTCAGTGACACTAGGAATCGTGTCGGCGGTTGGACGAACAGTAACCGACGTCAACGGCAATATCAACTTCATTCAAACAGACGCAGCGATTAACCCGGGAAACTCCGGCGGACCACTGCTTAATATGACCGGACAGGTTGTTGGAGTAAACACTGCGATCGCCGCACGAGCACAGAACATTGGTTTTTCAATTCCAATCGATATTGCAAAACCGACTGTAACCGATCTCATTGCGGAAAAGAAAATCGAACGTCCCTTCTTAGGACTGATGGTTGGCGCGCTAGACGAAGCCACCCTCAAAGGGCTTGGACTGCCGAACGGTACACCGGGTGTATTCATCTCGCAGGTGTATGCCAATGGGTCTGCAGCTAAGTCCGGTCTAGAACGGATGGACGTCGTACAAAAGATCGACGGCAAGGACATCATGACCGCTCAGCAACTGCAAGATGCGGTCAGAGCCAGAAGAGTCGGCGAGACTCTGAGCTTTATGATCTTGCGCAACAAGGCAGTGAAAGCCGTCACGGTCACGATTGGTAATTACCCTTCAGATCCCAAGAACCCGACAGCTGAGAATCCGAAGCGGAGTCCAAATGGCGGCGACGACGAGTAGATGGCCGGAGCAGTGACCGCCAAGATGGCGGCGCTCCGGCCTGTCAACGTTTCTGAACTTTCGGAACTAATCGAACAGTGCCCCGTCTCTCCGTTGTCGCCACGGGTCGGCGACCACGAGTTTCAGAAATGCAGGGGCAAATCCGATGAATAAGTTAATTGGTCTATTACTCTTATTAGCGGTCACTGTATCGACCGGACCCGCACCCGCTTCAGACGCAGCGCAAATGAAGTCTGCAAACTTCAACCCGTTGCAAATCGCAGCCAATCGCGACCCTGATGTGCTGGTTCCCCCTACTGAAGTCAGCCCTGCAGCAAAAGAAACCTTCGAAGAGAAGAGCCCACAGCACCGTCCTCGACTAGTGTTGGCGCTAGGGGGCGGAGCATTCAAATCGGTCGCAGAGATAGGCGTTCTCAAATGTTTGGAAGACAACGGCATTGAGATAGACGGCATTGTCGGCACAAGTCTCGGCTCAACAATCGGCGCTTTGTACTGCGCAGGCATGAAACCTAATGAGATTGAGAAACTTTTTGTCGATGAAACAGTTCAAGACGCAATGCTGAAAGGTGTGATTGTGCGAAAGATTTTAAAACCTCTTGCGCCCGTAAAACACCTCATTCTAGGAAAACCATTCGCAGGCATGTCTACTGGAAAAGGGTATTTAAAACTTCTGCGCAAAGAATTACCTGAAGACTTCAAGTCACTGAAGAAGCCGTTCGCCGCTGTAGTTACAAACATAACTGATGGGCAAACATGCGTTCTCTCCGAGGGCGATTTGCCACTTTCCGTTCTTGCCAGCAATACTGTGCCGACAGTTTTTCGCCCAGTCGAAATTGATGGAAAGCTTTATGTGGACGGAGGGTTGCGAGCAAACTTGCCCAACAACATCGCCCAAAAGCTCGGTGCTGATTTGACTGTATCCGTCCTCTGCGACAAGGCCATTAAACCCGTCGACAACAAAACTTTTAAGTCAATGCGTTCGGTCATACTGCGCGTCGCCGACATCATGATGGCGGCAGCGGATCATCCCAAGGCAGAAGCATCAGACGTCCTCATCTTTCCAGACGTAGACTTCGTGCCACCGCTGACCAAGGATGAAGACATAATCCGCAAGGCGATTGCAGCGGGCTATAGCGCAACAAAACAGGTCTTGCCCCAGATTAGAGCAGAACTTGTTGCTCTCGAGCAGCGGCAGACAAAGCAAACAGCTACCAAAGAAGAAGCCGAAGTCAGATAGATCGAGGTAGATTATGGATGGTCAAATTGCAGCGGGCGAAAAGATCGAGCTGGAGCGTCGAACAGGTCCTGTTCCAACTCTGCGCTCACTAATTGATGATTTCGACAAATATGACACTCACCCGGCGTTAATTCAGTTTACGCGAACAGGCTCTATTTCCATTACGTACACGGCGCTTGCAGAGCGTATTCGAAGGATTGCTGCAGGTTTTGAACGTCTGGGAATCAAGAATGGAAACACAGTAATTGTCCTCGCAGCAAACTCGCCTGCGTGGGTCATGTGCGCACTGGCAGCGGTTTACAGTGGATTGGTTGTAGTGCCGGTAGATCCACAACAATCGGCAGAAGTGCTGGAGCACATTGTAAAAGACAGCAAAGCGGCGTTGATCATCACCGATGAAAACGGCGTCAAGAAGCTGGAAGAAGCTAACATAAAAACTGAATTACCGCACGCTCAACCTCTGCGCAAAGGCATCTTGAGGTTATATCGAATTGACAAAGAACAGGGCGCAGACAGCTGGACGAAATTAGAATGCAAACGCCACGATTTTGAAGATTTGCTGGAAACACAAGAAGTTCCAGAGGATGACCCGGCTATTCTCTTCTACACATCCGGCACAACCGGTATGCCCAAAGGTGTTCCACTTACCCACAAGAATATACGATCACAGCTGGACGCGGCTTTCGCACAAATGACATTTATTGGGCCGACCGACCGTATCTTGCTTCCGCTGCCGCTCTTTCATGTTTATCCACTAAACATTGGACTGCTCGGTCCTCTCAAACTGGGCTTACCGATTATTATGCCTCAGTCGCTCACGGGACCAGAATTGATGCGCGCCATCAATGAAGGGCGAGCAACAATACTCGTTTCTGTTCCCCGAATCTTGCGATCGCTTTTCGAGGCAATGGATAAAAAAGCGCATGCGAGCAAAGTGACCGGCAAACTATTCGACACCATGATGGCAATCGCACAGACTGGAGACCGCTGCGGAATCCGTATCGGAAAGCTGCTCTTCAAAGGTGTTCGCGAAAAGCTCGGTCCATCGCTGCGTGTGTTCACTTCTGGTGGTGCGCCGCTTGACCCCGCGCTTACTCGTAAGTTCAAAGCACTAGGATGGGACATCGCAATCGGATACGGATTGACAGAAACGTCTCCCCTGCTGTCAATGCGCATGCCTGAAGATCCTGATATCGAGAGCACAGGAAAACCTATTCCAAATGTTGAGCTGAAAATCATTCCGATTCGGCAAGAAGACGACGAAAAAATCGATGATGCTGAAAAAATAAAGGAGCCGCCTGCTGGCGAGCAGCAAAAGCCCGTTAAAGAACCACCAGACAAGGAAGAAAAGGCTCCTCTCAAAGAGCCCGAGCACAATGAAAATGAAGGTGAAGTGGTTGCGCGCGGGCCGAATGTTTTCAGCGGTTATCTGAATCTGAAGGAAAAGACAAAAGAGGCATTCACAGAGGATGGCTGGTTCCGCACCGGCGATCTAGGTTTTATCAAAAACGGCAACTTGCATATCACCGGTCGCGCATCTTCAACGATGGTTATGGAAGGCGGAAAAAAATTTCAGCCGGACGATGTTGAAGAAAAACTGGCAAAACAAGAGGCAATTCGCGAAGTTGGCTTGCTTAAGAAGGACAACAAGCTGGTGGCATTGGTAGTGCCTGAATTGAAGTCGGCTGGCGAACGGGGCACGAAAGAATCCGTCTCCGATGCACTGAAATCGGCCGCCTCGGGAATGGCGTCATACCTGCACATTACAGACTTTGCGATCACCAGAGAACCTTTGCCGCGTACCAATTTGGGAAAACTGAAGCGCCACGAATTGGAAGAAAAATACGACAAAGCGAAAGCAGAGGAAAAAGCGGGCAAAAGAAGAGGCGCTATTTCCGAATCAGATCTCACCCCCGAAGATCGTGCCCTCATCAATGATCCGGCTGCCGGCGCGGTTTGGGAATGGTTAAAAAAACGCTTTCCAGATCACGATTTGACTCTAGAGACCAGCCCAGAGCTGGAACTCAACATCGACTCTCTGGAATGGATGAATCTCACCTTGGAAATGGTTGAGAGTTCGGGCGTAGAAATTGACCAAGAGGCGCTCGCTCGCGTCAACACAGTGCGCGATTTGCTGAAGGAAGTGCAAAGCAGTTCTCAACAAGGCAACACCGCGGATTCCCCAATCAAACACCCTGAGCGTTTCCTTGATGAGAAAAGCAGAGTCTTCATCGAACCGCTCACGAAGAATCAAGAAGCGCAGGCCAAAGCATATCTTGCGTTGGTGATGTTTTTGATGAAGCCTTTCAAGCTGGAGACCATCGGCTACGAGAATGTCCCTGATGAGCAGGTCGTCTTCATCCCAAATCATGCGAGCTTTATGGACGCGTTCGCATTGACGGCATCGATGCCGGAAGAGCGAATGCGTAATACCCAGTGGGCCGGGTGGGTAGGCATTGCCTTCGGTAATCCGGTTTTCTCGTACCTGAGCCGCCTCGCGCAAGTCATTCCAATTGACGCAGAAAAGTCGATGCTCACGAGTCTTGCATTAGGTGCTGCCGTTCTGAAGCAAGGACGAAGTTTGGTTTGGTTTCCCGAAGCGAAGCGTACACTAGACGGCAATTTGCTGCCATTCAAACAGGGTATCGGGATACTGATGAAAGATAAAACCATACCCCTCGTGCCTGTATATCTCGATGGCACGCGCGAAGCGTTGGGTCCGGGAGCATATTTTCCAACTCCGGTAAAAATCCGAGTTTGGTATGGCAAACCGGTGCAGCCGTCGCAACTTATCAAAGAAGGTGTTGGTAATACGCCTCAAGAGCGCCTGGTTAACGCACTGCGTGACCGGGTCCTCGAGCTTGAGAAAAAAGCGAAAGGCGATAGATCGCAGTCGAAGTCTTCAAAAGAACTGTTTGAAGAAGCAAAAAAACGCGCTGAAATTGAGAAAGAGCAAACTAGGCTTGAAGCCGAAAAGAAAAAGCTAGATGAGGAATTGGCGACTTTAGACGAGAGTTCAGAATCTGAAGACGCAACGGCGAATGCCCCAGACGAGAAAGCAAAGCTTGGCGAGAAGAAATCTACGCAAGACGCAGCTTAAACTTGCAGATTAAACCTGATTCTCTCGCTACGCAGCGGGGAATGTTTCCATTGGAATAGCCGGGCATTGTCTTGGAAGGTCTGAGACGGAGGTGCTTTAATGTTTCGCTCAAACAAGTCGTTGTTGCCGTGCCTGTTGGCGGTTTCAGCCTCACTGTCTCTATCGGCGCTGCACGCTCCGGCATCCGCCGCACCTGTGAAAAAGCCGATAAAGCCACCTGCTGCGCGCGACGCATCAATGGGTGAAAACCTCATGTATTACACTCCACCGGCACTGGAGTACGATGCCAACCATAAGCCCATTCCCAACATGCCGAATTTGGTTTATCAGGCGAACGCTTATTTCGAAGCCGGGCAGAAGGCGTTTTACAAAAACGACATGGAATTCGCCGAGTCGTATTTGAAGAAATCGATTGAGTGCCGAGACAAACTGGGCAAGGTCAGGGAAGCGAAGGAATATGTGGCCGGCGTCAAACTTTTAGGTCAGGTTTTGCGCAAGCGCAACAAATGGGACGAGGCTGAGAAGTATTACAGGCAGGCACTTTCAATGGCCAGCCAGGGCATCGGTCCGGACGCATACGAAGTTAAAGAGTGCGAGCTCAATTTGGCGGAATGCTACGAGAAGACCAATAAGTATCAGGACGCAATTTACTACTACAAAAAACTGCTGGCGATCGCGGAAAGGAAGTATGGACCTGACGATCCGGATGCGCAGGACTACAGCAAGAAAATTCTAGCCTTGAACATTAAAGGCGGCAACTATGAGGAAGCACAATACATTCTCAAACAGCGCATAGACTTCGAAGAGAGCCAGGGGCGGGGCAGTGCGCCGAAAACAGTGAAGCTGCTCGGAGAATACGCAGACGTGCTGAAGAAGGCATGCAAAATGGACGAAGCCGCAGCGATTGAGGAAAAGTTGAAAGGGCTCCAAGAGGCGCCCGCCCAGGCTAGTGCGCCGGCTCAATAGCCGTTTGGCTTCCGCAAAACTTCCCAAATAACAACTAGAGTTGAGTCCATCGAAAGGGTTGCAAGCCTCTCTGGATTGGTCATCAGCGTTTGATTAGGTTAAAACTACCTTTCAAGCATGGTGTAAATACGAAACCGCGCTTGCCAGCCCCAGAGGGCGCGCATAAGATAAGGGGAGCAAGTTGTGTAGTGCCGAGCTCACGGTTGCTAATTCCCTTTCAATCCAGCACCAAGTCGAGGCAAAACGCCTGCATCAGTACGCGACTGCGCTGGTAGACAATCGGCATTACTACTAAAACGGTGACTATGACTCGCGGCAAAGAAATTGTAGCTCCAGTAAATAATGATGGTGGTGACGACCACGGTCATGAGCATCATCGCCAGCCGACTGAAAAGTTGCATGCGTCCATCGCCACTCAACTTTCCGGTCCATCTAGAGACGTCAGCACTGTTGGCGACAACAATAACGGTACTGGTCCCAGCGCCGAGAATGTCTCCACACTGGACCCGAAGAAGTCACCAAGAGAGCAAGTCAAAGCAGGAAAAATTGTAGATAGATCGGCAAGTTCGGCAGAAGCATCTTTAGAAATGCCGGATATCACGGACAAAACTCCACCCAAAATTTCCGTCGCCATGCAAGACGTTGCTCAGCAGCCGCCGGAAAAAGCCAACTTTGTAGTGAAGAAAGATGGCACAATCGAAATGCATGGTGACCCTGAGACACTAAATACAAAGGACATTAAGGTTCAGATTGAACGATCGGAAGGTCAGCTTTACCCGACTGAAGAGCAGAAGCAAGCCGCTGACCAATTGGTGACTTACCTGTCTCAACGATTGAAGAGCCAAAATCCTGAGCTTGCGAAAAACGGCGTAGAGCTCAACGACAGCGCCGCAGTCGTTTCGCCTGAAGCGCGCCAAAGCCAGGGCATGCGCCAGCCGCAAGAGAATTCCGGCATGTCACCAGAGACGCAACAAAACGTCGGCAACATGAATAGATTCCGCGGAAGCAACGGCGGTGAAATGCCGGTGCGCAATACCAACGACTATTATCCAGAACGCAGCGTGCCACGTCAGGCGAATGAAAGCGACCAACAAGCCGCAGTCAAAGAAGCTGTCGCCGGTTTGTTCAACGCAGACCACGCCAAGCCGTATGAAACAGTGCGCAAGAGCCCCCAAGGTGATTATCGCGCCGGTCGTTATGGTTTTAGCGGCAGACAAATAAGCAATTGGCTGGCTGGGCTAGATCTGGGCGATCCGCCCGATCCTGCCAAAATCGAAGAATTGATCAAGCAAGGTAAATTGCCTAAGGGCTTCAATGCAGAGTCGCTGAAGAAGCTGCAAGCAATGGCCGACAAGATGGGTAAAGGCGAAGCGCCTGGTGCCGAAGATATGAAACTTCTGCCGAAAGAAATGCAGGAGTCTATGGCCACAGACATGGTCAATCAGTTCAAAGACCGCGTTGGCGACAATCCGGGAGCAATCGCAGCCGGCATGATGAGCGGCAAGACTGCAGGTGAGCTGACGCAAGAAGATCTCACTTCACCTACCGGCAAACAGTTGGTGGAGGCCGGTCAAAAGTTGTACGACATCGCCAAAGTAAGACAAGAGTCAACCCACGAAAACGACACGATGAAGTGGACGCCGGACGGCAAGGTCAGCATCGGCGATGGGAAATGGCTCTCGGGTGACGCCGGTCAAGCCTTCAAAGCAGCACAGGCAGACGCTCGTGCTCACGGTGTAGAGATCAAAATCAACTCTGCCGGAAGAACATTCGAAGAACAACAATATCTGTACGCCAATAGAGGCACGCGCGGCATTTCCAGGACAGTTGCGCGTCCCGGCACATCCAACCACGAACACGGCGACGCGATCGACGTTCAAAACTACGCGCAGGCCAAGCCGTTCTTGCAGAAGTATGGATTCGTTCATGGTGACGGACGTGGACCTATAGCCAACGACCTCGTTCACTTCAAGTTCGTCGGCAACAACAATAGGCGCGATACAAGATACGCATAGAAAATCGTGAAGCTAAAGCGCAAGCCCTAACGCAGATTGCTCGGGCGCGTGCCGATGTCGAGAAACTTGATCAATGTCACGAAGTCGGCATTGAAAGCGAATCCTCGCGACTTCTCGGTGATCGCATAGCCTTCGTCTGAAAGAACTTTCCGCATGTAGCTCGTTAGCGGGCTGGAAATTCTGAACAGGTCTTTGGCGTACTCATCTTCCAGCATGTCGTCGCGATCCGGATATTCGACGGCTTTATTGCCATAGGAAGAAACGTGGAGATTGAAGAGCATGACGTTGCCGTCGCTACTTTTCATTGATGTGAGTTCTTTCGCTGCGTTGTCTGGACTGCCGTCCGACGACTCGCCGTCGGAAATGTTGATGACGATGGGCGGGAAACAGTATGGATATTGGGCGATGAATGGTTTCAAAACCGCTCCGGCTTTTGCTAGCGCCGCGCACATGGGGGTTCCGCCGCCGCAAGTCGGCTCGAACCAGATAGGGGCAATGTATTTCTTATCGACAACGCCGCCGCGCCCGTCACTCACCTGACGCGTGCGCTGCTCTACCCGAACCGGATTGTTGCCGACCAGGCTGATCGGCACAAGTTCTTTTCTCGCGAGCGGACCACCAAAGGCAGGCGCCACACCGCCTCCGCCATACCCGATCACGCCCACATTGTAGTAGTCTCTGATTCCATCGGACTTTGTACACTTCGAAACCAGGTTTTGCAGCAGGCTGTTGACGGCATCTGCGACCCCCTGCGCCTTTGTGCCGCCATTTGAACCGCCGGCGAATTGGTCTTTCATGGACGACGACTGATCGACCAAAAAGAGAAAACAAGACGGGTTAGAACGACTAATTTCGGCTTGATACGGCATCTATCGATCCTTTGGCGCCGGAAACATTAAGTGCGCTGTCGAGACAGGCTCATGATCATATTGCAGAAACGCCCATAAGAATAGAACTCTTGCCAAGGGAGCCTTTCCTTAGGGACACGCTGTGGGTGGCGCGTCATGTAGGAGATGACGTTCTCGCCCGCTTGCAGGGGCGACGCCATGTGTCGCCCGGTCAAAGAAGAGAATGCTGCTCTCTTTCATAAGAATCAGTGCAGCGGATACAGCCCTGTCCAGCTGTGGTAATAAACCAATAGAGAGCGCGTTCAGGTAATGCCATGCAGTGGCCCACACCGCAGGACTACAACGAGACAGTTCAATCTCCGGAAATCTGCTTTGACAACCAAGAGTTGCAGCAAGGCGCGCCGGAAACCAACGCTATGGGACTGCCGAAACCAATTTGCGGTAATTTCGCCAGCGTCTATCAGTTTCAGTGCGCAAATCGCAACGTCGCAGTAAAGTGCTTTCTGCGCAACGTCTACAATCAGCACCAACGCTACGGGCACCTGAGCACATTTACGGCTTTCAATCACGTCTCGACTTTGCTTGAATTCGAGTATTTGCTGAAGGGAATACTCGTCAACGGTAATTGGTATCCGATTGTCAAAATGCCCTGGGTTGAGGGTTTGACGCTCGATCAGTTTATCCGCAAGAACATGCACAGCAAACAGCAGATGGACCGTTTCATCAACCAGTTTGTGGACCTTGTTTTTGAACTCGAACGCAATGGTATCGCCCACGGTGACTTACAGCATGGCAATATTATCGTACGCAATAAAGATCTGATGCTAGTAGATTATGACGGCATCTATGTTCCAGCGATGGCTGGGGAAAAGGCTAACGAGTTAGGTCACGTCAATTATCAACACCCGCAACGGGATGCGGAAGTTTTTGATGAAACCATCGACAGATTTTCGGCATGGATAATCTATCATTCGATGCAAGTATTGAAACTTGATCCGACGCTGTGGCAGCGTCACGCTGGCGGTGATGAACGCTTGATATTTTGTGCAGCAGATTACAAAAATCCTGAAGGTTCTCGTCTGCTCAATGAACTTCTCCGGCATCCCGTTCCGGATATCAACAAACGCGCGCACGACATCAAAAAACTTCTTACCATGCAGTTGCATGAGATACCGGAGTTTCGTCCGGCTGGGCACGACCGCCGAGTAGACAAGGCTATTGAAGTACAAAGCCAAACTACTGAACCGCGCAGTGCAACACAACAAGCGCAAACATCCGGAGCGAGTTCATCGGCTTCAGGCAGTTTTAACAGCCAGACAGGCTCAACAATTCAGAGCGGTCCAAGTTTTGCCACGGGCACGTTCAATTCAATACCTGGCTCATTCCAAACACCACCAGGACCTGCGGCTGGTTCGTTTGCACATCCCCAAAACACGTCGAGCGCTGCAAATGCATCGAACACATCTAACTATTCAAACGCGCAAACCAACACGAATACGACTTCGAATTCGGGACAGAGTGCGGCAGGCAGTAGCTCTGAGTCTTATGGATATGGATACGGATACGGAGATGACAGTGATTACGGATATGGTGCCGCTCCTGGCTCAAGTTCGAATTCCGGACAGAGCGGTACGCGACCAGGTACTACCGGTCAGAGCCAGGGGAAAGGACAAGGTCAAGGAACAGCTCGCCCTGGTGGATCGGGTTCGGGATCTGGCTCTAAAACAGGTTCTTCAAATAATTCTCCCACGGCAGAAATTCCATGGTACGCAGAAGCTACAGGTAGTGCGCCGAACACGGGTGCAGCAGGGAAACATCCAGGAGCCGGAGGAGCTGGCGCTGGTGCAGCGAATTCCAAACAAGCTTCGAGCAAACCGCCTGACCGCAGCGGCGGACCTGGTAGCGTTCTGAAAGCCGCGGAAAACTACAGCAAGGCGCTGAAGGATTATGAGGGTGATGACCTGATGATTCCAAAGCGCCCCTCACAGCAGCATACAAACAACCCTCTGTTTCAGGACTTGCCCCCGCCAACGCCTCCGCCCCAACCATCGAAAGCAAGCGCACCAACACCTTCGGCAGGGCCGCCTCGCGCTACCAGTGAAGTTCATGTGCCACAGCGTTTCCCACGCGTATCAGTAATAAAAGATGCTGTCGTGTTGGATGATGACGCATTCTCTGACCCTGAATTACGAATGGGCCGCGTGCTTAGCTTTGACCAGTGGGAGGGGAAAAACGGGCTCGTGCTGCGCATTGCAGGGCAAAACAAACATTATGCAGTAAAGTGCTTTCTACGCGACAGCGCAGATCGCAAACAAAGATACGAAGCAATTGCGCGACACAACATGAAAGACGCCGGCAAGTATTTGGTCAGCTTCCAATATCAATCGCGCGGACTGAGAGTCGGCGAACAATGGCTGCCAATCTTGCGCATGGGCTACATTGACGGCAAGAGAATCGATGACTATATACGTTTTCAATTGCGCAACGAAAACAAGCATGAGCTGCAACGCATCGTCAATCAGTTTCGCGAGATGGTGATGGCGCTCAATGCAGCGGGCATCGCGCACGGTGATTTGGAGCCGTCAAACATTCTTGTTGATGGTCGAGGCAATCTGCGTCTGGTCGATTACGACAACATGTATGTACCTGCAATTGCGCACATGCAGAGTGCAGAAGTTGGGCATCCACTGTTTCAGCATCCGTCAAGGACGATGAATCACTTCGGGCCGTACCTGGATAATTTCTCGGCGCTAGTTATCGACAGCGTGCTTACTTGCATGGCATTGCAGCCGCAGGAAAGTCTGTGGAACTGGGAGACTTTTATTCAGCAATTGCGACCGTCTAATTCCTGGAAACGCGGCAGCGCGAACACACCGCAAGACGCCATGCAACGCGCAGGCAATCTCATTCGCGAGATGCAGAAATATCGAATCGATCAAGTGCCCACGCTGAACGCCAGCCGTTAGGAATCTACAACCACGCCCGAACTAACCTGGGCGCATTGTATGCGCCCATTGAAATTAGCGGGCGCGTGCAACGCGCCCCCACCTTCCTTTGATAATGCGTTGTACATTCGCAAAGCTGCATATGCAGCGCCGAAGCCGTTGTCGATGTTGACGACAGTAATGCCGGCAGCGCAACTGTTGAGCATTGAAAGCAAGGGCGCCAAGCCGTCAAAGGCAGCACCATAACCAACAGATGTAGGGACAGCAATTACTGGTCCATCGAGAATTCCGCCGACGACACTCGGCAAGGCGCCGTCCATTCCAGCGCACACAACAGTCAAAGCACCACGGCGGAGTAGTTCTACATGAGCAAGTAAGCGATGAATGCCAGCGACTCCGACGTCGTAAAGCTTCTGAACCGGAACGCCTGCTGTTTGCAAGATCAGCGCACACTCCTCTGCCACTGGGATGTCTGAGGTTCCAGCGGTGATGACATTCACGCTCAAAGCACCGGGTTTGGTATCAGGCATATCGCCGAATACCAAAGCGCGCGACAATGTTTCATACCGGCCCTCCGGTATCTGCCGAAGAACCTCTTCAGCCTGAGACGCTTCCGCCCTGGTTGCGATGACCAGGTCGTTGTTCTCTCGCAGCGTTCGAACAATCGATACGATCTGCTCGGACGTTTTGCCTGGAGAGAAAATCACTTCCGCATAGCCGTGGCGCAAACTTCTGTGCAAATCGATTCTCGCAAAACCCAAGTCAGCGTAAGGTAAGTCTTTTAGCTGCTCGAGCGCGGACTCGGGCTCGACTTTGCGAGTAGCGACGGATTGCAACAGGGCAAGAAGCTTCTCTTTATCCACGACGAGTCAACTCCACTGGTACGAATTCTGAATTCCGCTGTGCCTCATCTGCCGCAAAAGAACCGAGTCCGATATTCGACGAGCCCTGCCTGTAACCTTCAATATCGATCGTGACAAACGCAAAGCCAGCGCTCTTAACGGCGGCAGCTAGTTGAGATCGCAAAGTTTCATCCAAAGAGACCCTTCTCAAATCTTCGTCGGTAAATTCGATGCGAGCCAGTGAAAGTTCTTCGCCGGAAAGATTTTTGGTCGCAGACAAACTGTGAAAGCGCACGCGAAAACCCTTGAATCCGAGCTTCCGAAGTGCAATTTCAGCGGACTCGACGACCTTCAAACGTTGAGGCGTCACAGTTTCAAAAGTGGGAAATCGTGATGACAAACAAGCTGACTGAGGTTTGTCCCAAGACGCCAAACCAGCTATTCGAGCCAATTCGCGGATCTCTTCCTTAGTGAGTTGCGCCTCCTGAAGCGGGCTTACCACATTGTATTCTTGCGCCGCGCGTTGCCCCGGTCGGATATCTCCCAAGTCGGCGACATTGGCACCATAAGCGAGATTGACGAAGCCTTCGCGCTTCGCAAGCGCGTCCATGGCAGCGAACAGTGCTCCTTTGCAAAAATAACAGCGTTGCCCGTCATTCTTTCTGTAATCAGGATTGTCTACCTCATCGGTAGTCACTTCCATGAGTTGCCAGCCAAATTGTTTAGCTTGCGCGCGCGCCTCATCCAATTCATCAGAAGCTAAGCTTGGTGAAACAGCAATGACAATGCGGGCTCTATCACCCAAAACTTTACGCGCGTAGAATGCAAGCAGCGAACTGTCAACGCCACCGGAATACGCGACAACAACGCTGTCAAGACGCGAAAGTGCGGCGATAAGCTTCGCTTCTCGTTGAGCCAAAAGACTTTCGGTTGTTGCACTCATGACTGTCTAGACCAAGCTCTGTGCGCTCAATGTGCCGCCAAGAACAGTATCCAATTGATTGCGGACGGACGCTTCATCATCAGCGCGCGCTGCCGTCACCAGGCTGTCGATTTGCTTGTAGAGCAACTGGTGATCGATCTTGGCCGGCTGTCCGACAAAGATTTTTTCGTATGTGGTCTTGGTCAGCCCCTCTTCTGCAGTGAGAAGCTCTTCGTGCAATTTCTCGCCAGGGCGCAAACCAACAACTTCGACTTTGACGTCTTGATTCGGTCGCAGTCCGGAAAAGCGAATCAGGTCGTACGCGAGATCAATGATTCGAACAGGCTTGCCCATGTCGAGCACGTAGATTTCGCCACCGGACGCGAGCGCTCCGGCTTGCAAGATGAGCTGTACTGATTCAGGGATCAGCATGAAATAACGGGTGGCGTCAGCATGTGTAACAGTGACGGGACCGCCCTGTGCGATTTGCTGCTTCCACAGCGGAATAACAGAACCACGGCTAGCAAGCACATTGCCAAATCGGACGGAGGCAAAACGAGTCTCTGATCTCGTATCCAGACTCTGGACGATCATCTCGGCCATACGCTTGGTGGCGCCCATGACAGACGATGGATTGACAGCTTTGTCGGACGACACCAGCACAAAAGTTTCTACATGCGTGCGATGAGAGAGTTCCGCCAGAATTTGCGTGCCTCTGACGTTATTGGTGATCGCTTCTGAAACGTTTTCTTCCATGAGCGGAACATGCTTGTGGGCAGCAGCATGGAAAACAACAGCAGGCTTGTGGCGATCAAAAACAGCTTGCATGCGCTCGTGGTCACGAACATCAGCAATGATGGGGATGATTTCGACCGGCTCAGGTCGTTTTTTCAATTCTTGGTGAATGGCAAAAATAGAATTTTCGCCGCGACCCAAGAGCAAAATCTTGGCGGGTTGAAACTTGAGAATTTGGCGGCACAGTTCGCTGCCAATCGAACCACCGGCTCCGGTGACGAGCACGCAACGCCCTTCAAGATATGAAGTAATCGCGGCAGAGTCCATGTGCACTGGCTCGCGCCCAAGCAGATCTTCGAGCGAAACTTCGCGCAACTGGCTGACCGAAACGCGTCCATCAATCAGTTCGAACAAACCGGGCAAAATGCGGGGTTCTACTTCCGCCTCTCGACAGATGTCTACGATGCGGCGGATTTCATGCGGAGGAGCAGAAGGCATCGCGATGATCACCTGATCTACGCAAAGATTTTCTGCCAAGTTTTTCAATTCTTTAGTGGTACCAAATACGGTGATACTGCCGATGCGCTTCTTGAGCTTCATCGGGTCATCATCAACCATACCGACAACGTCAACGCCAAGGTCAGCACGCTGTGCGAGTTCTCTCAGCACCATCTGTCCTGCATCACCGGCACCAACGACCAGTGCGCGCTTGCGAACCGGCTGCCGCCAGTGGCGTCTCTGATTGTGCTCTGTTTGCAGGCGCCGCAACACACGACTGGCACAAAGAAGCAGAAAGCATAGTCCAGCATCAATGGCGATAATACCGTAAGAGAGCTGGCTGCCTTCTACGGCCATGAAGCCGAGCGCGCGGGCGATGGTCAAAATCGTAGTCACAGTGAGGACTGAGCAGCCCAGTTCCATCACTTCGGTCAGACCTGTATAGCGCCACAAGCGCCTGTAAGTGCCAAATCCCCAGTTGGACAGGAGGCGCAATGAAACAATCGCGGGCGCGAAGATTAGCAGCTGGTGAAAGAAATGGCTGTTGAGGTGCCCGTCGAAGCGGATTAAGAAAGCCCCCGCAAACGCCAGGAATGCCAACATGCCGTCAAAGAAGACCTGCATGAGACGCTTCCACCTGATCATCTCCAAAATATCGGAAACGACAGTAGGACTGACTGGCGCGCTCGAATCGGTCGGTGAACTCATAGGCTGCACGACCTTCTCTTGAGCTTCCTGGGTTTCATCACGCTCGATTTGCGACTGGACCACCAAATAAACCTCTAGATCAGCACCTGTCAGGCATTACGGACTTCGGGTGGGACAAAGTTCGGTATACAAACGGACTTTGACTTGAATGCGTTAACGGACGCCAAGACCAAGGTGATAGTTTACCTCGACAACCCCGTACGCGCGTTATTAGAAGCTCACTTAAACTGAGAAGGATAAGTTCAGTTTAATCGCCGCAGGCTCACCACCTTTCTACATAGGATGGCACGAGGATGGCGCCATGTAAAAAGCGCCTTCTCGGTTTATGGAATTCATCCAGTGGCACGAAAGGCGCTTTTAATTTAGTTTGTGTTAATCGGGTTACAGACCGAAATCCTTTAGTCCATCGACCTATAGATTTCGAATCTTCATCTTGCCCTTGTCCTTGTTGACCCAGTCGCGGACTTGCTCGTAAGGAAGGCCCAGAGCCTTGGAAGTGCCCATGAGCGCCTGCTCGTGAGGAACGTCGATGGCGATGAGCTTGCGATAGTGGTGCAGTACGCCGAGTTTCATCGGTGCATCCTGAACGTTACCGGTTGCCGACGAGAGCAGGGCGTAGGCCATGCCGTATCCCATACCGAATGCAATTGCTGCACCGACAAAATCCAGAGTGTCATAACCTGGAAAAAGCATTGAGCAAGCGAAGTGAAAAGCTAATTCCACGAACACAAACACTCCGACGAATATCATCGGGTTTTTGATGTAGTGGTCGCGAACGTCCTTCTTCTCTTCGGTGTCGAAGATCTGGTGGCGGTTTTTGGGCATCCAGCTCTTCAGTCTTTGCTTTTCAGGAGGGAGCACCAGGTAAGCGCCCACCAGAGACGAAATAACAAAAACAGGTCCAACGAAAATCGTGCTGCTGCCTTTGCCCGAATGAAGCAAGGCGACTGCGACCCACGGTACAGTCAAACCAAGCAATACCAGCAGCCCGAGCCGGGCTGGACCCATCTTACCTTCGATGTGACCACCGAAGACCCAGATGAAATAAGCACTGAAGAAGAGCTGCACATAATGCAAACTTGCGAAATTCGCGTACATCATGTTGAAAAGCTTGCCCCAGTTGCTTGTTTGGAAAGCAAGGACTGCATCATCAGCTCTGAAGCCGTGACCAGTCATTTCGAAAAAACGGTCATTAGCAGTGGTCGAGCTCATGTAATACACCAACATCAAGCCCATCAAGAGCGAGACGGTGATTAGTGGAAAACCTGAAGCCGACTCAATTTGAGCTCTACCTTGGGGGGTGGGTTGATTCATACGCTCTTCCTAAAGAATCTAGCTGAAGAAGGACTCTCATAAAACTAATTACCTCAAAGCGGCTTGAGCCAATCGGGCCGACGGATTAACTCGGTTCCGGGGTTCATGAGAGACTCTGAGGATTTATCAGCCCCTGTCTCGCCTTCCGCCTGATTGCGCACTTCCGAGGAAGCAGAAAGTTGCAACGAGGTTCTTGTCAGTAAAGCGGTGCCTTACCTTCTCTCAAATTACCACGTTAACTAGCTTGTCGGGCACGACAATCACTTTTTTCACGGAGCTTCCGTTGAGCTTGTCTTTAACCTTTTCGTCAGTTAATGCAATCTCTTCAGCCTGCTGCTTGGCGAGACCGCGGCGGGCGGGAATTTTGTTAACGATTTTCCCGTTAACCTGGATAACGAGTTCGATTTCGTCGTCTACTGTCAACGCTTCTTCGTAACTGGGCCACGCTTCGGTGTGAATCGAACCAGTCTTACCCTTGCGGGCGGGCAACATCTGGAAAAGCTCTTCCGAAATGTGCGGCGCCATTGGTGCGAGCAACAAGAGCAAGTGGCGGCTTGCAAAACCAAGCAACGCCTTTTCGCCGTCCGAAAGATTTTGGGGACTTTCAACCGCTTTCACTGCACGAAGGTAGTCATTCAAACCGTTGACCAACTCCATCAGGCGAGCGATGGCAGTGTTGAAAACATATCGCTCCGGCTGCAAATCTTTGGTGACGGCTTTGATAGTTTTGTGCACCAACTTGAGCGCCACTTTGCCCGAATCCGGCAAAGAGTCAAAGGCTGGAGCCGCATCATTTTGGGAAATCGCGCCGGCTTCGATGAGGTCGCTGACCAATCTCCAGACACGACCAAGGAAGCGATACTGTCCGACAGCACCGTCCTCATTCCACTCGAGTTCTTGCTCTGGAGGTGCCGCGAAAAGTGTGAACAAACGCGCCGAGTCCGCCCCGTATTTCTTGAAGAAATCGGTCGTTCCGACGACGTTGCCGCGAGACTTGGACATCTTTTCGATGCGTCCTGAAGTGGGCGAAAACTTAGTTACCATGCCCTGAGAAAGCAAGTTGGTGAAAGGCTCATCGCAGTTGACATAGCCCAAATCGCGCAAGGCTTTGGTGAAGAAACGCGCATAGAGCAAGTGCAAAATTGCGTGCTCGATACCGCCGATGTATTGATCGACCGGCATCCAGTAATTGACCTTCTCTTTGGCAAACGCTTCTTTATCGTTGAGCGCATCGGGATAACGCAAGAAATACCAACTGGAACAAATAAATGTGTCCATGGTGTCGGTTTCGCGCTTCGCCGGACCGCCGCACTTGTGGCAAGTAACATTAATCCAATCGTCCATACGCTTGAGAGGTGAGCCACCTTCGCCGGTTATTTCAACGCCCTCGGTCGGCAAAATGACAGGAAGATTCTCTTCCTTCTCTGTCACCACACCGCACTTTTCGCAATGAATTACGGGAATCGGGCAACCCCAATAGCGTTGACGGCTGATCAACCAATCGCGCAAGCGATACTGTGTGCGGGGCTTTCCGCAATTATTGTTGGACGCCCACTCGGTCATTTTCTTTTTGGCTTCAGTGTTGGTCAATCCATCGAAACCTCCGGAATTAACCATCGTGCCTTCGCCGGTGTAAGCCTCTTTCATTTCGTCGACTTTGGTGCCGTCTTCCGAAACGACTTGCTTAATCGGCAAGTTGAATTTCTTGGCAAACTCGAAATCGCGCTCATCATGAGCCGGCACGTTCATCACAGCGCCGGTTCCATAATTTACGAGTGCATAGTCGGCAACCCAGATCGGAACGATATCCCCGTTGAACGGATTGATTACATGAGAGCCAATCGGCACGCCGGTTTTGCTCTTTTCCGTCGACAATCTGTCAAGTTCGGTTTTGTGCGCAGCTTCATCAACATACTTCTCTACGGCTTCTTTGCACTCAGGCGTCGTGAGCTCTTTTACGAGCGGATGCTCTGGTGCGAGCACCATGCAAGCCACACCAAATACGGTGTCAGGTCTGGTAGTGAAAACAGGGATTTGAACGTTGGGCTTGTTCTCAACAGTGAAGACAAGTTCGGCGCCTTCCGATCTTCCAATCCAATTTTGCTGCATAACGCGAACGCGTTCTGGCCAACCGACCAACTTGTCGAGGTCTTCGAGAAGCGGATCCGCGTATTTCGTGATCTTGAGGAACCATTGGCTCATCATCTTTTGCTCGACGCGAGTTTCCAAATGGCGCCAGCAATTGCCGTCGACAACCTGTTCGTTAGCGAGGACGGTGTGGCAATCAGGGCACCAATTGACTGGAGCTTCTTTGCGCACGGCGAGCCCGTTTTCAAAGAACTTGAGGATAATCCACTGCGTCCAATGATAATAATCTTTGTTGCAGGTCGTCACCTCGCGGCGCCAGTCATAGCTGGTTCCGAGCTTTTTCAACTGCTCGTCACGCATAAACTTGATATTGCTGGTAGTCCATTCTTCCGGGTGTTTCTTCCGCGACATTGCCGCGTTTTCAGCAGGCAAACCGAAAGCGTCCCAACCCATCGGATTGAGAACGTTATAGCCAAGCATGCGTCTCTGGCGCGAAATCACATCAGAGATTGTGTAAACCCGCATGTGCCCCATGTGCAAGTCGCCCGAAGGGTACGGAAACATAACCAGCGAGTAGTATTTCGGCTTCTTATCAAGGTCATTTGCCTGATAGATGCCTAATTTTTCCCACTCAACCTGCCATTTTTCTTCAATATCCTGCGGGACATACTGGCTAGCCATTTCTCTTTTCTCCGTCGGGCACATCGTGTGCGCCCCGCTTGTAGGGGCGACGCATGGCGTCGCCCGGCCCATCAATTCCGAAAGGCTCTCGTAATAGGAAACCCTCCATTGGCGCACTTTTCAGAGCGCACCTAGCCCGGTGCTCTTTCAAGCCCCGGAGCAGTCATCTTATCTCAGTAGGTACTTTGGAACAAGCAAAGAAGAGGTCCATGCTAAGATTCTTAGCTACTTAAAATGCTTGCGACCCTAAACCGGCTGCCAGCATTTAGTAGGGGCGACGCCATGCGTCGCCCGGTGCGGATAATCGGCGGAAACGTCGATACCGAGGAACTGCCTCGGCGAGCCGCGTAGGGGCGATGCCATGCGTCGCTCGGTTCTCAAAATGACGAAGGAAACCGCAATGTCTCAGAACAGCGAGATGGTGAAACAGCAAACCGTGGCAGACGACAAAGACGCTCAAGAGCAAATTCCGCAGGAAATCATCGACCAAGCGCAGGAGCTTTGCCGAGGTGCGGAAGTGCTTCCGGATGGCGCAATGGGGCTCGCCCGTCGAATCTATAAGGCACAGAAAGAAGGACGCCCGCTGAGAGCAAAACTAGGCGTAGACCCTACCGCCGCTGACTTGCACGTCGGACACGCAGTTGTGCTTCGCAAGCTGAAGAAGTTTCAAGATTTCGGTCATCAGGTCGTTCTTATCATTGGCGGTTTCACCGCCCGCATCGGTGACCCGACTGGTCGCAACGCCACTCGCCCGCCGCTGACGGCAGAAGACGTCGCAAAGAACGCAGAAACATATCTGCATCAGATCGAACTTATCCTCGATCTCGACAAGGTCGAGATGACAAACAATGCCGATTGGTTGGATCCGCTCAGTTTGAAGGACGTAATCAAGTTGGCTAGCACTTGCACAGCCAACCAGCTCATCGCCAAAGAAGCTTTCGGCAGCAGGCTCGACCAACAACAGCCGGTTTCATTCCACGAACTTTTCTACCCGCTACTTCAAGCTTATGATTCGGTCGCGATTCGTGCCGACATCGAACTCGGCGGAACGGACCAGCGCTTCAACATCCTTCAAGGACGTGAGCTGCAGCCGCACTACAAGCAGGAAGCGCAAATGGCGATGCTTCTGCCATTGCTTGAAGGTACGGACGGCGTTAAGAAGATGTCCAAGACTTACAACAATTACATTGCGCTGAAAGACGAACCGGATGACATGTTCGGCAAGTGCATGCGCATTCCGGATGAGCTCATCATCAAATACTTCGATCTCACTTCCGCATTCTCCGGCAAGGAAATCGATGAAGTGAAAGAGATGCTTGAGAAAGGCGGAAATCCGAAAGACGCCAAAGAAAAACTCGGCCGCCAACTGGTGCTCCAATACCACGGAGAAGCCGCAGCCGATGCCGCACTCGCCAACTGGACCAAAGTCCACAGCGAGAAACAAATCCCGGACGATATGCCATCACATACGGTGACAGAACCAACGCCTCTTTTCCGTGTAATGGTTGATGCAAAACTCTCCGGCGGCTCGGGCGAGGCAAAACGCCTCGTGCAAGAAGGCGGCGTCCGCATCAACGGCGAACAAGTAAAAGATCCAATGCATCAAGTTACGGTCGACAACGGAACTGAATTGGTTCTGCAAGTCGGTCGTCGCAAGTTCGTAAAACTCATCTCTGGTTAACAGCGAACGCTTGGCCGGAATTCCATCTTCCAGCCGGCAAGAATCTATGGGATAAACCTAATCACTTGGGCTTCGTTGTCCACTGTGAATGCTGTTCCTTCAAAAAATGAATGTCCTAGAAGCGGCTTCGAAATAGCCATGTAGTTCGCTGAACCCGCGCGCACATACTTTTTAGTAATCGGTCCCAGCTGCACTTCGTTCAATGTAAATGAATACCCTTCTCTGTGTCCTCCCACTCCGCTCGCAATGAGGCGCCGAGAGTTGGTAGGCACATTGAGTCCTAGTGACGCTAGCGCCTTATCGGAAAACGCGACTGATTCTGCGCCCGTATCCAAAATCATGTCGCACTCGCGACCGTTGATTTTGGCAGTAACTTCAATCAAATTGCCCTCTCTTCGAAACGGCACAGAATTGGAATCTCGAGAATAAGGAGAAACGCCCCGCTTGGGCTTTTGCACTGCCTCAGATTTCATGCGCATGACTTTGACAGTTCGCGCTCGATAATCAATCTCGTAATTGAACGCAGAGAGAAATGACTGACCAAGCAGCGGCACTGAGCTTGCAGTACCCGGAATCGTATCGTCCTGAATGCAAATCGGAACGAGTTGACTAACTTCACCAAACTGAATCATCACGCGTCCAACTGAAACGCTCGATTCACCGCCAACTCCGGTCACCCTCATTGCGTTTTTCACTGTCGGAATTTTGATGTTGTTGTTTGTCAGAACCGACTGAGCAAAGGTCGTATACGACGCACCAGTATCGAGCATCATCGTAATTGGTTGGCCATTCACCAGAACATTCACATAAATATGACTAGCAAAAGGACTGCTGGCAAATGGAACTGTCGCTTCCTCCGGCTGCGTAGCCGCTTGCGGTGCGGGCGCCGCCGCAGCCGGCTGCGCGCTTCTAATACCTAACGCTTGGTTTGCCAATATAGCCGCATCAGATTGAGGAAACTGTTTTACAACATACTGGAATAGCAATCGAGCTTTGTCGTAATTTTTCAACTGCTGATTGCAGAGCGCTTCGTAGTAATAAAGTTTCGCTTCCTTCATGCCGCCGGATTCCGAAGCATGAAACGACGTCAACGCTTCCTGATATTTTCCCTGCGCAAACTGTTTCACACCAGAGTCAAATGACGTGTCGGCGCTCACTCGTGGTACAGCAGCAAACAAAATGCACGTGGCGGCCAGCAAAGCTGATGCCGTAAGGTGCCACAACATATTGCGATGTTTCAACTTAAAACCTTCGTGCTTCATTTCTGGTGAACATCAGCGCAGTCGCTTTGAACTTGCGTAATTTTCTTGGACCATTCTTGTTGTGCAGCACAGTAATGCCATATAAATGTCGCGGCAAAGATCACCGGAGATATGCCCATCGTAACGCTGAGCGTTAACTCTTCGGCTATTGAAACAGCAATGATTCCGATGAATTCGAGCGCAGCTAAAGGTATGATATCCCAACTCAAATAGGGTGATAAGCTATCACGGGCGATTATGGCAAACGCACTCATACCTATAAGCCAGAGAACAAGCAATATCAATCCCGTAGCCTTGAGTGCCCGTCGAAAAGCTACTCCAACGATGTTGGAATCTTTCAAATCCTCCAATTTAGCAATTAGACAACAGACAAGAATTGGAGGAAGAAGATAGTTGTAGCCGTTATGCAGTAACAGCATGCAGAATCGCAGAAGTACTGCCGCTGCTTGCAGGTCGGGTCTAACATGTCTATATGCGGAAGAGTGGGTATCCCAAAACGGAATGTAGTGCATCGGAATACCTGCAAAAGTGAATGCAGTCAGGCTGTGACAAGTCGCCCAACTTAAGAGCGTTGCGAGGCCGAAAGCCGCACCAATTAGAATTGCCTTGATGTATCGCTTATTCACATTCCCAGTCTAATACACCATCATCTTCATGCAAAAGACGCTGCCGCCAGATTTCATGAATTCGCTGGTGTCGACTTCGATTGCCCTGAACCCGTATGTCTTTAAAGCGGCGACGAACTCCGGGGAGCCTTTTTGCAAAATAATGTCGTCCTTGATCGCAACTGCATTCAAGGCGAAGTTCAATGCTTCCTTTTCGCTGACTGAGATAACGTTCTTGAAGAAGTGCCTGATTAGCGCTAGACCTCGTTCATCGAAGGCGCCTTCGTAAATCGCTACTGTCCATTCATTGATTGCGAAGAAGCAAGTGTCGAGGTGGTAGAAGCGGGGATCTGCAAGCTTTAACTGAACGACCGGACTTACTAGTGTCATGTTCAAAAGCGTCGCAGATTCTACGTCAGTGCGAGGTCCGAAGGCGCAATAGAGAAGCTTCCGACCCGGATGCCAAATCGCATCGCCCTGTCCTTCGAAGCAAGGACTATGTTCCTTATTGTCCTTCGAATCGAAGATATCAATGATGTGGTAGTCGTTTTCCTGGAACCATTTGCGATACCACGGAACTTCCTGGTTTCGCTTCTCGTTGCGCATTTCTCCGAGAATGACAAAAGGTCTTCCATTAGGATACGCGCCGGGAAGTACCTGATTTGCAGCAAAAACCATATCTTCAAGCCCTTCTACAGGCTCGATAGTTTCGACTTCAACACCTAGAGACTCGTAAACGGCTTTAAGATCGTTCCACTGCTTCTGTGCGAGCTCTTTATCAACCGCTCCAACGTTCCCTTGCATAAACGGGTTGTCCACTGATTCCACAGTGAAATATGTAGGTGGGCACATCAAAATTTTTGTTGGGTCCAGGTGAGTTTCGAAGTCCTTTAATTTGAACTTCGAAACCTGATCTACGCTGGTCACGACCATCATTTGGTTAAGCAGTGGATGCATTAGAGCTCTCCCGACAAGTGAGGAATGATGTGGGTTTCCGTGACACCTATGTCTGTTTCTTTGACACTGGGCGATGCATGGCATCGCGCTAACAATGACTGGACCTTAACTGTAAGAGGGGCGGCATTAATGCCGCCCGAAGCCGGCGAGCCGCTGGCGCTCCCAGGTTTAAAGCGGTCGACGCATGGCGTCGACCCTACCATAGACGGTCGGCGCATGGCGTCGACACTAAAATAGGGCGGCGCATGGCGTCGTCCCGACAGTAATTACTGCTTGTATTTGATCGAGCAGCCATAGGACTTCGTCGAGGAAATCGCAACCGCTTTCTTCGCGAGTGTTTCGTTAAGAGCAGCAGCTACAAAATTCT
Organism: Candidatus Melainabacteria bacterium; assembly: GCA_003242885.1. GTDB lineage: Bacteria > Cyanobacteriota > Vampirovibrionia > Obscuribacterales > Obscuribacteraceae > QKMZ01. The sequence goes on along the minus strand of QKMZ01000005.1, from coordinate 224,339 downwards.
TCGCTGTCTTCGCAGCTTCTTTGTCCGGAGTGCGGTTATCGTCGATGGCACCAGAATATACGAGCGTGCCTTTTCCATCGATGACGTACATCGCAGGCGTTGTCTTGGCACCGTATGCGTGGCCAACGGTTCCTTCTGAATCGATTAGCACCGCAGTTGGTGCCGCCCCTCTATCCTTGAAGGCTTTCTTGTGCTCTTCAGGAGTTCCAAATCCTTGTTTACCTTCGGCGGAAGAGCAGATGGAAAGCCAAACTACGCCCTTACCGGTGTATGTCTTCTGCAAGTCTTGCATGTTGTTTGAATCATAATGCTTTTTGACAAACGGACATCCATGATTGAACCATTCAAGCACTACGATTTTGCCTTTGAAATCTGAGAGCTTGCGGGTTTTGCCATCGCAATCTTTCAAACTGAAAGCGGGAGCTGCTTTGCCAATTGTGGGCCCGGCGTCGGCGGCTGGTGCCGCAGCGGGAGCACTGGGTGCTGCTGCTTGAGCGTTCGCGGCTTGTGTGAATACCGGAGCTGTTACTACGAGAAGTGCCGCAAATGAGTGCAGCAAATTTGAACGGAAGCGGTTACGCATGCCAAATTCCTTTATTGCCTGGTTTACAATGCGGCTAATTGTAGCTGTTTTGCTTGAGCTTTGTCTTATCAAGTAAAGTCTGCACTTCATCAGCGCGCGCCTCGTTGCCATGCTCAATCAGCAAGTTCTTATACTGCGTCAAGGCTTCGGCGACTTTTGGCTCAATTCGTTGCAGTCCGTTCTTTTCAACAATGCGCTTCACTTCCCATAAAAATGAAGCTGCTTCATCCGGCATCTTGAGTTTCAACGAGGTCGTGCCCGCAAGAACATTTGCATCAAGTACCGCGGGATGCTCAGAACTAAGCGCCTTTTCATTGATCAGCTTCACTGCTTTTTGGCACAAATGCGCTGCTGCATCCAGATGTCCTTGCGCCAAAGCAACCTCGCCGCGTTTTACATAATAAGAAGCTATTGCAGGATTATCCGCGGACGTAGCTTTGAGAATATTGTTCATTCCTTCAGTAAGTAGCTGGTCTGCAATCCCATACTGCCCGCACCGCTCCATCGCTTCGGCTGACTGATGGCAGCTAACAGATGCATCAAGCGGCGTTTTGCTACCCTGCAGTTTCAAGGTTTCTGCAAGAACAGCCTTTCTATAATTCTCTTCTTTCTTCGCGTCAGACTGCATATGAGCCGCTTCCATCAGCCCAATCAGACATGGCAAACGAAAACTTTCTAGCTTCCCCTTTGTTTCATCGACCTTCAAAAGCCCGGTGTTGAATTCGGTCTCCGCCGCAGCTCCATTCTTTTCCATCAAGCGCAGCCGCCCTTTTCTAAGTTGCGTAGAGAGGCGAATGAAGTTCTTATTGTCCTCGTCTTGAATTTTGGGAATTGACTTTTCAGCCTTATCAATTTGTTCTTCCGCCTGTTTCAGCTGCCCCTCTTCGAGATACAAGTCGGCAAGCGAAATAAGCAAACTGGCAGAAGGATAAAGTTTATAGAGCTTATCCAAAATCTGGCGCGCTTCATCAGGTCTGCCGCGTCGCATTTTCAGCGAAGCTAACTCCTGCAACATCCCTATGGCTTCTACATCATCTCGAATTTCCGCATCATGCTTACCTGCCAAAACATCTTTAACTGGCATCACTTGGTAATAAAGCACTTCGGCATCAGCCAAGCGCCCCCAGCGCACGTTATTTTGCGCCATCTTGATTTTGAATCCGTTGTCCTCTGTGCGAGCGTTTGGAGCAAATTTATGCAGAATCTCAATGCCCGAAGAAAGCACACTGTCAGCCAATTCGTAGCGCCCCAAGTAGCTCAAGTACGAGGCGATCGTAGGGACAGATTGAGCAGTGTATCGAAGCGCTTGCTGCCCAGCCAAAACGCACATAGCCAGCCAGAGAACAATAATGATGCGGCGCGAAACAGTGGCGCCACGAAAACGCCCTTTCCAATCTGCATAATCAAGCAGACGCCCCGTCGCAGCCAGCCTTTCCGCATAATTTTCAAGACTGGGTCCGACAATGAAAGACGCCCATAGACCAGCCGCCTTCGAGTATTCGGCCACCTCGTAGTAAGTCTTCTCAGCTTCTTCCGTTTTCCCCTGCCACAGGAGCGCGTCGGCGAGCTTGCCTGTTGGGCCCATCACTGTCAGCCACTTGGGACCAGACAGTTTTTCACGCCAGGAGAGCTCAAAGCGCGCCATCTTCTCCAAAATGGAGAAATAGCCAATCAATTCGAATAGCTTTCCAGGCAAAGACCAAGCCGAAAAGATGAGGACGATGGCGCTGAGAATCGCGGGGTAAATGGCGTAGATGAGCACATCATTCTGCTCGGCTCCCATTTTGCTTGCAAAGAACCCGCCCACAGCAAAGTTGATGAAGAACAACAAACTGGCTGCGAAGAGAATTACCGCCGCAGCAAAGGAGAAAAATCGCCAGAGTAGTAGATAGGTCGCGTGCATCTGTCTAATTAGACACGAAAATGGACGCAAAGTGGGATTTTGGTTCTTGACTGCTATCCACCCTGGAGCCCGGGTTATAATTGGCAAAGAACTTGGGGATATAGCTCAGTTGGTAGAGCGCACGGATCGCACCCGTGAGGCCTGGGGTTCGAATCCCCATATCTCCAATTTTTCAAAAAATCAATAAATCCGCACCACATATAGTGGCTAACGAACGAGTCGCAACAGTTTGTAGGTCCGCTTGAGCATGGACCCATACATTTATGTCGTTACAAGCAAACCGAACGGCATCATCAAAAATCAGTACTTCGTTTACACATTGGTCTCAAACGAGCTCCCGCTTGACATCAAGGGTTTCAGCCAGACCGTAACGGTCCGCAACCGCGGCAGCGACCGATAAACTTCAAAAACCCCAACCTGCTTACCTTTCCGGCAGCCAGTCGCATTTCTTAAAAAGGCTTCGTTTACGTGATTGTGCGCCCAGGCTTGGCTTATCAATGCCTCGGGTGTTAGTATGGTCAACAGCTGAGGGCTATTAGCTCAGGTGGCTAGAGCGCACCCCTGATAAGGGTGAGGTCCCTGGTTCGAGTCCAGGATGGCCCATATTTTTCAACCTCAGTACTGACAATGCATTCCGCGGTCGTTGCGGGATGCGTTTTAGTTTTGGGGCTGCCAAAGACTCACTACTTATATAAGGCGACGACCTAGCTCCCACCCGCAGGCTTTTGGCGCTGGACCCTAAGCAAAGCCTTCTTCCTATCCTCAGCGGCACTGGCATCCAGATGCCGATTCTGCTGGCGCAAAATGGCAACCCGTAATTCGAGCGCCTTTATTAGAAGTTCGGCTTCAGCGTCCAATTCTTCCAAAATTGCGACAGCCTTCTCGCTCATGGCGTCCGCTTCTTTACTCTTTCTAAGTTCATGCTGAATCGCTGACAAGCCTAGCAATGTTCCGGCATACTCGAGGTTTTTCTCACCGTAAAGGTCGAGTCTGAGAGCCGATAGCCGGCGCAAGACCTTCTCGGCTTTCTCAGCCTGATTGATATTGACGTAAAACTCGGCACAATCGCCAAGCGTGTATTCCAGCACTTCTGGCTGAAAACCGGAAACATCCTCCGCCGCCGCCACGGCCTTTTCATACATTGCCTCTGCACGCTTGTCCCGCTTCTCCGAGAAGGCCGAAGCAATACCCCTCAAGAACACAGGAATCGAAGTGATGCCCATCAATCCCATAGAGTTTTTGTGAGTCATAAGGACGTTACTGATTCTGTGCGCATCATCAAGCCGGTCGGTGCGAAGGTATTCTTCGATTAGCAGCGCTGCGGCAAAGCCAAATGGTTGCGCGCATTCAGGCAACTTTTCGCAAGCGGTGTCAAACACCTCCTGTGCTCGCTTCATTGCTTCATCTGGATCGAACACACACAAGATGCTCGCAATCTTGAAGCGCTCTTGAAGCGCGTTCGATGAGTTGCCTTCTGCAACCTTGATAGTGGCAAGAATTGAGCGCGCCTCTTCTTCGCGCCCGGAATCTGCATATAGTTGGGCGAGTTTCATAACGAAAGCTTTGTACCAGTCATCACCATCGGAGCTCAGACAAAGCCCTCGCTTCAACAGCTCTTCTGCATAATCGAATTTACCGATTGAGCTAAAGTCATACGCTAGCTCCATCATGCGACCGACACGTTGAGGCTTGGTCATACTCAACTCACTGATCTGCTCTTTCTGAGTAAGAAGGCACTTCATCAGCTCATCGTCGCGGCCAAGACGCATGTAGAAATTGATCAGGGTGCGTCGAATGTTCAAAAGCAACTGAATCGACTCCGGTTGTCCATCTAGCTTGTCGATAGCATCCTTCAGCATCGATTCGGCTTCATCGAGGCGTCCGGTGGCACGATAGATTTCAGCCAGAGACACTTCAGCTTTCACAAGATCAGGGTGAGTGGGCTCCAGCAAGTCGCCGAGAGTATCGATACCGCGCTTTATGAGCTGTTCTCGCTCCAAGAGAATGTTTTGACCCATTCCCTGCAATGCCATGAAATCAGACGACATAATGAGCGCACGTGCCGTACTGTAGTGCCGCTCGCCAAATCCATTGATCATGATCTCCAGGGCTCGCGCCACCATGGGCTCGTACTGAGAGCGCTCTTCCAGGAAAACACGAGCAGCGACCGTCTTTAGCAAATACCCAGCCACAGCAGGATGCTCGCGTCCATACAATTTCTCCGCAACCTCCAGCGCCTCGCGAGCCAGTTCATGAGCCTTTGTTCGCTCATCGGAATCACGAGACAGGTCACTCTTAATCGCCAAAAGCCGCGCCAGATAGAACGCAGGCTCTGAGTCTAACTCGGCGCAAAGGTCGAGTCCATTCTGGCAATGCTCTTTCGCCTCAGCCAAAGCTTGCGAAAACCCTGCACGCAACATCGAAATCTTTACCGCAGACTCTTTTTCGACGTCATCAAAATAGACCTTTTCGTCCCACCCGAATCCAAAGCGCGGCCAGCCGCAGCAAGCCTCATCGCGGTATGCGCGCGTATTCGCTTGAGTCCTATTCTCGGCATACTCCTTATAGAGGCTCTCCAGGCGGTTTACCGCCTCGCTTCCTTCTTCTAGCAGCGCTCTTTCATGCCGGAGCACAGCGATTTGCCAGAGCATCTCGCCCGCATAAAGCAGTTTGTTCTCTTCCTTCAGCAGCTCAAGCGCCTCATTGAGCCCGTCTTCCATCTTGGCGTACTGATTGTGCACATACCAGAGATTGACGAAAGTGTTGAGCAAAAGGGCTCGGGTGAGTTTAGTCCCTGACTCCGCTTTTGCATCCGCATGGTCCAGCAGTGCGAAAGCCTCCTTTAAGTTACTTTCGGCATCAAGGTATTTTGAAAGACTGATGTGGACGACCGCAAGATTATTGAGCAACTGGCACATCTGCTGTCGTCCCAGAGATTCTTCGCGTCCGTAGCGCACAGCAGTTTGGAATGTCCTCTGTGCTTCGGAGAAACGTCCAGCTTTGTACAGCGCGATGCCATCGTCAGCCAATGCCATAGCCTTAGTACTTTGCTGCCCAGCCTGCATTACAAATCCCCGGACGCTTAATCTTCTGTATCTATGGCCTTATTACTTATGTGGAGTTATGCCCGCTGGTAGATAAACCTCGCGGATTAAAAGATGAATTCCCGACCCGACGGACGAAATTCAGGGCGAAACGATTAACAACTCGGCAACAACTCAAATGTATTCTCAGAACAACTTCGGAACAGAGCCGAACAATCCGAGGAACAAATCGAGAACAATCTCGAAAAAAAACCTCTCCCCCCTTGCTACTTTTCACTCTGTTCGAAGTTATCCATTAAAAACAGTCTTTGGGAAGAAGGATGAGGCTCACTGAAAAGTGAGCTTTCGTCTTTTCTGGAAGACTTTGAAAGAGGCATTGAAAGAGGCTCTGCTAGAAGGCACTTCCCGTCCCTTTTCTGGAAGTCGCCTGAAACTTTGTGGAAGTTTGCGGGCAAGTGAAAGAACGATCGTCATTTAACAGTTCCAAAACATTCCGCGAGTAATGTTTGCACCATCGAGAGTGCAGTCACAAATGAAACAGCACTTTTCACTCACATCCTTTGCCTGGAGAACGTTTCTATGCCGTCAGTAACAGAAAGTGTTTCTAAACTCGAAACAGCCGTTAACGAAAAGAAAGATCAAAAGGAAATTACAGCGGCTTATGAAGAGGTTTCTACCTTACTAAAAGACCCAAAGAACAAAGATGAATTCAACAAACAAATTGCTGACAAGAACAACGACATTGCAGCATTGAAAGGATTGTCATTCGTCCAAATTGATGCTGACGGGAATATGGAATTCAGCAACCCAGAAGGAAAGACAGTCGAGTTTAACAAGCAGAGCAACTTTAGCACCAGCGAAAAAGAAGCAGAAAAGACCCAGTCGAAAAACATTGACTTCAAGCTAGACAAGGATGGAAACGCGGTTTACGAAGTCAGCAAAGGCGACACTGTTTGGGGAATCGCAGAAAAAATCTGCGCTGAGAAAAACCCGGGCAAGCAAGCGTCCTCGCTTGAAGTCTACAACGAGATGAACAAAATCATTAAAGAAAATCCTCAGCTAAAAGACCCCAACAGAATCAAGGAAGGACGAGATACGCTCAAATTGCCGGCGGACTCCGCAACAGCAATAGCAGAAGCAAGAAAAGCAGCTGAAACCAAGGACGCCGAAAACAAGACTGAAAGCAAGACTGAAAACAAAACGGAAAACAAAACTGAAAATAAGACGGAAAACAAAACTGAAAACACAGAGAATAAAACAGAAAACAAGACCGAAAACAAAACTGAAAATACAGAGAATAAAACCGAAAACAAGACAGAGAACAAGACGCCATGTGAGCAAGAGCAACAAGTTGGACCAGACCAGCGCAAAGACTTCCTGCTGCAAGAGCAAAAATGGATGCTCAGCAAGGGCGAAACAAAGGACACCGTTTTCGATGACATCGACAAGGACGGAGACCACTATCTCACCGAAACTGAAATCAACGAATACCGAGTCAACAAGACAATCGGCAAAAACGCTAACCACGACGCATACTTGAAAGAATTGGCATCGAAGCGTGGAGATATCGAAGAATTCAACGACGACGAAACATGGGACGAGAACGACGGCATTACGAAGGGAGATCTCACTTCCTGGACAGACAGTGAAACTCAAGCCGCCCGAAAGGAAAAAGAGCTTGAGCAACAGAAAGTAGAGATGGAGCAGAAGAAAGCCGCTGAAGAAAAAGACAAGCAAGACGCCAAGGAATTGTTGAAATCTGATGAAGCATTCTTCCTGAAAGTCTCCGGTTATGACGGCACCATCAGCATTCCTGACGTAGCAAAGTACGAGAAGGAATTGGAAACAAAACAACCAGCAAATGATGCTGAAAAACAACAGATCGAAAGGGAGAAAAAAGCTCTCGTTCAAATAAAAGCTGAACTTGAAAGACGCTCAACAGTTACCGTCAATCCGAAGACTGGAGACAGAACCGAAAGACACGATGGAGTTATGACACAGCAAGACAGCCAGACCTGGAAGGGATAAGCAACAAATTTTTCACAGGATATGAGTGGAGAAGAGAGCGTCAAAAGCGCTCTCTTCTCTTTTGCAATGGCTCTATGGTTGGAGACGATTCTTTACGGTGTTAAAAACAAGTTTGAACCTCGCCACAAACACTTCTGAACTCGGCAACGAACACTTAGAGACTCGGCGACGAACAGTTCTAAACTGCCAGTATGAGTTCTAAACTGCCAGTACGAGTTCTGAACTGCCAGGACGAGTTCTGAATTCTGCTATAAGTAGTTGACTCTTACAGTTTCAACAGGTTTTCCAATGGGCTCTCTCGAAAGCAGTCTTCGCGATCATACAGAGAAAGCGGGCCTCATGGATCGTGAAGCGCTTCGGCGTTGACATAGTCGATTACGTTCTCAATGAAACCGAAAGGACGAAAAAGCAGCTCAAGCAGTGAAGAATTTAGCGAGCATGCTCTTATAGACTTCCGCATCACAACAAAAATGCCGGCTTTCGCCGACACTTTGCTCATCCTGTAATTCTTTCAGACGCGTCTGCTAGGTGTTTCTTACTTTCTCAGGAAACTTGCGCTGTCCGATGCAACTACCATACTCATCAAATGTTATGAAGTTGCAAATCAACATTGTGGTTATGCCGCAGCAATTACCGGGCGTGAATTGGACTGAGAAACAATTACATCGTAGTGATCCGCGTTAGGGGAGCCGGGGTTGTACGACTGAATTAGCGCTCGGCGCATGCGCTCTGGGTCGTTACTGTTCCAATCTTGCTGCATATCACGATAGCGATCAGCCAAGCCGTTCTTACCTTGTGAGCGAAATACTGCTTCACCACTGCCGTACTCACCGGCAATCAGGCGCTCTCGCTGGTTTGCCAAATATGCAGCAGCAAACATCGGTGCGTTCCTGGGATCGTACTCATCGAGCTCTGCAACCTGCGGATAGTCTTTCTTTAGCTGCGCAATAGTCGACTTTTTGATTTGCGCTTCGCCTACTGTAGGGTCGCCCCAAGGCTGACCAACATTGTCTTGAAACCAGTCATCAACACCGCGTTTTCTATTTTCGTTGTCGATGATCGATTTGAGATCTTCTGGGCGCATTCCAGAGTTTTTGAGCGAGGGAAAGGAATTCAAAGCTTCCGTACATTCGAGATTGTCATAACTTGCTTCGCTCTTGAATGTTTTTACTTCAAAATCCAAGTCGCGCTGAGTAATACCTCGGTCGTTACCGGAACCCCAATTTTCATCAGCCACATTGTGGGACAAATCATCACGACCGTAGAGTACGTAAGCTATCTTGCGATCTTCTTCGGTTTGTGAATTGTTGGCAGCGTCATAAAGTTCATCACGAGTTGCTGTGCCATCGCCATCCTTGTCAAAAGCTTGAAGTCCACGCATCTGACCAGCTTCGATCATTCGCTCAGTAGAAAGCTTCCCTAGATCCGAGGTGCTCACGTTTGCACTTTCCCAGTAATGTGTATCTCTGTCCAGTGCAGCAACTCGATCGTAGCGATCGAGTACACTTTGTGCTCCACGGCGGGCATTCATGTCAGCATTTGCATCATTGCTGAACACTATCAATTCGTCTTTAGAAAGGGTGCCATCTCCATCAGAATCAGCTTGAGATAGATTTCGACTCAGCGCTAAATATTCCTGTGCTTGTTGGACACGGTCGGAAATTTGTTTAGCTTTGACGTCTTCAATGGTAAAGGGATTGTCCTGATCGAATTGCTTATTAACTGTTTGCTGTGAGGTTATTCGCGAGTCTCTATTTAAATCTTTCTCGTTATTCTGACGACTTTCCTCGCACATTTTTTCGGTCGATGCATCGCGCTCCTTGTCTTCTTTTCGTTCGATTTTTTTCTCTTGATTCTTGTCGTTCATCATTCACCTCGGTATGACGAAATGGAGAAACTGTCTCAGAAGAGACTGTAGAAGTTGTCTCAAAAGAGACAGCGGTCAGGCATCAACGGTCAACAGTGTTGATATCCACTGATGCAGTAGAAACAGGAGGCAAAGCAACTCCTCTCATAGCTCTGTTTCCAGAAACGCCTCTGTAAGCTCTTTTAGTGCCCTTCGAAAAGCCATAAGTAAAATTAGCGGACTTAATTTCAGTAGTACCAAAACGCTTTCCAAAAGAACCTTCAAGGCTTTGAACAGCGGTTGTGGCTGCGGGCAAACCACCTCTAGAAATGGGGCTTTGATTACTTGTCGTGCCTTGATAGTCATACTGATCGCTGTCTTGCTGAGCATAGTAATAACCATTGGCAGTCGAATTACCGGACTCACCGTAGGCACCGGATGAAGCTCTAGCACTGGAGGCAGAATTTAAGTCATACGCATACTGCATACCGCGATTAGCAGAATATGCGCTTTGTGGAACTTGCCCATAACCTTGGTTCCGAAAGCCTTGCGCTGAATTACTTGATTGAAGGGCGTGCAAATGAGGGCTATTACTACCAGTCATACGAATCATTTCATCCATCGTTAAACCCTGCGCCAGACAAGCAGAGCTTGCGTAAAAACACAAAACTAGCGAGAGAAAAGGTGCTCTGGAAATTGAATGTGTTTTGGTAGACATAGACAAATTTTTCATGCTGAAACTCTCCAGTCAGAGAAGCTGGGTGGGGTGGAATACTCATAAGATTATCGAGAGGTTGTTATAGAGACGTTAATACGCAAGGTCTTAGTCATCTAGACCTTTTTCAAACGCGCAGAGTGAAAAAAGACAGACTAATTGGCTCTGAGCTTTTCAAGACGCTTCTTCAGAGCTTCAGCCGAAGCTCGAGTGCGTTCATTTCGACTCTGTGAGTACTTATCGATTTCTGTTTTCAAATTGTCAAAGTCTTTGGGCGATGCCAAAAATTCATGTCCACCAAGCTTTCCTCCCTGCTGCCTATGCAACTGCTGCAAAGCACGCATAAGAATGACGTTCTGCCTCGATGTTTCTTGTGGAGTTTCTCTGTCTACAGGACTTTCCTTCAAAAGCTTGGCGCCGACTTGCCAGTAACCTTGCATGGTTTCTTGCTTAGCCAAAGTCGAAAGTTTGGTCTTCTTGAACTCTTCAGGCGACTGCACGGGAGGTTTTTCATTGCGCTCAACAGCACCTTTCACGATCCTCTCACGCTGAGAAACGTCCGGCACTCTCGCAGGCTGTTCGACTTTCGCCTGATTTATTTTTGCTTGTTTGAAGTTCTCTACATATTCAGAATAACCGCCAGGATACCCGCAGCCCTTAGCGATGGAGTCGCGCGTCATATAGCCCTTACCATCTCTGTCACGCATCATTCGGACTTGCGGCGAGTCCCAGTTTTCATGCATGTATTGCACGCTCTGCATGAGGTCGGCGGGATACTTAAATTCTTTATCGCTCTTGTTATACTTCGCAGCATTCTCGAGGAACTCTTTAAGGTTGCTCTTAGAGATTTTTCCATCTCTGCGAGTGAAAGGCAGGTCGTCGGAAGTTTCAATCTTGTCAAAGATCTCAGACCTTGTTGGGTCTAGAAGTGAGTCTGCAAATTTTTCGCTCCGATTGACCTTCGTAGCAGAATTAGCAAACCTATCAGAACTCAATCTGCCACTAAGCGCTCTTAAATCGCTGTCCGTAATTCCATCAGAGTTTTTCTTATTCGCTCCGTCTTTCGTATCGCCATTTCTCAGGTTATCGAAAGACAAGCTCATGTGAGGCAAAAACAGCTTGTCCGCAGGAGAAAGACCTTCCGGTGTGGAAGCTTGCGCTCTCTTCTCCGCAATCGACAAGCGCGTAACCTGCCCTTGCCTCCTTAGATCGGCGCCGCCTCGCGGGTCATTCAAATACTCAAGCATCAAAGCATTTACATTACTTTCTCCAAGGTTGCGCAATAGGTTTTCCTGATAGGCAACTTTGAGATTCGCATCTTTGACGTTGGTATCAACATCATTTAACTCTCGGCAAAACATCTGGTAAGCGGAATTAGAGTTGATGCTGAGCTCTGATTGGATGTTGCGTGCATCTTGCATGCCTTCATTGGCTGCGCTCTGCGGTGATCTTATCTCTTGTCCAGACATTTATTTTTCTCCAAACGCACTCGGGATAGTTGAACAATAATGCCAACTTGTTATCGAGCCGTTAAACACAGTCAGGTCGCAGATCGCGGCGACTGTGATATTTCGAACCTAAGCAAGAGCAGGATTCCATGCTTGCGGATTGCGAACGATGTCGCCGTTCTCGTCGCGCACATAATTGCTAATGCCGAAGAAATCGCTGCCAAGACGGCGAAGTTCCTTGCGATCGTATTCGTCGATATAGCGGTACATATAAGGACATTTAGTCTTCAGTTCCTCGCGGGTCTCTTTGTTCTGACAGTACATTCTCATAGCATTTGCAAATGTTTCACTTGGATGGTTTGCCGGCCGCATGGGCTGTGAAACTTTCTCCAAGTGAAGCATCTGCTCGTCTGTCAAACGTCCTTGAGGTTGGTCTTCCAGCGAGTTGCCATCTTTATCGACTTTGCTCCAATAGATCTTTTTATCTTTACCATCTGCACTTTTTTCTTCAACGTATTTGTACAGGCTTCCATCTTTGGTTTCGATCGCTACGTCTTTCTCTCCAATCTTTCGCCAACCGAGTCCCTCTATATCAGGCTCTTTCATAAAGCTGGCGCGGTGCCCAAATTCATGAAGCAATACGCTGCCCAAACTCTGTCCATTCTTTGTATCTTCTTTTGTCAAAACTTTCTCGGTGTTGTTGATTACGACACGCGAATTACCAAACACTCCGCTCTCAGAGGAATGGAAAGCAGATGCTCCTGTGGTATCAGTCGAAAACATGATAGACATTCTGTTTATGGAAAACACATTGGGCTTAACAGCAGCTTGATTCTTCGATAGGGCCCATTCCAATATTTCTAGTTCTGCCAAGGTCGGCTCTCTCAGTTTGTCGCGATCCTGTGGAGGACAAGTATCCTTTGTCTCAAAGAGAACGCCGTATTTCAGCTCTATCTCAGCTTTCTTTTGCTCTCCAAGTTGCGGCGTATCCTTCAGCGCTGCCTCCGTGTTCTCGAATGTGACTTCCGGCAAAACTCCCTTCAGGCTGTCCGCCTGAGTTGGAGTGCCAGAATCACGAGTTGCGGCGGGCTTAAGACTAGATTGAGGACTATCCAACAAAAGTTTTTCAGAAGCATCCCTCTTCTGTTCTTCTGTTAGGGACAGCGATGCTTCGGCCTTGCCCTGTAGTAAGTCTGCTGGCATTTAGAATCTCCGGTTCGAAAGACACGTGATAGAACCCACCTCTTTCAATAGGCGTATGTTGTTAGCGAGGTGTTAAACAGGCAGAGGTAGATATTTCCGCCCCGGTATTTCGGCGCAGGCATGTCCGCGCAGACGAGTTCTCCGCGGAAATTGCTCAAACAGAAAACCCGCCGGAGGGACGGCGGGCTTTCTCCCTTGCTGGTTGTTGAAACTTTGAGGAGACCCTCGATTATTTATTCGACGACTCAGTTATCGCCATTTACCTTTACTGAGTCTGCAATCACTTGACCAGTCTGACCATTCACTTGCATGGAATAAACTTTGCCGTCGGCTGTTGTGATGCGAGAAGTGTAATCACCGCTGGATGGATTTAATTCACTCTCAACGGAACGAACATAGGTAGTCACCGCTTTGCCCGTACCGTCATCGAAATTCATTTTGACTGAACTGTCTTGGTAGTCGATATGCCGGTAAGTCAAAATGCCATTTGCATTTATGTTTTCGGTTGCCGCAAAAGGAGTGTCATTCCACCAGATGCCGTTTGCGCCAAAGCCGCTATCGATTTGTCCTTTGTAAGCCAAAGTCCGCATGCCGGAGAATTTATTCGTGACGTCGCTAAGTGTCTCGCGACCTTCCACGTCGTAATTATAGAATCCTTCAGTATCATAGTCGCCACTATGTCCTTGCTCTAGGCCGGGCGGTTGAAGAGGATTGTAGACACCGTCGACTGGATTCAGTTTCATATCAGCGATCATAATGCCATTCTTTGTAGTATCAAGCTCTTTTCGCTCTTCTGCACTAGGCTGTTTCGACTCAGCGCTCTCTACTGCCGCTGCTGTCGCTGCTTCCTTGGCAGTCTCCGATTGCGCAGCTTCTACGGCATCGGCAATCTCTTTCGGAATATGTATCTGCTCGCCGATAGCAAGGTGGTCGGCGCTTTTTGTGTTTTTCTCGTTAAAGGCAATTAGGGCTGCCATCATCTTTTGTACTTCGCCGTTGCTTACATCGCCTGGATTGTCCGTTCCCTTCTGCGCCATAATCACTTCTCGAGCGACCTTCCAATAGGAGTCGCCCCTTTCCACGGTGTGAGAATAAGTTCCGTCAGCATTCTGGCGGAAATTCATGTCACCGGTTTTGGCACCACCAGCGACAAGATTTTTCTCCGACTTCTCTGAAAGCAGCTGTTTGATGAGCGCGTTGAACTTCTCATCTTGAGTTTTTTGATCAAAAGATGGCGTGATGCCTTCGATAGCAACCGATGGTAAATGTTCGTCCGCAGTCGATGGCAGCGCGGAAATATTTACATAGAAATCGGATGGATTATACACATCAAAGGCAGGAGTCTTAGAGGCCGCCTCTTTCAGCGCATCCAGATTTACGTCGTACTGAATATCTGCCATCGTTCCGGTCCTCAGCAAAGGTGGGTCTTACCGACAGAATAGGCGTCCGGTTGGACAACGGTTGGACAAACTGCAACGATTTTGACCATTTGCGAATTGCTTTGAGGCTGCTATAGTGCCACCATGGCGAAGATATTATTGGTCGAAGATGATTTACTAATTGCTCAAAGCGTGGTCGACATGCTGCAGCAGGAGCACTTCACTGTCGAGAGCGTGGCGGACGGCGCTGACGGCTGGGATAGGCTCGATACTCTTGAATACGACCTCGTGATCCTGGACTGGAATTTGCCGTCGATGGAAGGAATCGATGTCTTAAAGAAGATGCGCGACGCCGGAAAATCGACGCCGGTTATCATGCTTACGGCAAATAGCGGCATCGACAGCAAAGTAACCGGGCTTGACGGCGGTGCGGACGATTATTTAACGAAGCCATTTAATCTTATTGAACTGAAATCAAGAGTAAAAGCATTGTTGCGGCGCCCGTCGGAGTATAAGGGCGAAACCTTGACAGCAGGGGATCTAACTTTGCAGGTCGGCGAGTTTAAATGCTTCCGCCGCGGCAAAGAAATATCGCTGCATCCGAAAGAATTTGCTTTGCTAGAACACTTGATTAGAAACAAAGGAAGAGTATTCAGCGTTGACGAACTCCTCGACCGCCTTTGGTCATGCGATTCGGATTCTTCAGTTGATGCTGTTCGCAAATGCATAACAAGGCTTCGTCAAAAAATCGACGTTCCAGGCAGCCCGTCGCCGATTACCAACATCGTCGGTCGTGGCTATAAAGTAGACGAATAAACATGATTAAGGGACTGTCGCTGCGCCGGTTGGGAATCATCATCGTGACGGTGCCGGTGCTATTCAGCCTGGTCTTCTTTTGGTTTTTGATAAACGCTTTGCAGGATGCTGAGCGCGATTTGAAAGCGCAAATTTTAGGGGCGAAACTTGCAGCAGTCGTCGCCAATCTTCAAGCAGAGTCATTTAACGCAGCGATGCAAGCTAGAACATGGCACTCAAAACGAAGCGAGGAAGCAGGCGAGCGGTTAGATAAATCTCTAGCAACTATCCAAAAGTCAGAAAGTGATTTGAAAGAACTTCTGAGAAATGACGAGAAAAAACAGTATCTCGTCTCTAATGCAATTGAAGACAGTAAAAAGGCGAGACGCTTTCTCAGCGAGATTAGAAGCGGTGCTAGCACACACTACGGGGGAAACTTAGACCCGCGCATTTTCCACAAGCAAGCTTTCACTTATATGAATACACTAGTGGAAAACTACAGACTGCTAAATGACTATGCGATAGATCTTCAGAAGAACGCCACCGCAGACAAGTCTCGTGAGTGGGTTGTCACAACG
Organism: Candidatus Melainabacteria bacterium; assembly: GCA_003242885.1. GTDB lineage: Bacteria > Cyanobacteriota > Vampirovibrionia > Obscuribacterales > Obscuribacteraceae > QKMZ01. Next base: position 208,817 of record QKMZ01000005.1, on the reverse strand, counting down.
ATGATCGCTGGCATCATCGTCAACATCTGTATTGCCGTTGGATTGGGATACGTATTCTCTACCTACATAGCCGGCAGAATTTCAGTGGTAACCCACAATGCTTTGCTGTTAGGGTCTGGAAAGCCACTAAACGTGCCGTTAAAGGGCGACGATGAAGTGGCTCGGTTAGACACGACATTTCACGGCATGGCAGAAGCGCTGGCAGAAGCCAACAGCAAACAACTTGCTCTTTTGGATAATGCGGCGGATGTTCTGTGCTCTTTAGATGAACACCTTGTTCTGTTGCGCGTTTCTGCCTCATGCGAAAGAGTATGGGGTTATGTGCCTGAGGAAGTCACAGGCTTACGGCTAGTGCAAATCTTGGAAAAAGAATCAGCAGCAAAAACAACCCGGCAAGCCGAAGAACACATCAAGGCGAAGTCACAAGGTGCATTTGATGCGCGCGTGGTTCGCAAAGATGGACGAATAATCGACGTCGTCATTTCAAGCTTCTGGTCTACGAGCGAGCGGGCGCTTTTTTGCGTTGTGCGAGACGTCACACGTGAAAGGGAATTCGAAAGAATCAAACAAAAACTCATGGACACGGTCGCACATGACTTGCGCTCACCCATCGCTTCCATTCGCGCGGTGCTGGAATCACTCGCGCTGGGTGTCATGGGCAAACTCAGCGACAACGCGGTGAAAAGAGTACGCGGCGCTGAAGGTTCTGCAGATCGCCTGTTGCGACTTATCAACGACCTTCTCGACTACGACAAATACGAATCGGGGCAGTTTACACTCAACCTGCAAAGCCATTCGATTCAAGAAATTGCGTACAGCTCTATTGTTTCAATCGAATCACTGATTGAAGCAAAACATTTAGCAACCAATGTGGAAGGCACAGATTTCGCTGTAAATGTGGACGCAGACCGACTGACACAAGCAATGGTCAATATCCTCTCAAACGCAGTCAAATTCTCCCCGGACGGTGGAACCATCAAAATCGTCACCCGACAAAAGAATAATTATGTCCTTGTGGAGATTGCCGATCAAGGACCAGGAATACCAGATGACTACAAATCGCATGTCTTCGAGCGCTTCAAACAAGTCGAATCGGAAGCACATAAGCACAAAGGCACTGGGCTCGGCTTGCCCATCGCCAAACAAGTCGTTGAAGCGCACGAAGGCCAAATTGGTGTCAGAGACAACGAGGGCGGTGGCACAGTATTCTGGTTTACAGTGCCGATGGAAGCAGCCGAACAGAGCTAATGGTAGGCGGAGTGTGAAACAGCAGGGACTGCGTGAAACGAAGCGGACAAGGTGAAACGCGAGAGGCATGATGAACGCTAGAAACGCAGGAACGAATACTCTCGCAAACACGTTCATAGTGCTGAGCGTGTTCGGAGCATTTACACTTGCATCACCCGCTCTAGCAGATAGAACGGTAATCTTTCCTCCAACGCCCGTACCAATTGGCACAGCGATGACGCATCCGCTCAACAACGAAACGCCTCTGCGAATGCTCGGAACATCAAAGGGAAATGTTTCCCTCAAAGATGGCGACGCGCTTTATCTCGTACCAACACCAGAAGGCATGCGCTATTTCGATGCTTTGTCAAAACTCAAGCCGCAAGACCTGCAACACTTGCGGCTGCATGATGTTCCAATCTCAACAAGCAATTTCAAAACTGTTTCAAAAATGAGCGGGCTTACTCACTTAGACCTCAGCTATTCTGACGTCAACGATTCTGTTTTTCAGTACATAGCAGATTTGAAAAACTTGCAGCAGCTCGACCTTTCATCAACATTAGTGAGAGGAACGACACTCAGCCAACTCAAAGCACTCAAGCATCTGATTATGCTGGATTTAGCAGGTACTAGAGTTCATGACTTCGCTGTAAATACAATTGTCGAATGTTGCCCAAACCTGGAGAGGCTGAACCTCGCGGCAACCTATATAACAGATGACTCAATTTTGAAAATACAGAAATTGAAAAACCTGCGAAAGCTCAGGCTGGCGAAAACCAACATCACCGACAAATATATAGATAAGCTTCTGCAACTTAAGCATCTGGAAAAGCTTACCCTTTCGCATACGCATGTTTCCCCGAAAAAGCTGGAGCAATTGCGAAAAGCAAAACCTGACTGCAAATTTGTTTTCAGAGCAACCGACGATTAGCTGGCAATCTGTAGTGGTGCACTGTATACGCCTTTTGACGGAAAACACCCCTGATTTGTCATTGTCCAACGAATGTCCAACGACCGGATTACATTGTGAATGTACTCCAGCAATCGAGCTCGCCGTTCTCTCCGCACCTCACGCAAACCAATGCACGGCGAGCTCAAACCCCTCATTTACCTAAAAACAAGTTTGGAACAGGGTGTGTAGGACTGTCGGGCACGAAAGTGTTCGGCAGCTCTGCACTTTTTGCCTGGAAACGCACTTAGCACACGGCAGCACCTGGCAGCGCGTGAGAGCGATTGGGAGCTCTTGAGAGCGATTGGGAGCGCGTGAGAGCGATTGGGAGCGCGTGAGAGCGATTGGGAGCGCGTGAGAGCGATTGGGAGCGCGTGAGAGCGATTGGGAGCGCGTGGGGGCGCCTGGGAGCGCCGGCGGCTCGCCGGCTTCGGGCGGCATCGATGCCGCCCCAACATAATTCAAAACTGGCGATGCATGGCAGCGCTCCTACAGCGGCAGGCGAATCCAAAAGTCGCTGCCTTTTCCAGGTTCACTAACGACACCGATTTCGCCACCATGCGCAACCACAATGTCGCGACAGATAGCGAGGCCGAGTCCGCTTCCTTGAATGTCGCTCGATTTGATTGATTCGATCTGTTCAAAGCGCTTGAACAGTCGAGGTTGTTCATCTAGCGCAATGCCTGGTCCCTGGTCTTTCACATGTATTTCGATATTCTTGTCAGTTTTCACAGCGAACGCTTCAATAGCGCTTCCCTCCGGTGAAAACTTGACTGCATTCGAAAGTAAATTGACGATGACCTGGACAAGCTTTGCAGAGTCGGCTTGCACCATCAGGTCTTGTGCACCATCGGAAGAAAGCGAGATGCCTTTCTTCGCCGCAAATTCTGCAACGGAAGCAATCGAGGAAGAAAGAATATCCTCAATCTGACAGGCAGCCAACTTTACTTTCATCAGTGAGGTATTTTCGGTGCTGGCAGCGGAAATTGCATCAACTTTTCCAAGTTCTTTTATCAACAAAATCAAGCGGTCTGTAGTTGCGACACTCTTGAGTAATTTCGCTCTGCCTTTTGCTGTAAGAGGACTGGCGCTCTCGGAAGATGCAATCAAAACCGAACGAAGTTCACGCAATGGTTCAGCCAAATTGCGCTGCATCGCATCGTAGTAGTCTTTCATTTCGAGATCTGCAGCGATTAGTTGTGCACTCATTTGATGGAAAGCCTCGTCCACATCTGATATTTCATCCTCGGAAGGCATGCCTCTATCGAGCATACGTCCGTCCAAAAAACGATTAACATTGGAATCGATTCTGCGAATTCGACTGCGAACGCTCTTCGAATAGAATGATGCAAGCGCAATGGCGATTAAAATGTTTGGCAAAACAAGAGAACCAATCAATAATAGATGCCGTTCACTGGATGCCTTCTCCGTCCATTTGCCATAAAGCTCATTGTTTTTACTTAAGTCGGTAAAATACTTGGCGTCTCTTTCTAATGGAAGAACCTGATCCATCAGTTGTTTTCTAAATGCAGCCACATCAAAAGCCCCAAGGATATGAGCAGGACTGGTCATCTCTGTGATGTAACCGCCTACTAGCGCAACTGCTCGATCGATGCGTGTTTCAATCTGTTTGACCCTGATCTTCTCAGGCTCTGGTAAATCGATTGCAAGTGAAGTCAATCTCGATGTAGATTGCTTCATTGACTCTTTCAATTCAGCGTAGACTCTGCGCTCGCCAGCAGGTCCTTCTGCTTTGTAGAGCAAAATCTGCGAGCCGAGTTGGAAAAATTGAATCAGAATGTGGCTGGTTTCCGCCGCTATATCTCTAGCGTTTGATTGTTTTTTCGCCTCAGCGTCGGCATCCATGACAAAATGCCACAAAAGCGAAAGTGCGATCAACTCGATCAAGATCGGCAGAGCAATCAGTACAATTCCTTTTGCAGCCAGAGAAAAGCGCATGGTCAGTGACTAACCTCACTATCGGTGCTAATCTCAGCCGCGGACTTTCTTTTTTCATCCGCAAGAAATTCATTGATGTAGTCTACAAGCTCGACAAGTTTTTCTTCTTGTTGCGCCAAAGTCACCCGCTCTTCTTCGCTAAACTCTCCATAAGAGCCTTTGAGCGCTAGGGCAACAACGTATTGGAGAGTGGTCAGAGGAGTTCGCAAATCGTGATTTATCATCGCCACAAACTCACGCTTGCGACTTTCGATGGCAGTTAACTGGTCGTCCAATCGATGAAAAGCTTCATCAAGTCGAACGAATTCATCGCGCCCTTCGAGCGTCGGTGCGAGCTTTTCTCTTGCCGCACAACACTTGAGGTTGTACTTAAGCCGGTCGATTCTGGAAATGATTGCTCTGAAGAAAAAAAGCGCCAGAAAACCTGACAAAAGCAAATTAGCACCAAATCCGATGGCAATCACTTTGAACAGGCGATCAAAATTCGGTTGCTCCCCTGTCAGACGCAGCCGCTCTTCCTTTACAAGCGCATCCAACTCATTGATCATCGGAACGAAAATTCGATTTACCTGATGGCGAAATCTCGATGCTTCAATAACAGCCGACAGACCCATCTCCATCGAGTGCTCAAATCCGCTTACTATAGCGGCTGCCTCGTCCCCTAGCTTGTTGACTTTCTCCGCGCGCTCTCTCTGCTCTGGGCGGTCGCTGGTAAGCAAAATCAAATATTCGCCGGTTTCTTTCGCAGCACGCCTTGAAGTGCGATAGCTATCGGCAATTGCTGGATCTCTCGTAAATCGAAAAAGCGTCAGCATCGCGGCGATGCTGTAGAACTCAAGACTGACTTGGGTGGCGGCAGATATTATTCTCGTTGAACGCAGGCGAGCGAGCGTTTGTCTTTCAATTTTCGAAAGCGTGTCTGAAAGGGGAAACGACAGAACAAGCTGAAAGACGAGCGGAATAGCCACCAGGATAAAGCCGGTTTCGGCGAGATTGAAACGGCCGTTCTTCATGCCTTTTTCATGCCTTTATTTGTGCCTCTTTTCTTGATCATTATGAATTTCATGGTCTTCGCTCGACATGGTTTCCGACACGAAAGGCAACTCGATAGATCAGATATCAGTCTAGCGCAGCAGATTTTGTAGCTTGTTAAACAATTGCCCGTAAAGTGAGCCCTACCAACGCAGGCGATTTACTAGTCCGACAGCAAAGTTTTCAAGCCAGTTGGGCGTCTTGGTGCCATTTAACAAGTCGAAAACAACTCGTTGGTAGAGTGCTTTTAGGGCTATGAATTACTGTGTGGGTAGAGCACATATGGACGACTTTCAAACCGGCAATGCCGAGGACGCCACGCTGCGTCTGGGCGGCTCGACCGGCGGGCAGCAATCGGGAGGAGAGAAGGCTATAGAGGCTGATCTCTTTTCGCCCGGCAATCTGTTTCTCGGAAAGTACAACATTCAGAACCGCATCGGCGTCGGTGGAATGGGGGTAGTCTACCGGTGTTCGCAAGTTTTTATCGGCAAAGATTTAGCGATTAAAACCCTGAATCAACGCTCAATGAATGATGATGCAGTGCAGCGTTTTCAAACTGAGGCAAAGGCAGCAGGAGCACTCAATCACCCAAACATCGTTTCCGTCCACGATTTCGGCGTAACCGACGGCGGCACCCCTTACATGGTGATGGACTTTGTGCCAGGCAAGACGCTTCACGACGTCCTTGCTGAGAAAGGACAGTTGAGCCTTGATCAAGTCTTAGATATTTTCATTCAGTGCGCAGATGCACTTGCCCATGCGCATGGAAAGGGCGTTCTTCATCGAGACATTAAGCCAAGCAATATCGTCTTGCTTCAGGAAGAAAACATCGGCCCTGGTTCGATCCGAATTCTGGACTTCGGAATCGCAAAAATCACATCTAACAGTGCGCAGACTCAGGAGTTGACCAAGACCGGAATGGTCATTGGAAGCCCGCTATACATGAGCCCTGAGCAAAGCGTCGGAAAGAAAATGGATGCACGCACAGACATATATTCGTTGGGTTGCGTGATGTTTGAATGCCTCTGCGGTGCTCCTCCTTTTCAAGGTGACACGATTATAGAAACATTGATGCTCCATCAAACAGAGAAGCCTAAGCCCTTGCGCGAAGCCTCGATGGGGCGTGAGTTTCCCGCGCGGTTACAAGAACTCGTCGACTCGATGATGGCAAAAAATGTTGAAGACCGAGTTGATTCTATGAGTTCTGTATATTCAGCTCTCGCAGACATCAAGGACAAGCTCAAGAAAGAGTCTGAAGAGATAAATGCGCTCAAGGAAAAAGTGCAAATCAAAGAAGCACTCAGTGCGAGATGCAAGAGTTTGCTGACCAGCATTGGTTTCGCCTTGGTCAGTACGAGAGCTACTATTGCTCTCATAACTCTGACTGTTCTTGTACTGGCTGCATACGTGGTTATGCAAATCACACCGCAATCGAAATTGCAAAATGTCAAACCGATGGAAATACTGGACGGCAGACTTTCAACTCCGGAAATCGAACGCGCTTCATATGATCAAAAGGTGAAAAAGGTACTCACTGAGTCACGCAGCCGCGGATGGGAACATGCGTCAATTCCCGTATGTGAATTTTCACAGAGCCAATTCGATCTGCTTGCCAGTACAAAGTGGCTAAAAAAGCTCACTCTACGGGAGTGCTCACGCTTTACACCGCAAGGGCTCAAAACTATCTTAAGTGGAAATATTGAGTACCTGGACTTATACGACTCTGAATTAGATGACTCCTGCGTCGAGGCAATTGCAAAATATGGGGACAAACTTCGCAGCCTCGGCTTGGGAAGGTGCGGTAATGTCTCTCAAAAAGCGCTTCTTCCTCTAATTCGACTGAAAAATTTGGAATCACTAGACCTTCGCGCTCTGCCTGTAAGCGACGAGACATTGAAAATAATTGTCGACGGTCTTCCAAGACTTCGAGAATTAACTCTGGCAGATAACGTCTTAATCGGCGACAACTCAGCTCGAATACTGGCAAGGCATAAAGCGCGGTGGGGTTTCGATTTGTCGCATACTTCGGTTACCGACGAAGGGTTTAAGAGCTTTGGAAAAAACGTGGTTTTCCTCTACCTCATCGGCAATCCACGCATCACAGACAAAGGGATAGAAACGCTTGCCGCCAATTGTCCAGATCTTTGTGTCCTGCAAATTCCAGGGACATCGGTCACACCAAGAGGAATCTTCAAGGCGCTGCAAATGAAGAACATGAAAGACCTACAGCTCGGGCGTATGCGTATCGACACGGCGACACGCAATAAAGTCAGAGAAGTCGCGAAGGCTCGCAAGATAAACATCTATGGGTTTTGACCAGCAGAAACAGCGGTCGAGGCACCCGAAAGGGTGACGTCTTTGATTAACCATCCGGGAAAATACCTCTATTACGCGGAATAAGATCTTAGGCAGACCGGATTCTGAAAATGCTCGATTCGACTAAAACCAAGAAGCCGCAGACAGGCACGCGCCTGTTCTTCCGCTCGCCCGAGTCGATCCTGAGTATTACTGTCATTGTTGCCTTCGTGCTCGTAGCCGGTGCCGCAATTTCGTCATACATGCACTCGTCCAAGGCCATTCAAGCCGGACAGAGCGTCGAGAAATCGCAAGAATTGCTGGGCAGTCTGGAATCGATAATCTCGATTATGAACGACATGAAGAATCAGGCCGAAACGTATATCCGTACAGGGGAGAAGGGCGCTCTGACGCGCTACAAGAAGGATAAAGCGGGTCTGGAGAAATACATCACCTTCGTGAAGCACACAGGTGATGAAGAGGGCTGGCGGCGCTGGCACTTCACGTACATAGAACAGCTCATCGAACGGTTCGAGAACAGCCTCGATATTTCGATCAAGGAGAAAGAGAGAGGCAACTTAAAAGCCTCAGAACCCGGACTCAGCAAGGCCCAACAACTAATGGAAGTTATCCGCGGACGACTGATAATCAGCGACGTGGATGAGCGATCGGTGCTAAAGGAGCGCCTTGAGGATTATAAGGAAAACGCCGAGCGTTCGTCACTCATGTTTATCAGCTTGGGCGGATTTATCCTTCTGTTCGTAATTCCTCTGGCTTTAATCGTTCAACGATACATAGGCGCGACTCAAAAGGCCTTTATGGTTGAACAGCAGGTTTCACGCGAAATCGTGCAGCATGCGCCTATCGGCATTATCCAGATGGAAGCCGACTTCAAAATAAAGGACGCCAACCCTGTATTTCGGAGCTATCTCGTCGATTCCGAAAACATCGAAGGGATGTCGCTCTGGGAATTGTTGCCCGAGCTTCCTCGGGAGGAGTTGACGAATACAGTGGCGTCCGGAAAGCCAGCGATTCTGAAAGATGTAGCAATCTCGCAAATAGGCAGCAGGACAGACTTGGAGCGGTATTGGGATATAGCTGCATGGCCGATGATGGAGGCGCAAAAAGTGCGCAGCGTGATTTTGCTGATTGAGGACATGTCTGACAAGACCATACTTTCGAGACAGAAAGAAGTCCTCCAGCAGACCATTGCGCACGACTTAAAAAGCCCTTTAATTGCATCGAATTACTTGATTCAGGCAATGATGAAAAAACATGCGAAGAATGGTGATCAGGAGCTACTGCTCCGCCTTCAGGACAGCAACGAAGACGCTCTAAAGATGGTCAAAAACATGCTGGAGGTTTCGAAGTATCGCCAGGGTGTCCATGTTATGTCGCAGAATCAGCTCGTTCTCAATGAATTGGTTTCAGGAATAGTATCCAGCTTCGACTTCCGCTGCCAAGTGTCGGAAGTTTCAATCGTGCTCAAACAGCCGGACGAACGCATTCTCATAAAGTCCGACGAATCAGCGCTCAAACACTTAATCGGCAACTTGCTGGAAAATGCGATCAAGTTTTCACCCAGACAAACTGCCGTTACCATCACCGTCAGAAAATCTGATGAACAGGTCAGTATCGACGTCCACAACAGCGGACCGGGCATTCACGAAAATGACAAAGAAAAATTGTTCACGCCTTTCTGGCAAGGCGAACTGGGACAGCAATCGGCGGGAGGAACAGGCATCGGATTGTATTTATCGCAGCAAATCGCCCACGCACTGGGAGGAACCATCAGCTTTACCAGCGAAGAAGCAACTGGTACCACTTTCACAGCAACCCTGCCTTACAAGACAGAAGTCGAGTCAACAGCATAACTTGTAATGCCGATAAGCAGAATAGAAAGCCCTGCGAAAACAAAAACTGTAAGACTAACAACGACAGAAAATGGTGTTCAACAATGACCAAACACTCAATCCTTATAGTCGACGACAATGCCAACCTGCGAGCAGGTCTGAAGGTTCTCTTCGAGCAAAGTGAGCTGGTATCTGAGATACATCAGGCATCCAATGGCAGAGAGGCAATTCAGGTGGCGACAAGGGCTAATCCGGCAGTGATTCTGTTGGACGTCGGGATGCCAATCATGGACGGCATCGAAGCCTGCCAGCAGCTCAAGCAAAAGTGGCCGGAGCTGAAAGTAATTATGCTGACGTCCCACGACGATGAGCGAGACATCTTCGCGGCGTTGGCTGCCGGTGCTAATGGTTATTGCCTGAAGGACGCCGATTTTAGCAGGCTGGAAACTGCTGTTAATGCGGTTGTACGCGGCGATTTGTGGATTGATTCGACAATTGCCCATAAAGTATTGAGGGCATTGCCTAAGTCCGCAGGTGCGACCACTCCCGATGAAATGGTCTACGAACAGCTTTCAGAACGGGAATTGCAGGTTTTGCAATTGATTGTCGAGGGTTTATCCAATCAAGAGATTGGTGACCGCCTTTCGATAAAAAAGGACACCGTCAAGACCCATATCAAGCATATTATGGACAAACTTGCGGTTTCGGACCGCACCCAGGCAGCGGTCAAAGCACTAAGACATGGTCTGGTCTAGAGAGTCGCTTTGAAAGGCTTGATGAGGAGAGATTGACCGAAGATCTGCTTTAGAAAGTTTTTTTCTTGCCAGCGGTCTTGAATAACTTCACGTTCCTGTATAAGTTAAGGTATGACAAACGGGAATCCAGCCGAATCCGAATCAAGACCAATTAGAAGGGCGGCTGACAAATCGTTTCACCGCATGGCACCACTGCCGGTGCCTGACGCTGCGCCAAACAGGAAAGAAAAACTAAAATTCGACCTTACGATGTTTCAGATGGGGCTGGTGCTTGTCGGCGTGCCGCTGCTCTTCGAAATGACATTTATAATTGGTCTTTACTGGTTTTACAAAACAGCAGAAGCAAAAACAATCGAGGTCGAACACACGCGCAACGTTCGCGCTGAAGCAGACCGTGTTCTCAATGGTTATGCAGCAGCCAGTATGTCACTTTTGGAGTTCAGCTTTCGTCGAGATCAAAATTCCAGAATGGAATTCATGCACTATCGGCGCCACTCTTCAATGCATATGGATCGCTTGAAAGAACTCGTTAAAAATGACGCAAAACAAGCAGAGATCGTCAAAATCGCAGAGAGCAATGGAAATTACCTGTCTAGAGCACTCGATCGCACGTATGAAAAACTCACTTCATTGCCCGACAATTCGGTAATGGACCCCATTTACTTGATTGAACTGGGGGAAGAACGTTCGCGCATTATGAAGTACTTGATGATTACATCAAGACAGGTAGCCGATTTCTCCAACAAACTCGATCGTGAATCGCAAGATTTAAGCGGCATCGAGCGTGGTTATCGCAGGTTTTACCAACTCTTCCTTATGATGGGAATTCTGATCAACATAATGATCGCGCTGGTTTTGGCGCTACTTTTCGGCAAACGCATCTTGCGACGCATCAACACGGTGAAAGACAATACAATTCGCCTGGCATCAGGGAAGTCTTTGAATCCATTACTGCGTGGCAGTGATGAAATCGCCGAGCTTGATAATGGTTTTCACAAAATGGCAAAAGCACTTGCCGAAGCGCAGAGAAAAGAAAAGGCGATTATTGAATCAGCACCAGACGTTATTTGTTCAATTGATTCTGATGGACGCTTTGTCACAGCCAATCCAGCCGTGCTTGATCACTGGGGATTCGCTCCTGATGAGATTCTCGGCATGCGCTTCAGCGAACTGGTTGTACCTGAGGACATTCAAAAGACATCCGAATTTCTAGATAGAATCCGCAACGAGCAAAACTCCGGCACTATCGAATGCAGAATTGCACACAAGAAAGGTCATGATGCGCACATGGTTTGGGCGGTGCGATGGTCTGCTGTAGATCAAGTCCTTTTCTGTGTAGTGCACGACATTTCTGAACGCAAAGAGTTGGAGCAACTAAAGCAACACTTCATGGCCATGGTGAGCCACGATTTGCGCACACCTCTAAATTCAGTGAAAAACTTTCTGGGTATGCTCAACACACCAATTTACGGGCAGTTGAGTGAAAAAGGCGGCGTGAGAAAACAGGCTGTAGAACTAGAAATCGACCGGCTCAACAGATTGATTGACGACTTGCTCGATCTTGAAAAGTTGGAAGCCGGAAAAATGGAACTCGAACTCAAGCCGACGCGCGTCGCCAGCCTGTTGACCCTCGCTTACGAAGCGGTTCGCGGCATAGCAGAGAAGAAGAATATTGAGATAGAACTTCCCAAAGAAGATCGCGAAGTAAACATGGACTGCGAGCGCATGATTCAAGTGCTTGTCAATTTGCTTTCCAATGCGGTGAAGTTTTCACCGGAAGGATCAACAATCACTGTCGGCTCTCTCATAGACAAAAACTCGTTGAAAATCAGCGTGCAAGACAGAGGCCCTGGACTGCCGGAGGGAGCAGAGAAAACTCTCTTCTCTCGATTCAAGCAATTCGTTAAGGGCCCGAATGCACCAAAAGGTTCTGGTCTGGGATTGGCTATTTGCAAAGAAATTGTCTCGGCTCATGGCGGAACGATTGGTGCAGAGAGCGAACCAAATAACGGCAGTACGTTTTGGTTCAGAATTCCATTGGATTTAGAAACATCTCTATAGCGTCCCAACTCCAGCAGTGATTGTAGGGACGCATCGCATCCGCGTTTTCATCACATACATTCCAATCGACCATGCTCGCGTGCTCGTTCAAATAGAGCGGTGCTCCCGGACAACATCTACTCATTTCAAACCAACAAATCATTGGGTCGACCCGCGAAATACCTATATATAGGAATGCAAAAATCCCGCACACCCCATGACATCCAGTGGATATGCAATCCATATTTCTCTGAGTGTTCCGCTGCGTGTTTGCTGCGTATCTCATTTCCACATTCCAATCAGTTTGCATTCCTCTTATAAGAGGAACGGATCATTTATAAGCAGTTTGAAAACGCAGGGCACCCCACAAGTCATCCAAAAGCCGCAGCACAAGCCTATTTCAGTGCACTAACGATTGCTGCCTAAATGAAAGTGTTTCCAATCGTGAATCATTCGGCTGGAGAATTTCTGTGCCGCTATGCCGTTCTTGCCAAAAATTTTTCTGCAATCAAGCGCCAAAAATTCAATGTTTTCGGCTCTCTGGTCCGAGCACTTTTATAGGACCACAGCACAGTGCGCCTTTTCGGAATTACTTAAGAGATTGTTTGCACTTCCCCATCGGTTGGAATGTAGTGTAAGATAGAAAAGTACGCTCAATTGAAGAGCGCATCTTTTTGTCTATTCTCAACAACCAGGGAAGCCGCTCCCGTACTGAGAATAAGCTTTATCCTCATCGCCGCGGCACGATGAAGAACAATCTGGGGGCTTGGCTCAGCTGGTAGAGCGTCTCCCTTGCACGGAGAAGGTCAGCGGTTCGACTCCGCTAGCCTCCAAAAGTTTGTGAAAGCAGACTCGATGAGTTCGAAAGAACAAGGTCACCAGATCTAAATCATCGAAGAAGCGCACGAAGACAGTGATTGAATCTGCCTCTTCTACAGAGCTAATCAATCATTGAAAAGTGGTGGATGTGGTGGATGCAGTGTTAGTGAGCCTTCCGGCTTAGCTACAAATAAGAAATAACCGTAGCGAAGTCCGGAGTAACCTGCTAATATTGTAAATCCGCTGAGGCAATGAAGGCAGTAGCCAATTGCTCAGCCGCCTTTCCGTGAGGCTAATATCACGGTCCGTACCCTGAAAACTGCATATTGAGGTCCGTAACCACCAATGATTTGTGTGGCCTTTGCGTCGTCCTGGCGCAAAGTAAGCGAGGCAATTGAGGCCCGCGCACTCTCGACAGTGAGTGCACCATACATTGGTCAAGCTACAAAGAGCGCATGGAGGATACCTTGGCGCCAGCAGCCGATGAAGGACGCAATAAACTGCGAAAAGCTAGGGGGAGCCGTTATAGGCTTCGATCCCTAGGTCTCCGAATGGGGCAACCCTGCCAGAGTAATGTCTGGTAACCCTCAACTGAATAAATAGGTTGTGTGGAGGTAAGCTCGGGAACTGAAACATCTTAGTACCGAGAGGAAAATAAAACAAAACAGTGATTCCCTTAGTAGCGGCGAGTGAAAGGGGAAGAGCCCAAACCAGTTGTACGAAAGTACGATTGGGGTAGCGGGACAGCATACGAGATGGGATGACGATAGTTGAAGATGCCTGGGAAGGCACACCAAAGACGGTGACAGTCCGGTAAGCGAAATTGTCTGAACCTCAGCTGTATCCCAAGTAGGACGGAACACGAGAAATTCCGTTTGAATCTGCCGGGACCATCCGGTAAGGCTAAATACTGACTGGCGACCGATAGTGAACAAGTACCGCGAGGGAAAGGTGAAAAGAACCCCGGTGAGGGGAGTGAAATAGAACATGAAACCGTGTGCTTACAAGCAATTAAAGCACTATTTGATAGTGTGATAGTGTGCCTGTTGAAGAATGAGCCGGCGAGTTACCTTATGTAGTTGGTTAAGCGGTTAATACGCGAAGCCACAGGGAAACCGAGTCTGAAAGGGCGTTGATAATTACATGAGGTAGACCCGAACCCAGGTGATCTAGGCATGGCCAGGATGAAGCGCGTGTAACAATGCGTAGAGGTCCGAACCAACTGATGTTGAAAAATCAGTGGATGAGCTGTGTTTAGGGGTGAAATGCCAATCGAACTTGGAGCTAGCTGGTTCTCCCCGAAAGGCGTTGAGGCACCGCGTCAGATCTATCCTATGGGGGGTAGAGCACTAGTTCGGTGCGGGCGGAGAAAATCCGTACCAAATCGAGTTAAACTCCGAATACCCATAGCGTCATTATCTGGCAGTGAGACTGCGAGAGATAAGTTCCGTAGTCAAAAGGGAAACAGCCCAGACCACCGACTAAGGTCCCAAAATTCATACTAAGTGATTAAGGAGGTGGAGTTGCATAGACAACCAGGATGTTGGCTTAGAAGCAGCCACCATTTAAAGAAAGCGTAATAGCTCACTGGTCAAGCGACTCTGCGCCGAAAACGTACGGGGCTAAGTATGATACCGAAATCGTGGGTTTAGACTTTATTGTCTAAGCGGTAGGGGAGCGTCGTGTTGTAAGAAGAAGTACGACTGTAAAGACGTATGGATGAAGCACGAGTGAGACTGTCGGCTTAAGTAGCGAAAACATTGGTGAGAATCCAATGCACCGAAAGACTAAGGGTTCCCACGGCAGGTTCGTCCACGTGGGGTTAGCCGGGAGCTAAGGCGAGGCCGAAAGGCGTAGTCGATGCACAACGGGTTAATATTCCCGTGCAACCGTAGATCGTTATGAGCAAAGTCGGAACGCAGGAGGCTATATGACTGGGGCGAAATGGATATCGTCTCCACCAAAGGCGTAGCAAGTTCAGGTAGGCAAATCCGCCTGGGCGTTATAAAGTAAGGCCGAGTAAGGAAGAACTCACGAGTTCAATGTCATAGACGCCACGCTGCCGAGAAAAGCGGCGTTGCCAGATCGAAGGTTCTCGTACCCGAAACCGACACAGGTAGTCTGGTAGAGAATACCAAGGTGCGCGAGATAACTCTCTCTAAGGAACTCGGCAAAATAACCTCGTAACTTCGGAAGAAGAGGTGCCCTGATAGCGTGTAAGACTTCGCGTCTGAAGCGTGAGAGGGTCGCAGCGACGAGGCTCAAGCGACTGTTTAACAAAAACACAGGTCTCTGCAAACCCGTAAGGGGAAGTATAGGGGCTGACTCCTGCCCAGTGCCGGAAGGTCAAGTGGATCGGTTAGCGCAAGCGAAGCTGAAAAACAAAGCCCCGGTGAACGGCGGCCGTAACTATAACGGTCCTAAGGTAGCGAAATTCCTTGTCGGGTAAGTTCCGACCCGCACGAATGGAGTAACGATTTGAGCGCTGTCTCGGAGAGAGGCTCGGCGAAATAGGATTGTCTGTGAAGATACGGACTAGGCGTGCCAGGACAGAAAGACCCTATTGAGCTTTACTGTAGGCTGATATTGTCTGCGGGTTATATCTGCGCAGGATAGGTGGGAGCCTTTGATACTTGGATTTTGGTCCAGGTGGAGGCGACGTTGAGATACCACTCTGATGTAGCTAGCATACTAACCGAGTTCCGTGAATCCGGGCTTGGAACAGTTTCAGTTGGGCAGTTTGACTGGGGCGGTCGCCTCCTAAACAGTAACGGAGGCGCCCAATGGTTCCCTCAGGGTGGTCGGAAATCACCCATCGAGCGTAAAGGTAGAAGGGAGCTTGACTGCAAGAGAGACATCTCGCGCAGGGACGAAAGTCGGGCTTAGTGATCCCACGGCTCCGCATGGAAGGGCCGTTGCTCATCGGACAAAAGTTACCATAGGGATAACAGGCTGATCTCGCCCAAGAGTCCACATCGACGGCGAGGTTTGGCACCTCGATGTCGGCTCATCGCATCCTGGAGCGGTAGTACGTTCCAAGGGTTGGGCTGTTCGCCCATTAAAGCGGTACGTGAGCTGGGTTCAGAACGTCGTGAGACAGTTCGGTCCATATCCGGCATGCCCGCAGGGATTTTGAGGGGAGTCGTCCTTAGTACGAGAGGACCGGGACGAACGAACCGCCAGTGTACCTGTTATCGCGCCAGCGGTATACGCAGGGTAGCTGTGTTCGGAGTGTATAAGTGCTGAAAGCATATAAGTACGAAGACCACCCCAAGATGAGAATTCCCATGGAGTTAATCCAGTAAGGACCCGGGAAGACCACCCGGTATATAGGCTCTAGGTAGAAGCGCCCCGCAAGGCCAGCGCGTAGCCGAGGAGTACTAATCGTCCGAGGGCTTAACCATAAAAATATCTGGTGATTACGATAATCAGCAAAGATGCCATCCTCAATATGCAGTATTCAGGGCACGGTTCGAGAGAACCCTGCTTGATCCGAAAGGATCAATGTGTGAATTGCACCACATACGGTGCTCACACCCTAAAAGGTTCTTGGTGCTAAAGCGACCGGAACACACCCGTTCCCATCCCGAACACGACGGTAAAGACGGTCAGCAGCGACAATACTTGGTGGGAGACCGCCTGGGAAGATAGCCCGGTGCCAGGATTTATAAAAGACCCGAGTTAACCCTCGGGTCTTTTTGTTTTTCAGGCTGAATTACAACCCGGATCGATAGTCAAACTTTGCAGTCCGCGCAGTGCAAACGGACCTTTGTAGACGCTCTGCTGATTTCCAATTTTCATATCAGGCAACCGTCTCATCAACGCCCTTATTGCAATACGTGCTTCGGTTCTTGCCAGCTCTGCCCCCAGGCAATAGTGAATTCCGGCACCGAAAGAGATGTGCTTCTTATTTTCTCGAAACACATCAAATCTGTCCGGCTCGTGGAAAAAAGCGCCATCGCGATTGCATGCTCCAATCAGGATGGTTACGACATCGTCCTTGCGAATGCTCTGCTTGCCGATGCGCACATTTTCGTTGGCAATTCTGCGCACAATTTGCACGGGAGAATCAAATCGTAAAATCTCTTCTATAGCGGCATCCACTAGCTGTGGATTCTCAACCAGCAATTTCCAGTCTTGGTAGTTTCGCAACAGATAGTGCATGCAGTTTCCGATGAGATTTACAGTTGTCTCGTGTCCAGCGATCAGCAGCAACACGCTGTTTGAAATCAATTCCTCTTCGCTTAGCTTGTCTCGATCAGAGGAGCTGACCTGAGCAAGGCGGGACAAAAGACTTTCATCAGGCCTTTTCAGTTTTTCCGCCACCGTTTGCCGGAGATACTTTCTAAGCTCAAACGACGCATTCAAAGATTTCACAACTTTGTAAGGACAAGCATTGCCTTGCATGCTGCCGGTTATTGTCGTTGACCAGTTTCTGAATTGCTCACGATCATCTTTGGATACGCCAAGAAGATCGGCAATGACTGTAATCGGTAACGGAAAAGCAAATTGCGAGATGAGATCAGCAGATGATGCGGTTGCGAATCCATCGATTAACGCCTCTGCAGTTTCACTTATCTGTGGCTCTAGATCTCTCACGACTGAGGGAACAAATGCGCTGCTTATCAATCCTCTGACTCTCGTGTGCTCAGGGGGATCTTGCCTCAATATGTTTTGCAGGCCGAACCGCCCGGAAAATCTCTGAACAAACCGCATTATCAAACTAGGATGCTTCCATCTTTCCAGAGCCTTGCCAAATGACTTACTCTTCAAAATCAGATTGGCTTCTTCCATTGAAGTAACGAGCCACTGGTTTCCTCTCTGACTCCAGATGAGATGACCTCTGGCTCGCATTCGATGAAGAGTAGGATATGGATTCTGCAAAAATGCAGGAGATGAATCCATTAGTGGATCAAAGTCAGTATTGATTTCGGCTATTTCCTTTTGCACGATATTCATTTGCTCCCTCCAGAACATTGCCTAGTTTTTGGTTTGAACAATTGAAAACCGACAACTAGAGCGGGTATTAAGATGAACTTTCCGAGCGCGATCATGCCGACAACTTTCAGCACGTCCAGTCCAAGAGAATGAATAGCGAGCAGGAATAACACTTTGATGATGAGAAGGCCAGCTATAACAGTCAGCGATATTTGAGTTACGTTGACTGCGTGTTGTTTCCAATCTCCATCACGTCTGCGAGCTCTCAATAATCGCGAAAGCGCGCAGCAGCATTTCTTGTGATGAATCATTGTGTCACTCTGCCTTTTCACTATTCACCGCGCCGTCCTTCGTGTCCTTAACGGCCTCCCAGCGAACCGTCTTAGGACCGAGATCGGGAATTGATGCCTGCCCAACCAATAGACCATTTTGAATGTTTGCTTCGATTATTCCGTGTCCGGATCTCAGACGTTTTAGTCTGGTCAATACCGAAGAAGAGAAATTGACATCTATGGATATGTTTCCAGTTGCCTCATCATAACGACCGTTCACTGGAAAAGTTCCAAATATGCCCTTGTACGTACCGGCGATTTGCCCGCCCTGGCAATGAGTTATGTTCAGTTTTGGATGGCGTCCAAATTTGTGAATATGTCCGTTCCATTTGCCTATTAATGAATGAGGTTGAAAAACAGATACACCGCCATTCAAAAGAACGTTGTTGCTGCCTCCCTTGTAGGTAGATGCGGGCGTATCCGCCTCTAGTCGAGACCGACTGATTACGCCAATATCTGACGGCAATATTGGTGCAAGCTCGGTAGCTTCTGCCGCCGTTACCGGAGCTGCTTGCATAAATAGTGATAGAAAAACCGCCAGTCGGGCAGCGGCAGATTTGTTAATTCTCTTGTTTAGCATTAAATACGATCCCCTGGACACCATCAATCTTCATTACTCAGAACAATCGAAAAAGTTTCGATTTTGGTGTCTGATTTGCACAGATTTGCATTATTTGAAGGAGAAGACAGACTGTTGCCATTCCAACAGCCAGCGAACAACGTTTTTACGCGAAAAGCAAACAAGTTGTTTCCAGCGTAGATCGACGTTATACGCAGCAATTCATTTCAGTCCAACGCCACCACGGGCGGGGCAAGATCTGGCTCTCATATTCGGCTCAATTTCCAAAATGCGCAGACCACCTTATGAAAGGTTATGTAGACTGAATAGCAGATGGAGTGCGAACGACGGCCACTATTGTTGTGTTGTCTCGAGCACCGCGCTCTAAAACAGTATCCATCAACTTCTTGCAAACTTCTTGAGCTTCAAAGCATCCTTGAACTGCAGCGTTGATTTCGTCTTCTGCCATCTCGTCGGACAAACCATCCGATGCAAGCACGATGCAATCGCCAGGAAGAAATTCTGTTTGTGAATAGTCGATCTCGACGTCTTCATCATGACCAAGACATCTTGTAATCAGGTGTTTGTAAATGTTATTACGCGCTTGTTCCAGAGTAAGCTGACCTGCAATATGCATTTCCATCACCATCGAATGATCGATAGTCAGCATCTTGAATTCTTCATTTCGAATTCTAACGGCACGAGAATCGCCAGCATGGCCGACGTGCAAGTTTCCAGACTTGTCAATAACTGCCATGACAATGGTGGTCCCCATATTTTCAAGCGCAGCATCGGTCTGCGCGGCAGCAATAATTCGTCGATTAGCTTGGGTTACGGTTTCGCGCATCCAACTTTCGACCTGCTGGCCGTCCAGGGCTGCACCTTGGTACCATCCTTCTTCAACAGTCTCAACGGCCAGTCTGCTCGCGGTCGCGCCGCCACCATAACCGCCAACCCCATCGGCAACAACGAAGGCTCGGCCATCGGTACTAATGTAAAAGCTATCTTGGTTGTCCTTGCGAACCAACCCGCGACTTGTCAACCCAGCACTCTGCCAGGCAAATTTAGTCACTTTCGAATCCTCTCAGTTTGCGGATGGAAAAACTGCCGGACACCACTTCAATTCTATGCCCGCCGTGGTGCTTTTTGCATTACCGGATTCGGGTAATTCGAATAGTTCGCGAACGGATGCTCGGCCCAAATTATTCGCTCTAGTAATTATGCGAGAATGAGCCAGCGCAAGCTTAGAAATTGAAGGATCGCATGACAGCAGCTTCTACCCGCATATATGCAATCATCGCACGCGAAGCACCGGTCGCCGTGATATTCCGCCGTGGTCCGTCGCAGTTTGTTCAGATGCTCAAATGGAATTTGAAAGATGACACCTTCGAGCATGGACAATGGCTCAACGGGCGCATCTATGAGCGCAGAGCTGATGTATCGCCATCTGGTAAGTACGTGATTTACTTTGCCGCGAAGTACAAGGGTCCAATGACGAGCTGGACAGCAATTTCGAAGCCTCCATACTTGACTGCCGTTGCGCTGTGGGAAGGAATGGGTGCTTGGGGCGGCGGCGGACTATTCGACAGCGACACGCGCATTCAGCTCAACCATTCACCTTCAAGAATGAAACTGATTGACACATTTACCCTGCCTGCAGAGGTGGAAATAGTACCGTGCGGGGAAAATTCCGGCAGTGGAGAAGACAGCCCAGTCATGGACATGCGCATGGAGCGTGATGGTTGGACGCAGACACAATTTGGAGAAGAGCAGTTCGAGATTGATCTCTACGGTCTGACTGAGGGCGTTGGAGATTTAGAAGCGCTGCAAGAGACTTTTGGATTCTTGGAAGGCGGCAAGATTTTCGCGGAAAAATTCTTCAAAGCAAAAGAGGAAATAAAAGAAAAAAAGGCGGAAAAAAGAAAGACCAATCAGTACGACATGTTTATGACACTCGATCCGCCAGACATTCACGTTAAGCCTGATGGTGAGTGCGTTTTGGAAATGACTACATTTGGTTTCCACGAAACAGATGGACCGCCATGGGTGCAAGAATATCGCGTTCTTTCAAAAAGCGGCGATGAACTTGTTGCACTAGGGAAAACGGATTGGGCTGACTGGGACCACAACGGAGATCTTTTGTATTCGCAGAATGGTTTGATATTCCGAGCAAAAAAAGACAATCTAAAGAATCCAATATTGTTGATCGATCTTACAGGCTCAGTGTTTTCACCTGTTTCCGCACCTGATGAGTTTCGTACGTGGTGAACGTTTAAGCTTAGTCGTCTTTGAAGTCAAAATTTACTAGCAGGTATCTCTTTCACTCCGCGATCTCAATTTGCAGGTTTTCTTCTTTAGGGCATTCAGCGAGTTCTCTTTGCTGCGCTATTAATTTGAGATGATTCCGGACCATAACCTTCGGTTTCACCATAGCTGTTTTTTCTTGCAAATGCGCTACCAGATTGTCCAGCTCAACTACGCTTACAAGCCCGATTTCTTTGGGAGTCTGTAGTTCTGCGCGAGTGAAAACGAGCACCGTCGAGACAAAAGGCAATTTCCGCTGGGTTCTTATTTGAACTGCCTGGCGCTTCACCTGCGACATAATATCCTTCTCGAAAGGCACGCTTCGTTTCCCAATCTTGCGACATAGACGCATACCGTCATAGTAAACAATGCCAGAGTGTGCTTTTGCATCCAAGAGGAAAATGTTGTTCTGCGGCGATGTAAGCAAGAAGTCGATATCGCCGCCGCTTTCGAGTGAGATGTTGCGTTCGACCTTCCACGAGGAGGGCAGTTGCTTGAGCGCTACGGCAACCTCGTCTTCGCCAATCGCACCAACCATCGCTATTCCTGCTGAATCTCCAAAGTGTTTTCCAATCAGATAAAAAACGCGTGCACACAAAAGAAGCGAGAGTATAAACTCCAGCGGACGAGCCGAGACCAGCGCGAGAGGACAGAATGCAACCATCATAAACGCTATGAATAAATGAATTCGAGAAAGCGAATGCCAACGGGAAAAGAGTGTCCTGGGGCCTTGCCATTCGCTCATTTTGCGCCCTCGAATTGGAGAAGGTGAAACCAAAAGCTGAAACCATATTGGTTGAAGTAGCGGAGTTGTGAGCATTCTAGGTCTGACGCGATAGCTTTTAACTGTTGAATTGTGCAGACTTTGAGCGTAGATTTTGAGGTTTAATTTGCTCTTCGTGTATACCGTATGTTCGTCCATGACTTTTGATGAGAATCTATGCTCAGACGAATCTCCTCGAAACCATATTTTGTTCACGCCGACCTAACGCCGGCGCGGGGATGATTTAGCCCCCCTTCCTCTCAGGTTCTAAAAATGGCAATAACAACGCACGCTGATGCCGGAGACAATTCTGTTGCAACAAGTGGGCAGGCGGCGCCGGCAGAAGCCGGATTGGTGAACGCCAAACTATCCGACATCAAATCTCTCACTGGAGCGCAAAACGACACTTACGTCCAAAACGATGGCTTCAAGCTTATGGTGGCGGACAATTCCTCGCAATCTGATGCAATTGCACAGCGCAGGCAGGAATTTGTCGATGGGTTTGGTCGACTTGGAAAACTGTACAACGACTCAGTGAATGATCCTGCGCGCTTTGCGAAGTTTCAAGAGCGCATGCAGGGCGTTTACCAGTTCGATCGCGAAACGTTCAAAGCAATGGGACGCATTGGCGACAGCCTGGTGGCAAATCCTGCTGCAACTCCAGAGCAAGTAGGCAAACAGCTAGCCGACATTATGAGCGACACGATGAAACGCAAAGGCGGCAATATCGACCTCACGCAACCCGAATGGATGAATCTGCAGTCAGCGATGGCCGGTGTCATGATCGGCGCAGGGTCGACCTTTAGACCCGAAACCAAAGCAGAGCAAAACATTGCCATGGTGGATGCAATGGATGCACAGTTGCGCCAAAACAAAATCCCATACGTCAACGCCATAATTTGGGGCGATACAAAGGAGCCCGGGCTTGCGATCGTCCCGCCCGGGCAGTCTCTGACACGGCAGCAGCGCCACAACTTTCAGTAAGGCTCTTGTTTTAAGTACCTTAGAATGACGAGATGAAATCTTTCAGCTCATCCGGAGTATCGTCCTCTTTGACCTTATCTGCCTTGTAGTTCCAGGCAGCCTTGTCGGTCTTAATCTCGCCGGCAGGATTTTGCTCATCTCCGATATCGCCGGCTTCCGTAACTTCCTTAACGCGATCGTGGTCTCTTTCGTGTTCGCTTCCTTCTTTGCCACGGTTCATTTTCTTTGCCATTGCTGGTCTCCTTCCCGATGAGCTAGAAGCTCATAGATTCTCGGTCGTATATACAACAGGTTGGACCGTCCTGAAGTGCCACGGGTTCCCGAAGCACACGCGACACTTAAGGTTAGGGAAACCTTCAATGCTCAAGATTTAAATGCTCAAGAATAAATAGACTAGGCGCTGGCAGCCTTAACCGGCTTTAGTGGCATTTCGCGGAAAAGATATTTCAACCCAGGAACCGGCAGTTCATGTTTCATCTCACCGACGACCTTCAAGCCGGCTCTTTCATAAAGCGGCTGCGCGGCGGCTTCGCCCTTATAGGTGCTTGTATAGAGTCTCAAGTAATCGACATTGGACTTTTTCGCTTCATCAATAGAGAAATCCAACAACTTTTGCCCGATTCCCTTGCCTCGGTAGGCCGGGCGGACACTCATCCAACCAAGCCAGAGCGCATCGCCTTGGTCTTTGGCCGTTTGATACAAGCCGGTAGTGCCTAAAACCCGATTCTCTTTGTCCACGGCAAGGAAATAGCGAGCGTTCATTTCGCGCTGCCCGGCATGAATTTTGGTCGCCATCGGTGTCAGCGCGGCCTTGAAATCAGTGGCAGGATTGAGAAACCCCCAGCCGTATCTAAATCCGTCCTTACCCGCTTCAATTGCAGCAGGGAGATTATCGGCGGTCATGGGGACTATGCGAATGTCCTCCGGATTTAATGCCTTAGCGGCAGTAGCCAGCGCCCGTTGGGTCATGGCATACGGAATATATCTTGAGGCTGCGTAAGCGCCGGCTCCGAGAATACCCACTGTCACAGCAGAGGCAACAGGATGGCGCTCGACAAAATCGTATGCATCGTGAAAAAAGTTTTGAGACGCTTGTGAATCAGTGGGTCTAGCCTCTGCCGATTCCGCCACGCGCAAATTTACGCGTTCATTCATTATGGGCCTCTCAAAAGGGCTGGATTCCAGAGGTGCTGTATGGATATTAGGGTTCACCTGAGCGTTTGTGAATGGTGAAACCACCACAAGCTCAAAGCGCGGCAGGATTAGTGTTTCGCGCCCTTGCACGTTTGCTTGCCGGGCCAAAAATAACCAGAAAGAGCAATAGGAAACTGGCAGAAATTGCCGTTTCTCTCATACTATTTCTTTCTTTCAGCGACGGGCGCTTTTTCGGTTGGAGAACCTCTATCGGCGGCATCGAATGCGTTTTGTAAGAGCATCGAGACAAAATACATCGCAATAAACCCGCCAACGAAATAGGCAGCGGTTATCCAATTCTGCTTTGCTTTCGCCCGATGGTGCGATAGTGCTTTTCGCTCTACGCTTACTCCCTTCGTCAGTTTCTTTAGCTCTGAAATAACCTCTTCCATCGTCTTGTAACGATCAGAGAGTTCCTTTTCCATTGCACGGAAGATCACACGAGTGAGATCGTCAGATACCTTTACGCCGTGCGGAAACGCCGGCGGAGGGTTATTGACGTGCTTGTACATCACGTCCATATAATTGTCGCCCTCAAAAGGTGGGCAACCAGCCATCGTGAAGTACATCAAACATCCGAGTGAATAAATGTCCGTTGCGCCGTCGAGCTTCACTCCTTTGATCTGCTGAGGGCTCATGTAGAGCGGAGTGCCAATGACCATGCCGTCCATGGTCAGTCCCTCTTTTGGAGCAGGAGCGCTTTCGTCGTGGATCAATTTGGCGATACCAAAATCGACAATGCGCACGTCATTCTGCTCGTGATTTTCGTTGTTGCACAAAACTACGTGCTCGGGCTTTAAGTCCCGGTGAATCACCTTCGTCTTGTGCGCGTGGCCGATTGCAGATGCAATCTGAATGAAGATAGCGATTGCATCTCGCTCTGAGAGCGGCCCCTGAGTCTCCACCTTCTCATGAAGCGTCATGCCTTCGAGCCAGTCCATTACTAGATATGGCATCTTGCTTTTTGTGATACCAAAGTCACGGACCTGGCATATTCCAGGATGCTTCAGCGCGCTCGCGGCCTTCGCTTCCGTAATGAAGCGCTGACGCATGTCCTCATCCGCGGCGTACTTCGGCAGCAGAATTTTGATGGCGAAGTCAGCATTCGTGTACTTGTTGCGGGCGCGGTAGATCGCGCCCATACCACCTTGCCGAACCTTCATCAAAAGCTCGTATTGCTCGGGCAATTCTTCCAGCAAAGGATCGAATTGCGTATCGGCAACGGCTTGGTCCCATTGTTCGCTTGTCGATTCTGTCATACCTTTTGATTACTTTCCTTCTGAAGGTTCAGAAGTTGCTGCATTCGCAGGGGCAACGCCAGAACCCGATGGAGCATTAGAAGAGGCGCCAGGCTCAGGATTACCAGCAGAAGCAGCGGAAGGGGTGGCAGAAGCGGCGCTGGGCGGTTCTGCATTGGACTCGACGACAGGAGCTGCTGCTGGTGCCGCGCCTGATGATGGTGCTGCCGCAGGTGCGGTCGCAGGTTGAGACGAAGCATCGACCGGCTCAGAAACAATTTTGCCATCAGAGCTCATCACAGGCCAATCGGCTGTTGGTGGAGGTAACAGTTCACCAGGCGGATTCGTCGCAGCAGATGGAGCGGCTTCAGCAGCAGAACTAGTCGCATGAGGCGACTCTATCGCAGATGTTGAACTTTCAGCAGAGGAGCTCGCAGACTGTACAGCGGATGCTGATCCATCAAGCGCGGCAGAGGTTGTGGCAGAACTTGCAGATGCAGATGAAGAAGCAGCAGGAACTGCTGTTTCAGGAGGTGCAGTTGAAACAGCAGTTCCGTCGGCAGACACCGCAGGCGGTGTCGTAGTCGCTGCCGGCTGAGGTCTAGCAACATTCGCAACAGAAGCCGCAGTGGCGGATTCCCCACTCTGCGACGCAATTTCAGCATCAATCGCATCAGCTTCCGAATTCTTATTCAGTTTTCTCAAAACCTCACCATATACTCGCAAAGTCGTTGAGTAAGTTTTTGGAGGAATGCTTCGATCACTTCGCACAATATCGGCAGACTGTTTGAGCGTACCTTCGGCGTTGTGCAGGTCGCCCTTATCAATGAAAAGACTTGAAAGTTCAACTTGCGCTTGAACGGCCGCAGTCGGATTCTGCGCTTTCGCATTATTAGCGAAGGCGACAACAGTTTTTTGATAACCGATAGCCTCATCCAATTTATGCTGGTTTTTCGCAACAGTTGCAAGGCGAGCAAGTACAGGAGCGCTCTTCGGACTGCCAGGACCATCTCGTTTTGCAATGACTTTCAGTGCTTCCTGAAAGTATTGCTCTGCGGTGTTCCACTGCTTTTTGGCTTGTAGTTGAATACCGGTTGCAACATACTGTTCGATTGTTTTCGTCTGTGCGATCATCGCTTGCTGCGCCTGAATTACGGATTCGGCTGTGCGCCGCACGACTTTGCCGTGCCCCATACTGGCAGCGGTTCCAGCGCCCATCCCTGCGCCGAGACCTCTTACGAACGTACCTTCCATCATTCCTTGTGAATTTGCCGGAGAAATGCAGGCAATGGACACCAGCAGCAGCGCTAAAGTGCGAGCCTTTTGCATAGTTTGTATTTCCTAGTAAGTAAGAAACGGATTTCGGGAAGATTTGGTAGCTATTCCATACCCACTATCCCGCGTGAACAAACAAGAGAAAACCTTACACTTCTGTAATCAAACGCGCGTTCAATGAAAGGTTTGTTCAACGGTTTGACTGGAATAATCGGCGCAAAACAGTTTGCACGAAACGCTTCGCACGAAATGCTTAGCGTCTATCTATCTATTTATTGATTGTCGATATAGCGTGCGCGTGGTGCAGCGGCGTGTGCGTTCAAACCTTCTAAATTGGCGAAAGCCTCAGTTTCTTGATGCAACTCGTTCGCATTAGAACGAACTCGAATCCAAGTCTGCGCACGCAAGAAAGTCAACGGACTGAGAGCGCCGGCAAACCGTGCCGATCTATTTGTAGGCAATGTGTGATTAGGTCCGGCAACATAATCCCCGTTAGGCACAGTAGCGTTATAGCCAATGAATAGCGCACCGTAATTGACCAAATGCGGTTGCAGGTCTTCAGGTTTTGCGACATGCAATTGCAAATGCTCCGGAGCGATACTATTCGCCGCAGCGATGCAAGCAACGATGTCCGGCAAAACCAAAATCACACTCTTGCTCAAACTCTCATCAATGAAATCTGGCAACGCAATCTCTGAGCGAACTTTAGGCAGCTCTGCTAACACCTGCGTAGCGACGGCTTCATCGTCTGTAAGCAAGAAAGCGCGCGCATCGGGATCGTGCTCCGCTTGAGAAAGCAGATCGAGAGCCAACCAGTATGGATTGCTTCCGTGATCGGCAATGATGCAAATTTCGCTCGGACCGGCGAGCATGTCGATACCGATACGTCCTTGAAGCTGACGCTTAGCTTCAGTGACGTACGCATTTCCCGGACCAACGATCATGTCGGCAGCTTTGACGGTCTTCGTTCCGAAGGTTGCAGCAGCAACTGCTTGTGCGCCACCAATCTGGTGAAACTCGGTGACACCAGCTACGGTGCCAGCATAAAGTATCTCGTCAGTGAGATTGGGTGAAAGAATGAACACTTCAGACACGCCCGCAACCTTGGCGGTGATTGCAGTCATCAGTGCAGTCGAGGTGAGTGGGAAACGTCCGGAAGGAACATAACAAGCAACGCGCCCTACAGGACGAAAATTCAATCCGGTATCAAAACGCTCGTAAGAAACATGAATCGGTCTGATAGCAGCCAGTGTTGCTTCTGCAAATGTTTTTATTCTCGCCGCAGCCAAATCGATAGTTCTTACCGTGTCAACCGGCAAATTCTTTGCTAAAGCATCAATGCCTTCTTGTTCCATGAACAGTGGTGGAGATACGGTATCACCAAATCTATCGGCCAATTGCGCTATTGCAACATCACCTTCGCGACGTACATGATTGATAATCTGTTCGACTTCCTGCGCGATACTGAGAGCACTGTAAGTACCGCTGTGTTTCGTAGTAGCCAGGGGCGGACCGCCTGCAGATGAGGTCAATGGTGGCGGAGCCGGAATGTTTTCGCTGTCGACATTGACACCAGTTGCCATCTTTTTCAGCCAGGCAATGGCATCAGCACCCTTGTAAAGCGGAATCATTTGTGGCGTCCCCCAAGCTCTAGCTCGATTTCTTTCCAATCAAGACCTTCATCAACAGCCAGGATGCTTACGAAATAGAGCAAGTCCGCAACTTCCCAACGAAGGTTTTCGCGCGACTTAAACGATACCACCTCAAATGCTTCTTCCATAAGCTTTTTGCTCAGTTTGTCGCGGTCTTGAAACAGGGTGGCGGAGTAGCTGCCCTCTGGTGCATTAAGCTTGCGTTGGCGCAAGGTTTCGAAGAGATCTTCGATGGCGAATCCGCGGTGGGAGGTTGCGTTGCCAAAGCAGCTGAAAGTGCCATTGTGACAAGCACCCTGCGATTGTTTCACAGTAAACAAAATTGAATCCCTGTCGCAATCGAGGCGACAAGAAATCAACTGTTGCACGCTACCGGATGTCAATCCCTTCTCCCACAACTCTTTTCTCGAGCGACTGTAATAGACACCTTTTCCCTCTGTCAGTGCGCGTTTTAGTGACTCCTCATTGCCGTATGCAAGCATCAGCACCTTTCCGCTGACATCCTGGACCACTATAGGCACAAGCCCGTTAGCATCGAATTTGACAGCACCGACCACGCTTTCAGCAAGGTCTATTCGTCCGGTGTATAGAGCCATTCCAACCTGGACATCCATGCCGAGTTTTGAAATCTCAACGATTTCATCCGTGGCAGCAATGCCACCAGCCACGGTGACCGGTCGTTTCAACCTTTCCTTTGCTTCTTTTACCGCGTCCATGTTCATCCCGCCAAGACCGCCTTCATCCTTCACAAAAGTCGTGAGGAATGCGCCGCAGTACGGAGCCAGTCTTTCGGCACGATCCCAGATGGTTTCTTCTGTTGTGTTGGTCCATCCTTTGTCGACAACTTTTCCATCTACGTTATCGAGTGCCACCATCACTCTCTCAGAAGGAAACTCACTGAGAATTTCCGGAACTGCTTTCGTGCCAAGAATCAGCGCCTTCGCACCAGCCTTCAAATATTCCTTGCCTGTATCGACATCGCGGATGCCGCCACCGACCCGGACATCAGCGACTTTGCAGATATCTTGAATTAGTGCGCGATTATTGCCCTTGCCCATCGCGGCATCAAGGTCGATAACTGCCACCTCTCCAAAGCGATTGAACTCCCGCGCCAACTCAATCGGCGTACGCTCCGATGTGACGACCAGGTCCTTGCCCTGCTTGAGCTGGACAGCCTTTCCGTTCATGATATCGATGCTGGGTACTATCATTTTTCCGCCTTACTCTCTGACACTGATTCCCGCGTTTTTTACTGCTAGTTTTACATCGCCGATGCTGTAGATTTTGTCATGAAAAATGCTCGCGGCAAGCGCAGCATCTGCACCGGCTTTCTCAAACACTTCGACAAAACTTTCCGGATTGGCTGCACCGCCCGAAGCGATAACTGGAATTGGCAGTCTCTCCGAAAATGCCTTTACCATTTCAATATCAAAACCAGTTTGCATTCCGTCGCGGTTCCATGATGTCAAAAGTATTTCGCCGGCACCACGTCGAACGCACTCCTCAGCCCATTCAAGCGCATCCAAACCAACTGATTCTCTTCCGCCTTTGATGAGAACCTCCCATTCGATTTTGCCGCCATTATCTAGATTGTCATTCCCGTTTTCTTTCTTTCGAGCATCAATGGCAACAACGCAACATTGAGAGCCAAATTGAGTAGAAACCTCATTGATCAGCTCTGGTCTTTTCACTGCGGCCGTGTTCATCGAAACCTTGTCCGCTCCGGCATTTAGCAATTCTGTCACGTTTCCCCTGGAAGAAACGCCACCGCCCACAGTGAATGGTATGGAGAGATTGTCAGCTACGCGCTCGACAAATTCCAGCATCGCCGCACGACCTTCCACTGAAGCGGTGATGTCGAGAAACATCAATTCATCTGCACCCTGACTTTCATACATCAAGCCGAGTTCAACAGGACAGCCCATGTCTCTGAGATTGGTGAAATTAACGCCCTTTACGGTACGTCCGTCTCTCACATCCAAGCAAGGGATGATGCGTTTAGTCAGCATTTTCTACCCCTTTGGTTGCATATGCGAGGTTCTCGCCGCCGTCACAATTGGTAGAAACCGTTTCAATCCAGCGCACCAACAAGGACTGGCCGAAGGGTCCACTCTTTTCAGGGTGAAACTGGAATCCGCAGATATTGTCGCGTTTTACAGCAGCACAAAAATCTCCGTAGTAATCCGCCGAATACAAAATGTCGCCAATATTCTCAGGCTGGCAGACAAATGAATTGACGAAATAAACATAGCCCCCTGGCCATTCGGTCTTCTTCGATTGCGATGAGTCGGGGCACTGGATCTTATTCCATCCTATTTGAGGAATTTTTCCGCGCGTGAACTTTACGACCTTACCCGGTAACAGGCCAAGTCCCGCGCTGTTCGACTCGTCTCCCCAATCAAACAAAATCTGCATGCCGACACAAATTCCGAGATAGGGGGTGCCGCCTGCGACGAGACGTTTTACCAGTTGGTCAAAGCCATCCTTCTGCAAGTTTTCCATAACTGCACCGAAGTTGCCCACGCCAGGCAAGATAATCGGGCGTGAACCATCAGGAACATTCTGGGGATTGACCAAATTGTATGGCACGCCAAGTCTATCGAGGCAACGTCTCACACTGCCCAAATTTCCACCGGCGACATCGACAAGGTCGACCTCAGTTTTCATCGAGGACTCCTTTAGTACTCAAATATTCATTGCCCGGCAGCGGAGTTATGGACTGGCGCAATGCGCGTGCAAGCGCTTTGAACGAAGCTTCGATAACATGGTGATCGTTGTCGCTTTCCAGCATTTTTACATGGAGCGTGGAGCGCAATCCGTCGACGAATCCTTTGTAGAATTCGCGGAATAGATTCGGGTCGAGATTGCCGACTGTGAAATTACCGAATTGCAATTTCCAGCTCAGGTTGCGGCGACCGCAGATATCAATCGCGACAAGAACGAGGCTGCCGTCCATCGGGTAGGTAAAACATCCGGCGCGCTCAATTCCTTTGAATCCGCCCAGTGCTTTGAAGATGGTTTCGCCGAGGACAATTCCCGTGTCTTCAATCAAGTGGTGTGGATCAACCTCGATATCGCCGGTGGCATCGACGACGAGACTGAATCGTCCGTGCACAGCTAGAGCCTCCAACATATGAGAAAGAAATGGCAACGAGGTTTTGATATCGACCTCTCCCGGAGTATCCAAATCGATGCGAATGGAAATTTTTGTTTCCTTTGTCTCGCGCGTGACAGAAGCGGTGCGGCCTTTTGCCTTCACTTCAACTGCGGCCGATTGGTTTTGAATTGCGCTTTTCATAGTTGAAACACCTTCTCCAGTTCATCCATGCTGCTGATTACCAATTGGGCTCCGGCTTCCCTCAGCGCGTCATCAGACGCGGACGTATTGATGGCAATGCAGTCGATACCTGCGGCTAGAGCTGCGCTCATGTCATCTACAGAGTTGCCGATATAGATACCAAATTTCAATTCAAAATCTTCCAGGTTGCGATTGATGTAATCCGGAGAGGGTTTCGCTCCGAGCCCGGCGATGTCATCCAGGCAGTAAACACGCGTAAACAGCGGGTTGAGCCTTTCGCCCCAGACTGGATCGTATTCGCCGCGAGTTCTGCCAGTGACGATAAAAATCGGAAACCTCTTAGAAAACTTTTGAAGAGACTCGACTGCAAGCAAAAGTCTTTCCGTGCTTGGCGCAAGACTCAAGTACAGTTTGGTTGCTTCCGGAGAAAACTCGCGCATCTCTATATTGACGCCGCGGCGCCTCAACAACTCTATAGAGGCAACCCAATCATCATTGTAGCCACCTTCCTCGCGCAGCTTTCGAAGCTCATCCGGCTGCAATGGTTTTCCGGAATATCTTTCCACCATTTGCGCGACGGTTTCGTCAAAACTTGCGCTGGTATCAACCAGAGTCCCGTCCAAATCGAAAATGATTCCGTAGCTCTTCTGAAACTTATCCAGTGTTGCCAGAAACAGTTCTTGCTCGGCTTCTGTTCCGATAGAGATGCGAATGCGTCCCCACATAGGATCAAACTCAGCAGCAGGAAAAACCTGCTTGCTGCGATTGCGCACCAACACTTTCTCATCTCTGCAAAACTGACAAAACTTGTCGGCGAGAATTCCGAACGACAACAAGATTGAATTGCCAGCGCCGTTAAAGACTTCGAATCCACGCTCCTCAAGGTTTTTCACCAGGCGCGCCTTGCGCTCATTCACTTCGGCAACATACATATCAACATCAGCCCGCCGCTCAAGTAACTGAGAAGCTGTCCAAATCGCGGCATTATTGACACTGAAGACAGGTGTGACAATCTTCAAATACTCGATCATCTGAGCTTGTCCAAAGATGCATCCCAAGCGCAATCCCGCCATGGCCCATGCTTTTGAGAATGTTTTCAGCACCAGCAGATTGCTGTACTTTTCAATGAGCGGAATAACTGTCGTGTTGGAAAATTCGCCATACGCTTCATCAATTACGATAAGAGTATTCGGATATTTCTGGCACCATCCCTCAATGACGTCAGCAGGGAGCTGTGCACCAGTGGGATTTTCGGGTGTCGCAAAAAATGCGATCTTAGCGCCGGCTTCAAGCGCTGCTTCTATCCCAGCCAAATTAAAACTGAGATCAGGCAGAACATCAACATTGACTAGTTTGGCGCCAGCCAGCCTCAGTGAGTGAGGAATGACAGAAAAGCACGGTCTCGAAACAATAGCCGTGTCTTCGCCCGGCTCGACAAAAGTATTGCAGACAACCATGATTCCTTCGTCGCTGCCGTTCGTCAGAATCAGTTCATTCGGCTTAATGCCGTACATTGCCGCCAGCTTCTCGACAAACTCCGGATACTCAGGGTAAGTGCTAGCCCAAGCTTCCGGCATCCCTTGAGGATAAGATTCCGGATAGCCCTGAGTGTTCTCGCAGAAATCGAGGCGAGCATAATTCTGCCTACTGCTGCCCGGCAAATCGTAAAAGGGAAGTTCTAATACAATTCGCTTTGGAAGAACTCCGGTCTTTTGGGAAGCGCAACCAGAGCCAATCGACGCTTCCGCCGTTTCTGAATAATCGGGCCTTTTCTCTTTTGTCGTGTCGGACATAACTTTCATTCAGTGATCCTATTGTTGCTGAAGAACTGCGAAATCAAAACAGAATGGGTGTTCAGACGACGATTTTTTCCAGTTTGTATTCAAGGATGTCGGTCGCGCCATAGGCAACAAGTTTTGGTATCAGCTGAGAACAATCAGCAGAAGGAACCGCCACCTTAATTGCATAACCGCTGCCTTTATAGAGTTCTGAAATTGTCGGCGCTTTCATACATGGCAAAATCGCCACCAGGCGCTCGAAATTCTCCGTACTGACATTCATTTCGAGCAAGACCTTCTCGTTGGCGCGCAGAGCACTCTTCATAAGCATTACGAGCTCTTCTAATTTCTGCCGTTTTTTATCGTCTTCCAAAGCTTTTTTGTTGCAGAGAAAGCGCGTGCTCGACTTAAGCAACGTGTCGACAATGACGAGTCTATTTTGACGAATCGTCTCGCCGGTCGCCGTGTTATCGATGATCATGTCGGCGTCTTCCGGCGGCAGGGCTTCGGTGGCACCGAACGTTTGAACATAGTCGGCATTCAAGTTTTTCAACTTTATATAGTCCAAAGTCAGATTTCTGTACTCAGAAGCGATAACAAGACGGCGCTTTTGGCGCTGTGCCATTGATTCTTCAGCCAGGTTTTCCGGCATTGCAGCGACGATCGAAACTGGATCAAAGCCGAGATCCAAAAGTTCAACCACATCAGCCTGACGTTCGACAATCCAGTCTAATCCGGAAAAACCACAGTCGTGACGACCGAGAGCAACGAGATCCGGAATGTTTTGCGCCTTGAGAAACTTCGCGACCACGCCAGTTTGAGAGGTACGAGGACGATACGACCGACCGCTCTTGGCGAAACTTAGCCCAACCCTTTCGAGCAGAGCCACCACCTTTTCTTGAATACGTCCGGACGGCAACACCATCTTCAAGGTGCCGGTTCCATCGGGCGATTCGACCTCAATAGATGTCGCCGCTGATTGTTCCTTTGATGGAGCTTCCGCTGTGTTTTTCATTTTTTCATTTCCTAGATTGGCGCGAAGTGTGATTCAAAATTTCGCTGACAAAAAAACCCGCCTTCTGAGCGGGTCTCAACAGTTTTTGCGTTACGCAAAGCTATTCTGTCGTGAGGTTCCGCTCCCGTTTCAAGAATGATGATGGTGATGATGCCCGTGGTTGCGGGCAGCGGTTTCAACAATCACTCTTGTGTTGAGCGGCATAAAGGATTTAGTACATCCTGGAACGACAAATTACTCCCTGAGGTTAACAGGACCTGGCGCACCTTGTCGAGGATTTTTTCGGATTTTGTTTACAATTCCCAATGACAATATGCTTGCTTCTTCAAATGCAGGCGGGCAAGCCGGGGTAAACGTCGCCCTCTTTGAAGGAGTAGTATTATGTTTGCCTGCCGTTTTAACGCGGGTAGATTATATAAGTTGGCGTGCCCGAAAGAACAGAAAGGACTGAAACGATGAAAGAGCATTTGTTGGTGACAGCTGTTGGCGAAGACAGACCAGGCATCGTTTCGCACCTTGCCGAAGTAATTACCCGCCACGGCGCGAACATGGAAGACAGCCGCATGACGGTTTTGGGCGGCGAATTCGCAGCGATTGCATTAGTCACGGTATCCCCGGACAAACTACCTGAGTTGCTCAAAGATCTAGAGTCGCTGTCGAAAGAAAAAATCCAGGTCAATACCAAGAAGACCAAAGCTCCGGATGTTTCGCGTTTCAAAGGCTACGCTACTTTTCAAATCAGTGTGGAAGGCGCCGATCACGAGGGCATCGTGCACAAAATTTCTTCGTACTTGAAGAATCACCAAATCAACATTCAGTCAATGGAAACCGAATTGGTCCCGGCGCCAGAAACAGGCACTCCGCTTTTCTGCATGAACGCGATTGTGTCTGTTCCTCCTTCAATTGATTTCAAAAAATTGAATCAAGAACTTGGTGCAATTGGCGCTGAAGAAGCTGTAGAAGTAGACATCGCAACCTACATCGAAGCGGGACAAGAAGTCGGCGTTTAGCCTCGGCTCACGGACGCGGTCCAATCATCGTTGCAAACATATCGAATGTTCCTTGACCTGTTTGTTCATTCTTCATGAATGACGGATCAAGAATGTAGAGCTGGCCGTTTTCAAAGCGCATGTTCTTGAGATTCCAGTCGATGCGCAGGTTCGCTTTGTTCAACGCGTCTGCATAAGCCCAGTATTGTTGGCGCAAGGAGGCGAGATCGGCGCCTGTGATTTCGCGCATCATCAACTGCCAGCGCAATGGGTCACCATCGCCAACCTGCTCCATACGCATAGCCGGCAGCCCTTCTTCGGACTTACCAATTTCCAAAATCTTCGGCGTCTTGATGCCAATCGTGTTCAGCTTGTCGTAAATCGCCTTAACAGCTTCCATGCTTCTGCTGGAGTCATGATAGATCTTGGTCACTGTGCCGTCGCCGTTGGAGTAGACTTTACCTTCATCTCCAGCGTCGATATAACCTTCTTTCTTCACTTTGAGAATCTTGTTCGGATCAGCAGTCTCAACTTTGGGGGCGGCCTCGCGAGCTTGTCTGGCAGCAGCTTCGCGCGCTTCAACAACCTTGAGCATTTCTTCAGTCGTATAGACGCGAGTGCCCTCTGTGATTACAGCTGGTCCGTCCTGATTGCCAGAAGTCTTTTCTGCAGCTCTGGCATTCTCTGCTTTAACAGGATCAGCTTTGACAGGCTCTCCCAGTTTGACTACTTCTGTCTGAACAGGCGGTTTTGCAGCATCAGCAGCTTCGTTGTTCTGCAAGAAGCGCGAACGTGCTCTGGCACCACCTACGCCACCAAGAACTCCTCCGAAAAGCGCAAATCCAGTCATATCGCCGAACACTTCAGAAGCGCTCGCCGGGCCTTTGCCGTGAGTTATTGAATGCAGCTCAGCATGAGCGAAGCCTGCAGGTAAGCTGCTGATAGACCCAGCCAAAGCACCTTTGCCAATTCGGGTCACTAATGGTGCTTCCGCAGTCATGCCGAATGCTTTGAGAGAGCCAACACTCTTGCCCGTGACATTTAGCAAGGAGAAGGTGCCCGCATCCGTCAGTCCGTTAGCCAGTCGAGTTTGCCAGAACGGTTGACCATTCTCCACGGGGGTCAAGACTGTTCCCATGCCCAAACCGGTCAATCCCCCTTCCAAGGCTACTCCGCCATAACCTGTTCCCAACCGACTGCCCAAAGCGCCACGCACCAGAGCCCTGGTTCCCAAAAATGGAACGAGCATGCCCACGGCTGCACCGGCTTGCTGGGCGAAATTCTCCGCCCCCGTCTCTGCTTTCGGGACTTCTACCAGACTCAGCTTAGGCAGCTCATGCCCGACCAACTTGCCAGTCAGCTGGGTCAAGCCGTTGATGGGCTTCTGAATTGCCGAGTCAAACGCGGCCGCGCTGAAATCGGACACCAGTTCAGATGTAGTCACCGATTTCTCGGAGATGCGTCCCGGAGGGGTCATATTATGTTGTCTCGTGGAGGAGAACCTTTAAAATAAACCTCTGGCTCCCTGCCGTCAGTGGGGAAATTACGTAGTGGAAAAAAATCCGCCCAGCCGTATAGACCTAGTCAGGTCCTCCAAAGCCTCCAAGCAGCGCGTTAATCCGGCAAGTACGTCCACAGGCGCCGCTTGAGGCCTAAATGTCCAGAAACCGGCTCTACTGGGCACAATACCGATATCGGCCGGCTAGCCCTCCAGGCAGAACCTCGACCAAGGTCAAGGTGCATGCGCTTCCAAGTAGCGGTAACTCCATGGAAAAAGGCAATCCCAATTCCAGCGCCACAGTTGATTCTGAACTGGCGCGCCTGGATAGAGAGGAGTCGCAAAAGAGCATTCTTCGCAAAGCCATCGACTTTGCTACCGAGCCTTACCATCATCAAGCGGCTGCCAGGGACAAACTTTTGGAAGCCTCACACGGAGGCGGCAATGCCTCCGAGGCTTTGAAACAAAGCCTGGCGGCGCGTCAGGCGGAATCAGATGCGTATCACATAACGTCCAGTGCCGCCAAAACGCTGGGAATCTTCACGCCCGGCAAGCTTGGCTTTGCGGTTACAGGCACTGCTTTTGCTTTAGATGAAATTCGCCCGGGCAACGGACATGAATTTGTAGATGGAACGTTAGGGGTCGCAAAAGGCATCGGAATGCGGACCATTTTGGGGCGCTCAGCCGGCGCCGGAGACAGCGTTGCCGTTATGTCCCTCAAATATGGAATCGGCGGCAGGCTGATTGATTCGGGGCTTACCAGGGGCAATTATGTAGACGCAGACGGCAACCTCACTTTCGATTCCTTCGGCAAAGGGCTCATCACCGTTGGGAAAAACACTGCCAATCCAGTCGCGCTGACAACGGATTTGGCGACCGCTGGCTTAACAATTGGCCTCGTCAAAGGTGCTCCAAATTTCTTCGCCGGCAATACCTTCCGCTCCATGACGACTATGGGCTTCGCCAATGGATGGGCTGGCGGAATGTCACAGGAATTGCAGTCGGAATTTCAATCCGGAGAATTCAATGCTACGCGTCTTGCTGCTTACCCACTCGCTTTCGGATTAGCAAATTCGCTCGCAGCGGCGCCTGGCAATCAGCGCCGCTTTGCGAACAATCATGCCATGGAAAATGCCGCTTCCATTCGAGAGCGAGAATACAAGCTCGTCGCCATCGACGCGGCAGACGTCAGTCAAATTTTCAAAGGCGGTAAAAGCGGAGCTGAAGTTTCGATAAAGCCGGTAGAAAAATTCTTGAAGCAAGGCGATGCAGAAACAATCAATGTGCGCAGAGAAAGCGTTCCAACCGATTGGATTTCTGCTGCCGGGAACATGTTCAGAGGGAAAGGCGCTGTAGGTCCGGCGGGTGAACAGCTTCGTTTCATCAGCAGGAGAGGTGGCGATCCCAACGCGCCGTGGGAGATGACTATCGATCGCGGTTCCAAAACATTCTCTGAATTGGTGCACTCGAATTCGAGCTATTATCAGGGCAAGGATGTTTTGCAAGTTCTCAAAAACTTCCAAGAGCCTTTGCGTGGTTTTCTTGGAAGTGGTTCTGAAAGTGGCGCATTCCGCACCACCAACGGTGCCGTCTTAAAAACGGCCAGCTCACTAGGGGCAGAGAGTATCCGCGATTGGGGAACTGTTCCACACGATGCAAAACTGATGTTCGGGCAACTGCATCTCAACGATGTTTCCGGCTTCAACGGCAGAGAGCGCAATGTCTCGCTCGGGCTCCAAGAAGTTCTAAAAACACCAGTAACAGAAGCTCAAGCAGCGGCTCTTCGTGATCAAATGTCGAAGGACGGCGTTTCATTCCATGACTACAACAAGCATCTGATGGGAGATCAAGTCAGTTGGGCAGTCGATCAAGTCGGCATCAATGCGCTAGGCAAAACAGTCATGCTCGACTACGGCGCAAGGTATGCATATAAGCATGTAGAACCAACTCCACCGATTCCACCAAAACAACCCGGCGAGCAATAACAACTAGTCGACTATGCGCAGGTGAGGTGGTTTGCCGTCATTCTTCCGCGATCTCTTCTTGGGCGGTTGTGATGGATCAAACTCCGACGAGCGGCTCAGCGATGGATTAAAACGGCGCTTAAACTGCGGGTCGGGCATTTCGAGAGGTTGCAGCAAGAAGTCAATTTCTTCCTGATTGACAGCCAGAGAAGCCGCTTGACCTTCAGTAAAAATTCCACCGGCCAGACCCTTTTTGTGTTCTTGCATTATCAAAATGCGCTCTTCGACACTGCCAGCGGCGATGAATTTATAGACGAAAACAGGCTTATCTTGCCCGATTCGGTAGGCTCGATCGGTAGCCTGATCTTCTACTGCTGGATTCCACCAGGGATCGTAGTGAATTACGGTATCTGCCGCAGTTAGATTTAGACCAGTGCCACCCGCCTTCAAACTGATGAGGAAGATAGGAACCTCACCTCGCTGAAACTTATTGATGATGCGCTGCCTGTCTTTTGTGAGACCCGTAAGCATCACATAATCAAGTTTGAGCTGCTGAAGCTCTGCCTCGATGAGTTCGAGCATTTTACGGAACTGCGAGAAGACAATGATGCGCCTTCCTTCTTCAACCAGTTGTGGCAGCATGTCCATGAGGGTCTCCAACTTTGCGCTGTCCGTTATCCCTTCTGCCATTTTCAGTTTGACCAAACGGGGATCGCAACAGGTTTGGCGCAACTTCAATAACGCATCAATAATGAGGATGCGCATGCCGGTCAAACCTTTATCGCGAATCTCCTCATTGACGCGTTTGTGCATGACCAAACGAACACTTTCGTAGAGATCACGCTGCGCACCTACCAACTCAACAGGCTGTAAGATCAGAGTCTTGGGTGGCAGCTCCTGAACAACTTCAGCCTTGGTTCGTCGCAACATAAAGGGGCGAATTCGACGCTGAAGAATGCTTTTTCTATCTTCGCTGCTGTTGCGCTCGATTGGCTTTTGAAAGTAATTGGCAAAACTCTTGCGATTACCCAACATGTTTGGCATCAGAAAGTTGAACTGCGACCAGAGTTCGCGCAGAGTGTTCTCAACAGGGGTACCAGTGAAACAGAATCGTGCCTTCGCGCGAAGGCGAGCAACAGCTTTAGACAGGGATGTCGTCGGGTTTTTGATGTATTGAGATTCATCGAGAATAATAATCGACCAGTCTGACAAACTCAGAGAATCGATGTCTCGAAGCAATAGCGCATAGCTAGTAATGACAATGTCGTTGTTCGGAATTTCTTTGAAACGCTCGAAACGGTCGGAGCCTGTAAGTCTTAAAACACGCAGAGATGGCGTAAGGTGCTGTGCTTCATTCATCCAATTGGGAACGACACTTGTCGGTGAAATTACCAAAACCGGTTGCTTAAGTTGATTTTTCTGCTTCCGTAAGAGAATCAGCGCAAGCCCCTGAACCGTTTTACCCAGACCCATATCATCAGCAAGAATTCCGCCGGCATCCATGTCACACAAGAAATTCAGCCAGCCGAGCCCCTCTTTCTGGTATTGCCGAAGCTCAGAGCCAAACTCTTCCGGCGTATCAATCGCCTCTATTCGGTCGAGTTTTTCCAGATGCTTAGCCAACTTCTTAATTCGATCTGTCGGCAATATCTTCGTGTGTGAAAGAACTTGGGGAAGGTTTTGAGCCTCAACCACACAGCCGCCAACGTCGGCGTTATACATCTCTCGAATCAGATTTAGAACACTCTCTACGCGCTCAAATGGCAGAGCTATCATGCGTCCGTCAGGCATCGGGGCATAGAAATTACCATTGATATTCAACTGTTGAATATCCAGTTGATTTAGGTTGTTAACTCCGGCACGCTTCAGGGCACTAATGATAATTGGAAATAACGAAACCCGCTGCCCATCGACACTAACGCCCATATCGAGAACAAACCACCAAGCAGTTTGCTCAGTCAGATCAAAGTCGATTGCCTCTTCAGGATGGATTACACGATACGAAAAAGAATCATCTATTTCGATCTGCCACTCCGTTTTTAAAAGCTTTGGCAAAACGTTTTCGACAAAATGCAACCAGCGATAATCGTTATCACCAGACATGATAAACCGCATCCGATTGCCTTCAGAGTACATTGGCAGTGACTCGAAGCCGTAGTCTTTCATCTTCTGCACGACTTTGCGTTCTGCTGCCAAGTCTCGACGATAGACAACCAAATCATCGCCTCGGGCATCTCGCCACTCCGAATTTTTGTCCCTTAAATCAAATACGTGTCCGCCATAATCGAAAGAGAGATCCACAACGTTAACATTTTTGTTGGGTTCGAAACCCCGACGCCAGTACATCAATGCATCGTTACCAACTGGACTAATGGACTTGAAGGAAACCAGAGGCTTGGGCGCACCTTTGATTATCTCTTCATTCAACATCGAACAAGGCATTTCAATCTGAGTTGGAAGATTGAGATCCCTCAGTTGATCGTGCACTTTATCTGCAAACCCAGGCATCACCGGTGGTGCTATCAAAAGCTTTGTAAGCGTATCGACATCAATCGGCAAATCCATAAACCCGAGATGGTTCATGTAAGTATCTACATACGCAGGACATGCGCTTAACAGAGGAATGATGGTGTCCTTTTCGCCCACAATCGCAGGAATCTGCGAGCGATCTCTGCGAAACATCCATTTCACTCGGCCTTCCACGCGCGGTCCTTTTGTTAGCGGTGGATTGGAAGCACTTCTATAATACGAACGCCCCGTCGCAACAACCTTGTTGAGCAGCATCTTCATCAGCTCTGCATCGCCGCCCAGAACATCGCCAAGATACGACGAGCCCAATGCCGCCAACGCAAATTGAACGATTGACTCATCTTCTTTTGTCGCACCCAATTCCGGAGACAAGTCCTCGAAAGACGTCTCTACGACCTTCTGTAGACCGGCAGAATTCTTCTTTCCGACAATGTACGGAGTAAGAACAATCGAAGGAATATTGCCAAATTTAGATCTATCAATGATGTATATAACAGAGCCACCAACCACATTTTCTCTGGGCTTACCGCTATCGTGCTCCTTAGCCTTCTCTTCCTTTTCTTTCTCATGGGCGGTGTGTGCAGTGAAGCTGCCCTTCACTTCATCTACCCAATGTTGCACGCTGCGCGGAAGCTCCGTCGGACCAAGGACGACTTCGGTAAAACCGTAAATTGAACCTGCTTGCAAGATCAGCGCGACACAATGTTTGCAGTAAGAGCCTACTGGACAACTACAATGCGCAGCATTTATAAAACCATTTTCGTTGGTAGTGACTCGTGATTGATAAGGTACATCACGAGTGCCTTGCACCGCGCCCTTGATCACGCGTCGCTCGAAATCTACATCGACGTTTACTACAACACCCTTACTCTTATATTCCAGTCCGCGCGCAAAAGTGCGTTGACCGAAAATGTCCGCAATGTGCGAACTGGAAAACGGCAAAGCCTCAAGGGAAGGCGGAAATGGCGGATCTTCAGGCATATTCCTTGCCTCGCAAAGCTAACAACCTATAGACCGACAAAATTCATCCTACTGCAAACTGAAATTTTTCGCAGCTAAAATTTGCACACAATCTTTCCTCGTGGCAACGTTCTATGTCGCCATCTCGAAGTTTCGCATCAAACGCAAAAGCCAACAGGAGAACCACACTCAGTTCTCCTGCTGGATTTTACGCGCCGAACGGCGCATACAATGTGCCACTACAGTCTTACATGTCGAGTGCAGGGTGGCGGCGGTCGTAGATCAAGTTTTCTTGTTCGTAATGATCAGTGCGTTGAATTACCGTTGGTTGTTCAATTCTGCGCACTGTTTTCACAGCGATCAAATTCGATGGTTTGCGACGGATGTGTGCGACACGAGGAGCTTTGTAGCGCTTCTTGTAAGCTACTGCTCTTTTCTTGTAGGCAACTTTTCTTTTCACCGGGCGCGATGCACGGTAAGTCGTTTGCGTTTGAACGCGAGGAGAATTCACAACCGTTGTCGTGGTGCGTTGTTCGCTAATAGGCACAACAACTCTCTCGTGACGTTCCATGATAATCGGCTCTCGGACCCGATGGGTTTCACCATTGGCATCAGTTGTTTCCTTCACACGCTCGTACGCAGGTTCCATCCAGCTTCCCATAACTTGAGCCGGTCCTTGGGTGATATCTCTTTGAATAATCGTTTGGTCTGCCTGTGCGCGGAGCGGAATAGTGAATGCAAAACCCAGAGCCACTAGGGCCAAAATACTTCTTCTCATTCTTCCTTCCTCCCGGCTTTGTCCGATGAGAGGACGCAAGGAACGTGCCACAGTTCCCGAATTTGGAGAACCACTGGAAATCCGGTCAGCAATTCGAAAGTGTTCGGACAACAGATTGTGAGAAGCGAAAACCTTCGTTCGAACGTCCTAAGGAATGAACTTTCTGACCCAACCAGCTCCCTTTCTGACTCCCTTGTTGAGGTTCCTATTAATAAATCCAGAAACCCGTTCCACTCCTTTTTCAGCGTATCGATTTGCACGGCGGTTGACGTAGCTTTCAGAACTGCTGCTGTAGCTCGAAGAAGATACAGACGATTGAATCGGCGGAGCGACAGGCGCCACAACCGGTGCGGATTGAATCACGGGTTGTGAAACAGAAGGCTGATAGCTGTAAGAAGAGGATGATCTCGACGAAGAGTAAGAGCTGCTCGAAGAATAAGGGTTGCTGCTAGGTGAAGAGTAATTAGAACCTGAATATGAAGATCCTCTTCCTGACGCAGAAGGATAATAGTTTTTCCACTTCTGCTGTTGGGGTTTGTTCTTAGCTGTAGCCTTCTTATGGGATACGCTCTTCTTTGAGGAAGGTGTGGACTTCTTTGCCACAGTCTGTGCTGGAGCAGGTATCGGCGGAATTAGATGTGCACCGTCAATTGTAGGCGTCGGTGTAATTGACGAAAACTGGCTATCCGGAACATTCTTCGGCGACAAATTTGCTGACGTACCGCTTGGGCGGAAATAGAAAAATCCTGCGAGAGCCAGCAATACAGCCAATGCGGCACTTCCTATCGCAATTGATTTCTTGTTGACGACGATTGAGATCGTCTCATCGCGTTTGTCGATGACCGTTGACTTAGTGGGCGACGGACTGGCCGGGGGCGGATTTGTATTCCCAGCTACGGAAGGACCCACATTCGAATTCAGGCTAAAAGAAAAGTTGTTAGAGCCTGTATTGACACTTGCGACACTCGGTTTTGCGGACTGAGAGCCCGAGGCGTTCGGCGCACCGGCAGCATCTGCACTGGAGACGACATCGGCAAATGGGCTGACAGGAACAGTGTTTTGAACACCCGCGCTGGGCGCGTTCGAATTAGCCGGAGCGTTCGCATGGGGGCTAGTCAATTGATTGGTGATAACTGTTTTAGCGATTGGCAATGCACCGGTGTTCTCAGATAGATCAGTCAACCAGCCATCGGAATTCAGGTCTTTAGCCGCTATTCTTTCAGACTCAAGCGGTAGCGTGTTCATCGGCAAGGTCGTTTTCGACTGAGCCTTTATCTCAGCAGCCGTCAGCTCCAGGTCATCCTTAAGCTCAAGCATGGACTGATATCGTTGTTCTCGATCTTTGGCTAAACACTTGAAAATAACGGCCTCAAGCTTCTCTGGAATTTGAATCTCTGGGCAAACTTTTGAGAAACTCGCTGGCATTTCACTGACCTGGCGAAACATTGTTTCGAGAGCATCCGTACTCTCGAAAATCGGCCTACCG
Organism: Candidatus Melainabacteria bacterium; assembly: GCA_003242885.1. Classification (GTDB taxonomy): domain Bacteria; phylum Cyanobacteriota; class Vampirovibrionia; order Obscuribacterales; family Obscuribacteraceae; genus QKMZ01. Next base: position 164,354 of record QKMZ01000005.1, on the reverse strand, counting down.
CTCACAACTCTATACATCACGGCACCGAGAGAATAAATGTCTGCGCGTGAGTCCAACTTTTTACCTTGACACTGCTCGGGGCTCATATAGAGAGGGCTTCCGAAAACTTCCCCGGTGCGAGTCAAGTTTTCCGCTTCAGGAGTAGAAGGATTCAAAACTTTAGCGATGCCGAAATCAACTAGTTTTACAAACTCTCGGCGCCCTTCGAATTCCACTAACATGATGTTCGATGGTTTCACATCTCGGTGAATAATCTCCTTGGAATGCGCATGCGCAAGCGCAGAACTCATCTGCAAAAACATGTTGATAGCCCGCGCCACAGGAATGTATTTTTCAGCATCCAAGAGCGCCGTCAAATTTATTCCTTCGAGGTAATCCATGACCATGTAGGGTTGCCCTTGATTGGACACACCGAAGTCGTGAACATTCAAAATATTCGGGTGAGAAAAATTACTGGCTGCGTGCGCTTCTACCTTGAAGCGCTTCAAGGCATCGGCGTTGCCGACCATCTTCGTGTGTAATATTTTAATCGCCACCGAACGTTGCATCATCAGATGCGTGGCGCGATAAACCATGCCCATCCCGCCGCCGCCGAGCACTTCTGTAATTTGAAAACGATCGCAGAATAGAGTTCCGACCAACGGGTCTCTCGGCACTTCAAGCACCGTCAGAGCGATATTGTCGATGGGGCAAATAGTAAGCTCGCCACTATATTCCTTCTGGCAGATGATGCATGCTTTTCGAAGCGACTCGTTTATTTGTGCGGCATTATCCATAGGTAGTAATCAGTCCATAGTTTCTATTCATCGGCAACCAGGACTCCAATGTGTTATTAGACACAAGCAGGCGAAAAAATGTTTCGCTTTTCGAGCCGTCCGTTCTAATGTCCCAGTCACCTGCCGTGCTCAATGCCCGGTCGTTACTTGTTCGCTAAATGCTATCCAGTATCCAACTTTGGCCCACACCACTCTACTTGCCCAGCAGGGGCATCAAAATCAATGCGAAGGCAACAAAATATAGATTCTTGAGATTTCGGACCTAGGGCAATCAGGGCTTCGTTTTAGCGCCGCTTCCGGCAACGTCGAAGCCGGGGCGCGATTCGACGTTTCGCTTCATCTCCAGATCGAAGGTAACACGCGGCAAATCAGCATTTTCTGGAAATTTCGGAATTTCGTACTGTTTTACCAGTTCTACCGCATTGAGGGCACACTGCTTGAAGTTGGTTTCAGAATCAACGTTTCGCGCCACATTGTCGGCAGGCACAAAGTCTTCTACCTGCGCCGAGAGATTGCGGTCTTTTGTCACAGTCACCCGAACTGTCGCCACACCAGGTCCAACATCCACGCTTTGCCAGCGCGCGTAGATTGCACCGGCGACTCGGTGATACCAGTCGTTCCACGTCGGAGCGACCGTAGCATTGAGCGAAGGTAACAGTAAGGCATCAGCGCGCATTGGTGTTTCCTGTGCCACAACCGGCTCAGCAAATTCACCACCGCCAGGCGGGGTCAACTTGCCGGCATGGGCGAGCAAACCGGAATTAGCAGGGGCCGAGTACTGGCCGCCCAAAGTTTCTTTCCTGTAGCCGGGGACCATGATTGAAACTTCATAGCCAGGCGCATAGGTCACAACACCGCTGCGCGTTTGTGTGTGGGTCAGCGATCCACCGGGCGTGTAATCCGAGACGGAGCCCTTTTTCTCAGTGACCTTTTTAACCTCGTAGCCCGGTACGTAAGATGTGACGCCATCCTTGGTCACAGGGTCACCTTCCAATTTGAAACCAACTCCACCAGAAATCGGACCACCGCGCAATCCCATGCCGGGTCCAAACATTTGCACCTTTGAGCCCGACTGCTCAGAAGATGCTTTTTGCACTTCGTATCCGGGGACGTAGGATGTAATTCCGTTGTGTGATTGCCACTGCCGGGACTCATAGCGCGGCGCTATTTCTGTGACGCCTTTGGTGGTCGAGCCAGGAGTAACCGAATAGGTTGGATCAAAGGTCATGACGCCGTTCCGGGGTGTCAGTGTATAGCTCGATATGGGCGGGATTGGGTGTGTTGCCCAGCCGGCTGCAGCATTGAGCCCGCGTCCCGGATTACCAAAGGCTGAAGGGGTAGCTTGACCTGGAAAGAAATGCTGGTTGCCGGCGAATTGGTTTACCTGTCCGGGTAAAGGGCGGTAACTGTTGATTCCGCTGCTGAATCCGCGGTTTTTGTCAGCAGCCCCAGGCAAAAGGATGAGAGATGGATTGAGTGGGGCCTCATCCTTAATCGAACCATTGAGAAGGCGCGTGGATGCTGCACCTTGCAGCGTGGTCTGTTGAGCACCGCCGTTCAAGACCTGCTGTTGCGCGCCACCTTGTAACACCTGCTGTTGAGTCTGTCCTTCAAGAACCTGCTGCTGCGCACCGCCCTGCAGACTGCGTTGCTCGACATCACCGCGCAAAATTTGCTCAACGGTGCTGCCAGTCAATCCTTGCTGTTCGGCATTTCCTTTGAGGATTTCTTGCTGGACGCCTGCTTCAATGGCGAAAACACTTGAAGCTTGCGAAACAGCCTGCAAGATAGCCAATACTAGACTGTGCGAAATTAACGAGATTTTGGAGGCTTTGGAGCTTTTGGCGTCCATAGAACCGTTTGACGAATTTCGAAACTGCATTTGGCGCTCACGGAGAGGAAAACAGCATTTATGAAACGGACATAATCTACGTATTGCCACAATAGCAAAGGACAAAGCGTTCATAAAAGAGAAAAAAACCGCTGAAGGCTTATGCTGCGGACCTGGCGGCGGTCAAAAGCATGGAAAAACGCGTAATAAATCCTTTGCTTTTTACCTGGAGACCGAAGACCCAGAAAGTGACACCGTATTTGGTGCTGCAACATGACGCAACCTTACTGGTTATTTCTACTGGCATCTTGTATGCTGCAACTTAAGTCGGTTTGACAGGTGATTGGTTTATTGAGTTAAAGCGCATAAGAATTGCGCCGAGATGATATTACGCTCACAAAAGTATTAATTTCGTCAGAAATCACTATACATAGAGCTGTCAGACTATACTCTTGCGAGCGGTTTCCAGTAACCTGGGACACTGATGAACCGCGCGTCTGGCCATTCTTTTGACCGGACAGTCCCACTCCCCGCCCGATACGAGGTAGGCCTTTTGGAACCTATAGCCCTGTTTTGCGGTTTGACTTTTGTCTTTTACCTCTGGCACATGTTCGGAGTGACAATCGGGCTGCATAGACTGCTCTCGCATCGCGCATTCACGTGCCCTAAGGCTGTTGAATACTTCTTCGTTTTCGGCGCCTACTTTGCTTTCCACGGTTCTCCAGTTTGGTGGGCGACAATTCACCGCGCTCACCATCGTTTTTCCGACCAGCCGCTCGACCCGCACACACCGAGAAACGGCATTTTTTCCTCATATGCCTTCTATCGCGAATGGCATTATCCTGAGTACATCAATCCCCGAGTCCAAAGTAAGGACTTGCTCAAAGATCCGCTTTACCGTCTCCTGGAGTCGGGCGCAGATTGGAAGTTGGGCTACGCGATTAACGTCGTCAGCAGCTTGCTCTTCCGCGTTGCCCTGTGGGCGGCTTTTGGACCGCTAGTAGCAGGAGCCAGCTTGTTGGCAGGATTCCTCGCGCTCAACAGCCCCCTGATTTTGAACATCGTTTGCCATATGCCGCAATGGGGCTACAAGAACTTCAACATCAAAGACGACAGCATGAACAACTGGCTCATGGCGATCATCTGCGTCGGCGACGGTTGGCACAACAACCACCATGCTGTCCCTGGCTCCAGCAACATGGGTATCAAGCCCTGGGAAATCGACCCGTCCTTCTTGGTGCTCAAGGCTCTGCAGAAGGTTGGCCTGGTTGGCACAATCAACGAATCACTGGCAAACGAGACGCTGCATGCGGTCCCGGTAGCCGTGGTCGGCTCTGGTCGCGCTAATGTCAAGCCACACAGAAAGCACGAGCGCGAAAAAACCAGCGTTCGCTAAACCAAGACAGCAAAAGCAGTACATTGCCGCGAAGCCTGTAAATACCTGAATTTACAGGAACAGTCTTCAGACACCTGCGTCTTCACTATGTGTGAAGAACTGTCCCGTGCCTGAAAACGATGAATTGTTGGCGAATTTGGGTATATTAAAGGAGCGACCGGGGGGTTGCTTGTGGTCACTTGGGTTGAAAGCAAAATCAAAGGTTATGTCATCGAAAAAAGACGAGCACCAGGAATGGGTGATTAAAGACAATTTCTTCCATCGAGGCGTTTCGAATGTGCGCAACACATTACACGGAAACGCTGAAGCTGCGCAACGCGCGATGGAACTGGTAAAAGCAAAACAAGCTCAAAATGCGCAGCAGTTAGTCTCGCAGACCGGCGCTCATCCGACTCAGGTTGCCGCAGGATTTCCGTCTGCTGTCACGCAGCAGGGCTCTTCAGTCCCGCAATATGGGGCTAAAACATGCCAGTGCCAGGATCTACCAGAAGACGAGTTGGAAAAGCGTGCGCTGCACGATCCGACCCTTCCGGTGCTGAAATTTCGCTATGTATTGAATCGACTTCGCTCAGAGGTTAGACGGGCGGCTCGTTATGGACATACAACGTCAGTGATGATCGTCTCGATTGACGGTTTTGCTACACTGCCGCAACGCTTCGGCAATTTCGCAGAGATGGTCCAGAACGAAGTCCTGCTAGCTGCCAGCCAGCGCTTTTCGGCGATTATTCGCCGCGACGTAGACTTACTTGGACGTTATCTAAACGAGCGGTTTATCATTGTTTTGCCGGAGACATCGGCAGAGCAGGCGCAGCAGTTCGCCGAGCGCATAAGAGCGGCAATAGAAGGCACATGCCTCGAGCATATGTGGCACAAAGTCACATTTACTGTCAGTCTCGGAATTTGCACATCAACCGGCGAAACATTACCGGCAGAAGAGATGATTATGCAAGCAGACGGCGCCGCAGAAATGATTGAAAAACGGGGCGGCAACGGCGTCCACACGATTACTTTCTAATCCTGTCACTACACCACCTGCGGTGGCAACAACCGTAATATGCAAGATGTCTTCTTTTGTATTTGTCTTGCGCTTTTTCTCTGGATGTTAGTATCGGCTGCCCGCGGTCGTATCGAATTCTGGTCAGCCGAAGTGCTGAAGGTACGAGGTGGTGGATATGTGCCGCCGGAGCCATACTTCCTCACTAATCTACTCTGCAGATCGGTGTGCTACACATTGGGTTTTCTCGAAGTAGGGCCAATTAAGATAGTCGGCAAAGATCGCCTGCCTAAGTCCGGACCTCGAATCATTGCACCATTTCACATTGATGCTGGTGATGCATCGATTGTCTCTTCGCTAATTGGCATTTCACCTATGTACTACCTGATTCGAACTACCGAGGTGCTCGGATTCCGCGGCTGGATTGGGGCTATGACAGGTGCAATCGCGGTCGATGAAGAAACCCAAGAAGGTCGTACTCGGGCATTTAAAGCCGCGGTCGCGGCGCTTTCGTCGGGTGGTCCTGACGCGCAGCTTGTGATTTTCCCGCAAGGACAGTTGGTTCCGGACGAAGTGATCCGCCGAAGAGATTTCAAGTCAGGCACGATGACCATTGCCAAAATTTGTGCGCGCAAACGGAAGGAGCCTATTTGGATAGTACCCGTAGGAGTGCATTACAAGACCGATCCGGCAGAGTCGACATTGTTTCAAAAGGCCATTCAAGGACTGGGTTTTAAGAGGTTTCGAAACCTCTTCGGGCATCAAAACTATGGTGCATTTGCGGTAGTCGGAAAACCCTTCAAAGTCACACCAAAAGCGCCTGATTTGGAAGAAATCGCCAGAGGTTTGGCACTAGAAGATGATGCAGAAAAGGCCACTGACATGTATGTACGACGTCTTGCACTGCTGCAGAAATCAGCTTTGAAACATAGTAATCAAAAGCCTTACGGACGCTGAGTCTTCACCAACCAGGCGAGCAATGAAAACACCCGTTACTTCTTATTTTTCTTCATCCAGCCTTGCTTGGCAAGGAAATCATCATAGAGCTCTTGCTGAGCAGGTTGCAACAGCTTGCGCACTCTCAGACGCATCAGCAAATACTGATCGTTAATTTCGCCTCGAATCTGACCAAGCTCTCTTTGTGCGCAAAGAAGATCCTCTGCCGATGCGCCTGAAGCCATGCCGGACAAAAATAGCGTCTGCTTCTCTTTGAACTTCTTTCGAAGCGGTTCAATAGTTGGTCGCAGTTCTTCAACTATTGCTGTAATCTTCCTGCGCTGGTCATCATTCGCCTTTACCGTATCCAAAATCATCGGCGTAAAGTAGCCATACGGTCTTTCAAAACCATCATTGCTCGTAGTCTTCGCGGGATCGGCGCCAACCGGCATATGCCAGATTACTAGCCCGATAAATAAGCACGAGTACAGTGAAATTATGAGATGTCTAGTCACTCTTTCGAACATCAGCAGCCCAAAGTGAACGAGTATCGTTTGCGTTATACGTGAATCTGTTGACGACCGTTCAATAGAAATGTGCCCAGAGCGCAGAAAAGACCGACATTTGACTTCCCCTGAAGACCAAAAGAGTGTGAAAAACCCTTCATTCACCCTTTGCGTCTTATTTATGAGACAGATTTACCTGGTTTCATCAACAGAAAAACTTATCGGAACCGGTAAAAAACCGTGGAAAATCACCATGAAAAAGCATCAAATATGGTGCGCCAATAACCGCTCTAAACAATCTCAAGGGTCCAGAAAATCTAAAAAAGCGGAAAGGAAATAGGCTTTCGGCAAATGAGAAACACTACCAGCCGATCCAGCACCAGAGATACTTTTCGAGCTCTATCTCGTCTCGAATTTCTATGCCGTAATTGCCGACAAGAGGAATAGTCGGCTTGATCTTGCGGCTTTGATCAATCGCATTGATATGTACTGCGCACATAACGTAGCCGCGACGCTGATAGAATCTCAACCCATCGATATTGTCATTTGTCGTGATCATCCACATACGACTGCACGCCTGCTTGCGGGCTTCTTCTTCGACAGCGTCAATTAATGCGGTACCTACGCCGTGCCACTGAGACAGCGCATCCAGTGTTATAAGTTCGCATTCGTCATCGTTGATGTGATAAGTAGCAACACCAACCGGCTTGCCTTTATCGTATGCGATGAACCCTGGGAGCGTAGCCGGCTCGTACGCGACTCCACGGGTTACGACAAAGCGCCCGCTCCAGATCTCTTTCATCTTCGCATTCAGCCATTCACGGTGTTCATCACCGATGGGCTTGATTTCGAGAGGAGCGGAAGACTTTGATGATGCCGCGCGTTCGGTGGTCTGCATGACACGATGCTCCTATTTAGCCACCCTTTGTAGCTGCCTACAGGGAGGAAGTCGCCATTGGGATGCCGCGAAGCCTATGTTCTGATTCTATTTCGATCCTAACACGCGGAAATCCGGGGGAGTTCGAACTCTAAGTTATTAGAAGGCAAGCCCGGGTATTCTTAAGTACTTGCTCGGGATCTATATATGGTCAACTGAACGATATCCAAAATGCAGCGGCAGATTAATTCGATACGAAGAATTGAACTTTTTTGCCGCGGATTACGTATTTAAGAATATGCCCGGTGCGTCGTCAGAAGTACGCGGTCAATCGAAAGCTTGAAAGTCCGTCATTAGAGTGTCCCCAACTGGCGATTTCATATTCATCTATGTCAAATAGTGCAAACAGTCCTTCTAAAGCTCAAATTAAAGCTCGGCAGAAAGTCACGCATACTTTTATGGCGGTTTTGCTCGGACTAAGTGCTGATGCGAGCCTGATTTGCAACGAAGTCTTAGCGAAAGCAGGAAAGGCAAGCCAGACAAGAATCGACAGACCCGATGCCGTGCCTAAAGTTGACAGCGCGATGAAAAATTCCCGAGAGGGAATAGCGCACCTCTTAAATCGAACCACCTATGGTATGCGCCCCGGCGACATCGAACGAGTTCAGGCTCTAGGTGTTGAGCAATATTTAAAAGAGCAACTATCTCCTGAGTCTATTCCACTTCCTAGCGGCGTAGCCCAGGTTGCGCAAGTCCCTGCGCTCACGGAGACACCCCTCAGCTTGTTTCTAAATTATGGAAAACCAGCTTTGAAGGCCCTCTCTCAAGGCGGCGGAAAGACTCCGGAAGAGAAAAAGGCTCTAGGAAAAGTCGTTCGCGAAACATACGGAAAACTGTACCAGGACGCTGCGACGGCGCATCTAACAAGAGCGGTCGACAGCCCGCGACAATTGCAGGAATTGATGACAGACTTCTGGTTCAATCATTTCAATGTTTCCAGCGATAAAGGGCTCGACCATATTTGGACTGGTCAGTACGAAGAGTCCGCAATTCGTCCTTATGCACTTGGTCGCTTTCGCGACTTGCTTGGCGCAACCGCCCATCATGCAGCTATGCTTTTCTACTTGGACAACTGGCAGAATACTTCAGCAGCGTACAGACCGGTGCTGAATAATCCCAAAGCCAAAAGCAGATTCAAGGGCATCAATGAAAACTATGCGCGCGAATTGATGGAATTGCACACGCTTGGTGTTGACGGCGGCTATACACAGAAGGACGTACAAGAGCTAGCAAGAGTGCTCACTGGCTTGGGGCTGCAACCTGGTGGCGGCGCCGGTTTGGCAATGAGGAATGTTATGCAACGCCGACAAGCCGCGGGACAACTTGCTCAGATGCAGACTAACAGCAATGCCATGCAGCCCTTCTCTCGAAGACCGAGGCAAAGAGGAATTCGTAATTATGGAGAGGCGGCATCTGCGTCCACAATTCCCGGTAATCCGAAAACAGGCTCTTTCTTTGATATGCGCCGGCACGACACAGGCACAAAAGTTGTTGTCGGTCATACAATTCAAGGCAGCGGTGAGCGCGAAATTGAAGAAGCGCTCGACATACTCGCCCGGCATCCATCCACAGCGCGCCACATAAGCTACAAACTGGCACAATACTTTGTGGCGGACAAACCTCCGGATTCTCTGGTGCAAAAAATGGCAGCCACATTTACACGAACTGACGGTCAGATTGCAGAAGTATTGACGACCATGTTCGACAGCGACGAATTCTGGAGCAATACCAACAGAAACAATAAATTCAAGTCGCCGCACCGCTATGTTATTTCCAGCCTGCGCGCGACAGACGCCACCATAGATAATGTCCTGCCGCTGCTGGCATTTTTAAAACAAGCTGGTCAACCGCTGTACAAATGTTTGACTCCAGACGGTTATAAAAACACAAAAGAAGCCTGGTTGAATCCAGACAGTTTGATCAACCGCCTTAATTTTGCCACCGCGCTTGGTGCCAATCGCCTGCCCGGAATCAGGGTAAGTGCAAGCCAAAATGGCGATGTTACAGACAGTCTTTCAACAATTTCAGAGAAGACGGTAAGCGCCATAGAGCAGGCTCAGCCTCAACTTAGGCAGAGCCTAGTGCTGGGCAGCCCGGAATTCATGATGTATTAGACAACCTATTCGAGAGACGGTAGCAAAATGAATAGAAGAGATTTTTTGAAAACCGCGGGTCTGGCGACAGCTTCATTGTTAGTGCCGCAAGTAAATGTTTGGGCAAAGACAAGTGGCAGCGCGGCTTCCAACTCGGGTCCAACCAATAAACTCGTCGTTGTTTTCCTGAGAGGAGCTATCGACGGATTAAGCGTCGTGGTTCCGTATTCTGATCCCAACTACTATAAAGTGCGCAACAACATTGCCATACCACCACCCGGTAATCAGCTCGGAGTGCTCGATTTGGATGGGCATTTCGGCTTGCACCCCGCTCTCGAACCTATATTGCCTCTTTGGAAAAACAAGTCTCTGTCGTTCGTTTTAAACTCAGGTTCGCCCGATCCAACACGCTCACACTTCGATGCGCAAGACTATATGGAAAGCGGTTGTCCCGGACGAAAAGCCACCAGTACAGGCTGGCTCAATCGGCTGCTGGCGCAGTTGCCGGACAATCACTCGCCGGTTCGCGCCCTCAATATTGGTTCAACGACACCACGCATTCTGCAAGGCCCTGTTGCTTCCGCAACTTTCAAAGCAGAATTGAAGAGAAGACGCAGCCCGATCGACAATGAAGTAATTGCCTCCAGTTTTGAGCGCATGTATGAAGGGCGCGGAGACAGCTTGGAGCGTGCTTTTCAGGACGGCATGGAGGCAAGGACAACTATCAACGAAAAACTTAGTGGCGAGCAAATGCAGGCAAACGGTGGTGCGATTCAAGCTGCTAGATTTGGCGCATTCGGGAAGCAATTGGGCAAACTAATGAGAGAAGAACCAAAAGTGCAAGTTGCATTTTTAGACTTAGGTGGATTCGACACACACGTCAACCAGGGCAACGGGAAGGGTCAGCTTGCAAATCACTTGCAAGTTCTTGGACACGGATTGAGTGATTTGGCTGAGTCACTCGGGGATACATACCAGCGCACAGTCATTCTAGTAATGTCCGAATTCGGCCGAACAGTTAAGGAAAACGGTAACAATGGAACCGACCATGGACACGGCAATTTCATCTGGGCACTGGGTGGAGCCGTCCAAGGTGGCAAATTGATGGGGCACTGGGATGGAATCACAGACCGTTCTTTGTACGAAGGAAGAGATTTGCCGGTGCGTACTGACTTCCGTTCAGTCATCTCCTCGGTAATCGGCGAGCACCTGCAACTCTCATCGCGCCAGTTGCAGACAGTCTTTCCAGATTTCAGTTCCAATTCGGACACAGTCACTGGTCTTCTTAAGGGGTAGCTCATAACCCCCGAGCGCCCGATACCGCGGTAAAAAACGAACACTTTTGAATAATCACTTCGGTTTAATTTTTAACACTTTTGGGTGCTTCTAGTCAGAGCGAGCTTGCGATAGGATAGGTAAATTCCTTATTCTTTCGAAATGGTTCGTATGAGCAAAAAACACCTGGAAATTCTTTTGATAGAGGACGACCCGACTTTTGCATCGGCGTTGCAAGCCCTATTGAGGCGCAAGTCAATATTTACTTTCGATTGTGCACATGCTGCCACTTTCGAAGATGCTGATTTGATAATGAGCCAAAGACAGTTTGATGTCATTTTGCTAGACCTGACCTTGCCGGACATTCAAGGAATCGAAACTTTGCACGCCGTGCGGCGCAGAGGCTACGCGTGCCCAGTAATCATATTGACCGGACAGGACGAAGAAGATCTGGGTGTTCAAGCTATGAAGGCCGGTGCGCAAGATTACCTGATTAAGGGCGAGATTGATGGGCGACTCTTATCGCGGGCAATCACTCATGCTATAGAAAGAGCCAGGTTGATTTACGAGCGGGAAGATTTTTTGGCAACTCTTACACACGATCTGAAGAATCCGCTGATCGGAGCTAATCGTGTCATCGAGTTGATGGCTGAAGAAAAAATCGGCAAACTCAACGAAGAGCAAATAAACCTGCTTTTCCATATAAAAAACAGCAACTGGACGCTTTTGACTCTCATTGGAAATTTGCTCGAAGTCTATCGATTCGAGAAAGACCTTGCTACGTTGTACTTCGAGCACACTAATTTGATGCAGATCATCAACAACTGCATGAAGGAAATTGCTCCTATTGCAACTGATCGAAACATTCAAGTGCTCAAAGAAATGCCTGAAAATCCTGATGCGGTGATACTTGCAGATGCAGACTCCCTGACAAGAGTTCTTCGAAATCTTTTGGACAATGCGCTCAAATACACTCCCACTGGTGGCGAAGTAAAAGTGTCACTGTCAAGTTCTGCAGACAGCGTGACACTTAAGGTAAGTGACACAGGTCCTGGAATTCCCGAAGAGGATAGAAAACATCTTTTCGAGCGATTCTGGAGAGGTCGTGCAAGTCGACGACACACACCAGGTACCGGATTGGGTCTCTACTTATGCCAGCAAATAGTTACGATGCACAAAGGCACGATTAGCTGTGCCTGCCCATCGGGAACGGGCACATCATTCATGGTTGAACTACCCAGAGAAATCTCAACCCAGAGTTAGTTTACTCACGCTTTCTGAAGACGCGAAGCATACGATCTAATTCGAAAAAATCATTTTGTGACGACATAGCTCTGAGAGACTCTTTGTCTCCCAATATCAAAACCCCTCCGGGGCGTAGACTTTTCGACAAGAGCTTTACTACGCGCTCCTGCAAGCCTCGATTGAAGTAAATCAGAACATTGCGGCATAGTATCAAATCGAATTCGTTGAAACTCGAATCGGTAACAAGATTATGTTGAGCAAAGACAAGGTTCTTCTTTATGTCTTCATTGAAAATGGCGTTTTCATCATCTGCCTGGTAGTAATTGGAAAAATCACGCGTGCCACCAGATGCCATATATCCCAACGTGTACGCACGCATTCGGCGTACCTGGTAAATCCCTTTCTTAGCCTTGTAGAGTGATTTCTCATTGAGATCAGTCGCGAAAGTTAGAATCTTTCGTCCCGGCAATTCCTCATGCAAAATAATTGCCAGTGAGTACGTTTCCTCGCCTGTCGAGCAACCGGCACTCCAAACCTTCGTTAAATGAGTACGAGAAAGCATTGGAATTATGGATTCTCGCAAATAACGAAACACTTGCGGATCACGAAACATGCGCGTGGTGGGCAAAGAGAGTGAGCCGATGAATCGTTCTAAATCTTCGTCATGCTCCATGACGCGTTCAACCATTTCTTCCACTGAATTGAAATTCTGTTTTTTGACAAAGGCGGAAATGCGCCGCGACAAAAATGTGCGGCTGTAATTGCGATAATCCAGACCGCGCTGCCGGTACAGTTCTTGCAGCAAATCATCAACTAGCTTTTGCTCGACTGGATTAAGCTCTATGGTGTCATCCATAATTAGGCTTTGTAGAGCCAGACTCTAAGGAGTGACAGAAGCTGGGAGCGGTCTACTGGCTTTGTGATGTAATCAGAAGCACCGCTTTCAAGGCATTTAACCCGGTCACCCTGCATCGCTTTTGCAGTAACTGCAATGATCGGAAGCGACGCAAATTCACGCTTAGCCCTAATTTCGCGCATAGCTTCATAACCGTCCATCTCCGGCATCATGATGTCCATCAAAATGACGTCAACATCTTTATGCTTATCGAGTTTTTCAAGCGCGTCTCTGCCATTTTCGGCAGTGACGAGACTCATCTGATACTTCTTCAAAAGCGAAGCGAGAGCGTCGACGTTTCGCGGATCATCATCCACGATGAGCAGCTTTCGACCGACAAGAGCATTGTCATCCTGGCGCACCTTCGTAACCAATTGCTGTTTGGCCATAGGCAATTTTGTTTCGACACGATGCAAAAATAGTCCGACTTCGCTCAGCAATCGTTCAGGCGAGTCAATGTCTTTTACAATGTTGATGCGCCCGAGCGCCTCTAATTCAGCTTTTTCACCTTCAGACAATCCATGATTGCTGAAAACGAGCAGCGGATGGGTGTAATTGCTGGCGAAGAATTTTCTGGCCAGCGTCAAGCCGTCCATATCACTCAAATTCATGTTGATGATCGAACAATCGTAAGGTTTGCTTCCCCAGGATTTAATCGCCGCTTCACCATGGTCAACAGACTCAATATTGAAATCGCCGTTTTCTAGAAGCTCAACCAGACTCTCGCGCAAGGCGCGATCAGATTCCGCAATCAAGACGGTACCGGTCTGCTTATCAAAGTAATGCCGAATTTTTTCAATCGCATCGTTTAACGTCGACAGTGTCACCGGCTTCTCCAGATAACCGATGGCCCCGAGGCTGAGCCCGCGATGCTGCTCGTTGGATGCCGAAATTATATGGACCGGAATATGACGAGTCTCGCTGTTGTTTTTCAGCTGGTCGAGCACTACCCAGCCTTCCATATCCGGCAGTTTCAAATCTAGTGTAATCGCGTCAGGCAGCAATCGACGAGCGAGAATCAATCCGTCTTTGCCGCGCACTGAAACGACACCTTTGAATTTGTTTTTCCGTGCCAAATCCAGGAGCATCGTAGCAAATGGCTTATCATCCTCAATGATAAGCATGACTCTATCGCCCTCATTTATATTCATTCGATCGTCAGGAACATCTGCGTATAGAAAGGCCTCATTCTCTCTGTCTTCGACAGCAGATTCAGGTCGCTCGGATACGACAGGGGTAGTCAAACTTCGACGACGCGGCTCGATTTTTCCTTTGTAGGCGACAGGCAAATGCAACGTGAATGTACTGCCTTTGTTTAGTTCGCTCTTCACCTCGACCCAGCCACCTAAAAGAGCCGACAATTCACGACAAATCGACAGCCCAAGCCCGGTTCCACCAAACTTTCTGGTTGATGACGAGTCGGCCTGGTGAAAGGCTTCAAAGACCAGCGCTTGCTGCTCTGGTGCAATACCGATGCCGGTGTCTATAACAGAGAATGTGACGAAATCGCCTTCGTGACCATTGCCTTCAGTCGCCTTACTTCTATCAATGGCGAGCGAAACACTGCCTCTCTCTGTGAACTTAAACGCATTGCTGAGCAGGTTGTTCAACAATTGCAGCAACCGGCGCTCATCGGTACGCATCAGCTTCGGCGTATCAGGAGCGAGTTTTAAATCAAAATGTATCTTCTTGCCTTCAGCAACTTTTCTAAAGCTTCTTTCAATATCCAATAAAACGTCTGCAAGCTCGACGTTTTTTATATCAGGATTAACTCGCCCCGCCTCAATCTTAGAGAGGTCGAGAATGTCGTCAATTAAGGTAAGAAGAGTTTTGCCAGCCATATTGATGTTCTTGGCAAAATCGACTTGAGTTTCATTCAAATTGCCTTCTTCATTGTCGGAAAGCAATTCGGAAAATATGAGCAATGAATTGAGTGGCGTGCGCAAGTCGTGTGACATGTTAGCCAAGAATTCCGACTTGTACTTAGAAGAAATCGCCAGTTGCTGAGCCTTATCCTCGAGGCTTTGGCGCATACCCTCTAGCTCGATATTTTTCTCCAAGATGAGTACGTTCTGCTCTTCTAGCGCGTCTTGCTTTTGTCGCATCTCTTCATTTACGTGACGCAATTCTTCTTGTTGCGTCTCTAGTTCTTCTGCTTGCGCTTCTAACTCTTCCTGTTGCAAACGGAGTTCTTCATTAAGCTGGCGAGATTCATCGAGGAGGCGTTCTGTGACAAGATTCGCCGAAATCGAATTGAAAACTACGCCAAGCAGACCACTCAACTCGTCCATCAATAAGACGGCTCGCTCGGGGAATTTCTTATCCGATGCAAGTTCTATAACGCCGTGTACAACCCCTTCGAAAAGTAACGGCAGAATGTAGACATCGGCGGCTGTAGTGTTAAGCAGCGCAGACTTGATTCTAAATGAGTCAACCCCGATTCCATCTAAATGAACCTTTTGTTTGGCTATGGCAGCCTGTCCAATCGAGCCGTCTCCAAACTGCACCGTGAGCGGAATTCCGCTATCCTTACCGCATGCAAAACTGGCAATAAGAAAGAGCGTATTGTCCTTTCTCTCAGTGTCGACGCAATAAAGCGCAGCTTGCTTTGCCTCCACCACTGGTGCCAGATTGTTAAGAATGAGGGTTCCAGCTTTTTCAAAATCGCGCTGTCCTTGCAGAATCAAACCTAAATTATTGATGTTTTTCTTGATCCAATTCTTGTCTGATTGCTCCAAATTAAATTGCTCGACGCGAGCAGCCATCGCATCGAAAGACGCCGCCAGAGTACCGAATTCATCATTACTCTTAAGGTCGATACGATGATCGTAATTTCCATCACCAATCCGCTTCGTGCCTTCAAGAAGCGCGCTGATAGCCTTGTTCATTGACATGACTACCATTACGGAGATTCCGCCCAATACGCCAACTAGAATGGCCGTTAGAAGAAAGGTGATTTGTTGGCTCGATTCAACACTGCGAAGAGCATCGTGAGTACGCACCTTGAGAAGAGCCTGCTCGTCGTCCTTCATTTCGCCAATCACGTCTTTTAACTTGCCGGCATATTGGCTCTCAAAAGACTTTTCCAGCGTCGACCGCCACGAAGGACTTCCTACAGAGCCAGAATGGCTCATGAAATCAGTCCATTCGCCAATGCGGGAATCAAGCAAAGACTTAAAGCGAGCTAAGCGTTCGATTTGCTTCGGGTTGTCAGCGGTAAGAATCTTCAGTTCTTCGTATGTCGCCTGAATTTCGGATTTCGCACTTTCGTAGAAGGTCGACATTCTCTCATTGCGAGTGACGAGGACGCCGCGCACAGATGTTTCCGCCTCCTTGACCAGCATGTAGAGGCGGTCCAGGCGACCAATTACAACTTGCGTATGCTCAACCCAATACCGGGTTTCGTTCACCTTCTCGGTATTTCCGTGCGAAACCCACGCACTGACAACAATCGCCAGCACCGCCAAGAGAAAAACAAGGGTTATTCGAGTTGTGAGCTTCATGCACCAAGGGTTTCCATTACTTACTTATTCTACCGACTGCTGAAAGGATCTTACTTTGCAATTGTTCTAGGTTCAAATACTAGGCCCAAAACAAATTCTTTGACCTGCAAGAAATGTCATTCGCCTACCCATACCGCGGTAAAGCATTTCTGGTCGGATTTGCACGACCCTCGTGACTTTCGAAAGTTCCCGCGGCAGAGATGTAAATCATTCAATGCCATCGCGTCTGACGACCTCATCCCAGGTCGTCTGGAGACGACTGGCGATGTTCTCGGCGACGGGTCTCCAATTACTACTCATCCATCCTTCCAGAAGCGTCTTGGAAATCGCCTGACGGCCGTCTGCGAAGTTGGCTATTAACACCTGAGCGTAAATTTTGTCGGGACCGTACCAGGTAAAGCGCGAGACGAATTCTCGGTAGTTAAAGAAAGCTCCGTCCTTCCACTCACCAATCACAACGTCTTGCTCTACGACACCGGGCTTTAGCACTTGGATTGAATCATGGAGTATGCGAGATTCGAATTTGCGACCGGTTAGACCTTCGCCGCTGAATTTCGCCAATGGCAACGTTGGAACTCCGCGCAATATGCCACTTGCGAGTGTTCGCTTTTTGAAAGCTTCGATCGAATCAGCTTGTATTTCGGTTGTGTTGATTGCCGACTGAGACACTGGCACTTCTTCAACCGGAAAAAAAATTACGGTCGGCAAGAGTTTTACCTGGCTGCCGACTTTGTCGAAATGCATCACAACGGTGCCGATATTGCCGACCCGATACTGTGGCAGCTGATTTGTAATATTCGGAGCATTAACAGTCCAGACATTTTTGAGATTCCCACCCCAACGACCAACAAGGTAAGAAGGGTAGCTCGTAACCGCGGAAGAAGTCTTAAGAGAGGACCGCTTATCGAGTTTGGGACTTTGTCTGTACAGCACGATCTTGGACAACTCATTGCTGGCGGCAACTTGTTCTATACGCCCCTGCAAAAAAGTCCCAGGCTTCGCTTTTTCTGTTGCGCAAGCTGTAAGAGGAAAACATATGACAGCACCCAAAGCGCCGATTGCAACTAACTTTCGAATAAAAACAACAATGCTCCGGATGAAAAGCTCATTCCACTATTTTAGCCGCTTCCCGCATTTTTTTACGCGTGGCAAAATGGTGTCATGGACGGTGCGTTTTTTTCAAAAAACAACGAAGCCACCATTTTCATGGCGGCTTCGCTTGCGGCTTTGGGCTTTCTAGCTCCCCTAAAACTTTGTGTTACTGACCCAACGTTTGGAATTTCAAGTAAGCTTCACCGGCTTTCTTAATCGCCGGTTCAGCGATATCGTATACAGCTTTTGCGCCGAACATTGTCACACCCAATGTCCCAAGGGCGATTGCGGCGGGTGGAGCCTCTGGTGCGAGCACAATAGCCAGCGAACAGAGTGCGCCTGCAGTGTCGGCGACAGCCGGTGTCTTAGTCACATAGTCAACGATTTTAGGTCCTTCACTCTTCATGTCATGCCAGATTTGACCGCCGAGATGCGCTGCATCATCGATTGCATGTTTTGCATCAAACTTCAGATTGTCGCCACGGTTGAATTCGAATGGGTTAGACATAGAAGCGTTCCTCGGGGGGAGAGAGAGAACCGACTCGCTGGTCGATGCACTCACAATAGGAAAAATCAGCCAGCAGGTAACTGTTCAATTCAACAGTCTTTTCCAAGCCGCCTTAAAGCCAAACGGCGCTCAGCCCGGAAAGCATTGAAACAGACCTTTAGCTCGCCCAAAATTGCGCAGTCAAAACACCAGATCGCCCCGTCCCTGCTAAAGAAATGCAATTAACAAGAGCAAAGGCTAAGAGTACCTTAGTTACAGTTCTTATTACGGTTTCAATGAGATAATTGACCCGGTGCTTTCAAGACCGCTGTCGGACTTTTCAGACAGTTCAGTTTTACAAAAAACTATGTACGCCTGGGTGGATCCAATGGGAATCTAGCCGGCGGGTTTCTTGTCATTTGAAAGCGCGCATTTACGACCAGGGAGATACACCAGTGCTTGAAAAAGACATCAAAAGGAGCTTCGAGGTTCAGATGCCCACAACCGCAAACCTGTCAAAAATATCGATAGTCAGTGGCTACAAGGTTGAGAACCGAGCCCTACTCGCCTGGGTAGAAAAAATGGCTGCGATGTGCCAACCGGATCGCATTGTTTGGTGCGACGGTTCGAAAGAAGAATCAGACCGCCTGTGCACCCAGATGGTCGCCGAAGGCAAATTGCTTCGCCTCAATCCGGACAAACGTCCCAACAGCTATCTCGCCTGGTCCGATCCGTCAGATGTCGCAAGAGTCGAGGATCGGACTTTTGTTTGCAGCGATTCTAAAGAAAACGCCGGACCCAACAACAACTGGATGGCTCCAGCAGTCGCCAAAGAAAAGCTCACCCCACTCTTCACCGGTTGCATGCGCGGACGCACCATGTATGTAGTGCCATTCTCGATGGGACCAATCGGTTCGCCACTTTCGCAAATCGGTGTTGAAATCACCGACTCGCCCTATGTAGTTGTGAGCATGCGGACAATGACTCGCATGGGCAAAGCGGCAATCGACATGCTCGGAGCGAACGGCAATTTCGTACAGTGCTTGCATTCCGTCGGCATGCCGCTCGAAGCTGGTCAACCAGACGTGAGCTGGCCGTGCAATCGCGACACCAAGTACATTGTTCATTTCCCAGAAACCCGCGAGATCTGGTCTTACGGCTCGGGATACGGCGGCAATGCGCTGCTTGGCAAGAAGTGCTTCGCTTTGCGCATCGCTTCGACGATGGGAAAAGAAGATGGCTGGCTGGCCGAGCACATGCTCATTATGGGCATTCAATCACCAGAAGGTCAGAAGAAGTATTTCGCAGCAGCATTCCCGAGCGCTTGCGGCAAAACCAATCTTGCAATGCTCATTCCGCCCGCAGGCGTGAAGGGTTGGAAAGTCACAACCATCGGCGACGATATCGCCTGGATCAAGCCCGGCAAAGATGGACGCTTCTACGCTATCAACCCGGAAGCCGGATATTTCGGCGTCGCTCCTGGCACTTCGGAGAAAACAAATCCGAATGCCATGCTCACGATGAAGGAAAACTGCGTCTTCACCAACGTCGCACTCACCAAAGACGGCGATGTGTGGTGGGAAGGCATGACGGACGAAACACCGGAAGAATTGCTTGATTGGCAAGGAAAGCCATGGACCAAAGACTGCGGTCGTCCGGCAGCTCACCCGAATGCTCGTTTCACTGTGCCGACCAGCCAGTGCCCATCATTGGATGAGAACTGGGACAACCCGCAAGGCGTGCCAATATCCGCATTCATCTTCGGTGGACGCCGCTGCACCACCATTCCACTGGTCACAGAAGCATTCTCCTGGTTGCATGGTGTTTACATGGCAGCAACCATGGGCTCTGAGCAAACCGCAGCAGCCGAAGGAAAAATTGGCGCAGTCCGCCGCGACCCAATGGCCATGCTGCCTTTCTGCGGTTACAACATGGGTGACTACTTCAGACACTGGCTCAAGATGGGCGAAAAGGTCAAAACGCAACCGAAGATCTTCAATGTCAATTGGTTCCTCAAAGGCTCCAAGGGCGAATTCCTCTGGCCTGGTTTTGGCGAGAATATGCGCGTGATCAAGTGGATGTTCGAGCGCATCGAAGGTAAAGTCGGAGCGCGCAAGGAGGCGCTCGGCTGGATCCCTACGAAAGGAGATCTGGACTTCTGCGGTTTGGAATCAGTAAGCCAAGAAGACTTCGACAAGCTGGTCAAGGTTGATGCCAATCTCTGGCAGCAGGAGCTCGAAAGCCATAAAGAATTGTTCGACATGCTGAAAGACAGCCTGCCAGAGGAATTCCTCACGCAGCAGAAGGCTCTCAAGGACAGCATCAAGTAGCTCAGGTCCATAAGAATCAGTTGAAAACAGGATAATCCGCCGCTTGGCGTGGTTTTACTTCGGCCGCGCGACTGCAAACCCGTGCCACACTGTGATTTGCAGCGCCGACCGACTTTTGGGCGTCCAATTCGGGCATAATAGAAATATTGGAGTCCCGGAAGTCCCACCCCTTGCAGCAAGAACCCAGACCTAAACTCATGGACAAATCAACACCTCCTATTGGAGAACTGTTGGTCCAGTGGCAGCTCGTTTCTGAAAAAGACAGAAACGCAGCGCTTACTGACGCGCACAAGCTGTCCCTGCCTTTAGGGTTGGCGCTGAGAATGCACGACGCCGTAGACTTGGAGCTGCTTCACAATGCAGTCACTGCGCAAGCTCTGCTTCGGGATTCGGTCATACTGCCGCAACACGCGCGTGAAGCTATGGCTGTCGTCATAAGAAAACGCATTCAATTCAATCTGGCTCTAGATCTTTTGGGAATCGAGGTTGGGTCGAAAAAGCGTTGCCGTCTGGGAGAACTGCTCATTGAGAGCGAGACACTCAATCGAGACCTCCTGAAATCGCGTCTTGCATGTGCAAAAGCCACGGGACTGCCGCTGGGAAGAGTTGTTTCAAATCTCGCCGATGTACCTACGGACGTCATCGACGTCGCGCTCAAGCTACAAGCACATGTTCGCGCCGGAACTATGTCGCGCGAAGAAGCTATCAACCAGCTTTATTCTGCACGGCGAAACAACGCAGTGATTTCAAACGTGAGCCAATCGCTGATGGAGCAACGTACGCAATTAGGTCAATTGCTCAGCATGGCTGGTCTGATCTCCGAGAAGGACGTTGAATACGCGCTCATCATGTCCAGCGCGGAAGGAAAGTTTTTAGGCGAAGCACTCACATCGCTAAATCTGATAAAACCATATGAAGTGCATGCGGCTCTTGAAGTTCAACACATGATTCGCACCAACAAGATCAGTTTCAACCAAGGTCTGAATCAGCTCAAAAAACTTTTGTCAAAGAGTGAAGATGACGAACGCACTGGCACTTTGACTCAAATGCCGGCGATGCAAAAATCGACAGTCCCTTTCTCATCGTTTCTAAAATTGACAAATTGCGTGCCGAAAGCGGCCGATCGCACTCCAAAACAAGCGGAGCAAACGCCGGAAATTGACAGCCAGTTAGACGAAACCTGGCAAGAGTTGCGGACCAACTTTCACTTCGCGGCGCCATCGGCAGAACGCATTCACCCGGACGTGAAAGAGATTTTGCAACGTTCTGGCTTTCTCACTGACAAGCAAATGACGTCCGTCCAGCGCGCCGCAATGGCGTACAAATTCTTCCGCGATGACCGGTTGACCATCGAGCAGGCACTCATTCAATACCATCGCATGCAAGAAGAGGAAGTAAATCCTGGTCCTTGGACGGGCACTTTCCCACAACTAAACGTCTAATAGATACAACTTCAATCTCAACTTCAATAGCTGGATTCGGCAATCAGTTATTAAGCTTGCTTGCATAATAGTGGTAAGAAAATTGAGGTTCGTCTAAACTTAGGCGCTTTTTTAGCACGATGAACACAGGGAGCAATCAGTTTGGAAAACTTGCTGATCGACACAGAGATAGCAGCAGCGCTGCTCTCGCTCACGCTGATGGAAATTGTTCTGGGTATCGACAACATCATTTTCATCTCGATCCTTTCATCACGCTTACCTGAGTCGCAAAGGAAGAAAGCAAGGCTTGTAGGTCTGGCTTTAGCGATGTTCACGCGGATCGGATTGCTGTTTTCTTTGTCTTGGGTAATGTCGCTAAAAGAACCGTTGTTCGAATTGATGAATCATGGTTTTTCAGGTCGCGATTTGGTTCTCATTGGTGGTGGTGCTTTCCTTGTCTACAAAGCAACCAAAGAGATTCACGATAAGATTGAAAATCTGGAGGAGGAAGAGCTCAAAACTAAAGGCAAGATATCTTTCTCCGGTGTTCTTGTTCAGATTGTTATTTTAGACATTGTATTCTCGCTCGATTCTGTCATAACCGCAGTCGGCATGGTAGACCAGCTCTGGGTCATGGTTCTCGCCGTGATGATATCAGTCGTCATCATGATGATCTTCGCCGGTGCTGTGAGTGACTTTATTCATCGTAATCCAACCGTAAAAATGTTGGCGCTGAGCTTCCTTCTTCTCATTGGCATCACCCTCGCGGGAGAAGGCCTTGGTCACCACATTTCCAAAGGCTACATTTACGCGGCGATGGCATTCTCGATTTTTGTCGAGACCTTAAACCTCGCCAGCACACGCAAGAAAAAGAAAGCAGCAGCAACTGCTACTTCCATTGAAACTATTTCTGATCATCATTAGCTGAGCGAGTAAATTTTGAACGGCTAGTTAACTGCGCGGTTCGACTTTGGCTTTGTCACGAACGAAATCAAGCAGCGGCCGAAACGTTTGAGGAAGGCTGCCATCATCGAAAGTGGCTTTGTGCTCTCCACCGTTGCTGGCGCTGAATTCGTAGAAGAACATATCGGCAGCGCCGGGAGTTGTTTTGCGTTCGTTCTTCATTTCTAAAAGACCACTAGAGGAAATCAACTCCGCGAGCTTATTGCTTTCATCTTCGCTCAAGTCAGAGAGTTTTACAGAATAACCACGATTAATCGCAGCGAATCCGCCGGACTGGTGATAGGTAAAACTCGTTATCTTGTTCATCTTTTTTCCCTTCTCGCACTTTTTGCCAGTTTCACAAGTCTTGGTCTGACTCTTCTCTTTTTTCGGTTTCTTTGCTTCAACACTAGCAGTGCTCAGTGGCAATAAGGCAATTACTAGAGCCAAGATAACTTTGCTTTTTAATTGAAAACGACTCAAAATCAAATCCCCATAAACTGTTTGGCAGAATGAACCTAAAGACTACGACTCCTACGCTTTGTTCCTCCTAGTCGAGAAGTTCAAGCACCCGCATAATTTCAATAACAGAGGCACTAAATTTGGAAATCAGTGACAATCAAAGCTCATCTAGCCGCAAAATTCGTTTGGTTATTGACTCCAAAGGACGTTGATTGGAAACGATTCGACTTTGGAACTCCAAACATGCACTTTGCGTGTCAGAGTCTCCGATTAGGTGTACTAGTTTACGGCGCCACAATGCGGAGTCGCGTTTCTGTACTGCATCTGCAACGTGCAGTTGTTTAAGCCTGACTGCATTGTCGAATTGATCGTGAGCCAGAGGAACAATCAATTGTGGTTTTCCTGCGCGCAAAGCTTGCACGCTTGTTCCGATGCCACCATGATGCTGGATAGCGCTCGCGAGTGGAAACAGAGTATCGAAAGGCTCATAGAGCGAATGATGAATATTGGCTGGCAAATTAGATGGAACAATATCTTTGAACTTGCATACGAAAATAGCTCGCAAAATCTGATTTTTTACGCACTTCAAAGCGCACTCAAAGTGTTCTTTCCCCTGCGCCATTGCACTTCCGGCAGTGAAGATTATCGGTGGTGCACCATTTTGAAGAAACCGCCTCGTATCTGTACTTAGCTCCGCGTCGCCACTATGATCAAAAACTGGAAACTCCGTGCAATATGAGTTGGCAGGCCAATCTGGCTGGGGTGGCGCAAACCATTCCGGCCAAGCCATGATTACTAGATCAGGCGAATGAATCCATTTTGTGAAAACGCTCTTTATCGGTGGCAGTCCAATTTTTTTTCTGAAATTATTCAAGTCATTTCGACATGTGTCATCCAGAAGAAACTTATCCAACATATTCACATATGCTTGTTTTGCGATCAATGGCAACGCACTAGGCAGCGAACCAAATGGTGCAACTGGTGGCGAATAGGCCGAAATAGCTATAGATGGAGATAGATGTACAGTTGCCAGTTTGGCACCACTTTGCTCTTGCAACATGCGCGCGGCAAAAGTTAGAGATGTTCCAACCATCAAGTCACCGGCTTGATAGCGCTGCTTCAAAACATCGTAAGTAAGTGGTATCGATTCGTAGAGAATCTTCCACATAGCTTTGAATGCGAAATAAGGATGCCACACATCCTTCTCATTGAGAGCGCGTTCGTACATACTGCGATCGCCCAAGGGGAAGAATTCGAGCCCTGCTGCATGTACTCGCTGTTCAAAATAACCACTCGCCAAAAACTCTACATTCTGACCTTCTGCTTGCAATTTTTGAGCGATGGCAATCATCGGGTTGATGTCGCCATCACTACCAACTGCAAGCACGATAATTTTCCGATCGGTAGATTTCGAAGACACGGGTTCTAGTTATCGCTCAAACAGAATATTTGAATTCTTCATAGCTGACTCAATGCTGACCGGGTTGGTAATAAACACAACCTTCAGCGGAAGACCGGTATCGGATTTGAGGTTGAGTGAGAGAAGTTCGTTATTTAATTCCATCGCTTGTTCTTTGCTTGGGTTGGGCATGGGCTCAATACCTAAAGTTAGCTGTTCTTGCTCATTTACAGGTTCAAAAAAACAATTAAAAATCAACCCGCGTTTAACGATTGAATGATTCTGAAGCACTCGCTTCAAGTCAGCACCGCAACGCGCAACAGTATCTACGTCTGCACGGCGCAGAGAAATTTGTGCCCCCGAACTAATAGTTGCTTGCACCCAATCCCATGTCTTTCCGCGCTCGATTGGCAACTTCGATATTGAAAAGGCTTCCATCTCCCACTTGCGCAAAATCACGCCACCAGCTTTTGTCGGGTCGAGAATTACCGCTTCCATAGATTTAGCAAGCGCAATATTGCAGAGATCCTTCATACCGATTGTTCTCAGGACAAATTCCTTATCGGGATCCCATCCAGCAATCATCTGCTTTCCGCTAAAAACAATCACGCCCACTTCGCCACGCGCATTGGTAATCGTCAAAGGCTGGTTGCCACTGCCTTTGTCCTCGCCAGGCAGTACAACTTCACTTTCACTCAGAGCTTCGTATAGTTTGAAACGATTCATAACCGAATCGGATTCGCGCACTACCCTGATTGCTTGAGCAAGTTCGACTCTCTCAGTGCTTACTTGCACACTGTCACCAGTAGCTCTATTTCGTTTTTCAGCCAACTTCTTTAGATTTTCCGGTTGTCTGTCAAATGCAGCCTGAGCTGGCTGGCAGCCATCTCTCGCTGCGCGCAAATACAGCGCTAACGCTTTATCGCGCTGTGGATTGACGCCGAGTCCTTTTTCATAGCAGATGCCCAGCCAGTAGTTGGCATCAACTTGTCCGCGCGAGCTTAAGTCGTGAAACAAATCGAGCAGTCTCTGGAATCGATCTTTAAACCCATCTTCTGACCAGAGCTTGTCTTGGGCAAAACCTCCTTCAGCTGCGCGCTCGAGAAGAGCCTTTGCTCGAGGTCTATTTACGAGAACGCCGGTGCCGTCTATATAAGCAAGTGCAAGATTCCATTGAGCAAAAGAACTGTTTGCTTCGGCCGCCAATCCTAGATACTCTATCCCTTTCTTTTCGTCCTTCTCGACGCCGATGCCTTCGAGAAAGATGACACCTAAAAGCCCCTGGGCATTAATGTCATCCATCTCAGCTGCTCTCATCAGCAATTCAGCGGACTTCACCGGATCTGCCAAAACCAGAAGCCCGCGATGATACATACTGGACAAAAGCTGAAGAGCTTCGCACGAGCCTTCTTCGCCTGCCGAGTTAAGATACTTCAATGCTTCAGCGCGTTCGTTCTTGTGACCTTCGTCATCAAATTCTTCTGCAGTTGCGGTGTCCAGCCCCTTCTCCAAAGAAGCATCCCACCAGCGAATTACGAGGTTACGTTCGCGCTTGAGCAAGTTTTTCATAACAAGAAACCGCCCAAGCAAGTATTGCGCTTCACTGTCTCCGCTCTCAGCAGCCATCCTGTAATAGCGCAGTGATTCCGAGAAATCACGACCATTCGGATTGAAAAAGCGATAGTAGTAAGCAAGACTGATCATCGCTTTGGTGTTCTTTTTATTTGCGCATGATTTCAAAAATGTCTCTGCATCCGCAGGAAAGATGTTGTTTTCAAAGCAGAGACGCAAACACTTAACAGCATGCTGCTCTGCAACATCGCAGCCGAAGTCGTATGCACGTTTGTACCAATAGTAGGCGCTGTCGAGATCTTGTTGCAGTCCCATGCCCATTTCCAAACAACGACCGTACAGCAATTGCGCGGTTTCATTGCCTTTGTCTGCAACGGGGTGGAGCTCAACCACAGCCTGATTTAAATCATGGTGCGTTGGAGACTTGAGCATCAAGAGTAGTTGATGTTCAACAACGTCCGTTGTATTTACCGATGATTGCCTCATCCAGTGATCAACGTCTTCGACTTTCAGCC
This sequence comes from Candidatus Melainabacteria bacterium, assembly GCA_003242885.1. Classification (GTDB taxonomy): domain Bacteria; phylum Cyanobacteriota; class Vampirovibrionia; order Obscuribacterales; family Obscuribacteraceae; genus QKMZ01. The sequence continues at coordinate 137,747 of QKMZ01000005.1, read as the reverse complement.
CCGGCAACGTTTGAGATGCATTCAGCTCTTCCAGCTTTTCATCACACTGGGCATTACCGAGAGCGCTTCCCGCTTTGAGCCAGTAGACCGCCTCATCATAGTCTTCTTCGACTCCATCTCCGTATAAATGACAGAGGGCAAGCTCATACTGTGCCGAATCGTGCCCATTCTCTGCTGCTTTCCTGTACCACTGCGCTGCGCGGACAAGGTCCTTTTCAACGCCATCGCCGTTGAAAAACATGACGCCGAGCATGTACTGAGCGCCGTCACACTTTTCGTCAGCCTCCGCAGCTTTCATCAGCCATTTGTATGCTTCTTGGTAATTTTTGTCGCTGCCGATGCCATATAGAAGGCAGCGACCGTAATTGCTCATTCCCAGAGGCAAACCGCTTTCTGCCGCCATTTTGTACCAGCTAAATGCCTCTTTTACATCGATAACTTCAAAGATGTAGCCAAGATTATTCTGCGCGTTAGCGTGCCCTTGCTGCGCCGCCTCTGTGAAGAGACGAATAGCCTCATCTTGGTTGGGTTCCAATCCAAGCGCGCCCCACTGATAAATCAGACCCATCTCGTTCTGCCCCTCGGGGCATCCAGCATTACAAGACTTGCGATACCAGAAAAGTGCCGCTTTCTCGTCTACATCAACGCCATTACCAGTTTCCAGTGCAACGGCGTACTTGTACATCGCATGAGCGTCGCCGCGCTGCGCTCTGTCGAGCAAAGATTCAGGACTGGCTGGCTTCTCGTCAGGCACCACAATTGGTGCCTTATAGATTTCCGGATATGGCGAAAAAGCAAATGGCTCAGGAGCCGAGTTTGGCATCTTCGGCTTCGTCACCACTGTAGGTTCGTTGTCTGGTTTTTCTCTTCCGGCGGGAGCCTTCTGGGACCAAATGGAAGTCAGTGCATGCTCCAGTTCATCTCGCAACTCAACGACAGACTGATGCCTTTCAGCAGGTGCTTTCATCAGAGCACGAAAAACACAACGCTCGAGCACGGCCGGCAACGGCACACCCTGCGCCACTTCGCTAAATGAACGTGGTTGTTCGGAGATATGTTTGCTTAGTGTCTCCAAAGCGCTGTCGCCTGTAAGTGGCCGAAAGCCGGTCAGGATGTGATACATCACGCATCCGAGCGAATAAATGTCAGAGCGCCCATCAAGCGGCTTTCCTAGGCACTGCTCAGGACTCATGTAACTAGGGGTGCCTAAAACCGTGCCCGCTGCCGTGAGGTCTGAATCTTGCTCTGTCATGGGTTTGGCGATACCAAAATCCACTAATTTCACAACGTCATTACCGATCTCGTCTTTGATAAGAACGATGTTTGCTGGCTTTAGATCGCGATGCACTATGCCATTTTTGTGCGCATGTGCTAAAGCCTGGCAAACAGAAATAAACAACGGGACAGCCTTAGATGACTGCATGCGAATAGAGCGTTTGAGCACCTGGTCTAAGCTTTCGCCATCGAGGAATTCCATCACGATGTAAGGGCGATGATCCGGCAAAACGCCGAAGTCGTAGACTGTGACGATATTGGGATGCTGCAAGGATGCAGCCATTCGGGCCTCGCGCTGAAATCTCAGAGCCGCCACGGTGTCAGCAGCCATCTTCTCCTGCATAACCTTAATTGCGACAACGCGCCCGAGCGTGGCATCCTTGGCGCGAAAAACCACTCCGAGCGCTCCTTTGCCCAACTCGGACTCGACCTCGTAACGGTCGCCAATTTTTGTGCCTATAAGATTGTCACCGCTCAATTAAGCAAGCCCTCTCAAGACTGCTTACCACTATTAAAAGAAGAAGTTTCACTCGGTAATTAGCATTTTTGAGAACGCAAATTATAGACACGCTAGCAACTGCCGGCCTAAATTACTTCGATAATTTTTGCCAATTGGACACCGGGGGCGTTTTTACTGGCTAAACCAGGCTCTAGGGTACCAAGAACGTCCCCCAATTGGGTGAATTGGGGGAAATTGAGTGAAATCAAGCTTAAATAGAACCTTAAATCGGTACCGAGGGAAATTAAAAGGGCAATCAAATTCTAAGTGCGGCAACTTGACACATTAGGAATCTTGCAATGGCGAATACCAATTCTCTTCTTGGAGAACTGTTGGTTGATTGGCAACTAGCCTCAAGACAACAGATGGAGACGGCGGTCGAGGAATCACACAACCGTGACCTGCCTCTCAGTCTCGTGCTGACGATGTTGGACATCGTTGACACGGAAACAATGCGCTCCGCGATTGCTGCGCAATCTTTTCTGCGCGACCAGGTGATCACAGCCGATCAGACCACCCAGGCAATGGCGTTGGTCAAGAAAAAACGCATCTCGTTCGGTTTGGCGATGGATTTGCTCGGCATTCAAACGTCGACAAAACCGCGCAATCGCCTCGGCGAATATCTCATTGAAAGCGAATCAATTGGGCGCGAACAGATAAAAGCCAGATTAAACGTAGCGAACAAAACAGGAATCCATCTGGGCAAGGTTTTGATAACACTGGCAGACGCTCACCACGACCTGATCGAGCATGCGCTCAGCTTGCAGGAGAAAGTACGCAATGGCGACATCGGTCGCGATGAAGCAATCGACCGCCTTTACTCCGCTCGCCGCTGCCTGGAAGTCATCACCCATGTAGCGCATGACTCCATTGAAAGCCAGTCTACTCTAGGCAATTTGCTTACCGCAGCTGGTTTTATCGAAGACAAAGATATTGCTTTGGCAATGTGCGTGAGTCAAGAACAAAAGAAAGACCTGGGCGATTCACTTATCGAACTCAATTGGGTCAAAGCTCAAGCAGTTTATGCAGCACTTGAAATTCAAAGGTTAATCCGCACTGAAAAGATCTCAATCAATCAAGGAATACAGCAGCTAAGGAGGCTGCGTGCCGAGGTGGGCATTGCAGACGGCGTGCCCACGCATCCGGAAGCCCAGGAGGAGCGCGATCTGACGTTCTACTATTTCCTAAAGCTTGCAGGGGCCTTGCCGAAGAACAATGACAAAACCACGCAGGAAGCCAATATTGCGAAGGACAGATTCGAATCGCAATTGGAAGAGACTTGGCAGGAATTGAAGGCGGCGCCTCGTTCTCCACGACTACCGGAAGACGTACGGGACTTGCTTTCGCAATGCGGCTTCCTCTCCGAAGAACAGCAAATAATGGTGCAACGGGCCGGAAGAACATACAAACAATTCCGCGAGCGCAGGCTCAATATCGAACAGGCACTAATTCAATTCCATCTTGCTCAGTCGTCTTCGGCTGAGCCGGGGCCATGGTCGGGCACATTCCCGAGCCTTCCGATTTTTTAGAAACACGTTGGCAGTCGGTCGAAACATACTTAGCAGTCGCGGAGGGGCGATGCCATGCATCTCCCGGTACTGGTTCCAGGCGGCATAATGCAGGCAGGAAGGCCGCTTCGGAATGCATTCCTACACAGAACTTGCCGCGCGCCGACCACCAGCCATGCGGTCTTTAATGTCTTTGAGTGCGGCCCGAAACTCCAGAACAGAAGCTGGACGATCTGAAGGTTTCTTCTCCAAACACTTCAAAATAAGCGCATCTAGCTCTTGAGGAATCTCAACCACACTCGAAACGGGCTGCGGTTTTTCGTTCATAACCTTATTGAAGGTTTCCAAAACCGATGCACCAAACAGTGGCGGATTTCCGGTGAGACACTCATACATCACACAACCCAATGCATAAATGTCAGTGCGCGCGTCAGCGGGATCTCCTACGCACTGTTCGGGACTCATATACATGGGACTTCCGGCGGAATTGCCCTCTCGTGATATCTTCTGTTGAATCACGGACTGTTCGCTTTCCAACATCTTCGCAAGACCAAAATCAACCACTTTGACTAGCTCGCGGCCCTTGATGTTTTCACTGATCATGATGTTCGCTGGTTTGATGTCTCGATGCACAACGCCGTTGTCGTGTGCGTTGATAAGTCCATCTGACACTTGCATGATGATAGCGATCATCTGACCAACAGACAGTCGAGAGCGCTCGGCAATGATGACGTCCAGGCTCTTTCCATCAATGAAATCAAGTAGCAGGAAAGGGACACCTTCAAGAAAACCACACTCGTGCACAGTCAACAAATTCGGGTGTTGCATCCGTGCCATCGCCTGGGCTTCGCGTTGAAAACGCTGAACAAATCGTGCGTTTCCAAGGAGATGCGGTTGCAATAGTTTTAATGCCAGGATTTTATCGAGGACGATGTGTCGCGCTTTGTAGACGGTGCTCATTCCACCCGAGCCGATATATTCGACAATTTTATACTTGCCGTCCAAAATTTGACCTTCGAGCTTATCGACAACATTCATCACCGAATCATCATCAGGGCAGTTTGTAACTGTTGAAGCAAGCTGTTTTGAGCACTTTGGACAAACCGCAAAACGCGGACTGAATCCAACTAGATTTGCAGAGCTTGCACCATTTTTAGTACCAACCGCCATTTCAGAAGAAAGGTCTGCCAGCTTTTGTTCAGTGTCGCGCCGAAGATTTTGCTCGCGTCGATATGCATAAACAAACTGGGAGATTACGATGGAAACAGCGGCAAACAAATTGAGTACGCTTAGTGCAGGCCCAGCGGTGTTCTCGTCAATTACGTGTGTTGCAACGGCACCCGCTTTTAATCCTGTGAACGCAGGCAGTAAAACCATCAACGCAAACAGACTGCGACGCAATGCCGTGCCAAGCATATCGGGTTCAAGCAACAGGGAAAACCAGCCAGAGCCGGGACGCAATGAATAAACCGCGAAGGACAACACAAGCGTCGAAGCTGCCAACGTGACAGGAACCTTGATGCATCCCCACAGTCCGCAAAACTCCGGTATTCCTTGTAGGAAGCCGACCACAGGCAGAAGCGCTACCGCCCCGGTCAAGGTGAGAAGAATCTGCCATATCGGATCGAATCTCGAATTGTGCAGCGTCATGAGAAACAGACTTGACGAAACCAGCAAAATCCCAAGAATTCCATCGGGCGTGAGCTGCCCGGGAAATTGCAGGATAACGCCGTTAGCGAGTTCGCCGGATAATGGGAGATTAAACCAGTCCCAATCAGCTTCTTGAATGGATTCGAGGAGTTTAAAACCACCGGTGATTGCAGCAACGAGAGATATGCCGGAGCAAAAATAGCGCACATTTCTTCTGTCCGGAAAAATCGCTAGCAATAGCACCAAACAAGATAGCACCATATACGATACTGCAGCGCCGAAGGGCACCGCAAACCCGAATAGCATCTTCAACGCGTGAACGTCGCAATACCACCCGATCACAACAGCCAGACAGTAAAAGAATACAATGCTGCCGGAAATTATGGCGCTCAGCCGGAAGGAATCTAGCAGACGCGGTTTTGCTTCCAGCGTATGCGGAATCATTTATTACTACTCGATTGTTCGACTGCCATAAAGCAAATCACTTAGCTTTCATTGCCCTTTCGAGAGCGGCTTGATACACGCCTTTAGTCTTTGGTCCTGTCAGATATTTTATACATTTTCTTTCAGGAGAGAAAAAGCCAACAACCGGTACAAACTTCAGGTTGTCGTTGTAAAACCAAAGCACACCATTCTTTTCAGCTAATGCTTTCGACTGTGCGGCGTGGTCTTCGCCAGTGTCGATTTCTAAGTAGGAGACAGACTTCGCGTACTTAGACTGCACTTCACGGACGGTGGGACGCACTTTGTCACAGGTAAACTGACAATGCGGATCGTAGATGAATACAATCAAGACCTTTCCTTTCGCATCGGCAGGCGCCACCGGCGCGTTGTCTGCTTGCGCAAAAGGACAGGCAGACAAAAGAAAGAAGATTCCGAGCAAAATTGATCTAAAAACCAAAACATCGCCCTCACCAACTCACGTCCATCATACCCTTTATCTGGCGGCTCTAGACGTTTGCGCTCGGTGCGTCGCCAGCTCGGCTTCGCGCGGCTTAGCTTAGCACCGCCTCTACTTTTCCGTTTCGCCAGCGGCTTCCTTCGCTGGTGTTGTTTCACTGGCTGCCGTAGCTTCAGTCTCAGACGAACTTTCACCCGCCGCTGGCACTGGCTCACCTGCCGGTGCTCGGTCCGCAGCCGCGGGCGTCTTCGTCGCGGGCGGTATATCGGTGACTGCCGGCTCATCAAGTTTTGCACAAGTATTCACCACGATTTCCACGCGCCTGTTCAGCGCGCGCCCCGGTGGATTGTCCTTTCCATCAGGCTTGGTATTGGGCGCAACAGGCTTCTTCTCTCCAAACCCAACTGTTGAAACAGCGCGTTTCTCAACGACACGATGCTCAAGCAGCCAGTTTCGAACCCGCTCTGCGCGACGTTCACTCAACTCCTGATTGTACTCATCAGTGCCAACACTGTCAGTGTGCCCTTCTATAACGACAGGGTGCGGCCCCGCATTTTCAATCATGGGCCCAAGGACGCTCAATGTTTCTTCTGCACGCGGGGTTAGCGTCGCTTTGTCAAATTCAAAAAGTGTGTCGGCACCAATGAGAAAGCGCTGTGTGCAAGGATCCGTCTTAGTTTTAATTGCCTGAAGTCCTTGCGGCGCGTTGATGTTTCCAGCGGGCTGAATTTTTCCTGGCGTGCCAATCTTTCCGGGGTCTTGAATGTTTCCCACATTCTGCTTCTTCTGCAAATTCGGATACTTCTTGTTGATGTCCTCGAACCATCGATTGATTTTGCTGGTATCCTGCGCGAAAACAGGGGCGAAAACCACGCTGTGTGCTAGAGAGCAAGTAATTAGAGACGCCAAAAACTTGATTTTCATGGTTAGTGCTCCGCAATCAGGTCTTTCAATAAATCCCCGGTGCGGCATTAATGAAACTGTTGAAAGACAACAAAGAGCAGGCGGCATAAAAGCGTTAAGACAGGATGTTGAAAAAGTTGTGTTTCTGGGAACTTTCAAGGTATCCGGCTTCATTTATCCAAGGCCGGAAATTGGCGATGGATTGACAGAGAGACCATACAGATGGCGACCGTAGAACCGGTATCCGTACTTCTGATTGGCGACAACCGCAGCGATTACGTGACCGTGAGGCATCTTCTGGTTGACGAGACGCGCGGAGAGTATCAAGTCACCTGGTCTCGCACATTATCAGACGGACTCAATCTGCTTAAGACGAACACCTACCAGGTGCTGCTTTTCGACCTGACGACCTCCATCGGGCAAAGTCAACGCGCATTCAGTGAATTTTGGAGCGAGTTGGTCAGCCAGCCGGTCATTGTAATTTGTCCAGCAGAAAACGAAAGTGCCGCCATAGATGCCGTGAAGCGGGGCGCGCAAGATTATTTGCTGCATTCTCACATCGACCGCGAGCGATTGCATCGAGCCATTAACCTGGCTCTCGTTCGCAGCGCGCTCGTCAACGAGCAGAAGAAAAAAGCAGGTTTGGAAAAAACTATGGGTCTGAGCAGACTTAAAGAAGACTTTATGGGACTGCTCGCAAATGAAGTCTGGTTGCCACTTCTTGGCGGCAGGCTCGTGATCGAACATTTGCTTGAAGGTTCGCTTGGTGATTTAAACGAACAACAAAAAGTCGCGATCTCGCAGTTGAAGAAAGGCAATGAAGAGTCACTTGCGGTGACACAGGAATTGCTTGATGTCTACACATACGATCAAACGCGCCAACAATTAGTGAAGACCGACATAGACTTGAAAGAACTGATTGAGAATTGCATACAAGAAAGCGCGCAGCTGGCGAAGTTCAAGAACATAAATGTCACAGCCGATTACCCTCAAGGTGCGCCAGTAATCAAAGGCGACCCTTCCGGCATCAGGCGCGTTGTGCTTACACTTTTGGAAAACGCGATTAAGGCTTCACCTAATCGGCAAACGGTAGATATCAATGTTGCCCAAGTGCCTGAAGGTGTTCAAATCTCAATTAACGACCGCGGAAGAGATATTGACCCCGACGATCAAAAGCGACTGTTCATGCGCTTTTGGGAAGGTGAAACAGGTCGCAAATACTCGACAAAATGTGGGATGCACCTTTATTTGTGTCAACGCATAATCGATTCGCATGGCGGCAAAATGACTGTCAACAGCAAACCGCAAACTGGCACGACGTTTGTAGTAACGTTACCGAAGTAGACCTTTCGACTATCAATGAATTCCGCCTACCGTATTAATAGATAGTATCCTTTTGGCTATGACGCCACCTCCGCCGGTGTTAATACTGCGAATGGGAAGTTCCCCCATTAAGGAGCTATGAGCGTTGTTGTTCGCAGCGTGATCTATATTCGCGAACTGCGCGAAGAAGCTGAGTATTAGAGGGAATGCACTGGCTAAGAAGCGAATTTGTGCCGCCCTAAAATGCGCCAGCTGAACTTTAATTCAGTTTCCAAGATTGCGGTAAATACGCACTTTACGGACCGCATTCACGATCTCTTCACCCTGCCGTGGATACGATCGATGCATCCTCCCAAACACCCTTAAGAGTATTCTCCAATGAATAGAAACGATGGCGGGACCACTCCTGGCGAATTAACGCGCACATCCGTCGCGGCTACAGAAAGTGCAATCAATCCCGGTGACTACTGGCAGCGCTCGTCCACCACGAAGGACAATTATCAATTTACTGGCGACAACAGTGAAAAGAAAGTTGTCGCTTCGACGGCGACTGATGCGGCGAAGACATACACAGTCAAAGATAAAGACAGCCTGTGGTCTATTGCCAACAAAATGGTCAATGAATCCGATCACAAGGATAAAACAGACAAGTTCAAACTCGACGTAGTCAAAGGATTGGTCGAGAAGAACAAAGACTCTATAAAAGGACTAGAAGCCAATCCCGATAAGATAAAGGGCGGATGGACGCTGAAGGTCGACAGTGTTGAAGAACTGGCGAAACTTGGTCACGGAAAAGTCCTCAACACCCACTACAAACCACCAAGTGAGCGCGAGAAGGACAAAGACAAGCCGCGCGACAGCAGCCCGCCGCCTGAACATCGCAGACACAAAGGCTACGACGGCGACAGGCGCGCGGATTACGGCGACCAATACGGAAATCCAAGTTATGGCGACCAGCGCTACATGAAACAACGCCCCATGGACATGGGTCCAGCGGGAGACATTATGGGCATGATCGGCGTGATGGCCGGCAGTGCAATTCTAGGCAATGTCCTAGGCGGTAGAGATCACCACCACCACCGCCCGCGTCCATATTACGACGACTACAGCTATGGTAGAGACGGATATTATGACGGCGGATATTACAACAATCAGCGCTATCCCAACTATCAACAATATCGTCCGCATCAATTTCAGCAGTATCGGGAGCCTGTGAACTACTCACATTACGGGCATCCGCAGCAGAATTACGTAATGCCGCTCAACCAAATGCAACAATTTAGAATTCCACAAATTCAACAGCATCATCACCAGCATCAGCAAAACCAAACCTGGAATCAGGTATATCAACAGCGCTTGCAGCAACAGCAACAACAGCAACAGTGGAGACACCACCGCGCGTAGGTGCTGAAGCGCTAAGCTCCAAAGAGTAATTCACATCGACCACCGGCTTCCAGCCGGCAACGCACTTGTGAGCTTGAACTTCCAGCTGACATCAAAAACAAATATAATGACGGGTCATCTCATGCGGAGACCCGTCGTTTTGTATTGGAGCAAAATATGTTTCTCAATCGTTTTTCAGTGGCCACCTTTAGTCTATGCATCGCAGCATCATACGCAGGTGCCATCGCGGGGGAAACAGGGTCAAATGCTGGCAAAGCTTTTAGAGGGAAAGATGCAAAACGGCCAGTTGTGCTCACTGTTACTAGCACCGCCTTTGGTGCAGACAAAGTGATTCCGAAACAATACACAGGCGACGGGAAAGATGTTTCACCACCGCTTAAATGGACAGTCGGTCCAAGTGGCACAAAATGCTATGCCGTCTCAGTAGAAGATCCGGATGCTCCAGGTGGAACATGGTGGCACTGGACCATAGCAAACATTCCACAAACTGTTACTCAGTTGGGCGAAGGAGCGAGCAAGGGTAAAACGCTGCCAACTGGTTCAATCGAAGGAAAAAACGATTTTGACAAAATTGGCTACAACGGCCCTATGCCACCGAAGGGTCAAAATCATCACTATCACTTCAAAGTGGTAGCGTTAAGTGACCAACTTAAGCTCAGCGCCGGTTGTTCCAAACAGCAGTATGAAACCGCCATAAAGGGGCATATCCTAGGGCAGGGAGAGCTGATCGGAACATACTCTCATTGAAAGATCCAGAACTTGATTATTCTTACGTAGCACATCCCAGCCAATGCGGGTACTTGCCTGCCGAAACCTGGCAGCTTAAGTACGCGCTTTTGAAGAATCTCACGCCTGAAAAATATTGGGAGTTAATCAATTCCGGCTGGAGACGCTTTGGGCATGTATTGTTTCGTCCGGCGTGCCCATCATGTAACGCATGTCAGCCTATACGGGTTCTGACCAAAGAATACAAACCTAACAGAAGCCAGCGCAGGCTGATCAAACAAAATGAAAACTCCGTCGTGCTGCGTGTACAAGCGCCGGACCTCAACGAAGAAAAGGTGCAATTGTACATGCGTCATCATCACGACCATTCGCAGACAAAGGGCTGGCCAACACCTTCTCTAATTGGTGGCGTGGAACACATTTCATCCATCATCGACGGTCCATTTCCTGTCGAAGAATGGTGCTATTACATCAACGACAAACTTGTTTCCGTAAGCTACATGGACGTACTCAAAGACGGTTTTTCCGGCATCTATTTCTTTTGGGATCCAGACTATCGCGATCGCCAGCTTGGAACATGGATTTTGATTACAATGATCCAACGCGCAGCAGAACTAGGTTTGCCTTACGCGTATCTCGGATACTTCGTCAAAGGCTGCCGCTCGATGGAATACAAAGGGCATTACGAACCTTCGGAAATCCTCTTCCCAGACGGCACCTGGCGCATCGTCGATCCGATGAATCAGTAGTGAAGCAATCTACTGTCCGTCAGGTTGCGAGAGTAACTTTTTGCCTTGTGCGTCCGCGGTTACGGGGTGAAGCATGGGGAAGACTTCTAGTTTGACGTAGTGCTCTTTGTTCGTATTGATTACGAAGAAGCGCTTGTCCGGGTATTTGACTTTGCAATCACGCATAGCATTGATAGCTAGCATCACGTTGTTCGGATCATCATCGGAAATTCCAAATCGATGTGGAGGAGCACTTCCATACTTTTCCAAAGCTTGTTCAACCGCCGCTTTGATAGCCAGCTTTTTCAAAGATGGAACAGTAATATTTTGATCGGTTACACCCAAAGCTTTCCTCACTTCCGGATTCATCACGGTGTAAATACCGAGAATCAAAAGTGGTGCTTCGAGAATTCCTTTGTCTGCTAAAGCTTTGAATCCAGCTTGAATGGTTTCCGCCGAATGTCCGCGAGCACTGATGAAAACGACCGGACGCTGGCTTTTTGCAGCATGCTCAAGCAAAGGCCATGACGGTCCTTTCCATGATGAATCGGGTGATTGAGCCGCAGCTAGCAGGTCTTTGCAAAACGGCTGGTCAGCCGGGCTTACTCCCGGCTCGTCACGAAAATCTCTGTAGCTAAACTCTTCTCGCACCGCCCACTCTTGCCACGCGCCGCTTCTGCCAAGCAGGTCATGAACTTCGGCGTATTGCCCTGAAGAAATGGCACGCTCTTGCTGTGCTTCGGCATTCCACAGGTAGAGCTTTGTTGGAAGGAAAAATAAATTGTCATCGAGATCAAAGAAGTAAAAACTTACACTTCCGTCCGATTCAGCCATGCGAAATTCCCTGAAGGTGATGTCAACCGGGACATTCTACCGTACTGAAAAGGCGCATACAATGCGCCACTACACGGGAATGCCAAAGGCGCACAAATTGCGCCATTACAAATCAAATATTCCAACGGCAAGGGCGATGCATGGCATCGCCCTTACGCTTCAAGCATGTTGCGGTCGTGTTTAAACTGCGATTTCATTACCTCGGGAATATTGAGTGTCGAAACTATCTGAAACATCGCAGCGAATTAGCTAAATAAATTAGCGTCGCGTGCGGATGCGACCAGCCAATTGATAGCTCCAGGAACAGCCAAACCGCTGGCAATACTCAATACGCCATATGCAAGTCTGGCGGAATGAGATAAGCCGTCTTTGGATTGCGGAGTTCCTTGCGCCATTGCGAAGATCGCTTTGGCAGCCCATGCACCGCCGAACAAAATACCGAGGATTTCGCATCCGTTGGCCATGATGTTCAGCAGGGCTTCAAGATTGGCCATGTTGTTGACACGCACGGTTCCTGCGGTGTTAATGCCCGTGATGTAGGTCGCATCAGTTCCAGGTGGGATGGTTCCATTGGTTGCCCCCTGCAGGTCTGCTGAGTATTTGGAATATTGCTCGTACCTACGTTGCGCATAAGACTCCGAAGTCGTCGTTCCCTGCAATACTGGTGATACTGAATCACCGTCGTTGTTGGATGCAAGAGCCTCCCCTCGTGTGGCAGAAGCAAAGTTGGTGCGATTAACGTTGGGCAGAACGGACGCGAGCGAAACAGAAGTGACAATGTTGTGCGCACAAGCGATTACAGCAGCTTTTGCCACTTTGCCTTCATGCAGCAACTGAGAGACTTTCTGGTTTGCTGCCAAGCATGCAATTTCAGATGCTTGAGCAGGAGTCGCATTCTTGGATGCATCAGCATTGGAGACAGCGGTGTACTCGACTGAGAAATCGGTGCCGCCGGGTTGCCACTTAGCAATGAATCTTTCCAGGTCATCGCTGGCGGTGGCACTGCGAGCGATTGCAGTGAATGGTCCAATTTCGCGGTGGTTCTTAAAGAACTCGTTGGCATCCATGATTCCGTTATCCAAAGCTAGTTCGTAGAACTTCGGAGTAGCGATGTACGGAGCCATAATGTAGATCTCTTCGTTGAAACTTGGCTGTGGTCCGTGAATCCAGAGTACGTTTCCACCCTTTGCTTCTCCTGCGAGTTCCGCAGCTTTCACGACTGCTTGCAAGTTGTCTTGACCGCCGCTGAGATTGATGGAATCGAGCTTGCTGAGGCCAGTTTTGAAATCTAAGACTTCAGGCGCACCATTTTGGTCTGATGCGATGATCATTTGTTTTGCCATCGAGTCTGGCAATTTGGAGAGCGCCGACTTCAGCTCTTTCACGTGGTCTCTAACACTCTGCGAGCCATCCACAACAATGATCAGTTGACTGGGTGCAGGTGCTTCTATTTTCTTGATTGTTTGAACGATAAAAGATCCAGCTTTGATGAATGGATCGCGTATTACATTCGGTCCGAGCGTAGCTGGTCGCGTGACGCGTATCGACAATCCGGCTCCCGAGAGATCTTCCTCCTTAATTGTGCCCGAGAGCACCTTGTCACCTAGTGCAGAAACACCCGTGCGAATCCCTTTGAGATTCATGGTTAGCTTTTCAGGCGAGCGAATGCTCATGGAATTGTCAGTGGCTATCGCAAAGTTGTTATCGATAAATCGTGGTAGCGAAACGGAGGCTTCGGTCAAAGTGTGGAGTTTGAGCGGAACAACAATTGCGACACGCACTTTCATTTCACCTTGTGCGGGCACCGGATAGCAGTGCAGCAATGTCCGACCGCGACCGAGATCAGTAACGATTGCAGGTGCATCATGCCCAGCTTCTACTGGCGATTGAAAAGCATTTGCTGCGGCACCAGAAACATTGAAACGAGCATTTGTCGGCTCTCCATCAGGCCAGACGGTCATTTGTGAAACGACTGCACCTTCAGGCAGACCAATTTCTGCGCGCGCTTCTTGTCTTTGATATGTTCGGTTTTTGAATACGAAAGTCCAATTGATGGTTGAACTAAGTGTGCTGGGATTCACCACTCCTGTCATTGCAGAACGTACCAATGAGAGTCCAGAGATTGGTGCACCGACTACGTGTCTCTGCAAATAGTCGTCAGGCATCGAAGCAAAATCAGATGATTTGTCATCTCTGAATGGTTTGCCGGTCACGGAGAAATACAATTGACGTTGGGTTGTTGGCTCAATTCGAATAAAAAGACCGGGTATTCCAGCAGCCTTCGAATTGGCACATTCCATCATCAAATCGCGCTCGGGATTAATCTGTCGCAAGAAATCCAAGCCGCTTTTTCTTTCCGCAACGCTTTCGGATGTCGACATATATTCTGCAACTCGAATGCAAATTGAACGAGCCTCAGAGCCCACGAATAGCAAGGTGGAGAAGATCACTCCAATAACCGAGTAGGCAACAGTACGCAATTGAGAACTGCGAAGTTCACGCGAAACACGCAATGAGTTAGCAAGATAAATAGCTGTTGAAGCGGCAAGAGTTGCAATGACAGCAATACTGGTGAAAGCTCCGGGATGCGGATTGCCACTTGATTCATCTACGGCTGGGTAATGCAAAATCACAGCGGCCCAACCGAGCGCAGCAATAATAGATGCAGAGCCGATTGCGATACCGTTCATAATGCCGCGACGCTTTGCAAAACGCCTGTCATCGCGCGACAACGATTTCCAAATAACAAGATTGCCAACGGGAATCATTACTGCAAGCGCTATTTCAATAATCGTTTCTACGGGATGTTTCAATAACATCAACGTAATTCGTTCGCAGCATGCAACCGAGGCCGCAGCTAAGAGTAGCCCCGGAAGTAGCACTCCAAGCAGCATGACTCCCATTCCTTCGGGAGTACTAAACATCCCTTGCTCCTGGAAAGGAGAGGCAAAAGAGTCGTAAAATGTATCTGCGCGGCGCCCCCTCTGAGCGTTTTGAGATTCCTGCTCGAAACTGTGCTCAAAGCTTTGTGGAGAACAATGTTCAGATCTCTGCCTGGAGCTTTGTTCCGACTCTTGTTCGACCTCCGACTCATCGCTGACGGGTGGAATTCCTGTAAATGTCATGACTCAATCCTCCGTAAAGGGCAAGTAGAGTCGAGCGCAAGTGAGCGCGCCATCGAGAAAACTTCGCGCTTTGTGCGAAGCCAGAAAGCACGCGGAATACAGCAAAGACTGTAAGCGCCTTCTATTCGACTCAGGTTTACTTAGTAAGGTTGGAAAACGCCTGAAGGGCGCCTTTTGGACCATAACAATCTACGACAGGCTTGCGTTCGATTCGATGGGGAAAACCCTGAAAACGAACTGCGCGTTTGTCGCACAATCTTGGAGCGATGCCCACCATTAGGGTGATGACATTGAAACCTTAACGATAGATACTTACAGCTTTCCGGAAAACGTTAAATGTAAGACAATGGGAATGTGGGCATACCTAGTTTGAATCTGTAACGTATTTACGACACAGGAGCGCGTAGGAGATGACCAAGAAAGTGCTTGTTGTAGACGATAGCGAGGTCAACCAGCAGGTTTTACGCTGGATGCTCAGAGACCTTGGCGAAGAATGCGATGTCGTCTCCAACGGCGAAGACGCCGTGAAAGCTGTTGAAAAAGGTAGCTACAAAATCATTTTCATGGACCTGCGGATGCCAGAGACAGATGGCTTCCAGGCAACCTCAAAATTGCGTTCCGCGGGCTTCAAGGCACCCATTATTGCAGTGACTGCCAGCTCAGACGAAGATGACTGGAAAAACTGCATGAATGCCGGAATGAACGGATATTTGACGAAACCGTTCTTGAAAGGCGATTTCCAGGACGTTTTCGACCACTGGACAAAAGAAGTAACATCCGACAATTGATAGTACGGCGAGAAAAAGTTTCACAGGATAAAATAAAGGAATGGCGGCGGTCCCGCCCGGCATACAAACCCAGTGGCTTGGAGAGTTTTTCAGTGAAAATCAACGTCTACAGACTGTGCTGGTTCTGCGTTTTGCAGGCTGCGATTGCCTGCGTAGTGGTAAGTTTTTACGGCGGCGGCGCAGCCGTCGGCTAGAGCTGCGCAGAGCACGAGCGCGTTTCCCATTTAATGTATGTCGAAAGCCCAATTGATTGGGCTTTTTGCATTTAATCTATTTTCCTGCTCGGTTTAATGTTTAAGCCTAAATCGCTCGGGAATACAAGTAAGTGAAAGCACCCCGGTGAGCTCTCCAACATACGAGCTACCGGGGCTTTCCTTTTTATGGACTTTTGAACCTTTCGAAGGACGCTGCAGGTTTAACAGCGCAGCCCTATAGTTCTACAACTTGAACAACTCGTCGCTTAAGCCCGTATTGGCTTTCACATCCTTCCATGTGCTCAAGCAAGGGGTCTTATAGTCATAATCGTCCCAGCGCACTGGCAAGTATGATGCGGGATGAACCCAAATTCGCTTGGTGCAAACCTTTGGTTCATTGGATTTGTACAGCTCTAAAACATATGCTGGTTCTGCCAGCCCGCCTGCCAACACAGGTTTTTCAGAAACGCGCGCGGCCTGTCCGGAACGAAGTCGCTCTTTCAAGACACGCACTAGAGAAGCAAAATCAGAGTCTTCCATTTTGTCGCCATTTGCAGCATCGAGGGTTTTTTCGCTGGGGCTTAGCGTAAGCACAACCAAACCAGCGATTCCCCCGCCTTTCGCTCGCGCTTTTCCGTCCTTTTGAATCACCGCAACCGAACCTCTGTTAAACTCGCCCGTTTCCTCAACGCGCATCATCTTCGGCTTTTTGAAGTAAAGCTTTCCTGCATCAACGACTGTAGAACCTTTTTTGAAACTCCTGGTTTCGAACAGCAAAGAATAATCGTTGAGCTTCTCAACTTTCTGCGCCATTGTTTCGATAAAAGCAGTACCATCCCTCATCGGCTCAACAAGCGGCCCCTGAGGATCGAAACTCATGCTTTGTTTGGCAGCGTCACTGACTGGCGCTGCACAGAAACCAGGTAGAACTTGAGAGATACCGCAAATAACCAAGAAGGAAAATGCACCGGCAAAACCTCTTTTTGAAATTCTCAACATCCCGTCCTCTAGCCGTCACGATATGGTAACGCACCCCAGATGCAAAGCAGTACCTGTATTTCGGCGGCGGAATTTACAGACAAAGTAAATCGAGCGGTGATGCGCGGCGTGAAAAAGATCGCTAGAATATCTAAAATTCCAAGCCTGGTTTTGTTTTGGTTATTGCAAAAAAGCGAGCTGTTCGCAGGCGATCGACGCACCACATATTTTGTAGTGGCTTAACTGTAGCTTTGATATTGTGGTTTTCGCTGTGTGAAAACCACGTCAACGCCGAGCATGACAGGGGCAACAAAGCAAGCACTAACCACGCAGGTTCAAATCCCTCTGCAGGCACAAAACACCCAGGGCAGACAGTAAAACCGCGTCAACGTCGAGTCTTCAAATCAGTCGACGAAATCATCACCCTCTACGGCGCGTCTGTGCGCAATAAACTAAAACCGATTTTCAGCTCGCAATCAGTTGCTTATCCTCCAAAAGATATGACCTGGGTAGCATTGAAGCAAGAGAAAGTTCTTCTGCTTTTTGCAAGGGATAAACACGGAAAAAC
Organism: Candidatus Melainabacteria bacterium; assembly: GCA_003242885.1. GTDB lineage: Bacteria > Cyanobacteriota > Vampirovibrionia > Obscuribacterales > Obscuribacteraceae > QKMZ01. Next base: position 120,343 of record QKMZ01000005.1, on the reverse strand, counting down.
AAAGCAAGTTCTCAGCTACTACATTATTGGGCAAAGCGGCGGAGCTGGTCCGAAGCTGAAGGAAGGCGATATGCAAGTGCCTGAAGGCTTCTATCATATGACGGGTTTTCACCCGAATGTAATTGCACACATGGCACTGGATGTGAATTATCCAAATGAAGAAGACCGCGCGCATGCTGTTGTCGAAAAACGAAAGAACCTGGGCCGCGATATCCTTATTCACGGAAGCCGCTGGTCAAGCGGTTGTCTGGCAATGGGCAACGTTCCTATGGAAGAACTATTTGTGCTTGCTTATGATTGCGGTTTGAAAAACATCAAGCTGATTTTTGCGCCATGTAATCTTCTCGTCCAACAACCAAACATTGATTATAAGAAACAACCACCATGGCTTCCCCAGCTCTACAAAAGGATCTCCAATGCGCTCAGGCAGTTTCCTATCGACATTTCCAATGTGCCACCAGCCGAAACTCTAGAACAAACAAAGGCAACCTACTAACATGAACGTACTTTTCGTCTGTCTTGGAAATATTTGCAGGTCGCCGTTGGCAGCAGGCATTATGGTGAAAATTTACGAGGATGAAAAAATCACGGGCGAGATCGATTCTTGCGGAACCATGGATTGGAATGTGGGCAACAGTGCAGATCCTCGCTCTATTTCTGTAGCTCTCTCGAATGGCATCGACTTGTCAAAACATCGCGCCCGTCAAATCACTCTCGAGGACTTTGAGCGATTTGACGTAATTTTCGCGATGGACAGCATGAATGTGTCGGCTCTGCGCAAGCTCGCCCCGGCGCAACACAAACACAAAATTCGTTTAATCGGTGGTGCATTTGAAGTTCAAGATCCGTACCATAGCAACGAAGCTGCTTTTCGAGAAACCTACAAGGTTTTAGATGATTTCTGCCGCCAGGCTGTGCGTAACAAGTTCAAGGAGTAACATCGCATTTTGTGGATCTACCGGGTACATTGTCTAAGCCCTTATATAGGCGCTTGCCAAGGTAGGAGATTAAAATGGCTAAGAAGGCTCAACCTGCAGCGATTGATGAGCTTTTACAGCGCGTCAAAGCCGACAGGTCCAATTTGATTGGTCCCGGCACTCCCGAGCAGGATATCGAGCAGTTGGAGCAAAGCCTTATGGTCACTTTGCCAAACAGCTATAAGGCTTTTCTGCGCGTTTTTGACGGCGGTCAGTTCAACTTTGGGCGGATGCACTGCATCACGCAGAAAGGTGCTGGTTGGCACGACTTGTTGCAGCAGGTAGAAAACTTTTTTACATATCACCCGATTTTAGGCGTGCGTGGTCTCTTCCCTTTTGGCAGCAGCTACGGCGGAGATGTCTATTGTTTTGACCTTAGCAAAATGCAAGACGGCGAGTGCCCTGTCCTCGAATTCGATCACGAGGGAGATGACGATCAAGAGCTAAAACTGGTCGGCAACGACCTTGCTTCGTGGCTCTCCAACTCTTACAAAGACTTCGAAGAGGACGAACTCAGTATCGAGATTTATATCACCACAAACGCAGAGCTGGAAGACTTAAAACTCACAGGTGAAAAACATTCTCTAACGATTGCCAGTACAGATGATAACGAGTATGCCACGCGCGTCTTCCTCGGGGAGGGACGATCCAACAAATTTCAAATCTTCTGCGAAAATGGTTGGGAAGGCGCACGCGCCACCGAAGGTGGTGCCGACAAATTCAGTGGCAATGCACAGGCATTGGATAATTTGAACAAATACATTAGTGAAGTTCTTAAGGAAACAAATGAACCGCTAGAACTTTTTGTCTTTAGCACAGCAGAGATGAGCAGTGACGATAGATGGAAGACAACCATCGGCAAGACAAAGCTGATAGACACTGAGATTGAACTGCGTGCCGGAGATTTACTAAAGCTAGATCCGGACGGCAAAATTACGCCACTGTCGCTGCCTCTTTTGGAAAACCATGTAGAAAAACCCAAGGACGCCGGCGAGTTGGGATGCAGCTTCTGCGGGCAATCGCAAAGTGCGGTGAAAAAACTCATCAGTGGACCATCAGTATCGATCTGCGACGAATGTGTCGACCTCTGCAATAACATCCTCGATGAACCGATGGAAGAGTCACCTGAGGAATAGGAGGAGCGACTGGGGACTGCTCCTAACCGGGATCTAATTCTTGGTGCTGGCTGGGAACCTTTGAGCGAACAGATGGTCTTATCAGCAAAAGTAACGCACCAAAAGCGTTCTGAGCCGACTGGATACCATGCCAGTCGGTTCTTTTTTAGTAAAAAACGAAGAAAAAAGAGCGCATAGATTGCGCCCTTGAATCTGCTTTCGATCAAATCCAAACAGCCTACTTGTGCTGCCCTGTACTCTCTAGAGTTGATCTCTTTTCGAGCATTGATGGATCGAGTCTACCTGCGCGTCCATTTTCCGCTGAATGCGGTGAGAATTGCAGGATGCAGTGACGAGCAAACCACCAGGTTGCCATACTCGCGACAACATCTAATTTTCCCACTTCCTCGAAGAGATGGTGAGCTCCTGGGATAATCTCAATCTCACGATGACAATGCATCGCTTGCAGTGCTTTTTCATTACAGACAAGCACTTGAGGATCAAATCCGCCAACTATAAATAGCGTCGGGCATAAGACCTTCGGCAGCGCTTCCGGCGCTAAATCCGGGCGGCCGCCGCGGGATACTATGGAAGAAATTCGCTCCGGTCGCTTCGCTGCGCAAGAAATTGCTGCTGCACTTCCAGTACTTGCACCAAATAATCCTATTGCAAAATTCTTGGTAGAAGTATCGGTCGAAAGCCAATCAACGGCAGAACAGAGTCTTTCCGAAAGTAAGTCTATATCAAAACGGAAGTGATGAGAAAAATGCTCCTCACGCTCTTCGCGCAGTGTGAGAAGATCCATTAATAACGTTGCGAAACCACTGCGATTGAGCTGAGCGGCAATATATTGGTTGCGAGAACTATGACGGCTACTGCCGCTGCCGTGCGCAAAGAGAATAACTGCCGACGCTCGCTCTGGGATAGTCAGGTCGCCCATTATAGTTACCGCGTTACTTTGAACGCTGATCTCTTGTTTGCATGTATTTCTGTCCATTTCCAGTTCTCTGCAAAAACCGATACGCTAGTGGGACTGCAAGACCCTTTGAAAGTTCCAACTGACTGGACTTTTGGACAATGGCTTTACAGGAGTGCTGAATGGAGCGCTGACAGCAATTTCCAAGAAAGACAATTGCGTTACATTTTTGTTAATTGGAGGATTATGTCTGGAACCTCCTTGGACCACGCCCGTCAGCCAATAACCTGCTTCAGCCCTAATTTACCCTTCACGCAACTCTAGATTGGAAATTGAATTGGACGAACGTATGTTTTTCACAGATAGACGCGATGCTGGCAGACGGCTTGCTATTAAGTTGGCGAGCCAGCGTAGCAAAAAACACATTTTAGTCCTTGCACTGCCACGTGGTGGCGTTCCAGTAGGTTATGAGATTGCACGCTCACTGAACGCCTATTTAGATTGCTTTATCGTGCGCAAAATCGGGGCCCCCGGAAATCCGGAATTGGCTATCGGCGCAATTGCAACTGGTGGCATAAGAATATTGAACGAACCTCTAATCAAAGAACTCGACATTCCGCGAAACTTAATTGATAAAGTTACCCAATACGAAGCTGTCGAGCTCGAACGTCGTGAGACTCTTTTCCGCAGAGGGCGTGAGTTTTTACGCATCGAAAATAAAACAATCATCCTTGTTGACGATGGACTTGCAACAGGCGCTTCCATGACCGCGGCAGTGCTCGCAATCAAAAATCAGCGCCCGAAACATTTAATAGTTGCAGTACCTGTTGCGTCTCCCGAAACGCTTCGTGAAATCGGAAAACGCGTTGATGAAACCGCTTGCCTTCAAACGCCGGAACCATTTTGGTCAGTAGGTTCCTGGTACGCAGACTTCACGCAAACAACCGACCAGGAAGTTAAATTCCTGCTGGATGATGCCGCTCGCAACTGGGCTGCTGCATAGTTAAAGTTGGCTCGAACGTTTCAATTCGACTGTACTTCAAATATATCCGCCAGCACTTCGCGGTTCTCTTCCTCACATGTTTTGCGTTTTCTACGCTCCATTTGTGGAACCACATACCAGAGCAAGCCCAGGAATGTGAAAGAGAAAAGCCCTGCGACAACACCGTGAGCAGTGCTGTCCGTAATGGCTTTACAGACTACATAGGCATCGAGTGATAGCGACATTACCAGTGGTATCAACCCAATACACAATAATTTACTGCTGAATTTGACCAAATGATCTGACACAGAATCGCGTTCGACCTGTCTATGATATGAAGCAGGCGCCATGAGACAGCCAATCGCAAGAATACTGAGCAAAAGAGCGATTAAATGAACATCCTTGTCGGGCCAGTCGAGCGCGTCGAAGTTATCGGCGAAAACTGCAATTAATTGAAATCCAAATAAAGCTTGGATGCCCGGTAACACCATGCGCGACTCTTCCAGGACGTTTCGCATAATGCTTTTCAAGCCTAGTTTTTCAGTTCTCATTCCGCGACTTTCTCCGACACTAAGTTTGTTTTTTCTAAATCACAATCGCAGACGGAATATCTATTACACGTGTTCGGCTTCTGATGTATTCGACAATCTTCGCTTCTGCATCTCGACCAAACGCCCAAAGAGGCAATTCGAGATCGGGGCGACCTTTTGAATGCAAGACTATCGTTGACCCATCGGAAGTGGGGTAATAGTCGGCTTCTTCAACGCTCGAAAGCGGAACCTCTCGCCACAATCGCTTGTTTTGCTTGTTATCCACGCCATGCAAGAAGATAATGTCGGATTCAATGAGCAATTCGAATCCATCGCAAGTGCTTGTTTTGAGAAACTGCCGGGTAGAAACGAGCAAAAACACTGTGATTGTAAAGGCGATCAAGACGGCTGCAAAACCGCTAGCCAGGTCATGTTGAATGGAAGAGTATGTAAGCGCCAGCATGAGCGGTAGCACAGTCCAGCCCATGATCAAAACAAAGCACATGAAATAGAGCGAGAGCCTACGTTTTGTTCCGCGAGAGTGAAACTTCATCCTTGGTCGCGTCTGTATCGTGTTCATCTTCTGGGCCTCCAGTCCTACTCTCAAAAAAGTGCCGAGGAGCTGCAAGCGACCGCGGCTACTTGCAAGACCGAAAAGACCCAATTTCGTTCCATATAGACGGTCAAACATAGGCAAACCGGTACGATTTGTATAGCCAGCCCAGACGAAATATGGACTTTAAAACCTTAGACTGTAATTAGCCAAACCAGGCTGCTCGCGGACCTCGCACGCGGACTCGTAAGTGGGCAACTTACACCATAGCTCCATCCACCCGGATGGTTACTTCCGTGCGGAGGACACATGCCAAACGACATTCTGCGCCGGGAAGCCGAAAGGCTCCGCCACCTCAGCCAAACCTGCGTGCAGCAGGGTGACTATTCGACAGCGCGGCAACTGCTGAAGATGGTTATTGAAATCGAGGAAAGTGACGTCGCTGTTACTAAAGAAACTCTGGCTGCCGACTTTCACGAACTTGGCTGGATTTGCGTATGTATGGATTCCAAGCAAGAGGCGCAACAATACTTGCAGCTTGCACTGGATTTGAGACTTGCGTGCGTACAACAAGACGCGGCACAAACGCAGCAAACCGCAGACCTACTGCAACAAGTACTAACTGAAATGCATGTAGCGAAGCCGACAATGGACTTTAGAACATCGCATTGAAGCCCGATTTTACATAAATGCAGGAACCGTATCCAGTCTGTGGAGTCTAGTTTCACAAAGGAACGAACGACACCGTTCCCACCGGTTGGATGAAGATCCAGCCGGTTTTTATTTTGAAACTGTTTCCAAACCTTCAGATTCGTCCACCGGACAGCCTGCCTCCATGCGGTGGCCGGTTATGAGACGAGACCCGCGGTCATAGGTAAAGAACGACCAAACCCAATTCATAAACACCATAAGGCGGTTGCGGAAGCCAATCAGCATCAATATGTGAATCAACAACCAAGCAAGCCACGCAGGCAGTCCGGACATTTTGAGCTTGCCTAAATCGGCCACCGCAGCAGATCTGCCAATCGTTGCCATCGTGCCTTTGTCTGTGTAGTGAAACTTTTGGCGCGGGCGTTTTGCCAGGTCATTCAAAACGTTGCGCGCCGCCGCCTCGCCCATTTGCATCGCAACTGGCGCAAGCCCAGGAAGAGGTTTCTCGCCTTGATGAGCAAAATTGGCTAAATCTCCGATTGCAAAAGCGTTCTTAAATCCAGGAATTGAAAGATCCGGCTCCACAACAATGCGACCGCCGCGATCAAGACTTGTGTCCATAGTTTTTGTCAGCGGAACCGCGGCAACACCGGCACACCACATAACAGTAGAACTGGGAATAACTTCACCGCCTTCCACGTGAACACCAAACTCATCGATGTCCGTCACCTTCACACCGGTGCGAACTTCAACGCCGATACTTTTCAACTGCTCTTGAGCCTTAGCAGAAAGCTCTTCCACAAAAGGCGGCAGCACACGCGGCAAGCCTTCTAGCAAAATCACGCGCGCGGCAGACGGGTTGATATGACGGAAATCGAGTGCCAATGAATGTCGCGACAGCTCGGCGAGAGAGCCCGCGAGTTCCACCCCAGTGGGACCTCCTCCGATCACAACAAAGGTCAATAGTTGTTTTTGCTTCGCCGGATCCTTCTCGTGCTCCGCTTGTTCAAAAGCCACCAGAACGCGCCGGCGAATCTCCAGCGCATCATCTATATCCTTTAGCCCGACAGCGTGTTCGGGCCAATCGTTGTGTCCGAAATAATTGGTTTGCGCACCGGCAGCCAAAATCAAATAGTCATAAGTGATTTCGCCAATACTTGAATGCAGCTTATTGCTCTTCAAATCCACGCAAGTGATCTCGGCCAAAATAACTTCAGCATTCTTTTGATGCCGCAAAATCGAGCGAATCGGATGAGCAATATCGCCAGGCGATAGCCCCGCCATTGCAACCTGATACAAGAGAGGCTGAAACAAGTGGTAGTTGGTTTTATCCACGAGCGTGACGGCAATATCAGCATTCTTAAAAGCTCGCGCTGCTGAGAGCCCGCCAAAGCCGCCGCCGACAATTACAATGTGCGGCTTTCGCTTTTGATTGTTGTCCATCTCGTCGCCACCCAACCCCTTCACCTGCTTTAGGGAGTGTACATCCAATTACAAAGTTCCGTGCCTTCTTTTCATTTACACGTTTAGTGAGGAAGGTGCTACCCGCTCTCCTACACTGCATTTTGGAACCGTGGAACTATCACTTCTTATTCTGGTCATCTTATTGGCGTGAAAAATATTTTCACTCTGTCCTTTGTTTATCAAAAGGTATTCTGCATGAAAGTTAGCGATTTCATTGTCGAGAGACTGGCGGATTGGGGAATTTCTCGCATCTACGGTTATCCAGGCGACGGCATAAATCCTCTGCTGGCGGCAATCAACAGATCTTCCCAATCAGCGCAACAAAAAGACCAAGAAATCGAACAAGACCAAGCAATCATACAAGATCAAGAAAGCATTCAGGACCGCGAAAGAGAAAAAGCCCCACATCAGGCAGCGCCCAGAATAGAGAAGTTTGACCAGAGCAATCCCATCGAATTCATTCAGGTGAGACACGAAAATATGGCTGCGTTCATGGCGTGCGCGCATGCGAAATTCACGGGTGAAATTGGTGTCTGTATGGCGACGGCAGGACCAGGCGCCATTCAACTTTTGAACGGACTGTACGATGCAAAAATGGACCACCAGCCGGTGCTCGCCATTGTAGGACAACAACAGCGCGCCGCCATCGGGACTGGCTTTCTTCAAGACGTCGATTTGCCCAGCCTATTCAAAGATGTCGCGCACGAATATGTGCACATGGCAATGGATAGTAAACAAGTTCGGCATCTCATCGATCGTTCGATTCGCATTGCCAAAGCAGAGCGAACAGTTACTTGCATCATCATTCCAAATGACGTACAAGAACTGGAAATTGAAACCAAGGTTAGCAGAGAACACGGGAGATCCTACTCAGGTATTGGATATTCATCACCACGCGTGATTCCACACGATAAAGACTTGCAGCGTGCCGCGGATATTCTCAACAGTGGGCAGAAAGTGGCGATTCTCGTAGGTGCAGGTGCACTGCGCGCCACAAAGGAAGTTGTTGAAACATCGAACATACTGGGAGCAGGTATTGCCAAAGCGCTTCTCGGGAAAGCAGCGGTGTCGGATCACTTGCCGTTTGTAACCGGCTCAATCGGCATGCTTGGGACGGAAGCGACCGAAAAGATGATGAACACGTGTGACACGCTTCTGATGATCGGATCCAATTTTCCATATTCGGAATTTTTGCCGAAAGAAGGTCAGGCTAGAGGTGTGCAGATAGACATTGACGGCCGCAATTTGAGTCTGCGGTATCCAATGGATGTCAGCCTGGAAGGTGACTGCAAAGAGACGCTGGCTGCGTTGATGCCGTTATTGCAGTACAAGGAAAACCGTACATTCAGAACTGATTTGGAATTTGCTGTATCTGAATGGTGGAAAACCGTTGAGGCGAGGGCCTATTCAGAGGCAACACCGGTAAATCCCCAACTGCTGTTCTGGGAGTTGTCAAAATTGCTGCCGGAAAGAGCCATTATTAGTGCCGACTCCGGAACATCGACAGCGTGGTTCGCACGAGATCTGAAGGTGAAAGACGACATGATGGCATCCGTCTCGGGCGGGCTTGCATCAATGGGATGCGCAGTACCATATGCAGTGGCAGCAAAATTTGCTTACCCGGAAAGGGTGGCGATTGCGCTAGCCGGAGACGGCGCTATGCAAATGAATGGCATCAACGAATTGATCACAATTAGCAAATACTGGAAGCAGTGGATTGACCCACGGCTTATCGTCGTGGTGTTGAACAATCAGGATTTAAACTTCGTCACATGGGAGATGCGCGCATCGCAAGGCGATCCGAAATTCGAAGCATCTCAAGATCTTCCAGCTTTCAACTACGCCGCGTTCGCACAGTCAATTGGACTGGACGGCATCATCGTCGCGCGACCGGAAGATGTAGTGCCTGCTCTCCAGCAAGCGATTGTGTCCCAACGTCCAATCGTTATCGACGTCCACACAGACCCAAACATTCCGCCCTTGCCGGCCGCCCCGCGTGACGACAGAGCAAGCAAAGGCATTCGCATCGTCCATGCTCAAAGGCGATCCGGACACACCGAAGCCACTCCTGGCTTCAATTGGTCAGGCGCTCAAAAGCATATTTCACAAATAGCCAGTCGCTATTCTTTACTTCCAATCAAAATTACGTTCGTACCGACTTGATACGGGAAACCGTTTTTCGGATTCTTGACTTTGCCGTTTGCATAATAGCCAGTGGAGCCGGTTTTGAACTCTCTGGCCTCGGCGGTAAGCTGGCCCCAGACTTCTCCATCTCTGGTTCTGAATTCAATGATCAACGCGGGGGGCGCATCAGTATCTACCTTCTTGGCCACGGTATCTCCTCCGAAACAGTTGTTCGCGCTCCTAGGATAGCCTAAATCGCATGTAGCCAACAAGACTATTTTGAGTTTCACCTGGAAGCCTAATTTTAATTCGAGCTTTCACGTCAATTTTCGGAGTCTCCGGTCAATCTTTGGGCTCCACTTTAGGCTCGAGCGCTAACGAACGCTGAGAACAAATACGGAAGCTTGTAGACAAGTCTCTGAGGAACTGCTGCGGCGTAACATTCAAAGCAGTAAGAGCCGCCTTATGGTCTGCGATAAAAACATAGGACGCACAAAAGAACAACGCCGACCAGCACAAGAGCACGCACCGCCTGAGAAAAATCGGAGCGGTCTCGAATTGACTGCGCAAAAAGCCGCAGTGAAATTCAAGATGTCCGAGTTCGTCAAGAACAATCAGAGAAAATGCGTCGCTCAGAAGTGGATCTTCGAGATGGGCAGAGCATGTGCGATAAAAACATTTACCAATCACTTCCGCGATTAGAAGAACAAAAATTTCTGTCTTCAAATGCAGCAGCCGCCTCAACGCGATGAAAACAAGATCGCTCCAGTGCCACGTCAACAATGTGCCGTCCATACTCGCGATCATTTGCGCCAATATTCGCGCGTGATGCTGTTCTTCTTTGATGAACATATCAATGCACTGCTCATAAACCGGATCGTTCATTTTGCTGGCAAACTTTTTCAGGTGCTTGCCTTCACCGGTTTCGCCAATTTGAAAACGCTGAAGAGAACGAATCAGCGACGGTCGTATCGACTGTGAAACCTTTACCGCCTCAGGAATAACAATCTGAGGGCAAGACGATTTGTTTTCCTGGAAATACGCGAGCCAGCGTTTCGACGAAAACCCCTCTGCGCCGCTGGATTGATGCCATGCATCTCCTGCGGCAGTGCTGAGATTCTCTGTTTTATTCAAAATCATGTGCAAAAACCTCCTCATGCCTATTTCGTCCACATCGGTTTCGAAATATGCCTGAAGCACCGCCATTTCCTTGAGGTTATCACCGTGCAAAACGAAAATGCACAGGGTAATCCCTGATGAAACCTTAGGGGCGACGGCGAAAGCCAATGGCCTTTGGCATTGCCGATGCCGTACAAGACGCCATTCACTACGCTTGGATCACTTCTCCAGGGCTGCCCGTTCTGTACGCTACGGCAGAATTTGCAACGATCCGAAAAACTGATTCGCTTGCGGGCAATGGATTAATTCGGGCTTGCCGGACACACTGATTGCAAAGAGGCGACGATTGTCCGAGTCATAAAAAATCTGAAGCCGATACCGCTGCCCTGGGGTTTTGGCACTTCCTTCAACGCTGCGCCCGAAATATCTCCCGCCGCCTGCAGCCGCAGGCGCCTTGCTAAAAAGCGTCGCACCGGCGTTGCGCACCATCGCCTCCGCTTGCCGGTCGAGAAATTCTTGAATCTCCATCAATATGTTGTTCGAAGAATTCGAAGCAACCATCTCGTTATTGCCGCCTGACGAGCTGGCCATCGGCCGCTCCAATGCGGCCGTCGCGGCGGCAATGCGTCCTGGCGCTTCAGAGTTATCGATTGGCACTTCCGCAACGTAAAAACCCAATTCTCTATCAGCCAAAAACCAGGCGGGCAGCGGAATTACAGCGGGATGCAACCAGCTATTGTAGAGATTCAGTTCGTCCGGAGCGCCCGGAAACGATACCTTGAAGTGACCTTCGGCTGGTTTGAAAGAAACAAACTTTTCCTTGCGCAGCGAATCTTTTGTGTCACCAAGCAAACTCTGCACGACTTCCATTGGACTCATTTCGCGCAGACTGGGGCGGGCAACGATAAGTCCGAGATATCCAAGGACCAACACGCCAATAAAGATCAAAACTGCATTTGCACTTTTCATGGCGGCATTTTAGCCTACTGAAATAGATTTGTGGGAATGCCCATCCTATTTTTGCTCGGACTTGGTTTTGAGTTCTGACTTTGTTTCCAATGAATCTTCAGCTATTTCTGCTGCGCATGCATCTGCCGCAGAGGCTTCACGCTGACGCTTGGTTTTGTTTCTTATCAAGTGAACAACGATGGCGAGCACAATAACTCCGATAGAAAGCGGCGTTGCACCACTTCGAAAACTCGACTGCCCTGAGAAAACAGTATGTGGATCCAGACCGAGAGTAAATGCCAATGCGTACGCGGAAGTCCATAACATTTCGTTGGCGACGGGCACAGTCCAGAGAATTGCAATCAATATCAGAATGCCGTACTGCTGCATGTTGCGGCACTTTTCTCGAATACTTCGAGGTAAAAACGGCTCGAAAATTCCAAAGCCATCGAGACCTGGAACAGGCAACAGATTGAAGATAAGGACGAGAATTTCGAGAACCGCCAAGTACGAGCAAGCGGCTAGCCACTCAATAGGAATAGGCGGATTGCTGAGTATGAATGCAATCAGCGCAGCAGTAAAGAGCAAACTAAATAGAGGTCCGGCAAGCGAGACGATGCTTTCCCAGTGCTTCCCACGCAATCTTGCATTGTTGACCGTTACAGCGGCACCGGGCAAGCCAACCCCTCCGAACAACACCATCACCGCGGGTAGTACTATAGATAAACCAACGTTTGTATAGACAAACGGGTTGAAAGACAGATAGCCCTTATCTTTGATCGAGCTGTCACCGCCGATGTATGCGGCAAGTCCATGTCCATATTCATGGAAGCACAGTGAGAAAATCCAGCCAATAACTACGATTGCTGAGACTATAGTGTTTTGCTCGAATTGGATTTGCATTCGGGTATTGTAATACAACGCTCAAAAGAGAGCCTTATAAAACGGACGCACCATCGGGAATGGTTTGCAAGCCAATGTTGATGCGCCTGATTGCATTATCCACCGTAGACTTGAGCGCTCCGTCCGAAGTTTCCGAAAGCTTCGTTAAAACAGGTAATGCGGATTGCGCTTTGGGACCGATGGCACCCAGCGCGTTTGCAGCCTGAAGGCGAACATTCATATTGTTGTCTGCGTCCAGATTCTTGATTAAGCGCGGCACCGCCGGTGCAGCATCTACGCCAAGTTGCTGCAAGTAGCTGACGGCGTAATTCATTAGATTGGGCTCGTCGAGAGCCTCTATCAGCGCTTCAACAACCTTAGGATTCTTCCTGTCGATTTGCACCATCGCACTTAGCGTTGACTGCCGCGACGACCAATCGCTTTCTTCTCTGTACATTTTCAAAATCTGAGGCAGCGCCGACTTGGCGCGTGGACCAAAGCGCGACAAAGCACTGCCGGCACTGCTTCTCACCTGCTTGTAATTGTCATCCATCGCCGCAACCAGTGCATTCATCACTTCTTCTGACGCAGAAGGTAGATTGCCCATAGCCTGCGCAACGGAACGACGAACGTGAGGACTGATGTCATTCTTCAAGCAAAAGCACATCACCTTCACAGCTTCTGCGGCGGCGGCGGCTTTTTCTTCACGCATAAAATTAGAGAGCGAATCAGCCGCTGCTGAGCGAACCGAAACATCTTCGTCCTTTTTCATCAAGTCGAGAATAAGAGGCTGAAGATACTGGTTGCGCGGCCCCACATGACCAATAACACGAACTAGATTTGCCTTCACAATCGAAGAATGACTCGATTTCATAATGGCAACGATTGTCGCAAGCGATTTATCCGGAATTACAAATTCCCAATTCGCTGCCATTCGCATGAGCAGCTCAGAAGCATTTTTTTGCACTTCTGGCTCTGTGCTGTCGAGCGCATTTGTCAAAATAACAGGAGCTTCCGCTTTCCGCTCGTTCAACAGACGCTCGATGTCCTGACGTCTTTGCCAATCGGAAGAGCCGAGAGAGCGCAAAACGCTTTGCATGGAAAAACGATGATCATCATTTCCATAGGCAGCCATCGCAGAATTCGGCAAAAAAATCGATGCGATCAAAGAAAGAGAAATCGCGAGAGTAAACTTCTTGTTGCGCATATTCAGCTCCATGCACAGGGGAGTCTATTACGACGCCTGAAGCGATCATAAAACTGACATAGCATGGCTGACAGGGGGTAAACCCTGATTTAATGTGGGCTAAAACGAGCCTGCATAGGCTGGGCGGCGCAAGAGTTCTTCTCTCGTCAATTCCATCAGGTGCTCGAAGATCAAAAGAATGTACTTCTCCAGACGTTCTTGCGTAAGCGGCTTTTCTTCCACTTCCCAATAAAACTCGCCGTAGCGCATTTCGCAAGTAAACGACATCAGGGGCTGATGTTCGTCTTCAATTCTGCTCAAGCCCATCACAGTTTCAACAGGCAAGACGAAGAAATCAATGCGATCTTCTTTTCCTCGAATTACCAGGGCAAGGCGTGTCGTTGAAATACGGCATCGATAGCTAGAAATGGCAAGGGCCGGTCGCCGAGAAGTGTCGTATCCAACATTCTCATTCACCACAGATGGTGGCGTAAAAGTGATCGACAGATCGGTCGTTCGGAAAGTTTGGTTAAGCTCGTGGATATAGGGTTCGAGAGTATTGAAAATCGTATCGACCAAAGCAGTCATTGAAGTCGACATGCTCGATGGCTCATAGACGGGCTCCGCCGGTCTATTACGATTATCCATAAACTCTCTCGAAGCAGTGATAAAACTGTCGAGAAACTCACGATTTACAGTCGAAGATGATTCGACATAGTTGCCCAGGATCTGCTGGGACAATTCTTCCTGCACGCGAGTAAGATTGTCGAAAGTAGCTGGGGAATATACCTCATTCGATTGCGCCGGCAGATTTTGATAGGTCTGAGGGGAGAAATCTTGGTACGGCTGCGCCGGCAAATCCTCATATGTTTGAACCGACAGATCTTGATATGGCTGTACCGGAAGATTGTCGTAAGTATCGGCTTGCGATTCGATAGAGTCTTCTAGTTGCCCATCCAGCGGATTTTCAGCAGAGCTCAACTGCCCCTGAGTCAATGACGCAAGCGCCGCTGGCAAACTGTTATAGCTGCGAGCGGAAAGCCCCCTGTAGGCATCATATATAGTCACGCTTTCGACGGTGACCGGTTGTTGTTGTTCTTTCGCTGGTTGATATAAATAAGTCGGCTGATATGACGGGGGCGGCTGGAAACTCTGCACCGGTTGGTACTTTTGGACCGGCAAACTCGCCTGCGCGGTCAGGTTCAAGGACGCAGACTGTGCTCTAGGCGAGGTCTCCGGATAAATGTGCGACAGCGCATCCTCGAAGCTAACGCGCCCTTCCGCTAGCTTTCCGCTGAGTGTACTGTCTTTCTTGCGCTCTCTGGCATTGTTTGAGCCCGAAGCGAGCGCGCTAAGCCCGTTAACAAGGTTGTCCAGCAAGTTCAAAATTAAACGCCTGCCTCATCCTGACAATTTCAAACATAAGGATAGATCAGGGTTATGGGCTATCGTAGTTAACTTTTTTGAACCGCATCAACAGATAGGCTTTGATGAGTCACTTCTTAGCCAATAGATATATTTCCGGAATTTAAGGCGGCGCGCAAGCAGCCACAGCTACCTGACTACCTCACGTGGGCGGACAATCCATTCCATTTTCCCGCAACCTGTTTTCACATCTTTCCAATGCGCAATGTTAAGCCGAACACATGCGAGGGCACCCGTGGGAAATGCCTCTTCGACTCCGGTCAATAAATATACGAGTTCACTCAAGCCAGGGTTATGCCCGATCAGCATGGCCGAGTTCAACAAGTCGTCGATGTTTTTAACGATGTCGGTTAAACCACCTGTGGTGGCAAGATATAAACCGTTCTCAAAAACGATTTCCGCCTCGTCCAGCCCTGCTTTCTTCAATGCCATTCTGGCGGTTTGGCGGGTACGCTTGGAAGGAGAGCAAAGAATAAGCGAGGGACAAACATCACGCGCACGCATGACTTTTCCCATTAACGGTGCGGCTTTCTCGCCTCTCTTATTCAGCGGACGGTCGAAATCACTTAAGCTCGGGTCGTCCCAGCTAGACTTTGCGTGTCTGAAAAGATAAAGGGTTTTGGCTCTCCTGGCTGCCGACACTTATTTAGGTCCTACTTCAATAATGTCAGTGCCAACATCTGTTGATAGATCTTCGAGTCCATTGTGGCGAGAAACTTGCGCCCATCCTTCAGTTCTATCATGGCGCAGACCTGCTTTCTGTTACCGCCGAGAAACA
The DNA here is from genome assembly GCA_003242885.1 of Candidatus Melainabacteria bacterium. Lineage (GTDB taxonomy): Bacteria > Cyanobacteriota > Vampirovibrionia > Obscuribacterales > Obscuribacteraceae > QKMZ01. Next base: position 104,693 of record QKMZ01000005.1, on the reverse strand, counting down.
AACCAGCAATCGCACCGGCAGGTCCCAATACCATTGCTCCAGCAACCGACCACCCCAAGGTATGAGCAAGGTTTTTGGCGCTCTCCTCAGTCTGCATGGTGACTGTTTTTACATGCCCGTGCAATTCTATTTGCTCGAACGGTCCCCAGAGCGTATCGCTCTCGTACTGCCATTCTCCTTGCGCTACATCGCCGCCTAGAACGTTGATTTTGTTCTCGTCTACCAGCTTTTTGAGCTTATTGAGATTGTGCATCGCAGACCTCGAGAGTGTTTTGTTCGGGCAAAGATAAGGCTTCCGTCAAATATGTCGAGCAAAGAGAAACAACCGTTGCAGACTACCTTTGGGCAGCTGATTTAGAGCCCGCGGGAATACTTTTCGGCTATTTCAGTAACATAAGGCAAATGCACTGGTTGTCCGTTGTACACCTTGATCATGCAAATGACGGAAAAAACCAAATAAGCCAGTGCCACGAGATTCAGTAATCCGTAGAAAACACCGCCAAGCAACCCACCAATAAACGGAATGAAGTGCAAGATGCCACCCAAGAAGATTCCGCCCATATAGAGGACAAAGAACGCGCCGCTGAAGATTAGGCTCTGCGTCGCGTGAAACTTTGCGTACGTGTTATTCGGCTCCATCGCGAACCAGATGCCCGCAAGAATTAGATTAAGGGGCGGAATCGGGATGTAAGTGCTGTACGCGGCTACCTTGGGATCGATTTCAAGAAATTGCGTCTTGCCCGAGGGCGCCATTTCGGACAAAGGTTCCATCTGTCCACGATTGCCTTGGTTCACTTTCGTCCCTCCGTATGTAAGACTCAGGGTACCATAATTTACAGGCTCTTAGGTCTTTTATCGGCTATTGAAAACAGCGCAGAAAAGTCTTGAATGGACGCAAAATGTGACACCACATACGACACCAGTTCTCAAGCTGAAAGCAAGCGTTTTTTATTAGCGAAGATATCCCGATATCACTCAACTTTTAGCGCGAAGTGTAGAATTTAGGATGACGAACGAAGCGGAAACCAAGAATACAATCGCCTCAGGGCTTTACCGATGATCAAAAAAGCAGCTAGCGCCCATGCCAGACTGGTAGCTTCGGACCTTCTGCACGCCATCAAAAACGAACGAACAGTGCAAATTATGCTGTTGATTCTGATACTCAGCCTGATTTGCTGGCAGATGCCCTTCGCGAATTATTTTCTTTACCCCTTCAAACTGTTTGTCACAACGGTGCATGAGGCTTGCCACGCTCTTGTTGCGCGCCTGACAGGCGGCAACGTGCAAATGATTTCTATCGCGCCGGATGAGTCGGGGCTGACGCTTTCAGCGGGGGGCATCCGACCGCTAATCTCCATGGCCGGCTATTTGGGCACTGCCGTTTTTGGCGGTTTGCTCATTTGGTGGGGAAAACGCCCGGCAGAAGCCCGTTTTATCCTTCAAATGATCGGCACGGTCATTCTTGCTCTCACTGTTTTCTACGGTGGCGGGGGCATCTTCAGCTTTGTCTCAATGCTCATCATTGGCGCCGGCATACTCTGGGTTTCCCGCAAAGCCAATGACGCTGCCTGTCATATGTTTCTCCTGATGTTGGCTGTGCAAACAACACTCAACTCAGTCCTCGATATTCAGACGCTTTTTCTGGCATCGGTAATGGGCGCGCAACACAGCGACGCGCGCAACATGGAGTCCATGACTGGGGTACCGGCGATAGTTTGGTCGATTCTCTGGGGTGCGATTGCGCTGTGCATCCTGACCTTCTCGCTCTGGGTCTCATACAGACCCCAAGCAAAAACGGGCTCAGGCGGCTTGGATGCGTCGATAATGCCAGGTATAAGTGGCGGCTCTACAATGCAGGACCCGGTTTTGCTGGAGCAGGACATTGAAAGCTCGCTGGCCGACTTAAAACTGAACACCGCTGCGGCCAAAGAAGGGCAAAAAATTAAAATCAACCCAAAGGAAGAGAAAAAGAGAAAGTAGGGCTTTACATGGCGCCTAGTAGCTGTGATCTCCAAAGAGGTCATGATATCTTAGTGTTCGGAATTTAGAGCGTCGGCGAACACCTGAGTGAGGACAGTCGCGTGTCTCAGCTGAGTCTTATGGGATCGGTCCTGGCAGGACGTTACGAGGTCATTCAAGAGATTGGCCGCGGCGCGCTGGGCATGGTTTATCTCGCCAAGCAGCGTATGGTAGATCGTCCGGTAGCGGTCAAAGTGCTGTATGACACATGCGGCGCCAACTCGGACACATTTTTACGCTTTCAAAGAGAAGCCCAGGCGCTCAGCGCCCTGAACCACCCTAACATTGTGGTGATTTTCGATTTCGGTTTGTCCGAGCAGGGCTTTCCCTTTCTTGTTATGGACTACATTCGCGGCACCAACCTTCGCCACCTGATTGCAAACGAAGGAAGGCTGGACGCTTCACGCGCCGTGCCTATGTTTATCCAAATTGCCGATGCGCTGTCACATGCGCATGCGCGCGACATTCTGCACCGCGACTTGAAGCCGGACAACGTTGTTTTGACGATGAACGACAACGGTGCCGAACAAGTCAAACTTATCGACTTCGGACTGGCCAAGCGCCTTGACGAGGCTCGCACGGGCGCCAAGAAGTTGACAATGGAAGGGCAGGTACTGGGAACTCCAGCCTACATGAGCCCCGAGCAGATCATGGGCGGCAAGCTGGACGGTCGCTCGGATGTTTATTCCATGGGCTGCTTGATGTTCCACACCCTCACAGGCGCGCTGCCAATCTGCGGCACCAACGAAATCGATACGATGCAAAAGCACATCACGTCCGATCCGTTGGACTTTGACAAAGCGGCTCCCGATGCGATCATTTCGCAGGGCTTGAGAAAACTGATTCAGAAGAGCTTGAAAAAACATGCTCAAGATCGGCAGCAGTCAATGGCTGAGCTGGTCAAAGAACTAGAGTGGTACGTGTGACGCGTTTTGAAAAACCTCACAAAGAGGGCGAACCGCAACAACTCGGACGAATTCGCATAAAGTTCCATCCGCAACTAGGCAAGTCTTACCTGGCTTTCTTCAAGCCTTTCGATGTTCTTTGCCAGTTCACCCCAGAGCCCGGTTCTGACAAAGGAACGCTTGCAGAGTTTGGCTTCCCGCCTGGTGTTTACCCAGTCGGTCGTCTCGATGCTGACAGCGAGGGCTTGCTGCTTTTGAGCGATGATACCCGCATGAACTCACGCTTGCTCGACCCCAAAAATGAGCACAGCAGGACTTATCTTGCCCAAGTCGAGAATATTCCTGCGCCGTCGTCTATAGAGAAGCTCGAATCCGGCGTGGATATCAAAGGACACTGGACCTTGCCGGCAAAAGTCTCGCTTGTCAACGAGGAGCCCCAATTACCAGAGCGAGGCAAGCCGATTCGTTTTCGCAAGAATATTCCGACCGCCTGGCTGCAGGTCACAATTACTGAGGGGAAAAACCGCCAGGTGCGCCGTATGACGGCGGCAGTCGGGCATCCGACTTTGAGGCTGGTCCGGGTTGCCATTGGCGCCCTCAAACTGCAAAGTCTCGGCTTAAAGCCCGGAGAGTGGCGCAAACTCACCGATGAGGAATTGGCGCAAGCCTTCCAGTGGTAGACTATTCAGGTTTGGGTCCGGCTTTCTCGAGATTTATAAATGCGCTTGCACACTGCCTTTTCGATGACTTTCCTGAGCATTGCCCTGTTCTTCAATCTCACCGCCTGTGGTAGCACCCCTGCTGAAGCTGAGAAGAAGGACGAAAACAAAGAAGCGCAGCCAAGAGTCATAGAAAACGTCAGCTATGTGGATAAAGATACCAGCGCATCGCACATGCTAGACCTTTATTTCCCGCCCGGCGAACACGCCAAAGTACCTTTGCTTGTCTGGATTCACGGCGGCGCCTGGAAAGAAGGCGACAAGCAGCCGAGCCCAATGATGCCGCTCCTAGTCAGGGGTTTTGCCGTTGCAGGTATCAATTACAGATTTGCGCCCGAGCACAAGTTTCCCGCACAGATTCATGACTGCAAGGCCGCTATTCGCTGGCTGCGCAAACACGCCGACGAGTACGGGTTTGACAAAGACCGCATCGGCGTCTTCGGAATATCCGCCGGAGGACACCTTGCTTCCTTGCTTGGCGCCACCAACGGTGTGAATGAGCTGGAAGGCAATGTCGGCGTCACCGGCGAGAGGAGTGATGTTCAGGCAGTCGTGACATGGTGCGGACCAAGCAATCTCATTACAATGCACTCGCAAGCCGGTCCGAATGACCAGCTCGACTACGATTCGGACAAAGCACCAATTACGATGTTCTTGGGCGGAACGGCCGAGCAAAAGCCGGAATTGGCGAAAGCAGCCAGCCCTGTCACTTACCTGAAGCCCGGGCTCAAAGTGCCTTGCCTGATCATGCACGCAGAGAAGGACCCGGTGGTTCCTTTCGCTCAAAGCAAAGAACTCTACGACGCCTGGAAAAAGACCGGGGCGCCTGTGACACTGGAAAGTGTTAAGACAGACCAACACATTTTCATCAGCGTTCCGACGATGATGACGGTCATTGATTTCTTTCAAAAGACCTTGGGCGACAAGATGAAGCCCGCTTCCGAGGCATCTGAGAACGCCGCGACAAAGGCAGCAGCAGACGAGCATGCGGACTCGACAAAACCCGCTAGCAAAGCGGCTGACACATTAAAGCAGCCAAGCGCGGGCGCGGACAGAGCTTTGGAAAAAACTCCTGGTAAATAAGCTATACATTCCTGCCAAAGTAGGAACTTTTAGATAATGGCCGTCGACTAGGCTATTTGGTGATTCTGTCTCCTAACATGCCGTAGCGTAAATTCTCTGTGCTCAGAAGCTTGCTAAACGTACAAGAAAGCCTTGGTCGTTCTATACTTCCAACACAGTTCTATATACTTAACAGGCTGCGGCATCAAGATGTTAAGAGGCATCAGGCTGGGGGCTTTCAACTCCTGACCTTTGTAGATGGTGGAGATTAAGGTGGCTCAACGGATGAAATCTATTTTTAGGACGCTCTTCGGCGCAGCTACGGCAGTGAGCCTGCTATTGCCTGTTGTAGTACAAGACGTTGGCGCGAAAGACAGCGCAACCAACACCATTGCTCTTCGCAATGAAATGCATCACCAGCTCATTGCGCAAGCACTGCCATCATCAGCGGTATCACCAATTTACCTTTACCATCGCTGCTGGAATATTATCAATCAGCAGTACTTCGACAAGAGCTACGGCGGGCAAGATTGGTCGCGCTGGGAGCACCACTACGACACGAAGATCAAAACAAAAGACGATGCTTACAAGGCGATAGAATCAATGCTCGCCAGCTTGGGCGACCCTTACACCAGATTTTTGAACCCGGAAGCATTTGCTGACGAGACAAACTCAATCAAGGCGCACCTCTTCGGCGTTGGCATTCAGTTGGGCATGAGCGAGTTGAAAAAGATCGTCGTCATAGCGCCTATCGCAGGCAGTCCGGCGTCAACCGCCGGGGTTTTGCCCGGAGATGAAATCCTTGAAGTCGATGGTGAACTGATTGCCGGTCAGCCGCTCGATTCTGTCGTCAAAAAAATTCGCGGACCGATCAACACCAAAGTCACTTTGACAATGTTGCGCGACGGCAAGCGCATTCCAATTCCTCTGACTCGCGCGGAAATTCCTGTGAAAGCTGTCACCAAAACAGTGATAATGCCAGGCAATGTCGGTTATATCAGACTGGACAGCTTCATCTCAGCAAAGGCTACCGAAGAATTGAAAGACGCGCTCACCAAAGTTGAAGGCGCCGATTCGCTTGTTCTAGACCTGCGCAACAACCCAGGCGGTCTTTTGGACAATGCAGTTCAAATCGCAAATCTATTTCTAAAAGGTGGAGTTATCGTCAGCACTGTTGATGGAAACGAGAGCAAAGCAAGCACTATTTCCAGAGGTCAACCGACTTTCGAAAAACCAATCGTCACCTTGATCAACGGCTCGTCGGCTTCGGCATCAGAAATTCTCGCCGGCGCATTGAAAGAAAACGACCGCTCTGTTCTGGTCGGCACAAAGTCATTCGGAAAGGGTCTTGTGCAGGCGATTCAGAAACTCGACGATGGCTCAGGCATGAATTACAGTATCGCCAAATACCTGACGGCAGGCGGCAATTACATTCACAAGAAAGGCATTTTGCCTAACATCGAAGTAAAACTGTCCGATGACGAGTACAAGAAAGGTCTCGGTCCGTGGTGGATCGACCCTACTTTCAAACGCTTCAACAGAGAGCCGGTTGACGGTTATGACATCCAACTTCTGGCGGCTATTGCAGAAGCGCAGAATGAAGTTCGCAAAGCCAAAGGTCAGCCAATTCAACCATTCAAAGATGAAGAGGTAAGAAAGCAGATTTTGGCAAAACTCGGCAAACCGGTGATTGACACGAAAAAAGCAGCTCAGGCGGAAGGTTCAAAACCAACCGGGCATGCGGCGGCAGACTTTGCGCAACCGAAAGCTCCAGGCGTTTCGGGCGTTCCGGCAAACCGATAGTTTCCACCACTTGCAGGGGAGCGGCATGTGCCTCCCTTACTCTTTCGCTTACTCTATTTCTAGCTGCGCGCGGGCGACGCCATTTTGCGCTGCTTGAAGAAACCAGTGCTGCGCGAGTTCCAAACTAGGCTCGACACCGCGGCCTTCCCGATACATAACCGCAAGGTCATACTGAGCCCGCGCAGAGCCATTTTCCGCTGCCAGCTTATACCAGTGAAAGGCGCGTTCCAAATTCTGCTCCACGCCATCTCCACGATCGTAAATCAAACCGACGCAAAACGCCGCATCGTGATCACCGTTTTCCGCGGCGTTTGAAAACAATTCAATTGCCCGCTCTACGTCTCGCTTTACGCCCCTTCCTCGCAGGTACAGGTCGGCGAGGTTATACTGCGCGACAGCATTTTGCTGTTCGGCCGCACGTTCGTACCAGGCAGCCGCTTCGGAAGGATTTTTCTCGACTCCCCTACCTTCTATATAGTAAAAGGCGAGAGTGCATTGCGCGATTGCATCGCCGGATTCGGCACGTTTTCTGACGTCTGCTAAATTTGTGTGTTCGTCCGACATAGAAAGGTCCCTAAAACTACAACAACGAAATTAGAAAGTAAGACTGGCGACCGAAGCATCCCGAGCGCCACCATCAGCAGTGGCAGATTGTCCCTTGCCGGAGATGTCATTCCTGCTCCATGTGGCACTTACTATGAATGACATGAAGAAAGAAATTTCCCGGCTTGTAAATTCTATTCTAACTGCCAGGCTTGCTTGGCATTTAACTGAAAGAACACGCGTGATATTCTGGGTAAAGCGGTGCCAATAGAATAACGGGTTTTAAACACAACATCGTGCGTCACAAAAACTCCAGAATATCAGCAAAACCAGCATCTGCAAACGGGCGAAAGAGCACCGGTGCTCAAGCAGCGGAGTTCGCTGCAGCGCTTACAGTTCTCGTGATATTTTTTGTGATTCCACTCTTGGACCTGAGCGTTATTCCAGTAAGGTGGGGGCTCGCCAACCATATAATAACGAGCTACTCAGTCAATTTCGCCCGGGCCGAAACCCTCAGTCGCGCATTCGAACAATTAGAGTCAGACGTCAATCTGCAAGATTTGCTCAAGAAGATTGGCGGAGTCAATGCGAAGCAATTACGACTTGCTTTGGTAATAACAAAGACCGCTACTCCAGACAAAAAACTAGTCGTATCAGAACCCAAGCATATTCCTTCTGAGTGGCTTCCGGATTCGCCGAATGGACCGTTTCAGTATGAGCTGGAACTTTTCGCCACTGTCGAAGTTTCACCAATGCTACTCGTGAATATAGGTGAGAAGAAAATTCCAGGCTTGAACGCCCCCTTCACTGTCACAATGACCAGTTCTTCAAACTGGGAAAACCTGGGCAGAAACCCGAATACAAATGAGTTCTTCATGAACGAATAGAGTGTCAAGATAATTGCACTCGACGAATAGAACCGCTGGGTTTTGCCAGAGATTAGCCACCATATACGGCACCACCATTACCTGCTCGCTACTTATTTTGGGGTGCGGGGAGGCTCTGACAGCTGCCAAGAGATCGGTATTCAAAAGAACAGATGACAGTCTTTTTGACTGAAATCTGCGGCTTTAATCCAATTTCTATGACAAGAACTGTAAGAAATAAGCTCCGAGAAGTTGGATCGAGCAGTCCAAGAGCGTACCATTAGGGGCCTAGACGCTCCTTTTACGGCGGACGAATCATATGTGTGGGCTGATTGCTATCACGGGCACTCCTGGATCAGCCTATGATGTCTTTTTTGGCTTGATGAACCTGCAGCATCGAGGCCAGGATGGAGCGGGCATCCTTACTATCGACACAAAGAAGAAAGGCAACTTTCACCTGACAAAGGGAAGTGGCCTTGTCGAAAACGTCTTTTCCGAGCGTTCTTTCAAAACCCTGACCGGTCATGCGGCACTTGGGCACTCGCGCTACGCCACCGTAGGACGCAACGATCCTAATATGTTGCAACCTTTCCTCGATTACGACAGAGGGCTTGGGCTCGGTCATAACGGCAACATCGTCAACTTTTATAAGCTCCGCGAAGAGCTTTACCACTCCAAGACGCGCAAGCCGCTTTGGGTAGAATCAGATTCGGAACTGATGCTCAAATTGCTTTGCGATGAACTGGAGCCAGGCCCCATTGATTTCCAAAATGCCCAAGGCGCCGTAAAACGGCTGATGTCCAAACTCGTCGGCAGCTATTCAGTTATATGCTTGACGGGCGAGGGAGATATTTTTGGTTTCCGCGATCCGGACGGTATCCGCCCGCTCTGTCTTGGACGACGCATGCAAGAAGATGGCAGCACCGTATATGCATTAGCCAGCGAATCGATCGCTCTTAACTTCCTCGGATTCACCGATGTCGAGGACGTACAAACTGGAGAGCTTGTTTATATATCCAAAGGCGGAGTCATCGAGCGCAAAGTCATAAGACAAGACTCAATTTCCCCGTGCATGTTCGAGTGGGTATATTTTGCACGTGTCGAGTCAGAAATCGATGAAACCTCTGTGTACAACGCAAGGTTCAAGCTCGGACAGGTCTTAGCGCGCCAACTGCAAAAAGAAAACATTAGTGCTGATGTCGTCGTCCCGGTTCCAGAAACAAGCCGCGTCAGTGCAATCGCTGTTGCCGAGACTTTGGGAATTCCTTTCAGAGAATTACTGATCAAAAATCGTTATGTCAATCGAACTTTCATTCTGGACGATCAAGAAAGCCGTCAGGAAGCGATTAGACGCAAACTATTTCCAATCGGACACGAGTTCGAAGGAAAGAGCTGCTTAATTGTTGATGACAGCATCGTGCGCGGCAACACCTCTATGCAGATTGTAAAACTGATCCGCCTTGCCGGCGCCAAAGAAGTGATTTTGCTTTCTACTTGTCCGCCGCTCGTCAGTCCATGCTATTACGGCATCGACTTTCCGAGTGCAAAAGAATTGGTCGCGCACGACCGTACCAACGATGAAATCGCTGAGATACTAGGAGTGGACCGAGTGATTTTCCAAACCATTAGTGGTTTGAAAGAAGCGCTTGAAAGCGAGACATTATGCTTGGGATGTTTAACTGGAGAGTATCCGACAGATATTTCATCCGGACGTGATTTCGAAGCGATGCGCACCCGAGATAGAGAGTCAGGCGTGAAAAAACATTCGTCGTGCTGAGGTTAGAAGAGTGGCAGTGACAAAACAAAAAAATCCAAGCGGATTGGAACTCATTTACGAAGGCTCGGTAAAACGCGTTTTTAAAACGTTCGAAAAACCCGATCGCTTGTTCTTCCATTTCACTGATGATTACTCGGTCTTCGATTGGGGCAAAATGCCTGACACAATCGAAAACAAAGGTCGCGCCCTGGCAAAAATGGGCGCGTTCTTTTTCCAACAACTTGGCTCGCCCGAGATTTTCCAAAGGCTAAAGGGCAACAGACATTTAGAACGCTTCGACAAAGCGTTCTTAGACACAAGGTTCAAGCATCCAGTTTTCGATGGTGTTTGTGGTGTAGTTAGTTTTGGACTGCCGCATCACTTCAAAGATTTGATAGAAACCGATCCCAAAGATATTTCGCTGGTCGATTCGATATTAGGCGCAACTCCGTTGATGGAAGTTTTGACCGCTCGAGTCGAACGTCCCGAATTGCACCAGATAGACGGACAGCCAACCTATTTCTATCCTCACACCCAGGTGCAAGCACAAGCACAAATGACCGGCCGCCGCTTGGTGCCGTTGGAGATTGTCTTCCGATTTGGCATGCCCGCAGGTAGCTCGCTCAAAGAGAGAATCGAGAAAAATCCTGACTATGCCAGACAGCTCGGATTGAAAACACAACCAAAAGAAGGCGAATGGTTGGAACGTCCGGTTATCGAATTTTTCACAAAACTCGAACCTAAAGATAGATTACTTTCCACGCAAGAGGCAGCGCATATATCAGGGCTGAATTCTTTCGAGTTTGAATATCTGACAGAAATGTCATTCCAAGCCGCTCTCGCTCTTTATGTTCTCTTTGCTGAAAAAGGAATTGAACTTTGGGACGGCAAGTTCGAAATGATTATTGATTATGGTGCGCACAAAGACGCAGAGAGCACGGGCACCTCTACTGGTGGCATTCTGCTCCTTGCCGACAGCGTTGGACCTGACGAATTAAGACTTATCTACAAGGGTGTGCACCTCTCCAAAGAGATGCTCCGCAGAATCTACCGTGGAACCCCGTGGGAAGAGTCTTTGAAGAAAGCGCAGCTAATGGCGAAAGGACGAGGCATTGCAGACTGGAAGGGCATCGCGCTTTCGGAGCTGCAATCTTCACCAGTTCGCTTGGCGGCAGAAGAGAAAGCATCAATAGATAAGCTGTACGGAACATTGGCAAACCATTTGATTGGTGAGCCGGTGTTCGAAAACCACCCAACTCTCGATCAGTTCGTCAGTGCGCTGCCGGCGAAACTTAAGGGCGAAGCATCGCCTGCCGCTCAAACAGGTACGAGGTAAGAGCTGCATGGGACATGGCAAACTCAACAGCAAGATAAACGTGATGGTGGTTGGCGGTGGTGGCCGCGAGCACGCACTTTGCTGGAAGATTGCTCAAAGCCAGTTTGCCGGCGATATTTACTGCGCCCCAGGAAATGGTGGCACAGCGCAAGACGCACGGATTTCCAATGTTGATCTACAGGTGAGCGATTTCGCTGGATTGAGTGAATTTGCGCAGAACAACAAAATTGATTTTGTCGTAATTGGACCCGATAATCCGCTTGCTGACGGCATCGTTGATTTCATGGAAGCGAAAGGTCTGACAGTATTCGGACCGAAAAAAGAAGCGGCAAAACTCGAGTGGAGCAAAGCACACTCAAAACAATTCATGCTTGAGCATAAGATTCCAACGGCGCGATTTACAGTTGTTCACGACTTTGAAGCAGCACAAAAATTCATCAAAGAAAATGAATGGGCTCGCGTAATCAAAGCCGATGGCTTAGCGCTAGGCAAGGGCGTCTTCGTGTGCAATAGCGAAAGTGAAGCCGTGGATGCGCTGACCGCAATATTTAAGGAAGGCCGATTTGGCGAGGCAGGCTCCACTGTCGTCATCGAAGAAAAGTTGATTGGTGAAGAACTTTCGCTATTGCTTCTAATCGATGGCAAGAGTGTGATGCCTCTTTCTGCGTGCCAAGATCACAAACGCAGATTTGATGGCGACAAAGGACCTAACACTGGTGGAATGGGTGCATACTCACCAGTCCGGCTGTTTGACAAAAACAAGAGCTTGATTGAAGCGCAAGTAATCAAACCAATTGAAGAAGCTTTGAAAAATGGAAGTCTCGATTTCAAAGGAATGCTCTTTGCAGGAATTTTAGTTGGACTACCGGCATCTTCAGACGGCACAGCTCCTCCCTCAAACAATGAGCTTATTCCTTATGCTCTCGAATTCAATGCTCGCTTTGGCGACCCGGAAACACAAGCATTAATGCCGCGACTAAAGTCAGACATACTTCCCTTGCTCTGGGCAAGCGCTCAAGGATGTTTAGCTGACGAGCAAATTGAATGGTTCGATAAAGCGAGTGTCTGCGTGGTGCTTTCTGCAAGGGATTATCCGGAATCATCTTCAAAAGGAAAAGCAATCGAAGTTGATGATCTACCCGCAGATGTCTGTATTTTTCATGCTGGGACACAATTGAAAGATGGAAAACTGCTCACCAATGGTGGCAGAGTTTTGGCATTGACTGCGCTGGGTGACAATATTGAGGCGGCCAGGAACAATGCATACAAAGCGATCAAGCAAGTGAGATTCGCTGACATGGCTTGCCGATCGGATATTGCGCTTAAGGAGGTTGGGCAATGTCTATCAACATAGCTGTCCTCGCCTCTGGTAGAGGTTCAAACTTAGAAGCAATATTAGATTCAATTGCCGCCGGCAAACTAGACGCGAAGGTTCAACTAGTATTGGTCAATGTGCCTGGTGCCGGCGCCATTGATATTGCCAACAAACACGGAGTGCGAACAGCCGTGGTGCCGAATGCTGGATTATCTCGCAAAGAACACGAAGAGAAGGTTGTGGCAGAGCTTAAGAAGCACGATTTGGATTTCGTTGTGCTAGCTGGATATATGCGTGTGCTATCGTCGGCTTTTCTTGCCAACTTTAAAGACCCGCGCGGCTTTTTCAAAGTGATCAACATACACCCTTCATTGCTCCCGGCTTTTCCTGGCATAAGAGGGTACGAAGAAGCTTTTGAATATGGCGTCAAGATTGCCGGAGTTACGGTTCATCTTGTCGATGAAAAGGTGGATCACGGACCGATTCTGGCTCAAGCGACTTTTAGACGGGAAGCAGATGACACCATTGAAAGTTTTAAGGCGCGGGGTCTGAAAATAGAACACGAGCTATTCCCAGAGGTTTTGCAAAACATAGCCAAAGATGGGGTTAAATACTTCAAACGTCTGAAAGATGACAACACAGAGGCGCAGATAAAAGAAGGCACCGACAGGGAGACCGCCAGGAGATGACGCAAGGAGCAAAGTACAGAGAAAACGAGCATGTACTGGAGATCTCCAAAACTGCCACCATTTGCGTCGCGGTGATTTCCGAAGCAGAGCATCATAATTCTCAATCATTCCCGCTTTACTGGCTGTTGGTTGATAAAGAGTCGCTGACGGACGGCAAGATTCCGAGCAGTATGCAGAAGGATATCAGTGCTGTTCTTGCTGATTCGCTGTCGCAAGAAGTACTGGCTTGCATACCTGAAGAGCGTTCCAAATGGCTGGAGCGATTTGCAAAAAAAGAATATAAGCATTTTGCAGAAAGGCAGTTTTTACCAGGAGTAACAGACAACCTCGCGCACACTGTCGAAGAAGCGCTCAGGTTAAAGGGTTTGAAGGGCATCATTAAAGTCGCATCCGGCAGAGGTTTTCTCTTCAAAGAAAAATCAGGCGATGCCGACGCGATTTCGGAGATGCTTATTTATAAGGAATATCACCCGCTCACGGATCGGTTTGTCGTGCACGAAACTTCCGATGATGGTGCCAAACTACTTAAGTTTCCTCATGTAGTTCTGCCAGAAACCCCAAGGGTGGAAAACGTCAATCTGGAGTTGTCGGATGCAAACTTGGAAGCATTGAGCAAAGAAAGACTGCTTGCGCTCAATCTGGACGAGATGAAAGCAATCAGACAGTATTATCGCCTCGACAAAACAAAGGCAGACAGGAAAAGTCATGGCATGCCAGAAATGCCTACCGATGTCGAATTGGAAGTGCTGGCTCAGACATGGTCCGAGCACTGCAAACACAAAATATTCAATGCGAAGATTACCCACATCGACAATAGCAAGCCGCGTGAATTGAGGTCGGAGACAATAACGAGTCTCTACAAGACCTACATCAAAGCGGCCACGAAAAAACTCTCACAATGGAGAAAAGACCTTCTTTCTGTTTTTGAGGACAACGCCGGTGTCGTCAAATGGGATAACGAGACTGCAGTTTGCTTCAAGGTCGAAACACACAATTCACCTTCTGCTCTCGAACCTTATGGCGGTGCGTTGACTGGAATTCTTGGAGTCAACAGAGACATCCTCGGCACGGGTCTCGGAGCCAAGCCACTTTTCAATACAGACATTTTCTGTTTTGCGTATCCGTCTCCATCTCTACCTCAAAGACCGAAACTTTTGCCTGCAAAAGCAATTCTCGACGGCGTTCGAAAAGGTGTTGAAGACGGTGGCAACAAAAGCGGCATCCCTACGGTAAATGGTGCCATCTTTTTCGACCCGGGCTACAGAGCAAAGCCACTAGTATTTTGCGGCACAGGCGGATTGCTTCCTTTGCACATCAAAGCCGGCAACGAGACACGAGATGCGGTGAAAAAGCACACGCAAGCCGGCGACCTGATCATTATGGCCGGCGGACGCGTCGGCAAAGATGGTATTCATGGCGCCACTTTCTCATCAGAGTCTTTGAACGAAGGCTCGCCGATGTCTGCGGTACAAATCGGCGATCCATTTACACAGAAGCGCTTGCTCGACTTCGTTATCGATGCGCGTGATGCAGGTTTGATCACCGGCATCACCGATAATGGCGCTGGTGGTTTATCTTCTTCCGTCGGTGAGATGGCTAACATCACGGGTGGTGCGATTATCCACCTGGACAGAGTGCCAACAAAATACCCTGGCTTAGCTGATTGGGAAGTTGTGGTCTCCGAATCGCAAGAGCGCATGACCATTTCAACTAATGACTTCGACGGCATCAAGAAGCTTGCTGAAAAGCACAATGTTGAAGTAAGCAATATCGGTGAGTTCACCAATAAGGGTTATTTCGAAGTTCAAAACAACGGCAAAACAGTTGCTTTGCTAGACCTTGAATTTCTGCACGACGGTTGCCCGATTCTATCGTTGGAATCACAGTGGAGCCCGGCCCAAATCACAATGAAAACGGGCAAGCAGCCCGAACATCTGGGCCGCGTTTTGCTTCAGTTGCTCAAGCATCCGAACATCTGCTCGAGAGAACCAATCATCAGACAGTATGACCATGAAGTGCGTGGTCAAAGTGTTATTAAGCCGATGATGGGACCAGCGCAAAAGGCGCCCTGCGATGCAGCCGTGCTACTGCCCAGACTGACCGCCGATCTAGACCGCGCTCCAGCGCTAGCAGTCTCTAATGGCTTGTGCCCGAGGTTAAGCGAACACGATCCATATTTGATGGCTCAATGTGCAGTTGACGAAGCAGTACGAAACGCGGTTTGTGTAGGAGCAGACCCCGACACACTTTCCCTTTTGGACAATTTCTGCTGGCCAGACCCAGTCTATAGCGACAGCAACCCGCAAGGTAAGCGCCACTTAGCAGAACTAGTGCGCTGCTGTCAGGGACTCTACGACGCTGTGATTGCATACGGAGCACCATTGATTTCCGGCAAAGACAGCATGAAAAACAACTTCGACGACGGCGCGCTCAAGCTCGCGATTCCGCCCACCTTGCTGATTTCATGCATGGGACGGGTTCCTGAAGCTCGCTTCGCCCGCTCCATGGAATTTAAGAAAGCCGGCGATCTTATTTATATCCTTAGCGCCGGAGTGCTCGGATTGGCCGCCAGCCACTACGAGGAATTCAACGGATGGCAATCTATAATGCTGCCCGAATTGGACCTTGATCGCGCGCCAACCCTCTATAGAAGATTGCACACTGCAATCAAGAGCGGCTGGATACATTCTGCGCACGACATCTCTGAAGGCGGACTCGCAGCCTGCGTTGCCGAAAGCGTTATCGGCTCGAGAAATGGCGCATCTTTAGATGTTGGCGAGTATCACAAATACCTCTCCAACCTCTACGAAGAGCGCGGAACGCAAGCGTTCAAATCGTGGGACTTCGTTACTCGGGCTGACGCCTTACTCTTCGGGGAAGGACCTGGTCACATCGTAGTCTCGATAAACAGAGATCATCAATCAGATTTCGAGCGGCATTTCGAGGGACTTACTTCAATCAAGATAGGCGAAGTCACTGCCGAGCAACAGCTCAACATTGTCGACAGCGAGATGAAGCCAGAAGAAAAAGACTTGATCAGCCTCAGTACGCAGGCGATGAAAACAGCGTGGGAAACGGCACTTCCATTTGACTAAGGCAGGACGGCAGCAATGAAACCAAGAGCAATAGTTTTGACAGGAGACGGCATCAATTGCGGTGACGAGACTTTGTTCGCCTTGCAAATCGCCGGCTTCGATCCATTGCTGACACATACCAGCGATCTTCTGAGTAATCCTAAAATACTCAAGGATGCAAAACTTCTGGCACTGCCTGGTGGCTTTTCATTCGGCGATGAAATCGCATCCGGTAAGGTCCTGGCGATCAAGCTTGAAGCAGCATTGAAAGACAGCCTCAAGGAGTTCGTCGATGAAGGAAAGCTAGTCATTGGCATCTGCAATGGTTTTCAATGCTTGGTGCAAATGGGTTTGCTTCCGGAGTCCGAAAAAGAAGGGGTTCGTCTAGCAAGCCTGGCTCGCAACAATGGCAAGAAGTTTATTAACAGATGGGTTCAACTTTCGGTCGACTCAAAAGTTTCGTGCCCCTGGTTGGAAGGTTTGACTGAATTCGACTTACCAATTCGCCACGGCGAAGGACGCTTGTCCCCAGCCAAGGATTCAGAAGAAGCAGTAAAGAAGCAAGCACCACTCAGATACTCTCTTGAGGTTAATGGCAGCTTTGATCGTATTTCGGGTCTGACAAATGCTAAAGGAAACGTCTTTGGACTTATGCCACACCCGGAAGCGTTTGTCCGGTGGACACAGCATCCGAGCTGGACTCGATTGACTTCCTTGCCGGATAAAGCTCCTCCAGGTCTCAGAATTTTTCAAAACGCTCATTCAATGGTGGCAAACTGATGGAACCCAAAACTTACGCGCAAGCAGGAGTCGATGTGCTGAAAGCGGAAGCTTTCGTCACCCGATTGAAGCGCCTTTCCAAACGAGCAGACCATCAGCAAATGTGGCCCGCAGCAGGCGGTTATGCGGCGGTGTACCCCGTCGATGAGCGAACCGCAATGGCGCTCACCACAGACGGTGTCGGAACAAAATTACTTATTGCCTTGGAACTCAAGCAGCTCAGCACCATCGGCATAGACTTGGTGGCAATGTGCGCAAACGACCTGGTGTGCGTCGGTGCTCGCCCTGTTGCCTTTCTCGATTACTACGCAGTCGGCAAACTCGTAGACGAAGATGCCGACCAGATAATGCAAGGTATCGTCGAAGGATGCGACCAGGCAGGCTTGCTTCTGGTTGGCGGCGAAACCGCAGAGATGCCAGATCTCTATAAAGGCGGACATTTCGACATGGCTGGCTTTGCCGTAGGTCTGGTCAACAAAGACAAACTTATAACGGGCGAAAGGATCAAAAAAGGTCAGCAAGTTATAGGTATCGCTTCGTCCGGTATCCATTCAAATGGACTGTCTCTCGCATCGAAATTGGTTGGCGATGACAAAGGTTTGAAAGAAAAGCTTTTGACGCCGACATTGATCTATACGAAGCCGGTCAATGAAATTCTGGATAAAAAACCGGAATCAATTACAGGCGTCACCCACATCACGGGCGGTGGCTGGCGAAACATGCTCAGGTTGTCAAAGAACGCAGGCTACAAGCTGCATAGCCTGCTGCCTGTACCAGAAATATTTGAACATCTAGGACGCAACATAGAGCCGGATGAGATGTACAAAACGTTCAATATGGGCATGGGAATGACAATCACCACAGACGGTGATGCAGATATGATCATAAAAACGTTTACAGAGCACGGTTTTACAGCAAAAGTGGTGGGAGAGGTTACGGACAGTCGCGGTGAATTGGTCATCGACGGCGTGGGCGCACGTGGCTGCGCAATCAACTTGAAGGAGTAAGATAATGGTCAATGCGCTAATCAGCGTTTCCGACAAAACGGGGTTGGAGAAGTTCCTTAAAGAGCTGAAGGAGCTTGGAGAGCTGAATATCATTGCGACATCCAGCACCTACGCATATATCAAAGAAATTGGAATTGACTGCAATAAAGTCGAGGATCTGACCCAATTTCCCGAAATTCTCGGCGGGCGCGTAAAAACGCTTCATCCTAAAGTTTTCGCCGGCATTCTTTATAGAGATAAAGAAGAGGATGGCAAAGTTCTCAAAGACATCGGAGTTCAGCCACTCGACTTGGTAGTCGTCAATCTCTATCCGTTTGAGAAAAAACTGGCAGAAGGTCTGCCTCCTGAAAAAATGGTCGAACAGATTGATATCGGCGGACCATCGCTGATTCGGGCAGCGGCAAAAAATCACAAGTATCTGGCAATCGCATGTCAACCCGAACAATATGATTCGATAATCGAATCGATGAAAGCCAATCAGGGCAAAATTACAGAAGAGTTGCGCAAACAACTCTGCTTTGCCGCATTTACTCGCACCGCAGAATATGACAAACAGATCTCAAATTACTTTGCTAAACAGCAACAAGCACTGGTAAAAACTGCCGGCGCTAAGGCAGGTGAAGCATGCTCGGAAGGTGAAGCATTGCCGCCATCGGTGACGTTGAACCTGTCGCAATTCCAGTCGCTCAGATACGGCGAAAACCCGCATCAAGCAGCGGTCTGGTATTCAGATTCACTCTGCGGAAAAACGGAAGAGAGCTTCCCTCCTTTCTTGCAATTGCAAGGCAAAGAGATGTCTTCCAACAATATCACCGACACATACTGCCTGGTTCGCATCTTGAGAGATGCGGGCAGCCCTGCAGCCTGCATTATCAAACACAACAATCCATGCGGCGTCGCAATCGGCAAAACACTGGATGAAGCGTTTGAAAAGGCCTATTCTACAGACCCGGTTTCCGCATTCGGCGGCATCTATGGATTTACCGCAAAATTGACCGAAGACCTCGCTCGCAAAATCGTAGAAGGATTTGTAGAAATTGTCGCCGCGCCAGATTTCGAAGAAGGCGCGCTGAAGGTTCTTTCCTCCAAGAAAAACATTCGCGTGCTGAAGTTCAAGCCAAACGTGCTTTCACCTCAAGCACATGATGCTTGGACCGCAAAATACCTGCAAGATTTCGGCTGGATTATCGAAAAGGATACAGAACCGCCGGTCACCGGTGAGAAGTTCCAAAAGGTCTCCGGCAAAGGCGAAGACCAACTGCTTGGCGATGCACAATTCGCATGGTCTGTCGTAAAACACCTTACATCAAACGCAATCTTCATTGCTAAAGACGGCAAATCGCTGGGCTTTGGAATTGGTCAAACAAGCCGTATCGCATCGGTAAAAATCGCTCTAGAACAAGCAGGTGAAGCGGCACGTGGTGCGGTTCTCGCTAGCGATGCATTCTTTCCGGCAACAGACAATATCGACGCTTGCAAGGAAGCCGGCATCAAGTTGATTGTGCAGCCGGGAGGCAGCATCAAAGACAAAGAAGTCATCGAAGCTTGCGAAAAAGCAGGCATTACGATGCTCTTCACTGGACAGCGCTGCTTTAAGCACTAGATATTTCGGCGCTAGATACTGCAATCACTAGAAACTTTCAAATAGTGAATTCTGCAGCCAGCGAGATCCGAAACGCACAAAACAATATGCGATACAAGAGGGACACGAAATGAAAAAGCCTGTCGTCGGCATCGTAATGGGAAGCAAGTCCGATTACGAGACTTTCAAACACGGCGAACAAGTGCTTATTGATTTTGATGTCCCTTATGAAATCTCGGTCAAGAGCGCGCACCGCATGCCCAAGGAGATGTTCGACTATGCAACCACTGCTGAAGAGCGGGGTCTGAAAGTAATCATCGCCGGAGCAGGCGGTGCCGCCCACTTGCCCGGTATGGTTTCAGCTTTGACACCACTGCCGGTGCTTGGTGTACCCATGGAATCACGCGTGCTTAAGGGCGTCGACAGCTTGCTTTCGATTGTCCAAATGCCCTCCGGCATTCCAACCGCGACGTTCGCGATTGGACAAGCAGGAGCCGTCAATGCTGCGCTGTTCGCCATTCAAATTCTCGCGCTTGAAGACGAAAAGCTACTCGCCGCAATGAAGAAATACAGAGAAAAGCTCACGGACGAAGCCCGCGCTGGTGACGTCGTAGTCAAAGAAAGGTTGACGAAGAAGTGAGTGTAAGCGCGATGAAAAGATCGCCCGGTTTAGAGGTCCAGGGTCCAAGTTCGAACGAGTAAAACGAGGCAGAAGAAAAAAAAAGAAATGGCGACAGTAGGTATTCTCGGTGGCGGTCAATTAGGGATGCTTCTTGCAGAAAGCATCTACCGATACGGTGGCACGGTCGCGGTTTACGATCCTGATGTAAATGCTCCCGCCCACAGATTGGCGGCGCGTTCTTTTACCAAACCCTTTACCGACGCGTATCACCTAAGAGAATTTTTCGAACACTGCGATGTGGTCACATACGAGTTTGAGAATGTTGAAAGTGCACCACTCTATTCGCTAGCGAAAGTAAAACCAATTTTGCCTAGCGTAAAAGTCCTTGCCATCTGCCAAGACCGCATTCAGGAAAAGCAGTTTCTAAAAGAGAACAACCTCCCCCACGCACACTTCGCTACAGCAAAAACAGTCAAAGAGCTCGAGCAGGAAGCACGCGCATTTCAACTGCCTTTTATCATCAAAACCGCACGCGGTGGTTATGATGGTAAAGGACAATGGCTCATCAACAGTACGTCGGAACTAGAGACCCTGCTGGATGACACTGACCTTTTGAAACACGAAGGAAGTGGTTTCGTTGTCGAATCGGTGATCAACATCGCGATGGAAGTGAGCTGCATTGTCGTTCGCAACCCAGCAAACAAAGACTATGTCTATCCCGTTTTCGAGAACCTTCACAAGAATCATATTCTCGATTTTACAGTATTTCCTGCGCGCTTGCCGCTGGAGGTTGCAGACAAGCTGCAGGACATTGCACTAGCGACAGCAAAGCGAATGGATGTGAACGGATTGCTGTGTATTGAGTTTTTCCTTGCAAAACGACGCTCTCCGAATTCCTCCGGCATTACAGTCGGCGAATGGACAATCTACATCAACGAGATGGCGCCTCGCCCGCACAACTCCGGACACGTTACCCGAGTTGCATCAAGCGTCAGCCAATTCGACAATCTGGCGAGAGTTTTACTCAACATTCCCCTGGCGCAGCCGAAAGGCGTTGATGTTGGCTCTTATTGCATGGGCAACTTGCTCGGTGACGTCTATCTAGCCCAAGGCACCAACGGTCAAAAACCACTAAATCTACAAGCGCTCGAAGCCTTTCCTGAAGTCATTGATGTGGTTCTATATGGAAAACACGAAGCTCGAGAGAAACGAAAGATGGGCCATTTCGTCGCACAAAATCAGACGGGCGACGAAGCTCTTGCATCTGCGCAAAAGTTCAGAGAAAGCCTCATGATTAGCAAAGTAGACTAATTTTCACAGTTGAATCATACTACTGAATCTTAAGCCGGAATCTCTACTCGGCTTGATTGATCATGAACGTCGCAAAGCTATCAAAAAACTCGCGCATAGTTTGAGCATGCGATGAAAATTCCGGCACCGCATCTAGTGCTGCATCCATGTTTTTAATCCAGGCATCACGTTCTTTCTGCCCAATTTTGAAAGGCATGTGCCTCTGACGCATTCGTGGATGACCTCTCTGTTCGCTGTAAGTCTGGCGTCCACCGGTGCGCTGAATGAGAAACAACGCTAAATGTTCTTTACCAGGCGCAAGGTCCTCGGGGTAAAGCGGTCGCAAAATGGGGTCTTTCTCAACCCCTGCGTAAAAATGTTCGACCAGCCTGTAAAACGGCTCGTCGGAACCAATTGCCTTGTATACCAGCCCCACGGGGTCAATGACATTCACAATGCGATTATACAGCGCCAGTGCTGGAGGTTAAATCCTTCATGCATGTGGAAGTAAATTAGTTAGCCTAATAGAAAGAGTATTTAGGCCTAATAAGTACCAAATAGGAACTTATAGTAGTGTTTCAGAAGTGGAAGCAGTGCATCGAAGCTGCCAGCAAAGAGTGTGAACTCGAGAATTGGCAGGCTGCTGAGAAGCACCTGGCAACAGCTCTAGCCGAGGCTGAGCGCTTCGGCTACAACAACACTCGCCTATGTGAGTCCCTGTGCAAGCACGCCGAGGCACTTGCCAATCTGGGGCGAGTGGGCGAAGCGCTCGACGAGCTGGACCGTGCCCTGGGCATCGCAAAGAACGCCTACGGACCGGTTCATCACGAAGTAGCCACGATCCTCACGCAGATTGGCAGACTAGGCACTGTTTACGCGCTCGACGAGGCGGAGAAGAATCTCAAACAAGCAATTTTGGTGTACCGCGAAGTTCGGGACGAACGCGCAGCACTGGCAATTGAGCAACTTGCACACCTTTACGGCATGCAGGGCAGGCAAGACGAAGCCGAAAGCTTGCTGCGAGATTTGCTAGAGCATTTGGAAACCAATCCACCCACAGACCCCTCTTTGCTTGGACGCACGCTTCTGGCTCTAGGCAATATGTGTATGAGCTACACCGATGACGATGAAGCCGCAGTTTTGATTGAGCGCGCGCTGCCGATTTTGAAAGATGATCCTGAGTGCTGCCAACAAGCTGTCGATGCAGCGTCGTCATTAGGCAAGCACTATTTTGGAAAAGAGCAGTTCGAAGAAGCCGAAGACGCATACGATCAGGCGATAGAACTCGCCACCAATCGTCCACAGGCTTGCGCGCGCTATACAGCAGAAGCACTGGTACGCCTCTCTCGATTACAAACCGTCGTGCATCAAAATTACGAACTAGCCGAAGAACTGTTGGTGCAAGCAATGGACGCCTGCGAAGCCGCGGTGCCTCCGCTTTCGATAAGTTTGGTGCGAGCCGAATACGCGCGACTTGCGCAGCGCACAGGCATGTATGGACGCGTTGAAGCATTAGATCGATTACTGTTTCAAAACTACCAATCCGTAGTCGACAACTCGTTCGGCGGAGAGTCTACATATGGTTACGAGATGCTTGCTATCAGCCACGGACAACAACTTGCAGAGCTGCTTTGCAAACAGCGGAAGTGGAAAGATGCAGAAGAGTACTCACGCTGGGTCGTAAGAATGGCGGACCGTTACTGTGGTGAAACAGCCCTTTACACCCTTCAAAGCGCTATTACTCTTGCCACCATATGTAGTGAAACAGGGCAAAGTGGTGAAGCTTCAAAAATATGCGACAGATTGATCGAACTTGACAGAAAGGACGAAATAGATTGCTTGCTTTTGGCACGAGTGGTGCCGATCCTAGTGAAAATCGGAAGAAAAGACCATGGCGAAAGTTTAGTCTCACATCTGCAACGACGCATAGAAAACGCTGCTCTGGACGGAATGCGGGACTACAATGCATCGGCTTACTACCGCCTTGCTCTTGCAAACAAACACCTGGGAAGAATGGAAGAGGCGAGAGAACTTATCGCGATTGCAGTTGCCGAGCTCGAAGAAGAAACCGGCGCAGAAAGCATCTTTCTAGCTTTTGTTTTAGAAGACTGGGCGGAAGAATTAGAAGAAGCGGACGGTGCCGAGATGGCGATAGTACTCTCCAGCAAGGCAGCGGATATAAGATCGAAACGTTGAGTTTTTCGCATAGCGTTTAGAGTTCGAATAGAAACAGCGGAAGATACAAACGACACACCAAGCAGCAGGACGACAGGAAACTCATGGACAAGAAGACAGCAGATTTCTTGGAAATGCTCTCCAACAAATATCGTCATTGCGACACGTATCAAGACTCAGGCATTATCCAAAGTTCGATGACGACTGGCGAAACGGTAAAAAACAAACACCACTGTACGTTTAATACTTTCTACGTTCGGCCAGGTCGTTTGAGTATCCACATGTGGTCTAACGAGGATGAAAGCCAACTGGTTTCGTCCCTCGTTTACAACAATGGAGAAGTTTATGCAATAAGAGAGGGTGCAAGTATCCCATTAATGAAGTGCGAGACTTTAAGAGACGCCATCTCTCACGTCACCGCATATCGGAAAAATACTGCTGACTTTTTCGAACTTGCTATACCGGCTTTACTGGAGAGAGAAATTCGAAATAGCTGTGGGTCAAGAGATTTCTTTGACATTCACTGTTTCCTACTTCAAGAATTGAACTCAAAATTCCATCTACAAAAAGCGGTGGATACAGTATTAACTGACATTTGGTTCAGACCAGATCTATCGGTGCATGACGTGGAAGTTAAATACAGTATCCCGCGAGAACAGGTGCTCGAATCCTACAGGATGGCGAGAGAATTGCCAGGGCGGAAAGAGTTTGACAAAGTGATGAGGGAAAAGAGTCCAGGCTTGTATGAAGATGTGGATAAAACACGTGCAGAACAGGAAGAAGCTCTCACAGACTTAACTTCCAAGTCGCGCCGAGTGTACTCGCATGTCCTATTCGATCAGGACATTGATGAAAGTGTGTTTGATATTCCTTCTGAATAGAGGCATAAAACATGGTATGCCGGCAAGATGCCGGTGGTCCGGACCTTTCAAAACCCCGGCTGGAGGCCGGCGCTCCGGCCGTTTTCCTAGTTAGGAAGCAGGTCCTTATAGACCTTCGTCACGCTCTCGGTGACTTTCAATGATTGCTCACTCTTTCCACGCTTCAGCGTAGCGATCGATTGTTTGAACAACGCATCAGCTTCTGCCTTCTTCGCGGCGTTGTCTTGTTTTGCCAAAATTTCCGCCAACGATGCTTGCGCTACAGCTGTGTTTTGATCTTTCTTGCCGTAATGTTTTTCAAACAGTGAAAGCGCACGACGACTAGATGCTTCGGCTTCAGCGTACTTCTTTTGATCCAATTGCAGACCGGCCAGCACGCTGAGTTCTTTCGCAACAGATTTGCTCTCTTCGCTAGTGGTGCGTTCCCAAATCAACAAAGCGCGTTTTGAATAAGGCTCCGCTTCGGCACTCTTCTTAAGCGCATGAAGCGCCACAACAATGTTATCCAGAACACGAGCGCACTCTTTATCGTCTTTGCTCTTTGTCTTTTCGACGAACTTTAGATAACGCTCCGACGCTTCCAGACTCTTCTCAAACTTATTTGTTTTCAAATAGAGAGTTGCGAGAAAATCCAAACGTCTCATCAATGTCGGATCTTCTGCCGGCAATATCTTCTCGCCGTATTTAACTGAAAGCTCTGCCGATGTGCATGCTTCGCTATATTTGCCGAGATAGTCGTAAGTGGTGGCAAGATTGTTGAGGGTTTTGCCGCGGCGCGGATCACTTTCAGGGAAATTCTCGGAGAGATCCAGCGCTTGTTTGAAATCCTTGAGCGCTGATTCGTAATTGCCTCTTTCGAAATTGTCTTTACCGTGTCTGTGCAAACTTTCCCAAGTCTGCTCTGGAGCTGCGGCACTAACCGAAAGCGTTCCACAAAATAAGCTAAGAGCCATAGCAAAATTGATGCCGTTTGCAAAAGCGCGACGGCGATTGAATTTGTCTTTCATTGTTGTCTTCACTGTGGAGGAATCATGGAAGGGCATTCTTTTGCCTTCCCTACAATTTCAGATTGAGAAGCAGCAGCGCCGTCCCCGAGGGTATCTACAGATACGAGTACGCATTCTCTTTCTTGCGATGCGCCCTGCGGATTTTGCCAAGCATCGTAAGGGAACTCACTCGAGTTCTGACGTCTGTACCAAATCTCGACATTTTGCGGCTTCCAGACAAGCACCGCAGGCAGTGGCTGCCCATCATCAAACTTATTTTGCAAATCGTGCAAGAACGACTTATTTAGCTTTACGTGAATACCGCCCGGATACACGTTGGCGCCTAAGTCTTTTATGACTTCGATGATTTCCGGTGTGATTTTATGCACTGCCACCAGAACATCCGTCCCTTGTTTGCACCAGGGAAGTGTCTTGAGCATCTCAAGAAATGTAGCGCACGTTGCGGAGGCGCCTTCTGCTTCACTCATCGCTTGATAACCACCTAGATAACTAACGAGGTCTTAATTGTAGACTGCTTGATTCGGAAGATCACCCATTTGTGTTGTATTCACACGGGCTCTGGCTGAATTAATCCGGATGTCAGGGACTATGGTAAACCGGGCTCGTGGGTGTTCTGCTCCCAATCATTCCAAATTCGCTTAGCTGTGGCGCGATTGGCAACCGCATCGAAAATATCCCCCATTTTCATCTCGGCGTCCTTGAGATTAAAAAGGACCTTGGCTACGGAAATATCTTCTTTTCCTTTCGCCTTCTTGAAAAATACTATCGCTTTATCAAAGTACTTTCTTGCCTGCGCCGGCTTGCCACGAGCCATTTCGATCAAACCCAATTGATTCAGACAAATCGCATAGTTGTAACGGCCTTTATCACCCTGCTCTCTGAAGCATGCCGCAGCTTGCTTGAACAAAGGGTCGGCCATGTCGACATAATTTCGTTGCCTCAAGTGCTCAGCCACGGTGTAACACGGATAACCCATTTCACTGCTCAAGATGTTGCTTTGCCCGCTATCCTTCCAGACCTTGATGAATTGAAGAGCAGCATCGTCAGCCTTCGCATACAATTTCTGACCGCGATAAGCATCAACCGTGATGGCCAACGCCCGCAAATTGTCCTGCCCACCAAGTTTTGATAGTTGCTCTAATACATGCAGTGCATTGCTGGCGCAAATTTGCGCTATTCCTGGTTTGCCATTGAGAATGCAGCATTTGCCGCATTCGATCCACAACTCTGCTGCGTCCAATGAACCAGCCAGATTGATGTTGCCCGCAATCTGCAAACACATTTGGTATCGCTGTTGAGCTTCGTTGTAGCGACCGGCAAGTTTGTAAAACTCAGCAATCATGCGCTCGACTTCCAGCCCTTGCGGACTGCTTTCTCCGCTAGTCTGATGTGCAAGTTTTCGCCTGGTGCGGAAATACTCTTCCTTGACCTTAAACTCCGCTGGTTTTGCAGCGTACAAAGACTTTGGCTGTTCGATTGCAATATCGCGCTCGACAGCATTGGGGTCAGCACCTAATCCGTAGAGTGGAAAATACATCGCAATACCAGCCCCGACAACCAGTATGACCACACAAATAAGGCTGATTACGAGTTTCTTCGATGAACCAAGGACATTGAAAATACGACGGCGTACTTCATGCATTTCACGCGAAGCCAGCGCAACAGACTTAAGTCCCTTCGCTTCCTTGGTCTGCAGCGCTTCCAATTCAGCTTTCAGTTCATCCATCGACTGTTGTCGATTATTGGGATCTTTACTGAGTGCTTTGAACAAGATTTTTTCAAGGCGCTCAACGAGCCGAACATCAGCATCTACGCCATCAACACTCTTCGGCAGTTCATGCACTTGCTTGTACATCGTCTCAACGATGGTCTCACCTTCGAGCGGTACTCGCCCAGTAAGAGCCTCATACATGAGACAGCCCATGGAATAAATGTCGGCGCGCTTATCGACGGTGAGCCCGCGGCACTGCTCTGGGCTCATATAGGGCGGGCTTCCTAATGCGTGCCCAGTGGGTGTTTTACTGAGAGTGCTGCGCGCCTCTTCAGCGAGAACTCGGGCAATACCGAAGTCCACTACCTTCACATAGTCCACATCGTCGCCTTCCTTCACAAGAACAATATTGCTTGGCTTCAAATCTCGATGCAAAACGCCAAGTTCGTGCACATGAGACATCCCTTCGCAGGCTTGAATAAAGATCTTCAAGCATCGCTCTACAGGCAATTTACCGTTCTGTGCAATCACATCCGACAAGGATGGACCATCGAGGAAATCCATAATGATGTACGGACTGCCGTTGGGTGTGACACCTACGTCAAAAATTTGCACAGCATGCGGGTGGCGAACTTTATTGGCTGCCTGCGCTTCTCGGCGAAAGCGACGAACATTGGCTGGGTTATCCAGCAAGTGCGCATGCATAACTTTGAACGCGACCTGCTGACCCGTAGTCATGTCGCGCGCTCTGTAGACGGAGCTCATACCGCCCCGACCGATAGGTTCTTCGACCTCATAGCGGTTTTGAATTATGGAACCGACGAATTGCCGCGTAAACTCTGACAGCTCTTCGAGATCATCGCTATCGTCATCTTCATCGTCAATCTCGTCCAGTGACGACAACGAGAAGAAGTTGTCTCTTACAAACGCCGGATCAATCTTCTTCTGTCGGCCTGCACCGGCAGAATTTCCGGCACCGTCGGCAACGCCCTCGGAGGCAACCGGTGTGTCCATTCTATTGGGTTTATCGAATTTGCTCTTGTCGTTTTCCGGCACGTCAAATCACGTTTTCATAGACACTACTAGCAGTACCACGGTGGTTTTATCAGAATTCCAACTGATGCACTAAATTCGTAACGGGTTTAGAACAACTGTTATCCTATTATCTATACTCGCCAGGTTTAAGGCAGGCTTTTGCAGGCCTATCTGCCTTTAGCTATTTACCCAGGGTTTATAGGACCAAATTCAAGGCACATAGGAGTTCTGGCGTTCAAGAGGGATTGCTCAGTGGGTGTGTTCAACAATAAAGTGGCATTTTTAGGCGTGCTGGCTGGTTTCGCCCTATCCGGCGCCGCGCTGCAAGCGAAGACAGCACCTGTTTCTTCTGCTCCATCCGCACCCACGGCGGCAACATCGAAAACAAAGACGGACTCCGCAAGCACAACTGCGGCGGGCTCTTTCGGCTACAGAGTAGAGGCCACCAGCAACTACGCAGGCACACTTTCCTGCCAAATGTGTAAAGAAGGCATCCGCGTAAAGTCCGACCGTATGGGACTCACGTGGATTTTGACAGCGCCGAAATGGAACGCGCAAATTTACAACACAAGCACGGAATGCTACATGGACTTGCCTTACAACGAATGGACAAAACGCCAGTCGTTCATGCCGATGGCAAAGAAAAGAACAACCTTGAAACTGGAAAAGACCAACAACACAAAGGTCATGCACGGTCTCAATACAAGGCAGTACTTGATTATGGCGACTTTTCCGGCTGGGGCGCCGGGAATGCCCGGTGGAGCGGGGATGTCGGGAATTCAGGGTATGCCTGGCGCGCCCGGTTCCACAGCAAAAGCAACCAAAGTAGCAGCAAAAACGGCTGCAATGAAGCCCGTTACTGTGAGGGAAGCCGAGATGTGGGTCGCAAAAGACCCGTGCGTTCCAAGACAGTTTAATGAGCTGATGGGCAAGATTTTTGGAATTCCCGCAGAGGACGGACTGCCCTTGAGCATCAGCCTGCGTCAGAAAAACGGAAAAATTACCAGCATCTGGGAAACCGTAAAACTCACGAAGAGCAACATCACAAAGGACGAATTCAAGCCAATCGCAGGCTACAAAAAAGTAAAGACGGAAGTCGAGATGATGTTGGGTGACCAGGATTTGGGACTTTCTGAAAGTGATGGTTTGGATTCTAAGCCTGTGAAACGTCCGAAAATGGACGAAATGCCTTAGCCCGAGAGCCTAAAACGGCGCCCAGCCGATATTTTACGGATTATCGGTCAGCCCAGAAGGTCAAAACCCTTTTGCAGGCGCCCTCAAGGGATGCCAAGCCGGGTTTATATTCTCCACACCGTGGCACATTTAATGAGTGACATATAGAAGCTGCTATTTTTATGGCATAGCAGCAATAGCTATGTGGGGGGTGGCAAGGTCCACCTTTCGGGAAGGAAACGTTATGGCCACTACGTGCGCAGTATGCAAGCGCTCTCACACTGAAGAACTCTGTCCGTATTGCACGGTCACCGACGTCAAGATTTCGGAATTGACCGATAAATTGCACCTCCAACACGGCGGAGACGGCAATGAAGTGCCGACTGCCTTTTTGGTCGACCTTGTCTCCAATCGCAAAATTCCAATTACTACGCCCAGATGCAAAGTAGGTCGCGACGATCTCAATGACATCGTCATTTCCGGCGACCAGTCAATTTCCAGATTTCATTTTGTCATTACCAAAGATTCCGACCAATACATGGTGCAGGACAGCAAGAGCCGCCACGGCACTTTCCTGAACGGAAATCAAATCGCCGGACCGATTCCCATTAATGACGGAGACGTCTTGAAAGTGGGTGTTTCGCTGTTTTGGTTCGTCATAGAAAACCAGTCGGTCGGTGGCGGAGATCAGTTCTCTCCGGTCGACATTGGATCAGTCGAATCTCCTGCCGAATCTCAAGAAGTGAAGGTAAGTGCTAACGAGAAAACCACTCCGTATGCGCCAACCAGAGAGACAGATGTTTCTTCAATGACTTCGCTGAAAGAAGTTTTGGCACAGGCAAAAGCAAAAGAAGGCTCATTCAATGAAGAAGAAATGAGCAAAACTATTGCACCTAAAGACGCTCAAAAAGCTAAAGACTCAGTCGATAAAGTGGAAGCGGAAGAAGAGAAGGAAGAAAAATCTTCCGAAAAAGCAGAGGAAGAGGCTGACGACAAAGCTGATTCTAAAGACGCGAAAGATAATAAAGATTCAAAAGATTCCAAAGATTCAAAAGATGATAAGGACGATAAAGACGAAAAGTCTGAGTCTGAAATCAAAGAGTCCAAGAATAAAAAGGACGCCAAAGAAGATAAGGACGATAAAGAAGAAAAGAATTCCGAGAAGAAGGAAGATCCCTCCGACACGTCAGACAAGAAAGAAGAAGGTCTGCAAATTACCGCTTCCATGCTAATGGAAGCGCTCGAACATGAGTCTCTGTCTGAGGTTTCGAAGCTTGACGACAAACCGTCTGACAAAGACAAAGAGTCCGAATCAGCATCCGAAAAAGAAACCGCAAAACAAAACGGTAAAGACAACGGCAAAGACAAGTCGGAAGAAGCTGAATCTAAGGACAAAGGCAAGAAGAATAAGAAAGAAGACGACCAGCCGTCAGAAAAAGACTTGCAAGGACTTTTTTCGGACAACGGAAATCTTGACAAAACTTCTGAAGAAAAAGAGCCTGCCAGCAGCAATGACAAAGAGCAGGAAACTTCAAGTAGCGATAAAATAACTGATTCAGAGGCAGAAAAAGCGCCGGAAGATAAGTCCAATGAAGAGGACTTTAGTCCTGGCAAGCCTGAGAGCGACGCACCGAGCGTTTCAAAGAGTACTCTCGATAAAATGGCTGATGCTGTCCAAGAAATGTCTGGTTCTGATACGGAATCCAAAGACAAAGATAAGGACTTGAAAGAAGAAAAAGCTGAAGACAGTAAGTCGAACGAAAAAGGCGAAGAATCAGAAAAGTCTGAATCGGTAGCAGCAAATAAAGAGTTCGAACAAGAAATTGTTGAGAAGACGAAAAACGGAGCATGGAGCGGAAATACGATGCAAGACACGAAAGTCCCCGACTGGTGCAGCAAATACTTTGCTTCAGAGCTGAACCTATTGGTGAAAGATCTCGACAATTTAAATGAGCAAGTTCGCAATGCTCAAACCAAAATCAAAGAAGTCGAAAACCGCTTGGCCGCTACCAAGAGCCTGCGTAACACTCTTCTCACCGCCACAGGCGAAGACCTCGTCGAAGCCTGCGGAAAGGTACTGGCTCGCCTCGGATGGCGCGTCAAAATTGTCGAAGACGACAAACAAGAGCTACGTCTTGAATCCGATGACAAAGTTTCAATCTGCAGAATTATCTGGACACAAGGCTTACCGGAGCGCACACACCTCGGTCAGCTCTCGATAGCACAAACAAGATACTGGTGCGAACAAGGCGCAGAACCTAAAGGCATCTTGATCGCTGCGCAAGCGGAAGATAAGCCGCCGCCGAAGATCACTGACACTGATTACTCCGGTGAATTGGCAGATTACGCAAGCAAGAAGAATGTGCTGATGCTCACCACATTGCAATTGTTGGCAATGTACAAAGAAATTGCTCTCAACGAAGGCAGTGCAGAAGCCCTGCGTTCATCGATTCATACTTCAAACGGTTGGCTCAAGGGATACAGCCTCGATCCTTCTGACGAAGACGAAAAAGAACCAAACAAGCTGGCTTCAGCATCCGCATAGTCACATAAGAAATGAGCGGTAAAAACAAAGGAGGACGGGATCCCGATTCGGGCAACACCGCCCGTGGTGATGACACGCCGCCTGACAATGACGAGACTGTAGAAACAAACGCCAGCGGCAAGAGCGATCCGGAGCTGATTCGCGGCAAAGTGCTGGGCGATAAGTACGAGATCCTCGCGCACCTGGGCAGTGGTGCCATGGGTGTCGTATATAAAGCGCGCCACCTGATTTTGAACAAAGAAGTGGCAATTAAGGTCTTGCAATCGCAAGCACTAAACGACCGGGTCAAGAAAGAACGTTTTATGCGCGAAGCCAAAGCTCAGGGCGGGCTTAGCCATCGTAACATTGCAGCAGTGCACGACTTTGGGCTTACAGACAAAGAGCAGCCTTTCTTCGTGATGGACTTACTGAAGGGTGAAACACTCGAGGACTATCTCGAAAGAGTCAAAACATTACCTTGTGTTGAAGCCTGTCAAATATTTGAGCAAGTTGCAAGAGCACTTCAGCATGCGCATTCAAAGGGCATAGTTCATCGAGATTTAAAACCTAGCAACATAATGCTAGTCGAATCTGAAGATGGAGATCGACATGCTTTACTTGTCGATTTCGGGATTGCGGTATTTAAAGAGAAAGAACTCACAAAGCTCACGAAAGCAGATTTTGTGCTCGGAACTCCGCTTTACATGAGCCCTGAACAGATCAAGGGAAAAGACATTGATGCACGCTCTGACATTTACAGCTTAGGCTGTGTGATGTTTGAAACACTCACCGGCAACTTGCCATTTTCGGGAGTAAACGAACAAGCAACCATGGCAATGCATTTAGTGCAGCCACCAGAGCACATAACTTCATTCAAAACAAAAACGCCTCTGCCGAATGAGTTGGCGCAGTTAATCATGCGATGCATAGAAAAGCAGCCTGAAAATCGCTACGGATCTGCCAAAGAAGTCGCCTCGCTGCTCAACGACATAAAGCCCATTGCAGAACGCGCGTTGAAAGAACAGCTCGAAGGCATAAAAGTAAACGATAACGAGAGCAACAGCGACCTCGTAGGCGCAGGAAAGGGACACCTGCAAAATCCAGCACATGCACCGCATGCGGTGGTTGAAGAAGGCGAGGCAATTTCCGCAAAGGTGGTTGAAAAAATTCCGGAGCAGGTGCAGCTAAAAGAGCAAAATGATGCTTCTTCAGCTTCATTCAAGAATGCTTCATCATCCTCAGATGAGCTCAAAGGAAATGCAAACGATACAAGCTCAAAGTCGACGCTCGTTATTGATGAGGCGGATAGACTGAGTTCAAAAATTTCGCATGATACTGATACCCACGAGAACCATGCTTCACCTTCCAACAATACAACACAAAATTCGGGTGATGCAACAAAGCCAATTCCAGTTACACAACCGCCTACCACAACAAAAGAGCCCGCAGACTTCAGCGTCAGCGGTCACGATGTAATTAGACTGGTCGCAGTCATTGCGACATTGATTGTTTTCGAACCCTTAAACGGGCGATTGATTCTACCGATTGACCCGAAAGAAATGCGTGATGACAATTTGTTCTTTATGGCCGCAAAATATTTGGTAGAACTCAACAGCTATTTGGCACATAACCCTGTGTACCAATGGGTTGTTCCTGTTTTGCTAGCTGTTCTTGTTTACAACATAGTGAACAAGCTGCTTGCGAATGCAGATAAGTAGTGCAAAAGAAACAGAGGGAACTTTCGTTCCCCCTGTCGCCCTTCACATCATTGAAGTCCTTTTCTAGCTGAATAGATTTGCGTCGCGTGCAGATGCAACAAACCAATTCACGATTCCAGGTAGGGATGAAGCCATGAACATGATGGCAACACCATATGCGATTCTATGAATATGTGTGAGCGATGCGTTCAACCCCGGTACATAGAGCACCACGTTTCGCTGCAGCAATCCGTGCACCAAGAGACCGAAGCCTAAAGTCAAACCAACCATTTCCGCCAGATTGGTAATGACATTCAGCAGTGCTTCAAGGTTTGCCAAATTGTTTACGCGCACAGTTCCGGCAGTATTGATACCAGTCACATAGGTCGCATCGGCACCTTGTGGTCCGATGGTACCGTTTGTAGCCCCCTGTAATGTCGGGACATCACTGTCTTGTTCTCTCGCTTGAACGGGAGCTTCACCTAGATGGAGATTGCGACCGACAGCTTCATTCACGATGGCCGAACTAACAGGTGTGACCAAACCGTATGTTGCGGCAATCGTCGCGGCTCTGGCGGCTCGGCGCTCGGACAGCAGCTGTTCACAATAGGCGTTCGCTCTTAGTGCTAGCAACTCCATAGATTCTTTCGGAGTAGCCATTCTGCAAGTTGGCTTTTCGATTGTTTCAGCCAGTGCTACAGCATAGTTTGTCCGATCACTGCGCCAGCGGGATAGAAAACCGGCGATGTCCTTGCCCATAGAACCGCTCTTAGGAATTTGAGAGAATGGACCAATCTCTGCATGGTTTTTGAAAAACTCTAGAGTGTCAGTCTCTCCACTGTCTATCGAGTATTCATAGAAAGCCGGAACATTCGAATACTGCGACATGATGTAGATTTCGCGATTGAATGCAGGTTGTGGACCATGAATCCAAAGAACCGCACCATTTGCGCTCTCACCTGCAAGTTCAGATGCATTGACGACCGCTTGCAAATTGTCTTGCCCACCAGCGAACTTCATGTTGGAGATGAGATTGATACCGCTTTCCACTTCAAGACTTTCCAATTCCTTTTTCTGCTCATCCGATGCCACCATCACAGTTGTGATGACACCTTTTGGAACACTTCTCAGCGCTGCTATTATCTCTTTCTCCTGCCCTGCTAGTGCGGAAGATCCGTCGAGCACCACCACCAAATTCTTTGGCGGTTTTACGCAAATCGGTTTAATGGTCTCAACGACATAGCGTTTTGCGACCTGCCCTTTCTTGAGCGCTTGAATAGCTTTCTTCTTAGCTTTTCCCGGCTTGAGAACGCGAGCAACATCCTCCAACTGTTGCCGCACGCCTCGTGAGCCGTCAATCATTACTACAACTTGTTGCGGCTTTGCTTCCTCCTCTGCAAGTTCTGCCTCAGCTTGAGCCTGAGCTTCAAGCTCTTGTTCACGTTTTCTCTTTAGTTTTTCCTTTTCTTCTTGCTCCTTCAGTTTTGTGGAAATCATGTCGAACACTGCGACCTGCTCCATTTTGGCCGGCAGTTGCGCAGCGATGCCCACCTCGCTGCCTTTCAATTCCTCCTTGGTGAGTGGTCCGGCAACAATGTGCTGACCAGATGTGCTATGCGACTGTCTTAAATCCTTGCTGTGCGCTTTTAGCGCGAGTGGCGATTTGACTTTGAGTAAATGCTTTCCATCCAACGTAAAGTTGGCGGCAACAAATCGAGGTATCGGCAATGCCGCTTGGGAAGCGTTTTCAGCCTTCAAGGGCACAACCATTGTCATGCGAATCTTCAATTCTTCATCTTGCTCAACCGGGTAGCAGTGGAGCAAAAACCGACCATGCCCAATCGGCGTAAGCATTGCAGGGCAATTGTGATTCGCTTGAACCCAGCTTTGTTCTCCTTGACCCGCTTCACTAACCGAAACAGCTATACGAGCGTCGGTAGGCTCACCGTCTTTCCACAGGGTCATACCGGTCACGGCGGTTCCTGCAGGTAAAGCAATTTCTGCACGCGCCTCCTGCGGGCCGGCAGATTCATTCTTGAATACATAAGTCCAATTGACAGTCGAAGTTAGAGTCGCTGGACTTAACGAACCGCTCAAGAGCGAACGGACAAGTGTTAATCCTTTGACCGGTTCACCGACAACGTGACGACGCAGATAGTCATCGGACATTGCCGACAATTCCCCCGCATTCACGTCTCTGAAAGGCTTGCCTGTGATGGCAAAATATAATTGCCTCTGTGTGGACGATTTGATTGGAATGAACAAACCGGCAAGGCCGGCGGCTCGATCATCAGTACACTCCATGCGCAATTGACGTTCGATATCCAGATTCCTCAAAACATTTAGTCCACGTTGGCGTTCGGCTTTGTCATTTGTAACTGCGCTCTTCTCGGCAATGCGCACATAGAACGACTTTGCTTCAGTCGCACACAGCGAAGCTATTGACAGCAATACACCAATGGTGGCAAACATAGTTATCTGCGCGCGAGATACACGAAAATCACGAGCGAGGCGAAACACGTTAATCTGATAGATTGCCACCAACATCGACAAAAATGTCAATGTGCTCAAGAAGGTAAAACCCGTACCGAAAGTGGTGCCAATTTCGTTCTCCATAACTTCGCCGCCGACGATCATAGACGCCATACTGACGGCGCATATTGTAAGAGCGGCTCCGACAGCAGCGCCAGAGACGATACCTCTGACTGCAGAAAAGCGATAATCCTGACGTCGCAAAGAACGCCACATTCTAAAATTCGCAAATGGAATCAGCAATGCAAAAAATATCTGAACGATTGTCTCAACGGGATGATTGAGCAAGACAAGGGTCAGTCGTTTCGCGGCAAATGCAGATCCCAAAAGCAGCATAGAGAGGGGAATCAATACCCCCAATGAGAAGACACAGAAATCACTGAATGAAAATGGAATCTTCCACTTCCAATCGAGTTTCAGTTTTGTGACTTTCTCAGTATTGTTTTTTCGCTTTGACGCCCGCTCTTCTTTTTGAGCCTTTTGGTCCTTTTGAAACTTTTGAAGCTTTTGAAGCTTTTGGATCTTTTGATCTATATGATTCTTTTGATCATCATGATCATCTTGTTCATCTTGTTCATTTTGCTCTTCCGCTTTCTTCAGTTTATTTTGCAACTTCTGCAAACCTGCTGAACGCTTGCCTTCATCACGGCTATAGCCATTGCGGTTACTTCCACTTCGCTCTGCAGTTATTGCGGCTGTGGCGGCAAGCTCACGGTCTTCAGCACTTTCATCGTCGTCATCCTCAGTATCGACCGGCTCTCCTGGATCGAAAAGCTCTTCAAGATTATCATCGTCTTCCGGAGCCAAATCCGAATTTTCATTATTGTCGTCGCTCATATGAGTTTCTCCACTCATGTTCAACCGTGCACGCCATCAAATGCAACGCAGGAAAACGCATTCACATATCTGAATGCAACCTCCAGCTGCACTCGTTGATAATGCAAGTTGTGCAACCGCACGTGTTTGTGCAGAAGTAAAACAGCCTATCCATGTGTATGACAGTGCCTGCGCGCAACTCTATGAGATGCATGCGAATGAACTGGTTGTCTGACTAGTAAGTTAGAAACGCTGGAAAGCCAGCGTTGCAAATTTAACGCGAAAGACGCACGGAATCGATAGGGTTAACCCTGATCGCATCCCGGTGATCCTGTGGACCCACAGCTCCTAATTTGGAATGGCATTGAGCGGATCTTGCTTCGCACCATCAGCATCCAGCTTGATGCTGCTTGCACGCGATTGGAATTCTTCAGCTTCTTCCGCACGCCCTTGCTGTCTAAGCACATCCGCTAGCCTTTCCAGAGCCTCTTTCATCTGAGGACTTGAGGAAGACCCTTTTTCCAGAATAACAACAGTTTTGCTCAAACTTCTCTCCGCACCATCCTTATCACCTGATTGCAACTGCGCTGCGGCGTAGTCTTTATAAAGAGAAGCGAGAGCAGGACTTCGACTACCGTATAAGTTGACAGCGTTCTTGAGAGTCTCTTCGTACGTTTTCAACTCCTCTTGTTGCCTACCGCAAATTGCATATACTTTAGCCAGCTTTTGCAATCTGCGCACATAGGCAAAGGGCTCGCCGCATCTCAAGTTAACCGCAGCAGCGCGCTTGAGGAGCGGAATTGCAAGTGGTGCAGTCTTGGGATCATGACTGTAGCAAGTGGCAATGATGGTAAGCAGAGAAGTCAACTCCCAATAGTCTTTGACTTCTTTTCGCTCACTCTCTTGCAAAGACTGCTGCGCTGGTTGAAGCGCACCTTGATAGTCCTTCATGTACAAAAGCAAGAATGAGTGTGTAACTCCCATTTCCTTCTCTTGCGTCTTTTCCAAAATCTCGATCGAAAGCTGAGCATATTTTTTAGCCTGCTCGTGTTTGCCAATGGCGTTGTATAACTCTGCAAGTTGGAAACAAATTGAGCCGGCGATAATGCTATTTGATTCCGTTCCGCCAGCTAGTTCCAGCTCCTTTTGTAATGCCAGAATAGCCTTTTCCGAATTGCCATGCAATTGAAAGAAGTGAGAAGCATCGCTAAGATAATCGGCTCTCTCCAGAGGAGAAACAGCAGGTGAATTCTTGAGCAGATTCTCCGCAGACTCAAAACACCTCTCCGCAAGATCTGGTTGACTGGTTGCCAAATATGCAAGTGCAAGCGTGTGGAGAACACGCCCATAGAGCGCGTGCTGCTCTCCGGTAAGCTCTTTGCAAAGCTTTCTCGCGTTGATCAAAATTTCCTGGCATCGAATTGCATTTGGTCCATGAATAATGGTGAACTGACGACTGTCGGCTTTTCTCACCAACAATTGACGGCAATCGCCGAGAACTACAGCAAGCTTCCGCTGCAGCTTAATCTCCTGCTTTGTGCGAGCCGGGCCGGGAGGAGGAAGCGTTTTCATTTGCTTCTCCAAGTCATCCAAAGCATTCTGAGCTAGTGCAACAATTCTGTAGGTTCGCAAACCAAGTTGTGTTTCTTCGGGCGAACTCTCTCGCTGACTTTGGTATTCAATGACCTTTTCACGATTCTTCAACACTTCGTTCAAATCAATCAGCTCTTCAAGAGAGGCATTGATCCTAGTAATGTTATTGGAACGCTGAGCCTGCTTTAACGCCAGAGTGAAGAAGTTGTTTGCTCGCGGATAATCACCTTCATCAAAAGCCTTCTGCCCGCTATAGTCCATCTCGGGCCAGCTCTTAACACTGTCTTCTGCAAAGTACCTATCCAAAGCGTGCCAAAGACCAAAGCAGCCGATGCCGACACTAATAATGGTGACAAGCCAAAACAGTTTGACTGACATGCCGCGACTTTTCTTCGCTGCGGCTCTGTTGAAATTGAGATCAATCATGGCTTTTAGTGCACCAAAACCGACCATCTCATCTTCTAGACCAATTTTCGATAAAGCTTCGTCTAATTCACCAATTGTCTGGTATCGCTGAGACTGCTCTTTCGCCATGGCTTTAAACAAAATCGAATCCAGCTCCATTGCATAGGGCAAATCTCTTCTGCGAGAGCTGATTGATACAGGCTGTTCGTGCATGTGCATTTGAATTGTTTCAAACGCTGTCGCGCCCTGGAATGGTGGTACACCGACAAAAATAGCGTACAGAACACAACCCATCGAATAGATGTCCGAGCGGTGATCCAGCTTCTTTCCCTGGCACTGCTCGGGGCTCATGTATAGTGGACTTCCGAGGATTTCACCAGAGCGCGTAAAATTTTGTGCTTCGGCATCGTCCTGATGAACAAGCTTGGCTATGCCGAAATCCACGATTTTGACAATCTCAGTATTCGTCGCAGTCTTCTGCAAAAGGACGTTTGCCGGCTTGAGATCCCGGTGAACAACGCCATTTTCATGAGCATGCGTAAGGGCGCTGCACATCTGCCGCAAAACATTGATGCCGCGTTCCAAACCGAGAGGACCTTCACTGCTGAGCACTTCAGCAAGCGACTTGCCTTCGATATACTCCATCACCAAATACGGTGGTATGTTATTGACGTTAAATTCAAACACCGTAACAAGATTGGGATGCTTCAATCTGCTGATTGTTTGTGCCTCTTGCTGAAAGCGAGGCAAGTCTTGCGTCGTATGACCGGATTGCAGAGGCATCATCTTGATTGCAACGTTTCGCCCCAGCGAAAGATCTCTCGCCTGATAGACCACACTCATTCCGCCAATACCTAGCCGTTTTACAATGCCATACTTGCTGTCGAGAATCTCACCAACCAGTGAGTCCGCAACAATAGCCATCGGTTCATCTTTCAGGCGCGAACCAGCGATGGTCCTTTGCTGCGAGATCTCCTGTGCTGATGGGGGCGGACCAGCGCGCGGCGTCTTGTCCTCCTCAATCGAAAACTCGTTATCTTCAGGCTCCATCGGGCTTCCAGGGCATCTCCAGCCAATAGAATTGATAGGCTAAGCGTCAGATAATTAGAGCATTACCTGTATTAGCTTCTTATCTATTCCCATTTGTCTTTGAGTCTAAGCTTTATATAAATCTGGATAAAGAGAGCCAAAAGCGCCTACAGTTAATGCTTAGCGGTGAAATCCAAGGCGAGAGCCGGCACTTCTAATGCGGCACATTAGGGTCGCCGCAGCCGTTGCAGTCATGGTCTCTGAGCGCTTAGCGCTCGATACTGGGAGATCAAGACTCTGCTTGGAGAACAACACTTCATCAGCGTCAAG
Source organism: Candidatus Melainabacteria bacterium (assembly GCA_003242885.1). Lineage (GTDB taxonomy): Bacteria > Cyanobacteriota > Vampirovibrionia > Obscuribacterales > Obscuribacteraceae > QKMZ01. Next base: position 64,417 of record QKMZ01000005.1, on the reverse strand, counting down.
ATTCTCAAATAGCCAATTTGCATCACGCTCACGGATTAACTTAAAAGCCTCAAGAAAGAGTGAAGGTGACCTAAACTTGGGCGGCAACTCCAAGTCTATGCGATGAAAGCCTTTATCGATTGAGGACGGCTTATCCTTCGTTTCGCGAAGATCAGCAAGCTCACAGCCTCTGAGGATGACCTCGCAATCAGAGTCGCTGATCTGATAACTTTGCGCTACCACGGCTTCAATGAAAGCTCTCAACTTCAATCGGCGAACAGCGCCTGGATTGTGTCCACCAAATCCCTCAGCGCGAAGAGCGTTATGACTGCTCAGTTCTGAAACCGCCGATAGCAAAGCCTTATTCAGGGCCAGTTGATTTAAATCCGGTAGAAGACATTCTTGCAAAATAAACCAGTTAAGGTTGTTTGCGGACAATCTCAAACGCAAGAAATAATCAAAGACAAAACTATTTAGACATGCAAGCAGTGCTGATAGAAAAGCATTCCGTTCTTCGCCATCCCCGCTTGACGGAATCAGTACGGGCACTGCATTTCCACACGGCCAATCACCAATCAATGCTGCTATGCACGAGCGTGAATTAGTCGATGCTCCTACTGCCAGGTACCCCACTTTTGCCCCGCGATCAGGCTGCGCTTGGAAGTAGCTGTCAACATCTAGAAGATACTGAGGCAGCATATGCTTCTCACCAAAAGGCAATTCCGTCCACTCGGCGCGGCGCCCTTTTCCATGCATCCAAGCCTTTTTCGCCCAGTCATACTGTCCTATCATGCGACCTTCGTAAACCGGCAGAAGAACGCGCTTTATATCATCAATTGCAATTGCCGTTTTCCCATCCGGCGAAAACGCAAATTGATCTTGATGCTTAGTATCAACTTGTTCAACCGGTCTCCACGATCCTTTCAGCCAATGTCCGAAACTGTCCAGCGCAAAGCCTTCAACCTGAGCTACAGACCTCTCGATAAAGTGTTTCGAATCGTTAGTCATATCAAACTCCCGGCGAAATGAAACAGGCATGGACGCAAGGGGTTTGCACGTTGCTGCCAATTTTTCAACGAGACTCAAATCAGCAGCATTTGTGGTTTCGAAGAATGCCAGATTCTCTGGGGACAAAGCCTTGAGTGTCGCAATTCTGTATTTGAAAGAATCCTCTTTCTCTGCTGAAGCAACTCGAAGGAAGCCGCATTCGATAGAGTCGGTGCGCTCTCCTTTCACTACTCCAAGCATGCAAAATTTGAACGATCTATGAATATCAAAAATTCCATCGTGATTGTGAAAACCGCTCAAGAAAAGCCAGCGACTCTTTTCTACAAACAAGCGTCGTAACTCTGTTGCACCTTTGTCACTGTAGATTCCAGATGGCACAATTTGCGCCATCACACCGCCCACGCGACAGAGGTCATAACCAAGTTCTAAAAATAACTTGTACGCATTTGAATCACCGCCGCCCTGAAATTTCGCTCTGCGCTGAATGAATGAACCCAAATTCTCGTGATAAGCGCGGTACTCATTCCACTCCTCTTCCACAGCCTTGTCCTGCGATAGAATTTGCTTCTGCCTCTCGATAGCTGCTTGCTTGCTCAGCGACATGAATGTTGGGTCAAAACGTGAGAAGAACTCTCGAGAATTGACCTTTTCAATCTCCCAGGGTGGATTTGTAATAACCAAATCAAACCCTGGATTCTCCCGGGAAAAGACGGCTGGGAAAATATCGACTGGACTGCGCCATAGGTCCAAAAGAGCATGGCCTGATTTGAGGTTGGAAAAACAGTTGCTTCCCTCTGATGGTAAGCCACAGCAAAGAGAAAGGCCCAGTTTCGAGAGTTCTACTGCAGCTTCGTCCAAATCAAAACCATACAAACACCGCCGCGCCACCACGTGCAGAACCATTGAAAAAAGCTGATTCTCATTCATTGACTTCAATTCGGCCAGGCCAAACGATTTCGGCAGGCATTCATTAAGCGAGTGAATAAGCGCATGCCAGTCCGATTCAGCATCGCCATTAGCAAGTTTTTGAACTACAAATTCGCTTAAAATCTCCAACGAATTTAGCAAAAATGTTCCGGTCCCCATAGCTGGATCAAGGATGGTAAGGGAGAGCATCTTCTCGACTGACACCAACCTATTTGAAGCTTTTTCGGAGCACTTACTATCAACAGCCAGATCAGCCACGTCACAATAAACAAGCGGAGCAAGCGCCTTCATAGCAAGCTCTCGAGCTAACCAATTAGGAGTGTAAAACACACCTCGCTTCCGTTTTTCTTTCCCAGAAGCAACAAGCTCGTATCGACCAGAATTCAGTGCAAGCCTCTGGTCTAACAAAAGCACGTATGCATCGACTAGCTGCGAAAAGTCTAATGATGCACCATGGCTGTGGGCAATTTGCCTGACAACACGCTTCCGGATCTTCTCGTAAATGGTAGAAGATGATAAGCCCGCTTCAATACCCTCTATCGGAAGAGATCTTTCGTTGAGTGCGCCTATAGCTTTCTCGGCAAGCATCAGCGCTTGATCAGAAAGCGATGCAGTCGTTTTCCTTGTTTTCGAAGTTCTCAACTAAACTCTCCGCATTCTTACTTAGTTTACCGTTGTTTTGATATTCTTTGATTGAAAGAACAATGTTTTTGATAATATTCAGGGAGGAATTCCCTGCATATATGGCGTCAACTTAGAAGCACTTTCTAAACTCAAAGCGGGTCAAACACTTGTCGGATAAAGTAACCGATCAAGCCCACAAGGATGATCACAACGTCGAGGCAGATCACGCCGACGCGACAGAACACGGTAACGAGCCTAGTCACGGCAACCAACCAAATCGCGGTAACCAACTAGTTTCCAATGAACCATTGCTTCAAGGGCTGGGAGTGAAGCTAGTGGCAACATGCGCCGCCGGCGTAGGCTTGCTTGATATTTGGCTCGGAATCAAAGGCGACATTTCTGACAGTCCATTCGCTTCCTATCTCCCATTTGAAAGTCACCTCACCAAAAGCTTGATCATTTGCTTTGGCTTGATACTCACCTATCTCGCGGTCAATCTGAGCGAACGAAAAAGAACCGCCTGGTTCATTGCCATCACGATAACAACTCTCTCGCTCGGCACGCACCTACTGCACAAAGACTTAGGTGCTGGAGTTTGGGCTCTAGGAGGACTGGCCATCCTTCTTTTCACACTACGCTCCGACTTTTCAGTAAAGAGCGAAAGTCAATCAATAGCGAAAGGCATCTACGTTTCTGCCGGTACTGTTCTACTAACGCTGATCTATGGGACGCTAGGATTCTTCGTTATGGACAAGAGAGATTTCGGCATCGACTTCAGCATGGCGGATTCGATAAAACGAACTCTCGACGGCTTCTTCCTAATGGGCAACTCAGATTTGGTTCCTGAGACACATCACGCAAAATGGTTTCTCAAATCCTTGAACGTTGCAGGCGCGACCACGATTTTTCTCATCGTCACAAGCCTGTTCCGCCCCCTCAAGTATCACTTTGACACGCAAGAGAAAGAGCGAAAGCTAGCTCTGGCAATCGCAGAAAAGAACGGCAGATCTTCGATGGATTTCTACAAGATGATGCCGGACAAGTCTCTATTCTTCTCGCAGTCGAAAAATTGCTTCGTCTCTTACGGCGTGGCTAACGATGTTGTTGTAGCGCTCGCCGATCCAGTGGGTCCGCCAGACGAACTGAAAGTAGCACTTCAGGAATTTGTGGATTGGGTGACCGACAGCGGATGGTTGCTGTGCTTTCTGCAGGCAGAACCAGAGTGCTTGCCGCTCTACAAAGATTTAGGATTCGAAGAAGTGAAAATCGGTGAAGAAGCAAGGGTCGACATCAACAAATTCACCACCGAAACAATCAAGAAAAAAGACTTCAAAGGAAAAGAAAACAAGTTCAAAGGGTTTGCGCTTGTGCGTCATGACCCGCCCCATTCGCCTGAACTTATGGACACTGTTGAATCAATCTCTGATGAGTGGCTCGCACTTCCAGGTCGCGGAGAGCACAACTTTACGCTCGGCCGGTTTGAAAGATCCTACATACAAACAACTCCTCTCATTTGCTTAAATAATGCGGATGGAAAGTCGATTGCTTTTGTCAATGAAGCAAAATCGTACTATCCAGGCGAGATCACTATCGACCTGATGCGCCACCGCAATGAAGTTCCATCCGGCACGATGGACTACCTTTTCCTCAAACTCTTGCAGGCGTACAAAGAGCGTGGATATCAATATTTCAATCTCGGGTTAGCTGCGCTATCCGGCGTAGGCGACAGCCCGGATGCATCATTGAAAGAGCGTGCACTCTATCAATTATGTGAACATCTCAACAAGGGCTTTTCGTACAAGGGGCTCCAGAAGTACAAACAAAAGTTCGATCCTGTTTGGGAAAGCAGATACTTTGTGTATCGTGGCGGTCCGGCAAAGCTTGTGAAATGTGTTTTGGCTTTCAAGAAAGTAACAGGCTACTGAGGAAAGAAATGACGTCATCAACAATTGAGAAAGGAATATCGATCGACCTGATAGACACGCCGTGTCTGCTTGTTGATATGGCTCTGGTCGAGAAAAACTTGAAGACACTTTTCTCGAAATTAAGCGGCACAAATGTCAAAGTGCGGCCGCATTTGAAAACCGTGAAGAGCCCGGAATTTGCAAAACTGTTGCTCGCTGCTGGAGCTACCGGAGTCTGTGTTGCAAAACTGTCAGAAGCTGAAGTTATGGCGGCGGCAGGCATCGAAGACATTTTGATTACAACGGAAATAATGGGCGCGCCAAAGTTGGAACGCTTAGAAAAGCTGATTGCAAAACATGCTCAGGTAAAAGTTGTGATAGACAGCGCGGTCGGAGCTTGTGCAATGCAAAATGCCGCTAAAAATGCAGGCGTAAAACTGTCTGTATTTCTTGAATTGAACGTCGGGCAAAATCGAGCCGGAGTAGAACCAGGTGAGCCGGCCTTGAGGATCGCCAATGAGATATCGAAACAGTCAAATCTACAACTAATTGGCATACAAGGTTACGAAGGGCATCTTCAGTTGCTGCCGGACGAAACTGAAAGAAAACGGCTGTGCGCAGAGTCCATGGAAAAACTTATGAGCACCGTGGCGTTGCTCAGACAGAATGGTCACAAAATTGATGTCATCACAACTGGTGGCACCGGCACATCAGAATATTGCGTCGAGGCTGGCGCAAATGAAGTGCAACCTGGAAGTTTTATCTTTATGGATGTGGCATACCGTCGTGCGATCGGACAGCGGTATGAGAATGCGCTAACCGTGGTTTCTACAGTGATAAGCAAACCCTCTGAAAGCAGATGTGTAATCGATGCGGGTTTTAAATCGCTTTCTACAGACTCAGGAAATGCTGAGTTAAGGTCTCATACCAACATGACCTATCGCCCGGCAGGAGACGAACACGGCATTATCGAGAGCAGCAACAGCAAGTTGCAACTCGAAATTGGCGACAGAGTAGAACTCATTCCCAGCCACATTGATACCACTGTAAATCTGCATGATTACTATTACTGCCATCGCGGTGGCAGGATCGAAAACGTGTGGAGACTCTCTGCGCGCGGAAAAGTCCAGTAGCAGCTCATAAAGTTCTAAATATCACCTTGAAACTGCAGGGGCGACGCGTGGCATCGACCTCATTATGAAATCAAAACCGGGCGACGTATGGCGCCGCCACTACGCTTCTTAAAAGCCGGCTGGAAGCCGGCGCTCCGGCCGGACTGCTACGGCCGGATACGGACTGCTTCGGTTACGGCAAAGATCGGGCGGCGCTTTGTGAGATTGAACGACGCAATATCGCTTGTGCAGTATTGTCCATTGTTTCGGCATCAGCTTGTCTTCCAGTACTGCGCAATGCACGACTATAATCAAACAAACAAGAAGCAGCTAAGAGGCTGTGTTCACCAGCAGATTTTGCGGTACTTGCGATAGCCCAAGAATAAATCTGCTCGGCGTTAGTCATTTTGCCCTGACAGTAATTCATGAAGGCAAGCTTGTTCAGGCGCAGTGCAATTTCCAACTTTTGCGCAGCCAGAGGAACAGCCGGGAGACTTGAAGTATAGTCGGCAATCACAGATGAGTTAGCGGGAGATTGCGGGTTTTGCTCGTCTTCAATCAACTGCAATAGTGCCTTCGTACGCTTGATCATACTTGCTTCAGAAGTGTACGACTTCTCATAGATTGCAAGTGCTTTTAAGAGCAATGGTTTGGCTTCGTCAAACTTGCGTTGGGATAAATACAATGCCGCCAATCCACTCAAATCTCGCGCAACACTCGGATGATCTACACCTAGTGAAAGTATGTCGGTCGAAATCATACGCTCATAGAATGAGACTCTTTGCTTATTGATTTCTTCAAGTGCGGCGAAATCAGACATGGGTCTGTCTGGTGTAATCGCTGTTGTGGCTACCGGTGGAGAGACTGCGTCGAAGATTCTGCTTTCTTCGGCATTAGCGGCTGAATTCGCCAATCGCGACGAGACTTCGTTATTAAAGACTGAAGCAGAAACTCCCTGTGTTCTGTCTACCGAACCAAGAGTATCTTTCAGCAACTCTTTCTGAAAAGCAGAATTGAGAATCTTGCCACGTGTTTCCGCTTTGGTTAGCAAGTCAATGTAATCAGCCAAGTGTTGTTCAAGGATTTCGCTAGACGGCAAAACTTTTTGACTCATCAAAACGACTAACGATTGGTAATACATTTGCTCGGCCTTCATCGGCAGCCCGAGTCGGAAATTCACCCGACCCAACCGGTGCAAATGGTCGGCATATACGAGACTGTTCTTGCCGTCGGATTTTTCTACAATCGCAAGCGATCTTGCCAGCAGTTTTTGAGCAGACTTGTAATCGCCTTCGTCCTCGCGAACTGCGGCATAGGCCGCGAGCGGTGCAGCTAACTTCGGGGTTTCTTTCCCGTAGGCTTTTTCAAGAACGCCAATTGCTTTCTTGTACAGCGGGACTACCAGTTCATAAAATCTATCGTGCTGATAGTGAGCGCTAGCAAGACTTTGGTAACAAAGTGCCACATCATCAGGACTGCTGTTTTTGTTGTTTTTGACATTACGCAGAGCTTCAGAAAAAGCTGCTTCTGCAGCTTCTAACTCTTGCGTTTTCAGCTTCCGCTCGCCTTCAACGTATGCGGAACGCCAGTCGGCATTTACCGGCTGTTTTTCCTTCGCCATTGCTAACGGTGCTAAAGAGACCGTTAGAGCCAAAGCAATACTCATCGAAAGAAATCGCATCTCTTCAATCTCACTGCGCCCAGGGAAGTTTACGCTGAAAGTCCGGGTGACCATTCAAATGGTAAGGAACAGGATGACCATTGTCCTCTTCTCGCTCGAACCCGCCGTTGTGAATAGGGTCTGGTCCTTTCGGCACCCAATCGTGCAAGGCCCCTGGAATGGGTTTCGTCAAATCTCTCAAAATTTTGTCATCACGCAACTTCTCACGCAAATCGCGTTTCATTTTCTCTCGCGCATAGAAGTAAGATGTTCGATCATCTGCAGTTTTGCCGAACAAATCTTTCGTACGAGCTGCATCGTCATCTGCGCGAGTGTCGCTTCTTCTTTTTACAGCACCAAGATCCGTAAAACTCTGTTTGCGGAAGTCGGTATCAATGAATGACTTCTTATTAAATTCTGAACCATCAAAGGGATCGTACAAACTTCTTGCCTGGCGAGCTTTCATTTCGAGCTCTTCACGCTTCTCATCGCGGCGTTCGCGAATTTCTTTGCGCTCGCGCTCCTCATCGCGTAAGTAGTCGACACGCGATTGTGTATCACCACCTTTATCTGGGGGCGTTCCCATTTCGCGATACGAGGCTGTGGATTCATCAACAATTGGATCCGCAGACGCACCAATAGCGGTGCAGAACAAAGCCCCGAGGAGAACAGCAAAAAATAATCGAGAATGCAAAAACTGCGCGCAAAAAATTTGCGCAGCGTCCTGATTTGTTTTCTCTTGACTGCAACTTTCCATGATGCTGATTCTACTCTCCCCAGCCCGCATTGCAAAAGCCGTGACGGACTCGACAACTTCATCCTGCGCACGACGATATCAAGTATTCAAAGCATCTGTCTTATCAGAATGACGGGCGGAATTTCTTGTAATATATACGCTGATTTGCGGCGACCGCCGGTCGCAGATTTGAAAGCACCCAGGGCAGGTGCCTCCTGAAATCATCGCGATTCAGCGTCTTTGGATAACCGGCTTTGCATAAGATGACCCAGTTAAAACCAGGAAAGAGCGTAGTAGCTATCCTGGCTTTTGCCGCCGTGTTACTGACAAGTATCAATCTTCCAGCTCACTCCGCCGGTCGAGAAGTAGAAGTTCCAGACATTCAGTTTCAGCCGATTCGCCCCACCCAAGCAGTGACAATTCGCGAAGCTGTCGATGTTTCACTTCGCAACTACCCGCAGATTACAAGCAAGCTCTTTAAACTGCGAGCCGCCAAAGCAAACGTCGCTCTCGCGAAAACTCAGTATTTACCTAACCTGAACATCGACACACAAGTGTCTGCCGTCACACCAAACCGCATCGCCAGCGTTGTTATGAACAACGTGTCCGGCTTCGATACGGTGCCTGTTGATTCAGGGCCTACAGTGAAGAGCACCACTCTTACACCAGAGTGCAACAATTTGCAGGGTTTGAACTTGAACTGGTTGCTCGTCGACTACGGCATGCGTAAAGCCAACGACCGCTTTGCTTATGCTGACGCACGAACAGCCCGCGCCGATGTCGCTCTAACAAAACTAGATGTCGCGTTTCACGCCGCTGATGCATTTCTCGACGCCGTCGCTGCCAAGCAAATCATCAAGTCAACTAACGCCGCGCTCGAACATATGGAAGCCGCAAACTTGCGTGCGAAAACCTTGGTGTCTGAAGGCTTACGACCCGGCGTCGATGCGGCCGACTGGGATTTTGAGGTTTCTAGAACCAAGATTGCCCTGATTAAGGCAGAAAAAAGCACGCGCCTGGCGCTTGTCGATCTGGCGGAAAAGATGGGTACCGCTTCAACTGACATCGATATAGTCTCGGACCCGCTCACTCGCAGTCCCATGTACCTAAACTCCGTCTCCTCGGTCGATTTGACCTCGCACCCATTGGCACGCATGAAAGAGGCAGAGATTTATCGCTGGAAAGCCAAGTGGGACGTGCTCGACAAGGCATGGCGTCCACACTTGTGGTTGAACGCTTCAGCGTGGGGCAGGGGCAGCGGCGCAGACAAATCGGTAAATCCGATTGGCGCCGTCGCGGGCGGATTTCTCCCTCAGGTTTTCAACTACATGGTCGGCGTCTCGTACAGCTTCCCTGTTCTTGAATACTTTCCGTTGAAAGCCCAAAAAGACATGGCACGCAGCAATCAGTTGGCTGCCAAGGCTGACTTCGACCTGGCGATGCAGGTGCTGGAACGCAAAGATGCGCGCGCTCGAATCGAGCTGGAGATGACGCGAAAGGTAGCAGCGCAGACTCCCATTCTGGTTGAATCGGCGCGCGTGAGAGAAATCAAGGTATTGAAGCGCTACAGCGCTGGACTGACAAACATGGTTTCGCTGGCGGACGCGGAAAAGGCGCTCGCTGAGGCAGAAGTAGAAAATGCCCTGGCGCAGATTGAGGTCTGGCGCTCGATTCTGCACCTTGGCTACGTGCAAGGAGACCTGGGACCATTTCTTCAATTGGTCGACATCGTGTCCGGAAATAGCAAAGGCAATCAGGGATAAAGCGACTATATGTGGATAATCGCATTTGCAATGAAACGACCGATCACTGTGGTGGCGGCCGTTTTGAGCATCGTGCTTATTTCTGTGATGGCAATCACAAGCATGAAGCGCGATATCTTCCCGGACTTGAAGATTCCCGCAATTTACGTCATTCAGGGCTATGGTGGCATGTCACCCGAGCAAATCGAGGGCTACATCACATCAACGTATGAATTGTATTTCTTGTACGTACCGGGTATCGAACACATCGAGTCGAAGACTGTTCAAAACTTGTGTTTGATGAAAGTCTATTTCCATCCGGACACCGACATGGCGAGCGCTATGGCTGCGATTGTGGCGATGTGCAACCGTGCCACCAGTTTGATGCCGAAGGGAACATACAACCCTTTCGTATTGCGATTCGACCCTGGAAGTTTGCCGGTCGGTCAGCTCGTTTTATCATCGGACACGAAGTCAGTAAAAGACTTAGAAGACCTTGCGTACACGCGCATTCGTCCCATGCTTGCAACAGTGCCGGGCGCCGAAGCACCGCCTCCTTTCGGCGGCAACGTACGCAGTATCGTCATCAGTGTAGACGCGGACAAGCTGCGTCGCTACAACATTTCGGGTGATGAGGTCATCGAAGCACTCAACGGCGGCAACCAGGTGTTACCGTCCGGCAATGTGCGCACCGATGACTACATGCGTATTGCGACAGTCAACACAGACCTGCCGGACATCCATCAACTGGATTATTTGCCAATACGAACTGGGCATGGTCCACAAATTTTCATTAAGGACATTGGCGTAATTCAAGATTCCTCGGACATCTTAGCCGGATACGCATTGTTTCAAGGCAAACAAACCGTCTACATTCCAGCGGTAAAACGCGCGGACGCGTCGACAGTTTCCGTCGTTGACGCGCTTCGCGAAGCATTAAAAAGAATGCAGGCAGTGCTGCCTGATGATGTCAAAATCAGTTATGAATTCGACCAATCAAAGTACGTTAGAGAAGCAATCAATGACGTATTTCACGAAGGACTGATGGGCACAATCTTGCCCGGTCTGATGATCTTGCTGTTCTTAAAAGACTTCCGCAGCACACTTATTGTCGTCACAACCATTCCGATTTCACTCATGTCCGCAATCGTCGGCTTGTGGCTCTGTGGGCAAACCTTCAACATTCAAACGCTTAGCGGTTTAGCGCTGGCAATTGGAATTCTCGTCGATGAGGCGACAGTTTGTATTGAAAACATTCACAGCCACCTTGCAGAAGGGGCAATATTACACCGTGCGGTTTTCGATGCCTGCGTCGAGACAATGGTGCCGCGACTGTTAGCCATGTTATCCGTGGTGGCAGTGTTCGTACCATCATTCTTTATGACCGGCATTACGCGCGAATTATTTATTCCACTTTCTCTTGCGGTTGGCTTTGCGATGATCGCATCGACTACCCTGGCATCTACTCTTGTACCAATTCTCGGTGTCTGGCTGATCAAACCAGAACATGGTGGCGAAGGTGAGAAAGAGAAGAAGCCGGATTGGATTGAGGGCGTTAAAGACAAGCTTGGCGATTTGCTCAAGTTCTTAATGCCCTTGCGCCTGGTGCTCGTACTTGGCTACGTCGGAATTGCCGTCACGCTAGTCGTGCTCTTATATGGAAACATCGGGAAACAACTGTTCCCTGATTCGGGCAGCTCTCAATTCCGTATGCGCATTTCAGCTCCCACAGGCATGCGCGTTGAGGCTCTAGAAAAGCGTGTGCTGCGCACATTGGAAATTGTGAAAGAACTCGCCGGCAAAGAAAACGTCGAGAAGACTCTTGGCTATGCAGGTCAGCAACCACCGTTCTTCGTTATCAGTTCTGCCTTCCTTTGGACAAGCGGACCGCACCAAGCGGTTATGGATGTTCAGTTGAAGGAGGACGCGAAGATTAATATGTCCGACTTCAAAGAACGCTTGAGACAGCGACTTTCAAAGGATATTCCTGACACGAAATTCTCATTCGAACCAGGTGACTTAGTCAGTCAGATTATGAACCTCGGATCACCGACACCAATTACGGTGCAAGTGTCCGGGCACAATATCATCGCCGACAAAGTTTTCGCCGGAAAGATTTTGAAAGAAATGCAGAAGATTCCCGAGTTAAGAGATCTTCAGTGGGGACAGGCGCTCGACTATCCATCGGTGCAGATTGACATTGATAGAGAACTCGCCGGACAGCTAGGCGTAACGCCGCTGGATATCGGCAGGTCGTTGCAGCCTGCTTATTTCTCGAGCCGATTCGTTCACCTCAGTTTGTGGCGTGACAAAGACAGCGGATTCTCATATCAGGTACAAGTCCAGGTGCCGCAAGATCAAATTCGATCGAAAGACGACATCGCTAAATTCCCGACTATGAACAGTGCAAAACGAATTGAGATGTCGGAGTGGAAGGACCAACTCGAAGATCAAGTAACGAACCGTTCTTATCCAGACCGAAAACCTCGCTACGCACAACATCCACTTATTCAAGATGTGGCGAATGTTGCCTATGGCACCACAAATGGTGAGTTCGACCGCTACAACATGATGCGCATGGTGTCATTGACGGCCAACTTGCAAGGAAACGATTTAGGACGCGTTGGTGACTCTGTAAAAGAAGCCGTGCGCCGTGCAGGAAAACCTCCTGCGGGCGTATTCGTAGATGTGATGGGTCAGGTTCCTCTACTCGAAGATACATTCTTCCACTTGCTATCTGGACTCGTACTCGCGGTTGTTGTTATCACTCTGATGCTGCTCGCCTATTTCCAAGCCGCACGAGTTGTATTGATCGTTATGTCTACGACGCCGGCTATTTTGCTCGGTGTTTTGACGATGCTTACAATCACCGGCACGACGCTCAATGTGCAGTCGTTCATGGGAGCAATCATGTGTATTGGTGTCGGAATCGCAAACGCGATTTTGATGGTTGTGTTTGCGGAAGAGAGTCGAGCTAAAGGTATGGATGCTGAAGAAGCGGCAATTCATGGTGCGCAGCAGCGCATGCGACCAATTCTCATGACCTCAATCGCGATGGTTGCAGGTATGGTGCCCATGGCACTTTCGACAACTCAAAGCGCACCACTAGGACGCGCCGTTATTGGTGGACTGACTATGTCAACGCTGTCAGTCCTGACGCTGCTACCGCTTGTATTCGCAATTATTCAGAATAAGGCAACTCTCAAATCAAGATCACTTCACCCAGACGATCTCGGACTTTAAAACGCAAAGACAAACAAGGACAGACAAGGACAAAACGTGATGGAAAGTCATACCGAAAAATCATCAATATTCAGTCCAAAGAATTTGATCTTCGTTGTCATCGTTCTTGCGCTGGCTGGTGGTGCCTTCTTCCTCTTGCAAATGCGTCACAACCAGCCACTTGTCTCAACTGAAGAAAAGCAAACTGTAGCGTCAGTTCCTGTAACCAAAGTTATTTCAAAAACACTTTTCCGCGAAGACCAACTTCCCGGAGAAATCAATGCTTATCAGGATGTTCTTATTTATCCGAAAGTACCAGGCTTTATCAAATGGCTCGGAGTTGACCGAGGCTCCATTGTGAAGCAAGGACAGCCGATGGTAAAGATGTACGCGCCGGAATATTTGGCTCGCAGGACCGAAGCACAAGCAAAGGTCTCGGCCCTCAAAGCGGCACTATCTGCTGAAGAATCAAGATTAAGTGACCTGCAAGCCGAGCTGAAAAAACATCAAGCGACACTTCTTGCCGATCAATCTACCTACCAGCGTGTCTACACTGCATCGCTTGTTCCTGGTGTCATCGCCGACAACGACGTTGTTCAGTGGGCGCAAACAGTTGAAGCCGATCGCCAAGACGTCAATACTTTTATAAAACGCGTCAACGCCAAAGCGCACGAAGTTGCGATGAAGAAGGAAGAAGTTGACGCAATGACAAAGTCATTTGAAAACTTTGCAGACTTCGCTTCATATCTAGAGATACCCGCACCATTTGACGGATATGTCACTGAAAGAAAGATGCACGTCGGCAGCTTCGTCGGACCAGATGGAACGGGAGCTTACCCTCCAATTTGCCGATTGAAACAACTAGATCTGCTGCGTATTATTGCTCCAGTTCCTGAAGTTGACGCTGCTGGTGTTGTTCTTGGATCTGAAGTCCAATTCTCGGTTTCGTCTTTCCCAGACAAACGTTTCACAGGGACGGTCGCTCGTATCAGCAACGACCTTGATAAAGATACTCGGACTATGCCGGTCGAACTCAACTTCCTGAATCCGGACTTTAAAGTCCTGCCAGGCATGTTTTGCAAAGTCTATTGGCCGACACGTCGTCGTGAATCGTCATTATTCGTGCCCGTTTCCGCGGTGGTGTCTACACCTCTTAACACCTTTGTCTGCCGCGTCAAAAACGATGTCGTTGAATGGGTAACAGTCCGAAAAGGTCAGCTCATGGACGGCATGGTTGAAGTATTCGGCGATCTTCGCGAAGGCGATATGGTGGCACAAGAGGGCAGCGAAGAACTCGATAATCAGTCGAAAGTAATTCCTGTCAACAAAGGTTAGCGGCCGGAGCGCCGCCATCCTGGCGGCATCTTCATAGCTGGCGAGCCGCCGGCGCTCCCAGCCTATGTAGACCAAAACGCTCTATTTCGCTTCAGCCAGAATTCTGGCAGCTCTGCTTTCCGCAGCAGTTGCATCCTGAACACGGCCTAGACTTCGCAACACTTGAGCATAATCTCGCAAACACGCGGCAAGCAACGCGTCTTTATCACCGACAGCACCTTCAGTACTAGCAATCGCCCATTCATAGAATGTTCGTGCTTCATCCAAATTTCCTTGTTTGTATTTCGAGTACGCCAGGTTATTTAGAATTCGCGCGGTTTCAATGCTGTTCGGTCCAAGCGCTGTTTTCCCCTGTACAAGCGCGTTTTTATAAAGTTCTGCTGCCTTATCTGAATTGCCCAATTGCAACTCTACAAAGGCTAGCGACGCCTTTGTGTTTACGGTGAGCAAATTGTTGGAACCATATGTTTCATCGTAGATTGGCAAAGCGCGAATCAGCAATGGCTGCGCTTCTTTGTATCGCTGCTGAGAGATATAGAGCTGTGCCAAACCATTCAAATCGTTCGCAACTGATGGATGGTTCGGACCAAGTGCATCAATATCAATTGCAATCATACGCTTATAATATGATTCGCCTTTTTCAAAACGATTCTGCTTGAAAATTGAGTCGCTCAGCACCTTGTACGCAGGTGCCAAAGTTCTATCTGATGTCGGATCGATCAAACCACGCAGAGCAACAGCGCTGTTCGCATCTGTTTGTCCCTCTCGAGAAGTCGCCAACTGATTTTGGCTAGCGATTTGAAACTGCGATTGAGAACCAGCAGTAGATGGAATGCTCTGACGAAGTTCAACTTTCTCACTTTCACTCTGAGTACTCGCAATATTATTTTGCGCATTGTATTGAGCGCTATTTTGAACACTGCCTTGAATGCGTTTCTCGGGCGGAGGAGAAGGCGGATTCTTGCTGTTCAAAATGTCTTCTTGAAAGTCCTTGATCAGGTCCTTGTTCGAATTATCATTACCCTTCAGCAAATCACCATAGTCATGCATCACTCCTTCAAGCTGCGACGCAGCATCAGAGTTTGGATCTTTCGAAAGAATAGAAATCGCCCTCTGATAGTGCGTCTCGGCATCTTTAATTCTGCCGGCTTTCTTGCTGGCGCGTCCCATTCGACGCAACGAACTGGCGACGTAAGGACTATAAGGACCATAGCTTGACTCATTAATTGATAGAGCTTGTTGGTAATAGCTCATCGCAGACGAATGGTCACCCTCCGCTTCTTGCAGAGAACCAAGTGCCATCAATACTGGCGCAACCTGCGCGCTGTGAGCACCATAACGGCTCGTGAGGAGTCTCTGTAGTTTCTGGTAGAGTGCCTGCGCTTCCACTGTTTTATCTTCCAAAGCCAGCGTGGCAGCCAGCTTAAGCATGCACTTCTCTTCATCCGCCGGATTCTTCGACTGCTTCAACACATATGCGTAAGCTTTCCTGAACTTACTCTCGGCTAGCGACAAGCTCTGCTGCTCCAGTGCTTTTTGACCATCGGTAAAGAAGTCAGACCAGACAGCGGGTGCCGCAACGGCGGACAATGGGAGAACACCGCTTAAAAGCAACCCAGCAAGAACGCCGTTTATAGATGCTTTACTGACCATTTTCAAGCGCGTACTCTGCATTTCAGTGTTTGATGACACAGCCCGGCTCCTTCGCCTCTCAATTCCTTTGAAAGTATATATTCTACCTGGTCGGAGCGTCACAGACCCAGAAATCGAGCCGTTGCAAAGGGAGGGGATTAAGAACATTGACAGCCGACAAAACCGTCCAGAGCTGGCAGATTTGCCGTTTTGCCATGTTAATATTGCGCTGGACAAGCACAAATTCGAGCTAGACTGCATGCTGACGATAGTTCTCGCTCTTTCTCTTCTCCTCTCTTTTCTTGGTGCAAATCCGTCATTTGCCGGACCATCAAATCAAACGCGAGCCAGCGTGCTTTTCCAATTGGCAACGACCAACAGCCAAAAACCGGCCAAACGCAACTTGGCACTTCAGCAGATAGAAGAAGCGATCGCGCTTGATCCAAAGAACGCAAATTTTTACTACCTAAAGGGTGTACTTCTTGCAGACAACAATTCCGACGAAGCCATTGGCAATCTCGACAAAGCGCTGTCGATAGAGCCAAAGAATGGGCAAGCTTGGTACAAGAAGTCGGAAATACTTTTCCTGCAAAATAAGCCGGAATTAGCTTTAAAAGCCGCCGACAAAGCAATGGCATGTTCTCAAAGTTATATAGGCGTGAGAATTCGCCCCCTCCAGAAGTTGCATCGATATGACGAGGCGTTGAAAGAATCGGAGCTCTTCTTGCAGAAGTTTCCGGACAACGACGTAATAAGAACACTTCACTCCGATATGGCCAAAGAGTTAAAACGCTGGCCGATAGTCATAAAAGACGAGACAGCGTTGATCGCTATGAAGCAAAATGATCCGAAGGCATACTCTTCGAATTTAAGACGCAGAGCCGAAGCACACATCGCGATGCACCAAGGCAACAAAGCAATTGCCGATCTCGAAAAAGCTGTGCAAGTACTTCCAACAAACATGACAGCACACAAGCTGCTGCTATCACTCTACGAAAAGAAGCGCGACAAAAAGAATGCTGCGAGAGAAAAAGCAATACTCGCTGATTACGAGAGAAAATTCAACATTCACTGATCTAGTCGGCAACTGCCTCTATCGGCATATCCATCTCGCTCGGCCAGTCAATATTGTACGGCTCAACGATACGTCCTTGCTCGTCGAAGTATCCTTCTTGCGTGAAAAACTGGTGCCGATCGGACGAGATGTTATCTACCCAGCGATAACCAATGCAAGCGGCTTTGATAATCACGGGACCGAAAGAAACCTCTGCTTGCCGCCTCTTAATTGAACCTGCTGGAACGCAGTCATCAAGCCACTCAGCCATGGAATAGTTGGAAACATCGTACGCAACAAGCTCTAGCGCTTGATTCGCAAGTTCGCATGGAAGCATGAACAGTATACGAAGAATCGATTGTTCCTTAAAAGCCACACCATTAGAGGCTTGCCACTGTGCCTGCACAAAATGCGATTCTTTCACATACGAGCAATCCCACATCAGACCAGGAAAGAACTGATCGAACGCCTTTTGAGATGTAATTAGTGTTATTGACGCTTCCATAGTGGCTGGTCATACATCAAAACGGTCCGTTCCAGAATTAAACCACAATGGACTGAGCGGCTAAACGGCGAAGGACCGGAATCATTTGCGCTGATGGGCCAAGGCTTAAAAGACAGGTAGTGACTTTGACTACAGGCAACCACCGTCAGCTAGTGACTAAGGCTAGAACCACTCAACTGCGTGCTCGGTGGCAAATTCAACTTTTGTCTAATCAAAGGCATCGCCTTCTCAGCGGCTATTTCGCCGGCCTTCATTGCACGTTCGATGTCTTCTCTTTTCTTGGAGAATATCGAAATTCCGCTTACATCAGGACTTATCACGATGTCTGCGAACTGCAACTGCTGTTCGTCAGTAACAGCAAGGACAATGTTTGTCATTCGCTCAGCGACCGAGCGGAAGTGACGCAATTCTTTCTCTGGCACTTTACGCAACGGATCGTCCACTAAGACTGCCACCACAACATCGGCGCCAGTATCTCGTGCTGCAGATGCCGGCAAATTTGCACGTACGCCGCCATCAACGCAGAGCTTGTCGCCTATTTTCACGGGTCGAATTATCGGTGCAATCGCAGAACTGGCGCGCATCGCAGTGGCGAGATCGCCTTCGCTGATTCTGTAAGCCTGCCCGTCGATCAAATTGGTGACGACGGCAGAAAATGGAATATTCAGGCTCTCGATGTTTTCCTTGCCTTTTGGTATATGTTTCTCCAAGAACTTCTGATATTTCTTGCCTGTCATAATGCCCACAGGGCCCGTTCGAAACGGACGACACAAGACGGAAAGCGGCAGTCGAAGCGTTTTGGCCGTCCACGTCGGGACATACGATTTACGAAAGTCTTCAAAACTCTGCTCGTTGGAAAGCTCATCAAAATCGACTCCTGCAGCATACATTCCGCCCACAATCGCTCCCATCGAATTGCCAACGATGTAATCGATTGGAATTTTTTCTCGCTCGAATACTTTTAAAACGCCCACGTGAGCAGCTCCGCGCACGCCGCCTCCACCAAGAGCGAGTGCCAATGTTTTTCTCTCGTGAGCCTTCTTTACTTGAAACCTGCCATCACTTGTGGCAAAGGGAACGAGTTTCGGTACATAACCGTATTCCATAGAATGCGGATTTGCTGGTTTGATTGACGTCGCATTCGTCTCAGTTTCGGTAGGCTTAGGATTGAATATGACTTCTGGTGCCGGTCCGTGGGATTCAACCGTCGACTTTGTAGCGGTTTCAATATCCGTATGCGCCACTCCATCTACGTTTGGATGAGCCGAGGTGTGAGAAGCGTCCGCGCCGTTAGCCGCCCTGGACACCGGTGAAATCGGGTCATTAGCAGCGAAAACCGCATTCGGGAACACCAGCGGCGCGGGGGCGAGCGAGACAAATAACGACAAAGCTAGCAAATGACGTCGTTTCATAATCAATACCTGGGTGACTCCTTGACTCGCCATCTTGGGGGGTCCGCTCTTTCGCTATCAACCTAGCTCTGCTTACCTTTTCGGTCCCCGACGTAGCCGATTGGCTACTTGAATGTGGCGTCGTAACACCTCTGCGGACTGGCAAAATCGTCCCAGGTTCCAAGGTTTCTGGAAATTCCCCACTATTTGAGACTTTACTGTCCTTTTTGGGGGGCTTGACGTTACTAGACGACTGGTCTATTCTAAACTTATCGCAGTGAACCCGAAATCCATTCGCGGCATCACCCCCGTTTTAAACACTATAAGAGGAATTCCAATGTGGGTCGTAAGGCTGGCTTTAAGCCGCCCATATACGTTCGTCGTCATGGCGATTTTGATAATGATATTGGGCATCGGCTCGGTACGCTCGATGCCTGTGGATATCTTTCCTGATATCAACATTCCGGTCATCAGCGTCATCTGGACGTATGGTGGCATGTCAGCGGAGGAGATGGAGCGACGACTCACTATTTACAGTGAGTATTCACTGTCAGCCAACGTCAAAGACATCAAAGCAATTGAGTCTCAGACGACTGACGGGGTCGGCGTCATTCGCCTCTTCTTCCACCCAGGCGCCAACGTTGAATCCGCAATGGCGCAGGCAACCGCGGTGTCGCAAGGCATTCTGCGCCGTATGCCCCCGGGTGTTCAACCGCCGATCATTCTGCGATACACGGCATCATCTGTGCCGATCATTCAGCTTGCCTTGAGCAGCGAAACACTCAATGAATCACAGCTATACGATTATGGGATCTTTCGAATCAGACAGGCACTCGCAGTTGTGCAGGGCACCACGCTACCTGCACCTTACGGTGGGAAAGTCAGACAGATCATGATCGACATCGATCCGATGGCGCTTCAGTCAAAAGGTATTTCTCCTCGCGAAGTCAACGACGCCATCAATGCGCAGAATCTTGCATTGCCATCAGGTAAAGCAAAAATCGGAGATACCGACTACCGAGTTCTGCTGAACAACACGCCTGAGGTTGTGCAATCGATCAATGATCTGCCAATCAAGATGGTCAACGGGAAAGTAATTTTCATACGTGACGTGGCGCATGTCCGCGACGGATTTGCTGTTCAGCAAAACATCGTAAGAGCGGAAGGTTCGCGCTCGGTTCTCGTCACAATTTTGAAAAACGGTGCAGTCTCCACACTAGATATCGTCAATCAGATCAAGAGTTTGGTGCCGACACTTCAAGCCGCAGCACCGCCTGGTATGCGAATTGAACAACTCTTCGACCAGTCGCTTTTCGTAAAGGCAGCCGTCGACAACGTGGTACATGAAGGAATAATTGCGGCATGTTTGACGGGAGCAATGATACTCCTCTTCCTGGGAAGCTGGAGAAGCACTCTCATTGTCTTGATATCCATCCCGCTATCAATCCTCAGTTCGATCATCGCGTTAGACGCATTGCGCATGTCGCTGAACATAATGACCCTGGGCGGTCTAGCGCTGGCGATTGGAATTTTGGTCGACGACGCGACAGTTGAGATTGAGAACATACACCGCAACATTGCACTGGGCAAAGACCTCAAAACTGCAATTCTTGATGGCGCTCAACAGATCGCGGTGCCAACTTTTGTTGCCACGTCAGCAATCTGTATTGTGTTTCTACCAGTAATTTTGCTTGAAGGTCCAGCGCGTTTTCTTTTCGTTCCGTTCGCACTGGCTGTAGTTTTCGCCGTTTTCGCATCTTATATTCTATCGAGAACTCTGGTACCGGTAATGGTGAAATACTTGTTGAAGAGCGAGTTAGAAAATCATGCTCACGGAGGAAAAGAAACCGCATTCGAAAAATTTCATGCCTGGTTTAACGACCGATTCGATCGCTTGCGGCGGGTGTACATGGCTGGTTTACGCTGGTCGCTGGATTCTCCGAAAGCGGTAGTGGGTCTCGCAGTGGCGATTTTGATTTCGGGCGCCATCTTACTTCCCTTCATCGGCAGGGACTTCTTTCCAATAGTTGACGCGGGACAGTTTCGACTGCACGTAAAAGCGCAAAGCGGGACGCGCATTGAGAAAACCGAAAGACTTTTCAGCGAAGTGGAAGCAGAAATCCGCAAGTTGATTCCAAAGGAAGAAATTGCTCTTCTTATAGACAATATCGGGATGCCCGCGGAAGCGTTCAATCTTGCATTCGGTGACAGTGCGACGATTGGCACTGCAGACGGTGAGATTCTCGTATCGCTAAAACACCATCGAGCTCACTCGACGCCGGAATATATGCGACTTGTGCGCAATGCGCTCAACAGTAAGTTTCCAAATCTAACCTTCTACTACCAGCCAGCCGACATCGTCAACCAAATTCTCAGCTTTGGATTGCCTGCGCCAATCAACATTCGAGTTGCCGGATACAACAAAGCAGAGAATTTGCAAATTGCCAGGGAGATCATAGATAGAGTGCGCAAGGTACCCGGCGCAGTTGATGTGCATCTGCACCAAGAGGTTGATGCACCCCAATTAAAACTCAATGTAGATAGAGCGCGTGCAGCACGATTTGGACTCACCCAGCGCGATGTGGCGAATGATGTGTTGGTATCACTTAGTTCGAACACGCAGGTCACACCTAACTACTGGGTCGATCCAACCACAGGGATTCAGTATTTTCTTGCAGTGCAAACGCCGCAATACAAGGTTGATTCTGTGAGCTCGATCATGAAAACACCGTTGTCCACGAAAGGTTTAACGCAGCAGGCGGAGTTCCTCGGCAACATTGCCACCATCGAGCACACATCAGGATATGGCACCATCAATCATCTCAACATTCAGCCAGTGTTTGATATTTATGCCAGTGTGCAAACTCGAGATCTGGGCGGTGTCGCGCAAGACATTCAAAAGATTCTCGAGGAATACAAGCCCAAAATGAAACCAGGTAATCAGATATTTTTGCGCGGGCTCGTGGAAAACATGGACAGCGCCTTTCTGAAACTAGGTATTGGATTCCTTGGCGCAATTGTCCTTGTATATCTGCTGATGGTCGTCAACTTCCAAAGCTGGACAGACCCGCTCATCATCATCACTGCGCTACCAGGAGCTTTTGCAGGCATCGTTTGGATGTTATTCATGACGACGACTACTTTCAATGTCCCGTCGCTTATGGGAGCAATCATGAGCATTGGCGTGGCGACTGCCAACAGTATTTTGATGATTACATTTGCAAATGAAAAACTGTCGGAGGGTCTTGATGTGCGCTCTGCTGCTTTGGAGGCGGGAAAAACACGTCTGCGTCCCGTCATGATGACAGCGCTGGCGATGATCATCGGGATGATTCCGATGTCGCTTGGATGGGGCGAAGGCGGCGAGCAAAACGCACCACTGGGACGTGCCGTAATTGGTGGTCTTTCGATGGCGACTTTCTTTACGCTCTTTTTCGTACCTGTGATATTCAGCCTTATACGGAAGAAGTTGCGTCCGGCTGCCTCTGCTCCTGCGCATCCAGCAGAAGTCGCGTAATGACTGGAAGGCGTGCAGAGTACGGTCTTGGCGTTAGTTGAAGCGCATTAACGCGTCGCTGCCGAACCAGTATCACCCAGGTTACTTAGAATGGTGGAAAACCCTTGAAACCCTTGTATTTCATTAATTTACAGACAAAAGGCATTGACGAATTAGACCGACCGGTCTATTCTAATAACAGCGATAAACTCAAGTTGAAAACGCGGCAAAAACCGCTCGCCAGGTGTTGGATACTTTGTACCGACATTTGAATTCGATTACGTAGTGTTTGCGCCATCCCAAAATTTGCCGACGCCGATTGATGGAAAGTGGAGACCGAGTCATGGTTGAACAAACAATTCCAAAGCCAACTAGAGAAACTACAGCACCACCAAACTTTCGCGAAGGCAGGAAAGAGTCAGGATTTGCACGCTTGCTCGGAATCTCAGGAATAGTAATGTCGCTCGCTTTGCCGATCGGTGTTTTTCCACGGATTATGCAGGGACAAGAATTAGGCGAGAGCCACAAGAAAATTGTTGAGCAATTGCCACTTGTTTCAATAACTCCAGTGCGCCCGGCACCATCGACAACACAGCTAAATTTGCCAGGCACCATCGAGGCAATTGTAGACGCTGAAATTTACGCTAGAAGCAGTGGCTATGTTCAGCAGCGATTTGCTGATATCGGCGATCGTGTTCAAGCTGGTCAGTTGTTGGCAAAATTGCAGACACCCGAAGTTGAAGCCAGCGAGCGCGAGGCAGAAGCACAAGTGCTCACGTCAGTGGCGGCACGTGCTCAGAGCGAGGCAGATAGAGATCGCGCTCTGGCAGATTTGAGCGCAGCCATCGCACAAGTTTCCCAAGCAAAAGCATCTCTCACTGAAGCGGAAAGCGATCAAAAGTTTGCGCTATCGACATACCAGAGATGGAAAAGCTTGGGAGAGCAAGGTGCGGTTTCGTGGCAAGATGTTGATGAAAAAGAAAACAGGTATAAGACCACAACAGCCGCACGCCAAGCCGCATTAGACAAAGTCAGCGCAGCCGAATCAAACGTCGTTGCTGCTCGCGCGAAGGTCAAAGCTCAGAGCGCGACAGTAGATCTAAGTGCGGCAAATATACTTGCATCAAAAGCGCGCGCCACCAGAAGCAGTACTGAAAGAGCATTTCAGAATGTCACCAGCCCATTTGCAGGAATAGTCACGGAGCGCAATGCTGACACGGGCATGCTGGTCACTTCCGGAAGCGAAAATTCGAAGACTTCCCTTTTCAAGATCGCACGAGTGGATACGGTGAAAGTTTTCATCGACGTGCCTCAATACGTTGCCGTCGGAGTGCGCGCGGGACAGGCTGTAAAAGTGAGTTTGAAAGAGTTTCCAGACCGTGAATTCAAAGGCACCGTCGCACGCACATCAGTCGCACTCGATCCGGCCGCGCGGACAATGCGCACCGAAATTCACATCGACAACAAAGAAATGCTTCTAGCTCCGGGCATGTACGCGGACGTAAATATGTCTGTTCCCGTCACAACAAAGACGTTCTTGATTCCAGCGAATTCATTGGTTTCTTCTAGTGAAGGTCAACGTGTGCTAACGCTAGCAAAAGACGGCACTGTTCACTTCAAAAAACTCCAACTCGGAAAAGATCTAGGGACCGACATTGAAGTTATCAGTGGACTAAATGGAAGCGAATCAATAGTTGTGAATCCCCAAGACACTTTGACAGAAGGAGCAAAGGTCGTGGACAACAAGACGAAGCAAGGGTCGTAGCCGCGCCCCGCTTCTCACCAGGCAGGGCTAGGCATTCAGCGTCATTCGCTATATAAGACAAAGAAAGACCTTTATCTATTAGGCAAAAGCGGCACAATTCTGTTAAGCCGCGCCAGTTCAGCCTTGCCAGCCCTAAGCAATGCGCTGTTGCTGGTTTCACCCACCTGAGACGGCTCTAAGCCAAGAGCCCGCGTTACAAAGTGGGCGCCAAAAATTGACTCTCGCCGTAATCCAACCATAATGGGGGCATGTTTAATCGCTCGACCACCACTATGGTAATGCCGATGCCCTCCGGAAGGGGGGTGCCATTGCCACACGTGAGAATGTCTAGCTAAGCGAGCAGCTCACCCGAATAAAGTGTTGCAATGCCCTCTCTTCCGACGCGGAAGAGGGGCTTTTTGTTTTGGAGGTTTTTTCAATGTCACAAGTCAAATCCACTGCTGAATCGCCCGAATACTGTTTTGCCACAAAAGCAATTCACGAAGGTCAGGAAGCCGATCCCACAACGGGCGCGTTGATCACGCCCATTTATCAAACATCGACATTCGTGCTCGAAGAGCTGGGCGTCAACAAAGGCTACCAATATGCGCGAACTCACAACCCGACACGCAGTGCACTAGAAGAATGCCTGGCATCTTTGGAAAACGCCAAATATTGCTTGGCGTCAGCTTCAGGTTTGTCGGCAGCCGCCACAGTTATAAACCTTCTCTCCGCCGGCGATCATGTCATTGTCGGTGAGGACGTATACGGTGGCGTCTACAGACTATTCGAAAAGGTTTTCTCCAGATATGGTCTCACCTTCAGTTACATCGATGGAAAAGACATTAATGCAATCGAACGCGCGATCACTCCGCAAACGAAATTGGTTTGGCTCGAATCTCCAACCAACCCCTTATTGCGCCTTGCAGATCTGCGAAAAGTTGCAGAATTAACAAAATCTCGCGGGCTGATTTTCGCGGTCGACAATACCTTCGCTACACCATATTTCCAACGCCCGATCGAACTTGGTGCCGATGTTGTCATCCATAGCACCACTAAATATATATCGGGTCACAGCGATATCATCGGCGGTGCAGTCATCACGTCGAATGACGAACTTTATGAAGTGCTCAAATTCCATAATAACGCTGTCGGCGCTGTGCCTGGACCGCTCGATTGTTTCTTAGCGCTTCGAGGGGTGAAAACTCTTGCACTGCGCATGAAAGAGCACCAAAACAATGCCTTTGCAGTTGCACGTTTCCTCGAACAGCACCCAGGTGTGGAATCAGTTTTCTATCCAGGCTTGACGAGCCACCCTCAGCATCAGCTTGCCAGCGAACAAATGAAAGGTTTCGGCGGTGTGGTGGCATGCGTCGTCAAAGGTGGACTAGAGAATGCCAGAGATGTGGTCAGCAATACAAAGTTGTTCCAACTTGCAGAAAGTCTCGGTGGTGTCAAATCGCTCATCTGCCATCCCGCCTCAATGACACATGCACCAATTCCAAAAGAAGTTCGCGAACCGCTGGGCATCGTTGACGGCTTGATTAGACTTTCCGTCGGCATTGAAGAAGCCACCGACCTGATCAAAGATCTCGACGCTGTTTTGCCAAAATCGAAAAGCTTTGCGGTTACAAAGGAAAGAGAATTAGTTAGCGCGTAGGCACTGCGAGCTCCAGCTTCCAGCCGGCTTCTAATGGACGGAGCGCCGGCTTCCAGCCGGCAAGCGTACGGGCGATGCCATGCATCGCCCAGCACAAGAATCCAGCAAAGTCCAGGTAAAAAATCAATGTCAGCCAATAAGCGATTTGCGTCGCCCATAAAAACGGAGTCAATCATGTCCAACATCAAGGTGCTCAAATTCGGCGGTTCGTCCGTGAAAAATATCGGCCGAATCGAGCATGTCGCCGATATCATCGCAAGTTACAAACCACATCCTGTTGTTGTCGTTGTTTCTGCTATGGGCGACACCACTGATCATCTTTTGAGTCTAGCTAAACAGTGCACAAAAAATCCTGATCAACGAGAACTCGATTTACTTCTCTCGACAGGCGAACAAGTCTCGATAGTTCTTCTCAGTTTGATTCTCAAGAAAAAGGGTCTCACAGCCAAATCGCTAACCGGACAGCAAGCAGGAATCTGCACTACAGATGACCACGGCTCCGCGAGGATTTTAGGCATCAATAGCGAACTGATTAAGAACGAGCTTTTTGAAAACGACGTAGTTGTAGTCGCTGGATTTCAGGGCGTGACAGATGGCGGGCAAATCACAACGCTTGGAAGAGGAGGCTCAGACACAACGGCGGTAGCGCTCGCAGCGGCACTAAACGCCAATGAATGCGACATCTACACCGACGTGGACGGTGTTTTCACTGCGGACCCAAACGTCATCAAAGAAGCGGTGCCGCTGAAAGAAATTGCATATGCGCAATGCGTAACGCTTGCAAAAAATGGCGCACAGGTGATTCATCCTCGCGCTGTAGAACTCGGCGAACAGTACGATATCGTCGTCCGAGTGCGCAATACATTTAATCCCTCTGACAGAGGAACAGAAATCAAAGGAGAAAACGAAGTGGAAAGGCAAAAACAATTTTGCGGCGTCGCCGTAGATTCAAAACATGGGTTTATCTCAATTTCGAAATCTGAGGAGAGTTCAAATCTGCTTAGAGAAATCACCGAGTGCATCAGTGATTGCGGCATTAATATCGAGAACATCCGCAAATCCAACTCAATCGATAATGGTGCTAAATGCGCCACCATTCAAATTTGCTTCCAATACAATGACGAGGACAGAGTTGTGGATGCAATTTCGGCGCTCAGCAAAAAAGACGAAGAAGTTCGGGTCAGCGCCGAACTGGATCTTTGCAAGGTGACCCTCGTCGGCTGCGACGAGCAAGGCAACGCGCCTGCATCCGTCAAACTAATCGGCTGCCTCGAATCAAATGGCATTGAGGTGAAGTCAGTCCACACCGGAGCTCTCGCAATCTCATGTCTCATTCAAAAATCAGACGCGCAAAGAGCCGCAAGACTCATTCATGAAGAGTTCAAACTCGCCAACGAATTTGATTCGACTACAAGCGACGAACTTTGCCTGATTGCATAAAACTTTGCAGAGGAGGCACATGTGGCTCCCTGCGCCGGGAGCCGTAAGCGGCTCTCATACGAAAGGAATACCAAAACCGGGCGACGCATGGCGTCGCCCCTCTTACAGTAGAAAGGGCGCGTGCAACGCGCCACCACGCTACGGTTTCGGTTCGATGGCGAGAACCTCGTGAGGATCCCAGCGAAAAATCGCTATTACCAGCGGCAGCAACGGATGATTCAAAGCTTTGGAGCTGAAGAACACTTCGTGCTCACGCTCGGTTTTGGACATCTCATGCAGCTGCGGAATGAAGCGCTCCAAACCAAGATGACTAGCATGCTCAGCGGCCCCGTCATATTCCATGACATTGGCGTGCTCGAGTTTTCCAGCAAAATACATCGGCAAGAAATAACCGATCAAGAAACACGAAACTGCAACGGTTCGACCAATCATCCACATCATGGCTTCACGCCAGATCTGAGGTTTTTCGTCCAGAGCCTTCAGCATCTCGCCGACCGTTTCACGATGCTCAAGCTCTTCGCGCTCAATTCTTTGCACCGTGGCGCGCTCTTCCGGATCCCTGAGCGAGCGCCAGTGCCCGCTGTACGCTAAGGCTGCCGCCAACTCTCCCGAATAAGCTAGTCGAAGCAGTCGTACCAATTGGCGCCGATGTTCTTGGGTTTCCATAAGTACACCTTGACCTCTCCAAATTCTATGCCCTTTGAATCCGGCAATGACCTTTAGTTGCTGGAATTTTCCATTTAATGACACTTTAGAACCTCCGCCAGGTGAGAAGCCGTGCTAAAACTGTTTTCTCGGAGGTGCCCATGTTCAATGTTTGCCCGGGTTGCGGAGAGTACAGCGAAGACAAAGACGTCATCCCAGTGCCGCCTGTAGCTATCTGCCCCCACTGCCAGTACGGCAGCCCTTTCGTTCTGCTACCTCTGTTTATCGTCACCGGCGCCAGCGGCTCGGGAAAAACGACTGCGGCATTGAAACTGTCACGACTGTTGAAAGAAGTCGTTGTGCTGGACCAGGATATTTTGTGGAACGAAACTTTCAACACGCCGGACGACAACTACAAGGCTTTTCGCAATACTTGGCTGCGATTGGCTAAAAACATTAATCAAGCAGGGCGTCCGGTTGTTCTCTTTGGCAGCGCCATTCCCGAGCAATTCGAGCACTTGAACGAGCGACGCTACATTGAAAAGATCCACTATTTGTCACTCTATTGTGAGCCGGAAGAATTGAAAAATCGATTGATGGCTCGTCCGCACTGGCGCCAATCAGGCTCAGAGGAAAACCTCAAAAACATGGTCGAATTCAACAATTGGCTGAAGGATAATTCCGAAAAAACAGAACCAAAGATGACGGTTCTCGACACGACCGCAATCGACATTTCCGGCACCGTTGAAGGCATACAAAACTGGGTGACAGAGAAGCTTCCGAAAAGGTAGCGCTGATTTATTGTGGAAGACAGCCGTAGGTTTCGACAACGGTAGCAGGTCGATCAAGCGCCGCATGGCAAGACGATCTGAACAACCAAGCGTTCATCACTTGACTCAATCGACGTACGACCTCCATGTTGCTGAACCATAAGACGTAACAGGTCAGAAGCAAGACGACCTCGCGCACTCGCTGTATTCAAGGCTTCCTTGCTACACTCACCGCCAGGTGCGTTGATTGTCAAATTCAACCAATTGTTAACTGTTTTACTTTCAAGCGAAATTGTTGATCGAGCAGAAACATGCTGCATAATGTCGTTCAACACAGCCGTCAATGACTGAACAAGCCGCGCGGCATCGGCCCTGATGCTGACTTCTACTGATGGCAGCCTGAAGTCAATCTCTTTTTCTTCGATTGAATCACTAACATTCATCGCGGCTTTGTTCAAAATCTCGGACAATTGAACTTCTTTTTTGACGACCAAGCTTTTGCCTGACTGCACTTTTTCTACGTCGAGCAGATTAGTGAGGAGGGCGATCAGATCGGTGATACTTCGTTTTAGCTTCACGACGACGACCTGTCCATCGTTATTAAGAGGCCCAAAAACTCCGGCCTGCATCAAATCTGCTTTTGCAAGAAGTGAGGTCAGAGGTGTGCGAAACTCATGAGAAGTTAGCGAGATCAACTCTTGCTTGTAGTGCTCAAGTTTAGTCAATTTTTCCGCCGCATCAGAAAACGATTGCTCAACGAATCCGATCTCGTCCTCTTTTCCTGACGTTGGCAGCAAGGGTTCACGCGCTTCCAGACGCTTCGTATTATCCACGATCTTGCGCACACGCGCCGTCAATCCACGAATAGTATAAACGCCATATATAATCGAAATGAGTATTGCAAACAACGCCGAAGCAAGGACTATATTGCCAACGATTTGACGCATATCAGTCTTTGCCCACACATTTTGTTCAACAAGTTTTTTCTCTTGTTTTGCGGCCTGCTCAATAGGAATGACTATTTGTGCCATCTTGCGCTCAGTTTCGGCGAGCGTATATTGTCCAAAGAATTGCTCGACGCCGGAGTCATATGGCGCGTTAATGAAGGCTTCCTGGACCTGATAGTGCTCTTTCACCATCCTGTCTAAGGTGTCTACATCTTTTGTCAAAACCGCATCAGAAGCGCAAATCAGACGAAGGTGATCGATAATTCTGCTTACCTTATATCGACTTCTCTCCGTGTAAGTTGTAATCGCATCAGAGGGTGAAATGTTATACATGATCGCATAAACATCGGCGCGGATTAGCGCATCAAGCAGATCGGAGTGAAGGCTTGTAATCTGGCTGAAACGGTGGATTTCATTTACATTGCCGCGAATAGAACTGATTACATTCCAGAGCGCACCGATAGTAACGAACTGAACAATTAATGGCAGTAAAACAATTACTAGGCTATTCCTCCACAAAGTGGAACGATAGCGTTTACTCGGGGCATTCTTATTGCTGCTACTGGAGGCATTTTTAGTAGCGCTGTTGGTGCTACCGGCCGAGTTATCCGTGCTGCTATTGGAGTCATCAATTCCATGCGAAGAATCAATCGTCTTATCAGGTCTTATGCTCAACCTCTGCAGGCCGACTTGTTGTTTCTCAATTTTTGAAACGTGATTCGGGGATAATTCTTCAAGCGGCAAAGAGAACCAAAAAATAGATCCTTCGCCAAGCCTTGACTTGAATCCCATTCGTCCCTGCTGTGATTCCACCAACCTTTTGCTGATTGCAAGACCGAGCCCGGATCCGCCTTTCTCTGCACCATCAGAGTGAGAGGCTTGTTCAAAGTGTCCAAAAATCTTCTGTTGAAACTCTTCGGGAATTCCTGTTCCATGGTCGATAACGGAGAGTTTGCCAAAATTGTTCTCACTGATCGTTTCGACTTCAACTTTTGCCTTGCGCTTCGAAAACTTGATTGCGTTTGTCAACAAGTTAAGTGCAATCTGTTGAAGTCGAGCAGGATCACCAATAACCATGACATCATCAAGACGCGAAATCAGTTCAACTCCGGACTGATTCGCGTAATCTTGAACCGTATCCACAGCCGTTTTCGCAATATCCTTCAGATTAACTTGGACAAACTCTAGCTCCCATCCAATACGACTTATCTTGTCCAAACTGCTAAGGTCTTTTACCAGCGCTCTCAGTCTAGTTACTTCCAACAAAGATCGCTCAATCCGCTCTTCGCCATTTTCGTTCAACTCCTCAAATCCATTATTCTTCAATGTTTCCAAATTTTGATTGATCTGATTGAGAGGCTGTTCTAATTCTTGAGCCACAATACGAGCAGTCTGTGCTTGAAATTGTTCTGCTTCTTTGATCTTTCGATGCGTATCGGCAATAGCATCATTCAAGGCAGCGATCTCATCCCGCCCCCCAATGGGCGAAAGTACGCCATCCTCAGTCTCCATGGCATGTATATTATCGACAATCTTTTTAAGACGAACAGCAATCGAGCGGCTAAACAAAAGCCCCGCACCAACACTAATCAAAATCGACGCAAACAAAATTGCTAAAATTAACTGTTTAATTGCGGTCTCTTTCTCTTGAGACTCGCGCAAAAGACGGGACTGAGAGCGTTCAAGTTCTTCAAACAATCTGCCCAAGTTACCTCGGTCAGAATTGAAAAAGTAGCCTTCGCGACCGCTAATGTCACCACCAAAAAAGTCCCTCAGTCTCTCTGCTCGCGGAAGATCGGCCGTCAAACGAAACGCAACACGTTGTTGCATCCCAGCCATCCACTGGTCGCGCAAGATTTGCAGCTTTACCTTGTCACCTTTCCAAAGAATACGGAGGTTGTTAAAACCAGTCCTTTGCAATTCTTGAGTCTGTAACAGCGCCTTCTTATATTCCGGATTCTGAGAAGCACGAAACAAAGCATAGTAGAGAAAAACCAGCGCTTCAGCCGTGCAAATTTGCTTCTTGCACTCAAGGACTCGTGAAGTCGCTCGCTCTTGCCTTTCTAAATTGTCTAGACTTTCAACTGAACGCAATAATAGTGACAAAAGACCAATCTGACATATGACAGGAATCGCGATTGCTATGACGACTTTATGAGTTAGCGTAAGTCTCATAGCACCAAACCTATTTCAATATGTCGGACATAAACTCGGCGTCTTTACTGCCTTTCGCATAGTCCTTCGCTGCCAGATCCTTTCTGCCGAGACGCTCATATGCTTTCGCTCGTGCACCGTAACCCATCGGCTCTTTTGGAACAATGCTAATAACACTCGTGTAATCATCGACAGCCTTTTGATATTTCTGCTGCAAGAAGTAAACATCGCCCCTTCCCTTGTAGAGCCAATAACCCTTCTTGTTTAAGGCAATTCCTTTGCTATAACAGCTAATTGCTTCGTCATAGCGCTTGAGCTGATAATTGATCTCGCCTAGCATTTTGTAGTATTCGTCGTTAGGCGAAATCGCTATCGCATTTTTCAAATCAACAATTGCAGCATCAAATTGCTCCAGGTTGGCATCACAGTCGGCCATCATGCGATAGAGCCACGCATTCTTTTGATTCGGCTCGAGAGCAACCGCCTTCTTCAGATCAGCCAGTCCAAGCTTATATTCCTCGGCAGCTATGTAGTACTTTGCACGGAGTGCATAAAGGCTGGCATTTCTGGGAGACTGATTAATCGCATCTGTCGTGACACGAATGGCATCAGAACGATGCCCGCTTTTGGACAGCATCTCCGCGGTGTCTACAACTGTTCGTGCAGTCACCGCCGCAACGAAAACAAAAGACGCGGCAAGCAATGAAAGGCCAATTTTCAGGGACGAACGGATCATCAAACAAATAGCAATTCAAGAGACAATACCATTTTATCTCTTAATGCCAATTATGATCGAATGCACGCCTCAGAGCAAAGCCAGAGGCAGAAATGTCAACTGGCGCAGACAAAAGCCCAGGACAGAAACATTCGGTGGTAGTTTAACTATTCGTGCCGCCGCTTAGTCATCTCCTTTTACTTCGAACTCATTGCCGGTTGGCACCTTCTACTTTGGACTCCCCTTACTTTGGAGGGGCGTGTAGAACATGAACCTGACCTGGACTGTAATCTGTGATTATTGAACAAGCATTAAAGGGATCTTTGGTCCAAACACCGGTTGAAGAGTGATTGTTATATATGACCTTGTTGCCATTTTCGTCGATACCGACAATTCCAATGTGTTGGCGATCTCCGCCGCCATCTGCGTAGATGACATCGCCGGGTTGCGCTGATTCAGGACCGTCCGACTGACTCCAGCCATTGGCGGCAAGTTCTCCTGCAAGGTTTATTACCCCAGCATCGCCCGCGTAGCCGTAGCCACCCTCTTGCAATATTTTTGAGACGGACGCGGCACAACCAACATTGCCTCCCTGGCATACGTTCGCCCATTCAGTTTCTGCCCAGAGTTGACGTCCTTGTAAAGCTGCTTGTGCAGCGAGCTCCATGAGATTCATGTCGCCTTTACTCTGCCCATCCCAAGGCACTGCAGCTACATTAGCAGGAGGCCCGTCCGAGCCTCCACCAGAACCGCCGCCCTGAACGCATTGTTCTCCTCCATATCCACCGCCGCCACCATCATATCCAGCATCACCACCGCCGCCTCCTGCGCCACCCCCGCCAGTGCTACCGCCAGCGCCACCATCGTATGCAGCACGCTGCATAGAGTCAGCACCACCGCCTGCGCTGTCAGATGCCTCAGCACCAGCAGCTTGAGCCAGCAACTGCATAACCTCCTGCCAGGTGCGTGGAAAAAATGGAATATTTGGGTGGAACTTCGAGAAAATATCGAGTGCTGATTGAATAGCGCCTTGAAGTTGAGGCGTTGCTTCACCAGCATTCGCTTGTACTTCAATATTCAATGGTTGCCCGGGTTGCAGTGGTTCAGCGTTTGGATTTTTGACCAACTTACCCTGTGCATTTAGAAAGAAGTCGGGTTGTTTTCCGGAACGCTGATTTTGAGCCTGAGAACTGAACTCCACATTGGAAGCATTTTTGAAAACATCTTCGAATTGCGCAGGCGTTTGGTCCCCAGCATTGCCGACACCCAACTGGTGAAAAATGTCACCAAAAGCCAGTTGAGAAGGCTCCGGTCCTGGCATTCTGTCGCCGAAAGGCATCTGCCACGCTGCGCCGGCGATGTCGCCCATAATCGGGTTCATACCTGGAGGCATTTGCAATAGGTTTCCATCAAAGGGTGGTGGCATTGAGCGTGTTTCCCGTTATTTGCGATCCGCGTTTGTCTACACTATTCAGAAAAACGCAAAGAGTCCGGAACGTTTTGTGTATTTTTTGTTTATGCGATGTACTGCGAGGTTTCGTAAAACCTCGCACTCAATTTAAGGACCAATACTTAAAACCGGAATAGCAGAGCCGTTGCTGCCACCAGTCGCACTTACAATCGGCTCATCGACACTTGAAGATCCGCCAGGTCGAATCTGTGTGTTGTATCCGCCGCTGGCGCTAATTTTGGACCCAGGATTATCAATTGGAATGGGCCAAATGAATTCGATATTGTCGTGGTCGTTGCGCCTGGATGGACGCGGTTTTTCTTCATCTCTCACCGGATCGCAGTCCGGCGGCGGGTTTTCGCCACCACCTTCTCCGCCTTCTCCGCCTGGTTCGTTGGGCACTTCGTGGTTTTCACCGTTCTCTCCAGGACTCTCGCTGTTCTCTCCACTGTTTTCACCGTTCTGCGCTCGGTTCACAACACGGCTTTCACTACTGTTTGCTCCCCGGCTTTCGCCGTTTCTTCCATCGCCCACACTACTTTGGCCTCGATGTCCTCCCGCCGGAGATCCTCCCAGCCGACTGTCGTTTAGATTGTCGCCAGAACTACCGCTTCTTTCATTGTCTCGAGTTCCAACATCACCTTTACCGTCTTTCCTATTGCTCGCGCTATCACTGGCGCCATCATTGAATCCGCCCATGGATGGTTCTCCTTGTCAAAATAATTACTTTGTCTTGGCTAGCGAAGCGGTCTTAAGCAGC
Organism: Candidatus Melainabacteria bacterium; assembly: GCA_003242885.1. Lineage (GTDB taxonomy): Bacteria > Cyanobacteriota > Vampirovibrionia > Obscuribacterales > Obscuribacteraceae > QKMZ01. Next base: position 29,805 of record QKMZ01000005.1, on the reverse strand, counting down.
GGGAACGGCCGCAGGTGGTGGTACCACAACAGGGCGGGTGTTCCAATCAGGTGGAATGATCAACTCAGCTCCAGCATTGATGCTGTCTAGATTCTGATACTTATTCGCTTCAGCCAATTGCTTCATGGCTGTTTGAAGTTCTGGACCATCATAACCAGCAGGCAAGTTCAGCGCATTTCTCACGATGTTCGTCAGATTATCCCCATCCTTAATGGTGTACGCGGCTTGCGCTTGAGAGTTCAAACCAGCGTCACCAACGTGCTGTCCATCTTGCAGGGCTGCGGAATGAACATCCAAGTTGCCAACTTTGAAATCACCTTTGTTTGCAGTATCAACGTTCAACGGTCGATTCAAACCAGCAATCGCAATCGGCGCACCCGCTTGATCTGTTCCATTCAAATCTACGTCTTCTACTGATGCTTTGCCGGAGTAAGTATCAACTGTAGTCTTCTTGTAGAGATTCGGATTACCTTCCTGAGGTGTGTAGAAACCGAAGTTGCCTTTACCGTCTATGAATGGTGCTTGAATTGGTGCCTTATTTCCCTTCTCGTCGACCCAAGAACCATCGGCTGTTCTCTTCAGTTGGTGATTTTCCTGCTTTCCATTTTCGAATCTCGAGACGTTGATGCCATCGATATTATTGTTGGAATCATAATGCAGGGCGGTACTGGTTCCGTCAGCTTGAACTATCGTTTGCGGTTTGCCATTCTCAGAGAAAACAACTGCATTTTGCGGTTGATCGGGATTGTAATCTTCGCCAGGTCCCGGCATTGGATGATCTTCTCTAAAACCATTAATATCGGCAGTATTCGGATCATCATCAGAGTCGCGGTAGCCTAAGCCATCCAGCAAATTTGTTTTTGTATGTGCCTCACCCTCTTTGTCTCGCAAAGAAGTGAGAAGGTTTTTCAGGTCTTCCGGGCTTTCGCCGGCTAATCTGTTAGCCACTGAACCTTCGACTCCAACATCATCAAGAAAAGCTTGAATGTCGGAATCCGCAAATTCACCATCACTGCCGTCCTCACTTGCGCCTTTGTTGGTCGCATAGGTATCAAGCGCTTTTTCCAGCTCTTGTCCATTGCGATCCAGAGCTTGCACCAGGCGCTGGTCCGTCGGACCATTGGCACTGTCGTAAAGCTCCAGGGTTTGTAGTAATTGTCCGCCATTATTGGCATCGCCTTTCAAATCGCCGCGCATAGTTTGAAACCAGGCTTTGTAGCCCTCTGGATTGTTAGCGTATTCTTGGTGCGCGTTATTTACTTCTTCAAGAAGCACCTGTGTTTTGTCACCAACGCTTTGACCCGCGTTCATTCTTTGTGCATCCAGATGCGCATCTTGTTCAGCAGCTTGGTTCGACATCTCGTAATCTCCAGGTGAAGCATTCCAGTCCCAGCATTTTGCGTTTGACCTTGTAAACACGTCCGGAATGATTTGTGTAAAATTTCGGAATAAAATGGGCGCGTCGCTCAGCGCGTGACCCTAAAGCGCCTTGAACAACGCCTCAAGCTGTTCAATTCTGCCGGACAGACCATCCAGATTGATCAAATCAAGGTCAACAACCAGCCGATGATCACCGGTGTGTTGCTCACCCAAACGCGATTCATCCAAGAGTCTGGCAGGCAGCCCACAAGTTCTAGCCATCTCAGAAAGGTGTGTGGCACTTACCTCAGGGGAAACGCTGAAGACCATCTTCGGTCCGCAATTTCCCTTCCAGACACTCAGAAAGCCTCTGAATACTCGAGAAAATGCAAGTCCAAGTCTTCGACGTTTTTCAAGATTAACCAACTCGCGCTGTCTTTGAGCGCGCAGCAAGTCACCATCAAGAATGAAATCTTGTATCGCCATCTGTTCATTGATAGCAACTTCACCGCCAATGATCAGCTTCAGACGGCGGGCTTCTTGAATCAAGCCGTCGGAAAATACAGCGCAACAAGTCTGGGTCCAAGGTTTGAGAGCCGATGTGATAGTCCAGGCAAAAACACATTCATAATCTGCATTTGCTTGCCACACAGAAGGAATTGTGCCGAGGCGGAGAAAACCTTGCGACGAAGAGTGCTCGACAATGATCGAGTTGGTTGACTTTGCCCAAGTCACAAGTGTTTCTGTCCTCGAGTGAGAGAGGCGTACACCTAATGGCTCTTGCATAGAAGGAGATACAAAACAAACGGCGTCGCTGATACCATATGAATTCAAAATATCTGTTCTCATCCCCTCCTCATCCACTGGAATCTCGACTACCGATCGAGCAATCAAGTCGAGAAGAGAAGCAATGTCCGCTGACCCCGGAGCCTCGACTACGCAGCAAGAGCGCTGCTTTGTTGTGAGACGAACAATAAAATCAATACATGATTTGTAATCAGGAAAAACAATTAGATTCTCGGCTTGGCACGAGACGTTCGAATCACGCTTAAGCTGCTCACATAGCACCTCTCGGAATGAAACAAGTCCACAGGGATCGAGATCCGCTCTCGGTCGTTTTGCCGACTGACGGCGGAGTGTTTTAAGGTATTTGTGAGTAAGATAGTTCTTGCTATATGTGCCTTGGCTGACATTATCCTCAGCCGGAGGACGAAAATCCATCGGCTCATCATTGGCGACCACCTCAGCTTCTTTGGGTGCGCCCTGGTTGTGAATGTTGGCAAATTGAAGTTCATCCGAATAGCTGACTGAAGTTCTTTCCTTTCTCGGAAGCACATAGATGCGTTTGCGCTCTTCTGCGGAAAGATAACCATATCCAGTCAGTTTCGAAATTGCTTTTGAAACAGTCTCACGTGATACTCCTAGCGTCGCGGACATATTCCTTAAGGATGGAAGTCGACCGTCACAGACATCCTCAAGTTGCCCATCATCAAGTGCTTTCTTAATATGAAAGAAGATCTGATCGTGCAATGACAACGATCCGTGGGAATTCAATTCACCGGCGATCGAGCGCAGCGATACCTTCTTTGTTGTTTCTGCAGCAATCGCATTCTGCGAATGTTTAGTACCGATAATGGTGCTAACAAATGCTGCTTGCTGATAAAGGTTTTGATTGAATATTGTTTGATCCACTGAACTCACCATATCAAAGAAAAAGCCACTCGCAAATGCACCGATAGGGCGGTCGAAACCGCCCCTTGGTGTATCATCCCCTTCACACTTTAGATTTCATTTGGCTCGGCTTAGGCGCAACTTCCAATGCCGTTATCCTAGGGAAAATGCAGGTACAAATCTGGAATTTTTTGTGCATTTTCTGTGTAAGAGAAAATACCGCTGCTGCGAATGAATGCATCGCGTCGCACACATTTGACACGCCCCTTATATGGATACGTTTGCGTTGCACCGCTGTATGCACAAAATTTACACAAACAATTCCAGATAATTGAAGGTGATCTAAATATAGTTTGCTTGAGGATTTCCCATGAGCAACACAACATCTTCGTTTAACGACTTCTCGCTTGTAGACCGCCTGGCGCCACGCGTCGCAGAGTTCGCAACCCTGGAAAAACCGCCGGATTCACTCAGCTTCGTTGAGGTGATGAAGGATTACAAACAGAGTCAAAATCCGAAACAAGATGGACAGGCTAGTCCATTCACGCAGTTAGCTCAATATCTGAAAGCTCTACCGGAAAACCAGAAGGTTGACGCGAAAGCCTTGATAGAAGCAGCTAAAGGAAGCAACACTTTCGATACGCTGAAACCGTTGCTTCAGAACTCTGTGAGCGTTATGCGCACAGGTAATCACATTGATATTGAACGTCGAGAGAATAGCGCAATTCCAATCGCGCGAGATATCCTCGAAGGAAACGCTTCGGCTGACAATTTGAATGTAGCAAAGAAAATCGCTTTTGATATAACACCTGACGGGAAGAGCATCAGCGGCTTAGAAGGCCTGTCTTTGACAGTCTCAGCTTTTGGCTCTGACAAAACAATTCGAATGACACAAATAGATGTTGCGCCAGGCCAAAACGATCAGCCAGCTCTCATTGCCCACATTGAGAATCCGCTTCCGGACGCCGCCAGAGACATTCTTTCGATGCCGGCGAGCATTGCCGTCCCCATAGAATCGAACAAGAACGGATTATCTCTTCCTCAACCAAGCAGTGTTTTCCACGCCGCGGCCGAGAGTGCTGGTGATACGTTGCCAGGATTGCTCTTCTCTGATGCCTTTAATGACCTAGGTGACGTCTCAAAATTCGCGGAAGAAAATCCAAAATGGATTCATGACGTTATCAAACCGATGTTCGAAGAGGTGAAAAAGCAAGCAACAAGCCAAGCGACAAACAATTCTAAAACAGATTCGTTGCCTCGTGCCGCACGCAACAATCGAATCGAAAATCAATCGGTTCGGCCTAGTGACTCTACGAAGGACAGCGATAAGGCAAGTTCGGACGATGCCGCTAATAATGCAAACTACGAGAAGATAAAAACGCCAGGCGACTACGAACAAACGATTTCCGTAGATGGCAAAGATCGTCACTATTGGTTGCACGTGCCACCAGGATACGACGGCTCAAAACCAATTCCTTTACTTCTGATGCTCCATGGTAGAGGCGGCAACGGCAAGGAGTTTGCGCAGCGTACTCATATGAACGAAAAAGCAGACAAGGAAGGTTTTGCCGTAGCCTATCCGGACGCAACAAAGTGGTTGGGCCGAAAAGATTTAAGCGCATGGGATGCGGCAAATGGTCTAGTGCCTCCAGGCGCTCGCGCCAATGATCTTAAGTTTCTCCGTGAACTGATTGACCGCAGTCAGTCGCAACTCGAAGTCGATAAAAAACGCATTTACATGATCGGACATTCAAGCGGCGGAATGATGACATATTTGGCTGCCAGCGAGATGTCCGACAAACTCGCTGCAGTCGGAATCGTAAGCTCAGCAATGAGTGGAAAGGAGCCCAAACCGAAATTTCCGGTATCGGTAATAAGCACACACGGCACCGATGACGAAGTCATACCAATCAAGGGACTGTACGGCGTGCCGCCCATTCTCTCGGAACTCGGAATACCGACTTTCAATACACCGCAATTCGCGACTGACTTCTGGAAAAGACAAAATGGCATCACTGAAAACGGCACGGTAAAGCAAGAAGGAGACATTACCGAGAAGCTTTATAAAAACACCAGCAACGGAACAGCCGTGAAGGAAATCACCTTAGAAAACAGTGGGCACACGCCAGACGAAAAGTTTGATGTCTATGACAAAATTTGGGACTTTCTGAAAGAACATCCAAAATCGAGCGGTCGTGTAGCACCATCCAATGATCCGACAGAACTATTGGACATTAGAACAAACCCGCTTCAGAAGGTCTTGGACAACATACAAAAGCGCGGTGCCGACGGCATTGCTGAGGACGTCGCGAAGCTTTACACTCATGCGGCGTCGCTTCCAAATGGTGCAATTTACCCTTCGAAAATTTTGCATGATGTAGAAGATAAACTAGCAAGCAAACTCCAAAATCCAGTGACAGATCTAATCGATAACAGCACAGAGCTATCGAAAACCGGAAATCAGATAGAGCTGAAAACCTCGCAACCAAGCATCCTTCCAATAAACAAAAATCTTGGGATCGGAACTATCGAATCTCTAAACCTAAACAATGTCAAATTCAATCTCGACAGCGAAAAAGGAAATCCAAAGCTCAGCGAAATTGAAGGAGTTTCACTCGACATTCGAGCATTAGGAATGGATAGGAACTCAAATCTACACAGTCTGACAGATCAAGAAGACAGCAAAGGGCGTCACACCTACAACTTCAATCTGGACAATCCAGTACCAGAGCCGCTGCGGTGGCTGATGCTCGCGCCATCGACTGTCAATGTCGGAATGCAGGTGGACATCAACGGCAATGTCAAAGTCGGGAACGAAAAACAGTTGATGAATGAGCTGCTAGGCAGAAATCCAATCACGCGTGGTTATATCGATCAGTTCAGTGACATCAGTGCTCTCATTAGAGACCCTGCCAGTGGCGCATTGCCTACGGTTAGACGAGACATTGGCATTACCAGTGGGCTAAGTGGATTGGGGCTGCTAGCGCCTCGCTACCGCCTTCCAATAAGTCTTTTAGGAGGACTGGTAGCGGCACCGGCAGTAATTCATTTTGTTCACGAAAACCAGCCAAAACCATAACCAAATTTTTCACAAATCTGTCCGGTCTTATTTACCTGCCGAATCATAAAGTCATTCTGGCGAGAAGCCAATTTTTGTGATTCACGTTTACTAAAAAGCAGGTACTAAATGGCTAAGAACGGGTTTTCGTCGGATTTCCCCGCGAGCATTGCAGACGGCGCTCAAGAGTCAGACTTTGGCATTGATATGAGAGACCAGTCTTTCAACACAATACTGTCCCGAGTTGCAAATCCTTCTGAGAGCACTTCGCAATTCGTCTTGCAAGAGTTCTCAATTGCAAATGACGCTAAATGCAAAGCAACCAGAATGACTTCAAATCCTCTGGCTCAGAATACAAACGAATCCCAAGCTGTAGTGAATAAGCTGCCGCGTCTGAGCATTCAAAATACGTTCTTCTAAGTTAACCGACAAATCTATAGCGCCAACAATGCAAGTGTCACGCGACGCTTGCATTGTGATTTTGCGCAGGCAGACACAGATTTCTGGCGTGGCAAAAACTGCAAGACAGAAGGAAATTGCGCCGGTCGCGAAACGCGCCCAATGCGAAATTCAAGTGCGTGCTTAAGAACGCGCGCAAGCAGCACCAGGCAACTGACATGCGCTAGCGGTTGCTGGCGCGTTTATTTCGACCAACCAGCGATAGACGCGCGACAGCTTATAAAAACGCAAACCAGCAACCATTAGCCAACTGGTGCAAAAGGACTAGAGAAAGCGAATTCATGCGAGTCGTTTCTGGCATGCGACGTTGAACACACCAATAGAAGTCTAACCTCCGCAAACAGCCCATTTGCGCTAACGTTGCCAAGGCAATTTCGCTGAGTTTTAATCCAGTGGAGAGCACAAAAAACTTCTGACTTTCTTTTTGGGTGTACCGCCTTAATCGCCCAAAAGCAGGCGCACAACGACGGTTATCGATCAGCAGACTCGCGACTATGCGCGCCAATGACCAGCGAATTCACGCACGCAAAAATTTGCCCTCCTGCCATCATCTTTGATACCAATAATTACAACAAGTCTTTCCCAATCAACAATCACACAACCAAACCCTCCAACAAATCAATCTCAGCCATTCAAGCAACTTTCCGCAGCAATATTAGTGCCGCGCAGCTGCTCGCATTCCGGCTGAATCTATTACGCAAGAACACCTCCACACCACGAAAGGATACTGGTCAATGAACCTGAATGAGGAGTTCGCGGAAAAGTTGGCATGCCCCAAGTGCAGCCGACCGGCGAAGAACAAATCGAGGTGGTTTCGTTTTCACAAGCGTGGCAACGAGACACACTTCTACTACCGCTGCGCGAAGTGCTACTCCGAGTTTCAGGGAGTCGTATCGGACGAGTTGTTAGCGAAGCTGCGGCAACGAGGCATCTCAGCAGAGCTCACCAAGCCCTCCAGCACTCTTCGCCAATCGCGCAACGAACTGAGCTGGTTCTCTTTGCCGACCTTCGGGAAGAAACGCCGAGAGCTGCAAGACATGAAGCGTTATCAGATGTCCTTCGAGCACGAGCTCTGGAGCGACGGCAACGACTACCTCAGCCACGTGGTGACGAAGGAAGGAAAGAATTGGAAGTCCTGACCTGAACTCGCGGCTGAGAACACGTTGTTCAAGTAAGAAAAACTACAACAAACAAGCGAAATATCGACAGGAAGGTTCAAACATGAGCAGCACCACTCCGAAGGTCGAACTCACGACGCCTGCCGCAACACCGATTATGCAGCGTCGCACCACCCGCGAGATCCCCGCGGACCTCCAGCCCGGTCGCTCAGTCACCGGCATCTACCTGCACACCGACCGCCCACAGGCAATGATCGTTCTGCAGGTGCTCAAGGGAGCGCGCGCACGGATGAGCGTCTACGAAATCGCGGACCAACTATTCGAGCGCCTCGTGCCCGGCACGGCCGTCAGCGGTGTCGTCGATCGCGTCGAGTTCGACAAGATGGACCAGCTGATCGTCATCCTCAAGGGAGAAGAATTCCGCCAGATGTGCTGACGGGCGCTCTTGCCGGTTTGAAGGAGAGTCAGAGCCAATCAGCCTGATATAAGCGAGTCAAGCCCAACACAGACCATTACAGGTCAACGCTGATCCATACAGATCAGCACAGATTCAACAAAGGAAGGACTAGTTGAGATTATGTCTGCTCACTCACGAGCTACTGGCGCGGCAATTCTCAGCGCAGCCCTCCTCTGGTTGGGCTTGTCGCCACGGGTAGCACATTACATTTACACGTCCATACTGATGCCACGTTGCAGGAGCGCAAATCTGGACACACGTAGCGGTACGGAAAACGTACTGGTGCAGCCGGTTTCATTCATGTCCGCTGGAGTATATACACTTCATGGACACCTATGCACACGTTCCGACAGCCACAAGCTGGTCGTTTATTTCGGCGGGCGAAGAAGCAATCATGCCAAAAACATGATTCGTGCAAAAGCGCTACTGCAAACAGGAGTATCTGTGTTCATCTTCGATTACAGAGGCTTCGGTGAGGCGAAAGGACGCGCAACCGTAAGTTCGTTGCTCGAAGACGGGCTTGCTGCATATGATGCGGCGATTGCACTCGGCTATTCCGCGGACCAGATTGTACTCTACGGAGAAAGTCTCGGCGCCTCGGTTGCAGCCTATGTGTCGTCGAAGAGAAAGGCTTGTGGACTGATTTTGCAGTCAGGGTTTTCTTCGCTGGAAGTCCAGATTAAGGACATGATTCCACCGCTGAGAGTCTACCCGCGCTGCATGTTTCCCAAGCTGCGGCTCTCGACGGCTGAAAACATCAAAGAAAATCACCCGCCTCTGCTGATTCTCCATGGCGATAACGACAGCGTCGTCGATAAGAAGCATGCAGACAAGCTCTTCGAGGTTGGGGGGGCCGGCACAAGACTGGTTGTACTTCCAGGTGCGACACATGTAGGAGTGCAGGCGCGGGATGACTGGTACTTGGCAGTGAAAGAGTTCTTCTTTTCGCTCGACTCAGGCATTACGCGCCAGAGTTTTTCCAATCTCAAATCTAAAGAGAGTTAGGAAGTCCGATGAATGATAGGAGCAAGCGTCATCTGTCCGTTGTGAAAAACGTCGAGGCAGGCGACAAATCGAGCGGCGATGACGGCTCGGCAGGAGAGCATCCAGAAAAGCTCGATCCAAGGGACTACGCGCGCAACGGCTGCGTCGTCTTCGTGGGTTTTCACCCTGACGATCTCGATTTCCACGCTGCGGGTCTAGCTGCATCGCTTACCGCTGCAGGAGTTGAGGTCGTCTACGTCGTAGTCACTAGCGGCGAAAAAAACGGCAATGCCCGACTACGCGAGCACGAGCAGTGGATGGCAGCATGCGCGGTTGGGGTTTCGCGTGTGGTGTTTTTGCGCTGGAAGGACAGCGGGTTGGCAGAGGCGTACCGCAGTGGTCGTTTGCAAAAGGAGATGGTGACAATGCTTCGGATGCTGCGCCCATACGCCGTCGTTTCCTTCAGTCCGGCTTTGCTCACCTCCACCACTTTCGGTCCGGAACACCCTGATCACCGGTACGGCGCGCTTGCCCTCTGGGATGCTATTTACCCGGAAGCGCGGCAGGAGGAGAAAGTCCCCTGGTGGAAATTTTGGAGAGAACCGCTGCCGGGTCATCACGTGCGCGAGGTTCTCTGGTTCGGCGATGACCTGGTCGAGCCATACAAGGCAAACAGCTTCCTGGAGGTCGACAACCACTGGGGGAAGGTTTGCAATGCGCTGCACTCGCACGAGAGTCAGTGGAAAGGAGCGGACATCCAGCTGAAAGCCACCGCACGAGCACTCCGCGCCGCAAAGCGCTGGCGTCACGATGGCATTGCGGAGGAGTATCACCGCATTGTGATTCCGTAGCCGAACAGAGCCGAACGAAGTGGAATGAGCTGAACGAAACGGCTCCAGTCCGTGTTCTACCGGCAGGGCCGACAACGAAGAAAACAATTCATCCTGGAAGGGGAATACCATGGGACGCAGCAGGCAACTGACCTTCCTCTTCGAGGACAAAGGTGCTGCTACTGTCACCGCTCGCGGTGGCAAAGGTTTCGGACTGAGCGAACTGGCTCAACTGGGGCTTCCGGTTCCACCCGGTTTCACCATCACCACCTCGGTGGCTCGCGCTTTCGCGCAACACGGCTGTGTTCCCAACCGGCTCAGCCAGCAACTCCGTCGGGAGATGCACCGGCTCGAAGAGGCGACAGGCAAGCAGTTCGGTTCCGCCGAAAACACGCTGCTGGTCTCGGTTCGTTCTGGTGCAGAGGTTTCGATGCCCGGCATGATGGATACGATTCTCAATCTCGGTCTCAACCACGAGATCGTCGAGGGACTCGCTGTTCATCAAGGCTCGCACTTCGCAGAAAACTGCTATCAACGCTTTCTGTCGATGTTTGGCGATGTCGTCAAATGCGATGTGCCCGAGGATCCATGGCTGCAACTCGAACTCGCTGTGACGGCAGTCCTCGAGTCGTGGAACACACCTCGTGCTGTCGCATACCGCAGGGCCGGCGGCATCTCGAACGGGTTGGGCACGGCAGTGACCATTCAAGCAATGGTCTACGGCAATCTCGACGAACGCTCCGGCACCGGAGTCGTCTTCAGCCGCGATGTAGCGACCGGCGAAAATCGCCTTTTCGGCGAGTTTCTGGTCAACGCGCAAGGCGAGGACATTGTCGACGGTTCGCGCACGCCCCAGCCAATCGATGCACTGCGAGCGTGGAACGGTGCGGTGTACCGCGAGTTGGAGACGATTGCCAGAAAGCTCGAAAGCCATCGCAATGACGTGGTGGATATCGAGTTTACGGTCGAATCCGGCAAACTGCATATTCTCCAGGTGCGCAATGCAAAGCGCACACCTGAGGCGGCAGCCACCATTGCAACCCACTTCGTCTGGGAGAAGCGCTGGACCAAGAAAGAAGCCCTGGCTCGCGTCAGCGCCAATCAGCTGAAGGCGCTGAGCGAGACGGGCTTTTCCGATGAGGTTCTTGCTCAAGCAGAGGATGAGGGCAAAGTGCTGGCGAGCGGGCTGGCAGCATCACCTGGAGCGGCAACAGGGCGCGTTGTGGTCACTTCCGACGAAGCGGTGGCGGCGGCGAAGCGAGGAGAGAAGGTGATTCTGGCTCGTCCCGAGACCTCACCGGAAGACCTGAGCGGCATGCTCGCAGCCGCAGCAATCATTACAGCCACCGGTGGTGCGACCAGCCATGCAGCGGTCGTAGCGCGCAGTCTCGGCAAGCCGGCGGTAGTCGGATGCAGGGTACTGAACATCAACGAAGGGCAGGTTGTTTCGGTTGATGGGCGCAGCGGGCTGATCATCGATGGTGAGCTCAAAAAGACGGGCGCGCTCGACAAGAAAGAGGTCAACCTCTTTCTGAAGTGGTTGCAGGCTGACAGCACCAGCAACCAGCCGACGCTGCGTTTTGAGATGCTCAACCAGCGAGTTACCGCATCGTTGCTTCTCAACGATTTCTACCTGGTCGACGCGATGGCAAAGGCGTCTTCGGGGACGAAGCTGGAAAGCGAAGCGGCTCAGCTCAAAACTGATGTACACAAGACTGCGGCAGACAGATTGGCTATGTACCTCATCTGCGCCGTCATCGGCGAAGCTGGGTACTGCTTTAGCAATCACAATCTTGCGAAGCTTCAGCCTGAATGTCGTTCGGAGTTGGACATCTTGCGCAAAGAGTACGACAGCCATCGTCGCCGCACCATCCAACGGTTGAAGGAGATGCCTCATGACAAGCATGTACGCTTTCTGCACCTGATTGCCACTGTCTTTGAGGCTAAAGCCTGGGGTACGGTGGGAGTTGGCGGTGTCGGCGGAAAGAAATGGGCGGTCATCGCTCGCTCTGCCGAAGGCTATCTAAAAGGGCAGGTCAACGCAACGGTCTTCGCAGATCACGCGTTCGATCTGGAGCACAATGGTGGCAGCGTCTTTGGGAAACATCCGATGATCGCTCGTAACACCGGCAAGAAGATGAATGCTCAATTGGAGACCAAAAAACTCGCATCTGGCGTGAGTGGTCTCTACAGGCGTTTGTCTGAGTTGGACCCGCAAATGTCTCCCCAGACGATAGCTCTCTTCCGCAAGGGTTCAGAGCTTGGTCGCTGGGAAGATCACACGCAGGTTCGCTAATTTGCACCATAGAGCTACAGAAACGCTGCTATGTTTGCTGTGGCGCTCGGATGAGAAATGTCGTTCTCAACCGTGCGAACAATCACTGGCTGACTCCGGTAGTTAGCTGCAACACCAATGCGATTGGCGCCCGCATCCATGAGCAGACACTCGTGGACATGGTCCTAAGCGAAAGTGCGTTCTTCCCCATAAATCCAGGGAGTCAGAGGAGTGCGCATTGTAGGACAGTCGGTTTCTGAAGACGCATACTGCAAGATTTTGCGGGATGTAGTCGACAGAAAAACTGAGTGCCGACTGCCGGACTTCAGCCTGGGGAGCCGCGTTACACAATGCTAGGCGGTGGATGCTCCTGCCGCGACAAGCTCCCCATCATGATGTAGCAAATGTAGTATCGCAATCCGAATGGAAGGGTATCTCATGTCTAAGGATCTCGCCAACTACGCCCGCAACAGCGCAAGCGGAAAGAACAACAACGCCGGTAGAACAATCAAGAAAGGAAGCAACGACGGCAGTTCCGCTGTGGTCCATCGCACGCAGAGCAACGCCGCGCTCTCCAACGTTTCTCATGCAGAAGCAACTTTCCTCTCGTCGCTATCCGCCGAGGAGTTCAACGCCCTCATTGAGGAGCGGTCTGAAATCGCTCGCGGAATGTGACACAAGGCTCTACAGACAGGAACAAGATGACTAACACGCAAGCGGTCGTTGCTGCGCAAGAGCTATACAAAACGCGCGTCGCATCGATTGAACGGGAGAATTCGCGCTGGGTCGCCGAGATCGAGCGAAATTTCGCCGACGCCCCGGCAGTGCGCAACCAGCAACTCGCCCTCATTGAGGATCTGCGAACTCTTTCCTTGCAGATCGCACTTGAAGAGCGAGACAACACGCTGGACAAGCTCATCTGCGAAGGCTTATAGCCGCGGTCAAACAAATCGGCGAGCCACCTGACAGACAACCAACATCTAATCACCAATCGAAAGGCCAAGAGAATGTCGCATCAATCTACCGCCCATGACCGCGCCGCAAGTGCTGCTACAGAGCTGATCGCCGCGGTCGAACTCATCACCCATGGGTTCCAGCGCCGCATGCAGATCGACTACGTCTCACTCATCGACGTTTTGCTGCCGCTCACTCCCGAGCAGCACGAGCAGTTGGTCAGCTTCGTCATTTCCAGCGGGCTCGACGTAAACATCTTCGTCGCTCTCGTGCGAAGCGGGCTGGACACGCAGCTCTACTTCGACGCCATCGAGCATGGTGCGCATCCGGCTCTGCCGATCGCGCTTTTCATGCAGGGTGTCCAGACGCTGCAAACCCCCGTCGCAACGAAGGTGCTGTCCGACTCGTCCGCGATGCGGCAGGCGATTGCCCAGATGCAGATCGTGGAAAGGGTGAGCGTCATGCTCAGCCGCTTCCTGCCCGTTGCCGACAACGAGGAAAGAGACAATCTGGCTCACGCCAACTGAGTCAAATAGACAAACTAGGAGTAATTGTGTTTCTCTCACTGGAGTTTCCCGGAGGTGACAAGCAGATCAGTCTCCTTGCCAGGGATCTCGCACACGACAAGGGCTTCCAAGCATGGATGAAGCCGCTCGACTACGACTCGGAGCGCAGCCGCGTCGACCGTGCCGTAGTGCTCGCCAACAAGAAACTCGGCGACGGGCGTCACCAACTCATCAACATGATCTTCAACCAGTTTACCTGGGAGGGGACCACAGGCTGGGAGTACTGGACGAAGGACTACGGCAAAGTCCTTCTCCATGCGCTCGTCGTTTCGCACGCGCTCAGCGCGCCGCTTCACGTACATAAGTCATTCGATGACGAACTCTTCGCCGCCGCCGAAAGCGCTGGTATCAAATTGGAGTTCGTAGAAGCAACCTACACCATTGCCGAGCTGACTCGCCACAACGAGCAGCTGCAGTGGAAGCTCGATGCCAACGAGTTCGTCAAGCTCACCAACATAATCATGCCGAAGGAAACACCGGTCGTTGAGCTGTTTTAGCTAGAGCGCAAATCTGCGCACACCGTACAACAACAAAATGCGACACAAAATAACGGTGAATAAAGCTCTCTAAAAACGAACACTGAATGAGAAATGAGTTGATGAAGGAATGCTTCACACCTACTTCGTTGCATTCACCTATCGCCTTGGTGATGGTGCGTGGAACTTCGACAACATCGAGGTCAACTGTGAGCTGCCGATCGAGCAGACCGAAATGCGCAACGAGGTCACTCAGTACATCGCATCTAAACTAAACGCGAATTACGGAGGCTCGCACACTGTAGTAATCAACAACTGGATTCTGCTGAATGCTCACTTCTCGGCAGAAGCGCGTGCCCAACATCTGCAGAGGGTGCAGTTGAACCAGAACATCAGCACGCTGAAGATCACCTACTTTGTGGCGTACAACTCGAATCCCGTCGGAACGTCGACCTGGCACTGCGGGAATGTGGTCATCACCGTCGACCAACACATCGAGATCGACGCCACAAGGGAGTGCATCATCGGATTGCTCAAGTTGGACTTGTCCAACCGGTTCGGCGGAGAGCACAACGTGATCATCAACAATTGGAAGCTGCTCGACCGCGAATATCCCGGTGATACGCGCGCGCTGCCCAAGATGTAGCGGAGGTAGTTTCATGAACCACAAGCCATTACGACAAGCACTGGCATTAGCAGTATTCGTAATTTTGGTGCTGCTCATGCTCGGCTTCATCATCGGTTGAGACCGAACGTAAAGCGCATTTGTTCAACAAGGACTAGAAAGACCAGAAGGAAAAAGAGCAAAGAAATCTGGTCTAACAAACAAGATTCAATCTAGGAAGGTTTCACCATGAGCTTCTCCAAGACGTTCAAACTCGGCAACACCACCTTCACCAGCACGCCGCTCACGCTGGGCTTTCTTGTGCTGGGCGTCGCACTGCTCATCCACTCCCCGCTGGCGGCAATCGCAGTCTTCGCAATCGCAGCCCTGTTCAGCTCGGATTTTCGACACCGCATTCCGGCGATCATCGCGGTGGCAGTCGTCTCGGCGCTGCTGCTCGGAGCCTGGCCTCTAGTGGCTGCAGCTGCAATCAGTGCGGTCCTCGTTCACAAGCAGGTGAAGCAGGCCAATGCCATCAGTCTCTTCGTGCTCGGCTTCGCACTTCTGCTGATGGGCAGCGTCGTCCTCGGCGTTCTGGTTGCTCTCGCCGGCGTGGTTATCTCGCGAGTCAACAACAAGTAGGATTAGTAGCGACGAAAGGAATGGTCTAATGAGCGAGCGAGCAGAGCTGCTTGCGGAGCAAGCGGCAATCGTCGAGCAACTGGAAGATCTCGAATTCGAATTGTTCGCGGTGTTATCCGGGCACGACATCCCGCGGGAAAACGAACTCAAAGCGCAAATCAAGGCGGAAACGAGCAAGCTCGAAGACGTCAGACTGCGGCTGAGGAATCTGGAGGACTTCGCTCCTCTCACCGTTGATGACATCAAAACCATGGATTCTAGCCGGGTCGAGCAACTATTCGACGAGATCGTTCTTTCGCTCCGCTAACGGTCGCTGACGCCAAATACTTCTTCAATTAGCGGTTGAAGTGTTTGGCATCATCGACTCAAAAGAAGGGCAACCAATGTATGTTTGCATTTGCCACGCAGTGACAGAAGAGCAAATCAAGGACTTCGCGCGGGCACATGGGTGCAATTGGCGCAAAATGTCCCGAGAGTTAAAAGCTGGCACCGATTGCGGCACATGCGCGATCAAAGCTAAGCGAGCTCTGAAAAATCTGTGCACGCAGGTAAAGCCTGCCGACGCAAGCAACTAAAAACGGAAGGCGCAACTTAAAAGAACCTACACAACTGAATCAATCAATCAGCCAACAGAAAAACAAATCTGCAACAAGGAGAAACCATGACCACTCGCAACATCGCCGCAGCCGCATTCATCATCATCAGCGGACTGCTCGGCAGCGCGGCAACTGCCAATGCAACCCCCGTCCCCGAGGTCGTCGCTCAGGGTGCCACACTCCACTGCGGCATCCACTACAAGGCCACAACCGACCGCAACGGGCGCGTCTACTGCAAGTTCTCGCCGGACCAGCGTCACCGCGGTGGCAACGGCAACGCTCGCCACGCCGGCTAGCACACAGGCCGCACAGAAGACAGCAAGCCAACCAGCACAACGCTCCACCATGAGCAATAGCTGTTAACAGCTACCTGGAGATCCAGCCGTCACAAGTTGATTGAGAGAGGTGAATGCAAAGTATTAGCATTCACCTCTCTCAATCTTCGCATTCCCCCTCACTCTCTTACATGCTGTAGTATGAAGACGCAAATCAAATAACATTGAAGACGCAAGGAGGGAAACACTGATGGTCCCCCTCCCTGCGCTATACACTTCATTTATGTGCGAGGTCTCGCTCTAAAACTTCTAGGAAAGTTTAGACACCGAGCCTCGACAAGATTAAGGCGAGGAGCTATCCACGAAGCCGCTGCTGAAGTGCATCGAACTTCGCATCCGCGGTCGCCTGGATGCGTGCGAGCGCATCAGTGACGTCGGCAACCATGCGTGCACCAATTTCGTCGAACTTCTTCGAAGCTCGTTCCTCAACCTCGTCGAGCGCAACATTGAGCTCGGCAAAAACAGCCTGCACTACTTCGCTGCGATCAATTTCCTCCTGGGCGAACTGTGCCATCATTCGTGCGGAGGCATCACAGGCGGTCGCCTGATAGCGGTACAAACGTTCCAAACTCTCAGCAACTGTTTCCGGAGTGGAATGCAGCATAACAAGTCGAGCGACAACATCAGGTCGGTCACTCAACAATCTATCTGCCCAACGCTGCGCGAGAAGTTCGGACATCTCTCTCAAGTACGCCGGATCAGCAAGACGTACTCGTTCGAGCGGCACCACGACCTGTTGAAAATCAGGTCCCTGTGGCTTCAAGAGGTGTCGTGCGATTTGGTGCCGGTATTTGCGGTCTGTTTCCAAACGAGCTTCATTAATCCGAGGGAGTCGCGAGCGTCGAGGAATGCTCATGGTCGTGGTCAACAGCCCATGGCGCGAAATTCCCTCCTGCAGTTTCCTCCATTGCCTATCATCGATTCGAGAAGACTCAAGGATGTTGGCGAAACAAGACACGAACAGCGCGCACAACTGGTTCTTGTAATGAGACGAAGCGGTCAATTTAGTTCCTATCTCCTGAGTTTTGCTGGGTGGTCGCTTGTTCTTGTCGCGAAAAACTTTCAGCAAATGCGATTCCGCACAATTGCTGACAGAATTATTCAGTTATGACGACTCTTCCAACCCTGCAGTAAAAGTCTCGCAAAGATGTGCAAATGCTTGCACCTGACTTACAAAATCAAAAACCTGGATACGCGTTTAATCGCTCGTCAATCGTGTGGCTAGGTTGGTTCGAATTTAGTAAATGTGATTGGTTTTGCAGTGCTGCGAGTCGTATAAAAATGCGGAAGAGACAGTCAGCACATAGTGGTACTCATGCGCACACTAATGCAACCCCAAAACCCGCGCGATCTACACACGATGCTGGAAGCTTTCAAAACACCGAAACATCACGCTTTCCCCAATTCTACGGGAGACCTTTTGGGCTCATAACTTTCTGTCAACTTGCATGAACACTACGTTTTCATGCACAAATTCAACAACTTATCCTGGCGCTACTAGCGCAAACCTTGACTACAAGCCAGAAACGACAGCACTTCCTGTCACCAAACTTTCCACATCTTTGAAAACCAAAAGACAGAATCGGTTTCCCAACTCTGTCTTTCAGCCTCTTTTCCACTGAACCTTCGTTCAGTGACTCTCCAAACTTTTCTAGCTACATATAGATAGGTCGAAACAAAAAATACAACTCAACCGAAGCAATTATCAAGCCAAGCGGAACAACCATTGCAGCCAAGCACGTCTCGAAATTCCACTTCATCTCGACACCGTCTTGTTCATCAAGGAACCAAAGAATTCCATTCACGAACGCCATGTGTCCCTGCCCAAACGCAAAAATCATCACCAGCAAAATAAAGAAGATCTCAATCATGTTTCACCTACCCTTTGCGTCCATAGGCGCTCTGCATCTCTCGCGCAGGAGGATGAAGCGAAATAGTTGCCTCGCAAGAATTCTCATCGGGTCGACCATAAACGCAACCCCAGTAATCTGGTCCAACTTTGCGTCCAAGCCGATGAACATAGCTGGCCGTGATACCACACTGAAGACCAGTGAATATGCAGGCACCAATCACAACAAAGGCGATGTAGGCGCCATCAATCCAAATCGAATTAAGATCCATATTGTTACTCACTCTAAAGGTGTGCGCCGGTAGAAAAAGTGCATTACTCACAAAGCAACGAACTCTTCTAAAAATCAAAATTGGCTGTGCCAATAGAAACAAGTAGTGCTGGTCAGTTTTCTGGGATCAATAAATCGATCAATCAAGCGGGTGCCACATTCCTTTCTTATCACCCAACCAAAGAGTGCTATTCAAGCCTTTCGCCATTGTGTAATTTGAGTTATGCCGAACCACTTCTCCTGTGTCGTATCGAGCACCCCAGATATCACCATTTTCATTTATGTTTACCGTCAAGCCTTCCAGACGAAAAGTTGCTTCTTTCTCGAGAGAAAAAGAATAGCTCTTAAGTTCAAGTTCAACACCACCGCTCTGCGGCGTAAACATGTGTCCAATACCATTCGAAAAGCTACTATTCATCATATTGAGTTAACCCATGTTGGTGCCAGGTGCCGACGGAACTTGTTCGGTCAACCCTTGCTGTGTGATTCCTTGCGCTCCAATTTCATGTGCTGTTTTCACAACATTCAGAAGGGCAGTTTTGAAGTTATCGACTGTTCCAGAATCCGCAGGATTAGCAGCACTTGGTTGTGCTTGAGCAGCGAGAGTCAACAACTGTTGAACCTGACTATGGAGCTGATCTTGCATCTGTCCTAAATCCGATCCTTGCGGCACCACTTGTTCTCCCGTCGTCTGCGCTGGTTGCTCTTGTCCTGCAAATTGCATCTGATCTGGCGAAACTGGTGACACTTGAGGTTCATAAGGATTTTGCTCAAGTGGTGCCACATCTGTTTGTCCGGCTGCGCCTTCCGGCAGTGAAGCAGTAGAATCAGTGGGCAAGGCTTCTTGTGGCATTTGTTCGGCGGGCACGGGCTGTTCCGCTGGTACTTGTTGCTCTGCAGGCATTTGCTGTTCCGATGGCATTTGTCCTGCGGGTAATTGTTCCGCAGGCAACTGTTCCGCTGACACTTGTTGCTCTGCTGGCACTTGTCCTGTTGCAACTTGCTCTGCTGGCATTTGTTGCTCTGTCGGCATTTGCGCTGCCGGCACTTGTTGCTCAGCAGGGATCTGCTCAGCCGACGTCTGTCCACCCTGTCCTCCTTGTACAAATTCACGAGCGGCGCCCAACTTAACCGCAGTCTCAAGAAGTGTGTTTAGAGCTGTTTGCAATTGGGCTTGTGCTTCGGGCTGACTCAAATCTCCAGACGTACCTAATTTCACAACTTCATCAAACTGCGTTTGCAGCGCTTGCTCTAGCTGTGGAATAGCTTGCTCGGGTGACAACATATGCTCGGGTGACATTTGCTCGGGTGACATTTGCTCCGCTGAAACTTGTTCTGGTGAAACTTGCCCCGCTCCAACTTGCTCAGGAGAAAGGGCTTCCGGCTGCATTCCAATTGCTTCTAGCTGTGCGCCTGTTGCACCTTGCGTTTCCGTCACAGGATTCATTACATATGTATCCCAAGGATTTGCTCCGGTTTGCTCACCAGAAAGACCCGCTGCGTATCCGGCACTCGCATCAGACGGGGCGCCAGAATCAGGAACTATTGTTAGGGGCGGAATCAATTCATTTGTGGTTTGCGGCGGAGCGAACGACTGGCTAGTCATCGTCGTACTGTCACCACCCGTGCCACCAGTAGAAGGTAGTGCATAAATTTGATCATGCATCGCAGTAGAAGTACTTTGACCCGTATCTCCAATTTGTGGTGCGGCATATGTAGAGTCGCTGGGATAAGTCATTTAAATACCTCTGTTTAGAAACTCTTTCGTATAAAGCGGTGTCTGGCCCAAAGCCGGGGTGACTGTCAAAATCATAAAAAATGCGCGGGGTATTAATCCGGAATAATCTGTGTCAATTTTGTGTACGACGTAGCAACGGTGTTCGCGTGCGAAGCACAAACGGAAAGAACCTATTTCTTCTGCTCAACGCCGAAAAATCAGCTAATCGCAGCAATGAAATAGGTTCTATCGGCTTCGGAAATAGCTTGTCTAACTCAGATTAGGCTTGCGTTCCCCTCAAGGCAGCGCCTAGCTTGGCGGACTTCAAAATCATTTCCTGCTTGTTCTGCTCAAGCAAGCGTCCCCACTCACAGTCTATAAAAGGTGGTTCTTCCTTTTTCCGTTCGAACTTCTTAAATTCTTCAAGCCCAGAGACTCCGGCAACAGCACTACGACCGCGAATAACATCATCAATTCCATTTGCGACATCACACAGGTTCAAGTCAATTCCGCGCGCAGCTCCACCGAAAGGCGGAAAGTGCTTGCGATCTCCGTCCGTGTTTATAGTGATATTGATGTCGACATCGTTATTGTCGCGATCATCATGTTTATACTTGCCGCGTTTGTCGAATAAGTTATCATCGAGTTCTCTGTGCATAAGAATTCTCCTGTGAAAAACGGCGATTACAAGATCTGGCTACTAAGTAAACACAGGCAAATTCAATTCTCTTGCCGGCATTGAGAAACGTGACCCTCATCAGGGTTGGATACAACCTAGTCGCGACGACCTTAGGAAATCCGGAACGATTTGTGAATTTCTTGTTTAATCGAGCAGCGGTCGAGCAATTGGGCGCGGCAAGCGCACAGCGCCGAAAGACTCCTAATTACGCCACGAATTCAAGAGGAACACTGACATCTATATCTAGAATAAGAACTAGAACCTGATCTCTATGACAACCTGGTGTGCTAAGTTAGTCTTCATTAAGTCTAGCTTTCGTAATGGCACAGCCGTTTTTCTAGGTTTCGGAGACCAAAAGTACAATGCCCAAAGTTCTGTTGGCAGATGATGATCCTGAATTGCTTCAGTCGGTCAGCGCCTGGCTCGAACACCACAAGTGGAATGTAGATCAAGCTTCCGACGGCGCAGAAGCGCGTGAGTACATGACACAGGTGCAGTACGACGTGCTGGTCATCGACTGGACTATGCCGGAAGTGTCCGGTATCGAGCTTTGCCAGTGGTACAGGTCCCGAGGAGGGACAACGCCAATCCTCATTTTGACCGGCAAGGACGAAATCTCCGATAAGGAAAAAGGATTGGATTCGGGTGCCGATGATTATTTGACAAAACCTTTCGATCTGCGCGAATTGACGGCGCGATTGAATGCCTTAATGCGACGTGGAAAAGTGTTGGCTACACGAGTGGCAAGCGTCGGACCTCTCAATATAGATCCTGATGCTCACAAGGTTTTGATTGACGGCAAAGAATTGAAATTGACGGCAACGGAATTTGCAGTACTCGAATTTCTTGGACGACATCCAGATCAAGTGTTCAGTGCAGAAGCGCTAATTGGGCGAGTTTGGAAAACATCTTCTGAAATTTCAACAGACACTGTACGTGTTTACGTAAAACGCTTGAGAGAAAAACTAGAAGCAGCAGGTTATCCAAAACTGTTGGTGAACGTTCATGGTGTTGGATACAAACTTGATGTTTCTGACGTGAACAAATCTACTGGCAGTTAGTAGACAACGTAGCTAATAGTTTGAATCTCGAATGATAGTGCATCAGAAGATGCTGCTGAAGATGTCGCCTACTTTAGAAACGAGAGCTTCCGCACCATCCAAGACTGGCTCTGGAACAAGTGCTGCGTTGTTCAGATTGGAAAGACTCGGAAAGTCTCCGTGAGCAATGCTGCTAACAGTGTTATAAGCTCCGCGTATTCTTGCACCCAAAAGACTCTCAGCCTGGTTGACCGAAGTGACAGGAAGATCGAGAGCCAAATTGGAATAGCTTTGCAGAAGGTTTGAGACGTCAGGCAAAATCTCGCTGAAGCGTCCCTTTAAGATATCGGCACCAACACTAAGATTGTTCTCTGCGACATTGCCTACATCATTAACGATATCATCCATTCTCGATGCGCTTGGGTTCACTCCTGCGGCGCCAATTTCATCGAAGTTTTTGAAGAACGTTTCATAGGACATTGTCAATTTACCGTCTCCGATATTGGTGATTCCGTTCTTGCAATCACCAACATTGTCTATTCCATGCCCCTCATTGTGCCCCCATGGATTTCTCACAGTTACCTGGTCCGTAGCAGGGTCGTAGTCCAGGACGCTGTAAGCATGAGAGGAAACAATCGGATCGTCAGCCCATGGTGCAGTACCGGCAACAACGGGCTGTCCATCCTCGAGCGCTTGCTGAATGAACTTAGCGACGTTTTCTCTGTTGGAGCCGCCAAGATTGTAGCTAGAGTTTATTACGCCAGAAACTTTAGTCGCAGTATCCTCACCAGTCAGCAGATGCAGCGCGGACGATTCATCACGAATTTGTGCAAACACCGGAATTCCACTGCGCTGCAATTCGTTAATACCAGCACCGTATTGGTCTATGCGGTCGTATTTCAGAAAAGCAGTCTGCACCTGCATCAAGGTATCTGAAGTCTGGTCGATGTTGCCGTTTGCAATATTCTCTTCAATGTCCTTTTGAGTTACCGTAATCGGATGTGATCTATCTCCAGGAAATGTCACAGTAGCAGAGCCATCGTCATTCGTCGTAACCATGTCACGAATAGATTGCTGCCCTTCCGGCGTGTTGGCCAGTGAGGCAAGTCCGGCTAGGAAAAAACAATTTCCAATATCACCTTGCGTCACAGATTCAGCAGATACTTCTGGAGCCGCAGATTCTTCTTCTGGCTTAGTTCCAATCTGTTTTCGATTGTCGGGAAGCTCAACTTCGCCAGGTTCAAAATTTTCATCATCCACAGAGCTTTGGTTCTCACTTCCAGTATCAGTGCCACCTTCTGTTTCTTCCTCAAAATTGTCTTCAGACTCTCGGTGCGTTTCTTCTCCAACTACTCGTTCTTCCGAATCAAACAACTCAAAACCATCATCGCCGGTAGCAGTAGCAACATCCGAATTTAACTTACGCGCCGAAGCAGTGTTTAATAGTCCTCCGTCGTTTGCAGCCTCACCATAAACCTCTGAGGAAAAACCTGAAGGTGCTGCCTTCGAATCTTTGCGATTATCGACTTCGAACGATTGGTCCTTTGAATGACTCATCGAGTACCGCCTCAGTAAAACTAGTTTTTAGTAAATCGCTGTTTCAGCTTCGCCAGCATGCCAGAGACATCGTTTGCAAAAAAGGAACACCTTGTGACTTTTTTGTGTACATCCGAGATGCCATTTAGCACTTTAGCGTTTGTCATTTAGCACTTTGGTGTTTCACACTAAAGTGTGATCGACTAGAACTTCAATAAGAAGCGCCTACAGTCACGATTAGAGAGCGCTGAGAGCCTCGCTACTCGATCGAACGATGGTAGCGCCGCAGGTGCCGCCCAACACTCAACACAGTCCAACAACGAGGAGCAGAGCCACCGCTAACGGCACAAGGGCATCAACAACACGCATTGATTAAGGCACCATCATATCGGCACGGCTACTTTTAGCTTCACTAGTCCGTTTATTAACCTCATCAAACTTTCCTCAAAGAAAGGCACCATCATTACGACCGGTCCACTTTTAGGGAAATGAGCCGTACCATTGATAGGTTTCAGCTTTCATGCAACTTTTCACTTGACACAAGAATCGAGGAAAAGGCAGAAGGAGACATGTTTCGTAATACTGTTAAGTATCAAACAATCTCATTTCGCCGAAATCTATCGCCGTAAAAGCGATACGCGCCAATCGGGTGTACTTAACATAGCAACCTCGCGAAGCGTTTGCTAGACACGGTTTTCTGACTATTTGCTAATTCGACCTTGCGCTAGGTTCAATAATGACAATTTCAAATCGCGCACCGGAAGCGGGATTGCGCCGCCGCCCTTAATGTTTCACTAACCATTCGGTACGTATTGCACCAGCCAAGGCGGATTTGTAGGTTGCGTTCGTCCAATTTATTGCATCCCGTTTCAACGGAAACACCACACGGCACCACGCCTTCACCACTACCAACAACAAAACAGAAACAACAAAGCAGCTGATGGTGCGCCGGTTTTCTGACGGTTTGTATAAATTGACTTGTGCAACAACTAAACGGAGCAACAGAATGCGTCAATTCATAAAGCGCATGCGCAGCCGACCTCCATTCACAGCGGGTCCGGATGAATCGTATTTCGACAAGCTTCTGCGAAATATCCCTGCTGATATTGTCACTGGCTATGTGGCTTTATCCGGTCTTCTTTCTGGTCAGACGATAACATCACCGATCCTTCATTGGATTGTCTTTTCAGCGTTGCTGGGCTTGACGCCTCTATATGTCTGCTTCATGAAGACCCAACCACCCGGCTTCATGCCTAACAAGATCTTTCCGTGCGTAGCTTCAGCCTTTGCATTCGCCGTATGGGTATTTGCGCTTGGAGGTCCATTCGCGGCGACATGGCCGGAATGGTATCTACCTGTATATGGCTCCATCGCGCTAATCCTGACGACACTAATCTTGCCCGTGCTGGAAAAGATCTTCTATAACGACACACCGCCGACGAGCTAATTCGTCCCCTAAACAGGTGTCCGACAACCATTGCTGCAGCAGATTCACGCAGCTAGCGCAGCATTCGCAACTTGCGATTGTTGCAAAAGAGGAACGAAAATGACAAACGAAAACAAAGACAACTGTGGTTGCGCCGAAAACACTGAGGTGGCAAGCTTCCAGAAGAAGAGCCTCCTTGCGTCCGACGGCGCCTCGTACAGTTATGATTCCCGTGGTCGCCTCCAGACCGTCACCTTTGCCAACGGCACCACTCACACCTACAACTACGACGCCATGGGCAACAGGACCAGCGTCGTGACTACGTGTCCTGGCGGAACCTGCTAATCATTTAGCATTCCCCCGAGCATCCTTTCACCAAACTTCTTCCCTCCAGCACGCAGATGCTCAAAAAAAGAGCACCTGCAAGGACCGCAATGCGGTCAAAACAGCGAGAAAAAAGAAATGACAATCGAAAAGAAATCAAAGCTTGAGCCGGAAAACTCTGGCAAGAGCATAGTCTCTGGTTCGAACTCGGGCGCTGGCACATGCACGAGCACGAGCACGAGCCCGAGCCCGAGCAAGACCAAGACCAAGACCAAGACGAAGAAGAAGCAGAGCAAGGCTTTGAAACGCGCGGAAGCCGCCGTTTCAAAGTTCGTCAAAAAGAGCGCGGCCGCAAACATGGGTCTCGCCAGCAACACTGTTCCCGGGCCCGCATCAATTGAAGAGCTAGCGCGCGCACTGAAGAACGACGTCGACCTCATCTTCCAATTCGTACACGACAACATCGACTTCTATCCGATGTACGGCGTGCAGAAGGGCGCCTTCGGCACTCTCGTCGACGGCATCGGCAACCCCTTCGACCAGGCGGCACTGCTGGTCGCACTGCTGCGCGAAGCCGGCTATACCGCCAACTTCATGTTCGGCGAAATCGAGCTGACGCCCGCTCAGTTGAAGAATTGGCTAGGCACCGACGACACCGATCCCAATGTCTCTTCCGACCTGCTAGACGCCGTAGGCATCCCGCACACTGTCAACATGACCGGTCCCACCTGGGATACCACCACGCTCGATCACCTGTGGGTGAAAGTCGACATTGGCGGCACTGACTATGTATTCGACCCGTCGTTCAAGACCTATGCCTATGAAACCGGCGTCAACCTCGCCTCGGCTATCGGTTTCAGCAAGAGCTCGTTCCAGTCGAATGCGCAAAGTGGTGCAACCATCACTTCGACGTCCGTGCTCAACATGAACAAGAGCAACATCTTCAACGATCTGAATGGCTACTCACAGGCTCTCCTTTCCTACATTCAGTCGAACATGCCGGACGCCTCGCTGGACGAAGTGATCGGCGGTCGTAAAATCATTGCGGTAAGCGGTCCGGTACGTCAGACCAGTCTGCCTTACGAAACCGGCACGCCCACTCAGTGGTCGAGCATCCCCAACGCGTATCGCACGACCGTGCGGTTACAGTTCCCAAAGTACGGTGGCGGCAGTGCCGACATCACCTACTATTCTGACGACATCTATCACAAGCGGCTTGCCTTCTGGATCAACGCATACTCCTACCCGGAGCTGTGGTTGGAAGGAACGCCGGTGATTCTCGGCGAATGGCCTTACCCGAACAACCTCACAATTACGATCACGCACAATGCCATCGCCGGCGCAACCGAAACGATGACGACTCCCTATGGAGAAGTGGCAAACCGTCCGTACGTCATCGCGCTGGCATTCGGTCCGTGCACCAAGGCTTCGGCGGATTACCACAAGACGAGACTGCAGCAGTACGTGCGCGCCGGTGGGGCTTCGGTGAATTACTTCTCCGAAAATATTCTCGGCGAAACGTACATGAACGACTTCTTCACTTACATGGCGATTCTCACCAAGAATTCGGACATGCTCGGTCGCATTAAAAACTGCATGCCTATCTACATGCACCATGGTGGTTTCCTTGCATACGTGTCGCTGCACCAGGCTCTTTTGATGTCGATGTTCTTCGGCAAGACGCTGGGCTTCGCCGACCTCGACGCCGGCACTTCTACAAAGGATGCCTGCTCCGATGTGTATTCGGTGCTGGTGAACGGCTCAGAAGCAATGATGGCGCGCCAACAGCTGGAGGCGAATACCATTGGCACCAACCGTGCAATGGAAGCTGCCACCAACCTCGGTGTCACCATTTACGACGTCAACGCGTCTAACTGGTCAACCATCAGCCCGAGCTTCTATTCTTGGGATTCGACCTATCTGACCATGCTGAAGACTCGCTGGATTGACAATGGCGGGCGTGGCATTCTCCCCGCCAACGGCTCCATGGGTATCGACGGGCTTCTGGCTAACGGCTTCTACGCTTCGCTGCCGACAAGTAACCACTTCGCTGCACTCAGCTTCGGACAGAAGGGCATCACGACAACGGATCCCAGCGACCCGAACAAGCAGGCAGAAGGTTCTATGGCTTCCGACGAGTCGAGTCTGAATCCGCCTACGTACTTGCTTTCGATGGAACCAATCGACCTCGCATCGGGTGCCTACCTCTACAATAAGACGGACATAACCGTCGGTAGCGGCGTCTTCCCGTACAGCTTGCCTTTCAGCCGACATTACCGGTCTAATCAGTGGTCGATGAAGTCCTCCGTCGGCTACGGCTGGCAGCATTCATACGACTGCAGTGCCCGCAAGGCAAGCGTCGCATACTCCGGTCTCGGCGATGCTTCCGCCATCTTCGCCACAGCCAACATCACCGCGCTGTATGCGCTTAGCGAACTCCTGGTCGACCCCAACACCGATGCGCTCGCAGACGTCGTCACGGCGGCGCTGATTGAGCGCTGGAAGGGCGACCAGGTCAAGCTCAACACGGTCGTCTTGGATCTCGGCAACAGCGCAGACTTCCTGATGAAGCTCGCAGACGGCACCTATTCACCGCTCGATGCACGCGGATCGTCCGTGACCATCAATGGCAGCAGCCAGTTCGTCTACAAGACTCGCAACGGCGACACGATGACCTTTTCGTCCGCAGGCGTACTTCTCACATGGGCAAAGCCGAACGGCGTCACTGTCACTTTCACTACGAGCGGTGGACTCCTGCAATCCGTGGACAACGGCATCGGCAGGAAGCTCCTCTTCCGATACGACAGCAACGGCAAACTGACGCAGGTCTTCGACAACTCCGGACGCGACATCGGCTTCACTTACGATTCGACCGGCAACCTCATCGCTTGCCGTGATGAGATGGGGCGCGAGACCACCTATGAATACGACGGCAACAGCCGCCTGGAGAAGATTTTCCTGCCGGAAAATCCGACCTCGCAGATCGTCACCAACGCCTACGACAGCCTCGGCCGCGTCATGACGCAGACCGACGGTGAGAGCAACCAGTGGACCTACTATTTCGCAGGCTCGCGCAGCGAAGAAGTCGACCCGCTGACCAACGCTACCGTCGCTTACTTCAACCGGCATGGACAGCCTACTTTGATGGTCGACCAGCTCGGCAACGAAACAGTCAGGGAGTACGATTCGCTCAGGCGCGAAACCAAACGGACGATGCCGGAAGGCAACTCGTTGGAGATGACTTACGACGAAAACAGCAACCTGCTGACGCTCACGAAAGTCGCTAAGCCTGGCTCTGGTCTTTCGGATATCGTCAACACCTTCACCTACGATCTCAACTGGAATAAGGTTGAAACAGCGGAAGACGGCGAAGGTAACGTCACGACCAGCACCTACGACTCGCTGACCGGCGACCTGCTGAACATTCAGCGTCCTACCATCGGCGGTATCACTCCGCAGGTTTCGTTCACCTACAACGCGCGCGGTCAGATGGCAACGATGACCGACGAAACCGGCATCGTGACGAAGTGGAATTACGACACAGACACGGAAGTTCTGCTGTCAGTCGTCCGCGACTTCGGCACCAGCCCGCATCTCAACTTGACGACGGCGTTTGAATACGACAACGTCGGTAACATTGTGGCGGTGACCGACCCTCGTGGCAATCGCGGCGAACAGAAGTTCGACCCGTCGCGGCATGTCGTCGAAACCATCGCGCCCGAGCCGTTCGAGTTCATCACTCAGTTTGAGTACGACAAGAACAACCGCTTGGTTGAAACGCGGCGTCTTGCGCCGGGCATCCCGGTCTGGCAGAAAGCCAATTTCTCCTACAACGTCTCGGGTGATCGCTCTAGCATGGTCGATGCGTTGGGTAACACAACCAACTATTTCTACAACCAGCGGCGCAAGCTGCAGTCGGTTAAAGACCCGGAAAGCCGCACTACGACCTACACCTACGACGCCCGCGCCATGCTGGCTACCGTGACTGACTGGTCGAACAACCTGGCCGAAACCCGGACCTACACCGACAACGGCAGGCTGCACGAGCTGACCGACGCCAACAGCAACACGACCGAGTACACCTACGACGGCTTCGACCGGCTTGCTCAGACGATCTATCCGGACGCCACCTTCGAGGAAAACACGTCGTACGACGACAACGACAACTTGCTCGTCTTCACGACGCGCAACGGCGACACGGTGACCAACACGTTCGACGTGCTCAACCGCCTGAAGACCCGCACGCCGCAGGGCATGCCGACCATCACCTACGGCTACGACCTAGCCGGCCGCAGGACCGACGTCAGCACGCCGACCGTCGGTGGCGACCCGGGCAGCGGCGCATTCCAGTATTCCTTCGACAGCGCCGGTCGCTTCTTCAAGGAAGAGTACCCGGACGGCAAGCAGGTGACCATGCAGCTTGACGCCAACGGCAACGTCACCAAGCTGACCTACCCGGACAGCTACTATGTCGAGCGGGTCTATGACGAACTCAACCGCCTCACCGACATTAAGCTCAACGGCTCGGCGACACCCGAAGCGACGATCTCTTACGACATTCTCTCGCGTCGTGCGAACG
>QKMZ01000004.1 GCA_003242885.1 Candidatus Melainabacteria bacterium | reverse complement strand
TCCCAGAGTGTATGCGCAATTGCGCGCAGAGGGCTGGACTTGCAATTACAAGGTCGTGGAAGAATTGATGCGGATGAACGAGATTCGGGCTCGACGCCGGCGCTCACATGTTTCTACAACCAATTCCAAACACAACTATCCAATTGCACCTAACGTTCTTGACCGAAAATTCAGTGTTTCCGAGCCTGATGAAGTTTGGGTAAGTGATATCACTTACATCAATACAGCCCAAGGCTGGCTTTATCTCTGCGTTTGCATTGACCTTTTCTCTAGAAAAGTAGTGGGATGGTCGATGGCTGATCACATGAAAACAAAGCTGGTCCTTGATGCATTTGAATCTGCGCAAGTTAGTCGAGGACGTCCACCAATTGTTTTTCACTCAGATCGAGGCGTTCAATATGCGAGCGATCGCTTCAGAGTAGAACTGGAGCGGCTTGGCTGTATTCAAAGCATGAGTGGAAAAGGAGACTGTTGGGACAACGCAGTGGCCGAAAGCTTCTTCGCGTCCTTGAAGACAGAACTAATCTACCGAGAAACTTACAACACCCGAATCGAGGCAAGGGTGGCGATCTTCGAATATATCGAGATCTTTTACAACAAACAACGCATACATTCAACGTTAGGGTATCTCACGCCGGAGGAAAAAGGCCTTAAAGGTGAGAAAGCGGCCTAGAGCAGTTCGGCCCTAGACCGCTGTCTACCAAAAAGGGGGAACCCCAATGACCTCAGTGAACCATGCGGAGCTGGTCGGGTTCGATTGTTTTCCATGGCAGAAACGATGACAAATCCTCGGGAGGTTTGCCTTTGTTCTCGGCGCAAGCCTTGAGGTATCTGTTCAAGAATTCATGCGGATCGCCTTTGTTTTTCTTGACTGTCGCGAAGATTGAAAACAGCATCGCTGCCAGGCTTCCGCTCCAGATTGATCGGCTTCCGTAGTAGTTTTTCCGCCCAACCACTGGATTTCTCAGCGCTCTTTCTGAGGCGTTGTTATCCATGGGAACGGCTGGAAACTTGAGAAACAGAGTCAGACCTGACCAGTGATTTAGCAGGCTAACCAGGGTCGAACGAGCTTCGTCGTGCAGGTTTTTTGTCTTGAGTAAACGTTTTGCTTCTCTTTCCATCCGCTCGCAAATGCCGTGTACATCTAGCTCTGCGGTAGGTGTGGAAGCCCTCTGTTTGTTGAAGTGAAACAGGTCATCAATCTTCTTAATCCATCTTGTGGCAAACGTTTTGAGAGTTGGATATCCTTCTCGCAACTTGATGAAATCGCGCCTAACGTGAGACCAGCAGTAGGAAAGGAGTATCCCTTGTTCTTGAAGAGGTTTGTATCCTGAATAGCGATCGCAGGTGAGGATACCAGTTTCAATCCCGTTCAAGAGTTTCATCGGCACTGATGACGAGCGAGTTGGATCGAGCTTGAACACCGTCACATTGCTAGTTTCGGTTACCCAGAGCCACCATGTATGATTTGCTTTTCCCTGCAAGTCTGTGAACACTTTCCAGTGTGTTTCGTCCATCTGCCAGTGGTTTGATTGCCTGGCCTCACGCCGGATCTCGTTGTACAAACAAGCGAAAAGCTTTGTTAGGTGTTTCAGCCCCGAGGCGATTGTTCCTTCTGAAACCTTCAAACCGTGCAGGTCTAGACTCATGCAAATACGGGACGTTGGGCGCTGCAGCAAAAACTTTTCGAGTAGCACATGCGACCAAAACTCGGTGGAGAACATGCCTTTGGGAATTAATTTGGATGGAGCAGAGGCGGTAACAATCGGTTGCTCGTTCTTGCAGGCGCATGCCTGCTTGTACTTGCGTCGTTTGTGGCGAACACGAACTAGCCGATAGCTGAAATCAATTTCCTCGGAATCTTCTGTGAACGGCAGTTGTACGCGTTCACAACCGCATTTGGAGCAATGCTTCTGGGAGGGTGAGATATCGTGAATGCGCTCCTCTAGAGGAAGCTCAGTGCGAATCTTCCTACCAAAACCTTTTGATCCTGGTTGCTTTCCCCGAGGCCGTTTCGGTGGCGCCGCCTCCAAGGTTTCCTCTTCCTGTGGGCTCGGAGGAGAAACTTCAGTGCTCGCTGCATACAACTTCTTCTGCAAGCTGCTGATCTGCGCGTCTTTTTTCTCGATGATCTTTTTCAGTTTGGCGTTCTCAACTTTGAGAATCGAGATTTCGCCTTCGGCTTTGCGCAGTTTGTCGTCAACGATTCCCCAGCGTTTCTTCCAATGCCTCGAAGTTTCTTCCTGGATTTCCAGGCGTTTTTCGAGGCGATCCAACCTGGCGGTCAAATCGTCGCAGTTCTTGCAATCGGTCTTTTTCTTTGGCACATGCCAATTTTAGGGAGTTCAGCGCCAAAAGGCCAGAGCCAAAAAGGTCGAAAAGCGAAAATGGCAGAGGTTTTAGCCAGGCGAAACTACTGGCATCTGCTACATGGTTTAGTGAAGTCATACCTCGCTAAGCACGCCTCTGCAAACCAGGATCCGGTCTCATTGACGCATGACCCCGACCACGTCAGTGAATCTGTACTCTGCTAAACTCCTATCGTGCTTACTTTTCACGTCATCACGCTATTTCCCGATCTGCTCACCACGTACACAGGCGTGAGCGTGATTGGGCGCGGCATCAAAGCTGAGCGATTAGCGGTTAAAACATATAATCCACGCGACTTTTGCGCCGATAAATACAAAAAAGTGGATGATACGCCTTATGGTGGCGGTGCTGGCATGGTTTTAAAACCAGAGCCATTCTTCGCTGCATACGAGTCGATTTGCAAGACTGTTGGAGATGATGAGAAACAGCGTGCAATGCCCGTTTTACTAATGAGTCCGCAGGGACAACCATTCAAACAAGCAACAGCGCAAAGCCTGTCTGAGCAGACGGACATCGCAATAATCTGCGGTCATTATGAGGGTTTTGACGAGCGAATCAGAACCATCGCCACACAAGAAATCTGCATTGGCGACTATATTCTCACAGGTGGCGAGCTAGCCTCTCTCGTTGTTATAGACGCGGTCGGCAGGCTTATTCCGGGCGTACTTGGAAAAATCGCATCAGTGCACGATGAGTCGTTTTCCGATGGCATTCTCGAGGCTCCCCAATACACTAAGCCACCGGAGTTCAGAGGCATGGAAGTGCCGGAGATTCTTCGAGGCGGAGACCACAAAGCCATAACGACCTGGCGCCGCAAACAGGCGTTGTTGCGAACAATGAAACGCCGCCCGGACTTGTTAGAAAAGGCGGAATTATCAGCTGCTGACCGCAAACTTCTCGATGAGATTGAATTAGAACTCGACGGTAACTAAGGCGCTTCAACGAGCCGCATAGTGGCTTTCCGGGTATAACATCTCGGGGTTCGGGCTTTGCCGTAATCATGGATCAGGACAATAAACTCGATTCAAAATTAAGAGTTGCCGACAATGCACTCATGCAATGTCCAAAGTGCAAGGCGCTCTATGCGAGCAACGTTGCATTTTGCACGACCGACGGAACCAGGCTTGAGAAAAGCGAGACTTCAGGCGCAACCTCAGCCGTATTCGCAGAAAAATACGAAATACTGAATGAAATCGGCAGTGGTGGCATGGGCACGGTTTATCGTGTCCGCCAAATAATGATCAATAAAATCTGTGCTCTCAAAGTAATTCCAGCCGACTCACTCAATGACGTGTTGATTAGCCGTTTTCAGCGTGAAGCAAAAATGATGGCGTCACTCGACCATGTAAATCTCGGACGTGTTTTTGACTTCGGTATTTTCCAAAATCAACCATACATGGTAATGGAATATGTCGATGGAATACCGCTCAACAAGCAGATCTCCGAAGGAGTCTTGCAACCAGAAGAAGCAATCGACATTTTCGGACAAGTACTGGAAGCCTTAGCGCATGCGCATAAGAAAAACGTTTTACACAGGGACGTAAAACCCAGCAATATCATGATTATGCAGTTGAATCCGAGTGCTCAATCGGAGACAACTCGGGTACGTCGGGCAATACTATTAGACTTCGGCATCGCCAAAAAGTTCGACAGCGAGGCAGAGGGGAGTATAGCCGAAAAGAGCAAAACACAGGCGCTGACACGCACCGGTGAAATGATCGGAAGCCCTCTCTACATGAGCCCCGAGCAAGCTCACGGGGAGAAGATGACAGAGCGATCAGACCTATACAGCGTCGGCTGTTCGTTGTTCGAATGCCTAACTGGAACACCTCCATTCGTCGGGAAGTCGACGGTTGACACTCTCATTCTGCATATGGAAAAGCCGGCACCCACACTGAAAGAAGCCTCGCTGGGCAAGGACTTTCCAGCAGGACTAGAACGAGTTGTCCATACGTTGTTGGCAAAAAATCCTCAAGACCGTTATCAATCAGCAGACGAAGCAAGACGCGCTCTGGCTCTTTGTCTTACAAGCGGCGCCGAAGCACTGGAACCATCCTCCGTCAAACCTCAACATGCTATTAGTCCCAGACTTATGTTGTTGGGCGCTATGTCAGTTATCACAATAATTTCAATAGTTGCCTATCTGACAACACAAGGAGAACATTCACTGAGAAAGTCTGCATTACCACCTGAAGGTGCTGATGCCATACAACTGGACAAGACAGCGATTGCAGTCGTCAACGGAATTTTCACAGAAGACGAAAAGAAGCAAAAACTCAAGCGCCAGAGAAGCAAGCAAGATTCGGATACCGCTGAAGACGAGGACGAGGACGACGAAACCCCAATCCGATACAAATTAGAAGACGAAAAACTCTTAAGCGCTGAAAAGATCATCGGCAACGAAGGAGTACTTACATTGCGCGGAAAAAAACTCAGTCGCGAAGACGTGCGGCTGATTGAACAGAACAAAAACATTCAAGTGCTAGGGCTGGTAAGCGCAAATTATCCCCATGAGATGCTTGGTCGTCTGTCCAGCAAGGTACGAGTATTGCGCCTTTCCGCACTGCCTAACTTGAAGGAGATTTTTGTGCGAAATGTCGACGAAATTGACGAAACTTTTGCTCATGAGTTTCTCACCCGTTGCAAATCGTGCGACAAATTCGTCTACTTGAGACCAAAAGGCGCAGAATACAACCGCAAAGAATGGTATTTGGACGAGAAGAGAAAGCAGCACGAGCAAAACGAAAGCGCGCCCAGCGTCGAATAAATTTACCTCAAATTGCACATAGCACCATATCCCCGTATGCCCATGGGCGAGGGGTATAAGAACTATGGGGGTGAATAAAAATGGAGCAGGATAAAACTGCACACCTGCGATCGGACCAAGAGGAAACATCGCTGCGCAAGTGTCCACAATGCGACACCATATTCAGCGCCATTACATACTGCCCAAATGACGGCACCAAACTTGAATCTCACCACGCAGAAGGAATCGGTAGTGTACTTTTCGCGGACAAATATCAGGTTATCGAAGAAATCGGCAAAGGCGGGATGGGCACAGTCTACCGGGTCAAGCAGGTTTTGCTCGACAAGATTTTTGCACTCAAAGTAATTCCTTCCCATTACCTAAGCGAACAGCTTGCCGTGCGCTTCCAGCGAGAGGCGCGTACAATGGCTTCACTAGATCATCCCAACCTTGCTCGCATCTCTGACTTCGGAATCTGGCTCAATCAGCCATTCATGGTCATGGAGTATATAGACGGCAACGCACTTTCCAAACTTATTTCCGAACGAGTAATACCACCAGCACAAGCGGTGGAGTTATTCTCACAAGTCTTGGATGGACTCACTCATGCTCATGAAAAAGGTGTTTTGCATAGAGATATCAAACCGAGCAACATTATGATTCAGAGCGAAAACGGCGCTAATAAAGCAGTTTTGCTCGACTTCGGAATTGCAAAAAAGATTGACTCGGAAGATGGAGTTGTTTCAACTCAAGCACTTACACGTACTGGCGAAATGATTGGAAGTCCGCTTTACATGAGCCCCGAGCAGGCACGCGGCGACAAGCTAACGGAGCGATCTGATCTATACAGCCTTGGCTGTGCAATGTTTGAAAGTTTGACAGGAACACCACCATTCGTCGGCAAGACAGCGGTGGAAACCTTCTTCTTGCACATCGAGCAAACGCCCCCGACATTAAAAGAAGCCGCTCTCGGACGCGAATTCGCTCCTGGGTTAGAAACAGTAATCAGAAAACTGCTCGCCAAAAATCCCGACGACCGTTTCGCCTCCGCAGAAGAGTTGAAGCATGCTCTGGCTCTCTGTTTGCACAATGATCCCATCCATCGAGAAGTAAAAATCGAGACAATCAAGAAAAGGACTATTCCGATACTGCCCATCGCAATTCTCGCAATCACCTCGATCATCCTTGTAAGCATCGTTGCTTTGCTTTTAGAACAAGGTGAAAAAACTTCGAAATTGCAGGCAAAAAAGCTGACCCTGCCTCCGGATCCGGCGATAAGGCTACTACCACCAGAAATTCCGAATGAAGTAATCAGCAATGACAATGAAATCTCGTTACACGCTGAGGCGAACAGAAACGGGCATGTGACCAGGGGAAATGGCACCCTGATTCTCGACAGACAAATCATAGACGAGCGCGCTGCTGATGCAATCTCTCATGATCAAAGCCTAGAAAAGCTGGGCATAAACTACAGCACTTTTCCAAAACACATGCTTTCAAGCCTGCCGCGCAGGCTTGACTATCTGGAGCTGATAGGGTCAGGACTAACCAGTGAAGACTTCAAGTCGATTGCGAAAAACAGGAGCATTCGCGAGCTCAACGTGCGTGTCAACGCCGTCGATGCGAAGTGCATCCAAAACCTTGCAGGCATGCCCAATTTAGAAGTACTTGATCTCAACGGCACACATATTGACGCGGCGGCATTGAAGGAATTAAAACTTCTCGAGAATTTGCGCGGGCTGGTTCTATCAGACAATGAGCTTATCGACGACCAGGCGATTGTTCCCATAGCTTATCTAAGTAGACTCGAATGGCTCGACATCAGCAATACGCGCGTCACTCCAAGAGGGTTGAAAACCTTATCTCATCTGGAGTTTCTAAAAAAGTTAGGAGTGAAAAAATTGGCTCTCGCTGATGACGATGTTCAGGTATTGAACAATTTCAAAAATATAAAAGTTTTGAAACTGGCAGGCAATTCGATCTCTTCAGAAGGATTTGAAACGCTCAAACCAACTCCAATTTACACAGAAATCGACCTCAGCGAAACCTTGCTGGAAGACGATGCAGCCCCACATCTACTGAAATTCAAAAATCTAAATTCCCTGCACATTTCAAAGACGAGAATAACCGCCCGCGGTTTTCTCACACTGCACAAACTGCCACTCACAGCGATATGGTGCAAGAAATGCAACATCTCCATCAATCATGCATATGAGTTTCTCGATAAATGCCCAACCTGCCAAGTCGTGTATTACACCCACAACGATGATGATGCTTTCACGCGCAAAGACTATCTGCGCGAAAAGGCAAGATTGTCACATTCCAAACGCTA
The DNA here is from genome assembly GCA_003242885.1 of Candidatus Melainabacteria bacterium. GTDB lineage: Bacteria > Cyanobacteriota > Vampirovibrionia > Obscuribacterales > Obscuribacteraceae > QKMZ01. The sequence continues at coordinate 252,557 of QKMZ01000004.1, read as the reverse complement.
ATCACCGCGCTCTTTGTGTTTGCGTCAATAAAAATCGTTTGACTCAAACCTGTCAGTCCGTTTACACAGTCTCTGGCGCCTGAGAGACAGCCTGTGGCTGTTTCCACCTGCGGACGATATACAGCGTTCCAGCAATTACAAGAATGAGATTCTGCAGCAGAACAGGAAATGTCCGAATCTGTGTTCCAAAAATTGACAGGTTGAAAGTGATGAAACTGACGAGTGGGTACAACAACATCGTCATGCACCAAACCCGATAGGCAGGGTCTTTCTCTTTCATAACGAGCGCAGGGCTGACGGAAGGAATCGTCAAAATCGCTGCGACAGCAAGCAACAAGCAATCGTGAATATGAAGGTGCGGTCCTAAAAACAGCGCAATCGCAATAGTCACTGCCATTACCCAGTTGTGCAGCTCTGGCATTTTTGCAGACTTAACCCACAGCCAGACGCTGAGAATCAGCCCCACTATCATGCTAACTGTTCCGAAGGTTAAGACAAGTTCGGTCGTCGGCAGATGAAGAATGTCGTACATCACGAGCGCCCTTATATTCACCTGCTCCTCCGGGGAGATCCCGGTGAAATGCGGAGAAAGATAAACCTGCGAAACGTAGTGCACATAGTCGGGCACGCTGTGCATGCCATATCTAATCAGGCTCCAGGCAAACAATGCCGAGGCAATTGGTATTGCTGTGGCAAAAACTTTCCACTGGCGCAAAACCAAAATGGGAATCACAAGAAAGAGCGCGTAGTGCGGCTTTGTAACGCCTGTCAAACCGAGCAACACGCCCGTGAGCAAATGCCGTTTTTCGAAAAAACTCCAACAATAGAGCGACACCAGCGATAGACCAAAGAAAGAATATTGTCCCGATCTAAAGGCCATCAGCGCAGGGGTATTGGCGATCAAAGCGACCATAACAGCCAAACGATCGATTTTGCTAAAACGCTTTTGCGCCCAAACAAGCGCCGCTGAGCCGAGTAAACCCAAAATCATCGAAGAGAATATCCAGACAGAATAGGCGTTACTGAGCGAGAGCAAGCTCAAAGGAGCGATCAGGAGATAAAACGTCGGTGGATAGGGGACCGAAAACGCAATGTCTGTATGCGCCGGTGCGACAATCTGATTGAGCACCGCAAGCTGAGAAGTAAGGCCGTACAAGTCGCCGCCCGCAAAACCCAACTTCGCCGCCTCGTAATAGCCAACGAAGTCGGACAAGCGAAGCGACCCATCCCCTTTCATAATCAGGTCAGGTGGAGAGGTGGCGAAAAAGAAAAGAACATTGCCGGCCCACGCAAGGATCATCGAGAAATAGGCAAATTGAATTTTGGACGGTTGAAATTCGTTTTTCTTCCCGCCGGGCTTTCCGTCAGCTGTATCAACTTGCATTCTGCACAGTTCCTCGCTCCATGTGAGAGGCGGCTCTTGCCCCTGCCACCGTTAATGATGGCACAGTTTCGAAAAGACAGATAATCGATGAACTGTTGAACTGTTTTAGCTAGGTACATATTACTGAAACCCAGTTATAATGCTGCGTGGCAAGCCCTACGCTCGTATATCGTACAGCTATCAAAGAATAGCCAAGGAGTAGCAATGCAGATTCACCCACTCGTCCCTATGCGCAAGGCTGCTGATCTTCTGGGTGTTGAAAAAGACCAGCTCAAAGCAAAATTAGTCTCTGGAGAAATCAGAGGAGAGCAAAGACGAGTCGGCTCCAAAGACAAATGGTTTGTGTACGCAGGCGAAGTCAGCAATCGCATAGACACCGAACGCCTGCCAGAATTGATGAGGCGCACTGACGGTCAGTTGGCTCTGGAGGTCGAGACTGTGCTGGAGCAGGATCCAGCGACACTGGAAAACCTCGATACTTTCTTCGAAGAAGCGCGAGAAGAGTTGGCTACCCAAGCGGTGCAAAACATCGAAGTGACGCAGGCTTCTGCTATGACAGATTCCGATGCCTCCGCGATCACCAACGAAGTCAAAGCAGGGTTGCCTGCTACCACCGAGTACAACCACATTTTTGAATCTCTGACAGTCGTCTTCGCACAGCGCCTTTCCGACGAGTATCAGAAGGTTTTGACAGCAGAGCAAAAGGCAAAAACCGCCGAAACCCGCGTCAAAGCTGCAGAGCAAAGAGTTAAAGCATACGAAGAAAACATCAAGCGCCTCGAAGTGCAAAGAGACGAGGCACAGTTTTTGGTTGATGAAAGAAACTCAGCGATTGCCGAGATGGAAGCTCAAGTGCGTGAATTGCAGCAACAATTGACAGCAAAAAAACCAACCTTCTGGCAGAAATTCTTCGGCGTTTAGTCGAGGGCGAAGGCAAGATACAGAGCCAGCACTAGTGTGACGGCGAAGACGAGCCAAGCTTACCGTGCAGGCACAAACCAACTACCGCCTGTCGTAATTACCTCGAGAAAAAAAACAAATGGAAGCGCCCGCTTAAATGCACAGGCTGGACGCTTCCATTTGTTCAAATAGGGTGCTGAAATATCTTTTCCCGCCATTTGAAGTTACCCAAAGCCTGCCAAAAGTGAACTCACGGCCCAATTCGATTGTCGGACTTTGCTTGCCTCAATCAGAATTGGAACTATGGGTCAGGGTTTTGGGAGTTCTCCAAGGGGTCGGGAAAAGATGCTTTCAGCATAGACGTCGCAAGCCCAGAAAACAGCAGAAAACTGCTGCAAATGCAGAGAATCAACGATTGTGACTGACGCAAATCTGGCGCTCTTTACACAAAATGCACTGCAACAGTGTTTCACAACAAGCTATCGCACACCACAATGCGCAGCATTAGCGCTCTTTACGCACTGTCGATCAAACTGGTTTTTCTTTTCATCAAAGAGTGAAGTAACGCATAAGCCGGGTTCTGTGTTCGACTGTCATCTCTCTGGGAATGTGGTCTCCCACACCCTCTAGCGGCATCGGCAACTTGGGGTGACGGGCCGCCACTTTCCCAAGCTATACCTTCGCCTTGCACCTTCAGCGGGGTTTACCTAGCCAAGGCCTCTCGACCTTGCTGGTGCGCTCTTACCGCACCGTTGCACCCTTACCAGATCAGCGATCTTCACTTTCGCTCAGACCACTCACGAACTGGCGGTCATCATTTCTGTGGCACTATCCTCACGCTCACGCGCACTGGGAATTACCCAGCAACCAGCCCTGCGGTGCCCGGACTTTCCTCACTTCACCTTGCGGCAAAGCGCGACAGTCTGCGCTACTTCAACAGCCATTATATGGCATATGTGGCAGCGGCACATGCGCCGCCCTGGCAGGCAGCCGAATGCGGCTCCACTTCAACCGAAACGCCTGCAAAAGTGACAAGTGTCTGAACTCGCCGCCGCGCCTCGCTAGCTGTAAGCGATACGGATCGCACAATGGAAATTGGTGCGCGCGGGCGGATACGGCTAGCAGCAGTACTCCTGGTTCGCGTGGTTGCGATCAGAAACGCCTGGTGCGACTCGCGGGAATGGTTTCGGGTGAAAATCCCCTTGTTGAGGATCCAGCGGAGCTCGACAAATGTAACAGGTTTCGCGCCGGCTCGGCCAGGATTTTACTGCAAAGCTAGCGCAACCTAGCGCTTCAGAAGATGCCACCTGTGAGGGTTTGCCACTAGCCCACAATTCAATACTAGTGAGAGCGAAAGACTAACAGAACGGTCAAAAACCTTTGTAATACGCCCATTCAGAAATTCACGAACGTTATTTAGCCTGATTTGCGCCGATCTTCCGCTAGCTCGGTAACCGAAACATTTGGTTGCTTTTCCCCTTGGCGACCTTCTAGGGTCGACTTATCCACCTTTTAATCCTTTCTGCACAGAGAAGATTCAGTCCCTTAAACCCCTTGCGATTCCTCCTTCTTCGAACTTAGACGTCCCGCGCGGGATGTCGGAAGGAGTATTCGCATTGGAATGGGGGGTGGTTCAGTCATGCCCACTGGAACGGGCTTCAAAAATATCCGCAAGGAGAAGTATGAAAAACATGAATGACACAACCTCTAACGTGTCCGTTCTCGCGAACGGCACCAACTCCAACGTCGACAGCAGCGCTAGCCAGCCGCTGTCTTTCGAAGCCCTGCTCGCCGCCTATGACGTTCCGCGCCCCGTCGCGTACGGTCAGGTCGTGAAGGGCACCATCCTTCCTGTCGGTGACAACGCGCACTTCTACGTGGCCATCGGCCAGAAGTCGGACGCGCTGCTGCCCAAGAAGGACACTGGCGAACTCAAGGCCGGTGACGAAGCCGAGTTCCTTGTGGTCTCCGACGGCGAAGACGACGAGTTCACCATGCTCTCGTTCACTCGCCTCCAGCACCAGCGCGAAGTCGAAGGCGCCTGGTCCGCGCTCCTGCAGCTCGTTGCTTCTGGCGATGTCACGGAAGTGACCGTCATCGGCGTCGAGAAGCGCAAGGACGATGACCGCATCTCCGGCGTGAAGGCTTCCTTCCGCGGGCTGCTCAAGGGATTCATTCCGCTGTCGCTCGTCCAGGGCTCGGTGGATGGTCTCATCGGGTCGTCCATCCCGGTCAAGGTGCTCAAGGCGGAAGACAAAGGCCGCTTCAGCAACATCCTCTTCAGCAACAAGGCTGCCAACGAAGCTCTCGTCGGCAACGCCATCGCCGACCTCGCTGAGGGCACGGTGGTGACGGGCACGGTCACGAAGATCATGCTCGAGAAGAAGGATGCGCGCAACGAAGGCGCTCCGCGTCGCGAAACCGGTGTGCTGGTCGAGTTCCAGCCCGGCGTCAGTGGTTTCGTGCACAAGAGCAATATCAGCGACTCGCGCGGCGTCAAGCCCAGCGATGTGCTGAAGCTCGGACAGGTCGTGCAGGTGAAGATCATCAGCATCGACACCGAGTCGCAGCGCATCTCGCTGAGCTACAAGGATGTGGAAGCCAACCGCGAGGCGATTGCCGCGCAGCAGGCTGACGCCATCCGCAACCAGCTCGGCTCACTGACCGCCGGCGAGAAGCTGACCGGTCGCGTGAAGCGCGTGCTGCTCGAGCGCGAAACCAACCCGTCCGCCGAGAAGCGCGAACTGGGTGCGATCGTCGTGCTGCCCAACGGCACCGAGGCGTTCCTCCACCGCAACGAGTGCTCCGACAGCCGCCTGGTCTCCATCTCTCACCTGATGAAGGTGGGCGACGAGATCCTGGTCGAGGTGAAGTTCGTCGACCTGGAAGCCGGTCGCGTTCAGCTCAGCTACAAGAAGGTGGCGGAGAACAAGGAACGCGTGCAGTCCGTGTCGGACGAGCTGAAGAGCTCGTTCCGCTCCGGTCTCAAGGTCGGTGACCGCCGCAATGGCACCGTGGCTCGCGTCGTGCCCTTCGGTGTGTTCGTCCGCATCGGCGGCGGCATCGAAGCACTGCTGCACGTCAGCGAAATCACCAGCGACCGCTCCCGCCAGGAAGCGGAACTCGCTGCGTTCAAGACGGGAAGCCCGTTGGACGTGGTGATCTCCAAGACCGAAGAGGACAAGGGTCACACGAAGGTGTGGGTCTCCCTCGCGCAAGAACAGGCCTAAACCGCCTGGGAATTCTCCTCTGCTGCTGAGAAGCATCAGGGCTGAATTCCGGGAGTTGGATTGGAGGCTTCGGCCTCCTTTCCTTCTCCTTTTGGCGCGCTCCCTACTATTTAACACCATAGGTCAATGTGTTCGCGGTAAACGCTTTTCGCTGTATGTGGAGAAGGCCGCTGTTGACCCTGATGACCCGCCTGTTTTAGCCGCGCTACCCTGACAACCCAATTCGTTACACCGCTTCCCTTGAAAGTCCCATATATAGCGCCCTAAGTTTCTAGTTCTTATTCTTTTTCTTGATTCAGGAATCAAATCTTTCAGCCTCAATAATCGCTTGCCCAAAGCACTTGCACGCCCGTTTCTTTAGCGCTCCTGATGCGCACGGTGTGTAACTGCTTGTGGACTAAGAGGCACTGTCGGCTCCCTGGCTCGGTTTGCGGACAACAATCCGGCGAACCGAAGAACAGGCGCTGAGCCAATGACTACGGAACACTGATATGAAAACCATGACCGAAGTTGGAATCATGGGCGGCACGTTCAACCCAATGCACATTCGTGAATTGGCTGTTGCGCAGTTCGCTCTCGAACAGCATGGTCTCGCCAAGGTGATTTTCGTTCCCAATGGCACGCCTCCGCACAAGAAAGTCGACGTCTTGGACCGCGAAAGCAGGTTCGAGATGGTCAAAGCGGGCGTCCGGGACAATCCCCTTTTCGAGGCTTCACGTATCGAAATCGACCGCCCCGGAATTACCTGGACGATCGACACCCTCAAGCAGTTGAAAGAACAGCTCGGTGACAGCGTCCGGCTCAATTTCATCTGCGGTGAGGACGTCATCGACAACCTGGTTCGCTATGACCGGCGCGCAGAATTTCTCGGATTGGTGAGGCTGCTCATCTCTCCACGAGCCAGTGAAGACGCTCAGAAGGCGCTGATCACCTGGCGTGAAACATTGCCGGAGGCGCAAATCGAGCTGATTGATTGCCCGCCCAGCGGCATCAGTAGCACACTCGTGCGCAAGTGGATCCGCGCCGGCAAGTCTATCCGCTACGTGGTGCCTGCCGCAGTCGCTGAAATCCTCGAGCGCAAGGGACACTACAAGAACGAAATTCCAGCCGAAACCACAGCAGAAGCCGCGTTCGGAGGTCGTCAGTTTCACATAACTACTCTCAAAGTCAGCGGTCGCAGGCGTCCGCTGACGGAAAAGAAGTAGACAAACAGCAGCTCGACAAAACGTCAGCCGCGAAACTGCACCTTAGCTGACTCGTCTTGAATGGCTTCCACAGTCATTCTCTGACGAGTCAGCTTTTTTGCCAGGCTGTACTAATTATTATAATAGAACACTAAAGAACAAGTACAACTTTAGCAAACCGTGATTATGTCTCATTCCGCAGCGATAGTATGAAGACGAAAAACCCAGCACTATATACGGTGGCAAAGAATCCAGACTATTACCGACTGGCCAGAACGAGCGCCAACTAACTTGAACGCGTGGCACCTATTTTGAACGAGAATCAACCAACCTAACCGAGAATCAAATGTCTTCAGCCGAAATTTCGTCCACGAGCTTTCTGATGCCGACTATCGAAGTTTCATCGCTGTCAATTTCTTCTACCTGCCGCAGGCATTTGTACGACTCTTCATAGTTTCCATCCAGAGCTTCCGCCCTCGACATATGCAGCCAGGCGTTTACATAAAAAGGGTTTATGTCGATTGCCTTGCGAAGAATCTTTTTCGCCTTGCCTACGTCACCCAACTGAATAAAGAGACAGCCAAGATTCCCATATGGCCATTCAAAGTCTGGATATTCAGCAATCAAGGCTTCGAATGTTTCTCTCGCGCCATTCTCATCGCCACTGCAGAATTGATTGAAGCCGTGAATATTCGTCTGCTCTGCGACAAGAGGGACTGGATGGCGCGGGATTTTGGTTCTTAAATAAGACGCAGCCAGCTTTCCGGACTCGCCATCCGGTTCTATTTCTATTGCAAAAGCGAGTGCATCGCGGGCTTGTTCGGTCCATCCGATTTCTTTGTATTTCAATCCAAGTTCGTAATACTCAGCGGCAGTCAAACCTTCCGGAACATCAAGCGGCGGCGGCTCCGAGTTTTTCAATTCTGTCATCGATTCCAAAAGCTTACTCAGGTACTGGTCTACTTCGCTCTCGGCCACGCCCAGAGCGATCAGCTGTTTCCTTATCTCCGCCTCAGCGTCACCGTCAGAATCTAAACCCGCCGTAGACTGGAACGGTCCAGCATCGTAATCAGCATCATCAGTCGCTGCCTTGCGCCAAAGCTTTAGCAAATTGAGGCTGAACTTCAGACTCTCGGTCATCGCGCCATCATTATCAGCTTCCTTACCCTTCTCAGGATCCTCGGCAGAAGCCAGAGCACGCCTCATTTCACTGGAGCGCGTCAGGGCTTCGACAGCCTGCTTCTGGCAGCCCATGAGCATATACAACGCGCCAAGCCGTTTATAGCCCTTAGACGTCAATCCTTCTGGCACTTCTCTGGGAGGCAGCGGCATGTTTTTACTCGGTGGATTCCAAAGCGACAAACCCAATGTCCGGCAAACCAGCTCGCTCATGAACATGAAAGATTAAGCGACTGAATCTACTCGCACAGATCACATTTACCCAGTTCGCCTTTCTATAACTATGCAATTTAAGGACATTACCAAAAGTTCTAAAGAAACATGCAAAAAGCAAAAACGGCACCGCATTTGGTGCCACAAACGGTTTCAATCCAAGCGTACATAAGAGAAAAAATGCCTAGAAAATGGTCATTTCAAATCCATACGCCAGGGCGGCGTTGTAATCTTCCTCGGTAAAGCCAGCGCATTCCTTTGCCAATTCATCAACGAAGACCCGCTCTTTATCAGGCAGTTCGAATTCAGCGCCCGGTGGATTTTCAGTCGTCCACTGGAAAACAAGCTTGCAAGCTCTATCGAATAGCGCTTCTACCCTTGAATAAGCAGAGACATATTGCGGGTCGGAAAAGCCCGGAATCTTCTCCTTCAATTTGGGCAAGAGATTCTTATCCAGGCGACTTTTCTCACTAAAAAGCTCGACAGCTCCCTGCAGGAGAAATGCTTCGTCTGTTTCCGTTTGCTTCATTACAAGATCTCTGTCCGTCCAGGCAGGAAATCGAGAGCTATGTACCCTCACATCCGACATGCTTTTATGAGGATGATCTTCCCTGCAAAGGTATCGATTTATCCCATTAGCGCCTTGCTGAACACAAACTATCACAGTCTAGCCGCGAGCGCCTACCTCGATTTCAAAATTCTCGCAGAAAGGGTACCTGTTGAAATCGACTGCTTTTCTATTTATGACATGGCTTAGTAGACGCACGTTAAAAACGAGAAAAGAGAGGAGGAGAAAAATTTCTCCGCCTCTCTTTCTCGCGCACTTTATCTAATCAACAGCCGATGCGAAACGGCTGCTGGTTGGGTTTGGTGCCTAAGCCGATGAACGGCTTAGTTGATCTTCCAGCGGATGCCGTAGCCGATGGTGACCTGGCCGTTGGCCGGCACGTCGACGGTGAAGGTGCCGCTGTTCTCGCTGTCGGTGATCAGCTCGTGGGTCTTGTCGAGGAAGCTGTAGCCGTGCGGCAGCTGCTCCTGCACGATGACCTGGACCGGCTTGTCCTTGAAGTTGTAGACCGTGATCTCGCGCTGTTCCTCACGGAAGCGCGGCTTCGGCTCCTTCTTCGCCTGCTTGCCGGCGCCTTCGGCGACTTCCTGGCGGCGACGAGCGTGCTCACCGGGGGTGCCGACGCGCGGGCCGCCCTGGACGGACATACCCATGGTCATGCGCGGGCCACCTTCGAAGCCGCCTTCGCTGGCAACTTCGTGCTGCGGGTAGACGTGACCGCCCTCCGGAACCGGCTCGACCACGGGCTCCTTCTCCTCGGGGTCCTGATGGAAGGACACCAGGCGGCGCGCACCCTTCACGTCGGACGACGGAGTGGTGAGCTCGAGCTTGAACGCCTCGCCCTTGGCGACGGCGCCGATCTGGAGCTGCGGGTCGGTCTTCTGGTACTTGCCGGTGGAATCCGGCTGGAAGACAGCGACTTCGCCGGCGGGAAGCGCGATGCCGAGGTTGTTGTCCTTGTCGTTGCGCAGGCGCAGACGCACGAAGACGGGCAGCTTGCGGTCGTCTTCCTCGCTGGCGGCGAGCTGGTAGTGGTAGGCGGCCGGCAGGTAGAACTCGGACTTCACCGGGACGTCCTTGGCGACGACCAGGTAGGGGCGCTTCGTCTCGCCGTTCTTCAGCGTCAGCTTCTCGGGCAGAACGTAGATCTTCTGTTCGCCGACGGAACCGACTTCGGCGTTGTCCGCGTAGTCAGCGGCACCGCCGAAGGAAGCCGCGGCAGCCATCGGCTGCATGGCGGACTCGAGGCCCTGAGCGCGCATGCGCCCGCGGCCACCACCACGCGAGGTGTTGTGCGCAGCCAGCAGCTTCAGCTGGGCGTCATCGAAGTCGGCGCCGGTCTGGTTGGTCAGCTTGACGCGGCAGCGCAGCTTGGTCACGGTACCGGTCTTGTCGTCGTAGAACACCGCATAGCGCGGAGCCCACGAAAGACCACCGGTCTCGTACATGGAATTGAGCAGATAGACGCCGGATTCGGCAGTCGTGGGCTCGAGCGAGAGAGACGGAGTGGCGCTCAGGCCATCGGGGATCGATTCGAGCTCGAACTTCTGCGTGAGCGGAAGCACCTGGATGCCGTTGGCGTCCTCGATGACGAGCTGGTTGCCGAGCACGAAACGCAGCGTGCCGGTGGTGCGAATCTGACCCTGGGAGGTCTGCTCGAGAAGCGTGATCTTGCGGCCGACCGCCTTCTGCAGCAGAGCTGCCGAGGAGAGGTTCGCCGGCTTGAAGCTGTCGGGACCGAGCTTGAAAGCACCGGGGCCTGAGACATCGGAGACCTCGAAGGAGTCCTCGACGAAGTTCTGGGGCAGTCCCTCGAGCTGGATGGTCACCTTGCCCTTGGGCAATTCGACCTCGCGCGACTCGTGGACGACGGCATCACCGGATTGGTAGACGGTGAGTTCGACAGACGTGGGCTTCTCGGAACGGACGACCTGTCCGTCATTCTTCGAATTCGAAGTGCTCATGTGTTCACTTTTCCTTGCTTGCAGAGTGGGTTTTCCACTCGGGCTAGACCTTGGGTTGACTTGCGAAATGGCAAGCCGGTTATGGAAGCAAGAAGCCTGAACAGCCCGCCTCGTAACACTCTTCCGACCACGTGTTGCAAACTGACACGATTCATCCCTAGCCACCTCTGGAGTGGGTTGGATGTTTGTCTAGTTCAACTACGCTGGAAAGAGTGCCGGGTGTTTTCAGGCAAATATGATGGGGAATACGAGGTACGCCCACCCTAACAACCGCGATGATTCAGTTGCCATGGAGAAACGTCCAATGTTTTACAAACGGCAATCATAAGAAGCGCACTGGCACCCGCAAATCCAATGATCACGGCACCAGCACCGGGGTTGATTTCAAGAGGTGTGACAAATTTAGATTTTTGCGCTTGCCAAGCGATCGCGCGAGATACGAAAGGACGCTGCAAAGCAGCACATACTGGTATGAAAAGCCGCAATACCAGCCTGGCTGCAAAGTGCTAGCGCAAACTTTTGCACTGGGCGCGCACTTTCACGTCAAGTTCACGAAGGCTGCTGTTATATAGTCCTGTCAGCCCCTTCGACTTGGCAGCCCTATATTCGACCAGACCATTTGTCTGGTCTCCTGCCACGCAGTTACTAAAACAACACTCGCATGACAGCCCCCCAAGCCCCACTTGCACCGCCACCCCCATTGGCGAGTTTGAACGAAGACCAGTCGAGATCGGCTGCTGGTCTTGATTCACCGCCTCTGCAAACAGAAGAAAACAGATTGAACGGGGCCGATGTCTTGGCCGGACTCAATCAAAATGCGCCTCCAGATGAATATTGGGAAGATGAAGTTCCTCACGAGGAAGCAGCAGCAACAAGTGACGCTGCATCAGAAGCCACTCCTGAAGCCGATTCAAAACCAAAGAAATACGATTTCTTTGGTCATGTCCATGACATCGCTTACAGCGCTAACGCAGAAAAGACAGGCCCGGACTTCAAAGCGATGGAAAAGGAAATGGTCGACAAAAACCTGCTGCCCGTTTTTGCAATTTCAGAAAGTTTTTCCCCACCGCCTCTTTTCGCTTTGAACAGCGGACAAGACAGGACTCAAAAGTCGCTCAATCACTACCGCGACAAGTATTTTGAACTGAAAGCACAAGCCTAGGATAGAAAACAGAAAAGAGCAGCGCCACCACCCTTAGTGCCCAAACCAAGGTCTATGGCAGGGACGATCTAACGTTTTACAGCCTTGAGAATGAGCTTATCGTCCGTGTAGGAGACAGGTTTTCCATCACTGATTTCGATTGCATAATAAACTTTCGCGATATCGGGAGCCTGCACAAACATCGTGCGCACTTGTTGTTTCAACTCTTCAGAGCAACCTGAATTGGTCATCCAATCTTCGACATTATGCGTCTTTCGATACAGTTCGCTGCGAACGACACGCAGTCCAGAATGAATAAGCATGCGCCGCCACTCTCGTTTGGTATAAGCGCGAACGTGGGTGGGATCGCGCAACTTCTCCAGCGAATTGACAAATCTGTCGAGCCGCTTTGACTGCGGAGAAGCGCTATCTTCAAGGATGAACGCTCCACCTGGCTTAAGCACGCGCGCAATTTCGTCGACAGCCTTCTGAATGTCCAGAAAGTGGTGAGGCGCAATTCGGCAGGTTACGGCATCGAATGTGTTGTCCGGAAACTCTAGCGCTTCTACATCGACAACTACTGCATCTGTGTTGGATAGCCCTTTTGAAGCAAAGAGCTTCTTTGTTTGCTCAATCATTTCAGGTGAGAGATCAGAGGCTGTTACATGTTCAACCCAAGGCGCAATCATGGCTGCGGTATGACCAGCACCGGTTGCAACATCTAAAACACGCATGTGGGGCTGCGCTTCCAAATACGCGAGAACAATCTGAAGATCGGAGCCCAGTGCGTGAGTCTTGCTCGTCGCGTACTTCTCGGCGTTTGCACCGAACTGGCGTTTTACATCATCTTTAGTGGTAGTCATGTGCGCCCCCAACTCCATATTGAAAGGATAGCTGATTGTTTAAATACGACCAGGTATTACGCATTTCTATAGTAGAGAATCGAACAAAGCAGAAAAGCGGGAGAGAGTATTGAGCACTCTCCCCCGTTTCCTGCCGGACGATGCAACGAATGTCTGTCAGAGACAGACTAGGCTGATCGACGATCAACCTGGACCTGCATCAGTCCTGATAGAACGCCTGACCGCGAGCGGCCATGTCCTTGATGAGCTGGCAAGGCGCGTAGTTTTCACCCGCAACCTTGGACAGCATCTCGAGCTTCTGGTGCACGACCTTGATGCCCACGCTGTCGGCGTAGCGCAGCGGACCACCCAGGAAGGGCGGAAAGCCGGTGCCGAAGATCATGGCGAGATCGAGCGTGCGCGGATCGGACACGATGCCCGACTCCAGAACGCGCGCCGCCTCGTTGACCATGGCGAGCGCCAGACGATCCTGAATCTCACCACGCTGCTTCTTCACGGGCTGCGCAGTGACCCAGGCCTGGACCTTCGGGTTGATGCCGGCGCGCTTGCCCTCAGCGTAGGCGTAGATGCCCTCGCCGCCCTTCTTACCGACCAGCTTCGCCTCGTCGACCTTCTTGAGGATGGTCGGGGGGTTCAGACGGTCGCCGAAGGCGTTGTGCAGAACGCGCGCGACGTGACCGGCGACATCCAGCCCGACTTCGTCGAGCAGGGTGAGCGGGCCCATCGGCATGCCGAAGGACTGCATCGTCTTCTCGATGTCCTCAGCCGCGACACCCTGCTCGAGCAGCCGTACGGCTTCCAGCAGGTAGGGCGTGAGAATCGCGTTGACGATGAAGCCGGCACGGTCGAGACAGAAGACCGTGGTCTTGCCCAGCTTGAGCGAGAACTCCTGAGCCGAAGCCGCAGCCGCGTCAGAAGTGGTGTCGCCGTAGATGATCTCGACGAGAGGCATCTTGTGCACCGGGTTGAAGAAGTGCACGCCCACGACGAGTTCGGGGTTGCGAGCACCGGACGCCATCTCGCTGATGGACAGCGAAGACGTATTGGTCGCGAAGATGAACGGCTTCTTGATGACCTTTTCCAGGTCGGCGAGCACGATCTTCTTCACCTTCATCACTTCGACGACGGCTTCGATCACCATGTCGCAGTCAGCCATGTCGGCGTAGTCGAGCGTGCCCTTCACGGCAGCCAGACGCGAAGCACCTTCGGTGGCCGAAAGCTTCTTCTTCGCGACAAGACCATCGAACAGTCCCTTCACGGTCGCCATGCCGGCGTCCAGAGCTTCCTGCTTGATGTCCTTGAGCACGACGTCATAGCCGGCGTAGGCAGCCGCCTGAGCGATGCCCGCGCCCATGACGCCGGCGCCGATGACGCCGACCTTCTTGATCTTGAGAGCCGGTGCCGCGTTGTTGCGCGCCTTCTTCGACTCGGTCTGAGCGAAGAAGATGTTCACCAGGTTCTTGGACACGGCGCTGACAGCCAGGCGCCCGAAAGCGCGCGACTCGGCTTCGTAGGCACCAGCGCGCTCGGCCTTATTGCCGACCGCTTTCACGGCGACCTTCAAGGCGTCGACAGGAGCCGGATACTTGCCGCGGGTCTCCTTCATCACACCAGCCATCGCCGCCTTGAAGACGAGGGCGCGACCGGCAGCGGTGTTGGTGAGGAAGTTCTCGACGGCGCGCACCTTCATGGGCTTCACATAGCGCTTCACCTTGCCGGTGAGAGCGATCTGCTCGGCACGCTCCAGGAGCGCAGCTTCCTCGACAGTCTCGTCGACCAGACCGAGCCGCCACGCCTTGTGCGCGTCAGCGGTGGCGCCGGTCAGAAGACCACCCCAGCCGATGCCCTTGGGCAGGAACGGAAGAGGCGGCAGGACCGCCGAGGGAAGACCGATCAGGCGGGGCAGGCGAACGGTGCCGCCCCAGCCGGGGATGAAGCCGAGCTTCACTTCCGGCAGACCGATGGCGGTCTTGGGATGGTTGGAGGCGATGCGATAGTGGCACGCGAGAGACATCTCGGTGCCGCCTCCGAGGCAGATGCCGTTGATGGCGACGACGACGCGGAAGGGCATCTTCTCGATCTTCGAGAAGATTTCCTTACCGACATTGCTCGCGTCATAGGCGGCTTTGGCGGTCTGATTCTGGACCGCCTGGATCTCTTCGATGTTAGCGCCGAACACGAAATTGTCGGGCTTACCGGAGTGGATAACCATGCCCTTAACGGCTTTGTCGCTGGCGGCCTGATCGAGACACGCGATCAGGTCCCGGAGCACCCGCTCGGACAGCAAGTTGTACTTGCTGTCCGGCAGGTCCAGGGTCACCAACGCCACGCCGCTATTGAGCATCTTCATGGTCACAGCAGGCTTATTCATAGGTTCCTCGTTTTTGTTTTGGAACTTGGAAGTAGGGAACGAGTTTGCAACTCAACGAGTGATGAGATGCTCACGCCGACGGGTTTTCGATAAGGGTCGCGATGCCCATACCGCCGCCGATGCAGAGTGCAGCGATGCCGCGCTTCTTGCCCTGACGCTTCAGCTCGTGAGCGAGCGTCAGCAGAACGCGAGCGCCGGACATGCCGATCGGGTGACCGAGGGCGATAGCGCCGCCGTTCACGTTGACCTTGTTGCGGTCCAGACCAAGCAGCTTTTCGCAGGCCAGGTACTGGGCGGCGAAGGCTTCGTTGATCTCAATCAGGTCGATATCAGCGATGGTCAGGTTGTTCGCGGCGAGAAGCTTGTTGATGGCTTCGACCGGACCAATGCCCATCTGCTCGTGGTCGACACCGGCAACCGCGTGGTCGACGAGCAGCGCGAGCGGCTCGACACCAAGCTCGGCAACCTTCTCGTCGGACGCGATCAGCAGCGCGCAGGCACCGTCATTGATACCAGAGCTGTTGCCAGCGGTGATGTCCTGAGTCTTCAGAACACCGCCCAGGCTGTTGAGCTTCTCCAGAGTGGTGCCACCCGGATTGCGCTCGGACTTGACGCCGCGAGCGTGCTCGTCACGGCTGAAATAGCCGCGGCTGGTCTCGATGGGCTCGATTTCCACATCGAAGCGTCCGGACGTGATGGCCGCATGCGCGCGCTCCTGCGAGCGGTACGCATAGGCATCGGCGTCTGCACGCGCGATCTGGTAGGTGTTGGCGAGGCGCTGAGCCGTGCCGGACATGTAGACGGTCTTCATGTCCCAGATGAGCTTCAGAGGCGCCAGACCGTTGTCGGCCAGCGCGATGACAGGGCGGGGGCCCTGCGGCTTGATCCACTTGCTGAACCACTTCACGATCGGTCCAGACCAGCGGAGGCTGCCGGGGAGTTGGTAAGGGATGGTGGACATGGACTCGGCACCGACGGCAAGCACGAGGTCAGCCTTTCCCAGCCAGATCTTTTCAGCGGCGTTGTTCGCGGCTTCCATGCCGGAACCACACTGACGCTGAACAGTCACAGCGGGAACGGAGTCAGGCACGCCCGCGAGCTGCGCAGAGACACGACCAGTGTTGGGCGTGTAGGACGACTGGTAGCCGTGACCCATAATCACCGCGTCCACTGCGGACGGGTTGACCTTGGACCGGCGCAGAACGCCCTTGATCACATGCGCTGCAAGCGTGTCGACAGTGACCGATCGCAGAGATTTGCCGAACGAGCCAATCGGAGTCCGAACACCAGAGATGAGCCAGGCATTTTTCTTGGCTGTCATTGTTTTTCTCCTAGTAGACTCTTGCAGGAGGGCACCCGTGACAACGAGTCGCCGAGCGCCCTCCAGCAGGTTTGCCAAGCGAAGAAGTCGCTTGACTGATTTAGCTTAGCAGTAACGAGATCGCCTTGGTGTGCGTTTGAACCAGACCTTTCGGCTGATTCTTAGTACAGCCCGTGCTTGGCCATCAGCTCATCGGTCATCGCAGCGAGCGTGCCTTCCTGAGCGTCAGTGCAGACGAACTGGATCTCCTTGAAGCGCTCGGCGATCTCGTTCGCCCGCGCCAGGTTGTCACCGGCGAGTACGCCGCTGGCAGTCAGTGCCGGCAGCGAACCCATGAATCCCGCCATGACCGCTTGCCACTTCTGGTCGCGCGTGAGCGTGAACTGAAGCGAGCGGAAGTTCATGGCAGTCGGTGTTGCGAGCATGAGCCCACCCTCGCTGGTCAGGTCTTCCTGGTCCGGCGGAATGCACTCATCACCGCAGATGGTCTTCCACAGCTTGTAGATGCGGCGCGACCACTTCGACGAGTCATCGCCGACGTCCATCGCCACAATCTTGTTGCGGGAAGCACCGAAGAACGTCTGCACGAGACCGACAGGGCAACGCCCTTCCGGACCCATTGCACCGTCGTGAAGAAGCACGTCCTCGTAAGGCACGGCGTCGATCACACCCGGAACAGCACACGAACCGCGAACGGCGATGCCGAGCGGGCCGGGCTTATCCGAGAGCTGGATGATGTTGCCATCTTCCTTGTGCTCGTAGATGCCGTGGTCAGTGAAGACGTAGCGCGAACGACCGGCAACAGCCATCGTCCAGTAGCCCTTCGGCCAACCGGATTCGGTGACATTGTCGCCCGCCTTTTTCGCGAGGTCTTCGAGGAAAGTGCCGAGTTTCTCCGAACTCATCACGCCCTTCACCGGACGAGTCTTCTCGTACCGGCGCTGCATGAAGTAGGCGAAGATAATCTTGAAGATGCCGGAATGGCGAGTCAGCTTCTCAGCGAAATCGAGGTCCAGAGCGAGGTGAGTCAGCTCCTTTGCGTCCATTCCGAGAGCGAGAAGCGCGGTGGGGATGGAACCGCCGCTGATGCCGCCCATGGAGTGGAACTTCTTTTGCCCAGCGACGCTGAGAGCCAAGACAGTTCCAGTCCCGGCGAGGATAGCCCGCGACCCGCCGCTGCCACAGACAAGATGCAGTGACGGCGTATCGAGGTTGCGAGCACCAGAGTCATTATTTTGCGTTGTCATGGTGCGCTCCAATTAGAGGCCGATGTCCGCACCAGAGCAGGGGGGACACTTTTTCTGTTTGAGAGACGGCCTGTCATTTAAGCCAGCCAGAAATGGCAGGCGTGAAACTTAGACAGAAAGAACAGAGAAGGAATTCGGGTTAGAGGGTGGTGAAAGAAAAAATGGAAGCGATAAAAGTACTTGTGAAATCTAGGAAGTTTGGAGGCCCAATAACAATCGCCTTCTCCAGACTTTTGGCTTAATAGATCTCATTCAGGACTACGGATTAACTTGAGTTTGTAATTAGCGCTGATTTCTTATCCCGCCAAGAGGTCAAGAGCATGACATCAAAAACCCACCAACACTCCTCTTTTCAACCCACCTAAAGGCACGAAATTCCTCTCGTTTACCACTCGCTCGGGCTCCGCCAGTGATACCACTTCCTCATGACTTCTAATTGTCAAGACCTTGATGTTCAGCGGTTTTGCTTACAAACGGCCGAGCTGTGTCACAACCGATCACAGCTCACGCCGCTTTGCTAAGTTCAACCGCACCGATCGCTGTTTTCCAAGTCCGAGAGCGCACCAAAGCCAATACCACCACATTTGCATGAGCCCCATCTCTTTTCTTGAGCTCTTGAGATAGCGCGAAATGACCTTGTAGTCTGAGGCGTTTATTTTGCAACTAATTCGTTTACACGCTCCCGGCTTCTAACTAAGTCTCCACAGCACCTCTGCATCTCCCCGTTCGCTCTTTCGAGAGTGTCGGGGAGCTTTTGCTCTTGAGCACAGTACAAGCCCGGATCTTGTCTCAACCAAATCTAGCCACAGCTCAGAACTTTAGCTCCTGAGCTCATTCTGCGTTCCCTTTCAACGAAACGCACCAAGGAGTTATACATGGCATCACAAGAAACACTGATCCATCGCTTCTGGCGCCACGTCTTCGAGAAATCTCACCGTCCCGCCTTCCTCGTGAAGAATCGGCGACCGCTTGGCGAGCCTATCTTGATTGGCGGTGGCCCAATGCATGCTCCGCATGTCTATGTTCCGAAACGTGAGCCTTACGTTGCGCTTACTTTCGAGGACGCCGGCGTGCTCGTTGCAGAAATCGTGAACTTCCTTCGCCAGTGCGGCTTCAAGCGCGGCGACAAGGCAGCCATCCTGGCCTGGAACAAGCCCGAATGGGTTTGGACCGATCTCGCGATCCAGACCATGGGCGGCGTCACGGTTCCCATCTATCCGAACTCGAACGGCGAAGCAGTCGACTACATCCTGGCCAACTCCGGCGCGACCTTCCTTTTCGGCGACAGCTCCGAGCAGCTCGCCAAGGTCAGCCCCGATGCGCCTGTGAAGAAGTTCCTGCTCAACGAGCCGATCATCAACCTTGCCGACTACGAAGCGCAGGCTCCGAGCCGCAAGGAATACTCGATCCTCACTCGCAATCTGCTTCTCGAGATCGAGCAAGTGGTCAAAGGCGACCATCGCAACGCGATTCTGGCCGGCGCCCTGGCGTCGATCACGAGAAGCGACCCGGCGACCATCATCTACACCTCCGGCTCGACCGGGCGGCCCAAAGGCGTTGTGCTCACGCACGGCAACATCGCCTCCGCCTGCGAGACCCTGAGTGAGACGGCCTTCCAGTTCAACGAGGAAGACGTCGCTCTCAGCTATCTGCCCCTCGCCCACGTGTACGAGCGAGTGGACGGCAATGCGCTCACGCTGTGGAACGCCATCCCGTCTGCGTACTGCTCGCCCGAAGAGGTCGGTGACGTGCTTCCTGTCGTGAAGCCCACCATGCTCATCGGCGTGCCGGCGGTGTGGCGCAAGATGAAAGACAAGATCGACAAGAAGCTTGTTGCCGAAACCGGCGTCAAGGGCAAGCTTGTCGCTTGGGCACTCAAGCAAGACAAGCCCGGCTTCTGCCGTTGGCTTGCCGACCAGCTGGTGTTCAAGAAGGTGCGTGCAGGCATGGGCGGTCGCTTGCGCATCGTCATGTCCGGCGGCGCGGCCATCTCGTCGGACATCCTGAACTTCTTCAACCTCGTCGGCATCAAGCTTCTGGAAGGCTACGGCATGACCGAAACCTCCGGCGGTGTGATCGTCAACACGCCCACTGCCAACAAGGTCGGCACCGTGGGCAAGGTCGTCTCGAACGTGCTCATCAAGGTCGTTCCGCGTGAAGCCGACCTGGACAAGCCGAACACCGGCGTGCTCTGGATGAAGAACAAGTTCGAGCACGGTCCCATCTTCAGCGGCTACCTCGGTCTGCCGGAAGAAAACGCCAAGTCGTTCGACGCGGAAGGCTACTTCTGCTCGGGTGACGTCGTACAGATCGTCGACGGCGACTACGTTGCCATCCGCGGTCGCGCCAAGCGGCAATTCAAGACGGACCAGGGCAAATACGTTTCGCCGGACGACGTCGAGAAGGCGTTCGACGGCGAGTCGATCGTGGGCTTCATGGTCCCGATCGGCGACGGTCTGCCGTTTGTCTCGGCGCTCGTCTTCGTCAACCAGCTCACGGCCAAGGATCACCTGAAGGCGAAGGGCATCACTGCCCCGACCGGTCAGGACGCGGCAGCGTTCTACGCCTCGCACCCCGAGATCGTGAAGCTGATCGAACAGGCGAAGGAAACCGCCAACAAGAAGCTGCAGCGCTGGGAGACGGTGAAGAAGGTCACCATCCTGCCGGTGGAAGCGACCGTCGCAAACGGTCTGCTGACGCCGACTCTCAAGATTCGTGCCGAGGAAGCGATGAAACGCTACAAGTCCGAAATCGAGGCGATGTACAAGAAGTAATCGCTTCTTTTGTGTGTGGCAAACACGTGAGAACTTTGCAGGCAGCCGCATGCGGTTTCTTGTCCAGGGTAGCGTACGCGCTGTCCAGTGATGTTTTCATTGTGTTTGCTGCACCTTGTCCTTGCTCGCTGCTAATGCAGATGATTCGAACCGGGCTTTAGAAGCCGGTTCGTAGAGGACAAAACCATGAACACGTTTGCAAGCCTGATTCCCACCATTATCGTTGTGCTGGTCGTGGCCTTCACTTCCGGAGCAGTTCAGCAGCTCGTGCTGAATCTGTTCAACGTGAACAGCATCGCCAACCCCGGTACTCAGAAGTTCGTCCGCGCCGCTCTCAACGGCCTCGTCTTCACGGCGATGTTCGCGATCGGCTTCGCCCTCATCGGAAACCCGTACACCCTCGGGTCCTTCCTGATGCTCTGGGTGATCGTCGGCGCCTTCGAGTACATCCTGCCGAGCCGGCGTTAATCGTCGCCTCACGCCTTCCTGCACAACAGGAACAGCGGGAATAAAAAAACGCAGCGTTAAGGCGTTCTAGCAGAATAGCTGCTGTAGTTTTTTGTCAGAGTGCAGTCCGAATCGCCTTTTCCAGGCGACGACTCCTGCACTCTGATTTTTAAGCCCTTTTCTACTACCAGGCTTAGTATCCAAAACTGTTATTGCTTCAGCAAACCGTGATGATGTCTCATTCCGCTGCAATTTAACGTAGGGTCGACGCCATGCGTCGACCGGTTCGCGTAGTGGCGCATTGCATGCACTTTTCGCGCGGGCGGCATTTATGCCGCCCCTACAGAGAATTGCGAAATTCAGACCGCCTTCTTTCAAAGAAAAGCGCCAACCCTAAACAATTGCAAGGCATCGACCTGGTTTGCTGAATTGATACCAAAAAGTTTAGAACGCGCGTGATCTCAGGGCATATTTCAAATGGCTCTTACTAAACTCAAAGTGGTCTCGTAAAAAACCTAAGATAAAGCACCAAGAGCCTTTCAGCCTTTTCAGGCAGGACTTCTTCCCTTTCTCGATGCCGCGCAGCAAAGGCCACACATCCAAAACTCTTATACGTGTTGCCACATGCATCACAGCTTTGCTGCTGGTGCAGAGCTGCGCATCGAGTACGCAAATAGCAACCGATCTCTACCGAGATGCGCAGTCAGCCGAGAATGCCAAAGAGCTGAAGAAAGCTGAACACCTCTACGTCTCTTGCGTTTCTGCCGGGCAAGACGCAAGAAGAAATGATTATCAACTGGCGGCACTCAACCGTTTAACCGATTTGGAAAAGCAGCTCAGCAACCAATCCAAAGCCAAAGCGTACATGAATCAAGCGGCAACGCTTGCGGAAAACATCAGTGAGCGCGCGGAGAGCAGCAAAACAACCGACGATTCAAAGCTGTTTTCCCTTCCCAAAGAACAGCACATCGCGCTAATGCGGCTTGCTGACTGGGAATTTGAAGACGGCAACTATATCTCGGCACGCAAACTATTTGAGAAAGCATCGACTTTGGAAGAGCAGCTGCAAATCGATGCCAAGTCAAATGACTCGGCATTTTCGCGCATCGCCAGGCTGGATTCACGAGCCGAAATTGAACACAAGCAAATCTCATTCGCAATGTCCAAAGATCCTTCTGCAGCCATGATACATGGACCAGCATACGAACATCGACTGGAAGATAGGAGGAAGCTCCTGCATAGGTGGAACGAGATGCTAAACCAATACAGAGATGACGGCAAAGAGCAAAGCGGTAAAGAAGTCCTAAGAATGCTGCAAGTCTTGCGCACCACATACGGTTACACAGAGCCAGAGTTTAGAAGCGCAATGAACTTCGCCGTAAAAACGTTCCTCTTTCATGGGCATCCAGATACCGTCGTATCAATCGTCGAGCAGGATCTGCCTCTCTACAGAAACTTCTCGCAAGCAGACTTGGATAATGCGGTGCCGCAAGCCGTCGACAACGCCACCTGTTACGCACAAGACTTAGTTCTATTAGCAATGATTTACCGGCATCAAGGCCATTTTGAAAAATCTCTCGCCAAGTGCATGGAGGCTCAAAAGATATCCAAGCAAGTGATTCCGGCCAATTCCACACTCGAATGGGAGCTCGCCCTCGAATCAGCCATTGCACTCGAGCACAACAATAAACATGCGGAGGCTGTGCCGTATCGCAGACTCGTCTTGGCTAGGGCAAGTGAAAATGACGTGGACGCTTCCGAAATTGCCGACATCCTGAGCAATTTAGGAACGGATTACTTTGAAGGCGGAAACACTGTGGAAGCAGAGGCAGCGTTCAAGGAAGCGATCAGGCTGAAACGAAAAGAAAAGAACAAAGAAAACTTCTCGTACATACTGCAAGCGTACGCAAAAACGCTGATAGCTCTCGGGCGAAACACCGAAGCGCGCAAAATCCTTATCGAAGCAATCCCAGACAGCGATAGGCAAGGTGGGTTTCAACCAATATACACTTACTCTCTGCTTTTATCCGCGTGTCGCGACATAAACCCCAAGGAAGCCGTCATGTACGGCAAGAAATCACTGGAGTTGATGCGCAAGAATGGCACTTACAATCATGATCACATGATGTCGGAAAACTGCGTGAAAGTGGCAGAAATCCAAGTCATCCATCATCTCTACAAAGACGCAATCAAAACTCTCGATGAAGGATATGCGTGGCAAAAGGCACACGGTAAAGAATTTACTGCGCATACTGCAGGCATGCTCAACCTGCAGGGCACAGCTTTGCACGAGCTAGGAAAGCTCGATGAAGAGGAAGCGACTAGACTCAAAGCTATCGAACTTTGCAGAAGATTCAACCCACCGCAACCGGGACCGCTCGCCAGTACATTGTTTCAAACCGCATCAAGATTACAGCAACGATCCAAATGGGAGCAGGCAGAAAAGCTGTACAAAGAGGCTCTTGTTGTCAGTGCTACAAAGGATAATCCTACATGCCGTCAAGTAAATCTGCAGAGCAAAGCAGCACTAGGTGTAATCGCGGCGATTCACCGAAAAGACATAAAAATGGCAGAGCAATACAAGTCCGAGATATTGCCGATCGACAAAAAATATTTTTGCAACATCACACACGCCGACATCTCAATGCTCGTCACTGTTGCGGACCTTTGTTTCATTCTGCACGATAAGAAGAACCTCAAACTTCTCATGGATACAGCTCAGTCGATTTATGACAAAGACCCGCAAAAACAACCTGACCAACTGGAAAGATTGCAGCGGCACCGAAAAACTTACGCCGCCCTTTTGATTTAACCGTTGGCGTCACTAACTTGTTTTTCATCGTTTTTTGCTTGATCACATAAACTTCGGAAGCCTTCCCTGCCGTGGAAGCAGGTTGACCAAACGCAAGCAACGCCGCTGCCGATAAGCAAAAACCGGACAGCAAAGAGATGCGATTGTTGTGAAGCATTTTTAGTCAGTTATGTAGGATTTCGAACAACAAAATCGACAACTATCACACAGACAAATGAAAAACCTATTTGATTTATACCAAAAGCGGACGAAGTAAGTGTTTGACCATGTGGAATATCAGTATGAATATGTTTATTGGCGTATAAAGAGTTCGTATTGAACCCAAAACAAATCCTCTTCCTCATGACCCTTTTGCTGCTCGCAGGATGCAGCACGAGTGGCGTTTCTCAAAAGGAGATGGAAGATTTGGTAGGGCAGGCGCGTGTTGATGCGGCGGCAAAGCAATACGCAGACGCGGAGCAGAAACTTTTGAAATGCCTAGAGTATGCCGATAAAGATTCGCACCTCTATCTCCGCCTGAAAGCGCTAAACCAGCTTGTAGACCTGGAGTTGGACCAGCATAACACCACGAAAGCAAAAGAATACATGCAAGCTGCCGGCAATCTTGCTGACGAATACTCACGTTCTGCGCCATCCGCATTCACTGCAGCCGACCCACAACTGCTCAAAGAGGCAATCAAAGCCATGGTTCGCAGGGCGGATGATTTTGCCGAGTTTGGACGCTATGACGCAGCAAAATCGTTTTACTTAAGCGCAAGTGCACTGCATCGCGCAGACCTGAACTTACTGCCGGAAGACTCTCCCGAAATTCGTCTGCAAAAGCTCCAGGATCGGATCAGAAACGAGAAACATGCGATTGAGCAAGAAGATGGCCTGAACGATTCTAGAGATCCGAAGTTCGCCGCAAGAGTAGAAAGAACTGAAGCAAGGCGCGCTTTGATGAACCAGATGAAGTTACTTACGCTTGAGATGATGAAAAATCCGAATACAGAAACTCTCGACAAGATGTTTCCCATGGTCGAAAAGATTCGCACCGCTTATGGTGACCGCGAAAGTGAATACAGAGCGGCGTTGGAAAACACTGTAAATTTCGGAGCCTTATACGGACACCGCGAAAAGGCTCTGGCTCTGCTCAAAAAAGATCTGGCACTTTATGACAACATCGACATAAACAAGGCACTCGCAGCAGACACACAGAGTCTCGAAGATTCGACCTTCCTGATTTCAGACCTAGACAGCTATACAAAGCTAATGATGCATGAAAACAACTACATTGAGACACGCAAAGCAGCGCTTCGAGGCATAAAATTGGCTGAAGATGTGCGTCATGTAGACTCCGAGAGCTACGCCAACCTACTGAAAGCGGCAGCGTGGGAAAGAGAACGGCGAACTCGATATGAAGAGGCAATTCCCTTCAGGCAAAGGCAAATTGCCATGCTCAAGAATTTGAAACTGACCGACGATTACTCCTTCTTCTATGAAGCTAGATTGGAGCTTGGACATGATTTATTAATGGCAGGACGCCCTAAAGACGGGCTTCCAGAGATCGAATACGCAATTGCGCGGCTGAAAGTAAAGCAACCAAAAGACGAAATTTTAGCTTACGCATACACAGCAAAAGCAGAGTGCTTGCGCTCATTAGACAAGCTCCAAGACGCGCGCCAATGCATGATTGATGCTCAAAAACTTTGGGAGTTACACGGCGCCGTTGAACAAAAGGTCGGTTGCTATAGGATTCTTAGCAAAGTGTCCAGAGGATTAAAACGATTCGATGAAGCTCATCAAGCGGGGCTAAAAGTTCTTCAAAACTGCCAAAAACTCCCTACTGCTCAAAGACTGAGCGCGCTGCCGGACGCCTATCAGGAGCTGGCTCAAATCGAGATGGAGCGAAATCATTTCAAAGAAGCCGAAGCATATGAGCGCAAAGCGCTAGATGCGCAACTTAAAGTGCAGCCAGAGCCAAGTTTCGCAGCAGCAGGCATGCTAAATCTAATTGCTCTTGCAGCGACCAATCAGGGGAAAGTCGCTGAAGCAGAAAAGCTCAGGCTGCGCGCTGTAAAAATGTGCCGCGACTGCAAGCAAACTCCGCGGACGCCCGAGCTGAGCACACAATTACAACTTGCCAATTTTTACGAAACAACCAAACAGAGCGATAAGGCGGAGAAGTCGTACAGAGAGTTTATTTCAGCTACAGAAAAACTCAAAAAGCGTGGTGGTGAAGAGATGAAAGACCAATACGCTATTCAATACCTGCGTGCAGCGCGATTGGAGCTCGCGCTGCTCCTCAGAGACAAGAAGCCGCAAGATTCCAAGAAACTCAAAGACGAATCGCTTCAGCAGGCTTCCACATTGATGACAGCTGACCCGGTTGAGGACTGTAATTACTACCTCAAGCTAGGCGACCTTTGTATGAACCTTAGTGACTTTGAAAACGCAGAAAAGGTTTTGCAAGAAGCTGAAAAACTCGCGGAGTCCACAAAACCACCCCTGACAGACTGGCAGATTCAAGTTTTGTCGCGCAAGAGAGAGCTCTACAAAGCCACCAAGCGCGAGAAATTAGCACAAGGGGTGGCGTCGGAGATTGAGCGCCTTAAAAAACACCCAGGGGGTCAATAGACTTTTCTAGTCAGCTAAGCCATTTGCGGGTAAAGTGATGCAGGAACCAATCAGAAAAGCTTTTATGAAATTACGAAATTATGGTCGTCGCCTGCTTTTGATGTCCTTGAGCATGGCGATGCTTGCCTTTACGACCACAGGCAACGCCTTAGCAGAAAGCGGTGCTGCCCAGCAAACGCAAAGTCTCGTGCGGGCGCGATTGTTTGAGACTTTCTACGTAACGACACGTGCCAATGAGGGTAGTTCGTTCAAGCCTGTTTATGCGTCAAAGCGTAACTTAGACCTGGGAGGCGGCTCACTGGACTATGGCTCCGCTGAAATTGAAAGACCCAATTCAGCCGCCGCGCTGCCTGCATCTGCCAACTTTCCGCAGTTCAAGCTCAATATGGAAACAGCCGACAAAGACTGGCAAGCAGCGCAGGTTAGGCGGTTTAACAGACTAAGCTTGCCCGACTTTCTTGTCAAAGTGAAAAACTGGCGCGGGCCGATCATGGTGTTTATTCACGGATATGATGAGAGTTTTGACAAAGCGCTGAAAGATGCCGCCATGATTGCGTATCAGTTCGATTCGCGCAGCGATGTGCCAGTACTGCCAATATGTTTTAGCTGGCCGTCTCTCAACAGCAAGGCTGAATATGCTGCAGATGAAGCCAATCTAGAATGGAGCACGGCAGCTTTCTTTGAGTTTCTCGACACTATAAAAGCAGCCAAAGATCCAGGTTCGCCACTAGATATGGTGGCGCACAGCATGGGCAATCGCCCGGTGATTCAATACTGTTTTCAACATCGCAATGACGCCCCTAGCTTCCGCAACATCATTCTTTCAGGCGCTGACGTTGACTACCATATGGCAGAATCACGCAAGAGCGACATAGAATCTGCCGCCGACAGAAGCGTGACAATAATTGTTTCTGACAGAGATGCTCCACTCATAACATCACAGCTCCTCCACGGACAGCCTCGCCTTGGACGCCCCATAGATCCTCCAAATGTACGGGCGGACAAGTCAGAATTTCTTAGTTCTTCCTTTTGGTCGCGTCTAACACTCGATGCCAGTGCGCTCTGGCTGCCCAACGCCATCAACATGGACGACGATGTCGTCCGCTGGATAAATAAAAATCCCAGCCTCGGCAAAGAATTCGGCGAAAAAACAATCTTCATCGATGTAACCGATCTAGTCAGCGGTGAAATGGGACACCGCCTTGCGTACCCAGTGATAGCAGGCATTCTGCGTGAAACACTGGTGCCCCTCAGCGCGACGGCAGTCTACAAAAGACCTGATAAGCTGACACTTGAGGCAATGGGTGGCAGTCCTCGTTGGCTTTATAGATTTCACAAAATAGACTCCAACAAATTTAGACAATGAAAACCACAGCCTGCGTCCTTGCTCTGGTCCTAACTATCGGAATCTGTGCTGACGCTGCGATTGCACGCGCCTACACAACATTCGAAAAAGGTCTCGAAAAATTCAGTCACCGGCAATTCAAGGAAAGCATTGATGTTTTCCAAAAAGCCGTCGAAGAAAATCCACAAGATGCTGATGCTTGGACGTTCTTGGGCAGAGCTTACATGATGGAAGATAAGTTTCCACAAGCCATCGAAGCCTGCACGAAAGCAATCGAGCTCAGCCCTGAAAACGCTCAAGCCTACACGTTTCGCGAGTTTTGCTATTTCCAAATGAGACGCTTTCCGGAAGGGTTGGCGGATTCCGAGAAAGCCATTAAGTATTACAAGCCAAACCCTTTTGAACCATCACTGGTTTGGGCGTTAGACAATCGCGTTCGCGCTTGCAAAATGCTTCGCCGCCCAGACTTGATCGAGCAAGATTTGAATGTCTTGCAAACGTACGAAATCCTCAACAAAGCCATCAAACATCGCGAATGGGCGCGGCTTGACGATGCGATAAAAACCGTTGACCAGGCGATTAAGAACATGCCGAAGAACGCTGACATGTGGTTTTTCAGAGGAGTCGTCAATTCTAACAAACGGGACTTCTGGAACGCAGCCGCCGACTTTTCCAACGCAATTCGCTGCGCACCAGATGCATGGTTTCTCTATTATTTCCGCGCTGATGTTTACCAACAACTCAACCAAAACCGAGAAGCAGTGCGCGATCTCACAACAATTATCGAAGCACATCCGCGCCTGGCTGCATATCGTTTTACATGTGAGACTGGACGCATACGCGATCAGGGCATTCGCGTAGATGAGGCTCCAATTACAATGCAAGACATTTATTACTTGCGTGCCCAGTCAAACGCAGAATTGGGCAATATGCGCGAGGCAATCGAGGATCTCTCGGAGGCACTAAAACTCGACCCTTCCGATACGAAGGTGCTTTCCTTGCGCGCAGAATTCGTCAGTGAAAGCGGCAAAGACAACGAGGCAATCAAAGATTTCACCGAAGCGATCAGGCAAAACCCGACTGACTGGACTAGGTATCAGCAGCGCGGCAACGCCTATTTGAAAATCGGAAAAACGAAAGAAGCAATGGATGATTTTACACAAATCATCAAGCTCAACCCCAATGACCCTGGTTCTTACTTAATACGCGCATTGGCGCTGGACAAGAATGGCGAGAACGAAAAGGCTCTGCAAGACTACTCGCGGGTGATCGAACTAAATCCCACTGATGACGATGCTTACCTTGCTCGTGCCGTTTGCCTTCGCTCGTTGAAACGGTATAAAGAAGCGCTCGATGACTTAAATAAGGCGGAAAACTTGAACTCTGAAAACAAGTCGATAGTTATGGCAGAGAAGGCAAAACTATATGTGGAGACTGGCCAAGAGTCACTTGCCCGCAGTCAAACATTGCCGCTAGACAATGCTCTGGCAGCGAAAAGACCGAACTACTGGCTGTACGGCTCGATCGCCTTGGGCTGCACTATTGTCGGGACGACTGTATTACTCGTGCGTCGAAAACGAAAAAACAAAACCAAGTAGAATGCAAACCAGTAACCTATTAGCAATCAGCTACTTAAATGCGGGTCATCAGAGTTTTCGCCACAGGGTTTTGTCTATGAATAAGTTCGTCGGTATTTCGATAATTGCCTTGATCGTGGCTTTACTAGGCTGGAGCTGCTTCGCCGCGGTTGCTGCTGAGCAAAAGAGCGAGGGTAAATTACCGTTCGATCCAGCGGCTGCAAAAGACATCACGCCTGACGCCTTCAAGGGTATTCTCAAGGTTTATAAAACCCCTGAGATGAACGCATCCATGCCAACCTACGTGGTTCGAGGCAGCGAATATGTTTCGCTAGGAACTTCGTTTGGCGGCGACGGCGTGTATTCAATCATCGCAGCGGACATCAACGGTGACGGGAAGAAAGACCTGGTCTATCTCTACTCCTGGGGTTCCGGGCTGCATCGAACGAATATTGGCGCAGTGGAAATCGGCGCGAAACTCATCGATCATCAAGCGTCAGACATGCTGATGGACAGAGACGAAGACATCAAGCTACTTTCCGGCAGCGGCAAAATTACTGTTTCAATCAAAGACAAGCCGTATGCAGACCTATATTTACGTGCGAACAAATCCGGAGAAAAGAAACTAGTTCTCGAAAAGCGAAACTAGTTTTAGTAAAAGAATCCAAATCATGAGTTAGTTCTATCGTGTGCAGATCATGTAGCTGACTGGCTTTGCACCGCGGTTTTCGGCAGCATGGACTGTTCCTTCCGGCAAATCCAAGGCATCACCCGCGGTGACAAGGAACTCCTCGCCGTCGATTAAGAACACAATTTCACCGGAATGCACAACGATGTATTCATCGTGAGAATGGCTATGCGGGCTGTAGTACGCGCCCGGTCCATCTTGCCATGAAAAGATCGAGAAGCCCTCAGATGAGAGCTTCTCGCGCATTTCATTCGCGGACTTGCAGTCCGAATATTTGCGTTGAGCCACAGAGGCCCGACGTTTCATTTAGCCTTTGGAAGCCTTGGCTTCCTCGGACTTATCTTCTTTGTCGGCTTTGTCAGCCTTTTCACCTTTTTCAGGCTTTTCGGCTTTCTCTGCTTTCTCAGCCTTTTCGGCTTTTTCAGGCTTCTCAGCTTTTTCCGGCTTCACCGATTTTTTCTCGTTTTTCTCAAAACGGATAACATCGTTTTCGATCACAGTCTCAATGTAATCGCCTTCTTTGAAGCGACCTTGCAAGACTTGCTCAGCCAGATTGTCTTCCAGCAATCGCTGGATAGCACGACGCAGAGGACGTGCACCGTAGGCAGGATTGTAACCTTCCTTGGCGATCAAGTCCTTCGACTCGTCGTTGACGAAAAGTTCCATTCCTTGAGCCTTGATGCGAGCTCCGAGATCGGCGGACATGATGTCCACGATCTGACGGATTTCTTCGCGGGTGAGCTGTTGGAATACGATGATTTCGTCGATACGGTTCAAGAATTCCGGTCTGAACGTCTTCTTCATGGCGTCCATTACCAGGTCTTTGATCTTCTTGTACTTCTCTTCCAACTGACCTTCGACAGCCTTGGCTTGGAAGCCGAGCGTCAGTGAGGTCTTGTCGATGAATTGAGCACCGACGTTGGAGGTCATGATGATGATCGTGTTCTTGAAGTCGACCGTTCTGCCCTTACTGTCGGACAAACGACCGTCATCGAGAATTTGCAGCAAGACGTTGAATACGTCCGGGTGCGCTTTTTCGATTTCGTCAAAGAGCACTACCGAGTACGGCTTGCGACGTACTGCTTCGGTGAGCTGACCACCTTCTTGGTAGCCGACGTATCCCGGAGGAGAGCCGATCAACTTGGAAGTGGTGTGGTGCTCCATGAACTCTGACATGTCGATACGGATGAGCGCATCTTCAGAGCCGAAGAAGTAGCCGGCAAGCGCCTTGGCCAATTCGGTTTTACCAACACCGGTAGGTCCGGAGAAGATGAATGATCCGATTGGGCGCATCGGGTTTTTCAAACCGACACGAGCACGTCTGATGGCTTTGCAGACAGCGGTAACAGCTTCGTCTTGGCCGATGACGCGTTGGTGCAGAACATCGGACATGTGGAGCAGTTTTTCGGATTCGCCTTCAGTCAGCTTGAGCAGAGGAATGCCTGTCCAAGAGCTGACGACGTAAGCCACTTCTTCAGCGGTTACAACCGGCTTTTCCGTTTCTTGCTTAGCTTTCCATGCAGCTTGAATTTCGCGAATCTTCTCGCTGAGTTTTGTCTCTTGTTCGCGCAATGAAGCAGCTTTTTCGAACTCTTGGTTGCGAATTGCCATTTCTTTGTCGCGGCGGACTTTTCTCAATTCGCGCTCTACTTCTTTGCCTTCAGGCGGCAAGGACGATGCGCGCAGACGCACACGAGATGAAGCTTCGTCGATCAAGTCGATTGCTTTATCCGGTAAGAAACGGTCACTGATATAGCGATCAGAGAGCTTCGATGCTTGCTCGATAGCTTCATCAGAGATGACCAATCTGTGGTGCTCTTCGTACTTCTGGCGAAGACCGCGCAAGATTTCGATCGTTTCTTCGACCGACGGAGGATCGATGATAACCGGCTGGAATCTGCGTTCTAAAGCAGCATCGCGTTCGATGTGCTTGCGATACTCGTCCATTGTGGTGGCGCCGATGCACTGTAGTTCGCCACGTGCAAGCGCCGGCTTCAAGATGTTTGCAGCGTCGATAGCGCCTTCTGCAGCGCCTGCGCCGATGAGTGTGTGCAATTCGTCAATGACCAGCATTACGTTGCCGGCAGCGCGAATTTCATCCATGATCTTCTTCAAGCGCTCTTCGAATTCGCCGCGGTACTTGGTACCGGCGACGAGAAGACCGATATCGAGCATGACGATTTTCTTCTCGGAAAGAATGTCCGGCACGTCAGCATTAACGATACGGATTGCAAGACCTTCTGCGATAGCTGTTTTACCAACACCAGGCTCCCCAATGAGAACTGGGTTGTTCTTGGTACGACGACCAAGTATTTGGATAACGCGCTCGATTTCCTTTTCACGACCGACAACAGGATCGAGTCTGTTTTCCGACGCTGCTTGAGTCAGGTTGAGACCAAACTCGTCGAGGGTCGGGGTTTTCGATCTGCCGGTCGAGGTGGAAGTACCGCCAGAAGCAGTAGCTGCTCCGGACTCTCCGAGCAATCTAATAACGTGTGAGCGGACCTTTGTAAGGTCTACGCCGAGGTTTTCCAGTACGCGGGCTGCAACACCCTCGCCTTCACGGATGAGACCCAACAGGAGGTGCTCAGTACCGATGTAGTTGTGTCCAAGCTGACGAGCTTCGTCCCAAGACAACTCGAGCACGCGTTTGGCGCGCGGAGTAAATGGAATTTCAACGGCAACAAAACCAGAGCCGCGACCGATGATTTTTTCGACTTCGACGCGAGCGTCTTTCAGATTGACACCCATGGATTTGAGCGTCTTCGCCGCAATACCCGTTCCCTCTCCGATCAATCCAAGCAAAATCTGCTCGGTACCGACGAAATTGTGACCAAGTCGACGTGCTTCCTCTTGAGCAAGCATGATGACCTTGATGGCCTTCTCGGTAAACCTTTCAAACATGGCGGGTCGAGCCTCCTGAACTCCGCTAATTAGCGTCCGTAGTATGTTTTTTGATGGACGTTTTAAGTGACCTTATTCTAACATCAGCATGGGATGAGGGTTGTAAGTCCGCTCCCGTTTTCCTGTGGCTAATTAGACTTGCAAGAAGGTCAAGACCAGACGTTTGTTCCCAAAACAGTGATTAATTGGGACTTTGCCTTTTCAAGAACTCTGCGAGTCTGCCACATTAATCATGAGGCGTGGCCGGGGTTATAGCGCAACCCTTTAGGATTATTTCGCTATACAGCGCATAGAAACCCGCCTATGCCAAATCGGAACGCCATTTGGCAACCATCGGACTTTGCGGTATCCAGTGGGTTACTACCTAAAAACAGCAAGGGCGATGCCATGCATCGCCCTCACAGTTATCTTTGAAATGCCGGCGAGTCGCCGGCGCTCCCAGGTTGCAAGGGCACGTGTAAGGCGCCCCTACGAACAGTCTACGCGTGCTTCTCTTCGCCCGTGATCGGTTGAGCGAACGTGCATTCCTTGTTGGAGCAAGCGATTTGGTCGCCACGCTTCAAGGTTTTGTAGATGAGCATGGTGCCGCATGATGGGCACTTGTTCGAATTGTTCGGTCCACCCGAGATTACTGGTGGATACCAATAAGCCGATGTGCACTGATTCTTCGAGTACATGCTGCAGCCGTAGAAGATTTTTCCGCGACGCGACTTCTTCTCGACAATGTCGCCACCGCACTCTGCGCGCGGGCATTTGACACCGGTGAGTTTGAGAATAGGTCTCTGCTCGGTGCACTCTTCCTTGGAGCAGGCGAGGTAATCACCGTAGCGACCGTATCTAATCAGCATGTCAGCGCCGCAAGTCGTACACTTCTCTTCCGAAGGTCTGTCTTCCGGAACAGGAGTTCCTTCCTTGGTGAGTGCGATCTTCGTTGTGCACTCAGGGTACTTGATGCAACCCAAGAATTGACCGAAGCGCGAAGAACGAATAGCCATTTGCTCTCCGCAGGCAGGGCACTGCTGATCGCTGAGAATAATGACCTTGTTCATGTTCTCTTCGGCCTTCTTCAGTGTTTCACCGAAGGGCTGATAGAACTCTTTGAGCATGCCATGCCAGTCGACCTGATCTTCTTCAATCATGTCGAGCTTCTGCTCCATGTCGCGCGTGAAGGTGACATCAACGATGCCGCTGAAGTGCTCCACGAGCAAGAGGTTGACAGCTTTTCCAAGTTTTGTCGGAACTAGCGTTTTGTTGACACGCTCAACATATTTTCGATCAACGATTGTGGTTACAGTCGCTGCGTATGTTGATGGTCTGCCAATACCCTCCTCTTCCAATGTCTTAACCAGACTCGCTTCGGAGAAACGGGGAGGTGGCTGCGTGAAGTGCTGATTAGGTTTTATGTCCTTCAACTTCAAGGCTTCGCCTTTGGAGAGTTCGGGCAAACTTTGCGTTTCACCGCTCATTTCACCATCTTCTGCATTTTCGCTTTCTGTTTCAGAAACA
Source organism: Candidatus Melainabacteria bacterium (assembly GCA_003242885.1). Classification (GTDB taxonomy): domain Bacteria; phylum Cyanobacteriota; class Vampirovibrionia; order Obscuribacterales; family Obscuribacteraceae; genus QKMZ01. The sequence continues at coordinate 218,323 of QKMZ01000004.1, read as the reverse complement.
GCCGATTTTGTCGGTCGGTTATACACGATGGTGAATCCAGCAAATTTGGTTTCTGTTGCAGATGCACGGAAAACAGCATCACCGGCTGAGATTTCAGCAGTACGGGTGAGCAATTCGGCTGCCGACATTTGGCTAGCCATGAATCTTTCCCAGATCAATTTATATAGTTTGAACTGGTCATTGCTCAAATACTGCTTGATGGACTCAGGCGAATTTTCAGGAGAGGTCGGACGAATTGCTTCGTGAGCGTCCTGAACATTCTTGGCTTTGCGTGTATATACTCTCGGCTTATCCGGGCAGTACTCTTTGCCATAGCGATTCTTGATATATTCAAGCGCTTCTTCCTGCGCTGATTCTGCAACACGAGTCGAATCGGTTCTCATATATGTGATGAGACCGGTAGCGCCTGCTGCACCGAGCTCCACGCCTTCATAAAGGGTTTGAGCAACTTGCATGGTTTTCTTCACAGCATAACCAAGTGCCGTTGATGCTTCCCGCTGCAATGTTGAAGTAATGAATGGCGGAGATGGTTGTCTCTGGCTGGTCTTCTCGGTCAGAGAGCTGACCTTGAACTCTTCACTTTCAATTGCCTTGAGAATCTTGTTGGCAGCTTTTTCGCTGTCAATAATCATCGTATTGGCTGCTGACTTTTCCGATGCAGCAATTACACGTTTGCCGTCGTACTTATATAAAGGCGCGATAAACGCTTGCTTGGATCTCGAACGAGAAAGTTCGGCTTTGATGGACCAATACTCTTTGGCATCAAAGCTTTCGATTTCCGCTTCGCGCTCGCAGATCAGGCGCACAGCAACTGATTGCACGCGTCCTGCCGAACGTCCGTTTACTTTTCTCCAGAGAAGCGGACTGATTTTGTAGCCCACCAATCTATCCAAGACACGGCGCGCTTGCTGCGCATCTACCAGGCGCTTGTCAATTTTGCGCGGTGACTTGATCGCAGCCAGAATTGCGTTCTTCGTGATTTCGTTAAATTCGATACGATGTACTTTTTTATTAGGCAATTCCAGAATTTCTGACAAGTGCCATGCGATAGCCTCACCTTCACGGTCAGGGTCAGGTGCGAGATAGACTTGTTCTGCCTCGTCGGCTGCCTCTTTGAGCTCTTTTACAATCGGCTCTTTCTCTTTCAGAATTTCATATAAAGGCTCGAAATTCTTGCGCACGTTGACGCCTAGTTTATTGCGCGGCAAATCCCGCACGTGACCAACACTGGCTTTTACGTGAAAATCTTTGCCAAGAATTTTTGAAATCGTCTTGGCTTTGTGCGGAGACTCAACAATAACTAGATATTTCGCCATTTGAAACGCGGCACCTCGGAACTGCAACCTGTCAAGATATGCGGACAGTTGGGTACTATAACACGGTCGTCAACCCCCCTCTAAAATTCGGCCCAGCCGAAAGGTACCCCAATTTTTGAAAGGTGAACACGAATATTTTCCAGTCACACCAAGGGTTTTACGCAAGCCCACAGGTCGGGATAAAACCCATCTTTTGCAAACCGAAAATTTTGCTCACTTTCAGGGCTTCGAGTACATCCCGACAACCGTATCTAAAACTGCCTTGGAGACCTCGCTAGAACCCGCTAAAAAAGCCGTTCTGCCGAAGTCCTCTTCCGAATCTTCTTCTCCATTACGCACGTCGCGGGAGATATCGTCACTTCTTTCATAAGCGAAACGGATAGTCAGATGGTCCAACTCATCTAGATAGGAGATATGTTCACCGTCGATTTTGATCAATTTGAACAACTCACTCCATTCAATTACACAAACCATCTTTCCGTTGATGAATTCGTCCAGCTCCAATAAAAGCTGATCTCCAAGCGCTTGCGCCTCGCTTTCACTTGACTCGCTCAAACGATATAGATCGAGATGGTAAAGAGGAAGTCTTCCTGAATGGTATTCATTCAGCATAGTAAAGGTAGGGCTTTGCACGACTTCTTTGACGCCAAGACCCTGCGCCAGTCCTTTGACAAATGTGGTTTTGCCAGCGCCGAGCGGACCCTCCAACGCTATTACACAAGAATCATTTATAGATTTACCGAACAGCTCACCCAGAAGAATAGTCTTCTGTCTGCCGTCCAATTTCAGATTCACTTTCGTTGTCTTCTGTTCACCGGAGCGCTTCTCGCGTTACGAAGTTCCGGAATAAATAGATGGTCCCAGTCCCGAACAAGAATGAGTTTTGACCCGGAATGTTCCAGGTGGGGAACCTCCTAAACGGTTTACCGTTTCCTACTTCCTGTTTGTAAGGACTTGCATCCGCAGGTTCATAGGTATACGTGGCCATCTCGAGTCGGAACCCCGAATACTCAATTCTGTAGGACAAAACTTTTTGAATTTCTGTCCAAGACTGAGACTAACCGCATCATAGAGAAGTGGCTTAGACCTGTCAACAAAGGGTAAAGACAAAGATTTGGCAAGACCCTAAAAGAAAAAATTTTCGTGTTCGCATATGTGTTAGAGCCACCAATCCCAGTGGCATACCGTAATAATGTAGGAAGAGTCCATACGTCAATCTTTCAAACATTACTATCGACGCAGGGCGTTTCGCCTACAACAGTTCCTTTACACGCTCTTTGTACTTTTCGGTAAGGGTGTCAACTTCACTACGCGCGGGCAACCAGTAGGTTTTTCCACCCGGGTAGACTGGCTCTTTAACAGTCTTTCCCGCGGTACCCCCACTAACCGAGGGAGTCATATTGTTGATTTCGTAAATCGCTTCCAGAGGAACGTCAGAACCATATTTCCTTTGCGCCACCGCATATAGTGTCTCATCCCAATTTATTGTCACGAATGAGCGCTGCTTATCATCAACACTGCCAGCCTCGCAAATGTTGTATTCATCATAACTTTCAACTTGTGGATGCAACTCGTCCATCAATGAATAAAACTCTTTCTCAAGCCTTTCCACTTCAGACCAGGCAGGAAAAATATAAACGTTCCCGGCAAAATAAACTGGGTCCAACAGCCTGCGAAGCCCGTTTTCATAGACAACCGAAGGCCTTAACCCATTCGCTTGAAAAATAGCCGCAAGAGGATGCTTTCCCTCGTACTTCAATTCGCTTAATTGCCAGATTGTTTCGCCACGCTCAACAACGACTTCGACAGTCTCATCTTTTCCGCCAAGACGGCAGTCCCGCCCTGTTTCATTGCCGCTGGCATCGGAATTTTTCGTAGGTTCCTTCGCAGACATTACTTCTTGTCCAAGACCTTGCCACTCACAGAATGCTCAGGCTCACCTTTGGCCGGCACACCTGTGTCCGTGGGCAATTTGCCGTTTTCACCCGCGCTTTGACCAGTTGGAGGCCCACTAGATTCTCCTGATTCTGATGCTGGAACATCCGGGAGCTGCGGGTACTGATGAGGACGAATTCTCGCAACTGAGTTGTGAACTTCCGGCGAGGGGCTCGGCACAACGCCGAAGTTTCGCACGTACAAGCCGGTTCCTTCCGCGCGCATTTTCACACGGTCTTTCAGTCGACTAGTTGAAAGCTGGCTTTCCAAGCTGTCCGCAACTTCGTCGAGAGCGTTTTGGCGATCTTGGCTGTATTGTTTGAACTTCTGCGAGCGATCTTGTGCTTCAGCTCTCACACGTGCAGCATCGGCATCTGCCCTCTTGCGAATGTCAGCACAAACCTCTCTGCGCCTTTCCATTTCTGTAGCGCGTGCTTGCTCTAAGACAGCATTGGTTACAAACGAACCACCTGTTCCAGTGACACTGACTAGATTTATAGGCGCATCCATAATCGCCTTGCACTCGGCAACAGCATCATCCAAAATCTTTTTGGCTGCTCCTTCTCCAGATTTGATGACATTGTTACCAAAAACTTCCGCAGTTTGCTTATGACGACTTTTCTCAAAGTCTGCCTGACGTCGAATGGTGTCCACTGCTCTATTGAGATGCTGCGGAGAGTTGTGTGAAATCGTATCGGAAGGCTGCATCGCAACTTTCCGCGCAACCGACTTCCTACCAGCAAACAATTCAGCATCATCAGGAACAGAAATTCCATAACCTAAAAGTGCCCGCCGGCAGTAGCCAGATACAGGTCCGAATGGATCAAGTCGGTAAGCTGCATCGTATTCGCGTTGCGCATCTTCATGGCGCCCCATGTGAACATAGCAATTTGCCAAATAATACCGAGAAGTCGCATCATTAGGCGTCTTTGCAACAGCCCGCTCCAGCGGTCCAAGAGCCATCGAATAGCGACGAGCATGAAATTGGCGCATCCCTTCTTGCAAGGGCGTATACAGCGAAGATGCTGACACAGGCTCCATTTGCGAGGTTGAGAACACACCGAAACTTGCAGCAACGATGCCGGTGTAAAGCAAAAAAGGTAGTAGTGACCGTTTAGGCATAACCAAGTTGGGCTGATTTAACCGAAGCACTATGTTGTCATTATGGCACCGAAGTGCCCAGAACAAAAGTAAAACCGTATATACCCGAGCGATAAGGGCGCTCAATAGGTTCGGCCGGTTCGACCTTTCATCGGACTTTTAGCTGGTTGAGTGACAGACTTGGCACGTAATTAAAAGCAGACGCAGCGCAAAACAGCCATGTTCCCGTTTCAAAGATTAGATTTCACAGGTCGATTAAGTAGACAGTGCCAGAATTGCCTACAGGTGAGCAATGCTACCGAATATTGATTACCTGAAATCCAAGAATCCGCGCGTTTTCAACCACCACAAGAGACCGCCAGACACACACATCATCGCAGCCAAGCAAATGTAGTAACCCCAAGTCAGATGTACTTCAGGAATCTGAAAGTTCATGCCATAGATCCCCGCAATCAAAGTCGGCGGGAGGAATAGCGTGGCAATAATAGTTAGAATCATCGTCGTTTCGTTCGTGCGCAGACCAAGCCCCGAAACGTACACATCCATTAGGTTGTAAGACATCGAGCGATAGGTTTCGAACATCCTCACGAGCGACATCGCTTCGTCATGACAATATCCTAGTTCTTGCCGCCCCTTCTCAGTAATCACATGGCAGCGGCAGCGTGACAGCGAAAGCACGACTGTTTCTACAGGCCAGACTGTATTGAGAAAAATCCAAATTACTTGCTGAGCACGATTAATGAGCTGCAGCTCCTGCTTACCTGGGTGTTTGATGATGCGGCTTTGAATGGTTTCAAGCTTAGTCCCGCCCACCTTCAATACTTCAATATAAGTATGAATGATGTCTTCAATCAAATGCGCTGAAAGTCTATCCACGGTGTAGCCTTGCAGGCTCTCAGCACGCGCCATTAGTCGATCCACAGTTACCCCGAATGCTACATCGTGACTAAACTGCCTTGTGATAATGACGTGTTCAGTCATAAAGAAATTGATCACTTCGATGGCTTCCACGACCTCGCCCACCGACGGGCGCTGCAATGTCCAGAAAAGCCCGTTGTGAAACTCATCAAAGAAAGAGCGATGATGAGGCCAACGCAGCAGCTTTTGCTGTTCATCCGACAGATCCATAAACTTGGCCAATTCACGCCAAAACTCGTCGCCGAGCGTCCCAGTAACATGAAGCCAGCAAATTCCGTTTTCGCCGCGGTCAGAGCAGATGTTGTCGAAATCCAAAAATGGTCGAACAGTCAGCCCATTCTCATCCAACAAATAGTATTGGATGCGAGGCTCGACTCTATCGGGCAAGCTCGGATTCATCTCGAACGTGTTGAAGTCGAACGATTGGCGACCGTGGCTAAAAGGAAGTTCTTTCATCTGATTCTTGTCTGCATCTTGAGATTCCGGCACTAAAGCAAGATAGTAGAATGACACAAAATGACGACTTGGCAGATGGTTTTTCTGAGACAAATGAGAGTGAAGTTAACTAAGACATTGCGACTAGCTTGCAGTCTGCTCTTGTTGTCCGCCTTCGCTTCGCCGTCGACGGACGCGTTTCCCTTCTTTCATAGAAAGCCGTCGACAAAACCTGTAGAGACAGAAACGGCGCCAGTGACGCCGTCCGCCGCAAACACTGAAACAGAGTCGAGAACGAACAGCAACTTTGCGCCGGCGGCACCGGCGTTTCGTCCTTACGGTTCGACAATACGCCCTAGCAGTTCAACACACCAAAACCACACACCAATTGCTCCAATTGCTCCAATTGCTCCATCGACTGCGCCGACCTATCGTTCAATCGACAAACGCACGCCTTTCACAGCGCCTTCAACCGCGCCTTCTTCTGGAGATGGACAAGGGGAATCCCTGCCAAACAACGTCCAGCCAACTATTCTCCAACCAGGGCAACAACCAATTCATAAACCACCGGATGTTCCAGAGCGCCCACCCATACCGCCACCACCTGCGGTGCAGGCTCCTATGATGATTTTGAACGGTGATCCGACTCCATCTTTGTCGTGGCGTGCCGTGGCATACAAACTATGGATTACGCCCGAATCACTGCCACCCAAGCGTTCCAAAACACAGAGTTCTTTTCCTTATTCTTCGTCAGTGACAATGAAAGCGTTAATCAAAGCTCTTAAGGAAGCAGGGTGGAATACGACCCAATTCAGCGCCTCTGCGGGTCATTTACTTGCAGTAAAAGCAGATCCAGAATCAAATAAACCAAGATTGATTTTCGCTGCCCATCCCGGGGACGGTGGGAATACAGTTGTGCGAGTCGCGACTGACCCTGATTCGAAGAGCTTCGACAAAAATCAGTTAGAATCAATTCTTTCACGCGCACAAGATATTGCTGCGCGCAATGATTTGCTTTAGGTGGAGAAACAAAATTGTCGCCGGATAGAAAACCATTTGTAATTGGCATCACAGGAACAATCGGCTCCGGCAAGTCGACGGTTGGCAGCATTCTAGAAGAGCTCGGCGTACCTGTTATAGACACTGACACAATTACCCATAACATTCAAAATAGCGAGAAGGTAAGGCGCGCTGTTGTTGAGCGTTTTGGAAAAAATATACTGAGCGACGATGGAACAGGCAAGATAGACCGCAAAAAACTAGGCGCCTTGGTATTCAAAGATCCCGTCGCCAAGCGCGATCTAGAAGCACTAATACATCCGGCCGTAATCTTGGAAAGTAGGCGTTGCGTTGCAGCGAACGCTGATAAACCGATTGTTGCGATCCTCGCGCCTCTTCTTTTCGAAGCAAAAGTTCAAGGCGAATACGACGAGATATGGGCAATCGTAGCGAGGGAAGAGGTTTTGCGCGAGCGGCTCGCCAGGCGCGACAACTTGAGCTCTGAACTGATCACGCAACGGTTGGCGGCACAGTTGCCGCAGGAAGAGAAAGCACGTTTGTCTTCCGTGGTTATCGACAATTCGACATCGCGAGAAGACACGAAGCGCCAGGTCGAGGTTAACCTTGAAAAACTGAAAGCGGGATTGAAGCGCTGACTAACACCTAGTCCAAGATCTTCTTCAGTTTGTTCGACCAATGCTTATCCTTTTGATTTGGTCCGAACCCAGAAAGATAATCTTCCATTGCCTTTTCTGGATCTTGGGAGGCATTTTGACTCGCCGAATTAGGCAGCGGAGCACTTTCTGGCGCTGGATTTGCACCGGCAGCAGGGTCGGTGACTTTTGTTCCGCATTCTCCACAAAAACGCGCGGTGGGATCAAGTGGAGCCTGGCAAGAAACACAAGTAGGGATGCGAACTCCAAGCTTGTAGCCGCACTCTCCGCAGAAGTTTGAACCGCCTTCCAAACGAGCCGAACACTCGGGGCAATGAGGAGCGTCATCATCACCCTGCGCAAAGCTCTGCACGGGTTGTTGAACACTACCGTGCGGCTGGACCGGCTGCTGCGGGATAGCTTGAGGAGGTTGATACTGAGCGTGAGGCGCACCTTGCAGTGGTGTTTGCGGCAACATCGGACGTGCTGCGACTTCAGGAAAAGCGCTTTCTGCCTCGGTTTCTTCGGGCATATCTTTATAGACTTGCGGTACATCCTCAGAACGCTGACCGCGCGAAAGACCACCTTTTATTCCACCCCAAGCGACGTTCTTTCCTTTCTTTCCGATGCTATCCGGAACCGCAGGCACTGCGCCCATTCCTGGCAGAGATTCATCGTCTCCAACAGCATTGTACACACCACCCTCCGATACCACAGGCGGTGCGGCTGGAGGTGCTGGAGGCGTAGCAGGCATCTCCACAGGACTTTGGAATGACTCTGGATACAGAGGCGAAATCTGCGGACGCTGCGGACCTTTGCGGACAGGAGCACCAATGTCTTTCGGTTTATCCGGGTCATGGCCAGCCGGCAATGGCACACTCAGATTAGGGGCAATTGGCGTAGGGCCTTGCTCCATCCAACTTCCACGATGATGTTCTCCAGCACCTGTCTGGTACTTATCACCAACGATGTGCTCATGTGAATGGAAAGCGCTTGGTGGCGGCGGAGGCTCCTCAGGAGCGGCTGGCTCCGCCCCTACGGGCGGTTCTGCTGCTTGCGCTGCTACAGGTTCCTGAACTGCTGGTTGATGCGGAACACCCTGTTGAATCGGCGCACCTGGTTGAGTTGGAACGCCCGGTTGAGGCGGCATCGCATTCACACCTCCAGGCTGTTTTACCAGGTCTGGAGTTTCTGCAGAATGCTCTTTACCTTGCGACGACCACTGTTGCAGCAGGGGCTTTTGTGCCTGCCCCGCAGGCTGAACCGAATCGGTCGCTTGTATAGGTTGACCCGTTTGCAGCGGCGGTGCTTGAATGTGCGGCTGCGTTGGCGGAGGCGGCGGAGGCGGGGGCTGCATCGGCGAGTCCCACGGATTTGGCGCGGGCGGTTGAGCGGCCTGGGGCTGTACCGCTGGTGGCTGAGCTACGGACGGCTTAGCATCGCCAACATTCACCGGTGCAACAAAAGTCTGAATGATAAAGCCTTCCTCATCCACCTCAGGCTCTTGCGACTTCACTGCCGCCTGCAGCGGTGAAACATCATCAGCGGGAAGCTGACCAAAGGCAGCAGCAGCCGCAGCGGCGACAATGTCCACATCTGCTGCAATGGGCTCTGGAACAGGTGCAAAATGCTCAACGGGAGCTGCTGGTTTCGCTTCTACCTTGGCTACATTGGCCACGGGAATGGTTGGGGGCTGTGTAACGGCGGGTGGTTCTGAAACATTTGCCGTCGGCGCAAGTTCGGGAACGGCCGGCGTTGTCTCTGTTGCTACTTCAACAGTCTTGCCCTTGCGCCCTTTCCTGCCCTTAGCCGGAGCGATCGGAGTTTCTGCGGCAGCAGCCGTTGCTGCCGGGTCCGGTGCCATTGATGTAGCGGAGGAAACAGCTGCTGGCGAAGGGACTGCTACGGAAGCGGCAATTTCAGCTGTTGCAGATGGAGGCGGTGCGACCAACGGAGCTGGAGCTAATGGCGTCGCCGCAGGCGGGAGCCCTATTGCATTGGCAGGAATATGAGGTCTGGGTTTGAAAATCGATAAATCCTTCAACTTCGGCAAATTGAGTTGAGCTGGATTTGGATCGGGAATTACAAAACCAGCCGGCAGACCTGGATGCGTACGCGCCGCAGCCTTAGCCGCTTCGTTCACAATTGCCTGATTCGCGATTCCCGCCACCTCAGGCGCAGACTTATCGTCGATAAGTGGTTCTTCATCGGGACCAATGGGAATACCAAACACGTTGTATTTAATACCTGCGGCTTCCTTGGTTTCCGGCGCGGACGGCGCTGAAGGTGCCGCGTCCGACGGCTGTGCAGGAGCCATGTGTTGTAGAACATTTTGCTGGGTTGCTTGAAACAACGGATCTGGAGCCTCAAGCGGCTTACTGGAAAAAGTATGCTGCGGGGCTTGCGAGGCTGTTTGAGCAGTTGGAAGATTCGGCAACACGTGAGGCATAGCTGGCGGAGGAGTATTTTCTCTCGCGGCCGCGCTTTGCTGCAATGGAGCGAGCAACTCGTCGAGCACCGGATCGGGACGAATGGGAATCGACTCAGCCACAGGTTTAGAGACAACCGGCTTGATGACAACTGGCAAATCATCGTTAACCAAACCTGGATCAGGTTTGACAGGTATAGATGCAGACGCAGCCATTGCTGCCACCATCGGAGGTGCCTGCTGCGGCTGAGATTGAGGTTGCTGTCTGACTGGTATTGTCTGAGGCGGACTAGGCTGAACAGGCGGCAAAGTCTGCGGCTGTGACGGCATGGGAGCAGTCACGGGTTTGACTGGAACGATTTGAATTTGAGGCTGTGGTGGCGGTGGCGGTGGTGGTGGCGCTGGCGGTGGCGGTGGCGGTGGTGGTGGCGCTGGCGGCGGCGGTGGTGGTGGTGAAGCGGGCTGTTGAACTGCTTGCACCGGCTGTTGCGCTGGTTGCTGAACGGGCTGATGTGTTGATTGAAGTGGAGCTGACTCTTGCACAACCTGAGGTTGAGCAGGTTGCTGCACAGGTTGAACAGTAGACTGCGCAGGAGCTTTTGAAGGCATGCCTGGGTCAGGCAACACTGGAATGTTGGATGCCGGAGTAGGTGCCACATTCGGCTTCGTCACGGGCTGCATACCCGGATCGGGTTTCACAGGTATTGCCGCCGTGGCTCCACCTTGTTGTGTTGTTCTTGCAACAGGTTTTACCACTCCAGGATCTGGCTTGACTGGTATTTGATCCGGCTTCACAGGGATTTGCTCCGGCTTTGCCGGACGCTTCGGTTCGACCGGAGCTATGGTCGCCGGAGGAGGAGGAGGGGGCGGTGGTGGAGGCGGTGCGGCAGCCGGAACTACGGGAAGTGGCTGTCCACCAGCCTTTGGTGCAGCCAACTGGAATCCGCCTTCCGCAAGGAAAAAACTGGGAAGCAGCGACTCACCATTGAACGATGATGGACTTGAAAGATACAAAGCCTCTCTCGTTCTTGTTATCGCAAGGTAGAACAGGCGACGTTCTTCTTCCAGATCGTTCACATCGGACGGGAATAGACCATCAGACATGCCCACAACAAAAACAATCGGATACTCCAATCCCTTAGTCTCGTTGACATTCAAAATCCTGACGGGGCCTTCATTTCCTTCGCCCTTATCTTGCTGCCGTGCGCTCCATGTTTTTACAAACTCAGAAACGCTCTTATATTGGCGAGCTTCTTCTTCCAATTGAGCAAGTTTTCTCAGCGGCTCATAATTGACTCCAGCAGGCACTTTGATTGATTTGTAAAACTCGTTGAGGCGCTGTGTACGTTTCAACAGCGAAATGGTTTCTGCCGGCGGAAGCTTCTCCGCATGCATGGTACGAATGATGCGAACGAGCTGTGCAAGGTCAATGCAAGAAGGATCGGAAACAGCTTCCGAATAAATCTCGACCGCCTTCAAATAAGAAAGATTGTTCGCCTCACCAAAGCTGGCTATTGTTGCGGATAATTTCGGATCAACTTCCTTCACGCGCAATTGGCATATACGTTCAAAAGATTCTCGCGCTTTGGGACCGTCTGGATCCATAACTAGACGCAAGAACGCCATAACATCACCGACTTCATCGGGGATCATGCCGGCGTCAGGATGGGTCGCAATGCAACGAATATTGCGGCGCGAAAGTGCTTCTTCAATCAGAATTGCATAACTGTTCTGCCGATAAAGTACAACAATCTCGCCGGACTGCCTGCCACTATCGATGAGTATCTGCACCTCATCAGCTACCCACTCAGACTCTGCCATCTCATCGGCAAGAATCTGCGGTCCAATGACTGCCTCTGTAGGGGCTGGTCCCCAGCCAGTCGTGAAATCCTTCTGCATTCGGCGACGCTCGAGAGCGCGCACCACATGGCGTGCATTCTCGACAATTGCAGGATGGCACCGCCAGTTTTTATCGAGCGTGTAGCATCTTGCATTCGGCAAGCGCAACGAAACTTCAGGCAAAAGACGCGGCAAACTGCCCTTCGCCTCCCAGATAGTGAGGTCTTCATCGCCCAGGATGAAGAGATTGTCCTGAGGAAATGAGAGCAAGCGTGCGAGCAAATCCATCGCTGCCGACGCATCTTGATACTCATCAATAAGCACGTATTCGAATTGATATTGATAGCGCGCACGCACATCAGCGTTTTCAACCAACAAATTGGCGGACAAAGTAATCATGTCATCGCGGTCAACGCGATTGGCTTTCTGCAATTGGTCTTCGTATGCCTGAAAAACCTTTGCTACTAGCTCATCAACATCACCTTTGCCGCGCTCTTTAACGTGCTTGGGTGCTACCAAATTCGCCTTATAGAGCGAGATCAACGACACAAGAGTAAACTCGTCAAGCTCCTCGGAAAGCTCAAGGGTTACAGGGTCGAGGTCCTTTTTATACTTCTGCAAAAGGCGCTGAATCACTTTCAGCACATTTTGCTCAACCTTCAAAGGGGGCTTGCGTTTTATTGCTGAAAGGTTTTCCTTCAGTATCTTCAGCCCTAGATCATGCCAGGTAAAGAAGTTTACCTTCTGCGCAATAATCTTGTCGCCAATCTCATCTACCATTGCGCGAAGCGGTGTAAGCGTTTCCTTTGAATAGCTGATTACAAGAATCGATTCAGGATTGATACCTTGATTGAGCAGGTTGACTACGCGGTGAGCGAGCACCGTGGTTTTGCCACAACCTGCACCACCAGTAATGGCAGCGGGACCGGCACCGTGTGATATCGCCATGCGCTGGACTTCGTCTTCAACAACCAACTCCGGAACAACATAACTGGAGTTGCCTTGAATCAATCGACCAAAAGAAGACTTCTTCAAACCGCCGCGCCATACGTCTTCTACAGCATCTGCACAAGCGACCACGTTGCTCATGATTTCCGAGTTAGTCAAGCGTACAATGCGCCAGCCGTCACTCAGCAGTTCTAAATTCTTCTTCGCTTCGGCAGAATAGGAGCTGCCGCCGTCGAGCGACGACACATTATCTATCTCGACATCCAATTTTGAATGACGATTGAAGATTGCAAAGTCCAACATGTAGTCGCCGACCACATGCATTGGAGTTATCGGAAATTCCCTCGCCTTGAGCGTTTTATAAAGATAGTATTCCGCCTTCAGCATCGGAGGCAGTCCTTCCTCTTTCATTTGGCTGAAGTGGTGCAAATCAATTGTGGTTGCTTCTAGGATGTAGAGAACCTTCTCCCAGGTCACTTTTCGACCTGCGTATTCAAGGTCCTCACAGTGACCACCCAGGCTAATCAACTCGTAGTAGTCGTGCTTTGTAGTTATGAGCAAAGGCTTGCCGTTCAAAGCCCTTGGATAAAGGATGTGATGATAGAGATACCAGAGCTGTTGAGCTGTTTGCGGTGGCGTGAAGTTGTTGATAACCGTCACTGGCGCACCTGTCAGGTCAAGCTCGAACTGCGTTGCAACAGGTCTGCCGAACGATGTTCCGCGCACAGCCTGGTCCCACAGCCTTGCGGCCTGCTGATAAATTGCCGCTCCTTCGACAACTGCTGGTGTGATGCCGCGTGACTTCAGGTTGATGACGGCCGATTCAACATATGGTTCTGCCGCTTCGTCAAAATTAGAAACCAGAAGACCGCGCGTGGAGCCTTTATAGAGTCCAACTGTTTCAACAAACCAATGCAATGCCTCCCTGCAATCAATAGGCTGCACGGGCATTTTGTTAGGTTGTTCGGACTCACGCTGACCTTTGGCCAATTGCAAAACCCTTTCGACAGCGGAAATTGCTGACCTTTGTACGGGATGTAGATGATTCTACTTGATAACCTTATCACTTGAAAACTATAGCTATGTATCTAATACCTGGTCCTTCGAGTTTTTACTCAAGTAGCCGATAATCAGATTAATTCTCAGAGCTAAGGCTGCTAAGGCCCGTCATTTGGGTGTTAACGGATTTAACACAGGGTCGTCTTGACATTATCACTGTGGAATAGGGAATAGTACAATGGACCTGTGGTTCTATATGAACGTATGGAACTTCATGGCAACCGGCATTCTAAGATGGTTTCCGTTATTAGGGGCCGCCAGGAACCTCAGCAAAGGAGAGGACGTTTTCTATGAGACAAGCATTCCTAGCTTTGTCAGTTTTACTTGTAGCTTCGTTACCAGCTAACGCACAAGCCTGCGGAGATGAAGGTCGTTATTTCCACCTTAAGCCTCCGTCTTGGACACTCACATCTGCAAGAAGACACGCCGTGCACCGCATGGCTAAAGCACTTCGTTGGTACCGTGAGCACCTCGGCAACAAACCGATCTGCGAGCAATCCAACATCCAGGGTATTCAGTGGACCCAAGTTAACCCGCCAACCCGCTAAGAGTCAGACAGACATTTACGTCAGTTCTCTCTCCGCCGCGTAAGGCAGTGTTCACTTAGTTTGGCAAGCATGCTAGTCATGCTTGCCTTTCCTGGTATCTTGCAAAACCGTCAAATCAAGGACGCAAACCCTGCGCCGAATTGCTTTGGCGGCTTTTTGCATTTCATTTCCCATGCAGATCCCGGCTCAGGATGTGAAATAGCCGTTGCCTGATTTTGAAAAGACTTCGCCCATGTCGTGCTGGTAGTCTGAAGTCTGAATGCTCGTCTACTCTTTTCCGGCGTTCATTTTTGAACGGTCATGATATTGAAATTGCGGCGAAAGGTCTCCAAGTTGATTCTAGTTGTGCCTTCAGGGGTGTTCGTTCCAGCCCCCCAGGGATTGCGCACAGTCACAAAACCCCTGTCTTTAGCGGTTCTTTCAAATGCCAAAACACTATAGAGATGTTGTTTGACGAATCCATCTTTTGTCTTCTCCCCGTCAGAACCACCAGGAACACTAGCCATCATCATGCGTTTTTGACGATTGGAGTTCATCACAGAATCAAGAGTCGAAACCAATTGCTCGTTACTAAGCGAAGAAATGCCACGTTCATCAGCATCGCTGTTTGTCAAAACACGTAGGGCAAACTTTCCGGTATCTGGACCGTGTGCGCCCTCGAGTTCGATCGTTGCGTTTGGATACTTTGAATTACCACGCTCCAAGCGCCACCGCGCAAATGCGCTCTCAAGAACTCTTGCCCATACACCAAATTTGGTTCCTCGGTTACCAACTCCAAGCTCGGTTTCTGTAGGTGCCGCGACTGTTACTGGATGCGCTTTGTCACCAGGAAAAGCAACGGTAAAAGTGCCGTTTCTATTGGCACGAATCATGTCGCGTATTAGCTCTGGATTATTGCGAGCAACAGATGCTAAGGTCGCGAGGAAGTAGCAATCAGCGATTCTACCCTGCTTTATAGCTTCCGGCGTGATCGCATCCTTTGGCTTCATCCCACCGAAAAGCTCAGTACTGCTCTGATCAAGAATGCCTCTGTAAGTTCTATCCGCTATCTTCATTGCATTATCGGCAGCGGCTTGATCTTGTTTTAAACCATCGATCTGCGCAGCAAAAACTTTCAAATCTTTGCGCGTAATTCCATCGTTTTCCCAAAACCATTCATCATTGCTCTCTTGCTGTAAACGCGCATAGGCAGCACGTAGTTGTTTGAGCGCATTACGGTCGGGTGCAGAAAGTTTTTTATTGTTCTGAGCAAATTCAATCTCGCCAATCTCTAAAAAGACATTGCCATCTTTATCAAGTTTTGCGAAATTCTTTTCTGCATAAGGCATAAATTTGCTCGCAAACTCAATCTTCGAAGCCCGCTCCTGATCGAGCTGTTGAATATCTTTAGGAGAAATAGAATTGTCTTTACCGCGCTGATCGTCGGAAGATTCAACCAACCTTGACCATGTTTTCGAATCAAAAAGACCTGCAATAACTTGCGCATCTTCGCCCTTGTAGCTGGGATTTTCAACAGCTTTGCTAATTTCCTTGCGACTAACAAAACCGTCTTGATCTAGATCTATTCGCACGAATAATTCTTGCGCTCTCATGCGAAACTCAGAAATAGAGTCTACATCTGGAATACTCACAGGGCTTTTTGCCAAAACAGGCTTGTCGCCAGATTCTGCAGATGGCATATTCTAATTACCTGCCGCCATTTCATTCATATGAAATGCTGCCAGGGAAGCATCGTATGCGTTTTGGACAGCGACATCATTTTGTTTTTCAGCAATAGTCCAAACGTCCTCACTGGTGATTCCGGTTTCGTTGCCGCGCTGATCGTTCGAGAGTTTTGTCAATCCGTCCCATGCCGAAGGATCAGCGAATGCAGCGATTACCAGCGCATCGGTGCCCCTGTATTTAGAATCTTTAGACGCACTATCAATCTCGTCGCGAGTCACAACTCCATCACGATCGATATCGAGAACTGGAAGCAAATGCAATCCGCGGTATGCCAATTCAACAGGGCTGCTCAGAGGCTTATCGAGAACTTCTCGATCTTCACCTGTGAGATCATCTTTGTCTCGATCATCAAAGGTCACTTTTGAGAGAAACACGCTACCATCGGCATTTTGACCGTTTATGTTCATGAAGTAGATACGTGCTCCCGCGACGTCTTCAGCGGGGACATTCGTGTGCAAGCTATCTTCAGCGGAATTTTCTCGAGCTGCATCTTGAACATCCGGATTGACTGTAGACGCAGGAAGTTCAGAAACCGAGGCTCTATCAGTCATGATAAACACTCCGTAAAACCCATAGGAAAGAGAGGCTTGAGGCGGGGGAGACTCGACGCTTGATGTAGTTAGTCGGGGTTCTCTAGACCTTATCTTCCAAATTGGAAATTTTCCGGGAGCCGCGCTTTTGCAAAGCCACCTCTCACCTGCCTGGCTACTTCGCCTCTGAAAAACTCCATCGTGCCGCATTAAATAGCGGATTGTCCCAAGGCACGCCTGTCTTTCCTTGTGTTCCTAAGCTGATATTAGTAATCGTGTTTTGATGTGCAAGCATCAGCTTTGGCTGTACAACAAACACCCACGGCACTCGTTTTGCAAGAATTGATTGCATCTCTGAATAAACATGTTTTCTATCCTTAAGCGATGTCGCTGTGCGCCCCTTCTGAATTAGCTCGTCAACAACAGGATCATTGAATCGCGAAAAATTCATTGGACCTTCACTCGACCAAATCAAGTAACAGTCTGGATCAGGACCAGATGACCGGCTCCACAGAGTGACGTCGTAATCGCCTTTCTGCAAGTATCTGTGACGCAATGCAGCAAACTCCACTACCTCTACTTCGCACGGAATATGAGCGCGCCGAAGCTGTCCTGCAATAGCTTCTGCAATGTCCGAAGAATCTTTCGTCGATTTGATGCGGAAAGCCAGCAATTGCTCTTTACCATCCTTTTGCCGCACATATCCTTGTTTGCCTAATTTAAAGCCTTGCTTTTCGAGAATTTCGCGAGCTTTCTGCTGGTCATAGCCGTACGTTTTTACCGTTTTATCGAATGACCATCGCCCTTCGGCAGAATCGCTTGTAGGCAGCACTCCAAAGTCCCCATACAGCTTGCTCAGAATATCCTGACGGTCAACACAGTGTGCAATTGCCTGGCGTACAGCATCCTCGTCAAAAGGTGACCGCGCGAGATTAAAACCAAGATAGATTGTTCTAGAGCCCGCAAACGCGTCCAGCACTACATTCGGACGCTTGCTCAAATAGTATTTCCAGGCTCTTGCGTCTATCTGCGCCACTTGAACATCACCACGGCTGAGCGCCATCGACAACAAACTCATGTCTGGTATAACGCGCCAGATGAGCCGTTTAACATCTGGTTGCTTGCCCCAGTAGTATGGATTTGGTTCAAAAACCAGCTCCAGCCCAGACTCCCAACGCTTAAGGCAAAACGGTCCAGACGAAACCGGATGCCGCATCAACGCGCGTTTGCCTTTGTCCACGGAGGAAAGCAAAACTGAGGGCAGGATTTTCAGTTCTACAAGACGCGACAAAAGCGGCGCGCAGGGGCGGCTGAGCTTCAGCGTGATGAGGTTTGTATCGCCAATGACTTCTTTTACATCCCGGTAATCATCTTTGTATGGTGAGATTTTTGACGATGCAGCGTTAATCGACTGGATAACGTCTTCATTGGAAATCCTTGTCCCATCTGAGAAGCGGAGGTTTTTTCGCAACCAAAACTTATAAGTCAAACCATCTGTGGATATCTCGAAGCGCTCCGCAAGCCCAGGAACAATATCCGTATCCGCGCCGTAGCTGACCAGACCTTCGTAAACCAGTGTTTGTCCGTAATAGGACGCCGAGTCCACTGCCCGAAGGGGATAGAACCCAACGGGCTCCCAGTTCATACCGAAGACAACAGTCTTCTTGTGCTCTGCAGCAAGCGCTGTGCTATTACCAGCGACCGCGCCATTGCCGGCATCTGTGCCAATCCATGGAACCGCGCTTTCGCCACCAACGCTGCTTTCGCTGGCTCCTTTGCCCACGGCCTGAAACGCCAGCAGCAAACACGCCACCGCAAAGCCAGTCAGCATCAAGCAAAAGCGAAGCACCGAACCCTTTGGATTGCTCAAAACAGTCCCGAACAGCTTAGTAGCCGTTGCCTTGAGACACAAAATAGAAGCAAGCCAGCATGACGAGCATGGCACTGGTCACACCCAGCCAGAATCCGGCAACCAAAATCTGCCACACGATGAGGGCCTGACGAGCTGTAAGGCTGATCATGATGCCCAGACGATTGATGATGTAGAAAATTACAGCGCCTACCGTAAACAGCAGCGGCAAGAGCTTGATACCGGGCGGTACAGGCACGCAAACAGCCATCACGAGGCTAAGAATACAAAGCACGACAAGCGCAATGGTCACATAGTCGGAAAAACGTTGTTTGACGTTTTCCGCGACAGACGCTTCATTGACGTGCTTCAGTGCACGAAGGAAATTGGTAAGGCCCTGGCGCCTAATAGGCTGTTCTTCACCAGCGCTATCTGCCGCCGGATTAGAATCCATTTTGTGTGCTTCCGATTCAGACACAAACCAACCTCTTTACTCGCCGGAACTCCCTCTAATATTATCAAGCCTCGCTCTTATCCGTGAGCCCGAAAAGAAGTAAAGTGAGCCAGTAGACGAAATAATGTGTGCCTTAGTGAGTCCGGACGATAAAAATTATCCGCCGCAGCAACCGTCCGTTTGGGCGCTAGTGCTGCACTGGCGAGGGATTGAGTACACTCGGCGCTGCCTGACTTCTCTCAAAGAAATCCAGAGGCCTAATTTCAATATTTTGCTGGTCGACAACGGTTCTGAGGAAACAGACGGAAATAAACTCTTTGATGAGTTTCCTGGCATTGAAGTACTCAGGCTGGATACTAACCAGGGATTCGCTGGCGGCTGCAACGCCGGAATGCGTTACTGCTTGGACAAAGGCGCTGATCTTATCTGGCTTCTCAACAACGATACGACCATTCCCGCCGATTCTCTGGACAAGCTCCTAGCTGTTTCCGGTGCGAACCCAAAAGCAGCAGCCCTGGGAGCCAGCATTGTTGAAAATGAAGACGACGGGCGCGCAAAAGCCGTCCAGGCGCGCGGAGTGATTGATTTCACCAAGGCAAAAACTTACCTCAAACGCGACGCCCAAGGTCCCACGGTCGATTGCGAATGGTTGTCCGGATCAAATTTACTCTTGCGGGCTGACGCTTTGAACGAAGTCGGACTCTTCGACGAATCGTATTTTTTATACTTTGAAGACACCGAACTATGTCACAGATTGCGACTCAAAGGTTGGAAGTGCATTCTCGTGCCTGACGCAATCATTGCACATACCGGTAACGCATCTACAACTGGAAAGCGCAGATTCTGGCGGGATTACTACTACACGCGAAACAGATTTCTATTTTTCTCCCAGTATTTGCCAGGCGCAAAACGGCTCCCGGCCTACACTTTTATCTTCTTGCATTTATTGCGCCACACTCTTGTACTTCCTTTTCGCGGAGAAAAAGGAAGAAATCAATTGCGCGCAGAACTGCTTGGCGCCCGCGATTTCTTCAATCATTCACTAGGCCGCGCAACATGCCTAGATTGGTGCGAAGAGAACTAGATTTCTTTCTTATAGCAAGCGCCTTGCTTTCGTAGAAGTGAAATATCGAACTCGAGAAATCATTCTTTCATTTAAGATTGGCGTGCCACCACACGGCCAGCAAATAGTCTCCGGCATGGCTCGAAACACTACAAATACGCGACCTTGACGCGCGGGCCCACTATTTAGCACACCATTGCCAACACACACTCCATTTGCCCCCTCTTCAACAAGAGCGGCAGATGGAGCCATAATTGCGATGTAGTTTTCTTCTCTTGCCTCAATCGCAGCTTTTTGGCAAACGTTATAGCTTAACTCATCTCCAATGAGTTCACCCCCAGACACCCGCTTTTCCATATCACAAATTTGATCTGGTAAATCCACTTCTACAGCCCAGAGAGTCCGATTGAAACGATCAGCAAATTCTTCAGCTGAAAGGGGCTCCAAAATCTCTTCGTGTCTCAGAAGTTCAGCCCAAGCACCATCCGGGGTATCAGCAAAATACTGAGCTGGTCCCTGACCATTTCCATGCCATCTGGCTGCACGCTGAAATGCCCCATCTTCCCAAAGTGGTGGATAATTCGCATCGGATTGTCTAAACAAAATTTGTTTCATTTCAAGTTGCACCAAGGCCAACCAAATCCCACGCGAGCTGACCAACTCGCTTTGCGTCATGATCTAACGGACTCCAATTGCCATGAAGAATGTCTGCGGGACTTCTATCTCCCAACTTAGAACGCTTCCTGTTGAACCACTCTCGCATCCCAACACTTCTGTAAGTACCAGACAGTGCGGCAATGATCAAAATTACAAAATGCAATTTCTCCTGTAACTCAGGCGGAAACTCTACTTTCTTGGTTCGAACTTCATTTAGCTTGAACTCCTCACATCCTAAAAGATTTGCTAGCAATGGTAAGCCCAGATAGTCTACTGCGCTTTGAAATTCTAAACTTGGAAACGGCGTTCGCGAGAAATCTTTCAACACTTCCTCAATTGCAGAAACCATTTCATTTGGCGAAAAATCAGGCAAGTCTCTAATCGAAAAGACCACATTAAGTCCATTTTCTTTCAGAATTGCGAGCATCGATTGTAGAACAGGCATGTCTAATTTCAGGGTTTCGAAATCACGAGGAAGCAATCCGATTGTTTTCATCCCAACTGCAAGAGTGATGGCCAGAAATGCAAGTCTAGGATGGATCGCAGATAGTGACAAAGTGGCCGACATGTATGACACCCTCCATAGGCATTATTCCACTGAGTGAAGCAATTCACCCTCGCAGAATGGCAATTACTAATCAGCGCATCTTCTCTTCGTCAAGACTCACTTCGAATTGTTTGAATCAATCGAGTTCACTCCATCAATGACAAGCTGTAAAGCCTGCTCCATGTGTACGTCATAGAGATCTTTGCTCAAGATATCTGGCTTTCCTTCAAACATGTGCGCGAGATTGTTTCGCGACATCGTGTAGAAAAGACATGCACCCATTATGTTGATTGAGGTGTGGAGACTGTTCACATCACTGCGGAAAACGCCTTCCTTCTTGCCGCGCTCCAATATCGCTTGAATGGGCTCGTAAATCGCAGAGATCACGATCTTCTTATAGTATTTGCCCTCATTCTGAATACCTTCGAAAAGCATGATCAGAGGAAGGTTTCGATTCTCTCTTAAATCAGTCATGATGATGCGCAGAAAACGCTCCAACGCTTCTGCCGGCGTCGCTTGATTAACGTCGAAACCCTGGGCGACTTTCGCCTGCTCAGAAAACATTCGCTCTAGTACAAGCTGATACAAAGTTTCCTTTGAATCAAAATAATAGTGAATCATCGCGCGCGTACAGTCTGCAGCAATAGCCATGTCCTCTGTGCGCGCACCCAACAATCCACGCCTGGCAAATTCACATTCAGCAGCGTCAAGAATAAGTTTTTTGGTCAGCTCTGCGTCTCGCTGCTTGCTGACAATTTTGGTTTTCGCCATCAGCTCACTCGGTTTGTTTGGTCAAAATGGTCGAATTTTGATCCGAAGAGCCATCCTCTCGGGGCAAAAAACCAACCAACTAACAAAATTGTAAACCAGACTACATAATCCGGCAAGAAAACCCCTTGACGGTTTCGGCTTTTGGGTACATACTAACTAACATGTTAGTTAACCGATTCGAGGGCAACGAAAATGCCAGTCCCAACATTAGAAGAAAAGCCCTGCACCGAACTGAAAGCTTACCCGGTAACCGTAGTTCCTTGTAGAGAAGTCACCACCTCCCCCAACCCGGAAGGTGACGCATACGCCGGAAGCGCCCACACACAAAAAAATGCTGGAAAGTTCAATTTCGGAAAACATAGAAAGATTTTGGCAATTGCCACAGCCGCACTTCTATTTATTGGTGGGGGCAGCATCGGTGCCGTTCAATGGTTGTCCTATCTGACCGCACACCAAGAAACAGATGACGCCTATGTAACCGGTCACTTGCACCAAATCAGCAGCCGCATCGACGGCACTGTAGAGAAAGTCCTTATCGACGACAACCAACATGTCAAAGAAGGACAAATTATCGCTATTCTTGACCCCCGCGACTATCAAGTGAAGGTCAACCAAGCTAAAGCAGCACTCGATTCAGCCAAGCGCCAAGCAAATTCCGCCTTCACGTCAATCAATCTCGCCAACACGACTGCTCAGGGCAACGAGCTGAGCGCCAACGGAGCTGTTGAAGACGCCCGCGCCACCATCGCCAAGGCAGAAGCTGCTGTTCAAGAATCACTCGCTCAAATCGAGCACTCGAAAGACGACCTGGTCGGCAAGCAAGCCGAGGTGGAGCGCGCCGAGCTGGACTACAAAAGATTTGACGACTTAGCCAAAGATCAAGCTGTTTCGCAGCAACAAGCCGACAATGCAAAACGCGACTTCATCGTTGCGGAGAAGGCCCGCGACATGGCTCAAAAACAAATTACACAAGCAAATGCACAGTACGCACAAGCCTTGGAAGCCGTGAAAAAAGCCAAAGCACAACTGATCCAAACCCAAGGACAAGTGAAATTGGCTAAAGCAAGTCAGGTTCAAACCGAAGTTAACTCCAAAAACTACGACGTTGCCAACGCCGCTATTGAAGAAGCTACAGCCAAACTTCAAGAAGCCGCCTTGAACCTCTCATACACGACAATCGTTGCACCGACCACCGGACGCATCGGCAAAAAATCGGTCGAAGTTGGTCAACACGTACAACCGGGACAACCGCTAGTAACACTGGTTTCGGATGATCTCTGGGTGGTCGCAAACTTCAAAGAAACGCAACTCGAAAAGATGCGCCCACATCAAGAAGTCGAATTGAAAGTCGACTCCTTCCCAGGACACGTTTTCAAAGGCACAGTAGATAGCGTTGCTCCTGGCTCCGGATCGAGCTTTGCAGTGCTCCCATCGGACAATGCAACCGGCAACTTCACTAAGATCGTCCAACGCGTCCCTGTCAAAGTTGTATTCGACAAGAAGAGCCTCGGCATGTATTCCGACCTCCTGGTCCCTGGTATGTCGGTCATAGTCGAAGTTGAAGTTCAAAATCACAAAAAAGCGTAGTTGATTACTGAGCCATAGAACTGAGACGAAAGAAGGCGTAACATCATGAACGCGTCGGTAACCCAAACGTCAAACTTCGGCGACAAGGAAAGCCGCGCCACAACGAACTCTAATCGCGCTATGGACAGCACAACACAAAAAGCCGAGCCGCAGGTTTCCTTCAAAGACTGGATCGCAGTCGTAGGGTCTGCGCTCGGCGCTTTCATGGCAGTGCTGGATATTCAAATTACCGCATCGTCGTTGAAAGACATTCAAGGCGCGCTGGGTGCAAGTCTTGATGAAGGCAGCTGGATTTCGACCGCGTATTTGATTGCCGAAATCGTGACCATTCCGCTCACGGGCTGGCTCTCGAAAGTCTTTGGATTGAAGCGCTACATCCTAACCAACGCTGTCCTGTTCTTGATCTTCTCGATGTGCTGCGGACTTGCATGGGACTTGAACTCGCTCATTGCGTTCCGCGCAGCTCAAGGATTCACAGGCGGCGTCCTGATTCCGATGTCCTTTGCAATCATTCTTTCAAAACTTCCTCCTTCAAAACAACCGATAGGGCTGGCGATTTTCAGCATCACAGCTGTGTTTGCACCATCGATTGGTCCCACGATCGGGGGTTATCTAACCGACAATTACGGCTGGGAGTACAGCTTTTACCTCAACTTAATCCCTGGTATAGCCCTCATCGCCATGCTTGCGTATTCGCTGCCAAAAGCAAAAATGCAATTGGATTTGCTCAAACGTGGCGACTATCTTGGCATTACCACCATGGCAATCGGGCTCAGTTGCCTGATCTACGTGCTTGAAGAAGGTCAGCGCAAAGACTGGTTTGGATCCGAATTGATTTCGCGTCCGGCAATCATCGCTGCAATTGCACTCGCAATCTTCGTTGTATCGCAATTCGTCAAGAAAGAACCTCTGCTCAATCTCAAGCTTCTTTTCCAGCGCAATTTCGGTATCGGCAGCTTCGCCAACACTGTGTTTGGTATGGCTCTCTACGGCAGCGTTTTTATCATTCCGTCTTATCTGACAATCGTACAAGGCTACAGTGCTTTGCAGATCGGACAAGTTTTGATCTGGTCGGGATTGCCGCAACTTGCAATAACGCCTTTTGTACCGCTGGTTATGAAGAAGATAGATGCGCGGATAATGCTTGTCGCTGGGCTCGCGCTGTTCTCTGCAAGCTGTTTTATGAACGCCTTCATGAGCCACGATTACTCCGGTCCGCAGCTCATCGCGGCAATGCTTGTGCGTTCGTTAGGACAGCCGCTTATCATGGTCCCACTGTCCACGCTAACGACAGCTGGCATATCGCAAGAGGAAGCACCGACAGCCTCTTCGCTGTTCAACATGATGCGTAACTTGGGCGGATCGTTTGGCATCGCAGGACTTTCGACAATTCTCACGCAGCGCGAACAGTTTCACTCAGAGCGCATAGGCGAATCATTCACCGCAGTTGGATTGAACACGCAGCAATTCCTCAGCCAAGCAATGGAGAAATTCCAGCAGCACGGCTACTCGCAATATAGCGCACACCAAGCAGCGATAGAACAACTCGCACACCGAATCAAAATAGAAGCCTACGTTCAATCGTTCAACGACTGCTTCCTGGCGCTCGGCATTGTTCTTCTCACCGCAGCAATTGTCGCTATGTTCCTGAAGAAAGCAAACCCAAACGCTCATTCAATAGCTGAGTGATTTAATGATGAAACAAAACACGATAGGTCATCAGACCAATGATCCACAAAGCAAGACTGGTACATAGCCAAAAAAAATTCCGCGGTGGCGTCATTTCCACTTAATTCACTGCTCCTTAAATGTGAAACAATCCACCAAAACCATGGAGAGCCTGCATCATGATTGCCAATACCACCGATATCAAAAACAATCCGAGAATTGCCATCAGCACTATTTCAAAAAAACTCGAAGCCATAAATCCTAGAGGATAGGGACGGGGTCCCAAAAAGAAGTAAACCAGGTCGCCATCTACCAGCGACAGTTTTTTCGAAGTTTGCCTGCCGATAAAAGCTGCGAAGTATGAAAATGCCGCACCACGACAAGCAAAATCAAATCCATTGTTTACGAGCGACTGGGCACAAATAAGCAGTGCTGCCTTTCGACGCAGTATTTCAGCTTCAGAAAGCAGATGCGGCTCGAATTGCAAACGCGCAGCAAAAGAGTAGTTCTCAAAGCTCGTTGCAGCGCACCAAGCACATGCGACAGCCACGAATAGGCCAAGAAAAACACCGATCACGATCGGCTTCACATGCTCTTTTGCTGATGGTCTCTTCTTCAAACGAAATTCCTGGAAGCAAAAACCTGGAATCTAGAAGTTCATCTCATCCCATATTACCGAAAACACTTGAACGCAACCCTAGGAAAAAGCCTACAAAGCAAAGTAGGAGCACTCGCTAGGATTTGCTCTCACTCGATTTAGCAATTGAAATGCCATTCCGGCTAATGGTGAACTCTCGCCACATAAAAGGCTGCAAAAAGAACAGAAATGAAAGGAAAAATCCAGGGAGCCAACAATTGTGGGAGAGGAAAACCAATCCTAGAACGAACAAATAGATATGGATGTAAACCAACTCCAATACTGGATTATCCGAATAATTTGAACCTGACACTCTAAAAGTCACTACGAACATCAACCATAGGCAAGAATACGCCAAGAAAGTAAGTGCTAGGCTTTGATAAACGGTTTTCACAAAGTTCGTGTCCGAATATTTTTCCAACAAAACAGTGAGCGCAATCGGAAAAGTAAGGAAGCTGAATCCGTGATTCAGTAAAACCATACACGTTCGCAAAAGCACTGCCTTGAATTGAAGGTCCAGCGAAATGCCAGGCTGGAGATTCTCGGGACCAATATCTCCCCAATCCCAGTGTGGAATTTCCGGATACATGGGATCACTCCGAAAGATTGCAAACACCAGTGCTATGAATAGACCTACCGCCATTCCAATCAAAACAGCACGCACATAATGCTTCTTAGGTTCAGTTTCAACAGAATTGTTCATCAAAGCAAATCCTGCGAACTAGACTGGTTTCATTTCCGACAGAATTTCAGAAACGACAGGGTATTAGCGATCGTAGACCAGCCCATCATATTGTGCTTGGATTGGGCAATCACTTAATTAACTGTTGGGTCAAAAAAATTGAGGGCGCATGAAATGCGCCCCCACAATAATCAATTCGTTCGATCAATTCGTTCGATCAATCAGTTCGATGCGGGCGAACAGCCCGCGGTCCCAGGAACTACGCTTCGTCTACGACTTCTGCTTCGTCGCCGTAGGCTTCTTCTTCGGCCGCGTAATCATCATCTTCATCGGCTGGTTTATGTTTACCATTCGACTCTTTCTTCTTTTTACCACCGCTGCCTTCTTCCGGCATGCCGCGATAAGTGATGACGATGTGCCTGTCTTGACCTTCGCCTTCCGATTCGGATGCGAGTTCTTCGAAGTTTTCCTGCAAATACTTGTGCACGATGCGGCGCTCGTATGGGCTCATCGGCGGCAAAGCAACGCGTTCTTGCTCACCATTCAACACTTCTACGGCAGCTCTCTTAGCGCTATCCTCAAGGTTGCGACGACGACGCAGTCTGTAATCGAGCACATCGACTACAAATGGTCCTTGATCAGCCATCGCGGATTTGCACATCTGTCTGACAATAAACTGCAGCGCTTCCAGAGTCGCTCCATTGCGTCCAATCAGCAACCGGGCGTCATCCGGACGGCACTCGATGCGGAAGCACGTTGTCGTCTCGTCAATGTCCTCTGCAGAAACCTGCGCCTCAATGTCCAAAATGGCGAGGATTTTTTCCAAATATGATCTGGCGTTTTCGTCTAGTGAGTTCATAAGCTATTTCTTCTTCTTTTTTACTTTGCGCTTTCCTGTTGACAAACTTATCGTTTCACCGGTGTCGCTTTCCACCGTAATTTGCTTGACTCCATCGTCTGTTTTCTTCTTGCTCGAACCCTTTTCGGATTCTTTGCTGGAGCCGTTCTTTCCGCTATCACTTACGTCTTTTTTTTTGCCCTTTGGCGCATCATCGTCCGGCGATTGCGGAGGCACGTAATCATCATCGCCTTGTGTCACATCAACAAATTCTGGCACGGGCGACTTCATGACCAGCCATGTTTGCAACGTCTGTATGACGTTGGACACAACCATATAAACATACACTCCCGAAGGCAAAGGTATGAAGAAAAACATTGCCGAAAGTGCAATTGGCATCGTTTTTGCCGTCTGCTGCTGGATTATTTGCTGCTCGTCCATCTCTTGATTTGGATCTGGCGGCTTCATCGTCAGCTTGGAAGACAAGTACATAGTCGCGCCGAAAAGAATGATCATGACTACCAGATCGAAGTTTTCCGGCTTCAGGAGGTCCATACCGGACGCAACTTTTCCAAGACCGTTGATCGGTCCAAAATTCTCATGCTTGGCGATGCCAGGAACCATTGCCTGAACGTGATATTCACCAGGCTTGTTGAAGGTGGCGTGACCGTTGTCATCGATTGTTGCCGGTGCTTCTTCGCCATCTTTCTTTTGCACATTGGCGAGTTTCCAATGCACCTTGAAATCGGCCGGGAGCTGACCTTCAACGGAGCGAGTATTGAAGTCGACGCTCTCGCCTTCAACTACAACAGAGTCACCAGGAAAAACTACAACCTTAGCGATCTTTCCATCAGTTGCGACATATGGGCAATTATTGCCACTGACTTCTACCTTCTTAACTTCAGCAGACTTGGCCTTTTCAACAACGTTGACCTTGACGTCGACTGCTTTATCACCAAATGGCGGACCGGAGAAGGTTGCAAACAGAGCAAATAAAACGGGAAGCTGAACAAGAGTTGGCAAGCAGCCACCCAGCGGATTCATCTTATTCTTGGAGTAGAACTCCATCATCTTCTTCTGGAATTTCTCAGGATCAGATTTGTACTTGTCCTGGATCTTCTTCATCATCGGTTGCATCTGAGACATCTTCTGCATCGACTGAGTCGATTTGACGACCAGGGGCCAAACCAGCAGACGTACCAAAACTGTGAGCAAGATGATCGCCCAGCCGTAGCTGTTCGTCATCCTGTGGAAATACTCCAGGATCGGAATCATGAACTGATAAGTGATGTCCAATTTACTACCTCTGAATCAAGCACTCTGGCTTGTTTTACACACGGTGCCCTTACGGGCTGGTCAACGAATGACGCCAACCTACACTACTTTGTCGAAATCTTACCTTTGGTTCCAGCTAAAACGGGATTTAGTCCTGTTTTCATAACGATTTGGCAGGGCTCGCGACGCAGCCTCTCGGCACCTGGGAGCGCCGGCTGCCAGCCGGCTTCGGGCTGCATTAATGCCGTCCTTACACTCATGCCTCTGAACATCGGTTTAACCGTATCCGGCACCTCATCAACTCCACCATCGTGAAATGGGTGACATTTGCAAATACGCACCACACCTAGACGCATGCCGGCTGCCAGTCCATGCTTTTCAACAGCTTGGCGAGTGTACTCAGAGCAAGAAGGGTAAAAACGACACGCAGGCTGACGAAATCGCCTGGTCCATTGCCAGGCTCTCAAAAGTTTCAAAACTGCTGCTTTCGCCCTACTCACGCGGCTTGCCCCCTGGCTCTCCGCCTCTTATCACGCCGTATTTGTGTTCTGCTTTGCTCAGACATTCATCCACGGCTTTCAAAATCTCAGCCCAACTGGCGTCCAGCGCAGCGGCATGCAGCACGAAAACGAGCACATACCATTGCCCCAGCTTGTAATGGGCTTTGCCGGCTGATTCTGGCTTTGACTTTGTTTCTGTTGTGGTTTCTGTTTTTGTTTCTGTACATATAGCTGTATTCTGGACCGTTTTCTCGCCAGCCGCTTGGGCTGTATCGGAGTGTCCATCTCGCAAAGAACGTGTCAGGAGCCTATAAGCTTCTCTGACACGTCGTTTTACTCGATTACGCGCTACTGCGCTTTTGAGCACCTTTTTTGCAGCTACGAAGCCAACAAATGGCATTCTCTCTGCATTGAACGTTTGTTTCGCTCCTGGTGCTTTCCTCTCGCTTTTGGCGCGAGGTACAACGTACAAGGTTACAAGGCGCGTGTTTACGTTCTTCCGTCCCGTATAGGCTCTCTGAAAAACGCTGGATTTTCTCAGCCTTTCATTCGCGGGAAGCAAGAGCGACAACCCATCCTAAACGGAGAGTCTGTAACGGCCTTTTGCCCGACGTGCCTTGATAACTTTCTGTCCGTTCTTGGTGGACATTCTCTTCAAAAAGCCGCTTCCTCTTTTAACTTTGATAAAAGATCCGCGCAATGTTCTCTTCATTGGTGTAACTCCTGGGGACCAACTACTTTCATGTTTTGGCTTGGCAAAACTTGAAAAAATTCTTGGCTAGCATACATAGCTAAAACGAATAGCTGTCTATGCTATCATCTCCCGCATATGTTTTTAGCTCTTCCCCAGCCGGGACAGAGTAAAAAAATTCACGAAATAGCCGAGATCGGTAAACCAAATCTCCGGCTATATTTTTTAGTCTGCCTCAGCGGTGCATCAACCCTCTTCGCCAAGCACGTTGAAACCGAGACAGGCAGCTAATTTTCAGTGGTCGCCCCCGCTGGCATCTTTGCTTCGGCAGGCGCACAACTGAATTAGGGAATATTCATAAGATTCTGTCCGTTTTTTCCAATTTGGCCGACTTTTGTAAAGACGGCAGCCTTACCAACGAGTGCGCGGAGCAATTGCATGATGACCAAAGAGCGGGATGATGTTCGCCTCATGAAGTCTTCCGCTGAAATTTGGGCTGATGTTTTAGAAATTATCAAGCCAAAAGTGAAGGAAGCCACCTTCAATATGTGGTTTCTCAACGCGGTTCTCCAATCGATTGAAAACGAGCAAGCAACCATAGCCCTGGCAAATGAGTTTGGCCGCAACATGTTGAACTCCCATCAAAAGGTGCTCGAGGAAGCCTTTGAGAAAGCGACGCACGCGAAAATCAAGGTCAACGTTGTTGTCGATCCGACCGTCGCCACCGGACGCTATGAGCCTTCCATCGCAAACATCACCATGATTCCTCAAGGCGAAGCTCAAGAAGCTATAGAAATGTCAAACGCCTTAATGAATGCTACCGGCGATACTGTTTCGTTGTCCGGAACTCCGGTTGGTGGAAACTACCAGGGGCCGGCGCGCAATCAAGCATTTTCGGTTCAGCCAATAAATCAATCTTTAGCGACTAAGGCAAATCTCAACGAGAAATACACTTTTGAGAAGTTTGTCGTTGGCTCCAATAACCGTTTTTGTCACTCTGCAGCACTCGCTGTTGCGCAGAAGCCGGGTCAGGCTTACAACCCACTCTTCATATACGGAGGAGTCGGACTGGGCAAAACTCACCTTATGCAAGCCATTGGCCACGAGGTTTTGCGCAATTCACCCAACACAAACGTCAAATACATTACTTGCGAACGTTTCACAAACGAGCTTATCAACTCAATTCGCGACGATCGCATGATTGACTTCAGAAAGCGATATCGCCAGGTGGACGTACTTCTCATCGATGACATTCAATTTATTGCCGGCAAAGAATCCACACAGGAAGAGTTTTTCCACACTTTCAACGCGCTTAGAGATGCCAATCGCCAGATTGTACTTTCTTCCGACAGGCCTCCAAATGCGATAGCCACCCTTGAAGAACGGCTTAAGAGCCGCTTTGCGCAAGGATTGATTACGGATGTCCAAGCTCCAGATTTAGAAACCCGCATGGCAATTCTTCGCAAGAAGTCCGAATTAGATAGGTTATCGGTAAAAGACGAACTTATAGAATTGATTGCTTCAATGTATACGAATAATATTCGTGAGCTGGAAGGCGCACTAATACGGGTTCATGCGTATGCAAGCTTGACCGGCGAGGATCTTAATCCAAGAGACTTGATCGCCTTGTTGAAGCCGGATGGCGCTACAGCGCCCAAACCGCAGATAACTCTCGAGCTAATACTAAATACAGTAGCGGAGATGTATCGCGTCGAACCTTCCGAACTCCGCTCCCAGAAACGATCTGCAGACCTCGCATTGCCAAGGCATATAGCAATGTACCTCGCACATGAGTTGTGTCAAATGAGCTTCCCCCGCATCGGAACTGCATTTGGCAACCGCAAACACACATCTGCTATATATGCGATCAAGAAGATCCGCGAGGAGAGCGAATCCGACCGCGATCTTTCTGAGTCGATCCGCAAAATCCGTCACAAGTTGGGCGTTTGAGTGCCTGTAGAAAACTTGTAGAAAATCTGTCGGTTTCTTGTAGACGAACTGTGTAATACGCTACACGACAGGTTTTTGATCGATCGTGTTTTACACACCCCGTCTACAGGTTTCTGACATGCGAAATGTTTTGCCTGATTGCGTTTCAAGCGTTATCTACAGAAAACGCCCGGCCCTACTACTTCTTATTTAGTAATTTTATAAAACCGGAAGTAACAGCCAATAGCAAAGGACCGTCAGAGAGCGGGATCCGATCAGATAGCACGAAAGATATGCATAACGATCCGGCATCAGAACTGGCTTGAATTCTAGGTTTCAAACAAACTGAATAACGATCGATCCGATACGGAAATCGATGCAGATCTATATCGATCAGGATCGAGAACCGGTTTCAGTCAAAAATCAAAGCGAATTCAGAAAGCCGCAAACACTAAAGAACTGGCACACAGCCTAGAAAACACTCCGAAAAACACTTGATCTGGGGCCTGTCAGGAAGTTACTCTTTACTTTCCTGTTCACATTTACGTGCGAGGTTGTATATATGCAGTTCGATGTCCAAAAGGACGTGCTTGTTAAAGCACTGCGAGATGTCACAAGCGCAGTGGCGACACGCGTTGTACAACCTATTCTCAGTAACGTTCTCATTGAGACAAGAGAGAACAGCACTTTGAGATTTCAGGGCACAGATCTCGATATCACTATCGAGACCAAAGTACCCGGCATGATCGAAGAGAAGGGTTCGGTAACTCTTCCTGGTAAAAAGCTCTTGGAAGTTGTGAGCAAGCTGCCTAACAAAACGGTGCGCTTCAAAGTCAATCCAGAGACTTTAGAGACAACAGTCACATGCGAGCGCTCGAAATTCAATTTGACCGGCTTGCCCTCTGACGATTTCCCGAAACTCGTAGACAGCGGTAACGTAGACGGAGTCTTGATGCCGTCTGATGTTCTTCGCCGCTCAATCCAACAAACCAGCTTCGCAGCAGCTAACTACGATGCGTCCAGCGTACTGGGCGGCGTCTACCTCGTCATCAACGAAGGCATTTTCGAATGCACCGCCACTGATGGCAGCCGGCTTGCTCACCGAAAAGAAGAATTGAGCGTCAGCGCTCGCTCTTCACGTCGTGTAGAAGGCGATAAAGAGACCGAAGAAGGTCAAAAATCTGCAACGGCAACTCTCGACAAACCGATGTATTTGAAAGCCATCGTGCCGGCACGCGCTTGCACCGAATTGGTGAAATTGCTAGATGCGCAAGAAGGCGAGAAAGGTGCCAAAGATGGTTCCGGTTCAATGAAGGAAGTTCGCATTGCAATGGTGAGCGGACAAATTGTTTTTGAAACCGAAACACATTATCTTTCTTCCCGTTTGATTGGTGGGGAATATCCGCGCTACCAAGAGCTTTTCCCAACAGAGTACAAATACCTCGGCGAGCTGAAGGCAGATGATTTCGTCTCATCCATTGAGCGCGTCGCTGTTATGTCTGACGATCGCACTCACCTGGTGAAGTTGCACTTCGAAGGCGATACTCTCCAAGTTTCTGCAAACACGCCTGATGTCGGTCAAGCACAAGACGAAACACAAGTCCAATTCGAAGGACAAGTGCTCGATATCGCAGTCAACGTTCGCTATTTGATTGACGTGCTGCAGCGTCTTGCAGGCGCACCAATCCGCATGGAGATGACTGGTCCGTTGAAACCAATCATCATCAAAACCGGCGCCGACGACAAATACCGTTACCTGCTGATGCCGGTTCAAGCCCGCTAACCTGGGAGCGCCGGCGGCTCGCCGGCATTTGTGCTGATAAGCCAGAGCGCCAGCTTCTAGCCGGCAGTAACACTGAGTATTCCAATACCGCTCGGGATGTTGGTTTTAAAAGAGAATTTTGGGCGCCCCCACGCTTCGCTTACTTATTCCGGAGTTCTTTTCTGCTTTTGTTTGAAATGGAATCGATGTCTTTCAAGACGTCCATTTCTTCTTGATAGAGGCGCGTGGTTGATTTGAAGAGAGGATTTGCAGAACGAACGAAGGCAGCCTCTTGCGCGCGGAACTGATCGGCTTCTTTGTTCTTATGCTGATTGCGCATCGAACGTTCTATTTCGTTAGACATCTCGATAAACTTATGCGTGCCGTCGCGTTTCAATTCAATTTTTGCCATCTCATAAGCTTTGCGAAAGTTCTTCTCTGCATCTGCGTATTTGCCTCGTCCTTCACTGAGATAGCCGAAATTACGATAAGCAAGTAATTCTTTGTATTTGCTTTTCGTCTTGATAGCATCAGCTAGTTGTTTGCGACACCAAACTTCCGCACCGTCGTAATCAGCATACATGCAGCAGAAACTGAAGCGATACCTCTCGATTTCACCGGACATGCCAGCCTGATCGTAGTGAGTTTTCAATTCGGCGAACAACTTCTCTGCATCATCTTTTCGTCCGAGTTTTTCATAGACACAGGCGAGATAAATCAGCCAGCGAGAGCTGTGAACCCACGCTTTGCCTGTTAGTCCTCTCATATCGCTGCGAATCTTTTCCAGCTGAACTCTTGCCGCATTCCAATCTTTTTGTGTGAGGCAAACTGAGGCGTATTGGCTTCTTACCTCGATTAGCTTTGGGTGTTTGTCACCAAATACTTTTGTTTCAATGTCGATGGTGTGCTGCAAGGCATAAAGTGCTTTCAGTTGATTAGCACGTCCATACGGCAAGTCGCCCCGAGTGACGCCACTGTGTTCGGCATAGGTGTTGGCGAGGTCTTCCATGGCAAGGGCGGCTACTTCATCGAGTGCGTTCTTCTTATTGAGGTTGCCGGCGAGCGTCATTACTTCCTGAAAGTACGGCTCAGCCTTTTTCGCATCGCCCTGGTCGATGATGGCGCAAATGAGTTTTGCCAAAACCTCTACGCACTTAGATGGATTGTCTCCGTAAGCCTTGGCCTTCTCCAGCGTCTTTAAATAGATCTTCTGGGCAAGGACATAGTCTTTGCGTTTGTACGCGCTGTAGCCCCTGTCAAAGTCCTCCTGCCACTTCGCCCAGCGTTCGTCCGGCGCCCACCGACCCATGCTGTCGTGTGGGTCTGCGCAGACCATTGCACCAGGAGTGTTGAAAACGATCGCGGTTGTTTCGAAGGAAACAGCCAGCAGAATTGAATACGCGACAACACCACTCACTCGATTTAGCTTTCTGGATAAGCTATGTGCCTTCATGTGAGCGGCTTTATGTGTTCGGTACGGTAATACTGGGACGCCGATTTGATCTATTGATCTGTCCGGTATAAACCGTTTTTTTTAAAAATACGGGACCGACGGGACTCGAACCCGCGACCTCCTACGTGACAGGCAGGCGCTCTAACCAACTGAGCTACGATCCCATGTTCGTCAGTCTAAGCCCGACGGACATTTCGGTGAGTCGGGGGTGGTTAATGAGGAATCACTTGCCAGCCTACACACCGGAATCTGAGTATAGCACACGCATATAGGCACGTTCTGGCGGACGGGCGTTTGCGGCCGTCTGTTTACATTTGCTGTTTGTCATTTGTAGTTCGGCGTTGGTATAAGCATTCTCTTTGAATCGGGCTGATCGTAATTGTCTAAAGCTTCCTTTCGTTTGCCTGTCGTGCTTTCGGGGTTTTTTAATCAGGAAATCGTAGTCTCCCCAGTGTCTTAGATGAGAGCCGTCTCTAATATGGGTTTTACAAACCTCCCGGTAAAAAAAATGGAGATTCAATGGCTGGTCCGAACCAGACAGGCGAAGCATTTGGCAGCTCACTATCTAGTCAGATGGTGGCAGAAGCAGGTGCTGATAATGTTGCCAGAATTTCGGCAGACAAAGCTGACGCTTCCAATAGCTTGTGGCAAGCAGCCTACGAGAATCCTGGAGAAACAGCTTTAGTTGTAGGTGGAACAGCAGTAGTTGTCGGTGCTGCGGTTCTCAGCCGGGGTAAGTTGGCGAAACTCTTACCCACTGCCAAGAATGACGTCTTGCTCGTTGAAGATAGCGCTATGTTCGGCAATGCATTTAAAGAGACTCTCGAGTCGCAGGGCAATCGAGTAACTTGGGTAACTGGTGCCGAGGACTTGAAAGCGCTGAAGGCAGGTATTGCGACCGGACCAAGTGGTCAGCCGGTGCCTGTACATTTGGAACGTTTTCATGCCGCATTTGTTGATGGAGATCTTGCCGGTAAGGTCACCGGAGCGCAAGTTGTGGAGCGACTTACAGCGCAGCATGTTGCCAGCGTTGGCATCAGTTCGCAGCCGACAATGAATGCTGCGATGTTAAAAGAAGGTGCGATTGCAGCCGATCTGAAGCCATCAGTTTTTGGTGCGCTGGTAAACAAAGAAATTAGTGTAGGTGGAATTTTGAAAGAGCCAACCGCGGTTCAAGGTAAGCTTGACTCATTTAGAACGCGCTTCATGGCTGACCACACAGTTGGTGCGAAAGCTGCGGAAATTTTGAAAAAGGCGATGGAAAGATTTGGCGTTTAAATACTTGCAACGCATTTACCCGCTTTAAGCCGGGGAAGAACTTCTGTTTTCCAAACTTCTTCAGATGTGTGCAAGAGAAACGAAACGTTAGAGATGATGCCGACTTCTGGGCTTGATTTTGCGTCTTTTGGAACCAGCTCATGCAAATTGATCTGATTTTGATATGACTTGGCGACGGCCAGACTGTATTGAATTCCGTGCACGGCTGCAATCGGCCCGAGGTCTTTGCGAATGACTGTAATCTGGCATGTGGTCTCGGTTTCAAGCAGTGCGTTAAGTGTGCCCGGATCGAATAGAGGTTTGTTGGAAACGTCAACCAGCACCACCCCTGGTGTAACCATTACAGCGGATTTTACAAGTTCGTGCGAAACTATCACTGCTTGATCGTAGTTTTCAACCTGCTCCTCGAGTCTGTTTCGCGCGGCTTCATTTCCTTCTACGGCTTTAAGCCAGTCCGAGAAAAGTTTTTGATGAGCGATCTCTCTGTCTTTTGGCTTTGTTGCATCATATGATGGAATTACGGCTATTCCCTTCGCCAAAAGCTGACTGATCGGCGTGCCTGTAACTTGCAATTGTGGCTCACCGTCAAGTTTTGCGGCGTCTTCGTCTAGCCCTTCGTAAGTGATCCCTGCCGCTTTCATTGCTGCTGTTAGTCCGTCTGCATCAGGGTCGGCAATGATGGCAACAGCACCGGCAAACTCTCCTGCCTTTACTAATGTGCTGCAAGCAGGATGCAATCTGCGAACCGTAATCGTGCAATTATCGCCAAGCATTTGTCTTAGCTTGTGCGTTGCTTTGACCACCCGCGCTTCACGGTCGTTGGTTGGTTCGCCATCAATGCCGTGATGGTCGCGAAAGACTACGTCAAATCCTTCATCCGTCAACCGCTCCACAGCTTCGACTGTTGCGTTTGTGATTGGTGTATCGATAAAGAGGATAGTGTTGCTGCTTGATGAGTGAAACTTGAAAGCATCGCGAACGAAACCAATGATTGTCTCTACATCTTCAGGCGTGAAAGCCTTGATGAAAAGAGTCGGCACATTGTTGATGGTAAGTTTGATCATGGTGCGTTTTTTGTAGGGGCGACGTCATGCGCCGCGAGTTCAATTGGTTATTGCTGAAGTGGTTCGGCTGAGAATGAGGTGATAGAGCCGTCTTCGGCTTGATAGGAGATGGAAATAGGATTGCAGCAGACTTCGCAGTCTTCCACATATTCCTGCCCTCCTGAGCTGAGGTCGAGCAACATTGATATTTCTTCCCAGCAATAAGGACAAGTGAAGAAGTGTTCTTCGAGCATTTAGTTTAGAACGTCCTGATCGATCCTTTCATATCGTACATTCTGAGCGGTTTTTCACGACGATGGTGAAAGCGTGAAGCAAGAAAAACACACATTGCTGCCAAGTGGTTGTGCGGCTACGCGAGCGATAACGAGAAGGAGGGTGGGTTGCCAAAGGTGTGGTTGTTTGAGGTTTCGCTGGATCGTGAACGAGTGTTGCGTGATGCGCAGTTGCAAAAGTTTGCATTACACGCGCGTATCTACAGGCCTTTATTCGTAGAGTAATCACGTTTCACTCGTATTTCTTTCTCCTCCAACTTCCTCATCAAAATCAAAACCTAATCTCGCTTTACCGAGAGTTTTTGCTTCTTAGACGCGCACAGTGTCTTTGAAGTAGAGATACGTTTTGGTTTTGGAAATGAATTTCGGCTGTCGGTCGGTTCGTTGAGCGAAGTGTGAGTGTAGATGTGCGTGTGAAAGAACAATCTGAAAATCGAAACGAAAGGAACTCCCTATGTCCAACAAATCCCCCCTCGGCGATCGCGGCAAGGCTGCTGAAGATCAGTGGGCTCGCGAGCAGGACCGTCAGGCCATCGAGAAGATGAAGACGAAGGACGGCACCAAGAAGGACGGTGAAAAGGAAGGCTGCGGCTGCAAGGGCTCGAAGAAGTCCGGCACCTGCGCCGACCACGACAAGACCGACCCCAAGGACTGCTGCAAGAAGAAGAAGAAGTAAGGCGCCGGCGCGGTTGTTCGCTAGGTAATTCGCTTTTGCGATAACCCGTAGAGGGGCTTGTGCCGCTCTTCTACGGCGAACAAATCCGCTGCTGTCAGCTGGTGAAAGGAGCTAACTATGCTTCAGTTTCTGGCACTTCTGTACCTGCTTGCGTTTGTTCTCGGCTCCGCACTCACCGGCTTGCTATTTCAAGCGTTGTTCTTCTGGGCTGCGTCGTTCAGTCGCTTTCCCATGAAGGGCATCGTCGAATACATCACGGTTTTTGGTCTGGCTGCTATTCACGCTTGGGCTTGGTACACGCTCGTACCCGACCCATTCGTTGCAGTCATGACCGGCGTGATTGGATTCATTAGCGTCGTCTACTTTAGACTCTCGCTTCCCTCGGGAGATCAAGTCGAGCTCTAAAGTCGGAGCATCAGTGTTGCTGCAAACAACCTCTAGTTCTGGAGCAAATCCATGTTTACGTGGATTATCGTCGGCATCCTGCTGGTTGCCGTCGCCATGATGTTCACCAACCGCTAATCGCTCATCGAGCTAACGCGGAAAGTGTCGAGCCTCAGGTCGTCTTAGACCGAACTGTTGTTGCAATCAACCACGAGTTCAAGGAGCAAAGCCATGCTTACGTGGCTTCTCATTGGCGTCGCCGTCGTGTGCGTCGTCATGCTGTTCAACAACAAGCGTTAACAGCAACCGGCTAACCTGGCGTTAGCCTGAGCGGGGCGACCAATCTCACGGGTTTTAAAACCTGGATTTTGGTCGCTCTTGCTTTTTTGAGCACATACGATACAAAGTAGTATAGGTTGTGGTTTTGAAGAAAAGCCATCACTCAGCGTCGAAGCGCAATTAGGAGCATGTAAGTACATTGAAGCGATGGAACTACGTTGATGTGTTGTAGGCAAGTTCTGCAAATATCATCACGCAACTCTCAATTGTTGATTCATTCAAACCCGCGAAATAGCAAATGTATCGGTGTTGCTTCGTTGAATGAAAACGAGAATGGATTTCTTGAAGAGGCAGTTTCGCAGCTTTAGCTGCTCTCATCACAAGTTCTGGCGGGAAATTTTCTAATTCAATCACGCAGTGCAAGCCTGCGGAGAACGGAAGAACATTTACATCCTTGCCGAATTTTTGCGTCAAATTGAAAATCAGCGTTCGTCTTCTCGCGGCAAATATTTTATTCCACCTTCGCGTATGCCCATTTAGAAAGCCAGACTTAAGCATGTCGGCGAGAATCAATTGTGGCATCGTTTCGGCAATGCCATCCGTAAGTGCTTTTGCGGCGCGGAAAACAGTTGCAATATTTGGTGGCATCAAGAGATAACTGGTTGTAGCTAGTGGATAAAGAACTTGCCAAAACGTTGATAAATACAGGACTCTTCCTTCTGTATCGAGTGCTTTCAATGCTGGCGGTGCGGCTTCTCCATATCGAAAGAAACCGTCAAAAGCGTCTTCAATAATCCACGCATTGTTTGCATTCGCCCAAGCAAGAAGTTCAAGTCGCCGATTAAGAGACAGCGTTGTACCCGTTGGATCGTGGCTATCCGGCGTCACGTATATGAGCTTTGGTTTAGGGTTTAGCGCAGCGAGAAACTCCACCTGAGCGCCCTTATCATCGACCGGCAATGTGGCGATGGATAGTTGATGTTTGTGGGCTAGTTGCTCAATCGCAGGATAACCAGGATCTTCTATTGCGATGCAATCGCCGCTTTCCATCAGCAGAGTCAGCAGTATGTCGACGGCTGTAATTGAGATGTTGAAGACTGCAATTTCTTCTTTCTGAGCGCGTATACCTTTGGTGTGTGCGAGGTATTGTGCTAGAGCATCGCGGAATTCTTCCCGCCCAAAAACGTTCGGCGTGTATTCGAGACTGAGATTCTTGGTTGACTGAACGCGTTTGAGAAGCAGTTCTCGCCATTGCCGCAGTGGCAGCGCTTCACGTGGAACAGCACCGAAATTGAAAGAGGTTAGTTCATCAGGATTAGGTGATGCAGTCCGTTGTACCTTCGTGTGAGAAAGCAGTGATTTCCCGATCTTCGAAAGGCTTAATAGCTCTGATTCGGTTGAAGTTCTTGGTAGTTTCAAATCTGATTTGAAACTGACGAAGGTGCCTCGTCTGCCGTCAGACTCGATGTATCCTTGATTTTCTAAGACGTTGTATGCGCTGACTACGGTGTCTCGTGATACACCTAACTGTTCCGCCATGCTGCGGCTGGGAGGCAGTGGTGCGCCGTAGGAAAGCTTGTTTGTCTCAATGTCTTGTCTGAGCTTTTCCGCAAGTTGCTTAAATCCGAGTTTCGGCTTTCTGTTTTCAGTCGCAGTCATTTGTTCAAATTTCCAAACCTTCAACCATCAAAACTAGCATACCAATATGCCTAAAAACTGGCAGTCCAGCATTAGCCATTTGAGTTGGATTTGAATTGCAGAAACTCTAAGATAGGAAATTGCTTACGTATCAAGCCATACCAAAAAATATGATAGTAGGCAGTCCAAAGCTAGCAATGCTAATGAACACAGTGCTTAATTTAGCAGTTCGGACTTGCTATTGGCTGTCAAGTGATGCAATGGTTGAAGTATCTTCCGATTCACGCATTTCCAAATCAGTCACTGCGAAAGCAAAATCTCTCAGTCTATCGAGATGAATTGCCTCCTTCCGCTGGAAGGTGCATGAATACGGAGATTTCAATTCACTTAAGAGAAGACAAAAACGGAGAAAGCAAATGAGAGTAGACTCTCGTAAGTTGCGCGAGTTCGCTTTGCAGGGAGCAATCTGCGGAGCAATGGTTGGTATTGTCGGCTCAATGTTTTGGATCTTTTCCAGCCCATTGCTGCTCGAGTTCAACTTCTTGTTCGGCTCGATTCTTCAAGCTTCACTGCAATTGTGTCTAGGAGGAATTTTCGGTTTGTTGCTTGGTGCGTTGACGCTTGCAATCGCGACGCCGACTTGGAATTCTGAGGTGGCATCTGTCTTACAGACATTCTTGGCACCTACCGTATTCATCGTTATTGTTGCTGTTGGAGTGTTGAGTTTTGAGGGCACGCTGCCGCCAATTCAGAACGAATTTCTTTTTCAGCCACTCGCAGGGTTTATCGTTTTGTGGATGGCACTTTGCGTATTCATAAGCATTGTCGGACTGCTAGCTTCTGTCGGTAGTCGTGGGTTTGGTGACTGAGGTTTGAAACAGCAAGAAAGGATTGGAAACACGGCTCGCAGACCGCCTGCAGAAACAGCACCGAGGAGTTTCTTTATACTGTGTTTTAAGTACTTGTTCGGCTGGTATTCCTATCAGGAAGTGGAAACAGCAAGGCTTGTAACTTTTTTCATTTTGGAAGAAGTTCGCAGAACTACCAGGGGATGTTATCTGCCTGGTGGACTAGAGGTTATTCTGCCATCTCATCTTTCAGATGAAGTTGTTGATTTGATTGTTTTAAAACTTCGATGGAGCCAGCGTATCATCGAAGATCGATGCGACAAACAATGTTTCATAATTGTGTTTGGAAGTGGTGGTGCGATTCGACCGAACGAACTGTTGATCGTATGAGTTGAACAGTTTTCTATATCATCAAAGGGACGATCCTGATGATGGGTAATAAAAGCAATCGCGCGCTCAGGTAGTAGGGTGCGATTGACTGTGATGGTGGTTTCGATTTGCGCGAAAATAAAGTGTGCAAAGAGAAAACCCGCAATTGCTGCGGGTTTTTCAAGGGTTTTCATTTTTGGAGATCCGATTCAATCGTGGCTATTTTGCGCATGCCATCTGTTTCATCCATTCTTCTTGACCCTTTTTGACTTCTTCTTCGGTCAAGTCTTTGATGTGTGTTGCGATGCTCCAGCGGTGGCCATAGGGATCTTCCACTTGTCCCATGCGGTCACCCCAGAACATGTCTGCCGGCGCCATGATTGTTTTTGCGCCTGCTTTGGTTGCACGTTCGAACCATGTATCTGTGTTTTCCACATAAAGCCACATGCTGACGCTGGTTCCGCCATATGATGTTGGCGATTTGCAATTCATCTCTGGGAATTCATCGTTGAGCATGAAAATCGAATCGCCGATTTTTACCTCAGCATGCATAACTTGTTTGCCGTCTGGACCAAAGGAAACATCACGCTTTTCTGCGTTGAATGCTTTGACATACCAGTCAATTGCTTCGAGGCAATTCTTGCAAGTCAAAGTTGGTGTAATTGTGTGGTAACCCTTCGGAATCGGATCTGCTTTGGTAGACATACGTCCTCCATCGGTTTTGTAATTGCGCGTCAGTAAAGCACAGATCTGACAAAGCAACATTATTTTGAAACCGGCTAAACAAGAGGTTCTCACTCGGTATGTTTTGAAGCAAACCGGTACTCTTTTCAAGTTTGAAGCGCTCATTCTACGAGCTGTTTTATCAATGAAGCTTGGTGATGCACCAACTCTGGCAGAACACTTAAAGCGATTCCACGCAGGTTGTTTATTGATTTACTACCGCGGCTATTTTTTTGTTTCTTAGTAGCACTAAACAGTATAGTAATAAGTGTTGAAAAAACGAAATCATGCAGCGAGGCAGTGTTAATGCCAGTTTGCATGATTTCGTCAGAGTTACGGCATGCTCTTCTCTAGAAGAGGGACCCAGCAAAATTTGTTAGATCCCCATTCAGAGCAGAAGAGAAATTACCGCAGAATGCCCATCGACTTGACCTTCTCGAGCCACAGAGGGAACTCGGAAAGCATGCGGTCGTAGAGCTGGGCGTCGGTGATCTTCTGGAAGTCGTCGATGGCGAAGAAGCCGGCGTTGTCCACCTTGCGTCCCGTCATCGTGTCGAGCTTCTCGAGCACACCGTAGCTGGAGCCGCCGAGACCGATGAACTGCCAGAAGATGGGGAAGCTTGACGCTTCGACCAAAAGCTTCTGAATGTCGCGGTCCTTGTCGATGCCACCGTCGGTGACGAAGAGCACCAAGGTCGGAATGTCGTTGGCGCCCTTGCAGTCGTCCAGGATGGGTTTCATCACTACTGGCTCGTTGTTGTCGTAGCCGAGGCCGGGGACAATGCCGCCGCCGCTCGAACTGCCGAACATGCCGCCGAAGATGCCACCCTTCTTGCCTGCAGGCGTCGAAGTTGCGCCGGTGCCGCCCGCCTGGATGTTGGCGATGAAGTTGTCCAGGACAGCCAGCGTGACATTGTCGAACTGTTTGGCTCCGGTCGCATAGACCCAGAACTCCAGCTCACCGTTGTCGTCGAGGTTGAGCGCGACGGTCGCGAGACGGTCGGTGGCAGCTTGCATGGTCTTCGGCCACATGCGGTGGGTAGAACCGGATGCGTCGAGAACCATGATGACGCGCGCCTTGACGCCGTCGAGCTTGTTCTTCTTCAGCGAAATCGCAGCAGCCTTTTGCAGGCTGACGAGGCGCGAGCCCTTCTTCTCGAGGTCGGCAGTCACCTGGTCGACTTTCGAGAGATTGACTTTCTTCGGCGCCGGGGTTGGCGCGGGAGTCGCTGTCGCGGCTGCCGGTGCGGCAGTCGTCGAAGTGGCAGCGGTGGTCGCAGCCGGTTCGTCATCCGCAATAGGCACACCAAATGCGGTGGCGATGCCTTTCAGACCGTTGACGAAGCCCTGGGCAACGTGACGCACTTTCCATGCGCCGTTGCGCTTGTATACCTCGGCGATGATGAAGGCGTTTTCCTTCTCGCCCGATGCGCCGAATGAGATGAGCTCGTTGGCGCCGTCGAGGATGCTGAAGGTGAGGTCCTTCACATCCGCGAAAGTCTTGGGCGTGTCCGGGTCGATGGTGAGCGTGATGGCGACCTTGTCGACGTCGGCAGGAACGTCTGCGAGCGAGATGGTCAGCTCATGCGTGTATCCGTCCGCCGCGTTCTTCTTGTCCGCGTACTTCACCGAACCTTCCGGTGAGCTTGGCGAGCCGTAGAAGACGAAGTCGTTCTCGCTGCGCACCTTGCCGGTGGCGTTGAGAAGCAGCGC
This sequence comes from Candidatus Melainabacteria bacterium, assembly GCA_003242885.1. Classification (GTDB taxonomy): domain Bacteria; phylum Cyanobacteriota; class Vampirovibrionia; order Obscuribacterales; family Obscuribacteraceae; genus QKMZ01. The sequence goes on along the minus strand of QKMZ01000004.1, from coordinate 174,282 downwards.
GGAGAGGTCGGTGTCCGGGCCTTTGTGTTTGGCGCGGATGGTGATTTTTGCTGTGGGCAGATTAGCGTTTCCGCCCTTTGGCAATGCTTGTGCCATATTTCAATTCGCTCCTTTTTGAAACGCGCACGAAGGTCTGAACGCGAGGGCTCAAACCGTTTTACATGCGCGCCTCAGTTCTTGAGAGACTGCGATTTAACTCTGGACGCAGTCTGGTGTATTAGGATTTGGACGGCACTTGTGCACGCACCCATTCGCTGAAAGCGGATGGATTGCGCGTTTGCACGAAGAGCGTGCCCGGACCCTTGAAGCGGCAGACCAGCCATTCACCGCTGGTGGCTGACGAAAACCAGCCAGCCTTCGCGGCCTTCTCGAGTTTGTACGTCATGGTGTCGGTCCAGGCAACGAGATGTCCGTTGTCGACGACGAATTCCTCGCCGGCGGGGACATCGATTTCCTGGATTGCACCGAAGGCGGAGACGGCGATCTTGCCATTGCCCTGCGTCTTCTGAACGAAGAAGCCGGCGCCGGAGAAGAAGCCTTTGGCGAGGTTCTGCATCGCCGTGTCGACGTCCGCACCACCCATGGCGGCAAGGAAGGCGCCGCGTTGGAGCAGATATTGCAGGCCGGGTTTCACGGTGAGAACCTTGATGTCGCCAGGCAGTGACGGCGCCAGGAGGACCATTCCGTCTTCCTGTTTGGCAGTCAAAACCTGCACGAAAAACTTCTCGCCGGAGAAGGCGCGCTTCAGGCCGCCGAACAGGCCTCCATCCATCTTGCCTTCGACGGTGACTTTGCCGCTCATTGCGACCATCGCGTTCGATTCAGCCTTCACAGCTTCGTTCTGTTTCAGGCTGACTTGCAGGAGGGCGCCGCTGCCCTCGTTATGAATCTCATGTTCCATTAGCACCTCCTGGGTGTAGGGGAACGGTTGCGCGACGAAACTGTCATTCGCCGCATGAAGTGCGGCGTATAGATTTGTTTCGTATTCAGCAAAAAGGTCGAAAAGGGAAGAGATACGAAAGTGCGTACCTCTTCCCTCTCGACACTGGTTGGAAATCGCAGGCTAAGGCGCTCCATGAACTCACGCTCACGAAACGCCTTTTTCCCACCTGCAACTTCTTGTTAGTGCTTTTCGCCCAGCTGAATCAGCTTCGGTCCGAAGCGATCCAGATGTTCTGTGTCTTCCGGCGGCATGTCGCCAAGCACGGGTTCGCGCTTGCCGTTGGAGCCATCCGGATACGGATAGATTTCCGACACCTTCTTCGAGACGAGAGGTGCGGTCACCACGCTGATGTGATTGCGCGTCAACTCCCAGGGAGTGCGCACGCCGATCGCCTTCAGGATGATGAGCAGGTCTCGCTGCAGCACCATGTTGTAGTTGGCGGTACGGACGTACTTGTCCTCGGGGTCGAGACCACGACGCAGGCGCGGGTCCTGTGTGGCGATACCAACCGGGCAGTGGTTGGTGTGGCAGCGCTTTGCCATGATGCAGCCCAAGCCGCCGATCAGGTTGCCGCGGGCGATGTTGACCATGTCGGCGCCCATCGCGATTGCGACGGCAACATCAGAACCTTTGGCGATTTGACCGGAAGCAATCAGCGTCGTCATGTTGCGAACACCATGCTTGCGCAGGATGTTGTCGACAACAGGAATCGAGTGCAGAATGGGCTCGCCCATGTGATCCGCCAGAGCCACCGGCGCAGCACCGGTTCCGCCTTCGCCACCATCGATGGTGATGAAGTCCGGACCTTCACCAGTCATCGCCATCAGCTCGGCAATCTCTTCGATGTGCCGATCTTGACCAACGACGATCTTGATGCCCACCGGTTTGCCGGTGAGTTCCTGCAGAGCAGTGACGAACTTGAACATGGACGGAACATCGCAGAACTCGTCCCAAGCATTGGGAGAGTAGCAGTCCTTGCCCATCGGGATGTCGCGGAAAGCAGCCAGCTCCGGAGTGATCTTCTCCTTCGGCAGCTTGCCACCCTGACCAGGTTTGGCGCCCTGAGCCAGTTTGATCTCGAACATGACGATTTGATCGTCTTCGGCGAGTTTTCTCACCTTGTCGAAATCCAAGCCGACAAGCTCGTCCTTGCGAGCTTGATCGAGCAGCATCTCGTTGTCGAGCCCGTTCAGGTAGAACTTCTCGGCGACGCGCCGGAGGTCATCCATGTCGAACTCGCCCGAATTGACGCCGACGACACGCAGGCAGTCCTTGAGGGACTTGCGGAAGCCGAACTTGGCAGGACCGATCTGAAGAACGATACGACCGCCGCCGACCACAACAGCCTCGGGTTTCATGGGACGCACACCGCGGCGAAAGCCGAGGTTCCACTTCACGAGAGCCTTGTAGTAGTGGAAGACCTGGTCGATGGTGATGCGCTTGGTGACGCCGTTCAGGTGATACGGTGTCAGACCGCCTTCGCCGGTGAGCATGTGCACGTTGGCCAGCTTCGCACCAGACGATAGAGCCGCCACCGCTTCAGCTGACAGCGCACCCCAGCTCATGCCGGAGATGTTGATCGGCCACGCGCAGTGGTAGGGCTTGCGACGGTTCTTGCCGATGACGAGCGGAGGCAAGCGATTGCCGCGGTCCTTCTTTTCCGACACCGGGAACATCTCGTTCAGCAGGTGCACTGCACCGACTGCACGCTGGTCGCGGCTGGAGCCGAAGCCCAGGTTGTAGTTGACGCCTTTGCCGGCGCGGTACATGAAGCGCCGCGTCTCGCGATCGTAAGGCCTTTCCTCCGTGTCGGACATGAACCAGTACTGGCGAAGCTCATCGCCGATGAGCTCGAAGCCATAACGGCACCAGCCGAGAACGGGGAAATTGCGGCGGATAGCGTGCTTGCGTTGCAAGTAGAAGTCGTCGATGCCGACGAGCGCCAGGAACGCAATCAGACCGAAGATGAGTCCGGTCATCGGGTTGAAGTAGTGCCAGCCGCAAAACCAGGCAACGATCGTGCCGGTCAGGGCAAGCGGAAGCAGAACGCTTCGCTTCAACGTGAATTCGAATACCGCCAGTTGAACGAGGAATGCCAGAAGGGCAGTTAGTGCTGCCGCGGGCAAGCCTAGATAGTATCCGGCAACCAAGCCGGCGATGAGCGAGCCTGAAGCAAGCGCATGCTTGTGCTTCTTCAGGTCATGGATTGCGAACACTGAAAGCGCGCCCAAAAGCGTGAACACGAGTGCCAGTGAATGACCACCCTGCGTCCAGCCAAAGAGACCTGCCAGCAGCGCCGTAACGATTGTGGCGAGAGTCCAGAACATGGTGATTGTCTCCTTGAATTAAAGGTCAGTGCAGCTCGGAGTTGTAGCGTCGCATTGCAATGCGACCATCCCCAGCGCCCAACCCGTATCCAGAATGGTGATGCTGTCTCGGTTTCACCGCGCGCACACTCGATGCGCACGAACCGCAGACCCGGCACCACCTGTAGTACCGTTCGAGACTTGCCGGCGTCGAACCTGGTGAAAAACGCAAGCGCTTCCACACGAAAGTCGTGGCGTCAGCAAGAATGAGGAATGCACGGCGTGCAGTCCCATATGTAGAGCTGTGTGAAACGGCTCGTGGGGAGCGTTTCACGGCAGGTTTGTTAGACCTGCAAGAGGATTTGTTGAGCGTGCAACCCGAATTTGCTCGCGAATCAGGGGAGCCGCGAGTGGCAGCCCCCCTGCTTTTGAGCGTTTGAGACGGGTTTTGTCTACGCAGCCTGTTTCGAGATCGGTTCGACCTCGATGAGGATGACGCGCTCGGGCATGGAGTCCCAGTTTTCGGGACCAATGCCGAGATAGCCTGCCAGGCTATATGAGTCGAAAAGGCGGCACCATTCTTCTCTGGTGCAGCGCTCCTCTTCCCATTCGCGGTCTTCGATGGCGGCGTTGAGCCCGTCCCAGCCGGAGCCTTTCTCGCTTGCCGACGTGACGCGGAAGGGCGCGGTGCGGTTCATCGCTTCGACGCAACACGCTCGCGTGCAATGCTCGTGCGAACGCGTGTGCAGGTCGAGCTCGTGGAGCACGACTTCCTCCCCGAGGTTGGGGATGGCGTTCGCTTCGGCGAGCCGGCATTCGAAAAGGCGATCGCCCACCGCGAAAAGGAGGGCGATTTTGGCTTGGGATGCGGTTTGGCTCATGTTTACCTCTTTTCGGGCAAAGCGCGGAATGCCTTGCCGTTTGCTTTTGATTTCGACTCGGGCAGGCAAGAAGCCTGACCGCTGCCAATCACGCGGTCTTTTTCAAGCGCGTGATCAGGATTTGCGGGCCAGTCCACAGCATGGTTGAAGCGGGTTTGTATTCGGCGTCCCAGCCTCGCTCGGCGAGAATCTCGGCGCTTATCTCGTGTGCTTGGGCGGAGTATTCGCCATAGCTCACCGGCAGAGGATCGATTTCTCTATCGAACCTGAGCTGCATGAGAGCTGAAAACACGAGTGATGCCACTTCCACGTAGAGATTGGGCGTTGTTTCCACGTCCGGCATTTCGTCCGGTCGGGGGACCATCGCAGCAATCGACTTCGTCTGTGCGTCTGTAATCTTGGTCAATGAAGTGTTCTCTGGATCGCCCATTCGTCGATCCCGATCGAACATTGATACTTGTGCTTGAAATGCAGTTTGCCCACCGCGTTTTTCAGGAGTTGGGAGGGCAAACTGTATTTCAGTCACGGAAAGAAACTGCAAGGGGAGCCCGTTACCGGGCCCCCCTCACAGCAAACTACGATGTAGAAGCGGCGAGAACTTTCGTCCTCGCCGTTTTCGTTAGGCCTTTGCCGAAGCCAGAGCCTTCGCCGACGACTCGAGGTACGAGGTCAGCTTGGGCGTCTCGCTTTCGCGCAGACCGACGTTGACGCTGAGGCGCTCGATCATCTGAGCGACCGCCATGTCACCTTCCTTCACCTTGTTCTTGGTGAAGAAGTCCACGACTTCCGCCTGCAGCTCCGGAGTGTCCAGAGCCGAGCAAGCAGACACCATGCGGGGCACGGCGTTGTCGGGGTAGGTGGCGACGATCTTCGTCCAGTTGTCGCGCATGAAGTCCCACGCGGTTTCACCCGCATGCTCCGAGCCGATGATGCCGGCCAGGATGAAGGGAGCGTCCTGCGTGCGGATCTCGCCGGAGAGGGTCATCTCGATGGCCTTCTTGTAGAGACCTTCCTCGCGGAAGTTGCCGAGCGCTCCGAGGAAGCGCAGCTTCTCCTGCGTGGTGGGAGCCTTCTCCGCCAGCGCCAGGAACTCGTCGAAACGAGCCTGATCGCCGATGTACGACAGCGTGCCGATCAGCGCCGGAACGACGTTGGGGTCGACCGAGTTGCGATCGGCCTTCCACTTGTCGAACTGCACAGCGGCTTCCTTGCGGATGTCCTTGTCGGAACCGACGGTGCCCAGAAGACCGATGAGCTGGCCACGCAGCTGAAGCGTGTGCACCGACTCACCTTCCTTGGGCGTCCAGCCGAGCTTGTCGAAGACCGGGCGAACGGTCTCGCGGATGGCGGCCTTGAAAGCCTGGCGATGGTCGCCGGACGTCAGACCATAGACGGTCTTGAGCGCGCCCGAGATGACCGCCCAGACGTTGGCGTCGGTCTCGGTGGAGAAGCTCTTCACGAGCTCCAGGTACTCGGTCGCCGTCATCGAGTTCTCGCTGCGCGCGCGGACCGAAGCCCACGAGTCGTTGACGAGGTTGAAGCGCTCGATGATCTGCAGCGTGTTCTGCACATCAGCCAGAAGCTTGTTGCGCAGCCCGTCCGAGTAGTCGACGCGGTAGAAGCCCGAGCCGCCGGCGTTGAGCACGACGTAATCGAGCGGCTTGTCGCTGAGGGTCAGGGTCGTCGAGCCCTCGTTGACGAGGATCTTCTTCTCGACCACTTCGCCGCCCGCCGAGAAGCGGATATGCAGCGGCAGCGGCCAGACGTCCTTGTCGCCCGCGGGCAGGAACTGGAACTTGCTCTGGCTCACCTTGATGGTGCCCGGCTTGTCGCCTTCCGAGACGGAGACGACCGGGTGACCGGCGGTCTTCCACCAGAAGTCCATCAGCATGCGGACAGGGATGTCCTTGCCGTCGACCTTGGCGCCTTCCTCGAGCGCATCCCACAGCTGCGACACGGTCGCGTTGCCGAGGGCGTGGCGCTGGAAGTAGATGCGCATGCCGGTGCGGAAGGTGTTGAAGCCGGCGAACTGGATGTACTGGAAGAGCAGCGAGCCGCCCTTTTCGTACGTGATGGTGTCGAAGAACTGCTGGATGTCATCCGGGTGCGAGACCGGGATTTCCACAGCGTGAGTGGACTTCAGCGAGTCGAGCGCGAAGGCGCCGGCACGGTCGATGCCGAACTCGTTGTAGACGTGCCACTCGGGGAACATGTCGTTCATCGACAGGTAAGCCATGATGGTGGCAAACGACTCGTTCAGGCCGAGGCCGTCCCAGTCGTCCATGGTCACCTCGTTGCCGTTCCACTGGTGAGCCAGCTCGTGCAGGATGACTTCGCAAACCCGCGCCAGTTCGGCGTAGGAAGCGGTCTTCTTGTTGACGAGCAGGGCCGTGTCACGGTACGTGATCAGGCCGGTGTTCTCCATGGCGCCCGACGCGAAGTCGGGAATCGCGATCATGTCGATCTTGTCGCCGCCGAAATACGGACGGTTGAAGAAGTCTTCGTACCACTTGACGCCGAAGGCGCCGCACTCGAGCGCGAACTCCTTGAGGTGGTTCTTGCCCGGGATGGACCAGATACGAATTTCCTTGCCGTTCTGCCACACCGGCTCAGACGACTCGAACTCGCCGACGCAGAACGCGACGAGATAGGTCGACATGATGGGCGTGCGAGCGTAGGTGACGATCTTCTTGCCGTTGCCCAGCTTTTCGGTCTTGATGTCGCGACCGTTGGAGAGAGCCGTGAGGTTCTCGTCGACGATCAGCTGCACATCGTACGTAGCCTTCATCGCCGGCTCGTCGAAGCACGGGAATGCCTGACGCGCGTCGGTCGACTCGAATTGCGTGGTGTAGATGTTGTGAGTCTCGCCGGCTTCGCCCTTCCACTGGCTGAGGTAGAAACCCTTCAGCTTGGTGTTGTGGATGCCGGTGAAGCTCATCTCGAGCTTGCCCTTGCCCGCCGGAACGATGCCATTGAAAGTGATGATGGCGAACTCGTTCTTGGGGTCGAGCGTGACGGTGCCCTCGAGGCGCTTGCCCTTCTTGGTGACGAAGGAGGCGCTGTGGATCTCGAGGTTTGCAGAGTGCAGAACGATGCGGTCGGTGGAGTGAAGGACATTGACCTTCACCTCTTCACGGCCGGTGAACTTATAGACCACGTCTTCACTGTCGCCGGTCTTGGTCGTAACCTTGATGCCAGGCGTGAGCGTGATCTTGTAGTTGATGGGCTTGACGTGCTTGGGCAGACGGAATTCCTTCTGCTTGGACACGGAGAGCCCCTTACTGTGAAGCATGCACATATTTGACTCCGATCATGTTTTTGTTGCTGCGTGTGAGGCAGCGGACCTTGGAGATGGAAGAAAACCCTTTCTTGAACGCTTTGGGCGTTCTGAACGAGACACACCATTGTGTCGTGCGTTCCCGGTTTGCACTTTCGCGCATTCCAATTCCGACCACTTCTTTAACTGGTGATCATAACTACTTTGGAATCTGATTGCCTTATATGGCCGGTAACGGGCGCACGACAAAATGTCGGATGCACGCACACGGAAACTCAGGCGGACAGATGCTTGTAGTTAAGGACCAGAAAAAAAATCGAAGGAATAAGGGATCTAGAAACTATTACTGAGAGTTCTTGATAATCAAATCAAAGCTGCTTAATAAGATCAGGCGGCGTTTGGCGAAACCAGCAAAGCTCGCGAAGCCTTGATGTCAAGCGGTTGTGCGAGGTGGTAACGGGGATTGCCAAGTGGAGAATGAAAGCTTTTGCTATCTGCGCGAGTCGCTAAAAGAACAACGGCAAAACCCTTGAAAAATCAAGTTGTCAATAATTTTCACAAAGCACGCTATATGCAACGCATGTCTGGCGCTAATTGCGCAGATTACAACACTAGATACTTAGAGGCAGAAATCATGAGCTTTCTGACTTTTCACTAAAACTTTCTACTGACAACTACATATGCTGCTTTTTATTCTCTTGTGTTGAGAACTCTGTGATGTCACGGGTAGTGTCAACACCTAACTTCTTTCTTTTCGATTCAACACACAAGGCACTAAAAACCTACCCGCGCACGCAAATCACATCAGTTTCCTCAGGCTTTCCGCCCGAGCAGTGATACCGCGCGTGGTGTGTTGTAAAGAGACAGAAGTTTGTCAAGCGGTTTGTCGATAAGCAGCTAGCGCATCCGGCTTACGCAGAGGCATCAGTCTCGGCGTTGGTCTCTGCCCCGCTGTTTCGGCAACCGTTCCAACTGTCCGCTGCGCACTTCTTCTCTTTTCGAGAGGGCAGGTGGCGCAGTTTTTTTTCGCAGCTACCCCAGCTGTCCAAACCATCGATCCAAGCATTGCTTGGAAGAGTTAGGGAGACCTTAAATGAAACGTTCTCGTTCCCACCAGGGAATCATTCCCCCGTACGTCCTGCTGCACCTCTCGAATGCCTTCCCGGATGACCCGTCGTACCTCTGGACTCTCGACGAGACCCGGAAGATGCACCTCAAGGGTCTGCGCAACGTCGTGCGCTACCGGCTGTCGAACGGCAAGTCGGAAGTGCAGATCTACGACTGCAAGAACTCCACTCGTCTGCCGGGCACTCGTGCTCGCTTCGAGCAGGACAAGGCAGTCGCCGACAACACCGTCAACATCGCCTTCGACTACCACGCCGCCGTCCGCGACTTCCTGAAGAAGGAGTTCGGCGTCGACTCGTACGACGGCAAGGGCGGCAACCTCATCGGTTCTGTCCATTACGGCTACAAGTACAACAACGCCTTCAACAACGGCCGCCAGATGGCCTACGGCGACGGCGACGGCAAGGTGTTCAAGACCTTCGTCCTGCTGGACGTCGCCGGCCACGAGTTCTTCCACGGCGTCACCGGTCAGTTCTCGGGCCTCGAGTACTACGGTGAGAGCGGCGCGCTGAACGAGTCCATCTCGGACGTGTTCGGTGTCATGCTCCGCCAGTGGCTGAACAACCTCACCGTCGACCAGGACTCCTGGCTCGTCGGCCCCGGCCTGTTTGTCGACCCGAAGCAGCGCGCTCTGCGCGACATGCTCAACCCGGGCACGGCCTACAACGACGCCAACATCGGCAAGGACCCGCAGCCCGATCACTACGATCGTCGCTACAAGGGCTCGTCCGACAACGGCGGCGTCCACATCAACTCCGGCATTCCGAACAAGGCGTTTGCCACGTTCGCGAAGTCTCTGGGCGGCTACGCCTGGAAGACCGCTGCCGGCAAGGTGTGGAACGAGGCCAACACCGGCGCTCGCCACGTGAAGTCGGACTGCGACTTCGCCACCTTCGCTCAGACCACTGTCGACATCTGCCGCGCCGACTACGACGCGGAGACGACCGACAAGCTGATCGCGGCGTGGAAGGTCGTCGGCATCAAGACGAAGTAATTCTTCGTCTCATCTAAATCAGCTCGGGGGCGGGGTTTCAACTAAGAGCCGCGTGCGCGCAGTTTTTAGTCAACCTCGCCCCTGAGTATCTATCTTGTTCGATTGGCATCGCAGCGACGCGTTGTCGCTGTGATTTCCAGCACCGCTACGTTTTTGCGTATGCGGCTTTTTTGCAAAATCGAATCTTTCTCATAACGAGTGCTCCAACTTCTGGAGCGCTCCTCACCACGAAAGAAGAGTCCTCAGGGACTCTAAAAGGAGCTCAACATGAGCAACAAAACTGATAACAAGCCCGAGACGAAGTCGGGCGGTCTCGCTGAAGACGTTCTGCGCCAGGCTGGCAAGTCCGATGAGGAAGCCGGCAGCATGGGCAAGATCGACCGCGCGGAGGACGAGCTGGAAGCCACGCTCGATCCGAAGTTCCGCACGGAGAACAGCCCGGTGCACCAGGCCATCTGGAACCGCACCACGCCGGTCAGTCTGTTCAGCGTTCCCAACTCCGCCACCGCCGGCAACTCGCCTGCGCAGGTGGCCATCGAGAACTGCATCCGCGTCGTGAAGGGTCACATCGCGGCCGGCACTCTCTTTGACGCGAACCGCAAGGTGAGCGATCAGGTCCTCGCGGATCTCGCTGCCCAGGGCTACTGGGGCATGCTCGTCGACAAGAAGTACGGCGGGCAGGGTGCCTCCATCACCGACTTCATGAACCTCGTGACCCGCATGGCGGCCGAGGGCGAAGCGACGACGGCCGGCCTCAACTCCATCCACGAGTGCATCGGCGCCGTCGACCCGGTGGTCGGCTACGGCACCGACGAGCAGAAGGCCCGCTTCCTGCCGAAGCTGGCTTCCGGCGAGGCTCTCTCGGCGTTCGCGCTGACCGAGCCGGGCGCCGGTTCGGACCTCACCGCAGTGAAGACCACTGCTGACCCGGACGGCGAAGATTTCGTCGTCAACGGCGAGAAGCTGTTCATCAGCAACGTCGCCCCGGGCCGCACGATCGGCCTCGTCTGCATGATCCCCGTTCTGGACAAGGACGGCAAGCCGAAGGTCGGCAAGAACGGCGCCATCGAGCGTCGTCACGCCGTCCTCATCGTGGATCTGCCGAAGGAGGAGAACGAGAACTTCAAGCTCGTCAACTACCCGATCCACGCGGTGAAGCACATCTACAACCGCGGCATCATCTTCACCAACTTCCGCGTGCCGGCGAAGAACTTGCTGGTGCCGCCGGTCGGTGACGGTCTGACCATCGCCTATCACGGCCTCAACCGCGGTCGCGTCGCTCTGTGTGCCAATGCCGCCGGCGTGATGCGCCAGCTGCTCGGCAGCATGGTTCCGTGGTCGCAGTACCGCAAGACCTACGGCGAGCCGATCAAGATGCGCGCGCTGGTGAAGCGCCGTGTCGCTCGCGTGGCCTCGCTCATCGTCGGCGCCGACGCGCTGCGCGACTGGGGCAGCCACCTGCTGGACGAGGGCTACCGCGGTGAGCTCGAGTGCGTGATCGCCAAGATCTACGCGTCCGAGGCTCTCATCGAGACGACCCGTCTGGCGCTGAAGACCCACGGTGGTCGCTCCTTCCTGGGCGGTCACATCATCGGCGACAACCTGCACGACTTCTTCGCTCCCTCGATCTACGAGGGCGAGAACGAGATGCTGGCGATGGCGTTCTTCAAGTCGCTCATCAAGCAGTTCGGCACCAAGTACATGGGTCCGATGCTCGCCAAGTCGGCCGCGCTCGGCATCAATCTCAACCAGTCGCCTGCGAAGGTGACGTTGCAGATGGCCACGCGCCCGGACAAGGCCTTCAAGATGCGGAAGGAAATCCTTTCCGTGGTCGGTCGCGCTCTCGGCATCGAGACGCGCTTCTCCGACAAGCAGAAGGTCCGCGGTCTGGACGGTCGCCTGCAGGCGCACGTCGACTTCGCTCTGTCGCAGTTCGTCAAGAACGGCAAGGACCTGTACCGCACCATGCTCACGCACGGCCTGAAGCTTCAGGACGAGCAGGAGCTCATGGTCGACGTGCTGTCGATGCCGATCCAGCAGGCTGTCACCATCCTCGTGACTGCGCTTCACGCGCACGCCAAGGGCGATGAGGGCACGAAGCTGGCTGCCGACCTGCTGTGCATGGACCTGCGTGCGCAGATAACCGGCAAGGCTGTGAAGGCCGACGGCAAGACCTACCGCAAGTACATCCGCACGGCCAACAAGCTGGCGGACCTGGTGGTGAAGGGCGAGTTCAAGCAGCTCGAGGGCACGCTCGATACGCCGGTGCTGCGTCAGTACGACGGCAACGGCCGCACGATCGCGCGCTAAGTGAAAAGGCGGTGCTCTGCATCGCCCTCATAAATCAAGGCGCCGCCGAGCGTCTTAGATAGACCTGGAACGTTGTTTCTCTCGTGCAGAGGCGGCAGCAATGTCGCCTCTGCATTGAGGGGATTCAGCTAATACGGATATCTAACGGTCGGGGGTTGCTCAAAGCTCTGATGAATTGTGTAGGGGAAGCGCATGCGCTTCCCTGACAGGGAGCCGCACGCGCGGTTCCTTGTTTCAGGGTGACGCTTGGCGTCGTCCCTACAGGCTTGTTTGCAGGGTTTTGAGCAGCCCCCGGCTGACTCGGTTTTCTCCAGTCGAGAAACGTGCTTTATGTGGTCTTGCGCCGGCTGAAACAGCTGGTGTTCTTGCACCATATATGGTGCGGCTTTCGATTGACGAGAGTCGCAGTTTTGCTGCGACGAAATGTTGAAGCACCGCCCCTAAAGCGGTGTTTCGCATAGTCCGATACGGGTATTGCGCAGTGTTCGCTGCGCCGACCCACTTTCGTACTGCTCCGAATATGGCGCAAGTTGTTGGTTCTGCATGGGGACAGGCGGCACGTTGTCGCCCTGTATGTGCGGACTCCAGCGACTCGGGCGCCTTCGACCAACAATAGGAGCCCAACAAAATGAAGTCTAAGCAAATCAGACTTGATCTCAAGCCACGTGGACACCGGCACACGCACATGCATGTCCCATCCGGGGACTGCTGCCGCAACCACATGGTCGTTGTTCCGGGCACTGGTGACGAGAACTTCAAGTTCCCGCCCGTGCAGGAACTCGTCATTCGCGCTCTCAATCGGCTGTCCAAGCCGGTCGAGATCGAGGAAACGGATGACTCCCAAAACCCTACCGAGGGGAGCGACGGCACCGTTGATAGCGGCGAGAAAGCACGCGCGAGCGTGCATACTTCTGAGAAGAAGCTCACCGTTGTAACGCACGACGGCCGGCGCTCCCTTCCCAAAGTCCGCAAGGTGACGGTCAAGTACGAACACACGTTCGTGCCCGGCATGCCCACCGAAGGCGCGGTTCCCGTGCCGCTTCTGCCCCGTCCCATCGACTCGGGCAAGGCGAACGGCGCCACGCTGTTCACCGCCGCGCAGGCGCTGCGCGAAATCATGGACGAAGGGCGTTTCGACGCCATCATCGCCGACCGTTTCGACCCTCTGTCCGGTGCCGTCAACTGGGCGCGCCTGCACATGGAAGAGCGGTTCCAGCCCGCTATCGAAAGCCTGAACGGTCAGCTTCTGCAGCTGCGGGTTCTCTATAAGGATGCGCTGCCGCGCGTTCTTACGGTGATCGCTGCGCAGAACCCCGACGTTGCCGAGCAGATGCTTCTGCAGGTCGCCGTCCAGGTGCTCGACGAAGAGCTGGCGCAAATCCTCACTGTCCTGCGTATCTGGACCGATGCTTTCGCTCAGCATCGCGACCAGATGTACGAGCAGCTCGGCGCTGTTCGTCAGCTCGTCGAGGAGAGCTATCAGCTCTTCCGCGGTGAAGCTCTCGATGGTGATGCTCACGGCAAGAAGGCGAACGTCCACACGACCGTCTTTCAGGTTGGCAACGTCTTCGTGGCGCGCTTCGGTCATCTCGGTCCGGCTACGCTGCCGGCTAAGGGGCCGATTGGCGCACATGCCATCGAAGTGCCGATGGACGAACGCAACATCATCACGCTGATGCTGCCCCTCTACGCTCACGAGTTCCGTCACGACGTGTTCCACGACGTGGTCGGTCTCGAGGACGACGTGCGCGAAGCGGTGGCGAAAGCCATCGTGGAAGCCTACGAGAAGGGCGAGCTGAAGTTCTCTCAGGAGTTCATCAAGCTCGGGCGTCAGAAGGTGAAGACGATCGACCTCATGGTCAAGATGATCGCCGACACCACGCCGGAAATCGACGCGGACATCTCCGGTGGCGTTCTGCTCACCGGCGTCGCGTTCCTCTATCTCGTCATCCTCAGCTTCTCGGCGTTCAACGCCAAGGGGCGCACGGTGGAGAGCACGCCGCGTCTGCTGCGCAGCGCCTCCTACTTCGAGCTGGTGCCGGACGAGAAGACGGGCGCTGTTGCGCTCGAATTCTTCCCGCACCCGCCGGATTACATCCGCGCGCACATCGTTGCCGCTGCGCTCGACGAAATCGGCTTCAAGGCCGAGGGCGACGAGTGCCGCACGCTTGCCGACATCGCTGCCGGCGATCCGCTTCCCAAGCTGATCAAGTGGTTCGATGCTTCCGGCAAGAGCAAGCTCGTCATCGAGATTCCGGTGGAAGACATCAAGGCGGTTGCTCCGGTGATCGCCAAGGCGCTCATTCGCACGCCGCTGAAGTCCCTGGGTGATGTTGCCACCGGCGACATCCTCAGCTGGGACCGCAAGCGTCAGGCGAAGGTGGACAAGCTGGCCGAAATCCTCATGCAGGGTCGGTCGGATATCCCCGCCGAGCTTGGCGATGTCTATGCGACGTACGTCGCCGCTGCCGCCGCCCTGGCTTACTGGGGTTCGGTCGGTGCCGGTCGGCGCGCCAAGCTGCACGCGGTGCCGATGATCGAGAAGAACGCGCTGGCCATGCTCAATACCATCCGCGAACGGCGCAATCAGGCGCCTGTCGTCGCGGACGCCGGTAGCAAGCATGTTTCCTGCGTGCACAGCGCGGACGACGATGACGGCGGCGAGGTCAACACTCTCCACAAGCCCGCCGCCAAGCCGGCTGCTGATGGCGCTGCCGACGGCAAGCCTGAAGGTGACGAAGCTCCCGAGGCGTGAGGCTGAGGCGTAAGCCCTAAGCCGTAAGCCCGAGCGGGAGCAAGTCTGCATACAGAGGCTCTGCAAGGCGCTTCTGTGAAACTCGAGAGGGGCGGCTGCGTTGGTCGAAACCTTGTAAGAGGTCAAAACTGCGCAGCCGTCCTTTTTCTTTCGAGCGCATTCAAAAACACTTGAGAGCGTTCAAGCAGTTAGTTACCGATGAGCGTTAGAAAACGCGACTCATCTCTTTCCAGTCCCAGCAGCAGCGAACGCCGATCAAAAGTATCTGCGACTAGCTCCTGCACTTGCTAGAAAAGGAGAATGCACTGCCGGTGGTGACAGCCGCCTGCGGTGTTTACTGACATGGAACATGAAAATCAAACTGGTTGGTTCAGCCGCAAGACGGCTGTGATCGCCCTGATTCTCGTTGCCGGCGCCGTGCTTTTCGGAGTTCTCCGCAGCACGCCCGAGCCGATCACCTCGCCCTTCCCTCAGAAAGGTCAGGTGCACATCGCGCTCAAGCCGTCGAAAGCCAACGAGGACATCCGCTATACCACGTTCTGGCCTGACGGCAAGACGAAGATGAATGAGCGCGTCGAACTCAAGAACGGCATCACCATCTATCGCACGTTCTCTCACCAGGGCTATATGCGCGAGGTGAAGGAGTTCTTCCCCGTTCCTGCCAAGCCTGGCGACAAGCCTGCGCTCAACGAGGACGGCTCGGTCAAGTTTCCCTCTTCGCAGCCGTACGAGTTCAGCACCGTAGGCCGCCAGCTCAAGTCGTTCATCACTTTCTCTGCCGACGGCAAAGAAGTGACGTCGACCGAGACGTACCGTCCCGACGGCACGCATGAAGTTGTAGGAAAGAGGCTTCCCGACGGAAGTTTCCAGAATCTCGTCTTTCACAAAGACGGGCTGACTCTTAGCTTCAGCCAACTTTTTGCGCGCAATGGGGACTTGCTCTCTGAGCAGCAATTCGCTGAAGGCGGCGCTCGTCTGATCGCTACCTCACAGCGCGAAGCAGACGGTTTCCTGCACAGCAAGAGCTTCCGTGAAGACGGGACGCTCCTGTCGGTGGGAATCATCAAGCAATACGAGCAAGTGATTGAGTTTTTCCAAGCCGATGGCGTGACGCGGCGCATGGTGGTCAACAACACCGCCAGCACCGTCACTGCCGTGTACTTCCGCGAAGACGGAGAGGCCGTGAGCAAGCGCGAGTGGTCGAACGGCAGCATGACTGTCACCGACCTCGTGCCCGGCACCGGTCACTTTGGTCCCGGCGGTGTGGTCGAAAAGGCCTACACGACCGGCAACAAGGCTACGTACAAGGTGATTCCCGCGGACAGCGCCACCGGCAAGCCTGAGAGCTACGTGCTCAATGGTCTCGAGGTGGTCGATGCAAACGGCAAGACGTCGCGCAAATTCGTCTTCGACGGCGCGACCAATACCGTCAACCGCATCTGGATGTACAACGACGGCTTGAACACTCATGACCGCATGTACAATCCGGACGGCACGCTGAAGGAAGTGGGTTGGGTTGGCTCGGACGAGAAGTCCAAGCAGTACAACGCCGAACACGCCAAGGATGCCGACCGTCAGCCTGGTGCAGCCATGCCCGCTGACGATGTGGCGCTGCTCAAGCGCTACGCTCAGGACAAGCCGTTCGATGATCCGCGCCCGCTTCTCACGAAAGTGGAAGCGCAGCCGACCTATCAGTACGACGGAATGGAACACTAAGTTTTTCGAGCTGCCTGCTCCCAATCACGGGATACGGCGAAACTCGGAGAACCGGATAAAACCACAGGTGTGTTCTTAGCACCCATGTAGGGGCGGCAATTATGCCGTCCCTACGTGGTTTTGTCCTTTTTAGGGAGATTTGCAGCGCAGATTTCCCGTTTGCTGCCCGCGACTACCCAACACCGGACGTCCAAGGTGGACGCCCGACCTGGAGTTATCCAATGAAACGAATTCTGACGATACTGGGTGTGTTGGTCGCGGTTTTCGCGATCGGCACATTCGTGTATACCAGCCTGCCTCAGGACTGGTCAGTGCCTTTCCCGGGCAAGACGGCAGTGCGCGTGCATGCGCCGCCGGCGTCAACCCAGGAAGACATTCGCTACATCACGTATCCGGACAAGGACTCGAGAATTCCCATTGAGGAACAGATCGAGTACAAGAACGGCGTGACCGGCTACATCTTCTATCGCCCCAATGGCACCATCCGTGAAACCACGGAATACTGGCCTGCCGTCGAGGGCATTGCCCAGCGCCAGCTGAAAAGCGGCTCGCTGCGCACTGATGATGGCGCCAATTTCTTGTCCGACCGCACCTTCCGCAAGGATGGCACGCGCGAGCGTGAAGGCAAACGCCTGCGGGACGGCACGTATCAGATCGACATGTACTTTGCCGACGGCACCAAACTCGAGCGCCACCAGCTGGTTTCTGCAACCGGCAAACCGCTGCTCGAGCAGGTTTATCGCGAAGATGGTTCGATGAAGAGCTTCACGCAGGTGGATTCCACAGGCAAGATGATCATCACGACCTACTTTGCCGACGGCAAGACCGAGTCGCAGATTGTTGTCTCCCCCAATTACTGGGAGAACACCACGGCGACCTACTACTACCCGGACGGTGTCAGTATCGCCCGCAAAGTGGAATGGTCGACCTACTCCATCAACGCCGACTACTACCGGCAGGATGGCACCAAGCGGCTGTCGTACGGAGAGACCATCTACTCTTCCGGCAGCATGGTATGGGTGCAGTACGATGCCAAAGGCAAGCCCGTTCTGAAGCAGAGCTACCGCGTCGAGACGAAGGTGGATAGCGCGACCGGCAAGTCCGTTCGCACATACCTTCTGCGCTCCGTAGAAGAGCTCGACGGCACCGGCAAGACCAAGCGCGAGATCACTTTCGCTGGCGACGGCACTACGCCCAACGGTGTGTGGATTCCCAAGCCGCCCGGCAGTTACTGGAGCGGCACTCGCAAGACTTTCTATCCCGATGGTTCGGTTGCGAAAGTCGAAGAGAAGAACAACGACGGCGACGTTGTGAGCACGAAGACGTATGCGCCGACGGACAATGTTCGCGAGAACTTCCCCGGCTCTTATCTCGTGCGCCCGGTTGAAGATCCGATACCGGCTCCGCCGAAGAAGACGGCGACACCGCCTCCCTATTACTACGGTTATCCTTAATCGGAAGCCGTCGGGGAGAGCCTTGTAGGTGCGCATTGCATGCGCTCTTACAAATTCCGGTCGCATCTCGCGACCACTAAGACGAGCGCGCAGTTGCAAAACTGACACGCTCTTTTGAAAGCCCGCTCGGCAGTTGGAGTGGGTTCGTGGCAGTTACGGTGAAACGCGTTCACGCGTTTTGCGGTGCTATCATGGGCTCACTTCGGCTGCCGGGCGGCGTCTTTCCTGGAGGCTGACTTCCGGTGCGATGCCTTTGCGGCCGCTGGGAGCAGTAAGTTGATGAACAAGAAATCGTTGAAGCGCACTCTGGTTGCCACAGGCATCACCGGAACGCTTTTTCTTTTTGCGTTTAACTCGTCGGCTCTCATCACGCTAGCCGTGGCAGGACTCGATTACCTGCGCGGCAGGACGACCAGTGTGGCTCCGCCCCACGTCAATCAGACCGGTAGTGTCGTCCTCAATGTGTTCGACGGCAACCGCCGCCTGGTGCCGCCCGGGACCAAGCTTCTCGTGCGCATCATCGACGGCAATCAGAAATTTGTCGTTGATCGCTATTACGATGGCCCGTCGATTCGTTTTGATGGGCTGCCGTTTCACGACAATTTCGGCGACAATTACACCATCATCGTCTGGGCCGATGGCTACAAGCAGGCTGGTTTCACGCCGGTCAAAATCAGTAATAAGCCGGAGGAAACTCCGACTCTGGACCTGATGCTGCTGCCGTCTAAATACGATGTCGACTTCAGCGAAGCCTCTTTCTCTGCGCTCAAAGCAGCCAACTCTCCAATTTATTTCCTGCTCTTGTCTGGAGATACTGAGACTGTTGCCGATGCGCGTTGGAACGCTTTGATGAAGAACGACCCACTCACCGCCCTCTGCATTCTCAACATCTCGACCACGCTCTCAGAGTCCAAACTCGCGTCAGGAAGCCCGTTGCTTCCTTTTGTGCGCCGCATCATCTTCGATGCGAAGAGCCCGAACAAGCCTACGCAGAGCCACTTCTTCGGTTATGCCGACAAGCGTCTCAGGGAAGAGTTGGACAGTGAGGTGAAACGTGGAACATGGCACGCTGACCCGGGCTCGTTCGTCTTTCACCCCGGCTCGACATCGAGCTTTCGTGAGAGGCGGTACGGCGAAGCGAACATGCAGGTGACCTTCTACGAAAACGATATCGTCACTGTTGACGGCGTCGTTTGCGTCAAAGTCGAGATTGATATCGACTATTACCGTGACCCCGCTGCGCATGCCATTCTCGAGGTGTTGCCACATCTCATCACTGGCGGCGCGTCGGATCCACTCACGGTATATCAGCTGCGATGGATTGCCGGAAGGCGCTCGGGCAGTGACTTTGCTCCGCCGTACCGGATAGTTCCTCAGCAGCGCAAGCCTGTCAAAAAGGCACGCGCCTAATTCGTCTTGAAGTTTAAGGCTCGCCTCTGGGTCTTCTCGCGCTTCGTTGCGGATCAGTCGTTGTGCATTGGGCACGACGTTTTTGGCGCTGATGGGAGTGCGCATATTTTCTCTTTGCGCATTCTCAGCCTATAAATTGGGGAGTTAAATCCCATGGAAAAGAAGCGTTTCAAAAGCTTCTCAGAGTTCTATCCTTTCTACCTCAGCGAACATCAGGACCGAGTCAATCGGCGCCTGCACTTCGTTGGCAGCACGCTGGTGATTGCGCTGGTGCTTTTTGCACTGTTCACTCAGCAGTGGCTGTGGCTTGCGGCTGTTCCTCTGGCGGGCTACGGCTTCGCCTGGTTCGGTCACTTCTTCTTCGAGAAGAATAAGCCGGCTACCTTCAATCACCCGATATATAGCCTCATGGGCGACTGGGTGATGTACAAGGACATCCTCACGGGCAAGGTAAAGCTCTAGTCGAGCAGCCTATTTTCCGGATAACAAGGCGCTGGTAGAAACGTCTTGTTGTCGCGCAGGCGCGTGTGCGTTTGCGTGAGGAACGTGTCAGAGGTGGGTGCCTACGGTTCGGTATCCACCTCTTGCACATCATCAGCGGAGCGCCTCACCGCTCCAGTCCCAACGTTTTTAAGGACACTTGATGGAAACCACACAAAATTCCGCCGCGGCCCCCGGTCGCAAGATCTTCTATCTGCCCAAGCGCGCCAATCAAGGCGGCTGGGAGAAGCTCATCGAGCTTGGCGCCGTGCAAACCGGCGAAGGCGACTACAACTTCCACAAGTTGGAAGTGCCGCAGTCCTGGGACTTGCGTCCGAGCGACGTCAGCCCCTTCCAGAAGCGTCTGTACGACGCCGAAGGTGACGCAGGCAAAATCATCGCCAAGGTCTTCTACAAACCCGGCAGCGCCGGCGGTGGAGGGTCCCTGCACGTCTTCCTGACAGAGGACGATCCGCAGCGCGACTGAACCAAAGAGCCGCGTCTGGTCATTGTGGAGAACGGGTCCGCCCGTTCTCTTCTTTGACTTGCGCATATTGCAAATCACCCGATAGAGGAAGTTTATCGATGGGTGTCTTCACTATTCTTCTGATCATCTTCACAGCCGCAACAACCATCTTCACTGCGACGCTGTACGGCACTCTCATTGGTGCCAATCTCTGCAAGGTGCACTACCCGACCGCAGCCCGCTGGAGTTTTCTCGGTAGCACGATCGGCATCGTTGCACTTCTTGCGTTCTCGGGTGATTCGTACCAGCAGGTTTGCCTCTGGATGTCGGGTCTCTCGTTGCTTGGTGTCTTCGGTTTTCTCGTCACACTGCTCATGCGCAGTGTCGACTGGAAGTAAACGGCACCAGTAGACGTTGCGTCTAACGAGTACATGTCCACGAAGCACAACCTCTGGAGGCGCAGTCTGCCTTTAGAGGTTTTGCTTTTTGCCGGTGATTATATTATCGAGAGTAGTAAGTGTTTGGCTGGCGAATGGGTCCTTATTGCGCAGGTTGCAGGTGGTCTGAATTTCTCAAGAAATTCAGACCACTCATATGTCTCGGAAGCCCCATGGAATCAGAATACTTCGATTGTCGTGACTTGAGAGAATTTGGTCTTGATTCCGAAGAATCCCAAGCATGCTGATTTTCTTCTGTTACAGGTGGTCTGATTTTCTCGAGAAAATCAGACCACCTGCAACTAGATGTCTAGGTCATTGCATGGCGGTTGCAAAAAACAGCAGCGCATCGTAAACAGCAGCACATCGCAAATAGCAGCGCAGCGCAAATAGCAGCACCGAGGCGGGGGTTCTTGCCGCGGCTGATTATGGCTGCTCGTTCATCTTTGCGCCTTTTGTGGACTTTGCCAGCCAACTGTATATGGCAGGCAAAACGAGCAGAGTCAGAAGGGTGGAAGTGACAATACCACCAATAACTACAGTTGCCAGAGGCTTTTGAACTTCCGCGCCGGAGCTGGTCGAGAGCGCCATTGGAAAGAAGCCGAGAGACGCCACCATCGCCGTCATGAGAACTGGTCTCAATCGCACTTCGCAGGCACTGCGAATAGCCGACTCGGGCTGCATTCCGTCTTCAACAAGTCTATTTATATAGGAGACAAGAACAAGCCCATTCAATACTGCCACGCCAAAAAGGGCGACGAAGCCGATGCAAGCAGGCACGCTGAGATACATGCCGCGCGCCCACAAGGCCACCACTCCTCCGATCAAAGCGAAAGGTACATTTAGTAAGACCAAAAGAGCATGTTTGATTGAAGCAAAGGTGATTGTTAGCAAAAGAAAAATTATCAAGATTGAAAGCGGCACCACTAGTGTGAGTTTTTTCATTGCTCTTTGTTGATTTTCGAATTGACCACTCCACTGCATGTAATATCCTGGAGGCAATTTGAGAGAAACCAGCTTGCGCTGGGCTTCTTTCACAAACGACCCAACATCGCGATTGCGCACATTGCATTGCACGACAATGCGCCGTTGTGCGAATTCTCGATTAATTACGGTGACACCTTCGTTGACTTCTATACTTGCTACTTGAGAAAGTGGCAAGCGCTTACCAGCAGAGTTTTGCACGATGAGATTTTGCACCGCTTTAGGATCCATGTTGCTTCCTTCCGGAAACTTCACCCTCAAATCAAAGCGCTTGCGACCCTCCAGTACCTCCGAGACGGGCATGCCCATTATTGCAGTCTGTACGACTGTCTGAATTTCATTGACATTGACGGCGTATCGAGCCATGCGGTCACGATCGGGTTTTATCAGTAATTGGCCACTACCAGTCAATTTTTCTACTTGCAGGTCCGTTTCTCCTTTGACAGTCTGAAGTACTTTCTCTACATCCGTGGCTATGTCAGCCAGGGTGTCGAGGTCATCGCCAAATATTTTTACCGCTACATCAGAACGCACTCCAGAGACGAGTTCGTCAACGCGCATGGCTATGAGCTGGGTAAAGCTGAAATTTGCTCCGGGTACCTGCTTTTTGAGACGACTTCTCAATTCATCGACAAGCTTCTCCTTTGTTATTGTGGGACGCCATTTTTCTCGAGGTTGGAGAATTACATACGCATCCGTTTGATTGACACCCATCGGGTCTGTTGCCAGATCTGGCCTTCCCGTTCGGCAAACTACGGTTTTTATCTCAGGAACATCTGCTATAGCTTGCTCAATGAGGTTGGAAACTTTTACTGCCTCGGGAAGAGAAATGCTGGGCAAATTTCGAGTTTCGATAATTATGTTTCCTTCTTCCAGCCTAGGCACGAATTCAGTGCCCAAAAGCGGAAGCGTAATCATGGTGACAACTAGCATGGCAATTGCCACCATCATGGTGAGAAGCCGATTGCGCAGGCACCAACTAAGACTGCATAGATAAGGGCGTTTAATGGCTTTGATGATAAAACTCTCCCACTCTTTTACCTTGCCTTGCAGCAGTAGCGAGCAAAGCACAGGTGTGAGCGTAAGGGCAATCGCTAGTGAGCCAAGAAGAGCAAAGCAGACCGTAAAAACCATCGGCGAAAACATTTTGTATTCCATGCCTTCCAGTGTCAGGATAGGCATATAAACAATGGTGATGATCAAGACGCCAAACAAGATCGGCCTTGCCATTTCACGCACCGATTCCTGAATGATTTGCAGATTACTGAGTCGTTGATCTGGATTATGAGCCAATCGTCGCAGACAGTTTTCAACCATGACTATTGAGCCGTCGACGATCATTCCGAAGTCGACGGCGCCCAAACTCATAATGTTCGCTGTGATGCCTAGTTCTTTCATACCCATGAATGAAAACATCATAGAAATAGGAATCGCTGCTGCGACAATCAGGGCCGCGCGCAGATTTCCGAGCATAAGCAAGAGGACAAGAATTACCAGGGCGCCACCTTCAATCAGGTTGGTTCCAACCGTATGAATGGTTTCGTCAACCAGAATTGATTGATCGTAAAACGGCTTGAGCGTTACTCCTTCGGGCAATGTCGACTTGATTTGTTCGATGCGCTCTTTGACACGCTCAATTACTTCACGGCTGTTTTCTCCTTTGAGCATCATTACGATGCCTGTAACCACTTCTCCCGTGCCGCTCATGGTCGCAGCACCCTGCCTGGGAGCAGTGCCTATATTGACACTGCCGATGGTGCGCACAAAAATAGGCACACCATTATGAGACTTGACGATAATATTCTCGATATCGGCTATTCCGTGCACTCTTCCTGTTCCACGTACGGTGTACTGTTCGGCATCATGATTGATGATGCCGGCTCCGAAATTGTCATTGTTTTTTCTCAGCGCTTCAAAAACGTCTTGTACCGCCAGACTATACTGCTGTAGCTTGACAGGAGAGATGGTGACGATGTATTCCTGCGTTTCGCCACCAAATGTGTTTACTTCTGCAATTCCCGGCACCGATCGCAGCTGATACTTGATCTGCCAGTCTTGCAAGGTTTTCAAATCTGTGAGGCTGTACGACTTGCCTTCGACAACATAGTGATATATTTCTCCCATCGCCGTTGCCACCGGACCGAGCTGGGGTTCGATGCCCTTAGGTAGGCGCGCGCGGGCCGATTGCAGTCTTTCGAATACCAGTTGACGCGCGAAGTAAATGTTGACTTTGTCCTCAAAGACGACGGAAACGACAGAAAGTCCAAACTTGGACAATGATCGTACTTGAGTGACATAAGGCAAGCCGTTCATGATTGATTCAATGGGTATTGTCACCAATTGCTCAGCTTCAAGTGGCGCCATTCCGGGGGCATCTGTAAGGATTTGCACCTGGTTGTTGGCTAAATCCGGAAAGGCATCAATCGGCAGCGTGACAAGGGCTTGAATACCACCAGCCAATACGAAAAGGAAGAAAATGCAGACAGGCAAACGATGTTTGACCAAGTTGGCGAAAATACTCTCCATCAGCGTTCACCTGCCATCGTGCCCTTGAGCATTTCAGCTTTCAGTGTGAAACTGCCTTTGGCGACGATTAGCTGCCCAGGCTTAATTCCACGCGCAATTAGATAGCCGTCTTCAAGCTCCTTAGCTAGTTCGACCACTTGTTTTTTGAAAGAACCATCGGGCTCGACCAGGAAAACGAATTGTTCTTTGCCATACTTCTGAAGCGCGGCTTCAGGAATAAATGCCAACTGTTCTGCCCGGTGCTGTTCAATTCTTACTTGACCCACCATGCCTGGTTTCAAGTCCATGTGTGGATTGTCGAGCACTGCTCGGGCGACATAAGTTCCACTGCTATCTTCCGAAGATGGCTTGATGTAACTCAATCGACTTCTGAGTACGCGCCCGGGAATTCCATCGGTTGTAAATGTGACTGCATCGCCTTCCTTGATGCTCTGAATTTGTTTGTCATACACATTGATATCAAGCCAGACATGGCTCAAATCCCCAACCACGTAAAGCGGTTCTATATTGGAGACGACATCTCCTACCGTCACGGTTTTTTTGATGATCACTCCACCTCGCGGTGTGGTGATCGGGCTGCTGCTCTCAATGTGCGCCACGCTCGTATCGCCGAGCTTAACTCCGTAGGCTGCCAGCATTGACCTGGCTTCTTCACGAATGTGAACTGCGTGTTCTTTCAAACCTCTAAGCGTCTCTTCTTCCAGCTTTTTGTCGGATTCAGCCTTTATATAGTCCTTCTCGGCAGCGATTTTCTCTTCATAAAGTCCTCGTATTCGGTCATAATTTTTCTTGGCAAGCGCAAGGCGAGTCTGAGACAGCTCGGTCTCGATTTGATTTTGGTGTGACTGGTGAATGAAGTCCCCGTATACCTTTGCCACATCCAAGTTTTGAACGATCGCCAGGGTTTGTCCGGGATGAATTATGTCGCCGAGCATGACCTTGTCACTAATGACTCGGCCGCCAGATAGAGAATTGATGTGAAATACCCGATTTTCATCAGCTTTGATCGTGCCTGTTGTGGAGAACGTTTGAATATCAGGTCTTTGCTCGACCGTAACCACACTCAAGCCGAAATGTTCAATCGCCATTGGAGACAATGTGACTCGGTCGACCGGTCTGGCAGTCTCCGCCGCCTTCTCGTGAGTCGCTGATCGTGAGCAGCCGGCAATACCGATGCACAAAACCAGCAATATAATTACTAGGCTATATTTCATTGTTTTAGGTTCCAGACTAACTCTTCATTGACACGCTTTTAGCCAAGCGTGCTAAATCTGTCCGCGTCAAAGTAAAAGGAACATTGCTCACTTGTGCGCGCATCACAGCAAACGCACAAGCCGCTGGTCCTTCTAGATCAGCAGCGCCCGATTGATTATGTACAGTCTGGTTGCAGGATAATCTGTCTTTTGCGCTTTTGGAGGTCCACGTTGACTGCTATTTTCAGCAAGTATTTGCCGTCGGTTAAACGTAACCATGACGATCGAATGCCAGGCAGTCGTCTGGGGCTGTACGCTTATTTCTTTGGGATCTAATCTTGATGCGATAACGGCGTCGTGAAGATGCCCTTCCAGGTAGGAATCTGGGTCTGTGGGAGACAGAAGTGTGCACAGGGAATTGTCAGCTGCAGCCGCAAGTGCAAATGTAGAAGCAGATAGCTGGTCAGGTGCGCCCATATCATGTAGCAGTGTGCCTGTCCAAAGAAGGACAAATAGCATCACTGTTAGCAAACATTTGCGGAACATGGACTCGAACATTTGCCTCACTCAAGATGATTGGCATTATTCATAGCATAGCCCAAAAGCTGGCAGGACAGTCTCATCCTTGCGGATGACGAATTGCGTGGCATTGGGAGGTTAAAACGATTGGTGAAAAATCTTCTTCGCTTTACGGGTTCGTCTGGCTGTATGTGTGACAAGCTACACATTGCATTGTGTAAGTTTGATATAGTGAATGTGTAGCTTGAGGAGGACGTACATGTCCACTAACCTGAACATTGACGATGAACTTTTGTCCGAAGCATTGCGTCTAGGAGGAAAGAAATCCAAACGCGAAACTGTCAATGAAGCACTGCAGGAGTATGTGAAGAGACGAAAGCAGCAAGACATTCTCAAGTTTTTCGGAAAGGTCGATTTTGATCAGAAATACGACTATAAAAAGGCCAGGCAAGCGCGGTGAACGTTTTAGTTGATACTTCTGTGTGGAGCCTTGCTTTACGAAGGAAGCAACAGAGCAATGACGAGTCCGTAAAGCAGCTCAGAGAATTAATTGCATCTGGGCACTCGATTTTTTACTTAGGCGTTATTCTGACTGAGGTTTTGCAGGGTATTCGCAGCGAAACCTTGTTCAAACAGATCGAACAACAGTTTGATGCACTGGAGTTGATTTCGCTGACGAAGCATGACTATGTTTGCGCCGCTAAGCTCTCTCAAGTTTGCAGACAAGCTGGCATCAATGCCAGCACCATAGATTACCTGATAGCAGCGGCAGCAATAGAGCACTCGTGTAGTTTATTGACCACTGACAAAGATTTTGAGTACATAGCAACTGTAAGTCCGCTTTCTTTAGTGAAATCGTGAAAGTGACCTTTAGTTTGCTGAATTAGATGTCTAGGTCATTCCATGGCGCTTGCAGGAAGCAACAGCACAGCGCGAATGGAATGGCGAATACTGCTGTTTTCAGAATGAAATATCCGTTGACAAGAAAACCACAGCTCCAATAGTGGTCAACGGGACCCTTGTCTGCAAACATCATGACGAAACAAAATGCTGAAACACAAACGGCGAATATCGATGGAAGAGCAAGTAAAAAAGCCAGTATGCGAAGCGGTTGTGGAATTTTGAATTTGCGTTCTGGATAGCTACTCATAATCTTTTCCGATTGGGAAACCTGAGTAGAACACAAGTTTTTCAGCGAAATCCTATGAATAACCCTATTTTTGTCCCGGGTTAGACATTGTGTAGTAGAGGGCATAAAAGAGTGAAAAGGCAGAAGGGCATGAGGTTTTGAAGGTTGAAATTGCGCCGAGCGAACAAATGCTCGCCCGGCACAAAATTCATTTGGTTAGCAGGCGATTCGTGCCGGCGAGTTACGACCAATTAGTCGCCCCCACCGCCTCCGCAACTGCTGCCACCTCCACCACCGCAGCTCGAACCACCGCTAGAGCAGCTGGAGCCGCCAGAACAGCTCGATCCACCATAGTATCCGCCAGATGAAGATCCACCGGAGCGACGACCACGACTACCGCCGCCAGAGCGTTTGCGTGGCGGAGTTCGTTTGCTGGACGATGAGGAAGGCCAGGACGAGGAACGCGCAGGCATTGGCGCAGGCGTCGGTTTGTCCTTGCTCAGGCTGATCGGAGCAGGGGCGACAGGCAGAACGGGCCCGCGCGAACGCGATTCTGCCAGTCGGTCTTCGAATCTTGTCCGCGTGGGTTCTCGTGTTGCCTCGCGCGCTGCATCGCGAGCAGCGGCGGCACGGCGAGCGGCAGCCAGACGCGATTCCTCGCGCATGCGTGCCTTCTTTCGTTCCCAGCCTATGAAGAACATCAGCAACGAGCCAACGCTAACCAGCGCTGCTGCGATGAGAACATAGCTCTGAAACTCGGTCATGTTTGCACTCCTTTTTCCAACTGAGGGAAAGGGGCGAGCTCATCGGTGTAGGGGCGATGCCATGCACCACTCTGTTTTTGCAACGGACGACAAATGCAGTCGTCCGCATAGAGATTGATGATTGCTCGCCTCCGAGTGCCTTAGAGCGCTTTGCGCCCTTTGGCGATCACGTTCTTTCGGTTTTCCGGACCCCAGACATCTGCGGGCGGCTCACCGAAATGTTTCCGGTAAGACTCCAGCGTTTTCAGATACTGGTTGGCGAAAACCGCCTCATCACCTGGCTCTCCCTGACCGGGGTCATGGTGAATGAGCTTGCCGACGATGTCGCCAAGCTCCTCCCAATACGAGCGAGTGAAGATGAGGTGCGTGTGCCACACTTCGTCGACCACGAAGGACGGAGTGATAGGGTGGTCGCAAACGGCAGCCAGGAAGATGAAGCGCTTGTACTCTTCAATCGCCTGCTGCGCGAATTCGATAGACCAGTCCTGTTCATCCGCCAAACGCATCGAGAAAGGGTACGGAGCACCCGTTTTGTCGATGCGAAATTCTAAGATTTGTCGGCGAAGTGTGGTTATGTCTGCGACTTTACTCGGAGTTGTGCGTGCTGTCGCGGCAGCGCAATCAGGGAAGTAGGCAGCCAATTCGAATTCTCCTCATTACTGTTGCAATCCGCGGTTTAGAAAAACCGCGTGCACCTGTGTGAAAATTCGATCAGCCGCCGCCGCCGCAACCGCCACCACCGCCGCCACCACAGCTGCTGCCGCCGCTGCTGCAGGACGAGCCTGAGCTGGAGCTGCAAGAGGAGCCGGAGCTGGACGAGGAGCTGCATGACGGAGTGCTGGAGCTGCAGCTCGGAGTGACAGGAGGCACGTAGCCACCGTCGCTAGAACCCGAGTCACGACGCGGTTCGTCGTCATTGCGACGGATGGTCTCGGAAAGCAGAACACCAGCGACGACGCCGGCTCCGGCAGCCGCAGCAGTGTTGATGCCATCGTTGTCGCCACGACGACGATTGTCGTCATCGCCATCCGGTACGTCCGCACCACCGGCGGTGCCACCAGTGCGATTGCGACGGCTGTCGCTGAGCCGTCCTTCGAAACCGCTGCCGGGCTTGCGCGTGGTCGGGCGAGCCGGAGGCGTGTAGGTCGAGGACGGACGACGTGGCGGGAAGATGAGCCGCGCGAGGAGCGCGACGGCAATGATGCCGCCCGCAATGATCAGCAGAGTAGTGCCGATGCTCATGGAATTGTCTCCTTCGGTGGTGCCGGAATTCGGCTGATTGCCGCCGCCGGAATTGGCAGGCGGATAGACTTTGGAGGTGACGATTGCGTTGAGGTTGTTGACGATGCGCACCGGAACAGATGCCGGGTCGCTTGCCAGATAGGAGCGAAGGACAGGCATGACGGGCCCGTTGGGATCGTTCATCGTGGCGCGCATGATGCCGAGGTTATTGAGATAACCGCCGGCGCGAACGCCAACGGAAGTGAGCGTGTGACCATCTCCGGTCATGAGGACGATGACGGCGCGCTCGGAATTGAACGCGACATCGGCTGTCCATCTGGTCCAGAGATTGCGCACCAGAACTGGTCCTGCCTGACGTGCATCACTGCCGGCGTCGTTGCCCGTTGCCGTGATGATGACGTACACGTCGAGATTGTGGACTCGTGCCGCATTCCCGATTTCGGTCTTGAACGCCTGCGTCGCGTATGTGCCCTCGAAGGACGCATCCACGCCAGGTGCGATATAGACCGTTTGTCCTGCATTGTAGGTCGGCAGCCAGCTCGTCTGAGCGGCGGCAGTCCCAATTAATGCGAAGAACATCACTAAGAGCAGCGAGATTGTGTTCAGCAGTCTTTTCATGTGAGTACTCCTGTTCAGGCGATGGTAAATCGCGCTGTTAGAGATTTCGTAACCGCAACTCTCACTTGACCAAACCCGCAAGACATTCGGCCCCGCCACACCGAAAGGTGTGTGTTACTTCGCGCGGAAGTAGAGCTATGGGACTGGAGTCTGGGAATGCGGTCTCGGTGTAGAGAAAGAAGGGTCACTTACTTTTCTGACAGAAAATGGCTCAAAGTACTTGTAAATAGAGCTGTTACAGAGATGCTTTACATCTTTCAATTAGCTTGCTCACAGGACTGAAAGTTCTAACTGGCTGAGGTAAAAGAGAAAATAGGCTTCTCTAGCTGCTTAAAAGAGAGCCAAAACGTCGAGAAAAATCACCAAGAAATCCCTTGTTGTCAAGGAATGCTAGGCAGCGCGAGCCCTAGTTTTTATACGAAAGTGGCTGTGATGCGCCCTTTCCAGTGTTTGATGTCAAGTGGGGTGTAGAGCTGTTTCGAACAAAAGCAGCGTTGATGAAATGGCGCTAAAATCGCATCTACCGAGTAGGAGTTTGAAAATGCAAGGTAGTTTGCTGCGGTCGATTTTGTTTGCTGGTGTTGCCCTCTCAATAACTGCGTGCAGTTCTGGTGGAGGTGGAAGCACTGCTGACACAGCGTCAACTGCTGGTGCCAGTGGACCGGAGCAACGCAAAGAAGGCATGAAGTTCGTCGATGCTGCATACAAACTTCGCACGGAAGGCAAGCTTCCCGAGTCGCTTGTAGAAATAGATAAGGCAATTGCGCTCGATAAAAACAATTACTACGCCTGGCAATTGCGTGGTGACATCAACAGTGTTCTAAACAAAGCAGAAGATGCAATTGAAGATTTGAATAAGGCAATTGAATTGAAACCCAGTGACCCTGCGCTTTTCTATGCTCGCGGAAAGTACGAGGGACAGGCGAGAAAGTTTGATGATGCGCTGAAAGACGCACAGAAAGCCGTAAGTCTCGATCCGAAGAACATGGATTATTTGTACATGCGCGCAAGCGGTTATGCGATAGCGCAAGAATACAAGAAAGCAATTGCTGATGCGACGACTGTTCTCAACGCTGATCCGAAAAACATGAACGCACTTCGACTGCGTTCGGTTTGCTATTTCAAATCTGGCAACAAAAAACTCTCGGCCTCTGATGACCGCGAATATCAAAGACTGGCACGTTCGAACGCTCGTGTAATTCCGGTCAACGGAATGCAGTAACCCATTCGCAGGAGAGCCGCATGCGGCTCCATGGCAGGTAAGCGCATGCGCTTCCCCTACGGAATTCAAACGGACGGTAGTCAAGCTGCACTAGTTATCGCGTTTGTTGAAAGGCGCATGGTCCGCTTGTTTTGCTGGCGTTTATTCCTGTGAGAGTCGCGCCAATCGTTGAATGTAAACTGTCAAGTGGACAAGAGAGCACGTCAGGGACAGTGTTCTCGCGATCTCATTTCATCTTTCATTGCTTCTGTAAAGCAATGAAAAGATCGGGCGCGCGCGCGAATACGCGTGTTTCAGACGAGTAGGTTATTACTCTTCCCCGTTTTATGTTTTTGCTCTCTTTCTCCTAGCTCGAATCAAGCCACTTCTCGTACTGCTTAGCAGTATCAGTAGCAACAAGCTACTGCGGAGCGGACTTTGTTTGAGTCGGTGAGCGAGACTTGGTAGATTTGGCAGTTGTCTGGTTTGGTGTTTGCACTCGGATACTCCGGCGTGTTTGTTCTTCACCAATCGGCTGCCACTCTAATTTGTGCTTGTTTCTACAAGTGCAGACTGCAAGAACCCACGGGGTATCTGCAAGATGAAGAAGACCTTCTTGCATTCGACAAATGTCTCCATCAATGCCTTGAAGCGTTGTTTCCTGCCATCGGGAGATGAAGCAAACAACGTGGGGCAACCTGTCGCGAAGAAGAAAGCGCGACACAAACGAAGGATATCCCCTGCCATGTCTTCACTGATTTTCGGTGTCATGGTTATCGGGTTGATCGTGTGGCTCATGCACAAATGCCAGCCTACGCACGCACAAGTGCAGGAGTCCATCAAGCGTCAAGAGCGCGCGCAGGCGTTGCTCAAGAGCGAGATCAAGGTCCAAGTGACCAGCCCGACCAAGCGGCTTGCCGACGCAACTCCGCTCACCTGGCGTCCCTTCAAGGGCGTCGTCAATCACGATCTCATTGAAGTGCAGCCCAGCAAGAAGTACCAGAAGATTCTGGGCTTCGGCGCTGCCTTTACCGATGCGGCTTGCTTCATGTTCAAACAGCTCGAGCCGGAAGTCCGCGCCAAGCTGTTCCATGACTTGTTTCACCCGACGCAGCTCGGGCTGAACGTCAACCGCGTCTGCATGGGCGCCAGCGACTACGCGACCCATGAGTACAGCTACTGTGACAGCGATACGCCTGATCCGGAGCTGAAGAAGTTCTCCATCGCGCACGACACCAAGTGGATTCTCCCGATGGTTGAAGAGGCGCGCAAGGTGAACCCGGACATCTTCCTCTTCGCCTCGCCGTGGAGCCCTCCCGGCTGGATGAAGTCGAACAAGTCAATGCTCGGCGGTAACATGCAGCGGCAGTACATGCCGTCGTACGCCAAGTACTTCGTGCGCTTCCTCGACGCCTACAAGAAATACGGTGTGCCGATTCAGGCTGTCACCGTCAACAACGAAGTGGACACCGACCAGGACGGTCGCATGCCCGCTTGCTTGTGGCCGCAGGAATACGAAGTCGACTTCGTGAAGTGGCATCTTGGTCCCGCGCTGCGTGACGCCAAGATGGACACTCAGGTGTGGATGATCGACCACAACTACAATCTCTGGGGCCGCGCGATTGCGACTCTGGAAGATCCCGAAGTGCGCAAGTACTGCACAGCGATCGCGTGGCACGGCTACGTCGGCGATGCGCATCGCATGTCGACTGTGCACGACGCTTTCCCGTCAGTCGACTGCTACTGGACCGAAGGCGGTCCGGACGTGACGAACAAGGACTACGGCACCGACTGGTCGAAGTGGTCTCGCACGTTCACCGGCAATCTGCGCAACTGGTGCCGCGGCATCACTGCGTGGAATTTCGCGCTCGACCACGAAGGCAAGCCGAA
Organism: Candidatus Melainabacteria bacterium; assembly: GCA_003242885.1. Taxonomy (GTDB): domain Bacteria; phylum Cyanobacteriota; class Vampirovibrionia; order Obscuribacterales; family Obscuribacteraceae; genus QKMZ01. The sequence continues at coordinate 141,662 of QKMZ01000004.1, read as the reverse complement.
CATCGGTCCTTTCCCGTGCGGTGGTCTCGTGACCATTCACGGCGACACGAAGGAAATCACGCCGAGCGGCCAGTACTTCGCGATTGCGCAGTTCTCCAAGTTCGTGAAGCGCGACGCCGTTCGCATCGGGTCTGAAGGCGCTGCCAAAGACCTGGACCACGTCGCGTTCGAAAACCCGATTGCCGTCGACATGTTTGGCAAGAAGGTCACGGACAGGAGCGAGAAGGTTCTCGTCATCACCAACAGCGGTCCGACCCGGATCGTCGAGGTGAAGATGGGCGACCGCATCACCTCGATTCCGCTGGAAGGCGACTCGGTCACCACGCTGCGCTTCGAGTAATCGAATCCGAAAGCGAAGGCGGGCGGCAAGAATGCCGCCCCTACACGATCACGAAACGATTTAAGTGTTGACCGTGTGTCTGGCACGGTGCCACCACACGGTTTGTTTCAAAACGCGCGGTCGTCGTTTGACGGCTAAATTCACCCAGGGATCGAAAACGGCATCGCGAGGCAATTGGAATGCGTTCCACGTGAGCGACATTGCAATTCCTCGCGTGCATCGGCGGCGCTTACCCGTCGGTGTCCTTCAGCCGTTTTCGCTCTCCAACTGGAATTAGGGTCATGAAAAATGCCCTCACATCTCTACCCTGGAAGCGGTTATACAGAATAGGAAAACCCTTTTGGGTCTCGGAGAAGCGGACCTCAGCAATCCTGCACCTCGTGGCAGTGCTGGGCTTGCTCTCTGCGAATGCTTGGGTAATGGTGTACATGAACTCGACTGCCGGTCACTTCATGACCGCGATCGAGCAGCGTAATGACGCTGATTTTCGCCATTACCTGATGATGTCAGCGTTGCTGATTCTTGCCGTTACACCGTTGCAGGTGTTCTACGGCTACTTGCGCACGCGACTGGCGTTGATGTGGCGAACCTGGCTTTCCTCGAGCCTTTTCGCCGGCTACTTCGCCAACAATGCCTACTACAAGTTGCTGCGCAACAAGGACGTGGACAACCCGGATCAACGCATGACGCAGGACGTCGACTCGTTCTGCAATTCGTCCGTAGGTTTGTTCATCTCCATTCTCGACTCTGTAGTCAACGTGACAATGATGTTCGGTGTGCTCTGGGCGATCAGCCCAATGCTCACCGGCGGCGTTATCGCCTACTCCATAATCGGTTCGCTGATTGTGGTTTGGATTGGTCGTGCTCTGGTTCGCCTGCAGTTTCAGCAGTCGAAAACCGAAGCCGACCTGCGCTTCGGTCTTGCCGAAGTGCGCCGAGAAGCTGAAGCCATCGCGTTTTACCGAGGCGAGGAGATCGCCCGCACCCAGTCGAACGGTCGGTTGGGCAAGGTGATCGCTACTCTGCTCGAAGTTGCCGGTGTATACCGCAACATCCAGCTGTTCACCACGCCTTACAATATGCTCGTCGGGCTCATCCCCGCCGCCATCATGGCTCCGATTTACTTCCAGCATGAGATTTCCTTCGGCACCATTACCATGGCGACGATGGCATTCGGTGCGATTTTCAACGGAGCGACGCTGCTCATCGGGCAGTTCGGCGGCATCACCAACTACACCGCGGTAATCAATCGCCTCGGCTCGTTCATCGAATCCCTTGATGCGGCTGGTGTAGAGCAGCTTCCACCGGGCAAGTACATCGAGGTCCACGACGGTGAAACGATCACCTTCGACAGAGCGACCGTGATGACTCCGGACCTGGCGAAGCTACTGGTCAACGAGCTCACCGTGAGCGTTCCGCCCGGACAGAGCCTGCTGGTTACAGGTCCTGATGGTGCGGGAAAAACTGCGCTCTTGCGCGTCATTGCCGGCATGTGGAACGCTGGTTCGGGCAGGCTGATTCGTCCGCCGTCCGAGCATCTGATGTTCCTCACGCAAAATCCGTACCTGCCGCCGACCACTTTGCGCGAAGCGATTTGTTATCCCGGCATCGACCTTTGCCCGGATGACGAGCGCCTTATGCAGGTTTTGCGCATGGTCAATCTCAACGACCTCGCTCAGCGCTCTGGCGGTTTGGACACCGTGCAAAACTGGCACGACATGCTGTCTCTCAGTGAGCAGCAGCGTCTGTGTATTGCGCGGATCATTCAACACAACCCGAAATACGTGGTTATCGACGAAGCTACGTCTGCGCTCGAGCCGGAAGCAGAACACCTGTTCTACACGCTTCTGCGCACGCTGGGCACGACGATTGTCAGCGCCGGAAATGGCGTTGCGCTTCCGAAGTATCACACGCAGATTCTCGAACTGGCTGGTGACGGCTCCTGGCGGACCTATCCGGCTTCCACCTACAAACCCCGCGAATTCAAGTGAGGAGGCAACACATGATTCGCACAATACGTGAAGTCATGAGTTTTCTCCGTTCGCTGGCTTGTAGAATCTTTGGCTGTGGCAGTGCGCGAAACACCGGGAACTCGCAAGAGACTTCCAAGAGTGATTCGCAGAACACTGCCGGCAGTCAGGGACAAGTGGAGCCCCGCAAACAGGGTGAGCCGGTAGTGGCGCAAGAAGAGAAGAAGGTCAGTACACCCGTCGTGATGCCGATTGACGCGAAGGTTGAGACGACAGTCGAACCTCAGGTTCAGACCAAGGTCGAAAGCAGCGTCGAGCCGCACGAAGACGGTGATTTCGAATTCCCTAAAGACTTTGTCTGGGGAACAGGCACTTCCTCCTATCAGGTGGAAGGCGCTTGGAACGTCGATGGCAAGGGCGAGTCTATTTGGGATCGCTTCAGCCACACGCCCGGCAAAGTGAAAAACGGTGACACGGGAGACATCGCCTGCGACCACTACAATCGCTTTGCAGAGGACATTCTTCTGGCGAAGCGACTGAACTTGAACAGCTATCGCTTCTCCATAGCCTGGCCGCGTTTGCAACCAAACGGTCGCGGTGAGTTCAATCAACACGGGTTGGATTTTTACGACCGCATTGTCGACGCCTGCTTGCAGAATGGCATCACGCCGTTCATCACCCTTTATCATTGGGACCTGCCGCAGGCGCTCGAAGATGAGGGCGGATGGGGAAACCGTGAGGTGTGCGAACTTTTCGCCGCCTACGCAGCGAAGTGCGTGGAGCGTTACGGCGATCGCGTGAGACACTGGACGACCTTCAACGAGCCATGGTGCACGTCGTATCTCGGCTACGAGAATGGCTACCACGCGCCAGGAAAGAAGGACCCGAAGCTGGCAGCGCAAGTCGCGCACAATCTGCTGGTCGCTCACGGATTGGCTGCTCAGGCGATGCGAGAATCTGCCAAAAAGAATGCGAAGAAACCAATCGAGGTGGGCATCGTGCTCAATCTCTCCATCACCGAGCCGTTCCATGCTGACGACCCGGAAGATGTGAAACTGGCGGAAGCGGCATGGCGACGCGACTGCGGCGCTTATCTCGACCCGTTGTATCGCGGGACGTATCCCGCTGATCACGCGGCGAAGATTGGCGACTTGCGCGAAGGCGACCTGAAGATAATCAGCCAGAAGCTGGATTTCCTCGGCATCAACTTCTACTCGCGTGGCATCGCTTGCAAAACGGATCTTCCGTATCCGATTCCCGGCTCCGGCTATACGGCTATGGGCTGGGAGGTTTCGCCCTGGGCTCTGCGTGGTCTTCTGACGCGCATCTACAACGAGTACGGGCATCCGACTCTATACGTCACTGAGAATGGCGCGGCTTACGACGACGTTATCGACGGCGACAAAATCGCAGACACGAAGCGTCTCGACTACATTCGCGAACACGTGCGGCAAGTCGCGCTCACGATCAAGTCCGGCGTGCCCATTCAGGGTTATTTCGCCTGGTCTTTGATGGACAATTTCGAATGGGCTGAGGGTTACTCTCGGCGCTTCGGCATTGTCTACGTCGACTTCGACACGCAGAAGCGCACAATCAAAGACAGCGGTCACTGGTTTGCCAACGCGGCAAAGCAGAATCGAGTGTCGCTGAAGAAAGCGTAAGGTAGACGCCATACGTCGACCGCGTTACCTGGGAGTGCGGGCGGCTCGCCCGCTTTTCCAAAATCCAAAACATTTGGAGGTGGCGGCAGCAGTGTATCGGTTTTGACCGGTCGCTGCAGCCGCTGCTCCACTTTTCTTGCTACGCATTCACTGTTCGACTGTAGTGAAAACTGAAAATGAACAACATGTGTCAATGCTATGAAAGGCACACCCCATGAGACAGTACATCATTATCGCTGTGAAACTTCTGGCAATATTTGTCGCTATCGTAGGTACCTTTTGGCTGGTCAATCCACCTCGACAAGGACCAATCGTCGGCGGCATCGAGAGCCATTCTCCGAGCAAAAAGTGATTGACTAAATGCGAGCGACTTGCCATCGAACAACTTCCGACGATCTGAGCGCGAATGCTCAGAGCGCCGAATACTTTAGTTTTTGAAACCAAAATACTATAGATGGTAGCAAGGCGAATTTGGAGACTAATTCGGGTATGTCTAATCCAGCGTCTGGAATCGTTCCTAGTTAAGAACTTTAGCGATCTGTTACACGGTGTGCTGGTGCTGTGTAGTAATGCGATTCGATATTGCTAACATCAACTGGCATCAAAATCAGCGTCTCGTTCTTCCCAATATGTGCTGGTCGAGCGGTTGAGGCAAGGGGAGCACTCAAGAACAGTCGCGTCTCTTGGCTCTCTACGTACTGTGGAAACAACGCGTGCCAGACCCCGTTCATGCCTCGTGCGGCAGGGAAAAACAGAATTCCTCCAATGATCGAAGCGAAGATGCAGATTGCGGCCGCTACTGTGAGGCTGCCCTTTGTTTTCAGTTCTTTCATCACGAGTACTCCGAAAGCCGCCTACTTGTCTGTCAAAAGGCGGTGAACAATCCTGATGGCTTCCGGTTCTCCCTTTTCGTAGCCTTCTACAAGTTTGTTGACTGTAGGATTTGTCTCAGCGAATATGGACAAGGACAGGGCTACTCGTTCGTCCATGACGCCGGGCTTTAGTTCAATCACTCCCCACTCTGAGCTTATTGCGGCGTTCAATTCTTTCGCTGTTCCGGCAGACACGCCTGCTTCTTCAAACGGCTTGAGAGGGCGCTCTCCATTGAGAATGCTGCGGAACAGAAAATCCTCTGGCTTGTGCGTTAGGTTGTTGCGCAATAATGTCTCTAATGGTCCAGGCTTGCTCGCGTCAACGACACCGACCCTTCCGCCGTTGCGGATCGCAGCTTGGTCGCGCATTAAGAAGCCTTCGAATTCGCTGATGGTTTTTCCGTTTTTCTTGATGCGCTGAATGATCGAGTTTTCCGGTGCCCATTGCTTGAGTTTGGCAACCGAGCCTGCATGGTCTTCACGCGCGATTTGAAGTTCGGCATTCAGCGAAGTCAGCTCGTCCCAGGACTGCGCGCGCTGCCGTTTTTCCTGAATGGACTCGATTACCGCTTCTTTCATTTTGACTTCAGCGCGCAATCCTTCCATCGCTGTTTCAACTTGTTTTGCGCGAGCCGAACTGAGCGGAAGTAACTCTTTGCGCGCTTGTTCGAATATTGATTCCACTTTTCCGATCACGACGCGATCTCCGTGCGTTGATCGGAAGCGCAATTCGTTTTTTTCGGGTGACACGTTATTGTGTTTGACGTAAATGTCTGTCTCGCCATAGTTCGTATGGACGTGCTGCTTACCGTTGAGGAAGTATTCAACGATAGAATCCTTCGCGACATCGACTGCGGACCGTGTTACTTCTCGGTTTGATGACCCGTGTACTGCCCATTCCAAGTGATCCAGCGTCGTCTCTTTCAAGTTCTTCGCGTAATCTTGCACCATGGATTTGTTGCCACGGAAATTTAAGTCGCTCGGTAATCGTTCTAGTTCGTGCACAAATTGGCGCAATTCGGTGAGTTTTTCAACGTCCGCCCCTGCTTTGATGCTGGGCAACTGAACGTCGCGCAAATTCAATGTGGGTTTGAAACCACCAACTTCTCCCGTCGCTCTCAGCAGGATTTGTCCGACTTCGGCAGGGAAGGAATCTGGCATGTCGGGACCGTGGCTGTTTGCGCGGAACCAACTCTTCTGAATTTCTATGATGCCCATAGACCTGATGGCAGGTGGGTTTTTAGTTTGTTCTGTGCAATCGAGCATGTACATTTGCCCGGTCTTCTCGTTGAAGATAACAATGTCTGCACCGATCATATCCATCGCGGAGCCTTGCTCGGTGACGGTGGATTTCCAGCCTTTCGCCTCTAATCCGGTCTGTTTCAGTTGTTGGCGAACGATATCATTTACACTGGATTCTTCACCAGTGTTGTGCGCAACGCGGCGAAGATTTTGCATGTTGTTGCCGAAATTTTGCGCCTGATCGCCAAGCGGAATCGGCTTGGAATAACCTTCTTTGACTTCTTGCGGTTCGGACGAAACGCGAATTCTGTCTTTGCCGACCACCATTGATACGTCTTTTCCGACGACGGCAGATTTGCCTTGCATTGCCGCATCTAGATTGCAGATTGCGAGTACATCAGCCATGCGGGCTGCGTCGTAATTGATGCCTTTTGTGCCGTCGTTGTGCTGGATGAACAAGTCTTTTTGCGGACCGTACTCTTGCAAGCCAAGAACACGTTTCCACCCTCCTCCGGCGCCCAGATGTTCGCGCACTTTGACCATTGCACCTTCGCCATCGCGGACTTTTGCTACCGCTTCCGTGAGGGCTTTCTCGCCTCCTACGATCTTGAATTCGGCAGTGTTTGGTCCATTCTCGGTTGGTTCTTTTGAAGTCCATTCGAAGTTTTGCCGGCCGCTCTCATGGCGCCCTCGGAATTGTTGATGCGCGCCCAAACCCATACCAATCACGCCCATCGTCGTGATTGCCTCGAAGTTTTCGCGACCGGTTGCGAGTCTGCGCTCTGCGAGATACGTGTGCATGTTAGTACTTACCAGGCCAGCCGGAATTGCAGAAATTCCCCCGGCGGCGATTTCGCTTTTCAGCAGCGGTGCTGCAACGTTGAGGCGAAGTTTGTCGGCGGTCGAGGCGAACATTTTGCTTGCCGCGCTTTCACCTACGGGCAGAAGGGCCGAACGCTCAACACTAGCCATTCCCCCGAGGTGTTTCAGTCCGACACCCGTTCCTGCCAAAGTTAGCATGGTGGCGCCGCCGGTGGCACCTTGCGCCAGCCGCGCCACGAAATAATTCCGTTTGTCGCCCTCTTCAACCGGGCGTAATGCAAAATCGTGTGCAAAACCGGTTATGGTCGCTTCTTTCAATGTCAGACCAATCTGGCTCTGTTTTGAAAGGGTATTCGCCAGTGCAACTTCAGTCTGTCCGGCGCGCATTACTCCCTTCACGCCTTTGCCGACAGCCCAAAAGGTACCCAGCATTCCAATCGCGCTGCCGCTCTGTTGCGCCCAATAGTTGGCTGTGCCAAATTCGGCATGCTGGGGAGCGTCGATGAACTGAACGCTCGGCAAGTAGTTGGTGCCGAAAGTTTTGTCGATTGGCTGTACTAGAGCGTTGACAGGATTCTGCGCTACGGTGTGAAGAAGAGACCGGCCAAAATCCTCCAGCAAGCTCGCATCTTTGTGCGGCTCTTTCTTGTTTTCCCCGCTGTCCGCACCGTTCTGATTTTGCGCGTCAGCCGCCTCCGCTTGCGAAAAGCGCGAGAGATAAGGACGATACGAGAGTGACTCGGAATTTTCGGTCATATTGTGAGTTAGGGGCCTTTGGTTTGCCTAAATTGAAGACAAGCTATTAGTTTTTACCCGTATTTCTTGGTTCTTGGACACTTTTGGCTCTTTTCTCATGTTTACTAGAGACTACCGAATGTTCTCAAACGAACGCAGGGATGGAGTGGAGACCGTTGCGACGGCTTGAATGCTCGCCGGGGCTGCTTTTTTGAACCTTCCGACTGTCGCACCGCAAGATAACAATTGCGTTGCTCCTAGCGAGAGGATCTCCAGGCGAGAAGAGCTCCGTGCGAAAAGAGCGCCCCGCGAAGGACGCTCTCATCGTGCACCAGGCTTCCGGTTAAACTTGCGTGGGCTTATTACTTCTTGTTCTCAGCTTTATCGAAGGTGAGGATGAGTTTCCATCTGTCGCTTTGCATTGATGCCGGCAGGGATCTTTCTACGTTGAGATCAGCTACTGATTGTGGCAAGTCGTAAACATCGTAGTGTTGCTTGTTGAAGGGGTTCCAGTCGCTGCCGAGTTTGTTGTCGTATTGCATGTCGAATAGGTGTTGGTGACCATCTTGGTCTGCCTTTTCTTCGATAACCAGGTCGGGAATGTATTGGTCAGCCTTTCTGTGTGCAGCGTTGACGCGGTCCATTGCGCGCGCCATTGCCAAACGTGTTGTTGGGTCCATTGCGTTAAGTTCGTTGGAGATGGAGTTGCCGCCTTCGGCTTTAGCGGTCAGGTTTTCGACGGTGTCTCTGTTGAATGTGTAGGTTCTGCCTTCAACGGTTTCAGAAATTTGACCCATGATGTAGCTCCTTAGAATCTTTAGCCTTGGTGTTGGGGGAGGTGCGTTGCCCTCGATGCACTCACAATACGGACGGCTTGGGAACATTCCGGGTCATGGACCGGGCGTTTTTGGGTCATGTGATTAAACCTGCCGATCTGAGGCTGAAACGCCCACAGGTGCTTGAAAGCACTTTGGGCGACTGCAATTGGCGCCTAAACCTTACGCCCACGCTGTGCTTGGGCGAGGTACGGATTGCGTGATCACGTAGCCCTGTGAGAAAGGCCCGGCGGCACCTAGTCTTTAGGCTATACCGGCAAGTCTTTTTACAGCTTTGTGTTTTTGTTGCGCGCGCCAAAGATCTACCGACATTTGCAAATTTAGCCAAAACTCCGGTGATGTATTTAACGCATCTGCTAGAACCATTGCCGTTCCTGGCGTGATACCGCGTTTTCCTGTGATGATTTCGTTTACTTTGGGCTGAGTCCAACCTATATGTCGAGCGAAGGCGCTCTGGCTAACCCCCAGCGGCACCAGGAATTCTTCGAGGAGAATTTCCCCGGGTGATGTTGGTTGTCGTTTCATTTTCTTGTACATTGATGCCTCAATTAAACGAGATATCGAGTTATTGGCTGGTCTCGAACTCAGTGATAGTCGGTGATCTTAACTTCATGTGGTCCGTTGGATAGCCATTTGAAGATGATTCTCCATTGGTCGTTTACGCGGATGCTCCAGTAGCCTCTCATGTTACCCTTCAGTTTTTCCAGTCGGTTGGCAGGCGGGGATGCCAAATCCTGAAGTTTTGCTGCTGCTTCGAGCATATCGAGTTTGCGCTCTACGACTTGTAAAATGTTCGGTGGAAGTTTAGAAGTTTGTTTGTCGTTGACTCCCCAGAATATTTTCTCTGTTCGAGAGTCGCCAAACGATTGAATTGTCACTTGGTTATACCGTTATACCATATACCAGTATGAATCGGAACAGAAACACCTTAACGGTCAAGTAGAACGAATCTCTTTGCTCTTTTCATAGAGCGCTAGCGCTTGATCTGTGTCGCCGAATTCAGAGAAAACAGACGCGAGCTTCAGCAAGATTTTTGCGCGTTGGTCTTTTTGCTCTGGTGTGTGGATTTCCCTCAGGTTCAACGCGCGCGTTAGATGTCGTTTGGCAAGACGCAATTGCCCCTGTTCTAGCCGAATATCTGCAAGCGTTTCCAAAAGCATGATTTCGAACTCTTTAGGTGTATTCTTCACGTTTCTCGTGATTGCGAGCGCGCGCAAATAGCTGTTGGCGGCTTGTGGAAATTCTCCCTGGGAGAATTGGGTGTGACCAACGTGTGCGAAACTCACCGCTAGCCGATAGTCGAGAAGTTCTTCTTTTCGGGCTTCCGCAAGTGCTTCTGTGAACATGAGTTTTGCTAGTGCGATATCACCGCAGTTCATTGCGCGAGTTCCGACGTCAGTGTAGTTTTGCCAAACGGAATGGCGGAAATGTCTGTATCTTTGGGGCAAGATACGAATTCTAGCGGATGTTACTTCCCATTCTGTAGAAACGACAGGCATAGAAATCTCCTTTGGTTGAAGCAGTTCAACCTGTCGAGAGAATATTCGCTTTGAAAAACCTGGTTAATGTGGAATTGAACAGGTGTGCGAAAAACCGCCGCAACACGTTTCGCGGCTTTGTATAACTGTGCAATTTGGAGAAGGGGGACAACAATCGCATTGATTGTGGTAATTTCGCATTGTAATTTGCAAAGCGAAGTCCTTCTTGCGAGAACTCTGACAGCCTCTAATTTTGCTCGTTGGCGAGGTTTTTACGTAGTGATTTGCAAGCGTCGCTAGGTTGTACACAATCATCGAGTTTCGTGCGTGCACCATAGCGGTGATGTTTATCTGAGAGTGAAAGCGTTTCCGTTAAACAATGAAGAGCCGCCACTGGCGTGTTCTGCGGCATGTGCTAGAACGTCTTCACCGCTTCCAGTAAATAGGTCGCAAATCAGCGGCTGCAAATGTAGGGTCGAAATATATTCGTCGAACAGATTTCCACCGGAGTTGCACGCATAACCCTGAAGACATTGCTGATTCACTAAATAAGCGGACTTACAAAACCCACTGCGTGTGATGCGTGGAAGTTTTTTCGAATACACCCATGAGCAGCTTTCGCAATTCGCGATGGCTGCTTTCATTTCCAGGAGCTTATATGACAGATAGAAATACACAGCTCGTTGTTATTAACGACAATCTCAACGTATACGAACTCGCAAAAGCATTGGATCTTTTTGTCCTTGCCGATGAACAGAGAGAAGTCTTTGACATTACCGGCGAACTCGACGCGATGGACAGGATTGATGCGGAGATAAATGCACACGAGCAAGAAGGATTCTATGTTCCTACTCGTGACGAGTTGATTGAGACGACGGGCGAGTTTTTTGTTCATCTCATGTTGGAACGCGAATAGACCATTTCGCGAATTGAACTGACTCGCATAGATAGACACACACGAACAAGAGAGCTGGCGAAAGCCGGCTCTTGTTCTTTTATAGAGGTGATTATGGCTGATACTTATAGGCGCTTAGCTAAAACCATTGAATGTCCGAAAACGAAAAAGGATCTGCAACGGATCGTCGATGCGGATCACGAGATTATCAATAATGATGTTTGCCGGACTCTGCGCACGGCAATCAATCAGTGGTGCGCGAACAATCTCAATACTTATAAGCCGAGGTATTTTGGGGAGTGCAACATCAATGCACTTTTTCACCAACGCAAAATGCCATGCTTGAAGCAGGTGGTCAAACTTGCCCGCAAGCTCAACTTGAGGTTGGTCCTGAAGACTTATCCATATGCTGAATCTTTCGTCGAGCCATGGCGCCAATACGTTTTTGATGGCGATTTTGAGCATGCTGAGTTTGTAGCATTTCTTTGGGGGCTTTCAGCCTACCGCTCGAAGCGCGGAGACACAGAAGAGATGAAATTAGAGCGCGAGCAGATTCTGTCCGAAATAAGCAATCCGAATTTTGCCCTGTATTGGACGAAATTGATTCGCTACTTTGCCGCATGTGGCTACCAACTCTCTGTTCGATTCGTTGAGAGAGACAACAAAGCGGATGAAGAAGCACTGCTCCGAAGGCTGAATTACCCGGCTTAACCTAGCTCTAAATCATCAATCAAAGCCAAAGCCGTCGGATTACTCCACGGCTTTTTGCTTTGATAAAAGTAATACTAGAACATATAAGAGAGAGCTGAAGAAGAAGAACTGGGGAGGAAATTGCTTTCTCACCCCAGTTCAAGAAGTTGCAGTTATGGAACTGCGCGAGGGTCAATCATGTGCACCGCGTGAGTAGAAAACTCGTTAGAGTTTGGAGCTTTTCAGCACCATGAGTTTTTCCTGGCTCATTTCGTGCGCACTGTATGCGATACCGCCCATGCCAACGCCGGAATCGACGCGTCCCCCGAACGGCATCCAGTCCACGCGAAAAGCAGTGTGGTCGTTGACCATTACTGCGGTTGCGTTGAGCTGTTTGACAGCGTGCATAGCGACATCAATGTCCTTGGCGAACACCGCTGCCTGAAAGGCGAACGGCAGGCTGTTGGCGATCTTGATCGCATCGTCGATGTTGTCGTACGAATACAAGCAAACGACCGGTCCGAAGATCTCGTCGCTGCTCACTTTCGTGTCGAGCGGCGGATTGACAAGAACAGTCGGCTCATAGTACGTCGGTGCGATCACATTGCCGCCGCACATGAGCTTCGCTCCGGCTGCAACCGCGTCTTTAACCCACTGGTCGATACGTGTCACTTCGCCTGCGCGGATGAGCGGACCGACTTCCGTGTCTTGCGACTTCGGATCGCCGACCTTTAGCGCTTTGGCCTTTTCGGTGATGAGCTTTGCGAACTCGTCCATGCGCGAGGCCGGGACGAAGATGCGCTTGCTGCTCACGCAAACCTGACCGGCGTGATAGAACGCACCTTTGACTAAAGGTGCAATCACATCGTTGATGTCAGCTGAGGCGTCGATGATGACTGGTGCGCTGCCGCCGTGTTCGAGGGCGACGCGGGTTCCGGATGCCAGCTTCGAGCGCAGATACCAGCCAACTTTGGCCGAGCCGATGAAGGATAGGTAGCCGACTCGTTTGTCGGTCGCCAGTCTCTCGGAATGCTTGTTGTTGACGAGCAACACCTGGCACCACTCCTTGGGCAAACCTGCCTCGTGAAGCAGCTTCACGAAGGCGACGCAGGAGCGCGGCGTGTTGAGCGCAGGCTTCACGATCACCGGGCAGCCCGCGGCAATAGCCGGAATCACCTGGTGAACAATGAGGTTGATTGGGTGATTGAACGCCGAGAGCGACACGACGACGCCGATGGGTTCACGGAAAGTGAACGCTTTTCGATTCGTCGAAGCCGCCGTCAGTCCCATTGGAATTTCGGTGCCATGCAAGTGATTGATGGCGTCGATGCCGAGTTTTACACCCTGCACCGCCCGATCGATTTCGACAACCGTGTCGTTATAGGGTTTCCCACCTTCCTCCACGGCTGTGTCGATGAGGCTCTGTCGATCGCGCTTGAGCAGCTCGGCGAGGCGTTCGAAGATAGCGATGCGCTGATGCGGAGGCAGCCACTTGCTCTGGTCTTTGTAGAGCGCATACGCAGTCGCGAGCGCCTTTTCCACGGCATCGGCTCCATCGAGTTCGATACCTTCGATCAGGCTCCCATCATGCGGAGAGCGCACCTCCAGCCGCTCGCGGGCAGGTTGTTTGTCCTTCGGCGCCTTCAGATACGCGACGTCCAGGTCGACAAGCTTGAGCTTTTCGCCCGACGTGTAGTCGATCGGCACATCGATGATGTGCACACCCTTCGCGTTGAGGCATTCCTTCAGTTTGGGCAGCAGCTCTTCAGTGCGCTCAATGCGATGACCGTGCGCTCCGTAAGACGAAGCGAGCGTGACGAAGTCCGGGTTGTTGAAGTCCAGCCCGAAATTCTCCTGCTTGTTCTCCGTCTGCTTCCACTTGATCATGCCATAGGCGTTGTCGTTCAGGATGACGACGACGAGGTCGAGCTTGAGGCGAATTGCGGTCTCCAGCTCTTGAGAGTTCATCATAAACCCTCCGTCACCGCACACCGTAATCACCTTCTGGTTCGGTGAGATGAGCTTCGCCGCGATTGCAGACGGCAAGCCGGCGCCCATGGTGGCGAGCGCATTGTCGAGCAGCAGTGTGTTCGGTCCGTGAGCCCGATAGTTGCGCGCGAACCACAGCTTGTAGAGCCCGTTGTCCAGGGTAACGATGCCGTCGGAAGGCATGGCGGCGCGAACATCCGAGACGAGACGCGAAGGCACGACCGGGAAGCTTTTTGCCGATGACTGAAGCTCGATGAGCTTGTCGCCGTAGGCTTTCACTTCCATGAAGGGCTCGAAGTCCCAGCTCTTCGAGGGCTCGCAATTCTTCGTCAGCTCATAGAAGGTGTTGGCAATGTCGCCAATCACCTCATGCTGCGGGAAGTAGACGTCGTCCACGCGTGCCGAGAAGAAGTTGACGTGCAAGACTTTCGCACCGCCGCGCTCCATGAAGAAGGGCGGCTTCTCGACCACGTCGTGACCGACGTTGATGATCAAGTCGGCTTTGGCGATGGCGTGGTGAACGAGGTCGTCGTTCGAAAGCGCCGCAGTGCCGATGTAAAGCGGGTTGCGCTCGTCGACGACGCCGACGCCCATCTGTGTGTTGACGAAAGGAATGCCGAGCTTGGTGACGAAATCGAGCAGCGCCTTGCGGGTGCGCTTGCGATTTGCTCCGGCGCCGACGAGCACGAGCGGATGCTTTGCAGCAGACATCATCGCGCATGCAGTGGCGATTGACGTGGGATCTGGATACGGGCGCATCGCCTGGTGGATAGCGAATGGCTGGTCGCAGTCACTGATTTCCTCTGCGGCGATGTCTTCGGGAAATTCGATGTGCACTGCACCCGGACGCTCCTCGGCGGCGAGGCGGAATGCTTCGCGGACGATAGAGGGGATACGCGAGCCATCGACAATCTGATGCGTAAACTTCGTCAGCGGGCGCATCATGCCGACCACGTCGACGATCTGGAATTGCCCTTGCTTGCTCTTCTTGATTGGCTTTTGCCCGGTGATCATCACCAGGGGCATGCCACCGAGATTCGCATAAGCAGCGGCAGTGACGAGATTGGTAGCGCCGGGTCCGAGTGTCGAGAGGCAGACTCCGGGCTTGCCGGTGAGTCGTCCGTAAGTGGCGGCCATGAAGCCTGCCGCTTGTTCATGCCTTGTGAGAACTAGCTTGATCTTCGATGTTCTCAATGCTTCCAGGAAATCGAGATTTTCTTCTCCCGGAATGCCGAAGATGTACTCAACGCCCTCGTTTTCGAGAGCCTTGACTAGGAGTGTTGACGATTTCATGCGGTCTCCTTGCGATTTCGAAAGAACGCTCGGTGAAACTGACTCGCAGTTTTTGTGTAGCTCGGTCATGGTTTCGCTGAGTTCTCCTTCGTGAAACGGCTTGAGAGTCGTTCCTTGGTTGGACTTAGTAAGCTGCAGTTCTACTGCGCGGGATTGTGCGGGTTGTTGGGTTGCAAAAAAAGTCTGTTTCTTCGATGAGGATTTGTTGTTGATGACGAACTGCAATCTTTCAAAGCCTGTGGGCTCATATCAAGCTGCATGCCGTAATTGTATTTCACCGTAAAGCTCTATGACCTGTTTCACATATTCCCTGAACTTCTACGCAAGCTCGCGTATAAAAGGCGAACGCGCAAAGCGGTTGTCAAATGTGCAAACGGTTCGCATCCTTTGTGCGGTTGACGCGAGCACTTTGCATCCAGGTTCAGTGTGTTGGGTAAAGTGCACGCGAACTCAACCATTGCTTTACTATCTGGCAGTCAGTTCAAAGCCCGCATCTGTCTTTGTCAGCGGCAGAAAGTCTTCGGCAATCGGATCGTAGATGTAGACCTGTCCCGTTTCAATTTCGTAGGTCCAAGCGTGCAACTCGAGTTCTCTCTGCATTATGCGTTTAGAAATGCAGGGCAAGGTTCGCAGATGCTCGATTTGAACAAGAACGTTTTCTTGAACAGCAATGTTCAATACTTTTTCGAAGTCTTGTTCATGATAGTTGTCATCCAGAATTCTTTTTGTGTCTTCAGCGTGCCTTAGCCAATGTGCCACCGCGGGCAGTTCTGCTAGTGACTCAGGTTTTAAAAGCCCCTTAATTGCCCCACATTGAGAGTGTCCACAAATTATGATGTCCTTTACTTGTAGTTGCCGTAACGCGTATTCAATCGACGCTTCTTCGCCGCTCCATTCACCATAGGGTGGAACGATGTTGCCCGCATTGCGAATGACGAAAAGTTGCCCCGGCTCGCTTGTCGTAATGAGATTTGGCACTACGCGGGAGTCAGAACAGGTAATAAAGATGGCATCGGGGCTTTGACCTTTTGCCAGATGTTCGAAAAACTCTTGATTTATAGAGTGAATCTCTGACTGAAACTGATGCAAACCGTGTAGAAGTTTTTCCACTGGGGACCTTTGTTTTTCGTAGATGCTGAACTTTGTTAATCATACATGTGAAGCAAAGAACTTTCTGTTTGTGTGCCTATCTTTTGGCTGGCGGCATTTGTGAATAACATGCTGGTTCGCAATAAACTGGAGCGGAACAAGGGAGCATTAGGGTTGGCTGAAAGCGTACTGATTAGGTATGAATTCACTGATGTAGTTTCGACGCCATGCGTCGACCGTTGCAATTATGCGGTCGACGCATGGCGTCGACACTATCTTAAATCGCAGCGGAATAAGACATCGTCACTGTTTACCGAAGTCACACCGCATTAATTTTGCAATACTACATCAACCAGTAATCGATGATTGTGAATGAAAAACCTGATGGGGTGAGCATCTCACCCCATCAGGCTGAGTTTCGATCGCCAGTTGCAGCGAAGTAAATCCTTAACTTAGGGGTTTGGTCGCATACTTCTTCGCTGTTTACTTCAGCGCTTCAGTCGAGTGAAGCGCCACTGGTTCTTGTCCAACGGTCCACTTCAAGATGCGGAAGGTACCGTCGAAGTCTTCGATCAGGGCGGTGCAGTTTTCCACCCAGTCGCCATCGTTCAGGTAGAAGATGCCGCCTTTGTCTTTCATCGCCGGATAGTGAATGTGGCCGCAAACAACCGCATCGACGGCTTCATTGCGCCCGTGTTTGACTACTGCATCTTCGAAGTTGGTGATGAACTGCATGGCGCCTTTGACCTGACGCTTCACGTAAGATGCGAGCGACCAGTACGGCAGACCAAGCTTTCTGCGTGCCACGTTCAGCCAACGGTTGAGGATGACTGTCATATCGTAAGCCCAGCTGCCCAAGTGCGCCAGCCATTTCCCGTAGCGAACAACACCGTCGAATTCGTCACCATGAATGATGAGAATCCGTTTGCCGCTGGCGGTGATGTGCCGTTCGTGATTGCGTACAGGAATTTGGCCAACGATGATGCCGTTGTAGTCGCGAGCAAACTCGTCGTGGTTGCCGGGAATGAAAACAACGTTCGTTCCCTTTCGCGCCTTGCGCAAAAGCTTCTGGACAACATCGTTGTGAGCTTGCGGCCAATACCAGCGTTGTTTCAAACGCCAGCCATCAATGATGTCACCAACCAGATAGAGGTTGTCGCTTTCCGTTCGTTTCAAGAAATCGAGAAGAGCGTCCGCCTGGCAGCCATAAGTGCCAAGGTGAACGTCAGAGATGAAGATACTGCGAAAACGCAGACGCATATCTTCATAGATGGGTGAAATCTGCGGAGCATTCATGAGACTTCTCCTGTTTTGAGAACTGCGCTAACCGCTCGGAGCAACACCTGGAGGCACCCAGTCCATGCGGACCTGGCTGAATGAAGAGGTAAGGGGAAGAGTGGCTGGTTTAGTAACGGATTCCAGGTGAGTGAAAATGAGCGGATAGTTAAACCTAACAAGCAGCCATTTTTGGAGTCGCTTTTTTGTATCGGAGTTTGTTGGTGTGTCCGATGAAAAGTGCCACAAAAAGCCACTCCGTCGGTCGTTGAGTTTGTATGTGATTGCAATCTTTCGATTTCTTTTTGATTTATCGGCTTGGCCTCGTTTGCGCATGCCACCATATGTGGAGTCGTCACATTTTGGTTATGGTTGGGTTAAGATGCTTGTAACGATTGGCGTTACGGTGTTTCTTCACAAAAGCAATACTTGGTGTTGCTAACCAGTCGCAGCGATTTACGCGCGTGCGCGATATCGCGCAACCACCTTGCAGCCTTGAATGCAGAATCTTTGTTGCTTTCGAATGTCAAAAAGATAGTCAGGGCATTGTTAGCGGACAATGCCCTGACGAGACCGTGATCGGGTTGGAGTTTTAGGCTGTATAGCGAATCACTGGTCGGATGTAACTTCTTGGCTGGAATCTAATTCTGCAAGGATTTCGTTTTTGACGGATTCGATCTCGTCTGGTGCGAGTCCGGCAGTGTAATGAACGGCCGCGGAAAGCCTGTCTTTATCATCCTTTGCCAGCTCTGTACACGCAGCTTGCTGCAGATTTGCAGTCTCGTAAAGATCAACTAGTTCCAGTCCACGACCGTCATCAATCAGAATTGCTAACAGGCCTTCTTCTTCGGCAATTTCGTCGCAATCTTCAAACGGACCGACGAATTCGTAGTTGCCAACTAAGATAGACGGATTCTCTTCTGTGCGTTCGGCGACATTGTTAGATGGTAATTGCATGACTGGTCTTTCAATGACTAGGTGCTGCATGTATTGTCGGCTGGTCTTACTAAGGCGAGGTTAAGAGCGCCGCGCGTGATTACAAAACATGAACGAGAGGCACTCCCACAGTGGCTGATCTTTGCCTTGGCGAAGTCTGGGTTGTCCTTGCAATTAACCGTGATAGTAAGCAATACGAAAAAAGATAGTAGGATGGGACTCGGAAAGAAAAGGGCTAGCACGCGGTCAAACGCGATAGCCCTCTCCAGTAAAGGTGTCACCGCTTAGCGGTGGCGGCGCCCATTGATGCGGGCGTCAAATGCACGGCGCTGCTCCTCTTCGGAGGGTTCCGATCCTCGTTTTACAGCCAAGCTGGCTATGTGTTTCACGCCCAGGGCGAGCGAGATTGCGAGGAAGAGTAAGAGCAGAATAACGGGGATCGCCGGGTTCATTGGACGATATCCTCGTTTGCAGTTGTACGAACTGCCAGTGACATTTTTTTATTCCTTCGATGACACGGGGCGTTTTCCTTCTTTGCCCCGCGTGCTTCTGTTCTGTGCGGGCTAAAAGTGGAGAACGGCTGCCTCAAGAAGGTGCGAGGTGTTTAACTTCCACGAACCCGTTGAGACAACCGTTTTAACTTCTGCCGCGGTTAGATCTGAACGATGGTTGCCGTGCGGGTCTCGGTGTCGATGTCGACAACGATGACCGTGGGCACACGTTTGTAGCCTTCGTCAGTGCTGGACGCGTTGATGCAGAGAGTGTCATTGACCATCTCGTCACCGCGCATGCCGTGCACGTGACCGAACGCGTGGAGGATCGGCGAGATCTCTTCCATGCGCCAACGCAGCTGTGCGCAACCGACCTGCTCGCCACGCGGCAGGACCATGTCGCGCACCGTGTTTGGTGGCGTATGCGTGATCAGCACATCGACGTCGTCGGGTATGGCAGACCACTTTGCCTTCAACTCGAGAGAGCCGCGAGGCAGGTTGAATGCCCAGTTCCGGTACTCCGGCTGCCAGGGGCTGCCGTAGAATTTCACGCCGTCGATGACGATTTCCCTGTCTTCCAGGTACGTCGCCGCCGTCAGTTCGGCAATTGCTGCTTCACGCTGACGCTCGAAAGGCCAGTCGTGATTGCCAGGGACAACCAGCTTGTGTTTGTGCGGAAGCTTCTGCAGCTCGGCATTGAAAGCGGTGATTGCCGCCAACTTTTTGCCTCGCATCATGTCTCCACTGTGGATGAAGACGTCTCCGTCCGGAATCACCCACTTTGAGAGCGGGTGATGATGTGTATCGCTCATCAGCACGAGTCTCAGTTTCATAGGTGGTACCTCAGTTCTTAACTCTGACTCCGGCAGCAAGAGCGCTGCCGGAGGGAAAGGGCGGCACGAATGTCGCCCCTCGGATTTAGGTCGGACCAGTAACGACGCTCATCGTTTTTCGACGGCGCACTAGTCCGAATGGAGTCTGATGTGCGCGCAGAGTCAGGGGTTGTGAAACCCTGAGACCTTACATCAGGCTATTTGCTGCCCGAAACCCAGTTGAAGCCGAAGCCGTAGTGGGCGTCGCAGTCCTGGTGACCGCGGAAGTATTGCTCTTCCTTGGTCAGCGAGATCTGACCGTCCTTGACGGAGACCTGCGCCAGAGCGCAGAAGGTCTTGCCGCTCGTGGAGTTGTTCAGGTCGATCGTCACGGTGTCGGCGCCGGTCACAGCCATGGTCACGCGCGTCTTCAGCTTGGCGAAGTCGGAGGAGCCCTCGTAGAAATAGGCGAAGAGCACCAGCCGCTTGATGCGGTCGGGGCGCAGAATTTCGAGGTTCTCGCCGTCAGCGGAGGCGCCGCTGCGGTCATCCTTGTCCAGCGCGATGAAGGGGTCGGCGGTGCGGGAACCGAAGAGGTTGCCCAGCGCCTGGATGACGCCCTTGGAACCGTCGACCAGCTCGTACATGCAGCCCAGGTCGAGGTCCTGATTGCCGCCGCCGCCGAACCAGCCCTTCTTCGCGGCCTCCCACTTGAGGTTGACCTTGATGTTCTGCGGGACTTCCTTCTTGAGGCTGACCTTGTGCGAGTCACCGGATTTTGCGAGGCTGATAGCCATGTGAATTCTCCTTGGTTTTGGAAAAAACGAGAACTGTTTGTGAGGTGACATCACCGGCAAGGCGCAATCGAAGTCGCGCTCGCCGGTGAAACGGGTGATGGTGCGAAGGCCGGAGTGCCGCCATCTTGGCGGCTTGAAATGCCGGCTGGAAGCGGCGCTCTGGCCAACTGCGGAACGCAGCTTAGTAGTGCGGCTCCGGGTCAGGCACCTTGGTGATCGGCGCCGGGTCCGGAATTTCCTTCATCAGGTCGAGCGGCAGCGTCATCGTTGAACAACCGCGATCTTGCGGAAACTGCGTCTTTTCGATGGGGTCACCGTATTGAGCGTTCTGCAAGATTTTCACCTTCAGGCAGCCCGCTTCGGAGTAAGTGTTCACTTCGACCAGCTTGGAGTCTTCGGTGGGAAGCCCGTCTTTGGACTCGTAGCTGAAGTTGGGGATGGTCTTGCCGGCGTATTGCGCGCCGGTGTAGAACCACAGCTTCCAGTATGGCTTCTCGTTGGCGTCGATGCGAGCGACGCTGTACAGCTGCCACACGCTCTCGGCGCCTTTCTTGGCGTCGAAGGGATTCATGCGCTGCCAGAACTGCTGGTACTTCGGCACGCCGTTCTCGTAGACGAAAACATCCATGCCGCCGAAGCCGATGACGCGCTTCTGGGTCGGCTTGCCGTCAGGACCGAAGTAGATGACCGTGAACTTGGTGGATTCCATGGTCACGTCCATCTTTGGCTTGCCGCTGTCGCCGTAGTACTCGATCTTCTTCGTTCGGAAAATCGAGCGAAGCGTGTACTTCACCGGATTTCCGTTTTCGGCGAAAGTCTTTTCCTCGATGCCGTCCTTGGTCTTCTCCCCGATGTAGAGGAGCAGACCGTTCTCCGTTGTGACACGGTGATACAGCGCCGAGCCATCGGCGGCAAGCAGCGTGCGCTCGTTTTCCGTCGTGCCGTCCTTGAAGTACGTCACGATGGAGTAAGTGCCGTCCGCCAACCGCTCGCCGACACGCTTGCGCGTTCCGTCGCTCCAGAAAGCAGAGTCACTCGTGTACGTCACACCATCTACTCCGATAGTGGCGCGCCACTTGAGCTGCATCGGCATGTAGGGCATCGACTTGTAGAACACTTCGATGCGCTCGAGCGAGCCGTCGTTGCGATGGTATTCACGTCCGGTGTCGCCATTCTTGAAGTCGACACTGGCGTCCTTGGGGAAGAGCCGATCGGGCGAAAGTTCCGTCACGCGCTGCTCGACTCCCATCTTGCTGTCAGGCAGGTCGATAGAGTGCGGCAGGCGATTGGGGAACGCGCCCGCGGTCAAATCGGCAGTGCTTACGCCTTGCCCGTTAAAGCCAACTGCCGCAACGCCTGCGATGAGCAGTGCCGCGGCGGCAGCAGTGATTAGTGATTTCGCATTCATGCGAGACTCCTGTGAGTCTTGTTGCATTTAGCGGGCACCGTGCTTATGCCGGCGTCCACTCGTTCACTTGAAGCGCGAAATTACCCATTCCCAACAGAAACTTGAATCGCGCGGTTCAGGTCCGACGGCATTTGACTCGCGGGTGCGAGCTTTTATGCGTGAAGTGCGTGCGGAGTGTTCCTGGTTTTGGGCTTTCGAGAAGAAATGGGGATGGGTAATTGGATCTAGAACCTACTCTTCGAAATACCGGATAAAAAGCATGTGTTTGTTGATGTAAAGATATAAATTAACGAGCAGGATTAAGAACTGATGAGCAAAGATAGAGATTACTAACTTGTGTTTATCTTGGTCGCAAAAGCTTGTTACAAGATCTAATTACATAGTCGCTCGTACAGCTTGCGCTGGACTGACCGATCGGTCTTTGGGTGGGTGCGTTGTCGATTTATTGGTACGAAGGCTTCTCGCACCAAACTTTGCGCAGCTTCGCACCCATGAAGTTAAGCAGCGCTAAAAAACGCGGCGACTGAGGAATCAGCGGTGATGAAATCCCCTAACCATCTGCAATTTGGTGAGTCCAATCTCACAATCACTCCGGTCTGATGTTTTCGTGTAGAACAAAAAGACCGTAGCCTAATCGCAATCGAAATCTTCGGGAGAATAGTTGAGAATTGCCACTTCGGCTATTCTTCCACGCTTGTCTGCTTTACTGTTGATTGCTCGATTTGCATAGACCGTTTCAATGTTGAACGAGTCATAAAGTTCGCGAATGAAAGGTGTATCCGAATTGCTGAGCATTGCATAGCAACCTTTATCCGTAAGCTTTTTGAACACATCTCTGAGTCGTTCTTGGTCTGACTCACCAAATGAATTTCGGGTGTATCCGGTGAAGCTAGACGTTGTGCTTACTGGCTGGTAGGGCGGATCTAAGTAAACAAAGTCGCCGCGTTTTGCTTGTGACAATACTGCCTCGAAATTGGCTGTATTGATTTTGGCATTGCACAAGGCTCTCTCGGCTGCGCGCAAGTTTATTTCATCGCAGATCTTGGGATTTTCGTATCTTCCGAAAGGTACATTGAATTGCCCTTTGCGGTTGACTCTGTACAAGCCGTTGAAACAAGTTTTGTTCAAAAATATCAGACGTGCGGCGCGCTCTGCGGGTGATAGATCTGCAACATCCATCGCCCGTACTTTGTAGAAATGATCGCTGTCATTCTTATGCTTTTTGAGATAGCGGATGACAGAAGGCAGTTCGTTTTTCACCATGTTGTAGCAATTGATTAGCTCAACATTTTGGTCAGATAAAGTTGCGCGCAAGTTCGGGTTTTTTGCCACCATGTGGAAAAACACCGCACCACCACCTAAAAATGGCTCGAAATAACGATTGAATTCAGCCGGGAAAAGTCGAGTGTAATGCTTGAGCAATTGGGTTTTGCCGCCCGCCCATTTAACGATTGGAGACGCGACTGGATAAATGCCACGCTGCCCCGCCATAAAGCTGGCACGCTGGCGTGCCGTAGCAGCGCTAGCAGCAGGAATAGGTTTTGCCAAAACTAAAACCGCTTCTTTCTAGTAATCTTCGTGTTGATAAATAGTGTACCTCCCAAACGTCTGGGCCGTAACCACCAGCGAACACCGAAGCGAAAGAAATTCCCAAATCTGCAAAGGTGTCAATCACCAATTCGTCGCGAGCTTTCATGA
The DNA here is from genome assembly GCA_003242885.1 of Candidatus Melainabacteria bacterium. GTDB lineage: Bacteria > Cyanobacteriota > Vampirovibrionia > Obscuribacterales > Obscuribacteraceae > QKMZ01. The sequence continues at coordinate 118,333 of QKMZ01000004.1, read as the reverse complement.
CTGAAAGAGGAAGCCGAAAGAAGCTTGTGCCGGGCAATACGTCCTTCTCATAGGGGTCGCTGCCGCCGACATAAATCACCATATCCGGTGCAAATTTTGAAAGAGAAAGTTTCAAACCTGCTTCGGTTTTTTCCAAATATTTTTCTTTCTCGATTTCTTTTATCGGTATGTCGAGATCGCTTTTCTGCTTGATTTCCGGCCATCCTTCCTCTGAATGAACCGAAAATGTAAAAACGCTATCGTCGCTTTGAAAGGTCACCGCGTTGCCATCTCCCTGATGAAAATCGAGATCGACGATCATCGCTTTTTTGATCTTTCCGATTTTTTGCAGGTGCCGAATGGCGATTGCAATGTCGTTGATTGCACAATAACCACGCCCTTGATCCGGAAATGCGTGGTGGTAGCCACCGCCAAGATTGGCTGCGAGGCCGGTTTCTAAACTGATCTCGCAAGCCGTCAAAGTGCCACCGCTTTTCAGTTTGAAATCATCAATGATTGTTGGAAGAGGTCTAATAGCCTTTTCCGGGAAGTATTCGCTTTCGCGAAACTCGAAAAGATCGATCCAGGTTTTTGGAATTTTGAGAGTCTCGAGATAATCGGGTGTATGCACCAGACGAAGCTGTTCGTCCGTGATTGGTTGAGGTTCTAGATATGGCACGGGTGCGCCAATGTCCTCGCTGAGCCTCTTGAGAACCATCTCTCCGCGATCTAGCGCGAATGGTTTATCAAAACCGAAGTCCGAAAGAGGGGTCTTATACCTGGGAGAGAATACTAGATTGGTTTTCATGACTTCGGAAGTATAACAAGAGACGCTCTTTTAAATGTCAAGATAAGCTAACTAAATGAACTTTGAAGAAGAGTTCCTCATGATCTTAGTCAGGTATTAGAGCAGAACAAGAGGAGCAGATTGAACCTGGCTTGTGTTCTCTTCTAGATTCGATCGCACTTATTTCTTCTAAAACTCGACGCTTGGTACGAAAACCAAACGAATCTAAAAGTCTCTGCACATCCCCCCGCGCATCATGCCTGAAGGTCACGCTCGCTAAGAGTTTGTCTTTCGGGGATGGACGCGTCTATGGCAGGAAGTCACTCTGATTTCTTGCAGTCTTTGGTGGAATGTCGAGCATCCTGAAAAATGTGTCTCCGTCTGTAGAAGCCCTGTGCGTCCCAACTTAGGTGACGATCTCACAACATGCTTCCAGCGGTTCTCGTGGAGGTAACACAATGTCATTCGGCCCACTTTTGCTTGGGCTTGCGCTTCTATTTGCTTTCCTCATCCTCAACGGTCTCTTCGTGGCGTTCGAATTCGCCATCATCGCGCTCCGCAAGAGCCGACTCGAAGAGCTGGTGAAGAATGGCAAATCGGGAGCGGAACGGGTGCAGAAGCTGCATCAGCAAATGGACAGAACCATTGCTGGTGCTCAGCTAGGTATCACGTTGGCAAGTCTTGCCCTCGGCTGGTTGGGTGACCACTCAATCCTGCCTCTGATCCAGTCTGCGATGTCGTCCATTCCCGGAGTTGCAGATTTGCATCTTCCGGCTGGATTGGGCGTCGCTATCTCGTTTATCATCCTGAGCCTCTTGCACGTCGTTGTCGGCGAACAGGTGCCGAAGACCTTTGCGTTGCGTGCTCCGGAGAAGATGTCGTTCTTGCTGTCCGGACCGTTCCGGATCTTCTGCATGATCACCGCGCCTCTGGTGTGGATGATGAATGTGTTTACGTGGATCTTGCTCAAGCCTTTCGGCATGACCAAGGGCAGCCATGAGGAAAACCAACTGCCTTCGCCGGCAGAGTTTCAGATTCTCTTTGAAGAGAGTGCCAAAGCAGGCACGCTCGGAAAGCAGGAGTCTGACTTCCTCAAGCGCGCTCTGGAGCTGAAAGCTGTCACCTTGAAGGAGGTGATGATTCCGCGTACGCGTGTGGACTACGTCGAAGACGGGATGAATCTCGTCGACATGATGGCAGTCGCTTCACGCACCAAGCACAGCAAGTTGCCGGTGTACCGCAATTCGCGCGACAACGTCATCGGTATTCTCAATACGCGCGACCTGCATGACCTGTTCTACGCGCACCTTCGGGCGCGCGCACAGAGCGGTTCTGCGCAGGGTGGTCAGGGCAACGCGCAGATCACGCCCAAACCCTTCCGGCTCTCGGACTACGTGCGAAAGGCTTACTTCGTGCCCGACACGATGCTTGCCAGCACGCTGCTTGAGCAGATGAAGGAGCGCAAGCTGCAGATGGCTGTCGTCATCGACGAGTTCGGTGCGACAGTCGGTATCGTCACTCTGGAAGACCTGCTCGAGCAGCTGGTCGGCGAAATCTGGGACGAATACGACTCGCCCGGCGCGGGTATCGAACAGGTGAGCGAAAACGCTTGGCACATCCCGGGCGACCTCACCATCTTTGAGTTCAACAAGTTCTTCGGCTCCGAGCTCAGCTGCGAAACGCACTGTGTGACGGTGGCTGGCCTTGTTATCGAAGCGCTCGATCGCCAGCCAGATGGTGGCGAAAGCATTCAGGTCAACGGCTATACGTTCACCATTCTCGAGATCAAGAATCGCGCCGTCTTCCGGCTTGCGGTTCAGCGTCCCGATGGTGCGCCGCCGCTCGCCTTCCCGCCCGGCGGAGAGCATGGGCAAGCTGACGTCGTTTCCTGATTCGCCCGGAGATCGCGTCGGCAAAATTCGCTTGCTCTGAGCAGTGCACCACATCCGGTGCACTGTCTCTGGGCGTTGTTGGCTGCATTTTGTTCGCAAGAACGCGATGCAGTCCATATGAGAGCCGCTGTCACGTCTGACGCGGCGATATGGAGACCCCGATGATTACTCTACTTGCTATTGTTGCAGCGGCTCTGGCCGTTGCGACTTGTATCGCGATTATCCGGCGGGGCTCCGCGCGGCTTCGAGAAGAGGCACGTGACCCCGCTGTAAATACTTCGCCGTTCGTCGTCAAGCCCATGGTTCAGCTTGGTGCACGCGACGGCAAGGCGATGTTCGAAATCGTCTTTGCGGGCGCCGGCGTCGCAGCTGACTACAAGCTGCGCGTCTACGCCGACCGCTCGGGCACTTTGGATTTCACTCCCACAGTGTCCTACCCGGTCAACCTGCCGGAAGCTCTGCCCAAAATTCCCGTGCACAAGGTTTTCCGAGTGCCGGTCAGTGGGCTCGAGCCTGGTGAGCGCTTTTCCTATCGCATCAATTACGCCGACAATCAGGTCTTCGCGGCTACCGCGCAGGCTCCGACGGCAGAGGGCGAAAAGACGCGCATCGTCGTAACCGGCGACATCGCCAAATGGGGAGCGGACGAGCGACGCATCGCCAACCGCATCTATCAGGAAAAGCCGAACATGGTTGTTCTGGTCGGCGACATTGCCTACGACGACGGTCGAATCATCGAATATTTCGAGAAGTTCCTTCCGGCGTACAATGCCGACCAGGCTGCCGATGCGCTCGGTGCGCCGATTCTGCGCTCGATAATGACGGTTGCCGTAGCAGGCAATCACTGCGTCGGGCGTCCGGAAACGATGGCTGTTCCGGATTTCAACGAGTTCGCGGACCACTTCGCGTATTTCGTCTACTGGGCTCAGCCGCTCAACGCGCCTGTTTCCGCCGCCGCTGCCGCTGCTTACGGCAAGGACCTGATTGGTCCCAAGTCGCGCAAAGACGCTATCTTTGCGGCAGCCGGTGAGCGCGCTCCCGCCATGCTCAACTACTCGTTCGACCATGGCGATGCACATTGGGTCGTGCTCGACTCCAACCGCTACATGGACTGGACTGATCCGGTTCTGCGCGATTGGCTCGAGAAAGACCTGATGTCCACCACGAAGACGTGGAAGTTCGTGACTTTCCACCACTCCTGTTTCCACTCCAGCCGCAAACACCAGGATGGTGTGCGCATGAGGCTGGTGGCGGATATCTTCCAGAAGTGCGGAGTGGACATAGTCTTCACCGGTCATGTGCACACCTATGAACGGACCTTCCCACTCACGTTCACTCTCAAGCGTAAGCTCGCCGATCTCGGCAAAACCGAGGCGAACGATCTCCTCGCTGAGTCCACGAAGTATGAGGGCGACCTCGTTCTGGACAAAGAGTACGATGGTGCCACGAACACGCGTCCTAAGGGTGTCATCTACCTCACCACTGGTGCTGGTGGCGCCCCGCTTCACTCCGAGGCAATGCCGGAAGAGCTGAAGTGGCAGCCGCAGACCTGTGTTGCGAAAGCCGGAAGGCACTCGCTCACGGTGCTCGACATGATTGGGACGAAACTCGTCGCGCGCCAACTCACCGCCCAGGGCGAAGAGTTGGATCGCTTCGAAATCACTAAGTAAGGAACCTGGGAGTGCCGGCGGCTCGCCGGCACCTTGGTGCCCTCTGACCGGTCGACGCATGTCGTTGACCATACAGCGCGGGGGTGGGTTTCATTGCTTTGCAGTGAAGCTCACTCCCGTTGCTGTTTTTCTCTCGTTTCTCGCTTCATCGAAGAAACACAACCCTCAAAGAAAAAGACTCACGTCCTTGGAGGACTGCAAAATCTCCAAGGAGAAGGTGCTATATGACCCGGACAAGGACCGTTACGGTCAATCTTGACGCAAGTCACTCGAACGAAATTTACGTTGCAGCTCTGAAGCCCAAGGCTGGATTTTTCAGCAAGCTGCTCTCAACCCTCTGGCTGTTTGTCGGACTCGGCGCGCTGATCTGGTTCGCCTGGTCTGAGCCGTTTTCCGGCATGCTCTTCAACTGGATGCAGAGCCAGGGCGTGGCACCATGGGTGGTGACATTCATTCTCACCCCTGCCGTCATGTTCGTGCGCGCAGTCATCGCAGTCGAATCGATTGGATACGGCTACCACCGCTTCTTCCAGCATGTCGGACTCTTCACCCGGACGGCAAAGGTGTTCCGGCGGAACCAGCGTTTTCACTGGATCCACCACATGATCATCTATCCGATCGGGCGTCTCTACAAGCACGGCAAGCGCTACCACACCTCTGAGAAGGGCTTCGGTTTGAGCTGGGTTTTGCCCGGTCTCATGGCTGCCGGACTCTTCCTCTACACCCACGGCTTCAACATGGTGAGCTTCGCGTTCATCTTCGGGCTGTGGTTCTACGCCAAAATGGTTGTCGATCTGACGCACGCGCGTTTCCACTTCGACAATCATCCGTGGGTTGGTAAGCCGTATTTCCTGTGGCTGGAGGAGATCCATCTTCTGCACCACTGGGACCAGCGGTACAACTTCACCATCGTCCACCCGTTCATGGACAGGCTCTTCGGCACGTATCTGGACCCTGCGACTCATCGCAAGGAGCTTCAGATTTCGCTCGAAGACAACGACGTGACGGTGTCCGATTTGATCAACTGGCGATATCTGCTCACCGAGGCGAGCCCCACTGAGTATGCGGCTTTCGTGTCGGCGGCGCAGCGCTATCCCAAGTCGCTTCGCAAGGTCAAGCATTTGCTGACTGTGCTGAAGCATCGAACGGACAGTCATCCTGAGGACGCAGAGGCTGCAGAGTTGCATGCCCGAGCCCTCAAACTGGTCACCGCCGTTGGAAAGACGCCGGAGACCCTTTAGGTTGAAATTCAGGTTGTGATTTAGGTTGATTCTGGAGACGCCGAAACGTCTTCTGACCAACCGCCTGACTGACTGTCACCGATTAACGCTGTTTCCCGAGAAGGGGGCGTATTTTGGTCAGGTGTTACTGGAGAAAGACCCGAGCCCAGATGTTTTTGAGCTCCGGTCTTTCTCTCTTCGTTCACGTGCTACTGTGCAATGTAGCAGTGCGGGGTTGCGAGAGTTGCTGGCAGTGCTCGTTTAACCGTCTCTTCTCCCGCGGGTTGTGAAAGCAGTGCTAGATGCAAACCGATGCATTAGAGGTTTCGCTCTATGTAAGCATTTGGAAACCGCGCACGCCTGCGCGTAGGCTAGAGATATCGCTTCTAGAACTTTCCTTTCCGAGACAACTACCCTCCTTCTTCGTCAACCTTGCACCAAACAGGCTTCCGCCTAACTCCGCGCGCATGCACGCAGAGTCGGCCCCTGTCGCAATTGAGTCTCTGGAAGCGATTAGCTGAAAGGTCAGTACCATGTATCACTTGAAGAATAAGACAACTATCATCAACGTTGGCGTGGAGCGGCTCGGTGTGGTCGCTTCGCCCCAGAGCGTCTTTCAGGAAGAAGGCGTTCTCAACCCCGCCGTTTATCAGGACCGTGCCGGAAACCTCGTCGTTATGATGCGTTCGGTTGCGAAAGGCAATCAGTCGCGCCTCGAGATGATTCGGCAACCCTGGGAAAACGGCAAGCCATGCACGGATGCAGCGGGCAATGAAGCGCCGTTTGAACGGGTCGGCTTCGCGCTTGTGCCTCAGGCTTCGTATGAACGTCGGCGTCGCGTCGGCGAGTCTGGCAAAGTCGAGTTCATCGGTGGCGAAGGCTGTGAAGATGCGCGCGTGACGTTCATCAAGCAGCTCGACCGCTACCTGATGTGCTACACGGCTTTCGGCCCCGAAGGTCCGCGCATTGCGCTCGCCTGGTCGCACGACGGATACAAGTGGCATCGCATCGGGCTTCTGCAAATTCCGGAGGAATTCGGACTGCATCCCGACGACAAGGACGCCGCGTTCTTTCCCGAGCCCGTGTTGTCGCCCAAGGGTGTGTTGAGCATCGCGCTGTACCATCGCCCGATGGTCAACATTCCTGCCTCCGACGGCATGGATGTTGTGCAGTCGACGCTATCTGCTCGCCCGGATAAACGGCAATGCATTCGCATCGCATACGTTCCGCTGGACAAAGTGATGAAGAACATCCGCAACGTGCTCAAGGTGAGCGAATCGAAGCTCGTCTTCGAACCGCTCGCTGAGTGGGGCTCGTTCAAGTGCGGAGCCGGAACGGCGCCCGTGCGCATCGGCAGCGGCTGGCTGGAAATCTTCCACGGCGTGGATCAGTTTCCCTCTGCCTCGCGCTCCTCTGGTTACCAGGGTCGCTACGCTGCCGGCATCATTGTCCACGACATCGACCGCCCGGACAAAATTCTCTACTACTCGACGGAACCCGTCATCAAGCCGGAGACGAAGGACGAGCTGGAAGGCATCGTCAACAATGTTGTCTTCCCTACCGGCATCGTCGAACGCACGGACCTGCGCTTCTCGCATCGTGCATTCGGTTATACCGAGCGCGTCTTCGATGTCTATTACGGCATGGCTGATCGCCTGATCGGTCGTTTCCGCCTGACGGTGACCGAAGAAGCATAACGGCTTCGGAATAAAGAACGGCTGCCTAAATCAGATCGGTAAATGCTGCCAGTCCTCTCGGGGTGGAGCATTTGCCGATCTGATTTGTTTTTATCGTTTTTATACCATATAAGGTAGTGGGGTTTTGGAAGGTTTGAGAAATACGTGGGCGGCTCGCCTGCTACAAGTCTTTCGAGATCAGGTTTTTGATTGCTTTGGTTTTTGTAGCGAGGACAAGCGCGCTGCCGCAAAAGCCTGGGACGATGCAAAACGTTAGGAATGTCAAAACGCAGAGGCAATCTATTTTGTTTTGTGCCGACGCTTCATAGGTGTTTCCAAAAACAATACATGCCGAAGACATAGACGCGAAGAGCGTTAGGCTGAGTTTTGAAACCTGCGGCAGCTTTGACTTATCCAAACAAGCCCACATGATGTGCGTGATGATTGCGGACAATGCGCCAAAAATTCCCAATATTGGCGAGTACATCATTGCTTTTTCGAATGTGCAAAGTCCTACGAGAAATGGCAGGGCAACTGCCAGAAGGACGCTCGATGCGACGAACGAAAATACAACTGCAGTAACACCTGTGAACACGCTCCAATCTTTGCTGTATTGTTTTTGCAAGCGTTCGAAAGCGCGGTACGGATCAATCTCGTACAAAGCGTCTGGCCCGGCGTTTTCCAACAGCCGCTGCCTTGCTTCGTGCAAGTTCTCTCTCTGCTTCGTTTGCATCGCAACAGTCTACTACGAACGACGATGAGAGCCCCTTAGCAAAAAGGACTCTCAAAGCGTTATTCGCATTCGAAGATTGTGTGGTGCTACAGAAACATCTCAGGACTCATGCCGTTTCCGCAAGTGTTCCTGTCGCTGTTCTAAAGACGAAACTTATCTGTTGTTTTGACGATTGTAGTGGTTGAATCCACGGAATGTGCCCCAAACCGGGGTGTCTTCGAAGTAAGCAACATCAGAAACAGTTCTTTCGACTTCATCTACTTGTTGTTGCTTTTGAGCTTCGGCGGTTTGATTTGCAAGGATTTGATATTCAGGCATGAGAAAGGCACCTCGGGGTGGAGGGAGAATCGCTTGGGTTGGTCAAAGGGTGGGGTGTCGAATTGCTTTCGACAAAATCATTGTCATGCAAGGTACGTGAAAAACACGTGAAACACGTATTCACTTTAAAAAATCCCCGTTTTCTGGGAAAATTCAGTGCTCGCCACCCGTCCGGAGCACCCAAAAAGGGTGAAAAAGGGAGGAAATATTCACGTGAGCGTGAAAAACTGGCCGCCTGAAGCCGCCAAATTAATGTGCCTGCTGAATGGTGCCTGCAAATTCGACGTCACGGACCTGGCTGAACGCGCCCTGACTCCGGAAATTCTCCAGTCTGTAAGCTATCTGGATTCCGACGACGCTGTAGATAGTCTTCACGCCGACCCTTACTGGCCCAAATGGGACAGCCCCTGGTGGCATATGACCCTTCTTTATGAGATGGGGCTGGCTGAGAAAATTCCAGACCGCACCCTGGATGCGTTTCAATCCGTGGTGCGCAAGCATTATATAGATGTCTTTCCTCTTAAAGAAGAGGAGATTCCTGCAGACTGTGACACGACGCGGAACATTTGCTGCTTTTGTGCGTTAGGCACAGCTATGCAAATTTTTGAATCACGGGGAATTCGCAGCGATGAGGTAATGCCTTGGGCGCGGACTTGGTTTGAGCGCTATCAAATAAGAGACGGTGGCTACAATTGCGCGGAAGAGGTTTATCTAAAGGAAACGCCGCGATCATCGGTCGTTTCCACTGTGCCGATGTTGGAAGCGCTTTTGAAACTATCTGACCGTGGACTGAGCGATCAAGAATCAGAATATTTAGACCGCGGCATTCAATATTTATTGGAGCGAAGACTGTTCAAATCTTTGAGCAAGGAAGATGCAGTCATCGACCCGGATTTTCTCAAGCTTACGTTCCCGCGCTTCTATGAATATGATGTGCTGCGCGGGTTGAAACTCGTCACAGATTGGGCGATGAAGCGGAATAAAAAACTGCCGTGGACAGCGGTTGAAGAGGCGTTTGCTATCGTGGGCTCCAAAGTGAACGTTGAGGAAGCCACGATTGATGTAGAGCGACAGTTCTACTCGGGCAAAAGAACGTTAGCAAAGGACGAAAACGGAGAGTGGACGCGCGGTCACGACGCTTCAGTCTTTCCTTTGTTAGAAGCTACCGGCGCTCTCGGTCCGTCGCCTTTTCTCTTCCGGCAGTTTATGTACATGTACGAAAACGTCTACAAACTGACTTACTCCGGTGGCCTTGAGATACAATGATGCGACCTTGAGGAGTCCGGCATGGCAGAGCTTGAACGCTATGACGTCATCGTTGTTGGTATGGGCGCTGCGGGCAGTTCTGCGGTGTATCAGTTGGCGCGTCGCGGTTCGAAGGTGCTCGGTATCGACCAGTTTGAGCCGCCTCACACGCTCGGTTCCACCCACGGCGAAACCCGCATCACTCGCCAGGCAATCGGCGAAGGCGATCATTACACACCTCTTTCTTTGCGTTCGTATGAGATTTTTCGTGAACTCGAGCAAATTACAGGCGAGCATTTGCTCGATGTGACAGGTGGTTTGATGATTTCTAGCCCCGGTGCGACAGGGGTTAATAACGTTTCCAATTTTTTTGAGACGACTCTTGCTGCGGCGAAGAAACATTCCATACCGCATGAAGTATTGAATGTTGACCAGATGCGCAGGCGGTTTCCGCAGTTTCGCGTACAGGATAATGAGATTGGTTATTACGAAGTCGAATCAGGTGTTCTTCGTCCCGAAGCTTGTGTCAGAGCCACTTTGTCAATGGCTGCAAATAACGGCGCGACTTTGAAAATCAACGAAAAAATGTTGGAGTACAGCGAGGATGCCTCGGGCGTCGTTGTGAAAACAGACAAAGGTGAATACCATGCAGATAAGCTCGTTTTGACTGTTGGTCCGTGGCTTCCGCAGATTGTCGGTGAAGAGCTAAAGAGCCGTTTTAAAGTCTACAGACAAGTGCTTTTCTGGTTCGACATAAGCGACAACTATGATCGTTTCAAACTCGGCAACTTCCCGATATTTATTTGGGACGGGCAAGGAGAGCGTGATTCTATCTATGGTTTTCCCGCTGTCGATGGACAAGAAGGTGGCATAAAAATTGCGTCGGAAGAATATGTAACTGAAGTGACGCCTGAGAATGTTGATCGCTCTGTGTCGCAAGAAGAGATCGATAAGATGTACGAAAAGCAGATTGTGCCTTGTTTTCCTGGGGTTGGAAAAGATTGCGTCAAGTCTGCTGTTTGCATGTACACGATGACACCAGATTCTGGTTTTGTAATTGATTTTATGCCGGGCTCATCACGAACAATTGTTTGCTCGCCGTGTTCTGGTCATGGGTTCAAACATTCGGCAGCCGTCGGAGAGTGCGTCGCAGAGCTGGCTCGTGATGGAAAGACGACATTGAATATCGAACCTTTGAGAATTGATCGAAGGGCAATGGTTCCATCCACCAACGAGAGTCCCATGCGCTTCCCTGCATAGGGCGATGCATGCGGCGAACAAACAAAGCAGTTGAATTTACAGTCGGCAGATAAACTTCAGGAGTCAAAACGTGTCAGAAGTAGCGATGAAACCCGAAATTAGAGTGATTGAAGAAGCTGATGCACGGGACTTCTGGGACCTGCGCTTGCGCGGATTGAAAGAAGATCCCGAAGCATTTGGTGCGAGCTACAACGACTCGGTAAATATGGCGGTTGAAGATATTCGCAAACGTTTGGCACCCACTGAAGATGCGTTCGTTCTGGGTGCGTTCAATCCAAAGCCTTGTGGAATGCTGGGTTTCTTCCGCCGAGTTGGTGAGCGTGCGCGTCATAAAGGTTTTATCTGGGGCGTCTATGTTGCTCCTGAAGGCAGAGGTCTGGGTCTCGCACGTAGATTGATGAACGAATGCATTGAACGCGCGAAGAAGATGGACGGTCTGGAAGAAGTGATTCTGACGGTCAGCACAACGCAAGATGTTGCGATGAAACTCTATGAATCAATGGGCTTCAAAGAATACGGACACGAGGTCCAGGCGCTCAAACAGGGCGATATCTACATCGACGAGAAGATGATGGGTCTGCGGTTAAAACCGCACGGGTGATTTAGATTGAGGCGCATGCAATGCGCCACTACGCTTCGCCGTCCGTTCAAACCGGTCGACGCATGGCGTCTACCCTATGGTACGCTGGCTATTCAAGCCAGTCGACGCTGGCGTCTACCCTACTTTAGGGTGAGAGAATCGATGATTTCGGTGAACTTCTTTTCGTAGTCAGCGAAGTTGTCGACGTAGGCTGCGCAAGAGATTATGTAGTATTTGTCCTTACTGGCGGCGAATGCTTTGAGCACTTTTGTCTGTTGAACGGCGTGTTCAGAACCAAGCGATAGGGGAATTGTTTGCACCAGGACGACCCGTCTGGTTGGAGTTTTTCCTTCCTTTGAATGAACGTCTGATTCGACTTTCCAAATGGCTCCCCATTGTTTTACAGCGGTATCAGATATGGTGTCAAGCGTGTGTCCGTCAGGAATGGGTCTGACGACTACCTTGACGTTTGGAATTGGGTTGGGGTTTTTGAAACTTTCCAAAGGCGCTGCGACGAGGTTGACTATCCTGTCTTTCTGGGTTCTCCAGCCTGCGGGAAATTCGAGGCTGTATCCGTTTTCTGCATCGCTAAATTTCGTTTTGTCTTTGCTGATTCGAACATCAGCGCTTGTCTCTTCTGGTTTGCTTTTCGCAAGTGCTTCGGTTGAAGTGAAACCGCAGATCAAACAGAAAATCAGGAAAGGTGCCAGAAAGTTGCTGTTCATGGCTGTTTTCAAAACGCAGTCCTCGCGAAATCTGAGAGCGTGATCATGTGAGTTGTGATTGTATCGCTTTGTTGGTTGCCTTGCTTGTGGCACGAGCTAGCGCAACTAAAGAGTGACGTCGAAGAGCGGTAGTGATCATCTGCTCATTTACAGTTGTGCTTTACAACCAGCTAAGAATCCGCGTAACAGCATCTTGGTGGCTCTTTACAGCTTCTTCCCTTTGGAGTGAGTCTTAATACGCACGATAGGTATTTTTGACTCAGTTGAAAGCCTGAACCTAATCTCAGATCACGCCCGTAATTCCGTTTTTCTCAAACAGACACTCTCTTCTAGATCTCCATCCCGCTAAGTTCAGTTCCAATCACAGCACCAATCGGTGTTGGGAGTGGACCGTTCTTGCGTTTTTGGTCTGTTGAGTTAGCGGAAGTCGGTTCAACTTTCTGTGACCACACTTGGTCAGAAGGAGAAACGAAATGAGTCAACAACTCGCTGCTGGTGGCAACGCTCCGCTTCCTACGGAGAAGGTCACCGTCAAGTGCATCCACATGGGACCCGACGCGGACCTTTCCGCGCTTTTGCTCACTGCTTCCGGCAAGGTTCGCTCTGACGCCGACTTCGTGTTCTACGGTCAGCCCGCATCCACCTGTGGTTCGGTGACTTACCAGGACAAGAAGAAGACCGGCGACGCCACCGAGCAAGCCATCATCATCGACCTCTCGAAGGTGCCCGCCGCCATCGAGAAGCTAGCCATCACGCTGACCATCGACCCCGAGACGCCGAAGACCTTCGCCGACCTCGGCGGCGCCGCTCTCTCTGTCTGCAATGCCGCCGGCGCCTCTCTCGTCGAGATGGAGCCGAACGGCAATAAGGAGAACGCGTTCGTCATCGCCGAGATCTACAAGCGCAACGGCGCCTGGAAGGTGCGCAACTTCAACCAGGGCTTCCTCAACGGTCTGGCCGGCATCGCCACCGCATATGGTGTCGACGTCGGTGACAGCGCTCCTGCGCAAGCGGCTCCCGCTCCTGCGCCCGCGCCGACCCCGGCCCCGGTGAAGGCCGCTCCGCCTCCGCCGCCTCCCGCGCCTCCGAAGGTGAACCTGACCAAGCCCGCACCGACCGGCAAGGTCAACCTGAAGAAGGGCAGCGCCATCAAGATCGAGAAGACGGCGACCATCGTCGCCACCGGCGAGTGGGGTAACAAGGGCTGGAAGAAGCTCGACTACGACCTCTTCTGCCACATCGCGTACAAGGACGGCAAGACCGAGGTCGTCAACTTCGACAATCTCGTCAGCCGCAACGGCTCCGTGCGTCACCATGGCGACCTCAAGGTCGGCGGCGTCGGCACCATCGAGAAGGTTTCCGTCAACATGACGGACGACATCGCGGCGGTCGGCTTCTCGTTCTACTCCGCGCGTGAGAATGGCACCGGCTCCTTCGCCGACGCCAAGGCGCGCGTGTCCATCGACAACGGCGCCGGCTCGACCATCACCATCGAGGTGGCGAACATGAGTGTCGACTCGAATCGCTACACGCTCTACTTCGGCACTTGCATCAACAAGGACGAAGCGGCGGTCGAGATCGTGGCGCACGAGGACTACTCGGCGAAGCACTCGGAGAACCAGGCGGTTCTGTACAAGGACGGCACTCACCGCATGGATGCCGGTCCGGAGAACCGCACGAAGTAACGCTCGACTTGACGATCAACCGAAGTTCTGCAGCGTTGTAGCTCACACGCTACGGAGCTAAAGCCTTTGGAGGCGCAAGGCAAGCCGGACGCCGGTGCCTTGCGCTGTCCAGAAAGGTAACCTGAAACTCAGGCACGTCGCGTAAGAGTGGCGTGCTCCAGGAGAAATCCATGACTCAAGCTGAGAAGGAAGCACAGGCTCGTAATTGGGGCGCAATGCGCCTGACGACTGGCTTCTACATGACCGACATGCTTCGCTCTGTCCTGCAATTTGCGGATACCGATGAGCGTAGCATCGCCATGTCGCGTGTCGTCGACCTGCTCGAAGCGGGCTGCACCGACGAGACCCAGTGGCGCTTCGCCATCAACGAACTCGCGGGTCTTCTGCAGTCGCATCCCGACGCCCACAAGGAGTCCGGCACCTGGTACGACGGCGAGTCGTCCATCGTTGCGTTGGCCGCTGCGATGGAGGCTGCTCGCCATGCCCTCTGCAAGCTGTATCCGCGCGTTTACTACCGCGGTGAAGCTGAAGGCGCCGCCTACAAGGTGTTCAAGTACGTCCTGCGCGCTCTGATGCAGACGCCGAAAACTGCTGTCGAAGGACTGAAGTGGGTCGAGCGCAACGTCGAGATGATGGGGCGTTAAATCCTCGCTTGCTGCAAGTCCGCAGCAACTGAGGTGGGAAACTGCGGAGGAGCCCTCTAACAGGGGTTCTTTCGCTGTTTCCTCTTTTGCTATTTGCTACTAGGCTGTGTAGCAAGGAAAGCTTGGCATTCCCCGCGATTTTACTGGCTGGTCTGGAGTAGCCGCTTACACAAAAAATACACAGACTGTTCCGGTTTTGTTTCCAGACCAGCAATTATCGTGATTGCAGTTGACCGCTGAACAGCGTTTCCACAATCGCTGAAAAACGTTCCTGCAATTGCTGAACAACACTCCAGTAATTGCCGAACAACGCTGCAGCTGTCGCCTGTTTCTCCCCAAACCCGGATTTACTAACATGCCTGACCTTATCGACACGATTGTGCAAGATGCTGTTGCTGCACAAAACAGCCCGGATAAAGGATCTGCTTTTCAGAAGATTCACGATGAGATCACCGAACTGCAAAAACAGGGTGGTGGTGCATATGGTGCGCAGTTTCAGGCTGATTTGCGCACTCTCAATGACAAATTGCATGAGAATGGCATCTTGTCGAACATGGAAATCAGAGGCGTTGAGGAAGGTGACCCGCCAAGCGACAAGCTCTTTCAAAAGCGGGACAGAATTATTCTTTCTGATGGAATGACCAAAGGTGATTTGGTGAAGGATGACGTTCTTGCCGGGTCGCGGTGGTTTTCCGATGACAAGCTCAGTCCAACGCAAACGAACATTCTCAATCAATCTAAAGATGCAGTAGGACAACAAGTGTGGGCGACAAGGCACCCATCTCCTGGTTTGGCGGACAGTCCGGACCCCCCGGGACCTCCGCATTACGGTGGTCCGGGCGGTTATGGTTGCGCACCTTCAGTGGCTGAGATTTTGCGACGCTCCGGAGTGCTTTCACAGGACGAAGATCCGCTCAATGTCCAAAGCGTTCAAAACGTTTTGCAAGACAATCACGGATGGAAGCCGGTCCCCGGAACGTCGGGTGAGCCGGATCCAAACCTCACACCTGCCGAGCTAAACTTGCAACCGGGCGATGTTATCTGCGGTTATCGCAAAGGCGATGATCCGACATTCAGCGGAGCTGGTGCACATGTCGGAATTGTTGGAGAAGACGGCAAAGTGTACGCGCACGGATTGACGATGGATCCTGCCAATCCGGGTCATAAGCATGAGGCGTGGACTGCATCCGATATAAGTAATTGGTACAACTTTGATTACGATGCGGGCATCGTTGTCTTGCGGGCGCCTGATGCAGCTTAGCTGAGAGTTTTTGGGAGAAAGAGGAGGAAAGGGGCTTTCGGTCCCTTTTCTTTTTTGTTTGGATTTGCTTTTGGTGCTTTAGTATCAATTCAGCAAACCAGGTCGATGCCTTGCAATTGTTTAGGGTTGGCGCTTTTCTTCGAAAGAAGGCGCTCTGAATTTCGCAATTCTCTGTAGGGGCGGCATTTATGCCGAGCGCGCGAAAGGCGCATGCAATGCGCCACGACGCGAACCGGTCGACGCATGGCGTCGACCCTACAGTACTGAAGTACGTGCTGGAATGTGAGACACTAAAAGATATAGTGGAAAATAGGGTTAAAAAGAAACCGCGCACAGCAAGCCTTGTTTAAGGGCTCCCCATGCGCGGTTTCGAAAACCGAGTAACTCGACGCAACCAACCTAGCTGTTGCTTTTGGCTTGGCTAGGAAGGTTGCATAGCGTCAGTTCTTCTTCAGCGAAGCGGCGGCTCCGTTGTCTGCCGGCCCGTCTTTCTTGAGAGAGACGGTGGCATCGCCTTTGCCTTCACCGTCGCCTTCGCCGGCGGTTTCCTTAGCGGCAACCTTTTCCAGCGAGACCGGCTTGGCGAGCGAGATCTTCTCTACCGGAGGATTCTCCGCAGAGAGCACGAGCGTGTTGCCATCGGCACCAACGTTGACCTTGGCGCCGTGCTTGACGGACCCGTCGATGATCTTTTCGGCCATCGGGTCTTCGATGAGCGCACGAACGGCGCGCTTCATCGGACGTGCACCGAACTGCGGATCGTAACCCGCTTCCAGCAGCACAGCGCGAGCGGCATCGTCGGCGTCGAGCGTGATGCTCTTCTCGTTGAGCTTCTTCTCCAGCGCCTTCAGCTGCAGCTTCAGCACTTCGCGCAGCTCGTCCTTCGACAGCTGGCCGAAGCAAACGATTTCGTCCAGCCGGTTGAGGAATTCCGGGCGGAACATGAGCTTGACGATCGGCATCACCTCGTTGAGGAGGTCCTGGTGCGAGCAGTCGACGCCGAGCTTTTCGAGCAAGGCCATGATCTGCTGCGCGCCGATGTTCGACGTCATGATGATGATCGTGTTCTTGAAGCTGACCGTGCGACCCTGTCCGTCGGTCAGGCGACCGTCGTCCAGAACCTGCAGCAGCACGTTGAACACGTCCGGGTGAGCCTTCTCGATTTCGTCGAGCAGGATGACACTGTAGGGCTTGCGCCGTACAGCTTCCGTCAGAGTGCCGCCCTCCTCATAACCGACGTAGCCCGGAGGCGCGCCGATCATGCGCGAAACGCTGTGCTTCTCCATGTATTCGCTCATGTCGAGGCGAACGATGTTGCGTTCGTCGTCGAAGAGGAACGACTGGAGAGCTTTGGAGAGTTCGGTTTTGCCGACGCCGGTCGGGCCGAGGAACATGAAGCTGCCGATCGGAGTGTTCGGATCTTTCAACCCGGCACGCGAACGACGCACCGCGCGCGACACAGCGGAGATAGCCATGTGCTGACCGATGACGCGCTTGTGCAGCTCGTCTTCCATCTTCGAGAGACGGGCGGCTTCATCGAGAGTCAGCTTGTCCAGCTTGATGCCGGTCATCTGGCTGATCTTTGCTTCGATGTGCTCTTTGGTGAGCTCGGTGCCCGGGAAGTCGATAGCCAGCGCGCTGCCGGCTTCGTCGATGACGTCGATCGCTTTGTCGGGCAGGAAGCGGTCGGTGATGTACCGGTCCGCCATGTGCGCCGCAGTGACGACTGCTTCGTCCGAGATGGTGATGGCGTGGTGATCTTCCAGCGACTTTTTGCGTCCGCGCAGAATCTCGATGGTGTCTTCGACGGACGAGGGGTCCACCGTCACAGGCTGGAAGCGGCGCTCGAGAGCTCCGTCCTTTTCGATGTGACGATATTCGTCCAGGGTTGTGGCACCAATGGCGGTGATTTCGCCGCGGGCAAGTGCCGGCTTGAGCGTGTTGCTCGCGTCCATTGCACCCTGCGCAGCGCCGGCGCCGATGAGGGTATGCAGCTCGTCGATGAAGACGATGCAATCCTTGGCTGCCTGGAGTTCGGCGAGAAGCTGCTTCATGCGCTCCTCGAACTCACCGCGGAATTTCGTACCGGCGACAAGAGCGACCAGGTCGAGGCGCAGGACGCGCTTGTTCTTGATGCTCTTGGGCACGCGATCGAATGCAATCTCAACGGCAAGCCCTTCAGCGATGGCAGTTTTGCCGACGCCAGGCTCGCCGATGAACACCGGGTTGTTCTTGGTCTGACGACCGAGAATTTCGATGGCCCGGCGGATTTCCTTCTTGCGCCCGATGATCGGAGCGATCTTGTTCTCGCGAGCCAGCTTCGTCAGATCGACCGTCATCTGGTCGAGCATCGAAGTCATGGCGCCTTCGCCTTCGGGCAGACCGTTGACGTTCGTCTTGACGGCTGCATCGAGGAAAGACGTCAGATTCTTGAGACGCTGCTCGGGCGTGAGATTACCGTCGACTTGAGCGCCGCCCGGCAAGACGATCGGAGGCTGATTCCGGCGTTCGATCGTCAGGAACGCGGATTTGATTACTCGCTGACCATCAGGGTGTTTCACCAGTTGGTGCAGCAAGTGCGTGGGAGTCGTGCAGATGTGCTTGTTTTTTTCGGCGACTTCGCCGGCTTTCACAAGCATTTCTTGGGCGTCACGCCCAACTTCTGGTGCTGCGACTGTCGTCGTTCCACCTCCGGCCTGCGGCGAACCAAAGAGGTTTCGCGCAGTGCGCTCCAGGATGTCGGCCGTGAGACCGGCTTCCAAAAGGAGCTTGTGACCCAGAGATGAACTTTCAGCTGCCACAGCCACCACAAGACACGCTACGTTTACATCTTTGGTGCCGATCGCAGCAGCCTTGAGGCCGGCGAGCGTCAGCACTTTGTCGAGTGATTGCGAGTTTTGCGGCATGGTGTCCGTCCTCCGTTAGAGGATCACCTCGTTACTTAAGACTAGGTGAGCATATTGAGGGGATGAGTTGTGAGACAAAAGAGGTCAACACAAGTCACCAGGGCGAGACACCGAGGCAACTTTGTCCGATTGACGCAGACCGATCCGGTTTGGACCCTTGACCGGTCTGCGATTTAGCCATTTCGGCGCAGGCTTCGACGGTTAGTCGAAGTTCCGCGTCATCGTGTACAGCGGACGGAGACCGAAGATGATCTCGTTGTCCAGGGTGTCTTCCTTGCCGCCTTCGATCGCCTGGTAGCGGATGAACTGCCAGACAGCCAGACCGGAAACGGTCTCGGCGGTGGGACCCACGGTGATCGACGTGCCGCAAGCGGAAACTTCCGCCTTGGCGTCGTCATAGAGGGTCGCTTCCCAGCCCTTCACCTGAGCGGGCTTGGTCGGGTTCAGCGTGTAGATGCGGCCCTCGGTCGCGCCCATACGGGTCTCGATCATGAGCTTGGTGCGCATCTTGTAACGGATGCCCTTGTTCCAGATTTCCTTGCGGGAAGCCATCGTGTCGGTGAGAAGGAACACGACGTCACCGAGAGTCTGCGAACCATCGACGCGCTCGTTGTGCGTGTGAATCTTGAGACCGGTGGCAGCCTTCACGACTTCCGCCAGCGCCTCGACCTTGAGCTTGCCGATGTGCGACTGGTCGTAGGCCTGGTTGGCAATGTTGTGGGCCTCGACGATGTCGAAGTCCCAGACGTGGATGTTTTCCAAACCCAGCTTGGCCAGGCTCAGAACGATGCGCGAACCAGTTGCACCGGCGCCGATGACGTCGATGCGCTTGTTGCCGAACGCATCACGCGAAAAGATTTCGACGTGTCGAGTGATATCGACATTGTTCATGGTGTGTTCTCCTTAAGACCAGCCGGACAAACCTACGCTCGGTGAGCGCAGACTCGTACGCGGCTGGACTTGTTAGGTTGCAGGTGTGAGCCTGTTACTGTGCGTCGTCCGGGAGCCGGTCGGCGCGGTTGTTGGGATTGGACGGCTTCGGACCCTTGTACTTGGTGCTCCAGGGATGCGACGGGTCGTTGCAGTTCTGGGGCGTGCAGCGCTTCTTGGGGCGCTCGGAGGTCGTCGACTGATAGGGCTGGGGTGGGGTGGGGCTGCTCTCGAAGAGGCTGCCCAACCAAGCGAAGAAACCTTTCTTCTCCTCGACTTGAGGACCGGCACCGCCCTTGTAGGCGCCGGGCTGACCATTAAAAGGGGTGCCACCCGGACGAATGTCCTTGCCGGTGGGAATCAGCTCGCCGTCGACCACCTGGCTGCCGACATCGTCGGGGCCGGAGGTGGCGCCGGGAGTGCTCGCGTCACCGCTCGCGGCGGCGTTGTCACCCTTCTCATTCTTGCCGGCGTTATCGCCGTCGTCGTCGTTCTTGCCGAACCAGCTCTTGAACACGGTGAACGTGCGCTCCTTCACCTTCGCCTTGTATTCGGCGGTGACTTCGGCGCGCAGCTCAGCGCTGATCGCGAGCGGGTCTTCCTTCTTCGGCGCGGGCTTCTCGGCCTCGTCGCGATTGAGGAAGCTGCTCAGACCGGACTTTTCGTCCTGCTGGCGAGCCTGCTCTTCCTGGCGCTCCTTCCAGGTGCTCTGGTAGCCACCCTGGCTGTAGCCGTAGCCCGACGGACGCTCGTCGCTGCGGCCACCCTGCCACCACTTGCGGGTGACGGTGCCGCGCTCGAGGATGACCTTGCCGCTCTCCGGGTCCATCACTCCCCACGGCACGTCGAGAAGACGGTAGCCGAGCTGGAAGTAGTAGACGTCGAAGCAGCCGCGGCCGAGCTTGTTGAAGATGCCGCGGATGTAGTACTCGTGACCTTCACGAGCGAAACGCTGCATGGTGCTTTCGTCCGTTCCGGACGGGCTGGTGCCCATGCGCACGTGCGAGTGGCCCCAGAAGTGCAGCTTGTTGGACTTGTCCAAACCCGCATCGCCGGCTTCCAGAAGCTCGAGGATGAGCTTCTCGGTGCCCTGCACGGACAGCTCCGTCTCGGTCGGAGTGACTTCCTGTTCGACCAGGAAGACCTCTTCGATGAGGAAGTCGCCGTTGGGGCGCTTGCTGACGGTGCCGAGCCAGCCGACTTCCTTGGGCGCCAGTTCGACGTACAGGCACATGCGCTTGTACGCGTCGGGCGACATGTAGACGGTCGGTGCCGGCGGGTCGAAGATGAGCTCAGCGCGCGTGTGCGGGTAGTGAGGCTTGAAGGGGCCTTCCGGCTCGCGGAAGACGTAGGATTTCTTCTCTTCCTTCTTCTCGCCGGGCTTGTCACCACCCGTGGTGTCGCCGGACTTGGCGGCGCCATCGGTCGCAGTGTCTTTCGCAGCACCTTCGGACACAGTCGTGCCTTCGGTGACGGAGTTGAGCGGAGCGCTGGAGGTGGGCAGCGGCGGCGGGACATTCGTGCCAGTGCCGGTGGTCGATGCTGGTACGCTGGGGACGCTCGTGCCGCTGGGCTTGTCGCCCTTATACACGGGTTTGCCGTCGCCGGGGTTGTTGTCCTTCTTGGCCGCGCCGCCGTTCAGCGGGAAGCCGAACAGCTTCTCGAAGAAGCCGGGACCGGACTCGATGTTCTCTTCATTCGGATTCACCGGGCGATTGGCGCCGGCGCCGTCGGACTCGGTCGTGCGGATGACCGGCTTTGCCGACTTGTTGTCGTCGTTATTCATTGTCTTCTCCTGGGCTCAGGCTCTTGCGAGCGGCCATTTGTCGATGAACTTGCTCATGTCGTCTTCGCCGACGGTCTCGACGAACTGGATGGCCAGCTCGGCGACAGTGGCGAATTCGAATTGCGCGATGAGCTCGAGGAGGGTTTCCTTGATTTCATCGATGCAAGCCGTGCCGTCCGGGTAGACGCGAGGCGCGTTCATTCCGGGCTGCACTGTGCGTACGCGGCGAGTGCTGTTGAACCATTTGACACCGTCGTCCAGACCATCGGTGCGGATGACGATCATGAATTCGCCCAGCTCATGGCGTTTGCCAAACTTGGGATGGGTGGCGACGAGAGTCTCGGTGAAGACCAGAAGCGCACCATTGGTGACGCGAACAGCCTTCACCTTGTCGACCGCCATCAGGCGATCGTACTCGTCCGAGAAGCGCTGCTTGAGCGCGTCTTCAGGAAGATTCGTGGAACCAACGAAGTGGTGCCGGGCATTCTTCACGAAGACTTCTTGCGCGGGACCGAGCTTCTGCTTGCGACTGTTGATCTTCGCAACTGCCTGCTTGGCCATGTCGCCGAGTCGCGCGGAACACAGCTCGATGTACCGCGCACGCGAGGCCAGCATGGTCGCGTCATATTGACGCCCGCGCAGACTGGTATTCGCCGCTGCTGTCGCAACGGGAGTGAATGCGAGCGTGAGCTGGTAAAAACCTTCGTACTCGGTTTCTTTCTCGGAGGCAGTCGCGCCCAGCAGCTTGAGTGCTTGCTGGAGATGCGCTTCGCCGATGATGATCGAGACGTCGTCCCACGGGTAGTACACCACACCGTGGTCGTGCAGCATCTGCTTATCGTTTGCATCCAGGTTCGGAACGATATAGCTCTTCATAGCTTTTCTCCCCCTTACCTGGCGACTGGCCAGCTGGTGATGTAGGCGCCCCAGTTGTCGGCGACGTTCACCGACTCGACAAAGGCGATGGCGAGCTGAACGGCCGAGGCGAGTTCGCGCTTGTGGATGAGCTGCGGGAAAAGATCCCGAGTGTTGCCCATGCAAGCGTTGCCGTTGGGATCAACGTGCGGAGCGTTCATGTTGCCGTTGCCACCAGGGACCTTGCGGGTCTTGTTGAACCACTTGATCATGTTGGTGGAAATATCGATGTGAATATCGAATGCGCCGATCTCGTGCCTGAGCCCCGTGTTGGGGTTGACGCAGTAGAGTACATCGGTGCTGACGACAATCAGGTTGCCATCGACCCGCACGCCGTTGACGTTGGCCAGCGTGGTCAGCTCATCGAACTCACGGCCGATTTCCTCAGCCGGAGCAGCTTGCAGCCGCAGGTAATCGAACTCTTCCAGAAGAGCGCCCTTCAGGTGCTCGTGGAATGTCGCTTGCGCTGTATTGAGATCAGAGGCGCTGACCTTCTTCGACTTGCCCGCGTTGAACTGACGGGTGCATTCCTGCACGTAGTGATCCGCGACTTTGCGCGTAATCACACTGTTGTCCGCGTCCACTGCACCTTGCACTTCCTTGCGCACTTCGAGCAAGAGTTTGGCAGCCAGAGCCGCTTCCATCTTGGCACCGAAGTGGACATAGTGCATGTGCAGATAGAGATTGCGCCCGACAATCTCGCCGACGATAAAGCCGTTGTCGTCGATGAGTGGCATGCCGTGAGCGGAAGGTGCAAAAGCTGTTTCGCGCTTGAGCATGCGATGACCCCAGACTCGCTCCGGCGCTGTGAGACACGGAGCACCGATGGGTGAGGAGTGCATGAAGATGCGGAAATTGCCGTCGTTGACAGGCGTCGCGTTGAGCCCATTGCAATCGCGAATGATCACATTGGAGTTGACGACGGGCGTGAGAATCTCGCGCACGAGAGAAGACAACACAACCAGCCGGCGGCCGGTTATGCCCTCGCCTTCCACACGGAACTCGCTCGTGTCGGCATTCTCCACTGCCTGATTCTCGGCTTTCACCGAAGCAATCAGGTCTTCGAGGAACTTGTCGGCAGCCAGTTCGCCGTGCACCTGCTGCAGAATCCTGAGCAGAAGACCGGCTCGCGCCTTCAGATTCTTTCGCGTGACTAGATCGAGGTGGACATACAAGTTGCTGTCCACCAGCTCGCCAAGCGCGAAGTTAGTGTTGGGCTCGATGATCGGCACACCTGTTCCGGAAGCGCCAAACACCGTCTGTCCGGTGCTCATCTGCGCTCCCATCAGCCTCTGCGGCGGATGGACACCACCTGCCAGATTCTGTGGCGTGCTGAAAAGATAGAGATGGAATTTGCCGTCCGTTGCGGGAGCGGCGGGTTGACCATTCTTCAGGTGAACGACAATGTCCTTCTTCACGCTGGGCATGAGGGCATCGTCGACCAGAGCTGCAAGGCGGCGGCGGTTGAGCCGGCCTTTAAGGTCGTACCACTTGAGAGATCCAGCGACTTCTGTCCTGAAGCCGCTTAACGCGGGGTCACGCCGTTCGCCGAAAGCGAGAACCGCTTCCTCGAATGCTCGACCGCTTGATGGGAAGACTTCGACCACGCGCGCTTTGAGCAGTCGCTTTGCCCTTGCAAATGACTGTGGGGAAAACGAGACACCGTCTTCTCCAGCTCCAGCGCTTGTTTGAGTGTAGGGGATCGAAGCCAGACGCAGCTTCTCCTTTTGCTCTTCGGTGAGCCAACGAACGAACACCTGAGCAGGTGTTCCGGGGCGACCAAAGAACAGGTGGAGATAATGCTGCGCAAAGGCGAGCAACCCGGCGACTATGAAGACGCCAGTGCCAGCCAACGCGAGAGTTTGCTGAAACTCGTTCATATGGGGTCCACCTATTAACGGCGACGCACGGCCTCATAGAGAGACACTAAAGAGAAGTGGCTCCCCAAGCGGGAGCCACTTCAACCAACAATGTCACGTAGGAAGCCGTCGCACCTCAATGCCTTGAGATAGCGACTGACGAGTTGACGGTCTTAGTTGCCGCGGACGGGGCGGAGCAGCAGAACCGTCTGGCCGTCGGTGACCGCAGTGGTCAGCGAAGCCGGCTGGCCGCTGACGCGGATGTCGTAACCGGAAGCGTCGACCTCGGCCTGGCGCAGCACGGACTGGACGGTCCAGCTGTTGCCTTCGAGGACGAGCTTCTTGATGTTGCCGGGGACGCCGACGTTCACGGAAATCGTTCCGGTGGCGCCGTTGTTGTCCTTGTTCAGGTCGACGTTGCCGCGCACGGGGCGGAGCAGCAGCACGGTCTGACCGTCGGTGACGGGCGTGGTGAGCGAAGCCGGCTGACCGCTGACGCGGATGTCGTAGCCGGAAGCGTCGACCTCGGCCTGGCGCAGCACGGACTGGACGGTCCAGCTGTTGCCCTCGAGGACGAGCTTCTTGATGTTGCCGGGAACGCCGACGTTCACGGAAATCGTTCCGGTGGCGCCGTTGTTCTCGTTCTTGCCCAGGTCGACGTTGCCGCGAACGGGGCGGAGCAGGAGGACGGTCTGGCCGTCGGTGACAGGCGTATCGGCGTTGGACGGCTGACCGCTGACGCGGATGTCGTAGCCGTTGGCGTCGATTTCGGCGTACTTCAGGACGTCCTTGACGGTCCAGCCGTTGCCTTCGAGAACGAGCTTCTTGATGTTGCCGGGGACGCCGACATTCACGGAGATGGTGCCGACGGCAGCGGTGTTGTTGGTGCCGGTGGCGGAATCGGTGGTCGTGGCCGTTTCGGGCTTGTTCAGGTTTGCCATGATGTTTAGCTCCTTTGACTTCGTACGAGAGTGAGACCGGAATAAGGTCTCGGGGTTGGTGTGTCTCCTGCTCTGTCCACAGCAATCAAAAAACCCAAGCGCGCGTTTTCCCACAGCGGTACCGCCGGTGGTGATAACAAACTATCGAACGCGAATGGGATTGAGAGGTGGTTGAAAGAGCGAAGGGAAAACAAGGAAACACAGGAACATGTAACTAGCAAAGAGGCTCTTGCTATTACAACGCGCGCACATACACGCGT
This sequence comes from Candidatus Melainabacteria bacterium, assembly GCA_003242885.1. Classification (GTDB taxonomy): domain Bacteria; phylum Cyanobacteriota; class Vampirovibrionia; order Obscuribacterales; family Obscuribacteraceae; genus QKMZ01. Next base: position 93,061 of record QKMZ01000004.1, on the reverse strand, counting down.
ATCATTTGCCTTGAGAAGCTCTATCGCGCGAAAACCTAGCTCTAATGTGCTTCTTGTGATGCTGTCAAGAAATAGACACTCAGAGATGTATATATGCTTTCGAATGGTTTAACAGATTCAAAGCAGGCTTTAACTTCGCGCAGTTGAATACGGGCGTGCGGAACCATGATCTCTTGGCATTTTGTTTTTGATGGTTGTCAGTTGCAGGTGCGGTCTGTACTGACAAGCGTTTGTGTGGTTTTCAAGCAACTGACTGTCTGTGCCTGTTTTTGATGTTGTGTTCTCAAGTGCTAGCGCCGCTTCCCAAAGGTTTAAGTGCTCGGATTCTGCTGCTTGACTAGCGGTTTTTCTATTCATTTCTATATGACATCGCGAGCCAAATGCTGAGCGAAAATAGATTTGCCGTAACTTATTTCGTGCGACTGAAATATTGCCGATGTATATATGGTCGTGTTCGACCCTTTCCAGGCACTCCGAAAACTCTCAAAACTTCGGAGTACCTGCAGAACCTTGATCCATCAAGCGTTTTCGGTCTTTTTGCAGTTTTGCGTGCGTGAATGCTGAGAACTCGAGTTATGGTTTTATGGGCTTTTATAGACTTTGATGTGGCGATTTTGCTCCGAAAATTCCGGGTTTTCGGAGTGAGTGCGCCACTTGAGATTCAGGCATGATCTGGTCAATAGAAAACTCGGATGAGATTTGCTGCGATAAAAATCGCAGGAAATTCGTAGCCGCACCATATATGGTGCCATTTTGATCAAATTTTTTTTTAAAAGTAAATTTGCTTAGAAGCTTGAAACGAAAAAAGAAAGGGAGCCATGAGACCTACAAGTTTGTCGCAGACTTGTGCTCATGGCTCCCCGATTGTAGGAAGAGGTGGCGCTCTTAGTTCAGAGCATTGGCCATTTACTCACGTACTTGCCGTACTCGTTGGCTTCCGGGTTCTCGATGAACTGGATAGCCAACTCGGCGACTGTGGAGAGCTCGAGGCGCGCGATCAATTCCATGACTGTGGCATGGATTTCAGCGGCGCCTGCTCTGCCGTCCGAGAAGACGGTCGGCGCATGCATGCGCTCGCGCACGCCGTCGACACGGCGAGAGTTGTTCTGCCAGCGGATTCCGTCTTCACTGCCGTCCAGGTAGACGGTGATGAGAAACTGACCAATCTCGTGACGCAAGCCGCTTTCCGGGTCGGTAGCGCAGAGTATTTCAGTGGCGATAAGGAGCCGGTTGGGCACCACGTGCACCGCCTGAACACCCTGAACCATGCGCACCCGCTCCAGTTCCTCGATAAGAGTTTGCGTCGCGATTTCGTTGCCGGCGATTTTGCTTGCGCCGAAGACTTCCGTCCGCTTGCTCGTCACAAAGCGCTGCTTGGCTGCAGCGAGCTTCTTGCGATTGCCGGAGGCGGTACTGGCGGCAGCGTCCAGAATCGACTTCGTCCGTGACTCGCATGCCTTGATGTACCGCTTGCGATACTCCAGGCGTTCGGCTTCGCGACGCAGTGTTTCCTCATCAACTTCGTCCTTCTTCCCCCCCTCCTTTTTCCTCTTCTTGAAGGTGAGCTTGAGCTTGTAGACGTTCTCATACTTCGACTTGCTCTTGGCGCCTGTGGCATTCAGGACAGCCAGCACGGTGTCCAATTGCGTTTCCTCGAACATGATGCCCGAGTCCCACGGATAGTGCTGCACGCCTGCATTGGTCAGCAAGCTCAGCTGCTCATCCGTGAGGTCTTTCACTAGATAGCTTTTCATTTTGCTTCTCCTGGGCATGCATCACACCTCGCCCACGGCTTCGGGAAACAGCGAGATTCCCTTGCCCCAGGCATCAGAGGTGTTGACCGATTCGACGAAAGCAATAGCCAGCTGCACTGCCGAAGCGTATTCGCGCTTCTTGATGAGCATCGGGAAGAGGTCTTGCGTGTTGCCGAAGCACGCCTTGCCGCGGCTGGAAACATGCGGAGCATGCATCGTGCGGCTCTCCATCTGGATGGTCCTGGTCTGGTTGAGCCAGGTCACTTCCGAGTTGGAGTCCATCGGGATCGTGATTTTGAACTCGCCGATTTCATGCCGTTTGCCCGACCGCGGGTCAACGCAGTAGAGCATGTCGGTCATGATCACAATCGACTTCTGCTTCACTTCCACCGAACGCACTTTGTACACTCGGCAGAGTTCATCGAACTCGCGCCCCAACTCTTCGGCGCCGGAGTGCTCGAGCCGGAAGACTTCGGCGTCTGCGATCACAGCGTCGCGCAGAGCCTTGCTCAGTTCTTGTTCGCTCACCGGCTTGTCGTTCTTGCCGGCTTTGACGCTCGCTGCAATCAGTGCCGCTTCTTCTTTGAGGTCTTCTTCTGTGAAGCGCGGACCACCTGCACGTGCAGCTTGTTTTTCCACCTGCTTGCCTGCTTTGACAAACAGTCGAGCAAGCAGCTTCGCTTCCGCTTTGGATGCGTGCGTGAGCAGATACTGGTGAATATACAAATTGCTGCCGACGAGTTCTGCGTAGATGAAGCCGCTCGCTTCGAAGAGTGGGATGCCCAGACCGGTGGGACCGAACGCCTTATCCTGGCGAATCAAGTCACAGCCGAGCAGCTTCTTGGGCGCGTCTTCGCCTGCGCGTCCGGCGGCGGCAGAGTTGAAGAAGACGTGGAACATGCCGTCGTTGAGCGGGCGCTGCGTCTGTCCCTGGCAGTTCTTCACGTGGATTTCTTGCCGCAGGTAGGGGCTGAGGAACTTGTGGATGGTGGCGCGCACAACGGCACGCTCTCCCGCTTCTTCGAAGCCCTCATCAGCGATCGTCTGGCGACCAGCTGCCGGCGGTATGCCTTCGCCTTCCTCGGCGTAAACTTCCTGGAGGAATTGTGCCGGGTCGCGCTCGATGAGCACGCGTTGCAAAACCCGCGTCAAGAGCGCATAACGCTGCTCTTCGCCGAGCTGCCAGAAGTCGGCGTAGATATAGAGCGAGCCCTTCGTCAGTTCGCCGACGATGTAGCCGGTAGCCGGATCGATAACCGGAGAGCCGGTCACGGAGTACACATACGAGTGCTGCGGCGCAATCTCTATGTCGAACACCCGCAGGGGCAATTGTTCGCGCGTGCTTGTGCGCGGAACAGTGCCGAAAAGGATGTGGAAGTTGTGGTCGTACTCGCGGTCCACGCGCCCGTTGCTGTCCAGAGTGACTTTGACGCGCTTATCCAGCCGACCGGCTAGAACCGCATGAATAGTCCTCTGAACGCGGGGCGCGATAGTCTTGTCGCGAGAGGAGGTCCAAACAGTGATCTGCTCAGGGTTGTGTTCGTGCGCATTCGGGTGAGCGAAAGCGAGAACCGCTTCATGCAGTTCTTTGCCGTTGAGCATTAGAGACGCTGTCTGCGTCGCATTCAGCGCGGCTAGAGCTTGGGGAAGATGGTCGTACTTGACGATGATGCCGGCAGTCGCGTCCGGTGCATTGCCGTCTTCGAACTGAACACCAGCAGCCCGCAGAGCCTCTTTGTGCGCATCTTGCAGATAGCGCATGAAGTAGTTCTTCGGACGTGCCAGGTATTTCTGAAGCAGCCGCCAGGCTTTCCATCCGCCGTAACCGGCGAGAGAGATACCAGCAGCAGCTAGAGATACATAGATAATCATTTGCCAGGGCATGGCTGATATTCCTTCGGTTCATACTCTGTCCGGACAGCGCATGTGATGCTTTGTTGAAGCAGTCTCATGCGGCGCCCATAGAGAGTTTTTCGTTAGAGCCAGAAACTCTCCGCGCAGCAGACCCTCACCATTCTTGTCACCACATGCAGTGCCGTGATCCTGAAAATCAGGATCGGTACATTGTGTACTTGAGTAAGGTGAGATTAGTGGGGGACTGCTGAGGGAGCGGTAGTGCGATGAAGGGAAAGTAAAAGAACAGGATCTGTAGCTATCAAGCTCGCACTTAGCAAAGTATTAGAGCATGTATATTTCGTGAGCTAAGAAAATCCTCGCGCGCGCCTGCGGAATCTGGCGAAAGCGGCAACCGGTTTGAGTTTTTCTCTGAAGCCGAAAGAAGAACTGTATGAACACCGTGCTCATTATTTGCGCCGTTTAAGGACTTAACAGTGAGCGCGCGTTGGCCTAGGTGTTTCTAAAAACGGGTCAAGAAAATACCAGAATTCGGTAACAATACGGGTTTACAAAGTGCTTTACATCCAGTAAAAGAAGCGGTCTTAATCCGCAAACTCTTGGCCTACTTACAGTCTCTAATAACTGCTTTGCAGAAAGCTCTTTGAACTTCCGATTGACTTAGTTTCTTCGCTCTCACTAGAGTGATGTTCTTCCCTCCTCAGTTATCCTTCGTCAAGAAAAAACCACAAAAAGCCGCTTCCGTGTTTTACACAAGCAAAGAATAAGCACCAAAGCAGGTGTTCGTTCGAGCGTGCCGGTCGTTTTTTCTGAGTATCTGATGCTGAGACTTGTTGTCGATTCTTCTGAAAACGATGAGTCGCAACTATCCGGGCGAGCGTTCTTGCGGTTGATTCCAAAAGAGAGCGCACGCATTTATGCCTCCGAAATGAGGTTCACAGCCGCCACTACATGCGGTGCAACTTAATGGGTGCAGCATGACCCAATCTTCCGATACAATCGCCTCAATCCGCAAGCAAATCTACGATGCGCTTCCGGACGGCGTTACTGTCAAATGGGCAGATCTCCTCGCCAAAGCCGGCGACCTGCGCGCTCACGTCGAATCGCTCGCTTTCGGAAAACCCGACAGCGTTACTCGACGCGGCGATCGCTTCCTCTGCTCGGGCAAGGTCCCGGCGCAGATGCCTCCGCGCTACGGTTTCACTGCCTTCGCCGAGAAGGAAGTTCGCTTCACTGTGCGCGGCACGGGCGAACGGCTGATCATCAGCGACATCTCCGGTGTCAAAGTGCAGCCACCTGTCGGTTTCAAGTTTTCCGTCACCGAGGTAATCATAAGCACCGACGGCAAGGGCAACTTCACGCTCGGAACTTCCAAGTTCGGCGTGCCGCTCACCGTCACCCTGGACCCCAACGGCGATTTCGTCGGCTGGCGGTTCGGCAAATAATTTCGGCAAGTAAGTTTGGCATGAGCCAGGTGGGGCGATGGTGAAAACACTGTCGTCCTGCCGCTCTTGCGACGCGCACTACGGGTTCACAATCAAATCCACACGCACACAAAGAGTTGCAGAATGCTCTATGTTGTTTCTGTGCAATTGGTAAATTCAGCATGGGATCTGGGTCTTTGTACTTTTTTGATGGCAACACTATGCGTGATAGTAATGTGCGTGCAAAAGGGAAAGAACAGAGGGTTTTTGGCCCTCCGTTCTTCCCAGAATCACTAAGTGCCGTCAGGCATTCCGGGGTACGTTCTAAACTGGAGTTCTAGGCAATTCCTCGCACATCCGCGCTTAAACCCTAGAACTCTTTCGCTTAGATGAACTCCTTGGTGGCAGCCTGCGGCGCGCCCGGAGGCAGAGCACGCAGGCCGCGCACGACGCCGGACTCCAAGTCACTGCACTTGAAGACGACGTCGCCATTGCGGTACGAGCCGCTGACGACCTTGCCCATCACCTTGCGCGGAAGCAGCTCGGCGACGCCGAGTTCGATCGTCGGGTCGGAGTAGAACACGGTCATGCTGTGCACATCCGACATGTCCGGCGTGGCGACGAAGATCGTGTGATCGACGTCGACCTTGGCGTTCAGATCGGGAGCCGTGCCGTCGTGAGCGTCGAGCGTGGGGACGAACAGGTAGTCCTTGTCGTCCTGCTTGGTGGGCTCATAAGAGAAGAGCAAGGGCTTGGCGCGCTGGGCATCGGTGTTGCTGAAGCAGCACACGGCGATCGCCCAGTTGGGGTACCACTTGGCGTAGGCCTTGAAGATCTCGTCGTTCAGCGCCGGGCGACGATCGTTGGAGATGGCGTCGCTCTTGATGGCCTTGGCGAGGTCCTTGGCGCTCTTGGCGATGACGATGGTGTAGACGTCGAATTCGATGATGCGAACCGACTTGGAGTCGGCACCGAAGGAGGCACCGCGGCGGCCGGCGCTGCGAGAGCGGGGCGTGAGCGCGGAGCGGATATCCTTCAGGAAGTTCGGGCACGAGGTCGTGTCGATGACCTCGATGTTGCCGACGGCGTCGGGAATGGGCAGAATCATCGCGTTGCCGGTGGAGGCAGCGGTGGTTTTGCCGGTCGCCTTGGGGGTCACCGCTTCCTCGAAGGACCAATTGCCGCTGCGACGAGTGCCGCGACGAACGGGCTTGCGAGTGGTGGTCTCCTTCGGAGTCGTCGCTGCGGGCGCGCCGGAAGCGAGATTGGAGGCGGTGTTCTGATAGGCGAGGTAGCGACGACCGTCAGCCCCAACGAAAGCGCCGACGATCGTATCCGAGAAGTGAGCCGGGTGCAGTGAAACGCACATACGTTGAATTCTCCTGGTCTTTTTGCCGCTCTCTGAACGCATTGCAGGTCGCATTGCAGAACATTGAGCGGAGTTTGTTTCGACGGATTTGAAGCCGCCTAAAATGTCCGAGCGCAAATCTGTCGCCATCACCACGTGCGCAAAATCCAAGCTAGAACCGCCAAATATGCCTCATCGATGCGCAATACGCATTGATGAAATAAAGGCGGTTGGGCTGGGCGGCGGGTGAGAAAAGGTGATTTGAACTCAGACAAGAGAAAAAGAAGCGACATAAGGAGCCTATCGAGTGAACTCTTGAGTCTTCAAGCAGTGTCAAAGAATAAAAACTGACTGACTGAGCTGAGAGAAGAGACGCTAGCTATAGTTAGCGGTGGATAAGCTCAAGGAGAGCTAGTGGATGAGGGTATCTCCGGCTCGAGATAGGTTTTGCGTTCGACTGGTTGCCAAGATGCGTGAGCCGCGCGAGGCTGAGTGTTGTTGCTGGAAAGGCTTTGCTGGTGCGGTATTTTGCGATTGTTGGTCGAGAAGGATTCTAACGACTTTCAGAACTCCAATATTAGTTGTGCCTTAATGACAACTTTTGCGCTGTTGCGTGAGGCTGGAATCAGGCAATCCATGAGGCTTTTGTGCGTCACCCAAAAAGAATTTTGTCAAGTATTGAAGAGTCCCTTTAGTCTCTTAGCTATTCGTAGATGTCAGTCACCTTTCTTGTCGCATTGTCAATAGAATCAGTTGTTGATCCGCGCGCCTGTAAAGCTTTCTTCCCACCAGATTTGTACTCGCGCAAGAGTTCTTCCTAACGTATGGCGCTTCTTCACTCCGTTTCTAAACAACCAAACCAGTCTCCCAATACCTCTTGCACACACTTTCAGTTCATCTGACCCCGTTTCCAAACGGCTGTGTGCTCGCGCATTTGGTGATACCACTGGTGGTGAGACGGATTTTCGAGAAGCAAGGAATCGGCGCATTCCGCACCTGAAACTCGCGCAATGTCGCGCTTTCAAACACGCAAGCCGCGCCTCGAGCTTGCTGTAAACAACGTATCCAGGAGACTCATATGGACCTCGGAATCGGAAGTATCGTAACCATCTCTCTCATCGTGCTCGGCGGCATCATCCTGCTGTCCGCAGCTATCAGTTCGCTTTTCTCGGTCAGCAACCGCACGGTCAAGATCATCGAGCGCTTCGGCAAGTACCAGCGCACTGCCGGCGCCGGCCTCAACGCCAAGATCCCTTTCATCGACACCGTGCGCGCCACGCTCAGCCTGCAGGTCGAGCAGCACACCATCAACGTCGACTCCATTACCAAGGATAAGGTGTCTGTGCGCGTGAGCTGCACGGTCAACTACAACGTCCTGGAAGGTCGTGAAGCTGACTCGTTCTACAAGCTCGCCACCCCGAAGCAGCAGATCGAGACCTTCGTGTTCGACGTCGTTCGCTCGCAAGTGCCGAAGCTGACGCTGGACGAGATCTTCGACAGCAAGGACCACATCGCCCAGGCCGTTCGCCAGGAGCTGATGCACGACATGACCGACTTCGGCTATGAGATCGGCAAGGTGCTGGTCACTGAAATCGAGCCGGACGCGAAGGTCAAGGCAGCGATGAACGAGATTAACGCCGCCCAGCGTGAGGCGCAGGCCGCCAATGCTCGCGGTGAAGCCGAGAAGACCCTGCGCGTGAAGAACGCTGAGGCTCAGGCAGAAGCCGACCGCCTCAAGGGTGAAGGTATCGCTGCCCAGCGTCTGGCCATCATCAACGGCGCCAAGCAGTCGGTGGAAGAGCTGAAGTCCGCGTATCCGGGCGTGAGTGAGGAAACCCTCATGAACATGCTCATGATGACGCAGTACTTCGAGACTCTGTCTCAGCTCGGCGGCAAGGCCGGCGACAAGGTCATCTTCGTGCCCGTCACTCCCGACGGCGTCGGTGCGTTCCGCCAGCAGATCATGGAAGGCCTGGCTGCGACGCCGGCTACCCGTCCGTCTGCTCTGAAGGACCAGCGCCACGAGGAAGGTGCCAAGGCGTAAGCGCGCGGGGGCGGCTTGTACTGGAACTGTCCGTCGGTGAATAAACCGCGGGTGCACCCAGGTTGAGCAGCTTCATGCGTTCGGCAAGCGGCAGGTTTTGGTGGTCGTTGGAGTTGCTAAAAGCAGCTCTCTTCGACCATCTTCTCCTGCTGCTTGTTTTAATGGCTGTTGATACTAAAACGGGTAGTAAAAATGAGACCTAGAAGAACAGGCGAGGTTGCGACTTCGGAGCCGGATGCTTTCGCAATCGGTAATCCGGAGCACAACCCCGCCTGCCTTTGTACGCCGTTATTTCAGGCGTTTATTTATCGAGGCGTCCCCATCGAGATGGCGACGACTGCGATCGACTGATGCGCCAGGGCGCGAACGGCGAGAATGAAGGATTCCAGCGCGACGAGGCAGGCAGCCAGTTGATTGGCGGCGCCATCGGCCCGCAATCCAGCTTCTGCGTCGACATAGCCCATTGCAGCGGAATGCTGCGTTTGCTGCAGGATGTCGCGCCGTTGCCGCGCTTGAGTGATGTACCGTTCGGTCATCTGAACCAGCGCACCCGCTTGAGCGTGCACGTAGTCCAGCTGGCGCCCGCGAACACTGTGAGCCGAAGCCGTATTAGAGGCTGTTTCTCGGGCGCTCACGGCGAGTTCGGAGGCCTGGCGGATCAATTCCCCAGGCGAGGTGCAAGACTCGTGATTCTGATGGTTGTCGCACAGACCCAGTTCGCCGTGTGCGAAGGTCGCACATTGCTCCTGAGTGGTCAGCGACAAAAGCAACAGACCGAGTAGATCGGGCTTTGCTTCGTTAGTCTTTTCCGTCATTCTTGTCCTCTGATGCGTGAGCATCTATTCGCAGTGTGGTGGTTTTCTTGTCGATGCCGTCCCTTACTTCAGGGGCGGTGCGAAAGCTGCTGGCGTGGACAGGTCGCGGGCATGCTCCGCTTCTTTCGCGGCGGCGCTGACGCTCGGGTCACTGTCCTGCTTGGCGCGCGTGATGAAGTAAGCCGCCTGCGGATAGGTCAGCTGCGCAGCTGCTTCCACAATGCACCGGCGCACGACGGCGTTCTTTTCCTTGCTGTATGACGACTCGAGAATCTCGAGCAGTTGCGGCTCGACGTTGCGAGCATGTCCAACCGCCCCCGGATTCTGCTTCTGGTTGATGGCGATCTGCTTGAAGGCATTCGCGACCGAAGCGCGCACAGTCGGATCGCTGTCCGTCTGGAGTGCTTGCGCCAGAGTGTTGAGCTCGTTGGTCGACGGGGTCGTGACGTGCTTGCCGAGCCACGCGACTGCCTGAAGGCGTTCGGCGGTCTGCGTTGAAGTGCTCAGCCGTGTGAGGCTCGAGGTCACCAGAGGCTGTGACACCTGCACGCTCGACTGTTGGGCGAGGCTGACCAGGCTGGGGGAGAATGCCACCAGGGTGACCGCGCTCATGGCGAGGATGACGGCGACGACGCTCAGTTGGAATCGTTGCGATTGTTTCGGACTTTGGCTTTGGGCCATATCTTCTCCTAAAGGTTTGAGTGCCGGTTGCCTGAGCATTGGCACGACCGGGGGAAAACTATTGAATCGTCCTTCGTTTTGTCTTCTCACCAAAAACTCAAAGCGCATGCTCCCCTTGCCACCTGACCGCAGGCGGAAGAAAGAACAAAAGGGAGTACAGAACAGAGTTTTGGGTTTGAACGGATACGGGAGGTGAGAGAAAAAACGAACACTAAGAACCTATCCGTAGAACCTGTTTGGCTCAATGAACATCTCTTGATGTGTTGTAAAGTTGTATTTCAACAGCTCGCTTCGCTTGCCGAGCTTGGCGAACTTTTCTTTAGGCGCTTTTCAGCGCGTGTTGAAGAAGCGCATGAACAGCTGTTTGCGCTAGGTCTTGTTAAGGAAAACGAAAAATCGTTGCGAAGAATTAGTGACCGCGCCGTTTTCTGCCCTTCGCTTCTTTCATCGGTTTGGGTTCCGGCCCACCGTAAATGTCTTCGTGGGTTAGACCGTTCACATCCGTGACTCGCGGATAACCCTGCATTTCGGGAGTAAGCTTCAAAGTCATCGTCAGTGAAAACGGTATAACTTTGTCCGGTTTTCCTTCGACTTTGATGATGTTCTTGCCGGCTACTTTGAAGGGCGTCGATGTCTTATCGATTGGCACCATGGCAGTTGCAGAAGTGACTTCTACGACATTCCGGCGCTTCTCGTCTTCGGCAATTGTCTTCTCTTTGATGACGTCCAATCCGGCGTTGGGTATCACTTCCAACTTCGAAAGTTTGGCGATGCAATCATCGGTTAATTCTTGTCCGCGCAAGAAGTTTGTCGATTCAGAGAGTGTCGACGGATCTCTATCCAGCAGATGTTTTGTTACCTGAATGGCCATTTTCTTCATCGTCTCAGCACGCTCTTTGGCTTGCTGTTCGGGGCTTTCGCAGCCTGCTAAAAACGATAACGCGATGAGAGCGCTCAAGGTTTTTATAACTGCCATTTTGGAGGCTACGGTGATTTTGATTTCCATGACGTGACTTGCTTCAGGTTTGGTGCCGGGGAAGCAATTATCATACGTGCAGGCTGAAATGTCCTCTCTTGACCATTGGCATGTAAAGCGACTGTTGTAATTGAAGGTGATTTGCAAGACTGTTCGTTTTGCTTGATGCCTTCGGAAACCTTGATGAATAGCGACGTTTGATAGGTTATCAAATTCAATGACTGCAATTTTTTTGGAAAACCTCACCTGGCTGGAAGCTGAAGAAGTTTTGCGCGAAGACTCAATGATCGTCATTCCGCTGGGTGCCGCGCTTAAAGAACACGGCAAACATTTGCCACTCAACAACGACAAATTATTAGTGGACGGTTTGGTCGATAATCTTGGAAAACGGCTGAACATCGTTGTTATGCCAACGATCGGAACTTCGTTTTACCCAGCCTTTGTCGAATATCCAGGTTCTATTTCGCTTTCATTGGAAACATCCGCAGCTCTTATCGGGGAAACTTGCACTGGGCTTGCGCGGTTTGGCTGCAAGAAAATTTACGTGCTCAACACCGGTGTTTCCACAACCCGGGTTCTTTCAAAAGTGAGTGAGTTTTTGAAGGAGAATCACCCCACTCTCAGTTTCTCTTACACTGATTTTAAAAGAGCTCTCGATGTTGCGGCACAAGGAATTTCGCAACAGTCTGGTGGTGGACACGCCGATGAAATTGAAACATCGATCATGCTTTTCCTTGCACCGAATGTAGTGCATATGGAGAAAGCGGAAAAGGACTTTCATGGAAATGCTCCCGGTCCCCTTCACCGAGATGAGCAAAAAGCCCGCGATGCCAATGCGGTATATTCGCCGACCGGAGCTTGGGGTGATTCGACCCTTGCCACTAAAGATAAAGGCGAAACGATCGTGAACCGACTTCTGGACTGGATTGAGAACGACATCAGAAAACTGTAGGGGCGATGCAAGGCATTCGCAGGGGTCGCGCATGCGGCTCACCTACGGTTAGAAACGAACGGGTGACGGTTTGAAATAGCTTGATGAAGCAGGCGCTGCCGGCAGTTGGAAACTGTTTCTGCGAATCCTCTTGGGCTGTTGTTGTTTGCTCACGAAAAGACGAAGCACGGCAATCATAATGGCTGGGATGCCGATGCTTGCACCGAATACCCCGATGTACCCATCGAACAAACCATTGATAATCGCTGTGCTCGTCAAATCGTTACCCTTTGCCAAATCGTTAATTCCACTGAAACTGCTGTAGTCTTGTACATAAATAGTCTGGCAGCAAACTGGCTCTGCGAAAGCATTTGGCTTAGCGCTAACGCCGTCGATAACCATGTATTGCGCGTTTGCCGGTATTGCGAATGCCACTGCTAGGGATACCATGAGAACTGTCTTGGTAATGTTTTTCTTTGATGCGAATGCGGAGAAGTTCGAAATAATCATGTCTGCCTCAGTGTGAAAGAAGGAGCGGGTGGATTGGGTTTTGGAACTCGTTATTGAACATTCGTGGAACGAGTGGTAATTCCTAGCTGAAGAGATTTGCGTCGCGTGCAGAGGCGACCAGCCAGTTGATCAGCCCAGGTGTTGCCAGACCGCCGGTCACTCCGCAGCATCCATGGATGATGCCTTTTACAGCGTCCTTGCTGCCGGCCGCCATCTTCATGAAGCCGTAAATGAGAGTCGGTCCGCCCCAGGCGACGCCGAGAATTTCCATGCCGTTGGCGATGATGTTGAGCAAAGCTTCCAGGTTGGAAAGGTTGTTTACGCGTACTGTTCCGGCGGTGTTTATGCCTGTGATGTAGGTGGCATCAGCACCTTGCGGTGCGATTGTTCCATTTGTCGCGCCCTGTAATTTTGGTGCGAGGGCATCCATGAAGTGAAAACTTTGTGTGCCTGTATTCCCTTCGTAGGAGCTTGCAAACTGTCCGTGATTGTCGGCGAATGGATCGAGCGATGGTTGGGAAACGGTTGTGTACTGTGCGTGTGCGGGTGCGGTGCTGAGCAATCCCGAGATGAAAATTGAAACCAGAAGAAGAGAGAATGACAGTTTTTTCTTGCCAGTGTGCTCGCTGTTTTCGCGTCTCATTTTCAAACTCCTTGTAGAAGCGCTAGCCCGGTGGCTGCCTGTGCCGACTAATTTAGTCGCGGGTTGTGGTCTAACTCGGGTCGATCTGTGGCGGACTTGTGGCGGGCAGATTAGAAGGTGTTGAACGTCATCGAACCAAAGCGAAAGCAGAACTGAAGCCGAAGCTGAAACCGGATCGACTGGTCCTCGCGCTAACTGGCAGAGTTTCATCCAGAGACAGAGGAGATGTGACCGCTCTAAGAGTTCATGAGGTGATATGACCTGACGCCCCGCAGGCGGCAGTCGGGTCAAGAGTGGAAAGTTTGGGCCCGCTTGCCAGTTAAGAACATCGTTACGATGTAAAGAAGAAAAAACTGCAACGTTTATATCTTCAGATGCTCAAACTACATAGGCTCTTAAATGTTCTATCTTTCTTCCCTAAGTCATATGCAGGAATCTTCCTCAGTCACCTAAAAGCGAATATCCACCAGGTAAAAGTACTTGGTCATGGGCAAAACGATGCCTCCGCTGTGGACTGAGGTTTGGTTTTCCAGCTCGAAAGACTGGCTGTATGTGTGTTACGGGAATCGTCTCTGGCGCGAGCAGAAGTTCGTGTCCAACATTCACCGAACTCAAAATTTAGGAGCAACGCGATGCAAGAGGTTTTCCTCAACCTCATCCGCTCGATCTTTGGCGGGCTGACACCACGTCTCGACCTCGATTGCGGCGGAAGCGACAGCGACTGTGGCGGAAGCGATTCCGACAGCGGTAACTGCAGCGACTGCGGTGGCAGCGACAGCGATAGCGGCGATTCGTCCAAGGGGATCGAAGGCGCCAGCAGCTCTGCCGACGTCTCATCTGATGCAACTGACAGCTCAGACAGCTCCGGCTCGTCGAGCGACCGTCGCTCCCGCGACGCTGGTCTGGTAGGTGGTGCCGCTGCCGGTGCCGCCATTGCTCATCAACGCCGCAAGAAGGGACAGCGCAATGCAAATGACGCAACCGATGAAGACCTTGCCTCTATCCCCCGTTGCCAGCGAGCTGAATGCCAGCGCAACGGTCGATGCGACTGCGGCAACGGCGGCGAGCCATACGGCAAGCGCCCCGTCCGTATCCGCCTACGTAAGCGCTAGTTTCCTCAAGAAGACGGCGTTCATCGTCTGTCTTCTGTCCGCCACAGTCTGCCGTCGGAGCCTCGCTTTCCTGGCGAGTGTGTTCGAGGCTCTTTTTGGAAAAGTGGATGCAGGCGGCGAAGAACTGATTCCTGAAAAGGGCTCGTTCGTTCTTGTCGTCAATCACTTCCACGGTGCCTGGACGCCCTTTGTTACTGCCGCTGTGCTCGCAGCCCTGAAGCGGCGGCGAGCCGATGTTGTCGATGACCTGGCAATGGTCGTCGGTCAACGCGCCGACACGAAGAAGAACAAGCGTTTCTTCGTCGCTCGGTGGGTACGCTCGATAGTGATGTGGGTGCTCGAGAGGTGGCAGCACAATGTGCTGCGCATTCCGCTCGGCAATTCCAACGTCTCGATCGACCAGTTGCGCACCTGGAGGCGGGTAGCCACAGCGCGTCCCTCTCTCGTCTTTCCGGAAGGACTGGCGAGCATAACTTTCGAGAAGGTGCGTCCGGGCGCTGGGCAATTTGTCCGCGCTCTCGGAGTTCCTGTTGTCCCCTGTGCGGTCTGGTATCACCAGGGGCAGTGGCACGTCGAATTCGACGCCCCGATTGCCTGGGCGAAAAGCCCGGAGCTGAGCGATTTGCAGGTGGGTTTGTCGATTGCCCGACTCTTGCCTGCGGATCTTGCGCCAACTTGGCAGGGACTTCTTGAGCGCTGGAATCGCGCTCATGATGCCGGCCCTGCCTAAATGGAGAAAATCCATGAATGATAAACGTTCTGTGATTGTTGCTGCCCTGGCTGTCGCCTGGGTGGTGGTCGCGATTGCTATCGAGTATCTGAGCGGACAGCCTCTTTTCACCGGTACTGTGGTCGGCCTCATAGGCTTCATAGTGTCCGCGGTCGTCTGCATGTTCATCTTCGTGCGCCAAGACCGCCGGAAAGCTGCTGAGGACAAGCGTCGCGCCGATGAAGTCGCACTCGCTAAGCTTGGTCCGGTCTTCGCCCACGTGCCGGGACCTGGTGAGCCGGGTTACGACCCGAGCTACGACCCGGACGAGGACAAGTACGGACGTCGCTACTACCGCGACGACGACTGAACAAGAAGGGAGGGCGCGCTTCGGCGCGACCCCCAACCAACTGTCCGGCAGTACGGAAGTACGCCTCCGGACTAAAGAAATCTGCATCACAGAAGGATTTAGCTGATGCCGGAAGGAAAGAATTCAAAGAGGGGCGCGATGATCGCGCTCTTTCTAGCCGTCTTTGCAATGGTCGTTGGGGGTGTGGCAATTGCTCATTTTGCCGACAATTCTCAGACCGAACAGGTCGAGGTGAAGCCACCGGTCGTCTCGCCGGATGCGCTTGTGAGCGACAATGTGGCCACAGCCTCCGACGAAGACGAAGCAGTTGCCGAGGAGCCCAAGCCTTACACTCGCATCGACGCCGGCAACCTCGTTTTGTTCAAACAGAAGTCAGCCGATGCCCCTCTCGAAGAGGTTATCGATGCCTTCGAAGAGGGAACCGGGATCATCATCGCCAAGTGCTACTCGGTCGATGCGTGCTTGAAGGCGCGGTTGATTATCGAGCCGCTCGCTCAGGATGTGGTGGTGCAGGAAACTATCTACACCGTGATTATCGAGGCGTTCGACGTCAATCAGCCGCAGAAGAAGTCCGGTCCGGAAATTTCCTACATGTTCGCTTCTCGCGGTTGCGGCATCGGCATGGGTGCTCAGGAGTTCACCTCGACGGGTTTGTTGGAAGCGGCGCTGGGATGGTTTGAATCTCTCGAAAAGGACTGCAAGGCTGCTCAGGATTCGCAGTAGCCTGACATCGCGGGACATGTGACGGATTCAGGCGAAATGTGCTCGAGTTAAAACACCGAGTGCTTCAGCCTGGATCTCTTACTGCGCCTGCCGAAGAAATCACTCAAATCCCAGAGGGAGATTGTCCATGGGAGATTTAGTGACGTTTCCGGTTTTGAAACAGTTGGCACCGACGCCCGCGGATTACGAGAGTGAGACGCAGGTTTTCGAGGTGGCCTGGTTCAGCCGGAAGTTCTACCGCCACGAGGCGGAAAAACTGAAAAGGCATGGCATTCACGCCATGTTCGCTCTCGAAAGCCAGTCCTTCTACGTCATGCGGAAGGACATCGAACGTATGTGCGAAATCCTCGGCGCCCGTGTCAACGGTATCGTCGATGGTGGCAGCATGTACACCCGCAAGATCGTCATCGACTTGCGCTCCAGTACGGACGCTCCCGTCAACGGCAGCGAATTGCATTATCTGGTGCGCCAGGACGAAGATCACTTTCTTGCGGGCAACCCGGACACGTATTTCGACGTGCGCGCTTTCGGTCGCAAACTGTCGGACTACGAAGTTCGCAAGTTGCGCGGTCACAAAATCACGGTCTGCTTCAGCTTTGTTTCGGACAGCTATCACATCGCGCGCAGCGAAATGGAAGCGGTCCTATACATCCTGCAAGCACAGCTTCTCGGCGTTGTCGATACAAAGACGGCCAAGAAGGTGAGCCTTGATGTGGGCGCGCTCAAATCCCGGCGGCAGGACTCATAACTGCCGCCCTGACGTTTGCAACCAGGAGTTGAAAATGACCCTCGATCTCGTTCTCAATCTCGTCGCTCAAGCAGCCGGTTATGCGTCTCTCGTGACGTTTCCCGCGCTCTTGGTGATTCGATTCGTGCGCGACCGTCTTGCGCGCAGCGCGTAAGTCGTCGCTGTCGAGCACTATACGCAAGCTGCACGGGCAGCCGTTTCGAATACGTTGGAGCAATTGCTCAACTGCCTTCGAACGGTTGCCCGTGGCAGTGCGTTACAGCAACTAAAACTGATGGAGTCCGTCGCAAATGCCGGACTCTGCAGTTTTAGTTCTTGGAATTGAAATACTAAAACAGGTAGTATGGACGATCCAAAAAAGCGATGGAAGAGAAAAGGGAAAGAGCTAACTTTCCCCTTTCTCCCCACCGCGAGCCGGTTTCCCGGTAACTGAGTGGAAGCGACAGCATGATTGCCATCGCTTCTCTCAGCAGTTGGTTACTTCTTATCCCCGTCAGTTGGACCAGCCGGACCGGTTGGTGGGCCCTGCGCATCGTCGTCGTTGTTGGCTTCCGGCACGCCGCTCAAGATGGGCAGCAGCAGGAAGCAAGCGAACGTGAATCCCGCCGAGATGAAGATGAGCGGCGTCAGTGAGTGGAAAACATCCACGTACAGTCGCGCACCGATGATGGCGGAAATCTGGGTGAAGCCATTGGTAACGGACATCAACGCGGCGAAGGTGAAGCCTTCAGCTTTGGGCGGGCAAGCCTGAGCAGCCAGAGTCAAGGTCGACAGCGTGGCGATCATTGCAGCAGCACCGAACACGAGGTTGATGCCGATGGCGATAGCCTGGCTGTAAGCACCCGGAGTGAGCAGCGTCAGATAGGCAAGCGTACCGATCGTGCCGGTGACGATGCTGAACGCAAGCTGCTGTTTCAGGGTGCGCTTGGCGAAATAGCGACCATAGAGAAGGGCGCCAATAACCTGACCGGCAGAGCCGACTGCACCCAGAATGCCGATGAAGGCCTGGGAGAAGTGCAGCGTGTCCGTCTGGTGGTAATACCAGGGGCTGCCGAAGCTCGGGCTGAAATACCAGAACGCCAGGAAGGCGATAACCGCCCACAGCGTCTTGGAACGGAAGCCGGCGAAGAGGCTCTTCGTCGTCGCTTTCATTTCCGCCACGTTAACTGAGCTCTTCTCCTCGCGGACGATGAACCAGCTAGCTGCCATGACGGAAAGCGGCGCGCAAAGAGTAATCATCGCTGCCACATGCAGAGCCGTTCCCGGCTCAAACATGGTGCACAGCCAGCCACCGAGAAGCGATGTGCCGACCGAGGCGATATTGATCCAAAGCCACTGGACGCTCTGGAATTTGGCTGTCATGCCGGTCTTCTTGCCGTTTTCCACCATGACCGCGTCTATGATGACGTCGGAGGCGGCGGTGCCGAATGCGGTGAGCATCAGCGCCGTGACAATTGTCGCCGGGTTATCCAGTCCGAACATCCAGAGGAAGCCGGAAGCTGCCAGCGCATTCGTGACCAAAAGCCACGTTTTGCGCCGATAGCCAAAGAGGGGGATGAAGTCACTCACCAGCCCGTAGAGCGGTTTGATCGTCCACGGAATAGTGAGAACGGCCAGGTATTCGGTCACCTGCGCCGGATTCAGTCCCAGAGCCTGCTTGAAGAAGAACTGCAGAGGCTGAGAGACGAGTCCGACGTGTTGTGCGAAGCCCTGGCAGAAGTAGACCAACCCAAACAGAACGATCAGCCGCCTTGCGTAGGCGGTCAGATCTTTGTTGTTGTTGTTGGAGGGCGTCATGTTTTTTTCCTTGCCGCTCCCCGCTCGCTGCTCTATCGACCGCACCACGAGTGGTGCAGGCATACGGCAGCATCGTCACGGAGAGCTAGCACTTACAAACGAGAGGAGATTGCTGTCCTCCTCAGACGTCAGCAAAAAATTCGTCATTGCACACAACCTGTAGTCGTCGCTTACATGAGCGCTCAGGAAGGCGGCGTCAGTCGTGCCTCACGCTTGTACGCCGCTTGAATTTCGCGCAGGCAAAGCTGGGCGGAGATTCAAACCGACGTAACCGTCGACTTGCACCTCCGCTCCAGCTCATGAATCGCTTGCGTGTTTGAAACGCAGTCGATTACTTCTTCGTCACGACGCAGTCGATCTGCTTGTCGCCGACAAAGAGCTGATAAACCGGACACTGCTTGGCAGTGGCCTTGATGTCGTCCAGCTCCTGCTGCGTGAGATTGCCGGTCACCTCGATGTCCTCGGTGATGACGGAAATCTTCTTCGTTGCGTCCGCAGGGTCCGTCTGCTTGGTCTCGGTCACGGTGACCTTGACTGTCTGGACGTCCCAGCGCGGCTTGTTGGTGGCGGGCAGGACCTTCGATGCGCGTGAAATGATCGTCATGGCAGTGCAAGCACCGAGCGCGCCCAAAGCAAGCTGCTTCGGGTCCAGACCACTGTCATCGCCACCCGACGTCGTCGAGACGTCAGCGACTACGGAATGAGTTCCGTTGGTGATCTTCTGCTGGTACTTCTTACCGGCCACGCTGCTAACAGTTACGCTAGGCATTGGGTTTTTCTCCCGGTAGATTGGAAGCCCACACTCATGCGGGCTTCGTATGTGTGTTTCAGGATGAAGCTGACAGGCTGAAGCATTTGTCCCGGCTTAGCGCAAAACCGGTTTTTGCACCGGTAATGCGCTGTCCGGACAAACTTACTTCTTCAGCTTCTTCGCTTTCTCGACCTTCTTGAGCGCCAGGCGCAGCTCGTGGTTGATCGTCTCCAGGACGCTGACGCGGCTGTAGCGCTTGTCCTCGCTGGAGATGATGTACCAGGGAGCGTAGTCCGTGCCAGTGCGCAGGAACATCTCGTTGGCGCAGACGGTGTACTCGTCCCAGTGCTCACGCGCCTCGATGTCGTCGGGCGTGAACTTCCAGGCCTTGTTCTTGCGGCGGTCTTCGAAGCGCTTCCACTGCTCGTCCTTCGTGATATCCAGCCAGAACTTCACGACGATGCAGCCCTGCTGTTCGAGCAGCCACTCGAAGGTGCGGATCTCGCTGTAGGAGGCGTCGAGCGCTTCCTTGGGCGCGAGCTTCTTGACACGCTCGACGAGCAGACGCTCAGCCCAGCTGCGGTCGAAGACGCGCATCTGACCCTTGGCGGGCATGCGGTCGTTGCGGAAGAAACGCCAGAGGTACGGGTGTGCGCGCTCTTCCTCGGTCGGCTTCTTGATCGGCACGCCCTGGAAGATGGACATGTCGAAGCCGAGTGCCTCGACGATGCGAGACGTCGCACCGGACTTGCCGGCGCCGTCGCGGCCCTGGAAGACGACGATGAGAGCCTTGCCGGACTCCTCGAGCTTGCGGACGAGCTTGTTCAGCTCGATTTCCTGCTCGGCGAGCTTCTTCTTGTACTTCTTCTTTTTCTTGATGGCGAGGCTGTGGTCGACCTTGGCGAGGTAGTCGAACGGCTTCTCGTCGTGATACTCGTCGGTCGGGGAATGGAACTGCCGAGCCACTTTGATCGTGCCGTTCGGCATGACCGTGAACTGGTCGCCGAAAGGCTTCTGGAGCTTTTTGGCCATGTGAATTTTCCTTCTTTCCTCGCGCGTTAAACGCGCATGTTGGAAGAGATGAGAGCCATGTGGGCTATGTGAGTAGGACCCAAAGCGGGACAGGCAGCGCATTGCCACCTGTCCCGCGCGGGATTGCGATTGCTGCCGCTGCTCAGCCGGCTACTTCTCCGTAGAGGAGGAAGTACCGCTTCAGCACGTCGTCCGTTGCAGCGCCTGGTCCGAGGGTCTGTCTCGACACCACTGAGCCGTTGTTGACGCTCAAGGTGACAATCTCGACCTGGATGAGTTTGCCGGAAGACGAGTAGCTGAAGGCAGCGTCGATGATCGGACGCTGGTGCTCATCGAGTTGGCGAATTCGCTCGATTTTCGTCAGAGCCGAGTTGGCCGTGTAGATCGTCCGACCTCCCGGAAAGCCGTTCGGCTCGTAGCGGTTGACGATGATATTGCGACCGCCGTTGTCGGTAGTGACGATGAGCTGGTAGAGGAAACGCTGGCTGGAGCTGAACTCCATGCGATTGATCAGGTCACCGCCGGCTGCAGTGCCGTTGACCGTGATGCCGCACGAATGCGTGACCACGTTCCACGTGTACACACGCCACCGCACTGAATTATTCAGGTGCGGAACGATGAATACTGGCTCCGTCTTCGTTGTGCTGGTCGAGATGACCGCGCAAGGTGCGGTAGGAACCGTCGGTGTCACCACCGGCGGTTCTGCCCCGATAATGGGAGGCACTGTGGTGCCGCCGCCATTCTCACTGCCGTCCTTGCCAGGCCACAGCCTACCAATTGCGAGGATCGCAAGCACGGCCAAGATAAAAACCAGTATCGCCAGCAAGCCTTTCTTGCTCTTTGACTTGTCCGGGCCCGGTGGCGGTGGGGGCGGCGGCGGCGGCGGTGGTGGTGGTGGCGGAGGAGGAGGAGGAGGAGGCGGCGGGTTCTTGCACGCGCAACCGCAGTCCGGCTTGCAGGCGCAAGTGCGCTTGCAGGTCTTCCCGCAGTGGCATGTGCAGCCGCATTCGTCCGGCTCCAGCTTGCCCGGCTTGCGCTTCACCGACATCTTCACGTCGACGGTCAGTTCGTGCTCGCGGGGCGGGCAGTCGCTTCCGTCCGTGGCTTTGCCACCGGAGCTCACCGTCATCGACAGCTTCGCTTCGGCTTCCTTGTGCTCCGTGGAGCCGACGTTGCCCATGCGCGAAAGCGCTTCCTCGGTGCCGATCTTCCCGAACGTTTCCAAAATTCGGTGGAATTCGGCATCGCGCTGACCGTCGCTCATCCCACTGTCACAGCCATCCTTGGTGGGCGGCTGCGGTTCGGGCTCGGGCGTCGGTGCCGGCGGCTCAGGAGTTGGCTCCGGGGTGGGATTGGGCTCGGACTCGGGCGAGGGGGCAGGCTCTGGCTCGGGAGCGGGAACCGGCGTAGGAACCGGAGTCGGCTCATCGCCGCACCCGCAATCGTCGCTTGCCTTGCACTTCTCGTTGCGCTCACGATCGGCTTCGGTAGCCAATCGCAGGCACTCGATCGCCTGCGTGCGCAGGTCGTCCAGCGTGCCCGAGTTGTCGATAACCCGGTCGGCCAGCGCGACCTTCTGGTCTTGCGGCATCTGCACGGCGATGCGTGCGCGAGCTTCCGGCTCGGTGATACCGTTGCGCGTTTCGTCTGCGACGATACGCTTGATTTGCAGCTCCGGGTCGATGATCAGGCACCACGTTTCGTGGTAGTCGCCGGTCAGCTTCGACTCGTTGAGCAGTGGCACAAGAACGGCAACCTTCTGCGTTTTGGCAGCCTTGGCCCGGGCGCGAGTGGCGCGACGAATCTCCGGATGGAGAATGGCCTCCAGTTGCTTGCGGGCGTCCGGTTTGTCTTGTGCGAATACGATAGCGGCCAGCTTCTTGCGATTGATGGGACCGCCAGGAGCGTCGACGAGGTCGTTGCCGAAGCAAGCGAGAACCTGGTCATACGCGGGATTCGGGGAGTTGAGCAGCTCGTGCGCGATGTGGTCTGTGTCAAGCACAGTCACACCGAGCGCGGCCAGCGTCTTCCCGAGCGTCGATTTGCCGGCACCCATCACCGAAGTGATGCCGATCAGGTACGGACCATCACAATCCGTGCTGCGCGGGCCTTTACCAGCATTCGACAGATGCTCTTCATTTGTGCTCATACTGGATTTCTCCGTTCAGTTAGTTAGCGAAACGAGATAGATGCACCTCAGACGAGATGCATCACTTACAGAAAGACGCGCGCCACTCATGAGCTCTTTGAAAGCACATTAAGGTCGCGCATCTTGATAGCTGCTTAGTTCAGAGTTTGAATCTGAAGTTTGTTCAGGTGGAGATTTGGAATAAATGGAAACTTGAAAAAACTAACCAACATCTATTCTTGAATTCAAGAGTATTAAAAAACGTTCTCACTAGAACTAAGCGCGAGTTAAGTATCTCCGCAGAAGCTTGTGACTGCGGGAGTTTTGACGGTTTGGTGAAACTTGATCATGGGTCGCGCAAAGTCTTTGTCAACCGAAAGAGGGCGGCAGCAAGACAAGAGCTAACTAGCCGCGCCAGCTGTTTAGTGCTTGATAAGCGGCTGCACATCTGAGGTTTTGAAAATAGAGCGGTGAGAACAAACCGCCTTAGAAAACGGCAGTCGGATAGTTGAGGTCTAGCCAGCGGCACACAAAAAAGACAGCCAAAACCAAGCCGAATACAAGCAAAAACCAGTCTAGGAAAGTCATGCGCTCTGGGTCTAACACGTGGATACCTGCTTTACGATCTCGGACGGTTTGGCCAGTCTCTGCCCTTATGCCGCTATAATCTGTTTTCTGTTTTGGCGGAGCGTCCATCTGGCGAAAGGCTGGGTCGTTCCAAATTCGAGCCTAAAGGTGACAATAATGAGCAACGCTCCCCAGCTACTCGGTATTTTACTCTGTGAGCGCGTTTTGCAGGATGTGCTGCGTCGCGATGCTATTTCGCTGATCAACATTCACAACGGCATCAGCTCTCAATCATTCCCCACACTTATTCCATTGCTTTATGCCTTCGCTCAATTGTCGGCCTCGAGCAGTCAATTCAAGTATCAGTTCAAAGTGCTTGATGCGCGCGGCACTGTCATAACAGCCTCGCCTGTCGCACAAGTAGAGCCGCTTACAAACGGTGAAAGTACCCACAAAGTGATGAGTGCCTTCACTGGTTTGATCTTCCCATCGGAAGGCTCATACAGAGTCACTCTGGAAGTTGAAGAGAGAGAAATCGGCAGCCTTCCTTTCCAGGTTGTGAAGATTGCACAACCAGAAACAGCTAACGCTTAAGTCTCCTCGCGAAACTTTGGCCGGCGCTAACGTGTTATAAATCCCGGTACTGGCGATCTCTTCGCTGGTACTGTGTTTGTTTTTGGCTTTGCAACTGGCGGTTTTGTGTCAATCGGTTTGCTCTTCATGTCAAACCTTGTAGCTCCGGCAGATGCGGCTGGTTTGGCTTGGACTTTTTTCGTACTCAGTGCTTTTACTTCGTCAGCCTGTGGGTAATAGTGTCGCAATTGCTCGGCGACCAACCTGGCGACGTCCGTTTGTCCTGTTGCTGTCGCCAGTCGGTATTTAGCCCAGAGTCCTTGCCAGTTTGTAGGCTCCAATGTGAGTGCCTGGTTGAACACCTTTTCGGCCATATCGTTGTGGTTCAACTGCACCAGAATCAAACCGGCTGCCACCATTACTAGTGGCTCGGTCGGACCTAGCTTTGCAGCCGCAC
This sequence comes from Candidatus Melainabacteria bacterium, assembly GCA_003242885.1. GTDB lineage: Bacteria > Cyanobacteriota > Vampirovibrionia > Obscuribacterales > Obscuribacteraceae > QKMZ01. The sequence goes on along the minus strand of QKMZ01000004.1, from coordinate 69,114 downwards.
CAAGTGTCTTTCTCGACGCAACAAAGTCTTCTTGAGACTTTGCGTGTTTCAAGCGAGACATGCTCATGATCGATGCGACTTGTGCTTGCACTTTCGCGTCATGTGTACTCTCGGCTAGTTTCATCGCGTCGTCAAAACGCTTCAAGGCAATTTCCTGCCCTTCGGTGTCCTTTTTAGCTGCCGCTACATCCCATTCGATGGCGGCAGAACTTGCCTTGGCCAGGGCTTCTATGGTCGGAAAGCCCAGGTCTTTTGCGTCCTCTGCGACTCGCAAGACTGCTTTGATATTGTTGGTACTGGATGTGGTATCGGGGTGGTTAAGCTGCTGCTGCAGAATAGCTTCCATGCGGGACGTCAACTCGTTCGCCTTGCGCTTTTCGGGAGTGGTCTCTAAAAGTAATCTTTGACCGCGGTAATCTACGGTCATGCGATAGCGGCTCCAAAATGGATTGCCTAACACGGCTAATTTAGTGCCTCCGGAAAATATTCCTGCCGGCACTGCTGCATTCTGTGAGGCTACAGAGAAGACTGGGTTGTTGACCGAAATCGGTCCCAGCTTGATGTTGTTGAACCTTACAGAGCTGGTTTTTATGCGCCGACCATCTAATCCGAGAACGTCACCCATGGGAAGAAGAGAGCTTGGCAAAATTGATTTGACTACGCCTTCGGAAATATTGTTGAATGCAGCTCCTGTGTCCACCAGGCATGTTACAGGTACAGCACCGTCCAAGATACCTTCCACGGCCAAACCAGAAACGCCCAGAGCGGGTTTTGTCTTGACGATTTCAACATTCGTCAAATCCGGTGTCTCTGAGGGATCTCGCAGTGTAAGTGTCTTTTTCTCGTAATCGAAAGTAATCAAAAATCGCTTCAAAATATTGGCACCGATCAATCCGGCCGGGCGTGCACCGATCAAGTGATCGAAGCTAGCCAGGCTGGTTACGGCAAAGGGGACATTGCTAAGTGAAACATCTCCCAAAGCAACTTTTTCCAAGTTCATGTAATTCATTGCCACGCTGCCTGCGCCCGTGGTCATGGAAATATTGGAAGCCTTGAACTTTCCTAAAGTGCCCGCTACATCTTGATCGAGAATGCTTTGTGTGGCGCCTGTATCTACCAGGAATCTCAAAGTTTGACTGTCATTGAGCGTGACGCGCACCACAATTTCATTGGACAGATATTCAAATGGAATTGTTACAGGGCCTTTTTTTAGCCTGGCGATCGGTCTTTCCGTAGGGATGCTGAAAATTGAATCTTCGACATCTACCTGCGCGATAGATTTGATATCGGTTTCGGCAGACTTCTTGTCGTTGCTGAATTCTGTGATGTGATAAGGCATTACAGAACCGAGGATTGGTCGATTGTCCTTGTACTCGCATATTTTTGAGGAGGCAATACCTTGTTCTAGGTCGGTGCCCATATAGTCGCTGCGCAAGATCAAATGCGTTTCGTCGTCAGCGTAAAAGGTTGATGGTTTGCCATCTTCCGCATAAATCTTCAAGCCTGAGCAAGGGCGTCCGTTCACTTCCCTTCTATCCGCTGCTTCGATTCGTGCATTCGGTTCGCCCAGTTTGAGAAGCAGCACCATGCCGTGTTTTACTTCTTCGACGATTCTTTGAGTCGTGGTTTCATCGGCCGGAAAAACATGCTCCCCTTGCTGAATCCAACACTGCTTGCCATCATATCCGGTGACCATCGGTTGACCCATCAACTCGATTTTCGAGCGCATCATCTCGCCTTTGGAGATGGTCTCAGTTTCAAAATTATTGCAAGCGCCTGAAATGGTGGAGAACTGTTTTAAATCACCAACGCTTTTGAAAGCCATTGCGTCCAGCTCTTTCATTTTGGCGTAACCGCCGTAAGCGTCCAAAATCTGCTTGGAGAGCTCCTTTACGTTGATCGGCGTAGTCGAGCGATGCTTCGTGGCGCTGCTCGTGTCTGCTGAGTTGAATGCTTCCTGTTTGTCCTGGGCGGACCAAACAGGAGGAGTGGAGGTGCTGACAAGTAAAGAGACAAAAACTAAAAGAGCACCAGCTCGCCGAATACGGTACTTAACCATCGAAATCAAACCTTTTTTCTAGTTCCCCATTAGATTTACCCGTGGCAACCGAGTGCATCTATCGATATACTTTCACACTTCATTAGTTATATGTACTTTTCCGTTTACCTGGAGCACCGTCTCCGGAAAAGTGCTATAGTGACTTGACTGCAATTTGTAATCAAGCAACTACAATATGGCTGAAAAGACTTCAAATATTAGCCTTCGCATCCCGGATGAATACCGAAAGCGCCTCCAGCTTCAGGCTGATAAGAAGGGCATAAGCTTTAATGCTCATCTGTTGCGAGTTATGGAGATTCATTTGATGAATTCGGGCTTCGGTCCGACGTCACTGACATCCGCGTCAGGGCGCCTTTTCCAGATACGTTGCGAGCCTTATATTGACAACATAGATGAAACTACTTGGGCTTATTTTATAGATGAGCCGAAATTTGAAAAGGAAAGAGCATATTATTTGATTGGCATTGGACGAACTATCCTTCGAGATTGGCAAGTGAAGGATAAGGGTCAAGTGTCGAAAGAAGTTGGTTTGGCTTTGCTTAGTTACTACACCAAGCGAGGTATGGAAGCAGACCGGCTTGTGTGGAATCAGTACCCTGGTCCGGAAAACGACGGACGCAGGGTCCTGCAAGTCGCTGAAGTGCCTGAAACGCTTGAGCAATTGCTGGACCTTCTCATGACCGACAATTGGGTCGACAAATATGTCTCCCAGGATGAAAAGAGCCAGGACATTCGGAGAGGTCGCCCAGAGTCAGCGCTGTATCGCTGAGTAATTCGGATCGAGGTCATTAATGCTGGAATTTATCACAGTCTTCTTAGTCAGCTACGTACTCCATGCTTGTGGAATCACGATTGGCTATCACCGTCTTCTTTCGCACAGATCATTCACGTGCCCGAAGCCGGTCGAGTACTTCTGGGTTTTTATGGGCTTGCTGGCGTTTGAAGGTTCACCAATCTGGTGGGCTACTATTCACCGCGCGCACCACCGCTGGACCGACACCGAAAAGGATCCTCACTCACCGCGCAACGGTTTGATGTATTCCCTCACTGGTTGGTTAAGTGAAAAGGAATACTTGCCGCATCTCGATCCGCACACCCAGTGCAAAGATTTGTTCAAAGATCCGATTTATAGATTTATGGAATGCGGCGGCAATTTGCCTGCTGGTCATGCTTTGTCCTTCGCAATCGGCTTCGGCTTTAGAGGCATACTCTGGGCGCTGTTCGGCTGGCAAGTTGCTTTGGCAAGTTTGCTCGCAGGTTTTGCCGTACTGACTATTCCGCTGATGCTCAACGTAGTTTGCCACCTGCCGGCTCTCGGTTACAAGCTCTACGCCAGTGATGACGACAGCGTAAATGTCTGGTGGGTTGGACTTCTCGCCATGGGCGAAGGTTGGCACAACAATCACCATGCTTCACCTGGTTCTGCCAGAACCGGCATGATGCCTTGGGAATTCGACCTTTCCTGGCTGATCATCAAAACCATGCACAAGTTCAAGCTTGTAACACGCATGAATGTAGCTACCCACTACCAGCTGTACCGCGCATCAATGAAGCGCCAGTTGATCCAGGCGCGTGCAGGCAAAGTCCCGGCACATCGTCCGATCGACGTTACATCGCGCAAGCGCAAACGGGCTCGCGTACGGGCTTCCTGAGGCGGGTTGCATAATTTGGAGTTTCGAACTCCATCAAAGATTCAGAAAGCCGGCGGTAAGCCGGCTTTTTTGTGTTTATTTTTCCTGTGCCAGAGTTCAGTCACAGTTTCATCATAAGTCGCCGGTAGATTGACTGTGGGAGTGATGACAGCCCATCACTCCGATTTCTTGAACGGTCGTTCCACTTCTTGTTTGGGCAAAGGGCCAGTCCCTCCCACCGGACTTGCTTTCGCCGTTGAGCGCCTTTTTAACGAGTCTCAAGCGTGCCTCTCAAACGCGTCTCAAACGCGCCTCAAAGGGGTCTCAAGCGCGTCTGGTCCCGTTTTGAGTGCGTCTCGGTCGATACTTGAGTAATTGCGCTCGGTGAAGGACAATAGCTGACTTGGTATAACTGACTTTCCGGTCTTGCCGAGAGGTGGTTTTGATTTTGGAAAATGCAATGTCGCCTGTGAAAACGCAAGTGCTCGACAGCATAGATGCAGTTCGCCTCTGGCGCCGCGCTGCCAGTGTCGCCGGAGAAAGAGTTGGTTTTGTGCCAACGATGGGCGCTCTTCATGAAGGGCATTTGTCGCTTATGCGCGCTGCACGCAAAGAATGCGACAGAGTTATTGCTTCGATTTTCGTCAATCCGTTACAGTTTGCCCCTCACGAGGATTTTGGAAAATATCCGCGCACTTTTGATCGCGACCTCGAACTGATGAGTCAGGAAGGCGTGGACGCCGTCTTTTTTCCTAATGAAAAGGAGATGTATCCCGAAGGCCGCGAGGGGGTCACCAGGGTCATGCCTCCGACAGAACTGGCTGATTGTCTCGAAGGACATTTCCGCCCCGGTTTTTTTGTCGGCGTTGCCACCGTTGTGGCCAAACTTTTCAATATTGTTCTTCCTGAAGCTGCCTTCTTTGGGGAAAAAGACTATCAACAATTGCTGGTCGTAAAACGCATGGTGCATGATTTGAATTTGCCGATTCAGGTCACTCCGGTTGCGACTGTTCGCGAGAACGACGGATTAGCGCTCAGCAGCCGCAATGTTTATCTTTCCGATGCAGAAAGAAAAGTGGCGCCGCTGTTAAATCGCACGCTCAATTTTGTAAAAGACTCGGCGCAATCTGGACAGTTGAGTCTGGAAGCGGCTCTGGAAAAAGGCCGCAATGACTTGCTGGCTTTGGAAGGTGTTGAGCTGCAGTATTTGGAAGCGAGGCATGGTGAGACTTTCCTGCCTGCAACTCAATTTGAATTGCCGACGGTCATTTTGCTAGCGGCAAAACTGAAGAGCGTGCGTCTGATTGATAATGTCGTGGCACGCTGATGGACGAAATCAAGTCGCTGGCTGTAATTGGTCCTGGAAGGGTCGGGACTGCAATCGCTGTTGCAGCTAGGCGTGCCGGAATTCGCGAAATATACATGGGTGGGCGCCATCTCGATAAAGTCGAAGAGTCCGCACGGTTGGTGGAAGGTGCAAAAGCGTGGCGCATGGCGGAAGCTGCTCATCATGCCGATATTGTGCTTATCTCGGTAAGCGACAATTCAATTGAATTGGTGGCGAAACAGCTCGCTGAGGAAGACGCCTTTCGCAAAGGAACTGTAGTTGCGCATTTGAGCGGTGCGCTCGATAGTAGTGTTTTGAAACCCGCTAAGACGTTGTGTGGCGCATTTATTGCTTCTGCGCATCCATTGAATACATATCCGTCCGTTGCCGCTGCAGTTGATGAAAAGACAGGTACGCACTGGTTTTTGGAAGGTGACGCTGAAGCAATTGAGAAGCTCTCTCGATTAATTTCGTTGATTGGAGACTTGTCTTATGCCATCACGGGTGAAGGCAAAGCCATATATCATGCTGCTTCTGTTGTTGCCTGCAATTATCTGTCAACCCTAATGGATACTGCCATTGAGATGATGGTCCAGGCAAATGTAGAGAAGGAGATCGCCTGGAAGGCTTTGAGACCGCTTGTATTTGCCACTATGAGCAATATTGATAATATCGGTCCACAAGCTGCTCTTACAGGACCTATAGCGCGTGGTGATGAAGTCACTGTGGAAAAACACATGCAAGCTATGCAAAATTCTTCAGAAGAGCAAAGAAGGCTTTATGCTGCTCTGGGATTGAAAACAGTGGATCTTGCTCTGCGCAAAGGAAGCATCGACGAAAATGCGGCCAATAAAATCACGCAAAAGTTGAAGCAAATGTTTTAACAATTTCCCTTTGCGTTACATTAAACGAAAGGTCCAGCCAATCGGCTTTTATAAAGAATCAACATTTGACCGTTCGTTCGGTTACGAAGTTCAAAATTCGTCGAATTCATTGCATATTTGCGACATATTCATTGAAACTGGCTCGGGCTGTTGATTTGAAAAGATGAAACGCGAATTTCGACTCTTTCAGAAAAATTCTTAGCGCAGAGTAATTTGATCGTTTGTATATACGCCCTGGGGCGTCTTTGGCGACTCTTGGACCTCTTTGTGTTTATGCGAAGGTGTTGCATTTTGGTCTGATCGAGAAATTACAAATGAGGTTAAACCTTGCCTGAAGGGGTTGTCATCCTCATTAGACGCGTTTAGACTTGTGGAGTTAAGCGCGATGTTTCATTGCCATGCATTAAATCAAGTACCGGCCTGGTTGCGGGCTGTGTGCCGGATTCTTCGCGCCAATTTCCGGGGTTTCAGAATCGCACTGTTATAGCGTTCTGAGTATGAGATAGAGAAAGGGGTTTTTATGCTGATCTCGACTGCTAACTTAGCGAGCAGCGCCGGCAGTGTAACGAGCATTGCTCCGAAGCCTTATGTTTCTGTGCAAGCAGAGATTAGTCCTGCAACCACGACACGCATGAGCGTGCTTATAGACGGCGATGCGGCTTTTGCTGTTTCATGCCTTCTAGCACAAAATGGTCACTCAGTTCGTGTTTGTGCTTTGAATAAAACAGCGCAAGTACCTGCCGAATTTGAAATCAGAACCCGTCACGCCAGCGTTGGAAGCTTCCGCGGCAGAGTCCCTTATAGAAGTATAGAGACTGACATCGAGAAGGTTTTTTACGAGTCTGATGCAATTATCATTTCCAGTCCTGCCACTGAATATGGTGCAGTGGTTGAGAAGATTGTTTCTCACTTGCGTCATCAGCAAACCATTCTTTTAGTAAATGCTCCTCTTGGAGCTGGTATGCAATTTGCTCATGCCCTCAAAGCGACTGGAGCCGATTTACAGCTCAATATTGTGGAGATGGGAACGCTTTTCGATTGTGCGAAAGTGGAAGCCGATGTGCTTCTTATCACCGGATTGCGAGACAACGTAAGTGTTTCGGCCAACAAGCGCAATGAAATGCGCAGAGGCTTGTTCGTCGCCAACGCTGTGGCAAAGGGACTTGTACCTTCATCTAACTCCATTGAGCGAGGACTTTCCGATGTGGAGCGTATGCTTCGACCAACACTCCTGGTGGCGGGTATGCTCGGTGGAAGAGATGTTTCTCTTGACAATATTCAATCATGGTTGAACCCATCTCTTGTATCAATCGTTTCTCGCTTGGACGCTGAAATACAAGGTCTTGCCAGGGTTTTCAAGGGTGTTGTGCCATCCTTCTCGCGAGCTCTGCGAGAGTTTGCAATCAATGCCCCTATTGCTGAGATTGGCGCTACCGAAGAGCTGGAGCCACTTTTGCTCAAGCTTGGACAGAGCATGTTTGATACCGCCGATGGAGTTGACCTCGGTACGGTCAATGAGTTTGTAAAACGCGATATCGTTGAAACCCTGATACTGATTGCAGATTTTGCCCGCTTGGCAAGATATCAAATGCCGGTACTGCAGAGCGTTATTCAACTTGGTGAAGTAATTCTGGGCAGCGAGTTTGCAAAAGAAGGTCGAAAGCTTGAAGACTTAGGTCTGGTTGGCTTCGACATCGATGAGATCGTCGAACTGTTCAACGCTTAGGTGCGTTCAGGCTAGCGGCGTCGTCTCTATGAACTAATACCGGGCGAAGCATGGCGTCGTCCCTATGCTCGGCCAAACGAGTGGGAGCTTTGCGAAACGAACGCAGCTCTATGCCGCCGGTACATCATTGAGACAGTGCGGCCAGTTGCGTCACAACTTGCGCCAGTTAGCTTCATTTCGGAATGAAAACGGCTAAAAACCGGCTGGGTGAACCTTTCACCCGCGCTAGTTAAACTGCCTCTTTTGATCTTTGGTTTTCAAGGTGATTGAACCGTGATAGCTGAAGCTAATAGCCTATGGAAGTTTTGCTGCCAAATGTTTCTCTAGGAGTCCCCTTTAACTTAGTTTCCCGATAAAAGTCTCTGTTTCCCATACAGGTCTTTGGGTGCGTCCCTGGCGGGATGTGATGGAAACATGGTTCAAGTGGCGCTGCTTAATTGGAGCAAAATTCAGAAAAGTTCTGGTGTCGCCCTGAAGATGTGCTCGCGCAACCACGATGTACGCGCGCTTATGTCTTTTGGGCATGGATGCGCAGGTTTGCCGACTGATGCTCAGTTCGCAGATGCTGCCCCTCCCGCACCACAAAAATAACAGCCGACAAATAGTCGTGCGAGGAATCCCAACTATGGTCAAATTCATAACTCCGGAGGTCCTCGACCGTCTGGGCTATAGCCGTGTGTGCGAGATAACCGATGAGGAAATCTGGGACACTCTGGTCACGCCCATGACCAAAGGACTCCTAGGCAAGATCCTGCGGAAGGATCCGCCCAAACTGATGGAGACCGTTGCCGGCAAGTTCCCTGGCGACGAGGTCACGAACCTGAACAATCACCTGCTCTTCGGGCAGTCTGGTTTTGTTCGTTACCCCTACCTGCACACCTTCTGGAAGACCCGTCATGGTGCTGTCGTAATCAAACGCGACCGCTTGAAATTCGAGGTCCTCTGCTGGTTTGGCGATGTCGAGAAGAGTCGCGGCGAGCTGATTTACAAGGCGGGTTTGCGCGATCGCCGTTTCGACGGTACTCCGCAGGCAAACGATTGTGCTTTGCTCGACTTTCCGTACGACGACCCTGTCTTCAACCGCCAGATTGCGCCCGGCCTTCGCTCGGTCGAGCTGTCTGTCTACGGTTTCATGCCCGGGTCGAAGATTTCGGATGGCGATGGCGACACTGAGTTCGAGAGCTTCATTCAGCAGCCCTTCCAGTTCCTGGACCGCCCTGAGAAATTCATGGAGCTGTTCAAGCGAGCCTGGAAAGGTCGTCGAGCTCCCGGACAATATGGCAAGCCGATCGATGACATCAGCGAAGATGTGCTTCCTGCCTTTGAACAGCTAGCGGCAAAGTACGGTTTCGACATGATCGAAGCTGCTCCGAGTCACTATCACGTTGCTCGATGGGTGCTCAACAACGGGTACACCTTCGCGTCCGCTGAGGACAAGGCGACGTTCAATGGCTTCTCCGAGGGACTGGAGCGCATCCGCGCTTCCGGCACTCCCCTGACTCGCCAACAGCAGTCCTGGGTGTGCGTGATTCAGAGCCTCAAACCGGCCGAACTCATTCCTCAGGAGCTTCAGCTTCCGGGGTTGATTTGGCCTCAGGACAACCTCAGCAAGCGCTGCCTCTGGCTTTACCGGCCAATCTCCGAGGCGGCAAAGGCTCTGAAACTTTCCTAGCAACAGCAAATTTACTTGCTTCATCGCTTAGAGGCAGGCGGGATAACAGCACCCAGGTGGTGCCGGTTCTCGCCTCCAGCTTCACGCGTAGGTGGACGCCGTCAGGTCTCTTCTCGCGTGTTGAAAAATCTAAAGGAGACCCCTATGTCCAATGCATTTCCATCTGCAAATTTTACTGAAATGCTGGGCATTACACCGATCGCGCTGGTCTCTGACCAGCAGATTTGGGACGAGCTCCTGACACCACAGGTGAAGGCATTCCTTGGAGAAATCCAGGGAGCGCCGACTGTGCGTGTCCAGGAGACCGTGTCTGGTGAGTTTCCCGGCGATGAGGTCACCAATTTGAACGGACACCTCCTGTACGGAAAGCCCGGCTACGTCCGGTTCCCGTACATTCAGACCGTCTACCGTACCAAGTACGGTTGCGTGATCATCAAGCGTGATGGTCTGAAGTTCAAAGTGACAGCCTGGGTTGGCAAACGCGGCAAGCAGGAGCTCATCTTCCGAGCTTCTCTGCGTGACCGGCGCTACGACGGGACGAAGAGGGCGGACGACAGTTCGCTCCTCGACTTCACGTACGCGGACGCCATCAACGCACCGCTTCAGAAAGACGGCAAAACGATCGACGCAAAGTCGGTAGAGCTGTCAATCTACGCGTTTATGCCTGGCTCCAAGATCGCCTCGGCGTGTGGTGACAATGCGTTCGAAGAATTCGTGCGCAATCCCTACACGTTCCTCGACCGTCCGAAGCTCTTCATCAAGTACTTCCGGAAGGCGTGGAAAACCGAGCGTTCGCCTGGTCAGGTGGCTAACCCGATCCCCGACGTGTCTGGTATCACTCCCGCTGTTTTCGAAAAGTTCGCTATCGACGCGGGCTACGATTTCATCGAGAACTCCTCGAGCCATTACCACATTGCCATGTGGGGTGTTTCGCTGGGGTACCGGTACACCCTCCCTGAGAACGCCAAGGTGCTAGCCGCTTTCACTGCTGGAATCAAGCAGCTGAAGGCGAGCGGTATCGAGCTGACGCGTCCTCAGGAGTCGTGGGTATGCGTCCTGCAGAGTCTGCCCAAAGAACATCTTCCCAAGGACCTCAAGGTCCTGGACCTCGCGGGTCCGGTTTGGCCTCAGGACAACATCGGTCCTGCCAACCTGTGGATGAATAAGCCGCTTACCGAGCGGGCAAAGCAGCTCCTGCCAGAGTGACACAACCCGGGCGAATGCGCGAGCGTTCACCCCCAGACGTGTAATGCGTCACCTCGGTTCTCCGAGGTTCACTCTAGAAGCAGTGCAGCCTGAGAAATGCACTGCTGTCTTATCAATTCAGAACCGGGTTTCACTCAGGCGGAAACCCGGTTCTTCTTTCTTTTTAAGAAGATACTATATGAAAGCGTAGAATCGGCTTTGCGGTTTTCATGCGGCTTTCGCTTAACGCGCATTTTTGATCCTGGTCTTCTCAATTCTTGTTTTGCTTCATGCGTCTTCGTTGTACATTGTTCTCTGAATGCAATGATTAACGCAGAAATGGGAAAGTATCTCGGTGGACACTGCGTATCCGGCTCGTAACTGCCTGCGATTATTTCAACAATCTTTCGACTCAAGCTGTGCTTTTGTGACGTCAAGAACTATTATGAGAAGCCTGTCTTCTGACTTACGACTCGCACTAGCTGTGACACTGTATTTGGTGCAACAATTTTTGTCTGTTGAAGGACCCCGCAACATTAAAGTGCCTGGAGAGTCGCTTGAAAAGCTCGATATTGCAGCAGCAATAGCCTGTTTCAGTCTTGATGTAATTTTGATTTCGGAACTTTCAGCAAGCATTCAAAGCGTGCGCTGGCCTTGCGTTGCGGGCTTGTGAAGTCTAGGGTAAAAATATCGTTTTTCAGATTTTCAATTTTCCAAAAACCCTTTACCAACCCAAAGTCCGCACTATCACAGCGTCTACCAAGCAAACCTTTCGGTTTGCTGTCGCACTGCTTGCGTTTGACTTGCGTCTTTTCGCATCGTGCATTCGCGGAAGCGCTGCTGTTAAGCGGTAAAACCCAACGTCACAATTGAGAAAGGTGGGCCTATGTTCTTAGGATATGGCATTGCTATTGCCATCATCATCGAGTGGTGGCGCCGTCGTAAAGACCGTTTCAAAGATCCAACCGCAAGCTGGATGACAGATTTTGTTCGCGATGAATTGCTTCCAGTCGATGAATCGAAATTGTCTCCAGAGGCAAAATACGAGCGTTCCCTGAAGCGCTACAACAGGCAATGGCGTGATAAATACGGTAGTGAGTCAATCTATCGCGTCACGACAATTGCCAATCTTGTCGAGCTGTATTTCAGCCAGAGGCGGTATTACGAGGCTCGCGGGTGGCAAGGCCTGGTCATCCAAATCATGGAATTTAACGGCGTCGAAGAGGACAAACTGGCTTCAGCGTACGAGAAGTTGGCTGTCCTCGAGCTTCACATGGGGCGCATCATTGAAGCTTCTTTGAGCCATCGCAAGGCAGCCGTTATTTATCGAAGTGTGCAGAATTTCAGGGCACTTTCTCAGTGTCTCATTTCTCACTTTGACACCATCGCCAACCGCGATATGTACGACGAGGCGATGGCAATAAGCTGCGAGTTGATTGAGGTTTTTGAGATCTTGTATGGACCGACGTCGAGGCAACTGGAGAATCATCTCTTGCAAGCCGAGGCTTCGCTTGGACGTGATAAAATTCCCGCGCACAGGCGTCAGATGTTGCAACTGCTAATTTCCTTGCACATCAGTGAAGATGCGCTTGGAAAAGATCATTACGCGGTCGCGGGTGATTTGAGGCGATTGTCAGCGTTTTTCGCAACTCAAGGAAAAATCATTGCAGCCGCCGATCTTGCTGAGCGTTCTCGCAAAATAATGCTTTTGAATAAAGTCGACGGTGTCGATTATCCGGGCATTGAACGAGACTTGCTTGAGGTAGCAGATTGGCTCGAGCAAAGGAATCAGAACGCCGATCGCACGGTTGCTTTTCATATGCGTAAACGTGCAGACCGTATTGCAGAAAAACGCTTTTCAAAAGGAAAGAGGTAATCGAATGAAGACGAAGAACTTCCCTCCGGAGCTGCGCTCCCAACTGCTTATCGTTGTGTCCAAACGACTCGATGAGCTTCTTCTTGATGCAAATTTTGATGCATCTCTCTTCGGTGAGCTGCGCAAAGCTTTTCACAAGCTGGACATGCTGGTCGTTGTTTCATACGATTCGTGGAGCAAGTGGCCCTGGAAGCGTACGCCCGTGTCGTTTCATTCTGATTTGTATGAACGTGCTCAGCGTCAGCGCATAACTGATCTTGTGGCACCACAGATTGTTGATTTGATGTTGCGTGAAATGTCTGAGAATTCGCAGAAGGTCTTGTTTCACCTGCGGAAGGATAACCTTCTGGCAGCGCTCAATCGCTTCTACATCAATGAATTCACCGGTGATGCAGTGGCGCGTCTTATTCTGCAATTGGCGGTGGATAGTGTCATGGAAGAGGAAGGAGTGCTCACGCGGGAAGCCTTGAAAGAGATGTTCTGCTCGGGGAGGCGCGGCCATAAAGGGTTGTAAGCGTTGACAGTGCCATAGAGCGCTGGAGAGCCCGAGATAAGACAGCATGCAGTGGGTTTTTGGAGTGTTTGGGCTTATGCCGCCTCCATTTCTTTTGCCTTTTTGCTACTAGGAAGTATAGTGAAATTTTGAGAGCTTGATGATCTCAGTAAGCCGCGGTGGCGACGTGTAGCCAGTTCTTACTCAATGGTCGACGCCAGTGAATTTGTGCCGGAACTTAGAAGCCTTAGCTTCGTCGAAATCTGGGAGCTGCCAGACCAGCTCTTTTTCATTTCTTAAATAAATAAATGCCTGAATGGCGGACACATCGGAGCCCCGGAGAAAGGACTTTTTTATGGGATTTGTTGCAGAGTTCAAAAAATTCGCCTTGCGTGGAAATCTTATGGACATGGCGGTCGGATTCACAGTGGGCGCCTCTTTTAGCACCATTGCCAAATCGCTGGTAGACAACGTAATTATGCCGCCGGTGGGTTTGGCAATCGGCAAAGCCGACTTCTCGGACTTCTATGTATTGCTTAAGGCAGGCACAAAAGTAGCTCCTCCATACGCGACTTTGGAGAAGGCCCAGGCAGCTGGGGCTGTAACACTTAACTATGGTTTATTTATCAACAGCGTTATCGCATTTTTGCTTGTTGCTCTCTCGATGTTCGCCATCATCCGAGTGTTCAACAAATTAGACAAGCGTCTGGAACATTCATTCCTTACATCAAATGTTGAAGAAGGCAAAGAGCCTGAGAACAAGAAGTGTCCCTATTGCGTCTCTACAGTTCCATTCAAGGCTGTACGCTGTCCTTTTTGTTGCTCTGATTTAGCTGATGAGCAGAAAATACTGACTGAATCGAAAGTCGGTCAGGAGGTCGTTGCAAAGGCTCAGGCCGCTCTTCTTGAGAGCGAGGCGGCGGCTGCGGAAGCTGCTAAAGGTATCGACGACGAGGATAAGGCTAAAGAACTTGCTGCGAAAGCGAAGCAAGCAGCTGAGAAGGCGCACAATATGCCGATCGCGCCAGAACTCGTTCTTGCAAAGGCCTGCGGGGAGGAATTCTGTCCACCTGAAAAGAACGGTGATGGTGCGCAGAAAGACGTGAAAATGATTGAAACATCGAAACCTCCGGCAGATGTGCGAAAGAGCGCTTAGTTTGCATTGGCGTATGTCTCTCCTCGCAATGTGAGTTGTTCAGTGAACTTCAACAACTGTGTCGCCGGCCAAGACATAGATACGTTCGCTGCCTGTCGGTTCTAAATCTGCGCAGCCGGTAAAGCTTCCGAATGCCGGCAAAGTGCCGATGTGGTCTTCAAAAACGTAGCACGGCAGCCTCAGGCTCTTCTGTCCGGCGCCGTGTAATCGCACTGCAGGATGTGTATGTCCGCACAAAACGTACCCAGCGGTGTCTTTCTCTGGGTGATGTTTTAGCGCGAATGGCTTCATGACTAGCGGTTCTTCCACAATATCCAAACGCATCAATTCTGCGATTGATGGAATTTTTCTGTCGTGATTTCCGCGGACAAGTGTTATTTTGATATCGCTATGATGCTCTCTCCATGCAAGTATCAAGGAGCAGATTCTGTCTGTCAGTCCAAGTTTGTTGTGCACAAGATCGCCCAGGAAAATCAAATGTTCGGCGCCAGATTTAACGATCAGTTCAGACAGGACTTGCAAATCCTTTTCTGTGGTCCCGGTTGGAACTGCAATGTTGTGTGCACGAAACGTGGCTGCTTTACCGAGGTGTGCGTCGGCGATAAGGAGAGTTTTTTCTCTTTGCCAGTAAATGGCCCGTTGAGGCAGAAGGATCAATGATTCGCCTTGAATTTCTATTTCGAGGTGTCCACTAATTTTTGTTTGCATTTATATCAGCTTATCTCTGCCTTCATGAAAGGAGTTTTTCTATTGAAGGGCGCATGCAATGCGCCCCTACGATACCTTTGAACCAGATTCTTCCGCGGCTTTTTTCAACATTGTCTTCTGTGTAATTTTCGATTTTGCGATCGGCGTGCGAGTGGCTTTTGGTGGTTTTTTCGTCAGTGCTAATTGCATACGTGACACGCGCTCGGCGATTGTTTCAGTACTCACCTTGCCTCTCCACGATTCGACTAAGAGCGGCAGTGCCATTGGAGATGGGCGCTGCAGTTCCACTGAAATAAGACGGCTTTTCGACAATCGTTTCATCGCCTTGCGCAAACGACTTTCTTCCAGTTGCTGCTCCAAAACCTCTCTTTGAGCTTGATGCAGCAATAGATTCTCAGGATCGTATTCGGAGAAAACATCGAATAAAAGCCCGCTCGATACCTGCACTTGGCGGCTGGTTTTGGATTTGCCTGGATAGCCGGAGAAGACGAGACCGGCAACCCGAGCGATTTCGCGAAAGCGTCGACGGGCCATCTCTGAAGCATTCATGCTACGCAGAATGTCGTCGGCTAGGTTTTCCGGATTGAACATATGGTGCTCGGAGAGCATTTCGATAGGAATGTCGATGTTTGAAACCATCTCAAAGCCATAATCGTTGATGGACAAACTGAAAGTCGCAGGAGTAAGGCGAGACATGCGAT
Source organism: Candidatus Melainabacteria bacterium (assembly GCA_003242885.1). GTDB lineage: Bacteria > Cyanobacteriota > Vampirovibrionia > Obscuribacterales > Obscuribacteraceae > QKMZ01. Next base: position 53,696 of record QKMZ01000004.1, on the reverse strand, counting down.
AGGCAAGCAGGGCAGCCAGCCCTTCGTGTACGAGCCTTCCTTCGAATGGATAAATGAAGAGGTGGTAGCCTTCGCGCGATTGCATGTGCTCTACGAGAACTGACTTTTCATCGGGTATCTGCGACCAGGTTTCTTGCAACCGCAAGAGGGGCTCGACAAGTCGCATTTCTTCCGATTCATAACTGCCTTGCGCTGCAATGCCTAGCTCTTCTCGCACAGCTTCTGAAAGTTCTGAAGACAACGGCATGCGCCCGCCCATCCAGCGTGGCACTGTTCCACCTTTTGCAGGCGCCAGTCGAACAAACGCTTTCATGTCTTTTGTGCGGACGAGTTCTAAACATCTTCCTGCAAAGACGAAGCGGTCGCCCGGTCGCAAGCGCGCAATGAAAGACTCTTCCAGTGATCCGATGCGCTCTCCCGACATGAAGACGACATTCATGCTGTCGTCGCTGGTGATTGTTCCTATCGACATACGATGTCTTTGGCGCACGGAGTCACTCTCGACAAAGTAATACCCATCGTAATCTTGCACCTTGCAGTACTCGGGGTATGCACCCAGTGCACGCCCACCTTTAGTAATGAAATTGACCACCCAATCGAATTCGATGTCGCTCAAGTTTTTGTATGAGTAAGCGCTGCGAATTTCCGCAATGACGTTTTCCAACCTGAACCCGCCACCGACGGCAAGCGTGACCAAATGCTGGCTGAGCACGTCTAGAGGTTTTGGCAGCGGTCTTCTCGATTCTATTTTTTCTGCTGCCAACGCCTTTCTTGCAGCCGCGAATTCCACAATTTCGAATGAGTGTGTCGGCACGCAGACCACTGTGCTGAGAGCGCCCGGTTTGTGTCCGCTTCGACCGGCGCGTTGAAGCAAGCGTGCTATACCTTTGGCGCTGCCGAGCTGCAAGACCTGTTCTACCGGGGCGAAGTCGACGCCGAGGTCAAGGCTCGAAGTGCAAACAACGCAGCGCAATTTGCTGTCCCGCACTGCATCTTCTACGAATTTGCGCGTCTCTCGGTCAAGTGAACCATGATGCAGAGCGATTTCACCGGCCCATTCCGGTCGGACTGTGAGCAGTGCTTGGTACCACATTTCACACTGGGAGCGTGTGTTGGTAAACACCAGCGATGTTTTCGCTTTTTCAATTGTTTGAGCGACTTGCTCCACCATAGGCAAGCCGAGGTGGCCTGCCCAGGGGAAATTCTCCACCGATTCGGGCAGCAGTGATACAAAGCTGATTTCTTTGTCGATATCTGACGTGATGCGGCGGGTCGTGCTGGCATTGATTCCGCACAGTGTGTGCATCGCCTCGTCTGTATTGCCCAGAGTGGCCGACATTCCCCACGTTCGCAGATTTGGATTGAGCACTCGCAATCGCGCAAGCGCCAGCTCTGTCATTGTGCCGCGCTTTGTTCCCATGAGTTCATGCCATTCATCAACAACTACCAGTTTTAAATTGGCAAACATCTTCTGGTTGTCTGCGTATGAAAGCAGCAGCGAGAGACTCTCGGGTGTTGTGATCAACGCCGAAGGCAGTTCTTTCCTTTGGCGAGCTTTAATGCTTGCAGAGGTATCACCGGTCCGTGTTTCCAGCGACCAATTCAGAGATAATCCGTCCAGCATCTCTCGCAATGACTTTTCCGTGTCGCCGGCAAGTGCACGCAGTGGAGTCAACCAGAGCACTGTTAGTGGTGGCGTTGTTACTTCTGTGGCGCCGCTGGAAAGCGACTCCTCAAGCCATTCGATCAGTGGAGCCGGCCAGATGGCAAAAGTTTTTCCTGTGCCGGTAGATGAATGAATCAATCCACTTTCGCCTTTTAGATACGCGTCCCATGTTTCCTTTTGAAATTGAAACGGCTCCCAGCCTTGCCGCGAAAACCAATCTTCGACAAGCTCTCTCCCTCCGCTTGTTTGTTTGCTGATGCTCTCTAGTGCAACAGTAGTTGTGCGTTTCTTCCTTGTGTTGCCTGGTTTTCGCGAAAGCTCATCCTTCCTTCGTTGAAGTTCTTCTCTCTTCTTGAACATGTTGGGGCGTTTTCCTCGCCTATTGCCCATCGGTTCGTTCATTGAGAGCTTCCTCCGTTAATGAGAGAGGACAGCGTTTCGAGTGAATCAGCTTCTTGCATCGGCTTGTCGGTTCGCCACCTGGCGATGCGAGGGAAACGCACTGCCACACCTGATTTGTGGCGGGGAGAATGCTGGATGCCTTCGAAGGCAATTTCAAAAACCAGCTCGGGTTTCACAGTGCGAACCGGTCCGAATTTCTCCAAGGTATTCTGCCGTATGAAGGCATCGACTTGCCGAATTTCGGCGTCATCCAGCCCGGAATAAGCTTTTGCGACAGGTACTAGTTTGCCGTCGTGCCAGACGCCGAATGTGTAATCGGTGTAAAGACTCGCTCTTTTGCCGTGTCCCCGTTGTGCGTAGATGAGCACGGCATCGATGGAAAACGGATTCACTTTCCACTTCCACCAGTCGCCTTTACGTCGCCCGACTCCATATGCGGAATCGGCACGCTTGAGCATAATGCCTTCCACTTTCAATTCACGGCTGTTTTTGCGCGATTCGGCGAGTTCATCCCAGGTGGAAACCATTAGACTAGGCGACACACGAAAAATCGAATTCAGTTGTCCTCGACAGCTTGGTGCTGCATCGAGAGCGCCTGGCGTCAGGAGTTGGACCAGCATTTTTCGACGCTCATTCATTGGCTGGATGCGCACGTCGATGCCGTTGTGCTCCAGAATGTCGTAAGCCATTAGGGCAACCGGAATTTCTTGCAATAGTTTTTTGCTTAGCGATTTGCGTGTGATGCGCTTTTGCAGGAGGTTGAACGGCAGCACTTCTCCTTCTGCCCAAGCAAGAATCTCTCCGTCAATCACTGTTCCATCCGGTAATTGTTCGGCTGCCTCCATAAGCTCCGGAAAGCGCTCGCTGATTAGTTCTTCGCCCCGTGACCAGATGAATGTTTTTCCTTCTCGCCGAATTAATTGCGAGCGAATACCATCCCATTTCCACTCAGCGAGCCAATCCGCAATTTCGCCAAGCGCGTCCGGCTCTTGCTCTAACGGATAGGCGAGGTAGAAGGGATATGGTCTGCTGGCGTCGGCATCTTGAGTGTCTGAAGAAAAAAGTCCAGTGAAAAACTCTTCTGTGGGGCTCCAGTCGCCCATCAGGCGATGCGCGATCGTCGGCTCGTCAACGCCGGACGCTTTGCTCAGAGCCTTAACCACGAGGAGTTGCGACACTCCAATGCGAAAACTGCCCGTGATGATTTTGTTCATCACCAAGCGTTCTGATGTGGAAAGCTCATTCCAATACTTGACCAAGAGTTCTTTCTGCTCTGCCTCGGGTTTTGAACGCAAGGGCATGAGGCGGTCTTCCACCCACTCTCTGAGAGGAACATCTGAATTGTTGGTTGGCGGCGGCAAGAGCAGAGCGATTGTTTCTGCGAGGTCTCCAACTGCATCGTACGATTCGGCGAAGAGCCAGTCCGATAGCCCAGCTTGTTCCTTGACGCACTCAGCCAAACGTGCGGTCGGAACGAGCTGTCTGAGTTTTCGTCCAGTCAATAAATACACTGTCCATGCACCATCTGTTGGTGTGCAGGTAGAAAAATACTCGCTCATAGCGTTGACTTTTTCGGTTGTTTTTGTTGTTTCGTCCAGAGCGACAAAAAGTCTGGTGAAGTGTTTCATTCCTGCACCTCGACTTTGTCGGCAGCAGATTCAATTTCATCTGCTGAGTCTCTTCCATCTGCGAAGGTAGTTTCCTCTGCGGATTTGGAAACTGCATCAGAACTAGTTTCCTCTGCAGTAGATGTTTCCTCCTCACCCTCGTATTGCGTCGATAGCGTGCCGGCATTAAGCCCCTGGTCCTGCAAATAGCGAACTAGAATTTGTGAGTAGCCGTGCGTGACGAGTATATTTTCAGCGCCGGTAAGATGAATAGCTTTCAGTAAAGACTGCCAATCGCAGTGGTCGGAGACGGGAAAGCCTTTGTCGAGTGAGCGCCTGCGGCGAATGCCTCGCACGCGCATCCAGCCGGATGCAAAGGCGGCAGAGACTGGATTTAGCTGCCTTTGCCAGGGCGTGCCGTATGCCGAAGGCGGAGCTAAAACAAGAGCGCCTGCGAATTTTGTGCCCCGCGGCATTGACGAGAGCCGTGCAGTTTCGGGTAGCGTGACGCCGGAACTCAAATACACTTGATTCAGTGATTCCACCGTGCCATGTGTGTAAATTGGTCCGATTGAAGTGTCGACGCCTTTCAGCAACCGCTGTGCTTTGCCGAGCGCGTATGCCAAAAGCAGGCTTGTCTTTCCATCGCGCTTGTTTTTCTCCCACCAGGCGTTGATGTCGGTGAAGAGTTCGTCATTGGATTGCCACGCATAAATTGGCAGGCCGAAAGTCGACTCTGTGATAAACGTATGGCAGCGAACAGGTTCGTACGGCGCGCAGGTTGGGTCCGGGTCGAGTTTGTAGTCGCCGGAAACCGCCCAGACTTCGCCGTTTCGCTCAACACGAATTTGTGACGAGCCCAGTATGTGTCCGGCGGGGTGGAAAGAGATGGTGGTGTCGTTGAGAGTCAGTTTTTGTCCGTATGGGATGGCTTCAATCTGCGCGTCCTGTCCGATGCGATGGCGCAATACCTTGGCGCCTGGTTCGGCGCATAGGTATTTGTTGCTGCCCCATCGCGCATGGTCCGAATGGGCATGCGTCACGAGTGCGCGCTCGACTGGGCGCCACGGGTCGATGTAGAAATCGCCCGCCTCGCAGTAAAGGCCTTTGTCGGTGGCGTAAATAAGCTTACTCACAACCCTAATTTAAGCGTCTTGTCTGACCAGTTGGTGAACACGTCATTCTTTGACCAGTTTTTGTTGCTTCGTTTGTGGCTTCAATGAAATGACCACGCTCGCAGGATGCTTGTTCCATATACTAAATAAGACAGTAGAAGTGCGCGAAAAAATGAAAACGGTCGATTCTGTCGGGGTTTTCGAGCCCAGAACAAAACCGACCGTTTCGTTGGAGTGGAGGGGTGCGAATTGGAAAACAAACTCGTTTGAGCCGTTTTCAGAAATCGCGCATTGCCGTCAGTCGATGCTACTTGCCGCATGTGCAAGTGCATTTACCGCAAGGCAAATAGACAGGCGATGACGTGGACTCCGGAAGTTTTGCAGCTTCGGTGTCGCGAACGTCATCTGACTGCCTGGTGCCTGTGAGGGTGCCTTCGGCGACAGGAGCTGAGACTTGAGCGTTTTCCTGGGAAATACCAACAGCGGGAGAAGCCGAGACCTTGTCTTCAACAGTCTTCCGCTTTCTGGGTTTCCGAGGAGGTTTGCCCGCGGCTTGCTCCAAGATTTCCTTCGCGTACTTTGCACAGGTGCCGCACTGAGTTCCGACCTTGAGTTCTTGGGTCATCTTCTTCCAGGCGCAGCCGTGCTGTTTTGCGAATTCTTTGATCATGCCGTCGGTGACGGCGTGGCAGCTACATATCCACATAGCATTTTCCTCTGCTTAACGAGCGCGGCGCCTAATGTTTCCGTGCAGGAAGCAAGATCGGCAGCTTTACCCAAAATCAAAATCGGTTCTTCTGGCATTGACCGGTCGAGTCGCAGCAATGGCAACGAGATTTCCAACTTGCACGTCGATTGCACCCCGCAAGGCGGATAACTAAATGCAAGGCTGGAGCGTCGGTGCTGCGGTCTGTATTGGAGTCTTGAAGTCGGAGGTGAAAAAGAAGAACGCTATTACCCTAGAAGATCTCTTCTAGAATTCAAAAAGCACTGTACGGTTTGAACAAAGCTCAAGATTGTAATCCTGTCTGGAAAAACGTTTCCGGCTTTTTGTCGGAATCAAAATCAAGGAAAACTCTGAGCCAAAGCTAATTGATAACAGATTCGCGCGTTAGCTCATCTGTATGCATTGCGTTACTTTGTAACGGACCATTTCATGCTGCGTCAGCTTTCGCGGGCTCTTGACATAAATTGCGCGCACGAGCCGGTTGATAAGTTTTCGAACCGGTGACTGCGAGACTTTCATAAGGAGTAAAAGCATGATTGAACAAGTTGCTCTTATAGCTGGAGCCAGGTCGGGATTTGCTGCAAAACCGGACACCAAGATACAAGGTCGCAGCGGCAATATAAATGTAGCGCCAAATCTTCCTTTCCAAAGCCTGGCGGACGTTTTGCGGGTTTTCAAGGCTTTCGTGTTTTCCCCATTGAAAGCGGAGGGGCAAACTTTCATACTGCTGTCATCGCATAGGCTGAATGCGATGCCATCCTCCCTCCTAAAAATCTCACGGTATTAAAAACATGGTAGAACAAACCTCTGCACTCGGCAGGGGTCAGCAGTCTGCTGCCCTCGACGTGCCGTCCAATCAGCCCGAAAAGTCTTCCAACATAATCGATGAATTCGCCTCCGGAGTCTGGCAAGGCTCAGTAACCAACAAGGTGAACGGAGTAGCTCAACTGTTCGGCGCAGACGTCAAAACGCCGGAAGTAAAACGAAACACCGCACAAACAGTTGCTCACACTGCAGGTGAAGTGACAGGCGATCTGATCGACTTCATGATCATGACGAAGTTCGCCGGAAACGCCCTCGCAAAATTCGCACCAGAAATCGCTGCAACCAGCAAGGTTGGCGAGTATGTCGCACTCAACCCAGTCGGACGCAATATGGCTGTTGGTGGAACAGTGGGTCTCGTCAACGGGATGATCTTCACGCCTACAAAAGAAGGCGAAAGCGGCTGGAACAGAATCGGCCGTGGTGTTACAGATGCTGCCACCTTTGCCACTCTTGGTGGTGTCGCTACAAAACTCGCGCCGATGGCCGAAGGCACAGGCTTCATGGGTCGCATGAAGATGAATGCATACTCCGGTGCCGCAGCCGGTGTAGTCAACTCCGAAGTTGATGGCTTGATGCACGGGCGTCAGGTCGGACTCGGTGAGATGGCGACAAACACTGCCGCTTGGACACTCGGTAATGTCGCATTCGGTGAAGCGCTGCACGGACTTGGCGCTGCCAGTAAGAAATTCATGCCGAAGCATGAGCCTTTCGAAGCTAGCGTGAGCAATATGTCTGGTCTGAAAGACTGGGAAGTCACCGTCATGAAACGGGACATCGAAGCCGCCAGAGCCAAAGCCGCTTCCAACATAGGCGCTACGGCCGAAGCTGCCGCAAGCACAGGCTCCCTAGCTGAAGCTACTGTGATGAGAACTGCAGCGCATGAGCCGCAAGATCCAAAAGTGCTCGAACAAATTCGCGCAGCCTCGAAGGGTCACGTTGAAGACGGACATTCGCATGGAGCCGGCAAAGGCGATTTCAAATCGGTAGTCGAAGAAGGAGCAGCGGTAGATCCTGCCAATCCGCGCCGACTTCAGCCTGGTGAGTCTGCCAAAGTCGCTGAAGTAAATGGCGGAGAGCCAGTCGATGCGACCCGCGGTGAGAACACTCTGCCCGCCATGCGTGTGGCTGTTGCTCCGAAAGAAGGCGAAGTAAAAGTTGCTGTTGAAGGCGACGGTGCCGCCGCGAAGAAAGGCGAAGGCGTTGAGGGCGAAGTTGCCCAGACAAGAGATCGTGTTCGCAATAACGTCATGCTCGACAAGGGCGAAACCTTGAGCATGAGAGAGCTCTACGCCAAAAATCCTGATGAGGCCGACAAGCTTCTCGCCGAATACATGGGCAAACTCGAGAAAGCATTCCCGCTGGAAGGCGAAATCGAATCGGCTGCAGTCTACAAAGAGTATCTCACCAAGCCGGGCGGAACCTGGGATATGGTGGTTCTCAGAGACAAAGCGCAGAACATCGTCGGCGGTATTCAGTATCAAGTCATCGATGTAAACGGTCAGCAAATCGGCAAAGCCGCATGGGGCGAGCACATCTGGTTGGATGAAGCTTCCAGAAACGCGCCCAACTTCTACGGCTTGCTCAGTATCGCTCGCGAAAGCATTCAAAAAGCGAAAGGCGAAATCGTCTTTATGGAGTTCAACAACCCAGACAAGATGAGCGTCGAGCAAATGCTCATGGACGAAGCTGCCGGACTTTCTGCCAAAGACAGAGAAAAGATCTGGGGTCGCACAGGCATTCACGTGCTCGTGGACAGCAAAGGAAAAGTTCTCGAATATGGTCAGCCGGCGATGTCCTCCGAGGATCCTCCCGTCATGTTCCTCTCGCTCGGTTTCATTTCGACCAAGCCCCTGGGCGGTCAAATGTTGCCGAAAGAAGACTACCTCAAGCTCATGCATGCCGCACACAAGACCATTCCCTCGGTCAATATCGAAACTGACCCGACCGTGAAGTGGTACACCGATGCAGTCAATGCGACTGGCGAAAATGCTTTCACGTATGTTCCTTTGAACGCATTGGGAATTGCTCGCGAGGCTGGTCAAAAGGCTGCTCAAGAAGCGATGCAGAGAGAAACTGCAAAACACATCGCCAAGGTGATGAGCACGACAGAGCTGAAGGATGCGATCGCCAAGCTGGTCGCAGAAAACAGAGCTACGCCCGAAGCGCTGCAAGCTCTGGTCGAGCAAGCGGCACTGCAATCAATGCTGGCCGGCGCACACAAAGGGAAATAGGTGGCACGAGCGTTTCACGGCCGCAATTGTGGATCGCAGGACCGGGCATTCAATCTAAGAGGAAAATAGTTCACTGAAGATCAAATAGAGATCTAGATCTGCGGATTTGATGAATTTGCCGGACCGAATTTGGTCATGTCCGGATGAAGTCAGGCACGTAATAGTTAATGAGAGGGTCGAGCAATCGACCCTTTTGCATTGAGATTTAACGACTTCAAAATCTCATGTCGAGAAAATGCCAAAACACAGTGCGAAAGTTAAAACATCGCGCAATTGCTCTCAATTCCCAGCGGGTTGGGCGTTTGCTTGATTTGTCCGTAAATCGTCATCGGAAACATGAAAGCCCGGAGAAAGCGTTGAAAGCCACCAAACTTCGCACATTTAACCGAAAAGTGGGATTTTCACGTATTAACACTCCCGCAAAATTTCCATACCATAGGTTCCTAAGGACCGCTTTTGCGGATTTCCATCCCCCATCACCTTCGAGAAAAATATGACTGAAAATGCACCCGCGGTACGCCATACCGCGAGAACCCACTTTGCGGGTTTTAGATCAGGTGGAGATAGCTCTCTGGGCTCAAGTAGCGCTGGAAGCGATTCTGCAGGTCCGGTTAGTGCCGAAGTCGGTGGTGAATTGACGTCACTCACGGGTAACCGTCGCTTTGGTCTGCGCAGCAGCGAGAAGGTGTCCAAGGCTGAAACGACTCCGGTCCGTGACTGGCGCACCAGCAATCTTTTAGCAGAACAAATCGGCGGTGACATGACACTCACGCCGCTTAACGGCGAATACAATTCAATTTATTCGGCTGCCAACCAGCTCGGCAAGAAGAAACCTGGGGATCAAGCGACAGCGCAGACAAATGACCGCGCCGAGCCGAATCTGTACGCATTCAACGGCGCCAAGACCGAAGGTAAATTCGATCCGAAGAAGTCGGTAGCAGAGCTGCTTACTGATGCCTCGCTTCAAGGCAAGCTGCGCATCGCAGACCAGGTAGCAAATCCGAACGACGCTGCAAGAATTGCCGACAGGCTGGGACCTGGCGACAAGCCAAACATCAAGGTTGTTTATCAAGATCACTCAGACAACAATCCCAACAAGCCACAAGCTGATTTCATCGTCAAGAAAGACGGAACCATCCAAGTCGTCAACGATCACGAAAGAAATCCAGACAAAGAAATATGCGTAGTTGTTGAACGCGCCAAGGGAGAAACCGACGCGCCGCCGGCGGCTCAGCAAAACGCAACTGACGAACTCGTCGATTACCTTGCGCAAAGACTGGCCGACAAATTCCCCTACCCGCAAGGCGTAGGTCCTGATGGTAAGCCGCTCGCGCAAGTTCCAATCGAGGACAAACAAAATCTAGTTTCAGACAACGTCGAGAAAAAATTCGGCAACGGCAACAAGCCTGAAGCGCCAAACTTGCCTCAAGCTCCAGATATGCCGCAACCCGCACGTGATATGTCTGATGCGATGAACCGTACAGTAGGCAGTGGTGGCAGCCGCAATTTCGATCGCGGTGCTGTCGATAACAACTATCCGCAACGCGATGTACCGCAAGCAGTCAATGAGTCCAACGCTGTCAATTCCGTGAAGAACGCGGTTGCTTCTGTGTTCCGCGGAGAGAATGACACCGTTAGAAAACGCAGCGATGGCCGTCACCAAGTCGGTCGTTATGGCTTAGGCTCAGGTCATTTTGGTGGTTGGCTCGGCGATTTACTTGGTCTTGATCTCGGCGATCCGCCGGATATGGCTAAACTGCGCGAACTGCTGAAGAATAATCCAGAACTTCGTCAAAAACTTGCGGCTGCAATGAAGAATGCAGCACAAGGCGGAAAAGACGGAAAAGGCACCAAGCTGCCCGAAGGTTTCGCTGATAAATTCCAAGTTGGCGCTGACGGCAATTTCAAAGATCAGAAATTTGTCGATGGCTTCATGAACTTTGGCGACAAGCTGTCGGGCACGAAGGGCGACATCACGGGCTCCGAAGTCAATCAGTTCATGCCGAAAGAATTGCAAGACATCATGGCGACGGACCGCGTCGAGAAGTACGCGCGCGACATGGGTGTTCAAGATCCAAGCAAGATGACCAAAGAGCAAGCCGGCGTCGTTGGTGTCGCTATGTACCTTGGTCGCATGCCGAATCAACAAGAAATGCAAGATCCGTCGTACCAAAAATACGCTTCTGACTTCGCCAACATGTATCAGATGGACCGCGCACGGGCAACCGGTTTGGGCGACGTTAATGTTAGCGATGCCAACGGCAAAATCACTGCTCTGGCAAACGGCATGGTCGGTCAAAGACTGTGGGCTCAGACCAAATATCGCAACTCAGTCGAAGGCGGCAACCTTGGTTGCGCAGCGTCAGTATCGAAGGTTCTGCAAGATGCAGGATTCAGCTACGCTGACTCCGCCGGCGTTAATGACCTGGCTGCAAAACTACAAAGGCATGGTTGGCAGCGTGTTTCCGTCAATCAAGCACAACCCGGCGATGTTATCTACGGCATGAGCGGCGCGCGCCACGGTCACATCGGTATCGTTGGACCTAACGGCATTGCCTACAACAACAGTTCCAGAACCGGTCAGTGGACAGCGGGCACAGTCAGCGGAACATTCACCCGCAGATTTGGCGGCGCCACCACTGTACTTCGTCCGCCAGATGCTAACCGCGCTGCATAAGCGATAGGTAGCAAAATCAGCGGATCGCGTAACTGCCGGAACGAAATACCGAGCGTTCGCATATGCGCAAATCAGAAATCTCCAGGTGCTCCGAAAAATTGGTTTTTCGGAGCAGCTGCTTTAGGGAGGTTTGGGCGCAGTTGCGGCTTTTCAAGCTTGGCCGTTTTTGAGCAAGGAAATCGGAATTTTGCGATTGTCAGCCTGTGAGTGTTTTGGACGCTTCCAGGCACTCCGAAAACCCGAAATTTTTTCGGAGTTGATGCGCTTATTTAAATCGTCGGGGCATAAGTTAACTAAGCTTCTTGGGGTGACCCAAAATGGTTTCTGAAAAACTGACAGAGTATTCGGTAAACGTGATGGCATTGGCGCGTATGGAGGCCGAGCGCACGGGCAGCGCGAGCGTTGACTCTGAGCACATTTTCTTGGGGCTTTTGGGCGAAGCCTGCGGCGTCGCTTCTGAGGTTTTGCGCAAGAATGGACTTCGTTTGAATAGTGTTCGCGAGCAAATGTGCCAACAGACGAAAGAAGAGCGATTGGCTCAGCGAGGCAATTATTCCTTCAGTGTTAAAGCGGCAAAAATTATGAATTCTGCACTTGAATTCGCGATTCAAATGGAAAGTGAAAATATAGATACGGAGCACCTTTTGCTTGCTGTTCTCGCAGAGAAAAATTGGAAAGTGCAGCGCGTGTGTGATGACTTTGGGGTTGACGTAAACAAGTTGCGCAACGACGTTGGGAAAGTTGTGCATGAGCGAGCTGCTAATTCCCTAGCGGCTGATGATGCGGATAAAGACGAAGCTCCACGCAGAAAGAGAGCAATTTCTCCGACCGCAGAATATTCTTGGCCATCGTCGACGCCGATGTTTTCTCACTTTAACGACTCGGCGATTCAAGTGGTGATGAGAGCGCAAGATGAGGCTCGACGTCTCGGTCATAACTTCGTTGGCACGGAACAGCTGTTGCTGGGCGTTTTTCCTGACAATGGCTTGGCTGGAAAACTATTTCGAGATTTGGGAGTAACGATCGGTGCTGCTCGTCACGAGGTTGAGAAAATCATCGGTCATGGTTCTGGTTTTGTTGCAGTCGAGATCCCGTTCACTCCGCGCGCCAAGGGGCTTTTGGTTAGTGCTATGGACGAAGCGCGTAGTCGTGGGTCTGAGTTAATTGGTGCCGAGCACATTTTGTTATCACTTCTTGGCGAAGAAAATTGTGTCAGTGCGCATGTTTTGCAAAACCTGGATGTAAACACTGGAAATGCGCGTGGCAACTTGCGCAGCGCTATACAGTATGCGGTCGCGGATGAGTAGTTGGAATGTTCGATAAATTTAGTAGAGATGCGATCAAAGTAATTACGCAAGCGATTGAAGAAGCGCGCACGTTTAGGCACAAAGAAGTAGGATCCGAGCATCTCCTGCTGGGTGTTTTCGCATTCTGTGGCGATTCTATCGCAAAAGGTTTTCCGAGTTTGCAAGGCATCGAGCTTGATCAATTGCGCATTGCAATAAAGAGAGTGAATCCAAACGGTTCTAAAACCAGTCCTGCGGACCTTCCTTTCAGTGACGAAGCTAAGCACATACTGGTCAATGCTTACGGAAAGTCTAGGCACAGTTTGATTTACCCGAGGCACATTTTGCTTTCTATGATCGATAAGCAAGATAGTGTAGGTGTAAAGGTTCTTGAAACCCTTGGCGTTGATCTGGCTCCAATAGCTGGAAGTAGTGAAGGCGAGCAGTCCGCAGCTATTCTTAAATATGCGCAAGAGGAAGCTCGTAGACTTGGACATAATTTCGTCGGTACCGAGCAGATTTTGCTTGGACTGATAATAGGCAGAGGTGGCGTTGGTGCGGTTTTAAGTAAATTTGGAATTGAGATTGAGTGGGCTCGGCGAGAAGTCGAAAAAATAATTGGTCGTGGCTCAGGATTCGTCGCTGTCGAAATTCCATTCACTCCGCGGGCTAGGAAAGTGCTGGAATTTAGTTGGGATGAGGCTCGTCAGCTAGGACACACACACATCGAGAATGAACATTTGATGCTAGGAATAATTCGTGAGGGTGAAGGAGTTGCCTCTCATATTTTGACTGTGGCTGGAGTGAACCCCGATGAGCTAAGAGCTGCTATCCTTGCTCTTTTTAATGAGTCGGAATAGTGTAGGGCATTTTTGTGTTCGATAAATTCAGCGATGAAGCAATTAAGGTGATAATGCACGCGCAGGAAGAAGCGCGCATTTTGAAACACAAATATGTGGGACCAGAACATCTTTTGCTAGGAGTGGTCGCTTCTGATGCGGGGTGCGTTCCGCAAGATCATTTTAGTCTGAGCCGTTTTAACTTAAAGAGTTTGAGAGAAGCTGTTGCGAAGGTGCACAAGAAGGGAACGAAGGCCAGCCCTAAAGAACTTCCTTTTGATAAAGACGCACAGGCAGTTCTCTTAAGGTCATACGAAAATTCAAAGCACAATGTGATCTATGCGAATCACATATTTATGGCCCTGCTTAATGCTCCTGATTTTGAAAATGGATTTGCCATGCGCGTTTTGAAGGAGTTGAATATCGAACTAAACAACGTGAGACTTCCTGTCACATACCAAACTTGTTTTGGTCAAAGTCCAATAATTATTGATGGATTTGAAATTACGCAGGAAGAGGCGAAGGAGTTATGCCGAGATGTTTCGAAAATCATTTTTTACGCTATGGACGAAACTCGCAGACTGAAGCAAAATTTTGTTGGTACTGAAATGATTTTGTTAGGACTCTTGATAGCTAAAGGCTCAGTGGCAGGTGTGCTTGAGGGGTTTGGGATCACCTTGTCCGAAACGCGAAACCTGATTGAGAAACTGATAGGTCCTGGAAGTGAGATGCTCATGGTAGAGGTTCCTTTTACTCCTCGTGCGAGAAAACTTTTGAAGATAGCGCAGGAAGAAGCCAATAAGATGGGGGCTGAGTCGTTGGATACCCGGCATCTTTTGCTTGGTTTCACCCATGAGCAAGATGGTGTTGCTTGGCAAGTCTTGAGAGAAAAAGGTGTTGATTTAACAGCTTTGCGAGAGTCTGTGCTAGCGTTATTCGAGGAGACCAGATAGGGGTTATTGGGTGTTCAAGAATTTCACTGAGAGAGCCAAACACACCGTTCTGCTGGCAGAAGAAGAAGCACGGAAGTTGGGTCACAAGAATATCGGGACAGGAATGTTGCTTCTGGCGATTGTCGGTGAAGGTGGCGCTATTAGCCGCATTTTGGATGGTTTTGGGGTTAAGTCTGAAAACGTTCGCGAGGAAGTAATATCGCTAATGGGCAGAGGCGCGGGATCTGGTCGGGCAGAACTAGAATTTTCAGACAACGCAAAAGATGTCTTTGCGTTTGCTAGTGCTGAAGCGCAAAAGCGTTCGATCAAAGACGTTGCAGTGCCGCATCTGTTACTTGGGCTCTTGAACGGCAAAGACACTGTCGCTACGCGGGTTTTTGACGTAATGGGTATTCGTCTTGATGACGTTAGAGCGAAGGCTTCTGAGGAATTGGATAAAGTGTACGGTCCGCGTATCTAATTTTGCATGCATGAAAACCTGCATGATTGGTGATTCTTGATGAAATACGAAAGAATATAGTAAAGTGCGAAAAAAAACAAGGAAGGAGGTGTCGCTTGCAGATTGCTCCACAAACGACACCCCTTTCACAAGTCATCTGATACGACGTCAACCTGACGCTTCATATCGATGTTTTAATTCGATGCGTCAGGTTGACGTGTCAGCTTGCCGAGGGCTCAGCGTGAGCTTTAGGCGGCATTCGCGTCCAGCTCGGCGATGAGCCGCTCGAGCTTGGCGACGCGATTGCATGCACCGGTGTAGGCGCCTTGCGCGGCCGCATAGCGGACGCGATAGGGATTGTGCCGATAGCCCCATTTGAAGCTCGAGTAGAGCCTCGTCATGTTGGCGCGGTGCTCACGAGCCAGTGCGCGGTCGGTCTTCGCCTTCGTGAGCGCTTCGCGCCGTTCGGCGGCGTTCATCGCGCGGAAGCGAGCCGTTTCGGCTTCGTCAGCCTTTTTGAGCTCGCGTTCCATCCAGAAGTGGAAGCCGACCAGCGCCGCTACAGGAAGCAGCGCGGCGGCGATGATGAGTAGGGTGGTCATTTTGTGTACTCCCAATTAGAGTGTGAGTTCGTAGCAATTGAGCACGCGCTTGCGACCCTTGTACGTTCCGGCTTGCTTGAAGCCGAAGCGAGGGTAGTAGCCGTTGCTGCGCATGCCGACGGGTGTCTTGAGCGCGACTTTCTCCATGCCGCGTTTACGCGACGCGGTAATCAGTTCGGTAAGGAGAAAGCTGCCGATGCCGCTGCTCTGCATGTCTTCGGCAACGCCGATTTCATGAAGAGTGGTGGCACCATCTTGTCGGTGGTAGGCGCGCAAGAAGGCGACGATGCGCCCGTTTGCATCGACCACCACGCGAATGCGGTGTTGCGATTTCTCGCCGTCGGCGTTCTGGTTTTTCACCGCGTCTTCGACCACCACCCTCGGCAGATAGCCGAAGGATGCGCGATTGTTCTTGCTGTTGATGATCTTGCGGATTCCGACGTAGTCTTCGAGCTGGGCGTCACGTACGGTCAACTTCGCCGAGATTGTCTTCGAAGTGTCGGATGTTGCGCCTGTCCGGATCGTCGTTGGTAGCTTGCTGCGATGGGCGATACAGGATGGCCCGCCAGCAAGAAGACCGAGTTTTGATTTCGCCATAGTCGTTCTCCTGTGGTTAGCCTCCGATCGCTGCAGCGAGCATGCGGTCGTAGGTGCCCTGACGTTCGTAATCCGTCTTGGGCGGGTTGTAGGGCAGCGCATCCGTGTAGATACGGGCGAAGTCGCCAGCTTGCGCCTTGCGAATTCGAGCGTTCCACACTTTGATGAGCTGGGCGGCGCAGGCGTCGGGCAGCGGTTCGCGGCGAGTGCGGAACTTGCTGGCGAAGCGTCCCATCCAGCCATTGCGGCGGACGTTCTCGAAGATTTGAACAATCTCGGGCACGTCGCTTTCGCCGGCGGTGCTGATGATGAAGGGCGCCTTATCGTAGCGGAACGGCATGGTGTTGCCGTTTTCACCGGAGCCGTCGGAAGTCTGCCAGCGAATCTCGCTGCGGTCCGAGTAGGGGATCGGTGTCACCGGCGGTGTCAGGTAGACCAGCTTGAAGCCGGCGTCACCACCCTGGACGAACGCGATGCGAGCGCCTTCCAGCTCGTGCACCTTCTTGGGATGCATGAGGTTGGTCTTGTGGCATCCGGTCAGACCGAAGCTGCCGAATTCCCAAAACGGGTCCGAGCGCATTTCGGTGGGGCGCTCCATGTGCGGCTGCCGGAGCAGCGCGACGAGCACTGTCTGCTTCTTTCGCATGTTTATCTCCATGAGTTTGTTATGAAAAGAGAGCCACCGCGACTTAACGCGATGACTCTCGGTTACTTAGACAAACCGCACAGAGTTAGACTTCTGCGCGATTACTACGCTTTCTTGCCGACGTTCTCGTCCACCTTGCCGACGTTCTCGTCCACCTTCTCGGCGACGATGACGCCCGTCGTATCCGGGAAAGGCACCGCAGCACCGAGCTTGCCGTCTGCATCTTCCAGCAGCCAGCAGTGCCCGTTGTAGCGGTTTTCCTCAATCCACGGATTGAGGTAGCTGTCGCAGTGTACGACGTTGTAGCCGAGCGCGACCAGCTCTTCATGCCATTCGTCGGTGGTCCAGACGCCGAACTCCTCGTTGACTTCCATCGCCCAGTTGGCGAGGTAGTCTTTCTTCGAGAGGAATTCGTTGGCTTCGTGCAGCGTCATGCGGAAGTGCTTGACGCCGTCGAAGACCCGCTCGTCATAAGCGAAGCCGGGCTTTGCCGACTTGCCTTTGAATTCGCGGGCGAACTTGCGGAAGCGCTCCTCGAGTTCTGCGTCCTTGCAGCGCAGCCAAACAAGGCGGTCGCCGTTCTTGGGTTTCACACCATCGCGGATGATGATGCGCCCGCCCACCATCAGTTCCAGCCAAGCGTTTTTCAACGACAGGCGAATCTGGTCGCGGTCGTAGCCGTTGTACGAGTAGACCTCGTGCATGACCGACGAGAAGATGATGGTCGACACCGTCCCTTCAGCGAAGCGCTTGTGGATGATGTTGCCCATCACAACTGCGACGTTGTGGTTGGGGTAGTGCTGACCTTCCGAGCGGTGCAGCAGGTCGCGCGACAGGTCCATGCCGACGATCTGCGCCCTCGGGTGAAGGTTCGACAGATGAATCAGCAGGGTGCCGGTGCCGCAGCCTTTGTCGACGATGTAGCCGCCGACGATCCAGGGGCAGATGTCCTGGATCTTCACCGCCATGCTGGCGTCCATGCCTTCGCTGTAGACAGCGAAGTCGCGACCGTGCGACAGTTCGCCGTCGTCGTTGAGCAGCACGTCGCTGAAGAGCGTTGCGATGCGCTCTTCGACTTTGTGGCTTTCGAAGACCGCTGCCGTTTCTGCCGTTGCCAGCTTCCGCCAGTCGCCGCGCGTCGCCACTGCCTGAAGCAGGTCGATGGGCAGCTTGCCGGCGGTGCTCGGCACGATAGCCTTGTAGCCCGCTTTGACGAAGTGCTTGTTTACGTCCGCGTTGGACGAGACGAGCACTGTGTTGGCGGGCGTGAGAAGGGTCGCGCCTTCCGACTCCGACTTCACGACGTCGCAGATGTGCGCCGTCCAAGCCAGTGAATCGGGGATGTCCGCGGCGGCGTGGATTTCGTACGGGCGACCGAGCTTCTTAGCGAAGCCCTCAGCGATGAGCTTGCGCTCGTTGCTGTAGAGCGGGTGGCGCTTGGTGCCGCCTTGCCCGTCTGCCGTGATGACGAAGACCAGCTTGCCGGGAACGTGCTTGAGGGCACGCTTGAGCGAGCGTTCCTGGTCTTTGGTGACGCCATGCCAGCGTCCCACGAGCAGCAAATACTCGGGCTTCACGCCGAGGGCTGCAGTTATCGCCGTGCCGAGAGCTCCCTTCAGAGCGGGTCGGGGCGATTTCTTTACATGAGTCGTACGCATAGTTTTTCTCCTGCAAAGGAATACGGCATTTTCGTGCCGAATTAGACACGACACCGATGGAGCAAATTCATCGCTGAACTTGCATCCATCGGGTCGCATCCGGTGGTCGTCCTGGCGGACCTGACGACCACCCGGTCGCAGGCTCGCTTTACTTGCGAATCGCCTTCTTGCCCTTCAGCGCGGCTTCCACCGTGCGTCGGGTCGGCTTCACCATGTTGGCGATGACCGCGTCCGTGAACTTCACCGTGCCGACCTGGTTGCCGTTCTTCATGAACCGCGCCAGATCGCCGGTGGCAGTCTTCGAACGCAGAGTCTTCTCGATGGCACGAGTGACGCACACGGCGGCCTCGTCCCAGTCGATGTACTCCAGCATCATGACGCCGGAGAGCGTGAGCGAGCAGGGGTTCGAGATACCCTTGCCGGCGATGTCCGGAGCGGTACCGTGGGTGGCTTCGAACATAGCGCTCTTGGCACCGATGTTGGCGCCCGGAGCGATGCCCAGACCGCCCACCTGACCGGCAGCGTCGTCCGAGATGTAGTCGCCGTTGAGGTTCGTGGTCGCGATGACCGAAAACTGCGTCGGCTTGCAGAGCAGCTCGTAGAACGTGGCGTCGGCGATGCGGTGGTTGAGCAGGATTTTGCCTTCCGGCAGCTTGCCGCCATGCACCTTCCAGAGGTCGTCCTCCGACACCATGATGTCGCCGAACTCCTCAGCCGCCAGCTCCAGACCCCACTTCAGGAACGCGCCTTCGGTGTGTTTCTGGATGTTGCCCTTGTGCACGATCGTCACGACCTTGCGGCCGTGGTCGATGGCGAACTCGATGGCTGCGCGCACAATGCGGCGCGAAGCATACTTCGAAATCGGCTTGATGCCGATGCCGGAGTCTTCGCGGATTTCGTGACCGTGCTTGCGAGCGACGGCGATGATCTCGCGCGCGCCTTCGGAGCCGGCCTCGAACTCGATGCCCGCATACACGTCTTCCGTGTTCTCGCGGAAGATGACCACGTCCAGGTCCTGCGGGCGCTTCACCACGGACACGATGCCCTTGAAGTAGCGCACGGGACGGACGCAGCTGTACCAGTCGAAGTGCTGGCGCATCGTCACGTTGAGGCTGCGGATGCCGCCGCCGGTGGGTGTGCCGAGCGGACCCTTCATGCCGATGCCGTAGTAGTCGAGCATCTCCAGGGTTTCGGCCGGCAGGGGACTGCCGAACTTCGCCACTGCTGCGTCACCAGCGAAAGCCGGCAACCAGGTGATGCTCCGCTTGTCGCCATAGCACTTCGCCACGGCGGCGTTGATGATGCGACGAGTCGCTTCCGAGATTTCCGAGCCGATGCCATCGCCGTCGATGAACGGAATGATGGGGCGGGTCGGTTTCACGGCTTTGCCGTCCACGAGCTGGATGATTTCACCAGCCGGGGCGGGCTCGCCGTAGAACTTTCTGACAGGTTTTGACATTTTTCGGACTCCTTTCGTCAGAGTTTTTCAACGAAGAACAGTTGGTCCGCTGTGACTCGCGTAATGACGCGCGAGCGGAACAACGGACCGGACAGGCTTTCAACCAAAGATGCTCTGTAGGTGCGGCGCAATGGTGTCGCCGGTCGATGCAGGGCATCGCCCCTACAGGAGGTCACTGCAGCAGAGTGTGAGCGCAGGTTCCGCTAGGAAAACCAGCACTGCTTCCGCTTACAAGTCATTAGTCAGCCCTCGGAGGAATTTCCAAGAGAATTGCCGATACGGTGGTTGGGACTACGTTGTCGGTGTTTTTCTAACTAAAGTCCTTAAAAGTTGAAAGAAAAGAGATACAGCTATGACCCTACTGAGTTTTTGGCTCTTTCAAGCAATGCTTATTGCCTAATAATTTACGCAAGCCCGCGCGAAACTTCAAAATCTAAACTTTATGGGTTCACCTAGCTGCGATAGCTCATAGAACTAAGCTAAGGTTGTGCGACAAAATTCAAGTGAGCCATCGGCAAATTTGAGTAATTGGCTTGGTCTGCCGAAAGGGTTCTGAAGGGTGCATATAGCGCAGTTGTGTAGAATGGAAATGAGAGCAACGATCGATGGGTGACGATTCATGTGGCAAATCTCCACACGAGTCCTGAAAAGCACAGCTTGCCTTCTGGCTGTTTTGTGCTTTGTTTTCGTGCGCACAACGTCGCTAATTCCTGACGACAGTGAGAGCTTGATCAAGGCATGTAGCGAAATCTTGCATGTCTGTATGTCCGGTGCACCTGAAGTTTTGCTGGAAAGCAAAACCATCAAGCTTGCTCGAATCGATTCTCCGGAGTGTGCTCGATTTTGCTTAACGCCGGTTGATGATATCGCTCATCGATTTGAACGGAGACACCTTTTCTCGAAGGCAGACATAGTTGAGAGCAAACAGCCACTCTGGCTGATAAATCAAGCTTTGTTGATTTAGGCAAGTTTACTGGAACTGAAACCAAAGCTGGTGGCATCTTCGCTTTAGCAGAGAAGGACAACCGGAAGAAATGACTCATGGTGACAAACGGAACCGGAGTTGAGGTGTACTTAGGAGTTTTTGATGACAGAACTTGCTTTAATTGGTGATTTGGCTCTGATCTGGATCGCTGCGGCGGTTGCAGGCTATATCTGCGCGCGTCTAAAGATCCCTCTGATCGCCGGTTACACAGGTGTCGGTATTTTGATTGGTCCGCATGGATTGAAGTGGATTTCTGAACCTGGCGATGTTCATGTCCTTGCCGAGATGGGCGTGGCATTGCTACTTTTCGCGCTTGGTGTAGAAGTATCGCTGCGCCAAATTCTCAGATGTTCAATTAAAGTTGTCGGTACAGCAGTCTTGCAAATTGGCTTCACTGTTGTTGCAGCCTGGTCAGTCGCAAGGCTTTTCGGGTTTGTTACAACACCTGCAGCCGGTATTTTATTTGGTTGGATCTGCGCGCTTTCCAGTACGGTCGTTGTGACGAAAACCTTGATGGACCGCGGAGAGATTGATGCGATTCACGGGCGAATGTTGTTGCCTGTTCTGATTGTTCAAGATTTGAGCCTTGTCCCGGTCATCGCTTTGTTGCCTGCATTCCAGGGCACCGGCGCGGAAAATATCACCAGCGTTGTTCTGATTGCTTTGACAAAAGCCGTTCTATTAATCGGTGGCGTTCTGATCGGTGCTTATACTATTGTGCCGGCGCTGCTGAAGCCGATTGTCAAATCACAGCATCGCGAACTGTTTCTCCTTACCATTTTGGGATTGTGTCTCGGTGTTGCAGTCGCTAGTGATCGTGCTGGTTTGTCCCTCGCTCTTGGTGCGTTCCTTGCCGGGATTATGGTCAGTGAATCTCCGTATGGATCTCAGGCACTTGTTGATGTAATGCCTCTTCGAGACCTGTTCGCCGTAGTGTTTTTTGTATCGATCGGCATGTTGTTGAATCCAGCTTTTCTCGCCTCTCATGTTGTAGAAGTGTTTGCATTCGTAGGATTGCTTTTGCTTATGAAGGTCATAATCGGCACTGCGAGTGCGTTTTTATCTACCAGTAATTGGTGGAGCGCACTTCTTTTCGGTGTGGGAATTGCTCAGATCGGAGAATTCTCTTTCGTGCTCGCGATGCTTGGCTATCAAGCAAAACTATTGGAAGAGTCCCTCTACAACCTGTTTTTCGCTGCTGCTGTTGTGACTTTGGTTCTCTCTCCGATTCTTATGAATGCTGTTCCGAAATTGCTTGGGCGCTTCGCATCTGTTAAGGCTCGGGAAGAAGCTGGTGTCACTGGCGATGGTGTTGAAGTGCATGGATTGAATTTGTCCGGACATGTGATTATTTGTGGATTTGGCAGAACTGGTCGCAATTTGGGCTTGGTTCTTAATGGAGTAAATATTCCTTATGCTGTCATTGAATTAAATGCCAGCATATTGGAAGAACTCGACGCAGAAGATATCCCCCATGTCTTCGGAGACTCTGTCAGCCACCTTGTGCTGCAACGCGCAGGGCTGCAGAGGGCGCGTGTTCTCATCATCACTGTTCCTGATCCTCTTGCGGCACTCACTATCAGTAACATGGCTAGAGAAATGAATCCGGATGTGAAAATCATTGTGCGCGCACACCGCTCCGAGGATATAAATGTCTTGCGGGCGGCTGGCGCAAATGCTGTTGTGCAGCCAGAGTTCGAAGCGAGTATCGAGATTTCCCGTTTGACTCTTATGAGTTTGAACATGGGTGATCCAATCATCCAGCGAGCATTGCAAGATGTTAGAACCCAGCGATATCGGTTGTTTCAGCCAGATGTTGCCGAGGCCTCATTGGCGCAACTCATCGGATTTGCGCACGATGAGTTTATTGGAACTTGGTTTGTCGTTTCCAAATCTCCCATCGTTGGGCAGAGTTTGCAACAGCTGGATATCCGCCGCTTGACGGGCGTAACAATCTCCGCTGCGCGTCGTGGCAATAATCTCGTCGTGCATCCTGATCCGACTTTTTCATTGGCGGAGGGGGATGAGCTGTATGTTGTTGGAACACAGGATCAGCTAGTGGACTTCGAGGACACGTACCAAATAACACGATTCTGCCCAACATCCGAATACACAAGTGACGAGATCAGTCCGTCACGTTTGCTGTTGGAAGAAGCGTAGGACCGATGTCCATGCATCGCTCTTTTATGACGGTTGATGCGAAGCTTCAGCAGAGTCGACGCCATGCGTTGACCGTTATTTGCGTGGAAAAGAATTGACTTTCGAACCGTTTAACCACCGAGGTACTGGCGTGCGCATTCTGCCAACAGCGCTGAACCAAGTGGCAGCGCGTTTTCGTCGATGTCGAATTGTGGGGTGTGAATTGCCCGCGGCGATTCTTCAATTTTGGTTCCGAGGAAGAAGAAGGCGCCTGGCACTACTTGCGACATGAAACTGAAGTCTTCTGCTCCCATTTCGTAGTTGGATTCGATGACGTTTTCCTTGCCCAGAATGCGTGATGCGACCGAGCGAACAACGTTGTTTATCTGCGGATCGTTGGTGACAGCCGGATTATCCTTTGTGCGCTTGATCTCGAACGAGCCGCCCATCGCTTCAACTACTGATAATGCTTTTTTGAGTTCTTCAAAAATCAATTCGCCGATTTCGTTCTCGAAATATCGTGAAGTGCCGATTAGTTGAACTTCTTCGGCGACAATGTTAGGTCGATATGTAGTGCTCTTGATGCCGCCAAATGTGAGGACGGCTGGCTCGAGCGCAGATTTTCTGCGCGATATGACTGTCTGAATCGCTTGTACTGCCTGGGCTGCGAGGATAACAGCGTCGATGCCGTATTGGGGATAAGCGCCGTGAGTGGGAATGCCTCGGATGCTGATTTCGAAAGTGTCGCAGGCGGCGAGCATAGCTCCGTCTTTGACTTTGATTTTGCCGACGGATGTCTTGGGATCGCAGTGCAACGCGAAAACAGCATCGACATCGTGCATGCAGCCCTGTTCGATCATCAATGTGGCTCCTGATTTGCCGTCGTCGTTGACCATCTCCTCGGCTGGTTGGAAGAGGAAGCGGACCCGCCCGTTTTTGGGAGGGTCTTGAGCTAAAAGCATTGCTGCGCCGAGTGCGCAGGCTGTGTGAGCGTCGTGACCACAAGCATGCATAACGCCGGTGTTCGATGAACAATACTCGTTGGGGTTCTCTTCTGTGATGGGAAGAGCGTCCATGTCTGCTCTGAGCGCGACAGTCCTTCCGGAGCTCGCATCGCCGATTTCGGCGACTACGCCTGTACCGCCCACTCCGGGTCGCACATCGTAGCCTAGTTTGCGCATTCTATCGGCGACAAGTTTGCCCGTATTTGCTTCGTCGAAGCTCAACTCTGGATGTTTGTGGATGTGGCGACGCAGTTCGACAATTTCAGATTTGAATTTTTCGACCTGCGAGAGGACTGGCGCTTGCTCGACTTTGCTTGACATTGGCGTGTACAACCTTCTATCGAACGCGTTGGCGCGTTCTTCAGGGACAAACCCGCCGATCATACACCGCGCGTTGGCAAAGGATACTTGGTTCTTGATAATGTGAATCAATAGGAGCACCCGGTGGTATAGGAATACAGGGGCTATTCGCTTTGCGGCTGGGGGGAGACTAGTTATGGTTAAACGTGCATTGGCGGGCGGTTTGTTTGGTCTGACAGCCTGTTTGTTAATCACTGGCGCGGCTTTTGCTCAAGGAGCACCCGGGAATTCCGGCGGTGGTGGGGCTGATGATCTCAATGCTCGCATCCACAGGCAGCTTCAGCGCATCGAGCGCGGGGTGAAAATTGGAGCGATTAACGCTGATCAGGCAAACAAGCTCAAGGCGTCCGTACAAAGCTTGCAAGGGCAGGTTGCTGCAAAACGCCAAGCAGACGGATCTTTGAAAAAAGAAGATCTCGCGCTCTTAGAAAATTTGTTCAATCAAAACAGCAATATGATTCACTCGACTATTGGCGCCGGAGAGCACAAGGCGGATGGCTCAGCTGCCGTCGGTCCGGCTTGGACACCAGGTAAGGACGGAGCGCAAAACTCGCAGTCATTGCTCAAAGAAATGAAGATTGAGAATCGTCGTGAGCTGCGTCAGGAGCGCCAGGCAATCGAGCAAAAGATCGAGCAACAGCAGCTCGATTATGAGCACAAAATGATCCCTGAACTTGCCAATCAAAAGAAAGCAATTTTGAACGGCAAACAACAGTTGAAGGACATCAGGAAAGAACAGAACGCGAATTAGTGTTCGTTTACTTAGAGTCAGTCTTGGTCTGTGTTTCTGCCTGAGTTTTGGAATCAGCATCAGGAGCAGAAGACTCTTCTAGTGCGCCATCATCTTTTGCTGGTTCTGCTTTGTTAGATTCTTTTGTATCGGGTGAGACCGGCGTCTCTGTCTTGAGTTCGGTGTTCAACTCAGTGTTGGTCCCAGTTTTCGTTACGTTTGCAGGAGTCGCTTCACTCGAATGTGTCGCTTGATGGTCCTGCCAGTATTGCCACAGTGATACCATCAGCAGTGGCGTAAGAATAAGAGCCGAGACTAGCAAGATTTCAACCCACAGCGGAAAGCCGCGGGGGTGAAGCTCGGGTTGATCGAATTTGGTCATTTCGTTTTTCGGTGCAGGACGCTTGACGTAACCTCAAGTCTACATTCCTTTGCATGATTCTGAGGAAAAGATCTCGAACTTTTGCGTGTATTAGGGGAATTTGAACTGCGTCATCTCGGGGGCTCGTATAAGTTCAGTGACGTAGGATCGACGCCATGCGTCGCCCATTGCATCTCTCCGGTCGACGCGTGACATCGATCCTAAATTAAACCGCAGCGGAATGAGATATCATCATGGTTTGCTGAAGTCATACGGACTTTCAATGGTGATACTAAAAGACGTAGTAAACATGGCGCCGAAATTTAAATGGCTGAAAGGCTCGGTGGGGCTGGGTCTTGGAGATAGCGCGTTTGCGGTGCGGAAACTGGGCACCGAGCTTCGCAAACGGCTTGAGGTTCGGACATTGCAAACTCAAGCCCAATCGCAGGCACGAGATAGAGTGGAGTTTTGTCCGACCTTCTCTCGTGTCTGCGCTTGGTTTTTATAACGCCTGGTGCAGACTCCAAGAACAAGCAGCGAAGAATCACCAATTGCTTGATGATTCATTCGCAGCTTGGCTAGGGCGAGAAGTCAGAGTGCAAACGACAACATGTCAGACCAGAGCCGAATTACTTGCGGTTCTTGTCGTCGGTGTTGTCGCCTGGCTGACCTGAATTTCTGTCGTCACGGTTGGTACCGTCACCGTTTTCACCATCGCGATTGCGCGGGCGGTTGGCACGTTCAAGGGCTCCAGCGAGCTCATAGAGCCCCCAAGTGCTGAAGATCATGCACACGAACGAAAGCTTGATGCAGTCAACTGCATAAGCAGCCGCGTCACCGCCGGTGCCGATTGTCCAGAGGACCCCAAGACCAAATGCCGGACCCATGATGGAGATTGTGACGATAAGACCGTAGAAAAACGATTGCCAGAAGCGATTCATAACGCTACTCCTTCAGTTAATGGAAACGCATGGATATGCGTTTCTGTCAGCCGTTTTCAAAACTGCGGCCGATTGGTTGTCTGTCTAGCTACCGTAAGAATGCTGCTCGTGCTCTCAAATCCGCGGTCCCGTCAAAGCGCCTCTTCCGTCCGACGAGCATCACCGGGTCGCTTTCGCGGCTCGAAGGTAATTGCTTGGGAAGAAGAATCTAGGCTGGGAAGTCGATGGTTTGAGATCAGGAGGGGTAGTTAGAAAGCACTCCGAGGTTAGAGCTAATAAGCAGCTATTTTCAAGAATTCATGATTGAAGCTTAGATTGGCTGTTCAAGATTGCCCTAGGTGCAGGCTCCAAAAACTCCAGCTGGCTGGATTTTTGCTTGCTTGGTGAAGAGGTAGCGCAACTATGGTCAGCAAGTTGAGAATTAGCGCGGCTTTGAGACGGACCGCCTTGGGGTTGTAATGAGATTCTCTGGCCTGTTATTCTGGATTTCCAACCAAGTCACTTGGAACAAAGGGTGAGGTTGGTTTTTTTGATGACAAGTGGTCGTGTGAGCCTTGTAATTCATGACAAGGGCGTTTTCCTGCGGGTTCAAAACCCATTCACAGACTGGGTGAAGCCCAAGTTTGTTTTGTTGTGATCAAAAAAGATCGCAGTGAATTGATTTGAGCATGCTTTGAAAAATGTCGACTTTGAGTTACGTGCCATCGCAATTGGTGCTGATAATGTTTTGACACGGTGGCACATTCGCACTACATATGGTGGTTGATCAGAAAAAGATAGATGTCAGTATGAAAAGCTTGGGAACTTTGCAAACTGTCGTATAGTCATCGGTTTCAGCCCTGCTTATATTTGAAGTGGTACCGCCGGTGCCATCGCGAAAATAAAAAGGATAGACGGTTGATTTTTTATACGACATCATTATGATAATGTTTTAGAATCTTGCAAAAAGAAATTTTGTTTAGCGCCACTAGAAGGAGCGATCGATGAAGAGGACAGGTCTTAACGCAATCGTCGCGGGTGTTCTGTCCATTGGACTGGTTCTACCTGCGGTAGCACAAAGCTACAACGGTCAACAATTACAAGGACGTGTGACTTATGTTCCAGCCGGAACATCTGTTGACGCAGTACTTACAAGTCCAATCGACAGTGGAGTCGCCAAAGCCGGCGATCTCTTCAGTGCTAAGTTGTATACCCCGATGTATCTTGGTACCGACCTGGTGCTTCCCGGCAACACGGCTCTCGAAGGGCAAATGGTATCCGTTGACAAAAGCGGATTGGCCGGAAGCAACGGCAAAATGACCCTGAGACTGACCGGTGCTGTTACTCCTGATGGAGTCAGATATCCGTTGTCTGCAGTAATCACTGCAAACCAAACAGCCTCAGTCGTTCATGAAACAAAAGATGGTCAAAGTCTCAAAGGCAGAACCACTTCCAGCACCGTTAAGAGCGGAGTTGTAAGAACCGGTCTTTGGACCGCAGGCGGTACCTTGCTGGGTATCTGCTTCGCGCCGATCGTCGGTGGAGCGGTCGGAGCCGGAGCTATCGCTGGTGTCGCAACTGGTGGCGCAGTCGGACTCGGAAGCAACTTGTGGCGTAAGGGCAAGGATGTAAAAATCCCGAGCGGCACGCGCATCCAATTCGCTCTCGATCAGCCGATGTCGCTTACCCAAAGCGTAGCCGGAGGTCCTGCGAATTATCGTTAGGAACGTGACTTCAGCATATTGAAGTCTGTTGGGTTAGGGGAAACAGGTAACGAGGGATCGAAAGGTCCCTCGTTTCTCTTCGATGGGAGCCTGCTATCAGGCGCCCTTTTGCTACTTCTTGGCTTTTGCTGTTGCGGTTTTCGGTGCAGCGGCTTCCTTGAGCGGGCGCAAAGATGGAAGCGCCGCTTTGTCTTGAGTCTTGACCAGCGCGGCCACTACTTCACGCAGCTTGCCGTCGTTTTTCATTTCCTGGTAGGTCTTTGCCAGTCCAATGTTGAAAGCTGTGTTTTCGGTTGAGCCTGTGTATTTCTGAGCGCCGCTTTTGAATTGGAATTCTGCCTGCAGATAGTGCTTTGCTCGCAATTGCTTGCATGCTTCACGGTATTCTTTTACCCATTGTTCTGGGTTGTTGGCGTCCTTGTCATTCCATCCACAGCCGCACGAAACGCCACCGGCCCCACCTATTTCTAGTTTTGCTCCACCATCAGTCACACTTATTTGAGGTGGAGCTTTTTTCCACAGGGAGTTCAAATCTGTAGCAACCTGCTCCTTGACGAAAAATTTTGCAAGTGCTCTTTCGGCCTTCTTCATTTCGCTGGAAGAGCCTTCTGCCTTCGCTTTAGAAATAGCCTTCAAGTACCAAGGCTTGGCCTCGTCGTAGCGTTGCTGCATGGCGTACCATTCACCTGCTCCGAGCAATTCTGCTGAAAAGCATTGGCCCACCGATTCGTTCTGTTTCAGTGTTTCTTTCAACAAATGCTCCGCCTGCGAGATGTTGTTCTGCTTGGTGTAGCATTCGATAAGATCGAATTTTAGTTTGTGTTTGACGTCATACTCGCTGGCAAGCGGGATTAGTTTGGTGAGCAATTCTTCCGCTGTTTGATAATTTCCCGCTTGGTAGGCGGCTTCAGCATAGCCTGTTAGCTCGTTTTTGTATTCTTCACTCGAATGGTCGCCGAGTGTTTCACGAATTGCCATGACCTTTTTGAAATACTCGATTGATTGCTGTCGCTCCGGTGTGTTGCGTAAAAGTAGCGCCAATGCGCTTAAAAGCGGCAGGGTGTCGCGATCTGATGCATGCGTTTCTTGCAAATGTTGCAAGTGTTTTTTCAGCATCTCGACAGCTTGTTTGTCGAGTTGAAATTCCTTTTCGTCGTAAAACAATGACTGTTTTTGCGGCGCCAGTCCTTGTGCTACCGTCACTGTTGTCGCCGTGTTGAAGCAGAGCGCGGCAATCAGAGTATGCAGTAACAATCGTCGCATCGAAAACTCCTGGGTCGAAATAATTTGGGAAGAATTCAAAACCTTTCTGGCGGAATGCCACTGTATACGGTGGCGGGCGAGGATTCCGCATTTATCTGACGGGCCGCCCCATCTCTGTCGACCAATGATATGCCACTTTTTCTTCGATTCACTGTCAGATTAAATTTGTGTGTTTCCCTACGTACTTCCACGATAAGACAACTCGCCAACAGGCTTAGCTTTTGGTACATTGTCAAGCACCTAAAAGCTCCTTGCGATTATTCCATTTGTTTTCGGCTATCCAGCTGCGTTGAACCTCACAGTTCGCGCCTGGGTGTATGAAACAGTTTCTCGAGACTTATCTCTTTGGCATTCGAAGAATTTCCCACAGGTAATCTTTCTAGCTATATGGTCGCCCAGGCCACAGATGTGGGCGGCGGCGAGCGGAAGTCCGAGCTGCAGAAGTCCGAGCAACAAAAGTCAGAGCAACCAATTGCGGAGCAGACCAAAGACCATAGTGGTCTCTTAACTGAAATATTTGGCGACCGCAAAGAACGCACCCTGGCTGGATGCGTCATTGGCTCGGTCAGAGACGTTTTTTCCAGCAAATTGACCGAGGAAGAAAAGGTCAAACGCGCCGAAGGCAATGACTTTGCGGCTACGATAGTTGCCGACACAGCCGCCATGATGAGCAAGAAAGTGGCAGTGGGTGGGCTTGTACGTGCCACAATGCTGGCGGACACAAAGGGCGACGCCCGCGATTTCGCTCTCGGGTTCTTAAAAGACGGGCTCGAGGGTGTTGGTCTCAACTATATCGGTAAGATGGCGCAGCCCGGCTCCAGGGCCTTTGAATATACCGGCGCCAGACTTGGCACCGGCTTGAAGCAGGAAATAGCTCTCCACGCTGGCTCCGGTGCACTTTTCGGGGCGCTGAAGGCTGGTTCTGACCCGATGGCGTGGCGCGATCAGGATGGGCACTTTTCATTCCAAAGCGGCCTGAATAATCTTACAGATTTGAAGAAAATGTCGACCGCTACATTTTCGGGCGCGGTTATTAACGTCCCGGCAGGCATGCTCGGCTTCCGTATCGCCAAGTCATCAACCTTGTCCGTCGCTAACCGTACGGGTTCTGAAGCCCTCGGAACAGTAGCAGGTGGCGTCCTTTCCGGTGGCGGCTCCGGTGCAATCTTCGGCGGTTTGGATGCAGTTGTGCATGGCAAGAGTCTTAGCGAAATCGGCAAGAGCACCTTAGACGGTATGCTCATCGGCGCAGGTACTGGCGGAGCAATGTCTGGCTGGCATGCCTTCCGCCCCGGTCAAAAGGCTCCGCTCGAAACTCAGATGCAGGAAAAGCTCCAGCCAAAGTCGCAGGACGCTGGGCGCGAGCAGTTGGCCCAAGAACGGCAAGTTCGCACAGTGCAGGATGGACAGGAACCTTTGTTGGCCGAAGGCGAGTTGCCTGCAATCTCTGAAGCCAGCCGCGTCAAGTTAACCGACAAGCTAGAGTCTCTGACACCTCTACAGCAACAGAAGATGTTCGATGCGCATGATGCGGTTTCATTTGTTTCGGCGCCGAAGGAAGGTGTTCGTGAGCTCAACAGCCAGCTAATCCTGGAGAAAAAAGGTGTTGTAAAGATCACTCGAGTCAAGGATGACCCGAATATTCCTAAGACCTTCAAGGACGATGCTGAATTTAGAAGCTGGACAGAAGACCATGTTGAGCAAGCGCGCATTTATCGAATCGATGGCACCGACGTCAGAATAATCGTCCCCGAAGCCTATGCTCAAAAGCTCGATAAGGTTCGCGAATTGAGATTCTGGGCAGAAATTGACACGCCTTCATTCAACAGCAAGCCAATAATTGAGCAACGAGTTTTACGCAAGGCGATTCTGGAAGGCGATATGGAACTTGCCAGAGCTGCATTCGGAGACAAGGCCGACAACATTGCCCGAATCATCAAAGCTCGCAACGAGATTGATTCTCTTCTCTCTAACCAACGAGCTCTGCCTGAGGATTTCGTTGGCGCGGTGAAAGAGCTGCCAGATCCAAGCTTGATCAAGGAAATAATCCTTCTCGACGAACCATCGCACAGAGATGTCTTCAAACGCTCGCAGGCAGATGAGTTGGGCAACAGTTCTTACAGCGCCGGCGCAAACGCCGATCGCAACGGAATCATCACTTTCTTTGAAGCCTACAATTCACGCAAAAAGGGAGACACTACCGGCGGAACAATCAACGGCTACCTGGCTCATGAGTGGTCTCACCTGGTTAAGTTCAAGCTAAAAGAACACAGTGCTTTGTTTAATGAGACTGCTGAAATAGAGACGGATTGGTACATTCGTGAATACGCAAGACGGCAATATCCGGATAGTCCGGAATTGCAACATCACGAAAATTTCGCCGTGCACCTTGGTGATGAATTGATGGCGGCTGACGCCGACCGCTTCTTTATCACGGCTCATAATGCACCTGTTCGGACCACTATGTTGGCTAAGGCGCTGCTCGAAGCAATGATTCCTCAAACAAAAGAAATCGTTGTTCATCCAGCCGATTTCCTCAATCGCATCAATCAGATACCGGACAACATGCCCAATCGCGAATCTCACGTGGCTCGTCTGAAGTACATTGCCGAGGAGATTGTTCCAGTGGCAAGGGAAAAGCTAGTCGAAACTATCAATTCCGGCAACTTAAGCGAAAGAGTACGCGCGTCTTTGCTGTTGGGACGCATGGGGCACCCGAGTGACATCGCTCGTGTTCAGGAAACGCTTGATACCATAACAGACCCATTGCTGAAGAGAACCCTCTTTAGCTCAGTGTCGAATATTTACGATAGTAATCTGACCAATCGTATGAACTTCCTTATCGAAAATGCCAAGCTCGGACAACCGCACAGAAACGAAGCTTTGGCTAATTTGGGCGGCTTGCAGCACCCGGAAGCAAGAGCATATTTCGACGTGCTTCGTTTAGCTGGCAGCGATGCAAATCAAGTCGAGTTGATGAATTTCATTCAGAACACTCCGCACACTGGTCCAAAGAAAATGGCATTCGAAACTATTATGAGCTTCGTTGAAAAGGCGCCCTACAAGAACGAATTCCTCCAGACATATCTCGCTAAATTGCTACGCACTCAGCCTGATATCAGGCTTGAAGTGATAAACCAAGCGATGAAACATCCTTCCCTGCAAACAGAAATTGAGATTATGAATCTCACGAAGTCTCGCGATCAGGTTGTTGCTCTTCGTGCCAAGCAAGCTGTTGCAGAACTTCAGCTGGCGAAGAAGTTGGAAAATTATGGCAAATGGATCAAGGGTGGCGATGAGCAAAACAAGTATGTAGCCATTCAAGAACTCGCATGGCTGAATGACAATCGCGCGGTGCCGATGCTGCTGGAAGTTGTCGCCACCAGCAATCCGAAGTGGGCGAGAGAAGCAATTGACGCTCTAAAGCACTACAATCCTGCTATCATCGCTGTTGAAGCCCATCAAATGCAGCGCAACGGCAGCCCGATTCGCTGGGGCGATGTTCAACGTCAAATGAACGCTACGAGGCACTAAGGCTCGTGTAATTTCGACGCTATCGACCAGAATAAAACACCCTCAAGCGGGGTGGAACATCTGGAAGAGCTTGTCCATGGAGAAGCTCATTCTGACAGGGCGTCCATGTGGGCATGTGTCATTGCGGGGTGTGGCAATCCAATCGCATAGCAGTGAAACGATTGAGTCTTCGGAAAGGGTCATTCCGTTTTTTACAGCAGATTGGCATGCAACTGATTTGGTTGCTTCCAAAATGATGTTGGCGTGATCGCAGGTGATGAGCTGATCTAAGAGTTCTTGAATCGCTGTTTCGTAATTCTTGTGCGCTAGCTCGAGTGGAACTTGCGTGCAGCAGCTGCCACCATCTTCGGTGTGCTCGAATTCGAAGCCAAGTTTTGACAAAGTCTCTTGGTTCTCTTTTAAACAAGCAGCTTGTTCTGCGCTCAGGCGCAGAGGCGCTGAAATTAATAGGTTTTGCGTTAGTTCTGTCAAGCGACCAGGCTCGCTTTGAACTGCCAAAAGGCGCTCGTAAATCGTTCGCTCGTGAGCAATATGTTGCTCGATTATTTCTAGCCCTTGTTCTGATTCGACCAAGAAATAAGTATTTTTCAAATATGCAAGAAGACGCCAACCGTCAGGTAATTGACGGCGTTTTTGCGTTGCTGTCAAAGGCGCGTAGGAAGTTTCCTCATTTGTTTCATCAGACTCAAATGAACCTTCTCTTGCACTTTCCCGGGCGAAAGTTGTTTCCCCTGCAATCCGCATGTCGCCTCGATTTACATCGGGTTGGCTGGTAGGCAGATTGAAAGTCAGGCGGTCACGAAATCCAAGTTGACGCGTGCGCGCTGGCGATTCGGCAACTATCGAGCCCTGCTCCTGGTGGACTTCCTCGCCTGCTTTTTCGAAGCGGGCATAGGCGATTTGTGCATCGGGAGAAGTAAAGGTTTCTGATTCTGCCGAGCGGGATTCAACGATCAAACTGACAGCTGCCAGCTCAGGTTTTGGCTGTGACGCTGCCAGTGCGTTATCTATTTCATGGCGAGGAACAGATCGCATCGCTGTAACAATGGCGCGCTGCACGGTCAAATAGACTTCGTTGCCTTGACTGTATTTGATTTCTTTCTTGGTAGGGTGGATGTTGACGTCGACGTGCGACGGATCGACTTCAATTGCGATCACCGCGAAAGGATGCCTGCCCCTTGGAATGAGGTCGCTGTAGGCGTATTCGAGAGCTTTGTAAGTGAGGGGGCAGCGCACAGGGCGGTTGTTGACCATAGTCAGAATCGCTTTGCGGTCGCCTCTGAAATGAACTGGTTTTGCAACCAAACCGCGCACTTTGACGCCGCTTGCGACGTCGTGATTGTTGACTTCGATGAGCGCTTCGTTGCCAGTGAAAAGCTTTGCTTCTTTGACTACGAGCTTCAAATCGTTGGAGCCGCTAGTGCGCATGTGCACTGTGCCTTCGTGCTCCACCGAGATCGCTACGTGGGGGTACGCGATGGCGAGGCTCTGCACAATTTCCTGAATGTGCGCGAATTCGGTCGAAGCTTTTTTGAGGAATTTCAATCGGGCAGGGACGTTGTAAAACAAATCCACGACTTCCATAGTCGTGCCGGGAGCGCAGCCTGTCTCGGTGCTTGTGATCTTGCCTTCCTGCGCGTCGATACGAAAGCCGCTGGGTGCGTCCTTTAGACGTGTATAGCAGGTGACTTTGGCGACTGAAGCGATAGACGGCAGCGCTTCTCCGCGGAAGCCGAGCGAAGTGAGGCGCCAGAGATCGTCAGCACTGGCTAACTTTGACGTGGCGTGGCGTTGGAATGCGAGGATTGCATCCTCTGGAAGCATTCCATGTCCGTTGTCGGCGATTGAAATGGTTCGGCAGCCTTCCGATACACTGATCGATATATCGGTTGCTCCGGCGTCGATGGAGTTTTCAACCAGCTCTTTAACGACCGATGACGGGCGTTCCACCACTTCCCCGGCGGCGATTTGGCTGGCTATATAGTCAGGGAGAACTTGTACTTTAGGCATGGGCAGATTCTAACAGAGGCTCCGGTGTGCGTCCGTATCCGCCCCCTGTGCCGATAGTTGGAAGTTATTTATATCTTGCAAACCAGTTGGATTTCGCCATTTAATGGCTGATCCGTGCATTTAACGCGCAGAACAAAGTAAATTTAACGCTCATGCACTAGCATTTGAGAATGCAGTTGGTCTTCCAATTTCAAGTTGTATATATCTTTGGTTCTAAGAGGTGCTGAGGCAACATGGGCAGGGACATCGCGATGCCGGACAATGTCGTTCTGGAGCTTGTGGGCGACTCAACGGAGATGGATCCTGAGATTTTTTTTGAGGAACTACTGGGACTTGTTGAGCGCTCGATTTTGCAGGGGCGCCTGCTTATCTCGCTGAAACAGGCGGGTTTGACGCTGGTTTCGCTGGACACCTCTTCCAAGCCTTACAAACAGGTCAGCGACTTTCTGATTGACAATCCGCTAAAACAACAAAAATTCGAAGCGGAGGGTGAAGAAGGTTGTTATCGCATTGAGCTTCCCTTCACCGATGAAATGATTCAGGAGTTGGAAAATTTCGCGCCAGAGCTTGATCTAGATCCGCAGGAAATCGACGAAATTGTCGCAGCCTTTCTGCGCTTGTTTCACGCATTCGTCGGCTTCGAGGTAGACAACGAAGAATTCGGATATCAGGCGGCGATACGCGGATTGAAAGAAGATCTCGAAGACTTTCGTGAGAAAGGTTGGACGATGTCCGGCATGGCCGGCGTCGTTGATACTCCTGCAACGATGGATTCAAACATTGTTTGGGCGAGTGAAGCGAAGAAGCCCAAGGAGAACCCGGTTTTCTGTGTTTTTGATTGATATTCGAACCTGATGACCAACGCTAGCGACAAGCGAATCTGGGTTTCCTTGCTGCTTGCAGTGATTGCAGCGGCGATTGCGGTAATCGGGATGCGCAATTTTTTGGCGTTTGAAACAGAAGTCTTTGAGCGTCTATTGCTTGCGTTTGGTGAAACAGAAGCGGCAATAAAGTCCGCAGCTGGTGATCAAGGTGCGCGGCTGGTTTGGGTTGCTGTAATTTCTGTGCTGTTGTCTTTCGTTGGAATTTTTGCTGGGACGAAACTTCAAGTAGCGGCGAATCAGCGCTTGGTGGTGTTTCTT
The DNA here is from genome assembly GCA_003242885.1 of Candidatus Melainabacteria bacterium. Lineage (GTDB taxonomy): Bacteria > Cyanobacteriota > Vampirovibrionia > Obscuribacterales > Obscuribacteraceae > QKMZ01. Next base: position 17,795 of record QKMZ01000004.1, on the reverse strand, counting down.
GTGGTGTTTATCCAATTGCTTGGCGTTTCTCTCTTGCTCGATTGGGTTGCATGGAAATACCAGCACATCAGCCTTGCGCCTGTTACTTTTGTTGTGTCAATCATTCTTGGATTGGCTGGAGGCTTTGCAATTCGTCTCTGGGATGATGGCGATGTCCGCATGCAGTCCCAGTTTTATCAATTGAAGGTCCGCAACAACGAGCTACGCGATGTGCGTTTGCAAATGGTCAGACAAGATGAAGTCGAGCGCAGGATGCTGGCCGCTGACCTCCACGATCAAGTTTTGAACGATATGAAAAGGTTGCGCAAGAAGTTCGAAGCCTACACGAAAGACAGGACTGATGAGCAAAAGGCGGAGATAGATCAAATACTTGCCGCGACTATGGTCGAGATTCGCGAAGTTATGGACAGTTTGTGCCCTTCGGCGTTGGAGCATCTAGGCTTGACTGCTGCGCTTGAAGATTGTGCGCGAAAAGCTGGAGAGAAAGGAGGATTCAAGGCCCGATGCAAGAGCAAAATCGAAGCCGCCGACGTCGAAAAACTTTCGCTAGTTGAGCAGTCGTTGCTTTACCGCCTTGTGCAGGAAGCGCTCACCAATGTGATTAAACACGCCGAGGCGAAAACCGTGCGCATCAATACCGAGAGGGATGGAGAGAGCCTGGTGGTTACGGTTTCGGACGACGGGAAGGGGTTGCCGGAGGGTAAAGCTAATGAGGAATCCAGAGGTTTACGCTATATGCGCCAGAGGGCAGATCTGATTGGGGCGACCATCTCATTTCGCGCAGGTGATGCGGTCGCCAATCCTGGAAACCTCGGAACTGTAGTGGAGATACGGATAAATCTGGCAGGGAGAACAGCAGTTGAAAGTACTGGTGGTTGAGGATGTTCCGGCACTGAGAGCGCATGCCATTGAAGCCGTGAAGAGGCTTTTCCCGAAAGCGGAGGTCGCGGAGGCGACGAATGGCGCCGAAGGTCTAGAGATGGCGCAAAACACTTCGCCTGACTTCATCATCATGGATGTGTCGATGCCTCAAATGAGTGGCATCAAGGCAGCGCAAAAGATCTGGCAGAGTTCTCCGCAGCGCAAGATTCTTTTCTGGTCGCAATATCACCGAGAGGCTTATGTTCGCGAGCTCGGCAAAATTGTGCCAGACGAGGCGATTCACGGCTATTTGCTGAAGTCGGAAGGCGACGACAAGCTGGAAGAAGCGATTAACGCGGTTTGCAATGAGGACAATCCGTACATTGACCCGATCGTGCGTGGGGTTCAAGCGCGGCTGAAGTGCAAAGACAGCTCACTCACGGATGTTGAGTTTGAAACGCTTGTCGACATTGCAACCGGGCTAACCGACAAGGCCATCGCCGCTCGCCGGCACATTAGCGTGCGTGGGGTTCAAAACCGACTATCGATGCTATTGGACAAGCTCGTCAAAGGCGAAGATACACATCTACGCGAAACTGCCGGCATGGAGATTTTCAACCCACGTACGCGTGTTGTGTTTGAAGCGTTGCGCCGTGGTTTGGTCGACCCAGACGAAGTTCAAAAATTAGAGTCCGAGCTCACCGAATGGTTCGATGAAGAGTTCGATTACCAGCGCACTTTATTTTAGAAACACGTGATGCAGTGAGTCTGTTGCAAGGTGCAAGCTCGTTATCTCTTTGTTTTGCAGTCCTATGGACCTGCAATCGGGTCGAACATCGGTTTGTTGCCAAATGCCGTTTTGATGGTTTTGACTCTTCCGCGCACGGTTGTTGCACGGGCGGATCTCGCATGTGCGTTTGATTTTAAAGTCAAATTCTTTCTATTGTTTGATTCCCTTTTCTTTATTCTCATGGCTGCGATTCCTCCTGTGGAAATTGTTCAACCTGTGCCTAATTAGACTCCCCGTGGCGTCCAGAAGAGGCATAGATTTTGCCCGCCCGTATAAAGTTAGTGTCAATTCATAATTCATTAATTGCGGGCGATTTTGAACGTTAAACCCGGTCGGATAACGACCTAAGAGGCTGTCATTTGATCTAGACTTCTTAGCTCTGGAGGAAACGCCCGTGACGGACGATTTTGAACAGGCGCTGGCGTTCGAAACGCTGGCTGCATCGCTAAAAATGGACCAGAAGGCAGCAGCCGATATGGTTGAACAGCTGGCGCGAATGCTCGGTAGTTGCTTGCCGGACAGCGTGGAAGTCAAGCGCGGTGGCAATATCTTTTCCAAGGAAAAGCCAGTCGAACAAATGACTATCAAATTCGATGATTCGCATTACCAGATTGTCAAAGTGAGCAATGGGCGCTATTCCGCAAAGCATCTGAAGATTGTGCGCGGCGTGGCATTGAAAACGACAGAGATGCCATTTGATAAGTGTTTCAACGAGATTGTAGAAAACCTCGCCAAGATGGCTGAAAACAATGCGGCAGCCCGGATGGCACTCAACAAGTTTGTACTTGGCTAGATGGCGAACTGACACCATATGTGGTTTAAATTTAAAGCTGAATCGCCTGAAGAAGTTGAGCGGAAACGCAGGGTTGAAGCTGCAATTACTGCACTTCAAAACGGCGAAGTGATGCCACGCGCCCGCCATCGAATTGAGCATCATATGGCGAGCGGTGCAAAGCTTTTCTCAACCGACATGACTGTCAAAGAACATATTCTTATTGAAGAATGCGGGATTCAGCCGCTTGGACAGGTCATGGGCTCTTGCTTCTATCGCATCGGACTTTGGAATACTAATGTTTCGAATCGCTATACAGGCGAAATTTATGCTATTGCCGATGCGCATCGCGATGCTCGACAGAAAGCGGTAGATCGCATGAAGAAAGAGGCGGCGTTGTATGGTGCTGACGGAATCGTCAGCGTTCGCATCAAATCCAGCCGCGCTGATTACAGCTCCGATTTAGTTGAATTTACAGCGATAGGAACCGCTGTGAAAGTTCACAATTGGGAAAAGGAAGATCTCGATAATGAGCCGTTTACCAGTGAGTTGAGCGGTCAGGAATTCTGGCAGTTGATTCATGCCGGATACAGGCCGGTCAACATTGTTTTCGGTATCTGCGCATACTACATCAAAACCGATTATTCGACGCGCAATCTGACATCGCGCAGCGTGTGGTTTAACCAGGGCAACCAGGAAGTTTGGCAGTGGACTCAAGGATTTTATGAGGCTCGTGAGCGTGCCATGATCGGCATGCAGAAAGATATTGAAGATCACGGCGCAGATGGCTGTGTGGGCATGTCCGTTGATTGTGACATTGAAGACATTGAGTACGAAGTCAATGATACGAGATATCTGGATTTGTTGATAACGATTACTGCCTTAGGCTCGTCTGTCAAAAAGATGAAGCGACCGCACAAAGTGATAGAGCGAAAGCCCCTTACGATGCTGAATTTGTCCAGCAAGAGTTTTGTAACTGTCGGAGGATCGAGGACGGATGAGTTGCGTGGCTCGATTGACGACGAGGATTTTATGAACGATTACGAATGAAGAATTTGGAAAGAAACAGAAAGAATGACCGAAAAGACATGATGTTGAGAGAATTAAATCAAAGGACAAAACAATGACTAGCTCTGGATCCGGTGACCTTCCGCAACATGCAAAAGAGCGTCTCCATCAAATGATGGGAGAGGGCGGGCACCGTAAATTGTTTACCAGCGATCTGACCGTCAACGAGTTTTTGTTGGTCAAAGAATGTGGTTTCGAGCCCCTGGGCATGGTCGTCGGCACCTCCATCTATCACATCGGCTTTCAGCAAGCGAAGTGGACGCAAAACATGGAGATGGAAGTTCTCACCCAAGCGATGTACCACGCGCGCGAACTGGCAATGACTCGCATGGAAGAAGAAGCGCATGAATTAGGCGCTGACGGTGTTGTTGCGGTTCGGTTGACCGTTAAACATATGTCGTGGAATTCAGATATCGCAGAATTTGTTGCTATTGGAACAGCTGTCCGCCACGTGGATAACGACGGTAAATACAAGGCTTTGAATGGTCGTCCTTTTACAAGCGATTTGTCCGGGCAGGATTTTTGGACTTTACTTCATGCCGGATATCGTCCGGTGGGCATGGTCATGGGTAACTGCGTCTATCACATCGCCCACCAAACTTTTGGACAGTGGTTCAAATCAGTCGGGCAAAATGTTGAGATGACCAACTTCACTCAGGGCCTTTATGATGCGCGTGAACTGGCTATGGAGCGCATGCAAGCCGAAGCAGAAGGGTTGCATGCTGAAGGAATTGTCGGTGTCGACATTCACGAAGGCAATTATGGTTGGAGTACGCACGTGATCGAGTTCTTCGTGGTCGGAACAGCGATTGTTCCAATCCGTGCCGACCACCACATACCTACACCGCAGCTTGTGCTTTCGTTGAACGATTAGCAGCGTGTAACTGTTGACGGAGAAGGCTGGAGCGCCAGCAGAACGCAAGCGCCAGCTTCCGAAATGGCCGGAGCGCCGGCTTCCAGCCGGTATCGAAAGGAAAAAATTTTTTTTCAAGCCGCCAAGATGGCGGCGCTCCGGCCTTCTTAGCCTTGTGAGCTGCGGATCGCGAACTGAATAATTGCCTGACTCAAGTCGAGCGCTCCTGTGCGGATGCTTTGTCTCAAGGATACGGCGAACTGCACAAGGTCGCGCTGCTCCGGGTAATAACGCATGAGTGATAGTTCCAGCGGTTTTGAACTCTCTACTGCAAATTCGATCGCCTCTCTGAAGTTTTCACTCGATAGATGTTTGAAGTCGTCGTAATCCGCCAATATTTTCCTCACGAATTGCGGTTCTTGAGCCAGTTTTGTGCAAAGCTCTTTGAGCTGGACCAAGCGGAAGAAACCGGCGACTTTGAAAAACTGATAGAGGCTCATGTTTTTCTCTAGCACAGTCGGCACCAGCCCTGCCGCTTCGAGTAGTTCTTCAGTTCGGGAGGGCGTTGCTGAAATCGCTTTGAGCAAATCAATTGCCGCTTCCGGCTTCATCGTGCCGTGGCGAACATCGCGCTGCATGCGCAGAGAAAGCGAAAGGTGTTCCGGGCGCACGGGACCTTTTTCTGCAAGAACAACTCCGAGCAAGCGTTTGCGCTGCCGTGCTTCATCGAGCGCCTCTTCCAGTTCGCCTTCGCTGATTAATCCGGATTTGGTCAGCAATTCTCCCAGTAACATTCCCTGGTTTTCCTTGGCGGCGATTTTGTCAGCTATGGAGCTAAGGTGTTCGAGTGCCTTTTCAAGGCTCAATTCGCCATTACGGATGCGCTCTTGGGTTTTCAGAAATTCGCCGAGCAGTTGCTCTGAAATCAAATCGAGGGTGGTTAAAACGCGCCCGAGTGGCAAGCCCGATGCGTGGGCAGCGCTCAACAGACCGCGCAGCTCATCTTCGCCGATGATGTTTGTTTTCGTTAGCAACTCGCCTAGGCGGAAACCCTTGCTGGCATAAGCGTCGATTTCCATGAGAATGAGTGCGTCGGGCAGATTCCAGCGATTCCGGCGACATGTTCTCAATGCCTCTAGCGCGTCGTCTTTGGAAATGAAGCCGTCTCTGAGCATCCATTGCGCATGCACCGCCGCCAAGACCAGCGAGTCGGACATTTTTTCCTGGATCACCAATGCTTTGCCGAGCGGAATCCGGCAATTGTCGGAAACGGCTTTGCCTTTAGTGACGTCGGTCTCCGTGACGATTCCCGCCTGAGTCAGCAACGTGCCTAATCGAATATCTTCATGCCCGTGTGGCATTGTTCACCGTTTTGCCCAGTAAATGTCTAGCAAACTCGATCTCTGGTTGAAGATTAGCTGCCTCGGAATCCTGCGGTTTTGTTGTACCGCGGTGGCCAGTAAGTGCTTTGTTTATCATGCCCTTGTCACGCGTGATTTTCTCCAATTGTGACAGTTGTTTTTTGTCTATAATCGAAAAGATGACAGGCTTACGAAAGTCACTGTACGGACCGGGGCGCGAAAATCACGTGCAATCCTTATGGCGCCGATGTTTTACCGTCTTCACGCTCGCCCTCGCATTGTCGCTCATTGGTTGTTTGCAATCGGCTATTGCGAGAGACGCCCCTCCCCCAAAGACTAATGCTTCCGACGCGGCTATTAAAAACGCTTGGAAGCTCGACCAACGTTCGCGCGTTTTGGGTGACGTGACTATCTTCATTTGCCCCACGGGGATAAAGGCAGTTAACCGCAAAGATAAGCTAACTGTTGTTTGCGCCGCTCCCTATGCGGAAGTTGTAACTTACAGCTTACGAACCGGAAAAATTTGCAAGCAGAGTTTTGCGCGCTCGGATAATCCGTATGCTAAGGCCGTAGCCATGTTTAGTGGTATTGCCCATGCGCAGGTTCCGGTCGTGAAAACGCGGACATACCAGAAGGGCGGTCTGACGTGGAGCGACTTCAAGATAACCGAGGAGTACAAAAAACAGCGTCAGGCAATGTGGAAAAATCATGAGGTAACCGGCTCGGAGCCTGCTTACGGCAACCTTGTCGTATTTTCGTTACCGATGGATAAGCGTGCAATTGATTGGCTGGCTCGTTTGTATTGCGTTCCGAAGACCGGGATGATTCCGTTTGATGTGACTTTCTGGGATGTGGACAACGAAGTCCATTCCTTGGTCAAGACGTTTAGCATGGTTTCTACCAAACTCACCGCATCCGATTTCAAAATCCCTTCCGGGCTCCATCCCGTTAAGGATCCGCGGTCTGTCATTCAGGATGAAACAGCCAACGATGCAATTGAGATGATGATGGGCGGCTCCAAATAACGCTGTCGCTCCGTAAATGTTGCCAGCGCCCCGCAGATGATGCGGGTTTCACAATTGTCTATGGTGCAATGAAAGAACCTGCGACAGATTCATCGCCTGCGCTAGATGGCTCACTCTGCGGCAGTGTGCTGTTTATGCGCTGACTATCGTCAACTGCGCTAGGTTTTAGCCCTGAAACCGGTGAATTGTAGCTCATGACAACATGAAATGATGTCAATAGTTCTACAAACCCTTGGTAAAAGCTGGAGAACTCTCTCTGGACTGCGTTCATGAGATTAGGAATCAAGCCCCCTCTTTGCTACCGTGGGTTATATCTTCTCTTCTCACAATCAAGGCGCAAACAGCACACAGTGTAGTTCTCAAACAGTTTCCGGTTAATCAAATGCCCGCATAGTGCGTGCAGCCGGAGCCCGTTTGTTTTGCGCCGTAAGGGACTTTAGCAAGACGTTAGGAAACGTCTATGGGAGTCGTTCGTAGCTCAGGAAAGTTTGAACCCTAGAACTTCGTCAAATCCCGCTTTCTTCCCTTTCTCTAATAAAAGAGCCTGCCTTAAACCGGCGCTTCACCGCACCGTATGACCGCAGGCTGCAAGGAGTTTCTAAAATGAAACGAGAAAGGCAAAAGCGTTCGGCTAGCCCCAGCCAGCGTATCAAAATGCACATCTTGGGGTCGGCTGGAGATGTCTCCGGCTCGCTGTTCTACTTCGAGTACTCGCCGCCTGAAGGCAAAGTCATTCGCTTCCTGCTGGAAGTGGGCTTGCACCAGGAGCACGAGGAAATCAATCGCCAGAAGCGCCTTCCCAAGGGCGTCGACGCAAAGGACATCAACTTCGTCATCATCAGCCACGCGCACATCGACCATTCCGGTTGGTTGCCCGCACTGGTGAAGGACGGCTTCCGCGGCTCGGTGTACACGCACCCTGCCACGAAGGACCTCCTGGATTTCTTGCTGCTCGACTCCGGTCGTCTGCAGGAAAATGCGGCTGACCGCGTCAACCGCTTCATCGCTCGCCGCCAGAAGAAGGCACAGGCAAGCGGCAAGAAGAGCCGGCGCATTCCGATGAGCGTGCCGTTGTACACACCGGAAGATGTTCCGCTGTGCTTCCCGCTCTTCAAGTCCATCAACTACAACCAGCTCTACAACATCGCCGATGGCATTCAGCTGCGCTTCACCGAAGCCGGCCACATCCTCGGCGCCGCTGTTGTGACGCTGACCATCGGCAAAGGCGACGAGGCGAAGACCGTTTGCTTTACCGGCAACGTCGGTCGCGCTGCTCCGCCGATGCTCAAGCCGCTTGTGCCTGTCAAACACGCCGACTACGTGATCACGGAGTCAACGTATGGCAACAAGCTGCATCAGAAGCGCGACCGCCTGTCGACGCTCGCTGAATACATCAACAACGCTTACGCACGCGCCAAGCAGAAAGATCGCGCCACCGGCTGTGGTGTCATCGTCATTCCCGCTTTCGCTGTGGACCGCGTTCCGACCGTGCTGCATGACGTGCAAACGCTGGCAGCGCAGGGTCGCATTCCCAACCTGGCGACGTTCCTGGACAGCCGCATGGCCATCGCCGGCGCCGCTGTTTACCGGAAGTATCCGGCGCTCTTCCAGGATGACGTTCGCCAGCAGCTCGAGAAAGGTCTCGACCCGTTTGCTCCGGCGCGTTACCTTGAGTGCGTCAAGCCGGAACAGACCAACGCTCTGTACGAAAACCAGAGCGAGCCGATCATCATCGTCGGTTCTTCCGGCATGGCTGCCGGCGGCAAGATCCTTCGCCATCTGGAGAAGCGTCTGACGCAGAAGAACAGCACGGTGATTTTCGTCGGCTACCAGGGCACTGGTGCTCTCGGCTACGACCTGGTCAACAAGAAGCCGAAGCAAGTGCGTGTGCATGGGAGGGTCCTCCCTGTGCGCGCCACCATCGAGTACATGTCCGACTATTCCGGACATGCTGACTACGAGGAAATCATCGACTGGCTGCGCCACTTCGAGAACAAGCCGCGCAAGACCTTTCTGGTTCACGGGGACGGCGGTGCGCTCGAGGCCTTCAAGGGCCACATCGAAAAGGCGCTCGGTTGGTCGGTTGTCGTGCCTCAGCGCCGGCAGTGCTTCGAGCTGTAAGCTCGGCATCGAACACCTAACACCAGGCAGCAAACCGCCGGAGAACAGGCTCTACCTCAATGGCAGAGCTTGTGATCCGGCGGCCGCTGTCGAAGGAGATTTAGAATGCCTAAAATCATTCTCTTCCACCTGGCTTTCTTCGCCGCGCTCTTCGCGCTGGTGTTGCCGGGTTTGAACACCCTCACAGCAGCGGTTGGTTTCGGCGGCGGCATTCTTGCTGTCGCGGTCATGACCGTGCTGGCAGAGGTAGCGGTTGTTGCCAGTGGCGTGCTCGGTCGCATCGTCGGCGATGCGCTCGGCATCAACCCCTTGCTCCAGCGCAAAAAGGCGGAGACCTTGTCGGCGAGCATCATGACGGTGCTCTTCACCGGCTTTCTGCTGGCGAGTTCGGCACTTTTCCCGTCCGTCATCACCGTGACGTTTGTCTCGTCGCTGCTGGTGTCGGTCGTGGTTGTCGCCGTGCTCTTCATCGCGCTCTACGTCAAACGCGCCATCGTCGCCAGCCAGCCTTGAGGCTGGTTGCCAGCCATAGCCCTTTCTGTCGAGTACTGAAAAGAGCTCAACGCAAACGGCTTACAGCGCAAGCTAATGGCCGTTGTTTCCTGTCCACCAGCAAAGGAACACTCAATGAACAAATGGTGGAGAAAACTCTTGCCGGGTGGTGAGCGCCTCGCTCTACCACCGCGGCGAGTCACGCAGTGGTTTTGGGCGGTTATGGCCGTCCTGTCGCTGCCGTTCATGATCCTCGACACCGCGAGCCTTTACGACACCGCCATCGCACAAGGTGCGATTTTCGGCGATGCCGCACTGCGCGCGCTTGCCGGGTTCTTCGCACTCGGGTTCGTTTACGGACTGCTGGGGGGGATGCTCTTCTTCCTGGTCTGTCTCTTCACTTCGGTAGTGATACCGGATGTGGTGTCAGGAGTCCGAGCCGTCAACAATGCCGCCCGTCGCACACCCGCTGCCTGGCAGCGGTTTCGCGAAAACGCCGCTCGCGCCACGTCGAGAGTGCGTCAAAGGACGGTTTCGTTCTTGCGCTTCCTGTCCGGAATTCCGGTCAAGGTTCGCGCAATGACCGCGCGCGATTGGCTGTTCACGCTCTATTGCGTGCTCGCCGTCGCCATCCTCGCCGGCATGCTCTGGTTCGCCTGGGGCTGGGCCGGCGTGGTCGTATCGTGGCTGCCCGATTGGCTTTTCGACGACCGGCGCTGGTTCCTCCAGGCTATCGTCGATTGGTTCATCTGCATGATTCCATGGACGTTGGCGCTCTCCGTACTGAACGCTGTGTTTAAGGCGTTCATCAGGCGGGGAAGTAAGCGCTAACGCAGGACCTTCACCTCTTACACGCGGGCGGCATTGCTGCTCGCGCACAGGAAAAATCATATGAGTCACGACAAAAAGACTTGTTCTTGTCACGGCACCGCCGGCCAGCCCGCTGCACACACGACTGGCCCCATCGCTCTCAGCACCCCGCGGCCCAAGGTCACGCTGCCGAAGATGATCAAGGTCGCCAAGGCTGACGAGGCTCTCTATCGTCAGGTCATCGAAGCCGCCAAGCGGGCGAGTGAAGATGCCTACTGTCCGTACTCCCAGTACAACGTCGGCGCCGCGGTGCTGACGTTCGACGGTGAGATTCACGCTGGTTTCAACGTGGAAAACTGCGGCTACTCGCAGACCATTCACGCCGAGGAATCCGCGCTCACGCGCGCGCTCGGCAGTGGCCTGCTTCGTCGCGCAGCCGCCCAGGGCGTCGACCAGTTCCACGCCATCAAGGCGGTCGCCGTGTACGCACCCAAGGGTTCCGACCCGTGGCCGTGTTGCAACTGCCGCCAGTTCCTGGGTGAGTTCGGCTACGACATGCACATCATCGGCGAAGAGCCGAAGAGCGGTCGTATCCTCTGCCTGACGCTCGGACAGCTCGTTCCGTTCGCCTTCCCGATCGAGGAAGTGCTCAGGAGCGTGCGCGGCGAGCGGTAAAACGCTCATCGGCTGTCACTCACAAGTGGAGACCGGGGGTTGATTTCTTGGCGCCGAATGCCAGGTGATTAACACCCCGTGTCTCTGCTTGTGTTTGGCAGTCACCGAATATCGCGAACTAAGAGGGACGCACTATGTTGGCTTTGCATGTAGCAATTAGCCTGGTGTTCGTGTACCTGCTCTTCTCGCTCGACGAGTACACCACGCATCGCTACCTCATGCATCGCATGAAGTTTGCGAACTGGTTGAAAAGCAAGTTTCTGAGAAGGCTGTGCAAGAACCACATGTCGCTGCATCACAAGCGCGGTTATCGACACACTGATGACGAGCCGGATGATTCCCTGGCCGACATCATGATTGCCGCTGCCATCGTCGGACTGCCGACGGCTCCCATCGTCTGGTACATCGACCCGATAACGGTCTATGTGGCAGGCGTGTTTGCTGTCGTCTACAGCGTGGTTTGGTGGCTGGTGCACCTCGAGATGCATCGCAACAAAGGGTGGTTCTATGCGAAGAACCCCGTGTTTCGATACCTCGAAAGGCGCCATCAGCAGCACCACCTCTACCCCGACACGCAGTACAACATTCTTCTGCCGTTCTGGGACTGGGTCTTCCGCACGCATTGCGTGCCGGAAGCTCGTCAGACCAGACGTCAGCGCGCTGCAGCTGTTTAATTAAAACGGCGCCTGACTGGGAGCCGAGCAGCAGCCCGAAGTAGCGTTAACGCGTTGACGAAGCGACCGATGCGTGTGATGAGGACTATTTCCGCAAGGATTGAGTCCTCTACACACATATCCGTGCCGCTTCGTTCTTGTCTTTGGTGTACTACGGCAGGTAGTGGTTGTGAAGATGCCCAGGCTATCACGTTTTGCAGTCTTCCATGCACTCCCAAAGATTGACTGTTTTCGGAGGACATGCAACGAGAGATTTTTGAGGTGCTAGCTTGTCTAGCCACCGAAGCGATACCGGATAAGCACGTCAGCTCGAAAGCGATTGTGGCTCGGCTCGTTGACGATAACCTGAATTAGCTGCTTTCCCTTCCACGCAGCCACTGTGTGTTCGTTGCTCATCGCTTGTTCGATTTTCCAGCCTGACTGTTGCAGTGCTGCTGAATACCAGTCTTTTACGGCGCCAGCGTATTCCATCGTGCGCACTTTCATGGTGATGCTTGCTCCACTCTTCGCGTTCGGAAAGTATGTGCCAGCGACGAATGTCATTTGTCCTGTGTACTGAGGTACTTCCGGAAGGTCTACCATTTGCGTGAGTTTTTGTGATTGAAACTCGTACTGGCAGCGCGTTGATGCTTGCTGTGAGAGTGTTTGAGATGGCTGGCGGCGAGCATTGATTTGCGGTTGTTGTTGTTGTTGTTGTATATTCGCTGCGTTTGCTTCCAGGACCGGAATGCTGACTAAAAGCGCTGCTACTGCGATTGAAAAAAATTTGGTCATTTCGCCTTTTCCTTTGGTTTGTTTAGTTGGCTTCGCGTGCGTCTTTTTTGAGTCTGGTCTGGCTTGTATTGGAGGGTGCCGCGGACATTTCTTCTATGCGGCTTCTGAATTCAAGCGTGGCTAGCAGGTTGTTGTAGCCTGAAGAAGGTGTGAGAATTGCTTCTTCTCTACCTAGTCCGAATGTTGATGGATCGGGCATTTCTTCGAAGACTACGTTTCTAAATCCTGCGTCGCCTGGGGGATTGACGCTAGTGCCAATCGTTTGGAACGAACTTGAAATTATGATTGGTTTTCCGTCAGCCACTGTATTTGGTACTATCCAGGGTGGTGCTGTTTCGGTCAGTTGAAGTTTTTTGCCCGAAAGATAGATGTACAGCTTCTGTCCAAGTCCGAAGGTTCTGCTGGCGAGAAGCGCGTCTATTTCAGCCTTTGTTGCTTCCGGTTTTATTTCGCGAATTCTCTGATGCAAGATCTTGAGGATGCTTTGCTCCGAGCCGCTGCCATTACCCACTTGACCAAGAATCTGCGCGATCGTCCCAGCACTGGTGAAAACCGGTGGTTGTCCCGCCGCTACGGGAGAAGGCTGACTGTAATTGAAGATGCGTATGCCGCTGAAGCCTGATGGAACATTGATGGTGCCGCCGTTTGGAAACAAACCCCAAACATTTGCGCGGAATTGTTCGACTGCGGTTAGTTCGTTCGTCGCGCTTGGGAGTTGATAGTCCGCACCATATGCTTGTTCGAACGCGTTTCTCAATGATTGGCAGCCGGCGTTGGCGCCTGCACCGTCCATGCTTGTGTAATCGCATTGCGAAGGATATCCGTTTCCGCCGAGAGACTTTATGCTGTGCGGGTCACCAAAGAGTCCGTTGGTTGGCGGCTGCGGACCTGCTGGCGGATTTACGCTGTTGTATGCTGCCCATTGATCGATGAGAGCGCGGTCGGTTGAAAAGGCTCCGTTGTTGGCTACAAATACGCCAGTGAAGAGTTCGTTGTTGAAAATGTTGGCTGCATTTGGCGCCGGGGTTGAATCCAATGTTCCGCTTGGATTGTTCAAGACGATGTAGCCGTGCGGGATTGATGCTGTGAATTTGTTATCTAGGGCGCCGACTATGGAGCAAGAGATTGCTCTCAGGAAATCTTGACTGACATGTTCTTTCGCTGCCCCTGCTGATTTAAACGAATTGGGAGGCAAGGTCAGTCCTGAAACAGGTGCATTTGTGTTGTTGGCGAAGTCCGTTGTTGAGACGAGGTGTGGGCGTTGGTTTGGGAGAACGGGTACACCTGCAATCGTGCCAATGCCTGAGACTTCAACTGGTTGGTAACCTGACAGGTATTGAAAGCCCGTTGAATCAGCGGAACCGGTGCTGTACGTGCCTGCGGGTACGCTTGCGCTGCCCGGTAGGATGGTTGGATCGAGGTATACATTGGCGGACGCTCCTTTTTTGAGGTAGCCGATTTGGTATTCGGAGACTTTGTGCGAAAGCTTATGTTGTCCGAGCAGGCGCAAGAAATTGGCTCCGGCTAGTTTGTCGAAGGGAGTTTGTGATGCAAATCCGTCGGATAGCGCTTCGTTAAGCCGCTCTCCAATACTGCCGTTGCCGATTTGCAAGGCGGAAATGAGCGAGCGAGCATGTTCGCGCGACTCGGCTGTTCCTTGCGATTGAGCGTTTAGTGCAACAAGCAGCACTTGCCCGACGACGCGATTATAGTTTCGAAGATTAATCGTGCCGTTGTCGTCTAAAAGGCCGCTGAAGTTGTTTTTCTCCAAGCCTGCTTCTAGGGTGATTGCCGGGGTTTTAAATGCAGACTTTGCCACATTCAAATTGCCTGATTCCGTCGCGTTTTGCAGTTCGCGCATACCGGCCAAGGTCTTAATAAGCACGAAAAAGCCTACTCCAACAGCGACAATTGCCAGAAGCAGCACACTTACGAAGATGAACATGCTGCCTTTGGCTCGTCTGATTTTGCGCATGTGAAAACCTCCAACCGAGCCAGATATTTGGCTTTCGGCTTAGAATTCGGGGAACAGTGGTTGCGGTTTTTGGGTTGCTCAAACCATACGACAACGGTTGGACATTGATTGGACACGCCGCTTACGGGGGGGGGCGCATCGCACACTGCTGGAGGCGTGCACGGCCCACGATGCTTGCGTTTCGTCTTTTGGGCCAGGTCCTCTGCTATGTAACTTTGTTTCTATATGCCTTAAATATCGCCTGGCGAGTGCTTGCATTTTTAGCGTTTGAGGCAGAATATAATGCCTAGATGGCAGACACGCTGCTCGGAAATCCCCCTTTGAACAATTCTGTAGACCTTCCTCTCACAAATTCACCGTTGCTTCTGGCGATGAATTCTCCTGTTCTGCATGAGTTCATCGCTTATCTTGCGCAGAAAAAGAATGAGCAAGAAGCAAATCCAGACCAGCATTTGACGATTGAGCTTTCTCGCGAGTTCATCGGGAAAGTTCGCGAAGCGTTTAAACAGGATATTCTCGACGGCGAGCGCCGCTTGCACTTGCTTGCTCATCTTCTTGCTTCAATCATGCTGGAAGGTGAATTCGAGCTGCACAGCAATGTCATTGGCTATCTGCCAGGCGAAGAAAACCGCCAGTTCTTGATTCGTGAAAGAATTAATCGCGAAACTCTCTATTCTGTGACCGACATCGATCTCGGCAATCATATGTTGGACAATTTCCGCTATCAGCGAGATCGTTCGTGGGTGCCATTGGCTCTCGCCGCCAACTTCGTCGAGTACATTCCGTTGCATCGCCCGATCACCGGAGTGAATCGTTTGACCAGCCGGGTCAAAGCTGAAGAAGAGCTGTCCAACAAAGTCGCAGACGAAATCTTTGCGCTCGATGAATTGGTTGCGCGAGACAAACAATTGCGCCAATACAGTAAATTCGTCAAAGATATTTTCGGCGTCAAAATAGTTTGCGAAGATGATGTCACATGCATGGCCGTGCATGAAACGCTCAAAAATCTCTTGGTGGGCGACATCAACGCAACTCTTGCCGGAATGCTTGAAGAAGTCGGACTACCTGTCAACGAAGATAGTTCGCATCCACTCTTAGCTTTTATTGAAACGAAAGACTATTTGACTTGCGATCCCAGCAAGATGAAACGCACGGGCTGGCGCGCCATTAAGAGCGTTGTTGAATGGAACGATTGTTTGTTTGAAATTCAAATTCAACCGCTGGCAAACTATTATTTGGAACTTGATCACATGGCGGGTCCATCGCACCGCTCGTTCAAGTTTACCCGTGATACTTTGCGAGATGAAATCGCTAAGCGCATTCCGCTCTATGGCTTGTATCGCGAGTTGCTGACGATGCTCTTCAAAGAGTCAAATGGGCCAATCGAATCGAAGAATGTTTCTGTGATAATTAAGTAGTTTTCGATTGCAGAAGCTATTTATTTCGACTTTTATACAGTTCCAGATTTAACCTTGCTAGCTGCAAATTCCACAACTTTTCCACGAAATTTTGTCAGAGTTGATATGCGGGTAGTGTAAGCCCGCACGTCCATCTCCCTAGCAAATACGCATCAATATGGCGTTTCCGCGTCAGCGTTGCTATGCGTGTTTTACAACAAAAATAAAACGCGCCTTTGCTGAGAAGTGATTGGCTGTTTTGTCGCGCGAGCGGAAAGCAGTATCGGAGGCACTTCTCTGTAGGTAATGCTGCAAGTATTTTTCGGAATACTGCGCATGTTCTGTGCTGTGAATTTTTCGTCGCGAGTTTCGCGCCGATGTTTCGTTGCGCCATATGTCGCCACGCCAATATGCGCATCCCGACCGGATTATCATGTCTGAATTTCCCCACTTCGACAATGCAAAACTAATGATTGCTGCAAGTGCGCGACACTGCCGCATTACCATAGAAGAATTGCCGGTTGGACAGATAGTTGTTGATGAAGTAGGTACCATTCAGTCGATTGATGTTTCTACAGAGAAGGCGTTAGGTTTTGAAAACGCTTGCGGTATAAGGGTGTCGGAGTTATTGCTTGAAGCCGATAAGTGTTTTCCTCAAAAACTCTCACTCGCAAATGTTGGTGATTGGGGTTCAAACAAAATTCATTCGGTGGAGGGAAAGGAGTTTGCCGCACGCATTGTTTGTGTGCCTGGAGCACATCCCAAAACCTTTTTGCTGAGCATCGTTTTTGGCTGAGAAATTCGTAGGCGAAAGGCGTCAAACGAATGTCATTTCACATCAGTAAGATGCATAGATTCCTAGCCCCTGAGGGTTTCTAAATGCATCAAGACATCGAGTCATTCACCGATTCGCCGATCAAAAATCAAAGGAATGATGATGTCTGGAAGGAAATATCTTCCGGTCGCGTAAGGTTTGCAGTCACTGAATTTGGTGGAGTTGCTCTTGTTGAAAATGACGGCTCAGTTTTTCCGCTCGGTAAGCCGCATACGGAAAACTCCGCAAAGCTTCAGGGGCGTGCAGCTGAACGGTATGATGTCCATGGTGTCGGGCATGAGCTGGCTCGCAAATCTGTCGACGAGCTAGTTTATGGGTCTGCGTTCAAAAGCGTTCCGAAGACTGCAATTTATTCCTGACGACTAGGTCTGGAATCATATCTGGCCTTTGCTCCGAAAAAACGGAATTTTTCGAAGTGCCTATCTCTCGAATGTCTTATCTGGTAAGGGTTTTGAGGTTTTTGCTGCTCTCGAAATTGAAAGTGCTCAAAGTGCTCGCTGGGCGGAGGTTTTGGGTGATTGGCACTCCGAAAACCTGGGATTTTTCGTAGTCACTGGTGTGGCGCAATTTCACGGGGGAGGCTCTTTGTTATATGAAAGCATATAGTAGCAATGGAGATGAGAGAGAAAGTGGACGTCCCCCGAAAAAGTAGACAGTGGTTCTAGAGTCGAGCTGCTCCTTGTGTAAAATTACAAAGGAGTGCACCATGACCAAGAAAAACAAACCAACCACGTACTCGAAAGAGTTCCAAAGAAACGCTGTGTATCTGGCTCAGAGACCAGAACGAACGATTGCATCTGTATCGCAGGAACTCAAAGTACCGGCATGGAAACTCAGAAATTGGCTTAAAGAATCCAGAGACAATCTAGAAAGGAGTTCCGAGTTGAGCGAGTTAGTTCGGCTTGAAAAGGAACTTAAGCAAGTAAAAGAAGAGAATGAAATCCTAAAAAAAGCAGCGGCGTACTTTGCAAAAGCCCTGCAGTAAAGTATGCCTTCGTCCATTTAGAACGGAAGAATCATCGCATTGCTATTTTGTGCAAAGTGCTGAAAGTCAGCCGTTCAGGCTACTACAAGTGGCTAAAAAGCAGGGTATCTAAGAGATTGAAGGAGCGCGCGAAGCTTCTTCAGCGAATCTTGGAGATATTTGAAAGTTCAAGAGAGAACTATGGTTGTCCCAGAGTGTATGCGCAATTGCGCGCAGAGGGCTGGACTTGCAATTACAAGGTCGTGGAAGAATTGATGCGGATGAACGAGATTCGGGCTCGACGCCGGCGCTCACATGTTTCTACAACCAATTCCAAACACAACTATC
>QKMZ01000014.1 GCA_003242885.1 Candidatus Melainabacteria bacterium | reverse complement strand
ACATCGCCCTTTTCTCTCGCTTCAGCACATGCGGATCATGGGAAGGTCACTACATCTTAGACTTCGTCACTGAAAATGACTCGGATGTTCAGCCAGAGATCGTGCATTCCGATACGCAGGGACAAAGTGCGCCCATCTTTGGGCTTGCAAGCTTGCTTGGAATTCAGCTTATGCCTAGAATTCGTAATTGGAAGGACTTGCATTTTTACAGAGCAGATTCGAATATCCACTACGAGCACATCGACGAGTTATTCAGCGAACAAATCGATTGGACATTGATTGAGACAATGCTGCCGGACATGCTGCGCGTGGCACTTTCTGTCAAAGCCGGCAAAATTACTCCATCATCAATTCTCAGAAGACTTGCAACTTACAGCCGCAAAAACAAACTTTACTTCGCATTTCGCGAGCTCGGCCGTGTAATTCGCACTAAATTTCTATTGCAGTACATCTCAGACATTGATGTTCGGCGCATCATATCTGTCGCAACAAACAAAAGCGAACGCTTCAATCAATTTGCCGACTTCTTGCTCTTTGGTGGCAAAGGCATAATTGCAGAGAATGTGCGAGACGAACAACGCAAGGTCATCAAATACAATCATCTGGTGGCAAATTTGGTGATTCTCCACACCTTGGTCACAATGAGCGAAGCCCTTCAAAACATGGTTGATGACGGTCACGATATTGATCAAGAGGCGCTTGCCTGCTTTAGTCCCTATCAAACAGAACACATAAATCGCTTCGGAGAATATGAATTCAGGTCGGGTCAAGAGATGATGTCGATGGAACCAGCGTTGAACATTACCTTTCTTGATGATGTCATGGTGTCATCGGGTTTTTGACCAGGATCCTTACCGACGGTCAAGAAGTGTCATTAGCTCTTTGAGCTTCAATTGAATCACTCAGGTCTGGCCGAAAACCACTTCTTCCACCAGGGTCTTTGCAACTCCTCAACCTTGGCCTTGAGTGATTCCAAGTCCGTAGCTAAGATTGTGGACTGGCTCGCCTTTTCTTCCAGCTCGCGTTTCTGCTCTTCTATGGCGGTTATTTGCTTGCTCAATGCTTCTACTTCAAGTGCCTTGAGTTCTGCTTCCTTCCGTTCCTTTTCAGCCTGCTGGCGCTCATCCTCGGCACGCTTTTGAAAGTCAGGCAGAAGTCGAAGTTGAACCTTTTGCTCTTCGATGATCCTATCTTTTTCAGCAAGCGCAAGCGCTTGAGCTTTCACTTCCTCGACAAGTGGACGCACGCATTGCTCAACGATGCTTTGAAATTCGGTTGCAAAACGTGTTTCTGTCGGTGGTGCTTCTTCCTGCTCTGCATCCACCGACTCGGCTTCAATGACATCACCGGGGTCGAAATTTATCGGACCTGCACCAGCGGCCGGGCTGGTACTCTCCACCTGGCTGTTGATTCCGGCCATGATTTCTTTGTTAGGGAATATGCGCCACTCCGGCACGCCGAACTCGTTTTTGTTCAGTGTTCCTTTAAGCTGTCCCTTCTCTAGCCGATAGGTCACGGCCCTTGGTGTAATGCCTAGCGCGGAGGCGGCTTCCTTGACTGAAATTGTTTTTGACACCGCCGCTCCTTTATATCCACCCTGTATACTCTGGATATCGCAAACCCTGAGCCTGTCAGGATTATAGGTCTTTTCCTTCTGAATTTAAAGCTTTTCTTTGGCTGTAAGCCGCATCACCGCTCAGCTTTAGTCACCCCTGGAAATGCTTCCAGACCTGGGCTGGAAATGACTTCGAGGGCTGGAAAAGAAAACGGATCGTTGATTCGAGACTTTGGAAATTTTCAGCAACAAGCCTTCTTGCTCATTTCGAGCCCTCTTCTACCTGGGTTGGAAATCGTTTCCAGCCAGAAATATCGACCAGTACTTCAGTCAATCCTCGGCAGAAAACCTCATGACAATGGCTGGAAGTGGACGGTGGAATTTCTTTCCAGGGGAGTGTCGAAGCGCTTCTGGGTGTCTAGAAAACTTCCAGCCTCTTTCTAGGTTGGGTTGGAAGTTGTATTCGTGAGCCTTGTCGTGCTCCTGTTTGCTCTTGCTGTAATGCAGCTATCGGTCACGCTTTGCGGCAATTTCCAGCCTCTTCTATGCCGCTTTTCTGGACTGCGCAATCTATTTCTCGCGGTATGGAAATGCGATTTCTGACCGTTAGAAAATTTCCTGACGTTTTCTAGCCAATTTTTTCGTACCTTCAACCACGATCTCGTACACGCGCACATCATGCCGTGAAGCCTTTTCTAGCTATGAGGCTCGAAATTTTCTAACCCGGCAAAAGCCTCTGCCAGTCGATCAGTTCAAGTAGTAAAGTGTTGATTGCATTTTGCACAAATAATATAGTGTCATCGAAAGATGCCACCAAACTCGGTGCATATAAAGTGGATATGTATTGGGCACCCGCCCACTAGGAAGGACAGTCAAGCACAAAAACAAAAAAACATCGTTTGAGGCGATGTTCTTTTGAGAGATCTTTTGCGGACCTCACTATTCAGTTGTCGTCGCGTTTTTGGTACTTTCGCGATGTGGCTCCAGAATAGACTAACGGTCCGGATAGGTCAACACGTCCCAGATTAAGAAAGGGAGACCATCATTACCGGACACATTCAAGCGCGCTTGCTGCCAGCAAGTGCGCCGACTAAGATTGCTCGTTTTGATCGCAAGGACCACTTCCCGCAAGGGTGGGAGATCTGCATCGCGCAATTTCTTGAACTGTTCCACCGTTATAGTTATATCTACAAGCCTTTGTCTGGCGGCTCCTGGTACTCGGCAGACGATAAATGGAAGCTGCCTGATTCGGAAATTCTCAAGGCTATCGCTTGTGTACATCCCAAGTTTTTCATTGGCTGCCGCGCCGGGAAAGCCACTCGGTTTGCCGTTCTCGATATAGATCAGAAGAGCCGTTATCACAACAAGCAGTCACTTGATAAGTTGCTACATGCCTTATCAGATGCCGGTCTTCCAAAGTCTTCCCTTTATCGATCCAGCGACAGCGGCGGCTGGCACCTCTATCTATTCTTTGAAGACCCTATTAGCAGTGCCGATCTCAGAGCGCAACTGATCAAGCTTCTTACGCTCAACGACTTCCAGGTTGGAAAAGGACAGCTTGAGATTTTCCCTCATCCAGGTGGCGACAGATCGCTAGGACTGGGTCTGCGCCTGCCTATGCAACCGGGCTTCGCCTGGCTAGATAAGAAGACGCTTGAAATAGAGTATGAGCGCGACGAGCTTTCCGCTCCCCAGGCCCTCGAATTGTTTGTCGACGTACTCGATGGAGATGCTAATTCCTATGCGGCTTTTCGACAGCTCAAGACATACAATGAGCAGCTTGAAAAACGTCGAGCGTCCGCAGTCGCCCACGGTCGGGGCGAGCCTGCAAGCAACGTCGTGCCGATCAGGAGAACTGAGAAGCCCGTTGATACCGGCGAGTTTAGCGACTTCGTCCAAGCCGTGTTCCACCGCCTGCCGCCCGGCATCATTGTGGACAACTGGTACAAGGGCAGGCTCTATCACCTCAACGGACTGAACGGTCCGTCACAGCGCGCAGAGTCCATCGAATGTGTAGGTCACTATCTCTTCTATGGTGATCCCAGCCGCGACCTTCCGGCGCTTGGATATGGCTATGAAAAGGAGCGCCAGTGGGCTATCGAAGAGTATCTTAAAGCCAGAAACAACGGCCAAAGTTACGATATCAACCGCGGCCGAGCTGATGCCTTCGCCCAGGTTGAGCGGGCCGCGAACTGGCGCCCGGCGCACAAGAAAGGTGATGAACCTCAGAAGTATTCACCCGTGGTTCCTATATCGTGGGTGCGCGAGAACGCCAATCGGAAAGCCGACGCACGCAAGCGCATTAGCAACGCCCTGGACGGCTTGAAAGAGCGTCAGGAGAAGTTCACCACCGAGGAGCTGCGCAAGGAAGCCAAATGCTCCAAAGAGACGCTCTATAACCACAAGGATATCTGGCACAAGGATTACGAGGACTTGGCTGAGGGCTTCTTTGCAGCCAGTACGGACGAATATAACGATGTGGTGGGGGCGGGTTCTACTCAAACCCAGCCCCCTACCACTTCTCTTGACCCAAATATGCCTCCCGGTCGCTTGGCAGCTCGCCGTATTGCCTATGAGATATCCATGCGATCCCAAAGAGATAAGCGGCAAGCACTGAAGACCGCTGCGACCTCCCAGGAGGAGTCAGAATCGACCTGGCAGGATGAAGTTACCAGGCTTACTCAGAAAGAGCCTTCTACTCTTTCTATTCCAGAGATCAAAGTACTGCTGGTCATTCTTGCGGTCTATCTGTCCACTGCGCCCGATTACGACAGCCAGGCTGCATTGCAGGCGTACTTATCTGAGTTGAAGGAACAACTGAATGCCGGGTCTAACGGTCCTCGGTTCGTGGTTCGACCGCCGTAGCTGGAAAATTTCTACGATTCACTGTTGCTTTGATCGCAGATCTGTTATTGTGTTGCCACTGTATGTGGTGTACCTAATCCACATTTCCTGCGAGCTTTCTAAAGGTGCAAGATGCCCAGAGAGAGCCGGGAAAGACGCATGTCGCGTCTTTGGAATTCAGAGACTTTCCCACCGCTAACAAGTGTACTTTCTTGGCATCCGGATTTGCAATCTGATACCACATCAGATCTCACTCATTTTCCGGATCGTCGTTCGAACGCGTTTCAAAAAGCCTGACCTGACGGCTTTCTCCGCTGTTCTTCAAGTTTACCGGCTGAGCGCCCACCGCCTTCAAGCCGTTCGGTTTTCTCTTGGTTTTGAGTACTCCTTTCCTGCCGCCTTGACGGCGGAGCCCAGCCGGTCGCCCTCCGGGAGGCAGCGTCGCTGCCGAATCAACTCAAAGGAGGGCAACAATGGTCAGTGCTCGTATACACGATTACGGTTTGGAGCTAACTCAGAATAGCAAGGTGGGATGGGCTTTCAGCCTCTCGCGCAGCGAAAGTTGTGTCGATGCTACTTCGATCTGCAGACGGCTTTGTTATGGAAATGGAGTCCGGTATCAGTCTGATGCTCAGCGTCATAAGCGGCTTCGTGCGTATTTCGGCCAAATCGAACACTTTGTTCGGAGAAAAGCGAACGGCCTGTTCGGTGAAATCGATCGCTTGCCAAGCTGCGCTTAAATCATGACACTGGGTTTGTTATCACTGCGCGTCTTTGGATTTCGATTTTCGTCGTGATTCTCCCTTCAACGAAAGCTTATGTGCGTTATGTACCACGCGGTCAAGAATTGCATCGGCGATTGTTGGATCGCCAATTAGTTCATGCCAGTGTTCGACCGGGATCTGGCTTGTAATGAGCGTTGATGAAGTTTGATAGCGGTCTTCAATCACCTCAAGCAAATCGCGGCGCTGATCGCTGGTCAATGCTTCGAGGCCGAAATCATCCAGGACAAGCAATTCTCGCTTCGCAAGATTGCCGAGCATTTTCACGTAGCTGCCATCTGCACGCGCGATGCGTAGTTCTTCGAATAGACGCGATGCGCGCTGATAGAGAACGCTGAATCCAAGGCGACATGCTTTCTGTGCAAGCGCGCACGCTAGATAACTTTTGCCGACGCCGGTTTTTCCGATGATGATCACGTTTTGGTGCTGCTTCAGCCAGTCACCTGTCGACAGCGACAGAAATAGCGCTTTGTCGACTCCTCGCGCGGGATTAGATTCAACATCTTCGACCATTGCTTGCTGACCCAGCTTTGCGGCTCTGATTAGCCGCTGGAGCCGGGTATTGTCGCGCGTTGTAACTTCGCAATCGACGATCATCCCGAATCGATCTTCAAAGGGCAGCGCCGCCGCGTCTGCATTCGTGAGCTGGGTTTCCAGAGCTTGCACCATCCCAAAAAGTTTCAACGTCTTGAGATTGTCGATGGTCGGTTGAATTAGCATGATTGGTTCTCCTTCGTGGTGAAATATTCGGCGCCGCGAACGTTCTCATGAATGATCGTGATGGCAGGTGCTGGCGCGATCTGTGTCAACGGTTGTTCGTCGAGCCGATGTTGAAGTATTGACTTGATGCTTCTGTATGAAATGGTGCTCGCATGAAGAGCGCGTTTGCACGCGGCCTCGATTCGAGACGTTGGGTAATGCTTGTGCAAATTCACGATGCCGGAGCAGCGCCGTCGTTTTTCTTCCGGGTAACCCTCACCGTCCAGGAGCTTTTGCACTACGGCAAAGGTGCTAGAACCGACTCCTGCAGCCCAAGCCAAGATCTTCTGATCTGTCAATTCTATGTAGGCACGATGAGATGGGGATAGGTGTTCCGGCAATGTCGAGTGCGCGCCGGCTTTAGTGCTGCGAACATGGCTTGCTATTCGCCGGTTTTGGTACAGGATTTCGATTGTCGTTGTTGTCGCGCGCACTTCGATCTCGCGACCGGCAAGCGCATGTGGGACGCTGTACCAATGCCGATCGAACTCGACGTGATAATCCATGCCCACTCGCTTGCGGACACACTCGGCGAACTCATACCGGGTTTGCGGAAGTGGTTGGAGCGCGCATTTGTCGATCATCTCGAAAGCGATCTTTCGTGAATCAGGTAGCTTTTGAAATGGACGCGCATTGACCTGCTCCAGCAGCTCCCAGATGGCTTCATTGCATTCGCGCAAACTGAAGAATGTTCGATTGCGAAGTCTGGCAACGATCCAACGTTCATGTAGACCGACGGCGGATTCCACTTTCGCCTTATCTTTCGGCTTGCGCACGCGCGCAGGCAAAACTGCGCAGCCGTAATGCGCGGCCATTCGTCGAAACGATTCGTTGAGGACCGGTTCGTAATTCGATGCACTGATGACCGCGGCTTTCGGATTATCTGGCACGATTACTCGCGGAGCGCCGCCAAAGTATTCAAACGCACGAACGTGACCCACGCTCCAGGCTTCTGCATCTTGAGCGAGAAATGCCTCTGCGTAAGAATAGTTGCTGGCACCGAGGGTGGTGACAAACAGATATGCTTTCCGCTCTTCGCCGGTATTTGGATCTCTGATTTTCAGGGTCTTTCCGGCAAAGTCTGAAAAAGTCTTCTCACCCGCCTTGTGCGTTTGTCGGATCGTTATGTTTTGCGTCTTCCGCCAGCGGCGATAGAGTTCGCAAAACTGCGTGAACTGGTAGCCATCTGGATTTGCTTCTTTGTATTCCTGCCAGAGAAGGCTCAGCGTAACTCCTTTCTTGCTAAGCTCCAGATGCACGTAGCTCCAATCAGGCTCGGGCCGGTTGTGCGAATAATTCGGCGCGGGGTAAACAACGCGCTCAAGTGCCGCGTCGTCGATTTCGTCGGCAATCGGCCAAGTTAGTCCAGCAACTTCGGCGCGACGCAAAACTTCGGACACCGTCGATGGAGACACACCAACGCTTTCAGCGGCTTGGCGGTGGCTTAAGCGACAGCCCCAGCAAATGCGGAGTATTTCGCGTATTCTTCTCATGGCTAACCTCTTGTTCGGCAACTGACACTTACCTTTCTGCAAATGGGCAAGTTTCAGTGTCAGCGGGGGGTTGGCCAGCGTCAATGAGAATTAGCTACTTGGCAGGCGCTCGATTTGCTCCGAAACGAGTGATCGGTTTGCTCCGAAAAGAGTGATCGATTTGGACCGAAACGGGTGATCGATTTGCTCCGAAATATTCAGCTTCGCAACTTCAGGACTTGCGAGTTATTGAGGGATGGCAACGATTCGCGTAAAAATGGGCCATTTTGCTCTTGAAAATATGACTTAAGATCATAAAATTTGACCGACAGCTTGTTCAAGATCAGTGAATGCCTGTTGATAACTACGTACAGCTTCGAGATATTGAGTTTTCACCTGTATATTAGCTTGCTGTGCGGCAATAGCAGCAGTGATATCAGATTGTCCAACCTCGTAGCTTCTTCTGGCGAGTCGAGCTACCTGCTCAGAGTCGGCGAGCAGATGGTCTTGATAGGCTTGTATTCGTTCACGAGCGATGGATACGCGTTCGTAGGCCACAGCCACTTCTTCTGAAACTATATTTTTTTGAGCTTCCGCTTCTATCTTGAGCTGTCGCAAAGAAGCTCGATAACGGGCCACATCTGCTTGTTTAAAGTCAAAGACCGGCATCTCCTGATTGATACCGATAAAGTAACCGTTGAGCTTGGGACCATCGGGTGGGTTGCCGGTGATGGAGCGACCGACATTAAACTGGGTATTTGGAAGTATGCTCGCATAAGTGCTTTTCAGTGCAGCTTCGTTTGTTTTGATTGCTTGATTCACCAGACGTACATCAAGACGTTTTTGATGGGCGGTAGTAATTAACTGATCGAGTGTGGGGAGAGCTTGATCGAAGTCCGGGAGGAGTTCTGTCCTTTGCACCTTCAGCTCAAATGGAGGAAGTCGCGGTACGCTCAGCTCGACCGCATGGTCTTTTCCACGTAAAACATTGAGGCGTCTCTTTGTCAATTTGACCTGGCGCTGGGACTGTGCCAATTCAATTTGCGCTTGCGAGTGCGCAAGTTTCGCTTTGAATACATCGAGGTTGGCTACATCACCGGCATTTGCTCGTTTTTCCGCTGCTAGGAGCAAGCGATTAGTGAGTTCTGCAACTTGAGCGAGAGTTAGAGCCATTTCCTCTGCAAGTACGACTTCAAGGAAAGCTCTGCGAACATTGGATCGCAATAGCCAAAGGGTACGCTGAATTTCAAGGTCGGCTTGTTTTATCTGTTGCTTAGCACTTACCAACCTGAAAAACACTTTCCAAGGCTGTTCAATGGGTATCGAAGCGCCGAGTTGATAAGTCTGTTCTGCAATGAACCCGTTGTAGACAATCAACGATGGATTGGGAAATGTGAGGGCCTGCGGTATTGCTGATTTAGCGATGCCGAGCTGCAAGCGAACGCTCGCCGCTCGCGGGCTCTGCCCGAAGGTTTCATTCAAAGCTTGATCTAGGCTTACTTCCCCAGCTACATACTGGTTACCTGACGATGGGTTAATTGGTGGGAGTAGTGTTGGCAGAGCATCAGCAAGAAGAGTCTGTTTATTTGTCTGATTGATAGTAGACGTTTCGGCTTCAACGCTCGGCGAAACGAAGAAAGACAACATCGCTGCGACAGCACCACGTCGCCAATACGATGAGTGAGTTTGTTTGCCACGAATCGAAAGTGCATCAGACGCTTTTAGCAACTGCTTTCTTTGCTCCTTTCTGATGAGGCGGTTTGACAAATGCCTTAAACAGGGCTGGAATCACGATTAGGGTCAATGCCGTACTGGAAAGCATTCCGCCGACTATGACAATGGCAAGCGGTTGTTCAAGCTCTCGACCAGCGCCGGCGAAAATAGCTAAAGGCAGCATGCCCAGCGAAGCAGTGATGGCTGTCATAAGAACGGGAGCCACGCGATCTTGAGCGCCGCGCAGAATCGCCTGGTCAAATGGCTCACCTTGTTCAATCAAGCTGTTGACATGTGTGGCAAGAAGAATGGTATTACGTGTAGAGATTCCGAAAAGGCTAATGAAGCCGATTAAAGAGCCCACACTCAATATGTTGCCGGTAAGTACAACGGCAATGATTCCGCCTACTGTCGCTAGAGGAAGATTGCTCAAGACCAAAAGCGTAAGCTTCCATGACTTTAGTCCTTGATAAAGCAGAAGGATGATGCCGAACAGCGTCAAAGCGGACATAGAAAGCAAAGTGATAGCAGCTTCCTTTTGTGCAGCATATTGACCGGCATAAACGATGTAGTAACCTTGTGGCAAGTGAACAGACTTCTCTATCTTTGCTTTTGCGTCGTTTACTACGCCCACTACATCACGGCCGGAGGTGTTCGCCTGGACAACCACTCTGCGTGAAACATCTTCTCGCAGAATAATATTGGGACCATCTACAAACTTCACATCAGCGATCTCGGAGACAGGGATTCGAGCGCCTGTTGGTGTGTCGATCAGCAGTTTTTTTACCAAATCCAGATTGTTCCTGAATGGTTCTTCCAGCCAGAGCTTAAGCGGAAAGAGACGTTGCCCTTCCAGTACTTGCGAAATGACTTGTCCTTGAAAGGCAGTTTCGATGTCCCCCATTAAGTCTTGGGCAGTGACTCCATAGCGCGCGGACTTTTCTCTGTCAATCAATATGCGGATACGCGGCACAACGACTTGTGGGTCGGTGCGAACATCCACAGCGCCTGGAACCTCCTTCGTTATCTCTTTAACCTCTTGGGCAATGTTTGCTAACGTCGGAAGATCCGGTCCGAATATTTTTATGGCAATGGCCGCGCGCGTGCCACCCGAAAGTACTTCGTCCATACGGTGTGAAATAAAAGAGCCAACATCGGCTACGACGCCGGGCAGCCGCTCAAGATGCTCTCTGACCATTTTCAACGTGGGCTCAAGTGGTTTCTCGCTTGGCTTGAGCTGAACATCGAATTCGCAAAAGTTTGGCCCGGCAGCCATGTCGTCAAGCTCGGCTCTGCCTGCCCATTGGACAACGCTAGTTACCTCCGGCTCTTTCAGCAACGACAATTCGAATTCATTGCCCATACGTGTAGTGGCATCGAGACTCTGTCCGGCGCGTGCAATGGCAGTGATGATCAAGCTGTTCTCCCTGAATGGTGGCAAAAAAGCTTGTCCGACGCCAAAGAGCAATGAAATTGTCAGAACAAAAAGGGCTGTGGAAAATGCCAGCACCATGCGTGGTGCACGCATGACCGGTTCCAGGATGCGTTGATACAAGTTCTGGATCATTACGACAGTCAATGGTTCATGATGTGAAAGAGACTTGCCTCTTGCAAGTAAGTACATGCACATAGCCGGGGTGACGGTTAGGGCTACCAGAAGACTAGCCATGGTAGCCGTTATATATGAGAGTCCAAGCGGCGAAAAGATTCGCCCTTCAATGCCTGCAAGAGTGAAAACTGGCAGGAAAACCAGTGCCACGATGAATGTAGCGTAGACAACCGAGGATCGCACTTCTATGCAGGCTTGGTAAACTATCTCGTGAACAGGCTTGGGATGAGAACTGGATTGATTCTCGCGCAAGCGACGATACACGTTTTCCACATCAATGATGGCGTCATCGACCACCTCACCGACAGCAATAGCCAGCCCGCCCAGAGTCATTGTGTTTATAGAACCGCCGAAGGCCTTAATTGCAACCACGGCAGTGAGAATCGACAGAGGTATGGCAGTGAGGCTGATTACTGATGTTCTCCAATTTAGCAAAAAAATGATCAGTACAACAACAACTAGAGCCGCACCTTCGCCGATGGCTTCCAAGACATTAGTAACCGACTTTTGAATGAAATCAGCCTGATTGAAGACGTAAGTTATTTGAACATCGTCGGGGATCGATGGCTTTAGTAATTCCATTGCCTTTTGCACATCGTGAACGACATCGACAGTGTTCACACCCGGCTGCTTCGTTATATAAACATAGACACCAGATTTGCCATTGATGACGGTGTCTCCAAGCTTGAAGGCATTGCCGATTTGAACACGTGCAACATGCTTGAGCAGTACCGGTACGTTATCTCTCACTGAAACAACGGAATTAGCTAGATCGTCGATAGTTCGGGGGCGACCAACACCTTGAATGGAGAACTGTTGATCTTCACTGACGAGAAATCCGCCGGCGCTTACAGCATTTGCGCTTTCAACAGCCTTCCTTATCTCAGCCATGGTGACTCGATAAGTCTGAAGTTTGTTAGGATCGACAAGTACCTGGTATTCCTTTACTTCGCCACCAATGACAAGAACCCGCGCCACTCCAGGAACCGCTAATAACCGATTTCTGATCTCCCAATCAGCTAAAGCGCGCAAATCTCTGAGCGCTGTTTTCTGTGGGACAAAAGCGATTTTTAGAACATCGCCGATGGCGGGCATAGCCGGAAAAAGACGGGGCGGTCCCACACCTTTGGGCAGTCTGGCAGCAACTAACTGTAAACGTTCAGCTACGAGCTGACGGGCACGGTAAAGGTCTGTGTTGAAATCAAACACAGTAGTTATCGAGGATACGCCGACGCCTGAGTTGGATCTAATCTGCCTTAAGCCTGGCATGCCATTTAGCTGTGCTTCAACGGGCAATGTAACAAGAGCCTCGACTTCTTCCGGCACCATACCTGGTGCCTCAATCTGCAACACAACTTGTGGTGGAGCAAAGTCAGGAAAAACATCGACATTGGTCCGAAGCGAGAGGTAAACACCAGCAGCAGCCCAGACCAAAGAGAGAATGATCACAAGGAAGCGATTATGAATTGACCAGTTAATAAGATTATTCAGCATGAGTTGATACTTGGTCTTGTTCTGCGTTTGACTTTCTGGAATTGTCTTTCGATACCAGCTTCCGTGCTCTAAGTACAAACACCGAAAAGATGGTCAAAGCAATGCCGAGCAAGAAAGCAATAGCGACAAGAGTGAGAGTTTGTGATTGCGTTGTGCTTCCCGTGGATGATTGTCCACTTTCATGCTCTTCTTCGGCTTCCTCGCTTGGGTGCGTGAACAAATCCGTTTGTCCTTGCAACTTAAGGCGCTCAGCATCCAACTGGAAAGCGCCTTTGACGACCACTTTGTCTCCTGGAGTTAGACCGGAAACGATCTCAACTTTCTTTCCAAATGTTTTGCCAAGTTGAAGAACTACAGGACGATAACCTTCAGGGTCAGAGATGAAAGCGATGTATTTGTCTGCATCTTGGACAAGAGCATTTCGCTGAATTAGGATTGCTTGCCGGGATGCGGCAGTAGAAATATTGAGGTTGGCAAACATGCCTGGTTTTAACGATAAATCTGGGTTGTCAATCTCGATGCGGACAGGAAGAGTTCTGGTTTGAGTATCAACCGTTGGGGAGACGAAGGTGACAACACCTTTAAAGCTTCTTTCCGGATAAGCAGCCACGGTCAGTTCGACATCCTGTCCTATCCGGATAGCCGACATGTCATTTTCATACACGTTGGCTGTTGCCCAGATTCGGCGCAGATCCGATACAACAAAAAGGGGCACCGCAGGTTCGATGCTTTGCCCAGGGCTTGCATCTATTCTGCTCACAATGCCGTCTCTTGCAGTAACAAGCGGCACATTGACAAGTGCCCGTTGCTCCTTCAACATTTTCTGGATGTGAGCTTGTGTCGCGCCAAGCTGTTGCAGGCGGCGCACTAATGAATCCGAAGACACTTTGAGCTTGGTTGTTAACCCTCCAAGGACAGCTTCTTTTCTGGCTTTGGTCATTTGTAGTTGACTCTGCGCCACTTTCAGTTCAGCAAGCGAAGTCTCCATAGCCTTCTGAGAGCCTATTTGCTCTTCATAGAGTTGTTTGTCACGGTTGTAGTTGGACTGAGTGAGATCTACTCTGGCAATGGCCTGATTGATTTCTGCATCGAGTTCGGCGTGGCTACGCTTTATTTCAGCTTCGATTTGGGATTTTGTCTGCAACGTCTCGGCTGCAAGGACATTGATTTCAGGGCTGTTGAGAATTGCTAGGGTTTTCCCGGCAACAACTTGATCGCCTGGTTTAACAAGCACTTGCGTGACTCGGCCAGAAAGAGGCGCGTGTTGCACAAACTCGCGCGTTGGGATTGCCTCAATTTTGCCAACAGTCGAGATGCGAACCGAAACCGATTGGAGTTGCACCGAGGTCGTCTCCAGTCCAATTGCTCGTTTAGCGCTATCGGAGAGAGAAATCGTTTTATTACTATTATTTCCCTGTTCCTCTGAGAGAGCTTTGTCAGGCAAATCAAAGTAAAGGAAGACTGTCAATAACAGTAAGAAGCGTCCAAGAAATTTGGGCAGAATTTGCATTTTGCTGACCGAGAGCCGACATTTAATAGTATATCAGTATATAATGATATGATGATAGATTCAGGAGTCACCTGACATGTTTAACGCCACAGAGCTTAAAGCCAAGCTATTCAGAGGATTTTCAGATACATCACGACTGGGAATTTTAGAAACCCTTAGAGACGGCCCGAGGACCGTCTCGGAAATGGTCGAGACCACAGGGTTGACGCAACCAAACGTTTCGAATCATCTTGCCTGCTTACGTGAATGCGGGCTGGTTCGACGAGAACAAAAAGGCAAGTTTGTTTATTACGAGCTATCCGATGAGCGAATTAGCGCGCTAATGGAGCTTGGCGATGGGCTTATTGCAGATCTTGCTAAGGGATTTTATGAGTGTACTAGGTATTAAAGCAGCGTTTTCGGAGGTTATATATGCCTTGTTGTGACAAGGATGACGAGGTTTTTGAAGGTCGTTGGTTCGAGCATCCTTTGATGTGCAACGCTCTCATCGGTGCGCTAATCGCCGTTATCGCATTTGGCTTGGGCTACTTCAAGATCGCACCGCATTTGGTGATGGTTGTACTTTATCTGGTTGCAATCGTTATCTCCAGCTATGCCTGGGCTAAAGAAGGCATCGAGGAGCTGGTCAAGAAGCGCGAAATCGGCATTGAATTTCTCATGTTCTCGGCAATGACCGGGGCCGGTATTTTAGGACTGTGGGATGAGGCGGCCATCTTGGCTGTGTTGTATGGGGCTGCCGAAGGATTAGAAGAATACACTTTCGCCAAAACAAGAGCGTCCATTCGCAAGCTTCTTGATCTTGCGCCCAAGGAAGCAAGAGTGCGTAAAGACGGCCAGGAAGTTATGGTTCCAGCCGCAAGCCTGCAAGTTGGTGACATGTTCCTTGTTAAACCAGGGGAATCTCTTCCGACCGACGGAGAAATTGTGCTTGGTCAATCGAGCATCAACGAAGCTGCGGTGACAGGTGAATCGGTGCCCGTCGAGAAGGGACCAGGAGGCAAAGTGTTTGCTGCGACAATCGTTCAAGACGGGTTGTTAGAGATCCGCACGACAGCAAGCTTCCAGAACAATACTCTTTCCAAAATGGTTCACATGATTGAAGAGGCCAGAGAGCAAAAAGGTAAGGCTCAACGCTTCATTGAAGAGTTCGGTGAAAAGTATTCGCCGGCTGTCTTCATAGTGGCAATGCTCGTTATGATCGTTCCGCCGTTGTTTTTCGGTGCTGCGTTTAGCGAATGGGCCACTCGCGCAATTGTGATGCTTGTCGCCGGTGCGCCTTGTGCTCTCGTCATGTCGACACCGGTTGCTATCGCCGCTGGTATCGGCACAGCCGGAAAAAACGGTGTGCTAATTAAAGGCGGTATGCACCTTGAGAATCTCGGCAAACTGAAGGGCATAGCTTTCGACAAAACTGGCACGCTTACTGTCGGTAAGCCTGAAGTGACCGATGTTGTTTCCATGACTGGAAACGACAATCAGCTTATGCGAATAGCTCTCAGTCTGGAGCAATCGTCAACACATCCATTAGCTGGAGCAATTGTTTCCAAAGCTTCAGACATGAAGGTTGAAGCGGCCCCAGTGAAAGAATTTCGCTCGCTAACAGGAGCAGGTGTCCAAGGCAGAATCGAAGACGAGCTTTATTACTTGGGCAAACCAAAGCTGTTTGAAGAGTTCGGCATTGAGCCAAACTTGCAGACGAAGAAGCTTTCTGAGGAAGGCAAAACTGTAGTGCTAGTGGGAACCGAGCAGAAGATTTTGGGTCTGATTGCAATCAAGGATGCTATTCGTCCCGAGGCGAAGCAAGTGGTGGCAGATTTGCATAAGCTAGGAATGAAGGTGGCAATGCTTACGGGCGACAATTCGCGTGTAGCTCGCGCGATTGCTCAAGAGCTGCAAATCGAAGATGTACGGGCCGAATTGAAGCCTGAAGACAAAATCGCTGCAATCGAAGAATTGCAAAAGCAGTACGGATCAATGGCTATGGTCGGTGATGGTATTAATGATGCTCCGGCGTTGGCGCGAGCTACTGTCGGCATCGCAATGGGAACTGCCGGCACCGATGCAGCGATTGAAGCAGCCGACACAGCGCTGATGGGTGATGACTTAACCAAGGTTATATACGCGATTCGACTCGGACAGAGAGCGCAAACAATTAGCAAGCAAAATATTGTGTTCTCTTTGGCGCTCCTTGCTGGTTTGATTCCGGCAGCATTGTTCGGGGTGATTACTGTCGCAATAGCAGTGATATTTCATGAAGTATCAGAGCTGCTGGCCGTGGCTAATGGACTGCGGGTTACAAGAGCCATTCGATGATCATTGCAAATAGTTGTTTCTTTGAATGAATGAGCGCGCTATTGAATGTTCGCTGATTTACACCGACGCTGATGACACGCGTGTTCTGTCGCTAGCTTATCCACTACTGCTATTGGTGAGTAGTCTCCGAACGGAAGCACGGCTGATCTTCAGCTGACTGGCAATAGCTGCTTTAGACTGACCTTGCTGAAACAACCGTTTGACCTTAGTAGCGTATTTCCTTACTGTCGGTGGACGCCCGTGTCGTTGTCCTCGTTTTCTTGCTTGGGCAATTCCAGCCTTCACCCTTTCTTTAAGCAGCTCCCGCTCGAAGGCGGCAAATACCGAAAGTAGCCCCGCCACTGCTCGTCCAATCGGAGTGCTCATATCTACTGCTTCCGTCAATGAGATAAATGCGACATCGAGATCCGTGAGTTCCTTGAGAGTGAGAAATAAGTCATGAATTGAACGACCCCAGCGATCGAGCTTCCATACAAGCACAGCATCAATATCCCGTCGTCTGGCAGCTTCCAAAAGCTTTTCGCGTTTTTTGCGGTCTTTTGCCCCGGACTCGACATCCTCGATCTCTAAAAGGCTCTGTTGCAAAGATTGGCCGAAAAATTTGAGACGAGTTATGACACGTGTTTCTCCGTCCGGTTTTCTGATTATGCAGCCTCAAATTCATCCATGAGTGATTTCCAAAACTCGCCGTAGGCATTTTGGCTATCTAGCCCGAACTGTTTTTCGACAAGATACACTTCGCCCTTGACGCCTGGAAACAACTGCCAGACAAGCATTTGCCCTTTGCGAAACATGCGCATGACCTCAAAGCCTTTGATGGTGGCATAGGCAGTCTTCATTGACTTGAAGCCACGGACTGGTTTAATAAGACGCTTTAGCTTGCCGTGATCGGCTTCCAGCCTGTTGTTCAAATACTTGACCTGTCGGTGCTTAAGGTCCACGTCACACTTACCTTCGTCTTTCATCTCTTTGAGAGCCGCGCCGTAAGCGGGATTCTTATCAGTGTTGATCGTATCCGGTCTATCATAAGACTTCTGTTTTCTCAGCGCCTTGCCGAGAAAACGCTTTGCCATAGCCGTGCTTCGCGTGTGTGACAAGAAGAAGTCCAATGTCCGGCCTTCTTTA
Organism: Candidatus Melainabacteria bacterium; assembly: GCA_003242885.1. Classification (GTDB taxonomy): domain Bacteria; phylum Cyanobacteriota; class Vampirovibrionia; order Obscuribacterales; family Obscuribacteraceae; genus QKMZ01. The sequence continues at coordinate 207 of QKMZ01000014.1, read as the reverse complement.
TCTATTGCCCGGTAAAGGTATTTCCACACGCCTTTTACCTTGACGTACGTCTCATCAATTTGCCAGGAGCTAGAGTAGGACGGACGATAGTGCCAGCGCAGGCGCTTTTCCATCTCCGGGGCGTAGTGCTGAACCCACCGGTAGATGGTGGTGTGGTCAACATCTACGCCGCGCTCTTCCATCATCTCTTCGAGATCGCGATAGCTG
>QKMZ01000013.1 GCA_003242885.1 Candidatus Melainabacteria bacterium | reverse complement strand
TTTTTCACTCAGATCGAGGCGTTCAATATGCGAGCGATCGCTTCAGAGTAGAACTGGAGCGGCTTGGCTGTATTCAAAGCATGAGTGGAAAAGGAGACTGTTGGGACAACGCAGTGGCCGAAAGCTTCTTCGCGTCCTTGAAGACAGAACTAATTTACCGAGAAAATTACAACACCCGAATCGAGGCAAGGGTGGCGATCTTCGAATATATCGAGATCTTTTACAACAAACAACGCATACATTCAACGTTAGGGTATCTCACGCCGGAGGAAAAAGGCCTTAAAGGTGAGAAAGCGGCCTAGAGCAGTTCGGCCCTAGACCGCTGTCTACCAAAAAGGGGGAACCCCAGCAACTTCACTAGTGTGGGGTCGACGCGATGCGTTTTCCGGTTCGCATAGTGGCGCATTGCATGCGCCTTTCGCGCGGGCGGCATCAATGCCGCCCCTACGGAAATTGCGAAATTCGGAGCGCCTTCTTTCGAGAAAAAGCGCCAACCCTTAACGATTGCAAGGCATTTACCTGATTTGCTGAATTGATACGAAGCAAGGCTGAGGGTGACGATCAACAAGCCCAAACACCTCCTAGTCCGAATGCTTGCGGAGGAGGAGGTCCAATTTCTTATCGCAAGCCGCGCTACTAATGCTTCGGAAGTAGTCCTTGAAAAGAGGCATGGCAACTGCGTTTGCTGCGCTATTGAAAAATGTTGGCACTGCTTACTAAGGTCCAGTTATCTGCATGTTTTCAATCAATTTTTCAGGAGCAACGCCCGGCGCAACCGCAAATACCACGAGTTCACCATCTCAGCAACATTTCTAACTGCCGACAACAGTCGATGAAACCCAGGTCTTTCGCAACGGCGAAAAACCTTTCCCTGCGCATCTAACAAGCAGCTCTAACTCTCGATATCAAGGAGAAATGCTATGACCATCATCAGCCCTACCGATCCTCGCATCACCGCTAAGCCGGTGTATGCAGATGAGGAGATCAACAATCCCACCTTTGAATTGGCGCGCTTCGACGACACTGTCTTTTCGAGCGATGCGGCGAGCGAGCTTCTCGTCATTTCCACCTACAGCGACGTCGAGGAAAAAGGCTGGGTTTCCCGCTGGGATACCAAACTCGGCGGACTGATCGCTAAGAGTTTCCGCGATGAAAAATTCGCCTCTAACCTTGGCGATCATCTTCTTGTGGACGCAACCGAGGCTGTCGGTGCTTCCGCTAAGAAGTATATTCTTGTCGTCGGCCTCGGTTCGATCAGCGCGCAGAAGGGCAGCATCTCATGTGGGCTCTACAAGTTTGCGCTCGAAACTGCCGAAAAGCTTCAAGCCGAGCGGCTGCTCTTGCCGTTTTTCCCCGATCGCTCGAAGCTGTCCTTGATTGCCGTCAATGGTTCGATCGCCGTATTGCGTTGCAGGGTCGGCGAATCGATGTTGCGCGGGAAGATCAAGTCCTTGAAAACGATCAAGCTTCTTGTTTCCGGGCAGGCGTCCAATGCTGCTTTGCGCGGCTTGTCGAGCCGTACCGAAGCCTTCTGTGTTCCGTGTCCGGAGCCGTCGATCGTGAAGGACGAAGTCACTTCCGAGTAAATCGTTCTTTAGTTTGATGGCGCGGTTCGCGTCATCGATTCCTGCGGACTAGTCCCAACGATATCGGAGGAAAGCTCGCTCGCATTGCGGCTTTCTTCCGCACCTAGAAAACGGAGAATTACCATGGCTCGCAAGACCAACATCACTGACATCGACAACATCAATCTTCAGCAGATTCGCCTTTCGGCTTTGAATCTGCAGCTTCGTTCGCTGCGCTTCCAGGCGAAGGCTCTCGACTCTATCAGCGCCGAGCACACCGCCGGCATCAACTTGGGCACGAGTCGTTACTACGACTATCTCGACAGGACTGTGGGTGTTTTTGTGACCCGAGTCAAGGAATTCTTGAGAGTTGCCGATACCATGCCCGCAGACGAGGCGTGCAGCTGGATTGCTTCGATGGCGGCGTGGAAGACCACCATCATCGGTCAGGCGCAAGAGGAGGAGACGTTTCAGTCTTCGCTGGCAGTGGCTCGCGTGAAAGCGGACATCGCCGGGCGTCCCGTTTCCCCGCTGGACGATATTCCGAGTGACTTCACTGCACAGGAAGTGAAGGCGCACAGCTTCTGTCTGACGGCGGAGAAGGCGCAGTTGAAGACCTTTTCTATGCAGGTTGCAGCCACTTGCAATCTGGGCATGGAGATTATTCTGACTGCGGCGTCGGAAGCCGGCAAGAAGCGCGATGCGGCATCTACGTCGAAAGCCGTCAACGCGAAGTAAGGCCAGCTAAGGCCCAAGTAGGTCCAAGCAGGCCCAGGTAAGTTGAAATAGTTGTTCGAAAGAAGGCAGGAGCACTCGGTATTGAGTGCCACCCTGTCTTCTTTCACTTCAGCCGATTTGTACTATCACATGTAGGGGTGCTGTGAAGGTGAGACGGGTATTGATGTTCTTTCAAATTGAGTTCGTTATGGCTGATACTTTGTTGTCACTTTTGCTTGTGAAACACGGCTCAGAATCAGCTTTTCACTGAAACAAGTTTGCAACAAAACCTCGCGTGAATTATGTGCGAACCTTGACGTGTTAGTGCTTCGCTAGCTCTCGTCTGGTTCTTGTTAGGGTCCTTGGAGGTTAAAAGTAAATATAACTAGCAACTGAAAAAACTTTCTGTTCTCTGAACTAAACGCAAAAACATACTCTTTGTACGATTTCGAGGATTTTTCACGCGCCTGTAATTCGGTCTATTCCACGTTTTTCAGAATACGTTGTGTAAACGCTTTTCTGGAGTCTCATCTTAAGCGCTTGCTAGGTTCAATGTGACCTTCCGTATCCTCTCCAGAACTTAACCCATCCGAAAAAACAGAATTTGAGCTTTGCCACGCGCACCAGCTAAAACTTCGTCCCTGACGAGGTGAAAGCACAACACCTTCAGGATTCTGAGGGTTGGCTGCGGAAGGTTCACGGCCGGTTGGCTGTAGCAAAGCTCTCAAACAGAGGATTTCCATATGTCGAACGACCCCAATCTTAACGGAGAAAGCGCCGGTGGCTTGCCCGCCGACAACTCCTCCGGTGATCGTGTCGCGAAGGTCTCTCTGACGAAGGAAGCTGGAACAACGGTGCCCACACGTGCCAGTTCCGCACCCGTCAAGGAGCGCCCCAGCTTCGGAAAACGCCTCAAACGCTGGTCGCTGGTCGCGCTGTGCTCGCTGCTCGGATACGTCCTTGTTGCTGCCATCGCGCATCCGCTTCTGGTTCTTGCCTGGAAGTACCTGCCCATCATCGCCGCCGTGGCGCTCATCCCTGCCGGCATCTTCGGTGTCCGTGCGCTCGCGAATCGCAACAAGGCGCCATCGCGAAAAGCGCTCACCATCGCTTCACTCGTGTATCTCGCCTTCCTGGGTTGGGTGGTGACGGCCAACGTGTCGCAGACGCTCATTCAGTGGCAGATGGCATCTTCGCTCGATCCGATTGCGATCGACCAGTTGCCCAACACCCGCGACAACCGCATCGTCGTTCGCTCGACGGCTGCGAAGTACGTGAAGAACTCCATTACCGACAACCGTCTGGTTGGCAAACAGCCGCACATGGTGCGTGAAGTTGGTCAGGACGGCAAGGTCGTGATGTGGTGGCAGTCGCCGCTCGCTTACGATGTCTGGTACGGAACGCCCTTCGGCAGTGTCCACAGCGTCGTGCGCGTCAACGCAGAAGAGCCCAACATGAACGTCGATGTGGCTGCGGGCAAAAATGCCTTCTTCCTCTTCGGCGATGACTCTTGGGTCACCGAGCTGCTCTTCCGCATCCGTCATCCGTTTTCGGAGCGCGGGGAGACGGTGTACTGGCAGAAGGAAAACGGCGAGTGGAGCATGCTCATCTCGTCCACTTCCTATCGCCCGACCTGGACTCTGACCATGGTGCCCGTTCTTTCGAGTGTCATGGAAGTCGGTCCGTCAGGGCTCTTCACCAACTATTCGCGTGCCGAAGCGGCGGAAAAATTCGAGGGCGCTGCTCTCTATCCGCCGGCGCTCGCGCGTAGCTACGCCGAGGCTTATGCCACTTACCATCGCGGTTTGTTCAATCCGTGGACGTCTCAGCTCGAACTTTTCGGGATCAGCGAGCCGCCCTATGACGCGCAGAAGTCGGAAGCCAACCGCTTCCCGTACTACCAGGACTTCGAGAAGCTCGGTCTCGAGCTCATCATCGGTCTTGAGCCGAAGGGTGGCTCGCTCACTCGCGTGCTCTTCTTCGACGCCGTCAGTGGTCGCGCCAGTGTCTATGCGGTGCCGGATGCCACGCGCATCAACGGACCGAGCAAGGCGCTCGCCAACGTCCACAATGCTGACCCCAGCGCCGACTGGTCGCAGTACGAGGAAGCCGAGCCGCGCCTGGTCAACGGCAAAGCCGGTACCTTCTGGCTGGTCACCGTCGTTCGCGGCGATCCGTCCAGCCGTGCTTTTGTGATGCTCGTTGCGGTCGATGCCTACAGTCTGAAGGCGCATCGCTTCGGGGACGTCGAGAGCTTCAAGACGTTTCTCAGCACCGCTCCTGTTGCCGGTCCCCGGTAATAGCGGTGTCGGATGCACGATGTAGTGCATCCTCGAAGAGAAAGTCTCCATAGTCCTTTTCGACAGGGTTAGGATCCGAATACTGCCGTAGGGAAGGCGCCTTGCCTTCCCTACGGCCCCTTCGGGTGGTGGCTTTCGAATGCTGACGGCAAAGTCTGGCAGTGAGCTACTCACTCTGTTCGGGCATTACATCATTTTTCAAACTCGGCGAGCAAAACACTCGCGTCTCAACGTTCGCAACAGTGGGCACGGAGCCCACAAGGAATTTATGGCGCCACTTCTTCAGCTGGTTTGGGCCGGCTACCACTACGGACTCCCCAGCCGCGGCTACGACAGTACCGTGAGCTCCCTTGAAGAGGCACTTACCAGCCTCGATGAAAATAACGGCAATGCCTTTGCTGCTGGCGCATATAGCGAAAACGCCATCAAGTATTTGGAGGCCCGTTTGCTGGCCGGTTATGTCATCGCCAGTCTGGCTGCCATCAATGCGGGCAATCTGGACCTGGCGGAAGAGGAGTACGGACGCGCTGTGCTGCTTGCCACGCTCACGGTTAAGGGTCAGTGCAAGCCGCGTAGTCTGGATTGGCCAACGATTCAGATGACGCTGGCAGTCGTCGAGCGCAAGCTCAAGGACGCGGGCAGGAAGGTGCAGCCGGTTTAGTAAAACCGAAACAAGATGCGTGCAAGGCGTTGCCGATTTTCGTGCGGATTCGCTAGAAGCGGTCGGCATCAATATCCGCAACCAGCGCCACGTATTCTTGTTTTGGTGTTGTCGGTATTAAAAAGAGTAGTAGAAGCCGCGGTTGAGAGCGGTTTTTTCGGCGGATTTGGGAGAGACTTCGCAGAGCATTTTGATTTGCGTGTCTCCTTTCTGAAGTGAATTTGTTTGCTCTTTGTGGGGTTGTTTATACCGGCCAAATGGTCGGCTTACTTTACAAAGCCGCTTTGGGATGCAGGATGAGCGCTGTCACATCCAGATTCGCGCATGTTAGCGCGAGTGGCGTTAGCGATCCGAAAGTGACGCCACGCTAGAAAATTGGGCTCATATGAGAGGGTGTAAACGTTACACAAAGTGCACTCTGCGCGACGTGCGTGACGCGCTCTTGTAAACAACCGGTCCAGCAACACTTGGATACGTATCTTCGCACCGCTTAGCATGCGGGCGTTCCAATTCTTTCCACCCTTGTTCGCAGGCGCTCTCAAAACCCTTAACCGTTCCCGATTGCACCTCTCAAACTGCAACCCCCAAATTCAGCGCTTGCTGGGGTGGCTAGACATTGGGTTTCTGCGCACCACGACTTCCGTGACCAGCGCCAATAACAACACGCCCGCCGCATCCAAGCGATGAAGGCGCGCAAGACCACACTTAAGGACACAAAACCATGGGATTCTTCGACAAGCTCCGTCAGTCCGCTTCCGACGCCAAGGCCGCCCTCACCACCAAGGTCTCACAGTTCAAGAACAGCACCTTCCGTGACGCGGTCATGGGTATCTGCGCCCTGGTCGCCAGCGCTGACGGCAACGTCTCCGACGAAGAGAAGCAGGCCATCGGCTCGCTCATCACGTCGCTCGACGCTCTCAAGTGTTTCGCGCCGGCCGATCTGATCGCCAAGTTCAACGAGTACTGTGACGCGATCAGCAAGGACAAGACCTTCGGCCCCATCACGGTCTACTCCATCGTCGGCAAGATCAAGGGTAAGGGCGAACAGCCGGACGTCGCTCTGCAGGTCGCCCTCGCCATCGCCAATGCCGATGGCAACTTCGACGACAAGGAGAAGGCGCGCGTCAAGGAAATCTGCCGTACGCTCGGCGTGGACGCCACCACGTACGTCAGCTAAGTGTGTGTGCTGCTAGAAGCAGCTAAGTGTGTGTGCTGCTAGAAGCAGCTAAGGCTGTTTCAGCGCGCTCTAACTAAGGCGGATCGCCGATGGCTCACCAGTCGACATGGTCTTCTTGACCGCGTCTTCTGGTGCAGTCATCGGCGACCGCTTTTCTCTTTTTGCTCGCGAATATGATAAGGAGTAGTAGTAAGCTTTCAAAAAGCAAAGAAGCAGAGGCTCGGGCAGTGAGAAATTGCTTTCTCTCTGCCTCCGCTCTGCTCCTTTGCTCCCGCGTTTTACCGCGACTCAAACACTACCGTCGGGCGCGGCTCGTCTTCGAATGCCGGTAGGCGACGAACGAGACCACGCCGGTTGCGACCGTGAAGGCCAGGCAGCTGACGCCGATGCCGGTGGCACCAGCGCTGAAGGCTGCGATCGCGGTGATGACCAGGATGATGCGCATGAAACCGGCGACGATGGCGGCGATGGCGACCATGCCGACCGAGAAGCCGATGTAGCCGATCAGCATGAGGATTTCGCCGATCACGTTGGCGCTGCCGTGTCCGGGCTTCGGATTGAAGCTGAAGATGCCGCCGCCGTTGACCTTCCAGGAGAAGTACAGCGAGCAGACGGTGAGAATCGCGGCGCAGACGCCCCAGTGAGTCATCACGAAGTCGATCATGGTAGTCCTTTCGGGTGCTTTCCAGTGAGGAAAGCGGTTTGTGGAATTTGAGTCGGTGAAGAACAAGCGGCATGGATACGACGCTGTGAAGCGCTTTCTCCATGCCGCCTGCGGGATGACGGAGCTAGCTTGTCTTCCTGCTGAGCATTACTGCTTGTCGGAAGAGTCGGCCGGACCCGGTTGCGGAACGTCCGCGGGAGCCACTTCGCCATCGACCGAGTTGGTCGTCGGAGTCGCAGCAGGCACAGCCGCATCGCCCGTCCCGTCGGCAACCGCAGTCGCCGGCTTCGGCGGCCACGGCTTCTTCTTGAACGGGATGACCTCGACGCTCCGGTTGTTCGGCGAGTCGACCAAGCCCGACCCATCCCACACGCCAGTGGCGAGGAGCTGAGCTTCCTTGGCCTTGTAACCGTCGACCAGATACGTCTGCCACGCATCCGTTGCCGCCAGCTTGCCCGTCCAGCCAACAGTCTGCTTCCGGTACTTGCTGGCCCGAGCGGCCGCGCGCGACTGGAAGTGCTTGTTGATGTCGAACATGTTGACGAAGACGAACTGGGCGAGCGCAGCGTCACCGATGACGATGATGCCGTTCTCGTCGTTGCCGTGCGATGCCTTCATTCCGAGGTTGTCGGAACCGAAGATGACGACCGGCTTTTTGCCCCACGGGTCGATCACGATGATCTTGCCGTGCGTGACAGCATGCGCTTCGGGGAGCTTCAAGAGCTCCTTGACGAAGTTGGCGAACTCGACTTCACGACCGGTCGCGAGCGTGAACAGCGGCGGGCGGCCCTTGCGACGCTTGGCTTTGACACCACGCAGCGCATCGGGCGTGCTCACCGTCATGAAGGTGTACATCTCCGGGCGGTTGTCCCAGATTTCGGCGATCTTGTGGACCACCGACGGGTTGCCAGGATAGAACACTTCACCACAGAGAACGCTTTCGGCGCCCTCCATGAGTTCGAACACGCGAGCCAGCCACGGCGAGAGTGCCGTCGCACCGCGCTGCTTGACGCGATCGTCCATGGACGGCTGGAAGTAGGTTTCGATGATGACGCCGTTGTCCAGCACCACCGGTTCGTAACCCTTCGCGTTGCGACGGCGGAACTCGAGCGACTGTTCGTTTCCGTCCGCCTTCATGCGCTTCCAGTAGTCGAGGAAGTTGGCCGCCACCTGAGCGTTGCGGATGCGAGCCACCATGTTGGACTGGCAGCCCATGCCCGTGTTCGTCCAGTTGGTCGAGCCGGTGGTGACGTCGGTCGGGTTGCCGTCCTTGTCGACCTTGGTCTGCGACTTGTTGTGCGCAATACCCCACGAACCGATCATGCGGTCCTGGATGTCCGCGCCCGCCTCGTGCAGAGCCTTACGCGCCGGCGCATTGGTGAGGTCTTCGGCGCCGGTGTTGCCGAGGATGAGCGAGAAGTACTTGAGGTTTTCCAGGAGGAAGTCCACAAGCTGGTTCGCGCTCAGCTCATACAGAGCCTGGTAGACGTGACCGCCGTCCTCAGCGCACTCCTTGACGGGTGCCATGAGCATCTCGGGCACGTTGCCCATGAGATGGCGGCGAATCACGTTGTCCGGGTTCTTGTAGTCTTCCAGAGCGTCGATGATCTTCTGGAAGTTGGGCGTTCCGTCCGGGAATCCCTCGGTGCCGTCCGGCAGCGTGCCGATCATGCGCGACAGCCACTGAGACGACAGGATGCCGCGCGTGAAGGCGACTTCGAAGGTGTCGTTGACCTTGGTGGTCACCTTCACCCAGTTGGTCGTCGCGACCAGACCCTTGATGGGGGTCAGGTTGCCGGGCTTGCCGCCCATCGCCTGGAATTCGTAGCAGACCTCGGTGCCGGTCTTGCCGGTGTAGTCGAGGTGCCACTTGCGCTGGATCGGCCACACCGTGGAGGGCTGGCTCTTCCAGTCGGAATTGGCGTCTTGCCCTTCGAAGGGAAGGCGCGTTTCGAGAACCACAGAACGCCCGTCGCGATACTTGCGCGTGACGGCGAAGCCGAGGCAGCCTTCGAGCTTCTTGCCCTGCGGCCAGTCGACGGCGATGAGAACGACCGAGTCGTTCGCGTGCGCCGCGGCTTCGAGCTTGATTGCAGTTTTCTTTGCCATAGTTTTCGTCCTTCGTGCCGCTATTTGCGGCGGTTTGAGGATGATTAAGAACAGCGCAAACGGGGCCGACAGCGCATTTGCGCCAGCATTGCTGCGACGCCGACCGCCATGAGCACGATGTGCAGGAAAGAACCGCTCAGAGACGTGCTCTTGAGGTAACGTGGGATGAGCCCGCCCGCAGCCAGGTAGATGAAGCAACCGGCGGCAACAGGCAGAACGTAGGCGGCGAAGTTCTCGACAGAACCGCCGAGGGTGAGCGCCAGGATGACGCCGATGAAGGCGGTCACTGAGCTGGCGAGATTCAGCAACAGAGCGCGCTTGCGCTCGAAACCCGAATGCACAAGCACGCTGTAGTCGCTGAGTTCGGTCGGAATCTCGTGGACGAGCACTGCGATTGTCGCCGCAATGCCTGCCTCGATGTTGACCAGATACGCCGCACCGATGATGACACCGTCGATGAAGTTTTCCAGCATGTCTGCCGTCAAACTCATCAAGCCGATGTCGTGAGCCTCGTGCGGTTTTGAGCATTCATGCCTGCAATGAAGCATGCGCTCGACGATGAAGAACATGAAGACGCCGGCGATGACGAGGAGTGGAACGGTGGTGCCGTTGCCGAGCTTCTCGAAAGCTTCCGGAATCATGTGGATGAGCGCATTGCCGAGCATGACGCCGACTGCGACGCTCACCATCGGTTTGGTGATGCGCTGCAAGTTGGTGCCGGTCATCGACAGTGTGATCAGGCCTACCAGAGACATGGCGCTTATTGCGGCGATGCTCAGGAGTGAGTAAATCCAGATTGTATCCATGGGTGTGTCTCCGAGTTGGCAGACATCCGAAGTCCATGGCGCTACTCGCGTCATGCTGGGCGGCAAAAACTTCTCGAAATAGGACCACCTCCGATCACGTAAGTGATCAAGAGAGATGCTCGAATGGCGAGAAGTTAGATGGCTATCGGATGGTTCTGCTGGATTAGAAGAAGGTTGTCATGATGCCCATACCTTAAGGCTCAGGATGTGTGGGATCAAAGAGCTCTAACATAAAAAGAGAAGATTCTCGCTAACGCCAGCTCTCGCAAAGGTCACGGGTGCTGATCTGGAATTCTGCGTTTAATGTGTTAAATGCTCGCGAGGGTAACGCGAAGTTGTGTGGGAGCTCAGTCCTGCGCGACCCATGCCAAGCGGAAATGTCTCTTTACAGTGAACTTCATGATGCTTATGAGCCACTTTCTCTGCCGCTTTCGCATAGCTGTTGGAGGTGTTTCTTCCGGCAACGTGTTCGTGACAAAACCACTTAGGCCTTCGGCGGGGCAAAAAAGTGGACCACCGATCGCAGGAAATTCTCCCGCCCTTCTGAGTCCCATCTAAGCCTTGAGCGGCGCGGCTTAGTGGCGTTTTAAACAACTCACGCGCCGAAGTGATAGAGTGCGTGCGACTCTCTTGTAGAGTCTGGAATTTCTGAGGCAGCAAAGCTCCCCGGACTTCCATCGGAATCACTTCAGGTATCTCAGGCACCCCGGCGTCCCCGGAAACCGTCAGGAATCAAATTTGGAATCCCAAGGAAATCCCAACCGGCAACCTCAGGAAAACCCGAAGGAAACCCCTAGAGCTCGCTCTGGAAACCCGTTAGCTTCCCTTTCAAACTTTGACGCGTTACCCTGTCGGCCTTTTCCGGCAGGGTCTCCGTCGGTAAAGACAATGAGCGATTCAACCCCGACAACCTTTCTTCCTGGTAAAACCGGTAAAAACGATCGCCGCAATTACAGCAACTTTCGCAAGTCGTTTGCTGATGTTCATGCACTCGTTCAAATCCTCGATGATCCGCGCACTCGCGCTCCCATTGTTCAGGCGCAAAGCCGCGAGCATCTGATTGGAGTTCTCGATCGCCAGTACGAACTTTCTTTGCAGAAGAGTTATCCCCTCTGTTTAGCTCTGGCTACGCTCGATCTATCGGCAGAAGTCGCTTCCCTTTCGCCCAGTGCAGTACTAAATACGGTGGCGAAAATTTGCCGCTCCAATTTGCGTCCCACTGATTTAGTCTTTCGTTATTCTGAAGGACTGTTGGCAATGGTGCTTTTGGAAAGTAATGAAGAAGGTGGCGCCAGTGTTGCCACACGTTTAAAACGCTCTCTTGACCGCCGTCTCTATTTTGGTAAAACTGCCCTCAGTGTTCGCCCTGTTTTTGCCATTTCCGATGTCTCTATGGGCTTTGGTTCTGCTGGAAAGAGTCTTTTGACCACGGCTGAGATGGTATTGGATAAAGCTGGCTACGGAGATTTTGATGTTGCCGTTGCAAGCAAAGCCCTCGCTCTTGCGCCGATTGATCTGACTCTAAGGACGCGAGACATTGCCAATGCCATCACCGGCATGTACGACACGACTGCTTAGAACCTTTGCGAGAGCAGAGTGCAGCGGCGAATTGTATGCGTTCGAATTGTGTTCGGCGAACTTCATGCAGTTGTCGACGGGCGGCATGAATGCCTCCACTGCAATTTAGAGCGGTTGATCTTTTCCTGCCAGAGCGTGTGTTTTGCAGAGTTTGTCAATATGCTCTGCGACTTTGCGTAGAAACTTTTGAGCCCCTAGTCCGTGAAGGTGTACAGGGTCGCAAAAGTCTTCTCGGCAGAAGATTCCAGGCTTGTTGAAATCAACGAAATAGGCGTTATTTTTGTGGGCTAATTCTTCGACGCGACTCAAGTATTTGTCGTAAATTCCTGCCGGCAGTAAATCGGTATTTTGCTTCATAAGCGGCATGTTTACGAGCACGACGCTGAAGCCCATTTTTTGAGCTTGCTGTAGAAGTTTGTCCATGTATTGCGACTGGTTGTTAAAAACTTTCGGTTTGAAAGGGCGATAACGCATCGAATACTCTTCGCTGTTATCGTTCCAAAGCGCGTGCTGTGCGGCTTTCTGGCTATATGGACTGACGATCCATTGACCCGGCGAATTTTCTTCCGGCTGTTCTGCCATAGCAATCTTGAGCAGCGGTTGCGGAGCTTTGATGGTATTAAATGTGGTGCCGGTCAGGCGCTCGATTATGTTTTCTGCCAGATTGCGCTCTACAATCTGGAAATCAGCTCTTTTGCCGTACAGGTAAATGCTGCGTTCGATCTGCCGTTCGAGTTGCTTCCAAACACGCTTGCTTTCGGGAAGGACATCTTGCGGATAAGTAACTTTGTCTAGGTAGCGAACAGTTTCTGTCGATGCAGGATCGCTAAAGCTGCTGTCCACTAGATCGCGCGGAGCGACGCCCCAGACAAGTACGGGTCTTCCGTCAGCCTTGGCCGGCAGAGCGCGGAAAAGAGCGCATGCATCGGAAGCCATTTGTCCGCCGATTGCAAAAGAGTGAGTTGAAATTGGCTTGCCCAGCAGTTTGCCCGCGTATGTTTCGAAGTATTTTGAGCGATGATTTTTGACGGCATCTAGCGGCTTTTGCAAGAAAGATGAGTCGCCATCATTGACGACTGCAACCATAAGAGACGAACCAAAGAAAACCGTATTCGGTTTTTGCTGCGACTGTTGGGCAGCTTGCCAATCTTTTGCCGTCCAATATGCCCAACAATGATTCGGCGAGTCGAGCGGGTCGGTTTTAAACGCTGCAAAGGCTGCGACATTGGCGACCGCAACAGCCAATCCTGCCAGCAAAACATAGCTGGAGAGCCAACTGTGCTTCCCCTGCTTCTTTGTGGAATCTTGCTGTGAGCTGTTTTCGGACGGCAATTTTAAGGTTTCCAATAGCCGCAATATGATAGCGCGCAAGGCAGATCATTTCCTTGCCATTTACTCATGGAAACTTGAGGTCCTTGTCAGTATTAGAGACTGTTAAGGTCTGTGATGCACGTCCCGTTTGAACTCCCGAGAAAACCTTATGTCAAGGGGCTAAATGTGGTTTTCAGGGCTTTTGATTCATACTTAAAAAGGGAACAATAACGGGGGAGGTCTGGGTCTCTACGCTTACTACCGGGTGAAAAATGAGCCAGCAGCAGCAACAGGAACACCGCCTTGGGGAGTTGCTAATTGAGATGGGATTTCTCCAGCAAAAGGAGCTGGAGGATGCTGTGGCGATGGCCAACCAGACGCGCTTGCCACTAGGCAGCGTTCTTGTCATGTCCGGTCATCTCTCGGACAAAGAATTGAGAGCCTGTGTGCTCGGACAGTCCTTATTGAAGGACAACGTCATAGTCAAAGAAGATATGTTCCAGGTCATGCGCATTGTCCGCGAGCGCGGCGTGTCCTTCGAAGAAGGCATGCAAATGCTGGAAGGTAAAGTCGAAAAGGTCGATAAAGAGACCAACAAGCTCGGTGAACTGCTGATTGCCGCTGAGCGCATCACGGCAGAGCAATTGCAGACTGCACTGGACACGGTCGAGTCTAGCGGATTGCCGTTGGGGCGTGTGCTTGTGCTGACTGGTGCTGTCAATGAGCCAGTTTTGAAAGTCGGTTTGGAAGTGCAGGTCGGTGTTCGCGACGGCAGCATTAGTCGCGAGGAAGCGATCCAACGCCTGCGCACAGTGACTTCTGGAACCTCTGTAACGCGTCAAAGTATTGAGATGACTGCGCCTACGCTGGACAAGATCTTGCGCTTGGGTGAGTTTTTCGAAAAGGCTGGTATTATCAGCGATACCGACATGCTCAACGCATTGGAAGTCGCTTTGACGCAACAACGGCGCGTGGGCGAAGTTTTGGTGCAATTCAATCTTGTCAGCGAAAAAATGGTTGAAGCGGCGCTAGAATTGCAACACTTGACTCGCGGGCGTCAGATTCGCCCAGACCAAGCGGTGTCAGCCTTGCAAAACATGCATTTTAATGGCATGACCTTGCACCAGGCTTTGGGGGTCCCTGAGCCGGAAGCGATGTTTGTCAGACCAGAAGCTTTGTATCAACCAGGTCCGGACGCCCAGGCACCAATGGCGGTGCCTGCACCAGCTGTTCCGCCACCTCCGCCACCCCCGCATCCGGCTCCCGTGGCTGAAGATCCAAATGCCGTTTTGCTTTCAGGTTGGGGTGATGAAAGCCCTGCCGAAGAGGTTCGTGATGGTTGGGGCGATCAGGCTCAACCGCCCGCTCAGCCTGGATGGGGTGGCGATACGGCACCGGCAGCTCCGGCTGTAGCTCCACAACCACAAGCCGAGCCAGCACAATCCGCCGCGCCGCCCACTTTTGCGCAGCCGCAACAAGCTCCGGCTGCTGCACCGATGCAGCAATTCGTCACCGCCAGTGGGGAATATGGTGCCGTCGCTATGGGTGCCGCAGGGCAACCGCAAGGTCTCGTCCCGCCGCCTCCGCCCGGATACGCGCCTCTGCCCACTCAGCCGATCTCGCCGCAAGCGTACGATCAAGGTCAGGGCAGTCCTCCAACAATGCCACCTGCGATGCCTCCCGCACCGCCTGTTCCGGCGCCTGCCGTGATGCAGGGCTATGAAGCTCCAGCGGGCTACACTCCTCTTCCGACACAGCCTGCTGCTCCAGTGCCGGAGTCCGCCGTTTCATATGCGCAGCCTGCACCGTCAACTCCGGCTCCCGAGGCAGCACCGCCTTCTCCAGCTCCTGAAGCTGCTCCACCGTCACCCGCGCCTGAAGCTGCTCCACCATCTCCGCCTCCGGAAGCTGCTCCTGCATCTGTGCACCCAGAGCCTGTATCTTCCGCCGCACCTGCTCCGGTTCTTCCCGCCGCTCCTCCTGCTGCCGCCGCACCGCAGACCAGAACTGCAGTAGATGGCGTCATCGCTGAAATCGCATTTGAAGCTGCGCAGTTTGCTCAAGCACAAGAGAGCGCGGCAGCCTCAGCAGGCGGACTTGGTTTTGAAGCAGTAGGTTTGGCTCAATTGCTCAAAGTTACCGGCATTGTGACGCAGGACGAGATGGATAGAGCCATTAAGGACGTCATCCGTGATTCAGTCTTGCTGCACGACATTCTCAAGTCGTCGGGTGTCGGCGACCCAATGACCTTGCGAGCAGCTTACGATGCGCACATCATGGTCATCGGTGGACAGCTAACTTTTGAGCACGCGATGATTGCGCTGGATTATTGCAAGCGCGGAAAACTCAGTCTTTATGAGTCTTTCAAGCAACTTGGCTGGCTGCAAGAATAGTTTTTTTCGCGCAATTTTCACAAGCATCGAATGCCTGCATAGGCTTTTACCTCTGGATTGATTTACCTTATTTGCTGCCTAGTGTCTTGATTTCGAGATTGTCTACATCACCTTTAAATGCGACGAACTTTGCAAAATCGTGTTGCAAGAAGGCATCAAGTTGTTTTGTCATATCTTTTTTGCGCGGATGCGCAGACACGCTAAATCCTTGTTTGCGCAGTTTGTCTGCGGCTTTCATGATATCGGCCGTCTTGTCTCTGTTGGGATCGAAGATCAGAGCAAGTTTTTCTTTTGCATCTTTGGGTTTGGCGCCCTGATCCATCATAACGCCGATGATACGCTCGAAACCGATGGAGAAACCGCATGCAGGAACATCTCGTCCAGAGAATTTTTCCACCATTTTGTCATAGCGTCCTCCGCCACCCATTGAGTAAGAATAGCCTTTCATGCCGATTTCGAAGATTGGTCCGGTGTAATAGCCCATGCCGCGAACCAGGGTCGGATCGAAGACGATGTCGTATTTGCCTTCTGCTGTGCTTTGCACTCCATCTATGATCGCTGCAAGCGATTTGAGTGCATCGGAAAGTTCTTGCGACAGGTTTTCTCCACTCTTTTGCAATGCTGTGGCAAAGCTCGTCAAATCCGCGTTTTGTTCTTGCGAGCTTCTCAAAAGTTGGCAGAGTGCGGTGACTGATTCCCCCGGCCACTTTTCCAAAAGCTCCTTCTCGACTCCTTCTACGCCAATCTTGTCTAGCTTGTCGATGGCAATAAAGATCGGATCGAAGCGGCCTGTAAAACCACAGTGGGCGACCATGGCAGTCAGCAAGCGGCGATCGTTGATTCTAATCTGGAAGTCACTGAACCCAAGATTAAGAAGTGCGGCAGATGACGCCGCTAGTAATTCGGTCTCGGCAATTTCAGATTTGACGCCCAGAATGTCGATGTCGCATTGAGTAAACTGACGAAAACGACCCTTCTGAGGGGCTTCTGCGCGCCACACGGAGCCGATTTGAATAGCTTTGGTCGGGAAGAGCAGATCATTTTGGTTGGAACAGAAATAGCGCACAAGAGGCACAGTCAGGTCGAAACGCAAACCAAGATCGGCAAGCTGATCGCGCTCAATGTTCGGGCTCTCCAAAACTTTTTCGAGTTTTTCTCCGCGTTTGAGCACTTCATAGATCAGTTTGAGGTTTTCTCCGCCTTCGCCACCCTTCAGGTTTTGCAGGTGTTCCAGCGCGGGCGTCTCAATGCGAGAAAAACCAAATTGCTCATAGGTTTCGAGGATCACTCTTGTGGCCCAATCGCGCAGTGCTGTTTCCTTTGGCAAGAGGTCGCGCATGCCGCGGGGAGGAGCAAGGCTAAGCGGTTCTTTGCTTTCATTGGTTTTCATTTGGGTTCCAGATCCTGTCATTTGGGCGCCTTATTCAAAATGGTGCGGAGACTAAGCACGATCTTCTCAGAAGAGGGCTGTAAATAGAACCGAAAGAGCCGATTTGTGAATTAAGTCGGCGGCGTTCGTGCTCTCTTTGGCGATCTGTTTTGCATCGTTTTTGAGTGGCTTAAGCAAGACTTGTATGCACGCAGATAACTCGCTGCTCATGCGCGAAATGCATATCAATATGGCAGCAGGTGGTTGTGAATAAAAGCTGAAGAGTTGTTCGTTGATTGTTTTGAAATTCAATCACCGAGAGCGTTTTAAGACTCTTAACGCACAATTAAATCTTCTGCTAGCTGACTGAGCTGCGCGATTGTATAAACGAAAATTCTCTACCTGACTTAGACTTAATCACCGCGTTGTTGCGACAGGGTAAGGGTTTTCCCCAACGACAATCGGCGGTCAAGCATGCCGAAATGTCCTCAAATGCATAAGCGACGGATATCCCGGGTGCGCAGAAGAGCAATACCGCTACCTTGCGAAAGCTATATATCTTTCTGCAACGGAGAATTACGGAGAGTCTGTTGTTAAGAGGGAATTTGTTCGTTGCTGAGTTCTAGATTCACGATGTTTCTTTCCCATCACAATTTTTTTCCGGAGTCCGCATAAGGTTCGCCCTTAGCCATCCGCTCACACCACAGCATCTTTTTCGCTCGTTAATCGCGAGAGGGAGGAGATTTGGCTACTTGCGAACCAGCAGTTTGCTTGAGGAAGCATCTTCAAGCTTGGAAAAAGCCTGCAAGGAGAAACATATGACTCATACCTCGCACAAGCATGGTCAGCCCCTTATCGACCTGCCGGTGCATGGTCAAGAGCGTCTGTGCGGCATCTCGCTGATGGGGCGCGACTCTGGTCGTTGCTCGTCGTGTAGACATTTTGCTCCTGTGTTGTTCCAGGGCTTCTGCGTTGAATGCGCAGCTTTTCACAACCTCGACCTGATGCGACCGCAACACCCGGAGCGTCCGCATTTGGCTCGATAGTCTCAAAATTAGGAGACACCAACTATGAACGAACAATTGAAGCTTGAATTGGACGCTGTCGATCAGCGTGCAGACGAGATTCTCTCCCGTATCGAACAGCTCGCCGGCGACCTCGACGAGAAGTCGTTCGAGCTCATTGAGCCCGACCTGACGGCTTGCCTGGAGACCATGGCAATCGCGGGTGAACTTACCAACCTTGCCTCCCTCGTCGAGTTGGAAGAGTCGACCGCTGGCATCGAGCCGGCTGTCGCAGCGTCCAACCAAGAGCCTGCCGCCGACGCGGACAAGGCAGACAACTCGTTCTTCAACTTCCTGACGCAATTCTTCTCCGGCTTGCCGGGGACGGTTGTGAACCTTATTGCGAATGACAAGAAAGTCACTGCCAAAGACGAGCAGAAGCCGGAAGGCGACTGCTGCGTCGATGTGGAGGAACCCTGCATGGCCAAAGACAATGCTCAACCAGCGGAAGGCGAGAAGGCATCCAAGAAACTGCCGCTTGCTGAAGAACCGCAGATCACCATTTGTATCGCTCCTTCGACGAGCGACTACTTCAAGGACAAGAAGCCGACCACTACCGACTCCAAGGACGCCGACAAGAGCGATGCCGAGGGTCAGCCGGTGGGCAAGCTTCGTCCTGCTCACCCGGAAGACCAGCTCGGCCTCAAGGACGGGCTTGGCGATCCCGAGGACGGCGGCATGTGCATGGAAGATGAGAACGGTGCCTACACCTGCATCATCGTCCCGTCGCACAAGGACCTGGCTTCTTCGCTTCTGAAGGGTGCCCGGCGCATGCTCGGGTTCTCCGACAAGGCGCTCGGCAATGCCGAGAAGAAGCTGCCCAAGAAGGACGACGACGCCGAGAAGAAGTAAGTCGCAGCGGCTTCATGGCCGTTGACGACACCGGGTGGCGGCTGTGGCTCAATAGGTCCTGGACCTGCGCTTGAACAGCCGCTCACCTTAGTAAGCGCGAGAGCTGAGTGGTCCGTCGACTCCTCTCTCCCGTGTCACCAGCGTAAACAGCCGCGTCATCCACTTGTGGAAGAAGGGCCGTAGAGCAAGTCAATCAAAACTGAAACCCGATTTGAGGACGCCTTCACCGGTCTTCTTTCTTCGGGTTTCTTACCTTTAACAGTGGTTTTATCCTCTTTCAGCGGATATTCTGCCCCGTTCCGCTGGTTCTTCTTGTGTATAAGCAATTATCTTTTGTTTGTGAAATGATACTGAATATGGTGGCGCAATTTTTCTTTGTCTTTGTGATACTAAAACATATAGTGCAGCGAGGTAATAAGACAAGGCAGCAGTAATGGCGCATGTTCGGGGTTGCCGAACACTCGTTTTCCTACCGCCTTGTCTGGGTGTCTGTGCAGCTTCTGCAGATACGACGGCTGCATCTGCTGGTGGTCTTGCGACCGTTCCAAACAGATGCAACCGTCCACCCTGGGTGCTTCTCCATCAGGCTTTCGTCCGGGAGGAGAAGCGGAAGTTCTCGATCTTCATCGGCGGAACAACCGCCGGGAAGGTCTCTTCGCCTGCCGCCAAAACCGGCTGACCGATTTCGACGACGTTCTTGAGCATGTCGATTACCGACTGGTTGAAGCGCAGGTTTTTGATGCCGCGCGTCACCTTGCCGTTCTCGATCAAGAACGTGCCGTCGCGAGTCATGCCCGTGAGCAGCTTGGTGTTGGGATCGACGTCACGCACATACCACACACGCGTCAAAAGAATGCCGCGCTGGGTCGATGCGATCATCTCCTCCAGAGACGAATCACCGCCGGCGACGACGATGTTCATCGGGAATTCGCCTTCGGCGGAAGAAGGAGCCGCGCCGTGACCGGTCGGGCTTCCGCCGAGATACTTCACGGAGCGACGGCTCTTGACCGGAGTCTTGAGCTTGCCGTCCTCAACGATGGTCACGGTCTTGCGATTCATGCCCTCGTCGTCGAAGAGGAAGCCCGTCTGCAACTCGTGATTGGCATCATCCGTGATGGTGATGTTCTTCCCGAGCACATTCTTGCCGATCTTCTTGCAGAACGAGGAAGTCTCGTACCAGTGCTCCGTGCCGGTGAAGTCGTCGTAGAGGAAGCAGATGAGGTCGAGAACCGCAGACGGCTCCAGAATCACCGTGTAGTCCCCGGGACGCACATACACCGGATTGCGGCTCTTGCGAGCACGCGAGGCTGCACCTTCGGCCAGAGCGACCGGATCCACTGCATCGAGATTGCACCCGTAACCCTTCTGCCAGCCAGACGACGAAGCCGAGAGCATCGTGATCGAGCACTCGACGTTGGTCTGCTGGTCAAAGCGGAAGAGCCCGGCGGAGTTGCCAATCGCGTACGAATTGAGGTACGTAGCGAAGATTCCAGCGGCGCTGAAGCGACCGCGTCGTGCAACCTCGACGATGGATTTCACACGCTTCAGTCGATCCTCGGGTCCGAGCGCCGCGATGCGCGGGTCGAAACGAGAGAACTTCGGCGTGGCATCCTCGGTGAGATTCGACGGTTTGAGCACGCGCAGAGTGGTCGCGTCATGCGGCAGAACGCCGGCGGTTTCAATCGCCTTGTCGACTGCGCGTTTGATCGCTTTGGTGCTGGTGCTGTCCGTCGCAAAGAACGCAGTGCGGCCCCTGGCATTGACGGTGATGGTCACCGTCGTTACGCAGGTATCGACGTGCTGCGTCATCTCGTTGTTGGCGAACCGCGAGGTCGCCTGTTCCTGCTCGAACACCGTTACCTGCATGTCGGTCACGCGGTCACCCGCATGCGCGATCGCGAGGTCGATGATCTTCTTGCACTTTGCTTCAGTGATCATTTTGAACCTCCCGCGCAGTGACGATTGTGTCTCGCCACCTTTGCATGGTGATGGCCGGAGTGCGGCTTGCTGTGGGCTCCGCCTTTCGGCTTGTCCTCAGCAGGCTTGGCGACGCCAACCTTGGTGTTCTTGAAACGCGCCGGAGCCGCACCGTGGCCGGTGCCGATGGCCTGACAGGGCTGACCCTTCGCACAAGTCGGGATGCCCCAGTACACGTGCTCGGACGGCCCGCAGATGGCGTCGCAGCTGTTCCAGAAGTTGGTGGTGATGCCCCAGTAGCTCGGGTTGCGGACTGGCTCGACGATCTTGCCGTTCTTGATCAACCAACCGATTTCCGTGCCGAACTGGAAGTTGTGGCGACGGTCGTCGATCGACCAGGAATAGTTCGTGTCGAGCAGGATGCCTCTCTTGGTGTCGGCGATCAGGTCCTGGAGAGAACCCGCATCACCCGGCTCCAGAGAGACGTTGGTCATGCGAACCAGCGGTGTGAAGCCAGGACCAGTCGCCCGCATCATGCCGCCCGAACGGTCGAGACCGAGTTCGTGCGCGGTTTCACGCGACGTCAAGTAGCCGACGAACAGGCCGTTCTTGACCAGTTCCACACGCTGGCCCGGCACACCGTCGTCGTCGTAGGCGAAGGTGCCGAGCGCGTTGGGGACGGTCGCGTTGGCCGTGAGGTTGACGATCTTCGAGCCGTACTTCAGCTTGCCGAGATTGTCCGGCGTCAGGAAGCTGGCACCAGCGTAGTTTTCCTCTTCGCCGAAGACACGATCCAACTCGGTCGGGTGACCGGTTGATTCGTGAATCTGCAGCGCCAGCTGGGAGGCACCCAGAATCACGTCAGTGACCATCTCCGGGCACTGGCGTGCCTTGGAGACCATCACCGATTCCTCAGCGACGCGCTGAGCATTGCCCAGCAAATCCCAACGCTGCACCATTTCCCAGCCGGCGGATTCGTACTGACCGCCGAAGGAATTGGGCCACGAGCGCACGAAGTGCTCGTCCACGCCCGCCTGCGCGTCGATGCCGCAGCCGGAGGTGAGGAAGGTCTGCGTGATGTCGCTGCCGTCTGTGGAGACGAACAGCTTCTTCTCACGGGTGAACGTGAGGATGCCCGAGGTCTGCTTCACCCCACGCGTTTTGCGCATGAGCTTTTCGCATTCGAGCAGCAGGCTGACCTTGTCGTTGGTCGAGATTTTGAACGGGTCAATGCTGAAGGGCGACTGCCAGATTTCCTGGTGAGCCGCTTCCTTGGCCAGCTTGACGCGTCCGTTCAGGAGACGAGAGCTGGCTTTCGCCGCTTCCACCGCCTTGGTGACGGCAGCGACGACGCCCAGCTTCGTGAGATGGCGAGCGGTGGCAAAACCCCAACCGCCACGCACCAGGACGCGGATACCGAGACCGATACTCTCGTTGTCTGCTGCGTAGACCACATACAAGTCACGAGTTTCGACAGTCTCGGAGACCGTCTTGATCAAGCGCGCGTCGGCGTAGCTCGCACCTAGGGAGCGAGCCACGTCGAGCGCATAAAGCGCTAGTTCTTTGTTCATTTGTGGCTCCCGTACGCACTTTCGTGCGCGCTGTATGAAAACCGGCACCAAGCGGCGCCGATTTCCGGGAT
Source organism: Candidatus Melainabacteria bacterium (assembly GCA_003242885.1). Classification (GTDB taxonomy): domain Bacteria; phylum Cyanobacteriota; class Vampirovibrionia; order Obscuribacterales; family Obscuribacteraceae; genus QKMZ01. The sequence continues at coordinate 105,189 of QKMZ01000013.1, read as the reverse complement.
TTGAGAGATGGAGAGGTGTATGGTGCTGTTTGGCGAAATTCGCAGCGCGAACCTGCCGAGCATCACACCTGACTTACAGATGGCAGCGGCCTCAGCCTGCAGGGGCGACGCCATGGGTCTGACACGACGCCAAGCCTCGCCCTGAAACAAGCTGACACCACTGCCTCATCTGCACTACGGAGCACACATCGTGCTCCAGATTGCTGAATCAGATGGACGGCTAAGTGGTTCAGGAAGCGCAGCTCAACACCGGAAATCCGAAGTCGAACTTGCCTCCTGCCTTCTTAACTGCAGCGGCCTTCTCTCGCGTCTCCCGCACGAAGCAGTCGAATCGAGACGAAAGTCGTTCTTGGTCCTCGTCCTTAGCGAAATCTTCCGGTTGGAGCACGCCTTCGTTGATGGCAACGACGACGAGCTCTTTCGGCATGCCCACGATTGCGCCGGCTTCGATGAGCACGGGATTGCCCGCACCACCGCCCGAGATCGCGACTGTAGGAATACCGGCTTGAGACAGCGCTTTCACAATCGGCTCACCGCGATCCACGGGGCCGATCAGTCCGCCGTCCACCAGCGCCAGTTCGAAATCACCGAAGACAACCTCGATCAAGCGGCTCGAATCACCGTCCCACTTATCACTCATGGGCTCGGCGTCTTTGCTTGCGAGGATTCCCTTCAGCCGCTCGGCACCGACGGATTCGGCACCGATAATCCAGGTCACTTGGTGACCACGGGCTTCGAGTTGCTGTCGCATTGGACCAGCGAAGCCCGCCATGTCTTCAATTAGGAGAATTTTCATAGTTCTCTCCCTTTTTGTTACAGGGGGGCATTGTGGAAAGCATCGACGGGCTGCCCTACTGCATGTGGCCCGAAGACTGGCTCAAGCGCGGCATTGCGCTAAGAGCTACTTTCCAAGATTAGGCAGGCAGATTCGCGAACGGCGATTCGAAAGGCTTGATGCCTTCCATGCCGCTTTCTGAATCACCAACGTAATCGAGGAACATCTGGTGTGCAATGTCACCCGCCCGAGCAGCCGTCTTGCGGCTGTAATCGGTGGGGTCGCACTCCAGGCGAATCTCGACGCGAACAGCGCGTGAGAATCTTCCCGTCAGGTAGTCCGTGATCTGTTCGACCAGGGCGTCTCTGCGGTCGACCGGCTCCACGACGCTGAAGGACAGCGGTGAACAGGCCATGAGGTCGAAGTCGTTCGTGTGCGCCCAGATGCGCTCGGGCTTGTGTTGCCCGTCGCTTTCGCCGGCGGCGAAGTGGTCGCACATGATCCATTCGAAATTGTTGTACTGCTTGTCCGGGTCGGTGAAGCGCACCCGACAGGTGCTCACGTCACTTGCGCATGCAGCACCGACGACAGCCTCGATGACCGCGCGGATGAAAGATGCGACCTTTCCGGATGAGACAACGGCTTCTTGCATTTAGTTCACTCCTTGCTTGTGACTTACTAGCTGGAAGAAAGAAGCTCCCTGACTTGCAGACACGCAAGTCACTCGAAAGAGACATGAGAGCGCTTAAATCCGAGGAGAACTCCACCTTTGAGCAACAGCGACACTCAATACCTGGGGGCAATTGAGCAGCAGACGTCCGCGCTCGGAGGAGCGAGAAAGTTAAGCTTCAAAATGCCGATAGGTATTGAGTTCGAAGTGCTTTTTGAGTGGAGAGAGAAAATGAGATGTAACTGCACCCTACTCTTCGCCATATGGGCGTGCAACGCTCCAAAACAGTCTTATTAGCTGGGTTTAAGGTGTGCGCAAATTGTGAAACCTTGTCAACCCGGTCTCGGCAAGGGTTTGATCCTTGCCAAGCTCTGAAAGTCTTTGCCTGTACTTACCTTGGAAGACTCTAAAGAAACGATTAATACCTGGCGCGGGCTCCGCTAATAATTAGCTATAAGCCATAGCTCAGATCTTCTGTTTCTCCTTTCGTAGCTCCGAGAATTAGAGATCTGATCTCAAGAAGTGTATTCACTAGCTCTGCTTGTTTATGGTGACTCGTTACTTCTTTTCTTCCAGCCCGAGACCTCCTCTCCAGAGAAACCATATCCAGAACCATCCGATAAGCATTTTGCTGCGGCTCCAACCGCACCCGGATCAGGTCTGGCTTACGTTCACGTTTCAGTTCGAGTTTCCTCGCGCTGATGCTGTCGTTCGTCCTCAAAGGTTTCTCAACCGACCAGCGTCTTTTCCGCGTGCGACGGGAAAGGCATGTACTTCTTTGCCAAATCGACTCTGAGAACTAGAAATCGCCCAATCAAACGCAGCTTCTCGGTTTTGAGTGTTTCAAAACTCTCTTGCTGCGCGGCTTTGGGTTGTTCGGAGAACAAAATATGAGTCTGTTTCAGAAACTCTTGCGGCGTAAAAGCGTGCAGGACCTCCAGAATGGAGGCGCTGACGACGCTGAGGGCCCGAAGCTCCACAAAGTGCTCACAGCCAGGGACGTCTTCAATCACGGCGTAGCGGCAATCATCGGCACGGGCATTTTCGTGCTCACCGGTGTCGCTGCCCATGACCATGCCGGTCCCGGCATCATTCTCTCCTTTCTGCTCGCGGGCTTCGCCTGCGCCTTCGTGAGCTTTGCTTATGCTGAGCTCGCCTCGATGATTCCCGTCTCAGGAAGCGCGTACACCTACACCTACGCCACTCTCGGCGAAATTTTCGCCTGGCTCATCGGTTGGGACTTGCTGCTGGAATACGCAGTCGGTGCCAGCGCCGTAGCAGTCGGTTGGAGTGCCTACTTGCAAAACGTCATGAAGGCGCTCGGTTTGCATCTTCCCCAATTCCTGTCGCATGCACCTGAATCCGTCCCATGGCAGGCGGTTCTCATTGCGGCAGGCACGATCACAGTCGGCGTCATCGGCCTCTTCCGGTCGCGCGCGGCATTGACTGGACGCGCCGGTGCACGCACTTACCTGACCGGTCTTGCGTCGGCTGCACTGGCCGGTTTTGGTTTGGTCAAGGCCTGGGAGGTCGCAACGCACCTCACTTCCGTAGACCTGCCGGCGATTCTCATCGTGCTCTTCATCAACTTCTGGCTGGTCAAAGGCGTTACGCACACAGCCAAAATGACCGCCGTTTTTGTCGCCATCAAGCTCGCGGTCATTCTCTTCTTCATCGGCGTCGGCATCTGGCACATCGACACCACCAACTATCACCCGTTCTTGCCGTTCGGCTGGCACGGTGTGTTTACCGGTGCTGCAATTGTGTTCTTCGCCTACATCGGCTTCGACGCCGTGACGACCCTTGCCGAAGAGTGCAAAGACCCGCAAAAGGATGTGCCGAAGGGCGTGATCGGAAGCCTCATAGTCTGCACGATTCTCTACATTCTCGTCGCCGCCATCATGACCGGTGCGATGTCCTATCTGCTTTTGGGCGGGTCGGAAATCGCTGCTCCGATGGCTCGCGTACTCGACCACCTGGGTTACTGGTGGGCATCGCCGTTCGTGTCAATTGGCGCCATCGCTGGTATCACTTCGGTGCTCATCGTCTTGCTCTTCGGTCAGTCGCGCATTATGATGCGCATGGCTAAAGATGGGCTTATCTCGCCGATCTTCGGCAAGATTCACGAGAAGTACCGCACTCCGGTTTGGTCGATCGGCATTTGGGGTGTGCTTGTCGCACTCACTGCCGGCTTGCTGCCCATCAGCGAATTGGCAGAGCTGACCAACATCGGTACGCTCGCTGCGTTCGTCTTGGTCTGCGTTGGCGTGATGATTTTGCGCGTGAAAGAGCCCGACCGTCCGCGCAAGTTCAAGTGCCCGGACTTCCCGCTGGTCAAGCCTGCCGGCAATCTCGCCGTCAATTGCTTGACGAAAGTCTTTGGTCTGAAACCGGAGACTGAAGCGCGTCTCAGGTCCTTTGTGGCCTCATTTGCATGGATGTTGATTCCCATTCTCGGCGCCGGCATGAGCATGGTCTTCATGTTCAGCCTGCCTGCCATCACCTGGATCCGCTTTGCGATCTGGATGGTGTTGGGTCTGGTCATCTACATGTTCTACGGACGCGTGCACAGCAAGCTGAATAAGACGCAGGAAAAGTAAGTTCGGGCTAGTTCAACTGCATTTGAACTGCTGCCAAATTCCTGTTGACGTGTTCAGCGCTTCAGTGTGTGAGGCGCCCGGCATCTGGTTTTACACCAGGTGCCGGTGCGTCTTTGCACGTACCAAAAACGAAAACCGAGGAAAACGTATTGAGCAGATCCTACAGAAAGTCTCCCTTTTGCGGGATTACTACTGCAGAAAGCGAAAAGAAGGACAAGCAGCTTGCCCACCGTCGTGAGCGTCGCATTGTCCGCCAGGTCCTCGGCAGCGACCCGCTTCGCCCTGTTCTTCCGCACCGCCGCGAGGTGTCCAACGTGTGGAGCTTTGACAAGGACGGCAAGCAGCGTCTGTCTCCTGATTTGCCTTGCTATCTCAAGATCATGAGGAAGTGAGTCTCGGGGTGCAGGAAAACCGTGTTTTCCCGCACCCCATTTATTCGAAACGCGAATACTAAAACTTGTAGTAATAGCGGTTTCCTTATTGGATTGAACGCACCATATGTAGTGGCGTTTTCAGTAGCAAGTTTGCTCCGCGCGTATCGTATAAGGATTGAATTTCCATTTTTACCTTTATCTATAAACAACGCAAAATTCAGAAAAAAAATTCTTTTTCGCAAGCGCATTCAATTTCAAAACTTTTTAAGATCTGCCGTTGTATTGTCTGAGCGTGAACCCGAGGAGATGCCTCCGATGCTAGAGACCACCTTGAACGGCGCCCCAGCAACCAGCTTTGATCCCAATTTCACTGCGCCTGTTTCGTGCCCCGTTGCCAGAATTCAGCAACACACGCAGTACGATTTGAAGCTGATTGCTATAAAGTTTACGCATCCACTTATCCTCGAATCGCAGTGCAATCAAGAGTGTGGCGAAGTTGATGAAGAGAGCGCGCAGCTGCAGTCCGAGCTCATGGATCTTTTTCCTGAAGATTCACGACTTTGCGAACTGCTTTTCCCTCTTCTAAGGGGTGAAAGTCTTACAGAGCGTCGACGCCTTGAATTGGAAGCTTGCATAAAGTATCCCCATGTCCTCGACTTGCAAGAGGCGTATGTAAAACGCGCACTTGGTGAGGAGTTGACTGATTTTGAAGAATTGCTTTTACGGAGGATGGATGGGGCGGTAGATTTCAGTCCCTAACCAAGATTGAAAATCTGCCGCTTTATTCTCCGCAAGGAGATTTGCCTAAGCCGATTGCGGTCCCCTGACGTCGAGTTTGGGGATCGCAAAGCTAAATGTGCTTCCTTTGCCGACTTCCGACTCCAGCCATATTTTTCCCTTGTGCGCATCAATAAGTGATTTGCATATTGCCAGACCGAGCCCGAACCCTCGTCGTTTCAAGTTTTTCGGTTGGTTGAGTTGTTTGTAGCGCTGAAAAATAGCTTCTCTTTGGTTTTCTGGAATGCCAGGGCCGTGGTCGATAACGCTAAACTGAGTAACTTCTGCGCCGCCCACTCCTTTAATCAACACCTCAGAATCTGCCTCTGAATATTTGACTGCGTTTGACACGAGGTTGATCAAGACCTGCACCAGCCGGTCTTCATCAGCTATCAATCCGCCTTCGGTAATCTCCGTGACGACTTTTACCTTTTGTGCTTTAGAGGCATCCTGTGTGGCATCCACTACCTTTCTGATGATGGTGCTGACTGAAGTTGCTTGGAGTTCGATCTCTAAATCGCCTGACTCGAGCTTCTCGGCATCAAGCAAATCGCTAACAAGTTTGATCAGATAGTCAGCGTTTGACTGGGCTCTTTTCACTGCTGTATAGCCGGAATCTTCAAGCTTACCGAAGCGATCTTGTCCCAGCATCGAGAGAAGCATATTGATTGAAGTGAGTGGTGTGCGCAGGTCGTGGCTGACCATTTGCACGAAATCCTTACGCAATTGTTCCAATCTTTGTTTTTCTGTCACATCTTGAACGTGCAAGAAGGTCCGCTTGATACCGTCTTCTTCAAAGTCATTGGCGAAGATCTCGCAAACAATATAGTCTTGAGATTTTACTTTGCCAGGTGTTCTCTTTAGCACGGAATCAGCTTCTACAGCCTCTATCTCAGGGAAAAGAAACTTGATGTTTTGTCCGGCCAGCTCTCTGGGCGTATACGAAAAAATCTGTTCAATGCGCGAGTTTGCCGCCTCAATCTTCATTTCACTGTTAAGCACTAGAAGCCCGAGTGGCAGGCTGGTAAGGATTTTGCGAGTGCGGCTTTGAATCGTCTCAAGCGTTTGCGTGAGTTTGGCGATTACAATCTCTTGCTGCTCGACTTTTTTTTGCAGTTCTTCTTTAGATACCGGGTCGGCCATTGCCTGATACGAACTCCTCGCCAATATTGTTCGTCAGCTCAGGTTACCAGCTTATAGCCGACGCCATGAACGTTTTCAATCAAGCCACTATCGTCAGGTGAAACCTTGTCTCTGAGCGTTTTTAGTGTGGTGTAAACAGTAGAAAGCGTGACAGCTTTGTCGGACTGCCAGACTCGATCGAGCAAAGCCTCAGGTTTGAAGCACTTGTTGGGGTTGAGCAGGAGAAACTGTAACAAGGCGAATTCTTTGGGCAGCAATTTTATATTAGTCCCGTCGCGAGTAACTTCGCGGGAGTCGATATCGAGAGTGATGTTGCGGGCTGAAAGCTTGTTGGAAGTAACGGCGTGACCGCGGCGCAGGAGCGAGCGCAGCCTGGCGTGAAGTTCTCTCGTGTCAAAAGGTTTCGTCAGATAATCATCGGCGCCGCTGTCCAGACCGGACGTTTTATCATCAATGCCGCGGTTACCTGTGAGCATCAGAATAGGCGTAGTGTTGCCTTTGTCTCTATAGGTTTTGCAGACTTCGACTCCCGAAATTCCGGGCAAGGTTACGTCCAAAAGGATCAGGTCAAACTTTGTGGCATCCAGGAGTTCAAGCGCTTCCTCTCCCGAGCCGGCCGTTTCCACCGTGTAGTGGGAGCCTGTAAGCTCGATTTTGAGCAAGTCTTGGAGTTCGTCGTCGTCTTCGACTACCAGGATTTTAGCCACTTTCGATCCATTTCCAAGGAGGTTGAGCTGCCCGCGCTTGCTACTTACCCGCTGTCAGCCGGGCACAAACTACCGCATAATAGCAGTTGCATTCTAGTTGCTCTAATCAGCGCTAGTTGCCACAATGGCTATGCCTAGCAAGCCGCACCCCTGACTTAGCAGATGACAACCGGGAATCTCCTTTCATCTTTTTTCCTTCTGGCGACCTTCAGCATTTTTTTTTGCTGGGCTGGTTGTCCGCCTACTGACGCGCGCTGTTATTCGCTCTATGAACAAGCGCTGGATGACCTGGATGAAAGCCGGTGGCCGAAGGCGGAAGAGAAACTTAAAAGACTGGTTGCAGAAGAGCCTAACAATGCCGAGTACCACGCGGATTTGGGCCGCTATTACATGGACGTCGAAAAGCTGTCTGAAATGGAAGCAGAGCTGACGCGCGCAATTGAGCTGGACGACAAGCTGCTGCGGGCATATGAGTTTCGCTCTTACTATTATTTCCGCAAAGGGCGCTTCAAAGAAGGTCTAGCCGACGCTAAAAAAGCAGAAGAGTTGTATTGTGTAAATCCGCATGATTGGGGGCTTTGGAATGTTTTCCAGAACCGTGCAAAAGTGTATTCGCGCATGGGCCTGGTCAACGAAGCGCGCGCCGATCGAGAAAAACAACTGCTTTTCGAGATACTCGACCGAGCGGGGAAGGCTCGTGAGGTGGGTCAACTTCCGGAAGCACTCAAGCAAATTGACGAAGGTTTGAAGATTGATCCGCTGCATGCTGATTTGTGGTTTTTGCGCGGCGTCGTCAATGCAAACATGATGAAGTTCTGGGAGGCAGTTGCCGACTACAACAAGGCGCTGCGCTACTCTCCGGCGTCTACGATGATTTATTACTTTCGAGGTGACTGTTATGAACAGTTGGGCAAACACCAGCAAGCAGTCGACGACTACACTCGCGTCATAAATGCCGGACATGAACTTGTGGCTTATCGATTTGTATGTGAGACGGGACGGCTCCGCAATGAGGTTTTGCGTGACGATACCACGTGTATTTCGCTCGGTGATGTTTATTTTCTGCGTGCTCAAGCATACGCTGCAATGGGCAAATTAACTGCCGCAGTTAAGGACCTCGACTATGTTGCGGCGCATGATAAAACCGACGACAAAGCGCTGGTAAGACGCGCCGAGATCATCGAAAGCATGGGCAAGAGTGATGATTCGATCAAAGATTTTACGCGCGCTATCAAGGCGAACAGCAAGAATGTACAAGGCTATGTTTCTCGTGCCGAAGCCTATCTGCGCCTCGGAAAAGACGACGAGGCAATCGCAGATTTTACTCAAGTAATCAAAATGAACCCGGACGACCCTGGTTCGTACGTATTGCGTGCAGGTGCTTACAAAACCATCGGCAGGTATGATGACGCGATTGTTGATTATACAAAGGCAATTTCAAAACAAATGGAAGACGACTTATTGTTGGAGCGAGCGGATTGCTATCGCGCAGTGCATAAGTATGACGAGGCGCTAAAAGACCTAGACAAAGCTGTCGATATCGATGCTTCCAATCGTGTTCTCGTGAGTGCTCTAAGGGCGAAGATTTTCCAGGAAAAGGGCGAAGATCAAAACGCTCGCGTAGAACTTTTGGAGCTGGAGAAAAAACATCAGACGGACATTCACAAGAATGACGGACTGTTGGCTGCCGCGGCAGGAGGACTGTTACTCTTTGTTGTTGGCCTCGGTTGGCTCGGGTTTAATGCCTGGAAGAAACATAAAGCCTCCTAGGCTGACGCAATGCATCGATTGTTTTTGAGAACAAGCAATTTGCAGATTGTTCCTGCTTATTCAATCCACAACCGGGCGATGCATGGCATCGCCCTTACAATTTCTCGTACCAATCGCGCAGTGCTTGTTTCCATCCGCGTTTGAGCAAGGTGCTTTCAATTTGTTTTGTCACTAAGCTCTTGTAAGGTTTGATACATCGCAGGCTTTTGTTGGAAATAAGATTCTCGATGCCTTTGTCCGTAAAGCGAGTGTACGAGAGATCAAGTCTTTCTAGCGGTATGTTCTGCAGGACCAGCGAAGACTTATCACTAACGTCTGTTCCTGCAAGAATAAGTGTTTTCAATTTTGGAAGGTTTGCTAGTTCGCTGAGGGATTCTTGTTTGAAGCCGGCGGACCCAGTGATATCTATGGTTTCCAATGTCGATATCTGCGCAAGAAGTTTGAGATCTTCGTCGCTCACCTGCGTGTTGCGCATACGTATGGTTGTTACGCCGACTTGCTCCAGGCTTTTGACTGTTTCGGAGCTGAGATTATCTATGTGATCGGTATTTCCGTTTGCCAAAATTGCAACCATAAGGTGTGTAGCTGTTTTAGGAATCTGCGCAGCAACAGTGGTTTCCTTCTTTGGCTTATGTGTTATTTGCAGAGGATCGTAGGCCAGGAGTGCCGCCGACAGTGCTAAGAATCCTCCACCTACTACAATCAAAACCGGCATCATCTCAGCGATTGTCTTGCCTAGCCCGCCCTTGGAACTGTTAGTGTTTCCTTGTCCGAGTCCTGCAATTTCAATACCGGCGTCTTTGCTGCCTGAAGGTTTGAAGCCGGCCAAAAGGCGCTCCAAGTCTCGTTTGATCGCTTCCATCGATTGATAGCGATCAGAAGGTTCTCTTTGAATGCACGCCTGTATTATGTGTCGAAGCCGAGCCATACACTTTTGTTCGTGCGAATCATCAAATGAGTTAGAGTTCTTTGCTGCCTCTGCATATGACCGAACAACTGGTTGTGCATCGAAATCTAAAGTCAGACCGTTGATGTGCAGCATTAGAGTCTCGACAACGCTGCCACTTTTGGCTGCCGGTTGTCCAATCACTATCTCATACATCAAACATCCGAATGAATAGATGTCGCTGCGATGGTCGAGTCTTTGCCCTTTGCACTGTTCTGGGCTCATGTAAAAAGGACTGCCGAAGATTTCTCCTGTTTGAGTCAACGCCTTTTCCTTGTCTTCAGGTTCACTCAATTTTGCGATTCCAAAATCTACAAGTTTGACCATCTCACGCCCGTTTTCATCTTTTACTACAATGGCGTTGTTTGGTTTTAAATCTCTGTGAATAACACCTTTCTCGTGAGCATGTTTGAGTGCATCGGACATTTGTAAGAACAAAACTGCAGCGCGCGATGGCTTCATGGGTCCTTCTTGCTCGAGGATTTCAAAAAGGTTTTTCCCTTCCAGATAATCCATGATCAAATAAGGCTGTTTGTTCTCGTCAACGCCAAACTCGTGAACATCCACTATGTTTGGATGCTTCAATCGGCTCACTGAGCGCGCTTCCTGCTGGAAGCGTTGAACTGTTTTTGCGTCGGGAATTCGGTCTGGGGAAAGAACTTTCACTGCTGCTATTCGTTCCATAAACTGATGGCGTGCCTTATAAACCACGCTCGTTCCGCCTTCTCCGAGGCAGCTGATTACTTCGTAGTGGCGCGCGACAATCTGTCCGGGCGCTTTGGGAGCGCTGTCGAAAGCTACTTCGTCTGTTTGATTCTCCTTTGGAGAAACTGCTTTCTCTTCGCTGGTTTCTTCAGATGGTTCTACATCAAGCTCAACTGTCTGCGCAGATTTGTTGGTTTGATTAGGCTCGACAATCTGATGAGGAGCAGTAACCGGATTTGGTTCAGCGGCTGGATCCGGTACTGTAATCGGATTCTTCACGGTAGAAGAACAGTTACAGCTGTCCTGGCGAAACACCCATTGTGTAAGCGAACCGGTACTGCGCTTCAAGTGGCGTCCGCATTTTTGGCAGAGCGCGTCTTTGGTTTCTTGAAGGGCTGGCTTTTCTCCGCTGGTTCGCTGCGCGTTTATAATTTCACAGCGGCAGGTGTCGGTGAGCCCAATCCACTGTGTGAGCGAACCTTTCTTCGGTTGGATTTTGCCACAGGATGCGCAGATTTCGTCAACTGCCTTGACCATTATTCTGTCCTTGGGGCACAGCATTGGCGTCTTTGGAGTCTTTCTTCTCCTTCTTGCCCTTCTTGTCTTTGTCTTTCGCCCACTTAGCCACACTATCAGCGGCGCGCCCGACAAGTTTGCTTGATAAGACTACATCTTCCTTTGCTGCTTCGACCCAGTTATTGTTCTCCACAAGTGCATTTAAATAATAGCTGTGCAAGTCAACATCTGAGGGATTAAGTTCGACGGCCTTGGCATATTCCGCAACGGTGTCCTTCACATTGCGAGTTTCCAATAGCATGTCCGCCAGAACTGTACGTTCGTTTGCTTCGAGTTCTTTCTTTGAGGTAGATGTAAAACTAATGCGATTTGGGCGCAGCACAAGAATCGTCAGCCAAGGAGGAAGCTGGGGAATAAATTTGAGCTTGTTATATTCGCGCGCTTCTTTTATTGCAGTTGCTCTGTCATTGGCTATGTATGCAAGCGTGCCCAGTCCTGCATGCGCTGCAGCGGCTTCGTTTTTCCATACAATATTCAAAGTTTCTTCCGCTGGTATCAATGCAAGCGCTTGTTGGTATGCGGCTTTTGAGTCAGCATAATCTTTTAATTCTCGTGCAATTTGTCCGCGTTTAATCCAAAGTTGAATGTTCTTCGGGCAGTCATTTAGCTTCCTCTTGCAGACTGCTAGCGCTTCTTTTAGATTGCCTTCGCATTGGTAGGAAGACACAAGCTCGGTCGCAGTGCCGCCGCTTGTGGGGTTGAGTTTTTCTGCAACCAAAAGTTCCTTTCTCGCACCGGCATTGTCTCCACGACAGCGCGCCAGTCTTCCTTTTGCAAGATACGGATGCCAGCTCCAGGGTTTGAGCGCCTTAAGCCTTTCCAAGCACGTGTCTGCATCTTTCGGTTGTCCGTGAGCCTGCAACGCATTAGCCAATTGTGTCATCGAACGATTGGTCAGGCGTTTTTTTTGTACTGCTTCAATGGCGACTTGAAATGACTCATCCGCTCTATTCGGCATGGCGCAGAGTGCTTGAGCTCTCCCGGTCATCCAAGCGACGTCGTCGGGAAGCATTTTTGCTGCACGGTTAAAATGCTCTTCTGCATCAGCAGGTTTCATTGAAGCCAGGCCCATGCTTCCATATGCCATCTCGCTCTCATAGGGACTCTCTGCCGCTTTCGCGGACGCCTCGAAGAGGGATGCGACTTGTTGTTCGATGCCCTGTCGAATGCGAGTTTGAGCGATCAAGCGCAACGTGATGTAGAGGAGCGGATCATCCTTTTGCTTGCGCGCGCGCTCGAGATACGCAGTGCACGCCTCATAATCTTCTGTGAACATGGCATAGTTTGCCAATGCTCGCAACACGGTCGGATCTTCCGTCTTCAATTTACTCAGCTCGTCTTGCAACTTCTTCGCCTCTGCGAATTGTCCCGTTGGAACAAGCGATTCAAGAAGAAATGATTTGTTGGTAGTATCATCCGGATCGTACTTGCGCGACATTTTATAGAGCGCGCATGCCACTTGATCGCTCTCGTCGAGTTTGAATGACCTGCCCATCAAAGTTAGTAAACGCGCGACATTCTGGCGGTTTTCTTTCTTGCTCAAGTCCTGTTTGGTTGCTTTTATAAGCGCCCTTGTGTAGATGCCGATGGCGAGATCCGGGCGGTATTTTTGCAATAAAAGAAGCGCTTTGTCCGCTTGTGATTTTGGTTTGCGATTGAAAAACTCGTCTGCGCGCTTTTGCACTTCCGCTCGCTCGACTTCCAGTTTGTTTGGACGCGACGTATTTGCGAAACTTGCACCAAGGCAAAACTGGTTTGCAATGAGAAGCGAAGTCGCGACCATTGACCAATGGCGACGCGATGATTTTGCAGTGACGAATCTGGCGCTTTTCACAGCTGGCGAACACCTATGGGATACAAAAATACTCTAACCCTTATTTGTGAAACTAACCTGTGATCGAAAGGTTGGAGTTAGCCGCTTGTTAATCTAGACCTATTTATCGTGCGACTCGCCGCGGTGACGGAAGAAATCCGTGAGCAGTTCCTTGCATTCGGCTTCCTTAATTCCACCGATCACCTCTGGCATGGGAAAGGGTCGCCCTTCCACGAATAGATTGAACGCGGACCCGCAGGCGCCGCCTCTGGGATCGTAGGCTCCAAAAAAGATTTGGGACACGCGTGATTGAATCAATGCCTCTGCGCACATTGGGCAAGGCTCCAGGGTGACATAGATTTGGGCGCCGGTCATGCGCCAGTTGTTCAAAACTTTGGCAGCGTTGCGCAGAGCGACAATCTCGGCATGCCCGGAAGGGTCGAGGGCGCGTTCCCTTTCATTCACTCCAATGCCTATGATGGAACCGTTGTGGACGATCACGGCGCCCACAGGAACGTCTTCTCCGGACTTTCTGGCTTGCTCTAGCGCCAGGTCCATATAGAAGTAAGGGTCACGAGGGTGTTGGCTTTCCGGCATAGAAATATTAAACGCGGCTAATTTTTGAAAAAGGTGTCCAGGAAATTTTGGAGCCGTATAGATGCGTATGTCAAACGATGGAGGATGGTTCAAAAAACAAAAGTTCAGCCGAAGGGGTGTCGGCGTTCTTGAGTTCTAGAACCGAGATTCTTATGAAACTCAAACTCCATGGAATGACAACCTGATTGGGGTGATCAGGTCGCTGCGTTTAGTCGATACCGATTCATCAGGGGGTAAATGCTACTAAGCAAATCAATCAACTTTTAAATCGATAGCGGCTAGCAATCTGCTTTCTAGAGGGACTGAGTGATCGGTCCCTCAAACACTTTTTGGTGATTCTGTTCAACTGCTATGCCATCTATTCGCCTTCTTACGTATCCATAGTCGCAAAAAGCGGTCAAGGACAAAATAAGATCCGCTTTCCTGATCAATCAGATCCTTCTCTAGCAAGGGCTGAAGCGCCCGTTGAACGTTAGAGGCTGTTTTGAGTCCGGAAAGTCGAATAGATTCCGCGCTGAACGGCTTGATGCCTGAATCTCCAAAGGCAAATGATTCTAAAAGCTTCCTCTGGTTTATGGTGAGTGATTCCCATAATGTAGAAAATGCATAGTCTTCCCGGTCCAGTAAGAGCTCTACAGCCTCGTCAACCGTCGATAATAATACAGGCGTATTTGAGTCTGTAAGTTCCCATAAGGTATTGCAGAGGTGCTGCGTGTAAAACGGGTGTCCTTCCGTTAATTCGACAATTCGCGATATGCATTCTTCGTCGATTGACTTTAGAGTTCGATTGAATCGTTCACTAATAAATGGAGACCAGTGCTTCTGTTCGATTGCTCTCAAAACGAAATGTGCGCCCGCTCTGTAAAGTGGTCTTGAGCGATCCGTCAACATTTGTTGTATTAGGTGTTTTCTGCTGCCAAGAAAGATGTAAGAAACTTGGTCTTGCTTTTGGATTGCTGATCGCAGTCTGCGCTCTGCCGTGTCTGATTCGTAAGACAACACTTGCTGAAATTCGTCTAGAACCACAACAACTTTTGTTTTGAACTTTATCGCCGCAGTTTGTGGAACTTCAAGAATGTTGTCGAATGAATAGGCAGAGGGATTGTCTTTGGCTACACCAAAGCCAATTTGTGGCTTCCCTGTATCATCAAGAGACATAACGGGGCGTAGTGATCCAAAGAACTGTTTGGAAAATTCGAACATCTTTTGCGGTGTAGAAGAAAATGCTTCGGTAATTGTCCTAGCAAAAACGCCGATGAAGTCTGCTTCTGAGTTGGTTGGCCATAGGTCAACATAGGCATATTTGTAATCAGACTTCGGTAGTTCTGAAAGTGCCTGTAATACGAGTGATGATTTTCCAAGCCTTCTTTCTGAATACATGAAGAGGTTGTCGGAGTTTTCCATTGAGCGACGAACAAGGTCGAGTTCGTTTTTCCGATTGCAAAAGGCATCGGCTCGCACAATTCCACCGTATCTAAATGGATTTTTCATTACGCGTCAAGCGTAACGCGGCATGCGTAATTCGTCAAATGGAGCAGTATCTATTGAATTTGGGTTATCGGAAAAAGTATAAAATTGAAAAGTCGCTGTGTGACAATGAAAAAATGGCGATGTAAAAGCCGGGAAGCCCGTTCGAACCTGAGCGAAAGGTTTCAGGCATGTTCCTCTCCGAAAATCGCCAGAGCGACTAGAGATACTTCTTCGAAACGCCCAACTCAAGCGCGAACTTGTAGCCGATGAGTTTGTAGAGCAATTTCGCAACGAGGAAGTCTGGTCCGTGCAGCTTCGGAATCGGCGAAAGTTCGACGATGTCTGCGGCGACTACATTCTTGCGGACGCAAACCGTCTTGATGAGGTCCATCAGCTGATACCAATCCATGCCGCCCGGCTCGGGTGTTCCGGTCGAAGGCATGATTGAAGAATCTAATCCATCTACGTCGATGGTGAGGTAAACGTTGTCGGAAAGCGTGTTGACGATTTCCTGGAAGTTCCAAGTCTTTTGTTGGCGAGCCCAGAAGATTTTGACGTTGGGCTGTTCTTGCTCCATCCATTCAACTTCCTCGGCGCTGATGTTGCGAACGCCGACATTGGTTAATGCTGGTTTTGGCAGCATTTTATAGAGGTGGTAGCTGACGGAAGCATGGCTGTATGCATTGCCGTCATAGGATTTGCGCATGTCTGCGTGTGCATCGACTTGCAGAATTGAAAGATCGGGATAGCGCTCCATGCAGGCTCTGACTGGTCCGATGGACAGCGCGTGTTCTCCGCCGAGTACAATCGGGAATTTGCCGCGCGACAGTTGTGCTTTCACCGCGTCGGTCAATTCTTGGAACGGGGCTTCTGTTTCGCTTACGACCGGTGCCATTTTGACTTCGGCGCCTGAATGGATGCCGACTCTGTAGGGTTCGACCCACAATTCGTCGTCGAAAAGCTCAACTTGTTGGCTTGCGTCCAAAATCGCTTTCGGACCGTTCTTGGTGCCGCGACCATAGCTGGTTGTGTTTTCGTAAGGCGCCGGAATGATTACCGCTTGGGACGTTTCCTCATTCGAATGCTCTTCGGGAAGTCCGAAGAAGCTGAGCTGCGTTGCTTTTTTTGTTTTTGCTGCTACTGCCAAGATGCGCGCCTCGCTAACATGTGAGCCGTGTTGCCAACAACCGTTACCGGTTATTGCCCCAGAATTCAGGATTTATAGCACCTTCGTCATATATACGGCAATTAAAGGTCAAGAGGCGGTTCAAAAACAGTATTACTTGGTGGTCGCGCGGAGAATGGGCGACCACTAACTTCCGTGGTCGCAACCTTGAGTCTGTGCTGTTGAATTTGAAAGCAAGAGTCGGAGTGTCGAATCTGGCTCGGCTTTGTACATTGAATGTATCGCCGGCGATTGGCTGCAGAGAAAATTTCAAATCTGAGTTGCGCAAAGCAAACTCGCCAACAACTCGCCAACAAAAGGAATAGACTAATGAGCGTTGAAGCAATGAACAGAGAATTTAAGTCAGTGGCGTCCGGGAAATCGAAAGACACTTCGAAGCAATCTGTACAAGTTCGTGCGGGTGAAGACCAGCGCTGGCAGGCGATTTTGAAGCGCGATAAGAAGGCTGACGGTAGCTTCTTCTACTCAGTGAAAACCACCGGTGTGTATTGTAGACCGTCATGTGCTGCGCGTTTGGCTCGACCAGAGAATGTTGCATTTCATAGTTCGACCGAGGAAGCGCGTGCTGCTGGCTTCCGACCTTGCAAGCGATGCAAGCCTGATGATGTCTCGCTTTCGGAAAGGCACAAGGAAGCAATAGCCGCCGTCTGCCGAATGATTGAAAGTGCTGAGGAAGAGCCGACGCTTCAGGAATTGGCTGATAGTGCAGGAATGAGCACGTACTACTTTCACCGATTGTTCAAAGCGATAACGGGTTTGACTCCCAAAGCATACGCTCAGGCTCATCGTGCCAAGCGAATGCGTAAAGAGTTGGAACGTGGAAACAGTGTGACCGAAGCCATTTTCGAGGCAGGATTCAATTCCAGCAGCCGTTTCTACGAAAAGGCAAATGGTGTTCTGGGTATGACTCCAACTGACTTTCGCAAAGGCGGAGCAAAAGTAGAGATTCGATTTGCTGTCGCAGAATGTTCTCTAGGTTCAATTCTTGTAGCACAGAGCGACCGTGGTATCTGCGCCATTTTGCTGGGAGATGAACCTGACGAACTGGCTCGTGACATGCAAGATCGCTTTCCAAATGCCAATTTCAAAGGCGGCGATAAAGAGTTTGAGAAGCTCGTAGCGAAGGTCATAAGTTTTGTCGAAACACCGGGAATCGGATTGGACCTTCCTTTGGATGTGCGTGGAACCGCTTTTCAGCAGCGAGTGTGGCAAGCCCTGCGCAAAGTTCCAGCCGGAAAAACTGTGAGTTATTCAGAATTGGCAGAACGCATCGGTGCGCCGAAAGCCGTTCGTGCTGTGGCTGGAGCATGTGCAGCAAACAAGATTGCGGTGGCGATTCCTTGCCATCGAGTTGTTAGAAATGATGGTGACATCTCGGGTTATCGCTGGGGCGTTGAGCGTAAGCGCACACTTTTGAAACGGGAGGCAAACGCATGAAGACCGTAGAGAAAGTTTCAGATCGCGTTCGAGCGGTGGATTGGCAAAAGGTTTCAGATTCACTGGATGCCGAAGGAAATGCAATGATCTCGGGGTTGTTGAACGCGGAGGAATGTCGTCAAATTGCCGGTCTTTACTCTAAAGACGAAATATTCCGCAGTCGAGTGGTAATGGGTCGCCACGGGTTTGGCAAAGGTGAATACAAGTATTTTTCGTATCCTTTGCCTGACATGGTTCAAGGTTTAAGAACAGCCGTGTATCCGCATCTAGCGCCCGTTGGAAATCGCTGGAACGAGTCGATGAACATTGCTGTTCGTTATCCCGAGCAGCATGAAGAGTTTCTCTCCCGTTGCCACGAAGCTGGGCAAACACGACCGACTCCACTACTTCTGCAATACGATGCTGGTGATTACAACTGTTTGCACCAGGATTTGTATGGCGAACATGTTTTTCCCCTTCAGCTCGCAATCCTGCTTTCGGAACCAGGAAAGGACTTCACCGGTGGCGAGTTTGTAATGACCGAACAGCGTCCGCGCATGCAGTCTAGACCGATGGTTGTGCCGCTTAGCCAAGGCGATGCCGTGATCTTTGCCGTGCACAATCGCCCGGTCAAGGGGACAAAAGGAGTCTATCGTGTCAATTTGAGGCATGGTGTAAGCCGCTTGCTTAGCGGACATCGACATACTTTGGGAATAATCTTCCACGACGCGAGCTGAAGTTGTATTTTCAACCCGGCAAATTTTTTTGAAATGTTTGTCGCATATAAGTGTCTAGTTTCCTGTCTTCCCTTTGAAGATTTTGAATATCGTGGAGAGTTTGGATAGTTTTTTGCGTCTAAACAATAGCTAGATTCATCGCCTGCATCTATATGTGTTTAACTATAAGAGGTAATAGGATTGGGGCGAAAAAAATGAAGGGGCTGGGTCCGCATTTTCAGTGCAGATTTCCAACCCCTTCAATCGTTTGCTTGAGAATCCTCAACCGCGTCGGTCATGGTTTAGCCTTTGGCTGAGCCAGTTCGAGGGCGCGAGCAAGCGGCGCATCAACCTTGGGAGTAACGCCAACCACGTAGTCGGGAGTCATCCCAACGCCGTGAATGCAGTCACCCGCGGGCTGATACAGCTTGGCAAACGTCACCTGCATGGAGGTGTTGAACGGCAGATCGATGTTGAGCTGCGCGATGCCCTTACCAAAGCTCGTCATTCCAACGACCTTTGCGCGGCCATTGTCCTGCAGAGATCCGGCGAACATCTCGGAAGCGGAAGCAGAGCCACCGTTGACCAGAATGATGACAGGCTTCTTGCCGGTGAGGTTGCCGACCCGGGTGGGGTTCGAAGTAACCGTACCGTTTTCCTTGTCTTCAAGCGTAGTCTTGGTGACAGTCATCACCTCGAGGTACGGCTTGCCGTCCTTGTAGCCCTTCACCGTGGCGAATTCGCCCTGGTCGAGGAACATACCAGTGATCGAGAAAGCCTGCGCCACGTAGCCACCACCGTTGTCCCGAAGGTCGACGATGTAGGACTTGGCACCAGCCTTGTTGAGCGCCTTGAGTGCAGCCTCGGTTTCCGAAGCAGCATTCTCAGAGCCGAACGTCGCGATCTTGATGTATCCGACGCTCCCAATCATGCGGTAAGTGACGACATTGGTGGCAGCGGTTTGCGTTGCCTTGTGCTGAGTTGCGCCGTTGTTGCGGAAGTAGGTATAACCGTCTTTCAGCGTGTCGAGCATCTCATTGATCGCCTTTTCGGCATCGGCTTGAGTGGCGAGCTTGCCGTCGTACTTGTGCTCCCACTTGTCCCAGTCGGTGAGGCGATCTTGCCAGAGGAAGTCGTCTTTCGCGATTTGCCAAACCTTCCGGTAGAACTCTTCCGGTGTGGTTTGGGCCGCGGCGACGACAGGGGTTGCAACGGTTGGTGCCGGAGCAACGGTTTGAGCTGGCGTGCTGTCGTTACGTCCCGGATTGAGTTGGTCGGCAGAGCCGCTACCAACTGCAAGACCGGACGTAAGAAGCACCGCCATCGCGATGATCGCGATGATGTTTTTGCGGTTTTTCATAACGTGTCTCTTTATTGGTTGCGGGCATTGGGTCCGCACTGCTGAAACGCAGCTACGGGCGGAACACCCTGGTTAGGGAAAATCGCCGACAAAACACAAACGGTTTCAATCTCGCGCTGGCATAGGCGCAACGGAGGAGTGAAACAGTTGGTGTGCTCGAAGGTTTGGGGGGTAGACCCTGTTTTCCTGGAGTTGTTGGCGATGTGGAACGAAAAGTACCTAGAAACTACCTTTTCGGGAATTCTAAAGCAATCCTTAAGATGGGCTCCGCCACGATTTAATGCGGCGAGCATTTTGAAAACTGACTGATTCGGTATGAATTAAAGCCAGGTAGGAACGACTAGCGCGGATGCGGCACACCGAGGTAGTCGCCAGTACAAAGATACTTGCAGCCGGATGTAGAACTGCCAGAATGCCGCTCTCGATAAGGGATGTGCTTATGTAGACTCTTTCAATGGAAGAGCGTTCTATATGCGTGGTGTATTACAGCGCGCTATTTCGTTACTCGAAAACACGCAATGAGTCTTCCATTGCGAGCTTTGCGCTAACTTGCGGATCTCTTCGCTTGATGATTAGCGGCGTTTGCAGGATGAATTCATGATCGCCGACTTTCTTCTGCCTGCCGCCCGGAACAACTACCGCATTTTCAGGAACGCGACCAAAATGTTCTTCACCAGACTGAATGTCGATGATAGGAGTGCGAGCTGTGATGATGGTTCCCGCGCCTATGACTGCATTTTTTTCGACAATGCATCCTTCATATAGCCCGCAACTTCCACCCACGAAAGCCCCGTCTTCGATGATTACCGGGGTGCTGTTAGGCGGTTCGAGCACGCCACCGATTACGGTGCCGGCGCCAATATGAACGTTCTTACCTACCTGTGCACAGGACCCCACAAGTACTAGAGAATCAATCATGGAGCCTTCATCTACATAGGCACCGATGTTGACGAAGCTGGGCGCCATGATCACAACTTTGGGTGCGATGTAAGAACCCTTACGTACTGAAGAATAGGGCACGATGCGATTTTGCGGTGCCGGCAACACTTTGAGTGGTACTTTGTCGGCAAATGGACCTTCTTCCATTTTTTCTACGGGGCGCAGGCGGAAATACAGAAGGATAGCCTTCTTAACCCAGGAATTCGCTTTCCACTCGTTGCCCACTTTTTCGGCCGTGCGAATTTTGCCCTGGTCGAGCGCTTCAATAACTTGCTCTACAACTTTGATACCGTCGGCAGGTGTTTCTTTTGCTTCGAAGAGTTCTTCGATCTGTTGTTCGAGATTGGTTGTTTGCATGTGCTTACTTTTTTGCCTCAAAGTGTTTTACCAGGCGCTTGGCTGTTTCCGCCAAAACGGCTGTACCGATCCAGAGCCCGCTTTCGTCTAAATCAAAAGTTGGGCTGTGGTGCAGGCGAGTGTCGCCTTTAATCTCGCCGCCAAGGAACATGAAGGCACCAGGGACCTTTTGAGCGAACATAGAAAAGTCTTCGCTCCAGGTTTTCGGTTTTACGGTAATGACATTTTCTGCTCCGACAAGGTCGATTGCAGCGCGTTTCATGATATCGGAAATTTCCGGATCATTAACGGTCGTGGGATAGCCCATCTCATATTTGATCTCATAATCGCCGCCCAGCATGCGGGCAATCGAGCAAGCTTTCTCTATTTCTTCGACGATGTGTTTGCGAACTTCTTCATTGAATGTTCTGAACGTCCCTTCGAGAACTACTTCCTCCGAGATCACATTGCCACGGCTTGACGAGCTATGAAAGGAACCAATGGTGATAATCGCCGGATCGAGCGCAGAGATGCGGCGCGAGATGATTTGCTGTACAGCTTGCACAACTTGCGCACCCAAAACGACAGCGTCGATTGTGGTCTCAGGATAAGCTCCGTGACCGCCTACACCTTTGATTTTGATTGTGAAACCGTCGGCAGCTGCCATTACAGGCCCGGGCATAATGGCTACCTTGCCCGCTTCCAAACCAGCATCCATGTGCAGTCCAATTACGGCAGAAACACCATTAAGGGCATCATCTTCAAGCATGCGATACGCACCGGATTTGCCTTCGTCGTCCCCGAATTCTTCAGCCGGTTGCATCAGCATGCGGATACGTCCGCCAGTTTCCTCTGTGGTCAAAATTTCAGCAGCGGCCAGTCCACACGAGACATGAGCATCGTGTCCACAAGCGTGCATGACGCCTTTGTTCTTTGAGAGGTATGAGGCCTTATTGGTTTCTTCGATCGGCAGACCATCCATGTCAGCTCTGACAGCAATGGTGACGCCGGTATTCTTTTTGTCGTCTTTGCCGAAATCCCCAACCACGCCGGTTTTTCCGACTCCGGTCTTAACACTGTAGCCAAGCTGAGCTAGCTTTTCGGCTGACAATTTTGCAGTCTCGAACTCATGAAAGCTCAGTTCGGGGTGTGCGTGGAGGTGTCTTCTCAGCTCCACGATTTGGGACTGCATTTTCTTCGCCTTTTCCAGAACGGAGGCGCTCGATGGTTTTGTTGAATTGCTCATGGAAATCTACTTTGAACTCTATTTTGAACTCTAATTGGATTGATGTTTTAAGCATGCCGAATTGGTTGGAGCCATTTTCATGCTCGTGCAAAGCGCAAATGGTCGGTCGTCAAACTGCGCTAACTACGCGAAGAATTGCGGCTTGCCGCCACCTCTATTGGTGGAAACGTTATTCAGTGCTTCTTCTACGATTGTCGAAGCGATGCTGATGAAAGCCATGGCGAGTGCTGTCTTTTGCTCATCGGTAAATTCAGCGTTGTACTCGTCGGCGAATTTGGTGATGATGCGTTCTGCTTCTGATTTCAGCATGAGAATTCTCCCTTATATCTTGAATTCGCGGGGGACGGACACAAATTCAAAAGAGGGTTGAAAACACCCTCTTTTAAGAAACGAGATGAAGTTTAGCGCGAAGTTCGGGGAGCTGTCAGATATTTGAATATTCGGTGAAGCCGAGACTTCCGCCGAAGAAGAACAACTTGACTAATGCTGCGCATCCGAAATATGCCTCGACAATGCTGTCCTTGGCGCTTCTGGCGATTTTGGGAAGATTGGTTGAGAAGTGGCTTGCCATCTGGTCTTCGTCCATTTCAAGGTCGTTGAAATAGGCGACACCAAGCTTCTTTAATTGGATTTCTTCGAGCAAATCCGAGAGCGATGCGTGATCGACACATTCGCGAATATCGGAGCGCTTTTCGGGTAGACCCTTGAAGCGTTCTTTCGGGCATTCCAAGGGTGAGCGGCGGACCACATCAACAGCTTCGATGCGCGATCGCGTGATATTTGCGGGTTTAGTAAAAACTGGCAGAGCACCGGTGGCGTCTTGTCCGTCAAATCCGTTGCCGACTTTGAAACGATTGGTTTCTGCGACTTCGACTTCGTTGAGAACCTTGTTGCGCCATTCCATGCGCGTCATCTGTTCTCTGAGAAACGCCGGCGCCATGAAAGGCGTTCTGGCTGCGGTTTCCTTCTGGGAAGCAAGCTGCTCCAGCATCGAGTCTGCGTCAAATTCCAAATCCGATTCGAGAATCCCATGAGCAAGGCGAAACGAAGAAGGCGATTGCATAACATCCCCTCGAAAAAAGTGTGTGTGAAAAACTACGGTTTCCCTTGTTTGTTTGATGCCCGCTTGGCATTTTTGTCCAAACGGCTGACAACCTTAGTAATTTTTGTGAGGATGCTTACGAGGAGGTCCAAAGTAACTATAAGCAGAAGTAGAACAGTTTCGAAAATGGAGAAGAGAGGGTCGATGGTTGCATCTCGCCTCTCTTCTCGCTGTGTGGCGCGCTATCGTTTGCTAACAAAGCTTGGTCCTCCCTCACCTGGCGCTGGGAAGCGAGGTGGTTGGGCAGACCTGCTCTGTGATGGCAATGCGCACCTGATCGGTAACGGTCTCCGGAGTAAGCGGATTCAGATCGTGGATCCAAATCGGCTTGCCGACGGTCACTGTCGCTCCCTTACGCCACTTGAAACCCATGGCTCCGTACGGGCCATTTGCGGTTGCGGCGTCGCGTCCATGGAAGCAGATGTGAATCGGAACGATGCCCACCTTCTCCTTGTGGTCGAGCTTCTCGCATGCGCCGATGGCGATGAGAGCAGAGCCCTTCTTGAAAGGGAGGTATTCACCGGTACCGCTGATCTTGCCTTCTGGAAAGATAACCAGCGGGTCGCCGTTGAGGAGAACATTGATAGCCGGCTCGAGAACCGTCTTGCCACGAGAACGATCGACTGCAAAGCAGCCGAAGGCGCCCATGACGACAGCTTTGAGACCAGCAAGACCGCGCATCTCTTCGTAGGCGGTCATGTAGCGGGGGTACCGCTTCATGATCGAGAAGATGACGGGCGCGTCGAACATACTCGAGTGGTTGGGGCAGAAGATGACCCGGCCTTGCGGCTTGAGGTTCTCTGCGCCAATGACACGAATCCGCCCAACCTGGATAAACATCCAGATCTTGGCAAGATGCTTGCCGAGGAACTGGAGCGGGCGGAAAGTGTACGGGATGAAACCACTCGTCAAACACTGGTTCACATAGTCACGGAAGCGCTTCCGCCAGGTACCGATGAAGCCCTTTATGACCTGTGAGCCTTGAATGAAGTGCTTTTTCACAGGCAGCTCCTTGAGCGCCCAGACAAGAAAGTCAGGCGCGGTTGGTAGGTTTTGTCGTGTCGAGAGGCCCGCTCGAACGTGCATGAAGCGCCGTAGGAACAGGTGGGGACACAGCGATGTGTTTCGAATGCTTCTTCCGAATCAGTCTGTAAGGTGGACGCCGGGCATCGACTCAGCGATACGTGGTGAAGTCCCTACAAGCTCACGCGCAATACCAAGCAAATCTGACGGCTCTCTTTACACCACCAAGAAAGGCGGAGAAAAGGAAACGGATAAGCTTGGGATTAGGGTCTCTATAGGAGGTCGCGGGAATTGAAGTGAGAAACGGAAGTAACAGTAAGCTAACAAGTTTAAGAGCTGTAAAACAGATCTAGCGCAACCACGCTATTCACTTTTTCTTTAGAATCCTGGCAACTAACTATGGGTAAGCCGTTTCAGTGCTTTGCCGGGTTTCAAAGTGTACCCCAAAAACCAAAATGTGTTGAGGTGGCAAAGATGCCAAGCGATGGCGCGTGCGGAATTTATCTCTCGCGTAATCTCGTGCACCGCTTGAAAACAGCCTCAATTTAGCTCTCTAAACAGTCTCTAGGTTTTGGCTCAGATCACCGGTAGTGTCAGATCATCTGTTCTTTATTCTCGTTTTGGTTATCTCTAACAACACACAAGCCCAAATAACCTTGTTTTAGTGCGAAACTATTTGTTCTCGAGCCATGCGCAGAGAGCGGTATTAACTCGCACTTCATGGTTTGTGTTGAAGTCAGGGTGCGCTAACTGGCGGGTCTCTTAAGCTCTAGCGAAGGGGACATAATCAAAACGGCAACAAGTGCCAGGAGGTTTCGAATGTCAGGAAATTCCGGAATTGCCAGGCGCCTTTTCAAGTCGCTTGCGCTGTTCGTCCTGCGTTCGGAATCGCACAAGGCGAAGCAAGCCGAGGACAAAGCTCACCTGGAAGTGGAACGAAAGTTTCGCTTGTTCGACGGTGAGATTGATGACCTCGACTCGCGGCTGCCGAAGTGCGGTTTTCGACCAATCGGTGAGTTGACGATGACCGACACTTTTCTGCCCGCTCTGAAAGACGAAGACATGATTCGAATTCGTGTTGAGTCCGAAGGTGAGCTGAGACGCCGCGTTCTTACCCTGAAAGATTGGGTGATGATCGATGGCGAACGCGAAAGACGAGAGCAGGAAGGTGAAATCGGGCTATTGGCGAGTTTGGTGCTGAGGCTGGTCGGAAGACTGGTCGATGGCAAGCCACCTCTGTCATTCAGCAAGGTGCGCCGGTCTTACTCGTCCTCGCTGCCTGGCGCCGACAATGCTTCGGATGTTCAGGTTGTCGTATCCGTTGACCGAGTGACAGGACTTGGAGTCTACAGCGGCGCCTATCTTGAAGTGGAAATCATTGTCCCCGTAGGTGGAGACGTGAAATCCGCTCGCGAGAGAATTCGAGCTGAAGTCTTCGAGTTGCTTGGTGAGCATCGTGATTTCGTTCCGCGGTCGTACCTCGACATGCTGAAGGAAGCAACGGTGGTGTAGCCGAGTTGTTTATGTAACCAGGCGACACGTTGTCGCCGATATGCGGCGCTCTTCTCCTTTCGGAGGGGGCGCTTTTCTGTTGGCGACAATTCAGCCGCTAACCAAACCGGACCGGGGCTTTGCACGGTCCAAGAAGGAGTTAGAATCATGAGTAAATCAACTGCCAAAAACCGTGGACGTGACGACAAGCCGGGCGAGAAGCGCAACACGCGCAAGTTCGAGCCGGTGTTCGAGGTCGTGGATCTCGATGACATGTCCGATGCTGAAATCACGTTCGGCGAAGAGTTCGACAAGCGCCTCATCGGTCAGCCCGAAGCGCGTCAGATCGCACTCGACGTTCGCGCGCGGCTTCGCAACCCGATGCGGAACAAGAAGCATCCGCTCGGCATTTACTACCTGGTCGGCAAGTCTCGTCGTGGTAAGTCGCTGCTGGCTCAGACGCTGGCCTACATGTTCCACGGCGACGAAGACGCGCTGACCCGCATCACGTCGGAAGACTACTACGACGACAGCCAGATGATGGACCTGATCGGTGCGCCGCCGAAGTACGTCGGCTACCGCAAGCCCGTCGACATGAAGGCGCTGCTCGAAGATCCGGGTCGTCTGGCCCAGGTCGACGGCTACAGCAAGGTCACCGACTGGAACCGTATCCGTGTGCGGATGCATTCAGGCGAGGTGATCGATGTCGTCGTGCTCGAGGAATTCTCCAAGTCTGGTCCGGACTTCTTCAAGTTCTGGATGGAGGTCTTCGACAAGGGTCGCAAGGCTCTCGGCAACGGCGAAATGGCCAACTTCCAGAACACCGTCTTCATCCTGACCGACAACCTCGCGATGGATCAGGTGGAGAAGGAAGAAAAGGGTGGCGGCATCGGCTTCATCAAGCGTGAGGCCAAGAAGCTGGCTCACGAGGAAGTGGTCGACATCGTCAAGGAAGCCATGACCAAGCGCTTCCCTCCGGAGTTCCGCAACCGCATCGACCAGGTGACTGTGTACCGCGAACTCGACCGGGATCAGACGATGCAGGTCGTCGACATCCAGGTCGCTCAGTTCCAGGACCGCATCATCGACCAGATGCCGCGCGGTGACGACTTCACACTGCAGGTCGACCGGAGCGCCCGCGAGTTCTTGCTCAAGGAAGCCGAGGAAGACGTCGCCAACCTGAAGCGGACGATCATGAAGCACATGGAAGTGCCGATGGGTCGCATGCTGGATCGGGACAACCCGAACAAGATCCTGGGCGGCGACCTGGTGCGTGTGACGTGGGACGGCAAGTCGAACCGGCTGTCGTTCGGCATCGCGCGTGGTGAAGGTGACACCGACGAGAACATCGAAGGCCTGAAGACCTTCCTCGGCGACACGCCGGCGAGCATGAAGGGCGTTGCTCTGCAGCGTCGTATCAGCAAGCTGCGTGGTGCTGTGACGCGCGAGAACCTCAAGGAGTGGACCGTCGTCATGAAGGCGGACACCCAGGATGACCTCGCGTCGGAAGTCGGTGCCATCCAGCACGAGCTGACCAACATCTATGGCCTGAAGATCTCCAACCTGCTCGTCGCATTCGAGGCGCCCTACCAGGCGACCTTCTATGTGCGCGGCTCGAAGGAGCAGATGGACATGGTGGCGGATCAGTATCCGGAGCTGACCGTCAAGGAGATGACGCGCGCCCTCGTGCCGGTCGACCCGAAGAAGAGCTAACGGCGGAACGGAAGTTCTTGCTATTGCTCCTCTACGGACAAACCACACGGAGGTTCGGTGCGATCGATCTTGCTCGCTGAAGGCAGTGGTCTGCTGGACTGCAAATCCAGCAGCCACTGCGGCTGTGGAGTACTGGAGGACCCTGGGTGAATCAGCTTGCTGATGACCCCGGGGTTCTCTTTTTTCGCAATTTAATACTATAACGCGACGTAGAAGGGGCTCAAGAGATCGAGAGTTAGGGAGTTCAAGAGATCGAGAGTGAATGTGAGATCAACGAGTCACCAATTAACCTACGGGCAAAAAGTTTTCCCAATGTTCAGAACATAGTCTCTATCAGGCTCGCATCGATTTGAATTAGATTCAGGCGCTGTCTGCGGTCTGATAAATTTCGGATCTGTTGCTCAAAGAGTGTATTTTCTTTTTGTGGCGGGAAAAATTGATTAGAAGCCTCGTTGTTGCACGCCCCTACGTTTTTCCAGGCTGTTTTACATGCCACTCAAAGACTCATTCATCAATAAAAAAAACCAACAACAGCAAAAACAGCTGACGAACATCATCAAGCTGGAAGGTTTTCCTTCTGAAGGCGAGCTCAAAACTACGCAGAATCTGGCTCTTGCCAATCCGCAGCAAACACAGATTTTGACCTGGCAGGGTGAGGACGACAAGGGCGAATATCAGCTGGTCGTCAAACACGCTCATTCTTCGGACGAGAATGAGGTTTACTGGGTGCTCACGCTGCAGTCAGGCACAGAGGCTAATGAGCTTTGGAATTACAGAACTCCTGATATCGAGCTGATTGACAGCATCCTAGAAGCGACCGCAAAGCCTTCGGGACCGGCTGCCGTCATTCCTGATTCGCTTAAACCTCCACCGGGTGGTTATCCCGACGAGGAGGAAGAAGATCCGAAGAAGCGCGGAAGTGGCTCTGGCAGCAGCGGTAGCAAAGCTTCAGAACCGAAAGAGAAGTATGTAGAGCGTCGCGACACGCCTGAGCAAACTGGTGGTCTTCTCAAACCTGGCTCTGTTCTTTTGGATCGCTACGAGATCGTCAACGAGGTTGGACGTGGTGGTATGGGCGTTGTTTATAAAGCCCGTCACTTAAAGATGGATCGAATTGTCGCAATTAAGGTACTCCATGGTCACCTTTTGGAAGACCTCTCGTCGAAGAAACGCTTCGAGCAGGAAGTGAATGCAACCAACTCCCTGAGCCATTCTAATTGCATCATGACTTACGATTGCGACTTCTCTCCGAGCGGTCAACCATTCCTCGTTATGGAATACATCGAGGGTGTCAGTTTGAAGGAAGTCCTGCGCCAGAAGGGTCCTTTGAGCGTTGAGCGATTCTTGGAAATCTTCATTCAATGCTGCGAAGGTTTGGCACACGCGCACTCGAAAGGTATTGTTCACCGCGATATGAAGCCGAGCAACGTCATGCTTGTCAGTGGACCCAGTGGTGGCGACCTCGTCAAAATCGTGGACTTCGGAGTTGCCAAAATCATGCCGCGCAACGACGGAACGCTGATGGAATTGACGCGCACTGGCGATGTAGTCGGCAGTCCGCACTACATGAGCCCCGAGCAATGCATGGGCGCTGCGATGGACTGGCGCACCGACATTTACTCTCTGGGCTGTGTCATGTACGAAGCGATTACTGGACGGGTTCCCCTTCTTGGTGAAAACCCCTACCAGGCGATGTACATGCACATTCACGAAATGCCGCCTCTTTTCAGTGTTGTGCGTCCAAACGTCCAGCACGATCAGCAGATTCAGGACATTGTTTTCAAAGCCATGGCAAAACAATTGAAAGATCGCTATCAAGGCGCGATCGATGTTTACCATGATTTGAAAAACGCAGCCGTTAATATCGACACCTCCAAGCACAAGAAAATCACTCCGACTGCTCCGGCTCCATCGGTTCCGATGCCGCCACCAATGGGCTATGGCATGCCACCCATGCCGCCCTATGGATACGGCATGCCGCAGATGCCGCCGTACCCCATGCCTGGTTATCCGATGCCTGGTATGCCTGGTATGGGAATGCCCGGAATGCCCGGGATGCCTGGAATGCCTCAGCAGGGCATGCCTCAAGGGATGCCGCAGCAGATGCCCCAGCAGATGCCGCAGCAGGGCATGCCGCAAAACATGCAATCGGGAATGCAACCTCAGCAGCATATGTCGCACCAGGGCGTTCCTGCAGTGCAGCCGCCGTCGGAAGAACCAGTTCTTGAGCTCATCAAGGCGGCTGGACTCCTAAAAGATGCGCAAATCGACGAAGCCAAAAAGATGAAAAAACAAGTCGGCGGAGAACTCGTCTCATTGCTTGTTGCGCAAGGCGCGATTAAACGCGTGGTTAAAGACGCTGCAGTAAAATGCTGTGGCTTGATTGATAAAGGCACGCTCAAAGCCGATCATGCGCATACTCTTTTGAAACTTTGCCAAAGCAAAGACAAAAAATACGAAGACGCAGTTGAAGAGCTTGGCTGGCGTCTAGGCTAACGACGTTTGTGCCAGACGCGAAATATATCCATCGCCAGCTTTAAGTTGGTGCGGGATAAGAGCGCCGCATGAACCAGGCCGAGCCTTTTCAATCCATATTCAAACTGTTCTTGCAGCTGTGCATCAAAGGGAATAAAGCCGTTTTCGCTTTGACGGCAAAGTTTGGCCATGCGATGAACCAGTTGTCGTGTATCTAAAGTAGTGATTGCCGCCTGCGGTACTTCTGGTTCTGCAGTTGGATTACTCGGGCGATACCAGCAAGTAGAGCGGGCAAACGACAGTAAGCGGCAGGCGCGGCGGCGACTGATTTTGTACTTCTTTTCGAGCACCACCAGCAATTTGCGTTTCTCTGTGGGGCTTGAATAAATACTGTCTATCAGCTGTTTTAGAGAATTGTTTTCGAGCACGAGATTTTGTGCGGTTCTTTTCAAAGCTTCGATTTCTTTCTTCAAGAGTTCGACAGTGTTTTCCCTGGGCGCGCTGAAATCATTTTGAGCATGCTCCAGAGTCAGCTCTGGCAGCGGTGCAAATTGCAGGAAAGCGGTGACTTGATTCACGTTTGCATCTCCAGTGGAGGTGTCCGTGCCAATATATTGATAGAAACTACATGCAAACGGTGTGCAACAGTTTGTGGCGCTTTGCACAGTGATTGCACGCTGCTTGCACTAAGGTTGCAGGACTTCCCCGGTAATATGCGATGAAAAATACTAGTCTTTCTGCAGAAGAGATTGTTATGGCGTTGCAGCAACGTGAAGCAGGCGAGCCTGTAGAGCAGATTTGCACAAGATTTGGAATCAGTGTCGCTACCTTCTATAACATGCGCAAAAGATATTCTGGATTGGAAGTCTCTGTGCTCAAGCAGGTCAGAGAGCTGGAAATTGAAAAGCTCAAGCTGACTAAAGAGATTGAAGTTCTAAAACAAGATCAAGCTATTTTGCATGAAATACTCGATGTACAGATTGCTTCGAGTGAACAAGCCCGCACATGCAGTCGTTCCGCGCAATTAGTTCGGTAAGCTTAAGGAGTTGAAGAAAAGCGGTGGTCCTCAGCTGGATGTGCCGCTTTTTTTGTCAGCCTGTATACTATTTCATGTAGGATTGCGTGGGCGAAAATCTGGTTGAGAGCAAAGGCTGATTCTCGCTCGGTTTTGGTCCGAGCGAGAACAGATTTTTTCTAACTCAATAGCGTCTGCGTCGACGTGGGTTTGGAACCATGTAGTGGCTCAAGAAATTAACCAGCATCACGACGAAGATAGCTGCGATGGGTACGTAAAGCGAAAGTAGGTTAAGACCTGCTAGCACCACTGTGAAAGCGCCAAAGATAGCCGTCAGTCTCACGATGAACCGGTCATGATTGAGAGCGCCGATTGCGAGCAGGGCAATCAGCATGATTATGATGTGAGGAGGAAACATTCTCTTTCCTTTCTATTGCCATTGCGATTGCCAGGCGTAAATTCCTAGCACCACTGATAGTGGTATTTCGAGCATGGGTTTTTGATTTGAACAAGGCAGTGAGGTGGGGTTTGCTCCCTGATGATTGGGTGATGAGTATGCATTAACCATGCGGATTTCGAATGCCTACATGCAAGTGAAAAACGATTGAAGGCACATTTTTTTTGTGACTGTTCCAGTCCTCGCTCGCATATGCGAAGCTCTGACTGGGTCGTACACAAATAGAAATTTCGACTAAAGCCCTGCACCCACTCCGCTAGATATTGACGTTGGAGCGTTTTGCATAAAAGTGATGATGGAAGGCGCCAGCAGTATTACCATCAGTGCCGGCATTACGCAGAACCATAATGGGAATGCCATGTAAATTGGTAATTTCGCTGACTTCTCTTCTGCTTTTTGCGCTAGTTTTGTTCGCAAGAAATCGGCTTGCCCTCTCAGAATGCGTGCGATGCTCAGTCCTAGTTTCGTAGACTGATTGAGAGCCGATGTCAAAGCTCGTAGCTCCTCAACACCGGTGCGATTGTAAAGCTCCTGGTAGGCGCGCTGGCGGCTCATGCCGAGCAGTATGTCCCTTCCCAGCGTCAGGAGCTCTTCATTGAGAGCGTTGGAGACGACGGTGTTTTCCGAGGCGATTCTGCGAATTGTTGCATCCAGCCCAAGCCCAGCATCCACGCAGAGAACCATTAGATCGAGCGCCTGTGGAAGGGCTTCGCGGATGTCTCGCTGACGGCGCTTCATCTTGAGGAAAATAAATAAATCAGGCGTGAAGAACAGTGCGACGGCACTGGCAATAGTAATTGCCGGATGCAGGAACGTGGAAAGAACGGCGCCCGCCAGAAGGAAAGAATAGACCTTCATTGAAGAGAGTAGACCGAAAGATTGATTATTTCTGTAACCGCTGTAATTCAGCAAAGTCAAAAGGCAGTTGACGTACTGTACAGGAAAGAGTGAGACGATAGAGATGGCTGGCTCCATGAGCCAAGCAGAAGGCAATGTTGATTTCGCACCGTTTTTCGAGTGCAAAAAAATGAAGACCATGCAAATTGCCGCGGCTGCTGAAAATTCCGGATAAGCAGTGAATAGCTCCATGATTCGCTCCTTAAACTTTTACGGTCGCCATTTTTCGCATCAGAATCGCTCCGATGACCATCAGAATTAGGGCTCCGCAGAGAAGCGCTTTCCCAAGTTGAGTGTACAAGAGCGGATTGAGATAACCCGGGCTGAGGTATTGGAGTAGTCCAGCCATAGCGAAAGGCAGCAAGCTGACGACGGTGGCGGTAAGTTTACTCTGAGCCGTGAGCACTCCAACCTGGCGAACAAGCTTTAGCCTCTGGCGGAGAGTCGAGTTCGTTTTTTCAAGCAATTCGGCAAGGCTACCGCCGGTTTCGGCTTGAATTGTGGCTGCACGTCTAATCAAGTCTAATTCGAAAGACGCGAATTTTTCGCAGGTGTACAGTAGCGATTGGCTGAAAGTTTGTCCCAAATTCATTCTCTGAAGAACTTGAGCGAATTCACTTCCGACCGGTGCTTGCAATTCTTCTGATACGGTCTTCACGGCTTGTGGAACGCTATGCCCGGTGCGCAAGACCGAGACCATCAAGTCGATAGCGTCCGGCAATTGCGTGACGAATTTCTTGCGAATCTGCGCCCGTTTCGCCTTCAAAAATATGGTGGGCAGGCTGGCCAATAGACAGCCTACACCGGCTGGAATAGCGAAATCTATTGCGAAGGCGGAGGCTGCGACAAGCGGCAGAAGGAACAAAAATGCAGTGGTGGTGAGCAAAGAAGGCACGGATATTTTTACTCCGGCCTGTTCAATCATGAGGGAAACAGAGCGATGTGCTCTTTCTAGTGCCGGAGAGAGAGAACGCTCAGATTGTGAGACGAAATTGGCATGGACAATATTCACCCCGTTTTCTTTCGGTGCGAAAGGAGCCAGGCGCTGTTCTAACTGTTGTCTTTGTCTGCGATTACGCAGATGTTTTGCCACAAGAGTCCCGGCGGTAAAAGTAATACCAAGGGCGGCAAGAATGGAAATTTGAATCTCAGTCATGGGACAGACCTCTTTGCGATTTCAACTGTCCGTCTTGAATGTCTTGGTTTGAAACGGATTCCTCTGCGGTTTCTAGAAAGAGATCGCTACTCAAGTGAAGTCCTGCTTCTTTCAATTTGCTCTCGCAGCTCGGTCTGATTCCGCACGCAACATGCATGCCTTGTACTTTGCCATCAGGCGAAGTGCCGGTTTGTCTGTATTCGAAAATGTCCTGCAAGCTGACTACATCTTCTTGTACTCCGGTGACTTCTGTGACGCTGACGATGCGTCTGGTACCGTCAGATAGCCTTTTGATTTGAACGATCAGATCGAAGGCCGAGCCCATCTGTTCTCTAATACTGCGCTGTGACAGATCCACACCGCCGAGCAGAACCAACGTCTCTAACCGGCTAAGCGCATCCCTTGCAGAGTTGGCATGAACGGTAGTGAGAGAGCCTTCGTGACCAGTATTCATGGCTTGCAGCATGTCCAGGGCTTCGGCTCCACGTACTTCGCCAACGACAATGCGGTCTGGGCGCATGCGCAAGGCATTTTTCACGAGCTCCCGCTGATTAACGGCACCTTGCCCTTCGATGTTCGATGGGCGTGATTCAAGCCTGACTACATGTCTTTGCTGTAGTCGCAGTTCGGCCGTATCTTCTATAGTGACGATGCGTTCGCGCTCGGAAATGTAGCTGGAGAGCACTCCAAGCAGGGTTGTTTTCCCTGCCGATGTGCCCCCTGAAATTAGAATATTCAAGCGCCCTCGAACAGCATTCTCCAAAAATTCGGCCATCTGTGGGCTCAATGTTCCTTTCTCCATCAAATCGTTCAGGTTGAACGGATTAGGGCGAAAGCGTCGAATAGAGAGAATCGGCCCCTCTATGGAAAGAGGCGGAATAATTGCATTTACACGCGACCCGTCAGGTAAGCGCGCGTCGACTATAGGTGATGATTCGTCAACGCGTCTGCCGACGCGCGACACGATGCGGTTAATCACATGCAGGAGATGGTTGTCGTCTTGAAACCGGACTTCTGTTTCTGCCAGTTGTCCATTGCGGTCTATCCAGACGCTGTTGGCTCCGTTGACCAAAATGTCGTTAATCTCACCATCTGCCAGTAAGGGCTCAAGCGGTCCAAGTCCGAGAGTTTCATAAAGAACGTCCTGAGCAATGTGCTGACGCTCTTGAGTAGACAGAGGCAGCCGTTCTTCGTTGATGAGCATGTGAACCGTTTGCTCGATTGCCGTTTCCAGCTCGGCATTGCCATCAAGTCTCATAAGCGCGTTCAAGTCCAGACTTTCCACAAGTCGCGTGTGAATGCGGGTTTTTAGCTGCTGATAAGCCGCCTGACCACTTTCTGCGACACTTCCAGCGCTTTTTGCGTTGATGGTGGTGAGCTGCTTGCTCAAGGAAAGTTCGCGGCGCTCTGCGGGTTTGTTTGCGACTGGCGCGACGAGCGTATGTCCGGAAGCAGGCGCCTGCTGTTGCATTTGTCGCTGTGCTTGAGCCTTAGTCTTTGTGGACTCGTCAGCAAAGAGAATTTCACGTAAGCGGGCCATTTTTACTCTTCCTCTAAATCGATTGTTCTGGCGGACTGTTTTATTCGTCTTAGCAATTCGAGGCTGATAGCGTTAATTGCCTTTGTATATGGATCCTTCGGATTGAAGTCTGCCAGGGCGATTCCTTCTATTTGTGATGTTTCAATAGCTTTGAATGCATTCGGTATTTTGAATATCGAATGCCGCTCAAATGAGTTCGAAAGCTGTGTTTCTAGAAGTTTTGCTTTGCTGCCGAGGCGATTTGCGGCGAGAATTATCTTTGTATCCGAGTATTCCAGATCGTTAAAAACCTCGAGCCAACGTTTGGCCGCAGCTATTGATGCTACGTTTGGTTCGACCACGAGAACAACGAACTGGCACTGATCGAGAAGCATCACGAGAGATTTTTCTAGGCGACGCGGCAAATCTACAATCGTTATCGAAGATGTTTTTGCCACCTGCGGCAAACATGTGCTCAGCTCGTCTTTGTCCTGGTGAGTAGCTGCACTACCATCAACGGGGGGGCTGATCAGACGCAAATTTTGTCCGGAGCCGACTGGAATTTTGCATGCTTCTATTGTCTGGACCTCTAAATTGGCCGATCGCGAAAGAAGCTCGCAAAGTGTATTTTCCGGGCGACTGTTCAGGTACAGAGCTGCATCAGGTTGCTGCAGATTTGCATCAACAAGACAAACCTGTGACCCGCGGGAGATCGATCTCGAGAAGTCTGCAGCCAAATTGACGGCGAGAGTGGTGGCTCCCGTGCCGCCCTTGCTGCCGAGAATGCCGACCAGAGCCCCTTCGATTTTGGTTTCTTCTGCTTTGTTTTTCTTGTAGTTCAAGGGAGCGAGCAAATTCATGTTTAGATTTCACCCCCGTTAATCGCGCGTGGTGAGAGAGCTGGTGCCATGACGATGCCTCGTGGAAGGGCACTGAGTCCGTTTTGTGAGAAGACTCGAGGAGAGAATACTGTGCCGCTCTGAGCTGCTTGTATAAATGCAGCACCTAGTTGTGGTATGGCGGCGACTTGAGTGCCGACAGAGGCATTAGCCATAGGGCGTGCTTGGCCGATTTCCATCTGTAATTTGATACTGCTGTCGTCCGGATCGAAAGTGGCTTTTGCCAGTCTCATACGGGCAAAGCCGATGACGCGATTTTTTCCATTGATTATTGGATCGCTCTCCAGCACAGGTAGAATGTAAAAGCGCGCCGGAGCCATATTAATCAGCTTGTTGAGGCGGGTTGTAATCTGTTGCGCTCGGCTGGTGAATGCTTGCGCATCTGCATCAAATGCAGATATGCGGCTATCTTTCTCGACGGACGCGGAAAGTGCAAATGGGCTGTCCCCGCTAAAAGCGGCCAGGTTATCGAATAACTGGCTGACTGCCTGGCTGCCCGCTGCGTCACCGTAAAATTCCG
Source organism: Candidatus Melainabacteria bacterium (assembly GCA_003242885.1). Classification (GTDB taxonomy): domain Bacteria; phylum Cyanobacteriota; class Vampirovibrionia; order Obscuribacterales; family Obscuribacteraceae; genus QKMZ01. Next base: position 68,800 of record QKMZ01000013.1, on the reverse strand, counting down.
AACCACCGGTGCGGGTAATGTTGACGAAGCATCCATTGATTTCTCCGCCAGCTGCTTGATTGCTATGTTTTGTACCGGCAATTTTGATGTTGTAGAGCAAAGTGTTTTGAGACGGTTGTGCAGCTGTCTGCCACTGATTGTTGCTCAGTGCAATCGGGAAGCTGGCGCAAATGCGAGGGCTGGCAAAACTCGATTGTACTGGTCCGTTATTGTCCGAACGAGCGCCACCAATTCTAGTGGCGGGCTGTAAACATACCTCAGCGACGCGATATGGACTGGCTCTGTCTATTCCTGGCTGAGTCGATTGACCGAAAAGACTGCCAAATCCGTATATTAGTGGCAGGAATTTGAGCTTGAGAGCGTCTGAACCGTCACGCCTTGCCTTAAGGGACAGTAGTAAATCTCCTGCGTTGTCTGGGTTGATAGTGCTGACTGAAAGATCTGAAGAACTGAAAATCACAGGTGTTTGCACAATGGTGCCGTCGTCTGATGGACCGGCGGGCGCTTGAAACCAGGGCGCACCGGAGGTGCCGTTCGGCTGAGAAAGTGCCTGGGCGATATTGTCTGCGGACTGCCCCGGCTTCAACTCTCCATCATCGCTGAATGCGCCGTAAATTGCGTGTAATCCTGCCGATTGCGCAGCATTTTGAAGCAGCGAAGTGCAATACGCTGTGCGCATTACATCGACGCTGACGGCTAGCATGGCAATCGTCACCGCCAGGCTGAAGATGACCAGCGGCATTGTCGCGCCTCTACTGCTGCGGCACTTGTCTGACTGGCTAGAAGCTGGCTTTTGAATTGTGTTCATCTTGTTATTGAGTTAGCGCTATCACCAACACTTACAGATTCTTTTTTGTTGCCTGCGAATACTTCCACTACCCAGCCGAGAGCTGTCGGTAAAGCTGCTTGTTCCGGTTCTGGAGCAAGCGCTGTGGGCGGAGGAATCAATTGCGCAAACGATGGCATCGCTATCGGCTGCATCGGTGCGGGCACAGGACGTTCTTTCTCGAAGGCTTTGCCTGGAAGCAAGTCATCTTCGCTAATGCCTGGCAGATTGTTCACGGTCGTGCTGAGACGGCTGCGCAAGACCAGTTTTAGCTTGCCTGATTCCTGCGCTGCCGAGATTGCCTGACACTGCTCGGGCGTCGCCGCCAGAGTGACGTTTGCCTGTTGATTTCGCAGGCTTCTGCTTTCTAGTGCTTCTTTAGAGCCGGCAAGAAGTACGCGCACGTTCTGTGCAATGGTTTTTGTGTAGTGTTTCCCATCTTTGACTATCGTGACGACTGCGTCTACGACGTCATCGGCGCCAATTGTTCTGTCTACGGCAGCATCATCATCTAATTTCAGGCTAATGGCTCTTTCGTGCGTTTCCAAGTTTGCTGAAAGAAATTGATTGTGAGCAAATAATTGGTTTTTGCAGATTGGTTCTCCGCGAGCAATAAAGTATTTTGCGATGGAGCCTACAACCTGCTCATTGCTTTCCAGCATGTTCTGGTTGTGATAGCGAGTGGGGATTTGCACATAGTGAAGGCTCGAGAAACTCAAGCGAGTGCCGGGAGCAATGTCGGTTGCGGCACCAACCACGGTGGCGAGGTCGGTTTTTGCTTTAGGTGCTGAAGATCTGAGCACGCCTGCCAGTATGAAAAGAACCATAGCCACGATCATGACCATCGGCAGCCAGTTATTCTTTGTGCGTTGGGTAGAAACCGAAGCCGATCGCTCTTTCAAGATTGACGCGATGTCCGGAGTTACAGTTGGCGGCATTGCTTTTTCCTCTGTTCGGAATTAGAAAACTTCTTGCGAGGCGGCTGCCTGCTCAGTGAGAAGTTGGTTGGCAAAGCTAATCGGGCTTCCATCACTCCCCGTGTAAACATCGAAGCTATTGCCAAATTCGGAAGAAGAATTGGGGCTCGACAAGAACGAGAAAGGATATTTGATGCGAACACTGATGATTCCTGGCGGCAGGGCTGAGGACGGGTCGTCCCAAGGTAGAATTTCGACTGTCGAGCCTGGTGGCAAGTCACCGCTTTCGCCATTCGCTCCCGTGAGCAAGTGACCGGCAGCCATTGCCCTGTAGATTGGAGAATCTATATTGATTGCTTCTCCGCTGACAGCAAACCCGCGAACATAATCTCGATTGGCTCCATTGTCTAGATTGGGGATTCGGCTGGCTACTCGAGCCCCTTCCTGAGCCGCCATCACCACTATTTGTTTGGTCAGAAAGAGTTTTCCAAAGTAAATGATGGCGACAACAAAGAGCAGCAAGCATGGAATGCAGAGAGCGAACTCCACCATAGCCTGCCCTTTGTTTTTTCGAATGTTCGTTGATTTTTTCATTATTTGAGCGGATATGCGGGGACGCGGTAAAGCGTCCTCCGCATTCTTGTGTGGAAGTTCTAGTTGAGAACCCACGGCGTTGCATTGGCGTTGATCGTGCGGCCCGGATCTGGTGCTTTGGTACCACCGTAGTTGATCGCGTTTTGCACAGCAGTAACCATGTCGCCGCAGATGTGTCCGAGCGAACCCAATGCCACCATGCACAGTGCCGCAACACAGCCCAATCCGAGCGCGTATTCGACCATGCTTTGTCCAGCTGATTTTCTTCTATTTCTAGCTTTCATTCTTCTCCCCTTTTCGTTCGATGACTAACTACCAAAAACAAGCGCAAAACGACTCGATGCATTTGCCAAGAGTTGCATCAAGTGGAATATTTGTTGCGACCAATTCGCAACTATTTTGCGAAAGAAATTTACTAGGCTCTCATGATGTCGTCAATTAACGCCAGCTCATTAGTGTTGAAAAGAATAGAAGAAGCGTTTCCTTCAGTTCGGGCGCTTGACCTTGAAAGTCTTTAGGGGCTCGGTTTCAGCCTGTCGATGGTAGTTGAGAAATTCCGGAAAACTTTTTTGGGGATTTAGTAACGGATTTTCAAATGCTGACAAGGTTTTGAAAATTTTCGCAATAAGGTTTGGCGTTCTGAGAATGAAGTTGATTTTTTGACTATCAATGATTACCGGCTCTTTTAGATTGACTTGCCACTGCGTTTTGCTTAATCGAATTTTTGTCGCTCCTCACTAACACTTTTTCGAAGCGCTCATTAACGTCTCAGGTGACAACAAAACACTCACCACGCATGCCGCAGCTGCAACAAATTTGAAATAAGCGGCGGCTAATGTAGGGTCAACCACCCAACCGCGCTGGGTGTTCGATATTACAAACTGAGTAGGGTAACGGCGATGGCAAATTTCACCGCAACGCAAAAACGTGAGCATGCAGTCCTTAACAAGATTCAAAATGAACTCGCATTTTTCGCAGAGCGACCAATGATGACCGTCTCCAATTCGACAAACACAACTGTCCCCCTCGCATTCAATTTAGATGCTTTCGAACTCATTGATGGCGACATCGATTTCACTCCCGGAAGCCACCAGTCCGTAGACGCAACATGTGTAGCCTCACACGCCCCTGTAGATACCCATGAGTCTGTAAATGCTGGTCCAGATAGCCTGGAATGGTTTAGCACATTGCTTCAAAACGCAGCAGCTCGCGCTTCTTAGACCACCAAACAAGACCACTTGTTTGATAAGAAGACGCAAAGAGTCAAAACTCGAAAGAGCGAGAAGAGTGAAAGAGTTAAAAGGATTGCAAGCCGGAAAGGGCTTTGAGCCCTAGTGTCCGTGCTCATAGTCATTGAGGAAGTCTCTATATGCCTCCATTGGAAAATCAACCGGTCAAGCAACCACAGGATGCGGCGTACGGCTACCAGCCTCCGCCGCTTTACGTTTTCACTGGCGACGGAAACGGCAACGCTAACGGCAAAGATTCGAAAACGCCTTCGCTTTACCAATTCTCCGGTGACGCGCCGGTTGAGAAATCCGGGCCGTACGTTCCGCTTGGACCTGTCGGAAAGGATTGGGGACCGCGAATTGGACCATCAGAGCGCCGCATCGACCAGATGCCCGAAGGACCCGAGAAGGAGCGTGCACTCAATCGTGAGACAAATGTTCTCTTCAATGTTCCGGTAGCACTGAAGGCTTATCGCGATGATATCAAAGCCGCGGATGCAATTGACCAGACCGATGTTGCCCGCAGAAACACAGATAACACAACCCTTCTAAAGCAGAATGAAGCGCAAATCGCGCAGGCAAAGGCGGCTAATGCAACGCCAGAGCAGATGAATGCGCTAGTGAAGAAGCAGGAAGAGCTGCAGACTAATCAAAAGGCAATCGTCAACGATTATTATGCACCGGCGACGACTCGCATTAATGCTGGTTTGGCACTGGTCAGCACCGGTCAAGACATGCTGGTTGATTATGGTCAAAACTTGATCGACGAAGGTTTGAAGCTGCGCCCAGAACTTCGCGATAATCCGGATTTCCAAAAGAGCATGGTGGCTGCGCGCAAGGAATGCATCAAAAATCGCGAGAATGCATTCTCTGGGGAGATGAACAATCCTTATCAATTCTCCGGCGACGGCAGCGTGCCTGGTGGTATACCTCCGAAAAAACCTGGAGTTCCTGGACAACCTGGTCGCGGACCTGATGGCAAACCGTTGCCTGGTGGCAATCCTGGTTTTACTCCGATTCCCGGTTACGATGCGCCACCTCCTAAAGTTACTCCTTTCCCGACATTTAAGCGTGGTGGTGAAACGCCGGATAGCGCGAGAAATGACAAGCCCAAGCCGCAACCACCCGTTGAAAACCTCAACCCGCCTTCGCAACCTGAGAAGCCAAAGGGCGTCGATAAGGGCGTGTGGGATCAAGTGTCGAATGAGCAAAAGCTCCTGGCAGCCGCACTTGCTGCATTCCTGGGATACAAATTGGTTCAAAGGGGCAACCGCATAGCTGCAGAACGCTCGCGTGATGCCGGCAATGAAGCGCTTGGACGCAGCCCGGAAAACACCGCTAAACTTAAGGAGGCTATTGAACGTTCTGGTCTCGATATAGCTCGCGACAATATCGTAAAGGCGCAGCAAGTCAAAGAAGGTGAACACGCCGGCAAGTACGAAGTGACTGGTCCCGACGGCAAAAAGACCTATTTGTCTGAAGCAGAATTCAAAGAAAAATACACAGAGACCGGAAAGCCAGGAGAGTATAAGGGTGCATTCTCCGATAAGGGCAAAGCTGTTAGATTGCCTGAGCTGGGCGAACTTAACGCTGAACTGGGACTCGGAAAACAAGCAGAGAAGAAGATATGGGCCGTGACTGAGAACGGCGAAGTCAAACTTCTCACCGATAAGGAATTCAAATCCACATGGAGACAACCAACTGAAGCCGATAAGGCTTCCTGGGAAAAAGAAGCTGAGAGCAAGCTGACCCCAGAAGAAAAAGCTGCGAAGGAAAAAGCCGCAGCTGAGAAGCTCGCAGCAGAACAGAAAGCTGCTGAAGAGAAAGCAGCGGCTGAGAAGCTCGCAGCAGAACAGAAAGCTGCTGAAGAGAAAGCAGCGGCGGAGAAGCTCGCAACAGAGCAGAAGGCTGCTGAAGAGAAAGCAGCGGCGGAGAAGCTCGCAGCAGAACAGAAGGCTGCTGAAGAGAAAGCAGCGGCGGAGAAGCTCGCAGCAGAACAGAAGGCTGCTGAAGAGAAAGCAGCGGCTGAGAAGCTCGCAACAGAACAGAAGGCTGCTGAAGAGAAAGCAGCGGCGGAGAAACTGGCCGCAGAGCAGAAAGCTGCTGAAGAGAAAGCAGCGGCGGAGAAGCTCGCAACAGAGCAGAAGGCTGCTGAAGAGAAAGCAGCGGCCGAAAAACTGGCAGCAGAACAGAAGGCTGCTGAAGAGAAAGCAGCGGCGGAGAAGCTCGCAGCAGAACAGAAGGCTGCTGAAGAGAAAGCAGCGGCGGAGAAACTGGCAACAGAGCAGAAAGCTGCTGAAGAGAAAGCAGCGGCGGAGAAGCTCGCAACAGAGCAGAAAGCTGCTGAAGAGAAAGCAGCAGCGGAGAAACTGGCAACAGAGCAGAAGGCTGCCGAAGAGAAAGCAGCAGCAGAGCGTTTTAAACCAGCAGTTGGAACTGAAATCCTGAAGGGAGTCAAAGTTGGTGACTCGACTGAAGTGGAAGGCACCAAATGGACTGCCGTTGGCAAAGTAGAAGACAGAGTTGTTGTCCGCAAGGAAGGAGCAATCGAGCCAGGTATTATGGCTCAAAAGTACGAGCCCGAGAAATTCAATCGTGTTGAGGTTGCTGGCGAAGAAGGCATTTACTTCCAACGCAAAGGAACCGACAAAATCTACAAACACAGTCCAGTTAGTGGTGCGGAGCCAGTCGCGGGGCAAGCATCTCTCTTGTTGGTCAACGGACTTGAAGCGAAGACCGCTGGTTCTGAAGTCGTGAAAGCGATGCGTGGAGATCTTAAACCAGCAGCTAAGCCCGCGGAAAAACCTATTGAAAAACCTGCGGCAGAGCCAGCTAAGCCGGACCTCTCGAAAGTGAAATCGCCAATCAGCGACGAAAAATTGAAAATGTTTGTCGATCGTGTCGAGAGTGGACTGACGCCTGAAAACATGCTGTCAGAGCTGCAAACGCGTTCCAAAGAATTCTTCGGACAAGAAGGTAGCGATAACTTCAGAGAAGTCGTTCGTCGCACGAAGTTCGCTGAGAGCGCTGAACTGAAGGCTGGCGAATCGAAAATGGTATACAGATTAGGTGATCAAACTTTCGAACCTAAGTCGTTCGAAGCCAGCCCTGCTCCTGGTCGTTTCGTGACCGCCGACGGCAAAAAAGTTGAACTCGCCGACTGCAAGATCGAAATCCAACTTGGTAAGGGCACAACACCTGAGCAAGCTGTGCGTGAGTCTTTGCTGAACTACAACCGTCTCAGCGAGCAAGTAGCCAATGTAGAAACAGCTGCGGCTGAAGTCAAGACAAGCCGTGAAGCCGTTGATATGAAATTGGCAGAAGCGCTCGATATCGCCCGCGGTAAGATTGTCCCCGGTGGAACCACCGCTGAAGCGCAAGCAATTGCAGTTAAGCTTGGTGATTTCGAGGTCGGTGGAAAGAGCGTTGAAGTCTCGCTTTCCGTACGTGGAATTAAGATTGGCGGCAAAGAGTTCAGCAGTACTGAAGTGGTCGAAATGACCATGAAAGAAACCCAGAAGAAGATGAACGAAGCCAAGACTGAAATGGAAAGAAAGGCTCTGGCTGACAGCCTTGAAGAGTTGAAGAAGTTGCATCAAGATGTTCGCGATGGCAAGCCCGTTGAAATGGCTAAGCTGAACGAACACCTTGCTGGCAATCTGAAACATAGCTACGAAGCCATCAAAGCTGGTGAGCGCCCTGGTGAAAGACCTGGCGAAAGACCAGGTTCAACGGGTGGAAAGATTGCAGGAGGAGTGGGACGCGCAGGCGCATACTTGATGGTGACCGCATTCGTTGCCTCGCTTTTGATCGATGGAAAGAAAGCAGAAGCGGCGCCTTCTACAGATTACGCTCCGACCAGAGTTCGCTAATCCGGACTGCTGCAGTCTTACAGTAAGGTCGCGAAATCAATCGAGACAAAAAAGTAGAAAAAGCGAAGGGCGGTGTTTCAGACATCGCCCTTCTTATTTTGTGTTTCTGTGCAGATGCTGCATTTGCTTAGTGGCGCGCGGCAATGCAACGCGCCTCTAGGGAGATTTCCTCTCACCTGGGAAAGTCACCTGGACCAGGGCCTGGACCAAAGCCAGGGTTTGGACCAAAACCGGGTCCATTGCCAGGACCATTGCCAGGACCAGGATTGCCGTTAGGACCTTGCTCATTCGGATACATGGCTCGATAACCCAGGAGCGCATCAGCGTATGCACTCTCAACCTCCCTGAGCTTCATCGGGTTTACACCAGGAGATTGGCGCATCACGTTTAGCGCCTGCTGGTATTCTCCAACAGCGGTCTTGTAGTCACCTTTGAGGCGCGCGCTGTTAGCCAGTTTCGCCTTCGTTACCGCCCACTCTTCTCCGCGCATCGGGTTGGTCAATTCCATTGCGTTCAAGCTTTCCTTGAGCAAGTTTGCTGCTTTATTGCTGTCTGCCCTTGGATTGCCAGGCTTCGAATAAAAGTCTGCCAGGTTTCGAGTTGCCAGCGCCGATTCTGGTGAAATCGGACCGGTCCTCTCTTTGGTTAGTCGCTCCGCCTCGAGTAGCAGTTTTTCTGCGTCTTTCATCATGTCTTTCTCGGCAGCCTGGAGCGCGCAAATGTCAGCCAGCTCTGTGAATGCTTCTGTAGTTCGCACCTCAATTGTCTTGTAGCCGTGCATCTTGGAGAGATTCATCATCTTGCCTTGATACTCTTTGAAGGCGGCTGTATCACCGTTGCCGGCGTACAGCTTTGTGAGACCAAGAAGTGAGTCTACTGCAGCAGGCGGCAATTTCTCTGCGCCGGATTTCTCGAAAATCGCGGCTGCTTCCTTCAGGGCTGCTTCTCCTTGTTTTACGTCATCGGTGTTCAGACCTATGGTGCCTACTTGGCTGAGTACAGTCGCAAGGCGCAGGCTTGATGCGCCTTCGGTATTGCGCAGCGCACCTGCAAGATCTAGGAGATCCTTTTTCACCGACTTCATTTTGTCTGCGTCTCCACTGGCGATCGCGTCTTGAGAAACGGCGAGCGCGTCTTCCATTGTCTTTTCAAAGTCGGCAGGCAGTGTCGCGGGTGGTTGCGTTGTACTTGGTTTTGCTGCCTCTGCCGCTTTTATGCCCTGGCACTCATTTGCTTTCTTTCTGAATTCATTCGCAGCTGTCTCGTTAGTTTTTTCGTAGTGTGCTGCCAACTTTTCATACAGAGGAGCCAGGTCTTTGTGTGTTGGTCCCAGTTCCAAACTCATGCGCTTCATAGTCGCGTATATGAGGTTGAAGTTTTTAGGATCTTCTCCAATGCGATTTAAGGTGTCTTCCACCGCTGACCATGCTGCTAATGATGCTTTGGCATCATTCTTATCATCGATGTCTGAAGCCTTACGGAAGAGCTCTTCCGTATGCCTTAGCATTGCCCCTCTGGCAGCATTTTTGAATTCCTGTTCGATGGTGCCTGGCTTTAGCGATGAATCCAAAAATGCCAGTGCAGCGCTTGCACTCATTGTGCTGTTGCCACTTTGGAGTGCCATAAGCAGTGGAGGAATTCTTAGGTCGTCCTTGCCTGTGAGTGGCGTCATTTTGTGGTCTTTGCTGGTTCTATCGACAAGCGCAGCGGCTGCGACAATTGCTGCATCGTCGCCTCCTACAACTTTTTCGCCTGCCATTATCGATGAGTAGAACAATGCTTCTCGCTCTAAGTTGCCGCTCTTCAAGAGTTCGCCTTGCAATTGCAAGTTTTGCGCAACGCGTTCTTTTGCACCATCCGCTCCACTCTTTAGATTCGAGAGAGCTCGATTGAGAGAGCGCATTGCTTGCACTTCAGCGCTAGCGTCGGCGGTGATGATTTTCTTCGACTCTGCTTTGGTGTCTTTGCCATGAGCGGCAAGATCGACAATTGCATCGAAGGCTTTGATTCTCGCCGCTTTTGCTTCGTCCTCCTTGAGGCTGGCTTCAGAACCGAGGAATTTTGCATATTGCAATCGGACTGTCTCGTTTGTTTTGCCATCCTCGACTATGTTGCCGAGAATTCTTATCGCTCTATTTCTCTCGTCTGTACTCAACTTCCCGTATGACTCGTTCATCAACGCATCACGAGCTGCTACCGCTCTTTTCTCTGCGGAAAGCTTGTAGTTGCCGGCATCTTCGAGCAAGACTTGCGCGTAATTCTTCCCTGGTGGTACGACGCTCTTTTCCAATTTGCCATTGCGAAACTCTTCAATAATCGTTTCGCCCAGGCGCATACGGCGTACAACCACTTGTCTGCCTTCCCCGGCATCATAAGTGATTGGAAGTTCGCGAGCTTTCAGAGGATCTTGCAATATCCCCAGCAGTTCCTTGCTTTCGCCTTTGTGTTTGAGTATGGCTTCGGCTATGGCTATGGTGGTCTCTTTGTTTATCTTTTCGATGCCGCCGGCGAGGAAGTCGCTTGATTCCTTCTTCAGCCCGGGACGCTGCGTATACTCGACAGCTTCAGCGACCGTGGTCATCGCATCGATACTTACTTCTCTTGTGGCGATAACCTGGGCTGCAGCAACACGCACGCGCTCATTCGGGTGTTTGATGGCTTCGTAGAGCACAGCGCGTCTTGGATCTTTTGCAAATACCGCAGGATCATCGGACATACTTGTGGGATAAGCAAGCCTGAAGATCTCGCGCACTGCAAATTCGTCGTCTACGTTTTTGTTTTTAAGAGTTTCGCTTAGTTGCTCTGCCTTTTTCTCGTTGCTGGTGGTGATGTCCGGCTTCACTCCTCTTGCGGCCCAGCGCACTGAGTCGCGCATCTCTTCGAAGTAAGCTTGCGCATCCTTCTTCATTCCAGCATCTGGATGTCCCTGTGCCAAAGCCTCGATGACAGGCATAGAAACCCTGTCTTTATAGCTTTTGACGAGTCCTAAAATTGCTTTCTGAAGCTCGACGCTGTCCTTGTAGCCTGCTTGATTTGGCTGAGGCATTGCCATGTATTCAGATTCGAGAGTTGCCACCAAAAGGGCACTCACGTCGGCGTCTGTCATTTTTCCTTTTGGCTTTCTGCCTGCCCTTTCATCCTGGTGACGCAAAACTACCGCGGCGGCAAGCTGGTCTCTCACTCCTCTGGGTATGTTGGGGTTGGCTACCAGTGCGGCTTTAATCGTCCAGCCAACGTCATCTGCGTTCTCGCCGGCATTTCTGTATATGTCTGCCAGTTTTCCTGCTGCTATTTTCATTGCCGCGTCGCGGTCGCGCGGACCAAACGGTTCGCCCTGGCTGAGCACAATGTATGAGAGTGCTTCCCTGGCTTCGACTCCACCGTTCTTTGCGTCTTTGTCAGCAGCCGAAAGAAGTTTTTCGAATTGTCCGACCAAGCGATCGTTTACTTGAGCGAGGGCATCGTCGCGTTCTTTCTTTAGGGTGCTTTCAAAACTAGTCCAGAAGCGGAAAAAGCCTGGCTCTACCGATTTTATCGCTGCTACTCTCGCTTCTGGAACATTGCGCTCATCAAGCAGCTCGTACCCGTTGGCCTTCCACCAGTCTTTGCCATGGAATTTCGCCAGCGATCGCTGAGAGTCGCGCAGCATCTCAGCTTTTGCGATCTCGTATGCTTCCTGGTGATCGATCGGTCTGTCTTTGAGAATGCGCGTCGGAGCAACCTCTTCTCGCGGCTGCACATGCGCTTTCGTCCTGTCCAGTGCATTTTTGAGAATTTGATCGTCTCCCGGATTGAATTTCTCCGGCTGCGCTTTTACTTCGTCAAAGAGTTTTTGCGCGTCTTTTCTGTAACCGACACGTGATGCGTTCTTCTGCAGATCGGCAATAACTTCGGCTGCTCTTTCGCGGTCTTCTTTTACTGGACTCGAGAAAAGCATGCGCGCTGCAGCCAACTGAATACGCTCGTGTGGATCATTCAATAGCCCTTGCAGTATTGGTCTGCGTGGGTCATCAGCTGAAAGTTGCTTGGACATTGAGGTAGCGAATATCGCTTTTATCACGTCTTCGCTGTTGCTTTCTTTCGCATCAAGAACCGACTGTAATTTCGCCGCCAGGGCTTGAGGATTTGCCTGCCCGTCCAGGTTCGCCTGGTCTCTAAGTACGCCGGTGTCATCACGCAAACGCGAGAGGATGTCGCGCGCTTTGTCGCGAATTACTGGCATATTGTGCGCACTCAGGTCGTCCACTCCTGGGCCGGAATAGTGCGGTTTGCCTTCTCTCAATTCGCGCATGCCACCATCGGCTTTCATGACGATGGATTTGTTTTTGTCATCCGTGTAGACATAGTCCAGTGTCTGCGGATCGAAGTCGACTTTCCCTTTCCATGGACTCTTTTTGGCGGTATCGGTGTCTTTGTACCAGGTGTCTGTATTGCCTTCGCGCTTCCAGATATTTTTGATGCCGGCGGCATCTGTCCTTATCGTCTGATACGGCTGGTTGCCGTAGCGCAAGACTTCATAGATGGTTCCGTCCGCTCTGTGGACTTTGGAGACGATTCCATCTTTTCTTTCTGCACGCGCGCCTGCAGGAGTTGTAATTGTTTCTGTTCCATAAGAGTCTTTACGCACATAGTTGCCGCTAGCGTGGTCGAAGTATGGTTGTCCGCGCCAAGGATTTTTCTTTTCTGTGTCCGTGGATAAGTACCAGAGATCAGACTTGCCTTCGCGCACCAATACGGTTGTCTTCCCGTCAGCGGACGTGAAAGTGTCTTTCCAGATTTTGCCATCGGCATCGTAATCAACGCTGCGGCTGCTTTTGTCCGGGTATTTGATGTTAGTGATGCGCTCCAGTGCATCGCGTGTAATTTGGGATTTTGTCCTTTCCTCGGCAATCGCTTCCAAAATTGGAATGCCTTCCGGGGTCATGTACTTTTCGCAGGTCTCCAGTAAGCGTCTTTGCAATTCGTGGCTGTCTTGGTAGTACTTGCTGCCGTCTGCCGCAGGAGTGTTGTGGAATTGGCGTCGAAGGGCGCCGAGTGCGGCAATTCCCGCGTCGCGAGCTGAAATTGGACTGCCTGGCGTGCCTGGCTTGAGCGCTTCGAGAGCATCGAGAACATTGACGCGCGCGCTGAAAGGCATGCGATCTTGTGTCGTCAAAGACATTGTAATCAGTGGTGCCATGCCCTGCTTCGCTTCGGGTGTTCCGTCTTTGGCAACGTTCAAAAGCCCTTCGGCTGCTCGTTTTACAGCTGCCTCTTTCTCGGACATGCTGAAGCTTTTCGCGTTGGACATTACTATCCATGCCAGGGCTCGCCTTGCCTGATCCGCTTCCGTGTTGTTTCCTCGGGCTCGAGCGATCAGATCATCGAATTGATCGTTCATCGCCTTGCCGACACGCTCAATCTCGCTTTTCTTGTGCTGGTCGATAGTCGATTGACTGCTGAATGTCCAGTTGAGGAAACCACCGAAGTCTTTGTAGTACTTGTCGATGTGTCCGGAGATTTCTTCTTTGCGCAGATTGATGCCGTCAAGGAGCGGAAACTCTTTGCGAATGTATTCTTCTGAGCCGACCAGTGAGCGTTTGCTGGATGTAAGCAAATCGCGAAGTGCGACACGAAAACGCTCTTTGTATTCTTGCGAGCTTGGGTCGAGGCGCCGCTCGCCTTTTTCCATGCCTTTGATGCGTCTAAGAAGCTCGGAGTCTGTTTCTTTTGTCAGCAGTTCCAAACACATGTCGCGCATGCCGGGCGGCTTCATTTGAACGAGCGTTTCAAAAGCTTCGGTGCGAACCAGAGCAGATGGGTCTGCCGGTCCACCTTCAAGCCCTAGAGCTTTCTTCAGAAGTGCACGAGTGGCAAGATCGTTGGAGCCGACTTTACTGAGCGCGCGCGCTGCAGCCGCACGAGATTCTGCGGTTGCACCATTGAACTCTTGAGTGCCTGGCGTGAGCATTTTAGTGAAAATTTCTCGGGCACCTGGATGAGGATCGCCAAGATCGTCTTTGAAGCCCTCCAGAACTTTCTTGGGATCGGTTTTTTCCGCCAACTCGGTGATGCGATCGATCCACTCTCGTTTGAGAAGATCGGCATTGGTCGTCGGGTCTATATTCTTGCTTTTGATTGCGTAAGAAATATGTTCGAGTATGCGCTCTCGTTTTTCGTCACTCAATAATGGTCCATTGAAGTGTGGCAATACTTGATCCATCGCCTGGCGAGCCAGTTCTGGTTCGTTAGGACGCACGCAGTCAGCAAAAACGTCGACAAGTTGTTTTTCAGTAACTCCATATTCTGCAGCTTGCCCGCTGGTTTTCAACACTAGTGCTGCATTGAATCTGCGCAAACGTTCTTCTGCATCGTGAGTTTTTGCAGGAAGTTCGTCACGCAATTTCTCGAAGTAGGCGCGTGCATAGGCTCCTGCTTCTGGATTTTGTTTTGCTTGACTGTGCAAAGATTCAAGAGCCTTGAATCTTCTTTCCGGGTCCTTTTCGCTGTTGGCCATCAATGTTGCCAGAGCCAAGGCTTTGAGATCGCGTTGTTGAGCCTGCTCTTTGGGAGAAAGCTTGGTGTCGATCGGCTGACTGGCTGTTGCCCTCAATGCTTCCTGAATGGCAAAGGAATCTCTGCCGCTCAAGTCTGCTTGTGCTCTCAAGCGCTCTTCGCCTTTCAGTCGCGCAATTGAAGGTTCGTCGGCAAAGCGATGCTTTTCCATTATTTCGGCAAGCCCGATGCCGTTGCTATTGAGGATGGCTTGCATCTTCAATTCATTTGAGGCTTTCGGATCTTTCAGCACAGATAGCAAAACGCCACCCAGGTCACTGGAAGGAGTCTGTCCATGCAGCGATTTTTGCCCAGCGCGGTAGAGCAGATCTCCGGCGGCCAACCTCATGCCCGCAGGAGCCGAGGGAAGGAATTTTTTCAGTTCGGAAAAAATCTGCGCTGAGGTCTGAAATGAGATTTGTTTGGGAAGTGAGCCATTCTCGGTGTTTCTCGCGAGCATGAGCAAACAGATTGCCGCTTCCGTTTTACTTTCATTGGATGAATCTTTCGATAGAAGAGTCCTGGATAGCGCATCTATTTGAGACTTGCGATCTTTGTGATCGGCAGGCAGTTTCAGGCATTCTTTCGTCTTCGAAATCTGAGCGCTTGTCTTGTTTGGATCCATCCAATTTGCATAACGTTCAAATTGGTCAATTGAAAATTGGTTGTTGAGTCCTTTGAGAAAAGCCTCAACTTGCTCTTTTCGGACTTCTCTGGTGCCGCCTTTTCCATCCGGCACTCGGGCCACTACATCAGGCAATGCGCCGTCTTTTTCGCTTAGTGAGAGTAGCGCCAGCGCGCCGGCCAATTTGTCGTCCGTACTCTTGCCGTCTAAAAATGACTCTGCAAAACCAGCGATTGCCTTCTGTCGTGCCGCGTCGTTGTCAGGTTTGTCTTTGACTTGGGAAACGACTTTTTGCGCGTCTTCGATACGTGCTTTCGCTTGCTTGTCGAAGGCGTTGACGGAATCTAGTTCCATTGTCGAAAGGAAGTGTTTTACATAGACATGCTTCACTTCTTCCGGCAGACCGTTTTTGCAGTAACGGTCTCCGAGGCTGTCGGGATAAGAACCATCAGCTCTGCGGGATAGATTAAGCAATCCAACCGCAGCTACCAACTGTGCTTCTTTGTCCTTTTTTGGAACATCATATTTGTGGGCTGGTTCGGGTCCGAGAAACTCCGCAGCATACTTTCTTCTAAGCTCTTCTTTCTTCGGATTGCCATCTTCAAGTTTTGCGGCTGCTTTGGCTTCTTCGGCTGCGGCAGCGGCGCGTTTTTTCAGCTCTGGAGAAGCAAAACGCAGAGCGCCTTCTTCCGTTGCCGGTGGAGGCGTGTCGTTATTTACATACTCGCCGCCTCTCTGGCGTCTGCCCTGCAAGAGCAGTGCTTCTGAATTCCAGCCGCGCAATTCCTTTTCGATTGTAGGAAATTGGTGGCTGACAATTTCCGGAATGAAATAGAAGTTGCTGGCCATGAAGACGCCATCGGTATACTTCTTAACGGTTGCCAGCTTTGGCGCAGTTTTCAAATATTCTGCAAGAGTACTGCCTTCTTTTGCCGCTCCTTTTGTCAATCCGAACCATGCGCCTGCAGGCTTGGCCAGGTTGTTCCAGGAGATATCGGCCATCATCACGTAGCCGCGCATCTTGTTGAAGGTTTTTCCGGCTTCCCCCTGGTTTTCCATAAACTGGTGCGTGAAGCCTGTGACACCGAGAGCCAGGTGGAAAGCGCCTCGCTTGAATCCTTCAGTGCGGAGCAAATGAGGAAGCACTTCTTTGGCAGCGACTTTGGCCAGCTCTTTGGCCGTCACTGTTGCTGCGACCTTCGCAGCAGCCATGTATGCGGCCTTCAGTTCGATCGTTCCACTGACGATCATGCCGACATCCATTGCGACAGTTGCAGCTTTGCCACCGTAATGCCAGGTTTTTGCTTCGTTTGCCCAGAGATTTAAATCCTTGGCTTGCAGCACCTGCATCTTGCCGTCCAGCATGATGGTCACCCAGTCGTCCGGTTTGTAGAGCCGAACATCGGAGTCTGTTTCCATCTTGGTCGGCTGACCCAGCGACAGCTGATCTTTGGTCGGGTCAATCTCAGTCCAATTCTCTTTGCTGATGCGTTCGCCATTAACGTACGTACCGGAAGTGGACGTGTCTTTGATGAAGACTTTTCCCTGGTCGTATTTTATGAGGGCATGATTGTTTTCTGCGGTCGTGCCTTCAAATTTGATTGGGCCGTTTTTGCCGACGGCAACGCCCTCGACACTTTTCTCCACCTTCTGTCCGTTGAGGGTCAGGACGCCGTCTTTCATTTTTAAATCTACAGTCGGCTCTGGTCCGAATGTGATTTTGTCTGACACAGGATTGATCCGTGTCCACTCAGAACCCATGCGCTTTCCGTTGACGTAGATGCCACCGGTGGATGTGTCTTTTAAATAAATCTGACCGTTATTGTCGGTTTTTACCAGCGCGTGACTGTCTTCAACCTCTGGTCCGGAAATCTTGATGGCTCCAGTCTTTCCGACGGTCATCTCTTTGTCGACTGGTTCGATCGGTTGTCCGTTGATGGTCGCCTTGCCGGAATACTGACCCTTTCCTACTTCATAGTCGGCCCAGCCGAGGTATGAATAGTCAGGCGAGTATTCTGTTTGGCGCGCCATCACCACCTTGATCATGGTTTGATTGACGCCGTTTTCATTTTTGGCCTGCACTGTGTCAGCCGAATAACGAAAGCTCATTTTGTTGTAGGGTTTGCCGTCGGCAGTCTTGCCTTCTGCCGGCATGTCTCCCCAGAAAAGCATGCGCTCTGGTTGGCTGTTTGCTTTTGCGATTTCAGCGGTTGCTTGATCAACTTTGGCGCCATATTTTTCCATCCACTGGCGGATCTTTTCCATCTTCGCCAGGTTTTCCGGATTGTCGCGGTCGAGAGTTGTGGGCAAGTCCAGCTCGATGCTTGTGATTTTGCCGTTTTCGCGAATTACCTTGCCGGGAAACTTTCCATCTTGCAAGCCTTCGTCAGGGAAGACTGCACTGTCTGTGCCGCTGACGATAGAGGTCGGCATCGAGTCCCAGAGAATTCTGTGAGCATCTCGAGATTGTTTTGAAGCCAAATTGTAGTTGGCGATGGTATGCGCGTAGTTGCGCACCTGCAGAGCGGTCCCAAGCCACTCTGCTCTGGACGCCTGGAGCTGCTCCAATTGGGTGTCGGTCATTCCTTCCTTGGACTTCCATGCTTTCAGCTTGTCGTCTTTGGAATTGAACTGTTCGATGTTTTGGTCGAAAACATGTACTTGCCAGTGCAATCTTGCGCTGTCTGCTTGGCGCGCGGCTTTCGTCACCCATTCGCCGGTATTTTTGACGCGTTCCACATCGGCGGCGCTGGGGGCCTGATCATTCGCCAGCGGCTTCAAGTCCATTTTTAGACGACCAGCTTTCACTTCTTCTGTGAACAAGGCGTCGTCTTGTGCTCTTCCCGAAATGTCGCGTGGAACCCTGATCGGGCAGCCGGGCGGCAGTGCCATACCGCGCGAGGGCAACCCGATTGCCATATCGGTAGTTGCTTCGTTGAGAAATTCCGCGCAGCGGTTATAAACCGTGCGGCTCGCTTCGCCGAATTTCTTTTCAGCCAACTCTTTGCGCATGGCTTCAATGGTTTCGGGCAGGATGAGAGCTTTGCCCTCGCCACCAGTGGCGGTGACTGCAGGCAGGAGGCGCTCAATGGTTGTCGCAAGTTTGCGTTGTTCGTCGTCGGTAAGCTGCAATGTCTTGTGCGGCACATCCGGTTTTTCTACTCTGCCGTCGCGTTCTTTCTGACGCTCGGCGTCTTGCTTATCCAGTCCAAGCAACTGGCGGACGTGCGCTTTTACATGCTCAGGCGTTCTTGCATCAAGCAAAGACTGCTCGTATACGGATTTCCTTTGTTCTTCCGTCATTTTTCCGGCGCGTACAAGCCCGTCGGCGGCGACAAGTCGCCCGCTGCCCGCATAGACATCACCGGCACGCGCTTTGAGATACTGCACTGCATCGTCGAGCTTTACTGTGTCCGTCCTGTCGCTGGCCGGTCTTATCACTTCGGTGGTGGCTGGCTTGCCGTAACGCCCACCTGTCGCGGGAATTGTTCTTGTTAGTTTTTCCAGATGTACGACGCGCGCTCCCAGCACCTCATTGTATGTGCCGTCCGGTTTGCGATTCAGTGCCAGTAGAGCACTTGCCGCGGCCGCTTTGTCTTCCGGATTGGTTGCGTCAAAGAAAGTTTTTACCGCATGATCTATCAACGTTTTCTTTGCGGCTTCATTCGCTGGGTTTTTCAGAGCCTCTTCGGTTCGTCGTAAATAGCCGTCAGCACGCGTCGAGAGGTAATCACGCACTTGCTGAGCGGTAGTGTCAATTTTTTCTGTGTATGCTTCTTTGTCGGTGACAGTGCGCATTCCGCCGCGACCGCCACCTTCCTGGTGTGTTTTTTTAGGGTGATAAACAGCGCGAGTGCCGATCAAGTCAGGCATTTTGCCGTCCTGTCCGCTGCACAGAGCTACCAGTCCCTCTGCTGCTGCCAATTTCTCCGGTGATTCGGCCCCTGATGTTTGGAAAACATTGACCAGATGTTTTACGTATGAAGCACGGTCTTCGGCATTATTTGGAGTCTTGAGCAAAGCCTTGGTGCGCGATTCTATTTCCGGCGCGGAGCGCTCGAGAAAGTCCAATATCTCTCTGGCGGCGACCGGCTTCATTTCATGATGCTGGGCGACTTCCACGACCCTTTTCATCGGCTGGTTGCGTCCACCCGATTCATATTTTACTTTCTCAGGAATGAGCACATCTCGCTGAGTGAGAACATCCGGTACTTTGCCGTCCGGACCACGCGTCAAGGAAAGAAGAGAACGCGCGGCCGCAAGCTTTTCAGCGTAGGTGGAAGGATTGTCGAAACGGTCTACCAAATCCTTCACCAATTGCTGTCTGGTGGGATGGTCGGGAGGCAAGGAGAGCGCATGCGTAGCGTCGGCGGTGATCTTGTCACTTAGCCCGTCTCTGTAGTCGCGCGCCAAATTGTGGTTGGTAACCGATTCGCCTACAGGAGCAAAGTCTGGTTTGTCGGCGGGCTTGTCTTGCTGCTTGCCGTCGCCAGGACCAGGTGCATCGTCCATGGTGTCATCGAACATCAGATCTTCGGGCTCGTCTTCGTCGTCCTCGAAGTCCTCAGCAGGTGGCAGAGGCTGATCTTTGAGCGGTTGCTCTTTGTCGCCGTCCGGTCGTTTTTTCAATGTAGGATCCGCTGTCATTTTTCTTCCTCTTTGTCAGCGAGCTCTGGTTGGGGCATAACCGGACTCTGTCATGTCTTTGGCTTTGTCGTGGTCGGTGAGCATGGAAGCAACAAAGGCGGCAATCATCAGGTATGCACCTGCTCGTCCTGTTGCTTCGGCAGCTCTGGCGCGCACTTTGCCTGCCGGGGTGGTGGCGGCAGTGCGCATGGTTTCGTACTCTTTGGAGATGTTTTCTGCAAGGGCAATTTTCATTTTTTCGACTTCGACAGCCTTGCCTGCCAATACGTCTTTGTGCAGTGCTTCGAGTTCTTTTACCTCGTTTTCCAGCTTTTGTTTTTCTTCATTTGCTGCCTTGGCGGCTTTGGCGCGTTTGTCCTTGAGTGCGGATGCGATGAGATCGAGATTGGTCATATCGCGATTTCCGATGCGCACGCCGTTGTTGGTCAGGAAAACATCGACGTTCTTTCCTGCTACTTCGAAGGCGCCCAGCTTCACCACAATTTCGCGGTTAATCGCTTCAGCCTTTTCGATATTTTGCTTGCTTGCGTCGTCGAAAACGGCTCGTGCCACGTCTGCTGCAGCGCGGCTTGCTCGTTCTCCTGTGGCTATTTTTGCCGTGTTCAATTCGCTTCTCAGTTGTTCGAAGCCTGCAAGTGCCTCGCGCGCAGCCTTCTGTGCGTCTGTTCCTTTGCCGATGCGAATTTCCATGCGGCAGTTTTTCAGCTCGAGCGTGCGACCGTCCACGGTTTCGAATGTCCCTTTTTCAGCATTGAAAGAACGCGGGACAAACTCTTTTCCGCCTTCAGTAAAGAGCAGCTTTGACTCTCCTTTGTTCAGGGCAGCGTATTCCAACACTTTGGTCCGGCGCACGGCGACTTCCATTGAATTGGACGAATCTTGAATGTAGAATTCCCGCGCGCGGGCTCCGATTTGTTCGACAGTTTCGCCAGCATCAGGAACCATTCTTTCCAGGTAGAGACGAGCGCGATTTTTCATTGCCGTATCGGCAGGACTGCCGACAACAGATTGCAGTTGAGTTGTTTGCGCTGCTTGGTCTAATTGCTTGAGCAGGCGTCCGCCTTCGATAGTTTCTTGCATTTTTTCAAGCGTCGATTTCAGATAATGTTGCTCAACAAACCCTCGCGAAACAGCAGTAATGTCAGGCCGCTCGAAAAGCTCGACCTGCCAGGTTAGTGGGTGACGATTGCCCAGCTCGTAGACTTTGTTGTATTTCGAGTCGAGAACGAGTTTGGTAGCTGGATCTGACGGGTCGACAACCGGCTTGTATCTTCCACTCTGGTTGATAACAGCCTCGGCAATTTCGATGATAGGCTGCCGCCCTTCTCTGGCTACCGGCTTGCTGCCTTCTGCTCTAACGAAATAATTGCCGCCTGATTCGGCCAGGACGATGTTCTTCACAGGCTTCCAGGTTGAATCCGGCAGTTCAATTGTTGATCCAATTGCAGGCGGGTTCACTTTCGACACTCTTCGGCGAATATTGTCTGCTGCTGTCTGCCCGAGTTCTCTAAAGGCATCGGCGGTTTCTCTCGTCGTCAGCGTCTTGCCGTTGCGGGTAGCAGATTGAGTATTGTCTGTGCGCAGCACGACTTCTAAGTCGCCGCTCTTTATTTTGATCTCTCCGACTCCTTTGTCGCTGATCGCCTTAGTCACATCTGCGAGCCCGGCAAGCTTGCACTCTTTGGCAAACTCATTGGCCACGATCTCAAATTCAGTAATCGCCTTCTCGCCTGGAATTCTGCTTTCGCTGTAATAAGAATCAAGACTGGCAACCACATCTCTGAATGTTTCATACTGCCTGTCCATAAGTGCGCCTTTAAGATTGGCGATGGTTGACCATTCTATTGGTCCGCTGCCGGGCGTAAAGTAATGCTTTTGCATAAAGGTTTCGCGGGCTGCGCTTTTCTTCACATCAAAGTGCAGGAGTGTTTCTTCCACACCGCTTGCCGGTGTCGAGTCCAGCACGCGTGAAAGAACGTTTGCTGCTGTGCGAGGATCGTTCATGACGATGCTTTGAGCTATGGGTTTTGTGCGGAAGGCGGCTTCCAGTTTGCTCATATACGCTTGGGTCAGATTCGGCTCAGGTCTTGTGCGGCCGAATTTATCGGTGGTCAGAATGTTGGTCTTCCCATCTCTTTCTTCGACTCCGACTAGCGTATGCTCGATGCCTTCGATCATGACTTTGCGTTGCTCTTTGAGTTTAAACAGCAAAGAGCCGTCTGCTTCGACCGTGCCTTTGTCGCTGGTAGTGCGAATGTCTTGCAGCGCCCTTGCGAATTCATTGGATGGGCTGAATGCACCGGGGTTGAAGCGCATCGGCGTTTCATACATGTTTTCGTACTTGGCGACATAGTCCGACATAGGAGTTGTGAGCGCTTCCATGGTCGGATTCAGTCCGTTTTTGAATCGTCCTGACTCTATGCCTGCTGCATCGAGAAGAGCTCTGGAGCGCATTTGTGCTAGTTCTGCAGACCCCTGCCAGTAGTCTGCGCTATGAATGGACAGCCATTCGAGTTCTGCCACTCTGCGCGTGATCTGCTTCAATCTAGCCGGATTGCTTTCCTCTTTGCTCAGTGTCTGAATCTCCGTGAATAGCAATTCT
Organism: Candidatus Melainabacteria bacterium; assembly: GCA_003242885.1. Classification (GTDB taxonomy): domain Bacteria; phylum Cyanobacteriota; class Vampirovibrionia; order Obscuribacterales; family Obscuribacteraceae; genus QKMZ01. The sequence goes on along the minus strand of QKMZ01000013.1, from coordinate 46,954 downwards.
TTGCGCCTTTCTACGCGCGCTTTGTCTGCTAAGTCATGAATACCTTTGAATGCCAGCGAGCTTTCTGCGTTTGCACTGGTGCGGGACAAGTTCGATAAAGCAACTTCTTTGCCGTCAATCATTGCTTTCGTTGTATGCACATCTTTGCCCTGCATCATGGCGTCCAGCTTCTCTCGATAAGCGGGATCGGCAAGGGTGATCGTGTTTGGAACGCTATAAAGATCTCCACTGTGCGGATTGATGGCGCGACTGCCACCCAGAAGCAAATCACCGACCGAGCTGAGACGTCCGTTCTCCAGTGCGGAGTTTAAATAGTCCGATGCAACTAATGACTCCAGCTGGTGGTTGCTATAGATCAAGCCCTTCTGCATAAGTTCGCGGGCGCGAGAAATAATCGACTCGGCTCTGTGCGCCGCAGAGAGGTCAATGTCATGTCCGCGGGTTGAGACAATCGTGCGCTCAACGTCTGTAAACGGCAGAGGCTTATACCGGTTGCCCGTGTCACCGGTGGTAGTGTCGCGTGGCGTAGAGGAAAAACGCAGGACCTTTTCCAGATCGAAGACATTGAACTTCCTTGCCGGGTCGAGGCGCGCGTCCGTAAAACCCCTCTCCTTCAGGCTTTCTCTAATGTACTGACGTTGACGCTCCAGCGCTTCTGGATTTGCTTGCGGCAGTATTTTCTCCCATACTTCTTTGTTATCTGGCCACCGTTCTTGTGCTCGCTTTACTGCTTGCTCTCTATCTTTTCCATTCAAGCCGAGCGCTTCGAAGATGGCTGATTGTTGCTCATAATTGGCTGGCTTTCCAAATTGCTGCACTTGCTTTTCGAAACGCGCCCCTGCCTGGGCGAGATATTCGGGGACCGGCATGTTTAGCGGGATTTTTCCAGTTGCCAATTCTTGGGCAAGTGTATCGCCTTCGCGTCCGAGCCTGTCGCGCAAAACTGCTTTATAGGCCTCGACGGTTTTGTTCAGCTTCTCACTGCCCAGAGCCTGCAGACTTTGCAGCTCTTTATGAATGAGGTCTTCGGGATAAGGAAGATTGTCCGGCAATCGATCGCGCATATACGTATGCAAGTCTTGCCAGCCCACTTGGGCGCCGCGCAGGGGCTCCGGAATCACGGTTTTTTGTTCGCCGAGCTGAGAAGCCTGGTAGTAGGATGCAACGGCGGATGTCCTGATGTCCTGCAGGTAGCGAGCGACCAGCTCTGCTTTGAGCTGCGGGTTCGCTTCCACTGCTTTGTAGACATCTTCAGAGCTGCCGAAAGATTTGACAGTGCCGGCGCGTGATTTGATGGTCTCTAAAACCAGATCCGCCATCGCTTTATTGCTGGTTGCGCTGCCGTTGCCGTCTTCGCAAATGACTGAAACCGTGCCGTTTTTCAACTCGACGCCTTTCACTTTAGCCGTACCTTGGGATGTGCGAATTTCAGCCGCGTTGTCGAAGCGGAATGTGGTCGAGTTTTTATCAGTATTTTTGGTAATGTTCTCAGGCAGCCAATTTTTCTTTTGTCCGTGCATTATTTCGTCAAGCACTCTGAGTTCAGGCGGCTTGGCTCTGTGCTCTTGTGCCTGGCGCTCGAAGAACAGACCACCCACTTGTGCGTCGTATTCGTGCTTCTTATCAGGTCCACCGTAAGAAGCCCACTCCGCTTCACGCCAGTCATTGATAGCTTGTCTGCGAGCTATTATGGCGTCAAACATTTTTTGCCTCGCGGCATCTTTGTCCCAGACTTTGGATTCTCCGTTGAGAAATGCAGTTCGATCTCGAACTAATTCTTTCAGGATTGCATCACACTTTGCTTTGCCTTCACCTGTCTGAAACTCTGCTCCCGGCAGGATTGCTGCGATACTCTTGACTGTGCTGCGCTTGGCGAAAGCATCAAGCAGGGTTTCTGTCGAATTATTGCCATAGAAGCCGGCAACGTCTTCACCGGCGCGGAAGAGCTTGTAATACGCGTCCACGCTTTTGTCGTAATTTGTGCCGACTGCGCCGTTTTTGTGCCAGGCAATTACGAGTTCGCTGGCCATCTTTGTTTCGGCTGCAGAAAGCGGACGGTCGGAGCGTGTTTGTAGTACGGAATTTGCATAGTTTTCCGTCATGGAGCCGCCGACGTGTTGATTCCATGCGTTCCCTAACTCTTTGGCAGTGGGTTGCCTGCCGTTTTGATTGTAGAACTCGTCTGCTAGATAGCGACACATCTTGTATTGCTGTTCTGCATGGATGAGCTCGTGGTAGACGGTTCCTGCCACTGATGTTTCGCTGCTATTGAGCAGGTGCGAGCGATTGATGCGAATACGCCCGTCCAGATAATCGCCATGCGCGTTCTTGTCCCATGTAACTACCTCCAGCTTGACCGGCGGCAAACCCATATCTCGAGCCATTTCATTGGCAAGGCGCTCGAACTGGAACTTTCGCGTTTCGAATATTTCGTTGACCTTGGCGCGTGCTGATTCGAATTTCTGCTGGGCTTCGATCATGCGCTCAGTTGTGGCGAGTTTGACTTCAAGATCTTTGATGCCTAGCTCCTTGCCTTGCATCTTGAGCAAGTCGCGTACGGTTTCGGCACTTGCTTTTAATGCTGTGGAGGTCATTCCAGAAGGAATTTTGTCAGCACCGAGGCGGGTCAAAATCTCATCTCTTATTTCATGATATTGCTTCTTGGCCGGCTCGTAGACGTCATTTCTGTACTTGTTTTCATCCACTCTTGCCTGCAGGTAGTCGTCGATAATTTGCCGCTTTGTCTGCAGGTCGGTGATACCGGATGTTGTTGCGTCAGGATGCGAGAAATATTCCTTGAGCATTGGCGGATCAACTGTAATTTGTTTGGCTGTAAGTCCATCGGGAAATTGATGTCCGCGAGTTTCTTTCAAGAAGTCTTCAACCATCGAGTCATAACGAATTCGTGCTGTAGCGAGTTTTTCTACGAGATCTCCTTCTTGATGACGGGCGACTTGGAATTCTTGAACTGCTTTGACTTTATTGCGTGTAGCAGTTATCCCGGCTGCTTTCGCTTCTGCAGATCCAAGAAAGTCAATCAAGCTGCTGCTGCTGGTCTGCAAATGGTCTAGTGTCATCGCCTCGGGCAATTTGTCCAGCCCGATTGCTTTTAAGACTTCATCTCTGACTTTAATGAAACTTTCCTTTGCGCGTTCCATATTGCTCTGGGTTCTTTCTTCTTCGACCTGTCTTTCAAAAGTCGCTTTCTGAGTGCGCTCCCAGTTGCTTACAGTTTGTCCTGCTCGTATGGCGAAGTCGCGCATTTGCTCGTGCCCGCCCAGTCCATATTCAGAAGAAATGCGATTTTGCAGCTCGTTGAGCGTGTCTTTGGGAAGACTGTCTATGTAGTCGGGAGACCAAAGCCCGTGAGAGTTAGTCGTGCCGGTCATCGGTGTGCGCACTTCAGGCACGAGCTCGAGCTGCATTGCCACAGCGTCCTTTACGACCTTTCCTGCTAAATCGGTGCCAATTTGTGCAGCCGAGCGCCTCAGGCCTGGTTCGTTATCCGACACCACATGAGGCTTCGAGCCTTGCTCTGTGGTTATGGCGATTTGATTTTTTGAGTCGCCGAACGTGAAAATTGCGTACTGCCTATCGACGCCTTTGACTATCGTGAACGATCCGTCGAAGTCTTTGGAAAAGCGCTTCATGTCCTGGCTGAAGGCTTTTACAATCGGTTCTAACTCATTCGGCTTGCTGTCGAAGGTCTGGATCATGCGCTTGACGCCTTCCATGTCGCCCGCTGAAAATGCCGCGGATAGATCATGCAGCATCGCCCTTTGAGGTGCGGCCAGCTCGAAGTGTCTGGCAGCTGCTCCTGCCAAACTTCTTCTTGCCAGGTCGGCTTTCTCGAATTCCGCCAGATTGCCCTTTGCCAGTGCTTCAGCCCGCTCCACGGCGAGCGAACGAGCTGCTCTTTCGCTGCGGACTAGTTCGAGAAACGGGTCATTTGTAGGAATCTTCGAGCCGTCTTCGCCCCTTTGCGCATAGCTGGCTTCTCCGGGGGCGCCACTGATTCCCAGCAAGTTACCGGACCCGTCCGAGAAAACCAGGCGCGTGTGCGTTTTTTGCTGAACTTCCATTTTGCCCTTAAGTCCAGCGCTGTCAATGAAGTAATTGAGCACCTGTGCCGTCCGAGATTCTGATTGCGACGATTGGCAGATGTTTTTTAGTGCCTTCTCCATATCGGGCAACGAGCCTTTCATCAAGCCCTGATACAGGTCTCGCAGTTGTGCCCTTTCTCTGAAAGTGAAGTTTTCGGCGGCATCTTTGCTCATCGTCATGCCGTCGAGAGCCGCTGTGAATTTTGAATCGACAATGGCGGACTGCGCTTTGCGTTCGGGAGTTTGCGAGAGCGGGTGCGATCTTTCAGGAATTGTCGCGTTCCATTCCAGTCTGCTTTTGCCTGGTTTTAGCTCCAACTCGCCTATCCACTGGTCTACATTGCCGTCATTGCTTGTGGCTAGCCATGTGCCGTCTGAGCTTTTCAGGCTCTTGCCGCCTTCGGCGATTTCGATTTTTCCGCGTGAGGCAATTCTCCCTTCAAACCCGGACGGACCTTCGATATTTATCGACAAACCGCCGTCTTTGCGCCAGTCGAATATGAGACTTTTGTCGCCGTTTTTGGCGTCTGTGATACTTGCCCAGACCGGACGCCCCTCTTTGTCCACCGCGACTCTCATGCCGTTTTCTTCCGGGAGTAGTTTGACTCCTTCTGATTTGTTGCCGGTGTAGAAAGCTACGGTGTCTTTGATCTTTTGCAGACTGCCGCTGAGGGCATCCGAGTTAGAGTTGCCTTTTCCAAGCGATTGAGCGGCGCGATATAGCGCATACAGAAGCAAGGCGCCGGTGACAGTGTCATCTTCCAGGCCTTTTTCAGCAACCGAGCGATCGGTTGCCGCATCCCCAGGCTTAGCCGGAGCCGCTGCTTTGTCATTTCCAGGTTTTGCCTGCCCAGCTTGAGGCTTGTCGCCATCGTCTTCCGGAGGGTCTTCGGCTGCAGCCATATCTTCCTGAAGTTCCATCTCCATCTTGGTCAGGCTGCCGTCTTCGTCGTCCTCAAGCTCGTCATCGCCTGGTTGTGGCGGCGCAAAATCCTCTTCCTCCGGCAATCGTTTGCCTTTGGTCGACTCAGGTCTTTTGATGTGGTCGTCGTCCGCCATTTGGTCGTCGCCGTCCCGATAAGCCAGCTATAGCTATATGCCACATGCTGTTGACTAAATCGGTTTTGCAAGGCTTGTCCGATGAGGATTTTGCCTTTCAAACCGGATTGCGGTCATCGCCCGGATTAGGTGTTTGCCGGGGAGCTGCCAGTGCTGACTGTCGGGGTTTATCAGTCGGTATTTGTGAGAATCGGATGAAGTTGTGCTGAAACAATGCAGAGATCGTATATCTCTAAGATTGCAGTTTTATTGCAGGCGACAGTTAGCGCGGTTTTAGAGGCGCGTACGCAGGGTCGGTGCTGGCTTGAGCTGAGGGGGAAATCGCCAGGGAAGCGACGAAGGCGGCGATCATCAAATAGGCGCTTGCTCTGCCCAGTCCCTCGGTGACACGGGCGACGCCACGCGCGGCAGGGCCGGCTTTTCTTTGTTCTTTGATTTCGTTGGGGATGAGCTTTGCCATCTCCTCGCGGAATTTCGTGGTACTTCCTTTATCGAGATCTTGGTAGATTTGATTCAAGGTTTCCAGTTCTTTGGTCAGGCGACTGCGCTCTTCGGCATCTTTCGCCTTTTCGAGTTTTGTCTTCCGCTCCGCCATTGCCATCTCGACAATTTTCTTGTCAGAGTAGACTTTGTCGCCGATTTTGACGCCTTCCATGGTCAGGCTGACGTCTATCATCCGGCCGCCTACATCAAATTCGGAATAGAGTTTTACCTCTTTGGTCGCGTTCGAGTCATTGACTGCCGGATCGCCACCCTTTCGAATGATATCCAGGCGCTCTTTCAGCGTTGCTAAGCCTGCCTCTGCCGCTTTCGCTTTCGCTGCGGCGTCAACACTTCCCATGTTTTGCAATTCGAAGGCAAGCTTGCTGTATTCGGCAGCTACGTGAGAAGCCGCAGCTTGTGCAGATGCTTTTGCACTGACAGAAATTTCTATACGGCATTCATTGAGTTCCAACGTCCTGCCATCAGCTGTCTTGAAGCGACCGGGCTCTGGCTCGGCAGTAAAGGCGGTCGGTGTGAATGGTTTTCCTTCGTGTACGTAACTTGTCTTTGATTGACCTGCTTCCAGCGCTGGATCGCTGACAATTACGGTTCGTCTCACGGCTCGCTGATAAGATTGCGACCCTTCTTGCCCGAAGAATTGTTTTGCACGCAGTTGCAGTTCTTCGCGATAATTTTCAGGCAACGCACTTTCCACGCGGTCTACAAAAAGTCTGAGCTTTTCATCGCTCATGGGCGAAGGCGCTTTGGCTGCCGTGATCCCGGGTGTTGGCGCCGGAGCTGGAGTAACAGCTTCAGTGCGAGCCTGTCGCTCTTCGAGCAGCAGTGGTATTTTTGATTTGTCTGCCGGTGTGAAGCTAAACCTTTCCGCTACTTCTTTCAGTGCAGATTCAGGGCTTAAGCCTTGTTGAACCCTGTATGCTGCCACCACTGCCGGTGCGCGGTCTGTTCCTGTTCTGTCTTGGACGAACACTACCTCTTGCTTTGCTTTTGCTGCTGAAACTTCCGCAAGGACAGCGTCGGCTTGATCGTGAGTGAGTGTGCCGTTTTGGTCTATCGGCTGGTGTTTGTACTTAATCCCGTTTGCCTCGCACCATTCTCTTTGCGCCTTGTTTTCGTTTTTTGCCAGGTCGATAATCGTTGTTACTCCGCGAGCCTTCAGGCTTTGCATCGACTCTGCCAGCGGATTGCTCTTGTTGGCTTTTGGTGCGGAGCCTACTAAGAATGACTCGCTGACTTCGGTAAATCTTCGAATTCCCGGTATATCGTTGAGTGCCTTGAGTGGATGTTCTATTTGGAAAACCTTTTCTTGAAGGATTTTGTCCAGTGTTTCTCTGAAAAGAGCGGGCTCGAGAGTAGGAAAAGCGCTCAGTAAATCTTGCGCCCTATGGTCAAGAATTTGCCGCATGATCTCTACTTTTGCTTTGTCGAACTGAGCCGGATCTGATAGTGCCGGATCAAGCACAAGAGTAAGAGATTTCCCGTCCGGAGACGTCTGTCCGCCTGAAGGCGTCCCGAATTTGACATCCAGTTTTTTGTTTTCTAAACCCAGAGCAATTGCGGTTCTTTGGTGAAGTTCGGCGTAAGTTTTTATACCTTCTCGCAATACTGATCTCAAATCTTCAGCGTTGGTGATCTTTTCTTTCTTGAAGGCACCATCCATAGTGTCAATGTATTCTTCTACCGCTTGAGTTTGAAACGGCTTTAGGAGGTCATTAACAGCGTTGCGCCTGGTTTGCGGGTCGTTAATGTCTTTGACTTGTGATTTGATGTCCTCAACCATCAATTCTCCTCGGCTTTCCGTGTGCGCGCGAGGAATATCTACATAATCAGCTAAATCGCCTAGTTTGCGCGCGGTTGTGTTGGAGCGCATGTAGGGCAAAAAGAGCGCCGATACGACTTTTGCACCGGTGACTTTTTCGCCTGGCTTGTATGTCTCCGCGCTCCACTCCGGCGAGCCGAGCAGCATCTCCATTTCTCGCACGCCAAGCCCTTCTGTCGTCTCTCCAATAGCTTCGGCGAGCTTCGGATTGGCGCTTAGCAATCTGGAAATTTTCCCTTCTTTTATGAGGCCTGCTGCTTTTGTGTATGCGTCTTCGTATTGCCTGTGCACGACTACATCTACACCGGCTTCATTTCCGGCTGCTTGTGCTTGGTTGACTCCGGCTTTGTATCCAAGCAGATTCGCCGAGACAACACGTCCGCCCGTTGTTTCTTTAAGTTCTTGCAACTTCACCATATTCTTTTTGACTTCGGTGCCGCTGTAGATGCCGTCGTTGAGATGGATGAAAGTGAGTCCTTCACCTTTCATTTTTTTTGCTTGCTCCATCGATATGAATCTGCCGTCAAATTCTTTGCCTTCCATACCGGTGGCGACTCGGTAGAGTTCGGTGGCAAGATGGTTGCTGTTCGGCTTTTCGTCGACAATGAAGTAAGCTTTAGACATGTCGACTTTGTTTTCATTCGTCAGTTGATCGTGCAAGAAGAATGCTTGTTCGATCATGTCATCGTAAGTGACAACGTCCAAGCTGCCTTTCATGACCAGGGCTTGCAGCTGGACAGAACTGCCGGAGCTGCTTTGTTTATGCGCGAAATAGAGCAGTGTTTTTGCTTCAGTACGGGCTTGAAATTCGTTGTTGGCGGCTCGAATTTTATTTCGTAGATAAGCAATTTCTTGGTCTGTAGTGGGTCCGGTGTCTGCCACTCGGGTTGGCTTTCGTCCTTCGGTTTTGGCGTCAGCTATCATCTGATCCAGATGTTTTTGCGCTTGCATTGGATTTGCATCGGCAGCGGCCAAATGCAGGAAATTCAAGCCTTTCTGAAATGACGCCAGTTCGGGCGCTGGTTTGAAATTTGCCGGTGACGCTTCGATAGCCTTTCTGACGCTATCAGGGGCCGAAGATAATGGTTCTAGCAAAACACCTTTTTCCTCGGGCAGTGATTCGCCAGGTTTTAATACCTGTAATTCCACTTGCAAGCCTGTGTGTTTTTTCAATTGATACGCCAGGGCGCGAGTGCTGGTCGAATCGTTGAAGCTGTAGAGTTTGACTATTTCTACTGGTCTTCCACGCGACTGAGCGGTGGCTTTAACTGTGAGGAAATTTTCCGCCCTCAAAGTGTCGGCAAAGTCCTTTAGCTGTTTGATAAAGCCCGCCTGAGAAAGATGCGGCGCGCGTTCGTTCAACAAGTCCAATGCCAGTGCTCGATCTTCAGCAGAGTACTTGCTGAGTAAGCTATCGATTATTTCTTTGCTGACCGCTTTTCCGGAAATCTTCGATGCTATTTCAGACGCCAACTCGCTTGTTGTTGGCACGTCTGCAAGACCCGCTTCGGACCTGAGGTTTTTCTTTATCTCTTCGGTTAGCAAGCCCACGTCTTCTGCCGGGGCACTCTCAATAATTTCAGCGGTGATTCGAGGTACTGTGTCTTTGTAGATGGCGTCCTTTACGGCATTGCGTCCAGGTTGGCCACTTTCGTGCAGTAAATCGAAGAGAATTTCGCCTCGCTGTTTTAGACTAAGGTCTTCGAGGCGCAAGGTTGTAATTGAGCCTGATAGTTGTCTTAAGTGTTCGTTAGACAGTCGACTCAAGTCTTGCGAGTCTATATTTTGCAAAATTCTAAATAGGGCGGGACCTCTTTCGTTGACCGTGCCGGGCAACTGTGCGGCAGTTTCAATCCATGTCTTGATAAAGTTGCGTTTTTCGGCCGGTCTTACGCCTTCAAAACGCTTTTCGAATTCGCTGACCAATTCTTTTGTATGCCGAATCGCGTCGCCCTCCGGCAAGCTGGACAACCGTTCGGTCGCCGAACTCGCCAATTCTAGAAAGCGGTAATTCGGCAATTCTGCCAAATCTTTCAAGGGCAACTTTTTCAAAACCTGCCAAGCCAATTCGGGTCGGGCCGTGAGCAGGTCGGACAGTGAGTTTTTGCCTTCGTTGCTAGCCAGAGCATTGCCGATGCCGTCCCATGCAGCAATGTCTTTTTCAAGCTGCGAAATTTCGGCGCTGCCACGCGGTGTTGCCTTGAGTTTTGCTTCTAACTCGCTCTTGCGTCCTTCTATGTAGTAGGAAAGCTCGATAGCTGTGAGCAATGGGTCGTGGGGGTTATTCAGCTCAAACTTGTCGAAGGGATGGTTGGTTTCTTTGCCGACCAGTTGGTTGAACTTGTCTCGCCACTGCGTGTCTCTGTAGATTTCTTCGAGATTGGCATCGGGACGGCGTCGAGCCAGTTTCATCACTTCGCTGCTGGCGGAAAGACAAGATGACGGTTCCATCTGGTACCCTGCCTGTTGCATGATGGCTGCTGCGCCGAGAGCATCTCTGAACTCCGCTTTCAGTACGCGATCCGAGACAAGTTCTCTAGCTTTGTCGACAGTTTTCTGATCGATTTGTATGGACTTGTTGTCCCGTTTGAACTTATCCAGTTCTACCGATTCGCCGACTGTAAGTTTGAACTCTTGCCGCAACGCTTCAGTTTTGCTGTGCAGTTTTTGCATGTCGTTGAAGTTCTTCGCAGAGTCGGGATTAAGTCCTCTCGACAAAAGAAGAAATGCAATTTCTGCGTTGGTTGCTGGTCCAGCGTCTTTACCTTGAGCACCTTGCGTGTACTCGCGGTAGAGTTTGACGTATTCAATGGCCTCGTTGAATTTCGCTTGGTCAATTCCTGCTGCTTTTGCTTCGGCTAGCACGCTGGTATATCGCCTGGTTTCTTCTGCTGAGAAATTTGCGCCCTTAAGTTCGGTAAGCGCAGCTCGATCGAGGCGGCCATTGAGAATTCCTTGCTCGATAATTTTCCTGCTGGCGGCAGGTAATTTGAGAATGTCGCCCAACTCTTGCTGGGAGGGTATTACACCACTGTCCAGCGCCTTGAAATAACCTTCTACCAAGGTCTTATTCGGTTCTGCTTTCAAAATTTCCTGCAGAGTCTCGGACGTTAAGGGACTCTTGTCGTAATTTGATCCCAGCATGCGCTCACGAATTGCTACATGCAAATCGAGTTCTGCTTTCATCAAGCTATCTATGTTTTCGGAGGTGACGCGTCCGGCTCTTTTTTCTGTGAGAAGTTTATCCATCAGTTCTTGAGACACGCCATCGGCAGCCATTTTTTTAATTGCTTCTGGCGTCAGCTCCGTTTCGCTCATGAGTTTGGCTAACGATGCTCGGTAGCTTTCGGGCTTCTCGACGAATTTGTCGAGAACATTATGCGGCAGAACGCCTGATTTTATGTTCTGCCTAATTGCTTCCAGTGTGCCTTTGGGGTAATTGCCCGTTGCTAATTTTGTAAAAGTGTCTCCCAAAATTGTTTGGTCGCGCGGGACTTGCGAGCCGCTTTGTTCTTTCAGAATGCCGACCAGTGCATCTCTGTCTGCTTTGTCTCTGGATTCGATTGCCATGATGGTTTTTGCATCAATTTTGAGTCGGATCGATCCGTCTCGATAGGCATCTATGTCCGAATAGCTGAGGCTTCCGTCCGAAGCTTTCTTGACTAGAGCCTCTGTAGATGCGGCATCGGGAACAGTATGCGAGAAAAGACTGTTCAAGCCGTCTCTTACAGTTGGCTCGAGCTTTAACATCTCTCTGGCTGTTTTCTCCGTCACAATGCCGCCGGATAGAGCTTTGGACAGATTACCCACAGAGTGCGAACTCATGTTTTTCTCGAACATCTCGTTTGCCAGATCCGTAGGCAAGGCGTTTTTGGTAATTGCATCGCAGAATCTGGCTGCTTCTATGCTGGTCATCTGTACGAGTTTGGCAGCTGCCTTCGGATCAAGCTTCGCCCCCAGAGCTTTTTCCAGTGTTTGAAGCGTGGCGGCTCGCTGGTCGAAATCTGTGCCTTTCATGGAAAGCGCGGCGAGCTGATCAGCGGCATCTAGTTTTTCAAAAAGCTCTACTGATTTGGGCGCGTCGCCTTTCAGAGCGTAGATTTTGTTTGCGGTTTCGTTGTTGATGTTTTCCGGCTTCAGTGCACGAAATAGGTTTTGATGGCTTTCTCTCTTGATTGCATTTCCGAGTGAGTCCGAGTCGAGTTTTAACATGGCGGACACGCGTTCGATCGGCACTGTCTGCTGTTCTTTGTCAATCATGCTAATGAAGTCTTCTCGAACATATTGCCCGAGTTTGACGAGTTTTCCCAGGTCGCTGTCTTTTATGCGACCCTTTGTGACAAGCTCCTTGTAATGCTTGATGTGCTCGGTCTCAATGCCGTTATTCTTCATGTAATCTGCGGCAGCTTGCGCTGTGTCGAGACCTGTCAGACCTTTTACGGCGAGGACGGCTTCTGCCGCTTTGTAGTTAGGCAGTTTGAGATTGTCCTTGATGTTCGCAATCTCAAGAGTAGCGCGCGAAGGCAAGTTGGCAATCCCAATCTCGGCTCGAACAGCTGAAAGCCTTGCTGTTTCCAAACTGGCTGATTGAATGTCTTGGACGACTGTGCCGTCCTTCTTTTGTGAAATGAGAATTTCGGTAATGTCGTCTAAAAGCTGATCTTTGCCTTCCGGTTTTCCAAGCGTGTCGAAAACACGCTTGCGGACAGCTTCTTGAGCTTGCTTTGCAGCAGTGGCTGCTGGATCTGCTGGTTCGACTGTGTCCGCTGGTTTCGCCGGCTCTCCTGGCTTTGCAGGTTCGGACGCTGAGTCGCCTGCAGGCTTCGAGCCGTTTTTGTCTGCCTCGGAGCGAGTTTTGACGACCTCTTCTTCAGCAGCATCCAGAAAGTCAAAACTTTCATCCGCTTGCTCGCGCGGAGGTTTAATCTCTTTTGTTCTATCTGGGATTGTGGGATCTGGCATGAATAAAAACTTGAGAAACTGAAAAAAAGACTTTTGATGGTCTTTTGTCTTTGTTTATATGCCCTGATTTGTCGGCTGCCGTATGTGCTTAGCGGCTGCAGATTCAGGTGCGGCAATCCCGGGGGTAGCAGGTTGTTGCGTTTGGAGTGATTGGAAAAAATTGAACACTTCCTGGCTGGATAGAAGTGTTCTGCGACCATAGTAAAAATCGTTTGTTGCATTTTGATTGCAATGAAGAACGGCTCGAGGATAATTCGAGCCGTTTTGTACTTTTGCTTGGCTTGTTATTGCTGTTTATTATCTAACTAACGCTTCTTCTATTTTGTATATCCGAGAGCTTGAGCAATGCCCAGATCGCGCATGGCTAGGTCGTATTTCCCCAGCATTCTGTATGCCGAACCGCGGTCATGGTACACCGAGGCAAAGCGCGGGTCGATACTAATTGACTTTGTATAGCAATTGACTGCTTGTGCATACTTCGACAAGTACATGCATACCGAGCCGAGGTTCCTCCAGGCGTCCTTGTCTTTTGGAGCAAGCGCCGTCGCCTTCAACAAGTCGGCTTCCGCTTGCAGATATTTTTCAAGGGCTGCATAGCAAGCGCCTCTGTTGACATATGCTGATGCGCACTTTGGATCGAGAGCTAATGCCTTGGTGGCATCGGCGATACCATAATTGTATTGCTCGCGAAACATGTATAGGCAGGCGCGAGCGGAGTAAAGAGGCGCATATTTAGGTGCAATGCTCAACCCTTTAACGCAGTCCAGATATGCTTCATTTTCGCGTTTGAGTGCAATGAGAATCTGCACTCTGTGAGCATAAACTGCCGGGTTTTTGGGTTGCAATTCAACCATCGTATTGGCGTCTCTGAGTGCTTCTGAGTATCGCGTCAGAAGAAAATAAAGTTCTGATCTCAGCCTGTATGCTTCAATGCTTTTGGGGTTTTCTCTCACGCATTTTGTGAGGACATCCAGGCATTTGTCCCATTTAAGCCGGTCTGCGTAAATCTGCGCCAGCGGCAAATAGGGATCGAGAAATTTTGGCGACAATTCCAGCGATTTCGTCAGGTCATTGAGAGCCTTGTCGTTCTTCTGTTTCAACGTGAGCAGACCGCGCATGTAATAAGCGAGTCCGGAATTCGGATCGTTTGACACCGCCATTTCCGCATCTTTCATTGCTTGCGGAAGTTGCTTCATTTGAAAAAACGTATTGGCGCGCACGCTGTAAGCCAGACTCTGCTTCGGGTCCAGGGTAATGCTTCGACCTGCGTTTACAATTGCCTGGCTGTAATTTTTGTTGTGGTTTTCGAGCTGTGCCTGCCGTGCATATGCGGAAGCTAAGTTGGGATTGAGTTTTTGCGCTAAAGCAAGATCGGCTTTTGCGTTGTCCCATTTTGTCAAAAACATATAACAGCCGGCTCTATCTGAAATCAGCGCGGCTTGGTTTGGTTTTTCCTTGAGGGCTAAATTGAGCTGGTTGATCGCTGCTTTGAAGTCGCCTTTGCTCATAAATTGAGCTGCAAGTTCAGCAGGGTGAGGCTGTCCTGGTTCTGGCGAGAGGGCTTTGTCGATACCAGCAGTATCGGTGGCAGCATCCAATGTTTGCATTTGTTTTTCGTCGGCTTGTGCTTTCTCGAATTCACCCGATTCTTTGTAAGCGCTTGCTCTTCCCGACAGCGCGCGGATGTTTTTCGGATCCTTTTCCAGGCAAGTCGTGAACGTTTCGATCGCCGAGAAAAATAGTTTGTCGTTTAGCTGCTTGTAGCCTTGAGACAGCAGCTCTTCAACCGTAGATTCTGCTGACGAACCTTCCGGCAACGGCTGAATTTCTGCCATTGGTGGGCGTTGTGGGATTGCCTGGGCGGCGAGCAAACTGCCGCACAGCAGTGGAATTAGAAAGGCGCACGCCGCTGCCCTGAAGGCAAAACGTCCCGAATTGGGATTATTCTTCGGGCTAATTTTGGAATCGATTTGCGAACGTGATTTGCTGGCAAATTTCATGCTGAGCTCCTTAGAAAATGCGGAAGCATTTTCCAGAAAGGGATTAGTCTCAAGGCGTGTGAGGGGGAGTTGCGGAACCGTGGACTTTTTTTGAGAGTGGCTTGCAGTTGGATGCTGCCATCATATGTGCAACTCTTGACAACTGTCTTCAATTTCACCAAGCATTAACAACCGCCCCATTTTTGCCTGGTGGAAGTAAATACTAAAAGATGTAGTAAGCTGTGTGCGAAATGAAAACTGGCGGATGAAGGGTTGGCTTCACCCACCAGCCCAGGCGGTCTAACCGAAGTTAGAGCCGCCTGTCGGTGTTTCTCGCGGGAGTTTGTGATGCCAGGCAGGTCTTGCGACGTGCAAGGCATTCAAAGTCCTTAGCGAGCGCCGCCGCCGATGCGGGAGGCCAGGAAGGCACCACCGCCGAGCAGCAGGCCCATGACCACGACGCCGATCAGCGTGCCGAGCGACAGGGTCGCAACGGTGCCGAGGACAACGCCGATGATGGTGGACAGAACGCCGTAGCCGACGCCCGTGCCGAAGCTCGACAGGAACGTGGGCTGGCGATTCAGGTGTACCAGCGAGAAGACGGCGCCGAAGATGACGCCCTCGATGAGCGAGGACACCAGCAGCGGCACGACGGGCAGGACGCCGGCGGCGAGCAGGAAGAGCCCGGCGCTGAAGATGAAGGTGGCCAGCGTGGAGCCGATGGCGCCACGGGCGAAAAGTCCGAAGAATTTCATGGTGATCTCCAGTGATTCTCTAGCTAAGCCTCAGGCAAATAAGCCTGATGGCAGTTTGGAAAAAAGAAGAGGGCACCACCATTGGTGCCGCTCTTCGAAGTTCGATGACGCTCTGAAACGACTTCCGCCTCTATTTGGGCGGTTTGCCGTTTTTGCTTAGACGCAGGTGGTCTCCGCAAGCGCCGCTTCTGCAGCCTTGAGCAACTTTTTGCTCTGCTTGTGCTGGCGGCGCTTGAGGGCGTCGGCGGCACGTTCGAGAGCGGTTACGACCGGCGTGGCGTCGCACTCGTCAAAGCGCGGGTCGACCTTGCCGGGGGACTCGACATTGTGCTTCAGCCACTGCGCGGCACGCCGGCAATAGAGCTCAGCCTTATCCCAGTCGGAAAAGCGCTTGAAGATGAACCACATCAGGCTGCAATCGGCGTTGCTGGCAGCGGTGTGAGCCAGTGCCAGGCGATCGCAGAGTCCCGGGAGTGCTTCTTCCGAGAGACTATCCAGCTTCACAGAGAAGCTCATTATGTCGAACAGATTGTCCAGGACGCCGTCCAGCTTCTCGGCACTGGTCACGTAGTGCTCCACTGCCATGACGCGGTTGAGGCGGTTGGAAAGCTGGCTGGTGTAGCCGACGATGACGGTGGCCATCGCCTGCTTGCCCTGGTCGTCGGGATACTTCTCGGTCAGCGACGCGGCACAGGTGGCGATGATGTCCGCCAGGTCGCGATGCTGCTTCAGAACGTTGCCGGTGTGCAGCGCCAGGGTGATGCCCTTTGCGGCACAGGCAGTGATCACGCGGGCGCAAGCTTCACGATGGGCGGTGACCGCATCGGGGTGCCCGGCAGTGAGGCTGTCGGCTTGCTTCAACCAGTTGACACATTCTGCGAAATCGCCGGCATCGAATGCCTGCGAGAACTTGCTCATGGCAAGCACAAACATCTGGGGTGCCGGCTCCTTGCGGGTGGCGGCAGTGGTACCGGCATTTTCTGCGGTCCCATGAACCTCAGGGGTTTCGCTCATATTCGTATTCCTCTTGGTTCGTTGAACACAAAGCATTCCCAGACACAAAAATGGCCTTCCTCGCTCACTTCAAAATAGAAGAGAAGAGGTGGAAATCTTTGTGGGGAGTACTCTCTGAGGGTGGTTAGAGAAGTTGAGCTGAAGAAAAATATGCAAGAAACTCTGTGACGTTAACAAAAGAACTAAGCACTTTCAAAGCTCATGAAATAGAAATTAGCGCTAAGCGCCACCAGTTTTGTTTCTTGACAATTTTGCTTACGCAAGCTATCGGAGCTGGCGATCACCGGCCGTGGTGGCACTCTCGAATTTGAAAGAGTCGCCGAAAAATGAGCGCGCTTCAATCTTGTCAGAGTTGCGCTAGCCGGCGCTTCATTACATGTTGCCAATAATGGAGTTCGTCGGTGCATGCTGAAGTGCTTCTCAGAAAGAAATCTTGTGATTTCAAGACCCTTATTAGTAGCCTAAATCGTTAGTTTCTTTCGTTCAACTTACAGGAGAGTCTTTAAGACCGCATAAGTCCAAATCGTCAGATTTGACAGCTCTTCTCAATTGGAAATCTCTCTACCGTGCTGAACCTTACCGTTCGGCGCGAGTATCGACTCGAACATGAAGCAAAACAGTCCGAACGAGAAACTTTGACGCTTGAACAGACATTTGCACAAGCTCCGCTTGCGCTTGTGTTATTGGCTTCGTCTCATGTTTTTCCCGGCTCTGTTTAGCTCAACCCGCGCGAAGTACTGGCTTTGAAGCTTTTCATTTAGCTTCACGCCATGTATTCGCGGACCTAGTGATTGGGAGTTATCTATGCTCAACGCACTTCCGAAGTGGCTCAGGAAAGCCCTGCCCACTCTCATTCTGCTTGGCCTGGTCATCGTTGCATCCTTCACGAACTGGATGCCGGCCGGCCTGCATCAGAGCATCATCGACACTCTCAAAGGCTATGGCAAAGCGCTTCTGCCGCTGGTCGGCGATTTGTTGGTGTGCGCGCTGTTTCTCAGCATCGCTCACCTGATCTACTCGCCATTGTCCAACGGAGTCTGTAAAGCACTGGCTCGCTCAGGTGCCAGCAATCGCGGCAAGACTTTGGTCACACGTTCGCTCCAGGTAGTCTACTGGAGCGTGGCCATTTTCATTGCCGCGTCCATGCTCGCACCCGACTTGCTCGCCAAGCTTTTCCTTGGAGTTAGCTTGTTCGGCGCCGCCCTCGCTCTTGCCTTGCAAGGCATGATGAAAGAGGTCATTAGCGGCGCCCTCCTGCAGCTGATGCCGAAATTCGAGGTGGGACAACACATCGAAGTTGTCGGCATCGCTGACGCCAAGGGCAAAGTCGTCGATATCGAGTATCTGTCCACGAAAGTCGAAGCGGCTTCCGGACCGATCATCATCCCCAACTCGAAGATCTGGGAAAACCCGGTCAAGCTGGTGCCTCCGCCCCCGCCGCCGGCTCCTCCCAAGTCGTTGCTCATCCTGCCTGGGGATCCCAGGTTCAACGGTTAAGTCGTTCGCGGCTGAACCAAAACAAGTCTGCAATTTCAGAAACGCTCCTGGCGCGCCACATCACTTGTCGTGATGAGGCGCCGCCGAGCATGACCGTGAGGTACAAAATCATGAAGTTCAACACAACTCAGCGCGGTTTCGCCAAGATCGACACCAACGCGCTTCTGATCGCTGCTTTCGAAGGGGAGACCGAGTCGGGTCTCTTCAATCACCTCAACACCGCCTCTGGTGGCAACGTCAAGGCTCAGTGCGAGCTGGAGAAGTTCACCGCTGCCGTCGGTCAGACGATGTTGACCTATCCGTTCGGCGCCATCGCCGCCAAGCGCGCCATCTTCTTCGGCGTCGGCAAGCGCAGCGAACTGACCACTGCCAAGCTCCGCAAGGCGCTGGTGGCGGCGTTCAAGCTGGCTCGCGCGCAGAAGATCAATGAGGTGACGGTGGCCGAGACGACGCTCTCCGGCACCAAGGTGAGCGCTGCTCAGTTCGCTGAGCTGGCTGCCACCGTGTCGCTGCTCGTCGACTACGAAGTCAACCACAACAAGACGGTCGGCGTGCTCGGCTACACCGCGCGTCCGGAGCTGGAAGAGGTGCGTTACCTCTCCGAGCACAAGGTGGGCACGAAGGTGCGCAAGTCGCTGGCCAAGGGGCGGATCGTCGCTCAGGCGGTCAACTATGCGCGCGACCTGTCCAACCTGCCGGCCGGCGAGCTGACCCCGACGGCTTTCGTCGAAGAGGCCAAGCGCGTCGCCGCGGAGTCCGGCGGGCTCATCACCTGCAAGGTGCTCAGTCCGCAAGAGCTGGCCGTGATCGGTGCCCAGGGCATCATCAACGTCGGCAAGGGCTCGGACGAGCCGTATTACCTGATCGAGCTCGTCTACACGCCGCCCACCGGCGCCACGCAGGAAGTGCTCGGCTAC
Source organism: Candidatus Melainabacteria bacterium (assembly GCA_003242885.1). Taxonomy (GTDB): domain Bacteria; phylum Cyanobacteriota; class Vampirovibrionia; order Obscuribacterales; family Obscuribacteraceae; genus QKMZ01. Next base: position 28,345 of record QKMZ01000013.1, on the reverse strand, counting down.
GTCGGCAAGGCTGTCTGCTTCGACTCGGGCGGCTACGACCTGAAGCCGGCTGACGGCATGCGCCACATGAAGCGCGACATGTCCGGCGGCGGTGCCGTGTTGTCTGCGATGCAGGCGATCGCCAATCTGCAGCTGCCCATCTCGGTCAAGGCCTACATGGCTCCGGTCGAGAACATGGTCAGCGGCCGCGCCTTCAAGCCGGGTGACCGCATCCGCATGCTGTCGGGCATCACGGTCGAGGTGGACAACACCGACGCCGAGGGTCGCCTGACCCTGGGTGACATGATCACCTACGCTCGCAACGCGGGCGTGACGCGCATCGTCGACGTCGCCACCCTGACCGGCGCCATTCGCCAGGTCAACTCCGACGTGGCTGCCGGTCTTTTCAGCAACAACGACGCCTTCGCGCGTCAGCTGAAGGCTGCCGGTGAGCGCGTCGGCGAGCAGTACGAGCACCTGACCATGTGGCCGGAGCTGCGTGACTTCAACAAGGCGGAGATGTCCGACCTGAAGAACACGGGCGGTCCTGCCGGTGCCGGTGCGACGACTGCGGCCTGGTTCGTTCGCCAGTTCGCCGGCGAAGAGCTGCCGTGGATCCACCTCGACATCGCGTCGGTGGCGTTCCGTGACCGCGAATTCGGTGTCGACCCGAAGGGCTCAACCGGCTTCTCGGTGCAGACGCTGGTGGAGCTGGCCGCCGAGTTCGCCAAGAAGCGGTAATTCGCGGCAAGCCAGGGCAAGCAGCGGCTGGTGTGCGGTAGTCGGCCAAGAGGCTGACTGTCGCCGCCAGCCGTTGTCCGGTAGTAGGGGAGGCTCCAACCTCCCCTACACTCGGGCTTGAACGTCTGCTAGAGTATTCAGTCATGAATACTCGATTGAAAAAACTGCAGCAGTCGCTTGCAAAGCACAAAATTGACGCGCTTCTCGTGCGCGTCCATGAAGGCGACAACCAAAACGTGCTCTACCTGAGCGGATTTGGCGGCACCACCGGTGTTCTCGTCATCAGCAAAAAGCACGCTTTCATCGTCACCGACGCGCGTTACTACACACGCGCCGTTGCCGAAGCGAAAGACTACAAGCTGGTCAAAGTCATTCGCGGCAAGAAATTCACCGACCACATCAACGAAGCGCTGGCGCTGGCCAAGCTCACCAAGACGAGCCGCATCGGCTTCGAGGCAGCTCACGTTCCTGTCTCGATTGCCGAGATCTGGAAAAGCGAGTTGAAGGGCAAGCTGGTTGCAACGCAGCACGTGGTCGAGCGCTTCAGGCAGTACAAGGACGCCCAGGAAGTGGAGCTCTTGCGCAAAGCCTGCCGCATCACCAGCAAGGTTTACAACGAAGTGGCAGCGATTATGCGCGCCGGCATGACCGAGAATGAAGTGGCTTTCGAGCTGGATATGCGGCTGAGACGCTACGGCGCTATCAGCAACAGTTTCACATCGATTGTCGCTGCCGGACCAAATTCGGCTATTCCGCACCATGCCACAGGCGATCGGAAGTTGCGCGCCGGTGAGCCTGTCATCATGGATTTCGGCGGCTTGTTTCCGGGCGGCTACTGTTCGGACATAACGCGCACCGCGTTCGTGCCCGGAAAAGAACCGAGCAAGCGCATTCAAGAAATCTACAACATCGTCCTCAAAGCCAATCAAGCGGCGCGCCGCGGGCTCAAACCAGGCATCACCTACAAAGAGTTCGACAAAATCGCCCGCGATTACATCGCGGAAAACGGTTATGGACAGTACTTCACGCACGGTCTGGGGCACAGCCTTGGACTGGTCGCTCATGACCCCTTCGATTACGAACACGATGCATTCGAAGTCGGCACCGTCGTCACCGACGAGCCCGGCATCTACATCGACGGTTTCGGCGGCGTGCGTATCGAAGACGACCTGGTGGTGACGAAAGACGGCAACGAACGTTTGACCAACGCGCCGTACTGGAAGTTTTAGCTCGACCCTCTGCGTGCGCTCGTGATCGATCGCGTGAGTGATAGATCCCTGCGCCGTGCGGCATAGTCTAAGATAGAGAAAGCGATTAGGGTACAACGATGCCTGAAGATGCCAGCCTTACACTTCTCACGCCGGTTCCGGAAGAGAAGCTTCAGGCGTGGTTGAAAGAGTTTTACGGCAAGAAAGTGGAGATTGAGGAGCGAGAGCTGCTTCGTCACCGCGATCTAAGCTACGTCGAGCGCCTCAAAATTCGAGATGCGCTGCCGACGTCGCTCATCTACAAGCAAGTGTTGCCACCCTGGGATATCGAGCAGGACTTGCACGAGCGCATTCTCATCCCTTCCATCACCAATTCGGCGCAGCTCTACATGGCAGCGCATTTCGGTGAAGTGACGGCGATGTTCATGGAAGACCTGGGCAATGTGCAGGTCAAAGAAGTCGCGACCAAGGAGATTGCTCAACGCCTCGGTGAAGACCTGGCGAAGATGCACCGCTCTTATTGCTACCGCACCGACGAACTGGTGCAGATGGGCATCTTGAGCACGCTCTTGCCTATCGACTACGTAGAGTTCAGCGTGAAGCTGACGCGCAAGTTGTCCGGGTGGAAGCTGGTCAGCCGTTCTCAGGTGAAGAGCCTGAAGACGCTTGCCGGCACATTGGCACCAAAGCTTGCCGGAGAGCCGTTCTCCCTGGTTCACGGTGATCTCTACGCGGAAAACATCATCAAGCGCGAACAGCGTTTGTTTTTCATCGACTGGTCGTGGTTCACCATGCTTGGTGTTCCTCTGATGGACCTGGCGACAGTGACGATGCCGCATCAGAAAAATGGTGCGCTTGCTCGTTATCGCGAGGACATCATCGACGCTTACTGCTACGAGGCCGGACGTGATGTCCAAGATGTGCGAAGAGTTTTGCCGCACGCCGAGACGCTCAGCCGCCTGTTGTTTCTCAACTGGCTGGTGGAAAGGCGTTCGCGCGGCATAACGGGTACGACGGTTGGTCCGGTGGACAAACTGATCGCGACCATTGTCGATGAGCTGATCGAGCGGCTCGCGGCAATTCCAGCCTAGCTCGTTGAGGCGCTGCATCGCGAAAGGCGTTGCATGCGCTGATTGAATTACGAGCGACTCTGCGTCGCTCTGCTTCTTCTCTGAAATTCCCGACCGGCGGCGCCGGTTGGGGTTTCGTTCTAACTGTAAGCGGGCGTTTCACAACGCTCAAAGGAGATCTCATATGGACGGAAATGATGGCGCTTTTGGCGACCATGACGGCCACGATGGCGCAATGGGAGCGCACTTCGGTCATGGTCATGACGCGTACGGAAATCCTACAGAGCATGGCGCCGGGCACAGCACCTTCGAGGCGCTGAGCATCGGCTACAGCCACCAGGGGCATTCGCACGGACACTTCTCCGGCTTCGGTATGATGGCTCACGGTCATCACTGCCAGAGCGGTCCGAGTGGCTCCGGGCATGCATCGCACAGCCATGCGGGTAATCAGCAGGCGCGCTCCAAGCAGGAGCGTTGCGACGTGGCACCGGAGGTTCCCAACTTCCACGGCGAGCGTCGGATGTTCGTGGCGCACGTCGTGGCTCACGGCGACGTCGACATCGCTGCTCACCTGCCCGGCATCGCCAAGAAGTATGACGTCATTCGTCTCGACACCTTCCGCCCGTCGATGAACGGCGAAGATCGTGTCGAGTATCAACTGGCTGACGATCAGCCGTGGCTGCCGCCTTACGATGTGGTCAATCAGCCTCCGGCTGGTTACTACCCGAATGCGACCGGCTCAACGCGCTTCGTCAAGCAGATCTGGCAGGTCGGCCGGCGTCCCTCCATTTGGGACAAGGGTCTGGCTGCCTCGCTACGCATGATGCGCAAGCACGAGTGGGTGAGCGATCCGCTGTACGATCCGGATGCGAAGACCTTCTTCGAAGTCGGCATCGTGACGTGGAACTACAAAGAGACCGGTGACCACGACACGCTCATCACCATCCGTATCGCTTCCCAGCTCGTCTGGCAGCGGTACTTCAACCGGTACGGCTACAAGATCATCCCCTTCCAGAAGCATCAGGAAGCGGCCGCCAAGATTCTCCAGGAACTCCTGGAAGTCCTCAAGGCTGCCACTCCCAACGAGATGCAGAAGCGCAATCGGGAGTTCTTCGCAGTCACTCTGCCCGGTCTCGAAAGCGGCGAAGGTGACAACACCACGCCCGCTCCGACCGAGCCGCAGCCGCCCCAGCCTCCGGTGGACAAGTGTCCTCCGGTTCCGGCTGGTGAAGTGCCCGGATCCGGCGCGGATCTCGGCAAGGTGATCGACGCCAGCACCGACGCAGAGCCCGACAAGTCGGGATTGCAGAAGGTGGACATCGTCGTCACGCTGCCTCGCTGAGGTCGTGATTGTTTCACGGAGGGGCGCCGAACTTGTGCTTGTGCGCAGGTTCGGTTGTCCCTCCATGGACGCTCATGGCTTCCTAAACCCCTGAATATGTTCTGGTGCGGGTAAACTAATGACCTTCACCAGGACATATTTTTTTTGGTTGAAGTTGTCAAGGGGTGTGAGGTAGAGGGTGAAACCCTCTGCAGTTGAGGGGTTTGCGTGTCCGGCTTCAGCCTAGAAAGCTTTCTCAAAAAACAAATCGGCGATGAAGAAAGCTCCTTTTGTGTGCTTGACTTCAAGGCATTGCAGCAAACCGATTCGCTCGCCGAGCGCAGTGATCTCGAATGGCTGAGCACCAACGGCCTTGGTTCTTACGCCAGCCAAACCATTGCGCTTGCAAATTCTCGCCGCTACCACGGACTTTTCATAGCCGCACTCGATCCGCCGGTGCGCCGTACTCTGCTGCTTTCTCGCCTTGATGAAGTGGCAGTCACAGCAGATGGAAAAGAGACAGAACTCTCTACTTCGTACTGGCAGGGCGATGCAGTCGCGCCCCATGGTTACGAACACCTGAGAGCGTTCACTAATCTGCCTGTCCCGACCTGGCAATTTGACTTGCCTGGCGGTGTTCTCGTCAAGCAAGTGGTGATGATACATGGCGAGCAGCGAGTGGTGATCGGCTATACGTGGGTTCCTGATCAGGGAAACAGTGAGTCTTTGGTTTTAAAGACCGCTGTTCTAGCGAATTTTCGTGATTTTCATAGCGAAACCAAAGGAGATGCTGGCTGGAAATTCTTGCAAAATCTGCGCTCTAACGGTGTTTCCATTCGAGCCTATGAGGAAGCAAGCGAATGGCATCTGGATTTCTCTTCCGGTAGCTACACCGAAGATGGCGACTGGTACTGGAACTACAGTTGGTCGGCTGAGTGGGAGCGCGGACTTGCCGACTCGGAAGATCTCTATCGGACAGGCTTCATCACTGTTGATTTGAAACCGGGTGAATCGTTCACCATTACGGCTGGCTTGGAGATTGCACTACAGACTTTTGATATAGCAGAAGTTGTTCGCAATGAATGGATTCGGCAGGCGGAGATCGTCGCCATGTCCGGTGCTCAAGGTCGCATTGTGCACCAGCTGCTCATTGCCGGCGATCAGTTTATCGTTCATCGTGCCTCTACAGGTGGTGCATCAATTTTGGCCGGGTACCACTGGTTTTCCGATTGGGGCCGGGACGCGATGATTAGCATCACAGGCTTGTTGATTGAAACCGGAAGGCATGCACTTGCTCGCAGTGTTTTATCCACTTTCGCGAAACATTTGAGCGAAGGACTGCTTCCCAACCACTTCCCTGATTCAGGGCAAGATCCGCAATATAACACGATTGATGCAACGCTCTGGTGGGCGTTTGCTCTAGACGAATACTATCGAAACACTGGCGATGTTGCCTTCCTGCTAGAACAAGTGCCGCTTCTCGATAAAGTGGTAATCGCTCACTTGCAAGGCACGCGCCACGGTATCAAAGTCGATCCTGTCGATGGTCTGTTGGAAGGCGGTGAGCCGCATGTACAACTAACGTGGATGGATGCAAAATGCGGCGATCTGGTAGTGACGCCGCGGCAAGGCAAAGCTGTTGAGATAAATGCGCTCTGGTTCAACCTTTTGAAGACTCTTGAGTTGTTGCACACGACTCTTGCATCGGCTGTTCTCGGCTCTGAAGGTGCTGAATTTGACATGCATACGGGGCTTTCCCTCCGATATGCGGACATGGCAGAGAAGGCGCGTGTCGGGTTTTCTGCTTTCTGGAACGATTCAGAGGGCTGCCTTTTCGATGTAATCGGCAAAGACGGCTACGTAGATCCGAGCATTAGGCCCAACCAGATATTCGCTGTCAGTCTGCCTTTTAAGGTCATTAGTCCAGAGCAGGCGGCTGGTGTTCTTGCCGTTGTGGAAAGGGAACTCCTGACGGGCTTCGGTTTGCGTACCTTGGCACCGCGTGACCCGGCTTATAAGGGTATATATGGCGAAACCATGGAGGCCGCCGATCAGTACCATCGAGACTTGACTTATCACCAGGGTACTGCCTGGCCGTTTTTGGCTGGTCATTGGGTCGATGCTAGAGTAGCTATTCATGGGCATCAGCAGAGCAATTTCGAATTCATTGCCGAAAGGCTTTTGCCACTCATTCAGCACATGAATGAAGAGGCATGTATCGGTTCAATATCAGAGATCTTTGATGGCGATGAGCCGCATCGCCCCATGGGTTGTATTGCTCAAGCCTGGTCTGTGGCTGAAGTGACCAGGGTGGTTTTGAAATATCCACAACTCAGAGAAATTTTGGAAGCGACCGTTGCACCGCCAGCGGTGGCAGTTTAGGTTCATTTACTGGTAGGAGACCTCAAAGGTACAAGGCATGAAGATTCAACCGAAACACTGCGCAGTCATAGCCGGCTCACTGGCTGGTTTTCTTTCGCTTGGCTGGCAAGCACAAGCTCAAGATAGACAAGCCGCACCCGCTGCAACAACCAAGGAAGCCGCTGCGCAACCCGCAGCAAAGGTAGCTCCAAAGGCTGCGGCGAATGGAGCCCCGCAAGTGGTTGTGACACCCGCACAGCAAAAGGCTCTTGTTTCATCAGTGAAGAGCCTTCAAGATGCGGTGAAGTTGAGCCGTGCTCGCAAATGGCCGCAAGCACATGCGGCTTATACAAATTTGATCAAATCCAATCCAGAACTCGGTATTGCTTACGCCGACCGAGCTCTTACACTCCTTGCTATGAAGCGGTACGGCGAAGCCGTCGCTGATTGCAACAAGGCTATTGCGCTGCGCAAGGACACTTTCGAGGTCTACAATCGCCGGGCCGTTGCATACATGCAAATGAAAAAGTACGACCTTGCGCTCGCAGATTTTACGAAGGTCATCAATTTGAACCCCAGCTCAGCCGCAGCCTACCGCGATCGCGCTGTCTGCTATGTGCGCAAAGGTGACAAAAAAAATGCTAAGCGAGATATAGAAATGGCGAAAAAAGCCATGGGCGGAAAGCTGATTGCTTCGAACCAGCAGCAGAAAACCTCATTCCTGGCTGTTAAGGGCGGAAATCTTGTCGACTTGAGTTCTGTCCAGACAGAAAAATTCGACGAGATGATGCAGAAAGATCCTGCGCACAAGCCGATGTTTATGCTCCAGCGTGCCACGGTCAACATGCTTCAAGCTAAGCCGCAAAAGGCTTTGGAAGATGTAGATCAAGTGCTCAAGCTCAGCGATGCCGAATTGAATAAAGGCGGATGTCCACCCAGAGAGAAAGTTCAACAGCTGCGTATGACAGCGCTGCATAAGCTTGGGCGGCATGCTGACGCAATTGCAGAGAGCAATAATCTTTTGAAACTGCATCCTGATGATGAGCAAGCTCGCTTGATTCTGGCTATGTCCTACTATGAAATGGGCAAACTTAAAGAGTCGATGGATGAAGCCGCCAAGATCAAAAAGAATCCGAAATTGGTTCAGGCAGCCAAGATCATCAGAGACAAAGCTGGCAAAAACCTCAAAGGCAAACCCAAAAAGTGAGGATAGCGAATGGCTGCAGATCCAGACCGCGAAGGAGTTCCGAAGACTCAAACGGAAACTTCCGGATCCTCAGGTGACGGCAGATATCCGCCATCGAGAACAGCCGTTGGAGCGGCTGACAGTGGTAGTCCGCAATATTCCTCGGAAGAAACACTTCAATGTGAAGTGGTTGGATTTCGTGACGGAGGATTCGAAGTTTTGATTCTCCGCGACGGCAATAAAGGGTTTCTCAAAACCGACCGATATTGCAAACTGGGAGAGATTATTCTCGCACGGTTTCAAAACTGGCAAGATCGCACTCGTTAAGTCCGGCTAAGCAAAAGCGTTTGCAGTATCTCTAGCGCAAGCTGCGCTTGCCGAGTGCTTCGCAAAACGCTTTGCATTACGACACAGAAAATCAATATGACAAAAGATTGCATGCGGCTCTCTAGGCTGGTTCGCGTGTCCGAGATTCTTTTCGTTTTATTGCGCGTTTCGACCTTTTTGGTCTACTCCGCCGGGCAATGCTAAGTTTCAACCTCAGTTTTTACTTCTGCCCACTGGAAACATACCGACCCCCGAATCAAATAGCCGCTTCGATTTCAGCCCATTTGCCTTGTCGCATTTGAGATGGAATAGAAGCCGCCGTTTGATTTCAGGGACGTCAAGAGACCTCAACCAGGAAAACCACATGACAGAAACCCAGTCCACGTCCACCGCGCTCGTCGATCACAAACGTTTGAACGAGTGGATCTCGCAGGTTGCCGCCCTGTGCAAACCGTCACGCATTCATATCTGCGACGGTTCGCAAGCCGAGGCCGACAAGCTTACTGCCGAGATGGTGGCCAGCGGGACCCTCATCCCTCTCAATGCCGAACTGCGCCCGAACAGCTTTCTGGCGCGCTCGGATGTCTCGGATGTCGCCCGTGTGGAAGAACGCACCTTCATCTGCACCAACCAGCCCGAAGAGGCTGGTCCGACCAACAATTGGATGCATCCAAAGGAAGCCAAGGAGACTCTGCAGAACCTTTTCGACGGCTGCATGCGTGGCCGTGTCATGTATGTGATCCCATTCAGCATGGGACCGCTTGGGTCGAACATCTCGCACATCGGCGTCGAGATCACCGATTCGCCCTATGTCGTGGTCAGCATGCGAATGATGACGCGCATGGGCAAGGCGGTGCTGGACTCGCTCGGTGCTGAAGGCGACTATGTCCCGTGTTTGCATTCGGTCGGCAGCCCGCTCGCTGACGGCGAAGCGGATGTCGCCTGGCCGTGCAACCCGGACACAAAGTACATCTGCCACTTTCCTGAGACGCGTGAGATCATCTCCTACGGCTCAGGCTACGGCGGCAACGCGCTGCTCGGCAAGAAGTGCTTTGCGCTGCGCATAGCCTCGGCGATGGCGCATCAGCAAGGCTGGCTGGCGGAGCACATGCTCATTCTCGGGCTCGAGTCGCCTGAGGGTGAGAAGAAGTACATCGCATGCGCTTTCCCGAGTGCATGCGGCAAGACAAATCTGGCCATGCTAGTCCCGCCCAAGGGGCTGGAAGGCTGGAAGGTCACAACGGTGGGCGACGACATCGCCTGGATCAAGCGCGGACAGGACAACGTGCTGCGCGCGATCAATCCGGAGGCCGGCTACTTCGGCGTCGCGCCCGGCACGTCTGCGAAGACCAACCCCAACGCGATTGCCTCGCTGCAGCGCGATTGCATCTTCACCAATGTGGCGATGACACCCGAAGGAGATGTGTGGTGGGAAGGTCTCACAGACACCCCGCCGGCTAAGCTCATCGACTGGCAAGGCAAGGAATGGACGCCGGATTGCGGCCGCAAAGCTGCGCATCCGAACGCCCGTTTCACTGTCGCTGCGACCAACTGCCCGTCTCTGGATGAGAACTGGGACAACCCCGCCGGTGTGCCGATCAGCGCTTTCGTTTTCGGTGGTCGCCGGCAGACGACGGTACCGCTGGTGGTGCAGGCGTACAGCTGGCGCGACGGCGTGTACATGGGTGCGACGCTCGGCTCCGAGACCACTGCCGCGGCAGCTGGTGCGGTCGGTCAGGTGCGCCGCGATCCGATGGCGATGCTGCCTTTCTGCGGCTACAACATCGGCGACTACTTCGCTCACTGGCTGTCTATCGGTGACACCATCGAGAACAGCGTGGTGGACGGTGAGGACAGTACTTTGCCGCAGATCTTCTGCGTCAACTGGTTCCGCAAGGACCAGAACGGCGACTTCCTCTGGCCCGGCTACGGTGAAAACATGCGTGTCTTGAAGTGGATCTTCGAGCGCACATCGGGAGTCGGCGGCGCTGAATCGACGGAGCTCGGCTTCCGTCCGCGTTTCAACGATATCGACTGGAGCGGTGTGCCTGCTGCAGATGAAGGACGTTTTGCAGCGTCCATAAAGATCGATGCGGCGGAATGGCTTCAGGAGCTGGAGCTGCAGCGGGATTTCTTCGCCAAGGTCGGCAAGCATCTTCCTGCCACTTTCACTTCCATCCTGGAGCGCCTGGAGACGCGCTTCCAGCCGAAGAAGGCTTAAGCCCCGCTTGCGGCGCTGTGTCGCATTGAGCTGACCAACCGAGTAGAGCTGGAGGGGGTATTTCGCCCTCTCCAGCTCGCGCTCTTCTCGCGTTCTTGGTGCGTTCTTCTCCCGCTTTTCTCTCGCAATTCGAACCTGTTTTGCTCATGAAGTTCAGAACCATTCTGTGTTTTTCGGCTTTTGCAAGCGAGATACGAGTGCATATAATAGGGTGAGTTTGAAAAACGACTGCACCTGGTTGCGCTTGTAATGGCGCGGACCAAGGCAGTCGTAGGTTCAGAACCGAAGGCGGGGGAGCTCTTGGGTGAGGTCGAGAGCAAGCACGCCGACAGCGCGGAAGCGCGGCAGCTGCTCGAACTCATCACCGACAAAGTCTTCCGCCTTCGGAGCGTCAGCACCCCAGAGAGACTGAACAATAGAGAGCTTGAGCTTCCACTCCTCGCTGCAGCCATCGATACCGTACTGCCTCTGCAGTTCGATGCCATGCTGCTCGTCGAAGATAGAGTCCAGCTTCTCATCATCCAAACCTTCCGTATCCCAAATCAGGTCGATGTCGCTGGGCTTTGGCTTGCTGCTTACGAAGCTGCCGGCAATCGTCACCTTCTTGCACCCTGCCGCTTTCAGCATCGTCAGCGCCTCGTGGAGGAGCTTCAGCTGAGATCTGCGGTGAGCGTTGAAGGCGAGCTTGTCAACGAATTCTTCGAAGCTAACATGCCAGAACCCAGGCGGCAAAGTACCCCATTCGGAATACGCCGGAAAGCGCTTTTCTTGCGGACGAGCGATGCCTTCGACGCGGCTGGGGTCGAGTGTGCGGTGTACTTTCAGGTACTGCTTCATCTCGAACACCAGTGCTTCGCGAGCTTGCTTTCCCGCCTCCGTGTGGCGCATGTTGCTCGGCACCATGCGCGCAGCGTTAAACACCTTGCGAAGAGTCGCATCCGGCGCCTTGATTGCGATGAGCATCGAACCAGCGACGGAAAGAAGGCGTCTGTAACTCAAGCGATCGAGCCAGGCATCCTGCGCTGGACGATCACTCTGTGGAACTAACTTCCTTGTTTTTTCCATATAGTAAACATCCATATCTGAACGTCGTCAGACGTTCGGTCATGAGCATGAGCTGCGCGAAGATTCGCGAAGCTAGTGCTCGGTTTGTTTCCAATCAGCTTCGAGGCTCACCGCGAATTTTCAATTGCCGGCTTGCGTCAGGCGCCATGAAGGCGTTCGGAATCGGCATTGAAAGTGCGCTAAGGCTTAGCTGTGTTCAGCTTTTGTGAGTTTCGGTCTTGTGGAAAAGGGTGAAAAGAGATGTCATACACTAGCAGGTCTGGCTAGACAGAAGAAAGCTCCTCGCCAAACTCGCTGCCAATTTTCGCGCGCGTGCAAGAGGTTCACAGAATCAAGCTTCCCTAACTGGTTTGTAGAAAAGAACCTGAGAACATAAGCCACTAAAGGACTTGCATTTGATTAAGAAACGGTGATTGCTGCTTCGCTCAGCTAGCGGTAGTTTTCCTATCGTCCTTGGCTAGTTGCAGTTCGCGAGAATTTAGGTCAGGTCTAGCCGGAGTTTGACGCCAACCGAAACTTGGCATATGCTGAAGCATATGCTCAAAGGTGTGCAATGCAAGAGAGACGCATCAAAGTTTTTCGAAATGGTCGAAACCAAGCAATTCGTATTCCTAGGGAGTTCGAATTGCCCGGAGAAGATGCGATCATTCGAAAGGACGGAGATCGACTTGTGATCGAACCAGCTCCACCGAAGTCCCTGCTGGCTGTTTTAGCTACGCTGAAACCGTTGAAGGAGCAATTTCCAAACATTGCAGATCCTCCACCTGATGAATTCAGTTTTTGATGCGGTATTTGCTCGATTCGAATATTTTGTCGGACCTAATTCGCAACCCGCAGGGTATAGTCGCGGAGAAGATTGGTACTGTCGGTGAAGAGAATATTTGCACAAGCATAATTGTGGTGTCTGAATTGCGTTACGGTGCAAGTAAGAAGCGCTCAATAAGATTATCTGCGCAGCTTGACGCGGTTTTGAGTGTACTAACAACTGTTCCGTATGAATCGCCCGCTGACGTCGAGTATGCGCGAATTCGGACCGAACTCGAACAGTCAGGTACACCAATTGGGGGAAACGATCTGCTCATCGCAGCTCAGGCGGCTGCTTTAGAATGCGTTTTAGTTACAGATAACGTGCGCGAGTTCTCGCGCGTCAAAAATTTGAAGGTTGAAAACTGGTTGCGAACTGAATAATTGAGGGCACAGTGATATGTGTTTGGGATCTAATAACCGGGCGTTATTGTTCATCCGATCCCTACACCTTACTGGGCATGTGTACTACTTCGAGATGTAGTAAAAATGAAACAAAAAAATTGCATCATGTCTAACTTTCGGCTTGTTGTCTTATCCTTGTAGAGAAGGCTACGAATTTTTGATAAGAGGCATTGACTATGACCCGAGCAGCTTTATTGGCAACATTTGTGCTTGCTTCTTTCAGCACATCAATGAGTTGCAGAGCAGAAACGTCCATATCCCAAAAGCAACTTTACGAATGTCAGGCGTCACCTCTGGTTGAACACAATACAGAAGTAGGAAAAATATTCTGTCGAGATCCACAAATCAAATTCAACGAAAAAGAGTGGCATGCGTCCTCAGAAAGGCTCATGCCCGAGCATATGCTGGTTGATTTGTTGAAGGAAAAAACCCTTTTAGGCAAAGAAGAAAGTTATGTAGACGGCTTATTTCCTGGATATAGACAGGATTTCCAAGGTCTGGCTCAGTACTATGTGCACCGGCTCACCTCTCGATGTGGCAACGGTCCAAAAGTCGTAGTTGAAGTTGAGTACGATAAAAGCAAGAAAGTCACGCGATATCGTTCCCGATATTACAGTGACGGCGGCAGTTTGGAATCAATAGACAGCCAGTGGGTCGAGTGAAGGGCGGAAAGCCACCCTTCACTCTTAGGCTAAAAAGTCAGCTTAAGTTGCCGGGCATCCAGCTGGAAAGCCAGAAGTTGGCGTTATGCGGCTTTGTCCAGCATTGCGAATCACGTACCAGGTGCATCGGAAGCCGGGATTCTGCTGTAAGTACCAATCCTGCGATTGAAAGTTAATTCCACCGCCGCCAGGGAAACTGCGATCCGTGTATCCGCCTGTTTGTGCAGCGAATACTTCAGCAAATGTTTCACTGTCAGTGACAAAGATTGAAACTGCGCCGGGCCACGCAGTTTGCAAATTAGTCCAATTGGAAGCGGCCGAATTATATTTGAGTGTACTCAAAGTACTCCCCTCGCCATTTCCTTGGTTGACTAGCGTCATGTTTTCAGTCCCACCAGCATTGAAATAGCTGTAGGTGGTTACGTTACCAGTGCCCGAGTTGATAGTGATATTTGACCCAGAAGATGTTGCAGTAATTTTAGCTCCCGACAGAGTTCCGTTCATGTTGATAGCATTCTTGAACTTGGTGGCGAGCGTTGCTGTCGTGTCGCCTGTCATAGCCTGCACATGAATCGGAACGCCTATCCCCCCGTTCATAGCCGGATCGGTGATTGTGAGAGTCAGCTGGTCATTATTGGTAATAGTCCCACTCATCGAACCGATTGTATTAGTGCTGCAAATGTACTTCAGGTCACTGTCCTGCTGACGATTGAACACGCCACTCGCAGAAGTGTTGCAGTTTGCTTTTCCATTGAAGGTGAAGATGTCACCGTTTGTGTTTGCAGGATTACCATGGAGAGAGTGAGTTAACAGCGCAGCCGCTGAGGCTCTTATCCCAGAATCAAGCCAGACTTGTTCCGTTATTGCTCCGGCTCCGGTAATCGTGTATGCGTAGGTTGGCCCGCTGGTGCCCACGTAGTTGATCGTAAATGAAGCCCCAGAGGAAGTCGCCGTAAAACCTTTGCTGGTAAGAGCTGCAGTAGCATTTACTGCGTTCTTCAGTTTTGTGGACAATGTAGTAAGTGTGTCTCCAGCAACGCTTGTAACGGACACGGATGCAGTATTTCCGACAATTTGGCCGTTTGTCACAGAAATTGTGATGGTATGTCCGACGGTGACTGCGCCATTTAAATAGATGACTTCGTCACCGGTCAGGACTGCGCCTTCAAGTGCATCAACCCAGTGTCCTAATTCATGAGCAGTAGTATTGCCGATGAATTGGTTGGTCACTCCAAAACTGTTTCTCTGGAAGATGGCAGTAAAGATCGCTGCGCCGGTTCCACCATCTCTGACTGTTAAGCCAATAGCCCCTGGCGTAGGCTGGGCGTAGGTTGGGAACGCTGCTGCATATTCAGCTGGAGTGTCGAACAAATAAAAGTTGCCGCGGTTTGTACCATTTGTACCTCCAGCAAGATTCACCATTTCGGTGCTAGTCTTGCCCATATTGGTAAAGCCGTTTAAGGGCGCCAGCATCAGGGCGCCATTAGCGGCGGTAGCGGCACCGCAGTAATAAGAGTGACCACCTTCTGGCCAAGATGCTGGTCCTGCCGTTATCTGCGTGCAGCCTGGGGGTGGAGGTGGCGCGTTCGCAATTGCAAACGCATTCGTACTAAACAGCGCGCTGACAAAAATACCGAGAGCTGCAATTTTTTTGAGATGTTTCATGTGTTTTCCTTTTGGGAAGTTGGTTTTGGTCCACCTTCTAACCGTCAAATCCGAGCACAGCAATGGTCTGAACAGTGAAGCTGTTCTTGTAATCGCTGTTTTAGTCCTTCTTGTTTGCGCTGGGCGCTGGGAAATTGCTCGGGATGATGGAGTGAAAGTGGGATTCAACCTAAGTTACCGAAATGCCCCTATTCGCCAAAAATGTGGCAAACGTTACAATCTCTACTTTTCTTTACGGTATGAAGTTTGTAAATTTGGTGTCTTAAATAAGTGTCGACGCTGAAATACTCAGACTTAGAGCCAATCTAAAGGAAATCCAAAGTCTAGCGCCGACGAATCCGGTTCATAAAGAACCGGTATCTCAATGGTAACTGATAGCGAAAAATACAATTGTTCGCGCTAGCGGTATTTATCACGCCTCTGAGTGATTCCAAGCGGCACCTTCTTGGACAAGGACTAGAGCTCGCTCTGGACACGAAAAAGCAGTCAGCGAACCAATTCGGGATAGTATGTTTCTTGCCATCATAATCAGCTATGACAGTCCAAAAGCTTGTCACTGGCATGTTTTCGGCGCGTCGCGAATTCGTTTCGGTTAGTCTTCAGACACGAAGTGCGGTTGTCTTTTGTAGCGCAACCCAAACTTGGGGTAGTCGACTACCAAGATTTCGCCTTTGATTTCTATAACAGCAGCTAATCGCTGCATAATTCTTCAAACGCGCGGCAGGCACAAAACGTCGGATTTGGCTTTTACTCTTGTTCGTTTAGTGCGAGCGCTTCTTCGCCGGTTTATGTTTGACTGCGTGCGTTGTTTTGCCTTTGGAGGCAAGCGCGGTTTTGATGGTTGGCCCGAAGTAGTGCCAGACGCCATAGCCTAGTCCGATAACGCAGGCCCAAATCAGGGGTCCCTTCAAAATCATGTTGCGCATTTCCAGTCTGCGCATGCGTTTTTTGCCGCGCGCCACTTTATCCGGGTCGTGCTTGTCGACTTGCGGGCGGTTGCCGCTTCTCAACTCTTCGGCGTCGATTTCAAATCGCTGTTTCTGGTTGGGCGGAATGGTTTGCTCTTGTTTGTACCTGTCCGGTGCTTCCGGCGGAAGATTCGGGAGCTGTTGGATGATGTCCTCGATATCGACGTTTAACCCTTCGCTCTCGAGGGCCAGGCTGTGGTCTCCGCCCGTTTTATAAACAAAATAGGCTTGCTTGAGGTTTAACAGTCGCCGGAGTGCCGAATAGCCCTTTTCCGTGCGCCCTTGCTCGCAGGTTTCGCGATAAACTGCGCCCTTGATGGCGCTGCCCTTGCTGATGTAAATGGCGCCCTCTTCCGAGCGGTCGGTACTGGCGACGTGAATCGTTGAAGTTTCGAAAAAACCCATCTCGAGGATACTCTGCAAAGCCTTTGCTGCAGAGCTATTGCTGTCGACATGCGTTTCCAGGATAGTAGTCATTCCCGGGGGCTGCCTCGCCTTGTTTTAGATTGATCTAGGACACTCCACACCCTACTCATACCCATTTTTTCTAATTTGGAAAGAAAAACCTGTAATCGTTCTCGTCATTTCCTGGTCGGATTAACACCAACTTTCCCTCTTCCCGGGTAGGGCGACCTCCCCGGCTGATGGTCGAATGCATTTTTGCAACGATGTCTTCCGGCACCATCCTCCCGCGGTTTTTGTTTCTCGTAATGCAAACCTGCAGCGGCGTTTCCATTACCCAAAGTTGAACATCGGCATACTCAAATTTTTTGGCGCGGTCGAGAATTTCTTTTCGGTGCAAAGGATTTGCGTTGGTGTTGTCGATTATCAGATCCGCGCCATCCGCCATTAACTTTTCCATGCGCTCGAAAAAAACTTTGAACACTTCCGCCGGATCGCCTTGCTCGACTGCGTCTCCGTAGAGTTCTGCACGGATGGCGTCGGCGCACATGATGGTAAAACCCTTCTCTGCAATCTTGGCTGCCAGCGTGGATTTACCTGAGCCGGGCACTCCGATAAGAAGAATAATTCGCTTCACTTGCTTGACCCCTACGATACTTCCTGAGACGGTGGCGGGCTTTCCAGTTGCAGTTTTTTGCGTTTTTCCACGGCTTCGTCATACGCGACCTTGAGCCAGACAATTCCGAGCATGATGCTCACACCCATGTACGTCACCAACATGCCCGATCTCGCATTTGTTTTGTCTTCGCCGGCGACTGATGCGCGGTCAACGAGCCAAGGGTTTTGGTAGAAAACCAGTGCAACCGAGAAGAAGAATAGACCAGTTGCGATATAAGAGAATCGAGCTAATTTGGACAATTCTCTCCACGAATACACCGACTGAACGAAATAGCCGAAAGAGAAAAGGAAAATTGCCATCGCATAATGTTGAAAGCGACCGATTGAAACGATGTGCTGCACTGGTGTCACCCAGAGGGCGACGGATAACAAGGCGAACAAAATCACCAGGTGATAGCGGCGAGTTTCTTTCAGGTACTGACTCATTTTCTACGTTGAACTGGCGCAAACTTCTTGCACGCGCTTCGCGGCTCGTTCTTTGTCGAAGTAGACAATCTTGCCGTCGAAGATGGTGACGAGATTTTTGCCTTTGAGAGAACGACCGGTGAATGGTGAGTTTTTGCTCTTGGAAAAACTTTCGACAATCTCGAAATTCCAGCGCATTTCAGGGTCGACTATGGCGATGTTGGCGCGCGCGCCGACGGAAATCTGCGGCGCGGGAATACCCAAGATTTTCGCAGGGTGTGTGGTGATTAGGGCAAGGAACTTATTAGGAGCCATTTTGCCCGAGAGTACTAGCTTTTCGAAGCACAATGAAAATGCCGTCTCCAGCCCGATAATTCCGAATGGAGCATGATCGAATGGTTTGCTCTTGTCCAATTTTGAGTGGGGAGCATGATCGGTGGCAATAGCGTCGATTACGCCTTCTACGAGCGCTTGCTCGATTGCTTCGACGTCTTTTTTTGAACGCAGAGGTGGATTCATTTTGAATGACGTATCGTAAGGCGTCATTTCGGCATCGCTCAAAACCAAGTGATGTGGGGTCGCGTCAGCGGTTACCTGAAGTCCTTGTGCCTTCGCCTGGCGAATCAAATCGATAGATGCTTTCGCAGATGTGTGTGCGAAGTGCAGGCGCCCGCCTGTATAACGTAGAACTTCAATTTCACGTGCTACGCATGCTGCTTCACTTGCCGAAGGAATCCCTTTCATGCCAAGGCAGGTAGACTGGCAGCCCTCGTTCATCGAGCCACCGTGCGAGAGATCTTTGTCTTCGGGGTGACTGATGATTGGTCTTCCATGCAGACGTGCGTACTCAAAGGCGCGGCGCAGTACATCGAGGTTCGAAATAGGCATGCCGTCATCAGAAAAAGCGATGGCGCCCATGTCGGACATCTCGACCATATTGGTCAGTTCGACGCCTTTCAAACCTTTGGTAACTGCGGCGACAGGCAGCACTTCAACAATTGCCCGCTCGTGGATGCGTTTAATTACTCGGTCGAGAATCTCCGCGCAATCGGTGGGCGGGTCGGTGTTAGCCATGGCGACAACGGTTGTATAACCCCCTGCTGCCGCGGCTTTTGTGCCAGTGGAAATGTCTTCTCTGTCCGCTTGCCCGAGGTCGCGCAGGTGCGTATGCATGTCGACAAACCCCGGCATAACCCAGCATCCTTGAGCGTCCACGACGGATTCGTTGTCTTTAGGCTTGAGTTCGCTCTCCATCTCAGTAATCTTGCCGTCCCGAATGCGAATGTCGAGACTTTGATTGCTGGCGACATTGCTGCTTGCTTTGCCGTTTGCATCAGTAGGATTAATTACTCGTCCGTTCTTGATGAGAATCGCGCTTTCCATTAGTTTTTCCATGCCTGGCGTGGTGTGGGAGTTGGAGTTGGTTTCTTTATCCGAATTTGGAACTGGTTCCGAACACAATTCGGGCGATGCATGGCATAGCCCCTACGTGCCTTGACCGTCATACATGAGTAAGTACAAAACAGCCATTCTTACGGCGATACCGTTGGCTACCTGCAGGTTTACTAGTGAAACTTTCGAGTCGTCCACAAGGTCATCGGTGATCTCGATTCCTCTGTTGACTGGTCCTGGGTGCAAAACTCGCACGTCCGGCTTGCAGCGCTTGATGCGCTCGTGATCGAGCCTGTAAAGGCGTTTGTATTCGCCGATGCTTGGTATCAGTCCTTCATCTTGGCGTTCTAACTGCAATCTCAGTGCGATGACGAAATCTGCATCTTTTATGGCAGGTTCTAGCTTCTCATGAACGGTTACGCCGAAACTGTCGAGCTCAACCGGTACGAGAGTCGGCGGTCCGGCAACATGGATATCGGCGCCGAGTTTTTGCAGCAACCAGATGTTCGAGCGCGCCACGCGGCTGTGCGTGATGTCTCCGATGATTGCCACCTTGCGGCCTTTGATTGTTTTACCTGTCTCCTGCATGCTGAAGAGGTCGAGCAGTGCTTGGGTGGGGTGAGCATTCCATCCGTCCCCTGCATTGAGAACGTGAACTTCATGTCTCAAAAGTTCTGCCAGCTTGTGCGCGCTTCCGGATGAGCTGTGGCGCTGTACAACAGCATCTACGCCCATCGACACCAGTGTTCGTGCAGTGTCTTCGATCGTTTCGCCTTTTGCAACCGACGACATCCGAATGTCCAGGTTTAAAACAGAGGCTCCCAACTTTCGTGCTGCAAGTTCAAAGCTGCTGCGGGTTCTCGTTGAATTTTCGTAGAACAAGTTAGCCACTACTTTATGGCTGAGCACCGTCAGTGGTGGTCGTCCTTTTGAGTGAATTTCTTTGCAGAGCTTTGCGACAGCTATAAGTGCATCGACTTCTTCGACGCTCATATCTTTTGTGTCGAGCAAGTGGCGGCGCGCTTTCCAGGCATTTAGCCCAGGAAGGTTATCCGGCAATATTAGGTTTGAATCTGTTTCGTCCGCCATTTTTTTCTTTGTGCTTTTTTCCACTGCAAGTGAAGATGCGTCTGACATTTAGCGAGTCCGCTCCTGTGAGAACCTGCGAAAGCGTTAGCAGGACTGTATTTTAAAGGTATTGAAGCCCCTCTTCTTTTGCAAAGAAGTAAATGTGCTGAGTTTGATTCGTTAATTCAAATTCACCTAGATGAAATATCGCTTGTCATCCGGCTTTTCCGGGTTACACTCATGTGACTGGTAACTCCGTTCTGGCGATTCTCTTACATGAGATGCGGAGGGCAACACATGGAAAATGCGACCAAATCGCAAGTTTGCGACGATGCAAGTCGAGCGAATTACGCTAACAGACTTTTATCGCGCGCTATTCACGAAAGGCGCAAGCCTGAGACTGTGACAGGTCGTTTTTTCGGTATGTTTGCAAAAAGCGAGAAAGCAATCGCAAAAACTGAGGATGACAGCAAGGTTCTGGTTGGCGCGGGCAAGGCTGAATAGTCGGGCATAAGCGACTGAATGAAGGATTAGTATTAAATGCGAGCACCCCACCGGGGGGATTGGTTGAACTCGCCCGTGAGTTCTGCTTTTATTTGTTCATAGCGAAACCCACATATGTTTAGGCGGTAAATGCGTGGCTATCACAGGCGACACAAAGCGTCAGCTCAGGTCCCGTTTGGTCAAAGCACAGGGACACCTGTCAGCGGTCATACGCATGATTGACGACGAAAAATATTGCATCGATGTTTTAACTCAACTGAAAGCAGTTCAAGCTGCTCTCGATAAAACAGCGCATCTCATGCTGAAGCAGCATTTGGATACTTGCGTTGTGGAAGCCGTTAAAGCGGATGATTCTGCTCGTGTGATGAACGAGCTCTGGCAACTCTTGCGTCGCGGGGAGTCCTCTTTTGAAGTTGAAGAAGAGGGCGAAGATATGGAGGTAACAAAGTCCCAGCAGAAACCGCATACTCATTGCTGTCATTGAGTTTGCGATCTTCAATTTCTCTTGTTTGGTGAGAATTTAGCAGGTCCCCGCGTCCTTTCTGGAGGATTTTTATGCAACCATGTTGTTGTTGGACCGCATTTTTCAATTCTGTTGTACAAATGCTCCCGTTTTTAGCTGTCTTTGGTATAGTCGGCGAGAGATTTCTCAAAACGTTTTCGAGACCAAGTCCAAAACCTGTTGAGGAGGTCGTCGCCCCGTGTTGTGGGGATGTCCACTAAGTTTTGAGATCGGTAACACACAGAAATTTGGTAACTGCCGTCGCTGCTTTTTCATGCAGCATCATCCCACTGGCAATTTCACCCGCCCATGGCGAAACACCTCTATCCGGCAACGCTGGAGTTAAGAAGGTTTTGCCGGGCGGTTCTGTGTCTGGGCGCGGAGGCAAGTTTCAACTTGCAGACGGCGAGCGTGATCGCTGGACATCAAAAATTCTGGCAAATCCCAAAGATCCCAAGAATTATGTAGGGCGCGCTAAAGATTACATGTTGCTTTGCGAGGATGAGAAGGCGCTTGCTGATTTTTCTACCGCGCTTTCTCTCGACCCGCACAACAGAGAAGCGCTTCACGAGCGAATTCTTTTATTGGGCGACCTGGGGCGAAAAGAAGAAGCGCTGCGAGATTGCAATACTCTGATCAAGGCATATCCGAAGTCGACTTTTGGCTACGAGCATAGGTGTATTGTTTATCAGAGCATGCAGAAGTTAAAAGAGGCGCTTGCTGACACTGATGCGGCGCTAAAGATAGAACCGAATGCCGTCACCGTTTGGCAGTACAGATGCTCGATTTTTATCAATCAAGGTGATTCGGCTGGCGCTCTAAAATGTCTGACTCGGCTCACTGAGCTGTCTCCCGATAATTCGACGAATTTTTCTGTGCGTGCCAATTATTACGTGAAACGTAAGGAGTATTCGAAAGCAATTGCTGATTTGACTCAAACAATCAAACTGCGGCAAGGAGAGTTCGAGCCGTTTATCATGCGTGCTGACGTCTACAAAGAAATGAAAGAGTACAAGAAAGCCATTGCCGATTACACTCGGGCAATCGAGATGAACCGATTTCGTGCCGGCTATGCGTATAAAGGCCGTGGCGAATGCTATAAGGCATTGGGTGATAGCGCCGCTGCAGAGCGAGATTTCGTGCAGAGCAAAAGCGGAGAGAAGGTATATCGCTGACTTTTGATATTTACCTTTTTACCGAACAATCAATTTGGGAAGCCTTACCATAAAGCTGAATCCGCTGGGCTTTTGACTGTAAGAGCTGATGTTGCCGTAGTGTGCTTCTACGATTTGTTTGCAAATTGAGTATTTGAGGAGCGAGCGGTTGCTGTGCCCGCTTAGTTTGTGCGTGGGAACGCTCGACTCGATTTGAGCGATTTCCTCGTCGCTGAGCCCTTCTCCCTGGTCTATGATTCTTAGTTGGACAATATCTGCAATTTCAGTGATTTCTATGCGAATGATTGCGTCGCTCGGCGCTGCCTTTATCGCATTGTCTAATGATGCTGTAATCGCTTGTGTCATAAGACGTTTGTCCACATTTACGGTGGCGTCGCCGGAAATATCGAATCTGATGTTTTTTACTTCAGCGCTCATTTCCGTATTTGAAACAGCCTTCTGCAAGAGTTCGTTCAGCATAGTGGAGGCTGGCTCTGTCTCAATGTTTCGCGCGCTAAGTTTTTGGAAATCCAGCAGGTCACTTACCAATTCGATTAATTGCTCGACCATCTTTGCTGACTTTTCTACCTTGAGTTTTGCATCGGGCGGAAGCTCTCCCTTTGCTCCTCTCGAGAGAATTGCCAGTGAGATGTTGACAGATGTCAGAGGACTTCTCAGATCGTGGCTGATCATATCGACAAGATCTTGCTTCATTCTTTCTGCGTTTTTCGTTTCTGTAATGTCGTGTGCGACGCAGAAAAAGGCCTTCTGTGCATCAGACCAGAAGCATGACCAGCGTGTATCAATTATGTCTTTGGAATCACTCACTAGTCGCAGATCGAAAACACTGATGTTGGTTGAAGTTCTCGACTCTCTCAGCTTTTCATCGCAGAAAAAGCTCTCGTCCGGGATAGTCAGCTCATGCAAATTTCTTCCGACGAGTTCTTCCGGACTATAGCCAAGCATGCGGGTCGCGTATGGGTTTGCACTGATAAAGGCGCCATCTTCAGTGAGTGAACAAATGAGATCGGTGGCGTTTTCCACCAGTGTTTTTTCGTCTTGCTGAATCTTGTCGAGAGCCGCGGCTGTCGAGTGAAGCAGCCTGTCTAACGTGGCTAACTCATCTGTGCCCGTCAGAGCAGGCGGCAGAGGTTGACCTTTTGCCAATAGCATACCGTTGCGACAAGTCAGGCGCAGAGGTCGTTTGACCAATACTATGTACATGTAGCCGAGTAACGCAGCCAGCAAGGCGCTTAGAATCAGCGCCACAACTAGCGTAGCCCAGACCCTGCTAAGCAAATCGTGAATCAATGCAGGTCTTCTGGCTTGCCGTTCTTCTTCCAGCTCGACTATCGCTGTTGTGGCGGCAGCGTATTGACGGGCGCAATTGAGGAAGCGATGAAAATACCTTTGGCGTGAAGTGACGCGATCTTCATTGTCTTTGAAAGAGAGGTGCTGCGCATCCTTGTACATCTCTTGCAGCTCTTTGTGGCAACTGCGCAGTTCTTGCATTCTTTGCTCGGATTCACTATCCGTCCGGGCGACATTGAAAAGTCCCTGCAGGTTTTCGTTGAGAGCCTGCATTGGGTTGCTTTCTGTGGGCATTTTGGGAAGAAGCTTATACATCACAGTCGGCGCTTCGAACTTGAAATTTAGGTTGTATATGGTCTCCATTGCATCTCGATTGAGGACGAATGTTCGGGCGATGATATCTTGAGACCTTGATTCTGTAACGATTTCGTTCTTCAGTGCGAGTAAGTTGTAAGCCAGAAAGACGACAATGATGACCTGCAGAAGCAAGGGGATCATCGTGATGATGATGCCGCGCCAGAATAGGTTGGGAGTGGGAATATTCAATTCGCAGCGCTCCCTTTGAATTTCGGCAGGTCGATGTAAAAGCAGCTGCCACCAACTTGCATCGGCTTGTATCCGGCTGTTCCACCGTGCGCTTCTGCGATTGATTTCACTAGCGCTAGACCTAATCCGCTGCCTTTTATCTTTGTTTTGTTGACTGTTTCGCTTTGTTGAAACTTCGCAAAAATATGTTCTCGGTCTTTTTGGGGAATGCCTGGTCCCTGATCAATAACGCTGATGGTGACAGTGCTTGTATCTTCATTGATGTCGAGTGTAACCGTGGAATTTTTTGGTGAAAACTTAATTGCGTTCGAAAGCAAATTGATCAGAGCTTGTATTAAGCGTTTTTGGTCGCCAAGTATGGTGGCATCGTTTGTTGATTGAACTATTTTGATCGCATTTGAAGTCGCTAGGGCCTCGAGCGTGAGGCGCGCTTGGCGGCATAGTTCTGATGCGTTTACTGGAAGTTTTTCAATGTTTCGATCGATTGTTTCTACATCTTCTAAATCAAGCAGCTCTGATACAAGGTCCGATAGTCGCATGAGATTGTAATTCGCCTTGGCTAGCTCTTCTTGCGCAGCTTGTGGGATATTGTCTGGGTTTTCGTTGACTATTGAACCAATGAGCGAATTGACTTCTTTGAGCGGAGAGCGAAGCTCATCACTTGCCGTGTTGAGGAATTGTTGTTTCAAGCGCTGTGCAGCTTTCATCTCGGAAATATTGTGAGCAACACAAAAATAGTTTGCTTGCTCTTTCGAGTAAGAAACCTTCCAGAGAAATGGTTGTACTGTTCCATCTTTTCGTTTTACGTCGTTCTCAAACTCGCATTCACCCGCTGTTTCAGCTAACTTCCTCAGATTTTGTCTGGTTTTTTCTTGCGTGTCCTCGCTGATTATAGAAATCAGCGAAAGTCCTAAAAGTTCATCGGGAGAGTAAAGCCAGACCTTATTGGCTGCATCTCCCACTGTGATGAAGCGCAGCCGCGCGTCCAAGGTGCAAAGAACATCGCGAGCATTGTCTAGGATCGCAAACTGTTTTTGCCGTGCTTGTTTTATCTCTGTGTGTGCTTGCAGGAGAACTTTGTCGAGCTCAGCCAACTCGTCGTTGCCATTGATGGGCGGTGGCAAATCGCGCCCGCCAGCTAGCAGAAGCGCCTTGTTAGCGACATTGCTAAGCCTGTCGAGAAAACCGGCAGTAAAGTCGCGAACCAGCCACAGTGAGATGAGAAAACCGATTGCTGCGCCGCTTGCAAGGATGATGCCTAGCTTCCAAGTCAGATCCTCGATCTGTCCTGTGTCGGAATCAAGCATGTCGGTTTCGACTTCGATTATGCGCTTGCTGAGCGGTCTCACTTCCATAAACATA
Organism: Candidatus Melainabacteria bacterium; assembly: GCA_003242885.1. Classification (GTDB taxonomy): domain Bacteria; phylum Cyanobacteriota; class Vampirovibrionia; order Obscuribacterales; family Obscuribacteraceae; genus QKMZ01. Next base: position 3,038 of record QKMZ01000013.1, on the reverse strand, counting down.
GTTATGGTCGATGCTTTCGGCAACAGCTTGCCGGCTGGCAAAGTTCTTCCCATGTGCTGGTACAAGCGCAGGCGCACTTGTTTTAACACAGCAATCAGATTGACTCTAGCGGACTCTGAGTCTCTGATAATGGCGTTCAACTCTGGGTGTTCGACGGAATTGGCCGTAGTCCAGGGAATTTCCAGAGCACGTATGAGCATGTCTATATCGGCGATTTTCTTCTCGGCGTGCGAGTCTTCTTCCTGTGCCAGAGCAAGGAGTGCGTCCTCCGCGACCTTTTCGAAATGATGCAGCTGGATGAGCGCATGCCTGGATCTCTCTAGGCGTTCGTACTCTTTGGTCGCTTCGTATAGCCTGTTTCCGACAATACCGAGAAAGACAAGCTCGATTACGACTGGTACCAATACCAGTATCATTCCTCGGGCTGTCGAATTGAATTGCAGGAGTATCGATCCCGTCTAAGGTTGCCGTTCGGAAACGCTGGAAAGCCAAGAGCCGACCGCGCCTCGATTCTATGATACAGGCAACTGGACGAAGATTCTGATGTTGCAGATTAATAGCCGACGACCGAGCCGCGAATGTGGCGAGTATTGTCCATGCCTGCTGCGCGCATCATGCCTCCCACTCCGCCATTTCCGACGAAGAGTCCGAACAATGCCGCTGCGCCTGCTACGCCGACCGCGCGTTGCATCATTTGTGGATCGTTCATAAGCGTATTGCCGATAGTCTGGGCGATTCCACCGCCGTTGCTGTTCGTGCCATTGTTTTGCATTGTGCTTGCAGCCACGTTGTTCATGCCGTTTTGCTGCATCATGCCGCTGGACATGTTGTTTATTCCATTGTTGGAACTGTTGAACATGCCGCTGTTCATGCTGTTGTTCATACTACTCATGCCGTTCATGACGTTCATCTGTGCAGAACCGTTCATGGTGTTCATGCCATTCATGGAATTCATCCCATTCATGGAATTCATCGCATTGCTGCTTCCATCGTTAACGACTCCGTTGCCGAAAGCATTAGCTTGGCCGAGTTGTGTATTTTGGTTATTGAGATTGGTATACAGCCCGTTTTGGGATATGCTGTTGTTAAATGCGCCATTGGCGTTTGAGTTGAAACCCTGCCCAGACGCGCCATTAGGGCTGAATCCGCCTGGCGAGCCTAGTGAATCGCCGCAGATGTCGATACCGTTGAAGTTCTGCGCGGCAACTTGCTCTTCGGCGGTTAGTTGACCATTGACTCCTTGAGCTAATGCAGGCGTGTTCATCGCCAGCGAGGCGAGAAGCATTGCTGCGGCTGTTCGAGTGCGGACTGACATGGTAATTCTCCGGAGGTGTCAGGAGATCGTATTACTCGCGCGCGCGCCCGTCACTGGTGGAAGTACGTACTCGCGAAGTGGCTCGAATGGGAGCCGCATGCGGCTCCTTGCCAGGGAAGCGCATGCGCGTCCCGTACAAAACGGAAGTGAACTATTTCTTCTCTTGCAAATGTGACAGATACTCGACGATTGAGTCGACTTGCTCTTTAGCTAGTGGACCACCGGCGTCCCCAATAAAGCCAGGCATGGTGATTTTCCTGGGGCTGCCGTAAGCCGTTACTTGCCACACGTGCTTCTTGATGGCTGGGTCGTTGTAATCGCGCACGAGGCAAGGTCCGACTCCGCCTTGCGCATCCTGTCCATGGCACATGGCGCAATCTGCTTTGTAGAGTTCTTCTCCGAAGAGTCCGACGCCTTGAGCGACGTGGCAACTGGTGCATTTTTCATCAGTGAGAAACTTTGTTTTGCCGCGCTCTGAGAGCGCTTTGTGACGGTTTTCCACGACCATTGACATAGAGAGAATCACAAGCGGTCGCTCAGGATCATCTGACGAAACATCTACGGTTTTGGTGATTTCGTCTTGTTTCATCGATGTGTCCAGCCCTACTGTCAAAGTAGTTGATTCACCCGGGTTCAAAAGCGTTTTTGGAAGTTTTGGAACGGTGCAGCCGCATGTTGAGTAGGCTTTGAATATTTGAAGCGGCTCATTACCCTTGTTGAATATCTTGAACTTGTGCTCCAGCTCTATGCCTTCTGCCACATGACCGAAGTCGAACTCTTCATGGTCGAAGGTTATTTGCGCGCCATTCGCGGGTGGTTTTGGCTTCTCTGCTGCGCATGCGGAGAGAAGAGCAAGTGTGCTTATCGCGATTAGAAACGTCCTCATTCCCCGATGATATGTGGAAGCGGGAGACCCCGCAACCCTGGGTTGGGGAGGCAAAACGGCGTGCTTGTCCCGGGATTGTCAGGGTTGATCCGCATATACTAAATAAAGTAATAGAAAATAGGCTTAAAGGAAATGGACGTCCCCCGAAAAAGTAGACAGTGGTTCTAGAGTCGAGCTGCTCCTTGTGTAAAATTACAAAGGAGTGCACCATGACCAAGAAAAACAAACCAACCACGTACTCGAAAGAGTTCCAAAGAAACGCTGTGTATCTGGCTCAGAGACCAGAACGAACGATTGCATCTGTATCGCAGGAACTCAAAGTACCGGCATGGAAACTCAGAAATTGGCTTAAAGAATCCAGAGACAATCTAGAAAGGAGTTCCGAGTTGAGCGAGTTAGTTCGGCTTGAAAAGGAACTTAAGCAAGTAAAAGAAGAGAATGAAATCCTAAAAAAAGCAGCGGCGTACTTTGCAAAAGCCCTGCAGTAAAGTATGCCTTCGTCCATTTAGAACGGAAGAATCATCGCATTGCTATTTTGTGCAAAGTGCTGAAAGTCAGCCGTTCAGGCTACTACAAGTGGCTAAAAAGCAGGGTATCTAAGAGATTGAAGGAGCGCGCGAAGCTTCTTCAGCGAATCTTGGAGATATTTGAAAGTTCAAGAGAGAACTATGGTTGTCCCAGAGTGTATGCGCAATTGCGCGCAGAGGGCTGGACTTGCAATTACAAGGTCGTGGAAGAATTGATGCGGATGAACGAGATTCGGGCTCGACGCCGGCGCTCACATGTTTCTACAACCAATTCCAAACACAACTATCCAATTGCACCTAACGTTCTTGA
>QKMZ01000006.1:1904400-1904584 GCA_003242885.1 Candidatus Melainabacteria bacterium | reverse complement strand
CCAGCATTGCCGATGGACCTGAAAAGAAGTCTTCCATCGGCATCAAGCACATTCTCGAGAATGCTAAAAATCTCCCGCACGAGCCTGTCGAGCACTTCGTCAGAGCTGATGCAACCGTCTGTCCCGAGTGCTCCGTCGAAACAGTCTTTGTCAGCAATCTTTTCACCCATCAACTTGAAATGGT
>QKMZ01000006.1:1904085-1904369 GCA_003242885.1 Candidatus Melainabacteria bacterium | reverse complement strand
CGGCAAGCTGGACGATGGACTTCCCAACAACAGGCAAGAGAAAATCTTCGCCCGCCACAACGTTGATATTCCACGCTCGACTCAAAGCGACTGGATGCAGGTAACCGCCGACACCCTGTCTCTGCTGTATGACCTGATGAAGCAAGACCTGCTCTCCTCCGCAATCATTAAGACCGATGACTCGTCCATCAAGATTCAAGACCGCAGCCACAAGAACAACATTCGCAAAGGAAAAATCACCACATACATCGGCGACTCTGCGCACCCAGTGAACATGTTCGATT
>QKMZ01000006.1:1811001-1904060 GCA_003242885.1 Candidatus Melainabacteria bacterium | reverse complement strand
CCAAGATGGGCGGAGAATAGAAGCCGGCTGCAACGCTCACTCGCGGCGTAAGTATTTTGAAGCCGAGTTCACCGAGCAGAATGTTCGCAGCGCCGTTCTCGATGTGTACGGGCAGCTCTATCAAATTGAGAGGGACATAAAGGATGAGCCTCCTGCTTTCAGACTGGCAATGCGACGCAGAAAGTCGAAGCCGCTCATCAAGCTTCTCAGAAAGATCATCGTGGGCGCAAAGGCTAAGTTTAATCCTACTCATGAGCTGATGAAGGCGATCAATTACACCACCAAGCACTGGCGAGCCCTGACAAGATTTCTCAAAAACCCCGACATTGCTATCGATAACAACGAGGCCGAACGCGCAATCAAGTGCTGGGTTCTTGTGAGGAAGAATTCTCTGTTCGCAGGCTCCGATGCAGGCGCTAAAGCCATCGCCATTCATCTCTCCTTTATTGCCACGGCAAAACGTAACGGAATCAACCCCGTCGATTGGTACGCCGCGGTTCTGGCGCGCATCAATGGATTGAAAACAACCGAACTTCAACAACTGCTTCCTCAGAATTGGTCGCCACCTCAGGGACAATAAGTCCTCAGCTGGACATGCTCTTAGGAAATCAGATCGCCAATTTTTCCGCTACCACGTGAAGTAACGGACGGACACCCTGTTGGAGCAATTCGCAGTGTCTTAATAGTCGGTTTGAATGGTTTGAGCGCCTCTCCTTTCCTTTGTGTGTCTGTGGGAGAGACGCCGAATAGGCGTGTCAAATCGTCCGGCTGCAAGTCATCATGATAGATTCGCAGCGAGGCGTGAAGTTTATGAGGGCTCGTCACTATTGTGGTTACCCCTTCTTGTGATGAAAATAGATCGTCGTACATGGGGTTTTCTTTTCAGCACTATGTTCTGGATCTGGCACGTTTTGAATAGCGGAGCGGAGATATTTTTTCGGAGGCACTAAATACGGTGCTTGAAATAGGTTTCCTAAAGGATTTGAACTGATAGTCACAATAACATCTGTCTCGCGGAAGCGAACCTGCAACCTCTGGAAATGCGAGATTGCAGATTGATATCACTACATTTGAATTGACACCCTTTGACTTCTGAGGGGGCCCAAAAGGGGCCCGGAGCGAAATCAAAAAGTCTGGAAAAGATTAGCCGACAGCGGGATTTGAACCCGCGACCTACGGTTTACGAAACCGTTGCTCTACCCCTGAGCTACGTCGGCGCAGGCTATTCATTATATATGTATGTCCACAGAACGAGAACTGGCGGGAGCCGGTTTTGTAACGCCCTGTTGGCCTGGAAAACGGGCGCATAGCGGGTGCCTTAGACAGAAATATAAGTAGAGATTCCCCGTTCGGAAATGATTTGAACTCTTGTCAACCGGGTATAAAGTCTAAGCATAATAAGGTTGGAATTTACCGCGAGCGCATGTGAGTGGTAACCGACCGCCTCTAATCCAGAAAGCTGGAGCCGGACCTTTGAAGGCTTGCTGATGGGACGAGGGAGCAGATGTAGCGTTAAGTCGTTGCGTCGAGCACTTGTACCCACGGTAAAAAGCAGCAAAAGCGGATTGAGACTGTTGTATATGCAATTGATATTGCGTGTATCACTTTCTTGTCGCGCGGGTCCGACGGACTTCTGAATCCCCTGATAACATCAGTGTTTTCAGAGCCTGTGCAGCACTCCAGCGCTTGATTTGGCCGAGCGCACTTCCTAGTCAAGTGCGTGTCCTTCGGCTGGCCATCAGCATCCTACGTGTCTATGCGTAGGATGCTTTGTGGTGTATGTATTTTATCGGTAATGTATATGCAATCGCTAGATCCGCGTGTTGAGCCAGTTTTCATGGCTTGTTCAATCGATCATATCGATCGTGCGATCGCAAATTTTCAACACCAGCTTAGCGCTACGCCTTCGGAAAAGCGCATGATTAAAAGAAAAACGGGGTACTTCACACCGTTGGATGTGCTTGGTATATTGAAAGAGTAAACGGTGAGCGGTTAGGCGAAGTAACCGCTTTGAGCCGAGGGACACTACGGAAACGGCAGATCGGCGCCGATCGGAAACGACAGTAGGTGGTTCGCCCCGAGTGAAGGACTGACTGAATCTCGAGGAAATACTGAGCCCACAGCAATGGGCAGTCAGGCAGTAGCTTAAACACCGCAGCGGAGCAATCCTTGCGGTGTTTTTGTTTGCGTAGTTTTTGAAAAGGTCGAGGCATGGCCTCGACGCTACATTAGCCAAGCAGCTCGCCGAGTTCAGGCCAATTGGTCACCACTTTCGCAAGCAGCAATTCTTCCAATGCCACTGAATATGGTGGCATCGACAGAAGGCGTCAAAAATTGACCGGCATATACTTTGGCCGCATCAAAGCTTGTCGAATATTCGTATATATCTAAATTCGAACTTGTGAATGTTCAAACCTTCCACAAGTTCTATAGATAAACAGTCGAATTCTTTAGACTTTTGCTATTTAGAGCGTGCCTGAAAGTGGCTGCCGGTCAAAGAGTTAGTTAATTTCAATAATAGGAATGAAAAATCCAAACATATTTACTCTTGTGCCATCAAGGCATCTTTTGTTTTCTGATCTTTTATAGATCGAGTATATGTTCGGATCCAATCAATGTCAAGGAAATTGGGCTCTGCGAATTTGCCCGATTGCGCCGCGTTTTTCTCACTTAATTTCATGCACTCGAGCCAGTTTCCTAGTACTTTTTCAATGTGCACACACTACGTGTGAATTTATCCAGGACTCAGTTGCTGCGCGTATCTGAGTGATATCTGTTGGGAGTGCAAAGCATGAACGTTACTTTGAAAGTGAAGCGTCTTCCTCACTGCAAAAACCTGCCCGCATACGCGACAAGCGGTTCTGCTGGTATGGATTTGACTGCGGCCATCGAACAACCGGTTACAGTCGAGCCCAACAAACGCGCTCAAATTCCCACAGGCATTCAAGTTGAGATTCCTGAAGGCTACGAAGGGCAAGTGCGTCCTCGCTCAGGATTGGCTCACAAAGCCGGTATCAGCTTGACCAACTGCGTCGGAACCATCGACAGCGACTATCGCGGCGAAGTTTGCGTGCTCATCATCAATCACGGCGAGCAAGCTTATACTTTCCAGCCTGGCGAGAAGATCGCGCAGTTGCTCATCACGCCTGTTCCTCGCGTCGAAATTGTTGAAGTGGAAGAGCTCGCCGCAAGTCACGAACGCGGTGAGGGAGGCTTTGGCTCAACGGGAAAGTTGATTCAAGCCGCAGGCGCTAGGGCTTAGAAAACCGGTCGACGCATGGCGTCGACCCTACGGTAGTCTGATGTAGCATGGCATCGACCCTACATAAGATTGATTCAGTTAGGAGCTATGGTCTAAACAGCGCGCGCTGCCGCTGAAGAATTGAACGTAACAAAGGGCTCGGGATAACCGAGTCCTTACGTTATATGGCGGATCTTGAAGGCTCTGGCCAGGTAAAATACCCCTTAACTCGTGTTTATTTCCTCCCGAAATGCCCGTATTTGGAGGCCTGGTGACCTCGTCAGCCGCATCAAAACCCATCAAAGTCGCAGTCGCCGGCATCAGCGGGCGCATGGGAAAAGCCTTTGTTCAGGCGTTTTTCAATGATCCTGTCATCAAAATCGTTGGCGCCTGGGGCCGCGAAAACGCCGAATATGTCGGACATGACATAGGACAGGTCGCCGAAGTAGCCGGAGGAGCGAGGACTGGTATACTTGTCAGCAGCGGTTTTATCGAGTGTACTGCCGCTTGCTCGCCAGATGTCATTCTGGACGTAACCCAGGCTGAAGCTGCCTGGAGGACGGCAACATCCGCCATCGGCAAGGGCATTCGCCCGGTCATCGGTACGTCCGGACTGAGCCAAACCCACCTCAAGGAGCTTGCTAGCCTGGCTGAGAAGAACAGTGTTGGAGCAATGGTAGTGCCGAACTTTTCAGTCGGCGCTGTTTTGATGATGGAATTTGCGCGTCAAGCTGGGCGTTTCATCCCCAACGTTGAAATCGTCGAGATGCATCATACGCAGAAGATTGACGCTCCATCAGGCACTGCGATGCATACCGCCAACAAACTCGCCGACAGCCGCAGTCATTACAATGCCAAGCGCGTTGAAGAGAAGGAATTGATGCAGGGTGCAAGAGGCGCTGTTCATGCAAGCGGAGTACGAGTGCATTCGCTGCGTTTGCCGGGTATGATTTCGCACCAGGAAGTTTTATTCGGATCGGAAGGAGAGTTGCTCTCCATCAGGCATGACAGCTTCAATACCAAGTGTTTCATCGAAGGTGAGCGCATGGCAATTCAGCATGTTATGACGCAAAACAAGCTCGTTGTCGGGCTTGACCAGGTTCTATTCAGCAACGCGTAGGGGCGATGCCATGCATCGTCCGCTGGAAGAAATCCAGCAGGAATCAAACAGCAATGTTCTTTTGAATCATTAGAGATTCAGACGAACGAAACAGACGGAGGTTAGAGGAGAAATGGCAGGAAATTCGACGCGACCAGTGAATGTTGCGATTCTTGGAGCTACCGGACGTGTAGGTACCGAGCTGCTCAAGGTTTTGGAACAACGCAAATTCCCGATCGGCGAACTCAAACTTCTTGCCAGCGCCCGCTCTAAAGACATGACGATCGAGTTCTGCGGCAAGCAGTACCCGATTATCGAACCCTCCGCAGAAGCATTCAAAGGTGTAGACATTGTTCTTGCATCTGCAGGCGCAGATCGTAGCCTCGAGTTTGCACCACTGGCAGTGCAAGCTGGAGCCATCGTCATCGATAACACTAGCGCCTACCGCATGGAAAAGGATGTTCCGTTGGTAGTGCCGGAAGTTAATGGCGAAGCCATCAAAAGTCACAAGGGCATCATCGCCAATCCCAACTGCTCGACCGCACAACTTGTTCCTGTGCTCAAAGTTCTCCACGAACTGGGCGGCTTGAAGCGCGTGATTGTTTCAACCTACCAGTCAGTCAGTGGTGCAGGTAAGGAAGCGATGGACGAGCTGGAAGCACAGACCCTAGCTATCGTTAATAATGAAGAATACCCACCGCAAGTTTTGCAAAAGCAAATCGCGTTCAACTTGATTCCGCACATCGATAAGTTCCTCGAGAACGGTTATACAAAAGAAGAGTGGAAGGTTATTGAAGAAACCCGCAAGATCCTGAGCTTGCCGGATTTGGCTGTTACTTGCACCGCTGTTCGTGTACCGGTCGCGATCAGCCACAGCGAGGCTGTGACTGTTGATCTGGAGCGCGAAGTCAGCCCCGCTCAAGCGCGCGAAGCTCTCGCAAACGAGCCAATCATCGAAGTTTGGGACGATCCTTCGAAGAATATCTACCCGACTCCACTCGATGCGGCAGGGCAGGATCCCGTCTATGTTGGTCGTATTCGTCGCGACGCTTCGACGGAAAAAGGACTCAGCTTATGGGTGGTTGCCGACAACCTTCGTATCGGCGCTGCACTCAACGCGGTTCGCATCGCAGAATATTTGGTCGAGCACAAACTGCTGAAGCAAGCAGTCGCAAGCTAATGAATCGGCGGGCGGGATGTATCCCGCCCCTACAGAGGAGATGGGCTAATCACCCGCAATTCGACAATTGAGAAGCGTAGGGGCGATGCCATGCATCGCCCTCTAATGTAGGGGCGACGCCATGCGTCGACCGAAGCTGGAGAATCCGGCCATCCCAAAAACCGGAGAGAATCCGGCGGTCAATGAAAGCAGGCGCGCCGCTCGCGCTCCCAGGAAATCAATAAGCGTAGGGGCGGGATACATCCCGCCCGAAGATAGAGAGAGCAAGCAAGCAAGCTAGGAGAAGAAGGTGATAGGCACAGATGCACCGCTGTTCGGTAGAGTCATCACCGCGATGATTACTCCATTTGACGATTCTGACAAAATCGATTTCAAAGCAGTAGAGAAGCTGGTCAATCACCTCATCCAAACCGGTACCAGCGCAATAGTTGTTTCCGGCACCACCGGCGAGAGCCCGACTCTCGAATCGAGCGAAAAGAAAGACCTGCTCAAAGCTGTTCTCGAAGTCACAGGCAACCGCGCCAAAGTGATTATGGGAAGCGGCTCCAACGACACGCGCAAATCGGTCGAAGCATCCCAGGAAGCTGAAAAGCTCGGCGCGCATGGTTTGCTCGTGGTGGCACCCTACTACAACAAGCCCAGCCAAGCCGGTCTGCTTGCGCACTTTGGCGAAGTGGCTAACAACACCAGCCTGCCGATTTTTGTCTACAACATTCCGGGTCGCACTGGTATCAACATCACCAGCGAGACAATGATCAAGCTCGCTGACAAGCATAAGAATATCCACGCTTTGAAAGATTCCACAGGCAGTGTCGATCAAGCAGGTGAGATCGCCGGCGATGCGCGCAAAGACTTCCGCATTTACTCCGGCGATGATTACCTGACGTTGCCTTTCCTTTCTATCGGCTCCGCAGGCGTGGTAAGCGTTGCCAGTCACATCGTCGGCACCCCAATCAAGGAAATGTGCGAAGCGTTCTTCGATGGAAAGCTCGATAAAGCGCGCGAACTACACTACAAGTACTTGCCGCTCTTCAAAGGTTTGTTCGCGGCACCCAATCCTACGTGCGTGAAGTACGCGCTTAGCAAGATGGGGATTTGCAAGGAAAACTTGCGTTTGCCGCTCGTCCCGCTAGATGCGCAGCAGAAAGCCACACTCGACAAACTTCTGGAGCAATCAGCGCCTTCCGCTTCCGCTGTATAGACCTGTATAACCTGTCCGCACCCCAACTGAGCTCCTATAGGTATTAATTCGATGGCAAAACCGAGCGATTCTTACACCGAAGATGATGCGCCTAAGGCAAGCAAATCGAAAGTGGATACCAGCTCCAATACAATTAAAGTAATACCGCTCGGCGGGCTTGGCGAGATTGGTAAGAACACAATGGCCATCATGTGCGGCAACGACATAATGCTCGTTGACGCTGGGCTGGCATTTCCGACTGAAGAACAGTTGGGTGTGGATCTTGTTTTGCCGGACATTACTTTCTTGCGCGAAAACCAAGATAAGATTCGCGGCTTGGCGATTACGCACGGACACGAAGATCACATCGGCGGAATTCCATTTATTCTTCGCGACGTCACCATTCCCGTCATATACGGACCGGCTCTGGCTCTAGGTTTGCTTGAGGGGAAACTCAAAGAAAACGGATTAGAAGAAACAACCGTTCTGCGCAAAGTAAAACCGCGCCAGCAAGTAAAAATCGGTTGCTTCCAAGTCGAGTTCATTCGTTGCACGCACTCGATTGCAGATTCATTTAGTTTGATCATCAGAACACCGGTGGGAACGCTTGTTCACACCGGCGATTTCAAGTTCGATTTCACACCCGTTGATGGCGAACAGTTCGATATCGCCAGTCTCTCACGAGCTGGGGATGAAGGTGTTCTTCTATTGATGAGCGACAGTACCAACACCGAGCGTGACGGATACAGCCCTTCTGAGCGCACTGTTTGGGCGAAGATAAATGAAGTCTTCTCGACGGCACCACATCGAATTATCGTCACAACATTCGCGAGTAACGTGCACCGAATTCGTCAGGTGTTGCAGGCTGCCATTAAGTACGAACGCAAAGTTGCAATCCTCGGACGATCGATGCTCAATCTTGCAGGCATTGCGCGTGAACTCGGATATATGACTTTCCCTGATGGACTGCTGGTTCCTGTCGATCAGTTGAAACAGCTGCCTCTGGATCAAGTTGTTATTCTCACAACTGGTAGTCAGGGCGAACCTCTTTCCGCGCTGAGTCGGATTGCAAACAACGAACACAAACAGATCAAAATCATTCCAGGCGATACTGTCGTAATTTCTGCAACACCAATTCCTGGCAACGAGCGATCTGTAGCAAACACCATCAACGCGCTCTTTTTGCGCGGTGCAAACGTCGTCTACGGGCGCGGTGCCGGAGTGCACGTGAGCGGACATGCGTGTCGCGAAGAACAGAAGCTGATGATCAATTTGTGCAAACCGAAATTCTTCATGCCACTGCACGGGGAATTTAGAATGCTGGTGCGTCACGCAGAACTCGCGGTCGAATGCAACGTAGATCCTGAAAACACCTTTGTTTTGGAAAACGGCGAAATTCTCGAAGTTTCTAAAGACAAGGCTCAAGTGACAGGCAGAGTTGATTCTGGTGTCATTTTGATCGATTCATCACGCGCATTCGAGATTGACGAAAGCATTGTCGACCAAAGACGCCACATTGCTGAAGATGGCCTTGTGATGGTGGCAATGTCGATTGACTCTAATTGTAAGTTAGTGGCAGGACCTGATGTGTCACTTCGCGGGTTGATTCTTCCAAAGGGTTTGCCTGCTGAAGAGTTTGTGTTGAAAGTACAAGAAGAGTCGAAGCGTTTGCTCGAAGAAGTTGCGTCCAATCAGCAGATTCCGAAGGAAGCGATGAAACAGCAACTGGCAATGGGGCTGTCTGAGTATTTTGAAGAGAATGTGAAAGCGAGTCCGCTGGTTCAGATCATTCTCAACGAAATATCTTCGACGAAATCACGCACCAGACAATCAACCAGCACCCGCGAAATTTCGTAAATATCGTAGGGTCGACCTCATGCGTCGACCGGCTATTCAATGCGGTCGACGCATGGCGTCGACCCTACATTAAAACGACCATTAAAACGAAAAACGACCATTAAAACGACCATTAAAACGACCATTAAAACGACCATTAAAACGACCATTAAAACGACCATTAAAACGAAAAACGACCATTAAAACAACCATTAAAGCGACCATTAAAACAACCATTAAAACAACTTGTGAGCGTTAACAGGACCAGCCAGCGTTAATAAGACCGGTAAGCGCGGCGGCTCGGGCTCACTTCTACTTCAACATAGCCACCACCTGCTGGTGCAGCTGGAGCTTTGTGTGCAACAGGAGCGCGTTTTGGTTTCTTTTTCTTCTTCGGTCTAGGAGGTGCTGCAGGCTTGACCGCTTCTTCATTTGCAGTAACAGCAGCTTTCTTGTCCTCTTCCTTGTTCTGATTAAAGGATGGAAAACCGAACCAACCGCCAGTTGAATGTTCTTCTTTCTTCGGCGCCGGGTTGGGCGGTGCTTTCGCTGCCACCGGCGGCTTGGGCGCTGGCTTTGGTGGAGCGGGTTTGGGAGCTGCTGCCGGTGCCTTCGCTGTTTCTGGTGGCGTGGACGCAGTGTCATCACCGGGGGTGGTGCCTTCGTCAGTGATACCAGCAGCCCCAGCATTTTTATTTGTGGTGCTTGAAGTCGCAGCTGTTGTGTCGCTCGCGTTCGGCGCAACATTCGCATCGTTAGAGGTCGCGGTCGGACTGTTCGTGTTAACGTCTGAGTTTGGAGCAGTAGCCGACTGCGAACTCTCTGTTGACTGTGGATTGTTTGAATTTACATTGGTCAACAACCAAGTCGCAATCCCAATTCCGCCAAGGACAAAGACAGCAACTGCTACACCGGCGATGAGTAATCCCTTGCCGCCCTTCTTAGCTTGCGGTGCAGAACCATCAAAATTGTCTGTACCTTCGCCCAGATCCATTTCCTTATCAACAAAGGTCGGTAGGCGTCCGCGCTTCTTCGCGCCTTTCGGCGGAGTAGAACGCTCACCGGATGATACGGAAAGGTTGGCAGAGCTAGCTGTGGGCGATGCAACTTCGGTTCCACCGATGTTGTCCGGCATGCCGGCAGCAGTCGGCATACTTGCCGAGACTCCCAGGTTATTGATCAGAGTGTTGTTGTCGTTAAACATTTTGCCGAAGTCGACAGGTGCAGAAGACGACATATTCGTCCATGGCACCTCCCCTGGTGCCGCGGCGTCAGGTGACGGGCTGCCAGGCAAGACTGGAGAAATGCGCGAGCTGGATACTTTAGATGCATCTTGAGGCGGTTGGTCTGATCCTCCGACCGGCGAAATTCCTGGCGGCGCTTGACCAAACACGGGTCCGGTTTGTGGTGCCCAGGCATTTGCTCCGAATGATGGAGCAGCAGGACTATCTGGTTTTCCAGCACTCGCTGGTGCTCCAGAACCTGGTGGTGTTCCTGCTCCAGATGAGAATTGCGCTGAAGCACTTCCAGGTGTTCCTGGTACCGCTCCTGGTGCCCCAAAACCTCCACTCGTAGGTGCGTTAGAGGCGGATTGAGATGCAGGACCGCCAGGCATTCCTCCTGGCGTGAATGGCGGTGCTGTGCCTGGCGCACCAAAGTCAGCTGCCGCCGATTGTCCAGCAGAACCAAAATCTGCGCGAGGTTTGAAGTCATCCGGATTCGAGATCCAGGGTACTTCCTGCTTCGCATTCCAATCAGAGGGAACAGGCTGATTTGGTCTTTCAGGTACGACAGCTTGCTTTGCACTCCAATCAGCAAAGAGCTGCTGGTCAGGTGTCTTTGCTGCAGGTGCAGATGTTGCCGGAGAGGGCGGCGGTGTAGTCTGAGCCGGGGCCGGAACCGCTTTTGGCGGCTGTGCCGGAGCATTTTGCCCACCAGGAGTAATCGGCATAGCGGGCTTGGCACCAAATGGTTTAGAGCCAGGGTTGAGACTTTGATTCAAATCGGGCGCCGGCCACGTTGATACCGGTAGCGAATCGTGCTCATCGCTCGACGCATCACTTTGCTTGTTTTGACGACGATCTACAACCGGAACAACCTTCGGTCCAGGTTGTGGAACAGTGGATTGCGCTGCCGGTGCAGGCATTGACTTAAAGTCGAGTTTAGTTGTTTCTTCTTTCGGCGCTCTACCGAGTTCTTCCTCAAGCTCCGGCGTGATCTCAATTGATTTCGCTTCATCGCCGAGGCTGTCGCCAAGCGTTTTCGCGATTGCTTGGATGTATGCAACATCCATTTTTGTCAGCGATGCACGAGGATTTGGTTTGGGAATTTTCGCGAGTGCTTCCGGCGAAAGCGGATGCGAATTGATGTCAACAGCGACGTATCCTTTCGGCGCGTCTTTTACAACGGGCGCGGCTTGCTGTGTCGCTGCGTCGCCGGTGGGCAAAGATGCTGAATCATCAAACTGAGGCCTCGGCTGATTATTTGGCAGGGGGGGCGCCGCATCGAGTGGTTTTGGTGTGCCTGATTGCCCGACTCCAGGCGGAGGAGTGAAATTACCTTGTTGAATGGCTTGCTCTGGAGCAGCCTGTCCCGCTGTAGCTTGTCCGGATCCGGCTTGAGCGGTAGCAGCTTGCGATGCCCCCACAGGCGGTGCGCCTGCCGGCGGCATAGCTACTTGCCCGGCACCAGGCTGACCACCCGGCATTCCAGCACCAACTCCACCTTGAGCACCTGTTCCTGTTCCTGCACCATTTTGCGGCATTGCAGGCTGTCCCTGCATAGATTTTGTCGGCTTCGGCCCGACATTCTTCGCCCACTGCGCGATTTCTGCATCATCGCTATTCGGCGCCCAAAGCTTGATCGCGTTGTGAAAATCTTTCATCGTCTGATAACGAAGATCCGGATCTTTCGCCATTGCAATCGCCAAAATTTGGTGCGCAAGATTGTCATCTTTAAGAGAAGGGACAAGGTCACCGAGTTTTGGTGGCTCTTGCGAAACGTGCATGTTGCGGAGTTCTTCCAGCGATGACGCCTGGAAAGGAAGCTGACCGGTCAATCCCTGGAACATAACAACGGCAAGTGAATAGATGTCAGAGCGCGCATCCAGCTCTTTTCCGTTCCAGCGCTCCGGACTTATATATGCAGGACTGCCACAAAGAGTGCCGGAAAGAGTGAGTCTTTCCATATCGCCTTGCAACAATGCAAAGCCGAAATCTAGTAAGCGCACGCGCTCATCAGTCTTTTCACGCGGTAGAAGAATAATATTGTCCGGCTTGATGTCGCGGTGCAAAACTCCGCTCTGGTGCGCGTGAGCCAATCCGGCAGACGCTTGAAAGATAATCGCCCGCATCAATTTAGGAGGAATGGCGCCTCGATCGTTGAGCAATTCTTCGAGAGTATGTCCATCCAGAAAGTCCATCACAAGGAAAGGCTGCCCGTTCGTATGAACAAAACAGTCGTAGACCGAGACAATATTCGGATGCCGCAGTTTGCTGAGCGCGACTGCTTCTTTCTCGAAGCGCTTAATAATCGTTTGGTCTTCAACAAGATTGGACTGCAGAGTCTTCATCGCGACAGAGCGGTCCATAAAGAGGTGTTGACCCTTATAGACGATGCTGAACCTGCCCGCGCCCACCAGTTCGGTGATACGGTAACGCTCGGCGAGAATTTTGCCGATTAATGGGTCGTTTGTTGTTGGGGTAAAAGTCATGTCAGCTCGCAATCGCTGGGCTTGTCGCTAGGATCCCATCGTACAAAAATCGCCTGTAGAAAGCTCTGCATAGTAAAACTGTCTGATATAGATCCAGGTATGTATTAAGGCCTTATATCTGCCCTTTCCAATGGCGATATACCACCTGCGCCGAATAAACCCGCAACATAGACCTGCCCAAGCTGCAAAATGGTCTTTGACAAGCCTGTTCGGACTTTTGGTCCAGTGGAGAGGATATCGATCCGATATTTGCTGCATAAAAAGAAGACTTCCCTCCCCGAGGAAATCTGGGAGGGAAGAACTTGTTTGTGGTGGATTAGGTAAGGAGGAAACACTGCACCTGATGGGCTTTCCATCAATTGCATTGTCCATCAATGATACCAGCGGTCTTAAAAGGCAGCTGTTAATAAACTTGAAGAGCTTCGAATCAAACACCCAGCAAGCGCTTGATGAAAATTCATTAATCCGGAGCTACGCGTTTGGCCAGGGTGAGCTGCTGGTTGAAAACGGATTGGAGCCAGCCGGAGAATACAAGAAGTCAAGCGCCGTGCCGGTATCGAAACCAGGAGTACCTGCGGCTGTTGCAGCTGCTTTGCCGGGCACTGTGATTTTGATGTTGCTCGGGCAGAAGATGTAGACCTGTTCGCTGAGCTTGTGGAAGTCACCATCAAGCGCGGCAGAAGCGCCGGCAACGAAATCTACCAATCTGTTGGCATCAATCTTCTTCATGTTACCCAGCGAAATTGTTGTCGCTGCGCGGGAGCGCAAGCATTCGACAATTTCAACTGCTTCGTCGAACGAAACAGGCTCGAACATCGAAATCTGGGTGCCGAGTCGCTCTGGTGCTGATGAGCGCATTGAGGTCATAGGCACGAGTCTCTTTTCGGCAATTGCCGGAAACAAGTCGACTTCCTTTCTGGCACCACGGCCGCTAGCAGAAGGCAGCGGGATTTCGTTCATCGTATCTTGGGTGTCGTCAGCCATAGTAGTCCTTCTTCGATTTTTATCGTTGTAGGTATATTTTGTTGATAAGAGACCGACTATCTACCGTCTTGCACAATATCGGTTGGAGCATCTATCGAATATGCCACCTGTGATGGTGTCTTATCTTTGCTCTTATCATAGCTACAATTCTAGTTCATTCCAGGTTTTTCGCAAGTACAAAAAGGTGCCATCGTAGACGGTAGCACTCGTAAAACCCGCATGGTGTCTGGCTTTTTGTCAACGATTAATTGCGGCCGCCAGTGCTTCGCATATGCGTAAGTCTTCTTTTGTGGTGATTTTGATGTTCCATCTTGTACTCAAGACCACACTCACTTTATATCCTGCCATCTCCATAATCGCGGCATCATCCGTGGTGACCCAACCATCGGCTTCTGCGCGCTGATGAGCTTTAAAAAGTTCTGAAAAACGTGCTGCCTGCGGCGTTTGCACTGCGACCAAATTGGTCCTGTCAACTGTCTCGCCGATTATATTGTCATCTACACGCTTCACCGTATCCGATACCGGACTGCCGACGGTGCATGCGGGTTCTTTCTCCACACACTTGATGACGTCATCAAGGATGGTGGCAGTGATTAATGGTCGAGCCGCATCATGAACAAGAACAGCGTCTGGCTGAGATACCTGCTGGGAGAGGAATTTCAGACCGTTGAAAACAGAGGCCTGTCTCGAAGCACCCCCTGTGGTGACCGATAATTTCTCCAGTCCGTTGGTAATCCATTTATTTACGTCGGCTTTTATTTCGGCTTCCATATCAGCGGCAACAACAATTACTACCCGGTCTATTCTCGGGTGTTCAAGAAGACACTTTAATCCCCACGTATAGACAGGAGAGCCGTTCAAAAGCTGGTATTGCTTTGGTGATTCGTCGCCAAAGCGCTGACCACTGCCGGCGCAGACTAAAACTGCGGCAATTGATTTAAGAGGGCTCACCTAGTTAACCGAGGTCACCAGAACCGTCTGACATGCTTTCCATAGCCGCTTCAACTGCGGCCGGGGCGATAGTTACCGCGGGAGTGTCGCTATCAACTCGTGTATCTGCAAATGAGCTGACTTTGTCTTTTGCTGATTCAGCTGACGTTTCGCGATTTTCGGAATCTGTATAAGAACTGGAGTCAGCACTGGAATCTGCGCCAGAATCCATTCCTGTTCCGCTTGCTTCATCATCAAGCGTGAGCTGGACGACCATACGGTCAGCCTCGCTGTCTTCGCCTGGAGTGGCATCAAATGTAGTGCCGTCGTCTTCCCCTTCTTTGGCTTTCTTTCTGTCGCTCTTGCGCAACTCTGTACGCAATGACTTAGCGTCCTGCGTAAGTCTGAAATAGTCCTGGAACTGCTTCGTTGTTGTCAGCAGTGGTGAGCGACCATCTTCCTTCTTATTAATAAGTTCGCGCTGGAGCAATTCCTTAATATGGTCGTAAGCACCAGCGCCGCGAATCTTGATGATGTCGGCTTGGGCAACCGGCTGCTTGATAGCAATTGCAGACAAAGTACGCAACAAAGCGAGAGGCAATTCCATCGGGAGGAATTCATCGATAATCGAAGAATATTGATCCTTGACCTGAATGATATATCCGTCGTCATCGGCAATCTCCAGGGCACCATCTCTGGTTTCATAATCCTGGATCAGATCCAATATAGCTTTTCGCACCAATTGCACATCTTCATTGACGATACGTGCAATGGCCTGAGCTCTGACCGGTTTTTCGGTCAAAAATAGAACTGATTCAATTTTTGCTTTTAGACTCATGGCTGCATCTCAATTGGTGTTCCGGTCACCTTAAAAGCCTGTCCCAGAGCGGGCGGTTCGGCTCGTACGATATGTACAGGTCCGTAAAACTCTTCTTGTTCTAATACTATTTTACCTGCATTTGACAAGAATAGGATCGCTAAAAACGCGTCTACCCAGTCTGATTTTGGTCCGAGCATCTTAATCAGCTTCAGCAGGGTGAGCGCGTCTCCAATCTTGATCGACTCTTCCAATAGTCGATCGACACGCGCGATAGTCACTTCGATATCTTCATCGTGTGCCAACTCGAGTATGTCTTCGACATCTCGCACATCGATATAACCATCGGTCTGAATACGCTGACGAGGTTTTTTCTCTAGGCGCTCCTTCTCGAGCTTTTCAGCGTCTTTCAGGGCGTCAATGAGCTGTTGGAGTGTAACTTTACGTTGGCGGTTCTGTTTGTTGTTGGTGCGGCGTACCAGCGCTTTCTCAAGATCTTTTAGTGTGATCTGTCTGGGCTGATCGGTATCCATCGCGAGCAAATCTTCATCAAAGTCGATGAAGTCATCACCGCCGACATCCAATTCAGAGGAAGCTGCGGCAAGTAGAGCCTCGGCTTTCATTCTGAGAAGAACGGAAGCGTGGAAGATGATTCTTCCGCTTTGACGCAAGTTTTCTTTTGGTGCGGCGGCAATCGCCTTCAAGAATTTGTCGGTGACGTCGATAATATCGATGTTCTTTGGATCGATGTCGCCAGACTCGGCGAGCTTGATCAAGATTTCGATACCGTCGACAGGCTTTTCGGTAACACTAGCTTCGATGCCGGTCGATGGATTGCCGCCCTGCCCGTCGGTCAAAGCGCCGGCAGCAACCGAAGATTCTATTGAACTTTCTCTAGAAGCATCTGTTGAAGTAGTTTCTATAAAACTACTTTCCGTCCAACTCGTTTGCGTCGAACCAGCTTCCGTCGAACCCGCTTCACTTGAAACCGTTTCCGTCAAACTAACACTTGCGTTTTTTGCTTGTAACGCATTCTCAATCGCACTTTCGATTGTTATTTGTTCAAATGGCGTGTCGCCAAAAATCGGAATGTCGAACTTTACCGATCTGGAAGTACCTTTTGATTTCGAAGTGCTTACTTTTGCAGTCGCGCCTTTAGAAGTGGCTCCCTTATTGGTCCCGCCTTCTGAAGTCTTCTGTTTGGCAACGATGGAGACATCGAAATCTTCTAGGATTACACCGTCATTTAAATCCAATGGAGCAGGTTCGATTGCAACATCTGTCGAGCGTTCAATAGAAATTTCTATCGAGCTCTCGATTGAAACATCAACTGAACTCTCAAGCGAAACTTCGACTTGCGTTTGGTTTGCAGTATTTTCCGCGACAACCGTCTTCAGACCTTCCACCGCCTGGACAGCCGGATCTACAGCTTGTGCAATAGCAGGAGCTGGACTCGGGTTTACTGTTGTAGGGTCATGACCGTCCATCAATTCCTCAAGCGCTTATAGCGGCTGCATGCTGTTCTTCATCAGGAATGTGAATTTCCTTGATGCCGACAGTTCTGGAGAAACCGTCTGCGCGGAGTGAAACTCCAATAGCGTGATCGGAATTTTCGATCATCGGGCGACGGAGGCTAACCACAACAAATTGTGCTTGCTCCGATTGAGCTTTGACCATGCGAGCCAAACGCTCGGCGTTCGAGCCGTCCAACATCATGTCGACTTCGTCGAATGCGTAGAACGGAGCCGGTGCATATCTCTGGAATGCGAACACGAAGGAAAGCGCCGTCAGTGACTTTTCTCCACCGGAGAGAGCCTCGATGCGTTGCATCTTCTTCTCTCTTGGTTGAGCGCGAATGATAAGACCTCCGCTGAATGGATCTTCCGGATTCTCCAGTTCTAAGCGACCGGAACCATGTGAGAGTTCTGCGAAGATGGTCTGGAAGTTGGCGTTGATAGCGTCGAAGGCTTCCATGAATGTACGCTTCTTCAGCTCATCGTAGCCGGCAATTCGCTGCAGAATCTCGTCGTGCTCGACTGTGAGTACATTGAGGTGGTCGTCCAATTCTTTCTTTCGCTGATCTGTTTGGTTGTAGTCTTCCAGCGCCTTCATGTTGACCGGTTCTAACGCACGCATGCGTTTTTCCAATCTTTCGACCTGATGCTTGAGCTGATCGACCGTACCTTGATTTGGTGGCTCGTATCCCGGGTTTTCTTCCAGGACGCGTTCAATTTCGGCCTTGAGTTGGACCAACTGATTTTGCAAATCAAAGTGCGCAAGCTTTCTTTCCTTGCGCTGTTCGGCAATATGAATTTGTTCTTGCTCAACTTTTGTTCTGTCTACTTCAAGACCTGTGAGCTTCTCGTGAATGTTGTCTTTAGCGGCTCTGAGCCCTTCGAGTTCCTCTGAAAGAACAGTAATTTGTTGTTCTTTCTGTTGAATTGAGGCGCGCAGTTCACTAATAACCTTGTCGAACTGTGGCTTCTGCGCCTCCAGCTCTGCCATTTCGGAAGTCGAGGTGGTGAGCTGTTGCGAGAGTTGCTCGCGGTTGTTCGTCTCGAGTCTTTCTTCCGTCTCAAGCGTGTCAGTAAGACGCTGAATGTCTTTCAGTTCTTTCTCGACAGCTTCCAGACCTTCTCGCAAGTCTTCGGATTCTGTGATCAGCTCCTCGATTCGAGTCTTCTTGCCGACATCGCGTACTTCATTGAGTGAGTCTTCCAACTTAGCGATCTGCTTACCGAGATCCTTCAATGAGGCATCGAGACCGGACATCTCTTGATCGATCTTGTCGATTTCGTCGCCGTGCTCTCTCAATTTCGGCTTGACGCCTTCAATATCGTTTTCCAAATCGATCTGGGCTTTGCGCTTCGCTTCAACTTCGACGAGTCTTTGCGAAAGCTCAGCACGCAAGTTATTCGCCTTGGCGCGCTCATCTGTAAGCGCTGCTTCGGTTTCTTTGAGCGACTCTTGCGCCCACTTGATCTGATCTCTGAGGTTTTTTGTTGTCTGTTTTAGAACAGCAAGGTCAGTCTCGCCGCGTGATGAGAAGTGCAGTTTGGCTTTGTTGTCCATACCGCCGGAAATAGAACCGGACTTATCGAACAGTTCGCCTTCAAGCGTGACCATGCGCGCCTGGTTGATTAGTTTGCGACCCACTTCCATATCTTGAACGATGATGGTTTGTCCGCAAGCGTACTGAAAGGCGCGGGCAAAGCGCGGATTGAAATCAATAAGGTTATAGGCAAAATCAATTACGCCCGGGCGATTAGGTAAGAGACCCGGAGGCTGAGTTTGAATCTTATTAAGAGGTACGAAAGTTGCACGACCTGCTTGGTGCTTCTTCAAATAGTTGATGCACTCTTGAGCAATCTGGTCGTCGTCGACAACTACGTGACCGAGGCGTGGTCCGATAGCGATTTCTAATGCATTTGTATATTCATCGGATACATTGCCGAGTTGTCCGATTGTTCCGTGAACACCGGGGATATTCGCATTGAGAATAGCTTCGACAGCACGTCCATAGCCGCTTTCTCCGACTACTTCTTTGGTCGTCTCCAACTCAATCAAACGTTTTTGCATTGATTCCAATGCCGAACGCTTGCCTTCGATTTCTTCTCTTGTCGATTGCATTTCCGCTTCGAGCTGGTGGATTGTCCTGTCCACGCCCGTTACGAGTGCTTCGTGATCTTGATATTTACGCTCGAATTGAGCAACAGTCGTCTTCGATGCCGACAGAAGTCCGATCGAATTGGTTGCTTTATCGCGCAAAACGACCAACTCTTTTTCAAGATTGGTCTTGGTAGTTGTAAGCTCTGTCTTTCTAACTTCCAGCTTGTGCCGGTCATCTCGAAGCGCTTGCAAGTCTGTGTGCAAGCTTGCGACCTTCTCGGAAGAAGAGTCTTTCTCCTGTCGCATCACTTCGATTTCAGCCATGACCGCGCTGTAAGCACCTTGCTTCTCCATCAAGCCGAGCTGCACAGCCTGCATATCTTCGCCGTGCTGCTTCTTTTGCTTGGTGATGTCGTTGAGGTGTTTGTCGATCGCTTTGATCTGTTGTTGCACCGATTTAATCAGCTTCGCTTTTTCGCCAATCACACCGGCGAGGTTGCTGGCTTTGTTTTCTTCCCGGGTTAATTCCCCTCTTTGGTTTTCCAATTCTTGTCTGAGAAGCAGCTGCTCGTTGCCGCCCTTCTCGCGGATTTCTTGCTCGAGCGCGCCGAGTTCTGCACGCAGCTTAACGAGATTGATTTCAACCTCTTCGAGTTTTGCTTGCAGTTCTTCTTCTTTCTTGTCGAGTTTTTCCAGCTCTTTGCGTTCTGTTTCGAGCTTGGCTTCTGTCTCGGAATGCCTTACGAATACAAGGTCTTTCTCGAGAGTTTCTTTCTGAGTCTTTAGTTCGAGATATTTGAGAGCGTGATCTCTATCCGATCTAAGTTGTTCGAGGCGAACCGCAATTTCTGCCAAAACGATGCGCTGGTGGTCGATCTTTTCGGCTACAGCAGCCAATTCGTTTTTAGCTTGATCGATACGGCGATCAAATTCTGCGACGCCGGCAAGCTCGTCGATGATCTTGCGACGCTCAGAACCGCTCATTGTAACGATGCCAGTGACGTCACCCTGCATGATGACGTTGTAGCCGGTTGGGCTTACGTTGTACTTGGTCAGCTCGTCGTGAATCTCTGAAAGTGTGGCATTGCGCCCATTCAGCATATAAGTGCTGGTATAACCGTTATCCTTTACACGGATACGGCGAGATACTTCAATCTCCTTTTCTTTATCGTCAGTGAAGCGGACAGTGACTTTCGCTTCGTTTTTGCCGGAGAGATTGTTCAAAAGATCAGGCAATCTTTCCGCTCGCATTGTTCGAGTAGAGGAAAGACCTAGGGCAAATAGTAGGCTGTCGATGATATTTGACTTGCCCGATCCGTTGGGACCGGAGATGGTCGTGAACCCGTCTAGCAGCGGAACTCGAGTTACCTTACCGAACGACTTGAAGTTGTCAAGTTCGATTTCCTTGATTCTCAAAAGAGTCCCCCACTAACGCAATTTTTCACGCTTTCTTCAGCCGCATTAGACTATACACTGCATCTGGTGTCAAGAAATATTCTGATCTGCGGCGATTTTCTCACAAGATTTTGACACGTTCGAGCAGATGGGCAGCCGTATTTTAGCCTTTCTGATTTCGACTTGTCACCACTATTGGTTTCACCTTCGTGCCACCACCCGTGATCCTGGCAGACTACTATCGGTAATCTTAGGTATATCTGCGCGATCTCATGACAACGCTGTTGATTATATGTCGCTAGACCTGATGGTTGGTGGGAACATATACAAAAGGAGTCCTTTCTTGAAGATATGTTCTTTTCTTTTGTTTGGTGTGGAACATAAAAAAGTGTAATCGGCCTCCATCAGGGAGAGCCGTTAGAGTTAAACCGGTTGCCTAGTGACTATGCAAAAGCCATCTCCTAAAGGTCCTACTATTCAGCGGCTACAAAGCCGCCCGCTTTTGAGCGACCTGCAGAAGAACCTCGCCCAGGCCGAATCTAAGCCCGGAAATAAGGTCGTGGTCTCCTGGGGCGACTCCCACACCGGCGCCGAATATACGCTCAGCGTCGAGGCCAATAAATTTGGGGACGACCCTGAATGGCGCATGCATATCTTCAACGAAGCGGTCGCCAAAATCTTGTGGATGTACGTGTCCTCCGACCCTGTTGCCGTCTACAACCTCGTCACTTCATCGCTTCCGGAGGACGAAAGGCAGCCTCGTAAGTTCGATGGCAGCCTGGTCGAAGGTATTCCCCGCGAGCAGGAAGTGACGTCCAGGCAAACCCGCGATAACCAACCGGTTGATGGTTTCAATGGTTCGGGCGAGCCCAAGGAAACACCAAAGAAGGCAGGATTAGCTGGCGACCTTTCACTCGTTCAGGTCACAAATTTGCTTCCATCGATGCAGATGGCACGGATGACCGGAAAGCTCACTTTCGAAAATGCCCATTGCCGCACCCATGTGTACTTTGAGGACGGAGCGCCCGTCCACGCGTACTCGGAGGAGGAAGAGGGGCAGGACGCTTTGCTCGAGGTCTTGACCTGGAAGGAAGGTCACTTCAAGTTTCACCCTAAGGAAGCTGCACCCAAAAAAACCGTCGATCAGCCTCTCGATACGCTCATGCTTAAGGGCGTCAAAATTATCGATTGCGCGACTTTTCTGTCTAGCGCCGGTATCGATGCGGATTCTCTTTTGGACAAAAAGCAGACCAGTCTCACGAAAGAACAATTCGACGAGATAGTTAACTCATCCAAACTAGATACAACATCACTCAAGAAGCTATACGATCGATTCAATTCAACGACTACATTGGCTGAAGCCGCTCGTGGATTAGGTTTGCCTCGCAGCAAATGGGCGGGTCTAGTGGCGCAACTTTTGCGTCTCGACTTGATCAAAAAGTGCGAGCCCAAAATGGCAAGCAGCGTTTTGATGCCGAAAATGATCGACTCGGATGCCATAGCTGCCATTGCAAACAGCCTTCGCAACCGGGAATCCGGTATGTACACTTATGAGGCTTTTCTATATTTCCTTGAACAAGAATACGTACGTCGCTTCAGAACAGAAAGCGATATCTCGGTGATTGTCTTTGAGATGAAAACCATCAGGCAGGGCTCCGTGACTGTGAGAGAGCCACTCAGCATGGAGAATATCAGCGCAGCATGCAAGCGGCTTGATCTCATGAAGCGACCTACAGATCTTTGCTGTCACTATGAAGGTACTGATTTTGCCTTCCTACTGCCGAACACAAAAGCGCAAGGCGCGTCGATTTTTGCTCAGCGCATCTTAGACAACTTCAGGAAAGAACCCCTAGAAACCGCCAATGGCAGCGAGCTTGCGCTCTCCATGGGTATCGCCGGCATGCCTGACGATTTCCTCGATCCGCCGTTTTTGCTTGCCGGTGCCGAAGCCGCGAAGAACGAATCTGTAAGAAGCAACGTCAACATCGTCAAGTTCAAAGACTTGCCCGACATGATGATGTGAACTAGTTCTCTTTCGCCTTTTCCGGCGCTTCGCCCGCCTGCAGTTTTGCAAGCAGCGATTTGGCATTGGCGTGGTCCGGGTCATTGGGAGCCAGTTCGATAAACAGCTTCAACTCTGATGCGGCGCGCTCCTTGTCGCCCCTCTTCATCGAGAGAAGCGCGAGATTGTAATGTGTTTGCTTAAGCCCAGGATTCAATTTCAGCGCCATGTCATATTCTTGCAGCGCTTCCTTTATATGTGAATCTTCTGTCCCTTGGGAGAGCAGCCACGCTCGATTGTAGTGAGCTTTCGAAGACTTCGGAAATTCGCGAGTGATTTTGCCGGTCCATTCCTCCGCGAGTTTGAACTCATTGCAGTGAATAAGTATTCTCAACAAGGCACTTTCCACCGACAGCGCCTTTTGCTGCCGTTCTTTGGGATCCCACTCTTTCAAAAATTCCAGTGCCGCCATGTACTGAACTGCTGCTGCTCGTTGGTCTCCAGCTTTCTCCAGATATCTTCCAGCTATTTCATGTACTGATGGACTTTTCGGGCACAGCTGCAATGCCTGTTTGGCGCGCCCTATTGCCTCCAGCAGATTACCTTCCATATCGCATACATATGCAAGCTGCAGAATCGCATCGGCATCATTGCTATTGATCATCATCAACTTTCGCAGCGCTAATCGAGCCCTTTTATAGTCTTTGTTGGCAATGAATGTCTCTGCTTTCAGTTTTAAGGACTGCGTATCGTTTTTCTGCATCAGCCCTGCGTCTTCAATGATTTTGGCAGCGTCTTCTTTCTTGCCTTGTTCGAGTTTTGATCTGACCAGACATTGTTTCGCTGGGTTCAAATTCGGATCTGCTTTCAATGCTGCCTTTGCATCGGCGACCGCAAGTGACGGCGTTTGCATCTCAACGGAAAGCCAGGCTCTGTTGGAATAAGCCGCAGCGCAATTGGCATTCAGTCTTATCGCTTCACTAAATTCTTTCTTCGCATCCTCTTTCGACTTATCCGTAAGAATTAGTAAAACGCCACGATTGTTGTGAAGCCTGTAGCTATTGGGAGACTCTGCCACGGCGTGGTCTATAAGTTTGAGCGCTTCCTTATATTGACCTTCTATCGTTTTGTCGAAAGACTGAATTGCGAAAAGATCGCCTTTGTTGAAGCCATCGCGCCCTGGAAGACGGTTGGGCATTGGCATGCGCTCTGCGAACTCATCGACGATTTTTGATTCTCCTGCCTCAGAGGTTTGGACACTGAAGTTACCCAGTGAAAGTACATAGGGATAAATGTGGTTTTTCAGCGTCATGTAAACGTGCACGCTGGGCTCACTTTCGCCAGGCAGAGTTTGCACACTTGCAGAGAATGCGTGGTTTTTTGCGTTGCGAAATTTGATTGCATCGAATTTCATGACCTGGTCGGTCAGTGATTCCTCGGCGCTAAGGGCTGATGTCTGCGCGAGAAGCAACAACGCCCCTAAAATGTAGAGGAGCCGCATGCGGCTCCCTGTCAGGGCGGCTACCCTACGAATCTGATAATTGCCTTGTCTTCTCATATCGCTCTTTCTACTTATTAATAGGGAGGACGATGTGTTTCAGGACTGCCACAATTTTGCGCATATATTATTGATCGTTGGCCCGCCCGCCTGCTATGGTTTCGCGATGGTCGTCGAAACAGCTCTAAAGTTTGAATTGCAGGCGGTGTGCCCGTGGTCGGGTGCGCGTGCTGGGGTTTTCACAACCCCTCATGGACCGGTTGAAACTCCTGTATTCATGCCAGTTGGTACTAATGCCACAGTTAAGTCGCTAACGTACGAGCAGGTAGACGCAACTGGCGCTCAGATTGTTCTCGCTAATTCATATCATTTGTTTTTGCGCCCAGGTCATGAGTTGGTCAAGCGTGCAGGCGGTCTCCACGCTTTTACCGCCTGGAATAAACCAATTCTCACCGACTCTGGCGGCTTTCAAGTATTCAGTCTTGATCAATTCAGACGCATTGTTGAAGAGGGTGTCTTCTTTAAAGACCACAGGGACGGCAAGCAGCATTTCATTGGACCAGAGCGGTCAATGGAAATTCAAAACGCGTTGGGCGCCGACATTATTATGGCTTTCGACGACTGCGTAAAGAACCCTTGCACGCATGAAGAAGCAGTCGCTTCGATGGAACGCACCCATCGGTGGTTGGCTGTTTGTGCGGAAAAACACAAACGGCCGCACGATCAAGCACTGTTTGGGATCGTTCAGGGGAGCATGTTTGAAGATCTGCGCAAGCAGTCTGTGGATGTCGTAACTTCCCATCCATTGCCCGGTTTTGCAATTGGCGGGGTGGCTGTTGGTGAGAGCCGAGAAGTGATCGAGCGCATTGTTCTCTTCACTGCGCCGCTTCTGCCGGAAAACAAACCGCGTTACCTAATGGGAATAGGCACGCCGTGGGATATCGCATATGCCATCAGATGTGGTATCGATATGTTCGACTGTGTTTCGCCTACGCGCTTGGCTAGACACGGAACGGTCTTCTCATTCGAAGGGCGCTTAGCGCTCAAAAATGCTAGATTCAGAGAGGAATTCGCACCTCTCGATCCAAATTGCGTGTGCTACACGTGCAAGAATTACACGCGTGCATATTTGCATCATTTAGTGCGCTCCAATGAAATGTCGGGGGCGGCGTTGCTCTCTTTGCATAACATCACTTACTTGATTAAGGAAGCAAGATTGGCTCGCGCAGCTATTCTCGAAGGACGCTTCAAAGAGTACTTCCAGGAAGTAGAAGAGAATCTTCGCGGCGATATCTCTGCGTAGTGATGCAGGGGCAACGCCATGCGTCGACCCTCTTACAACAAGGGTGCGTGCAACGCGCCCTTACGCGTTAACTGGAGCGCATGCAATGTGCCATTACGCTTTAGTTTTCTAATTCTTTTACTTCTTGCGCGTCGACTGAATCGTTGTCTTTGACTTCGATAAGCACCGGCTCTTTGACTGAGAGCTTGGGAGTTTCGGTGGACTTGCCCATGCTGCCTTTGAGCGCGAGTAATTCCATTTCGATATCGGTCTTGCCTTCGAAGTTTTTGAACTGTTTGTCTAATTGGTCGGTGCCCAACTCAGCAAGCGCAGCTGCACGTGCTTCGCGCTCCTGGACTTTCGTTTCCATTTTTTCGATCACGTTCATGGCTCCCGAAGCAGTTGTTTTCGAGAGAATCTCGTTGGCTTTGCTGGTCGCTTGAGCAGCTTTGTCGCGAGCGATAAGCACTTGCTTCTTTGTATATGCCTTCTGGACTTCGGCTTCCAAATCAGTGAGGCGTTGCCTGAGAGTATTTGTGGTTTCTTTCTGAACCTTCAACTGCGCTTCGAGATCCGTCGCAGCTTGTTGATACTGCTGTTTGCGCTGGAGCGCTTGCTTTGCCAGATCGTCGTTGTTTTGCTGAACAGCCATGGCTGCGCGGTTGTGCCACGTCTCGGCTTGTTCTTTATTCTTCTGGAGTTGCTGCTCTAGCTGCTTTTCTGTAGCAATCGCTTGGGCTACAGCCTGGCGAACTTGAATCAGGTTCGACTGGAGGTCTTGATAGGTTTGTTCCAGCATTATCTGGGGATCTTCCATTCGTCCCAGCAAGGCGTTGAACATAGCCTTCACTAAGTTGGCTAGCCTGTCGAACATGTGCTGATAACTCCTTTGTACTGGCTTCTATTTGAACTGGACCGGTTTTGCGCCCGTTGTTGCCAAAATTGGTCGCAAAAGCCTCTGAATAATATGGATTAAATGTAGTGTAGCAAGTTCACACTTAACCTTATGCCCCATTTTCAGACTATCTGCGCCCTGGCAACCTGGTATGTCCACTGGACTTGCCAAGATTTTTAGGGTGTCGTGACGATTTTCTACCCGTCAAGCCGTCACCTGGCACTTTTAGCCTTCTTTGCTGTCTAGTCTGGGGTACGCTACTCCTTAAGACTCAGGTGACAAATTTTGGTTTCTACAGGTATCGATAGATTTCGAATTATGAAAGACACAGATAAAGCATCATCCGGTCCAAGCGGCTTTCAACGCAATATGTTTGTCGTCTCGGACTTGGTTCTGGGCGCGGCGGTGCTTGTCTTGCTTGGAATGTGGGCTGGCAACTTTGCTGATGACAAGCTGCACACAGCGCCTTGGGGCTCGATCGGATTGTCTCTTTTGGGAGCAGGGCTGGGTTTATGGCGCATGGTCAGGAAGGCCACATCGCTGGACACCCCCGGCACTCCGCCAGGGGCCAAGCCGATTCCATTCAAAAATGACTATGAAAATGATTACGACGCGGAAGATGAGAAAAAGAGTTAACTCAGATAGTTAAGGTTCTGTGTGGGGCGTCCAGTCGCGTAAATGTCATCTGATATTATTCATCTCCAGTGCGCTTCCTCTTTGGAAACCGCGCCGGACCGGCTCAGTGTGAACAATTCGCGTTGATAAGAGCAATTGTCATAGCGCATATACCGCTGAAATAGCCGTTAGACATATCCCACATCATTTCAAAGAACCCGGAATAAGAGATGCTCGGACAAAATTTGCCCCTCAAGGAAGTTGTACATGACGCCTCGTGGCTTTCTGAGCCATTTCTAGGAGTACCGCAGCTGGGCACTTACGGTGACATCCACATCGATACCCTGGTTACCAGCTGGCTTTGCATGGGCTTCATTCTCACCTCCTGCGCGCTCATCGTGCCTGCGATGACAAATAAAGGAGCAGGTTCGAACGCTCAACAAGTTTTGGAAATGATTTATACATTCGTTGAAGACCTTATCAAGGGTTTGATGGGTCATCATTACAAGAAATATTTGCCGCTTATTGCAGCAATCTTTATGTTTGTATTAACAGCGAATTTCATCGGAGTTGGCCCCTGGCTCGCGTTGGAGCACTGGGCACCTCAAATGGGAATTACCTGGCCGCACGTCGACCATAAACCTTTCGAAATTTGCTCGCCAACCACTGATTTCAACGTCACTTTCGGGCTTGCATGCATCTCACTCATCGTCTATGTATTCTCCGGATTCATGGCTCACGGTGCTGGTTATCTCAAGCTTTACCTCAATCCGATTGAGTGGATGGACCTTATCATTCGCCCAGCCACACTGGCTCTTCGTCTTATGATGGTTATCACCGCCGACGAGTTGATGCGTGCTGCTGCAATCGGAATGGTGCCAGCCCTGGTACCTACTGGCGTTATGGCGTTCGAACTCTTTATCGGTGTGATCCAAGCGTTCGTATTTGCGCTTCTCACCTCGATCTACATCGGTTTGACTCTGGAGCATCACTAAGGTTTTAGCTGTTAAATTCAGCGGAAACCCTGATGGACAGGGGCTTTGAAAAATCAAAAAGGCGAGCTTTTCTCTTGAAAAGCTCGTTTTTTCGCATGTATTCGGGGTTTCACGCGCCTTTCACCATGAATGGAAATTTACCTGGCGTATCAGTTGACGACCCCGAAAACCGCATAGATTCGACAAAAACGTCGGATCACCTCTTGTTATAATTTGGGCTGGTTCGATTGGTTCGTTCCAAGCGAATGCGCTCACGTTCTCACAATTTTGTGAATCGAACGCGGACAACCAATTTTTTAGTACGGCGTAAGCCTGGCTAAGTAGTCAAAAAAAACAGACGTTAAGGAGATCAACTGTGGACCACACACTCATTGCCCAAGCTGGAACAGCAGCTGTTGACAGCACAACCATGATCAAAGCAGCCGCTTTGGTTGGTTCTGGCATCGCCGCAGTCGGCGTAATCGGACCTGGTATCGGTATCGGCGTAGCCGGTTCTAGAGCTCTCGAAGGCATGGCACGTCAACCTGAAATGGCCCAAAAGCTCTTGGTTAACGCCATCATCATCGCCGCCCTCATGGAAGCTCTCGGTCTTTTGGCATTCGTTATCGCCATCCAGCTCTTCCAATTCGGCAGCAAAGTTGGCTAAAAAACGGCACTTGTGTTGAACGGCCTGTCAGGCAGGCCGTCCGCGATCGAGTGAACATACCGATTCTCCCGATTTATTCGGGTATCCCATTCAGGAATTCCATTTAGGAAACAGGACGAAATGTTCGAGTTAAACGGCACTTTCATCATCTTTATCGCCAGCTTTCTTGTTTTCATGTTCTTGCTCAACGAGATCATGCTCAAGCCGGTTGGCAAAGCAATTGCAGATCGCAAGGCACTCGTAGCCGAGCATCTTGAGGTCAGCAAATCGAGCCGCCTTAAGGCGGAGTCCGAGCTTATCGCTCACCAGGACAAAATCAACAATGCTCGTCACCAAGCGGCGGGTGTACGCAACGAAGCTGCTGTGGCAGCACAGAAGGTTCGTGACGAAAAGTTGAAGAATGTCCAGGATCAAGGACGCAAAAAGCTCGATGCAGCCAAAACAGATTTGGTTGCCGAGAAGAAAGCGCTCGTTGAAGGTCTTGTCGATCAAGAGCTGGAGTTGGTCAATTCAATCTCCAAAAAGCTTTTGGGCGAATCGGCAAAAACCAATGTTGATCGCGAAAAGGTTCGCAAAGTTCTCGAGGAAGTCTGCTGATGTATCTCTTTGCTGCTCAAGTTGAAACTCACACGCCTGATGTCAATGAGACACACGCGAGTGAAGCTGCACCTACAAATGCTGAACATAATGAAGGGCACGGAGCTGGTCATGAAGCTGGGCTTTTCGATAACAACTTCATCAACTGGCTTTTGTTGCTCGCTTTCCTGGGTTGGTTGATCCAGAAAAATATGCCCCCGCTTTTCAAAGCTCGTCGCGAATCGATTGACAATGAGATTAGCGCCGCACAGCAAGCCAAAGAGGAAGGCATCGCTTTTCTTGAAGAACAACGCAAAAAGCTGGCTAATGTCGAGGAAGAGACCAAGAAAATTCTTGCCGAAGCCAAGACTGCCGCTCAGCAAACCGCATCATTGATTGAAGAGCAGACCTCGAAAGAGATGGCTGAATTGCTCGTCAAATTCGAGGCTTCGATTCAGAACGAAAGACAGCTTCTCGTCACCGAAATGCGCTCTGCAGTTGTAAAAGCGGCTGTAGCAATTTCGGAAGAGCAATTGCGCCACCAAGTCAATGACAAAGTGAAAGACGAATTGCTCACCAAGTTCATGTCTGAGCTCGACACAATAGCTAGTACCGGGGAGAGCTTCGAGCCGGGAAAGCTTGAGTCGGCCGCCCACAGCAATAACTAAAGGAGACTTGTCGGATGAGAACGGAACTGCAGGGAGTAGCGGCGCAATACGCTGAAGCTGCGCTCGATCTTGCATCTGCCGCCGGTGGTAATACCGCCGATGCTGTCGGCGACGATCTGCAATTGATCAATCAGTTGCTACAACAAAATCGTCAGTTTGCAACAGTGCTCGAACTTCCTTCTGTCAATGCGGAAGAAAAGAAGGCGCTCCTGAAAGACATATTTCAAGGCAAAGTCAATGAGTTGACCTTGCGTCTCCTTGACCTGCTTGCCGACAAGCGCAGGCTGGAAATTTTGGGACCACTCGAGCATCAATATAGAGATTTGCTCAATAAGAAGAACAATCTAGTATCGGCAAGTCTTGTCAGCTCGGAAAAACTGAGCGACCAGGCAATTGCCAACATCAAAGCACGTTTGACCGAGCACCTCGGCAAGCGTCTTGAATTGGAAGTGAATGTAGACCCTTCGCTTATTGGTGGAGTAGTCCTTCGCCTGGGCGACCAAGTAATTGACGGCAGCCTCAAAGGGCAGTTGAAAGCAATAGAAAAAGCCTTATTGGCTGTATAGCGTAGTGGCGCATTGCATGCGCCTAACAAATAAGAAGTTCAATCCTAGTAAAAAGCAGTAAACAGAGACTCGAGGTTCAAAGAACACCATGGCAATCAAGCCCGATGAAATCACATCCATCTTGAAAGCGCAGCTGGATAAGTACCAAGCGTCGCTCAACGTGAGCAACGTTGGCAGCGTGCTTCAGGTAGGCGACGGTATCGCCCGCGTATACGGTATGGAAAAGGCGATGTCCGGCGAGTTGGTCGAGTTTGCCGATGAAGACAAAACATACGGCATGGTTCTCAACCTTGAAGAAGACAACGTCGGGGTCGTAATTCTCGGCGAGGGCAGGAAAATTCGTGAGGGCATGGAAGTGCGCACGACTGGTCGCATCGCCTCGACACCGGTTGGCGAAGCAATGCTCGGTCGTGTTGTAAACGCAATCGGTCAGCCGATCGACGGCAAAGGACCAATTGCCACCACCGAATTCCGTCCGATCGAAATCAAAGCTCCGGGTATCGTCGCCCGTCAGTCGGTTTGCGAACCGCTCATGACCGGTATCTCTGCTATCGACGGCATGATTCCTGTCGGTCGCGGACAGCGCGAACTTATCATCGGCGACCGTCAGACCGGTAAGACCGCTATCGCTATCGATACGATCTTGAACCAGAAGAATCAGCCCAATCGCCCGATTTGCATCTACGTTGCAATCGGTCAAAAAGAATCAAACGTCGGTCGTATCGTCAAAATTCTCGAAGAGCACGGCGCGATGGAATACTCCATCATCGTTGACGCTTCGGCAACAACCGCACCGGCACTACAATTCTTAGCACCCTACACCGGCGCATCGCTGGGTGAATACTTCATGCACAAAGGTCAACACGCTCTCAATGTGTATGACGATTTGTCGAAGCACGCCGTTGCCTATCGCGCAATGTCGCTCCTTCTCCGTCGTCCGCCCGGTCGTGAAGCTTATCCGGGTGACGTATTCTACTTGCACAGCCGCTTGTTGGAACGCGCCTCGAAGCTC
Organism: Candidatus Melainabacteria bacterium; assembly: GCA_003242885.1. Lineage (GTDB taxonomy): Bacteria > Cyanobacteriota > Vampirovibrionia > Obscuribacterales > Obscuribacteraceae > QKMZ01. The sequence goes on along the minus strand of QKMZ01000006.1, from coordinate 1,873,322 downwards.
TCGGACAAACTCGGAGCCGGTTCGCTCACCGCTTTGCCGATCATCGAAACCCAAGCCGGTGACGTATCCGCATATATCCCAACCAACGTTATCTCCATCACCGACGGACAGATCTTCCTTGAAACAGACTTGTTCTACGCCGGTGTCCGTCCTGCTATCAACGCAGGTATTTCGGTTAGCCGGGTAGGTGGTGCCGCTCAAACTAAAGCCATGAAGATGGTTGCCGGTAAGCTGCGTCTCGACCTTGCGCAGTTCAGAGAATTGGAAGCATTCGCACAGTTCGCTTCCGACCTCGACAAAGCAACGCAAGATCAAATCCGCCGCGGTCAAAAATTGACCGAAGTATTGAAGCAGCCTCAATTCCAGCCGCTGTCCTTGGCTCAGCAAGTCTCCATCATCTACGCCGCAAACAACGGCTTGCTTGATGACATTGAGCAAAAGGATATTCAGAAGTTCAAAGGCGAATGGTTCAAGTTCCTCGCAGCCCAGTCGAAAGACCTGGAAGGCAAGATCAACTCGGGCGACAAGCTGACTAAGGAAGACGAAACCGCCCTCACAGACGCAATCAAGAACTTCAAGACCAACTTCTTCAATAAGTAGAGAAAAATGGCGAACCTAAAAGCAATTAGAAACCGAATCAAGTCGGTGCAATCTACGCAAAAAATCACCAAAGCCATGAAGATGGTGGCGGCGGCAAAAGTGCGTCGGGCACAGATGAAGATGATGGCGGCAAGACCGTTTACGCAAGCCGTTGTCGGCATGCTCAAACGGGCCGTGTCGGAAATCGCTGAAATCGATTTGCAAGGCTTGCAGCTTCTCGAAAGACGGCCAATTAAAACGGTTGCAGTGATCATTTTGTCGTCAGACCGCGGATTGTGCGGCGGCTACAACAGTGTCATCTTCCGTGAAGCGATGATTCGCATCAGGCAACTTCAAGAAGAAAAGAAAGAAGTCAAACTCATTCTTATCGGATTGAAAGCAGCAGCGTTCTTCAAATCAATCAAGATTGAAAAAATCAAGCAACACACCAACCTGCCGGCAATCCCGACGGTTGAAGTTGCCAGATTGATTGCGCAAGAGGCTGCTGACCTCTACGTCGAAAAAAAGGTCGACGCAGTGGAATTGATCGGATCGGACTTCATCAACCTCCTGCGCTCGCGAGTCATCAACACGAAAGTGTTGCCTATCGAACTGCCTGTCAGAGAAGAGACCGGAATGCCTTCTGCAGAAACCCTCTTTGAGCCTTCGATTGTCGAAGTTATGCGCTTAGAACTTCTGCCGAAATACATGGAAAACGTGATCTTCCAAGGTCTTCTCGAAGCATCAGCTTCCGAGTTGGCTGCCCGAATGAACGCCATGACCAACGCGTCCAATAACGCTCGCGACCTGATTTCAAGCCTCACTTTGGAATACAACAAAGCTCGTCAGGCTGGTATCACTCAAGAACTGTTGGAAATTGTCGGTGGCGCCGAAGCGCTCAAAGGCTAGGACCTTCAGGTCAAAAACTGAACGCATTCATGCTGAGGGATTTTCTCGAGAAAATCCCTCAGATTGCTTTTGAGTGGAAACGCCATCCATTGGGCGTTTTGGGATTCAGCGATTCGAAAGGGCATGACGGACCTTTGCTGCCGCATCGCAAAAAAGCCAAATCCAGGCGCTTCCAGGTTGAGGGATTTTCTCAGGTTTTTCCCTCAACATGTGAGACTTGAATTTGATGATTAGCGTCAAGGTGTAAATAAAATGCCTCCAATCTTTGCCCACGCAAGCCTCAAATTGCCTCCCAATGACTAAAAACCTCGATCCAGCCAATGTTTTACTGGGCTGCCAATGGCTATAATCTTGGAATGACAATGACAGTTAATATGCCAAACCTCAAAATAGATATCCAACCGGCTCAAGCTCACGCCGGTAGCCAAACTGGCCAGACAGACCCAGCCGAGATTGCTGCGGCTATGGCTTGTGTCTTTGCCGTTTTAAGATCGAGAGGATTGGTCCAGAACGAACCAGAGACTCAGCGTGAGTCTAACTGGGGTTTTGCGTCAAAACTCGAGGCGATCGGGGAAGCCGAGGTCAAAGAGAGCCCGGTAAGAACCGCGAGCAACCGCACTCGAAGCAATTGGTGGACCGCCAGAAGCGCACTTCTATCTGCCATCACAGTACTGTCCGGCGTTTTTTTTTACCTAGCGTAGCCATCGCTGCTGAAGATAATGCGAGCGATTTGAATGTCGCTTCGGCCGTGCATGCCGCGCCTTCTGTTTCTGCTTCTTCCACTGATGCCTCTCCTTCGGCCGCCGCAGCTGCGACTTCGACTTTTGCTGCCGGAGCTGCGGCGCCCTCGACTTTTGCTAGCGGCGCTGCTCCCTGTACCACGACCCCTTCTACAGCTTTTGCGAAATCAGCCTCGGAAGCAATTAATAGCTTGCCATCGTATCCGGTGAGTCAGATTGTGCCTTCTCGTTCGGGACAAGTGATAAGAGTTCTCCTGAGCCGCTCGTCGAAAACGCCTGACATAGCCATGATCGATGGAGCAAGCATCGTTAATCTAGCGACCATGCAACCTGCATTCAATGTTGCTGCTGGTAGTAGATTTCAATTGAAGTGCGAAAACAAACGTCTGGTTTTCTCCGGCGCCGATCAGTTTTGCCTGGCTCAAGCGCCCAGCACAAGCTCGATCCGCCAGGTTGTCGCCATGGCACCAAGAGTGCTGCCGCCCCTCTCCGGGTTTCAGCCAAACGGAGCCGTACTGACCAAATTTTCTCTGGCTTTTGATGTTCCGCAACCAAAATTGATCCTTGGTAAGCCCTCCTCTTTGACGGCAGGGACCGCCACAGGAACTATTTCCTCTGGCTCTGCCCCTAATGCGAATGCCATTGCCGCCCCGACCGCCGCTGTGGCTGCTCCAGGACCAAAACGTGGAATAAAACCGGTGGGCTATTTGGTGGTTCCTCAAGCCAAAGATGGTCTGCTTTCCTATAACGGGCGAGTATATAGAGGTGCTATCTGGTTCAAGCCTGTGGCGATAGCAGGTGGAGAAGTTTCATTCCAGGCGATCAATTTGGTTGATTTGGAAGACTATTTACTGTCAGTCGTTCCCTCTGAGATGCCCACAACATGGCACTTAGAGGCAGTCAAAGCGCAAAGTATCGCCGCCCGCTCGTATGCAGTGGCCAACTACTGGAAGAACGAAAGAGAAAACTACGACCTGAAAGATACGACAGACGACCAGGTTTATCTCGGGGTTGAAAGTGAGACAACATCAGGAAATCGAGCTTGCGATGAAACTTCCGGCATTGTTTTGAAGCACAATCAAAAGGTAATTTCTGCCTTTTTTCACAGCACCAGTGGTGGTGCGACTGAAGCGGGCGAGAATGTTTGGGGAAAGGAAATTCCATACGTCCAGCCCGTTGTCGATTACGATGACAACTCCCCCCACTTTTCTTGGCAGCGTCGTTACACAGTCGATCAAGCAGAGAAGGCTTTTGGACTAAAGCAGGGGACACTACTGTCTATCCATCCGTTTTGGAAGGTGGCTTCCAACCGCGTGCGGCAGGCGGCGGTTGTGTCAGTCGATAACACTACGCTGGTCTCGGGAGAGCGCCTCCGGCAAGTGTTTAAGCTGCCCAGCTCCATTTTTAATGTGTCGTTTGAAGACGGAAGTTACATATTCGCCGGACGCGGCTTTGGCCACGGGCTTGGCATGTCTCAATACGGCGCCAGAACCCTTGCAGAGAGTGGTTATAATGCAGCCCAGATACTATCCTATTACTATAGGGATGTTTCGGTGGAGTACCTGAACAGGTCTCCTGGCATTTGAGGTCCAAGTGGAAAAGGCTTTTGCGATATTAACAATGCTCGGCATACTGAGCGTGCTCATCATCGTGCACGAGTGCGGGCATTTCCTGGTTGCCAGGTTCTTTGGCTTCCAGACCCCGGTCTTCGGTTTTGGGCTGCCTTTCGGACCTTCGGTGACGATTGGCAAGCGATGGAATACCGAGTTCAAAATCCACGCCTGTCTTTTGGGTGGATACGTTGCTATTCCCGAGCTGGGCGATGAATCCAACGCTGACGCATTTGGTCCTCCTGAGAAACCCTTTCGCAAGTTTCCAATCTGGCAACGCGCTCTGGTCGCTGTCGCTGGGGTAACTTTCAACGTCATCTTTGCCTATCTCGTCTGCTTGGTTATGGTCCTATCCCTGGGCGATCCGGTCACCCGGGTTGTATCTGAAGGGGTGGTTGGCAAGGACAATCCGATTGCTCAAAATGCAGGTTTTCAAACCGGCGACATGATCGTCGATATCGATGGTGCCAAGGTAAAAACGACGGCGGAAGCCATTTCCGCTATCCAGGCACACAAAAACAAGCACATGACGGTGACTATTCGTCGTCCGGCGGATGTAGACGCTCCTGCCTCCGCTGACGCAAAAGAGCAAACAGAAGCGGATCTCCGAGCTGTCGACGAGAAAGCGTACCAAGCCAAAGAAGATGGTATGCAGAAACTGACGCTGGAAATGACTCCAAACGAGAAAGGGCAAATCGGTCTCAAATTGACCGACCGTGTCGCTTATTTCAGCAAAGTCGAAGGTAATATTTTTGAGATTGCCGGTTATGCCGGTTACAAGTTGTATGAGCTGACCAAGCAAATGCTCGATGCTTTAGGGCAGATGGTTCAGGGTCTGGCTCAGGGGATGATGGGTGCTAAGAAGGCTGCCGGAGGCGCACCAGCTGTCGGTATTGGTGACTTACACGGTGTTCTCGCCGTGGTCGTTTTTGGCGCCGATGTTGCTCAACAAGACTGGAGCAAGCTGTTCATGTTTACGATCATGATCAGCATGGATCTGGCCATCATCAACCTCTTACCGTGGCCTGCACTGGATGGAGGTCACCTTGCCTTCATGTTATTCGAAGCGATTCGTGGCAGACCAATGCACGAGAAAGCGCAGGGCGAAATAGTTAAATGGGGCTTCATTAGCTTGATTGTGCTTATGGTCGTCATCATGGTCAATGACGTGAGCGCGTTGATGACCGGCAAGCTGTCATTCAAAGCAATGAAAGAGAAGGCGAAAGAAGTCCGCCAGCAGCAAAGTGATCAAAAGGACGCTTCACAGAGCAGAAGCAATACTGGCACTCCGGCTGCTGATTCGATTCCTGCAACGACGACAGAATCTGTACCGCAGTCTAGCTCGGAATCCACCTTGCCTGCGACCGAAACCAAAACGCCGGCGGCAGAAACCGGTACGCCTGCAACAGTTCCAGCACACTAATAAGTCAGAGGTTTCAAGAGATGGCTCAATATGATTACCGCTGCAAAGACTGCCGAGAGGTGTTCACTGTTGAACGTTCAATGACGGCAGAATCCACCGACTGCGCTTGCGACAAGTGCGGCAGCACTGAAGTTACGCGTATTTGGAACGCGTTCATTCGAGCCGGTGGCACCACCCCTGATGTCGGTCAGGGTACCAGTAAATCTTCGAGCTCTTCTGGTGGCGGCGGCTGTGGCTCGTGCTCTAGTTCTTCCTGCGGGACCTGTCACTAGAGAAAACGGGCGGCATTTATGCCGCCCCTACAGTGCCTTCTGAAGTCATTCTACGTTCTGGACCGGAAGCAGCCCAATCAAAAACAATAACCAACGGCAGAACCGGAAGCAGCCCAATCAAAAACAATAACCAACGGTAGAACCGGAAGCAGCCAAATCTCAGAAGAATAAGAGCGTCAGAACCGAAAGCAGCTCGATTTCGAAAAAAAAGACGGTGTCCTAACTGAAAGCGGCCTCACACACAATACAGGCATAATGCAAGTCGACAGTTACTTCAGCTCCATCACGATTTTTACACTAGCTGTGTTGTTGTCGGTAGTTGGATTGATTTGGGTTCGTCAGAAGGTCCATATCGACTCGCTTATGGAGAACCACGAGGTGGGCGGCTACATGCTGTCCGTCGTGGGCACGATGTACGCGGTTTTACTGGGACTCGTTGTCGTCGATGCGATGACCCGCTTTCAAGAAGCGCGCACAATCGTTGAAGCTGAGGCTAATAGCTTGGCTGATGTATTTGTTTTATCCCGACGCTTTCCTGAACAGAAACAAAAAAAGATCGAGGCAATGTGTCTTGATTATGTGACCGAAGTTGTTCAGGTCGAATGGGATCTTATGGGCACCCAAAACAAAAGTTTCAAAGCTCGTAAATTGGTATTTGACTTGATTCACGAAGTTATTGATTATGAGCCGGTTACAGAGAGCCAAAAAGCCATTTATCCAATGGCCGTGGAAGCTGTTTGTAATCTGTGGGATAACAGGCGCGCTCGGACAAACATATCCGACAACGGAATGCCTATCGAGGAATGGGTTGTTCTCGTCCTTGGAGCTGCTGTCTGTAGTGTGTTTTCGTACTTCTTTGGTTTGAGAAATTTGAAATCGCAGATAATCATGACTGCTCTTTCATCGTCTTTGATTGCGTTGAACTTGTTTTTGGTATTGATGTTCGGCTATCCATTTTCGGGCGACATGAAAATCAAGCCCGATGCTTTGTACGTAGACAAGCTCATCTTCGAACGTCTTCTCGGCATTAACAAAAACTACGAGATGTAGGGCCGCATTGCACACTCCGTTTAGAGTGGGCCGCATGCACGGACGTTTAACGTGGGGCCGCATTGTACGCGCCCGTTTCTTATGGCGACGCAAGCGTTGCCGTAGCGAATGAAGTTCAATCTGAGCAAAGAGGACCGCGTTCGAAAACAATGGCGGGCGGCATTCATGCCGCCCCAACTTCATTTTCGATTGTAGGGGAGGCATTTATGCCTCCCGCCGATTGATTGGGTTTGTTTTTCGTTGAATTGAGATTACGTATTGAACAGCAGGAGGCGCTGGATGTATCCCGCCCTGGCGCATGCATTGTGCGGTTTTTGAAACGGTCGACGCATGGCGTCGACCCTACGGTAGACTCAATAAGCATGGCGTCGAACCTACTGAATAAGCATAGCCCAACCCCTGCAATAACCTAGAAGATGTCTTGATCCAGACCGGAGATTACGCTGCGGTTGTGCTTACTCGTACCTGAATAACCTGCCTCAGGGACTAGCAAACATCCGGTTTTTGCTCGTGGTTCGAAACTTCCTTTTACTTCCCAATGTGCGAGTTCTACACCATCATCGACAAAGTCTTTCGCCTTGTAATAGCGCTCGATTTCTTTGCGGTACTCTTGCCTGTTCATTGGTTTCGATGCGATAGTCACGCCTCTGGAAATTGGCGCTGCAGCGGTTTCTCCGATTTCCTTGGCTACTTTTCCAAGACGATTGGGGAGACTGGCGATTGATTCGCCTGTCTCTTTTGCTGTTCCTTCGATTCCTTTTGCAGTTTTTTCAATGCCCTTTGCGGCACCGCCGATTCCCTTACCAACAGCTTTTCCGAGGTAGCAAACCACATGCCCAATACCATCAAGTTCCAGCCTGTCAGCTGCTGCTTTCGATAGATCAATGACACGTTTGCCATAATAAGGTCCGCGGTCTGTCACTGTAACCTGGCATGTTTTGCCGTTGGACGGATTCTTGACCAAAAGTTTTGTTCCGAACGGTAGCGTCTTATGCGCGCATGTCATGCTGTGCATGTCGTACCGAGTGCCAGAAGCAGTGCGCCTTCCGTGGAACTTCCCACCGTACCAAGAGGCGATGCCGGAAAATAGTTTCTTGAATGGTTCGTCGATGTTTGCTGCGAGTGCAGCATTTGTCGTAACTAGAGAAGACGCGAACGTAAACGCCACCAAGAGCGCAATGCTCCTTCTTATGTCTCTGTGCATTTTCTTCAATCCTCAATACACAACTCACGAAAAGAGCAGCGCTGGGCGCAAGTGCCCTGATGCGACTAAAAGAGTGATTCCCGTCGCTTGGCTGCTGTCGTGTTTCCCTGACAGTTGCGTATGCAGCTGTCTGTGATTCCATGGCAAAGGAATACAGGCGATGATTGACACTGCTCACCAGGCGCCTGTTTTCGTTTGTCAGTTGTGGGACAAAACACTTAAACGAAAGTTCCCGACGTGGTTACTACAGGTAGCCACCACACGGTCTGTATCCAATCGGCCATCAGTGTTTGAGGTCGGAAGACTGCCTATTTGACAGGCTTTCAGTAGTTGTCAGACGTGTTTGCGTGTCAGTAAAAAATCTTAGTTAGCTATAGATAATCTAGGGACCCTGTTCGAAAATCTGCGGAACTTAAATCTGCTCTCACAAATCAGCAAGCTAACTTTTCACAATCTAGCAAGTAAGTTCGCCCTTCAATTCCATGTCCGCGGCGATCAACTGACGCAACTCCAGCTCTTCTTCTTCGGAAATTGCAAATGATTCCGAATCATCGGGAAACTGTTTGGTCTTCACATCATTTGCATAGCTAACAATTGCATCGTTGCAAATGTCTGCCAGATTGGCATAGCGCCTAACGAATCGCGGTTGAAAATCGGTGAACTTGCCGAGCAAATCATCTGTCACCAAAATTTGTCCGTCGCAGCCATTGCCTGCGCCAATGCCGATTGTGGGAATCTTCATCTCTTCAGTGAGAATGGCTGCCACCGCCTTCGGTACCATTTCCAAAACAACGCTGAATGCTCCGGCTTCTTCCAGTGCTTTGGCGTCGCGTATTAGTTTTACAGCATCTTCGGCTGTTTTGCCCTGAACTTTAGTACCGCCCAGACCGTGAATTGACTGTGGTGTGAAACCCAGGTGTCCCATTACTGGAATGCCCATACCGACTAGCCGCTCGACGATTTCCAGGCTGAGCGGAGTGGCACCTTCGAGCTTTACCGCATGCGCTTCTGCTTCTTTGATGAAACGTCCGGCGTTGGTGATTGCTTGGGTCACTTCGACTTGGTAGCTCATAAAGGGCAGGTCGGCAACGACCAGCGCAGTCTTCACTCCCCGTGTTACGGCACGGGTGTGGTGAAGCATCTCTTCCATCGTCACTGCGTGTGTGGTGCGGTGACCGAGCGCCACCATGGCCAGACTGTCGCCCACGAGGATGACGTCTACTCCCGCGCGGTCGACAATTTGCGCGGTTGAATAGTCATAGGCGGTAAGGCAGACGATTTTTCGACCCTCGCCTTTGTATTTCAAAAGCGTGTGGGTGGAAACTTGCTTGGTTGACTGTGTGTGTTTGGACATGGTTTATGTTTCCCTAGTGGGCCTAATGATAACCGAAATAAATTCCGGCACAGTAAGCCTTTTTAATACTTGAGAGCTGGGCCGAAAAACTCGTCTTTTATTGCCCGGCAACTCGTTTCTCCGAACGGCAGAACGCTTAGACTAGCGGAAAGTTCCTAATAGCCGCGCTTCTTGAACTCAATTTCGCGCGCCCGTTTGCGAACGTCGTCTTGCTGGATGCTCACGATGTGGCGCGGGTCATACGGATATTTGCCGTCAATCTCGTGAAACTTCTGGTACATCATGCCCGCATCGCTCGCCAACCCCATCTTTTCGAGAATGACGCCAAGATTGAAGTAGGCGGCGCCAAAGTTCGGGCGCAATGCCTGCGCCTGCTGGTATTTGGCGATGGCGCCGTTCAAGTCGCCTGAGATTTCCTGCAGTTCACCAAGATGCTGAACGGCTTCATAGCACTCGGGATACATCTCGAGAATTCGTCCATAGGTCTTCTTTGCGGCCTCATAGTTACCGCCTTCAATCTCGAATACGCCTCGTTTGACGAGAGCCTGAACTTCGGCCATGTCATAGGTGACTTTCTTGCGAGAACCGCTGCGCAGAGCCTTTTCCAGGCTTTTTATCTTGGCCAGAGTCTCTACTCTGTCCACACTGTTTTGCATGGCGACCGCTTCTTTATATGTGTCAACAGCCTCGATGCCGAGACCTTTCACCTCGCAGCAAGCGGCTTTGTAGCACTTGAGTTTGTCGAGCGCGACAGCCGGATATTTCTTTGATTCGGCGTATACCGGCGTGACCTTCTCTGCCTCGCGCATCGCTAGAAGGCAACGGTCAACATCGCCGCGATAATAACGAACGCGCCCAAACTCGTAGTTGGCAGCGGTAAACTTCGCGTCGCACTGCAGCGCTTTTCGATACTCGGCTTCGGCCGCATCAAACTGCGAATTCGAGCAATAAACGTTGCCCAGATAATAGTGAATCATCGGATTGTCTGGAATAAGTCTTTCGGCTTCCTGTAGCTTTTGCAGTGACTCAGAAATATCGCAGAGTCCTGATGAATACTTCTGATACATCGCCAATCCAAGATCCTGGAGCGCGTCAAAGTAATTGGGATTGCATCTTATGGCGTCATTGAATTGTTCGATCGCACTATCGAGATCGCCCTTGTCTCTGAGCATCTCGCCCAGGTGGTAGTGTGCATCGGGATACTTAGGACTAGATTTGATGCACTCTTCGAATGCACGCTCGGCTTCGTATGTTTTGCCTGTCTTGCGCAAGAAAAGTCCGTAATTGTTCCGGCACTCTACATAGTTGTAGTCGAGAGTTAGTGCAGAGCCGAACCACATGTTGGCGTTGTAAGTGTCGCCTGCTTCAGCGTATGCCAGCGCGAGCATGTGGCAAACTTTTTTGTTGGATGGATCATCGTTCTGCGCCAATTTCATGAAATTGACTGCTTGAACATAGTCTCCTATTTGAAAAGCTTGCAGACCCTTCTGATAATTTGCCGACGCGCGCCCGCGATTGACGCCGGGCGAGTCAGGATTCATGTATTCGTGCTGAGCAATCGTCTGACCGCCGCTCAAGCTAGTAGCTGAAAGCATCAGCAGCACTGCCAACGATTTCAAAAACGAGAAATTTTTGGACCTGTTGCGCATCGGTCGAATGATTTAACTCCATCTCAGAAGCCAAATCACATATTACAGTAAATGATATCTACGCGCCTTTTGATAACCGGTGGCACTGGTACCTTGGCTAAATTTGAAAGTCCGCTGTGGGGGCTGCATTCATGCCGCCCGGCAGCCGGCGAGCCTCCGGCGCTCAACAGAGCGACGAGCGAAGGTCACCGAAGAGGTGTCCGAAGCGAGTAGAGGATGCGCGCGGATGGCAGCGCCGAGCAATGCCCGGAGCGCATAAAACAGGTACGCGTGCAATGTGCCCGTCTCTTCACCGGTCGACGCATGGCGTCGAACCTGCAGTTAACGGTTTTGCTGCTGCTGTTGCAGGATTGCTTGACGCTGTTGTTCAGCTGCCAGGAGTTCTGCTGACTGCATGCGATTTTTCAGTCTTTGCGACAGATTCATATCGCCGTCAGGCAACATAGCAGTGGTTGTTCCAGCAACGATCGGTGTGGCGTTGCGGTTTGCCCACCAGCGCATTTCGTTCTGGCGTCCGACCAGATTGATGGCGCCTTGCTGGAACGAACTCGTCAGCGCCGAAGCGCGTGCCTTCAGTGACGGTAGCAGTTCTACCGGTCCGTTGGCGCCAATTAAATGCTGAACGTGAGGGTCGCCTGTCTCCAGGTAGAGTTGACGCATATGGTCTGAGAATTCGGTAACTAATTGGTGCGCTTTCTTCGGCTCCATGCCGCCCTTGATCAATTTCAATTCCGCAGGCAGTCCGGATCCGAATACTTGTGTAATCGTGTAGTCTTGCGTAAATTGCTTCGGATCGCCTACTAGATCCGTCACTTTCTTGCCGTCGGCAATGGCTTTGGCCATGGCTTCGCCGAGACCTTCCATCTTCGCGTAGTTAGCTTTGAGCGGCGGCAAAATGTTGGAGAAAGTCTTGCCTTCCAGCACCGTGAGCGGTGTTTCCATCTGCGCCGTAATCAATTCGCTGACCACATTGTCCATGGTGTCACGGTCGATGACCACCTTTTGACCAGGTTTGTCGAGATTGTACAGTTCGTAGTCGCCTTTGGTCGAACCTTCACGAGACAAGCGCAAGAGTGACTTGGCTTGAGCTTCGATAATAGGATCGCCTTTGCCCAGATATTCCATCGTCTTGGCGCCGATGACCATTCTGAGCGCGTCGATTGCGTGTACTTCGAAGCCCATCGGGTTGTCCGGAGTGGCCATCTTCTTCGGACTGAAGACGTTGGAATTTTCCATCAAGCCGCCGTTGCGGCGTCCGCCCATGAGCAAGCGGGCAAGGGCAACCGGCATGTTGATGCCTGTCCATGCGGTTCCGATAATGTCTGATGTGTTTTCGTCTCTTGTCGCCCGCAAGTAGCTTTCGATCAAGCGACCATTCGTCCACTTCTCGCCGTTAACCAGCAATTCCTTCGGTGTGCCCTCCGGGCTGATGATGGTGGCGACTTCGTTGTATTTCGGTCCCAATGCCTTTTCTACGGCTTTGGTGAGAACACCGCCTTCACCTGATTTGTCGAGGAATTTCGCGATCAATCCGTTCCAGTCATGTCCGATTTCGTGACCATAGACGCCGATTGAGGTGGCGCGTTCGCCGGTCATGTTGATTGGGTATTTGACGAGGTCCGGTCCCCAGACTGTGACTTTCTCGCCTGTCTTCGGATCTTCGGTGATGATGCGGCGCATCGTGTACGGTCCGGCGTTGACTGTTTTGCCGTCCGGAGTTCTGACCAGGTCGGAGGAAACAGCAAAGAGCGGAGGCGTTTTGCCTTGCAGGATGGTGAAGGGATCTTTGATGCCCGCTTCTTTCATCGAAGCGACAAGGAACGTGAAGAATTCGTCGCCCACTAGATTGAGCTGTTTGGCAAGAGCCTGGTTAGGACCCAGTCCACCGGCTTGGCTCTGCGTTGCTGCGTCTGCGAAGAAGCGGAAAAGATCATCGACTTGAGCGACGTCTTTTGAAGTGTTGACTTCTTTTCCGAGCGCGAACATGGTGTTTGCTGCTGGTCTGTGTTCTGGCCCCAAAGGTGTTCTTTCTGCGTTTGGAACTACTGCAGTGTAGACCTGACCTTCCATTTGTTGCTTGTAGGCAATTACGGCGGTGTCTTCGGCAGTGATGGCATTGCGCTCATCGGCTGTGACTTTCGCCATTTCTTGCAAATTGGCGACGTTGATCTCGCCATCTGCTGCAGCTTGCTGCGCTGATTTGTCGTAAGGCTTGGTGCCGGGCTGTTCGTGTGGTTCTGCGGCTGCTGTGCCTTCTTGCTTTTTGAACTGTTGTCCTGTCCCGTGTTCGTCGGCAATTTTCGACATGCGGTCGTTGATGCCCAGGACTTCTTCTCTAGTCCTGCGCATACCTTCAAGAGCTGCGTCTAGTTTGACATTTACGAGATCCGGAACATTGGGAACTGGATCTTTAGCATTGATTTGTTCAGGATTTATGCCTTTCTTCAAGAGAGCCAAAGTGCGGTCAAAGCCGTGATACTCACCGTCTTGACCTTTCAAACCGTGGCGATAAACCATGTGTGAATCGACAGCTTCTATGTGCTGGCGCTGAGCTTGCTCCATCAAGGCTTTGGCCTGCTCGGCAGGAATATTGGCGAGCGGATTTTTCAATGTGGGCTCTTCTTTCGGCTTGAACTTAGCTGACCACGTATCGATTTTCTCTGTGGTGCGATTGAGAAGATTGCCTACTTTCGATTCGTCGCTGGTCCAGAAGTGTTCTACTTTCTTGTCCCAAGCGGCAAATTTTGGTGCCAGTTCTTTGCCTTCTACCCAGGCTCCCATGCGATTTGCATATGTGTTAGCCGCCGTCGCTGCTTCGCCTGTTTCGGCGGCAGGAGCTGTTTTTCCAAATCTGCCTACGACACTGTCGGCCCATCCGCCTACTGTTTTGGCAGAGCCGATTGGGTTTTCTAGAATTTTGCCGGTCAGTCTCTCGGCTTTGATGCCAATGTAGCCGCCTGCTGCAGCATCAAAGGCGAACATGCCCATGTGATTGCCGAAATTGGTGGCGGCTTGATTCAATTCTTGTCTGTTTCGCGCAGCTGAGGCTTCAGAACCACCTTGCGCAAAGGCTTTTATGCCGTCGACTACGAACATACCGCCCATGATGGTGGCAACGGCCGCGCGTCCTGCGCCCGTTTTCGGCAAAAATGTCCGCATCGCCACACCGATAGAACCGGCGAAAAGGGCTTTGCCTGCCGCTTCGCTCGGATTATGCCAGTAGTGCCCGATTGTGTTCGCAACGCCTTCTGGCGTCCTTAATATGCCTTTTCCAAATACCGTCCCGTATCGCTCAAAGCCGCTCATCTCCTCGGTCTGTACGCTGGAAGCATCCTGAGGAATTGCACCCTGGAGCATCTGCCCTGACAAGCTCAATCGCTCACGAGCTTGTTCGGCGACCTGCTTTTCCTGATTTGCCACACCCGCCAAGTCGTCGGTGGCATTGACCAGCATCTGATCGCCTAACGTGTTCCCGCCCATTCAGACCTCCAGCGTTTCCGATGTAACCCAGTGTTACGAGAGATTTAAGACGCGCAAAACCGAGTCACCCGGGAGTGCTTCCCGGGAACAAGAGGAGGTTTTGCTTCGAATTTCCTGGGGGTGAACCAGTGGAAATCGGTCTTAATCCTGCAGCTGCCTCTCTCTTGCAGATGCTAGAGGCAGCAGCGATTCACTCCTTAAGACTATCTCACCACCTACCGCGGTGTATATTCGGGAAATTACGGTGGCTTGCGTAAGAATCCCACCCCGACATTAAAATCGTCGTCTGTCATAATTGTGAGCCGTGGCCAGAGGCCAAATTAGGTATAGGCAGAATTAGGCGCAGTTGCCGGTTTTAGCCTTTCACAACTGATTCAGAGGCGACAACGTGGAGAAAAAACCTCAAGGTTCTGTCCCATCAACTTCAAGTTCATTGAAAGGAAAGATTTCCAAAGACGAACTGAAGGACAAGATTAGAGGAGTGATTCTGGCGGCAGCTTGCGGCAATTCGCTGGGCGGCAGTGCTATTGGGTTAAGCCATAAAGAGATATTGGCGACTGCAGGCTCAAGCCTCAGAGATTTCGTTCCGGGACTGACACGCAGTGTTTTGCCGGACCACAAAGCCGGCGAGTGGTTGCCAGAGACTTATCTGGCGGTCAACCTGGCTGAGTCCGTCATCAGTTCGGGCGGCAAATTCAACCGCGCCGACTTGAAAGAACGATTCGTGGCTTTGCTTTCAGATCAAAGTTTCCTCGCATCCGGACCCAGCGCACAATTGCTAAAAGGATTGCGGCGCATGGCTGACGGGGTTGCGCCCCCGGACAAGAGCGCCGGCGCGCTGCACGTATCCGCCGCCTCAAGAGCGTTTCCTCTTGCCTGTTTGCCGGATACGGACGAAGGCTCCCGAGCCGCCGATTTGGCTGTAGAGCAGGCTCAGCTTACGCACCTGGATAAAAGAGTCTACGCGGCGGCTGCCGTTTTGGCTGACAGCGTCGGATTTTTCTTGCGCGGCAATAAACTCGATGAAGAAGAGCAAGTGCGCGAGTACGTAAAGCGCCAGCACGCGATTGCCGAACGCATCGATCCTCGCTTTGCTGAAGCCTGGGACGACGTGGCACCGGATCTCGACTATATGAATCCGGCAGCTCAATTACCATATTCACTTTTGAATATTGGTCATGAAGTAAATGAATTAGTACCGACAGCAGTCGGTATATTCCTTATTTTCAGACATAACTTAGAAGAAGCTATCTGTCATGCGGCGGTAGCAGGCGGTGAAACCGATACGTTGGGCATCATCGTCGGCGCACTGGCGGGCGGTTATCATGGCGCCTCTCAAATTCCGGAGCGCTGGCTGAGCAAGCTGGCACATCGCGAGAAATTAGAAGAGATTGCCGAGCAACTGTTCGATATGTGGCCTTAGCAATTAGTTTTTGTATTTATAGAAATGGAGGAGTGTTAGATGACCGCTTCAGTGTCTCCTGAAAAGGAAGGACTCAAAAATATCCTTGCCGATAGAGTGGCTTTGGTAACCGGATCCGGGCGCGGTATCGGAAAGGCGATTGCAACAGTCTTAGCGCAGCACGGAGCCAAGATTGTCATCAGCGATATCAATGTAGAAACCTCTGATGCAACCGCAGAAGAGATGGTGAAGGCAGGTTTTCAGGCAGTAAGCTGCCCGGCAAATGTCACCAACACCGAAAGCATCGACAAGATGGTCGAATCGGCGATGGAGAAGTTCGGACAGATTGACATTCTGGTCAATAACGCCGGTATCACACGCGACAATCTTTTATTGAAGATGAGCGAAGAGCATTGGCAAGCGGTAATCGATACCAACCTGACTTCTGCTTTCAAAGTCACCCAGCCCATTGTCAAAATCATGTCCAAACAACGCTACGGGCGCATTATCAACATTGCCTCGACAACCGGCGTGCACGGTAATTTCGGTCAGTGCAATTACGCTGCCGCTAAAGCCGGCTTGATTGGATTTACAAAGACCGTTGCGCTTGAATACGCTAAACGCAACATCACCTGCAACGCTGTTGCACCAGGCTTCATCGACACCGATATGACCAAGGCGTTGGGTGAAAAAATCATAAACTCGTTCGTTGAAAAAATCCCTGCAGGGCGCATGGGAACGCCGGATGACATTGCTCGTGCGGTGCTTTTCTTTGCCGGGCTCGGTGATTATGTGACCGGTACGGTCATGGAAGTCAACGGCGGTTTGTATACGTAAAGTGCCAGAGGCAGTGCCTTGAAGGGCAGTGTCAGGGCACCGGTTTTTATTGAATTAGTTTGTGTTTACAACGCAAGTTTGACACGTAAACGAATCTATAAAACCGAGACCGCTGGATCGCCGACATGCTATCCTAGGTCGCCTTGGCACACAACCTTTGGGTTGAATTGCCGCTCAGTGTCGTGTGCGTTTCTAATTGTTTTAAGGGGGTTGTAGTACACATGGAAGAGAAGGAAGCCTTCGAACGAGTCAAGAAGGTTGCTGTGGCTCAGCTTAACGTCAATGCCGACGAAGTGACCATGGAAGCGAGCTTCACGAAGGACCTCGGTGCAGATTCCCTCGATACCGTCGAGCTGGTCATGGCTCTTGAAGAAGAGTTCGGTATGGAAATTCCGGACGAAGATGCCGAAAAAATCACCACCGTTGGCGAAGCAGTTAAGTACATCGCTCAACACGTGTAATCACGGTTTGACGTAGACTTAGAAGTAGTCGATTCGGCACCGGATTTGATGGCGCAGGCCGGGACATTGTTCCGAGCCGTGCTCAGCCCGTTGCCGATTTTGACAACTATGTATTAGGCGTGGTGGCATAATCAGGATGACTAAAGAGCGAGTTGTAATTACAGGCATAGGCGTCATAAGTGCAGTAGGCAGCGGTAAAGATGCCTTCTGGGACGGGATTGTCAATGGACGCTCCGGAGTCAAGAAAGTAACTAAAGTCCCTGAGAATCTCCAAGGACCATGCAAAATCGCCGCCGAAATTACTGATTTCGATGTGACCAAGTACATGGATGTGAAGCAGGCGCGTCGCGCTGATCGTTTCATCCAATACGCAGTCGCTGCATCCAAGTTGGCAGTTGAAGATGCCAAGCTGGACATGTCTAAGGAAGACGCCGAGAGAGTCGGTGTCGCCGTTGGTTCGGCTGCTGGTGGTTTGCAATCTCAAGAAGACCAGATTCGTACCCTCTACGAGAGAGGTCCGGATCGCGTTTCGCCCTTCACGGTTCCGCTCTTTATCGTCAATATGCCGGCGGGCTGGGTCTCCATTATGCATGGAGCTAAAGGTCCTAATGTTTGCAACGTAACTGCTTGTGCCACTTCGTCGCACACTCTTGGCGATGCCTTCCGTATTATTGAACGAGGCGAAGCAGACGTTATGTTTGCCGGCGGCACCGAGGCGCCCATCACACCACTTTCGATGGCAGGATTCGCCGCAGCGCGAACACTCTCAACTCGCAATGACGAGCCGGAGAAAGCCTCCAGACCGTTCGACAAAGGTCGCAATGGATTTGTAATGGGCGAAGGCGCGGCAATTCTCATTTTGGAAAGCCTCAGCCACGCTAAGGCTCGCGGCGCTCATATTTACGCAGAAATTGCCGGATACGGTCTTACCGCCGATGCTCACGATATTGTGCAACCATGCGGTGATGGCGACGGCGCCATGCGTGCGATGAAAATGGCGCTTGCACAGGCAAATGTTAAGCCGGAAGAGGTTAATTACATCAATGCTCACGGTACTTCCACACCGTTGGGCGACAAAGCCGAGACCACGGCCGTCAAGCGTGTATTCGGCGAACATGCCACCAATGGTGGTGTGGTAATTTCATCGAGCAAATCAATGACTGGACACCTGCTTGGCGCTGCTGGAGCCATTGAAGCAGCAGTTTGCTGTTTGGCTATCGAGCACGAAACCATTCCGCCGACGATCAATCTCGATACACCTGATCCGGACTGCGATCTGGATTATTGCCCGAACGTCGCGCGTAAGAATTCACCAATAAAAGTCGCATTGTCCAATAGTTTCGGCTTTGGTGGTCATAACGCAAGCCTTCTTTTCAAGAAGTTTACGGGTTAAAATCTAAAGCCTTGCCCTGGGCATTTTCGCTCGGCAAATTTGGAGCAGTAGTTAATGACTGAGCTTGTCGGGCGTTCGATAAGTGAATTGAAAAAGCTTTTGGCGGAAAAGTCAGTCTCCGCCAGGGAAATCTTGTCTGCGCACTGGAAGCAAGTCCACGCGCTTGACCCAGAGATTAAAGCGTTCACATGCTTGACTGAAGAGCGTGCCCAAAAACAAGCCGCACGCGTGGATGAGTTAATCGCGCGTGGAGAGGCTCTTCCCGCGCTCGCCGGAATACCGGTGGCTATAAAAGACAATATTTGCGTTGCCGATTACCCAACCACTTGCTCGAGCAAGATTTTGGAGAGTTTCATCGCGCCTTATGAAGCGACCGTTGCGCAAAAGCTGGATGCAGCCGGTGCGCTTTTCATTGGCAAGACGAACATGGATGAATTCGCCATGGGTTCGTCGACTGAGAACTCCGCGTTCAAGAAAACCGCCAACCCTTGGGATGTTTCTCGCGTGCCTGGCGGCAGTTCCGGCGGCTCAACCGCTTCTGTTGCAGCCGGTATGGCTGTTCTCGCTCTCGGTTCGGATACAGGTGGTTCGATACGGCAGCCCGCTGCTTTCTGCGGCGTGAGCGGTATGAAGCCTACTTATGGAATGGTTTCGCGTTTTGGACTGGTTGCCTTTGCTTCGTCTCTTGACCAAATCGGTCCGCTGGCAAGAAGCGTGGAAGACACAGCCATCGCACTTTCGGTTATCTCAGGTCACGACAAGAAAGACTCGACATCGATTCCTGATCCATTTAAAAATCAGGGTCCTCGCTTTGAAGAGTCACTTGCGCAGGAGCCGGATAAGCTCATGAAAGGGCTTAGAGTCGGAGTGATTACAGAACTCGTCGGGGAAGGAATAGAGCCGGAAATTGTCAGTTCTATTCGCGCAGCCGCTGCTGTATTTGAAAAATTGGGAGCGAAAGTCACTGATGTTTCTCTGCCTAATTCAAAATATGCTCTGCCTGTCTATTACTTGATTGCCACCGCCGAAGCGTCAGCCAATCTGGCTCGCTACGATGGTGTCAAATACGGTTTGCGCGAAACAGAAGGCACAGCCAAAGATTCTATTTTGCAGATGTATAAATCGACGCGCTCAAAAGGCTTCGGCGCAGAAGTAAAACGCCGTATCATGCTCGGCACCTATGCGTTGAGTTCCGGTTACTACGACGCATATTATAAGAAGGCGCAGCAAGTCAGACGTTTGATCAAAAACGATTTTGACAAAGTCTTCGAAAGTTGCGACGTTCTGATTTCTCCGACATCACCTACGGTGGCGTTCAAAATAGGAGAAAAAACTGATGATCCGTTGAGCATGTACTTATCGGATATCGCAACTATTCCGGCCAACCTTGCGGGGCTGCCAGGTATCTCAATTCCAGCCGGCCTTGGCAAAGACAAACTGCCGATCGGCTTGCAGATTTTAGGAAACACTTTGAGCGATGAGGTCGTCCTTAAGGTCGCTCATGCTTTCCAGCAATCCACAGACTTCCACAACCGTCAGTTTCCGGGACTAGCTACAGTCGGCTAGGCAGAGACTTTTTGAAGGAGTAATCGAGATGCATTCGAGCAATTGCAGTCACTATCAGACGAGTCAGACAAAGAGAAATCGCATTTTCTTTTCTTTACTGACGGCTGTGATGGCTGCAGGTGGGCAGCCGGTTGTTGCAGGTCCAAACGACTTCTTCGGCTCCGCAATGCCGGCAGGACAATTGGCGGATCCGAATGCCAATCAGTTCACTACTCCTGGGCAAGCTAAAGCTGGCGACATGCTTAATCAGTCGAATCCAGGTGATTACACCGACGATGAAAAGCGCATGCAAAAGAAGTATAAAGCCAGCCTCAGCCACGCTAGAGGCCTGATCGCAAAGGGCGAGCGAATGATGAAGTCGGTCGATCAGAAGGAATCGAAGAAAGGCAAAATTCTCAAAGAGATAGGCGAAAAGCGCCTTGCAGAATTGGAAGCCAATAATCCGAATCCAAGCCGAATCAGAGATACCGGCGATAAATTCAACGAGAAAAAGGCGGTTGCAGAATGACAGCTACTAGAACGGAACAAATTGCTTCGGACATCACCCGCATAGTCGGAAACACTCCGATGGTGCGGCTCAACAAGCTCACCAAGGGACTTGGCGCCGAAGTCGTTGTGAAGCTGGAATCATTGAATCCGCTGGGGTCCGTAAAAGACCGTATCGGTGTCTCTATGGTTAACGAAGCCGAAAAGGCTGGCGTTATCTCACCCGGAAGCACAACTCTTATCGAGCCGACCTCCGGCAACACCGGCATTGCTCTGGCATTCGTGGCTGCTGCACGCGGCTACAAATTGATTTTGACTATGCCTGACACCATGTCTCTCGAGCGTCGCAAGCTGCTCGCCGCTCTCGGTGCAGAGTTGGTTCTGACCCCTGGCTCCGAAGGTATGAAAGGGGCAATTGCAAAAGCCGACGAGCTGGTTGGAACAACCAAGAATGCCTATATGCTTCAGCAGTTTCAAAATCCTGCCAATCCTAAAGTGCATCGCGAAACAACAGCAGAAGAAATCTGGCAAGCGACAGATGGCAACTTAGACATTTTCGTTTCAGCGGTAGGCACAGGCGGCACCATCACTGGTGTCGGTCAAGTTCTTAAAGAGCGTAAGCCAAGCATTAAGGTTGTCGCTGTTGAGCCTTCAGATAGTCCAGTTATCACCCAGACTTTGGCTGGTCAACCATTGAAACCGGGACCG
This sequence comes from Candidatus Melainabacteria bacterium, assembly GCA_003242885.1. Taxonomy (GTDB): domain Bacteria; phylum Cyanobacteriota; class Vampirovibrionia; order Obscuribacterales; family Obscuribacteraceae; genus QKMZ01. The sequence goes on along the minus strand of QKMZ01000006.1, from coordinate 1,852,199 downwards.
CACAAAATTCAGGGAATCGGTGCTGGATTCATTCCTCAGATTCTGGATGTCAGCGTGATCGACGAAGTCTTCCGCGTCACCAACGAGCAAGCGCTCGAATACGGACGTAAGCTTTCCAGCGAAGAAGGAATTCTTGCTGGTATCAGCAGCGGTGCCAATGTTTTTGCCGCTCTTGAAATTGCCTCTCGACCAGAAAACAAAGGCAAGCGTATTGTCACAGTGATTTGCAGCACCGGCGAGCGTTATCTTTCCACCCTGCTTTTTGCCGATATCCTCGGCTGAGAAAGTCGTAAGGGCGACGCCATACATAGCCCGTTTTTTACAGTGGCGACGCCATGCATAGCCCGGTTTTCGTACGGGCGCCTTGTAGGGACTGTTAAAATCGACGGTCGCATGCAATTCGACCCCACGCTACTTTGCTAGGAGATCCGGGTCTTCAGCAAGCACACGCTCGGTAAACTTCTTCAGCCGGCTAAATGAATAGATCAGCGACTCAATCGTTTCCTTCGCTTCGATCCAGTTGTTCTTGCGAGCATACACGGAAAGTTTGTCAGAAAGCGTCACCATCTCTTGTGCTCCGACTGCTTGTGACGAGCCTCTCAACTGGTGTGACAGTGCAGATAGCGCTACCGCGTCTCGTGATTCCCGTGCCTCTCGAAGTCCGTCGAGCAGAGTTTCAGCGGCAGATAAATAAACAAGGATGATGTCGTGTGCAACGTCCACTCCGCAGCTTCTCTTCAATTGCTCGAAATCTACCGGGTCTCGCAATGGAGTTGCTGCCACCACTGAAGCATCTGGCTTCAAAATGGTCTGTGTAATCCGTGGAGATTTCTCCTGATGTTCGCCCTTTAGAAAGCGGTCTATGACTTCCATCAATTTGTTGGGCGCGACTGGTTTGATGAGCACCTCATCCATCCCCGAATTCATGCACTTCGCGCGCCCTTCGGCATCAGCACTGCCTGTCAGAGCAATGACTGGGATGTGTTTTACAGTGCCTTCCTCCAGCTTCCTTATCGCTTTTGTCGCCTCGAATCCATCCATTTCCGGCATCTGGCAGTCCATGAGCACAAGAGAGTACTCTCCAGTTCTAACTTGCTCAATCGCTTCTTCACCGCTGGACACCGCGCGCGCCATCAGCCCGAGGCTCTTCAACTGCAGTAGTGCGACCTTTTGGTTGACCGGGCTATCATCGGCGACAAGAATAACTTTGTCGGCATGAGCAAGCTTTGGTATCTGGACAGTCAGTCTGCGGTCGAGCTTCGGCGACAGTGATTTGACGAGAATGTGTTCGAGCGTGTTGTACAGACTCCAGTATTTAACAGGTTTGGCAAGCAATGCGGCAAAACCTTCAGCCACCATATGCGACTCCACATCCTCATTGTAATTTGAGGTCAGCAAGAGAATTCTGACTTTTGGGGACAGCAAATTTCGCTGTTCGGCTTCTATGAAAAGCCTGTGCGCATCGACAGAATCTCCATCGATGATGACGGCTCCGGCTTTCTTTTGTTGTTCGATCGTTTGCAAAACGGCAAGAGCAGAGTCTGTTGAGTCGGTCGTTATCACTCGCATGCCCCAGGCACCGGCGTAGCTTTCTAGCACGCGCGCCAGCTGTGGAAATGCCGAAATGATCAAGCAAACTCTGCCTGACAATTCTCTTGTCGCCGTGCCATTAAGCCCGCCACCTACAGCCTTTAGAGGGATATCGAACCAGAAATTGGAGCCCCGTCCCTTTGTGCTCTCAACAGCAAGCTTACCTCCCATGAGAGTAACCAATCCTCGTGATATTGTCAGTCCGAGACCGGTGCCGCCGAATTCACGTTTTACTGAAAGGCTTGCTTGAGTAAATGGCTCGAAGAGTCGCTCCAGGTTGCTGCTCTCGATTCCCATTCCCGTGTCCATTACGGAGAAGCGGACAATGACGTTGTCTGCGCCCAGCGACTCGAGTAAATCGGCCTGCATGAAAACGCTGCCGGATTGTGTAAATTTGACTGCATTGCTGGCAAGATTGAGAAGGACCTGGCGGATTGAACCTGGATCTCCCTTTAAGACGGAAGGCAGCTTTGGAGACACAAAGGAGATCAGTTCGATTCCCTTCTGTCGAGACTGTTCTGCAAGCAAATCGGCGATTGCTTCGACGCTTGCAATCAGTTCAAAATCGATAATTTCAAGCTCAGCTTTGCCTGACTCGATTCGGGAAAAATCCAAAAAGTCGTTGATCAACTCCAGAAGCGAGCGTGCCGACTCGCTGATTACTAGAGCTTGGTCGCGCTGTTCGCCATTAAGTGCGGTCTTTAAAAGCAAGTCTGTCATGCCCAGAATGCCATTCAGCGGTGTGCGCAACTCGTGCGTGAGTTTGGCTATGAATTGCGATTTTTCGCTATTAGCATGCTGTCCTGTTATTTCAAGCTTTTTCTCAACGTCTCTCAGTTGATCTTGTGTGGAAGACGCTTGTTTTTCGTACTGCTTGTTCTTTAGTTTTTCGACCGCCAGCTCAGTTTCCAGCGCTTTGATGCGTTGTCTTAGATCACTGAATTCATCTTCTGAATTTTGCATGGCATGTAATCATCAATCATGCAGGAGTGTCTTTGTCTAGGCTCCTTTCGGGCTTTTCACTTTCTTTGAGGCTGTTCAAGACAGCGATAAAAATGTCGACGAGAAATGGATCGAATTGGCTGCCTGCGCCTTCGCGCAGAGACTGAATTGCACGCTCCGTAGACATCGCGGGTCTGTAAGGGCGATCGGAAATCATTGCGTGATAACTTTCAACGATGTGAATGATTCTAGCGGCAAGTGGGATTTCTTCGCCACTCATACCGTTGGGATAGCCTGTTCCGTCCCAGCGCTCGTGGTGGTGTTCCAATATTTCGCAAACATCTCGCAAGGCTCGAATCGGGCGCAATAACTGCGCACCCAGAATCGGGTGCTGTTTGATAATCTCTTTTTCTTCTTGCGTGTAGACGCCGTCCTTCTGCATCAGGTCCTGAGGAATAGACAATGTGCCGACATCGTGCAACAATCCGGCGACGCGAATTTGCTCGACTTGTTGTTGCGATAGACCCATGACTTTCGCCAGCAATTCAGAGAGTCGAGCCGTTTCTAAATGGTGGACTTTGTTGTACTCAGACTTCGAATACAGTGTCGAAGCCAGCGCTTTGACCATTTCCACGACTTCAGGCACGAGCTCTTCTTTATCTTCGACGCCTGGTGGCACAGGAGGTGGCACAAAGTTGGTCGGCTTGTAAACCGGCTGAGTTGCTTCTTGCTTCGCATGTTCCGCTTGTTCTATAGCGATGAGATTGTCTTGATTGAGATCGTTGGCGGCATGAACTTGGTTGCGTCCCAGACGTTTGGATAAATAGAGTGATTTGTCCGCTAGGTCGAGGAGAGCTTGCTGACTTTGCGCATGCTCTGGAAATGACGCGATACCCATAGAAGCTGTTACGCTGATTTCGATGTCATCGTGATTAACGACTTCAGCAAGCAGGCTGCGCCTGATACGCTCGGCTACAACAATGGCGCCTTCGGTGTTTACTTCCGGAAGTACGAGGAGAAATTCTTCTCCGCCATAACGCACGGGAATGTCGACATCCCGGCAATCATTTTTGATAACGCTTGCTACCGAGCGTAAAACGGCATCACCAGCGGGGTGTCCGTAATTGTCGTTGATTGACTTGAAATGGTCTACGTCGATCATGACGACCGACACATTCCGCTGATAGCGCTCTGCAACTCTTAGCTGTTCCGCCAACTTTTCTTGACCGGTGCGGTGGTTGTACAGAGTGGTCAAACCATCTGTGGTGGCTTGGCGTTGAACTCTGGCATACAATCTGGCGTTCATTACACCAGAGGCAACCTGGTCAGCGACTGATTTTAGGAAGGTTTCGTTATCCGGTACCCAGTGTGCGACTCTCTCGCATCTAAATCCGCCGAGCAATCCCAAAAGTTTTTGCTCATAAGTAACAGGTATGAGGAACATCGAAAGAATTGGAACAGACGTGAGGTTTTGCTCGCGAAAAGGTGCGAACTTTCTGTCTGTTTCTGCGTCATTGCAGACCAACGCTTGTTCGACCTGGAAGTGCTTTTTGAAGATTTCCAGGCACTTTATGTCACTGTTCGAACTGATTATGCTGAAGTCCGTCTCTGTCGTGTACTCAGCGCGTATTGAATCTTGCGGCTCTTCTTCACTGGGCAAAACAACAAAGCAACAATCCAATTCTCGCCATCCGGCCAGCTCTTCCAGCATGTCGCGAAGATTGGCATTGATGTCGAAAGAACGTCTAATAGTGTTGCTTATGCGATGAAGAAGGTTGTCCTGGTTGCGCAGAAGCTCTGAATCAGATTTCGCCTTTTGATAATTCGCAGCTTTAATTTGCTCTTCAGCTTTGTCCTTGTGCAGCTTTTCGGTTGCTTCTTCCAGTCTTTGCGCGTAATCGTCGAGAAGCTGAAGCTGCGATGCCAATTCTTTTTCAATGCGGCGATGCTTGAGTGACGATTTGACTCGTGCCAACAATTCAGCATCAGGGCAAGTATCCGAAAGGCAGTCATCTGCGCCTGCTTTGAAGCCTTCAATGCGCGAGCCGGCATTTGGATCGTTTGACAGACCGTCGGCTGTGATCAAAATCACTGGCACTTGCTTCCACTGCTCAGATTCCTTGAGAACAGAGCAAAATGAATATCCAGAAGTGCCTTGAATATCAGCATCAAGTAAGATGAGGTCGATGCGATTTTGGTGCAATAACTCCATTGCCTTGTCGCTGCTTTCAGCTTCTAAAAGCTGATAACGATTGCCGAGAACACGCGAATAACGGCGGCGCGAAAGTCTGTTGGAATGAGCGACCAGGACAGTGTCCTTTTGTGTGAAGCTGTCAGCGACCTCTTCTTCCTCTTCCGGAGCGAGCAAATCAATTGCATTGGGAAGTTTGCTTGTGATGTGTTCGCCAAGCCGTTTTAAGGTGGAAACATCTTGAGCCGTAATTTCTTTCGAACTGTCAAAAGAAATTACACGAATCAGCCCGCGGTGAATACCGCTGCCGAATACCGGATTTTCCATCATCGGCACAATAACATATGGATAGCCTTCCGGGTCGTCAGATTCGTCTTTGTTCTTGTTGAACGCTCTGCCTACCCAGGGTGATTGCGTATGCGTAACTTTCTGTGCAAGGTGGGTGTTTGCCACCGTCAGTGGTTGCTGGTGCTCGTCGTGAAGCTGTTCGACTATTTGCCGCGCCTCTGCGTCATCTTCGGCGGCAGAGAATGTATAGACATTGAGAAGATCGTGCTGCCTGCTCAAGTCAATAAATCCGTAATCGAATCCAAGAATATGGCAAATATGCCGTTTGACCGCGTCAAAGAATTCCTCTTTGGGAGGAAGTTTTGCGTCTTGTGAAATGCTTTCCGTGCCGGTCACTTTTAACGGATACGAACGAAACTAAATGAGTTGTAAAACGAGTCGGGGCCCACAATTTGAGTCTAACAGATGCAGCAATTTAGGAACAAGACGCAGGCGCCTTGCACCTAATCAAGAGTTATATGCCCGGTGGGTGGAAGGCTAACCTTTGCCAGAAGTGCCGTCAAAATTAGGGTTTGGAGCTCAGCACTTGGTATGCCGAGGGCAATCAATGCTTGCAATTGCCGACCAGTTCATTGGCACGAGATGCCATGAAGAATTTGCGCCACCACCACTGGAATTGAAGAATTGTCCACAATTCTTTGCGCCTGTCCGCAAGTCCGTCGTCATGCTGTTTAAGCAGCGCCCGTACGTATTCAGGCTGGAAGATACCTTGCTGGCGCAGGAATGCATCATCCAAAAGTTCGTCAACGATAGGGCGAAACTCAGCTTTGAGCCACTTGCCGACCGGAATACCGAAGCCCTTCTTCGGACGCTTGAGTATATACTCCGGCAATAGAGGCGCTACCGTCTTTCTCAGCAAGAGCTTGGTGTTGGTGTGACTTAGCTTCATGGAAGTGGGCAAAGAGAGCGCGAACTCAACCAGTGGATAGGCGAGGAAAGGCAGGCGAACCTCAAGAGAGGCAGCCATGGACGCTCTGTCGGATTTTACCAGCAGATCGTCCGGTAAGTATGTGCTCAAATCTAAGCGCATAGCCGCTTCAGCGACATCTCTTCCTGTCGAGGAAGGCATAAGTACACGCTCAAAACCAGGTGAATCGAAGAGTTCTTCTTCGTTTTCCGAAAGATTGCCGGCACGCGCCATCGCGTAGATTTCTGGATTGAGCAGACGGGGGTGTTCTTTGACAGGAATCGAACCCATCCAGCGCAGGTGCCGGCGCATGGGCGGCTCGTCGACAGCAGAAAGAAACCTTTTGACTTTGAAATCAAAGCTCAAATTGTTCAGCGAAACAGGCAGTTTCATCAAAGCCGGTTCGATGAAATTACGGCGCAGAGGACCCGGAACAGTCCGCCAGAGCGCTGCCATCCGGTGCGCCTGGTATGTCGGGTAACCGCCGAAAAGTTCATCTCCGCCCTCTCCAGCGAGCGCTACTGTGACATTCTGCTTTGTCATCTTCGAAAGGAAGAATGTTGGAACGATGGATGCGTCAGCGATTGGCTCGTCCAGATAGTTCCAAAGCTCGGTCATAGTCTCGAAAGCAAGGTCAGGCTTGAAAGTGACTACTCTGTGGTCGCTCTCGATATGCTTAGACACTGCCAGAGCGTGCTCGGACTCGTCGAAAGAGCGGTCGGCAAAACCGATAGAAAACGTCTTGATCGGGCGTCCGGTAATCTTTGTGGCGATGGCGGCTATACCTGACGAATCAATTCCGCCCGAAAGGAAGATACCCAGTGGGACATCAGAGATCAGTCGCAATTCGATGGAGCGCTTGAGCAATTCCATAAGACGCTCGGAAGCCTCTTGCTCGTTGAGCTTTGTGGGCTCAGGCTTAGGATTCCAATAGTTTTTAATTGAAACTTGTCCGTTTTCGACAATTAGATAGTGCGCCGGCATCAGCTTGTTGATGCCTTTAAAAATCGAACTCGGAGCCGGCACGTATTCCAGTGCCAAGTACTTCATAAGGGCTGCAGGATTGAGTTCGCGACTCACCTTCGGGTGTGCGAGCAAACCTTTTATCTCTGAGCCGAATACAAATTGTCCGTCGAAAATGCCCCAGTGAAGTGGCTTTTCGCCCATTCGGTCGCGGGCGACAAAAAGTCTTTGCTTGGCTCTGTCCCAAATTGCAAAGGCGAACATGCCCTCCAGGTGCTGCAAGCAGTCCACCCCGTACTCTTCGTACAGATGGACGATGGACTCGGTATCACTGGAGGTCTTGAACTTGTGGCCCTTGGCCAGCAAGTGTTCGCGGATTTCTTTGTAGTTGTAGATTTCGCCATTGAAGACAATCCAGGCGCTTTCGTCTGAGTTTGGAATCGGCTGCTGGCCAGTCGAGAGATCGATGATGCTCAACCTGGTCATGCCAAGGGCAGCTGAATCAATCACTATCGAGCCTTGTTCGTCTGGTCCTCGATGGAATATCGAGTGGCACATGGCGCCGATTTGCTCTTTTGAGCCATCCAGCTTTTCGTTGTTGAGGTTGAGATAGCCTACGATTCCGCACACGTTTGTTTCCGCCCGTTTGTCTGGATTTGCCGTTTGTGGCTGTTTTGCCACAGCCATATTGTCCCTTGTGAGAGTAAATCTGGCATTAGACGCGGTTTCAGCAACAAGTTTCGTTTATTAAATGTCTGAAACAGCCAGGATATAGGCATTTGCGGGAACGTGCCTATATCGGGTACATATGTATTATCGGCGCCGAGATTTAATCTTTTCTGGGCTCGGAATTTTGAACTTTTTTGTCGCTGGATACGTATTCAAAGATATGACCCCCTGACGGGCAAGTTTGACCCCTCTACATCTGGAGCCAGTCAGTTGATGAAACGAAATCTCTTAAGCTTGGCTGCGTTGGCGCTTTTGGCGATACCGCAGGCTAATGCTGTTCCCTTGATTAAAGGCGATGAGGCCTCTTACCGAGTAAGAGAGCTCTCCACAGGAATGAATTGGTACACCAATCTGCCGATGGCGCTTCAAGAAAGCGCACGCACCGGAAAGCTTGTTGTTTGGATTCATATGTTGGGCAAAATCGACGGCGCCACTTGAAGTGCCGGAAATTCGCTGAGAGCCGTGTCGCTCTCGCAGGAACCAGCGTTCTCCTATCTGAAAGATAATTTTGTAGTCGGCTATAAGGACATCACCGGGGCCTCGTATGCAGGTGTGTCCGGAGTCCATATGCCCTCCGGCAATGCGGTAAGCACGACAAACGGTGCGGGTCCACACAACCTGCAGACATTTGTCCTTGCGCCTGATGGCACTGTTATGACCTGCCTGCCTGGCTACTGGGCGCCGCAGGATTTGGTCTCTGAGCTAAAGCTGGGGCAAGATATCTACAAAGTCTATAGCGACAAATATCTGTCGAAAGCTGAAAAGGCCGCACGCTTCCGGCAGATGCAGCAAGATCACTTCCGCACCCATTCGCCTCAAGAGCAAAGACGAAGCCGCATGCAGGGCTTCGATATGAAGTACGAAGCGAAAAATCGTTTGCAAACTTCAGATTGCATTCTTGATTCTCGAATGGCGAGTGTCGTTCTGCAAAAGGGCATGAAAGCACCACCGGGCGCATTCAAGACAACAGATCAAATCATGCACGACCGCATGAGCCAAAGACCGTTTATCAACTACCAAAATTTTGATGTGGTTGCGTACACGGACTACGGTAGACCCTTCTACAACAAGAATGAGGACCAGCGCACTGCCAGTGGTGAGGTCAATAAAGATCTCGCAAAGGCGCAACCTCTGATGGGGAATGTCAATGAAATGCCCGGAGCTGCCAAACGAGCACGCAGACAGCAACGGCAACAAATGGCTGGCTCAAGGATGATGAATCGTGCAGGCGGTTATTTAGCAAGAAGAGGTATTCAGACTTTCGTGCGAGCAATGCGCTAGCTATTCCCATACGCGTGCAACGAAATGCCGTCATTTGTTAGACTATCTAACTGTGAGCATTCGTACGAAATTAAGTAGAGATTTCTTTGCGCGGCCGACTGTTGAGGTTGCTCCCGATTTGCTCGGCATTACTTTGGTCAGGAAAATGCCTGATGGAAGCGAAGTCCGTGCGCCAATTGTTGAGGTCGAAGCATATACCGAAGACGACCCAGCCTGCCATGCTTACCGCGGGCTGACCGAACGGTGCAGAGTAATGTTTGGTCCTCCGGGGTTTTCATACGTTTACTTCATTTACGGCATGTATTTTTGCTTGAATGTTGTCACCGAGGGCGAAGGTACTCCCGGGGCAATCTTGATTAGAGCGCTGGGTGCCCCAGGTTGTGACGGTCCGGGCAAGCTCTGCAGGCAATGGGAAATAGACCGTTCTTTGAATGCAGTTGATTTGCTTGATCCTAACTCTGCGATCTATTTAGAAGCCGGCACCAAATACAGTGCTAGGCAAATTAGTATTACCGAGCGCATTGGGCTTAGTGTCGCAACTGAAAGACTCTGGCGATTTTTTGTGACTGATCATCCTCACGTCTCTGGAAAACGCAACAAGACTCGTTCTAAATCGGTGGCGAAGCGATGACATCATTGCCAACAACGTCACTTCGCAAACCAATGATTGCATGGTCCGCTGTTGCCGTTTGGATCATCGTGATTTTTCTCTTTTCGCATCAGGCCAATTCCGGCGCTATAACTGAAACGTATCTGCATGATGCAAATGTTCCAATTCGCAAGCTTGCGCATCTTACAGAATATGCCGTTCTATTCTGTCTGAGCCGTTTCGCCCTCTCACAAAGTGCTTTCGCTTCGACGTGGGGCAAGACTCGCTTGAGCATTGCCGCCTATGTATTTACACTTGCCAATGCGCTATTTGATGAGTGGCATCAGTCGTTTGTACCAGGACGAAGTGCGACGCTCTCTGATGCGACCGTTGACATGTGCGGCGCAATGCTTGCCTGGGTGGCGATTTATATTCTTCTCAAAGTGAAGGGTTCTCGCGGCTAGCCAAAACACTGTCGGCAACAGTTTTTGCAAGTTCGGCCGGGCATGAAGTATTTCAACTAATACTAGTCTCATTGACTCATTTGAAATGAGAAAGCTAAACTATTGAACTATTTTGTGGGTGGGGGCTGAAGTATGGAATCAATGGAAGCCGGAAAGTTGGCGATCGTGTTTCCTGGGCACGGCGCTCATGAGCCAAACATGCTTGATGGGTTGATTCCGAACAAGAAGTTTGATGATTACTATGCATGCATCGTTGATGCCATCGGATTTGCACCACTGGAAGCTATGCAGCGAGATCCTTCGCTGGTCAACAGTCATTCCTTAAGCACGCTTTTGACTATGTTGGCGAGTGCGCTTTCTTATCTGAAATTCGTCGAAGTGCAAGGAAAGTTGCCCGACTACTTGGCCGGTTATAGCATCGGTGAATTCACTGCATTGCATGCTGCCGGATGCTTTGATTTTGCGCATCTTGTCTCACTCATTAAAGTTCGCTCTTCAATTATCGACGAAACATTGCAGTCGACACCCGGCTCGATGTTAGGCATTGTCGGAACAGGTCTTGCCGCAGTCGAGACGGTGGTAAACGAACTCACATCCGAAGGGCACCAGATTTACATTAGTAATTACAATTGTGCAGGTCAGTATTCGCTGTCAGGCAGCCACGAAGGAATAAAGGAAGCTTTGGTCAGATTGGCAGTTTTGAAGCCAAAGCGCTTGTTGGAATTGCCTGTCGCCGGACCGTGGCACTGTCCGCTATTGTCCGAGGCACAATTAAAGATCGCCGATCATTTGCGCAATTGTGATTGGAAAGAGCCGCAGATACCAGTAATCGATAATGTCACTGGTGAATTGCTCCCGAAGGACGTTGCGGGCATCAAAGAACAAGTCATAAAGCAAGTTACTGCTCCTGTTAGGTGGGACACAGGTATCAAGACATTGGTCAAGCTTGGATGCAATCGCTTTGTTGAAGTTGGATATGGAAATGTTTTGACTAAATTCGGATTTTTCATTGATCGAAATGCTGATTTCTCTCACTATTACGGAGATGATCGAGTAGAAACTGCCTCAGTCTAGGTATTCCTTTTCTTTAGCTGCATTGGAGAGAAATAGCCGTGTCAGTCATTCAGACCTATTCAAAGTTAGCATCAAAATATGAAAGTCGTGAAAATCTCGCCTCCCTTTGGGGAAAGATCACAGAGCGAACATTTTGCGCATTGCAGCTCAAAGAAAATCCAAAATTGGTGGTAGAAGTTGGCTGCGGACCGGGTCTGGAGCTCGCAAGTTTGGTCGAGTCTGGGAATACCGATGTGCAATTTATTGGTGTTGAACCTGCAGAAAATTTGCGCATTAGCGCCAATGAAAAACTGAAAGCATTTGGTAATGCCGAAGTGCTGGATGGAAAGTTTGAAGAACTCCCATTAGAATCCGCTTCAGTAGACCATCTCTACAGCATCCTTGCTTTTCACTGGACCAAGGATTTGAATAAATCCGTGCAAGAACTCGCCAGAGTATTAAAGCCCGACGGACACTTGGATCTGCTTTTTATTGGCAAAGATGCCGGCAAAGATTTTTTGAAAAAGATATCTCCAATCTATTTCAAAAAACTTTCTGCCAGGCAAGTCTTGGACATGGCGTCCGAACGGCAACGCCTGACAGCAGAAGAAGTAGAAGAGGCGTTTCGTCCATTTTTCGCTGATCGAAAGTTGGAAATAACTGAGACGTTTGAGACCTTTTACGACACACTGGAAGGGCACTGGAGTTGGTGGTGTCGTATTGAAGGGCAGTTTGCCACTATGTCTCAGGAGACACGAAAAGAGTGCGATGATGCAGCCCGTGAGGCTCTCAAGGCGTTGGAAACAGAAAACGGAATTCCTTACACTGCACATCTTTTCCACGTCAGTGTCAGATAGAAAGCGAAGCGAAGGGGCGATGCCATGCATCGTCTGGCTTTAATCAGACGGGTAATTTTCGATTATCTCTGTTTTTTGGCCCCACGTATCGCCCAGTCGGGTGATCGCAGCGCTACAAATGGCACCTAGAAACATTTCACTATTCAAGAGATATTCTGTCGTTTTTGCGAGGAACAAACCTTTTAGGAACTACAAGAATCTTCCTGCCAATTTTTGAACGAAGGTGTTCAGGGGGGCGTATGAATCAAGAACAGGGTGAAGTATTCAACCAGATCAGACGGCGCCAGACCGAAGATCTTAGCCGAAGAATTCTTTCTTCACTGAATACGTCATTTGTAGGCGACCAAACTATGGCGTGGTTGAAGAATGTCAATGAAAATGTAGATTCCGCACCTTCTGCCACTGCGACGCTGGAAGATCCGCTTTGCCAGTTGAGCATGGTCATGTTGATGGATACCCTCTTTGATGACTTCAACAGATATGCCTATCAATATAATCAGACTGAAGAGAATCGCGCCTTTGTTGTTACTTGCATGCGCCCAACCGGAGATGGCATCAAGGATCCCAGCAATTTTTATCAAGGGTTTCTGCAAAACAGTGTGTGGGGAATGTGTGTTCGAGGTGACACCAAATCAGTACTTTTTTCTTTCATACCGCCAAAATTTCTCTATGAAGACGAAAAAAATCGTCCTGCTATTCCTGCTTTTGTCGAGCTCTCCATTCAGATGTTCAATGAAGGCCCTGGCTGGTCTGTTGATGGAAAGCCGCTTCGAAACTCGCAAATTTCTGCTCTGTCAAAGAAGATTTTTGCTCGCTTAGTGCGTGTTTCGCGTGGTGACGTTAGCGAGACGGAACCGCTAAAGTTTGATGCTGTTGCTGAAAAAGCAGAAGAGCAGTCGATAGCTGGTGGTGTTGCTGCTCCGGTGCAGAGCCCTGCTGAGACCATCACTTTTTCACTGCTTGCTGTTATGGATGCAATAGATGCAGAGATTGTGGGCTTGCAGCAAGAAGGCATGAAAAATATGCGTTCTGGTGGTATGGACGCAGTCATGCCGATTATGAAACGAGCCGAGGCAATGAAAGCCTTAAGAGAAAGCACAGCCAGTGTAGCGCGTGAATGGGCAAAACTGCTGCAAGGCGGCTAGTCGAGATGCATCCAATGCATCTCGATTTATTCGTGTGTTCCGGCAGTCAAATCCTTTTGCTCAATAACTTGCAGATTGTTGTCGGCGGTTTGAGCCACTTTCAGCTTCAAGTGAACCGGACTGCTCATCTTGTTGTCTGCACTCACAAGTTCGGCAAAAATGTCGACATCTTTTGTCGTCTCATTCACGCGTTCTTGCGAAACTTTGGTGATCAAAACAGTTTGATTCTGCGGCAGGCTGGCTAACTGCTTTCTCGACAGTGGGAAATTGGTTTCTTGCCAGTAGTTGTCCAGCAATTCAGGATTCATGACAGACATAGCTTGAACCTGTGACATACGATAGCTCGACGGTCCGAAGTCCAACATGTTGGATACGAATGTGCGGGCGAACTTGTCTACTTTAGTGTCAGACAAAGGTGCAGCTGCGAGGACATCTGGCTTGGGTTCTGACTTCTCTGCCGGTTTGAATACGGAGAACAGTGCTCCGCCCAGACCGACTACGACACAAGTTGCCACCATTGCTAGTGCCAGCTTCTTTGCACCTGGAGGAATAGCGATTGCTTTTGTCTTGCGCTGTTTTCTGGCGGCACGACGAGCCTCTGGAGTGGGCTCATCCATCATGAACTTATCCCAGCGGGAAGATGGAGAAGGCTCCTGAGAAAGGGCGCCAGATTCATATTGATCTAATTGATTATAGGCATCCAGTTCACCAGCCGAGCCTGTAGGCTCTGGTTTTGTTTCTGCCTTCGATGATGAAAGAGTGTTGATCCAGTTGTCGATGTCGCGGGCAAAGCTCTTCTTGCGTCCGTTGCCGTTGCCATTTCCTGCGCTGCTTTCGGGTGTTTCGGTTTGACCATCGGACAAAATGCGAGCCAGCTTGAGCGATTCGTCTTGCGTTAGAAGAATTGAACTGGATGGAGGAGTGCCAATGCGGCGCTTTACAGACAACGCCAGACGGGCTTCTAATCTTTTAATGACAACAAGGAAACCAGATTGTGTGTCAACGACACGTTCTGTCGTTACCGGCGAATCTGCTATCGCATCTTGAGCATCATTTTGTGTTGATGTCGTCGCGTAGTCGTCAGAATAGCTCACAATCTTACCCCCATGATTCTTTTGGAATTCTGTTGGAACCCTATAAGTTGAGTGCGCCCGAGCTGTTTGAGCTCGGGCGCCTCGGTTTCTTTTTACAGGTACTCTCTCAGTCTTGAGGAGCGACCTGGCTGTCTCAGTTTTCTGAGTGCCTTGAATTCGATCTGTCTGACACGCTCGCGGGTTACGGCGAACAGTTGTCCGACTTCTTCCAGAGTCCGTTGTCTGCCGTCGTCAAGACCGAAACGCAGGCGGAGCACATCGCGCTCGCGAGGAGTCAGTTCGTTGAGCATCTTCGCCAAGTCCTGGCGCAGAAGTTCGTGAGTGACGGTGGTTTCAGGTCTGTCAGTTTCAGCGTCTTCAATGAAATCGCCAAGGCGGGAATCTTCTTCCTTGCCGATTGGTGTTTCCAGTGAAATCGGCTCTTTAGCTGCTTTGATGATTTCGTGCAGTTTGACCAGAGAGACATCCATCGACTTAGCCAATTCTTGTTCAGTCGGCTTGCGATTCAGTTCTTGAGCCAGTTGGCGCGTAACCTTCTTCAACTTGTTGATTGTTTCAACCATGTGCACAGGCACACGGATTGTGCGTGATTTGTCTGCCAGGGCGCGGGTGATCGCTTGTCGAATCCACCAGGTGGCGTATGTCGAGAATTTGTAACCGCGTTCGTGGTCGAACTTTTCTGAGGCGCGGATGAGACCGAGGTTGCCTTCTTGAATCAAATCAAGGAAGGAAAGACCGCGTCCTATGTACTTCTTGGCGATGGATACAACTAAGCGGAGGTTCGCTTGGACGAGTTTACGTTTCGCCATCATGTCGCCTTGCAGAATTCTGCGTGCGAGTTCGATTTCTTCGTCCGGCTTGAGCAGTTGAATACGACCGATCTCACGGAGATACAGTCTTACCGAATCTTCGGTTGCAATTTCTCTGCTGGAGGGAAGTTCTACTGGAGTATCGTCATCATCCGCCAATGGATCTTCTTCGTCATCAATGATGGTGAATTGATCGCCATCATCCATAAGATCCAGGTCTTCCAGTTCATTTCTTTTTGCAATGTTCTCGTCTTCTACGAGTGCACCGCCCATAACTTTTTCGCTATCCGGGGACTTTTTCGCCATAACTGCCTCTGTATAAGGGTTTCGATTTCGAGCAGGTAAGCAACGCAAACCAAAATCGACTGTTCGCCGCGATTAGAAAGCTCTTATTCCATCCGAATGGTTTTTTAAATGTCCCCGAAGCGGACCAATTGTTATGGATGGAGAGAATTCCTAAGCGAACTCCGTTTTTGCATCATAGGTGCGTCTTTTGTATTCAAGTGGTTTCTAAATAGTTCCCTAACAATTCCACGCAATCATGTTGTGACCGACATATATGTCACAGTGCTCAAAGGCAGGGCGGGTCAGTTAGGAAGAGTCATCCAGATTCCTTCTTATATGGTTCGGAGGGTTTCCGTACCATTTTCTTTTGAGTACGCGCAGCGCCAGACCGGGCGTACATTGGCGTTTGTTTGTGGCGCTCTAAACGGAGGTCGTCAAGAGATCGCCGGGCGCCAAGAAATAACGGTTGCTTGGCAACGCCTAACTGCAGTATAAGTGCGGAATTGAACTTGTGCGCGTCTTGTTAACGGAGTTTAAGGCGTTTGAAACATAATGCTGAAGTCTGAAACGCGCCAAAGGGCTATTGTTTTCGGTTTTTGAGCGAACGTTCCTGCAATACTTTTAACTGATCTCGCAGTTCAACGGCGCGCTCGAAATCCAGATTCTTGGCGGCTTGCTTCATTTCCTTCTCTAACTTCTTAATCAGACCAGGTATCGCTCTTTGCTTGCTGCCGGCTGTTTCTCTGCGGGTTTCCCCACCCTCGAGGAAGAGCATCTCTCCGATTGAAAGCTCGTCTGATTCCTCTGGTCTGCCGCGCAGTGCTTCCAATATAGGATTCGACACATGTTTCATAATCGTTTGCGGAACGATGCCGTGCTTCTCGTTAAACGCTTGCTGCAAGGTTCGGCGTCGTTGTGTCTCGCCAATCGCTTTAGACATGGAATCAGTCATGCGGTCTGCATACATGATGACCTGCCCGGCCGCGTTTCTCGCTGCGCGCCCGATGGTCTGCACTAGCGATCTTTCCGCTCTCAAGAAGCCCTCTTTGTCTGCTTCCATTATTACGACGAGGCTCACTTCCGGAAGGTCGAGACCTTCTCTTAATAGGTTGACGCCGACAAGCACATCGAATTCACCAAGCCGCAAATCACGCAAAAGCTCGATACGCTCAAGAGCCTTCACATCGCTGTGCAGCCAGCGTACCTTGATTCCCAGCTCTTGCAGGTATTCCGTAAGATCCTCTGCCATACGTTTGGTCAAGGTCGTAACGAGCACTCTTTCCTGTCGTTCTGTGCGCGTTTTGATCTCCTTAATAAGATCGTCAATCTGACCTTCGATGGGGCGAACGTGAATTTCTGGGTCTACAAGCCCGGTTGGACGAATAATTTGCTCGACGATCTGACTGCTGATTTGCAATTCGTTATCGCCGGGTGTTGCGGAAACGAACACCACTTTTCCGACTTTTGAGAAAAATTCATCGTACGTCAACGGACGATTGTCGCGCGCGCAGGGTAAGCGAAAACCGTACTCAATGAGAGTGTCTTTACGCGAACGATCTCCACCGTACATTCCTTGAAGTTGCGGTAAAGTTACATGCGATTCGTCTATAAATGTTAGAAAACCGTCGCGACCGAACTTGCGGACAAAATAATCCACTAACGTCTGAGGTGGCATACCGGGCGCTCTTCCTTCAAGAACGCGAGAATAATTTTCGATGCCGTTGCAATAGCCAACTTCTTTGAGCATCTCGATATCAAAACGCGTGCGCTGCTTCAGTCTTTGCGCTTCCAATAGTTTGCCCTGTGAACCCAGCTCTTCAAGCCGGTCGGCAAGTTCTTGTTCAATCTGTTCGATCGATCTTTCTAATTCTTGCTCATCGGCAACATAGTGTTTTGCAGGATAAATCCGGGCGATATCTGCCAGCTCTTCTATTTCACCGGTAACAGGATTGACGATGGCGAGCCTTTCTATCTCATCGCCGAAAAGTTCGACGCGCAAAATGCGCTCTTCATATGATGGGTAGATTTCTATTACGTCACCGCGCGCGCGGAAACGCGACCGTTCGACAACCATGTCGTTGCGAGCATAGTGAATATTCACCAGCGCAGTCAAAAGCTCGTGCCTGTCAATGATTTGACCGATCTTCAATTCAATTGCAGCCGACAAATATCGCTCAGGAACGCCGAGACCATATATGCAGCTGACGGAACCAACGACGACTACGTCATTGCGCTCCCAGAGCGACCGTGTAGTGGAGTGGCGCAGGCGGTCGATTTCATCATTGATGCTGGCTTCCTTCTCAATGAAAGTATCGGTGGACGGAATGTACGATTCAGGCTGATAGTAGTCGTAATAACTGATGAAATACTCGACCGCGTTGTTGGGGAAAAATTCGCGCATTTCGTTGGTTAGCTGCGCAGCAAGCGTTTTGTTGTGCGCGAGCACCAACGCAGGCATCTGCGTTTCCTTAATCACTTGTGCCATCGTCATTGTCTTGCCGGAGCCGGTCACACCCAAAAGGGTCTGAAACCTCTCGTTTCGTTCGATGCCTGCCTTAAGCGCCTCAATCGCCTTTGGCTGGTCGCCTGCCGGCGTGAAGTTGGATACTACTTCGAATTGAATTCTCGGGTTGTCCGGTGCCTTAGGCAGCTCTTTCTGGTACTGCACGCGAAATTCGCCTTCTTTGGCGATGCGCGACTCCATTCCTTTTCCTGCCCCGGTTTCGGTCGATTCTGCGACAGTGACGCTTTCAACGCCACCTTTCTTCGCCTTTTTAGGACGACTGTCTTTCGTACCCTCCTCGGGTCCGTTGTTTGTGCTTGCTTGTTTTCTAGGCATTTAACTTTGAAATATCAGGCTTGCGGCTTAGCGCTGTCTTCCTGAGTCGACTGCTTTTCTTCGACTTCCAAGGCCGTCTTCAATTCAGACTGAGCATCGGTCAAACTTTTCTTGAAATTGCCCAGGCCCTGTCCAAGCGCCTTGCCGAGCTCCGGCAGCTTCTTGGGTCCAAATAGCACGAGTGCCAGAACTCCGACAATCATAATTTCGCCGGGACCTACGTTGAACATTGGCTGTCCTCTTTGCTCGTGATTAACTGCATCCTAATCCTAACATGAATGTGCGGCGGCTTCCGCGCCAGCCGTCTAAGGTATAAACTTTGAGCCTGTCTTACTTTCAGTGCCTGGTTGCTCTGTAGCTGACTTCTCGCTGCCTGCTTCCTTCGTGCTGCCGCCCTGACCGCCTTCGGCAGACTTGGTCTCCGGCTTTGGCTCGACTTTTCGGGGATCAGGTATCGGCGTGTAGTCGGAAAGCATTGTGGCAAGCGGAGATTTAAAATTGCCTGATTTTGCGCGGTCGGAAAGTTCGGCTACGAGCGCGTCCATGTAAGCATATTCAGGAACCAAACCGAGTGGCGCCAGGTGCTCAACAATGTTTGCAGCATCGAGTGATGAGTTTGGTTTGTTTGAAGAGAAATTGTTGATGTTCATCTTGCATATTGTAGAAACGTAAACAGGCTCAGGATTCAAACGCAGCCATTTTGGCTTGCACTCGAAAAGCTTGTTGTAGAGATAGGCTATATGCGGGTGATCTGGCTGCCTCTGAGTGTGTGCGACGCGAGCTCCGAAAAGACCGAAGAGCATTTTCGGATATGCTGCAACTACGTCTTTGATGTAGATAGCGCCGTCTCGGGCCTCAAAATATGCTTTGCTGGTCGGCATTTTCGCGATAGTGGTCGGCCACTTTGTTTTATCGACTTTCCAGTTGTTGATTACTTGCTGCGCTTCTTCGAAGGTTTTGCAAGTCGCAAGGCGGTTTTTGATTTTCTCGGAGAGAATTTTTTTCTCTTCGTCTTGCACTCCAAAGAGTTTTTCCGTGAGCATTTTGGCAATCGCGGCATCCTGCTCCTTCTGCGAAAGTGGCTTCTTTGGCTTTTTATCTGCTTCTGCGTCAGTGGTCGCTTGGGGCTCTGATTTCTTTGCGTCTGGTTTTCCAAAGAACCTTTTGAGTGGTGAGCCTTTTGCTGTTAACGTTTTTGGCTCTTCGACTTTTGGTCCGTTAGAGTTTTGCGCATCAGGCTTTTGCGCGTTAGGCTTTTGCGCGTTAGGCTTTTGCGCGTCAGGCTTTTGTCCATCAGCCTTTTGACTATCAGCCTTTCGACTTGCCGCGGCGGCTGCCCTCGCAGCCGCTCCGCCCATCGTCCTTTCGAAGACTTTGTGTCTGATCAAGGCTTCTACGATGGGTGGCGCGTAAATCTGTTTATCCAATCCGACTTCGCTAGCAAAATTCAGGGCGTATTCTGAAGCTTCATCCCATGTATTGTTGTTGTTCTCATCGAAGTAGAGAACCCCTTTCAATTCTGTCTCTCCGCGCTTTTTTGCAACGCCTGGGTGTCTGTGAGCGTTTTGCACATACATGAGTTTGCGATAGTCGACCAGAATTTGCCCGGCAGCAGCGCTGCCTTCTCTGTAATGTCGATTCAAGAGCATGTCTTTGACGGTGCCCAGATTGTCTGGTGCAAACATGCAGCCGGCGGCGCCTTCAAAGAACGCGAGATACGATACGAACGGTATTTTTTCCTGATGCTTTGCCAGCGTAACCAGTGCAATGTTTGCCCCGGTCTCCCAGGCGACCAATCCCAGCACGCTCTGGTCCAGTTTGACAGGAATGAGATCTTTGACCGAGCGACCTTTGTAATCGTTAGTCTCACCTCTCATGAAAAGGATGACATCCTTGAGAGCTGTGCTGCAGCTTTCACCAAAATTGTCGAAGATCCCGTCTGAATGGAATTGGCGAATTCCACAGCCAGGATATGCAAAGCGCACTTCCGCAATACCGCAATTGGCTGCGTGCATGGACATGGACAAACTTGTCGATTCGTTGCCGCTGACGACAATCGCAATCGGTGCTCCGGCTTTATATCTGACTTTTTCAGGAAAGATGATATTGACGGCAATGCCGTTGTCTGGCGCGACAGACGAAGGCACGTATGTGCTGACGGATTCCTCGACAACGGGCACAGGTTTTTTTAGAACTGCCTCAGGCAACAACGTCCGCGCTTCAGCAGGTGAGCCTGTCGACAAATTTGCAGAGATGCCGGTTAAAACCATTAAGAGCGAAATCGCTAAAACCATAGCCGTTTTGCGCGTTTCTTTCTTCTTTCGGTTGCTTGCCATCTAACCTATTCCTGATTGCCGTCGTTTTCCATTCAATCCGAATTGAAAATTGTTTGCCAATTTTTTCGAGCGAAACAATTTTGCCAGTCGACCTTTTCAGTTAACTCTGTCCACCCGGAATTATTGGTTGCAGTTTTGGAAAGTCTGCTACCGCTGCGAAGTGCTTGTAAATCCGGTTGAGAAGCGCTCTTCGATTAGCCCGTTTCTTTTCGTCTTCATCATTTACCATGACTTTTTCGAAGAATTCGTCAATTTCTGGTGTCACTTTCGCGAGCAGTTTTAGAGCCTTCTCGTTGTCTGTGATTTTTTCTTTAGCGATTACTTCTTCGACTTCTTTTGAAAACTTCTCCCATAATTTCTTCTCGGCTTCTTCGCTGAAGAGTGATTCAGAAACCTCATCACCAGCCGGTCCTTGTAAGATCCTACCGATGCGATTTCCAACTCTGAACAGGGCTAGACCCTCTTCGGTTTTTGCTAGAGATTCGATCAATGCTAGGCGTTTCAAAACATCGCTTACATCAACAAGCGGATCTTTTATCGAAAGCACAGCATCGATAATTTCTCTGCTTTTGCCGCCTTCGAGCAATCTTGCCTTTAGTCTTTGAACGATGAAATCGTGGACTTCGGCGCGAATCTCGTCGCGTTTGAAACCACGCTTTGAGTTTTTCAGTTTTGGTTCAAACTCATCGAGCAACTTCTCTATGAGGGCCGATACCGAAAGTGCCTTCTCTGAAAGACCATGCACAAGGATATCTACGAGACCCTGAGCCTGTCTTCGCAATGCATATGGATCGCTGGAGCCAGACGGTTTTTTTCCTAGTGCAAACAACCCAACTACGTTGTCCAACTTATCGATTGCCGAAACAAGCTGTCCGACTGAATCTTTTGGAATGCCGTCATCAGTGTGTCTTGGCGCGTAATGCGAAGAGATGGCGGTGACGATTTCCGGCGGCTCGCCTTCTTTTTTTGCGTACCAAGATCCGACGTAGCCTTGCAGCTCAGGCAGCTCGCGAACCAGGTTGCTGACCAGGTCGAGCTTGCACAATTTGGCGGTGCGCTCCAGGCACATCTTAACGTTGCTATCCAGCGCGAGTGTATCAACGATCTGTCCAGCCAGCATCATCAGGCGATCGACTTTCTCGCCATAGCTTCCCAGCCCTTCCTGGAACGTGAGCTGGTCGAGCGCTTCTTTGCGATCGGAAAGTTTGGTCTTTTGATCGTCGAAGTAAAAGAACTTACCGTCTGCCAGACGCGCTTTGATAACGCGCTCGTTGCCTTGCTTAATCGAGGCTTGAGCTTCCTTTCTGTCATTGTTGGAGATTGTTATGAAGTACGGCAGCAAATTGTTGTCGTCGCCGTTTTTCGTTTTCTTCTCAATAGGGAAGTATCGCTGATGGTGCACCATGATCGTCTCGATCAAAGTGTCAGGCAGCTCCAAATACTCTTTTCCAAATTCACCGACTACCGGATGTGGCCATTCGGTCAAATTGACGACTTCATCCAATAGCGAGCCGCCCAACTGGCGCGCATCACCACCCAATTCTTTGGCACGGTCGAGCACTCCGGCTTCAATTGCCTTGCGGCGCTCGGCTGGGTCAACGATAACCTTAGCGTTTTTCAGCTTATCGCTGTACTCCGAGGGGTTCTTCAAGTTGATGTCGCCGGGCGATAGGATGCGATGTCCTTGCGTCACGCGCCCGGACTTGAGCCCTTCCAGTTGAAACTCCACAACTTCATCGTCCAGCAATGACACAATCCACCGGATTGGTCTTGAGAACTTCATTGTGTTAGAACCCCAGACCATCGGTCGCTCAAACGGCAATTGCCCGACCAGTCCCGGCGCGATTTCTTGCAACACTGCTTGCGCCGTCTTTCCTACAACCGTCACATTGGCAAAAAGGTGTTCGGCGCCGCCAACTTCCTCTCGCTCCAATTGCTCCACAGTCAAGCCGTGCTTGCCAGCAAAACCAGTGGCTTGCGGCGTCGGTTTGCCATCTGCAGCGAAAGCTTGTTGTACTTTTGGGCCTTTGACACGATTGGTGGTCGTTTCCTGCTTTGCTTGCACGTTCTTGACCATGACGACCAGCCGCCGGGGGGTCGACATTGCCTTAACGCTGTCAAAAGCCAAATTGTGGGACTTAAGCGAGTCCCCCATCAGCTGTTCCAGTTTTGCCTGCGCCTCATTGATTTGGCCGGCGGGCAGTTCTTCAGTTCCAATTTCCAGCAGGTAGTCAGGCATAATTCATTTCTTTATAGGACGACAACGAAGGTCCAATTATAGAGAACGAGCCTGCTTAGCGTCTTCAAGTGTAACGGGTATATTGTAAGGGCTATGGAGGGTGACGCCCTTTCCAGGCTCCTGGCGCGTTTTCGGCGAATAATCTAGTTTTTATGGACCCTACGCTTTTACTCGGAATTGGAATTGCCGTTGTCATATCGCTGGCGCTGGTCGCCCGCAATGTCCTCTACGGCGAAGAAGGCGTCATAACCAAGAAAAGGCGCCTGGAAACCGGCGACCTCGAAGTGTCTGTGCGCACCTCTGGCAACGAGTACGTGCTCGACGACCTGATGGCGCTGATGAAAAACTATTCGTTGTCAGGGAAAAACGATGAGGCAATCGCGGCGGCAAGGAAAGCTCTGAATATCGCCGAGCAAGAATTCGGGAAGTCTGATGATGCGATCATTCCTATTTTGGAAGCTTATGCAGACGTGATGCTACGCGCTAAGCGAACTGTAGAGGCAAAGAATTTGAAGGAACGAATTAGGGCGATTCGTGAGAAAAAACCTTATGAAGAGCGTTCGTTCAAACGTTCGAGACGGTAACAGGAGAGGGCACCATTGGCGGTGAAACTTTATTCGAAAATTCTTGTACTTTTTGTTGCGTGTCTAGGTTTTTCTTTGCTCGTCAATACGCTAACGGCGCTCGCCTATAACGAAAGCGGCGCCTATGCCGGGCTGGAGTTTTATGGTTCGCCGCAAATGTCTCGCGAGCAAGTCGAGAAATTTCTGGGCTTGCACAATGGTTCGTCATATAAATCTGCCGTCTCCGCTGTGGCGCGCCTAAAGCGCGAATTGAAGTCGCGACGCATGGACGCGAATGTTCAAATTGTTACCGGCGATGGTTCAGATATTTATGTTTCTGTCGATATTTTAGGTGACGAAAACGAGATGCCTTGTCGGATTCTGCAAGACCCGCATCATGTCAACTTTCGCAGTGAAGAGCCAGTTATGCTTTTGCAAAAACTGCATGAAAGGTTGGATTCTCTTGAAGCAGAAGGGCGTCCTGTGAGCGAAGAATTTCGTGACGGGGTCAAATATTATTCAGATGAACCTTGCAATCAGATTGTGCGGGAGTTGATTCGACACTGTGAGCCAATGCGTGAGGAGTTGATCTACCTGATTGATCACGACCCTAATAATGTTCGTCGCCTGTGCGCGGCAGAACTATTAAGCTGGGCCGGTGACGTTCCAGATACGGCGGCGCGCTTGCTTCCAGCGGTGGACGACGTTGACTTAAAAGTGCGTACTACTGTCACGCGTTACCTATTTAAGAGCCTGCCGCTGTTGCCTGATGACTTTCCATTTGCCGATATGGTGGATGTTTACAGCCGTGACCTGGCGCGTCCGTCACATGAAGATCGCTCGAAGTCTTTGTACATGTTACTGGCCATACTGAAGAGGCGCCCGGAGCTAGTCAGGCAAGTCCGGGTACTGGATGAAAAGAGGATTCAACAACTGAAGGCTCGCTCGCTTGTTCCATCGATAAAATTGGCGTGCGCTCAATTCGATAAGGTGTTCACCCGCGCGGACGTAGGTCTGACGGACGTCATACCAAATTTGGATTTTTTGCAGCCATAACAGTTTGAAACGTGTTTACTGGGGTATTATCAAGTTAGTCGGTGGGAGTGGCTTGCAGCCTCGTTTAGACTATCTGTCATGAGGGCGCCTCCCATCGGCTCTTTTATAAGTCACCGAATAATCGAATCAGACTATACGCCCGGAGCCGTCGTATAGGAGGCGTTCTACGGGCTGCCCTCCGATTAGGTGTGACTCAACGATTTCTTTTACATCGTCTGGTGTAACGTGTGCGTACCAGACAGATTCGGGATAGACGACCATCACTGCGCCATGTCCGCACTGGTCGAAACAGCCTGCTTTATTGATGCGGATTTGTTTTTTCAGCCCGCGTTCGGAGATTTCCTTTCTCAATAAGTCGCAGACTTCAATTGAGCCGGAGCCGGGACAGGTTTTGCCCGAGACGCATACAAAAACGTGTTTTTCGAAAACTTGCATAATTGCCTCAATCTATTAAGAAACACTTACAGTTCGGCTCTTTGAGCGGTAGAAGGCTTGACCAATAACCTTATTATTGGAAGAATCTACCTTCGCACTTTGCGATTAGACCGCAGACAGCACGGTGCCCTTGCGTGAGCGGGGCTTAATCACTGGATATTAGCGTATCTAGAGCCGGCTTGAGGTCACAATTCGACATAGCGCACGGTTAGCCCCGAGCGTTTTTCGATACAGGGGGAATACCCTCTGCTTGTGATCCCGCGGAAATATCCCTGGGATTTTTTCTTTTCTGGGGAGTTTCAAGAAGTTGCGTTGCACTTGTCCTTCAGGTTCTTAGCAGACCTGAGGGATCGAATAAGGAGGCGCTAATGGCCACCAAGGCACGCAAGCAGGAAATCGTCGGAGAACTCAAAGAGTTCTTCAAAGACGGCAAAGTCGCGATTGTCACCGACTTGAGCGGTTTGACAGTTGCAGAAATCACCGCATTTCGCAGAAAGCTCGATTCGAGCAACGCCAAGTGCCGTATTGCTAAGAACACCCTCATTAAGATCGCAACCGATACTAGTGAGTTCGCAGCAATCGAGAAACTGGCAAAGGGTCCGTCGGCAATCATTATTGGTTACGACGATCCAGCTGCACCTGCGAAAACAGTTGTCGACTATCTCAAAGCCCTCAAAAAGGGCGAGGTACGCGGCGGCGTGATTGAAGGCAATGCTCTTACTTCTGACGAAGTTAAGGGTCTCGCTGATTTGCCCAGCAAAGAACAATTGTTGTCATCGATTATGGGTGGACTCGATTCCGGCGCCAGAGGCATTGCCGGACTCCTCGAAGCCGTTATTCGCGACATCGCTGTTTTGGCTGAAGAAGTCGCTAAGAAGAATAACAACGCCGCATAGGCATTGGGTTCTGAACTATTCACTGCTGAAGACATAAGTTAGAGGAGTAATTTAAAAATGGCTACGAAACTTTCCGTAGACGATCTGTTGGAACAAATCGGATCGCTCACCCTTTTGGAAGCTGCTGATCTGAAGAAGAAAATGGAAGAGAAGTTCGGCGTAACTGCTGCTGCTCCCGTTGCTTTCGCTGCTGCCGGTCCGGCTGCTGGCGGTGGCGCTGCTGCTGCAGAAGAGAAGACCGAATTTGATGTCGTTCTTACTTCCGTCGGCGACAAGAAGATCGAAGTTCTCAAGCTCGTACGCGAACTCACCGGCCTCGGCTTGAAAGAAGCTAAGGACCTCGTTGATGCCGCTCCGAAGCCTTTGAAGGAAAAGGTCAAGAAGGAAGAAGCAGACCAGATGAAAGAAAAGCTGGAAGCTGCTGGCGCCAAGATAGAAATCAAGTAGACCTGACATGCGCTAATCTGGGAGTAGCATCTCCCTTACGAGGCATGCAAGTCATTTGCACCTATTCACTAGTTAAGACTGCGCGGATGCGTTTGATTGTGTACAGCGCAAGCTGACAATTGACCCCCGCGCAGTTTTTCTATGGAACCAAAATATGAAGTGTCCCAGCTGCGGTCTTTATCACCCAAATCAATATGAGCGTTGCGTCTCTTGTGGAGCGTCTTTCAAGGAAGGCGGCAGCGATAATTTAGATGACAATGCGGCTGCTGGTGCCGCCGTCAACACGATGGAACATCCACGTAATCGTGCTGATTCCGAACCGGATGAGCTTGCCTATGAAGAGGCGAAACATCCTCATCAAAGACGCTCGAAGAAGCTTGGAATTAGTATCCAAAGCCGCTTGCCTACGATGGTCGGTGCACTCACGGCAGTGACCGTCCTGCTCGTTTCTGCGGGCGCGACAATTTTCTTTTTGACAAAAACGCCTGATGACGAAAGGCTTTTCACTAAAGGCAAGAAAGAGCTTGCGAATGGTCAGTATGCGTTTGCGGTTAGCACTTTGGAACAAGCTGCTGCGTTGCGTTCAAAAGATCCGCGCGTATTTCTCGCGCTCGCCCGTGCTTACGTTGGTGTTGATCAGGTCGACAAAGCGCATGATGCGATTAGTCAGGCGCAACAATTAGGTTCTGGTGTTGTTGAAGAACCACAGCTGGCCTCAGATCTCGCTAACTATTATCGCCAGCGCGGTAAGTACGAAAAGGCGCTGGATCTGCTTCGCCCACTTGCGAAGAATAATATTCCAGGCAAGAAAGCAGAACTTGCAGACCTCGATGCGATGTACGGTGATGAAGCCTTGCGTACAGGCAAGTTGGATTTGGCACTGCGTTGCTGGGAAGAAGTCCGCGACTTGCGTGAAGGCTCGCGTTTTAGCGAATCCGAAGCTCGTCTGGCCACCATTTATCAAAAGATGGCATCAAGTTTCGCTTCGAAAAATGATGATCAAAAGGCCCTTAGCTATTTGAGCAAACTCAATGCAATCGCTCAGAACGCGAAGAATTACGAGATGGCATCGGACCTCTATGAAAAGAACGAGAAACTTGATCTCGCGATTGATCAGATGCGATTGGCGATCAAATATTCGACGCATAATCCTGTGTATGAACGTAAGCTCGCCGCGCTTTTGACCCGCCGCGGCAAAGAATTGCTAGATGCTGGTGATACAGATGCCGGCTACGGTTATTTGCAGCAAGCGAAAACAGTGGATCCGTCCAATGCTCTTCCGTCAGTCACTTTGCGCGGCGTCAACGTTGGATTGGAAGGCGGCTTGCCCAAGATTAGTGGAGAAATTTGGAACCCCGGTGATGAGCCCGTCAATTCTCTAACCGTAAAAGTCGAGCTTGTAGACACTGTTTCCAAACGAGTGCTCTGGACTCGCGATCAAAAAGTCGTGGACGAATTTGTGCAACCACTGCAGGGCCGCGATTCGAAGAGCTTTGATTTCGTTGCCGGAACATCAGTGCGTATGAATGGCACCAACGAGTTTAAGGTCTATCTCGACGGCAAACTCTACAAGTCGTATCGCCTCGGTGAGAAAGTCAAAGCGACTCCGGATTCTTCTGACGATAATTCCGGTGGAACATTGAACCGTGTTCGTCCAAAACCAGAACCGGCCCCGGCTCCTGCTCCTGCGCCCGAAACATCTTTGCCGCAGGTTTCTCCTGCTCCCGTAGAACAACCTACGCGACCGAAAGAATCTGCCGAAGACAAAACCATGAAAGACCTCGAATAAGGTAGGGTCTACGCCATGCGTAGACCGCTTCTTTATGGCGATGCAAGGCATCGCCAAGTTACTTCGCCGCCTCCCAAGCGGCTGTTCCTCACTGGGACCGCCTGCTTCCAGCCAGCCGTTTTGTACTAGGAGCGCTGGCCTCTAGCCAATTCATGCGGCGTCTTTCTCGCACCTTTGGGCATAACTTACATAGAAGAAATCAGTCAGAGGCGACCTGATATGACCCTGCGTTTTCTACTAATAAACTGCACGTCTCTTTTGCTCGCGCTTGCACTTTTGTTGCCGGAAGCTATCGCTGCGAATAAAGTTCCAACCGTCGCAAGCCTATCAAATGCTGTAGAAATTTCAGATTGGCGGAGCGTTCGAATTGAATGCTCTCGGCGGCTCAAGGCTAAACCGACAGATGTCGACGCACTTGCTGCACGGGCCCGTCTCAACCTTCTAAGTGGAAAGCGGAAAGATGCCATCGCGGATTGTGATAAAGCCCTTTCTGTCAGTTCGAAATATCCTTCAGCGCTCTTCCTAAGAGGAGTGCTTCTTGCAGATGAAGGCAAACTTCAAACAAGCAAAAGAGACCTTCTACAATTTTTGAATGTGACAGCGGCGAGTTTAGACATTCCTACGCGAACGAGAAGGGGGCACGCGTATGAATACCTCAATGACTTCAAAAACGCAAAGCGAGAGAATGAGGCTGTGTTGAAGGACGGCAAATTGGCTAAAAGCGATATGGATTTGTTTTTTCTCGGTCAAGTGCAACTTTCAGAAGGAAAATTGAAAGAAGGCCAAGCGACAATGGCTGATCTTCTGAAAAAACATGTGGACGCACCCTTTCTGATTGCTCAATTAGCACATTGTGATGCTCAGAGCGGTAAAACGGATAGCGCTTTGAATGAGTTCGCGGCGGTCGCCAAACAGGAGCCGAACTTCTCTGCAAATTACTCAGGCTGGGGAAGTGCATTGGAAAGGCAGAACTTCTATAACGGAGCAATTCAGCTCTATGACAGAGCGCTGCAAATAGATCATCGTAATTTTTTTGCTATAGAGCATAGGGGTCTGTGTAACTCAGCACTGGGAAATTACAAGTTGGCAATTGATGATTTGAACAAAGCAGTGGAATACAGTCCAGGAAGGACAGGCCCTCTCTTGAATCGAGCGTTTGTTCACGATCAAAATGGACAGTTCAAAGAATCTGTAGACGATTGCACTCGAGCAATTGCTTTGAATTATCAAAGTGCTAAAGCTTGGTATCAACTTGCTTGTGCAAGATATCATCAAAAAATGTTGAAGGAGGCCAAAGATGCGGTTGATAAAGCACTAGCACTGTCACCTAAATACCCTGCGGCTCTGTGTGAGCGCGCATGGATCGTTAAAGAGATGGGAGACAAAGAGAGTGCTTATACTGATTTCGCCAAAGCAATTCAAATTGACAAGAATAACTCGATCGCCTACTACTCCCGCGGATTCATGCTGCGAGAGGACAAACAGTATGAGAAATCCATTGCTGACCTAAGTAAGGCAATAGAGCTCGATCCCCTGAATGCCGTTAATTTTTGCGCGCGCGGGTGTACAAAAGTCAGATGTAGAAAATACAAAGAGGCAGTGGAAGACTGCACCCAATCCATCAAGTTGGATCCTGAAAGATCACACCCGTTCTTGTCTCGAGGTCAGGCTTATTTAGCGCTCGAGAAATATGATTGGGCGGTTAAGGATTTGTCGAAGGCTATCGAGCGATACGATTATGTTGAAGGTTATCGAGATAGAGCAGCGGCATACTTCAAGCTGAACAAACCAGAACTTGCTAGGCGTGATCTTGAGAAAGTGAAGCAACTTAAGCTTGCCGGTAAGGATTGAAAAACGGTCGACGCATGGCGTCGACCCTACAATAAAAGGGCGTGCAACACGCCCCCACGCCATAAACAAAAATGTTCGTGCAACGCACCCCCACGCCATTAACAGAAAGACGCATAATGCGCGCCACGACATTACAGCGAAAGGGTCTTCGCTGAAGAAACCATAAGGTCTTGGACCTTCTTGCCGCCTTGCGCGTTGACGTGTGCGGAGTCGTAGAAATCGCTGAGTTGAAACGCACCGCTGCCATCGAGATCGAGCATCTCGTCGCCGTATTGCGCAGGCATTGTGCAGACTTCGTTCTGGTAGCGCTCGAAAAGTTTCTTCGGAATGATCTCTTTGTTTTCGTTGGTGATCGGCATGTTCACTACAATCATGCGAATGCCTTTTTTCTTGCACGTATCCAGCATCTTTTGAAAACTTGCTTTTTCTTTTTCAAATCGATCAACATTCGCCGGTAAATATCGCTCTTTCCATTCCGGAAGATCCGCAAATTGAGTGCGTTTCTGCGTTTTTGTAGAAGTTTGATCCGTTGCTTGATCAACCTTGCATACTTGTCTGGTTTTAATTTCTGATGCCGCTGATTGATCTTGTGCTGCGTTCGTGGCGGCAGCAACTCCTTTCTCTTTAGCATTCTTTTGACTCAGTTTTGCAAGTTGATTTGATTCGTACAAATCTGCCGGATGCGCGAACAAATCGCATGCCCAGCCGGTTAGCATGGTTTTGTAATCGGTGCGGACTTTGTATAAATAAACCAGTTGCCCTAGCAGCAGATCGCGGGTTTCTTCCAAGGTGCGCACCTCTGAAAAGATCTCCGGCAAAGTGGTGCGATTGCTGAGGAGCTGGCAGACAGGGCTTTTGCCTGCTGGCGGTGCTACGTTGTCGATGAAGTCTCGCGGACCCATTCCGAAGATAACAATCTTCGGTGAGCGCCCTGCGTCTATAGCGCGGCGCAAAATCAATTCAGCATCTGACGCCATGCACGCGACGCAGGTCAAATTGAATGCAGAGAGTTTGGTGCCGTTTTTTTGTTCAATCAAATGCTCGAGATACTTTGCGCCAGTGTATTGGCGGACTTCGTTGAGGCTCTTCTCGTTGAAGCTGCCAGTGTATTCAGCGTCATAGCGGGCAATGGCTTCCATTGGGAGGGAAGAGCCAAGGACGAGCAGCTCAGGGCGTTCTTTCGCGTCGAAAAACGCCGGAAGCTTGCTCACCAAAGGGTTTTGCTCCAGCGGAACATAGCGCGTGGTCTTTATATACTGAAGCGGCTTGACTGACTGAAGGACGCAGTTGAGACCGACGATGCTGACCACCAGCCAGCACGTGAAGCTGGAAAGCACCAGAAGAAAGATGCCTTTCTTTTGCTTATCGGAAGTATTCGCGTCGGTAGACGCGGAGTCCTGCATTTACTTGTTCCTAACCAACTTTGTGAAGCCATTACAATAGCCAGTCAAGAGTTTAGTAGATAGCCCGATATTTCGAATTAAGTACTCGTAGTTTTCCCAGTGAAGGCGGGAAATGGGAGATAAACCAGATTGTGTTTTTCTCAGAAAGCCTGTACTACTAGCTAATTAGATCTGCTTGGCAACCTGACTGGACTACCAAGAGAGGAAAGTTAGTGACCTCAACGATTTCGAAAAGCCCCCGTACTCACAAATCCGGTACGGAAAAGGCGAAGCTGGCGGCATCTCCAAAAACTCAAACCAAGCCTTTAGAACCACACGACGAACACGAGCATCCCTTTTCTGCCATTCCGCAGAGCGAAAGGCGCGGGCCCATCACAATGGGTTTGCTATGGATCACTATGGTCACAGCGTTTCCGGCTGTGTTGGTCGGTTTTGAATGGTGCAAACAAGGATTCACGTTTACACAGGTCCTTATTTGCACAGTGCTTAGTTGCGCAATTCTAATGGCGTATGCGATTCCTGCCAGCCAGCTGGGCGCTGTAAGTGGTCTTAGCTACGCCGCATTGAGCCGCAGCATCTTCGGGCGATGGGGTTCCAAAATCGTAGCTTTCAACCTGGTTGCGATTTTCGTTGCTTGGTACGGATTGGCAGCACTCTTTCTTGCAGATGGGCTGGAAGGTCTTTTCCATTGGAAAGCCCCGTTAATGGTTTTGTCGGTGGCTTTCGCCTTCCTCATGGCGGCCAACAACTTCTTTGGCTTCAAAGGCGTTGCCAACTTTGCACGCTTTTTCGCAGCACCAGTGCTAATCGTTTGGGTCACCTACACATGTATCAAAACGCTACCGGCTTGCCCTCCTAGTCTTTTTGCAGATGTGACTCACAAGTCATTTGCCTGCGCACTTACAACGATTTCCACGTTCATCATCGGCTTTGCAGTGTGGGGCAACGAAGCAGACTATTGGCGGTTTAGTAAACCGAAAGTACGCAATTGCGCGATACCATTCATAGTGGCTTTGGGTATTGGTCAAGTTATCTTTCCATGCACGGGTTTCATTCTTGCAAAACTCACTGGCATATCAGATTACGGCGCAGCGACCAGCTATATGAATGATTACTCGTTCGGCGGCTTGGCAATTCTTGGCGCCATCGTGATAGGAGCGTCCTACTTTGCCGCCAATGATTCAAACTTGTTCGGTTCGGTAAGTGCTTGCGAAAATCTGAAGCGATGGAATCACAAAGGTTGGGTCGCTGTGCTTGCCACTCTTGGGGCAGTAATGGCCGCATGGCTGTCTATTTCTGGCGCTGCGAAATCGCTTGAATCGATCGCCTCACTTAACTGTGTTCTTGTGCCAACTCCAACTTTGGTCGTTTTGGCGGAATGGTTTTTGATGCGTAAAGTGTTTTCGAGAAATCCCGATTGTTTTGGCCGTGTGCCAGAATTGGACGAGCTGCCGAAATTTAAATGGGCGGCGACTATTGCAATGTTCAGTGGCATTACGGTCGGTGTGATGACGTCAGGCGCAATTCCTGGCACAGAGTCATTACACGTAGGAATATGTGCCTTACAGGCTTGGGCAACGGCTTTTCTGGTCTATATTCCCTTGCGGATTATCGAGTATAGGCGTGAGTCCATTTCACGTTCTGTAGCTTTGGAGGCGCTGATTGCAATTCCATGCACTGTTGAGCCTACTGAGATCACGATGAAGCGCTAGGAGAAAGATCCGCCCTCTGATATCCTAAGCACATGGCGAGAATACTTCTGGTTGAAGACGATAAGGATCAAGCGACCACAATTGAAGAGTGGTTGTCGTCCGAACATCACAACATCGTCGTATCCCATGATGGCGAGGAAGGACAATATCGCGTTGAGAACGACGTGTTCGATGTCATCATTCTCGACTGGGATTTGCCGAAGGTTTCCGGCATCGAAATTCTCAAGCGATATCGCATGAAAAAGGGCCCCACGCCTATTATCATGCTGACAGGTAGAGGCACGATAAGCGAGCGCGAAAGCGGTCTCGATGGTGGTGCTGATGATTACCTGACGAAACCATTTAGCTTGCGCGAATTGTCCGCTCGCATTCGCGCAGTAATGCGCCGACCCGGAGAAGTGAAGTCCAACGTTTTGACGGTTGGAAAGATCGTGCTCGATCCTGTGAAATATAGAGTGACGAAAAACGGCGAGGAAGTGCAGCTTTTACCGCGAGATTTTGCACTGCTCGAATTTTTTATGCGAAACGTTGATGTTGTTTTTAGTACAGATGCTCTTTTGCAGCGCGTATGGGAAGACGATACTGACGCCACTTCAGACGCGTTGAGAACAGCTATCAAACGTTTGCGAAAACGTCTGGATGATGGCGATGATGAGTCCAAATCTGTGATTGAAAACATCCCACGCGTCGGCTATCGCATGCGCGAATGAAATGCGTTGAGGCGCGTTGCATTTGCCCAAATTGGCGTCGGGCGTATTGAAATGCGCCCCCGCGCTTTAAAAGCGGATTTCAACCGTGTAGGTGACTTTGACTTCGCCGTTGGCTGGGACGTCGATGGGAAATTCGAATGTGTGTGAGTCTTTCTTTGTGGAAGGATGGCTTTGCGCTGTCAGCTTCCAATCACCGTAAGCGTGTTCGATTACTTGCACACGAACGTTTTCTTTCTTGTGATTGCGCAGCACAACCTCGTAAGACATTCTCTGTAAGTGGTTGTTTGGCTGTTCCATATTCATTTGGCGACGCTCGCCGACTACGTCGAAAGCATCCCCAAGATAAATGCGGACCTTCTCATCTCGCGGTGTATGGTCAATTTCGTCTTCGCCGACGAATTGTAGTGCGCCATCTGCATCTTTCTTATAGACACGCACTTTGCCCTTCGGCATCGGCATGCCGAGATGATTGGCCTCGCTATTCATCATCTCCAATTTGATGGCTATTTTGCGCTTTTCACCGTCTCCGCCATCGCTTGCATAAACACGGTTATCTCCCGATTCCAGAACGAATAATTTCTTTACTGGAACCGCTGCCGCATTGAACAAACTAAGTTGTTTCGTCTCGTTGTTGTTGACGTCGGTTTTTCCTGCCAATGTGTAAAGGTGATACTCAGCAAATGATTGTTCGCTGAATTGAGGAGGCGCCGGCATCGCAGCTGGTGCCGCTGCATCCATGGCTTCCATCTGCATTACCTGTCTTTCCGGCTGGATTTTGTGCACATCGCCGGCGATGAGTTTCAGTGCCGAGTTCTTGTATGTTCCACCCGACTTGTTATCGAGAGTCACCCAGCTAGTGATGTCGCATTTTGTGTCATCTTGATTGGCGACCGCAACATAATCGCATTTCCAATTGATGTCGGCAGTTTGATAAGCAATTTCCACGTCGTGAGTTCCGGCTTTGTCCGTCTCTAATTTCCAATCAAGTGATGGCGTCGAGACCAGTCCAGACGGCAGCTCTGCGAGCTCCACTTGACCTTGTGGATTGAGGATGATGCCGTTTCCTGTTTTCAAAACGAGACCGGTAGAAACCTCCGAGCTGCCACCATCGGCGGAGCCAACAGTAGCGGTGGGTCCGTTGAGCAAAGTACCGTTCAGTTCCACAACCGAACCACCGGCGGTGTATTGTTTGAACTTCGCTGGTTTGCCGATTGACTTGTTCAAAATTGTATTCGGGTCAATCAAGTCGTACTTGTAGTTTTGCTCCCGCACTACGACTTGGTTTGGCGCTGTCAGTGAGGTGAAGCTGACCGAAGTAGGATCGATTTTCGCCGCCACATCTTCGCAGCTAACGTAATTGATTCCGTTCTTCAATTCCATCTGCCGCGAGTCGCGGACTAGTCCAAAGTTTTGGTTGTAGATGGTCAAAGAGATGCCTTTGGTCGGCGAAATCTTGCCGTCTTGCGCGTAGGCAGTTAAGTTTTGTGGCGTTGCAATTGCTGCAGTGAAAGCCAGAAGAATGCCAAGACAGCGTCTGATTTTTTGATTAGCTGCGACCATAGTTGAATCTTTTGATCCTTAGAGATGAGCTGTGCGAAAACGACAGAGCATACATAACCCCGTCAATTCATTAGTCAAGACAAGTCAAACTGAGACTAAATGAACTCAGCCATTATAGACCTTGTCGCCACCCTCTGACTGAGCTTTCTCCATGAAATCAAGAGCAATTTGCATCAAGTCGTGCTCATTACGAGCGTGTGTTGGGAATGACACAACACCGATAGAAGCAGTCACGCGAATATGTCTCAATTCATCAGTGATTGGCATGGCCTTGAGTTTTTCCCGAATCCTCTCGCCGACTACAATCGCGCGAGAAGAGTAAGTCTCAGGGAAGACAACACCGAGTTGGTTGTTTTCGCAGCGCGCCGGAACATCAACGTCGCGAATCGCACCACGGATGATATTGGCTGCCGCTTTGAGCGTGTCGTCGATAAACATTTGACCATGGACTTGTCCGAGGTCATTAAGCTTGTCCACAGACATAATCAGCAGCGAAAGCGGGCGCTTGTAGCGTTTGGCCCGGCGCAATTCGTACTCTAATTTCTTCAAGAAGGTGCGCGGGTTGTATAGTTCGGTCAAAGAATCGATGAGGGTCATCTTTTCGATTTCGTCGAGCTTCTCGTCGCTGAGAGTCTCACGGGTCTTGTCAAGCATTGCTTGCTGCTTGGTTTCTTTAAACTTTTGGCGGCTGACGCGCATCTCGACAAGCATGTCGGTGAATTTGGAATCGCGCGCCTGGGCCCAACCGCCCTGTTTGCTACCGATCCGTTCTTTGTCGTTTTTCTTACTACCCTTCGACATTTACTCTTTCCTCGATTCTTGCAAGGAGGTCAAACCTTTTGAATCCTCTGACTCAGCCATATGAAGTTTAGCCTGATCGCGAGTACTTCATCTCATGCCAAGCTCTAATTCAGTCAATTCCCTAAAAAGGTTACCTTAAATCAAAGGCCCGTAGGTAGTCTGCCCCTGAGAGGGTAAGTAGAAAAGGCGTCAAAATTTCTTGTCCCTTGTCTCGCCAAGTTTCGAACAATACGAACCTTCGGAGGTTTTGGAAGTTGCTGCGGCTGACGAATTGGCAGACGTTGGCTCTGGATGGGATTTTGCTGTACAGTAGATTTATAAGGAAACTCGGATTGGCTGACGGAGAGCCAGTTTTGGGCTCGGGAGCAAAACGGATGGAAACGCAGAAGGATGTCCAGCAAGAGTATCGAGAGACGCTCGAGTATTACAAAAGCCAGCATACGACTCTTGGATGCAAGATAACCCACATGATTGGCGTGCCGATGATTGCTTTGTCTGTTCCGATGCTTTTTTTCAGCCCGAGGCGCGCTGCTAATTTGCTTGCCGGCGGCTGGGCGCTGCAGTTCATTGGGCACTACGTTTTTGAGAAAAACAGCCCCGTCGTGCTGACGGACTACCGTAACCCCATGGTCATCCTTGCCGCACTGGATTACGTGTCTGAAGGATGGATTCGTCTTTTCAAAGGCATGCCGCTGGTTGAGCGCAAAGGTCCAGAGCTGATCACTATGCAGCCTGACGGCAACGGCAAAGGCACATAAATGAAAGGAGGCGGATTGAATAACCCGCCTCCTCTGTAAGTTTCAGTTGTCCGAATTCGTTCTAGCGTCTGAAACCGCTTCCAGCGCCTTCTCTCGGGCGCGATTCATTGACGACAATTTGTCTGCCCTCAACTGTCTGGCCGTTGAATTCCGAGATTGCAGCTTGTGCTGCATCAGCGGATTCCATTTCGACAAAAGCAAATCCACGCTTGCGACCAGTTTCTCTGTCTACTGGCATAGCGACGGAGGCGACCGTTCCGGAGCGCGAGAACAGGTCTTGCAGCTCTTGTTCGGTCATTTTAAATGAGAGGTTTCCGACAAATAATTTCGTGTTCATAACTGTCTATCCTTGAAATACAGAACGAATGCGGACGCTTTTGGCGTTTTGCACTAGACCTTTAGGGCCCGCAACAGTATCTCATGACTTGTCTTGAATGTCTCAAAAAAACGGGAGGTGCGGGAATTATTTTAGCTGCAGGCGGGCTGCCGAGGGGCAATTTATGGGGTTGGAGCCGCCGGCTTGCGATCCTCTGAAGCCTTGTCCTGCTTGAGCCACCCGGCTATTGCGGTGACGCACTTGTCGAGTTGAAAGTACTTGCGTATGGCTGCATTAACTGAGCTTTGAGTCTCCGAATTTACCCTTTGGGTGAAATTCTCGAGAAAGTCCAAGGGCAAGCCCATAATCGCTGAATAGCCCAACTGGCTGGCAATTGTGCGCGGCGAACGGCTCTCGACCACATAGACACCGGTGAGGTGCCCCTTCTCCCTGGCCAATTCGGCTGTCGATATCCCTTCCTTGACATACTGTTTGACGATTTGAGTGATTAGCCCCTGCGCTTTCTCTAAGTTCTCCGGCGCCACTGAGTACGATATCGCCCATATAGAGTCCGGATAAGACGCCTCGGTCAAAGAGGAAGTTATTGAGTATGTAAGTCCGTATTTGTCACGCAAAGGCGCCAGGCGGCATGCGAAGCTATCATAGCCGAGGGCTGCGCTGGCGAGCGACTCAGCGAAGTAGTCTTTGGACTTTATGGAAACCGGCGCAGAGCATCCAATTACGACGTCCATATTTGTTTTGTCAGGCAGATTGGACATGATGCGGCGCCCGGCAAACGAGTTGTTGACCTGAGTTGGGTCAATCGAGATTGTTTCTTCCTTACTTCCTTTGTACGATGCGAATTCTTTGGCGATGAGGTCGGCGACTTCATCCGTCTTTATGTCTCCAACGAAGGTGAAGACTGTGTTGGCAGGTGTGAACTGCTTCTTGTGAAAACTAACCAAGTCGTCTCTTGTTACTGTCTTCAGATGTTCGAGTTGATCCTCGAACGTATTGGCATAATAAATGCTTTCCGGCTTGTAGAGCGCATGACGCAGAGACATCCAGGCAACAGATGTAGTGTTTGCTTTTCGCTCTTCGATGTTCGATTCCAAAATCTTTCGCGACTTGTCAAACTCTTCTTGCTCGAAGAGCGGCTTCTGTATTACGTCGGCGATGAGTGGAATGATAGCCTTCGCATCGGAAGCAACAACGTCAACATTGAAGCCGGCAAAGAAACTATCGGCACTGAAGTCTAGACTTGTGCCCATTGATTCGAGAATTTCAGAGATTTTGAACTTTGAATATTTGCGTGATCCCTTGGTTAACAGCTCTGCTGCCAGACCAGGAACTTTTGACTTTGTGTTCGGCAGAAAGTATCTTCCAGCTTTGATTTTTCCTGCGATTGTCACAGTGCCCGAACCCGGCATAGGCAAGACGATAACTGTGAGCCCGTTGTCAAACTTGATAGTTTCAGTGCGAGAGCCGAGTTTTCCAATGCCGCGTTTGCGGGAAACAATCCTCAGCGGTTCTGTATGCCGGTCATCGTTAGAAGTGGAACCTCCTGGCTGCGCCGGCGGCTCCCCGGCACCTTTGTTTTCGTCAACGGGTTTAAGGACACTGCTGGTGGTGGCAATCGTTTCCCTTGAAGAACTAGCTGATGAACTCTCTGATGCAGCGTTAGCAGCGCTTTCTGCCGATGTTTCCGCTGCGGCTGTAATTTTTTCGTCTTGGTCCGTCTTGGGTCGGTAATAACCAACCGTCAAATTGTTGGCGTTCAAATATTTTTTCGCCGCAGCTTGCACTTGCTGTGGAGTCACTTTACTTATGTTGTCGCAATAAGTAGTCCACCACTTCCAGTCTGCGACACCGATGGCATCTCCAATCTGTTCTGCACGTCCCTGACAATCAACAGCATCAAGACGATATCGTTTTGTGATTTCCAACTTGGCGCGATTTACTTCAGCCTCCGTTGGTTCTTTGTTCGCTAAATCTTCCACCGCTGTTCTCACCGCGGACTCTAGCTTATCTAAAGCGATCTCTTTTGCAGGAGTCGCACCGACAACAAATAAGCCTGGATCTCTCATTACATTGTTGAATGCGTAAGCATCTACGGAAAGACCATTATCGACGAGAGCGCGATAGAGACGGCTAGAAGTTTTTCCTTTGTCGCCGAGAATTGATTGCAATACTTCTAATGGATAGGTGTCTTTATCAGTTGCCTTGACCGTGTGAAAACCGAGCAAAAGCCTTGGTACATCTTGTCCTCGCACGACGGTAAACCGTCTTTCGCCCTCTTGAGGAGGTTCTTTTGTATAGACGGTTGGAAGTTTTTTCTGCGCTCTTGGAATGCGACCAAACTTATTCAAAATGTCAGCCAGTACCGCTTCTTTTTTGATGTCGCCGACAACGATCAATGATGCGTTTTCCGGCCAATAAAAGTCGTGGTAAAACTTCCTGAGCCGCTCGGTGGGTACGTTCTCAACGTCCGACCGCCAGCCAATTGTCGGATGATGATAGGGGTGCTCACGAAATGCAGTCGCATAAACACCACTCATCAAAAGTTCGTCTGGATCGTCTTCTCCTCTTTCCAGTTCATTTCGCACCACCGTCATCTCACTGCTGCGGTCGTCTTCTCTAAGCAGAAGATTGCGCATGCGATCTGCTTCGAGATCGAGCAGTAGTCCTACATGTTGCGAGGGTGCAACCTCATAGTAGTTAGTGCGGTCTTGCGAAGTGGTGGCATTATTGATACCGCCGATTGGCTTCAGTGTGTCATCAATCCCGGTGCCACGCATCGGGTCATATTTCTTCGTGCCCTTGAACATCAAGTGCTCGAGAAAGTGGGTCGAACCTGTGTAACCAACCGCTTCATTGCGTGAGCCGATTCCATAAACCATCATCACCGAAACAACCGGCGCGAGGTTTTGCTCTTGAATGAGAACGGTCAAGCCGTTCGATCTCATTCGATATACATTGAGTCCGTTGACCGGGTGTTTGGTCAGTAGTTCGAAAGCCGTCATTACTGACGCGCCGGCGTTTTTTGAGCGGCCGGCTTTGATGGCGGTCGACTTAGTCCCGGCAGCATTTGCCATGTAGTTGGAGACGGGGCAAAAGAAAATCGCCGCCGTCAATAGCCCGGTTAGAGTGCGCATTGGCAAGCGGCGATTTTTCATTTGTTGGATGCCTTCTGGTGTGCTGGATGACTAGTTTTTGTCTTTTCCAGTGGCTGCTTTCCCTACGTTTTCAGCGCCTTTTACTACACCTTTGCCAACGGCAGTGGTGTCTTTGACGGCAGCTTTGCCAACCGATTCGGTTGTCTTGATCGTGCCTTTGCCAAGAGCAGCAGTGTCTTTGACAGCAGCGCTGCCCAGGGCTTCGGTGCCTTTAACTGTAGCTTTGCTAACGCCTGCGGTTGTTTTGATGGCGCCTTTGCCGACAGCTTCAGTTCCGTCTACCGATGCTTTAACCCCTTCTTTAGTACCTTTGACAGCACCTTTGGCGATATTTTCTGTGCCTTTGACGGCACCCTTGCCTACAGCTTCTGTGCCTTTGACAACAGCCTTGCCGCCCTTTTCGATGTCTTTGCCAACGGCTTTGACGTCTTTTTCAATTGTTTTGATGATGCCGCCACCTTTTTTCTTGGTGGTTCCTGCCGCATCTGTCGACGCTGCATCTTCCGCCAAGACTGCCGTTACAGCGGCGGAACTAACAACGCAAAGCGCGATTAGTTTGTTACGAAATTGCATGTTGAAACTCCTTCACGAGAGACATCAGAATTCTGGCAAATTTTTCAATTTCCCGCTAGTAATCACTAAGTTGTTAACAAGGGGGTACCCTAGATATTCGCCGATTACAACGATCTCGAGGCTGACATAGTTGACATGAAGATACGCGGTTCAATTTTTTCTACATTGGCGGTGGCGGTTATTTTTGCTGCCGCAGCAAGCGCAACGGTGCACGTTCAACACTTAGGCTCATCGAACAAGGCCGGTGCGGTTGATTTTGAGAAGGCTGCACAAGAAGCAACCAAGATGCTCTGCGAGTATCTAAAGATTGATACGACTGTTCCGCCGGGCAATGAAAAGCTCGGTGCAGAATACCTGGCATCTGTTTTGAAGCAAAACGGCATTGAAGCTCAATTGTTTGAAACGGCTCCGAATCGTTCGTGTGTATATGCGCGGCTCAAGGGCACCGGAAAAAAGAAAGCTGTTGTTCTGCTTAACCACATCGACGTAGT
>QKMZ01000006.1:1171562-1810978 GCA_003242885.1 Candidatus Melainabacteria bacterium | reverse complement strand
AAAACCCCCGCCGTTCTCCGGCGAAATATTCGATAATGAAATTTGGGGGCGTGGAGCGCTCGATATGAAGGGCTTCGGCATCATCGAACTGGAAGCGATGCTGATGCTCAAGCGTCAAGGTGTGACTCTCGATCGCGACATAATTTTTCTCGGAACTCCTGATGAAGAAGTCGGTGGAGACTTTGGTGCAAAATGGTTTTCAGAGAAACACCCAGAACTCTTGAAAGATGCGGAATTTCTTATCAATGAAGGTTCACACATCATCACCGGAAGTGATGGAAAACCGAAATTCTGGGGCGTAAATTTCTCTGAGAAGAATGTTCTTTGGTTGAAACTAACATCAACCGGTCAAGCCGGACACGCATCGATGCCAATCAAAGACTCGGCGACTAACCGCCTTGCGCGCGCCCTGGAAAAACTTGTTGCTGTATATCCGATGACTGTGCGTTCACCACAAGTGGTGCCTGATTTGAAGAAAATCAGCGAGACTAAACCTGAACCACTTAAAGGATATTATTCACAAGTTGTCGAAGACATGAAGGACAACGACTATATCGCCGGCATCGAGAACGATCGAATGCTTTCCTCAATGCTTGTTAATACCGCTTCTTTGACCGTTCTTAAGGCCGGTTATAAAACCAACGTAATTCCTGGCGAAGCAAGCGCAGAGATCGATTGTCGTTTATTGCCTGGAGTTGAAAAGGACGAGTTCATTGCTGTCGTTCAGAAAATTATTGCAGACCCGACAATCAAACTGTCTGTTCTTGAATGGAACGTTGCTGGTGCATCGGATATTCAGACTGACTTGATGAATTCAATTAAAAAGGTTGCGGCTGAAGAGTCTCCCGGAACTCCTGTCAGACCTGTTGTCGTGCCGTGGTTCACTGATTCTCATTGGTTCCGCAAACTCAACATTACCTGCTACGGCTTTGAACCGTTTGAGGTGAAACCAGAGTTGCTCGCCAGCATGCACGGTATCGACGAACGGATCCCA
Organism: Candidatus Melainabacteria bacterium; assembly: GCA_003242885.1. GTDB lineage: Bacteria > Cyanobacteriota > Vampirovibrionia > Obscuribacterales > Obscuribacteraceae > QKMZ01. The sequence goes on along the minus strand of QKMZ01000006.1, from coordinate 1,809,984 downwards.
GTCAGTGTGTACTCGACTGGTTTGCGCCGCTTCTATAAAATCCTTCACGACGTGGCAGCTGCGAAGTAGCCGCTACAATGCAGCCGCTACGCGATTAATGATCGGCCGGAGCGCCGGCTTCCAGCCGGCAGCGGTCGACGCATGGCGTCGACCCTTCCATCTACGTTTCACCATTAAGGTCAGGGAGCCGTGTGCGGTTCTCCCGCTTTGCTTGCTTCAGTTTCCGTTGCCGTGACTAAACCGTCGAGTAACAATTTCACTGAGTCGATAAGCTCTTGCTCTGACGTTTTCGATTTGATCAAATGTTTTGTCAAGCCCAGTGTTAGATTGTTCATGTCGTCTTTTGTAAGGTCTTGGCTCGTATAGACAATGAGAGGCGTCGCACGTGATTCGCTTTTGCGCAGGTTTTCCACAATGTCGAAACCGTTTGGTGCTGGAATCCCTATATCCAGAATGATTAAGTCCGGATTCTCTGATTTGACTAATTTCAAAGCTCTTCCGCCTTCGGACGCTTCAATTACTTCAACTGGAAAGCTGGAGACATGATGCTTGATCAACTCTCGAGTTGCGTTGTCGTCTTCAACAATTAGTACTTTTGCTTTCTCATTACCCTTGTTGCGAACTGCGAATCGCAACGCGTGTTCGAGCTTCTTGGTTTCGACCGGTTTTAAAATCCAGTCGAAAATTATCGCGGTTCCAAACAACTCAGCATTCTTATCAACACCACTCAAAACAACCGTCGGCACCGTGAATGGCTTTGCACCTGTCTGTTTCTTCTTCAGCCACTGAAGTCCGTTTCCATCAGGGAGGTTGATGTCTAAAATCATTGCTTTCGGTGTGAATTCGTTCAGCAATTCATCAGCTTCTTCTAAATTTCGCGCCACTTCAATATCAAATCCTTCCTTTTTGAGCACGCTGCGAACCAGTTTCGTAAGCTGCTCATCGTCCTCCACCATAAGCACGCGGGCAAGCGCAAAAGACTTCAAATCCTGGCTAGTAGTTCGCGGGCTCTTAGCAGAGCATGGTATTTCTGCCCAAAAGGTTGTGCCTTTGCCGACTGTGGATGCGACCCCCACGGTTCCACCGTGCTGCTCGGCAAGTCCTTTCGTAATAGCCAATCCAAGACCTGTGCCGCCTTTCTGTCTTGTATCACTGGAGTCCAGCTGCTGGAATTTGCCCCACAATTTGTGTTGTTCGCTTTCAGGAATTCCTGCTCCAACATCGCTCACTGAAAAGCGCACCATGTCGTTGTGTTTTTCAACATCTAAGATGACACTCTCACCCTCGGGAGAAAACTTTATGGCGTTAGAAAGAAAGTTGGCGAGAATTTGAATGACACGATCCTGGTCACATTTCAAGGTTCCGTTGTACATGATTTGATGTTTGAGTGTGACTTTGGCCTCGTTTGCCATGCCTTGTGTTGCAGCAAACGCACCAATGACAAGGTCTTCTACTTTCCTGTCACCAAGTTTCAACTCAAGGCGGCCTGCTTCCAATTTACGAATATCGAGAATGTCATTTATAAGGCGAATCAAGCGGTCCGATTCGTTGCGGGCGATAGCCACAAGGCGCGCGACTTTATCTGATACTTGCCCGGCAAGACCGCCCTCAATCAGGCGCAGGCTTGCGTGTATCGATGTGAGCGGTGTTCGCAATTCATGCGATACCGTGGAGTAAAACTCGCTTACTCGCTTTTCTGCTTCCTTGCGTTCTGTTATGTCGTGACCAATACTGTAGATCGTTTGAATCTCGCCCTCATCGTCAAGCTGCGGGAATGTTCTTGCCCATATCCAGCGTAGTGTGCCATCAGGACGCACGACACGATGTTCGACCTCCTGTGATGCTTTATCCTCAAATGTCTTTCTTGTGAAATTCATTACTGCTTCGAGGTCTTCAGGATGTACGCCTTTATAAATTTCCGATGCACTCTCATAAATTGGCTCTCTTGAGCGTCCCCATATTTCTTCGTATGCGGGGCTGACGTAGACAAATGTGTCATCTGGTTTTGCGACGATGAAGACTTCTTGAATTTGTTCTGTAAGTGTTCTAAAAAGAAGCTCTCTTTCTTCTAACAGAGTTTCTGATTGGCTACGCTTGATACCGAGCGCGATACCATTGCAAACCCCTGAAAGTGTTTCCTGTAACTGTCTGCTTACTCCATTTTTGCTGTACATTGCCAGTACGCCCAATAGTTCTTTACCGAACACAAGTGGATACGCTGCCAGCGATGTGAGACTGTCTGCAGTCACCCAGTCTTTGCTTTCCGGCTGAACTATTTTTTCCAACTCATTTGTAAGCAGTGGTCGCATCTGTTCTGCGACGACACCAATTTCGCCTTCTCCAATTTTGATTAGTTTCTGTCCTGGATCCAACGAGGATGAGTTGGCAGAGCTTGCTCTGAGCAACAACTCCTTTTTCCCATCTTCTCCTACAGTCCAAATGCGAGCAACATTCGCTTTCAGATGACGAGTCATCAAGCTTGTGCATTGCTTGAGGGTTTCATCCAAATTGGTTTGTTGGCTAAGTACATAGGCTGTTTCGGCAACAAAGCTAGAAAGTTCGGCTCGCTCGACCAGCTCTTCTTTAGCTCGAACAGCCTCGATAAATTGTCCTATCTCCTGCCCGAAGGCCGACAGCGTGCTCAGCTGATCCTCGTCGCTCTCACCTAATTTGTCTGAGAAAAACTCGATCATTCCGAGCAACTGCTTTTGTCCCAAAATAGGAAATCCGAGCCCATATTTAAGCCCATCTGCAAGCGCAGGCTTCTTGCGAGGGAAATTCTCTTCGGAGATAGAAGTCAAATTTACAAATTTGGGAGCTCCGGTCGACCACACTTGACCCGGTAACCCTTCTGCCAGCTTGAAAGTGCGTTCGAGAGTTTTCTTCTTGAAGTTCGGAGGCTCTTTGTTCTCGTCACTCCAAAATGCGACACCTTTAAGTTCGGCTTCCTTGTCTTCTTTGTGGACCAACCAGGCCGTTCCAAATCGGAACTTATTGAGCTTGCCCAGTACCTCGAGCAAGCGCTCCAGTGCGCTCGGAACGTCCTGAGAGTCGCTTAGCACATGCGTGACGGCCAGTTGAATCGCCAGCCTTCTGGCGACATTGTTCTTTTCCTTCAGAAAATAGCCGACCATAAGTAGGCAAACTGCCAGCGCGGATGCCGCCAGGGCCAATAGAGTAGACGAAAGCTCACCTGTGCGCTGTGTCTCTTTGTCCAGCTTTTCCGAACGGTATTTCAGTAAATCCTTTTCCGAAGCGATGATTTCATGGAGGATTTCGTCCGCCTGAATCTCAACGTTCTCGTGCCCTCTTGAGCTTACGAACTTCTTTGCCCCATCGAGACCTTCCTTCTTTGCCGCCGATATGGCGTCGCGCAAATAGGCAGAGCGGCGCTCTAGCGTGTGTTTGAGAAATTCGACTCTCTGCACCTGGGTCGGATTGTCTTCAACCAGTTTATTGAGCCTATTGATTGCCGATTCGATAGTCTTGCTCGACTGCTCGAAATCGTTAATATATGACTCTTCTTGTTTGATAATGTAGCCACGTTCGCTAGATAACAACTCTTCCAGGGCAACGTCGACTTCCTCCAATACCAAAAGCACGTCATAGGTATGAATCAACCACGAGCGGTGGGTGATCATTACCTCTTGCTGTTTCATGCTGGCGAATGTCGCATATCCGGCCGCAGCAAGCATCAGAAACAGTGTTCCTGCTATGCCAACCAGGATTGTCCATCTGTGGCGCATTAATCTAACGGCTTCAGACCAAGGAGCTAACTCTTGGTCAATATTCCCTGTATGTCATCTGGTAAGGTCATTGGATCAAAAGGTTTTGTAATAATGCCTTTAGCTCCCAACTTCTGATAGAGCTCAACTTCGTGAGTCTGAGCCTTGGCGGTCATGAAAATCACCGGGATAGCCATGAGGCTATCGACTTTGCGGAGTTCGCTCAAAGTTGTGGGGCCGTCCATGCCGGGCATCATAACATCCAAAATTATCAAATCGGGTTGGAGTTCAGTCGCCTTGCTGATGGCTTCGGCTCCCGATGCCGCCAGGTCGACCTTCCAGTCGGTCAGACCCTCGAGACCCATTTGCGCAAGGGTGCGAATGTTCTGATCGTCGTCGACCAGGAGAACTTGCTTTATATAGGCTGAACTCGTCATATTACTCTCATTTTTTGCGTGCTTTTCGTACTCATGAGAGTACAGAACGGTTTTTCAAACCACTTAAAGCATAATCTCTGAGCTTCTCAAAATTATCCCCTTCCAGAGGGAATTCTGCCGTGCTGAAGTTCAGCGCGGTTTGGAACTCTTTGCCTCGTGCGCTGGGAAACCACATCTTATCCCAGTCTTCTTTTAGCAGCTGGAATACTTCATTTACCGTGTCTGCTGGTTCGCCGGCAAGAATAATGCCGAATTTACCGTCCTCAAGCCTGCCTCGTAGATCTTCTGCTCTAAAACGTTCTTTTAAAAGCTCGCCCATTTTGCCCACCACGTGCTCAGCTGAAAATGCACCGTACAATGTTTCCAGCTCTTCAAAATCGACAATTGAGACTATGCCCATGGAGAGGCTCTGCGATTGTTGTCCGCAAAGATTTATCAGCTGTTCGCATTCAGTTGCCAGAGCCTGGTGGGTTAACACCTTGCTCTGGGGATCGACGCGAGTTGAAACTTCGCTCAGTGTTTTCGACAAGTGCGCCTTTACGCGAGACAGTAGTTCGTCAACAAGAACCGGTTTGCTCAAAAAATCGGTACCGCCGGCGGTGAAGGCGGCGCGTTTGCCTTCCGAATCACTTTTCGATGTGAGGAAGATAACCGGTATTTGCTTCCACTCGTCATGCGATTTGAGGAGTCTGCAAACTTCGTAACCGGTGAGACCCGGCATGATTACATCGAGCAGCAATAGATCAGGTTGAAACTCATTCATAACATCAAGAATAATGATTGGTTCGTTGAGCGATCGAACCTTTATCCCGGCAGGGAGCAGCACTGATTCTACAAAGCCAGACAGCAACGGATCATCGTCAACGCACAAAACGCGTGGTCTGCGCATCTGTCCTGCTACCGTCATGATTTGCATTGCTTCGCTCAAATTTCCGCGAGTCACGTCACCGTCCAGAAAAACTGAAGCGCCACCATATACGATATCGGCTTGGCTGTAACTTTCTTCTTTCGAATTCACAAAGCACAGAGGAATGCATCTTTTCGCTGCCTGGCGTAACTCGCGAGCGAGCTGAAATCTTCCCGACGTGGTATCAAGTGCCAAATCAATCAGTGCCGAGTCGTATTCTTGCTTGCCAAATTTTACGATTGCACCGACTGAGCTGCCGACCATGTCCAATTCACAATTAACGTCTTGAGCTGCTCCCTTCAATGGTCCAGGATATGCGCCTTCCGGCGTAACAGCAAGGCATGAAATTGACGGCAATTTGTATGTGTCTTCTGGAGTGGGTTTTTCTCTTACTATTGATTCGACAATTTGTGTGCCTTCTACGACACAGCGAATAACTTCCGCCCAGATAACCTCTTGTTCCGTCTCTGTGTGCGGATCTACGGTAATCAAAAAGTCCTCGATTCGCTCGGCAAATTGACCGACTTTTGTAAAACCGTAGGATCCTGCAGTGCCTTTTATTTTGTGAGCAACACCCATCGCATCTTGCAGCAAGCGCAGGTTTCTAGGATTCTCCCTTGCTCTCTTAACCGCTGTGGTCACTTCTCCCCATGATTCCGGCAGAGTCTTGATAAATGTATCTCTGGCCTTCTTAATAGCGTTTTGGGTTTCGATTCTACGCTTAAGCTTCTTCAAGCGCTCGATTTCTTCAGGGTATGTATCTTCATCTGCCAGCATCTGCTCGATGTGCTCGAGAGATTCATCTAATTGTGCAGAATCTAGTATAGGTTGAACTCTGTAGCTGCCTGTATCTTCGTCATTTTGCGCAGTCGGTACATTCGCCGGTGGTGGGATGATGTTTTCCAGTGTGTGCAAGAAAAGTTCAGGAACGATAGGCTTTTGAATTACTTGCGAAACTTTGAGAATGTTTCTAAGCCAATTGAAAGTCTTTTGGTCGCACCAATTACCTGTGCACAAAATGATCGGCAGTGTATCGTCGTGCTCTCTTACCTTGGTAATCCAGGTCATCCCATCGACTTCGGGCAGTCTGTAGTCCACGATCGCCAGTCCGGGTCTCTTTGCTTCAATAGCAGCGGTCGCTTCTTTGGCACTGCGTGCAAGGACAACTTCGTAACCTCTACTTTTCAACAGGTCGCCGACCAGGTCCCGAAATCCCTTGTCATCGTCGATGACAAGAATGTAAGTATTTTGCTCAGACATGGTTTGCCCCAAAGTTGTTAATTGACTGGGATTTTCAGCGGTTTTGGTATGACCAGGTTTCGCCGAATTGGTTCCTTATTTTACTAATTCAGAAATCTACGTCCCACCTAATTTTAGGTCACGCTGAAAATCGTTGTCCGATATTTGTTCTAAATAGTTTGACCTCGTCGAATAGACAATCGAGGTATCGATGTTGGCGGTGAGTGTGGAGCGCATGTCCTCAGCTTCTTCAAGCCTCTGAGAAAGTTCTGCCGTCGGGTTGCCGAGCTGACTCTCGAACGCTCGTATCGCGTTATTTTTCCTTCGCACTTGGCGATTTTTCTCAAATGTATAGAGCAGTCTGACTGCGGGAATTATGAGGAAGAGCGTGGCGTAGAATAAGAGAAAGAGAAACAGGTATCCTGCCGAGTTTAAGTGCGCTGGGCGCACCAGAAATATGCACGCTGTCAGTGCCATTATGAAATTGACCGCACCCATAGTAATGACTTTCTTCAGCTCCTCTTTTTTCAGATTGCTGAACGTCCACTGCTTCTGCTCCAATAGTGGTGGCAGAAGGGCATAGGATGTCACTTCACTTCTCTTGTGCATGTCCGGAAAGACATACACGATGCTGCCGGAGTTGGTCACTTGCGGCATGCCGTTGAATTTCGCAAGAATTGCGAAAAGAGTCTGCTCGTCTTCAGGCTCTTCACCAGTGTATGGACTCAAATGCTCCGGCAGTACCACGCCCTCGTTAAGCCTGATTACCTGTGCAAGCAGCTTCCACTTTTCCTGCTCTATGTGTTTGTTGGGATCGCCTTCTCCGAATAGGAAGGAATAGCAGTCGAGCAAAAAACCTTGTCGGGCACCACCTTTGGTGCTGCCTGGTTTTAGTTTTTCCTTGCCCCAGTAGACTAAATCTTTTAGTGCAAGGCGTTGGACCAGTCCGAAGAAATCGCGCCACATGCCTGACACTGATTCGGTCGAACCTGATACACCGGCCAGGAGTGTTTGAATTATTAGTGCTATGCCGAAGAGGCAAATCAATGAGAAGAGAAGGGTGAGTCCGAAAGACAGACGAAAGAGGAAGGACGCGAATGCAAAGGCGTGACCGCCTATTTGATTGAGCACACGACTGATGCCGTGTCTGAAATAGGTGTAGGAGTAATGTTCGCCAAAGCAGTAATAGATTTCGCCATCCTGTGCGACTTCCAGGTTTGCATCCGTATCTGAGGCAATATGGTTGAGTTCGCCGGAAACCTCAGCCAGCGGCATGCCGGTTTTTGCTACTACGTCAGCAACCGTGACCCGTTTGCCCAGGTCGTTTATCGCATGGATTATCTTCGAGCGGTTTGACATAGCAACTACTAATTCGGACCACTATCCGCTGGACAAAACCAAAAAGAACATCTCGCTGTAAATCTATGAGCTTTTATTATGCGCTCACTTTTAATCTGCCAAGGTAAAGGCCGAATTAAGCGTTGAGGTTAACTTAGCTTTTAGCTGCCGGACGGGATAAACAGCGAAGGAGCCTGGCCAGCCAGGAATTTCATGTACAGGGAGTGTCCGCCGCCGCCCGACAGTGGTTCGATCCAGAATGGAGCCATGTACAGGTGATCGACATGGGAGGTCGTCGGGTCTTTGCGAGTGACTTCCACAAAGTAGGCTCCTCCTTTCTTGCCGATATTGTGGTTGATTTTGTCGAAAGTGAATTGGTTGCCCATGCCGTTTAATTCGTCGCCGCTTACTTTCACTTCTTGCATTACTTCAGCCAGGGTGCGATCGCCGATTTTTTGGTCGCCCCAGAGTTTTAACGTGTACTGAGCGTCCGGTTCGACTTTTCCGCCGATCTTGGTTGTGAGCGTTAGTTCGTTTGTGACGGTTTGGTCAACGATTTGACCCATTTGATAACGGTCGTTGGCGACTACTCTGCCGTTTAATCTGTCCATGTGCGTGGTGGCAAATGTGCGTCGAGATCTCAAACCTTCCAGGACTCCGGCTTTGTCTATTGAGCTTACCCAGATGCCTGTTTCTGCCGGAATCATTCCTGGATCGCCAAAGTGCGCATCGCGTCCAACCACCGGTGACATGTGGAAGCCGTCATTGATGTAGCCTCTCAAGCTGGTCAAATCGGCGTCTTTGGCTCCAATCTCATCGACCGGCACGCGCCTCATTGCTCCGCCTTTGATGACTTCAATGTTGGAGAAATACTTGCCTGAGCGCTGCACCCACTCTTCTTTTGTCTTAAACGAATAGCGACCGTAATCGGCACCTCTGGTTCCAGAGGGCAAGCTAGGAGAATGATCTTCTGAAAAACGCGGGTGTGCGGCGATGAACACTGGATCATTGCCAGTGCTGTCTTTAAGTTTGTTTTTCTCGATGTATGTGATTAAGCCGTTCATGTCGCCGTCGTTGTATTTGACGACATCGGGCATTACCATTGCGGGCTTCTCTTTCAAACCCAGTGCGCGTCTGATTGGCGCCGTAGATTCGTCCCAGAGTGTTCTTGGCTTTCTGATTGCCTCGAAGAATTGAGGCATTTCCACCATGATGAAGTGGTTTTTGCCACCGGACTTCGGGTTGCCTACTTTTCCGATTGTCCCCATTTCTGAGCCGATGATTACAACGTGTTCGCCGTTGACTGTTGCTTTTGCAGCTTCTTTGTATTGTTCGGCATACCACTGCGGTGCCTCAGCTATGACCGGACCATTTTGCTCGGGAATGCGCGGGTCGCCCGGTTTGACACCATCGCGGGCAGCAAGGTGATTGTGGTCGGATACTAGAATGACGTTTTGTCCTTGCTCTTTTGCTTTGGCGGAAAGCGAAGTAACTGTGCCCATTCCGTCCGACTGTTTGGTGTGCAGGTGCAGACTACCTTGAGCGAGAACATAATCGTCTTCGACTCTGGCAACGCGCGCCGTCATTCCATTGCCCATGACGTCGCGGTTGTCGTATTCGCGCACGCGCTGCAAAATGCTTGAGAATGGGCGCTTTACCCAGCTTGTGTGTTCCGGCAAAACCGTCGGTGAGTCGAAGCGGCTGATGCCGGCTATTTCTCCGCCCTCGCCTTGTAGTGTGTGGATTTTGCCCATCGGCAATTTTGGATTTGGACCGCTCTCGGTGACACCGCGCACGTACTTGTTGTTGACGATGCCTGAGAGAAACTTGTTTTCCGTCTCGACGATACTTTTCTGCGTATTTTGTCCCAAACGGCTTATAGCTTTCGGGCTTTCTTTCATGGCATAACCGGCTTCCGTGCCGGCGATGCCGCCTGCCAGGTTGAGCGCCAGTTCGGTTGTGCCGCTTACCGTGTGTCGCGCCAAAGTATGCGCCACTGCGTCAACATCGGCGCCAGGTTTTTGGGCTTCGTCCGCTGCATTCGTCAGCGACTTATAGCCTTGGTACAACATTGGTGCTGTGAGAATTGCGCCGACCGCCCAGGCTGCAGGCCCTTTGGCTGGCAGAAAGTACCCCATGGCGGTACCGATCCCTGCTGACATAACGAATGTCTTGCCGGCGTGAGCAATTGAAGTAGAAGGTCGAGCCCATGCCTCCTGGGCCAGCTCTGTTGTCGCCGAAGGTAATTCCTTCAGGGCTTTGCCATAGACATCCATGGCAGAGACTGCGTTTTCGTTTTGAGCTTGGGCTTCTGGAGGTTCTGCCATTTTGGGAGCTTGAACTTGAGAGGGTAACAGCGAGTTTATTCCTCTGCCCGGCCGTCTCCAATGGGGAAGGTACGCAAAACGATTTTGCGAAGCTTAAAACCAAGAGTTTTCAAACGAAAACGACAAGCGTTCGTTTTCCGATTATTTATCGGCTGTATGTCACGCAGAATAGCGCTTGACGGCGTCTTGCATATGAACTATTGTATAAAATACTAATAACTAGATATTTTGCCTCGATCCCCAATGCCCAGGCTGAAAAAGACCATCGCAAATAAAACAAGAAAGCCCTCGCATGCCAGGGGTGGGCGAAAGCGCTCATCGGCAAATTTTGTCGAGCCTGTGCGGGAGCTTTTGATGCGCCGAGTCTCACGCGAAATTGATCGGCGCGATTGGACTCAATCGCAGGCTGCTGAATTTCTTGGCGTGACACAACCGCGCATCTCCGACTTGACTCGCGGTTTGACTGAAAACTTCACGATCGATGCTCTAGTGCAATGGATTGGTTTGCTCGGGATGGAATTGCAGATTGACACTAAAAGCGGTGGCAATCAGTCAAGCATTTCAACGTGGTTTGATGTCAGTGAAGACACTATTCCGTTTTACACAAAATTGATTGCTGTCAGTCCTCAAAACACTGATAGTTACAGCAAAAGAGCCCAGGCTTATCATCAACTTGGACAATATGATCTTGCTATCGGCGATTACACACGCGCCATGGAGCTTTCTGCTAATTTACAGCACCTGCGGATTAATCGAGCTCAGTCATATATTTGCCTCGGTCAATATGGTGCGGCTTTCATAGACTGCGATCAGTTGATTGCTCAGAAGCCTGATGATGAAACTTGCGCATGGGCATACATTACTCGTGCTGCTGCTCAGCAGGCTCAATTAGATGATTCGGCTGCGCTAAGTGACTATGCCAAAGCAATTGAACTGCTTCCAAATTTTGCTGCAGCGTATCTGCAGCGCGGAGCATTGTACGAACGCATCAACAACTATAAGGCTGCAATCAGGGACTTTTCGAAAGTATTAGAACTGGAGGCGAGCAATATCCAAGCTCAGCAACACCTGGAACATATTCGCAAAAAGAGCGGGGAACACGGCGATGATGAATAACTACAACATCGAAAGAATTTGCACCTCCAGCGCTGAAAAAGCGTTGTTGTTCGCGAAAGAAGAGGCGAAGAATTCCGGGCTTGATGTTGACGCAAGGCACCTGATGCTCGGTTTGCTTAGGGAAGGCAGGGGGATTGGCGCTAAGCACTTGAATAAAATGAGAGTAAGCGCTGATTCGGTCAGACAACTAGTGCATGAAGCACCAGCTGCCACCACATATTTTAGAGTCGGAGTTGAGAATCATCTGGAGCGTGCTTTTGAAGAATGCACCAGATTAGGACACGACTTCATCGGGTCAGAACACTTGCTTTTAGCCATTCTTGAAGATGGTGACAACTGCGAGATTTTTAGAAAGCTCAATGTGAATGCGTCCGCAGAACGCTGCAATTTGTTGAACTTACTAGGTTCGTGAATTATAAGAAGGCACATGCAACGCACCCTCCCCGCTATGCTTTAGCCGCGGATTTCTTTTGCTCTTGACGAAACGCGTTTTGCTTCTGATTGTCTATTCGAGCGTGCCAATGCGCCAGCATAACAATCGAGAAGCGCGGACAGTGAAGCGTGTCGTGGTCCGTTGATTCTTTCGGAAATTTTGACTGCATCACCGTAATACTGGGCTGCTTGTCCGCTGTTTCCTTGCTTTATGCAAATATGTCCAAGCTGGACTTGGCAGTCCATCACGTACTTGCTGCCTTTTCCATAGCCTGCTTCATAGTTTGTGAGAGCTTCTTGGTAAAGCGATTTTGCTTCTGCGAGTTTTCCGAGATTGAGAAGGCATTGTCCGAGTCCGTCGATTTTTGCGAAGGTCTCAGGTTTGCAGCCACCCAAAGTCGTTTTGCTGATTTCCATAGCGCGACGATACAGCGGCTCTGCCATGTGATATCTGCCTTCGTCGCAATAGAGTTTTGCGAGATTTTCCATGCTGGATGCGATCGCCATATGGTCTTTTGGCAGGACGCCATGCCTCAGTGCCAGTGAGCGTTTGTAGAGCTGTTCTGATTGCTGAAACTTCTTCACGTCTTTGCACGAGCCGGCTAAACCATCAACAAGGACAGCCAATTCCAAGTAACTACCTGTGGTGACTTTTGATGTTTGTCCCTGCGCCTGTTTTACAAAAATCTCGGATTCTTCTAGTTCTTTATGATGTTTGTAGAACTTCTCCAAGGTTTCGAACGCGAGCCCGACTTCGCGTTTTTCTTTGAGCTTTTGATCGACGTAGCCGACTACGCGATTGCAGATTGGTTCTGCTTTAGCCGGATTGTTTTTGAGATGAAACTGGCAAAGTTTTGCCACTGCGGCAACCGTATCGTAATTGTCCGGACCAAGCGCCTTTTGCTTGATGCGCACGGCTTGCTCGAAAAGCGGACCGGCTTTGGCGTTTTGACCCCGAAAGCTATAAAGTACGCCCAAATTCGTCAGCGACGTAGCCAGTCGCATATCATTTGGTCCGAATTTCTTAGCTTCTGCCAGCGATGCCTCGAAGTTGCGTTGGGCAACGCCGAAGTTGCCACCTTCGTACGCTTTCGCACCATCCATAGTGTACTTGTTCCAGGCTGCTTCATCTGCAAGCGCCGGACTAGACAGGCAGGCCGCGAGCAGCGCCAGGGGCGTCAGTTTAATAAGAACTTTCATTAACCGGGTCTGAGATTGTTATGGGTCGCTTAGCAACCTCAGATTGTAACCCAGACTTAGCCTAGAGCCCTAATGATCTGCTCGTCATTAAATAAACTCTTGGGAGCCAGATCTCCTGGCAACTGGTCGCAAGGCTCGACTGGCGCCAGATTCCCGTCAGCAATCATGCGGACCAGGGTGCGGGTGAGAATTGCTTCCTTTGAAGAGCGCTCCTGTTCTTGTGCTTTGGAAAATTGTGCCATAACCAGAGACGGGACCATCACGCAAGACTTTTTGAGCACTTTGGCAGTACGTTTGCACGCTTCCGCATATGTTATCGCTTCCGGACCCTGAACATTTACGGTTTGTCGTTCCATTTGCTCGTCCAAAAGGGCTGCAAGCAGGACATTGACGAGATCGTCGACAGCCACCGGGTTGATCTTCTTTTCGATTAGACCCACGGTCGGAATCATCGAACCGCGGTCCAGATGCTGCTTGATGGACGTCAGGAAGCGATCGTTTTTACCGTAAACAATGGTCGGCTTAAGGATTGTGTAGTCGATTTCGCAGTTGCGAATCAGCTGTTCGGCTTCCCACTTTGATTCATAATACTTGTTGTAGCACTTAGGTCTGGCTCTCTGGCAGCTCACCATGACGATTTTCGACACTCCGGCTTTGCGTGCCGAGTGGATTAAATTGACCGTAGATTCGACATGATTTTTGTAAAAGTCGCCGGAATGCGGCTCATAGTTGATGCCTGCAAGGTGGGCGACAACGTCGCAGCCCTGTATGGCAAGGAAAAGCTTGTTGGCATCGGAAAGTGAAACGGGCGTGTACGGCGCATTGGTGAGGCTGCGGATGGAATCATCGCGGTGATTCAGTCCCCTTGCCAAAATCCGCGGGTGATGCCCTTTGGAAACAAGAGCACGTGCCAAGTGTGAGCCTATGAACCCTGTGCCGCCGGTAATCGCTACGTTCACGCTTCCCTCTCTTGCAACCAGACTTGAGTATTCATAGGTGCAGCCGTCAAAAACTTTAGCAGTTAATCGCTATACCAAACATACCCTTCAATTATCACTATGCAGAACTTACTGGAAATTGCCGTCGGATGCCACTTTTTACGTTTTTGCTGTATCTTTAGTAATTCTTCTATAGTAAATTTCCCGGCGACACATAAAAAGGCTGAGGCTCATTAATGGTGAACACTCTGGATTCAGTTGACAAGGTAGAGCAAACGATAAAGGAGCTGGGCATTCGCCGAGTCACTGAATCGAAGAACGTCGTTGAGTATGCGCTCGACAACGGATTGAAGGTTCTCTTCTTGGAGAATCACACCTCGCCGGTGATCACGCTTCTAGTGGTTTACAAGGTCGGCAGCCGCAACGAGGCGGTCGGTTACACAGGCTCCACTCACTTCCTGGAGCACATGCTCTTCAAAGGAACGAAGAAGCACAATGCCGAGAAAGGAAATGGCATTGACGACTTGCTGACGCAAATCGGCGCTTATTGGAACGCCACCACCTGGTTCGACCGCACTAGTTATTTCGAAGTTGTGCCGTCTGAGTATTTGGAATTGTGCGTCGAGCTGGAAGCTGACCGTATGCGCAATTTGCTTCTGAGACAGGAAGACCACGATTCGGAAATGTCTGTGGTACGCAACGAGATGGAGCGCGGTGAAAATTATCCGGAAGAAGCAATTGAGAAAGAACTCTACGCAATTGCATTCCGCGAACATCCTTATCACCATCCGACAATCGGCTGGCGCTCTGACGTTGAGGGCGTCGATATGGATCGCTTGAGAGAGTTCTACAACACTTTCTATTGGCCAAACAATGCCACCGTCATTCTCGTCGGAGACTTCGAGCCATCCAAGGCGCTGGGTCATATGCACAAATACTTCGGCAAGATTCCGAAGTCACCACACCCGATACCGCAGGTTTACACGACCGAACCGCCGCAAGAAGGTGAACGTCGGTTTGAAATTCATCGCGCCGGTGATTTGCCAAAGGTGTGGATGGGCTATCACGTGCCTGAAGCAAGTCATGCAGACAATTATCCTCTGGCTGTAATTCGCCACATCTTGGGTTCGACCTATGAGCGCTCAAGCCGCTTGTACAAGAAGCTCATTGACTCGAGTATCGCTGCTGAGGTTTTTGCGCGTCATGATGATTTGAGAGATCCGGCACTCTTCATTTTGGGTGCGACGCTCAATCCTGATGTTGATATTGAAAAAGCCGAAACAGCCATCTTTGAAGAACTGGAACGTCTTGCCAAAGAGCCGGTCAACGATGATGAATTGGAACGCGCCCGCAGCGCCAATCGCAAAGGCACCATTCTATCTAAAGCTGATCCCTCCAGTCTCGCATTCATGCTTGGCGAAGCTGAGTCGAAAGCTGACTGGCATTGGCTCATGGACTATGATGACAAATTTGATGCGGTCTCAAAAGAAGATATCATGAAGACAGCAGCTAAGTACTTTGTGAAGTCAAATAGAACTGTCGGTCGCTTCTTCCCGAAAGCACTGGAAGACGGAGTGACCGACTTTTCTGCGGACGAATCGGATGAGGACGGCGAAGAGATGCCGGCAGAAACCGCAAAATCCCATGGTAAGCCGGAAGAGATCAATGTCGCTGAGTTTTTGAACAGCAGACCGCCGGTCGCGAAAGTAAAAGCTGCAAAGTCCTCGACCAAAACTCCTACTTTCGAAAGCCGCGTCGTCAAAGAAGTTTTGCCGAATGGTCTGACACTTCTATTGTTGAGAAACCCGGGCACGGAATCTATCGGTATCACATCCACTACCAAGGCCGGGAAATTCTTCTCGTATAAAGAACCAGGCGCATTGCCTGATTTCACTGCAGATTTGATGACCAAGGGTTCGAAAAACTACGGCAAGATCGAGATTGCCGAAATTCTGGAAAACATGGGTATTGCCGGCAGCCTCGAATTTTCTGTCGATAACTATCGCATGAGCTTTGGCTCTCACCTGGTTGCGAGTGATTTGCCGCAATTCACCGATTTGCTCGCTGATGTTATGCGCAATCCACTTTTCTTAGAAGAGGAGCTTGCGAAGACCAAAATTGAATGGCGTGCCAGATTGACGGAAGCAATGAGTAATACCAGGCTAATGGCCTGGAACGCTGTTCGCCGTTCACTCTATCACCCGGACCATCCTTTTTATGAGCAAACCTATGAGGAACAGCTCCAGGAAATCGACAGCATCCACTCCGGCGATCTTAGCAAGCTTCATGCGAGATTGTTCGGACCCAAAGGCACGATTTTGACCCTTGTCGGCGATATGGATGTCGATAAGACAATTGCGCTGATGCGAGACAAATTCGGTGACTGGCAAGGAAACGATCCACTTTCGATTGAAATTCCATCTGTCAAATTGCCTGCTAAGGGACAGCGCATCGATATTCAGTTGAAGGACAAGCGCTCAACCGATTTGATCATGGCTCATACCACTGACCTGCAGCGCAATTCGAAAGACTTCTATGCCGCCAAGCTGGCTAACGCCGCCCTTGGTCAAGACACGATTACCTCCAGACTCGGTCAGGTGGTGCGCGACAAGGCCGGTCTGACTTATGGCATCTACTCGAGTTTCTCCGATACTGCATACGGTGCAGCTCCCTGGTCCATATCTCTGAGCGTCAATCCAGCCAACTTAGATCGCTCTCTGGCGCTGGTATCGGAAGTGGTGCAGGACTATCTGAAAAACGGTATCTCAAAAGACGAGCTGGCTAAAGAAACAGGTCGTGCCCTGGGCACTTTCAAGGTCGGATTGAGTTCTTCTCTGGGAATTGCCAGAGCTCTCACTGAATTTGAGTTCTTAGGATTGGGTGCGCAAGAATTGGATCGAATCACCGATCACTATCTTTCTCTGACAAAAGAGCAAGTCGACGCCGCCGCGCGCAATTACTTCCATCCGGACAAGGCCGTCACGGTAGCGAGCGGAACTTTCTAATAAGATAATTCGACTGATAATTTTGTTTGAGCTAACTAAGATAAAAAAACATATCCAAGCGGTACTGTATGAGATACCATGGTGGCACTAGTCTAGAAAGCGAGTGCGCAGATGACATTTACCAATCAGACCACGAGTTTTGAACCTACGAGCTTTGATCCCGCCAGTTTGGAGGGTCTCGAGCCTTTGCTGGATAAGGTTTTTTCAGCAGATCCAACTGTGCGTCTAGAGCGTCCCGACGTCAGACCTTTTATGTCACCGGTGGCGAAGCTTCCCACCCGCACCACAGACAGTGGCGACATACTCGGCGCAGACGATGACGAGATCATTTCTGGCACTTCAAGATCCTCTGAGAGCGCTGATGTCTCGCTGGTGATCAACGAGCTTTGCGCCACAATAGATCTATTGCGCGCTCAGTTGGCTTTTTCGAGCTCCGAGCTGCGTTTTGCCAATGACAGAAATCGCTGGCTTGAAATGCAGATGGCCACCAAGGACGATCAATTGAGATTGATGCCCGACTTGATGACTCGTGCCTCGCAAGTAACCATCGCCGAGCGCGAATTGAAAGACATTCAACTGGATGCGGATCGACTGCTCGAAGAGACCAGAGAAATCAGAGAGATCGCCGAGCAACTCTCAGCCAGTTTGAACGAATCGCTCAAAGATTTGGAAGAGATCAATAAGCCAATATGGCAAAAAATCTGGGAATTCCTGATGCGTCCGATTTGGCAATAAGCTGACCGAAGCTATTTCAAATGAAGCTGATCGCCTCAACTTTTGTCGTCTTCATGGCCTGTTGTTTAGCGTCCGCAGCTCAGATTAAAGGACAAAATTCCGTACTGATCGACAGGAAAAGCAGAAGCCTATCCATAGTCAATCAGGCGGGAAGAATTTTGCTTTCGTGCCCGATTGGAGTAGGCCGAGGTCCGCTGAAAGAGAAATCCAGCATGCAAGATTGCATTACTCCCACAGGCTCATTCACGGTTGATGTTGTTCTCACCGACACGCCGGCACTCAATCAAATTGATCAAAGCACGAAAGAGCAGATCGAAAGAAATACTCTCTTTCGTCCATTTGTGAAAAATGGTGAGGGGCTTGCGAGAGTTTTCCGCACAATGAACGAGCAAGATTTCAACCGTGACGGCACGCCGGACAAAGCATATGGTCGTGCCTTTTTAGGTTTGCAGGGAAAGAACACAGGGCCCAAGCTTATTGCCGCGGGCAAATCTGCCAGGTGGTATTCGATTGCTCTGCACGGAACACCAAATGAAGCGAAAGCGATCGGTGGCGCCACCTCTGAAGGGTGCATTCATCTTTCCAGCGCGGCGCTAAAGAAGATTTTGGATGCCCATTTAATTGGCGTGGGAACAGCCGTATATATAAATGATGGTATTGGAGATGTTGATCTTGTAAAGAGAAAGTCATTCGTTGATGACAACCAAGAGCAAGTCAGGATGCGGAATTAAGGTACACAAACGGAAATACCCAGCCGTTTTGCAAATTGTCAAGAGATGCAAGCATATCGAATCATGGTAATTTGTCAGCCGCCCACGAGAGTAGTCTCAATAAGTCAGAAGGGCTAAGGAGAGGTTATGCGAAAAGTAGTTGCTCAGAGTGTAATGATGTCCGTGTTGACCGTCTGCCTCGGAAGCCAAAGTTTGGCTCAACATTGGACGAAGAAGCCTTTTGACGCAACATACGATGTTCAATCCGCAGCTGGGAAGTCTTCTTTGCGCATGGTTACTGACGGACAAGGTCGTGTTCGCAATGAGATGAGCACGGCTGCAGGTAAGATGATCTCTATTCTCGACCAGCCGAACAAAGTTATGTATTCGATTATGGAATCGCAGCGCATGGTCATGAAGATGCCGTATCAAGAAACTGGTGCCGGCATCACCGACGAACAATCCGCCAAGGCGATGAATGCTAAGTCCCTGGGCACCAAAGTGATTGATGGACACCCCTGCCACGGTTGGCAGACTGTATCCAAAGGTGCCACCACTGACAGTTGGACTGGTGATGATATCGGTTGCGTAGTTCTCTCCACCACCAAAGGTCCGGGATATGACAGCAACATGAAGCTGCTCAAATACTCCGCTGCTAAGCCGAGCCCATCGGATTTTGCGGTCCCATCAGGCTACAAGGTAATGGATATGCCTGGTTCAGCCGCGGTACGTTAATCGCTAAGGAAAAGCAATGCAAAAACAATTTGTAGTCAGAGGCTGCGCCGCATTTTTTATCACATGCGCATCGCTGGCTTCGGGACTCATTTTCTCTGTCGCTGTAGCACAGCCTACGGAGCCAGAAATGCAGGTTGTTGTGGTTCCAAAACTTGATTTGGAAAAAGGCAGCACACCTACAGAGAGCAGTCTGGAAGAGAAGAAATTGGAAAAACGTTTGGCGCCTGTGAATGCAGTTGCTGGAATATCCGAGGTTGTCGGTCGCACCCTCAAGCGCAAGAAGATGAAAGGCGCGATCATAATGATTGAAGACCTGGCCAGACCCGGCGATAAACTTGACTAGAAAAACAGTGTGGTAGCGGTATGTTTCCCGAAGACATTGTCACTCGCATGCTTCAAAAGTATGCATCGTGTTCTTCGTATGAGGACAGCGGCTATCTCGAAAGTTTTCTCGAAGGAGAAGAGAGAACGCACGGATTTTATTTGAAGTTTCGTACCTGGTACAAGCGTCCGTTTCATTTTCGCTTTGAATGGATTTCTAGGGATTTTCTCGATGCTTCCTGGAAAGAATATGTCGTAGGATGCGACGGCTCGGCCGCGTTTTCCAAAGACCTAGAAACTGGTATCAAAATTCAGTCCAGTTTGAAATATGCCATTGCTGAAGCAAACACGCCTTCTCGCAACAGCATCACGCAAATCACTCAACACTTCCCTGATCTTGATTTGCTGCCGATTGCCTGGTTGGATCGTCACAAAGACCTGACCTTGATAGGCAAAGAAACTGCGAATAATATTGAGTGTTATTGTGTGGCAAGCACTGTGAAAAATCCGCATGACAAATTCATTTGGGTATCCTGCGAAGATTACTCGCTACGGCGCGTGAAAACTTATACGAAAGTGTCTCCGACTATTTCCAATGAAGTGCTGGACCTGGCTAAAAGGATTGCACTCAAAGAAGTAGATTCCATGGCTTTGCCTCCTACCCAAAGACCAGTAAAACGTTGTTATATCGAGACGAATTACGAGGAAGTTTCATTCGACAAAGAATTGCCGGATGATTTTTTTACTTTGCCTTCGGAATAATTATCGATGTTTCGTAAAGCTTTGGAGGCGGACTTGCCTCACGTTCAAAAACTTGCCGATGTTTTATATCAATCGGATCCGAATACTCAGGATGTGACCACCAGCGTCAGGCGAACATTTGCAGAGTTTGATTCGAAGCCGGACAAAGGACAGTTGATTGTCGTTGAAGACAATAGCAAGATTGTGGGCTACTGCATTATTATCTTCTTTTGGAGCAATGAATATGGCGGCAATGTAATCGACATTGACGAGATTTGTATTGATCAAGACAAACGCCGTTCGTCAATTGCGACCGACTTGATCAATTGGCTGGAGACAACTTTCGCAGACGATGCCGTTGGCTTTAGCCTGGAAATAGCGCACCACAACATTCCTGCGCAAAAACTGGCTATGAAAATGGGTTTTTCACCCGTTCGAAATCAACACTTGAGCAAAATCACAAAGACGAAATGAGGAGATATGGAACCTGAAAGTACTGCTGCTCGGGTTGCTTTGTGGAGGGCGCTGCACATTCAATTAGATGCGCCTCCTCATGTGCTGGAAGATGAACTCGGATACAAGCTCGTAGCTCCGGCAGATGGTTGGCGCGAGCGCCCCGACATGCACCCGCAAGGGACAAGCACTTTTCGTGCTTCTATTGTTGCTCGGTCGCGTTTTATCGAAGATTTGTTGATTGAGAAAATGAGTGAAGGCATTGCTCAGTATGTAATTCTTGGCGCGGGTGTTGATACTTTTGCTCAGAGAGAGCCTGAAATTGCCGCGCGACTAAATGTCTTCGAAGTTGATCAGCCGGCTGCGCAGGAATGGAAAAAGCATCGTTTGAATGAGCTTGGCTATGGCACTCCTGAGTGGTTGAACTTTGTGCCTGTCGACTTCGAGTCTGGTGATGATTGGTGGCAACGATTGGTAGATGCCGGGTTTGATGTGAAAAAAAAAGCGTTGGTCGCGTCTACCGGTGTGAGCATGTATTTGACCAGAGAGTCTATAGAAGCGACCTTGAGACAGGTAGCTCGAATTAAGACTGGATCTGTTTTTGTAATGTCGTTCTTACTGCCTATTGAGATGGCGGATGCAGAAGTGCGACCCGGGCTCGAACGCGCTGTTCAAGGTGCACGAGCCAGTGGAACGCCGTTCATCAGCTTTTTCATGCCGCAAGAAATAATGCACTTGGCTCGTGAATGTGGTTTTTCCAAAGTCGAGCATGTCTCGGCTGAGGAATTGGGCAACCGCTATTTTGCAGGCAGACCTGATGGTTTGCGCCCGCCCAGGAATACTGAAGAACTTCTCGTAGCAACAACCTAGTCAGAGCGTTTACTGCTGAGCGCTCATTAGCGGTTGATAGTTTTGATAAATCATGAAGAGCGTTGCTTTGTCTCTTTTGGAGAGAACTGGCCAATTGGTATTTGACATCGAGAAAAACATTATGTCGTGATTATTGGTCGAATGCCCCTGAAGTCCCATGGAATGACCAAGTTCGTGAAGGCACGTTTTTTTCATCTCTTCATCGGAAAGCGGCTCTTGAGTCTGTCTGTCGATTGTCAAAATACGAATGTCGGCGCGATTGATTTCGACGAAATCTTTTCCTCTGTCCAGAGTAGACAGCAGGCAGACTCCCTGCTCGACATTGTGTCCTGTTGGTTTTACAGAGTGCGGATCTCCTGTCCATTCAGCGGTGAGATCGGCTTGCTCTTTGGAATTGACAAGGACATATTGAAGACGCCCTTGTCCTGCTTTCATCCATGCATTGAGGGCATCGAAAAATCCAAGGCGAAATTCAGGTTTGTACCCTGGCACTCCGTCGCCCATTGAAACCCAGACTTTAATCGGCAGACGATTGGGCGGCCAGCGGTAAAAGCGTCCAGCATCACTGATGGCATCACCATAATCGAGCGCTTGCGGATCTGATCTTTGCTCTGAGCTCTTTTCAGTCAGTGCTTGAATCATGTTGTGAATTTGATCGATGTCCGGTGCGCTTGGATTGTTGGAAGCATATTTTTTCAGCCAGCTAACAGCCTTCAGCAATTGCCCGCTTGTCTGATAGCATTCCGCCATGTTCAATAGCGCTGACGAGTGACGCGGGTTGACTTGCAGAAGATCTTCATATGCGCGGATTGCACCCTGTGTATCTCCGAGCTCTGATTTCACGCGAGCCAGAGCGAACAAAACAATTTCCGAGTTGGGAGAGATTTGCAGGGCGCGCTCAAGAGTCTGCTTTGCGTCGAAATTGCGTTTCTCCTTCATTTGAGCTTTGGCATGGGCAACAAGCAATTCTGCTTCCACCTCTTTGGCATTCGAGGCGTTCGGATTTTCTCTTAAATATTTGTGAAACCATGGTATCGCCTGTAGTTCCATGCCTGCATCAATGCATGCGTATGCGGCATTCAAACATGCTTCAGGAAATGGGTTTCGCAAGCGCACAGCTTGCTGATAACACTCTATTGCTCTTGTGAATTCTCGAGACCGCAAATGGGCATTGCCCAGCTCAAAATGCAAAATTGCCGAACGCGGCGTTGCTGCCAACTCGCCATTGAGAAAGAAGATCGCATCTTGTAATTTCCCGGAGTGCATCATGCTCTCAGCTTTTTTCGCCGAGCGGTTTTCGGCATTCACTTGCTCTTGAGTCTTTTGTCCTTGTGCAAGTGATTGATTCGACAAGTTAAGGAGTATACATGCCGAGAAAAGCATGCGCTTGCATGTTTGAATCGACTTTCTTGATTGCTTATACATAAAAGCTAAAATACCGACGATTCTGAATACTTACCCGTGGCGAAAGCCTTGTAATCGACCTTATGGGACTTCCGGGGCGCTCATTCGGTAGAATCAATACGGAGGTGTCCTGTGCTTTACCAGACGGCAACGATAGGCTGGATTTTTGCGCTGATTGTCTCGGCTGGCTGGCAGGATTTGGATGCCGGTGCTCGCGCGGCGATGAGTGAAGGTCGTCTAGCTGAAGCCGAGTCGCAGTGGAAGGACGCTATTGCGCGTGCGGAAAGCGATAAAGAGATAAATCCCGGCGTCGTTGATTGTCTAATCGGTCTGGCCGGGCTCTATGACAAACGTGGAGATACAGCCGAATCGGAGCGTTTGTACGAATTGGCGATGCGAACAGTTGAGGGCGTTAAAGGCGGTGACAGTGCAGCATATGCTGATCGCTTGCCCGAACTGGCGGCGCTTTACCGTCGCCATGGCAAGAGCTGGCATTCTGATTTGCTATTTCAGCGCCTCATAAAAATCCGCGAGAATACAAGCGGCAAAATTTCTCCTCAAGCCGCTTCTGCTCTTGAGATGTATAGCCGGTTTTTGCAATCGGAAGGTCGCCAGGCAGAAGCAACGAAAATGGCAGAGAAGGCGCATACAATTAGAGATTCGCTTAGAGATTCGCAGGCGGATACGTCACCGGTGCAGTAGTTCACTGGATAAAACTGTAGACGCCAGACTGTTTGGTGTTGCTCTATCGAACATGAATGGGGGATATTCGATGAAGACTCAAGAAGTCGCTGCCTATTGGGAGAAAAACGCAACGGCCTGGACGACTATGGCTCGACAGGGTTTTGATGTTTGTCGAAACCATTTGAATGCGCCTGGTTTTCTCAACATGCTCCCTGATGTAAACGGCCTCAAAGGGCTGGACGTCGGTTGTGGTGAAGGTTTTAACACGCGCATGGTGGCTGCTCGCGGTGCGCAAATGACGGGGATAGACATCTGCCAAAAGTTTCTCGATTACGCTAAAGAGACTGAAAAGACTGAAACCTATGGCATCACGTTTCAGCACGCCAGCGCTCAAGCATTACCTTTCGCGCAAGAAAGTTTTGATTTTGTTATGTCCACGATGGCGATGATGGACATGCCTGATATTCCGGTCGCCGCAGGTGAGGTCTTTCGTGTCTTGAAACCGGGTGGCTTTTTTCAGTTTTCCATCTGCCATCCATGTTTTCAAACTTCTCTATTCGAGTGGACGCGTGATGAAAATGGCGAACCCACTGGGCTTATCTGCGGAGACTATTTCCACGAAGAGATGGAAAAGATTTTGGAATGGACGTTTTCGAATGCTCCGGAAGAGATGAAAAACGAGTTTGGCAATTTTGTCATTCCCACCTATTACAAAACCTTGAGTGGTTGGCTAAACATGCTTCTCGACATCGGTTTTGTGTTGGAACGATTTTTGGAGCCTTGTCCTGACGCGCAAACCTTGGAAAAGTATCCTGCTTTGAAAGGCGCTGCAAAGGTTGCTCTATTTCTCCATATTCGTTGTCGCAAACCGTTTTGAGCTGTGGATCTGCTATCTTTCTTACACTTGGTCTTAATATTGTCAGTAGAATATGACTACGTATCACTACTGAGTTATGCCTGGGGGCAAGGTGTCTAAGCGGCCGATTCCGGTATTGATTGGTGACCTATTGGTTAAGTCTGACTTGATCAGTCTTGGTCAGCTCGCCGATGCATTGCCGATTTCGCAGAAAACCGGATTGCCGGTCGGTCGCGTGCTTGTTTCTTCCGGGTTCATCACCGAAGACCGGTTGCATTCAGCGCTTATGGCTCAGAGTTTGATCCGTGACAAGTTGCTCAATGTTGAATATGCTGTCCTGGCCTTGCGAAAGACAGGCGAGAAAGATATCAATCTCGATGATGCCTTGCGTGAAGTCGGCTGGCGATCGGAATATTTTGAGTTTACGAATAAACTGGGACAGTTGCTTGTAGAAGCTGAGCTTGTCAACACGGACCAGTTAGAAGATGCCCTTCAGACATGCTTTAACACCGGGCTGCCGCTCGGTCGAATTCTTGTTCTAAAAGGCGTCATGAACGATATGACGGCATATGCAGCACTGACGGCGCAGCAACTGATTCGCCAGGGAAAAATTACGCGCCAGCAAGCAATGGAAGCGCTTGCAGTATCCGCACAGAAGAATACTTCATTGGAAGAGTCCTTGGCCTTGCATGGTCATTACCAGGTTCAGCAGAACAATGCAGTCCGACTTGGTGAACTTCTTGTACTTGCCGAATTGGTAAGCGAAATCGATTTGCTTACTGCCGTAGAACGCGGCATTGTTGATGAACTGCCAATTGGGCAGGTTCTTACTCAAGCAAAATTGATCAGTTATTCAACTCTGGTCGACGCGCTCAAAGTGCAAGAGCTTGTTTGCGCGAGGGTTTTGAACCCTCTGGAAGCGGCCGAAGTTTTGAAATTGACAAAGGCTCGTGGTATTGCCATTCCGCAGGCCGTCTCTGAAGTGACCAAGCGAACACAGACAGAGAAAAGCCGTGGTTTGACCATGCTGGAGCTTTTGAAGATGGTGCGCTTGATTCCGGATACCGACATGGAAATGGTGCTGCAGCAAAGCAGCCGTACGGGCACTCCTGTCGAGAATATCCTTCTCACTACCGGCCTAATCGATTCAGCTACGCTGCAGGTCGCACTGCGCTGCCACCAGTTGATGAGCGACGGTTATTTGACGCACGAACAAGCAATCTTCGCGTTGCACCACTATGTCTGGAGCAAAGAAGATTTCCAATTGATTATGGAAAAGCTCGGCTGGGTTTCTCCTCAGCGCTAGTTTTGAGTGTGAGCGCAAATATTCAGCGTAAGGACCTTGTCTTTCGCTTTATTCAGCGACCCAGACTTTATCTCCGCCTTGCATTTTAGCCATGGTGCAGGCTTGGTATGCCTTTTGAATCAACTCGTCCGGTGAAGGTGAGTGATCGGGGAAAGCGGAGACGCCGATACTGACGGTAACGCTCCAGTTTTGACCCATCTCGGAGATGCGTTCGTAGCTGACCTTTGAGCGAATGCGCTCTGCCAAAACCAGTGTTCCTTTGAGGTCTGTGTTGGGCAGCACGACTGCGAAGTGGTCGGCATCGTAGCGAGCCGGAATATCCACATCGCGAATCATCTTCATAATGAAGTTGGACAGTCCTTTTAAGATTGAGTCGGAAACAAGCTTTCCGTGTGATTGCTCAACTTGTTCAAGTTGATCGACTCTGATGATCAATAGGGCTTCGTTTTGCTTGTAGCGGCGCGAGCGCTTCAATTCATCTTTGAAGATTCGCATGATCGAATCATGATTGTAGAGTTCAGTCAGGCTGTCCAGCAGAGCCAGCTTCTGTATATCTGCTGACGAATTGCTGGAGACAAAGGCTTGTGCGCCGGAAAGCAACTGGCTTTGCTCGAGTTCTCTAACGCGCGCCATCGGATCGATTTGTTGTTTTCTCTTGATCTCACCGGTGGTGCGGAGTTGATCAAGCTTTTGTCTGAACAAGCTTTCTCTGCCGAAAAGTGCGTCTTCTTTGCCACCGCGTGTCATCCGTACACCCCAAAACACTGAGTAGATCTATAACTGCTGAATTATACTGCAAGGTGCCTTTGGGCAGAACCGATTGCAACACCGATGCAAGCTACCTTGCCCTGTTATCAATGAGAAAAAGTCCAGAAATCCTTGATTGCCAAGGGGTTTGGTTGTCATTAAACGTAGTACTATTTAGATATTGGTTAAATATCTTTTGACACATAACATGTTTTTTCACTTCTAGTTTTCAAGTCCTCGCACACCCCGGAACAAAAGCGTCCCTCGTGATGTCAGTGGATTTACTGGAACTGTCCGGTCTAATGAAAGGAACGGTTAGCTCTTGATAAACTTATTCCTACCGGAAATACCGGGAGAAATCGGCTGCTGTCAAGGTAAAGTCTTAGCGTCCGATGGAGACCTGAAAAACATATTGGACACATCTGCACTAATTGACTTCACTTCGTACTTCCAGGGTTCTATAAGCCGATGAATTCAACAGCCAAGCGGCGCTTGTCGCTCCACAAGAGCTTTGCGTTACTGACATTGTTTTTTGTCATTTCAACGTTCATGCCAAATAATGCAGCACTTGCAGGTTCTGCGCTCTCTGATGCCGAAAAGCTAGCCAAAGGTGAAGTTGTCGTCGGTGTGAGAAATGTTGGCAGCACCAAGTATGTAACCGGCACAATTTTGCTCGACCAATCGCCAGAGCAAGTCTGGCCTGTCATGGTCAATCCCTTCGAGTTTCAAGGAAAGATTTCTCCACGTATGAAGACCGTGGATGTAATGCTCGACAAAGAAGATCAGTCAATTATGAAAGTGACGCTCGATCTCGGCGTTTTCATTCCGAATTTCAGTTATACAGTGGATTCGCACTACACACGCAAAGACGGCCTGATTTCATTTAAGCGTTTAGGTGGGACTCTCAAAGATTTCAGCGGTACGTGGGAAATGAAGCCCGCCGAGAATGGCAAAACCGAATTGACTTATTCGATGTTCGTAGATCCTGGTTTCTTTGTTCCTCAATGGATCATGCGCGAAGGCGTCAAAGTTGAGTTGCCTTCGACTTTAACGTTGCTGCGCAAGCGTCTCGATAATGTTTATCTGCACCAAAATGCTCTTGAACCTAAGACGATTCTGGCGGCACGTGGTCAGTTGGCTCATAAGACTCCGGCTACAACCGGCGGCGTATCAGTCTGGCAATAAGCAAAATTCGGTACGGTCGTGTTTAGAGCCACGGGTGTTCTTCGCTACCTAGCGCTTATATGCTAGTTGTGTGGCTTAGCTTCTTTAGTTTCCAATGTCGATTGAGTTTTTGTTTCAGTCTTAGTCGTGACCGTTTTGGTCTCGACCTTGACCTCGGGCTTGGGTTCTTTAGGTGCTTGCATCTGAGTGCCGGCCAAAGTGCTTACCAGTGCACCGATGGAAGTACGAACATCTCCAACGCCTGGTGCATGTCCATTCACCATGATTGTCACCAAGAGAGTTTGACCGCCTGAATTCTTCAGCACGCCAGTAATGCATCTGACGCTATCCATGGCACCAGTTTTGAACTTCCAAGAACCACTCTTCTGTCCGTGTTTTACATCGCCACCTTTAAGCAAGCTGACATAGCCGCCTTCGCCGTATTTACTTAGCATGTGGCGGAGCACCATATTTAGGGCGTGAGGCGTAACGCAATCCTTGCGAGATAGACCGCACCCGTCTTTTAGTACTACTTCGTTCATTGGCACGCCGAACGATCCTAGCCATCCGCGCAAACGAGCCAGGCCTTTTTCTTCCATGCTGGGATGGTCGTTTGATTTGTTATCGCTGCCCAGGGCTATGGTTCTAAGTAATTGTTGAGCATAGAGATTATCGCTTTGATGAAGGCATGTCTGAATGATCTTTGAGAGTGGTTCGGACTTATGCTCGACCAGAACTGAAAGATTTAGCTCTTTACCTGCGTCGCTGTTCTTGCCACCAAATTTGATGCCGGCGTTTTTAGCTGCCGTGCGAGCAAGGGCCAGGTTGAACATATTTGGATTGCTGACTACCAGAGGACCGCGCCCAGTCGCTACCGGATATCCGCGATAAGCGCGCACTGTGTTGGTCTTATCGTCGTACACCATCCAACCCGGGTAGAGGTCTTGGCGCATAATGGACTTCGAGTGCGCATTGAACTCTTGGGTACTGTCGATCTCCAGTAACTTTGCGTTGTTGGGCAAATTGCCGCCACCAAAAATATTGCTGTCGACAACAAGGTCAGAAGAGACAGGCATCCATTCCTGTCCAAAATCTTCATTGAGAAAGCTGGGCACAAAGTGGTCGCCACCACTGGGTGTAGGACTCAGTTTTAAACTGCCATCTACGCTCTTTATGCCTTTGTTCGACAATTCGCTGAAGAGACGCATAAGATCTCCGTACGAAAGAGTCGGGTCTTCAGACGGAATAAGATACAAATCCCCTTTGATTTTGCCGTCTTTGATTGCGCCACTACAGGCAATGGCGGTGGTATAACGATAATTTCCGCCATACGATTCGAAGGCGCAAGCCGTTGAAAAAACTTTTGCCGTAGAAGCAGGAGTGAAGCGCTTTTCTCCCTGTGATGAGCAAACGACATTGCCGGTCGCGAAGTCCATTACCTCGACTGCTACTTGCGAATTGCGCAGCTCATATCTTTTGAGCCAGGCATTGACAGCATTTGTGATCGGCATGTCGAACTTTGTTTGAGCAGGTCTGGCTGCCGGATTGCTCGCATGTGCGCTTGATGTGCGTCTGCCTGATCCCCTGGCCGCTCTGGCGCAAGCGCTTTTCGTTGTCAAAACTTCGCACGCCGACCAAACATTTATCAGAACGAGTGCTGAGAGGAGTAAAGATCTTGTTTTCATTCAGGCCGCCATAGAATCGAGATTTACTTGTTTTCTGGTTTGTCAGTTGAATTACACAATTCAATAATTTTGGGCGGTATTTTGCATGGTCGCATATTCGAGGATGTGAGAAAGACTCCTTCATGAATTGCTGAAGTTGCCAATTCGCCACCAACTCTAATTTCGCCTCTGAATTTTATTCTCGCTTTTGAAATTGAATCGATCCACATGTAGCCATGCGGTTTGTCGAACAGCTTGATTGCACGTTTGTATTCTATGTGATGCGCCGTGATGATCGGCACGAAGCCATCGTTCATGCATTCTTCGAGTGGATAGTATTTTTCGAAGATTTGAAGCCTGAGCGCTTCGAACCAGCGAAGATAAACGATGTTGGAGACGTGCGCTGCAAAATCAATATCGTACGTGCCAATGAAAATATCCATATCGACTGCAAGCATTCGTTTCTCTTGCGTCGATGATTCGACTAATTTCTCTGGCGAATTGGCGGTCATAGGGCTGTTGGGTCTCCTCGATCTCCTGGCATCGTTTTATATTAGAACGTGTATTTTAGCCAATTGTGAGCAGACTTACCTGAAGCGAAACGGGCTTTCTTGTGAGAAAACCCGTCCTTTATTGCGCGTGTGAAAACCGGGGTTAACCGGTGTGAATGTTGTGTTTAAGAAACTGCAACCGGTCCTATCACTGTAATCATGCGTCTGGCTGCGTCAGCCAGCTCGACTATGCGTCTTTGCATGTCAGTGTCGGTGATTTGACTCGCCTGGAATGAGGAGCCATCTGCGTATACGAAGCGCGGGATAATCACGCAACGAAAATCCAGCATCAGGCTGTTGGCGACATTCATCACAGACATATAGCTCGACTTTCCGCCTGCTGCGCAGAGGAAGCCTACCAATTTGTCTGTCCAAGCGCGGCCTGTAAGTTCGATCAGATTCTTGGCTGCTGCGGACAAATAGAAGTTGTACACAGGTGCCGCCATAAGAACGCATCGCGCATTGGCGATCAAGCTAGAAAGCTCTTGCACATTCGCGTCGCTGTAGCAGGCGCCCGCATCGCAGATAGGCAGCGGGTAATCTTGCAAGTCGATAAACTTGACCTTGTCTTTCTTCGCCAATTCATCAAACACTTCTTTCGCCATGATGCGGCTGTTGCTTTCTGGGTTTAAGCTCGTGCTGATGACCAGATAGTCGTATGTCATGATTCTTCTCCGCACAATTATTGTTAGTTCAAATGTAGATTCTGATTGCAACTGGTTGTAGTTAATTGCGCTCAGGCTGCAGATTCAGAGCCCTTTGAATTTGATTCTTTGCTCTGTAATTTTGGCTCGATTTCTGTGGTTTTGTTTTGCACTTTATCGAGAGCATTGATGTATCTATTTGCGTGATAGCGCTCCACAAGCCCGAGAGCCTTGAATCGCTTCGCAGCTTTGGTGAAGATTTCAGCGTGTTCTGCTGACTCCTTTGCTTGCTCTTGAAATTCGCTTACGGCGGCTTGATCGCCCTCTTGAACAGCGATGCGCTCAAATTCAGGATACATCTGATTGGTTTCGTATAGCTCACCTTCTATCGCCAATTCAAGAATTCTTTCCACAGTCATCTCTTGTGACGGGTATAGCAGCTCCAAGTGAGCGAAAGCGTGACCTGTCTCTTGATGTGCTGTTTCTTCGAACAAGTCGGCGACTTCATCTGCGCCTAATTTACGTGCGATTTTTGCGAAGTATAGATATTTGCGATTGGCCATGGATTCGCCTGCGAAAGCTGATTCCAGGTTCTTTTCGGTTTGTGTGTTGTGTTGATGCATGATAACTCCTCCTAGACTACTTCTAGTCTTAGACTTAATCTAACTTTTGGGTAAAAAAAAGCGTTAATACGCTCTATCTTTGACTTGCGCCTTACTCACCTGTATTTCCTGCTTTTCCGCCGACTACTTCGCCAAAAATAGTGACGTGAAAGCTGCGAACCTTGTATTTATCACCCAATTCAAGCTTTATCTGATTGAGCGTTTCAGCTGGAATGTCGATTACATCGCCAGTCTCAATGTCTACGAAGTGGTGGTGGTCCGACATATTGGCGTCATAACGTACTCTTCCGGCTTCTGTAGTCACTTCCTGAACCACGCCGGCGGCAACAAGAGCATTAAGCGTGTTGTAGACAGTGGCTCTCGAGAGGCTGACCGGCAATTTTGTCTTAACCGCTTGAAACACCTCGTCGGCGGTCGGGTGACTGTGAGTGCCGAGAAGATATTCTGCTATGACCATGCGTTGGGGGGTTGGTTTGACCCCATGCGTGCTCAGTAACTCTTCTACGTTGTGTTTCATGGCTTTCCGGCCTTGTCCTTGGGTGGCAAACTTGAATTCGCCTGTTTGAATCTGTCTGTATTTAGAATAAGTCTAAACGTGGACATTGTCAACCCTGCTTGACCATCTTTCATAAAATGTATGTCCATGCCCGATTTTCGTCTATAAATAGGTTCAATTCGAATCTATATAATCCAATCAGATTCAATAACTAGGCAAGTTTGTCAGCAAAGGAGTGAAGGCGAAATGGCCCTCAACGTAATTAAGAAAGCCATTGAAGAAGGCAAAATGCGTTGTCCTGAGTGCAAGAGCTCAGTAAAGCAATTTGATAAGTATGTTGAAACCTGTGACTCCGTCTGGGATGGTGCCGGCGACTCCGGGTTGGAAACTAAAGGCGCTAAAGTAACGCTGATTTGCGGCAATGGCGGCTGTGAATGGCGTGAGCGCACTGAGTACTGGTCGGAATATATAGAAGATTAGCTATCTGTTTTGGTGGCGCCATCAGCTTCTTTTTCAGGTTGCGACAGCGACGAGCTTGTATCTGATGGATCTGTTTCTTCCGTGGGAGATTGTGCAGGTGCTGATTTTGCTTCGATTGCTTCGGCGTGCTTGCGACAAGCTTCGCTTTGAGCGCGATTGCCGCGTGCCGTATTGAGATCTGCGAGTTTTCGCCAAATATATGCAGAATCAGCCGAATCGGGTCCGCTCTTCTTTTCTGTAAGCGCAAGTGCTCGCTTCAAAAGCTGCTCAGCAAGCGGGTATTGCCCCATCGTTTTGTAAGTAACTGCCATGCCGATTAGATTTACCGGTGTGTCTGCATCGGCAGTGTGTCCGGCTGCACCATTCTGAATCGCCTGTCTGTACTCGCTTTCCATATCATCGAGGCGACTTTCTCTGGCTTTTATGTTTTCAATCGTTTTTGCCAGCGCTTGTTCTGCGATTTCTCTATCCTTGCCAGTGCCACTGCGAGACATGGTTTGCAATGCAGAGACAGTTCCTTGACTGGCATAAATAGCTGCAATCCGACCGGCTAATTTTGCGTCTGCCAATGAATTAATAGCTAAAATTGCTGCCTTTTTGCTCTGCTCGCTGCCGGTAAGGTGAGGAATGAATTTCTCAATCGTTTGAATTTCCTGGACCTTAAGCTGCTGCTGGTTATATGTATAAGTAAACACACCACCGGCAAGGAAGATGAACACACCGGAAATAATCGGTGCCACCGCTGCGATTTTGTCCCACACGTCTTTTTCAGGTTTTGGCGCGCTTGTCACCGTAAGTGAGGCAGAGCCATCACTAGACGTTATCTTTTTTACTAAGTCAGGAGCACGTTCAAGCTTTCGTTCCGCTTGAGCTTGGCTTTCTGTCCTTACTGATGAGTCGTCCATTCGTAGATTTCCAGAGCGCGCAGGGCGCGTAGAATGCTTCGCTTCGGCTGCCCGTGTCCGTGCGCGCAGTTCTTTGAATCACAGTCAAAGTATATTCCTGTGACGTATTCGGATCAAATTGATTCATTCAGATTTTGCTCTCTGCCTCAATGAATTGATGATGGGCACGCGATTTGCGTCTTTGTAAATAAAGGTTCAATGCATTCAAATGTGCTAATCTACTGACCTTCTATCACATTGTCTGTGTAATTCTTGTGAATTGCCTGTGTGATGTTGGAGGCGATTGTGTCCGTCAAAACTCAAGAAAAAATGCGTGCCGTTATTATTACCAAATTCGGCGAGCCCGAAGTGTTGAAAGTCGAACAAGTCGAAGCGCCGCAGCCAGAGCGCGGTGAGGTGCGCGTAAGAGTAATCGCGACATCGGTGAATCGAGCAGATGTTGTACAACGTCTCGGTAATTATCCTGCACCACCGGACTGTCCTCAGAACATTCCTGGTCTGGAGTTTGCCGGTATTGTGGATGCCATCGGCCACGGTGCTGGAGATTGGAAGAAGGGCGATCGTGTTTTTGGCTTGTGTGGCGGCGGTGCGTATGCCGAGTATGTGGTGGTTCATAGTCGCACCCTTGCGCCGATACCAGCAAATTTATCATTTACAGAAGCGGCTGCCATTCCTGAAGTATTCATGACTGCTTACGACGCATTGGTTTCGCAAATGCGGCTCGTCTCTGGCGACAATGTTTTGATCAGCGCTGTGGGAAGTGGTGTCGGCACTGCTGCCGTGCAGATTGTGAAAGCAATGGGCGCACGCTCGATTGGCACAAGTCGCACAAAAGAGAAGTTGGAGCAAGCGAAACAACTGGGTCTGGATGACGGCATATTAACGCAGGATGGAAAATTTGCGGATGAGGTTTTAAAAGTCACTGGTGGCAAGGGGGTCGACCTTGTGCTTGAACTCACCGGTGGTGCATACGTCGAAGAAGATATCGCTTGTCTGGCTCCTCAAGGGCGTCTGATTGTTGTTGGTTTGGTTGCAGGCGCAAAGGCTAATGTAAATCTTGGAAAAGTTTTGAGCAACAGACTCGAGATCAAGGGAACCACCATGAGGCGCCGTCCGCTTGAAGAAAAAATCCAGGCAAATAATATTTTCGTCAAACAAGTTTTGCCACTCTTCGAGAAAGGGCTTCTAAAGCCGATTGTCGACAAGACTTTTAAACTGGAAGAAGCCGCCGAAGCGCACCACTTTATACAGGCAGACAAAAACTTCGGAAAAGTTATTCTGAGTCTCGAGAGCTAATTCTGTTATCCGAAAGACAGTGCGACTGCAACGTTATGTCCAATGAATCTGTTGAAGATGCGCAGCCTACGGAAGATGGCTCTCTGACCTTAAGAGATCCCGAAACCGGTGAGCTGTACCATAATCGCGCTGGTGCTTACGCTGAGGCACTTGCTAATTTCGTAGAACCTCTTAATTTGTCCGGGTTGGCGTCGGCGAATGATCAACTGGCCTTTCTTGATGTGTGTTTTGGATTGGGCTATAACACCTTTTGCCTCTTGAATGAGCTGGCCAAGTTAGAATTGAAGGCTGATTCAATCAAAATCGTTGCTATTGAAAAGTTTCAAAAGCCTCTCCCTTATATAAGTAGAGTTTTGTCTGACAATCGATTCCAACTTTTGCAGAAACAGATTCTCTCTCAAGCTCCAGGATTGGCTGCTGGACAGTTTGGTCATAGCGAGTTTTCCTTGCAGTGCAGGCAAGGCGCGGTGCGAGTGAACTTTGAAATATGCCAGGCAGACTTGCGTGAAGTGGTGCCGCAGATGGTTGCATACCACAGTGGTATTTTCGATGGGATCTTCCACGACCCCTTCTCTCCCCGCCGCGCGCCGGAATTGTGGACGATCGATCTCTTCGAGTGTTACAAGCAACTACTTTGCCAACCAAACGGTAAGGTAGTTACTTACAGTTCTGCAAGCGCGATTCGCGGTGCCTTTAAACAGTGTGGGCTAATGGTGCGAAGGACTACCGCGGTAGGTGGAAAGTCCGGTGGTACACTGGCCATGCTCCCCTCCGCAAATAACTCTGAAGAGCAAGGCTTACCACTGCTCGCTGAAGAGATGGCGAAACTCTCTGGTAGAGCCGGAGTTCCCTATCGTGATGCGCAATTTTGTAAAACTTCAAGAGAAATATTGAAAGCGCGCGAAGCAGAGCAAAAATTGCTATTCCCCTACTAGTGAAGCTTTAGGGGTTTTAATTTCCGACGCGGCTTCAGTTGTATTTGACCTTAAGAGCAATGTTGCTTCTGCGTCACTCTTTGAGAGCTGCACCAAGAGCCAGTCTCCGGATGAAGAAAATGTGAATATGAGTGGCGTTTAATCAAAATGCGAGAACATTTAGCACCTCCCTGCGTCTTCCAATACGTGAAAGCAAGGAGGCTATGTCCTATGAAGAAGATTATGACACTCGGACTCGTCGCAGGTGCATTGGCACTCACGACTGCTGCCTTCGCGCCTACAGAAGCTCAAGCTAATGATCGCGAGAAAGCCTTGAATCAATTGGCAATGCAAATGTACATGAATAATATGGCGGCGCAAGGACAGTATTACAACAACCCATATTACGGTAACCCGTATTACAACAACGGCTACGGATATGGACGCTATATAAACGGCAATGGCTATTGGAGAAATAACCATTACTTCAACAACAACTGGAACAACGGCTACTACAAC
The DNA here is from genome assembly GCA_003242885.1 of Candidatus Melainabacteria bacterium. Lineage (GTDB taxonomy): Bacteria > Cyanobacteriota > Vampirovibrionia > Obscuribacterales > Obscuribacteraceae > QKMZ01. Next base: position 1,774,502 of record QKMZ01000006.1, on the reverse strand, counting down.
AATGGTAGAAGCTTGAATACAGTTGGAAGAATTCTCAATCGAATCTTCTAGACACGTTGTAAAATCGGGTGGCAAGTTACCTGCTTGCCGCTTTTACTAGGCAAACAGTTTTTCGGCACGGAAGCAGCACCATCCCCGGTGCTGCTTTCGAATTTTCAGAATTCTAAATTATGCCTGCTCTCAGCAAGTCTTTTAGGTGAATAAGACCTTCTGGCCTTGAGTGTTCATCGAGAATAATCAAGTCGGAAATCGCATGCTTTTCCATCAACTTTAGCGCTTCGACTGCAAGAGCATCAGAGCTGATTGTTTTCGGATTTGCAGTGGAAATCTCTGTCGCTGTTTTCTCAAATGCATCGTGTCCGAATTTGACGAGGGATCTTCTCAAGTCACCGTCGGTGATTATGCCTTTGAGGCGCTGCTGTTCGTCGACGACAACGGCAAAGCCGAGGCGCTTAGAATCAATTTCTGCAAGCACTTCGTTGTAATTTGCAGTCTGTGAAACTTGAGGCATTTGCAATCCGACGCGCATTACGTCGCGTACCGAAACAAGTTGTTGACCAAGCGAACCGCCCGGATGACGGCGAGCAAAATCCTCAGCCCGGAAGCCCTTTCGAGTCATGAGCACAATCGCCATAGCGTCTGCCATCGCCAGAGTAGCTGTTGTAGATGTTGTTGGTGCCAGATTGAATGGGCAAGCTTCTCTGTCGATGCCCACATCGATAACTACTTCACTGTGCTTTGCCAGAGTCGATTGTGTCCCACCAGTCAACGAAATTACCTTGAGACCCATTCGTTTGATAGGGTCGAGAACTTGCTTGATTTCTGATGTTTCTCCGGAATAAGAGAGCGCAATCACAAGGTCTCTTTCTTCCAGCATTCCGAAATCGCCATGCCGGAGTTCTGCCGGATGAACAAAGAATGCTGGTGTACCGGTCGACGCGAGGGTGGCTGCAATCTTGTTGCCGATGTGCCCAGACTTACCGATGCCAGTAACAACTACTTTGCCCTGGCAGCCCAAAAGCAGCTCGATGGCGTGTTCGAATGAATCGCCTAAGCGGTCGGCTATGGCTCGCAGCGCGTCGGCTTCCATGTTGAGCACACGTTTTGCCTGCTCCACCAGCGACTCTCTCGACGCGGCGGGTGGGCAGTCTGCTAAGTAGGTCTCCGGAGCAAAAGTGCTCTGGCTGAGATTTGCGTCTTGTGGGTTTGCCATTCGTTTAAAAATCCAGCTGGGCTGACAAGGAATTGAGGAATGCCAGACATACCGGCATCATAACTGTCGAAGTGATTCTACCTGGTGTTGCCAGTGGCTACTTTGGAAGGAATTCAAGCTGTGGGTAGAAGTGTGTTGCCAAGAGGTTTCTAAGCTCCAACTGGTTGGTGTTTTGCTGATCTTACTTTTCATTTTCATGTAACATTTGAGTCTAAGTTAAATCTAAGTTTTATATATACAAGCAACGTTTCTTCTGGGAATTTGGGCAATTTCTATTTAGTGGGCTTTGGAAACCGTCTCTAACAATATGCCGGCAATCTTCTCTCGAGGAGAGAAACTAGAAAACGGACACTATACCGTCGTCAAGGAAATTGGCGTGGGTGGGATGGGTGTTGTGTACCATTGCCGCGATGAGCTGCTCACGCGCGATGTTGCTATTAAGATGCTCTTGCCGGAGTTGATGTCCGACAAGAAGAATCTTGAGGTCTTTCGTCAGGAAGCCAGATTAGCCGCTCAACTCGAGCATCCCAACTTGGTGACAGTCTATGACATCGGAGTTGAAGAACGGCACGGAAAGCAACACCACTTCCTGGCAATGGAGTATCTGACCGGAGGCAACCTGGCGATTCGCTTACAGGATTCAGCCCTCTCGCTCGAGCACGCGCTTAATTGGATGAAACAGCTCGCGTCTGGCATTTCTTTTGCACATAAGCGCGGAGTCATTCACCAGGACATCAAAGCGGACAACATCTTCATTACCAATGAAGGCGATCTGAAGATAGGAGACTTCGGGCTAGCTCGTTTGCTCGCTGGCAGGGTGGGCGCCGGCAATACCAAAATTATGGGAACGCCTGCTTATATGTCACCCGAACTCGCTCGCGGCGAGCCGCAGGACCACCGCTCTGACATTTATTCATTGGGCGTTCTTTTTTTCGAAATGGCTACCGGCAGTTTGCCCTTCAGAGCCAAAGGCATGATTGAAATGGCAATGAAGCACGCCACTGCCGCCATTCCTTCGATACGCCGACAAAATCCGGAAGCTCCCGAGATTCTTGATAAAGTAATTCGTCGAATGATGGCGAAGATGGCGGAAGACCGTTATCAGAGCGCAGCAGATATTTTAGACATCATTGATGAGCTGATTTTCGAATTACGTGTTCAACGGCTCGGTATCAGTTCTAATCGTCCGTTACTAAAATCCGGCGATGTATTACAGGATGCTCTCGATCAAAGAGATGCCCGCAGCTCTGGAGCCAACCGGGCAGTTCAAGCTCCTGATGTTATGCCGAGCATGCAGAGCAAACAGATTCCTAAAGTCGATAATGCAAAATCAACTCTTCATCTGGAGTCGACACTTGAATTAGACAGAGAAAAAGAACGTCTCAAAAATCAGGAGCGTGCGGACAATTCCAGCGCAGCAAAATGGCAAGCGACTGCAGAGGCTGCCGCAAAGACTCCTGAGTCAAGGGTTGCGGATAAATCTGGAAATGCAGATGATGCTAAGAAGGCCGATTTTAAGGCTCAGGAAAAGTCTGCAACTACAAACATTCAAGGTACTCCTAAGAATGCAGAACCCGTTGCAATGCCGTCGGCAAAAGAGGCACCTTCAGTAAAGCCGCCTTTTTCTCCGGCCAAGGCTACTGCAGGACACTCTAACCAGTCACTTCAGAGGCTTAGCGTTTCACTAACTACCGAATGGGTGTTTAAGACAAAGGGACCAATCGGTTGGTCATCGCACCCTTTGATTGATCGCAGCGAAAGGATTATCTTCCTCGCCTCCTGCGACAGCAATCTGTATGCACTCGATTTGCGCGGAGGCAACAAGCTCTGGAATCATCAAATGAAAGAGCCGATTCTGTCGGCGCCTGTTACCATCGGCAACTATGTTTTTGTAAGTGCGGCGACAGGAGAGACATTTTGTCTTGATTCGTATACTGGCAAAGTAATTTGGAATAAGAATCTAAATGCCAGAACAGTAGCGTCATTGGCAGTTGTTAAAGAGTCAGCATTGCTCGTTGCTAGCGGCAATGAGTTGCGCGCGCTTGACGTTCGATCCGGAGAAGTTCTTTGGTTTTACTCCGTTGCTGCTCCTATCGTCGCCACCCCCTTAGTGCAGGGAGATACTGTGCTCGTCGGCACCAAGGGTGGTGACTTACATGCGGTCACTGCTTCGAAGGGTAATTTTTTGTGGAAGTTCCGAGGTGAAGGTGCCATCATCTCTTCGCCCTTCGCGTCTGTCGATACTGCTTATGTCGGCACCAAGACAGGTAATTTCTATGCCTTGGAGAGCAGCCATGGTGCGATGGTTTGGGAGTATCCCGCAAATGGACGCATCGTAAGCAAAGGAGCAATTGTATTCACATCGGTTGTATTTGCAAGCCAAGACAGGTGGTTATATTGCTGCGAAAAATATGACGGCAGACTCAAATGGAAAGCTGCATTAAAAGGCAGAGTCTCTGGAGATCTCTGTACATATAATGGGAAGATAATTTGCGCAACTGAAGATGGTTGGTTGCAAACTTTCTCTGCATCCACCGGTCAATTGAAATGGCAGACTGATATCAGCCGAAAAATTCAATCACCACCGATGGTGGCTAATAATACGCTATACGTAGGTACAGTTGAAGGCGAATTGTTTGCCTACTCTCTTTCTTCTGCAGAGAATGCAGAACAAACTGCGTAATAATCTGCTTATGGCGAAACGCCAGCCCCTGGAGGCTGGCGTTCGAAATATTGGTTTCCTGTTCTTTTTATGTGTGACCAGGGCCGTCCGGATTGTTTGGCTTTTTGCCTTTGCCTTTGCCCTTTCCGCCGCCGCGTACATGTCCGGCGGGGTCATCGGCTCCGTGCTTGCCTCCGATTACTGAAACCAGTTCTTCAGATTCCATGGTTTCAAGCTCAACGAGTTCAGAATAATTTTCTGACATTTAGATAGACCTCCCAAGGGTGCCGATGAGAATTTGTTGTGCCTGGAGCGCCATTAACACTTGGGCCTTCCCATCGCTGACTCGATACGTTTATCTTAGGAGGCGCTGCGTCAACCTTCCGTCAACTTTTAAATGAGATGCGGTTAATCTTCTCGGTTTGGCAGTCAGCCCTGCGTTTTGATTTTCTCTTTGAGTTTTTCTTGAACTTCTAGTCTGTATCCAAGCCCTCTGCTCGACTGAATAAGGGGCAATTCGCCCTCGGATTCTAGTTTCTTGCGCAATGCCATAACATGCATGCGGACGGTTTCTGTCGATGTCTCTGACTCTGAATTCCATAGCTTTCTAAACAAGGTTTCGGCAGAGAAACTTTTGCCCGGATTTCTTGCGAGCAGTTCCAAAAGAGCAAACTCTTTAGGCCGAAGCTTAACCTCTTTGCCGCAGCGGTAGACGAGCTGGCGCTCGGTATCCAATTCCAGATCGTGGAGTTTTAGAACATTACCCTGCCAGGAATTTCGCCGTCTTAGAAGTGCTCTGACTCTTGCTTGGAACTCAATTTGTTCAAAAGGTTTGACTAAATAGTCGTCTGCCCCGGAATCAAGACCTGTCGCCTTATCTCTTTTGTCGCTTCTGGAGGTCAAGAACAAAATTGGAGCTTGTCCTCCAGTATTTCGATAATTGCGGCATATTTCCGGTCCCGATATGTCCGGAAGCATCCAATCCAAGATGATCAAGTCGTATTGATCTCCGCAAAGCATTCCTTGAGCCAGTTTGCCGCAATCGACTGCGTCCACTACGTGTTCGCTTGCTTCCAAGTAAGCTTTGACCAGCTCACGCAGAATTCGGTCATCTTCCACAATGAGAATCTTCGACATGCTTTCTCGAGCAACCTACGTCTATACCAAATAAATTTTACTGGTTTACCGAATCCTTGCGCCTAGTGCCGGAGGATGATTGTGTCCTTAATTCTCAAGGATTTTCCTGACAGTTTCTGCGGCGCTCCCTTCCTTCTTGAGTAAGCGAATGCCGGAAGTTTCTGTAGGGGAACTATCAGAGTCTGTCTGCGAGCAATAATCGAATACTGGAGTTGCTGGCTTTTGAGAGTGCAAATATCTGCAAATTTCAAATTTTGGTATCTTGGATAATCCAGAGCACACGATAACAGCGGTGATATCTTCATCCTCCGCTAAAGTGCATAACTGTTCTAGTGCGTATGCTGTTTTTACTCGAATGCCCAATTGGTTCAAGCCTTGCTCTAAATAGTTCCAGTCCTCTGTGTGTCCAACAACTAATACAGTAGGCGTGTTTTCGTCCACAGCGAAAGTAATAGATGAGCCTGCTGGATTGTCTACCTGATTTAGATTTTTGTCCCCGTCATCAAGTAACTTTTCGATAAGCCGCCAGTAGACAGTCTCTTCATCAATATCTTTCGGTTGAAAAATTCTCAGGGCTCGCTCTATTTCCGCAGCGTTTTTGCTTGTTTCGCTTAGCCCGAGTGAGCCCAGCGAACCTTTTAGTTGGTGCGCCAGAGAAAGGCAGTTTTTCTTCAAAGCTCTATTTCCCTTGTTCGCCTTACATTCACTTAGTAGAAGTCTGAGGCGTCGCCATTCATCTGTCGCTTCAAGTCTTAGCGATGCAACAGTTTCAGCAATTTTTCTTTGTATCGGGGACAATTCGTCTATTTCAAAGCAATTGTTTTTGTTTCTATTGAAAGACGTTTCCACTGCAGCAGCTACACTTGCCTCGATTCCTCGAATCTCCCTGATGGCGAGGGAAACCAACGGTTCGACTAAGATCAGGTCTATATTTAACAGCATGGATAAGAAGAAAATATCTTCATCGCTGGGCCAGTCATGACAGATACAAACAACCTTTGTTTTTGAGCCAAACTCTAGCAATTTAAGGGATAACTTAGCTCCAATTCGTTTGAGAGTTTCTATGTCAGCTATAATCAGTCTCGCAAAAACCCCCTCGCTCTGAAAAAAAACATTCGGCTCAGACCTTAGTAATATTGATTGCGAGCCAAGCTCTTTTGCAAGAAACTCATAGGATGCGCTTTCGTTGGCGCTTTCATCCAAGTATAAAATTTGGTCAGAACTCGTCACTAAGTCCTCTCTTCTGGACGCAAATTAGTTTGCCTTTGCTAACTCGAACCAAAACTCAGTCCCCTCGTTGAGAACACTTTCAACACCAATCTGCCCGCCATGTTGTTCGACAAGTGCTTTGGAGATAGCCAAACCTAGTCCGGAACCTGACTTTTTTTCTCGGTCGGGTTGTTGAATTTGCTGAAATCTGATGAATAACTGTGAGAGCATATTTTCGGGAATGCCAGGCCCTCTGTCTTTGATTGAAAAGCGTACCATTTCTGGGTTTGTGCTCTCTTCTACTTTGATTATGACTGGGTGATTTCTGGGCGAAAATTTTATGGCGTTGGAGATCAGATTAGTCAGAATCTGAACTGTTCTATCTTCATCGCAGGATATTTCTCCTGCAAAACCTATGTCTGGTTTTAGAACAACTCCTGCTTGGTCCGCGAGGCTTTCTAAATTGGCGACGGTTCGTTGTACGATATCGGCGACGCTGATGTTTTCGAGTCTCAGTTCCAGCACGCCTGCTTCGATTTTTCTCAAATCGAGTATGTCGTTTATGAGGCGAATTAGCCGATCTGATTCGACGCTCGCTATTTCCACAAGAGTGCGGGTTTTTTCTGTAATTTCTCCTGCTAGCCCTGCTTCGATAAGACCAAGAGAGCCTCTTATCGCTGTCAACGGCGTGCGGAGTTCATGCGACACAGTGGAATAAAAGTCGCTTACCCGACGTTCTGCTACCTTTTTGTCTGAGATGTCCCTTCCTTCGGGAATGAGCAAAACAACCTTTCCACCTTCATCAGTGACTGCTTTGAGTGAGAAATCCACTTCAACTGGTTTTCCTTGCGGAGTGAGATGAATCGCTTCGAAGCGAACGAATTCCCCTTTTGCGGCTTGGTCAATAGCTTCCTTCAATTTCTCCTGCATCGCTTTGTCATGTGACCACCAGGGCGTTTCCCAGAAGTACTTACCGATGACGTCTTCTTTCTTGGCGTCGATAAGATCTAGCGAAGTTTCGTTTGCTTCAATCAGTATGCCATCTGTCTGCATAAGCCCGATCAGTTGGAATGTATGGTCGAAAATGGCACGAAACTTTCTTTCTGACTGCACAACTGCCGTTTGTGCTTTACTCAATTCTTCAAGCGCGCTCTCCAGCTCCTGTGTTTTATTTTCAAGACTTGTATGCGCAGCCTCCACCTTCAAAATGTAATCCTCTCTCTGCTTTGCATTGGCTTGCGCCTGTGATGCCAGGCGATTGCCATAGTAAGTAACGCTGCAAATTATTATGAATACGGCGCCGGCAATCCAGCGTTCGAATATTCGCATTTGCTCTACTTCTTCTGCCTGTTTATACAAGAGGGCTTGTTGTATATCACTGAAGTGAAGGCGAATTCGAATCAAAGACTTGGTTGCAAAAAGATACTGCTTGTCCATTATGGCCATATGCTGGCTGGCCGACTCGATTTTCCCTGCGGCTACAAGGTCAAGAACCTTTTGTTCTTCCTCGATCATTGATAGGAGCGGACTCTTCGCGTTCTCTAGGTCTTTTTTCAGTTGCGGATAGTCCCTGACCAAGTGTTGCTTTGCAAACTCCGATTCGATCTCTTTCAACTTTCTACTAAAGTTCTTGACTCTTACTGCCAAGCGAGCTTTTTCAGCAGGAACATCGTTGGAGTGAAAAACATCATTGCCCGGCGCGTTGAGTTCTGCCGCTAATCTGGCGAGCTGAGAGAATTCGCTGTGTCTTTTTGCCCAAGCTCGATTGTTATTGACGGACTCGTTGTATTGTTCTGTTAGAACATGATTCAAGAATAAGCTGCTGAGAATTGTAATAATGTCGAATGCAGCTAGCAAATAGTAGATGTGATACCAGCGAAGGTTTGCCACTTTTGCTTTCAGCATTACTTATCCCTGCACACACGCTGAATCAACAATATGCTTTATTTCCGTCGCTAGTTTGACAGGATGGAAAGGCTTCATGATCACACCAAGTGCTCCTAGTTCCTTATATTTGCGGATTTCTTGGGGTTGAACTTTTGCGGTGATAAATATGGTCGGCACAGAATCAGCACCAAGTGATTCTTGCATCCGAGCTAATACGCTTTCACCGTCCGCATCCGGCATCATCACGTCCAGAAGAAGCAGATCAGGCTTTTCATCTTCGAGCAATTTCAGCGCTTCTGCACCTGAACAAGCTAGCAGGATATTCCAGTCGGTGAGACCTTCCAAACTCATCTGAACAATCAGCCGAATATTGGCATCATCGTCAGCGAACAAAACCTTTCTTATTGATTCTGACTTAATAGGATAATCCTCGACAAACTTGAAGAATCATAACTAGTCTGCAATGGGAATAAATAGTTCTCTTCCTGCTTAGATTAATTGACTTGTCGTAGCTTAACCTCGTCCCTTTGACTGATGTCAACCGTTCCAGGCACAATACAATGCTGATATGAATTGATTTCGAATCCAATTTAACTATTAATGGCAACTGGCAAGAAAATAACTGCGGAGATTAAGCATAAAAATCCCACCGAGACGAAAGACCGTCCGGTCGTGGAGGCGTGCAGTCCTTATCGTGAGATTGAAAGATATGAGATGCCTGCCATCGTTGCCCGATTCATGCTTTATATCTGCTGTGCCATTCTGGTTCTGAGCTTATTGTGGTCTGCCTTAGCTCAGGTAGATGTAGTTGCAGTCGCTGGTGGACAAACCGTTCCGCGCACCAAGGTGCGACCCATACAACCAGAATCAGACGGTGTCGTCGACGCTCTTCTTGTGAAAGAAGGCGAGCGAGTCGTAAGCGGGCAAAAGCTTTTACTTTTGGATCTCACAGCTTATACGAACGATTTGGACCTCAAGCGCAGAGACTTAGAGATAGCCATAAATCAACTGAACCAGTTGTCTTGTGCGAAGTCTGCCCTTACTCAAATTGTCGCTGATCCTTCTAAGCTTCCGGCTCAAGGTATGGACGTAGCAAATGTAGGTTCGCTGATATCGCGTTTGCATTCCGCATACGTCCAGTCTCGTGAAGCAGTCTCAGATGCCAGTGCTAGTCCGGCAGATATGACTTCGGAATCGGCACAACTGCGAAGTCAAGCCGTCAACCTTGCTGCAGAGCGCGCTACTGAGGAAAAGATAAAACGAGAAAGAGTAAATGAGGCGAATTCGCGTTTGACGCAGAACAAGCTTGAAGTCGAGTCGTTGAGGAAATTATTGAAAGCGGCCCAGGAAGAGGTCGTTCATCTACAGTCGATTTTGGACAAAACTGAAGCGGAGGAATCTGCCTTTAAGATGCTGGCCGGTCAGGGTGCTGTTTCTCGCGTTGAGCATTTTAGAATTCAAAAGGAAGTTTCAAAAGCTCGCCAGGAAATAATCAAACAGCAGGCGGCCATAGCTGACTTGCAAAAGAAAGTTGAAATCGCGCTTAGTGCTGAATATCAATTGAAAGCGGAGGGGCTAAGAGCGCAATCCGAACAAGATGCCAAAGCGCGCAGAATCCTGGCGTCGCTTAACCAAGTGAATATCCAATTGCGCGCAGCAAAGAGACACCATTCAGTGAGCATGGGGGAATACTATGCCGCTTTATCAGCCGCAAAGGCTGCGTTGGCAAGAATTGAAACAGACGAAAAGCAAGGTCAGACGCGAGTCAAGCAATGTCAGTCTGCAGTCGATTTGGCGAATCACAATTTAGAGGCGGCAGAACTAAAGTCACCCGTTGAAGGGTTAGTCACAAATATTTCCATCAAGGGGAAAGGGCAAGTTGTTCGTCGCGGAGAGGCTCTGATGAGTGTTGTTCCGGCCTCGACTGACATGCTTGTAGAATGCGACGTTGTAAGCAAAGACATTGGCTTTGTCGAAGTTGGACAAAAGGCTAAGCTGAAATTGACCGCGTTTCCATTTGAGGATTTCGGAGTCGTGCCTGGTCGAGTTATAGAAGTCGCGAAAGAGTCGCGTTCTGATCCTCGACTTGGTTTGGTCTATAAAACGACGATTGAGCCAGAAAGACAATGGATAAAAGCTAGAGGCCGAAAAGTAAACTTCGCCAGTGGAATGGGAGTAACCTGCGAGATTGTGACTCGTCGTCGCTCTGTTTTGAGTTTGATTTTGGAGCCGGTAAAGCGCTTGAGAGAAACGCGCTGGAACTAACTACTCGATGGTTTGCTGCTGGCATAGATAATAATAAAGACCTTTTTGCTTCAGAAGCGCCGCGTGGCTTCCAGTCTCTATTATTTGTCCTCTGTCCATGACGAAGATAGTATCTGCCTCACGAATTGTGGAGAGCCGATGCGCAACCACTATCATTGTGCGGTTGCCACGCAATTTTGCCAGGCTGCTTTGAATTGCTTTTTCTGATTCAGAATCAAGAAAACTGGTCGCTTCGTCAAAAATCAATATCTTCGGGTTATGAACAATTGCACGTGCAATGGCCAGGCGCTGCCTTTGACCACCTGATAGATTGCTGCCGCCTTCGGTAAGCTCATAATCATAGCCGCGTGGAAGTGTGGAAATGAAATCATGAATTCCCGCCATCTTAGCTGCTTCAATAACCTGTTGAGCGGTTGCTTCCGGGTCGTAATATGAAATTGCCTCGCGGATGCTGCCTCGAAAAAGATATTCATGCTGCGCTACCACGCCCACTTTTGTCCGCAGCGACGACAGAGAAATGTGGCTCAGGTCGTGATCATCCATGAAAACCCGACCATCGGTCGGCGGATAGAGTCCTTGAACGAGTTTAAGAAGGGTACTTTTACCGCAACCACTTCTACCGGCAATTCCTATCATTTGTCCTGGTTCAATCGTGAAAGAAACATTTTGCAAGGCGTTTTTCGAAGTGTTGCCCTGATAACGGAAAGTCACCTGGTCGAAACGAATCTTTCCTTCTAGAGAGGGCAGTACCAACTTCGATTGAGAATCTACTTCTTCCGGTGTTTGATCCAACACATCGTTTAGCCTTTCGAGAGACACTGTCACATCCTGCAATTCGTCCCAAACATCAACGACATGAAGAATTGGTTCACTGATTCGGGCAACCATCAAATTCATTGCCATCAGCTGACCGATTGAGATCGTTTCTTGAATAACTAGATGTGCACCGAACCAAAGCAGAACAACATTGCCTGCAATATGCACCAGCTCGCAAAGAAGTTGAGTCGAACGTGCTACCAGGGTGCCTTTGAAGTTGGCGTTTAGAGCATCAACAAAACGCAGTTCCCATGCCCATCTAGTCCTGTTCTCTGAGGCAGCCGATTTTATTTTTTCAATGCCTCTTACTGACTCAAGCAGAAATGAATTAGCTGCTACATCTTTGTGAAAGCATCTTCGTCTGATTGTCCTCAAGGTGGGAGCAACCGCGAATGCAATGACAGCAAAAAATCCTATGTATATGAGAGTAAAAATTCCAAAACTGAAGTTATAGAAAAAGATGATTGCCAGATAAGCGAAAGCCATCAAAACATCTATCAATGTTGCTAATGTCGACCCGCTCATTAACTCGCGAATTTTTCGATTTTCTGCAAAGCGGGTCATTATGTCGCCCTGCGTGCGCTCCTCGAAAAATGCCAGTGGCAGCGATAGAACATGCTTGTAAAACTGCACGAACAGTGCCTGGTCTAGTTTCATGCCTGTAAATGCCATGAAATATGACCGCAATGCCGATACGACAGTCTGAAACAGACTAAGCAAAATCATGCCTAGAAGAAGGACGTTCAGCATAGACAGGCTTTGATGGATTAAAACCTTGTCGACGATGACTTGCGTAAAAAGTGGCGTAGCAAGCATCAAAATTTGGATGATTACTGAAGCTAACGCAATATCGATCAGCGATTTCTTGTGTGTTTTCAAAAGGGCGGTGTATCTACCCAAAGCCGGCATTTCTTTCTTATTGCTTGCTAGCTGGACTGTCGGTGTGAGTTCCAGAGCGAAGCCACTGTAGCGTTCCAAAAATTTGGACCGAGGCAGCGTTAGTAAATCATCTGCAGGATCGGCGATAGTGACTTCTGCAGCGTCGATTTCGTATAGCACAACGTAGTGGTTGCTGCCCCAGTGGCAGATCAGCGGCAAATTCAATTGAAGAAGACCTTCGTAATTTGCCTTTACGCCTCTTGCCAGAAAGCCTACTGTTTCTGCGGCATCCGAGAGGGATTTTAAGTCTGTGCCCTGATTTGTAACTTTGGCTAATTCCCGCAAACGGTTCATGCTGACAGAGGAGCCGAAATAGGCAATCACCATTGCCAGGCAAGCGACGCCGCAGTCCATCGCGCTCATCTGAACTATCATGGGATATTGGTGAAATTTTTTTCTTACCCAATTTATTGGACTGCTGGATATTTCTGTTGGCGTTTCTTTACCCGTGGATTTCTCTTCATGCTTTGTTTCCAGATTGCTTGATTCGGGCTGGAATTGAATGGCCTGCAAGCTTGGTTCTCTTTGGGGACCGTCGTCGAGAATATTTTTGATATTCGAAAACTGTCCAATAAAAATCGTACTGGTGGATTTTGCGCGCAGTGAGATGGTGTCTGCTTCAGAGTCTAAGACTTTCTCGGCAGTGCCCTCTTGCAATGCTGAGTAATCACCTTTGCCGGACATCTCGCAATTACCAGAGCAAAGGAGAACTCCTGACTGGACATGTGGAATTGTCACCTCTAAAGATTGTCCGGCCGATAATTGGACGAGGTTGCCATCGGCAAGCAGTTTTTGAATTTGGGTTGCCGTTACACCTTGCCACTGAGGCAGGTCTTTCAGTTTGTTCAGCGCGAAGTGTATAAGCTCCCAGCGCAAGAGCTTGTCGCGAAAAGCAGAATTGGACTCGCACAATTTAGAAATCGTTGTTTTGTCGAATTGGACGATAATAGTAGTCTCAGTTGCTCTGGCAACTTCAAGATCTGATGGCTCTTGAACAATGATCCGAGAGCCGAAGATTTGGCCCTTTTCGTCAAGCAGAGCGGTCGTAAATTGTTCGCCATTCTTCAACGTCTTTAACAGTCGGATTCCGCCGCTGATTAGGACGTACGAACTGTTATTTGCATCAGCTGGAAGAGTGTCACCAAGATCTAACTGTATTCTTTTGCCAGTGCTCAAAATTTGGCTCAACGTGACGTCGTCCAAAAGGCAGGCGCCGTTTACGCCTTCGAATACTTTCTTGCCCGATGCTTCACTCTTCAATGTTTAAAGCTGACTTGTGCAACTCATCTCTATCACTCAACGGCTCATTTCGTTGGCAGATTGTTGTTTATAACTGATTTCAACCAGGTCCATATGTTCTTTTAACCACTCTTGGAAGAGTTTGTCTTCAATCTTGAGGATGACTGACTCGTCAAGTTTTGCCAGCTCGATTCTTTCCACCAGGTAAATATGAAAACCGTCAACTGACTCAATTGGTCCGACTATTTCTCCATTTTGGGCTTTGAATATCTGACTCTCGATTTCAGGCCGCATTTGCTCTCTCATGATTTTTCCGATATATCCGCATGATTGCGAAGTGGATTTTTCGTCGCTATATTTTTTTGCCAAACCGAAGAATTCTGTTCCTTCTTTTAACTGTGCGGTCAGCTCCTCTGCCGTTGATTTCTTGCTGACTCTAATTCTGTAGAGTTCCGCAGAATCAAAGCGCCACTTCTCCATGGCAAAATATTTTTCAATTTTTCCTTCGACGATTTGATTTTTTAATTCTTTTCGTCGGACTCTAGCCTTGACCAGATTTTCGAAGTCACTATCGTTGAGCCCATTTTCCTGAAGCCATTTCTCAGTTTCGACCTTTGAGTACAGGCGTTTTGATCTACGAATCGAATTCATTTCGTTGCTTACTGCTTGTGGCTTGACTTCAATCTGCCTTCTCTCGCATTCTGCGTCTACAACTGATTGTTCAACTAACTCAGTAAGGAAGGTGCCATCATCTTCGAAAAGTAACAACTGACGCAGAGTTTCTCCTGCTATTGGTCTTTGGTTGACCCAAAACAAGGTTGCCGACAAGTCAATCATTCGATGCCTAGCGAGTTGTCTGTAGTATGCGGTCGATCAAAATAGCAAAAAAGGCAAGAATACTCACCACGCCGTTCACGTTGAAGAATGCTGCATTCACTTTGCTCAAATCGTTCGCTTTGACCAGGCTGTGCTCATAAAAGAGCATCACTCCTATTATTACGAGCCCGACCCAGTAAGCGACTCCTGCGTTTGTTTGTAAGCCCAAAAGCGACAATGCCGTTACCGTCACTACATGCAGTGCGGTCGAAATATTCAGAGCAGAGGCAATCCCGAAACGGGACGGAATACTATGTAGCTTTTCTCTCTTGTCGATATCGAAATCCTGGCATGCATAAATGATGTCGAAACCGGCTACCCATGTGCTCACGGCAAGCGCCAGAAGCCATGGCGCGGCAGTGTCCAACATTCCTCCTGCTGCCACCCAACCTCCCAACGCTGCACCGCCAAGTGCGATGCCGAGTACGATGTGGCAAAGCCAGGTAATCCGTTTTGTATAGGAATAAAAGCTCAGCCAGAAAAGTGCAATCGGAGAAAGGTAGAGGCAAAGCGGCGGCAAATGTGAAGCAGCGAACAACATTATCAGGAATGAGATCACAGCAAAGATTGCCGCGTGCATTCCTTTTATTCGTCCGGCTGGTATGGCACGGCTGCTGGTGCGCGGGTTGCGTGAGTCAATTTTTGAGTCTATTAAGCGATTCAAAGTCATCGCACCTGCACGTGCGCCAGTAAATGCAAGGACTGTCCAAAAGACAACATCCCAGCCGGGCAGTTTTTGCGATGCCAGAACAAGACCTGAAAGCGCGAAAGGCAGCGCGAACACCGTATGTTCGAGCTTGATCATTTCGGTCCACTCTTTTGTGGTCGTTGCGAGATCTAGAGTTTTAGCGGTTTCGTTACTTGCGGTCATGGTTCAGAAAATTGATTTGTTCGCGCCTTATTTTACGCCAGCAGTTTACGACATCAACAATTCTGGACCCTTTTCGGCTTGTCATGATGTGTAGCGGTGACGCTTTTGCCTGTGGAATCAGTTAAAAACCCTGTAATAGACAGAGTCTTTTGAATTGTCAGTATGTGTCGTGGCTTACAAATCGGCTTTGTGAGCCGATTATCAAGCGGCTTCTACTTGAATATTTGACATGTAGCTGAGATGATGATTTGACGGCGAAAAGCACAGTATTTCTGTTGTATGCCGCTTACATAACCCATCAATAAGCAATCGCTTTATTCGAGAGGATGTCATTGAGTATGAGCTCCGATGTTCCGTCACCAGCCCCAGCAAAGAATGCTCAGGGCACAACAATTGATCTTCAAGGCGTTGCGGCATTTGCCCGCCTCGTAGAGTTGCTTGCTCAAGAATTGGGCACCAATCCCGGTAAGATGCAGGGCAACCTTCCCACCGGTCCAGCCGCGTTCAATCAATTGATTGGCGAATTCGAGCTTAATAACTCAGGCTTTAATCGCAAACTGACTATTCTTTCCCAGCCCGGCTCGCCGCTCACTCTTCGTTTCCAAAGCTCCCATAGCGAAAATCGTGGAGAAAAAGGCACCACTCCATTGCAGATTGTGTCTGACTTTTATATTGCTGCAGCTGTCGAAGATGTAGTGCCGCAAGGACGCGCTCTGGCTAGATACTGCGAAGACATTTTCACCATTCTCGACAGAATGGTTACGCTTGGACATTCCAATAAGCTGCAAGGAATGAACGTTTCTGCTGCTGAAATTGAAGCGTTTGAATATGGTGAAGCCGGCAATTTGGTCCGCCAATCAACTCGCGCCTCACTCTAAAATAAGTCCAGCGTTTTTAATATCGATATCAAATGGGAGTCTCGCTCCTGAGTAAGGAATTATGCAAACAGATAACAGCACTTTACCGGCTTCGTTTGAGTCAACCGAACCGCGCGTCAAACAGTTCATCACTAAAAAATTCAAAATTGAATTTGCTGATCAGGTAAATGATGACACCGACTTTTTCGCAGAGGGGCTCATCGATTCCTACGGTTTTCTTGAACTCGTTAAGTGGCTCGAAGGCGAATTCAAGATACGTTTTGAAGATGAAGAGTTGTTCGCCGGCAATTTGAATACGGCGAAAAACATCACTCAAACGATCGTGAAAAAGATCAATTCTTAGAACCTTTGACCGATAGCGCGCAGCGCATTCCTTGGAGGTTTTGCATATGGAAAGTGGGGCTGGTAAGCTGGCGCTCCTGTTTCCCGGTCAGGGTGCGCACGCGCCGAAGATGCTGGACGGTTATTTTGCAGACAAATCCTTCGATGATTACTATGGGGTAATCGTCGATGAGTTAGGTTATGCACCCCTCGAGGCGGTGGAAAAGAATCCGGAATCTTTCAACAGTCATTTGCTCAGTTCGTTGTTCACGATTCTGGCAAGCAAATTGTCGCTCGAACGCTTTTTGAAAGCTGGACTCGAGAAGCCTGAGTATTTCGCTGGTTACAGCGTAGGTCAGTTTATGGCTATGCACGCAGCTTCCTGTTTCGATTTTCCCTTTCTGGTTAAGTTGACTAATGCTCGTTCAACTTTTCTGGACGAATGCGCTCAATCAACACCTGGTGCAATGCTTGCTATTGTTGGACCGGCCTTGCCTGACATAGAGCCTGTAATAACGGCGTTGCAACAGGCCGGAGAAGAGATTTTCATCAGCAATATCAATTGCCTTGGGCAATACTCTCTAGCCGGCAGCAAGCAGGCCGTGAAACTTGCGATGGAAAAGCTGGCGGAGTTTTCCCCAAAACGCTTGCAAGAATTACCGGTGGCCGGGGCTTGGCACTGCCCTCTCGTCGCTGCGGCGGGGCAGAAGTTTTCCGCTTACTTGGAAAGTTGCGATTGGAAAGCGCCTCTGGTTCCTGTTATTAACAATGTCACAGGAGAGCTTTTGCCAATCGAAATCACAGCGCAAAAGAAGGAGTTGGTCAGTCATGTTACTTCCGCAGTTCAATGGAGCGCGGGTGTAAAGACCCTGGTGAATCTCGGCTGTGATCGTTTTGTCGAAGTTGGATATGGAAATGTTCTAACCAAATTCGGTTTTTTCATTGATCGACATGCCGAATTCTCAGCCTATTGCGGCGATGAATTGGCCAAAGCTAAGTCCTAAGTTTTCGCTCATCTTGAATTCGCAAAGAACAGGCACATTGGGCGTTTTCGGGTGCTTTACATGTTAAAATTGGGGGCTTCTGCGAGTAACAGAACTTCGCCTTATGCTGTTTTCCAGCCTCGAATATTTGTTTTTCCTGCCAACGGTTGTCTTGGCGTTTTGGCTTAGCCCTAAGCCATTTCGGCTGCCGCTTTTGCTTTTGGCCAGCTACATCTTCTACATGAGCTGGAATCCAATCATGGTGCTGCTTGTTATTGCCCTGACTGTTTTCAATTTCTACTGGGGCAAGCTCATCCACAATGGCGGTGAGAAGCCTAGGAAGAAAAAACTCCTGATTATCGGCTTGGCTGCCAACCTTCTATGCCTGGCTTACTTCAAATATGCCAATTTCTTCATTGATTCTGCATTGAGTGCATACAACCTTGTCGGTCACCAGAGCGCACACTTTGCACTAAACGTTATTTTGCCCCTGGGAATTTCGTTCTTCGTCTTTGAGTTCATTCACTACTTAGTCGACATCTATCGGGGCAACAAACCGCTTGATTCGTTCACGCTCTTTGCGTTGTTTGCTGCCTTCTTTCCGACGCAAATTGCCGGACCCATCAAGCGCTATCAAGATTTTTCCAAACAGATACAGGAAGAGAAAAAATTCCAACTTTCCTATCTTGATGAAGGCGTTCCGCTGATTATCTTGGGCTTGGCGAAGAAAGTGTTGATTGCCAACAATCTGGCGACTGTGGTCGATATGATGGCCAATACTATCAACTCCTATTCCGCGCCGGAACTGTGGCTTTTCGCATACGCATTTGCGTTTCAAGTGTATTTTGATTTTTCCGGCTATACAGACATTGCAAGAGGCTCTGCAATGCTCTTCGGCTATCGAATTCCGCTCAATTTCAATTTGCCTTTCATCGCAAGCAGCATGTCCGATCTGTGGCGCCGTTGGCATATGAGTTTGACTACCTGGCTTCGTGATTATTTGTTGATACCGATCTCCGGATTTCGCGGTTCACATACGCGTTTTGCAATTGCAACCTTGATCACAATGACGATATGCGGGTTGTGGCACGGAGCATCGTGGAATTTCGTCTTGTGGGGCTTCTATTTCGGCGTTTGTCTTGTCATCAACAATTACTTCAAGCGCTGGCGAGAAAACACAGAGTTTCTCAAATCGTTTTTTGAGAGTAAGTATTTCAATTGGCTGTCGATATTTTTGACGTTTCAGACGTTTTGCTTGGGCGCTGTCATATTCAGAATTCACGACCTGAAGACAGACCTAGCCCTGATGAAGAAAATGCTGACGCTCACTCCGTTTCATGGAACCAATATAGGTGGGCAGTACATTTTAGCCAGACCAGAATTGCCTGTCTTTGTTCCTGTCGTGTTGTGCATAGTCGCCGCATTGCTTTTAGCCAACATTCCCGTAAGCAAATTGCAAGAGTCCGGTTTATTAAAGCGCGTGCCTGTTCCCATCAGGGCATCATATATGGTGCTACTGGTCTTTATCATGCTCATCTTTGTTCCACGTAGTTCCAGCCCCTTCATCTACTTCCAGTTTTAGATATGACTGTCGCGACACCACCAAAATCTACTGATGAAACAGTTGCCGACATCAAGCCGGGCAAGGGGAAGAACGCTTTGCTTTCAAGCATGTTCATCTGGATATTGGTGCTTTTTATTGCAACCGGTGAGGCTATTCGTCCTTATTACAAACTCGTAGACACTGGATTTGCAGAAAAGCTAACTAGCTTCTATCAGTCTGACAGACATCCTGACGCTCTTCTGCTTGGTTCATCAGTTGCGTTTCCTTCTTCATTTGACTGTGATGCTTCTATTGGTGTTCTTACAGATAAAGAACTGAAGAGCAATTATCATGGAGCAGTGCAGCTTCAAAAATCGATTGAAGCAAGCACTGGCAAGAAATTTACTCTGGAGAACCTTGCTTGCTTCGGGGCGATGACAAACCAAGCTTGGCTCGAAACAGAAAAGCTCGTCGAGTTTCAAAAAGCTCCCAAGGTGATCATTTATGAGATGGTATCTCGCGACCTATTCGATGCAAGCATGCCTCGAAGTTTTGAATCTGAATACTATCGTGTCCTTTCTTTCCTGCATCCGAAGAGTTCCAGCAATGGAAATCTGCTTCAATCGATTGGCGATTCAATTGGGAATAGCCATTTCGTGAATCTGGTCAGGAATATGATTTCTGATCCGGAAACATTGAAAAATCCCGATCGGCTGCGCTTTGAATTCGATTCTGCTCTTGGTGCATTGGTGTGTGTTTATCAACATCGTTTTGAAATTTTGGGAAATCTCTCAAACACTGTTTCAGATCTCTTTTCTCGCCAATCGGTTATGGAAGGAGCTCTTTCTAAAGTCGAAATCGAGAACAAAAGAAAAAATCCATTTGCGAAAGTTTCTGCACAACGCGTGGAAACCTATGTTGTCGATTCATCGCCTCAGCTAGGGCGCTTTGAAGACGAGAAGGTTTATTTCTTGAAGTTCGTGCAGCTCTGTAAGCAAAACAAGATTCAGCTAATTGTGGTGAACATGCCTGTCACTGAGCAATACGATAAGCTGGTGCCGACTGAAATCAAGGCGCGTTGGCCCAAAGAAGCTAAAGAAGCTGTGGAAAAAGCGGGCTTTGCTTTCATCGACTTTGACGATAAAAAAGTCTTTCCAAAGAGTTGCTTCGTCGACATGGCACACCTAAACCTAGCTGGTGCCTTAAAAGTCAACGAACTGCTTTCCAGAGAAATTGCCAAACGCAATCTTTTAAAAGACATGTAAGATCGCTGCCTGTAAAGCGCCCGTGCAACACAAACCATACACAGAGCTTAACGACTATTTTGCTCTCAGTGTTTGTATGGCTTGAATTGTTCTTCGAACCATTCGGCCGTGCGAGTAAGTTGTGCTGGACTGAAGAAGAAGTGATCTCCGTCCTTTACTGCCTCAAAATCGCAACGCACTCCGGCCTTGTCGAGCGCTTTTTTGAAATTCTCGCTTTGTCTGATTGAAACCGTTCGATCTTTGTCGCCGTGCATAATCAAAAAAGGAGGATCATCACTCGAAGCAAACTCCATTGGGCTGGCGAGTCTTATTTCTTTTTGCTTGCTGTCTTGAGGTCCTTTGAAAAGCTTGTAGAAGACGGATTCTTGATTCCAACCCTTCTTAGATATGTTTTCGAAATCAACAAAGCCGCACCAATCGCACACTGCCACAACCTTGCTTGATTGCTCAATGTTTCCTTCCACACCTTCCAGGTCCCTTTCTCCGCCGCTTGTTCCTAGCAGCGAGGCAAGGTGTCCACCTGAGGACATGCCCCAAACACCTATTTTGTCCGGATTTAGGTTGTATTTGTCTGCGTTTGCGCGGAGATAGCGCACTGCTGCTTTGCAGTCATGAATCTGGGCTGGAAAAGGCGCTTCACTCGAGAGACGGTAATTGATAGCAGCGACAGCAATGCCCCTTTTAATTAGCTCTGGGCATGGAGCTGGGCGTTTATCGCCGCCTTCCCAGGCGCCTCCGTGAATCCATACGACCACTGGCACTTTTTCTTGAGAAACATTTCCAGGCAGAAAAAGATCCAAAGTTTGTGACTTGAGTTTTGAACCTGGTATGTACGTCAGGTCCGAGTGAAGCGTTGGTGCCGAGTTTACACTTGCTGACTTGCTCTTTGCGCAACCACTGATAGTTGCCATCAATATCATTCCAAGTGCCGCTATCAAAAGGATAGATGGTCTGTGCCGGTAGTTTGTCATGAAATTCATGGATATTAGTGACCCGCGCACGAAAGCTAAGATTGAAACTAACCAAGATTATCCTACCTAATGCTGGGCAGTTTTCATCAAAACATATTCGAAGGATACGCTGGAGTGATATTTGCTTTGCATAGTTCCCGAAGGTGGATTTTTCACAATATTGTAATACTTGGCAGCCCCGGCGATTCGCTCAAAAGAGGCTATGGTGAAGGCTTTTGGTAACGTCTATTTGTTTGCATAAAGTCACCAAAAAGCGGAATCAAAATGGAAACACCAGCGTCTATTTACACATACTGAAAAGCGGAGTCGCTTATGGAACTGCGTATAGATGAATCCAATTTGAGCCGCCACAGCCGAGGAGGCGATGGCGAAGCATTGGAATCATGGGTGCACATCATGCATATTGCTAGAGCTTTCGAAGAAGCTGGCGATATAAAGATGGCGGAAGAATTTTTTCGAACAGCTTTATGGATTTCAGATGAGTTTCTCAGTGCCGAAACCTCTATGAATGGGCTTTTGATGCTTAGTTCGACCCTGTCTAAGGAAGGGCGAAATACAGAAGCAGCACTGGCTTTTATGCGCGCATTACGAATGTTCGACGAGAATATCAATAACTGAAGAACGCGCGAACTCAAAAAAGTTTTGCAGAGGGGGTGGGGCTGTCCGGTTGAAAGACCGGGCAGCTCCCAGTTTTTAGGTGACTAACTCTGCAATTGGGTACAAAAACTAATTACTGCAATTGTGTAGAAACTGAATACTGCAATCGAGCACTTGCAAACCCTAGGTTTGGAGGCGCTGCTGTAACTTGCCGTATTGAATTTTGGAGTTGTGCCGTGCGTCAACGGGTATGTTGTCGACCCATCTAATTTCGTCGAATCGCAGCCATTTAAAAGCATCAGTCACGCTTTTTTGGAGGGGTTTTGCATGGTTCAAGAGTTCAATTAGTCGTTCTTTGAGAGATCCAGATTTTTTCTCGATTACTAAAATTCGTTTTGTACCAAACTTCAAGCAAGTCGCGCGACGCACCAATGGAATTTCTGATGCTGCAACTTCGACCTGAAATGGGTAAAGTTCTCCATACTCATCGCTGATCTTCATCGCGCATCTTCCCATGAGCCACAAGCGGCCCTCTGAATCCAAGTAACCTGCGTCTCCTGTCCGATGCCAAATTTTAGAACGGTTACGACGTTTTGTTGCGGTTGAGAATTTTGTCTCCGCGTTTCCTATGCCATTCAAATACGTTTCAACAACATGCTCTCCCTGAACAACTATTTCTCCTGTAACGTAAGCAGGCAGTCTCGTGAATTTTTTTAGTAAACCGTTTGCGAGTGCATCTAACTCACCTGGGTTTACAATTGCCAATTCAATTTCGTCGATGGGTTTACCTGCGAGCAATCCGCTTCCATCAAAAGTCTTCTGTAAATCTTCTGGTGCGACTTCATTGTTGGAGATGTGCGCAATTGGCTCGGCCTCAGTGGATCCATACACTGATATCACTTCAGCATTTGGAAAAGCGGCTTCGATTTGCTTTGACAATGACGGAAAGACGGGGCCACCACCAGTTAGTATCTGTGTAAGTCCATGGACATTTACGTGCATTTTGTTTAGATGATCAACCACGCGCTGCAGAAATGCAGGGGATGCAATCATTCGATTTACGCCACATACTCGCAATTGACGAATTATTTTTTGCGCGTCGATTGATGCTGGTTTGCGCATATCGCCATCGGGAAGTACCGATGTAATTCCTTTTGCTAAAGCAGAGAGGACAAACACAGGAAGCGTTGTAAGCTCTACATCTGACTTTTCCCAAGGCAATGTTTTGGCTAGAACCTTTTGTTGATTCAACAAGAATCCATGTGTGCGAACAATTGCCTTTGGCTTGCCGGTAGAGCCACTTGTGAAGGTTATTAACGCCGGATGGTCATCGGCAACATCTTCGATTGGCGTCGGTAAGCCAAGTGAACCATTGGTGGTGCTATATGCCGAAACTCGCCCGATTGGAAGAACAATCTGATCTGCAAGAACCTTGACGTGAATGTCACGGACTTCTCTAAGCGCGGAGCTGAGTACGTGCAATCTAGTAGTCGATATCATCGCGTCCGGGCGGACTAGCTGAAGTGACTGTTTTAGCGCCTTATAGCCACCCGCCGGATCCACAATTACAACGGCCGCACCAATTCTGAACAATGCTAGCAAAAGCACGTATGTTTCGATGCGCATTGAAACGGCCAGCAGCACTCGATCATTTTTCTTGATACCGGAATCCAGTAATTTTTCCGCCGCCAGTTCTGTCAGTTTTTGCAGAGTCCTGTATGTCAAAGCGCGGTCCATGTTGTGCCGAAAGTCTCTCAGCGCGATTCGATCGGGCTGGCAGATGGCATGTTCATCGAGTATTCTGACAAGGTTCATTGTTTTTTCAAAGCTGTTTCTAGAATAGTATCTGCAGGTAGTTGGCTAAAGCGCTTTGCCGTAAAGCGAGTAAGTTCGAATTGCTTCTCCGTACATTGCGCTGATTTCGCTCGCTGCATTGCCCTTTGCATAGAGCGCATGGATTGCCTCTCGATAGCCTTTCTCGTGAGCTCTTGAATGCACCTCTTGATACATCAGGCGCCCAAGTCCTTTGAGCTTTTCATCCAGATTGCGGGCAATTGTTTTCATTACCAGTCGTGGTTGAAAAGCCGCTGAATTTTGATCCGGATAAGCAAAGAGATAGCCAACTATCTTTCCTGCCTTTTCTGCAAGTACAACAAGTTCGGGGTCGGCCAGCGATGTCAGCTTTGTTTGCTCTTTCATAAATGATGCTCTGTCGATGGACGAAAATAGAAAGTTGTTTTGCATTGCTTCCATCGTTACGCGAAAGATGCCTTCGAGGTCTGAATCAATGTCGGTTGTATTGAGGGCTCTGAGTTTGATACCTTGACGCGACAATTTTGCTTTAATTGTTTTGCTGTCCGGGTCTTTTAAATCAAGATTATTGTTGATTGAAGAACCATAGGTTTTTACAACCTTGAATCCAGCATCTAAAAAATGTCTGTTCCAACTCAGTGGGTTTACGGGCTCAAGTGAAAATATGCGTTCGCCACAGCTCTCACTAATCAGCCGGTATCGGCGCCAAGTGCTGCCGTCGATAGGTCCAATCACAGCATTGCAGCCTCTTTTCTTCAATTCGAATTCAGCTAGGTCAAGCAGTTCTAGACCGGCTTTGAGAGACGTGGCAGCATAATGACCTATGAATCCAAGTTTTACGTCAGAGCCTGTGACGCGCAGGCCCAGTTGATCTGCTGAGGGTGGAAAGAGTAATTTAGGCTCAGCCCAGATTGAGCAGCGCGCGGTTAGTTTGCCTTCGTACATTGCGAACAAATAGAGTGAAGGCGAACCATTAGTCTGGGTCGGTTCAACACACTCATGCGGAAAAGATAGTGCAAACTTGGTCGATATCTCAGCCAGTTCTGCAGACAAGCTTTCCGGCTTGACTGCAAAAGTGTAATTTAAGCAGCCAGAATGCGGCGCAGACAGAGCTTCTGTCATCGCGAATCTCCTTTATTTTTCAGACCCACCAACTTAATAGTAGGTTTTAGCTGGACTATTGTTCCCAGTATTCACACAGTTTCATGAGTGTTTACCTGGACTTAAACTGCTGTTTTTAATGGATGAAAGCCGCCGGTACGGAGCCGATAAGGGACCCCAGTATGGCAAACAGAGCCTGCTTGAACCACCGGGTTTTCCCGGTGAGAGACCTGGTCGGATCTTGCTGGGAAAGATAGAAAGCAAGAACCGGCAAGGCTATACAAAGTGGTGCTGCCACGCTCAGGAGCATTGCCTGGCGGGTGAATCCGGCGAGGATAACAAAGGGGATGAAAAGAAGGAGCCAGCTTTTGATAATGCCGCTTGTCAATACGATGAGTCTTGATGATTTGAATCCGCGAGAATGAACGTGCGCCACCATGATTATTGCGGCATGCACGGCGAAAGCAAGCGTATAAGGAAAGATGAATTCCCTGCTGAAGAACAGTTGCGAACATATCCAGATGAGCCCCGTGCTTGCGACGCTCAGCACCGCATACATTGAATGCCTGTTTTCAATCGACTGAAAGCGCATGGGCATACACCAGCGGTAGCAAGAGAAAACGATCAGTGGCATCGTCATCCACTGCAATCCGCCGACGACGAAGCTGCCGTATGCAAATAGTGCCACGCCGAGGATGGCGCTTCCGGTCAGTGTTGTTTTATGGCGCCATGCGATGGTGAAGGATAAGATTATCGCCAACACAATCAGCCTGATGGCTAATGTTTCGGTCGGCACATCCACGTGTGTGTGTAAGACAAGCAGTGCACCCAGAGGAATTGCTAGATTGTCAAAACCACGCCACGCAATTCCTTCGAAGAGCATAGCCAGAATGCCCATAATGAGCGAGATAAATAGTGTTTTGTCGGCAGGCATCGTGGTGAAAAGGTCGAGCGGGATTAGAGTACCCAGCAATGCGAAAGTGAAAAACGCCAGCGAACCCTCCGTACTCTTCGCACCGTCAACAGTCGCGTATTTGTGGGCTCCATACTTAATTCCGACCATTGCGGAAACAGCGTCGGCGAGTGTGAGAATTAAGACTGGAATACAAAAATAGAGTGGTTGCTCGAATGTTAGTGTGAAAAGAATGCCGATTGCCAGGGGAAAGCAGATGTGCCCATAAGACTGCCTGCCGTCTGCTTTGAGAACGCATCCCCAGGAATTGAGCATCTTTAGTTTGCCGACAAAGGATAACGTCACAGCCGTGGCGATTGATAAAACCGCCACTGGCCATGACTCCTCGAATAGATACGGAAAGCTGAGCGTGACACATCCCATAAGCACATGCACTGCCTTTCGAATTAATTCCGGTTCGCAACCAGTATTTTTCTTGATATAGGACAGCACGCTCATCGCTGCCGTGAGAACTCCCATCACCAGGCTCATGCCGAGAATTGGATTAGGAAATGCTCCTAACAAGTTATCTCCTCGATCACCAGTCTGCTATAGAAGAATGCTTTATCTTCCTTGTGCAGTTGTTCTGCTAATTCAGTATGTGATTTGAGAACAGGTGACATTCTCTCAGGTCTACTGCGTGGTGCAAGCATGTTCCAGTAAACAAGCTTGGCACCTGTGCGACCTGCAAGTACGAGTTCGCTGAGCAACTTGTGATAGTTGTCCATCGACATGTACTCGAAAATGTCGCTCAGGTTGTACTTATCTATTGAGCCAGGTGGGAGTTCTTCCAGTACTGATTCAATCGAGCCGACCCGCATCTCAAGCTTGTCGATGTTCGCCTTGATCTTCTCGTAATTCTCTTTGCGCAAATAGTGCGGTAGTGCTGTTACGTAATTGCCTTTAAGAATCCACTGCATGTAAGGGTTTTCTGTTGGGTCAAGAACGGTCAAAGCGTATTCCGTTCTATCCAAAATTGCTTGCGCAACGTCGGTTTGAACATATTGGAAAAACGCCGGATCGCGGCCGAGCAAGCCCATCACTTTGCGGGAGAAGAACATTCGAAACAGTTGGCGCCACTTCGGTGTATTCCAAATTTCATCGAAGTAGCGTTTGCGATCTTCGCTGTTGCGTTTGGTCAATAGGTCATCACAAGTTGCCTTGCTATGAACAAATGGCAAAGCCGCGTTGCGAAAAATCTCGAAGTACTTTTCGAACTTGCCAGCGTGTCCGATGCCTCTTGAAAGATCGAGTTTTTGTACATCGAAGAAATTTCTTGTCTCCTGTGACAAGTGGGGACGCAGTTTTGCATACAGTGAAAGTCTATTGCCAGGCTTTGCGCCAACGAGGCAAAGTAAGTCCTCGTATGAGAGAAACTTGATTGCGCGGGCTTTGAGTTCTAGGCAAGCAATTTGCTGGCGGTTGAAATCTACAGCGATCACTTTTGATGGATCTCGAGACAAAAGCGACAAACTATTGTCACCGGCAGAAGCTACCGAAATGCAGACATCGCCTGCTTTCACATTCAGCGCTTTGAGCAAGACGTCGGCGTCTTCCCAGCACTGTGCGTAGCGGATGCGTGAAAAATCAGCATGATTTTCGATTTCTGAAAAGCGAAGTTCCGGTCTGTTTTTCAAAGCAAGAGTGGAGTTAAGTTTTTTCATCGACGCCCCTCCTAGCTCGCCTCCCTGCGGAGACCTATGGATTCAATGAGTTTCACGACGTTGTCGCTCAGATCATGTTCCGATTTTGCGGCAGCATTTTCGTCTGGGCTTGCAGCTGGAAGTTTCGATGACTGCAGTTGTGCGTTTTCAGTTTTCGTAGAATCTGAAAGCTTTGTGATCGCCCCCGTTCTGCCGTCAAATTCGATGGTATCGCCGTCCGCGAGCCAGTTCATAACTCCGCTGGCCGAGACAATTGCGGGAATGCCTAGCTCTCGCGAAACGATCGCTGTGTGAGAGAGCAAGCTGCCGTATTCTACGATGATTCCTTTTGCTTGTGAGAAAAGAACAATCCAACCCGGATCTGTTCTTTCGGCTATGAGGATCTCGTCTTCTAGTGGTTTCGCTGTCGAAGGATCTCGAACGACACGCACGCGACCCCGAACAAATCCGGGTGAGCAGCCGAGACCGGTCAACGTGCTGTATGCATTTTTGTTTGTGTTGGACGTTTCGCGCCCGGTGAGGGATGACTCAAACCGGTCGACGCATGGCGTCGACCCTACGGTAGTTTCAACGGCAGCTTCAACGGCAGCTTCTATAACCGGCTGTCTGGTGACGATGCGGTTTGGCGGCGGAAGTTCGGCCTGAAACTGGATAAATTCCTTCCTGCGAAGTTCAATAAGCGCAGCTATGTTCGACGTTGTCGCTTTCCCTTCAACAAAGTTGAGCACTTCTTCTACTTCTAAATAGAAAATGTCGTTTTTGTTTTTAAGTAAGCCTTGCTGTTCGAGCTGTTTTCCAAACTGGAGAAAGATCCTTCTGACCAAGCCGAACAAACGTGTTCGCTCGAAACGAAGGTTTTCGCGCCAGCGAATACGTTCGACAGCTTGGTCCGCGACGAAGTTGAAGACCACTCGTTTGGCACACGGCAGTTTGGCGATCTGTGCTTTTGACCTGGTTTCTGATCGCGGCAAGTTTGCAGTTCGCTCTTTTGCTGGAGCTGATGCCATAGCCCCGATGTTTCTCAACAGAGGTAGAGGATTGTCATTGAGTGTTGGACTTTCCAGCTTCAATTCGTTGAAACAGCGGTCGCCAAATCTAGCTAAGTAGTTTCTAAAGGCAACTTCAAACCTCTCGTTGCGCTTCATGAGGTTTTCGATTTGGTACATGCTTCCTGTCGTGAGAACTTGTTGAAGTTCCAAATCGTCACGAGTAATATCTGCCAACTCTGCAATCAGTTTTGCTGGCTCTGCGCTAATGATTCCTCCTGCGTTCACGAGCAACTCGTGGCGCGAGAAAGATGGTGGCATCCACTTTTGGCTGAGAGAATTCAGCAGTCCAAAGAACACCATGGCGAAGAAGTCATTGACTAAAGGAGCGTCCCAGGACGAGAGAAGTCTTCCTTCCAAGCCGCGATAGAGCTTCGCAAGCTGATCAACGTTCAACTTTGAAAGATCTTTTGGAACTCCGGACAATGTAGTGTTGAAATGATTTTGAAAACCTGCGATCTCTTTTCTCAAGTTTGCAAATCGAATTGTAATCGCGCACAATGATTTTGCGAAGTTTAGATACGCTCTGCCGGTAGAAACGTGGTTTTCAGCGATAACTTGTTCGATAACTTCAGCGGGCAATTCTTCTTTGACGCCCATCATTTGTTCCATGAACGGTCGATTTACTTGGAACCCCGGAAGAAGCGCGAGCAATTTGTACCAGTTGACCAGGTTGTAATAAATACGTCCGCGAATAAATCCGAGCATTCGGGGAAAGATTTGATAATTGGCTTCGATACGTTCGTTCGACACGCCCATCAACCGACAGAATTGAATATAGACATGTTCATATGCTTTTGCTGCGAAGCTGAATGTGAGCGGTGTCGTTACGCCCTGATAGCTTTCTGAGATGTTGCTGTTGTCCCAAATTCTCAGATTTCCCTCAAGCTGCATCTGTTGCTCGGGAAGAGTTGTTATCGGACGAGCTTGCAGAATGAAAAGTTGATTGCCGTCGTGTGCCCACTCAATGTCTTGCGGACAGCCAAATAGGAATTCGATCTTTCTTGCGATGCAGGCAATCTCCAGTGCGATTGCATCACTGACTTCTGATTTGCCGGCTACACCGAAGTCTCTTTCAATTGTTTGTCCGTTAAAAACGTACAACAGTTCGCCGCTAACTGCGCCCGAAACGAGTTTGTCTGCGAGCCCTCCAACCGCATTGATAACGACGGTGTTTCTATTGCCGCTAACGGGGTCCGCGCTGAATACCACGCCTGCAATTTTTGCGTCGACCATCTTTTGAACGATGATGGCTGGTCCATTTGATTTTCTTTCGATCCCCATGCTGTTGCAATATGCCTGCAAGCGATCCGTTGTTCCCGACAACCAAACCGAGCGTGCTGCAGTGATGACCCACTCGCTGCTGACGTTCAAAAAAGTATCGAGCTGCCCGGCGAAAGATGTTTTTGCTCCATCCTCGTCAATTGCTGATGAGCGCACTGCTAGCAAAGTGTTTCCAACATTGAACTTTTCGTGAGCTATTTTGAGTTCTTCTTCCAAGAGTGGATCTTGCCAGTTTGTGTCGCTGCGAAAGGCGCCGGGAACAATCGTCACGAATTCCGGTACCGCAAATCCGGCTGCTTTGAGGCGCGCGAGGTTTGCAGCTTTGTTGCCCGTTAGACCGGCGTTATGTTGTTCGTATTCAAGTATTATGTTTTTCATTTTGCTGCCTTGACGTGTTTAAAAGGTTTTTCCAAACATTGAAAACATTGATGGAACGGTTCCCAGCGCAAGATATGTAACGAGTGTCCAGAGTCCTGAGTACCTCTCGAACTGTTTGCCGGTTGAAGGGTATTTCACAAACTTGATCGCGATTGCTGCAGCACCAGCAGCAAGGAGTAAGACAAGTGCAATGATGGGAGTCGCGAACCCGAGCTTTGCTGCTGTTGCAATCGCCAAACAGCCCGATGCCGCGATTGACGCAAGCCATGCAAACACAGCCGGCCGACGTCCCCACGCTGAGGTGTAGCTGGTCACTCCTGACCTTTCTTCATCAGAAGACTTGATCTTGCGTCCGATTTCAATGATCACCCCATTGCAAAAGCTGACCGCGAGAAACAACCACAAACCCGACGGTGGCACTGCGGTGCCTTTCATCCAGTCGAAAGCGGTGACGAAGATGTCTACGAAAACCAGAATCAGCATGTGTGTCCACAAATATGTGAACGGACGTTCCTTCAGCCAGTCGCCAACGAGGAACTCCACACTCATCAGCGCGAAGTAAAGCCATGTCAGCGCCAGAGGCAGCAGCAGGCTTTGCTGGTAGGTAAATGCGAGCGACAGTTGAACCGCTCCGCCGAGCGCGCCGAGCATCGCCAGTTCTTTCAGCTTGATTAAACCTCTGGGTACTGGACGTTCGGGCTGGTATCGGCAGTCTTCCTCGTGGTCCTTAAATTCATCGGCGACCCGAAGCTGAAAGAAGAGAATTAAGGAACAGAGGTAAGCTGCCAAAAAGGCTTGACCATCCGGCAGCCCAGCTTCGCCGCGCATCATTCGGGAAACACAAAGCGCCGAATAAGAGAATGCCGCCACAATGGCGCCGTATTGGACAAGCGGGAAGCGTTCTTTCTGATAGACGAACCAACGATTTGGTTTCATTGCTCTGCGCCGTAGATCTGAGTGTGCTAAAGCACGCGGTCGATCCTCTAGGATTCCACCGCTGTGCCTACAGACTCATTCTAGGTCGGCATGTTTCCGAAAGTCGGCTCTATGCGATCAGTTCGCCGACTGTATTGCTCCCGCCTTGGCGTGCTAATAGAGGGAACTATAGCCTTGCTCGTACCCTTTATAGGACAGACTTGGGTCCCGAGTCAAAAAATTGAGGACCTTGCCTTGTTTTTGATTGGATTTGTTTTCAATAGACAGAGTTCGTATGAATTCGCCCGTGTTGGTCTTTGCTTTATCCGATTTTGGGGAGATTGAAGCGCTGTATCCTTCTTTTTCAAGAGCAGCATTCAATGTACTCGAAAAGGTTTTTGAAAGACCAAGATATTCATCTTGCAAAGTCGTCCTGATGAATCTATCTACTAACTCGTCATGCTGCTTTTGATTTAGAGTGAGTGATTTTGCAATCAACGAACTTATCGATTCTTCCATTTCTTTGCGAAGGTCAGCCTTTGAAACGTTTGTGCTATCGCTATCGTTGTCGGCCAGTTTGCCAAAGTTCAATTGAAGATAGAATTTCGCATACTTCTGCTCCTGAGTTTTACTCTGATATTTCGTCATTGCTTCAAGAGAAATCGTGCCCTCTTTCCTCAAAATTGGATCATTCATCAGGTGATGCAATGTTCTTACGTGCGCCATATTTTCTCGAAGGGCAGGATCGCATGAGCTAAAAGGTTTTTTTCCGTCGAGAATGATGTTGCCATCTTGCAAGGATTCTCCTGCGACCAGCGAGTGCTGAGCATGCCGAGCTTGAACCGCTGTAAATTGGTCCAGGGCAACATTTCCTTCCATCACGGTGAAAGTAGTTGATGGAATTTGCTCGGCAAGGTAGTTCATGAACTTCAGCTTTGCAATCGATATGTGTTTACCGGTACCTGCAAGCGCGGTGTTTAATTGATTTTGTGAATCCCTTGCGGAATTTGATATGTCTGCCCATCTTGCGATTCCGCTGCGCACTTCAAGGCTAAGCGGGGATGTGCTGTCGGCTGCTTCTATCGCGGAAGAGATCTTTCCCACTATCGCTCGGTCGATATCTGCTTTTGAAATCGAGCCGTCGCCTCCCGAGATTTCAGTGAAGTTTTTCAGCAGATTCAATTCCGGATTTCCCGACACTGAATTCGTTTCTTGTTGAATTTCAATTCTCAGTTCGTCACGCGTAACCTTCTTATCACCTGATTTATCGAAGCGCTCAAATTGGCTCCTCGCATCGAGCAATATATCCAAAGTATTTAGATTTTCGCTACCGTTTTCTACGTCGATTGATTCTGAATTACTCTTCTGGTTCTGCGAATTTTCGATTTCATTCTTTGGCATGGAGAAGGACCTCTTGTGCAAATATGGGAGCCTGTCGATCTGAAAAACCAAAATCGAACTAGTTAGCGACTCTTCCCAGTACACGTTCTAAATTTTGGTAAGGTGGATCATAGTGCCTGTCAGGTCTTCCCTCTCAAGTCTCGGTCGTAGCCTCCTTCTAAAAGCTCACGGTCATAACCTCGGCGCATATCTTCTTCCATTGGATAACTAGTTTCTATCGCAAAATCCTTATGTTCGTGTTTGTCCGTGGTGTCTTGAATGCTTAATAGGCGGTCAACGACCATGCGGGGGTTATTAGGTTTAACGCTGTCGATTAAGGTTGCTTTGTAGCCCTGTTTTTCCAATGCAGCATTGAGAGTTTTTGTGAATGTATGTGAAAATCCTATGTAGTTATTTTCCAGAGAGGAGAGATTTTTGAGATCGTCACCCATATTTATGGATGAATTTCTCCATGCATCTGCGTCGTTGGAACCCCGTGTCTCACTGTGAATGCTACTAGTACCGTTGTCCTTGCTCAGTCCTGTCTTTTCGCCAACCTGCTCGACTAAGTCGATTTCAGTGGTTGTCGCTTCGGTTTGTTTTTTTGTGACCGGAGCATTTTCAACTTCATTTTTAGGCATGTGAGAACCTCGGAACCAAGGGAAAAGCGACAGCAGCTCGGGCTTTGGGGTGCGCCGTGCTCTGTTGTGGCTCATACTAGCCATCCAATGTTGCCGCAATGTTGCCAAATCGTTGTTGATTTGTTGCCAATTTTCTATCGGCACGACGACCGAAGATTAAACGCTGCGCAGTTGGGCGTTTAAACCTTGTGTCTGGACCGGACCTAGCGTCTCCTGAAGTGTCCGAAAGTTCTCTCTGCGTTCGGACCTCCTTGTACCAGTGCGCTATCGTCTAATAAACCGGATCACTCTCTGGTCATTGTCGACGGTGTACTCGTATCCTTCATATAGTTCTTGTCCGACAAGTGGCCGACCAAGCGAGCCGTAACTTGCGGTCACGTAGCAGTTGTATTTCTCGATTGGTCCCAACTTTACGCGATTGACTTTGAAGCGCAATCCGCTGCCGCTGCCGGTAACGCCTGAGTGCGAAACAGCTTCACTCTCCTCGGTTGAAAGATTCAGCGCTTTTACGTCATTCATGCCCATGCTGATTGCAGAGGCGGAGTTGCCGGTGTCGAAGTACATTGGATAGGCGCGTCCGTTAACTTCAACTGTGACGACCATTTTTGGACCTTCCCAACTGAAAGGTACTGTGTAGCCGCCGCTTGTTGAGCGGGAGCCTCCCGCACCTTTCTTCTTTAGCCTGATGGCGCCGGCGTTTCTGTCAATCGAATATTCGAAATCTTGTATGAAGGACTGTCCAAGCAAGGGAGGCGCTGCATTGTATGCGAGGACCTTGATGGGGAAGTTTTGCCGCAGTATGGTTCCGACTTTGACGTCTGCCGGCATCATCCAATACGACTGAAGACTGGCATTGGATGATCCTCCGGACTGACCTGTAGGCTCTCCTTCAGGTAGTCTGATACCCATTTCCTGCAGTTGATTTTTTCCGACGACAATGCCTGTCGCACCAGTGTCGAAGGTCATTTTGACTGGTCGATTATTGATGTACACATCTACTTTCAGCTGGGCATCGTCCTTCTCGAAGAATATTGTTGACTGTTCGGGCAAGCTCGAGCTGGAATAACTGCGTACAGCAGAGCTTGAACCGCCAACCCCGTAGGTTCTGACTGAATTCTGTGCGTTTGTGCCGGAACTTGCCTTGGCCGGTTTTGGATACCACTGGGCGTCGGTGGTTCCGGGATTGAGGTGCATGCCGCCGACAACCTGGGAAGCACGCTTTGCGGCATCGGTGCCGGGAAACTTCTTGAGGATGAGCTGGTAATTCACCAGGGCGTCTGCAGTTTTTCCCTGATAGTGCTGACATACAGCCAGATAGTACAAAGCATTGGAATTGGCAGGCTCTGCACTGACGGCTTTCTTCAGCACTTTCGCCGCTTCATCAAAGCGTTTTTCACCGAGCAGCTTCACGCCTTGTTTGTATTCTTCTGCGGCAATTGCCGGCGACCAAGAAAGGTCGGAAAAGGAAGCCAATACAAGGAAAACTAATAGTTTCGTCTGCAACCTTTTCATTGCGAAGACACTCCCAAATCGACAAGCTCTGAGGGCGTCATTTGCGACCGCCAAGTGCTTCTTACCCGTTTAGGCGAATAGCCTTAAACGAAAATCCTCGCTTGAACGGCTCTTATTATTGCCTGCGGCCTTCACTCCCAAAAACCATTTTTTTTCAGAGTACAGATTTCCTGAATCTCTCACCTGATAAGGGTTTTGGGACTTTGAGGTGGGCGGCGGGTCGGAGAGTCTGGAAATGCCCATCAGTCAATGGTCTTGGGATTTTGCCGCTCGGAAAAAGCAGAATTTTTCGGAGTGAGTGGCGCGGTGCAATTTCTAAATGGTTCGACAGGCGATTTCAGGTAGTTAGAAAAACAACCAGTTAGAAAAAAAACAGTTCGAATTCAGTCCTAATAAGATTTCTAGACCGTCCACTCTTCTTTGCGCTCTGGCGGATTCAAGCGCTTTATCGACAATAAAAATCCGATGGACGACATGTCGACCAGTAAGGCCGTTCCTCCATAGCTGAGGAAAGGCAAGGGCACACCCGCCACCGGCATAATGCCAATGACCATGCCTATATTGAGGAAAACGTGGAAAAGGAACATGCACATAAGCCCTAGTGCCATGAGGCTACCCGCCGGTTCTCCCCGGGCTTGATGGGCGATCATAAGAGCGCGAATGCAGATGCAAGCGTAAGCAAGAACGACAAGGGCAGTGAATTTAAAGCCCCATTCTTCACCCACGACTGCGAAAATAAAGTCGGTATGCCTTTCGGGGATAAACGCACCCTGGCTTTGATTGCCCTTGCCGAGCCCGGCTCCTTCCGGTCCGCCTGAGCCAATTGCGATGAGACTCTGCAGGATGTGATAGCCCGAACCGCGCGGATCATCGTAAGGATTGACGAAACTGGTGAGGCGCTTCTGTTGATACTCTTTCAAAAGTCCCCACATATGAGGACGCATCTCGCCGGCTGCATAATTGCCACCGCAGATGATCAAAACCATGAGCAAGCGAATCCAGAAATTCCAATTGGAGGTTCGCCAGAAAAGTAAAAGAACGACACCGAGGGCGCCTATGAAATAGAGCCACCACTGGGGGTTGACGGCGTTGAGAATCAAACTGATCAGGGGGGACGTCAGTGCCAGCACATCACATATGGTGGCACCGGCCCAGAAGGTCATTCCGAAGAAAACCGCACCGAATGTGAGTGAAGTACCAAGGTCAGGCTGTTTGAAAACCAGAACGGCCGGCGGAAGAATGATGGCGAGAACTTTGAAGATATCGAAGAAAGAGCGAATCGGACGGGTGCTCATCCAGGCGGAGAGCGTGAAAATGACGACGAGCTTGGCGATTTCTGATGGCTGCAAGGTGATAGGGCCTAAAGCCAACCAGCGTTGTGCACCTTGTGCAGAGTGCCCTTTGATCATAACTGCGACAAGAAGTACTAAATTGACGACGTACATAATAGGTACGGTCCATTTGTGGGTCAGCAGCTTGTACGGCATGCGGCTGAAGATAATGAGAAGAGCCAGACCTACCCAGGCGAATTCAAGTTGTTTCTGGTAATACCCTGCTGTATGTACTGAATACTTGAGTGTGCTCAGTCCGATGAAGATCAGAAAGAATGTACAGGCAAGAATAATCCAGTCGATTCCAGTCACGAAGCCGAAAATCTGCTTGAGCGCTACATTTATTGGCAGTGGTCTGGACAGGGGTGAGTTCACTATCTTCCTTCAGATTGGGCGAGAGATGCCGCGCCTATAATTATGGCAGCCAGAGCCGAAAATTAGAAAAAGAGACGGAGAAACAGCTGCTTCTCCGCCTCTTGAATTTGAATTGACGATTTCTGACTGTCTTGCTTGACATCTGTCGATTGTGAAATTCGATGATGTCCAGCGCTCGCAGACAGGGTAATGAGGGCATTACCCCTTTTAGTCGAACGTCGGGTATCCGTTCTTTTCAGACTCTTAGCACTTCGAGCGGACCAGCCGGAAATTGGCAATCAATGCCGCCTTGCGATCCATTTGCTGAAGATCGAATCTGGTAGTGTCCGGTTCTAAATCGAAATACCGGGCGACTACAGCCGTCAATTCTTCTTCCAGAACTTCCAATTTGCCTGCAGGCAGCTCCAGACGGTCATGCACGAGCATATTGCGCATGCGATCTTTTGCGGTCACTGCGGCTGTTCCGTTTGGAACCTTAAATAGCCAATCTATAAGTTGTTGCATTTAATGGGTTCCTCCAACTACACGCGAACCGGATTGAAGAAGTTGACGATCTTGGTTACCCAAGTATCGTTCTTCGCGTCCAGGTCCATGAAGGGAACCTCTTCACCGCGCAAGCGGCGAGCAATATTGCGGAATGCCAGACCCGAGCGGGTGTTGTCCGTTCCGGAGACCGGTTCGCCCTTGTTGGTGGAGATGATGATGTCCTCGTCTTCGGGCACTACTCCCAAAAGTTTGATCGACAGGATCTCGAGTACGTCGTCAACGCCCATCATGTCGGCATTAGCAACCATCTTCGGTCTGAGGCGATTGAGCACCAGACGATATTGCGTGATTTCGTCTTTGCGCGCTTCCAAAAGACCGATGATGCGATCGGCGTCGCGAACAGCGGACATTTCAGGAGTCGTGATCACGATCGCTTCTTCAGCGCCGGCGATGGCGTTTTGGAATCCGCTTTCGATACCTGCAGGGCTGTCGATGAGGACGAAGTCAAACATGGACTTCAACTCTTCGCAGAGCTTCTTCATCTGGTCTGCATCGACTGCGGTTTTGTCGCGTGTTTGAGCAGCGGGCAAGAGATTCAAATTAGGCATGCGTTTGTCTTTGACGAGCGCTTGCCGTAACTTGCAGCGTTCTTCGACAACGTCTACCAAGTTGTAGACAACGCGATTTTCTAACCCCATCAAAATGTCGAGGTTGCGCAATCCGATGTCCATATCGACTAGGCAGACACTCGCACCTGTATTTGCGAGTGCGACGCCTATATTTGCGGATGCGGTTGTTTTACCGACCCCGCCTTTTCCTGACGTTATTACTATTACTCGACCCATTATGTTTACCCGTTTCGCTTGCAGTTACTCAGTTAATTAGTTGAGGGATTACCTGGAAAAACTTTTCAAAATTGAGGGTTAAATTTGAATACTTTGATCTTTCCGTCAACCACTCGAGCCGTTTCCGGCCCGTGGTGGTTGTCGTAGTGCAGCCGATTTTTGTCGGGTGAGCGAGCAAAGGACTCGCCGATGCGAATTTGAATCGGTTGCAATCGCAGTGCACGAATTTCAGCATCATTGTTGCCACTAGATCCGGCGCGTGCAATACCTCTGAGTGCACCCCATACGGTGATGTCACCTTCCGCCACCACTTCGGCGCCGGGGTTGACGTCTCCGATAATCACCAGGTGTCCTGTATGACTAACACTCTGTCCTGAACGCAGCGTCTGTCTCAAGTACATAACGCCTGCATGGACGGGGCCTTCAACTTTCTCTTTGGCTTTAGCAGCCTTCGAGGGTTTTTCACTTTTTTCAGTTTCGGATTTCGGCGTGAAGTCTACTTGCGCTTCAGGACTATCAGCTTGAGTTTTGTCTTGATCGACTTGCTCCACTTCTTCTGTGATCAACTGATTTTCGCTGGGCTCGTAGAAAACGGTGACTGTCGAGTTTTCATCAATCGAATCAATGTTCACAGACTCGTCAACCCAATCTTCCTCGGTCTGATTTTCCGGAACCTTAATTGTCATCGCCGGCAGTGTCATTGGTTGTCCATCGCCTAAAACGACTCCATGCTCCAAAAGCGCACCACGAGTAAGTGGCTGTTGCGCAAAAACTTGGTACGGATATACGCCGACGCCCTTGGCGAGCGCGAGTATATGCGCAACTTGAGTGGACGTAAGCTCAAGCTCTCCAAGATTGAGCGCCACATTGACGCCCTTCCAGAATTGACTGGATACCTGCAGAGTAGACGAAAGATGGCTTACTGCTTCTTGCATAGAAGCGCAGCCGCCCACATCTATGAGTACGCCTTGGTCCGGTTGACTGATG
Organism: Candidatus Melainabacteria bacterium; assembly: GCA_003242885.1. Lineage (GTDB taxonomy): Bacteria > Cyanobacteriota > Vampirovibrionia > Obscuribacterales > Obscuribacteraceae > QKMZ01. The sequence continues at coordinate 1,736,121 of QKMZ01000006.1, read as the reverse complement.
ATAGCTATTTTAGACATGGGAGGTCACACCGCGTCCTGAATCATTGTTATAGTCGGCGAATCGGTATTGATTTGATTCGTTTACAAATCGTATGAGCTGGAAACCCGCACGTCAAGCCAGTTGAGATACTGAGTGGATATACATTAGTCGATTTATTCGATGACAGAAGAGTAAGGAATTGGCTATATCCGCGGCCATCGCGTATTTCGTAAAAGATAAGAGAGTTTTGATAAACAGAATATTTTTCGAGGATCCTGATCGATATGTCTCAAATGTCCTCTGAGCAAAACCCTCAGCCAGTGCACTTTACGCGAGCGATGGGGCTGCTTGACTCAACTGCGGTTGTCGTTGGCTCAATGATCGGATCCGGCATATTCATCGTATCGGCAGAAGCATCCCGCTTATTAGGAGCGCCAGGTTGGGTTCTTCTCGCCTGGCTTTTGTCGGGCATTCTCACTGTTGTAGGTGCAGTGTGCTACTCGGAGCTATCTGCTATGCATCCGGAAGCGGGTGGACAGTATGTCTTCTTGCGTGAATCGTTTGGAAAGCTGGCGGCGTTTTTATATGGATGGACGTTATTTATGGTTATCCAGGCAGGCACCATCGCTGCCGTTGGCGTAGCCTTCGCCAAATTCATGGGTGTCTTCTTTCCTGTTGTATCCAAACAAACGGTGTTTTTCTCGATTGGCGATTATTCGTTCACCGCACTGCAATTGATATCAATTCTTGTAGTCGTACTCTTGACTGCAATCAATTGTCGAGGGATTACTGCAGCTAAGATGATCCAGACGACTTTCACAATGACCAAAGTCGCCGCTCTTGGTTTGCTAATCGTGCTTGGTGCTTTGAGCTTTAGCAAATTCAACGGAGTGCAAGCAAATTTTTCGTCATTCTCAACGTTTTTCAGCCCTGTTGATTTGAAAGGCAATGCCTTGGAAGGCATGACATTGCTTGGCGTAATCTCGCTCGCTATGGTCGGCCCGCTCTTTTCCAGTGATGCGTGGAACAACCTCACTTTCACAGGTGAAGAAGTGAAGGAGCCGACGAAGACATTGCCGCGCAGTCTTATGTTGGGAACGGCATTGGTTTCGCTCCTTTATTTGTTGACCAACGTTGTTTATATGCTCTTGATTCCTTTGAAAGGAACCGAAGGCGGCGCCGACGTGATTGCCCGCGGTATTCAATTTGCCGCCGAGGATCGTGTGGGAACGGCCGCTGCTGAAATCATCTTCGGCTCGGCGGGCGTTTACATCATGGCTGCGGCGATCATGATTTCGACCTTCGGCGCGTTGAACGGAATCATTCTTGCCGGTCCTCGCGCATATTATGCGATGGCGCGCGATGGTTTGTTTTTCAAGAAATGCGGCGAGTTGAACGCCACCACGCACGTTCCTACATTTGGTTTGATCATGCAAGGTGCATGGTCATGTTTGCTTTGTCTCTCCGGTCAGTACAGCAAATTGCTCGAATACGTTATGTTCGCCGCTCTACTCTTCTACGTTTTGACGGTTGCCGGGTTGTTTGTGATGCGCAAGAAATACCCGAATGCAGAGCGTCCATATAAGGTTCCACTGTATCCATTTCTTCCTGCACTGTATGTGGTGCTAACCTCTGTCGTGATGATCGGGCAAATTTGCCAATCGCCAGGCTACAGTGGTGCAGGTCTGTTGATTATCCTTTCCGGTCTGCCTGCATATTTTATTTGGAATCGCAGTGCTGCCGCCAAAACCGGAAGCTGAAGCATTCTTAGTCGCGCCTTTGTTTTTCAAACTCGGCAAATCTGTCGACAAAACTCAGTTTAAATCTAGCCAGTGGAGAGAGACTCTCTAATGAGCTTTCTCCATCCAGGGAGAACAGGCGCAGCCCAGCACGATGATCGTTCGAGAGTCTATCCCACGCTGCTTGTACCATTTCGAACTCTTCTTTGACGAATTCCTTGGAAAAATCTGGAGCTGGCGGATGAATGTTTGGTGACGGAAATTCGCGCTCTCTGTAGTTGTTGAACATCACATACGAAACTACTTTGGATACTTCTTGATTTACCGCATCACCAATTTCTTGTCCGAACTCCCGAATGGCATATTCGGAGCCGCTGTTTAGACATGTCTCTGACTTCCGCTCAGCCGGCTGTACCGGCTGATAGCCGTTGTCTCCCCCGTAAATTGAGAAGTCTGGAAGAGCATACTTGCTTGTATCATTCTTGCCCCTATCAAACTCATAATGGTTTTGAATGTTTCCGGTCAACCAGTCCGCATATGAGACCGAGTTGTATGGTTTTTTTTCACAAGATTCGAAGCGTTCCATTGCGAGCACCTATTGAGGAAGGAACCACTTTAGTTACATAATCCTTGGGGGAGGGTTATTGCAGAAGTCTAGGAGAAAAGACGTGAAAACTACATGAGAAGGCCGCAGCTCTTGCCGCTGCGCTGTTCAACTTGTGACTTGTAATCCCGATCCTGAACATGTCTTTGCGAATGCGCGACTGCTCTTCGTCGGGCAGCGCATGGAAAGCATCCGAGACTATGTCAATTTCCTGGCTTACTCTTTTCTTGTCGAAGTCGGTCGGGTTTTGTACATAGTCAGAAAGTCCCAACACTGCGTGTCGCAGGACCTCTTACAAGTTCGATGAACCGCCGAAGAGATGCTTCGCGAGTGTTTCTGCAGCTGAATGCGGATCGACTTCATGCTCGACTACCTGGTTGAGCATCTTTTGATTTTCACCAGGAGTTTCAAGCGCCGCTTTTAAATTGTCCCGTGCCATACCGGCGACGAGCTCTGCGAGTTCCGCTTGAACTTTCGATTTACGGCGCTGTTTCAATTCGCCGGATGTTTTCAAAAACTCTCTATGTTGTTTTGCAGCTTCCCAGACTTTCTCGACACCTTCGTTCGTTTCTGCAACACAGGTTATGACAGGTGGACGCCAATCATTAGAGAAGGAAGCCAATTCCAAACTTGCAGTGATATCTGTTGCGGTTTTATTGGCACCTGGCAAATCGCCTTTATTCACAACAAAAATATCGCCGATTTCCATAATGCCCGATTTGATTGCCTGGACATCATCACCTGAACCCGGCATTAGCACCAGGATTGTCGTGTCTGCGGCTTGCGCGATTGCCAGCTCGCTTTGACCGACGCCAACTGTTTCGATAATTACTACGTCGTAACCTGAAGCTTCCAGCATGCGCACGGCATCATAAGTGCCCATAGCAATACCGCCGGAATGTCCGCGGTTAGCCATAGATCTGATAAATACAGATCTATCGAGTGTGTGTGCTTGCATACGAATTCGATCGCCTAAGATGGCGCCGCCGGTGAAGGGACTGGATGGATCAACCGCAAGTACACCGACTTTCAGATCTGCTTTACGCATCTGCGTAATAAGCGCATCCACCAGAGTTGACTTTCCAACGCCCGGCGAGCCCGTTACGCCGATTAAATGCGCGCGGCCCGATTGAGGATAGAGTTGTTTCACAAGCTGGGTTGCTTGTGGACCGCCGTTTTCCACGAGGCTGATTGCTCGTGCCAGCGCGCGTCTGTCTCCGGAAAGTAGGTCTTTAGTTAATGTATCCAAATCTATCGTCACACCGAATGTATTGCTTTGTTCTATTGCCTGGGTCGCATACTCTCAGCTTGTCTTGATATCAGCTTGCGAGTAGCGCAGATGATTGTATCTCAGTTGGGCGCCCTTCTTCATTTGCGCAGCTTTTCTTCAGGAATGGGGAACAAAAATTTTCGCGACCGTGTCAGTAGGCATATTGATGTCGGTATTTGGATGCGAAGCGCCAAATCGGTGTTTCTCAAGTACTGCTCAGTTTGGTTTGACATTGATAATAATGGCAGGGGTGGCGCAGTGAAACAGGTTTCTAAGTCGATTGCTTTCTTAGTTTTGCTCAACATTTCTGCTGCGGGTGCAACTCAAGCAGCTTTTGCGGATCGAGGCAACGTTACTATCAAGACCGGCAACGGCACCGAGATGGTTCTGAAAAAAGGCTATTTCGGTGGACAAGAACAATCAATAACAGACAAGCGCGGCAACAAAATTGGGCGCAAGAAAAGCGGCTTGTTCGGTACAACCCAAGAAACTGAAGTCTCATTCTTTGGCACCGGGATCAAGAAGAAGAAAGGCTTGTTTGGCGGAACCCAGTACGAAGGAAAGACAATACTTGGCGATTCGATAACATCGAAAAAGGGCTTGTTTGGCTTTGGCAGGCGCAATACAACTGTTGACATAAGCGGGACCACAGGGCTCGTAAAGCAGTTTATAGGCTCTAAGAAGCTGCCTGCCTTGTTTGATCCTGCTGGTTCAGCAGCAGCGCAAAAGAGTTCTGCCGGTGCAATCAGCGGCATCAGTCAGCAAGACGTAGCCGACCTACTAAACAACACGCAAATGCCGGGAAGCTTGCAGCCACCTGCATTGAGCAACCCGCCGCAAGATAGTCCGCCCCAGGACAATTCTTCGTCCACTTATTAAGCGTTCAAGAGTCCGAGACGTCTTGCACGTTCTCCATGGTCTAACGTCTTAACAAAGTTAGCTACTACTTCTTGAAACGACCCAGCCAGCCTTCTTTCTCTTTAGCGTTCATGTGGGCCGTGATTTCACCAATGACGGCTTCCAGCCTGCGCTGGTTGTTTTCCGCCTCGTTGAGCATAACCGCCAGCAAATCTCTTTCTTGTTCGCGCGTTTTCAATTGATGCTGAAGGTCTTGAACAGCGGCTTTCAACTCTTCTGTCTCGTTTAATTTCGTATCTAGTAATGCGGTGACTTTGGTCAATTCCTGGTGCAGTTGCTTGTTTTCTCTGGTCTTGTCAGCCAGCAAAATACCCTGCGAAGCCAGTTCTCCCTTGACGTCATCAATGTCTCTGGCCGTTCGGTCCAATTCTCTCGCTTGAGCCGAAAGGACCAAAGCCTTTTCCTGCTGTGCCAGAAGCTGTTCTTGCAGTTCGACGACCTTCGCCATCAACGCGCGAACATCCACTTGTTGTCCGGTTTGCGGGTTAACCGCCAAATTTCCGTCAGGAACCATTCTTGTTTCCAGGCCTTGTAATACCGACGTGCCAACCATTACTATTCCCAGAGTTTCTGGGAGCCAATCAAGGCGGCGAACCGCCTCCTTAAGTCTAGCGAGTCCTTCAATAAAAGTATGAAAAAGCTTCGATTGGCAGGTGGGCAGGTCATTACCCCTCTTGAGGTGCGCTTTGCCGACATTCTCATCGAGGGCGGTCTGATAACTGCAATTGTGCCGCAAGAGCAAACAACTCCGGCATATGAAAACCTCGATGTTTCCGGCCGGCTCGTCACTCCAGGGCTCATAGACTTGCAGTTAAACGGTGGGCCTGCTCTCGATTTTTGGGGCAAACCGACAGAGAAGGAGCTGGAAAAGTTCACTAGAGAACAGGCTGTGGCGGGCGTCACAACATTTTTGCCTACGCTCATCACTGCGGCAATCGACCACCTGGTGGCAAACATCGAATGGCTCAATAAGCACGGGCTGAATAGCGACCTTTCGCTCGCCAAGGGACTTTCCGCTCGTATGCCCGGCATACACCTGGAAGGACCATGTCTCTCGTCAAAGCGACCGGGAGTTCATCCACCGGAGCATTTGCAGCCTTTTTCAGTTGATGTTTTAAAGAGGCTGATAATGCCTGGTGTATTGCTAATGACAATGGCGCCTGAGCTAGATCCGAATGCTGAAGCGCTGCAATATTTGCAGAGCAACGGTGTCGTCGCGTCCTTGGGACACTCGAATGCGACTCTTCAAGATGCCAGGAAGGCTTTTGACGCTGGTGTGCGTATGATGACGCATACTTTTAACGCAATGGCTCCTCTGCACCATCGTGATCCAGGAGCCGTGGGAGCTGCGCTGATGGACGACAGGGTCAGTTGCTGCCTTATTGCTGACGGACTGCACCTGGCACCGGAGACGGTGTCATTGATATTGCGTTTAAAAGGTCCGCGTAAAGCGATTCTTGTCACCGACGCTGCGAAGATTGGCACCACTGGTGGTGGATTAGTCGGATCATCCATACACCTTGCTGACGCTGTGCGCAATTGTGTGCAATGGCAGAGCGCTTCCTTTCAGAATGTGGTTCGCATGGCCAGTTACAATCCTGCCCGCGCTATGGGGCTGGACGAAAAGGTCGGACATATTGAAGTGGGCAAATTTGCAGACCTGGTAGTTTGGAATCCTTGCGACTTTTCAGTTGAGCAAGTGATCGTCGATGGACAGATCCTGGCAACTGACGAAAAAACCGTGGGGACCGCCGCAAAGACGGGTAAATAACCTTCAACCGAGGGTGGTCGAGTGAATTTGCTAACCATGAAAGAATCAGCAGGAAAAACTGCGCGGATTGCTTGTCTTTCTTTGACCCTTTTTCTTATAAGTCACACGTTAGGAACTGCCGCGTTTGCGCAGGCGAAAGAACTGGATGCGTCGGTGACATCTCTCGACCATGCGAGCCTGAGTCAACCAAAAGAGCAAGATCAGAAAAAGGCTCCAGTTCATATAAAAGTAGACCCCGATGAGAGTGACTTGATCTTTCACATGCCGGTCCTAAATCCCGGCGATGTTTTCAAACAAAAGCCAGAGCGTCTGGAGGTTTTTCAGCAAGATCACTCGCCGCTTAAAGGTCGAGAAGTGCTGCTGCTTATCCACGGTGGAGGTGGCGAATATCAGAGTATGTTCCGCTGGGATAAGGCGCTGGCATACTTTGACGCTGATCAGCAGTTCAAAAAGAAATTCAAAGTCTTTCTTTTGCGCTATGACACAACTGATTCATTAAACGATGAAATCGATCAGGCTAAAAAACTGATACCGGAACTCGCCAAAGGCGCAGGTAAACCAATCACAATAATGGCTCTCAGTATGGGTGGCAATGTCGTTCAGGGTGCCATTGCTGATCCGGAAGTGGCGGACTGCATTGACCGGGCCATTTGCATGGGCACACCGTTTCACGGTTCTCCTCTATTTTCTGCAGACTGGTATCAATACAGTTTGCTTCAACATAAATTCGGACCCTTTACGCGCATGATGGATGCTGTAGATTACCGGCTCTATTTCAGCAGGCACAAAAACTATCAAGCCGATTTGAAGTGGGACAACCTGGACGGCGGCATTCCGTCGATCGGCTCATTCAAAGGATTGACTCCAATCGGTCCTAAGGGCAATCTGAACCCGGAAAATGACGCCGGCAATGTGCTTCGCAAAATAAATGAGGGCAAAGTCGATAAGGCGAAGATTATTGCTTATGCGGGATATTTAGTCACTCCCGAAGTACTTTGCATGACCAAGAAAAGACGTCTGGAATCATATATTCTGGCGCCCTATCGATTTTTTACAGTGCGAATGCCCGCGCAATTAGGACGTGAACAGCCCGCCCTGAAGGTATTGAGCACCAAGATCGGTAAAGTGAAAGCGGCCGATGAAACCGGCTTGAGCACCAGAAAGTTTGCACTCAATGATGGAATTACTCCGATTTCCAGCGCGCTATTTTTGCCACCGCAGGTGGTGCGAGACTACCCCATTCTAAAAGAGGACGATCTTTCAGGTCTTAGACCTCATCTCGATATTCGTCTTGGCCGTGTGTTCAGAAACATCGATCACGTAACTTTTGTAGACGGCGTGCCACCGCATCGGGGCACTAAATTTATGAAGGATGAGCTCCATCCTGAAGACGGTGCACATACGATTTTCGACTGGATGCTTGATGAGCTTCTTGAGCGCGAGCAAGGGTACCGCGACGATGACGAACTGGTTATTACTAGATCTTCGGGATAGCGACGCTTCTGCGTAATTGCTGCGCTTTCTTCTCTTCCAGAATTGCCAGGTCGGTTTTTCCTGTCTTGCGAAACACCTTCGCACGCTTTTCGTGAATATGAGGAGACTCGTCGATTTCCATCGCCATAGCGGCGTCATAATCTCTAAGAGCATTCTTGTTGTCGCCCTTATTGAAAAATATGTCTCCACGTTTGATTAATGCATCAGGATCATCCGGATGCACTTTGAGCAAGTTTGTGTAGTCCACAACTGCAAGATCCGGTTTTCCCAAATAAACGTACATCTGAGCTCGCCCGTGGATAGCTTCATAACTGCCCGGCTTTATCTTCAGCGCCTGGTCGTAGTCTTTCTCGGCTTTTTCATACTGCTTCAAATTCTCATAGCATTTTGCACGGTGATTGTAATACCAATCGCGAATCGGTCGAGTGTACTTAATCGCGTTTGTGAAATCTTCAATTGCCTTTGGATATTGCTTCAAGATTTCATAGACGCGCCCGCGGTCTGCATATGCGCTCTTCGCATCCGGGATAATCTCAATCGCTTTCGAATAGTCCTGCACAGCCTTTTCAAACTGTTTTGTTGAAACATACAAATCGCCGCGGGCGCGGTAGGCCTCAAAATTCCGCGGAGAAAGTTGAAGTGTCTTTCCATAAAATGCTAGCGCGTCTTGCTCCTTGCCCATATCGTCATAAATGCGCGCTTTCTCCAAATAGAGAGCGGCGTTTTTGGGATCTTTGGCAATCGCCTTTTCGATCATTTGCAAAGCCGGCTCTAGACGCTCATACTGGCGCATTTTTTGCGCCCCTTCCAGCAATTCTGTTGCGCTCGATTCCGCCCTTGCTGACAGCACATTGCTAAGCGCCAAAATTATCAAAAGCATTGATAGGTTTGCACAGCGTTTTTTGCACAACATTTGAATACTCATGCAGATGACTGAAGGACGGGGCAAAGGTATTACACCACGTTTTGCGGCTATACTTCTTATAAAATTGAAGCGGGGCACGAAAGATGTTTTCCAGATTGCAGATAGGTTCAATTCAAGCGTTCGATTCTGCTCAGCCAGTCAAAGCTCTTCAGAAGTTTGCCGCCGGATTTGCAGCAGTGTTGTTGCTTTCCTCCTGCCAGCAAATATCAGTACCGAGAGTCAGTTCGAGCGTCGGTAATGTCGAAGAGGTCTGCTCGGATTTCGTCACTCACTATTTAGATAACGACGCAAAAACATATGAGACATCTCAAAAGGTTCTGAGGCAGGTTGCATCGCCAGGGTGTGTTCAAAGTATGCAAAAGGCTGGTGTTTTAGCTAAAAACCTAAAAGAGCTGAAGGCGAGAGTCGTCAAGTTCTCCAAGAACAAAACCCCAGATACTGTTGATGTAAAACAAGTGCTGCAGGCAGATGTGACTGCCAACGGATTGATTCCCGTCACTGTTACAGGCGAAGTGCGGAAGGCGGCAGGTAAAACGGCGCCTTTCGCTTACAAATTGCTTTTGGGCGTGCGAAAAGACAATGGCAAGCTCGCTGTTGTAACAATCACAAAACAGTAGGTGTTTATACCGCTTACGGGCGGTTTTTTACAGCTTCTTTCCCATCACGGTACCCTCACCGTGCAAGTTGTTTTCTGCCGTTTTCAGACCTGTCATATCGGTAAGCCAACTGGTCACATCGTGCATCACATCGTCTTTGATGTAGGGTGTCTCGAAGTGAATGTGCCCGCGATTCTTGAGCACTATCAAACGTGCACTCGGAGAGGGAATGCGCTTCATCAACTCTTTGGCTGCCGAAGCTTTGTAGAGCTTGTCGTTTTCTCCAACGATGCACAAGATATGCATGTCGGATGGAATTTGGTCGACATACATCAAACTGGATTTGTTGACGTGCATGCTCTGCATCGATTCCCAGAAAGTCATCGTTTTGCGATTGCCTGGATCTTTGATGTAGCCTTCGGTTACCTTTGGGTCTTCAGACAAGAAACGCTTCGCATAAGGCTCGAGCGGAATATTGCGTTTCATATTGACCCAGAATTTTGCAAAATCGGCGACGAGTGTTGGACTCAATCCCGATCTTCTGCTGCTGCAAGGGCTGGCAATGACAATTCCGTCGATCAGATTCGGATGGACGCTGGCAATCCAAAGAGAAAGGTTGGCGCCCAGACTCTCTCCCATCATATAAATCGGAACGTTTGGTCTTTGCTCGCGCAAGGCCAGTATCAACCCGACAATGTCTTCGCGGCTGCGGTAAAAGGCAATTTCTCCATCAGGAACAGTCTTGCCCTGGTCGGCCACCCATCTGCCAAAACCTCGCAAATCAGGCGCATAGGTCTCGTATCCTTGCGCGGCCAGTTTGCGCGCCATCGGATCAAAAGCGCCTCCATGCAGAGTTGCTCCGTGGATGGCAACGATTAGACCGTGAAGTGGCTTGTCTTTGTCGACCCAATGGTACACGGGTTGCTTAATGTCTTTGGCGATTTTAGGTTCGTCTTCACGAATAACCTCAGCCGATGCGCCTAAGAAGCAAGTTAGCACGAACACCATGGTCTGACAGACCAGAAAGCATGCCGTTTTAATTGGTAATGGTTTTTTCCGCACAGACGCCATCTCTCGATTACACCAGATTCCATAGGAGCATTGTGCCCAAAACAACTTCCTTTAAGATGAGAATAGTAGATGGCTGCGAAGATGCCGCTACCTGGCTATTTGTTCCCGCTTTAGGCGCGTTACACTAGTAGTAGAAGAACCCCTTACAACCTCCCAAACCGATAAATTCGGACCAGACCTGGCGGTGATTGAGATGCAAAGAGACGATTTGCGTACTATTTGGAAGCCCTTACTAGAGAAGATGCCTTTGGTTGCTCTGTCGATTGCTTTACTAAGCCCCCCAGCTCTGGCTCAGGGGATAAGCGAGTATGGCGGTTTGATGGGGATGCCGAGAAACGTACCTTCAGGGCACCAAGGGGCCCTGACCAACCTTTACGGGGCCGGCAGCCTGACGAATATCACGGGTGGGCAAGCAGCTGGAGCCGGTGGGTTGCCGGTTGTGGGTGACAGTCGAGTGATTGCGAAGAACATCGCCGACAAGGCGAATCACTATTTTGCTGAAGCCCAGAAAAGAGAGAAAGCAGGAAAATTGGCTGAAGCTGAGGCCTGGTACCGCGGCTCTGCTCAACTGCGAGAGCAGGTTTGGGGCACCAAAGATCCGGCGGTTTTTGTCATCTATGGAAAAATAGGCGCGCTCTGCACGAAACAAAACAAATTGCCTGAAGCGGAAGCCGCTTACAGAAGACAAATCGCTTGCGCCGTTCGCCTCTACGGAGCTGGTGCATACGAGATGTGCCCTAGTCTTGCCCATGTGGCTGAAGCCTGCGTTGCACAGAACAAATTGCCTGATGCCATCAATGCTTATCGGCAGATCTATCAGCTCAGGAAAAGAAAATTGGGAGACACCAATCCAGAAACCTTGGGCGCAATGCTGAAGTTGGCATCGACGTTGAAGCAGAACGGCAACAACGCCGAAGCCGATGCGATGGCCGCGGAAGGTGCAAAATTGGCTCAAGCATCACCAGAAAATGCGCTTCTGGTGCAGGCTTTCAATGAAGTGGTCAATCCTCCGCCGCCTGGTGCCGCCGCACCGGCTGCAGACGCGGGAGCCTCAGCAGGAGCCGGTTCTGGTGCCGAACCAGCTCCTGCGACCACTGCGGGGTTGCCTTCGCCGACGGCTCCTTCTCCTCCAGGCGCTAGTCAGACTGCTTCGTCAGGAACGGCTCCGGCAGCTGGATCTGCTGCAGACAAAGGTATTGAAAAACCATCAGAGGCAAAGACTGAAGCAAAACCGACGAAGTAGCGAAAGCCGCATGGTTGAGCGCGTTTGAAGGTACAGGCAGTCATTCAAAGAGGCAGTTGGAAAGGACTCTTTATCGCCTTCCTCTTGTAAACGCTCTTTCACTCAAGCGTATATCCAATCGGATCCAAATCACCGGCAAACCGCATGGTCTCCCATTTGTGTCTGCGGAAACAAATTTGCACCGCGGGATGTCAGTAGTGTTATTCAACCTTTCATTTGGGTACATTAAAAACAAGAGGGCGATTGGTTCTAGCACTGTTGAGTGCTTTGGGCGGTAGTTATGCGTACGAAAAATTCTTTCCCGACAAAGGTTTCCCTGATAGCCCTCACCGCAACCTTGTTGGTATCACCAGCGATGGCGGCCGGCAATGTGCAAGAAGACAGTGTCTTTTCGACAGTCATGGTTGAAGCTTCTCCGCAGCAAGTCTATGAAGCGATTAAAATGCAACGCCAAGTTGATCCTGCTCGCAAGCAGGTTTCCTACATTGGCGCCGAAGCAGTTATTGACGAAAATTTCTCAGGGCTGCCTGTAATAGGCAGTGCCAAATGCTTGTATAAAGAAGTAGAAAGTTCACCACGCAGTATTGAATATCGTCTGATGAGTTCAGACAAGTTCAAGCGTTTTGAAGGCTGCTGGACTCTTACTCCCATGGAAGGTGGAAAAAAGACGGAGCTAAAGCTCTCCACTTATTTGGAGACCGGAGTGCATGTTCCTTTTGCCAGGCAGATAACAAACAATTCCGTCAAAAAGGATGTCTTGCGCCGGCTTGGACGTGTCAAAGTTCTAGCCGAAGCAACAACTGTCGGTATTAATCTCACTCACCTCAAAGCCACCAATTAAGCGGCTGAGGCAAAGCTTTAAGACTAGCCCCAGACGAACCAGGATCTGATGGTACCCCAGATGGTCGGCTTTTGTTGGCGCAATCCATCGACTTTGATGTTGCCTTCCGATATTCGGCGTTTTCCGCCAATCACAATCTCGTAGTAGAGAGGCTTATTGTTCTTTTGCGGATCGACTTCGGTGCGCAGTAAGATGTAATTGATGATGTTGTCGCGCTTCCAGTATGACAATTTCAGCGTCTTTGCTTCGCCACCATCTTTGGGGTTACCAACCGACCATGAGGGTGCAACTGCCTTTGGGTTGTCCGGGTCGTCAAAAGTGCTGTTAAAGATTGGATGCCCCCACTCTTTCCCGATTTCGCTTACCAGCGACTCGAATTTGCCTTCAAAGGTCTGTTTGACATTGGAAACATGAGGAGAGGCACTCTCGACCACGTGCTCGCGGACGCTAACGGAAGGATCCTTCAACAAAGCTTCCATTAGAGTGACGGTCTTAGACATAGATCCTCACGCCGCAGTGTTCTTAGGCGGCAGGTAGTGCTGTGTAGTAAGGCTGACCGGGATGCCAGGTTTTTATATTCCCATTTTAGCAGCGCAACCAACCGAATTAGAGTCGGGGTGCCCCCAAAATTTCCTGCCTGACAAAACTCGCCCAGAAGGCAACTGCATTAGCCTTGAGGCGTTTTTTTCTGGCTGGCTGTAATAGCGGATGATTTTTCTTTTGAGCGACTTACCAGCCAGTTCGAGATTGATGACACTACCTGTGGTTTTAAAAACGATGTTCCGAGCAGAACGTGTCCACACTCAGGAAGGTAGACGATAGTTTTGTTTTTCACGTGCAGGTTTTTGTAAATCGTCTTGATTGTCTTAGGAGAAACAATTCGATCTTCTTCGCCCTGGATTATGAGGACGGAAATGTGGTCGGCAAGTTTGCCTGCAAATTTTGGAGTCGTGCTGATGAAATATCCGGTTTGCAGAACTTCTTTGCCGGTAAGTTCTGTTCTGGAAAGCGGGTCGTCGACCATCTCTTTGCTGACACGATTGTCGTCGGAAGAGTAGCGCTTGATGTAGCGAGTAACATCCATCAGACGGTCCAAGTGCGTGATGCCTTTGGCAAAATCTTTAGCGACCATGACCGGGTTGAAAGTGCATGGCTTGCTGCCCGGGCTCACTAAAACCAGTCCGTCGACTAATCCAGGATTGGCACTGCCGGCGCGAACAGATACAGCTCCACCGATACTTTCGCCGATGCAGAAGAGCGGCAAGGTCGGGTATTTGACACGAATATGAGTGAGAAGCACAATCAAATCGTTGGTACTGCGACTGTAATTGACATGATCGCCTTCATCGAAATTTGTTTGATTGTGATACCACCGGCCGTGCCCACGCATATCGTAGGCAATTACTTTGAAGCCGAGGCTGGAAAGATGGTTTGCGAAAAGCTCGAAGCTACCTGAATGTTGAGTGGTGCCGTGGACCATTACCACTACACCTCGTGCAGGCATCATTGGATTTACCCACTCGCGAACCGGCAATTTGAGTGCATCGAATTGTGGTCCAATCTTTCCAAAAGAAGTATCTAAAAGTCCGCCGACTCTAGTTGTTTTCTGACCAACTGCCGGTCTTACAAATAGCGATTCGTGACCGGTTAGAGTCTCTTTGTTTTGATCTCTGGAGACGACTTCACCGGTCGAAGGTGAAATTGATTCGAGCATCTGCCAACGAGGAGCGTCGACGGGATCTTTGTCGGCTTCGTTCGCAAAAGGCAGGGTGCCTGTAATTTTCAGCCGTGCCACCGGAGTTTCAGAATCGACCGGTTGCAGGCGCAGGACAGCGGCAGCCAGCTTTACGCTGTCTTGATTCTTACCGTCAGGTTTAGCTTGCAGTTTGCCGTCAATGACCGAGATCGGTTCCGTCTTAACGACGGTCAATTTCGGGCTGATGTCGGACAGCATTCTGTCTGCAACAAGGCTTGTCTCAGTTTGTTTTTTCTGTTTTTGCTTTTGCTTCGGCTTATGACTTTGCTTGGCATTTTGCTTTTGCTTTGCGTCGGCAGGCAGGGTGCTGAATGAGGCACCGCATAACACGCAGAGACTCAACATTACCGAAATAGCTGATGTTGCCGCTTTCACTGGCGCCCCAAAAAATCATTCCCTTCCAGACTCATTTACTTGTTTGGTGTGCAAACCGTTTTAAGTGAGTGTGGAGCTGATTTGAAGTCATCACTTGACTTGCTGTCATCGCATAGCCGGTCAATATCATTGCACAAAAGGAAGCCGTTCCCGGTGTTATTAAAGATCTTGAAAACTGCCTCTGCGATAGCTACTTGCGCCCTTTGGAACGCCTGGCTCGGGGATGGGACAAAATATCCACATATACGATAGATAGATTAAATCTAATGTTCTATAAGTCTAGCGTTACAGGTTTATAGGCTACCCGTCGCGACTATAGTTCGTTTCCCCGCCATACTGGCTTAAATCCTGGAGGTGTGGCGAATGTATGCAATGGGCGGCGAAAAACCGAAGGCAGGCTCGACAGCCTTTACGAAGGCGAGCGTTCAGTCCGGTGCTTCAGGCAATGAACATACAGCCATCTGGCTCAAATCCTGCGATAGCCCAGCCCGTTTCTATTTGGACCGGCTTGAAGGCAAGCCGTTGAACCATAATGTTGAGCTTCCCTCCGTGAGAAGTAAGGGCAAACACACTCCCTCTCGCCTTCGCCGCATGCAAAAGCCGCGCGGGATTCGCTCCGGTTTTACCGATTGTATACGCTGGCTGCTGTCCTGGCGCTTGCTGGGACCTATTTTTGCTTTTTAGTTCTTTTTTGACAGCACTTTCTGAATGTAAACAATAGGGCATCTCATCGAGGTTCCTGCGAAATTTCTTGCATTTGCGGGTATGGGATAAGCGGCATCTCATGCGGGTTGTGTCTCATAAACAAGAGCCTGCTGCGACATTTTGCAGACCAAGACGCCGTATTAGGGCGCTAGAGGAAGTTTGCCGTTGGAATTCGATCCCCGCTATTTGGCACCGCTGGCCACCTGTATAGGTATATGCGTTACCGTCTTTCTTTTTCTTCTGCAGCGCAAAAAACAGCTTTCATATGATGTGCTCTGGCGGCAGCAATTGGTAGAGATGAAAGGCAAAACGCGTCATCGTATTGATTTGCGCTTTGATGGCAACCCGGCGCGTGATGCAAGTTTTGTAGTTGTTCGACTGATTAATACCGGTCACGTCAACATCATGCCTGGTGATTACCAGGTTCGTCTCAGCCTCAACTGCGGTGCTGCTGCCGATATTCTTATGGCCGAGGTCGTCGAAACAGAGCCGATGGGGCTGAACGATGACCCCACGACCGGACCTATCATTGAGCGAATTGAGAAGAATAAAGTGCATTTGCGTCCCATGATGCTTAATCGCCACGATTCGGTGACGCTTCAGTTGCTCGTCAATCAGCCCGACGAGAAAATCGTTTTGAATGGACATATTCAAGGAATTCGGCGTATTGAGGAAAGAAGGGGGCGTCCTCTAACTCCAGTCATAATGATCTTCGTCGGGCAGTGTATTGCTTGGATGACCATGTTTTTTCTTACACCCCAGATGTTTTTTCCATTCCAATTTACTGAAGTCGTCCCTCTTCTCTTTACGTTTCTGACCGGACAGGTGTTATTCCTGTGTGGTTTGCATTTGGAGCGACAAAGCTCGAATGTGCGACAAGGGCAATCGTGGAGCGGTGCTTTTGACTAGTTGATCTCATTTAGATTGTGATTCGATTTAGCTTTGATTGAGGAAGAGTATGAAGATCGGACCCAAAATTAGTAGTATCGCAGGTGGTGTGCTGGTCATTCTCCTGCTTTCCGGTTATTCGAGTTTTGTTTGTGTTCAAGATTTGATAGACAGCAACAAGACCGCGTTGAAAACTGTAAAAACTCTTCGTGAATTGGAGAATTTGCTTGGGCGCGTTGCTGATTTTGAGAGTAACAGTCGTGGATATCTTTTATCAGGCGACAGAGACTTTATACAGTTGAACGATGCGTCTTTAAAAGAAGTAGAAGATTCGATAAGTACGCTGAACGAATTAACCAAAGATGAGCCAGACCGAGCCAAAAATCTAGCAGAGCTTTTGCCTTTGATTGAAAGCAAAGTCGAATTTGTCAAATCACTTATGAACACCATGCGCTTGAAAGGAGCTGCAGAAGCGACTGCGCTTTTTAAGACAGAGCGTGGACGGATGCTTATGGATGAAATCCGGCACAAGGTTAGCGATCGTGTAGCTTTTGAAGAAGAGGTACTTCAAAAGCAACTGGCGAATTCTAAAACCACGGCAAATAATACATTCTTTTCCACCATATCTGGTGGCATTCTGGCTCTCGCCTTTGTTTCTCTTTGGAGTTTTGTCATTATCCAGGGTTTGCTAAATCCGTTACAGCGACTTAGTCGAGCTATGGAAAAAGCTGGAGCGGGACGCTTTGAGCCGGTCACAGGTGTAGAAGGACGAGATGAACTCAGTGATTTGGCCTCAACCTTCAACAATATGATTTCAAGTTTAAGAAGGATGGAAGAAACTTACATCGGCACCAACGGTACTTCGCCTGTACATGCCCTGGGTCTAGTTAAACAACATGCGCAAGCCTTTCATTATGTAATAAATGATCTTGTCGAAGCATCAAATCAACTGGTAAACGGCTTTGAAGGACAACCTGAAGAGCTTCAGGCATCGTTAGAGCAAATTAGAAACCTAAGCAAGCAATCCACGGAAACATGCGATTTGATCGATGAGATCGCTCAGCGTTTGACTCGCTCCGATGAATTGCGCCGCACAGGACATCGCACGCTCGACGAAATCGACGAGCAAGTCAATAAGGTTTTGACTGAAGCTGATTCTTCCGTACAGCGTGTGAAAGGTCTTGCAGAGCGTATTCATGACTTAGATGGATTGTCGGTAATTATGGACGATATGGCAAATCGCGTCGGAATTCTGTCCATGAGTTCTCAAATTGAAGCCAAAAAGAATGGTGGAGGATTTGAAGCGTTCGCTGATGAGATGAAGAATCTATCCGAGCGAATGCGCCAGGAGAGCGTAAAAGTAAAGCACCTTCTGTTTACGATGGAGCGAACTATATACAGAGCTGCCGGCGATAACGAGCAAGCTCAAGAAGTGATGAGAAAGGCAATCACAGTAATCGGCCAGTTGCATGTGAAGCTCGATGCATTGTTAGAGCCCATTACCGAAGCTGGCACGAAAGCACACACGCTCGAGGAGCGACTCGAGAGACAAAAACATCAGTTAATGGAATTCCAGCACATTCTAGAGCGAGCAAATCTGACTTCTGACCAGAAGCAGTTTTTCATCAAGCAGGTCAATTCGACCGCACAGGAAGTGAACAACTTTGGCACCGAGCTGGGCGTTTTGCTTGAAAAGCCCTCTTCTTCGTAGTATTCTTCGAGCGCTTCGAGGTGCACTATGAAAGACTGGCATTGGATTTTAGTTTTCGCGTCCATTTTGATTACGCCTTTCTTACCTGCTTTGATGAAGGCGAAATGCCCTGAGTGCAAGAAGCGCAAGCTCAATTCCTTAGATACTCTGCGCGATTACAATGCCGAAGGCGAGGAGCGCGTCTACAACACCTTCCATCGGTGTGATGCTTGCCTGACCTATTTCAAGGCCGTGAATAGTAAGCCGATGACTGTGAGTTCGCACGAAGAGTACGAAGCTTGTGTGCGCGAGACTCAAGCGCGCCAACCGGTCGCACCATAAAAGTAAGAGGAGGTCTTTCGCCTCCTCTTCAAAAGCTATTCATTTTTTGGGCTAAAAACTATGAGTTAGCGATCATGCTGTCTCTGCCAGCAGTTTTGCCAGCTCATCTTGCAGTTGAGCGAGCACATTATCGAATCGCTTGTGGCAATCCGTGTGCAAGGGATTTTCGGCGAATTTAGTGTCATGTACCGCTTTCTCTGATTCCAAATTGCGAATCAAACCTTTGATATGAGCGGCGTTAGCACCTTCGCCAAAGTCGACGCCGGATTGGACTTTTCTTGTGTCTGTATCGTTTGTCATAGTGAATCTACCCGGGATACCGAGGAACAGGCAAGAACTATACAACCTCATCGTCTTTTAAGACCGTCCGATGGTGGTTTCTGAGATATATTTCGATTTGTTGCTGTATTCGATTAGTCGCTGCTTATGCTGAACCAAACTTAAAGCAGGCGTTTATCCCACCCTCATGGCGTGGAGGCACGGGATCTGACTTATTGGATACGAAGGTCGTTTTTCGAGAGCTGGAAAAACGCTCAAAAGCTACTATTGGTGAGCAAATTTCCTGTTGACTGCCTGCTCTCAAACTAATAGGATTGATGCAAATCTGCGCATCAAAGCGCATTTCCTCGAGCCCAATGAGAAGCCTGTAAGAAACCTAATGGAACCATCCGTGATACCAACAATTTCCTCCAGCCCAGCTCCGTCAGCAAGCAATTCCTCTACCAAATCGCAGTCTCTGCCAAACGATGGTATTGAAGAAATCGCTGAAGGTTCAGTAGAAAGTACTACTCTCGAGAGACCTGCTCTGGTCGGAACCAGCTGGGTCAAAAACATTTGGTACTTCGCTTTGCCCAGCGACCATGTGAAGAAGGGTAAGACGGTATCCATGCATCTTTTGGGCGACCTGATTTTGATAGGCCGCAAGTCGGACGGCACTGTATTTGCAATGCGCGACATTTGCCCACACCAAGGAGCACCGCTCAGTTTTGGTGATTTTGACGGCAAAGAAGTTTCATGCCCCTTCCATGGCTGGAAATTTGATTCTGACGGTGTTTGCACAGATATTCCAGCACTATGTAGTGATCAGAAGATCAACATTTGCAAAATCAAAACGCGGTCCTATCCGTGCCGCGAAGCCGACGGCAACATCTGGTTGTATTATGGAGAGCCGCGCGCAGAGTTGCCTGAGATTCCGCGTGCAAATGGCCTTGATGGTCTCAAATACGATCAGACCGTGTCTAGAGTGATCGTGCCTACTCACATGGATTACGCAGTAGTGGCGCTGATCGACCCTGCTCACGTACCCTATGTCCACAAATCCTGGTGGTGGCGCAATAGTAAAGCCCTCAAGGAGAAAAAGAAGCATTACGTTCCATCCGGCACCGGCTGGACAATGGTGAAGCACAGTCCGTCCAAAGGCTCTTTCATCTTCAAGCTTTTGGGTGACTTTATGGAGACTGAAATCGCATTTCGTCTGCCTGGATGCCGCACTGAATACATCACGCTTTTCGGGCGCACTCTTGTGGCCAGTATGACCACTGTCACCCCGATTGACGAAACGAATTGCGAGCTTAACCACACCTCTTACTGGACCATTCCCGGCATCAAATGGTTCTTAAAACCAATCGTCAATGCAATTGCCGACGAATTCCTGGGTCAAGACCTTCAAATAGCCCAGCGTCAGCAGATTGGACTCAAGTTCAAGCCGAAATTGACTATGATCGTCAAAGATTCAGGGCTGCCAGGTAGCTGGTACTTCCAGGGCAAGCGCGAGTGGAACAATGCGACCGAAGAAGGGCGCCCGTTCGTCAATCCAGTCAAAGAAAAAATATTGCGCTGGATGACCTGATATTCAGCTGGGCTGGCGTTATTTATATCCAACCGAAATCTTGTGAAATTGACCAAAGAAAAACGGCGAAGCTCCTGGCCTCGCCGTTAAACATATTCAATTGGTCTCGCGGTTAGAGAGTCCAGGGAACTCTAGCCATCTTCCTTTTTTCCTTTCAGACTAAAGACCTCGTTTGAAAGTCCGATGTTGACTTTGACGTCTTTCCAATCGGTGGAGGAGAACAGCTGGTCTTGTTTATACAGATTCCACTGCTCAGGCAAATTGGTCTTTTGGTCGATAAAAACACGTTGGGTAAGGTCTTTTTGCTTGTCGCTGTCGACTTGTTGGTACACTTCGAGCACATATACTTTCTCGCCTGTATGTGCCACCGTAACTGGTGTAGGTGTGACCAAGCAGGTTGCACCCTGGCTGATTTGTTTTTGCAGGTCTTTGAGCAAGGTCTCGTAGTCTGAATTCATCATTGAAAAACCGTTTGCTGACTTGAGCAAGCCGGAATCTTTTCCGATGGTTCCGCTGAACATCTTGAGCATTCCGCCCAAATGTCCTCTGACTTTACCGTCAGTACCAAGAACAGCAACTGCGCCTTTCTTCGCGCCTTCTGTCACTTCCATTTTCATCAAGCTCGGGCGCTTGTAATAGAACTGTCCTTCTTCTTTGATGACCTTGCCGTCGCGGAAAGTATTGATTACGCACTTGAAAGTATAGTCATTGGCACTTGTAGCGGTTTTGCTCATCGATTGAACGAAATCGCGTCCGTCCTTCATTTGGCCGAATTCCATCTTCTTCGGAAGATCGTGCATCAGGTTAGCCTGCACTTTCACATCCTTATCATCTTTGGCCGTGGCACCAATGCTGCCTGAAACCGAGCTGAGAACCACCATGCTCAAAAGCACGTTCATACAGCGGCGGGTTTTGGAGTTCTTTGAGATGCTTGGGAATGAAACAAAGCTCATGAATTAAAAACCTCGAGTAGCCAAATTAACCAATATCGTTTTTACCAGACTGTCCGGAAGTTTTCCAGGGTAATCAAGTCCACCCAAATTCTGCAGAAATTAGGGGCAATCTCCGAAAGAGTGCTAATACTTGCCATCTTCAGGCTTTTTATGCTGAATATGGGCTTTATTGTCTTCTTAAAGATGAGCTATATATCTCAATCGAAGTAACAATTCTGCCGGCTTGGCGTCTGCAGCCAACTATCTTCTGGATATCGGATATGACTGGAGAATCTGACGAGGCTCAAAGGTCCCAGTTCCTTGACGAAGGAAAAACTGACGAGACCTTGTTGCAAAACCCTGAAGCCCTGACTTGTGCAGGCAAAGCGTCATTCGGCTTTCGGGATGAACGGACCGGAGACGGCTCGCTGCCCGTGGTTTGTCAGGTTGAGAACATCGCAAAGAAAGCCGAATCCTATGCCCTATGTAGGTTTATGGTTGTGCGGGGGGTAGCCCTGGTCTACCTGATAGCTTTCCTCTCTCTCTTTCTTCAAATAGATGGTCTTTTCAGTCAAAAAGGCATTCTTCCTATTGCTCAGTCTATGGACCAAATGGTTAGAAGTTACCCGCCTGGAGGTTTTCAGTTCAATGACCTGCCGACTATTTTTTTGATCTCGTCCAGCGACTCTTTTCTGAAAGGGGCTTGTATTGCGGGCATGATCGCAGCGCTGACTGCAGCTTTAGGTCTGCTGTCGGGATTGATGCTGCTTGTTTGTTGGGCTCTGTACATCTCATTTTTATCGACCGGTGCGGACTTCATGTCGTTTCAGTGGGATATTCTCTTGCTGGAAGCGGGCATGCTTGCTGCACTGTGGGCACCATGGGCGATGGCATCACCGCCGCTGCAAAACACAAAGGGTGCGGACGGACCACCGTCTTTAATTTTGCTCTGGCTCTTGCGGTGGCTGCTATTCCGATTGATGTTTATGTCCGGCATGTGCAAACTTATGAGTGGTGATGAAGCCTGGTCGAGTTTAACTGCTCTTGCTTATCATTACGAAACGCAACCTCTTCCCACTCCTTTGGCTTGGTTTTGCAACCTGTTGCCACTGTGGTTTCAGCAGCTCTCATGCTTGTTGATGTTTGGAATTGAAATATTTTGCCCCTTTCTGATTTCTGGCAACAAGCTATCCCGACGCATCGCATTTGGTGCGCTAGCGGGTTTGCAAGTTTTGATTTTGCTTTCCGGAAACTACACATTTTTCAATTTGCTCAGCATCATTTTGTGTTTTACTCTTATAGAAGATTCGCTCTGGAGGCGCATTTTCCCTGGAAGCTTACGCACTTCTCTTGAGAATGCCGCCTCTATTACGAATACAAAATGGCAATTGGCACAAAGAATAATGGTGCTGCCTATGGTGGCAATTTTGGGGCTTGCCAATCTTTGCCTGTTAGTTGTGCATACAACAGGTGGAGAAGCTCTTCCTGCCAGCCTTCGTGAGTTTGTAGGAAGCGTGCGTCCGTTGCATTTAGTCAATAGTTATGGGCTGTTCGCTGTGATGACTCAGAAGAGGATCGAAATAGTTCTCGAAGGCAGCAATGATGGCAAAGAATGGGTTGCATATGAGTTTCCATTCAAACCTGGTGACCTGCATCGGCCCCCTCCCATTGTCGCGCCCATGCAACCTCGGCTCGACTGGCAGATGTGGTTTGCCGCGTTAGGAACTGTGGAGCAAAATCCCTGGTTCACTTCTTTTGTGCAAAAGATTCTGGAGGGTGACAAGGCTGTCACCGCCTTACTTTCAAAAAATCCCTTTCCTGACAAACCGCCAAGATTCTTGCGTGCTCAAAGCTACGAGTATCACTTTACTGATGTGCAGGAGCTGATGTCTAAAGGCACCTGGTGGAAACGTACCTACGTTGGCGAGTACATGCCGGTGGTCACTCTCGAGAATCAGCTCGAAGCTGTCCCTTAACCTGATTGCGTATGTTTATAAGACGCAACCTCTAGTTATAAGCTCATGAATACGTGGAACTTCTCTATCTATGATGGAGTTTTTGAGAAGATTATGGGTTGTCTTCCGAAAGGAGATGATTCATTGCTACAGAGACCCGCACGTAGTCATTTACGGCGTGTTGTTTCCGCTATTGTTTTATCCGGCGGCGGCTATAGCTATGCTGGAGATTGGTATCTTTCAGGAAGGTAAGCGTGAGCAGGAGACTTACCGCATTGTCTTTCCTGAGAGCAAAGAGCCTAATATAGCGGCGATTCGTGATGTGCTCGCGAACAGCAAAAGGTGCAAGCTGGTCACTTCATCAAATCCGCTGAAGGACCTGAAGTCCGGAAATATAGAGGCTTTTGTCGAAGAGGCGAGTGGAAATTTGGTCGTGAAAGTGGCGGGCAGTTTGCCTCTTTCCGAGTCTGCCAACAATTACATCAACAAGGTTATCGAGTCCAGGCGAATGAAAAATATTCGCAAGGAGCTGGCAGATAAAAATGCACCGGTTGAAGTCATGCGCGTCTTCACCTTTGAACTGAATGATGCAAAACGCACCAAAGCGAAGGAAGAGAATAAAGGCGGCGATGCGGCTGTTGTTATTTTTCGTTATTTGCTCGCATCTGTAATTTGTGTACTTGTCCTTTGTATTCCTGCGGGCGCTGTCTATCCAGCCATTTGCGCTTTCACCGAAGAGCGAGAAAAGAAGACTCTCGAGAGCACGCTTGTCGCAGCTGTGAGCACTGAGTGTTTGACAGCAGGCAAGTTTCTCTCTGTTTTCGTCGTGGCGTTGATGTCTGGGATTCTCAATCTGATTGGTATGAGTCTTGTCATTTGGTTGATGCTCAGCCAGGCAAAGGAGCTCAGCGGTTTGTCCAGACTTTCCGGTAGTAGCTTCCAGGTGTCTTTTGAAACAGGTGCTTGCCTGTTTGCCGCTACCGTTCTCTTTTCGCTTTTGGTTTCTTCCATGTTTTCGCTGCTCGGCGCAACGACCAAATCTTTTAAAGAAGCGCAAAACATGCTCACAGTGCCGCTGCTCATTTTTACTCCGATGCCAATCGCCGGAATGCTACCCGGTGTGCTTCTATCGAAGACTTTGGCATTTGTGCCTGTACTCAATTTGATTTTGTGGGTCAAGTCGGCTGTCAGAGGAGACGCCGATTTGGCGCTTGTTGGCATTGTCGTTGGCGAAACTTTGTTTTTGACCTGTGCAATGCTTTTCTTGTTGATTCGCTTGATAAGAACAGAAAAGTTTGTTCTGGGCGATCACATTGATATCTGGGCGCCTTTATTCGCGAGAGGAAAAGCAAATGGCCGTTGAAGTCAAAGACCTAAGGAAAACGTTCTTTGACGCGAAGCGGGGTGAATTTCTTGCTGTGGACGGCATTTCATTTAATTGCTCACAAGGCGAGATTGTTGGATTGCTCGGACCGAATGGTGCCGGCAAAACAACTACATTGCGCATGATTGCCACCATTTTGCGCCCTGATGAGGGAACAGCGAAGATCAATGGTTTTGACATAATGACCGATCCTCAGAGTGTTCGCAAAAATCTTGGATTTCTTTCTTCAGAAACCGGACTGTATGAAAGGCTTACGCCCAGAGAGATTCTCAATTACTTTGGTCAACTTAGCGATTATCCTCTGGATAAACTCAATCAGCGAATCGAAGATCTGATCAAGCTCTTTGAGATGGGAGATTTCGCAGATACTCGTTGTGAGCGCCTCTCTACGGGGATGAAGCAGAAAGTTTCTATCGCTCGTGCAATCGTTCACGATCCGCCTGTGATGGCGCTGGACGAGCCTACTAGTGGACTGGATATCATCACCAGCCAAAACACCTATCAATTCATTCGTGACAGCAAGGCCCAAGGCAAATGCATTATTTTTTCGACGCACATCATGAGCGAAGCCGAAAAGCTTTGTGATCGAATCGGAATCATTCACCGCGGCAAGCTCTTCGCTATGGGCACTCTGGAAGAGTTGCGTGAACTGACTGGCGCGCATTATTTGGAAGATATTTTTCTGGCGATCGTCAAGGAACAGGTAGATGTCTAGTTCGACCGCACCTATTTCGAATGGCAAGCCGATGTCCAAAACATCGATCGTTTTTTTCAAGGAGCTCAAAGAAGTGCTCCGAGACTATCGCACGCTAATCATGATGATTATCATCCCAACGCTTTTTTATCCGGCGATGTTGGTTTTTCCCGCGACGTTTGCAAAGCAGAGTATTGCAAAATTAGGTCAAAACACAGTCATGGTGGGAATCGTTGGAGACTGTGAGCCGCTTGAAAAGCATCTCCAGTCGGCAGAGCACTTGAAAGTTGTACAACTAAGCGAATCGGACTATCGAGAAAAGCTCAAGTCTAACCAAGTCGATGTCGCCGTTCTGGTGCCTCCGGAATTCACTGAAACGGTTTCCAGAGATTACATCACTCAGCAGGATTTTTCTGACTTGAAGAAGACTCCGGTGCCTGCTTTGAAGCTCGTATTGGACACTAACCGTGAAAAGGTTTTGTTCAGCATGTCCAATGTTTATGCAGCTATTGCGGAGTTTCAAGAAGAGTATTTAAAGAAACGGTTGCGAGTGTTGGACATTGGAAGTGCCTGGGAGCGTGAAACAAAGGTCAAATTCGATGATGTCTCGCCGAAGCAGTCAGACACCGACAACATGCTGCCTCAGTTTGCACCGTATCTGATGATACTCATGGTGCTGTTGGCGACAAGTTATCCGGCTATCGATCTGATTACTGGAGAGCGGCAGCGAGGCACTCTTGCTTTGCTTTTGGTGGCGCCGGTGGAGAGACGTTCTATTATGTACGGCAAGATTATTGTCGTTGTACTTGTTGGCTTGCTGACCACA
Source organism: Candidatus Melainabacteria bacterium (assembly GCA_003242885.1). Taxonomy (GTDB): domain Bacteria; phylum Cyanobacteriota; class Vampirovibrionia; order Obscuribacterales; family Obscuribacteraceae; genus QKMZ01. The sequence continues at coordinate 1,710,274 of QKMZ01000006.1, read as the reverse complement.
GTTCTTGGCGTAATCAGTATTGCCGCTACGTTGCAGTTTGGTCCGGTCAAAAGCACCGTTGTCGATGCGCATCCACAATTCGATTTTGGCTTGACTGCGTGGCTATTGGTATTGTTTGTGATGACACCTCTGGTCGTATTCATCAGTTCTCTTTCAGTCTTTGTTGCCGCTCTGACGCGCACCTTTCAGCAAGCCCAGGGATACTTGTTTCCGTTGCTTTTAGTGACTCTCTTTCTTGCTTCTGCAGCGCAGATTCCAGAGCTGGCGGACAATGCTTTTCTGAAAGTTGTACCGATTGCTAATACGACTCTTTGTATCAAGCAGATTATTACTCGCCATCAGACCTGGCAGGGTATCCTCATAACATTCGTCAGCTCTACAATTGCTGCCATTCTTTTAGCTAGATCCGCTGCAGGACTGTTGCAGCGTGAAGATTTGCTCCTTGGCGTTCAACTTTCACCTAAGAAAAAAATGGAGACAGGTTCTTACGGTAGAGAATTGGTTATTTTTGGTGGCATCGTCTTTTTCATGCTCTTCTATTTCGGGCAACTTCTCTCTCTCTGGAATGTGATGGCTAGCTTGGTCATTACACAGATTTTCCTAATTCTTTGTCCGGCACTGGCGTTTTTGCGCTACACAAGATCTCCGGTTTTAGAAACCTTGAGTTTCAAAAAGCCATCACCACGCTATGTCATCGCTGCATTGGCGCTCGGCTTTGCGACCGTTGTAATTTCGATGCTAATACTGACTGTTCAAACAAAGTTCTTGCCATACAGTGAAGCGTATGGGCGTCAGATGCAACTGATGTTGATGCCGCCGGGGCGTGAGCTCTGGCAAATAATTTTGGTGGCTGCTTTGATGCCTGCCATCTGCGAAGAGATTTTCTTTAGAGGTGTTTTGCAAGGTATCTTGCGTAAAAATCTTCCGAAGAAAAAGCTGATTCTTGTAATAGGGCTGCTCTTCGGCGTTTTTCACTTAAGTATGTTCAGAATTCTTCCTACTGGACTTTTGGGCGTTTTGCTCGCTTACCTCACACTGGCATCAGGCTCGATCTTCCCTTCTATGTGCTTGCACTTCATGCACAATGCATACTATTTGTGGTCGAGTTTTTACAAAGTCGATCTAGATTCGACCCTCTGCATTTCGCTCGCATTGGGAGGCTTAGTTGTGGCGGCTCTGGCACTTGGTTGGAAACCCTCACAAACAGAGGAGAAATAAGATGCGGTTTTCATTGATTGCGACCTTGCTTTCTCTATTTGTATTTTTGAAACCAACCTACGCGGCAGACTCCGATGCGCGGCCTCTTATTTTGAATTTCCCAGAGGGCTATTCTCTAGGCGAACTTTATCTCGTAAAGCGCACCGCCAAGTCCAACGATTCCGAACCTGAGACATTAACTCACTCTCCTGCTCGTGGGAAATTGCGATTTCCAGCCGGAACACGCACGATTTTGAAGGTTAGCTATGATGGTGCCAGGCATTTGTCTGATCTGACGAAGCTTGCTCCCAACGGACTCTTTGGAATAAACATGAAACGCCTGGAAGTCACAGATGATGATATGAAGTACGTTGCAAAGCTAACCGGACTAAAACACATTGAATTGGAAGGAACTGACATTACATCAAAGGGTATCTTCAATCTCGAGCCTTTGAAAAATTTGCAATTTCTTGGTGCTGACAAGACTATGATTCGCGGCGATGCAATGAAGTCTATTGCGAAGCATCCAATGATGGAAAATCTAGTTATTGGCCATAATGATTTGGATGACGACAATTTGAAATATCTGGTTGCTCTGAAGTATGTGACCAATTTGCAAGTTGATAATATTCATTTGAGCAATAAAGGACTTGCGCATGTTCTAAAGCTTCCGGAGCTTACAGTTCTAAAAATTTCCGGCAATAATCGTATCTCTGACGCATCGATCCTGATGATGCAGAAGACCAAAATCAAATCGCTCAACGTGCAGAGCACAGGCGTTGGCCCTGCCAGTTTGCCCTACTTTCAAAAGTTGACCAGGCTCAGGCATTTAAAAGTCGAGGGCAGAAATTTTTCACCTGAGCAACAGCGCGATTTTAGGGAAAAATTACCGCACGTAAAAATTCAGTTTGATGGAAAAGCCAAGGACATCCCGAGAGAAATCTTCGATCCCTTGCACTAAGGTTCGCTGCTGCTGCTGCTGCTGAAAGTCAATACCTGAGGCGGCGTTGCGTCGGGCGGGTAGAAGAGTGAAATACGAATTGTTCTTCTGCCTTTGGGTTTTATTACGATATTGAAGAGTTCGCGTGATTTAGTGCCGCGCGTTTGGACCAGGTGGATGTAGTCCTTCGCGTTCTCTCCTTTGTCGGAGAGATATTGAGCAAGAACAGTTCCCCTGAAAAATGTGTTTTTTGCCGGCGGCTCGAAGTAAGTCAAATTCTCTTTTGGATTTTCGGTCTTCAGCGGAGTGTCCAGAGAGACGGACACTTTCACTTTGGATTTTGACGAATTGTAGAGGGGAAACTGAAGTCTGTATTCGACCGCGTAATTGCCGTGAGCCGCGTATGCGGTGTCTGCATATCGAGCGACAAGTGGAGCGCTTTGGACCTGACCTGTGCCGAAGGTCCCGCGCTCTAAAGAACAGAGCGGAAACGCAATGGACTTTCCAATTTCGGGAATGGTCAGACGGGTGATATTTTTCTCGCCATCAGTGGCGGTGCCCGTCCATTTGCACCCGATTTGCACTCCGGCCACTCGACCATATACTAGTGGTCCTTTGGCGCCAGGAACGCTTGGTGTTTTGTCTCGCTCGTCCGACACTGTATGTGTTTCCGCAATTTCTACAAAACGCTCTAAAGATGGAGGTTCAACGCTGCGGCAATTTTCTGTTTTTACAAAATCTGCAACTTCTGCCAGGTAAATCTTTCTGCTCGACGTAAGTTCCAGAAGCGTACTTCGTCCGTTGCTTTGTGGCACTATTCCGCGTACTTGTAAGGGCAGTGCATAGATGACCGCGTATCCTTTTGCCGGAACGGTAATCTTCGACGGCCAGCCGGTTTGGTGCTCACCACGCAGAAAATCGTTGGTAATTCTGTCTCCCGGACCGGCGTAGACCGTCCCATCATTGTTGTTAGAGATTGCAGGCAATTTTATAAATGGTGCGTCTGGTTGGCTCACATAACTTGCTGCATTTAAAATACGCACAGTGGCGTCGTTATCTTCGGGATTGTAGGCAATCAAGCCGAGGTATAAAACGCGATCGTGTTTTGGATTATTGTTGATGTGATGAGTGAAAATTCGGAAACGTCCTTTGAGCGGATAATCAAGATGCGCGTCAGGATATCTCTTGCCTTCTTTCGGCAGAAGGGAGAGCAGAACTCCGCTGGTTCTCACAACTTCTGGACTGTTGCTGTTAAACATGGGCAACGTCCCGAGTGAGCCAGGCAGCGCACGCACTTCTGTGTCCATAAGTACTTTGTTTTCTTTACTCTCTTCTGCGCCGGCCATTCTAGCTCCTGAGCCGATACAGAGCACGGACGCGACTGCGACTAGTGCGCACGATAGTAATGCTTTGAATATGCGCTTGTGCGTTGACCCTAACACACGGGAGCGTAAGTTGGATTCTCGCGTGCGAATCGATGAGACTTCTTTCTTGTTTGGCGTGACTTTTAGCATCTACCTTATGTTATCTTGGCTTTTATGTCTGATCTAGTGCTAGAAGTAAAAAATCTGCGCAAAGAATACGGTACAAAAGTTGCTGTAGAAGATGTTTCCTTTGTTGCAAACCGCGGAGAGGTTGTCGGCCTCTTAGGACCGAACGGCGCGGGGAAAACAACGGCAATTCAAATTCTGCTCGGATTGGTGACGCCTACATCTGGCACGGTCGATATCTTCGGCATGGCTATACAGAAAGAGCGCGTGAAAATTTTGCAGCGCTGCAATTTTTCGTCTGCTTATATTTGGCTGCCGGATAATTTGAAGGTTCGTGAGAATCTCAATGTATTTGCTTCTCTCTATCAGGTTAAAAACGCCAAGAAGAAAATTGACGAATTGCTGCAGATGTTCGAAATCTCGCATTTGGCTAATTCTCTTACAGGTAAGCTCTCATCGGGCGAATCTACAAGGCTAAATCTGTGCAAGTCTTTGCTCAACGATCCTGAGATGCTCATGCTGGACGAGCCGACTGCAAGTCTTGATCCGGACATTGCCGACAAGGTTCGCAAGCTCATTGTCAAAATTCAAAAAGAGAAGAACATGACCGTTCTCTACACTTCTCACAACATGAAAGATGTGCAGGAAATGTGCAATCGAGTAGTTTTTATGCAGCTTGGCAAAGTGCGAGCAGAGGGTACACCGAATCAAATCCTGGAGCAGTTTAATCAGAAGTCTTTGGAGGATGTTTTCATCAGCATTGCGCGCGGCGGTGATATCGTGGAGAAAGAGGAAGAATGAGCATCGCCAGAATCAAAGGGCTTCTCCTTCGCTATTACTATTGTTATTCCAGAAGCACATTTAGAATTCTGGACATTGTATTTTGGCCTGTGATGGATCTTCTTGTCTGGGGCTTCCTAACGATGTACATGCTCAAGGTGAATGGCTCGGTTCCTGGCGTTTTTACGTTCCTGATCGGTTCTGTGATCATGTGGAATGTACTTTATCGCGCGCAACAAGCTGTTAGCGTTTCTTTCCTTGAAGATGTTTGGTCACGCAACTTTATCAATATCTTTGTTGCACCGGTGAGAACATTCGAGTTTGTCGCAGCAACTTGCATATCTGGGCTTTTGCAGTCTGTTTGCGTTTCGCTGATTATGATCCCTCTTGCGTACTGGTTTTATCAATACAATTTCGGCATGCTTGGTTATTGCATGATTCCATTTTTTATCAATCTGCTATTGATGGGCTGGACAATCGGGTTAGTAACCACGGCCGTGATTATCCGATGGGGACATCAGGCAGAAGCGCTTGCCTGGGCAATTCCCTTTCTCATCCAGCCGATTTGCTGCGTGTTTTATCCGGTTGATGTACTTCCGGCATGGCTGCGTGCGATTTCACTGTGTGTTCCTGCCACATATGTTTTTGAAGGAATGCGCACGGTTCTCAAAGGCGGCAGCTTTGCCGCCAAAGACCTGGCGATGAGCGTTGTCCTTAATATCATCTATGCCTTGCTCGCAGCGTTGCTATTTGAATATTTGTTCAACGAAGCAAGAAAGAATGGCAAGCTCACCAAGATGAATACTTAGCAGACTTATTTCTTCAGTATGTCGTTGAGCTCTTTGGTGAAGCTCTCCTTTAAATCGGGCGAGAAGCCGATGTGTACTTCTGCGACGTTGCCGTCTTTGCCGACGATAACTGTTTGCGGAATGCCGCGCACTTGATACATCTCAGCGACCTTTCCTTCGCTGTCGAGTCCGACGGAAACCTTCAAATTCTTCTTGTCGAGGAATTCTTTGATTTGTGCTGGTGTCTCTTGGATGTTGACGGCGAGGAAAACAACATCTTTGTCTTTGAGTGAGCTGGTCACTTCAGTGATGATTGGCAATGCCATTGTGCATGGTCCGCACCATGTCGCCCAGAAATCGAGCACCACAACCTTGCCTTTCTGTTCGGCAAGATTGAACTTGGCACCATCTACTGTCTCCAAATCAAATGAGGGAGCCGGTTTGTTGACCAGTGGGTGGACACTTTCCGGCTGCGCCGATTTGTCTTCCAAGAAGCTTTTTACTTCTTGTGCGCCTTCTGGTTTTGCGAAAGTCAGAAGCTGCGCAGTTGGTTCTACATTGGCCTGTGAATCGGTATAGCTGCAAGTAAGAACTGCAGTTACGCCCTCCGGAGCACCAGGCTTGTTAGCCAAAATTTTGGACATGTCTGCAGTCACTTTCTGAATCCAAGGCTCTTTGCCCTGGCGAACCCACATGTCCCATGTGAAGTCTTTTTGCGTGAAACGCATGTGATCGCAATCGTTGTCGCCAACCTTTTCTACGCCAATATGTTCGACCTTGAGCACATCAGCCATGATTTGTTTGTACGGATCGGGAGTGCACATAGACTCGATCAAAGACATGCTGCTGAAGCCGCCTCCGACTATTTGATAATCAATCGTGTCGAATATTTGGCTGAGATTTTCCGGCGCCGGCATGCTCATATATTTGTTGAGCACGGGAGTATAGAGATAAGCTGTTTTGCCGTCGCAGACCATTTGTCCGCCCATTTTGCCGCTTTCAAGTTTTAAGTAAAACTTGTTCGGGCGGCCGAATGACACCTTGAATACCGAAGTCATCGCGGTTTGCTTGTCTGCTGCGGATATTTTCATCTCTGTTGACATGGTTTGGGTGAAACCCTTCATGTCTTTGTAGAACGTGCCAACGCCTTTCATTATCTGGTTCGACTTTGCATCTATCTGTGTCGCTGGAGCTGCCGAAGGTGCAGAATCCTTGGCTGGAGCCGCGGCATAAGCTGGGCTTGTCAGGACGCCTGCTTGCGCTGAGGCTGCTAGAAGGCACACCAGAGCACCGTTAAGGAGGTTTTTGGATTTGGCAGTATTCATTTAAAAGTCCGGGTCAGGGAAGGCAAAGGCCACATAGAATGCCAATTGTAATAGATCCTTCGCGCCTCGTCCTGTTTTGCTATTTACCGCGTGACTCTTTATCAGTACTGAGTTTTTGAATTGCTTCCGTCTCCAGCTTCTGGTCCGATTTCTCTAAAGGAGCGGCTTTCTGACCTTCTTTCTTGCTCGACTCTAACGCCTCAATTTCACCTCTCATGCGGGCGAAATTGGTGCGTTTCTTGTCCTCTTCGGTAATCCAATAAATGATGCGCTTAGCCACGTCATTGGGGTTCTTTTCTAGCGAGCTGCGCGCCCATGAATATGCGGCCGTCAAATCGCCAAACTTTGTCGCTTCAATAGCTACTCTTGCCATGATTGCTGCGATCTTATCCTTGGGTAAATTTCCCCAGTCTGTATAGCCGGACGGTGTCCCCATGTTTTCCGATAACATGACGCCATTTGCATGTGCGAATGTCATAGCTTCGTAAGTGCGTCCGATTCTATACTCCAGAATGTTCAAATCATCGGTATTTGGCTTCGCTTCCTTTGCGCAATAGGTGACGCCGCTGGGTGTCATGGCCATTCGTGAGAGCACCGCTTCCGGCGAGGTTATCTGTGCTTTGTCTAGTGCGCGCACTATGTAGGGGTTTTCGAAAACTTCTTGCAGCGCCTTATAGTCAGCGCGAATTGGAGTTTGACTCGCCAAAACAACAAGATTGGTTGAATCGGAACATAATGCCAAGCAATAGTCAAAATTTCGATCGAGCGCGGCCAGTACAGACTTCACCGAATCCGGTGAAACTTCTGCTAATTGAAGCCAGAGGCTGAGCACCCCATCTGGTGTCAGTCGGTCTTTGACGGTTTTGAAGTATTCCTGTGTGAAAAGGTTGCAGACACCGACTTGCCATGGATTAGACGGTTCGGAAACGATGATGTCGTATTTCTGAGTGGTCGCTAGCAAGAAGTTGCGGCCGTCGTTGATTTCCACTTTTACGCGCGGATTTTTTTCCGGCTCATTAGTATATTTATTGAAGACTTTTGCCGCTTCAATTACCGCAGGTTCTAACTCAACGGCGGTCACGCTGGTGATTGGGAAGTTCAATAGCTCGCTAATAGTAACGCCCGAGCCCCAGCCAATTACACAAGCTCTGCGCGCATTCGGGCGGAACAGCATAGGATAGCTCGCAAGCAACACTTGTTGCGACATATCTGCTCCGTCGCTTGCATCCACACAACCATTGGTCAAAAGAGAGTAATTACCAACCTTGTCACCGTCTGCAAACCGTAGCACTGCAACGTTGGAACAAGGACCATCTTTGTAGAAGACGAGTTTTGTCCGATCGATGGAAGCTCTCCATGGACTGTCTTTTTTGAAAACGTCATAGCCGTCTCTCATCGCTCTGCGCGCGGATTGTGCAACGAGTAGCTGTTTTTTATCCTCAGCTGAATTTGGATTGGTTATAAACCCAATAAAAATCAATGCGCCGAAGATAACATATGTCATCTTATGAGAAAGTTTTGCATCGTTCTGGGCGAAAACCATGATGGTCCCCATAACCATGGTCACGGCAGTGGCAATTAGCAGTGTCTTTTCTACGCCAAATTGCGGTATCAGCACAAAACCTGCGATAACCGAGCCAATGATTGCTCCCATTGTGTTGGCACTGTATACGGTGCCTACGGAGCTGGCAATGTGCTTAATATCGGATGTTGTGCATTTGATTACGATTGGAAACAGCGCACCGAGAAAGAGCGTAAGAGGCAGCAAAATTGCCTCTGCAAGGAGGAAACGAATCCAGACCGAAAATGCGGCATTTGGAAAGAGCGCATTGAGCTGGAGGTTCCACATTGGCAATTGTCGACATAAAACAATAGATACGATGCAGCCAATCCCTACATATATTTGAATCGCACCGAAAGCCAGAAATGGTTGCTTAAATTTGTCGACAACTTTCGCGCAAAAAATACTGCCCAAAAAGATTCCCGAAAGGAAAGTCGAGAGCATGACCGTAAATGCATAGGTGCTGCCTCCGATTACTAGCGATAGCGTGCGTGTCCAACACACTTCGTAGATCATTGCAGCAGCGCCGGATATGGCTATGGCAGCCAGGGCTAAATACACCTGACTTGGCACTTTGGCTGCAACCGCACCGGGTGGAGTTGCTACCTGCTGTTCATTGTGCTCGGCAGTACTAGCTGCTACTGTTTGCACTTTTTCTGTTGTTTCTTCTGGAGCAGTTTCGGGCTCAACTTCCGCCGCGGAAGCAGCCGCCGCTATTTTGTGTTTTCCTTTCTTCTTTTTCTTCTTTGATTTTGATGTTTCTGCACCAGTAGCTTCTGAGTCGGTGTTTCGTCCTTCAGAATCTTCGGAACTGCGGAAATTCTCTGTGGCTTTAGCTTGCTCCTTCTCTGCCTTCTCCTTTGCGTTTTCGAGCGCTGCCTTCTGCAGTTTTATTCTCTCTCGGCGCTCTATATTCAACGAGACATATAAGACGATGAAGCATAAAACAAAATTGACGCCTGCGGCAACTAGGGTCGTATTGGACAGACCTATTCCGGGAAGAAGTATCAGACCTGATTGGGCTGCACCACATACGGCGCCTAAAGTATTGATGGCGTAGACTGTGCCGACTCTGTCACCAACTGTCGAGAGATTGTCGGTAACGAACTTGGACAGCAGAGGCAAAGTGGCGCCCATCAATGTTGTTGGCAGAAGCAGGATAACTGCTGCCAGAGCCAGTCTCAATAAGCTGAAGGAAAAGAAGTCGAAGTGGGTTAATTCCCAGATGACTCTATAACTTGATATTGATATGTCCAGAAGAAAGGGAACGGCAAGTGCCCAGGCACCGATGATTCCTTCCAATATGCCGTACCAGAGAAACGGGCGCTCAATCTTGTCGGCAACGCGTCCGGCAAAATAGCTGCCCAGCGCAAGCCCGCCCATAAAAACAGCAAGCACCGTCGACGTTGCCAGTGTTGTTGAGCCGAAAATAAGCACCAAGTGCCTGGTCCAAACAACCTGATAAATCAGGCTGCTAAACCCAGATGCAAAGAAGAGCGCAAGGACGAGCAAGAACATTTCTCTATGAAATGACTTGGACTCGCTCAGTGCGCTCATCCCGTAATTGTAACTTGATTAGTTGGCGATATCCGCATCGATTATGTCGTCGTCGCCTTTGCCGCCAGCTTTGCTGGAGGACGATGACGAGTTGGCGGCATCTCCCGATGCAGCTTCCGACTCGGTGCCGCCGCCGCCGGCTCTAGCGCCTGCGGGCTGTCTTTGTGCGTCTTGCGAAATCAAGACGAGCACGCCGCGCAGCTCTTCCAGCAACGGCTTGAGCGTGTCCGCATCAGCGCGTTGTTCGATCTTCAGGCGAATGTCGGCAATCAAGCTTTCTGCCTTGTTACGGTTGCCGCTGGTGAGAGCGTCACCGGCTTCAGTCATCTGGCGCTCCACCGTGTAGCAGAGATTGTCCGCTTCGTTTCTAGCATCAGCACTTGCTTTTGCTTTCAAGTCTTCGGCGGCGTGACCTTCTGCATCTTTGACGAGTTTTTCGATGTCGTCTTTGCTCAGGTTGGTTGAAGCAGTAATTGTGATTTTCTGCTCTTTGCCTGTGTCTTGGTCTTTTGCTGTGACCGAGACGATACCGTTGGCGTCGATGTCGAAAGACACTTCGATTTTCGGCATTGCGCGAGGAGCTGGTCTGATGCCATCCAGGCGGAATGTGCCGAGCATTTTGTTGTCTTTAGCCATCGGTCGCTCGCCCTGGAAGATTTGAATATCTACTGCGGGCTGATTATCTTCTGCAGTCGAGAATACCTGCGACTTGTGGGTGGGGATGGTCGTGTTGCGCTCAACCAATTTGGTCAAGACACCGCCCATGGTTTCAATACCAAGAGAGAGTGGGGTGACATCGAGCAGCACTACGTCACGAACTTCGCCGCCCAGTACGCCGGCTTGAATAGCGGCGCCGATGGCGACGACTTCGTCTGGATTAACCGTCTGGTTTGGCTCTTTGCCGCCGGTCAAGCTCTTCACCAGATCTTGAACGGCAGGAATACGAGTCGAACCACCTACGAGGACAACTTCTTTCAAGTCTGATGCTTTGAGTCCGGCATCTTCCAGCGCTTGCTCAACCGGCTTGCGGCACTTCTCTACGAGATGTCTGGTCAATTCGTTGAACTTAGAGCGGGTCAAACGCATGTCTAAGTGTTTGGGACCTGTCTCGTTGGCTGTGACGAAAGGCAAGGAAATTGAACCTTCGGTTACCGAAGACAGTTCGATTTTTGCCTTTTCTGCTGCTTCAGTAAGACGCTGCAATGCTTGAGGATCCTTTCTCAAGTCTATGCCTTCAGTGCGCTGAAATTCTTCTGCCAACCAGTTGACGAGCACGTGGTCGAAGTCGTCACCGCCCAAGTGCGTGTCACCTGCAGTGGATTGCACTTCGAAAACGCCGTCGCCCACTTCGAGAATCGATACGTCGAAAGTACCGCCGCCCAAGTCGAATACAAGGATGGTTTCGTTTTGCTTCTTATCAATACCGTATGCAAGCGCAGCAGCCGTAGGCTCGTTGATGATGCGCTGAACGTCCAGTCCAGCAATCAGACCAGCGTTTTTGGTCGACTGTCTTTGTGAGTCATTGAAATATGCCGGAACAGTGATAACGGCTGACGTTACCTTTTCGCCCAAATACTTTTCTGCGTCCTCTTTGAGTTTGCGCAGGATTATCGAAGAGATTTCTTCAGGCGTGTAGTCCTTGTCTCCCATGACTACCTTGCAACCGCCGTCCGGGCCTTCTTTAACTTTGTAAGAGACCATTTTGCGTTCTTGTTCAACTTCGTTGAAACGGCGACCGACAAAGCGTTTGATGGAATAAACGGTGTTTTGCGGGTTGACAACTGCTTGTCTGCGAGCAAGTTGACCAACCAGGCGCTCGCCTGTTTTTGACTGGGCGACCACAGATGGGGTCGTTCTCAGACCTTCCGTATTGGCAATCACAGTAGGCTTACCGCCTTCCATCACCGCGACGACCGAGTTTGTTGTGCCGAGATCGATTCCTACAGCCTTACCCATAGTTGACTCCCTTGGACGAGACGTTACTTCCACTGTGATACACCAGTCGCAAGCTCATTATCAGTAATGCAAGCTTTTATTTAGTAAGCTGGAAACTATAGATAAAGGAGATCCTTAAATTGGCGGTTTTAAAGCGCCCGGCTGGCCATTAAAAATACGGCTCTGGACCGGTGTTAGGAACTTCGGCAACATCACAACTACATTTCAACAGGCGCTTGGCCTTTCATAACTTCCAGAGTAGTTGACAGCCCATAGCCGAAAAGCACTTTGTCGGTTGTCATTTCCGATGGCAGTATGGAAATCTCTACCGTAGTGTTCGGTTCTTTATCCATGACTTCGTCAAATATGGCGCCTTTGTCCGAAAACCTCTGTTGGTCCACATGGAAAGTGCCAAAGACTTCACCCTCATGAAGGAAAGCCAGGCACATCTCCTTTGCCGAAGTTGCTGTAAGTATTGCTGTGTCGTTCTTCAGAGATTTAACCAGCGCATCAAGGTTCTTTCTGTCCGCGTAGTCCTTCTCTAAGACAGGCACACCAAGGAACATTGCCGACATAGAAAGAATAATTTCGTCCGGAAGGTCATAGACCGTCAGCTTTGTCTCGGGCAGAAAGCTGTCAAGCAAAAGCATTTGAATGGCAGACTCGATCGGATATGGCTCAACCATCGGCTTTTTACCGTAGATGCATCCGACTGCTCTACCGCGGAAAAGCAAAAGAGCTCCCCGAGAAAGGCGTTCGTCGCAAATCATTTTGACGCAACCCGTTAGTTGTCCTTCCTCCAGGTCAGTAATCAATTTGCCGATATCGTAGTCGCCGGAGCGCAAGGGAGAAACGGAGGAAGAGCTGAGAGGCGGCATGACAATGTCGATTGCTCTTCGCAATTTGTAAGTGCGAGGGTGTGAATCCGCCCAAACAGCAAAGGCAGTCTCCGGTTCGCTGGGCAGGCCCATCTGTACGCGTTCTGTCGTGCCGATGCGGAAGGCAAACGTCATCAACGCTTGGTCTTTACTCATACAAACAAAAGTCGCGGGCACGACTTGCCCTTCATTTAATTCTTCTTGGCAGGGGAGAAATCCGTCGATGCCGCTTGGAACGAGTTTGACCGAGTACCCGCCTGGCTCGGGAGTGCAGACACGACATTTGACGCTGCTACCTGCTCTCAGTACTGGGTTTTCTTCTTCCATATGTGCCGGCCGTCCTCGTATCTCTCTTGCTGTTTACAAGCTACTCGTGATGGCAACAATCGCCGTGTTGTCGCACATTCCAATGTTTAACTGCGTCATCCACCATGGCAAGATATTTTGCCCGTTCACTGTCTGTCAAAAATGAAGCGTGGAATGAATTACGAGCCAGTGTTTCCAACTCATCCTGATTTAGCTCCAGGGCGCTCTGCGCCGCCCTAAAGTTGTCTGAGACATAGCCACCGAAATATGCAGGATCGTCGGAGTTTATTGTCGCTCTGATGCCCAACTCAAGCATCTTCTTCAAATTGTGCTGCTTCAGATGATCGAAAACTTTCAAGCGCACATTGGAAAGCGGGCAGACCGTCAACGGCATTTGATGTTCAACTAAATGATTCGTCAAATTGGAATCTTCTAGACTTCTTACACCGTGATCGATGCGGCTGACTTTGAGAATCTTCAGTGCTTCCCAAACATATTCGGGCGGACCTTCTTCGCCGGCGTGAGCGACTGTAAGCCAGCCGTTGGCGCGTGCTTTATCGAAAACTTCCTTGAACTTTTGCGGTGGGTTGCCGACTTCTGCGGAGTCCAGTCCTACAGCGACAATACGATCACCGTACTTGAGTGCGCTGTCCAGCGTTTGCATCGCCGACTCTGCACTTTGATCGCGCAAAAAGCACATAATCAGTTTGCTTGTAATACCGTACTTTTCCTTGCTTTCATGAGCGGCTTTGGACAAACCTTCGATGACAACGTCGAATGGAATGCCTCGTGCCGTATGGGCTTGAGGATCGAAAAATATTTCGGCATGGACAACATTTTGTGCGTGTGCTTTTTCAAAATACGCAGCCGCAAGATCGTGAAAATCCTGCTCGGTGCGTAAAACATTCATGCCTGCGTAGTAAAGATCGAGAAAGGACTGCAAATCCTGAAACTCATAAGCCGCTTTGAGCGCTTCTACGGACTGGAAAGGGACTTTGATTTTGTTGCGTTCGGCAATTGAAAAGATGAGTTCAGGCTCGAAAGTGCCTTCAATGTGAAGGTGTAGCTCTGCTTTGGGCAAAGAACCAGCCAGTTTTTCTACCATCAAGTGCTCCTCGAATACATAAAGTCTGAAACTGCGCCCCAGTCAGCGTTGTTCGAGCCGAATGCAGTAGCTTTTAAATATACCGGATTCATCTTATGTTGTCTCAATATCACGGCTGATATGATGGACAGGTCTGAGCGTTTGCAAGTAGAAAAGAAAACAGGTCTGGCTTTCGATGAAAGTTTTGGTAGCCGTTGAAGACGAGCAGTTTTTGGGAGAGTTGAGTTCTTTTATGGCGGCGTATCCGTGGCCGTCTGAAAGCGAGTTTCACATTTTGCATGTGGTTATGCCTGTAAAAATCGGCAGCTTTATGAGTGTTTTGCCGTCTCCTCTTTTGGAAAACATTACCAAAGAAAGGCAAAAGGCTGGTGAGTTGATTGTCGATCAGGTAAAAAACGCTATTGATAGTGTGCAAAACAGTTCCAAAATCACTGTCGAAGTCACAGAAGGTTTGCCGAAAGAAGAAATTTTGGATCGCGCTGTCAAACTGAAAGCTTCATTGATTGTGATGGGCTCGCACAAGCGCAGCGTCAGCGATTTGATGGTTGGAAACGTCACTCAGGCGGTCGTGTCCAACGCGCCTTGTTGTGTACTTGTGATTCCATTGCCTCACAAGAAGGCTAATGAAAAGAGCGGCGGGAAAGAGCCGCACAAGATAATTTAAAACTATTTGCAGACGGTTTGGCGAATAATTTCTACCGAGCAGGGAGCAGTCGCTGCCACCACCCGTGATACTTCGCCAAGCATATTGTGCGCACAAGTACCATGCCCTTGTGCTCCAATTAAGATTCTATCTGCACCAAATTCGATGGCACTTTCAACGATTTCTTTTTTCGCAGAGCCATCTTTAACCGCAAATTCGACGGCTAAATTTCTCGATGCGAGTTGCTTTTTCAACTTATCGCTGATTTTCTCCACGAGCTCTTGGGCAGTTTGGCGTCTTTTCTGAGAGCCTGCTTCAACGAGGGCACGCATGTCTGAGCGAGATTCACAATCAAATGGAATAGGCTCTAGCACAGTCAAAATCAAGACTTCCGTATTCTCAGGCCAGTCCCGTTTGACCGCGCTGTCAACGACAGCTTCGGAATAAGGTGAATCATCAACTGCAATGAGTACTTTCACACCCGGGTCTCCAAGGAAGGCTTCAATTTATTTGTATCGCACGCAGAGTCGAAATGGCCTCATTTTGACGGATCTTTACGATGATCAATGCCAATCCGTATCAATCCATGTCAATGCATTCATGCCAGCGCTAAAGCGCCATCTATACAAGTCCGCGGCGCATGGCTTGCACTGCCGCCTGCGTGCGATCGTCGACAGCCAGTTTATTCAGTATGTTTCTAACATGTGTCTTTGCGGTCGCCAGCGAAATCACCAACCGGTTGGCGATTTGTTGATTGCTGCAACCTTCTACAAGCAATTTGAGTACTTCTAACTCACGGTTGGATAAAGGCTCCGGAAGTGATGGCAGTTCTTCGCCATGCGAATGTCCATTGGACTCGGCAGCGGGTTCTGGTGGTTTTCTTATGGTGATATTTTTCTTTGCCGCATAATGTGCAACGACTTTGTGTGCGATTGCAGAGTCTAGCCAGAAGTCGCCGTTATGAATACTTCGAACCGCTGTATAGAGTCGGTCGGGAGCCACGTCTTTAAGACAATAACCACCCGCTCCTGCTGAGATTGAAGCAAAAATATCCTCTTCACTGTCATGAGAGGTAAGCATAATTATTTTCTGCAGCGGATTTTCCGAGCAAATTTTGCGAGCCGCTTCTATTCCATCAAGAAGAGGCATACCTACGTCCATCAAGACTACATCAGGTTTTAGCTGCCGGACAAGCTCAACGGCAATGGCGCCGTTTTCCGCCTCGCCAATCACCTTGATGTCGGGCGTTCTTTCCAGAACTGTGCGAAGGCCAATGCGTGTCAGAAGATGATCTTCGACAAGTACCACTCGTATTTCGTTCGTGTTTGAGTGACTTTCTTCCATTCGCAATGTATTTGAGAACACAGCTTTACTGGCCTCTAAGTATTATTTTGTAACCAAGGGTGCCAATTGACTTTAGTAACCGTAAGGCAAGTACTTATCTTTTAAGAATCATCCTAAAGGATGAGCGCCAGTTTGTCCTCTTGGAAGGGAAAAATTTACCCCTGCTTGTTATATAGAGAATAAAAATTTGACCTACTAATCCCTATTATCCGTAAGAGTGATGGTTGCGGCGTCACTCGAAAGGGTGGCTTCTACCTATACCTACGCGTAATTCTTTTATTTTAGTCAGGCTTCTGACAACCGTTACGATTTTATTAAGACAGGAACGTATGTATGGTGCCATACGTCATGCTGGGTATATTGCAAATAGGAAAGAGAGAAATCGCGCTCTGGATCGGCAAATCCTGCCGCAGCCAGGCTCGTAGGTTACCCAAAAAGCTTACTCGATAAGTAATTTATATGAACAAAACAGGCCTTCAACCAAGACCAAAACTGAATACAACTAAAGGCAAAGGCAAGCGCGCCAACGGATCTGGGGAATATGCATTCCCGTTAGAAGCCGACTCATCCGCCTTTGAAGACCTTGGCTGGGATCCAGAAAACGATTCCGACCAAGAATCTGAGTCAGCCGAAGGCACGTATATTGAAAAAGGTGATCCTAACGCCCTATCTTTCTACTTGAAAGAAATCGGAAAACACAAGCTGCTCAAGGGTTCTGAGGAGATCGATCTGGCTCGCCGGTTGAAATCCGGAGATATGGATGCCAAAAATGCGCTTATCAGAGCCAATCTAAGATTGGTTGTGAGCATTGCGAAGCGCTACCGCAACCGGGGTATGTGTTTTGAGGATCTCATTCAGGAAGGTAGCGTCGGTCTTATTCGGGCCGCCGAAAAGTTTGATGCAGAAAAGGGTTTCAAGTTTTCGACCTATGCCACTTGGTGGATTCGTCAGGCCATTACTCGCGCTCTGGCAGACAAGTCTCGCACGATTAGAGTGCCAGTACACATGATTGAAACGCGCAGCCTGGTGCGCAAAACAACCAAAATCTTCTTCGACCAACATGGAAGATTGCCCTCAATCGACGAGATTGCGGAGCTTTCCGGGCTCGAGAAAGAGAAGGTCCAAACTGCCCTTACAGCGGACAAGACCCTTGTATCCCTAGATCTTAAGGTGGGCGAGGACCAGGATACTTCACTTTCCGAAATGATTCCGGATGAATTTAGCTCTTCACCTGACCAAAAGGTAAGTGCGCAACTGGTTTCAAGGCAAGTAGCTAGTTTGCTTGAGCATCTCAATACCAATGAGAAAGCTCTTGTAGAGCTGCGTTACGGGCTTAAGGACGGCACGCCGCTCAGCTTGGAGCAGTGCGGACAGCGCATGGGAATGAGCAGGGAGCGTGTAAGACAGATTGAGAGCAAGGCGTTTAAGAAACTGAGAAACAGCAAGGATCTTTTTGAGCTTAGAGACCTGTTAAATTAGTTTCGAAAAGCTTCTAAAGATCAGGCCATCGGGCGAGGCAAACCGTTTTCCAACGTGGTGTAATAGAAACCGTTTTTGGTATCCACGGAAATCCTAATGACCACTTCACTTAAGCCCCAGGACGCACAGCTAGTTGAGAGTGGCCTCAACTCACTCAGTCCACGTTGGACAACTGCCATATTGATTCAGCTTTCGGGCGGCACAAGGCGCACGACTCACTTGATGCGTTCTCTGCCCGGATTGTCTGCAAAGACTCTCACCGAGCGGCTGCGCAAACTGCAGAAGCTCGGTCTTATCACGCGCGAAACTTTTAGAGAAGTTCCGCCACGAGTCGAGTACACGCTTACTACCGAAGGTGAGGAAGTAGTCACACTGCTCGGTAAGATCAAAGAAGTTTGTCCTAAGTGGGCCGACCTCGGCTAGAACCATACGCCGTAACGGCATTTGTTCTCACTGAGAGAAAGCTGGACTAAGCGGATTTGCTTGAATTCTCTTCGTAGATCGAAGGGTAGATTTTGAACGTCGGTTTTATCACTGGTAGCAAGGCGAGAGCCTTGTGTACCGGTCCTTTGCTGACTATTCTTCCTTGCAGTAGTGCCACCGCTGGTGGTTCTTTTCCCAGCCAGAAATTGTGTGCAACATCTGACTTCATCGTCATCTCGACGTCTGGCACAATTCCGCATTCACCGAAATGAAAGCGCAACTCCTGCCCGTCACTTCCGTCGATAGTGAGCAGCCCATCCGGGTCTTTGTATTTGAATCGAACCACAAGCTTTGAATGTAGTAATTTTCCGCTGATCTCTTCTTCTGATTTGATATACGACCACAGTCGCTCCATCACTGTATAGAGCTCATCTGTGTTGGTGAAATATGCCATCCTAGACCCCCCTGAATATCCTAAAAAAAGTGACCTCCTAAAACTACTTTACAACGCTTAATCCAATTCGACTATAGTTCCTGATATAGAGCCGCTCACGATATCCATGGTTCCCATGGTGTATTTGGGTTGGCGCAGTCGTCCGTTGAGGAGCCATGGTTGAAGAGAAGAATGCCTTCCTTCAAGGAATTCATTGGCTTGAATCCGATTTGTTGTTGCACTAAGTAGTGCCATTCTACCGATGGTCACAAGGATTTAGGCGGAAGCGCGAAAGTCCCTGGAGGCATGCCTGCAACGAGAATACGGCAGCCACTATACCAATGGACGCGAGTGCACTTCTAAATGAGCTTGAGTCTAGCGATTAGTGACCATTTGCAGTCTGCTATTTCTGCCTGCACGATAACCGTGGCTGTCTGATAGCGGCAAATAACCCTGATTGTTGTGCGCAGGCATCGCTGCAAACGTAGTTGCTGTAATGGCGTGCGGCGGATCAGCTATAGGCTGCATGACCGGCAATTGAACATTCGCCATAGGGACAGCGGCTCCGGCTGCGCCTGGTGCGTATGGATTTGACGTCGGTGTTGCAGGGACAAAATGTTGTGTCGGAGCAAACTGTTGATGGGAGGGTTGTGGAACTTGATTGACGAGCGGTGCCGGAACACTGGTATTCAAAGGAGCCGGGACGCTAGTGCTGATCGGAGCACGAGACGCAGGTGCAAAATCGACAGCTCGGGGTGTTCCGAAAGTAGGATGATGTCCGGGTTTGCGGTTGTGAATCGGGACGACTTTCTTGAGTCCTGAAATCAACATTTGATCTGTTTCTACCGAAGGTGTTCCTTCCAAGCCCTGAGCCGAATATTCAGAGTGGTCGGGATTGAACATCAAATAGATTCCAAACCCCAGGCTAATTCCTAAAGCGCTCATAAGCATTCCGCTTACGACGTAAGTGCGCATAGGAGTCTTGGGTCTTTGAGAAAAAGAAATCGCCATCAGGTTTTCCTTACTGCCACGCGCCATTTGTGCAATGGTAGGTATCTCCGGCTTCGGGGATTCGCTGTGCGTGCTATCGGTATCAACCATGAATGTAACTTCTAGAACCTGGATATCAACAGATCTTATTAAACATTTAGTTCAATCGTTGCGATAGGGGAGGAATACGAGCTTCTAAATGAAACAAAATACCTCGGTACACAGGAATTGCCGAACCTGAAGAACCATATCGCTGCCAGGTTTTGGGAACTGTGCTGAGGACTGCGTTTGGAAAGCTCGATTTCTGAAATGTTAAGCGAGTTAGGTGGCTCTAACGTTTGAAACGCTGATGGTTGCTGAGTTCTAGCTCATTCTCAGGAGTCTCCTGCCAGTAGGCAATGTATTATGGAAGTGAAACCGATGGTGGTGGCAAATAGAGTGCTGGCGCATGTTTAGAGATTCGGCTCAATCAAAGGCTGCCCTGCGTTTTCTGAGACTGCTTTTCTATGCGCGGCAAGATGATCGCAGTGGTGGAGGGCTTAAGCCGCAAGATTTGTTCGAACGCTCCGGAATGAATAATGTGCGCGAAATGGAAGAAGTGGTGAAGATTTTGCGTGCAAATAAGATGATAGGCGCTTCCAATCGAGCCTTTGTAATTACTCAAGAAGGTATCGATTACCTTCTTAGAAACGAGCATTGATTACTGCAGCGACCGTGATTGTTTAGGAGCAACGAGCAATTGCTTCGAAAAAGAAGGTCGCCGGCATTGCGGCGACCCTCGCTCTATCTGTGGCTTCGAACTTTGGTTTTTGCCTCAGTTTGAAACGTTTTCAATTGCTTACTTGCAGCAGTCCTTACCGCCACCGGCTTTCACAGTGTTTGTGCAAGCGTCGGCGCAAACATTGCACTGATCGATGCAGTCCTTGAGGGCTTCATCTTTCTGATCGGCACACACCTTGGCGCACTTCTTGCAGGCTTCTGCACAAGCAGCGGCGAGTTTGGTTGCCAGTGAAGATCCACGAGTTTTTAGATCTGCGCTGGTTTTGCACAAAGTGATGCAATCTTTGATTGTGTTTATTGTGGCTTCGCTCGCACCTTTGCCTTTCAAATGTTCCAGTGCCTTTTCGCAGGCTTCAGCGCATTTGTTGCATTCAGTAGCGCAGGTTGCGTGTTCTGCTGCATTTGCGATCTTGATACCGTTGCTATTGCCGCTATTGGCGAACGCTACGGTTGTTGTGAAAAACACCATGGACAAAGCCAATACGGTCAAATAAAAGCTTTTCATTGCTTTTCTCCTTTTGAATGAATATTTAGAGAGTGATTACCTGAGAGGTTTTCATCTCTCTAAATCAAAAGGACCCTCAGCTCGAGGTACCGTTTGTTTTTCGAATGCACCTGTTTTACAGGCTTTCTAAAAACCGGCTGTACCGCAGCAAGGCGGACTATGTGCTCAGAAGGCGTCCAAACTGGCGCGTTGTATGGTACTTGCGCGTTTTTAGCTTGTTTGACTGTGACATCAGTGCGATCGACCGCCAAATTTGTCGGGCTGGATTCCTGGCAGCAATCCGCCATTTGCGAGCACATGCAGCTATCAGAGACAGAAGCAGACTCTGCCGCGGCTGCTGACTCAATTGCGGGTTTGAGACAGCAAGAATTTTGACCCGCCACGGCAGGCAGCATCGTCAGGCTGAGAAAACTCAGTAACGCTAGTAGGAAGTTGATGCTCGGTTTTGTGATGTTCTTCATGAAATCCGAACGGATGTAGTTCCGAATGACGAGATTCCTGCCTTCATGATACCCGCCGAATGCCCAATTTTTGTAGCTTTCTGGCGATTGGTTGTCTTGGCATCATGGGGCTGAGCTGGCGACCACCTAAGCATATGTAGATGCGGGGTCTTTCGAACATGTTCCCGCCCTGTAAACTAGCGAGATCAATTGATGGAACGCCTTAGACCGAGGGAGCCACTATATGGGATTTTTTTGTTCGCGTCCGATAAAGTCTGTTTTGCCGGTATTGTTGGCTCTCGGCGCCGTTACTATCGCACAGTCTGCCGCCTTGGGGCAGCCGATTACTCCTTCTGATATCGAAGCTGGCGCTTCCTCGTTGGACCAACAAGCCGTATTCCAACGGCAGACTACAAGCTCTAACCCCGGAACTACGGGCGGAGGCAGTGCTACGGATAGCGACAATGCTATAGAAGTCGGTGATTATGCTCGTGCTGAGTCAGTTGCGGCTGAGCGATTGAAAACGGTGCAAGGCGGTGTCGCTGAAATAGCTTTGCGGTTGTCTCTTATCGAAGCAAGAATGTGGCAAGGCAAATTTCAGACTCTGCCGAAAGAATTGAAGATTGTCAGTTCTATGCTCAGCAAGACTCAAAATGTTTCTCCAAATTTAATTGCACGCTACCTGGACGATCAATCGTGGATAACGCAGATTGGCGGAGATCCTGTTAAGGCTGAAGCGCAGGCTCGAGAGGCTATCGATCATTGGAAGAAGGCGCAGCAAACCGACGTCTCTTTTCTTTGTGGTGGCATCGATCACCTTGCCCAATTGCTTGAAGACAGAGGTGCGTTTGCTGAAGCGGCAAAGTGGTATCAAGAATCCTTAGCACTGCATTCGAAAGCGCAAGGTCCGCGTTCTGTCGCAGCTGCCAATCAAATGGAAAAACTCGGAGCGCTTGCTTTCAGAAGCGGCAATCAGGCTCTAGCACAAAAGATGTATGCCGATGCGCTGTCAATCAAGGAAGGCACCAGATCTGTTTTTCAGCAGTTTGCTCCACAAAGAGCTGAAGATGCGGTCTTCTATAGATTTCTACCAGGCGCCCCCAATGCTTCTCGCGAGACAGCCGACGGAGTTACGCGCGAGAAAATAACCGCCAATGGAGTCACTGTCGAAGCTGCTCTTCTGACCAAAGGGGCTGACGTACTGAAAAACTGTAAAGCAATGGTGCGAATTACTAATAATGGTGACTCGCCGATTAGCGTTCTACCTCAAGGACCAGATTTGATTATTTTGAAGCCGAAGATTCAGTTGGCAAGGCAAGTTCAGGGCGAGTCACTTGCACAATCTATTGAGAAGAAGGGTGAGGGAAAAGCGAAATGGATTCGTTTTTGGGGCTCTCAAGCGACCACGACGTCAACAACCAATATTCTAGGAAACGGCGGAGGCTTCTACCCTTACGGTGGATTCATGTCGCCGAATTTTGGCTATGGCGGTCCGATGGGCTACGGAGGCAATTCCTGGTACAACAACAGCGGCGGCATGACCACAATGGTTACGAGCGTTCCGGACTTTCAAGCTCGTGAGCGCGCTTATCAACGCGCGCAAGCCGTATCGGAGCAAACACAGCGTCAGGCGGCAGATGTTCGGGACAGCCAATTAGGACCCACGACTTTGAATCCGATGGGGCGCATTGTTGGTTGTCTGTACTACGACCAGAACAATTTCGATGAGGCGACTCTGCGCATTCCCGTTGGAAAAGCAGTGTTCGAGTTCAGGTTCGACCATTTGCGGTAAACGCCGAAAACGCTTCAGCAGTAAACGTTTCCATGGCTAGCCTTGATTGATATGTGGCAAGTGAGTTGCCGGTAAGTAACGTTATCGCTTGAGAGCGTATGCAACCGCACATTAATCTGCCAAACTAAAGGCGGCCTGAATGTGGGTCGTTTGAGCGTCCTCTCTGTCCCCCGGCTCGCTCAAAGGAGATGGAAATGAATCCGTTATTCCTGCTTGGCGCAGCCACCGTCGGTGTTGTCGGCTATACGCTGAAGACGATGGGGCGCAATGATGTCCTGGAAAACCCTTTTCCGATACGGGTTTGCGGCGATAGAGACGCCGTATTCAAGGCTGTCGAAGAAGCCCTGAAGAATTTCGGCGGCAACGCTTGGGTGTGGACAATCGTAGAGAAAAGCGTGCCGGCTGGCATTCTGAAAGCCGAGTGTCTTTGCACCCAAAGAGATGAGCGCCCAATCAAGCTAGCTGTTAGTTTCGACAAAACAACCTCTTCTCTCTTATTGAAGTTCGAAGTGCAAGCATTGTTCAATCGAAACAACGCCAATAAAGTTTTAGAACGCACGCAAAAGGCGATTATGTTTTCGCTCGATTCTATGTTCGACGAACACATCAATGATCCGATGCTTTCGATAGAAAAACTTTTGCTGCTTTTGCAAGAGAATATCGCCGGCAAGCGCCTTTTGTCCGATCGCCAGTATGCGGACGTGAAGCTGGAGATCGAACATCGAGCACAAGCGACTCTGTCCCCGGGGGACGAAATTACAGTCGGCAATTATTGCGTCAAGGTGCTCTCAAATAGAAGAGTACGCGTCGGCAAAGTTAGACCGGTAAAGGCTGAAGAGCCAGTGAAAGAAGCCGACGAGTCAGCTGTTTCTACGTCTAAACACTGAGAGTCTGCTTAGCGTTCAATGTAATTGAAGGAGGAGTCTTCGCTTTGGCGGCGGAAGCTCATTATCTTCACGAGTATGAGTCCGGCAATAAAGCCGCCAACGTGTGCCCACCAAGCGACGCCACCCTCTTCCCCGGGCTCTCTTGCAATGCTTGCAAAGCCGGTGAAAAACTGCGAAATGAACCAAAAGCCCAGATATACAGAGGCTGGAATTTCGACCAGTCGAATGACGATAAAGATGGGAATTGCTGTGAGAACTCTGGCGGTTGGATAACTGATGATGTATCCGCCCAGTACTCCCGCTATCGCGCCTGAAGCACCTATAGTCGGAACTGCGCTGCCTTGCGACATAAATACTTGTGTCAGGCCAGCGCAAACGCCGCATAGCAAGTAGAAAAGGATATAGCCAAAATGTCCAAGCTTGTCTTCGATGTTGTCGCCAAAAATGAAAAGCGCCCACATGTTGCTAATTAGGTGCATCCAGCCACCATGCAGGAACATACAACTGAAGAGCGTAAACACTTCATAAGGACCGAATTGTTGGAGAAAAACTTCCGGCACAAGCCCGAAGTTTCTAAGAAAAGTGCTCAAGTCCTGGTCGCCAAGCGAAACCTCAAAAAGAAACAGCAGCACGTTGATCGCGATGATCAAGTAGGTGACGATAGGAATTGTGCCCGAGGGCTGGGAATCTCTGAGCGGAAACATTGAAGGAGATAATTGGGCGAAACTGTTTATTCAAAGACTACAGCATTAGGATGCTTTGGAGTAGAATTGGCGACCTGTCTGACGGTTTAACTGTCACCTGCCTATCTGCCTACAGAGGACCACGCGCTATGGTTGCCAGTGAGAAGCTTGTGCACACGAGTGACACGCATACGGTCACCAATCAACCACCGGCTCTGCAGGATTACAATCTTTATTCGAATGACAAGGCACTCGTCGAGTGTATTGCCAAAGAAGGCGCAGCGTGGGCGGACGAGCGACTAAAAGCTTTCGGGCAACTGATTGGAAGAGAAGAGACAATCAGACTGGGTTATCTGGCAAACGAGAATACGCCAGTTTTGAAAACGCACGATCGTTTTGGGCATCGCATCGATGAAGTCGAGTTTCATCCAGCGTGGCATCAATTGCTTTCGATGTCGGTAGAGAATCGTCTGACTAATTTGCCTTGGGTTGAGCCGAAATCTGGTGCGCATGTGGCACGCGCTGCAATGATGTATTTGATGGTGCAAGTTGAAGCCGGGCACATGTGTCCTGTTTCTATGACCTTTTCGTGTGTGCCGGCTTTGAAGAAGCAACCGGATGTTTTGGCTGCTTTTGAGGCGGCTCTTATGTCCAACGAATACGATTCGCGCTTCATTCCTGCCGGTGAAAAGCGTGGGCTGCTTGTTGGCATGTCGATGACTGAAAAGCAGGGTGGCTCTGACGTTCGCGCCAATACGACTGAAGGCAAGCCGGTCAATTCCAGAGGTCCCGGGCAGTTGTATCAACTGACCGGGCACAAGTGGTTTTGCTCGCATCCAATGTCTGATGCCTTCGTTATGCTGGCACAAACTGAAGGCGGACTTTCTTGCTTTCTTGTCCCCAGATTTTCTCCTTCGGGTGAGCGCAACCAAATACGGTTGCAGCGCTTGAAGAGCAAACTAGGAAATAGATCCAATGCCAGCGCTGAAATAGAACTCGAAAATGCTCAAGGTTGGCTTATTAACGAGGAAGGTAGAGGTGTTGCCACCATTATTGAAATGGTCAGTCATACTCGTCTAGACTGCGCGCTTTCATCAGCCGGTCTAATGCGCCAGGCCTTGACTCAGGCGTTGCACCATGTCCAATACCGCTCGGCGTTTAAAAAACGTTTGATAGAGCATGATTTGATGCGCAATGTTTTGTGTGATCTTGCTTTGGAATCTGAGGCGGCGACAGTTCTTACAATGCGCTTGGCTCGTGCTTATGATGCCGGTCAAGCTGATAGGAAAGAAGAGCACTTCCGCAGAATTGCAACGGCTGTTGCGAAGTATTGGATTTGCAAGCGTGCTCCTTCACATGTCTATGAATGTTTGGAAACACTTGGCGGCAACGGGTATGTTGAGGAATCACTGATGCCACGCCTCTATCGCGAAGCACCGGTCAATTCTGTTTGGGAAGGCTCTGGCAATGTTATTTGTCTGGATGTGCTGCGCGCGCTGACGAATGAGCCTGAAACTGCTGCGGTCCTTCTCGATGAGATAAAGCAAGTTGCCGGACAAAACAAAGAGCTTGATGTGCAGATCGCGCATGCGGAAGCTCTCATTGCAAGAAAGGCGGAGCGCGAAGCTCGGAATTTGGTTGAACATCTGGCTGTGCTGCTGCAAGCAAAACTGCTTGTAGAATCAGCGCCGCAGGCAGTTTCCGACGCTTTCATCGAAAGTCGAATCAAAGGTGGTTGGGGCAGAACATTTGGTACCCTTTCCTATGATGTCGACACGCAAACAATTCTAGAACGCGCGTTTTAATGCGGCAAAGCGTGGTGTCGCCTTGCACGCTTCCTGTTTTACATAATGTCGCGTTGTATGTGACCGCCGTTAATCCAGCCCGAACTTCTGGCGCGACTGCACACATGCTTTGATCAAGTTGGCTAAATCTTGCGCTTCATGGGGGCAGCCAGCAACGCCGATTGAAAAACCCACAGTCTCCAAGGATGGTCCGCTTACCAATACTTCAATCAGTCGGCTGGCGAATCGTCTGGCCAAAATGCTATCTGTTTCCGGCAAGATCAAAGCAAAACAATTGGTTTGATAGTGCCCGAGAATATCAGGCTTGCGTTTTAGTTTTGAAATCAGATTGACCAGCTCGCGGGCTGCTTGCTGCGGCAGTGGTGAGAGTTTTCCTGAACCGTCTTGTGCTTTGGTGCCGATTTGCAAAAGTAGAAAACTAAAGGGTTTTCCATAGCGCGAACTGCGGTTATATTCCATTTCCAAAAAATACAACAATGCTGGATATCCATAAGCACCAGTGTCAGCGCGGATAAGTGAGCGATCGACAGCTTGTGTCATTGTCCAATCGGCTGTCGCTAAAGCTGCGTCCTCACTGTTGAGCGGTATCTCTGGTGGTGCAACTAGTTTTTTCTTGATCAGATTATGCAGAGCAGGCATCCACTCCGCTTTAGTTACATTCAGCGTGACAATTATATTTTGAACTTGATTGGTGCCGTCAATCAGCTCGAAAATATTCTTTTGCAAAGTTCGGCTAATGCCTTGTTCGTTTTGCACCAGCGCCATAAAATCTTCTTGACTGATATCTGCCACCGAGCGCTTCAGCACAGTCTCAGGTGTCAAGCCCATTTTCGTCAGTTCTACAACGTGGTCATTGAGATATGTGCCTTCCATGATGAGAAGGTCAATGTTCTTCGTCACTGTAATTTCAGACGAGCCCGGTCCCAGTGTGAATTTGAAATTGCCATTTTGCCAACCGACCAATTCGAGAAACGCGTAATCCCCTGTCGTTGAGCCGATTACGCAATGAGACGGCATACCTTCGTTGAAATATAAAACCGCATTTTCTTCTTGCTGCCCTACCATTCGTGAAAGCTCCAGGCAGCCGGATGCGTGGTCTGTTGCGATCAGTCTGACTAAATTGGCGAACTGAAGTCGGCGCAAATCACCGTTGGTGTAAAGCTTTGTCGTGGGCAACGGCAGGTTGTGGCCGGATGTAGTCTGTTGCCTCTCTTGTGAGATTTCGTTCCAGTTTTTGAAATCACTGGAGAGCTGTTGCAAGATTACGCGCTGATCGCTGGAGGATATGTTCCAGATAAGAGTGGCAGAATCACCATCCAGTTTGCGCAATGTCCATGTGCAAATCGAACCGTTAGGGTCTTTGAAGGAGACTAGCGAGTAGGCTTTTGTAGAATTTCCAAAGCAAATTTCACTCGCAGTCCCAGGCGCGCGCATTGCATCACGCACCATGTCTGCTAATTGTTCGGCATTGGGCGGGAAGTTCTGCATCTGGTTTTGTAGGCGCACCGAAGCGCTTGGCAACATGGTTCGGGTCGGGGGAAGGCGAAATCCTAATACGGGCGACTGTTTACCAGTAGCCTGTGAATTCAGTTTAGCTCAAATTTGAAATGAAGAGCGGAAAGCTCGCGGCAGTGCGCCACTGGCGCTCTTGGCTTGCGGGTGGGTGAAAACCTTATCCAGGGTGCTTTTTCAGGTTGCATCTTCACAGCCTGTGCCGATTCAGACTACAATGATGCTGTTAAATTCTGGAATCTGGTTACTGCAATATGAGTCGCGAAATTCTCCCCTGGAGAAAAATTGAGTCCCACAAGATAGCCGACTGCAAAGTATTCTCACTTGAACGCAATCGAGCGCTGATGCCGACCGGCGACGCCAATAGGGCATTTGATTTTTATGTTCTGCACCCGTCACATTGGTGCAATGTAATTCCGATAACAGACGATGGACGTGTTGTTTTCATCGAGCAGTACCGTCACGGCATTGAAAAAATTACGTTGGAAATTCCAGGCGGCGCCGTAGATCCGGAAGATCCAAGCTCGCAACACGCAGCAGCGCGTGAGCTTTTTGAAGAAACCGGCTATGTCGCCGACGAATTGACATTCATCGGTCGCAATCATCCCAATCCGGCTTTGCAAAGCAATTTTTGCGACACATATATTGCACGTGGCGCACAACAGATATGCGAGCCGACATTTAAGGGTGCGGAAGACATCAAAATAAGGCTCGTCGAAATGGATGAAGTTCCGCATCTGATCGCATCTGGAAAGATCACTCACGCCTTGGTGCTGGTCGCCTTCTATTTCAAACAGATTCACGATTTGAAAATCGGCACACCCAAGATTTAGTCATGACCAAAACCGGGCGACGCATGGCATCGCCCTTACGCACTGCTGAAGGTCCAAGGTTTCCGTTCTAAGTCCAGACTGCTTGCTGCCAGTTCAAACTTAGGTCGCGATACGCTCAGCTGAATATACTGCAACTGTATATTTGAGAGATACTTCGCCGCCCTTCTGAAAGCGCGCGTAAGCGGTATTGAGCAATTCTTTTAAACGATTGGCAATGCCTGTTTCTTTGGGCGCATATGACGCAGAGAACGCTCTCAATATGAGTGCCTCTCGATCCAATATCTGTTCGTTTTCAAAGTGGGTGAGCTCGCCCTTGCAGAAATATTCCGATGTGAGTAGTGGCACTCCTGATGCGCCGTGCCTGCCTTCAATTCGGTCGATTTCCGTTAGTTTTCTAAATGCGTCACCATAAGCGCGCGTGAAAGGGTCGCTTTCGTCGCGTTCGTTCCAGATTAGTACGGTCCACCCTTGAGGTTTCAAGATTCTGTGAAACTCTCTCAAGGCCAGATCCGGCTTGAACCAATGAAAAGCTTGAGCGCATAGCACTGCGTCGACGGAGCTATTCTCGAGGGTGGTATCTTCTGCGGTTCCATCCACCAATTTAAGGGAGCCGGATTTTAATGAATCGACCAGTTCGGCTGCCTTTTGACGCATATCGAAATTGGGCTCGACACCGATGACATTGAGACCGCGCTCGGCAAACAACTGACTGGAAATCCCCGTGCCGCAACCTACATCAGCTAATGAAGAACCTTGGCTCAAGTTGCAGATATCCAAAATATAGTTAATCGCATCATCTGGATAGGTCGGTCTCGCCTTTGCATAAACGTCAGCCAATCCGGTAAAGCGTTTGGTATTGTCGATTCCCATCATAAGTGCGCCCCCCGGCATACCCTGGGTAAAAAAAATTGGTTGCTGTATTGGCATCATACAGAATCTTATCTCCAATGAAAACAAGTGAAACTCGCTGAATTTGTTGCCGGCAATCTTTAATGGAAAATACAAGACACCAGCTTTGGATTTCTCCAGAAGCTGGCTCTTGCTTGGCTGTTCAACTCAACCCGGTTAAATCCCCCGCTTAAATATCCTCAGCATTTGAGTGGCGCCTCTTATGTCCTTCATCATTACTGATTCAAATTGCATGTCGTAAGGGAAGAACGATTCGTCATTCAACAATTCCTCGATAAAAGGATGAGTTTTCTTGTTTGGTCCGACGACCGGATAGATGCGTACTTCCTGACGAGCGATTCGAAGCATTTCGTGCAGCGCACGATGATGAAAAAGGTAATCAAAATTCGAATTTTCGAGTATGCCTCCTGTTTCAACATCGCTATAGAGAAAGAGTAAATTGCCGCATAGAACAATGTCGAAACTGTCATCATAGAATGGAAGATGAGGGAACGAAGCGGCCACGTAGCGTCTGCATGCGTCCATCCTTCTATAGTCATTGGCGAATGTCGTCAGCGCTTTGAGCTTCTCATTCAAAAAGGTGATGTCATCGTCGTTGGTCTGGCGCATGAAGAGCGACCTGTGTCGCTGTGTTTCGCGTATGCAAGCAGGTATGTCGCGTTGCGCACTTTCCATAATGTCGTCAATTCGCTTGGAATAAATCGGATCGCAGGCAACAACCTTTAAGTCCAATTTCTGTGCTTCCGCAGCGAACGATGCCGGCCCCGACGCGCAATCCAGAATGCTCTTGCCCTTTAAATTTTCCAGATCGAGGTTGAACATTTCGACGTATTCATTCATTGTTCTGCCGAAACATGCAACACGATCGAGTTGAAATGGCTCATCCATTCGATTTTGGTTTGGATTGAACGTCATCATTTCGCTTCCTCCTTGTGTGCTTGTTTATTGGATTGGCGTCGTTCTAACTTTGTATTTTGATTTGCGACAGCAGTTTGTTCGGCGCTCACATTACAAGAGTAAGGAGATTGTGTGAGAGGTGTGTGAGGACTGGAATCGCCCGTTTATTCGGACGTTTGAGAATTACCCCTGTCGGCTTCGATAGGGTAAAATTGGACAAATGCGACTGAACCTTACACTCTCGCGCAAGGCCATAATTTTGGTTTCCGTGCCTTTGGTCATTGAACTGGCACTGGTTTGTTTTCTTATGAGCCTTTTGCAACAGGCAGAGAAAGAAAGAGAGATGGAAGCGCATTCTCGTGAAATTTCCAACGAGATAAACGGCGCGATGCGCTGCCTTATCAATGCTGGCACGAACACTGTTATCTATCACGTAAGCGGATCTCGAGATTCGCTCAAGTTATACAAGCAATCTGTTCGCGAGTTTCCCCAGGTTGTTGAGCGTCTTTCTCGGATGGTAAAGGGACGCGAGGAAGAAGAGGACAATCTACTTAGAATGGTCTCTTTGTATAACAGGGCCAATCAAAATCTTGTGGAAGGTCACCGTAAGCTGGAGGCAGGCGATCGTATCGGTTCTATGAAACCGTACGCAAATCTCAACAAGTCCATGGCCGAACTCTACGTTGTGGCGGACAAAATTCAGAGCCGCCAAAATGAAATTCAAGAAAAGCAAAAAGCTGCGCAAGCCGCAACAAGAGAGCAGATTAAGTGGCTTGTTGTTGCCGGTGCTTTGTTGAATGTCTTAGCAGCGGTTGGGCTCGTGCTTTATTTCAATCGCGGCACCGCTAATCGGTTCAATGTGCTTCTCGACAATACTATGCGTCTTGCATCGGGGGAGCCTCTTAATGAGCCACTTTCCGGCGGGGATGAAATTGCTCGATTGGACAGGGTTTTTCGAAAAATGGCCAATTCCTTGGCTGCGGCAACACAAAAGGAGCGTGCGGTACTTCAAAACGCAGCAGACGTTATTTGCTCTATTGATGATGATTTTAAGTTTGCCGCGATGAATCCTGCTGTTGAAAAGGTTCTTGGGTACACGCCAGACGAGATGATTGGTGCGCGCCTTGTTCAATACCTTTATGCGGACGATGTTGAAAAAACGCTTGATGCTTTGAAGAAAAACATTCAGGAAAAAGGCGAACGTGCATTGGAAAATCGCATGGTTCGCAAAGATGGTACCACCGTGGACATGCTGTGGTCATTGCATTGGACAGAAGCGGAGAAATCGACGATTTGCGTCCTGCACGATATCACTTACAGAAAAGAGTTAGAACGATTGAAGCGTGACTTTGTTGCAATGGTAAGTCACGATCTGCGCACTCCTCTTACATCAATATCCGGATTCCTGAGCCTACTGCGGACCGGCAAATACAATCAGCTTTCAACTGATGGGCTGGAAAGTCTTAAAAGTGCAGACGCAAGCGTCGGCAGATTGATGAGCATGGTCAATGATTTATTGGATATTGAGCGTGTTGAGTCCGGCAGATTGGATCTCAATCTTGGTCCGCTCACCATAGAAGGTCTTGTCGAGAGCGTTTTTGGCATGCTTGAGCCAATTGCTAAAGAGAAAAAAATTGAGCTCGTTTCTCCCAAGCAAAAAGAAATCGAGTTCGTCGGTGATGCCGATCGTTTAAACCAAGTACTTGTAAATTTGGTGTCGAACGCAATCAAATTTTCAGAGCCGAATTCAAAGATTGTAGTTGAGGCGATTGAAAATCCGTCCGGCGTTCGCGTCGAAGTCCGAGACAAGGGAAGAGGGGTGCCAGATCACCTAAAACAAGCGATTTTTGAGCGTTTTAAACAAGTCGATCCGGCTGATGCCGCAAAGCGTAAAGGCACAGGACTTGGACTTGCGATTTCTAAGGCGATAGTCGAGCGTCACGGCGGTTGTATCGGGGTTGAAGATAATAAATCGGAGTCGTCGGATGGAAGTATAGGGTCAATTTTCTGGTTCACCGTGCCTATAGCCGACGTTCAATCTCATTTTGATCAAACCTGAGCCTCTGCGGCGGATAGTCCGGTGGCTTCACTTCTCTGCTCGGCTAAGCGAAAAGCTTATGGCAAGCCCGTTTCAATACCCAAGTAAGAGTTTCAAACCTAAGATACTGCCGATGGTGATAAAGAGACCTTTGACGAAGCGAGTACCCTTTCTAGCACCAATGTGTGAACCGATATAGGCACCACATACAGCGCCAATGACAGAGGGAACTATCAGCGATAATTTCCAATTGCCACTTGATCCATACATTACTGATGCGAATAAACACCAGAAAAAAGACATAACATATGAGTAGCCCAACGCTTCCAACAGTTTGAATCCGCGTGTTTTTGTGAGTATCGCGCTTGTAATGAGACTGTTTCCCGAACCAAAAAACGATTCATAAAATCCTAGAGGAAATCCTGCCAGGCTAGTCAGCCAGCGGCTTGTGGTTGGTTCTTTCTTTTCCAGACCGAACTCTTTTTTGAAAAAGGTGTAAGCGACTAGAGAAAGAATGATCACACCAATAATTCTCTGCATGTCTTTTGGATTGCTGTGCATCACGACTTGCGCCCCGAAGAATGCGCCAATCAGACCGCACACCACCATGCAGCCGACCAGGCGCCAGTCGACCTCGTGTCCGCGTAAATAATTGCGCGCAGCTACTAGCGTCCACATGGCGCCGGCGAGGGTATTTGTCGCCATCGCAACGGGCAGAGGAAACCCCATCATCAACCAAAAAGGAGTAGAAATCATATTGGAGCCGCCGCCGCACATCGAGCTTATCAGTGTCGACCCGAAGGCGACTGCTGTAATTGCTGCGAATTGTGCGACGTCAACCAATGACTATTCACCGGATTTCAAGACATTAAAGCGTATCAGATGCTGTAAATTATTCTATGGACGTTTTCGGGTAGTTGAAGTACTGCTATGGCCAAGATTCTTGTCGTTGAAGATGATGAAAGCCTCTCGCGGATGGTATCGGAGTGGTTGTCTGGCGAGCACCACACGGTAGAGTGCAGCTTTGACGGTGCCGATGCTTCTGAACGCTTGCGGTTTTATGAGTTCGACCTGATTATTCTCGATCTCAATTTGCCAAGCATGGGCGGTATTAAGATCTTGCGGGAGTTTCGTGCCACTGGAAAGACGACTCCGGTTTTGATACTTACCGGGCAAGACCGAATTGAAGACAAGGAAATCGGCTTAGACAGCGGTGCTGACGACTATTTGACTAAGCCTTTCAATATGAAAGAACTTTCTGCACGCGTTCGAGCGATATTGCGCCGGCCAAGCAGCTATGCGGGCAACACTCTGGTTTCCCGCGGGCTCGAGCTGGACACCGGCAACCACTCAGTCAAAGTGAATGGCAATGATGTTGCGCTTTTGCCAAAGGAATTTCAGCTTCTTGAGTTTTTGATGCGGCATCCGGATCAGGTTTTCAGTGCTGACGCTCTGCTCAATCGAGTTTGGGCATCTGCTTCTGATTCAAGTATTGATGCGCTTACTACTTGCGTAAAGCGCCTTCGCAAGAAGATTGACGTTGATGGATCTCCGTCGTTTATCAAAACAGTCCATGGTGTCGGATATAAATTATTTACCGGCGACTAGTTCGAAAACATATGTCTAAAACAGGTTTCCACCTTATTCCAAAAGAATGAAGGGGAGCCGCGTGAAAGCTCCCCTTCGAGTAAGTAGTTTTGGATGAATGAAAGTTATTTGGTAGCGGTTATTTTCCTTTTCCGTAGATTTGGGCTTTCACAGATGTCTTGGTCGTTCTCGAGCTACCTCCTATAGCCTGACCATATGCGCTTTCTGCACTGTTTCCATAACTCAGAACACCGAAGCAGTCTTGCGACGAGCCGCGCACTGCCGATGCTAATTGACCTTGGGCCTGATTGAACCTCACTTTTGCACTGACACCAGTGCTGCGTGAAGCCATCTCTTCAGCCGAATATTGAGCTCTGTGGTTTTCAGGCAAGGGCGCAGACTTGCATTTCATGCTTGAGTGACTGCGATATATAGGTAGAGGGGCGGCGTTATTGGTGCCCTTTCCTGTCCGGTGAGAGCTGGTCATCTGCGTGTAGCGGGTTTGCGGGTCCCAATAGAATTGGCCAAGATTTGGAGAAGTTCTGACCAAACCTGTTTCCCAACCCGCGACTCTGTAGGCGGTGCGTTGCGAATGAGTTACTACAACATCTTCCGCTTGCTGCGCAAAAGCTGGAGCGGCGATGAGTAAGAGGCCGAAGCCTGCGAATATAGAGAGGATTGCGAAGCAAAGCTTGCGCTTAGTATCGTGCACACTCATTTAGTTTTTCCTTTAGTAATTAGAATCTGACGGGGGCGGTTTAATGCGGAAAGAGTGCGATTTCCTGAATCATGCCATCGAAAGATTGCAAACTTGTTTCAACGAAGAGGCTGGGTCTAGCTTTAGATTAAATGTAAAGGGGTGAGTGTGAAAACAGCGTGAACTTGAACGCCCGTCCGGAAAAATCCGCGTTGACAGAAACGCCAACGGGTGGGAGTGGTCGGTTTTTGAGGTGATAATTTCGACAAAATCCTAACCGCTCGATCCCTTAATAAGCCAAATTTCGACTAAAATTGTTCTGCTGTCTCGGCTGGGCCGAGTTT
Organism: Candidatus Melainabacteria bacterium; assembly: GCA_003242885.1. GTDB lineage: Bacteria > Cyanobacteriota > Vampirovibrionia > Obscuribacterales > Obscuribacteraceae > QKMZ01. The sequence continues at coordinate 1,675,391 of QKMZ01000006.1, read as the reverse complement.
ACTACCTATCTTAGAATCCAAAATGCGCATATTACCTGGCAAGCCACATCCCTTAGGAGCAACATGGGACGGGCTCGGCGTCAATTTCGCTATCTTCTCGGAGAATGCCTCCCGGGTCGAACTATGCCTTTTCGACTCGCCAGACGATAAGCACGAGTCTATTCGAATTGAGATGCCCGAGTACAACAACCAGGTTTATCACGTCTATTTGAAGGACATTCGCCCCGGACAAATATATGGATACCGCGTGCACGGCGCTTATGATCCCGAGAATGGCCTGCGCTTCAATGCCAACAAAATAGTGCTCGATCCGTATTCGAAGTCCATTGCGCGCGACCTTATCTGGGACGACAGTCTATTTCCGTACGTTGTCGGCAATAAAAAAGAAGACATGGTGCGCGATGATCGCGATAATGCCGCGTTTGCGCCCTTAGGAGCGGTAGTTGATCATTCGTTTACCTGGGGTGACGACAGGTTGCTCCAAACACCCTGGCATAAAACGGTCATTTACGAAGCACACGTAAAAGGTCTAACCGCGCTGCACCCTGAATTGCCTAAGGATATTCGCGGAACTTATGCGGCCATTGCATCTGAGCCTATCATCAAGCATTTGAAAAGCCTTGGCGTCACGGCGATTGAATTGATGCCGATACATCATCGTGTCGATAATCAAAACCTCGTGAAGGCCGGCCTCGCCAATTACTGGGGCTATAACACCCTTTCTTATTTTGCTCCAGACATCAGATACTCTCACTATAAAGGTAGTGTCGATGCTGTCCGCGAGTTCAAGATGATGGTGCGAGCACTGCACGCCGCGGGCATAGAAGTGATACTAGATGTGGTGTACAACCATACGGCTGAGGGCAACCACCTTGGACCGACACTTTCCTTCCGGGGTATCGACAACACTTGCTATTACCGCACCATGGCGAAAGACCAGCGCTTCTACATGGACTACACCGGCTGCGGCAATACGCTCAACATGATGCATCCGCGAGTTCTTCAATTGATCATGGATAGCTTGCGTTATTGGATCCAGGAAATGCACGTTGATGGTTTCCGCTTTGACCTCGCCAGTGCTCTAGCTCGCGAACTTTATGACGTCGACAAGTTGAGCGCTTTCTTTGATGTTATTCAGCAAGACCCGGTTGTTTCGCAGGTCAAACTCATTGCAGAGCCCTGGGATATCGGCGAAGGTGGATATCAGGTTGGAAATTTCCCCGTATTGTGGACGGAATGGAACGGCAAGTATCGCGACTCTGTTCGTCAGTATTGGCGTGGCGACCCGAATATGCTCGGGCAGATGGCAACTAGACTGACCGGCTCTAGCGATCTATATGCCCACAGCGGTCGCAGCCCACACGCTTCCATCAATTTTGTCACCTGCCACGATGGTTTTACGCTTCGAGATCTTGTCAGCTATAACGAGAAGCATAATATCGCCAACTTGGAAAACAACCGGGATGGTGAAAACCATAACATCGGCTGGAACATGGGTGTCGAAGGCGAAACTGACGATGAGGACATTGTCAATCTGCGTTTGCAGCAGCGAAGGAATTTCTTCGCGACCCTGATGCTTTCCCTCGGTGTGCCGATGATTAGCGGTGGTGACGAGGTTGGCCGGACGCAGAGGGGCAACAATAACGCTTATTGCCAGGACAACGAAATCAGTTGGACAAATTGGGATTACAACGAGAAAGAGAAAGAATTTCTGAGCTTTGTTCAAAAGCTTGCTGCAATCAGAACATCACAACCAGTGCTTCAGCGCCGCAAGTTTTTCAAGGGACAAATTAGAGTCGGTCCCTCTCAAACGAAAGACATAATTTGGCTGAATGCTGACGGCACCGAGATGAAGCAAATCGATTGGGATGACGAAGAAAGACGTCATCTAGCGGTCATCTTCGAAGGTGGACATATGGAGGAGATGGACGACGAAGGCAACGAGGTCACCGGTGACACGTTGTTGCTATTGCTCAACTCTCATTGGAAGGAGAAAAACTTTCATTTGCCGCCCAGTCAAGTCGACAAATATTGGCGAATGTTCGCTCCGCAAATGATGGACAAAACCTGGAAGCTTTTGATCGAAACGACCGGCATAATGAGTCCCAGCTGCTGGGAGCCGCAGAGCCAATTTAAGCTTGGTCCTCGGAGTATGGCTCTCTTCATGTTGCAGGATAAGGACGAAAACACGCTGCCTGATGCACTCTAGGTCTGCGTGAGCCGCTAATTCCACTGAGGTAGATAGACGTGAAAACCTACAATGATTTGTTTGTTCCAAACTTTATGTATGGGACCGCGTGGAAGAAAGATGCCACGAAAGGTTTGGTAGAACTTGCAGTCGAATCAGGATTCACCGCCATTGATACCGCCAATCAACTTCGTCATTACTATGAAATTGGTGTTGGTGAGGCATTGTTGGAACTTGCAAAGAAAGGCATCAAGCGTGAATCTTTGTTCCTGCAGACAAAGTTCACTTCCATCGATGGACAGGGCGATCATACCCCCTATGATCCAAAGGCTAATCTGACCACCCAAGTGAACCAATCAATTGATAGTTCTTTGCAGCATCTTCATACCGATGTTCTCGATTCCTACGTTTTGCACGGTCCTTATACTCGCTACGGGCTAAGCGATTCTGATTGGGAAGTATGGGCGGCAATTGAGGACCAGTATCAGAAAGGTAAAACGAAATCGATTGGCGTCAGCAATGTCACTGCCGATCAACTTGCATTGCTGGTATCAAAAGCTAAAGTAAAACCGATGTTCTGCCAGAATCGTTGCTATGCGGTGCGCGGATGGGACCAAGAAACTCGAAAGATATGTCTGGCAGAAAACATCATCTATCAAGGTTTCTCCTTGCTTACGGCTAATGCTCGAGAAATGTCAGACCCCGCTGTACGAGCGATCGCAAAACGTTTGGGTACCGGAGTAGAACAGGTGATATTCAAGTTCGCCTCGCAAATAGGAATGTTGCCCTTGACCGGTACTTCGAATGCAAGTCACATGAAAGATGATCTCGCGTCAGAGAAACTCACTTTGACGGATGAAGACATGAATCTGATTGAAAATATCGGACTCTCCGCTCTCCGTTAACCTGGCCGGAGCGCCGGCTTCTAGCCTGCACTGAATTTTATATTCCTTTTCTATCAGACTCTTGCAAAAAAGTTAAACCTGTCAAAGAACGGGAAACTTTTCGAATGCGGACAGTCTAGTTATTCATCAAGTAAACGCTGGGTTGGGCTGTAAAGCTCATGATAACTTTGGCGGTTTGTGATCAGTTGCTATCTTAGTAAGGAATAGAATATGGAAACTCGTGGCTCGTCGAATGTCGGTGAGATGACTGGCGAAATTGTCAGAAAAATTGGCGACAGCATTTTGGAAGAATATGGAATGTTGAATGCTGAGCTGATGGAATTGCCAAAACCATTTCGCACTGTTCGCTCGCTCGACGCAATGCGACAAACGAAAGTTAGTGGTCGTGTTAACCGCGAAACGGCATTCATCAATAGAGATGGCATTTTGATCGTTCATTACTGGTCTAAAGTGGGGCATCTTATTGCAGAAGCCTGGGATCATATTGGACCGACAGAACCGCATTATCTGGAGCTTTGCTCTAAGCACGGTCTGAAACATGTTGGCGATCGCAATGTAATTGCTCTCGAATGGAATAACGGCGGCTGGAAGAAAGTCGCGTAAGTGGCGACTTATTTTTTCGCGTGCTTTACTCAATGTACCTCACAAGGAGGGCAAGAGTATGGAAAGCGCGAGAGTATACCAAGTATTCAATAATGAAACAGCTGAGCAGAATGGCGCAATCGCCGCTCCCGGTCTAGATGTTCAACAGACTGATGCTGAGTTGCTGGATTCGTATTCCAAGACTATAGTTTCCGCGCTCGATCGCGTTTCTCCTGCTGTCGTTTATATCGAGGTGACAAAGGAAGGGAGGCGAGGGCTGCAAACCGGCGGTGGCTCTGGGTTTATCTTCACCCCTGATGGCTACATATTCACCAATAGTCACGTTGTACACGGCGCCAAAGAAATCAATGTTTCTCTTGCCGATGGACGCACGGTATCCGGCAGACTTATTGGTGAGGACGAAGATACTGATCTGGCGGTCGTGCAGATCTGGGCGCCAAATGCCGAGCCTGTGAAATTAGGTGACTCGCAATCACTGACACCAGGACAAGTCGTAATCGCTATAGGCAATCCGTTCGGGTTTCAGAGCACTGTTACTGCAGGCATAATTAGCGCGCTTGGTCGCTCGATGCGTGCCGAATCAGGACGGTTGATCGACAACGTTATTCAGACAGACGCAGCGCTCAACCCGGGCAACTCCGGCGGCCCATTGGTTAACTCGCGAGGAGAAGTGATCGGCGTTAATACTGCAGTGATCCTTCCTGCGCAAGGAATTTGTCTTGCGGTTCCGATCAACACGGCTAAATCAGTGGCTTTTGCACTGATGCGCGATGGTTTTGTAAGAAGAGGTTGGCTTGGTATTGCCGCACAAACAATTGCTTTACGTACTCGTTTGTCGCGTTTTCACCAGATATTCAATAGTGGTGCTGTTTTGCTTATCGGCATCGAGCCCGACTCCCCAGCTAAACGAGCCGGGCTTCGTGAAGGCGATGCGCTTGTGAGCATCAACGGTCAAACAGTCAATTCAGTTGATGACCTTCACCGAATGATGCTCACTATCAGAACTGACAAGGAAAGCAACATAGCTGTAATCCGCCATTCTGAGCTGCTTTCGATACCGGTCACACCGGTGCTGAAATAGCTGCAGATGCGCGCTACGCTCCTTAAAAACGCTTTGCGAAGATGCTTTTAGCGACGATTGAAATTGGAAAAGAAAGAATAAACTGGCGTATGGAAATCGTGCTGATACACAGGCTTGTGCATATCATGCTCTTGTTCGTTGACGCTTACTTTAGCTTCTTCTTGAATTTGGGCGGACTCTTGGGGCTTGAGAGTTTGCTCTGGCATAGTAATGGCTCCTGGGGAGGCAATAACGTTCTAACACAAGACCTGGGTGGGCTTTGCGTGAGACCTGGGGGATTGGGAGGGATTTCCTTATGACAACACCATAGCTCACAAATGTTTCAACATTGTTGCTGGCTGAAACGATACCCCAGCTAGCCTTGCCGGCCTTCAGCGGGAAAGTGGACGCCCAAAATGCCACAACATTAAACACAGTCGGGAGGTGCCGAGAGCGTTCGGAAGTGCAACATTCTAAGAGGCAGGGTTAGGCCAGGAGAAAACCTACTCTCTTATTTCTTGGTGCTTTACGATGTTTATCACCGTCACGTTCGGCAGTTGTTTTTGTAGCTTTTGATAGTCTTGCGGGCTGATGTCAGAAAATTGCAGATGCCTGAGATGTTTGAATGACTTCAGTGTGTCTGCGCATTTTGGCGTGATGTCGCAGCCCATTACGTACAATGAAGTGAGGGTAGTTAGCGGTTTCAAAAGAGCGATTGTTTCATCATTTAGTATTTTGTTGCCGCTAATCGATAAATTGGTGAGGTACTTCATCGTCGCAATCGCCTTAAGATTGTCTACCGTCAGATTATTGTCATCAATTCTTAGATCGCGAATCTTTGACTCCGGCAGCCTTCTGACCAGCGGTTGTACGTCGGGAATTGCCTTGCAACTTAGCTGCGTAAGGTGCGCAAAACGCTTCATGCCGGCAAGCGATTTGCCGCTGAATTTGCAATGCGAAACTTGCAGCATCGTTAGATTGGGGACCGCATCTATATAGTGGAATGCATTCTCGCTCACATCCATCATGACCTTTATAGACTGCAGTCGTGTGAAGCGAGGAATAACGGAAAGCACACTCGGGTTTGACTGAAACTCGTCGATTAGCTCGAGCATTGTAATATCATCATCTGCGAATCGATTGAGAGTGTCCGGAGACTGCATGTGCCTCGGTGAGAGTTGGAAAAGCACAGGTGCGCTTTTCGGCAAACTCATGCGTCCCAGTGCAACTTGGAAGAACGGGCGACCAATATTGATCCTGCCGATCGGGTCTGCAGGATCATTGGGAAAGGTGAAGATTCGGGTCTTTCCGTCCGAACTAATTTTCGAAAATGGCTCTTGCGATACTTTTAAAGGCGGCAGCGTTTCTTCAGGATGAGGAGATGTCCAAGCGCTCTCGAATGCCTTTTTGTCCGGCACGGCGGCGCTTGTTGGTGGAGGTGCAAATATTTTGCTTGTAGCAAACCCTAGCAAGAATGCTCCTAGGGCGAATATGGCCATTGCTATGTTTTGCCAGAGCAAGACTTTATTGGAGACTTGCGCAACGAGCGTCTTAGGTGCCGTTTTGAATGATGTCGAATCATTAGGGTATCCGCTTTCGGTGAATAATTGATCTATTTGAACCAAGTCGTGCGTTAGTAGCTGAGCGTTTTGATACCGCTTTTCTGGATCTTTCTCGAGCAATCTTGCAACGAGTTTTTCAATTTCTGTTGGAAATGAAATCCCCATCGAAGCTTCTTTCAAGGAAGGCGGCGTTTCCGTTTGATGCTTCATCATCGTTGATAAAGCATTCTCACCAATGATTGGCGGCGCTCCTGTCAAAGCTTCGAACATCGTGCAACCGAGGGAATAGAGATCAGTTCTTGTATCGACCGGAATTCCCAGGCATTGCTCAGGGCTCATGTAGAGGGGGCTGCCAAAGATTTCGCCGGTTCTGGTAAGTGTCTGTTGGTTGAATTCATCAATGCCGGTGAGTTTTGCAATGCCTAAATCTACGACTTTGACAGCGCTTATTAGAGAACCGCCTTCATCCTTTGAAATCATGATATTGCTTGGTTTGAGATCTCGATGGATGACACCGTTTTCGTGTGCATATGAGAGCGCAAATCCAACCTGAATAAAAATCTTGATGACATTTGGCAGAGGCAAGCGCCCGGCCTTCCTAATCAGGTCAGCTAGCGTTTCGCCCTTCACAATTTCCATAATGAAAAATGGCTGCCCATCAGGTAGAAGCCCTGATTCATGAACCTTGATCAGATTGGGATGGTCCATGCGGCTGGCTGCTTTCGCTTCGTTATCGAAGCGTCGCCAGGACGTCTCGTCGGATTGTTTTGATAGGACCTTGAGAGCGAATTCAGCTCCTGATTCGACATGGCGAATGTGAAAGACACTGCCCATGCCGCCTTTGCCTAGCAGCCCGAGAACTTGGTAACGTTCGAGAACGATCGAATCTTTTGCGAAATAGGCGCTGCCGTCTGCGGCAACCAACTCAGTGCCGGAAGTTACCTCTTGCCGATCAGAAGCATTCCAGTCGGTCATTGCGCTATTTGGCTAGCGAAACGTGACGCTCCAAAACTTCTGCAAAGAAGTCATCACCTTTGTCGTTGATGACGATGAATGCCGGAAAGTCTTCTATTTCGATCTTAAATACAGCTTCCATTCCCAACTCAGGATAGTCGATGGTTTCGACTTTCTTGATCGAGTCTTGTGCCAATCGGGCAGCTGCACCACCAATAGTGCCCAAATAGAAGCCGCCCCATCTGCCACAGGCTTCGCGAACGTTTTTGCCTCTATTACCTTTCGCCAGAGTAATCAAGCTTGCACCTCTGGACATCAGTAAGTCAGCATATGAATCCATGCGTCCTGCTGTTGTCGGTCCGAAAGAACCTGAAGCATAACCTTCGGGAGTTTTAGCCGGGCCAGCGTAATAGATGGGATGCTTGTAAATGTAATCCGGCAATTCTTTGCCTGATTCAATGACTTCCTTCCATTTTGCGTGAGCGATGTCGCGCGCAACGAGCATAGTTCCGGTCAGCAAAAGGCGAGTGCCTGGCGGCTTGCCGGAAAGCTTTTTGCGAATTTCTTCCATTGATTCGCTGAGGTCGACTCTGAGAGACTGATCGGGGAGATCTTTCTCTTCTGTCTCTGGAAGGAAACGGGCCGGATCTGTTTCGAGCTGTTCGAGCCAGACGCCGTCTTTGTCTATGCGGGCGAGAATTTGTCTGTCTGCGCTGCACGATACACCCAGACCGATGGGAAGACTGGCGCCGTGGCGTGGCAAGCGAACAACGCGCACGTCATGGCAGAAATACTTGCCGCCGAATTGAGCGCCGATGCCGAGGTTGCGTGTGATTTCGAGGATCTCTTTTTCAAGCTGTATATCGCGGAATGCGCGTCCTGTCTTATCACCTTCGGTGGGCAGTGTGTCTAGATAATGTGTGCTGGCAAGTTTGACTGTTTTCAAAGTCATCTCTGCCGAAAGTCCGCCGATTACGACGGCGAGGTGATACGGAGGGCAAGCCGATGTGCCTAGCCCTGCGATTTTTTCGGTGAGCAGTTTCTTCAAAGATTCAGTGTTGAGCACTGATTTTGTTTCTTGATACAGATAGGTTTTGTTTGCCGACCCGCCGCCTTTTGCTATGAAGAGAAACTCGTATTTGTCGCCCGGATCAGAATAGATTTCAATTTGCGCCGGTAAATTGCTGCCGGTATTGGACTCCTGATACATGGTTATCGGCGCCATCTGGCTGTATCGAAGATTGCACTCATTGTATGTTTTCTTAACCCCCTCGGACAGCGCCTGCGCATCGTCTGCTCCGGTGAAGACTTGTTCTCCTTTGTGGGCCATCACGATCGCCGTGCCTGTGTCCTGGCACATCGGCAGTGTGCCACCAGCCGCGATGCTGGCGTTTTTCAACAGTTCGAGCGCGACAAACTTATCGTTGTCCGACGCTTCTTTGTCATCAAGAATGCTCTTGAGCATTTCCAGGTGACTGGTGCGCAGTAAGTGGGAGACATCCGTGAAAGCCTGTTTCGCAAGTTTTGTCAAAACTTCCGGCTTGACCACCAAGACCTTTTTGCCTTGAAAAGTCTCTTCGGAAATTCCGTCTTTGCCCAAATTTTTGTATTGAGTAGTGTCATTTCCGAGTTGGAAAATGCTGCTCACACTTGCGGACATAAGATGCTGACCTCCCTTGAGAAGCGCTTGCGGCGCTTATTTGTCTGCCTTTAGAACAACCATTGAAAGTGGTGGCAACGTGATTGAGATTGAATAAGGATGACCGTGGTGCTGCCACTCGTCACTATGCAATCCGCCGAAATTGCCCAGACCGCTGCCACCATAATCAGAGGCATCGCTGTTGAGTATTTCGCGATAGAAGGCATGTGACTGCACGCCTATGCGGTAGTTATAGCGTGGCACGGGTGTGAAATTGCAAGCGACTACAACTGTTTCACCAGGTTCTTGCCCTTGTCTGGAATAGGCAAGGATGCACTGATCGTGATCTTGGCAGTCAATCCAAGAAAAACCGCGAGGGTCGCAGTCGAGTTCAAACAGCGCCGGATTTTCTTTGTAAACGCGATTGAGGTCAGACACCCAACGTTGCATTCCTGCGTGCAGCGGGTATTCGAGCAGGTGCCAATCTAGGCTTTGAGCGTCATTCCACTCGATCCATTGTCCGAATTCGCCGCCCATAAAGAGCAATTTCTTGCCGGGCAAAGTCCATTGATAGCCCAGCAAAAGACGCAGATTGGCAAATTTTTGCCAGTGGTCGCCGGGCATCTTGTTCAGCAAAGAGCACTTGCCGTGCACGACTTCATCGTGAGAAAGCGGCATAACGAAGTTTTCTGAAAACTGATAAAGACCGCGGAAAGTAAGATTGTTGTGGTGATAACGGCGATAAATAGGATCGAGCGCCATGTACTTGAGCGTGTCGTTCATCCAGCCCATGTCCCACTTGAGACCAAAACCGAGACCACCTAAATACGTTGGTCTTGCCACTTGCGGCCAGGCTGTCGATTCTTCGGCAATCATCAGCGCATGATCGTATTTGCTGTAAACGACTTCATTCAGCGTACGCAGCAGTGAAATGGCTTCGAGGTTTTCTCTGCCGCCAAAATCGTTAGCGACCCATTCGCCGTCTTTGCGAGCGTAATTAAGATAGAGCATCGATGCCACCGCATCGACCCTCAGCCCATCGATGTGATACTTGTCGAACCAGAAAAGTGCATTGCTGATGAGGAAGTTTCTTACTTCGTGACGCCCGAAATTGAATACGTATGTGCCCCACTCGTGGTGCATGCCCTGACGCGGGTCGGCGTGTTCATAGAGATGTGAGCCATCGAAAAGTCCCAGCCCATGTCCGTCTTTCGGGAAATGTGCCGGTACCCAGTCGAGTATCACGCCAATTCCGGCCTGGTGCAGTTTGTCGACTAAGAACATGAAATCTTCGGGCGTTCCGAATCTGCTGGTGGCGGCAAAGTAGCCGGTGATTTGATAACCCCAAGACATATCGAGCGGGTGCTCTGCAACCGGTAAAAATTCGACGTGCGTGAAGCCGGTGTTTTCCAGGTATGCGACGAGCTTGTCGGCGAGTTCTCGGTAGGTCAGCCAGCGGTTTTCTTCTTCAGGCACCAACATCCATGAGCCGAGGTGCACTTCGTAAATTGAGATTGGAGCATCAAGTCCGTTGCGCTTCTTGCGCTCCTTCACCCATTTTTCATCGTTCCATTTATATTTGTCGAGGTCGTAAACGATCGATGCTGTTTTCGGTCTGACTTCGTTGAAGAAGCCAAACGGATCAATCTTCTCTGCACTGCCGATTGCATCCGAGGAGATGTGATATTTGTACAGCGTGCCTTCCAGCAAGCCTGGAATGAATAGAGTCCAAACTCCTGAGCCGCTCATCACCGACATTTTGTTGGCGGACGGATCCCATTTGTTGAAGTCGCCTATGACGGAAACAGCTTTGGCATTTGGCGCCCAGACAGCAAAGTGCGTGCCTTCTTTTCCGTTGACGGTCGCTTTGTGCGCGCCCATCTTTTCGTAGATTTTGTAGTTGGTCCCCTCACCAAACAGATGCAAATCGAAGTCTGTGATGATTGGTTCTGAATCCTTTAGCTCTTTTGTAGACACTCTTTCATCTCTCTAAATTTCCAATGCGGCTTATTTTCGCATGTAAGCCGCGCCAATAGTGGAATTGGCGTGTTTTGCCGTAATAAGAAGTCACGTCAAGCAGTCGCTGTCGCCAATACTGATGACATCGGTATCTTGACCTCGCCAGCATCCCTGTATTCAGCGGCACAGGCGGCAACGGCTGTTTTTATCGCGGACAGCTTCTCCTCTTCCTGAGCTCGTAACAGTCCACCGGTTCTTGGCGTGCCGGTGAAGAATGCGTAAAAGAGGTCTTCTTCCCTTTTCAAGACCCAAGTCATTTTGATTTCATTCAATTCAACCGATTTAAAACCAGCCTCTAGTAAGGACTTTCGCATCTCAGCGTGGTCTGAAAACCGGAAGAAAGGCGGACCTACCGGGATTGGCACACTAGAATCCCCATGCTGATTGACGGAATCGACCACACGCTTGAAGGCAACTGCTTTATCAGGCGTCGACCAAACGGTGAGGGCGAATTTCCCGCCCGGTTTTGTCACCCTAAAAGCTTCCTTTAACGCATTTTCCGGCTGTTCCAAATGTAAAAGTCCGAAATTCATTGTCAGGAAATCGAAGCTCTGGTCCGGAAAAGTGAGCGCTTCTGCGTCTCCTTCTTGAAAATCTATGCCTGAGTAAAGCTTCTTGGCGCGCTCGACCATTTCATTTGAGAAGTCAACAGCCGTGACTATATATCCTCTCTGGCGGGCGGCTTCGGCTACATATCCTGGCCCGGTCGCGATATCCAGAAGTTGGCAGCCTTGATTTTGCCCGCTTGCTCCGAGCGAATTGAGCATGGGCTCTATGGTTTGGCGCGTCAGAGAGCCAAAATGGTCATGGTAGCCGCCGGCCACGGCTTGCCAGCCTTCATGCTCGAATTCCTTGAAGGTTTGATTTTTAAGGTTGTTCTGATTTGTCATGCTTGAAGAACCGGTCCTGATTGGTGACTTGGCGCTTTCACGGAAATTTCAGTCGCTTGCTCCATACTAATAAAACAGACGTCCCTTCTCGGGTCATCCTTTAAGAGGCGCGACGTCCTTACTAGTCTTTCGGGAACCCCACGACCGAACTCCGGGTCTCAAATCATATAGGCAAGCCCGGTAGTGCGGCAAAGAAGGTAAAAATGAAGAAGCAGATTATGTTTGTAGGCATCTACACATTGTTCTTGGTAGCTATGCTTCGGAATTTCCTGCCTCAGTAGTTTCAGGGTACTAAGAAGTTTTCTCTGTGACAGCTAATTCGCTGAGTGTTCGTGCAGCGCAGCGCTTCTCTGTCCTAGAAGTTTTCTGCTTCAAGAATTTTGCGGGCTTCTTGCAGTTTCAGCTTCCGCGCTTTGTCCACCGTTGGATACGCAAGGTCCAGGCCACGCAATGTGTTGCCGACCAGGTGTGCCACCACAAGACGTGTAAATGGTTTGTAGTCTGCCGGGACTATATGCCACGGCGCCCATGTGGTGCTGGTCGCACTCAGTGCTTCGTCATAAGCTTGAATGTATTGCTTCCAGTGTTCGCGCTCCGATACATCGCTCATCGCGAACTTCCAATTTTTCTCCGGCTTGTCTATGCGCTCTAAGAAGCGCTTCAGTTGTTCTTCCTTTGAAACGTGCAGGAAGATCTTCAGCACTATGATGCCGTTTTCGACTAGATACTTCTCGAAGTTATTGATTTGCTCAAAACGTTGCTTCCAGAGGTTTTTCAAATTGGTGGTCGGCGGCAATTTCTGTCGCACGATTAATTCGGGATGGACACGAGCAATCAACACTTCTTCGTAATAAGAACGATTAAAGATACCGATGCGGCCTTTCTCCGGGAGAGCTTTCGAGCAGCGCCATAGATAGTCGTGATCGAGCTCTTCATCAGAAGGTGGTTTGAAACTCGTCACCTGGCAGCCTTGAGGATTCAAACCAGACATTACGTGTTTGATGGTGCCATCTTTCCCTGCAGCATCCATCGCTTGAATAATTACGAGCAAACCGTAGATGTCTTGCGCATACAATTTGTCCTGCAGTTCCGCAAGTTCGACAATGCCGTCAGAGAGCATCTCGCGAGCATTTACTTTGTTGAGACTTTCCGGTCGATAACTCGGATCGTAGTCTTTATTGAGCGAGATTTTTTTGCCGGGCGGTACTTGAATCTTTTTGAGGAGTTTCTGCTCTTCGCCCTTTTTCATCGCTTCAATTCCTCAAGTTTCTGATTGTTTATGAGTCTGCTGCGTCAATAGGACCAGCGCATCAAAGCTGCACCAGCACTGAATCCTGCTCCCACTGATGCGAACAATACCAGCGAGCCCTTCTTCAATCGTCCATCAGTCAGCGCTGATTGCAAGGCAAGCGGAAGGGTTCCTGCTGTAGTGTTGCCGTACTCATCGATGTTGACCACAACCTTGTCCATGTCCAGACCGATACGTTCTGCAGAGTAGTTGATGATGCGAAGATTGGCTTGGTGAGGGACAAACAGGTCGACGTCTTTGCCTGTCAGTCCGTTGCGCTCGAGCAGTTTTAAACACAACTCGGACATTTTTCTGGTGGCGAATTTGAATACGACTTGTCCGTCTTGATGGACAAAGTGCATTCTTTTTTCTAAAGTGTCCGCACTGGCCGGATTGCGGCTGCCACCGCCTGGCAGGCAGAGAGCCGGTCCGCCGGAGCCGTCGACTTCATAGATGTAGTCGATCATGCCTGGGGTTTCACCATCTTCGGTGCGCTGTACAACAGCCGCGCCGCCACCATCACCAAATATGATGCAGGTGGTACGGTCAGTGTAATCAATGATTGACGACATGACGTCGAGACCGATTACAAGTACATTCTTGTGCGCGCCGGTGGTGACGAATTGGCAAGCAATTTGTAATGCGTACAGGAAGCCAGAGCACGCGATTGAAATGTCGAAGCCCCAGGCACCAGTGGCGCCGATTTTGTCTTGCACCAGGCAAGCAGTTGCCGGCAGTATCATATCCGGTGTTATGGTGGCAACGATGATAAGCTCGATATCGGTTGGTTTGAGTCCAGCCTTTTCGATAGCTTGAATTGCAGCTTCTGCAGCTAAATCAGAAGTGGCAATGCCCTTATCGGCAAGGTGTCGCTGTTTGATGCCGGTTCTTTCCGTTATCCATTGGTCGGTAGTATCGACCATTTTCTCCAGGTCGTTGTTCGTTAACAGACCAGGTGGAACGGCAGTTCCGATTGAGACGATTTTTGCAGCGTATGGACTCTTTAAAGCAGGCGCCATTTCTTACCTCGGAACGCTTTATTAGGCTCTTTGAAAGGGTTGCTCGGCGCAGCAAAGTAAGTGCCCGTTAAGCAACTGGGTCATCTATTTTAGGGGATCAGCCCTGACCTTTTAATCACTTTGCGAAGCCGACTTCACAAGCCCGCATGGCAAACGTTTCTTGTTTTGGCGGTAAATTGCTCCTATTTGCCTGACCGGCGCTGCATAAAGCGAAATGCGGTCCTTTATATAAGGACCGCAAAAATTTGCTCAAGCTTCCGAATTTTTAAGCCTGGGCGACTTTGCGGAAGTTAAGGTTTTCAGGCATCAGGCTACTGGTCTGAATTCGAGAGCTCAATGACGTTTTTGGGATGTGCACATCCGGTTGTGCCTTGGTCTCTTCGATTTCCGGTCCGGTCATCTTGTTGTGTATGTAACCTGAAAGTACGCCGACGCCCAATCCGACGAGTTTTGAGTATGGACTGCCGCCCGAAAGGACATATTTACCGAGCAAACTGTAGCCTGCCCAGCCGCCTACCGTCATTCCAGCCCCGACTCCCAAGCTCTTCAATCCGTTGAAGATGCTTTTGGCACGCAGGTCTTGCTCGTTGTTGTGGATAATGAATTCGTCTTCTTTCTCTTCGACAAAGGCTCCCCGTCTGGTTCCATAGAGGCTGTCGTCGACTGTATATTTCTTGGCGATTGCCTGCCAGTCTTCTAGTTGGACGTCTTTGATAAGGTCTTTGGCTTCCCGGTGGGTGACAATGTCATCACCCTTCGCCTTGTCGAACAAGGCTATGGCTGCGTTATCAGCTTCGCTCATGGCGGGACCTCAAATTGTGCTGCAAGGGATGCTTAACAATATCTCAGCTCACCACCTGCCGTCAGTGGGGAATCTACGAAGCGATGGTTAATCCTTAATCCTCTTCACCTTTTGCGAGTCAAATTCTATGTTCGTCCGAAACACGAGCCGGACAAGCTTTTCGCCCGACGGGTGACGACGCCCTGAAATGTCCTGATATAGTGGATTTTAACCAGTTCAGTGATCCCAAATGCCCAACACAAGCGCTCATGAGAGAGGCAAGGCTGCTTATGCTGCCGGGCGTTATCTCGAAGCCAATGATGAATACACGCTTGCTGCTGAAGAGATGGCGCGCACCGGTGCGTCCGTTCTAGAGAAGCTTGCTTGTGCTGCGGATCAAGGGCGAACCCTTCGGCGACTCGGGCGATATGAAAATGCTGAGACGGCGCTGAAGGCTGCTTTGGATACTCTGCTTGCGTCAGACACCGATTGCGATGTCTCGAAAGCCAATGCACTGGAAGAATTGGGGCTGGTCTACATTGAGCAAGCCCGTTTTGATGATGCTGAAAAAGCCCTGCAAGAAGCACTTTCGATTCGCAAGGCCAAGCTGGACGAGAATCATGCGGACATGGCCGAGTCCTTCAACGATCTGGGACTTCTCGAATGGAGCCGCGGCGAAGATGCCAAAGCCCTGGAGTTTTACCTTAAGGCGCTGACCATGCGCCGGAAGTCGGTCGGCGAGAAAGACGCCGCATACGCTGAAACGCTCGACAATCTGGGCGCGTTGTACCAAAGGACCGATCGCCTCGATGATGCTGAGAAAGCTCATGCTGATGCGCTTTCAATTCGCGAGGCAACTTTGGGTGTTGAACATCCCGAGGTGGGTTACAGTCTGGTCAACCTTGCCGAGGTCAATCGAAGGAATAATCGCCCCGAAAAGGTCCAACAGCTATTGGAGCGGGCTATTCAAATTTGGACGAAAAGTCTTGGCGAGGAGCACCATCATCTGGCAGTTGCAATCAACAATCTCGGCGGATATTACCTGGAACTCGAAAAATTCGATCAAGCCGCTCCCCTGTTCGAGCGTGCACTCTCCATCCTTGAAAATGCTTTGGGCGCTTCCAATCCCGCACTGATCATTCACGTCTACAATCTTTCTACCGTATATAAGGTTCAGCGTCGCATAAAGGAAGCGATGGAGCTGGAAGAACGTGCCCAAGCTTTGATATTGAAGAAGCTGAGCATGGAAGGCAATTCCGGCACGCAAAACCTGCTCCTGCACGCACATAGTCTGCAAGTCGACAATCAATACGAAAAGGCGCATGTTTACTTGCTTCAAGCCCTGGAAATAGCTGAATCCGAATTCGGCAAACATAGCCTTCGTGCCGCGCACATTCTGGACTTTCTTGGAACCAACAGCTTAAAGATGAAAGATGCCAATCAATCGGCGCAGTATTTCACTCGCAGTCTGTCTATAAAACGCGCACTGTTACCTGATGGACACGAAGACCTCGCCGCCACCGAGCAGAATCTAAAATTTCTTGCCGCGCTGAAAGGCGATAAGACTGCGATGAATATGTTCTTTCCGCCGGATGAGAGTTTGAATTAATCCAAAGATCCAGGGGTTTTTCCTGTGGTTTTTGCATGTCTCAAATTCAAAAATAGGTAATAGGAATCTGTAATTCGTTTGGTTACTACAGTCACGCCGTAGGAGAGCAGCCATGGTCAATGGTCGTTCGAAGAATCCGTTCGCGCATATTCTCAGATTTGTCTATTTCACACTTTCCGCTTGCAGTCTTGTCTGGATGCTTGCAAGCTATGGTGGTGTGAACTTTCTTTCTACAATGATTCTCTTACCTGCGTTTGGTTACCTCGCGCTGCATCTCATTTCACTAATCAACGTAGTGAAAAAAGACAAATTCCTTGTCGGCAGCTCTGTCGGAGTGCTCAGTCTCGGCGCGCAAAAAATGATTCACCG
This sequence comes from Candidatus Melainabacteria bacterium, assembly GCA_003242885.1. Lineage (GTDB taxonomy): Bacteria > Cyanobacteriota > Vampirovibrionia > Obscuribacterales > Obscuribacteraceae > QKMZ01. Next base: position 1,658,505 of record QKMZ01000006.1, on the reverse strand, counting down.
AATCGGACTGATCTTGCCGCTTCCGATTCTTCTTTATGTTGCCACCTTTGGTCTTTGCGTCTTCACTTACAATGAGGCCGATGCGACCAGTACCGCTCGTGTCAACGAGTTCTCTGGATGCGAACAGGCTATGTTTGGCAAATCGGTTATCTGGAACTATCTAAGTGATCGAGCGATTTGCAGAATGCCGGAATTCACACCGGTGGAGGTTGCTTCAGAACCTGTTGCTGCCGAACCTGCCGCAGCTGCCGAGCCTGTGGATAATGTTCGTGGTGACATCGATTACCAACCTTGGATGAACGATCTGGAAAAACGAGTCAAGCGTTCGTGGTTTCCACCCAAATGCAGCGAAAGTGAACATGCCACAGTTGCCTTCAAAGTTTCGCGTGATGGACAAGTTTCCGAACTCAAGATCATCTCTCATTCCTCAACGAAACTTTCAGATGAAGCCGCTCTGAAAGCTGTGAAAAATGCACAGCCATTCAGACCGCTACCGAAAGGTTCCGATGAAAAGGTAGATGTCGAATTTTCTTTTAACTACAACGTGCTTGGTGCCGACGAAACCAGTGATCAGTTCACATCGTACGGTATCGAGGCACAGACGATTTCCAACTAGATTAATCGCTTAATTGGCCGAAGAAATCTTCTTCAGGGTGGCAATCGCTTCAGTTACGTGCTTCTCTCCTTCCATTTGAGAATTGAATACGTGTTTGACGATGCCATTCTTGTCGATCACATATGTAACTCGCCCTGGAATCACGCCCATCGTCGAAGGAACACCATATACTTTTCTCAACTTGCCACCATCATCGGACAGCAGTGTATAAGGCAATTTATGGTGTTCGGCAAAGCCTTTGTGCGATTCTTCCGAATCAGAGCTCACACCAATGACTTCGGCTCCAAGATCTTTGAATACTTGAAATTGATCGCGAAATGCACATGCTTCTTTTGTGCAAACTGAAGTTTCGTCCTTTGGATAAAAGAAAAGTACGACGGATTTCTTGCCTTTGAAATCGGCGAGATTGACTGTCTTTCCTTCGCCGGATTTAAGAGAAAAATCGGGGGCTGTGTCGCCCACCCTAACCGCGTGAGACTTTGTTTCTTTCACCTTGGATTCCTCTTTGGCGCCGGCTGAAGGTGCCACGTTGCTTAGCAACAAAATTGAAGCAAGCAGAGGCAGCGAAAGGCTTTTAAGACTGATCATTGAAGAAACTCCATCTAAGATGGCTAGATCATCGCAGATTTCAACATTAACTGGCTACTGTTTTAAGTGTCGCTTCAAAGTCTTCAATCAAAGCCTGTGCGGCCCGCCTGCCGGAGGAAAATGCACCTTGAATTGAGGCTGTGTCTCGGTGATCTCCGCATACATACGTGCCTTTTTCAATTCTTGCCGGCTTTTCCACTTCGCCCAGAGCTTGAATTGAATAATCCGGCAAGCCCAGCTTGATATTGTAAGTGCGCAGGTGCGTCCAATTCTGTACATCCTTTCCGAACCAGGACTCTAATTGCGAGATTACTGCCTTGAGTAAGCCGTCTTCCGGAAGGTCGTCACGACCAACTACGCTGACACTAATCAAATGTTTGCCTGCAGGTGCATATGATTCATTTACATTGCTCGGTATGCATAGATTATTTATCAGTTCTGATCCTTCGCCGTTGAGCACCAGTACTGGTGTGTTGAGCGGTGCATTATCCGCAGCAAAGTACAAACATCGCACGGATCGCATTTGTTCCAGCATCGGTTTCTTCAATAGTCTTGCCGATTCTGGACCTTCTGTTGCGACGACAACAGCATCTGTTTGAATTACCGCACCATCTTCAAGTGTTATCGAGGTGCCATCTATTTCCGATACCCTGCAGTTAAGGTGAATTTTGGAAATTCCAATTTTTTCAGCGAGTTGATTTGAGATGGCACCCATGCCACCGGTCGGTATTGTCGTATCGCCAGTTGCGAACATACGAAATGTGAAGTCGAACATTTTGCTTGATGTGCTGAGTGTTTTATCGAAGAAAACGCCGCCGAAAAATGGGCGGAAGAAGCAGTCTATTATGTTATTCGAAAAGCCGAATTGTCTAAGTCGCTCTAAGGTGCTCTGTTCTTTTCTCTCGTAGAGACCTTTTAGAGAACCAGCCGTGACATTTTGCCGCAGCTTGCCGATCAGCAATTTGTCTTTGAGCGTTCCAATCGGATTGAGAACAGATTTTAGGCAATCGGACGGACGGCGCCAAGGGTCTGCAACTGTATGAAACTCCCCGTTAAAACGCACCATCGCACCAGGTATGAATGATTTCAATTTGAGCTTGTCGTAATCAAGCAATTCGCGCGCTTCAGGATAAGCGGTCAGCAAAACTTGAAACCCACGGTCCAGCACAAACCCATTGACCATATCCGAGCGAACTCTGCCGCCTACACCATCAGATGCCTCCAAGACTGTAAAGTCTATGCCGGCTTTCTTAAGGTGATATGCGCAAGCCAGTCCAGACAGTCCGGCGCCGATAATAACCGCATGAGTAGGTTGATTTGTTTTGGATGTCCGTATGTTCATAACTGTATCAGTCTCTGCCGAGGTACTATGCTGTCAATTCTCATGACTGTTTGGCCGGGGGCGCCCTTTTCCAAGTTAAACCTTTTCCGTGAACAGGATGTGAACACAATCCCAGTCTTTATTTGCGGTCTTTTGACTCTTTTCTGCCGGTGAAATCCGCATCGTTTTCCTCCTCGCTGTAAAATAAAGTATGGCCAAGATTCTTGTAGTCGAAGATGACGCCGATCTGTCTGAGGTTTTGCGCATCACACTCTCTAACAAAGGGCATTCTGTGAAGGCTCTAAGTGGAGGCAAAGACGCGCTGCCAATGCTGCGTGCATACAAATATGATCTGATAATTCTCGATTGGATGATGCCGGATGTCAGTGGAGTTGATGTATTAAAAGCCTTTCGGGAGAGTGGTGGCAAAACACCTGTTCTTATGTTGACGGCGAAGACTACCGTTGATGATAAAGAAAAAGCTCTTGACCTTGGCGCTGATGACTATTTGACAAAACCCTTTCACGCTCGTGAGCTTCTCGCGCGGGTGCGTGCGCTTTTGCGCAGACCACAGTCAATGGCGCAAACGATTTTGCGCGCCGGCGATCTGGAGTTGGACCCTGTCAGTTGCACTGTTCTCAAGGATGGAAAACCTCTGAAGCTGCGCCCAAAGGTCTACAGCATGTTGGAGTTTTTCATGCGTCATCCTAACCAGGTCTTTAGTCCTGAAGCCATTCTAGACCGTGTTTGGATGGATGATTCTACTGCTTCACCAGATACGGTGCGTACGCATATCAAACTCTTGCGACGCTCAATTGACAGTTCGGACAGAGAATCTTTCATTGAGAACGTTCGTAATCGCGGATATCTCATGAGGATTGAAGGCGCTGTTAGCGAAACCCCGGACATCTCCTAAAGTTTGATAGCTTGGTTCGAAATTCGAAGTCTTCAAAGCACATGAAAATCTCGAACCAAGCTTGAATTTATCCGAAGATTTCGAACCAGAATGATGAACCTTCGCCGACAACGCTCGAAACGCCTATATTGCCGCCGTGCAATTCGACAATTGCTTTACAGATAGCCAGCCCCAGTCCAGAGCCTCCTTTCTTTCTCGTATCGGATGAATCTAGCTGTTGAAAGCGAACGAACAGTTTATCCATTTGCTCGCTGGCAATGCCTGGTCCCCTATCACTTACTGAAAAACGAATGGTATCAGTCGCTGGAGCTTCCAAGGTGATGATAACGCGGCTGTTTGGAGACGAATATTTGATCGCGTTTGCTGTCAAATTGCTCAGTACTTGAATGATGCGATCTTGATCAGCGAAAAGATCGTGATGTGTCATTATCCGTGGCTCAAGCACAATGCCTTTTGCTTCTGCTGTTGCTTGAAGTTCGTTGATGGCAGATTCGACTGCCTGTGCTGGATCGAAAGTCGCCAGGCTGAGTTTGAACTTCCCGGCCTCTAGCTTTTTCCAATCCAGAATGTCGTTTATTAACCGCATTAGCCTGGTGGAATTATCGACGGCAATTCGCACCAAGCGCATCACTTGCGCATTGACTTTTCCCGCAGTCCCGTCTTCAATTGCAGTAAGCGCACCATGAATTGATGAAAGTGGTGTGCGCAGCTCATGTGAGATAACTGAGTAAAATTCTTGCACTCTTTTTTCTGAATCAATGCGTGCTGTTACATCGTTTTGTACGCCGACAAAGTTGATTACTCGTCCGTTTTCGTCTTTCACTGGCGAGATTGTTAGTTCGTTCCAAAAGAGTGCTCCGTTTCTTTTGTAGTTTCTCAAAATGGTCGTGATAGGCATTTCTTTGCTGATAGCCTCACGCACTTCTTTAACTGCAACTTGTTCTCGGTCGTCACGTTGCAAGAATCTGCAGTTGCGCCCGATTATTTGTTCGGACCCATAACCAGTCAATTGAGAGAATGCGGGATTTGCGTAGATAATCGGATTATCAGTGCGCAGAGGATCGGTTATTACAATTCCGTTTCTCGCACACTCCACGGCGCGAAACAACAGTGGCAAATGATCTTTCCGTCCTGGCAAAAAGTCGGTGTGACTATTTTCGTTGGACGTTTTTGCTTTCAATTCACCGTTGTCTTCGGGCACGTGAAGTAATCCTGTTTGTGTTTTTATCTTCTCTATCGTTTGCACGTTCTTTTCGTGCTTTGACCTAATTTAACTCGTGTTTCAACGCTGATTCCAGATCGGGGTAAGTAAACTTAAAGCCGGAATTTACCAGCTTATTTGCACTTACACGGTTGCTGGAAAGAAGCAATTCTTCGCCCATTTCGCCAAAGAGAGCTTTGACACCAAATGTTGGTACTGGGAAAAATGCCGGGCGATGAATGACCTTTGCGAGCGTCTTTGTGAAGTTTGCATTTGTCTCCGGATTTGGTGCTACTAAATTCACAGCACCGCTGGTATTTGCTTCTGTCGCTAAATATATGAATGCTTTTGCTGCGTCATCTAGATCGATCCAACTCATATATTGCTTTCCATCTCCGAGCGGACCACCGGCTCCCATAAGAAATGGTGGCAACATCATCTTGAGCGCGCCACCTTCTTTGCTGAGCACCACTCCCAGCCTAGCGTGCACTACGCGCAGCCCCTTGGACTCTGCGTCGCGCGTGGCATCTTCCCACTCGCGGCAGACTGCGGCCAGAAATCCTTCTCCGGTTGTGCTCTCTTCTGTGAGCAATTCTGCACCACGATCACCGTAAAAGCCAATCGCTGATGCACTGACGAGAACACGTGGTGGATTGTCCATTGCAGCAAGAGTGCTGGCGATTAGTTTGGTGCCTTTGACTCGACTTTGCTTGATCTTCATTTTCTGTTCTGAAGACCAACGCTTGGACGCAATGCTTTCACCCGCGAGGTGAATAACTGCATCTACGCCTTCAAAAGCTTTTGCATCGATTTTATCGGTGTCGGGATTCCACGAGAACTCATTCTCTGAATTGCTAACCTTACGGACGAGCTTGACTACTTGATGCCCAGCTGCTTTCAACTCGGCCGTAATTTTTTTGCCTACGAGCCCCGTAGACCCTGTAATTGCGAGTTTCATCACGCACCTCCGAACTATAGATGCCGCTAATTGGCCATCCTATATGTTAGTACATCTAGTTAATGAACAATGCGTGAACCAGCTTCACACGGCAGCGGTTTCCCGGAATTGAGTTTTGTACAAGCGGTTATAGAGCCCATCTTTTTGGATCAATTCTTCATGAGTGCCCATTTCGGCAATTCGACCATCGTCTATAACCAAAATCAGATCCGCCTGAATGATGGTCGACAGCCTGTGAGCAATAACCAAGCTGGTGCGCCCTTTTATGAGTGGAGTCAGCGCTTCTTGTATCAATGCTTCATTTTCTGAGTCCAACGATGACGTCGCCTCATCCAGAATCAATATATGAGGATTCTTGAGCAATACGCGCGCGATGGCCAACCGTTGGCGCTCGCCTCCACTTAGTTTGTGACCGCGTTCACCAACTGTAGTATCGTATCCGTTTTCCAATTTTTCGATGAAACCGTGAATGTTCGCAGCCTTACAAGCTGATATCACTTCTTCTTTTGTCGCAGTTGGACGAGCATACACAAGATTGTTGAATATCGTGTCATGGAACAGGTACGTCTCTTGTGTGACGATACCAATGTTTTCACGCAGCGAAGAAAGCCTTACATTGCGCACGTCTTGTCCGTCTATTGTGATGCTGCCTTCTTGCTGTATGTAGAAGCGCGGAAGGAGCATGCTCAGGGTTGTTTTGCCTGCGCCGGACGGACCAACAAGCGCAAGCATCTGTCCTGGTTTAGCCAAGAAAGAAACATCAACAATTGCCTGTCTGCCATTGGGATAGGCAAAGCTCACATGATCAAAACGAATCTCTCCGGCGTCGGCTCTCAGTCTCGGTAAACTTGAATCATCCTTTTCTTCTTCCATGTCGAGATAGTCGAAGATGCGCTCGAAAACAGCAAGTGCGCTCATCACCTGAATTTGCACTCCGGCAAGTGATGCAACGGGCGTGTACAGTCGACTCAGCAGTGAGACGAAAGTTACGACCAAGCCCACCGTGATACCAGAATGAATGCACAACCACCCGCCGTATAACCAGATGCACGCTGGCCCCAATATCACCATCGCACTAATCAGCGCCATAAACCAGCGACCGACCATCGCTAGTTTGATTTCGGACTTCATCAAGTCAGTACCGAGACGATGATACCGATCGTGTTCGAATATTTCGCGGTTAAAGGATTTGAGCAAAACAATTCCAGAAACGGATAGAGTCTCTTGCCCGATTGCCTGCATTTCATCGCGTTTTTCGCGTGTTGCTTTTCGAATCTCGTACATGCGACGACCAACCGGCCAGAGTGGGGCGACCATAAATGGAAGCACTACCAGTGACATCAAAGACAGTCGCCAATCAAGTAAAAAGATCGTGACAAGGGTTGTGATGATCACTGAGATATTAATCAGTATCATTACCAATGTCCCTGACACTAAGCCGTCTATACTGTCGACATCATTGGTGACGCGGTTGATGACTTCACCGGTTTTCGTGCTCGTGAAGAAATCGAGCGGCATTTTGTGCATGTGCGTCATCAGCTGAATACGCAAGTCGCGCATTATGCTTTCGCCGACAAACGAATTCATATAACCCTGTAGCGCACTGATTCCAGCCGAGACAAGCGCTGCAGCTGCCATAGCTCCAACGATTACGACCACCGACTGGAAGTTGCCGGAAGGAATGGCTTTATCTATAAGGTTCATTGTCAGGACAGGCGGCAAAAGTCCTAGCAACGCAACTAGAGTGATGCAGCCGATGACTATTGCTTCTTGTTTCCAATATGGCAGGAATAGACGCCCGAGGCGCTTCCAGTCGACAGCTTTTTCAACCTTTGGACGTTTTGGGTCGAACATGTTCGACCACATCAGATGTACAGGAGGAACGCCGCTAAACATCAAAAAACCTGGGCAACAGCTATAAGCAAGCAACAACCACTCATTATTATCCGTTTTCACTCAGATTTGCCGCTTTTTCCGTTGCGGCAAGTGTTATCAGATTCAAAACATTAAGTTGTCAAGATTGGTGGTATGAATTAAGGTAATATATCTGGAAATATCCTCAAACCTGGAGTCTGCGTGCCTCTCCGGTCGGAAATGAAGAAATCTGTGACTGCGCTGCGCATTATCTGCGTAACGCTCATGGTTTGTCTGGCAGCATTCATTGCTATTCCTCGAGCTATTGCAGGAGCACTGGAGGAAGGCGTCGAGCAGTATTACTACAAGCGATTCCATACCGCAGCCATGTGCTTCGAAGAGGCCTGCGCGAAGGATCCGATGAATTGGAAGCCGCACTTCTACTTAGCTCGTACGCTTGAGCAGTTGCGCGAGTATGAGGCTGCAAAGGCTGAATTCGAGTATTGCTTTCGCCTCAACCCCTTCAGCAAAGAAGGGCGCCTGGCAAAGCAGGCTGTATTGGACCTCGCCACGGATAGAGAGCGCCGCAAAGTTGTTGCCGATGACCCAATGATTGTCCAGCAGGCGCTGCGCCTGTTAAATGCGCAATCGGCTGATGCCAAAAGTCGGATTCGCACAGCCTCCGAGCGGACTGCGACCGAGCGTATGCGGCTTGCCGCCGAAAGGTTGAATATGCGGGTTGAAACCAACCCTAATCGCTACAGGCGTTGGTATTACCGACCCGATGAGGAAGTCAGCGGTCGAAGCTATATCCAGAACAGTTGGCATCGCAATGATGCCATGCGAGAAGCCGCACTGGCGCGCATGGAAGGGGTACGGCGGGCCGCCGAAATTCAAAAGTCAGCCAACAATCTCAAATTGCTCATTGCGGATCCCAGCAATAAACCCGGCAATGCCAAATTGCGGGCGCTCGGGACAAACCTGTACGTACGGTTTTATGGCTCTCCTGAACGAGACGACGTGCCTGGCGAGGACAAGCCGCTGGAACTTCGAGCGAGGGCGGGACTGTTGTCGGACCTTAATTTGAAGTCTGCCAATCCGATACGAGCTGCGCTCAATGGCATGGGGTTTGCGACTCCGAGCAAAGCGCATTTCAAGGCGGTGCCTCCGGCGAAGCCAGTTGTACGTCGGGACCCGCGTGCTTATCATCATTTTGGCGATTGGTAACTTGCGCCTGGAGGTGCAAAATAGCTTACCAACATGATTCAATTCACTAAATAGAGCTGCGCCTATGGAGAACGTGACAATGAAAAGAATGCCGGCTGTCGCTTTGTCGATGCTTCTTGCGCCACCCTTGGCGATGGGGCTGTCTTTGGCGGCAATGAGTTCTAGCCATGAGATGCATCCAACGTGTCGAACTCAATCAACGAATGCAACATCCCATAGCTGCTGCTCGAAGGCATCTGCGGTCGGTGCCGCACTAGATGACGAGACTTATCGCAAACTGCAGCCAGGTCGACTTGAAACCGCACGGGAAATCAAGGACGCTGCGAATGCTTTTGTTTTGAAAGGGCGTCAACTGAGCACGAGGATGAATGCTCAGATTGCAGAAGCAGAAAGACTTCAGAAAGAAGCGCACAAACTTCAAGGCGAAGCAGCAAAGCTGAAAGCAGAACAGCTCATTTTGATTGCACAACAACCAACCGCTGATAATAAGCCATCTACGCAGACAAAAACCACAAGCGATTTGCCGGCACCTGCTGCGCCAGGCGAAAAAAGTGCTGGTACCACGGATGATGCGTCGACAACGCCGCCGCCTGGGACACCGACCAACGCAACAGTCACACCCGGCGCGGCGCAATCAGGCGACGCAAAGTCCGGAGACGCAGAGCCTGGTGATGGTAAGCCCGGAGATGCAAAACCCGGAGATGCAAAAGGTGGAGATAAAGACGAAAAGCTTACGGGGCGTGCGTCGACCTTGCAAACTAATACGATGCCGAACATTCCATTGATCAGATTGAAAGGTCCTCAACTGCAGCAAGCAATGCGTCAGTACAACATTGATGTCGAGCAGTTCAAAATTCACGCGGCGGATTACAACAAGCACTACAATCTGTTCAAATCGCAAATTGGCGAGTGTCACGCAGCACGAGCCGCTTTTGATGATCTGCATAAGAAGTACGAGATGCATTGCACCGCGTATCACCTCAATAACATTCCGCCACCCAGGTTGTGCCCACCTATGGCTGGTAGTGTCGCAGAGGCGAATAGTATCGCTGGACAACTGAGAAGCGACCAAATGCGCGCTTTACGCGCAGAAGGTCAGCTTCGTCAAGAAGAGGGGCGATTGCGTGAGTTGGAGAATATGCAGGGCACCGCTGACGCACTTGTTGTGAAATCGGGAGAGCGTGATCGCCGCGAGCGTGAAATCGCAGGTATGTTTGGTCGATTGAGACAAGAGTACGATCTGCTCGAAATCGAGCGCAGGACTATCGAACACAGCAAAGGCGGCAAGCCGGCTGCTCCGATTGCCCGTCCTTCTGTGAAAGGGCAGATCAAGAAAGGCAAGTAGTGACTCTCGTTTAGGAGTCAGTTTAAAATAGCAGGGCGGTGCACGGCATCGCCCTTTCAACTTAGGAGAGAATTTCGTGACCAGCTCAAAGAGAGTCGAAACAAAGTTGATTCACGCTGGAGAGTTGCGCCCACGTGTTGCAGGCGCAGTCAACTTGCCAATCTTTCAGTCTGCCACTTACGAGTATGGTGGCGAAGATAATTATCACGACATTCGCTACATTCGGCTCAACAATACACCTAATCATATTGTTCTGGGAGAAAAACTCGCAGCAATTGAAGGGGCGGAAGCTGGGATGGTTGCCGCGAGCGGAATGGCTGCAATCTCGACTGCGCTGCTCAGTATTCTCAGCAAGGGCGATCACATTTTGCTTCAAGATTGCCTCTATGGTGGCACTCATGATTTCGTCACCAAAGATCTCCCTGCTTTGGGCATTGAGCACGATTTCATCGACGCAAGTGATCCCGCATCATGGGAAAAGAAAATTCGAAAAGAGACAAAAGCTATCTATGTTGAGACCATTGCCAATCCTCTCTTGGATGTTCCAGAACTCGCTGCAGTAGTCGACTTTGCACGCGACCACAAGATAATTTCAATCGTCGATAATACATTCGCCAGCCCGATCAATTTTCGACCAGCAGAAATGGGTTTTGATCTTTCAGTGCATAGTTGCACCAAATATTTGAATGGGCACTCTGATATTGTCGGCGGTGCCTGTATCGGTAAAGCGACATTGGTGAAAAACATCACGAGAAAACTAAATCATTTTGGTGGCACCATGGACCCTCATGCTGCCTTTCTCTTGCATAGAGGTATGAAAACGCTCGCACTTAGAGTTAGGCATCAAAATGAAAGTGCACTGAAAATCGCACAGTACTTGGAAAAACATTCTGCAATTGGCAAAGTAAATTACCCGGGCTTGGAAAGCCACCCGGCGCATGCGCGTGCTGCGAAATGGTTCGATGGTTTTGGTGGCATGCTTAGCTTTGAACTGAAGGAAGAAAATCCTGCGATTGCGGATCAATTTCTCAAAGCATTGCAATATCCGATTTCTGCACCCAGTCTTGGGGGCGTAGAGAGTTTGATCACTCGACCCGCAACTACTTCGCACCTTGGACTTAGTAAAGCCGATAGAAAGAGCATCGGTATCAGTGATTCTCTGATTCGTTTTTCCACGGGCATCGAAGCAACAGAAGATCTAATTGATGATTTTGACCAAGCGCTGAAAAAGGTCTCGGTGAAGGTTTCAAAGTAACCTTGTTTTGTAGGACCACTTCTAGCAAGTCCAAATCCCTCGATACCGCTTCTCTCTCTTGAACAATGCAGTTCAAATCGGGGAACATTTTGAAGTGAGAAGATTCAATTAGTTAGTGATCTGAATTTGCATCTCAGCTCATACAGGTAATGTAGTCCTAAGATCTAGATATAAAGCCGCTCGCTGTGCAGGCGATGAGGAAATTCCCCGTTGACAAAAACGGATGGCGGTGTATAGACTGAAAAGACGGGCGGCAATGTGCCGCCTCATTCGTCAGTACAGATCTCTATAAATCTCTAATAGGTCTGTGCTCGAAGAGAAAAGATAACCAAAGGTGATCGACGTGTTCCGCACACTCCTCCAACAACAAGATTATAGAAAGCAGCCGCAGGGGCTGCATCTTGTGCTGGAAGCAAATTTAGGAGTAGTGCACGATCATGAATATCTTTATCTTCAACATCGACTTTTTAGCTAAGTTTTCAAACGCCAACATTCGAGCAATTGCCGCGCACATTGCGGGCGTTGCAGCGTTTTGCTCGTTCGCAGCATGCTTTTTCGCATTCGATGCGCTGTTCTACGTAGCAGCAGCAACATTCGTAGCGTTTTCAGCTTTTGCACTAACTTGGGAGTTTGCTTCCGCGAAAGCGGAAGTGAGCACGTGGTGCTGTAACTCAGTGGACAGAGTGCTGCGTTGTCAGCGCAGATGCCGGGGGTTCAATTCCCCCCAGCATCGCCATGGGATAGGTCGTCCAGCGGCTAGGACATTGGTTTGTGAGACCGAAGACATGGGTTCGATTCCCATCCAATCCCCCATTTCTGGGCGTAGCTCAGCAGCAGAGCGCTCGTTTTGGAAGCGAGAGGCCGGACGGGCAGCACGTCCCGCCCAGACCAACTGTCTAAGCGTAGGGGTGTGTTGCACACGCCGGAAAACTGATGATGCGATTGTAGAAGGAGTCGTAAAGACGCATTCCGTGCGCCGAATGCAGCAATATAGTGTAGTCGCGCATTGTACGCGGATCTTACAGAGACAGTATTCCACCTGAGCGTAGGGGCGCGTTGCTCGTGCCCTCCTCAAAAGGAACTTTCAAGAACAATTTGGGAGTGTGGGTGAGTAGACAAAGCCACCTGCCTGTAAAGCAGTCGCCGCAAGGCTTCGCTGGTGCAAATCCAGCCGCTCCCACCATATGCCCGGGTAGTCCAATCGGCAGAGACGCTTGTCTTAGAAGCAAGAGGTTGGTGGTTCGAATCCACCGCCGGGCAGAGTTTATAGGGTTTCGAAATTAACCTAGTAGGCACCTATTAGGCACAATGGAGAAATTCGACCGTCCTAAATCAATCGCTTTGATTTCAAGACGGATATTCCGAGGTCGTCTAATGGTAGGACACGACGCTTTGAACGTTGGAACGGTGGTTCGAATCCATCCCTCGGAGAAACTTTCTTTTGAGTGTCGCACGCGAAGGACATCTGTATTGGATATGCCATCCTCTTAATTTCCACGTGAAAAGTTGACTAACATTCGAATCGAGTATATGAGAGAAAGAGTACGCTTTTCTCCACCCACCATGAGCCAATCCCCTAACATGCGCCCCCAAGGAATTCACTTAAACGAAGCAACCCTGAGACGATATGCCATCGCTAGTGGTAGCAACCCTGATCGTGTTCTAGAGCAAATTAGGCATCGGACGATCTATATAAATGGTAGGTGGTACTATCCGCTAGACGCGGTTGAAGCTGCTTTCAAAGCTCTGAAAGTGACACCAATTGATGTCAGACCATTCCTTAGCCGGTTTCAAAGATCGCATCACAAACGATTTATGGCTGCGTCTATGAATCAGAAAGATTAAATCCAGAATTCTTTTTTTCAAAAGAACAATGGCTCACTTACCAATTGAAATCTCTGAATCTAACTAAGTAAGCGGTTTTCCGCCTACAAACTAATCCAATCGATTCATAGGACAAAAGAGCACTCAATCCCGCTAATGGCAGAACTGGTTGGTTTCTAGCCTTTCTTTTGCACGTAGCCAGATTGAGACTGTTTTGGACTCTTTAGTTGCTAGTTTCTTTCCTACAAGGCAAGGCAGATCGAACAACAGGCGCAACACCTAGAAAACTAGAAGAGTAATTTTATGAATACACCGAATACAGATTCTGAACAATCATTCGATCTGCTAACTAGAAAGCAAGTAGCCGACATCCTCAACTGCAAGGAATCAACCTTGGAGAGGTGGACTAATAGAAAGGTTGGACCCCCATCATTTAAGTTGGGTCGGCTTGTGCGTTATGACAGGCGCCAATTGCTAGCTTGGATCTCCGAACAATCAACGGAGGTCAGCCAATGATTAGACCGCTACCGCGAATAGAAGTCATCAAATGCGAAGTCCTTGAGAAGTTCGAGCGCTTAGGTCCAGGAATTTTCAAGCAAGGATCTTTGCACGTGAAAATTGACGGCAAGCCGTTCATCGCCTGCATCGTAGAAGCGCTTAGTGTGCGCGGAATTTCCTTCGAAGGAGAAGAGTACGCTGCCGAGGATGACTGGCTGCGCATGCAAGTGGAAAACGCGCTCATGGCAATTTACTTTCGCAATCGTGATCCCAAGCGCTATTTCGACTACGCACTGAATGGTGTCAAGACGCGATCACGACCGAATGCCTAATCAAATACCGTCATCGAAATCACACTAATACAATTCCGCCCCCAGGAGAGAAGAACCGGGGGCGGCTAGAGGCTTAACATGAACAATATAGAACAAACTACCAGTGGTGGCAACTTTGTCGCCGCTCAGCTCCTCCAAGAAATTGTAGGCGTGCTGCGCTCAAGCAGTCTAAAGCCGAGCGGATCGGAGAGCAAAGGATACACGGCATTTTGCCCTCTCCATGACGACACTAATACGAAGTCACTCAGCATAGGTGTAGGCGACAAGGGTCTTCTGATGCACTGTTTCGCTAAGTGCAGCACGTATCAACAATTGAAGGAATGGTTTAGCGCCAAGGGCGTAAATTTTCCTAAAAAAGCGCAAGCGCCGGACGCTGACGGCATGGTCTGGAAGTACATCACCGTTGAACAATGGGGCGTGTTTCCATTCAAGTGGCCTGAAGATAGAGCAGAGCCGATCATGGAAAAGCTATACGTCTATCGTCGCAAAGACGGTACCCCGTATGCCTTCAAGATGCGCTTCGCGCCGAAAGATTTCCGACGCTTCCGAATTGAGGGCGGCAAGATCAAACCGTCCTGGAGGGGTCTTAAAATGGACCCCTACAATTGGGATGTCGCTTGTAAAGCCGCAGCCGAAGGGCGTCCGGTCGTGCATGTCGAAGGCGAAAAAGATGCAGACAATGTTGTCGAGCATCTGAAGTATGCAGCGTTCTCATGCGGTGGAGTTTCTGATCACTGGAACGACGACTGGAACGCCGACCTGGAAGGCGCGCCGGGGATCATTTTTGTCGCTGACAACGACCTGGTCAAAGGAAACAAGAAAGAGCCAGGGCTAAAGAAAGCGCAAGAGTATTGCGTGCAGGTGCATAAGTTCAAGCCCGTAAAGCTGCTTATGTTCAACGATCACAAAGACTCGACAGACTTTATCAAGGCTGGTGGCACTCGCGCCGACTTTACAGCAAAAATCAAATCCGCAAAACAGTGGGAGTCACGAAAGGTGGTCAAGGAGTCTGAAGGACCGAGATCAGAAAAACATTGTGAAAATGCGCCAGACCTCCAAGGCGGCAAGAAGAGATCTCAGAAAGATCTCCTACTTGAATGCACGCACGGAATCGAGTTATGGCATGACGCTGAAGGCAACGCATATGCAACCATTCCACGGGAGCAGAGCATCGTTGAACACCTACCGCTTGAATCCAAATCATTTTCGGATTGGTTGTGCTTCAGGTATTTTGAGGAGATCGCCGCCTCTCCTGGACGCGAAGCAATCAAGGAATGCATTGGCACTCTCTCTGGTATTGCGAAGTTCAGGGGAAAAGAGGAGAAACCAGAAGTTCGTATTGCTCACCGGGACGGCAAGATCTTTTTGGACCTGGCGAACAAGCAGAAGCAAGTAGTCGAGATTTCTGAGAGTGGTTGGAGAGTGATTGACTGTTCAGAGTGCCAAATCAGATTTATTCGAGGGAAAACTCTAAGAGAGCTACCAATTCCAGTGCGCGGCGGCAACTTACCTTCACTCTTCGAGCTACTAAATCTTGATACTGATCATCAAAAGACTCTCCTGTCTTCTTGGCTCCTGAGCATCTTTCAGCCTCCATGCGGAGCCTTTCCAATTCTCGTTTTGACCGGTGAACAGGGCACCGGAAAAACTTTCATGGCACGCACAATAAAGCAGTTGATTGATCCCGTCGATGCGCCTTTGCGAGCTGCACCAAAGGACGAGCGGGACCTGGCGATCGCAGCAGAAAACAGCTATGTTCTTGCCTACGACAATCTGTCCGGTTTGCCCAATTGGCTCAGCGACGTTTGTTGTCGTGTCGCGTCCGGAACCGGAATAAGCACTAGGGAGCTGTACAGCAACCGTGAAGAAACCACGTTTGAAACTCATCGCCCAATTTTG
This sequence comes from Candidatus Melainabacteria bacterium, assembly GCA_003242885.1. Lineage (GTDB taxonomy): Bacteria > Cyanobacteriota > Vampirovibrionia > Obscuribacterales > Obscuribacteraceae > QKMZ01. Next base: position 1,642,671 of record QKMZ01000006.1, on the reverse strand, counting down.
ATTAATGGTATTGACGAGCCGACCTCACGAGACGACTTTAACGACCGCGTGATCTCTCTGAAACTGTCCGCTATAAGTGATGAGAAACGACAAACAGAAAAGAGCTTAGAAGCAAAATTCAATCGCATTCATGCTGGTGTGCTTGGGTCCTTGCTTGATGCTATTAGCGCTGCACTGTCTTTCGTGGATACGGTGACGCTCGAAAAGCAGGTGCGCATGGCTGATTTTTTGACATGGGCAACGGCGGCTGAACCGGCGTTACAGATGGAACCAGGGCAAGTGTATGAGGCATACGTAAGGATGAGGCAGGAAGTAAATGACGACATGCTTGAAACATCTGCATTGGCGCAAGCCATTATCAGGTGCTTTAAGGGAGGTGAGACTTATGACACCGCCACCAATATTCTCAGAAGACTAGTGAAGCCGGAAGACATTGATGCTCCCAACTTCCCGAAAAACCCAAAACAGCTAAGCGACCAACTGAGAAGGCTTGCGCCCGCCTTGCGAAAAGCAGGATGCACTGTTGAATGGTCAAGGACGCGCGAACATCGGATGATAACCATAAGGGTGCCGTGATTTTTGCGTCACATGCGTCGCACCAAGCAGGTGGATCGTTTGCGGCGTTTTTCTGTGTCACAGGTGCGTCACTGGTGCGTCACAATCTGTGACGAGCTAGTGACGCACCTGTGGACGAAGCAGAACAGCTTAAGAGGCGGACCCTGTCTTCAGTTAACGCAGGTGACGCAAGAGCTGGCTTACTTTAGTGATCCTTGACCGTCTTATTGATTAATTCAATGAACTGTGAGCTGGGTTGGCTATCTGCTGCCGACTTCAGATACCCGCTGCTTTGGGGTGAGAAGATCGCCTGAAGGGACTGAAGCATGACGGCTTTCTTTGTCTCTTCGTCGGTCGCTGCGGCTTGAAACAGATGAAAGGTGGATAGAGCATTTTGTCGATGTTTATTAACTATGTAATTGTGCCTGCATGCGGCGTAATTCCGCATACATAAAAACAGACCGATTGAAGGCAGCGAAAGAATTACCAAACGAGAAGCGGTCGATGAGAACCATGAAACTATTCCGTCGCCGGCGTGAGGCTGTGCATATTCAACAAAGAGCACAAGGCCCGATGCGACAAGAAAGATCCAAGCACAAGCCTTTAGTCTATCGAGCCATAGACGCGATTCCTTTTCGTGCTCCTTAGATTCTTCCTCGAAACGTGCAGCATAGGTTGCAACCCCGAGCTTGGAGATGAGATCTTTTACCTTATCTATTTCATTTCCCAGCTCTTTCAAGTTTGCGTCAAAGAGCTGCATTTTATCGGAGTGCCACTTTTCAATTTCCTCTCTGTCCTTTCCAATTGCCTCAATCTGAGAGTTGCAATTGTCAGCAGCGTCAGCGATCCGTTTGGCAGCATTCTGTAAGGCACTTTTGGATAGCCCATATCCTCTCAGCGCAACGAGCGTGGGATACGACTCCTTAAACCTATCTCTTGTCTCTGCAACGAGGTTTTGTTTTTGACTATCGTTCAATGCGGGGTCAAGTTTTCCAATTCTCTGAAAACAAGCAATTACGGGATCTAGTGAAGAATTAGCACTGTGCAATGCGTTTCCAACTCCAGGAGTTAGATGCATTGTTTTTGCTTCTTTGGCAGCAGAAATTACGAAATCAAAAAACGCTTCTTCTCCACTCGAATCGCCTGTTGATACAACTTTTTGCGCTAGTTCTTTTGCGGAATATTTACTCAATTGGTCTAGCTTTAACATCATCTGGTTCAAGCTGTTTGCCTCTTGCTCAAAAAACTTCACGTCTGTTCCCGCCCCTAAAATTCTGATCCTATCGCGTGTTGCCAATGTTTTTCGTTTGGTAAGACATGCTTAACTGCGCCAACAAAACGCTCGAAGTTTAGATAGGGACTTCGTTTGGCGCCACTTGGCATGCCTGGGCGGCCATTTCGGTTGACACGGGGAGGGCGATATACTGCTTCTCCGACGCGATAGGGCGCTTTTGCATGTGGCTTTTTCAGAAAAATCTAGATGACATTGACGAGGACGACCTCAATCAGCTGATTGCGGAGCAAACTGTGGAATCAGTTCACCTCGACTTTAAGCAAGTGCCGCCAGGTACTACCGATCCAGAGAAGGAAGAATTTCGCCTCGACGTTTGCTCAATGGCAAATGGGAGCGGCGGGCTGATTATTTACGGTGCAGCGGAATCTGGAGGCGGCTTCATTACGAGCCTGACTGGTATTCCAAATGCAGAAGTTGAAGATACGACTCTTCGAATGACTCAAGTATTGAGGGCAGGCATTGAGCCCAATCTCATAGGCGTGAAGCTACATCCGGTCAAGCTTTCCAACGGTAATTCACTAATAGCGCTCAAGGTGTTGCGCAGCTTCAACATGCCTCACCGAGTCGTCAAATCACGCAGATTCGTAATTCGTCATGGGGCTGGAAAAATCGACATGAGTATTGAAGAGATTCGCGCAGCGGTCCTTTTCTCTTCTAGTTACACGGACAAAATAAATGAGTGGATTAACGAAAGGATCAAGAGCGCACTAATCAAAAATCCACTTGATGGGTCCCTGTACATTGATGCAAAACGGCTAATGATTTTTGTTGTTCCGCTCTCATCGCTCGACGATGGGAATTCATTGGATGTTGAAGCGATAGCAATGCAAGTTCCGTACTTCCAACCTATTGGTTCAAGCGAAAACACTGGGCGTTTTGTCGCTGAGGGATTTTTGACTCATCGCGGAACCTTTGGTGACAACGGTCAGTTATTAGACTATGCAAAGGTCTATCGAAGTGGACGGATTGAAGCAATAGACCAAAACCAAATCGAAGAACGTACGGAATTCACACAAGTCGGGTTAGAGAAGACAATAATCAAAGCCGTTAAAGGATATCTGTTGGGACTTAAGGCCCTTGATGTGCCGCCACCAATATTTATAAAAGTCGTCTTAAATGGCGTCTCGGGTTATTCGTTTTCCTCGGAGGCATTGGCATGGGAAACCGGTTCAAACGGAGAGAAGATCTTGGAAAACCATTTGCCACTACCAGCGGTGTGGGTGAGAGAGTGGTCTGAAGCGGACGACATACCAATCCTGCTTAAATCAGTCTTTGACGCACTTTGGAATAGTGCAGGGTGGAAAGGATCACCAAACTATCAAAATGGCATTTATAAACCATTACAGAAATAGGTCTTGCGTTCGGAGGATCAGCGGATGGATTCAGCTGAGCAAATCTTTGAGAATTTTGTAAAGGGTGGCTATCAGTTTTTGTGCCAGGTGCGCGATGAAAAACGCATAGAAACCGAATTGATTGACTACAAAACAGTCAAAGATGATCAAGCACCAATGGTCAAGGACGACATTCGAAATCTTTCTAAGGCACTGAGCGGATTCGCTAACTCCGGCGGTGGTGTCATTGTCTGGGGCGTTGATTGCAGGCGAACCAAGGGAAGCGATGAACCAGACTGCATCAAAGAATTGAAACCAATAACGAGACTGAAGCACCTTCTCTCAGATCTCAACGCTAGGAGCCCTGAAATAGTTGATGGAAGCATCATCGGCGTCAGGCATGAGAGTTTAGAAGTGGAAGAGGGCTCAGACAAAGGATTTGCGTTTACCTACGTGCCAAAGGGTGAAAGCATCCCACATCAAGCTCAGGACAAAGCTTTCTACTACCGCTCCGGCTCGTCCTTTCTGAAAATGCCAACTTGGATGGTTTCTGACAGGTTCGGAAGGAGCGCGAAACCATCTCTCAAACTCGGGATCAGAATTGTGAGTGTTTCAGACTCTGAGGTGAATTTTGATTTGGAAGTACAAAACGACGGTCGCATGTCTGCGGAAAATGTCCTGGCTCAATTCGAAGTCTCTCTTAAGGCGCTTACACTAAATCTCTCTCCCGCTAGTGGTTCACTTGGTAAATTTGATTCCTGGATCTATGAAGGACCTCCGTACTTTTTGGCTTGCGAGGCGAAGTCGGATACTGTTTTTCATCCGCAAGTTTGGATGAAGTTAGCGACCGGCACCATAAAGAGAGAACCCAGGGCTTCAGTGGAATTGCCATACCACCTTCACTGCCGAGGGTTTTCAAAAAGCGGAATTCTCTCAATCGATGAAGCGCACCTGAGCGGTTGGACGAAACGTCCCCTTATAGAAATTCCATAAAATTTCGGAGAGGCGATACGGGGGAGGCGCTCGCCAGGCTGGGCGGGGGGTACCCCCGGTCTTCGAAATATGTCACCACCTACAGTGGCAGGGGGTTAAGTTCTCCGGGCTTGACGCGGCGGATTCGTAGAGTCTTGGAGTCTATCGCGAAGACTTTGCCGTCCAGCAGATGGAGATGCTGTTCAAGCTCTTCCCATTCTTTGTCTAGCGCGTCACTCTCTCTTCTCAGTCTGACCGCTTGCAGCTTGTCCTTAGCCGCATAGGATTGCTCACGCTTCTCCCATGCTTTTTTAGACAGCTCATCAAGAGCAATGGCAAGGCGGCGCCGCTCCGAAAAAGTCATGATTCAAGATCTCCTAATTCAGACTGCGTGCGACTTGTGCGTCTCTTTACGAATTTGTCGAACAAGATAACACGCGATGCTTCATCATCCTTGACCAGCTCCAGGGCGCCGAGTGGCTCGACCATCAGTTTTTGGTGCGCAGCCTCAAGCGCCGCTCTGGAAACGTCTTGATTCAGGTGTGTGTATCTCACCGTGGTGGCAATGGTTGAATGCCCCAAGACATCCATGATGGTGAAAGCATTGACGCCCTGGGCACCCAACCAAGAAGCGACACTGTGTCGCAAATCGTGGAAGTGAACATCATCAAGTCCAGCTTCGGCGCAAATCTCCCGCCAAGCTTTATTGAAATTTTCAATGTGTCCAGATGCGCTTTTACGCCCGCAAATGTCCGGCAAGGATGGAAACACCCAGGGACTGCTCGAAACGGCGATCTTGCGACGCACAAGAAGGCTAACAGCGCTTTCTGTAAGTGCCAGTACCAGCTCATTGCCACTCTTAGACTTGTGGGCCGGTATCCGCCAGATTCGATTATCCAGATCTATTTCGTTCCATTGAGCCGCCAAGATGTTCCCCTTTCGCGCCGCGGTGAAGAGTGCAAGCATCACGATGTCTCGCTGATAGTCGCTTCTGGTCTTCAGCACTTCCAATAGCCTGAGTGTTTCCTCTTGGCTCAAATATCTGGTTCTACGAACATCAGGGAATCTTTGAATGTGCTTTGTGGGATCACTTTCGAGCTTGTAGAGTCCCATCTTTTCGCCGTAATGGATGGCAGCCTGAAGGCGGTTAAATTCCCGGTTTGCTGTCTGGTTTCCTCTTTCCGTGCCGAGCCGATTAATCCAGGCTTGAAGCTCCGATCTGGTGATATCTGAAATGCGTTTTTCCGCGAAATCTTGGTGACAGCGATTGAAAGACTGCTCAGCTTCGATCCACTCTTTGTCTCTTTTGTGGACTTTCAGATAGTCTCGAACGTAGAGATTGAAGACCTCCCGATAACGTGGAATTCGTTTCATAAGTGCTTTTGGTCGAATACTCTTCGGTGGTTCTCCAAGCTGAACCTCTTTGAGCATTAACAGGATGATTTCCCGTGCCTCTTGCGTGGTCAAGTGCGGAAACTCACCGAGCTTTAGCTTTGTCGGCTTTCCATTGATTGACTTGTAGAAGAACCAGCAACGCCGACCAGATGGATTCACGATCAAGCGAAGTGCTGGAATCGCATCATCTTGATAAAGCACTCGCTTCTGCATCGCTGAAAGCTGCGCTACAAGGTCATCCCTCATGTAAAAGCGCAGTCCTTTACTCTCTGCCATATTCTTGACCTCATCAGATGTGTGGCGAAAAGGAAAGTCAAAAGCAGAGGCTCAGCGCCCCGGCAAGTTGACCAATGACTCAAGATGATAACAGTCGCCCAGAGCGTTCCGTCAAGCCACCATATATAGTGCAACTTTGGCGGATTCAGTACAAACCCAGCGGAGTTGGTACCTATAGCGCCACTAACTTGTCGCCGCTCGCAGTGCGCCTTGACGTCTTTGTCCTGACCGTGTTTTTCTTGGCTGGGCGCCTCTCCGAGGCTTCCAAAATATAATCGGCAATTAATTGCACAGGTATGCGTAAGCGCTCTGTCTCTGCCTGGATATATCTCTCTGTGATATCGGCGCCAACTGTGTGGCTTGCCAGGCGCTTAAGTGTGGGTCTTTCAATCCCCAGTTGTTCACCAAATGTGAGAAAAGTCCGACGCAGGTCGTGCGTTGTGAAGTTTACTTTTGACAGATCTCTTACTTTCCTGACAGATGCCATATTCTCGATCATGTGTCCAGAATTCCCTCGCTGACCAGGGAATACGTAAATTGCATCCGTCTTTTTGGCAACGTCTCGGCGTTTTAGCAGCTCCAGAATGTAATCACTAACGGGGATTTGATGAGGCTGATTGTTTTTCATGCGACTGCTGGCAAAAGTTAGTGTGCCACGTTTTAGATCGACTTCGTCCCAGCGAAGCTTAGCTGCTTCATTTCGTCTCAGACCCGTAAACAGGCACAGAATCAAGTGGTCGCGAATGGCATCGCTTGAGAGTTTCTCCACTGCATCTAACCATGGTTTAAGCTCATCCTTCCTCAAGCATCCGTGCCTGGAGTCAATGCGATTCCACTGCCCTTTGAGCCTCCGCACAGGATTCTGCGGGATTAGCGATCTACCTTCAGAATCTTCGTAAGTGTCGATTGCGAAATTGAAAATTGTTCTAAGTACCCTCATTCCTTGGTTTGCCAAGGCTTTTGATCCATCAGCCGCCGAATGAGGACCAACGCGCTCCGAAATCATTCTATGTCTCTTTTCGATCATGTCTTTGGTAATCAAAACTATGGATTTATCTAGCCAATCAGGAAAACATAGACTGAGTGCCCATTCGTAGACCTTGACGGTAGCAGGACTGTACAAATGTTGTCGCGACTCTTTTAACTTCAGCCACGCTTCGCGCAAGGTGATTGACTTCGCTTTCTCGTCCTTCTTCTGAGCGTTTGGATTCAGACCGGAGGCCATCTGTCCTAGTGTTGCTTTTGCTCTCTTGCGAGCTTCTTCAGCTGACAGAATTTTGGTGTTCCCTAGGCTGGTTCTTACTGTTTTCCCCGCGACTCTGCTCTCGCAAAAGAAGGTTTTTGTTCCAGGAGAGACTCGAACACCAAATCCTGGAAGATCTGCATCCCAGTAATATTTTTGTTGTTCACCCTTTGCCGGATATGGGAGGGACGAAACAAGAGTGTTTGTGAGTTTCTTCTTTTTCACGACAATCACACCATCAAGCCTCAAACGTTAGTAAAAACCTAGTAGGAACATAATAGGCTAGATTGGTCAAACTAGGCAAGATCAGTCCGGTTAAAAGAGGACTGGAAACTCCTGCTAGTAAAGGAGAAGCAGGCTTATGCTGGTTTCGTCAAACTCAAGCAGGTTCGGAACCTCCTGCCTTAGAAACAAGAGGTTAGTGGTTCAAATCCACTGCCGGGCACCATAATCCGAGGTCGTCTAATGGTAGGACACGACGCTTTGAACGTTGGAACGGTGGTTCGAATCCATCTCTCGGAGATTACTTTCGTGAAGTCGCATTGCAGCCAAAACGGGCGACGCATGGTGTCGCCCTACGTGACACCTATTTTGCGTATGATTCTAAAAAGCCGCATGCCTTGCAGCGCTTGGTCACAACAGGTGAAGCGGGCTCTTCGTTGACACCGGGCGCCGTCTACTTTTGGGCTGCCTTGAACCCAAGTTGTGACATGAATTGATGATCTCGATCTATCAAGCAAAAAGCCATTTTCAAACTGTCCGCCACACTTTGGGCAGTTGCTATCAAGGACACGTCTTTGAATTTCCTCGTATCTCTGAATTTCAGTATTTAAGTCACCGCTTTTGTTGTTAATGTCGTGCATCAGAAGGTAACCACCGAGAATGGTGTTGACGACAAGGATTGAAATGATGATGACTTTTGAATATGGACTCTTCATTTTTTTCAAATTTACCTAAGTGTTTTGTCCATTATATCTTTCAGCTCTTTCGGCAAGGCTCCCGACTCATAGGGCTTTCCGTGACCAGCCAGTAAACGTGTGACATCAAGGTTCTGATACTTTCGAAGACAGCCATCTCTTGTAGATTTATCCAGAGTGAACCACTCATGTCCCATAACTGGTTTACGAAACATCGTATGTAAGTTGTCGCCACAAAAAAGCGCGCGAGTTGTGGTGTCGAACAAACTAATACTGCCCGGTGTGTGTCCCGGGGTGTAGAGAATCTTTATCCCTGCGATTTCTTCTTGATCCTGCAATGGTAAACAGTTTTCAACTTTTGGAATAACGAAACCTGTTCTATCACCGATCCACAAAATGCATTTGCATATTAGAGAGCCAGCCTCAGCGCTAACGGTCTTAGTACCTTTTAGAAAGCAGATCTCTTCTTCATGTGCGAAGACAGGTATGTTTAGCGCTCTTGAAATTGCCGCCGCTGCACCTGCATGATCTGGATGTCCATGTGTGATGATGATTCGTTTTATCTCTCCGAGAGCACGACTGGCAGTTATTATTTCTTCGCCGTGCGATGAACAACCACAGTCAATTAGAGTTAGACCTTGTTCGCCATTCAACAGCCAGCAGTTGGTTTCCATCCCAATGACCGGTGGAAATCGTAAAGTGATTTGCCACAGCTTATCGGGTTGGATGGTGATTACCGATGGTTTAATCAAATGCAAAACCTTAGTCATCATGGGATGCTGGGAGCATGCGATCTTGTAAGATGCCGGCGAGCCGCCGGCGCTCCCAGAAGTGTCAGGTGGAAGCGGCGCTCCGGCCGTCTCCGTTTCGGCCTCCCTAAATCTTCTTCTTAAAAGTCTCCGAATATCCAGTCATCTCTACATATCCTTCGCCTGAAATAGGTTTGCCCATTTTAGTGCCCGTAATGCTTGATGCACCTTCCCAATAGGTGACGTCTGTTGAGCGTTTTGTTACCAGCTCTTGATCGCTGAAGTCTGCAGTGACCTGCAACTTGATTTGTTTCGAGGGAATCTCCACTTCCCAATTCAGTGGATAGTTGCCTTTGCTTTTCGGGCTAAGCCATTTTGATTTGGAGCGAATTTTGAATTGTGAAAGAGCCAAGTGCTCTGTCTTTCCGTCCGCACCAATGATGGTGCCGCTGGAGTTCTTGTCGATGCTTCCATCTTTCTTGCGCATGATATATAGCATGAGTTCCGTATTGTCGCTCAGTTGCAGGCTGTACCAATCCCATCCAATTTGCTCTTCTGTTAATTGATTTGAACCAAACTCGTGATCCATCCAGGAAGTGCCAGTGACGCGTTTCTCCGTTCCGTCGATGAACAGCAATCCCTTAGTGTCCATACGCGTCAGTGAATAGTAATGCGAGGCACAACCGACACAATCTGCTTTTTGGCTGACACCATCTTTGCCGTGAATGACAGGAGGTTTTTTAGAACTCAGAAGTAATTTGATTCCCGTTTTTTCTGCATCGGCACTGAGCATCATATTGTCTCCGGCTTCGTCCACCCGCCAGCCATCGTTGTATATGTGCAGTACAGAGCTGCTGGCTGTGCCAAGAGAGAGGCCACTTCGCGTGAGTTTCTCGAAGAAGTGGAATTTCTTGTTGTTGATATCGCTCACTGCGAAGTGTGCGAGATAAACGTTTGACCGTTCCTTACTTTTTACCTGACTTTTCTCTGAAGGCGATACTCCACTTCTGAAAAAGGTCAATTCGTATCCATATCTCTTCCCGTCTTCGCTTCTCAGATGCCCGGTGTAGTACCACCATTCCGTTTTGAAGTCTTCGTGCGATGCATGGTCTCGCGGAAAGGCGAATTTGTAGCCTGGCAATGCTTTTTTGTAAAACTTGTCTATCTCTTCGGCTTGGGCGATTGGACCGCAAACGGTGAGAAACGGAAGGGCAAGGGTAGCTGCTGCGAGACTTCCAAGCAGGAGCGTTTTTGCGTACATCGAATTTGGTTTATGGGAAAACATTTTACGTTCCACTTTGAGCCACCTTCATCCTACTCACTTCTGATAAATTCTGCCGCTTTTGTCCGTCCCGCTTCATTGGCCGGGATAATACCTGCTGCTAAGGCGGCGACGATTACAAGCGCGGACGATTGAAGAATAAAGTCCCATGGAATCATCATCTGAATTGTCCATCCAAACGATTGCCTGTTGATGACATTCACCAGCAGTAGTGACAGTACATAGCCAACGCAAATGCCTGCGATACTTCCACATGCTCCGAGAATGACTGCCTGAGATAGCACCACTTTTCTTAATTGAGCGCGTGTCGCGCCTAAGTAACGAAGGATGGCAAACTCTCTTCGCGATTCATGAGTCAGTGCAAGAAGTGCGTTCATAACTGAAAGCAATGCCACCGCTATTGCAATCGTGTGCAGTGCATACGTGACTGAAAATGTCCTGTCAAACACACGCATTGCTTCTGTTCGCAATTCCTGATTGTTTCGAATCAGAACCAATGAATTACCTTTCAGCCTGGCAAGACAATCTTTGCGGACTACTTCTGCATCTGCATTCGGCGCAAGGAAAACCGCGATACTTGTTAGCTTGGTATCACTGAAATTCTTCAGGTATTGTTTACGGTCGATGATGATGTATCCCAAATCACTTGAGTAATCGTAATAGACTCCTGCCACCTTCAGTGGTAGCAAACCGTGTAAGGTCGGAATTTCGATAATGTCACCAATACTGATACCGCGGCGGACAGAAAATGTCTCCGAGATAACGCAGTCATCCGCACCCATCGCAGCGATGAGAGCACTTCCTTTCTGACCGTTTACCAGTCTGAGGCGACCGTATTTCTTCAATACGTCAAAATCGCCAGCGCCGACAAGCACAGGTTCTCCATTAACCATTGTGCGATGTTCTACAAAACCATCCACTGCTGCAACACCTGGCACGTCTCGGATTATTTCAGCCGTTTTGGAGTCGATCTTTCCTTCGCGATTCCCCTCGGCGCGAGATTGAGACTGAATATATAAGTCGGCTTTCAGGGTTTGCTCTACCCACGCTACTACCGTGCTGCGAAAACTAGAAATCATTATGGCAAGACTGATCATCATTGAGATGCCGACCATGAGGCTTGCTACCGCGACAGCAGTTCTACCGGGCGCGCCACCAAGCGCACGCAACGAAATGGTCCCCTCGACTCCCAGAAGTGACTTTATTGGTCTGTTTTTGTTGACGGCAGTAAACGCGAGGTTGAGTGCGAATGGTGTGATAAAGGCGGTTCCGATAATTGCCGCGAATGCAGCAGCGTATCCAAAGAATGGAAACCCTCCAATAGGTTTTGCGAATGTGGCCAAACCACCTAGCAGATAAACAATAACGCCTGCGACAAGCAGACCTCTTGTTGAATGCACAATTCTCGATTCGTAAGAGCCTTTGCGAGCCGCTTCTGCCGGAGCAACTGAGGTCGCTTCGAAGATAGGTGGAATCGAAGCGATTATCGTTAACGCGACTCCAATACCGAATGCTTTTAGAAGAGTCATCGGATCAATATTCGAAGAGCCCAGGGGATGGCTGAAATAAAAATGCTCAATAGTCCCTGCTATTGCTGTCAGCGCGCTGTCGGATAACATTACTCCGGCGGCGACGCCTAGTAATGAACCGGCAATACCGAAAAACAACGCTTCAGATAGAAAGAGGGTTGCGATCTTCCATTTGTTCGCACCCAGTGTTCTTAAGATGCCGATCTCTTCTCGACGCCTAACAATCGAAATTGTCATCGTGTTGTAGATGAGAAACATGCCTACAATCAGAGCGATGAATGCAAGAGCGGTCAAATTGTATTGAAATGAACGAGTCATTTTTTCCACAGTGCGCGCCCGCGCCGAAGGAGTGTCGACAGTGACCGCTTGGGTAATGTTTTTCGACAAATGTTCTTGGACATCTGCGTATATGGCTTCCGGAACTATGAGTTCTACTTGCGTGATTTTTCCCGGCAACTCGAAGAGGTCTTGAGCCGTTACCAAATCAACGACAACAACTTGGCCGTTGAAGGATTTTCCAAGTCCTTTTGATTTAAGAACTCCGATGACGTCCAGTTTTACTATCTTGTCATTGACAGATAATGCCAGTTCGCTGCCCTTTTCAAGTTTCAAATCCTCAGCGAGTTTTTCTCCAATGAGGGCTGTTCCAAATTCGATAAGTGAATTTGATGTGTTGCTTTTTCCATCCGCATTTGCGCCATTCTGGCTCCCACTAGCCGTTTTTTCTGGAGGCTGGCCGCTCGTCGAAAGTCGTGCATCTTTTGAAGCAGATGATTCTTCTTTGTCGGAGTTTTCTGTTTTGGTTTGAACGAATTCTGCCGGAGCTAGCGTGTCGATGCCATTGACTTGGACTAGAGGATTGTCACCACCTACAGCAATAGCATTAGCTTGCAGCAGAGGAGTATAAACCACGCCTTCTCGGCCCAGCGGCGCCAGTGTGGCGAGCAGCGACTGATCGATGTAATTTCCTGCTGATGGACGAATCTCCAGATTCGCCTTACCAGAAACCAGGTCGACAGTTTCTTTAAATTCTCCCAAAGCCGTTTCGTTTGCCAGGCTAATCGCCAGAAAAACGCAAACACCAAGGGCGATACCAGTGACAGTGATGGCTGTCCGGCGCCAACTGGAGATCAAATCTCGAATGACAAATGCATAAAAGAGGCGCAAAGCGGACATGGCTAATTGCTCTCACTTGATACCAGAGTACCGTCGCGCATTTGCAGCAGTCGATCAGCCGTTTGGCTAGCCTCTTTACTGTGTGTCGCCATGATGATCGCCAGTTTGAAATCGCGATTGAATTCTTTGATTAGCTGCAAAATGTTTTCACCATTTTGCGTATCTAAATTACCGGTTGGCTCGTCTGCCACCAGAAGGCGTGGTTCGTGAATCAATGCACGAGCGATAGCCACTCGCTGCATCTCACCGCCCGATAATTGCGAGGGAAAGAAGTGCGCTCTGCTTTCAAGCCCGACTTTTTGCAAAAGTTCTTTCGCCCGTTTTTCAGCGGATTGAACCTTGCTCTTGTTGAGTTCGATCGGCACCATGATGTTTTCCATCACAGAGAATGTCGGCAAGAGATTGAATGATTGAAAAACGAACCCGATTTTCTCGCCGCGTATCCGCGTCAATGCTTCGTCGTCGAGTTGATTTACAGTTTGTCCGTCAAAAACAACAGTGCCCGAATCAGGTCGATCGATGGCGCCAATGAGGTTGAGCAAGGTGCTTTTGCCGCAACCGCTTGGTCCCATAATTGCCACGAACTCGCCGGCGCGGATGTCAATCGACACATCTCTCACGGCATCAATGTTGTGAGCTTTGTAGCACTTTGACACTCGGTCCAATGAAATTAAGATGTCAGATCCCGCCATTCGCCTTTCGACTTATTCTCGTCTTTTATTTGTTGCTTCTGTTAGCTGTTAGTACACGCTTCTCATTCTATTAAGTAGAAAAGAACATTGGGTGAACCGGTTAAAGCCCACCCAATGCTAATTGCTTAAGTTGAGCCGCAGGGCTCGGCGCTATTTCTTGGCGCTTTTCTTCTCTTTCTTGCTGTCAGAAGCTTCGCGCTTGTTGCCCTTGCCTTCCTTGGCAGTAGACTTTCCGGCATTTGCCTTCAAGAAGTCGCGAGTAAAGTCTTGTCCCAGCTGCGTCACAGCTTCTTTAGGTTCGTGAGCTGCCAGGAAGACTTTGTCACTGTAGGTGACTGCTTGGACTTTGGACTTAGGATCGCGCAAGAGGCTGACCCATTGTCTCACCGAGAGTTCAGCGATTGTGTGACTTGCCGTTTTATAGAAGGTGATTTGCAGGATGGCGTCCACAGGGGAGTCACCAGGTTTCAGATTGGTGGCGACAAAAAGTGGCACCCCGGTTTGTTTCAAGATGCCGCCCAGTTCAGTTTCGAGCGGTTCGTAATTCTTATATCCCACGACGCGGTAGGCAATACCACGAATACCTTCGAGTGAAGGAACCATTAGCGTTTCGCGAGCTTCCTTGCGCTTCGCCTGGATTTCTTCCATGGAGAGTGGCACATTTGGAGCGTTTTCAGCGCCAGCCGGCAGTGAAAGCGCGGCTGCTCCGAAGGAAACGGCGAGAAGTAGAGAAGCAAATTTATGGTTGAGTGTCATAGTGACTGCACCTTGAAAATTGACCGACACATATCAGGCCGTAAAGCGTACCAGCTTTGGAGCTTTCCGGCTATTTTTACCGATAAAAAGCTACAGAATCGCCTTGTCAGGGGGGGCGTTTTCCGTCCTCACAAATCCCTCAGCCTTGAGAGTTAATACTGTAATTACAACAAAGACCAACCTGGAAACACAGAACACGCCGCACAAATGGGATAATGTGACACCGAAGGCGGCAAGAAGATTAAACGCCGAGATTCAAGGAGTAATTAGTATGCGCTTCTCATTTACAAAATTGCTGGCAACCAGCTTCTCTTTGGCACTGGCAAGTACCTGCGCGATAACGTTGTCCGCTTATGCCCAAGGCGAAACACAAGCTGACCAAGCCGCTTTCAGCGACGATGGTGACATGCTCCGCCTCAACGAGTCTCAACTGCGAGACCTCGAAATGCAAGAGCAGAGCGCTGAGAATGTAGCTAATATGGACGCTGCAAAAAATCAGCAATATCGCTTATACGCAGAAAAAAGAATTGCTGAAGTCGAAAAACTCAAAGGCGCCAAGAAGGCAGACGCCGATACGCAAGTTCAAACTCTGCGCAGATGGCTGCAGGCAGACCAAGCACAGCGTGCTCGCGATTTGCAAATCATCCGCAGCTTGCAAGCCAGAATTGCCAGACTGGAACAAACACAGCAGACGACAATGGCAAACATGAGCAACGATATTGGCGCTGTTAGAGAAGCTGCCAATGATGCTCGTTCTGATACGAAGTTCAAACAACAAATGTCGATGAATTATTTCAACGAAATGCAAACCGAAATGGGAGCAGCTTCGTGGTATCCGCCGCGTGGTGGTGGTGCAAACTACAACATGGGCGGTATGGGATTCAACGGCGGACAGCAGTTGTTCGGCGGATATTAGGAATAAGACGTGGGGAAACAATTCCTCGCTATCCTGGTTTGCTTAATCTGTACGTTTACGACTCCCGGCGTTTCAGCCGACGCGCAAGACTTGAAGAAGTTGCCCCGCGTGGTGATATCGTCGGGAGGTCCGTATACGGCGAATGGTGGCGCATCCATTCAGTCGTTTGATGATGCGATTGAACTTTCGCGCGAATATGCAAACAAACCTCTTGCGCTCGTTTTGACGAACGGTTCGATCAACGCTGCTGGCTTTAGCTGGATGCGAATGTTTTTGCAGCAAGGTGGCAGTGACACCAACTTGCAATCTGGCGCTTCGGAGTTTGGTCGGCTGTTGTGCGATGAAAATTCTTTTTTAAACAGCGCTCAAGTCTATGTTGATTTGACGTCGCAGCTGGCTCCAGGGCGAAACCGAATACATCTAGAAGGTGTCGGCAGGCAAGGCGCGCAGTTTTTTTGGGAACTGCGATCGATTGGTGCACCACAACTTTCTAAGTTGAATCCACGTGTCACTATGGCAGGTGCACAGTTGGTTCTTTCGGGTATGGGCTTTAGCGTCCGCCCATCAGAGAATGAAGTGGTTCTGGGTCCCGCGCCACTTCAAGTAATTGAGTCCAATGGCAGAATGTTGCGCGTCTATGTGCCGCCGAATATGCCCGAAGGGCAGTTTCCTTTGTATGTCGGTATTCAATCGATGCGCAGCAATGTGCTTCAGATGGAAGTTTTGCCATCGCCGAAGGTTACTTCTGTAAATCCGGTGAGTCTTCTGCCGGGTCAAACCATCTCAATTAGAGGCAGTGGCTTTTCCGCTACGCCACAGGAAAATCGAGTTTATATAGGACGCTACCCTGCACCCGTAGTTTCGTCGAGTCCGCAGATAATCAACGCAATTGTTCCTAACATGCCGACCGGCAATGCCAAAATTACTGTCATCGCTGGTGGTGCTACGGCGCAAGGCAACCCCGAAGTTTCGATCAGCTATTTAAACAGGTAGCCTGGGAGCGCAGGCGGCTCGCCTGCAGTCTTAAATGGTGACTACAATTTTGCCGAAGTGTGCGCCACTTTGTTGATATTTCAATGCTTCGACAATTTGCGATGCTTTGAAGGTTTTGTCGATGACTGGTTTCAATTTGTGTAATGCGATGGCTGCATTCATGCGTTCGTACATTTCTACAGATCCGACAAAAACACCCTGCAGCTTTACTGCTTTCATCAATAGTGAAATTTCGAAGTCCGACTTTTGTTTTGCATCTGCAAGGACACCGATCAAGCTGATGTGTCCGCCCACTTTGACTGATACAGCCGACTTCGCCAGTGTACCTGCGCCGCCGATTTCGACAACGTGGTCTACTCCGCGACCGCATGTGTATTTGATTACTTCCTTTTCCCAGTCCGGTGTTTTCTTGTAGTTGATGACGTGAGAGGCGCCCATCTTTTGAAGGCGCTTCATCTTCTCATCGCTGCTGGTGGTAGCAATAACCTCTGCACCACTCATGATCGCTAATTGGAGAGCGAAGACAGAAACACCTCCTGTACCCATCACAAGAACTGTTTCACCAGCGCGCAATCCACCATTTTCGATCAAACCGTTCCATGCTGTCAGCGCGGCACAAGGGAGCGTTGCCGCTTCTTGGAAGCTCAGATGCTCCGGAATGCGAACTACTGATCTTTCGTTGAAAACAGCATATTCGCGCAAGACACCATCTTTGGTGCCACCGAGATCCGAAGATTTCACGGTCGCATTGATAGGACCAGACAACCAGTCTGCAAAGAAATTTGGTGAAACTCGGTCGCCAACCTTAAAGCGTGTGACGGATGAGCCGATTTCGACAATTTCGCCTGCGCCGTCAGAAAGAGGAATTCTTGGAAGCGGAATGCCTTTGTTGTAGACGCCAAGGGCGACAAGGATATCGCGGTAATTAAGCGATGCGGCTCTCATCCTGACAAGTACATCGGTCGGACCTAGCGCCGGGGTGACTCGCTTCGCCGCTCTAATTGCGTCGATTGAAAAGCTGGGCAACTCAAAGGCTGCGTGTTCGATTTCTGTCTTTGTAGTCGCCGTAACCATCTTCGACCCCCGTATCCTGTTGCTCGAAATATCAATGACTATATTGTGGATAGATTGATACCATCTTCTCGAATTCAGATCATGAGAGGGGGCGGTTTTAGCGCATTTTCGTCGCAAATCCTTGCCCGACCCACCTTTGCGTTTCCTTTCAAAGGGTTTCAATTTTGGCTGCCGGTGGTCATTTTGGGGCACCCGGTTGATAAAATTCTAGAGTAAGACAATTTCGAAGAAACCCCGCTTGACCATTGGCGAGGGGTATAGGGGCTGAGCCGGATGCAGAGAGTCTGTGTATTTTGCGGATCGTCGTCAGGTGTAAAACAGGAATACGCCGTTGGCGCGCGTGAATTGGGTTTGGTCCTGGCAAAAAAGAACATTGACTTGGTTTATGGCGGCGGCCATGTCGGACTGATGGGAATAGTCGCTGATGCCGCAATGTCAGCCGGCGCTAAGGCGATAGGCATTATTCCGCGATGCTTGGCGGATAAGGAAGTCGCCCACCAGGGGCTGACCGAGCTCAAGATTGTTCAAACAATGCATGAACGAAAGGCTCAAATGAGCGAGCTTTCCGATGGTTTTATCGCGATGCCCGGCGGATTTGGCACATTGGAAGAGCTGTTTGAAGTAATTACCTGGGCACAGCTGGGTATTCACAAAAAGCCCTTTGGTCTTTTCAACGTTGCTGGTTATTACGACAAACTGATTGAATTCATGGATTACCAGGTCGAGCAGGGCTTTGTTCCTCAGCGTCATCGCGAAATGATCATCGTGTCGGATGAAGCCGAGCAACTCGTAGAGATGCTTGAGAGCTTCCATCCAGTCGCCCAGGAAAAATGGGCGTCTACGCGCCAAATTTAGAAAAGCACTTCAACTCAAGTCAAATAGGCGTGTCCGGCGTCTGCATTCGTTGAAATTTGGCTGTAAAGTTTGCTGGGAAATTCCCTGAAAATAGCCACGGCGCCGAGCCGAAGCTCGACGCAGTGTGTCCCTTGCTACAGGTTTTGGTTCTTCCAAGCGTAAGCCGATGCAGTGTCGGGATGCAGACAGCCCGCAGCAATGTGTGTGCTGCTTCCGGCGCTGCTACGCTTTTCGGTTGATTTATACGGGGAAGATGAGGTCCATGCGAAGAGAGTATCAAATAGGGTGTGAAGAGACCGTGAACGCGAAAATCAAGCTCAAGCGAACAACTAGGACAAATAAGGACAACTAGGGGCTAGGAAAAAACAGTTCGCCAAGCTGAGCCCAAGATTACCCAATCATGAATTGAGGACCTGGCGATTTGACGCAGATCGCTGCGAGCATCATCCCTTCGAGTGCTGCGTCCGTGGCGTCAAGACCAGCTGCCATTGCGGTGACTGTTGCTCCGCAAAAGGTATCGCCAGCTCCTGTTGGATCTATCTCTTGTACTTCTTCTGTCGGCAGTTTCCATGCCTCACCCTGGCTGTAGATGGAGCAACCGCCCTTGTTCTCAGTTACGAAAAGAGCTTTTCTGCGTCCGCTTTCAGGCAACCCGCCCTGATAGAGTGTCTGGAACTCGTTGAGATTCATGAAAAAGTAATCGCAGTTTTGAACCAGTTCGTGCACTATATCTGGTGCTGTTTTCACCAATTGAAAATAGGTTCCGCATGAGACTGTCTTTGCACCAAGCGAGCGCACTCGATCGAGCATTTCCTTCTGTTTCACCGCAGAACTAAGCGCCGCGATGTGTACGACATCGAATTCATCTAGCGGTCCGGTAATTTTGTCGGGCGTCAATTCCGCCTCGGCACCCCAATCAGCGGTCAGAAGCGTGGCGCGTCCATCGCCGTGGTGAATGATTTCCAGGCGCGGAAGGTCAGCCTCACGGACCTGCGGACCCTTCCAGGTAATCAATCGTGAAACGCGCAAGAAAGGTTCGGTAAAGGTGTCCGGCTGCGGAGCCATGAGCGTCACGCGACCGCCGGAAACATTCGAGGCTAGCGCCGTATATAGCCCAGAGCCGCCCACTGTGTGGAATGTGCTGCGCTCACCATTCACCTCGGAGTGAATCGTGTCGCGCGAAGCCGTACCAATTACGGCAATTTTGGGCGATTTTAGTGGTGTCTTCGAAGGTTGGTCCGGCAAGTTCTTGTCTCACCGCGGGTCTCTATTAGGGAAGTCTAAGCCATTCCGGCGTCTTCTTTTGGCGAATTTTCCCTGAGAGATGCTTTAGGAACCCGCGCCCATAAGGGCGACGGCGATTGTGCCGTGGATTGGGGCAGTTTTTCGGATTGTTGAAAGACTCTTTATAACTGGGCAAATATGGCTCTTAGTTTGCGAAACTGTATATATAGGATCTGCTAGGAGCAAATTCGTGCCGCAAATGACAAAGAACCGCGAGAAACAGAGAGTTAAGAAGTTGGGTGGGGACATGCAAGCGCCCCCGGTGAATACTGCGCCGAGCAATGAGCAAGGCGATAAGTACGCGATGCTTCTCTTTTATTCTGCTGAGGCGCTGGCAGGATTATTGCTCGTCGGTGGCACTGCGTTTTCCGTCACCAAGTTCATACAGGCGTTGAACGCGCATCCGCTCGATTGGGCGACGTGTATTTGGATGACCGTTGCTCTCGCCTTTACTTTCATTGTTGCTCGCTCACTGGCATGGTTAGCCGTTCTAGGCTCCGTGCTGCTGGCTGGAAAGCTTAATGCCTGGCAGTCGATGGAAGACATCAGTCGTAAGGCGCAGAAGATGCAGAAAATCATGCCGTCTGGCTCAGCTTGGGCAAGCATGGTATTAGCGCAAAGTCTTGCATCGCGTGGAAAGTACAAGGAAGCTGCTGAAGTTGCTGAAGCAGAATGGCAACTTAACGGTAGTACGGACAAGAACGATCAAACTCTTGGTCCGACTTGCGCAATTGCATCGTTCGCGTATCAGATGGAAAGCGATATGAAAAACGCTCTCATTTGGAATGATCGCACAATTACAACGCTCGGACGAGCTGTTGAGAATCTGAAGAAGCCGAAGAAAGGGCTGATGGCAAATGCGATGTCGGCGCAAAGTGGACAGTATGTAGCGCAAGTCCAGACGCAATTGGGCGCTGCGTATTTCGGTAACGCGAACATATACTTCCAGCAAATGAACTACCGTCAGGCCAAGGAAAACTATCGCAAGACGATCGAAGTCATGTCGCAGGCTTCAGACTCACCGCAGAAGAACGAGATATTGAAAGTTGCAAAAGAACAGATGCAGCGACTGAAGCACTCGTAAGACTTATTTCGCTTCAGTGTCTTTATTGTCGGCAGCAAAGACATTCTCAAAGTCGTCTTTGATGCTAACGACTGTCCAGCCACGTTCGCTTGCTAGTTTCAGTGCTTTCTCTGCGCCTTTGTCATACTTGTATTCACGCTGTTCATCGTCATGATGCAACAGAATGCCGAGCGATGGTCCCTTTCTATCAGTGCAATAAGTGAGCATCTCGATGTCACCATCTGAATTGCCTACTGCAATGAGTGGACGTTTGCCGATATGTTCATCAATCATGATCGGCTTGTGCGGACCCACGTTATACACGTGCAGAACAGGACGACTGACTACTGCCGAGCGACCATCTTTTTGAGTGAATTCGCGCTTCAAACTGCTGCCAATTACTTGCTCGCCTGGTATTCCATATGAGTCTTTGGAATAGAGACGAATGAAGTCTGCACCAGCACCAGAACAAATGTAAGTCTTGAAGCCTTTAGAACGCAAGTACGAAAGCAATTCAATCATCGGTTCGTATTTCAATTGTACAAATGGACGATTGAATCTTTTGTGTTTTGCATCAGTAATCCACTTGCTTGCGAGTGATGGCAATTCCTCTGAACTCATGCCGTTTTGTGTCGCCGCGATCAACTTAGTTGCTTCCGCACCGCGGAGACCAGCAATCGCATTGTCATCTTTGGTGAGGAACGGTTTGATCGCTTCATCGTTCTTCCATTCCGGATGATCGCCTTGTCTTTCAACTGCACTGTCGCGCGCAAAAATTACTTGAATAAACGCAGGTTTTTCGCAAAGCAATGTGCCATCGTTGTCGAATACTGCCACTCTATCTTCTGGTGGCACAAAGTCTTTGCTGTGTGGATCTGTGACGCGACCTATGAAGTCAAGAATTCCTTGCTTTAGTTTGTTGTCTCTCCAGCGGCTTAATGCTTTGCTAGCTTCTGTACTGTTAGGCTGTTCGCAGCCGGATGCCGGGCTCCACATTGGCAAACTGACAATTATGGCGGCGGACAAAACTGTGGTTACTGCCTTGACGAAAGAAGACGGGCCCTTGTGGAACATTCTTGCAATTACCTCAATCTCAACGCGGAAGCGGAAATAGGGACATCTGCGATGTCTTGCGCCGGCGGCATTGCCCGGCGCGGCTCATAGAATAGCCGATTATTGTACTCTTTCGGCGGCTGTTTTCGCCTTGTCTCGTGATAGACTCCCCTCATGCTACCGGTTGAGCAATCTTGCTATTGGCTGGCGTCGCGCCAGGGTTATACGCCGTCCGCTCCTTTATCCGAGAAGGTCGATGCAGACTACGCAGTTGTAGGCGGCGGATTCACCGGTTTGTGGACCGCTTTATTTTTGAAACAATTGGAGCCGAGCGCTCATGTCGTGGTTGTTGAAAGCTCTGTGGCAGGTTATGGCGCGAGCGGCAGAAACGCAGGCATCGTGAGCAATTCGATCGATCACTCTCACGCTCTGGCGATTTCGCATTTTGGAAAACCAGAAGCAGAAAGATTGGCGAAAATCGGGATGCAGAACATCACCGAGATGGAAGAGTTTGCCGTAGATTGCGATTTTGAAAGATCTGGGCAATTGCAAGTTGCTCTGAAAGCCGGGCATCTCGAAGATTGCAAGCACAATCTCGAAGTTGCAAATGACATTGGATTAAGCGGCTATCGAATGCTCAACCAAGAAGAGATACAGGACGAAGTGAATTCACCTTTGTATCTTGGTGGATTGTTTGTTCCAGGTGGTGGCATTCTCAATCCGATAAAGTTGGTTGATCGCATTGTTTCTGAAATGAAGAGGCTTGGAGTCGTGCTTTATGAGAGTACGCGCGTTCGTGAAGTAGGCGAAGGCTTGTTGCATTGCGAGCGAGGAGAAATTCGAGCAAAGAAAGTGATCATGGCTACCGATGCGTATACGCATCATTTGCTGCCGGAATTATTGTGGAGATTTATACCGCTGTATGACTATATTCTGGTTACAGATCCTTTAACCACTGAGCAGAAAGATCAAATTCGCTGGCACCACCGGCAGGGCATGGTCGACGGAAGAACATTCTTCAATTACTATCGTCTGACCGCTGACGACCGAATTCTGTGGGGAACTAGTGAAGCTGTTTATTATCCACCAAACAAAGTGGATGCTTCTTGCGATCACTCCGAACACCACTATAAAACGCTCAGAGAAAGTTTTGCAAAACACTTCCCATATTTAAGCGGAATGCAATTCCCTTACGGGTGGGGAGGACCGATCGCTTCCACCACACGCTTGACTCCGTTCTTCGGAACACTTCACGGGGGCAGGGTAATCTACGGACTCGGATATACCGGACACGGAATTGGCACCACTCGTCTTGCCGGAAAAATAATGGCGCATCTTGCGCTTGCGAGAGATAGCGAATTGTTGACACTAAAAATGGTGACAGATAAACCATTTCCCTATCCGCCAGAACCAATTAGGGGCATGTCCGTTAACGCGGTTACTAAGTCACTTCAAAGAGTCGATGCTGGCGGGAGCCCCAG
Source organism: Candidatus Melainabacteria bacterium (assembly GCA_003242885.1). Taxonomy (GTDB): domain Bacteria; phylum Cyanobacteriota; class Vampirovibrionia; order Obscuribacterales; family Obscuribacteraceae; genus QKMZ01. The sequence goes on along the minus strand of QKMZ01000006.1, from coordinate 1,619,785 downwards.
CATTCTATTGCGTATTCTAGACAAAATGGGAATTGGATTCTCGAGTTGAGTTTGATCTCTAGTTGATCATATTCACTTCGCCTGCTCTCTCTTCGAGTGTTATCTATTTGATTGATTAGCTGGAAACGGATTTCTCTCTGTTCCTTTATGGAGATTCCGTTGGCATTTTTGTTATTGTCAAGCGCGGCGTCCTGAATCGATATGCCTCATAGGTGTCTGTCTCCATCGTGTAGTCAAGCGCTGAGGAGTGTTTAGATTCGACGAAATTTTCATAAATTGAGAAGTCAATAATTGATTCTCTGCCCTTCTCGTGTCAATATGGGACAAAGTTGATTGATTTGGTCAACATTGATGGTGAGATTTCAGTTCGGCTGAACTCGATACTAATAAGGAAAACCGATGTCGAAGATCTATTTGGACAACAGCGCCACCACTCCCGTTAGCGAAGAGGTTTTTGAAGCGGCGCTTCCATATTTAAGAGATGCGTTTGGAAATCCTGGTTCGATCCATACTCTCGGTCAGCAGTCGAAGCAAGCGATCAACAAAGCACGCAAGCAAGTAGCAGAACTCATCGGCGCTAAGCCTCACGAAATTTATTTCACCCCGAGCGGAACTTACAGCAATAATGCCAGCCTCCTAGGACGTGCACGTTATGTAGAAGAGCACGGGTTTGGTAGGCATCTGATTACTACAAGCATTGAACATTCTTCAGCGCTTGGACCTGCGAAACATTTAGCGTCGCGCGGTTGGAAAGTCGACATTCTTGAAGTCGATGCTGAAGGCTTTATCAGTGTTGATCAAGTTCGCGAGTTGATTACTGAAGAAACCAGCATACTCTCCATTATGTGGGCTAACAATGAAGTTGGCACTATTCAGCCAATCGAAGAACTTGCAAAACTTGCAAAAGAGCACGGCATCTTTTTTCATACTGATGCGGTTCAGGCCGCAGGGAAATTGAAAATCGACGTAGCGAGAACTCCGGTCGATACGCTATCTATCACTGGACACAAACTTCACTCACCCAAAGGAATTGGTGCACTTTATGTTCGAGAAGGTGTGGAATTGCTTCCAATCGTTTTTGGTGGCGGTCAAGAAAGAGGACTCTTTCCAGGAACTGAGTCAGTTGCAAACGTGGTGGCATTAGGGGCCGCCGCCGAAACAGCTTTGCTCGAGTATGAATCGAACTATGAACATCTGCGCTCGATTCAAAAATTATTTGTGGAAAAATTCTCCGCCATTCCAAACATCACTTTGACTGGTGCGCTCGATCCAGAAAAGAGAATTCCTGGACACGTCAGTGTAATTGTTGCTGATGCGATTGGTGAGGAACTCGTTAACGCCGCAAGTGATGCTGGAATTTGCATCTCTAGCGTTTCTGCCTGCTCCAGTGGTCATCCGTCACATGTGCTGAAACAGCTTGGATATTCTCAAACGCAAGGTATGGGTTCTGCTCGCATCTCGGCTTCTTCTTTGAACTCGTATGAAGAGTGCGAGTATGCGGCTGATATTCTTGCTCAAATATTTGCTGGCAATGCAGTTGCGAAGCAAGACAATTCTGATTTGAACGTTTTCTCACTGCCGGCAACACAATCAACTGTTGTCGACATCAATCGCCGACACAGAGGACACGCGGATAAGTTTGCACGCCGAGTGAGAAACAACCACTAAGTATTCGGAACGCCGGTTTCCAGTTGGCTCCGGGCGGTATTTATACCACCCCTACACCTAAGTACGCATGCGGTTTCCGTATCTAGTTAAAACAAACCGGTGGGTGGCACGTGTCCGCTGGAGCCTGTCCAATTCGTGGCGGGAACTCCGCTTGGTCCTGGTTTTGTCTTTTCAGCCGCAATATCGTCCAACACCATCGAGTCGAGTATCTTTGTACGCTCAAAATCGTAGTATTTTGATTCCATTCCTTTGACGATTAATACCGTACAGTCGGCATGAGTTGATATGTGCTGCGAGACACTTCCAAGCACGAACTTGGCTATTCCTGTTCGTCCTTGTGCGCCCATGATGATCAAATTGGCGGGCCAGTTGTGTGCTCCCTTCAAAATGGTTTCTGTCGGAATACCATCTACGGTGCCTCGCGTAATTTCGCGTGCATTGCCGCCTTGTTGAAGGAATGTCCCCCACTTATCCAAAAGACTTTCGATGAGCATCTTGTCAGTCTGATACGTAAGTAAGTTGTCGGATGCCGCCTTCACGCCATCCATAGCAGAATGATGTAATGGCTCAGTGACAGAAAGCAGAGCAATGTGGGACTGCTTCATCCACTCTTGCCACTGCAACCACTCAACTGCGGCAGCGCTGTGCTCGGAGTCATCGATCGCGACAAGGACATTTGATCCTTTATCAGCGTCAAGCGGTGCAGAGTCGCCACGCACAATTGCAACTGGGCACGACATGCCTTCGAGAAGTTTCTGTGAAACGCTGCCCAATAAAAAGGTGTCGACTGCGGTTTTCTTGCGGCAGCCAGTCACCATCAAATCAGGATGGAATGTACCTGCAAAGGACAATATTGAATCAACGGGATCTCCGGCTAAAACTTCTGCGCTTACTGAAACGTTTGGCATTTGTCGGGTGAGCTCTTCAGCAACACCCGCCAGAATTAGAGAAACGTTTTCCGTATCGCATTCGTTTTCTTTGCCGAAAGCATGCATAACATACTTCATTAGTCCACGTTCGCAAGGCAAAACGTGGACTAACTTTATCCATGTGCCGGCCGGCCAATGATATGAAAGCAAGAAGTTGAGAGTGGCGCTCGAATGTTGTGATCCGTCTAGCGCGGCAATTATCTTCATTGTCTTCAGCCTCTTGGCGCGGTTACATGCACCATTTTATCTGGTCTATTGTCGTCTCTACGCTTTGCTTCCGACGACTTCACCGAGCTGATGTTCCTTTGTGACTGCCTGAAGTGACTCTTCAAGCATTTTCAAGAAGTGATCGATTTGCTCGTAAGTGATCACCAGTGGCGGTTCTATGCGTAAAACGCGAGCGTTAATATATGTTCCGGAAATTAGGATATTGCGTCCGAATAATTCTTTAGCAACAGCGTATCCAAGATCATTGTTAGTGAATTCCATGCCGAGCATCAACCCGACACCGCGTGCACCACTCATTACCTTCGGATACTTCTTGGCGATGTCGTTGAGTTTTGGCAACATGTAATCGCCCTTTTCCTTCGCCTGATCCACTAAACCTTCATTGAGTAGAACTGAAATAGTTGCAATTGCCGCGGCACATGCCATCGGGTTGCCACCAAACGTTGTTGTATGAAGGAATGGATTTTCGATATATTTAGCCCAGGTTTTCTCGGTGCCGACACATGCTCCAATTGGCATAACACCACCGCCAAAACCTTTGCCTAATGCCATCAAATCCGGTGTTACGTCATCGTATTCGCAGTAGAACATTTTGCCGGTTCTACCCATGCCGCATTGAATTTCGTCAAAGATCAACATGGCGCCATATTTGTCGCAAAGTTCTCTTGCAGCCTTCAAATATCCTGGCGGGGCGACGTTAATACCACCTTCGCCTTGAATCGGTTCGACAACAAATGCTGCCACGCGATCACCTGAAAAGTCACAGCTTTCCATGATCACTTTCAGAGCTTGCAAGTCGCCGAATGGAACGTGAGACCAGTTCAACAACGGTAAAAATGGTTCTCTAAATACAGCTTTCGATGTGCCACCAAGTGATCCCAGGCTCTTGCCATGGAAACCACCGATGGTGCCGATAAAATGATGCCTGCCTGTAGCAAGCATTGCCATCTTCAAACAACCTTCTATAGATTCGGTTCCTGAGTTGGTGAAAAACGCATACTTAAGATCGCCTGGTGTTATCAGTGCGACCAAGTGCGCAAGATAGGTGCGCAATGGATCGATGAGTTCTTGTGAATGAATAGCTTGTTTGTCGAGTTGATCACGCACAGCTTTCACTACAACCGGATGTCTGTGACCGACGCTGTAAATGCCAAAGCCGCCGAGCATGTCCAAGAATTCTTTTCCGTGGATGTCGCGGAAAACAGCACCTTCATCTTCCCATTCGACTGCGGTGTAATCAGTGCTGACTGATTTGCGATATTGCAAAAAGCCTTCGTTGACGTGTTCTTTCCAATATTGAACTGAATCTTCCGTTACCTGCTTACGCTCACTCTCTGAGAGCGTTTGCTTTGCAATCAGATCCAAAACATCTTTGGATTTTGATTGGGCTTTCTTTAGATCCTGAGACATGATAATTGCTCCCGACGGGGAAATGAAGCGCTTCTTCGAGCGCCAAAACATCTTACTCCAAAAGCATCTTTAAAACATGAAAGATGTCAAGCTTTGTTGCAAGCCGAGCATTGCCGGGGTTTAGCCGTCAAAAAGCTTGCCATTTTTGGCACATTTCAAGCGCTTATTTCTTCAGCTTTCTTGCCAACAATAAGATCGCCAACATTGACATTGCGTCCGTGATCGCGCCGCCCATCACCATCTCCACGGCTGTCTCAAACGGCACCCGCTTTAAGCTCAACCTTTCAGTTCCTTCAGGTTGGGCCGGTCCTTGCTTCAAACCCTGGGCCAGATACAAAAATGCAACTTCATCGGTTGCTGAATTCGATAAGTGAGAAGTCCCCAGCAATTCCCAGTGCGATGCTGTCAAACCGGTTTCTTCCAACAGCTCTCGCTTTGCGGCTTCCAAATTGTTTTCACCCTCGGGGCATCCGCCTTCCGGTATTTCCCAGGAGTAGATTCCGAGCGGATAACGATACTGTCCGACTAAATATGTATAGCCTTCGTCGTCGATTGGAATTGCACCAATTGCTCTGTTTCGAAAGTGCACGACGCCATAAATGCCGGGCTTGCCGTCAGGTTGAACAACCGAATCCTCTCGAATACGCAGCCATGGATTCTCATAAATCTGCCGCGTTCCGTTGGTCGTCCACGGATTTGATTCGTCTACAGTCGCTGTTTTGCTTGTTTCCGTCATAATATTTCGCTTGTTCCGCTCAGTTCTATTTCGCTACTTCTTCCCAACCTGTGCCCTTCAATTCTTCGTTTTGTTTTGGAATGGCAGCCTCACGTGCTCGCTGTTTTACCAATCCTGATGGACCAGGAATTGAAGTATTTGGCTGCGGCGCAAGTTTTGCTTGACCAGCAGGTGCAAAGTTTGAATTGGTGCGACCAGTTGCACTCGCTCCCTTTGCTGTAGTTGTGGCAGATGTCGGCTTTGTTGTGCTTTTTGCTTTCGAGCCTGCTTTTCCACTGATAATTTTTGCTGGTGGAGTGTTGCTTGGCGGTGGTTCAACACCTCCGCTGCGAACGCTCAAGATCTTCTTTATGTCGGCAATGTCTTTGAGTATCGCTTGCTTTTCTTCCGGTGGTGGATTGCACTTGAGCGATTGCTCGAACGCTTTGATAGTATCTTCCAGCCGATCTTGCTTCAGGTATGAATTTGCAAGGTTACTCCAGCTCATCCAGTCTTTCGCATTCAGCGCCGCCGCAGATTTAAATGCTTGTTCGGCAGCTTCGAAATTCTCGACCTTGCGCAGCGCTACGCCGAGGTTGTTGAAGAAATCCGGGTCATACTCATAGCGTCCAATCGCTTCATGATATTTCTTAATCGCATCTTCGTACCGTTCTTGCTGCATGTATTTGTTGGCGAGATTGTAATACGGCAGCGCGGCACTCCAATCGTACTGGTTGCCTCTGCCCGGAAAGCCTTCAGCCTGACACGCGGGCGCGTATATGACTGCGCCTGTCGAGACCGATGCGGCGGCGAAAACGGCTATGAAAACCCTTAAACAGCGATTGATGATGGCGGATGGTTGGAATACCATAATTGGAGATCTTGGAGGCTAATATGTCCGATTCGCTGCCCACCCTGTTCAAGTCTTTCAGCAAAGAAGGAATTGTCAGGAGAGAGGCGCTTCTTGAGGGTTTGAAAGAAAGCGGCATCCTTGAAGATGACCCGCGTGTCAAAGCGCTGTTTAAGGCGCTGAATGGCAGTTCTTCGGAGATTTCCGAAGCGCAGTTTCAAATTTTATCCGATCAAGCGCCCGGGCTGTTCGAGCAAGCTTTAACGGACAATCTGGCGATTCCGGACTTCCGGGCTTTTACGGCAGAACTGACCGATATTTTTGACGAAGTTAACACGATTCGCATGGGCAAACTCCCGACCTACATTCCTCAACTCGAAAGAGTTGATCCGGAAAAATTCGCGATGTCTGTTTGCACTGTCGACGGTCAAAGATTTTCAGTTGGTGATTGCGATGACTATTTTTGCGTGCAGTCTTGCTCAAAACCAGTGACCTATTGTCTTGCTTTGGAAGAGCAGGGTGAAGATGTCGTGCATAGTTACGTTGGCCGCGAACCGAGCGGAAAGACATTCAATGAATTGACGTTGAATGCAAAAGGTCTTCCGCACAATCCAATGATTAATGCGGGTGCCATCATGTGTGGTGCGCTTATCAAAAAGGGTGGTGCTGCATCAGACCGTTTTGATTATGTGATGGAGAAGTGGAAGACGGCCGCCGGCGGACAAAAGATCGGTTTTAACAACGCTGTCTATCTCTCTGAGCGTCAAACAGCGGATCGCAATTTTGCGCTTGGTTATTTCATGCGAGAAAAGAAAGCATTTCCACCGGACGCCGAATTGTTGGATGTGCTCGAGTTTTATTTCCAATGTTGTTCGATAGAAACAACAACAAAATCTATGGCGATCATCGCATCCACTCTGGCAAACGGTGGCGTCTGCCCGCTCACCGGTGTGCAAGTGTTTTCTCCCGGACATGTGAAAAACTGCCTCTCGCTGATGTTGTCTTGTGGAATGTATGATTTCTCCGGTGAGTTTGCATTTACTGTCGGTATTCCTGCAAAGAGCGGTGTGTCCGGTGCGATTATGCTTGCAATTCCAAATGTCGGCGGAATAACTGTTTGGTCTCCTTTGCTGGACGAACTCGGCAACAGCGTTCGTGGTGTCGAATTTTGCAAGCGCCTAGTTAGCCGTTTCAAATTTCATACATTCGACACCATGCTTGGATTGGGCGACGATCGAATCGATCCACGCAGAAAACGATAGACTCCAAATTTATTGACCTGCTCTGCGTTCCCGCATGATATGATGCGTGCCGTTTAAAACAGCCACAATCGCTTGAGGTGTTGACCATGGCAAGTTACGGCGCAAGAAACAAGATCACTGCAAAGGTAACTTCGGTAAAGAACGGCGATATCATGTCGCTCGTCAAATTTGATGTCACCAGTCCTTCCCACATGGCTTCGGTGCTGACAACAGAATCATTGGAAGAAATGGGATTGAAAATTGGCGACGAAGTTGAATTGGTCGTCAAAGCAATTCACGTATTGCCGGTCAAGAAATAGTTTTGACAAACAAGCTCAGTGCACGCTGACTTGTCCAAAGGCTTCAATATCTATTAGCGCAACGCCTGCTGCATGCAAAGTAATTCCGACATTGCATGAGGGAAAGTGGGTGTTGCGTTATTCATATTAGGATGTTGCCGAGATTTTCGGCAGCTACTTCACTGATGATGAATGCTACTAGTTGAAAACAGGACGTACAACATCTTTAATTTCGTGAGACTAGATGGTGGTGGCATGTCGACATGCATGATGGCGATTTTGCTGACGGCGGGCTTTGCGGTGTTGACAACTGGCGCCATTCTCAAATACGGATTTGTTCAGTCCATACCTTTTCAAGATGTGCGGTGGCGATGAGGCGCGCGTGCAGGAGCGCAGTTTAAGATATGTTGCGCGTGCAAAAATGGCTGGACAATGCAATGCGTGCCTATTTGCAAATCATGGTTATCGCAGTGTTTTTCAACCGTTTGTTGCGTCTGAAGTCATTGAAAAGTTGGTTTTAGGGAGGTTTTTGTCACTTTATTGCAATTCATTCTCATTTCTTGCAAACTACTCCGACAAGTTTTGCAAGCGTGGTTGCGACAATACGCGGACTTCGTCGCTTGTAAACGCCATCGGTTGCCGTCCGTCGCTTTACACGCTTTGGCAATACCTGTGAGAATGCAAGGACCGTCATGAGAGAAATGCTGTGGCTACACCACTTGCCGAAATCCTTCACAACATCGCAGATCATACGGAGACCATACTCCATGTGCTCAATGATCCGGGCGTACCGGGCGATGTTTCTCAGCGCATGTTCGCGCATATCCTTTTAGAGGAAAAAGAAAACACCACCAAGCTTGAAGAAATTCATGGTGCTGGTCCAACTCTTTTGACTCAAAAGCTGCTTGATCACAGCTTCTTCATTCAGCGCATGCTGCAAGAACAAGCTATGTCTATTGATTTGAAACGTGAATTGCTCGATCACTTTATGGAAGAACACCTTGAGTGGCGAGCAGAATTGTTAGGTCCGGATGCACCGCCTCACGGTGGTGGCAAGCCTGGAGTGGTATCCAATTTTGGAACGCACCAAACCAGACCAAGCGGATCGTCGCATGGTCATGGCGGTGGTGGTGGTAGCCACGGCGGATACTCCTCATCGCAAGATAAGCAACAGCACGGTGGGCGTTCGGAGCAAGGTTCTGGACAAGCCGGGCAAGGACACTCGGGTCACTCCGGTGGTTCTGGTCGTTCCGACCAAAAGGGAAAACCCAGCACCGGTGGTGCTACCAAAAAAGAATGGACTGTCGGACCACTATGGTCGCAAGGAGGCTAACTGTGTGGAAGATGCACCAAAAGCTGGTTGAATTACCTCTGACGAACGAACAAGCGTCAGACATGATTCAAGCTGCTGCACAAGAAGTACGACGCACTGTTGTAGGTCGTCGTTTGATCGCACTTTTCGGACCTCTGGGTGCCGGAGTGGAGAGCGTGCCGCTGGAAACAATCAAAGATGATGAGCCGGCTGAAGTCGATCTCGAAGGAAGACCGGATACAAATCCGATCGGAACTCACGAGAAAGAAACATACGTTCGCGTTCCTCTTATCTACAAAGATTTCTGGTTGCATTGGCGCGATGTGAAATGGAGCCAAGACATGCACGCTCCTATCGACATCACCAATGCTGTTCGTGCAGCACATCAAGTTGGAGATGCTGAAGATGATTTGATCTTCAACGGTAATAAAGAGCTCGGCATCAATGGATTGTTTAACTATCCTGGTTCGCAAAAAATTCAGGGTGGAGATTGGAAGGTTCCGAACGAGCCGGTCAAAGATGTGTATGCCGCGATTGCAAAGTTGATCGCTGCGCACCATCACTTCCCCTATGCGCTTGTTTGCTCGTTGGATATGTACGAACAGTTGCTCAAGCCAGTTAAGGAATCGCCCGCGCTAGAACTTGATCAGTTGAGCAAGCTCTGCCTGGACGGAATTCACTGGAGCCCGATGATTGAGAAGGGAACAGCCGCTGTAATTTCTACAGGCGCGCAAAACTTCGATATCGCAGTCGCAGAAGATCTGCAAATTGCATATCTCGGACCAAGCGACATGAACTATCGCTTCCGTGTTTATGAATCACTCGTACTTCGCGTAAAACGCCCAACGGCTGTTTGCGTAATTAAGTCGAAAGTCTAAACACTGAAGATCGACAAGATTGAAAGAGGGCGTTCAAAAGACGCCCTCTTTTACTTCTGGCGCTAAAACTTATGCGCCAGGACTTGTTTTTGCTGCGGGCGACGAAGTTGGTTTTGCCGGTGCAGGTTTCTTGGCGGCAGGTTTTGGTGCAGCCGGTTTAGACGTTGATGTTGCGGCTGGCTTTGTCACGGGTTTGGCAGATGTGTCTGCAGGTTTTGTGTCGTGTTTTGCAGCGTGGGACTTGGCACGGTTAGATTTGTCCGCGGAATCTTTCTTTCCGTGGGCATCTTTCGCATGTGCATCTTTTGCGTGAGAGCCCTTCGCGTGTACATCTTTGGTGTTAGTCTTTGAAGTTGGTGAGGAGGGCAAGATTGGTTTTGCCTCCACTTTCTTCTGCACCACAGGCGGTAGCTTCGGATTTACAACAAGTACGTGTCTGCTATGAAAACCTGCTGCGTATGACACAAAGAAAGTGTCAATCACGAGTAGTACTGAAATGAAAATTCCTTTGGCTTTCATGGCTTACTTCGCAGTGAAGTTTTCGCTGTCGTTGAAATCTTCCTTTTCGGAAGCATTTCGTTTGTAGGTTACAAGCACATCTGATGACTTGAACTCGTCTTGGACGTGGGGACCTTTTACCAACTGCACGGTCAGCACTGCGTTGGGATCGCTTTTGTGTTTGTCATACTCTTTGCCGAGTGCTTTCGCTTCAAAAGAAATTTCGTTGTTGCCGGCGTTGACGTAGCGGGAGACGTCGACGTTCTTTCCTGGTCCGAAGAAACTGTCGACTGGATTGTCGTTGACTTTGACAGTAATCGAATAACCGATGTAATCTTCACCCGACGATGTAATCCAGTACTTTGTCTTTCCGGATTTTGCGGGTGCCGCGGTCGCAGATTCGGTTTTTGTTGGTTCCGTAACAGTTTTCACTGGTGCCGGAGTTGCGGCCACTGCGGAAGGTTGCAGCGCGTTTGCTGTACCGGGTGGGACTTCTTGAATCGGAGCCAGCCTTTCGTGCAAGCCCCAGAAGTAGCCGCCGAATCCTGCACCTGCCAACAAAAGCGCCAGAATCACAAGGTCGAGAAGGGCTTTCACCATCTCCTGACCTTTCTTCTTTGCGGCTTGAACTGCGCCACCGGATTGCGACATCTTCTCCCCCTGAAATCAATCATTCCTTAAGCTTCTGAGCGGTCACAGGCTTTCGACCATAAGAGTAATACTACCCGTCAAATCACCTTAAGAAACAGGATAAACAGTCCCTCAGTACCAGTGAAAATCCTAGTTAGGAAACTGGTAAGCCTGGGAAAATCAGTGTTTGAAGCATTGAGAAGGGTAGTTTTGCAAGAAAGGAAACTAATTCTTAAACCGTGCAATCGCAATCGAGTCCGTCGCCGTTTCGCTATCGACGTCTGGGTTGCTGTTTTTACTGCTTCGTTTTCGCTGGCATTTCTTGCGACTATTGTCTGGCATGCACCTGCTGACGCCGCTGACTATCAGGCGGAAAGCAATGCGTACAAACTCTACGCCCAAGGGTACGAACTGTACCGTTCCGGTTCTTACGCCCAGGCTGCATCGGCTCTATCTCAGGCAGCCGCGTACGATCCGACTACCTTTTCTGGTCGTATTCATCTCAGTTTGGCGCAAAGTTATCAGCAGTTGAAGAACTCGAAGGAGGCGATCAAGCAAGCTCAGCTCGCTCAAAAGCTTGATCCCAACGATCCCTATCCGACCTACATCATGGCGCTCATTTATAACGACATGAAGCGCTACGACTTATGCTTATCCAGCCTTCAGCGTTATATCAATGCTCCCAATGCGACTGCACGCGCGGAAGCGGAGCAAATGATGAACACCGTGAAGGTTTACACTTGCACAAAGGACGGTTGCGAGAATATTAGCGCCGGAAAGTACAGGGAAGCGATAAGACTGTTTGAAATCGCAGCAACGGCCGATCCATCTCAAAACTCCGGTTGCATCCACGGCAATCTCTGTTTTGCATATCGCAAGGTTAAAAACTACCCTCGCGCTGTTTCCGAGGGCAAGAAAGCTCTTTCGTTTGACCCTAACGATGCCAGTGTGGTCTACAACGTCGCAATCGCTTATATGGACATGGCAAAATTCGACGATTCAATTTCGTATTTGCAGCGCTATTTGACACTTGAGACAGATGGCAATCAACGCGCCAATGCTCAGCAGTTGATATCGGAATTGGCGCAGGACAAAAAGAAGCAGAACAGCCCTAGTAATAAGCTCCCTGATTATCTCGATATTCTTAAAAAGAACGACCATTTATTCACATGGTCAAACCAACAGATGCCAATCAAGATCTACATGAGTGCAGGCACCAATACGCCAGGTTATAAACCCGTGTTTCGCAATTACGTCTTGAAAGCGATGGACACTTGGTGCGAGGCTTCCGGCAAGAAAATCAATTACAAAGTGACGAAGGAGAAAAGCAAGGCTGACATCATTGTCACCTGGACTCCAAACGCTTTAGATGCAAGTTCGGAATTACGTGTAGTTGCTGGGTTAACGACGCCTGAGGTTGTAGATAACAACATTCGAAGTACGCTTGTAGAGCTTCGTACCACTGATGCGTTTATACCAGGAGCTTATGTCAAAGATGGCGAAATGGCCGCAGTGACCATGCACGAAATTGGGCACGCACTTGGTCTTGATCATTCGAATTCAATCTACGACCTGATGTACTTTCGCTCCAACGGATTGCAAAACGGTTTGCCAACGAAGAGAGATAGGTTGACGCTGGCTAAACTCTACGCTGCGCACCCGGTGATCACATTCACACCTAACCCGGAGTCCACGCCGGCTGGACCACCAGTGGTGTTTATGCCGCCACCTACGTTTGCTCCACCCAAATTGCCTGACAATAGCAACATCGCACCTCCGATGTTTACTCCGCCTCCTTTGAAGGAAAAACTTCCGCCACCAATGTTCACTCCGCCCCCGCTTTCGCAAACAAAGCGCGCACCGAATGCGGTGAGTGTGCCGACGTTTACTCCGCCACCATTGAGTAAACAAAGTGGTGGCAGTTCTGGCAAGAAGAACGACAGCAACAAACCACCTACTTTCTTTGTTCCGCCTCCTGTCAGGTAATTGCATTGATGAAAACTGTGCCGCTACATTAAATGGCGGGCGAGGTGTGTTCCGTAAAATCTGTTAATCCTGTACTATGCTGTCTTTCGGACTCTCGGGTGATTCATAATGCATAGTGCTAAAGCAGGCGAACGATGGGCTTTTCGCAATCTTATAGGAGTGGTCTCAGCGATCTCGTTAGCCCTGCTGACGACTTTGCCGAATGCGCTTGCTCAGGGAAGCTTCTCCGGGGCGCAGCAAAGCAGTCCGTTCAATCAAAGTGATGCGGCTGATGCGGGAATTTCTTCTGTGCCAGGAAGCACTGCAGAAGACTCTAACTTCACCTATGGACAGGAAGACGAAGAGGATGGTGTTGCTTCTGCATCTGCGCCGAGGGCAGCCAGTCTTGCTGACCTAGATGCGATCATGAATCAAACGCTGCAGCAGTATTACGTACCTGGCGGAGCTTTGGCCGTCGCCCACAATGGAAAATTGGTTTATGCCAGAGGATTTGGCGTTGCGAATTTGCGCACTCAAGAGCCTGTCACTCCGAATACATTGTTCAACTTAGCTAGTTGCACAAAAGCTATCTCTACATTCGGAATAATGCGTTTGGTCGAGGCTGGCAAACTTCGGCTTGATGACACTTTCTACAATGTCATCGGTCGTCCGAACTTAGTGCGCGGCATGAGCGCAGACCCGCGAGTTGCCCAAATAACTATTCGCCAACTGTTGCACCATTCAGCAGGTTGGAATGATGACTCGGGATATGTGAAAGCAGGCAATGAAGTCATGCGCCTCGCTCCAAATGGATTGCCGTTCTCCGAAGCGATTCGTGTGTTGCTAGCCACACCGCTTGATTATGAACCTGGTACGCAAGCCAAGTATGCCAATGGCGACTGGAATTTGATCAAGTATGTCGTAGAAGTCGCAGCTCAACGACCATACGGAGATTATTTGCAAGAGCAGCTTAATTCAATAGGCATCCATGACATGTGCGAAGAATCGCGCGGGCTTATTCGTGGACAAGCATCCCGATACGCGGGTTATCCACCTCGTGTAATTCCTGGTGGTCAGCGCACTGTTCCACTCATGCCAGACTTTGGTAACTGGATGGCGTCGGCCGTCGACATGGTGAAGTTCCTCACCGCAATTGACGGCACTCGCATGCAAGGCATCTCCTATGATTCGTTTCAACAACTCATTGCACCATTACCGCCACCAATGAAAAACAATCCCAATGGCAGTCACTTCGGCCTTGGTTTGGATAGTGTGCGAATGACCCCGCAGGGAGTTACGTTCAGCAAGAACGGTGGAAAGCCCGGTGTACATAGCCAAATTATTCACTTGCCGAACAACACTGATTTTTGTGTGTTATTCAATGGAGGTTCTTCTCCAGACGGCACGGATGCCAATCCTATGACTGCAGTCAAATCGATCAGGCAAGTGTTGAACAATGTAAAAGAGTGGCCGAATACTGATCTGTTTCCCAACTATCAATAATTATGTTTCGCTTTCTGCCAGCAGAGTAGTAACTACTTCTTCCAGATGGCGATGCAGAACGAAATGCCCGCTGTCCTCCTTGAGTATCAATTCTGCTTTCGGCAGTCGCGCCGCCAAGATCTTTGACGCGCTGACTGGACAAAGATGATCTTGGGTGCCTTGCCACATTTTTACTGTAATTTGCATAGTCTCGACATTGAAGCCCCAGGGTTTTCGCATTGCCAGGTAATCATCCAGAACCCCTCCGAATCCTTGGCTGATTGATTCGAACGCGAATGAAGTAGCGTCTTCTAGGGAAAGGGCCTTAATGATTTCGTGGTCGGGGCCTCCTTTAACGGCACGCAGCAATTCGTCTTTCATCCTGGCTGGTGAGTAAAACTTGAAAAGAATTCCGGCGGGCGAAAGAATGTGCAAGAGTCTTTCCGGCCAGCTGAGCAAAATTCTGTCTTCTAGCAGTCCCAAATCTTGAACGGCGCCTTTGTAGTCCAGTGGACCGACACCACCTATGGTGCCAACTAAAGTGATCTTATCGCTAAGAAGCGCTCCACACGCAAGTGCATAAGGACCGCCCAATGACCATCCCAATACCGGAAGATTCTTGAGATTTAGAGCTTGTAGAAGCTCCCTCGTATCAGATGCCCAGTCGCTGAAGGTTCGCCCAATTTGCCGATCTGAAATTCCTATGCCTGGTCGGTCTGGCGCGATTACCTTGACGTTGAGATCCTGCAGCATCTCATCTGCGAAATTTATATCCAATCGGCTCGACATTCCGCCGTGGAGATACAGCAACTCGCGTCCGTTAGGATCTCCGAGCGTGGCGTAGCCCAGAGTTCGTCCATCATTGAGTTTTATGGTGCTGTCTATTCTGGGCATATAGTAATCCCGAGAGCGCACGGCGCTTACTTCACCTGTTATATTACGAACCCGGCGGGTTTGGATATTAGATTTCGCCCCCTTTGATAGCTTGGAAACACACCGAATGCGACGCCAATTGATCACATCTTTGCTTACATTGCTGATAGCCAATGTAGGTGCCGGATTTGCCACTGCGCAAGACATGGGCACGCTCGCACCATCGGCTGCATCAAATTCCTCCGGTTCTTCCTCTCCATCGGCAGCCGCCGCACCATTCAAATTATTTGCGGGGGTTTCTCATCAGGAGCTGCTTCCTCAAGCACACGAATCTATTCAGCCACATGTGCAAAAGCAGAGAGTAGCGATTGCGCTGGAGGTTCAAAAGCCTGTGCTGTCGCCTGAGCGCATTATGACTGCTCCTCCAATTGCCTTTTTGCCCAAGCTTACAGAAACAGTGGTAAAACCTGCGCCTCGTTCGCCCATGCTTGAGGAGCAAACAGCCGTCAAACAATCTTATGAGCCGGCATTCGGGGTTGCGCGACTGACTGCACAGCGCCGTCCTGATCCGCCGAGACCCGCACAGCATTACACAATCGAATGGTTCATGATTCCTAGCTGGATGGCCGGAGTTTGGCTTAAAAGTGGCGATATGACGACCCATGTAACCGACTTGCGGACCGGCGTCACTAGTTCGCAGAACGAGTGGACTGATAATCGGATGGTAGTGTCCTGGGGACATCTTCAAGATGCTCGCGGCAACTATTGGCACGTGAATTTGCTTCCTTCAGAACGTGATGGCATGTCGGCCGGGAAGTTGGTGCGGTTTTTAACCGTGGCACAAAAATGCGAAGGTTCGAGTCCACAACTGCTTTTGACACGAACTCATTACATTGTTAGTGAATCAAATCCTTGGAACAACCAACCAGTTGATACATTCCAGCAAGAGTCTATAAACCAATACGAGATGTCCGGGCAGAACGAAATTTTAAATTCCAGCAGCAATCGCGTATTCACTTATCAAGGCGTGCCAGTGCGTGAGGGGCACCTTGTCAGTAAGTTCAATAAGATTCGAGGATTCACGCCGGTGGCTACGCTCAATGGTGTGGACTTGCGAGCCTCACTCAACGACTACCTAAAGAGCCATTCACTGAGCAATCTCGTCAAATAACGTTTTGCAGTTTCGTCTTAACCCTGGGCGTTCAAGGTTTGGCGCTTTTGTCGGAGCTTTTATTCATTACTCGGTATCCTTTGGATATTTGATGTCCGAAATGTATATATAAGGTATGTATAAAGTCCAAGCAAAACGGGTACTTTCAGTTTGATGGGTTGAAAGGGAGCGAATTGATGTTGAAATTCAATTGGCAAAACGATCTTTTACTGGGAGTAAGCAAACGGAAGGGTGCTTCACGTGTTACCAGGCTTTTTTCTTTAGCACTTTGTTTGACGTCTATTCTTGGCTCTTTTCAATCAACAAACGCTGCAGAGCTGATTGCGGCGTCCACCCATGATGCGGACGAGCAAGCGATTAGAGCGCAAGCTGCGGATTACTCAAAAGCGTTTGGGGCAGGTGATGTTGCTGCGTTGCTGGCCATGTGGTCGGACAACGCAGTATTGACTGATCAATTCGGAAAAGTTGCGTCCGGGAAAGATGCGATTCGTTCGCAGATGACTTCATTCTTTACTGCCTACGGAAAGCAACCGCTAGAAATCAAGATCGATTCGCTCGAATTTCCTGCGGACAACCTTGCAATAGAGCATGGAACTTCTCATGTTGGAACAACCTCAAATCCTGCAAGCTATTCGACCTATACTGCTGTTCATGTGAAGCGTGATGGCAATTGGCAGATGGTCAATGTTTCCGAATCTCCAAAATATGATGCCGAGGCGGCCACCGTTCCTTCTATTTCTGAACTTTCATGGTTGGTAGGCAATTGGAGCGTTGAAGGTCCAAGAGGAAATCTGCAAATTAAAGCCGATTGGGTTGCAGGAAAGAAAATGATTCGCTGCGATTTTGATGCCACCACTAAAGACGGTGAGAAAACCAGCCAGACGCAGTTTATCTTTTACGACCCTTTATTCAAGCGAATTCGCTCATGGCAGTATGACTGGAGTGGCGGTTATGGTGAATCAAGATGGTTCAAGGCTGGTAACGGAACTGATTGGGAGTCTGATGGTTGCTCTGTCCAGCCGGATGGATCTACTGGTTCTGCTAGGTACTTGTTCAAAAAAGTCGATAACAACACGTTCACCTGGCAGTCTACTTCACGAAGATTGCTCGGCAGGCGATTGCCTGACTCTGCGGTTCTAACAGCGAAAAGGACAGGCAGTTAGTAATCGTACTCGTCTATTGTCGAATAATTTTTTGGTGAATTGAAATGAAATTCAAAAACAAAATAACGATTATGATGATCGCATCACTGGTATTACCTGTGGTGCTTGCTGAAGCCGGATACTGCCGGGGTGGATTCGGTGGTGGCGGTGGAGGGTTTGGAGGCGGAGGTCGAGGCTTCGGTGGTGGTAGTTTTGATCGAGGCGGCTTTGGTGGCGGTTTCGACCGCGGCGGCATCGGTCGTGGTGATGATTTCGATCGCTTTAATGACGGTTTTGATCACCCTGGTGCTTCTGCATTCGGAGGTGACAATGCAGGCATTCGCGCAGGTGAGACCGGTGTTCGCGATTTCGGTGCAGCCGACAGAGGTCTTGCAGCAGATGGTGGTTTTGGACGGGTAATGGATACTCCCGCCGCAGGTTTGGCTGGTCGCGCCGGAACATATGCCATGTCGCCGAGAGCGCTAGCTGATCATTGGAACAACGTAAATGGAAACTTCAATCATTGGGGCTATTACGATCATAACTGGTGGAACAACCATCCCTACTATTGGTACAACCGTTATTGGGGCGATAACTGGGCTTGGGGTTGGACCGGCTGGGGCGATCTTGGCGGCTGGTGGGGAATGGATGTAGACACCGAGCCTGTTTATTACGATTATGGCAACAACATCACCTACCAGGGTGACCAAGTCTATTACGGCTCGCAGCCACTAGAATCTACTGATACCTATTACACACAAGCTCAGGCATTGGCTCAAACTGCCCCACCTACTCCAACCGCTCCTATGTCGGATGCCGAGCAAAAGAAAAATGTGAACAGCATGAAGCCGCTTGGTGTGTATGCTCTTGTGTCCGGTGATCAATCTGATAGCTCTCAATTGTTCCAGATCGCCGTGGACAAGAAAGGCATCATCCGCGGTACTTACTTCAATCAGGTGACAAATCTTAGCAAGCCGATCTCTGGTGCTGTCGATAAGAAGAATCAACGTGCCTGCTTCACAATAGATGGAAACAAGAGTGTTGTTTATGACACTGCTATCGGCAATTTGTTAAAACAATCAAGCCCGATTTTGGTTCACTATTCGAAATCCAACACGCAGCAACTCACGCTTGTGCGCTTGAAGAAAAACTCAAGTACGTCCTAAGCGTCAAGCGATTCACCATTCTCATTACAGTGATTGGTGATTACATCAAGGAAAGTCTGACCCAAATCTCGCAGTTTGGAGTCACCGATTCCGCTGACCATTCTCATTCGCTCTAACGAAGATGGGCGAATCCGTGCCAGTTCGCGCAATGTGCTGTCTGGGAAAATGATGTATGGTGGCACTCGCCTTTGATCAGCCAGTTCTCTGCGCAATTCGCGCATACGCTCGAAGAGATCGCGATCCACACCATCCCACGAACCGGACTCTGCTTTCGATAGTTTTGCGCGCTCGCCTTTCTTCCTTTCTGCTGGTTTTAGCAAACGAATGTTTGTTCTATCGCCACGCATTACTTGCCACGATCCGCCGTTGAGTTTCAAAATTGGAACTGAGCGTCCGTAAGATTCGACGTTTTCTTGAACAAGCACTTCCTGGCTTATGAGCTGATAAGCCCAGTCCCGGATGTCGTTGACGTGATATTCCTTCAGCAATCCATAGGTGCTGAGCGAATTGCCACCGCGGTTTTTGATCTCCTGGGAATTCTCCCCTCGCAGGACAGCGGCGACGTAGCCGATACCATATTTTTCTTTCAAGCGTGCTACACAGGAAAGAATCTTTTGTGCAATTACGAGTGCACCATCAACTTCTACCGTTTCACCCAAACAAATGTCGCAGGCACCACAATTGTCTTTTTCGTAGGTCTGCCCGAAGTGCGCAACCAGAAGTGCGTGACGACACGCGGCGCCGCGGCAGTAACGGTCCATCATATTGAGGTGTTCAAAAGATGTTTCAAGATAAGAAAGATCATTGTCTTGGTATTGAAATTGATTTTGATTTTGATCGGATGCTGCTTTCTGCATGATGGCTTTCCATGTGAAAACATCAGCGCCCGAATGCAGAAGTACGCACTCAGCTTCCAGACCATCTCGTCCAGCTCTGCCTGTTTCCTGTTGGTACGCTTCTAGTGATTTCGGCATCGCTGTATGCAAGACGTAGCGAACATTCGATCTGTCGATGCCCATTCCGAATGCTACAGTGGCTACCACCACGTCGCAGTGCTCTTCTGAAAAAGCTTCTTGTGTTTCTGCTCTTTCTTGCGCGGTCATGCCGGCGTGGTACGGCATTGCTTTGATACCTGCTTCTTTCAGGTCGCGCGTCAATTCATCTACTTCCGCCCGCCGGATGCAATAAATGATTCCGCCTTCTTTGCGATGCTTATCGATCACTGAAAGCACTTGTCTCAGAGTGCCACCACGTCGCGAAATAATGCGATAAGTAAGATTAGGGCGGTCGAAATTACCGATCAAAACTTCCGGGTCTTTGAGCCCGAGTTGCTGAATTATGTCTGAGCGAACTTGTTCGGTAGCTGTAGCGGTGTATGCGTGCACCGAAGCCTTTGGAAACATGGATTTCAGCAAGCGCAGTTGTCGATATTCTGGTCGAAAGTCGTGCCCCCAATGGCTGATGCAGTGCGCTTCATCGATTGCAAATGTTCGCACATCGATTTTGCGAAGAAGATCTTGAGTGTCAGTTTGACATAACCGTTCTGGCGAGACGAAAAGTAAGCGAATCTTGCCGTTTAGAATGTCCCGTTCAGCTTGTTGGCGTGCTTCCGGTGTCAGCGAACTGTTGAGCTGAATTGCAGAGATCCCTGAAGCAAGAAGACCATCAACTTGATCTTTCATCAGTGATATCAGTGGCGATATCACAACCGTAGTATCACCACGCAAGACAGCGGGCGCTTGAAAGCAAAGAGACTTTCCACCGCCCGTCGGCATGACCACCAGCGAGTCGCGTCCGTTCAGAACCGAACACATTGCCGGCTCTTGCAACGGGCGCAATTCTCGAATTCCCCAATGTTTCGCCACAAGCTCGCGCAGCTGGGGAATTTGCGTCGAAAGAGTCTGCATGTGGTTGACCGGGGTGTCCTGAAGTGAAGCTCCAAAATAGATCATAAGCTGGCATATCTCCGTTAAAGCCCGACTGCGTCCGAAAAAGAACTTCATTTGACAGGTGGTGCTTGTAGCAGTTTGGCGAATATATCGACTTTATTGAATGTGGAATTGTGCAAGAATATGCGTTAAGTGTTGAGTTTCAAGTAGGAGGCAGCGCATGTCCCGAGTATTCAGCCGCAGGAAGATTTTGGGCGTGGCAGCACTGGGTGCGGCAGGTATGGTTTTTGGGCGGAAATTGCTTTCACAGGCGGGCGAGGGCATCGGCAAGTGGAATGCCGGCGGAATAGGCTCAAACGAACTGCAGGCCAGCACCGAGATAGTTAATGCCGGCAACCTGAAGCAATCTTTCGAGCAGCTCGGACAATATATCTACTTGACACCTCAAAAGCTGGGCGGTGGCACGCATGCTGTCGATCTGAATTCCGGACGCACATTGGCGTGGATTAGTTACTGGAACTACGGTGACTCTTGTCCGATTTCGCACCACCTTGCCGCATATCCTTCGCCGGATCCGTATAAAGGCTTCGAATTTTTGAATTCAACTCAGGGTGGCGACAACGTCATGATTTATGGTTTGCCCACACGCATTAAAGAGCGTGGGCTGACCGGCAAGTGGGGAATGGGCAACCACATCTACCGCGTGCAATTCGACGGTCAGTCGATGAACCTTATGGAAGACATTGCTGAAACAACCGGCATTGGCTTGGGAGTTCACACCACTATTTATCCAGATG
This sequence comes from Candidatus Melainabacteria bacterium, assembly GCA_003242885.1. Taxonomy (GTDB): domain Bacteria; phylum Cyanobacteriota; class Vampirovibrionia; order Obscuribacterales; family Obscuribacteraceae; genus QKMZ01. Next base: position 1,598,642 of record QKMZ01000006.1, on the reverse strand, counting down.
CTTCCGGCTTTGCAGGGGCTGATGGACAGAAAGATGTCTGCGCATTCTTCAATCGCGCGGTAGGCACAGAAAAAACTCAGGTGCAAATGGCTTTCCGTGCTGACTGGATTGGAGCCAATCCCAATGGTGGTATGGAAGAAAACTGGTCAAAAGGCGGGAAGATTCGCCTCACTCGTTTGAATGCGGCAAAAGAAACCGGACGATACGAGCTGGAAGGCACCAAGGGCAACAAAATTGATTGGGAAATGGTGCCTATGGCAGAGTATCTGGTTTATACAGGACAGTTGCCTGGTGACAATCCGAAAGGATTGAGCGGATTGGACGCGGTAGTTCACCATCCCAGTGGACGTTATTCTGCGTTGATTATTCGGATGCTCTCATGTGCGATTATCATAGACCGGCACAATTGGGAGCCTGTCTGCTGCTTGCACTGCCCTGAAGGTTCGCCTGGCAATCTGGCAGTAACAAAAGTGAGCTCCGGACCAGACACGTGGGAAATTAAGTTGGACGACGTAAAATGCGTCGGACACGAAGCGGGATTTTCTCCGGACGGCAAATCTTTCTTGATGATGAATAACATCAAGCAAAATAATATGGCTGTGTTCGACACTGCTGATGCTGATCCACGCAATTGGAAGAAAATCACTTACGTGAAAGATCCGACTTGGAGCGGCGACTATCCGAGTCCTTTTCACCTGTGCTTTTCTGTCGACGGCAGCAAAATGTTTGTTTCCGTACTTTATCCAAAACCAGCTAACAGCGGATGTTGCGTAGTTGATACCAAGACTTGGAAGATCATCAAGAAATTCCAGAATATCGGACCCGACTGTCAAACCATGGCTGTGACATACGACGGCAAATATGTTTTCCAGATCTTCAGCGGATTTCAACGAATGTCTAGCGGAGCGTTTATCTTCACTCAAGACACGTTGGAGCCGGTTGGCTATTTGCCAAACTTTGGTGGTCACCACGACTGCGTGATAGTACCTACCAAGGTCGAGCAGCTCAAGAACAGCCGCTGCACCACTCTCTAACGCTGAATATCGAGGCAAGAGACGGTGTCACTCGAACAAGGTGAGAAAACATCAGGTCGCCGGCCCGGTGCGACTTTATTTTTGTTTTCTCGTCTTGCATTGCAAAATGTCTTGCGGCGCCCTGCACGCACTTTGATGTTGGTTTTAGCAGTGACCTTATCTACGGGTGGTGTCTTCGCATCGTATACGGTGGCTAGCGGCATCAAAGACAGTATGGACAGAAGCTTCTCTCGAATGGGAGCAGATCTGATTGTGGTGCCTGCCCGGGCGATGGTCAACATCACCAGTGCACTACTCACAGTTCAACCGACAGATGAGTTGATCGACAGTAGCCTGATCGAAGAAATTCGAAAGCTTGATGGAATCGCTCAAGTTGCGCCGCAGACTTATTTGCAAGTACCGATTATGTCGGGAATGCCGGAGTGTAAAGCCAACCTCATAGCCTTTGATTCAAAAAACGATTTCACGGTTTTACCTTGGATGGTGGCGCATCTACCGCGACCCTTGGTGGCTGGAGATATTCTTGCTGGGAGTCGCAGAGCTGAAACAGTTGGCGACGAAATTGCACCCTGCAATCAGCCGGTAAATGTCTATGGAAAGTTGGGAAGAAGTGGTGTCGGTCCATTGGACGATTCATTTTTCACCACTTATGAAACAATAGAACTTCTGCAAACTAAATTGAAGCAAAATGCAGGCAGCTCTGGAAATTCAAAAGAATCAGGGACGGAGTCACTAGCTAACTTTAATCGCTCGCGGATCTCTGCGATTTTAGTAAAACTGAAATTTGGTGCTACTCCAGAACAAGCACGTTTTTCAATAGCGAAACTGCCAGGTGTAAAGGTTGTCACCGGCGCGACTATTGTTACTTCGACGAGGCAAGCAACCACAGCACTACTTGGTGGCATGCTGGGTTTTACCGGCATGATGCTTATTGCGATGCTGATTATGGTCAGCCTGCTATTCTCCGGTATTATTTTCGAGCGGCGCCGTGAAGTCGGATTGTTGCGCGCCGTCGGCTCCAGGCATGTCGATGTAATGAGCATGCTTCTTGCAGAAGCCGTTTTCACCACCGCACTAGGCGGTTTTACAGGCATCATATTTGGTGCGGGGTTGTTGTTGATATTCCAACGCTCTTTGGTCTATTACCTCGAGACCTTACATATTGATTTTGCTTGGCCTGAACCATTGGCTATTGTCAGTGTCGCCATTTTGTGTTCTGTTGCGTCTGCGCTTGTTGGATTACTTGGCGCTCTGGTGCCGGCATGGAAAGCAAGTCTTGAAGAGCCTTATCTCCTCATTCAAGGTGAGGGCGGATAATGCTTACTGTGCACTCAATTGGAAAACGCTATGCCGGTGAGCAAACTGTTGAAGCCGTTAAGAATGTCAGTCTCGACTTGCAGGAAGGGCGATCTTTGGCGATTGTCGGCCGCTCTGGCTCTGGTAAGTCTACATTACTGGGTATGATCGGCGGCATTAGCAGGCCGACGAGCGGGCAGGTTTTGATCGACGGTGTTGATCAGTGGAAATTGAACGATAGCGGTAGGGCTGATTTGCGCAATCAAAAACTGGGATTTGTTTTTCAGTTTGCAAGTCTGCTTCCATCCTTGAGGGCTGTAGATAATGTCGCACTTCCATGTTTGATTTCTGGTTCTATTCCAGCACGTGAAGCTTACGCCAGAGCACATGCTCTTTTAGATCGAGTTGGTCTGTCTCATCGCTATGATTCGTTTCCTGGACAATTGTCGGGCGGCGAACAGCGCAGAGTAGCAATCGCCCGTGCGCTCGTGAACTCGCCTCGATTGCTCCTTGCGGACGAGCCGACTGCTGATTTAGATGAAGCAACAGAATCGGAAATCTTGAATCTTTTGATTGATATTCATCGCGCCTTGAATGTGACACTAGTTATGGTGACTCACAATCCCGATATTGCCGCCCGGGCGGATCACTTCATTGAGATGCGAGCGGGCGAGACAGTTTCTCGAAGGGATACTTCACCAACGGCAAGTAAGCCTGCAGAGATTGAAACAGTCACCAGCTTGTATGAAGTATCTCCTGAAAAGGCTGCTGCGGAAAAAGTAAGACTAGGTGAAGGACTTGAAGTTTTCGTCGGTCGCATGGTCATGTGGATCGTGCCTATTTGCGTTATTGCGTGGTGCTTGAATTGGGCTGTCGCTGATTACGAGCGCAGTGAAATACAAGCTAAAGCACAGCGCCGAATGGCGCTTGAAGAATTAGCCATGCAAGGATTGCGCGCGGACGTGAAGAGCGTCGAATTCGGTAAAGGGAAAACTTATGTGGTCACGCTCTACCTTCGCAACACAAAAGGAGACGAACCTTTATATGTGATGTCGCCGATGGTAAGAGGTTTTGTGCAAGTCGGGACAAGCTGGCTCGAAGTACCCATGAAGTCACTCGAATCCGGAAGTGCTCAAGTTTTGAAAGTAACAGGAACGCAGATTCTAAAGTTTGAGATGGAGCCGGATGTTCCGGATTTTACTCAACTGCTTCCTTACTACATGCATGTTCGCCTGACCAACGACATGCTGATCAGTCCGCGTAGCCAACCAAAAGACGATCTTGTTGAGCGCAATGACAGCTATTACGTATATTTGAAACCGCATGATGCCGATGACAACGCTATCCTCGGCAAAATGAAATTTCCCGGAAAGCCTCCAGTGTGGATTCCTATGCCTCCGCACTGAGAAATCTGAACAAACTCATAGGATTGGCAAAAAGCAGAACGGGCAAGTCGATTAACTTGCCCATCCTTTTATACGTTCGCTAAAGCTCGAAATCGTGTCGGTCGCAAATTAGTATTTGCGTCCGCCGCCGCCTCCGCCGCCTTTCGGCTTCGGTTGAGCGATGCTGACTGCGATTTGACGACCTTCGCAATCTCTGCCATTGAGACCTTTGATGGCTGCTTCGGCTTCTGCCTGGCTGCCCATCTCAACGAATGCGAATCCCCGTTTTCTGCCGGTTTCGCGGTCGGTCGGTATGGAGCAGGACACGACGGTGCCAAATTCACCAAACAGTGACTCGAGTTCTGCTTCCGAGAGTTTAAAAGAGAGGTTACCTACGAAAAGTTTGTTATTCATGCGAAATACCGGAAAAAAATGTGAACACTGAATCGTCATTATCGCACGCCGGCGCACATCTTCAACGCTCTTCCACTTTGATACTGCCATGTTTCGACTAAAACTGTAGACCCCGAAACGACGTCCAGTGCTTAATCCTCCGCTGGGCGGCACTTTCGGGTAGCCAAGCGATAGGGAAATGTCGGTTAAAATTCGTTTCGTGTTCGTGCCCCCGCAAACAAGAAAAGTGCCCGAGAAACGGCGCCCGTTTGGTAGATGCCCTAATGGACGAGCGGGTTTGTGAGCAAACTGTTAGACTTTGCCTTTATTTGGTTTTTGGTGGAAATAATGGTTAGAAACAAGAATTACTATGCGGCTCTGGCAGCAAGCCTGGCAATCTGTGTATCGATGGGAGCTGGCAGCTCTTTACAGGCTGCGTCTATAAGCCCCAAAACGCAAAAAGACACAAGGCAAGAAGCAAAATCAGAGTCAAAATCTGAGAAGAAGTCAGCAGCTAAGAATCATTCTGAGGCAGCCGAAAAGGACGATTCTTCGACAGCCTCACGAAATTTTTCCGCCAGTATGGATAAGTCCGTTTCCCCGGGAAAGGACTTTTATCAGTACGCAAATGGAACCTGGCTCAAGAACACGCCAATCCCTAATGAGTACGACAAATGGGGCGTTCTCAACATAATCAACGACAAAAATCTGACGCTCGTTCGCAATCTTTTAGAGGATGCAGCCAAGAAGTCTTCCAAATCAGGAACCGTTGAGCAGAAAATTGGCGATTTCTACAAAGTCGGAATGGACACAAAGAAATTAGAAGAGGATGACATCAAGCCTCTTGCCGATGAGCTGAAGCGAATTGATAACCTGAAGACTCTTGATGACTTGCGTGCGGAACTCGCGCATTTGCATGGTATGGGTATTGGCGTTCTGTTTTCCTTTGGATCCGGTCAAGATTTCAAGGATGCCACAAAAGTAATTGGGCAAGCAGGACAGGGCGGTCTAGGTTTGCCGGAGAGAGACTATTACTTCAATCAAGCCGACCGTTTCAAGAAGATTCGTGGCGAGTATGTCAGCCATATTGCTCGAATGCTCGGACTTCTAGGAATAGAAGCCGCCGATGCAAAGACGCGAGCACAAAAGATCATGGAGATTGAAACGCAGCTCGCTGACGCTTCAATGGACAATATTCAGCTGCGTGACCCGGAAAAGATCTATCACAAGATGAATGTGAAAGAACTTACCGAAATGACTCCGCGTTTTTCATGGCCATTGTACTTTTCAGAAATCGGCTACCCAGGTATCAGTGAAGTCAACGTTGGACAGCCGGATTTCTTCAAAAAACTCGATCACCAGATCTCCGCAGTGACCATGGATCATTGGAAAGATTATCTGCGCTGGCATTTGATTGACGCGGCTTCTCCTTATTTGTCATCTCGTTTTGTTGATGCTGATTTCGATTTCCACGGAAAAGTTTTGACAGGCAAAAAAGAAAATCTTCCTCGCTGGAAGCGTGTCGTCAATTCGACCAACCATGCGATAGGTGAAGCTGTCGGACAACTCTACGTGAAGACAGCATTCACGCCTGACGCTAAGGCAAAAGCTTTGAAGTTGGTCAAAAAACTGCGCGAGGTGTTGAGAGAGGATCTCGGAATTTTGGAGTGGATGGATAACACAACCCGCAAGAATGCTATCGCCAAGCTCGATGCATTTGTAGCGAAGATTGGATATCCGGACAAGTGGAGAGACTACACCGCGCTCAAGATCAATCAGGATTCATATATATCGAATGTTTTCCGCGCAGAACAATTTGAGTTCAATCGCAACCTGGCCAAAATCGGTAAGCCCGTTGATCGCAGCGAATGGCTGATGACCCCTCAAACAGTAAATGCTTATTACTGGAGCGAGATGAATGAAATTGTTTTTCCTGCCGGTATTCTCCAGCCGACAATTTTTGATCCTAAAGCTGATGATGCCACGAACCTTGGCGCGATGGGCATGGTCATCGGTCACGAGATGACCCATGGTTTTGACGACCAGGGAAGCAAATTCGATGCTCAGGGCAACATGAAAAACTGGTGGTCCGCAGGCGATGAAAAGCGCTTTAAAGAAAGGATCTCGCTCATCGAAACTCAATACGATGGGTATACGGTGGACGGTGACACACATCTCAAAGGTAAATTGGTAGCAGGAGAAGCCGCGGCAGATTTAGGTGGTTTGACGATTGCTTATAAGGCCTTAGAGAAAATCCTCGAAGGCAAACCGCGAGTAAAGGATGCTGAAGGATTTACGCCTGAGCAGAGATTCTTCTTGTCATTTGCACAAGCCTGGGCGACAAACATTCGGCCGGAAAAAGAGCACATGATGGCTGCAACAGACCCTCACCCGATTCCGAAATATCGAGTGAATGGAACACTTGCAAACATGGATGCTTTTGAAAAAGCATTTGATGTAAAAGGCGAAAACACAATGATGCTTCCTAAGAACAAGCGTTGCTACCTCTGGTAATAACGCAAGTTTTTGCATATCGAATACATATATTGCGAGCAGGGGAATTTCTGAAAACCCCTGCTCGTGCTCTTTTCGCGAAGGTTGCAAATGAAAGTGCAAACATAAAACCGTGATGTCAAGCGGGCGCGCGCTGGAACTTTATCTCGTCACTCGTGTCATTAGGCACAGGTGAGACGAAAGCGGCGTCGAGGATGTTGACGATGACGTTGCATCCAACGAAGCGAGGAGGACCAATGAGAATGCGCATGAATCAACAAGAAAACGATTTGATGAGTGTTGAGCACTCCTCTTCTCTTTTGTTAGACGCGCTCAAAAACATTTTCTCAGAGATGTTTTCAACCAACGAGAGTTCACAAGACAAAGCTCTAGATCTACTTCAAGATTCCAAAGGCTTTGACCCTGTGAAAAATCCTCAGAGTTTGGTATTTCCTAGACCGGTTATCAAAGAACGCACTCCGGACAAACGTTTACCTGTTCGTAAGGCAGCGTAGGTAAGGCGAGTCAGCCTGTTTGGATGAAGGTTGTTGAGTAGATGGGGCGGCAAGTCTGCAAGACCTGAATTTGCCGCCCTCACAAAGAATTTGTTGGCTGATAATCGACGGAGATGTACCTGGGCTGCTAAGCTTGAAGGGTAGGCTTTGCCTGCTCTGAAGCTTTTGTGTGTTCAGATGAGTACGGACCCTCAAAGTGATCCCAATTACGTTCTCCAAGAACTGGAGAATGCAAAGCAGGTTTATGGTGGTGGCAATTATGCTGCTGCCGAACCATTACTGCGGGAAGTTTTTGAGAAGCTGCAAGCTCATCCTGATGGCATGGCATTTTGTGCCGAGTCTTTGTCTGAGATTTATACAGCTTGGGGAAAATTTTCCGAGGCTATAAAATTAAATCAGCGCTTTATAAATTTAACAGCACCAAAGCCTAACCATAATGTCATTGCAATTGGTTTGGCGCTCGAACGCATTGCTGCTGTCAGTTTGAAAGTCGGAAAGCAAGAACAATCTGAAAAGTTGAATAGACTTGCTGCTTCGGTGAAGGCTGGAAAAGTTGACGTTACCACGTTGGTCACTGATAAAGGCAAGGTCCCAAACGCACCACCGACAACAGAACACACATATACATTCCGTGCTTTGAGTCCAGACTCTCCTCCTCCTCCGCAAACTCCAACTCCAGTTGCCGGTTCTTCCGATGTGCTGTCGAAGCCTGTTAAAGAGACGGCAATGTTTTCAAAACCAAATTTGCCCGCGCAATCGGATATAGCAGCAACCACATCGCAGGCGGTGGCGCCGTTTGCTCCACAGCCTGCCGTACCGGCCGCTCCAGCAGTTCCTCCAGCTCCATCGCCTGCTCCATCGCCAGCACCAGCACCAGCACCAGCACCAGCACCAGCACCAGCACCTCTGCCTGCATCACCAGTTTCAACTTCGCCCGCTCCAGCTGCATCATCCTCTTCGCCACCACAGCCTGCCGCACCGACGGCGCCCACAGCCGGTGCAACACCTTCAGCTGATGTTCTATCAAGGCCGATTAAAGAGACAGCGATGTTCTCCCGCCCGTCTTTGCCGGCACAAACAGCCATTCCTGCTTCTTCTGCCGCCGGTCAAATTGGTGATGTTGCTGATTTCGCTGACTTCGATGAAGAGATTCCGGTAGATTCGACTTCTATTTCCGGCTCTCATCCTGCGGTTCACCAAGCACCAGGAGTGCCACCATTATCTCCGCCATCACAGCTTGCGTCACCGCAAGCGGTACCAGCTCCGCTTGTGGCACCACCATCAGCTCAAGAACCTCCATTAGCATCTGCCGGGGATGATTGGAGTCAAATGGAGTCTGATGATTGGGGACAACCGCAAGAGCCGGAAGCTGATGGATGGGGAGCTCCTGAACCAGCTGGTATTCAGGAGTCAGAGCAGCAAGAACAATTCAGTTCTCCATCTCAACCTCAGATTCAACCTCAGCCTGTTGCATTCCCTCCGCAACCTCCAACTTCCAGTGGTTTCCATAGTCCGCAATTTCAAGCTCCGCAGCCGTCCAGTGCTGAACTGTCATTTCCTGCACCTGAGCCTGATGTTGCTCCTGAGCTAACAGCGGCTTCAGCTTCATTTGAAGCACCAGGTGCGGATCTCACTACTGCGTCCGGCTTGAATGGTTTCGACTCTCAGTTCGATCCAGCCGAGCTCAACTCAATTGATTCGCAAAGGGCATCTTCGGCAACAAATGCTGCTTCGAGTGCCCGTTCTATAAGATCAATGTCTTCTCGCAATATGGCGGCTCCGCCTCTTGCCAGCGGCCCGGACATGGGCGGTCTAATGGGCATGATCGCTAGCATGTTTGTAGGAAAGCGCGATCCTGATCAACCTGTTCAACAGTTGGTTGATCCCAGCACCACCTCTGCGAACGCTGCGGGTGCACTACTAGTAGTGGCGGCGATCTTTATTGGTGGTTTTTACTGCCTCTACAATTTCATTCCGAGAAAGTTGACGCCTGAGCAAGCTTATCTGGCAATACAGCACAAGTATGTCTCTGTTGATTCATCGAAGACATTCAATCTGTTGGATGAGTCAACCTGCGAATTCACTGTTGGAGAAAACAAACTCAAGGCAAGGCTGAAGTTTTACCTCGATGACTGGCGCGATGCGCTTGATCTCTCGCTAGGTAAAGCTGGGCAGAAACAGTTTCTTATGATCAAGTCGGATGACGGCTTGGTTGATGAGAACGAAGCGAGATTGTATTTACATGGCGGTCCTGAAATTCAAATCGCTAACAAGCTAGACATAGTCGGTCAGTATGCCGGTTTGGTTTTTACGCGAACCAAGAAATATCCGACAAGCGGAGATCTAATGGGCGGCGCTGCTGATCTTCACTATTTGAATCCATATAGCAAGAAGAGAGAAGTTCCGTCTTTCCACTCGATTGTGGTTGGAAAAGGCTTAACGGTCTCTCTTGATGCTGATCACGCTCGTACAAAGTTTTACGATGATCTTCTTGGCGGACAGATTCCCAGAGACACTCCGAAGGCGCACCCGGGCGAAATTCGCTGCTATGCAGTTGATTTCTTGAGCCCTCGCGGAAACATTCAAGCGTTTATCGTTCAGATAATAGGTAAAGACGGCAAACCTGTAGGCAGCGCGAGAGCAAGAACCGCATATCTGTATGCGCTTGAAGACGGCAAGGAATATAAGCCGATTGGACCAGCTCAATTGCCGTACAACGGTGAACAAGGTCTGCGACCGATTGTTGTTTGGCTTTTAATGGATAAACTCGACTCGAACTTTGTCCTTCTTTTGACGATGGCTCCAGTTGTGTTGTTTACAATATTATCGTTCGTCTTCTTGGTCCTGTCCTTTTTGATCCCGAGAGGATTGGGACGTGCAGTTGCCGTCATGCTTTTGGCCGCGTGCGCGATCCCAGCATTGACGTTCTGCTTTGTGAAATTCTTGCCTTAGGGCTGCTGCAACTGAATTCGTTCGACCACAACTGCTGTTCCGTAGCAGACGATTTCCGTGCCGAAGTCATTGCTGCCGCCCTGAAATGCGTCTGAGTCATATTTGACTCCTACGATTGCATTGGCACCTCTGGCCAATGCTTGTTGCACCATCCCGTCGTAAGCGCCTTGGCGCCCTGTTTCGCAGTTACGAATGTAAGCGTTGACCTTGCCGCCGAACATACCCTGAAAACCAGCTTTGAATTGCTGAATAGTATTAGGTTCGCGCACCATAACACCGCGGACGATACCACGATATTCTTTGATTCTGAAACCCTCCAGCGATGGCGTTGTGGACACGATGATTCCGCCTGCTGTATTGGAACTGTCGATCGTTGCTTGGGCGACAGTATTTTGAGCGAGGACGGATTTTTTTGTCGACTCATCGGCGTTTATAGGCAAAGTGCAAATGATACTGGCGATTGCCAAAAGGAGAGCAAAACCGGATTTTCTCATGGTGGTACCTTTCGTTATCTTCTCGACTGCCCTTCCGACCAGTCTGGTGGGTCGTCGAAATTATAAGCTATCTTCTGGGATTCATGCCAAGAGGTGTGGCGGAGTGGCTTCTAACGCATGAAAAGTCAAGCTCTGATAGCATTAGTAGGTTCCAGTGTGCGGCTGTCAGCCGTCTAGAATTCGAAGCTCGGTGGTCAGGTTAATCGATGGCTCTGCCTCATCAAGTGCCTTTATTCAAAGCCCTGGATGCTGTAGACAACCAGGATTTTGACACTGCTGAGAAAGAGATCAACCACTTTTTCACCGCTCTGGAGAACGACCCGATTGCCATTGACTGCCGTAGGCAGCATTTTGAGCGTCAGGTTTTCGAAGCGGATTTTTTGAGCATTTTAACTAAAGAGGAAATCGACGCATGGGGGATTCTGGCGTCGATCAAACTATCACGCTCAGATCTGGATGGAGCGCGTGCTGACTGTTATCGAATGATTGAGCTTATCGACCAATACTATGGTTTTGACACGCCGTCATGGGATTCGCCTGAAGCTCGTATTCCGATTAATCCGGAATTGATGAGTAGATACTTTCAAATTGCCAGTTACCTCACTGAGATTTACGAAGCTCAGGATGATCTTGAAATGAGCAAGCGCTGGGCCAATGTCCGCAAGACCGCGGTCTCAGACATTCAACATCCTGATGAAGTGTGGGGGCGTTGGATTTCCGATGAAAATCCTCCTGGAGCCGTCGGCATTACTATCTATGAGTTTTCGGACTGGCAGATTGAAAAACGCAACGTAGACGGAAAAGACTGGTTGATAAACATCTATCGCTCTTTGAGTGAGCGCGTTTCACCACTGGAGATGAACTGGTTGGTGGCAATCCATATTCCAACAGACAATATGGCGGATGTGCCATCAAAGGCGATGCGCTGGAAAATTTGGAGTCTTCGCCTGGCGATTGCATCACGCATGCATAAGGCTGGAGTAGGCGCGTATTTTGGTGAACTGCAGACGCGTGGCGAGCGCGTTTTACTTTATTATGCCAGTGGAGATGAGGATGCGCGCGCAGCGATTGGACGTATTCTCGAAGAAGCTTCAGAATTGAATCCCGTTCTTGAAATTCGACACGATGAGGGTTGGAGAGAATACTCAAAATGGGGAAATAGCGCAGTCATAGTGACCTCACCAACGGCGGTGGCTATGCCTGAGCCGCGAGAAGATGAGCATGAGAATGACAAGCTTCTGAGGGGGATTTGGTCGGCTTGTGAATCTATTCATGATGCTATGAGTCGACTGTATGCGCTTGTGAGCGACTGCGCGAAAGTACCGCCGCAAGGGCAAGAATTTAAACGCTTTTGTATTGAATACCTCTTCGGCTTGAAGGACAAACTGTCGAATAAAGATCGAACAATGGCGCTTGTGCATTTGATGTGGAATTTACCCAAGATTGATCCCGATGCATCGATTCGCGCATTTGACGAGCTTTGGGTCGAGCCCTACCCGGCAGAAGACGACACAACACTGAATCTGGCAGCTTGTGCATTTGCTGATGTTGCTCCGCTAAAAGCTCTGGAAATTGCTCAATTTTTGAAAACTAAGAATTATTCGATAGTCCACACTGCACTGGCGAAAGTCGCGCAAAAATTGGCTGAGACTGATCCCAAAAAAGCTATGGAAATTGCGCAAGATGCGCGTATTGGAATAATCGAGGGAGCGGATTCGGAATTTGGCAAAGCCAGTTTTCTCATGGAATTAGCTGGCGATGTCGCCGAGTTGTCTCCTGATTTTGCACGTGAGTTATTGATAGAAGCAGAAGCATACATGCATGATATTGACGCCTTCGAAGTGAAGGACCAGGCGTACATAAGTTTGCTGCACCTCACTCAAAAACATGCCGCCGATAAATTGCCTGAATTCTCCAAGCGCGCCGTAGAAAATTGCATCAAATTGGAAGTTGATGATCCAAATGATTTCTGGGGTTTTGGCGGACCGAGAAGAGCCATTCTCTCGCAGACTTTGCTGGTGCCATTTGTAGCTACTTACGATCAAGATGAAGCGCTAAATTTGTTGAACCGTGCCTTCAATCTTTTGAACGATATAGATGAGGATGCATTTGGGAGAATATTGCATCTTTCGAATATTGCTGAAGCTGCCGCTGTCCTTGATCATTCGGCGAATAAGGCACTTGCTGATGACGTATGGACCGAGCTGACTAAAAGTATGGAAAGTGTAAGCGCGCAAGATTCTTACTATTTGAGTCAGCGATTGGAAGCAGGCTCCACCAGTCCAATAATTCCATTTGTCCTTATGAATCCATCGGTGGCTGATGAGCGATTTACCTCCGTCATCAAAGTGTGCAATTCCGTAACCTTGCCCGAGAGAGTGGTTACGCTGATGTGCACATTCGCTGCGGTGTTTAACGAGCACTTTCCCCGAAGAGCCAAAGAGTTAATCGCGCTCGCTTCAGAGCGGGCGCCGGAATGTTCTTCTGAACAATTGTGTGTCAAATCGTGCATGCAAGTGGTGGCAACAATGGATAGAGTAAACCTGCTATCCGACAATGAATTCGAGCATGTTCTAGATATGATTCGCAACAACAATGATGAATCCATCAAGTTCCATTTATTGCTCGAGTGCGCTGCTTTGCTCTCTGCAACGTCACCCTCGAAGTGCGCGACGTTGCTTGATGATGCCACCAAAATTTTTGAGTCTAATGAGATAGAACTAGGCGATGCGCTCGAGTTGATAAAACAGTTACCGGCTAGACAATGCAGCAAGTTATTGTTCATGATCTTGGATAAGCATAAGAATGAATCGCAGCGCAGAGCTGCTTTGAGTTGGCTGTCCAATCAATTTGGTAAAGAAGGCGCAGAGGACATTCGACCTTGATGACCTAATGCGGACGTGATGGTGGCGCTGAGAGAATCAGGTCATTGCCCTTCCAGTGCGTTTTCATTACCGGACTTTGCAATTCACCACGATCTTTTAGAACTTCAGACACTACCGAGTTCTTCATCTGAGCGAACGCATCTCCTAAAGTTATGTTGCCGCCTTTGCTACGCAGGGCTTGAATGAGATTGTGCGTAAAAACACCATTCTCATACCGCTTAGATTCCCATGAAACCTGGCTGGGCTCGCTTGAGCAGATTACCAATTGACCGGTGCCTAGCAACAAGGAATTGCTGTCAAAGTTGCCCATTCTAGTGAGTCCTTTAGCCGGATTGGCGGCACCACTGTGACAGGCATCGACGATGAGTACAACTCGATTCGAATGAACTCGTTGCTTGACTGCAGCAGCAAGATCTTGCAGTGGCAGCCCTGTCGCATAGAGACTGCCTGGATCCGTATCGTGCATAACCAAATAATTCAGACCTTCAAGATCGCTACTTGATGGACTCCCGTGTGTTGATAGAAAGATCAAAACCAGATCATTCGGTTGCGCATTATGCGGCAACCATTTGTCTCCGATTTGCGCCATAACATTTGATTTTGTAGCTTGATCGTCAACAAGAAGCTTTACGTGATCAGGCGCGAAATTCGCTTCTTTGACCAGAAAGTTACGTAAGTCTGCAGCATCCTTTGCCGGATACTTCAAATTGATTTCCGGTTTTTGAAATTTGCTGATTCCAATAACAAGTGCCCATTTATCATCAATGGGCTTATTCAGTTCGTCGTCTGGCGAGGCAGGTCTATCCGGAATGGATATTGTTGTCGTGGTGGATGTTCTTTCAATTACCCTTGGTGTACTCTTCTCTTCAGGTTGCGCTGCCATTTTAATCGTTGTATTTTCTTGCCGACTTGGTGGTTTTCGCTCTGTAGTATTTTCAGCAAGCATTGAATTGCTCTGACCGAAACCGGTGCCATCGAGGAGCACTTTGTATTTCAATCGTACGCCAACGTCCACTGCAAACATGAGCTGCATGGTAACTGTTTGTCTTGAATTTAAATGCACTGCGGCCGCTTTCATCGAGTCATCGCTGCCAGCCGACCATGAAAGATTAGTGAGCTCCCTTCCGGCACTGTCGCGCAAAACAACACGCATTACCGTTGAATAAAAGTCGGTTGCTCCGCCCACTTTTACTGTGACATCACCAGGACCTGCAACAAACGAATAGTAGTGACTTTGCCCCTTGGGCTCTTCGCTACCGCTGACTTCTTTGCTGGACAATGCAACCGGGTTTGATGCATCTCCGATCGCAAAAACCGCGGTGCCTGTGCCTAGGGACAAGCAGAGCGAAACGAGAATGCCTAGAAGGTTGAGTCTTTTCATGAAATGAGAGATTGGCTTTGATGTCATATTCTAGTCGATTAGGAAGTCTTTCGCACCTGGCGCGCCTTTCACGCCAACTGGCGCTTGATGAAGACCCTTTTATGCCAGTGATAAAATCATGCCTTACTCATAGCGACCTTCTTCAGGAGAGAGCAATGCACTGCATTGGCATAGACATCGGCGGCACGAAGATTGCAGGTGGAATAGTCACTGACGGAGGAGATGTTCTGGTGCGCGAGGAGCGCCCGACTCCTATAAAAGAAGGCGGAAAGCAAATATTGTCCGCAGCCATAGACGTCGCTAAAGCGCTGCAGCGTCAGAGCAAGGATATGATTGAAGCGGTTGGAATAGGTGCTGGCGGTCAGATCGACGCTGTTCAGGGCTCAGTCTTTTCGGCAACTGACGTTATTCCAGGTTGGAAAGGCACGCAAATTGCCGAAGAGTTCACTAGAGCCTTAGGTGTTCCGGCCTCAGTCGATAACGATGTCAATGTTCTTGCCTTGGGCGAAACGAGATTTGGCGCGGCGCGAAACTGCGCAAACGGGACTGTCGTTTTCCTGGCTTTAGGAACCGGTGTGGGCGGTGCCCTCTTGACGAAAGGCAGTATTCATCACGGCGCGCATTGGAGCGGAGGAGAATTCGGGCACATACTACTTACGATGGATCCCAACGCCCGCCGAGACACGGGCGGCGCTCGAGGCACCTTGGAAGCATTTTGCAGCGGACCTGGACTGGTAGAAACCTGGCGAGAGCTTACAGGAAGTAAATCGCCTGATGTTACAGGGCACGATGTTGTCAAAGATGCGCGCCAGAATGAAGTTGGAATGGGGCGTAAAGCGATCGATAAAACCGGAGAATTTTTGGGATACGGCTTGGTAAGCTTGGCGAACGCGCTTGATCCTGATCTGATTATCATAGGTGGAGGACTATCTGAGCTTGGTGACTGGCTTTTGGAACCAGCAAGAAAAGTCCTAAAAGAGCATGCTTTGCCGGGACCGGCTACCTGTAAGGTTGTTCGCGCAGAACTTGGGCTAAACGCTGCAATAGTCGGAGCCGCCAGCTTAGTACTGCGTGGCAAAGGGGGCGCGCTTGCCTGCTAGAAATCTCATGGGTTCAAGGCTGGAAAGTGCCACAGGTTGGTCCTTCGCTGCCCAGGGCAGGGGTGTGACCTTCAGGGGGTATAAGTAAAAAAGATGTATCTGCCTCTGCATTTTCACTGAGAGTAAAAAATGTCTAGCTACGACCTCTCTAATGCAACTTTCGAACAATTTATAGACTACCTTTTTGATCATCCCGTGCTCGCTAGCGAAGACGAAGAGTACTGGTATTGGTCCGACGACTTAGACGTAATCTATGAACCGATCAAATTGGTTGACTACTACATGAAGCTCTTTAGCAAACCGCAAGTACTGGTTGGCCGATACTCCGACGAACAGTTGGAGCAGGGGCTTCTAGCTATGCGTTCGTGCTTGATGCCGGGAGCGATTTCCGAAGTTCTCTGGGAGGAAGAGATACCTTCTGATGTGCGTGAAGAGTGCATTCGTTCAATGTATTTCCTTTATCGAGATTTGTTCTCGGTAAAACCGCTTCACACTGCATGCTTCATGTGGTGGGACTCGTTCACGGATGAATACTCAATTACCCATGTTCATTCAGAGGCCGCTGAAGGTCCGAGTATTCAAAACGTTATGTTCGAAACTCTATGCCAAACATTGAAGTTGGATGCTGAAATCTGTCAGCATGGTGCGTTGCATGGATTGGGACACTTGCGACATCCCGGTACTGAAGCGGTAATACGCTCTTGGATGGCGTCGAAACCTGATCTCGATCAGCAAAGCACAGAATTTGCAGAAGAGTGCATAGTTGGAAACATGGTTTGACTCAGGCGGCGCACTTTTCAGAGCACCCGAGTTTTGATTGTGTCGGCACCAATGTAATCAATCGCTCGCGAGAATTGATTTGTCTTATACATTTTGATACTGACGCAGCACCTGCTGCGTACCAAATTGCAGCATCAAGCGAATCAAACTGAATTATAGTTTCGTCGTGAATGACGGTCCATTTTTTGTGGACAGAATCTTGTATGTTCATAACCCTTTCCATTTTCAAAAGCTTTCTTGTTTCACTACGTGATACGAACGGCGTTGGACTGTCTTAGAATCACGCGGGAATCATTGATTCATAATCTTTTGATTCTTCGGAGAATTTGTCATCACGTGTTGTCGATTCGACCTCGGACGCCGAGCCGTTATTGTTCTCTTCGCGCGTGTCTTTCTCGTTCATCACTACTACCTCGGTTGGCACTATGTAGACTAGGATTCTTCAGTGCCGGTTCCTATTTGCTTTACTTGAGAGCCAAATTTAAGGAACCAACCTTGAAAGGTTTTAGTCTGCATGGAAGCACAGCTCTTTTTTCATCTTTTAGGAACCATAGACGTGAGTCACAATCAGTTAGATCGCCCTTGTGTGGAGGCTCCGCGGACGCAGGAAGCCAAGGCTGAAAAAAATCCATTGAAAAGAGCATTCAAAATCATGGGTCCGGGGCTCATTACTGGTGCTTCAGATGACGATCCTTCCGGAATTGCTACTTACTCTACTGTCGGCGCAGGTTACGGATATAGCTGTCTCTGGATGGCGTTAGTAACTCTGCCATTGATGTTTAGCGTTCAATACATATGTTCAAAAGTTGGTTTGGTTACGGGGCGCGGACTTTCTGGCGTACTGAAGCGTAACTACCCTCCGGCAGTCTTATGGTCTGCAATTGGAATTTTGACAATTGCCAACGTCATAAACGCTGCCACGGATATCGGTGCCATGGCGGCTGGTGTCAACCTTCTTGCACCTTCTATACCTACAACTGCAGCCGTTATACCTATTTCTTTGATATTGTTGGTTTCGCTAATCTTTTTCTCCTATAAGCGACTAGCAAGCGTCTTTAAATGGCTTACTTTAAGCCTTTTCGCCTATGTTATTACTGCTTTCTTTTGCAAAATCGATACCGCCATTGTCTTGAAGGACACTTTCATACCTAACGTGAGCTGGCATCCTGGCTACATCGCAGCGTTGGTCGCTATATTAGGTACAACAATTTCGCCTTATCTCTTTTTCTGGCAAGCAAACAGTGAAGTTGATGAGCTCAAGGATGCAGGTGCGACAACGGTTGAAGAACGTAAAGGCGCTAGTAATGCTGATTTGAAGTTTGCTGCGGCTGACATTGCAGTTGGTATGTTTTTCTCAAACTGTGTTATGTACTTCATTATTTTGACCACCGGAGCGACGCTCTTCAAGAATCATCAATTTCAGATTGAATCCGCAAGCCAAGCTGCAAAAGCGTTAGAGCCTTTGCTTGGTAAAGGTGCGGAATTTTTATTCGCTGCTGGATTTATCGGCACAGGATTTCTCGCTGTCCCTGTCCTACTAGGTTCTTCGGCTTATGCAATTGCAGAAGCATTGGAATGGCCATGCGGATATGGGGAGAAGTGTGTTGATGCAAAAGGCTTTTACTGGCTGATCGGAAGCTCTATTGTTTTTTCGGTGATCTTGAATTTCTTCAAAGTCAATGCAATGCAGGCTCTTTATTGGACAGCAATTCTAAATGGAGTATTGGCACCACCCCTCCTCTTCTTGTTAATGATGATTTCCAATAATCCGAAAATCATGGGTAATAGAACGAATTCAAAGCTCGCAAACTTCGGCGGCTGGACTACCTTTGTGTTTATGACAGTGGCCACGTTACTATTCTTTTGGACTTCATTCGCTCACTAGGAGTTTGAGGTTCAGGGGCATTATTATGCTTTCTGATGTCTGATATCCAGCATTCTGCAGAAGAGTATCTGTCGTCTGGTCAATCTTTTGCATCCATGAAAAAAGAGTCGCAGTCTTGCCACGGCTGCGAACTCTATAAAAATGCAACACAAGCTGTTCTGGAACTTGGTAATAACAGGTTCTTCTATTTAAGCTGCCTCGCAGTTTCTTCTTGTGCTCATTGGCATTTCAACTATGGTGCCGTCGTCACCGTGAACCACAACTTCCATATTTTCTATTTCCGCTGCTTGAAGAGCTGCCATAACAGCCTCAGTGCGAGTATCGAATGTCTCATCTTCATTGTGCTCAGGAGGCGGGGTTATTTGCCAGCCTTCGGCGGTGGGCACGACATGCAGTTCATTGTTTTTCATCGTCTTGTGTCCTCTGTGTTTCCGGCTGTTAGGACAGAGTCTATTGTCAGTTGTTCCGCACTATCTGGAATTTGCAGAAGACTTACATAACTGCGGTTTTAAGCAAGATGCAGTGTTCGAAAATAATCGTGGGCAAATGCGATTTTGCGAAGCATCAAGTCGACACTGTGAATATGCTCAGTAATTCTGAAAAAGGAAAGAAAGCGGAAAGAATCAAAACACGCTGTCGCGATCTCACGCGTGATAAATAAAGCAGCGGAGCGCACTGCAAGGGGCTCTCTGTCAAGGATAAAACTTTACAGAATAATAATCGCGAAGGACACTTCCGTCATTTGTACACAGAAGCATAATCCCATTGTAGACAGTCGGATACAGGCTGTCCCTCGAAAGCCGGGAGTGGCTATGGTCCAGCGCCGGGGCGCTGCTCAGTCATTTTTTCCAGTGCCGCTTCTTTTGATTCTTTTGAGCGATCAACTGAACGATCTAAAGAATGATCTTCCGGATTGACATTTTTGCTGTTTTTAGTCTGTCTGCTGTCTGCCTTTTCCCTCGCGCGGCGCGCGTTTTCGGCGCCATCTGATGATCTCTCTTGTGCCATTTGATACACCTCCGTTTTTTTGAATGACCAAAAACAGTCCGGATTGTTCCTGCTTTTTGAGTCTGAAAAACCGCTCACAGGAAGCGTTTTCGGTCTGTTCGATAACGAACAAGGTTCATTTCCAATAATGGTATTCTTGAGTTGCCTAACGTGAAAAAAAACGATGTACACTGAATGGTGTTCGAGCCCGAACTTTTGTTGAAGAACACAGTGGGCTATCTAAGCATTGCTGCTCCTTTCCGAAAATTATGATGAATAGCCAGTTATCTATGATTGATACACAAAGCCAAATACAAATACGCAACACGCTTCTCGAAAAACTTTCTGTTGAAGAAAGGAATTCTTTATTTCCAGGCATGGAGTTGACGGAATTCTCGCCCAAGGAGACTGTTTATTCTCCACGTCAGTCTCTTGCTCACGCTTACTTTCCCGAAACATGTGTGATGTCGTTAATCACGGTGCTGGAAGACGGCTCCGAGATTGAAGCTGCGACCATCGGCAATGAGGGAATGATCGGCATTCCTCTTCTGCTTGCCGGCGATCAAATGCCATCTAAGGTCGTTTGTCAAATCGGTGGTAGCGCCTGGCGCATTCCTGCTGATGAATTGATAAAGGCCGTGGAAAAAGACGCTGTTCTTTTTCTCAATCTACGTCGATATGCACAAGCACTTTTTGATCTTCTGGCACAAAGTACAGCCTGCAATAGACTGCATACTATCGAGCAACGATGCGCTCGTTGGTTGCTTTCTACACATGACAGAATTGAAGGAGACACTTTCTTTCTCACACATGAGTTTCTCGCAACCATGTTAGGAGTAAGACGACCTGGTGTTAGCTTGGTCGCGAAGTCACTTCAAGACTCAGGCTTCGTTAGCTATAAGCATGGCAAGATGACTATCCGCGATCGCAATGGTTTGGAAGGCATTAGTTGTGAATGCTATGCCGCTGTTCGTGAATCATACGGAAGGCTGAATTAGCATTCGAACCTTCTGCAAAAGTAAAAGATGAAGTTGTGGTTCAGCATCATCTTTTCTTGTCATTGTTTTGCTCTATGTCTTTTCAAGACTTAAAGAAAGTCATGACTATACAGTCATAGCAATGGGATGCTTGCCTTCGCTCGCTTGTCTTGTCGTTTCTAATTCCGCTCTATAAACGCGATAGCAAGTATTGCAATAGGTAGGTTTGTAGCCGAGAGGTTTGAACGGCAACATAAAGGATGATTCGCATTTCGCGCAAATTGCAGAAGTTAGTGTTTCAAGGCTGCGACCAGATCTGCGCAGACGAGTAACAACGCGGCAATTGGAACAGCGCTTAGGTTCGTTTGTCAGTCCTTTGTTGTGGAAAAACTCTTGTTCTCCGATTGTGAAAACGAATTCTCCTGCGCAGTCGCAGCATCGTAAAACTCTTTCTGTGAACATAGACAATACTCCTTGCCGCACCGTATGCGCGTTGATATCCGGTACAGCTTATAGTCTATAACCGATATCTCTTTTGAGAAGTCCGTGCTACCGCCTATCTTTATGTGGAAAACCCCGATGAAAACTCGAAGTCATGACGAAAATACGTAACGTTCTAACAGCATGATGGGTGATACTAAGCGGTTTTCTTTTAGGGCAGTGCAGCCGAAAAGCCTCATAAAGAGCTGTTTTTGAATACGCAAATTAGGTATGAGAACTTAAGTAGTCGGTATTCACGCGGTATTTTAAATTTCGCCGATTGTCGAAAATGGCGCAAAAGCGTGGATGGCGCAACAATTCGGGTCCATCTGGGATATTTTGGCGACGAAAAGCGTCTACTCATCAGAATCTTAGCGATTCGCAGATGCATTATCTGTTCATCACAAAAAACACTGGGGCGTCTATAGGACCGGAGACAATGAAACAAGTGACAATGAAAAATCCAGCAGCTGTGCCAATCTTTCTATTGGCAATCGCAATGGGGGCGTTGTTTTTCCTGTTGGAAGTATGGCCGGGATTGCCAAGTTCGACAATTGAAACTCAAACCCACGGGACGCTAAATGCCAAGTAAATGGTTTATCGTTCCAATTGAAATTGCTTGCACTAAATTCGAAATCAAGTCATTTGCGGGATCGCTATCCTTTTTTGAGTCACTCTGAAGAAGAGGTACTACAACATCACCTGCTTCGATTGCTTTTGCTAGGACTTTCGACAAACGGTCGCCTGGCTTCGTGAAGTGAGCGTGAAGCGCCTTTCATAAATCGAAAATACTTCTAAAGAAAAGCAATTTTCGATTGCTGCACATGTAATGTGAACTTATCGCCGATGACAAACTAACCGTTAGACGTTTGAGTCAGCGAGTTTTTACTAAATGTGGGATGAACCGATGAAGAAGCCTAACAAGACGTTTGCATGGTTGGCACTGAGTATTATTCTTTGCACATCACAATTGACTCTTGTCTCCGTCAGCGGAAAAGACCCGGCAACTGTGCCAAGCACATCGACGGAAAAGTTTGTCTCAACGCTTCCTAAAAATTCGGATGACCTTTCACAAACTCAAGGATTGGTCGATGGTCTCTATCTGATTCAACGAGAAGGTAAGTCCGAGAAGGAAATTCTTCCACTCAAGTCATCTGAGCACATCCTTATCAATGACTATGAGTTTCTCGCGCCTGAGGAGCGAGGTGATACCACCTATATAGTCGTGAGCCAGAGGTCATTCGTGCCGATGATTCTGGCCAGCGCCCCTGTTAAATCAAATGATAATGCCGGAAAACCTAAGCTAGAAATTTCGCTAGCGGAAGATCAAATCAGACCTCTGGAAAAGTTCACTACCGAAAATTTGATGAAAAGTGTTGCCATCGTTATTGGTGGCAAGGTTGTGACTATGCACAAGATAAAAGTGCCGATCAACGGAGGCAAGATGCAAATTACAAGATGCACAGATCATGGATGTGAGGCTCTGTACACAAAATTGCATAAGCCTAGTGCATTAAGTAAGAGAAACTAGCGGAGGGTTATTTACGCGCTGTCCGTGCGTCTTTTAGCTGAGCGTGCGGGCTGAGTGTATCGCTCTGTACAGCTGTACCATTGGATGTGTAACCATGCGTAGTGTTGCCTACCGACCGCGGCCAGAATACGAACAAACTCAATACCAGAATAAACGAAGCGAATAAGAGGGCCATCAACACATTGGCTTTGTTATCTACTGCGGTTTTCATGTTTTGATCCTCGTTTTTGCTACAAAGTAAGACTCAACCCATATCTGCCAGTTCCCAAGCCAATTTATGTTTGTTTTTGATAGCTTTCTCGTCCTGTCAGTGTGTTTTGTCACGCGGTAAGCGCGCGGTTATATCTCGAGATTTTAGGTTAATTGACGTCACGTCACCGCGCCAACTGCCTTTTGGGGCGCGCCTGGATAAAACGAGCGTATTTCCCCCATGTTCCGACGTATGATTCGAAGGCACAATGGATTGGATTACAGCGTGAATGCCCGGAGCGAAGAACAGAATGAGTCTAGGACATTTAGGGATGCCTATCTTGTGGTTTTTCGGCGACTTTCGAAATGCCGGTATCAACGAAATTATTGGATTCAGCGGCGTCTTCGTTTGCTTTGTTGCCGTAGCGATCAGCTGGTATCAGATCAGGCGTGATGCGCAAAACCAGCCCCGCTGATCAAAACTATTTTTGATTTGAGTAGCGCCTGCGAATAGGGCCCATGTCGAGGAGCCCTTCGGCAGTGCTTGAATGCAAATCGCGATCTTTCTTGGTGACTAGATCTGATACGTCTGCCATAGAAATGCACTGAAGCATTTTTTTGTCGTCTTGCGCCGGATCGGTGACAAAAGCAGCTCGTATATGTTTGCATGCAGACTTGTAGTCTTTATCTTTGATGTCGAGTCTGCAAAGGATAGAACTCGCTACAATTCGGGCTTGTGCAAGTGGCGCAGAAAAACTTTCCACAGGTTCGCTGGGAATCTCGCTTGGTGTTTTTTCTAGTAATCCGACTGCTCTTTCGAGTAATGCTTTTGCTTGCTTTTCATTGCCCTGAGCAAGATGTGCTTTTGCTGCTGTAATCATGTATTTGCACAGGTTTAGGGTGTCGGCACCTACAGGAGCCGACAAGTGTTCTTTGAGCCATTTTCCTGCTCGCGATTTCACACTTGCATCGACTTGAATCGGTTCTTCCAGGTGCAATTGTGAATCGGCGTCCTCAAACAATGATATGTAATTTTCAAAGGCTTCTTTGTACTTGCCGTGTTTCTCTTGCAAATATGCAATTCTCTTCAAAATTGCTTGTGCAACAGCAGCCTTAGTGGAAGAGTATCTTTCAGCGTCTGCTGATTTTTCAGTGGCCGCTTTCAAATTTTTCAAGGCTTCAACATCTTTACCTACAGCCGCTTGAGCTGCGGCAAAATGCAGATAGAAGCGAAAACCTGGCGCAAAACCTTTACCAATTTTCTTGCTGGCTTTCTCGTATGTGGTTATTGCATCCAGGCGCTTGTGTTGACCATCGAGGCACTTAGCTCTTAAATACAAAGCCCCTCCCGTCTCGCGCTTTGGTGATTTGTCCAAGAGTGATAGGGCTTCCGCGAAATCTTGTCTGCAGGTGAGGAAATATATTTTTCCGCCGTCACTAAGTTGCTGCATGTACTGAGTTTTGAACTCAGGATGGTTAGCGCCCCCAGTGAATGTTGCATAGGCGAGTCCTTCTTTGCTCTGCATCCATCGCTGTTGCTCGGAGATTACCTTTGCTATTTCTTCCTTCATTTGCGCCTTGAGCTGGGCTTGCTGAACGCTGGTGAGCCTCTGCTGGGCAAGCGATTGACTAGCCGGCAGCGAAAGGACTGTCAATGTAAGTAGCAATGCATTTACGGCTATGCTTCTGACTTTCAAAGCTTTATGCGCTTGTATTTGATCTAGTAAACGCGAATCATACATTCTGAATCTCAAGATGAAAGCCCGGGGTAGATGTCTCAAAATGGTTGAAGCAGCAAGGTGTCGTATCTGCAAGGCTTGCGGATGCTTGACTTCCCTCTGGTAAGGGATGAATTACCGAGCTATAAATGTCATTATAATTAACTCCTCGCGCAGTTTCTTTTAGAGATTCCAGTAGGTGGGACCACTTGCAAAGCGATGTGCACATTCCTGTTGTAATTGTCGATGACCAGACGGTCATGCGTATCGGCTTGAAAATCGTGCTCGAGAGAATTCCTGGAGTTAAGGTGATCGCAGAAGCTCAGGACGGTAGAGAGGCTATCGATGTCTCACTGCGGTTGCGCCCGGCGATCATTTTGATGGATATTTCCATGCCTAACATGGATGGCATTCAGGCAACCCAGATCATTAAAGAACAGTTGCCAGAGACACGCGTTGTTATGTTCACTTCTAATGAGGACGAAGCGGCGTTTTTGCAAGCTCTCGCTGCCGGTGCGGATGCCTATTGTTTGAAGGATGCAAGTGAGAGGCAATTGCAATCTGCTATTTCTGCTGTTTTGCAAGGTGCTAAATGGCTGGATCACGGATTGGCAAAGCGGGTTTTGTCAGAAAGTTCGTCTGCTTCGCAACGCCTTAAGCGCAATCTGATCACTCCGCAACAGATGAAGATATTCGAGCTGATAGAGCATGGACTAAATATTGAAGAAATAGCGAGAAAGTTGGGATGTGACGTCACAAGCGTGAAGATGGATTTGCGCACAGCAGTTGATTGCCTGGAGCCCGATTCAATGAATAAATCGACAAGGCTGATGGCAAATTTGCGCCCCATGCTTGAGTCTAGTGACGCAGTAAAAGACTATTCAACGGGTGAAACTAGAGAGAAGCAGATTGATGACATAGTCTCGGAAAAATACCGCATTGAGAAAGTCCTTGGTCGTGGTGGCATGAGTGTGGTCTATCTTGCGCGCCACGTTTCTCTCGGCAAGTTAGTTGCCATAAAGATGATGCATTTAAATATGGTGGCAACCGGATCTTTCTTGCAGAGATTTGAGCGTGAGGCCAAAATCGCTAGTTCGCTCAATCACACTAACATTGTTGGTGTGCATGACTTTGGTGAAGATGCGCACGGACAACCGTATTTGATTATGGACTATGTTAATGGTGAGACTCTGGAAGAGCTTATTGCTGATCGACAAAAGTTGGATCCCGGTTTTTGCGTACCCATATTTATGCAAATTTGTGACGCACTAACGACAATGCACAACAAAGGTTTTGTTCATCGTGATTTAAAACCAAGTAATGTGATCGTAAAAGTCAAAAGCAGTGGCACTCACATCACTCTGGTTGATTTAGGCATCGCGAAGTTAATTGTTGAGAGTAGCGCTACGGCTAGACTTACTGCACATGGGCAGATGTTTGGTTCTCCCACATACATGAGTCCTGAGCAATGCATTGGACAAGATGCGGATTTTCGCAGCGACTTGTATGCTTTAGGCTGCTTGATGTACGACGCCCTTAGCGGCGGTCCGCCCTTTGATCATGACAGCACATATAACGTTATGTGGCAGCACGTCAATGAGCCACCATCGCGTCTGCCCTTTCTGGCTGAGGACTCCAAAGTGCCAGAACACATGCAAGCGATAATGTTCAAGCTTTTGCAAAAGGCGCCGAATCAACGCTATCAGAGCGCGGATGAAGTGAAAGCTGAACTTGCTCTGCTTTTGCAGGAAACGAGATCAGGATAGTAGTTGCAGTATCGAGCATTCTCAGCTGTCCTTGATCTTTCAGTTCCTATAGAAATCAACCCATTCAATTCGAATCTCTTTGTCTTTTGGTTCGACGAACCCTGCTGGAGAGGTTATATAGATTGTGTTTCCTTCGCGTTTTAGAGTAAAACCTTGAGCAAGGCAAATCGCAGTTTTCTGAGTCGACAGAGGAATTCCGCCCTCGAATTTCTTGGTATCAGTTGATACTTTCAAACCTTCGAGCGCTTTAAAGTTTTGAAAAAGAAATCGAAAGGTGCGAGGCCATTCACCTTGTTTTAAGTCGAATTGTGTTTTTCCTATGCCACCACAATGTTTCACTCTTATCTCAAAAATATTTTTCTTTTGGGTTGCTGATACATTATCTGCCTTGGG
This sequence comes from Candidatus Melainabacteria bacterium, assembly GCA_003242885.1. Taxonomy (GTDB): domain Bacteria; phylum Cyanobacteriota; class Vampirovibrionia; order Obscuribacterales; family Obscuribacteraceae; genus QKMZ01. Next base: position 1,572,008 of record QKMZ01000006.1, on the reverse strand, counting down.
ACGCTTGTCCTCGCCTTGCTCCCAAACCAATTCATGTGCCGACACGCTGGCATTGAAAGTGCATAGTTGCAAAAGCATTAAAACGATAAACGCTACAAGCAAATTTCTCATAGAGCAATTGTGGAGGGTCTTATCCACCAGTAGGAAGAAGTTTGTCCTGTTCTTTTATGTCCGCTTGGGTGTTGAAGATTAATCTGCTGATTTTGCTAGCAGTTTTCATAGCGGCGGGAAATTGCATTTTGTAGTGCTTCTTGTCGAAGACGATTACAGGAGTCTTGTCCGATGTCCAAGAAGTTAGCAACTTATTGGTAGTTGCAGTACCCGGCAAGTTTGCCATGTCCGCGCCGGCCGAAAGGCACACGATCCCTAGAATCGTAAAGACAGGTCCAAAGAAAATGGGCGCCCAGATTGCATCTTTGACTTTGGCAATCGCTTTTTCCTTTCGCTCATTGGGCGGGCAAAAAATAAGCCATGGGGAAATGATTGTTAGCGGAAGAAATCCGGTCCAATACCAGATTCTCCCTTGAGCTATAGCCACAAAGGCTTTGAAGAGATACCCGGCGCCCATGATCATCAGAACGACGCCAAAAGCGAAACCTAATTGCTCCATACGGCAATCCTCGGCAGTTTAGTAAGTGTGACGCCTGGCAAGCGCCGACACTTCCACATTACAACGTTTCGCGGTTTTTCGGTAGGGCGCGCACAAAAGCCTTCCGCATTAGGTGTTTTGGGATGCTTCTTATCGTGTGCCGGACTGACGTCCGGGGCCTTTCAGATGGGCTGGTTGGTCTAAGCAGTAGCCAAAAGGAGTTCTATAATGAACTTTCGGGGTTCGTTGGCGCCTGTGTGGTGTGCACTGAGTCCGCCAGAGTTCAAAATGAAGGCAAGTCCGGGAAATGACTGATACAAAGTCCAATAGTAAGCTCAATTCACATCTAATTATTCCTGCTGGAACGCAGGTTGTTACGTTGGTGGAAATTCGGAGCAAGGCTGGACAACCGCTGAGAAGGAAAGGTACGGTCGGTACTATCCTTAAGTCGCCGGTCGACAACGAGCATGCTTACTTAATTCGGTTTCCCGATGGAGGGCAAGCAAGTCTCCACCGACAAGAGCTCGCTATAAGAAAACATCTTCAGAATGTGGATTTTGATAGACCAGATCCTTTGGGAGATCGTGAGTTATTTGATTTTGTAATTTATCAGTGCGTAGTCGGTTCACGCGCGTATGGTCTCGACGTTGAAGAGTCAGACATGGATCGTCGCGGAATTTACTTGCCTTCTGCTGAACTTCATTGGTCACTTTATGGTATTCCCGAGCAAATCGAAGACACCGCAAATGAGGAATGTTATTGGGAACTGCAAAAATTTCTCGTTTTGACCTTAAAGGCAAATCCAAATTTACTTGAGTGCCTGTATTCTCCGATTGTGGAAAAGTGTTCGCCGATTGCCCAAGAACTTCTAGATTCGCGAGATTGCTTTTTGTCCAAGCTTGTATATCAAACCTATAATGGTTATGTTCTTTCACAGTTTCGAAAATTGGAACAAGATCTTCGGACGCGTGGTGAACTGAAGTGGAAACACGTTATGCACCTCGTTCGATTACTGGTTTCCGGCATCACAATTCTTAGGGAAGGCGTTGTGCCGGTAAATGTAGGAGATTATCGTGAGAAACTCATGCCAATTCGGCTGGGTCACGTGTCATGGGAAGAAGTGAACGATTGGCGATTGCAGCTTCATAAGCAGTTCGACGCAGCATTTGAATCATCAAAATTACCTGAAAGACCAGATTACGAACGGGCTAATAAACTGCTGATCAAGGCTCGAAGGGAGATGGTTAAGTAGTGGAATTTCCAAAACAAGTTAATGAGGCGGCGCAGCGCCATCCGTTTCCGCTTTTGTTCGCTACCATTAGCGGTGCCCACCTATATGGATTTCCTTCGACTGATTCTGATTTTGATCTCCGTGGCTGTCACGTCTTGCCAGTTTCTGAGCTGATTGGACTTGATGCTCCAACCGAAACCTTGGAGTCATCACGCCTAGAAGATGGGCTAGAGCTAGACCTTGTAACTCACGATGCAAAAAAATTCTTTCTTATGATGTTGCAGAAGAACGGATATGTCCTTGAGCAACTCTACTCTCCACTTGTTGTGTGTGGAACAGTGGAACATGAGGAGCTCAAAGAAATAGGCAAGAAATGCATCACAAGGAATCATAGTTATCACTACCTTGGATTTGCGCAGACTCAGTGGAGACTATTTTTCAAACAAGAAAAACCTCGCATTAAACCTCTTTTGTACACTTACAGGGTTCTTCTTACGGGAATAAACTTGATGCAAACTGGAATTATCGAAGCTAATCTTGTAACGCTGAACGAGAAATTCAAACTGCCTTATATTCCCGAGTTAATCCAGCAGAAGCTTTCCGGTGCTGAAAAACAAAAAGTAGAAGCCGCGGATATCAGCTTACACGAGGCTGAGTATAATCGCCTGCGGGCCCAGCTTGAAGATGAGTTTGCCAAGTCTAAACTGCCAGAACTGCCGGACGGAAGGAAGGAATTAGACGACCTTTTGCGACGGGTCAGAATGTCCAAACTCACGCCGGTTTAGTAACCTCAAAAGTAAATGCCCGACAGGGCGCCAGGCATTTTGTGTCCTTAGTGGATGCTCGCTATTTGGTGTTTGTCTGAATTTTTACGCCATCTTTCGTCTTCACTTGAATCGCTTGCGATGGTGAAGTGCTGCTGCTCGTACTTGGAGAAGTTGTTGCGTTTGTGGTCGTCACATTGGTGTGATTTACATTGATTTTGCTTGATTTTAGCGGTGGTCTCATTGGTTTGCTGACACCCGTGCTGCCTTGTCCCCAAGAGGCTGGCTGCCCTGAACCTGCGCCTGTGGTGTCTGCATAAGCGGCTGAGATAGGAATCAGTGTCACAATTGCTCCCAATACAAAATGTTTTCTCATGGTATTCTCCCTGTGCGATAGTCGTTGAGTAGTATCTATCTGTAAGAGAAAGAATGACTGAATTAGTTCCGCGAAAACGGCGATGGGACGCCAAAGTTGAACATTTTTGAAGCTACTGTTTGTGCGCTTGGTAGACTCTGAGTGATGTTATTTTGTGAACTTTGCCACAAGCTCGTCAACGTTTGCGAGACGTGCTTTTAGAAGGTAATGCATTCTTTCCAGTGCTGAATCCGTAAGTTGTGGATGGTTAGAGATCACACCATCACTGACTACAATCAGCTTGTAGTCGCGCATGTAAGCATCGTTTGCTGTATACATTACACAAATGTCCGCTGCGATTCCCGCCAGAACCAGTGTTTTTGAACCTATTTTTTTCAAGAGGATGTTTAGTGGCGTTCCGAAAAAACCAGAATGCATTGGCTTGAGAACAAAGAAATCTTGCTTGGTTGGTCTTAACGCGATAGCAAGTTCTCTTCCGTTCGAGCCAGGCTTAGTGCACGCATCCAATTGTTCATTGAAGTTCGAGTGCCAGTTATTGAAATTGTCGTTGAGATAAATAACTGGTATTTCGGCTTGCCGTGCCGCTCGTTTTAGACGTGCCAGATTTTCCGCGAGCTGCGGCAAGCCAGCCAACAATTCCTCGTTGTCTGGAAAGTCAAGTTTGTTGATGACGTCGATCAGAAGCAGTGCCGTATTCGATTGCGGCAACCTGCCTTGAGATGAAATCATTGCCGCTCCCCTTAGCCAGGAACGTCACGCGGATCGTTGCCATAACTGTCGCGTAAGCGGATGCTGCCATCTTCACCATGCAAATAAAACTCAACTCCATCCTGCTTCGCTAGCTTACGACCGCATTCGTCAGCATCTGCCTGCGTGTCGAAAGTGGCTGCGTAACCGTTGACGTTCTCTCTTTTCACTGCCCATTTATCTTCTTTTCTTACAACGTGGATGTTTGGTTTGTTCATAGCAACTCTCCTGCCGGATCAGGCACTTTCTTTCACTTTGAATTCATCCGTATCTATAATGGAGATGGTCCGCTTGCGTGCATCGATTAGCTTGACACCGTCTTTCCAATACTGGTCTGCAAACATCATCGCTAGTTCGAAGCGAGGAAACTCAAAAATTTTTGCTTCTGAAATTACGCTCCACATCTGCTATTCTCCATCGTGTTTATGCTGATGTAGACCACTTTGAGTGACTTCGGTTCCATTGTTCATAAAGCAGGCAGCACATTCTAAAAAGCCACAAAAAAAACGACTATCTTCATAGTCGTCTTTTCTATTGTTCGAGGAGCCTCAGCCCGTTCACAAAACGAGCTGATGTATGAAACTTATCGGTAGGTTCGTGTGACCGGCTTAACATGCTTTCCAGCTTTTGGTGCTCCGAAGCTTTTAACCACGGGCTTTGCCGAGGCAGGCATCGTATAGCTAGACCTGCCCTGAACAGGCGTTGTAGTCGAGCCAATCGGTCTGACATAAGGCGTAGAAGCACCTTGATTAGTGCTCTGAGTGGTAGCTTGGGCGCTATTGGTAGAACTGCTGCTACTGCTTTGCTGCGTAGTTGCTGAATTAGATGGCTGGTTCGTCGATTGTGATGACTGTTGAGTAGTCGCTTCAGACGAGTTAGATCCGCCAGCCATGCTCGATGCTTGCGATTCGCCTGCGTATGCGTATAAATTGGGCAGCAGAGCAGTCACGACTCCTAGCACCGTGTAGCGTCTTTTCATGTTCAACTCCTATATGGTTTGGCAGGGTATTCGACCCGCTAAACCGGCTAAGGTTCCCAACGCGATGGGATTTTAATTTTTGCCAGTGGCTTTCACTGCAGACTCAATAACCTTGAAGGCGACGCTGGAGTCGCGCCAGCCTAGAAGTTCAAATACGCGACCTTTGCACATTGCATTCACGTTGAAAAACAATTCGTATTCGTTTCGAATGGATGCGGGTATGTCTTTCCAATTTGTTAATTCATCAAAACGAACAGAATGGTTGTGAACACCAATGACCCTGTCATTTCTCACAGTTTTTCCATCCTGAAGCTGCGCTGCTTCAAGAACTCCGAGGATCTTCACTTGGACAAGACATCCTGGAAAAGCTGGTTCGTCCATCAGCACAACTATATCTAACGGGTCACCGTCTCCTGCGAGAGTGGAGGGTACAAATCCAAAATCGAACGGCCATGTCAGTCCAGCATGCAGGACTGGTCCGCATTCGAATAAATCCAAAGCAGGAACGTATTTGTATTTATTTCTGCTACCTTTCGGATTCTCGATAATGGCTCGAACAAGACCCGTCTTTTCGTCAATTATCCCCTTGCTTAAAGCCACTTTCAGCAAATTGCCCTTGAGCGCGGCGCTCGCGGCAACCTTGGCATTCTTGCTTCGGCTTGCCTGCTTGCGTGTCTTTTTCATGATGCTTCTTTTTTGTAATCCGTGTGGATGCCTGTTCCTATGTTGGATGGTTTATCCAGGCTGCCCTTAGTGAACGGAGCCGAGGGAGCCTGCTCAATCTGAGCCTTCTGTGTGTTTTTTGCCATCATCGCTTCTGTGGCTCCCGGCAGCAGTGCATCAGACATGCTAAAGATTCCCGCGCCTTTTCCGACCGTGACTTCTGGTTTTGGCTTGAACACAAGGTCAACAATTGCATCAATTACTTCTTGCGCATCGTTAAGTGGAGGAATAGGGACTGACTTTCTGCCAGTGTAATTAGCGGCATGATCGAAAAATGGAGTGTCCATAGCCATCGGAAGTACCGTACAGACATGGATTCGGTCCTTCTTCAACTCTTGTAACTCTTGTCTCAATGCGGCGCTCAGCCCGACAACAGCATGTTTTGCTGCTGCGTAGGATGCGTAATAGGGCGCCGGAATCTTGCCTATCATTGAGGCCACATTGATGAGGGTGCCTTGTCCCTTTTCCATAAAATGCTGCATGGCAAAATAACTGCCACACATTGTTCCTGCCATATCGACGTCAATTACTTTCAAATGATCGGCGAGCGGTACATCTGAGAAAACCCCGATCGCAGCCGCACCTGCATTGTTAATCCAAACGTCAACCTTGCCAAAACAATCGAGAGCCTGTTTGAAGAGAACAGCCACCTCGTTTGGGTCGGCGACGTCCGTTTGAACTGCAACCGCACTTGCTCCAAGTCTTGCGCATTCCGCAACCAGCTCTGCCAGCGCATCCTGTCGCCGCGCAGCAAGAACCAGGGAAGCTCCCATTTTGGCAAATTCCAGTGCGCATCCTTTGCCGAAGCCACTGGAAGCGCCTGTTATAACAATCGTTGTCCCATATAATTTTCTGTCCACATCACAGCCCTCACAAAAACGCAGTACGTCCCCTCAATTACTGCATCTGTGTTGGACTGACCTAACAGACGAAATATCCCGCCATTAGGTCACGGAAGTATATAAATTATCTATGGAAAACTAGTAATGTGCCTCGAGTCAGGCGATTTGCACTTGAGGCTTGTCTTTTGGCTGCAATTTAAAACTGCCACTAGGCTCCATCTCAGCTAAAGCTCTAGTCGCTTCTCTGTGCAGCCAGCTGTCACTGTTGTCTGTATCCAAGCAGCACTCTATGGCCCGCTCTAGCTGGCGAGTGCCTTCGGCATTTTTGTCGAGAGCGATACAGATAAGACCAAGTTCGTAGTGAACATTTGCTCTTTCCAGTGAAGAAGAATGATTATTTTCCAACAAATTCAAAATTAGTTTGGTACTGCAATAAGCCGCGCTCAAATCGCCTATTTCAATCGATCGAGAAGTCTGTTTCTTTAGTTTGGCAATTTCAGCCGCGGAATGAGTTTGCACCATATCTAGTACCTGTCTTGTATCTGTACGGAAGAAAACGTGTGGCCACGTAAAATGCGCATAGTCTGTCAGCATTCTATAGATGGACCTTTTCAAGGTATATAACCCGATTTCGGTATACAAATCGAGAAATCCGAGTTCTTTGGGCACCCGTCATGTACTCATCGATACCTCGTGATTGGGCAGTCAGTATTAAGTTTGCTTACTACCCACGACTACTGTCTTTTGGGGGTTTGCATCTCTTAACGAACACAGGGCGTGTGCTGCGTCCTCACTTCGAATTTGCTCGGCGTTGTGCAAATTGGTTTGTCTTAGATTTGTCATAAATAAGTTTCATGCGTCGAACAACCAAAGCAATTTCTTGTGGGTAAAAAAAGGTTCTTAGCTTTTACTTGCAATTGGAACAATCGCAGTTCGCTGCGGTCCAGTTTGCAGAGCAACCAATCCCGATGAGGTATATAACATGCCGAGAAGTAAGGCGAAAACTGCAATAGTAAGTGATATCACTCAATTGCTACACGAAGATCATCAAAAGGTAAGAGAGTTATTCTTTCAGTTCGACAAAGCTGAAGACGAGGCCGAAAAGGAAGAGCTTGTAAAACAGATTATTACCGAGTTGTATGTTCACGCAAAAGTAGAAGAAGACATCGTATATCCAAACGTAGAGGAAGAAGCTGAAAATGCTCAAGACTTGGTAGATGAGGCGGAGAATGAGCATCGTATGGTCAAGTATTTAATGGCTGAACTTTCCCAGATGACCGCAGATGAAGATCAGTTTGATGCAAAAGTTACTGTCCTCTGCGAACTAGTAACGCATCATATTCGCGAAGAAGAAAAGGAAATGTTCAAAAAACTCCGCGAAAGCGGCGCGGACTTGGAAGAGCTTGCGCAGCAAGTTCAAGAAGCAAAAGAAGAACTGATGGCAGAACCAATTCCTCCAATGCAAGCCAGTCTCTCAATTGGAGAAGAAGAGATTGAGTACGCAGGCGAGGACGAGGAGGAAGAAGAAGTTCACACTAGTGCAAAAAGCTCTGCAAAAGGACAAAGCAAATCGAATGGTCGTGGACGTTCGAACGGAAGAAGGAAGAGCGCATAGAGCTGAATAGGATCGAGGAAAACTGATTACTGCAAGGACGGACAGCTAACAACTGTCCGTTCTTGATGAGCAAAAACTTAGACAATAGCCGGAACATATTTTTTTGCGTGAATGTCAAATTAATGGTGAATGAATTCATTCATTGATTGTTCCAATCCGGTTAAGAAGAAGCTTGAGAAACTCCCAACCTATCAATCTGCTGAAGATTACGCTAGTTGCTGTCATTTTTACGTTATTTCAATGTGCTTCTGTAGGAGCTATTGGGTCCACACTTGGGGCTGATGTAAATAGATTGCGGCCCCGAGAGCCAATCGAACCGGTTAAATTCGGCTTCGTTTCAGTAGGTCGACAAATCATTGCCGATCGATTGACAGATGAAGCTGTTCTCCGAAAGAAGGGAGTAAAAGCCGAGCTTCAGCGCAGTTTCAATTTGCCAATTGATGAGTGTAAGTCTATTGAATATAGCCAGGTCATAAACTTGTCGCAGCCAAAGTCGCAGCAACAGTTAACTATCAAGCTGGAGGGCTGTCGGGCAGATAATGAATCAGTTCTTTTGAGCGGCATACTTATTGAAAGCAGTTTTCTTCTTCGGAATGAGGAAGGGAGGGCTTTTCAAAATGGAAAGGACTATTCAATTGCGGACAATGGAACGCTGCTGAAGATCTACCCGGATGGAAGTGCGGCCAAGGAGAAGAGGCTAACAGCACAATATAAGTGTTGGGTGAGCCGTATCGACACAATTGCTTTGGATGAAAACTATACACTTAAGGTCATTAAGGGAAACGGCTACACATCAGCACCGGAAGTGAATACTAATCTTGATGGCAAAATTCCTATTGCTAATGTTTGGGTAGTGGGTGGCGACTCCGCCATCGACTCAGGAAAGATATGGGAAATCAGGCAAAAGAGGTCCATAAAAGGTTTGTACAAAAAGCCAGCGTGTAGGCCATCCTTTGTCTCATTGCGTCAAAAGTTGGAGTCCGGAGATAGAATCAAAATTGCATTTTTAGGTGACAGCGTAACTGGTGGCAGTAGTGCCAGAGAAAATAAGTTTGCATTTCCTCAATTAGTAGAAGCAAGACTGAGAAGAGAGTTTTCAAATGCGAATGTAGAAACTGCAATCCTTGCTATGGGTGGAAAGAATTGTTCTGACACGATTCCACTTTTGCCAGATTTTCTGGATAAACAAAAACCGGATATCTTGTTTGTCGAATTTGTCAATGATCTGTCTGCAGGAATAGAAACTTTGGCAGCTCCCTACCAACAACTGGAAGATATTTGTAGACAACGCAGAATAAAGTTATGTCTTATTTCGCCGCATTACCCAATACCGTTGCTCGCAAAAGCCCACAGCTGGTCAACCATTAAGGATAACCCTTATTTCAAATTCCTGAGAATAATGACGCAGGGACGCGGGACAGAATTGATCGATGTTTCCAGTCGATGGCAGCATCTAGAGGATGAAGGCTTACGTCCCCATGTTTTGCTCGTCAACCGTATAAACCATCCAAATAATACTGGGCATCGAATTTATGCTGAAGAACTACTGAAATGCTTTGGAATAGCTTATTAAACCGAAATTGAATGCGCTGACATTCACCTTATGCGATATCTCGTTTCTCGCGATTGACGGTCGGAATTACGATAATGCGCTGATTTGTAAAATCTACAGCCCTAGTGCCTTTGATGTCGGACGAATCTGCATATTTCAGGGCGTCTTCGAAAGTCTCAAAGGTTTTGGGTTTCTTACCCAGTGTGACCGTCCATTCTGCCGGCTGCTTTTTCTCGTTTTTCATAGCTGTCACCTTCCCGATGGCATGGAGACTATAAAAATGTCTCCAAGTTCCAGATAAGTGGCTTAGGTACTCACGCGGGATCTATTACTTTTGTCTTGAAGCCGTGCGAATTTATCTGTGTACAGATTAAATTCGCGCATCTTGAAAAGAGAAGTGCGGTATCTTGGCGAGCACGCTAAAAAACGACATCTTTAAGGTAAACAGATTTAAAAGGAGCAGGCATGGCAGAGAAGAATCGCGAAGATTCAAGTGACATGCAGCGACGAGCCGATAAAGCCGGTGGCGTCACGCGCAGATCGTTTTTGCGGCATCTTGGAGCTGCGGGTATTGCAGCTGCCGCATTGCCCGGAGGAGCAAATTCAAAAGATATGACGTCTGAAGAGAAGACTTTGGATACTGTGGTGCCTATCGCAGGAGCCATGCCTGTGACGCTCGTAATCAATAAGAAAAAACATGCGCTGAAGGTTGATCCTCGCACTACTTTGCTTGATTGTATCCGCGAAAATTTGGCTATCACCGGCACGAAGAAAGGTTGCGATCATGGACAGTGCGGAGCCTGTACTGTGCATGTAAACGGTCGAAGAGTCAATTCGTGTTTGACACTTGCAGTGATGCATGACGGCGACGAAATTACCACTATCGAAGGGCTGGGACAGCCAGATAATCTACACCCGTTGCAGTCGGCGTTTATAGATTGCGATGCCTACCAGTGTGGCTATTGCACGTCGGGCCAACTCATGTCAGCGGCTGCTTTGCTGAATGAGCCTTGTGGTCATTCTGTCGATGATATTCGCGAAGCGATGAGCGGAAACATTTGCCGCTGTGGCGCTTACCCCAACATTATTGCGGCGATCCAACAAGTTCGCGCAAAGGCTTAGGGCGAAGAGAAATGAAACTATTTGCGTTTGAAAAATGTTCTGATATATCGGATGCGGTTAAGAAGACATCCGCTAGTGATACGGCGCAACAAGGTGCCAATATCCGTTTTGTTGCTGGTGGTACCACTCTGCTCGACTTGATGAAATTGAGTGTTGAGACGCCGGATACTCTAGTAGATATCAATCGGCTTCCTTTAGATAAGATTGAAACCACCCGTGATGGCGGAATCAAAATCGGAGCGCTGGTTAGAAATTCCGATCTTGCTAACCATCCATATGTGAAATCGCATTTTCCCGTTCTCTCTGAAGCACTTTTGTCTGGTGCTTCTGCACAATTGCGAAATATGGCGACGACTGGTGGCAATCTTCTGCAAAAGACCAGATGCGTTTATTTCCGAGACACTGCATATCCATGCAACAAACGTGAGCCAGGCAGTGGATGTCCTGCGATCGAAGGTGACAATAGAACATTAGCAATCCTTGGCACCAGTGATAGTTGCATTGCAACCAATCCTTCTGATATGAGCGTAGCTCTAATGGCGTTGGAAGCAACTATCGTGATTAAAGGACCTGGTGGTGACCGAGAAGTCGCAATTAATGACTTCTTTCTTTTGCCGGGCTCCACACCGCATATTGAGAATGTTTTGAAGCCTGGTGATTTGATCACCCATGTTGTGGTTAAGCCTATGCCAGCTGGAAGCAGGTCTGTTTATTTGAAGCTTAGAGACCGAGCCTCTTACGAATTTGCATTGGCGTCGGCAGCTGTGATAGTGCAAGTTGAAAATGGAAAGGTTTCGCGTGCGCGCATTGCGATGGGTGGTGTTGGCACTAAGCCCTGGCGTTCGCTCGAAGCTGAAAAAGCATTGTCCGGCTCAGCAGCCAATGAAGCAAATTTCCGTAAAGCGGCTGAAGAGGCACTTAGAAATGCAAAACCTCAAAGCCACAACAAGTTTAAGATCGAGCTTGCTAAAAGATGCGTAAGCCATGCCTTGAAAATGGCCACAACATGATTCCGAAGCAGGCTTGACCAAACTCGGAAAATACAGACTCAGCAATCATTGATTTAAGAGATAAGAAAATGCCAGCCACAAAAGACAAAAGCAATTCTCCTATCGGAAGAGAAACCAAACGTATCGACGGTCCCCTGAAGGTGACTGGCAATGCTATTTATACATCCGATCACAACTTTCCTGGAATGTTGTATGCAGTGCCTGTCGGATCTACGATTGCTAACGGTTCCATAGCAAAACTCGACACCAAAGACGCTGAGAAAATGCCAGGAGTAAAGGGAGTTTTTCACCGAGCCAATATCGGCAAACTTTTCAGGGTTGCACCTAATTCTGACTACAACGCTTTCTCAGATGAAGACCGCCCTCCATTTGAAGACGATGTTGTTAGGTATTACGGTCAGTATGTTGCCGTCGCTGTTGCGGACACATTCGAACAAGCTACCGCAGCCGCCGAAGCCGTGAAAGTTACCTACAACGAAAAGAAGCCTAATGTCGATACTTATCTCACAGCTGATAGCAAGGTAAAAGTTGATAGTGAACGAGGAGATGCCCAAAAAGCATTCGATGCAGCCAGTATAAAATTGGACGAAACCTATGTCACTCCTGCTGAAACCCACAATGTGATCGAGCTTCACTCAAGTGTCGCTGTTTATGATGGCACCACATTCACCCTGTATGAAACTACGCAGGGCGTTATGAATCATCGCAATGTGCTGTGCCAGGTTCTTGGTGTTGAACCCGAACATGTGAAGGTTATATCGAAGTTTTTAGGCTCTGGGTTTGGCAGCAAAATCACACCTTGGCCACAAAGCGCGCTCGCTGCTGCTCTAGCAAGAAAGCTGGGTAAGCCGATAAAAATCGTACTTTCTCGCAAGATGGCATTTCATGCTGCGGGTCATCGTCCTCGCACACAGCAGCGGGTGCGAATCAGTGCCGACGCCGGTGGAAAGCTCACATCTATTCAGCACGACTACTTGAATCACACGTCAATACTGGATGATTACAAAGAGAATTGCGGAGAGTGCACAAAGTATTTCTACAGTTGTCCTAACGTCCGTATCACAACAGCGCTTTCCCGCAGAAACATCGGCACACCCACCTCGATGCGAGGCCCTGGCGCCGTGCCTGGTTTGTTCGCAACTGAGTCCGCGCTGGATGAATTGGCAATCAAATTGAAGATGGATCCGATACAACTTCGACTTATTAACGAACCTGAAAAGGATGAAGATCTGAACATTCCTTTTGCCTCGCGCAATCTTGTCGACTGTTATAAGACTGGCGCGGAAAAATTCGGATGGGCGAAAAGAGATCCGAAAATCGGCTCAATGAAACGGGATGGACTCACGCTTGGCTGGGGAATGGCAGGCGCTGGCTGGATCGCTGAGCGCTTTTCTGCCGAGGCGACGGTTGAGTTGCGGAATGATGGAACTGCTAAGGTCTCCACCGGGACACAAGATATCGGCACTGGCACCTACACTGTACTTGCACAGGTTCTTGCCGACAAAGTCGGCTTGAGCCTGGAAAAATGCGAAGTGGTGCTTGGTGATTCTTCTTTGCCTCCCGGTCCTTTGTCTGGTGGCTCGATGGTGACAGCCTCATTGATACCTGCTGTTGCCAAAGCCGCCCAAAAAGCGATCGGAACTCTTTTGAGTGCCGCGGTGAAAACGCCAGGAGCCAAGTACTTTGGTGTTGACCAGAAGGAAATGGACTACACCGAAGGTATGGTTCACAAAAAGGATGAATCAGCCTCAGCGGGCATTCCATTTCAGCAGGTTCTTGACTCTGGAAATTTCAAGTTTATCCTCGGCAAGGGCTCATCCGAAAGTACTTTTGCGGGCAAGCCTGAATCCTCCAAGCATTCCTATGGTGCTCATTTTGTTGAAGTTACCTGGCAAGAGGAGATAGCACGTTTGCGTGTCAGCCGTGTTGTCACAGTTATTGACGCTGGAAAAATCATCAATCCGAAAGCTGGGCGCAATCAAATTGAGGGTGCTGTGGTCATGGGAATTGGAATGGCGTTATTTGAACATACCAATTATGAGCCTACCAAAGGCGCACCACTCAATAGCAATTTGGCGGACTACATCCTTGCTGTCAATGCAGACGTGCCGGATCTGGAAGTTCACTTCCTAGAGTTCGAAAACAAAGACTTAAATGAATATGGTGCCAGAGGGATTGGAGAGATCGGGCTTGCAGGATTGGCTGCTGCAATTGCGAATGCTGTCCATCATGCCACTGGTATTCGGATACGTGAACTGCCAATCAAGATTGAAGATCTTTTGGTGTGATTCAGAATCTGTTGATGGGATTGAAAAACTATTGGTGTAATCAATAGGGTTATCGGAATCAAGCTATCATATAAACGGACACATGCAGGAAACATCTAAGGCATGAGCGAGATACAAGAAATACTTACGTTCTACGAGCAATGCTTGCGTCAAGGGCGCAGATGCGCGCTGGCAACTGTGGTGAAGACTTCAGGACCGTCCTACAGAAGTCCTGGGGCACGCTCAATTGTCTGTGATGATGGCACGTTCGGAGGAGGCCTTTCAGCTGGTTGTCTCGAGGGAGACATATCTTGTCGTCTCGATGGAGATAAGAAATCCTTTGTCGTTGATTACGACCTCTCTGCTGAAGACGATGTGCGAGGCTTTCCATTCGGTTGTGGTGGTTCTGTAGAAATACTTGTAGAACCTCTGCCTAATGCACAAGCTATGCACGCTGCAGAATGGTTCGCTTCGTTAGATCAACCGGCGGTACTTCTGACTGCAGTGAGCGGTGCCGGTAGTATCGAGATTGGTGCCAGGTATGGAATGAATGCGTCTTGCGATTCAACTTATCACGGCACACTAAAGTTTCAGGGAATGGAAACGCTTGCACTTAGTGTTCTCTCTGAGCGCAAAAGCAAAGTAGTGCAAATCGAATCTAATGGCAAACCGATAAAAATCTTTGCCGAATACTACGAGCCACCTATTAATTTATACGTGTTTGGCGATGGTGAAGATGCTCGTATTTTAGAAACTTGTGCAGTGTCTCATGGGTTGAACGTCACCAGAGTTTCGCGAAATCAACTGCGCTCTACGGAGCCGTTAATCAAGATGTTTCCTCGTCTTGGACATGCCTACACCGCAGTCATGTCTCACGATCTGAATATTGATAGTGATGTTGTGCAGCAGTTGCTTTTGATTAATCCACCTTACCTTGGAATTATGGGACCGCGCAGTCGAACCGAGCGAATGTTCAATTTATTCGAGTCAAATTGGCAAGCTGCCATACATCGAGGAAATATTTTCGCGCCCATTGGATTAGACATGGGCGCCGAAACACCGCGAGAAATTGCGCTTTCGATTTTGGCTGAGATTCACACTGTTGCGCGTGGTCGTGTTCCACAGCATCTACGCGACGCAGATGGAGCGATTCATGAGCGTATTCTTCGTGAAGGCGGTAGTGGACCGCAAAGGGTAAAGTCATATTCGGCGATCAATGTTTTGCTTAGATAATTGGACAGAAAAGTCTTAGCTGTAGTACTTGCCGCTGGCGCTTCAAGGCGTTTTGGAAGTCCGAAGCAGCTTGCTCTCGTTGGTAATCTAACTCTGGTCGAACATATCCAAACAGTGTTGCTTGGTAGTTCTGTGGACGAAGTTTCCGTTGTTGTCGGCAGTAGCGCTGAAGCGATCGAGCCCTATATTTTGCCGGGTGCGAAAGTCTGGCATAACGAACAATGGGATGAAGGAATTGCCGCATCGATTCGATGTGCAGCCCAGTATGCCGCCGAGACTCAGGCCTCTCATCTATTTCTTTTTGCCTGCGACCAACCATTCGTGACACCATGCCTGGTCGACAAAATCGTGAATTTATCGAAGTTTGATCCTGACAAAATCATTGCTTGTAAATACGGTGATTCTGTCGGCGTTCCAGCCCTTTTCCCAAACAACTATTTCGAGTTATTGCGCTCTCTTCGAGGAGACTCGGGCGCAAAATCCATCATCAAGAAAGCTGCCGGAACCGTATTTGTAGAGTTTCCTCAAGGTGTAACAGACGTGGACTACCCATCTGACCTGCCTCTTCAAATTTAACCGAAAGAATTGAGTGAAGCGGGATATTTTTCCAGCCGAGCCAGTCTTCAGACGATGGAGTATTCGCGTCAGAGAGGGACTCGCTAATGATTTTGGTAACTGGTGCCTGTGGGCGTGTAGGTAGTCGTGTGGCGGAAATTCTTGCAGACAAAGAAATTCCATTTCGTGCGATGTCTCGTACACCCGATAAATTGAGAAAATCCGAGATTGTAGATGTTATATACGGTGATTTCGAAGATCCAAAGTCTCTGGATAAGGCATTTGACGGAGTTAAGACCGCCCTTGTCATTTCCGGAAAGGCAATGCCGGGCAAGCGCTGCTTTACTCACAAAATTGCGTTTGATGCCGCGAAACGCGCGGGTGTTGAACACATCATCTATTTGTCTCTACTTGGTTCGAGCGCCAATTCTGTGTATGGTTATTGCCGCGATCACTATGAAAGTGAAAGATTTTTGGCGGAGACAGGGATTTCTTTTACATCCCTACGCAATGCATTTTATCTCGATATGTTGTTTGAGAAATTCGGAATTGATGGAATCTTGAGAGGTCCGGCCGCAGACGGGAAAGGTGCTTTCATAACACGTGAAGACGTATCCCAAGTCGCTGCTGCTGCTTTATTGAACCCTCCAATTGGTGTCGTGGAAATAACCGGACCAGAAGCTTTAGGACTTAAAGACATTGCAGAACGCTTTTCCCATCTTATTGGTCGAAAATTGGATTACGATGCAGAAACTATTGATGTCGCCCGTTCACGAATGCAGGGCGCTTTGAATGATGAATGGAAGCGCGAATTAGAAATCGAATGGTTCGATGCGATCGCGCAAGGTGAGCAGTTGCCAGTCAATGGAAATTTCAAAGCAATGACCGGGTTAGAGCCTTATTCGATCGAACAGTATTTTGAAGAGTTTCCACACGTGTTCGATATTTTGAGAACAAGGCGCGCCGCCTAGATTTAGTGTTGTCATGCGGTGCTGTCCTCATGGTTGTCAGTCCATTACACCGAGTTTTCACTGCAGTGTATAGCGTAATGTAGTACAACGCATCGACGCTATATATAGGTATGTGCAAGGTTGTCAATAATAGCATTACAGTTTTGTCATGCTATTCACTTGATTAGCCGGGATAATCGGTCTCAACGGCGATACAGCTGACTTGACAACCCGGATGTACATGCACAACAGTCGACTCTATAAAAACCGATACTTCGCTCTTCTCGCTTCAATTCTCGCGCTGACAATTTTGGCGCCGATAGTTGAACATGGCTTTTGGGCGCGCATGTTGATCGGTTCACTTATGTTTGTCGCGTTGTGGACAGGTTCGGTCGCAGTCAGCACGAAAGGCAACGTTTCGGGTTGGTCGATTGCGCTGGCTACTCTCGCATCTTTTCTATGGGCGATCGGATTTTTCGCAGAGTCGTTGCCCGTGAATGCTGTCTATCTGCACTATATTACCTACACCGTGTTGCTGGTTTTCTTCGGAAATGTTGGACGGTTGATGCTTGAAGATATTCTTCAAGGCGAAATCAATTTCAATCGCATTTGCGGCGGTGTCTGTGTTTTTGTTTTGATCGGACTTTGCTTTGCGATGGTTCACATGACTGTTGCCGCGGGCGATTCGAAAGCATACAGAGACAATTTCGATCCTTCCTCAAACTTTGCGGATTCGCTTTCTCACGAGTATAGATATCCAATTTTTGTCTATTTCAGTTTTTGCACGCTTTCGACTGTTGGTTATGGAGACATAGTTCCGGTAAGTCGCCTAGCGCGCTCTTGCGCTATGTTGGAATCAGTTACCGGACAGCTTTATCTTGCGATCTTGGTTGCTCGCTTGGTTGGGTTGCATATCGCGACCACGTCCAGAAGTCAGTCGACTACTGGTACTTTTGAAGTTTTGGAAACTGTGGAAACAGACGAAAAGCGCAGGCGTTTGGAAGAAACGCTCCGCAAGTAGATTTTGCATACCCACCTGAATGATTGACTGCCGTACGGAGGTATGGTAATATCGCGAGTTGGATACTCAGTGTGTTTCAGTTTGTTGAACAATGTTTCTCCCCGGTGCGCGATCGTCAGCAGGCTTCCCCTCTCCTGCGGATGACTATTTAGAGAAAACTCTAGACCTCAACGAGCTTCTCATAAGCAATAAGGTTGCCACCTTTTTTATGAGAGTCGAAGGCGATTCACTTAAGCCCAGTGGAATACGCCATGGCGATATGCTCATTGTTGATAGATCGATCAATGCAACGCACGGCAAAATAGTCGTTGCCGTAGTTTCAGGTGAATTGGTTATTCGCAGGGTAGAGTCTCGCGATGGACAACTTGTACTGACTTCCGATGATGCATCTGTCAAACACGAAGTCATTGATGGAGAAGAGATTCAAATTTGGGGAGTCGCGACATCTTCAGTTCACGTTCTCTAGTGACATGACCAGCGAGCAGTACGCACTAATCGACTGCAACAACTTCTATGTGTCGTGCGAACGCCTCTTCGATCCGAAGTTGGAAGGTAAACCTGTAGTGGTGCTTTCCAACAATGATGGCTGCGTTGTTTCGCGCTCAAATGAGGCGAAAGAAATTGGTGTGGCTATGGGCGTGCCGTATTTCAAGGTTGCATATCTCGAAAAACAAAAAGGATTGATCGCTCGTTCGTCCAACTATGCGCTTTATGGCGAAATGTCATCTCGCGTAATGAAGCTGCTAAGTGGATTCGCACCAGGGCAGGAAGTCTATTCTATTGACGAATGTTTTTTATCTGTCGGAGGCCTGCCAAATGCGGTGCAAACCGGGCGGGACCTGAAGGCGATAGTTAAGCAGTATCTAGGCTTGCCGGTCTGTGTTGGAATTGCACCGACGAAAACCTTGGCGAAGCTTAGCAACAACATTGCGAAATCTACTCAGCGATTCAATGGTGTTTTCGATTACACGGCTCTCTCTGAGGAAAAGCAAGCTCAAGTTCTAAAGGCGATGAACGTTTCAAAAGTTTGGGGCATCGGCAGAAATCTCACTGAAAAACTTCAGGGAAGAGGAATTTATACAGCGTACGATCTGCGGCAAGCCGACGCTGATCAAATTGGAAAACTTTTCAGCGTGGTGGTGAAGAGAACAGTCCTCGAGTTGCGCGGTGAAGCTTGTATTGGTTTAGAACATGTAGGCGACGCAAGAAAGCAAATTTTATCGTCGCGTTCTTTTGGCAGAAACGTTTTTGAACTTTCTGAATTAGAAGAAGCCGTTGCACAGTATGCGACACGCGCTTGCGAAAAACTTCGGCGTGACTGCTCTGTTGCATCTGAGGTTCAAGTCTCGGTACGAACAAGCGCTTACTCTGACAATAGTTTTGCTGATTCGAAAGTTATTGTTTTGCCTTATGCTACTGATGACACGATGGTTCTAGTCAAGACCGCTATCGAAGCGCTTAGGCAGGTTTATCAAAAAGGATATTCCTATCAGAAAGCGTCCGTTTCTTTTGGAAAGGTGCAGCCTAAAGAAGGCAGACAAATTTCACTCTTCGCACCAAGTGGTGCTGAAGAAAAGTCAGAAAAGATGATGAAGGCTCTAGACGCAGCAAATTCGCGATGGGGACGCGGCACCATTTTTCTTGCAGCCGAAGGGATCGAAAAACCGTGGCAGATGAAAGCCGAACATAAGAGTCCAGCATACGTTTCCGATTGGAACGACTTACCACGCGTCAAGGCATGACGTTCTGTCTTGCTGATTCCTGTTTTAGTATCTTCGTGATTTCTTCGATTTGCATGCGGTGTATGCTTTGGTGTGCTCCCGCGAAAACTAACCACTTTCTGGCATTTAGGGGACCGAACCATGGGTGGCTGTATGTCGTCTCTGGAAAAGCATCAATCTTGGCGGTTTCTGCAGTGCGCACAAACTTTTGAGTCATTTGTTCAAACCGTGCAAGCAAGCCATCTGTGCTAACTTCTGGGTTCGGTTTCAAATCAGCAATAGTGCTTCCCGGTAGATCCGCCCGTCCATTTGATAGAGACAGCAATACGCCTCTGATAGACGTTCCTGCAATGATCATGTGTTCGAGTGCCATTGCAACGGACCAAAATCTGGAGTTATCTTCCAATCCTCGCAGTCTTTTGATCAGTCTTTTTTCGAGCATTTCACGTTCACTCAGATGACTTACAATTTGCAAAACCGCTTTTGATTCTTCTGCGAAATTGGAAATTGCTTTGGCATTATCAATGGTGGCAAACCTGCGAGGAAAAATGAAGTACTTGGCGATAAACCATTCGTGAAATGGCAAACCTGCACCTGGCTTGCCCAGCGCTGGCACCGTGCTGGATTGAGTGCTCATAGTTGTTTCCTCTAACTCTGTGAAACTGCCTTCTTGTATCCGAATACCGTGAAATCGGGACTAGGGGTAAAGTCGATGTCTGGGAATCTTTCGTATCCTCTTCGCTCGTACATTGCTTTTGCTGTTTGCATCAAATTTGTTGTGTGCAATGTAATATGATCAAATCCTTGTTTCTTGACCCATTCTTCGCACGCGTTAATGAGTTCTCCACCTATTTTGTAATTGCGATACTCAGGCAACACGGCCAGTAATCGCATTTCCGGATAGGGGTTTTTGACGAGTTGTGCTCCAATCTTCCATTCGTAGGGAGCACAGATTATCGCGCTACCTACTATCTTTCCATCTATCTCAGCAATGAGACGTGCCAGTAGTGACTCGGCAAGAATAGTCTTTCGGGTGTCTTGCTCGTACCGACCCCAGTATTCAGGGCTGCGTGAGCCTGCGTATTCGTTATAAGCAGTACGAGTTATGTCTGCCATTGCCTCGTGCTCGTGGCTTTGAGCTTGTCTGATTTTGATTTTAGTCTGCATAATTGGTGTCATCTAATAAGTACTTGCAAAATGCAAGTGCTTTTATCCTAGTAAACTTACTTGCAAATTGCAAGTGCCTGTTAAAATGGATTTATGGCAAATTCCGAAGCAACTCCCAGATCTCCCTGTGTGTTCAGTAATGTCCTCGACATATTGGGCGACCGCTGGACTTTGCTGATTGTTAGAGACCTTTTTTTCTTCGGTAAGCACGAGTATAAGGAATTCCTGAGCAGCCCCGAAGCGATTGCTACAAATATTCTTGCCTCACGACTGCAGAAGCTTGTTTGCGCGGGTATCATCGATGAGATGCCGCACCCGCAAAACAAGTCGCGCAAGCTTTATTTCCTCACCGAGCGCGGTAAAGACTTGCTGCCCATGCTCGTCGAGATGGCGAAATGGGGCGAGAAGCATTTGACGCAAACAGAAGTAATGCGCCCCCTGTTTGAGGTGATCCGCAGGGATGCAGCGGCGTTTCAGCGTAAAGTTCTCAGAGACTTGAAAAACTGGGAAAAGGCCAATCTAGCCTGAGCTTATAAAGTTCTGGCGACCTGTCCGAATCGACCATTCACTGTGTCTTTCGTTGGTATGTTCTTGCTGTCGAGATACAGCATTTTGCCGCTGAATCCAACAAATACACCGTATGCGAATGCGAGCAGAACGATCGTTGCGATCATTGATACCGTCTGCGAGTTTTCCAATAGCGTTTTAGTCTTGTCCATTTTCTTGCCCAGCCCTTCGCTGCTGATTCGATTATAGAATCCGCAAAACGCTCTGGCACGCCTTCATACAGCGTTTTTACGCTGAGCTTGAATGTTTTGATACTTTTTTGACCAATATGAAAATTCTCGCTCATTCATCGAGCTGATTTCAGCGTCTTCTCGCCCGGCGACATTGCCTGCTTCAAGCGGAAGGTGAACCAATTTGTTTGCTTGCCGGTGAGCGATCGATCATTGCCAATTGGTTTTACGCTATTTTCCGTGTCGCGATACCAGCCTTCATCATAAGCGCCCATATCGGTGTAAATAGCGTTCTTTGCTCCAAGCTCTTTCAAATCCAATCCAAACTGAGTAAGCGTCAGAGGCGTCTTGCTTTCGAACATAACTGTTTGCCCATCTTTTAGCTTTGCAATGGCGCGGCGTTGGAAAAGCGTCTTGTCTTTAAAATGAGCCGGAACGCCATTCTCGACTACTAAAAACTGTTGAAAAAGCGAAGCGCGTTTTTCAGAGAGATCTT
Organism: Candidatus Melainabacteria bacterium; assembly: GCA_003242885.1. Taxonomy (GTDB): domain Bacteria; phylum Cyanobacteriota; class Vampirovibrionia; order Obscuribacterales; family Obscuribacteraceae; genus QKMZ01. Next base: position 1,550,311 of record QKMZ01000006.1, on the reverse strand, counting down.
TCAAAAACTCTGGGGTAAATATTTTTCCTTTGTTTGTTGAGATCATCTCGATGGAACCGTTGCAAATCACACCGGCACCACCGCAAGCGTTTGACACAAAATGTTTGTGGTGCAATCTGCCATCAGACATATAAATGCCATCGATCGAACCAACGTAGCTTGTAAACGCGCAAGGAATGCATAACATTACTGAATTGTCCGATTGTTTTGGGCGTTCGAGTTCGAAGGACGCTTTCAATGGACCCTGATAAAACATCGTGTAGTCGACACCGGAAGATGCCTTTGCTGATTTAATCTCCAGGCTGTCGCCCTTTGCCCACATAGGTGTTGACACACTCACAAGGGTTGAAAATAACGCCACGAGAACCAATTTAAGTCGTGTATTCAAACCTCAGCTCCTCTCCGCACGTCGGGGCTAGTTTGTGGATGCTGTCAATCTTAGTCGAATTATTCATTAAATGCCTGAATCCATTTATACTAACGATTTGCAGGCAATTTTGCTCGAAAATCTAAGGCTACATATGACGGCAAACAGCGAAAAAACGAAGCTGGTTTTATTTCTTTCACCCGCAAGCTGCGAACATGCATGCGTTGCGAACAGTGTCTTCAAAGACGAAGCACTAAAGATGGATCTGATCTGGACGTCCAATTCAAAATTGTTAGCGAGCTCTTTAAAAGAAAATTCGGTGTGCAGCGAGGCAACCCTCGAAGATTTAAAAAGTGCTGATTTCGTCATTCTTTTAGCTAATTCTTCATCCAATGCTTCATCTGCATTGAAATCAATGTTTCCCGCGTGGACTGGTAAGACCGAGACATGGGATCTTTCTTCCGGTAACGTTCAAGATATCGTTGCGCAGAATGTCGGAAAGCTTCTTGTCCGATTGATATTGCAAGGCGGAAAAAGGCAGTCTCCAGCGACACAAAGTGTTTCATCTAACCCAAATCTCCACACTCCTGGTGGTGGCACTGGGGGCGGTTCTAAAGGAGCAAATAATGCGGAAGCAAAGATTTCAAGCTCTAAAGATTCTGTTCGCGTGTCGCGTGAATCGAAGGGCCGTGGTGGCAAAACTGTGACCATTGTTTCTGGTTTGGCTTTGGATGATGCAAATCTTCAGGAGCTTTCAAAACGCTTGAAGCAAGTCTGCGGAACAGGTGGAACAGTTAAAGACGGAAAGATCGAAATTCAGGGTGATCAATGTGATCGGGTATTGGCTGAGCTGCAAAATAAAGGCTACAAGGCAAAACGCTCCGGTGGCTGATTCTCGCAAGCCATCCAGTTAGATCTGCAAGTTCACCGGCATTGCCAGCATTAATCAGCCTTTTCAGAAAGCCTTTTGACAAGGGCAGTCTCAAGTTTTGGAATATTGATTTTGAGCTTTTTGAGCAACTGGTGGGCGCCGCTCTTTGGGTTTTGCACAATGGCTAGCAGCAAATGGACATCGTCTACGCAGTCACTTTCGTAACGCCCTGCTAGTGCTTCGGCGGCCCTCAACAGCTCGTAGGCCGTCGGTCCCCAAGCACTATCCGGCGGGTTAGGTTTGTTGGGATTTAGTTTCCCTTTCACAGTCTCCAGTTCTACCAGCGCTTTTTCAGAAGAAAATCCTTCTTCCTGCAGCAAAGCTGCTGCTGCGGACTTTGGCAGCTCGGACATAGAAATCAGCATGTGCTCAGTGCCGTAGCGCACATAAGTGACTCTGCTCTGGTCCTCTAATGTGTTTGAAAGCTCTCGCATGGTGACGAGATTGTTTGAGAACTTTCTTCGTGACATTTTGGGCTGGATTCCTTGTGACATGAATGCGAATCTATCTATTCATATCAAGCAACTTAAACTAACCGGAGCAATCCGCGAATATTGCCCTCGGTGTCATCATGCCCCGAATGGTTGGAATCCTTTCAGTCCTATTGCGGAAAAGCTCCGCAGTCTAGCGAGGTGGGACCTAAGACGGTCCGATTTAATGTTTGGTGGATTGCCGGAACCGTCCCCGTCCCTTAAAAATCCTCGATTGTCAGCCTGTGGCGCTTTCAGCTCCCTTGAGCCAGATGGGCATGACTGAGGTTTGGAAGTTAAACCGATAACGGCTTAACTTCTAGATGGGCGTTTTTAACGATCAGGAGCCTTTGAGGAGCAAAAACCGCCGTCGTAAACACCGATCAAAAAGCCGCATCTAATCAAGCTTGCAGCTGATTTATAAACGTTTTGGTGTACGAAAAACGACCATTAGAAGCCGTTAATCTGGGCAATTTTTGCCACTGTGTACACGTTTTCGTTATTGACTTCTTGGCTCAAAAATCCGATAGTGAGACCAGCAAAGCGATGCGATGGTTTTCGAAGCAACTGCCAAGCATTCCATCACCAGAACCAACTTTTAAGTTCAGGATCGATTTGTGGGCGCCGAAGAAATTCGCCGCGTATCTACTTACTAAGCAAAATTAGCGACCTACCGTTCTTCTGGAGCGTGCCATAGCGCGCGCTGCCTTGTGCGGTACTTACCACTTTACGAAAGGGGTTCTTTCTCATGCTGCATAACGTACTTTCAAAACTGGTCAAAGACGATGTCTCTCGTCTCCAGCGCTACAAAAAGCTCAGCGTCTCCTACTCAGGGCCCAACAGACGCTTGAGCAGCCTTGTGCCTCCGGCACTAAATACCGAGGACGAGTTCAAAATGCAGGCTCGCCACTTGATGGTTCGTGAATTCATGCTCTCTCTGGCAGCTTTCGAGCGCACTTGCTGCATCCACATCTCCTCTTCCTGGAGAAAGTCGCGCGCTTCTATGCTCGTATTTCGCGGCAGAGTTCTCGGCTGCATCTACACCCGCAAGGATCTCGATGCTCCGGTCTTCGCTGAAGAAGCTTTCACGTTGACCCAGACTGAACTGGGCGAAGTAGATACCGAAATCAGTGCTTATGAAATCGATGAAGAAATTGCGCTTGCTTCTGCAGCACTTTTTTCCAGACATACCGTTGCTGAGGAAGCTACCGACGTGCTTCGCTCCCCATTGCAAGAGTACAAAAAGTTCCTCGAAGTCGATGCAAGTGGCTGTATCTTCGTTAACGACGCTGATAATCAAACCATTTGCCGAGTCTACGTTCTCAACGGTCTCATCGTCGGTATTTATTTGACCGGTGAAGGCTGGCTTGCTAAGGACATCAACCTGGTCGAAGATATGGTCGAGTTGGATCCAAGCCTCTCTTGCGAAACTTTCTTCATGCCTACTCTCGACTTGCAGGCGATTTACCAAGACGGCTTTGCTGCATCGCGTGAGGCTGGATCGATCGTGATGTTCGACTGCAGCGTAAGAAACTCGGATGCGAAGGTCGATATTTTTGCCAACTACGTTGTGACTTTCAAGCGCACTTCATCGTTCTTGGCAGATAAAGCCAATTACCTGGATAGCCAAAAGAAAGTCATCGATGAATACACCGCTTATTCGAACCCAACTCCGGCTATCAAGCATGCTCACTCTGTACATCCTCTTGTATAGTTTGCCTGATTGATGAAGGCCTCGTGTCTTTACTACAACTAAATGGCGACTCCGCCGTTTTGCCTTCTTCAAGAGCTTGTCGCGCTTTATGCCGGCAAGCTCTTCTGTTCATTTATGTTTTTCGAGCAGACGCTTAAAATTCAAATTGCGTGTCCAGAAATTGACTCACTCGTATAAATCCCATTATCCGAAGCAATATTAGCGTCCCAGTGCTTTCGTTCCAGGCATGTAAGCGAACTGACTTGTGCGCTTTCGACCGATACTAGCCTCTCCAATGCTTGGGGTCATACCATGGCGATTGAGCAATTTTCGCGCGCGGAATCCGCGTCAGATTTTGGCCGTTTAAATAACCTGAATCTATTGGAGCTCAGCGATTCGAACGAAGCGCCGAAAAGACCAGTAGATGTCGTTTCAAATTCTCCAGCAAAGGCGGAAGCACTTGCTTTAGATTTCTCCGTGCCCGTATTTCCTGGAGAAGGAAAGCCTGTCACTGAGCCAGCTGAAGTAGAACGCAAACTTCCAAACAAGTACGAGAAAACTGTTGCCGGGCAGCTTGAGGAAATGAACGACGAAGCGAAGTTCACGGTTCATACCCGCGATGCGTTTCTTCGTGATGCTGATAGATTTCCACCGGTTCGAGATGATAATGAAGGCAGGACAACCTATACGATGGAACTGATCGGGTTTTCCGATCGGGAAATACCCGATGGTGAGGCTATCGCTGAGCCATACAAGCGTTTAGTTAATATCACGGTTCCTGATACTGCTGCGTCTTTGAAAGATTGCAAATTCGAGTTTCAAGACAGGGAGAAGATCTCTCAGCGTGAATTGAATGATTTGGTAGCAAGAGCGCAAAAGCGCCAGGCACAACTATCTGAATCTGCTGATGACACGCATAAGTTGTCGAATCCATCAAATATTTCTTTCTTTACGCACGGAATACGCACAGCGGCCGCTAGTTCAGATCTTTATGCGTTATCTCTGCAACTAACAAATGGGCATTCTGTAGTAAATGTCGATTGGAAGTCTGTGCCGCCGTCTGAGGAAAAAGGTTTCAACCTTGTTCAGGCATATCGTGATGAAAGAAGCCGCGCTGCTGAGTCGTATCCACGCTTCGAGAAATTGATCGATGATACAATCCGTGCGGTTGGAGCCGAGCGCACGGATATGATTGCATTCAGTCATGGTGCCATGTTCGATACCAGGTATTTGCAGCATCGCAAAGATTCTGGAGCCGCTTTGTTGAACCATGTGATTTTTTCGCATCCGGACGTTCCTAATCGCATAATGCCACAGCCCGGTCAGGATGGTGCGATTGTTCCTGAAAGTCGTCTTTATTCTAGCGTTTCAAATAGAACTCATGTGATTGGGTCGACTGCCGATATGGCGATGGCTGGAGCCGCGCAAAATGATGCCGAGGCTGACGGAGTGCCTCGCTGGAAGGCAATGCTTCAACCTAATGAAGCTTACTGGCGTATCGGTAATGGCGCGCAAATCAGCCGAAATTTGGTTGAAGGATGCGGTGGAACATATGTTGTGGAAACACAAAAAGGTGAAAAAAAGGACGCTATGTGCCATTTCATAAATATGGCAGGAATTGCAGAGTTGATGAACACACCGCAAGTCCTGCGAATATCGCAGAAGCGATGATGTCTTTTCGTCTCAACAATCGTCCGTCTCTTCATATTATTCGTGCGATTGGTACAATCTCTTGTTATGGAAAGCTCTGCGACTGCCAAGGTTCTCGTCGTTGAGGACAACTTAGAACTTAACGACCTCTTGTGTGACACGTTGACGTCTCACGGCTACACAGTGACTGCGGTTTCAAATGCTGAAGACGGGTTGGACTTGCTTTCGCGCGAGGATTTTCGACTCATCCTTTTGGATTGGGAGTTGCCGGGTAAGTCGGGACTTGATTTATGTGCTGCGGCGCGCGCCCAAGGACTAGTTTCATCAATTTTATTCTTGACGGCCCGCTCTGACATCAATGATAAGGTTGCGGGGCTGGATTCGGGTGGTGATGATTATCTGACGAAGCCGTTCGAGATGCGCGAGATGTTGGCGCGCGTGCGAGCTTTGTTGAGCAGACCAAGTACACTGTCGCGCACAGTGATTAGTATTGCCGGCGTGCAGCTGGACAAAGAAAACAATACCGTGTCGGTAAATGGCCAGCCTGTCAAATTAACTTCGCAGGAATACAGCATCCTGAATTTGTTGATGACCCATCCGTCACGTGTCTATTCTGTAGATGAAATTTTGGATAAGGCGTGGAAAACAGATGCAACCGGATCCAACCAGGCTGTTCGTTCTGCAATCATGCGGCTTCGCTCAAAGATTGATTCTGCTGAAGACTCAGAAGTAATTATTTCAATTAAGGGAGTGGGCTATAAATTTGGTCCATAAACTTCCATATTTTGTTGCACTCCTCGTATTTGTTGCTCAGGCACAGTGGCTTGTAGCGCATGCGCAAACTCGAGTCGTCGAATCGAAAACCAGATCAACAGAATCGCAGGCTCGCTCTGCAGAGCTGCGCGCCCAGAATAATGCGCAACACATAAGAAATACTCTGACAGTTAAGGCGGTGCATGGCGGATTTGATTTGATTTTTGGAACTAAGCTTGATTTGGGTGTTTTGAAAGTATTTAATTTGCAGGATAAACTCGTCGGGCCCCCTTTGCGCTTGAATCGTCCACAGTCTGTGTTTGTCAAAAGTGGTTATCCAGTTACGCTGGTGATTGGCGAAGATTTGAAGAAGAATCCAAGCTTGCTGAAACTGTTTCCTTCAGACGTAATTACTGGTCTCGATCTGAATGGTATAGAGTCGCCGACTCGCACAACTGCAAGAGAAATACTCCGTCAAGCAGGGCAGTTCGAGAATTTGAAAAAACTGTATCTCGGTGGATGTGACATCAAGGACAGTGATATTGACTTCATTTCGCGTTTCGAAAATCTAGACACGCTTGCTATTTCTTATACGAAACTGACCGGCAAGTCAGTGTGCAATCTCTCATCGTTGCCACACTGGAAGTGTTTGGATGCAAATCGGATAGACGGCATTGGCTTAGTGATTAATAAGTTACGCCAAGCAAAAAATATCGCAGAGTTGCATATCTCTAGCAAAGAACTAACTGAGAAAAACTTCGAAGACATATCCAAGCTCTCCAACATTGAGTTTTTGGAAATCAGCAAAGCTCCAATGAACGAGAGCACCGTAAAACTTCTTGCCAAGCTGAAAAAACTGCGATATCTAGTAGTGCGCTACTGTCATTTTGAGGGCAAAAGCATAGAAGGGTTGGCAAAACTGAAAGCTTTAAAAGTACTTTTTATCAGCAAAGATATGGTCTATAGTTATCCATTCCTTGGCAGTAGTCATGGAAAAAGCAGAAGCTGGACATTGAGCTTTTAGAAGTCATGGCGCTAGGTTCGAAATTCAAATTGACTTTGATGCATAAGCTGGGGCTTTTGGTCTCGATGCCGCTTGTCGTCAATTTCATTTTGTATATGGACATGCAAAAGCGAATTAACTCGCTCGAGCTGTTGATTGATCAGCTGGCAGAGCGTCGCGATATGATGGTGCGCGCCAATAACATCATTACGAATCAATATTTTGCAATTCAATCATTGATGCAATTTAAGATGTTCGGTATTCAGAAGGAACGCGAGAACTGTCTGCGATTCATCAAAGCGATGGATGCAAATGTTCAGCCTCTGAGCGAAATGTTGACCAGTTCGTTGGGGAATCCACAACTTGCCAAACGGCTATTGGCATATCACGAACAATGGCAAATTGCGTTGAAAGAATCGCAGTTTGCTATGGACGAACAAAATCAAATCGCCTCTTTCTTTGATGATCTCGAACGCAATCAACGATTGAAGCGTACAATGATTGGTTATCTCAACACGCTTTACGATGTTTCAAGTGAAGCACGAACCGCCGTCGAGAAGAGCACTGCCGAAGAGGGGCGTTCGAAAGAGCAACTGCAAAATCTGTATAGATTGGGTTTGATCATAAATAGTCTGTCTGTGCTTGCACTTGCGCTTATCATCGGTTATTTCATGGTTCGCAAAGTTCAAATTCTGGGAGAGAATTTCGAGCGTTTTGCGAATGACAAACCTCTATTGCCACCGTTGCGAGCGCAAGATGAATTGACCGAGCTCGATAAGCGTTTTCGTCAAATGGCAAATAGCATCGATAATTTTAAATCGATGCAGTCCGAAATGCTTCAAACTATTGCCTCGTCACGTGACGAACTACAAACAGTAATTGATACTCTGCCATCTGCTTTGTTCATTACTGATGAAGGCGGAAAAGTAGAGTCTATCAACAAGTTTGCAGAACAACTCCTGGGCATCAACATGGAGTATTTTGATGAAGCTGGTTTGGTTAAGGCATTCAAGATAAAGAAGGAAATGAAAGCCAATTTCATGCAGATGCTCCTGCGTGATGCTACCGAAAATCCTGTTGAGATGGAGGCGTTAACTTCCGATCGAGAGATTGTTCCTGTCCGGGTCTCAATCACGCCTTTTCATTTCGAATCGAGTGGTCAGAAAAAGTATTTGACTGCAGTCGTTGATGACACTGAAGCGTTCAAACTGCGTCAAGCGAAGTCAGACTTCTTTTCTATGATCAGTCACGATATGCGCACGCCTCTCACGACGATCAATGGCGTATTGCAAATGGCGTTGGTTGACGCTTTCGGTGAAATTCCCGAAATGGCAAAGTCAAAGTTCCGCCTTTCTCTGAGCAGTTCTTCTCTTTTGCTGGATTTGATCAATCGATTGCTGCGCGTGGAAAAACTTGCCGGTGGAAATATAGAACTCTTTCTGGAAAGCGCTGATATTGCAGATATCGTGCATGATGTGGAAAAGGTTGTTTTGCCTCAATTGGAAGCTCGACAATTGAAACTGACTGTCGATACGAAGTCTTGTGTCACTAAAATGGATAAGTCTTATGTGCTTGAGGTGATTATGAATTTGGTCACTAATGCGATGAAGTACTCTCCTGATGGTGGGCAGATCAAAGTTCGCTCTGTCGTAGAAGAGGGAAAAGAGATTCTAATCGAAGTCGAGGATAATGGACCTGGTGTGCCCGCTTCCAAAAGAGATGTGATTTTCGAACGGTTTAAACAAGCTGACAAAGACAGAGATCGAAAGATTGGTTTCGGTCTTGGGCTCGCCATCTGTAAATCAATTGTGACCCAGCATGGAGGAACCATAGGTGTCCGGGATGCGGAAAGTGGTGGGTCTCGTTTTTGGGTTCGTCTGCCAATTTTGACTTAGGCACATAGGCTTTATGTTGGGTCAAGTCCTAGTTAGTCGCCCTGTCAGCCATTAGGTTGCTGGGTGGAAATTCCTGCGCCCGTGGCGTTCTTACGTATTGTTGCGGTCTGGAACGATTTTGTTATGTAGTGCAGGCATCATGAAATCGTCCCCATAAGGACAGCCCTTCGATTCCCCAATCGCCCCCGCGGACTTCGCACAAAGTTCGAACAGAGCCGCGCGTTTCTTATTCAGGTGAAAGAACATGCCAAATGAAGTGAAAGAAGCAGTCAATTTCAATGCAGAGCGCCAGACCGAGAATGCAACTCCTCTTATCAATAAAGTGGATTTGAGGCAGTTTCATGTCATCAAAAGTGGCGACATTCAATCATTACTAACTCTTCCTGAGCTCCAATTGCTACATTCGGAAAACCCAGTTATTAAGCCAAAAACACAGGAATCAACTTCAAAAGGTGGAGATGGCGATCCTAATACCTATGAAGTGAAAAAGGATGATACCTTGTGGGAGATTTGTAAACGCCATCTTGAACAGACAACCGGTTCTACTGCGACAAATCTCGAGATTCTTCAAAAGGTAAAAGCCGTTGCGGATCTCAACAAGCTTGATAATCCAGATTGCATTGAAGTCGGACAAGTGATCAAATTTGAAGACCAAAAGGTAGAAGACGATTCTGCTGAAGAGAATTCCGATTCTACGATTGAAGACTCTTCCAACAATCCATCGGACGAAAGTTCAGAAGAAACCCCAGAAGAAACGGCAGAGAACACGCAAGAAGATGAAGAAGAGCTGGCGAATTCCAGTGTGGAGTTTGTGGAAAATTCCTTTGAGAAATTTGATATCGATGGAGACGGGCGTCTAACTCGCGATGAAATAGATAACTTTGCTGAATTTCATACTGGAGAGCAGTACGATAGCCAGAAGCTCGATTTATATGCAATCGCGCGACATATGGACGATTTGAAAGATCTTTCTGACGATGACGGCGTCTTGGGCGCGTTTAAAGACGATGGTGTGACCAAAGAAGATTTAGCCGTCGCCATAGAGAAGAAACATGCTGCCTGGTTCGCTGAAAAGCATTTAGCGGACATGGACTTAAATAGAGATGGCAAGGTCAACTACAGAGAAATTCTGTCCTTCAAGCCGTCAGAAAATGAAGCGGAATCTTACTCGATGTTGAAAAAGCATTATGTTGAGTTGCGCGAAAGTATCGAAGAAGAGGATGGCATCTTTGGAATTTCTGCATACGACGTAGTCGTGTTTAAGAATAAGTTTGCTCCACACGCGTAAGTCAATTGGCAAAACACGTCACTGTTTGAATGCAAGAGTTTAACGGGAACCAGCAACAAGCCCGGCAAGTCGACCCGCCTTTCATGAGGGCGGGTTGGCTGTCTTTTGGCACGAATTCAATTGCGAAAAGTGTTGGAACAGTAATGTTAGGTTGCGATGGCAATCTATGAAAGCTCCCCCTGTTACCTAACGAGGAAATGACGATGCTAAGAGAGATGCAGGAATCTCCTAAAGAAAATGTCGTAAGCACGAAAGATAATTCGAATCTTGATGAGTATCGTTGTTTCTCTCCCACACATCCGCCAAGTTCTGCTGAATCAAAAGCTGATGAACATTTGCCTCCGCTCATCTTCGATAAAGAACATCTCGAGTTTCATAACATGAAGCCCGATCAAATTACTATTAATCCTGATGTGGTGGCAAAGGTAGAGAAGCCAAACGTTGTTTATGATGAAACCGCACTGGCAATGACGGCGACCGAGTTGATGATGGATGGCAGCTTGGATAAGGATGGTGATGGACGCGTTTCCAAACAGGAAATCGTTGATATGTTTCGCCTTGCAGTTACAGATGATTCTGTAGTGAATCCAGAGCTCACCAAGCAGACAATGATGTACATGCTGGGCAACTATGAATCCATTGAAGACGAGTCAGATGATGAATGGTTTGATGATGATGAAGGTATCACCCTAAACGATTTGAAGGACAATCAAACCAGGATTGCTGATGGTGATGATTTTAAGAGTGGCTTCTCGAAATTTGGTGAAGGGATGCTTGATTTGTTCACTGTAGAGTTATGGCCCTTCAGAGCAAAGACTTACACGTAGAAAGCCAACGCAGCTTTTCGCCCCAAGCGATGACCACCCCAATTGCCGTGGGGTGGTCATCTGTTTGTGCTGAAAATATACGAGACGTCGGTCGCAAATGACAACGGAAAACGCACCAAATGGGGAAACTACGAAGCATTTGCGGTCCTGTTGGCGCAAATTGTCACGGGATTATAACTACCTGTTGCCTAACCTCGATTTACGCCAAGCGATTCCCCCCGATGGCGTCTCTGCGAAATTCAATTAGCTTCTTCCATGTTGGAGGTTACCCCATGGCTTGTGATGCATCCTCGAGAAATTTGGTGTCGAGTCTGGAAAAGTGGAACGAGGCAAAAACAGCCGGCAACGGTGATACAACATCTATCGAAAAAGAAATTGCGCAACAACTTCAAAATGAATATTCGATGTTGTCTTCTCAAGAGATGAACAGCGATCCAAATCGGATGAATGATATGCGAGAGAAGATCAATGCGGAGTTGGCGCAGCAAGAGGCGACCTGCAGCATGCCGCATATGGAGATCGTTGAAACGAGTGGTGGATTGAGAGTTGTCACAGGTAGTGGCAAAGATGGATTTAACGTCAAGATTGATGAGACTGTGGCGGAGCAAGCAGCAGTTTCGATGGCGTTCAAAACTTCTACAGATGGTGCCCTAGCGGGTACTGTGAGCGCAGTTGGCTCCGCGGATAAAGTATCCACAGGGGATAAGGTGACCAGCGCTCAACCCTGCGACAAAGCCCCAGCGGTAGTGGAGGCGACTCGACCGCCTGTAGTTCATAAGACTGTTGCGAAGTACGTTCCTGGCGACCGACCAATTGCTGGTGGAGAGAAGCTTTCTGCTAGTGATTTCGACGCGAAAATGGAACGTGATTATCACAATAATATGGTCTACAAATTCAAAGACGGTTCTTTAGTGAAGTTCGATCAAGCTCAACCTCCACGGGTTGCAGAGCTGATGAATGCTCGTGGTGAGCGCATTTCGCTTACTTATCGAGGAGAGTCAAAAGCACCAATCAGTTTTGTTATGACCGATAAAAACGGGGCGGTGATTGAATCGGGTTTTAGAGGATCGCGTGACCGTGAATGGAATATCGACACTTCCCATGCCAACTGGAAGGTTAAGGATGCTTTTCAGGGAGCGCGCATTACTGACATTGGTATCAGCGATGATTTGCAACTGGTTATGAAAGACAGAAGTGGTAATTTCATTGAGCACCGCAGAGATGGCGATGTGCTCAAAAGAGATTTTCGTGGGCGTATAACAAGTGAAGTCACCATGGTCGGCCGGACCACTGATTTCAAATACAGTGGCAAAGACACCAATCCATCCTCATACACAGTCACCGATGGTGCTGGTGCGATCATTGAGCACGGTGAGCGTAAGAATCAATCTTGGAATGTTTTCAAACCAAAGCAAGGGATTACAACTCTTGATCCTGGAAGTTTGAGTAATCCTGATAATCTGGTTCGCAATCCTGCCGATAAGGTTGCATCAGTGCAAATGAATCATCGCAATGGAAACGCTGCCATGATCCACGCAAATGGTGATCGTACTTGGCGCCCCGGTGATGACGAGCGGTTATGGAGAAAAACCACCGGTGGTGCAGAAACTGTTACGCACCCAAACGATAATGGAAAGCCAGAGATGCAACATTTTGTCAGTACCGATGGTGTGAAAACCAGATATGAGTACGACAAAAATGGTCAAGTCCTGAAAATGACAGAGCACCATCCAAATGGTGAGGTAAATAAACTAAGTCGCAGAGATGTTTCTCAAGACTTCGTCGACGAACATGGAAAGCGTCAAAAAATTGAAGCTTCGCACCTTGCTGATGGCTCTGTTCGCATAAATTATCTAGAGAGGAATTTGCAAGTCGTGCAGCGTCCGGATGGTAGCGAAGTCCATGAATTTATGGCTAAGGATGGGCACAGGCGTGTGCACAGCACAGTTGATACGAAAGGCACTGCCACCGAATTTGTCTATAACACCACCACTGGTGAACCGATACGCTTAGAGATCACGGATGCTAAAGGAAATCACGATGTTTGGACAATCGAGTCGCCAATCAAGACTGGCATCGATAATCCGGTGTGGAAGAATCAGGATGGTACAAAGAGTTTCGAAGGCACAGTTTCGGTCGAAAAAGATGGTTCTGTGAGATATACGGGTCGAGATGGGTGCGTAACATTGAAAACTCTACGCGGTGTCACGCTTGATGTCACGCCTAGTCCAACTATCTTGCAGTAGGCCGTTTCCAATCCTCAGACAATAAGAAGAGAAAGGGTGGATTGTGCTTTGGGCAATCCACTCCTTTTGGTTCTCGTCGAAAAGGCAGCGGTGGGAAGGAGACAGAGGTATGAAAAGTCTGAAAATTCCGAGTTAGGGAACCACCGCTTGCGATATGCTATCGTTTTGTTCTTTCTGTTCTCTTTCCATATTAACGATTTAGGAGACTTGTGCTTCGAAGCTGGGAAATGTAATTCTCACCAAAGTTCCTTTAGTTTCGCTCGGATCAAGCAATTCCACTTTTGCTTTGTGTGAATTCGCTATTTCCTGAACAATAGCTAATCCCAGACCGGTGCCGTTTACCTTGGTGCCAAGGACGCGATAAAAACGTTCAAAGACTCTTTTTCGTTCTTGGACAGGAATACCAGGTCCTGTATCTTGAACTATCACCACGGGTGGTGGACCAGCTTTTACTGTTACATTTACGATACCGCCGTCTGGTGTATAACTAACAGCGTTATTTACTAAATTACTAAGCATTTCGCGTAATTCGGACTTGTCGCCCAGCACTATGCTGCGCGTAGATGAAGGGTGGAAGAAAAGGTCGATTTTTTTGTTTGCGGCCTGCCTGATGAGATCAGCTGTAACTTCAGAGGAGAGATCATTGAGTTCAACTAAGTCGTGCGGTTGAGCGCGGCGTTCTGAAGCTCTTGCTAAAATTAGTAATCCGCCCACGAGCTCTGCAATTCTGTCGGTTCCAGCATCTATCTGATTCAATACTTCTGAAAAATTGCCGTTAGCAATGCGTCGACCATATTCAATATACGCTCGAAGCCCTGCAACTGGAGTCCTCAGTTGATGCGCAGCGTTAGCAACAAAGCGCTTCTGCTCTTCCATGTGATTATCGATTCTGCCAAATAGAGAGTTGATGGACTCAACAATAGGAACAATCTCTTTTGGTGTGTTCTCATTCTCAATCGGAGTGAGATCTGATTGAGACCTTTGCTGAATCTCTTTACTCAGCTCTATCAGGGGTCTCAGCCCATCTTTGACACCGTAGCTTACTGCTGCCACGCTTAGTAAACCTAAGATTATTTGTGGAACAACAATGCTGAGGAAGATTTTGTGAATTAACTCATTTCGTGAGTTAAGAGTACGAGCAACTTGAACAACGACAAGTCTTTTAGAATCTTGCCTCAAAGGCATTCTAATTCTCGCAATTCTCACATTTTGCCCATTCACAACAGCATTTCTGAATGCAGGTATGTCGGTGTTTACTTCTTTGATGGGCATTGGAAGTATTGCGTCTCCCGCCAATCTTACCTTTTCCAAGCTTAGAACTTGATAGAAAAAATCGTCTCTATCTTTGTGCCGTAACACCGCTTGTACAGCGTCAGGCAAGTCCGCGACTATACCTTTTTGGTCTTCTGTCAATCGAGCGGCGACTGCATGCGCTGCATTCAACAACTCTTTGTCGTATGAATCATTGGCAAACCATGCCGCCAAATTATATGCAACAAAGCCTGTTAGAACGAACATAATGCAAAGCGGTACCAGTAGCACCGTTAGAAGTTTGCTGGTAATTGAATTTTTGATACTCAAGTGACTGTATATCCAAGATTTCGAATAGTTTTGATCGAGATACCTGATTTTTTCAATTTCTTTCTCAATCGATGTACTGCAATATCGAGAGCATTATTTGTAATCTCATTGTCCCAGCTGCTCAGTTGCTCCAGCAGTTGCTCTTTGTGAATTAGCAGATTGCGCTGTCGCACGAGAATTTCAAGTACTGCCAATTCTCTTTTTGTCAAAGTAACCAGTTCATCATTTATATGGGCCGTTCGTTTGACTGTGTTGAAGTGCAGGTTTTTAATTGTGACCACTTCCTGGTTACCCCAGCCTAAGCGAATCAGGGCCCTAACTCTTGCCTCTAATTCGTTCATATCAAAAGGCTTGGTTAAGTAATCATTTGCACCGGCATCCAAGCCAATGACTCGGTCTTTTACCTGGTCGCGAGCGCTCAAAATAAGAACAGGGACATTATTCTTTTTAACTCTAATCTTCTTTAGCACGTCAATTCCATCAATGCCAGGCAAGCAGAGATCAAGTACCACAAGATCGTAGTGAGTGGTTGAAAGTGAAATATCTGCGGCAATTCCATCTTCGGCGTGGTCGACCATGTAACCACTGTCTTTAAGAACAAGCGACAGACCGTTAGCTAGGAAGTTATCGTCCTCTACCAGCAAAATTCGCATATGCATTTGCCTCCATATTCTATTTTACGGTCTTTTTGTCCTAATAGAAATTTGGAAAGACATGGGAAAGATAGAGCTACTCATCATCTTGCTGCCACAAACTTTTCAGGTTTTAAATACAAAAATGAGCATTTAAGCCATTTTTTGAGTCAAATTGAAACCTTTACGAAAATTTCGAACTATAGACTAAAAATAGGTTTGTCTGCAATGCAAACGCGCTCTTAATGCGCGTTCTACCGATATTGCGGGATGCGAGGTAGCTTTAGATGAATATATTGTCTTACAGAGGTCCGTCCACGCCGGGCGGCGTTTCTGCAACTCTCTCACGCGTGATAGAGCAAACTTCTGAAGGGCAGAACTGGTGGTTTTTGCATGGGACTGGCCTACGCAAAAGGTCAGGAAAGCAATCAAAAACAGAAGACGTCTGTCAAATTCCCTTCAAAATGATTGAAGGGCACTATCGCTATTGTAATGACTTTCTCTGGCCGATTTTGCACGACCTACCGCAATATGCCCATTTTGATGCATCGGACAAGCTTGCGTACACTCAGTTAAACACCAGTGTTTCCTGGAATGTTCTAAACTCGTTTCAGACCGGATTTTCTGAGCGTGTTTTTGTCAATGACTATCAATTGGCCTTGTCTCCCAAGGCTTTTAGAGAAGCCTCTTCAGCCAGGGTAGACCTCTTTTGGCACATTCCCTGGCCTCGACGGGCGGAAGCGAAATTTGTGCCTCATCTTGCGGAAATTGCAGACGGTATTCTTCAAGCTGGCAAGATTGGTTTTCATACAGAAGAATACACAGCTAACTTCCTTTTGTTTGTTGATCGATATTTGACGAATTATAAGGTCGACTTTCCCTCGAGCACAGTATTGCGAAATGACGGAAGCAACGTTGTTGTCGTCGCACATCCATTGGGCTTAGATGCTGAATTCTGGATGAAGAAAGTTGCAGAAGAGAGTCCTATTTGTAGAGAAATCGATCTGACCCAGATCGTGAAATTTCCCTTTGTTCTTTCAGTTGATAGGGCCGACTATACAAAAGGAGTCATTCAAAGACTGGAAGGAATTGAGCAATTTCTTTGTGGCAATCCAGATAAGATTGGTGGAGTTACTTTTATTCAGATCTGTCAGAAGAGTAGAAGTGGATTAACCGCATTTGATGAATACTGGCGTGAGTGCAGAAGTCTGGCAGAAACTATTAACGAGCGATGGAAAGCCGGAAGTTGGCAGCCGATTGTTTGGGTTGATGTTCCAATCTCTCCAAACGTGTTGGCCTGGTTATATCGACGCGCAAATACAATGCTTGTAACTCCGGTGAGAGACGGTTTGAATTTGACAGCAAAAGAATTTTCACTCTGCTCGGAAGGTGGCGTTTTGATTCTGTCAGCGCAAACGGGGGCCTGGACGGAACTCTCGGATGACGTTTTGACACTTCCGAATCTGCGACGTGAAACAATTGCGGAACAGATTTCTTATGCACTAGCTTTGCCACGCAAAACTCGCCGCGAAAGAATGTCTCGTTTGAAAAAGACAGTGCTGTCTAACTCGCTTGGGCATTGGTGGAAGAACTTCGGTGGCGAGCTGGATTCGGCCGGAAAGATTATTCCTTTGTCGGTGAAAGTGCATCACAGCCTAAAGAAGGAAAAATGGTTTGCCCGGTAGGAGTATCTTGCCGTAGCTTGATTGTTTCATAGAAAATGGTGTGTACATCAGGGCTGCAATCTTTCCAACTTTCACGGATATTGCACGCTCGCTAGTTACGCTCACCAAATAGCACTGTTCCAGAACGCATAGATCGTTTCTGAATATTTTGATTTGATGTGTTTCGGCAAGTGGTCTTATACCGGCCTCAGACTATTTTATTTTGCCGATTTTTATGCCATCAAAAAATTCGGGTGGCAATTTGGAGGCTTTAAAGTTTTGCCCGCCTGCCATAAACAGGTACTGCAGCCCCGCCGAAACGCATACTATTGCTTTGGATGGCAAGCCGGCCGCATCGGCAAGAGTGTACTCTTGCGCAGATAGTCCTTGGAAGTTGAAGGCTTGTTCCATCTTAGGTTTTCTGCCTTGTGCTGCAGAAGCTATCATCGAATTCATTGCTTGAGTGCGCGAATCGTCGGTGATCAATGCGGTTTTTGGCTCGAGTACGATGACAGTGTAGTTAACACCGTCTGCGGTGCCTGTCCACGTCGAGCCGGCTTTATCCGCATTGATTTTTTCTCTAAATCCGGTCGGCATTTTAAAGGAGAGTCGATAGTCGGGGCGCACTACGGTTGCCCAGTTGTAATTGGACTTTGGTTTGGCTGGTGCTGCTGCCGCCGGGTCAGGGGTTGCTACAACCGTTTCAGATTTAGGAGCTTCTGTGGCGGCCGGCGCAGGCTCATCACCTTTATTGAAGCTGCTAATTAGCGCCCTGAACTTTTCTTTGAAATTCGGAGGGACTTCTTGCGGAAAAATCACTTTAGCAAGCAAATGAGAGCGCTGACGTGTCGAATACGGAGCCATAGTTAAAACTGAATAAAAACCATTTGGTTTCTCTGACGGAATTTCATTCTTATCTGCCTCCGCATATTCTCCAGGAGACAAAGTGACTGTTCCGACAATTCCACCGTCACCCGGGACCATAGCCGGACGATCCGGGTAAAAGCCGTTTTTCTTATGCGCTTTGTACTCAAAGGTGATTTCGCCTCGCCCCTTAGTTATAAGCGCTTTTGGATATGTTTCCCTGACAAGCTTTTCGACTGCTCCACAGGGATCTAGTGACATCGCAGAGAAGCCTTCAGTGCTTTGCGCGCTAACTGGCATGCAGCTTATCAGCGGAAAAACCACCGAACACCCAATTAGTAAAGATGCAAATACCAAGCTCGAAGATTTTCTTGACAACATGGATCGGACTCTCCATTCCTATCGAACGATGTTTGCCACTGAACATTTTATCCTAATGAAGACGATGCCCAGGATTGGCTGGAAAATAGCGGGGAGCAAGATCGGAATCTTGAGAATAAGTCTTGTTTGGCGATAAGATCATTCGAATTATCCAGGAGTTTTATTGAATTTATGAGTGACGAGCCGAGCGCTGTAATTATTCAGTTGGATCAATTTCTAAAGCTGAAAGGCGTCACTCAATCCGGCGGAGAAGCCAAACACCTGATTCAGTCTGGCGAAGTCCGAGTGAATGGCGAAATCGACACGCGCCGCAAGCGCAAATTGCACCCGGGCGATGTTGTTGAAATTCACGATCAGAAGCTGATTGTCGACGACAGCGTTTAATACAATGAAACACCAAAACGACTGAATTCTAAGTTTCAACAGATGCTTACCAATAAGGAGACACCATGGTTAGTTTGAAAGACGCAAAAGCTGTGATTGAAGCAGCAGAGAAAAAGGCAGAAGAGATTGGGCAACCAATGAATATCGCGGTCGCAGATGCAGGCGGCAACCTGGTTGCGCATGTGCGCATGGATAACGCTTGGTTAGGCAGTATAGACATCTCGATCAAGAAAGCCTTTACGTCTCGTGCATTCGACATCTCGACCAAAGACCTCGCTCAGTACACACAGCCTGGTGCTGACTTCTATGGTTTGAACACCTCTAACAATGGCAAAATTATGATTTTTGCTGGCGGTGTTCCGCTCAAACGCGACGGCAAGATTGTGGGTGCTGTTGGCGTAAGTGGTGGATCCGGCGAGCAAGATCACGCGGTGGCAGAGGCTGGCGCCGCAGCTTTTAAATAAGTCCCAAATCGCCTAAATACTGATGAAAAGCCTAAGGGAAGCTGCCCATTTAGGCTTTTTCAGCATAAAATAATAACTTGCGTAAGTTTGGACCCGCCGCGTCGGGAAACCGGCTTTGATTGCAGTTTTATTGGAGTTTTGCTATGCAAATTTTCACACCTGTCAAGACCAGTGCTACCGTCTTTGAAAAGTACGAATCGCTGATAAATGATGCGATTGACGCGGTTCACAAGCGTGAGCATTACACGCCGTTTCCTGAAATGCCATCACCGGCTGACTACGGAGAAGGAGCCGAAGCTGCGCAAAAAGCTGTATACGAATCTCAATTGGGTGGTAAGTTCGAACGCTTGAGTCAGACCTCCGATTCGTGGTTGGAAAGTGATGAAGAAAGCCCATATACCGGTAAGGCGCTGAAGATCAGCTATCCAGTCTTTTCAAACATCGAGTCCTACATCTCTGCGGCGCAGAAAGCAAATGAAAAGTGGAAGGCGACAGATGCAAAGACACGCGCCGGGCTTTTGGTAGAAACGCTGCAGCAACTGAAATCTCACTTCTTCGAACTTGCGTTTGCAACAATGCACACGACAGGGCAATCATATTTGATGAGCTTCCAAGCCAGTGGTCCTCATGCCGCAGATAGAGCGTTGGAATCGATCGCTCTTGGCTATGCAGAATTGACCCGTTTTGCAGATAAGATTTCCTGGGAAAAGCCAGCCGGCAAGTTCAACCTCAAACTTGAAAAATTTGGAATGAACGTTGGACGCGGTTTGTCACTGGCTATCGGTTGCAGTACATTCCCAACTTGGAATACTCTTCCTGGTGTTTATGCGAGTTTGATCACCGGCAATCCGGTGATTGTGAAGCCGCATCCGAAAGCGATTTACCCGATCGCGATTGTGGTGTCGGTCATTCAGAATGTTTTGAAAGAGAATGGATTCGATCCTAACCTCGTTATGCTCGCTTCAGATAAAGCCGAAAATCAAATCACTAAAAAGCTTGCTGAACACGCGGAAGTCAAAATCATTGATTTCACCGGCAGCAATTCTTTCGGCAACTACGTGGAAGGTTTGCCGGGCAAAGTAGTCTTTACCGAAAAGGCTGGTGTCAACAGCATCATCATCGATAGTATTGATGACCTTGACGCAATGGCGAAAAACATTGCTTTCAGCATCAGCCTCTACAGTGGTCAAATGTGCACTGCACCGCAAAACATTTATATCCCGCAATCCGGTATCGAATTGAAAGAAGGACATGCTTCGTTAGAAGATGTAGAAAAGGCCATTGTTGATCAGACTAAAGGTCTGGTTGAACATCCGAAAGCAGGCCATGCGGTTGCTGGTGCGATTCAGAGCAAAGCAACGATGGAACGCGTTGTGAAGGCGAAAGATATCGGCGGCAAGGTGTTGCTCGAAAACAAAACAATTGCCAATCCGGAATTCCCTGAAGCACACACACAAAGCCCAATTATCATTGAATTGGCTAACGACAAGCGCGATCTTGTCAAAGGCGAAATGTTCGGTCCGATTGTTTTCATCATTCCGACAAAAGACACAAACGAAAGCCTAGAACTGGCTTCCAGAGCTGCTCGCGAACATGGTGCCATCACATGCAGTGCCTATACTCAAGATGAGTCGACACTGCAGAGGATTGCTACAACCATGGCAGATGCCGGAACTCCAGTATCTTTCAATCTGACCGGTGGAGTATACGTCAATCAGAATTCTGGATTCTCGGACTTCCACGTAAGTGGTGGCAACCCTGCCGGTAATGCGTCTTTCACAAACCCTGAGTTTGTTGTAAAACGCTTCGTGAGGGTTCAGTCCAGGATATTTGTGAAGTAGTCCAAGCTTCATTTGTTGCAACCGGTAGTGTCACTAGTGGCACTGCCGGTTGTTTCGTATTTGACGAAACACTCCTATGCTGATGGAGTGTCAGATCTTCAGTATGAAATACAGTTCTACGGCACAAAGTAAAAGGGCTATGGGCGGCAGTAGTGAACTCATGAAGGTGTCAAAGCTCCAGAATTGCTGCTCGCCTTCGTCGTTTTCCAAAAACCAGAGCCAACCGTTGACGGCGGCGAGGTGCCACTGGCCAAAGGCGAAGGCAATAATTACCAAAAGGCAGATGAATTCGACCATATTGCTCCTTACCGTGCCCAGCCGGCGTAATTTTTGATTTCTCTGTGAGGATCATTTGTTGGGATTGTTGGCGCAACCGGATTCTTCGCGCCATACGAGAGTTCGCCCCAATATTCTGGTCCCACTTTCCTGCGATCTTTGAAAAGAAATCGATTCGCCAAAATACAGCGAATCAAAGGGATTAGTAGCGTGCCTGCAAGAGCGCACACTACAAAAGCAAGTTCGAATAAATGAGAATGTGACATGCCACGCACCGGGTGATAGGTTCGAGGCGCTCGAACCTAGTAGGTAGAAGTTTGGAGGGATTCCGGATTCTGAGTATAATTCAAGGATTGGGAAATCTTTGGGGAGGCTAGCTTTCGACTCCCTTCTAGTGCGGGAAAGAGGGGCTTTACCATTCCTCTTTCTGCCAGAATAATTTCCCTCCAAATTTACTTAGCGAGGCTTACCTCAATAGTTTCTTTCGCTACTTTATCGTTGTTGGAATTTGCTTTCGATGCCCGTTTCGCTAGTTTTACCTTCCAGTCGTCGACGTAAGTAAATACAACTGGGACAACGATAAGAGTCAAGAATGTAGAAGTGATCAATCCACCAACAACAGCAATTGCCATTGGTGCGCGTACTTCAGAACCAGCTCCCAATCCCAGAGCGATCGGGAGCATGCCGGCAATCATCGCCACAGTCGTCATCAAAATTGGACGCATTCTGGCTTCGGCGGCGCCCATAAGTGCTTCGTGTCTCGGCACACCCTTATGCATTGCCATCAAGCAATATTCGACCAGCAGAATTGCGTTTTTGGTTACCAACCCCATCAACATAACGATGCCGATCAGTGCGTACAATCCGACAGATTGGTGTCCAATAATCAGCCCCAGCGCGGCGCCACCAACTGCCATAGGCAGTGACATCATGATGGTTAGCGGATGAAGGAAGTCGTTGAACAACAAGACCAAAACCGCATAGATGAGAATTACAGCAGCTGCAATCGCCATTCCAAATCCGGAAAATACGTCGCGTTGTATTTCAACGTCGCCACTCACGGATTCGCGCACAGATGCAGGCAAATTTTTGAATGTTGGCAGATCGTGGATTTTTTTCAACGCCTGACCCAAGGTGGTACCAGTGTTCAAAGTGGCGCTGATTGTAACTTGCCGATCTCTATCGTAGCGGTCAATTTGTGCGGGACCACTACCAAAGCTTACTTCTGCTACTTCCTTAAGGGGTATCATTTGTCCACGGAAACTAGATACTTTTAAATTGCCAATGTTCTCGATGTTTTCACGTAGCTTTGGATCGATTTGTACACGGATGTTGATTTGTCTGTCGGCAAGGTCGAATTTTGCCAGGTTGAAATCAACATCACCAACTGTTGCCATGGTGGCCGTGCGAGCAATCTGTTGAACGGACACGCCGTGGTCAGACGCTTTTGCGAAGTCCGGAATAACTTGAATTTCTGGACGTTTGAGTGCCGAACTAGAAGTTACGTCGGAAATTCCTTCAACAGAGCGCATTTCGATAGCCATTTGTTCTGACGTCTTCTTCAATTGTGAGGCGTCTCTACCGACCAGCAAAATTTGAACCTTGCCGCCCAGTCCCATTGTGGCGGAAATGTTTGCACGAATTCCTGGAATGGTGGCAATCTCTTTGCGCACCATATCTTCGAACTGCTGTTGCGAGATTTTTCTGTGCGAACGCTCTTTTAGAATGACATATAAATTCGATTTGTTGACGGTGCCTGCGCTTCCCGAGGATTTCATACCAGTATTCGAGGGTGTTCCAACCGACGCAAACACATGCTCGACTTCGGAATGCGAGAGCAATATTTTGGTTACGCGTTGAGACGCGTCAGTCGTAGACTGTAAAGTTGCACCTGGTGGCAGCTCGATAGCGACAAGGCTTTCGCCACGGTCGGCGGAATTGACGAGCGATGTTGGCAGTGATGCAAGCATCGCGACACTGATTACAAAGATGCTTCCTGCAATAGCGAGGGTTTTTCCTCTATGCTCGAGCGCCCAGCCGAGCAGCCTTTCGAAGAAGTGTTGGACCTTTCCCTTGGGTGGATCTTCAACGGCACCTTTGAGCCAGAAGGCTGACATCATGGGTGTGATGAGACGTGCTACAAGCAGAGAAAAGAAGACCGCGACTGCTACAGTGACGCCGAATTGTTTGAAGAACTGTCCAGGAATGCCGCCCATAAAGGCAACCGGCAAGAAAACAACGATGATTGTCATGGTCGTTGCGACGACAGCAAGACCAATTTCATCAGCTGCTTCCAAAGCAGCTTCCAGAGGTTTTTTGCCCATTTGTATGTGTCTGACGATATTCTCGATTTCTACGATAGCGTCGTCCACGAGGATACCAATAACGAGAGCTAGACCAAGAAGCGACATATTATTGAGCGTAAAGCCCAGCAGTTTCATCACAGCGAAAGTCGGTATCATCGACAATGGCATCGCCAGGGCCGCGATTGTCGAGGCGCGCCAGTCTCTAAGGAAGAGCCAGATTACTGCGATAGCGAGTGCTGCACCTAGCAACAACGAGTCGATGGTGGCATGGTACGAATCCATGACGTAACTCAGGTTTGATCTGATGCGTGTAATTTCGACATCAGCTGGAAGAGTCTTCTTCAATTCCTTCAAAGCTTTGTCGACATTTTCGCCTACTTCCGCCATATTGCTTCCGGTTGAGCGGACTATAGAAAATGCGACTGCCGGCTTACCGTCAAGCATTGCCAGTTGCCGCGGCTCAGCCACGCCATCTGTCACTTTGCCCAAAGAATCCAGCGATGCCCATGAACCGTTCTGAAGAGCGATTCTGGTATTTCTTAAATCGTCTACTGATGCAGCACTACCCAATGTTCTAATCGATTGCTCTTGCGAACCGACAGAGCCTCTACCGCCCGGCATATTTGCGTTCATTATCCTGACTTGAGTATTGACAATGTCAGCCGTTACGCCGAGTGCTTCCAGTTTTGCAGGATTGAGATCTATGTTGATCTCTCGGTCGACTCCACCTGCGCGTTGAACCTGTCCGACACCTTTCACCGCCAGTAGTGCGCGCGAAATGTCGTTGTCGATGAGCCAACTGAGATCTTTGACGGATAATGTTTTGGATGAAACTGTGTAAGTTGCGAAGGGGCCTCCCACAAAGTCAAGGCGTTGAATCTGTGGTTCTTGAATGGCTGCGGGTAACTGGGTTCTGATTCTTGTGACTGCGTCGCGAACGTCATTTACTGCGCGGTCTGTATTGGTGCCGAGCTCGAATTCGATTTTTGTCTGCGAAACACCTTCGTTGAGAGTACTTGAGATGTGCTTGATATTGCCGATGCCGGAGACAGCATCCTCAATTCTGCGAGCAACTTGTGTTTCTAATTCGGACGGCGCCGCACCATTTTCGCTCACGGTTACGATCACTGTCGGCATGTCGATGTTTGGATTCTCATCAATACCAAGATTGAAATAGCAGATAATCCCCGAGATTGAGAGAATCAGAAATAGGAGAATTGATGGGATTGGTTGGCGAATAGACCAGGCTGATATGTTCCAATTCATTGTGTTCACCTACTGTCCGACTGCTATTGGATCTTGATCGTTCAAAAATCCGGCACCCGCGACGATTACTTGTTCGCCCGGAGCAATACCAGAATTCACCTCAGCTAATTCTTTTACGCGCGCCCCGATTGTGACTTGCTTTTTCTTGGCGATGCCGTTTTCGTTGACGAAGACATAATAGACATCATTGTCGGCAAGCACTGCGCTGTTTGGCACTACCAATGCATTGCGTTGACCTCTGGCAATTTTGCCTTTGACGAACATGCCAGTTTTAAATTGAGATTCTTTCGGAATTGAGATTCGGACTGTTCCGAGCCTGGTTGAGGTATCAACCGTTGGTGAAATTTGGAACACCTTTCCTTTTGCTGTTCTGATGCCATCACTGATTTCAGCTGGTTGACCATTGCTGAGGCGTGAAATGTCCTCCTGAGAGACCTGCGCTTTAAGCTCGATTTCACCACGCCTGATCATCTCGAATAGAGTTTTTCCGCCGCTTGAAACATCACCAATATGCGCGAAGCGTTTAGTGATAAGTCCGTCGTCAGGAGCACGAACAATCGTCTGTTCGATCTGAGCACGAATCTGCTGCACAGTCGCTGCCGACTCATTGGCGGTGGCTCTAGATATGGTGACATCTTCTTTGCGTCCACCTTGTCTTGCCATTTCCAAACGATTAGCTGCTTGCTGCGCCATATATTGAGCTGCTTCTAAGTTATCTTCAGCTGCACGTACGGTGCTTCCAGTAGTTGTGGCTTCTGTTGATTTGGTTTGCGATTCCATCTCACTGACTGCACCTTCCTTAAACAGGTTGGCATAGCGAACAGCATTGTTCTGCGCGAGTATTCTTGATGCCTTTGCCTGGTCAAGCATCGCTCTTCTGTTTTGAACGTCTGCTAAAGCTTGTTTGTATGCAGCTTCAAAAGAGCCAATGTCTTCTGGACGGTTCGGTTGGGTGGCTTTCACCACTGAAGCGCCTGCACCTTGAAGTCTCGCTTCGGCGGCTGCAAGTTGGGCTCTGAGAACTGAAGAGTCCAGAGTTGCAAGAATCTGACCTTTTTTGACGTAGTCTCCTTCTTCCACGTTGACCTGAGTAATGACCAGACCCCCCGCTGACGAACCGACTGACAATGGATCTGTGGCTGAAATCGACCCTGTAAGTTCCAAAACGTCAGGCACAGGTGCCATTTGAGCAGGCAAAACCGTTACGGTAGCCACTGGCACAGTTTTGGCGGTTTTGGCACCTGCAGCATTTTGAGCTGATTTGCTAATCATTACTGAGCCGGCTACTGAGGCTGAACCTATGACAACAATCGCAGTTAGAGCCGCTGCGACTGCCACAGAAGAGCGCCTGAGGGGTGATTTGATTGTCGTAAAAACCCCTTTAAGCTGACCGGGCAATTGTTTTGAGACTCTTCTCGATGACGGATCCGTCTCGGACGATTGCTGGGCTGAACTATATATAGATTGTTCGCTTTTGGGGTCTAGCGTCATCATCTCTCTTGTCTCCGGTGCCTGTTTGGCTTTTGCAGCTCTTGTGGGGTTGTAATAGTATTATAAATGAATGAATTCATTCATGCGCAGATCTAATGACATACTGATCTGGAAAATGTTCCGGCTTTTTTGCCGAGATTGAGTTCAGAGCCTGGTATCGTCCATAATGTTGGGCTTCAGGGCTTTCAGATGCCCCGGAAGTTTGTTCACAATCACCTGCCAAAGTCGGAGCTTTTGCAAAATGGCGCGTCCGGTTGACCCTGAAAAACGCATAGCAATTCTTCAAGCGGCAAAGAAGATCATTTTGCGCGACGGTTATGGCGCCGCAAAGATTGCGCAGATTGCTGCGGAGGCTGGTGTAGCTGCTGGGACAGTCTATCTCTATTTCGAATCAAAAGAGGCAATTGCTGATGCACTTGCAGCGGAATTCTTCCAGCGCGCGGCTGCTTTGACCGAAAAGTATGTTCCGAAAATTGTCGAGCCTAAAGGTATCGAAAAATATATCGATGCCGTTGTGCAGTTTGCCATTAGCGAAAAACCTATTCTCGAGCAGATTCGCCCTGATCCAGGACTGGCTGATGATGAGGATTCGCGACAAAAGAGATGTCTTCTGCAAGAACATATGGGTCGCCTTCTCACAGCGCTTATGGATGAAGGGAAGATTCAGAAATACAATGCCAATGTTTTGGGTTCATTAATCTTCGGTATCATGCACAGTATCATTATGGGTGCAGTGATTTTTGAAGATCAGCCTTTGAGCGAGTACAAGAAAACGGCTTCTGATCTACTTCGGAAAGCACTGAAGCCAGATTAGCGACGAAACCATGTTGTCGACCATTAGCGTCGAAAGCATTTTGTCGAGTGATCGTTGACAATTCCGACCGCTTGCATCCAAGCGTAAACAATCACAGGACCGACAAATTTGAAGCCGCGGCGTTTTAGATCTTTTGAAATCTGTTTTGAAAGTTCTGTTTCTGCCAAAACAGTTTTTCCATCTCCTTTGATCACTTTACCCTGGGTGAAAGACCAGCAGAAATCAGCGAAATCTTCGCCTTCGCCTTCCATATCACAGTAGATTTTCGCGGCTGCGATTGTTGCTTCAATCTTGGCTCTTGATCGAATAATTCCCTCGTTTTTCAGAAGACGAAGAATATCCTTTTCCTTAAACTTAGCTACTTTTGCAGGGTCAAAATTGGCAAACGCTTTGCGAAATTCCTCTCTTTTGTTCAGAATGGTGCTCCAAGACAAGCCCGCCTGAAATCCTTCGAGCACCAACATTTCCCACAGCATGCGCGAGTCGTGCTGCGGCACGCCCCACTCCTTATCGTGGTATTGCTGCATCAGCTTGTTGTCACCTGCCCAACTGCAGCGCTGGCGCTGCTCCGCTTTGCTCCCCAAGACATTGCTCCGACGAGTTGGATTTAACTCGCTTATTTTTGCACATCGTTGGTATTCATTCAGTTAGGTCGTTCGGTTAGTTTTTTTCATTAACCACATTGCTTAGAGGCTAGTTACTTTATCGCTTCTTGGTTGTCCAGCTGCGAAACAGTTTGAGTGCTCATTCCCATTGATGCCATTTTTGATTTGATCGTAGGAACCATCTCACGTGCTGCTTTCTCACCCTCGGCTACCGCGAGCTTGAAGTCTTCCTTCTTCTTTGACAGAAGCGAGATTCCAGCGACCTTGGGATTGATAATGAAATCAGCAATTTTCAGATGAAGCTCGTCGGCGCATGCCAGCACAATGCTGGACATTCTGTTGCTGGTTTTGCCGAAATTCATCAAATCTTCCGGCTTTAGTTTTTTTAGTGGTTCGTTAACATCCACTGCAATTAGAACATCAGAACCCATTGCCCGTGCAGGATACGTAGGCATGTTAGAACGAATACCGCCATCTGCGTAGACGTTGCCATCAATCTCTACAGCGCGCAGAATTGGTGGAAGAGTTGCGCTGGCCCGCACGGCTTGTCCGAGGTCGCCTTTTGTGAGTCTATATGCTTTTCCGTCGAGCAAGTTGGTCACAACTGCAGCGAAGGTCGGGCTGAGATTTTCAATTTTGCGCTTGTCTTCCGGAACGTTTTCATTGATGAAGTCAGCTAACCCTTGTCCGTCATAAAAGCCTGGCTGTTTCTTCTTGCGAAACACCCAGAGTTTGCCTCCGGCCTTCTTCATCAACTGAATGGGCACTGGCAGAGGCGCGTATGCTTTCCTTAAACGTCCGTCAACAACCAGTTCTTCGATTTTGTCGAGTGGAACACCTGCACAATAGAGGCTGCCAATGATTGAGCCCATGCTATTTCCAACGATAATGTCTGGTTTTATGCCTTCTTGCTCAAGCACTCTGAGCACGCCAATATGCGCGGCGCCTCGTGTCCCGCCTCCTCCGAGCGCGATGCCGAGTTTTGGCGGATGATTTGGCTGGGCCGCCTCATCGGCAAACGCCGCGTTCGTGCCAAAGAGTGATGCCAATAAACACGAAAGTGCAATCAGACTGCGCTTCATTACCGTTGCCTCCGAGCGGCGAAGCAGAACCCACGTCCGCTTCTACGCCGGCTTAGACTGGCGAGGCGCCTTAGAGTTCCCGCGGTAGTGTAATATCCGCTATTGCAACATCTGTGGGCGTTTAAGGAGGGCGCTGGGCTGTCTCTCCCTTGTTCTTTCTATTTCGCCTTTGCTTCGCCCGGCGCATCCTTATCCGAGCCAAACTGTTCCTGAAATGATTGATCTAATTTGTCTACGGCTTCAATTCCAGCAATGTCAATCAAACTTTGGCGATACCTGCGCGCAATGTAGACTGCCTCTTCGATATCTGTCTTAGCTTTATCCATCCAATATTCCATCTCGATCTGTTTTATCGCATCTTGTCCAGCGCGAGCATCTTGAATGAGATTTTGCAGCTTCATGGTTCTTGCTTGCGCATAGTCAATTGATTTGACGCGAAACTTATAGTCTCTATAGTGTTCTGTTAGTTTGTCGGCAATTCCTCTGACCATCTGATAGAGAATAATTGCTTGCGTTTGATCCAATTGGACATTTCTTTGCGCTTTTGAATTGTGCAAGTCCAGCCCTTGGGTGATGGCGCTAGTCGCTAATTGTGATGTCAAAAGAGTTGCAGGACTTGGTCCGTATGCGACTTGCGCAGTGTTTGCGACTGAAGTGATTGACGAGGAAATCATTCTCATCAGTATGTTTGTGGTTCTGTTTTTGTCACTACTAGGAATCAGTTTTTGAACAACGAATTGTATATCCGCGCTTCTCTTCAGCGTTGCTTCCCATAGCGCTGAAATCTGATTTTTTTCGTATTCTAGATCTTTCTCCAAGATACTATCCATTTCCGCTGCGCTACGCAACAAAGTGATTGGCATTATGTTGACCTTGTTCGCGCGTTCGAGCAGGTTTTTATCTGCGTTTTGTTTCACTTCTGATTGCGTGCTTTTGCTGAGGTCTATAGGTGCGAGATCACAACTTTTAGCAGATTGCTTTTCATTTGAAGAGGTCACTTCTGCAAAATTTGATTCCACTGTATTTGATTTGAGCTTTTCTTCTGTTGGAGTGTGGATATTCGACTGTTTTTTTGTGGCAAATGGAAATGAAGAAGCCGGCTGGCAAAGAAAAGATTGAGTGACTATTGAAACGGTGAGAAGCAGCGAGAGAGAAAGGATTCCTTTGATTTGTAGGTAAGAGCTAGTGAAGAACATACACCTTTCCAGTGTTGGCAGTAACGACACAAGCCCAGAACGACGACCGATAAAAAGCACATGTTCCGCGCTTTTCGGCTTGATTAGAAAAATAGAGTTGTCAAAGTTGGTGGCAGTCATAGAATAGTTATATGAATCGTCTTTGTCGTAATTGCGAGCGAGATGCGGCAACTGTCTTTGTGACGCTTTTGTTCGTTTCAACATTGTTGTCTCTTTCAATTACACCCGTGTTCGCAAAGCATGTTTCAACCTCTTCGAAGAAACGAGCAGGCACTCTGAAAGTTGAAGAGCAAAAAAAGGTGGGAACGACGGTGAACAAACATCGGTCAATTGTTGAACGATTGAAGCCGGGCGAAGACTTTCAGGTCGCGTTGAAACGAATTGCGTCTGAGCACAAAGTAAAGGCTGGAGTAATTGCTTCGGCGGTCGGGTCTTTTAAAACCGCTAGTTTGCGATTTGCCGGGGCAAATGAGGCAACTACGATTACAGGTCCTCTCGAAGTTGTTTCAGTTACCGGCACCATTTCAGATAAAGGCATGCATGTTCATATGTCCGTATCTGATTCGAGCGGAAGAACGGTTGGCGGACATTTGATGCCTGGCTGTAAGGTTTTCACCACAATCGAACTGGTTATTCTCGATTTGAGCGATGAGTGGGTGTTCGATAGAAAGCCCTGTGAGCATACGTCCTACATGGAGTTGGATGCGCATCGCAGCGATGGAAAATAGAGATTATCGGCAGCTGGAAACAAGATCTGCGGCATAGCGTCTAGCTTCAAAGGATTGCATGTTCTGTTTTGCCTGCACCTTCTAATTGAGGTTGCACATGAAGTCACGCGTTTTCAGCGTTGTCTCCTTGCTCAGTGCCATATGTGCTCTTCTTTGTGCTGCCGTGGTGCCCTCTTTTGCTTTTGATACTCAGAGTCAAATTCAACCTCAATACCTGGACGCCGAAAGCATTGCGACGAAGTCCCTAGCAGTTGCTGAGACTATGAGGACAAGCGGATATTGCTATGCCGGGGTTAGTAAAGCAGTGGCTCCTTTGGGCGTTGTTCTCACAGGCGCTGCCGCATATGAGGCTCGCGACCAGTTGTTGCTTGATTCTCGTTTTGCTCCTGTTTCAACTAATGAAAGTGTTGATTTACGCCGCGGAGACATAATCGTTTTCAATAAATCCATATCTCATCCCTATGGGCATATTTGCGTCTATCAGGGCAATGGGCAGGAATCGAGCGACCATGTTAGCCAGCTTTCGAATCCTGATAAATATGGCGGCTATACAGTTTTTCGACTGCGCTCTGAGGGATATGATATCGCTGGTAGTGATGGGCGCCTTGAGAGGATTGCCAAAATGCCAATGTCGGCTCCGGACTTTCGGAATATCAATGGACTAAGTAATGTGCAGGGAATTGGAGGTGTGCCAGGAGCACAAAAGAGCGCGCTGGAAACAAGCTCTGCCAAATCTTTCCCCGCTGGTTTAATTAAGGGTGAGAATACATCAGTTGGCAAAAGTCGGAGCTTGAAGGAGTTTTTCCGGAGAGAGTTTCGCACGATCAGTAAATCTCCCGAAGGAAAATCATTGAAAAACAGGCTCGTTCGTTTTGTTATGTCTAGTTGGTGATTCTCGAAATTTGGTAATTTGCTGATGTCGCTATAATTACTGGTTGTGTTGAGAGGACAACTAAAATGCCACAGGTAACTGTTCCGTTTGCCGATATAGCCACTGCGCAAATTGCTGACGCTTGCATTAAGGAAAAAATCAAATATATCTGCGCACCTGCTGGGCTCGCCTGTCTCTTACCTGATGCTGAAATTGAGCACACCATCACTGGACGTGTTGTACCTGTTCGTCATTACGGAAGTGTGGATGTTTTTTTAGAACTGATCGAGACCACTCCAAACCTCGAAAATTGCATCATGGTTATCGATAACGGCGGACGAACTGACGAAGCATGTATTGGAGATCTTGTTGCATTGGAAGCTAAGAACGCAGGCGTTGCCGCGATTTTGATCTGGGGCTTGCACCGAGACACCCGGGATTTGAGAAAAATTGGGTTGCCGGTCTTTTCTTATGGGTCTTATCCGAGCGGACCAGTTCGCCTTGATGCTCGTGAATCAGAGGCTTTTAGCAGTGCACGTTTTGGCGATGCCGTTATCACTAAAGAACACACTGCTTTTATAGATCATGATGGTGCAGTTTTTGTTGAAACCAAATACGTCGATCAAATAATTGTGGTGGCAAAGGCTATTCGAGAGCGCGAAGTAAAACAAGCTACACACGCCACTAATGGAACTTCATTGCGCAATCAGTTCCGTTTTGGCGAATACCTCAAGCAGCGGAATAGCAATTCAAGTCTGACTTTTCGTGAGCATCTACGCGGTGTTATGAGTTCTATCGAAGAATAACTACGAATTCACATGTCCCAACAAAAAGCAAATATCCAACTTCTTCTAAGTTCATACTATTGAAATCCTACATTCAAGATGTGCTATGCTTCAGCTGAATCGTCAGGCTCTTGTTCGACCTCAAGCGTCTAAGTTAAGGTTGAACTTTGAAAAGCCGCATCAATACAGAGTTTTTAACAACCAGGTGTTTTGCCGTAATCAGTGCCACTCCGTGGACTTGATTTGCTTGAACGAATTTCACTGCGCAAGGTTTGCGTGGTGAGTCATTGTCACAATAAGGTTTAATTACAAATGCAGAATAAACTATTCATACGCAACCTCTCGTACAAGACAGAGGATGCGGAGCTTTCGGAGCTTTTTTCCAGTTTTGGAAAAGTAGTCTCGGCGAAAGTCGCAGTGGACCGTGAAACAGGAAGAGGTCGCGGATTCGGATTTGTCGAAATGAGCAGCGGAGAAAGCGCAAGCGATGCTATGGCAGCGTTGAACAGTTCGCAATTTGGCGGAAGACCTATCTATGTCGCTGTTTCAGAGCCTCGCGCATCTCGTCCGAATGAACGTAACTGGTAATCTCAGTAATTAGAAATTGGTGAAAAGCAGTGTGGTGTAATGTACTAGCATTACCATAGTCAGCCTCGAAAACGCTGAGCCATACTGCTTTTCTAATTTTCAAAGCAGATGCAGTCACTACTTCGGATTGCCGTCCTTCCCTAACGTCATGATCGGCGCAATGATCGTCGGGTTCGTCGGTGCAGACTTGCCTACCGTTTGTCGTAAAATCGCACGTGAAACCAGAGGAACAGGGTTCGTCACTTCAACGTTTACCTGAAAGTCGTCGCTACCGGCATTTCTGGTGAGAAAGACGCGTTTGATCTCAACCTGATTGTCTATTTGA
Organism: Candidatus Melainabacteria bacterium; assembly: GCA_003242885.1. Classification (GTDB taxonomy): domain Bacteria; phylum Cyanobacteriota; class Vampirovibrionia; order Obscuribacterales; family Obscuribacteraceae; genus QKMZ01. The sequence continues at coordinate 1,517,044 of QKMZ01000006.1, read as the reverse complement.
GCCAATGTGCTTAGGGCAACCGGAACATCCAGCTTGACCTTGATGCCTTTGATGTCTTTGATTTCTGGATACTTTCCTTCACCCAATGTCATACTGATTGCGCCGAGTTCTATGCTTTTCAGTTTAATACCAGCAGCTAGTTCTCGTTGGTCTTTGAAAGGCAATTCAACGGTGCCATCTCTATCAATAACGATGCGGTCGCCGGAAACCTTTGAGAAGCTCTTGATGCCACCAACAGCTTTATCGACGAGTTGCGACGCTTCGTGATCTAATTCGACGCCGCTCATTGTTAAAGTCATTTTGACGAGCTTCACTGGATCTTTCGATTCGATTTTTGTCGGTGGCAAATGCTTTAACGCTTCGTTGATTTTTACTATCGGTGATTCAAGCGCATTTTTGGCCCAAACTGCTTCAAACCGATCTTCCGGCCTTGGTTGGTTAAACGACTCGACCGCTGTTGTTCTCAAGTTCTGGCGTTCTGCTGAATTCGGATCGAAATGAGTCGGACCTTGGCGCGGATGACAGCGCATGCACTTCTGCGGATCCGGAATTTCTTTCATGGTTGGAATCGAATCCAAACCTTTTACTAACTTGCCAATTTTTGCATTGAGCTCATTTGTGCCAGGCATTAGTTTTTCAATTGCTTGTCTGCTAGCAGCTTTCTCTTCTTCGGTGCTTGCGCATGAGTAGTTGCGTCGATGACGTCTCAGTTCGTCCTTTTCTTCAGGCTTCAACCTTGCTTCGGCTTGATTCCTTCGTCCTTGCAGCCAGTAAATTTCTTCCGTGTTTGCGAAGTACTCATCACTCCTGTCTTGGCGGAAGTCTAGAGAGCGAAAGTTTTCAAAACCGTCGAGTCGTTTTCCTGCTCCGATGCTGAGTTTTCCATCGTCCTGCATTTGTAAGAGGAACTTCTTAAATGCTTCGTCCTGTGCTGGTTTTGGAGCACCTGGTCGTGCCACTTCGATTGGATCTGCCATGAGAATGTACCTGGGAGGTCGTGCCTGTATCTATACAGCAGGCGCGCTCTTTTGACAGAGTCCATGCGACTTCCGGAAAAAAAATTGTCTTCAGTGCTGCAATAAAATTGCAACAAATCGGTGTTAGAAGTTCGAAGTTTAGGCGTCGCCAGCTAGTTTGACCTTGACCCAGAATTCGCTGCCTATGCCTTCATTTGAGTCCACGCCGATTGTGCCACCGTGCAAATTGACTATTGAGCGGCAGATGTTCAGACCTAGACCGGTTCCTATAGCGGAATCAGCGGCAGATGCTTGTGCGAATTTTTCGAAAATTTTGGCACGTTGTGATTCGGGAATTCCTTTGCCTTGATCAATGATTCTTATCTCCGCAAACTGATCAACTTCAGTGGACCTTATGGAGATCGTGCCACCTTTTGGAGAATACTTGATAGCGTTGGAAAGCAGATTCACAAAGACCTGAACAAGTCTATCTTTATCCGCCATGACGTCAATATCTACTGGTGCCGATTCGATTGTAAGGTCGTTTTTTTCCGCCCAAGCTTGAACAGAAGCAATTGACTCGTCGATGATTTTTTCAAGTGCGATTCTTTCCACTTGCAATTCCATCATCCCGGCTTCCAGCTTTTCGGCATCGAGAAAGTCATTGATTAGGGCGAGGATACGGTTGGAGCTTACTTCTGCATTTTTCATCATGCGCTGACCTCTGTCGTTAAGCTCTCCTGCAACCCCGGCATCGAGAAATTCGAAAAAGGCTTGAATTGTGTTGAGAGGACTGCGGATATCGTGGGTGACCATACGTACGATTTCTTGCCTCATCCTTTCGATTTCTCGCTCTTTCTCTCTGGTCTCTGCCAGGCATTCGGCCATAAAATGAAAGGATTTATCTACCTTGGCGAATTCATCATCTCCAGTGAGCAAGGGCTTAAGGGGCTTATCGGCAGCCAGGAGAAAAGTATTTTCTTGCAAGGTGTTTAGTCGTTTGACTATATACACCAGAACGTAAGCTGTCGAAGCGGCGGTCGTGCAGAGAATGAAGAGAAGAACGAGCCACAATAGACCTTTTATCTGTTGTCTTTGCGCTGCCGAAATCTCATGACTTTTGTCTGCTAAATCATGCTCAACTTCTGCAATCGACATGATTGAGTCAAAACCGAGCGTGAAGAAGGTCTTTCTTATGCCTGTGTCGAATGTCTTTGCGGCATCGAATAGAGCCATCATGTCGCGACGTTTGTACGCATCAAAGGTTCGCTCGAATGTTTCATTTATCTGAGCATAAGTCTTCTCGACATCGGTTACAACGCGCTCTTGTCTATCGTTTCCTTTGACCAAATCTTTGAGCTGGCGAATTTCGGCGCCCACCTGGTGCGATTTATTCAAGTAACCGCGCAGGTCCACGCGTGTGCGCTTCAAATCTTCCTGCTCTAGTTTGAGCGCTATTTTCATCACGTTTGCCGATATATCACAAACTAACTCGTACACATTGCGAGAATGCTCAAAGCGTTTCGCATCTTGCTCAGCGGCATCCAACATATAGTTGAACAGCAAAAGTAAGGCGCAAGAAATAGCTGCTGGCAGCAGGGTGAGCAGCATTCCTTTCTGAAATATGGTGAGACGACTGATCAAAAATGTTCTCGCATGAATGAATTCATCGAACGCGCTGATTATAACCTTTCCATTCCTATACAGGAAATTCGAGTGGTGTTCCATCGAAGGGGTAGTCTGTCAGAAATCGTTTTACAGCTAATTTAGAATGTTTGCCGCGAACGTGCCTATGTATCCAGATGAAGCGGAGTGCTTGTCTCTCGCAATCGAGAAAGAATATTGAATGCCATTGGCAGTGAATGATGCTCCACCGCTGCCGGGCAGTGTGGTGAATCCTGCGAAACCGACACCGGAATTTTCGGGATATCTATAGACTACATGTCCGCGAAAGCTATCGGCTCCGATAGGCCTAACTGTTCTTGTTGTTTCGCCGATTTCCTTGATAGTAACGGTTCCGTCTGCGCTGAAAGATGCTGTGCCCACGCCCGGGACGTTCATGAACATCGAGCTGTCTTCTCGCATTTGTACAGATGCACCATTTTCAGCGATAAACATTCCTGCAATCGCCGTGCTTAGATCCATCGGTTGGCTTTCCAGGTAATTTTTGTCGTTGATGGATGATACTAATTCGATATTTGGCAAATGCATTTGTTGTTCGGCACTTTCTGATTTTGTTTTACTGCGGTTGAAGACTGCAAATTGCACGTCTTCAAACAGGTGCGTCGAGGTGTCGACGAGATTGCGCTCAGTGCGCAACACGCCTGATTCAATTATTTCCATCAGATGTACCTCATCGTAAAAACGGCGGACGGTGCGAGCAATCAATCCAATCTCAATTGTGATTGAAACTCCGATTGTTTTACGCGCGAACCCCCGAAAAGCTATGCCACATATTGGCAGCGTGGCATAACCAAACTATGGCAGCTTGATTGAGGAAATCGGTATCGACTAATAACTTCCCGATTATTGAAGGCAAATGCTTTGTCTCCGGATTTGCCTACGCTCAGGCGTAAATACTTAGCCGCGAGTTGGTTGCAAGGCGGCTAAAATTGACAGGACTGAGAGACGAGGGCGGTGTAATGCGTCAGTTACTGGTTTTATTGGTTGTTTTGCTCCTGCAGTTCGGCACCGTTTCGCCAGTAGGTGCCACAGGCCCCTTTACTTACCGAGCACTTAAGGGCATAGAGCAAGTTGCTGTCACGATGGAGTACGTTGCACCAGAAGTGAAGTCAATCATTGACTCAACTAAGCTTCAAACAGCAATAGAGTTGCGTTTGAAACAAAGCGGTTTGAAGGTTACTCCGTCTGAAAAAGACGCCACATTTGGCTCCGTAGTTTTCGTCAATGTTTATGCAACTCAGACAAACCAACACGCGCCGCTGAGTCATTTCATTGACGTTTGCTTGTCACGCAATGTTTTCCTATCTCCAACAGATTCGAAGCCATATGGCTCCAAAGTCTGGCAAAACGGGGCAATGGGGCAGCTAGATTCCGGCAAACTAAAACAGTTTCAGGGCAAAGTTCTTGCTTCTGTAGACGAGTTCATCAAAGATTGGAAAGCCGCAAACGGACGCTAGAGGAGTTCGTTTTTCGCAACTCTAAGTCCGTGACTGGCCCAAGACAAGTGCTACAGCCGTTGAAAAAATCCCGCCCTGTAGGACTCGAACCTACGACCTCTTGGTTCGAAGCCAAGCACTCTATCCAGCTGAGCTAAGGGCGGATGATGCGGGATTTATGCGTCGAACTCTCTAATGCTAGCCGCCTAGCTCGTCAGAGTCAAGGTAAATCAGCTTTTCCTTGTCTGGTGGGCATCTTTGGCTGGGTAGATTCGAGAGAGAACGCTTCTCTTTAAACGTTTGGCAAAAATCCGTCTTTTCGATAGCAATTTCAGGTGGTACCAGTAGCGGTGGCGTAGTCTCCGTGTCCGTGTCAAGTTTTGACGTTGAGTCTAGCTAATTCACGATCGGATTGCGTTCACTCTTATTAGCATGTTTGCAGATTTGCTCTATTCTTCTAAGCCAGATTCCGGGCGAGTTGTAGAGCAGGCACAGCGAATTAATGTTACTGCGGAAACTTTTGATACTTTTCTCGCTCTTACAAAGTTACCAATGAGCAGACCTTAGTGACGTGCGAGTAGTCATTTATCCGCTCGAGGAGAACGAATGGATGACATCGAACGCATGCTGGCTGAGAGCGAACATGCTCGTCAGAAGTTGCGTCAACAGCTCGAAGAGACAGAGCTTCAGTTGCAGTCTTTGCAAAAAACTGTCGACAGCATAATCAATCGAGAAAGTGCAATTGAACATCGTGAGAACCAAGTATCCATGCGAGAAGATCAGGCACTTAAGCGTACGTCGGATCAAGACGCGCGTGAGATTTTATTGGCTCGCCGCCAGGATCAGCAGGACATGCGAAACGAGCAGCAGGAGCAACGCGAAGAGCGGCAGGACATGCGAGAGGATTCGCAAAACCGTAGAGAACAAAGATTAAACCGCAGAGAGCAGTGGCTTGATCGACAACCAACCAACGAGCGTTCATCTAATATCGCTGGTGATGGTTTTCAGCGCGGACTTCCACCAAAAAAAGACGGTGGTAGTGCTGGTAATGCAGGAAAAGGCGGAAATGGCGGCAGGCCAGGTCGGACTCAGTAAAGTGAAAGTGTCCAGGGCGAGATCTAAAAAGCAGAAGCCTCGCTGCCTGTCGCGAGCGGATTCTGCGACGTGAATCGCGAGGCTTTGCTCATCAGCGGTTGCTTCTCCCGCTTACCTTCTAATACGGAAAAACTAGAGGGAAAGTTCAATTGAAGGTGCCTCGCAAGATTAAACTCCCTTCATCTTTTGTGTCGCTGAAACTAAATCTCGTTGGAAAAAAGACCGTTAACGGACTTTTTTCTAACCATCAGACTCGTCAGACTTTTCCGCTTGAAAGCGCGCTTCAAGACGTCGGGCTGCTCGATGCGAGCGATGTCGTGCGCAAATAAAGGAGTACTTCGAGCATAATCACGTCCATCCGGGTAACTGTTGAGCGAAGTTGGTGCAGCATTGCGGTCCGGTCTTCGATGAGCTCTGCTGTGACGCGGTAATTCTGAGTCGAACTGTTTAGCAGTCGCTCCCTGCGCTCACCCATCGCTTTCGGTTTCTTGCGATGAATGTGATGATGGGAAATACAAAGTCCGTTCTGGTTCCACTCGTTGACGAGCTTTTCTCTGCGTGTTTCAGCGTTTGGGCGCTGCGACGCCGGCGCGTTTAAAAACTTCCAAACGCAAGCAGGATAGGCTGCCGATGGACCTTTTTGAGGTTCGAACAAACGAGCCAAAATGTTAGGAATGCCTTTCTCGATGCGTTTTTCACCTTGTTGTTCGCGCAAGGACAAAAGCGCTAATGCTGTTTGAACGGCGCCTTCGACAGTATCGATGGTGTCATACGCAACATGATGTACATCGGCAAGCTGAAGTCCGCCTCCCACGACGCCGGTGATACCGCCACTGAACAAATCTGCGTAAGTATTGAGTTTGAGCGCGCGGTCTCTTCGAGCCGCAATCATCGCGTTGATCGAGTCGGCCTTTGCGATTTCTTCTTCAAGAAAATGGACGAAAGTCCGCACGTCTTGCGTCACTATCATCACGTTCACGATGAGATTTTGGCGAGCTTCAAGATACTCTGCACTGGTCAACTGACCAGCTTCTCTCTGTTTTCGTAAACCATCAAACAAGACGAGGGAATCCCACAGCCCAAGTGCTTTTGCTGTTGATTGCGCTTCGGCAGAGAGGGTGTCAAGTGATTGTGGCGGCGAATTTTCATCAGGTGCTTTCTCACTTGGGTCTTCGGACAAAACTGGTGCTTGTACAGATTGTACAATTTGCTTTTTCGCTTCAAGGGCGAAAGCAGGTGGCGCAATATTGGCAAAGCTGACCATCAAGGTAAGCCCGAGCGCCACTGCTGGTTTTTTAGATCGGTTAAACACTCAGTAAGTTTGCGGAAAGTTCTCTCAAACGCTTGATGCTATGAGCCTTTGAGCCGCCTGTCAACTTTTATTTCTATCATGACGTCGCCTTCTGTGCCCTTTCGAACTAAGGCAGGTTGCCGAGTATTCGGTTAAAATCATGCGCATGTGCGGACGCTATACTCTGTACCACTCTTCAAATGAAATCGTGGATCGATTCCGGACCATGCAGGTCGAGTTCGATCTAGAACAGCGTTTCAATATTGCACCTACTCAAATGGTTGCGGTTGTTTCTGAAAAGGCTGAAGGTGGAGAAACGCTAAGAAGGCTTGAGCCTGTTAAATGGGGTTTGGTGCCGTTTTGGGTCAAAGACATCAAGACTTTTAAGCCCTTCTTCAATACTCGTGTCGAAACTATCACTGAAAAGCCTTCATTCAAAGCCGCTTTTACTCGCCGCCGCTGCATTATTCCATGCGATGGATTTTATGAATGGAAGAAGACTGAAGATGGCAAAGTGCCAATGTTTATCACGCTTAAAGATGGTGGCACATTTGGCATGGCTGGAATTTACGAAACGTGGAGTTCGCCGGACGGTGGTGATTTGACGACCTGTTCGATAATCACTGTGCCTGCAAATAACTTCATGTCAGACATTCACGACCGCATGCCGGCAATCATAAGGCGTGAGGATGAGGATTTCTGGCTGAATCCGATGGAAGTAAACAACGAGCAACTGCTCAGAGTACTTAAGCCATATGATGATGCCGAAATGAAGGCACATCCGGTTTCGTCGATGGTCAATTCTCCGAGAACAGATTCGGTGCGTTTAATTGAAGAGTGTTCGCTTGAACAAGCATTAGAGAAACCTGTTTCGGCGACGCGAGCCAAAGCTACTGCGAAAAAGCGCGAAAAAGGCTTGGAAGATACGGGGCAATTGAAGCTGTTCTAATGACGGATGAAATCCGTCGGCGCTAGTATTGCTGCGGTCCAGTGTGAGGAATCCCAGAGTGAGAATGACGTCCGGAGTGTTGCTGTTTAATCGCAAGCGCAACGACTTGCACGTTTTGCTCGTCTACAACGGTAACAGCTGGAGTATTCCCAAAGGTGGCATGGAACGCCACGAGTCTCGTCGTAGGGCTGCTATCCGTGAATTAGAAGAAGAAACTTCGATTAAAGCACCAAAGAAGCTTGAAGAAATTGGTTATGTTGATAGAGCGCCTTTCGAGCGCCTCTATTGTTTTGTCGGTGAAGGCAAAGGCAAGCCAAAACCTGCTGATGATGCTGAAATCGCCGATTTCTATCCGCTCAGTCAAGCGAAGAAGCTCATCGCAAAATATCAATTACCGCTTCTTGAAATTCTTGGCGCGCTAGAAAAGAATCTATAGTTACTGAATTTGCAAATTGAAGACCACCGGAGATGTGGTTGCTCCTTCGCGTTTGGAATCTGAAATTGTGAATGTAACCGGGTAGAAACCTGGTTTTATTTTGCTGGTGTCAAATGTGACGCGAAATCCGCTGCGCAAGAGTTTTTTGCGCCCTATTCCTTTGGCAAGAACTTCTGTTTGTTCTCCGCTCAGTCCCTGTATTACATATTTATCTCCCAAGCTGCAGCAAATATCGGCAGGTGGGCGTGCTCGCTTTACGTCCACTGCCCAGCCTCCCATTAAAAACTTCTGGCATGTTTTGCGGTCAACATAATATGTGTTGCCTTCTTTACGGCATGGTGGCATTACGGTGCATTGAAACACTATGTCCTTTGTTTTCGGAAGGGACGTAAGTGGTGGTAACACCTGCGAAAAAACATTCCAGCGGCGCTTTTCCATATCTATGAGTGTTGGGATGAGATTTTCCACGTCGGTATACAAAAGCTTTAGGTCTTCATTGTGTTGCTGTTTATATGAAAGCATCAGATATCTTGTATGCAGTTGTTGATCTTTTGTCAGTTCGCCAAGTGCAACAGAGTTGGCGAGTCCTGAAATGTAGCCTGTTGCCGCCAGAGCTATTGAAAGGAGCAAAACCGTTATTCTGAGCCACTTCAATGAAGTTGCATCGGAGATCGCAACTAAGTAGGAGCCGATAAAATTCAGATTGCTCAGCAAAATGTATCGGGGTGCTGTGGCAATAATGCAAGTAATGTCATAGGCTTCGCAGCGCACCACTGCAATGATCGCTGTTGCGATAGTGGAAAATAGGACAAATGAAGCGCCGAAATGGAGTACGTTCTCCTTCTCCTTCTCCTTCTCGTTTATTTTCTCAGAGGCTGGTGTTTGGAGATTTCTCCTATGCTTTATATTGGCGAAAAATAAAATGCAAGTGAGTGCGATTAAGACCAAGTGGAAAGTTCCGGCAACTGGCACGAAGTATCCGTGAACCGCGCTGCCTAAAAGCGTGAGAAAGAAGGTGCCTTTGTGTAGAAGTTGATTCACTGTGTCGTTGACTAAGGTGCTATCCGCGCCAAGTGCTATCTTCAATATCCTGGACGTCTGTGAAGAGGCGCCCGGAGCCGTAAAGAAGAGTGTTGCTGATACAAGAGCTGCAATGGTCCAAATAAAGAATGCCTGTTTCCACTTTGATAATTGAGAGAAAATCGATTCGGAATTGCTTTGTGAAATTGCTTTTGTTGTGATTGTTTCAAAACCTACCAACCAGGCAAGAATCCCGGATGAAAATCCACCGAATGTGGAACCGAACGCCGCTGCAGCTGCTAAGAAAAGCCCTTTTCGCTCCCTCGAGTCTTTTAGATTCGAAATCATATAAAAGCTTGCAATAGCGAACATGAGTGACAGAGTTGCGGTAAACATAAAGCCAAAGAGAAACGATTCCGAATCTCGAAGTGAAAAGAGGCACATAGCGGCAACAAGTCCGCTAAGTAGAACTTTTGTGCGTGACATATGTGCGCGCGCAACCGCAACCATTATGATTCCGAGACTTACTAGTTGGCAGAGCCAGCTCGTATACATGAGTGCCAGGCTGCTGTGGGCTGTTAAGGAGCCGATGGCATACATCAACAAAACTGCGATGGCGGCACGATGTTCATTGTGCGGTTGCATAATCAAGCCATAGTCAAGCTTGCCTTGCGCCAGCTTCTCGAATCTCTGCACCAGCTCAAAGTCGTCTGGCATGAATGCATCGACGGCGAAACTTCGAATAAACCAGAGCGCGACTAAAGGTGGTATGCACACTAAAATAGCAGCGCACAAAAGAGCAATTTTGGAATGCGCTTTGAGTCTCAATGTTGCCTCGACGAAGTCGATGGAAGCCGGCGTACTGACGGTTTCTAAAGCCGGCTGGAAGCCGGCGCCCTGGCCGTTTGCGAAAGCGCTTGCAGGTGTTAATCCAGCATCTTCAGTTGTTCGTTGATGCTGTTTTTCTTGTGTTCCAAATCAGCGATTTGGTCCTTGATGATTTGTACTTTCTCTGGCGGCGCCTTCTTTGCGAAATCAGGATTACCGATGATCTGAGCTTGCTTCGCGAGTTCCTTCTCGGTGGCGGCAAGTTGCTGTTTCAACTTCTCGCGAGTTTTTTCGATATCAATCGTGTTGCCTAGCGGAATTGCAACTTTGATCGAACCAACCTTGTCCCATGCTGAACGTGGTGGCAGAGTGGAGAGTTCAAAATCAACTTTGCTTGCCTTTGCCAAACGCTTGATGTAATCAACGTTTGCTTCGAGTAGCTTCTTCTCATCGGAGTTTTCCGCTTGAATGATAACTTCGACTTCCGACGACGCCGGTACGTTGAAGGTCTGGCGAATGTTTCTCACTGAGCGAATAATCTTCATAATCAGACCCATTTCTACATCTGATTGTTCATTGAAAAACCGTTCGTCATCACGCGGATAAGGCGCGAACATAATCGAATCGTAGTTGTCGAACAACTCTGACTTCGGTGTTCTGCTCCAAAGTTCGTCCGTGATAAACGGAGCCGTCGGGTGCATAGCACGCATCAAGCCTTCGAATATATTGTGCAAAACGCGTTGTGTTTGCTCTTTCAATTCTGGTTTTGCCATTTGAATTTTGGCGATTTCGATATACCAGTCGCAATAATGGTCCCATGTGAAATCATAGATTTCGCGGGTTGCATCGTGGAAATCGTATTCGTTGTATGCGTGAGCAACATTCTTCAACATCGTGTTGAAGCGGTGCAAGATCCATCTGTCAGCCAGGGTCAGGGTTTCTGCATCAATAGGAGCAGGTGTATAACCCTCGAGTTGAGAAAGCACAAATCTTCCTGCGTTCCACAACTTGTTTGCAAAGCGTTTGTATTCATCCAAGCGATCCTCGCGGAAGCGAACATCTTGATCGCCTTTGATGCCGACTGATGCGAACCAAAATCTATTCGCATCGGCGCCGTATTTCTCGATCATGTCCAGTGGATCAACCGCATTGCCTTTGGATTTGGACATGCGCTTACCATCCGGCGTTTGAATGACCGGATGGATCAATACTTCCTTAAATGGAATTGTTTTCACAAATTTCAAGCTTGTAAAAATCATACGAGCTACCCAGAGATTGATAATCTCACGGGCTGTCGACAAGATCGTGGTTGGATAAAACACTTTGAACTCACGCGTTTCTTCGGGCCAACCGAGCGTGGCAAAGGGCCAAAGCGCTGACGAGAACCAGGTGTCAAGCACATCCTCGTCTTGTGTGAGAGTCTTTGAATCGCACTTGCTGCACTGCTCTGGTGCGGTTTCGTACGCATCGACGTGTTCGTTTTCACACGTCCAAACAGGAATGCGATGACCCCACCACAGCTGACGGCTGATATTCCAGTCGCGGATGTTTTTCATCCAATCTAAATACGTTGCCGCATATCGCTCAGGTACGAACTTGATACGCTCTTCTTCAACTACTTTGATTGCAGGCTCGGCGAGTTCTTTCATCGAGCAATACCACTGATCTGACAGGTATGGCTCGATAACGGTGTGGCACCGTTCGCAGTGCCCTACGCCGTGCTCATAGTCCTTAATCTCGACCATCAAACCGGCTTCTTCGAGTTCTGCAACCGCTTCTTTGCGGACGACGAAACGATCTTTGCCGTGGAAACGCTCAGGAACCAACTCGTTGGCGCTCAACTTCCCTTCGCTGTCGATAACAATCGGCGCTGACAAATTGTGGCGCTGACCCACTTCCCAATCGTTGGCATCGTGCGCCGGAGTAATCTTCAAGCAACCGGTGCCGAACTCGCGTTCTACATAATTGTCGGCGATGACAGGAATTTCACGATTGGTGAGCGGGAGTCTTACCATTTTGCCCACGTACTGCTTATATCGATCGTCTGCAGGGTGAACGGCAACCGCAACGTCGCCAAGCAGAGTTTCTGGTCTGGTCGTGGCAACGGTCAGACCACCTTCGCCTTCTGTTAGCGGATATTTAATTAGATAAAGATGACCTTTCGTATCTTCGTGCTCGACTTCCAGGTCCGAAAGGCTGGTCAAGCAGCGCGGGCACCAGTTGCAGATGCGATTGCCACGGTAGATATAGCCTTCTTTGTATAGGATGCAGAAGGCGCGATAAATCGCTTTTACATAACTCTCATCCATTGTGAAAGCGATGCGGTCCCAGCTGAAGCTGACGCCCAGGCGACGGTATTGCTGCATGATGGTGTCGCCGTACTGTTTGCGCCACTCCCAGACTTTTTCAATAAACTTTTCGCGCCCGAGATCGCGGCGTTTTATACCTTCCTGCTTAAGTTTGCGCTCAACAACCATCTGGGTGGAGATACCAGCGTGGTCTGTGCCTGGCTGCCAGAGCACGCTGTAGCCTTGCATGCGTTTGAGACGAATTAAAACATCTTGCAAAGTGCCGTTGAGGGCGTGGCCCATATGAAGATTGCCGGTGATGTTGGGCGGCGGCAGCGCGCATGAGAACACCGGGCGATCCGGTATGATGTCAAGGTCGAAAACTTCCTTATCAAACCACTCTTTGGTCCACTTAGCCTCGACTTCCTTTGGGTTGTAGGCTCCAGACGTCGAATCAGGTGACATAGATGTTGCTGTCTTTGTGCTCGGGGTGGACATGTGCGCTCCAGGAAAGCGGTGTGAACTTCCGAAATAGTTCGGAAACCTCGATTATATCCAGCCTTCGAGTCCATCGTCCACTTGCAAAGAGGAATTCTGTGACGCAAAGACACAAACGCAACTTATCTAAACCGGCAGGGAGGGCTACTGATGTTAGAATTGCCGGTTGGCGTCAAGCTTCGATTTTGTCTTGACTAGTTTTGGGCAACACAGTTTTACAGGACCGGCACATGATCTCCAGTAATGATTTTCGACCAGGGGTAACTGTTGAGTGGAACAACGGCGTATGGCAGGTTGTTGAAGCTATGCACGTCAAACCAGGAAAAGGTTCTGCGTTTGTACGCACGAAGATGAGAAATCTCGAGACGCAAAACGTACTCGAAACGACGTTTAGAGCAGGCGAAAAATTGCCCCAAGCAATTGTCGAAAAGGCTGAAATGAGCTTTGTTTACAAAGCCGGTGAAAACTACGCCATGATGGACATCGCTAGCTATGAGCAGATCGAGCTTGCCGAAAAAACCATCGGTTCTGGGGCTGAATTCTTGAAAGAAGGATGCGAAGGCATCATCGTTATGAAGTACGACAACCGTGTCATCGGCGTAGACTTGCCGAATACCGTTGAGCTCGAAGTTACTGAAACAGTTCCGGATGAGCGCGGCGATACTTCTTCTGGTGGCGGTAAGCCAGCAACTTTGGAAACCGGTGCCACCATTCAGGTGCCTTTCCACATCAAGGTCGGCGACAAAATAAAAGTCGATACCAGAAACCGCAAGTACCTTACTCGCGTATAAACCTGTATTTTGACTGAAACAATCGCCCGGACATTGGAAATGAAGATAGACCTAAATCAAATTCGTGAATTGCTCTCCGTTGTAAGCCAAACGGATATTACTGAGCTGACTCTGGAATTCGGCGACCAGAAAATAACCATCAAGAAAAACGCCGTACAATTTGCACCTTCGTCGATCATAGCTGAGACGCCGATGGCAGCTGCAGTTGCGCATCATGTGCCGGTCAAGGCAATGTCGTTTGAGCCGGCTCCTGCCGCACAAGCTGCGCCGCCGCCTAAAGCGGAGGAGCCTGTGAGTGGCAACAACGGCTATGTTGCAGTGACCTCGCCGATGGTCGGTACGTTCTATCGTGCTGCATCACCGACCGCTGCACCATTCGTTGATATCGGCGACCGCATCGCTGTAGGTCAGACCGTTTGCATCATCGAAGCGATGAAGCTGATGAACGATATGCCTGCGGAAGTGTCGGGCAAAATCGTGAAGGTGTGCGTAGACAACGGTACGACCGTTGAATACGGGCAGACGCTTTTCCTCGTTGACCCGAAAGGCTAAGCGAAAGCAGCGCGTCTTATTCGCGACAACAAGAAATTCAGCAAAGGCTGATTTGGAAAACCACTAAAACGAACGAAGCGAGCAAGAGTTGATCGAAAAGGTTCTAATTGCAAATCGCGGCGAGATCGCTCTCAGAGTCATCAGAGCGTGCCGAGAGATGAACGTGCGTACGGTCGCCGTTTATTCACAGGCTGACGCTGAGTCGCTCCACGTAAAACTTGCCGATGAAGCTTTCTGCATCGGACCTCCGCCATCGAATCGCAGCTATCTCCACATTCCTGCGTTGATTTCGACTGCAGTTGTGACCGGTGCAGATGCCATTCACCCTGGTTATGGTTTCCTTTCAGAGAATGCAAACTTTGCGCAAATCTGCGCAGATCACCGCATTAAATTCATCGGACCATCAATCACCGCCATCAATTCGATGGGTGATAAAGCATCTGCGCGCGAAACAATGCGCGCCGCAAATGTGCCTGTTGTGCCTGGCAGTCAGGGACTGATCACACATGATGCAGAAGCTTTCAAACTCGCTAACGATATAGGTTTTCCCGTCATCATCAAAGCAACCGCAGGTGGTGGCGGACGCGGAATGCGTGTCGCTCATGACCAAGCTCAACTTGCTAATGCAATTTCTGCTGCAAGAAGCGAAGCGTCTGCTGCCTTTGGTGACGGTGGCGTATACATAGAAAAATATTTAAAACCAATTCGCCATATTGAAATTCAGGTGTTGGCTGATTCACACGGCAATTGTGTCCACCTCGGCGAGCGCGATTGCTCGGTGCAAAGACGTCACCAAAAACTAATTGAAGAGGCGCCCAGTCCGGCAATCAGCCCTGAAATGAGAAAGCAAATGGGTGATGCGGCAGTGCGCGCTGCGTTGCAAATTGGTTATGAAGGCGCTGGAACCGTCGAGTTCATCTTCGCCAACGACAAGTTCTATTTCATGGAAATGAATACTCGTATTCAGGTCGAGCACCCGGTCACTGAGTACATTACCGGCATTGACCTTATTAAAGAACAGATTCGTGTCGCCAGCGGACACAAGCTGTCCTTCACTCAAGAAGACATCAAGTTCACGGGCCACTCCATCGAATGCCGTATCAACGCTGAGGATCCGGACCGCAATTTCTTGCCGTCGCCAGGAAGAGTCGATGCCTATATCGCTCCAGGTGGACCAGGCGTGCGTGTTGACAGCCACTGCTACCCCGGATATTCAATTCCTCCGCACTATGACTCGCTTTTGAGCAAGCTCATCGTGTGGGGGCAAAACCGCCAGGAAGCCATTAACCGTATGCAGCGTGCTCTTGACGAATACGCCATAACCGGCATCAAGACGACCATCCCATTTCACCAAAAGGTCTTGGCAAACAACCATTTCCAAAATGGCGATGTGTCCACTGACTTCATCGAGAAGCACATGACCCCGGCGGAAGCTAAGAAGTAGCCTGAATTTTGGTCGGCACGCTGGCCGGAACGCCGCCTGCCAGCCTGCATCTTGGACTTTACTGGGAACGCCGCCTTCCAGCCTGCATCTTGGACTTTGAATTTTAGTGGCGTTCTTAATGAAAGCAAAAAGCCGCCAAGATAGTGACGTTGTCAGTCAAAACTCAAAGCCGCCAAGATGGCGGCGCTCCGGCATATCGCTGACAGCTTTCCTGCTCATCGTATAAAATAGAATATTCCAGCCCTATGGTGTGGCTCTATAGCTCAATGGTGGAGCAAGCGACTCATAATCGCCAGGTTACAGGTTCGAATCCTGTTGGAGCCAAATTCTTATTCTCTGAATCACAATTTCGGAATCACAGAAATTCTGGTGATGAATCAAATCCGCTTTGTCGTCGCTAGCCTTTCTCTGCTGTCGCTTTTCCTCGTCACTGTTCAGTCGGGAAATAGCGCGCAGACTATGCCGCTGCTGATGCCGCAGCACAAAGACAACTATTTTATGGAGACCACACTTGGCCACCCAAGCCTCTGGTTTCCCAAGGACATTCCGCTTAAGGTGTATCTCAATCCGCCGAAAGGTGTTCAGAACTATCAGCCGTACATGGCAGATATTCTCAAAAATTGTCTCAAAGAGTACGAGCGCGTTTCCGACGGCAAAATCAAATTTCAAATTGTCGAAAAACCGCCTTTTGATATTCAGGTCAGTTTTTCTTTCAAACTTTTGCCCGGTGCTAGCCGATGGGATTCCGGATGGACTACCGTACAAACCAGCCCGCACCACATAGACAAAGCAAATATAACCATCTTCACTCATACAAAGGCGTGGCTGGAAAAAGACTATTTGCGCGAAGTGTGTTTGCACGAACTGGGACACGCTCTGGGCCTGCACAATCACAGCCCGGATCCGCATGATGTAATGTACAGCAAATGCATGATTGTCCCGCAAGTATTGACCATTCGCGATGTGAATACGCTGGCGCTTTTATATGACTTCAAACCATCGGATGTGGTGCTCGCGAATCTGCCCGAATACTGCGATCACATTTCTACCGCAGTGCCGCGCCGTTTTTCGCAAGTGCAAGCTGACGAGTACAGCCAAAAGCTAGCGGAGAAATTGAATCTTGCTAGATGGTTGGCAGAAGGAACACAGCAACGCAGTTGCGATTTGAGTCTGCTGCTCGACGGGAGCGGCAATATCTACAACTATCGAATCACGCGCAGATCCGGTTCTGTCGCGTTCGACAATTCGATTCTCACAGCGCTCGTTACGTCGATTCCGCTGCCCAAACCTCCCGATGGAATTCTCTCGAAGAGCCCGAGCGGCTCTCGCCGAATTTTGTTTTCATTTACCGTCACTTCTGACGGCAAAGTCGCAGCGCTTCCGGTACTGGACGATCAAGCAACGGAGATAATTCCGTGTGCGCAGGCTGTCGTTGCCTTGCCACTAATTTCTGGCCAAGCAACCACGGTGGCCACGTCTACAGCTTCTGGTATCAAAACAGCAATTCCAGCAGGGCAAACTCCAATCACGGCCCCGAAAGAAACCCCTCAGCAGCTCGACGATCTCCAGTGGACGGCAAAGGTTAAGCAGCTTGTAAAAGACCGTTGGCAGCCTGACGAACCTGGAAATGTTGTTCTTGGATTGGGCGTTAAACAGGATGGCAAAATCGCGCACCTGGTCGTAAAGCAGTCCATTTCCGATGTCGCATTTATGCGTGCTGCTATGGATACTTGTCTTGAAGCAGAACCCTTTCCTGCACCTCCAGCACCAGCGGGTGCGACGGAATTCGTCAAGGAGGTCGAGATCAATTTTGACGGAACTTCGACACCGTAACCAAAACCAAAATCTTTTGCTGGGCCGTCGTTTGCAAGGTTTGACCTGGCGAACTTTGATATAATCACACCGGAGCCCCTTGGAAGCCATGGTATCGACGGCTTTCTTCGTTCGTCGGAGTGACGATGGGCATCACTACCTGTCCCTCGAATATTCAACTTGAAGAACTGCTCGGCGGGCAGATCCGCGGTACGGTCGCGGCGGATTTGGCTGAACATATTGAAGTTTGTGCTGCTTGTGCTCAAGCGGTCGAAACATTGGCGACTAATTTCGCCGTATCAGGTAAGCAGCCAGAGTCCTTAGAGGTAGTAAGTGATTCTTCAACCTACGTAAATGCTTCAGCAGCCAAAGAAAATCCGCATGCACCACGAACATTGTTGTCGCTTGCCAATGCTGACGAGACTCTTTTCGCTAGTCCACAAGAAGAAGATCTGCTGAAATTTCTTTTGCCACCACAGCAACCTGACGAAATTGGACGTCTTTCGCACTATCGTGTTCTTAAAATTCTCGGCGTTGGTGGTATGGGTGTTGTCTTGCTCGCGGAAGACACTTTCTTAGAGCGTTCTGTCGCGCTGAAAGTGATCAAGCCAGAGTACATGAACGATAACAACGTGCGCCAGCGTTTCCTCCGTGAAGCTCGATTGATGGCTGCACTGAAGAGCGATCACATCGTGACGATTCACCAGATTGGTGAGGACGCCGGCGTCTGCTTTATCGCGATGGAATTGCTCAGTGGTGAGTCGCTCGATTACTTGATCGCGCGTGTTGAACGTCCGGCTTTGAGCGAGTCAGTTCGAATCATCCGAGAGGTTGCGCAAGCTTTAGATGTAGCTCATAGCAAGGGACTTATTCACCGTGATATCAAGCCTGAAAATATTTGGCTCGAGTCTCCGAGCGGTCGTGTGAAATTGCTGGATTTTGGTCTGGCGCGCCCGCAAATTGTTAGCGTCAAACTGACTACCAGCGGAATGATTATGGGTACGCCTGCATACATGGCCCCTGAGCAGGCACGCGCCGAAGAGGTGAATGAGCGGACAGATCTCTTTAGTTTAGGTTGCATTCTTTATCAACTGATATGTGGAGAACTTCCTTTTGGCGGTGAAACCGTATGGGAAATTCTTTACGCGCTCAATGAAAAGGAACCAAAACCAATTACGGATTTTTGGCCTGGCGTTCCTCCGGCTCTCAACGAACTTGTTACTCAACTGCTGCAGAAGAATCCGGCGGACAGACCGCAAACCGCGGCCGAAGTGATAGAACGTCTTTTGATTATCGAAGGTGATCTGACTGATGGCGATGGTCCGCTGCGGTCGGTGAAGAAAGTGCAAAGTCCATCGGGTTATATTTTTCAGAAGAATACGCCCGGACTCGGAGCGCCTAAAACACGAACCCCTCGTCCCAGCGAATTACAAATGTCGCAGATGATACAGAGGGATGCTGAGCGCAGACAAGTCACTGTCCTGGTTTGTAATTGCAATTTGTTTGAGTCAGAAGAGTATTTCGATCAATTAGATATTGAAGAACAAGCGAGCGTAACGCAAGCATTTCAAAGTGCATGCGCAGAGTCTGTGCGAAGGTTTGATGGCACCGTTATTCATTGCAACGATGAAGGGTTGCTTGCCTGTTTTGGCTTTCCTATTGCATACGAGGATGCTGCTGTTCGTGCCGCGAACGCAGCGCTGACATTGCGCGAACTTTTAAGCCTTGTGGCTGATGAATTGAAAAAGAAACACGATCTCGACCTGAGCCCCTGGCTTGGAATTCATACAGGTTTGGCGATTGCACAATCTAAAGATAGTGGTGTATCGCTTGTCGGCGAGGCTCGCAATCTTGCTATGCGATTGAAGGAAGTGGCTAACCCCGGACAGATTGTTTGCAGTCAAACGACTCACCTTTTGCTTCGCGGAAAGTTCGATTGCTCCAATCTTGGTTCTCACAAATTTCGCAGTGTTGCCGAACCTGTCGATCTGTTTTACGTTAAGGCCGAAATCGAAGGTGCCAATTCTTCCGAGGTTGCATCACCGGTAGAACTGTCACCACTGACGGGGCGCGATGTCGAAATGAGCCTCTTGAAAGATCGCTGGGAGCAGGCGAAAGAAGGCATCGGGCAGGTTGTGACATTGACCGGTGAAGCCGGTCTCGGGAAGTCACGGCTTGTGCACGCTTTGAAGCAACTTGTCTATGAGGATATGGATGGACCTTCTCCCGTCTCGTGTCCTTACACGAGCGATTCTTTACAGCAAGGGAAACATTCGCCAATTATAGAGTGGCGTTGTTCTCCTCACTTTCAAAACTCAGTGTTTTATCCAGCGGTTAGTTATTTTGGACGACTGCTGAACTTTGGCCGTGACACATCCGATGAAGAAGCCGTGAAACGCTTGATAGAGCATCTGGACTGCTACGGTTTAGCACAACCGGATGTGGTACCAATACTTACTTCCCTGCTAAATCTTCCCGCGGGCGAAAAATATCCGTCACTCGGTCTTTCACCCGTTCGTGAGCGGCAAGAGTTGTTTCGTGTTTTGAAAGAGTGGTTGCGCGCATACTCTGAAAAGCAGCCTGTATTGTTTATCATCGAAGATCTTCACTGGCTTGATGCGACAACATTGGAATTTCTCGGGCAGTTTCTTGCAGAAACTGCGCACAGCAAAATTATGACATTACTGACATTCAGACCTGAATTTCACCCATCTTGGCCGACTGTGCCGCATCTAACTGGCGTCGGATTAAACAGACTGACGAAGAAACAAGTTGGAGACTTGGTCAAGAAGAAAATTGGTGGTAGCTTACCTGATGGTGTGGTCGAACAGGTCTATGATCGGGCTGGCGGTGTGCCTCTCTTCGTTGAAGAGTTCACTAAAATGGTGCAAGATTCCGGGATGCTGGAGCGTGCGAGTGGCGCTCAATTCAAGTCCATGATTAGCCGAGAAATTCCTGCGACATTGCAGGACCTGCTCATGGCTCGTCTCGATAACATGGAAGGCGACCGCGAGCTGGCGCAGCTTGTTTCTGCCCTCGGCCGGGAGTTTAGTTTTGAACTTCTCTCCGCCGTGTCTGGTCTAGACGATGCTACTTTGTGCGCGAACCTCGCAAAATTGGTTCAAGCCGAAATTCTCTTTGAAAAGGGCAGAGCACCGAAGTCGACATACTCATTCAAGCATGCGTTGCTGGAAGATGCTCTCTATAACGCCATGGTGAAAAGCAAGCGCCAGCAGTTTCACTCTCGCATAGCGCAAGTTTTGGAGACAAGGTTTCCGCAAGTGGTGGCAACTCAGCCAGAACTCCTTGCGCACCATTTTACCGAGGGTGGTCTGAGCGAACGCTCTTTGAATTACTGGCTAGCTGCAGGATTGAGAGCTCAAGAGCAATGCGCGAATTTCGAAGCTATCAATCACCTCACCAAAGGACTGAGCCTCCTCGAGACATGTGTTGAGTCTGAAGAGCGCGATGAAATTGAGCTGATGATGTTGACTCCTCTCGGCTCAATTTATCAAGCAGCACTTGGCTATGCTGCCGATGCGGTTGGTGAAACATTTGCGCGTGCAAGAGAACTGTGCTCGCGTGTTGGTGAAACACCTCAACTATTCTCGATTATGTGGGGCAATTGGAGCTGGCATCTAGTGCGCGGCGAGCTACCTCTCGCGTTAGAACTCGCTGAAGATATGGTGACCTTCGCCGAGAATGTCCCGGATATCGGAATTATGATGGAAGCGTACGTCGCTCCTGCATGCACGCTCTTTTATCTTGGTGACTTTGATGGGTGCCGCAATTGGTGCCTTGAGGCTATTGATAAACACGAAGACCATGAACATAGTCGCATATGGTCGACAATGACCGGGCAGAATTCAGCTCTGCATATTCGAACTTATTTGATGCTCGCACTTTATCATCTTGGGTATCCGGACAAAGCACTGAAGTTGCACGAAGAGTTGATTGCTATGGCGCGTGAAATTGCTCATCCTTTCAGTCTCGCTCACGCTTTGCATTTCAGTGGATGGTTGCTCCTGAATTTCCGCATGGCAGATGCTCTATACGCTTCCGGACAGGAAGAGCTGAGCATCGCTACCGAGCATGGTTTTGCTCTGTGGGAATCGACCGGTACTTTCTTTATGGGGACTGGATTATTCCAGCAAGGAAAGTTGGAAGAAGCGATTCGTCTAATGGAAAAAGGTGTGCAGTCTTTCAGGTCGATAGGCTCGTTCTTAACTCTTCCTGGCCAGTTGGGTGTCTTGAGTGATGTGTACATGAATGCCGGTATGCTCGACAAAGCCCGCGTGGCGCTTGACGAAGGTTTGGAATTGGCGAATGGAAACAGCGATAGAAGCCGGCTTGCGGATTTACAACGCTTAAATGGTGAGCTTATTTTGCTGGAACGCGCTGATTTTGCTGCGGCTGAACAATGCTTCCACGATTCTGTCGAAACAGCCTGCAAACAGCAAAGTCGTAATATGGCTTTGCGCGCTACTACAAGTCTGGCTCGATTGTGGAAACAGCAAGGAAAAGTGGATGAAGCGAAGAAAGCACTCGCTACCATTTACAGTGCCTTTGACGAAGGCTTTGACACCGAAGATCTACGCCGCGCCAACGAGCTGTTGAATGAATTGAACTAGTTAAATGCTATGCATATCTTCGAGTAGTTTCTTCCTGACCTTGGCTTTCGGCGGATCTGCAAAATCGTGTGACTTCAGTTTGAATGTTCCGGCGACTGAACCGACGCGATAGCAGAAGAAGTTGCGCTGCTCTTGACCTACAACTCGGTCGATGTTCAGCTTTTCCTCGTCTGAGATCAGTTCGAAAGTAGGGGATGTATTTACCTGATTGAAGAAGTTTCCAATCGTTCTATGTTTGATTTTTCGACCGTCTACACGGAACATTTGTGGTCCAATCGTGTCCGCATCTTTTTTCGCTAGAGCAAAGGCAAGCAATGTTCCAACATTGATGATGATTTGATTTCTGAAGTCCTCGGGCAAATGCTGAAGCGTTTTGCAGCAACCGATGAACGCAATCTTGAACTTATCCGTCTCCTGTGTAAGCGCTTCGATCGTTTCTTTCTCAATAAAATTGTTCATCTCGTCGAGATAAATCGAGCAGGGATTTTGCCTATCTTCATCATCGTCAGACAGGCTCATTGCGGCTTGCTTGATTCCAGTCACGATGAGGGAGCCGAGCAGGTTTGCGTTTTGATCTAACTGTCCTTGTGGGATGCGAACCAAGAGCACTTGCTTGTGTTCGATAAGATCTTGCAATCGCAAATCACTCACTGGCTTCGTAAGAATTGGTCGTATGCGTGGATCACTAAGCATCGGTGTTACGCGGTTGAGAATTGGTTCAACCCAGGTAATCCACTGATCAGTTCTCGCAAGTTTCTTGTACTGACCCCATGAGTCAATCAAGGTGGCGTATTCGGTGCGCTCATTCCGTTTGCGTTCCACTCCTTCTAAGAGGATGTCTCGGAAATCGTTGTCTTGTAGCAGCGTTGGCAAATCCACCAAAGTCTTGTTGTTTGCCATTAACAATATCGCAGCATTGCGCAGAATATTGGCGGTCTGCTGGCTCCACTGACTTTGCGAGCCCTGAGGCTCTGTGTAGATTGCTTTGAATCCATGAACAATTGCAGAAGCAGCATCGATGAAGTTCACGTTGTCCAGCGGTTCTAGCGGGTTGTAAGAAATGAAACCGCCTTTATAGGTCGGATCTATTATCATTACGCGTTTCGATAGTTCGCTGCCTTTTGGATGCGCTGCAGCCCACTTCGAAACAAGTTCCGTAAGTTCGCCATCGGAGTCGATAACTACAACTGCTCTGTCTGCGGACTCAATATCGTGGCAAACCATGTTTGCCAGGAGTCGAGTTTTACCTTTATCCGAGCCGCCCATCACAATCATGTGCGGATTTTCTGCGCGTGATTCTGGTGTCATAGCCATTGTTTTCGGCACCCATGGCTTCCAAATTCTCCACTCAGCACGAGTACCAAGCGGAACCGAACCGCGCTTGATTGGTTTCGCCCATTCGCTAACCATCTTGTTGTGCTGCGACTTATATTGCGAAGGGATGTACTCTTCCTTCGACATACGGTTCAACTTACCGTGCGGATTGAAAATCCACAGCATGCAAGTTGCTATTAAAATGCCGATTCCAACCATGACACCGGCAAGCATCATCAAACGATCGGAGATTTCTTTTCTTGAAAGCCCGCTGTTTGGATCAAGACACTGTAGGAAGTACGTCAGAACATTGGTACTTGGCGCCGTAATGGTTATGGGTGTTCTCTGTGGAAGTTGCCCAAAGCCACCTTGTTTTAAAACATCTTCTGAGATGGATTGGTTGGCAAACCATTTGCCTTCCACCGTTGCAATTTGTTGGCGCAGTTTGAAAACCTTTGCTCTGCTGGTGAAAGTTCCATTCAAATGAAATTTGCCGAGTTGGTCTTTCTGAATTTGTGCAGAGTACACCACTGGATAGCCATCTTTCAGACCATTGCTGTAAAACTGTTTTTCCAATCTAATTTCGTTTGGTGAGACGAATTGTCCTTGAATTCTCCATGACTTTCCATTGTTCGCGCTCATTGCTGAGAGTGTCGTGCCGTCTCTATTGAGCATCAGGTCCCAATTGCTTCTGTCGACGGTCGAGTTGGCGCAGTGCACCTTGTACATGCCACCGACTTTTGGCGTGTCGAATGAGTTCATCAGGTTTGGAAAAGCGGCAGCACCTTGCGCGGCTGGCTCCGGTGCATTTACGCGGGAAGCCATTGTTCCAAGGAAGAAGCCAAATGCGATGAAGCAAGTACAAACGACTGCAGCGGCGATGGCGATGACTTTGTCTCGTCCATTCGGCAAGAAAGCAGAAATGTCTAAGTCTAACTTCTCTGTCTTTGTTTCTTGCTTGTTTTCTTTCCTGCTTAACTTCTTCGATTTTTTCTCCTCAACAGCTCCAATTCTGGTACTGCTGCGCCGAGCGATGCTCCTTGGTTTGGGATCAGATTCACTTGATCTTGAAACGAGGAGGTCGGAGAGTGCGTTTGCTTCCTTTGTACCTTCGTTTAAGGTCAAATTCTGGCGAGCCGGTGGTTCATTAAATGCGAACTCCTGCCGCGGTTGTGCCGGAGCGGCAGCGAAGAAGTCGTTTGACTGTGTGGGGGCGGTGTTTTGAACTATCTGTGCGTTGGGACCATTCGAAACAGCTGCGGCCGATGCAACATTCGAGGCGAACGTCGATGCGGAAGCGTTAACAGCCACCGCTGTCGGCAGTGCATTCGAAGCCGCCTGCACTGGTTTGGCGTTTGCGAGCATTGGCATCGCCGTTGCGGCGAACTGGGATATGGGCGTACTGCAATTCGAGCACAGGGTATCCTCGCTGCGAAGCAAGTTACCGCAGGTTTGACATATAAGGATTTCCAACTGGTGTCTGCTCCTCTTACGATACCGGACCGTGAAGCATTACCTGGAGAGGGTTTTCGGCGCTTGCCACTAAAATTTTTGTTTGACTAGTAAGTGTTCTGAACACGGTTGTTTAGGCTCAAATCGTATGCCTGGAATCGGTTGTTGTCAAGAGGTTTTGGGCTGGAAAAGGTACTCTTTTGGGATTTCATAGGATTTGGAGGCGATTTTTGGGTTTGTCGCGGCAAGACGATAGGGAGGTGACTCGTTCTGCGCCAGCAGAGTACGATATCTTTCATCCTGGTTTAATTTGGGGCAAAATGTCGCGCACTTGTTTGCCGTCAAGCAATATCCTCATCTCATCGCTATTGGCGATGGTTTTGACTATCGGTTTTGTTTTTTCATTCGCAGCACAAGCGCATCGACTGGCAGTTTCGAACAATCCGAAACTCACACTTTGGGCGTGGGAGCGTGATGAAGACTTGTCCTATATCGAGCCATTAAAGGTTAGGGTCGCGTATTTTGCCGGAACTGTTTTCGTGCGAGGGTCAAGTGTAAGATTTCGCCCTCGTACTCAGAAGTTGAAACTGCCGAAGAACGCCGTGGCATTTCCTGTTTTCAGAATTGAGAGTATTCGTGCTTCAAACGTTTCGAACGAACCTCATTGTTTAACTTTGAGCGGACTGCAGCGGGATGACGATCTAAATGTCCCCTGCACTGAAGCTGCGTCTTTCGTTGCAAAGACAATCGCCGCACGAATGGAGAAGTTACAACAAAGCAATCTTCAACAGAGCGTGCAAATCGATTTTGACGCTCTTGAAGATGAGCGGCCGTTCTACAAGGAATTGCTCAAAAATCTACGAAAAGAACTTCCTACCGGGACGAAGATTTCGATTACTTCGCTGGCGTCATGGCTGCTCGCAGATAAGTGGATGGAGCGTGGAAGTGTAGATGAAGTGGTTGCGATGTTGTTTAGCATTGGACCTGGCAAGAAGGAAGTTCTCTCCGTCTTGAAGAAAAGGAAACTCGATTCGGGAGTCAAGATTCCTGTCGCAATTGGAATTTCGGCAAGCGAACACGCGACCAACAAAGTTTTATTCGAATTGGGTGTTCAGCGAAAAACCGACAATCTGTACATTTTTAGTTCACGACCATGGACGGAGCAGCGCCTCCGTTCGATCACATGCGAGGCACTAGCGAAATGACGAGATTCACAAGAAGCTTGATTGCTACTTTGCTTTCTCTTTCCTTTATATCAATGCCGACACCACCCGCGAAGGCGTGTGCGCCCGACCTTGCGTATGCGATTTTGATAAATGGTAATCATCCGGACTTGCCTTTGAAGCTTTTCGCCGGTGGAAATATCGGTATCGTGCAGCCAGGATGGGCGAAATCATATTTGGTTGTTGCATACCGTTTGCTCTCCGGCAATCCGCTTTCGAAGCTAGAACAAAATAGCATCGTCAACCTTTGGCACGAGCGGATTAAGAATGGCTCTCGATTTGACACGAGCATATTTCACGATCCGAAAGATGATTACATGGCGCTTCGCTGCAAGGCGATTGGTGACACGAAGAAAAACACTGATGAATTGAGTTGGAAGATGGATTCGTATGTTTACGAGTTTTCTATTTCTGACTCCTCATTCCAGCTTGCAAAAGAAACACTTGCAAATATTCTGAAAAAATATCCGCCGAAGGCTCAACAAGTTCGAGACTGGGTTAAAGCACAAGATGGGATTTTCGGTATTGGAACGGCAAAAGTTACTATTCCACCCGCGTTGCCACCGTCCACGGATGGTCTCTTGCAGGACGCTCGAACATATCAAATTGCGGCAGGAAATTTCTACAGCAAGAGATTTGATAAAGCAGCTTCATTATTTCAAGCATTGGCTGATAAACCTAATTCAAGCTTAAGCAAGATTGCATCGTATATGGTGCTGCGTTCGAAATCCAATGAAATACTTCGCGGCAAGGGAACAGGCGATGCTGAAGCGGTGTCCGCACAAATACAAAAGGCTGCCGACCAGGCGACGAAGGCTTCGGAGCGAGAGCAGATTCTCGATCTGCTGCGACCGATCTCTTATTTGAACCATTCCGCACCGGAAGTTGTGAAACTGCTGGCGACCATGATCAACGATGGGTCTAGCAAGCGGTTTGGCTCCGATGTTGGAGATCTGACTTTTCTTTTGGATGGAAACGCTCCTTTGTGCGGTTTGGATGTGCAGGGACCGACAACTTCTCTGCCGGCGTCCACTGCAAGTCTTGCGAATTCCTCCGGTGCTGGCGATGGTTCTTCTTCAAATTCAAACGATTCCGATTACCCTCATCCGGCTCCCGATGTTTTGACTGCACACGACATTGCTGATTTCGTTTGCACCGTTCAGCGAACTAGCTTCTTGGACTGGTCTAACACGGACGAAGAAAGGAAGAAGGCGAGAGAAGAAGGATTGCGAGTGGCGAAACACGCTCGCGAAATGTGGAGCAAGAAAAAGAATGATGTCTGGCTTGTTGCAGCTCTCTCGGGTTTGGGAGTGCGTTTGCAAGATGACAAAGAATTGTACGACGCTGCCATTAAGACACCTGAGAGTTCGCCCGCGTTTCTCACCTGCAGGTTTTATGTAATTGATTCTTTGATTTCTCAAGGCAAGAGGGAGGAGGCGCGCAAACTCTTGACGCCCATAATGGCTGCCACCAATTTGCCGCCTAGCTCGCGTAATCTATTTTCGATGCAGATGGCTGCAGCTAGTAGCTCGATCTCAGATTACTTGAAGTATTCAGTCATCAATCCGCCTGAAATTTTGCAGTCAAACAACGACTTAGTCTCAAGCAAATTTTATAAGCTGGAGGGAGCGAATGTTTATCAAACAGAAGCACCTGGGCTTGACAAAGATTGTGCGCTTGATCTAAGTCGGAATGCCCCTATGTCCACCTGGATGAAATTCGCACAAAGCCAGCCTGCGAGTTCCAAATTCAAAGCGGTTGCTGTGCGGTCTGCGTGGACGCGCGCTCAAATCTTGCAGAAGGAAGCTGATGCAGCAAAGCTTGAAAATGATCTCGCAGCAACCAATCCAACCCTTGCGGCGGCGGTAACAAAAATCAAAAAGGCGCCGGCTGGACCAGCAAAACAGTTTGCAGTCGCATGCCTGGTTCTGCGCAATTATGGAATGACACCTTATTTGCGTGGTGGCACAGAACGGCACGGTGAACCTATTGGCGAGTTTGATTATTACAACAATAATTTCTGGGTTCCGCTGCCGGTTAATGAACCAAAAGGTGATGATGCGATTAGTTACGCGTACAACGACTTTGTTGGTTATGTCGGAGATGCCGAAGTCACAAGTAAAGTAAAAACCTATTTTCAGCCGGGTGTGTCGCGTTTGCTTTCAGAAGCCGAGAAGAATTCTGCAGTCGCTGAGCGCGCGCTGATGCTGAAGAATCATCCGTCGCGCTTTTTTGGACAGACTGTTCTCGATTGGGCGAAAACGCATCCTAAAGATCCAGATGTGCCAGAGATGCTTTATCGCATTGTGAAACTACCAAAGTGGTCGGAGCAAACACCGGTCGGTAGCGAGTTTTCTAAGAAAGCATATTTTGCTTTGCACAAAGGCTATCCCGGTAATCCGTGGACGAAGAAGGCCGTTTGCTATTACTGAGCGAACGTCCGGAGCGCCGCCATCTTGGCGGCTTGCTGGATTACCGCCTCGCTGCGCGTCTGTATGCGGCAGTACCGGGTATGTTTGCCGCAGCGCTGTCAGATGGCGCCCATCCCGCGACGAATCCATCGCGGCCGCTCATCATCTTCATTAACCGTTGTGGACTGACTGGCTGCGCGTGTGATGGATTTCCGCGATCCGGATCGCCAAGGATGTAATTGCCATCAGCATTTCTGCCGGCTACATATATGTAGTGCCGGTTGCCGGTGTGCGGATTGATGACGCGGGCGACAGCGGAGTGCCCTTGATCTAGTTCGGCATTGAGATCTTCCATGCCCTTCTGCCCGAATCGATTGTATTGATACGCCTTTGCTTCCAGTCCGGCTTGGCGCAGTTGCCCAGCCATCGTGTCGAGAGAACCGCGATAACCGTGGCTGAGTGTTCCGGCTAGTGCTTTGAACCCTCTCATTTCTTGACCGTATTGAGGAGGGCGTCCTTTGAGGTGATCGCTGGCCATCATGGCCATGGAAAAGGCCGAGCAGCTGTGTCCGTCGTCTTGGTGTGCGTAAAACTTCGAGCGGTCGGAGATGTCTCGCACAACTCGACCTGTCGGTGCGTTAAGAACGGAGCGATCCGGAACCAGATCGCTTTCTGCCGGTTTTTCAGTCTTACGGATTTGTGGAAGCTCTAGTGGTTGTTTCACTGGTTGACTGGGTTGTCCGACTACGCCGTCATTGTTTCGATAAACGATGTCTGATCCGACATTATGTTGGCGCCACAACGGACGTGAGTTGTTGCGGAAGTTATTGTTTTCAATGATCGAGTCATTGACGCCACCATTGGAAGGACTTCCTCCTCCCAGAGAAATTCCAGCTAAATGGCTGCCCTCAACGACATTGCGCCTCACTTGAATGCGTGAAGTGAATTTGCCTCTGTGTTCTGATGCTAATTCAATGCCGTAGTTAGCGTTCTTTATGTGGTTGCCTTCGATTATGACGTCGCTGCCACCGTCTACATATATTCCAGCACCGCTGCGGTCTCCCTTGTATGCCGGGTTGTTCTTGGTATCAATATTGAAGATAGTATTTCCTGCGATGATGCCGTTGCGCGCTCGGTCGAGGCCAGCGCGCCCGACGCCCTCGTATCCGATCACGTCGATACCGATGTTATCGTTATCGTGGACTTTGTTGTTGATAACGCGGAAGCCATCGACATTTCCATTAATTGCAATCGTTTCGCTTGAACCTAATTTGTTGTGATGAACTTGATTGCCCGCGATTACGATGTTGCGCATCGGTTCTGCTGCAGTTCCTCTGACCACGATGCCATGCGCATTTTTTGAATTCTCGATGTGGTGGATATTGTTGTTTGTTAGAGATATGTCGCGGCTGGTGCCTTCGACTTTGATTCCAGTCGGCGTGTCGCCGCCTCTGACGTTGCGAATTTCGAATCCATCAATCTGGACATTGCGCCTGTTAGTAATGTCGATTGCACTACCGGAGGTCCTTTGTCCGCCCAAATCAATAACGGCTTGCCCGTCGCCGCGGAGGCTGATGTTGTCTTTCTTTATGCTGAGGCGCTCTTTGTAGACGCCGGGATGAACTTTGATAATTGAGCCTTCTTGTGCCTTGTCGATGGCAGCCTGAATGCTTTCGCCCTGTCGAACTTCGACGACTGGTCTGCCGGCCTCGTTTTGTCTTTGCAGCAGGTAGCGTTCACTGCCTTGGCGTTCGCGTTCTCTTTCTCTTTCGGTGATTTGCGCGATTCTCTCTGGTGTTTTACCAGAACTTCTATCTTCTCTAGCGGAAGCTGCTTCACGCGGACCTTGTTTTTGTGCGATTTCCTCTGGTGAGTACATCTGGAACGTATCGCCGACCTTGAAGTGATTACGTCCGAGACTTGCAAATTCACGGTTTCGAATTCGAACCGCTTCCTGTTGCATCTCCTGCTGGGACATCTGTATTTTGCCTTGGCGCTGCATTTCTTGAAGTGCCTGATAAGGACCCCAACCTTTTTGAAGTGAGGGAAGCTCCATGTTTTGATACTTCATGCTGCCGGGTTTTTCTGCACTACCAGGCTGGTCTGTCACTTTCGTGGTTTCGATAGAGCCTTTGAATGCGCCGTCCTCTTTGTATTGGAATTCAAATTTCCTATTGCTTTTCTCGCTTTCAACAGAAACAGCGCGCAATTTACCGTCCGATTGTTTTTCGAAAGTGTATTTCGCACCGTTCGTTGTGGTGGCACTATTCGTCTTTTCATCGACGATCATGCCTGCTTGCTTCAATCCTTCATAACCAGTCGACGCGCCGATAGCAATAACTGCTTTATCTCTTTGCGATGGTGTTTTTGAACCATCGAAAGATTGATCGTTCAAACCTTTCTCACCAACTGTCTTTTTCAAGACATCCTGGACTGAATTTTTCAGTGCCTTTGAATTTCTTAGATCTGTCGCAGCCTGGCTGTCTTGCGAGCCGCCAAGATCCAAAGCTTTCTTGACCCTTGTGGCTGCATCACCAGCGGTGCTTAAACCTGAAACGTCAATTCCTTTCGCTTTCAATTGTTCTGGCGATAGAACTTTTAGCTGTTTCTTTCCATCAGCCATTTCGCGCATAGAAATTGCGCCGTTGCCGGTGAGCTCTGTTGTTTCCCGGACAACACCATCTGCTCTATCCTTGAATGTTTTCTCGATAGTGACGGCGCCACTTTCCTTTGCGACTCTTTCAGATTGAAGTTTATCTTTGTTATGTGCATGATCGAAATAACGCGAAAAACTTTCGCTGTTCGCTGTGCGCAGATATTTTTCTGTGGATAAGCCGTTTGGACCTTTGCCGGGTTCGAAAGTACGCTCGAAGGCTCGCAAATCTTTGCCTGCAGAGTATTTCTCACCTATTAAATGATCTTTGCGTCCTTGATAATCTTTAGCGACATCTTCTCTGCCCTCAGTACGGCTGCGTACGAGCTTCGCCAGTCCGTCTTTGCGCTCTGAGGATTTGTAGGTACACTCAGCTCCGTTTGGTCCAGCAGTTTGGCACTGCAATCCTTTGTCGTCCGGCATTGGCAACATGCCGACGCCGGCAAACCTGGCCTCGCGCTCGACACCAGGCATTTTTTTAGATCCGAGCCACATGTTGTCCATCATGGCGCGATACGAGTTGAAGTCGCCGCCAATGTAGCCGGCTTCCCTCAATGCGTCCGGACTGCCAGGCACAAAGCTGGCGGCAATCACGGACTGATTGAAATTGACTCGCGAACTGTCGCTGCCCGTTCCTTTATATACGTCGGACTGGAGCTTCTCTGTCGCAACCGCGGCTACTTCAACTGCCGGTTGAGATTCGACCGGACGCGGAGATTCTACTGCGCGGGCGGGCGCAGCCTCTGTTTGACCTCTTTCGCTCAATGTTCACCTTGCGCTTGGGGTGGAAGCGCTCTGGAAATAACTAATAATGCAAGATCTATAAGTTAGCGGACGTCCGTGACCGCTCCGTTACATTAAACGGAGCGGAAATTCCAGTTACGGCGGAAACTTAGAGAACCTGGAGTTCGAACTGTCGATTGAGTTTAGGTGCAACCGCTAAAAATAGATGCCGATGACCAGGCTAATCATTGTGTATACGCTCAATGCGATTAGTACAACCGTAATCATGAAAGCAGACGTCCAAAAGACGTGCTCTCCAGCGTCGTGGATGCGTTTCATGCGGCGGTGATAGTCGACAGCGCCGCCAGTCAATCCAAGAATTCCAAGAGCCATCATCGCAATTCCGACCTCGCGTGGATAATGCAGAGTGGCTTGGAAGTGTCCTGTGCGAATCATGTCGTGCATGAATTTGCTCAGGGTAAAACCAAATCCAATCAACGTTAAACCCGTTCGAATCCAAGCCAAAAGCGTTCGTTCGAGCGCTAGTGTTGTCCTCATTTTTGCGAGTTCGAGACCTTGATCAGGTTTCGCAACTACTGGAGCCTCATCGCTCATTAATCACTCTCTGAGCCTTTCTTGGCTTCATCAATTACGAGCGTTTCCGAGATGCTCTTTTTGAGAACTTGAAATGTGTCCCATAGCTCGTCGTGAAGTTTTTCTGCTGTTCTGGTGGCATTGATGAGCTTGAGCTTTGTGCCTTCAAGGTGGCGGCTATCCGGTTTGCCCCTCGACTTTGAATAGGCTTTGTCGACTTCCTCTAACTGGCGCAATGCTTTGGTCAAATCACGCACAATCATTTTGCTTTTTTCGGATGATTGAATGATGAAAAAGCCTGTCGAATTTGGCTGGCTCTTTAAATTCATGAGCATTGTTTGTTCGCGGTCAAACCTTCCCTGTGCGTCAGCTCTTGCTCCGTCTGTGGTGGAGATAGGTGCGATGACCAGTAGGGCGGCGGCTAAAAACGCACCCGACTTGATAAGGGCGAGTGTGCCTTTGCTCCAAAAGGATTTAGTGAAACTCCTCATTGTTTGCTCCCGCATGCTTATTCTGTGACTTTGGGAGTTTACCAAATTGAGGCGGCTGAAATTTGGATGCCAAGATTTTGAGACAAAAATCGGCTTGCCAAGAACCTTTGTGAATGTCGACTTGAAGATCTTCTTTTGGAAAAAAGGTCGTTAACGGTCTTTTTTCTAAGTTGATCTGCCGTTGGAATTCGAGAAAACGGTGGATGTAAAGCGGGGTGAGGCTTTTGCCGGCTTGTGCCATGGCAATGCCTTCTTTGGTATAAAGGCGACGATTGGGCGGCGAGGTGTTTGGGTGTTTCGCATGCGCTTGCGGCTTATGTTTGTCGCTGGACTTCTTGTAATCGTTTCAAAGAGCGGAGTGAAGGCTGCCGAGGTTAGACGTTTTGATGATCTGTCTGGTGCAAAGGCAGCGCAAAAGTCTGAAGTTGCGCCGTCAAGAAGGGCGACCCAGCAAATTTCCAAAAGCCCTGCGACCGCCGGCAAGGCGCCGAGCAATGCACCTGCAGTCAACGTAGAAAAGGACTTCGAGCTGGTAGAGCCTTCGGGCAAGCAGCCTCAATCGTTGCCGTTCGATGAGGCTCATTCTGGCATCCAAAATTTGCTGAGTTATGGCAATGAGTTATTTACAGATGGGTACTTGAAAGAAGCCGCCGACCAATTCAAAGAAGTGCTAGAGCGTGACGCCAACAACGTCACGGCGAAAAACAATTTAGCGCTGTGTGAGAAACGTCTTGGTGAAATAGACCATTCCATTTCCCTTTTGCAGCAAGCAATTGAGACCGAACCACTCAAAGCCGAGCTGCACAACAATCTTGGCTCAGCCTATCTTTCAAAGGGGGAGAGCGACCAGGCGCTCAAGTCATTTTTCCAGGCGTTAAATCTTCGTCCAAGCTATGCGGAGGTTCATTACAACCTTGGGCATTTGTACTCGATTCGACGAGCATATGACCAGGCAGTGGTCGAATATCAATCGGCGCTGAAGGAAAAGCCTGATGATGCCGCCTATCACCGCGATTTGGGCGATACGCTCAATTTGATAAAACGCTCAGAAGAAGCACTAATCGAATATCGTGAAGCTAAGAGATTGGGAGACAATTCGCTCGGATTGAAGCTGCGTGTAGTCGCTGTATTTCGCGATTTGCATCAATTGGGAGAGGCTGAAAAGCTCTGCAATGAGCTTATGAAAGACCACCCTAACAATGCCGAAGTCCTCAATCAGCTGGGACTGACATATCTCAGACAAGGCAAGATTGAGCCAGCAGAGCAGACTTTCAATAAAGCCATAAGCATTGAGCCAAATTTTGCACAAGCTATAAATCACCTTGGTATCGCTCTTTACCGGGAAAAACATATCTCCGAAGCAATCGCGGTTTTTCAGCAAGCGCTCCGTATAAAGCCGGATTACGCGGAGGCTTATTACAATCTCGGCACGGCATTGTATAGAAAAGGCGAAGTTGCAAACGCCGAAAAGGCTCTGCTGGAAGCCATTCGCTACAACCCCCAAGATGCATACGCTTATAACAATTTAGGGCTGATTCTGTTAAGGCGCGGCAATGTAGACGAAGCGATTGAAAATTGGCGCAAGGCGATAACAATTGATCCATTCCTGGCTGCAGGTTTCATCAACATTGGGCGCGCTCTACATGCCAGCAGGAGCGTTGAGTAAAGCTGAAGAGTGCCATTGGGTTTGAAATTCAGGGCATGTTGTTTAATTCTGTGAGATTGTCAATGCTCGAAATCCGTTTGTCGGGTATCATTTTTGGCGTCCAGTCCTGCCGCTAGCCACCTTTCGAAATGGAACCAAGTTCAACTTTCAGCTTTCAGCAAACAGTCGACGCAGTAATGCAAGCACTTGGCGTTATTGTGTGTCACGTCGTTTTCGATGCCGGTCTGCATGGATTATTTATGGCATTGATCGTGGGGGGCATAGGTTATGCCTGTCATTTGAAGGGCGCCAAGCAAGGCAAGCCGCTCATGAACGTTTGCAAAAAGCTCTCAATCTTCTGCCTGGCGATTATGATCCCGGGTTTCATCTCGCTTCTTACTATTCATAAGCTGCCTCCAGTCGGTGTGTATAACGTTCACTCGATTGGTTTCATTTGCTTCTGGAGTCTCATTTGTTTGCACATCTCGGCCGAAGAAATGAATCATCAGTTTTTCCCTGGTGGCAGCGACCGAAATGAGCCAGATTTGCAAAGGAACTAAGCTTCACGAAAGGGCGTCCTTTCAAGCGTGCCTCCTAATTCGGGCTTTATACTGGTAGATCTGAGCGGAAACTTTCGAGGGAGGAAACGCACATGAGAAACCTTGCTGTATCGATGGTTCTCGCTGCTCTCGTTTGTGTGCAAGTTCCAAGCCAGGCTCAGGTCGGCTTTCAACGCGGGTATGCCCCCACCCAACAAACAAGTCCGTACGGCAATCCGTATGCGAATCCATACAATCCTTATAATCCTTACGGGAATCCGTATGGATACAACCCCTACCGAGGGGCAGGACTAGTACCGAATACTGGCTTCGGTGTTGTAAATCCATATGCAGGGCTCCCGGCAATGGGAATGCCGGTGCCGATAAATGGTGGTTATTTCGGTATCAATATCGGCAATGCACGCTTAAATGTTTGGAAGGCACCGTCGGGATACTACTATCCTTGGTTGCCCAGACCAGTTGGTTTTGGGTATCAGGCGCCGATTGTCATAGTCAATCAAGGCAGTACGACGCCTGCGGCTCCGGCCCTTACCACCATATTTGGTGACATGAATAAATTCCTTGATGAAGCAAAAACCAAAGGTAAGGTGTCAGAGGCTGACTACAATCATTTGAAGTTGCGCGCTTCTGATTTACAGAAGAAAGAGCGTTCGCTCGCTACTGCAAATGGTGGTTCGTTGCAGAAAGACGATGAAGAACAGCTTCGCAAAGACGTCGACAAACTTGGCGAAGAAGTCGCTTATCGCGTGAAGTCGTAGCACATCGGTTGGACAAGGCGACGCATGTCATCGCCCCTACTGTTTATCCAAAGGCGTTACCCTACGGCTTTGACGACCAATCAGGATAGAAGAGCGTCAATCTGCGAATCGCTTCTGCATTGCGAGCTGATTCGGACGCTTTATTCATACCGGTTTCCAAAGCCATGTGATACCACTTGGCCGCTTCCATTTGGTCGCCCAGATAAGCTTCGCGCGAGCCCAAGAAATAGGACAAGTCACATAATTCGCGCACATTGATTCGTTTATCGATCATGGTTTTTGAATCCACCGCACCGATCAAACACTTACCGATTTGGAACAGCGCATCGCTGTCGTCCTGTGCATAATGCTGAATGAGCAGTCGATTAGCGTCTTTGTTAATGCCCTTCTGCATCGGCATCGCTGCCGCACGTGTTAGCCAAACATATTCTGATCCGACGCCTTGAGGACTTTCCGGTATTAGCTTCCACAGCAAATCATAAGCACCGTTTTGAAATGCGAACATTGCAAGCGGAGTAAAGAACTGTGGTGGCACATTTTCTTGTATCCACTTCAAGGCAATTTGCGGATTTTCTGTTGCTTCTAAATAGGTGTATGCCAGGGTCGACAAGTTCAAATAATTTAGCTCGTGCCCGCTGAAAGAGCTGGTAAGAACTGCATTT
This sequence comes from Candidatus Melainabacteria bacterium, assembly GCA_003242885.1. GTDB lineage: Bacteria > Cyanobacteriota > Vampirovibrionia > Obscuribacterales > Obscuribacteraceae > QKMZ01. The sequence continues at coordinate 1,480,848 of QKMZ01000006.1, read as the reverse complement.
AGGATATTGAAACTCGTGTCGTTGCTGCCGTTGAGAGAAAAGGATTGAGCCAATTCACCGATGTTGGTCGATTCAGAAAAACCTTCTTTGGCCAATGCTCGAACGGCACTTTTACTTTCTTCAGGAAACCCGGCGAGAGTACGTTTGAATGCAGGATAGATTTCGCGGCGCCAGATTTCAGCTTTGAGAAACCACGGATATCCTTTGAGCACTAGAGCTGCTTCGTTATAAGCGTGTTTCTTCCAGAAAATCTGAGTTTTTAAAGCAAGTGCAGCCGGCGACAGTCGGTTGCTTACATAATACGCATCAGCGTAAGCTTCTGCCTTAGGCTCACGTCCTTTCTGTGTAAGCGCATTCACATATGTCTCTGCCACGTGAACATCGACCTTGTTGTCTATATGTCCGTCGAGCAACTTGAGCGTTTCGTCCGGATTGCCGTTGCTGTAGTACAGCGCGGCGAGAAGTTGATTGGCTAGCTTCACTTGTTTTGGATAGTCGCCGGATTTCTCAATCCACTTCTTGGTGTTTTCGATCGCGACTGCGGTGTCTCCCGCCAAAATAGAGGTGTGGACGTACTGGCGCAAGATTTCGATATTGCCAGGAGTGTGTTCAACCAATTCTTCAATCCGATCAACATAGAGATTTTTTGCTCCGCGATCGCTGTGTCCGGTAAAATCGAAAAGTGCTGCCATTGCTCTGGCACGTCTGGAGGGTACGCCGATTTTATTGTCGGCAATTCTTCTCAAGTGCATTTGATCGGCATTTTGCTTGGCTGCTGCCACAGACAGCATTCCGTCAGCATCCGCGTCCAAAGCAAGCTTGTTTAGATTCAAGGCAAGGAGCGGATGGAGCAATTCGTTGTGCGCAATCGATGCGGCGCGAAACCGATTTTCAGGGCGAGAATCTATATTCTCAAATATCGTCTTGCCGGCTGAAATAAGTTTTGGCTCTCCGTTTGCAAACCAACGCGCAGCTTCGTCGAAAGCGAGGAACCTGGGAAAATCACCGAGATCCTTTGGGCCGACCGCATTGCCTAAAAGTTTTGCAACATGATAATTGCCGGTCCGCGCATCCAGAATGCTATGTGCCAAGGCGCAAATCGATTCGCCAACTTCGGATGCCCGAGGCATGCCAAATTTCTCATCAAAGATCTTTTCCGCCGCCTTTTCCGTGTAAAAACCATTGTCAGGCTGCAGATAATCTAGAACGTACGAGTAAGCAAACGCGCGCAAGAAGCTAGTCACAACGGCTGAGGAAATTAGGTTGTCCTTTTGTCTTGAATCAGCATCTTTCAGATATTTGTCCATATGTGGAAAAAATCTGTCATGCGAATCAATACTCTTGCCCGTCAGTGCTTTTAGCTCTGAAAAGAAGACGTTTTCAAAAAGCCACGTCTCAGGAGTTAGTTGATCGGATGCTCTAAGCGGCTGCAAACATCCATACACAGAGAGGCTTAAGGGCGAGTTCTTATCGAATCTGTTCTTGCAATATTCTCTAAGCCGCAAAAGATTTTCCGCGTTCGCTAATTTCTTCACGTAGAGAAATTTCGACTCGTTGGAGTTCAATCCTTGTTCAACTGCAGCACCGACTGTTTGCGCTTGCCACATGATATACATCCGCAGCGGGTCTTCCTCTGGCAGGGCTGCTGCTAAATTTTTCGCGTCAAGCCGATATCCCATAGCCTCAGCAAGGCGCACTTGATTGCGTTTGGCATTTTGTGTTTCGTATCGGGCGGAAAGACTCGCAAATGCGAGTGCTTGCGCGAAAAGATCGTCCGCCGTTCCTGCTCTGTCATATGTTTGAAAGGCAAGTCCCGTCAGTGCAGTTGCCGCTTGATCGATGAGTTGCGGCGAGCCACCATCTTCTTCCCATTGCGCATTTATGAGTTCGAGCGCCTTGAAGGAAGAGCGAGGGCTGTACTCTAAAAGCAATTGATCGATAGGGTCTTGCTGTTTCGGAGGGGCGTCGAATGGCGCCGCTTCCGGCTGCTGAGTTGTGTTTGTAGATTTCTTTGTCTCGGCGGCATCCGGCGTTTTTACCGGAGCATTAGGAGCGTTCTGACCTACGTTGTCCGTAGCTCTTGCTGCTTTCGTTTCTGAGACTTTTGGGGGAACTTTTGTTGCAACCTTTTCTGCAATTTCTAAACGCGGAGGCTCACCTTTGGTCCAATTTGGATTCTTCTCTTCTCTCACTAGATCTAACTCGGTTTCGAACCCGCCAAAAACCTTCGAGTGATTGAGAATGTTTTTCCCATTAGATTCAAACCGATGTTGACCCTGCTCGCCTTCCAAAGATCGCGCGTATTTCGAAAGCGAAGAGCTCATGTCTAGAAATGAAGGAAAGTCCTTGATTGTAGTGATGTCTTTTTTGTCAGACTTGATATGCCAGAGTCCGTTTTCAAAAACGGCATCCACTTTCTCCAATGGCTTCCCGATCACGATCTGCGAAACATTTGAAAGCGCCATAAGATAGCGCCTGTCCGGCTTAATCTGATAACTTTTCTCGACGATCTTGAAGGCAAGATTGGCGGTCAGTTCGTCGTCTTCTTTGAAGGGCGAACTGAAGCGAACTTGCTTGCTGCCGCCACAGGAGGTCAGAAGCAAAAGCGCAGAGAGTGCGAGTGTGAGAATACGTTTCGCCTGAATATTATTCTGGCATCGTGCGATCATATTTTTGGCACCATCCGAACTAACTCGCTTCGGACAAGCCTTCCAGCTTGTGTTTTTTACCTACACGCTCACACAGAATTCTGCGTAGATCTTCCTGCACCACAGTGAGAGGTTTGCTGGCGTCGACAATCACCCAACGATCGGGATCTTGTTCGGCTAGTTTGTGATATCCGTCTCTTACTTTGTGGTGAAACTCAATTGCCTCACGTTCGAGTCGATCGTGACCGCCTGGGTGCAAGCGCCCGAGTCCGTCACTTGATTCAATATCGAAAAGAATTGTCAGTTCTGGAGTCAATCCGCCAGTCGCCATTTTCGAAAGGTCATTGATTAGGTTCAAATCAATACCACGACCATAGCCTTGGTATGCACGCGTCGAGTCGACGTAGCGATCGCAAAGGACAAGAGTGCCGTTTTTCAATGCCGGAATTATCAGTTCGTCGACGTGTTGCGCGCGGTCTGCCTGATAAAGCAGCAGCTCTGTCATGGGCATGACCGGATTTTCCGGATTGAGCAGAATTCGGCGAATCTGTTTTCCCAGAGATGTTCCGCCTGGGTCTCTCGTGACAATATGCTTGACACCCATCTGGTCGAGCTGTTTAGACAAAAGCTTGAGTTGGGTGGTTTTTCCTGCGCCCTCGGGGCCTTCAAGGGTGACGAAACTGCCGGGATAACTGGTTGCCATGAGTAAGCGCTTGAATAGCCTGTAGAAACGGTGGGAAATGCTGGAAAGCATACCCTAAGCGCACCTGCCGTTGTTCGAGAGGGCGTTTATCTCGGCGGCAAAACTTCCCGAAAAGGCGCCAATTTGCCCACATTACAGTCGAAATAAACGACTAAGAATGTTATGATCTTCCAACTTTCGGAATCCGCGTAATTCGGGTCTTGCCCTGCTTCGGCAGGTGGTGAGATACGCGTTTCCGTGTAGAAAAGTACTAATTTACGAACGAGAGGTTCAGCGGGCGATGACTCAAACCCTAGAGGCACCCAAAGTGAAAGTGGATCGCAAGTGGCAACTATGGATCGGTGGTAAATTCCAAGATGGCGCCAGTGAGCGCACCTTAATCAACCCCGCCGATGGAAAGCCTCTGTGCAAAGTCGCAGAAGCAGATAAGAAGCAAACCGAAGCCGCTATCAAAGCAGCACGCAAAGCTTTCGATGAAGGTCCGTGGCCGAGAATGACGGCATTGGAGCGCGCTCAGTTTCTCTTCAAACTGGCAGACAAGATTGATGAGCATGCCGAGGAATTGGCAGAGTTGGAAACGTTGAACGGTGGCAAGCCGTTGCGTGAAGCCAAATATGATATGGGTGATGCGGCGAACTGTTTTCGTTATTACGCTGGTCTGGTCACCAAGCCCACAGGACAGGCTATCGACGTTCCGGCCCCATCCATCACGACCGTAGTTCGTGAGCCGATTGGTGTTTGCGCACAAATTATTCCCTGGAATTATCCTCTTTTGATGGGCGCGTGGAAATTGGCTCCCGCACTGGCGGCAGGCAACTGCTGCATTCTCAAGCCGAGCGAATACACCCCTCTCACCGCTGTAAGATTGGCTGAAATTCTGCAAGAACTCGAATTGCCGGAAGGCGTCGTCAACATCGTCTTGGGCGATGGACCGACAGTCGGCAACACTCTTGCCGAAAGTAAGTTGGTTGACAAAGTTGCTTTCACCGGATCGGTGAGAACCGGCAAAGCAGTTGCCGCAGCGGCGCTCGGCAATCTCAAGAAAGTAACACTGGAATTGGGCGGCAAGTCGCCAATGGTTGTGTTCTCTGATTTCGACGTTGACACTGCCGTTGACTATGCGCTTTTCGCAATCTACTGCAATTCCGGTCAAGTATGCTCGGCGGGCTCTCGTTTGTTGGTTGAAGAGCCGATGTACGACAAGTTCGTCAAGAAATTCGTTGAACGCGCCAAACATATTAAGGTAGGTCCTGGAATGGACCCTGAAACCGAAATGGGACCGCTCGTCAACGAAACGCAAATGAAGCGCGTTCTCGAATACATTGAAATCGGTCAGAAAGAAGGCGCAAAGCTTGAAGCCGGTGGCGATCAACCGAAAGGAGAAAAGTACGGTAAGGGCTTCTACGTCAATCCGACAGTATTCACGAACGTCAAGCAAGACATGCGTATCGTTCAAGAAGAAATTTTTGGACCGGTCGTTGTTGTGCAGAAGTTCAAGACTGAGGAGGAAGCGATTCAGTTCGCAAACGATTCAGATTTCGGTCTTGCCGGCGCAGTATTCAGCAATGATGTAACCAGAGCACACCGCGTTGTGAAGGCTCTTAAAGCCGGTATTACGTGGGTCAACGCCTACCACAATACATATAACGAGTGCCCATGGGGCGGTTATAAGCAAAGTGGATGGGGCCGCGAGCTCGGAACATTCGGTCTGGAAGCTTATACCGAAGTGAAACAGATCAACATCAATCTGGATCCACAACCAGTAGGTTGGTTCGAGAAGAAGTAACCACACGGTTTCTTTAATCAACAGTTAATCAGGAGCGGTGCATTTGCATCGCTCTTGTTCTTTTTATTTAAAAATACGCAGCGATGAAATTTGCTTGAGATAGCGTAGTCACTCCTGATCAATCGGCACCGGAAGCGGTGCTCAGCTTATGCGTTGGGATTTTTCGGAATCCCCGCCTAATTCATTCGGTTTTGCTGTTGAGTCTTGTGTGAGCGCAAGAGCATGAACAACGCGCTCAAAGGTTCTTACTAAGTACGCACGGTGTCTCGTAAAGCAGTTTTTCAAAGGAGTACTACTAATGATTTCCGGATTGGTTAGCCAGGTTTCGAAGGAGAAGAAGAAAATCTTCGCGATGGCGATGACTATCGCTGTAGGTTTTTCATCGGCAGCTCAGTTGCCGGCTATGAGTGCTGAAATGAAGTTGAAGAACCCTACGAATAGACCATTTGTCCGTCGAGCTATTCAAAGACCAGACTTTCAACCGGATGTCTTGCTTGTTGTAACCGATGCCAAGGCTGATAAAGACGAGATTAAAGAAGCACTTGAAGATGTTCATGCTACCGCCACTCAGACGGTGCGCGCCGGCAACTTGGAGATGATCCTCATCAAGACTGAAAAAGGCAAGTTGGAAGAAACTGAGACCAAGTTGACTAAGGACAAAAAACATTTCAGCGCTGTCGGTCGCAACTATCGCTTCGCTGCAAACTATGTACCTAATGATAAAGACTTCAATGTGTCATGGCACTTGGCTGCAATGCATTGTCCAAAGGCCTGGGACAAAGGAACAGGTGGCGCTAAAGTTGCTGTTCTTGACACTGGTTGTGAAGCCAGTGGGAAGGACCTTCAGGGCAAAATTGAAAAAGGATTTGATGCCAACACCGCGGCTGCACAAATTCTCGGCGGACTTTTGTTAGCTACAGGAACGCTACCTGGCGTCACCGACCTGGCAGGAGCAGCAGCTGCTGCTGCCTCAGGCGGAGCGCAGCACGACAGACACGGTCACGGAACCTGGGTGGCATCATGTATCGCAGCGACGATGAATAATGGCAAGACCTCTGCAGGTATTGCTCCATCATCGACTATCTATCCTATTCGAATTGCAGATGCGGCAGCTGGCGGCAAAGCAATTGCAACAGATTTCTCTGTGGCTTGCGCGATGGCCAAAGTTTTCACTTCAGGCGCGAGAATCGTCAACCTCAGCTATGGTGCTCCTTATGTCGGTTTTCACGAACCAACAATTCACGCACCGCTTCATAAGATGTTCTCTGAGTTCTATTATGTCCGTCAGGGTTTGCTCTTCCTTTCTGCTGGTAACGACGCCGTATTTGATGCGACTGTAAATCTTCCTTACATCAATATGGTTTCTGCAATCAATAGAAACGGCTCTCTAACCGACTTTTCTAACTATGGGACAATCGTTGATTTCACCGCACCTGGTGAAGAGATCTTCTGTATGGGCATCGATGGCGAACAAGCCGAAGTAAAAGGCACGTCATTCTCAAGTCCTATCGTAGCCGGCGTTGCCGCTTTGATCCTCAGCAAAAACCCTGCTCTTCCCAACTTTGCGGTCGAGCAAATCCTGAAAGCAAGTTGTGTAAACTCCACACCAGGTTGGAACGGATACTACGGATGGGGTATGCCTGACGCAGCCAGAGCGCTTGAACTCACACCTTAGTCGTATTTCGAAACCTAAGTCATCGAACAGTAAATGAAGGTTAGAACCGGGCTTCTCGCGAGCCTGGTTCTAACTTTTTACCAAGTCTATCAGAACCGTTTGCGCCTTTAGTTCGCGTTAGTCACAGGGTACTGTGTTTGCTTACTCTATTTCTTTCCTCACAGCGTCCTAAAACCAGCTCTTATTGCGTAGATCACTCACGGTTGGAATTTACTCGTTTTTCTCAAAGGGGAATTTGCTCAATGCAAAAGCGTATGCACATTGGCTTGCGTTTAACGAAATATCGCAAGATTGGGATCCTTTATGCGGCTGTATGTGTGGCGCTCGGTTTTATGCCACAACTAGCTATTGCCGATGAGCAAGTCGATAAACCATACGATTGGGTAATTCAAGTTGAAACGCGCCGATTGGAGCGGCAATTCGACTACACGAATTCCAAGCTTAATCCTATCGAAAAACTAGAAGTGCTTTGGTATCCGACCAAAGACGAAAACAAAAAGACGAGTTACCAGTACATGTATTACCACGATGGCAAGCCATATGGACTGGAGAAGCTTCACAAGCTGGATATCGACGAAGGAGACGGAGTTGCAATTGAGGTCAAACACAAGGACAACAATCCGTCAGAAGCAGAGAAAAAAGATGCCGCCAACGCGATCTTTCGATTGGCGCTGGATTCCTACTTGCACAAAAATCCGCTCGTTGCAGTGAAGGTTCCTGCCGATTCGTTTAATGAAATCTCTGATCGACTGAAAGATCTCGGATTTCACGATTCGAAAGAAGACGGGGACCAAGTCGACATGGAAAACACTTTTAAAGCATCGATGACAATTGGTCTTTTCTCGGTGCCTGAAGGCAAGCACATCAGTTTGGTTAGATAAGGCCGGATAAATCTGGACTTCCGCCTAAAACCCGGACGGGTGTCGTTAGCCCTATTAGACCGGTGAACCCGTTAGACCGTACACGCGATGAACGTAAGAAACGTGATGAACGCGATGGAGAAATTTCAGTGATGGTCACTCACAGACCTGGCAGAACCAGAATTAAAAGAGGACAGGGGCTGGTGGAAGTAGTTGGCGTTCTCATCTGTGTTGTCCCTGCAGTGCTGCTGGTGATTGACTTGGGGATGGTTGCAATAGGCGCTGGTCTCAACGACCAGGCTTGCCGGGATGCCGCAAGAGCTGCAGCATCGGGACCTCCTAGCGATTTGTCCAAGGGCGAGAACCGCCAAGTGGGCTCTGGAACGGCGCCATATGACCGGGCTGTGGCAGTCGTGAAGAAGATTTACTCGACAAGATTACCAATGAAAGTGCGAGAAAAAATCGACGCTGTCGAGACAGTACGCGATATACCGACGGATGCCGGAGGTGCGGTCGATGGTGAGGTTTCGGTTAAAACCACAATCGACATTTTTCCACCGTTTTTGGCCGGTGCGGTTGTCGGTGCGAATGGCGTTTCGCTAAATTGCACGCACACAGTTCCCATCACTTATGTGGTTCCTAACAAGAATCCGTAATCGAAAATATGAGCTTACTTAGATACTAATCAACAAATTTTAACGGCGCTAATGTGTCCACTTCCGATTCGTCGGTGGTGGCACATTAGATCTTGGGTTCTTTTTTTTGCGCATCGCATTTAGTATCAGCAGTAATTGCCAATATTCCCTCCTAAATACGCCAGGCTGCCAGTTCTACTGATGTGGAGGCTGTAGCAGTTTCGGCATAAGTCAGGACCCTCAAAATGAATCAGCAGTTTAAGCATATTAGACAAACTTCGCAGACTAGAAAATCGTTGCAGACTAGGCAAACTTCGCAGACTAGGCAAACTTGGCAGACCAGAGGACGCAGGAAAAGAAAAACAGGCAGCTCGATGACCGAGTTCAGTGGTGCCATGATTATCTTTATCTTGTTTATTTTTACGCCTCTATTGAACATTGGGATTTTGCCTGTTCGCTATCTCATCGCGCACGGCATCATGACAGAGATGACGCACCGAATGGCTGTTTGTGAAAAACGCAGCGAGGCTAATAAATTACTGAAGACAAATTCCTGGTGGACAAACCTTTTGAGTGCATGCGGAGTAGGCGTGAAGAACCAGGCTGCGACGCTTGTCATTGTGGACAAAGGTAATGGAAAAACGAGCGTTCCAATTAGCACCGCTCTATCAGGCGACCAATTGCCGAATGGACCTCAGGGACCTTTTATGTACAGTTTACAGTTGAGCGCGGATTGTGATATCTCGCCGCTCTTCAGTGCCGGAGCCGGGCTTCCTGGATTTACCAGCCCGGTCACTGTTCACCTGACCAGTCAGGCGCAATGGGAAAACCTGGGTCGCAATCCAGAAACTACCTACTATTACATCAACGAATAACAACACATATTAGAGGGCTTTTCTACTCGCCGTGGACAAGTAAATTTGTGATGAAAAGACGATCTAGAAATATAAGGAGACATAGAAGAGCGACCGGCAACATGCTGGTTTTGGGATGCGTGGTTTTGTCCATTGTGGGAATAGGGCTTCTGATTGGATATTCATACGGCGGCCTGATCTTTACCCACAATCGTTTGCAGGGTTCTGCGGATGAAATTGCGCTTGCCGGCGCACGAAAGTTGAATGAAAACGATCGTGTCGGACAGATGAATAACATGGTGGCACGCTCTCGCCAGATGGTGATGCAAGCGCAACTAAACCTCGATAAGGTGCAAAGTGATTATCCGCAACTTCAAGCTATTGCCGAGGAGCAACTTGATGAAGCGAAAAATTGCGCCGAGGAATTGGAACAGCAGCGTACTTATTTGAAAAATCTTGCCACCATGGAATCGGTGCAAGCTATGGAGAAAAAGTTCGATCAGATAAAAGGTTCATACCCTATGAATCTGCCTTGGATGAAGGTGGCAAGCCCACAATTGGACAAGATGAGGCTTGGCTATTTGGAGAATATTGAGTCGAACGTCGAACAACTACAGAACATCAAAGAACTGGAAGACCATGATGAGGCGAAGGGTTATGTGAAAAACAACCCCAAGCTTAAACTCTATAAACAAGGAGCATCGAAAAATTTGCCCGCGCCTAATGATTCAATGCAGTTTTATATGAGTTCGTTGGCAGCTCCTGTAGAGAAGACTGTTTCGCCCGCTCACATAGTTTTATCTAAAGCGTTTCAAAAACTCGATTTGCCCCTTATTCCTACCTGCACTAAGGTAGAGTTAACTCTAAAGGTCGGCACCGGCCTCGGTGGCAACGCAAACCAAGACATGAAGGTCGAAAGTGCGGCAGCTGCTACTGGTGCCTCGCCACAGCAATAAGATTCACAGGAAGAATGAGGGGGCGCAGTAAAGAGTTTTGATTTGTAAACAGAGGCACCTTAAGCACCTTTCATCTCGATCTCGGATCATTCGTGCCGGCCTGTCGTCTGAGAGTGAAGGAAAACCGAGTCCTGGATGTCATGAGAGTGAGCGCTTGGCATGACCCTGACACATGGTAAAATTGCCCTCTGGAAAGCGAGAATGCAATGTTTTTGACGGTTTCAAAGAGCAGCTCGGCTGTGAACCTTGTCTTAAGACGCCTGGTTTCGGCAACCCTTGCCGTAGGCGTGTTTGGGACTTCTTTTGCTTTTACATGCATTCCTGCACAGGCTTCGGATGCTGCTGATGTACTGCCGGCAGAGACATCTGGGTCTGATGTCGAACTTAAGTCAGAGACGCCGAAAGAAGCGTCGCCGAGCGTTGGTTCATCCAGTTCTGCAACCGGTATCGGTGAATTTACCGGCAAACTGAGCTATCCGGGCGCTTCAAAGCAATCGAATTTGACCGTTGACGATGTGAAAATCGAAGGCAACCGCCTTGTGCCTTCTGAAGACATTTTGCACGTCGTAAAGACCAAACGTGGCGATAAGTTTGATCGCGACGTCCTTTTGCAAGATTTGAAAGCGATCAACGGAATGGGATATTTTGACGATCGCAGTTTGCAGGCTCTGCCTGAGATGAGCAACGGCGGCGTTCTTCTGAAAATACGCGTGCAAGAGAACGCGCCTATCACGCAATTTTCATTTGAAGGCAATGAAGCGCTCAGTTCAGAAGAGCTGTCCCATATCTTCGCTAATCAGCTCGGAAAACCGCAAAACTTGAACGACCTGTCTTCTTCAATAGATAAGGTCGAGCAGCTCTACCACGAGAAGGGCTTCCTGCTGGCGCGCGTCACCGATGTAAAAGATGACCCGGACGGCAACATCTCATTGAAGGTGAATGAAGGACAGATCGAGTCGGTTCAAATTGGCGGCAATCGCAAGACGAAAGACTTTATTATCCGCAATGCCATCAAAATCAAGCCCGGGTCTGTCTATAACGAAAAACAGCTAACCAACGACCTGCGCAAACTTTACGCCAATGGATACTTCCAGGATATACGCCGCAGTTTGCAGCCATCGCCGACCAGTCCTGACAAATACATCCTCAAAGTGGAAGTGGATGAGAAGCGCTCCGGCTCTGTGGGTGTGGGCGGCGGCGTCGATTCTATCGCCGGACCATTCGGCAATTTGAGCTTTTCAGACAACAATTTTCGCGGTCGCGGGCAGATTGTTTCGTTCAACTCCCAGATGGGGACCGGTATGTTCGGGCAGGGCATCAATGCCGTCAATAACCCGGGCAACGGCTATATGGTCAACAAAAACAACTATCAGATCGAAGCGACATTTGTCGAGCCGAATTTCATGAAGACCAATACATCCTTGGCGCTGTCAGGATTTGGTCGCAATTTCTCCTCTATGATGGTTGATCAGTCGACGCAAAGGACTCTGGGAGCCTCTGCGACTTTTACCAAAAAGCTGAAGCACAACACTGCACTAAATCTGGGCTTTATTGGCGAGAACACGTCGCTTCGAGACTACAGCAGTATGTTTGGCAATGATGGTGCGCTCAATCAGATGGCCAACCGCGCTTTGGCGACCGGCATGGCCGGATCTCAGGCGGGAGCTAATGCTCTGGCTCAATCTGTAAGAGACCAGCAATTGCGCGGCGGGACATTCTTGACCGTCAATCCGTCAATTACGTATGACACCAGAGATGGTGCTGACCCTACGCGAGGCTCTTTCGCCAAGCTTTCCGCTGGACCGTCCCTTGGTTTGGGTAGTCCGAGTTTCATGAAAGTCGGCGCCAGCGTAAGCAAATATATCCCGATCACCAAAGACATAACCTTGGCTACGAACATCCAGGGCGGCACGGCTGTCGGCGGTATGCCGCAGTTTGCGCAATATAGATTGGGTGGATGGAATGGTATTCGCGGATATCGAATGTTCTCTGATCTAGGAACAGGTACCGGAATGCTTATGGCCACAGCGGAATTGCGCTCGCGAATACCGTTGCCACGTAATAGTAAAGTCAGCAAAGTAATCGACAAGCACGTCAAAGCGACCGCCTTCTTCGATGCCGGTCATGTGATGGGGAATGGTCTCACTAACAACCTTTTCTCGCGTTCCAGCTTGGGTGCGTCAGTGGGTATCGGCTTGCGGGTGAATATACCGATGCTTGGATTGGTTCGCTTTGAATACGGTATGCCGCTCGTGTCCAGCATCCTGGGCAATTTTACGCCGCGTATGACGGTCGGTTTTGGCGATCGCTTTTAATAACCAATGTTTTAATTACTTGCTGTCTACAAGCCGCCTTTGGCAACTGCTAATGGTGTAAACTGAGCCGTTTGACAGCGTTTTGTCTTATTGAGTTTTGGAGAAGAGAATGCACACCTTGCAAAAGAGCCTCGTTCTGGTAACCAGCGCATTGTCGCTTACTATTTCTGCATCTGCGTTTCCGGCATTCGCTGCCGACGCTCCTGCAGCGCCTGCAGCTGCCCCTGTTGCCAAAAGCGGCGGCGGCGGAATCGGTGTTGTCGACCCGGACAAGGTGGTAAAGGCATATCCGAAAGCTGAGCAATTGGCGAAAGATTTGAAAAAAGAAGAAGATCGTGTTCACAAAATGATCGAAGACGGCAATCGTGAATTGGAGAAAGCAAAAACCGATCGCAAGCCGCCTGCGGAGCTGGAAGGCTTGCAGAGAAGATTGCAGGAGTCGATTGACACTGAAGTGAAGAAAGTTCAGGGTCGCGCTCAATCGTTGGAAACCCAATTGGAAAGCGATGTCCAGAATGCAATCAAAGCCGAAGCGGCTGCAAGAAAGCTTGACATCGTCCTTCTTAAGCCGGTTGTATTTATGGGTGGAATTGACCTGACAGATTCCGTCATGAAGCGCCTTGCTGCAGCAGCTCCTGCCGCTGCAAAGCCGGCAACCAAGTAACCTAATTGATGAGGGGCAGCTTCGGCTGCCCCTTCCAGTCAATTGAATGTTTTATTTTGCTGCACTATTTTGGGGTTAAACATGAAGCTGCCAGCCGAAATGACTCTTGCACAGATTGCTCATGTGATTGGCGGTCGTGTTGCGGGTGACGCAGACATAAAAGTGTCGTCCGTAGCCGTCTCCCCCTTACAGGCGACTGAGAATGATCTGGCGCTCGTTTTTGATGAAAAGCTGGTTGCTCAACTAGACGATTGCAAGGCAAAAGCTCTTGTAGTCACGCCAAAAGCGAAAACCGAACGCCCATGCATCGTTGTTGAAAGACCGATGTTGGCTGTGCAAAAAATGCTTTCTGCTGTAGCCGTGAAGCGTCACAGCCCTGCGACTGGTGTTCATCCGACCGCGGTTGTCGACCCAAGTGTACAAATTGGTGAAGGCGTAGCCATAGGACCACTTGTTGTAATCGGACCTGGATGCAAAATTGGTGCGAAGACGGTGATTCATCCAGGCACCATTATTGGTGCAAAAGTTGAAATTGGCGAAGCTTGCTCGATAGGAGCTGGATGTTTGATCGCTGACGTAGTAAAGATCGGCAATCGAGTTATTTTGCAGCAAGGGGCTGTACTCGGTTCTGATGGATTCGGGTACGTCACTGAGCGCGAATCTAATTTAGAGCGACGCCTGAATGGCAATCGCGATATCAAAGATGAGTCCAATCCTCACTTGAAGATTCCTCATATCGGCACAATCATTATTGAAGATGATGTGGAGATTGGCTCCTGCACAACTATCGATCGCAGCACCATGGGTGCCACCACTATTGGTCAAGGCACTAAGATCGATAACTTGGTCATGATTGCCCACAATTGCCGCATTGGCAAAGAAGTTTTGATTATCGGCACCACCGCTATTGGCGGTTCTTCCACCATAGAAGATCGGGCGATTATCTCCGGTAGTGCCTGCATCGCCGATCACATTAAAATCGGAAAGGACGCGATTGTAGAAGGCATGGCTGGCGTGATCGCCAATGTGCCAGCTGCAGAAGTCCAAGTAGGAGCGCCGGCAGTCGAAAGACGGCAGCATATCGAAAGTTTGATTCGCATCAAGCGCCTTAAAGAAACGAATGCAGACGTCAAAGATTTGAAACAGCGCGTGGCAAAGCTTGAAGCATTGCTGGCTGAAAAGGCTTTAGAGAAAGTGTAAGAGGATAAAACAGGTCGATGAAATCTCCTTCTGTGAGCGTAAGAGACACGTTTCGCGTCGAATATAAAGGTCGCGGCGCTACGTCTAAGAAGGATATTGCCGTCATTATTGAAAGCGGTCTGCCTGGCTCGGGCATCAATTTTTCAGTCCTGGATGCACGCGAACAAGCGAATGTTGCCTATGTTACTTTTCCTGCAAGAGCGGCAAGCGTCGTTAATACAATGCGCAATGTGACGCTTGGCAAAGATGGCGTTCGCCTTTGCATTGTCGAGCATATTCTTTGTGCGGTAGCTATTTGGGGGCTGGAAGATGTACTCATCACCGTCGACGGACCAGAACTTCCACTTGGTGACGGCAGCGCAAATTTCTTTATTGAACTTTTCCAGGCTGCTGGTGTAGAGCGTCGTGTGCCGGAAGCAGATATTGAACTCACTGAAACAGTGACCGTTGGATCTGGCGATCGGATGATACTCGCCGTTCCTGACAGCAAATTTTCCCTTACCTATTTGATGGATTGGGATCACCCCAAGATCGGGCGCAAATGGCAGACATTCGATGCTTCCAAAGCGCCGGAAGAAATTGCCACAGCCCGCACTTTCGCGTCACTCAAAGAACACCAGATGCTCGGTCTTGCCGATGACAGCGTTAGTCTGACAGAGGACGGATTCACGAAGCCTCTTCATTTTGAAGATGAACCTGTGCGACACAAACTATTGGATCTCCTTGGAGACCTGACACTAATCGGTGTTAATCCAATGCGCGTCAAAGCGAAATTCATCAGCATTAAAGGCGGCCACGAAATGGACGTTCAATTGGCTCGTAAGCTAGAGCCACTTGTAAACGCCGCAAAATAGGACTTGTCAGTAGCTGGATTTTTTGCATTTGAAAATATTGTCTTGGAAAAAAGGTCGTTAACGGTCTTTTTTCCACAGTCAAAGTTCCGGGTTTTCCAGGTGGCTGTGAAGCCGCGAATTGGCATAATATGGGACGTTTGAGACCGTGCAATAAAGGTATGATCTCGAGGACAAATGGACATGCGGTTTCCAAGTTGAAACTGCAATGGAGAGGTGTGACGTGAAGAAGACGAGTGTCAAAAGAGCAGTATCACTAATAGCGTTGGCGGCAACTTGCCAGGTGGCTCTGCCGGCATTTGCATACGATGAAAAGAAGGTTGCCGAGTCATCCGGGGTAAGTCTGACTATTTACAACCAGAATTTTGGATTAGTAAGAGATACTCGTTCTGTGGAATTGGTCAACGGCATCAACCATGTTCGATTTGAAGATGTGGCGGCCAAAATTGACCCGACCTCTGTCAGTTTCACATCTTTGACCGCTCCCAACAGTGTTGTTGTCCGCGAGCAGAATTATCAATACGACTTAATTGAGCCAACGACAATTCTTTCAAAGTCAGTCGGCAAAGAAGTGCGTATTAAGAACTACCTGGCCGGCGGCGGGGTTTCTGAAATCAGTGGCACGCTTATCAATTCGCCTCGAACCTATGTATCCGATACTGAAGGGCGTGTTTCGTCCACATATTCCGGTCTGGTAGTGAAGACCGGCAACGGCATTATCTTGAATCCGCAAGGTCAAGTAGAGCTTTCTGAACTTCCTTCCGGGCTTGTTCCTAAGCCGTCATTGTTGTGGAAATTGGAGACAGACAAAGCCGGTTCGCACAAAACCGAGATTGCCTATCAAACCGCAGGTTTGAACTGGAAATGCGACTATGTTGCGGTTGTGAATAATGATGATACCAAGACCGATTTGACTAGCTGGGTAACTCTGGATAATCAGTCAGGAGCTAGTTATCGTGATGCCAATCTGAAATTGCTGGCTGGTGATGTGCATCGCGTCACTGCACCCACAGCTTATCTGGCAAAAGGCATGATGTTCCGCGGTGGAGCCGCAGCCGAAAGTCAATTTACCGAACAGTCATTTGCCGAATATCACCTTTATACGATGGCCGGCAAAACCGATGTGAAAGACCATGAAACGAAGCAGCTGAGCTTGTTTAATGCGGCTCAAGTGCCGACTAAGAAACAGTTTGTTTTCGACTCGAACGGTCAGTTCTATCCAGGCGGTTGGTCACCGCAAGGTCAGAGCAAGAAGATAAACGTAAAACTGGAGATGGATAATTCAGAGAAGAACAATCTCGGAATGCCCATGCCTAAAGGCAAAGTTAGAGTCTATAAAAAAGACAAAGATGGAGCTCTGCAATTCATTGGCGAAGATCAAATCGATCACACTCCTCGCGATGAAAAAGTTCGCCTCTATATTGGCGATGCTTTTGATGTGGTCGGTGAGCGCAAGCAGATGAATGTACAACGCGTCTCGGATCATGTGACAAGAGTGCAGATGGAAATCAGTTTGCGCAATCATAAGAAAGAGCCGATTACAGTAACAACAGTCGAGCACGCTTACGGGCAGTGGAAGATTCTCAATTCATCGCAAGAATATAAGAAGAAAGACTCCACTACATTTGAATTCGACGTCAAAGTAGCGCCGGACAGCGAGACGAAAGTAACTTACGAAATCGAGATGCGGTATTAATTAGACCGTAACGAGCTGATCTAAGGCAATTTGGGCAGCGCCGATAATACCGGCGTCATCGCCTAATGAAGAGCGATGTATGTCGAGGCGCTCTCCGACTCTGGGCAATGATTTGTCGATCACGAGCTCTTTCAATAAATCGTAGTCGACAAATTTAGCCATGCCGCCTGAGATGATGAAGCAGTCAGGATCAAGAGTGTGAGCCAGGGTGACGATACCTGCACAAACATGTTCGTGCCACGTATCAACGATTCGCTTGGCGATAATGTCGCCTTCCTTAGCAGCAGCGCATACTTTATCGACGGCAGGATCAGGAAGCAAAGCCGCCAGCGGAGTTTGATCGACAGTGACATTGGTCAGCATTTCTTTTGCTGTCGCTCTAAAACCGCGTCCTGAGCCATAAGCTTCCCAGCAATCGAATAGTCCACAAGTGCACAGACGATGATTATTCAGATTGGCGCGCAAGTGGCCGATTTCGCCTGCAGCATAATGAGCGCCGCGGAAAAGTTCGCCTTTCATTATTATGCCGCCACCAATACCGGTGCCAAGGGTGACTGCTACAACACAGGTTTTGTGGCTCAGCCCCAGAGCCTTTACTTCACCATACGCTGCTGCGTTGGCGTCGTTGTCGACATGCACCGGTAGGCCTGTTCTGCTTTCGATCTCTTTCTTTATTGGTGTGCCCGCCCAACCTGGTAAGTTTCCTGTCGAACCAATTACTTCTCCGGTTTCTATATTGACGATACCGGCAGTAGCGATGCCGACGCCACTCAGGATGTGGTGTTTTCTTGCCTCTTCGATGAGTTCGACAAGCGTATTGATAATGTTTTCCGAGCCCTTCGGCGTCGGTACTTTTTTCGGCTCCCCGATTACTTTGAATTCGGCTACAGGTGCGCAACCAATTTTGGTTCCGCCCAGATCAATGCCGAGAGCCGGCATTTTGTCTTTGAGTATGTTGTCGAGATCTCTATTTTGACTGTCAGCGCTTTTAGCGGATGTCATCAAATTCCACCTAACTGGCCATGGTCGGGACTGCCCTTCAAGACCAAGCGGTTGAAGGGAATCTGTTGGCCGTAAATCAGGTCGAAGCCCATTCTCTGGTTGCCGGTAAGGAAGTCACGCGACAGTAGCAGCTTGAAATCCTGCGGTCCGATGGCGGCAGTCATCGACTTGGAGTACGCCAACTTATCGATGAAGTTGTATCCGACCGAGCCGCCCAGCGTCAAGTATTTGCTCACTCTAAAACCGCCGGCTACGTACGCCGAACGTGTACCCTGAATGAATTGGTCGAATACGAATGGTGATTCACCGCGAATAGCCGACTGAGTATAGCCAACTCTGATTTTGAAACGGTCGGCAACTGCCTCGACGTTCGGACCTATTTGCGCCATGGCCATAGCGTCGCCGGTCGAATAGTAGCGCAGTGCCAAGCCGCCGGAAAGGTTAGACGATACACCGTACTTTTCATTACCGATCTTAAAGAGCGGATGGGTTGAGGCGCTTAGGGTTTCCGAAAAACGATAGGCAGAAACTGTTTTTGTCGAAGTTGATTTGTTGAATAGTTTTGCGTATTCAGGAGTCAGGTTGATCAACTGAGGATTGTCTTGCGCCCAACCTGCTGCAGTTCTGAAACTCAAACTGGAAAGGAAAGGAATTTTGTTAGTGCTGCGCAGGTCGACGAATTCGCTCAAAATACGTGCACGTCTGAAGCCGAAAAGACCGTCTTCCATGAAGCGGTTTACACCGCCCTGATACCTGGTGGTGCGGCTGATTTTATATTTGAGATCACCTATCAAAAGATCCGAATTCGAACCGTAAGCCAGGTGAGCTTGCAAACGTTGATTCTGGAAGCCGATTTGAGCGCCCACACCAGGCAGGTTCTTTGTTTCGGATGTCGTTCCTTCCAGACGCCTTCCGCCCAGCTGAATCAGTGGTGCATATGAAAGAACACCATATTTGCCAAGCGATCTATGGAAATTCGGTCCGAGGTTGAGACCGCCGGACATCATATTGTTGCCGATGTACGGCGTAATCGGGAAGACGACGTTATTTTCCTGACCGACCGTGGCCGTAAATTTCGGTAGCTTGACACCAAGCTTTCCGAACATCATCCTGCCACCAAATACGGTGAGGTTGTCGTGGTCCTTATAGCGTTCGTAGACCATTTTTCTGGCGCTGAACTTAAAACTTGCATTCTCCGGAATGTAGGCGTCCGGGTGCAATCTCTTTTCGAAAAGCTCATCCTGATAGTTGAGCGGCGCATAACCAATGTTGCTCGAAACCGTAATCGGCTTCGGCATCTTCATGGTGCCGTTTCTGAAGTTCAGACCCTCGTCTGTACCGTAAGCTTTGCGCGCGACAATCGAAGTTCCCTGTACTTCGGTATCCGGGTTGGTGATCAAATATTCGTCTGAATTGACTTTGAATTTGAAAGCGCTGCCCGTCGTCACCTGACCGTCGCGATAAATCCGCACGTTACCGCGCGCATCCATAAGCTCTGTGTTCTGGTCGTACATAATCATGTCGGCTTCCAGTTTGGAATTTTGTCCGGCAATGATGGCGACCGCGTTTCCAGTTCCTAGAAATGTATTCTTCTGTTGGTCGTACTCTGTGTCATCGGCAACGATTTGAATCGTTCCTTTGAGAGTGGTGTCTTCATTGATGGTTAAAGAGCTCTCATCTATCTTTCCGAGCTCTGGCGAGATGTTTTCCGGCGCTGCCTTGAGAGTGTCTGTCGCGGCTTTCTCCGGAGCACCCATCTGCGGAGAGCCCACGCCCGAACTATCTGTTGCCCGCCCTGCCGGTGACTTCACGTTGATGTCGTATTCGAGAGATTCGTGAATCGGAGTTGCGAATTGACTCTTCTTATCTGCGCTCTCGGATGTTTCGGTAGCCGGACTTTCGTCTAGTTTTGGTACGAGCGGGTGGAGCAATGTGCCAGCTGGCTCAGTCTTTCCGGAATTCTTCGATGAAGATTTCGCTTCAGATGGAAGCGCTTGACAAATACTCAGGTTGCCAGAAACAAAAAGAAGGCAAAGGGAGGTTGCAAAGAGATTTCTTTTCACCCTCTTGCGGCTTGTCGAGCCGCCTGGTGAAATAATCTTTGCAAGTTGCGACAATCCGCACTGTGCAAGATTGTTTTTGATATAACGAGCCGACAAGGGCTTCAAAATCATTGTTAGTCCTTCTGGTTTCTTCTGACTATCGGCGGTTTCTAATCTCGAGTTTCAAATCCCGCACCAATCGGCGCAACTGAATGAAACCCCACCGCGGATGTCAACATCGGGTGACAATACTATAAAGAAATGGCACTCAGGTCAAGGAACATCTACCAATCTAGTATTACTAAGCATGTATTCAGGGGAGCCGACGCTGCGATTCAATTCACTTTGTAGGCGGCTAGACGTGTACAGCGTGCAAAGTGTTTCCATGAGAATTTATTAGCAACTTTTATTTCTTAGCAAACGATATGTCGCCGCTCGAAATCGAAATATGAACCCATTTGTTTTTCATGTACCTACCAAAATTGCCTTCGGAGAAGGGCTGGCAAGCGGCACTGCCGATATTGTCAAGGAGTTGGCGGGGAATCGTGCCCTTATTCTTACCGATAAGCCTCTGATGAAGACAGGAATTGTCGAACAGATACTGATGGGCTTCGGCGATATGAAGTATGTCGTTTTTGACGATGTGCCACCTGATTCCGATGTCGATTGCGTTAATAAAGTGGCTGATTTGGCACGCGCCGAAGAATGCGATTGTATTGTGGCGATTGGCGGCGGCTCTGTGATGGATACGGCTAAAGTCGTAAACATTTGCCTGACGCTTGGCGGTGAAATTCTTGAATATCAAGGATTGAATAATATCGCAGAACAGTTGCTGCCACTGGTGGCGGTGCCAACTACGGCGGGCACCGGTTCGGAAGTATCGATGGTGGCGATGGTAAAGGACAGAGCAGAAGGAAAGAAATTGCTTTTCGGAAGTCGCTACTTGGCACCATCGGTGGCCGTTCTCGATCCATTGCTGACTGTTTCTCTGCCGCCCAAATTAACCGCTGCTACCGGCTTGGATGCTCTCACACACGCGGTCGAATCTTATACGGCGGTAATCAGCAATTCTGTTTTTACAGATTCGCTCTGTATAGATTCTACTAAGATGATTTTCGAGAATCTGCGTATTGCCACCAATGACGGTGGCAACATCGAAGCGCGCTCACAGATGCTCGTTGCCAGTACTATGGCCGGTGTTGCCTTCACCAATTCAGGAGTTGGTGTTGTCCATGCTCTTGCTCACTCAGTCGGTGCAAAATTCGGAACTCATCACGGCATTGCCAACTGCATCTTCCTGCCTCACGGAATGCAATTCAATATGGACGCTGTGACTGAGCGATACGCCAAACTGTCACGACTGGTCGGCATGTCTACATCAAGTAAAGACTCAGTCGCAGCCGCCGAATTGATTGAAGCGATCGAAAAGCTTTGTACCGACTGCGGCTTGCCCAGGCGGCTGAGAGATGCCGGTGTTCCCGAGTTGAAGAGTGACGACATTGAAGAACTAACCTTTCTAACAGGCTCGGATCCTGCCATAATGTTCAATCCTAAAGAATGTTCACCTGAAGATATTAAAGGGTTATACGAGAGGGCCTATTGATGCAGTTTTTCGCAAATACCGACGAGCTTCACCAAGTAATGAAAGAACTTTGGGCCCGCATCGGCAGAGACCCTGACATGTCAGAGAAGCTTTTGCAGTCTAAATTAATCGTGCAGTTTCAATATCGCGAGCCGGAAGGTCGCATTACCGTTGACTGCTCGGACGGCAAAGAGATGAAAGTGATGGTCGGCAAACAACCGATCAAACCGACGGTCGAAATGGCTATGAAAGCTGATGTTGCTCATGATTTTTGGCTTGGTAAAGTAAACGTTCCTTTTGCAATCGTGAGCGGCAAAATTATGGCACGCGGTCCCGTCGCCAAAGCACTGCAGCTTTTGCCCGTCATCAAGCCGGCTTTCGATATTTATCCCAATGTCATCAGTCAGCACAAGAAAGTGATGGCTTAGCCTCAGCTGTCTGCGACCAATAGGACACATTGAAAAATGTCGGTGGTGACAATCGGCGAAGTGGTAGTCGACTGGATTTCGACAGAAATCGGCACGGATTTTACTGACGCCAGAGATTTTGTTCGCTCCCTGGGCGGCAATGCTTCTAATGTGGCGATCGGTTTGGCGCGTCTAGGCGTGCCAGTCAGCTTGATCGGCAAACGCGGTGACGACCCGCATGGGAAATATCTCGACACTGTGCTGCAAAACGAAAAGGTTGATCTAAAAGATCTCATCGTTGATCAAGGCAGTCCGACCGCACAATGTTATGTGTTCCGTCATGAACGCGAAGAATACAGCTTCTTCAACTGGCCACGCCCGAACGCCAGTCATCTGCTAAACGAAGATGAAGTAAAAGAAGAATCGATTGCTGTTGCGGAATTTTTGCATGCCACCGGAATTTCTCTTACCATCGCGCCTCGAAGGCACGCAGTAATAAAAGCATTTAAGATCGCAAAAAGGCTTGGCGTGCCGATTTCCTTTGATGCTGGATTTCCAACAGGTGAAGACAGAGAGGCTCGCGAATTTGCACTTACTGCACTTAAAACCGCAGATATAGTCAAAGTCAATTTAAGCGAATTAGAGTTTTGGGCCGACGCACTCGAACAGGAATCGAAGGCTGAGAATAAAACTGGCGCGTCCAGCGGGGTCATGCCTAATAAACCTTTGACGGCGACGATCGTTGAGCCGTTAGATAAGGACTCAAAGAGAGCATCTGACGAAGTTGTTCAATTGGGCAAAAAACTAAGCGTATTCTTGAATGGGGCGGACGGCAAGTCCGGTCCACATCTTATTGTCACCCTGGGAGCATCCGGCAGTCTTTTAGTGATGCCTTCTGGACTGGATGTTTTTGCTCCGCCACTGCCGGCTGATGCGGTTTCTGAATTAGGCGCCGGTGATGCCTTTATCGCGGGCATGATCGCCGAGCTGCTCAGATTTGCAAAAGAGAAGAGTCATGCTTCTAACCACAGCGATGTTCGTGTTTCCGCCGCATTTCTTGCTGATCTAAAAGACGCGGATTGGCGTCGTGTATTGACTGCTGCCAACGCAGTTGGGGCTCTTTCGACACGTTCTATGACCGCCTGGGAAGGGTTGCCCACCCGGGAGGAGCTGTCTTTATTGGTGAAAACCGTAGTCTAATCAGCCAGTTTTAGATGAAATCCTGGTCCTGCGGGCTACCATTTGGCGATTTCTAAGGGTAAACTAATCTTCGTATTAGTTGCGGGTGCCTTTATGGAAGCCATTGCCAATCTTGTCGGCATGTTTCATGTCGCATCTATAGCAGTCATAGTCGGTCTTGTCGCCTTTTCGCTATTGGTGATTTTTCTTCTGCTCAAGGTTTGGCAGCCTGACTGGGACGGCAACTAGGCGTCAGGCAATACTCCGGTTTGTAATTCAATCAATCGAATCAAGGCGAAATCACTTTATCCGCCGAGAAAAGGTACTCGCTAATCGCGTACATGTTCGTGATTTGCTCCGGCTTTACTTTGTCTTTGAGCCCGTAGAATTCGACACAGAGTCCGCATGCAAAAACTTCCACGCCTTCCGCCTTGAAGTCGTCCAAAACCTTTCTTATAGAAGAGTCCGGATCCATTAGGCGCACGCCGGTGTTTGCCAGCAAGATAGCCTGCGGTCGGTGCCCTGCTTGCAGAATGGTTTGCAAAAATACGTTCAGTAAATTGACGCTGAATTCCCTGTCGCCTTCTCCGAAAGTGTCTTTCGCGATGAAAACCACACTGGTCTTTTTTGTTTGACCGGCATGGTTTTCTTGTTCTTTTGAATTTGTAGTCTCGGACTCTCTTGATGTTCTCGTTATTGTTGATTCTTTTGATAGTTTCGATTTTTGCGATTCCTGTGATTCCTGTGAATCTCTTTTAGATTCGATCACGACCACGTATCCTTTATCGCTTTGTTTCGATTGAAGAGACAAGCCGAGTGAATTGGCAAGGCGAGTCAAGTTCATTACATTGATGTCGCTGTCTACGAGAACTTCGACTGCACCTTCCGGTTTTTGATCGAGAATTTTTTTTGTGCGTAAGACCGGCTCTGGGCACATAAGACCTCGCAGGTCCAATGTCTTTGTTTGATCGTGTTTTTTGTCAGTGCTCATTTCTTTACCTCGATCTGACCTGCTTTTCCTTTTACAAATCCGCCGATTATGCTTGCTGTCAATCCTGCTGCACTAAGCTCAGCCAAAAGACGCATGGCTGGCTCTTCTTGGAGCGAGAACATGAGCCCGCCTGAGGTTTGCGGATCGAATAATAGGTCTTGCAATGCAACATCTATATCTTCGAGATTGATAACGTATGAGCTAAAGGTTTTCCTATTGCCGTAGGCGCCTGCAGGTACGAAACCTTGTGATGCCAGGGCGATGGCACCGGGGAAAAAAGGCAAATCATCTATATATAAGTACGCCGCTAATCCACTTGCTAAGGCCATCTCGGTGGTATGGCCAATCAAACCAAACCCGGTTATGTCGGTGGCCGCATTTACATTGTATTTCTTTGCAATCTCCAGTGCGCGCTTATTAAGAAGAGTCAGTGAATCTAAAAGCTGCTTGTGCTCTAGATCAGAAAGGGCGCTTCCTTTGAGACCTAAAAGCATCACGCCTGTGCCAAGTGGTTTTGTTAGTAGTAGGACATCACCATCTTTTGCACCACCATTGGTGAGTACTGATTTTGGGTTGATAATTCCTGTGACCGACAAGCCGAAGACTGGCTCTGGTCCTTGAATTGAATGACCTCCTGCGACCGTAACTCCGGCCTCTGCACATGCCGCTTGTCCGCCTTTCAAAATTTCTTCTACTACAGACAGAGGGTAGTCGCAGGTGGGAAAACAGAGCACATTGAGGGCGATCACCGGCTTTCCACCCATAGCGTATATGTCAGATAGAGCATTAACTGCCGCAATGCGTCCAAAAAGGAAGGGATCGTCTACTACAGGCGGGAAGAAATCTACTGTTTCAATAATTGCAATATCTTCTGTAATTTTGTAAACAGCGGCGTCTTCGAAATTATCCAGGCTGGTGAGCAGTTCTGGGCATTGCGTCCTGGGAATGGAGCTTAGAACTTGCTTCAGCTCGATAGAACTAATCTTTGCCGCACAGCCAGCGGCTTTTACGTTGGCTGTCAATTTTCTTGAAGATTCATTATTGCTTGTGGTCATTTTGTCTGTGTCGTGGTTGTCGTAAGGAACCCGCATGAATACTCGATATCTTGGAGTGGGTGGCAGGACTATCTGATCGTATGGTTGATCGTCTCAAGTGATGAACTTTTCTGCTTCTCATGTAAACCCGCATGATATGCAGTTCTTGGATGTGCCTTGGTTTTAGCCATTCCAAGAAACCTTTTAACTAAATTCAGTAATCACTTCTGAATTTGCAGCGTTTGAGGCATTCCAAAACGCGAGTGAGTGTAATACATTTATTGACGGAACCCACCTCGCAACAAGCATAGACGGTGGTCCTTGCGTAAGTCTACGCCTATTCGCGTACGTGGTTTCGTAACTTTTTTCTACCCCACTCAGATATTTAAGAAGGATCTGGCATGCCAAAGAAAGTACTTGTGGCGCTTCCTCCCGGATTGCTGGAGCAGATTGACAGTGTTGCTCAAGTTGAGCACCGCACTCGCTCCGATTTGATAAGAGAGGCATTGAGACGCTACATCGACGGTTTCAAGCGTACTCAGGGACCGCGCATGTCAATCAGTTCCGTCGGCTCGCAAAAGATCGCATTGCTTACTGAATCAGAGTAAGCCATTCTTTGTTAGTGTCAGCCTAATACCAAGTTTTCTTAAATCGCATGGTAGTTTCCCCACTTAGTCTGTTGACTTCCGGGCGACTGCAACGCAGAATTTAATAGCCAAGCTCGGCGTAAAAGGCCCGTAATTAGAGGGGGCTGCCGAGGCTCGGTTAGGAAATTGAGCGGTGAAGTTTTAGGACGTAGCCATGCAGTGGGGCAACATACTGGTATTTGAAGTCTTGTTTATAGCCACCGTGGCTATGGGCTTGGGCTTTGCGCGTGCACCGCGTTGGCTGCTCAGACGCAAACTGCAAAAAGGCTTCCCCTGGGGCTACTATGCCGACCAGATTCCTCAGTCGGATCCCTACATGTTCAACGACAAAGACACCAACGACTTCTTGCACGATACTGGGCTCGAATTCGGTGGTCTGGACGGGGCTGGCGATTTCGGCGAATTCAGCGGATTCGGAGAATTGGGCGAATACGGTCAAAGCTTCTTCGGGGGCGATGGCGGCGGCATGGGCGGCGGCGAATAAGCTGTGCGGCCGCTGCTTCAAGGCTAGAATTTCTTTTGCCTAACTGCGCTAAACTGGTTGGGTATGAGGGAGCGGTGCCTTGGCGGATCCTAATTTTCTTTGGCTGTACGGCTTCGTATTGCTGATCGGCGGCAGCCTTTTTACTAAAGAGAAAGTCAAGAAAGCTCTCACCTGGGCTTTGCTCGTCTATGCCACGATTTTTGTCTGTCAGGGCCTGTGGAATTCGTCCCACAGTCCTGCAAAGAGCGGCAAGGGCGGTCTGGGGAACTCCAACAACGCCGATGTTCTGCTTAAGATTGAATCGGCAGTCAACACTTTTCAGCGCAATACCGGTTCATTTGCACCTCCACAGCCGACAGAGGCTGTAAACAAGCGTCGAGCAGAGATGCTTGTGCAGGCTGAAGACCTTCTCAAAAAGACTGTCGCCGATCAACCCAACGACCCAATGGCTCTGGCTCGAGCAATTATTGTCTCAAAAGAGCTGGGTCGCCCGACAAAAACGAATTTAGAGCGACTGGAAGCCATCAATACTGACAAGTCGCGCCAATTGGCTCGTATTCTCGGCACTCTCTACAACAATCCAAAAGCACTTGATTCAGAGAAACGAAAAGCCCTAGCGACAGAAATTGAAACTGAATTTAACGGGTGGTATGAAACCGTCTCACTGATGCGTCTTTACACCGCAACACATCAGACAGAAGCGCTCAAGAAGGTTACTGCGGAATTCGATGATGCCAATCTGCGTTTTGTCGCTCGTGGACTATTCCTCATGGGAGTGGTCGGACTTGCATTTTTAGGCGGCGTGATCGTAATACTCGCCACGCTCTTTTTAATGCCACGGCGCATAACACCACCCGAACACAGAGAACAAGTTGCATCTCCTCAAAAGTACGGTGCTTTGACTATCTATTCGGTATTTATCGCTTGGCTGGCAACGCAGCAGATCATCTCGATTTTCTTGCAATCGGCGCTCAAAGACGCCCATCTGGCCAAACAAGGTGCATTGGTTGCCGGCTTGGTCATGTTTTTTATGTACTTGATTGCCAATGGACCTGGCATTCTTTGGGTTTATTTCCTTGCGCTCAAACCTCGAGCAATCAAGCTGTTTGAAGGTGTTCGATTGCGTTTTAAGGTAGATCGCAATGGGCCGTTTAAACTGATTATGTACGGCGTTTTTACCTGGATGGCCGCCATTCCATGTGTTGTAGTCGCCTACTTGCTTGCAGCTAAATATCTAGGCTCCCAAGGCTCCAGCAACCCTGTTATTTCGTTTGTAATGCAAGCGGCCCGCAATAACAGCGTGGCTGCCGCAGCAATTTTCTATGTGACCCTGGGAGTGCTTGCTCCTATTTGCGAAGAAATACTATTCAGAGGCTTTCTCTACACCGCTCTGAGGCGCTATTGGGGTATTTTGCCGTCAATGCTATTGTCCGCCGCGCTTTTTGCCGGTATCCATCTGGATGCCGGCGGCTTTTTACCTCTGATGACCCTCGGTATGCTTTTTGCCTTCACGCTTGAGAAGACCCGCAGTATTTTGCCCTGTATGGTCGCCCACGGGCTCTGGAATAGCGGCACCTTTACCATGGTACTTCTGGTCTTCTCTCCTTGAGCCGGTAAGCATTCCCGGCTATTTTGACTCGCTTACTGGGCATATAGAAAAAAGACCGTTAACGGTCTTTTTTCCAGACCGATCTCTTGCATGAGAAGCGAAGTCGGGCAGGGGGTCAAATGGTCACAGCCAAGCCTCAAATTGCCATCAAATTGGTTTCCAAGCCTTATTCGAAAAGGACTGCGTTGGGCCCGCTCATGGTAGGTATTGGCGTGGGCTGGGTATTTGCCATTCTCTGGCTGTTTACAGGAATTTTTGCGCTTGCGCACAATATTTACTGGGGGCTGACGCTCCTGGCTTCAACGTCAGGCTTTTCGTTGTTTCTAGGCCTTATGACTTACTCCATGGTGCGAGATGCGAATCGCAGTTTCGTTTTTGAACTGACTGATTCTGATGCCGTTCTTTATGTTTATGATCGACTCAAAAAGCGCAAATCCACTCAGATGGTACTTCTCGACGACGTCAAATATGTCGAATACTATCCGTATCGTGATTCATCATCGATGATTTTGCATACGTCGTACGCGCAAATGGAAGTGCCTTTGTGGCCAATGGGAGAACAGGTCAAAGATGTGATCGACTTTCTCGATGGTCGAGGCTTGCAGATCGTCAATGTTCAATTTGACGACGTGATTCCTGATTAGAGAAGCCCACCTTTTTGCCGTTGGGGCTTATCTCCGGGAAGGTCACGGTAAAACAGGTGCCGACCCCGTCAGTGCCTTCCTTTACCTCTACTTTTGCATTGTGGGAATTAGCTATTTCTCTCACGATTGCGAGCCCCAGTCCGCTTCCTGAGGCGCCGTCTCTGAGTATTCTGTAAAAACGCTCAAAAACCAGATCTCTTTCTTTCTCCGGAATGCCCGGTCCGTTGTCTTCTACAGACAGGGTTGGCGAGTGCAATTTGGAGACTCTGACGGTGACCTTGCCGCCTTCTTGGGTGTAGATAACAGCGTTCTCGATGATGTTGGTGACAAGTTCACGCAAACCAACAGGATCCCCATCGATAAAAATCGACTCGTGTGGAGATTCGAATCCAAGATCAACTTTCTTTTCAATGGAAAGCGGTACGAGGTCTTCGGTTACACTGGATACGATTTCGCTCAAATCAGTTATTTGTCGTGCTGTTTGTGACACCCCCGGCTCGCTACGCGCTAGAGTCAATAGACGCACGATCAAATTGGACATTCGGTTGATGCCGGTGTGAAGCTGCGCCAGAACTGACCTGACAGACTCGTCCTCGTTCATTTTGAGTGCCAGATCTGCGTATGTTTTCAGTCCCGCCAGTGGCGTGCGCAACTGGTGTGCGGCATTGGCAACGAATCTTCTTTCTCTTTCGATTTCATCGTTGAGCATTTTCAGCAGATCATTAATCGCACCTACTAAGGGACGAACCTCAGTCGGAGCTGTGCTTTCGGAAACTGGGCTCAAGTCAGTAGGAGATCTTGATGAAAGGGCACGACTCAATTGCTGCAGAGGATAGAGACCTTGCTTAATGCCGAACCAAACTGCAATGCCACCACATATGATGAGTATCAGCTGCGGCAAAAGTACCGATATCACGATGTGAGTAACGATTTCACGGCGCGCGTTGCGGGTCTCGGCTACCTCAAGGATCAAGTATTCTGGTTTGGGATCATCGTCGTCATCATCGTCCGGAGTTTCATCCGCAAAGTGGCTGGCGACAGGAAACAACATAGTCAAAACACGCACTTCTTTGCCGTTGAGAATGCGTGTTGAATAGTGCGGTTTATTGAAATCGACGGCACCCGGATCGAAGGGTAGATTGCCGTCACCTGCAATGCGCTTTCCTTCCATCGTATAAATCTGATAGAAGAAGGTGTCTCTATAATTGTGTTTGAGAATGGACTGCGCGGCTGGAGGCAAGTCTACAAGCACTTTGCCGCCTTTGTGGCGGACGCGCGCAATAACTGAGTCTGCTGAATTCAGCAGCCCTTTGTCATATATTTCTCTCGCCAGCAAAATTGCTGCGTTATAGGCAATGAACGTACTGGAAGCGGCGATCGTGGACAGTGGAATTAAGAGCCAAACGAGAAGCTGCTTCCGTATGGAAGAGGTCATGCAGGTTTCTCAAGCATATATCCCAATCCGCGGACTGTACGCACGTTGATACCTGTTTTTTCGAGCTTCTTGCGCAAGCGATGCATGATAATTTCCAGGGCGTTGTGCGACAACTCGGCATCCCAGGATGAGAGGTTACGGATCAATTGTACTTTGTTGACGACTTTGCCGACGCTCTTAAGAAGTTGCTCCAGTACAGCCAGCTCTCGAGCGGACAAGTCCAAATTGTCGCCGTTGATGGTCGCGCGACGCTCTACAGTGTCGAATTCTAGACCTCCAACTACAATTTTGGTCATATTGCCCCATTGTTCTTTTCTCAAAAGGGCTCTGATCCTGGCCTCCAGCTCGAGAAGCTCAAAAGGCTTGGCGATATAGTCGTTGGCTCCACTGTCCAGCCCGGTTACGCGATCGCTGACCGTGTCTCTGGCTGTGAGGATTAATACAGGCGTCGCCTGCCCTCGTCCCCTCAGTCTTTTCAAAACTTCAATTCCATCCATGTGCGGCAAACCCAGGTCCAGGATGACCAGGTCATAAGGCGTTGCTGTCAAGGCTTGATCAGCGTCTGTTCCCGACTGAACTTGATCGACCACATAACCGCTATGTCGCAAAGCAAGTGCGACGCCTTCAGATAAAAAGGAATCGTCTTCGACCAGAAGTAGTCTCATGGCAAACTCCCTACCTCGAAACTTGTGTTGTATAGAGCACAGTTTTGATGATAGCAAAAGACCGTCACCCTGTAAGGGGAGAGAAAGATTGACGAAAGCGATTCCTGTAATTTGCTTCGCACTTTTCCCAATTAATGCGGCTCAACGGCTTTGTCACGCAAGTCTTGCGAAAGGAAATCGAGTCAAATCTGAGTTTTTATCAAATGTTTCGGAGTTGGCAATGTCTGCATGCAAATTTCAAATAGGCTCGAAAACAAGGCACATCTTATTAAACCAGGTGCTTCTGAACTTACCCTGCGGGTCATATTCAAATTTCTTCTCGATAAACGAACCAAACTGTGGATACGCAGCCAATACCTGCTCTCTGGTTGCATAGCGATGGTAGGTCAGATAATAAGAGCCTGAGAAGCTCAAAGCTATGTCTATCAAGGTTCTAAAGGAATTCTTCGCTCTTAGAAGAGAAAGTTGGTCCGGATTTACATGTAGATTGAAGATTATGCAGGCAAAATCATTTTTTGCCCAAGCTAGAAAAGACTCTTCGTCCTTTTCAATAAAACGCACGGTTCCATAAATTACATCGGCGCACTGCTGCTTGAGCGCCGCTTTGGCGGTTTCGAGAAAGTCATGCAACTTGGTTTTAGGTACATAAAGTTCAGTGATCATCTCTGACCCTTTGACGTGACACTCGCGGTCTAGAGAGCTATGGTAATCGGGCACGTATAGACTTAACTGAAATGTCTGAGAGCTGTATATTTGACCATTGGTGCGAATGTAGTGCTGGCTGTACATGTTGAATGCTCGAGTTTTATCTGTGTGCGCCAGACTCAAAAGTTCTCGCCAGTCCCTCTCATTCAGCTTTAGACCGCCGGTATCATCAGTAGTGGCACTGTCGACGGGAAAGTATGCAGACAGTATGCCTTTGCTTAAGAAAGTCGGTGCGGCAGCATCGATGCAGAATTGGAAATCACCATAAGTAGCGCCTTGCGCTTGCAATTGCTCAAAACGATGAACGAGTTCTGTGCTGTTAGTAAGTTCGACTCGTCTGTGCAATTTAGTACTTTTGATTAACCGAATCGTTATGTTTTCGACAAAACAAAACATTCCGTACCCGCCTATGGCTAGCCGAAATAGTTCTTCATTCTCAAAACGAGAGACGTTGATTCTCTGTCCATTTGCAAGAATGGCGGTAAACCTTTCGATATCTGCAATAAAAGGTTTTCTGCCCAGTACACGACCATGAATATTCGAGCCGAGCGAGCCGCCGATGCTTATATCGTCAGCTCCCGTCGGTTTTTGAATAATCGACCAATCGCATCCCAGTTTTTCATTCAATTTAGCTAGTTCGCTAACCAGATCCCTCCACAGCATGCCTGATTGAACCGTAATTAAACCTTCGATGGGAGAGAAGTCGACGACCTTATTCAGCAGCGATGTGTCAATAAGAATGCCGTCGAAAAGAAATTGTTGCCCACCCATTGAGTGCCGACCACCGGCAATGCTGAATGCATCGCCTGCATATTGCTCGCTCGTGAGAAGTGTCTGAACCTCTTTACCGCTTACAACTTTGATGATTTCTTTGTGTTTTGTGCTGTTGAGTTTTGAATGAACATCATTAGCTCGTGTGTTCTTGTTTTTCAGATCATCGATAATTGCCGGACGCAATGCACATGTAGGCTGTCTATCTGGGTGATTGATTTGCTGCATTTTTCTAGCTTCTTTCATTAGTAAGTACGCCAAAAGCCGGCAAGTACCAAAACGTGCTTGCCTGTTTTTATACTGTCAGCATAGGGTTTTGCCGCTTCGTTGAATTGAGATGTTCAACACTTCGACGATTGATCTGTTCCACACTTTATTGATCTTTTCATTTTGTGGTTAATCTGGTTTTTGCAGTTTTTAAGCGCAAAGTTTGATCAAAGCTTGATACCGTACGAGTCGCCATTAAATGTATATGCAGGCAAAAAGGTGTACTCTTTCTTCTTCCATGGCGTCGGGAGTGAACTTCCGGCCGTCAAGTGGACTTGTTTTTGATTCTGAGGTGTGACAGATGACGCAGAGTGCTGTTGTAGAGAATCCGCTCCTCGAGGGCTTGCCGAAAGACAGAGCCGTCGATCCTTTTGCCATGGTTATCTTGGGAGCGCATGGCGATTTAACAAAGCGCAAGCTTTTGCCCGCTCTCTACGCGCTTTACATCGACGGTCTGCTTCCCAGGACCTTTGCGGTTGTCGGTATGTCCAGAACCGTGATGACTGACGAACAGTTCCGTCAGGCGATGAAGGAGTCCATTCAAAAATATGCTCCGGACCTGAAGTTTGAAGAGGAGGCCTGGGAGCGTTTTGCCTCGGGACTTTACTACAAGCCGTCGAATTTCACTGAAGATGGTTCATTTGATGAACTTGCCACTTTTTTAGAAACACTCAAAGAGAAGCATGGCACTGGCGGCAATCACGTTTTTTATCTCTCGACTCCGCCCAGCTTGTACGAGCCGATCATCACTCAACTTTCCAACTCCAAGCTTGTTTCCAAGAAAAAGGTCACTGATAAGCCCTGGCAGCGCGTCATTGTCGAAAAGCCGTTCGGTCATGATCTTGCGTCATCCCTGGCGCTCGACGACCATATCCACAAGGTTCTCAGCGAAAATCAGGTATACCGAATCGACCACTACCTCGGTAAAGAAACCGTCCAAAACATCATGGTTTTGCGATTTGCAAATGGCATATTTGAACCTCTCTGGAATCGGCAGCATGTTGACCATGTTCAAATCACAATCGCCGAAACGTTGGGTGTAGAAGGTCGTGGACCATATTACGAAGAGTCCGGCTGCCTGCGTGACATGATTCAAAACCACATGTTGCAGTTAGTTTCACTCGTCGCGATGGAGCCACCAATCTCGCTTGAGCCAGAGGCTTCGCGCGATGAGAAGGCAAAAGTTCTAAAGGCCCTGCGTCCGATATTGCCTGAGGATGTAGATCGTTGCGCGGTCAGAGGACAGTATGGAGAGGGCTATATCAATGGGGCCAAAGTGCCCGGCTACCGCCAAGAAGACCGAGTAGCCCCGGATTCTGCCACAGAAACCTACGCCGCGCTGAAATTGACTATAGACAATTGGCGTTGGGCCGGGGTTCCATTCTATGTCCGCTCGGGAAAGCGCCTCGCGAAGTCACTAACGGAAATTGCTATTCATTTTAAGCGAGCCCCTCACAGTCTCTTCGCTGGTTTGACGGGGCTGAAAGCCGGTCAAAAAATGGACGATGACTCGCTCAGTCCAAATGTCCTGGTTCTCAAAATTCAGCCTGATGAAGGTATCTCGCTCAAGTTTGCAACCAAACAGCCTGGTGCAACAACTCAGATTCGTTGGCTGAATATGGACTTTAACTACGGCACCGCATTTGGTGTAAGAAGCCCCAGCGCTTATGAACGCTTGATACATGATTGCCTGCTGGGAGATGCTTCACTCTTTGCCAGGACTGACTCTGTCGAAACCTCGTGGCGCTTTATTCAACCGCTTCTCGAGAACTGGGATCTGTCCAAGCAGAAAAAGGGACCCCAGCCTCGTTTTCCCAATTATGCTGCCGGTTCGTGGGGACCTGCTGAAGCAGATGAGTTGATTGGGTCGACCGGACATACCTGGAGGCGACTATAAGATGAGCTCCAGTACTGATAAACGCAAATCGACTATGGAAACGCATAATTTCCTTTCCGGTCACCTCTCGCAAGTTGATGTGCAGCGTATCGAGCGCGAACTGAAAGACCTTTGGCGCGCCATTGACGACGCCAAACCAGCCGAGAGAACGAGCGACGGTGAACCGGTGAAGGTGACCGAAGGCAAGGATGCTGATTCAAATCAGACTTCAACCAAGCCTGCCAATGTCATGCGTGCCTGCACAGCCAATATCGTTCTTTTCAGCGAAGATGCTGACGCTGAAGTGGAGGCTTCCGCAATTCTTGATGAAGTAGCTATTCGCCATCCATCTCGTGCGATTCTGGCTATTTCACGCCGAGCTGCAGAACAGAGGCTTGAGGCTTGGGTTTCTGCTCGCTGTCACATGGCAGATTCAAAGAGTTTGAAACAAATCTGCTCCGAACAAATCACGGTTCGCTATGACGGCGAAGGTACCAAAGAATTGGCTAGTGTAGTATCGCCCCTGGTGATTAACGATTTGCCGGTGGTTCTGTGGTGGCGTGCAAATCGTCTTGATCGCGGCTATTTAGAGCCGTTTTCGCGCTTTGTCGATATGCTCATTGTGGACTCGCTGCGTGCAGCAGATGCTAAAGGTTTCATCAAAGAAATGTCAGGCATCACTAATCAGAGCGCCAGGAAACCTTTATTCGACCTCAACTGGGGACGCCTGATTCCGTGGCGCCGTGCCATTGCTGATGCTTTTAGCGACGCAGCGCCGCCAATGTCCCTGCCATCATTGCCAGGCATTTCTAAAGTAGTGATCTCTTATGCGAGTGCATCGGCAGACGGTAATGCGGCAATACCTGTGCAGCCGCTTCTTTTATTGAGTTGGCTAGCGACTCGATTGGGTTGGGCTCGCGACTCGGCATCTTTTGCAGGTGGTACATTCAGCGCTCAGTTTAAATCTGGCAAGAGAACGATCAGCACTTCAATTCAGCCTTTCCAAAGCGACAAGCTCAGTGAAGGAGCTGTCTGCTCGGTGGTCATTGAAGCCGAAACACCTTGCGACGGCAAAGTTATGGCCGAGCGTATGATTGCCGAACAAAGACCTGGCTCTCCTTGTATCTATGTGCTCAGCGATTCAGACTGCCGCAAAGGCGAGCCGGGAGCTGAAGTCGGCACTGGTGCTGAGAGCCTTATTGAACTCACTGAGGCTCGCTTGATTGATTTTGCCATGGAATCGATGCCCGATGATCTGGTTTTCCGGCAGACCTTAGATTGCACTGTCAAATTGATTGACGCGGCTAAGTAGGAGGAGCAATGCAGACTTCTTTGATGGAAACAAAAAATATTTCGGTATTTGAAAACTATGATGCGCTGGTGGCAGCAACAGCGGACTTGTTCGTCAAACTCGCTGAAGATGCTATTAAAGAACGCGGAAAGTTTGTCACTTCGCTCTCGGGCGGAAGCACGCCAAAAGGGTTCTATTCACGTCTGGCTGAAAAGGAAATCGCCTCAAGAGTAGATTGGAGCAAGGTGGTTGTTTTCTTCGGCGATGAAAGAACGGTGCCATATACAAGCGCTGAAAGCAATCAGCGAATGATTACCGAGCATTTGCTTTCCAAAGTGGCGCTCAATCGTGAAAACGTTTTTGCCCTGAGCGACCCTGATATGGACCCCAAGCAAACTGCCATTGATTACGAACGGACAATGCACGAATTTTTTCGCCTTTCCGGAGATGAGTTGCCGCAGTTCGATTTTATGCTGCTCGGTCTGGGTGATGATGGACACACAGCGTCACTATTCCCTGGCTCGCCTGCGCTTGCCGAAACGCGCAGATGGTTTGTAGATAATCAGGTCGAGCAATTGAATTCAGTGCGACTCACGACGACCTATCCTGTTATTAATAATTCGCGAAACATCATTTTTCTTGCCAGCGGCAAAGGAAAGGCAGGTGTCTTGAAGGATGTTCTTACAGGACCTGAAGGCAAGTATCCAAGCCAAAATGTGAAGGCTGAAAATGGAAAGTTGTACTGGTATTTAGACAAAGACATTGCATCGGAACTGTAGAAATTAAGAGTTCCATAGAGAATCATTTTGCATAGATTTAGAGGAAATGAAAATGGCTGACAAAGCGAAGATCGGATTGATTGGGTTGGGCGTAATGGGCGAGAATCTGGCATTGAATATTGCCAGAAACGGATTCAAAATTGCGGTCTACAATCGCAGCACAGATAAGGTCGATGCCTTTGTTGCCGGGCGTGGAAAAGATCAGCCCGTCATCGGTTGCCGTGATGAAAAAACATTTGTAGAGAGCCTGGAAAAGCCGCGCATGATCATACTGCTCGTAAAAGCAGGAGAAGCTGTGGATCAAACGGTTGCCAAACTGCTTCCCGATCTCGAGAAAGGCGACATCATCATTGATGGTGGAAACTCGCATTTTACCGACACTCAAAAGAGAGAGAAGGACCTGAGAGAAAAAGGCATACATTTTATCGGCTCCGGGGTGTCCGGTGGAGAAGAGGGTGCACTGTGGGGACCTTCGTTGATGCCGGGTGGAGACCAAACTGCATATGAAAAGGTAAAACCAATCTGGCAAGCAATTGCCGCCAAGGTCAACGACGGTCCTTGCGTTACTTACCTTGGTCCTGATGGTGCCGGGCACTTTGTAAAAATGGTGCACAACGGCATCGAATACGGTGACATGCAGTTGATTGCTGAAGTGTATGACGTCATGCGCCGTGGATTGAATATGCCGGCGCGTGAAATTGCTGATGTCTTCGAATCATGGAATCAAGGCATTCTTGATTCTTTCCTTATTGAAATTACAGCCAAAATCCTTACTGTTGTCGATCCCGAGACCGGCAAACCCTTGGTCGATATGATTCTCGACAAGGCTGGTCAAAAGGGTACGGGCAAATGGACAAGTGAGGCTGCTCTCGATTTGGGCATTGCCGTTCCTACCATAGATATGGCATTGACTGGAAGAATGCTTTCGGCAATGCATGATATGCGTCAGGAAGCATCGAAAATTCTCAACGGCGCCGCTGTCGGCAGTGGCAAGCCAGTCGATAAAGCGACGAAAGAAGAGATTCTAAAGGCTTTGCATGACGCACTTTATGCCTCAAAAGTTTGCAGCTACGCACAGGGCATGGCGCTCATCAAAGAAGGTTCTGATTTTTATAAGTGGAACATCAATCTCTCCGAATGCGCTCGCATTTGGAAGGGCGGTTGTATCATCAGGGCAAAACTACTGGAAGAAATTCGCGCCGCATTTGCTCGCCGAGCTGATTTGCCGAATCTTCTCATGGACAAAGAATTCTCTAAGACTGTTTTGTCATTCGAATCGAATTGGCGCAAATCAATCGTTTTTGCCATTGAACGCGCCATTCCCGTACCTGCATTGACCGCCAGCCTGGCTTATTTCGACAGTCTGCGCTCGGGCAGCTTGCCGCAAAATCTCACACAAGCGCAAAGAGACTTCTTCGGTGCTCATACTTATCAGCGCGTCGATGCGCCTGAGAAGGGCTTTATGCATACTGATTGGATACATCTGATCAAAGAGAAAACCGCAGCCAAATAAGCAGCTATAACCGTTTCAAAAAGAGATGCTGGCATAGGCACAGTATATGCGTTGGGCTACGGCTGTTGCCTGTTCTCTCGAACCGGTACGCTTTGATTCGTGCTCTAATAGAGCGATAAACTCGCTTCGCGCACAAAAGTATCAAGTTTTCGACGAATGCCAACCTATTCGGTCAATGCCGTCAATGTTGCCAGCTTTCCCCTCGGGGAAACTGACAAAGTGGTTACGGTGTTTTCAGCCGAACGTGGACTGATCAAATGCGTGGCAAAAGGCGCGCGCAAACCGGGCTCGAAAATCGGCGGGCGGGCTGAGCTTTTGAACGTCAACAAGCTGCTTCTTGCCACCGGCAGGACATTCGAAATAATTTCGCAAGCTGAGACTCTGGAGACGTTTCCGAAGCTTCGAGGAGATTTGGAACGGCTTGCCTACAGCCTTTACTACGCTGAATTGACCAGCATTTTTGGACAGGGCTTGAACGATGAGTCAAGTTCTTACTTTGATTTCTTGGTTATGTCGCTGCGATACCAGAGTCTGTCCGACTCTGATCCAGCCTACCTTTGTTTGATGTTTGAGCTGCGTTTGCTTGAAACACTGGGATATCGACCCGAATTGACCGTTTGCGTGAATTGCCGTTCGGTTTTAACAGACCATGCAATCGCCGGGTTTCACTTCGAGCTGGGTGGAATTGTTTGCGAGCGTTGTCACCTTGAAGGTAAGCGCACCAAGGTGACGATGCGCGTCGCCGAAGACGAAGGAATATACGAAACTCCGGGGGTCGATAAACTGGACAAGCACGTAACCCCAATGGTTTGGAAGCGGCTGGTTTTGGCATCGGCCGGCAGCGACGTCCCTGATGCTCATCTCGAGAGCGATGGCGTAAAACGGGCGACACGGGCCGCTCACAGGGTCATTGAAGGATACATTGAGTATAGAGCAGGCAGAAGAATCAAATCTCTTTCGCTTTTAGAAAACGCGCAAACTCCCTAGATATATGGTCGCTTTGCAACCGGTGCGAGTTTAAGGTGCTAATCTCTTAATAGGTTTATGTGAGCTTAGTGAGCTGATTTGCTGTAATGAGCGAAAATCCGATTCTACTGATCGTTGAAGACGATAAGACACAGCAAAAGGTACTCGGGCTTTTGGCTGAAAAGTACGGTTTCGATGTGGTGATCGCCAATACCGGGGCTAAGGCGTTGGTGGAACTCGACAGCAGCGGAGTTAAATTCGACGCTGTTCTTATGGATATAAGAATGCCTGACATGGACGGGTATGAATGCACTAATTCCATCCGCACAAGAGAATTAGTTAGCGGGCGGCACATTCCAATCATTGCTATTACTGCTTATGCGTCCGAGTCCTATAGGGCAAAGTGTCTTGCAGCGGGAGCTGACGACTATTTGAGTAAGCCCTTCGATGCGGAGGACT
This sequence comes from Candidatus Melainabacteria bacterium, assembly GCA_003242885.1. GTDB lineage: Bacteria > Cyanobacteriota > Vampirovibrionia > Obscuribacterales > Obscuribacteraceae > QKMZ01. Next base: position 1,441,657 of record QKMZ01000006.1, on the reverse strand, counting down.
TCCGCAAGATACTGCTCAAATGGGCCTATAACCCCAACAAACCAAATTTGAAACTTTTGCCCGGGTCAAAAGGAGAACCAGTCTAAGGCAGTTTTGCCAATCGATTAGGTCTCTTGCTGAGGATGATACTGTTCTTCGTCGATATTGAAAGTCCAAGCAACCGCTTCTTTTGCTGTCTGCATGTAAGGCGGAACTCGTAAGAAGTATTCGCGGAAACTACCATCTGGTTCGGCAGTAGAATTTTTTACTCTAACCATAACCAGCGGCTCATCTCCGGACATTCGTTTGCGATAAAGAGTGCCGTATTGATCTTCATTGATGATGTCGGCTTTAGATTCCATCAAGTATCTGGGAATGCCGAAGCGCTCCATCATTATGCGCCGCACTTCTAGATTGATCTCACTTTCTATCTCTTGGACCGTCAGTGTTTCAGGTGAAACAGCCGTCTTCTCTGCCACTGTGACGCCGTTGACTGCGTACATAGAAAAACCATCTGCATACTGCAACACAGGTCCTTCGGTGGAGTGAAAGCGCAAGTCATCATCTAGACTTACTAGCAGAGGCTGTTTTGTGACGAAGGCAATCTCTGCAAAAGGGCAAATCGGTGTGCGATTAGCCAAAAATATGCGCAGATTGTTTACTGCTCTTGCAGTTTCTTCACTAAAGACGCTTCCCAAACCTGCATCCAGCAGAAACGTAAAATTGGACAATCGCTCTAGTTTCGGGTGCCACACAATACTGTTGAAGCCGACTGCTAATTGGCCAGTGAACCAAAGTCCACTAGATCCTCCGTCTACGATTGCTTCAAGAACGGGTGGATATGATTCATAAATTGTGGGCTCAAGATTTCTGGCACTTAGAGCATGAGCCAAAATGCCCACAGTTTCTTCGCCTAGTTGTTTCAAGAACTGCTCTTCTAGTTCGCCTTGTTTCACAAGTTCGTCCCTGACCAATGACGTTGCATCGCCTCTTTCTCTAAAGATGCGCAGAGCTGCACGCTCTGTGGTTCCCATATTGGTTAGATTCTGCACTGCTGTACGCAATTGATTGACTCGAATCATTTCTGCTTGCAGGTCGATGTTGTGAAGATTCTCAATTTGACCAGGCATACCACCGTCGAGAAAGAGCGTGTCAGCAAAGATCCAGTCGCGTATTTCTGGAGTGACGCCGGCGTCGAATTCCACTTCTAAGCGAGAAACTATAGATTCGAAAAAGCCCAATCGAGAATCGATGCTTTTCCCTTTCGGTCTGCCAAATATTGAAGCAATGCCATAGGACGCTGACCGCTTGCTGACTTCCGCCTCGCCGCCGGTGTTTAAATATGAATTCTGTGCTGACCTCTGGGCTAGCAAAGTTTCAATATCAGTGTCTGAAATTTTTTCATTCATTGCTGAAACGACTTTATTCCAGGCAGTATCCGTAATTTTTTCTTGAATTAACGCCCATGTCTCAGCGTCTGCCAGTGCTCGAATACGAAGCAATGCAGGCATAAGCATCATCTGCATGGGACTATCCACTGATACTACCAACGGTGCCGACAATTTCAATAGCGCGTAAAAACTTCGAATTATTTCTCTGTATTTTTCGTCTGGCAGCGGTTCTACTGCATGTGCCAGTCGCTTATCCCAGTCACTGCGGTAATTGGAAAGTAGCTGCTGTGCTTTGGCTGGTAGTTCGCAGAGTTTTTCGCTGGGTTCTTTTGTCATTAACGCAAAGGATTCGCCAATGGATCTGTTTGCTTGATCATACCCGGCGGCAGAAGTTTCAGGCGGCAGTTAGAGCCACTGGATGGTTGCTAATGCCTTTTCAAAGCTAGAGCGGTATTTCTCGTAGAGTTCTTTTGTCTGAGCCTCGAAAACAAGTTCTTCGATGACGCAGTCTTCTCTTTCCGGATCGGAATCGACGAAGAGCCCGCAGTAGTAAGCTTGGGGCTGCATCTGGCTATTGTGAAAGACTCCGTATGCCGCCAGTACTTTCTTGCCGTTAAGTAAAATCGATTCCATTCTTTGCAAGTAAAAACGCGGTCCTGCGACCCCGGTTTCGTGGTTGGTCAACTGATTATTGCCTGCATTGCCTAGAACATCGACCATTTCGTTGACTAGCAACTGGGATTGCGGGTGGCACAAGTGACTTGACTGGGAGTTGCTGGAATAGATGAGACGGGGTGGCTCAGCAAGGATTTTTCTGAATATGCCGGCGTCATGGACTGCAGTCGCTCTGCCGCGAAACATCGAAGTGATGCTGACGTCGCCAGAATCTTTCTTATCTCTTGGGTGAAACGAGCGGCGCCAATTCTGCCCCATTCCGCCATAGAGAGTTTCTCCTCTGGCAAAAGAGTCAGGCAATTTTATCGATTTTATCGCTCCGAATTGATCTACCGGCACGTCTTAGTCCTCTAGACGAAATGCATTTGCACCGGTCTTTGCATGGTGTTAGGCACGCCTGTAAGGCGTGAGCGTTCTTCGGCTTGTTGATATTCGCCCATAGCTTTTACAAAGTCTAAATTGGCTTGTCTTTCCATGTTCTCGAGTTGTGCTTTGAGCCTTTCTTGCTCTAGTCGTTCGCGCTCTTTGACCTTCTCTTCTTCCTCATTTTTCTTCTTCTCTTCTTCTTTGCGCTTGTCGAACTCGTCTTTAGTTTCGTTCGGGTTTTGACCGGTAGAAGGACCGAATCTTGTGCCATCATCAGGTACGCGTCCGCCGCCGCCTCCTGGGATATTCCAGTTTGCCTTATTAGTGGCGATGTCTACGTCTCTATCGCTGACGCGTCCAAGGTCGTTTTTGGCGCCCCAGTTGTTGTCGAGTTTGAAGGAGCCATCGCTGTTGAGGCTGATATTCATAGCATGCATTCCATGACCGTTTCTGCCGCCTCCAGGCAAGAAGGGCGCGTTGACACCAAGTTGACCTGATTGTCCGGTTTCATTCTGGAAGTTGGACAGCTTTTGCCTCAATTCATCGGTGTTTTTGAAAGTGCTGATTTTGAGATCGGGCGGGTATCCGGGCGGAGGAGTTTCACCTTTGCCGTCTCTGAACAAGCTGGCGCTGGCGAAGACAGCTCCATCCGCGCCGCCGTTGGCGCGGTTGAGATGTGCGACATCCCAGATACCGACTTGCGGTCCGTCGCCTTCATAGTGCAATCTGCCTTTGTCGTCTCTTGAAAAAACGCCTTCATTTGTCGATGTTTGGCTGGAGCGTGCACCGCGCTCGTTGGCGTGAGCAGCCATGTATACGTTGGAGGCGTTATGGATACCTTCGGCAGATGTCTTGCCGCCTTCACGTTCTGATTTGAGGTCTGCAGCTAATTGACCGGCATAAGCAGCGTAAACTTGCCCGGCTGGACCTTGCTTGCCATTGTCGCCGTAATTCTGTGAATTGACCGTACGGCTGGCTTCGAAGTCAGGTTTTAGACTGAGTGAATCTACTTGAACTACCCTCTCTTTACCAGGGATAGTTTCGCCGTTGGGACCGGTTCGGTCTTGCTCTTTGGCAATTGTGTAGCCGTTATTGACGAGATCTCTGGTTCGTTCTGCGACGTTGGCAGGATCGCCGGCTTCCAATTCTTGCTTGCCCATTGAGTGCAGAGCGCAGGTCATGTGTTGACCTTGGTTGACGTATTTATCCGGATTTTCGGTGCGCATAGCCGAGTCTTTGACTATGTTTTTGCGATCGCTGGCAGTGAGGTAATCTACCTGTCCGTCAGTCAGCCTGCCGCCCTGCGGCTTATCCAGGATTTCTCGGTGCGCAGTATTCATGCGCTGCATTTGCTCTTCAGCACTGCCTTTAAGATGTCCTTCCGACTCTTCTTTCTTCAGGCGTGCATAAGTGTTTTCTGTGACGCGCTGCGCTTCTGCCTCTGAGAAGCCGGCCCGTCTTAAAGTATCGCTATAGTCGCTGAGAACGAGTTCTTTATTTAACTCGGGTCTTTCGGTTTTGTCGCCGACTTTTGTTTTCTCTAAACCGGCTTTCTCTGCAGGTTTTATCTTCTCATCGACTTTGGGATCGTCAATTTTTCTTTCGCCGGCGGTTGCCTTAGTTTTATCTAGTGAACCTTTCTGTTCGCTGGATTCGACTTTGCCACCCTTCTTTTGTTGACCGCTCAGCCCTTCTTGCGTCTCGGCTTCGCCGTCTATACCGAGGCCCAATTGACTAAACGCTGCGGCATAGGGCGTTCCGCGTAGCGACCGGGCTAATTCTGCACCCCTTCCGTATATATCTGCCCAGGAATTGAGATCTGCGAGATTGAAGGTATCGGTGGGCTTGGACTTTTCTCCAAGCTTAGACACATCATTGTATGTCGACGTCAGCTCTTTGTCGGACAAAGGCGAGCTTACGGCTACTTCGGACTCGGGCGTATCCCGAACCTTAGCGGGTGCGTCATTCTTTTGCTGAGTTTCTGTCATCTGGTGGTTTTTGGTAAGCGGAGCCCACACTCCAAAGCTAGAGGTGAAATGTTGCAAATTCTTTGCAACACATTGCTGGCAACTTTCATTTAAAAGCGCAAAAGTATCAGCGGAGTTTCAATGACAACAAAAGGGTTGCAGGCGTCGCATTGTGCTGCCGGCAGTTGTTTCGGGGATTTGATGGAGCCGTGCCAGGCGCCGGATCAGTCGCAAATCGCGTTGGTTCTCTTTAGTCTTTCGCTCAAAGCCTGGAAAGATTTGTGTTAGGAACTGATTTTCGAGTTTACAAGTAGCCGACAAGGAAGATGGGAAGCGGCTAAAATACAAGCCGTACGTTGCCAAAAAAGGGAGTTTTGCCGTGGCTGGACTGAAAGAAGTTGATCCGGAAGTCTTTGAGCAAATCAACAAAGAGTTGAATCGGCAACGGCACGGGCTGGAGCTAATCGCGAGCGAAAACTTCGTTTCCAGAGCCGTTCTGGAAGCTCAAGGTTCTGTTCTTACCAATAAGTATGCAGAGGGACTGCCGGGCAAACGTTATTACGGTGGTTGCGAGTTCGTTGACGGTGTCGAGCAACTTGCAATCGACCGCTTGAAAAAACTTTTTAACGCTCCGCACGCCAATGTACAGCCACATAGCGGCGCGCAAGCCAATATGGCTGTTTTCTTTGCAATGCTGCAACCAGGCGACACCATTATGGGCATGGCCCTCGATCAAGGTGGTCACTTGACTCATGGTTCTCCTGTCAATTTTTCAGGCAAGTGGTTCAACGTTCATAGTTATGGAGTTGACCCTGAAACAGGAAGGATCGATTACGACAATGTTCTCAAAATCGCCAAAGAAGTTAAGCCGAAATTGATCATCTGCGGCGCCAGCAACTATCCGCGCATAATTGATTTTGAGCGCTTCCGAAAAATCGCGGACGAGGTAGGCGCATATTTGATGGCCGATGTGGCTCACATCGCTGGTTTGATTGTGGCTGGTTTGCATCCGAACGCGTTTCCTCATGCACACTTTGTCACTACGACTACTCACAAAACTCTGCGCGGTCCGCGCGGTGGCGTCACCATGTGCCAGGAAGAGTTTGCCAAAGAAATAGACAAGGCGGTCTTCCCTGGCTTGCAGGGTGGTCCTCTAGAGCATGTAATTGCAGCTAAAGCAGTGGCTTTTCACGAAGCATTGCAACCTGAGTTCAAGACTTATCAAAAGCGAATTGTCGACAATGCTAAAAAATTGGCAGAGACAATTATGGCTGAGGGCCTGGCAATCGTATCGGGTGGAACCGACAATCACCTCATGACTGTGGACTTAAGACCGATCAAAATGACCGGCAAAAAGGCCTGCGCGATTCTTGAGACTGTTCATATCACTACCAACAAGAATGCAGTGCCCAATGATCCTGAAAAACCAATGGTTACTAGCGGAATTAGAATTGGCACGCCAGCTGTGACTTCGCGCGGATTGGGCGTGGCAGAAATGGAGATTGTTGGACGCCTGATTGCCGAGAAATTGCGCAGTCCGGAAGATTCAGCGGTGCATGAGCGCATATTCAAGCAAGTCTCTGAATTGTGCGATCGCTTCCCGCTTTATCGCTCAGAAGACGAGTTGGTTCGTGCTAAGTAGTCAAACCAAAACAACAGCGAATACAAAAGTAGTGCCACCTAAAAAGCGAACTGGATATGGAACGATTATTTGCCAGTTGTTGGTGCTCTTTGTCGGCATTGGCTGGACTGTGCTCATCTCGCAGAATAAGCTGGACGAGACGCATATTCCTGGCTTTCTAATCGCTCTTGCAGTTAGCTGGTGGTTGACGCCGGAAATTCGGCAGCGCGCTTTGAAATTGGGTCTTGTAGATAAGCCTGGCGACGAACGTCGTATTCACACGGTAGCTGTGCCGCGTCTTGGTGGTGTCGGCATCTACATGAGTTTTATTTTGACGATAACAGCTCTGGCTGTGATCACAGGGCGTTTTCCACAGGATGCTCGAATAGTAGAAGGCGGACTGGGGATCGCTGTAGGTGGGACCATCGTTTTTATTCTTGGTTTGATTGACGATTTGGAATCGCTGCCTGCAAAAATGAAACTGGTGATTCAAGTTTTGGCTGCCGGTGCCGCTTATTCTCTAGGTGTGCGGATTCGAGCAATTCCGATACCGACTGCCTGGGTGCCTATAGATCTTGGGTTTCTTCATCTTGTACCGGGTGAACCAATTCAACTAGGACTCCTTTCTTTGCCGATTACTATATTGTGGTTGGTGGGCGTCGCCAATGCCGTCAACTTAATTGATGGTATGGATGGTTTGGCAGCAGGTGTGTCACTAATATCGGCACTGACTATCTGGAGTATCTCTCTGGCAGACAGCATTGATAAGCCTTATGCTGGACTGATGGCAGCTGTTTTAGCAGGAGCGCTATTAGGATTTTTGCGTTGGAATTTCAACCCCGCGCGGATCTTTCTTGGAGATTCTGGGGCCTATTTAGTCGGTTTTGTATTAGCGGCAATATCAATTACGGGAGTGATAAAAGGCGCAGCTGCTGCGACAGTGATTGTGCCTACAGCATTTCTAGTACTTCTGATTTTATTCTTTCCTCTGCTCGATACTTCGTGGGCAATTGTGCGCCGAGCTGCGCGTGGGAAATCAGTGTTCGAGCCTGATCGCCAACACATTCACCATCGGCTTTTGGATACTGGGCTTTCGCAGAAAAAGACAGCTTATGTTATTTACGCGGTTTCTTCATTGCTTGGTTTGGTAGCGGCATTCTTTGTCGGGCAACACTGGTATTTCTTGCAAGTTGGCGGCTCTGTTCTGCTGATGGCCTTTTTCTTTGCATTGGTCTTGAACGGACATAGGAATCGTCGCAAAATGACGCCGACAGAAGTCTATGGAGATGCTGTAGAAGAGCCGCCAACGCCTGATTCAGACCAGGCTGATAGTTAATTGATTGGAGATGGAAAGTTGATGAGCCAAGTAAAACCCAGAGGCAAATGGTTCTATTTTGCGGCGTCTTTATCCCTCGGCCTAAACATAATGGTAGCTGCTGAGGCTGCACCTTCGCTCTACGACGATTATTCTAAAAAAGCAAAAGAGTACATGGATCAGCGACACAGTCGTTTTCCTGAAGCGGAAAAATTTCTGCGCGCCGCTCTTTTTCAAGCAAAACGGTATGGCACAGACGACAAACGTTATCGCAATACTCTGCGCGATCTTGCAGAGTTGAACTATCAGAAGGCCGATTTTAGAGATGCTATTCCGCTGTTTAGCCAGTCGGTTGCGCTAGCGCAAAGAGCTGTCGCTAGATTGAAAGCACAGCACGCCAGTCAAGCAGAAATTGCTGAAGAAACTCGTGAATGGGTAGCGGACCTGGCTGATCTTGCAGACTGCTACAGAGGCACATCGAAGTTTGAATTAGCTTCGGTTAGTTACCTGAAAGGCCTCAAGATATTGGATGGACTGGGTAAAGAAAACACACTTCAAAGAGCTGAGCTTGAGTCTGAGCTGGCCGATGTCTATACGGTCTTAGGAAAGTACCAAGAAGCCGAAAAACTATATGAGAGAGCGATGGCACGATTGGCTGAGAAGAAGACTGATCCGAAAGTCGACAGACGTAGCTATGAATCAGTTTCTATCGATACCTTGCAAGACTATGCCATGCTTCTGCGCAGTACAAATAGGGTGAAGCAGGGCGATGAATTGCTTGCAGAGATGCGCAAGATGCTAGGTTTGCCTGAGCATCCTGCCACCATCCGCGATGCACATGCATTTGATGACGCCAAAAAGCTACCAGAGGCTGGACAATAGCCCAAGAGGGTATTGCCAGCCGGTAGGTTTGCCTTCGGGCGGTAATTTTTGGCTGAGAATCAAGTGCAGCCGCGCACTTGCTAGGTGCGATGTTTTACTTGATTCGCTTATACGCCGTTGTTCAATCGTAGATTTGGGTTCGATGGAAAAACGAGGTATGTTGCTTTGGTGCTTTTGTATGGATTGGTTTGTTTGGTGTCAGGTGTTTCGTCAACGCCCTTGTATTTGCTAATCTATCAAAACCATACCCAAAACTTGACAACCTTTATTTATCCCTAACGTTTTCAAAAATTTCGGCGCCTGATTGCCTTTTCGCAGGTGCAGACAGAGCTGTAGAAAAAAGGTCGTTAACGGTCTTTTTTCTTGGATTGGCCGGGCGATTATAATTTGGTTTTTCGAGAATTATTTTGAGCTACTTGTTTATATTCATAGGTGCTGGAATAGGCGGTATTCTCCGTTTTTTGTGCAGCACTTTTGTGCATAAAGCATCCGGCGGGTGGATGTTTCCCCTGGGGACATTCGTTGTTAACGTACTTGGCTGTTTGGTGATTGGTTATCTGATGCAATTGTCCGAATCACGCGGATTATTGCAGGGTGAATTGCGCCTTTTTGTATTTGTAGGTTTGTTGGGCGGTTTTACAACTTTTTCCAGCTTTGGCATTGAGACTTTCCAGCTCATTAGAGATGGAGAGTACATTTTTGCAACTGCAAATGCCGTAGGTCAGGTTGTTTTGGGGCTGATTTTTGTCTGGCTGGGCGTTGTTGTTGCCAGACTCGTACATGGAGGTTAGCAATGCTGGGCAGCACCGGACAAGTTTTAAGGGTATTTGTTGGTGAAACCGATAAGTATCAAGGTGTCCTTGTGTACGAGTGGCTTCTGAAGAAGGCAAAAGAGCATGGTTTGGCGGGAGGCACCGCAGTCAGAGGAATCGCTGGATTTGGCGCCCACAGCCAGATGCACTCAAGCAAGATTTTAGATATTTCTGCTAATCTCCCGATCGTTATTGAAATTATCGATATGCCGGATAAAATCGAGCAGTTTTTGCCTTTTGTTGAAGAGGCAATAAAAGAAGGACTGGCCACAATCGAGCCAGCCCAGATAAGACTATTTAGAAAACAAAAGAACTGATTTAAGTTTCTATTGGCAGCTCGTCTTCCGGATCCGGAGGAAGGTTGTTGAATATCCTGTACTCAATTCGTTTCAAGCGTTCTAGCTCTTTAATGTGAGCTTCTTGCTTTGCTTCGATGGCTTTTTGGTCATACTCGCGGCGCTCTTTCTGTTTGGATGCTGCCATTTCCAAAATGCGAGCTCTATCCATATCTTGCTTTATGCGCATGCGTTCACGAGCCTCTTTTTTCTTGCGCTCTTCACGTTCTTTGTCTTCGCGAAGCATTGCTTCATACTCGCGCTGCTTTCTTCTACGCTCGACGTCACTCATCGCCAACAGCCTCGTAAAACATCACTATATTTAGCTTAGACCATATTGCCAGCTTAAGCTTACCCTATTACTACGTCAAGAGACGGAAACTCAGTTCAGGCTTCTATTTGCTCGTCAGGAATGGGAATTAAGCTCTCTTTGTACTTGCGGGCAACCCCGGTCCTGTTTGCCGCTTCTACAACTGCTTTTGCAACGGATGGAGCTATTGTTTGGTTGAATACGCCAGGCACTATGTAGTCTTCGTGCAATTCATTTTCTTGGATGACCGCAGCGATTGCGTGGGCGGCCGCAAGTTTCATCTCTTCATTAATATCTGTCGCATGACAGTCGAGTGCCCCCCTGAAGATACCAGGGAAGCAAAGTACATTATTGATTTGGTTTGGATAGTCGGAACGACCCGTCGCCATAATGCGAACATGCGGCATTGCTTCCTCCGGCATGATCTCTGGAATGGGGTTAGCCATAGCAAATACAATCGCGTCTTTAGCCATGTCTTTGAGGTAGTCTGCTTTTACGGTTCCTGGTCCCGACAGTCCAAGGTAAAGATCGGCACCCTTCATCGCATCCTTTAGAGAGCCCTTTAACATCTCAGGATTGGTATGGTCAGCAAACCATTCCTTCATTGAATTCATGTTTTCAGTGCGACCCTTATAAATCGCACCAGAACGGTCGAAACCTGTAATGTTCTTGACGCCCGCCGACATCAAAATTTTTGAGCAAGCAACTCCAGCAGCGCCAACACCGCTGACAATTACTTTGAGATTCTCCATTTTCTTGTCGACGATTTTTAGGGCATTGATAAGCGCAGCCAACACGACCACTGCCGTTCCATGTTGATCATCGTGGAAAACGGGGATATCTAGCTCCTTTTTGAGACGCGCTTCAATTTCAAAACATCTAGGAGCTGATATATCTTCCAAATTGATGCCACCAAATCCGGGGGCAATGTATTTGACTGCTTTGATAATTTCTTCTGTGTCCTGTGTGTCCAAACAAATTGGATATGCATCAACTTTCCCGAACTCTTTAAAGAGCATTGCTTTGCCTTCCATGACAGGCATCGCTGCTTTTGGTCCGATATTTCCCAATCCCAATACCGCGGTACCATCTGAAACTACGGCTACAGAATTGCGTTTGATTGTTAACTTATATGCGTTTTCCGGTTCGTGATGTATGGCCATGCAAACCCTGGCCACGCCTGGCGTATAGGCCATAGACAAATCATCTCTGGTTGCCAGCGGAACTTTATTTGCTATGCGAATTTTTCCGCCCAAATGCATTAAGAAAGTTCGATCTGAGACGTTGATTACTTGAATGCCGTCCACTGTATTAAGTGCCTTGACCAGCTCTTCTCCGTGCTCTGAATCGCGCACATTGACCGTAATATCACGAATAATATGACCTTTCTCTACGCCGTGAATATCAATTGCACCGATGTCTCCGCCGATCTCACCAATTAACGATGTAACCTTGCCAAGCATGCCCGGCCGATTTGTGATCTTCAGCCTCAAAGTCAGGCTATAGCTTGCGCTTGGCTGTGCCAGGGAAGTGCTTTCTTTTTTCTCTTCGTTCATTGTCGGTGTAGGTTTCGTAGAGGGCATAGTGATTTCTCTTTGCGATTTGCGGCAGGCTTAATGTAGAGCTGATGTGTTAAGCTGAAAAACTCTTATGAGGCGTCTTGTAAGGGTAGCGCTTTTCGTCTTGGAGAGCGCTTCTTGAAAGCAGCAATTAAGCTAAATTCGACGCTGAATTAATACACAGGGGTTTTGTATTTTCAGTTTTGACGTGTAAGAGAAAGAATTTGAGTTATCAACAGGAGGCGGTATGGCAGGAAAGTCAGACAAGGAAATTATTGGTAACTATGAAGTGTCCAAAGCAGGACTACTTACAAGAAGAGAAGTTTTGACTATGGGAGCAGTTGCGGCTGCAGGAGCACTGGTCGCTCCAGCATTTGCGGCAGCCGGCGGAGCAACTGCGCCAGCAGCGAGCGGACCTGAACCTTACGTAGCTAAAGACTTTTCCGGATTGCAAGGGAAGTTGGATGGATTGTCGGCAAGTCAGATAGAGCAGCACCTTAAGCTGTACAAAGGCTACATCGGCAAAGCCAATGAACTTCGCAGCAAGCTGAAAGAAGTTGAATTGGCTTCAGCAAATGCCACATATTCACCCATTCGTGAAATGCTTGTTGAACAGAGTTTTGCTGTGAACGGTGTTATCTATCACGAATTCTATTTCGGAAACCTTGGTGGTAAGGGTGGAGAGCCAACCGGCGATCTCAAGTCGGCAATGGAAGAGCGTTGGGGAACAATGGCGAAGTTCAATGATTTCCTCAAGGCCGCAGGTAAGAGCGTGCGTGGTTGGGTGGTGATTGGATACAACACACGTGGTGGATTCATTGATTCGTTCGGTCTCGATACCCACAACATTGGCTCACCAGCGAACTTTGTTCCACTTCTTGTTTTAGATGTCTACGAACACGCTTACATGGTTGACTACGGAATTGACCGTGCAAAGTACCTCGACGCTTTCATGAAGAATGTCGATTGGGATGTTGTCGGTAAGCGTTTCAACATCACTAAAAAACATCCGACAGGATTGGACGCAACAATATAAGCATTGAATGCTGGAATTCTATGGGAGGGTTTGCTTATGCAGACCCTCCTTTTCATGAAAGTACAGAAGATGGCACAACATAAAATGCTAAAGGTGTCACGTATTCTTCAATCTCTTCTTCTGAAACGCATCGGTTTGATGCACAAAATTCAATTAAAGAGTTCGATGGCCAGCGCCTCCTGTCTTTTGCAATCCAGTCGAGAGCTGAATAGAGCTGGAGATATTTTCTTCCTAATCCCTGGAAGAAATCTTTGACGAAACTGACGAAGATTTTTGCTAATTCTGCATTGTGCGAATTCGCTAAATCGCCTTCTTGCATAGTCATTGATAAATGCAGTTTTTTTGAACGTCTATAACTGTCTGCGAATTGTTTTTCTATGAGACCTTTTAACTCAAGAACAGTTAAAGCCGCGCTGAGCGCACCGATACTCAGAGCTATTTTTTGAGCTAGTTGGTCGAATGTTATTCCACTTTCTGAAATTTCTTGCAATACAAGTTTTTCTTCTTCGCTCATATCCGGCATCTCAACAATGGAATATTCATTCTCCTGTCTATTTGTCTCGAGTTGAAGTAATGTCTCTTCTGCTATCGGTGGTTCGCCTGCAGGAGTTTTTGTTGTACGGCGACAGACGGCGTCAGCGCATAGAGCGGAAACAATTTCTATACCTAAATTCCTCATTTCGCTGATTGCTATAAGAGCAAGTCTCTTCAATGTTCTGCTTGCAGTGTCAGTTGACACACCTGTTAGCTTTGCGAGCTGATTAGCGCTGAGAACAATGCCTCTTTCATATAATTCCATCATGATTAATCGAGGCTTGAATTTTTGAACTTTATGGAAATAAGTTCCGGCCGTTATGGAAATATCTTTGCTGCAACCACCGCAAGGAAAAACGCGCTTATTATTGCTCGGAATTGTATTGAGAAAACCACATTCACGTCGTGGACAATAGATTGTGGTTCTTTTTGCGCAAGCAGATAAGGCGATTAATTCGCAATTCAATTCTGTTCCAAGCTTGGCTTCGATTTCAGGCATTGCACGCAATGCCTTTTCCCAATTCGCTTTCGAACGATCAGAATCAACCATTTTGAAATTTCCTTGCACTCATATCTGGTAATACGAGTTTCGTGTGCAAAAAGTTCAAAAAAGATTTTACTGACAACCAAAAATTGCAAAACCTAATGTTGGTGGTTTAGAAAAAAGGCCGTTAACGACCTTTTTTCTAAACCTCACTTTCTGGTTTGATTAATTGGCGAGGTCGGCGCGAAGACCGTACCCAACTCCGTGGACATTGCGGATTATTGATTCTTGTCCTTCGGTGTCTAGTTTCTTGCGCAGGCGTTTGATACACGTGGTTAGCGCTTCGACTGTAGCGTCGGATTCGTTCGACCAGACGCGATTGAGCAGAGCATCGGGAGGAAAGACTGTGCCGGGATTGCGCATCAGGAATTCCAGAAGCGCAAATTCTTTTGGAACAAGTTTTACTTCGATACCGCCGCGTTTGACTGTAAATGTTGAGCGGTCCAGTTCTATATTTCCTGATTTGAGGACTGTGCCCATTTGACCGCCAACACGACGCATGAGAGCGCGAATACGAGCAGTTAGTTCTTTGGCATGAAATGGTTTTGTGAGATAGTCATCGGCTCCGGAATCGAGACCAACCTCTTTGTCGTCGACAGTAGAGCGACCTGTGAGAATGAGGACTGGTGTTTTCTTGCCGGTCGCGCGGAATTCTCTCAAAATTTCCATACCGCCAATGACCGGTAATTCCAGATCTAAAATGATCAGATCATATTCGTAGGCCTTTAGACGATTTAGACCTTCTTGTCCGTCGTTGACGACCTCTACCTCGTGCCTTTCAAGCTTTAGCCAATCGCGCACAAGCTTAGACAGCTGCAAATCATCTTCAACAATTAGTATCTTGGCCACAAAGATTGCCCGCTGGTACTCCGCAACAATAGTATCTTATGTTTGCTCCGTATTCTTTGAATTAGCAAGTGGAAGGCTGAAGTAGAAGGTGCTTCCTTTGCCTTCTTCGGAATTCACGCCTATTTGTCCGCCGTGTAATTCGACAATTGCCTTAGAAATAGCAAGTCCAAGTCCACTACCTTTTCTGTCTTTGGAGTCTGATTTTTTAACTTGTTTGAAGCGCTCGAAGATTGAAACTCGCATACTTTCTGGAACTCCCCTTCCTTCATCCTTTACCTTTATGATTGCAAAAGAGTCGTCAATCTCGGTTGTGATTTGAATAGTGGAATTCTCTGGTGAAAATTTGATCGCATTTGAAATCAAGTTGATGAGCACCTGAATTATTCTCTCTTTGTCCGCTGTTACAATTGGATCTAATGTCGTGCCAAGCTTTATGTCGATTTTCTTTTGCTTGACGGCATTTGCAACCATGTTTAGCGATGGTTTTATGATTTCACTAAGCAGTACTGAATCGAGAGATAAATCCATGCGTCCCGATTCCATGCGCTCTAAATCAAGTAAGTCATTAACTAGAGTGATTAAGCGATCACAACAGTCCTGTGCTCCTTCCACACTCTCTTTGCCATCATCTGAAAGCTCCCCATAGGCGCCAGCGGCCAATAATGAATGAACCATCTGAATCGATGTCAGTGGTGTGCGTAAATCGTGACTTACCATAGCCACGAAATCGCGTTTCAACTGGTCGATTTGCTTACGCTCGGTAATATCGTGCACAACACACATCAAAGATTTTTCTTCGTTCGACCAAACTACAGACCATTCACAATCACGCTCTTCGCCGCTTCCAGTCACAATCTGATTGGTAAAGGCTCCCTGACCTTTTGTCTCTATGATGCTGTTTACTTGATCGATTGATGGCTGCAGTTCTTTTGGGTTGAGCAATTGATCAAGGCGCCTTCCAATTAGGTCATCGATGTCGTAGCCCCATTGTCTGGAAGCCGCTGGATTAGCCTGTGTAAATCGTCTTTCTTCATCGAGCGAACATATGATGTCGGCTGCACTGGTGAGAATTGCAGTTTCTTTGCGCCTCATCGAAGCCAGTGCGTCGGCCATTTTTCGAAAAGTTCTATCGAGGTGAGCCAACTCGTCATCGCCTCGAAGTGGAGCGGAAAGTGGCTGTTGTGAGGCGAGTTTGTAAGTGTTGTCTAGCACTACTTTGAGCCGGAGCGCCGTGCTTCGGTTGAATGATATGGCCAAATACACTGCAAGCAGAATGTTTAGAAAGACCGCTGCATAGATAAGAATCTCAATTTGTCCGCGTACTTCGGCTTGCTTCCTTTTGGTTTCTTGCGTTTCTGCTTCTTGCTCTTCTACGAGGTGGTCGATGGCTTGAAAGACATCCGCCATGAGCCGGTTTACCTTTACCATCTCCATGCCTGCGGCGAGCTTATTGCCGATGTCCACCATTGTTTTGGCATGATCGAAAAATCGATCGCCTTCATCCATTAGTTTGTAGATTTTGTCCCAGGCTTCTCTCTCATGAGGGTTTTCGGCTACGAGATTGGTGATTATTTCCTTCTCTTTGTAAAAGCGCTTCTTGGCAAGATCGGCTCGACGGCGGAATGTTTCTCGGCTAGTGAAGTGAGAGACGATAAGAGATGAACTTCGCTCCATGACCAGCCGAAGCAGTACGTTTAAATGCCCGGCAACATCTCTAGCATGCGCCTCGCGCGCCCTTTCTTTGTCCACTTGATTGACAAGATAGGCAAATCCCGCCACGAACCCAAGCTCGAATACTAAAGGCACTGTTACAAGTATCAGAGCTTTTTTTCCTAGAGAAAGAGTCATTGGTGCTCAGAGATCTAGCCTTACGATCGCTCAATCTATCATTTCATCTGATCATTTTCGGGCTTGCCCATAAATTGCCAAAATTTCGCCCACACCTTGCCAATGACAACCCCTAAAGTGCCGGACATATGCGGGCAGCAGCTTTTGAGGTTTGGCATGAACTTGAAGGTCTCGATTCTAACTCTGATAGTCGCTCTGGTGACTTTGTGCACAACAGCCGTCCAGGCTCAAGGGTTTGGCAATTATCAACGTTCTCAATTTAGCCCTCAAAACAATATGCAGGCGCGATCTGGTCAAGCCAGGGGAAATCAGACCAGAGCAAGGGTGATCGCACAAGCTCAAGCCCATGCTCAGTATCAGGCAAGCTTCCCCTCGGACTGGAGAAATGGACTTCCTCCAACTCGTATGGATAGCTTTGTCAAAGAAGCCAAACAGCATGCCGCACATATCTATGGAGACGAGGGGACATACGGTTTGCCTCCATATATGGGATTCAGCAAAGTCCATAGAATCAATACCGGTATCATGGACGAGCGAGACAGTGGGCTCACCACAGGTCACGGCAGTTATTTGCCAGACGCCTGGGGTGGCGATGAGTTTCACCAAAACGAATGGACGCAGTCTGGTGAAAGAGGACGCTCAGCTGCCGATGGTTTTCCTGATGGACTTCCTGTAATGACCGGTTCTGGTTCGGGCGCTCCCGGTTCTGGAGCCCAGAATTTGCCCCCACCCCCAGGTGAAGGCTACCAGCCGGCTTACACATGCGAAGGTTTTGTCGGATACTACAGCCCTGAGGAAATCGCACTCGCTCAAACCGATTTTCCTGCCGCATTCGATCACTTTGTTCACAGCGATAGATACACCGGCAGCATTCTCAATGCCGATCTGATTCTACGCCTTCAAATGGGACGCCCAGGTTATTAGAATGCTTTCTAGCTCTTTTCTGTCTGATGAACCTTGCGCGAAACGAAAACACAAAAAACTCAGACGTCAGATGGCACTGTATATAGTGCCTTTTGATTTTAGAGTTGTTTGAAAATGGCGAATTCAAAAGCACAGTTTTATGTGCGCCGGTTTGATGAATACTGGCTCCCAAGCGAAAAACCGCCCCGATAAGGGACGGCTTATCGCTGACTAGCAAACATTGATAAATGATACTATTCGCCTAGAATAGTGAAGCTCACTTCTTTCTTGTTTGGTTGCCCCGCTTTAGCGTCTTCTGCTGAGACTAGCTTCAGTGCAGGAGCACTTCCTTGAGATTTCGCAACGATCTTTACATCGCGCTCACCACTTACTTGTGCACCCTTGTCGGCGCTGTTGAAGAAAACTTTCGACTCAGCAACCATTTTTTTGTATTGAGCAAGCGTCATTTCGCCTGATCTAAACGGCGTGCCATCTTCAGTGTTAAGGGCTATGGAAAGCGGTTTTTCGGCAACCGGATAAGCGTATACAAAAATTCTTTCAAGTGAATGATTGCTGCCTTTGGGCAAACTAACCAGATAGTCGAATGGACTATCTGCGCCTCCAAAGGTGATTGTGTCACCAGCTCTAAGAAGTGTTTTTTGTTGATACTCATTTGGGTAAAGCTGGGTCAATTTGCCGCGCCCGTCAAAATCAAAAATCATGACGTTGCAATCTTGTGTGGCTGAAACATTGATTTTCATCTTGTCGCCAGCTTTGTATTGCGGTGTAATTCCTTTTTTGTCTAGCCAAACATTTATTATCGAATCGGCGGATGAATGAGCACCAGAGGTGGTCATTACTGGTGCTGACTTCGAAGGTTTGCTCGCCTGAGGTGCGTGCGCTGGCGAAATCTTTGCCTGCACCGCGGAGGGCTTTTTGACTGCCTTTGCAGAAGGTGTGGTCTTTACAGTCTGCCCAGTGATATGTGCAGGCTTTGCTTCGGTTCGAGTGAAAGTTTGGCGCGGTAGAAGAATTACGTTACGCTCTTTCGAGTTTTTCAAATCTTCTGCTGTGGGCTCGTCCTTGGAGTTTTCAGCAATGGCAACACCGCTGCCGATAGTGAAAGTAATTGCCAATGCTTGTGCAAATACTAGATTCCGAATTGCTGCTCTCATGCCGCTTTCCTCAAATTTGCTCCGATGTGGATCTGGCTCGAATAACGAGTCTTGAATCATATTTTTCAGTGATCAAATCTCAGTTTCAAATCAATTCTCGCAATTGATCTCTTTGGTCAATTGCACTGTTTTGGAAACAGAAATCAATTGCTAAAAGAGCGATTTACTGTGTTTGATTCGATCCCGCACCGCTCTTATTCTTAGCAGGCGCCGGTTTTGTCGCTACAGGACCATCCATAGCTACATGCAGGATCGCTTGCGGGTCTTCCTTAGCTATCCTATCAATTCTATCCATCAATTCGTCTGTACTGATGTTAAGCAAACCAATGTTGTCATCACTCTGCTTGCGGTCCCTGTCCTCTAACAAACGGTCCTTCGAATTTAGGAGGACCACCCAGAGAAACTTCGAAGGCTCTTTGCCTACGCCAATCGGCCGGTCTCCAATCGTTTTAACATACGCTTGATGGCCGGCCTTGTTTATGACCTGACTGCCCGCTTCCGGATAGATGAGCGTGACCTTGTCGCGGTCAATTTCAAATAAATGGACGAAACAATCCGAATTGGTCGAGAATTGGATGATTAGGGGCTCGCCTTCATAGTAATCGGTGCGTGGCTTGTTAAAACTTATCGAGATGGGCATGATTGGCGGCTGTGCAGTGGTCCACGAATCTACAAGAGGTTTGGCGAGAAGGCTGCTGCCAACAAGAAACACAACGATTGCCGCCAGGCAGAATGCTAAAACAGGTGAAGCCGCGATCTTCGCCGACCTTGGGCGAGCCATTTTGAGATTCTCTTCGACGCCCAAATCCTTCAAGGAGTCCACCCAGAGAGCCAATCTGATTGACGTGGTAGGCAAGTTGAGACCAGGAAGACTAGCGGTGTCGCCGCAGTGCATTGCCACTACTGATGTATCGTCAAATATGGGAGAACCGGAATCGCCTGGTGCAAGCGCAAGGTCATGCAGGATGTGATAGTTGTCCGAACGCCTCAGTTCGCCCAGCATGCGCCCTAATTGCGCCAGAGGCGCTGGTGCTGAGGTGTACTGACCGAGATGCACCGGATACCTGATTGCAGAAAGAGGTTGGAAGTTCTTCAGTTCTTTTCCGTAGGTGATCGGCAAAACGCTTGCTTCTCGCTCAGGACCGGAAAGATCGACGAGCAAAATGGCAGCATCAAAGGTGACCAGTTGGTCCGCTTGCCTGCCGAAATTTGGATGAAGCCGCACTTCCCTCACGGCATAGCGGTTTCCGGATGATGGAAATTTGATCTGCAAAGACGTGCTTGAGGAAGCAAAAGGCTCTACTACGTGACCACAAGTAACAAGCAGATTTGGAGCTGCCTTCCAGGCTTGACCAATGATTGTCTCTTTATCGCCGTCCAGCCTTATCACGTTGGCTAGTGCGGCACTGAAGACATCAGGATTTTCGGGCACCCCGCTTGTCTTGTGCTGATTGTCCATGAGAGGTACTTAGACCCAAGTCCTTTCTAGTCTAGACATGCACTTCCCTTGGAATTCTCGGCCGGCAGACCGGAAGGAAGCTATTTACGAGATTATAAGTGATTGCCGGGTCTTCGGGTCATAACCTTGTCATATTTGATTGCCAATTCTTACCTGGCAGACGTCCGTGTGCACTACGTTTTGCCTTAAGACGATATGATCTTACGAACTGTAGTGGCAAGGGGCTTATCTTGATAAGTTCGGGCATCCGAGGTCGAAGTGCTGACTAGTCAGGGACAAATTGAAGAATTGCTCAGTATTGCGCCGGATTGGCGTCAAATCTTCGATTCACTTTCAAAAGATGCCGGTTTTGCGGATGTTAAAACAGTAGCAGGTTCGCATACCACCAAACCTAAAACAGTCGGGCTTTTCGAGCTTTTCGAACGGCTTGGAGCAAAGGCCCTTTACAAGAAGGCTCAATTGCTCAAAGAGGACCGCGAACAGTTTCTTGTCCTGGTCCGAAATTTTTACTTGCAGCCTCTGGCAGCAAAAATGGTTGGCAATAACCAGAATTTGAAGAGGTTTTTCGTTCAGCGCCGGGTTGCTGCAGATGAGCAGAAGCGACACGCCTTATCAATTGCTACGGAATTGGCTGAAAAACTCGAGGGTGCTGTGCGCAAGCATTTGCTTTCGCAAGCCGAAGATGGCTTCAAAGTACTTTTGCCCGCTTATGTTCAACGTTCTGTGCACAATCAGGTAATCGACTATATTCGAGAAGAGTGGGACTGGGAAAAGAGTACCCTACAGGATTTGAATCTCGATCCCGAGCAAGAAGACCCAAGACAGAATACTGCCGATGACAGCCAATATATGCCCGAGAACCAGGCTCTGTCTGGCGAACAGGTAGGACAGCTCAATCAGTTGCGAGACATGCTTGAAAAAATGCTCGCCGATAAGAAGAGCCAGAAAGAGCCTCTGGAAGTCGTTGATTGTATGTTCGGACTTGGGCTTACGAAATTCTCAACAGCTGGAAAAGAGCTGACAATGAGAGAATGCTGTGATGTTCTTCAGCTACCAGGTGAGACGCAAGCACGAAAAATTGCTCGATGCCAGGTTTTGCTGGATAAAGGACTGTCGATGGTGCGAGATGGAATCAGGCAAAACCTTCCTGGCATTGCCGATTGCTGGCAAAGAGAAACGAATGTCAATCGGGCCTCGCGCCGGGAACTCAATCAGCAGCTCGGTATGACCGAAAGCGAAGTTGAGCGCTTGATTCTTCAGCGGCAATACAGGCGCCTTCTTGAGCTGGTCGAAAAGTCTATATTGAAAGAACAGAGACTGCAGGAAATCGAAGCGAAAGGCGCCGTGGCTGCATTTGTTCCGGTGGATATCAATTCGGCTACGAATCGCGATCTGATGGATATCCTCGGGTTGAACAAAGAGACGGCCCAGAAGGTTTGCGAAAAACGTCCTTTTGCGCACCTATCTAATCTCGTCGAGCTGAAACTGTTAACAGACAACGATTTGAAAAAGGCGCTAAGCCGCGGTTGTGTACTGAAAGTCGTTATTGATGGTGGCAAACGCAAAGATGTAAATTCGGCGCCGCTGGATGAGCTGGTTAAGGCAGGTCTTGAGTCCGGACTGGCAAAACGCATTGAAAGAGGGCGGCCATTCGGCACGTGGGCGGAACTTGAGGATTATCTTCAGATCGACCTCAGTAAGGAGCCGGTTTTGCGACAAAATTTTTGTTTGGGGATTTTTTCCGACTAATTTTCCGGGCTTGTCCGTTGACCTACCTGTGGAAGGACAGGCGCCTCCAACTGGGACTGACACTAGAGGGTTTGTGAGATGGCTAGCAAAGTTGAGATTTGCCCGGAAGTAGCCCGCATGGCTCAAGTAAAGGTGCGCTCGCTCGGAGCCTCTCTGGCTAATGAGTTGTCCCGCTTGATTGCAGAGGAATCGATCCTCACAATAGATCCTGAAGTGGACTTGGTTGTTGAAGCCGCCAATACATTGACTGAAATCGACGCGCTCGTTTCTGCCGCCGGCGTAAATGGAATTGGCGTAAATGGTCGTGAAATCGATGTGCGACCGCTTTCCCAAGATGGTTTTGTTTCCGTTCCTCGTTTGCTAACAGGAACACCATATTTATCGGCAGGCACACTGGTTGTGCAATTGAACGGTCACACCGGACAAGTTGTGGCGCATTTGGGGCCCGGAAGTTTCCTTTCTCAAGAGGATAAAGCCGGCAATGATGACTATGTACATGTACGTGTCAACCTCGACCCGTCGTTTGACCTGGAAAAAACTCTCGTAGCGCTTGTACATGCGCCGGTTGTAGATTTTGGGCAAAACCTCAAGAACATTCCTGATGAGGCAGAACTGGCGCGTTTCTTGACAAATAGACAGCAAATGATTGTGGCTCGCCAAAAGCAAATCATTACTGCCATCGCCAGCAAACAAGCCGTGCGCGAGTCATTCTTAAAAGTTGCTGCTGAGAAGCCGTGGACAAAACTTTCGCAGATACTGCAATCTAGCGGTGTCTGGGAAGTGCGAACATTGCGCTTTACTCAAAAACTGGTCGAAAAGTTTCCGGCATTGAGCCGCGATCGGATCAGAGGCGAGATAAAGAAAGCTGGTGAAGAATTTGGCGGACAACCGGAGACGCCTGAGTTTAGACGTGAACTGATCAAGCGTTTAACGAAGCTGGAAGTTGAAGAGCGTTTGAAAACCGCAGCACCAGCTAAAGTAAAGCATATCATTGATGCCGTAGTCAGTGGGCAGAGCGCGAAGGATGCAGTTAGTGCGATGGTTTCAAATAAAGTTGCTGTGGCGATTGCTGTATCTATTAAGGAGCAACGCAGCGCTATTGCCGATTTCTGCCAAGCTACGGCTGAAGAAATTGGACTTGCTTTTGGCAAACTGGCTCTTCAACCCGCATATTCAACACATAGCTTTGATCCCGAACAAGGCATGGAAGCAATAAATGAAGCTCTGGCGCTCTTGGAAGCCGGTCAGATTGCAGAGAAAGCAGAAGACTTGGATATGGACCTGGCAGTAAGCTAAGTCCTTGGTACAATCGCTACATGTCTCGTGGCGCCAATACAACAACTAATTGTCCGGCTTGCAAAAAGCAGAATGACGGGTCCATAAATTTCTGCATTTTTTGCGGAACTGTGCTTAACGCGGCTAAAGCCAAACGCGCCGATAGGACCTGCGTCAGCTGCGGACGCTTCGATGAGCTGAATGATGCTTTTTGTATTCATTGCGGAGCCAATACTTCGCAAGGTGTCTCGCGCGATTCCATTGAAATTAGCAATTTAAGAGACACCAAGCACACACCTGTAATGTCCACTACACGCCCACCGGCTGTGCAGAGCGTAACTAGAAATCGCGTTAAGGCAGTGAGCGCTCAGGTTGCTCAAGATCGTATTCGAGAGCAAGAAAAGTCTGCTAAGAAATCCGGTGGCACTGTTCTCTGGGCTTGTGCAGGGGCCGTTCTTGGTCTTGTGCTTGCAGGTTTGGCTTTTCAGTCCGGAGCGCTCGTACAGGCTGCTCGTTTTTGCTTGCCTGGTCAGGGTTTGGCGATATACACAGAAATGCCGGGTGTGACAGTACTGATTGAAAGTCTTGAGGGCAAAGACTTTATCATTGGCGAGACCAGCTCGAGAGGCACTCTTGTGGTCGACAATTTGTTGAATGATAAGAGTTACCGGCTGCGCATGGAAGGACATGGATTCGAAACCGTTTACTTTGCACCTTTTAAATTTGATGCGACCCATGCCTCGATTCTCGGTTATCCAAAGAAAATCTCTTTACCGCCTCGACATATTTGACCGATATTGCAGCTGGCAAATGTTTGCAATTAAGGGAAAATACATAGGAGGGGGAGTTTTTTCACATGAAAGGGTCGGGTCAGACCGAAAACGCAAAAGTGTGCGCGAGTTGCAAGCGCGCATTGCCACTTGGCGCTAAGTTTTGTGGTTTTGATGGAACACGGGTTGACGATCTGGCTGAAAACAGAAGCAACGGTGCTGCAGGCAAACAATGTAATAAATGCGGCAAACAATATCCCGCCTACGCACAGTTTTGTCCTGCGGATGCCTCAAAGCTGGTGGAAGTGAGGTCAGATGCTGTCGACCCTAAGCCTTCGCCATTTGCTGCTCCTGCAGGTTTTGCACCTCCTCAGGCGTCTCGATCTGCGCCTGATTCTGTTTCCCCAATCTCCGCTTCTCAACTTCCTGCAACACCTGCAGATTTGACCGATACAGCTCCGCCCATTGATGAAGAGCTGGCGCGATCCGGAGATTTTGGGCGCAATCAGGCTGAGCCGCGCAAGCCCACTCAAATGGCAGAAACCTTCGATGATGAAAATACAGGTCTCTTCCATAACTTGATTGGCAAGAAAATCGAGGGCAAATACGAGGTTCAGTCCATTCTCGGCGAAGGCGGCATGGCAATCGTCTACAAGGCCTATCACACCAAAATGGAGCGACTGGTTGTGATCAAGGTCATGCAAGGCTGGCTTTTGTCTAATAAGAATGCCGTTGAGCGTTTCGAGCGCGAGAGTAAAACAACGGCCAAACTTGCTCACCCAAATATAGTTACTGTTTTCGATTACGGTGTACTGAACGAAAAAGAACCCTATCTGGTCATGGAATACATCAAGGGAGAGTCTCTTGGCGATAAGATCGCGCGTCAGGGAGCTTTGCCGTTTGCTACCGCTGCCGGTATCATTATCCAGATCTGCCGTGGACTGCAAGAAGCGCACAGTGTCGGGATCATCCATCGAGATTTGAAGCCTGACAATATCCTTTTGCAAGACCGAAGCGACAGACCCGACTGGGTGAAAATCGTTGACTTTGGTATTTCCCATCTGGTTCAGGGAGCAAAGCGTCTTACGAAAACAGGCAAAATGGTCGGTACTCCGGAGTATATTGCTCCCGAACAGTTGAAAGACAAACCTTTGGACATAAGGACCGACCTCTATGCACTGGGCATTATTCTTTATGAAACTCTGACTGGAAGAGTTCCCTTTGAAGGGGAGAGTGCCGAAGGAATTTTGATGAAGCATTTGCTCGAGCCACCCCCGCCCTTGTCGCTTCATAATGATGACTTTGCTGAAGGCACTCCTTTTGATGCAATTATTGCCAAGGCCCTCAGAAAAGAGCCTGACGAACGTTACCAAACCGCAACAGAATTTCGCTTAGACGTCGAGGAGGCTCTCAACAAGGTATTGTTAAAACGCAACTCCAAGTGATGCTTTCAAAACGGTAGTCAACAGAGGGAAGGATGACAAGAGAGACAGGCAGGCCAACAAGAGATGAAGACGGTGCGGCAATTCCGCCGTCTGCGTTGCCAACCCTATCTTCCGGTTCGGATTTGTCCGCCAGGCAACATTTTGAAAAAGGCTACCAGGAACACCTCTCCGGTCGGCTTGAGGAGGCAATCGTCTGTTACCAGAAGGCGATAGACGCCAAATCAATGTACGAAGCATTTTTCAACATGGGTCTTTGCCTGAGAATGGTCGGACGGCTCACAGAAGCCGAAGCGGCACTCGCTCGGTCAGCCAGTCTGAACCGTCTATACCGTCCTGCATACAAAGTTTTGAGTGAAGTGCAAAAGGCGCTGGGTAAAGAAAACGAAGCCCAAGTTTCCTGGTCGCAATATTCGCGCCTCTAAGCGTAAGCCCGGCCTGCATCGAAGGTATTTTCCGAACCCGAACGTAGGGGGTTTGGAAAAAAGGTCGTTAACGGTCTTTTTTCTGAAGTCTGGAAAAAAGACCGTTAACGACCTTTTTTCTACGCCTTAGATTTGATGACCTAGTAAATTTAAGCTGGGTGCTTAGCGAATTGATGTGGCTGCCGACATGACGTTTACTGGCACGTCAGCCACATGTAACCGAGGCAAGCGCTCAGCTGATTCGAGAATCTCTGTGATCAGGCGTGGAAGAACGCTCAGTTCCTTTTGAACTTTCTTGCTGGAGTCGTGTGTAATTTCGGCGCTTACTTCATCAAGGAGTTTTTGCATTCTTGCTTCCTTCGTTGAATTTTGTTCTTTAGCGTAAAGCTGGCAGTCTTGCACTGTTACTTTGACGCTTTGTGGTGTGCGACAGGATTCGAAAAGTCCTGCAGTGTTTTCTGTGCTTGGAGTCGTCAAAGTCCATGCGAATGTACTGATGCTAAAGCCATTTTCGACACTTCGCAAAAGACGCTCTGCCATAAGAATTGCCTCTGCGCGTGCAGCAAGGATGCTGGTTGAGGCATTGAAGCGATTATCGCAAGATGTGACAAAATCTCTTCCAGTTCCGCAATGCTTCATTAGCAATGAATATGCCGTTCTTCTGATTTCACGCTCGACTGCGGGCACTCTGTCTAAAGTGACTGTCTGAAATTCATAGTCTTCCGGACTGTGGATGGGAGCTGTTTCAGGAAGTGCGTCCTCTCTGGTTACTCTATGCCTCTCTACCTTTTGAAGGAAGAGTTTCAATGCTTCATCAGGCTTTTTGATGGGACGTAGCTGTAAGGTCGGAGCTGAACGACTTTCCCATTGTGTTGGCTGTTCTTCGTCCAGCTTGGAGATCAATGCTGCTACGGATACTAGTGCTGAGCCTAATGGCTTCTTTCCAAGACGACCCTTACCTAAGGTTTTTGCATGAATAGAGTCGTCACTTTGTGCTTCAACCTTCGGTTTAAAGCAATCGTGGCTCTCTAGAGCTGATATGCGAGCCGGGGCAAGATTTGCGCTGGTAAACATAGAATCTGGTCCGTAGTAAGCGGATTTCAATTGGGCATCCCTAATTTAGGGTAAACAGCGTGAACTTCTCGTAAACAACCAGATTATCCGGAAAAATAATTGCAAAGGCATTTCGGTGCTCGGCGCGCAGCTAAATAGTGCAGGACAGAGTGCACGTATCTAATTTCTGGTTTTAACTGCTCGCAAAATCCGGAAATTAACTAACTTGGAGGACCCCAAACCATTTGCAGTTCTGAAAGTTGTCGCTTTAGCTCATTTTTTAGTCGCTTGTCGCTTGTTCCATTTGCCTCGGAGCAAATTTGCCACCATCGGCGGTGAGCAATTTTTTTCGACTTGATCGCCTCGTCTTCACACAGCGCAAAAAGGCGGTCCAGTAACTTTCTTGCTTCCGCTTCTTCATCTTCGGTTTCATAGGTCCTGAGTTGATTGAAAAAGCTCTCGAAATCTTCAGACCTGGTTGTACTGCGATTGTCCGCCAGGCACCATCGAAGACTTAAAGCAATGGCGGGATGAACTCTTCGCAATTCGGCCCTGTAGACATCAGAGCGGCGATTAGCCTGCTCAGGGTAGAACTCGACAGTGCCCGAATTGGGCCAAGGAGCTGTCGAGTCCTTGGGCACTTCGCTGCCTTCCTCATAAATAAGGAAATAGCCGGGAAAAGATGCAATCAGTAAATTGAACAGGTCGTCGCGCAGATGGCACCAGGCATCAGGACTTAAATGGTGACTGAGAACGCTTGCAGCGCCTGCAAAAGCGGTATCGATGGTTTTAATCGATTCGAGCAATCTGTGCAAATTAGGCTGCTCACCAGAACTACGCAAATGACGCCAATAAGCGCTTATATCTTCGAGCGTCATTGTGTTTCGTCTTTCACTGCTGGTCATAGTAAAAGCCTCCAGACCCCCACAATATTTACCCTTTACAAGCCTTCGCCAAACCCATAGGTGGGTTACAGCGCATCCTTGAGAGGGCACAGCAGACCCGAGAGCCTCACCCCTGCCAATTTACTTTCAATCTTGCAGTGAATGGAAAAAAGACCGTTAACGGTCTTTTTTCACTGGCAGTACTACCAGCGGGTGAAAAATGTTTGCCATGTGAGCTGGGAAGGGCTGGTTATTGGTCTACTCTGAATCTGTATCCGATACGCATTTCAGTGTGAATTAGACGTGGTCGCTCGGGGTGAGTTTCGATCTTGTTTCTCAGATTGGCGATGTGCACCCTTAACGTATGGTGATCTTCGCTGTACTCCGGTCCCCACACTTTGGTCAGCAATTGCCTGTGGGTGAGGACTCTGTTCGGCTGCAAAATCATGTATTTGAGCAGGTCGTACTCTTTGGGCGTGAGATGCACTTCCATTTCGTCTATAGAAACCAATCTCTTTGCCATATCAACAAAAAGTCCCTGATATGAGAAGGTTGATTCTGCCTCTTTCTCTTCGCTGCTGGCACGGCGCAGTACTGCTCGCATGCGGGCAAGTAATTCTCCCAGACCAAAAGGTTTGATCAAATAATCGTCCGCACCAAGATCAAGTGCTTTTATTTTTTCTTCTTCGCCTTCTCTAACCGTAAGAACAATTACCGGGATTTTCGACCATTCACGTAATTGCTTTAAAACAGTGAATCCATCAGTACCTGGGAGAGCCAGGTCCAAAATCAATAAGTCCGGAATTTTCAATGCAGCCACGTCCAAGCCTTCCTCGCCATTGGCTGCCAGCATTACTTCATAGCCGTTATGCTCCAGCCCCGCCCTTAATGCGCGCCTGATTTGTGGTTCGTCATCAATTACTAGAACTTTCATATTCGCTACCGCTTTGCTTATTGGGTGATTCGCTTGCATAATCCAAATTCATTTGAAAAACAGCACCGCCACCTTCTCTTTGATAAGCGGTCAGCTGCCCTCCATTAGC
Source organism: Candidatus Melainabacteria bacterium (assembly GCA_003242885.1). Classification (GTDB taxonomy): domain Bacteria; phylum Cyanobacteriota; class Vampirovibrionia; order Obscuribacterales; family Obscuribacteraceae; genus QKMZ01. Next base: position 1,413,456 of record QKMZ01000006.1, on the reverse strand, counting down.
TTCTACAAGACCTTTGCAGACTGCCAGTCCAATACCAAGACCTGGAATATTGCTTTCGACTAAAGGCTCTGCACGATAGAATTTCTCAAAAATTCGCATCTCCTCACCTTTGGGAAGCCCATCTCCTCTGTCGAGAATTTTGAATTGGATTTGAGTATCGAGACTCTCTAATTCGACTTCTACCGGTTTGTTGGAAGGTGAGTATTTGAGCGCGTTTTCTAATAGATTGTGCAAGACTTGTTCAATTTGGACTGGGTCTACAAAAATGTCTTTGTGTTCTTCGTCGAACTTCAGTTTAATACGCTCGTTCTCTTGATCATTGAACGAACTAAGAACGGAGCTTAGTATTTCGGAGACTGAAGTTGGCTCACGTCGCGGTTTCCACGCACCACCTTCTAGCTTCGACAAATTGAGAATATTGCCGACTAATTTGTTCAAACGATCCGTTTCGAGATCTGCTGCTTCCAAAAGATTTTTTTGCAGCTCCGGATCCCAGGGAGTTGCTCCGTCAAGAAGAGCACTGACAGAAGCTTTTATAGTTGTGAGCGGACTTCTGAAATCATGTGACACCATGGCAAGAAGTGCAGTCTTGAGTGAGTCTGCTTCAATTAATGCACTTGCTTTCGATTCTGCTTTCAACAGCCGATCGCGCTCGAGCAGCGCCGCTATGTGATTGACGAGAGATTCTACTAAGCGGTTTTCTTCATACTGAAGTGTACGCTCAGGTTTAAGAGTAAGTATGACGCTGCCGAGTCTCGTCTCTTCAAGAAGTATGGGAAACGTCTGCAGTAACAGTGGTCCCGTTCGATTGCCGTCAGTTTCAGAGTCACTGGAAAGCACAATAGTGTCCGGCATTTGATCAACGTTTAATTTCAATGTGGCCGATTCCACTGGCTCAATATTAGATATCAACTCCATTACTTTGCTAAGCGCCTTTGCTCGCTCAGGCTCTGATGCGACAGCCCAACTGGCTTCCGCCAAAATTTCCATTTCTTGTCGGCGAAGTTCTGCTTCTTCCGCACGTGTCTTGAGCAAAGCTGTTAATTGACCAATGACCAGTGCTGTTATCAAGAAGACCGCTAAAGCGATACATTCAGAGCTGGCGTCTAATTGAATCGGTTCGACAAGACACAGGTTGAAGGCGATAAATCCACAGATTGAAGATACTAATGCGGGGATGCGACCTAAATAAGATCCGCACAAAACAACGACGAGCAAATAAAGAAGGGAGACATTCACGAGTCTTGTCGAAACGTGTGAAACGGTGATCAGGCAGCTCATCAAGCCGATTCCGACAATTGAAATCAGCGAAGCCCACGGCTCGCGCTGCCACAGTCGGTCTCTGCCGACACTCTTTGATATGTTTCGTCCTTTGACTTTGTCAACCCCGTGAGTTGTTGTCCTGACGGCGTTTTCGGAATCTTGACGGAAGCTTGATATGTCCAAGGCCATCTTTGACACCAACTTGAAAGCCCCTGTGTAAATCTTATCCTGTCGGTGCTCAGTTGACCTGTACTAAGGCACGTTCAGGTTAACACGCAGAGCATTGGTGAGCAAATTATCCGATGCGAACAAAAACAATCCTCTAAATAGAAAGTTTTGCAAAAACCACTTGCACGTACCTGCAAGTGGCGCACTCGGTCCCTGGGCTGGTTGGGAGTCTGTTTGAGAACTGAGTAGTTCCAATCTCAAACCTATCTTCCAGCCAACTCCGGGGGGACCAAACAAGGCGTGAGCTGGTTGTTTAGAGGCAAGGAAAACAAAATGAGACTCAAGCTGAAAACCAGACATATTAAGCCAAAATCTCGAAAACCTAGTGTCGAAGCGCTTCCTGCGGTGACTCTGTGTGCGGCAGAGGCGAACTCGGCAAGGGGGGCTAGAGAAGAAAATTCTCGGTCTTTTCTTTCATTTTCAGGACGAACTAAATCTGAAGCGGCCGCGCAGGAAATTACTGCAGCCGGCAACTTCGAGATGCTTGAAACGAAATTTTGTGATCCGCATGCCGCTGCAGCAGCGCGTTCCGTAGTTAGCGATAACAAACCAAACAAAGATGCGTCTACCTCTGAACTGATGCGAGAAGTCTTCAACCAGTGGTTTAAGGGGACCCTCCACCGGCTGCTTTGCTAGACACAAGTTGCCGTAGTCCCGACCCCAGGTCAGCAGGCGATCGCTTCGGCGGTCGCCTGTTGATTTGGTGATGAAATTGCCTATGGTGGTAATAGATCAATGTAAGGAATGAGGAGGGCTGAGCGATGAAAGTCAGTATGAGGTCCTTGGCGATAGTGTTTTTGTCGACTGCTCTGGTTTTAGGTGGTCTGCAATCAGCAAGAGCCGGCGACAGCGGCAAGAGCGACGAAAAAGCGGCCGAAGCCGCGGCCGAAAAGGCAGCAATGGACTGGCTCGCTCTCATTGACCAGTCAAAATATGTGCAAAGTTGGGATGAAGCGGCTCCATATTTCAAGTCAATGTTGAACAAGTCTCAATGGGAATCGCAGGTCAAGGCTGCACGTGAACCAATGGGCAAGCTTATTTCTCGCAGTGTAAAAACCAGACAATTCGCCAAAACCTTACCGGGAGCCCCTGACGGCGAGTATGTCGTAATTCAGTTCGACACGAAGTTCGAAAACAAAGCTGCGGCAGTAGAAACAATCACTCCACAAAAAGATCCGGAAGGTAATTGGCGGGTCAGCGGTTATTTCATACGCTGAAAAGTAGCTGATATATAACTCTGATTACTATTTAAGCTCTGCTTGAAGGGCGGCAAGTCATAGGCCTGACGCATGGATCGAGGCGTTAGCCGTAAAGAGACGTCAATAGTTGTCCGTAAAGATCCGTCCGTGCTCATATTAGAAACTTCTGTGCGGAGGTTATAATCCGCCTGAATGCGCCAACGCGCCTAATTTGGTATGCCTGCAAATTAAGAACCGACTCGGAAACCTTGGAAATGATCATAGTCAACGAAGTAAGTAAAGGATTCGGCTCTCGGACGCTCTTTGATAATGTATCTGTCAAATTCAGCCCGGGTTATAGATATGGTTTGACCGGACCCAATGGCGCCGGAAAGTCCACCTTCATGAAGATTTTGACCGGCGAGGTTGAACCTACCAATAACGGCACCATAAGCCGTCCGTCGAAAGTTGGCGTCTTAAAACAAGACCAATTTGCGTACGATAATGAACGCATAGTTGACACCGTTGTGATGGGCAACGAAGTGTTGTGGAACGCTTTTAAAGAAAGAGAACAACTCTGTCAGTTGACTGAATTGACAGAAGAGCAAATGCTCCGTCTTGGTGATTTGGAGTCGATTGTGGCCGACGAAGATGGCTATACGGCTGAATTTGAAGCGGCGGAAATTTTAAGGGGAATTGGTATTCCCGATGAAGAGCATGAAAATTTGATGAGCACGTTACCGACTGACTATAAATTTCGCGTGCTTTTGGCTCAAGCACTCTTTGCCGGTCCCCAAGCGCTTCTGCTAGATGAACCTACAAACCACCTTGACCTTGAATCTATCCACTGGTTAGAAGAATTTTTGGCTGACTACAAAGGTGTTTTGATCGTTATCTCACACGATAGGCATTTTTTGAATTCAGTTTGCACTCACATCGCTGACATCGACTACGACACAATCATTGTCTATCCGGGCAATTATGACGACATGGTCGAACACAAAATGCAAGCACGTCAATCGATCGAAGCCGATAATCGCGAGAAAGCGAAGAAGGTCGCTCAGTTGCAAGAATTCGTGGCCAGATTCGCAGCTGGTCAACGTTCAAGCCAGGTTCAGTCACGGAAAAAAGAAATTGCCAGACTTGCTCCTCAAGAATTGAAGAGGTCAAACATTCAAAGACCTTATATTCGATTCGAGCAAGAAAAGCCGCTTGGTCGCGAGATTCTGCGCGCGGAAGGGCTGACAAAAGAATTTGATGGTAAGACTCTTTTCAAAGACTTTAGACTCGACGTTTATCGTGGAGACAAAATTGCCATCATCGGTGGTAACGGTGTTGGAAAAACAACACTCATCCGCTGTTTGATTGGTGAATTAGAGCCTGACAAAGGCAGCGTCAAATGGGGTGACAATGCGTCTTGGAGCTATTATCCTCAAGACTTTCACCAAGATATTCCTGCAAACACGACCGCCAATGACTGGTTGATGACCTACATGACTGACGAAGGACATCAATTCGTACGTGGCGTACTGGGAAGGATGCTCTTCTCTGGAGACGAAGCGCAAAAGTCCACCGATGCTTTGTCAGGCGGAGAGGCTGCGCGCCTGCTTATGGCTCGCATGATGATGCAAAAAAATCCGATTCTCGTCTTTGATGAGCCTACAAACCACCTGGATCTGGAAGCTGTTAACGCTTTAGGAGAGGGTCTTTCCGTTTTTCAAGGCACCGTCTTTGTCGTGTCGCACGATCGCGACTTGATTACGGATGTGGCAACCAGGATTGTGTCTTTTACTCCGGAAGGAATTATCGATTTTAACGGAACCTATCCAGAGTACTTGGAAACACACAAGTTCAAAGAGTACAGTCGCGCAGGTAAGCGCTAGCACCGCTTGGCAATTTGCGGGTTGGTGATTCTGCCATGGAAAAAAGGCCGTTAACGACCTTTTTTCCATGGCCCTGTTTTGCTTTCTAGATTCAAGAAATCTCGGGCTGTTTTTGGTTGCTCAAGTGAATGACATCTCCTTCCAAGTTGCCTGAGTGCTCCTGAGACTCCGCTAAAAATGTTTCCAAGTCACTTGCTAAGGACTCGGCACTTTCGTAGCGCTCGGCGACATCAACGGCTGTTGCCTTGGCGACCATGTGATTCATCGCTTGTGAAAATTGGTTGCCCAGTTGCGCGGTTTGAATTGCTTCTGGCTCTGCACCTGTCAGCAGAAAGTGCATTGACGCGCCCAGTGAGTAAAGGTCGCTCTGCGGAACAGGTTTTCCTCGAAATTGTTCTGGCGCCATAAAATTTGGCTTTCCTACAACTGAGCCTGTGACATTTGCTTCGACCTGCCGGGCCACGGAAAAATCAATTAGCTTAAGCATCCCTTCGGCGCTCAGTATTAGATTGTCTGGGGTGAAATCCCTGTGCGTAACAGGCGGTTCATTGCTATGTAGAAATTTTAAAATACCGCACATTTGCCATGCTAGCCGCGCCACTTCGCGTTCGTTCAGCCTTCCTTCTTTTTGTACCAGCGATTTGAGATTCTCTCCTTCGGCTCTTTCCATAACAAGATAGGCTCTGTGATCTTCGATAAATAAGTCGAAAAAGCGCACTATCTGCGGGTGATGAAGTCTAGATAGCATTTCTGCTTCAACTTGAAAGCGCTCTGCAGCCTTCATGCGCACTTTTGGATCCGGGTATACAGGAAGCATGAATTCTTTCAGCGCAATCAAATTCGCATCGGCCGGCAATCGTTCTGAACGCGCTAAATACACAGTTCCTTGACCGCCCATCCCGAGCTTTTCTTGAATGGTATATGCACCGTCTTGCAATTTTTGTCCGGGCGACAGTGGTGTTAGTTTGTCTCGTTTGGGTGCGGCCGCTAGCTCTCGGAGCCAAATTTCGGTATAGCTTTGTCTGACTGTCGGCGAGCCGAAAACATCCTTTAGTACTTCGCATGAGACATCTGCTGGTACCATTTTAGTCAATACTTCGATAAGCTTCATCCGATGCCACGGAGAGAGAATGTCTCCATAGCGAATTTTTACTGGTTTTGTGTTCTTCGAATGAATCGTGATTACGTAATCGAGATTCGAGCGCTTCTTTTCCGGACGAATCAATTTGACATCGACGATTTCACTCCATGGCACAAAGTGCTTTGATACCCACTGTGTGCTGATATCTGAAGAAATGGAGACCGTCTTCAGCATTAGTTCCAGCCCCGAACTTCCCAAATAGATCGTGTTTGGATTTACCTTTTGTTCGAGCGTTAGCTTCGCAATCCATAGTCCAATTAAAATGAAAACTGGCTGCGAAATCGTAGAAAGAATATGGATGAAATCCAAACTGTTGTTGCTTGCTTGCATCTTCAAGAATGGCTTAAATGGCACAAGCAATGTCTTTGCTAGAAAAATCAAGGTTGGTTGCAGCACATTGGTAGAAATTCCTATCAGAAAAACTAATCCGATACCAAAGAAAAACGCCGGTAACCATTTGTCGATTAGACGAAACCAGATTGATACTTCAGCATTAGGACAGTAGTCCAGGTATTCTGCTTGAAATGATAATTTAGTCGGCTCCAAACCAAATCGGCTTTTTGATTCAGGACCTACAAATTTAGTTGCGTACTTCCCGATTGGTCCTTCGCTCATTTGTCTCTCCAACTGGAAAGTGTATTGGCGACGTCTCTTGCAGCGCTGGGGCGCTTTTCTTGTTCAAGTTGCGTGAGCGAAACAACCAAGTCGTTTAGATATTTCGGCACGTCGGGCTTTACTATGGCAGGGCTGGAAACGCTAATGGGTTCGGGATCTTTGCCTGTAAGTAAAAAGAAGAGCGTACACCCGAAAGAATAGAGATCACTCTTTACGGTTGGTTTACCTCTCAACTGTTCGGGTGGGATGTAGGCTTGTTTTCCGATCAAAGTGCATGTTGCTGTGCCCAAGAAGGAATTTGCGGCACCAAAGTCAATGATTGAAAGCGTCTCGTCTTCTTTCAGAATGATATTGTCAGCCGAAATGTCTCGATGCACTACAGGCGGTTCTTGCTCGTGCAAGTATGAAAGGATTTCAGCAATTTGGCGACCCCACTCTATAGTCTCCTTGTAGGAAACAGGCCCATTTTCTTTGACAAATCTGCGTAAATCAGTGCCTTTCACATATTCCATGAGCAAATAGTGACGCTCATCTTCGACAAAATAATCATATACTCGTGCCAGCCCGGGATGGTTTAAACGGCTTAGATAATGGGCTTCGCGCTCGAGCATATGAATTGATTGCTTGCGCAATTCTTCATCTGCTTCCTTCGGAATCACTGCTTCTTTCAATACCAAGGTTTTGTTGTCAGTGTCTTTGACGAGATAGATTGCCGACAGCCCACCGAAAGCCATTTGTCTTTCCAGAGTCAGTAAGCCTTCTTGTAATTTGTGTCCAGGTTCTAGGGGAATGAAATTGGTGGCTCCAAACCGGACTGAAAGCTCTTCTTCCCACATCTCTGTATAGGAATGCTTGTCCTTTCCATCCGTAAGAGTATGCCCTGCCAGATGCGCGCGTGCTTCCAGAAGCGCTGGAAAACTGTCGCTACCACCACCCCAGACATCGATTGCCACGATCATTTGCTCGAGATCTTTGGGTTTGAAGTATCTAGAATCAAATTCGACCTTCTTGCCGTCCTTGAAGTAGAGCTTGAGTAGACCTCCTTTTTCACGCGCTCTAAAGCCGACCGTCATTAGATCCGTCCATTGGCGCTCAGAGCGAAAACCAAAACGCGGAAGGAGGAAAAATGGCAACGAGATTCCTTCTCTTGTGAGAAAAACGCTGTCATCAGAGGAAAGAAGCGCTAAAGAAATTAGAGCGGCAAAGAAAATTATCTCCATCATGATAAAGAGCGAGGTTGGTCCATACTGAATAAAGCTGCTGACGACGGCGAAAGTCATGACGAAGCTGGACCAAAATAGAAAAACACCCATTAAAGGCAAGATTACATACAGCGAGCGATTCAAAACAAGAACTGGATAGGTTCTATAGCGAATGTTGACTTCTGCTTCCGACATACTTTTGCCCGACGTGAGGTGCAAGTAATGTTCCCTTTCGGTTACCTAAATACGCGCACCGGCAATACCGCTGATAAGCCCGCGGTGATGGCGCTCTTGCCCAGACGGAGCTAATGTATGATCTCCGGGATAGTTGCATAATGGCGGGCTTACAGACTTTGGCGCCTTCGCCTCTTGCGGCTTAGAATGCGCTAAAGACCTGCGAATAAAGCTGTCGTAGATATCTGAGGATAGAGGCGTGAAAGAGCTGACCATTCAACTTCCTGGGCGCACAATTGTGAATGTTGCAGTGTTACTTGCGCTTTTAGCCGCTGTCATTACATCGTCCCTTTCCGCAAGCGCTGCCCCCAGTCCTGCACCGACGATTACTAAAATCCCCGGTCAGCAAGACGGGTTGAATAACAAGCAGCAAGAGCGCCTTTCTCAGCTAGAAACAGCCCTGCAGAAGGCTCGCAGAGGAAAAGGCGAGGCAGAGGCGGATGCCCTGTATCAATTGGGTCAATTCCACTATTCCATAGGTGAGATGAGTAAGGCCGAAGGCTACTTTCGTCAATCGATGACCGTGGAAGACAAATTGCACAGGCAAGAGCAGTCTTTGCAGGTGCGCATTGCTCTTGCCCATTTGATGATGGCTCAAAAGCGTACGGAAGATGCTCTTGTACTGTATAAGGACGCACTTGCTGTTGCTTCTAGAAATAAGAACACCGAGCAAATCGCCAGTGTCCTGGACAACATGGCGTCGTGCTTTTTACTTTCCGGGGATTTAGATCAAGCTGAAAAGTTGCTTGTAGAGTCACTTGAATCGTCATCATCGCCAACAGTGAAAGCTAGTGCTTTGATAAATTTGGCAGCTGTTGCAGCTGCCAGACGAAATAACCAATTGGCTCTGGAGCGCTCGCAAAAGGCAATTGAGCTCAGTTCGGGCTCAGAAGAACTTCGCACAATCGGACTTGCCTATCGACAAAAAGGCAGAGCCTATGCCAATATCGGCGACTACGAGAATGCAATCGGCGCCTATCGGCAAGCCGCAAAGAATTTTGAAGAAGATGTTGAAACATTGCTGCAGGCGCAAGTTTTACTCAGCATAGGACAGCTGCAACTTGCTTCTCGCCAAGCGCAAGAAGCCAAAGTGGAATTGAAAAAGGCAATCGAGATTGCACGCGGTGAAAACGATTGGCACCTGCTCATCGAATGCATGATTGCTCTGGGAGCGGCCGAAGCCGACACTGCTAATTTCGATGCAGCAAGAAATTTGCATGCCGAGGCATCAAAAATGGCGCAATCAAATAACAATAAGCGTTGCCAGTATCTAGCCGCATCGGAAGAAGGATTTGACTATCTTTTGGAAGGTAAAGTCGAAAAAGCTTTGGATCGATTTTTGGAAGCAAATTCGCTCATCTCAAATGTGAATAACAGCAATGTCAAAGAGCACGCCGAAATCTTGCGTGATCTGGGTTTGTGTTACAGGTCACTGGGACAAATGGAAGCTGCAACCAAATATTATCTGGAATCTGCGGCTTTATTCGAGTCAGTCGGTGATATTGAAAATCAGGCGCTACTTACAAACAGCGTTGCTGTTGTGTATCTCGACATGGGAAAACGCAGCGATTTCGAGCGTGAGTTTGATCTGGCCCGCAGTCTTGCCGCGCAAAGCAAGAATCGCGGTGTTATCGCTTGCCTGGCTTTCAACAGGGCGCAATTCGATTTCATGGAGAAGAAATTCGATGCCGCCCTTCAGTCATACACCGAAGCCGTGGAAGCCGCACGTGCAGCTAAAGATACGAAAACAGAATGCATGTCGTTGAATGGACTTGGCTTCACTTGCCTGGCAATGAAAAATGCTCGTCAGGCAGAAAGATATTTTTCTGAGGCGGCGAAGTTGGCTGATGCTCAAGGTCTATTTGAGGCTCGCTGGGATGTCGCTCTTGGTTTGGGAAAAACTCTCAGAGCGCTCGGTCAGAACGAGCAGGCAGAAGTTCAGCTAAAGAAGGCTGTTTCACTGGTGGAAAAGGAAAGAACTTTTCTTTCGCGCGATACTTTTAAAACCTTTAGTCTGGACTTGAGACAAGAGTGTTTCTTAGAACTGATTGATTTGTATGCCTCTATGAGCAAAGCTGACCTTGCTCTTGAACTCGCTGAAAAAGGCAGAGCTCGCGCGTTTCTCGACCTGCTTGCCGGACGCGTAAATCGCAGCTCTGCAGACACAGTGGCTGTGGTTATCGAAGGCTCTGACGAAAAGAAATCTCCGATTTCTTCTTCGGCGCTGGTTGCGATGACCGACAATACGCAAGATTCCGTCGTTCGAGGAGTAAAGATTGTCCCCCGAGCTTCGACTCTCGTCGAATCGTCAGCGTACAGTCCTGTCAATGCCGCACCGCCCTCCCTTGCTGAAATTGTAGAACTTGTTAAACACCACAACTCTCATGTTGTTGAGTACTGCATGCTCAAGGATAAGTTGCTTATCTGGGTTATTAGCCCTACCGGTGAAATAAACCTTGCACCACCTGTGGTGATTAGTTCCTTAGAACTGAAGAAGAAAATTCGAGACACACACAATTCTATTGCTCAGGCCGCCAAGCTTCCGAAGGACCTGGCTGATCAGGACAAAACTCGAGAAATTCTGCTGAAAGACCTTTATTCGATACTAATACAGCCGGTGCAAAGCATCTTGCCGGAATCACCGGACAGCGTTGTCACATTTGTCCCCCATGGTGCGCTATTTTCAGTTCCTTTCGCCGCGCTCATGTCCTCTAAAGGCAAATATCTGATTGAGGAGAGAACCGTCAGTTATTTGCCTGCAATCGGCGTTCTTCGCGCGACAGAGAAAATCGCATCTGAGTCCGATCGCCCAACAGAGAACACACTTTTAGCTTTTGGCAATCCCATCACCAAAGTAATCGCATTCCTTGGTACTCTGCCGTTTGCCGAAAAGGAAGTGAAGAAAGTTGCCGCACTGTTTGGCGAATGAAAGTCTACAATCGAAGTAGGTGCACAAGCCACAAAAGCGGCGTACAAAAGCCTGGCTCCAAAGAATTCGGTTATTCACCTGGCGACTCATGGATTGATCTCTGAAGAGAAACCCATGGAATCGGCTCTGGTACTGGCGCCTGAAGGAGCTGACGATGGTTTGCTTACCGTGAAAGACATTTTGACGATGCCACCGCTCAAAGCCAAAATGGTAGTGCTTTCTGCCTGCCAGACCGGGCGTGGCAAAATCACAGGTGATGGAGTCGTCGGCTTGTCTCGAGCATTTATCATTGCTGGTGCACCGTCTGTAGTGGTAAGCCAATGGAATGTAGATGACGTCATGACCGAATATCAGATGAATGAGTTCTACAAATCATTCCTTTCAGGCAAGTCCAAAGTAGCTGCTCTTCGCGATGCTCAAATCAAAACGATTTCTTTCATGGACAAGCTGCTCGCGCCTCCAGTCGGGCAAGTTGCGAGTCGCCCAAATCCTAGATTATGGGCAGCGTTTCAATTAATCGGCGATACTAAATAAAATGCTGGCTACTTCGATGCTAACTTTGTCGGAAAAATAGCCGGCTTCGATACTTCAGCACGCAAACCGCCATAAAGTCTGAAATTAAAACCAGCCAGACCGGGGCTGGAATTCGCGCCCATATTGAAAATCGGCTCGGCACGAACAAAGGCAGAAAGCGGAATGTTTCTATGTAATTGACGCGCGACTTCTCCGGTCAACACAAAGACTTGGTTGTTGTTGCCGCCCCTAAGATTGCTGTTGCCAAAGTTAGTGAGGAATGTGCAGTCAGTCGTAAATACCCATGGGCTCTTTCTCAGTACGTATCCTACTGAATAGAATTGGTCGAATTCCTGGAAACGATCAAGCATTTTCTGAAAACGCACCTGACCCATCACGCTGCCATAAACGGCTCCGTGCTGGCCGACACGTCGAACCACAACTGCCGATGGGATGATGTCCGACAGTGGTGGCGTGCTTGCGTTCTGCAAATTGAAAAACAACTCTCTGCAAAATAGGCTTGCAGTCATTGTAGTTTTATCGTTAAGCGTAAAATCGTGATCGGCACGCAAACCAACCGAGTAAATGTTGCGGCTCAAGACATTGTCTTTGCTGGCGTACTGGTCGCGGAAGAAAAAGAAGTTGCTCGCTACGCGCGTTCGTCGTGTTACAGCATAACCAACCGTCAGGTTTGGTACAACGCGATAAACTAAGTCAGCCTGCGGATTTCTCGATGTTTGAAAAACGTTTGTCTCCAGTCTAAGGGAATTCTCGCAGACTCCGGAGAAAAACATTCGTGCCGGCAATTTGTACAGCATTTTGGCTTTATAAGAGTCAAAATTGCTGAATGCCGCACCCCGCTCAGGAATTCTGATTGGTGTGAGATCCAATTGCTGTGTATCGTCAGGCTTGGAGACTGATTGAGCAATTGACGCTGGCATTAGCGGATCGGCTACATTTTGCTGAGAGGCAGAAATGTCATCGGACTGCGAACTGGCATCTCCTTGATATTGCAGCCTCAGGGTTTCCAGCGATTGTTTTGGATGAGATACCGCAGTCGGCTCACTGATTACCTGCTCACTGGCTGCCGCACTGGTCGCATCTGTATTGATAATCGAGTTGGAAATATTGGCCTGCACCGCCGGTGATACTGGAGTCGGAAGTGGACCGCGTAATGAACCTAAATCTTCCAGTGCGAATGCCGGACTAGCTGCACCAACCAATGCCAAATAACCACAACTACTTGCCGCAATGGCAAGCAAATTGGATTTAGGAGCTTTGAATTTCTTTGGAGGCACTGGTTAAGATCGCAAGTATGCAAAAACTAGATCGGTTGCCAATATATGGTTTTCCCGATGTCATCCGGATTATAGCTAACCTTTTATATGCCGCCATGACCGCACACTCAGTGCTTTTGTCGAATCGGCTCAAATTCTTTGAAAGAACCGCTGGCAATCAATGCCACCATCGACGGTGAGATATCTCTTATGCCGGTAGCTTCAAGCAAAGGTTGTTATCAAGATGCAAGCTTGTCTGCGACAATCAGCTAATCAAATATTCAAAGGGGAAACATAATGGCGGCAGCCAAAGGCAAAAAGAAAGCAAATCTGGTCAAATCAGAAAAATTGGTGAAATACTCGCAGAGCCGAGATCCGGCAATTCGCGTCATTCTGCTGCCTCGCGATACCAATAAGCACGGCACTATTTTTGGCGGCGTAATTCTCAGCTACATCGACTTGGCAGGGGCTGCTGCTGTAAGTAGAGTGACAGCTCAGCGCATTGTCACAGTTGCCATCAAAGAGGTTGTTTTCCACGCCCCTGTTCTCGTTGGAGAAGCGGTCAGCTTCTATACAGAGGTGACCCGCATCGGCAAAACGTCGGTGACGGTGCACGTGGACGTGGAGTCGATGAGAGGCGACAAGCGAGTTGCAGTGACCGAAGCGGATATTACATTTGTTTGTGTGGATAAGGACGGAAAGCCTATTCCTGTAGAAGTGATCAAGCATAAAGATCGAAATTAGAGCTGGAAATTCACAGTTCAAATCGCTTAGTCCGGCTATCATATGCACTGTTTCACCTATGCCAGGCCCGACTATGATGACAACCGAAGCAGACGCACAAGCAAAAGCAGTCCAAGAAAGAATCAGGCTTTACTTGGGCACGGGCTGTGGCAAGACGACAGCCACATTTGGTGTGATGCTGAGAGCGCTGAGTAAAGGGAAAAACGTCACGCTAGCCTTCTTTGACAAACTCGAGGAGAATTCGAGCGAAGGCGAAGCATTGAGAGTCTTGTCAAATGTTCAGACTCCTGGCTTCGGCAAACTTAGAGTGAAATATTCCGGTGTAAATCGCATTGGTGCTGGTCCAAAAGGCAGCTTTCGCCTTTATAGCTCGCCAAATGGAATTCTTCCGGAAGACAAAGAAGAAGCCCTCTCCGGTCTTAATTTTGTTGCCGAAGCTCTTAAGCGCGGCGATGACATTGTCATAGGCGACGAAATTCTCGATGTCGCACGCGTCGGACTGGTTGAATGGGATTCTGTCAAAGCTGCCTTTGAACACAGAAAAGATCCAACCGTATTGATTCTGACGGGACGTCGAGCCCCTGACTGGCTCATGGAGCAAGCAACAACAATTTCAACCACAACGCAGTTGCGCCATCATGGCAAAGCAATCGAGGGGATGGACTGTTAGACATTAGAGCGCTGACTGTGAATTAGTGCAGCCTAGTGCTTCTTGAGCGAAACAGTTTTGTGATTTGGCTGTGTGCCTACTTCTTTCTTCAGCACTTCCATTGCTTTGGCGAGTTGAACATCCTTGCCGTCCGTGGGCGAGCGCTTGAAATTTGAATAGGTGACATCAATCCACCAAGGACCACGACCTTTGGTGTAGTCATCATCTTTCAGCACTACTTCACAGTCTTTGTCAGGGCTGATGCCTTGCTTGTGAATATCTACATCGTTTGGAGTCAAATAACGAGCAATCGTCACATTTATGCCGGAGCCGTCATCAAGCTTGTTGATCGACTGCACAAGACCCTTTCCGAAGGTCTTTTGACCGACTAGTTTGGCGCGCTCATTGTCATGCAGAGCACCAGAAAGAATTTCAGATGCAGAAGCGCTGCCCTGGTTGATCAATACGACGATTGGCTGCTTTGTTATCGGGCTGTTTTGTGCTTCTGTCTTAGCCTTGTAGCCTTCGCTGTCGATAGTACTGACAATGGTGCCATGGTCAAGGAACATATTGGCTATGTCGATAGCATTGGATAGAAGTCCACCAGGGTTGTTTCTCAAGTCGATGATCAGACCTTCTGTGTTGCTCAATTTCTTGAGAGCTTGTCTCATCTCGGTATTTGCTTTCTGTGAAATAAAGCTGTCAAGACGAATATATCCAAGATTGCCCGGCAGCACTTCACAGCTTGCGACGGCTTTGATTGGGATTTCAGCTCGTTTGAGCGAGACTTTACGCCTGTCTTCGTGTTTTTCCGACTTGCGCAAAAAAGTGATGCTCACAATCGAATTGATTTCGCCGCGAATCTGTTTTACGACCTGATCGAGCGACTGCCCTTTTACCGGCTTCGAATCAACTTCAAGAATTTCGTCACCAGGATGTACGCCGGCATTGAAAGCCGGAGTCCCTTCAATTGGGGCGATAACAACAACTTTGTGCTCTTTGTTCATGCCGAGCTGCATGCCGACGCCGAACAAATGAGCCTCAATTTGAGATTTCTCTTCATCGAAGGAATCTCGATCGAGAAAACGGGTGTAGGGATCAGCCAAGCTGGCGAGCATTGTCTCGATAGCTTTGTGAGCATCCTCGGAAGTTTTCAGCTTGCCGTCGTAATGATGCTCCCAGCGATTCCAGTCTTGGGTATTGAAACCTTGTTCGTAGAAATTGTCTTTGAGCAATTTCCATGCCTTTGCGTAGAGAACTTGAGGCGGAATATTGCGGTTGATTTCACTGAGCGCTGGCGAGGCTTTGAGCTCTGACGTGTCAGCGACCAAGATTTGAGGGGGTTGCGTTTTGCTGCCGCCAGTCAAAAGCCAGCACTGGACAGCGAAAAATAGCAAACATAAAACCAAAGGAATGCCGATTCGGGCTACTCTTCTCTGTTCCACTGACGCAGTTTCCCCTGTAAGACTTCTACTACTGATATTAGATCATGGCGGATGAACCCGCAAAAGCTCTGTGAATTAAAGCAAATCCCTGTCCTTACGTTTTGGACCGTTTTTTTCTTTTGGGCGCCGAATGAGCCTATAGACTCATTCAATCAGAGAAGGTTTCTCCTGGCTCTTTTCAACAAAGTAGCCAACTGTCGCCTTCTATGACATTTTAACAAAATCTTATTTTAGCCCTCGCCTTGCCAACAGTCGATAGCTTTTTACCCAAAATAACGCGAGACCAAGACTAAGTTAACTCTTTGGGGTTTAACTCTCCGTCTTTATTGACCTAACATTGAACCTGCTTTCGAGTGAATATTCTGGTAGTCAACAGGACAAGCGCCTCCCAAATGGTCTCGCCCGCGTATGCTGAAAGGGTTGAAACAACACCCAATGATGAGTCACTTGTACCGTCGCCCCCTATGCAAGTGGTAGAAAAGAGCAAATCGGCATCCGACGTGGACAGCACGCAGTTGAAATCCTTACCAATCATCGGCGGTTTGGCTAATTTAGCCAAAAAGATTCAGTTGTCCGAGCAAGATAAGCTCAAGCTGAAACTATCATTCAGCGCTCTGATGTTCGCCAGCCTCTTTATTTTTGGCAAAGTCGACCTGTCTAAGAGCTGGGAAGTCGCTCTTCAATCCAACGGCTGGTATCTAAGTACTGCTGTACTTCTTTTCCTTGGTTCAGTCCTGATCAATGCCAAACGCTGGCAATTGCTAGCTGATGCCGTTGGGCTCCACAAGCCGTTTATGGCACTTTTGCAGTACTGCTATGTGGGACTCTTTTTCAATCTGTTTTTGCCTTCAACAGTTGGCGGCGACTTCTCTCGCGGCTATTACCTTTCTAAAGGAACCGGAAAGTACAAGAGCGCTTTCTATTCAGTTCTTGCCGATAGAACAGTCGGCATTGCGGTTCTTTTTCTTTTTGCGACAGCAGGAATTCTTGCCGGTCCAGCCGGACACTTGCCTTGGAAGCTGAAGTTGCCGATTTTGCTCGGTACTGCCGGAATATTCCTTGTTTTGCCATTCGCCCCCAAGCTCTGCCATATGCTCCTTGGACCGGAGAACAAAATCACCAAACGGTTCGAAAATTCCGCAGCAAAAGTGTATTGGCATGACCGAAAGCTTGTACTTTCAGCGCTTTTCCTATCTGTTGTGTTGCAATTGGTCATTGTTCTTTGCCATTTAACCATTGGACTGGCACTGGGTCTTACCCAAATTCCTATCTGGTACTACTTCATTTTCTATCCATGTGTTGCCGTGCTTGGGTTTGTCACTCCCAGCTTTAACGGCATCGGCATTCGAGAATGGGCATACACCTACTTCCTCACCTTCATCGGCGTAGATAACTCGCATGCGCTGACATATGCGATGATGTGGCTGGCTCTAACCACTCTCAGCAGCTTGGTTGGCGGTGTCGTTTACTTCGCAGGACACCTGCAAATTTCCAAAGAAGAAAGAGAAGAGTTCGAGCACGTTCAACAAGAGGAAGCCGAAACGGCTTAGCCTCTCAGTCCCTCGTCTCTTTGAGTAAACGCCATGAGAAGCAAGGTCGAGTTCGCTCGCGGCTGTCATCCTTCCGAGAATCCGCTTGTCAAGCAGGTTCTTGCCCACGCTCGAGCATGCTCTGTCTCTACTTATATAGTTGGCGGTTATGTCAGAGACAGTATTGTTGCTCCTGGCAAGGGTGGACTTTCACCAAAAGAGCGAGTCGATTCAACCAGGAAGCGTGACCTGGATTTTGCCGTAGCTGGCGGTACTGCCTTTGACTTTGCCCAGGTCATCTCAGTCGAAATGGATGGGCATTTTGTCCCTCTTGACGAGAAAAATGACACTGCCCGTGTCGTTTTTGATGATGGCAGTATTCTCGATTTTGCCGGATGTGTCGGCGGCAATATCGAGAAAGACCTTGCCAGGCGAGACTTTACGGTAAATGCCTTGGCCTGGGACAGTGAGTATCCGGATCAAGTCATCGATCTTGCCGATGGGTTGAAAGACTTGGCGAGCAAGACGATTCGGGCTGTCTCAAGGCAGACTTTTGTCGAAGATCCTCTAAGGGTGCTGCGAACATTTCGCTTTGCCCACCAGCTTCAAGCCGAGATAGAACCCACCACTCTTGGTTGGGTCAAGCAACTGGTGGACGGACTAAACTCGATAGCGCCAGAGCGCATCAATTATGAATTGTTCGAAGCCCTGTCTGGGCCAACGGCGGGACATCTGACCGACCAGTTGGCGCAATGCGGGGTTCTAGAGGTTATCTTTCCGGAACTCGTCGATTGCAGGCGCGTCACGCCCAATTCCTATCATCATCTAGGTCTTTTCGAACACAGCATAATGACGGTTACCGAGCTGGACAAACGGCTTCCGTCTCTGCCCGATTGGATGCATGAAAGCGCAAAGCGCGAACTTTCCTCTGGGGTAAGTAGGCTCTCGGCTACACGCCTGGCCTGCATTTTGCACGATATTGGCAAACCCGGCACCTGGGAAGTGACGCCGGAAGGCAAACACACATTCGTGGCGCATGACAAACTGGGTGCCGAAATGACCGCTTTGATTGCGGCTCGGATGCGATGGTCCAGACCGATTGAGCGGTTGATCACACGTCTGGTCGAGCTGCATCTGCGTCCAGGGCAGCTCTTTCATCAAGGTACGCCTACTGCTAAAGCCGTAAACCGTTTCTATAGGACAGTGGCAGAAGATGTGCCGGAGCTGATGATGGTTGCTTTTGCAGACTTAGGTGCCACCCGTGGGGCTGGGCTGTGTGGCGATAATCGGGAGAATCTGGAAAAGGGTCTGGACTCTCTGATGCACGGATATCAAGTATTTCAGCAAGAGGTGGTCACCCTCAAGCCCCTCATTGGAGGTCATGACATCATGCGCCTTTTGAACCTCAATTCGGGGCCAGTTGTGGGCGAACTTTTGAAAGCGCTAGAAGAAGCCAGAGATTTGAAGGAAGTCGTGGATCGTGCACAGGCTGAGGTTTTCGTGAAAGAACTTTACGCACAGAAGTATTCCAAATAACCTTTTTAGGCTTGGCAACTATTAAGTGGTGTTAAACAAAAAATTTCCGGGCATAAGATTCTCGGTGAGACAGAACCGACTTTTGGTTCTTGAAGCCAGTAACTATAGCGGTTTCCAAGGGTTGGGCAGTAAAGAGCTTGACCAGCGAATAAGCGCATACCGCGGGTCGGAAGCACACATGCAGGTGACAGTAATGAATACCAGGGCAGATAAACTCCGGAACTACACAATCATCGCCAGACTGGACGATGCAATTCCGCTGAACACCGAAGAATGGGTTACTGTTGAGCGCTTGCTTAATCAAATCAGCGAATTTGTTCCGATCTCAATGCTGAACAACGTGACCGAAGCGATCATCTCCTATGCCGATGATCAAGCAAGAAGAGGTTATTTGCTGGGTCAAGAAGACCTGGTCAAAGAGCTCAAGAATAAGGCACAGCGCATAGCCTAAGTGTTATGAGATTGGTAGCTTTGGCTCTTCTCAACAGGGGCAGTCAATCTCACCCAATCGAAAATGCATCACTAAACGCCACGAATTCGAAAGTTTCGTGGCGTTTGCATTTTAAACACCATCTATCTTTGCTCGCATTTTCTCAGTAAAGGCGACAACTAACATTGCCACCATTTATGGTGCCAGTCAAAACGACTCGTTGTAGAACATGAGTGACCGGCTGATTAGCGAACGTAGCTAAGCGGATTGTTCGGCTTTCCATTGACGCGCACTTCGAAATGCAAGTGCGGCCCCGTGGAGAAACCTGTTGTGCCTTCATATCCGATAACGTCGCCCTTAGCCACGTTGTCTCCCACCGATACTGCCGCACGCGACAAGTGAGCGTAAAGAGTCGCCATATCGTTGCCGTGGGTGTTGCCGTGCCCGATGATTACGACTTTTCCGTAACCGCCATACCATCCGGTGAATAGAACGCTGCCCGAGTCCGCTGCCCGGATTGCGCAGCGATTTGGACCTGCCAAATCGATACCTGTGTGGAACTTGCGCACACGAAAAATTGGATGACTGCGCCAGCCGAAAGGTGAGGTTATGTGTGCCTTGAGTGGCATCGCCATGCTGCCGGAACCCTGTTGGGCGGGCTTATTAGAGCTTCTTGCGGCTCTCTGCATTGCCATGATCTGCGATTCCAAACGATGTGACTCGTTGGAAAGTTGTTGCTCGGCCTTCTCGTAAAAATCGCGCTGTTTCTTCAGCTTGCTTGCTACTTGCTCCTGTTCGAAGCGAGCTTTGGCAATCTCCATTGCTTTCTTTGCAAACTCGCTTACCAGCGAGCCGATCTTGTCTTTCTCGTCTGCCAGAGCGCCCTTGCGCGAATTGAGTGCAGCTGATTTCGCGCGCAATTCATTCAGGAGTTTCTTATCTTCTTCGGCAATGCGTTCTTGAAAGTACATGTTGTCCAGGAAGGCTTGCAATGAGTCAATCTGAAAAAGCATTTCCAAAAAGCTCAGTCTTTGCCCTTCATAGATTTCGCGCAGTCGTTTTGCGGCGCCAACGGAAAGCTGCTCTTCTTTTGTCTGTGTGACGGTCAATACTTGGACTGTTTCATTCAGCTTACTTTCCGTGCGCTTTAGCTGATGCTTTGTATCGACGAGCTGACCTGTCGCGCTGTTCAATTTCTTGGTGATGCTCGATAACTTGATCATCGCCAGTTGTTCTTTTTTGCGTGCTTGAGCAACTTGCTCGTGAAGTTCGGCGCGCTTCTTTTCAATTTGGAGAAGCCTTTCTTTTGTCTTTGCAGAAACGTTCGGGTTTTCCAGCAGCTGTCTATTGGCTGCATGAATTGTTGTTGGCGAACAAAGTGAAAGCGCCATGGAGGCGGCTAGTCCTAATGCACCGATCGCGATGAAACGAGCTGCGCGCGATTTTTCCTTGCGTGCAACCCGGGCGGTTTGTTTTTCAAAGCCGTTAGCTGTTATCGGCATCCTAAAAGGGTCTTCCTTTCTATTACTGAACACGTCTTCTGTGCTTTGCAGAGCTTAAGTAGTCAAGGGGGCGACTGCTTGTCAGTAAGGGGTAGGCATGAGTTTACCATTGCCAAGCTGGAAGTTTTCTACCCTTACAAGGGCTTAAGTCCAGCTGTTTCATTGGTTTCACTAAATTTGCAGCCTTTCATTTCAGACACTCAGTCTAACCTGCCGTCTGAGCGCTCGCCACAGACGTTTTTAAGGCTGCCTCAACGAAATAAAGATGGCTATCTATGCGTATCTTAACGATAAGGGCACGATATAATTTTTAGTGGTCTGAAGCCGGACAAGCTGGTGAAGAATTGCTATTTGAGGCAATCGGAGCTTGTGATTTGGATTTATAGTTTTTCATTTTTGAATGTAACTGGTTTCTCATCTCCCAAAAAATACAGTTAAACAAGGTCAATAAAAATGTTGAAAGAAGTAGTGAAATATCCGCTGGCTATACGCGGAGTCGAGTCAAAGGAATTCAACGAAGTCAAAAGCCCCTTCAATGGGGAAGTCGTTGCTGTTATCGGGCAGGCTGATGAGAAGGCAATCGACGCAGCTCTCAGCGTAGCTGAAGACGTTTTCAAAAACGTCATGCGGCAAATGCCCGCTCACCAGCGCTCTGAAATCCTTCACAAGACCTCTAAGCTGCTTCTCGAGCATAAAGAAGACATGGCACGCACAATTGCGCTTGAAGGCGGAAAACCTATTAAAGATGCGCGCATTGAAGTGTCGCGCGCTGCAAATACTTTCTTGCTCGCCAGTCATGAAGCAATGCGCTTAGACGGCGAACAAATTCCGATGGACGTGACTGCAGGCAATGAAAATCGCATCGGTATGGTGCTGCGTGAACCTCTCGGTATCATAGGCGGTATTACACCATTCAATTTCCCGCTCAATCTTGTTGCACACAAAGTGGCACCGGCAATTGCAGCCGGTAATTGCATAGTTCTGAAACCGTCGTCACAGACGCCGATTGCCTCCATTAAATTGGGCGCCATCTTGAAAGAAGCTGGTTTGCCTGATGGTGTTTTGCAAATCATTCCTTGCCGTGGTTCGAAAGGAAACGCATTGGTGAAAGACCCGCGTCTTGCTGTTTTGACCTTCACCGGCAGTCCTGAAATCGGTTGGCAAATGCGCCGTGACGCACATGCTGGAACAAGATTGGTTCTAGAATTGGGCGGTAACGCCGGTGTCATCGTACACGAAGATGCAGATCTTGAACTGGCTGCCAGAGGCGCTGTACGCGGCGGATATGCGCACGCAGGTCAAACTTGTATTTCAGTTCAACGTGTCTATGTTCACAAAAACGTCTACAAGAAGTTCGTGGACATGTTCGTCGAACTGGTCAAGACGCTCAAAGTAGGCGATCCTCTCGATGATTCCACCGATGTTGGTCCGCTTATTGATGACGGCGCGGTCGAAAAAACGCTCGATTGGGTGGACAAAGCGGTTAAGTCCGGCGCGAAAGTACTCTCCGGCGGCAAAGTGATAAATAATCACTTGGTCGAACCGGTGGTGCTTTCCGATACCAAAGCCGATATGCTTGTAGTTTGCCAGGAAGTTTTCGGACCGGTCGTTTCCATCATGCAGTATGAAACTATTGATGAAGCCATCACCAAAATGAATGATGGTCGCTTCGGGCTTCAAGCCGGCGTATTCACGAGTAATATCGACATTGCATTCAAGGCTGCTCGCTCCATCGATGTCGGTGGTGTGATGGTCAACGACGCACCGACTTTCCGCTCCGATCACATGCCATACGGCGGCAGAAAAGAATCCGGTCTTGGACTGGAAGGAGTTCGCTATGCCGTTCATGAGATGACACAGCCGAAATTTGTCTGTCTGAATCTCAACATAAAGTAAGGGTACGCTAGCAAGAATAAGAGGATATCGATATGGTCAACGCCGCATCCGGCAGCCGTGGTGAATGGCAGGCTGTCAAACAAGTTGCCGGCGAACTAATCGTGTCATGCCAGGCGAGCACGGGCGAACCGCTCTGCTCGCCTGAGCACATTCTTGCCCTTGCACTGTCTGCCATCAATGGCGGTGCCGGTGCTTTAAGACTCGAAGGCGTAGAAAACATAAAACTAGTTCGCGCCAACACAAAACTGCCAATAGTCGGACTTACCAAAGATGACACGATTGCACCTGGCGATCGTCTGAAGAAGGTTTATATAACTGGTTCTTTCGCTGAAGCCGAATCTCTTGCGCTTGCCGGTGCCGACATCATTGCTCTGGATGCAACCGGACGTCCACGTCCTGACGGATTGACGCTGAAAGAGCAAATTGAAAAGATTCACGACCAGCTAAACCTGCCTGTGTGGGCGGACGTTTCTACATTTTCTGAAGGTGTCGCTGCTCGCGAGGCGGGTGCTGACGTGATTTCTTCTACTATGTATGGATATACTGAAGAAACCGTTTTGCCTCCCGAACACGGTCCGAGTTTCGAACTTTTGAAGGATTTATGCCAACACTTGGATTGCCCTGTCATTCTCGAAGGTCGCGTCTGGCATCCTGAAGAAGTTGCACGTGCTTTTGAAATAGGCGTGCATGCAGTCGTTGTCGGCTCAGCGATCACACGCCCGCAGTTGATCACTCAAAGATTTGTCAAAGCAATACCGGCTCGTAAAGCTAACCGCCACTAGCAACGTAGGGTTCCCATTTAATGCCGTCGCAGTTCAGCTTCTGGTTATATCCGCTGCTTATGTTTTCTGTACTCGCTCTGGTTCTGCGAGCACGCCTGGGTTTCAACTGGGCGTGGGGATTTATATTGCAAGTTTTGTCCATCGGAATCTGCGCTATTGTCGGTCTAAAAACTGGTCCCGACTGGCTTTACGCAATAATCGGCTGGACACTCTTTGTCGTATTCGCAATAATCCCTCGCGTTTTACTCACACGTTTGGATAATTGCGTTTCTCTGTTGCGTGCAAAGCAAGCGATTGATTGCGCGCATAAACTCAAGTTCTTCTACTGGGGTCAACCTGGGCAGTTTTGGATCGATATGACCACAGCCAATTCGCTGTTCTTAGAACGCCGTGTTGATGAGGCACTGGCGATTCTAGGTTCATGGGAAGCGCGGAAAATACCAAAAGATGTCAGAGACGTTGTTTACACCTATAGATTGTCTGGCAGAGCTGTTTTAGGACAGTGGCAAGAAGTAGTTGATGAATATGAAGCGGCCGCCTCAGGTAGCGCCAAAGTCTCACACCGGCTTTGCTTGGCGGCATCTAGAGCTTATCTTGAGGTTGGTAATGCTGATCAAGCAGCCATGACCCTTGAGCGATCACATTTGAATGAATCAAGGGCAAATACAAAGAGCATCGCGCTGACTTTGCTTCCATATTTTGCTTTGCTTGGTGCGCGATCTGAAACTGAGACTATGTTCGAGGCTGGTGACGCCGGGCAAATGGCGTTACCCGAATATGTACGAGTTTACTGGCTGGCACGTTGTTTAGTCGCTGCGCACAAACTCGAAGAGGCGAAAGTACAGTTTCTGCAGTGTCTAGATTTGATTAGCAGTCAGCAAGGTCCCCCTAATTGGCATGCTCGTGTGCAGCACCAGTTGGAGCGCATAAAAACAGGAGAAGTGGTCCAAATAAGCGGTAATATTCAAAACGCTATTTCGGTAGGATGGCACGTTTTTGAGCAATGTGATTTTGTAGAGAGAATAATTTTTCCCAACAAGACTTCATTCGTAGTTATGGCGCTCATCAGCGTCATTCTAGCTGTCCAGTCACTATGGTTTGTTCCAACGACCGAGGCATTTTATTGTCGTAGCTATTGTCAGGCCTATGGGATTCTTGAAAGAACTGACGTTATGAATGGTCAGTGGTGGAGGCTCCTAACCTATCTTTTTCTGCACGCAAATATTTCGCATGCGCTCCTCAATATTGTTGGCTTGTTCTGGTTCGGACGAATGGCTGTGAACATTTACGGTCCCGGGCGCTTTCTCTTTATATATTTGGCCGCAGGTATGTTGAGCGGTATGAGCCATGTTCTACTTGCCCCTGAGATGCCTGCTGTGGGTGCATCTGGTGCAATTATGGGTATTTTCGGTGCTGTCGCTGCAGGCATTTGGCGTTTGAAAGACTCTCTGCCTCGCGGCGTTCGCAGACAGGAATTATCCTGGATGCTTGGGCTGGCGCTTTCGCAGATTGTGCTTGATCACTACATGCCGCATGTAGCTGCGATGGCACACTTGGGTGGTTTAGTGTTTGGCTTCCTAATTGGTCTTTTACTTCAACCCAAACCGCAAAAGAAGCTAAATGTCGCGATGAGGAAAGCTTAGGTAGAGAGATTTCTTGGCTCTAGACCTGAAGAAGCCGATTCTTTCCTTGCTTTCAACAACTCTAAGCGACCGATTTTGGCAAGCTGAATTTGATGATTGAGCCTGTGCCTTTTTCAGACTCGAAGTAAATTTGTCCTTTGTGATGTTCAACGATTTTTCTTGCTATCGAAAGTCCCATGCCGGTTCTACCACCTTCGGGTTTACCGTGAATACGATGGAAAAGCTTGAATATGTCGCGACACTCGTCTTGTTTGATTCCAATACCATTGTCCTCTACGGAAAACCACCAGACATCTGCTTCTTCCTCGACTCTGATGTCAATGCGCGGCAGGCAATTTGGTTTTCGAAAGTCAATCGCATTGTCGAGGACTGCCTTAAACAGATAGTGAATCTGTGCTTTGTGTCCGCGTACAATCGGCAGAATGGCTCGTGTTACCGTAGCTCCATTGCTTTCGATTTTGGAGCGCATTTCGTTTAGAAGATCGTCTACAAGTCCGGTCAAACTTATCTCTCGGGTGTCCGTTTCTTGCTTATTGATACGCGCATAAACCCACAAATCATCCAACATTCGCTCAATTATTTTGCTCGCACTTACAACTTTGTCGATAAACTCATCGGCATCTGCCCCGAGGCGATCTTTGTATCTGATCGACAACAAGTTCAAGTAACTAGTTACGATGCTGATTGGACCCTGCAGTTCATGTGAAACAGCAAAGGCTAGGTTTTGCAGCTCTTTATGCGAGCGAGCCAGGTCCTCAGCTGCTTGTTCTATCTTTTGTGCAGCCAACTTTTGATTGGTGATGTCACGAAAAACACCGACCCCGCCAACTATTTCACCGTCTTCATTCCTCAATGGCGTGGCGTTTATACTAACCCAAACACCGTTCGGCACATTTTCATTTCGTATCCACGCCTCTTCTTGAAATACCGGTTCTCCGCTGATAGCACGGGTCATAGGCAATTCTTCCGGAGGACATAGAGTCTTCTGGTCAGGTTTGAAAATTCCAAAATAAGTCGGCCAAATGTCTTGCTTGCTATCTGTGACGCTGCGCCCGATTATCTCTTCAGCTTTGCTGTTATAGACGATGAAATTGCATTTGTCGTCAGCGACGATTACACCGTCAACCATGTTGTCCAAAATAAGCCGGAGCGTGTCGAAATTCACAATAGGTTTGGTTTTAACATCAATACTCATAAAACACCTGAAAGGCTAAATATGGCTGGCGCTAGAAACATCAGCGCGTCAAAACTTCAATCAACTGATTGAATCATACAGTTGACATGTTTTTCCTGTCAAGTTAGGCTGAAGCAAGAGGTCATAGAGGCGCATGTCCACAAAAGCAGACACCAAGAATCACATTCTCGATGTTGCCGAAAAACACTTTGCTAGAGATGGTTTTGCTGGTACATCTCTGCGAGCAATAATCAAAGAATCAAAGGTAAATGTTGCCGCGATCGCGTATCACTTCGGCAATAAAGAAGACCTATACAAGGCTGTAACTGAGCGTTTTGCAATGCCTGTGGTTGTGGAGCAGCTCAAACGTTTGCGTTCCGTAAACGCAAATGACAGTTCGACTCTTGAAGATGTGTTAGCAGCGTTCTACGAACCACCCCTCAAACTTATTAAGAAGATGGGGAAGAAAGGGGAAACACTCTCTATGTTTCTCGGGCGGGCTCAAACTGAGCCAGAGCCGGTCTATTCACTTGTAGATAGCCACTATGCTGCCTGTCGGGACGAATTTATAGAAGCGATCAAACGTTTTGTGCCTGATTTGAGCGAAGCCGAATACCAGTGGCGTTTTGAATTCATGCTCAGCCTCATAGTCTGCTTTCTCACCAGGCACAAGCCCGTCAAGGCACGCTATTCAAAAGAGCTTGAATGGAGCCCTGAAGACGTATCTGCAACTCTGTCCTCGTTTTGCCTTGCAGGTATGAGGGATATGAAAGTGAAAGTTTAAAGCAAGGAACATTCCTGACCTAAAGGTGGTCGCTAGATTTAGGATAGGAGTCACTTGTCATATGAGTTCGTCAGTGGTCTATAAAAAATCCCCACAAAAGACGGAGGGGAAAGTTAGTAGCGGTATCTTTTCTATTTTTAGAAACAAAAACTATGCCTTGTATTTTGGCGGTCAGTTCATTTCTTTAGTAGGAACCTGGATGCAGATGGTGGCGCTTTCATGGTTCACCTACACGCTTACCAACTCTCCATTTCTCTTAGCCATAGTCGGTGCTTCCAGCCAATTGCCGTCGTTGGTCGTTATGCCGTTCGCAGGTGTGTTTGCAGACAGACTCGATAGAAAGAAAGTGATTGTAATCGTCCAGTGTTTGGCAATGTTTGAAGCGTCACTATTGGCGTTCCTTACTCTAACCAATCAAGTTCAGGTGTGGCATTTGATCGCACTTGGAGTTTTTGCAGGCGTCATCAGCGCGTTCGATATGCCCACGCGGTCTGCCTTTGTCTTTGATCTCGTCGACAACAAAGAAGATTTGCCGGCTGCAATTGCAATGAATTCGACACTGATGAATGGCACTCGATTGATAGGTCCTGCCTTGGCTGGATTTATCGTTGCTTCTGTCGGAACAGGCATGTGTTTCTTGATCAACGCATTAAGCTACATCGCAGTAATTTGGGCGTTGTTACTAATTAAGAATAAGTCGTCTGATGCAATTGAAAACGGCAAGAATGCAAGCTTGAAGAGCGCAAAAGATACTCAGAGGGATGCAAAAGATAATCTGAATGACGCAAGTCTAAGTGCTGGAAAGGAGAGGTCCATAATAAGCGAACTGAAAGTTGGCTTCGACTATGTTGCTAAAACTCGCGCTGTACGCCAACTTATTGTTCATTTAGGAGTCTTTGGAATCGGCGGTATGGCGTATGCAATGCTTTTGCCTGTATTTGTTCGCGAAATTCACGGTGATTCGAATACGCTGGGATACCTGATGTCCGGCTCGGCTGTAGGTTCGCTTTGTGCGACTCTGCTGCTGGCTTCACGCAAATCCGTGGTTGGTTTGAGCCGCTGGATCACTGTTAGTTCATTCGCGTTTTCGTTTTTTCTGATCGCCTTCTCTTTCGTGAACAGTTTCTGGCCAGCCATCTTTGTATTGGCTGCGATTGGTGCCTGCATGATGCTGCAAATGGCTTCTATTAATACGATATTGCAAACAATAGTTGAAGAAGACAAACGCGGAAGAGTAATGAGCCTTTTCACAATGGCGTTCATGGGTGCCGCTCCTATTGGCAGTCTTGGCGCCGGGGCGTTAGCAAACAAAATAGGTCTATCTCACACTCTTTTGCTCTGCGGAATCTATTGCTTATGCGTCTCCATTGTCTTCTATCGCGCCTTGCCGAAATGGCGAAAAGAAACAAGACCCATCTACATAGAGAAGGGTCTTCTGATAGCTGAAGAAGAAGCCGAAATTCTGGCTCGCTAAGCATGTGGACGCGGTGAAAACTAGCTGGGTGTAGAACTAGCTCAGTGAGAAATTAAATCAGGATCTCTTCGAGTCGTGTGTTTTCTCCACCTTCGGCAACTAGTCCGACACGCTCTTTCACAAGCCGCTCATAATGTGGCGTTTTGCTATGCGCATCGAGATGTGCGGCGGTTTCCCAAAGTTCGTAAAAAAAGAATGTGTCGTTTTTGTCGTTGGAGTAAAGTTGATATGCAATGCAACCTGGTTCTTTCCTCGTCGGCTCAATCATTCTAGTGAGCACTTCTTTCAGCGCTTCTTCTTTGCCGGGAACTGCCTTCACCTTAACGATCAAGCATAAAGGTTTTCCATTGCTGGAACTCATACACGCCTCCGCAATTTCACAATCAACTTAGGGCAGACTTTACGAAACTGGTCCACCTGTGCAGCCTGGATGCCCACATTGGCAAGGTGCATCCGGCAGAGCGCCTGCTATCTTGCAGTTTTCGCTGCAGTAATCTTCATTGGGCTGACACGTGCAACCGCAGCTTGGATTGCCGCAATCTTCCAGATCGTTCTCGTTCATTTCAATTGGCTTCCTATAATTTTCGGGGCGGCACAACATTCGCCCGTTAGACATTATTTTAAATGCTCGGTTCCCAGCTCGAACATTCAGTTTTGAATTTGATACGTGATATACCGATCCGCATCTATCAAATAGATAAAAATGACATCCAATTGATGGATGTCATTAGAGCGCCAGGAATATAATTACAAGTTCGCTACACAAAAGTGCCCGCCTAGAGGGGAGTAAAGAGCCAGATGAACGAATCCAAGAATGACGGCGCTGCCGCCACAAAAGACCAACAGGACCAAAAACCGGCAGTAGACAGACGTCGTGCTTCTTTACCCCAACCTGATTTCTCTCACTATAAGAAAGCAGAAGCCTGGCCTGGTCCTAAATACTTGTTTGTTGGGCATTCATACAACGTTGAGCTCGACAATAAAGAAGGAGAAGGTGTCGATAACCGCGCCGGCGCCATTAAGGCTTTGTTCTCCAAAGACGTTAAGTGGATCCCGGTTGCCGAAGCTCTCGGCAATCAAAACTTTAGTGGGACCCTAAGCCGCTTCGAGCATGACCTTTTGAGCAGATTGCCAGAAAGTTCGCTTGTCGGCGAGGCCATAAGTACGACCGACGGAACTGAGATCAAACATTCATTCACTATCTGGCGTGAAGAGCGCCGGGGCCGACGCGAAGACAGAAAGGCTTAAGAGTAAACTTAAGCCCTTCTGTAACAGCTTAAATTTTGAAGTTTATGCGAGAACTTCCTCAAGGAAGTTCTCCATTGCTTTCCAGGACCGTTTTGCCGCTGATTCGTTGTACAAGATGCCTCTTTCAGGCTGATTTGCTTGAGGCGCAGTAAACGCATGCATTGTGCCACCGTACCCATGAATTTGCCAATCTGCCTTAGCATCGCTGAATTCTTTGGCTACTCCAACGACTTGATCCGGTGTCGCCATCGGATCATCCCAGCCATGCAAAATCAAAGTCTTGGCTTTGATTTCCTTCTGTGGTCCCAAATTGGGCGGGAAGAACAGTCCATGAAAACTAACCACACCTTTGACGTCTGCACCACAGCGGGCAATGTCCAATACGCACAAACCACCAAAGCAATAGCCGATAGCTGCAATTCTCGAAGCGTCTACCATTGGATGCTTCTTGGCGGACTCAATTGCTGCAAGAAGACGTGTTTTCAACTCAGCACGGTCATCGAGTAGTGGTTTCATCAAATGAGTGTTGTCGCCAGTGGGATCGCCTCTCAACCCTTTGCCGTATACGTCTGCACAGAAGCCGACATAACCAAGATTTGCCAACTTTCCGGCGGTTTCATGATCGGCTTCACCCTGTCCAGCCCAAGCATGGCAAATAATTACGCACGGTCGCTTGTTTGAACTCACTTCGTCGTATGCCACGTACGATTCGAATGTGTTACTTCCTGCAGTGTAATCAAGATATTCCGTCTTCATGCTGGTGCCTCAAATCAATAAAACGCTAAGTATAATCCCGTCATTTTGCGAAATTCATTCAATATTTCAGGTTGCTTTATTGAGTTGGAAAAAAGGTCGTTAACGGTCTTTTTTCTACCCAGAAATTTCTCCGTTAACGGTCTTTTTTCTCGGCAAGCTATTTCAAGCTCACTTGGCAGCGCCGTCGGTTGATCGGTGCCTGGGTATGGTATAGGTTCAGTAGGTATTACTACTTCTGCTTGGTGAAGAGAAAAATGCATAAATGCCCGACTTGCAAAGTTCCACTGCACGGCTGGGAAGAGAATTGTCCTTCCTGTGGTACCAAGCAGGTTGTGCGCGATTCCAAGCGATCTTATGGTGGGCAACAAGCACCTGGCGTCAATGTCATGCCATTTGTGATCGGATTTTTTGTCATTGGCATTGGGGCGATGATCGCCATGAACAGTAGCTGGATTGGCGAAGTAATGCGTCGCGGACCCGAGCCTCAAGATCCGTTAGGTGGAGTCAATCAGATTCAAGCCAGACAGATCATCGAGCAAAAAATCACCGAAGGCTTAACTGCAGTAGGTGCCAAAGCAAAATTTAGTTGGACTGTTGGCGGACAGCCTGGAGATATCAATTCTCCTGCTCCTATTGAATTGACAGTTGATACTTCACTGGCCGACAGAAATTCAAGAACACAAATCATTGATCCGATCAAAGATTATATGGAGAGAGCCAAGATTCCGACTCTGACTATGAATGATGCGAAGTCGCATTCTACCTGGACCTATACATGCCAGTTGCGTTCACCATCGCCAGAAGATAATTCAGACGGACTTCCATCACAGCCTCAGGGTGAAGGAGAAGCACAAGCTCCTGCGCAATAAGCTTTAGAGTTTTTGTTTGGCTTTCTTCGAACTTTTCTTTTGATCAACTTTTACAACGCGCAGACATGACTCAGTTATGTGTGGTGCAGTATCTTTTAAGTGCGTAATCTTCGCGAATGTGTTGCTGAGTCCACTTCGTTGCCCCGACGCTTCTTGTATCAAGTCCAGGTCGCTGCCTGGCTTTTCGCTGAAAGACATACTACAGATCAATTTCGCTGGCACTTTGTGACCGATGAATCCGGTATCGATATCTGTGAAATCAATTGTCTGTAAACGGTGCTTTGCTTGTTTCATCGTTTCTTCGAAAGCAGCGTCATCAGCCTCTGCTTCTTTCTTCTCTTCGCTATCGTTTGCCGGTCGATTGCCCATGACCTGGCTCAACATACCGCTTAGAGAATCTGCGCATTCACCCAGGCGTGTATATCCTCCATGCACAATTTGAGAGAGAGCAAGCGCTTTGTCGCGACGTGACATATAGAGTCGAATTTTCGCGGTGCCTTTCGGATTGAAGTAACGACGTGCGTAATGCTTTACTAATCCTGAGTCTACATCCGGGCAAATCATTGCGAACTCTGTGACATAGTGACGGTCACGCAAAATTGGAATTGCGCGCACCAGAAGTCTGCTTCCCATGCTGTGTGCCATCAATCTGATTTTGATATCTGGATCTTCTTTGCACATGTCATCGAGTGAGGTGAGCATGTCGTTGAAATGTTCTTGACTCCATTCGACATTATTCTCATCAGAAGAGTAAGCACGAATTTTCGCAACGGAAGGCCATGAATATAAAATGGTCGGACGTTCAGCGTTGTATGACAGCCAAGCCGCAGTGTGTGCGGCACTCTGAAAAGAATTTTTGTAGCCGTGTATAAAAACAAAAACATTCTTGTCCGGGGTTAGTTCACAGTGCTCTCTTACTGTTCCGTAAAACTTAGCTGCAGTTTCTTCGTGGGTTTCAGCTTGAATGAGGGCGCTTGAAACCAAACCTTCCCTTTTGTCAACCGTAACGGCCTGCCAACCCATCTTCTTCAATGCGTCGGTGAGCGGCTTATGATCGACGTTTTCAATCACAACAGATGCAGAGCCAAGAAATGGATCATGCAAACAATCACCAAGATATTTACGGTGTGGTCCAAAAGAAAAATTCGTCTGTTTTGGATCACCGATCATGTTTCTGTCAGTGAGAAAGAAAATCGGCACGCGCACATACTTCGCTACTGACTCCTCAGCACATGCAGCAATGCAGTGTAGGAAGCTGAGCGCGAAAGCAAATAGGATTGGTGTCGCTCTGGAAAGCAAACTTTTCATGAAAGACCCGGTCTGTAGGTGATTCAACAGTTTATCTTTCAAGATCGTATTCGAAATTAAGCTATCATAATACGCTATGTTGAGCCGCCAAACTCTTTACCAGTCGACCTTTGCTTTATTGGCTTCCTTGCTAGGCGCCCCCATCTGGTTTGCGCCTGCCCTTGCTGAAGAAGCGCCAACGGGCGATATGGTCCTAATTCGTGGTGGTCAGTTCATGATGGGTGGCGTTGGACCACTGGCGCGAAAAGACGAATTCCCTGTGCATAAAGTGCGTGTAAAGAGCTTCTTTATAGACAAGACCGAAGTAACCAACGCACAATTTAAAAGATTCGTCGATGCCACTGGATACGTTACAACCGCTGAGAAGACGCCTGATTGGCATGAATTGAAGAAGCAATTGCCAGCCGGCGCGAAACCACCTGAAAAGGAGCTACAGCCTGGCTCTCTTGTCTTTTCTGCGACAAAAGGTCCAGTTTCACTGAGAGATTATTCTCAGTGGTGGAAGTGGGTAGATGGCGCAAACTGGCGGCATCCAGAGGGTCCAGCCAGCACAATAATAGGCAAAGACGATCATCCAGTCGTTCAAGTAAGCTGGGATGACGCAAATGCTTATTGCAAGTGGGCTGGAAAACGACTGCCGACCGAAGCCGAGTGGGAATACGCAGCTCGCGGTAACAAAGCATCAAAGGAATTCTCGTGGGGCAATAAAGCACCAAGCGCTGCAAAACCCCGCGCAAACCTCTGGCAGGGAGGCTTTCCCTACGAAAACAATGGAAGCGATAAGTACATCACGACTGCGCCTGTAAAATCGTTTTCGCCCAATGGATATGGGCTTTTCGACATGATTGGCAATGTCTGGGAGTGGTGTTCCGATTGGTACAGGAGCGACTACTATGCCAGGCTGGCTGCGACCGTATCAGTGAACCCGCAAGGTCCTGAAGACAGTCACGATCCCAGCGAACCCGGAATTGACAAGCGCGTCAAACGCGGCGGGTCGTTTCTGTGTTGCGAAAGCTATTGCGCCAGCTATAGACCCTCTGCACGCATGAAGTGTTCACCGGATACATCACAAAATCACCTTGGTTTTCGTTGTGTCAAAGACGTTGAAACTAGCCCGGGCAAAGCTGTTAGAAGTTCAAATTAGCTGAGTGATCTTGAGCCCTTTTTGCCTAGGTGATAATGTCTTTCACT
Source organism: Candidatus Melainabacteria bacterium (assembly GCA_003242885.1). GTDB lineage: Bacteria > Cyanobacteriota > Vampirovibrionia > Obscuribacterales > Obscuribacteraceae > QKMZ01. The sequence continues at coordinate 1,380,033 of QKMZ01000006.1, read as the reverse complement.
CACGTTCTTTTTCCTGAGGTCAAGCTCATGCGCTCATCGCTTACGGTCGGTCTATTGTGTGCAGCAATTTTTGCATCGCAGCCGATGACTTTTGCCGCCCCATCTGTCGACCATGGTGAAACTGCAAATGCTGCCGATGCTCAAGTAAAAGTCTGGCAGGCCGAAGAATGGGCGAAGACCCGCAATTCTCCCTGGCTATCCAAAGAAGATGGTGAGCAAGAGAAGAAAACTCACAAGGCTCCGGTGCGCAATCTCATCAAGGGCATTGCAAAAGGTACAGCCAAAGAGCTTGGAACTAGCGCTTCAGATATGGCAAAAGATCTAGTTTTGGTATTTTCTGTTCAGGACATCGATCCTTATGAGAAGAAAGGCATACCTAAAAACCGTCCTGCCATTGTTCTCGAATTTAATATGGTAGATGGAAGCAAATGCTTCCTACGTCGTTTTCCTGATGGCAGCTACGCAATAGAAGATGGTTTTGCCGATGGAACAGTTCTCATCCCACGTGAAGATAGTGGAGATTACCTGGTCAAATACCCTAATGGTGTCCGCGGACGTATGGTCAAGCACGGCGACAACATAACAATCTTCCGTCCGGACAACACGACAACAACTGTTATTAAGACCGCGTCAGGCGGGTTCAGAGTTAATAACACCAAGTTTGGTTACATGGGTGAAGCGCGACCCGATAGCACCGGAATTAACTACGAAACCGGACAGTGGTAAGTACTCCAATCTTGTAGAAGTATCAGCACGCGCAGCTGCGGTGTCACCTGAAACGCGATAACTGCGACTTGCGTGAGATGCCTGATAGTTGGCCAAAAGTCGTTGTCCAATTTTCAGGGGACTACGTATATATCCCACTGGAACGGCCAGGCATAATTTAGTGAGGGATAAGAATGGCTCCGCAATTTGAGCTAATAGATCCTCGTGGTCAAAATTACGACTTGCAGCCTCCAGTTTCTAACAATGGATTGGTGACGCAAGTATTCGATGGCAGACAACCTCTCTGGGAGCGTAATACGCGAACAGTTGGATATGAAACGCAACCGCAGTATTTTCAGTTTGACGGGTCATCACGTGACTCGCGTTTAGACAAGCCAAATGATTATCGAAATCCACAAACGTTCGATAATCCATATTTGCATTTGCAAAATGCCCACGCAAAGGCCTCTAAATATGGCGCTGAATCAGCAGTTCGCGATTACCAATCTGCAATCATTGCCGCTGACAGAATCGATCAGCGACAGGTTGCTCGCGATATGCAAAACAACGAACGAGCAATTGAAGACAACGTAGCCCGCTTGCTGCGCTCCGGTCGCATGGGCGCATCACGTGAACAAATCCAAGCCATAAAAGATGAACGTGATGAACTCGAAAGAGAGAAACAATTTTTGGATAACATGCGAATGGCGCCAACTTATGCTCGTGCAAATGCCGCATTTTGTTTCATCTCAAAAGGAAACGATCAGTTATTTCGTGTTGGCGAGAATCTGCTCAATGAGGCGCTCCAGCTAAATCCAGAGATTGAAGGGAATTACTATTTCAAGGAGCATCGAGATCGCGCGTACAACAATCACAACCGCAGAATGGCTGAGGCGCAGCGGCGCTACCCACCTGGCTATCAACCGTTGCCGGCGCAAAGCTCAAATCCTTATGAGCTGCAAGGTACGAATGATAGTCAGCCACCACAACGGCAACCTGTAATCCCTCAAAGACCTCCTGAAAGACAAAATCCACAAAATCCTCAAAGACGGCCTGAGAGACCGAATCCGCAAATCCCGAAGAGTCCTCCTGAACAACCAGATCTTCGAAAAACACCTGAAAAACCAAACACTCAGACGCCGCCAGAACAGCCTAGAACTCAAAGACCTCCAGAGCAAAATCCACCTGCTCAAAGACCTCCAGAAAGACCTCCCGCAAATAATCCTGAAACTCCGCAACCGGTCAAGCCGTTTAATACTGCATTGCTCGCGCCAACAGGCGATCTCTACAGCCCTGCAGGACCTCCAGGATTGGGCGAATCTGCACCGGGCGAAACATTCAGCTCTGAAAAGGACGGCAAAGGCGGATGGGACATCGATTGGCGCGAACTTTCGAGTAAGAAAACCGATGCACAAGGTAACACTGTCTACAGCTATAAAGGCGAGATAGATGACAGCAACGGCTGGGTCCTTGGACTTGATGGCGACACCAACTTTACTGCAGAAGAGGTGGTCAGTGCATCCGGTCAATTAGTCAGACGTGTGATGACGTACGACGGCAGCCTTACTTACAAAGTAAAGACCGATAATGGTCCTCGTGAGATCAAAGACGTACACAAGATCACAACGACTCTCGATGAAACAACGAAGAAATTCGCGACAGAAATAGAGTGCTCTGACGGTGCGATTTATAAGGCAGAAACAGATCTCACAGGCAAAGTGACCAAGTTTACCGAAGTGCAAACCAAGGTCAACTCCGAAGCGCCGGGAGTGAAGCAAGCTAATGTCGGTAATTTCTCCAATAGTGGCGATGTCTATCACGTTGCTCGACCTATCGGTATCGGCGGCGCTGCTCCTGGATGGGCAGGCGGAGATAATGATGTTCTCGATTACCGCAAGACACAAATGACACGCTCATCCAACGGCAATGTCACATATAAATACGAAGGCGAGGTCGAAGACAGTTCAGGTTGGACACTCGGTATGAACGGTGACACTAACTTTGAAGGACAAGAGATCCTTGACGGCAACAACAATCTTGTGAGCAGCTTCATCAAATATGGCTCTGCTAAGGATATGAAGTTCGTCGGTGTTGGCGGACAACCGTTTTCCATCTCAAATGTTGTTGAAGTTCGTACCGGGCGCGAAGCCGATGGCAATTTCACAAGTACGGTGAAGGACTCCAAAGGCACAGTATGGACTATCAAGTTCAATGCCGATGGTACCGTCACTGAAGTTAAGTAAAAATCTGGAGTCTAGGAACAAACTACCAACTATGAGGAATCTCTACTATGATTAATCTCTGGATACCTAGCCTTTTGTTGAGTATTGCGTTCCTGATAGTCTTCAAAGTGACACTGGATGTTCTGCTCAGCACAGAAGCGTAATTGAGATCGTTAACGAGCTTTGGCAACAAAATCTAAGTCCGGAGAGTTGAATGCGAAAGCGCTGGCCAAGCACAGAAAGAGATTTCTGCGCTTCTTCCCCAGAGCTTTCAAAGATCCGCGTTACATAGACTGGGAAGTTACTTACAAAATGACCGCTCACAATTTGTGGGAGGAATTGCTGGGCGAAGATAAGTTTAGAGCGCTGCTTCGCAGCCGCGACTACGAGGAAATTGCCAGCCGCGCGTTACGAGTGGAGGCAAAAACAAATTTTCTTTTCTCGTTCGAAAAAATGGCGTTGCGCGACGGCGTGAAGACGCGCGAAGGTGCACGTTCGTTTTCTGAAGGCTTATTCCAACTGCTTCATGCGCGAGACCCTTTGAAGGAACGCTTCGTACAGTGGATCGTTTCTGTCGCAGAACTGCCGCGAGTGAAATCACGCGTACTTTCCTGGCCGGTTGTAACTCTGTTTCCATTTATAGCGCAGCCCAAGAATTTCATAATCATGAAGCCTACTGCAATGCGCACAGCCGCCTTTGAGCTCGACTATGATCTCGATTATTCGTCCAAGCCAAACTTTGGAACTTACGAAAGACTGCTGCATCTTTCCGATTTGATTAAACAAGACATCGCAGATTTAAAGCCCAAGGATCACATGGACACTCAGGCTTTCCTCTGGGTGATTGGTTCATCGGAATATGAGCACTTGAGCCCGGACGACTAAATGGTTTTTCTAGTATTCAACCCTAGATCAATCGCCACTTTTTGTCGTGTTCTAAAGTTTCATGCGTCGTACTCGGCATTTCCTCGACACCAAATAGTCTAAACCCACCTCTGAAAGCCGTTTGGTTGTGCCCGCGCCTCACTCCAGGCGGCAATGCACCCAATATTTTTGCGTTCCCACCACCAACGACAATGTAGTCGGCATTAAAAGACTTGATTGAGCTGTTAATGAATGCCCACGCAATCTTACGCCACTTCTTTCTGCCTAACTTCTTAAGCGCTCTGCGCCCAAGCATCTCGCCTGATGTGGCTTTGTCATTCCAGCGAATATTACCCAGTTCCAAGGAAATAACCGTGCTGTGGCAAATCAGTGTTGAGCCAAGACCAGTCCCCAATCCGAGGAACAGCATTCGCCCGCCTTCATAGCTGCCCAAAGCCTGCATCGCAGCGTCGTTCATAATTTTTACAGGCATACCGAACGCCGCCTGGAAATCGAACGCAACCCAGCCGGGCCCTAGATTTCCCGGCTCTGACAGAGGACCGTTCGGACCTGTAAGTCCCGGATATCCAATTGAGACGCAATTGTATTCCCAATCTTGTGTAATTTCCCTTACTTGCTCCACAAATTGAGCTGGCGTCATTTCTTTTGAAGAGGGAAACTTACGTGGCTGCGTTTCTCCATTCAAGAGAAGTTTCACATTAGTGCCGCCAATATCAATTGCCAATACTCGTTTTGTTTCTAAGTCATCAGCAGTTACCGTCTTGGTGATTTGGTGCGTACTTTTTGATTCAGCTTTATGCATAACTCTGGTGCGGGGTGACGCCTTAGGTTTTTTAGACCTTGAACTTGCCTTGAAAGCGGTCTTGGGAGCCTCTTTTGGGTTTCTTTTGGGCATGTCCGAATTTCCTTACCGAGTGATTTTGCGCTGGCTGGATGACTTTGGAAAACTGATGTAGTTCCCGCGTTAGTTGTCACTTATTAGTGGCGTTTATGAACCAGACACAGAATTAGTCAGTGCTTTCTCGCCTTGTGCTCTTTATATTTTTCTTTGGCCGCATGTAGCCCTATCCGAGTGCCGGCACCGGTTGCCGCACCGCTGGCAACGCTGCCTCCTAATACCGCAGCTCCGACTCCGCCGGTCGCTGCACCTACCCCGCCTATAAGGAGTAACTTCTTCAGCTTTTTGTGTCGGTGGAAAAACCCCGGGCGTCCGTCGGAGTGTCCAGCAATTGCTGCTGGCGCGGTAGACCCACTTAGCAAGAACACGCAAATAATCGATAGAAAGGTAATGCGCAACATGGTTGATGCCTCTCAAACCCACGCCGCTGCCCGATTTTACGACCAGCAAAACGGCGTTTGGTTCCCGAATGTGCGCTTTTGAATGGCTTTTAGTCTGGCAAGCTCTCAAAACCCATTGCTTCTATTTCGCCAGGCGTTGGATATTCACTGACTTCAAATCGCTTCGGATAGCAGGGGATCTCTTTCAGCTTGTCCTTCAAGATCGCTGCTGCTCTTGACCATGAGCAGATTGCCTCAGGCTCGTCACCATCGCCAAAAAAAATAAAATCGGCTTTTGGTACCAGGCACGGCAGTAGATCTCTGCCGACATAGCTGGATGAAAATGGGTTGGTCCTGTCGTCGCAATATTTGTATTTCGAAACAAATCTCTTACCGGTCAGATTCTCGAAGCGGGCGTCAAGGTCCGCCTTTTGCGCACTGTAAAGGCGATTCAGATATTCTAGTTCTAAACTGCGAAATTCATTGCGCATAGGATGTCCTTCCGCCAATGTGAATGGATGATAGTACTCGTCTACCAGCTTCAACAAAATGGGCGGAAGCGAACCTGGTTGCCCCTGCAATTCTTTTACAGCATTGAGAGTATGCCGCAAGCCGAAATTGCACTCACTGCCAGTAATGAAAAGGTGGTCGCGATGTGGAACCATCACCAATGTGTCACCGAGAACCGGCAAGTCAGCCATTATATTTGTGAAAACGGCTCTTGCAGAACTATAAGAATCGCTGGCCGAAAAGAAGTGACAGCAGTCATTTTTGTTACTGTCGCTTCTGTAAGTATCGAACGCAAACTCAGTGAGCTGAGCCAGCTGCCTGTGCGCAATTGAGAATGCATCGTCGAAAGTGACGTTCCAACATTCGAGTATGTCATTGTCCACATAGAGAATATTGTCTGGCATGTCATAAGCCAAAGTTGCCGAAAAATGTTCTCCGAAATCGATTCTCGTGTATTTGTCATCTTCGAAAAACCAGCGCTCTTTTACCTGGATACGTAGCTGGGGACGCGCCTCTTCGAAGTTTCTAGGAAAATCGAGTTGTGCTGTGAGACCGACAATCTGATTGAGGATTCTCAGCTGCGTGCTTTCATCGCCGGAGATATAGCGGTCAAAAAAATTCGCTAAATAAATTGTATTGAGCGGTCTGCCCAGACCATCTTTCACGACCAAAGAATAGCGGGCATGATCGAGTGAAAGAGAGCTCTCTTCAACTCCGCCCTTTACCAATGCATCGGCTGCAAGGACAGCAAAATCTTCTTGCGAAATAGGATTAGTCATTGCAACTGTTAAACCTTATCTAGACACCGAATTAAAAACTGATTTTGAAACCGAAACCGGAAATTTATCTATTTAGACTGGATTTTTGCCGCTTTGAGCAATTTGTTTAAATGGTCTTCAATAGGACCCAGTTTTGCCGGCTGTCCGCGGAAACCAATGTACCCGTCCGGTCTTATTAAATAAAGACATTCAGAATCTGCGAAATAGGTTTGATGTACAGCCAAATCAGGATCCAAAAACACTTTGCCTGGAAAACGCAAGGTTGGCATCTTATTGCTGGCAACAATCAAATGGCAGGTTACCAATCCACCAAACTGTTCGCCAATCGACCATGCAATTTTTTCGAGATTGCGATACCCTGCATCTGTCGGCTTCCCGTCTAATAAGAGTAGGTTGTGCGAGATACCTCGCGTTGCTTCATAAATTCGAATCGGATTCATGTCTTGATCGACCATCACCGCATCCGGTGCTCTGTCACCGGGCATCGGTCCGCGCGCAAATTCGATATAACCGGGAAGGCTCGGCTTTTCCGAATCCTCACTCGGTTTGATTTGTATCTCTGCTAGCCCTCGATTCTCGCCTACGATTGGACTGTTTCTATAGTTAACCGCGAGCATCGAGCCTACCTTGCGCATCCTGTGTTGGATTACTTCCTGTTGCGTCAAGAATGACATCACGTGATTGCGAATTTGCTGCGCCAAAGGATTTTTCAAAGTCGCTACCGTAGTGGCAATATCAGTCCCTTTCAAGAGTTGCTGACCGACCGGATGACGCTCTTCGTTATAGCTGTCTAAAAGTTTGTCATCGCCATTTCCACGAATTACAAGCGCAAGTTTCCACGCCAGGTTGAATGCATCCTGCATGCCTGTGTTCATTCCTTGTCCGCCAATCGGGCTGTGAATGTGAGCCGAATCGCCAGCCAGGAAGATTCTGCCTACTCGATATTTGGAGACGCTTCTTTGATGTATGGTGAACCATGCGAGCCAAACAGGATCATGCAGTTTTATGTTGCCGGGACCTCGACGGTCTGCAAAAACCTGCATATCGGCGAGGCTTGGGGCATCTCCAATCACTTGCGACGGTGGCACGTTCACGACGATACGAAAGCGTTTTTTGCCTAATGGAAAAAACACAAAGACACCATCTTCATGGAAGAAAGTTGAAATCTCGTCATCCGGAAGATCTGAATTCACCAGGCAATCTATAAGTCCGAAACGCTCTTCATAGGCGCTTCCTTCAAATGGAAGTTCCAGCACTTTTCGAACCGTGCTGTGAGAACCATCAGTTCCAATCAACCACTGCGCTACCAGCCCTTCTTCCTTGCCTTGTGCATTCCTTAAGGTTGCAGTAATTCCGCTTTTGCCTTGGCTAAATTTGGTTAGTTCCACACCACGCTCTATGACTCCACCTTTGCTGATGAAATGTTCCGTCAACAATCTTTCGGTTTCAGTCTGCGGAATCATCAGAGAAAAAGGAAATGGCGAATCAAGCTCAGACATGTCCAGGTGCACAATTCGCTCACCTTGGTGATAGAGGCTAGCACCGTATGCGGGACATCCTCTTTCCAGAAATCGCTGAACAATGCCCATGCCTTCAAGAATTTCGAGTGTTCTTGCGTGCAAAACCAATGCACGCGATTTGTCTCCGGGTACAGGCGCCTTGTCAATCAGACGGCAGGCGACACCGTGTCTTTGCAATTCACACGCCACCATCAGACCGGTTGGACCAGCTCCAACCACAAGGACTGGCTTCTCTTGACTTTTGGGCGACATAAACTACCCTCCCAGCGACATCGCCAATTCTAGACCAGTTCAGATTCTTCGACCGCAATTTCTTTAAGAAGTTCGGGCGGCAGGTAGGAATTCACGAAATGTCTTACTGCTATTGGATTTGGAGCGATATGAAAAGCGTTTACTTTCTCTTCGACCAGACGATCCGATACGGTCACTCGCTCGTGCTGCCGCATGTGCTCGGCCCATGATTCAACTAAGAAAGTTTCCAATTGCTTTCGGGGGTTGCCTACGTCGCTAAATAAATGCCACTGGAATGCACCATCGCGACGTCTTTGAATACTGAGCTCCGACATCGCCTCTGTAAATTCCGTCAGCTTGGCCGGATCAATGATGTATTCACATGTTATTAAAACTGGACCGTGGTTGGGATGTGGCTCATGGACGAGCTTCGGATCTGTCCAATGATCGGACATTGTTGTATCGATCATCTCGGCAATTCCCAAGGGAAAAGGTCGGCACAAGAACACGCTTGCAGTAAGAAGACCTGATGCCGCAATTAGTGGAATGTCGAGTCCTGTGTACTGCGCAATTTGTCCCCACATAGCGCTTGTAATTGCAAAAGTGCCAAGGAAGACCAATATGTGAAACGCCAGCGCGCGCGCTCTAACCCAGGCTGGTGAAGCCTTCTGTGCCCCCATGCTGAACATGGAGTTGACAATGATCCATGAGATGCCGGCACCAATCATAAACATCGACGCAGTCACCAAATTCTGCGCGTAAGCGAGACCCAACAATGCTCCAGCAAAGAGCAGCTTGCCAAAACCGGTTACTTGATCCAGCGAAATTACACTGCGCATACGAGGCAAGATGGACGCTCCAATCAGTGTTCCTGCACCGAATATTGCCAACAAAATGCCATATCCCAGAGAGTCAAGGTGTAGCTCTTTTCTGGCGATAAGCGGAAGCAGAGCCCACATTGCGCTTGTACATGCGCCGTAAGAGCCAGAGCGGACCAGTACAGCTTTCAGTGCCGGCGAATGACTCACGAAGCGAAAGCCTGCCCTCACTGCGCCGGACATGCGCTCCCTGTGACGTGTTGGCGGCTTGGATACAGGTTTCCAATTGAAGAAAACAAAGAGCACGCCAACAAAACTAAGCGCATTCAAGATGAAAACAGGACCAGGTCCCAGCGCCGCTACTGCCAATCCGCCAAGGGCAGACCCCACACCTCTGGCAGCATTGTATCCGACGCCGCCCAAAGCAATTGCTGGTTCAAGTTTCTCCTTCGGCACTAACTCTGGAATTGCGGCATTCCATGCCGGGCCTGTAATTGCACCACCCACTGCCAGCATGAATGTGAGAGCGAGCAAAACCCAGGCATTTACCAGTCCATAGATAGAAAGCACGCCCAGCGCCAGGGATGAAGCAAGCATCCAAAACTGTCCAATGATGAGCAATTTGCGCTTATCCACAACATCAGCAAATGCGCCTGAGGGAATGGCCAGAATGAAAAACGGCAGATACGCCGCCGTTTGTAAAAGCGCGACTTTGAGCGGATCGGGCGCAATCGAAGTCATGAGCCATGCTGATCCGACTTCCTGCATGAAACTGCCGACGTTGGAAACAACGGCGGCAATCCATAGTGCTTTGTAGACTGGCTCGCCCAGCGGCGACCACATAGATCGCGCAGTGCTCACGTGTTTTACTTCGCTTTAAATACCGACTTGAAGAATTTTGCGATCGGATCGTAAAACTCATCAACCACACGTTCCTTCATCGGAATGATGGCATTGTCAGTGATGTGAATGTCTTCCGGGCAAACTTCCGTGCAGCATTTAGTGATGTTGCAGAAGCCGATTCCGGCGTCTTCTTTGACCATCTTCAGGCGGTTGGCATCATCAACAGGGTGCATTTCCAAGCCGGCCAATCTGACCATGAAGCGCGGACCATAGAAGCCATCCTTGCGATTGTGGTCGCGCAAAACGTGGCAGACGTTTTGGCAAAGGAAACATTCGATGCACTTGCGAAACTCTTGCACTCGCTCGATGTCTTCTTGGTAGACAACCCAGTTGTGACCGGGCTTTGGAGTGAAGGGAACAATCTTTTTATTCACTTCGTAGTTCCAGGAAACATCAGCAACCAGGTCTTTTACATGGGGGAATGTCTTAATCGGTTGAACTGTGATTTCTTCGCCGGGTTCAAACTTATCCATGCGTGATTTGCACAGAAGCGATGGTCTGCCGTTGACTTCAGCGGAGCAAGAGCCGCACTTTGCTGCCTTACAGTTCCAGCGCACGGCAATTGACGGATCGACGTTTTGCTGAATCCAGTGAATGGCATCAAGAACCACCATTCCTTCTTCAATCGGCACTTTGTAATTTTCGAAAGTACCGCTGTCCTTTTCGCCTCGGAACACTTTCAAATTAGCTTCAGCCATTATGGGTCGTCTCCTTCTTCACGAAAAATTTCTTCAATTCCTCAGGCATCTCAGGGCATGGAGTTTTCTCCAGCTTCATCGAGTCGCCATCTTTTGAAATTGCAGTATTGAACTTTCCTAGTTCCGGGCTGAGGTTCTCAAAATCGGTACGACTGTGAGCGCCGCGGCTTTCTTCTCGAGAAAGCGCGCTGCGTGCGATAGCTTCAGAAGCAATAAGCATGTTCTTCAAATCGCGGCACATATGCCACCCGGGATTGTAGACTTTTGAACCCTTGGTGCCAACTCGTTGCACATCGGCTTTCAGCTCTTGAAGCTTAGCGATACCTGTCTCCAAATCTTCCTTATTACGGAAGATTCCGACATAAGTGCTCATAATCTGGTTTAGAGTTTTTTGCACATCGTACGGATTCTTCATGTCCGCATTAGAAGCACGCTTGAATGGTTCTTCCATCTCATCGATGGCCGCTGTGACATCATTGTTATCGATAGATGGTGCTGCGCCGAGCTTTCTGACATACTCGGCTGCTCCCAAACCAGCGAGTCTGCCGAACACAATCAAGTCGGAAAGCGAGTTACCGCCCAATCTGTTTGCGCCGTGCATGCCCCCAGAGCATTCACCGGCGGCGAAGAGTCCGGGCACGCGACTCATTTGAGAATCAGCGTCGACGCGGATGCCGCCCATGATGTAGTGCATCGTCGGTCCGACTTCCATCGGTCCAGCCGTAATGTCCACGTCTGCCAGATCTTTGAACTGGTGATACATGGAAGGAAGCTTTTTGCGTACGCGAGCCGCATCCTGGTATGAAATATCCAGGAAGACTCCACCGTGCGGCGAGCCGCGTCCCTCTTTGACTTCTGTGTAGATGGCACGAGCGACGTTGTCGCGCGTGGACAATTCAGGCGGACGTCTGTCGTTTGTTTTCACACCCGCTATTGCCGCGTCTACCCATCGCTTAGACTCTTCATCATCGGCCGAGAATAGATCTTTCGTGCTTTCCGGCAAATAGTCACGCATAAAGCGTTTGCCTTCCTTATTGGTGAGGATGCCACCTTCACCGCGCACGCCTTCCGTTACCAGAATTCCGCGGACTCCGGGCGGCCAGACCATGCCTGTCGGGTGGAATTGAACGAATTCCATATCGATGAGATCGGCGCCGGCATCGTAAGCCAAGCCCTGACCGTCTGCCGTGTATTCCCAAGAGTTAGACGTGACTGTGAAGGCTTTGCCGACTCCACCAGTGGCCAGAACAATTGCTTTGGCTTTGAAGAGAACATAGCGACCATCTTCTCTGTAGTAGCCGAAAGCTCCGGAGACTCTATCGCCATCTTTGAAGAGTTTGGTGATGGCACATTCCATGTAAACCGCAAAACCGCGGTGAACGCCCTGGTCTTGAAGTGTTCTGATCATTTCCAGTCCGGTTCTGTCGCCAACGTGGCAAAGGCGCTTGTACTTGTGCCCACCGAATGCACGCTGCAGAATCGCACCTTTATTTGTTCTGTCGAATACCGCGCCCCACTCTTGGAGTTCGCGTACTCTGTCCGGTGCTTCCTGCGCATGCAATTGAGCCATGCGCCAGTTGTTCATCATCTTGCCACCATTCATGGTGTCTTGGAAGTGCACTTCCCAATTGTCTTCGGGATCGACGTTGCCGAGAGCTGCTGCGACTCCACCTTCTGCCATTACTGTGTGAGCCTTGCCGAGCAACGATTTGCAGACAAGACCAACATTCATTCCTTGTGCAGACGCTTCGATGGCGGCTCTCAGACCTGCCCCACCGGCGCCTATCACGAGGACGTCGTGTTCGTGTGTTTCGTAATTTGTCATCATCTTAGACCTTTAACTATTGAAAGAAAACCGGGTTTGGGAAAACACCCGCGCAAACCTGGCGGATATAGAAGTCGGTGAAGCCGACTGAGCATAGTGAGAACCACGCCCATGCCATGTGATGTTCATTGAGCTTGGTAACGAATTCCCAAACTTTGAATCTTTGCTTTGTGCTCTCATCTTTGCTGAAGCAGTTCAAACCGCCGCCTGCTAAATGCCTGTACGCGTGGCAACCGAAGGTGTATCCGGAGAGCAGCACACAATTGATGATCATGATCAACGTGACAAGGTCAAAGTGAAATGACGGTTCAATCATGGATTTGAAAGCGTCATACCAGAGGATAGTCAGCACCAGAACTGCCAGATAGAAGAAGTAGCGGTGCAAGTTTTGCAGAACAAAAGGAAATGCTCTTTCGCCCGTATAGCTCTTGCTTCCCCAGACACTGACTCCGCACGCCGGCGGTGTGAGGAAGTAAGCGCGGTAATAAGCTTTTCGATAGTAGTAGCAGGTGGCGCGGAAGCCAGCAGGCATCCACAAAATCAAAATTGCCGGGGAGAATGGCCAACCCGGTAGATCAATCTTTGGAGAGTAAAAGGGCGAAATGATCGACCCAATCTCGTAGTAGTTGTTCTCGAATGCGCGGTATGTCGCGTAGACGATGAATAGGGTGAATCCGGTCGCTACCATCAGAGGTGCCAACCACCATGTGTCATGGCGTGTGGTCATGCCAGTGTGGGCGTGCGTACCAGATGTACTCGCTGTCGCTGCCTTAGTCTCGTTCATTGCTCTCGTCCTGTTTAGTTTGTCCAGTAATGGACACGCACTTGCGTTTTCTTACTCTTCGTCGCACTTTCAGCGATCCGGAGAGCATCAGAACTAGCAGCATCCCGACGAAAACCGCGCCTCTCAAGAACTGTAGAGGCGGCACGGGTTCCCCGAATCGAACTTGTTTAATTATATCAACTGAGCACGGGCAAACCCGTCAGATGTGAATTTTCCAGCCCATAACTAGAAAAAATTGCGCTCATTTTTCTAGATGTCATCAGGCATTTGAAATGGCCTTTTTTAGTAGGTTGCAAAGCAAAAGCCTGCTCGTATATCTAATTACTAAAAGGTCGATTAAAGCGAGATATTGAATATCGCTGCAATGGATGCAAGATCCTGAAGATTTTCTGTGAGGCGGAACTAATAGTTCAGGGGGTCGTCAGTTTTCTCTGTGCAGACCTGAAGTTAAGCGCAGTGCAAGGAAAGGGATTGTTTAAACTCATGACAGCCTGCTCAAGGACCAACTCCATACAAAACATGCAAAACGAGCCGGTTTTCAAGCGCCTTCGCGATATGAGATTCAATCAATCTCCTACTAATTACTTCACGGTCACCGTCATGCCTTAGGCGACTTTCGAGCAGGTCTAAAACGAACTGCAGAGATGGCGAACTAAGCAAGTCTGGGAGTTACTGAAATGAAACGAGTCAAATTGAGTCAGAGGACACAAGCCAAAAAAGCAGAAGACCACCGCCATATGGTCACGCAGCGGCTCGACGAATCTATTCCTCTGGACTCAAAAGAATGGCAAGCTGTAGAGCAAATATTGATGCGCATGACTGAATTTGCGCCCTCTAGTTTGATTACCGAATGTGTAAATGCAATCGCTGTTTATGCAGACGAGCAAGCACAGCAGGGATACATGCTCGGACAAGACGATTTGATCAAACAGCTCAAGTCGCGCGCCGCATAAATTCCAAGCTACTGAAGAATCCGGCAGATGCTCATCTATTGCAGCTTGCCATCAATGAATTGAGCATTGTTGTTCAATTCCTGCTTCATAGGCCAATCATGCGCATCCGTGCCCCTGTTCAACCACTCAATGTCGGTCACCGCCACTGTGAATTCCTTAAAGTTGGTGCTGTCGGTGTCAACAAGAACATTGGGAGCGTGAATTCGCATTTGTTTGGCAAATAATAGCTTCTGTCGATCTGACCATCGCATACTCGCGACCTTCACAGTTTGCAGTTTTGGAAATGCCATCAGCTCCTGCCAGACTTCAGGAGTTACATCGGTAAAACTCAAATCGAGTCGAACGAGCGACTTCAATCCACTCAGATTCGCTACTCCCTTGTTGGTGATATCCTCGTTCCATCCAAGGCACAGAGTGGATACTTTCGACCCGGAAATCACGTTCAAATCTGCATCTTGCAAATCGCATTTTGCAGCGATTAATTGGCGCAATTTAGGAAATTTGCCGAGGTTCTCTAAAAGTACGGTGGGGTTATCTGTGCTTGTGATGTTCAGATAATTTAGTTTTTCAGGATGGATGTATTTCAGCAGTTGTCTGCAATCAATGTCATTCCAGGCTACGTCTAAATAGAGCAATTCCGTCAATTTTTCGAGCACAGGAAGATTTGATTTTAGCTGCGAGTAAAAGGCGTTGAAAAACTTCAACTTTGGAAAATTCACCAGTTTGCTGTAGAAAACAGGTGACTTTGCGCGCTGTGAATTTAGATCGATCAAAGTAAGTTCATTCGGCTGAAACTTGTCCATCAGCTGAGGATGACTCATCAAATAATCGTTTGGCACAAAACCAATCAAGTCATTCGTATGCACAGTGAATTCGCCGGTTGCCTGGTGTATACCTCCTCCGGCGGTTAGAATCAGGCCTATTGATTGCTTCTGTGGAAATCTATATCTGCGAGTATGCCCGCGGACAGACGACCAGTATGTTGATTGGCGGACGCTTTCTTCATATTGCGGATCTTCCTTTTTAAGTTGAGCTGCGGCATCTGTCGCTGCATCGCCATTGGTATCACTACCCGTGGAGGTTGCCGATTCAGCACTAGAACTGCTCCTGTCAAAGAAGAGTCGTGTTGGTGCAGACTTCTCTTGCTGAGGGTAGAAACAAACGTAGCTTGTCAGCGCGCCCATGGCGAAAATGACACCCACTGATAGAAGGATTAAAGAAGTATTGGACGGAGTAAGAGAGATTGCTGTGTCCTTTTTCTCGAACTCGGGTTTCAACAAGACTTGAGTCGTGCCCACTGGCTCCAGCGTGCTTTTCGATTCTTCTGTAAGTCGGCGTTCTAATTTGATCAAGTCTTTTGCCACAGCATTAGCGGATTGATATCTGTTTGCTGGATCCTTTTCCAAAAGCTTGGATACGATCTCTTCAAGCATTTGCGGATACTGAGTGCCTAGCGATGCTTCCTTCAGAGAAAGCGGCTTTTCACCTTGATGTTTCATCATGGTAGAAAGGGCTGATTCGCCAATGAAAGGTGGTGCGCTTGTAAGCGTTTCGTAGAAAACACAACCCATGGAATAGAGATCGCTTCGATGATCAACTGCTATCCCGGTACACTGCTCTGGGCTCATATAGAGAGGGCTGCCGAAGATTTCTCCTGTTTTTGTCAGTGTTTGTTGGTTGAACTCATCAACCCCCGTAAGTTTTGCAATACCAAAGTCGAGAATTTTTACATGCTCGACGTCCTCGCCGGTTTTCTGGGAAACCATGATATTGCTTGGCTTGATGTCGCGGTGAATCACTCTGCTTTCGTGCGCATAACCTATTGCAAATGCCACCTGAATAAATATGCGTACAGCCCTGTCAACCGGCAATTGTCCAAGCTTCTTAATCTCGTCGGCAAGGGTAATGCCCTCAACCAGTTCCATTAGAAAGAAGGGCTGACCACCCGGAAGAAGCCCGAATTCGTAAACCTTGAGAAGGTTTGCATGATCAAGCAAATGAGCAGCTTTTGCTTCATTCTGAAAGCGACGCCAGGCAGCATCAGCCTCTTGAAACTTGTTCAAACATTTGAGAGCAAACTGTCGCCCCATTAGCAAATGTTCGACACGATAAACACTGCCCATGCCACCTTGTCCAAGCAGGTCGATTATTTTGAACTTTTCGAGCACGATCAAGCCGGGCTCCAACACGACAGGACTCTGTGCAAACAGAGACATGGTGTTTTCGCCGAGAGTGTAAGAGTTGTCCGTCCCATCCGTTCCTGGAGAGGGGACTATCAAACTTTTCTCTGAGTCTGTCTTCTCGTCTTTCAAGGAATACGCCTGGTGGTCTGTCAGCTGCTGCGGGAGTGCCAATAACCTTCGCTTCAAGTATAAGCTTCGAATGTGACTTTTCTACGGCGAGGAGCTCGAAGGAGCTCCCCGGTGCTCAGTGATGGAATCAGTAGGAGGAGGCGGAATAAGTCGTTTTGTGTTCGCATGTCCTAAGAATCCATGACCCTGCCATACAAAGTCGGTCAAGATAGACTGGTCGTGAGTGTAAGCGTCTCGGAAATACACCTCGATTTTCGGGTTGAATTCTTTGAGCTCTCGGATGATGTTTGCTTTGACGGTTGGCGGCCATTCACGCAGTCCCAGTTCCACCTTCTTCAGATTTGGAAACTGTTTCAAAATGTCGACCACCTTTGGGGTGACTACGGTTCTCGACAAATCCAGCCATTCAAGCGTTTTGATTGGCAGAAGATTAGCGACTCCTTTGTCCGAAATCGTATTGGTCGATAAGTCAATTACTCTCAGTGTTTTGCTTTTGGCTAAGCCCGCAATATCTGAGTCGGTAAAGCCGTTGACACTGACTATGATTTCGTAAAGCCTGGGAAACTTAGTGATATTCTTGATGAAAGCATCACAACCATCTGTGTGACTTAGCTCTATTCCGTTGAGATTGTAGATGTTAGGCAACTTAAGCATTTTTGCGCAATCAACATCCGTATGCGACAAGTTGAGATACTGAAGCTTCTTGAACGATCCCAGAACAGGCAGATCCTTGTCACTAAATGCGGTACCACTAACATTAAGAATGCGCATGTCCTCAAACTTTTTAATTGCGTTGAAATAGCTTGAATCAACTGTTTCTGCATTGAAATCAAAGACAGAAATCTCGTCCGGTCTGAATTTATCGATGTATTCCGGCGTAATGAAGTCACCGGCAAGAAATCCGGTCTTCATATTTGTAGGAGCGGTAACCCGTCCCCGAGCCAGACCAGTAGAGCCATTTGCCGCAATCAGAAGTCCAACTACTTTATTGTCAGGAAAATAGAAAGTTTTCTTCGTCTTTCCTGGATGGGCCCTATCTGGTTCTATTTGGGACCAATACTCGCTTCCTTGTTGATTGAGTTGCTGCTGCACCGGTGCCGGCTCCACCAATGCGGTTTTCACACCTTGCTTGTTCATCACATACATAAGCGCGTACAAGCTTGCGGCGCCCAGTAGATACATCGACACACCAAACACCGCCAGTTTCGACAGCGTCATTGTTTTCAATGCTCTTGCTGCTGCTGACTTGAAACCATTTTCGGGATTTACTGAAAGAAGAACAGGATTTCGTCTGGTGATTTCTTGCTTGTTCTCATCGATAGCTCGCTCAAGTGCGATGAGATCGCTGGCCAGAAGATTGGCTGATTGATAGCGGTTGTCAGGATCTTTTTCCAGCAATTTGCAAATAATCGCTTCGAGAGCGGCTGGATAGCTCACTCCTAACGATGCTTCTTTGAGACTCAATTGAACGTCACTTTGATGTTTCATCATTGTTGCCAGCGCTGTTTCCCCCATAAAAGGAGGCGCGCTCGTCAAAGCTTCATAGAATACGCAGCCCAGCGAATACAGATCTGAGCGATGGTCGACAGCCAACCCTGCACACTGCTCAGGACTCATGTAAAAAGGACTGCCGAAGACTTCACCGGTGCGCGTCAGCGTCTGCTGATTGAATTCATCTACTCCGGTAAGTTTTGCAATTCCGAAATCGACAACCTTTATCCCTTCGACTTCGTACTCGCTCTTAGGCGGCACTAGCATAATGTTGCTAGGTTTTACGTCACGGTGAATAATCTTTCGCTCGTGTGCGTAACCCAGTGCGAAAGCTACCTGAATGAAAATCCGAACGGCGCGGTCAACCGGCAAGTGGGCGATTGCTTTTATCTCGTCAGCTAACGTCCTGCCTTCAACTACTTCCATCAAGAAGAAAGGTTGTCCGCTATCCAACAATCCCAGTTCGAAAACTTTCAAGAGATTGGGATGGTCAAGCATGTAAGCGGCTTTCGCTTCATTTTGAAAACGCCGCCAGCTGGCGTTTTCCTCCTGAAACTTATTCATGCACTTAAGAGCAAACTGCCTTTCCATCAAGAGATGGTCTACGCGATAGACACTGCCCATGCCGCCTGCGCCCAGAAGCTCAACGACGCGAAACTTTCCCGAAAGAATAGTTCCCGGTTCTATGAATGGACCCATGATTGGATTCATTGCATAGGTTCGTTCGCTTGTCGGCGTAATTTCTTGATAGGACCCCATGCAAATGATCTACCCGAATCACCTGCCGCATATGTATTTCGCCAATTGACTACAATTTCGGGATCTCGACAAACTTGGTTAAGTCAAGGTCAGTGTACGGTTTTATGCTTTTCCCCTTCCATGGTAATTCAGGCAAACATGTGTCCAAATCAGTGGTATTAACGTCTTTCCAAATTGTTTCAATATCGGGTCTATGCTTTCTAATGTACTGTTCGAATTGTCTTTTCTCGTCAGTATTGAAAACAGAGCCTAGTTCTATTTTTTTCAACGCCGGAAATCTTGCCAAAATCTCACAACAATTTGGATGAATGGCAGTTTGAGTAAGATCGATCCATTGCAATGTTTTGAGCGGTAGAAGCTTTTCCAGCCCATTGTTTGTGATGCCGTTATGGGCGAGAGACAAAACCTTCAGCGACTTACTCTTAGCGATATGAGATAAATCACTATCTCCTAAATCGAAACTCCCTGCAATTACCAGGGATTTCAATTTCGTTAAATTAGGAACCATAGCCGCAAATTTGTCGCCATCACTGGCGCCAGCTATATCCAGGCAAGCCAAATTCTGAAGAATCGGCAAGCGCAGAATCTCAATGCAAGTAACTCTTGTCGTAGCCAGATTCAGATAACGAAGATTCTTCAATCCGGCAATGTTGGGCAAGTCTTCATCTTTAAAGTCGGTACCACTGAGATTGAGAATCTTAAGACCGGTAAGATGTCTGAGATGCTTGTACACCTCAGGGTTTATCTGTCTGGCTCCCCCCAGGCTAAGAAGCTGCAGGTCGTCTGGTTGGAAGCCATCCAATAACTCGCAGTGTTCTAGGACATTCTTGTTTGTTAGCAGTCCTATGGGCTTTCCCACAGGGACTTTTACAAAGCCTTTTGCAGTCTCACGTGAGCCATCTTCAAACTCCAACTCGCCGATAGATTTATCTTCTGGAAAATGAAACTCGACAAACTGCTTCGTTCGCGTCGCCCACGGCTTAATCTGCTCCTTCTGGGATGGAGCGGGAGCTGGGACAATTTTTGCCGAACTAATAGGATTTGCAGGTCTTAATCTTGGTTGGGAAATTTTCGGCGCTATAGTCTGTGTACTCACAAGCCAATAACAAACAATCAACCCCAGGACAAATGTAAGAGAACATGCGCCAATCGTGAGATAGATGCTTGGCGCAATTGCCAGTTTCTCCTTTTCCTTTTCGATTTTGTGCGCAGCATTGCTCAAAGCTGCTTTTACGATGGTTGCCTGATCGCCACTCAACGTTTTTTCTAAGACAATCAAATCTTCCGCCAAGTCATTCGCTGATTGATAGCGATTGTCTGGATTTTTCTCTAACAGTTTCTCAATGATGGTTTGAATCTGTTCGGGGAAATCATCTCCCATGGAAGCTTCTTTGAGAGAAAGAGGGACGTCTGACTGATGCTTTAACATCGTTGAAAGAGCGCTTTCACCGATAAACGGTGGTGCTCCAGTGAGCGTTTCATAAAACACGCATCCAAGCGAATAAAGATCAGAGCGATGATCGACCGCAATTCCCATGCATTGTTCGGGGCTCATATAAAGTGGACTGCCAAAAATTTCCCCTGTCTTTGTAAGCGTCTGCTGATTGAACTCATCAACACCAGTCAATTTTGCAATTCCAAAATCAACGACCTTCACAATTTCTTGTTCTTGCTCATAGTGAGGTTTTGCCAGCATGATGTTGCTGGGTTTCAAATCTCTGTGGACAATCTTATGGTTGTGAGCGTATTGAATCGCAAACGCAACGTGGATGAAAATCTTTAGCGCCCGCTCCAACTCTAATTTTCCCTGTTTCCTTATTTCATCGGCAAGGGTAGGACCATCTACCAATTCCATAAGGAAATACGGTTGACCGCCGGGCAAAAGTCCAAAATCATATACGCGAATCAGATTCGCATGGTCAAGCATATGCGCCGCTTTCACTTCATTCTGAAAGCGCCTCCAGGAGCCATCGTTGGTTTGGGCTTTACTCAGACATTTAAGAGCATAGATACGATTTACCAGCAGGTTTTCAACGCGATAAACGCTGCCCATTCCCCCTCGCCCAAGCAGATCTATGATGCGATACTTCTCCATGACAATCTGTCCCGGCGCTAGCACCACCTGTGGTTGCATCGGGACATTCAAAGTCGTGTCACGGGAAGCGGCATCCGCTTGCTCAAGCGACAGCTCGACATCGTTGTCATTTTGTTTTGACTCTTCTGCCACATTGACCTCAGAAAAGGGGCAATAGAGCTCCTATTTCAGTATATTCCTCAATTCACTTGAGGTTGCCAGCGTCCCACTTGAAGTCAGGAAGATTCTTCGCCAAGTCCGAAGTCTCCTCATCTGTCCAAAAGACTTTGATTGACGGCAGCTTCTGTTTCAACGCTTTTTCAAATGTCCGCTTTTGCTCACCAGTCCAATCTATTTCGCCTAATTCGAGCTTTTTAAGTCCAGGCATCTCACGCAAACTCTCAATGCAGTTCGGCGATATTGAAGTCGACGATAAGTCAAGCCACGTCAGATTTTTCATGTCCTTCAGATAACTCACTCCAGCGTCAGTAACATCTTTGTTCTGCGAAACACACAAAACACGCAGCGGCTTGCACTGAGAAATATCTTTCAACAGAACATCATCCAATTGGCAGTTTTGCATCTGCAGTTCGTACAAATTGGATAATTCGCCAAGCATTTTGCAAAACGGCACCATGCCTTGATTGTTGGAGACATCAAGGGCATTGAGATTGGCCAAAACTGGAGACTTGATAAGCGCATCACCGTGTACTTGCGTATCATTGAAATTTGCATAACGCAGATTAACAAGTTTATCCAAGCTTGAAATCGCAGAATTGTTGAATAGCGTGTGTTTCGCGTTCAACGCCTTCAAGCTAGTCATGTGGGCAATATAAGAGAATCCCGCCGATTTGAAGTGCTGAGCAGAACTAAAATTGAGAAATACCAGGTCGTCCGGTGCGAATCCCATAAGCAATTCGGGCGCATCGAGTGCATTGTTTCTCACCAGCAATGACAATCTTCTTTGCTTGGGGAATTTTTTCTCGCCTTCCGCTTCGCAGATGAAGGCAAAATCGTCGATGATAGAACCCATGCAGATACCTTTGGGAAAGGTCAACACGCGGTTCTCACCCTCAATTTTTGAAAAACTGCCGAGAGCTGGTGGAGTAACTTTCTTTTCTGTGTCCGCTGAAGACTGCGATGACGCCTGAGTTGTTGACGTAGTCGCAAAAGGTGATTCCTTCGGCATACGCTCTTCGTAAAACGTTTTGAGTTCTTTTATCTGGTTGCTCAAAGCAAAATAGCAGATTGTTGCGCCTGCTGCTGCACCAAGGAGAGCCGCCGCACCGGCAATCAGAAGTGTGTTACTGTTAAAACTCTGCCCGCCTTTTGTGGCTGTTTTGCCGCGGTCTGCCCGCAATTCTCCAATTTGCTGGGTGGAGGAAGAAGTGCTATTTTCTCCGCTCAGGCTGCGCTCCAGCTCAATCAGATCGGCAGCAAGTGAGTTAGCTTTTTGATAGCGGTTATTAGGATCCTTCTCGAGAAGCTTCGCAATGATCTTTTCTAATCCAATCGGAAAACCAATTCCCATAGACGCTTCTTTCAATGAAAGCGGCGGCTCTTGCTGGTGTTTCATCATGGTGGCAATGGCTGTGTCGCCAATAAAAGGAGGCGCACCGGTGAGAGCTTCGTAAAAAAGACAACCAAGCGAATACAAGTCGGAGCGGCTATCTATACCAGTACCTGCGCATTGTTCTGGGCTCATGTATAAAGGACTGCCAAATATTTCGCCGGTCTTCGTTAGCGTTTGTTGATTGAATTCATCAACGCCTGTTAATTTTGCAATACCGAAATCGACTACCTTGACTGATTCTTCGCCGCTTTTATTTTCCAGCATAATATTGCTGGGTTTTAGATCTCTATGAATAATGCGGTGTTCGTGCGCATAATGAATGGCAAATGCGACTTGTATGAAAATCTTGATAGCCCGCTTCATTGGCAGGCGTCCGAGCTTCCTGATCTCGTCAGCCAGAGTTACTCCTTCGACCAGTTCCATAAGGAAATAAGGACGTCCACCAGGCAAAAGACCGAATTCGAATACGCGAAGCAGATTGGCGTGATCGAGCATGTTTGCTGCTTTTGCTTCGTTCTCAAAACGGCGCCAATTGATGTCGTTGCGATGGCACTTGTTTAAGCATTTGAGAGCGTACTGCTGGTTCATAAACAAGTGATCAACTTTGTAGACGCTGCCCATGCCGCCTACGCCTAGCAATTCGAGAATTTTGAACTTTTCCAGAAGAATAAGTCCGGGTTGTATTTCGGCGGGGGCTTGTGCCTGCAAAGACATTGTCGTGTCGGCAAAGGGCAATCCGTCGCGAAGTTGAGCCTCTTGCGACTGCGACTCAATCATGTTCGTCTTCTCTCCTTCGGCCTCGTCCATACTGTGCTACAAACCTTCTCCCTTCCAATCGAAATCGAGGCAAAACTCAGGCGTGTTGCTTTCCGGAGTGCCAAGAAACAGTTTTACTTTGGGCAAAGCTTTTCTGAGAGCCATGACGGCACTTTTCGACGTCATATCATTAGACAACCCTAGTTGAGTGAGACTGGGAAGCTGACGCAGCGAATCAAGGCATTTCATGTCCGCAGAAGTGCCGCAAAGATCGAGATACTTCAAGTCCTTCAATTTGGTCAAATGTTTCACACCCTCATTGGTTACGCTCATGTTTTGACCAACAGCGAGCGCCCGTAGCGTGCGAGCTTTAGCAATCTGCTTGAGAGAATCGTCAGTCAGCCTGTCTGCATGCAATGAGAGTTGGTAGAGCTTTGGCATCTCTTCAATGCGTTCTAAAAATGTCTCGATATTTTGAATGCCTCCTGCATGAAGAGAAGTCAGCTTGGACAAAAACTTCATTGAGGCCAAGCCATTGCCTGTAATTGTCGACATGCTGACATTGAGATAACTGACATTCGGAAGTGAATCCAGATATTTCAAGTCCAAGTCGCTGAAGTCTGAAAACTTGACGTTGAGCGCCTTTAGACCGGTCAGGTGAGTCAAAGAAGAAAAGACTTTCGATATCGCCATATCGTTTCGTGACATGAAGACTAAAGTGAGATCGTTAGGAGCGAATTTTTTCAACAAGAACGGATTCGCTGCTAGCGCATCGTATGTGGGATTGAAACCGATGAGCTGATCATGCGGTACACGAACTTCGCCAATGCAGTTAATTCCTGGCTTTTCGGAGAAGAGAAATGCTCCGATTGGTGTTTTTGGAAAAAGGAAAACTCTTTCCTTGGTTGCAGGATCAATGTGCGAAAACGGCTTTTCGTCGAGAGTCGGAGCGCTAGCGCGTGGTTGAGATTCAATGACAATCGGTCGTTTTCTGGCACGCTCCGCATCCAATTCTCCTTGCAGAAGCATAAAACTGACGCCCATTCCTGCTAGAAATGCGGCGGCGCCGATTATTCCCTGTCCAATCGGATTGCCTGCAAAAATAGACTGTTCTTTCGGAATGTAGGCGGCTCTATTTCCGCTTTTGGAGCCATCTCCAATCGTGCCTGAGGCTGCTCTATCGTATTTGAGATGACTTTCCAGTTGGATAAGGTCTTGAGCCAGGAGGTTAGCGTTCTGATAGCGCTGATTTGGATCTTTCTCCAGAAGCTTTGCGACAATACGCTCTAGCTCAATGGGATAGTCAATGCCCAACGATGCTTCTTTGAGTGAAAGAGGCGGCTCGGACTGATGCTTCATCATGGTTGCCAGCGCGCTGTCACCGATGAAGGGCGGTGCGCCCGTCAATGCTTCATAGAACATGCAACCAAGAGAATACAAATCACTGCGCGAGTCCACAACCAAACCCATGCATTGCTCAGGGCTCATGAAAAGAGGACTGCCGAAGATTTCCCCCGTTTTTGTCAGAGTCTGCTGGTTGAATTCATCCGCACCAGTCAATTTGGCAATGCCGAAATCGACTATCTTGACTATCTCCTCTTCGACTCCGTCCTTCTGGGTTTTGACGACCATGATGTTGCTTGACTTCAAATCCCGGTGGATGACTCCATTCTCGTGAGCGTAAGCCATCGCAAAGGCAACCTGGATGAAAATCCGAATGCATCGCTTGACAGGCAGCCTGCCGATGCGCTGAATCTCCTCGGCAAGCGTCGTGCCTTCCACGAAGTCCATGACGAAATAGGGGCGACGCCCGGGCATCAGTCCGAAGTCGTGGACTTTTATCAAACTGGGGTGATCAAGAATATGGGCTGCCTTGGCTTCGTTCTGAAATCGGCGCCATGTATCGGATTTTGGCTGTTCTTTATTGAGGCACTTAAGCGCAAACACTGTTCCCAGGTGAACATGAGTAACCCGAAAAACGCTGCCTACGCCGCCGACGCCAACCAACTCAACGACCTTGTATCTATCCAGGACAACCGAACCCGGCTCCAAGACCACAGGAGTATTTGTTTCCTCCACCCAAGTGGAGTTGCCGGTTCCGCCAAAAGCTGAGCCTTTAGGCTTATCGCCCTGCGACTTTTCTTGTTTTTCTCGATTTGTGGACTGATTGTCTGTCATTTCAGCAGGTAGTGATGCCCAATATCTTGTTCCACAAAGAAATAGGCTTATTACATACCCTTACGTCCGATAAGCACCTTTTCGCCATTACCTACAGGAAAGCTTTCGAGCTGCTCAATTGAGGTCTTCCATAATTTCGCGTAGATCATCTGTTTTGTCGCCGAAAGTTATGTCGCTTTCTGTTGTTATTTTGTAATTGCGTGGAGTTGAAAAAATGCTTTTTTGAAACGGTTTTTGCTGGGCGGTAATGGTATCGAGTGTGGTGAATACCATTTCAGAGCGATTATAAGCAAGACCCTGCCCAAACCTGTATGGCTTGGCTAGTTTCACATACTTGAGCGGTATTCCGTCAGCTGGTTGAATGTGAAACATTTGCACAAGGAAGGTGCGAATGTGCGGGTCGATTTCAAAGCTCGTACTGACGAGATATGTGCCGGCTTTTCCACGTTTTAAGTCCACGAGTTTGCCGTCCTTTGATTTGAACGGTAAGGCGTAAGCCTTGGCTGGAAGCCCTTTGTAGAGAAATGCATTTTTCTCAACAACAAGCGGCCATTCTGTGGCACCTTCAAAATACTCGATGTGTTTTGGCCCGTTGCGAATGAAATTGGCGTAAGTGAGATGAGCGATTTTCCGCTTCTTGGGCTGAAAGACAGAGACACCCCAGGACGGCCCGGCAATAACGAATGTCAGTCCGTTCTTTTGAACAATACGAGCGTAATTTTTCGCGATTTGCACTTCAATGTCGCCGAGACCCTTGTGTCGCTGATACAAACTAAGCATTTGCTCGGCGCTAACAGTCTGAGCGAAGAAAAAGCTGCCTGCAACGCTTAAAAATGATGCAGGGGCGAGAATTCCGACGATCTTCTTGTGGTCCATCAGCGTTAGACGCTCGTATTGGAATTCATTCTATTTTTCCACGTCGGCTAATATATAAAGGCGCTAATATTATGAAAAGCCTGTGAGGGGTCATTGTTTCGGGTGTTCATTTCGGGAATTTCACTGGCCGTAGGTGTTTACGTAGCTCTTGCTCCGCGCATGGCTCGTCCCCTGTATCGCCAATTCTTGTTCCATCCCGATCCTTACCCGCACGATATCGAGACTGCTCCCATTCTAGGGGGTGTTCAAGGTGAGGATGTCTATTTCCTCTCGCGAGACGGTCGTCGCTTGCACGGCTGGATCTTCGAAAAACCGGGCGCCCGCGACTGGATGCTTGTTAGCCACGGCAATGCCGGCAACATCGCCAATCGAATGGAGCTAATTCATCTGCTTTTGCGCGCCGGAGTCTCTGTCTTTATCTATGACTATCAAGGCTATGGACGCAGCGAAGGAAAACCTGACATTCCCGACATCTGCTATGACGGTGAAGCAGCATACGATTTTCTAGTTGAGAAAAAGAGTGTGCGGCCGGAAGATATCATTCTGTACGGCGAATCATTAGGCGCCTCAGTCGCCGGATACATTTCAAGAGTTCGGCGTTCAAAAGGGCTCATTCTGCAATCCGGTTTTGCCTCACTAGAGCGCATCGCTCGTGAATCGCTTCCGATATTGCGCATTTATCCTGACTTCCTTTTCCCCCAGTCGTTTTTAAACAACACGGCAGTTTTGCAACAGCCTCATCCGCCCGTTTTGATTGCGCATGGATTGAACGATGCCGTAATCGATTTCGAACACGCCAGTCATTTGTTCAAAACTGCTGTCGGCAAGAAGATTTTGTTGGAACTGCCGGAGAGCGCGCATAGCGACATTACCATTAGTGCGCCGGACAAATTTCAGTCGGCGATTATGGAATTTCTTTCGGGACTTTCTTAGTTTCGTTTATCAACCAAGAAGTTATTTTGCCGAAACGCCTTCGCGACGAAGACGGATCAAGTTCAGCGCCGATCCGGCTTTGAACCAACCGATTTGCTCTTCGGTCATAGTGTGTTTCAGTTCGATTTTGTCTTCTGTACCATCTGCATGGCGAATGACCATTTCGACATTCTTGCCGGGCGCTATTTTAGCCAAATCGAGCAGGCTCACTCTGTCGGTTTCGCCAATCTTGTCGTAGTCTTCCGGTTTTGCAAAGGTGAATGGCAAGATCCCTTGCTTCTTGAGATTCGTTTCGTGAATACGAGCAAAACTCTTTACCACGACTGCTTTGCAGTTGAGGAAGCGAGGCGACATCGCTGCGTGCTCACGGCTCGAACCTTCACCGTAGTTGAGATCGCCGACTGCGATCCAACCCAGACCGTTTGCTTTGTAGTTGCGGGCAACGGCTTGGAAAGCCTTTCTTTCGCCGTTCAATACATCCAGTCCGATACCAATATCTTTGGTGAATGCATTTGTCGCACCGCTAAACATGTTATCGCTGATCTTGTCGAGGTGACCTCTGTAGCGCAGCCAAGGACCTGCAGCCGAGATGTGATCGGTAGTGCATTTGCCCAGCGCTTTCATCAAGATCGGCAAGTCCACATAGTCTTTGCCATCCCAAGCTTCGAAAGGCTCGAGCAACTGCAACCTTTCTGAGGTCGGTTTTACATCGACTACTACTTTGTCGCCATCTTTGGCTGGTGGAATAAAACCAGTTTCGTCAGCAATAAAGCCCTTTTCCGGAAGCTCTTGTGCAGTCGGAGGATTGAGCTTGAATTCCTTGCCATCTGTGCCTTTCAATGTGTCGGTCAGTGGGTTGAACTTCAGGCTGCCAGCCAGAGCGAAGGCAGTGACAATTTCGGGACTGCCGATGAAAGCCAGTGTTTCAGCGTTGCCATCATTTCTTTTTTGGAAATTTCTGTTGAAAGAAGTGATGATCGAATTTCTCTCACCGGGCGTAATGTCGTCCCTTTTCCACTGCCCGATGCAAGGTCCACAGGCATTGGCGAGCACCGTTCCGCCGATTGTTTCCAAAGTCTTCAGTTGACCATCTCTGCCGATGGTTTTGTAGATTTGCTCAGAACCAGGTGAGATGAGAAAACCGATATCAGCTTTGACGCCATGCTCACCAGCTTGGTTGGCTACGTGTGCAGCTCTGCCCATATCTTCATAAGAAGAATTTGTGCAGCTTCCGATCAACGCATATTTCAAATGTTCGGGATAACCCTTCTCGTCTACTTCTTTGGCCAGCGCGGAGATCGGGCGTGCCAGGTCGGGTGTATGTGGTCCGACTACGTACGGTTCGAGCGTATCGAGATCGATCTCAATAACTTGATCGAAGTAGTTTTTGTAATCTTTTTCTACTTCAGGGTCGGCTACAAGGTGTTCTCTGTATTGCTCTGCGAGTGCGGCAATTTCTTCGCGCTTGGTGGCGCGCAGGTATTTCGCCATACGATCGTCAAACGGGAAAATCGAGGTCGTAGCGCCAAGTTCGGCACCCATGTTGGTAATGGTGCCTTTGCCGGTGCAGCTAATCGATTCGGTTCCGGGTCCGAAGTATTCGACAATCGCGCCGGTCCCGCCTGCCACTGTCAGAATGCCAGCCAGTTTCAAAATTACATCTTTCGGTGCTGTCCAGCCATTCAACTTTCCAGTCAGACGAACACCGATGAGCTTAGGCCATCTAACGCCCCAGGGCTCACCCGCCATCACGTCAACAGCGTCTGCGCCGCCGACACCAATCGCTATCATGCCTAGACCGCCAGCATTAGGTGTATGCGAATCAGTACCGATCATCATGCCGCCGGGAAAAGCGTAATTTTCCAAAACAACCTGGTGGATAATTCCCGAGCCTGGCTTCCAGAAGCCGATGCCATGCTTCTCGGCTGCGGTGCGCAAGAAGTTGTAGACCTCGGAATTTTCACTGAGAGCATTTTCCATGTCTTTGTCGGCGCCCACTCTAGCAAGTATCAAGTGGTCGCAGTGAATGGTCGAAGGTACAGCAACCGTCTTCAGTTTGGCTTGCATGAATTGCAGCACTGCCATTTGAGCGGTCGCATCTTGCATCGCCACACGGTCCGGGCGCAAAAGTGCATAACTTTCTCCACGCTTCGGATGCTTCTCGGAAGTGTCCCAGTGGTCAAGGTGAGCCGTAAGGATTTTCTCTGCCAGGGTCAGGCCGCGCCCAAACCGCTTGCGAGCCTCAGCATGCTTTTCAGGCAATGACTCGTAGATCTTCTTGATGTCGTTGGCGCTAAGTTCAGTCATCGGCGTGCCCTCTTCATTCAATATGTGGATATATTGATCTTATCGTGAACAGAGGCTCCAAGCCCCAAAATTTAGGGTTATTGCGCATTTCTAAAATACAGGAGGCTGGTCTTGATAACACCAGCCTCCCTCAATTTTGCTTGTAACTTCCAAAACCCTGATGGGACTTAGTAGTTTCTGATTTCTACTCCAGGCCCACCGGACTCGCTTTCATTTCCGGCATTGCCCGGACCGCCACTTTCACTGGAGCCGCCAGCGTTGTAAACACCGCCGCTTTCAGATGAGCCACCCGAAGATCGAGCGCCACCGGTTTCGGATTCATT
Organism: Candidatus Melainabacteria bacterium; assembly: GCA_003242885.1. Classification (GTDB taxonomy): domain Bacteria; phylum Cyanobacteriota; class Vampirovibrionia; order Obscuribacterales; family Obscuribacteraceae; genus QKMZ01. The sequence goes on along the minus strand of QKMZ01000006.1, from coordinate 1,350,340 downwards.
TCCTTGATCTGTCGGTCCGCCTGACTCGGTTTCTTGTTCTCCGCCGTATACACCGCCAGATTCAGATTCTCCACCGCCGAAGAAAACTCCACCCGACTCGGATTCGAGTAGTGTCATATTCTGATGCGAGTTAACAGGGAGATTGGTTTGAGCCAAGCCGTTGTCAAATGCCTTGGCTGATGGACTGTAGGTCAAGATCAGAGCGGCGGCTGCAATAACTGCATAGGCCGGATACTCATTTGTTTTCAACATCTCTTTTTCCTCAATTTGAAAAACTTGTCGTGCCTAGCGGGGATCTGCGACTTTGGTAGAAGACGGTGTGAAACCCATCTTCTTTGCGGTCTCCGAGTCGCTTTGTGCCTGTTTGTCTTTGCCGACTGCTTTGTAGCTCAGCCCACGGTGATGGTAGACGTGTGCCAAGCGACCGTTGTACTTCAAAGCCTTGGAGTAATCATCGACTGCTTTGTCGTGATAGCCCTGTTTGGCAAGCGATCTTGCGCGGTTGACGTATGCGGCTGACAGCTTGGGATTGATTTGCAAAGCGAGTGTTGCTGCATCGGCGGCATCGTTGTTGTTGCCTTGCATATGCAGGGCGTGCGCCTTGTTGATCAAAGCCAACGCGCGTGCGTGAGGGGCTTTCATCTCAGCAGCTTTGTCAGCATCAGCAATCGCTTTGTCATATTGCTTCAAGCCGTTGTAAGCATGGGCTCTGTTGACATAAGCCATCGGCATATTGGCATCGAGCTCAATGGCGCGATTGAGATCTTCGAGAGCTTCTTTGTATTTGCCTGTTTTGTTGTATGCCCAACCGCGATTGACATACGCTGCAGCAGACTTCGCATCCAATTGGATCGCTTTGCCGGCATCTTCGATTGCGGCGCTATAACGACCCAAGCGGTCATTTACCAGTGCACGATTGCAGTACGCTCTGGCGCTGTTCGGATTGGCTTTGATTGCTTCATCGAGCTTGCCGCAAGCATCTTTGTACTTGTCCTTTTTCATCAGGTTTTCTGCGTTCTTGATTGCATCCGTGGACGGGTCCGCCGATGCGGCACATATACCTGCTGTCGAAGCCAATGCGGCTATCGACAATGCGGAAAGAAACGAGCGAGCATATAGCGAGCCACTCGGTGATTTCATCTTGAAAATCCTCCTAAACCTGATGTCTTGCGGAATTTGCATGCCTGCAAGTAAAGTTTGAATTGCGATTTAACCCCCAATATTCTTGCAGGCGCAAAGCTCTATAACGGAATGTTTAATTGCCGCTTATCAATTCTTATCCCACCTCCTGAGGCTTAAATTCCTAGCCAGGCCTACAGTGTAGGGTTTTCATGTGGGGAAAATGTGAGGACCAAACTTCCGTATTAAGCAGTCAAGAAGAACTCTTTGCTTCTTTAATTCGCTTCACGAGTTCAACTTTCGCTCTGTCTAGTTGAATGTCGCTGGAACTTGTTTTGTCGTTCTCCACACTAAGATCAGGCTCCACACCGGTGCCTTCCAATCGAACGCCCGAAAGTGAACAGTCAAGAATCGCTAAATAGAGAAAACACTTGTCGTTTATTGGTTCCATCGAGCCGGCTAAAAAATAGCCGGCGGTACGGTCGCCAATTAAAAGAGCCCTTTTGGTTTTCTTCAGCGCATATGCCAGTTCTTCTTTTCCGCTTCGCGAGCCACCATTGGCGATGGCGACCATTGGCTTGTCGAAAATGACCGTCGAAACACGTTTTTTTCCATTGCGATCGGTGGTTTCGAAATCAGGATAGGCAGCTGCTTGACGAAAAAACGGATCGAGAGCATCCGGAGAGCAAGCACCATAGCCATCCCGCAAATCAAGAATAAGACCATCGCAGTCTTTTAGAATTGGCTCGAAAAGAACATCTACCATGGCTTCCTGAGCCATAGAACCACCACACCATAAATGCACATAGCCGAGATTCAACCCGTCGACAGTGAAGCGGCGAGCGCTCTTGGTCACTGCATTGACGTACATGTCATACATGGGCTTCTTTGCCAGTTTTACAGACACTGTGATTTTTTTCGTGCCGCGCAAAAGCTCAATCAGAGCAGTTTTATTTGCTAAATCGAGAAAATTTGCCAACCCGATGTATTTGTTGCCGTTGACGAAAAGAATTTTGTCGGCGACCTGAATATGCGCCTTTTCGGCTGGTGAATCGTTTAGAACAAAGCGTACCCTGTCATGCTCGAATCCTACGCCGCCAGTCACAAAACCAGGAAAGATGCAATCACCTTTCGATTTGTTTTTGTTATTGAAAAGCGAGTAGAGAAAATAGTATGTGTCGTCATTGATGGTAAGAAAGCGACAATGACTGCTTTTCAGCTCATCGATGGCGACATTCATCGCCGCCGAAAGTTCGATCAGATTCTTAGCTGCAAGAATCTTCCCTCTCTGCTTTTCCAAAGCCCGAGGCCAAACGTTTTGACTCAAATCCTTTGAGTAGAGCGATTTTTTCACGTGCTTATCGACAGCATCAATGACACTGCTGTTGAACTTTCTATCGCAATTCAAAGAAGAATGCGGATCAGCAGTCGGTGCCTTCACGCTTTCAACAGCCGGCGATGGCTGAAGAGTGGACGCAAACAACAGAGCGACTGAGAGAATGTTCAGAAACTTCGAACTTGTGCGATTGTAATTTGCAGGCAGCAACGTATGATCATTCTCCGTGTTTAGAACTTGCTCCGCTTGACGAGTTTCATAATAGCGGATTGTCCACGAGCCTTGCATGACCATTGAGAGTGAAACAAAAAACGGCGAGGCTGCTGCCTATGCATCCGAGCACACTTCATACAAGATACCGCCGGCTGTTTTCATTCCCACCCTATACTTTATGGAAGGGTTGCCGTACACCATAGTCAATATGATGGCGGTAGTTTTCTACAAGAATCTCGGCGCCAGCAATGAATTTATTGGTGCAGTGACAAGCGTGCTTTCCTTTGCCTGGACGCTGAAATTCATCTGGGCTCCGCTTATTGATATTTATGGAACCAGACGCGGATGGATTGTGGTAGCACAGCTGGTGCTGTCGGCAATGTGCGCGCTCTTAGCTGGATCCGCTTTCCTGCCGGACAACGTTTCTTTGTCAGTGGGTGCCTTGGCTTTGATTGCGCTGGCTTCTGCCACTCAAGATGTTGCCATCGATGGCTACTACATGGACGTTTTGAACAAACAGCAGCAGGCTGTCTATGTAGGTGTGAGAAATGCAATCTACAAAATTGCTGTATTGGTGGGACAAGGACCGCTCGTTATGCTTGCCGGTTTCATTGCCGTTTCATCCGGTAAGATCAACTATTCATCTGGCTGGGCTACATCGTTCTTCGTTTGCTGTGCGCTCTTTTTCTCTTTCGGCATTTTGCATCTATTTATACTGCCGAAAATAGAAAGTCCCGAAACACCGGAAAAGCCAACAGGTGAGAAAGTTCATCTTGTGCAAGGTTTGAAACGCTTTGGCAGCGTGGTCAAGACTTTTGTTGACCAGGATCGAATTGCAGTCATTTGCTTGTACATATTTATATTCAGATTCGGCGATGCGCTGATGCTGAAAATGACGATGCCTTTTCTTCTCGATGGAAAGTCGAATGGCGGACTTGCCATTTCAACCCAAGACGTCGGACTTATATATGGAACGGTTGGTCCGATCTTCTTATTGTTGGGCGGCTTGCTTGGCGGTTATCTGGTAGCTAAGTTTGGTCTGAAAAAGGTATTGATGCCGACCGCCCTTATTCAAAGCGGAGCCATACCTTTATATTGGGCGCTCGCCTATTTCAAACCTCAGGATCATGCCTGGATTTATGCAGCCAACTCATTCGAACAATTCTCTTACGGCTTAGGTACTGCAGCTTATACTGTCTTTCTTCTTTCAGTCGTGAAGCCAGAGTATAAGGCTGCACACTATGCAATTGCCACGGCGATAATGGCTCTTGGTCTGATTGTTCCTGGCTATATAAGCGGTTATATGACTACGTGGTTGGGTTATCCGAACTTTTTCCTGGTTAGTTTTCTAACTTCGATTCCTGGGATCATCACAATCTTCTTTTTGCCAATTAAATCCAGCGAAGAAAAAATGGCTGCATAAGAAGCTCTCAGCTATAAGGTCATTAGCTTACGCATTGCTGCCGAAAATCAATTTCGAAGTTGAGCTACAACTTCCTTCACAATCTGATCAGGAGTCTGCTGTGCATCAACGTTGATGGAATCATCACCTTGCGGCTGCTGTAATGTCTCGAACTGACTCTTCAATAGACTGGCTGGCATGAAATGCCCTTTGCGATTTGTCAGTCTTTCCTTTGCTGTTGCGAAAGGTATATTCAAAACTACGAATTGAATTCGCTCGTCGACTCTCAACTTCTCTCTGTAGCTGTGCTTGAGCGCTGAACACGCCAGAACTGCGGACTTTCCCGCAGATAAGTGGTTTGCTATTTCAGTCCGTAATGAATCTAACCAGCCTTCTCTGTCGTCATCAGTCAGCGGTATGCCTTTTGCCATTTTGTCGACATTGGACTCTGAGTGAAACTGGTCTCCCTCGATGAAAGACCAGCCGAGCGCCGCAGCCAGTAATTTGCCGACAGTGGTTTTACCCGAGCCGGAAACGCCCATAACGATGAGAATTCTGGTGTTGAAATCCTTCAATATCGTGCCCCGTGGGAATTCCTCTTTTCAAATCAGATTCGAGCAGGATCTGCCGATTATCCAGATATTACTGTATATTAGCTAAAGGGTTATCGAACGGATTCCGAAATGGGTCACTACTGCCCGCTTCCGGGATATTTCGCAGCTGATACCGCCGGTGGTATCAAGTCCTAGATCCGAACCAGGTGAATAAATGGTTAGCAAATTTAAAAGCAGGACACGTCAAAAATTCTTTGCAATGAGCGCAACGACATTGATTTTTTGCGCACAAAGCTTTCCATTTGCAGCGCAGGCACAAGGGCTGCCTGATGCAATAACCGGACAAGTTGAAGGAAGCACTCCGGCAGATACCACAGTAAAACCTCAGCCGGAAGCACCTGCTCAGAGCGAAACACCCAATGTCGATTCGGCGAAAGCAGAAATAAAGGTTGAGCCCAAGCCGGAAGCGACTTCTGCTCATATAGAACATCCACGTGCTGGATTACAAGAAGAGAAGCCGGTTGAGGCACCTAAGGCGGCTCCCAAAAAGCCGGTGATGCTGTTCGGGCGTTTAGAAGAGATCGCGGGTAAAACGGCTCCCACTTTTCCTATCGTGTTGAAAGCGCTCACACCGAAGATGGATCAATCTGGTTTGCTGAAGGGACAAGCTTCTACGGGTACTCTAGCTGGAACAGTCGAGAGATCGTATCCAGTCGATTTTCGCGGCACCTGGGGCGGAACGCTCACACTCGGACAGCTTGTGATTACACCGCTCAATTATCAACTCGATCCTGAAGAGTCTAGGAAAGTCGCGAGCCTCGTCAGACCTGGTTCGCAAGGGACAGTCAATTTCAATTTCAATCAAGATGCGCGTGGAAATGTGACCGGATCTCCTGTCACCATCACGTTTATGGTGCCGGCAAATCAGACCAATTCTTTCCAGGCTCTCGCCCAGCAAGGCGGTGCTGGAATGGCTAATGGTGCTATGGCAGGGATGATGCAGTCGATGATGAGCAGCATGAAGGTTCCGATTGCCATGCGTTTTGGCGACTTCCAATCTGATGCGTCTACTCCTGGAGTTTCAGGAAATTCAATCGCCATCAGATTGTTGAGTAATCGCATCAAGCAGCTGAGTCCTGGAATTATGGAACAGCAAATGATTACTCAGGAAAATTCGAGGACTAAGTCGGGAAAGACGTACAGCACTTATAACGAAAACGTCTTTAGATTTACGCAACGTGGCTCCAGCCAGATGTATGTAGAAGTCGCCGTAGTGTCTTACGATATGTCCAGACGCTTCTTACGCAAATTCGTCTTCTACGGATATGTCAACAAGGGCGCAGTACAGCAGGATTTCAGCAATCCCTACTCAGCCTTGCAGCAAATGATGGGCGGCAGTGGCGGAATGCAGATTCCAGGAATGGGTGGTGGCGGCGGAGCTAACCCTCTGCAGCAACTACAGGACTTGCAAAAAATGTTTGGTGGGCAATAAAAAATATGAATGTCGACAGGCTGGCCGACGTTGTTGAAGAACTGATCGTTCAACTTGATTATCCCGGCTTTGAGCCACGCAGTCTGAAATTAGGATTGCCTGAAGAGCTCGAAGGTATGAGTGCAAAAAACTTTGGCAATGCACTCGGACACAAAAGCGTGTACGTCAAGCTGGCGGCACTGCGCTGGTTTCAAGAGCGCCCAGGTGTTGCCAAATCGCATCTTCCGGCGATTCTTGGCTTGGTAGATTCCAAAGACGAATGGGTAAGAATGGAATCGATTCGCGCGGTGGAAAAGATGTCGAAGCTGCCAGCACATGTAGGTGGCATCGTTTCTAAGGGTCTGAAAGACGAGTCTGTAGAAGTGCGCAAAGCCAGCGCAAAAGCGTTGGGAAAAATTCTAAAACGTTCTGTTACGAAAGACGCATCTGTTATTGACGCGCTTAAAGAAGCTACTCAAGACAGCGATGTTGAAGTGCGCTTCAAAGCTCAAAAGGCGTTGCGCAATATAGGCGAATTCGTCGTCTGACTTATTACAGAAAGCTTTTCTTGTTGCCGCTACTACAATCATGCGGTGATTTAGATTGGCTTAACATGCGGCTTTCAAGTGGGGTGGTCAGGATTTTAATTTGCTGACGAATTCGCGAATCTTTTCTAAAAGATGCGAATTCTCAGTAAGCTCCAAGTAAAAACCGTGTTCGAAATACTGCTCGAGGTAGTTCCAATCATAATCAATTGCTTTGTGAAACTCTTGCAAACGGTCTTGTATCGCTGTCGTCAACTGCATTGCTGCTTCATGGTTTTCGCTGGACCATGACAGTTTCCCGTCAGAAAGTCTTTGGTGTATGAGTGACGAGGCATCGGAAATTTCGCGAGCAAGATCGTGAAAGTATCTCTTGATCATCTTCTCTTCGAGCGTTGCACGTTTTTCCGAGAGTTTTGCTGCTGCAGAAGTAAGACTCGTAAGACATTCTGAGAGCGCGCCTGCTGCCCTCAGGGCAGGCGAAATTTCGATTTTGGTCTCTTCCATGCTCTCCTCTTTTCTGAAGGTGTTTCCCGAGGGATGGTGATTAGTCTATAACATTGACTGGCTTAATCCTAAAGAGCCGCACAGGCTGGGACTCGGTTCAAAAGGGCTTAGAAACTTTTAGCCGCCGCAGGGGTTGCATCTGCGACGGCTTATTCGTTTAAAAGTTTTGTGCGCTATCTCTTGGTTATGGCTGCCACTGTCGGTAGTTGCGTCGTCTTCCTAGAATGGTGCCAATTTTGCGAAGTCTCAAGAGGGTAGGGCGTTTAACCAGTCAATTCAACCAGCTAAAAAGGAGATTCCTACGAGAGAGTCGGAACGTATGGCTCGTTTACTTCCATAGTGCTTACTGCCAGGTGGGCTGCGCCTTGCTGTCTTCTGAAATTGTCCAGATAACGGCGGAGTGCTTCTCTTATCAAATCGCTTCTAGTGCGGTGTTCGTGTTGAGCAATGAAATCTACTTGTTCCAACATGGCTGGGGGCAGAGCAATCAGTACTTTTTTGGGCATTTGCAGTTCCTCGCAGAGACAAAAAGTGGACGCCGAGACCATCTGTGACCGCTATCATCAATGGTCCCTGTTACACGGTGCTTAATGTATTTTGACCGCGCTTCGCATTGGTGGGGGATTCATCAACCACCCTCGATGAGTATCAACTTTACACACCAAAACGAATATCGTAAAGGTCTGAAAGGGGCATAAATACGCAATTTGCTTCCAATACAGCTTAAGTGTTTTTCTGAAAGTCTGAAAGCCTGACACAACAAGACTCCTTCCTCGAAGCCCTGTTTCCATGCGGGTTTTATATACACAAAAAGATGCCCTTCGGACATATCTCCCCCCTTGCCAGATGAATATCCTCGTGTTAGCGAGTTTTTGACGCTTCTGCCTGAAAACAGCTGATAGACGGGCTTGTGGATATGCAGGAGTGGTTCTTTCGGATTTGCAATTGATCATATTGCGTGAAAACCGCCTTGTATGCGCGTTTCTGCCCGACGACTCGGTGGTATGTCCAGCCTGCGTACTACGTGTGGTTCCGTAGATATTCAAAAGGGCATAAACCGCATCATATGTGGCTTTCCATTGATAGGCCCAAACGGTCTCAACGGTTCGCGCATTGAAAAGCAGTAACGCCAAGACAACATCTTTCGTTTTTCTGCATAATTTCTCTACGCCAACGGTATTAAGTCTAAGGCGCTTCATTAGCTGCGTAACACATATGGAGAAGCGCATAAACACTGCCATTCACTGTCATGGAGTGACATACTGCGTGTAAACTGCGCGGGGAAGGACTCTTAAAAGAGCCGATACCAAATGTGATACCGCACAGTTTCTTCCGTTGGTTGACTGGTCATAGACCGAGGAGTTTTCTACAGGCTATCTGGTTTTAGAGATCTTGCAACAACGCCATTTGGCTAGGTTTGCCACTCATTATTTTCGCGCGCTCACATTCGCACGTGTATCAAAGAGATCTGACGGCAATGAATTGCGAAGAGTACAATTCCTTATCTATATAAATGAATGACTGCGGCAAAGGAGAGCCCCATGATTCTGGCAACCTGGAATGTCAACTCGCTCAATGTCCGCCTTCCACACGTTCTGGACTGGCTGAAAACCGCCCAGCCAGATGTGCTGGCGATACAGGAAACAAAACTCATCGACGAGAAGTTTCCTAAGGCAGCTTTTGCCGAACTCGGCTATATGGTCGAGTTTTACGGAGAGAAAACTTACAACGGTGTGGCCATCATTTCAAAAAAACCAATCGAGAATGTCTCTCGTGGTCTCATTCAACAAGGCATGCCTCAGCAATGCCGACTGATCGAAGGCGAAATTGACGGCGTACATATAATGAATGTCTACATACCAAACGGACAAGAGGTTGGTTCGCAAAAGTATGAATACAAGCTGTCATGGCTCGACCACTTGCACGAGCACATCAATACGTTTTCTAAAACAAAGCCCATCTGTCTGCTTGGCGATTTCAATATAGCGCCAGCTGATGAAGATGTTTATGACCCGATTGAAACCCGCGGCACCATCATGGTAAGTGAGGTTGAACGAGCATCACTCAGCAGATTTCGTGACTGGGGACTGCATGACAGTTTTAGAGAATTGAATAAAGAACCCAAACAATTCACCTGGTGGGACTACAGAATGGCGGCTTTCCGGCGCAATCTTGGCTATCGCATCGATCATATCTGGGTGACTGAGCCGGTTAAGTCGACTCTCAAACGAGCCTGGATCGACAAAGCTCCACGCAAACTGGAAAAGCCATCGGACCATACGCCTGTCGCAATCGAATTCTAGAAAAAGTGAGGGCGGCGCATTAAGCGTCGCCCTTTCAAGAAGCCATGTGTGGCTGCCGGTTACTTTTAAGCCTTTAGACTTTTGCCGGCTCGCGTTTCTTCTCCGGACGGTTGTACGGGAAGACGATATCGGCGCGATCAATTTCATTCAGACCTGGGAAACCGCCTTCAATGATCATGTCGGCAAGTTTTGAACAGGCTTTGAAATAACTGTCGGTTGGTCTTTCACCGGACAGCTTGCGGCGCAGATCTTGGCAGAGGATGTCTGCCGACATCTCTACTACCAGGTTTTCCTGCTGGTGAGCCCAGAAGCAGGTAACCATCATTGTGATTGCGTCTTGAATGCGCTGCGACATCTCAGCGATGCGGCACTGTCTATCAGCCAGCTTAAGCTGGTGTTTGGTCATAGCATCGCTCAACTCGATTGGTGACTGCTCGAGAACTTCGATCGCATAATCGACGTGTCCCTTTAGTGCAGCGCCCATATTCGAGCCTTCATAAGTATCCGGCGCAGCAAATTGCTTGCCGAGTCTCCAGAAGGCGTAAGGGAAAATCTCGTTGCGCAGTTTCCAAACGTGACTCGGATCCATTGGATTGAGTCCTTTGAGGCCTTCTCTTTGAAGCGCCTTGCCGACCGGCTCCATGAATTTTTGACCATGGTTTTTAGCCAGCGATTTGAAGAACGCCATTCCCAGCATCTCGCCCTCGCCTTCGTAAATGCAAGGCGCCAAGAAATCGTGGACATTGTCTCCGAAGAGGTGACCATGCACGAATGAACGTCCGCCATGCGTCTTCATGAAAAGCTCGATGGCACATTCTTTCTCCGCTTCACTTCCAAAGATCTTAGCGATAATGCACTCCAATTCGCCACGATAGCCTTGATCAAGAAGCCACGAACCCCAGCTGTAAAGCGCCTCTGTGCCAATAATGAGAGCAGCGGCGCGAGCGATTCTGCGCTTTACCAGTTCTCTCGTCTCAATGGCATGACCGTATGTTTCACGGAAATGAGCCCATGGCAGCATGTTTGCCAACATCAAGCGCATAACGCCCGACGCCGTAGCGCAAAGGGCCAACCGACCCAGGTTGAGTCCGTGATAGGCAACAGTCAGACCATCACCAAGAGGAGGGGCTAGAAGGTTTTCTTTCGGGACCGCGAAATCCTTGAAGACCAGGCCTTGGTTGTATGCGTGCTTGAGAGCGTGCAAGCCGTATTTAACGATCTTGAAATTCTCAGTTTCCGTCTTAGGCAAATCAGCAATTATGGCTGCCGGCTTGCCGTCTATGAGGCACACGATACCGATGGTGCGACCAGGAATGGCGTTGGTGATAAAGAGCTTTTCACCGTTAATGAGCCATTTGTCCCCAGACAAAGTGGCGGTAGTCTTCAGAGCAGTAAGGTCGGAGCCTGCACCCGGCTCTGTCAACGCGAATGCTGATAAAGCCTGCCCGCTGGCCAGTTTGGGAAGAAATTGCTTCTTCTGCTCTTCGTTGCCGAAGCTTCTTACCGGGTCGACAGCGCCGATACATCCATGTACCGAGGCCAGACCGGCCGCAGTCGGCTCGATGGTGGCAATTTTGCTGAGGAAGGTCATGAACTGCTGGACCGAGCAACCCTCACCGCCATATTTCTTGTCGATGAGCATTCCCCAGTAGCCGGCATCAGCGAGATCGCCAAGGACATTCTCCGGAATCTTTCCATCCGGACCGTACATGGTGTTCTCGCGTTTGTGCTTCTTTAGAACTTCAATGGATTTCTGCATGGACTGCAGATTGAGCTTGTCTTGAGGCACCTTTTCGGCTCTGAAAAGCTCGAAAGGGATTTTGTCATCCCAAACTGCCTTGTGAATCGGACTATTTGAGGTTTTGTATTCTTCGGCGAAAAGCGATTCGACTTCATCGTCGGCACGGTCGACCGCACCTGTACGGCGAGACTCTTCTTCGGTCTTACCGCTCAGTCTGAGCGCGGTTTCGGCAAAGCTTACGTCGGATTTTGTGTTTTTATCGGATGTCATGGTTGCAACTGCCTGATAACTCTATTACTTCATCTTAGAGATCATACTAATTTGTGTTCGAATTAGTGACAAAAACGGGCAAATAGCAAGGGAAAAGCGTCGTTTAATTTCGGGCGGCGCCTGATAATCCCCCAGAAGTGGGGTTCTCGACCGCGAAATCAAGTGTTTCTGAGGATTTCTCTATGGCAGGCGAAGCCAAGAACCAAAACCCTGTGACCATTCCCCTCAAAAGAGTCACTCTCTACAAACATGGGATCGGTCACTTTGAACGGCGCGGCAAATTCAAAGGACCGGGCGAAATCGAACTTCTGTGCGGTCCGGAAGACATCGACGACATGCTCAAGTCGCTTTTGGTTTTGAACGTCGAGGGCGGCGGATTGGCGGCAGTCACCTATGATTCGGCAAAAACACTTCCCACACGCTTATCTGAATTCGGCTTCGACCTGCGCAAATGCCACGGTTTGCTCGAACTTATTGCCCAGATAAAAGGCTCTCCAGTCACGATAAAAGTCGGAACACAAAAGATAGAGGGTCGCATTGCCGGTCTTGACGAGGTTGAACAGGCGGTCGGCGATAACAAGATAGTTGAACAGCAATTACTACTTTATTGCGGCGGAGCCGCTTTGAAGCGCTACGGCTTCTCGACGATTACCGAAATCACCCTCAACGACCCTCACCTGGCGTCCGAAATCCAGCAGCAGCTTGAGCTTCTCTTCCAGTCCATTCGCAAAAAGGATCGCAAACTTCTTAAGGTCGAATTGACCGAATCTGTCGAACGTGAAGTCGTTATCGCCTATTCAATCCCCAATCCAATCTGGAAAACCAGTTATCGAATGATGGTTGATGACGGTGGACGTGTCTTGCTTCAAGGCACTGCAATTGTAGATAACGTACAGGACGAAGATTGGGAAGAAGTTCAAATCTCACTGGTCAGCGCTGCACCCGTGTCTTTTATTCAACCGCTTTATGATCCGGTGCAGCCGCACAGGCGAAAGATACAAGCCCAAGGTCATTCATCGCAAGGACCTTTTGTCGCTGAGCGTGGACATAATTTCAATGATGGTGGCTTTGGCGGCACAGAGGTCGCATCCTCGACTAATTCTTTTGAGCTGCAATTGCAAGAGCGATTTAAAGCCAGCAAGGAAGCCGATGGTATGCCAGTAGCTGCCGGACTCGCCGGTGCTGCCAGCGCAAGCTGGAGACGGCTTGGTCCCTTGCCCAACCAATCGCGCGAAGCCGAAGCTGTTAACGTCTTCGATGCAGCACAGCTTCAAAACGTTGAAGTGGAGGTGAGTGAGTCGGGAGAATTGTTTGAATATCAAATCTCGCTGCCAGTCACAATTCCAAGAAACAGTTCGGCCCTTATTCCAATCGTCAATGAATTGATTGAAGGCGAAAGAATTTCTCTCTACAATGCCCAACGCAACACGCGTTTTCCATACGCGGCATTGCGTTTGAAAAACACGACCGGTTTGACTTTAGAATCTGGACCGGTGACCATTTTGGAAACCAATACTTATGCCGGTGAAGCGCTTCTCGATGTGCTCAAAAACGATGATACGCGCATCTTGCCCTTTGCACTTGACCAGAGCATAGCCGTCGTCGTTCGCGACAACTTCGAGCGCAAGCCATTTTGGCGTGTGCGCGCCTGGCAAGGTTTCCTTTACCTCGATTACAAAGAAGAAACACAGAAGACTTACAATCTCGAGAATCTTGCGGACAAAGAAAAGGTTGTTTATGTCGAGCATCCGGTCCAATCAACTCTGTCTCTCGTTTCACAAGAGAAACCAGTGGAAGTGACAGAGAGTTTCTACAGATTCCGCGTTCCACTCAAAGCAAAAGAGTCCCATTCACTTTCGGTTGTAGAGGAAGGACAAAACTATCAAACCGTCCGCCTGGAAGATTTCGATTCGCCTGACATGGCTGCAGTCAAATGGCTAATGGATCAAAACTTTGTGGACAAACAATTCCACGCTTTTTTGAAACAAGTTATTGAAAAACGTACAGTCATCCGCTTGCTTTTGGAACAGCGAAAAACGATGCACGAGCATGTAGCAGAGTTGAAAGCGGAGCAGGAAAGAGCGCGCGAGAACGTTCGTACTCTTGGCTCTTCATCCGATCGTTATCGAACTGCGATTGATGAAACTGAAGATAAAATCGTCGCTGGAATAGCTAAGCTCAATGAACTGACCGGTCAGATTACAGAACTCAGAAAAGACTACATCAAGTTCATTGGTCAGACGTTGCAATCCGAAATCTTGGCTGAGATGGCGGCTACTTAGTATTCGCGTTGAATTTCATTTCAATCGGCGATTTGTCCGTGCTTCCAACGGAGATTGTCAGGTCGTTGCCTTCGAGCAATCCAATCAACCGTTTTCCAGCAAGCTCATAACGCCAACCTTTTGTAAGAGGCGTTGCCTTCTCACCACCCAGTTTGTTTTCTCTATGCAGTTTTATGAGTTGCTGTAATTCATCTCGCGTAGAAAGCAATTCAGTAGCCAGATCTTCTTCGTAGGCAATCACTTTCAAAACAGCAAAGAGCATGTCGCCAACCAGCACATCACGTTTGCTGGGTCCACGCGAAGAAGGCCATGAGGGCAACTCACTGTCCGGAGTTGAGCGTCCTTCTTGAGCGGCGCGCACTATGCCCTGACCAAAACCTTTTATCTGATCGGGCCTCATGCCACGAATGCGGTTGAGATCTTCAACTTTATTCGGTGGTTTTCTGCTGACTTCAACCAGGAGGCTGTCTGACAAAATTGTCCTGGGCGGTTTGTTCAAACGTTGAGCAGTTTGATCGCGCCAATGAAAAACATAATTGAGTACTGCCAATCCGCGCCGATCAAGAACACTTGCACCTTTCACTTTTAAGTATGCATCAGCGTCTTCATCTTCAAATTCTTCTGGTGAACAGTTGCGCTTGCACTCTTCGTCCGCCCACTCAAAACGTCCCATCGATTTCAGTCTGGCGGAAATTTCGTCATAAAGCGGCAGAAGATGTCTTACATCGTCGGCAGCATAGGAAAGTTGTGCTTCCGTAAGAGGTCTGGTCAGCCAGTCGGTAAAACTTTCAGTTTTGGAAAGTGAAACATTAAGAAGCTGAGACACCAACCGCCCATAGCCAATTTGATAACCCAGTCCAGCAAAACCGGATGCGACTTGAGTGTCGAACATATTTCCGGGAAGCGTTTGAAACTGATCATATATAAGATCAAGATCTTGGCTGGCGGCATGGATTACAGTTCTGATCTTTTCATCGCGATATCTTTGCCAAAGGGGCATCAGATCTTGCTGCACGAGAGGATCGATAAGGTGAACGCCCTTGTCGGTTGCTACTTGCACAAGGCAAAGTACCGGCCGATAGGTGCGTTCAGGAATAAATTCGAGATCGATAGCAAAACGCCCGCATTGGTCTATCTCTTCGCAGAGTTTTCCCAGGGCATCTGAAGTGGTGATCAGGGTCATTGAAACTTTCTACTGTGGCGGCTTGGCTATATAAGTACGAGACCAGCTCAAACAGCCGGGGCGCCCGATGATTACTGAAGACTCGAGGCGTACACTGTCCCTCGGAAATACGATCGACTCACCTTCAATAGGACCAACTTCCAGTTGTCCGCCCAGAGCAATCGCAATTGGACCGGCAGTGTCCCAGGTTTTCAACCTGCCTGCCAAATGAACGTACAAATCAGCATATCCTTCGAGAACTTTTGCCACTTTCAGTCCAATGCTGCCCATTTTGACGACTTCAACTTGCGGTAGTTCACCCACCCACGGATGACTCTTTCGATCGCGACCGCCCATAATGACTCGTGCATTCGATTCAATCTGCAGCGTTTCCAACTCAGAAAAACGCTCGCTTGGAGCGTCGTCATTTTCAAAGTGCGCACCATAACCGGGTCCGCCGTAATAAAGCTTCTGCCATGCCGGTGCATATACCCAACCGAATATCGGCGCGCCGTCTACAAGAAGACCGATCATTACTGAGTACTGACCGTCATTGCAAATGTAATTGTCTGTTCCATCTATAGGATCGACCAGCCAAACTCTTTGCTTCGTGCCTTCAGGGCTGTGATGTTCGTCTTCTTCAGAAACAATCTCGTCATTGGGAAAGCGCGCACTGAGCTGCTTCACCAGCTGCTTCGAAATTGCGCAATCGGCTGCCGTTACTTTGTCCGAGGGTCCAGACTTTTCTCGAATATCCACGCCTTCGCGCATGGCGATAGCAATTGCGCCTGCTTCGCGCACAATTTTTTTGACATACTCAATGTCTTCTGCGCTAACTGATGGTTGTCCGGTCACGGGCTTACCGCTTAGTGTTGCCAACTTATGGGAGTCCTTAAAACTTAAAACCGTGTCGCCTAAGACTTAGAGGTCGACGGTTCTTCTGAGTACATGCGGCATTTGAATTCGTCGGCCAACTTATTGTCGAGCAAATCAGCTACGTATGCGACGTTCCAAACTAATTCATCCAGCTCTTCTTGCACAAGTCCAAGCGTTGGTCTTTGGGCGACCACCAGAACAATGTTGTCGTGTGTTGCCAGCGCGCAGCTGCTTAGATTGGCATTCAAATCCAGCATCTTCTTATACATGGCCTCGCGACCAGCATCCGGCAAGTGGACGAGCGGGCTGGTTATGCGCAAAACTGCACCGTTAGGGCTGTCCTGGATGAAAACATAAATCTTCGCTGAGCCTTCAGACAACCACCAACCGTAGCCTTCGGAGCCATTTAGCTGGTGCTTGCCCAAATCAAGACCACGGCGGCTGAAATAGTTGTCGACCATGCCGACAGCCTCTTCAGTGAGTCCTTTATTGACTTTTTGCGTTCCAAAAAGGCCCATGGCTTTGTCCTTACATATTTAACGGCCGGGGAGATATGCCACACAGTATACCGCCGCCCGCTATAGCGCGCATTGGATGGAAGTTAGGAGCCTTAAAGCCGCTTATACATTGACACCAGGTCTTTTAAAGCCTTTTCAAACAGTACGAGCCAGTAGAGATCCCACATACATGATATGGAGGATCCGCATTAATGCCGCCCGCCGACGGCTTTAAGAACTGCACTCTGGAAACGGTATATCTCGTCCATTTACAACCCGGTTTTTGCTTTTTATCTTAAAAGTGCCAATCGGTGGGACATTACAGATTCGGCACCCTCATTTATAAGGTCCGTTTACAGAGCTGGCTAGAGCGCGAAACGCATGATAAAATACTCAAACTGACCCTGGGTCGGTACCTCTTTGTGTGCTCTATTCCCGAGTAGCGCAGTGGTAGCGCAGGTGACTGTTAATCACTTGGTCGCTGGTTCGAATCCAGCCTCGGGAGCATTTTAGAAAGCTTAGTCGCGACAGCCTAACCGGTTGTCGCGATTGCTTCTTTATAGCTGCATCTTCATAATTTAGAGATGGCAACGGTTAATTTCATGCTGCAGGATCTATCGGCTTCGGCCCTTGGGTTTGCGGTATGGGCGGTTCTTGGGATCTCGCAAGGATATTTGATTGGCTATGGCGCCAATGCCCTAAGGTTTCACGCAAAAACCCTGGGCAATAGATTGCTTCTGGCGATGATGCTTTCCGTGAGCGTTGTCCCAGTTCTCAATCATCTTATATGTGCAGCTTTCGGAATGACCGCGATGACGATCGCTTCCTTCTCATCGGTGCTGCTTTTTATTGCTTTGCTCCTGCGTGATTGGAAACGCGTTGGGGCTCTCGTTCAGTGCGAGCGAAAATTGAAAGTGCCTCGCAAGGCAATAGCCATTTGTATTCTTCTCTGGTGTGCACTCGACTATCTAATGATCTGCGATTTGCAATTCGGCTCGCAGCTTTATTTCCCTTCTACTTCTTTGGATTATTTAAAACACGTTGCAATCACAGATGCAATTTGCAGGAGCGGCGTTCCTCCAACAAATCCCATGTATTCACCCGGCGAATTGCAGCCTCTCTTTTATTACTACTTCTGGCATCTAGGCGCCGCCAACGTTGCCAAAATCATGGGGTCTGCTTTCGACGGCAGGGCGGCTGTGTTGAGCGGTGCGGTTTGGACGAGTTTGGTTTTGATTGCCGCCGTTGCATATTCGGCGCGCTACTTCAGATTTGTAAAACACGAAGCAGGCAAACTTTCAACGATTGCAGTTTTGCTGCTGCTGGTAGGCAACTTATACATCTTGGTCTATTTACCTCTCAATGCCATCTCGGTGATCAATCACCTCAAGGTCTTGCCGAGTATCATTGCCGGCTCGCAAGACACGATAAATCCATTTACGGTCAATATGTTTTGGGTGCCGCATCATGTTGCTGCATTCGTTTCTATGCTGACTTGCATTTTCCTTTTCAAAGAATCCTGCTATTCGGAAAAGACAAGTAGAAAAATACTTCTCGCTCTGCTCAGTGGCATCTGCGCTGCAAGCACTGTAGGGCAGTCCATTTATCTCGCACTGACATTGGCAGGAACTTTTGCCGGACTGTTCTTTATCACGATTTCAAAGCGTTCCAAAACATCCCTTGCAACCATGTTTGCAGTAGGTATAACTGGAGTTGCCTTTGCTCTCCCATTCTTGCGCGAATTGGTGCACAGCAATCATCACCATGAACCGGCTATACAGTTTGCCTTCCGGCAGTTGGATCCGCTGCCCTGGTTTTTTGGCAATCAGCAGGGAATTATGGTCTGGTTGGTTGAACTTCTTTATTTCCCCTGGTCGTTTCTATTCGGCATGGGGTTTGTACTTGCGGCTGCCGTTTATTACTGGAAGTCTACATTTGGAAAGAAAATTGGTGAGCGTGAGGAAATTTTGCTCGTCATGATTGCCGTCTCTATGCTCATCTGCACTTTTCTGCGCTCAGCAATCGTCGGCAACGACTTGGGCTGGCGAGCCACAATTCCTGGCTTGTTTGCTTGCTTGATTTGGTCAGCAAACTACATGGTCATGGTCGGTAAACCGGAGTATCCAAAAGCAAAAATGACAATTTTCCTCAAAGCCCTCATTGTTATTGGCTTGCTGAACCTTGCAGCTGATTTTGCCCTGACAAGATTTGGGTCCATGACCTTTGGCGGGACAGCATTCTATGATGTTCGCGCAGTTTACGATCAATTGAATAAGCAAACAAAAGTCAATGCGATAGTTCAGCACAATCCAATAGATCGAATGATCATAGGCAATTACTCGCATCGCCAAATGGCTGCCTCTGACGATTTACAGGGCTTTTGCTTTGGACCGACGAAAGAGGAATACAGTCAAGTCGCCTCGGACGTAAAATCAATCTATCTGCCGGGTTTAACCAATGATGAGTTACAGAGGATTTGCGGCAAGTATCACATCGATTTCCTTGTAATACGAGACAGCGACCCAATTTGGAATGAAAAAGACTCACCCGTTTGGCAATTTCCTCTCGTCGCGGATCTGCCGCACGCGAAAGCGGTGGTTATAAACCGCCACAAATTGATCGAGCCGAGCAATCGATAAGCCGTGGCTTCTTGCAGCTATGTGAGACAAACACTCGGCAGCTAAAAGATGCGCCCTATCTTGTTGACGATCTTGCCGAAGAAGGTCTTCACACCACGTTTGCGATTATGACGCTCGCTAAAGGTTTCCTCAATACTATCGCCAACTTTTTCAATTCCATCACCAACTTGCTCCATTCCATCTTCAACGAAATTTGCAATGGAAAATGGTGCAACCTTAATCAACGGGTGTTCAGGAGCAGCGAAAGCCAATGTTTCTGCCGGTCTCTTTGCTAGATAGGCTTGCATGTAATCGTGCCAGATACCAGCCATGACACCGCCCCCGGTGACGTGGTTGCCGGCGACAGGAAGATTATCATCGTTGCCCGCCCAAGTCGCTGTCACCACATCTGGTGTGAAACCTACAAACCAGATATCTTTGGCTTTGTCAGCGGTGCCCGTCTTGCCTGCTACTGGCACACCTGGAAGGTAGGCTCTGGTACCGGTTCCTCTGCTGACCACATCCATCATGGTGTCTACCATTTGACGGCAATTTTCGACCGGTAGTTTTTGTTGGCGTGTTTGCTCGAATATCTTATTTATCGACTTGTCTTTCGATGTTATCCGGCGAATAAATGATGGCTGAATGTACATTCCCGAGCGAGCAATTGTCGCATACGCATTCGCCATCTCAAGTGGAGAAACAGCACAGGTGCCCAAAGCCAATGATGGATATGCATCCATTTGACTGGTGATACCGGCAGCTTTTGCAGTGAGCACTACGTTGTTCATACCTGTTCGCTGACCAACTGCAACCGCGCACACGTTGCGTGACTTGGCCAGTGCATCGCGAACGGTTATTGTGCCCATATAACCATCATCAAAGTTTCGAGGTGAATAAACGGAGCCATCCGGCATTTGCAAGGATAATGGAGTATCGTCCACCATGCTGTCCGGCTGGATAGCTCCATTGATCAATCCGGCAAGATAGACGAAAGGCTTAAATGCGGAGCCGGCCGTGTGTGGATTGAGCGCTCGGTTCCAGGAGACCTTCCCATATCCACCAACACCACCAACCATGGCAAGGACGCCACCATCTTCAACTGATATCGAGACAAGGGCGCCCTGATTTATTCCTCTTGGAGCATGGATAACTCCTCGCTGCAATGTCTTTTCCGCAGCAAGTTGAGCTGCCGGATCGAGGTTGGTATAAATCGAGAGTGGTTTGGACCACAACTTATCACCGATCTGCTCTTTGGCGACACCAAGTACATGATTTATGTAAAACGGGTATTTGAGCGGATAATCGCCATCGCTAAAACGCAGTTTTTCTGTTTCCGCTTGTGAAGCGCGCAGTTTTGAAACTAATTTGGCTTCCACCATTGCATCTAAAACTTGATGTTGGCGAGCAATTGCATCTTTTCTATTTGCCTTTTGACTCAGCTCAGAAGGCGCTTTGATCAAACCAGCAAGGTATGCGGCCTCGGCAAGGCTGAGTTGCGATGCATGTTTGTTGAAGTATGCTAATGAAGCGCGCTCGATACCATAAGCACCTTTGCCAAAGTAAATCTGGTTCAAGTAAGTTTCCAGCACTTTGTTTTTTGAGTGGCTGGCGCTGATCAGAAGTGAGATCCAAGCTTCTTCCGCTTTACGTATGAATGTGCGGTCTTCGGGGTTTAGATAAAGCGTTTTCACCAACTGTTGCGTGATGGTCGATCCGCCTTCTACAACGTGCCCCGCTTCGAGGTTTTTCACCATCGCGCGTCCAATCCCTGCTGGATCAATACCGAAGTGGTGATAAAAGCTTTTGTCTTCCGCCGCAATTACAGCGTCTCGCATATTGACCGATATACGATCAAGCGACACAGGCTCCACATTTTTCTCTTCGTGTACGGTACAGATTAAGTGATCATATCTGTCAAAAATTTGTACGTTGCCTTTCTGCGCGTTGAGAGACGGCAAAGAAATAAATGGATAACTGACAATGCTCTTAACCACAAAAACTGCAGCAAGAGAAAGGGAAAGGCACCCAATCAGGGTCTTTGTCTTCTGATTGTTTAGATCGAACAGGTCGAAAGGTTCGAATTTAAACTTCGAGCCACCTGGCTTAGATATGGGCAATTTTCCATTGCGACTGCGTTTGCGCACATTTTCTATGATTGCACGCATTTTCGCCTTGGCTTCTTCTGACGGTATTCTGGTTTGCATGGTTTTCCGGCAAGAGGGGCCTATTGCTAGACTCTGACGCAGACGCCCGGGCAAGAGCGGTGGTTCCCGCCACTTGATTGTCGGTTCAAGGCGAAACAGCCGGCTCGAGGCCGGCTGTTTGCTTGTCAGTGCTGTGTGTAGGAAAATTTTGGTAGCGCTTTTTGGGGTTATGTTAGAAATTCCAGATTTTTCTAACATCCTCATTTTTTGCGCTTTGAGCGTGAACTTTTGGTTTTTGCTCTTGACTTTTTGCTGGATTTGCTCGAAGTCGTCGATTTGACCGCGGTTGCAGTTTTGTTGGTTTCTTTATTCGCTGCTGCAACAGCTGGCATTTTCGGTGCTTTATATTCTGAATCGCAGTATCTGTCGATGCAGTCCTGTGTTCTTGTTGCAAAGTCCTTTTCGGATAGCAAGAACTGGGAGACATTCGGGGTCGTTTGATTGAAATCGGTCAGATCTATTATTTGCTGTTCGGAAATGGCTTCTTCGACATACTGTGGCTCTACAGCACTCGACGAATTAGCAGTTTCGTTGGGTCCGAATAGTTCCGGCTGACCCGCTCTATAGTCGAAGGTCCTGGAATCATCCACTTCATTGAAAACTGCTTTTGATATCGCCAGGTCCAGCAAATCGCTGGTCAACATGTTGCCGCCACGACCACGGTCTCTGAACATCTGTGCTTTTGTGCGCTCGAGCAGTTGGTGGAATTGATTGAGGATAAAGCTCATTCTTTCTTCAGCCGACGTCTCTTGTCCGTCCATGGTCCAAACGACCTTGGAACCGCTCACTTCAGCAAAAATTCTGGCAACTGGCTTGAAAAACGTTTCTACTTTGGTCAATCTCATCACTTTGTCCACAGGCATCAGGAATATATCGATGCGTCCATCGATGCCGCGGAAAAGCAGGCTCCATGTGCGGGTCGAAAAGCGAGCACGGTAGTCCTTTTTGATTTCGTACGAATCATGTGCGCCTGGAAGTTTGATATTTTCGACGATAATTTCCGGACCGGTTAGTACCGTATACAGTTCTGTGTGTCCGACCGCAGTATTGACAAGACCGGCATAAGGACTCAGCATTCCCACAATTTTTCCAATGTACGCGTGAATAGCGTTGCTCTTGAGCAGTTCTTCTCTTTCTCTCTCTTTGGCTTGCTTATGCTCTTCTTCAATAAAGATAAGCGCTTCATTGGCAAGGTCTTCAAGCAATGCCGCATGATCGTGCTCAATAGTCATACTATTGAAAGAATTGAGAACACCCTTACTGTGAGCGTTTTGCAACTCGAAATTTGAGCCTCGCAAATCCTTGTAGATTTGTCTGTCTCTTTGACGGCTCAAGATGTTCACTTTGCCCCAGGCTCTTTGAAAGAAAGGCTCTTTCTCTTTGATGCCGGCAACATTGAGCATAAAGGTGTAGTAAGGGTTAGTGGACATGGTTAGACCCCTTCAAGTTTATTGAATTGGAAACACGGCACACAGCCGGGCGAACACGCGGTGGAAGCCTTCTTAGACCTCCATATTGCCGGTGCGCCTTGCGCTCTATATCTGCATCTTACGCCGCAGTGTTGAGATTGTGAATTCTCGAAATGCCTTTATCAATTGTGAGTATAGGAAAACCTATATATCGCATGACTATACGAGCGGGCTATAGACCGAGGGCTCGACCCGGGTAATAACGATATATGGAACTTATTGGCTTTTCGGCTGTCTCATCTTTCTGTTCGCTAGATTTCTTCGAAATTCAATATCTGTCGCCCTTTTAGGGTTTGAGAAGCTGATAAGATTTGCATGAGGTCGCCCAAGGTTGCAAAGTGATTCGGGGCTATCCCCCACCCATAACAGTCGTAGTTCCACTCGAACTTTCCAAACTGTCCCAGTAGCAATGGATTCTTCAAACACATTTTCCGACCGATTCAAGGCGACGCCCGCCAGCCAGTCATGCTCGCATGCTGGGTCGCTCGCCCCAGTCAAGTTGGCGATGGTCAGTTGCGGGCTCGGCAATGTCAACAGAGGTTTTGAAGTTTCAACAGCACGTTGGTATTCTGCGCTCAAAAACGACCAGCGCCTGGATGTCCGACTCTTTGCGGGCGGGAATTTTCCGGATAGTACCTGGGTGGCGAATCTGCCGCGCGATTTCCTTCTGCGCTGGCCGCTATACATCGCTTCTTTGTTCAATAAAAAACATGTTTGGGAATTCGCTTACGGCGCGGAAATGGTGACTTTCGCCATTGGCTTGCTTCCTCACATGATTTCTTATCGTCCTGATGTGGTTTGGACAAAAGAAGCACCATTTGGTTATGTGCTTATCTTCTTTAGAGACTTACTGCGACTGAAGTTCAAAGTGGTAATCGCTAACGGAGGCGGTTTCAAACCGAACACAGTCAAGCTATTCGATTACGTTCAACATCTTCAACCCTCCTCCTATGAGGCAGCACTTTCTTTCGGAATTCCCAAGGAGCGCATGCAGGTTCTTCCTCACTTCGCTCGCTATGTTCAGCCGGATGCGCCGAGAGAAGAAGTAAGAAGAGAGTTTGGGCTTGCTCCTGATGAATATGCCGTCGTTGCTGTTTCTGCATGGAACCGTCATCACAAAAGAATCGATTACATTATCAATGAAGTCGCTCGGATGAACGACCCGAAAGTAAAAGTGATTATGTGCGGGCATCCCGAGCCGGACACGCCAGGATTGAAAGAACTCGGCAAGAAGTTGCTGGGCGATCGCATTCAGTGGCTGACACTTCCTGCAGAAGGTGTGCATCGCGCTCTTTATGCTGCGGATGCTTATGTTATCGCCAGCATTGATGAGGTTTTTGGCGCAGCGACAATTGAAGCGGCTCTGGCAGAGAAGCCAATTGCCTGCCACCCCAATGCCGGGACTAACTATATCCTTGGTGAGTTCGTAGGTAATACCGATCTGACCAAGGATGGAGCACTCGCAGCAAGGCTCAATCAAATTCGAAACGAACCACCTTCAAAAGAAAAGTTGAGAGAAATTCGTGACAGCGTCAACAGCAAATTCAGCGAAGAAGTCTTGTGTGGAAGATTCGCCGATGCGGTTGTAAGCCTTCGAGGCTAACTGTTGATTGGGCGGATTACGTCTTAGTCTTGATCCATAGCATAACGTCTTCGTAGCCCCTTTGAAGCTCGTCCAATGCGACGTTTGCTCTGTAGGTGTCCTTTTCTTTTGACGCGTGCTCTAAGTTCAAACTTTGCGCATGCATTTGTTTGGCACCAATTACTGATGCGATTCCAGCCAATTGATGAGCGACTCTGGCACTTTCGACGAAATCATGCGCCAGGGCTGCACGCTTGAGCAGATTCATAAGGGATTCGGCTTCGTCTTTAAACGTTTGGAATATCTCGCTCATCGCCTCTCGTCCATACTGCTCGTGCAGCCATTGCATGTCCACCGGAGTGGGTGCAAAATCGTCTTGCAGATCATCACGAGTGACTTCTCGCGGAATTGCGGTTAGCTGATCCATTTCACTTACTTGAAAGCGCGCACTGTGAATCAGATCAGAGAAGGCTACTTCTTCATTGGACATACTTATGAATTCTTTCTTCGGCGTCGACTGTTCGCTCATCCAGCGTTTTATCAAAGAACGAATATCGTCGAGAGAGACAGGTTTTGTAAGAAACTCGTCCATGCCGGCAGCAAAACATTTTTCTCGATCCTGTGGCAAAACGGAAGCTGTTAGTGCCACTATTGGTGTATGTCGATGTCCTCTTTCCTCAATCCTCCTGATCTGGCGTGTAGCTTCAAATCCGTCCATGACTGGCATTTGGCAATCCATGAGAATAAGGTCATAGTGGCTTGCGGCCGCGCTGCCCACAGCTTCCATTCCATCAGATGCGGTGGCAACCTCGACTCCCAATCGCTTGAGTTGACGCGTGGCTAATTCTCGCAGGGCCGGATTGTCTTCGACAAGAAGCACTGTTTTAGCGGACAAACGCATGATCGTCGCATTGGCGGCGTCAAGCGCAGGCAAGTCCTCACGCGTTTCGACCTGCTGATCAAAGTCGTTAGAAACAGAATGCAAGAAGTCTCCGAAGCGAAATGGCTTAACTAGCACTTTGGCAAATCCAGCCTCTTTCAGCTTTCTATGATATTCCTTTGAATCGATATGCGTTAGCGCAACCCAACGGACTTTGTCGGCAAAGTCGCTCGCATTTATTTCTTCAATTTGAGTACGCGGATCGATCGCCCGATTGGACATATCGACAAAGAGTCTTATAGGTCGAGCGTTCTGCTTAGCCATCTTTCTGACTATCCACTCGGCTTCATCGATTGAGCCGGCAGCCTGATGTTCTATGCCGCGAGCATAGGAATACATTGTCAGAGCTTCGGATGTGAATCTATCATTCGAGACAATAATTAGTCGGGTGGTTTCCGGCTCTACACGCTGCGGAGCGCCATGCTGGGCGCCGAGATAATCGATGCCGTCTGTTCTGAGTGTGGTTTTGAACCAGAAAGTAGAACCTGCACCTTCATGACTTTCGACCCCAATTTCTCCACCCATCAGCTCTACAAGGCTTTTACTAATCGCCAGTCCGAGTCCTGTTCCTGCTGTCTGAGAGGTCTTACTGCTTCTCGCCTGGCTGAAAGGCAAAAAGAGATTTCTCTTTGTTTCCTCAGTCAAGCCGCAGCCCGTATCAATCACTGACGCCGAAAAAGTCACGCGCTGATCAGCTAACGAGAGTTTTTCCACACGTATATGAACACCACCAGACTCTGTGAACTTGAGGGCATTACCGCAGAGATTCACAAGTATCTGCCTTAAGCGTTTTGGATCTCCCTTCAGTATGAGAGGCAAAGATGGATCGACAAATGTTGACAGTGAAAGGCCTTTGCTGCGAGCGGTCGTGCCCAGCATCTCGGCAACGTCTTCGACGAGCGTTCGCATGTCGAAACTTTCCGATGTCAGTTCAAGCTTCTTAGCCTCGATTTTTGATAGATCCAATATGTCATTGACGATTCCCAGCAAATTGTAAGCAGAGCTGTGCAGCGTGTTTGCGAGTTTTCGCTGGTCTTCTTCCAAATGTCCATCCAGAATAAGCTCAGCCATACCAATAACGCTGCTTAGCGGTGTTCGTATCTCGTGACTGAGGCTGGCTATGAAATCGGACTTTGTCTTTGAAGATTCGATAGCACTTTCGCAGGCAGTTCTCAATTCGTCTGTCAAAAGCTTCAAACTGTCATTCTTCGAGCCGGCTTCTGTGATTTGCTCCAAGAGCGCTTTGTTTAAACAATTAACCTCATCTTCATGAGCCTTCCTTTCGGAGATGTCGTGCATAAAAGCGCAGACAGTGCCGGTCTCCGCGCTACCAACTGGAAAGACTGCCAGCTCTAGAGGAAACTCGTGTCCTTCTTTATGGAGAGCGACCACTTCCACGCGTGTGTTGAAAAACTGACTTTGTCCGGCGGTGAAAAGCCGTGAAAGTGCTTCTTCATGAGCCTTTTCGTGTTTACCGTGCTTACTCGGAATGATCGTTTCATCAAGAGTTTTTCCGATTACTTCTGCTCTCGACCAACCAAATGTCCTCTCTGCCTGAGGATTCCAGTCAAGAATCCGGCCGTTCTTATCAATAGCCACAAACGCATCGCATGCCTTATCCAGTATCGATCGAGTGCGTTCTGCACTTTCATGAAGAGCTGCTCCGGCAAGTTTGCGCGCCATATCCAAGCGTCCAAGTTGGCGGCAAGTGCGCCAGACGACCCAGAAGAATGCAGTGATCATGAAAGTGACCAACAAAATGCTTCCGGCTTCGGCATTCACCAGACCAGAGCTTTCACCCACAACGCGCATCCAGCCGAAAAGTATAGGCAGCCCAACTGCCGTAGGCAGCAAGGTCCGGGCCATCAAACCTCCGGCATCACCATTGCTGATGACGACCATTAGCCCTTCTCGTGGACGCGAGGAAAGAATGCCCAGGCTCAAAACAAGAAAAGCGACGGCGGTCGGCAAAATCATGTAGTTAAAACTTTGCGGCGCCGAAAAATATTGCAGCTTATATGTATATCCAATTAAAGCTGAAATAGAGAAGAGCAGCGGTATAAAAGCAAGATGCTGAAACAGTCGAACCCGCCCCAGCGCCGGAGCGTCCATTAGTAAAATTGAAAGACCGGCGGTGAGAATGCAAATTGCATTGTTTGGAGCGAGAATAACAGAGTTGGAGCCAGGTTGTGGATTAAGAGACGAATGGAAGAGTACTTCATCGAGATCCACAGTGAAAAATCCACTATAAGAGCCAAGTGCGAAAACCCCTATGAGTATTGGCACCAGGGCCGTAATCTGCGAGGCGGTCGCCGCTTTCTTGTCGGAAACTCCCTTTAGCGAATAGAGAAGAGCTGCACCAAGAAAAAGCAGAGAAAGTGATCCGGTATGGGAAACAGGATAATTTCCGGAAATCGGACTTTGCAGATATGGCTGATTCAAAAACCAACCTGTCAAAGCCAGAACGCCAATGCCCATGGTGATAAAGGCACACCAATAGGAAAGAATCACAAATACATGGCTGACCCTGGCCGTACTATCATCCGTCACGAGATTAAGACAGGGCGGTTCGGTCCAGGGCACCGGAACTAATTCCGTCAGAGTGTCAAAAGGCCTTGATGGCGTTATCATTCGCGAATGCTCCTGGTAAGGAACAGGCTTCAATTTGAAGCACCCCTCGTGCCTCTAGAGCCTGCTGAAGAACATTCACAAAAACCCCTTATTTCCGAATATAGATCACATGCCCAGACTCGGCAACAAGATACCTGTAGCGAAGAATATTTATCAGGCGCGGGCTCGGATTGGAGTTACATTCTCCTCATTTTCGTAATTGACACCAGTCATACCGAAATGTCCGCGTATTACAGAATTACTGGTACCGGCTTTCAGTCTTTGCAGGGTAGATTCTGCACGATTGCATACATAGGGATTTTCATCGTCGACAAGCATTTCCAGAACGGAAATACCCAGGTGATAGCATTCGGCCAGTGAAAGTCGAACATCAATACTCTCGTCACTAAGAAGCTTGAGAACAGCTTCTTTAGGTGTGTTTGCATTGTCCACTACCTGAGCACGCACTTCTGCAGATGGATGTTGCGCCAATTCCGTCAGTACAAAACCAGGCGTATGAGGATGGTCGATCAACCGTAACGCGGTATGCACAGAGAGGTCTCTCCATGCCCTTCCGACTGCTCTTAGTTGCTCTGTGGTTTCCTCTACCTCGGTAATGGACTGATCTTGAATTTCCGCTTCATCAGCGCTCAAGAAATGAACAGACTTCCAGGTGTCGAATGAACCTGTTTCGGTAGAGGCATGCAGGCTGGCTTTAAGACCGAATACCGGAATTTCTTCGGTTATAGACCGCGTCAGCACTTCAGCAACTGGTGTTTCCTCTTGAGAAAAACTCTCTGTCTCGTCTACAGGAAATAATTTCCCTCGCACAAAATCCTTGCAGATTTCCTCGGTTTCCTTGTCTTGATGCAGTGCTTCTCCCCGTCGTGCCCGCGCTAAAAATTCACCAGAAGCTAATGACGCCTCCACTCCTTTTTCTTTTTGGCTGATAGCATGCAACCGTTCGCGTTCTGCAGATTCGAGGTTGGACGATTTTACGCCTGTGAAAATCCTTTCCAGGTTGTAGAAAGCGTCCTTAAAAGCGTAATTTAAAGAGTTCAATAACATTATTCACCTCCTGCACGCAAACATACGTGTCAAAGAAGCTTCAATACCGCTGATATCAGTTGAACCATCATCTACATTTAGCATGGCAATGTGAATACCTCTCACGTTGCCCACGCTGAGTTGTTCATGTTTAGCTCATGATGTCCTGCCGAAGCCATTCTTGGTTAGCTTCGTGGTTGAGACTATCAGTTTTTTTCTCGTTATTCTCATTATGCCCAATAGCAAGAAACGGCAACGATAATTGCTCGCAATTGTAAAGAATGTGAAAATAGCTCCCTCGCGAGAGTGAGTCGTGATGCGGTTTTGCCAACCGATGCTTAGAATCGCGTACCAGTCATTTGCATTGCTGCGAAGCCACCCGCGGTAACTAGAATGAGTACCAAAACGAGGATGATAATCATCTTCGGGCTTTCGTAGAACGGCTTTGCTGCAGCATTTTGCTTTGATACAGCCGGAACGATTCCGGACTTGTCTTTGATTTGAGTTCCGGTTTGCACCTGCAAGCTTTTGTTGTGCACCGAGCTCGGTGCTTCTTTCAATTTCATAGAATCTGCGCCCGCATTGATACGAGCTTTCGACAAATCTTGCCCCCCGCGCTCTGCAGGCGGCATGTTCGTAACCGTAGAGCGAGGTGCTGCCGGCTTTCTATTGGCCAAAATCTTACCTACGTGGACAAGCGCATCTCTAAATTCTTCCATCGACTGATAGCGATTGTCCGGCTTCTTCTCTAGCGCTCTGAAGACGATCGTTTCTACTTCTTTCGGCAACTGCAGATCCGGTCGAATCTCAGCAAACGGTTTTGGTGTTTCGCGCACCTGCATCTCCATCGTTTCAACGATAGTTTTGCCCATTAAAGCCGGATATCCGGTCAGAGACTCATACACCATGGTGCCCATCGAATAAATGTCGGAGCGAGCATCAAGGATGTGTCCCATGCATTGCTCTGGGCTCATGTAAATCGGACTGCCGAAAATTTCACCAGTCTGAGTGAGGTTTTGCGATTGGCGCCCGGAGTTGGGAAGTAATTTCGCAATCCCGAAATCCACTACTTTCGCGACATCGAACTTGCCTTCTTCATCAACAAGCATGATATTGCTCGATTTCAAATCGCGGTGGATTACTCCATGGCGGTGCGCATGCGCAAGAGCATCGGTCGCCTGAATAAAGATTTTGATTGCACGCTCGCACTCGACTTGATTGTCTCGACGAATGATATCCGAAAGACTCTCACCGACAAGGAAGTCCATTACCAGGTACGGTCTGCCGTCATGAATACCGAAGTCGTAAATTTTGATGATGTTTTCGTGCTTGAGAAGGCTTGCGGCTTGTGCTTCTTGCTGAAAACGCTTTACTGATGTCGGATCCGAAACCAGCTGCGACTGCAAAATTTTGATCGCAACCTCGCGATCGACAAATTCCTGAACGCCTTTATAGACAACGCTCATCCCACCGCGACCGATTTCGTTGAGGACGCGGTATTTCTCGGCAAGCACTGCATTGAGCAGAGTGTCTTCTTGAACAAGCATAAGCAGAGTGGAATCGACGTCGCAAATTACCGATTGAATCGGAAACTCACGTTGACACTTTGGACAACGTTTTTTCTTTGCTTTTTGTGCGCCTTCTGCCACGCTTGTTCTTACCTGTCAGGTAGTCGCTTGGAATTATCGCGCCCAAGCTCAGGCAATGATAGCAAAGCTTGTTTGTACATATAAGTGACAATTAGACCTACGCCGCCAGGCGCTTGAAAACGACCAAAAACCGACCTATCAGTCTTTAACCGAATCCTTGGCAACAATTTCCACCGCATTGCCGGCGGAGTCAGCGATGTAAACGGAACGGGTGCCGTCTCTGTGGGTTTTGAGGTTGCCAAACTGGTCGGCATTCTCGTGCAAAAACGCAAGATGGGGCGGATGCTGATTGGGGACAACCAGCGCCAGCTTGATATTCTCAAAGCGCAAAAACGCCCAGGTCTTGTCCTGGTACTCGATTTCGCATTTGAAAGTTTCTCTGTACCAGTCCACCGCTTTAGCGACATCGTCCACTGCAATCGCCACGTGGTCAATTTTGTCCAACAAATCAAAGTTGGAGGTTTCCTGTCTATTTGCAGTATTGGTCATGGTGAGCTCGGTCAATTTAGTGATCGCCTCTATTTTGGCAGAAATCTTCGGTTTCTATGATTAAGCCGACTTTGCCGTTTCACAACTCGAGCCGAAATAGCTTGAATCACCTTGAATTCTCCTGCCGCTATGCTTCGTCCTTATCTTCCAAGGCTTGCTAAGATTAGAGCGCTTCCGCTCCAAGAAATTTCATGGCCAAAATCCTCATTATCGAAGACGACAAAAAGCTGGCTGAAGGCGTTATCGACTGGCTGGCAATGGAAAAACATACTGTCGACCACGCCGAAAGCGGTGAAGATGGACTGCAGCTGCTGTCCAATTTCTCCTATGACCTCGTCATTCTCGACTGGAATTTGCCGGGAATTGACGGACTTGAGGTTTGCAGGAGACTACGCGCCGACGGAAGTGAGCTGCCGATTCTATTCCTGACGGCACAAGCGAAAGTTGAAAACGTGGAAACGGGGCTCGACGCCGGTGCTGATGATTATTTGCAGAAGCCATTTCAGGTACGCGAACTTTCAGCACGCATTCGCAGTCTCATGCGGCGCCCAAAAGGACTCTTGACCAACACGGTTACCGCCGGCTATCTAACTGTAGAACTGGATAGTCATTACGTTCTGATTGGCGACAAACGAATCAGCCTCACACCAAAAGAGTTTGCACTGCTCGAGTATTTCATTCGCAATCCCAACAAGTTCTTCAGCTCCAAAGCTCTACTGGCTGCAGTCTGGCCTTCAGATAGTGAAAGTGCAGAAGAGTCTGTGCGGACAATCATGTTTCATCTGCGCAAAAAAATTACGCCCCAGGGTGAGAATTGTTTGATCAAGACCGTTCAAGGGTCCGGGTACATTTACGAAACCGATTCAGCAGGCTCGAAAGCCTGATACTGCATTTGATGGCAGTCAATCATGGAAGTTCGATCATGGTTCGAACATGCCAGAGGTCCGGGAAACAGCGTTTCGTGAGCGTAGATCGTAAATAACCTACGCCTTCACTGCCGCCAGTGCCTTGTTTGAATCCAATAATGCGCTCCACAACAGTGACATGGTGCATACGCCAAAGCGCAATGTTTTCGTCCAGGTCGACCAGAGTCTCTGCTAACTCGTAAATGTCGTAGTATTTTTCCGGTTCCTGATAGACCTTGCGAAGTTCTTTAACTCGCTGGCTATGTGCTTTCTGACATGCCTCCGAACCATCTTCTTCAATTTGATGTGCGACATCGAAGCCTCGGTCAATCATTAATTTCCAAAATGCATCGGCAAGTGTCGGTTCGTCCAAACGCTTTTGCATTTGAGCGAGCGCTTCAGGTTCGTTGGCGAAAAACTGTAACAGGCGCGCCTCTTTCATACCGGCGGCGAACTCAATTTCTCTGAATTGAGAAGATTGAAAACCAGACGCCGGGTTCAACTTTGATCTAAATCCAAGAAAATCCACAGGCATCATCGTTTCCAAAATGTGGATCTGATTGACCAGTACTTCTCTGAATATCGTTGAAACACGGCGCATAAACCATGTTGCGCGAGGTGCGTTTCCCGCAGCCAGTTGTCTCATGGTTTCGTCAATTTCGTGCAAAATCAGTTTGAACCAGAGCTCGTAGGTCTGGTGAATTATGATGAAGAGCGGCTCGTCGTGATGCGCTGGATTTGACTGACAGACCTGCAGCTCTTTGATTTCCTTGATTTTCAAGTAATTGTTATAACTGAGAGCGCCTGAGCCATACGGGCAAATGCCCAAATGGTGTTTCTTCGCATCGGTATCCATTTCACTTGTCATTGCTATCTCCCGACGTTGGCGCCGCAGGTTTTTCTTCTATCTTCGGTTCTGCTTTTATTTCTGACTTCGGTGTTGTTTTACTTTCGGCTTTAGGCTCTTGAGTCTTTTTATCAAGGTCCGGTGAGGCCTTCACTTCAGTGTCAGTCGAGGGCGTATCCGCTTTTTCCTCTGCCTTCGGTTTGGTTTCATTCTTAGGCTCAGGCTTGGCTTCAGGCTGAGATTTCTTAGGCTTCTCTTTCTTTGCCTTTTGTGGCTTCTTCTTTTCTAACGCCTGCATTGGCTTGCCGGGGACCAGAGGCAACGACACATCTGTATCCAAACGTGTGCCTTCTGCTATCGCTGCAAACGTGGCCGGTTTGTTGCTCGAATACTTGTAGGCAAGTGCGCAAGAGATAAATGCGTTTTTGGCCTTTTTGATCAAAGCGGGAAAGGAGATTTGATAGGTCTCCACATTGATTGCTTCCGGCGTCACATGAAACAACCGATAAGCACATGGATAGACGGCAAGACTCGGCGAGGAAACGTACCAGATATTGTTTTCTTGCTGGACCTTGCTCGTATGCACATGCCCATTGACAGCAAGGCGCACATATTTTGAGGTGGCGAAAATCTCTCGCGCATTTGCACCGTTTGGCACAGTGTAGTCGTCCCAAGGCGGACCGGAATCATATGGAGAAGGTGGCAACAGCGGGTGATGAGAGAAAACAATAGTGAACCGCCGCTGGTGCAGTTTTAAATCTTCCTTCAACCACTCACCTTGCGCGCGACCAAAATCCCCAGTATTGGAATTGGTGCGGCTGGTGTCGAGTCCTATGATGTGTACACCGTCCACTGGATCCTGCGACCAATAAGATTTGGTTGATTCAATTCCTTTGCCTTTCCAATCAGGTCCATAGGTGCGCATTTTGTCGACCGGAGCGATTCCCGATACATCTGATTCGCCTAGAACGAAATTCCAGGGTTTGTTCAGACTCTGAACAACATCAATAAAGAGCTGCCAATTGGTGTCATCTCGACCAGGGCCCTCGACGTTGTCACCGCCGAAGATAGTAAAGTCGACATTCTTCTCATTTAAGCTCTTGACCACATCCTGCAAGAAGAGCTGACTTTCCTGCAGCATCTTGTAACTGTCAGGCTGCCCTATGCAGAGGTGAGCATCAGTAACATAGCCAAAGGTGAATGGCTCAAAAAGACCCACCGCAGCCTTGGCTTCTTGGCTCAGACCAAGACAGCTGACCCCTGCCAGTCCGAAGAGAAATCGGCGCCGGCTCATCATTGACAGACTTTTCGCTTTCTCTTGGTAATTTGAAGAAGAATCCAAGCTGTGTTCCTTTCCAACAGTCCGAACGAAGATTCAGATGTCTTCCCGTCCGGTCCAGAACGTACAGCACTCACTTTATAGCGAATGTGACTTCTTAGCTAACCCAAAGCAAGAGACCATCGCATAGTTAGTTACTTTTTAGGACAGAGGGGTCTTCGTTGCGACAGACGCGAGGGTTAGCCGGATTATCAGGATGTATACTCATTTGCCTGGCGCGCCCATTGAGCAGCTCCCTGCTTGGGAGAACTCGTGTGCCCTTGCGAGTTTTGGCGAGGAAGAGGAGAGAGGTTGATAAGACTATGACCATGACTACGGAAACAAAACAAGAGCTCGATATCCTTGAAATTAAAAAGCTTTTGCCGCACCGGTACCCATTTTTACTTATCGACCGTGTCACCAGCGTTAATCCTGGACACAGCGCCGCCGGATTCAAGAATCTAACAGCCAACGAACAGTTTTTTGAAGGTCATTTTCCGCACAAGCCAATCATGCCGGGCGTTCTCATGATTGAAGCGCTGGCTCAATTAGGCTGCATCGCGCTCTTGAGCCACGAAAATTTCAAAGGCAAGTTGGGAGTATTTACCGGCATCGATGGCGTCAAATTCCGTCAGATGGTCATTCCTGGTGACCGACTCGACATGTCGGTCGAACTTTTGAAACTCAAAGGACCGCTCGGCAAGATGAAAGGCATAGCCAAAGTGGGAGATAAAGTTGCTTGCGAAGGTGAAATCAGCTTCGCCATGATCGATGCAGAAGGTCAATAAGTCTGCGAACCACATTAAGAGTCACAGGAAGTAGATTCGATGGTAAGTCAAACAACGTCCATTCACAAAACAGCCATCATTAGCGATGGCGCCAAAATCGCCGAAGACGTCGAGATTGGTCCTTATGTAGTAATCGGAGAAAACGTCTCCATCGGTCGAGGCACAAAAATCGGACCTCATGCAGTAATCGATGGTGTCACCACGATAGGCGAAAATTGCAATATCTTTGCCGGAGCCGCAATCGGTCTGCCACCCCAAGATCTCAGTTATAAAGATGCGCCGACCGGCGTCATCATGGGAAACAATTGCACGATTCGCGAATACGTGACAATTCACCGCGGGTCAAAAGATCCGATGACATTGCTAGGCAATAATTGCTTCCTGATGAACTACTCACACGTTGCCCATGACTGCAAAGTCGGAAACAACGTCATCATGGCTAATGGCACCACATTAGGTGGCCACGTCGAAGTCGGAGACTTTACAGTATTCGGCGGTCTGGTAGTTTTCCATCAATTCGTCAGAATTGGCAGATTCAATATGGTGTCCGGCAACTCGGGTACCAGGGTTGATTTGCCGCCCTTCGCACTGACAGACGGACGCCCGCTTTATGTGAGAGGGATAAACGTTGTCGGTTTGCGCAGAGCCAAAATTGCGGCCAATGTCAGGTCGGCGATCAAAGAAGCCTATCGATTGCTTTACCGATCGGATCTGAATATGGCAAATGCCTGTGCAAGAATCGAAGAAGAAATCGAGCAGTTCGACGAAATCAAAGAAATTGTCAACTTCATCCGTGGAAGTAAGCGCGGAGTGGCACGTGGCAATTTGGGCAATTCGTACGATCTGAGCAGCGAAGAAGACGGCAGAGCCGACTAAACTTCGTACTATTTAAATAGGTAGTAACCAGCACCTTGTCAGGTGGGCTCAGTCACAACATGCCAGCCCGTGCCGCCGGCGGCAAATGCCGCTCTGTGCACTCCTTGGGCGGTGAGGTTCTTTATCCGCCAAAATGATAGAGTAAGGTTACTTTACGCGCCGGTAGCCATTTTTGAGTTCTCAAACATCACAGACGTCCATTGCTGAATCCGGACAAGTGCAATCTGGTTATGCTTCCTTATTTAAGAACAAGCAATTCATGTTCTTATGGATTGCCCAGATTTTTTCTCAATTTGCCGACCGCGCGGTTTTTGTTCTCTTTGTTGCCGTGCTTACAGCACAGCAAACAGCCAAACAAGCAACTCAAACTCAACCTGTAATAGGTGCTGCCGAATTAACGAGTTGGTTGTACGTCGCATTTACAATACCGGCGGTGGTGCTCAGCCCTTTTGCCGGAGTCTGTGTTGACCGATGGTCAAACCGAGCAGTGCTCGTTGTTTCCAACCTGATCAGGGCGTTTTTTGTAGCGCTGGTGGCGCTTAGCTGGGTTAAGCAATATCCAAAGGTGGCCTTCACTCTTGCCTTTTTGATATCCATAGGTGCCCAATTTTTTGGTCCGGCAGAAACAGCCTCGATACCACGGCTGGTGAAAAAGGAAGATCTATATTGTGCGAACGCACTCTTCTTCACAACAATGATGATCGCCTTGGGCTTTGGCTTTGCCATAGGTGAGCCGATCATCGCGCACACCGGTATTGGTGGCGCACCGTATGCAGTTGCAGGGTTATTCCTTATAGCTGCATTTCTCTTGATGGGTATACGAGACAACAAACCTCAAAAGCACGATCGCGAACCCTGGTGGGAAGAATTGCGTGTCGGCATCGCCTATATCGTCGACAGCCCGCCGGTGTTTCGAGCAATTCTCAAAATCACTATTCTCTTCAGCACAATCATTACGCTCAATATCATCGCTGTGGCATTGGTAGAGCAAGTCATGCATTTGCAGCCGTTTCAGTTCGGTTATGTAATTGCGGCCGCTGGACTGGGAATGATGATCGGTAATTTCTGGGTAGGGCATCAAGGACCCAATGCATCGCCACGCTTGATGGTTTACGGCGGATTTGCAGGACTTGGCTTGTGTATGTGTTTACTCGGCAGCTTGGGCTTTATCCAAGATCACCTGTTTCCATTGGTAGGCATGACCGGCGTTTGTTTCAATGGCTGGTTGATGTTGGTGCCTTTGCTTTTTGCAACTTTGTTAGGAATAAGCTGCGCGTTTGTTGCCGTACCAACTCAAGCGAGTCTTCAAGCCGCTGTCCCTGAAGACCTGCGAGGCAAGGTTTTCGGCGCTCAAAATACAGCCATGTCTGCGGCATCAACTATCCCTGTAATCTTGACCGGTGTGTCGGCCGACAACCTTCCGGGCGGTGTCTCAACGACTTTGCTTCTGCTCGGCGTACCTACCTTCTTAACAGGTGCAATACAGGTACTCAGAGCGATTCGTGATCCTTCATTGCGGTCAAAACTTTAGACTAGCTTTCAGGAAAACTTCACTCAGGATTTGCTAGCGCGTTGGCACTATATAAGGTGGCACCGCATAGACAGACCGGACTGAAAGTCCGATAACCAGGGTGTCTCCAGACGACTGCACCGATACCGCTTTGCATCACCCTTGGTATCACTGCCTGTGTCACTTTGAAAGTATCGCCTCACGAGAATCCATATCCGACGGTGATTAAATGGGATATAGACCTTGGAAACCGATCAGTTATCACACAAACATTTTACAAGAGTGTCATTCACCGAAAAGCAGACAGGCGGAGGGATTTCGGCATTTCGCGCGTTTTTACATTGTTCGCGAAAACATGGACGCGCCGTACAAATTAGGTAGAATTGCTTGTGTCCCAAGACCGCTGGTCGGGGAATTAGAGAACGCTTGCTAAGAGATGGAGAAAAGCATGTTTAAAAAGTTAGCCTCCTCGTTCTTGCTGGCTTCGGTATTTGTCGGCTCCTTGGTAGCCCCAGCGATGGCCGACGAAACCACCTTCCAGAAGATAGTTTTTCTTCCGGTAAGAATGGTCGGATCCGGAGTGGGCACAGTCATCGGAGTGCCGCTCGGAGTTGTCAAAGATGGCAACAGAGGCGCTATCAAGTCGACGAAATGGGTTGCCGGTAAACTCGGTAACGAAGATGGCAAATACCATCAAATGTTTGGTGCAGTTGTCGGTGGACCTTTCGGTGCACTCGGCGGCGGTACATACGGTATAGCTGATGGTGCTTGGCATGGTATGAAGACCGGTTACGAAAAACCGTTCAGCAAAGATGCCTTCACTTTCAAAGACGAATAGGAAGACATAGGAAAGTCGATGAGACCCCTATCAAGTCATTAGGTACTTTATGAGGGTGGTTCGCAGTAGAGCCATCCTCCCTGCCAGGTGGAAAAACATGACCAAAAGAACTCTCGCGATGTTAATTTCAGGAGCGCTCGCTCTGGGAACGGCTACCCCGTCGTTCGCTGACGGCGATGGTCCTGTTCACAATATGGTTGGATTGGGTGGGGTAACTACCGGTCTGCTGATCGACGTTCCAGAAGGAATCGTTGTCGATTCGCTGTATCGCGTTCCTATGAAGTGCCAGCGCACTTTGGCCGAGCACTTTGGTGATTCCAAAGGCGCCGGTCAAAATATCGCAGGCGCACTGCTTGGTTTCCCAGTAGGTTTCGTATGGGGCATCCCTTACGGCGCTTTGCATGGTGCTAAGCATGCCTTCTCGAAGGGCTGGGAAAAGCCTTTCAGTACTGAATCGTATTTGGTTACCGAAGAGAAGTAGTTACTAGCACTGCCTGGCATCGAGCCAAACAGTTTTGACGGGCAGTCTGGAAATATGGTGGTAAAAATAATGAAATCAATCGGTCGTATCGTTTTTTCGGCGTTGGTCGCCGTGAGTGCAGTAGCTCCTGCTCTCGCGCTTGACTACGAAGCGAAGCCTGTAATGTGGGTGCTTCAAGCTCCTTTCAGAACAGCTGGCGCTTTGGAAGGCGCCTTGGTTACGGGCTTGATCAGTGGTCCTATTGACGGCGGCTATCATGGCTCCCTCAAAGGAACAAAGCACTGGGCAGGCAAATTCGGAGATGAAAAAGGCGCTGGTCAATTGGCCGCGGCCGCTCCGGTATTCGGAACAGGTGGAGCAATTGTCGGTGGCACCGTCGCTGGCTTCCACGGATTTGGTCATGGCTGGAAGAAAGGCTGGGAAAAGCCCTACAGCAGATGGTCCTATCTCACCATGGAAGAGAAATAAGCCCCCCTTGAACCACTTAAATAGGAAAGATGGTGAAAATAATGCGTAAGAAGGTCCTTTCCTCGTTACTTTTGGCGGCTGGTCTGCTTACTTCGGTAGCAGCTCCTGGCTTTGCCTATCCGGAGCGTCCTGAATCGGCGCGCGTGTACTACGAAATCGCTTACTTCCCGTGCCGATTGGTCAGCATGGCCGTAACAACCATTTGGGATGTTCCGACCGCTGCTTTCCAAGACGCTATTAAGGGCGCGATTGGCGGCACAAAGATGGTTTCCCGCAACCTCGGAAAAGAAGACGGCACCTATGAATTGGTCGCCGGCGGCTTGACCGGTGGACCTGTAGGACTCCTCGCCGGCGGACTTTATGGTGCAAGACATGGTTTGTTCTATGGAATGCATCACGGCTTCGTAGGCTATCCGAGTCCTCACTCTGGCAGCCACAGCATGATCTTCCAGGGCAAAGGTTTCGTTGTTCCTTACGACGACAACTACTAAACCCTGGTTTGGCGATGCCTAGCATCGTCTGACAAAACCACCGAAAAACTGTTTGGCTCTTTGAGCAAGCATCACCGTTTTGGACGATGCTTGCTCTTTGTCATTTAGATGCTAATGCTTGCCAATTTACAGAAAAACCGGATTCAGTCTCGCTTTGAGTGTGCTTTATCTACAGTTTTAAGTGCGCAAGAATTGGGCATTCTTTATGTGGGTTAGGGTATTTCAAGGCTGGTAGGGCGTTTCGCCTGGTAGACTAAATATTGACCCCTCGCATTTTGTCTTCCGCCAGGAAGGCTCGAGTGCTTTGCCGATTTGAGAATCGCATTTCAGGTAGTCGTTAAGAATGGAAATTGTCAAAGAAAGACGAGCAGGTCCCAAGCGAATTGGTGAGTTGCTTGTGGCAGCCAATGTAATCCGCCCGGAAGTTCTGATGGAAGCGCTGCAAATAGCGAAGAAGTCGACGACTCCTTTGGGTCGCGTTCTCATGAGCATTGGCGAAATTTCCGAAAGCGATTTGCAAGTCGCCATAGAGGTACAGTCACTTCTGCGCGAAGGCGTAATCGCCAATGATTTTGGAATCAAGGCTTTGAACTTGGCTTGCAAGAGCAAGCTGCCCCTGGAAGAGGCATTTCGTCGCCTGGGCTGGCAGCCTCCTCAGCGCGAGTCCATGTCTTCCAACGAGCTGGGCGAGTTACTGCAAGCCGCCGGCGTAGTTACACCTGAGCGCATGGAAGAAGCCGTTCGCCAGAGCCATGAAAATAACCTTCCTGTTGGCCGCTGCCTGGTACTTAATCGCGCAGTTTCGCCTGCATTATTGGCGTCAGCATTGACGGCGCAGGTTCTTCTGCGTGACGGAAAGATAAGCCGCGAACAGGCCGTAGAAGGCTTGCGTTCGGCATCACGAAAGCAGCAGACAATTGAAGAATCTTTGCAGCAAGTCGGCGCGTATAAGCCCGGCAAAGAGTCTGTGAGAGTCGGCGACCTGCTTACGTCAGCCGGCATTGTCACCGAAGGGGACAAAATCACCGCAGTAGAAGTTGGTTTGGAAAGTCACAGGCAGATTGGCGACGTGCTTGTTCAGTCCGGCATGATTTCCAATACGACTCTTGAAGAGAGCTTGAAACTCCAAGATCTTGTCGCTCAAGGACATTTGAACGCCACCCAAGCAGCTGAGATCTTGCGCACCGCCCATACTCAAGGTGTGACCGTACGCGCAGTGCTGGAAGAGAAACTGGCGCGTAAAGAGCAGATCGACAAAACCAATACAGTTATCGAATTCCTTCAGTTGTCCGGAATTCTCACCGACAACGATATGATCAAGGCGAAAAACCTTTCTCAACAGCTCAGTGTCAGCCTCGGAGAGGTTCTTCTTTCCACTCAGATGGTGGATCAACGCCTGATCGACGCTGCTATCCAAAGTCAGGACCTGGTCAAAGACGAGATTCTCAAACCGGAGCAAGTAGCTCGTGTCCTGCAGATGTGCGCTCGCACCGGGCTGGAGTTTCACGAAGCCTTGAAACAAGTAGCGTGGGACACACCGGATGACGTATCCGATGAGACCAGCGCCAAACAGAAATCCTCATGGATGCTCAAACTCTGGTCGAAAGTCAAGAAAGACTAGAATTTCAGCGCCACCGCCAGTGCTACCGCTAAGGAGATTCATTGTGCTCGGGCCGGATTCCCATGCAATTTGACACCCTGATCATGGGCGGCACAATCTACGACGGCTCAGGTCTCGAGCCGTATGTCGCAGACATAGGGCTGCGCAGCGGCATAATCGTGGACATCGGCAATCTAAAGTATGCGGATGCAACACTAAAAATCGATGCTCGAGACTTGGCTGTTTCACCTGGATTCATCAACATGCTCAGCCACGCGACGCGCGCTCTTTTGCATGATGGGCTGTCGGAAGGAAACATTCATCAGGGCGTTACGCTAGAGGTCATTGGTGAGGGCGTTTCGATGGGCCCACTAAATGATCAAATGGCCAAAGAGATGACCGATGAGCAAACCGATATCAAATTTACGATTAATTGGCGCAGCCTGGGCGAGTTTTTAAACCGCCTGCAATTGAAAGGAATTTCCACCAACGTTGCCTCTTTCGTTGGCGCTACAACAGTGCGTGAATATGTTCTAGGTCAGGAAGATAGAAAGCCTGATGAACGCGAACTTTCCATGATGCGTAATCTGGTTTCTCTGGCAATGTCAGAAGGTGCAGTTGGAATATCCTCGGCATTGATATACGCGCCAGCATGTTTTGCTGACACGGACGAACTTATCGCGCTTGCAGAGGAAGCAGGAAAACACGGTGGCATCTACGCTTCGCATTTGCGCAGTGAGGGCGATCAATTACTGGAAGGAGTTCGCGAACTCATTGCGATCTGTCAGAAAGCAAAAATCCCAAGTGAAATCTATCACCTAAAAGCCGCCGGCAGGCGCAATTGGTCGAAGATGGATGAAGCGATCGCCGAAATCGAAAAGGCACGCAGTGCTGGTCATCGAGTATCAGCGGACATGTATTTGTATACAAGGGCACAGACAGGTCTGGATGCGGCCATGCCGACATGGGTACAGGAAGGCGGTCTGCCCCAGTGGATAAAACGCTTGCAAGAGCCGCAAACGCGCGCTCGAGTGAAACAAGAGATGCTCAGCGATGCCGCCGATTGGGAAAATGGCTACATGCATGCCGGTCCAGAAGGAATATTGCTGGTCGGTTTCAAGAATGACTCTCTAAAACCACTAATCGGCAAAACCCTAAAGCAAATCGCCGACGAGCGAGGCAAAGATCCAGCCGATGTGGCAATGGATCTAGTCATAGAAGACGGCAGTCGGGTAGAGACGGTCTATTCTTGGATGAGCGAAGAGAATCTTGTGAAACAGGTCAAATTGCCCT
This sequence comes from Candidatus Melainabacteria bacterium, assembly GCA_003242885.1. Classification (GTDB taxonomy): domain Bacteria; phylum Cyanobacteriota; class Vampirovibrionia; order Obscuribacterales; family Obscuribacteraceae; genus QKMZ01. The sequence continues at coordinate 1,308,039 of QKMZ01000006.1, read as the reverse complement.
GGATGACCTTCGGTTCTGACGGTTCGTCGATGTCGCCATCGGGCGAATATTTGAAATCTCAAACCCACCCGCGCGCTTACGGCAACTTTGCTCGCTTGCTAGAAAAATATGTTCGAAACGAGAAAGTTGTTACCCTGCCCGATGCAATACGTCGTCTAACTGCTTTGCCGGCAGCCAATCTAGGCCTGCTGTTCAGAGGCAAAATCGATCAAGGCTATGCGGCTGACATAGCTATTTTTGACCCTGAAAAAATCCGCGAGAAAGCGACATTTGAAAACGCACACCAACTATCGGAAGGAATGGTTCATGTACTGGTGAATGGTGTTCCAGTGCTTCAAAACGGAAAGCATACAGGCAACAAGCCCGGGCTCGTACTGCGCCGCCGTATGAGCCACAGAATGATCTGCTGAGTATGCCGTCGGAATAAATTTCCCACAGGGTCCGGGTTTAGGGGATTTGGAATTATTTTTGCAATTTCCCCCTAATTACTCCGGCGCTCCCGTTATCCAAAACGTGAGCCCCCCGTGAGGTGAATTGATGAAAGCTGTTTTCTCGATGATGTTGCTGGTTGTAGGTCTCGGAACCTTCACCTCGCAAGCTCAAGCTCAAGAAGGTTTCCTGCCCCGTGGCGGTTGGGACGGCAATAACCTCAGAATCTCCGTCACCCAATCCAAATTAATGACTCACCAAACTTCGATTCGTGGCGGCGGCTGGGATCTTAATAACTGCAGAGTCTCTGCCAACCACAGCAAACTCATCCCGCAATCTGAAACACTCGTCGGTGGATGGGACCGCAACAACTGCAGAATTTCTGCAGGTCACAACAAATTACTCGAAGTACAACAATAAGAACGGCTGGCGTTGGCAGTTCTTTTCAGAAGTATCGAACAAGTTAGGACAAATTATAGGGAAACACTAGGTAAGAGCTAGATAGAGGGCACCTGTTTCGGCGCATGGGCGCTGGTTCTAGGTGGGCACGACCTCAATCTGTGGTGTCACTGCCGGAATGATGTTGAATCCATTGAGGGGTGGGTTCAATGTTCGCCGGCAGATGAGCCATTTTGAGCCTTTTTATATCGCTCCAAAATTGCTTTGCAATCAGGGTTTTCGCGCTGAGACTCCGGCAAAGATTCAATCGCAGCGGCAGCTTTTTTGAGCATGACGAAACTTTCTGTTTCCTGATGCATTCTATGCAATAGCTCGGACAGATTAGCCAGACTAGTCGCATACGAGACACTATCGCCGCTTTTCACTTTTTCTCGGATGGCTAAAGCGAATGTCTGGCGTGCACTCTCCAGCTCATTGCTTTCCGCGTACATGCAACCGAGTTCATCCAGTGTTTCTGCTAAATCCGGATCAGGATGCTGCGCAGCTGCGGTGTAGATTGCAATGCTGCGTTGAAGCAATTGCCGTCCAACCTTCTTGTTTCCAGACGCAGATTCAATCTGAGCAAGCGATCTCAAACCTCCTGCATACTCACGACTGGAGACACCGAAGGCTATCTTACGCATGAAATTCGCTTCGTTTTGAATATCTCGCGCCAAATCATATTGCTTGTCGGCGCACAGTGCATTTGCATAATCATCCTGGTATTGCGCCAGATCTGGATTCTTGTTGCCGAGCACGGTCTTTCCAATTTCCACCGCGTTCTTCAACAGCTCCAGCGCTCGTTTGATATCACCGGTTGCCAGTAAGACAACGCCGAGATTTGCTGCAGAAGAGAGAGTTTCCGGATGATTTGCTCCAAGCTTACTCATCCGAATTTCCTGCGCTTCTTCGAGATGTTCGAGAGCCGATTTCAAATCGCCCATTTTGAATTCAACACAACCCAAATCAAGATATGAATTTGCCACATCAGGATGATTCTCACCGCCAATCTCAAGGCGCTGCTTAAGCCCGTCTTGGAGAATAGGTAAAGCCTTCTGATAGTCGCCCATCCAAAAATACAGCGCACCCAGATTGTTTGTAGCTGTCGCGAATAAAAGTCTTTCAGACCCGTTCTTTAAAATTGGCAGTGCGCTTTCCAGCTCGGTCAAAGCCTTTTTGTACTTTCCTTGTTGTCTCAAAGCATTGGCTAAAACCACCCGATGCATCGCTTGGTTCTCTTTGCCGAGCCCGCCTTCGACTGAATAACTCAAAGCCCGGCGCGCGTTTTTCTCCGACTCTGAAAATTCGCCGGCACTATTATTGAAAAGTGCAAGATAGTTATAAGCAGCCGAAAGTCGAAGCGGGTCGGTCGTTTTTTGCTTTTCCAAAGCGTAGACACCGCGCGTGATCCAGGTCTTTGCCTCGGGATACAGACCTTCTAGTCGGTACACATTTCCCATTAAAATCCACGACTCCGGCAGGCGATTCTTATCAGAGCTCTGGTTAAGTGCAATATCTTCTTCGATCTTTGATTTAGCGTGCTCGAAATTGCAAGCCTCAGCGTATTCCATGGCCGCCTGGCGAAGCGCATCAGAAGCTGACTTCTGTGTTTCTGCGTGAACAGTCGCGCTCTCTAAAGTCTCCCTTGAGGTAGCCGCTAAGACAGGGCTTTGAGAGAAACAGCTTAAAACTGCGACACATGAACCAATAGCCAAAGAGACAATGAGGGATGCCCTTGTCGGGCACCCCTCATTTTGAACTCGTGAAATCGTAAGCTCGTGCTTACAATTACATGTTTGAGATGATTGCATCGCCGAATTCGCTTGTCTTCAGCTTGGTAGCTCCGCTCATCAAGCGCTCGAGGTCATAGGTGACCTTCTTCTGCTGGATGGTCTTCGCCAATCCTTCGTGAATCAAGTTGCAAGCTTCGGTCCAACCCATGTACTCAAGCATCATTGCGCCGGAAAGAATTACCGAGCCCGGGTTGATGACGTCTTTGTCAGCGTACTTGGGAGCAGTGCCGTGTGTGGCTTCAAAGATAGCGCAATCGTCACCGATATTGGCGCCAGGAGCGATACCGAGTCCGCCTACTTGGGCAGCGCAAGCATCAGAGAGATAGTCTCCGTTCAAGTTGGTGGTGGCGAGAACCGAGTATTCATCCGGTCTGGTCAACACTTGTTGGAACATGGAGTCAGCGATTCTGTCGTTGAGAAGAATCTTGTCGGCTGGCATTTTGCCATCCAACTTGTCCCAGAGGGTTTCTTCGCTAACGACTTTGGATTTGAAAGGCTCTTCGCCTGCAGCCAGTTCGTAACCCCAGTCTCTAAAAGCACCTTCAGTGAACTTTTGGATGTTGCCTTTGTGAACCATAGTGACGCTCTTCTTGCCGCGTGCAATGGCGTATTCCATCGCGCGTTTGATCAAGCGTTGCGAGCCGAATTTGGAAATTGGCTTGATGCCGATACCGGAATCCGGACGTACTTTCTTACCGAGGCTTTCGCAGAGGTCGATGAACTTCTTCGCTTCCGGCGAGCCAGCAACGTACTCGATACCGGAGTACACGTCTTCGGTGTTTTCGCGGAAGATAACAACATCCAACTTCTCAGGTGCCACTACAGGTGAAGGCACGCCTTTGAAGTAGCGAACTGGACGTACGCAGCAATACAGATCGAAGATCTGACGGAGTGAAACGTTCAAGCTGCGAATGCCGCCACCAACTGGTGTGGTCAACGGTCCTTTGATACCTACGCCAAACTCTTTGAGAGCGGCCAGGGTGTCTTCAGGAAGCCATTCGCCAGTTTGATCCTTTGCTTTTTCACCAGCATAGACTTCAAACCATTTGATGGACTTCTCTTCTCCGTACGCTTTCTTGACAGCAGCGTCGATTACTCTTACCGATGCTTTCCAAATGTCGCGACCAGTCCCGTCTCCTTCGATAAAAGGAATGATGGGGTGGTTGGGGGTAATCGGCTTGCCGTCCTTGAAGGTGATCTTCTCGCCTTGCGGAACTTTGAGGCCGTTGTAAGTTTTATCAATCACTTGTCCCATTGTTTCACCCTTATTTCCACGCTTACTCAAAATAGATGACACCGAATCAAAGGCGGCAGAAGCTCGTCCTCGGTTCGATTTCAAGTCATGAGAATAACACCGGATCTCCTACAACCCAGAAACCGCAAGCAAATGATCCGTTTTTGATCACATTGCCAAGAAGATGAAAACATCATAATTTCCTGCACTGGTCGCGCTTTCCGGCTAAATTTGGTTGCGGGGAGAGCCGACTTCACCGGCTTAATGGTCGGTTGGAAAAAAGACCGTTAACGGTGTTTTTTCTAAGTCCATAAGTTCGCTCTGAAAAGTACCAGTTGCCAGGAGAAATGACGTGGATCTTGCTCTTTCACTCAGGCGTGCCGTTTCGCTCTACGGGCATCACGAAGCCATTTGCGACCAGGACATCAGGTACACATATCGGCAGTTTGGAGAAAGGGTGGCTGCGCTAAGCAAAGGACTGTCCAAGCTTGGTGTGAAAAAGGGCGAAACCGTGGCGATAGTTTGCCCAAACACTCACCACTACATGGAAGCCTATTACGCCTGTGCTGTGGCCGGCATCGTCTTGAACCCCTTGAATTTCCGACTGGCGGCCAAGGAAATTTCGACAATTCTTGCTGACAGCAGTGCGAAGGCGATAATCGTTCATCACGACTTTGCAGAGCTCTTTAAAAGCGCGATGGCATACGGTGACATTGCCGGATTTGACCACCTTATTTACATCGGCGAAGGCTCTCTCGATACCAAACTGAAGCAGCAGGCATACGAAGCAGTAATCAAAGGCAATGACGGCGCCGAATTGCCGGATATTGCAATCAATGGCTCCGATTTGGCGCAGTTGTATTACACGAGTGGAACAACCGGAAGAGCGAAAGGTGTAATGCTTACGCAGGAGAATGTGACTTCACACGCTCTGGCTTCCATTCCAGAATTCGAACTAAGCGATGCAGACACCTGGGCTCACATCGGTCCACTTTTCCATCTTGTTGATGCCTGGGCAGTGTTTGCAGGGACTTGGGTTGGAGCCCGCCATGTTTTTGCTCCTTATTTTAGAGCGCAAGAAGTTCTCGATCTTTTCGAGAAGGAAAAGGTGACAAAGACCGCACTGGTTCCAACAATGCTGAATGCACTCTTGAATGACCCTTCTGTAAAAGACCGTTCTTTCCCTGCTTTGGAAGTAATTACAACGGCAGGCTCACCTGTCGCACCAGAAATCGTGAAACGTACATGTGAGACTTTCGGCTGCCAATACTGGCAATTTTATGGAATGACGGAATGTAGTCCTCTGCTCACCATCAGCAAGCCCAAATCAAGCATGAAGGCTTGGCCCGCCGAGAAGCTGCTTAAAGTCACTAGTCGTACAGGTCGAACTGTTATTGGAGTAGAACTAAAAGTCGTAAAAGACGACGGCTCTGAAGTGACGCGCGACGACAAAGAAGTCGGTGAAATTGTTGTGAGGGGACCATCAATCACGCCTGGATATTGGCAGCAACCGGAAGCGACGAGTGCCACAATCGTTGATGGTTGGCTGCACACTGGAGACCTTGCCGTCGTCGATTCAGAAGGATATGTGAACATCGTCGATCGCAAGAAAGACATGATCATTACCGGCGGTGAAAACGTTTTTTCAACAGAAGTCGAATATTGCTTATACGAACATCCGGATATCGTCGAATGCGCAGTCTTTGGAATTCCTGACAAAGACTGGGGAGAGAAGGTCAAAGCGGTGATCGTGAAACGTGAAGGCTCTTCAATTGCAGAAGCCGATGTGATTGCATATGTACGAACAAAATTAGCTGCGTACAAGGCTCCACGCAGTGTAGATTTCCTGGATGCATTGCCTAAAACAGGTAGCGGCAAGATCTACAAGAAAGGTTTGCGAGATCCTTACTGGGAAAAACAAGGCAAGCACATCAACTAACTTAGGAAATCAACGATGCCTGAGACAGATCCAGAAAACCTGGCCGAAAGGACAGTTTTGCATGAAGGGTTGGAACAGAATGGATCACACGCGGACTTGCCGTCCACTGAGATTGCGAAGGAATCGCTTGCAGACCGCAAAGAAAGTGCCCAAGTTTCAACCTTTCGACCCAGCATTAGAAGCACGACAGCTAGTCGAGATTTCAACACAATAGATATCGATAGTCCTTTCGTTCATTTCATTACAGCGTCAGTGCTTTTCGTGCTGCTCATTGCAGTAAGTGTTTCATTCGTCGCATCAACCTATGCTTGGCCAACCCAACTGTCCTGGCCAATTGCCGACGGTCAAGTAAAAAAAATAGAAGTACGAGGCAAGCGTGCAGCTCGTTTTTATTATGACTATTCAATTGGCAATAAGCCCTTTGAGGGCATGAATCTCAAATCAGATTCACTTGAACACACAATAAAAGTAGGGGACAAAGTCCACGTACGCTACAATCCGAGCAACAACCTCGAATCGGTTATGGAGGGAGGATTTAACGTATTGGAGACGCCATTTTATCTCCTCGTTTGTTGCGGACTGTTTTCGGCTTTCATAGTTTACTTTGGCAAAGGTCTACGAAGACTTCGCTCCTAAAACCGCAACTTTCTCAAGCCGCTCAACCTCATCTCTTGTCAGACCAAGGCCACATAAGACTTCCATTGAATCGTGAGACTTGTCGTCGCGTGCCACTACATCATTTTCCTCTCTATTGAAAACAGGCGTTGTCATCTGAGGTATGGCGCCAAGAACTGGATGTGTAGCGTTTACTAATAATTTTCTCTCTTTTGTGGGCAAGGTGGAGAGTGCCTCCTGCAGAGTATTTACAGGTGACACGCAGCAATCGCTTCCATCGAAAATGACATTCCATTCCGCCAGAGTTTTCTTCTCAATTTCGCCAGCGAGCGTCGCTTTTAAGTCATAATCTTCGGGTTTTACTGTTTTCGGCTTCAAATCTTCGCGACCAATTAAAGTGCAAAACTTCTCCCAGAAGGGACGTTCCAGCGATGCGACCGCCAAATATCTGTCATCTTTGCACTTGTATAGACAATAATTAGGCATTTCATTTGGATAGTTGAAACCACCTTCAACCGGATCAACACCCGTGTACAACAGACCGGTAGTGAGAATGTTGAGCGTGGAAAGCGAGCATTCGAACATGCTTATATCAATATGTTTACCTTTGCCGGTTGTTTCACGCTCCATCAAATGAGCACTCACAGCGAGCGCACCATAAAGCGCCGACATGTAGTCACTGACGAGTATGCCTGGTAAAGTTGGCGAACCATCAGGGTTTTTATGTTGGTTTAGAACACCAGACTCCGCGACAAAATTAAGATCGTGACCAGGTCTTTGACTCCATTGACTCTTCTGTCCATAACCGGAAATTGAAAGAAAGATCAAACGTGGATTGATTTCTGAAAGTTGTTGAAAGCCGATACCAAGCCGCTCCATGACCTCCGGACGGAAGTTCTCTACGACAACATCAACCTCTTTTATAAGTCGATGAATTAGTTCCACTCCTTCCGTTTTCTTTAAATCAATTGAAAGACGTTTCTTATTTCTGTGCAAACTCCAATAGTACAAACTCTCTCCGTCGACGACTGGCGGAAGCCGCTTGCCGAGACCGGGTTCAAGAGGTTCTATCCGTATGACCTGCATGCCCATGTCGGACAGAATTGTCGAACACAATTCACCTGGCAGCAGATGTGCAAAATCGAGAACCTTGAACTTCGAAAGAGTAGTGGCGTTCACAGTGTTTTCCAATTGAATTTCATACCGATTGCAAATAGAGTCGCTATTATCCCATTAGCATGTCTTCGGTGTTTTCAAGTAATGACTAAGAAAATTACAAAGGGCAAGAAGCGAAAGAAAGTTTCTGTAGAGTCTCTGAAGCCATTGCCAGAAGAGGACCGCTATACGGATGCCCCGCTCTTTGGACTAGGTAAAGCATTTCGGATTTTTGATCGCGTTCCGCCATGGGCAATAGCCGGACAGGGGTTGGTCGTATCTGCCGTCATCTGCTGGTTTGTTGGAACGTCAGACGCACTCATAGCTACCACCATCGCGATTGGCAGCATTCTCATTTGGGGCTCTGTCTATGTGGTGCTTAAGCGAAAAGAGTGAAAACTCCATCGGTTCGGGCATACGAGATTCAAAAGTTAAGCTATAGTTAGTAGTAGTCTGACTCAGATGAGGCTGACATTGACCCGAACACACTTACTACTGGCTCCTGCTATTTCACTGCTCTTTAGCGGGGCGGCAGCTTATGCCGCAGAAATGGAAACCACTCAGAATGCCGCTAACCCACATGACGCGTTGGTTTTGATCGAAGAAGGTGATCGTCAATTTCATGCGGATAATCTGAACGAAGCAATAGCCACTTACCGGAAAGCTGCGCACGCAGCGCCACTCAACTCAACAGCACACGAGCGCCTGGCGCGCGCACTCAGCCTCAATGATTCGATGAGAGAGGCAGAGCAAGAAGCAAAGCAAGCGGTAACTCTAGATGGCAAAAACTCTCTAGCACACACATGGTTTGGCTGGATCTTAGGCAGACAGGGTAAATATAAAGCTGCCTTGGCAGAGGAGACTGTTGCTGTCGCTCTCGATGAAAAAAATGCATTTGCATATCAAACAATGGGATTGATCCTGACCAGCACTGGCGACTACAACCAGGCTATAAGGGCATACGAACGAGCGATTCGGCTTGACCCTGATGACTTGGGGTCATATTTGAATATGGCCGCTGCTATGGGTCGCAAAGGTGACTACGCCGGTGCAGCCAGCGTTTACCGCAAAGCCATTACGCTGAATCGACGTTCTTCTTTAGCGCATTTGGGCTTGGGGTCTGCACTGGGTAAGATCGGTGACCTGGATGGGCAGGTAAGAGAACTCCAGACTGCCGTAGCATTGTCACCGAAAAGCGCTAATGCTCACGGACGGCTAGGCTTTGCGTACTCTCAAAGGAAGGATTTCCGAGGCGCCATGCGCGAAGGCATTGTGGCATCGGTCCTTCGAGTGGAAAACTCCTGGAGTTCGTTCATGCGTGCCATGATCACAACATGGGCGGCTGTATTCTTAGTCTTCGGCGCCATTTTTGCATTTGTATTTTTGGGTTCGCGATTCAAGCCACAACCAGGTGAAGAAGTTCTAAAATCCTATTTTTTGATCTTCCACAAAGACAGGCCGGGACGTTTTGTTATTACTTCCCGCAGACTGGTTTATGTTCCGGAAGCCGTTTCCCAGTGGTTTGGCGCTACCCGCATGAGTATCGAACGAGAGCAAGTTGAGAGGATTGTTTCAAGCAGCAGCGTCAGCGGCGGAGCAATAAGCATCGCCACCAAGGATGGTGTCACGCACAAATTCTCAATGCCGAATCTTGTGCTAGAACCACTGGCCAAAAAACTTGATTCGCTCAATTTAGGAACACCAACGGATCTGGTTTCGGCCTAAGCATATTGGTGCTATGCGCCGGGCGGTGCCTGGTCTCCACCACCGTTGCCATTATTGCCGCCATCGCTGCCGCTTCCACTGCCGCCATTGAGAATGTTCTTACGCAATTCAACCAGTTGCTGACCAACTTCTGACCTGGCGTTAATTGCAATTCCACGGGTGCATGTAGCCACCGCGTTTGCGTTTTCGCCGCGTGTCGCCTGGCAATTAGCGAGGTGAAGATACAAAATCTGGCTAGTAGGATTCTTCGCAATCGCATCTTCTATAATTTTGATGGCTTTGTCCTGCTGTCCAGAACCCATCAGCATATCGATATAGATGACCGTATCTTGCGGACCCAGAGCGCCGAGAGGATACAGCGCATCAAACTGACCTGCTGCTTCACCAAGCTGATCACCCTGCTTATAAGCGTAAGCAAGATAACGTCTGGCTCTTACATCCTTGGGATTCATCTTAACTGCTTGCTCCAATGTTGGAACTGCAGTCAGATAGTCGCCGCGTTTGTATGCGCTGTAGCCATCATTGATCAATGTATCGAAAGGTTTTGATGCAAGCGAAGCCAGATAAGCATCGCTCGGGCCTTCGCGTTGTATGCCCGTCGAACGCACTCTAGTGATCTTAGCAAATGCTACACGAGCCTTGTCTAGAGCCACTTTCGCGTCCGACTGCGAGGGGTCAAGAGCAACGACTTTAGACAAATCTTCTTGCGCACTGGCAAACTTCTCTTGCTGCAAATACAACATCCCGCGAGACTTATATGCGATGACGTTTTTAGGATCGAGCTTCAAAGCCTCTCCAAAATCTTCCGCGGCTCGCATTTTGTTGCCGAACTTCACGCTTAGCAATCCATGTTTGACAATCGCATCGACATCCGACTTGTCCATCTCCATTGCTTTTTCAGTAGTGATAATACCCTCACCAACTTTACCAGACGCGGCCAAAGCATCTGCTAAAGCCAAGATCACATCAACATTGTGTGGAAATTTCGCTTCTGCCTCTTTTAAATCGTCAACAGCTTTTGCGGCTTGTCTATTAGCAATTTGAAATTGCGAATTAACAATATAGAACTTAGCTGTTTGCTGAGCGCCCATCAACTGTTTCGCTTTACTTATGTCTTTTCCGGCAAGGTCAAGCTTACGATCATTGATATACGCTTGCGCACGCTCAAGCAAAATATTCGAGTCCTTAGGACTGAATTTGATTGCCTTATCAAACTCGGCATAAGCCTCTGCATTCTTTTTTTGTGCAAGACGCAATGCGGCTCTGGCTGCATATACAGGACCGCTCTTCGGATTCTTCTTAACGACAGCGTCAAGATCCTTTTGCGCATTAGCATTGTCACGCATGCCTATGTAAGCACGCGCCCGCAGAAGCAAAACTTCCTTGTTTGCGGGGCTGGAAGTCAGGGCTTTACCAGCTTCAATGATTGCACGTTCGTACATTCTTTTCTCATTCGAAACCGCAATCTTACCAATCATAGCGGGGAGGTAATTCGGCTTGCGATCGAGGCATCGATTGTACATGTCTGCCGCTTTCTGCAAATCACCAACTCTTAGATAAGCATTAGCCAAGCTGAACAACTGGTCAAAACGCCAAGATTGCTCGCCTTCTTGTTGCAAAAGCTTCTCGTAGTCGGCAACAGACTGCGCATAATTTCCTAACTTATAGCTGACCGCGGCTCTGCGTTCTAACGCATCTTTCATATCAGGGCTCAATTTGAGCGCTGTATCGTATTCATTGTAAGCGTCGTTATACTTCTCAGTCAGATAGAGCGCACTGCCCTTCAAGAAGTGAGCTTCAGCGGACAAAGGATACAGAGTCAATGCGATGACGAGCGAACTAAGTGCACCATTGTAATCCTTTTTCTGCAAAGCTTGACGCGCACTGATGGTCTCCGCGCGTACCGTCATCACTGCAGCAAGAGTGCCTAAGATAGCTACGGCTGCAATGATTAACATGGCGCGTTTTTGAGGCAAATACGACTTCACTACAGGCAGCGTATGAGCCATTTTCTGCATGACTTTCAGCTTCTCGCGCGCAATCTCGCGCTCCGGCGACGGCTCTTCTAGCGGAGCAAGGCGTGCCACTGCAGGTGATGGCGTTCGTCCGCGCGACCCATCTTTCTTACCTGGTGTCGCAGACGGTGCGGTGCCTAGATCAGGAAGTTTCGCAAGAACATCTTTGAGACTATCAGTGCTAAGAGCATCAAGGTTGCTCTCATCTACTTGTTCTTCTAGCTTTTTGAGGGCAGCAATAATGGCTGCTTTCTTCTCCGGCGACTCTTGCTTAACAGCGTCACGAATCTCGTCTTTGGAAGATTTTGCATCTTCTGTCGCATCAGCTTTTGCAACAACGGGCTCCGGTAGTTTTAGAATTTGAAGAGCCGCGGTTTCAGCCTGCTCTATTGAATTTTTCTTCTCGGGTTTGTCAATCGTTTCTGGCTTGTCTTGCGCTTTCTCGGCTTTTGCTTGCGCGCCTTCAGCTCTCTTCTTGCTTACGAAATCGCTAAGCTTGACTCTTTCAGGTTTGTAAAACTTATCTACGCCGCCGAGTTTTTCTTCTTTTGGCTCTTCTGTTTTAGGTGGAATATCAGTCTTGAGAAAATCTGGTACATCAGCAGCAGAATTTGCTATCACAACCTCTTCGTCAACAGCAGCAGAGATTGCAGTGTCAACTGAAACTTCACCATCGGAATCCGACGCAAACTCTTCAATTCTTGAAATCTCGACGTTCTCTGAACCTTCGGAGACTTCCGGAGTTTCCTCCACTTCTGCAGTATCTGCAAAATTAGAAACATCGGAAATTTCAGATACATTAGACTCTATGGCTTCAGCGGTGCTAGTTTTTTCTTTTGCGGCATCAACCGGAGACATTGGTCTTTCGGAGGGTTTTATAACCTTTAGAACACCAGTTAGCGGGGTATCGTCAGTCGGCTCCATGGCTGCCAACCCAGATCTAGATGTTTTCGCATCTTGAGGTGCGACAATAACTTTCTTAGAAGCTGTTTCAGTAGGAGCAGTGGACGGGGCGACAACTTCAGGCTCATCTTCTGCCAAGAGAGCCGCTAACTCTTCTTCAGGAGTGCGAGAAAGCCTGGAAGTGGTTCCAGTCTTCTCCATATGAGCAGCGCCCTTCTTTTCTTCTTTGACTTCTTCAGCCGTATTTCCTATTTCCTTAGCCGCCGATGCTTCTTTTGTATTAGCAGCAGGCTTCTTCTCTTCTGTGGTCTTAGGTCCACCGATGCGCTGGGCTTTTATTTCCTTTTTGGAGGACTCAATGCGTCCAACTTTGCCGGGAGTACTGGCTGATTTGTCTGTTTTCTCGTTATTCTCGAGTTGTTCCTTCTCAATACGTGCTTTCTCTTGCGCTTCTTTCTCCGAGCGCTCACGTTCTTCAGTTTTTAGTCTTTCCTGCTCTTCAAGCTCGCGAGCTTCATTTTCCTCTCGTGCGCGAGCTTCGGCTTCCTCACGTTCCCTGGCTGCTTCTTCCTCTGCCTCTCTTCGCGCTTCTTCTTGCCTCGCCTTCAGCTTCGCTGCAGCTTCTTTCTGCAGGCGCTCGCGCTCTGCTATCTCACGCTCGGCTTCTTCTCGTTCTGCCTCTTCCTTCTCTGCCCTCGCTCTAGCGGCGGCAGCAATTCGTTCTTCTTCAGCTCTTTCTTCGCGATCCTTGGCCTCGCGTGCTTCTCGCTCTATCGCTTCTCGCTCTTCCTTTTCTCGCGACTCCTGCTCAGCTCTCTTGAGCAGCCTTTCTTCTAGGGCTGCGCGTTCTCTGGCTTCCTCTTCTTCCTGTTCGCGGGCGAGACGCTCTCTAGCTTCTCTTTCTGAGCGTTCTTTATCATCATGCTTCGAACGAACAGTCGTTTCTTTGGCGGCACGCTCTTTGGCTTCTTTTTCACGTGCTTCTTCTTCAGCCCTTTTCTTCAGAGCTGCTTCACGCTCTGCGGCTTCTCGGGCAGCAAACTCGCGCTCTGCCTTTTCACGCTGAGCAGCGGCTCTTGCTGCCTCCTCTCGCTCAGCAGCGGCTTGTTTCGCACGCTTAGCAGCAGCTTCTCTCTCCTCCTGTTCTTTTACAGTCGATGCTTGCTGTTGAGGCATTTCCTTGCTTGCCCGTTCGGCACGCACACGTTCAATACGCTCGACTCCATCTTTTGGCGGTTCAGAAAGCGCTTTGAGCTTGGTATTACTGACCTTGCTCATATCGACAGTTTTGTTTATGACAGCGTCAAGTTCGTCTTCTTCATCGTTGGCTGTCAAACCCCAGCCCATCGAGAGCTCGTCCATGAGGTTTTCGTCATCAGAATAAATAAATCCTGCTGGAGGCAATTTGCCAGGATTTTGCTTTGAAGACGCGGCGCTGTTAGCGGATCCTGACCCGCTGGATGGTTTTTTTTGTTCGCCCGAGTCTGTTTTGGGTTTTCCCATCTGATTCTGACTAAGACTCCCGAAGGAAGGTCAAGCTGGTTTCAATCCGCGCGCCACAAGCGCACAGCGACTTTTTCAACAGCGCAAGTGAGCCAAAAAGCACCCGCTATTGCACTATTCACTTTCCCCGATATATAAGACCTCTAACATCACTAGAGATATAGCGTAAAGAGCAGTTCGTAATCGGAGACTCTCCGTATAGATTGCCGAAAACTTCAGCTTATCAGTCGCTTAAGCAAAGCGAAGTTTGGGCTTGATTTCGAAAAGTGGTCACATCAAATTGCTTCCCAAACTTGGCGATGAAACTACCACCGCCAGTGGTGGCACGATCCAATTCAGACTATGATGAAAACACCGATGCCATGCTTATCGTCAAAGCTCAATAACACCAGCACTTTTGCGACCCTGGTAACTTTCAGTGGTGTATCCAATTGAAGACTGTTGTGCAAACGGAAGATTCACAGGACGATTTTCATTCATACCAACTATAGAACATTCCATAATATCTCTCGTCATATATTACTCTCGTTGTATTATTCACTGTTCGACAATACAAACAGCCAAATCAACACATAGCAATACGGCTGGTTCACAATACGACCAGTTCACAATTCTCAAAGTAGAAAACTCGACCTCTAACTTGAAGATGCAAAAACGATTCCACAACTTTTCCACAACTTTGCCATAAGCTCGGCATAAGTCTTGGAAACCTTCTCCTTCCCTCCCCATACTTTTTACTAGCCCCTAACCGGGTTCAATGGTGGTTTCATGTTTGACACAAGCAGCTCCACGTCTTTGCCTGCCTACGGTGGGGCTTCACCCCAGGCTGTTAAAGAGGATTTTGGACGCTTAGTGCGTCGAATACAGCAATCTAACTCTGGTCAATTTGCTCCTATAAAAGAAGTCGAGACTGATTCCGGCAAGGTTTTCGTTGTTCATAACCGTGACTGGAGTCAATACCGGCGGTTGGCGATGCAGGCTCAAGAAGCAGGCAATCTCGCTCAGGCAGAGTTTATGTGGCTGGCATCTTTGGGAGAAGCAAAAGCATTCCATCCACATGATCCAAGATTGATGGTCAGCATAGAGAGCCTCAGTTCGTTGTATGCCGCGCTGGAACGCTTTGACCAAGCGGAATCCTTTGGCAAACAGTCAGTCGAAATCGCCCTGCAAGCATTCGGCAATGATCATCCGAATCTAGCTCGCTGCCTCAATAATCTTGCAGGACTTTATTATCAGCAAGGTCGATATGCTGAGGCCGAACCAATATGCCGGCGGCTACTGGCCATCTATGAAAAGAACTATCCGCATGAACACCCTGATGTCATCACCGCAACGACCAATCTTGCCATGCTCTATCACATGCAAGGCAAGTACAAATTGGCTGAGCGTCTGTATATCAGGCTCATCTCAATGGAAGGCACCGAGCTGAGCAAGAATCAAGATCAGCTCGCAGCCCTCTTGGCTAATTACGCAGAACTTTTACAAGCGACTGGCAGGACAAGCCTAGCCAACGAAGTTAAAAGTAGAGGCGGCAGCTTGTTTCAAACTGCATAACTCTCAAGCACGTAAATCGGTCTCTCGAACATACATTTATTGCCGATTCGAATGCGCCTCCACCGGCGGTGACGAGGGCCGATAATGTATATTATGTTTCATCGCCAGGCGCCACCCATGGAAAACAGGCGCCTGTGAGCCTTTCCGGGCGCGCCATTTAGGCGGTCATTAGAGCGATTTTTGTAAACCAGGGTGTGTAATCACAAGGTCTTAATTATGACGATCCATTTCAAGGGCATGCGTCAATCTCTCGTCGACCCAACCGCGACGTTCGAGAAGGGATACCAAAGGTTGGTTGAGACTCTTCTGTTCCATCTGTGCGATTAGCACCATGTCCTCGGTGACAATGTCCAAGGCAATCAATCGACGACCATCCGGATCGGTGCATTGAGAAGGCACATCGATCATCTCTTGACCAAGAAGCAACCCTTCCAATTGAATTGGCGATAAAAACTGTTTGTCCTGCAGAACTTCTCCCAAAGGAATTCCAGAAGCAATTTGCTCCTCTACTGCTTCAGAAAGTTGTTCCATAGATATGAGACCAGAGGCCACGCAAATCTGCCCCAGGCGCGGATGTGTGTAATAGGAATCTCTTGCAGATTCGCCACCAGATATGGGGGCACCATGAAATCCTGCATCCTTTATCTGTGAAAGTGCATCAGCCATCTTGGCGATCGCCTTCTTAGCTAGAGAGCAATTTTTATCATCATCTGCCAATAGCTGAAGAGCTGCACTGATACGATCGAATGCTGCCTGGGCGTCCGCAACAGGAGCATTGTCCATTAAACCGAGAATCGCATAGGGACTAATGTCCAAGAAAAATCCTCTGGAGATCCCGAGTGCAAAACACTTAAAGGATACATTATTGGGTCTCTTCAAAGAGTTATATAGCCATTCGAAGTTTTGATTTGTCGAATTGTCGACTGCCCTGTCGCCAGCAATACAACAATACGACAATACACCTTGTTGACTATTACACTCTAACACCAGTCGAACAGTAGAGATTTTGACTTATGTAATATATAAATGTTCAACCGCACGCCTGTTTGAACATTGCTCCATTCAGAAATTCGTCACTTCATCGGGTCGGCACATCGACACTACAAAGATTGGAAAGTCCAAACCGTTCTAAATTCGAACAATTGAAGCTTGAATGAGCAACCTTAAAAGCTAAAGAAGCGACAAGCCGTTAAAGTACCAGATGTCGCAGCCGGCCTCGCGACTTTGAAAAGACGGTGCTGAATGAAGTTCGAAAAGAAGACTCTTGCATATCTAGTGATCGGTATACTCTGCCTATCTTTCGCGCTTTCCTACTTCTACAAGCCTCAGCCTCCAGTTCGTGAACTCGTGAGAGCAAGCCAAGAAATGCCTGCTGGAACACAGTTGCCTGCCACTGGCGCAGCACCAATGGCAAGCCGTGTAGCCAACTCTTTCACACTTGCACTGGTGCTAGTGAAGAGCGAATTTTCCGAAAAGAACGCTACAGGGCTGGAATACCTGCGGGTTTGGGCTCAGGAAAACTTCCAGAGAGATCCCTCTTTCTTGCGTCCAGTGACGCTGAAAGTCCCGGTAGAAGTGCATCACAGCATTATCGACTCTCTTTTCTTCAACTTATTTGCCGGGCCTGTATACATTCTTCAAGCGAGAGTAATGGATTTACTCGCATCCAGAATAGATGACTTCCATCACAGTCGCGCCTACTTGAGCTTCGCAAGCGACTATTACGAGGCATTTGGCATGGACCAAGAATCTGCATCACTCCTGGCCAGATACCAGTCAGAACGAGCAAAATCTTCAGTAAATGTCATTCTTTGCGCTGCTTTTTGGTTACTGGTTACAGCCGGTGGAATAATCTCCGTCTTCGCTTCTCCACCTGCAATGCGCAAATCCAGAGGACAATGGCTACTTGCCTACGGATGGCTTTTAGTTGCATTGCTTTATTTCGTGGTCGGTTGGATGGAAAATCTTGTCGCTGTAATGACTTCCTCAGTCATTTGCGGCGCAATTGGTCTGTATTTATACAAGCCGTTCAAAATTCAGGTCTCTGAAGATAGTGCGCTCAGCTTAAAACTCGTCACACCGAGCCCCCAATTTATTGCGATAGTGGCTTGGATATCAGTCTCTCTGGTAGCTATCCGTTTAATTACATGGATCAAAACTGGCACACTCTTTGCCCCAGATCCGCTCACTTTACTGGCTTCCAGCTGGTCTGGAGACTTCCTGCACGAGCCTGTCCATGCAAAGAAAAACATCAAAAACTTCGTGGCTTCGATCTGGCTTCTGTACGGTTTTTGGACGGCTTACTATGTCAGTTATGACCCAAAGACTTCTGCCGAAGTAGAGCGCACACTCGATTCACTTCAGCCAATCAACAAGTAGCTTTCTATACTGTTCTATCTTGCTCTTCAGCTCGATGACGCACCATAGAAGCCGTCTGACGGTTATGGATGATGCTTGCATAGTCGAAATTGCCCACGGCTCTGCCTGCAGCCACCGCTGCCAAAGCATTACGCACTTTGTCCATCATCGCTCCGACTGCACCTTGCTTCACAGCGCCGTCGGGAAATCCGTTTAAGTTGCTGTAAGCACTGAGCAATCGGCCCAGGTCACCAGCGTCAGCAGTGCCAACGTTGATTTCACCAAGGACGCTGCCAATTTGAGCATCTGCCTCGTTGAGATATGCTTTCTGCTTCTCTGGCGGTACAGAAGTAGCGCTTGCGATTGCATCAGTCAACATTCGAGCAACTTCTTCTGGTCTTGTTTTGAAAGTATTTGCGAGATTTTGCAATTGATCACGGTCGGGATGGGCGAAGTCGAGCGAACGCAGGTCGAAAGGATTCTGTAGACCTTGATCAGTCCCCCTCAGTGCGGCGTATTCCGTGCCCGCCGTACCGGTGAAGGTGACATCATTAAGCCAGCCTATATCGTTTCCAGAAGCATTATTCTGTTTGCTGAACGAATGACCTTGCATAACATCGGCGAAATTGACCGAGGAATACTGCTCGGAATGATCATCCTCGAGCGCGCTGTCAGTCCCCCCGTTTTGAATGGTCAAATCGGGATTATCTTGCTGATTGCCATTTTGCTGCTTGAAGCTCAAGGAAACAACCCTGCATGAGCAAAAGGGAAATGACCAGACGGACGAAGAGAACTTAGATTCCTAGTAATAAAACCAGTATCTATTCTCCCCTCGGGCATGTCAATTCGTATTTCTACGTACACGATATGGCTTCGGTCAATTGCCAAGGCTTTAGAAAAGTCACCGCTTGTACCGAGACATTGCGTCTCGCACGGCAATTCAAGTCTAATAGTCCCGGAATGCCTTAAAATATCGCCTATGCCCTTGTGTCGGAACTGGTATACGAGACGCACTTAAAATGCGTTGCCCGTAAGGGATTGAGGGTCCGAATCCCTCCAAGGGCAAACTTCTTTTCAATTTTGAGCTACAAAAAACCCCCTGAGAAGTAAATTCGTCAGGGGGTTTTGATATGGATCTCAAGAAATCGCTCAAGCTTCAGCGAGCTTAAGGCACGTTTTACTCATGGTCGTCTCTAAATTGGGTCCACGGAATTGCGGTCGCATTTCCCTCCTTGCACTTGGCACAGGAATCAGGAAGAGCCACTTCGATCGGCACCTGTAGAGCCGCATAGAGTTTTTCTTCCCAGCGTTCTTCCGCAGAGATGACACCATTGCCGGTGCCTTTTGCAAATACTGCAGCAGCCACTGGCTTACCACCCATTTGTTCTGCAAACGCCGGCAAGCGCTCACCGACACAGCGTCCATGCTGAGCTACCGGATTGAAAACAAGCACACGATCACCGTTGTTGATATTGCCTTCGACCAGCTTGGAACCAAACCAACCGGTGGGCAAATACTCCCAGAATGCGGCTTTCTTCTTGCGGCGAGACACGAGCTCTTTCACAATGCGCACCGCTGACGGTTGTGCAGGAGCAAAGACGACTTCAAAACCGATATGGTTGTCGTCTATCCAAGTCTCGATATCATCTACGATCCAGCCTACATACTCAGCATTCTCAGTGATCGGTTCCAAAATAAACAGCGCATCCATGTGGTTGCCCACGCGATTGCCGTCAGTCTCCGGAAACTGATAGTGTTCGCCGGTTACGTGCACGCCAGGCACGGCAATCAATTCATTGAGCTGATCGGCAGGGAATGTGTCCGATGCGAATTGAATGCTTTTGGCTTTTGATTTGGTTTTCACAGCTGTTTTATTTGATTGTCGCATATTGTTTGCAGCCAACTTTTACTTTGTTTTCCAGTACACCTAAACCCGAGACTTCCATAGTGACTATGTCACCATCTTTCAGCCAGCCATATTTGGCCGGTGCTAACTCCTTACCCGTTTGCGGATCAGTCTTAGCCATAAATTCTGCAATGCAGCCATTTCCTACTGTTCCCGAGCCGAGCACATAACCTTCATGAACAGCGATGTTCTGCTTGCCGAGCCAAGCGATAAGCCGAGGAAAGCTCCAAGCTTGCTTGTTGCCGGTGGTCGGGTGCGTGTGATAGAGCGAATTGTAATTCGACTTCGCTCTCTCTTCCCCATTAATCTTGAGGACCATTTCGGCATCTAGCACGCCGTTCTCATCCATCTTGACGTCTTTGGCGGGGACTAGTTTTGGTCCGAAACTCTTGCCTATTATGAACTTGCTGTTGGTAGGTCCCAAGCCGTCCATGTCTTTCTTTTGCACGTCCCGAGCAGACCAATCATTACAGATCGTCAAGTAGCAATGATCTTTAAAGAACTGAAGTGCTTCCTTTTCATCCGCGATAAGAGCCGATTTGCCCACCACGCAGGCGATTTCGAATTCATAGTCAGGAGCTTTTACGAATTCAGGTATCGAGACCACTTCGTCAGGTCCAAACAGCTTTTCCGGCACAAGGTCCAGACTGTAATAGGCGGCATGGTCGTACCAGCCCGGCCAAATAGATGCACCGCGCTTATCTCGGATCTGCTTAACGTGTGTTTCGAAGCCTAGAAAATCAATAAAGAACCGCGGTTCGGGAATCTCTGTTCCAAACAGCTTGATTTTCGGCACGCTTCTTTCAAAGAGCATTTGGGCACCCCACATTCTCTCAAGAGGCAACAAGCACGAGCTCTCGCCCGTGCGAAGCGACTATTATGCCACGACTTAACGCTTTGATGACCTTTTTGAGGGTTGCTGTTATAAATGTCGGCTGAGGACGCCGAGAAGGAATTGGTCTACATGAAGCATACTGAAGCGTTTGAGAAACTTGTTGCGGACATTAAATCGCAGGTCCGTGAAATCAGTCCGAAAGAAGTTTTGGAAAAACTCAATCGCAAGGACAAGTTTCACTTTGTCGACGTTAGAGAAGATCACGAATGGCTTGAAGGACACGCAAAAGGCGCATGCCATATCTCCCGAGGCATAATCGAGCGCGACATCGAAAAATTGATTCCTAACTACGATGATCCAATTGTGCTTTACTGCGGAGGCGGATATCGCTCTGCGCTATCTGCAGTGAATATCCAAAAGATGGGCTACACGAATGTTCTGTCAATGGCGGGCGGAATTCGCGACTGGAGAGAACAAAATTTGCCGGAAGAAAAACCTCCCGAGGGTGTGGCCGCATACGTGTCACCACACGTCAAATGAAGGCACCAAAACTAGTCATTCCCGCTTTCGCAACGTTGTATATCTGTAGTATTTCCACAGCATATTCAAAGTCACTCGAAGACATATTTTCCGAAATGCTTGCACTGCGCACCACAGAGCCGGCCGGCTTTTGGGCGATGGTTTGCTGCATCGGTTTGCTCTTTTCATTAGCTTTCGGATTGATGGCTCTGACGATGGGTTATTACGTCAAAAACTGGACTAAGCGCAAATAGCAGGCTTTTCCAGGTAGCCAAGCGTTGCCATTATCGGTGATACCACAGATAATGGCAATGTAGTCCATTCATTCACGAAATTACTAGAAAGAGTTTTACATGAGCAGCGAGCCGCTTCAAAGTTCAAACAGTAATCCGCTAGACCTCACTGGACTTGAGGATTTGCTTGAGCGAGCGCAGTTGGAAGTAGTTACTTCGGCACCAGATGTGGAGGCAGAGGTAGACTCTTCTAAGGAAACCGAAAATTCTCCAACGGAAGCACAATTGGTTTTGGATCTGCTCAATCACTTGATGCAAGTCAATGAGTTGGTTGTAGAAACCAATCGCAGACTTAATCTTGCAACGTCCAGACTGGGTCAATTGGACGAAATGCTTACCGCCCAAAGCGTCTGGCTCGAGCGCCTGCCTGCCTTGGAAATTAAAGCTGCTCAATTGGAAGAAGTTCAATTAAGACTTGAGCTGGCCACCACAGAAAATGAATGGCTCAAGAAAAGCTGGATTAATAAGTTTCTCTCGGCAATAAAAGACAGAGCATAGTCGCACCAGCCATAAAGTTAGCGTTCTGGAGGTCTCAATTACGGGACCTCCTTTGTTTTTGCTCCAGAAGCACGCCAGAGAGGCATTATGAGGTATGATCTCCCGCCTGGGGGAGACCATATGACTAAGAGACACACTCTTGTTGCCCTGGCTGTATCCGGCTTGTTTTTTTTGACCGGAACAGTGGATGGCAAAGTTTTGCGAGCTGAAATCAACCACAGTGAGGTTGCAGAACCGGTAGAAGCTAAATTGCTGCCGGGGCAAATTTTCGATGTTGCTAATTTGCCACCGGGCTCGACCGGTGACGCCAATAATTGGTACAAAATCCCGAAATGGCTAGCTGGTACCTGGCACAAGGACAGCCAAACCAATTCGTATCAGTACAACTATCTGACTCGCCAGGAAGATAACACTCAACGTACGGTAGTAGCTAAAGGCAATGGCGTCTGGGGAACTCAAACAGACGCTCAAGGCGAAATCTGGGAATTTAATCCAGCCCCTTACGTTGATACCGTTGATGGTGGCACCGACACAATCGTCCAATTGATCAGATCATCAGAACCATTGGAAATGACGAGCGATCGATTCGTCAAAAACACTCTGGACACGCAATTGCGCGTCGATAAAGCCACCGGACGAATTAAGACAGTACAAACAGCAGAGCAAATCTCAACATACACAATTGATTCGCCAGGCGTTCTAAAACGAGAGACGTCCTCAAAGGTTTTCAGCCATGACGGAAAGCCTCTCATGCTCGCAAAGTCTGTTGCTTTTGAAAACAAAATCGCGGAATACCAGCCGCGAGACACCCTCAACGGCAAAAATTTGAAATCGATGTTCCAGGAATACTTGGATCAAAGTAAAACGGTCGACTAACCAGTGAGGTAACTCGTGAAACGTCTCAAAGCCATCTCTTGTTCACTGCTTGCAGCATGTGCTCTTTTAACGGCGTTTCAACCAGGACAGGGGAAGGTGGCATCACTTTCTCCGGCAGCAGACTCATTCCGTTTGCCGAGAAGCGTGACACCAGAGAGTTATGATCTATTCATTGATCCGGATTTGGAGAGAGGGACATTCAGAGGAATCGAGCGCATAGTCATCAATGCCGTTCAAACAGTCGACAGAATTTATTTGAACTCGCATGGACTGTCTATAGAAAGCGCCGAACTTAGCGCTGAAGGCGACAGGAAATCAGGGAAGTCGGCGGCTTCAGTGAAATTCGCAAAAAGCGAGCAAGTGGTCACTTTCTTACTTTCAAAACCCATTGAAGCAGGAAAGTACACGCTCAAAATTACTTATTCGGGTCGCATGAATGACAAACTCTGCGGCTTCTATAAAGTGAACGCCAAGGATGGTGAAGGTCACACTGTCACCTTGGGTGCCACACAGATGGAACCCACAGATGCCCGCAGAATGTTTCCATGTTTTGACGAACCTGATTTCAAAGCTACGTTTAAACTGAAAGTCACGGTCGAACAAGGCAATACGGCTATTTCGAACAGCGCTATCTCTCGCGAAATCAAACAAAAAGGTTCCTCAAAGAGAATTGTTGAGTTTGCACCAACTCCGAAAATGTCAACCTATCTTGTTGCGCTTTTGGTCGGGCCATTTTCCTCTACTCCTCCCGTAGTCGCGAATTCCATACCTATACGCGTGTGGGCGGTCAAAGGTTCTGAAAAACTCGGACTCTTCGCACGCAACCAAGCGGCAAAAATGATGCCGTACTTTCTCAATTATTTCGCGCAACCATATGCCGGCAACAAACTTGATTTGATTGCGATTCCAGAATTCGAAGCAGGCGCGATGGAAAATCTTGGAGCAATTACTTTCAGAGAAGAAACGCTCCTGGTCGACGAGAAGAGCGCCTCAGTTGCCGCTCAAAAGCGCGTCTCAGAAGTAGTAGCACATGAAATGGCACACCTCTGGTTCGGCGATTTAGTGACTATGAAATGGTGGGACGACCTCTGGTTGAACGAAGCATTCGCTACCTGGATGTCCGAGAAGACTGTCGATTTTGTGCGCCCTGACTGGCAAACATGGGAGTTCTTCACATTTGATCGCCTTGGAGCCATGGAGATTGACGAGTTGATGTCGACTCGCTCCATACACGCTGAAGTCAAAAACCCGCTTGAAGCGATTGAAATGTTTGATGGCATCACTTACAGCAAAGGCGCTTCTATTCTGCGAATGCTGGAAATTTATTTAGGCGAGAAAGTTTTTCAAACCGGCGTACAAAATTACATGAGAGAACACAAATTCGGCAACGCTACAACTAGCGATTTGTGGAATTCGCTACAAGCTGCTTCACAAAAACCTGTCGGCGACATTATGTACGCCTGGGTCCATTCTCCCGGTTTTCCCGTTATCGATGCTCAAAGAAAAGAAGACGGAAACTCAATTAGACTGGCGCAATCGCGCTTTGTAATGGATCCGTCCGCAAGATCAAAGCCCGCCAACGCAAATGCGCTCTGGGCTATACCGATCTCATGGCGCTTGCTCAAATCTGACCAAGCGTCCGAGCAAAAGTTGAGTTTTCTCCTCTCTTCCAAAAATGCTCCGATGGTCGATCTGCCAAAAGATCAGATACCACTGCTGAATGCCAAAGCGTCAGGCTATTACCGCGTCAACTATCCGGAAAACTGGCTGCGTGCAATTCTTTCTGCCGGGCTAGACAAGCTGAGTATTACTGAGCGCATGACGCTTTTGTCCGATCAGTGGACTCTAACTTTTGCCGGAGTTTCCCCGGTCTCCAACTATTTTCAATTGTTCAATGAGTACGAATCACAAATGGATCCGCAGTTGATCGAGATGAGAGTAGAGTGTCTTGATCGCCTTTACGGGCTACTCGACGCTAAGTGCATCCCCAATTTCGAGAGATTTGTGCGAAAGCATCTAAGTTCAACCGCAGCCAAATTTGGCTGGTCGTCAAAACCAAACGAAAGCGATCTGATTCGCTCAGCCAGAGGTGATGTGCTTCTAGCTTTAGGCACAATCGGTCAGGATCCTGCAACAATTGCAGAAGCGCGCAGACAGTTTAATATCTATCTTTCTGATTCAAGAAAGGTTGATCCTGACTTGCTCGATCCGATTTTCAAGATTGTTGCTTTCAATGGCGACAATAAGGACTATCAAAAGCTTGAAAATCTTTGGCGTACAGCCAAAACACCCGAAGAGCGTGTGCGCAGTATGATGTCTTTGCCTTTCTTCCGAAAGCCCGAACTCATCGATCGCACCTTGAAGTTCAGTATCGGAAATGACATTCGCCTACAAGACTCTCCAAAATTGCTAGGCAATATTCTCATAACTCCTCACGCAAAACTGCCTGGTTTCAAGTTCGTCAGAGAAAATTTCGCGCTTATAAAGAAACGTCTGCCTATGCCAACGGTACCGCATGTGGTGTGCTCATTGGAATCCATTTGTACGCCACAAGAGGAGAAAGAATACATTCAGTTTGTTGCTTCAAATCCAATTCCAGCAGGGCGCAAGCGCATCCAACAAGCTTTGGAAACAGTGCATAATCGTGTCAACTTCCGCAATCGCTCAAGCGCCGAATTAGACAAAATACTGAGTGGGTTTTAGAACCTTGAAGTGTTCAGCGACAAATGTTTTGCAGGTCCAAAAAAAGGCGGCAACCTGCCGCCTTGAACAACTAATTTCAGCCACCTCCGCCGCCTCCACCGCCGCCCCAACTGCGGCCTCCAGTGGATAAGCGTGCAAACAAGTTACCTTGACCCGCGTAGGTTCGACTGGCAGCGTATCTCTCAACTTGACTGTATCCAACAGCAGCCAAATATTTCAGCTGCGGATCTTTAGAGAAGCTGGAGACTACCTGGTAGTGCTGTGCTGCCTGAGCCAGCTGATTCATATTGTGGAAACAGTAGGCTATGTAATAGTGCGTCTTATCTCGACAATAGCCGTTGCGGTCTAAGCGATCAAAAATCTCGTAAGCATCCTTGTACTTTTTATCGTAAACGAGCCTTACTGCCTTGTAGAACTCAGGCGGATAAGTCGCCGCCTTCGATGCCTTCTTACCTTTCTTGCCTTTTGCCTCAGCGTCATGACCACAAGGCATAATTCCCTGACTTGCGACAACCACAAGCAAAACTGCTGCATAGAGGAGCGAACGATTTCTTTTCATTGTCTTTCCACTTCGGCAACTCGGGTGGTTTAACGTTTGAGCTCGGGCGGCAACCTGCTGCCCGGAAATCAACTACCGTCAGCCACGTGGGCCGCAATCTGCGGCACTGGAGCCTCCACCGCCCCATGGACCTGCAGCATTGCTGGGTCCCGTAGACATTCGAGCAAAAATGTTTCCTTGCCCTGTATAAGTTCGATTCTTTGCGTATTTTGCTACTTGCCCATAGCCGACCGCAGCTAGATATTTGAGCTGAGGGTCTTTGGAGAAGCTATATACAACCTGATAATGCTGTGCCGCTTCCTGCAACTGATTCATGTTGTGCTTGCACAGACCCATGTAATAGTGAGTCTTATCGCGACAAAAACCATTCCGATCCAGTCGATCGAAGATATCGAAGGCGTCCTTGTATTTCTTTTCGTAGACAACCAGCTTAACGGCGTCATTAAATTCGGGTGGATACGGAGGAAGCTTCTTCGCGGCCTGCGCCTTGCCCTTTTTTGTCTTTGCCTCGGTCCCCAAGGGCAAAATGCCTTGACCGACGACAAGAATCGTCAGCATTCCAGCAAGAAGAGGCAAATGATTGGATTTCACGTTTTGGGTGACCTGAGCTACATCTACCATCTAAGCATATTGCCGAAAAAGGCGTGCCTGTAAACCCCACCCCTTTCTTTTATTAATTGTTAGGTAACCTTCGAACTTATTCCAAAATGCTCAGCAGTTCCAGGCAGAGACTGTTCCAGCTCATGAACTGTGGCGCAAATAATGGTTCTCCCGTATCTGCATGGTAGTTCTCAAATAAGGTACCTTTCGCTTCTAAACCGGTAGCTAGAGTGTTAACAACCAACTCTGCGATTCTTTGCGCATCTTTGAAGAATTTTTCGCGCACCAGCGCGCGAGCAATCAGGGCATTTGGCAAAACCCACATTGGTCCTTGCCAGTTAGAGCAGATGACACGCCCGTAGAGTCCGCGTTTCGCCTGATTGTACAAAGGCTCGGAAGCAGCCACACTCGCAATGCCGGCGCTTCTAAGGAAGTGATCGCTCGACATAATATTCTTCTCGATTACTGCCTGAGTGCGTTCCTTGTTTGTAGTCCCCATAATCACAGGACAGAGCCCGGTCCATGCTCTCAGGCGGCAATGCTGCTTTGTTTTTGGATCATAGTTGTAATAAATTGAATCTTCTTGCGACCAGAGCAATGAGTCTATTTTTTCGGCAAGAGCGGTCGCCTTGGCGTTATATTCTGCAGCCATTTTTTCGTTGCCGCCAATTTTTGCCAGCTCATTCATCGCTCGAAACTCTGCAACCAAATACGCATTTATATCAGCTGCCAGCAGCCTTCCGTCTGGGAAGTTGGCAATATCATCGTTTTCACCTTTCGCTGCTTCGAGTGGATAGAGCAGCGCCAGATTATCGTCTACACCACTTTCCAAAACGTTTCGCCAAAAATACAACCCACTTTCATGCTTGCGTTTGGCGTCGAAATACTTGAGGTAACAATCTAGTCCTTCAAGATGTCGATTGTCTATTGATGCAGATTTTGGACTCTGCCGTGCGGCAAAAAGGAGAGTTTGTGCAAGAAACGGTTTGCACTGGTCGCCATTGTCCCAGATGCGGCTTGGAGAAACAGTGCGCGGAACATGACCATCGCCTTCCTGAAGACTGAGAAAGTTTTCCACTACATCTTGCGCGAGCCCTTCTATACCGGCTTTCACAGATGCCTGTGCGAAAAAGCACGCGTCCCAGTCGTACATCTGCAAATAGTGACCGGTCAAAGAACGATCGGAGACTTCACTCGAGTCATCAGCGCCAGCCACCACATCATAAGATGGTGTCACAAAGCGATGCTTCAGCAAGCCTTTCGGCTCATGAATACAGCTTTTAGCCTTTTCCAGAAAAAATCCCTTCAACTTTTTCGCTTGCGCTGTTGTCGAAGCTGTCGGCATTTGGTTCTCCTCTCGTTAAATCTAGCCTGTGCTTTGCAGTCCTGAAGCCACACCGGTGATGCTCATTAGCACGTAATCTAAAAGCGCTTGACGGTCGGAAACATCGGATTTAGCGTCAATCCCTCTGACCTTCTTCAAAAATTGAACTTGCAGGTAGCTGACCGGATCTACATATGGATTACGCAACTCAATAGACTTTCTTAGATAGAGCGTATTGTCCAGAAGTTCCGACTGTCTTGAAATTGAAAGGATAGCGTCGCGTGTCCAACTGAATTCTTCTTCAATGCGGCTGAAATACTCATCCTTCAATTTCTTAGACTCAACCAGATTGTCTGCGTAGTAACGCGCTATTTCAAGGTCGGCTACGGCAAGCGCAGTTTCGATTTTCTTTACCAACCCAGTGAAAAATGGCCAGTCTGAATACATTGCTCGCATTGTTTCCAATGCCGCGGGATCCTTTTCAGTGACTTGGTGAAAGGCTGAGCCAAAACCATACCAGCCAGGTAGCATGAAGCGACTTTGCGTCCAGGCGAAAACCCAGGGAATCGCGCGCAAATCATCAATTGATTGACTGCCGGACTTTCTGCGCGCAGGGCGCGAGCCCATGCGCAATTCTCCAATTTCGGGCAAAGGCGTAGTCTGATGGAAGAATTCGATGAAATCCTTCGAGCCGTGAACCAGCTCTCTATAGGCGGTAAATGACTTTGCCGAAAGTGACTCCAGAAGCGGCATCCGCTCTTCGTAAATCGACTCGGATTCCTCATCAAAACTGCCAAGACTCGCTTCTATTACTGCAGCAGCTAGCCGGTCAAAGTTTCTCACCGCGATATCATTCATCGCGTACTTCGCAGCGATGACCTCGCCCTGCTCCGTTATTTTGATGCGATGGTCGACAGTCCCCTCTGGTTGCGCAAGAATAGCTCTGTGAGTAGGTCCACCACCGCGCCCGATGGTGCCGCCTCGACCATGGAAAAGTCGAAGCTGAATGCCTTCCTTGCGCCCGAATTGAACAAGTGCTCGCTGCGCTTTATACAATTCCCAATTCGCAGCCGTAATTCCGCCATTTTTACCGGAGTCGCTGTACCCAATCATTACTTCCTGAAGATTGGATCTGCTCTTCAAATAGTTCTTATATGCTCCAACCTGCAAAAGACCCTCGAATAGCTTGGGTGCGTTCTGCAAGTCTTCGATCGTTTCAAACAACGGCACCACACTTATAGTGCGGTCGCTCTTTTCCAAACCATACAATCCTGCTTCTTTGGCAAAAAGAAGGATGGCAAGCAAATCGCTTTTGCTCTGCGTCATGCTGACTATATATGTATCAATCGCAGGAATGCCAAATTTGTCCTGGAGCGCAGTCATTGTGCGAAAAACTTCGATAGTTTGATTGGTCGACTCAGAAAACTGAGGATGAGCCGGAATGAGAGGGCGCGGATTTTCTATCTCCCTTGCAAGGAAAGAAACCTTCTCATCCTCGCTCAGCCCGCGATAGCCTCCTTCAATCAGCTTGAGCGCTTTACTGATTTCGTCGAGGGCATCAAGATGTCGCTCACTGTGCTGGCGAACGTCGAGTTTTGCCAGGTGAAATCCGAAGATATCTACTGCATAAAGCATTTTCTTCAGGCTCGTCAAACTAGCGATGCAGCCATTCGACTCAAGCGCGCCATAAATCATATTGAGTTCATTGCGAAACTCCAGATGGTGCTGATATGCTCCAGGTTCGCCGGATGAATTCAAAGCACGACGCAACTTTTCCTGCATAAAAAGCAGCTTCTGGCGGACTTCCTCGAGACGATAGCGATCTCTGTATCTTTCATCAAGCTCCGGAAATAAAACGCGATCCTGCTCGAGTGATGCGTAGAACTCTTCATCCATTTTGAGCCAATTTTGTGAATGGCTCAGGTCATTGAAGAGCGTTTCCATCTCTTTCATATAATGCTTCAGAACCAGTGAGCGCTGGTAATTAAGCGTCTTTACCGTTACTTCCGGCGTGACGAAAGGATTGCCGTCACGGTCGCCGCCGATCCAGGAGCCGAATGTTATGAACCGCCGACTCTCCAGCGGATTCCACTTTTGCTCACCGGACAATTTGTCCAACTCCAAGACAAGGTCGTGGTGAACATCAAGAATCGCGCGAATCACAACATTCTCGAAGTGATAGAGCCCATAGCGAACTTCATCCATCACTTGCGGCTTGAAATAAATGACGTGGTCCGTCATCCATAACGATTCAATGACCTTCAATAGATCGTCAGTTACTGCTTTGGTTTCTCGGCGCGAAAGAGGTGGATGGTCGCGTCGTTTCAGAAGCCTTGCCAATTCAAGCTGTTTGATTAAAACCGTTCGCCGGGTAATTTCGGTTGGATGCGCAGTGAAAACAACTTGCACATCCAGCTGAGAAATAGCTTTCTGGAGCTTCTCTTTTCCGTCTTTGCTGTTTTCCATCCGGTGAAAAACGCTTGTTAACGAATCCGGCTCGGGACGGTCGTTTGCTTCATGCTCTCTTTGAGTGCGGCGGCGCACGCGATGATTTTGCTCGGCAATGTTGATGAGATCAAAATACGTAAGAAAGGCTTTGATAACTTTTCCAGACGTTTCAACATCAAGGCTTTCCACAAGTTCCAAAAGCTCTTTTTGAATTTCCGGCGTGGGATTGTTGTGTATTGATTTCGAGAGCAGCCTGAATCGCTCGACTACGTCAAAGAGCTTGTCGCCTTCGAAGCGTCTAATTGTGTCACCGAGCAAACTGCCCAGCAGGCGGACGTCTTCACGCAGCGGACGATCACGGTCGTCAGTCCTTTCTTTGCTAACACTAGATGAGCTCATCGCTCCCCGTTCAGACAGTTATCCCAGTCAGATGCAAAATCGAGGATCTTCTCTTTTAAGCTTTTCAAAACGTTAGAGCGTTTCATTGCCCAATTGATCTCTTTCATGTTGTCGCCCTTCATAGCGGCGATACCAACCTGTTCGAGGAACGCCAATTCTTTGTCAACATCACCAACAACCTGCATGCACAGGTTTGCAACCTGGTGGCTGTTCTGGCGGAATTGTTCTGGAATAGTGGGCTTTCCACTTCCTTTCTGGGCGACAGGCACTTGTGCGGCGGCACCGCCGCGACGCATCTCAAGGAAGTCAGCCTCAGATAAGAGCCACTTGCTCTCGTCAGCATCGTAAGAGCGATCGGGATCGATCTGCTCTTCTACATGTGTTGCAATAGAAAACTCCTCTGTGTCCGAGGCTTCTTTGCGCGCAACTTTGATCACCTGTCCAAAAATACGCTTCGCCAACTGTCCTATGTTTGCGCTGGAAAGTCCGCGCCCTAATAACGAACGGCTGGTGTGACCGGCTTCGGTCGTTTCGATAATCTGCATGTACGGCTTGCGATTCGGATCACCCGGGCGAAACCCAATGAGAATGTCCGTCGGAACGACAAACACCAGAATTTTGCCCATGTACGCCTGAACGACGATTGCCCATTCACGGGTGGAAACGTGACCCTGGAAATATTTGACGTTGTGTGAGAAGCGGCTGAAATCCTTGAACTCGTACTCGCCTTTGGGGCGCTCGCAGTGGACTTTTAGCGATTCGTGAATAGGATTTTTATTGAACTCGGCTACATAACGGCTGAGATAGTCGAACAACAAGTCTACGTATGCGCTGGTAGTCAGGTTCTCCGCCTCGGGAGCTGCCTGCAGGTGCAAAGTTTGATCTGCTTGCAAAGCGCTCGAATCAAGAACCGACAGCCACTGCCGAGTTTCCTCACTGGCATTGCGATCTTTGACATTGCCCAAAATCATATTTCTGAGATCGCTTTCGCTCGTATCTGTCATCTCTTAACTTTCTCCGCGCACGGTGAGGGTGAATTATATCTCATCACCTAATTACTTTTTGCCTTCCCATTCCTGCAGAAATCTTTCTACAAACTCTTCCACGTACTTATGCCTTTCTTCCGCCAGCGCACGAGCAGAGTCGGTGTTGAGGCGGTCTTTCAGCAGAAAAATCTTTTCGTAGAAGTGATTCAAGGTAGTCCCTTTGGCTTTCTTGTATTCCTCGAACGTTTGATGCATGACCGGTGGTTGGTCGGGATCGTACATTTGACGCTCAAACTTGCCGCCATAGGCAAAAGTACGGGCAATGCCAATGGCGCCCAATGCGTCTAACCGATCCGCATCTTGAACGACTTTCCCTTCCAGCGACTCAGGAGTGGTCGTTACTCCTGCTCCCTTGTAGGAGACCTCTTTGATGATCACTGCGACCCTGTCAATTGTTTCTTTGGATTCACCAAGCGATTGCAGCCACTCGGAAGCTACTCGCGGTCCAACGCTCAAGTCTCCGCCATGAAACTTCCAATCAGCTATGTCGTGCAGAAGAGCGGCTAACTCAGCTACATAGACATCTGCGCCCTCTTCTTCAGCCAGACGTACCGCCAGCGCTCTAACGCGCATAATGTGGAAATAGTCGTGTCCGGACGCTTCTTCACCCAGAGTGTCTTTGACGAGCTGAACCGTCTTCTCTACAGTTTGCTTCTGCTTGCTCGTTAGAGTTGTTGAGTTTTTCTGGACCTTTGAGCTAGTCACCCGCTCCTCCTCATGTGTCTGCATCTTTTTACTCAGGCAAAATATTCAATTATTCCGATCTGGTAAGCTTCAAGATTTCTTTACTGTAAGTCGGGTAGGAAAAGAGTAGCTCATCACGTTTTCCATGCTCATAATCAGCAAAATCAAAAGCGGGAGCCACAGTGCAGCCAAGTAGTGCGAATGAGCCACCTTCGGCTAAGCACGCAGCTTGCCAGCATCCGCCATGCACCACCGCCTGCGGTGCGGTACCGTCAATCAAGCTGGCACTCAGGATGTTTACTTGTAGCTTGCCGTCTTGGTTTATAACGAAAAGCTCCACAGGGTCACCGGCGTAGAAATGCCAAATTTCATCGGATGGAAGACGGTGGAAGGCTGAAAACGTATCGCTGGAAAGCAAGAAATAAATACAAGTCGAAACTGACTTTTGACTGCCGAGCCCACTTTCCGCCATTTTTCTATCAGATCGATATGTCTCACGGAAATAGCCGCCTTCGAGCGGCAGTGGTTTAAGTCCCAGCTTCTCAATTAGCAATTCGGCGTCTTTTTTCGATGTTTTCATTGTGCAAAGAGAACATTCCCGACGCCTCAGGTTACGAAGAGGCAAGGGAAGGATTTGGCTAGTCTGTGTATGATACTTTGGTTCCGGACACATTTCAGAAATTGGAAAAATGACAGAAAAGCTGACAGCCAAGAATTTAGGCGCTCTCAACGAATCAAACACCCTTTGGGCAAAAGCAAAAGCATGCCTGCCGCACAAAGAGCGGATTGAAGCAGAATCGCTTTACAAGCAAGCCATCGACAAGCGCATAGCCGCGATTGGCGAGGACGACTACTCTGTGAGCCAGCTTCTTGACGAGCTGGGCGCCCTGTATCTAGAAATGGGTCGCGTCGAGCCGGCTCTGGAACAATTCAAGAGAGCATTAGCTCTTCTCGAAAAGAATTTTTATGCAGGTCATTACTATCTTGGACCTGTTGTCGAACATCTTGGCGACTGTGCCGCCAAAGAAGGCAAATGGGAAGAAGCTGAAACCCAATACAAACGCGCGCTCGATATCTTCGATAAAACCCTGAGCGGCGACCATCGCTTTGTCTTCATCACAATGCACAAATATGCGACTGCCCTTCGTCACCAGAGCAAATTTACCGAAGCCGAAACCGTCGTCAACAAAGCCTTGAAGACAATCGATTCTCCGCTAGGACCGGCTGAAGAATTTAGATTCGACCTGGCATTGCTTTACCAGGCGCAAGACAAAAATCCTGAAGCCGAAGCGCAATACAAGCTGGCTATCGAAGGATTTCGTCAACGACGCAACATGCCCAGATTGGGTACTTGCCTCGAAAGTTTTGCCGGGCTTCTGAAGAAAATGGGCAGAGAAAAAGACGCAAAAGCGATGAACGAGCTTGCCGAAAAATATGTCAAAGTTCAGCACGGATATGAAGAATCCGAAGCGTTTTTCCCCAGCACATTGCTGCGCGCCTGATAAAAGCTGCTCGGTTTCTTTCAATACTAGCGAGCGACTTATCTGCGACATGCGTTGAGGCTGACAGAGCAGTCATATTTTTGAACCTGATTGCTCAAGTCTTGACGCCGCGCGCCTTTGAAAGTTTGCTTGAATCTTGCAATTGCCTTGTCGAAAATGTGCTGACACCCAAATTAGACCTAAAATTTTTCCGTTTGGCTAAAAAAGTTTATTTTTGAAAACCTTTACTGCATGCGCGTTTGCGGAATCATAATGCAGACAATTAGAATTTAGTCCCCCCGTGGGGTGATTTCTTGGGGCTGCGAAATGGGAGTATGTTGTTAACAAGGGGGTGACGAAACTGCGAAGTGCAGAGTCGTCGAGCATCGCTATGGCAAAAGATTTGAATTTACACGAAAGACTAATTTCCGAACTGGGTGTTGTACTGCAGGAGCGCCGAGCACGCCTACATATGTCGCAAAGCGACCTTGCAGAATCAAGTCGTTTTCATCGCTCGTATATAAGTGACGTAGAGAGGGGAGCACGAAATATTTCCGTGAAAAACCTCAGCCGTCTCGCATTGGCACTGGACATTCCAGTTTCAACTATTCTCGTGCAAGTGGAAAAACGGCTGTCCACAAAGACTGGACGAACGCGAAAACGCGCTTAGGAAATCACTCAAAAGAAATATCAGACGCGATTCGGCGATCTGATATTTCTTTTCGGCCGCATTGCTAGTACGCCTTTGCGGTGCCACTGTTCTTAGTGGCAGATTAGTATTGCTCGATTGAAAAACTCACAGGAGCCGCTGCTGCTTTGTAGAGAGCTGACGCAGCATCATCTGCTGGCTTTAGAAGCCCTGTTGCAACTTGAATCAACTCACCAGGTCCCATGGACGAGACTGTGTCGCTTGCATGTCCGCTGATGTTCAGCGGGTCGCAGATCTCGACAGCAAGATTTTGCAATCCGGAATTCTTGAAGAACGCCTCAGTGTTGACCACACGAGACATCATGCCGTGCTTCACCGTCACTTTGGCCGGAGGATATGACACACCAAGTTTCAGAAAAGGTTCTAAATCAGCCATAATCCATTTTGCGCTGTCGAATGCAAGTTGCCCACAATTTTTGATAAGGGCCAAACCATCATGAAACGCTTCTTCCGTTAAATAAGCCCATTCAACAACCTCTAAAGTTCTATCCTTCGGATCTTGCAGATTCCATATCATGTAACCATCGTCGTGAAGGTAAAGAACAAACTGGCGCTCCGGACGTGCTAGTTGGCGCTCCCAACGAGCAGTGTTACGCTCCAAACTCAAATTGGACATCTTTGTCCAGCGCTGATGAATTGGCATCAAAGCCTCATAATCACTCAACTTCACAGGTCTGAACCGGCTGCTGTCGCCAACTTTAGGAATTGAATCAATTTTCTGAACTATCTCGTACTGCATGTCCGTGACTGCATATCCCATCTTTTCGTAGAAGGGATAAGAGAAAGGCCAAAGTGCTGAAATCTCGACTTTCTCTTCATTCAACCTTTTCAGCACATCACGAAGAACCGCACGGACTAAGCCTTTCTTACGCATCGGCGGACTGCAAGCAACGCCGGCGATACCACCACATTTGAGCACGCGTCCATTGAAATTAGCGTCGAACATAATGACTGTGGCGAGCGCATGCGGATAATCATCGACAAAAGCGCCGACTGCGTAATCACTCACTTCAAATGCAAAACGCTTCCATCGCTCTTCATCTGTAAAACCAAACGCCGTCTTCCAGGTTTCGACCGCATGCAAAAAATCTCCGGTCTCGACAGTCCGAATAACCGCGTCAATATCTCCAACGCGTGTTAACTTCGAATCAAGATTTGTCGCCGTGGACGGCTTCGTCATCAGAACCTCTGGCTTTACCGATAAAGTTTTAGGACATCATTATATAACCGGCTTCCACCCGGGTATAAAATCGGCGGTTGCAATTGGAGAAATTTGTGTCTGACGATAAAAAAGCAAAAGAAGCGGAGTTTTATCGTCGTATTGCCGAGCTGCGCAGCAAAAACAATCAATTTCCGTGGACCAGCGGCGAAATTCCAATTTTCGAGCTGCCCAAAGAGCAAACGAAGCTTCATGCGGATGCGGAAGCCGAAGACAGCCACATGTCCCTCGATGAGATTGAACGGCGAGTGCTGATGGATCTCGTTGCTCCGACCTACAATTTTCGGACATTCTATAAAAGACTGAATTACGAACTTAAGCGCGCCAACCGGTACGATCGAGCACTTTCGCTTCTCGTGGTCGCTATTGATGGACTCACCGACATCGGCAAATCCAGAGGCATGGAAGTGCACGACAATATTGTCGCCGCAGGTGCTGCAGTGATGCTTACTTCCATTCGCGATATCGACTTGATTGGCCGCTGCAGAGAAGATGCATTCGGCATCATTCTTCCGGAAACCCCACGGTCAGGGGCAGAAGTTGCTGCCGAACGTATTCGAACCAGACTTGAAAATTACGAAGTAGTCATCAAAGGACGCAGCTATTTAGTAAGCGTCAGCATCGGCGTGTCATGTTTTTCAGGAAGACCGCTCGTAGACAGCGGTTATGGGCAAGGTCCATCTGTCGAGGACGTCTTCGCATGCGCCGCCGAAGCAGTCATGTTCCGTATGTCCAACGGCGGCAATGGCATTACATTCGCCGACGAACTCGATATGTCGAGGCGCTGAGCCAAGGTTTCAAAACCTGTTTTATTTGCCTATCTCGACTAGCGCTTCTTCAAAGCTCAGGCGTCCACTGCGAACAGCGCCGAGAACATAAATTGCTTGCTCATTTGTCAGATAGCGACTGCGCGTCAGCCCCTGACAGCGAACGACCACGTCCAACGTGTCGTCATTGACGAGCCCGAGAGCCATCAAGAGATCGGGAGCCATCGAAGCATCTTCCAAAGCTTTCTCTAAAGCGGAGGCAATATCCTTCTTGCTGAAGAAACCCGACATAGTGAGAAGCTCAACAATCGTGGCGTCCGCTTGGGGTTGAGGCGGAAGCGGCGGTGGAGGCGTGTAAGTGACAGGCGTGGCAGGTGCTCCGCGATGTTCGACAATATATGCCAACTCGGCTTGAGCTTCTGCAATTTCCAGAGGAACAGGCAAAAGATTGCTGACGGATACGGAAACAGCACGTTGTTTGATGGAGGCCATCTTCGACTGCGTATTGCTTGCCTTCCCAGCAGGACCGATGGGTTTCAATTCACAAATCTGAGCGCTGGCATCCAGTCCTGCTTGAGCGGCAGGAACTAGATCTTCGATGAAGTCAGGTACGCCGGCTCCACCTTTTTTGCCGAACATAGCAGCAGGATGGGCTTGATTCTTTTGAGTCGTCCAAGATGGCATTGCCTCTGCTTCTTTTATGCTCTGCAAGCCGGTCTGAGATTTACCAGCTTGTCCCTTCTTGCCCTTTGCTGGTTGCTTTGAAAGCTTGTTTTGTGATTGAGACGCTTTGTTTTTGCCCTTCTTCCCTTTCGCAGGTGCAACTTCTTTTTTCTCATCGGCAGAATCGCTGTCATCCTCTGCAAGAAGTGTGAGTGCTTCGGAAGGAGTGATCGCAAACAAACGACCAGTGTCATTCGGAGCGTAGTCAGACTTGAGTGAAATCTTAGTACCCTTTCCAAATCCTGCAACATGTCCGGGACGACCTGTTTCAATAGGCGCGGAAATCGGCATGGAAATAGGCAAGCCGACAGGCTTCTGAATCGGCTTGGCTGCCGGAGCTTCGGTAACTGGCGTAGTAGATTGAACTGGAACCGCTTGTTCTTCTTTTCGTGGTTCTTCAACCTTATCTTGAACTTTTTCTGGCTCTGGCTCTGATTCTGGTTTTGATTTTCCTTCTATATCTGCTTTTGCTTCTGCTTTTGCTTTTGCTTCTGTCTCTAATTGCTCTGTCTTCTCAGACTTTTCGCTCGTCTCTGCTGCTTCATTCCTTAATTGCTCAACGGGCTTGTTGAAAGGTGCAGGCAATTCGAGATCGAATTCCATTTTGAAATTCGGCTCGTCATCGTCGTCTTCATCTTCAGCGTCTTTAACAAGGGCGAGAGGATCCTTTTCTGGTAGGCTTTCAACTTCTTCGGGCTGCGGTGGCTTGAATTCCTGAGACGGTGAGGCAGGTGCAGAAGCGGAGGAAATTTCTGAAACCGGCTGCGAAGCGAAAACTGATTTTGGCTGCTCTGGTTCTGATTCTGGACCTTTAGCAATTGGGAAACTGCTGCCTGGTGTAGGCGAACCGGCAGGAGAGCCAGACGGGGCACTAAATGGATTTCTCATCTCGGAAGACGGCGTGGACGTAGCCGGTATCGACAGCGGAGCTGCTTCCGATCTGACTGGAACCGCTGATACCGGCTCCGACTTTGGCTCAGAGGCTGTTTCATGTCTTGCAGTGTCAGCCGCGGAATCCAGTGAAGTGATCTGAGGTTGTCCCCACGACAGCTTTCTTGGAGAAGGAAGGTCTGCTGCGGCATCACCATCGCCACCTTTCGGAGCGGCCCATCCCAAACGCGATGCCAGTTGTGCAGCCGCATTCTTAAGTTGACCAGGACCTTTGGGAACGTCCTCTGCTCTTGCGGGCTCCACTGTCGGCACTGACGCTGCGGATGGAAGTGGCGGAGCAGGAGGCGCCGGAGCCGGGGAAGGAGGAGGTGGAACAGTCGCAGCCGGTGCTGGCGAAGCAGCCACTGGAGCGTGAGACGAAGGAATTTCCGCTGCTGCTGCCGCTGCTGAAACAGCATTGTGAACGGTTTCAGGCTGATGATACTGTTGTAATTGAGGGGCTGAGGAAGCCGGCGGCACAGAATGTTGCGGCATAGGCGCTGAGTGCTGTTGATGAACCGGCTGCGGCACTGGTTGCGGCGGCGGCGTCTGCTGCTGATGCGGCATTTGCTGCTGCTGTTGTTGCAGTTGAGCGTGCAAATTTGATGCCTGCTGCGGCATTTGCTGAGGAGGCATATTCCAATTCGGTGGCGGTGGCGCCCCTTGAGGTGGCATTTGCTGCGGATAGCCGGGGGGAGGAGCATAGCCTTCGGGAGGCATAGACGGTGGCTGCGGAAAACCTGGCAGCGGCACTCCTAAACCATGATGGCGTGGAACGCTTCCGTGCCAACTTCCCCAAGGGTCGTCGGGTGCAGGTCCACCGTAGGGTGCATGCCCGTAAGGAGTGTTGTAACCATAAATAGGTGCTGGCATCTGCGGCGGCATTGGTTGCTGCATCTGCGGCGGCATCGGTTGCTGCATATGCTGTGGCAACGGCTGCTGCACCTGTTGTGGCAGCTGTTGTGGCAGCTGTTGTGGCATCTGTTGTGGCATCTGCATCGGTTGAGTTTGCTGATGCTGCATCGGATGCCCTTGCGGCTGATGATGATGCTGCTGTTGTTGATCTTGGAAATACTGTTGCTGCTGTTGTTGATCTTGGAAATACTGTTGCTGCTGTTGCAATTGAGCATGCAACTGAGAAGGTTGATGCTGAGGCGGCGCATGAACAGGAACTTGTTGTGGCGGCTGCTGTTGATAGGGATAAGGCTGTGGCTGATGTTGTTGCTGGTGGTGTGGCTGTTGGTGTTGCGGCTGTGGACTAGGACCTTCCAGCGTATCTCTCAAAGTACTCATAACGGACGAGGGTTTGAGTGGCTGTTCTGTTGCGTAGTCAGTACGCTTCATGGCGGCTTCAGCCTTCGACCAAATCTTCATTGCTGCTTTCAATTCTTCGATTGCAGCATCGCGAGGGAGAATTCCGTCACGAATCTGCTCCTGAGCGCGAAGCACAGTGGGCAAAAGCGAGGCGTGGATGATCCCTTGTGTCACAAGGGTACCGCCCAGAGGAAGCCCTGTTTCAACACTCGCCTTCAAAGCGGCATTGAGCTGGTCGGTACTGATGATATCTGCATCTACCAGCAATTCGCCGAGCCTGTTGGTCGAACCCTTGGCTTGCGGATGGCGGTCCATTCGCTTAAGCGCTTCATGAATCGGCTGGCGCTCACGCGCTGCAACTGCCAGAGCTTCAATGCCTACATCAGGAGGAACCAGTCCGTCACGAATAATTGACTGTGCTTCGAGAGCCAACTGGAAGATGTCCGGCGAAATTCTGCCGTCCATAGTCAACACACGCCCCATCGGCATGCCCAGTCTCCTGGAGACTGCCATGGCTTCTGTCAGATCGCCCGAAGAAATCAGCCCACTCCTGACCAGCAAGTCGCCGATCATTATGTTCTTTTCGTCGTCAGACATTCGGGTTCCCCTTAAAACATCGCCGGAGGTTCAAAACCTCAATTCAGAACAGGACCGCCGCCAGCAGTCTCTTTAATTGTTTGTACCCTTCCTATTCTCTATTTAAATGCTTTTTTTTCCGAATCCCCCATACGGGTTACCAAAAGAAAGAAATTTGGGGCGTTGTGCGACGATTAAGCAGATCGCGGCAAGCAGTTATGCATGCATCCACGTAAACACGAAAATGCAGGGAGGCACCCAGTTTTTTTTTTGCTGACTTCTACCCAATCATGACAGCCTGCGCCACCACATGCAGTGCGTTATCTCAAAATCGAAACACCGCTCAAAAGATAATCTATTGCTCGGACATCCACAGTATTGCCCGCCAGCTTAAGTTTTGCCTGAATAGAGAGTTCTTCAGGAAACGAGAAATCGGAAGAAAAACCCATTAACGCGACTATTTCTTCAGGAGAAAAACGCCTGATTTGCTGTTCATCGACGGCAATGAAGGTGCCACTTGATTTAAAGCTCTTCCAGTAGCCGCTTGTAAAGCAAATCGCATATGCATCTTGATCGCAAGGATTGATGATATGCAAGGAAGGAGCATATCGCTCGAAGTCTTTCTGAGAAACGATGAGCTCAGTGTCGTATGTTTCCTTTATAAAACTGGTGAGGCATTTCCCCTCGACTTTCTGAAGCACTGGTGGCTCAAAAGTAACACCGTCAGTAGTGGCGACGAGATAGAGGCGAGGACGGCGCATTTTTAGACCGAAATCAGTCGGAGAAAGCTCCAGAAAATGACTCTGGTAGGCTAATTCACCTAAGGTTCTTTCCACCAAACGATGGGCGTCCGAATCTTTAAATCCAGCAACATTTTCCAGCATCAAAAGTTTAGGTCTATGTTGTCTCAAATGGTCAAAAAGGTTGACTAAAGATCGCGCACGAGGGTCTTCCAAACCCTTCTGATTGCCCCTTACGGAATAAGGTTGGCATGGAGGACTCATCCACCACATGTCTGCCTGAGGAAGTTCGGACGGCGCAATAGTGTCTAAATTGCGAGATCTCGGCGTCATGCCGTGATTGAGCTCATAGGTTGCATTGGCGCGCGGGTCTTGATCGAAGGCAGCGAGCACTTCGATATG
The DNA here is from genome assembly GCA_003242885.1 of Candidatus Melainabacteria bacterium. Taxonomy (GTDB): domain Bacteria; phylum Cyanobacteriota; class Vampirovibrionia; order Obscuribacterales; family Obscuribacteraceae; genus QKMZ01. Next base: position 1,266,827 of record QKMZ01000006.1, on the reverse strand, counting down.
TCGCTTAGCAGCTGCTTCTGCAAATGCTCCAATGCCGGAGAACAACTCTAGCGCTTTGATCATTGATGGCAATACATTGGCTTAAAGAACAATTTTTTCTGGAGAATAAGTCACAGATGAAGTCTCCTTCAACAGGTCTTCCATCGTTGGTATCTCAGTCATCGTAGGCTTTTTGCCTTCAGGATAATCGATGCGGAAAATCTTGGCATGGGTAATTGACTTGTCCGCGCCTGCATAGACCATCAGATAGACTTTCTTGCCTTCCCATCCGGCACCGAGAGAACCTCCAGGTCCACCCATACAATCAATCCAGCGCAGTGTCTTGCCTTCGACTGCAACAACCGGAAATTTCTTTTTCCATTCGCCGAAAGGTTCTTTACTGGAATAGTGCCATTCGCGACCGATGGTATCGTTTTCGATCACATAGTTTTTGAAAACAATCGGCTCCTTAGCTTTTAGGTCCATCAGACCTGTCGCCATCGAACCATAGCAGCACTTCTTCAAGTCGCCTGCAAACAAAATTTCCGGCTCGTATTTGTAGTAGAGATATACAAAGCCACAGGATTCGCCACCCAAATTTCCGTTGTCGTTGGTTTCCGGATAAGTCATGTTGGGTGCGTCGTTAAAATTACCGCGCGGTTGCGTATGAAAGCGCAATCCACCTTTCGTCCAGCCGGACGTAAGAACATTGATTGATTCAACTTTAGAGTCTTCACCCATCGGCGGCTTTTTCAACGGCAACTTATTGGCGAAATCTTCCGGCTTCCAACCCTCGCCTTCTGCGTCGCTGAAAGGGTGAAATGGTGAAAATCGAACTGGTGCTTCGGGTGAGGCGAAGTAATCGTCTTTGGTTGTGGCTGTCCTGTCACCGAAGTCGGCGCAACCGGTAAGCAAAGAGGTGGAAAAAATTGCAGTGACCAATAATCCGCATAGTTTTACGGGCAATTTTTTCATTTAGAACTATCTCCGGAATCGGGATTCTTTTCGGTCACCAGCTAAAGAGATTCCATAGTAAGCCAACATGCTAATACTACATAAGATAAGACCAAAGGTGGGCACATGACTTCTATTCCCTTTCTTCAATTCTTGAAAAGTTTCGAAGATTGGAAAGTGAAGTTCGGGCGTATATATCCAATTCCATTGCGTAAAGTAACTGGCACTGTATTGATGTTCTTGTGAAGATGAAGACTGGGCTTCCATCGGCGTTGCAAAGACGATTGAAGCTGCGTGAGCAAAGTTGAATCGACGGATTGGGGCTCGCACACCCGTTGTCATCATGGATGTGGCGGTAAACTAGGACATAGTGGAGGGTCTGGATGTCCGTCAATAACCCCCAGTCCACGGGGAGCAGCAAAACTTGCACAGCCTGCGGTCGCCGTTATCAAGGCGATATGACCGTGTGCCCCGAAGACAACATGCCGCTGATGACCGTGCCGGACGAGGATTTAGTCGGCACAGTCCTGGAAAACAAATACGAAATTCTTGAAAAAATTGGCGCAGGCGGCATGGGAGCCGTTTACAAAGCCAGACACCAACTCATGCATCGCCAGGTGGCAATCAAGATGGTTTTGGCTCAGTTGAGCGCTAATTCGATGACTTTGAAGAGATTTACGCAAGAAGCGCGCGCGACCAGTCAGCTCAACCATCCCAACATTCTGACGGTTTTCGATTTCGGGATTTCGCCAAGCAATCAACCTTACCTGGTCATGGACTTTTTGGAAGGTGTTAATTTCGGACGCGTTCTGGAAGAAACACGCCAGATACCGGTCCCGAGAGCGATCGGGATCTTTTTGCAAGTTTGCGCCGCGCTCGGTCATGCCCATCAGAAAGGTATTGTCCACCGAGACTTGAAGCCGTCAAACATAATGCTCATCGAGCTTGACGGGCAACCGGATTTTGTCAAAGTTCTCGATTTCGGAATTGCTAAAGTTCTTTCTTCTGTCGACGGTGAAACAGATAATCTGACTCGCACCGGAGAAGTATTCGGCAGCCCGCTATACATGAGTCCGGAGCAGTTCCGCGGCAAATCAATGGATGCACGCTCCGACATCTATTCGCTCGGTTGCGTCATGTACCGAAGCTTGGCCGGCATTTGCCCTGTTACCGGAAAAGATGTGCTCGAATGCATGTACAAGCACGTCAACGAAACGATTCCGCCATTTTCTGTCACGGCGCCGGAGGCTGAAATTCCAGAGCGCTTAGAACAAATCATTATGAAGGCGCTGGCCAAAAATCCAGACGATCGCTACGCATCAATGAATGATCTGAGAGCGGATTTAGAGCAGTGCGCAGAAGAATTGGCTCTTGGTCCGCTCGGTCCTGCATTTCTTCGCTCTGGCAACTTTACTGCATCAGATCCGGCATTGATGGCTTTTCCGAGTGGTACCTATCGTTCTGTCGGTTTGAATACACCACCACCATCGCAGATAAATACAGGAAGCGAGACACCTGCAGAACACCAAACAGCGCTGCAAAACGCGCACGCAGCGGCAGAAGCTGCAGTTCAAGCGGCCGCCGACGCGCAAGACGCAGCTCTAGGAAAAACATCGGCTCAGATGATTCCACCAGGTGGTTCTGTTCCGGAAGTTGAGACCCCGGCGAGCTGGGTTACGGCGCCTCATCAAATTCCGCAAGGGGCAGCCGAGCCGGTGGGAAATGTTACCGGCAGTATTTCGATCAGCGGGCCTGCCGTGCCGGCCGAGCAAGTGCGCAACATTGACTCGGGTGTATCTTCGAATAACCAATTGATGATCACTTATTCGCAACCTGTTGCTCAAGAAAAATCCGGGATCGATAAGCGCATACTTATTGCCGGTGCAGCAGTGCTCGTGCTGGGAGTCGGCGGTTTTGTGTTTTCCCAAATGGGTCACAATACTTCCCAGCCTGACCAGCCCCATGTCGTAGCTAATCCAAAAACATATGAAGACTTCACGTCCAGCGGACTCTCTCATTATTCTGAAGGTCGCTATGCAGACGCTGTCAAAGAGCTGAAGAAAGCGAATGACTTTGCTCGCAGTTTTGCCGAAACCGATAAACGCAAGTTGGAGAGCTGGATCAATTTAGGAGAAGCGCATGTCGCCAACGACGACTACAAAGAAGCTGAAGCGTGTCTCAATCATGCAGCACTGATTCTGAAAAATACGAATCAAACGCAAGGCAAAGAATATGCTCGCGTCCAACAAGACCTTGGCGAACTGCGCCTTAACTCCGGCGACCTCAAAGCGGCCGAGACCTGTTTCAAAAAGGCGCTCGACGTTCGTATTAAGTTGTCCGGCACTGATAAAGAAGACGCCGCCGATTCGCTGCAAGGGCTCGCATCGATTTCAATTCAGAGGCGCAATTATAAGGACGCAATCGCAAAGCTTCACGAAGCGCAGAAGTTAATTGAATCGACTTCCGGCAAAGAAGACCGTGATTATGTTGCAGTGGTGACAGACTTAGCCAGAGCCGAACAAATGGCTGCCACCAAGAAAGAGCAGCTTTCGACAATTCAAGCCGAGTACGAGCAGGCTTTGAGTTTGGGCACGAAAGTTTATCCACCTGACCATCCGCAGATTGGCAAGATCAATCTTGCGCTTGCTACCGTCCTCTATTCTGAAGACAAATTGGATGACGCCGAAGCGCGCTTCAACGAAGCAATTCGCATCACAACCAAAAATGGTGGTGAGAAAAGCGTGGACATGGCTCAGATGAAGGCGTCTCTAGCTATTTTGAACATGAGACAGCAGCGTTACGGTGGCGCAGAACAATTGTTTGCCGATGCTATTAAGATCGGCACTCAAAAGCTGGGCGAAACTAACGATGCTGTTCGCCGTTGGCAAAAATACAAAGCCGAGTGCGAAAAGCTGCGCAAACGCGGCTAATTCCTCTACCTGCCGGTAAGTTCGCTAGGAACAAAACCTATGTCTTTGGAGCCCAAAAGGCTCTTGGTCAAGCTTCCTCCTGCTACGACCATTTCGTGCATAGCTTCATCCAGATGTCGATCTCGAACAACAATAGGGTCTCCGTCTGGTGCAGCGAAGAGAGCAGCTTTGCGCATTAGCTCGCCGATAAACGCACCACTTGCTCCAGCGGTTCGCTTGATGAAGACTTCCATGTTTTCAACTTTGACCGTCAATCCTTTGGAATAAACATCGAAGAGCCGCCGGCGACATTCGGCATCCGGAAGCGGCACTTCATATGCCTGGTCGATACGTCCAGGACGCGCAGCCAAAGCCGGTTCTAAAATCTCAGGACGATTAGTTGTGAGAACAAAAAGAACATCTACGTCATCAGACAATCCGTCCATCTCGTTCATCAGTTCTAAAAGAACGGCTTGGTTGCAGCCATTGCTTGTGGTTCGGTCTTCGGCGATCAAATCCACATCTTCAATAATTACCATGGCCGGCTCAAGCCATCGCGCGAAAAACGCCGTCCGTGCAATCAATCCTTGACCACGTCCAGTCACCAAAAGGACCGTCCGCTCTTTCATTGCCGAAGCCAAATACATTGAAGTCAATGTCTTGCCGGTGCCTGGTTTGCCGTGCAAAAGAATTCCGCGCTTGAGTTTACGACCAGCATTTTTCAGCGCCTGGCTGTACTGCCCGACATCTACCGTCTGTCTTTCAATGCGCTTCAAAAGACCTTCGGGCAGGATAATTTGTTCGCGAGTTATTGCAGGGACGGTATGAAACTTAAGTGTGCCACCACCGCCCATACCGGCAACTGAGGCAGGACCTTCAATCACTGACAGCATCTTGCCGCGATAGACATTATTCTTGCCCATGTGGCGCTGAATATCTTTGATGAACTTCTCCGCTGATTCGCGATTTTCCGACATTACGTCAATTACAATCGGCGAGGCACCGGCAAAATCCATCATCGAGCCCTGGCGTAAAAGCAGAGCCAGTTTTGGATTTCCGGTTATCAAATACAGTCCGCCCTGAACGCAAGCGAGTTTGCGCCCGCTGTCGAGTTCCATATTCAAATACTGTACTGTTCCTTCTTTCGCTCCACCCAAGCCAACAAAACTTGCCACGGATTGAGATGCGACGAGATCAGACAGCGAAGTTCCAGTCAGATTGTTCAGAAATCCACCCTGAATTCCCAGGATCGATGTGCTGCGTCCATTCTTGGTAGTCAGCTCATCCAGGGCGATCTGCAGGTTCGCCTGATTGTATCTCTCAAACTGTTCGGTAACTATAGAGAGCGTGGCTGGATCTTTGCCCATGTGTTCGCAAATCTTGGTCCTTAAATCCTTCGGCATTAGATTGCCCGGAACCAGATCTTTCATGTTGAAACCAGAGAAAGTCATTCTTTGTCCTCCAGCTATGCGGCGCAATCAATGCACCTGATTTAGATATCGACGTATGGTCCAGCCTTGCAAATGAAACTACATGCATTCCATTACAAGGCCGAAAGTGACGCAATCGAAAGGATGCACTGCTTTTCTTAATTAGCGCAAAATGACCGCTATTCCGGGCGTTTGGAAAGGGCGCCGGCAGGCAAACACCATATAATTATGGTTCAATGCCGGGATATCATTTTTTGTTTTTTGGTTATTGCGCAGCAAAGGTATATCAATTTGGGACTGGGAACCATGATTCATCAAGCCAGGGGGTGGTTTTACTACCTCTTTGGGCAGTATGACGCCGCAGTCGACCAATTCTCAGAAGCAATCAAGAATGCGCCGGAAAACGCTAGTTGCTGGAAAGGACGAGGGCTTTCGCACTTCAAGGCTCGCAATTTCGACCTTGCGCTCAACGATCTCAGCAAGTACATCACTCTCGACGATAAGAATTTCAGAGTCTTCATGGCGCGCGCAGACGCTTACGCCGAAAAAGGAGATTACGACCTGGCTATTCAGGACTATTCTCACGCTCTTACGCACAAGCCAGACGAGTTTCCCGCCTATCACATCTACTTAGATCGCGGCGCCGCTTACATCATGACACGTGAATTGGATAAAGCTATTGAGGATCTAAATAAAGCGGTTGCTGCAAACGAAAAGTCGATCGAAGCACATCAAAGCCGTGGCATCGCATACCGGCTGAACAATCAGTTAGATAAGGCACTCGCCGACTTTGACAAAGTTCTTTCCATGGACGTCAAATATCATCAGGCGCACTATCAGAAAGGACTTCTCTTCAACGACATGAACGAATTCGAGCGTGCCGTAGAGTCTCTCACCAAGTCGATTTCTCTCAGTCCAAAATTCCTTGTTGCCTATTTCGAGCGTGCAAGCGCATACGTAAGTTTGTGCCAATACGAAAATGCTGTTTCCGATTACAACGTTTGCGTCGACTCAGACCCAAAATCTGCTGTTCCTTATCACATGCGCGGTTTGGCTCATATTCGTATGGGCGAGTATGATCTTGCGCTGGCTGATCTTGCCAAAGCGCTGACTAGAAAAGAAGGTGATGTTCGCATTCTTACAGATCGCGGCATGGCCTTTTTCCACAAGAACTACTTCGATCTTGCACTAAAAGATTTCAATCAGGCTTTGTCCATTGATCCCAAGTATTGGAGAGCTTATTCGATGCGTGCCATGGTGCATGGTATGGGATCGCAGCGAGACTATCAAAAAGCTTTGGCAGATTTTGAGACTGCAATCAAATACGCACCGATGGAAGCTGAAAATTACAATCGGCGTGGTCTTGTCCTAGACGAAATGGGTGATTTCGAGAATGCAATTTCCAGCTTCGATGCTGCGCTAAAGCTTGACCCTAAAACGTTTAACGGTTATTACAACAAAGCGCTGACTCTTCACAAAATGGGCGAACTGGAAGAAGCAAAAAGGAATTATGACCGCGCCGTAAAAGTAAATCCGGCACTAAAGGCGGTGCACTTGCGACGCGGACAGGTATTGCACGAGCTTGGCAAGCCTAAACAGGCGCTCGAAGACTACAACATATGGGCCGCTGAAAACCCTGATGACAAGGAAATCTACGTCCTTCGCGGCAACGCACTTGCTGATTTGGATAAAACCAAGGAAGCGTTGAAAGACTACAACAAGGCAGTCGACCAGGACAAATACAACGCGGTCGCAAAAATGCAACGTGGGCATTTAAAATTAAAGCTGGGAAAAACAGAAGAAGCTCTTTGCGATTTTGAAGATGCAATTAAATTGAACCCATGGCTGAAAGGCGCTCACATCGGCAAAGCCCAGGTTTTTAGCATGAGAGGAAATTTGGAAGGCGAAATGCAAGAACTGGGAGAGGCGATTCGACTTGATGGTTCTGATCCGGATCCATTTTTGAGACGCGGCCGTTTACTTGCAAAAACCGGAAAGCACCGCCGCGCGATTTCGGACCTTATGCATGCGCAAGATTTATTGCTCGGGCTCGGCCGACGAGAAGAGGCAGCAGAGCTCGCTCCCGAGATAGGCGAATTGCAGAAAACAGAATCGCAGTCTTCGAAAACTGATTGACCTATACAAAATCCTGATCCAGGTCAAAAACAATTTGCAAAAGAAAAGCAAAACAAAGAGCGGATCGATCTAACCAATCCGCTCCGACAATATGTTCAAAACTTAGTAGCAACACCTCTACATGATTCTGCAGAGCTCAAACAAGAAGAGCGCGAAAACTGAGCCTGTGATGAATGTTGCGACAACAATCATCCAAACCAAATGCGCTTGTCTGGGAGTAAAACTTTTCACAACTCCAATTCTGGAAGCGATGAAATATAGAAGCGAAATTAGAAGGAAAAATACAAACCAGGGTCTCAAGGTAATGCCGTGAGGCATGAATGCAGACGATGCGAGCAACACCGCAGCTAACGGGAAGCTGATAACCGATACGTAGTCCGATCCCCGCAGGCGAGAGCTGTCTGAATTGCTGGCTGCACGAATGTGCTTGAACGCCGAAGCCAGGTTGCCCCAAAATGAGGCTCTCAAGTGCTTGGGATCTGTTGCTGCGCCGCCGCCCTCAGGCGCCGTCGTTGGTTCATCAGACACGGAAAATCCTCCTCTAATGGGTGTAGTTATTATTCCCAGAAGATGGAAACAATCGCGCCTTGACAGTTTTGACCGATAAAATCGATGACGTACTTTATATAAGTTCTGATCAGCGCTTTTTCAAAAGCCTGACTAGCGTCACTATCAGACTGAAAAATGCAGCGAGAAAGCCACCGACAACACCAGCAGCGACACCTGTCTGCCAGTCCTTTTCTAGTTTTGCTGGCTGATTCACGCCTTCTTTCGAAAGTGCCTCTCTGAAAGTCACTTCTTTTTCCTGGGTCGATTTTAGCGCTCGGATTGCCTGCTCCGGACTCAATCGACCCCGTCTTACAAGATTGTGGCAGCGCTCAGCCTGTCGTCTCAGTTCATCACTAATCAAGCCGGATTCAACAAGGAAGGAGGCGCTTCGGTGACTGTCATGCAGCATTACCTGATATGCTGCCACCAGATTATCTTGGTCCAGAAGATCTGCAGCGCTGAGAAGATCAATAAGCCTACCGCCTGGACGATTATGCTTACTTTGCAGCATGCGCTTTTCTCTTGCAGTGGCTTTATCAGTATGAGTAACGTGTCGAGTGCGCGTATCACGCCTGTCTCGTTTTTCGTTTTCATTAGCGTCTGAAGCATTTGCTTGCTGCTTCGGTTCCGAAGTTTGCGATTCGCTTTCGGAAATCTGCGATTCCATTGCCGTACTTACATCCGGACTTACTTCCGCACTCGCATCCACATCGTCCCAAGATGTTCCACTTCTCGACAATTCCTCGAGAGCGTTAGCTATTTCTTCTTGTGCTACTTGGCCTTCTCTTTCGACTTGGTCTTCTATTTCGCCCTGTTCTTTTCGTGCTTCTTCTTCTACCTGCTTATCTTGTGCAGGCGGATTGCTCAACACTTTTGGCTCTGAGTGCCGTTTTTTGTGAGCCGCAGGCGATTCTCGTAAACTGACGTCCGACTCAAAATCGAAATCCAGCTCTTCAATTGTTTTCAATGCGGGCTGATTTGTTCTGTCACCAGCCTTCAGCCAGAGCGTAAACGCTTCTTTCAGCTCGGTGATCGCCTCTTCATTGGATAATTTGCCGTTGGTCACTTTCTCTTGAATCGCGCTTATCGCGGGGAAGAAATCAGGCGAAAGTGCGCCCTGAAAGACCAATGTGCTCCCTAATGGAGTCCCGTACTCAAAGCTCGTCTTAAGTGCGTCATCAATTTGTTCTTGGCTTACCAAATTGGAATCGACCAAAAGGTCGGCAAGGTTGTTCTTTCCTTTTCCATATTTAGGTCTGAAATTCAGCACCTCGAGTGCTTCTTTAACTGTGCAATTTGTTTTCTCGATGCGAGAAAGAGCTTTTAAGGCAGACTCTAATGGCACTTCCCCGTCCCTAACAAGCGATTGTAAATCGAGTGCAGCGTGTAAAAGCTTTTCTGTGACACAGCCTGACGTGATAAGAACGCGACCAATGGGGATGTTTAGCCTTTTTGAAACCTGAATAGCTTCTGTAATCTCGGCAGACGAGACTACCCTGGCGGCAACCAGCATGTCTCCAACGCGAACCATTCTGTTGTCTTTCGGCACGGCTGACCTATGTTTGGCTTGGCCTGGCAGCGGATTGGCTATAGCAGCCAGGCTGCAGATCATATCAGTTTTACATCGAACGTATTCATCATTTGCTACCATACATGAGAGCTGTCAAGGATGCACCACTCAGGCACCAAATGCGGTACTGAAGTCGATGGCAAACACCGGAAGAGCCGCACGACGCTTATCGAATTCTAATTTCATATTTCGAGCACCTTTGGCAGACTTTGCTGGATGTCATGAGAATTTGTGCTAATCTAACCGACCAAGTAAAAATCATGGAGTCCCCTCTCACATGTCATCATCAGGTCAAACTGACAGCGTTTCACACCCTTTTGAAATTTCCAAACAAATACTCGCGGATGCCGGTGCCCTCAAGCGTTTCGTTGACGCAAATCTTTTGGCTTTTGTCCGATGCGATGTGAGCGGCCGGTATTGGGAAGTGAATCAAGCGATGGTAGATTTGCTTGGTTACTCAAAAGAAGAACTTGAGTCTGGCGCGGTCAAATGGAACGACATCACGCCGCAAGAACACTCATTTGTCGACCTTGGCGCCGTCGCGGAGCTGGCGAAGAATGGGAAAGCTGGTCCATTCCAGAAGGAATTGCTGCACAAAGATGGCAGCAAAGTTCCTGTGGTCGTCGGCGTTGTCACTTTGCCGGAATCAACGGACCAGGTGTTGGCTTATCTAATCGGACTCCAACCAAAGACACTGTACGAGTACCGTCAACTTTTACAAGAAGCGCATTTTCAGCTGCTTGCCGAAAACATTCCACAGCTCGTGAATGTCTGCGATCCGGAAGGTCGGATCATTTATAGCAACAAACGTTTTGTAGACTACACAGGCTTGAAGCATGACCAAGAGGAGCCACTGATTTGGAACTCCTGCGTGCATCCCGCGGACGTTAAACTCATGCAAGACCTCGGCGAAAAGTGCGGAAAAGACCGATCGATTTTTGAATGCGAAGCGCGCCTGCGAGCTAAAGACGGCTCATACCGTTGGCACTTGATCCTTTCGGTGCCGATCTTCAACGCTGACGGCGTAATTCGCGAGTGGTTCGGTACCTCCACTGACATCGATGACAAGAAGCGTCAACAGGATGAAATCAGGGAAAGCGAACTACGCTTTCGCATGCTTGCGGATGCAATTCCTCAGATAGTCTGGTCGGCGGACGCAAGCGGCAATTTCACTTTCTTCAATCACCGGTGGACGGAATTCACCGGCCTTTCAGTTGAGCAAAGCTTGAATGATGCTTGGACCTTGCTTATTCATCCTGATGATCTGCCAATTTACTTATCCGAATGGAATAAGGCTCTCTCGTCCGGCGACAGTTATGAAGTGGAGTTTCGTCTAAAACGGGCGATTGGCGTCGGTAAAGTCTCAGGCAACCCCTATCGTTGGCACTTGGGGCGCGCCGTGGCGCTGAGATCTCGAACGGGCTCAATTGTTGAGTGGTTCGGAACCTGGACCGAGATTGAACCGCAAAAGCGCCGCAGCGCTGGAAAGTGATTCCAACCAACTGTTATCTGACGTTTGTTTCTTGTATAACCCTTGAACACTAGGCTGAAAAGCGCCAATTTATTGGGTTTACAACAACTTGTACCGAACCTGTTTAGGTTTATATATTAATAGTGTCGGGAACAACTATGACGGCGCTTGTCCGTAGCCTATATGAGAGTAATGTTTATCGGCGTATCCCGCTCCGGAAACACAAACCTCTTGGGCAATTCCGCGATAAAGCGCTTTTGGTACGTCGGTTTTTGGCTTACTAGCCAGTCAGGGTGGAGTGATGTCGTCTATCAGCAAAGAACTTGCTGAGTTGCTCGTGGATAACGGCTTACTTTCTGACGCGGATTTGGAGCAAGTCGAACAAGAGAAAGAAAAAACCGGTGAACCGCTGCGAATTATTCTCGAGCGCCTGAACTTGGCGACGGAAAAACAACTCAAAAATACGCTAGAACTGCAGTACGGCGTAAATTACTTAGCTTTGCACACAATCAGCCCAGAGCTACCGGTTGTCGACCTCTTGCCCGCTGATGTCATAAGCGAGCATGGTGTTGTGCCAATTCATATCGACGGTAATCGCCTGACTGTTGCCATGGTCAACCCCGATAATTCGGCGGCCATGAAGGCTATCAAAGCTAACGTTAGTATGGATATCAAACCGCTGGTTTGCTTCGAAGACGATTTCAAGATCTTCCTCGATCAGATAGAAAAAATGCGTCACATGCCGGACAGACCGGTCACGCCGGTGGACGACAGCGAATTTGGTGTCGAGTCAGCATCTGATTCTGGTGTTACCGATGATACCACCGGCGAGGCATTCGAAGAACTGCCGGTGGAAGAATTGACTACTGACGAAAGACCAGCCGAGCAAACGCAAGATGCGGACGACGCGCCGGTGGTAATCCATGAAGCAGCAGACGCGGTTGATTTCCAACAGGCAGAAGAAGAGTTCGCTGCAACAGAATACTCGAATGACGAAGTAACTGCCGACGAGGTCACCAGTGATACAGTCACGGCGGCACCATCATTGACGTCCGGAACCTATTCCGCTCAATACGACACTGGATCACTCGATGCAATCGCTACGCCTTCAGTTCCCACTGAGGAGCTGAATAGTGTTCCTTCTGATAGTTTTGACAGCAGTCAATTAGATTCAATCCGCAGTCCGAGTTTCGATGCCAGCGCCTTGGATTCGATTCCGACACCAAAAGCCGAAGTAAGCGAACCACCGGAAAAGCCCACACAGTCCGGTGGCATGTCCGCCTTCCTGAAGGGAGGCAATGCGCCAAAGAAGGCGGCAAGTGAGCCCACTCAAGAAAGATCGGGTGGTCTTTCAGCCCTTCGTGGCATGATGGGCGGCAAGAAAGGTGGAAAGAAGAACGAACCGGCTCCCCGCCAGGCTACACCACCACCCCCTCCGCCACCGCCACCACCTCCGCCAGCGGCTTCGGACAATGACGACACTGCTGGTGGTGCAGAAGAGCCGCAAGGCAAATCCGGACTTCTGAGCAGCAAATTAGGTAGTGCTGCACACCATCTTTCTGCCGCAAAGAAATTCCTAAAGGAAAAGCGCACTGATTCTCAGCCTATTGCAACTCCGGAGCAGAAGGAAGAGGAAGCTGTTCCAGAGTGGATGAATCAAATCGACGAAAACACACCTATAGGTGTAGACGCCGCTGCCGAGCCAACCAATAAACGTCAGGAAGATGCTACAGAGCAAGGGCAGTCATTGTCTGCTGAAGAACAAGCCGTCAATGACTATTATGCAGAATTTGGATTTGATCCAACGGCAGACGAATCGCAGGCTGAGGTGGGAAGTGATGAAGCGCCTGGAGCCACAAGTGAGACAAATGCTGAAGTTGTGCGAAGCGAGGATATAGAATCCTCTGAAGTCGCTGCGGCGACAGCAGCAGACTATGAAATCCCGCCGATGGATCCTGGTGCTGCGAGCTTCATGTCTTGGTCATCAGAACAGGCTGAATCCGAAGAGCAAGCGGTCAACGACGCATTGGCAGAAGCTTCCGAAGCATTGGCAGCATCGACCGCTGCCGTTGAAGAAGCACTTGCTGATGCGGAAGAAGCATGGGAAGAAGCATCAGCCGCTGCGGATGAAGCAGTCGCGGCGGGAGACATTTCCTCCGATGAATTGCCCGCATTCGTTCAGGATGCCGCTGAACAAGAACAGTCCGGAGAGGATGCCTCGGCGGAAGTTGAAACTCTCTCAGATGAATCACCTCAGGAAATTGCACAAGTAGAAGACGCCGTAGAAGAGACTACATCTGAAGAAGTTGAACAACCAGAGGTTGCAGCTCAAGCGCAAGAAAAAACATTAGAGAGTGAAGCAGAAGAACAAGCAGAGGCTGCAACAGGAGAGCAAGTTGAGACTTCGGCTAAAGAGCAAGCCGACGCTTCAGTAGACGAAATCTCTGCTGAAGAATTTGCAATTGAAGAATCAGCAAAGGAAGTACAGGAAGTGCTTTCTCAGGAAGAAAAACCGCACGTAGCAGAAATCGCAGCAGTCGAAGCACTTGTTCCTACAGCAACAGCAGCAGAAGCAGAAACAGAAGCAGAAGCAGAAACAGAAACAGAAGCAGCTCCAGAAGACACTGCTACTCTGCTTGATGAAATGTCTGCACTGGCCGATACACTGGCAGATACCGACATGCCGGAAGCTCCAGCCGACATCGCTCAAGAAGAAGCAGTTTCTGAAATAGTTGCTGCGCCTGATGCTGTAACGTCCGATATACCAGATGACTCTGAGTTTGCAGAAAGCGCAGATTGGGGCGATGCTGCGGCCGAAGAAAGCACTGCCGCCGGTTTGGAAGCACCTGAAGCACCAATTGCTGAAGCAACCGACGAGCAACCAGTTGAAACACCGGCCGCTTCGGAAGCGCAACCCGTCGCTGCGGTTGATGATGAATTCAATCTGGACGACAGTGAATTCCTGTCCGGTGTTGAAGAACTCCAAGCATTGGCAGAGCTGTCATTCAACGATCAGACTGGAGAAAAATCAGCTGAAGCCGATGAGTTTGCCGGAATAACTGACTGGGGAGAGGAAGCACCCGCAGTCGAAAATCTGATGTCCAGTCTCTCTTCTGCAGCAAGCGAGGATAGACCCGCGGAAGAGGGAAGAGATTCTGGCGAAGCTCCTCCGTTTTTACAAGAAGAACTCTTAGTAGAGATGGATGTAATTACCGAAGAACAAATTCCTTCAATCAGAAGAGAACTTTTGACGAGCGGTCAGAGCTTGAGTGTTGTTTTAGAACGCATGGGCATCGCCGGCGAAATGGAATTATCCGATGCTTTCGATATGCAATTCGGTGCCGGATATATCTCGCTCGCTTCTATGTCTATCGACGCTGAAGTATTGAATTTGCTGCCCGCGAAGGTTGTTGAACAGAGAAAAGTTCTTCCGGTCGGTAAATCGGGCAATCGTGTGACTGTTGTTATGGTCAACCCCGACGATCTTGCGGCCATGAACGACATCAAGTTCAGGCTTAAAGGCATGGAAATCAAAAAGGCCGTTTGCCTTGAGGACGACTTTGAGCATTTCTTGCGTACACATCTAGTCCAGTCAAACGGCGAACCACATTTCGAAACTGCTGCGCCAACACTTCCAACTGAATCTGTCCCCGTGAATGGGGCTGCACCAGTCGAAGCGATTGCGGAAGCACCGCCTGCAGTGCAAGAGAATATTCAACTCGCCCCTGTGGTTGAGGAAACTGCCGAGCCTTCAGTAGATGCAGTTCAACAATCAGAAGTTGAACCATTCACTGCACCAGTCGCCACGACACCCGAAGAAGCAGTTGCTGAGGCTCAAACTGCACCAGCACCAGCTCCAGCACCAGCACCAGCTCCAGCTCCTCCACAGCCTGCTGCTCCATTGCCATCACCGGCACCGACTCCTGCACCTGCTCCTACTCCTTCACCTTCACCTTCACCTGCGCCTACTCCTTCACCTGCACCTGCGCCTACTCCTACTCCTTCACCTTCACCTTCACCTGCTCCTGCCGCTGCACAAGGTGCTCCAACGCCAGCTCCCGCTGTTCCACCATCACCTGTACCGGTCGTAATTCCAGCAACAATTCCTTCTGCTCCTGGCGCGACCACCACGGCGCCTGCAGTGCCGTCCGCACCGGCAGCGCCAAGTCCAACTGCTCCTCCGCCTGCGCCGGTTCCTCCAGCGATCCCGCCGGTTCCGGGGATCGCCGCATTGGCGAAGCCACCGCTACCACAGACATCTGGTGCAGCACCTGTAATCAAACCAGCATCGGTTCCCGGTGCAACTCCTGTTCCCGCGAGACCGTTGCTGCAACCTACACTCCATGAGATCCCAGCGCACAAACCAGTCACACCTGCGTCTTCGAGCACTCCTGCTCCATCAACTCCCGCTGCACCTGCTCCCGCTGCACCTGCTCCCGCTACACCTGCTGCTTTGCCACCAGGTGTCATTCCGCCAAAACCAATTTCTCCGCAGCAAATTCCAAATTTAGCAAACCAAGCGCGCGTGAATTTACAAGCTCCCGCGCCTGGAGCAGTAGCACCAGCATCTCCAACTCCTGTATCTGCAACTTCAACGCCAGCTCCTCAAATTCAACAAGGTCAAGTTCCAGGACAAGCAACACGAGTTCAACCGCCTGGTCTGGTAGCACCACCCCCACCACAACCACCTGCACCTGCTCCAATACCACCTGCACCGGCACCGTCAACTCCAGCCATTCCGCCTCAGGTTACCGCGCCGGTCGCACCGCCGCAGCCTGCGGTAATGCAACCACATCCACCGGTTCCACCACAGCCGACTCCACCTGCGCCTTCTGCAATGGCACCAGCTCCAGTAGCACCAACACCGACTGTATCCGTTCCAGCTCCAGTAGCACCAACACCGACTGTATCCGTTCCAGCACCGGTAGCACCTCCTCCAGCTCCTGCAGCAGCAGCTCCGGTAGTACCAGCGCCAACTACACCTGTTCCAGCACCGGTTGCACCTTCTCCAGCTCCGGCAGTGCCAGCGCCTACTGCGCCTGTTCCAGCACCGGTTGCACCTTCTCCAGCTCCGGTAGTGCCAGTGCCTACTGCGCCTGTTCCAGCGCCTGTAACACCTTCCCCAGCTCCGGTGGTGCCAGCGCCAACTGCACCCATTCCAGCACCGGCACCACCACCTGTAGCACCAGTTCCGCCGGCGCCGGCGCCGCCTCAACCAGCTGTATTAGCTCCATTGCCTCAAGTTCCTGTTCAGCCTGCACGACAGGCGCCACCAGTAGCTCCAGTTGGTGCGACACCTGTAATTCCGTCGCAAGCAGTTCCGCAAGCACCGGTACAACCGGCAGCAAGTGCGTCTGGTGCAAATCCTGCCGTTCCTCCACCCGTAGTGCCAGGAGTTCCAGGTTCGCCAATACCTGTGCCCCGCATTAATCCCAATCAGATACCAGGCGTACGTGCTCAGCAACAGTCCTCTGGTTCAGTCCCGGTTGTGCCACCGCCTCAACCTCCAGCCCCCGCACTTCCAGTCTCGCCTGTACCACAGGCAGTGCAACCTGCTGTCACAACACAGCAGCCTGTTGCACCAGCTGCGATACCATCCACTACTCCAGCAGCTCCGGCAGTTCCAGCTCCAGTAGTTCCAGTTCCAGCAGTTCCAGCACCTGCAGCAGCTCCTGTCGCACCTCCTGCTCCTCCCGGACCGCCACCACTGGATCCAAATCTGCTCTCGCTTGCCAGAGACATAATCAACAAAGCCGCAGACAATGGATTTTCCGATGTTCATATCGAGCCTCAAGCTGCTGAACTCGAATTGCGCTATTGGTATGACGGCGCGTTAATCGAATCGACAAAGCTGGAAAAGCATATTCACGCTGAACTGCTTCGTTGCTACAAATCCATCGCCGGTCTGTCTACCGAGGAAACAAAAAAACCGCAAGACAAACGGTTGAAGTGGACTGACACAGGTGCAGAACTCGATATTCGCATTACAACAATTCCGTCGGAACATGGCGAAATGGTCGCTGTGTCAATAAAATTCGACGACGAAGAATAAGACGAAATCGAACGTGTGATAAATGCAAATTTGAGCGAGCGAGCCCGAAGCCTAAAGCAAGCTCGGTGCAATCATTTGCAATTCGCGTTTCATTTCGAGAATGTTTTGAAATCTTCTTTCTGGATCCTTTTCCAAAGCAGTCATTACACAATTGTTCAAAACCGCTGGAAAGTCCTTTTGCGTGCAGACTTGATGCAAAGGTTTGGGCTTTTCTTGTATATGCTTCATGCCAAGTTGTTTTGCATCTGTCGCCGAAAATGGAGCGTGTCCGGTTAGTGCTTTGAAAAGGACGCATCCAAGTGAATAAATATCGGATCGAGCATCGACTCGTTTTCCCTGCAAAAGCTCAGGACTGGGGAATCCGCACCGACGAAACAGTCCCGGAGTATCATTCGTGTTATGAACATGCTCGCCCACACGCACACTTTCGTAGAAATCAATCAGCTTTACGCTCACTTCATTCTTGTTGGGAAAGTTGACCATAATATGATTCGGCTTCACTGCCAAATGTACGTATTCCTGCTTATGTGCGGCATTTAGAGCATCACACACATGGCTCATTGCAGTTATGATCTCAGCCATTTCAATTTCTTCTCGCCGCAAAAGTGCATCCAACGACGAACCTTCGCAGTATTCACCGACCTGAAAAGGTGCATTTCCAGGCAATAATCCAACGTCGAAAATATTGGCGATACACTCATCGTTGACTTGGCTAATGATTTTCGCTTCGTAGTTGAACTTCTCGACAAAATCAGCCAATCCCCTCAGATTGGGAAGCAAAATCTTCATCACGACAGTTCTATCGAAAAGCTTGTGATGTGCCTTATATACTGCACTTTTGCCGCCTTTGATGGGACCGGCAACAAGGTCATAGCCATTGCCCACAGTGGTATTAATCTGCGGCAAAGAATCATCAACAACAGCCTGGTCTACTTCAAGTAAGAATGCGCCGTCTTTAGGACAGGTCACACCAGTTGTTTGCGTTGATGCCTGGCAATTTGGACACCACTTCACTGGATCTCTCCTTTGGGACTTTTGCAATCGTTGAGCCAAATAGGCAGGAGAGCTAATACTCTCCTGATGAAAACCCCCAGGGATAAGATCCCAGGAAGGCCAGATAAAAGGCTCACTTTCTGTTTTTAGCCCACAGAATGATGCTCAGTAACACCTTAAGGCGTTCGGTTCAGAAAAATTGAGAAAATTTCACTGAGAAAGCTCCGACAGGCGGCGTTTTGCCGCCGGTAAGCGGGAGTCGGTTTGAGTTGCGGACTCTATAAATTTTGAAAGCTCAGTCTTGGCGCCAGGCTTATCGCCGAGTTTCTCCAGAGCGCGGCTCAATCCAAAATGACCTTCAGGATCAGCCGGGTTAATGTTGGTCGCCTCACGGTAAGCATCTGCCGCACCTTTCAAATCTCCATCACTAAGCAGGGTGGAGCCTAGGTTAATTCGAGCAGATGAAAGCTTCGGATTGAGAGTAACAGCCTTTCTGGCGTGTTCGATTGCTTGCGGCAAAGCATTTGCACGGAAAAGCGCGACGCTAATCGAATTGTGCAAATCTGCACTCTCAGGATAAAGCGCGAGCGCTTCTTGTAAATATCTGATGGAGCCGGTATTGTCGCCAGTCTTAGAAGATACCTCCGACATTGCCAGAAGAATATCCTTATCGCGTGGATTGAGGCGGTAAGCGAGATTCAAAACATTCATGTACTCGTCAGGCTTATTGAGCTTTCTCAATGCTCGAGCATAGTTGTATGCAAAAAGCGAATCATGGGGATTTGCTTTCAATGCGCGATTGAACATTTCTGCAGCTTCTTCCCAATTACCTTTGTAGCCGAGCACTGTGCCGTAATCGCTGAGAACATCAGCATATGTCGGATCTATCTTCAGCGCTTCTTTATACTCCGCAATCGCCTCGTCCATCTTGTTGTTCACTACAAAAGTGTTGGCTTTTATGTAATGCGCCTCGGCTGATAGAAATGCATTCACGCCGGACGGAATACCGGAAACTTGCTCTGACTGCGGGACACCAAGCACCAAATCATTTCCAGTCCAGTTTGATTTAAGAACAGGCGACTGCTTCTTGCCACCTTTGCTATAGTGCGCGGTCTTAAACTCTGTCATTTCCTTTGCTTTTGCAAAGGCTTCATTGAGCGGTACAAGCCCGTTTTTCGCGCGCAAACACTCAATCAGGCTCGAGGAAAAATCATCACCATAAGTTTCCTCATTCGGACGACTGGATGACAGAATTATGTTTCCCTTACCCATAACTACTTTATCGAGATCGATGTTAAAGCCGTGAAAAAGGGCTTTTGCACCGGACTCTAAGCTCGCGGCACCGGAATATTTTGATTCCAAAACGAGCACAACTCTATCTGTTTTGACATTCTTCTTGAGCGTGCTCATCAAGTCTTGCATCGAAAAGCAAGTTCCATAAACATTGGTCAGAGCCGCATCGTATGCAGCTAAAAATGTTCCGCCTTCAATCATTGGAAAAGCTTCGGTAGCCATGAATACGACTACCAAATCGTCAGGTCCGGCTAATTGCCCCAACCATTTATTACCAAGGGTGTTCAAAACATTTGTGCGGGTAGCGCTTGTGTTGACCAACAAGCGCACATGCTCTTTGTCGAAGCGTCCGCCGTTTGGATCAATGAGGTATTTATAGAAATTGTGGGCAGCCTTATCCATTACTAGGTCATCGCCAACCAAGCGCTTTTCGGCAAAATTGGAAATCCCTACAACTACCGCCCACTTCTGTTTTACAGGACGATTTGTCGCCGAGTTTGGATTGATGTCTTGCATCTGGGTAAATTGAATACCCTGCCCAGGTCCTTCTGGAACCGGCATAGATGAAGTATCCGCCGATATCGCAGCAATCGGGAAAGAGAAAGCAAGTGTCGCCAGGGCCATCAATGACACCAATGAAACTCTGCTACGGGCCTTGGTCTCTTTCTCGTTTTTGTACAAAGCGGTCATGAATTACATCCTTTTATATCGATCGAATTAGACAATCAAAGCCAACACGGCCGACTATTTATGCGCAAGTGCGATGTCTACGGCGAGCATTCCAGCATCAAGACAGACAAGTCTCGTCACGTTGGTCTTATTCTGGGCGATTGTGGTTGATTCTGCGACGTCGGCAGAAATAATATTAGGCGCTTCAGAATCGAATGAAAGCTTCATTCTCGTAGGCACGATGTCCTTCGAGCCCGTCTCGCCGATATATGCAACTTCAATGCGATCGTTGGTGAACTTCTGCGTATCTACCTTTTGCTTTGAGAAAACCAGGCTAAGTTTTTCAATGCCTGGCGTGTTATCGAATGCCAACCAACCTTCGTAAGGAAGTGGATAATCCACATCAGCTCTCAATATATGGTTTGCCTTTTCCTGAGGCGGATAGAGCACGGCCTTGCCGCCGCTCGAACCTTGCTTAAGAACAACATACGCATATCCATCTACTTCTGGAATTACGTGAAAGCGAATTTGGTCGCCCGATTTGAAAGCTGTCCGACTGTTGCAACGAAATCGCTTGCCGCCGCGTTGCAGTTCGATCCAATAAGCAATGCCGTTGCTTGCTTCGGTTTCTCCAACAGCATCAATTGGCGTCGACATCGCGATTTGCTCTTGTGGTTTAGCGTGATTTCTATCTTTGTCTTTGCTGGCAATTTGAATGTCAGCAAATTGTGGATTGTCCTTATTAGACGCCACCGTATTGGGGGCGCTCATCGCCAGAACCGAATCGGGCAAAGCCGTCACGTTTTTATCTATCCAACCGAGAACATAGCTGACAATTTTGTCGTTGAACTGATCGCTTTCGAAGAGCAAGTGTTCTGAACTGCCGCTAAGTACAAACTGACTATTCGGCGTCCCTAGAGCTTTTTTGAGAGCAAAGGTTCCAGCCGGCAAAACAAGATTGTCCTTTCCACCTTGCACGAAGAGGACTGGTGACTTATTCACCAAATGAGCCATGCTCTCGTTTTCACCCATGAAGTTCTTAAATTGAATCAATTCGTTTGGCGAAAACTCCATGCGAGCCAGCGGGTCGTTTTTCCACTGCTGCCTTAATTTTTCGTCGGTGGTGGCGCGTTTAACAACCATCTTGCCGACATTAATGTTGGCGTCAAAACCACGGAAGATTGCGTTCAAACCAATGTGCAGTTCGCTGTCCGAGCCCTGGTATCGGTCACCCGATGGGACAGAACAAATTAGACCGGCGACTTTATCTTGGTTGAGAGCTGCCGCATGCAGGGCGAAAGCACCACCCATTGACTCTCCAGCAAGAATAATCGGCAGATCCGGATACTTAGTCTTAATAGCCGTCAAGATTGCGTTGCAGTCATTGAGTGCACCTTTCAGGTCAACCTTCTGATACTGCTTGTACTTTTGCCATTCGCCAAAACCACGCACATCCATGGCGTAAGTGATGATGCCCTCTTTGGCGAGGCGCTTGCCAAAACCTTCATAGTTGCCCTTATGCAATCCCAAACCGTGAATACAGAGCATTACTGCTCTTGGAGTTACATCAGGATCTGCCCAGCTAGAAACAGGAACGTTGACGGAAGGCTGGGAGGCAGCATTCCTAGAGGCTGCCATAGCTGTCGTGTCGGGCAGCGCCAACCCACAAAGGAGTGTAAATGCCAGGCAAGTTGCAATGTGCTTCATCAGTGCTCCGGAATAAGTGATTGTATGGTCAATTCTGAGGTCTTCTGGCCTTCAGATATCTTCCTTACGCGATCCCGGAAAAAATTAGGGGGAACGCTTGAAAGCAGGTATATCGTGCATTGTAGAGCGCATCCGTCCAGAAACGCGACCCATTACGCATGTTTTTAGATATTCCGCTTCATCAAGGCGACCCGTTGCAAGAAGTAGTGCAGCATAGTTTTCAAGAACGTTGATCACATCAGGATGTTCGGCACTCAGTTTGATGGTGCGAACATCAAGAGCACGCTTGTAGAGTGGCTCCGCATCATCGTATAAATTCTGCGTGTGATAGAGCATCGCGAGATTTACCGCTATGGTAGCCACATCCAGATGATCTTTACCGAGAATTCTTTCGTAGATGTTGAGAATCTTAGTGCAAATAGGCACCGCCTCACGGTATCGGCTTTGCTCATAGTAAAGACCTGCAAGGTCATTCATTGCGTTGGCGACTTCAAGATTGCCGGGTCCGAACTGTTCTGTTTTTAACGTGATGACTTGTTCTAGAACCTGCTGAGCCTCAGAGAATTTATGCTGGTTTGAAAGTGACTCCCCCAGTTTCGAAAGCATCTGGCAACGACGCTGATCCTTTGCAGGAAAAGCGGTTTCAGCGATTTGAGCGGCCTGGCGATAAGACGCCTCAGCTTGCACAAAATTTCCTTGCGCCAAGCACTTTTCGGCTTCTTGCCTGGCTCGATCGAAATCCTGACTCATTGGGTTAATGCCCCCACCTGCACGTACCCGGGTTAAAGCCATCGGCTTCAGCGCACTATTCTATTGTGTTTTGCCCAGTGAGTCGTCGGTTGCACCTCCAGCTTTCTAAAAATCCATTGCAAATTTCCAAAGTTCTGCTACCGTATCTATGTACGGTAATCGATTCAAATGCAGGTCAATTTAGGGTCCGCCAGATTCGGAGGGTCCATTGGTTGGCTTTGTATAAATTTTGCTTGTAAATCGGCTTACCTAGCGGGAAATCACCTCAACACCTACAATGAACGCCTATGGATGTTTCGACGGTAAACTCTCCAGAGCCTCGCTGCGAGGCACTAGATTGGGCACACCCTCTGGTAGCAGAGTGGTTTTGCTCCCGCTTCGGCACACCGACAGAACCACAGATAACCGGCTGGCCACATATTCTTGCCGGCGAGACAACCCTCATCGCGGCTCCAACAGGTTCAGGGAAAACACTGGCAGCATTCCTTGTCTGCATCGACAAACTTGTTCGAAAGGCACTCGCGGGCAATCTTTCAAATAGCACCGAAGTGGTTTATATCTCTCCTCTCAAAGCGTTGAGCAATGACGTGGAGAAAAACCTACAGAAGCCGCTCAAAGAAATTTTTGATTTGGCGATGGAGAAAAATCTCCTCATGCCGGAAATCAGAACCATGGTGCGTACGGGAGACACACTCGCGATTGAACGCCGCACTATGTTGAAGCGTCCACCGCACATTCTGGTTACTACGCCCGAATCACTGTACATTATGGTCACTGCGGAGAAAAGCAGGGCGATTTTACGCGACGTTGAGACAGTGATTGTCGACGAAATTCACGCGCTCGCAGATGACAAACGTGGCGTGCACATGTCGCTTTCACTTGAGCGTCTTGAAGCACTGACTTGGAAAAGTCCCAACCGAATTGGACTTTCTGCAACACAAAAACCAATTGAACTAACTGCTCAATTTCTCTGTGGCAACGGTCGACCTATGCCGCATATAGTAAATGTCGGTCACAAACGCCAGCTCGACATCGCAGTAGAAACTCCCGATTCGCCTTTGGGCGCAGTTTGCTCTAACGAACTTTGGGACGAAATCTATCAAAAGCTTTTTGGGCTGATCAAAACGCACACATCAACTCTTATTTTTGCCAACACGAGAAAGTTAGCTGAGCGTATTGCCCACGACTTAGGTGAGATGCTTGCGCAGGACGTTGGCGAAGAAGAAGCCAACAGTCTTATTGTTGCGCACCACGGCAGCCTATCGCGCGAACTCAGGTTGGAAGCAGAAAGACGGCTCAAAGCTGGCGAGCTCAAAGCCCTGGTTGCGACCGCTTCACTAGAACTAGGGATAGATGTCGGTGCAATTGATCTAGTTTGCCAAATAGGTTCGCCTCGCAATATTGCTGTTGCACTCCAACGCATTGGACGCGCCGGGCACTGGCGGGGTGCAATTCCTAAGGGTAGGCTATTTGCTACAACCAGGGACGATCTGCTTGAGTGCGCTTCTCTTATCAAATCGATTAATGAGGGTGATCTCGACCGGCTGATCATTCCCAAAAATTCCATTGATGTTCTGTGCCAGCAATTAATCGCAGCCTGCTCGACACAAGATTGGAAAGAAGACGAGCTGTTCGAATTGGTAAAGCGTGCTTATCCATTTCGCGATTTAGAAAGAAGCGAATTTGACGATGTTTTGGAAATGCTTTCCACTGGGCTTTCAGACGTGCGAGCAAGGTATGGTGCCTTTTTACAACGTGACAGGGTCAACGGAATAATAAAGGCCAGACGCGGCAGTCTGCTCGCTTCGGTCACGAATGCGGGTGCGATTCCGGAGACTGGCATGTTCACTGTGCTTACAGAACCGGAAGGTTTAATGGTCGGCACTCTAGATGAAGACTTTGCTGTCGAAAGCTCGGCCGGCGATGTTATGTTGCTTGGCACCACGTCTTGGATGATCACCAAAATTGAAGGTAAAGGCGGAAAGGTCTGGGTGGTAGATGCGAATGGAGCCCCGCCTACTGTACCTTTCTGGCGCGGAGAAGCTCCAGGACGAACCAAAGAACTCTCAGATCAGCTATCTGGACTTCGAGAAGAAATTAGTAGGCGTGCATTATCAACGATAGACGATGACGACACACCGCCAAGCTCGAAAAAAGCAGAAAAATGGTTAGTAGATGCTTGCGGCCTGAGCCGCGATGCTGCTTCGCAAGCGGTTTCCTATGTGCTTGAAGGACAAGCATTATTAGGAGGTGTTCCATCGAAGAAGCTAATTATTGCCGAGCGCTTCTTTGATGAGGCTGGCGGCATGCAATTGGTAATTCATGCTCCTTTTGGCAGCCGCATCAACAAAGCTTGGGGAATGGCTCTCACCAAAAAGTTCTGTCGCAATTTCGACTTGGAGCTTCAAGCTCAAGCTACCGAAAACGGCATCAATATAGCGCTTTCAGAAAGACATAGTTTCCCGCTTGAAGACGTTTTCCAGTTTTTGAGCCTGGAGACAGTAGTTGGCGTATTGGAACAAGCGATCCTTCAGTCGCCATTATTCGCCACGCGTTTTCGCTGGGCGGCAAATAGATCGCTAGCACTTCTTCGCTTCCAGGGCGGAAAGAAAGTCCCTCCGCAAATTCAACGAATGCGCGCCGAAGATCTGCTCACGGCAGTTTTTCCAAAAGCTGCCGCGTGTCAGGACAATATTTCCGGCGAAATTGAAATTCCTAACCACCCTCTAGTCAAGGAAACCATGAAAGATGCCTTGACCGAAGCACTTGATTTAGAAGGGTTTATCGAACTATTAACGAGTTTGAAAAACGGAGAGATCGCCACACATGCTATTGACACGCCGGCGCCGTCCGTTTTTTCTCACGAAATTCTGAATGCCAATCCCTATGCGTATCTTGACGATGCCCCTCTGGAGGAAAGGCGTGCACGGGCGGTCGAATTGAGGCGGGTTTTGCCAGACTCTATTGCATCCACGACCGGACGCCTTGATGAATATGCGATTTCCCAGGTAAAAATGGAAGCCTGGCCAGACGTAAGAAATCATGACGACTTGCACGATTTCCTTTACACAGTGATTGGGGCACCACCTCATTTGGCACTGGTTGTTAGAGAGAGTGGCCTGACAGCATGGAGTATTCACTTCCGCGAATTGATGAAACAGAGACGAGCCGGGGTAGCGACTTATGCTGGTAACGACTATTGGGTTGCGACCGAGCGCAAAGCAGCGTTTCTCAAAATATTTCCTACTGCAACATTCGAGGAAGAACTTCCGGATATTCAAGAAAAAGAACTAACCCAAGAAGATGCAATCGACTTCATGGTCAAAGGCTGGATGAGTTATCTTGGTCCGGTAACGGCTGCGGCAATTGCCGATTTGCTTGCTGTGCCACAATTCGACATCGACCTGTCTCTCCTTCGAATTGAGTCCCAAGGTTCAATACTGCGTGGAAAGTTTACCGGCTTAGAAGAAGAGTGGTGCGACCGCCGCTTACTGGCACGCATTCATCGCCTCACTGTCGACGGACTGCGCCGTCAAATAAGACCCGTCACAAAAGAAGAATTCATGCTATTCCTGGCGAGATGGCAGCATGTCGCACCCGGAACCCAATTGGTCGGCGTTCGTGGACTGCAGCAAGTACTCAGTCAATTACAGGGCTTTGAAATACCGGCAAATGCTTGGGAATCCCAAATTTTGTCCAAGCGTGTCAGGAAATATGCTCCTGAAGATTTAGATCAATTATGTATGACTGGTTTTATCGGATGGGGAAGAATTTCTCCTCACCCAGCAACGGTAGCAGCTGTAATTCCTCAACCCAAGCGCTTCGCATTTAAGCGTTACGGCATGCCGATTGCTCGCTCAATGTCGCCCAATAAAGACGAATCTGAGAAATCAAAGTCTGCAGAAATGCCGAAAGTTGAAACCGTCGTTATGCTGTCCAGTACGGATCCGAGCATTAAAGAAGCCGGCGGCAGGCGCGTTATACCTAGCAGTGTTTCGCCAATGACTTTCTTCGTGAGACAAGAATGTGACTGGATTTCATATTGCAGACGATCCGCATCAGACATCGATCAATATTGCCTAACCAGCAATGCTCGCTTAGTAATCAAACATCTTACAGAACGCGGCGCCTTATTCTTCAACGATCTCACAAGATTTACGGGATTACTGAAGGCAGAAGTTGAAGCTGCATTGTGGGAACTGGTCGCAGCCGGGCTTGCCACCGCAGATGGTTTTGACAATTTACGAGCCCTTATAGATCCAAAACGTAGAAGTGGACAAGGAAGTGCAAGAGACTTACGTCCAAGAAACGCCACCGGACGCTGGTCGGTGCTTGGCGAACTGACTGGTGACGACGAAAGAGATGCAATCGAAAGTGCATGTCTATTGTTATTGAACCGCTATGGAGTTCTCTTCAAGGACTTACTTACGCGCGAAACAACGGTTCCAACCTGGCGCGAGATGCTTACTGTTTTAAGACGCATGGAAGCACGTGGAGAAGTGCGCGGTGGCAGATTCGTTGCAGGTTTTTCCGGCGAGCAATATGCACTTCCGGCAGCTCTCGAATCGTTAAGAGCCAATCGAGATCAATCGACCGATGTACTGAAATCTATCGAAGTGTCGTCAGTTGATCCATTGAATCTGCGAGGCATTATTCTGCCGGGTGAAAAGGTGCCGGCCATCTCAGGGCGTTTCGTCAACCTTGGCAATGATACAGCGCCTTCTTTCGTGCGCGAGGAAGCCGAGAGCGAGTACAGCGTTTCGTAGTTGCGGCCTTGGTTAAAACTACTTCTTGGCGTGTACGCGTTCGTGTTCGCTGCGAATCTTTCCATAAACCATCCAACTTGGATCGCTGGCAACGGTCAGATTTACATTGTACTCTTTCGGTACCTTCAGAGCATTTTCAGCGTCATGAGCAACCTTCTCTGATTCGACATAAAAGAGAAACTTGCGAACTCCATCGTGTGTTTGCACTGCTACAAATTTACCAAGGTCTTTCTGTGAAATCAGCTGATTGAGCTGGTCTTCAACCTCATTGGCTTTTGCGGTTTCGTCTTTTTCCGGGCGCCCATCTCTAGTCGGATGCAAAAAATTGATTGCATAAACCGCTCTAACTTGATATTTCGGATCGCCAGGTTTGACTGCCATATTTATACGAACAAAAATTGGCTTTCCATTAGCTTCTCCGCGACCAACCGTCCACGACTCGGTTGGGTTATTTGCACCAATGGAAGAGGGCGGAAAAGAGATAACAGTCGCCGCACAAACGGCAGAGAAAATCAGATGTCTAATCAGACCATTTGTTTTTTGCATGTGCATTGAATCAATTCCCTGTAGGTTCGATAGTTATATCAGTTCTCTTGGTTTCTGAATAATGTATAGCCCTGCGCAGAAGATTACGACGGCGCCAATGACAACAATATAAAAGTGTGGCCCAAAGCCAGTTTGAATAACACAGTCCTTTGGATTTGACGGGTCGTAATAGGCTGTAATAGTTGAGCCTAAAGGATGCTCTCTTTTAATGTCGTCATCGTTTGGACCGAGGGGATCAATTGTCCAGGTGTAATTTACGCCGGCATAAGTGACACCATTGACGGTGAATTCAAAGGCAATCTTCGGACGTCCGAAATAGTCAGGAAGAAATATTTTGGTAAGCAGTTCATCGATGGCATCGTATTTTGCGCCAGCTTCAATGGCGGATTTAAATGTCACCACCTGCGCATCAACAGGCGTCCAAGTTCTACTGTTGTGCGCCTGTTGAACATACACAAACTGGCTTACCATCAGATAAACGGCAGTCATCATAATCAGTCCACCTAGCAGTGGTCCCCAATCACGAAACAAGTATCTGAAAAACAAAATTTTGCTCCACGCCGTATGTTGAGCTGCAAGGATCGCAGCTACAGTCAAATTGATTCAGCAAAACAAATCTAGATCGTTCGAGCCGGGAATTCAAGCCAGATACTAGACGGCTGTTGCATCATATATCCGCGGTAGTGCCGCTCCCAGTTATGCATGAAATCTTCTTCGGCCATTTCTTTTACGACAGAAGAAGGTAGCTGCATGTCTATTTGCTTTCGCCGACCATCAGTTCGATACATCACTCTGGCAATGCGATTGTTCTGAGAATAATATGCAGCAATCGTGGTCCACGAATTTCTGATATACGCTTCCAACTTGATGTGAAATTCATCATTGTTGGTTGTCGATTCATTGATCAAAACCCTGCAACAGTCAGCCAGTTGAACCACAGCACCAATGGCGCCGCTCAGCTCCTCGGGCTCAAAGATTGCGGAATCTTTGTCTTTGTCTATTGCTTCAATTTCAGGCTCAGCCTGTGCAAGTATTTCTGCAGCAGCTTTCTTTGTTATTTCCTCTCGGTCGAAAATAATTTTCGGAGCGGGAGCTTCCTCATCAAATGCAGTAGCGGATTCAGCGAAGACGACTTTCGGCATCCTTACTGCTTCAAGATCGCCTTTTGATCCCCTTCTTGAAAATGATTCATTCGTGTCTTGCGAGTCTCTAGAATGCTTGGCCATAAAGTTGGCCCGATAGACATCCTGCTCTTCTTGAGTCGGCAAATAAATCGATGTGCCCGGTTGAATGTATGGTGCACGAGAACTTCCTTCTCCCATCATTTTGACCATCGTCCTGTTAATCGTGACGAGCAAACCGACGAATCTGATATCCCCAAGACTCTTTTCGGCAATCTTTTCCAAAGTGTCCCCGGCAAGGACAAAATAACGAGCGCGATTCAGCCCGTGACTATTTCTCGATGATGTTTTGCGCTGCGCCCAACCGGTCAGTTTTTGTAGCGCGCCCATATGCAAGCCGAATCGGCCGCTTCCGTTAGTCGATGACATGCTGAGGTCCTTGCCGCAAATACATACGCCCTTGTCAAGAAGATATCAGAGCTGGATTATTTTCCAAGTACCAGTTTTCTAATCAAGGACCAAACCAGCGCGTCTTTTCGGCTCCTGACTCAGACCAACAAAAGTTCTTAGAACGGCTTAGAATCAAGCTTTCAAGGCACATAAAAACAGGTCACAACAGCTTAAAGGCACTCAGAGCGACCAACGCCGGGGTGGGGATCTTCCCATCTCAATTTCAAATTTCAACCGAAGTCTGCGCAGAATTTGAGATGGCAAGCAGGGGCTTCCTTGGTTTGACAGTCAATACAGCCCAAAACGCTTGAAAGAGAATCGTTTAGCGACACTGCAGTTTTCAAGGCAAGTCGATAACAATGATGGGATGCGCGCTTAACTGGTCGATAGCTATCTCACCGACGCTGTAGTGGACTACCTCACCGCCGTGCTTATAGGAAACATTCTCACGGTCCTGCTTAAACTCCTCCAGTGTGCTCTTTGCCGTTTGCGGGTCGAGTTTTTTGAGCAGTGAAACAGCGTAAAGCCTTCCAGCCGGAGAGGCATTGTGCGTAAGCCAGACAACTTCCGATTTTATGCCCGCACCAGCTTTGGCAGCCTCCTCGAAAGCCTTTCTCAAGTCGCTTTTCAGGGCATTAGCAGGCACTCTGGAGTCTTCGATTAGCTTGGCAGACTTCAAAGTCTCCAGAAAAGCAGGCAGTTTTACCGCCGCCTCTTCTACAGCGGGCGTTTGCGGAGTCTGGGTAGTTTCTTCGGCGCGAACGCCATTACTTAATCCAGACAAAAGTAGAAAGCTAATAATTAGTGCGTTACTTGCGGGTTTCATGGGCATATCCAGTTTGTGGACCTTTTGCGTGATTCAATTTAGCACGCTGCCGCTGGGACACGTATCCAATCTAACCTCAAAGATTGGGCGGTTTCTGCTACCTGCATAGCTACTATTGATGAGAGCAGAGGGCACACCCTCGCTATTAAAAACTCAACCCCTAACCTTCGTGAACACAACCTGGGACCAATACAAAGATGCTGCCGAAGCGGCAGCGGCACGTGGCGACTTCGCCACTGCCGAGTCTCTCTGGACTCAACTTTTGGCCGCAGCCGACCAAGCTGGACACCACGACGCCCGTTTCGCTCTCGGGCTCGACAGTCTAGGCAAAGTCTATGCTGCTCAAAAACGTTTTCCCCAAGCAGAGGCGGCATACGCCAAGGGCATTCAGGTCAAGGAAGCTTTATTCGGTCGCACCAGCATTGAAGTGGCGAAAACCTGCAATTTTCTGGCAGCCCTTTGTTACGAACAAAACAAATTCGAAAAGACTGAAGCGCTTGGCACCCGAGCGCTTTCGATCTATCAGTCACTGCTCGGCAATGAACATCCAGCCGTTGCCACTATGGCCAACAACCTGGCTAGATTGCGTCAAAAAATTGCGCGTCCTGCAACTCCAGCTCCAACTCCCGTCGCCGCTGCAGTGGCCCAACCACAGACTGCCTACTCTCAACAGGTGACTCAGGCACCTGTTGCAGTTGCTCCTCATCCAGCGCCGCCACCACAGACTCAACAACTCCAAGCTCAGCCGGCTGCTTATGCACAACAAACAGCGTATGCTCAGCCTCAAACTTCTGCAAACAATCCACAGCAGTCAGCATACCAGCAGGCACAAAGTGGTAATTATGCACAGCCGCAGCAAAATGGCGCTGCATATCAAACGCCACCACAAAACACTGCCTATTCACACACAACAGCAGTCAGCCCGCAAACTCAGTCTCAATCTCAACCAATCCCTGTCGCTCAGTCCGTACAGCAACCGATAACTCAGGCAGTACAGTCGCAACCTGTACCAGCACATACAGCTGTGTCTCAACTCGAACAACAGATGCAGTCCGGGCAATTACCAGTTGCGCAGCCACAATATCAGCAGCAGCCACAACATCAGCCACAGACTGTTCCACAATCAGTTCAACAGTCGATTCCGCAATCGGTTTCACAGCAGGCACTTGCTCAAGCAGTTTCAGCGCCGATGCAACAGGCACCACCAGCAGTTCAACATCAACAAGCGCCAGCGCCAGCGCCACCACCACCTCCTCCTCCTCCTCCTCCTGCGCCAGCACAGCCTGTTTATTCAGCACCACCTCAGCATTATCAACAACCCGCTCAGCCGGTCTATCAAGCACCACCTGTCCAGCAGCCTGTGTACACAGCACCTCCGGTTCAGAGGCATGTTCCCTTGCCACCACAGACGCCTGCCATCGCAGTCCCACCTCCGCCAGATGCTGCACCACCACCGGCGCCTAAGCCTCCAACACCGTCACAAGCACGCGCAATCGAAGAGAGAAAGGCAAAGCAAGCAGAGCAAGTTTGCGAAGTGTGCGGACGCTTCTATAGCGGTCCTGGCTGCATGCAATGCACACAATCACTGACGCCGATTGACTTCGGATTTGATTCACTCAACCCAAAACGAAAAGACCAGCGCTAAGATCTGAAAGCGTCTTCTATAGCAGCTCTTGCAGCCAGCTCGCCCCTCAATGTGTCGAGCAATTGTAATTCTCTTTTGAGCCGTGCCGAAGTATCGCAAAGTTCCAATAGGTCCTGGCGATCATCCGAAGAATTGAAAAACAACGAAGCGACCCAAAACGAAAGCAATACAGGATCTGTCGGTAGATCATCAGGAATGATATTTTCTTTGTGAGTGAGCTTGTTAGCAAGTCTTACAACGTCTCTTAAGGTCTTATCGACTCGATCACCTATCGCAAGAGTGTCAGCGTCAGGACTAGAGTCATCGAGCCATTCAACTTTACCGACCAGATACGGAAGCTGTCTTACGATTTCTACTATGCGAAATCGCTGTAGCCCAAGGGTCATGATGTTCATACGACCGTCTTTGAGTTTTACAACTTCACCAATTTCCGCCGCACAGCCTATGTTCACCGATTTAGAGATTGTCGGATTCCAAAGCAAGACCCCGAACTTTTTATCGCCCTCGAGCACAGTGTTAATCATCAACCTGTAGCGATCTTCAAATATATGAAGAGGCAAAGGCCGTCCAGGGAACAACACCACGTCCGGCAAAGGGAAAAGCGGCAATTCGCAAACGGAAACTGATGAGGGTGAAGACATTAGGCGATACTTTACGATAAGACCTTGCGGTCAGGTAATTCCACTTCTTCTATCCTACTCCGCAACGACGGATATTGCTCTATCGAGCAATAGTTTCACTTTCCTCTTTCGATGAGCTGCCGGCGTTCAAAAGGTACTTTTGTACAAACATTACCGTCGAGTAAAACTGATAGTCGCTGTTCTTTTTCTTTGCAAATCCATGTCCTTCATCTTTGGCGGATAAATACCATATGGGCACACCACTCTTTTTAGTGGCATCTACGATTTGCCTTGCCTCGCTGGCCGGCACTCGCGGATCGTTTTCGCCTTGGACCACGAATAGGGGCTTGCTGATTTTGTCCACCTTGTTGAGCGGGGCAATACTTTCGAGAAATTCACGCATTTTTGCATCGCGCTCATCTCCGTATTCCACTCGTCTCAGGTCGCGGCGATATTCTTGAGTATGCTCTAAAAAAGTTACCAGGTTAGACATACCGACAACATCAACCGCGCACGTTATACGCTCCGGATAAAACGTTGATATCGCCAATGTCATATGACCACCGTAACTTCCGCCGGTGACCATAAGGCGCTTAGAATCAAGGTCTTTGCGATTGGAAATCCAGTTGAATAGTGCATCAATATCTTTGTATGAGTCGACACGATTAAAGCCGTTGTCCAGCTTCAAGAACGTTTTGCCATAGCCGGCAGAACCGCGAACGTTCGGGAAAATTAGAGCTACACCTAACTCGTTCAAGTAATAATTCAGACGACCTAGATATCCTGGGCGTGACTGGCCTTCGGGTCCACCATGTATAACGACAATGACCGGACGCGGTCCGGTGAATTTGGCATCAGGCTTGTAGTAAAAACCAGAAATGTCCTTGCCGTCAAAGCTTTTCCATTTAATCAGTTCGGGCTCTGAAAATTTCTCCGCTGCTACTAGACCGGTTTCGCATTCAGTCCAACGTTCGACCTTATTTGATTTCACATCCAAAGAAAAGATGTCGTTTGGCATACGCGCGCTCTGAACTTGGAATGCCAGATCGCGACCATTTTTGTGCCAGTCCAGACCATGCACTTCACCAAGCGGTATATCTTTTGGCGCCCAATATCTTCCACTGGCAGTGTCCAGCAAATAGAGCTTGCCAAAGCCGTCTTCATTGACTACAAAGGCGATCATTTTGCCATCGTACGATAGATCAAACTCTTGAACATCCCACTTAATCGCACTCGTCAAAGGTTTCAACTTTTTGGTAGTGAGATCGAGATAACTCAATGTCATGAATTCCGAGCCACTATCTGTGGTGACATACAGTCCCTTGCCATCCGGAGCAAAACGAATTGACTGATAGCTTGTTTGCTCGCCAGGTTTTCTCTGCGTCAACGCTGTCATCTTCCCCGTGGCTACATCTGCCAACCAGAGATAACTTTCATTGATTGAAACTTCTTCGTTCACTGCAACAGTTTTCCCGTCATACGAAACATCGCTGACTGAATAACCTTCGCCCTTCACCTGCGCCAGCAGACGATCTGTTTTTGGATCTCTGGGATCAACAATATAGATATCGTTGTTTTTTCCGTCTCTGCGACTAGAGTTGTATACAATCACTCTGCCATCTTTTGAAAAACGACCGCTGGTGTTTCTCGACTTTCCATCAGTGATCAAAGCGACGTCACGAGTAGCCAGATCGTATTTATAGAATTGGAAAAATTCGTCTCCACCTTTATCTTTGGTGAAAACAAAATAGTCTCCATCGACCGGCTGATAGGCGCCGCCGGAAACTCTATCCGGGAAAAAAGTGAGCTGCGTGCGCGCCCCCAGGGGCGTCTTTACGACGTGCACTTGCTGCGTGTCGCCAAATCTAGTGTTAATGAGCATCTCTCTTTTCTTTGGATGCCAACTAGCAACGAATGCATTTCTGAAATTGGTATAGCGCTCGCACCCGGACACTACATTCAGTGGCACAGGAGGAACTCCCTCGATGATCAGGTTGTCCGGATTCAGTAGGAATTCATCCCTGGCCGCAACAGACGAAAAGCCTCCAATCAAAAGAGAAAGCGCAATTGACAGTACAAGTGATTTTTTCGCATTGAAGAGCATTTTTCTTCCTCTTTTGGTTTTGTCGATCGTTCTCAAAAAGCAGCCGTATGCAGCTCTTTGTTTTTGGCGGCGCACGCGCCTGGCTCTGCCAGATGAAACTAAGTTTCGATTCGAGTGCCTTTTTTCAAAAGTCTCTCACTGAAGAATGACAGTAGTCCAGCAAAAATGAGTGAAGCAGCCATTGTATAAAGTCCATAGTGAAAACTGCCGGTAGACTGCTTGATGGCGCCAACGATATATGGTCCGACAAAGCCGCCGAGATTTCCCGTGGAATTGACAAAACCAATACCGGCAGCCTTGATTCGAGCAGGCAGAATAGAAGTTCCAAGAGACCAGAAAGGACCTACGGTGCCCCAGATACCGAAGGCAGTGATACTGAGTGTGACAAGGGACAACCAGGGATTGTCGATCAAACTTGTAAGGACAAAACCTGCCGCTGCAATAAATGCGGAAGTGGCCACATGCAGCTTTCGCTCACCAGTGCGCTCAGCACTTTTGGCGATGAAGATCATACCAAGGGCCTGGAAAATTGCAGGCAAAACAGTAACTAAAGCCGTTTGACCATCACTTAGTCCGCCAAAACCTTTGATGATCTTGGGCAGCCAGAGCTGAAATCCGTACATGCCGAGAGTCAAAGAAAAATAGAGAAGTGAAAGTAAAACCAGCGAGCCCGTTGTTTCTCTACTGAAAAGTTTTACCGAGTCTTTAGCGGCGGCAGCCTTTAAGCGATCTTTTTCAACCTCGCCTTTTAGCCAAGCTTTTTCCTCGTCAGTCAACCACTTCGCACTCTCCGGCTTATCAGTCAAGAAAAATAGCGTGACGATGCCCATCAATACAGATGGAAAACCCGTGATTAAAAACAACCACTTCCAGCCAGGCAATCCCATGATTCCACCCATCTCGAGAATCTTTGACGAAATGAGTCCGCCAAGAACACCCGCCGCAGGAATAGCCGCCATGAATTTTGCGACCGCAACGCCGCGCTGTCTTTCAGGAAACCAATAAGTGAGATATAGAATCATTCCAGGGAAAAAGCCTGCTTCGGCTGCGCCAAGAAAGAAGCGAAGCACATAGAAAGAGTGAATAGAATTCGCCAGAGCAAGCGCCATTGTTATCGCACCCCAGACGACCATAATTGCGGAAATCCACTTGCGAGCGCCGAGTTTCTCCATAGCCAGATTGCCCGGCGCCCCGAAAAGGAAATAGCCAATGAAGAAGATCGCCAAACCGAATCCAAAAGCTTCATCGGTCATTTTCAAATCTGTGTACATCTGCAATCCGGCAAACGACACATTGATTCGATCAAGGTAGGAAAGAATGTAGAGCGAAAACATGTACGGAATGAGGCGATTGGCCACCTTCTTCAACGTCTTTTCACCAGCGGCATCGGCAGAAGAATTCTGCGGAAGCTCGCTTCTGGTATCGCTCGTTATGTTATCGGCATTCATTCGTTGCCGGAAACTCTCTTTATGAGTTATGGAAATCCAAAAACAGCGCCGCCCGGCACTCCACCCATGCCGTAACCACCCATACCGTAACCGCCCATCGGCATACCATATCCGCCGCCGTACATTCCGCCGGACATCATGCTGGTGCCAACCATAGAGCCGACCTCACCGAGTGCTTTCGCGAGACCACGGAAAAATGGATGACCGTGATTCTTCTGCGCGCTGTTCGATGCTTGAGTCTGCTGATTGTAAGCAGGTTGCTGTGCGTATTGACTGCTGTAGCCTTGAGATTGAGTGTACGAAGGTTGGCTCTGTCCGTAGGCTTGCGGTTGCTGTTGCTGCGGACGATAACTAGCCGAATAGTTTTGCGCCGGACTTGGTGCGTTATCGTCTTCGAACTCACGCTGAAGATCGGAATTGTAATTGTTGTGTCTTGCGTAAGCAGTCTGTGGAGCCTGCTGTTGCTGATACTGCTGTTGTTGCGGGTTTTGTACAAGCGGCGCAATATTCAATTCTTGATCGCCTGTAGCTTGTCCGGCTTGCTGTTTGTGCAAGAGCTCAACTGCGCTCATCAGCATATTTACTTGCTCAGGAATTGAAGCGTGGATGTCCGTCGGATCCGTAGGAAACATCGCCTTCTCGAGCGGACGTAATCTTTCAATCATAGGCTTTTGAGGAAAAGCCTGACCTTCAATCTGCGTTTCCAACCAGGCAACTTTCTGTTCGATATTTCCATTTCTTGGCTCGGTTTGATAGAAAGCCGAGTTTTGACTGCCATTAAATTTCTTGTCCGCGTATTGAGCAATCCTGTCGACTCGATCGGCGAGATCTTCATTCGAATGTGTTTTGCCGAATGCCTTGAGTTCTAACTGGTCCAGCCTATGCTTAATCGGCTCACCGTTATAGGTTTTTCCAAGAAGCACAGTCTCCAGCTCAGTTACCCGCGGGTAATCAGTGCCGCTTGCGGTGTCGGAATCATCCGCTTGTCCACCGGCACCTGAACCGCCATTTGACTGAGCCTGGTTATTCTGATTGTTTTGCCCACCTTGCCCAGCCGACTGCGGCTGTCCAGAATCATCATTCTTTTGAGCGGGCACGGCATTAACTAGTTGCTGAAGGCGGCTCTGGTCATCACCGGTGCGCGCTTCGCCAAAGACCATCTTCTCGAGCCTAGTCAATCTATCTTCCGTTGTGTCCTGAGGATAGGTGTGCTCAAAAAAGCGAGTTTCGAGCGCATTCAAATCAGGCGAACCACCGGCCACGGATGCCGGTGCGAATAGGAGAAAGGCAACGGTAAGCGAGGCAAGAATCATAAGGACGAGATCGGATGACCGAAACTCGGCAGCACGGCTATACGGACTCGATTTGCCACCCGCGAGGGCGGCGAGCAAACGCACGGTCTTCATCGCACAAATTATAGCCGCACCAAAAAAGCATAATCAAATGAGGATTAGAAGAACTCTTGGGGATGGTCAAGCAGTAAAAGTACATGATCACTCGTATAGAATTGAAATCGGGGTCTTTTATCGAAAGCGCTAAGAAAAGCCTGGTGGCATGGATATCGACAATCTAGATTGGGGACCGGATGAGGTCCAGGTCTTGATCGCGGATGCGGATAAAGCCGTAGCCGAGCAACGCTTTGCCGATGCTGAACAGCTTTTAACCAGAGCAATTGGACTACTGGAAACTCCGCAGGGCTCGCTCGACCCTGACATGGCCAATTGCCTGCAAAAGTTGAGCGAAGTTTATTGCGCTCTTGATGACTTCGAAAGGGCTGCACCTGTTTTCGAGAAGTTGCTGCACCTGGGCGAAAAGATGCTGGGCAGACATGACCCGGACATGATCGTCATTTCCTACAGGCTAGCCACTGCCTATGAGCTTCTCGGTCGCTCGGACGAAGCCGGTCAAATGTACGCTCGCGCTGTTCAAAATGCAGAAGATGGCTTGGGCACGGGCGATCCACTCACAAAACGCTTCCGCGATGGCTATGCCGGATGGCTGGAAAGACGTGCCAGACCTACTGCAGGCGAACGCATCGACTTTGCCCAGCAGGCCGGCTATGGCGGCGCCGATGGCTTCCGCAAGCGCGATAACTTCAAGGCAACCAAAGAACTCGAACTCGAATTGGATGCGATGCCCGACGAGTCCGGGGCGGGTGGACCAAAAACTCGCGCCACCTTCAAAGTCCGTATGCTCAAGACTTTGGGACGCTGGGGTCACATCATCATCCCGGCGATTTGCTCCTTCTTGTTACTGGTCGGCGCCTCTTTGTGGATGCAAACGCTGGTCAAGAACAGCGCGACAAAAGGAGTGAAGTCGGATGCGGAAGTCTATGGGCGAGTAGGAACAACATACACGTCGCTCGATAAGACAGTAAGCGTCTCAATTTTGAACGACAAAGAAGTGAAGATGAATATCAATGGCGCTGAAGCAAAAGTGCCTTATGTGCTCATCACAAATGGCTTGCTCGATGCTCAAAAGGTAATTGAAGGCTATTTCGTGCCTCGCGAGAAGTGGTATCAGTTTGTCGACGACCAACTTGTCGCGCAAGACGGCGGGAAGCTATACGCAAAAACTGCCGTAGAGTGGCGCGTCATAGACGGCATGATGCGCATTGTCGATTTTGCGCAAAACTACTTCAAGCTTAAGGGCACTTACCCTTCCAATGCCGAACGGTGGAAAACTCAACTGGTTTCGAAATGGGTAAACCCAATCACCGGGCGAGCAGAGCCCATTACTCTCCAATCGGTTTCGCTCGACGTCGGTCTCTCGTACATTTTCGGCGGTGCTGACACGCAGAAGAAAGTGCTCGATTTCCTCGGAACAGGCGCCATGTGGGTCGATGAAACAAAACCAGATAAGTGCTCGATTAAGTGTCTAACCACATTCGGCACCGAGAAATCGGTGGATGGCTTTAGATCTCGCGATTTCTATATTCATGGCTTCGACCGCGATGCGCAGGTTTTGCCAGGCGCCACGCCGAAAGAACACACAGTTATTTATCTGGATAATGGCGAAGACAAATTTACTCAAAAGTCGCAAGCAGCTTTGAAAGACAAAGCTTCCGGCGAAAGATTGATGCCGCACCGCATCTATCTAGTCCGCATGAAAAATGAGGGCGATCCTTTCCTAGTCAAGGATGCCGGCTACTTCCTCGTTGGAGGACTAGCAGCGTTTTTCTTCGTTCTCTGGGCGTTGATCGACGTTCCAAGCCGTCTGAAGAAGGAAGGTTCGAAGATTCGCCTGCTGGAAGTTTTGACCGTTACTTTCCTCTTACTTGTTCTCGTTCGCTACGTTATGAAATTGATTGCTTAGAAATCTTTTCATTTTGGGCAACCGGGACCTTTTCATCAGAATGTCATGGCGTTAATTTCACGCTAGTCCGTGGCGGCTAGAATTTGGCTATTAGTCGACCAATGTCGGCCGAACAAATATCGACAGCCAACCAAAACAGCCATGCAAGAAAAACAAACACAAGCCGCACACCCAAATCCAAAAGACCGCAATCGATCAATTATCTGGGCGCGATTTGCCGCCGATTCTGCCGAATGGGTGATTCTCTCGCTGCGCGCAACGGACATCGTCTCTGATGGCAATGCTCAGAAGCTTGTCTCAATAGCTGTGCTGGGACACTCCGGCAAGGTTCTTTTGGAGACGCTCATCAAAACAAGTGAATTTTCAGCGCGAGAGGCAATCGAAGGTCATGGCATTGACTACGCAGTTTTGATGAAGGCTCAAAAATATGAGGATGCAGTCGCGGAGATCAAACGATTGATCGAGCGCAAGCAAGTATTTTGTTGGGATGCCATCGAAACTCGTCAGATCCTAAGCCAGGTAGCTGCCGCCAACAAAGCCGACGTATTAAGTATTCCTCTTATAAGCGTAAGTGAAGAGTACGGACGATTTGTAGGCAAGTTGAAACCAGGCACATCAAGCTACGAATCGCCTGAATTGAAGCCAGAAAAGAGCGCCGCAGAAACGGCAAAGAACGTACTTGCCACCATTATGGAAATGGCAGGTAGCAATCAAAATCTTGATAGCGCCAGCGCCTCACCAATGGGTTGGACAGGGGAATTCTATCGTCCAAAAGCTTCGCCGGCAGAGAAGATCAAAGGTCTTTTCGGCATCGATTAGGTAATTAAAACAAAGAGTGACTGCCAACATCAAAGAGCGTGCCAAAAGGAACTCCTACGACGCAGTAGTAATAGGTTCCGGCGTAAACGGTCTGTCAGCTGCAATCACTCTGGCAGCGACCGGCATGTCCGTGGTTGTCTTGGAAGCGCAGTCAACCATCGGCGGAGCCTGCCGCACTCTGCCTCTCACACTACCAGGCTTCAAGCACGATATTTGCTCTTCCATACATCCCCTAGCAATCGGCTCTCCCTTCTTTCGAACCCTTCCTTTAGAAAAGTATGGGCTCAAATGGATACACGCAGACTCTCCTTTCGCGCATCCTTTTGAAGATGGAGCGGCAGTCATATTTCATCGCTCCATAGAAAAAACTGCCGCACATTTGGAAGAAGATTCTGCAGCTTACAAAAAGCTCTTTAACAGCTTAAATCCAGACTGGGACGAACTCTCGGCTGCTCTTTTGAAGCCGCCGCACCTGCTGAAATATCCTTTTGGGCTCGCCCACTTCGGCATGAAAGCACTAATGTCCGCACGGACACTTGTAGAAAGAAAGTTCAAAGGACGAAAAGCTCGAGCACTGTTCTGCGGCGTAGCGGCGCACAGTGCATTGCGCCTGGAAGATCCTGCGTCTGCGTCTGTTGGTCTGGTTCTTTCAATTGCTGGTCACGCAGTTGGTTGGCCTTTTCCTGAAGGTGGTGCACAACGTCTGACAGATGCACTTGTTGCATATTTCCTCTCGCTTGGCGGTGAAATCATCAGCGAATGCAATGTCGAGTCGCTCGACGATCTTCCGGCATCCAGGCTGGTCATGTGTGACATCACGCCTCGCCAATTGCTCAAGATTGCCGGAGATAAATTACCTCAATCCTATAAAGGTCAACTCACGCGCTTTACCTACGGACCCGGTTCTTTCAAAGTCGATTGGGCGCTCGATTCTCCTGTGCCCTGGAAAAACGAAGCGGTTGGCAATGCTGGAACAGTCCATATAGGCGGGACAATGGAAGAAATTGCCAGCGCAGAAGCCGCAGTTGTTAGAGGCGAACATCCAGAGCGTCCCTA
This sequence comes from Candidatus Melainabacteria bacterium, assembly GCA_003242885.1. Classification (GTDB taxonomy): domain Bacteria; phylum Cyanobacteriota; class Vampirovibrionia; order Obscuribacterales; family Obscuribacteraceae; genus QKMZ01. Next base: position 1,225,649 of record QKMZ01000006.1, on the reverse strand, counting down.
CATTCTTCTTGCCCAGACCAGCCTCTTCGACTCAACAAGAGCACCAGGCAATAATCATACGCTCTGGGGATACTGCCATGTTCCAAACGGCTCAACGTTCGACATGACAGAACGCATCGAAGACCAAATTGAGCGTATGGCGCCGGGTTTTCGCAAGACAATTCTCCAGCGAAATGCTTTATCGCCTATGGCAATGCAAGAAAAAAACGCCAATCATATTGGTGGTGATATCAATGGTGGTGCTCTAAATCTCGGACAGCTCTTCACGAGACCGAGCATTCGTGCGATACCATATTCGACACCAGTTCCAGGCTTGTATTTATGTTCTTCATCAACGCCTCCGGGTGGTGGAGTGCACGGAATGCCCGGCTGGTATGCGGCACAATGCGCGCTGCACAATTGGCGCTAATGAATAAGAGCGCGTTTCGCCATTAAGAAGCGCGTTGCAGAATTATCGCCAATCAAGGCGGCTCGTCGCATTTTTCCTAGAGTTTTCTGAAAACAACGCGACGGTTTAGCTGCCTACCCATTGCAGTCGAATTGTCGGCGACTGGTTTTGTATATCCAAATCCGGTCGGTTTCAAGCGTCCAGATGCGATGCCGATATTGACGAGGTAAGACTTCACAGAATTTGCTCGTCTTTGAGACAACTTCATGTTGTAGTCCATACCGCCGATGATATCGGTGTGACCTTCGACACCCAGGCGAAGCTTCGGATGTTGTTCTAAGTAAACAGCCAGCTTATTCAAGATTGGCTTAGACACTGCGCGGATGTTCGACTTATCGAAGTCGAAGAGAATAGCCCTTGTCGTCGCCTCGCCAGTATCTTCGAGTGATTTGATGATGCGACGCGCTTCTGCATTCGGGTCGACACTTTCATCTTTAATCAACCCTTCCAGCTTTGGATGCCTGAGTTGAACCAAATTCCAGAGGAAAGGTCCTTGTCCTCTCACCATCAATGGAAAGCGCGGATTGTCTAGAATCCAGTATTGCCAGTTATTGTCGGTTTGAGCATGAATCGTACGCACCGAGACCAAATGATCGTTGATGAAGAGATCTGCAGGTTCGACATTCAGTGCGCGAATGGTGTGAGCAAGAGGAAAAATTTCGCGATTATATTTAAGCGGTGTGTCTGGTCCGTCCAGCTCGAAGTCGCTGATTTCACCACGTTTTAATGAATTGAATACAGCATCTGAAACACGCAAAATATTTGTGTATCCAACAAGCGTACAATTCTGATGCTCGGGATAAAAAAGACTGACGCGCCGCGACGTTTTGACGTCGTTCATCTCGGTCGCGCGCGAACCCTCACCTTTGGCGGGCGGTGTCATATGCCATCTAAAGCTGTATCCTGACGCATCGTTGAACTCGACATCAGCTACAAAGGCGTAATCACCAATTCGTTGCCAACGAGTATCGACGCCTTGGACTATCGGAAAAACGACGCGCAAGTCTTTGAACATGGTCAACTTGTCTGTCAAATCTCTCTTTGCCGCCGGAGTGCGCGGAATAGACTTAGCCGGTTGCTTTGCAGGGACTGCGGTCGGAATTGATGCTCCTTGTGCCGCGGGTTGAGTCTGCGCGGGTAAAGTTTGGGACGGTTGGGTGTCAGTGCTCGGCGCTGGGATGGAAGGTTGAACACCTGCATTGCTCTGAACTGGTTGTCCGGGGGTAGGCGCATATTGAGGCGCTGGTTGCGTTGTAGCAGGGGTCTGGACCGGTGCTCTAAATGACTGCGCCAGGGTTGGTAAGCTCAGGACCAACAATATATATAGGGCAGCAAGTGCAATAAAGCCAAAGGGAAACAACCGGGTCGCCTTCAAATCCAACTCCTCAGAATGCGTTCGAACAGTGCTGAGGCTGATTATTTCAGATAGAGACGGCTTAGACCGCGTAGGTTAGTTATCTATAGCCAGTTGCTTTGAATTGCTTTACAACATCACGCGGGAAAAACGATGCGAATTTGCTAGGGCAAGAGACGTTTTCAGCTATTTTTAGGCACCTGTGTAGCTCTTACGATTTAATCTTGACAGACGAAACCGCGTTAGCGCTCATGTGTATCAGCAGATAGACCGAGAGGCTAGTTGAGGAGGAAGGGTCATGAACGCTAAAGAGAACAAAATACTTGTGCTGGCGGCAATAGCAGTCATCATGCTGGGCCAACCGGCATACGCCAGAGGTGGATTCGGCGGAGGTTTTGGAGGCGGCTTTGGTGGTGGCTTCGGCGGCTCCCATGGGTTTGGCGGAATGGGTGTGCATGGTTTTAACGGTGGTTTTTCGCCATCCTCAGATCGTTTTTCTGATAACAATCGTTCTTTGAGCAGTGGTATGGACCGTTCGGCAGAAGCAGGCAGACCCACAGCCAATCAAGGGAATCACCCAGAAAATCCAAATCACGCAAGCAATCCAGACAACAATGGAAATCATACGAACAATGGTGGCAATGACAATAACAACGGCAACAATAGTGGTAATCACAATAACGACAACGACAACAACACCAATGTCACCAACAACTTCAATGGCAATCACGGATGGGCAGCCAATCATCCGTATGAAGCAGCCGGTGCAGCCGGTTATGCTTGGAATCATCACTACCCCTATGGCGGCTACGGCGCCTATCCTTATGGATACTACGGCGGCGTTGGTGTCGGTCTGGGAGTTGACTGTCCGCTAATCATCGACAACACAACGACGACTACGCAACAGCCTGCACAACAAAACAATCAAGCTACAAAACCACCTGTAATCCAAAACTTCATCCCTAGCGCGCAACCGGCAATGCCAGGCTATGGTGCGTACAGTGGCTATGGCGGTTACGGAGCAATGAACGGATTTTCAGCGGAACAACAAGTGATGATGCACGAACGAGCAAGAGTCTTTGCCCAAGAACTGGTTAGCGCACTCAACCAACCTGCACCGCAGGTAGTGCCAGGTGCCAATCTGAGCAGTAGCATTCTGGGCGCCAGATCAGCCAGCGCGACTCAACAATGATTAGGTTCTGAATTGATTACCAGGTGTTCTGGTCAGACAGATACGAACTCTTTAGAGCCTGATAGGCGATGTATCCGTAGACGAGAAACAAGATAATGAAGCCGACCGCGTAAAACTTGAAGCTGAACCTCAAAAGCGGTCTGACTAGAAAGTCAATTAATAGTATGCCAGTACTGGCGCCCATAGATAGGACCCCAAAGCGAGAGAGAGATTTATTCGACGATTAACCAATCGCAAATGATAACTGAGCACCGCATATGACGTCACAAAATCAAAGATAAAATCTTGCGCTTGACATCGGTTAATGTTCGAGAGAATGCCTAGAAATACTTACCTACTAATGGTTTACAGCTTTTCTGATGTTAGTCACCGCGCACCACATCAGGTGACTAGCTGACGGCTTTGCAACCAATTCTGCTCGAGTCTGGCCCAAAAGAGGGCAAGAACACCTGGCATTATCACTTGCTTTTCGGCAGCCGGAAAACTGGACTTGCTACAAGCACCAGATCCAGCCAAAGCCTCCAGTCCGGATTTAATAAAGACGAGAATGCTTAACTGGCCCACGTTTACAGGAATGAAGGAAGTCCTTTCAGGGTATTAGCTGCCCATGAAAACCGCTTCGTCCCTTCAATATACATGCGCTTAGTGAAAGTCCTTTTGTCAGTCCAAAGCTTGGAGCCTTTTCAACTGTGGTGCCATCGCCTGCAGTTTCTTAAGATCGCTAGGCGTCCATAGATCAGCACTTACAGTCAAATGGCTCAAATTCTTCATTGCAGCAAGGTTGCTCATTGACTTTGGTGATATCGAAGTACCTTCTACACACATGACCGAAAGCAAAGGTAATTGCCTCAGATATTCCGTTGATTTGTCAGTGATTCTCTTATTTCTGCGAAGTCCGATCATCACCAACTTCTTGGAGTGAGCAAACATGCGCACATCGTCATCAGTAAGGTCCATTTGGTCACCACCAAAAGAATTCAGAAAAATACTTTTACTGATGTCAGGAATCAGAGATTTGCCGCCCGAAATTCCGTTTAGTCCAATTGTCGCAAAATTTGGATAGAGCTTTAGTTGACGAACACCCGCAGCCGTACACTTCGTGCTAATCAGTTCCAGGTTAATTAGGCTTGGGCAATCTTTGAGACATCTCAAACCAACGTCGCTTACAGCAGTATCGAAAACGTTGAGGTAGTTGAGCGCTTTCCAGTGAGCACAATAGACGAGAGCAGCGTCAAATTCCACATCAGGATTGAAGTTGACACTATCTTTTGATCTTTGCAAATGAATGTAGCCAATGTCGTACTCGCCAAATGGCTTTAGTAAATTTGGGTGCTTTCTGAGCGTTGATTGTTTGACGCTCAGTCGAATCTCTGAGGTCATAGGAATTTCGACAGTTCCAGTAGCGGGACGACTTTGGATCAACTGTCCTGCAGAATCTACATAGGTCAACAATCCGATGGAAAAGGTCTCAGGAAATTGGAAAATTCTCGTAGTAAGCGAACCAATCTTGCCGGTCTTTTGGAAATACTGACCATTTGCCAATAGATCGATATCTTTATCAACAGGTTTGTTTTCAACAAAGGAATCGATTGGTGGTTTGACGACAATTTGTTCGGGTTCTTTCTTCAAAAGAAAACCACATACTCCGCCGACTAGCAGACAGATAATTCCAGTTAAAGTCGTGATTTTCCAAGATAATGGTTTCCCTTTTGCAGGCGCCAATCTGGCTATTTGCGGCATTGTCTTAGCAATTGTAAGACTTCCAGTTTGCTCGCTTGTTGAGCGCTGAAGAAGCGAAAGGTCTTCAGCAAGATCGAGTAGATTTTGATATCTACTATCCGGATCTTTCTCCAAGGTTTTGGCAACAATAGCTTCCAACATTTCAGGAAACTCTCTGCCCATCGAGCCTTCCTTAAGACTTGATGACTGCTCTGATTGATGCTTCATCATCAGGTTGAGAGCACTTTCACCATGGAATGGAGGTGCTCCAGTGAGCACTTCGTACATCACACAACCTAATGAATAAATGTCTGTTCTATGATCAATTTTTACACCCAGGCATTGCTCAGGACTCATATAGAGTGGCGTTCCGAATATTTCTCCGGTTCGCGTCAGATTTGCGGATTCACCACCTTCGGTATCGGTCAGCTTTGCAATTCCAAAGTCAACTATCTTAGGAACATAGGGTTCGCTGTTACCACCGGATTTGTCCAGCATGATGTTTCCTGGCTTAATATCTCGGTGCACGATGCCCTCGCTATGGGCGTAGGCGAGCGCAAAACATATCGGAATGAAAATGCGAAGAATTTCATCGAGCGGCAAAGTACCGACTCTCTTTGCATATTCAGAGAGATTTTCCCCCTCAATCAAATCCATGATGTAGAAGGGTTGATGAGTAGGCAGAATGCCGAAATCATGAGCTCTTACCAGATTGGTATGGTTGAGCTTCATCGCTGCTTGCGCTTCTTTTTGGAAGCGACGAATAGCGACGTCTGGATAATTCTGCCCCGAAAGAGTCTTCAAAGCGAACAATTGATGCGCGTAAATCTGCTCGACCTTGTAGACGGATCCCATGCCGCCATGCCCAAGCAACTGAACGACTTTGTATCGATCAGCGATTATTTCTCCGGTCTGCAGAATAGGACTGCCGACTTCACCAGCGGCAGGGCCGGTAAACACAGTGGGATGAATATCCCTAACTTGATCGGCTGGAGTTTGATTTCCCGAGTCCATAGACTTTGCGAGGCTTAGAGAATCCGCAACAAGGATGCCGTAGTAACAATGCCTTCCTATTCAATATATGTACCATTCCTGCCACTTTCTAAGCCAAGGGAATGGCTGGAAAGTTGGTACTACCGCCACATTTGAAAGCTAATCGGGCAATATTCGTTAGCTACCGAGGATTTGCAAACCCAGCACTCTTCAGCCTCTGTGTTTGTTTCACCAACCAATTTTCCACAATATCAGCCGTGCGGGCAGAGTATTGTCCTTTTTCGAAGATCAAATGTTCTGCATCATCTAGCAATACATAATTTTTGTAGGGCGTCTTGAGAGCTTTAAAAAGTCGCTCGGTACCGTCAGCTTTGGAGAGTTTGTCTTTTCCACCCTGCAACATTAAGACGGGCGCACTATCAATACGAGCTGCCATTTCATCGCTCTGATTCATAAATGCGGCAAACTGCGCCATTTGCTTCGGTGTCATTTCAAGCTTAGCTCTTGGGTCTTTGCGCCAGTTCTCTTGCAACTGTTTGTCACTCGTCGCTTTTTCGACTACTTTGTCACCGACATTGAACTTCGAATTTGGACGCACCATGCGTAATGCCACTTCCATTGCTGTTTTCTTACCACCATAAAAATCCGCACCAGGTACAGAGGCAATCAACCCTGAAACACACTCGGGAAACAATGCGGTTGCCTGAAGCGCAACAGCTCCGCCCATAGACTCACCAAGCAAGAACACGGGTACACCTGGATTCATTGTTTTAACCCAGTAAATAGAGCTACGGAGATCCAACATTGTTTGGTAGAAATCGAGCTTCTTATCCTCTGAAGAATCACCTATCCAACTGCCGAATCCTCTTACATCGATTGCATAAGTTGAGATGCCACGATTTGCCATCTCTTGCGCAAAACCGGCGAAAGACTCCTTATGTAATCCAAAGCCGTGGATAGAAACAATCGCGGCGATGGGTGGTTTGGTCTTGGCGGGCCAGGAAGTAAATGAAGTTTCGAATGATGGCGGCTTAGATAACACAGCTTCGGGCGATGAAGCAACAGGGTGTGGAAAAACGGGCGAAGTGGGAGGAGGGGAAACAGAAGGAGTGGGAACCGAGCGCGGCGAAACGCGAGGAATTGCTACAGGGTGTGAAACTCTTGGTTGCGCGAGAGACTCAGGATGCTTGATTTGCTTAATTTGAAAGTCGGAATTTCCAAGCGGAATTGGCTTTACAGCCGGCTTTGAGTGCACCTCACTTGCGATAGAAAAGGTCAACAAAAAGAAAACCGCAAATACTTGCGACAATTGAATTTGATTCGCAACCTTCTTCTTTAGTGACATAGTAAGAACTACTCGATACTAACTAGTTTATATCAAGAGGCTCACAGACAGGCTCTTCATGTAAATTCCTAGAGGTCCTTTTGCCAATCCCAGTCGGTGAGACCATTCTTAGCATCGCGCTTCTGAGTCTTGACTTGCAAATCCGGACGCTCACTAATGAGTTTTTTGACCTCTTGGGCCGGCCAATTCTCTTTGCTTATACTTAAGACCTTAAGATTCGGCATCTGCTTCAATGTTTCTTTCAAAGCAGGCGTAACGCCTGTTGCTGAAACATTCAACGCAATCAGATTCCTGAATTGCTTTATGCTCGCATTGGTTATCTTTGGATTCAAATCCACAGTCAGGTAGCGTAAATTGCTGATTTTTGACAATTGCGCCATATCTGAATCATTTAGATCGACGCCAGCAAGATTGAGTATTAATAACCGTTTGCTGGTCGTCAACTGAGGTATCAATGTTTTTGCGCCGCTGACATTCTTTAATCCGAGATAAGTAAACTCCGGGAAATTTTTCAATGAGCGTACGGACGCAGATGTAATCTTGGTATCAGATACATCTATGGAATCAAGCTTGGGAAGGTCTTTTATGAAGGCCATACCTTTGTCGGTCGCAGGTGTGCCGAAAATGAAAATCTCTTTTAGACCTTTTATTTCACCAGCGTGCACGAGACTGGTATCGAAAACAAAATTGAAGTCTTCCAGCTTTTCTGACAAATCATTCGTAATATGCAGATGATTCAGATCTGCGGATTGAAAACCTTTGAGCAGATGAGGGTATGTGTAGAGCCTGCTGGAAGGAACTTGCAGATAAGTTTCAGCCTGGAGTGGCACGTGAATGGTGCCTTGAGCCGCGACAGCCTCAGAGACTTTGATGGAGGGATGTGTGTACTTGAACATCCCTATATCGAACGAATTCGGAAATCTATAAGTCATCGAGGGAGCACTGGTGGCATTCTCGACAATTAAATAACGTGAGTGTCCAACGTTTAGCGCTTCTTCGTAATTTAGCTTCGAGCTCTCAGTGAATTGAACCGGAGCAGGCTTGGCGACTTCAGAATGATTTTGTTTTGTTCCGATCAACGCCCCCAGGACAAGACCGGCAATCAGGCACCCGACACAGGAAGCCGCGATAACATACGGCGTTTTGCCTTTCTTCTGGCTGCCCTTAGGAGCTGCAGTCATAGGCAAAACCGGAATGTCTTTAACGGTTCGGCTATGTGCATTATTGCTGATCTTGGCGGTCCCAGCCTCTGCCAACTCTTGTTTGAAATTTGCTAAGTCTAGCGCCAGGTCCTGAAAGCTTTGATACCTATTGTTTGGATCCTTGGTCAACGCTTTTGCCACTATCGCTTCCAGCGCGCTGGGAAATTCTCTGCCCATAGACGCTTCTCTCATGCTCGCCGGCATGGTCGTTTGGTGTTTCATCATCAGATTGAGCGCCGTGTCGCCATGAAACGGAGGCGCACCAGTGAGTGTTTCGTACATGACACAACCGAGCGAATAAATGTCGGAGCGGTGATCGACTTTCACACCAGTACACTGCTCAGGGCTCATGTAGAGAGGAGTTCCAAATACTTCGCCAGTACGCGTAAGGGTCATGGAGTGCGCATCTTCATTCTCAGACATCTTCGCGATGCCAAAGTCCACAACTTTCGGCGTATAACCGCTTGGATCCTTCTGGTTGATCGCGAGCATGATATTGCCCGGTTTAATGTCGCGGTGGATCACGCCCTGCTCGTGTGCGTAATTTAGTCCAAAACAAATTGGGATGAAGATATTCAGCACTTCCGTGATTGAAAGAATGCCAACGCTTCGGGCGTACTGCGACAAATTCTGACCTTCAACCAGGTCCATAACGAAGAAAGGCTGTTGGTTTTCTAGCACACCAAAATCGTGTGCCTTTACTAAATTGGGATGATTTAGTTTACTGGCGGCTTGAGCTTCTTTGTGAAAACGACGCAAAGCAACGTCTGTAAAAGCTTGCCCATGCAAAGTCTTTAGGGCGAACATCTGCCGCAGAAAAATCTGCTCGACCTTGTAGACAGCACCCATGCCACCATGACCAATCACTGAAACAACTTTGTAGCGATCACTAATCACCTGCCCAATGCTGAGCAGCTCGTTCTTCGCAGAAGCAGCCCCTGATTCCGTTATGAGTGTCTTAGGCAAATCAACTCTGGGTAGACCATGCCTGGGAGTTTGTGAACCTGAGGTATCCATAACGTCTCTTCTAGGAAGCTGAAATAATTACTGTTTAAGAGACTATAGCTCTTTCTGAACAAAGTTGAGATCTCGATCACGCGGTAAAATTGGACAAAAATTTGCAATGATAGCCCTGTGAAGTATTCCCAGGATTTTCTTACGAATCCCGCACTGGATATATTTCAAATATCAATGTCATATAAAGTCAATAGTGCATCTGTATGCTTTGGCAATCCGCCAAACAAAAGTTCCATCAGACAGAAAACAATTTGTGACACCACCGGTAGTTATCTCCAATGTGCCATCACTAATGGTGCACACTTTTCCATTTTAATTAGCTACAATAGTGAGTATGGAACTTAATCGCGCCACAGAAATTGCCACCGCTCTAATGAGTATTCACGGTCTTTCAGACTGGTTGTTTCGACTCAACAAGAGCAAGCGTTGCCTTGGCGTTTGCAAGGCTGGAGAGCGAACGATCGAACTTTCCACTGCTTACGTTTTTCAAAATTCAGAAGAGCATGTGCGCGACACGATACTGCATGAAATAGCCCATGCACTGGTTGGAATTCAACACGGACACGATAATGTCTGGAAAGAAATGTGCTTGCTTCTCGGGTGCCAGCCAAAGGCATGCGACAACACGGCTGTATTGCCGGAAGGAGCATGGCAAGCACGCTGCCCGTCTTGCCTTACTTCATTTACAAGGCATAGACGTCCTGAGCAAATTGCTGGAATGTACTGCCGAAAATGTGGACCAGAACGCGGCAAATTGCTGTTTAAAAACTTGCGAAAAGGCGCATTCAAGCAAGTTGATGCGGTGCGCACTGCCAATCTCAAACAACCACGCCAACTCACTCTTCCGCTGGGCGCAGCGTTTTAAAACTACATTAGAAAGTTCGTCTTTCCATAAAACACATTTGCGAATTTATGCCTGCTTCGTGCACTGGTGCTCGCATGTAGGTTCCGTCCGGCAACATAATGCGCGCCTTGACGGTATCGCAAAGGTAGGCATTCAGAACTTCGTCCCGCAAATAACGCGAATGCTTTTTATCTTCGATCGGGACAAGAACCTCAACACGACGATCTAGATTTCGCGGCATCAAATCCGCGCTACCGAAATAAATCTCTTCGTCACCGCCATTGCGGAAGTAATAGATACGGCTGTGCTCGAGGAAGCGACCGACAATACTTACGACGCGAATGTTTTCACTTACGCCTTGGATGCCGGGCTTGAGACAGCAAACACCACGAACGATCAAATCAATCTGCACACCAGCTTGGGAAGCTTCATACAAAAGCTTGATGATGCGCTCATCGACAAGTGCGTTGGTTTTGAAAATCAAATGACCGGCTTTGCCATTTCTATGATTTTCTATCTCACGCCTGATCATACTTTCCATTCGATCACGCAAATTAATTGGAGCAACAATCAATTTGCGATAGTCTTTCTTGCGTGAGTAACCAGTCAAATAATTGAACAAGTCAGCGACGTCGGCGCCCAACTCTTCGTCCGCCGTGAGCAGCCCGAAATCAGTGTACAAGTGCGCAGTGACAGGGTTGTAGTTGCCTGTTCCAAAGTGAACATAACGCTTGATTCTATCGCCTTCTTTGCGAACGACCAGTGCAACCTTCGCGTGAACTTTCAATCCGAGCAGCCCATAAACAACGTGGACACCCTGGCGTTCCATCGCCTTTGCCCACTCGATGTTACTCTTCTCGTCAAATCGCGCTTTCAGTTCTACAAGAACTGCGACCTGCTTTCCACGCTCAGGAGCGCGAATCAACGCATCTACAATAGGTGAGTTATTGCCCACACGATAAAGAGTCATCTTCATCGCTTGTACGTTCGGATCGCGCACAGACTGAGTCAAAAAGTTGACCACGGGCTGAAACGAATCATACGGGTGATGAACGAGAACATCGCGCCGCTTGAGTACACTGAACAAGTCTTCATCCTGCGAATCAGGATTAAGGGCTTGAGGAATCGCCGGCAAGAAAGCTTGATATTTGAGATCGGGCCGGTCAAGAACGCAAATGTATTTGAGCATGCTCAAAGGAAGGCGTCCTTCCACCCAGTAAATATCGACGGGCTCGATTTCCAGGTTGTCGACCAGAATTTCCAGCACCCGGTTAGGAATTCCCGGGTTAACTTCCAGACGGACAACATCGCCAAATCTTCTTTGGCGAATTCCTTCTTCCGTGGTTTCGAGCAGATCTCCTGCTTCCCATTCCTGAATTTCCATCTCCGCGTCTCTAGTGACGTGGAATGGGTGCGATTCCACTACTTCCATACCGGGAAAAAGGAAGTCCAAATGAGCGCTGATGAGCTCATCCAACCAAATAAAAGTCTGTGTTTTGCTGGTCTGGAAATTTCGTCTTGATAGAGGAGAAGAAGGATCATCGACTCGAATCAGTTGAGGCAAGCTATCGGGCACCTTGACTCGAGCAAACCTCTCTTCACCCAGATTGTCTTTGATAAGGACGGCTAGGTTGAGACTGAGATTGGAAATGTGCGGAAATGGGTGGCCGGGGTCATAGCCCAGGGGCGTCAGAATCGGAAAGATATTCTGGTGAAAGTACTCACGTATCTTAGATTTCTGGTTTTCGTTGAGTTCGTTGTACTGAAGAATACTGACACCGGCATCCAGCAAAGCCGGGGTGAGCTCATTTTTGTAATAGCGGTGAGCCCGCTGCAAAAGTGCTGCGACTTCAAACCTTATTGTTTTGAGCTGGTCGCTGGGAGTAAGCCCATCGATACCGACTGCCGCATTTCCGGCTTCGACCTGCCTCTTGAGACCCGCGACCCGGACCATGAAGAACTCATCCAGGTTTGAACCAACAATTGAAAGGAATCTGACTCGCTCCAAAAGGGGGTTGGTCGGATCTTTAGCTTCCTCGAGGACCCTTGCCTGAAAGGAAAGCAGACTCAACTCCCGATTGACATAGAGCTTGGGATCGTCAAGCGACGGCAGGGGGTTGGTATAGTCGATTTCTGGAAAGGACCCGGTAGACAGAGAGGTGGACGGCGTCGGCTCGACATCGTTCTTATTTTGCAGGTTTTCTGTAGTCATTCCTAAATTGTACGGGATCTACGGCTGGACCCGGATTATTTCGTCTTGACTATTCTTAGCAAAGTGTTCTTTTGGCGCCCGAAAACCTGCTGCCGCTTTACAATGGAGTTAGCCAAGGGCTCCTTTCTACGTACGGTTTAGCGTTTGTACCTGTGGAAAGTTCGAAAACAAACTTGAGAATGTAGACAAACAAAGATTGAGAGGACTTAGAGTCCTCTAATCGCCCGGCTTCACTCCTTGAAGCCGGGTTTGTCTTAGAAAGAGGCGGGAAGCCCATTCTGCCGCCTATTTTGAGCCTATTGCTCAGAAATCTCGTACTGAAATGCGCCACCCGGTCCGGAATTTGGAATAGCCTTAACCAAAGCACGAGCGCGACTGCGAGTTTTTTCAATGAGACAGGCATTAGGTATATCGGTCGACTCAACCTTGGCAATTGCTGCATCTAAAGAGCGTCCGCCTTCAACGTGCCTCTCGATCAGGCGCGGGCGGATTATCTCTATCGAGGCATCTAAAAACCATGAATCGTCGAGCAATTCAGCTATTTCACGCCATTTATCTTGGTCGAGAAGCAGATAATTGCCCTCCGTCACGATTACTTTGACATCGGCAGAGATTCGCAAAGCATCCGGTATTGAGCCGTCAATAGAGCGATCAAAAGCGGGAGCGAACAAAGTTTGCGCAGGAGACCTGCGGACTTTCTTGAGCAGTTCGATAAATCCAACTGGATCAAAGGTGTCCGGAATTCCTTTGAGAGAACGTAACCCCAGACGATCTAGAGACTCGTTGGGCAGATGATATCCATCCATAGGAACAATCTGAGCCCTCTGTCCAGCCGGCAGCACTTGATTGAGCGCATCTACTAATCCCCCTGAAAGGGTAGATTTGCCCGCACCAGGAAATCCGACAATCCCAACGACGAATCTATTATCAGCAGGTACTCGGGACAACCCCGCCAATACGCGCTTTGTCAGCTGCTCCAAATCATTTTCTCCTGTGTCTGATTGCGGACTAAAGTGCGAAAAGTGGTATACACAAATTATGGCGGTTTCCCTGAGCTCGTTTGAATTTTGAAAGACAACTCGAGACAGTTGGCTTTTTGCACTTACGCGTTTGAGGGTACGGTATTTAAAGCACCTTGAGGTAACTCAACAGTGGATGCCCCAGCAGAAAATACTGGGCAAGAGGTTCTTGGATCCATAGGCTTGTTGGTTGATCGTCTCAATCAGCAGGTACTAGGAACCGTTTGGCTGGCTGATAATACCAAAGCCATCACGTGTGCGCATCTAATCGTCCCCTATGCGAGCTTTCCGGAAGTTCTGCAAGTTAATTTCCCCGCCACTGGAATCACATGTGGTGTCAAAGAAATGGAATTCCATCCGGACTTCGACCGATGGATGGCAAAACGTTTTGCAGGTCAGTCTCAACTAATTCCTGCGTTCGAACTGATTGCGCAAGCGCAAAATGTCGCAGCAATCAAACTTGTAAGTTCGCTCAAGCCGCTCGGCAGAGATGCACTTCCGCGTCTGAGTGCTGCTCTCGTTCTGCCGCCACCACAAGGAGAAACAGTCGTCTCCGGTCAAGCCGGACGATTGGAATTGACGTCTGTTTTGCAAACCCTGGTTAATGCGCGAAATTTCGGCACATTGGTTTTGCTGGATGATCGCAATCGCATTGTCGCTCGTCTCTTCCTGGAAGATGGAAAAATGACGCATGCGCAGTTTCGTAATTCAAAGAATGAAGAAGCGATTTACCGCCTGATCACGTCCTCTGATTTTGAAAAATTCCAGTTCTACTTTACTCCGCAGACTCAGACGGAGGCTCAGTGGTGCACTTTTCCGCCAATTGAAAAAAACACTACTTTCCTTTTGATGGAAGCATATCGCCGCATGGAAGAACTCAACCAGATGGTCGAGCAAGCCGGCGGCTTGAATATGGTGGCTGTACGACGAGCAGAAAACATCAATTTCGATTTACTGCCAGAAGATTGGCGACCGCTTTCTGCTTACGTATGGAATTGCGTCAACCCGGAAATGTCGCTCGGCTGTCTTACTCGCTCGCTAAGCCTGGACGCGTACAGCATCATTGGCGCGTTGCAAGTGCTTTGTGGCAGTGGGCAAATCGCCCTTGAAAAACGACAACCCGCTACGGCTGGTTCAACCCTTCCTCTCGAAATGGCCACTGATACTCATCTGGCTGCAGGAGATGACCTCTATGCACTAGGAATAGATCCGCGCACGAATCTGCCGGTGATAATGCGTGGCTTTGTGGTCGAAGAATTCTGGCAAGGTTTTGATCAACATCAGGTGTCTTCAATCTCCTTGCCATTAGAGTTGGCAGGTGCTCCGCTAGTAAAGGACGGAGCCGTGGTGGGAATACACTGCGGTCCTCTAGTTCAAGAATTCGGGCATTACGGAGAAGGCTTCGAGCCCCAGCTTATGGTAGCCGTTCAAGCCGCTCAAACTGTCCTGGGGCTGAACACACCACAGACTATCGCGCACTCAGGCTCTTATCCGCCCGTAAAGGAAAGTGCTGTGACAGCAAACATTGCTCAGACCACAGGCGAGCATACTGTAGAAACCGATAGATTCGCCACATCTACATCAGGAAGTCATACACCTATTAGCGCCAGAGATCGCATCGAAACGCGCGAAATCAATGCGCCCATGCAAGCGATCACTTCATTATTCGGCTCCATCAAAGGTGCAGTTGATGGATTCAAAAAAGTTCCGCCACCACCGCCAGGACAATTTTTACAAGCGCAATTGTTGAGACAAGCCATCTCCTCAAATAAATTCAGTAAAGTCGCCGACAACACTGAATTTCAGAATGGCGACATGGTGCGCTTTGAAGTCAAAGCATTCGAAGACTGTTTTATTTACGTCTTGGTCAAGTCGGCTTCGGCGACTCAACTGCCTCGCATAGTTTACCCGTACAGCCAACAAGATGACCTTTCTATAAGCAAAGGCACGGCAGTTACAATTCCCGAAAGAAGCGCTCCACGCGCCGGTCAAGGCAAGCAATCTTTATCAGGAGTCATGATCCCCGGGGTTCAAGGGATCGAAGAAGTCTATCTTCTGGCGTCTCGCCATTCGCTTTACGAAGTATTCAACACTGCAAATATAGAACAGATCGTCACCGACAATCTGTCGGGTTTTTGCGCCGAAGTGAATCATGGACACGCAATTACTCGCCCAGCAGGAGCCATTTTCCATGGCGTGGTGAGTGAAACACAAATATTTGATCCGATGGAAAAAATCAACGTCTTAGTGCTTAGACTTTCACATCAAAGACCATAAGTAAGGATTGCATTTCTCATAGCACCTTCTGCCATTCGCAATGCTTTCTTGCTGAGAGGCTTGGAGCTTTTGCTACCGTTCGACCCTGCAGAAGCGCTGGGTCCTTTCGAAGTCGGCGAGCCTTTGACGCCTTTTGATGTTGCAGAGCCTGCTCTTTCAGCTCTTCCCTTGCCGCTAGTTCGCGCGCGTTTTTTACTGCGACGCTTTCTGCGTGTTGTGCCTTCACGCCAATTTTCGCGGTTTTTCAAAGTTTCACGAACGATCGCTTTGAGTTCCAAAAGGTCCATTGAGAAAGTAAGTGTTTCCCACAAAACGCGTCTGCGACTCGTCCATAGTCCGGCAGAAAGTTTTCTCTCTTGCAAAATGCTCATTGCCTCTTCTTTCCAAAGCAATTGGCAAATAGCAAATGGATCGACTTCCGGATTCAATCTAGGAGCCCAAATCTCGTCAACATATGGAACACCATTTCGTATTCCAGCGACCATAAGCCCCCACCATGGAGGCACTATTTTCATTGCTTGCTCAACGTGATGTTCGTCCGCAACCAACGTCAATTTGTCAAAAACCTTATTGTATGCGTCTTGTTGTGATTGAAGGCGATTGAGATTATCTTCGGCGCTTTTTATCTCATAGCCGTGCAGATACCCATTGACCACGGCTACGTCAATGCGAAATTTACCTTCAAAGATGCCCAGCTCGTCAATTACCCTGGTACTCGGATCGGCAGCGCAAATACGCTTCATCTCGACTTCATGCAAAATTTTTCGTATATCGGCGTCGTGCATGATTGTTTTTCGAATGCCACCAAATAAGGTGTATTTTAGCAAAGAAAAAAACGCTCGAAGATTGAATTGGAGAAGAAATCTTCCAGCGGCAATATTTCGCTGAATTTTTCTGGAGCGATCTCTTTACAAGCATCGTTCAAATTGCAAAATGGGCAATACAGTCCAATTTGCCTGTATTCATAATATAGGCATGGAAAACTTAAGGCCGCCTGTAAGACGCTGCCCGTGACCATTATTCAAAATGGCACGAGCACTTGTCATCGGGCGAATGACAAGTGCTCCTTTTTGGTACGATACCTCCTTTGCGGGATGCAGGAGGCTAGTTTCCATGAAGCGAGTTCAATTCGAACAGTTGAGCAGGTTCACCAAGTCAATTTTGCTCGCTTACACCATTGCATTCTTTGCACCATATGCGGTGCGGGCAGAAGATTCTTTGGCAAGGCAAGTAACGCATATTGCCGACAACAGAGAACCGGTTATTGAGCATCCGGACCAATCTACACAAGCCAGCGAAAAGTTGGCGGCTCTCGAAAAGAAGTTCAAAAAGAAGCCGAACATACTTGTCTTTCTCATGGACGACGTCGGCTGGGGAGATCCGGGCTGCTACGGTGGCGGTCTGGCATCAGGAGCTCCGACGGAGAATATCGATCGCCTGGCACGTGAAGGCTTGCGACTAACGTCTTGTTACGCACAACCATCATGCTCACCGACCCGCGCCACCATCATGACGGGCAGGCTGCCTATGCGTCATGGAATTCTCAGACCACCAATGTACGGAGAGCCCGGCGGACTGCAAGGTGAAGTTACTCTCGCTCAAGTCCTATCCAAAGCAGGCTACACAACCCAAGCTGTCGGCAAATGGCACATGGGTGAAAACCGAGAGTCACAACCTCAAAATGTCGGTTTCGACGATTTCTATGGTTTTCTTGGTGTCTCAGATGTTTATACAGAATGGCGAGATCCTTACTTCTATCCGGAGATTGTGAGCAGCCCTGCAAGAACAAAGATAGTTGAAAATTCCGCGTTCAATAAATGCTTAGTCCGCTCGAAAAAGGGTGGAGAATTGGAAAATGTCGAAGAAATCACGATTCCAGTTTGCTCGACGCTCGACGAAAAATGGGCTAACTATTCAGTCGATTTTCTAAAACAACAAGCCAAGTCGGACAAGCCTTTCTTCCTTTATCACTGCACCCGTGGCTGCCATTTCGACAACTATCCAAATGAGAAGTTCAAAGGCAAGTCGCCTGCTCGATATCCTTTTAAGGATGTTCTCGTTGAGATAGATGACGTCCTGGGACGGTTGGTAAAAACGCTTGAAGAAACCGGACAACTAGATAACACTCTGATTTTTGTCACATCAGACAACGGACCGGAAATGGAAACATGGCCGGACGCAGGTTATACGCCTTTCCGTGGTGCCAAGGGCAACACGTGGGAAGGCGGAATGCGAGTACCCGGCATCGCTTACTGGCGCGGTGTCATCACACCGGGTCGCACATCAGATGGACTATTTGACCTATCCGATATCTTCACGACGAGCTGCTCACTTGCAGGGGTCTCGAATGATATTCCGAAAGATCGTTATATAGATGGTGTCGATCAAACGTCATTTTTAATTTCCCCCAACGGTGATTCGAATCGAAAGTTTGAATACTATTGGCTAATGAAAACCCTCTCGGCCGTTCGCATTGGCGAGTTCAAATTCTTTAGAGCCGCATCGACTACAGCCGCAGATGACGTTCAAAACGTAGGAGGATTTTCCGGAGTTGCCGAAACCTATTCATATGGCAAGATGTTCAATCTTTATCTTGATCCCAAAGAAACTCACAGCTACCTAATCAGAAAACTTGTCTACAACGAAGTTTTCCAGAACGCTCTTAAGAAACACGCAGACACATTCAAGAAATATCCGCCCAAGATTTCGGTTTCGGTGGAATAGAATTCGTGCTGCCGAAATGTGTGACTGAAGTGAAACGGTGGGCGTTTTTTTCAATTCGCCCTAGTTTTATCTGCATAATTTGTCAGTTGTGCCTGATTTGGCTCTATATTTTGGCGCCGTTAAATGCGTTTGCACAAAACACACAACAAAGCCAGCAGGAGCCGATTCCGTTAAGGGGTTTGGAACCTGAGCCAGTTATCACTCAAACAGGTCCGCCAGTGGTGCCGTCACAAACACCGGATTACTCCGTCGGTCCGGGACAGCCCGTGATGAATCGCGACCCCAAGAATATCTCACCGGACAAGCCTGGCGACAAAAAAGAAGATCTTCCACTCAAAACTCCGCTCGATGAGATTCGCTTTCGCTCGATTGAAAGCAGCGGGACGATATTTGTCGATCCGGAAAAAATTTCAGTGAAAGCGCCCGTGCTCAGCGCTCTAATCACCCTCAATTCCAAGATGTCCCCCTATCAATTAGACGCCGGCACTGCCCGCGAGATGGGATTAAAGGAGACACTCTTAACCGCGCTCGGAAACAACCTAGACATAAAAATTGTCAGTTCCGAAACGGGCGAGCGGAAATGGCAATACTTCAGCAATTTGGCAAACTTCCTGCCTAGCCTGGAGAACTCGATTACATTTCAAGGACTAAAAGGATCGATCGCAAACCCCGCCGGTGTTGCTCTTCCTTTGACAAATCCATTTTTGACCCTGCAGTCCGGATTTACTCAACCCATTTTTACTGGTGGACGGCTTTTCTATACTGCGCTGCAAACAAAACATCAGTACAAGGCATCTCAATTTGCGTTGAAGGGAAGCACTAATGATGTTCTCCTTCAAGCCACCGACCTTTACTATAAACTCCTCGAAGAAGAAGTTTTGCTGCAGATTCGCATCAAAGCCCTGGAGGTATCCGATGGCTTGGTTGAGCTCAATCAAGACCTTTATGAAGGCGGGGTCGTCACCAAGCTCGATGTTTTACAGGCTAGAACACAAAGGTCTAAAGATCGTCAGCACCTGATCAATCAACAGGTAGACAGGCGAAAAGCCGCTGTGAATCTGGCAACTTCTTTGAACATGAATACCAACATGGACTTGAGCGCTGCCGATCGCATGGTGGCAAAAACACGATTGGTTGACGATACTGTCGAAATCGGAGATTTATTGCGCGTCGCTGTGGACAACAGACCCGAATTGAAAATGTTTGACGAATTGCGCATAGCGGCAAAAGACGCAATCAAGGTTGCGCGCGCCTCTCTTCTTCCACAAGTGAATTTCACAGGCGCCGTACTCGGTACAGGCAGTAAGGTTTCGCAAGGGGCAGAGAGTTCTTCAATCTTTACCAGCGTTCTTTCGGGTGGCGGTGTCGCAGCGCCAATTTCCGGCTCATCAATCCCACTCTCTGGTGGCGGGCAAGAAGGTGCCAAACAGTTTGTCACCAAAGCACTTTTCTTTCTTGGCGTTGAAGTAAGCCTGCCTCTCAAAGGGCTTGGTCTAACAGATGTAGCCAACATTCAAGCCGCTCGCTATCAAGCACGGCGCGTGCAAAACGAATTTTCTCGAGCGCTGACCAAGGTTTATCAGGAAGTGAGAAACAGTTATTTGGATTGCATGGACGCCGAAAATCTGATCAAAGAAACCACAGATCAAGTCAATTCGTCAGAAGAGCAATTATCGGTTGCTGAATACAGGCTGCGAAATGGCGTAGGCACAAATCTCGACGTCATCAACGCCCAACGCGATTACACAAACGCGCTCGTCGATAAGGCAAAGGCGATCATCAAGTTCAACACAGCCGAAGCAAAACTTCTGCACGCCACCGGTCGAATTACAGTCGATACGCTCACCAGCGCGACACCGATGAGGAGATAGCCTGCATGTGGATCGTCCAATTAGCGCTAAAACAACCTCACACGTTTATTGTGATGGCGCTGCTCATTTTCCTGTTCGGTTTTATTTCCGTTAAGCAGATGCCCGTCGACATTTTTCCCAACATCGATGAGCCGATTGTCAGCTGCGTCTGGACTTATACTGGCATGCAACCAGATGATATAGAGAACTTGCTGACGACTGTGACTGAGCGAGCTCTAACATCCACTGTCAAAGATATCCAACACATGGAATCGATGTCACTGAGCGGGATGAGCATCATCAAGATTTTCCTGCATCAAGGTGGAAACATCGCCGAGGCGGTGGCGCAGGTAGCGTCGACCGGTAATGCGATTATGAAGCAGTTGCCGCCCAATATTACGCCACCACTGGTTACTCAATCGTCTGCAACTGATGTTCCGGTACTACAGCTCGTTGTCGGCAGTAAGAAGTTAGGAGAAGCGGAGCTTTTCGACTGCGCCAATTCATTTATACGTATTCAACTTGCAGTTGTGCAAGGCTCCACCATTCCCTATCCAAATGGCGGCAAATACCGGCAAGTTATGATTGACCTCAATCCTGACTCGCTGGCAGGCTACGGGCTGACGCCTTACGATATCGTCCAGGCCGTTAACAAACAGAGCATCATTGCTCCCTCCGGCACAGCCAAGATGGGAGACATCGAGTACATCGTCTCCCTCAATAACATGCCAAAGGTGATTGACACACTCAACGACATACCGTTGAAACACGTCAAGGGTGCGACGGTTTATCTAAAGGATGTGGCATTTGTCCACGACGGCTTTCAACCGCAGCTGAATATTGTTAATTTGAACAATAGCCGCGCCGTCATCATGAGCATTTTGAAAAACGGTGATGCCTCAACTCTTGCCGTGGTCAATCAGGTCAAAGGATTGATGAATCAGATAAGGGCATCAGTTCCAAAATCTGTGACCGTAGATATTCTGACCGACCAATCAAAATTCGTAGTTGAGTGCGTCAAAGAGGTCTTCCAAGAAGCAATTACCGCAGCAAGTCTGACGGCGATCCTTATGCTTGCAATTTTGGGCAGCTGGCGCAGTACGCTGATCGTAATTACATCTATCCCTCTTTCGATATTTGTCTCCATCATCTGCCTCCACATTACCGGCAATACAATCAATTCCATGACACTGGGCGGACTGGCTCTGGCAGTCGGTATGCTGGTTGACGACGCCACCGTTGAAATCGAAAACGTACACCGCCAGATGGATATGGGCAAGAAAATAGAACAAGCTATTTTGGACGGGGCGCAGGAAGTTGCGCTGCCGGCAATGGTTTCCACCGTTTCAATCTGTATCGTATTTTTACCTGTATTTCTCTTGCCCGAACCAGCGAAATCGTTGTTTGTGCCTCTGGGCATGGCTGTTTCCTTTGCCATGCTTGCATCATACGGTTTGTCCAGAACAATCGTTCCTCTCATGTCAAAGGCGTTATTCAAATCAGAAGAACATGCCGCCGGAGAGAAGAAAGAGGAATCGCATAGTTTCTTCGGTAAGATTCACAAATTTATCGACACCAACTTCGATAGGCTGCGCGATATCTATCACGGCTTTCTTGGCACTGCGCTCGACCACAAAGGGGTGGTCATCCTGGGATTTCTCGGCTTCTACGCTCTTTCGTTCTGCCTGCTGCCTCTCATAGGTAGAGAATTCTTCCCGACAATCGATGCTGGTCAAATTCGCTTGCACGTCAACGCACCACCTGGTACACGCGTTGAAGTTACAGAGAGAATCTTCCGCGGGGTAGAAACTCAAATCAGAAAAATCATTCCTGCCGATGAAATTGTCGTTATGACAGACAACATCGGCATGGCAGTCAGCGCAGTCAACTACGCATTTTCAGATTCTCAAACCATCAGTGAAGCAGATGGGGAAATTCTTTTGACTTTGAGCGAAGAACGTAAGCATCCGACAGTTTACTATCAACGAAAAATCCGCGAAATGCTGACGCGAGATTTCCCACAGTGCGACTACTATTTCCAGCCTGCCGACATCATTACCCAAATCCTGAACGCCGGTCTGCCGTCGCCGATCGATATCAAAATTGTCGGTTTCAATAAAGAGAAAAATTTTGAAATTGCAAAACAAATCAAACGAAAAGTGGAAAACGTTGAGGGCGCGGTTGATGTTTGCTTGCACCAAGTGATGAACGCGCCAAGGTTCTTCTTTGAAGTAGATAGAACCCGCGCTAATCAGCTCGGACTCAACCAAAAGGACATCTCTAACTCTCTGCTAGTCTCCCTAAGTTCGAGCTTTCAGGTTGCGCCTAACTTTTGGCTCAACCGCAACAACGGCGTTTCCTACAACCTGGCCGCACAGACGCCTCAATACAGAATTAGCAGCATCGGTGATTTGTTTAATACACCCGTGGCAACTAGCCAGTCCAATTATGGGCAAGACACTGCCCAATTGCTCTCCAACGTGGCTAAGCCTGTCAGACAGTTCACACCTGCCGTCGTTAACCATTACAACGTAGCGCCGGTATACGACGTCTATGCCGCCTGCCAGGGAAAAGATCTCGGTTCGGTCAGTGATGACATTCAAAAAATAGTCGATGGTTTCCAGAAAGAACTGCCGCGCGGAACGCGGGTTGTCGTCGCCGGGCAAGTGCTCAGCATGAAGTTGGCATTTTACTGGCTGCTTATCGGTCTTGCTGGAGCGCTCGTACTCGTCTATCTGCTGCTAGTCGTGAACTACCAGTCATGGTCAGATCCTCTAATCATCTTGATGGCTGTTCCTGGTGCACTATCTGGCATTCTATGGAGTTTGTACGTGACGCAAACAAATTTCAGCGTCCCTGCGCTGATGGGGACGATTATGACTATAGGTGTCGCGTCAGCAAACAGTATTTTGATGGTCACCTTCTGCAATGAGCAATTGCGAGAAGGCAAGACTGCCAGGGAGGCAGCGCATACTGCTGGTCATCAGCGTTTTCGCCCGGTAAGCATGACAGCTCTGGCAATGATTATTGGGATGATACCAATGGCTTCGAGCGCTGGACAAAACGCACCGATTGGACGTGCCGTGATCGGCGGCCTCACAATCGCCACTTTCTCGACATTGTTTTTTGTACCGCTGATCTTCACTCACTTGAGACAGAACAGCAAATTGAATTGGCCGCCAAAACATCCTGAACAAACAACGGAAAGTTAGATGATGCACACCACAAGACAGAGAAATACAAACTCTCGAAAGCCTCACGGCAAGATGAATTTGGTCGTGATCCTCATAATTGTCGCCGCTGTTTTTGCGGGACTTTTCCTGCTTGGCTTTCTTCCTCGAATGGCGAACAAAAAAGATCTCGAAAAAACTCACGAGGTTACTGTCGGTAGCGTTCCTATCGTGCAAACCGTCATCGCAAAACGCGCACCATTGAAAGAGGAGGGAAATCTCCCGGGCAATATCAGCGCCATTCAATATGTCACCATCAACGCCCGAGTGGACGGTTATCTCAAAAGCAGATTGGTCGACATAGGCGATTGGGTAAAACGAGGTCAGTTGCTTGCCGAGATCGATACGCCAACAATCGACCAAGAGCTCAATCAAGCAAAAGCAGATCTAGCAGAAAGCGAGTCACAGCTCGAAAGCGCAAAGGCAAAACTCAAGGAAGCGATTGCTCAAGATGTTGCGGCAAAAGCAAACATTCTAAAATCGCAGGCCAACGAAGAATTCGCGCATATAACTTCCGACCGCTGGATCGCGATGGCAGCCAAGGGCGCTGTCAGCCTTCAGAGTCGTGATGAGAGAGTTCGACAGTACAAAGATGCGGTCGCACAACTGCAGGTTTCCATTGCTCAAGAGAAAGCGAGCCAAGCTGCAGTTAATTCAGCCGAAGCCGAAGTTGGTGTTTCGAAATCTTTGGTTGACGCAAGGACGGCTAGCGTCGCTCGAATCGCAGCACAACAGAATTTCAAGAGAGTGGTGGCACCATTTGACGGCGTTATTACTTTGAGAAAGGTTGATCCGGGTTCGCTGATAAGCTCAGGAAGCCAAATGCCGACGCTAGAACTCTTTCAACTGGCAAAGATCGATACGCTGAGAATCTACGTAAACGTGCCTCAAACTTTTGCTAGATTTTTGTTGTCCGGACAGAAAGCTGAAGTATTTGTTCCTGAGATGCCGGACAAAATTTTTGAGGGAACAGTCACGAACATTGCCGGCGCCCTCGACCCTTCAACAAGAACTCGTCAAACAGAAGTGCGCATAGACAATAAGAACCACGAGCTATTGCCGGGTATGTACGCGCAGGTGCGGGTCACGGTTAAACGCGAAGAAGAATGGATTACCGTCCCAGGCACAGCATTGGTTCCGAAAGGCGACGGTTCTTATGTCGCCGTAGTCAAAGATGATTGCGTGCACTTCAACAGAATTGAAATCGGTAGAGACTTCGGTGACTCCGTAGAAGTAAAACGCGGGCTAGCTGGAGGCGAAATAGTCATCGTAAGCCCACCTATAGATCTAGTCGATGGCGAAAAGGTGAAACCAAAAGCGCTTGAGGACTAAAGAGTTCCACCCACGCTTGAACAAAATTAGTTATGTGATTTCTTTTGCGTCTGCAACTTCTTCGGCTTGCACGCTTGCTTCGTTCGCAACGCCAGGCTTCTCAAATTTATAGCCAACTCTGTGAAGAGTCTTGATCAGAGATTCTTCTCCATCGCTATCGATTTTGCTTCTTAGTTTGGTGATGTGTACACGCACTGTATCCGGTGAGGCCTCGGAATAATTAGACCAGACTTTATCGAGGATGGTATCTGCACTAAAAACTTTTCCAGGATTACGCATGAAAAACTCAAGCAATGCATACTCGCGCGGCATCAGAGTCAGCGGCTTATCGCCCTTTGTCACAACATGACTGACAGAGTCCAGTTCTAAATCGCCGATTTTGATGACGTTGGTCTTTATCTCACGAGAACGTCGCATCAGTGCGCGCAATCTCGCTGACAATTCACGCATGTGAAAAGGTTTGGTGACATAATCGTCCGCGCCCGAGTCCAACCCCTCTTCTTTGTTGGCGATCTCTTTCTTTCCTGTGAGCATTAAAACAACACCAGCGCCACCATTGGCTCTGTATTGCTTGCACACTTCGAGGCCTGTCATTCCCGGCACCTGCCAGTCGAGAATCAACACGTCATACTGATTTGCTTTCAGCCTTTCCATAGCCGCGGGTCCATTGGCGACATGGTCTACGGCGTAGCTTTCGCCCGTGAGCCAGTCATCAATGACTCTTGCCAACCTGACATCATCTTCAACAATTAGTACTTTTGGCATCTTGGAAAGCGAAAAAAACACGAAAACGTGGAGACTATAAGTGGCACCGGTTTCCCCATTTTACCTGTATTTACGCCTGTCTATCCGACGTCCTATATTTTTCTGGTCAAACCCCAGCATAATGGACATCCGCAGCTTCAGGATCTAAAGTAGTCGCTGGGGTCTCGTCTCTTTCGCCTTTCCTCCACTAATCTCGACTCGTCTCGGCATCGAGGAAGCATTTTCACCAATGCGCCTGAACATAAAACAAAAAGGATTGATCATCGTTGCAATCCCTCTAGTTTTAGAGGCAGCGTTCGTATTGCTACTCTATTTCATGCTCGAAGATGCGGAAAACAAAGTCAGCAAGGAGACGAAGTCGCGTCTTGTTCTTCAAGAAGTGAATAACATCTCCAAGAACATTTTTGACTCCGCAAGCCACCTCGTCACCTGGAACTTTACTCACAGACGAGAAGAACTAAAAAAGTTCGATAACACGATGCTCGGGATTGCAGACAGCATCGACAATCTCAAAGCTATGAGCGCAGACAATCCAGTGCGAAGAGAGCACGCAGCGAAGCTCGAGTTTCATGGCAAAGCCACCATGAAGAATTTGATTCAACACCGCGAAAAAATGGTGGGAGATTCAACGCGAGTTTATACTCCCAACTTTCAACAGTTCAGACGTGATTTCAATGCTGAGTTCGATCCATTCTTGAAAGAAGCACAAAGACTCGCAAAGGAAGAAGAGCAAGTACAAGCTCAAGTGCCACAAGCCGTTGAAGCGCGTAAAATGTCATTGCGCATTTTCCTCATAACAATGTTTACCGCAAACGTGATTGGAGCAATTGCAGTCGCGTTGTTTTTCAATCGAGACATTTCATCTCGCCTGCTGGTCCTAATCGAGAACTCCAGGCGAATGGCGATCGGAAAAGAGCTGTTGGACAAGATTAGTGGACAAGACGAGGTCGCGCAGTTAGACCATACGTTCCACGAGATGGCGCGGTCTCTCAGACAAGCAGAAGAAACAAAACGCGAATTTGTCCAAATGATCAGTCACGACCTGCGCACTCCTCTAACTGCTATTCTCGGGACGTTCGAACTTTTGAGCAGCGGCGCATATGGAGATCTTACAGAGCGCGGGCAAACTAGAGTACTGGATGCAGAAAGAGAATCAGAGCGCCTCATCGCAATGATCAATGAACTGCTCGACATCGACAAACTCGAATCTGGCAACATGCAATTGTTATGTGATGAAGTTGAATTGCAGCCGATTCTTCGCCGCGCTACCGAAGCTGTGAAAGTTATCGCCGATAAAAACGAGTTGCAGCTTGATATTACAGAAGACAATCCAACAGTCTATGTAGATGAAGACCGGGTAGTTCAGATACTCATCAACCTGCTCGGCAATGCCGTCAAATACTCGCCGCCAGGCGGAAGAGTAAAAGTTTGTGCTACTGAAGAAAATCAATTTATTCGTATTGACGTTATCGATCAGGGTCCGGGAATTCCCAAAAAAGACAAGAAAGCAATTTTCGAAAGATTCAAACAAATTGAAAATCAAGAATACAAGCGCTCTGGAAGCAGTGGATTGGGACTGGCTATTTGCAAAGCTCTTGTGGAAAACCATGGCGGCATGATTGCGGTCGATAGCGAAGTTGGTCAAGGCAGTCGTTTTTGGTTTACCATTCCGCGGGGCAAATCAGCTTTGCGCGCCGCTGGAACTGCAGCAATAGAAAAGCCCACCACTTAGACTTTAAGAACATAAAGGGGACGACTTGAATACGGCGCTGACTCTAAGACAAAAAGGTCTGCTGGTCGTCGCCTCCTTGCTCGGTTTTGAACTGCTTCTTCTTGGAGGCCTGAATTGGCTGCTTAGCGACGCTGAAAAACAGATCGCAAGGCATCAAAGGGCTCAAGCTGTCATCGCCAGCTTACAAAGACTCTCATCTCTCAGAGAAAGAGCAAACTCCGGTGTCCTAATTCAACAGTTCTTCAAGGACAGGCCAGATTCTGCTCGATTTCATGAGACATTTCAAAAGCATTTGGATGCCATTCCACTGCAATTGGACAAAATCCGCGATCTAATTAAAGACGATGCAAACGGTTCCAAAAAGCTGGCAGAACTCGATCGCTACACTCGGCTGGGAGTCTCCTTAATTGAGCAGCAGAGGCAGTTTTACATTGCGCAAAATACGTTTGAAGAGCGAATGACGACAGCCCGCCTTGCAGGCATACTTTTTCAGACCTCTCATTGGACTGAAAGTCTGCTTGAAGACTACGAAAAGATCGAGAAAGAAGTAAGTCCGCTTGAAGAAGAATCTCGAAAACGCCTTGCGCAGGCGCTTTGGGTGATGGCGGCAATCAACATAGTCATAGCAGTGGTAATTGGGCAAATGTTTGTTAAAAGCATCATTAGCCGTCTTTCCATCATCACAGCCAATAGCAATAATCTTGCGTCTGGTGCAAAACTCAATGCACCACTCGAAGGTTCTGATGAGATTGTCGAACTTGACCATGTGTTTCACAACATGGCAAAACGACTAGCAGAGTCCGCTCAGATGAAACAAGAGTTTGTGCAAATGATCAGTCATGATTTACGCACACCGTTAACAGCCATTCTTGGAACATTCGAACTATTGAACAGCGGCGCCTATGGCGAGCTTTCAGAGCGAGGACTATCACGAGTCGGTGATGCTGCAAACGAATCACAAAGACTGATCGCAATGATTAACGAGCTTCTGGATATTGAACGACTGGAGTCTGGCAACATGCAGCTGATGCGTGAGCAACTCGACCTTCAGCCAATCATCCGGCGTTCGATCGAGGCGGTTTCTGTCATAGCATCTGCCAGGAAGATACAGTTTGAAGCAGGTTCCGAAAATCCAACTGTCAATGTGGATGGAGATCGCATAGTTCAAATTCTCATTAACCTTCTCGGCAATGCAGTTAAGTATTCGCCGGAAGGCGGAGTGATCCATGTGAATGTCTCAGATCAAGAGCAATTGGTTCGGATAGAGGTAGTCGATCAAGGACCAGGAATTCCAGAGCACGAACAAAGTTCAATCTTCGAACGCTTCAAACAGATAGAATCCGTTGACTACAAACGCAGTGGCAGCAGTGGACTAGGGCTGGCAATTTGCAAGGCTCTAGTCGAAAGCCATGGGGGAAGAATAGGCGTTAGCAGCGAGGAAGGAAAGGGAAGTTGTTTCTGGTTCACACTTCCCAAATTATCCAAAAACACAGAAGCTATTCAACAATCGGATACCCAATAGTTTTAAACTCAGTTTTAATTTCTGCAATGGTCTTATGACTATCAAGACGTTTCAACAAGTCAGCGGTCATAGGCTCTTGCCTGAAAACCTTTTCGATATCAGCGACCTTGACTTTGCGATTCTTGGCTCTCTGCAGCCAGCTTGCATACGCTTTTGCATCAACCGTCAAAGGCGACAGCAAGTCATCAGAACCATCATGAGACTTCCATCGATTGGGTTTGCGATTTGGCCAAGTTATAGGACCGATATGCCAAGCAACGTCATCAGTCTTTCTCCAAATGACAAAAGTTGCATTCTCTGAATTGAAATCTTGTTCTTTCAAGAAGCCTTTCAACTCTTTCGGAAATCCTTTCAGCAAGCCAGGATAGAGTTTTTTCCCTTCTTGCTCTTCCAATTCGAATGGCGTCACGACAGGATTCATGACAGACTCATCGTCGTGTCCTTTAATTACGCAGCCGCCAGGAGAAAACCAGATTACTAGCGAATCATTGCCTTCCCAATCCAGCTGCAAAACTTTCTCGCCCTCTCTGTCTTGCCAATGCTCAGTGAACTTAACATCGGCATCGCGATCGTTGTGAAAGCTATCTTGGTAAATGCAATCCAAAGCGGCGAGCGAACGAGAGACGCCTACCAATTGATCGATAGGGGGAAGTCGCTCTAGCTTCTGAGTGGTGGGCGGATCTTTGACGAGTTTTGCAAACGCCAGGCGCCCATCTTCAGTGTCCGCATCATCGAGATAGGAGCAGCCGACCACCGCGGTCAGCGCGAAAAGGACGCTCATTTTGAAGATTATGTGACTTTTCATAGCCCGACATAGAAAAGATGAATCTCTTGCATCATCGCACAATTTGGCAACTCCGTGTCCAAGAACTGGGTACCTGCGGGTGCCTGCAATACTTACATAAGTTGTAAAATTAGCGTCGGGCTCAAAGCTCTTGAATACAAGGCAATCCGTGAAAGTTTCTTTGCAACTAAAAGACAAAGCGTTAATACTGGTGGCGGTGCCACTGGCATTCCAGTTGGTTTTTGTCGCTACTTTGACAGTTCTTCTGCGTCAGGCAGAGACAGCAACCTTAAGAGAATCCCACTCCAAGCTCATACTTGCGGAATCTAACAGCGTCATGCGGAGTTTCGCCGACGCGGGCATGGCGCTTTACATGTACCAGCTGAGCGGCAGCCAGTCATCTCTCGAACGTTTTCAGGACCTCTGCAAAAGCATTCCGGCACAAATAAAAACGCTGCGAGTGATGTTGCGCGACAGCCCTAATCAAACAGAATCGCTTAACCGTGTCGAACGCGTGAGCAATGCAGGGCTCAAAATCCTGGGTCAAGCGAGCATGTTACTCAGCGACGGGCAATCAGTCTCTCAATTGAAAAATTCGCGTCAAGAGTTGAACAACATGATTCAAGAATTGATGTCCGAAATACAGCGATTCTCAAAAGAGCAAGAAAAAGCAGAGCATGTAAATCCAGAAGGCGCCGCACAAGCCAAGGAGCTCGTCGTTCGCTGGCTGGCTGTTGGCGTCATGGTCAACATTATTATCGCTGTCCTTTTGGCTCTCTATTTCAACAAATCAACCACGCGGCGCCTCAATGTTCTCATAGACAACACCGATCACCTGGCGCGCGGAGAGACTCTTAGTCCTTACGTCGAAGGCGAAGATGAAATTGCGAAGCTGGACAAGGTTTTTCACAAAATGGCGGATGCATTAACAGAAGCTGAGCGGAGCAAGCAAAAATTGATGGCGATGATGTCCCATGATTTGCGCACGCCGCTCACCTCAATTCGCTCGTCCCTCTCTCTCCTGTCTAAAGGCGCCATGGGAGAGATGCCTGATAAAGCAAGGATTCAAATTGACGGCGCTGAGAAAAACACAAAACGCTTGCTCAACGTTATTAATGACCTGCTCGACATTGAAAAAATGGAAGCGGGCAAATTGGAGATGAAATATTCAGACTGCGTCCTCCAAGATGTCTTTGATGAAGCGGCTGAGTCCGTCGCAGAGTTAGCTAAAAACGCCAAGGTAGAGATGGAAGTTCCAAAAACATCCATAACATTCCAGGCAGACAGAGAAAGATTAGTCAGGGTGTTAATCAACCTTCTCAGCAACGCGATAAAGTTTTCCCCTTCCAACAGCACTATAAAAATGACAGCGGAAGAGGAAGGCGAGACACTAGAGATACGTGTCATCGACCAGGGGCGCGGCATTCCACTGGAATTCAGAGAGAAAGTCTTCGTTCGCTTCCAACAAGTCAATCCCGAAGATAAGCAGGAGAAGCAAGGCACTGGGCTGGGCCTCGCAATATGCAAAGCGATCGTTGACGGTCACAAAGGGACAATTGGAGTTGAAAGCGAGCCAGGAAAAGGCAGCAGCTTCTGGATTCGCATTCCTATGAAACAGCCGAGCCCACGAACAGATATTCGACCCACTTAATTTTCCAAACTCTTCATGCCAACATCAGAACTGCCATATGGCGCAATAAAAGTATTCATCGCCTTAGTCGGCGCAGCCGGTGCTGGGTCGCTTATGATGTGGCTTGGATCAGGAACCAGCACCAACTCAACAATTCGCTCATGGGAAATTGTCAGAGCTAGCCAGCAAGACGCTCGCACCAAGAAGAATTTTAGCGAAGCTGAAACATTGGGCAAGCAGGCTATTCACCTTGCAGAACGACTAGGGTCATCAAATTATCGGGTGGGAATCAGCCATGACGATATTGGTGAAACATTGGTCAAAGAAAACAAGCTCGATGAGGCATGGAAACACTTCGACGATGCCGAAAAAATCCTGCAGACAAATATCATTCGCGCCAGTGATGATGTTTCCAAACGACTTTTATTGTCCGATCTGGCATGGGCGCAGAGAAATTTAGCGCTGCTCGAACTTAGCGATGGGCGTTCCCAGAATGCAGAAGCGCATTCCAAAAAGGCAGAAGAATATCTAAAAAAGGGCATCGCCAATTTAGAAATGTGCATTCGCAACAAAAAAGACGGACACATCGATTATTTCGCGGCGCACAGGCAAGTTGATTTGATGCTTCGTCTTGCTTCTTTGAACTTCGTGAGCGGTCGCCTCGAGGATGCACAAAAGTGGTTTCGCAAGGCGATTTTACTTGCAGACGAGTCGTTTTATCCTACTTTCTTGATGAAGCAAGCGCGAGAGCAATTTTCCGAACTCCTGAAGAAAGAGGGAAACATTGATGAAGCGGAAGCACTTTTTAGTCACGAGCATTGGGTAAAACAAGCGCAGGCAGCAGAGGAAGCGCGGGGTCAGAAAGATTACCAGGCCACAGCGAAAAACTTGAGAGAGGCGGCTAACTCAGCGAAAGGCTCTAAAGCAACAATGCATCTGGCGATTATCAGTTTGAAAAAACTGGCAAAATTGCAACTCCAGCACGGAAATAATTCGGAATGCAAGGAAACATGCTTGGAAGCATTACATATATGGCAAACCTTAGGTGCAAGTCCCAGCAGCACTGATGACGAAATACGCACCCTGCTAAACAGCGTGTCACCGGGAGATGCCAAACGTGCCAAATAAGGGATTTCCAACTCTTCTGAGTGCTTCGATCTTGGTGGCAATTCTGTTCTGCACCACACCATCCTTTGCTGCGATTCCGCTGTATGAATTTATTGTTGAGAGCCAGTTGCTTGGCACTCGCAAATTGTACGTCTCTGACAATATCGCGCGCATCGATTGCCCACGCGAAGGGCTGACGATCATTACGAAGAAGCCATTCAATCGAGTGACCTGCTTCAATGTTTCATCGAAAAGAATTTGTGAAGCAGATACAGCAGCAGCAGTGAAGGACTTTCGTACTCTGGGTGTCCTTATGGCGGAAGCGGGTGAAGTCATCATTCAATGGAAACCCGCAGGGAAAGAGAAAGTGCAGGGCATTCCATGTGAAGCCTACAAAGCAAAGGTCATACATACAGAAGCAAGACCTAACAAAGCTGACGAGGCTGATTGGCGCAAGTATTGGGTCCGCAAAGACGTTGAAGTTCCCAAAAGCCTTGGCGATATTCTGGCTGCCGCGGTCGGCGCACCGAATATTCCAGGTATTCCTCAAAGGCTTGAGCATTTTGGCTCCGAGAACGACTTTGACGTTCCTTTTCTTACACGCTCGAATATAGAGACAAAGAAAAAGACTTTGAAGGTAATTATCAGTACAAAGTCAAAGAAAAGAATTTCAGTGACCGAAAAGTTTTTTGAAATTCCAAAGGGCTTTAAAGTGCGCAAGGACTTTAAGAAGGTGATTCTGAACAGAGGCGGTATGGACTCGCTCAAAGACGCCGGTCTCTCTCCCGGATTTTTGTTTGAATCGAAATAGCACCGGAAATCATCAGCCAAGCGCGTACAAAAGATGACACAAAATTACGAGCTGCTGGGATAATTCAGATCTTTGCTATCAACAAATGCGACGCCACCATCTTTCAAATCTTTGATAGCGGTTTTTACACGCAATCCGACTTTATCTATCCCTCTGCAAGCATCTTCGATCAATGTGACCTGATAGCCCAATTTCACACCGTCTAAAGCGGTTTCTTTGACACAATAATTCGTCGCCAAACCGGCAACAAAAATGTGCTCAACTCCTTTCTCTCTGAGATACGCGTCCATCTCAGTTGCTTGCCCACCTTCGCAATCAAAGAAACCACTGAAGCAATCAACGTCAGGATCCATACCTTTCTTAAAAATGCGACTGAATTTTTCTGTATTCAGGTTGTCCAAAAATTGAGACCCTTTAGTGTTCTCAATGCAGTGCATGGGGAAAAGCGGTTGCTGATAGCTGCCGACGGTTATGCTATCGCCAATTTTCTTATCCGCGTGATTTATGGCGAAGCTAACATGATCGGCTGGATGCCAATCTTGCGTGGCGACAACGAGCGGAAATTGCTCCATAAGCTTGTTGAGCACAGGAACAATCTCTTCTGCTTTAGATACGGGCAATTCTCCGCTGCTTCCAAAACCTTTCTGTGCATCGACGATGATCAGTGCAGCCTTTTCCAGTGTTGCCGGCAGAGCTGGAGGCGACGAATCTTTAACCAGAGGCTTAGAAACAGACTTGGAGCTTATGGTCACATCTTGTTTGGCAAACCCCGCATCGGCTGCAGGAAAACCACCATGCGGACGTCTCTCCTTCGGATGAGCATCTTTTCTCGTTTGCTGATGTTCTCTTTCTTTAAGGATCAGCTCGGTCTTCATTTCATGCAAACCAATCTCGAGTCCGACCGGGTATTGGTGCGGATTCAAGATTCGTTTGTAGGTTGGGTGAAAACTTTCCAACTGCGTTCGTACAAACTCCTTGGTCTTTTGAAGTGCAGGCACTTTGTAGATTTGCCGGCCATCGTCGAAGATGGGAACCAAAAGATCGTTGAACTTAGTTCCGGCGGAGATGCGCTTCCTGCGTGTCATGTCCAGAGGATCAACAATAATGCTTTCTTTCTGAAGTTTGTCCTCCACATTGAAAATCATGTCTGCAATGTAGCCATCTTCATCTTTAAACCTGCGAACTTGCTGAATACCAGGATTGGAAATTTTTACCGCTTGCTCCGACAATTTGACTTTGTATGTCCAAGGCTGACCGGCGTTTTTCACGGCCGAAAGTTTATAGACGCCACCCAGGGCCGGCTGGTCATATGCTGTCACCAACTTGGTGCCGACACCCCAAACACTGATTTTTGCGTTTTGAACATTTAAGCTGTTGATGATATGTTCGTCCAAATCGTTGCTTGCAACAATTGCAGCATCTGTAAATCCTGCATCGTCCAACATCTTTCTAGCTTCGATGCTCAGATAAGCTAGGTCGCCAGAGTCCAGACGAATGCCGAGAAATTGGTGCCCTGTTTTCTTCAACCATTTAGCAGCTTTTATCGCATTGGCTACACCGTCTATGGTGTCATAAGTATCTACGAGAAAGACACAATTATTTGGCATGGCTTTTGCATATGCCATGAAGGCTTCAAGCTCGTCTTCGAAAGACATTACCCAACTGTGAGCGTGTGTGCCGCTGACTGGAATTCCGTACAACTTGCCCGCCAATACATTTGAAGTTGCATCACACCCGCCTATATGCGCAGCCAAACTGGCAGTCAAGCCACCGTCAATCCCTTGAGCCCGGCGCAAACCAAATTCGAGAATACTTTTGTCTCCTGCCGCTTCTCTTATCCTTGCAGCTTTCGTTGCTACTAAAGTTTGAAAATTGAATATCGTCAGAAGCGCAGTTTCTAACAGCTGACACTGAATAATTGGTCCACTTACTCTGACCAGTGGCTCATGAGCAAAGATAATGGTGCCGTCAGGAACAGCATGAATATCAACACTGAGACGAATATTACTTAAGTATTGGAGAAAACTCTCTTCAAAAAGCGGTCGATCGTCGTGTCCTTTCAGCGTTGACAAATACTCACGATCGCTGTCATCAAAGCGAAAATTGTTGATGAAATCAACCATTGTTGAAAGCCCGCTGGCAACAGCGTATCCACCGTTGAACGGATTCTTTCTAAACGACAAATGATAAGTTGCTTCTTTTGTGTATGAGCCTGTTTTCCAATGCGCGTATGCCATCGTCAACTGATAAAGATCAGTGAGCAAACTCAACGACTCGCGATAAAGTCCATAAAGCGTCAATTGAAAAACCTCTATTTCTTGCCCTTTTTCTTGAGCTTATTTGTCTTCGGAAACAACTTGGAAGATTTACTCGGAGTTTCTGAGCCTGGCTTGGTGGAACCGGGTGAATTGGCTGCGTTGGCTGAACTGGCAGAACTTGGATCCGGATCTGGTGCATTGAAATCGACATTGAAATCGATTTTGTCAGCACCAGATTCTTCCGCCTCATTATCGCCATTCGACTGATTTGCATCAGCATTTGGCGGTTTTATTACAGCCAGGATAGTCGGAATATAGAGTACGAAGCACACGATAGTGAGAAACCCAATTGCGCCACTCGGATCAACGTTTTTCGGCCAGATCGTGCGTAAAACAAACCAGAGGGGTGGAATGGGTAAAAGCCAAAAAAGGAGCCATACAGCAAGCGGCAGCTTTGCAAATCTATCCGGCAACTGGAACTTTGCTTTTGTGGCAATGAGCTCCACCAAAAGTTTGCAAGCTACCATGCACAGAGTTGCCAGCGCGCATAGATTGCTATCCTGCCCACGTAATGATCCTACGAAAGCGGCAAAAGCAGCTCCAACCAAAATAAAAAGTCCAAAACGACCAAGATACGAAGGCGGATCTTTGATTTTGCGTCCTTTGTATCTGTCTTGATATGACATTCTATTTAGCGCTTCCACCCTTGAGCATCGCTTCAATCTTCGCTGCTTCCGGACCGCGATTAGCGAGTTTCAAAAAAATCAAATAGCTTCGCAGCACAGTTGTTTCTATCGGCGACTTAGTACCGCCGTCCAACATCGCAACTGATTTTTTAAACATCGCATCAGCTTCAGGTATTTTGCCAGTCTGAGCTATTCGCATTGCGTGTATCGAGTAGGCTTGCGCAAGATTTTGCTTGACGACCTTCATATTTGGATCGATTTTGTGAGCCTTTTCCAGCCGCTGAAGACCCAACTCTAAGTTGCCGGCATTGAGTGCCGATGCACCTTCATTGTTGAGAGTCATGGGATCATTTGAATCATTGACAGCAAGAGCAGAGACATCTGCTTTATGAATAGCAACCTCGTCAGAGTACAAATGCTTCAGAGTGTTCTTGTCCCGCTCTGACAATCCTCTATCAGTGGTGGCAAGAGGCATGGAGCTGTACATTACATCATTGTGCTGACTGCTGTGCCCCATGAGACCAAGGGCATGACCGATTTCGTGCAAACAAATCCACCGCATCAAACTTTCCGACATCGGCTGAGCAGGTGACGGGTCGAGCGTAAGTACAACAATCGTCGA
The DNA here is from genome assembly GCA_003242885.1 of Candidatus Melainabacteria bacterium. Classification (GTDB taxonomy): domain Bacteria; phylum Cyanobacteriota; class Vampirovibrionia; order Obscuribacterales; family Obscuribacteraceae; genus QKMZ01. Next base: position 1,188,974 of record QKMZ01000006.1, on the reverse strand, counting down.
TTTAACGATGCCTTTGGGCCCGGGATAGACTTTCGCTTCTCCACCTTCTGCGGGGTTGGAAACTGCCTTTATGTCATTGGAAAAAGCAAAGGAAATGTCATTTTTGTCTTTGTCCTGGACAAAAGAGAAACTGACCTTGCCACCAGAAGCATCAGCCCAAGCCTGAAGGGAGGATTTGACTCCATCCAAATAACCGGGCTTATAGCCAACCACGCCTTGCGTTGGCGCTAGATAAACTTTGAGTGGCATGCGATCCGGTGTCCACTTCGTCACCGAACCCGACATCCCGATCGAACTGAAATAATCATCAGGACCAGTCCCCGAACCATCGGCATGCTTAGCTTGCAACTTCGATTCGCTTTCGAGCATTGAAAGCAAGCCTTTGATCTTATTGATGTGCTCGCTTGTGGGATGCCGCTGCTGAAAGTCTTTGAAAACTCGGATGGCATCTTGAGTCCTGCCAACTGATTGATAGAGACTGCCCAGTGTCATTTCCGCAGCAGGAAGATCAGGATTCAATGCAACTGCTTTCTCCACGTGCGTGATGGCTTCATCTGTCCGACCTAATTTAGCCAGCGCCATGCCGAGATTGCTCTGCACTTCCGGCAACTCCGGCGCCAAACGCTCTGCCTCGATAAGCATTTCGAGAGCTTTGTCAGGCTTGTCAGTACCAACCAATAAATTGCGAGCATTATTTGAAAGCATCATCGCTTTGCCGACGTTTTCAGAAACCGGCCTTCCATTGACAACATACTGCGTCGGTTGGGCAAGGGCACCCGATGGCAAAATAATTCCTTGCAGTGAAAGCAATAATGCCGCAGCGATAAGACCTTGGCGGTTGGACAGACTAGGTGACATTTGCAGCCTTTCGATTCGTTCTATATATAAGACTAGTTTCTAGATAAGACCTAATTCTCTCTTACCACGCAAAGATAAGCCAATTCACCATCTTGCTAACAGTTGACCGGTACAGATTAATTCAAGCACATCTAAGCGCGAAGACAGACAGCTATACTGATTCCCTCCTCTTGCAAACCGCTTACAGAGGCAGTACTTCGGCGTTTTCAAATTTCTCACACTGCCTAAACCATGCCATTCGAGCTAATCCAGGTCATTTCAATGATTGCCCTCTACGCAGCGGCAATCGCAATGGCTTCGCTGTGCAGCTCTCTTTTGAAAGCGGAAGATATCCCAGAGGAAAGAAATAAGACCTTAGATGGACTGCGTGCATTAGCTGCCGTCGGTGTTGCTGCCAGTCACATAAATCAGCACGTCTGCGCGTATTCCGGAGCAACGGGCGTGCCGCACATCGGCAACCATGTGGAAATCGTTGGCGTACAAATGTTCTTCGCTCTTACTGCGTACCTATTTACCGACAGGGCGTTGAGAGGAAGGATTCAGCCGCTTCAATTTCTTTCGGGGCGGATCAGGCGCATCATTCCGCTCTATACATTCGCTGTTGCGGCGGCGATCGGCATAGCCACACTGTACACGCTGAATTTACAGACGTCTTTGGCGCAATCAGTCAAAGAGATTTTCAAAGTCTATACCTATGGATTTTGGGTGCACCACGCAATCAGCTTCAAAGGCTTCAATATGCTGAGACTGCTTTGCGTAGCTTGGACTCTCAGTTATGAGTGGGCGTTCTATCTTTTACTTATCCCAGCTTCAATGATTTGGAGCCGATATAGAGTCGCGATGTTCGCCATAATCGCTGTCGCCGTTGGCTTAGTTATCAACCAGTATTCGTACAAAAGCGAGCAGGTCATCTGGCCCTTCTTCTTTCCTGGCGTGATTGCTGCTTTTCTAAATTACTACTTGCCAAAACCGCCGGCCGCAGTACGTCAAATCGCTTCGGTCGCAAGTATTGCCTTCTTCGTATTGATGATTACAACGCCAGGTTACTGGACAGCAATGAAACTGGGATACGCAGTCTGTCTATTCCTGTCTGTCTACTACGGTCAAGCGCCTCTTCTGAATTGGAAACCTTTGCAATCACTGGCGACAGTGAGTTTCAGCGTTTATTTACTCCAGTATCTACTGCTCGGACCAGCCGCACTCTACATCAACCACAATCCGGAAATCTTCTCCAATCAGGCAATAAAAGTTGCATCAGTGTTTTCTGTGATGATTGCGCTGATTCCGGTGTCTTTTCTAACTTACCTTTTTATAGAAAAGCCATTTATGACACGCGGGGCAAGTGGCAGTGAAAGAAAACGCCCAGCATGCGGCTCCGAATTGAAAGTCACTGACGCCGTTGAAGAACGAAGCCTGGTGTCGATCGGTCGTTAGAAGTTTGGTTTTAATCCGCGTGGTGTCGCAATTGGTGCGCCGAAAGCTCGCCGGTGGTTGAAAACATCAACAACCATTGACAACACGCGTGAGGCGTTGATTGAAAGCAGCACAGATGGCGTCTGGATTTGAGCGCATTTGCGTCCCGTGCGAATTAATCTGCAAACTCGATTAAATCCGATCTTTGAATATTTTGTTAAGGCGTATAGAAGTTATACTTCATTCATCCTCTTTCAATACAGATGTTTAGTCGTGAGCGCGGAAAAGACTCCCCGAGGGATTCGCTGATGACAGTTGCCTTTGCGCCTGTAAAATCAATTCAAACGATAAAAACCAGTCCCAGACCTGGTTTTCCTTCAGTGGGAATCGCAGGAAGCGGTCCGGCTCTTCTGACACTTGCCTGTTATTTAAGTGGCCGAGGCTATCCCGTACAAGTTTTAGATCGCAGCAACCATCTTCCTGGACAAGCTTCTTCGGTGAAAGCGGAAGGGGCTATTTCCGGTCAATACGACCGAGAAACATTCAATGTAAAGCCTGAAGATCTGCTTGGACAGTGCGCCCATGTTGTCATCGTAGCGCCGCCTTCTACGTACAAGGAATTAGCGTGGTCTATCAGTCCATGGCTGAAAGCAAAACATACGGTTATCCTCTATGGTGGCGGTATTGGTGCCAGTCTCGAGTTCGAAAAGCATCTTCTGACCAACGGTGTTTGCGGCGTCAAAGTAGCAGAGATGGATCCACTCTTTCATGCAGAAAAGCAGAATGCAGCCACGATAAAAGTGCATGCCATGCGGCAATGGGGACAGTTTGCATCAACCAGCCCCGCAGCAACCTTCGACTGCGACGGCGTTGTGAAAAGACTTTTTCCTAAGGTAGAGCCAGCTTCAAATCTGCTGCTCCGTGGGCTTTGCGACTATCAATCAATCGTCTATCCTGTTGTTGAAGCATTCGGCGCCGACGCAGAGATGGGTGCAGCGCTCATGGAGCTGATCAACAGCACATACGAATCAGAAGATCAGTCCAACAACATCTTCCAACATTTAGAATCAGAAATTAATTCAATTGCCGATGCTTACTCAACTGCCAGAATATCCACCACACACAATATTCGCAGAATGTACGGCGCCATCGCAGCCACACCCGAGCAAGCAGTATCGATGGTGCCCAAGTATGGTCAAGCAGCTCCCTGGCAAGACATGGTCAGAACTCTGAGCGAGATAGTCAGTACGGTATATGTGCCGCTGTACGAACTCTCTCGTTTAGCGAATCTCAGAACCCCAGCCATCGATTCTGTTATAAATATGTCCGCCGTCATGTGCGGTGTTGATTTCCTGACTCACGGACGGACCCTCAACCGCCTCGGACTGCAGGGACTGAGCCAGAGAGAGATTATAAGAAAGCTGAATGGTTAGTACGGCACGCCCGGATTCGCGTCTTTCGGGAACGATATGGGTTATGGGAGCGCTGCTGGCAGCGTCCATAGAACCAATTATTGTCAAGTTTGGCTTCCGCGGGCACCTCAGTCCGTGGCATTTGTTCACATTGAAAAGTGTCTTTGCGGCATTGCTCTGCTTTGCGGTCTGTTTCCTTTTCAAATTCAAATTGGCTAATCGAGAACAGCTGAAAAAATTAGCCGTCCCTAGCGTGCTTCTAATCGGCACCAATATTTTTACGATGTTCGCGCTCTATTACATTTCAGCAGTGACAGTAATTACTGTCGTGACCACGACACCGGCCCTGGTGGCAGTTCTGAATCAAAGACTCGGACGCGATCAATTAGATAAGCTGTTTTGGCCAGGCTTCTGGCTCTCCTTCATCGGCGTCTTACTGAGTATCGAACTCTCCCAATTTATGGTTCAGCCATTGGGTCTGGTTTTAATGTTTGGTGCTGTAATAACATCATCTTTCTATAGAGTTCAGATGGAAAGGCTCACTGACGAAATTTCTCCGGTCGTAATTTCTGCTTGCACAATGGCTGTGGGTGCCGTCTTCTCCCTTCTTTTCATTCTGCCCTTCAATTACGACATGCCGGTCAGTGCCTGGTACTTCGGTTTGTGGATCGGCATCGCCGCCGGACTTGCAAACATCGCATTTCTCTTTGCGATTAACACCGTGGGTGCCACAAGAATTTCAGTCATTACGATGCTGCAGAGACCATTGCTTATTATCGCCGCGGCAGTCCTTTTGAAAGAACCCGTGACAATCCCACAAATAATAGGCATCGTATTGGTTATTGCCGGAACGCAAATGGCGCGAGTAACACGACTGCAACCACAACGAGCAGAAGCGCAATTTGAGGAGCCGCAGTCAGCGCCCCGCAGCTAATACTTAAGGCAGTTAATAGCCCCAAAATCCGCTGCAGCAAAACTTTGACCAGAACTCAGGATATATACAAACTGCTATTAATACTGGTCCGTCCTCCTAAATATGGGCACCTGAATTGCTAAGAGGCATCCGTGAGGAACCAGTGGAGATTCATACCTCAAAACCAAAATTGCCAAAATCTGAGACTGCTTGGTAGACACCTATCCGCCGAGTAAGTTTAATGATCTCATCTCAAAACGTACAAAATGGGAACTAGTCGGGCGGTGAACAAAATTGCGGCAATAATTTCAAAGCCCTCCTTCTTGACTACCCCGGAACGCTTGTGTACCATCGGGTTAGTGTTAGCTTTCGCAAGTTGGAAATTTAGCTTAAAGCACACATTTTGGTGTCTCGCTCGCGCAGCTTTGCGCGGGCTGGTATCTTCTGGAGTCACTGACAAAGAAAACTGCAAATTAGCGTGTTTGGCGATCGCACCAGCCATAAAAAGCGTTCTAACTTACTAGCTCATTTCTGCAGCAATAGATTAGCCTTTGGCTCGTGTTCTGCATGAGCAGGTGTCCTTCATATTGACCGATACTTGTAGAGGTAAACACCAATATGCAATTGGTGGAGTTCTTTCACGCCAAAAATTTCTCATCGACTCATTTGCAGTTTGGAGAACGAGCTGCATTTAGACCATGTTTGATTTTCCTATCTAGTTTATTTCTCTTCCTTTTTACAACTTCTACTGCATATGCACAGACCTTTACCCTGCGAGACATTGGTTCTACAGGCGCTACCGGAAGCTATTCAACAGGATCAGGTCCCCCGCCCACATACACCATTGGCGGTGCCGGCACAGGTATCAGTGCAAGCGGATCTGTCGATTCATTTGCTTTTTCAAATCTGTCAACAAGCGGAAACATAGAACTCCAAGGCAAGGTGACCACGCTGGGCTCAACCAACGCCAACTCGCTTGGCGGTTTAATGATGCGAGAGTCATACTCAGCCACAGCTGCAGAAGTAGCTATTTACGTCACGTCCGGCAATGGTGTGAAGTTTACGTCCAGACTACACGGTCAAAACTCCACCACCGTAAATGGTTCATCATCAACAACACCAGTATATTTGCGACTTACTAAAAACGGCAATGTCTACACTGGCTGGGAGAGCCAAGATGGGGTTTCTTGGACACAAGTAGGCACGATCACGGATTCACTACTTCTTCCTCAGCTCTATCTAGCGGGCTTTGTAAGTTCGAGCACGCAATCCGGAACTCTAAATTCAGTTACGTTTTCAAACTTCTCTTACATGACCTCCGTACCTCAGCTTGAATCTGATCTACTAGCATGGTACCGAAGCGACGCGGGTATAGCTCAAAGCTCTGGAGTCACTACGTGGAGCGACCAATCGGGAAATGGAAATGACGCAAGTCAAAGTACGACTTCGCAAAAACCGACACTCGTCCCGGGCGCAGTACACAATTCGATTTTACCTGCGATTCAGTTCGATGGCACGGACGACAGGCTTACGATGAATAGCGGCTTCAGCAACCTAACTTCCGGATTGGATATTTTTGTCGTCTTCAAGCCAACGAGCAGCTCAGGCAATCGCACCTCGATAACAGTCGGAAACGCATCCAATGCCGATTCCGTTACTGTGCAAACAAATAACTCAGATACGACGCTGGTAGCATACAACAACACCACAAGTAGCTCTGTCTCAACTTCAAACAATCCGATCGCAGTTGGTTCCTACCAAGTTTTAGAACAGTGGTTTCAGCCTGGCGGTTCTAACGGAACAGGAACAATACTGGTAAACAGTGTTCAAAAAGCTCAGGCAACCAACTTAGTTTCAACCCTGCGAAATGTTTCTCGCGCGAATAATGCGATCGGAATGAGCAACGCAGCGTCAGACTTTTTCCAGGGAGAAATAGCAGAAATCATTTTCTACAAAACGAAGCTCTCAGACACAAAACGCGCGAGCATACAAAGCTACCTCTTGAGCAAATATGGTCTTGGACCCACGCCTACACTCGATGCGCCGGTGATGACTCCGAGTAGCGCGATTATGGTTCCCTATCAAACTGTGACCATGTCGCAGAGCCAAGGCGCCACAATCTACTATTCGCTGGACGGATCAACGCCTAACACAACCGACTACCCATGGTACAACGGCGAAACTTTAACATTTCCAGCGAGTGCAACCTTGAATGCAATTGCCGTAGCACCTTACTTTAACAACAGCTCTGCAACCGCAACATATGTGGTTGATCCAAACACTATCGGCATTCCGAGGAGCGGGCTAATCACCTGGCTCATGGCGAACGAAGGAATAACGTTGGCTAGTGGCAATGTAAGTATTTGGAACGATCGATCCGGCCAAAACAACCATGCCACACAATCTAACTCTTCCAATAGACCCGGTTATTCTTCCTCAGCCATCAACGATCTGCCAGCGGTGACATTCAACGGGTCGTCTCAATTTTTAGCACTCCCTTCCGGGTACTCAACTTTCACTTCAGGGGCAAGCGTATTTGTCGTTCTGCGTCCAAATTCAGTTTCGGCGGGGGCGAGGGTCATAGACCTCGGAAATGGTGCGACAAGCGACAACGTGAACATCCAGGAGCCGACCAGCACTGGCGCATCGATGTATGTCTTCAACGGTTCGACGCCGAGTTCGGTGACAGCTTCTAGTGCGATTACATTAGGCAAGTTCCAACTTCTCGAAGCTATACATAACGGCTCTACAACTGCCACCATCCTTACAAATGCATTGCAGGGTGCGCAATCGACTTCAATGAATAGCATCACAAACACACCGCGCTCCAGCAATTTTCTTGGACAGGGAAGTGCAGGTGGAAACTACTTCAACGGTGATATTGCAGAAGTCCTCGTTTACAACCGTGCAGTTACGACCCTCGAAAGAAGCACAATAGAAGCAGCGCTCATTTCGAAGTATCAGGCACTGACCGCAGTGAGTTGTCCTGCACCAATAATTAGCGTTGCGACGGGTTCGCTGCCAGGTCCAACCCAAGTGGCTATCTCAGCACCCGCAGGAGCAAAAACCTACTTCACACTTGATGGTACAACGCCAACGACAGGGTCAAACATTTATTCAAAACCACTGAACATCTATTACTCGCAGACTCTGAAAGCAATCTCTGTCTTGAAGGGAGTACAGAGCAGCGTATCTTCTGCGACCTACACATTGAACTCAACAGAGTGGCCCGCCCCAGATGCAGGGGATCCAACCACACTCGACATTCAATTAAAACTTCCAGCAACAGCAATTCCATAGTGCAACAGCAAGAAGAGATCGCATGAAAAAGAAAACCCAAGCCAATCTATGCTACCTCAATACAAGCGGTGTCTTTGCGCGCCGAATCGCTGTTTCATTTCTATCATTACTGCTCATTTTGCCGACAACGCCGTTGCCGCCTATTGATGCTGCCCAACAATCTAGCAAAAAAGTTGCTCAACCGCCTAAAAACAACACACCAATTCGCAAAGGACAGCACAAGCTAAGTCCCGTAAGCGCGGTCCGCAAATTTTCGAGCAACCCAACTGACCTGGAAATATCCACTGCCAGGGTCTTTCTCGAACCGTTGATTCCAATGAGTAGCCAGCCAGTAGCTGGAGAAAACCTAGCAATTGCTTCTGCAATTGACACCTTCAAGAGTCGAAAAGCATTGGACGACATATCCGCGTTTACCACTTTTCTTTCAAACTATCCACACTCCAGATGGCGCGCATCCATAGAACAGAACTTGGGCAATGATCGCTTCCGCCAAGGCTATTTAAGCCAAGCTTTGAAGTATTGGCAATCAGCATGGGAACTCTCAAAGTCTGAATCTAAGAGACCCCAGCGTGACGTGGCTGACACGGCAGTTTCCGAACTGTTGATGCTGAACGCTCGTGTTGGTCGAATGGATGATCTAGAGAAATACTTTGCGCAAATTGAAAAACGACAAATCTTAGGATCAAACGAAGAACGCGTTGTGTCTGCGCGAGAAGGTTTGAAACGCATGAGAGAAAAACCGTCGGAGGCGTTTAAATGCGGACCTTTCGCTATTGATTCGATTCTGTATAGACACGAGAAATCAGCTAAACGCAGTGATGTTGCGGAGAAGGCACAGTCTACTCGTGAAGGAACGAATCTTGCGCAAGTAAACGAAATTGCGAAACAAGTTGGTCTAAAACTTCAAGCAGCGAAAAAATCTGTTGGTGCAGACTTTGTTGTACCCAGCGTAATTCACTGGAAGCTATCTCACTTCGCCGCAATAACAGACTCGAAGAATGGACTCTATCACGTAAAGGATCCGACCTTTGGCAGCGCTGGCGAAACATGGCTAACGGCAAAAGCCTTAGACGCAGAGACGGATGGTTATTCATTAGTGCCTGACGGGAAATTGCCCTCTGGTTGGACAGCTATCGACAAAAATGAGTCAGAGAAAGTCTGGGGACGCGGTGGCGCCGGTGGGTTTAACGGCAATTGGCCAGGGAGGCTTAGGGGGCCAGCGGTTCCAACCTATGTTCCTGCAGATGGAAGGTATGGCATCTCATACCCGTCAGAAATCCTCAACTATATGAGAGGTAACGACGATGACGATAGTGAAGACTGCAAACAGGTCGACTGTGGTGACGGGGTCATCCATGATTTAGATGCTGAACCACTGTTGAGCGAATGCCCAGGCGCGTGTGACTCTTGCGGAATGGCAGTACCGTCCGATCGCGTTGAAGAATGCACTCTAAACATTTCAGATACACCGCTTTCGTACACTCCACCGATTGGACCACCAATCGACATTCATTTGAATTACGCATGGTTAGAGACTAATCAGCCCTCGACCTACACCTTCACAAATTTCGGACAAAACTGGACAAGTCGTTGGTTGTCTTATCTTACAGTTGATCCCACAACTCAAGCAATTACACTTCGCCGCCCCTCCGGAGGTTCTGAAGTGTACACGAAAGACCCTATAAGTGGACTCTACACTCCAAATTTCATTGTTCATGACACCATGCTTGATTTAGGCGGCGGAGCCTATCAAAGCACTTCAGTTGAAGGTTGGGTAGCGAAGTACACACTTTCTGATACCAGTTCGCCGCCCAGAATTTTCATGACAGAAATAAAGGATCCACAGGGTAACTCAGCATTAATTCAATACGATTCCGACTTCCGCATAACAACAGTGACAGACGCTATTAGTCAGGTCACAACATTCTCCTATCTGTCGAATGTATTGGGAAACCCAGGATTCTATAAAGTTGCTACCATCACAGATCCCTTTTCCCGGACAGCACAGTTTCAGTACGATACAACAAGTACGTTTTTGCTTAGCATCACTGATGCAATGGGGATGAAGAGTGAGTTTATCTACGACCCAACATCATCTTTTATATCCGCGTTAACAACGCCTTACGGCACAACTTCCTTTATTGCATACACTCCTCCAAATTCCAACGGGAGCATCGCTCGCGGGCTACGGAAGATTTTTCCAGATGGAACAAGCAACGTAGTGGAGAACTGGATTCCCCATATCAATAAAAGCTATTTCTGGGATCGTAACGCAACAAAGCTCTATCCAAATGACCCCATCAATCGTGACTATTCTCACTGCAAGACCAGAAAGCTGTGCTATGACGCAGCAACGAATCTGCTTGAGCCAGTACTCAATTACATTCAATCCCCCCTAGAAAGCCCTCAATACTATCAGTATCCAGGGCAAAGCATTACGGACTATACTGGAAGCAGCAACCGTCCTGAAAATGTTTACCAATCACTAGGTAACCAACTTGTAATTGCGACCGTAGGTGGAACCAAAACAACAGGTGACATTCTAAACATCACAGTCTACGATAATGCCCTTCCGTCGGGCAGTCAGTCGATTAACTACACTGTTCAATCTGGCGACAATCTAAACACGATAACTGCCGGCCTGGCCTCCGCAATGAATGGCAATTCCAATCTAAAAAACATCGGCTTGAGAGCAACTTCAAGTCTTACGACAATTGGTTTGACGAGTCAGTCTTCTAGTTCCACCACCTATACAAAGAGCACTAGCGGCGGTGCCACAGAGACACTGGTTCTCACCCCTGGTACTAAACAATTTGCTCAACTGACTTTCAGCGGTTCCGCCGTTGCTGAAGAGACTGTTGCCGTTTGGATTGCTTTACCCTCAGGGTGGAACTATATCTCTTATACGATCCAGTCTGGGGATACCTTAGCAAACGTAGCTACCGCTCTAGCAGCAGCCATTACAGCAAATGCAACGATGATCGCTAATGAAGTGAGCGCAACTGCTTCTGGGTCCTCCGTCAATATTACAGCGCTCCAAATTGGTCTCATTCAAATCACCCCGGCAGGGTCATGGCATGCTCTGTTGAAAACCGACTACCTTAAAAACGGTACATTCAATTTCCGAAATCGTGAATACAACGAATTAGGATTAGTCACAAAAACGATTGACTCGACAGGCAGAACATTCAAGTATATCTATGACACGAACAAAATAGATCTGCTCGAAGTGCGAGAGATTACGAATGGCGACAACTATTTAATTGATTATTTTGAATACAACGCAAATCACCAGGTCACAAAACATATTGATGGTTCTGGGCAACAAACGCTCATTACTTACAATGCTCAGGGACAGCCGCTTACTACAACTGATGCGCTGGGGAATGTCACAACGAACACATATACGGGCAACTATCTAACCAGCGTCAATGGACCGCTTGCAGGTAATGCTGACGTCACGACTATGTCATATGACAGCGTTGGCAGGCTTTACCAAACCACCGACTCTGAAGGCTACACGCTCACGTTTTTATACGATAATCTCAATCGGTTGACAGAGACATTGTTTCCAGACGGTACGACATCTAAGAAGATTTTTGATCGACTCAATGCAGTGATGACCAAAGATCGTTTGGACCGGTGGACTCAAAGTGCGTATAACAATATGGGAGAGGTGGAATATACGGTCGACTCTGCAGGTCGAAAAACAAAATTTGAATGGTGCACGTGCGGTGCGATGGCTGCTCTAATAGATCCGAAAGGACAAAAAACTACCTGGCACCATGATGTGCGTGGGCGGACGATTGAAAAGACTTATGCTGACGGAACCCAAGTAAAATTCGATTATGATCCACTCTCTGGACGGCTTCTTTCAAAAACTGATGCACTAGGACAAAAAACATTCTTCAATTATTTCTCGGATGATTCCCCTTTTCAGACTGAATACATTGATGCGATCAATCCGACTTCATCCGTTACAACCTTCTACGATCAGAAATTCAATCGTGTTTCGAGCGTTCAATCGCAGTGGGGTGTTACGAGCTACACCTACAACAACTACATTACGAATCCAGCAGGAACACCCATCACCGGCGGTGGTGCACTGCAGCTCATTCATAACAATGTAATTCCAAATTCTGACATTACGTTCCAATACGACGCACTTGGGCGCGTTACCAATCGAGATATCGACGGGGCTTCAAACGCGTCCAGCTGGACGTTCGACGCGATCAGCAGAGTAACGGCAGAAACCAACGCGTTGGGAACGTTTAATTACTCATATGTAGACAACACACCAGGCTCTTCAAAGGGACTAAGCCGCCTAGCCTCTGTTGCATATCCTAATGGTCAATCAACTATTTTTGATTGGTACGGCAATGACAACGACAACCGCCTGCGTGGAATCACGCACCTGACGCCAGGTGGAACAACGAGATCACAGTTTAATTACGCGCATAACCCGGGCGGCGAGATAGTTCGATGGGCTCAGCAGAATGCTGGATTGACTCCCCAAGTTTCAAACATTGGATATGACAAAGTCAGCCAGCTCACAACCAGCGTAGCGGGTGATGGTTCTGCCTCAGCTCCGTATTCAAATCAATATTTCTATGGCTATGACCCCGCGTCGAACAGGACTGCGGTGCAGACAGTGAATGTCGAGACCGCCAGAATTGGTGGCTCAGTATCTACCGGCGACACGCTCACAATCACTGTAAAGAACGATGCACTCACTGGTGGACAGAAAGCCATAAGCTACATCACGCAGAGTGGGGACACTCTTAACGTAGTTGCAGCGCAACTTGCTGCGGCGATCTCAGCCGATACCGATATGCAGGCTATTGGAGTGAACGCGGTATCGGGAACGTCTGTGGTATCGATTAAATCGGTCTCTTCCAGTGTCACCACCTACTCTCAATCTACAAATGGCGGTGCAACGGAAACCATCACTCTTGGTGTCAGTAGAAATGCCATACAAAATCTGACCGTACAAGGAACAGCGACAGCAAGTGATGTAGTAACTCTGACAGTCTACGACAGCTCATTAGCCGGAGGCAGCAGAGCAGCAACCTACACGGTCGCGTCCGGCAACACGTTAGCCAACATTGCGTCCGGGCTGGCTTCCTCAGTTAACGCAGATTCTGTTTTAACCGCAGCTGGAATCACTGCGACTGCCGCATCCACAACTGTGAGCGTCAAATCCACTTCGACTAACTTAACCACCTACAAAGGAGCCGTAAGCTCTGGCGCTACAGAGAAAGTTTCTCTAGCAATGAACATGAATGGAGCGGAAACGATAGTCATTGGAGGAAGCAAAACAACTGGGGATGTGCTTACTTTGCATGTCTACGATCAAGGACTTAGCGGAGGAAAGCGCTCGGTTTCTCATACTGTCCTCTCCGGAGACACTCTTTCTTCAATAACTTCATCACTTGCATCGGCAATTAACGGCGATAGCCAACTTCAGGCAATTGGTGTTACGGCGTCATCGACTGGTACGCTTCTTACCGTAAATTCGGTCTCCTTTTACACCACGACTTACACGACAGCGCGCAGTGCTGGCGCGACAGAGACAATCACACCCGGCATTAATCCAAATGGTGTGCAAACAGCGGTAATTGGAGGCTCAAAAACAACTGGAAACGTTCTTACGATAACCGTCTTCGACAGCGGGCTCGCTGGCGGCAGTAAGGCAGTAAATTACACCGTGCTTTCGGGAGATACGCTCACATCAATCGCCGCCGGCATTTCGACTGCTATCAATGCAGATTCAGCTCTCACCAGCATCGGGGTTACAGCAACCTCTGTCAATACGGTGGTCAACATAAAGTCAGCTTCGATTCACGCCACAACATATTCTCAGTCATTGAGCTCAGGGGCTACTGAGACGATTACCCTTGCGAAAGGCATCGGCACAACGCAAGCAGCGCACAACAATGTAAATCAGGTCACAAACATCTCCGCCGGAGGAGCCACAAGATTCACCGGTGTGACAAACAAAGCAATTAAGTCAGCCGCTGTCTCCTCTCAGGCAATAACAATATCTTCAACAGCAGCTAGCGCAACGAGCTTTTCTTCGTCACTAGTGGGCGTTCCGCAAGAGACGGCGTCCTTCGATACCTCAACTCAAAGAGAAAACGGTCAGACAATTTTGAATCTCGGGGGTACTCCAACTCCCGGAGATGTTTTCTATCTTTCTGTTAGAGGAGCCGTTTTACCCGGTGGACAACAGGTTGTCTCATACACCGTAAAATCCGGAGATTCACTTGGAAGCATTGCTTATGGTCTGTACCTAGCAATTGTCGGCAATCAATTTTTATACAACGCTGGTTACGGCGGCTTCACCTCGGGAAGTAGCTTCTACATCCAATCGCCACTCGGTTCTTGGCACAACATGTCCTCTACTTATTCCTGCACCATCGCTGGAAAGCCAACTGAAAGCCTTACCCTTGGTTCAAACACAAACGGTAGCACTACTGCGACAATCTCAGGAACTACGACCGTCGGTGACGTTGTCTCAATCAAAGTAAACAACGACAACCCTCCCGGCGGAAGCCAAACCGTTAGCAGAACAGTCCAGTCAGGCGACACGACATCTACAATTGCATCTGCCTTATCGTCATCAATAAATGGAAATAGCAACCTTGCTTCTATCGGAATGACTGCAGGTGCTTCAACATCCGTCGTTACCATAACTACCGCAGGAACAACCTATTCAAGCTCCACAAGCGGCGGTGCAACCGAAACGGTCACCTTGGGCTATAACTCACAAGGAAATACAGTAGCTATCATCGGAGGCACAAAGACAACAGGCGATGTACTCACCATAACCACCAATAGTGCTTCTTTAGGTGGTGGAACATCAAATTCATCCTACACGGTTCAATCTGGAGACACGCTGGTCTCCATTGCCGCAGGCCTATCCGCTGCTATTAACTCAAACGCTAACCTGCAAACCTTAGGCGTCTCGGCAAGCAGCAACACGGAAGCCGAACTTGCCTATGCAACACACTTCTCGGCAAATCCAGCTCTTCCAGCTGGAAGCAGCACTGCTGCAGTTGCTGCCACAGACGGAGCCAATAACACAAAAACCGTTCTCCAGCAGAATCACGTAGGCAGTCCCTCCAGCCAGACGCTCACATTTGATCTGAACGGAAACATGACGTCCGACGGCACAAACACATACAAGTGGGACGCAGCCAACCGGCTCATTGAGATTGATTACCCCGGAGCGAATAATCGTACGGAATTTACATTTGACACTCTTGGGCAATGCGCCAAAATAATTGAGGTCGTGGGTGGTATAAACACCAGCTTGTACCAATTCATCTGGAATACTGATAAAGCGAGTGAACAACGCGATGCTAGTGGAGCAATTCTCAAAAAGTTTTTTCGACTAGGCGAAATGCATGCCTCGACCGCATATTTCTATTGTACAGATCACTTGGGTTCCGTGCGACAGGTCATTGACGCAGCAGGTAATGTTCAAGCCGAACTACAGTACGACGCCTTTGGTCGAGTATCGTCTAATTTGGGCAATGTAAGTCCAACATTTCAATTCGCATCCTATTTCGCTCATGTGAGAAGCTCCTTAAATCTAACTCTCAGAAGAGCTTACAGTCCGAATCTTGGAGCGTGGTTGTCTAGAGATCCACTAGGTCAAGTAATTAGCGCAAACGATTACTCATACGTGTTTGAAAACCCGATCAGTTTCGTTGACAGTTTCGGACTCTTTTACGGAATACCTGTGCCTCCGAATGCGAGCGTGGATGCAAACATAAAGGAGGCTGAAGGACATCCAAGAGATTTAAACTGGATATATAACCAGGTCAGATTAGGAGGTCCCTGGGATTACAAACAAAGGGGTAAACAATACGAAGCTTTTGGCAATTTCAATTATGGTGCAATTGCACATGCTGCGTGCCTTCAATTAGAAACCGCTCTTCGTGCAGCTGGTTTTGCCAATCAAGCGGCACGACCGGAAAACAATCCCTTAGGCCGAGGTTCATTCTGGATTCATCCAAAGCCGTACATAAATGCAGCTGGAAAATTTCCGTTTGGTGATGACTACCAAGACAGTTGGTGGATTATTCAGGGCTACCAATCTTACAGACCCAAAAATCAGTGCTGTAAAGAATGGTTGTAGACTAGTAGTTAACACGATCCAGATTCATAAAATGACAAGAAGAAAAATTTTTCTAAAACGATTATTGCCAGTTCTTGCGGGAATTATATTTCTTTTGTTATGTCTTTATCTATATGCGAGCAACAGCTCTGATGAAATTCTTCGTGCCAGCTCGCCCGACAATCGCTTCGATGCTGTCGTCACTCAAACAAACTACGGAGTGGGCAGCGACTTCGTATTTTGGGTTTACTTGGTGCCGAAAGGACAAAAAATTATAAGTTTGGAGAAACTTTTTGGTTGGTTTCCTTCACATCATCAATGTAGCATAGGTGTCTTTCGGGGAGCAACAAAGGATGATTCAAGCTGGGGCGTGGAAGTGCATTGGAAAGATGCTCGAACGATTTTAATTAAATACTCGCAGTGCAAATCTCAGTCAGTGCCAGCTGGGAACATTGATTTTGAAGGGCAAATATTCGCAGTAACAGTTGACGGAAGAGTTTTGGACAAATAGTTATGCCTGTATCTCAACAAACTTACCGAACATGCAGTCAGATAGACGGTAACTCGATTTACCGCAATCCCGGTCTTATCAAGCCTTTCTACCAGTTTGCTAGTGAAAAAATTTATGAATCACTCCTCTTTGAGAGCCGACCAGTCGACAAAAGTAGCAATTTGTCTCCAAAACAGTGACGCGGATCTGCGGTATTTGCGAATCAAAACAAAAATGTAGTCCGAGTTGAGATAGATTGACGTTGAGTGTGAGCCAGGATCGCCACAAGATTGACAGCATAAAACCCACTCAAAAACGTTCCCGTTTGGATGTTCAGAATGATCTGAACGCCAGGCAGAAGGAAGAAGTGGCATGACTATTTATCTAAATTGCTGCGTGCAAAATTAGAAACCTAAATATCAAACTCGCTAATCAACCTCCTCGCCTCTTTCGTGTGCCTCTTCCTCGCTCACTTCATCCTTCAGTTTCTTCCGAATTTCGTTCTTTCGCGGGCGTCCTTTAGCCATTGGTTGATGGACGACAATAAAAATTGCGGCCCAACTTTTTTACTTGACGTCAATCATTGGTCACGCTTCACAGCAGCATTCGCATCGGCAAACGCTCCCAAAGCATCACCATTTTCCAACTTCGCCGCCGCTGAATTTACGAAGCTAATTGGTGCACCATCTTCGCTTTAAAGCTTGAGCGGAATGCGCCTCCACTTCCTTCTTCATCCCGATCTTATTCGCCACTCGTGCCAACTAAGTCAGCGTACTCGAAGACTTCGGATTCAGTTGGTGTCCGTCCGATGCTTCACGTGGTAGCGGTTGCTTGAGCGCCGTGGTTTGCTAGAAAGCGTCAACCGAAGCGCTGATTTTGAGGCACGCTGGTTGGCATAAAA
>QKMZ01000006.1:1170321-1171542 GCA_003242885.1 Candidatus Melainabacteria bacterium | reverse complement strand
CGGCGACGGCTTTGCGATCTTCGCAAAACGGCTGGAAGTCGGCACTTTCAAGTTTCCGGACGTCCGCTTCGTCAATGGTGAATACGCTCCTGTTGAGATTGAGCGACGCCAATTTGCGATGCTCCTGGAAGGTATTGATACTAGCTCAGTAAAACGTTTAAAACGCTATCATCGAGACAGCCGAAATCAAATGGAAAAGGCACCCCAAAAGGGGTCACAAAAGGAGAAGGCAAACGAAAAGCGTGAGCCTGTGCTTCTTTCATAAATTGGGCGATGAAACATAATAATACTTTTTCAGACGCTCGCTCTTAAAATGCAGGCATTAAATATGGTGGCATCTTCCTCGTTCCTTTTATGACACTACGGCATATAGTGATATTATTTGCTTGATACCACAAGCGGTGCTCGATGAATAAAGATTTTGCTCAGCTGCAAAAAGACTACGCCGAAGCACAGTCCGAAATCAAACGCCTGACCAAGCTCATTGAAAACTTGCAGCGGCAGCTCCAGCAAGCGCTCGACGGCAACGAGGAGATGCGTCAGCTTCTCAAAGACCTGCAAGCCAAGATCGATGTGTTGATCGCCCAATCGAAAAAGCGCAACAAGCGAGACTACGGGAACAAGACAGAAAAGCATAATCCTCGCCCTGCACTGTTGCAGTCTAAGCTGAAAACCAGCATTGCCGATGGACCTGAAAAGAAGTCTTCCATCGGCATCAAGCACATTCTCGAGAATGCTAAAAATCTCCCGCACGAGCCTGTCGAGCACTTCGTCAGAGCTGATGCAACCGTCTGTCCCGAGTGCTCCGTCGAAACAGTCTTTGTCAGCAATCTTTTCACCCATCAACTCGAAATGGTGAGCGCCAGCCTCAAGGTCCTCGACCACCTGCAAGAAACCCGTGCCTGTCCTCGCTGCAAGCAGTACATCACTACTGCTGAAAAACCTTGCGCACCCATTCCTGGCAGCTACGCCGGACCAAGACTCCTTGGCGAAATCATCGTCGGCAAGCTGGACGATGGACTTCCCAACAACAGGCAAGAGAAAATCTTCGCCCGCCACAACGTTGATATTCCACGCTCGACTCAAAGCGACTGGATGCAGGTAACCGCCGACACCCTGTCTCTGCTGTATGACCTGATGAAGCAAGACCTGCTCTCCTCCGCAATCATTAAGACCGATGACTCGTCCATCAAGATTCAAGACCGCAGCCACAAGAACAAC
>QKMZ01000006.1:0-1170294 GCA_003242885.1 Candidatus Melainabacteria bacterium | reverse complement strand
ATGCGTTGTACCAAGATGGGCGGAGAATAGAAGCCGGCTGCAACGCTCACTCGCGGCGTAAGTATTTTGAAGCCGAGTTCACCGAGCAGAATGTTCGCAGCGCCGTTCTCGATGTGTACGGGCAGCTCTATCAAATTGAGAGGGACATAAAGGATGAGCCTCCTGCTTTCAGACTGGCAATGCGACGCAGAAAGTCGAAGCCGCTCATCAAGCTTCTCAGAAAGATCATCGTTGGCGCAAAGGCTAAGTTTAATCCTACTCATGAGCTGATGAAGGCGATCAATTACACCACCAAGCACTGGCGAGCCCTGACAAGATTTCTCAAAAACCCCGACATTGCTATCGATAACAACGAGGCCGAACGCGCAATCAAGTGCTGGGTTCTTGTGAGGAAGAATTCTCTGTTCGCAGGCTCCGATGCAGGCGCTAAAGCCATCGCCATTCATCTCTCCTTTATTGCCACGGCAAAATGTAACGGAATCAACCCCGTCGATTGGTACGCCGAGGTTCTGGCGCGCATCAATGGATTGAAAACAACCGAACTTCAACAACTGCTTCCTCAGAATTGGTCGCCACCTCAGGGACAATAAGTCCTCAGCTGGACATGCTCTTAGGAAATCAGATCGCCAATTTTTCCGCTACCACGTGAAGTAACGGACGGACACTCACCGCCGGTATCTTGCCAGAACCAATTGCGAGTTTGTTTTCCCTGGACGCGGAGGGAAGCGCCCCATGGTTGATTCCGATCAAGTCATTAAGGGAGTCGGAGCAAAGGCAAACTGTCCTTTCATACTTCACGATCTACGCCGAACGTTTTTGACAGTTGCGGAGCGCTTATCACTCTCGTATGTGGTGTTGAAAAAACTAGCGAATCATTCTGGGAAAAATGACACAACATTTGGTTATGTTGTAGTTGATGTGGAAAGACTTCGTGAACCTATGCAGATGATCACCAATGAATTTGTAAGGATGTTCAATCTGAAAAACGAAGATCAAGGAGATTCTGATGAATAGCCGGTTTTCTCAACCAGTATACAATGACAATACAAGCATTTTTTGAACAAGGGAAAGTTGACGCCGGAAAGCCTAGCGTCAACTTTCTTTTAGCACCATTGGCAGTGCAAAGGGTAGAAGACAGATTGATTACCCAGGATCGGGGAATAAGACTGAATTCACGTATGACTGCTCGGGACGTCGCGCGGCAATCATCGAAACCACTGCTGGTACACCAACAACCAGAATATTTGTTTGGTCAAATTTGACACGCTGCGAGGAAAGAGACGCATCGGGAAACATCGTAAGCAAGCTCTGCCACCTTGGGCAAAAGGTAGGTTCGAATTCAGTTTTTTACACCAGGGACAAACTTGGTTCAATCAGAACATTAACTGACGCGATGGGAGCCATTCTCGCTGAATATTCATATGATCCATTTGGGAATTCCTTCAAAATTCAAGGATCATCTGATTCAGAATATCGATACGCGGGCTATTTTTATCATTCACGAAGCGGTTTGAATTTTACGTTAACAAGACCGTACAACTCTGTAATCGGAAGATTCATAAATCGCGATCCAATCCGAGAAGATGGAGGTGACAACGTATATGCCTATGCTTGGCTAGATCCCATTTCTAATGTTGATCCCAGCGGAATGAAACCGACACTCGGCATAATCACTTGCACCAAATGCAAAAAATTTGAACTTGAAGAGGGAGATGCAAACTTTGGACGAATCCATATAACAAATGACCATGGTCCAGGCGTATTTCCATGGGGAAAAAATGACGAGCCGCAATCAACTTGGTACCCTGATGCATGGAAAGCCCAATTCATTGATAGAATCTTAAAAGACGTCCTTTGCAGCCATGGACCGACTTCAACGCATAGCAGACAAGACGTTTATACTGGCGCCTATTATTTAGTTGATGTCGAATTGCAAACAGGGCGTGAGGTTAGCAACCACGCTCCAGTGGGACTGGTGTGGCCCGGTGGTTTTAGATTTCCATATCAGACTTTTGACGTAACGGTTGTCACAACCAATAATCTCGGTGTCGTAAACAAAATTATAACGGCATACCCGGGTCTTCCTTAAGATGGCACGCATGTATGATCATTCTTGATTATAAAAATATAGATCTAAAAACATGTGAACTGGATTGCGACGAAGAAATCTGGTCAGACGCTATCTATTTCAATGCTTTTTCTGGCACTCAAATCTTCATCGCAAACGATGCTGACTTCACACTTTACGTCCCGATTCTTGGTTTTGCAAGACAGCTTAAAGCAATTGCCATCGATCTCAAAGAGAAACAGATTAGTGGTTCGCTTGTAGATCCGAAATTCATGTGGACGTGGAAACTGGAATTCGTTGACAAAAGCGATGTGGTTGAAATCACAGCCGTCAAATGGAGAGATCCCTCGATTAAGGGAGTTTCAACGACAGTCTCTGTCAACGAATTGGTCATTACGTCGAGCGAATATTTAGATCGTGTATTTTCGCAATGCAGCATCCTATGCCCTAAGCTTGCGACAAGCAAGAGCGTTAGGAAGTGGCTGGATGATCTCACACTGCCAGCATTCAATGGATTCCAGAAAAAAAACGAATGACTGGCAAGAATTGTCTGCTTGACGTGGAACAACTAAATGGTGCAGGTCACTTGAGCCGCTTGCGGAGAAACTCGCACGGGCGGTTCGGAGAGCCGTTTGGGCGCGGCGACGCGCCCATGCTTATTAGACTTTCAGACGTTCGCTCTTAGAATGCAGGCATTAAATATGGTGGCATCGTCAACCGTCAACTAGAGACACCACTTGGTTCCGAATTCTCCGTCTAAACAATCTTCGTCAGCAATCTTCTCACCCATCAAGTCGGAATAGTTAGCGCCAGCCTGAAGGTGATCGCCCACTTGCAAGTAACACGCTCTTGCCATCGCAGCAAGCAGTACATTACATCGGCGAGTGATTCGAGCTAGTTAACCGTTTTCCTAACAATCAAACCAGCCAATCGTGATTTCGACAATAACGTCGAAAAACGGACAGACAGCAAGTAATCGACTGCCGCCCCAAAAGAACTGTTTTAAGAATAGTTACCAGTCGACACGATGAGGCCCGCTGCTTTGATCGGGTGGCTCGAATGGTTTTGCTTTGCGCGACAATTCGCGCTCCAGGTCAACGTTTACAGCAATTTCCGACCGAATGGTACCGACCAAGGCTTCCAGCCTGATTACTGAATTCGCGATCTCATTCAGTTCAAGAATCAGCTTCTTACTGTATTTACGCTGCTGTTCGTCTTCGATAGCTTTTTCCAAGAAATCTTCCAGCCGGCGTTGCAATTTATCCAAACGCATCGACGGAGAGTTTGGTTGCTCAGTCTCGAAAAATGGACGGGCTGGGTTCTCTGACTTAAACTCTTCGTCTTTGCGTGGCGTTACTCTTTTCTCTTTGTCAGCTTTTGATGGTCTTGGATTGCTGGCATTACGCCGCCGTTCGACTTCCTCAAGTATTTCATCTTCAGTAATTCTGTTTACTGTCATTGGACCCGCACACATTTCACGCCATGGTGCGCCCGCAATAGCCTGCCTAACAATGACTTCAAACACCTGCTGCCTGACCGTGCTTGTTTTGTCTGCGCTGAGGGGTGGCTGATTATCGCCAGAGGTTCGAGCAGCGATAGCCGCCAATGTCTTTGCTTTATCAACATCCTTCTGTGCTTGACCAAGCAATTTCTCGAAAACTAGGTCGATATCTTCTGCAGACATTTGCTTAAGGACGGACTTGAATTTGCCGCTGTGTGGACAATGAGTCCAATTCGGCTCAAGATGGTTTCCACAATTAATACATTGCATGTGGCTCTACCCCCAGGGCTTTTTTCCATTATGCCACTGATGTAGATAAAGTATGAAATTGGACAGCCACCTAAAACGCCTAACGCTCACAGGCTAAGCTTCTTGACGGTCGAATTGAGCTTCGATCAAACGTCTATACACGCCGTTGTGCTCGATAAGATTGTCGTGGTTGCCAGATTCGACAATACTGCCTTCCTGAAGTACGAGAATACGGTCAGCATGGCGCACTGTGGAGAGTCTGTGTGCAATAACGATAACCGTACGTCCTTTCATCAGGTTGTTTAGAGCTTCCTGAACCATCTTCTCAGATTCATTGTCGAGCGAGCTGGTCGCCTCATCAAGAATAAGTATCGGTGCGTTTTTCAAGAAAGCTCGGGCGATTGCTAGACGCTGTTGCTGTCCGCCTGATAGACGAACACCACGCTCACCAATCTGAGTTTCATAGCCTTCTTTCAAATCCAAGATGAAATCATGCGCATACGCGGCGCGTGCTGCGTTCTCAATTTCTTCCCTGGTAGCGTCCAGCCTTCCAAGCCGGATATTCTCTTCTATGCTCGTGTTGAAGAGAAAGTTGTCTTGAGTGACAACAGCAATTCTGGAGCGCAGGGATTCTAGCTTGTATTCATTGACATTGATACCATCAATTGTGATGGCACCAGATGTAATATCAAAGAATCGAGGGACCAAATTGGCAAGTGTGGATTTTCCTGATCCGGAAAGACCGACCAGAGCAATCAATTGACCTGCTGGAATATCGAAGTCGATATCGCGCAGCACAGGCTGATTTGTTCCAGGATATTGGAAGCAAACTTTGTCGAATTTGATCTGGTGCGGAAGTTCGTGCAGCTCTTTCGCGTCAGCTACTTCCGTTAGATCAGGCGCTTTGTCCAAAACTTCAAAGATGCGAGTTGCCGCAGCGAGCGCTGGTTGGATAACGCCATTGATGCGTCCGATATTCTTGATCGGTGAGTACAAAAGCAAAAGTGCAATTACAAACGAAGTCAGCGATCCAAGTGTCATGTGTTTGTTCACGACCTGATAGCCGGCGATCCACATTACTGCCGCAATTCCTGCAGCTCCAATGAAAGCCAATATCGGTGAGAGCAAAGCTTCATGCCGAGCGGCTTTGGTCGTGTTGTAGAAAAAGCTTTGATTGGTCGCAAAAAATTTGGATGTTTGAAACTGTTCCAAATTGAAAGACTGAACAATCTTTGCGCCTTGAATCGATTCCGAAAGAACAGAGACGAGATCGCCAATCGCTTCCTGGCTCTTTCTCGACGACTTGCGAATCTTGCGTCCGAGAATTCCCACAGGCAAAACAATACAAGAAAGAATGCTGAGGGCGACAATCGCTAGCCACCAGCTTTGCAAAATCACTACTGCTGCCAAAGACAGAAGAGTGATCATTCTGCTTATCATCGATTGGAAAGTCTGCGAAATTGCGTTTTCGATAATGGCGACGTCATTAATCATGCGACCAATTAAAACGCCCGAAGATTGCCCCTGGAAATACAGCAGCGGCTGTTTCTCCAAATGACAAAAAAGCTCGTTGCGCAAATCTCGAATTGCAGCAGCACCAACGTATCTAATGCAATACGATTCGAGAAAACGAAATACGCCTTGTGATGTGGCGATGATGAGCACCGCAACCGGCACGTAATAAATAAAGTGTTCGCGTCCTTCTACAACGATTTTCTGCAGGCCCTGTCCAGCCAACCAAGCAATGGCTCCATCCATAGCGCCGGAAGGAACAGCAGCAATCAGCCCGAGAACAAACATGAACCAATAAGGTTTGATGTACTTGAGCATGCGCATGTAGATTTGCGCTTGGGTCGGATCGCTCAAATCAATTCGAGCTCGTTTAGCCTCAGTCTTTTGAGAGGTTTCATTTGATTCCGCCTGCGACAACTTAGAGTCAGTTGCTTGCGGCTTAAGCTGGTCTTTTACGCGGTCCGGCACCCAATAATCTCCAAAATTTCCAAAGCTGCATTTTTTGCAAAATCACCTTGTCCGAGCTGATCGCGCAATGTTCGCAGTTCTGAAGCCATCTCCCGCCTGAGCGCAGGCACGTCCATCAAATCGAGCGTATATTTTACGAGTTTCTCCGCTCGACAATCCAGTTGAATTAGTTCAGGGACCAGATCACGCCCCGCTAAAAGATTGGGCCAACCTACCCGTTTTACGGTCTTAAAGCACAGTACGAGGAAGAAACTGAGCCAGTCTCCTCGATAAAAAATTATCATCGGCGTCGCGCAAAGCGTTGTTTCCAGTGTTGTAGTGCCGGATTTAGCCCACACTAAATCAGCGACAGGCAGCAATCTGTAATTCACTTCCGAAGAGACCAGATGCAAACCCGTGTCTGGACCGGGTTTTAGCTTCTCCTTCTCCAATTGTTCGGCAACAAGTCCAGCGATTCGCTCATTTGATTGTGCAAGAACAAACTGAATATCAGGTCTTACCCGTTTCATCCATCTGACCGCCTGAGCCACCACCGGCATGTGGTCAGTGATTTCCTGTTTGCGACTTCCCGGAAAGATAGCAACCAAAGGCTTTTCCGGGTCCAAACCCAATTCAGTCATCACATCATGCCGCGAGTGCTTTTGATCCCAGACCTCAGGGTGAAGCATCAACGGATGACCGACAAAACGCGCGGGGATTCCTTTACGCTCGTAAATTGCTTGCTCGAAAGGAAAAATGACCAACATTTTAGATACGTTTCGAGCCAATTCAATCAATCGCCAGGGACGAGAACCCCAGACCTGAGGCGAGATGAAGTAAACAATGGGCAATTTAGCGAAGCGATTGCGGACAGCAGAAGAAAAACCGATGTTGAAACCACCAAAATCGACGAGCAGAGCGCATCCGGGCTTGCGTTTTTCAATCTCATCAAGGATGACTTTGCGAATATTGGCAAACATCGGCACTTTATGAATAAGCCTGAAGATGCCTACCGCTGCGAAGTCCTGGCAGTTAAAGAGCAACTCTACTCCAGCCTTTTCCATCTCCGGTCCCCCCACGCCAAACACGTGGAGGTCAGGCTGCAATTCCTTTAAATGTCCGACCAATTTGGCGACGTGCTTATCAGCAGACATATCGCCTACGACCACGCAGATGCATCTTTGAGCGCCGCCATCCTTTACGGAGGCGAGCCCATCGGTCAACGCGGTCACCGAACTATTCCGAAAGTCAAAGCAACAGAACCGGACGCCAGCTTGATGTGACGAACATCCGCAAGACCAGCGTTTTTGAAAAGTTGGCTTATGCCTTCGGGGTCCGGATAATTGCGCTTGGACTCAGGCAAATATGTATATGCCTTGCGATCGTTTTGGAGCACTTGACCGATCAAAGGAACGATTTGGCTGAAGTAAAACGCGAAAAGAGGAGGGAATATAAGCCCTTCAGGTTTTCCAAGGTCCAGGTTAAGCACTCGTCCACCCGGCTTAACAACCCGGGTCAGTTCGTTGATGGCTTTTTGGTAGTCGGTCACGTTGCGAAGTCCAAAACTGACAATAGCGCCATCGAACAAACCATTTTGAAAAGGAAGCTCGAGGGCATCGCCCTTAATCCAATCTAATTGAACTGGCGTATTGTGTTTTTCTCGATACCTCACTTCGCGATTGCGGGCGACATCCAGCATATTTCCCGAAAAGTCTAACCCTGTGACCTTCCCAGACTTCAGGCGACTGGCGATCAGTAATGCCAAGTCACCGGTCCCACAACAGACATCGAGATAACTGCCGCTTTCAGAGGAGAGCAGCGTCTTTACGGCTTTATCCTTCCAAAGCCTGTGCATGCCCATGGAAATGCAATCGTTAGCCAGGTCGTAACCACGAGCAATACGATCGAATTGGCTCAAGACATACTGAGCTTTTTCTTCTTTTGCGGGAAGCCGAAAAGGCATGCTTACTTGACTATACCGAAACCGGAGAGAATACAACATACGAGAAACAGCAGGAAGATGCCCCAGGTGAGCTTATCGAGACCACCTTCAGCACCGCGACGCCCGGTAAACATCGTGGCTGTACCGCCGATGCCTCCCATGCCTTCGCCTTTGGGGGCATGGAGCAGAACGAGCAGGATCATAATCAAACCGAGCACTGCTTGTGCCACAAGTAGTACGGTGTAGGCGACGCTCATCAATTGTTCTCCATCTGCTCTCTGCTGGTCTAACGCAGTTTTCGCCTGAGAAGCCCCAAATGCTGGACTCAAAGGGTGTATGCGATTGCAGATTATAACACCCGTAAAATCTGAGTTCGGTTTCAGGCTACATACCTTTAGTTTTGCCTAATCCGCAGAAAGGATGGGCAGACTGACCGAAACTCGAGGTTTAGGACGAGGCCGAAACTGGTATTGCAGGCAATACCAAACCATGGTTCTGACGGCGAGTGCAGTCACCAATCACCCCTAAAGGGTACTTAAGACCTTTCGATTTTTGGTATGACTAATATTAGGCGCGGCAAATAGATACATTACGAGACGAGGCGAAATGTCTGGTAGTTCTGGCAATGGTTCGCATTTTCGAGCATTTGTAGTCGGGGGCAACGACAACGACCGCAGTTCACTGCAAAAGGCTTTCGATAGCGAGAGAGCCGACTCGTACATGGCCCCGGTCGATCAGGAATGGACCGATTCGATAAGTGACTTCAGAGTGGCGAACTGCCAGGTGCTATTTGTCGGACGGGAAATAACCGGCAACGATCCTGAGTCGATCATTAATCGGATGCTCAAGACAGTTCCGGACGCCCCATTGATCGTTTTTGGGGGACCAGAAGACGAGGAATATCGGCGCCGGTTGATCGGATATGGCGCCGTCGACTGCCTTGCGTCCGGTCGCTTACGTCCAGAGTTTATTATGCGTGCCTCAATGCGCGCAGCCGAGAAGACGAAGTCAGAGCCCAAGCAAAACCTCAACCTGGTTCCGCTTATCGGCAACATGCTCTTGAACATGAGCCTGGAAGGCGTGTTTGCCTACGACCTCAATTTCCGCATAGCGCTCTGGAACCCACGTATGGAGCAGATTTTCAATATCTCGGCTATGGAAGCGGTGGGCAAAAACGCCGTGGAAGTATTGCCCTTTCTCGAGGATGTAGAGGAAGACGAGTTATTCGTAGCCGTCAGACAAGGAAGAACAGTCAAACCGCAAGAGCGTCCCTTTGTTCATCCAAAAACAGGCAAAAAAGGTCTGTTCGAATCCAGTTACGCGCCGATAACAAATGCGGAAGGCCGCATCGTCGGAGTTTTATGTCTTTTCAAAGACGTTACAGCCATGAAGGAAAGCAATCGCAACGTCGTACATTCTCCTTTAGCAGAAACTCCATTTCAGAAGCTTACCGAGAGCGCCTATACCGGCATATCGGGACCGATGGCAGTTGCTTCGAGCAAGGCGGAGATTGTCGCATTCAACCAATCGCGCACAATTGAAAACGCGCCGATTGGTATCTGGAAGTTGGATACAAACTTCTTGGTCACAAAAGTGAACCCCACTGTTTGCAAACAACTAACCAAGCCGGAATCGGAATTGCTCGGGCAATCATTTTTCAAATTGGTCAATAGCTTCAAAGAAGATGCTTTCAAACAAGTCTTGGAAAAAGGGGAGCGCATCCATCTAGAGAATCACTTTGTCCACGCAAATGGTTCTCGCGAAAGCAATCCAATTGTCTGGGACGTGGCCGCCTGGCCGCTCAAAGGAGATAGCGACGAAATTGTCGGCGTTTGTTTAAGCACGATGGAGGTCACAGAGAGGCGAAAATTGATTCAACAACGAGAAGACTTCGTTGCAACTCTCGTTCATGACCTGAAAACACCGCTGCTCGGTGCAGAAAAAACACTCGAGTCAATGATTAGTGGCCTGGTTGGGGATTTGGATCCCGGACAAAGCGATGTATTGTCCATGCTCAAACGCAGCAACCAGCAATTGTTATCTATGGTGCAAAATCTCATCGAGTTTTATCACTACGACAATAAAACAGACGAAACAGTATTCGAAGAGGTCGACATCGCTGAGCTTTTGATGATTTGCGTGGATGAACTGTTTGCGCTGGCGCAACAAAAGGAAATAAAGCTTTCCGCCAAATTTCCCGACGGGCTGCCGCCTGTTCTTGCCAACAGGCTTGGCTTAAAACGAGTATTTATCAACCTTATAGACAATGCCATCAAATTCTCCCAAAAGGGTGCGCATGTCGAAATCAACGCCAAGAGAAAGAAAGACAATGTTGAAATTCGTGTCAGAGATACAGGACTCGGGATCGAAGAGATCGACAAAGAGAAGCTATTTCAGCGGTTTTTCAGGGGAGAGAGAGGCAAACGATTTGCCGTCGGTACCGGACTTGGTTTGTACCTGTGTAAAAAAATCGTTACCGACAACAAAGGCACCATCGACGTTATAAGCAAAGAGGGTCAGGGGTCTACGTTCATCGTCAGCTTGCCGATAGCCGGCTAACAGCGAAGTTTTACAGCCTCGAAGAAATGAGACTTAGTCCCCAAGGATGATCACCGAAAGTGTGACGCTGCAGCCGCTAGTATTTATCACACTTCTAGGTAATTACCGCTCGATCTTGCCGATGCTATCTTATAGGTAACGGATGCGATATCCGCTACTCGGTTCTTACCTTTGTGAATAACGATGACTAGTGCAATGGACATCCAGGCGCTGGTGATTGGCGGTCCCCCGATTGCAGTTCTACGTTCAGGCGCAGAATTCAACCTGGGTGAGCCAATAGTTGCCGCCCACGTAAACCAGCTGAATGAAGCGTTCACTGCGCTGTCAAGCCGGTTTCACGACATTGTCCTTTTAAATGCACTCACTCTCGGAGCTCATGCTGAAGAAGTCATTTCACAGATAAACCTCGTCTCTCCATCGAGCTTGATCATAGTTTTCGATGAAGACGAGAACGATTCACGCTCCGTCGAATTAATTAGATATGGAGCGGCCGAGTGTTTGAGCGTGCTGGAAAGCACATTGTATGGGCTGCGGAAAAATATTCTAAAAGTGGTGGAGCGCAGCCAGGGAGGCACCTGGCTATCTACGCAGATAAGCGAAACATTGCTGAACAGTACATTTGAAGGCACGGTTGTTTTCGATGAGCAATTGCGAATCCTTCTATGGAATCCAGCCATGGAAAGAATCTTCGAAATTGATAGAAATGCAGTCACAGGAAAAGTGGTTGACGAGGCTTTGCCTTTCCTGTGTGAGATAAACGAGAAAGCAGAGATCGAAGAAGCGCTTAACGGCAAACGCAATGTTACTAGAGAGCGATATTTCTACAATCCTGACACTGGCAAGAATGGCTTTTTCACGGCTTTCTATAACCCTATGCGTAATCGAAGGGGAGAGATTATCGGTGTTGTCGGCATAGTCAAAGACGTCACCAGCAGCAAGATGAATGAGCGCTCTTCATACGAGATGGCTCAGCGCATGGTAGCTCTGACTAACTCCAGTTCAAACATGCAATGGATTAGCGACTCTACAGACAATCGAATCTTCTTCAATAAACGCTGGCTGGAATTTGTAGGCAACGACATCGACGATGAACGCGGCTGCGGATGGCGTCGTCATGTACACGCAGAAGATTTAAAACGCTATCGCGAACTGACTGAAACAGCCTTCGAAAGCCGACTACCTTGGCACATCGAAGTCAGACTCAGAGGAACAGACGGGCGCCACACTAGATTTTTCGAATCAGCGTTTCCTCTTTTTCTTGCCGATCAATCATTTATAGGTTATGTAGGATACTGCACGGACGTTAACGGTGGGCGCACAACAATTCCAAAACTACCGGCAATGAATCCGAGCATGACATTCAATTCGCTCGAGATGTCACCGATTGGAATCGTCCACTTGGACAATCAAATGATCGTGCGCCATGCCAACAAGAGAGTTTCTGACCTTTTCGGAATACCAGGAGAAGAGCTTATCGACAGGAAGATAAGCGACATACTCGGCGCATTCGATATGACTACGCTTCAAGTCGTTTTCTCGCGCGGAGAGAGAATACAACTGGACAATCATCGCGTGATAATTGAAACAGAGCAAGGCGAATCGGTGCGTTATTGGGACATTTCTTGTTGGCCGCAGAAGGATGCAGGCAACAATGTTTCCGGAGTTTGCATGAGCTTCATCGAGGCGACTGAACGATACAATAATGTGCAAAAGAAAGAAGAGTTTGTGGCCGCCCTGGTACATGACCTCAAAACTCCTTTGATCGGAGCAGAACGTACACTGGATGCCATGCTCAAAGGAGCACTGGGTCCCGTAGAATCGGGACATGAGCATATGTTGGCTGTTCTGCAAAACAGCAATCGCTCGCTTTTGACAATGGTGCAAAGCATGATTGATGTGCACCGCTGCGAAAACGAATTCCTCAATTTCTCCTTGCAGTCACTAAAAATATCAGGGCTAGTGAGAGAATGCGCCGAAGAACTGCGGGTCTTATTCAGCAGCCATGGCATTCAATTGAAATACATTCCTGACGTCAGCACAGAAAATGCGCTTGTAATGGGCGACAGAATGGCACTGCGGCGCGTCATTCTCAACCTGCTCGATAACGCTCTAAAATTCACACCATATAGCGGCACAGTAACAATTTCGTTGAAAACAACTGAAAATTCCGTTCATCTGGACATAGCTGACACAGGAATTGGAATAGCTGAAGAAGAGCAAGAAAAAATCTTCACGAATTCATTCCAGGGAGCTGTCGGCAGGCAAGTAGGCGGCAGCGCAGGAATTGGTCTCTTCGTCTGCAGAAAAATCATTCGCGTACATAGCGGCGATATTAAGGTGAGACGAAACTCCAAGGGTGGCAGCACATTCACTATTATGTTGCCACGCCATGTCAAAGATAAAGGCTTAGTCGCCGAATCTCTTCCTGGCACTGCAGAAATCAAATAAATTCGGCATCAATGTAGATTCGACAGGAGTATAGATTCGAAGGGAGTATAGATTCGAATTTAACAACGTACGGTCGATGCCATGCGTCGACTGTATCTATAAACCGGGCAACGCCAGGCGTCGCCCCTACAGCAATGGTCTTATTTTTTAGAACTGTCGCTTAAATCAAGCAAGCGATCGTAGAGCGAACCGGCGTAGATTTTTTCACCTACCGTATACGCTACCATGGTCGTCATCAGTAATGGCAATAACAAATTGAAGTCGCGAGTGATTTCAAAAACAATAACAGTCGCCGTAATCGGCACTCGAGCGACCCCACTGAAAAAGGCTCCCATTCCCGCCAGAGCAAACAAGTCGGGCGCATTCGACGCACTTGCCCATTCACCTAATTCGGTGGCGCCCAGCAGATATCCGGTCGCTGCGCCGATGGTAAGACTGGGTCCAAAAAGTCCTCCGGGCGCACCGGAAACATACGAAATTGTAGTGACAAAGAAGGAGACAGATAAAACCATCGCAGCAAACTCAAGCCCTGGAGTGTGACCAATGATCAGATACTTTATTCCAGCGAAGTTGTGCATCCCAACCGGCAAAAGAGTCACGGTGAGCCCACTAATCAAACCAGCAAGGCCGATTGAAAGAGGGTAGTTTTGCTTGAATATTTTTGCTCGATAGGTCATCCCTTTGATAATCAACCAATTAAAAAATGACCCCAGCGCACCACATACAATGCCCAGAATTATCAAATATGGAATATCAGCGAAGTGAAAAACACAAGTCGGAAAATCTGTGTGTGAAGACAAATCCAATGAATGATTTCCGAGCAAGTCCGACATCGTTGCAGCTGCAAAGCAAGCCAAACCAGCAGTTATTACAAACGTACTGGATACTTCGCGTACCAACTCTTCGACAACGAAAATAACACCCGCTAGTGGTGCGTTGAAAGCGGCCGCGAGTCCTGCTCCTGCACCGGCTGCAATGAAGTGCCTCTTCAACTTTTCTCCGCTCTTAAGCAGCGAGACAAACATGCCGGCAAGAGATGCGCCAATTTGAACCGTCGGTCCTTCACGTCCAAGAGGCAGCCCGCAGCCGAGGGAAAGAATCCCTGCAGCCAGTTTTGCCAGAAGAGAGACCAGATTCATGCGAATCGGACGACCTCGCAGAAATCCCTTCACTTGAGGAATGCCACTACCGGTAATTTCCGGTGCTATGTACTTAACGATTATTCCGCAGAGCACACCACCAACAAAACCAAATAGAGGCAAGACCCAAACATTTCCCGATTGCGAAAGCTGAATTCTTAGCGCCCCCAGCCATCCAACTGACTTACTTAAAACAAAAGCAGCAGCGGCAGTAAGAATGCCCACCGCAACAATTTCGACAACATTGATTGGTGATTGTTGTTTTGGTTTTTCAGAGGCAGTCGCACCAGCGCCTTCCTGCTCGCCATCACCCGTAGTGCCAGGTTGACTTGTTCGCTTTGCAAGTATCGACTCGAAGAGCCTATTTAAACTGTTCACTTCTAAAACCGCTTAATTGCCGCGTCAAGCCGACGGCGGTGGCTCTTTTCGATCGAGGAATTTTTGCAAAATAATCGCTGCCGCTTGCATATCGTCCAACTCTTTGCCTTTGTTTGCCTTAAAGCCTTGAACAGTCAAAGTACGAATTGTAGAAATCGTAGTGAGACGTTCGTCTTCGTAAACAATAGGCAAACCAGTCACCTGCGCAAGTTTGCGTCCAAACGCTCTGATCTTCTCCACAGGCGATGAATCCGAGCCGTCAAAACTCTGGGGAAAACCAAGCACGATTTCAACAGCACCGTGACGTTCGGCAATCTGTTTTACAGCTTCTAGATCTTCAGCCAAACTGACACGGTGAATTGCTTCGATTCCGGCAGCAGTGGTGCCGAGTGGGTCCGATATAGCTACTCCAATTCTGGAGTCACCAATGTCAAGACCGATGATTCGTGGTTTGTGGCTCATTTGAACATATTACTGGACCAGAGCCGCGGGCGGAATGAAGAAGCATCTAACCAGGGATGACTAGGACCCATCTCAGGTAGAATATGCCGTCATGAAAATATATTTGATGAGACATGCGACTGCGGTCGAACGTTTGGGCGGAGCAATCCTGAATGATTCTCAACGTCCACTTACTGACGATGGACGTGCCGAAACCAAAATGATTGCGAATGCCTTGAAACGGCTGAATGCAAAACCGACCTTGGTTGTAAGCAGCCCGCTCACACGCGCACGCCAGACTGCGGAAATCATTCACTCAGTGCTAGGCACCGATACTGAATTGAAGATTGCTGACGGATTGGCGCCTGGTGGCACTTCAAGCGAAGTGTTCAAAAATCTGAAAAAGCTGCCGCCATTCGAAGACATTTTCATGGTCGGTCACGAACCTGACATTGGAAGACTGGCTGCCGACTTGATGATGGCTGGACCAGAAGTCATGATTCCGTTCAAGAAAGCCGCTGTCATACGTGTGGATGTGCAAGACTTGCCGCCATCCTGGCCGGGCACACTGAAGTGGTTCTTGAATCCAAAAATCGCAAACTTAATCGGCGCCAAATAATTTTCAAGGCAGCACTAGATTCCAAAAGAGCGCAAAAGCAACTCTACTCATAACGCTTGCCGTTGAAGTCAATATAACCGCCCTTATGGTTGGGGGAGTCTGTGTGATGCGTCCAGTGGATCAAACCACCCTTTGGGTTCCAAATGAACTCACCGCAAACAGTCACCGTGTCGCCCGCTTGCAGCGGAACATATGGCGCCATTTTGGTATTGTGCGCCACCAAAATGGTTGAACCATTAGAAAGCAAGAGCAAAAACTTTTCGTGTGGGAGCCCCCGGTCGTCATACTTGAGCATTTTCTTGACCGGTGCGGTCACCGTCACCGGCACCTTAACCAACTGCAACTGCTGTGCGCGAATAGCTTCAGCATCACCCAAACTTGCTTGAGAAGCAGGATAAGATGTTTGCCCCTGCTGATTCGCCACAGGATTTTGCGCCTGAGCGCAGCCCGTGACGACTATGCAACAAGCAACCAGGGCGTTGAATCCAACCAAAAAACCGCGAGTTTTGTGCAAAAACGCGCTAAACATGGAATTTTGCTTCAATCTGTATGCACCTCATGTACGGTCACGATTGCCTGTATATTGCTTGCCTAGCGGCCATATGGCGATTTGCGATAACTGCTCTTCAGCGTGAAACAGCGGTCCTGTGGTATATAGTGAGCAGCTCAGATTATAAGCGTATGCTTGAAGCCCAGTGTAATTGGTGTTTCTCACTACGGAACTAATATAACCGTTCGAGAGTCGCAAATAATTACCCTAGAGGGAGTGTCGGAAACCAATGTTGTCTTCCATTTACCTTACAGGCGGAACAATCGACCACAACGAATTGGTTAGCCAAGGTGCTGAATTCGATTGGCGCTCGATTGCTATGAATAAATTGAGGAAGTACGGTCTCAAGGTCGTCAATCCTCTGGAATTTGCTTATTCAGATCTGGCAGCGTTCGAACAACTGGAAGGTGTCGAGCTTCTCAACGACACTACAGAGCAAAAGGTAAAACGGGCTCTCGATTTAATCGACCAATGCGACGCACTGCTCGCCAATCTGCATCGCCCAAGCTATGCCGCAGCGATGGAAATCTTTTACGCGCATCGCACCGGCAAAATGGTCACCGTCGTTGGTAATTCGCCATTCAGCCCTTGGGTGCTTTCCCATTCGCAAGCTCGTTTTGGCGACATCGACATGGCGATCAACTACTTGCTTGAAGAGCAGCCGCACGCGTCGCCGCTGCTCTGGGCACTGAATTACGAAAGCAACATCGCCGAGCGCTACGAGCAATTTCCCAGCGCTGGCGAGCCTGACTATCAATTCGTCGGCGGTGATTTGCCAATCTTGGTTATGGCTCCGCACGCCACTGCTTACTGGCGCGAAGGCGAGTTTCAGGAGCCGGATACATATACAGGCAGCCTCGCCACTTTATTGCACAGAACAAGCGGCTGTCATGCGTTGACCACAAATTATTGTTGCGTCGCAGACCCTTGCTTCTATTTAGAAACACCATTCAGAAGGGCTCTTGCCGATATCGTCAAAACTGGACAAGTGGGTCTTGTAGTAATGCTGGTCGGAGCATCGTGGCATCAAGCACCTGGTCTACAGCTGTTTACGGCAGGTCCGAGTCAGTCGCTCAATGATGACTACATGAATAGACTGAGGCTCTCGCTTTCAGCGCTTGAGCCTGTTGCAACTGATTCTTTCGATTATTCTCAAAGACCCATTGTTGATTTCATTGCCGAAGAGCTTGCAGTGCCACTGGTAGTTGTAAAAATGCACAAACGCTACCGGATGCCGCGATTACAACCGGATGGCTTTAGAAGAATTGCGGAGTTGCTTGGCGATTTTATCAATGAAGCCGGCACTGAATTGTTGAAAGACAGAAGTTAGATACCAGCAAGCAGGAGACAGAATTAGCTGATGTCAGAGGAAGTTGTTGTTTTTGTCACTTGCCCGGCAGTGGCATCGCAAAACTTTGCAGAACAGCTGATTGAAAGCAACCTTGCAGCCTGCGTGAACATTTTGCCGTCCATCAAATCGGTCTATAAATGGGAAGGGAAGCTGACCGTCGATGAAGACGAGGCTCTTCTCATTGTGAAATCGAACTTGGCTGTCTGGGCTGATCTAGAATCAAAGATACGGGCAATTCATTCTTATGAAGTGCCGGAGATAATTTGTGTTCCAATAGTGGAAGGTCACGAGCCTTACCTGAGATGGCTCAATCAGTCCGTTTTACTACAAGCGCAAGGCGAAAGGCAAAAAACTTGACGTACAAAACCATTGTCGATGTCTTTTGGGAGCGCGTGGCAACAATGTCCGAGCGACCAGCCATCATGCACAAAGTGGATGGCAAGTTTCGCCCTGTCATCTGGCGCGAACACGGACGCACTGTTGAATTGACAGCCGGTGGACTGCTGAGCTTGTCGGTGGTGCCAGGCGAAAAATTGGCGATAATGTCGCAAAGCCGTCCACACTGGACTTGGGCTGATCTTGCATCTCTTTCAGTCGGCGCAGTCACAGTGCCGATTTACCCGACACTCGCCGCACCTGAAGCTCAATTTTTGGTGCGACATAGTGATGCTGTTGGAGTATTTTGCGAGAACGAATTGCAATTGCGCAAAATTCAAGACGCTAAAGAATTACCGGAAACATTGCGATTCGTCGTATTGCTGGAAGGAGAACCCAAGACAACGGATCCACGCTTCAAAACGTTGAGCTGGAATCAGCTTCTTGAGCACGGCGAGATTCAGTTGGGCAAAGACTCGAAAGCATTGCCTGAAAGAATCAAGAATCTAAAGTCCGAAGATCTGGCGACGATCGTTTATACATCGGGCACGACGGGCATTCCAAAAGGCGCTATGCTACTGCATTCCAACATCATGGCTGTTTGCGAAGCCATGCATGTGCTTGTCGGTTTGAATGAAAACGACCTTGCACTTTCTTTCCTGCCGCTTTCACACGTCTACGAAAGAGTAGGCGGGCAGATGATCTCCATCTTCGAAGGACTTGTTGTCGCTTTTGCCGAGAGCATCGAGCAAGTACCGAAGAATATGATAGAAGTGCGTCCGACCGTGCTCAACGGCGTGCCGCGTTTTTATGAAAAAGCGTATCAGCGCATACAAGTAGAAATTCGCAAGCTGCCCAAACCGCAGCAATACCTGATTCGCTGGGCAATGGCATTAGGCAAACGTGCTTTGCATTATAGAAAAGCAGCGCAATTTAAACACGAAGACCACATCGTCAATCAAATTCTCAAAGCGGAATTGAGAGTTGCTGACCGCCTGGTTTTCTCGAGGATCAGGCGTCGATTTGGCGGCCGGCTGCGCGTTATGGTTTCGGGTGCAGCACCACTCTCGCCTAACGTACAAGAGTTTTTCGAGATCATTGGGCTCAATATTGTTGAAGGTTATGGGCTGACCGAAACAACGGCACCAGTTGCTTGCAATACGCCCGACGAAAATCACCCTGGCACCGTCGGCAAGCCCGTGCCCGGCGTTGAAGTAAAAATTGCCGATGACGGGGAGATTCTTGTGAAAGGACCGTCAATATTTGTCGGCTATTACAAAAACGAAGAAGCCACTAAAGCTGCCCTTTCAGACGGATGGTTCTCGACTGGAGATATAGGAGAAATCGATGCTTCAGGAAGACTCAGGATCAAAGACCGGAAGAAAGACATCATCATTACCTCCAACGGCAAGCACGTTGCGCCTCAGTACATAGAAAACCTGTTTAAGGGCGAACATCTGATCAGCCACATCCTTGTCTATGGAGACAGAAGAAAGTTCGTCACGGCGCTCATAACCTTGAGCCCAGATGGCTTGCGAACCTTTGCAGAAACCCACGCCTTACCTGTGGACGATTTAGAAGCCCTCACCCAGCACCCCAAAGTCCGGGAAGAAGTGGAAGCGGTCGTAAAGCGAAAGAATGAGCCTCTGGCAAATTTCGAGCGAATCAAGAAATTCATCATTCTGGAGCACGACTTTACAGTTGAAAACGATGAACTGACTCCAACATTCAAGGTAAAACGCAAGGTAATTACTGAGAAATACAAGGCTTTGCTCGATTCTTGCTATGAAGCGGACGACATTGAGGTGGGTGGCGGGGTGCCAGAAACCTCGAAATAGTGGTTAAATACCGCCCTATAGGGGCGCATTTCCTGCGTCCACGTGAATTTCAGGTGCCAAAATTCATCAAAAGGCCTTTACATTCGCTTGGCAACTGATTACACTAGTGACGGTCTATTAGGCCTTTAGTTCTTACCTTACTAATTTATTGTTTCCGCCACTCGCTCCATGGGCTCCGCCCATTTCAGCGACTCCCCACGAGGGTTAAAAGGTCATGTTTGAATCGTTTGGACGCGGCTTCAGGATGATTATGGCCAGCATCAAGATGGGCTGGCAAGATTGGCGCCTGTTATTGCCTTCGATTCTCACCGTCGTCAGCAATTTCTTTTTTGCCATTCTCTTGTTTGTTCAAGGCAACGCCAAGATTGGCGGGCAGGTTCAAGGTGTTGCGCAAACCCTCGGGCAGTCCGGACAACAAATGATGAGAAGCGGCAACCCTGAGCAGTTTATGCAAATGACAGGGCTTAACGGACCAACAGACCCGAGCGGATTTGGCAATATGGTCGGAGCCGGAACGGATATGGGCATCGTGGCAATGATGATTGTCTCGGTATGGTGGCTCACCAACCGTTTCCTGGAAGGTGTGACCACAGCTCTCGTATATTGCCACCTGACCGAAGGCGCTGGCACCGGCAAACTGAATATCGCCTGCCAGGAAGTACTGAGAAGTCTTCCAGCCCTAATCATGTTGGGCATCACGACCTTTATCGCCAAGACTATCGCGCGCGGTTTGCGCGGTAAAGGCGGTACTGGAGGGATGGGATTCGGAGTAGACTTCCTTGCTGGAATTGTCGCTGTATTCTGGACCTTAGCTGGACACTTAATTTTGCCTGCCATTGTTATTGAAGGAACGTCTTTCTGGGGAGCCCTGAAGCGTGCTGACCGAATGGCTCAAGGCAACCTGCTCACAATTGGCGTGGGCGAAGTCGGTGTAGGACTGATTTGCAAAGCCGTAACCGGATTGGTTTGGGCTGGTGGAGCTGCCGGATTCCTCGGCGCCTATGCCTTGCAAATGCAGACCTCGCCTTTGTTCTTCCTCGCAGCGTTCTTGTGGGTATCTACAGTTGTCGTAGTCACTGCAATGTGCAACTACATCCGCGCGTCTTTCTATACCTGCCTATATGTGTGGGCAATTGAAGCCGAAGCAGTGGAAGAAACAGAAAGAGCTCAAATCAAGGCTCCAGCTCCATTGGCTGCCGCCCTGGCATAATTCCATTAATACTAATTATTTTGCGATGGGATATTATTCTGTCGGCATTCCGCGCAGGACGTTCTGCTCTCACTTGTTGAGGGCGGGGACGGGAGCAATTGGGCGCTCCAGAAATCCATCTACAAAAATACTGACAGAAGCAAAGGAAAAATCCAATGGCAGTTAAAAGTGAAATCAAGATTTCCACAATGAGCTACGTCATTGTGTACGTTCAAGACACAAAGAAATCCCTTCCTTTCTATCGCGACATTCTCGGAATGACCGTTAAGTCCGAAGAAGACGGTTGGGTTGAATTAGAAACTGGTGCCACCACTTTGGCATTGCATGGAATGAAGCCAGGCGAAAAGCATCCTGGAAAGGTCGAAGGACAACCGATCATTGTATTCTCTGTCGACAATGTGCATGAAGCACGCGAAGAGCTCGTCAAGAAAGGCGTCAACTTCAAGAACGAATGCGAAGTCGTTTGCGAAGCAGGCGATCATGTCGGTATGAGCACTAACTTCTATGACACAGACAACAATCTCTATTCGATATTCTCGATGGTGAAGAAGTAATAGACAGCTAAAAGTTCAATGTAGAAAGAACCTCTGATCAATATCAGAGGTTCTTTTTCTTGGGCTTATTACTTGGAGATTTGATCGTTAGTGAGCTGAGACTCTCATATCAACGCTGTGGCACATGCGCTCTGTATCTTTAAGGACGCTGTCATGCACGGGCTTCCATCCAAACTCTCGGCTTCTCTTGCCGCGAATTCTCGAATTCGATCCGAGTGCGAATTTAGCCTTCCCTTCACCCCACTCAGCTACAGCATCTTCGACTGGCCATTCTTCAACCGGTGCAGAAAGTTGCAACGAAGTCTTTATCG
Source organism: Candidatus Melainabacteria bacterium (assembly GCA_003242885.1). Classification (GTDB taxonomy): domain Bacteria; phylum Cyanobacteriota; class Vampirovibrionia; order Obscuribacterales; family Obscuribacteraceae; genus QKMZ01. The sequence continues at coordinate 1,148,802 of QKMZ01000006.1, read as the reverse complement.
TTTCCGCCAGGGTTTTGAAATTTGTCTCTCCATTTTCCGCAAAAAGAAATGTACCTGAAGGGACAGAGCCGCCTGCCGCTATCGCATAGAGATCAACGAGATCTTCTATGTGAACAGTCGACCAAATATTCAGTCCACGCCCAACACATCTAGCTACTTTAGACTTTCTCGCTTGATTAATCAAAGCGGGCACTTGAATGCTTTCTTTGCTTAGTCCTAATCCACGTCCATAGATTAAACAAGGGCAAATGACCACAGTGTGTACGTCTTCCTTCGCTGCATCTAGGATCAAACTGTCAATTTCAACGCGAGCAACTTTTTGCGGAACAGGATCAAGGGGTGTTAGTTCATCATAGACTTTGTCCGAGCATTCACCACCTGCGGTATCAGAAACAATTGACGATCCACTCGTGTGAATGAATCTTTTGCCTGTTCCTTTCAGAGCAGCCAAAACGGTTTCCACAAGCTGCCGAGCATCTGAATCTGCGGCATTCACAACAACATCGACTTTCGCGCAAAGTGGAGTAATGAAAGATGAGTCTTTGTGCGAGCCAACTGCTGGTTCAATGCCTGCCTTCTTCAAATCAGCAGCGCGTTCGTTAGAACTAGTTGTTCCGATTACTTCAAAACCTTCAGCCTGCAATTTCATTGCGACAGACCCGCCAATGTAGCCGGATGCGCCAATCACTAGAGCTTTCATAAGCACCCTCCGCACTTGGATTGAACCTCTTCGGAGTATTTTATTGCAGCGCAAAAATGCCTGCACGGGAATGCACTGCAGAAAGTGTAATTCGCAATATTATTTCTTCGAAGACTTGCCCTTGGAAGGCTTGCCCTTTGTCGTTTTAGTCTTCGATGTTGACTTATCTTCGGCAGTGGCTTTAGTGTCGGATTTAGTCTCTACTTTGGACTTGGTGTCTGCCTTTGACTTAGTTTCTGCGTTGGAATGGGTTTGTGTCTTAGATTCGGTTTTGCCTTCAGCCTTAGTTGGTTTTTGACTGAGTGGCTTGCCTTCAGCAACGGAGCCTTCCGCGCTTAAGTCGTAAAACGCATACCCTGTGCGGTTGTAAACACCTTTGAGATCTTGGGGGCAAGGTCCGAGGACAGAGACTTCTTCAACAACGAGAGAATCACGTACCTCATCTGGTTCAAGTTCCGCAGCAAACGCCATCGCTTCTTCCGCGTTGTCGGCAACGATATCGAAAGTACTGTAGAAGCCCGGATTGCCTGTGCCGTGTTGTTCTATAGGTTCGAACCAAGTGCCTCTGACCAGCAATCTGAAGTGCTGTGCCTCGGTAGATTCCATGTGATAGACCTGTCGCAACATCGCCAGGGCATAAGAGAAATTTTTGACGTATCTCAAAGCTTGGATGAAGCAATGACGCGCGCCGTCAATATCATTGTTGCCTCGACCAACGGCGATACCCAACTCCGTGATAATTCCGGCAAGTTCGATTGTGTACTGGGTGAATAGCTCTTCTGAGCCCAAGAGTCGCTCGGCAAGATGCTTCGCCAAATCTGCAGACTTGTGATACTGCTCCAGCCCGTTCAAAAGAGCTACACGTAGTGCAAGTGCGGGCCAGTGGAGGTCATCGCTTTCAACTTGATCCAGCGCTTCCATTGCCTCTTGCGGCATGTTGCAGCGATGCAACGCAATCGCTTTATTGAAGTAGATCTGAGATGAGTCAACACCCGGGCAGTCAAGCGCCTTTGTGTAAGACTCATTGGCCGCCTGGAAATCTCCCTGGTCTGATTGCAAATTTCCAAGTTGCTGCCACAAAAGCCAGATTTGAGGAACTGCGCGCGTGCCTTCTTCTAAAACAGCGATCGCATCCTGAGGGCGCTCTTCCATTTCATAGGCTCTGGCGAGCAATTCATAGCCGCCGGAGTACTTCATTTTGAGAAGTTTCTTGCCCAGCTTCTTCGCCTCGCCGGCGTCACCTTCGCTCAAATGCTCGTAGCCCTTCTGCATCAGCTCGCGGGCTTGCTGTTCAGAATGCTCTGGATTATCTGCCATCTACTTATAAATACCTTTGACTAGAATCCGTAGCTCTTCCTTAGAGTATCAATTCGTTCTTTGATCGTGCCGGATTTTGTTTTACCGTGCGTATCTATCTCCAATTTTTCCAGCCGTTTCATTATAGGTAGAGACTCTTGCTTGCGACCATAGATTTTCTGCTCTATTTGCCCGAGGCTATCCTCAATGTTGCCCCCTTGCGAACCGCCTGCGGTGGCAGCTGCAGCGGCTGCAGAACCTTCAGACGATTCGCTGGATGACGGAGATTGTGTACTGGTTGGGGTTATGGGTGCAGTTGTGAACTTCGCACCACTCGTCTCGTTTGAATAATTGCTACCACTTGAATAGGTGCTTATCGATCCTGAAGACTCGCCACCACTTGTGGTTACAGGTGTCGTTTTCTTGATGATTACTGCCGAGCCGGGGTTGCCATCAGTTGGGGAACCTGAACCCCCATCCCACAAAGAGGCTCCGCTTGAAGACCCCGCAGTCGAATTAGCTTCGCCACTTGATGGCGTTGTTGGCGCGGAAGTCGGGACAGAAGATGACTGCCCCTCAGTCGGTGTTTCGGTTGAGGCTCCCGCGGCTCCTCCTGACGACTTCAGACCAGGCGTCAAAATAATGGCTTGCGACGGAGGGAAGTCTGCACTAGGCTTCTGAGCTTGGGCTTGAGCAGGTTTTGGTTTCTCTCCATCTTCGGTCAAGCCTTGCTGCTTCAGCGTTACTTTCAAAACTTGCATGTTGGCTCGTGCGTTTCGGTCCATAGGATTGAGCTTAAGAGCCTGTTCCCACTCCTCCCGTGCTTCCTTATACTTGCGCTTTTGGAACCACCAGATGCCCCAGTTATTGTGAGTGAGCACGATATTGTCTTTGGCAGTGCGATTATTCGGATCGCACAAAAGACACTCGGTATAAGCGTCTAGAGCTTGTTGAAACTCAAATCTGGTCAGGTGATTATTGCCTTTCTGAAGAAACTCACGTGCTTTCATCGTGTTCAGAGGATCAGCGTAAACCACTGAAGGCGTGCTGAAAAACAAGGAAATAGCCACAGTTGAGGGACCAACCATTTGCGGTACGGTGGACAAACATAAAGTTATGCAAAGTATTATCTGGCGCGGGAACCCAGCACTTGGCAACGCGGTCCTATCCACAAAGCTCAAGGTTGGAAATTGTGCGCTGCGCTTTCTCACTTTTAGAAAGTTCCATCCAACTTGTGTAAAGGGTCCATCTTCCAAGAATGCCTATTAATGGACTTGACATGTATCAACATTGTACTGAAATCTTAAACGATTTAAAGAATGGTTTCCATTTCAAAAAACCGCCCCTATACTCCAAACAGGTGACCGCTCATGGGAGCAATATTTGTGACTAAATCACGCACTAAAGCAATGGCAGTAGCTGCAGCGATTCTGGGCTGCATAACCGTGCCGGCTTTGGCAAATTCTGGCCCCGCCAGCCAGGACAAGCTCGCTATGAATACCGGAGCACCAAATTCTGGTTATCAAGATGCCAGCGTCCAACAAGCAATCGACGTTATCAAAGCTGTCGAGAAGCAAGCCGGCACCAAGATCAAGTCAAAGAAAGTACTAAGGCAACAAGAAAGATCTGCTGCTACCATCCTGATTTTGGGCGGCGCCGAAGCCTTCCCAATGTAGTAGGGACTGACAAGTAGGCTCTTTCGTTGACAAAGTCACAACAAGCTCCTTTGTTGAGCTACGACCATGGCCCATCAAGCCAGCGGCTTCTTGGTGCCACTCTTGGCAATTATTTTCTTGATATTTCGTCCAACCGAGCAAGCGCTGACGCACTAATCGATATTGCTTCAAACCAGCGCTTCAGCTACAAACAGCTTCAAGACAAAGTAAATCAGACCGCCCGAGGTCTGCTTTCTATGGGCATCGAACCTGGAGACCGTGTAGGTATTTGGTCGACTAACAACGCCGAATGGTTGATCACAATGCTTGCCGTGTGGTCTGTCGGCGGAATTCTGGTTAACATAAATCCATCCTATAAGACTCAAGAAGTCGAATACGCCCTCAAACAGGCCGGCGTTAAGCTGCTCATAACTGTTCCTGGGCACCGAAGTTCCGATTATTTGAAAATGCTGCGAGAGATCGCGCATCAAGTGTTTTCTCCTGATACAAAATACGACCTCACTGACACTCCCCAGTTGGAGTCGATCTTCGTAATCGGCAAAGCGCAAGATCTAAAGGACAAGTTAGTCGGCAACGTAAAGGCGTTCGATTCGCTTTTGGAACTTGGCGATAAAGTGCCGCATAGCGATCTGCAGGAAAGAATGCAGCATCTGCAGTTCGACCAACCGATCAACATTCAATACACATCAGGCACGACTGGTTTTCCAAAAGGTGTTACCCTCAGCCATCACAACCTGCTGAATAACGCATGGTTTGCGGCACAAGCGATGGGTTTGGATGAAAATACCCGCTTCTGTGTACCGATGCCCTTTTATCATTGCGGCGGCATGGTGTCATCGGCGATGGCATCCTTTTCTGTCGGTGGAGCAGTGATTATTCCCTGCCCTTTCTACGACGAAGAGAAAGTCTTGAAAGCGCTTTCCGCTGAAAAATGCACTCACGTCTCGGGTGTTCCAACCATGTTCATTGGCGAACTAGAACATCCAGATTTTGAAAAGTTCGATCTCTCGCATTTGCGAGGAGGCTTTATGGCAGGCGCTCCTTGCCCTGTTCAACTGATGCGGAAAGTGGCAGACAAGATGCATATGCGGGAAGTGGTTATCCTCTACGGATTGACTGAAGCATCGCCACTGATCACGGCAACTACAATTAGCGATTCGCTGGAACTCAGAGCAACAACAGTCGGAAAAATAATTCCAGGACTCGAAATCAAACTAATCGATACCGTATCGGGTGCGATTGTCCCCAGAGGTGTACAAGGCGAATTGTGCACGCGCGGACACGGAGTGATGCTTGGATATTGGAACAATCCACAGGCGACTCAGGATTGCATCGATGCCTCACGTTGGCTTCACTCAGGCGATCTCGCAGTAATGAACGAAGCCGGATACATCAATATCACCGGTCGCAAGAAAGACATGATCATTAGGGGCGGAGAAAACATCTACCCTCGCGAAATCGAAGAAGTGATGCATGTTCATCCGGAAGTAATTCAAGCGCAAGTTTTCGGCATCCCAGACGCACATCTCGGTGAGGATGTAGCAATGTGGGTGATGGTAAAACCCGGCTCTACTGTCGAGGCAGGAGCAATTTCGGAATGGCTCAAAGAAAAGGTAGCCTATTTCAAAGTACCGCGCCATATTCGAATTGTTCAAGAATTTCCGATGACCGTAACCGGCAAGATCCAGAAATTTGTCATGCGCGAGAAAATGATCGAAGAACTCGGACTCAAGGATGCAGCGGAAATTCAAACCGCTTAAACTGTGTCGAAAAGCCGAGATTTATGGCTCTACAAACTCGAGTTCAATTTATCGAGAGTGTTTTTTGCTCTCTGATACTGCTCTGGCTCGATTTCTTGAAACATTTCTCTTACATCGACTGCGACCTTCATCGGCCAGACAGCCTCCTTGCGCTTGTTGAGCTGAATCAAGACTTGTCCAAAGGATTCAGCCAGCGTCGCAATTTCAGGATCTGCAATCCCCATGGTAGACATATACATCTCGAGCGACTGGCGATAAAGCTCTGCAGCCCGTTCTAAATGATTCATCGATCTATTTAGATCGCCCAGCCGTCGCAAGTTTTTCGCTACCAGAGGGTGATTCGGCCAGAGTATATTTGCTTCTCTAACAAGCGCAAAACGAAATAGCGCTTCAGCATCTTCCAATTTATCTTGCCGCAATTGCAAAAGAACAAACTTCAAAATTTCATCGTTGGCTTCACCGGCCGCCTCCTTGAAATCGAGATTTTCCTGCATGCTGGTAGAAATTTGACTCACCAGCTTGTCACCTTTCGCCTTTTGACCGGTGCGAAAAGCTATGAGAGCCTGAGCAAGCAGACACAAAGTGACAGTCGAATGCGAAACGCCTAGTTTTGACGTGTATATTTCAGCACTGCGATTGATCAACTCATTCGCTTCGTCATAACGTTTCATCGCATAGAAAAGCCCGGCTAGATAATTTCTCCGGATACAGGTGTCTACCGAACTCTCACCAGCCAGCTGCTCCGTCAGCGTGAGTGCGTGTTTGTAATGCATCTCTGCTGCGGGATAGTTGCCTTGCAAACGATGCATCAAACCGAGCGCGTGGATACACGGAATAATCTCAGCCGTGTCACCCTGACCAGCGGCGAGCCTCAGGCGCAACGCTCTTTCATAAGACTCTTGTGCGTCGTGAAACCGATTGAGAGCATGATAAGCGTAACCAAGCTTTTCCAGGGTAGGTGCTAACTCGTGATCGTCCGTCCCCGCCCGCTCTTCCTTTTCTCTCAGGCTTGACTCTTCAGCAATAACTATGTCGAGGAATTTCATTGACTGTTAGTGCCTGACACCCGCAAGACCTTGGCATCGACGCGCCTGCCACGTTGGCAAGTCCTGGCGCAACGTTTTATCTGCCGGATTTTTGTTAAATGGGACCCCAGAATCGTTTTTTTCGCCATCTTTCTGAAGACGCAAATTTTTTACCGGCATATTTAATCCGTATACACTGTAAATAACGACGCATAAGCCTAAGTGTACTTTTCGGGTATAGATGATTGCAAGGCCGCGCCCGATTCCTGGCATTTAAGGTCCAAGCAGTTTGGATTTCGGGGTTTGCGTCGTGGAATAGTACAACTATACTGTCAGGCATTAGAACCCAGGCTGCCATTAGCGAATGACCGAAGAGACCTCCAGCGAAAATCCAACAGTTGCCCAGCCAGCGGCGGCTCCGCCCCCTGCACGTCCGGTGGACAGGGGCAGCAAACTCGACTGGCCTTTGATTCGTAAGTTCGAATCATTGATTTTCGCCAGCATGGTCGTTGCCATTCCTTTCTTCGCCTTTCGAGTGGTCGATCTAACTTCAACCAATCTGGCCGTGCGCCAGACTGGAGTTGACCTGGTCAAAGATCTCGTTCGCGCCAAAGACATTTCCAAAGAAAATGGTCTGAGTATTACAGTTTGCGGTCGTCCGGCCACCCAAAATGAAGGTACCGCGTATCTGATCCAGAACGGCAATCGCACCATAGAAGAGGTTCTTCTGCCCAAGGGCGTGAATGTCGTCGGTTCTGTCACTTTTGATGATACCGGCACCCCGACTATGCCGGGTGCCAGTTTTACCATCAGCAAAGGCTGGAAATCGAGCCACGTGACCCTGACTCGCGAAGGCATCGCGACGATGGAGTAGGGGCTGTCACGGCTACGGCCGGGCTCTCGGTGATGTCAGATTCATACAATCTCCGTCAGGACCGGTCCAGGGCGGGATCTTGAGTTCGGGCAGGGGCATAATCTATATAAGCAAATTCGAGCGCATTTTTGGAATTGTGAAAATGGCGGCCCTCGCAACCACAGTATCCAGGTTGAGACCTGCGAAGAGAAATCTTCGCACCGCCAATGGTGCGTACTTGCTGGAACTACTTGTGGCAATGTTTGTAAGCGGAATGATGGCGCTTGCACTCACTACTAGCCTGACCCAGGGAATGAGCAGTACGCGCGGATCACAGAATCAAGTGCTGGCGACATGGTTGGCTCAGCAAGCAATGGATCGCATTAAGTTAAGTGCTGACCAATCAAACTCCAGTGCATTTTCGACAACTGGTGGCATTTTTGAGGTGCCGTCACCGTCAACAGTGCAGTTCAAGTTGACTTCCAACGACACAGTTACGGTCCAGCCCTATGATTTCCTGCAACGACCGCTTATGTTTGATTTCGCTACTCTTAAATGGAACAGCGAGGATTCAGCAGAAACCTCGCCCAAGACTTTTAGTGGAACTGTTCAAGCACTAATCGAAGATCGAACGGACGCAGGTGGAAAAAACGTTCAAATCACTGTCACCTGGACCGATACAAATCGTTCCGGTCAGAAACAATACATAATCAAAGGGGCTGTGTTTAAGGAATAGGAATGAAGCGAAAAGCACTTAACCGCGCACTCAAAGGTATGAGCATCGTTGAGATGCTCGTAGTGCTTGCGGTTACTGGAGTTGCTATTGCAGGGCTTACCGAAATCAGCTGGTTATCTTTTGATTGGATCAACAAATTTTCAACCAAAGTCGATGTGAATATCGCTGCTAAAAGAGCGCTTGAGCGAGTAGGTAACGACCTAAGAATTGCTACATGCATTGGTGACAGCTTTGAACCTCCTTCCGACACGACACCAACGTTTCCTTCTTCCAACAATCCTCTGTACAGCGCAGGAATGCCGGCGGGCGCTTCAACGACTTATCAAATCGATGACAACACTTTGATTTTCCAGGTGCCCGTTTTTAACAATAAAGGTTGGCCAACTTCTTTGCCGACTAGTGTTGATTCAAACCGCCGAAAAAATGTCGACACCATAATATACGAAGTGGTTCAGGACCCGGAACAAGATGCGTCTGGTCAAATAAGATATCTTCTCAAACGCACTTTTTTCGCTGGAGTTCATGACTCTACTCAAATTCCCAATGTGAATCCCGGCCAGACTCTTTGCCCTGCGCAAACCATCCTTACTGGCATAGTTGGCCCCCTCGACAAAAACACTGGCAAGCCACAAATTTTTCAGGCTTTAGATCAACTCAACCCAGGCGGCAACCCTATACCATTGAGTCTTTTACGCACTTATTCATTGCCCAGAATAAACGGCATAGTCATGAACATTGAAATTCAACGATCGCAGAGCGCAAGCAAGAACACATCAACAGCTTCGTTTCGCAGCGAAATTATGATCCGCAATCGGCATTACGTGGAGTAATCTCGATGTACAGACCAAGCCAATTCCCAATAACAAAAAGAAAGAGCCAACCGCGATCGACAAACGCCTTCTCACTAGTTACCGTTTTATGCTCAGGGCTGATCGGTGCAATGTGGATTGCAGCCGCCTATTCTATGTTGTTGCCGTTAGTGCAACAATCATCTGCTGGCAAACAATCCGCAATGATGCGCACATTGGCAGAAACAGCTGTAGACTACGTAGCAAAAGACATTAGCACTTGCTTTGCCACATCTCAACTGAGTAAGTATGACGATTCTGAAGTTGGCGCTCCGTACACAAGTTTTGAACTTACACCAGCTCAACTTGGCATAGAAGACTCAGGAAACAAAGGAGTCAAACTCACCGTAATCGTAAAAAATGAGTACCCGGGCTCAGAAAACGAAAGCGCAGTTTATGACTTTCAGACTGTTCCTTCCGCAGAGTCAAAAAAACAATGGTCTATGGTTAACGCCCAGAACGTTGGTTGGAGAACGATTGAAGTACATGTGGGGCTAGGTTCAAGCGCATCAGCTAAGGCCGTTTATCGCGCAATGATGCGCCCGGATTTCGGAGAAGTTTCCTATGCAACAGGATCAGGTTCAGATCCAAATAAGACGCCATACTTTCCAAACGGCAATGCAGCGTTCAGCACTACTGCAATGAACATCGGCTCGAATTCAACAATTACAGGAAACCTTAGTACAAATGGAAGCAGGTTTGGTTCCGCACCACTGACAGTTTCAGGCTCTGGAATTACCATCAATGGAGACATCGCAGTCAATTCTCTATCAATGGCCAGCGACGACCTTGTCGCTCAAGGAAGTGCTGCCAACTCAGGCAGCCAACCAAAACTTAAGGGCTTCATTTCGACGAATGGTGACGTTGCTGGATTTGACAGTTCCGGCACACCTGATACATCTATGGTAGCGGTAGAACGACCTCCAAATGGTGCAGCCAATTACAATCCTGATCCCAGTGCAAATTTGATCACTACACAAGGTTCTAATCAACAGACCCAAGTAGCTCCCGCACCTTCGGCTCCGGCGGATGCAACGGATTTGGGTTCCATAGGACTTTCCGGCGACGCAAAATTAGTTATTCGAGACGGTCCGGTAGACATACCTACAGGTCAGTCGCTAGCCAACATGACCACTGGAACGGCCTACATTCCACCAGGTGAATACAAAGTTTCTTCAATTGATGTATCCGGCTCGTCATCCATTCAGGTTTCAGATCCTAGTGGAATGTCACAACCGGCTTCATTCTATGTAGACAACGTAAATGGTGGCAATTCGGCGGTAAACATTGGCGGCGGCGGAATATCAAATTCTACGGCGGGCAACTTTCAGATTTGGTACAACGGAAGCAACTCGATCAACCTGAGTGGTGTACAGGCAACAATGGCACTATATGCGCCAAACGCGAAGATCTCCGTCGGCAGCAAAGGATCACCTACAAACTTCAAAGGTGCAATGTTAGGCAGTAACGTACTTGTTTCAAATGCAAATCTGACATTCGAAACGCCTGAAGCAAAGACAACTGGAGGTGGAGCATCAGGTCAATTGCTTCACGACGTCACGAACGAAAACGGAAAAGCTTCGATTAAGCCACATGCTCTAAGGAAAATAATTTGGCAGGAGCTTAACTACTCAGATTACATAAAGCAAGGCAACACACCATTCTAATTTGACCTGGCTTGCTCCACTCCAGTCTTCTTATGATGAATTTGCGATTTTGAGTTATGCATCTTTTGCGTAATTGGCTGAGCATGATGAACTTGTCTTTGCGTAGTTTTAGCCTCTGCCTTCTTGACGGCAACTTTGTTGCTGTTCGTTGAAGAATTGCTCGCCTGCTTTACAGCACCATCGGCAGGGTCATTGCTCACAGCGACGTTGAACATCAGAAAGCCGACAAAGGCGATCGCGGCCCATGTTTCCCATTTATCGAAAATATTCGAAATATAGTTGTCCTCCCAACCATCCCACCAAGTGCCGTAGCGGGACATACGACCAGATTCTTGATCGTCGATGTTGTTTTGATCGACCAGGAGTGTTCCTGCAAAGACAATTAATAGCAAGGCGAAGAACGTCAATAGCGCTGCTTTGTGACTTAGTTGCGAATGGAAAGAGAAAAGGAGAAACATGCCGCAAACAGCAAAGGCTGATATCCAGATTCCGAGGGCGAATCCCGGGCGTTCTCTATTGTGAAAAACACGGTCGAATCCAATAGTAATGAAAGCAACTGAGATAAAGATTACAAAGACCCAGAAGGTTGTTGTTATTTCCATTTTTGGTTTGTGAGAAGGGGCTGACGCTACGATAATAGTCGCTCCGCTTGACAACCGTGGTTTCCTTTACGCTTACTTAATCTCTCGTGTTGTTTCGGATACATCTTGCCTCTTTACGTTCACAAGATCAAAAGACCCGAACGACAAACAGAATTGTACTTTCACGCCTTTTGGCGTATCTACCAGACGCATTTCTCTCACAATTTGGGCGAAAAGGGAAAATGGACATGCGATTTCGCTCAAGAAGTGGGCGAACCTCTGGAGTAGCTCAGAGGGATCTTCAACGTTATTCTGCGATGCGCAAGGTTTTACTCCGCTTCCGGAATCAACTCGACTTTCAACCAACCCGGTTCTCGTTTGTCGAAGTGTTTGTAGCAATCGACAGCATTCTCGAGCCCCTCAAAAACTGTCAAAATCGTCGATGGGCGGAAAGGCGTGTCTTCCATCATCTTTAGACACTTCGGAATGTATTTCCGATGACTGCAATTAGCTGCTCGTACGGTAAGCGCTTTGGACATAACTTTTCCAATCGGAAAGTTATCCTCCGTTTCCGGATAGACACCAATTATAGAGATGACGCCACTCTTCCTGACCGCCTCAACGCACCATTGCAAAACCTGCTCTGGTCCATCGCCCTTCTGCCAATGGTTTCCTGTCAGCACCGCCAATGGTGCGCCAGCGGTTTTCTCAAGAACAGACTCCACGACCCCGACTATCGATGTCGCAGGTCCTTTGTGGGGTCGCTGAGCGTCAATGCCGACAGCATCAATGACGGCATCCGGTCCATAACCGTTGGTGAGCTTTCTGAGTTGCTCTACCGGGTCCACTTTTTCGAAATTGATTGGAATCGCACCTTGCTGTTTTGCAACTTTCAATCGATCCGGCAAAACGTCAATGGCAAAGACCTCTTTCGCACCAAGGTATTTTGCTACCGCAATAGCCATTTGACCGACAGGTCCGCACCCAAAAATAGCTACATAGTCGCCTTCTTTCACGTCAGCCATCTCAACGCCCATGTATCCTGTGGGAAAAATGTCAGAGCAGAGCAATGCGTCAGCATCGGAGACGGACTTCTTCAGCTTTACCAAAACAGAATCGGCGAAAGGAATTCGAGCGCGCTCAGCTTGCAATCCATTAAAGGCTCCGGTCGCCTCCGGTCCTCCGAAGAATGCCGTTCCGGCTTGAGGTCCATTAGGATTGGAACGGTCGCAGGAAGAGTACTCTTTGGCTTCACAGTAGACACATTCGCCGCATGCGATTGTCGAACAGACCACCACTCTATCTCCTGGCTTTACCGAAGTTACAGACTGTCCAACCTTCTCCACAATTCCTACGGCTTCGTGCCCGAGTATGGTGCCGTAGCGCATGCCCGTCATAGTGCCTCTGAGCATGTGCAAATCGGTTCCGCAAATCGAACTAGTAACGATTTTGATGATAGCGTCCGTCGGGGCCTCGAGCGTCGGGTCGTCGACCTCATCTACAACGATATGTCCGACTCCATGGAATACAACTGCTTTCATGATGCCCCCTTTCCTTCATCTATTGAGCGTTCGTGACTTTCTATCCAGTCGATAATGACCTGAACATGAGTCGGTAGTTCCCTTAAGAATGTATACGGGCGCCTAACTTAACCTCGGAGTATAGGGTTGGAACCTGGAATCGCAAAGGGCGTCAGACCTAAGGGTAGATTTGAGGAGAAAGCCATGCCATATCTTTCAATCGATGATTTGCCGCCGCCAGTGAAAAACAACCTACCGCGGCACGCGCAGAAGATCTTCAAAGATGCGTTCAACAGCGCCTACCAAACGCATCATGGCGAGGATGAGGTGACGTCTTTTAAGATCGCCTGGGCGGCAGTAAAACAGACTTATGAGAAACGCAACGGAAAGTGGGTCAAAAAAGCAGCAGCGTAGCGCCTCACTTAGCCAAAGTCGTGGTGGTGCCAAACTCCCTACGTCATTGAGTTTCTTGCAGCGTCGAGCTAGATCAAGTTCGTACTATGGATTGGTAGGGACAATACTGACACGCGCAGAACCAGTCATTCCCGAGAAGTCGCACCTCTCAAGACTTTCGCGAGCATGTCTGACCTTGTCGGTGATGTATTCATTACTGGAATGCATTGGCACAAAGACGTTTATTCCTGACTTCTTCATCTCAGCGACATTGGCGACATCAGTCAAAAAACCCAATGCCAGGATCGGAAGGCTGGGATTCTTCTCCTTGATTCGACGTGCGATTTCCAAACCACTGCGATTCCTCAACCGTAAGCCAATTAGCAAGACGTCGCACTTGGCGGACAAGATACGCTCGCAGACATCTTCGGAATTGCTGTTTATTGCTCCTACAATCTCAATGTCGAGTTCCTGAGCCAGGATAAGCGTTAGCGACAATCTAAAAATTTCACAGTCTTCCAAGATGAAAACTCGCATTTGAAAATACCTGTTTGAATGACTCCGGCGTAAGCAGTGCAGTACGCAGGAAAAATGCAGCGAATATCTCCAGTATTAAGCATCCCTGGCTTTCTGGCATCACCTGAATGTACTAGTTCAAACATTTCCCCGACCAATCCTCGCTCTCATCGTGACTGTTGATACCTTTCAACGCGATAGCGGTCGCTAGCAGAAAGAAAATTCTGACGGAACTCTCGGGGCAGTTCGCGATCCATCTCTCTTAGAGCCTGAAGTTGAAGTGATTGAGGCGTTATCTCTCCACCATTTGTGCGTCCAGTGAATCGCTCAAAATTTGCAATCCCCCAACCGAGAGCTTGGAGTTCCTGTTTTCCTTCAGCAGTCGGTTTCAACAAGAATTCGTTTTTAATCTGAGCATAAAACTGTTGAAGTTCTTCTCTACTGAACTTTCCATCATAATTTTGGTCGATCGTTTTTCCATGTTGACGCAGTTCGCGAGCGAGATCTGCAGTCTCCGGAGCAAACTTCCTCGATATAGCAAGTTCATTGTTATACTGAGAGATTTTGGCGTCGAACTCCTTAATATCCCTCATGGAAATGCCGTTGCGGTCATTGTCGATAAGCTCTTTGTTCTTCTTGAGCGTCTCTAGCATGTACTTCTCTTTTGCATTCAGATTTTCACCGTCCAATGCGCGTGTAATTTCGCGATTGGAAATCGTCTCATCTTGATTCCGATCGACTCGATCGAACATTTGATTTACCAATGGATAAAGCGTTGGAACAGGCGCATAGTCCATTTCTTTTTTCTGAATTTTGTTGCCTGAGAGTTTCTTTTCGATGGTTTTCTTGCCAAACACATCATCTTTATCAAAATCCAATTGTCCGCTTGCAAAAGTCTGAGACGTTACTGTTTCTACAGGTCTGGAGCTAGAGCGACCTGCACTGCAAGCGAAGTCACCATGTCCGTAGCCGGAATACTGTTCAGATAAAAGGCGCCCTGGCAATTGAATCGCCTGGGCTTCATAAGAGAGTGCTGCCGCAGAATCGACTGTTTTATTCTCCACGGAATCCTTTTTGCCTACTAAGTTGCAATCGCCCATGACATTCAAGCCTCTTAAAAACCAAAGTTAGGGTCTGGGCAAACAATTTGCCCGGTGCTCAAAGGTTAGAGTCCATCCGTGATAGAACGGCAACAGACCAGTGACAGAGTTGTGACAGCGCAAGCTCTCCCGGGGTTTATCTTTTGATGTGGCGCCATTTCTGCGCCAGGCGTAGGCGAGCCGCCGACGCACCAACAAAGCAATACTTGAGCAAAATCAATTCATACGATCGGTCTACTTCCGATGGACAAACAAGAGCCAACGACAGCTTTCTGCATATAGGATGGATAGCCAGTTTCCGACAATGCCAACGTTGATCTAGAATACTGACCTGGGAAGTGACCATCCGTGTCGCAGCTTGGCAAAAGAGAAGGAAATTTGATGAGTTTAGCAAAAATGCTACGACGGCTATTTGCATTCCTAATTGCGGTGGTTATTTTCAGTGGTTCTCAACTTGCAATTGCATCTACCCCTACATCAGCAATACCGAATTCGGTTCGTGTCCCTGGAAAAATCCTTCAAGTCACAATTGATTTGCATAGTTCAAATATGTCACCAGAAGCGGTGGCACTCGGCCAGCAACTTGGACTTAATGAGATTTTACAGAAGATTCAATCTCTGAGGGCGCAACTAAAAAATCCGGGGAATAGTGCAGACTCAGATACAGCTGGAATCAGACTCGCGCTGAGCGAAGCTCGCCAGGAAGCTGTAGAGATAATTACACAGACTGACCTTGAGGTAGATTTCGTCGAAGCGCAAATCCTCGAGGAGCAGAGTCTCTATGCGGATATGCTTCAGCACATGACCGCCGAACGAGACCGCGCTGTCGCGATTACAAACGCTGTTTCGTTTGGGACAAATGGAGCACTTTGGGCTGCTTGCGAAGCCATCGCCATACCGACGTACAAAGCCCCGATTCTGTCAATTCCTTCTGGTGTTTTAGGTGTACTTGCCGGTGTCATTCCATCGTTTGCTTCTTTCTATGCGATGAGACAAGTGGCGGGCAAAAAATACTCTTATAAAGAAGAGCCAAATATGCTGTCTAAGCTCTTCGATCGCCCAGTCGGTTTGCACTGCGAATACCCAGACTCCGTATGGAACTTCTTGTCGGCAGTACCGGCAAACGAAGCGTCAGGAAAACGTCGCGTAGACCTGATAATCGACAGATGGATTGAGGACAACAACATGCCCTCATTCAATTCTAAGTCATCAGAAAGACAAGTTGATCTCGTTACTGGGAGCAAGAGCATTCCAAAAACGATTACCATCGACCTGCTGTCTACCAGACAGACAATGCTTGATCAACTTTCAAGCGAAGTGCTGAAGATGAAGCGATTGCTTTTAGAACTGATGCTAGCGGTGCGCGGCACAAAACAAATTTGATAGCACGCCATGTAAATCTGCATTTGTTCTAACCTGTAAGAGGGGCGGCATTAATGCCACCCGCGCGAAAGGCACATGCAATGCGCCACTACGCGAACCGGGCAAAACACAGCGTTGCCTCTTCGCTTTGCCGATCAAGGCATCGCCCCTCCAGAATCTTTCGAATCCAATCAGTCTTTGTCCGGCTCGATCGCTGCAGCTTTGACGCGTCCACTAGCAACTGCAGCCGATAGCGCCGCGAAATCCTTTTCTGTTTGATCTGCATATGCAATGGCAAACTGACCAATCGCTTTGTCGAATTCCGCGCCATTACCGAGATACCCACTGATTACAGCAGCGTCTCCCGACCTCGCATGCGCGCGTGCCAAAACGGCGCCCTGCAATTTTGCGATGTCTACCATTTCTTTAGCGTCCCAATATTGTGGTTCGAGTTTTACCTTCGTATCTCGAAGTTGACGAATATAGAAGTCTTTTCCTTCTTCTGATTTCGTCCAACCAAGGAATATATCGCTGGCAGACTGGACAATACGTTGTCCGGCGACAACACGTTCGCCATTATTTTCAAACGCACTCTTACCTGCATAGGCTTCAAGAACAGATGGACGCGCCTCTTTCGCTTGAAGCAGAAGTGGTTCGTCATCAGGTGCGAGGAATAGCAGGATACCGCATGTGGTGCCCACGCTGCCGATGCCAACGACTTTGATTGCAAAGTCAACTAGTTTGTAGCGATCAAATAGCCTTTGTTTGTCCCACTGCAAAGTGCTGCGGTAGTTTTTCAGCGACTCTTCGATACTCTTGTAGAACTTGGTATCATCGACATCCGGATGAAAAATCAGCGGTGGATTATCTTTGATTTTGTAAGACTCGCCGCCCGTTTCAACAAGTTTTGGAAAGTAGTAGAGCTGAATAGTACGTTTCTTTGCTTTCTTAAGCTGATCGGCTCTCCGTTTTTGCAAGTCGAGGTCGCCGGTGTTGGCGATGACACTTTCCCATGGCACCTGCTCATACCAGATATCCATAATGCTCAACTTCGACATGGACGCCATCTTCTCTCTGTAACCTTGAGCTACAGCTTCAGCCGCATTTAGTTCGGCCTTAGGTTTTAGCCCATTGTCGCGACATGCGAGTACAAAGCTGGCTGCAAGCCGTTTTATGTCCCACTCCCAAGGAGCTGGGAGTGTTTCATCAAAGTCGTTGATATCGAAAACCACGTTGCGTTCGGGCGTAGCAAAGGCACCGAAATTCATCAGGTGGCAGTCACCACATGCCTGAACTTTCACTTTGGAGTTTGGCGTGTTCGAGAGATCTCGCGCCATGAGGGCCGCAGCTCCTCGGAAAAAAGTGAAAGGTGTTTGAAGCATTCGTCCATAACGGATAGGAATCAAATGCTGAATACGCCCTTTATTCGAATCCTCGAGCATATCAACCGGATCCGGGCGATCCTTGGGTGCCTTCCATTCACAATGAGACTCGCGCGGCACAACGTCACGCAACATCTTGCCGCGAATTCGTCTATCATCTCGCGGCGACACGGTGTTGTCGTGCAACAGAGCCAATTCTTCCTCAGAAGGCTGCGACTTATGTGATCTGCCAGGCACCTTTATCTCTCCGTATAAATAAAGCTTCTTCCATTTAGGACATACCCAGAGGAGCCATTTCCTCCCGGCATTGAAATAAATCTCTAGCCCTTCTTGTGAGGACCTTTTTTGCTCAAATCCACCATCATGTGCGTGCTGCGCATCAATGCAGCCGTTTCACCAGTCGATGATGCGACAACGGTGTCCACGACAGTCATTCGTCCACGTCGAACCACTTTTGATTCTGCAGTAAGCGGTCCGTGAGGGTCATTCGAAAGAAGATTGAGACTAATTTGAACTGAGTAGGGGAATAGCTTGTCTTGCGCATTTGGATCCGAAGCGTGTGTGCCGTAGATGGCTGCTGACGCTACCTCATCAGCGAGCACAGTGATAGCTCCGGCATGAAAAACCCCAGTTGGCTGCATTACTTGCTCGCTCAACGGCAGATGCCCTTTTGCAAATCCATCTGAAATCTCAGTGATTTGCCCGCCTATTGCCTCGAGCATGTTCCATTTGTATTTATCGCGAATGACAGACATTGCCTTGTCTCCAGTTGAATTAGGAGACAAGTATCACATAGCAGCAACCGAGCTTAAGCGGCTGATGTCACAAGGTTCGGCTAGAAACTTGGCATTCCGTACATGGGAATACCCATTCCCATTCCTGGCATTCCGTACATTCCCATGCCCGGCATTCCGCCCATCGGCATTCCATAACCACCCATTGGCATTCCATAGCCATAGCCACCATAACCGTTGTTATAGCCACGGTTGTAGCCGTTTCGATTGGCCATTTTGTACGCAGCTGTAGTGACCAGGAATGAAGCCGCATAGGGTGCAGCGGCTTGAGTAGTGCGCCCCAAAATCTTGGCGGCCTTGCCGACTACGCCTTTTACGCCTGGTCCTTTAGAAACCTCTCCTCGATAACTCGGATCTGGAGCGGCATTCGGTACATCTGGCGGCGGATTATATTTGTCGAGGTCATTGCGATTTTGCATGTGTCCCTTTTGAATTGCCTGTTCTTGCATTTCATAGGGGCTTTGTTGTTGATAGCCTTGCTGTGGTTGATAAGCTTGTTGCTGCTGATAACCTTGCTGCGGCGGCATTTGCCCTGGAGCCATCTGCTGACCAGGAGCCATTTGCTGACCCGGTACAGCTTCGGAAACACCAGCTTGATACGGTGCACCTTGAGGATAACCTTGCTGCGGGTATCCGGCATTTTGTTGATACTGAGGAGCGCCGTACTGCTGAGGATTTCCGCTTGACTGCATAGCACCTTGTGGCGGATAAGCCTGCGGAGCCCCACCTTGCGGGTAGTAATTCGCAGGAGTTGCCATGACAGGCTGCATGGGCTGCAATTGCTGTTCACCACCTGGCGGCAAGCCCTGGTCCGCTGGCAAATCAGCGAAAGCGGGAGAACTAGAAACTAAAACCGAGGTAGTAAGGAGTAAGGCAGAAAGCGCAAGGAGGCGTTTTTTCATAGTTTTTAGTAAGGCGTACAGGTGATTCGCTCAGAATAGGCTTCTATTAAATAGATGTCAAGGGTAGGTAAGGGTGACATCTTGGTCAACCTAAGCCCGATATTCCACAACAGACGGCAAATTCGAAACTGCACCTCTTAACTCACCCACAGGGCTTGAGGTTTGGCAAAAAACGCTATATCGCCAAATGGAGCTAACTTTTGGCGGTTTTAGTACTTCTGGAATGAAGAATCGACCGTATCAGCCCACAGGTTCATCCCACCAGTCAGGTTATAGACTCGCTCGAACCCGTTTTCTCTTAAAAACTCGGCAATAACACTACTTCGATTACCGGCGCGGCAGACAACCACTATTTCATTGTCCTTTTTTGCTTCCAACTCTTCGAGCCTATCGGTCAGCTCGGCCATTGGAATGTGCAAAATATCGGGCAGGACCGAGATCTTGAGCTCGTGAGGCTCACGAATGTCAAGCACAATCAGGCTCTCGCCCTGGTCGCGTTTAGCCTTGAGCTCTTGGGGAGTGATTTCAACCTTTGTTGTCGGTTCTGACACTCGTTTATCTCCGAATGAAAAATGTAAGTATAATCTCAACTCATGGGTCTACGGTATAGGAGTGAGCATTGTGTCTGCACTGAATTTGGAAGAAGCTCTGAAACAAGTACTTGAAGATGACGGCAAGATTTCCAAGTACGAAGCCAAGGTAATCCGCGAAATAATCATGGCTGATGGTCACGTCTCTGCAGAAGAGAAGGATTTCCTCGAGAAGGCATTGCGCGACAACAATTTCGATGAAGCAGCATTTGAATTGCTCTCAGGCGTACTTCTGAGATCCCACCTCAAAGACTAGTCATTGGGCAGCCATAAGGCCTGCAGAATTAGACACAAAAGCGCTCAGGCGGCCGATTTATCAGCAACCAAAGCGCAAAACTATCAAAAGCTGCTCTAGCGACTATTCGCAGGAGCAGCTTTTACCTTCATTTTTTGAACAATCGCAACACTGGCAGCAGCATTCGCATTTTGCGCAATTGCCGCAGCTCTCGTCATCACAACGTTTGCAATCGTCTCCACAATTGTCGGCCATAATCTAATTCGACCTCGTACAACTCAACTGCTTTCATCTTAGTCTCAAGGTTTGATCCTGTCGAGAGAAATGACCAGCATAGTTCGGCGAAACTGAGGAATCAAGGGGACTAAACCACCTAACGAGGTACCTTTTGCTTATCATCACTCTCTGCAAGAAGTCTCTTTAGCACCGCTTGAGTAATGTCGACTCCGTGATCGAACACCTTTTGACCACCGGCATAAAGCCCCTGACCATCAACTACAAGATCGATATTTCTAGAACGCGCTTCAGCTTCTGCAGCTTGAGCGACCCTCACTCGCACAGACAAATTTGCCGACTCAACTAGTTGAGCTAAAGCTTCTTGCTTCGCGCGAACAACGGCTTGCGCCTCTTGCTTAGTCTTTTCGATTTCCGCTGCAGGTTTCTTCTCTTCGCGCATTTTGATCAGCTTAGAGTTCCAGGTCTCAACATCTTTTCTCAATTGCGCTTCTGAATTTATTCGAATAGCTTCAGAGTTGGCTACTTCTGGAATTCCGGCACGAATCTTTCCGAAATTGAAATAAGCGAATTTCACCGTCATTGGCTCAGGCTGCTTTTCAGGTACATCTGCGCAATAAGCAGGCAAAACAGCCAGACAGCCCAAAAGAGCGAATGCAGTCCCTGAAACCAAAATACAAAATGTGTTTTTTCCCAATTTTGAACTCTTCATAGCCTGCCCTTAATCTGCATGTTTTTGCACTTTTACTTTCATTTGATCAAACTTTCGTATTGCAAACCAAAAACCGATTCCGGAGTCGGCTCCCCGCCTAGATTTAGCAAAGACTTGTATTGCTTGTTAGTAGTCATATCGATCGATTGACGGCGCAAGTCTTCGGCATGAGCACGCATTTTTTCAGCCGATTCCGGATTACGATCTGTTTGCGCGCCCAATTCAAATTGTCCAGCGGCTTCAATTGCACGACCCTGTCTATCCAAGATCACGCCCAACGCGTAATGCATCTCAGCATCTTCTTCTTTCAAGTCGAGAACTTTCCGCAGTGCCTTCTCAGCTTGCGCGAGATCTTTCTTCCGAAAATAAACGTTAGCTAAAGCCATATGGGCAGATCTAAGATTTGGCATTATTGCGATAGCTTTTTTCAGCTCTTCCTCTCCCTCATCTACGCGACCGAGTTCTAGAAGTACCTCACCTCTCAACTTTCGTGCTTCGGCAGACTCAGGCTTCTCAGCAAGAACGCGATCAAGGTCCGTAAGAGCGTTGGCGAATTCCTTTTTCTTGTAATGGACGATTGCCAAACCGATAAACGCGTCAACGGGATGTTCCTTTTCGACAGAAGCTTTTTTCAAATAGAGTTCTGCGTTAGCAAGATCTCCCTCATGCAGATAGGAAAAACCAATCGCAGAATAAATAGACTGATCTTTAGCACCAAGCTTCATAGCTAGTTGAAATTCTTCGATAGCCTTCTTGTTCTCACCTATAGAACGCATCAAATTAGCCATCATAACGTGAGAATCTTGACTGTTAGGCTTCAACTGAATGAGCTTCTTGCACTCTTCGATCGCGCGATCAAGCTGATTTTTCTTAAAATAGATATTGACCAAAGTCAAATGAACTTCGTAAGCGGATGGCTTTAAGTCGCTGGCGATCTTAAATGCGGCAGCTGCTCCGTCTATATCACCTTTCGAAAAAAGATACTCACCTTTTTCTTTTGCGGACGCAAATGTCTCTTTAAACGCTTTCGCCTGAGCCTGAACATTGGAAAAAGACTGCGTCACAAAAATTGAGACTGCCAGTAATTTAGACAGAGTAAATGCAAACTTCATTCCCATAACAAACGCTCGGCCAGGCTTGGTCCCATTCCAAAGTACTTTTGCAAAACTTCCGGCTTTGTTTCTGTCTCTACAATGAAACCCGGACTGACATATTTATTCCAGGCGTCCTGAAAAGCTTCTCGCCCTTTTTGCGAACGTGCAAGCAACTTTGGAACAACGTGATATGTAGCGATTCTCGGTTGAGCCGAACCCCTGAGATAGCTTTTGAAGAACAGTCGTTTGCGCTTTTGCGAGTCTTTGGACTGCCTGTCACCATCGACATACGGGAGAGCAAACTCATATTTTGGAATTAAGTACGGTTGATCGACAACAGGAGACATCAATTCTTTGAATGCACTTGTAAATATTTTGGAGTGGTTTGCTTCAACATCGTCCAGAAATACGCGATAACTTCCATCAGAACGCTGAGAAATCTTGATGCTGTCTTTATCAATGTACTTTGGCAATTGACGCACCCGCTTCAGGGCAGACAACAAAGCGAATGTCATATCGCCCAAGGATGCTTCAACTGTTCCCGGCTCACAAACTTGCTCTTGAAAGTTTGTGAATAACCGTTTGTGTCGCTTGAATGCGAGTACTAATGCTGCAGCAAACGGCAACGCAGCCAGCAAGACAGGGGCACCCCAGAAAGCAGCGCCACCACCAACGATAGCAGCGGTCAATGCTCCGAGTGCTGCATGTTCGACATAAATGCCGCTCAAAGCTGCTCGCATTTCCTTGGCATGATCTTTGTATCCAGCATTGCGCTTCAGATATGCCGGCGTAAGATTGAGCTTTCTCAGCGACGTCAACTCAACGCAACCGAGAGTGCGATTGTGATACGGCATACCAACTTTCCAGAGATCATAAATTTGATCTCGCACCAATGCACGCTTCAACATCTCGTTGTTCAAATCAACTGCAGAAGCAAAAACTTCAGCAGGAGTGAGTTCTGAAAAAGACGGATGGACGTGCCCGACACCACATTCAATTTGCCCGTCATCAGCGATTCCATAGTATCCGTCATGCTTGCGAACAAACCGATGGTAATCGTTCAAACCTTTCTCTAAGGAAGGGGCAATACAAATAACATCCCAGTTATTCGCAACTTTACGACCACCTAACGGATCCTTTGTATGAATACGGATCGAGCGTCCTCGCAATTGTTTGACCGAAACCGGCGAAGTTGTCGTCGTCAGGTCGATCAATGTGTTAAGCGACTGACTGTCCCAGCCTTCGCCAAACAAACCGCGCGTGCCGATCAGGCACTTAGTTATGCCAAGCTCGAATATCTCAGTTGCGACCGCAACGTATAAACGCGATTGCCACTGTGAAGTATTCGCACTGATCTCCACCCAAGGCTCATTGGAATCATCATCAGCTATCAGTTGAACATCAAGGCCGTCTCGCTTGAGGAGTTCATCAAAAACTTTGACAAATTGATCTTTGATGCGCCGGTCAACAAGCACAAGCGACCCGGTCACAAGGCAAGGATTGAGCATGGCCGAAATTGGTGCAGCAAGCAAGGTCCGCAATGTCGCTACCGCTCCGCCCGCTTCCGCATCGAGAACACCCTTCAGCGATTTCACAGAAGTTGCAGACATCCGTTCGAAATCAGTCACCACTACTGCACGCAAGCGGTCTTGCAGGCTGGCGTATTCAGTATCCAAAATCCGGCAGACGGCGTGCGTCTTGCTCTTGCTAAATGCTAAAACTCTATCAATTGGCGAAGCTGTTTTTCGCAGCCCTTGTTCTGTGATTGAATAACCAAGCTTTCGCATAGAACTGCGTACTTGATCGTAGAGTTCGTGGTCCTTTTTATTCTGGCTGAGTTTCAATCTGTGCGAAGCAAAATCTTCGAGGATCATCATCCAGTCATCAATCGTCGGTGACTGGAGCAACTCCTCGGTCGCCCGAATATTGCCTGGAAGAGGAAGACCTGTCTTGGTCAAGTATCTATAAAGCGCAGAGGCAAACTGAGGACGCAGTTGAACAAAACTTCTAAAGGCACCGGTATCTTTATCGTAGGCCGTTTCATTCAAACGACTCAAAACCCACTCGGTAAGAGGTGGTGTCACGGTTCCGGTTGTTTCTCGTGCTCCGGAGTGTACAGGAAGTGCAGCGGATTCAGGAACTTCCGTAGCTGCAGGAAGTTGCGCAGACTCAGAAAGGTCGAGTGACGGAGAACTCTCGATTTCGACAAGAGGCCCTGGTTGCACAAACTGAGCAAACTCAATGAGAGAAGGTTCTCCTGATTGCGTATCTGAATCATGACCAGAAACAGTTTCAGGAGCAAGAGCAGGAGCAGGAGCAGGAGCAGTATCAAAACCAGGGCTAAAGTCTAAATCGCCACCGGACATTACACCAAATGCGGTATCTTCTTCAAATTGATCGTCAACTACTGAAATCGCCGCCGGATCGATCAGTTTTGTTTCTGACTGTTTTTCTAAATCTCGCGGTCCCGCAGTGAGAGCCGGGGCTGAAAATTCCCCTGACAAATCATCCTCATGCTCTGCGTATTCATCGTCTCCATCATCGCCGTTTCCAAATGGATTTTCCTGATGAGGTGGAGGCTGTTCGATGCCGGCCAGGTCAGCAATTAAACGGTGGAAATCAACGTGTTGAGATTCAAGGAAGAGAAATTCTTTTTCAGTTGGCTGCGTGAACATCACCAGATCTTGAAATGGCGCCAAACCGCCTTCTTTCACCAAAGCCGGAGTCGGTACCTGATAATCGATCTCTCCAACAAGCGACAGATAGCGGGTTTCTTGGAGCTTGGATTTACCTTCGGGCGGAGTACCGGTGAGACCGACAATAATCGGATCATCCAAATGTTTCACCAACAGGCTCATTATGGCCGCCCAGTAATCGGTAAGGTGGTGGCACTCATCGAAAAGAATTAGGCGCGTTTTTTGTCTTCGCAATGCCTGCAACAGTTGCAGAGCATTCGGGTGTAAAACATCTTTGAGATCCATCACATCAGCAAGTTTTTTGCGCAACCTGCTCACGTGCCTGGACATTTCTTTGTTGTATGCTGCCTGGTTGTTCTGCAACAAGTCTAAAATTCGCAGTTCGGCCTCGCCAGAAGAGATCGAACGGCCCTTGGCGATTTCCTGCGCCCAATTTTGATGCGCCAACTTTTCGAGATATTCCTGCTCCCTTCCCGGAGTGGACAACACTTGATACGTCAGAACAGTAACAGGCTTCAGTGGTTTGTCTTCATGAGTACCTAAGATGTCGGACATGCTGACCATCCCGGTCAAATGATCCGGAATGAAAAGGTCCAGCTTATGTCCCCACTGCGACTGAATCGTGGTATTGGGGGCGAGGATAACCGCGGGCACCTTCAAGGTGCTTATCAATTGCAAACCGATAATGGTTTTCCCCGCACCAGGCGGTGCGACAATATGCAGCTCCCTTTCGCCACGTTCCATCTTGATTTTGACCAGCTCAAGAATTTCTTGCTGATAACGACGAAGCGGATAACGAAACGACAGTTCACGTAGAGCTGGCGGTATTTCGTCTGGGTCGGTAATGAATTGATTGTCGATAGCCGTTGCTGCCGCCAATGGCAGCGAGGGAGTGGTCGGATTGTTAGGAGTCAATTTTGCCACTCTAGGCACTTTCCAGGGCAGCCTCAAGGCTCGCCGACAGCCTTAAAGATACGCCATTTCAGTGCACAAAACAACGCAAAAGTAATGATAGTAAGAGGGCTCTGCGTTTTATATTCTCTGATTATTGGACATATATCCCAACCCTATATAGCTTGGCGGGTATAACCTTTTGGAGTGAGAAGAGATCACCAGGAGCTTGCAAATGTCCGAAAACCCTCCATTCCACATTGCAAAATCATTGGAATTCGGCTGGGATGTTCTGACCAGACGCTGGTTGGCATTAGTGCTCTGGACCGTAATTCTGTGGATTCCGCATGGGATGATCAATACCGCTTCAACAATTTTTGCCATTTTTGCTCAAAATCACGAGTCGCCATGGTGGCTGAAAGTTGCAAGCGTAGTCGTGCAGCTAATAACACTCATGCTATCGACTAGGGTCACCCTGCTGTGCATGGACGACGAACCTGCCGGTATCGGGGAAGTTCTTGCCGGATTCAAGTACACAATACCTTTTACCGTCGCCAGTCTTATCTTCGTTGTCTTAGTCGGTATAGGCCTGGTCTTCCTAGCAATTCCGGGGATATACGCAGGTTTGGCACTAGGTCTTTACACCTATTTGATTATTGACCAGGATATGGGTCCGATTGAGGCACTAAAACGCAGTTTTGCCATCACCAAAGGACACCTGTTGCAGCTACTGGCATTATATTTCACACTCTGCATGGTAGTCTTCGCTGGGTTGATATGTTTTGTGGTCGGCGTTGTGCCCGCCTCCATCGTCTGCTCGGTCGCGCTTGGTCGGGTTTATCGCCAACTCGATCGTGCTTTTGATGGCGAAGACGAGGACGAAGAAACGCATGGTGACACTGACGCATACGACGTCGAAGCGGCAGGCTAAAGCTTAAATCACAGTAAACCAGAACCTTTGGGTGACTCGAAATCACTCCCTTTTCGCACTTTCGAGTGATGCGCTTACGGCAACCATACGGGATATTGGAAGAGTAAGGGCGGTATGAACCTACGTGGTTCGTCTAGTGGCTGGCGGTATACCGCCTGTCAGCTTTGGGGTGAGCAATGAATACCATGAGACGTTTTGAAGCCGAGAATACACGCGCCAGCGACCTTATAAGTGTGTTGGTGGTGGAAGACCAAGAAGTGCTGCGGCTTGGTCTTAACTTGACCCTTCAATATATGCGTAATATTCAAATCGTCGGCGTCGCAGCCGATGGTCCTAGCGCCGTTCAAAAAGCCTTGGAGTTGAAACCACAGGTCATCCTTATGGACATCGGGTTGCCTGGATTCGACGGCATCGAGGCCACACGCCGTATCAAGGCACAAATGAATACACGCGTCATGATCCTTACCAGCCATGAAGAAGACAAATCGATCTTTGCGGCTCTTGCTGCCGGTGCGGATGGCTATTGCTTGAAAGATATCTCGACGGCCAAACTCAACACGGCAATCAATTCAGTTGCGTCTGGCGCTGCTTGGCTCGACGATGACATCGCGCGCCGCGTTCTTCACTCGGCAAAACTGGCTGATCCTCAAATTACAAGTGAAAGACTAGCGCTGACGGAAAGCGAATTGAAAGTGCTCGGCTTGATTCTGGAAGGTGCATCGTCTGATGAAATCGGCACACAAGTTGGTCTGAAGGACAGCGAAGTACAGTCGTATTTGAAAAAGCTGATTCAGAAGGTATCTTGGTCCGGCAATAGCGTACCGGCGACGAAAATCTCTCGCAATGCAAAAAACTCGCAAGACTTTCAGATGTCCAAAATCTGTCCAACCTGCCGCGTACGCCTTGGTGCAGAGTTCTCCCGTTGCCCATATGATAGTAGCGAGCTCAAAGAAGACGCAATGATCGGAAGCGTCTTTGCTGACCGGTACGAGATTCTCGCACTGCTTGGATGCGGCACGAGTGGAGCTGTGTACAAGGCGCGACATCGCTACATGCACAAGCTCGTGGCTATCAAGATCATGCACCTTGAGTTGATCTCCGACATTTCGCTATTGAAGCGCTTCCGGCAAGAAGCTGCTGCGGCTAGTTCGCTAACGCACGGAAATATCGTCAACGTAATTGACTTCGGTCTATCACCCGAAGGTCAAGCATTCATGATCATGGACTACCTGGGCGGAAACAGCCTAGATGAGCTCATTGCAGAACACAATCACTTACCGTGGAAGCAATCAGTAGAGATATTCAAGCAAGTGTGCAGCGGACTTGGACATGCACACGACAATGGCATCATCCACAGAGATCTAAAGCCGAGCAACGTACTTGTTGTTAATTACGGTAAACCGGATTTGAATGTCAAACTAGTCGACTTCGGCACCGCTAAGTTGGTTGCCGCCGAGTCAGAAGGTGCGGGACTGACAGTGCCCGGGCAGGTATTCGGATCGCCTACATACATGAGCCCGGAGCAGTGCATGGGTCTGCAATTGGAGGCTAACTCCGACGTTTATTCCATGGGCACATTGATGTACGAAACACTTGTAGGGCATCCACCCTTTATGACCGAAAATATCGTGGAAGCTATGTATAAGCAAGTAAATGAAGAATGCCCGCCGATTGCCTTGGCTGCAGCTACAGCAGGAATCACCATCGACAATCGCTTGCAAGCCATCATCAATAAAACACTGCGCAAAGACAAATATCAGCGGCATCAATCAATGCACGAATTGAAAAAGGATCTGGAAGGACTGGGCGTTTGATTTAGAGCAGGTTGAAAATCAAGATGGAAGGCTCAACACCTGGATCTCTGTCCACCGATAAAAAAAAGTCCACTATACGTCAAACTGCGTTCGTTTTCCTTTTTGCTGCTGCCTATTTGATTTGGATCTCTTTGCTCTTTGTCGGTCACTTAGTGTTGTACGAGTATGAACTTACACCCAGTCCTCTGGCAAACTCCAAAAGAGTTTTTCCTCAATCCAGCGACGTACAACTAGCACATGGGCGACAAAATATTGTTATGTTCTTGCATCCGAGCTGCCCGTGCTCTGAGGCAAGCGTAGATGAGTTTCACGAGCTTATGCGCGCGGGCGAAAAGGATTCAGTTGGAACCGTCGTTTTTTACATGCCACCAGAAAAAGAGCCTGAGTGGTCGTTAGCTCCAATAGTTCAACGCGTCAAAAGAATTCGCAACGTGACTATTGAATACGACACCGATGGCTCGCGGGCAGAAACTTTTGGTGTGACCACTTCCGGACATGTATTGATTTACGACGGCAGAGGCATTTTGCAGTTTACCGGTGGCATCACGGGATCTCGAGGTCATACGGGAGAGAACCATTATTTCGATTTAGCAAAACAATGCATTTTGGCAAGAAGAGCCAAATACACCACCACACCAGTTTTCGGTTGTGCTTTGAGGGCAGTTCTGTGAGCGTCAATCGAATCGAACAACTAAAATTGCACAGTGAAGTCGCCGAGCTGATCAGCTCGAAGACAAAATCAATTTTCGAAGCCCTCGTGCAAAGAAATTATGCCGACTGCGACCATATGTTCGCGGTTTTGCTAATCATAGAATGGCTGGGCGGCGTGCTGACAGCATTTTTGGTGTCGCCAACTTCTTGGGAAGGCGTTTCATCCAACACTCACATTCACGTCATGCTCTCAATTTGGTTGGGTATGGCGATTATTATTCTGCCCGTTGGTTTGGCATGGTTCTATTCAGGCAAAGCACTAACAAGACAAACGATAGCAGTCGCGCAGACACTAATGACTGCCTTAATTATCCACCTTTGTGGTGGTCGTTTAGAAACGCACTTCCTTATTTTTGGATCACTCACTTTCCTGGCTTTCTATGCGGACTGGAGAGTTTTGGTAACGGCAACAGTCATGACGGCGCTAGATCACATCGTGAGGGGAGTTTATCTGCCGTTTTCCGTCTACGGCGTCACTTACCCAGAACCTTGGCGTTGGGTAGAGCATTCAAGCTGGGTTCTTTTTGCGGATGTTTTCCTTATCCGAAAATGTGTTCTAGATATGCGTGAGAAATTGCGCATTGCCGAAAAACAAGCTCAGATGGAATTGACCAATCAGATAATCGAAGAACAAGTCATTGAAAGGACAGAACAGGTAAAACAATCGGAAGAGAAATTCCGCAATTTGTGCAGTTCGGTGCCCACGGTTATTTTCGAGTCGAATGCAGATGATGGCTGGGAAGTAATCGGTCTGCCCTGGTTTCAACTCACAGCCGCCCCAATCGAAAAGGGCAAAGAATGGTGGACTCTTGTTGCGGAGAGTGACCGGGAAAGAACACTTGATTCTTGGAAGCAAGCGGTAGAAAAAGGAAGCGAGTGGTCGCAAGAGTTTCGCATTCAAACTCTCTCAGGCGTCACAAAATGGATTAAAGCAAAGGCGGTTCCACTTACGGGGAAGGGAGACGGCAAGCGCCAATTAATCGGAACACTGGAGGACGTGACCGACCGGAAAAATGCTGAAGAGAACAACCGCCGAATTCTGCTTATGAATCAAAGAGATGATTTCATGGCAATGCTTGCCAACGATCTGAAAAACCCAATTGTTGGAGCAAACCGCATCTTGAATCTAATGGCAGAAGGAAAATTGGGCAAATTAGAGACCGAGCAAGAGCAAATTCTCACAAAGATCGTCGAGGGCAATAATGAATTGCTGCGCATGATTCAGCACATCATCTCTGTGTATAAATACGACAGGGATTCGGATATTCGAGCGTCCGAACACGCAAGCGTAACCAGCTTAATAAGAGACTGTGCTGCAAAATTCCAACAACATGCTGACGCAAAGAAAGTGAAAATCGAACTGCACCTGAGCGAAAGCGGAGACGTCGGTATCTTAGGCAATAGCGAATCGCTGAGGGTAGTCATCCAAAATCTGCTTGAGAATGCCCTGAAATATATGCCAGTAGGCGGCACGATCTCGCTGAGAGCATTTCGCCAGGGTGACCGCGTCATGTTCGAGGTAAATAACAGTGGTTCCTTTATTGAACTCGATCAGAGAAACAAACTATTCGAACGTCCGTTGACAGGAGAAGAAGACGGATCTGGATATCTACCAAAAGTCGGACTCGGACTTTACATGTGCCGACAGATCATCGACGCACATAGGGGAGATATTTATTGCGAGTCAGATGCGGACGGCACCACATTCACAGTCTCATTGCCACACGTCACATCAAAGGAAACGAGCTTCCAACCTAGCTAAAACAAGTTTTTCCAACGCCAAAGTTCGGTGCCTGCTCATTCGCCCCACGACTGAGTTGGCACCGAACCGCCATTTTCATATGCGCTGAAGATATATCGACTTCACTTGCTTAGATAGAATTAGAGCCTTTCTTTATACTCTCGCTTGGATTTGCGCTTCGTTTCAGGCACACTTAAATGTCTGTTTCTCTACGCCGTGCAATTAAACCTTAATGTCCGTCGATTCTCTGACAAAAGTCCTTTACCCTGCCGGTGATGCAAACCAGAAGGACAAGCCGACATCTCCTTACTATCGTCTCTGGAGAATGATCGTCGAGGACAAGAAAGACCTCCTCTTAATTCTCATCTACAGTTCGCTTGGTGGTGTCTTGAGTTTGGCAGTGCCTCTGTCGACTCAAATGGTAGTCAACACAATCGCTGCTGGATTTTTCCTGCAACCGATTACGGTAATTGCTGGATTGGTTTTAGGTGGACTACTTTTCGCCGCTCTCCTTCGACTCTTGACTATATGGCTCGTAGAGCTGGTCAGGCAGCGCGTTTTCAACCGCATCGCCCTGCGCATTGCTTATCGGGTACCGCGCATTCAGCACTCGCAATTGTCCAAGGAATATCTCCCGGATTTAGTAAATCGCTTTTTCGACGTAATCACGATTCAGGGAAATTTCGCGAATCTGCTTCTAGACGTCCCGGCGGCCACATTGCAGATTATTATCGGGCTAACGCTCATGGCTCTGTATAGCCCTTACCTGCTTGCTTTTGTAATGATAGTGATTGGCTTTGTGCTCTGCGAGGTTTTTCTATTCGGTTTTGGTGGATATCAAACCAGAAGCAATGAGACATCGAAAAGATACCTGGTAGCCGAATGGCTTGAAGAATTGGGGCGTTGTGAAACCTCAATCAAACTCAACAAGTTTCCAATGCACATACTCGAGCGAACCGACAATTTGGTCTTCGAATATACAGAAGCGCGGCGTAAACATTTCAGTGTTCTTTTTCGTCAAGCGTCTGGGCTAGCCCTGTTTCAAGCCTTTGCAGCTGCCGGTGTTCTCGGTATTGGCGGTTGGCTGGTTATCGAAAGACAGCTCGCATTGGGGCAACTTGTCGCCGCTCAATTGCTGGTCACTCAAATGCTACCGGCACTTGAACGTTTAATCAGACACCTGCAGACACTATACGAATTACTCTCGGCGCTCGGCAAAATTGGCTACGTAGAAGACCTGCCGTTAGAAAGGGCAGGCGGAAGCAATTGTGCCCCGGCTCAAGGTGGTGCCGCCCTTAATATTCAAGGGCTCCATGTAGATTACGGACAGAAAACAAATGTCATCAATGGCATGAACCTTCAACTAAAGCCGGGTGAAAGAATCAGCCTGATGGGACCGAATGCGTCAGGAAAATCCACTCTCGCGTTTGTTCTTAGCGGGCTGATTGAACCAAGTTCCGGACTGGTGCAAATTAACGGCATGGATGTGCGTGACATCAATTACGAAAGTCTGCGAAGCATTGTTTCACTGGTCACAGACTCAAATGAGATTTTTGAAGGCACAATTGAAACCAACGTTACGTTTGGACGCAGTGAGATATCTCACGAGGAAATGCTGTGGGCTCTTAATATAGTCGATTTCGACTCAGAACTAGTCAATATGCGAGATGGGTTGAAGACTGAGCTGTTGAGCGGCGGAAGAAATTTATCCCGCGGGCAAGCGCAAAAACTTTTGATCGCAAGAGCTATTGCCCAAAAACCTCGCTTGCTGATACTTGATGAAGCATTCACCGGTATCGAAGAACGAAGCAAAATGCAAATTCTAGATAGGCTGTTTGCCGCAGACATGCCCTGGACCATTATCGATATTTCACAGGACGCCGATACGATTTTTCATTCGAACAGAATGGTCTTTCTGCGTAATGGAAAGGTCGTTGAGTCCGGCACCCTAAAAGAGTTGCTCTCAAAGAAAGATAGCCAACTCGAACAATTGTTTCCAAAACTCGTGGAGCTCATTCGCAAATAGTCAATGAATACTGTTCAAGACAAAGACACAGCCAGAGAAAGGAAATTGCCACATTTTCGCTCCTTGCAAATGGTGCGAACGCCGGTTTTGTTCACAGTGATGATCAGCTGCGTCATTCTCATCATGATCGCGTCAGTCGTCGCAGCAATGTTTCTTCCTTGGCGTCAATCGGTGACTGGAACAGGCAGAATCATAGTCTTTTCGCCGATGGATCGCCCTCAGACTATCGAAGCTCAAATTCCAGGGCGCATAGTCAACTGGTTTGTGCGGGACGGTCAAGACGTAGAAAAGGGTCAAAAGATTGTTTCTTTAGCTGAGCTCGATTCGCGATTTCTAGACAACACACAGCTCAAGACATTGCTCGCACAAAAGACAGCGCTTATCGCCAAACGAGAGGCACTGAAGGCGCGTGCCGACGCATTGAGCGATCAAGTAAACGCCTCAGCAGGAGTTCGTAAAGCTGCTGTTCCAGCCACAATTGAAAGAGTAAAGCAGGCTAATGATCGGGTTTATCAAGCCGAGCAAGCAGTAGAAGCGGCCAAGCAAAGTTTAAAAACAGCCCAATGGCAATCAGAAAGAGTGGAATCGCTGTTCAACGACGGGCTTCGTTCAAAACGTGATAAAGAGCTTGCCGAGCTGGACACCATTCGCTCTAAAACAGAACTTGAAAGAGCATTGGCAGCCCTTGATGTAGCGAAGGAAGATACGAGCATTTCGCTTCTGGAGAACAAGCGCACGGAAGCAGACACCGGCGGCAATATCAACGCAATCAAGGCAGCACGTGCCGACGCAAATCAATTGGTGGCAAGTACCGAGGCCGACATCTACAAGCTTCAAATCGACATCGACAACTTCGAAAAACGCGTCGATCAAAGGACAGTTGACGCACCTTGCTCCGGCAGAATTGTTCGACTCTTGCGAGTAGGCGCAGGAGCGATGGTAAATGCCGGCGACGTCTTGGCCGTGATTGCACCACATACTCAAGACCGCGCCGCAGAGATCAACATTCGGGATTGGGACGCGCCCCTTGTTTCGGTCGGGCGCCCTGTGCGTCTGCAGATCGCCGGATGGCCGGCACTTCAGTTTATCGGCTGGCCGCGCATTGCTATCGGAACATTTGCTGGCGTCGTGAGCGTCATCGATGCAACCGACGACGGAAAAAATCGCTACCGCGTAATTGTCGAGCCTGACAAAACAGCTATCGCAAACAAGCAAGCGGATCCATGGCCATCAACTACCTTCCTGCGCCCAGGCGCTCAAGTCACCGGTTGGATTCTGCTAAGCGACGTGCCGCTCTGGTATGAGCTATGGCGCCAATTGAACGGTTGGCAACCAACCATTCAGCCTCAAGATCCGAACAATCCCAATAATCCAAGTAATCAGATTGATACAACCGGCAGGGACAGCGCCAAACGAAAAAGCCCTTGATGAAACCCCTTCGCGTTGTTCTTGCTTTGCTTCTCGTCTGGTCGCTGACCTGCTCAGTCACGCCTGCTCAAGGCTCGGACGGAATTTATGAACCACTTGGTTTTGCGCCGCGTGCCAGAACTAAAGCGGACTATTCCATAAGGATCACTCAAGGCGGTACGATCCTCACGCCTTCAATTTTTCTTTCGGCTGTCGACAACAATTATCCACGCATAGACGCGGCTGACTCGCGCCGTCGAGTTGCATCTGCGCGCCGTATGGAAGTACAAGGAGTATTCGATCCCGTAATCCGAACGCTCAACGGTTATGCATGGATGCAAAACACATCGAAATTCGACACTCTTAAGCGAGTAATCTACAATCAACCCGCAATCGAAATTCCCACTCGCTCGGGCATAAGTTTGCTTGGTACCTATCGGTTCAATCCCCGAACATCGCAATCACCTTATATTGAAACAGGCTTTATAGGCGAGTTTGGAGGTGGTGTTGCTGTTCCACTTTTGCGCGGTTTTATAATCAACGAGCGAGAGACAAACGAAAAATTAGCCAAGATTGGCGAGCCGGTTGCAACTCAGGCCTTTTCGCTCAATCGTCTCGATATTCTATTGCGTGCCAACATTGCATACTGGAATTGGGTCGGGGCTCAAAGAAAAATGCAAGTCGCACGACGTCTTGTACAGCTATCCGAATTTCTTGTGTCGGCAGCAGACAAGCGTTCTAGCGCGGGGGACTTGCCGAAAATTCAAGTCACGGAAGCTGAGGAAGATTTCCAGCGACGAACCGCAGACAAAATTGCTGCGGAGCTTGAGTTCAAAAAGGCTACCTACGAATTAGCCGTTTATCTTTTTGACAGTAGTGGAAGACCGGCGCCCTTTCTTGATGAGATGAATGTTCCTCAATTTTGGCCTACGCCTCAAGAGTTCACTGCTGCAGAGATTGATGCAAGCGTGCAGAAAGCAGTTGACCGTCGTCCAGAGCTAAAGCGAATTGCATTGGAAAAAGAGCAAGCCAAACTGCAATTGAAACTTGCCAGAAATGATCTCTTACCGCAGGCCGACGCCCTTGCGACATACGGATATGACGGCGGCATCTCAGGAGTTGGCAACGTATTTCGCACTCAAGTCACATTCAGTTCTCCACTCTATTTGCGCAATGCAAGAGGGAGAATTAAGTCCGCACACTTCAATATTGATGCGTTAAACGCTGAAGAAATTTCAGAAAGACAGCGCCTGGTGGCAGAGGTAATGAGCGCTGCAGCCACTCTCAATGCGTCGCATCAAAAATTTCTTGCGGTCACTAAGCAAGTAGAGAAGTCGGAAGCTGTTTATGTGGGGGAAAAAAAGCGTTTCAACTTCGGCGACAGCACTGTATTTCTTGTAACTCAACGCGAACGTCAATTGTTTGACGCAAAGATCAAACTAGTCGATGCTCAAGTTGAATATCTTCAAGCATCCGCAAAAATGCAGGCTCTGACCTGCACTTATTGAGCATCTGTTAGCAGCAAGACACCTACTGAGCGGCAATCGGCCAATCGAAAGATGGATCATCTTTGTATGATTGTTTGATCCTTAAACTCAATTCCATCAAGCTCGCGTGCATTTCTGAAACAGCAGATCTCAACTCGGAAAGCATTGCCTGGCGATCATCCAGAAGTTGGGGAGTAATTCTTGCAAGAGCTATATTGCCTTGAAGATTACTGTTCTTCTTCAGGTTTTTATACTTAGAGTGGTGCTCATAAAAACCTCTGCTTTCCCAGTTTTTCGTGAGCTCTTCGCGTCTTGGTATACCGGTCATGCCGGATGATGATTCGTTCAAATAATTCCAAACTTGGCGCGGATACACTCCTTCGGGATCATCTGTACGCTCTAATTGAGTTAGCATCGCAGGCATCTTACCGACCACCCTGCTTTCAGAATGCAGATCTTTAATAACAGTTGCAGACAAACCACACTGCACACCGCCATCAAAAATTTCCAAAATGTTCGATGTAGTGTCATTGCCACCAAGTGCGATCGAGTATCCAACTAATTTGGTAATACCACCAGACACAAAGTTGATAATTGTGTTGCGACGCAGCGTTCTTGCACGTTTCTCGACCATCTTTGCTTGCTGCGTCTGGACTTCAGACATCAATCCTTCAATTTGCCCTCGAGCAGCATTCACTTCCAAATTCGAAGTCTCAAGAACGTTGTTCAGCTTTTCACGCAGGTAAACAAGTTTCTGCCGCTTCGCCAACGTAGTTAACGGGTCAGACACGGACAAATTACTTTGCTTCAAGTCGTTCTGCAGCGCTTCAATATCCCTCATAATTGGGAGGGCGCCAGTAAATCTAGCAACCTGCAATAAAATTGGGGGCAAATTTTCGCTGTTAGGTGATTCGGCGGTTTCGAATTGTTTAAACCGTTTTTCTTCTGTTGCAGGAGATGCTTGGCTTGTCTGTGCAAAAGCTTGGGCAGATACGCTGAGCATATACGCGGCTAATGCAAGCGACGTATAACGGCTAGCGATCAGATTCTTCCGGCTCACTCAAATGCCCACACATTCTAATTGAACCGAGTGTACCAAAAGAACAGGTTCGGGAAAGCAAACGATTTGTCTTTTTAACTGAACTCGAAAACTACTCAATAGCCGTTGTTCACTACAAAGGATGCAAACTTTCGGATTATTTTCGCTTGCTCAAATCTTTCGCCTTTTGAACTAGCTGATTGACCAATTCTTGAATTTGCTCATGAAGATCATTGGTCATTTTATGGCGCACAGATTTCGCATCTTGAAGATAATCCGCAACCACATTTGAAAGGTTTATGGGTTCGGCAAGTTTGATATAAACATCGCGTGTCGCAAGTGGTGCTGGACGTTTAATTCGATAAAGCTCTCTCTCCATCTTCATTAAGGCTTCAGCAAGCCGGTCTAGAGAATTATCGTCAGCGTAGTATTCAGGACGCCAGCTTGAAAGCTGTGCAACTTCACGCAGTGCATCAATGTCATGTTCTAACTCTTTCTTCACGGCAACATCTGTTTGCGCAGCAAGATCTTCTTTTAGTTCTGCGCTCAATTGCCATGACTGATCGATAAGTTGAGACTGGGAAACTGGCATTGCTTTGTGTTTTTCTTCCACCTGGCTGATGATGGCATTCTCAGTTTCCACAATTTCCTGATAGAGATCTTCTTGCCCAGTTGTTTCAATTTGAATTTTGTATACCGATTGCTCACGCTCCAACAAAGTCTTTTGAATTTGCCGCAAACGGCCCGCAAGAGTCGGTGCATATTCCTTGATTGAAAGCCGTGCTTCCATCTTCTCTATGCGTGTGAGAATGAGATTTTCAATCGGCTCATTGTAGTGATACTTAATCGCCATAGGGACAAGAAATGCAGTGAAATTCGGATCACTTTTTCGTTTATCTAAAATCGCCTGCATGCAGATTTCAACGGCACCACTGTGAAACGCTTGAACGACTTCGTTCAAATAGAAGATTTCTCCCTCCGGAAAAATAACTAGTACTTCTTCGCCTTTTTGAACTGTCTCAATTGCAAAATCTTTAGCCGAACTATCGTGAGCCCCTCTCTCGACAGAAAAGTGTCCGAGCCGCTGCAATGCCCACCCTGCGGCGCCATAAATTTCATCGAAGGCTTCACGATTACACATCGAAATGAAACGCTTACCGGTTCGGCGCGAAAGTTCTAAGCAAATCCGCGGGTCAGTTTCATCCGCATGATTTGGTATCAAAATAACACCAGCGCCAGGTGGGAGCTTGCGAACTAATTCGAGATCCTCATCAGCCAAATGAAGCTTATATTTCAGCGCCAACTCCGCCTGCACAAATTTCTGAGCAGCCTTTATCAGCCACGGGCTTGGCTTTGCGGGACGAAATTCTCTTTTCGGGGGCGGAGAGCCGCCAGGGGTCTGATTACTCATGATTACAGTCATGATACAGCCCTTGCTTGGAATCTTGCATGATCTTGCTTCTTGACCGGTCACATTAGTAAGCTCATTAAAACCAATAACAAACCAAAGGTCTTGGGATCACCAGTCGGTTCTGCAACTGACGAACTCAGGGTCTTAAAGGGGAAAAGAACGCCATGAGCTTTGATGCATGGGTATTCGGAATTCTAATGGTCACTGGAGCAGTCTTCCTGGCGAGCGCAGGAGCGCTGGCGGTGCGTCGGGCCGTGTCAGCCGGAACTCTCAAAAGCAATCATGAAGTAGCCGGATATCTACTTTCAGTTGTTGGAACTCTCTATTCAGTACTTTTAGGACTAATCGTCGTAGACACTCAAAGCAAGTACCAGGAGGCAAGGGCAATGTCCCAGCAAGAGGCAGATTCTTGTCTGGATATGTTTCACCTTGCATACGGATTGCCGCTAAAAGAACGCATTAGTCTCCACAATAAATTACAAGAATATCTAGATGTTCTCATTGCACAGGAATGGAATTCTCACTCGAGCGAAGGTTCATTTATTGATTTTGCCAAGACGCCTTTTCGCGAAATTTGGTGGGGGCTGACTGACTTCGAACCACAGACAAATAAAGAGCAAAGCGTTTATGAGCAGCTTCTAGATGAAATGCAAAAACTGTCAGACGGGCGCCGCTATCGCATGCAGATTTCTAAAACGTCTTTGCCGCCGGTAATGTGGGGTGTTTTGATTGCTGGAGCCGCATTAACTGTTTTTTTTACATATTTATTCGAGGTCGAAAACACCAAGGCGCAAGTGTTGATGACCGCGCTGGTTGCTCTTTCGTTGGCTCTCAACATTCTTCTAGTCGCATTGTTCAACAATCCGTACAAGGGCTACATGCGAATTCAGTCATATCCGTTTGAATACGACCGTAAAGTGATGAAACAGCTTCTGGAAATTCGCGCGGATAAGTAAAACTACACTTCACTGCTCGGACAAATCTCATTAAGCGGGCAAACGGTACAGTCAGGCTTTCGTGCAAAGCACATGCGGCGACCATGCCAAATAATCGTTATGGACAGTAGCGACCAATCGTCGTCGGGAAATAGCTTTTGTAGATCCAATTCAATTTTGTAGGGGTCATCATTTTTCGTTAGACCCAGGCGTTTCGTAATACGCTGCACATGAGTGTCTACGGTCCAGCCACGCTCACCAAATACAACACCAAGTACAACATTTGCCGTCTTTCTACCCACGCCAGGCAAAGTAGTCAACTCCTCAAGGGTTTGCGGAACCACGCCCCCAAATCGCGTCACCAACTGTTGCGCACAGGTCTGAATACTCTGTGCTTTAGCGTTGTAATAACCGGTCGGTTTGATTATCTCCTTGATCTTTTCTATGTCGCCTTCGGCAAGATCTTTCGCAGTCGGAAACTTAGAAAACAATTTTCCTGTAACTTTGTTGACCTGAACATCAGTCGTCTGTGCCGACATAATTACGGCAGTGAGAAGCTGAAAAGCAGACTCGAAATTCAACTCGCAGTCTGCATCGGGATACAGCTTTCTCAAACGTGCCATCATTTCATGAGCGGTCGCCTTTGAAACCAGCTTTATTGACTTCTCGCTTTTGATTGTTTTTGTCTTTGGATTTGAATCAGCCTTTGCCTTGGACTTTAGCTGTTTTTTTTCAGTCTTAGCCTTGGCGCTGACTTTCGAGTTAGTTTGGGAACCTTGTTTGGAACTCGATTTAGATCTTGATATAGAACTTGGCTTAGAGCTTGCTTTCGACCTTAAAGAACTCGATCCTAAACTCGTTTTTGTTCCTTTAGCCAAAGGGTTTTTCGCTGATTCCGATGATTTCTTCACCATCTTAGTTAAGCCCCTCTTTCAAGATTTGAACGCCACTTCCACTTGATTCAGCGATAAAACAATCAATTTCCCAGCCTTCTCGTTTTAACCAAACGCTGTCACCACGAGTTTCCTCTTCTTTGAACTTGCGTCTTACCATATGAGCCATTTCCAGATTGGCAACCACCGCGAAGACGCTAGGACCACTGCCACTCAACTGTGCAGACCAGCAGCCCAGCTCCAGCAAACGCTGCTTTACCAAAGACAAAGATGGATACATGTCGAAAACGATCGGCTCAAAGACATTTGCAAAAGACTTTGTCGCAGCTTCAAGATTTCCGCTGGCCAGGGCATCGATTGCTTTTTGATGATCGATTGAAGGTCTCCATTCCGGAGTTTTTCCTGCCACCCATTTGTCATATGCAGCAAAAACAGATGGAGTGGATACAGCTAACTGACGCGGCTTTACAACCACAAACGCCAGACGTTCGTCTATCACGAGCGGCGTCAATATTTCTCCTTTGCCTTTTCCGAGTTGTGTACCGCCCTTTATCAGAAAGGGAACATCTGCACCAAGGTTAGTGGCAATCTCCAAAAGTTCCATTTCCTTCAATGGCTTTTTGAAAAGCTCATTCAATGCAACGAGAGCCGCAGCTGCATTAGAACTGCCGCCTGCCAAGCCAGCTCCAATTGGAATTTGCTTCTTCACTGCAATGCGCAAGAATCTGTTTTTCAACAGTCCCGTAGCAATGTTGAATGAGTCAGCTGCCTTTGCAATCAGATTGTTTTGGTCGAGGGGAAACGCGCCTGGTTCTCCAAGAAATTCGGCGGAAAGCTCCATCTCGACTTCTTCACTAACACCTTGTGTAATCTGTAAATCGAGAACATCTTCAAGAGTTATAGAATGAAAAATAGAGACGATGGAATGATATCCACCTGGCAAATCACCCGTGACGTCAAAAGTCAAATTTACTTTGGCAGGCGATTTAACGACTGCTTTCAGTTCTGTCTCTAACTGCATGCTCTACCTGAGGGCTGTCACAGCGTTGGCAATCTTAGCAAATTGCTCGAGTGAAAGCCGCTCTGCACGCACCATTGGATCAATCCTTAAGGATGCGAAGAGTTTTCCTATCTCTTCCGGCGTCTTGTTGAGAAACGTGAGATTGTTTCTCAACATCTTTCGACGCTGTTTGAAACCGGCACGAATAATCTGCCGTAGTAATTTGTGATCGACACATTCGATGGGTGGCCGTTGGTGCGGTACCATCCGCACAACGGCGGAGTTCACATTTGGCTCAGGAACAAATGAATCTTTGGGAACTACTTCAAGCAGCTCTGCTTCAGCGAAATATTTGATGAGAAGCGTAATCTGACTGTATTCTTTATTGTTGGGTTTGGCAACAAAGCGCTCTGCGACTTCCTTTTGGACTGTCATCACAACGCTTTCGATTTTTGGCAGCCACGGTGCTGGTGAGCCGATTTCGCCAAAAAGTCTGGCTACAATCGGAGTGGTAATTTGATAAGGTACATTGCCAGCGACCTTCAGCGACTCGCACTCGATAGAACTCAAATCGAACTGAAGGAAGTCCTGATGAAAGATTTCAACACCTTTGTAATTGCTTTTCTCAAGTTCTTCGACGCACTCACGATCGAGATCCACGGCCAAGATACGGCAGCCATAAGGTGAAAGAAACCTGGTTAGAAAACCTAGACCGGGACCGATTTCTACGACACAATCTGTAGATTTCAATTCCAGCGCGCCGGCGATTCTGGAGAGTACGTCAGGGTCAACAAGGAAATTCTGACCTAGACGTTTTTTCGTATGGAAAACGCGGGCAGCCTTGGTCAGTTGGGCTTTAGTAGGTGTCTCCGTCGCGCTAATTGCGAGGAACCTCCACTGACTTCGTATTTCGTTTCTTACCCGACGTACTCGTACCATTTTCCGGTGCGGGCTCGGGCGACTTCAACATGATCAAACGCAGTTTGTTGATGCGACGGCGATCTGACTCTTCCACTCGCAGAATGTATTGATCTGTTTTGATCTCATCGCCCAATTCAGGCGCGTGTCCAAGCATGCCAAAAACGTGACCGCCCATTGTGTTGAATTCTTCGTCTTCGATGTTTAAACCGAGCTTTTCATTCGCTTCTTCAAGGTCAAGTTTTCCGTCGATTAAAATCGATCCATCGATTTGCGGTTGGATATACTCTTTGACGATATCGTATTCATCAGCGATCTCGCCTACTAATTCTTCAAGCAAGTCTTCCAACGTGACGATACCGCGAGTAGCACCATACTCGTCGACAACAATCGCCATGTGAGTTTTCATCTTTTGAAACTCCGGCAACAAATCGCCAAGGCTTTTATTCTCAGGAACAACCAGAACCTTTCTGGCTAGTTCGCCAACGCTCGTTGATTCTTTGTGCTCTAAAATCGCCCGTAAGCAGTCACGGATATGCACCAATCCAAATATATTGTCCGGATTGTCTTCGAAAACTGGCAGGCGGGAGAAGCCGTGTTTCAGAGCAACATCAACGAAAGACTTGACCGTGGCACTACCCGCTATACCTATTAAATCTGTTCGAGGAGTCATGATCTCGCCGGCTGTGGTTTCGGCAAAGTCGAAGACGCTGTGCAGCATCTCTTCCTCTTCAGGCTCAAGCACGCCACCTTCATGGCTCTCGGACACGAGCATCTTCAGCTCTTCTTCAGTATGTACTTGCTCATGCTCCAGCACATCTTTGACGCCGCATGCGCGCATTACAATTTCAGTGAAACCCTTCAATACATAGTTGAACGGTCGTGTTATCCAGCACCACACATTCATCGGATAGATGAAAAGCAAAATGGTTTGCTCGGCTCTCTGGAATGTCCACTGTTTAGGCAGCAATTCACCGAATGCCGTCTGCAAAAACGCAGTTACGCAGAAGGCAAGAATGTAGCAAAATCCTTTGACCGCAGTCAGAATCGATGCGCTCGAAATAACTCCGGAGAAAACGCTCTCCACGAGCTTTGCCAAATCTTCGGCAAACGTCGACTCGCCCACTGCACCCAAACACAGTGT
Source organism: Candidatus Melainabacteria bacterium (assembly GCA_003242885.1). Lineage (GTDB taxonomy): Bacteria > Cyanobacteriota > Vampirovibrionia > Obscuribacterales > Obscuribacteraceae > QKMZ01. The sequence goes on along the minus strand of QKMZ01000006.1, from coordinate 1,105,782 downwards.
TGCGATTGTGATTCCTAATTGGCAGGCAGAGATAAATCCGTCCGTATCTTCCATCGCGCGTTGAGTCAAAATAGCCGCGCGGTTGCCCTCTTCGGCCAACTGATCGATACGCGTTCTTCTGACGCGCGCCAGCGCCATCTCCGCCGCCACGAAGAAGGCGTTAAAGATGATTAGAACTGGAATCCACAATATTTGAAGAATGGCAAATCACGCATCCATACTCTGGATGCTTACTCCTTGTTTATCGGTCGCAAAATGCTCTTAAATGGAAAACCGGCTGTGTGCCTTGCACGAGCCGGAGTTTTGAATATATGAAAGCTGCTGTATAACTTGCCGCACGAAAAGACGAGCACCACTGAGGGGGGTCGTCTGAGCTGGACTTGTTAGTTTGCGTTTCGTCCATCAACTAATGTACATAGGCTCTGGCTTAACTGTGCCAGAATTATGCCTATCCTACCATAAGTGCTCGAAGCTCCAAAGAGTGTATTGAGCACACTTTACGACAGATTCAAGCGCCCAAATTGGGGATGCAGTGACGAGATCCAGCCACGGCTACCAATCGGTTATCAAGATATAATCCAGCCAAGCGGCTTTTGAGGACGTTCTTATGGGATAATCGGCGCCGGAAGGCACCCTGGTTTGTGTTTTCGGTCGCAAAGGCAATTTAAGAAAAGATGCAACTGTCTATATCAACTAAGAGTCGTCGGCATATCCTCGCTTGTATCTGCCTGATTGGCGCCCTCCTCGGCGGTCAACAATCGATTGCCAAGCACGTGGAAAAGCAGTCCGATAACGACCATAGGCAGATAGCTGCTGTGATCCCAGGAATGCCGCGCCCGATTACGATTACGGTTCCGAACATGGCGCCGAGCCAACAGCCCAGAGCGACAACTCCAATTGTTCAGACACAGGGGCGCACCACAACAATAACCGTACCCAAGTCCCTGGAAGAAGCTGCTGACGCAGCGTGGGTGGCGGGTAACAAGTTTGCCAAAGTGAGCTATCAGAAAGTTATGGAAGTTTGGAAATGGTTGGCTGCTTGGTACAAGCAAAATCATTCAATGCCAATGGCCACGCCTGTGGGCTCGCCATATGTTCAGGGTCCTGTTAATCACCAGCTCTACTTTACTAATGAAGGTCGTCTAAAGACCGTTGTTAAGCACTAACTTTCGCCTCACGCGGTACAGAAGCCCACACTTGAGCGAGTACCAACGCACTTAGCACTTGGCCTGCAAACCAAATCGACGGCAGAAAAAACAAGCCGACGACAGTTAGTGTCGGCAAAACGATCGCCGCCAATTGAATCCCCAATGACAACAACCAGGCAAGAATAAAGTCAGCAGGTCGCGACATCACTTTCGAAATGACGATGTTGACTGCAAAAGCACCGGAAAGCTGCTCCTCTTGAGCCAAGTTGATCATCAAATAGGCTGAATTCATGCTGATGACCGAAGCCAACGCGACGAGACCATAAAGGCTTCCAAATGACCAGGCCAAGTTGCTTGGATTGGCGGCGCTGACCATGCCGAAGGAGAGTCCCACAAGCATCAGAGTGGAAAACACGGAGAAGAAAAAGAGCAATTGACCAGTGTAGATGGCCATCCATGTGAGACCCGATATCAGGAGGTCTAACCAATCATTCCACTCAGGCAATTTGTCTTCTGGATTTTTGATGTGAGTTCGGGCCGCACGCAGCACATAGCCGGTAACTACTCCCCAGAGCAGAAACGCAATTGGAATCAGAAGATAATTCAGCGCGCAAAGAATAAAGGACAAAACATTCAAAAAACCGCCGATTCCGGTTTTGAAAAGCCATTGGGGATCACGGAAAAAGGTTCTAACCGCGAGATCCGGATCGAGTCCTGATGTTATCTGTTCAGCTTTTGACTTAGACTTAGACTCAGACATTTATCGCCTTCAGCTTCTCTTTACTGTTTTTACTTTCTAGCAGCTTCTTCTTTTCCTGCACTCTTTGCTGTTTCAAGCGCCGCATCGATTTGAGCAAGGGCGCTCAGTCTGGTGACTGCTTGGTGATCAGTCATGTTAAACACAACCGGCGTAATTGAAATCTTCTTGTTCAAAACAGCATAGACATCGCTTGTCTTCGCTTCATCCTTGTCTACAGCGTGTCCGGTCAGCCAGTAATAGGTTTTGCCGCGCGGATCTTCGCGTCTTTCAAAACGATCATCGTACAGCCTGATACCAGCTTCGGTGACAGAAACTCCGGCAATTTCATCAAACGGAACGTTGGGAACATTGATATTCAATAGACTTCGCTCACGCATTTTCATATCAGGAACAGAGCCAATCAATCGGGCTATGAACTCCGCAGCAACATCAAAGCGACGAGTTTCGCCCCAAAATAGACTGACTGCAATTGAGGGGAGTCCAAGAAAAGCAGCTTCCATTGCGGCGGCAACTGTACCCGAATAAAGAATTTCGCTTCCTAAATTTGGACCATTATTGATACCGGAAATCACAAGATCCGGTTTTTCAGGCAACAACTCGGATACCGCCAACTTTACGGAATCACTGGGCGTGCCGGTAGTCGACCAGGCCTTCTTCACATTGCCAGGCAACTCTTCAACGGTTACGCGCAATGGTTTATGAAGTGTCAGGCAATGCCCTGTTGCACTGCGTTCGCGATCAGGCGCGACCACGTAAACTTCATTACTGGTGTCTCTTGAAAGCCGTTCCGCCAGTTTGCGAATTCCGGGCGCATTGATGCCATCATCGTTGGAAAGAAGTATTCTCAAAGTAAAGACTCCAAAATAGAAAATCGCTAAGCTCTAAGCACGAACGGACATTTGAGGCAAAAAGCTTTGGCATATTCTTGAACTTTGCCGTCCAGATCAAGACCATGTTCAACAGAGCATTTAAGTGAACCGCCGCAGTTTGGGCAACTTGCTTCCCTCAACCCCGTCAGAATTTTCTCCGCCAGCTCCGTTTGAACTTTCAACTTTTCTTCTTCACTGGCGCTCCCTAGGCGTCTTGCTTCGACCTCCAGCAATAACACAGGCTCAACATTCAGTGCTCGTGCCAGCAATTGTCTATCGCTGGCGGATAGCCAGGTTTCTACGCCTGATTCTATGTCCTCAATTCGGCTCACGCTGAATCTCGACAATTTCGCCAAATCTTTGACAGTAAGATTTCGCATCTCACGTATTTGAAACACTCGCTGCGCCAGCGTAGGCGCCAGGTCGCATACTAGCTGAAGAGGTTTAGGCTCTTTTTTGGCCATTGGCAATTATTCCGATCTGATAGGATCTCACAAGTATATTACAGCCTGGCCTCAATGCCACTCTATCGGAAGAGGACCGTCATTTTGTCTCCCGAAAAGAAGCCGGAAAAGCAGAAGCCAGAGCGTTCGACATCAGAGGCTGAGGCAGAAAAACTGCGCCCAGGTCTGGAAAGGCGCCTGCGCGCGGCAAAATCCGAGAAGAGCGGATTAGACAGCAAATCGGTATCCTGCAAAGACCTTATAGACACCGCGAAAACCACAAACAATAAGTTTACATTGGCATCCATCGAGCTATTCGAATTTGCTCATATTGCAAATTCTAAAAGCTCAGAACAAGCCGAAAAGCTGGCGCAAATTATTGAGCGAGAAATTACTACGCAATTGCGTCACGATGACCGAGCAGCTTATGCAGGCTCCGGTAAGTATTTCATATACCTTCCTGAGACAGCAAAGACAGAGTCAACAATGGTTTTAGAAAGGCTTTCCCGACACATCTGCAAAAGAAACCAAAAGCGGCCAATAGCCCCGCAGGTCAGTCTTAGCTTCAAAGTCATCCCGCTCGATACGATTACTCAATGCACGGAATCATCTAAAACGGCGCATTCGAAAGAGCCTCTGCAAGCGCTTGCAAAAGATCAAAGAGACCCATATTTTGAAAATTGGTTAGCTCGTTACAAGCTTATCCAACTAAATGAAGCTGCCGAAATGAAAACCCATGACGTCTGGCAAGAACTCTGGCAGGATCTCTGGACTGACTCTCGAACCGTTTGCATTAGACGTTTCAATCTCTCCGGTACGCTTGGCGCCGATACAAGAAAGCAACTTTCAGATAATCTTTCTTCGATTCAAATCAACGGTCTTGCGCTCTTGCCTCACCTTCTGGACTTTCATATCGGCGAGGATTTCGTCTGCCTGTCATTTTTGCCTCATTCCGGGGAAAAGCAACCGTTTAAATCCTCGGTAAAAACTGCTCACAATCTGTTGATTGCAGTCTGCGACTTATTTTTGCAACTAAACGCAATGACACCACCTTTAGTGCCACCGGAATTGACCGAGGATAATCTCTTATCAGGCTCGACTGAGAATGAATTTGTGTACCAGTCTCTTGACGAATACTTAATTTCTACACTGACTGCTTGCTCACCTGCTGAAAAAACATCGCAAACACAGGCAATCAGAAGCTTTTCAGAACTTACCAAAGCGATTTCAAAGTCATTTGCGACTGATGAATGTTTTTCCACAGCAATAGAACTTCTGGAGGATTCTTCGAAAAACCTACTCGGCTCTATTCAAAAACTTCGTGCGATCCTAAAACGGCATGAAGAGCGACTCAGACGTATGCAGCCCACAAAAAGCGAGGGCAAGCCATAATGCTGGACTTTCGCAAACTGATTCAGCAGATAGAGAAAGTCGGAGTGGAAGGGCTTCCAACTGCGCTGTCGAAAAAAGAAACGCTGGAAGCAGGAGAAGCAGCCTACAAAAGTGCCCTTGCGAATCAAGAAGTTTTTGTGGAAAAACTCGAGCAAAACCGCGCTTGGACGTGGTGGCCAACGGCAATTCCTCTGGAGCCGATCGACAAAAATATAATGGTGGGAAGCAATTCGGCAGACCAAGCGGTTACAGTTGTGGCAGTCGATGGCTCTCAAATCATGCCGAGTCACCACGAGATTCACACGTGCTTTCTTTTGAATATCGGGTCAGCGGTAATCAGTTACGGCATAAAGGCACCTCCGATTCTTGATACCGAGCCGCGGCTTTTCCATACGGACGATGACCTCTATCCTCTGGTAGACAGAAGGCGGATGCACATTGACGAGCTGTACGTTTCGCTCGAAAGGCAAATGCTCGAACTGGAAAAATTGGTGGAGTTATCGCTTCAGTCACTGTTGCGGGGCGCGCCGGTTGTGGCGCTAGTGGACGGCTCTCTTATCCCGTGGTCTGTGGAAAAAATGCCAGGAGGGTACATCGAGACATACCTGAAGAGAATGTCTGAAGCACTCGACAAATTGCACGACGCTGGTGTGCCTCTCTTCGGATACCTGAGCAACAGCCGAAGCGGTGATGTGGTCAATGACTTGCGAGTGTATATTTGCCCATATGAAAATAGCCACTGCCGCGATCATTGCGGTCAGCTAAACGAAGAAGATTTCCCATGCTCTAAAATCTGGCCGCTAAGCGATCGCCATTTGGTGGCAAATTCGCTTAAATACGGCGAGCGAACCGCGGCTTTTCTGTCGGGTGCGTCGGTGACAAAACTGATGGCAGCCGATCACAGAATGTGTTTTGCCTATTTCAATGTGGGTAACGAAGTCGCGCGCATTGAATTTCCTCGCTGGATGCTGGAGCACAAAGACCTCCTCGATAGCGCACTGGTAGCCGTGAAAGCACAGGTAAAAAAGGGTATGGGCTACCCTGTCTGCCTAGCAGAGGCTCACAACCTGGCTGTGATAAAAGGTGGTGACAGACAAAGGTTTTTCGAATTGGTCGCACGCCAACTAGTACAGCTTGGGTTGAAACCGGTCAAGCTCAGCGCCAAGGAAAGCAAGAAGCGAAACAGTTTTATCTAGTTTTGAACTCTCAATTTACGAAGATACAGACTTGTTCTTTTTGCAGGCTGCGATTTTTTGTTCTAAACCTTCTTTTTGATGTTGGGAAGCATGTTTTGCCGCTATCTCATATGACTGCAATGCTTCGGAATACTTCGAAAAACGAACAGAAGAGTCACCTAACGTTTCGTATGTCGTTGCCACAGAAAATGGCGGCTCGCTTTTTCGCTGCGCTAGAGTAATCGCTTTCTCTTTCAGGTTGAAATACTTTGCTTCATCGCCTTGTGTTCGATAATAAGCCGCTGCAACAGCAAGACAAACACTTGCAGCGGCGGGCTCTCGATAAGTTTCTGCTTCTTTTATCAATTGGTCAAAGTCTTTTTTCGCCTCAACTTTCAAGCCCAACAAATCTTCGAGCTGTGCAATCGTGCAGAGACAACGAGTCCAGTTTTGCCTCTGATGCTTTGCATTCTCCAGCAGAGGCAATGCTTCGCGCGCGCTCCGCAATGCTTCCCTATTCTTGCCTTGTTTCTTCAGAAGAACAGCCAACACTAGCTGACTGGAGGAGGCATCGGGATTCACCTTGCCACCAAGAATTCTTGCAATCTCAAGTGAGCGGCGCGCACTCTTCTCTGCTTCTGCGTCCTTGCCGAGAGTAAGTTGCAACTCGGAAATCTGGGCGAGCAGGGGGCTAAGGAAAAGTGCATTTTCTACAGCTTCCTCGTCCGCATTTTTCAATTCGCTGTCCTTAAACGTATTGAGTTCCAGAACATCATCTTCGAGAAGCTTCAAAGCACCTTCTGGATTTCCCTGATGCAGCATCGATTCGATGATCAGTCTTCGCGCATCGCAATAAGCTTTACTGGCTACCCCCCTAGTCTTTCGCAAAACCTCGAGGTGTGCGCGACCATCCCGTGCGACTTGTTCGAAATCGCCGCTGGCAAATTGCTTTGCAAGATCGCGAGTCGTATGTTTCAACTGCTTCAACTCGAACCGAAGCTCTTTTGCCTTATCTGCTCGCTTCAGCAAACTCAATTCCATTTCACCGACCTTCTCTGTCTCCTCCTTCAGCGCAACTGCAGATTTCTTGTCAGGCAATTTGCACTCAGACTCGATTTCTATTGCTTTGTCCAACATGGTTTTTGAAAGACTAAAGCGGCCGGAGCGTCTTAAATCCGCAGATAATGCCAGAATTTCTGGGTAGAGTTTGTTGACGCACTCAACTCTTTTGGGATTTCCAACTGGAGGCAACATTTCAAAGGCTTCTTTCAAGCTGTTGGCAGCTCGATCTTCATGCCCTGTTGATCTAGCCTGAGCGCCATCATTAATCAATTCTGCAAACACATCTTTCTTACTAGTTTCACCACAAGCCGCAAGAGTGAAAACTGCCATTAGTCCGACCGTCGCAAATCTCGATGAGAGCGTTTTTTTCATGTCTCACTACTTTCCTGTTTGAGCTTTTTCAATTTGCTCAACCATCATTTTGCATCTTTCTGAATCTTTGCCCAACTTCTCTTCTTTAAGAAGTGGCAATGTTTCTTTCAAAAGCCTGAGGGCTCCTTCCTTATCACCTTTAACGTTCAAAACACTGGCGAGCGTCAACTGTGCCACAGCCAATCTGCTCTTCATCGTGCCACCAACATACTTTGCCAGTTCGCAAGACTTGCGAGCATTTTTCTCTGCTTCATCTAGCTGGCCAGTTTTTATTTGAAGATATGCTAGTTCGCTCTTCAAAGGAATTTGAAAGTAAAGATCCTGAACTGCATCAATATCGCCGGTTTTCATGATTTCTAGCTTGGGCTCAGAGAGTTGTCTGCTATCAACTTCTAAAATTCGTACGGCGGACTGAGCTTTATTCAGTTTGACCAGAACCTCACCAGTGACGCGAACGGCATCCACATATTGAAAACTTGCGATACCAAAAGAATTTCGAATAACGTCCAAGTGCTTGAGCGCTTCGGCTTCCAGCGGTTTTGGATCGTCTGTGAGCACGCGGCGCTCGAGACTTTCCGTTTCATGCTGGAGTGCTTTTGTCCTTGCTTTCTCCGCGCTACTCGTACCCGCTGTTGTAATTATTCTCTCTTCGGCTTCAAAAACTTCTTCCGTTTCACGTTTCAGGTGCTTGGCAGATGCTCTACCGCCAATCGTACATTCTGACTCGATTTCAATTGCTTTGTCATACATGGTATTAGACAAAGAAAGGCGTCCGGATTTTCGCAAGTCAGCTGCTAAATCCAATGTAGGAACGTAAAGCTGATTTATAGCCTCAACCCTGCCGGGCGTTCCACTAGCCGGCAAATTTTCATAAGCCTCTTTCAGATCGTTTGCCGCCAAATCCTCATGTCCAGCCGCGCGAGCCTCAATTGAAGATTTGATCAATTTTGAGATATCTGGCTTGTTGGACACTGGTGCGCAACCGGCTGCGAACAACACCAGCGCGGAAGAAAGCAGGCAAATTTTGCTAACTTTCAAACTACTTATCAAATAACCGTCCATCCATAGGCATCGAAATTGTCCCACAGATGAGCCCTCCATCTCTGAGTATATGTGAAATGAAACGCGCTAAGATCTGGTTCTGTCACTCGACTGATGATAGTGTTTGACGAGAAACCATAGGCACTAGAGCTTTGTATCTAACCGGAAGATAGGTAATGCCGCCAACAAAAACTATTCCTCTCTTGTTTTCCGAACGACTGGTATTAACAATGCCTGGTGAAAACGACGTCGATGAAGTCGTCGATTATTACGTTAGAAATCGAGAGCACATCGCAAACTCACAAGCACTTATGCCGGAGTCGTTTTATACGGCGATGCATTGGAGCGACAGGCTCGTGAAAAATGTCGACGCATACCAACGCGATGAAGCACTAAATCTATTTGCTTACCTTCGCAAGGGCGAACACGGTTATGGTAAGCGGGTCATTGCCACAGTTAATTTCACCTCAATTCTGAGAAGAGCTGCTCAATTTTGCTATCTCGGTTATAGCCTCGACAAAGACCAACAGGGGCAAGGCTATATGACAGAAGCAGTTGCTGTCGCAATCGACTTTGCCTTTCAGGAGATGAATGTTCACCGCATTATGGCTAATTACGTTCCGCACAATCTTAAGAGCGCCGGCGTGCTGAGTCGCCTTGGATTTGTCGTCGAAGGCTACGCCAGGGACTATCTGTGCTTGAATGGCAAATGGCAGGACCATATTCTTACGTCGCGAACGAATTCAAACTGGCGCCAGTCTTAGGTCAGCGGCTGCGAATTTCTGGGTGTTGCTTCCTGAGCGCTTTGCGTTAGGATGTAATCTAGACAGTACTTACCAAGGACAGTCTGCGAGGCAGGCAAATGGCCTGGATTAATAACATTCGAACTCTATATTTGTCCTTCTATTCGAGAGACGCGTACATCCGGGCGGCTCGCGAATGGCGGGGCATCGGATTCGGTTATCTCTTCGTTCTGGTACTCATTTCGACCGTATGTATAGGCATTTGGGTACATGCCTGGGCAAATGCAATCATTTTGCAGGTAGAAAAGGTAATTCTGCCGCAAATGCCTACGATAACGCTCAAAGATGGTCGAATGACCATTGATAAAGAGCTGCCATATGTAATTATGATTCAGGACAGACCGGCAATTCGATTTGATAAAACCAGCCAGGCACCTGCTGAAGCAGCCGAATTTGCCCCCATTGTTTTTGGTGAAACGGACTGCGCCCATTTCGTTCGCGATCAAGGCAGAGTAAAAAAATGGATTTACGAGAAGATCTGGACTCTTGTACTTGCTCCTTTGGGTGTCGCGAAGCACATCAAATTCCTCAAAACCTGGTTGGGTCTGATAGTTGCTGGTGTTCTTCTTCCAATTCACTTTGCTTGGGTTGCGTCGCAAGTCCTGGTTTTGGGCTTTATTGGTCGAGTCTTCACAGCCACAATGAGCTTTTATCTGTCATACAGCAAACTAGTGCGCGTATCTGTCGTAGCAGTAACACCAGGTGTTGTTCTTGGCACTCTATTGATTGTTTCCAACCAGTTTTTCCAGCTCTGGCTGGGTATCTACGGTATTTTAGCCGCGGTCTATCTTTTTTACGGTGTGTACTCAAACAAACATGCTGACGACCATATTTTTGCCGGCATGCCTTTAGATGACGGTTATCCTGAGACCACTGAATTCGAGTGCTGAATTTCCACTTTTAGTACAGCTGAGAATTCAGCTCTCCTTGATCAGCCTGTCTAGTTCGAAACGCGCAGACTTCATGCGCGAAACTGCTTTTCCCTTGAAGAGCAATCTCCAATCGAGCTCGAACCAATAGACAAGAAAACTGCTGCTGTCGCTCAATTTTTCAATGCGCATGTGAATCTTGAGTGGCACTTTCCTGTCGGTATTGGTGCCACTGTAAGCAGCGACAATTGCGCCGGCCACCACCTCGCCGTTGAACTCTTGGACATGCTTGCTTTCAACGGTCCAACCTGCAGAATTTCCTATACTCGCAACTGTCAGCCGTTCAACGCAGTTGTCTATAGCCTTCGCAACAGGCAATCGCAGTGCACCGGCAAAAGGAAACTGCAACTGGCGAAAGAAAGCATACTCATACATTACGAGCGGCGGAACAAAACAAACCGGAATTACTTTGGCAAGAACGCTGAAATAATCCAACCAGCGCTCGATGCCACAGTCTTCAAAAATGAAGGCAACGGTTTTGACGAGTAAAAGCGGTATCACAACCCAAATGATTGCCAGAACTATGAGCCCGATTATTGAACGTGATTTGATAAGGTCGGCATTTGGAGAAACAGCACCATCGACCTTTTTGAAAAGTGAATAGCTGAAATTGAGCTGAGGCGCTTGAGGTCCAACAGGCTCCAAAAATGTTATTTCACTCTCATTTTCAGGAGGAAAGAGGTGTGCCTGATTATCTTTCTCGTCGGGCTCAGCAATCAGAACTGGCAGTGTTCTTGGCACTTTGAAGGCATCTTGTTCTGCTTCTTTCGTTATTGCAGGAACCGCCTCGATTCCGGCAAGGTCATGTAAACCCGCCAGGTAACGGCTCTGGATACTGGGTGGGGCAATACCATGACGTTGCCAATAGTCAATCAAAAGCAACGCTGACTCGCCGATTTCGACCAGTCTGATAGGCGCGATTTCCTTGAGCGGACCCTCATTCAACCTCTCTGGGCTTAGCTTTGCACGCAGAGCCATAGCAGCGGTGTCGATTGCCGCAGGACCAGAACCAGGTGCCAAACCTAGTCTTCGATAATGTGCATCATATTGTCTGGCTGAAAGATCCCGCATACTGGCGCTTTTCAGAAAGAATAACCATATCTAATCTATCTAAATCTAATCACGACATTATCTCAACATGAGCGCCTGCCTGGTCTGTTAGAAGCCGCCGACATGATACGATCAACCGCATTGTAATTAAGTCCAGGCTTGCGCAGCGAGCATTTCAGCCGTAGCAGCCGACCGGAATCTTGAGGACGAGAAAGTGGAACTTGCGATAGAAAAAATCATTGAAGGCAAACACCAGCTCAGCGATATTGCAGAGAAGGTCGTTAACGGCACACGCATCACGCGCGACGATGCGATTCGACTCTATCAATCCAATGACCTCACAGTGATCGGCGCGCTCGGCGAGTACGCGCGCAAGAAAAAAGCCGGACAGGACAAAGAAAAATACGTTTATTACATACACAACATGCATCTCAACCCGACAAATATTTGCGGTGAGACATGCAAATTCTGCTCGTACGCAAATCCTGCCGAAAAAGGCAAAGCGTACATGTGGTCTGTCGAGCGAGTTTTGGAAGAAGCCGCTAAAGGTGCTGCATTAGGCATCAACGAAATCCACATGGTTGGAGGTCTCACCCCAGCTGCAGATCTCAAATACTACGAAACTATTCTCAAAGAGATAAAGGCAAAATTCCCGCACATTCATATGAAAGCAATGACTGCGGTGGAAATCGAATACCTGGCTGATCGTGAAAAGATCAGCTACGAAGATTGCTTGAAACGCTTGATTGCAGCGGGTCTTCAATCGATGCCCGGCGGCGGCGCCGAAATTTTTGACGAAAGCGTTCGTCAGCGCATGGCGGTGAAGAAAACACCTGCACACGTCTGGCTGGAAATTCACGGGCTCGCTCACAAGCTTGGCTTGTACAGCAACGCTACGATGCTCACGGGTATCAGTGAATCAGTTGAAAACAAAGTCGATCACATGCTCTTGTTGCGAGAACAGCAAGACAAGACCGGCGGCTTCCAATGTTTCATTCCACTGAAGTGCTACTACGAAGGCACAACAATCAAGGGTGAAGTTGAAGAGCCGACAGGATATGACTTGCTCAAAGACGTAGCTGTGTCGCGTATTTTGCTCGACAATTTCCCGCACATCAAAGCTTATTGGATTCAACTCGGCGAAAAAATTGCGCAGATAGCGCTTTCATTCGGCGCAGACGATATGGACGGCACTATCGGCGAAGAGAAGATAACTCACGCCGCGGGCGCCATGACTCCGCTGCAGCTGGCGAAAGAAGAAATGGAATACCTGATTTCCCAGGCCGGTTATACGCCTGTTGAGCGTGACACCATATACAATATCAAACATGTTGGTGGCTCCGGCGACGTGCAGGCATCCGCAAGCAGTAGGACATCCGAATTGGCACACGCAAAATAGAACCTTGCATTAGCCGACTCGACTTTGCCTCAAAAGGAAGGGCAGATATCGCTTGCCAGGCTTCGGTTTTGAGTTGCCTGGCAAAAAAACGAATGCAGTAGGGGAATCCCCCCATTTACCCTTGCCAAGATCAAGGCTATCGTCTTAGCATCCACCGACCGCGCAACAACTTAATGACTCGAACCACCATAGGTGGTCATCGTCAGTTTCTCCTGAGGTGCAACTGAAAATGGCTGTTCCTTTTAATACAATGGAAGGCTGGCAGGCCTTACCAGAAGTAACTGACACGTTTCAAAATGCTGAGAAGTCACTGTTTACAGCGCTTCGCAGCGACGACAAAGTCGTCAGCCAAGGACCATATAAAGGATTCGTCGGCAAAGACACGATGATTCCCGGAGCTACTAATCATATGGCTGTCGACGTGAAGAATGCGGACGGTTCAGTCGACAAGCGCGATTATGACGTCTACGTTCCAGTCGGCTACGACGGCAAGAAACCGTTATCTGTCTTATTTGTCTTGCATGGAGTGACAGGCGGTAATGGAAAAGGCCTGATGGAAGGCGAAACAGGAATGGATGCCATCGCAGACGCAAAGCAAAAAGCGGGCGACGGATTCATGGTTGTCTACCCGGTCGCAAAGACGAGCGATGTTCCCTACTCTGGCGGACTGGCAAAGGTTCAAGACTGGAATTCTCCAGGTGCCGGTCTGAGCGACACTAATCCTAAATATGACGATGTAGATTACTTCAAAGCCATGGTCAATGCTCTGAAGAATAACGACTCTGTCAAAGTTGACGCCGAAAGGCTTTACTTGTCCGGGTTCTCTTCCGGCGGAGAATTTTCGCGTCATCTGAGAGCTAGAATCCCACAAACATTTGCTGGTATCGCCTCAGTACACGGCACGCGCCTGGGCACCGAAGCCAATGCGCTGCCCGGAGATTATGCTGCAGACATAAGCTTCTTGAGCAATTACGATGAAATGCTTCCAGCCACTGGGGGAAGAGGTCTGATGACCATTCCGCTTTCTCGCATTGCCGACAGCAAACCGCACGATCAAATAAAGCAAGCGGCGGCAGATAACGGTTGTTTCGGACCGCCGACAGTGACTCGGCAAGGCAATTTCACTATCACCGAATACAGCGGCTCCCGTTGCAACGGCTATCCAGTAAAGGAATTCTTTTACGCAGGCGACTGGCGTGCTGGCAAACTTGGTGCAATCATCGGACGTGGACCGTCCGGACCCGCACAGCATGCGTGGGATGGTCCTGGTGCCGGCGGTTGGCCCATCATGGGCGATAAGAATAGAAGCGTAAATACGAGTCAGATGATCGTTGATGAGCTGTTTAAATACAAGCGTCAGCAAGAAGGACAGTTGTACCAACGCAAGTTCTAGAAGCGAACTAGACCGAGCTGATTTCCACGCTGCACGGTCAGCTGTATTTGCTGACCACCTTTGGACTCGATGGCACTGTTGAGATCACCGGTGCTTTTGATGACCATTCCATCAACCGCTTTGATCACATCGCCCTGCAATATTCCGGCTCGCGTCGCTCTCGAGGCAATTCCCACCGCCACTATTACGACACCGTCGCGCCCGCTCTTTCCGATCAGCCCGACACTGTTCATAAACTCCTGCCCCTTTTGTGCAGAAGGTTGGGTGCCGAGCTGTGCGAATTTATTAGCGCCTGGATTGACATTTGGCATGTTACGGTTTTGCGCCTGCATACGCCGCCTTTCCTGCTCTTCGTAGGCGGCTTGAGATTCTTTTTGCGCTTGCTTGCGCTCAACTGTGTCCTTCTTCATATTGCTTTCTAGCTGTTGAACAGCTTGCAGATATTTAGGTTCGGAAGGCTTTAGCTTTTTTGCTTGCTTGTAGTATTCGAGCGCCATCTGATAGTTTTTCATCATCAGATAAATCGTCCCGATGTTGTATTTGATATTCGCCTGCGGCGGTGTGCGCGCTTCAAATTGCTTATATAGGTCTAGAGCCGACATGTACTCGCCCCGTTTAAATGCTGCAGCGGCATCCTCTGCCATCATCTTCAGCTCGCCGCTCAAGCCATCGTTTTTCTCTTTCGAGCGCGCTTTTTTTTCTACATCGCTGATAGCGTTCTTATAATCCTTATTGTCCGGTCGTGATGCAGATGCACGCTGATAGCTGGAAAGGGCCTCAGCAAAGTTGCCGGACGCCTCATAAATAATGCCCATACTAAAATGTGCTTCGGCATTATTTGGATCAAGCCGAATGACCTGTTCAAATTTTTCGGTCGCTTCGTGGGCTCGGCGATTGCGCCAGAGCTGCACCCCTTCTCCTAGAAGTCGCTGTAATTCTGCCTCTTTAGCGGCTTGAACCTGCAATCGTGCTTTTTCAATTGCATCTTCGGCTTCAAATTCGTTTTGATTTTGTTGTGTCGCCTGTGGTGGCGCAGACTGCTGTTGTTGTGCACCAGGAGCGGTGCGCTCCGGTTCGCGCATTGGCGGCAGAGCGGAACTTATCTTTGAAAGACGCTCTTGTGTAGCCCCTTCCAGAGGTTGACCGAATACCTGTTTTTCAATTCTTTGCAGGCGAGATTGGTCGTCGGCATCTTCGTAAGTCTTGAAGAATAGTCTCTGCTCCAAAGCCGATAGCTGCTGTTTGACACTGCCACCGGTGCCTTGACCCAGAGCTGGGATGGAGGAAACGCCTGCAAGAGCTAGATTTAGAGATAAAACAAGACTAGTAAATGACGAGGTGCTTAGTTTGACCTTACCCATTGCTGGACTTTCTCCATTGGAAAGCGCCGTCCAAACGCTCTTGGATCAAAACCGTTTTCTCCCGGTTGTTTTGCATGCGATTCCCACCCCTGTACAAGAGTAATGGTGGCGCACCTGGTCCCCTTGGGAAATGGCGGCAAAGGGGTAACCTGACTCAATGCTAACATCTGCAACTGATCATACGCATATATACCGGACGACTGTTTTAGAGAAAAATTGCCGACTTGCCCATTCGAGGCACAGGTAAATTGAATCAACGCTGGACGCTCAGTAACAAAGCAAATGTTAGATTGTGCTTCCAACCTCTTCAAGTTGTAATGCCAACGAGCGGCCATTTGGCTGATCCAGCTGGACCAGTCGACATCGTACTCGCTTAGGTATGCTTGAGGCGCTTGTTGGGACTCGGCAACAGCTCTAGCATTGCCGATAAGAGGAGAATTTGGATTGAACCCTCCTGAGGCAGGAGCGACCTTTGCCTGAGCAGGCAGACCAGGCGGAATGAGACCGCTTGTCTGTTGCTGACTTGCAGGAGAAAGATGAGAGACGATCATATCGCCCCCCTCACGGCTCAATTGCGGACTCTGATTGACTTGAGCATTCAGTTTGAAAGGTGCAGGACGGTTGGCGGCGGGCTCCTGCGCCAGGACGGCGGTGGATAAGCTTGCCGCCAGGACAATGAGGGCGCCCAGGCGCGCGATGACAATGTATCGCCGATTTTTCATGATGCTTGGAATCATAAAATTGGCGCACGGGACTGTAACTGGTGAAATTACGTATACATGCTTATATGCAGTTAGGGATGGTTGCTAATGGAGAGAAGAATCCCAATCCGCGGCAACGGGCGACCGATAAATTATTTGTGGATGCGTTAAGCATGTAGGGTCTGTCACAATCAGCGAGCGCCTGTTTTAGCCACTTGTTCTGGGGGACGCGACAATAAGAGTTATTGGGTTTTGAGCCTGAGGAGAGTCGACATGAGTTGCGGCCAATTGCCGGACGATGAAGTTTTCAACGAAATTACCAACCGCGATGAGAAAGAGTTGCGAAAACAACTAACTCGCGAGCTGCCATACTGGCTGGCTTTCGACCAGCTGTCCGGAGTTGGTCTTGGTGGAAAACGGCTGCGATTGCTTTTCGAGCACTTTTTGTCTATCGAGGCAGCATGGAGTGCAAGCGCCACCGAGCTCAGGACTCTGCCTTGGCTAAAGTCCGAACAAATCGAGCAAATCGTCCAAAAGCGCAAAGAAGTGAATTTCGATCAGTTGATGGAAACGCTTGAAAAAACGGGTGTTACAGCCTTGCCGTTGAACCATCCGCTCTATCCTTCTCGGCTGCGTGAAATCGCTGACCCGCCCATTGTCCTATACATGAAAGGACAGCTAACGCCGCAGGAATTGGACCATTCGATTGCAATCGTCGGAACTCGCAGACCGACAACGTACGGACAAAGGTTGGCTAAGGAGTTCGCCCGTGGATTAGCGGAAGCCGGTGCAACGGTAGTCAGTGGCATGGCAGTTGGTGTTGATTCGCTTTGCCACTGGGGAGCCATCGAAGGTGGTGGCAGGACTGTTGCGGTCTTGGCTAGTGGTCCAGATCTTTGCTACCCGACTTCAAATAAGCCTCTCTACAACGGTCTAATTGACGGTACTCATGGTGCCGTTCTTTCCGAATTCTTTCCAGGTACAAAGCCTGAACATTGGCGGTTTCCTGCCCGTAACAGAATCATCAGCGGACTTAGCAAAGGTGTAGTCGTAATTGAGGCAGGAGCAACTTCCGGTTCCTTAATAACAGCTGACATCGGTTTTGAACAAAGCCGTGAAATCTTCGCGATCCCGGGGCGCGTCGACGCGCCGATGTCTATGGGTTGCAATAAGCTCATTGCGGCCAATAAAGCTCAACTCGTTATGAATTACATTGACGTTTTGAATGCTCTCAACTGGGTATCGGTTCCGGCGCCCAGAGAAGTACCGACTATGGTCGAACTTTTTGGTCGCGAAAAGGAAGTATTCGAATTGGTGACCAGCGAGCCGGTGCACTTCGATGTTTTGAGCCAGAGGCTGGAAATGTCCGCGGGCGAACTGTCTGCGACACTTACCATGCTTGAGTTGGCTGGAATTGTCGAGCGCTTGCCGGGAGACTGGTATGCTCGCCAGACCAAAGTTTCCACAATCTGAAGAACCTAAGAGGCGGTCAAGTGGCGGAACAGCGAATTTAACCTGTGAAAAACCTTTGTTTTTTGTCTTATGACGAATATTGATTTATTAACAGGGTATCTTAAATGTGGGGGCACGGTTCCTTCACCTGTTGCTGGCGTTAATCAATATGGCGTGAGCCGGAGCAGAATCACACCCGGGGCAAGCATTTATCACTAAGTAGCTGAAACTACAGGAAGCCTAAAACCGCAACACATGAAGCTTTGTCTCAGATGCAATCAGTACTTTGCCGACGGAATGGCGGCTTGTCCAAGGGACAATTCCGTTCTCGAGTCGGTCGGTAAAGACCCACTTATCGGCGCTTTGATCAACGACCGTTATGTCGTCGATTCCGTTATCGGCAAAGGCTCGAGCGGCATCGTGTACAAAGCGACCCGTCTGATGATGGGAAGAGAAGTAGCTGTAAAAGTTTTGCACAGCTTCCTGGGAGCCGACTCTGGTTCGTTGGACAGAGTATTGAGGGAGTTTGCCGCGGCCAGCAAATTGCGCCATCCGCACATTATCACCCTCTGGGAGCACGGCATCACTGATGACCAACAGCCCTATCTGGTTATGGATTACCTGGAAGGCGGAACTCTTGCCGACCTGATAAAAGAGCGCAAATTCCTACACCCTTCTCGTGCACTTCCAATCGTAGAGCAAGTTTGCGATGCCCTTTCAGAAGCTCACTCGCAGGACATTGTTCACCGTGACATCAAGCCGGAAAACATTGTTCTGGAAGAAATGGGCGATGGTGACGACTATGTTAATGACTACGTAAAAGTTCTAGACTTCGGAATTGCCGATGTACCTGAAGCCAAGTCAGCTCAAGTAGGGCGTCCGAAAACGGTAGCGGGAAGTCCTGCATACATGAGTCCGGAGCAGTGCCAGGGCATGCCGCTCGATGCTCGCAGTGACATATATTCTATGGCTGTCATGGTTTTCGAGATGCTAACCGGCGAGAGACCATTCCAGCATGAAGAACACCGAGCACTCATGCTCGCACACGTCACAGAACCGCCGATAAAATTAAGCGCTGTTCGCAGCGACCTGAAGTTTCCTGATGAACTGGAAAGTGTCATTGCAAAGGCATTAGCGAAAAAACCCGACGCTAGATATTCCGATATCAATGAATTCTGGAGAGCTCTCAAGGATGCTTGCAAAGGCATCAAGAGTCCTCCTCCTTCGCCACGTCCGACCAAAAAGACGGACAGTGTCAAGGTCGATGCTTTTGAATTTCAGCCCGAGGAGCGGCTCACTACCGGCGGGTCCGGCGGTCAAGTGATTCCTTGGGGAGATGATCTACCTCAACCACCACCTCCTCCACCACTGCCGGTCATGACATATACCAATGAAGCAGCGCGGGCGCTGGCTGGTGAAATTGGAGACGATCTTTGGGCTCTGGAACCGCAACGTGACGAAGCTCCATCAGCGCCTGCCCCACTAGACCCTGAAAAATGGCTCAAGAAGGGCCAAGGGCAAGATGTTCATTCAAACGGCGAGTCTTCATTCGAAAGCGGATGGGGAGAAGATCCGACTGCACCGATTTTCAAGGCAGGACAACCTCCGCCCCCTCCTCCCCCGGGATACTCTCCTCTGCCCGGTCTTGGTATAACGCCGACAATCTCTCCGATGCTGGAAGCGCCGGCACCAGCTCGTTCATCCGTCACCAATTATGCTTCCTCGCAGCAAACGCAAGCAGCAACACCAAGTCCGCCACCACCGCCACCTCCTCCACCAACACCGAAACCGGCCGCCGCCGCACCACAAGCAACACCACAAGCAACACCACAGGCAACACCACCGCTGCCTAATCCGGCGCTCCAACCACGCAGACCCCTTGTGCAACCGCCCAGCAAAGGTGGTCCCGCAGTTCCTGCAGTTCAAAAGTCAGGTCAAAATCCTGTTCAACAGCCAGGGCAGCCGACAGCGGTGCCAAATCAGCAGGGTGGTATTCCGCAAGCACCGAACGCTCAAAGTTCTGGTTCTGCACCACAGATGACACCACCATCCGGCCAACAGCCAGTAGCCCCGGCACGCCCAGTCTCAGGCGCCCCAGGCGCAGGACAGCCACAACGCATCGGCGCAGGCCAGCCGCAAGGCGCAGCCCCTAGACCGCCGGGTGCTCCGGGCGCTCCACAAGGGCAACAAATTCAGCAAGGTCAAAAAATCGGCACAGCACCGCAGGCCCAAAGAACACAACCGATGGGTGTTCCTGCTCAGGGTTCGATTCCGACACAAGCGCCTGGCGCACCAAATATGCCACCATCCCCGGCTGGTCCGGTCCCTACAGGTGCACCACCAGTGCCACCAGCTGCAGAAGGAAAAAAACAAGAAGTCAACGAGGCAATATCTCGGTTCAAATCTGCAATTGAACTTGACTTCGGCGACGATGAAGAAGAAGCTGCAGGCAAACAAGAGCCACCAAAAGCCGCGGCATCAGCAGCGCCACTATCCGCCAAGCCTTCAGCTCCACCAGAGCGAAAACGTGCTGATCAGACTCTTATTGAACCAGTCATCACGGAAGATGAGTTGCTGACCCGAGCGCCGAGGGATATTGCAGACGAACCAGCGCCACCACCTCCGCCGGCCCCCATTCCTCCTGCCCCTGCAGTACCAGCAAAACCTGCTACTCCGGCGCAGCCTCAAGCATCCAAACCACTGGATGAGACGCTCAAAGAGCGCGCGGTTCAAGAGACAAAACCAATGCCTCCAAAAGCATCAGATCTTGGCAGACCGAAACGCGCCGATCAAACATTGATCGAACCTGCAATTGATGAAAGCGAACTTTTGATGCGCGCGCCCAAAGATGTTGCCGATCTGCCGCAACAAGCTCCGGTGGCGAAGTCCACCCCTGCGCCTGCTGCAAAACCAACACCGATTGCGCCGACGCCTCCAGCACCACCTGCGCCACCACCTGCGCCTGTTTCCAAACCAGAAGAACAAAAACCGCTCGCTAGCGAGACAAAACCAGCAGGAAAGCCGGGGGATCAACTCAGACCGAGACGTCACGATCAGACATTGATTGAAGCAGCTATCAACGAAGATGAGTTGTTGACTCGTGCACCCAAAGACGTTGCCGACGAAATCGCGCCTGAAGAAACAAAGCCGCAAGAGCCCGCCGCACCTGCAAAACCGGCTCCACCCGCTCCGCCGTTGCCACCGAAAGAAGCGCCAGCTAAGGAAAAACCTGTAGCAGGGAAGCCACAAGATCCACTGCGACCGAAGCGTCACGATTCGACGCTCATAGAGCCGGCTTTAGATGAAAGCGAGCTTTTGATGCGCGCACCTAAAGATGTTGCGGATGAGCAGCCATTTAATTTTGGCTCGGATGAAAAAGAAGTATTGCCGGATTTTCTATCTTCGGCTCCCAGTGTAGATGAGCTGGCAGAGTCGAAAACTCCTATGTCGATGGCAGATCGTCTGGCGCAGGCAGCAAATAAGGCAGCTCAATCGCAGAAAGAATCTCAAAGCGAAACGGCAGCACTGCCTGAGGCTGACCAGCTTGCAACGAGCCCTAACGATCTTTTCCAGCCGAGCCAAGAACTCGAGAATAAAGAACCGTCCGAATCGTCTAAAGCTCCCGAGCCAGACTTTATAGGCAGCGCGGCTGCCAGTTTCTTACAACAAGAATCTTCGGATTTCAAACCAGAGGCGCCTGTAAAGAATCCGGAAGCCGACAGCTCAGCTGGAATGGGCGCGGCCGCAAGGCTCTTACAAGCAGCCGCCGGCAAAGATAAACCGCCCACATCTGAGTCTAAAACCGGCCTAGGTGCATTGTTTGCGAAGAAGAACGCCGATAACGCAGAGGCCGCAGAAAAGTCACAGGAAAAACCTTCCGAAAACCCTCTCGAATCGAAGACAGGTATGCAATCTTTGGGTTCTGCTGGTAAGCTTTCAGAGACAAAATTACCAGCCGCTTCGCCTGCTGAAGAAGCAAAGAAACCAGAGCCTGATTCCGAGTCTATGGAACCACCCACACCGCCTACTTCACCTCTTGAGTCATCGCAAAAGAAAAGCACAGGTCTTGGGAACTTGCTTTCTGCCAAAGTGTCCCAGGTGCAGCCTGCGAGTGACAAGGAAGTATCGGCTCCGCCTCCACCCAAGCCGAGTGATTCGATGACCGGTATTCCGGCTGCAAAACCGAAGGACTCTGTGACCGGAATTCCGGCAGCCAAACTGCCCGAATCGCCCTTGGCAAACGAATCGAAAACAGGTCTTCCTTCGGCAAGCCCGCCAGAAAAACCCAAAGCGAAGACTTCTGGCTATTTCAGCGCCATTCAATCGCGCACGAATATGCCCGCTCAAACTCCTCCGGACAAGCGTCCAGATCCACCGAAGCGCTCGCGCACCGACCTTCCGGCACAATCATTCGAATCGGCAGCATCTGCCAGCTTTAATTCCGATTTCAATAAGTCCACAGGATTCAACTCTGACACCGACTTCAAAACTGGAAGCGCTCAAGACAGATTGGCCGCGGCTTCGAGCGCCGGGGCAGAATCCAGTGGGTCAGAATCCAGCGATTCGACATCGGCGAGCCCTGTGGGCGACGAAAAGATTTCCTCTGCCGTAAGCAGGCTGATGGAAGCCGCCAAGCGTAAAGAACAAGACGCTTCGGCTAAGAGCGGAAGCTTCGCTTCGGGCGCCGCCGCAGCGATGGGCGGTGCAGGTATTTCAGGGGCTTCACCAATGCAGTCAGGCTCTGCATCAGCAATTCCAGCCGGTGCAAAACCCGATCTCAGCTCGGCTGCAAGCAGATTGGCTGCTGCTAGCGGTGATGCGAACGACGCTCTGACATCAGACTTGATGAACCGCTTCCTTGAAGCCGCTAATCGCGGATCTGAATTGAAGCAAAAGGCATCTGCTGCCAATGCAGCTCGTGGAGAAGCTATTAATCGTGAGATGAACCAACCCGGCGCCGGTACTGGTCCTTCACCAGCTTCCATGGATAATGTTCCGCAAATTGATATCGCCGAGCAAACGCAAGAGCGCCTGCGCATGGCCATGGAATCGACCGGCAAACACGCTGCTCGTCCGGCTCCTCCCAAAATGCCTGATCTTTCTTCGATGCGCCCATCTGATCTGCAACTGCATCAGCTGACTCAGCACCGCGGCGGCGGAGACCTGGAAATCAACCTGGATGCGCCTGGTAAGCGAGCAAATCAAACACGCTCACGAATGCGCAGCGCCTTCAATAATCAAGGCATGGATATTCGCTGGATCGTCCTTGGACTCGCTCTGATTATCGCTTGCGGCGCCGGATACTGGTTTATTCTCAAGCCGACAATGGACAAACCGGCTGCCCCTGCCGAAGCAGCGATAAGCCCAGCGCAGAAGAGTTTCACCGAAGGTAAGTACACCAAAGCAATCGATGCTCTGGAGAAGATGGAGAAGAAAGCGCCGCTTACCGAAGAAGAGGAAGATCTGCTCCATCACGCTCGCTACAAGCAAGCCGAAGTTTTGGCGAAGTCCAAGCGATATACAGAAGCGAAAAAACTGCTCAAGAAGATACCGGCAGACTCGCCGCATCAAGCCAAAGTCAAAGAATTGCTCAAGAAATATCGCAAACTGCGCAGGTAGATCGCCGCTGCAAAGGGTTGACCTCTAATCATTTCAAGCTACAAGCTGTTGTGCTTGAGCAGGCCTTTTGTTGTCTGATAAAGCCTCACGCACCCGCGTGCGGTACTAATACATACCTGCGTGGGTAAAAAGAGATAAAGACCTGTTTGTTCGTGTCCCATGAAGCTTTGCCTCAACTGCCATAAACAATTCACCGACGAGGTCGAATTGTGCCCGCATGAGGGTTCGTTTCTCGTTCCGTTGCCGAACGATCCGCTCATTGGCGCGCTCATAGACGAACGTTATCGGGTCGAATCTTTGATTGCCAAAGGTGCAGTGGGCAGCGTATACAAGGCAAAGCAAGAGCTATTGGGTCGGCAGGTCGCCCTCAAAGTCTTGCACGGTTATCTCGGCGCAGACCCAGAATCGCTGGTGCGTTTTCACAGAGAAGCAAAGGCGATTAGCAGGCTGGAACACCCAAATCTGCTAACTTTGTACGATTTCGGTATGACCTCGGATGGTCAGCCTTATTTTGTGATGGACCTTCTCAACGGCACTACCCTGGCGAAAGTGCTGTCCACAGAAGGCCGATTGGAAGCGAAACGAGCAATTGCGATAGTCAAACAAGTTCTGGAGGCACTCTCGGAAGCTCATAGAAAAGGCATCGTACACAGAGACATCAAACCTCCCAATATCGTTTTAATCGAAAAGGAAGAGACCAAAGATTTTGTGAAGCTCGTCGATTTCAGCATCGCAAAGATGGCAGATAATTCGACTCTAGACCCGGTGCAGCTGACTGTGGATGGAATAATCTGCGGCAGCCCTGCCTACATGAGCCCAGAGCAGTGCAGGGGTTCTGACGTCGACGGTCGCAGTGACATCTATTCGATCGGTATCGTACTTTTTGAAGCGCTGACAGGCAAGAGACCGTTCTCAGCAAAGGATCTGGTCAGCTTGATGTATTTGCACGTCAATAACGAACCGCCAAAACTTTCCGATGTAGAGCCTGATTTACAGTTTCCCTCTGCTCTCGAGGAGATGATCTCTTCGACTCTGGCCAAAGATCCAGCGGCTCGCCCTCAAAGTGTTGAAGCGCTCCTAGCTAAAATGAATTCAGTTTTGGAACAATGCAGCAACGATTTGCCGGCAGCGCCAATTGTCAATCCCAATGCGGTTAGAGAAGAGGCATCACCGCTTTTCACGAATGCAAGAGAAAGATCGCACGGCGCCAGCAGCGACAATCAAGACGTATTCATCGGGGCAAAAGCAAAAACGAATGGTTCACACTCAAACAGGCAAGCGGCAAATCCAAATACAAACGAAGCGGATTCGACCGGCGCAGACTTTGTTGCTGCTTCTTTGATTGAATTGAGCAATGACTCCTTAAGCGCGTACGCTCCACAGCAAACATCCTTCGATGCGACACCTGGTACCTCAGGAGATGCTGTTTCCAGGCTCTCCAATGTACAACCGCCGCAACAAATGCCGCCCATACAGCCAGCTAACGCTGCCGCCATCTCCCAGTCTTACGATCAAAATACACAAGATTTAATTGCACCGGCCAACAAAAATCGAGAATCCGGAGCGCCACCACAGACAGTGGTTCAGCGTTATGACGACTCCGGCAGTGGGAATTCGAGAAACCGAGACGTTCGCAGCACCGGCTCATTCGCTCAGGATGCGGCTGAGCATTATCACAATGAATCGGAGTGGGCGCCCAATGCGCTGAAAATAATTCTTCCGTTGATTGTCATTATTGTGGTCGGCGGAATCGGTATTTTAAAATTATGGGATATTGCCACACCCGATACAGCGGACGAAATGTTAGTGAGAGGGCACACAGAGCAAGCAATCAGCAAGCTGGAGAACCAGCAGCGCGTAACAAGGCATTTGACGCCGGCTCAAACTTCTACTCTGCACACGGCTTATTTGAACCTTGCACGTAAGTTTGCAAACCAAAACAAATATACTCAAGCTATAAATACCTTGAAAAAAATTCCTGCAAATTCGCAATACCAGGAGACAGCGAGCGGATTGATGTCAGCTTACAAACGGCAACTGAATTCGACGGGCGGCAGGTGAACGAATGAAGCTTTGCGACACCTGCAACGAACTTTTCGAGGACGACAAAGACCTTTGTCCTGTCGACAGTGTTCGCCTTGCTGATGCCGGAAAGAGCCCTTTTATCGGCAAGTACATCGATGACCGCTATCGCATTTTAGCGTTCCTTGGGCAAGGGTCCATGGGCGCTGTATTTCGCGCGCTGGATGAAACAACTTCACGGCAAATGGCCATCAAGCTCCTGCATGGCAGCCGTGTATCCGATCCCAATTCACGCCGCCGGTTCTTGCGCGAAGCAAAGACTATCAGCAGTCTCAACCACCCCAATATCGTCAAGCTCTTTCATTACGGTCTATTGGGCGAAGAACAGCCTTATATCGTCACCGAATTTCTCAAAGGAGAATCTCTGTCGCGCAGAATTCGCGATAAAGGACACATATCTCTGGATGAGGCTCTGCCTATAATGCGCCAGGTGCTCAGCGCCGTAGCGGAGGCTCACCGAGCCAAAGTCATACACCGCGACTTGAAGCCGGAAAACATCGTCCTCGAAAACGAAATTGTAAAAGTGCTCGACTTCGGTGTTGCAAAACTGATGTTCGAGCGCAACGAGCAATCTGGGTCTCTGACAATGGACGGCAAAGTCTGCGGCTCGCCCGGATACATGAGCCCTGAGCAATGCAGAGGCGAAGAGCTGGATATTCGCAGCGACGTCTATTCGCTGGGTGTGACGATTTTTGAGATGCTAACAGGCAAGCGTCCCTTCTATGCGGACGACGTCATGGGCTTGATGTTCATGCACGTCAATCGTCCGCCGCCGAGTATGAATGCTATTCGTGTCGATTTGCCGTTTCCTTCAGGTCTGGAAGCAGCAGTCAAAAAAGCGCTGAGCAAGACCAAGTTCGAGCGCCAAGCTAACGCTGAAGAGCTTCTCGATGATATAGAGATGGCTCTGTCTAAATTCGAGAGGAAAAAGGACAAGAGCGCGGTCGGAGCATCTGGTTGGATTCCTTTCGACGATGCTTCGACTAAAGCAGTGCATATGGCTTTGAAAGATAGCCAATTCGCCATAACCACCCCGCAGGAAGTACTTAACATTCCCGATATGCGGGAAGACACCGCTCACGCTGAGCAAGCGACCAGCAAGAAAGACATTCTTTCTGCGGGTTCAAGGCACCGCTTCAACGTTTTTGTCTTTACTCTGGTCTCGGCCTTCCTTATGTTCTCAGCCCTCAAGCTGGTTTTCCCCGAGCAGCCGCCGCCCGCGCTCAGCTCTGTTGAAGAGTTGATTACGCAGGGAAGAACGGTCGAAGCACTCCAGATGCTGGACAAAATAAAGCGGCAGAAGTTAAAACCCCAGGAGCAGACTTACGTTGACGATTTACTCTTCAATTTAGGCGTAAAACTTGCCCAAGCAAAAAACTATCAAGGTGCTGCTGACTCGCTCTTGAGAGTTTCAAAAAACTCAGAGCACTTTGCAAAGGCGACAAATCTGGGCAAGCGATATCGAAAACTCAGCGAAAATTAAGTTCGACACATACATTGGAGTTATTGAAGTGACAGAGCCTATCAAGGTAGTGATCATAGAGGATCATCAAGCTACTATGGATGGCTTATCGATTGGGCTATCGCAAGAGAGCGACATCAAAGTGATTGCCACTTCTCTCGATGGCGATGAAGGCTATCAGATGGTCGAACAGATGAAGCCGGATGTGGTGCTTCTCGATCTTCACTTACCTGGCTCGCACGGACCCCGCTCAATGGTGGAAAAGTTTTCTCAATTGAAAGATTCGAAGCTGGTGATCTTTTCAGCGGAGAGTCGTATGGCTTTTATTCAGACCGTGTTAGGAATGGGAGTTCAAGCCTATTTGCTGAAGTCGGAAAGAGTGGCAAAAGTTGCCGAAACAATAAGGCGAGTAGCAAAAGGTGAGACAGGAATCGTCTCAGAGCAGGTAAAAGGCAATTGGAAAAAACTCACTCGCAGTGAAGACGAAGTGCTGCGCATGATGGCCAGAGGAATGAAGTATCAAGACATCGCAGACGCACGAACAACTTCCATTACTACAGTAAGAAAACAGTGCGAGACACTGCTGCTAAAACTAGGACTCGAAACAAGAGAACAGCTTATTGCGTGGGCGGTGGAAAATGGCTATGGCAGTTTGGATATAGGCGCAAGAGGCGTATAGGCTGCTGTGGTTAACTTTCCATTTGATGCACGGAAACTGGCAAAACTTCTCTTTCCGGCTAAGTCATTAGAAGTAAAACATTCGACACCAACAGAGAAAAAGACGCAAGCAGCTGCGCTCACTGACACAGATGGGCGTGAGAATATTCTAGTCGCGGTCGATTTAATGGACAGCCTATTCGAA
Organism: Candidatus Melainabacteria bacterium; assembly: GCA_003242885.1. GTDB lineage: Bacteria > Cyanobacteriota > Vampirovibrionia > Obscuribacterales > Obscuribacteraceae > QKMZ01. The sequence continues at coordinate 1,078,407 of QKMZ01000006.1, read as the reverse complement.
GCATTGAAGCATCGGATCGAAAACGAAACACAAAAAGAACGTTTCAAAAGTCTTGAATTGACGCCACCGAAGCATATAAAAGAACCAGAGAGTCCGCCTCATATAAACGCGCTAGTGAGCAAAAGAAACCTGCCCAAAAGCTTCTATAGATTTCGCGCCAAAAATGACGCCCTCTGTCTTTCCGTAAGAGCATCAGCCCAAGCCATTGAAATGTTCATCATCCCTACAAAAGAGATGGTTTTCCTTTCATACGCCGAGTTCGACACGCGACTCAAATACAAATTGGACCTCGTTCACACAAAATATGGTCCAGCCTGGATGCGCAATGGTGAAAGGTTGCGAGTAGAAGAAATCTTGCTCCTGCTCAATCGCTGTCTTAGCTCTCTATATCCCGAAGAAGACAAGGAGGGGATCAGCGATCCGTCCCTACAAAAGCCGTTAGTTGCGCCGCAAAAACTTCCGCGCGCGCACAAGGTTGACCAACACAAGCTGGAAGTTCAAAACTTGGCGTGGAAGATTGTCCAGCAACAAGAAGAGACAAAGAGGCGTGTTGCCCGGGATTTGCATGACACCGTGATAGCAGATTTATTGATGCTAAAGCGCTATATGTCCGGCGACCGAGCACTGACAAATGATGAATTGCTGGAGACGCTAGATGAAGTCGTCGAAAAACTTCGCGACATATGCAATGATTACGCGCCACGAAATCTTCAAGATTGGGGATTGAAAGTTAGCGTAGAAGGGCTTTTGGAGCGGGTGGAAGAACGTTCCGGCATTTCTTGCAATCTTGACGTCGAAACAGAATTACCGCGCTTGCCCGAGCTGATTCAACTGCATATATTCAGGATCATACAAGAAGCGTTGAACAATGCAGAAAAGTATTCTTCTGCTTCGGAGATTACAGTCAGAATTGAAGAGCCCTCGGATGGATGCTATGTGTTTGTCGTGAGCGACAACGGAACCGGTTACGATGCGGCAATTCTCGATGAAGAACGGACGGATTCCGGAGGCATGGGCATGAGCAGTATGCGTCAACGTGCTGAGATCATGCGTTCTCTATATGCTGTTCAGCTGACTTTTTCATCCCAACCAGGTGAAGGTGCTGAGGTTCGCTTGGAAGTCGCAACAAAATAATTTAGTTGGCACAACAGTTCGGCGCAAATCGCTGGCAAAGCGCCCGCCAGGCGTTCACAGGCGCCGTCCCATTTAAACTGGCATTGGTAATTTGAAGAGTTTCCTCGTATTCTCCATGGCGCTTTGAGCAATCGACTCGACTGTCGAGCCTCGCAATTCGGCAAGTTTTTCCGCGACATACCAAACATATTTTGGTTCATTCTTCGCACCTCGCACCTTCTGCGGTGCCAAAAACGGGCAGTCCGTTTCAACTAGAATCTTATCTTGCGGCACGTGTTTAGCGGCTTCTTGTAGAGTCTTTGCACTGTTGAACGTAACGATGCCTGAGAAAGAAACGTAGAATCCGAGCTCTGCAATACTGGGTAAATGCTCAGGAGCACCGGTAAAACAGTGGAAAACACCCTTAAGAGAATCCGGGGAATTGCCGGCACCCTCTTCTTTGAGAATATCGAAAGCCTCTTGCCAGGCATCTCTACAATGGACGATAACCGGTTTGTTCAACTTCTTTGCCAGTCGGCATTGCGCCGCAAAAGCCTTCTTTTGGCTTTCATGATCGCTATTGTTGTAAAAGAAATCCAAACCGCATTCACCCACACCTACGGCCTTAGGGTGCGCAGAGGCTCTTTCAATTTCCTCGCCGCACCTATCCGTCCAATCTTTCGCCTCGTGCGGGTGCAGCCCGGTTGCAAAAAAGAGATTGGCGTGGCGTTCGGCAATATCCTTCAGTTCGTCGATGTTGTTTAAAACTACGCCTGGATTCACCATCTGCACGACACCATTGTCGAACGAACGCTGAATGACTTCTTCGCGTTCCTCGCCAAAGAACTCACTGACCACGTGCGCATGGCTGTCAATAATTCCGCATGGCTTCTTGGGTAATTCTTTCGTCTTTTCCATACTTTCGAGTCACCTGGATCAACTAAAATGGGAAACTTTATTAAACACGCACTTCCAGCTACGTAGTATCCGAATTTACTTTTTTGCGTTTTCGAGTACATTACATATATGGAATCCTGACAACCCTTACCACTCGAACTTGTCTGCCATGAAGCCATCTAAATCATCCTGTCTCGGACCCATTCTTCACAAGGTGACCACATTAACACTGGCCACAGCGTTTACCGGTCAGTTCATGGTCGGACCGGTCCAGGCGGCGACCCAGCCGAATAAAACATTCAAACTACGCGCCGACCAGGGTTTTATCCGACCCGAGGAAGGTCCTAGTTTAAATCGCAACGACATGAAAAACGCCGGAGACCCTTTCGACAGCAGCGGCGCGGGTCAGGAAGATACTTTTGAGGCGCCACCGTCTGCATTTCAAGTACAAGCGGCAAAGACAGGAATGCCGCCCCAGTACAATTTGAGTGCCAACGACGGCGGGCAATTCAACGGGCAAGGTATGCCAGGCATGGGCGACCAGATGCCGCCTCCACAGCAAGGCCGCCAGCAAATGATGCAGCCGGACATGGCGCCGCCCACTCAAATGATGAATCAGATGCGTCAAAATCCCAACGACCCTGATGGTCAGGAGATGAAACTCGCCTGGGACGAATGGCACAGACGGGTGGCAGAAACAATTTTCAATCAGATTAGTGGCTATGCAAAAACGTTCTTGGCAAAGAGTCCGCCCCTCGTCTGCGTGATTAACTACACCATCACCAGAGACGGTCGCGTCATCAATGTGCGCATGCAGTCGAACAGCAGCAGCATTGTGTATAACGCGATGGTCTATGCAACCGTGTCCAAAATGGCTGGCAATCCAGTGCTGCAATTCCCGCAAGGAAGCAGGCGTATGACTGTGGACAAGATTTCCACATTCGGTCATAACAATGGCGGACCGACTGGATTTAGATCCATCACGGGCGACCAAGAAACTATGAGAATGCAAAACCGTAGATAAAGCGGCAACGTTTCGGACATAATATCCACTGTCCGCAAGGACTCTGTATACGTCTGGACCGTCGAGGATATACGTGCCCGATACGGCGAAAGCTGCTCTAATTGACGAACTCGCCAGAGTGGTGGGAAAGAACTATGTACTTTCCACACCGCTGTCGCTGGCTTTATATGAATGCGACGCAGAGACAATGGATGTGGCGCGTCCCGACTTGGTGGTATTGCCTAAGTCAACTGAAGAAGTCCAGAAAGTTGTAGAACTGGCAAACAAGTATTCGATGCCTTTTACAGCTAGAGGTGCGGCGACCGGGCTTTCCGGGGGCGCCACGACCATATATGGCGGAATCAGTTTGGTGCTCACCAGAATGAATCGCATCTTGCGTATCGATCCAAAAGATATGGTGGCAGAAGTTGAAGTGGGTGTGACGAATCTTTCTGTTTCGCACGCGGCAGCACCTTATGGACTGTATTTTGCGCCAGACCCGTCCAGCCAGTCGGCATCAACGATTGGAGGAAATCTTGCGGAAAATTCCGGCGGCCCTCATACACTAAAATATGGCATGACCATCCATCATGTCCTGAGCACAAAAGTAGTTTTGCCGGACGGCAGTGTCACCGTATTCGGTGGCAGATCAAAAGATAAGCTTTCTCTCGATCTGCTTGGCTTAATGGTTGGCTCCGAAGGCACTCTGGGAATCGCCACTGAGGCAACGGTAAGGCTTTTGCCGCGTTCTCGCTTTGTAGAGACCATGCTCGCTTATTTCCCCAGTGTAGGAACCGGTGGACAGGCAGTTTCCGAGATCGTTGCGCATGGCGTAATACCTGCCGCTATGGAAATGATCGACAGTTTGACGCTAAACGCCGTTGAAGATTATCTGCACATGGGCTTGAATCGCGCCGCTGGCAGCCTTCTCATAGTCGAGCTGGATGGACCGCAAGAAAGCATTCATGTGCAACGACAAATTGTCGAATCGGTCGCAAAAGAAAACGGCGCGCTCTCGCTCAATTGGGCAAAAGACGACAAAGAAAGAGCATTGATTTGGAAAGCTCGCAAAACTTCATTTGGAGCACTAGGACGCATTGCTCCGCATGGCTATGTTCTGGATGGAGTTATCCCAAGAAGTAAATTGAAAGAAGCAATTGAGAGAATTGCCGAAATTGGTGAAAAACACAAACTTACGATTGCCAATGTTTATCATGCCGGTGATGGAAATTTGCATCCCTGCTTGCTTTACCACCGCGAGAATGAAGACGAAGTCAAACGCGTAATGCTCGCCGGCAAGGAAATTTTGGAACTTTGCGTGGAACTGGGCGGAACATTATCAGGCGAACACGGCATTGGAATCGAGAAAGTTCATGAGATGCCGATGGCATTTTCAGCTCACGATCTCGCAGCAATGACATGGATTAAAAACGCCTTCGATCCCCGCTCCATCTGCAATCCCGGCAAGATCATTCCTCAGCTCAAATCATGCGGTGAGTCCGGAATGCGCCCGCTATTGCGGCACAAGCTTTTGAGCGGTTGCTGATTATATGAATATCGGCAAACCGGGCATAAATAGAGAGGCTTATTACTAAAAACAGGCTTGTACTTAGACCTAACATTATGGCTAAGATTCTTCTTGTCGAAGACGATCAAAATCTCGCTTTCCTGCTCCAGATGCAGCTTGAGCACGAGAAGCAGATGGTTGATGTCGTGCATTCAGGGCTGGATGCGCTTCAAAGTCTAAAAGATCACACTTACGATCTCGTCATCATGGACTGGATGCTTCCCGACCTGAGCGGAGTCGATGTAATCTCAAAGTTCAGAAACATCGGTGGGCGTACGCCAATTCTCATGCTTACGGCTAAAGGCGCACCAGAAGACATGGCGCAAGGGTTGGACGCGGGTGCTGATGATTATCTAGTCAAGCCATTTCACCCGACAGAACTGGGAGCGCGGGTGCGAGCGCTGATCCGTCGTCCGGCGGCATTCGCAGGACGAGTTTTGCAGATTCAAGACTTGGAGTTAGACACCGTTACAAGCAGGGTTTCGCGTGCTGACAAAACAATTGAACTTACAGCCAAGGAATTCTCACTTCTAGAACTCTTGATGCGTCACCCGAATCAAAGTTTTTCGCTAGAGCAAATTCTCGATCGCCTTTGGCAGACAGATTCTTCCGCCTCTATCGATACTGTCAGAACACATATGAAAACACTGCGCAAGAAGCTTGGAGACAGCGAAGACAATTCAATTATTCGCACAAAGCGCGGTGTAGGCTACCGTATCGTCGACCAATAGCCGCAATCGGGTGAGGGTACGGCAAAGAATGGTCGAGCATCTATATAGGATGAAGCATTTGGATGGAAAAGTCGGCAAACGCTAATCAGATTGGCTCTAGCGCCAACTTGACCATCAAAGCCGCTTTCGCCGTGCTTGCCACCGCTTTGGTTCTTCTTTACATTGGCGGCGTCGCCAGTCAACAATTGCAACCAGGCAGTAATTCCATCTCACAGAGCCAGGAAGCTTTGTACGAGATGGAAGAAACAATGACAGCATATTCTGATTTGCGCTGCGCAGAAATTGCCTTCATCACCAACGGTGAAGATCGTGAATTGCCCTATATGAGGGATTGCGCCACACGCATAAACCAGCACCTCGATAAGTTGATTCAGTTGCTGGGCGACCGCGCCAACAAGTATGAAGTGCAATCGATAAAACGCAATCTGAACGATCGACTGATCGTCAACGAGCAAATAATCGAGACCCGCAAGAAGAAGGGCTATTCTGCAACTGCGGAACTATTGGATACTGACGAATTTCGAAAACTCTCAGTGCTCATCGAAGGACAACTAGTCGATTTGCGCACTAGAGAAAAGCAAATGCAACTCGCCACGAGTGAAACTATAAGCAACAACAACTTGCAAACGCTAGGCGCCATCTGGATTATGATGACGGCCGCTTTCCTTATCTTGCTGTCTATGTTGTTCATTCTCAATCGTTATGTCGTTGACTCGAGAGAAGCGGAAAGAAAATTGGCGGAAAGAGAAGCTCGAATGAGGGCTATCGTAGACACAGCTCCCGACGGTATTGTCACCTTCTCTGATTCAGGAGAGATTGAGTCTGCCAATGACGCACTGCAGCACATGTTTGGATATAGCGCTGGAGATTTGCTTGGTGTTCAGATTGCAACAGTAATGGAAAACCTGACTTTAGAAAAACTCGATGAGCCAAAAAAATCGCAGTTTGGCGAAAAACATGTAGTCGGTATCGGGGAAGAAATACAAGGCAGGCGCAAGGATGGCAGCACATTTCCGGTTGAAGCAGCGCTTTCTGTTCTCAACTTGGGAGACCGGCGAATTTACACTGGTATTGTGCGTGATATCACGGCGCGGAAAGAAGCCGAAAAACGCGTCAGTGAATTTTACTCGACTGTTTCGCACGAACTGCGAACGCCACTTACGTCTATCCGCACAGCGCTTGGTTTGATGACCAGTGGCGCAGTGGGCGAATTGTCGCAAAAAGGTGGTCATCTTGTCCGCATCGCCGGTGGTGAATGCGACAGATTAATCCGGCTAATCAATGACATTTTGGATTTCAGAAAAATCGAAGCCGGCAAGTTGATGCTCAAGCCTCAATTGACAAACCCACAATCGCTTGTCGACACAACGTTTCAGGCAATTCGTGGACTGGCGGACGACGCTGGTGTGTCTCTAACTAAATCGATTGAATTCAACGAAGCTTTACTCTGCGATCCCGATCGGATTGTGCAGGTATTGAACAACCTTATATCAAATGCAATCAAATTTTCCGAGAAAGGAAAAGAAGTCAAAATCCTGGTTACTGAGACAAAAGAAGGTAGAGCGCGATTCGCAATCATTGACCAGGGTCCTGGAATTCGCGACGATCAAATGAATAAGTTGTTTGCGAAATTCCAACAACTGGATTCTTCAGATACTCGAAAGAAAGGTGGTACAGGGCTTGGACTGGCGATTTCAAAAGCAATTGTAATGCAGCATGGCGGCAATATAGGCGTAGAAACGGAAGTCGGAAAGGGCTCAAACTTCTGGTTTGAACTTTCTCCGGGCGAAAGCTTGCCTTCAGCCCCAGACGAGACATTGACTCTGCACAGACTGCGAGTCATGTTAGTAGCAGACGACGAAAAGGTCACCGAGCCACTAAAAGAATTACTGCAAAAGTCAGGTTACGATCTTCTGCGCGCGGCAACATTAGCTCAAGCTGAGCGGATCATTGAAAAGACATTTCCAGATGTCGTGCTTGTTGACGTCGAATTAGCTGACGGCAGCGGGTTGGAGATCATCAAACATGCGGGCGGGGCACTGGTTACTAGCGAAGTGCCGATCATAGTATTAGGTGGATGGAATGAAGAGACCGGCAGAATCGCCAACCCGGTTCTCCTGGACATACAAAAAAATCCATTCGACTGCGTGCGCCTTCGAAAAGTCGGAAGACAAGCTGGGGTGCTTGCGGCAGAAAGCAGAGTTCTTGTTATCGAAGGTGACTCGGCAAAATCAAACCTATTGAAGACGACTATTTCGCGTGGCGGCTTTTACGTTGTTGATGAAGTTGATCAATCACTTTCAGCTACGGTCAGAGAACTCGAACCTGACATGATTGTGCTTGATCTGTCCGTTTCCAATGAACGCTGTTTTGAAGTGCTTGCCGGACTAAGACAAGGCGAGGAGCATTCTTTACCTCTGATCGTATATACAGAGAAGGGTTTGGCGAACGCAGACATAAATAAGATGACGCTTGGTCTGACCAGACACCTCACGGGAGCGGGAATTTCTACGGACGAATTTTGCGAATCAGTTAGTCGCCTTGTGCAAGGCATTGTGATGACAACGACCGAAAGCCGGCAGCCGGTGGAATCACCGAACTAGTCATGAGGTTGCATCCTCATTCTTAGCCGGTTTTGCCAGACATTATCAGATTAAATATCCGTGAATATCGGCCACTGAGCGGGTATGATTCGGGTGTGAGACTTACTACGTGGCGTAAGCTTTTGCAAAATTCCATTCAACAAACAACTGGCGGGCCATCAGGAGGGCGTATCTGATTGCACGGAAAACTTGATCTTGGTAAAGCTAAAGGACTGAAGAAGTCTGAGATTAAACAGCTTAATCGCATTCTTCAGCAAAGAATTCCAGCCGGTAAGTTGCTAACTATCGACCTGGCTGAAAGCGTCGCCGAAGTATCCCATTCCACCGGGCACCCAGTTTCAGTTGTCGTTAACAGGCGTGGACAAGTAGTTAATGTCACTCTCGGACATCCTTCCGAAGTGAATATGCCGGAGCTGCGGGGCGTAAGAGTTGGCCCTGGAAGGCTCTGCGGTCACAGAATCATTCATACTAACCTTGACAGCAGCAAGACTGCGCAGGCTAACAAGCTGTCTTTCAGAAAAGAAGATCTGCAGTGCTTGCTCAAGAACCGTCTTGATGCAATTGCTCAAATTTCAGTCAACACAGACGGCGATTTCAGCCGCTCCAAGGGCGAGCAGACGAGATTTGCCGACGTCGTATATGTTGCACACATACTGCCAGGGCGAGATTCTGAAGGTCAGCTTTGGAAGCTATTTCCACCCATGACCGCAAGACGCGCTCAAGAAGAAGATTTTGAAGAGCTTATTCAAGCTTTGGAAAATGAGTTCAGACGTGAAGCGCCTGGACTGCAAGTTGCAAAAGGTGAGGAGCGCGCAATTCTTGTCGGTTTGATTTCAGAGGGTCAAAACGGCTTTCAAGTTGACGACGATCTTGATGAGATGTCTCTGCTGGCTAAAACAGCCGGCGCAACCGTGTGTGGACGCTTGACTCAATCACGTTCGCAACCGGATCCCAAATACTTCTTAGGATCCGGCAAAGTGCAAGAGCTGGCACTTTTGGTTCAGGAGATGGGAGCAAACATCGTCATAGTCGATAAAGAGCTTTCTGCCAACCAGCAGCAAAACTTGGAAGAGATCGTTGCAGTGAAGGTTATCGACCGCACTGAACTTATCTTGGATATTTTTGCGCAACGCGCGCAAACCAAGGAAGGTAAGCTGCAAGTCGAACTCGCTCAGCTCAAATATCTTTTCCCCCGACTGGTCGGAAAAGGGACGGCGCTAAGTAGACTGGGCGGCGGCATCGGCACAAGAGGTCCTGGTGAAACCAAACTCGAAGTCGACAGACGTCGTAATCGCGACCGCATTACGTTTTTAGAACGTGAAACACAGCGCATCAAAAACTATCGAGATACACAAAGACGCAAACGCACAGATGAAAATCTGCCGGTGGTTGCATTGACAGGATATACGAACTCAGGCAAATCCACTCTGCTAAACGCTCTTGCAAAGTCGGACATGGTTGTAGAAGACAAACTCTTCGCAACACTGGACCCAGCAACAAGAAGAACCACCCTCCCTGACCACTCACCTGTTTTGCTCACAGACACAGTCGGATTTATCAAAAAACTACCGACGTCTTTGATTGCCGCATTTAGAGCGACACTTGAAGAAGTCGCCGTTGCGGATGTTCTCTTGCATGTTGTTGATGCAAGCCACCCGAATGTGATGGAACATATGAGTTCCGTATACGATGTTCTTAGCGAACTGGGTGCTGTGGATAAGCCTATCATCACTGTTTTGAACAAAACAGATAAGGCACGCAAAGAAGATTTAGAGTGGCTTGCTGCTCAAGTTCCAAACCCGGTCATGGTATCAGCAGTGATGCGCACCGGACTTGGTGGATTGCTGCAAAATATCCAGACAGTTCTGGAAGAAGTGTGCCCGACTCGCAGATTGCACAGCGCATAAGCTCACGCAATCCTTAGAGCCCACTTCCTGAATAGAAAAGCAACTGCCTCAACCCTGGCGGTTCTGATTCGACGGATAGAATAATTGATGTACGAACTGGAGTATTCGGTTCTGGCTCTTCGGCAGAATAAAAATTCAACTGATTCATACGTTGCACAAACGAATTGAACGATTGCTTCGGTACGACGATTGCACTTGGAGACATAGTCTTGGCGTAGAGTTCAAGATACAATCGCAAACAAGCGTTTGCTGCCGATTTTACATCATCGTCACTAGCCGGCAATGATGAATGAAGAACGTGCAATGCAATTCTTTGTGGAGCTTGAAATGCGAGTCCATTCAGACGGCGTACTCCTATAGGATCTCCTTTTCTATACCAGATGACTTCGTATTTTTTGGAATTCTTTTCTTTGGGCGACTGGCTACTGACGCGCGCCAAAACCAAATTATCGAATTGGTGCTTATCTTTGCGAAGATAATTAGCAAGTGGTTCTGTTTTTATATCAACAACTTGTGTGAATCTGCCCTCCCAGTCAATCTCCGTGTCGATCTCGTCGTCGTCGTCTGCAGAAACGACTGGGGGGAAGAGAACCAATAATGAAACAAGCAGAGATGATAAAAACATCTTTGCGGTAAAACTATCGCGAGCTCTTAGTTTCAATTTACCCATCTTTTGTCACCACATGCAGTGGCAATTCGAACCGCCATTAGGATTTTGGAAAAACACGCTGTCACATCAGCTTACCGGAGAATCTACCCTGAAAGGGTGAATGATAAATTCTCAGCGTAATAGTGGCGGCCGGTCAGGTCGAATGTATATATTTGGAAAGTATTGGGCATTCTAATATAAGACGCTGATGTCTCCCCTGCGTCCAGAGGTTTAAAACTCAATTGAAGAAGCAAAAACGTCCAAAAATGTTGGCGACCACTGGGTTGCTGGGTTTATTTGTTGCTGCCTTCGGCACTTCCGGATTCTGGACCGCATCCATCGCTGACACCTCAGTAAAGCCGGAATCGAGCTACCCTCTAACATTTAAGCAAATGCCGCCCAAAGGAGACGGCGGTTGGCGCGAAGACACCCTAATCGTCATCGCCAACCCTAGATCAACCAAGGACGACCTTAATGATGCGCTTCAGGAAGTAAAAGGTACCATCACACGAAGAATTAAGGTAGGTACCCAGGAATTTCTCGTCGTCAAAACCGAAAAGGGCAAGCTCGAAGAGACCTACAAAAATATGGTCAAGGATGGCGAGCACTTTTCACTCGTTCAGCGCAATCACACTTACAAAAAAGAGCAATGCGACATCGTCAACGATCCTGGATTTCCTAGCCAGTACGAGCTATTCATGCTAAATGTCCCACCCGGCTGGTGCTACAGCACAGAGGGCCAAGGGGTGACCATTGCGATACTTGATACCGGTGTGAATCCGGTTCCTGAGCTTAATGGACGATTGCTCACAGGATTTAATGCTTTTACTGGAAGCGGACCTGGAAATCATGACACCGATCCCGGCTCGTTAGGGCATGGCACCGCATGCGCCACCACTGCCGCAGCCGCTGCTAACAACTCACTGAATAGCGCTTCTCCCGCTTACAATGCGCAAATCTATCCAATCATCATCAGCGATGATGAAGGTTATACAGACGATGAGTATCTCATCACGGCTATTGGCGAGCTGATATCGAAAGGCATTAAGATTGCCAGTTGCAGTTTTAATGCGGTGCCCCCGTATTCATTCTCCAATGCTACCTTACACGCGGGTTTGCACGTAGCGCTCAATGAATACAACGCGACCGGTGGCATTTTCTTCAATGCCGTCGGCAACGAGAAGAAAAAGTGCAAAGACCCGCTTCGGCCAAACCTTATTTGCATTTCTGCTGTGGACTACAATCTGAAAATTGCGAAGTTTTCCAACACCGGCTCTTCGGTCTGGTTCGCTTCGCCTGGTGTTCTGGTTCAATGCTCCGACAAATACGGTTATCCAGTACTCATCAGCGGGACATCGTTTTCTTCACCAATCACAGCCGGCGTGGCAGCAATGGTTGCAAGCGCACATCCGGGCGAGACAGGGGTGCAAACGCTCAACAGAATGGTCAACACCTCATGGAGATCGTTCAAAAAGTATTCTTTCAAAAACTTCGCTTATGGCATACCTGATGCGTATGCTGCCTGCCAGTAGTAGTCTGTTTTGATGCGCAGTTCTAGACGTCGTCACATCCGCTCCGGACACGGCAACATGCTGGTCATGGTCGCAATGGTGGTCGGAATTGTGATAGTGGTAGCGCTCGTAGGCGTTGGATTAATGCTGCTTTTCTCATCGACCAGTCATGGTAAGAATGCTGCCGACGAACTCGCTCTGGGCGCAGCGAAAGTCTTGAATGCAGACGATCGGCAGGGTAGAGCCAACATATTAGTAGAACGCTCGCGAGAGTTAGTTTTCTCATCAAGAAAAACATACTCAGACTTAAACGGTAGATATAAGTTTTTAGAACCGCTTGCAAGACAAACAGTTGAAGAGTCCAGGCGGGGAGCAATTTTGGTAGATGAAGAGAGAACAACGATAGAAAAAGCGATAGAAGGCGAATTGTCAGAAGTTCTTAAAGATGACGCGAAATTACTTTCGCAAAGGAGTTCTCTCAATTTAGCCTGGTTGAAGACAGCCACTCCAACCATCGCAGAGTGCGAGTTTGGAACATTGAAAGATTTGGATTCAAACGTGCCGGTGCCGGAAGGTTTTGAAGAACTAAAAACCTTGGACCTTCAAGCCGACCGAGTCAATCGTCAGAGCAGGCTATACAGAGGGAATATCGATGCGACTCTTCCTTCACCGGATGATGATCTGCATTTCAAACTCACGGCCCTGCCGGCTCCGGTAAGGCGCACTATATCTGGTGCACGCTTGCTGTCAGAAGAGAAATTTGTCAGTCAATCTAAAATACAACCGCAAACTCAAAAGGTCAGCTTTGCCAACAAAGTCCCCTGCGCAGTAAGGCTCAAAATCGCCACCCAGGTGACGGCAAGCGGAAGAGGGGATTTGTCTGGTAATGTGGCAAGTAGTAGTGTAGCCCTCACGGATGGGGGCACCCCAGCCCCAGATGAGGAGCCTTGATAGATGGCAAAGAGTGAGCAACTTTCTAAAGTGGATGACCTGTATGCCCAGGGGAAATACCAGGAAGCTGCCGCTGAATGCTCTCGGGTGCTCTCCGGATTGCCTGAAAATTCCGCGGAGCGCGCACTGACGCTACTTAAGCTCGGTCGGCTACAAGACAGGCTCCACAATATCGAAAAGGCAATTGAATACTTGAGGAAATCCGTAGAGATCTCGAAGAGGGTCTTTGGGGAAAACAACGAAAAGACAGCAGAAGCTATGTCGGCACTCGCACTGTCTCTTGCTGCCAACGGCGACACTAATGAGGCAGAAGCCCTGGTCGAAGAAGCGACCAAGCTGCGATGCCAGGCTTGCGGAGTTGATAGTCCAGAAGCTGCCGATGCTTACGATGACCTCGGATTGGTGCATTTGAGTTGCGGTCATCCCAAAGAAGCCGAGAAGAGTCTCGTCAAATCCATGGGTATCAGGCGTAGAAAGCCAGGCAAAATGCACAAGGATTATGCAATTTCGCTCAGGCATACGGCTATTCTTCGCCAGAAAGAAGGTAAAGTCTCGCTCTCAGAGCCATTGCTGAACGAGTCAGTAGACATCTTGCAAAGACATCTGGGAAAAGACCATCCAGAAGTTGGAGTTTCTCTCGACCTGCTAGCAGAACAACAGTTTGAAAGGAAGAGACCAATCGAGGCGGAGAAAAACTGGCGCAGAGTCAGAGACATCTTGGCTCCTGCACTTCCAGAAGAGCACCCGGCCAGAATTTCCGTGCTCAATAGGTTGGCGGCTTGCGCCCTTATTTTGCGAGGCTCGGAAGAAGCCACCAAACTATATAGCGAAGCTCTGGATATTTGCGATCGAGCCTATCCAGAGGACACTGTATTCAAATTGGACTCAGTTCTTGGTTTGGGTCTTACTTATTTGAAAGACTATCAGTTCGCTGAAGCCGAACCTTACGTAAAACGTGGACTTCGCATGATCGAGAGTTTGAGCTCGCGTGAAATGCGACTCGAAAATTTGCTCATAGACAAGCTAATCACCATCTACATTTTCCAAGGCAAATTTGGCGATGCTCTTTTGCTATTGCCGAATTCCTTGCGTGCAAAGCACACAGCGGATTTTAACGACACGATGGATTCGATCTATCAGATCGCCAACATGATTAGAAAGTCAATCGGCAAAGAACCGCTAAAGCACTAGACATTCGTTTGCACTACAGATCTACTGGCACTAGACAATTAGCACTAGACAGCAAATAGAGACGAGAGTAGATCTCGTTCGTCGATCCTGGTTTCAACTGTAGTTTAGAAACGCAGATGTCGAAGAGCTGAGCCTGTTGCGCGTGCTGCAGCAGTATTGATGCCTCTATTGAGGTTGCGATTCAATGCGCGGTTGACTGACCTGTTGATGGTCTTCGGTACACCGGTCAGCATGTTCGGACTACGCGACTTAGTGCGGAAGAACGTTTGATTGGTACCAGGAGCTCCGGTCGCTCCGACAGTACCTGGGGCATTATGCTTGGGCATGATGTTCATAAGAACATCCATGAGACCGCCTGCGCCACCCATACCACCGAGCGCACCGCCCATGCCGCCCATGGCGCCCATTGGATTCGGAGTGGCCATGCCGCCGCCCATACCGCCCATAGGATTAGGCATACCGCCACCCATGTTGTTCATTTGATTGCCGCCCATCGCATTCGGGTCGGCACCCATGCCACCACCCATAGTGTTGGCGCCATTGTTGACCATGCGTTCGCGTTCCACTCCACCCTGAAGTTGGGTATTAGCGCCGCCCATAGACTGCTCTTGTTGCAATACATCGCCGAGAGTAGCACCGGCACCCATATCAGCTCCACTGCCTTGCCAGCCCGATAAACCTTGTCCGCTATTTCCGGAACTCGAACCGCCGCTGCCGCCCTGCCAGCCGGATAAACTTTGTCCACCGCTGTTTCCAGAACTTCCACCGCCACTGCTGCCCTGCCAGCCGGACAACCCTTGTCCTCCGGCACTTCCGGAACTTGATCCACCACCGCTTCCGCCTTGCCAGCCGGACAACCCCTGTCCTCCAGAACTTCCGGAACCTGATCCACCAGTGCTGCCGCCTTGCCAACCGGACAATCCTTGCCCTTTGGAGGAGAAGTCACTGGAGAAGTCGTCGGTCCTAAGTGGAGGCGCAGAATTTTTGGATGACGAAGTCGATTTCTTTGCGGGAGCTTTGGATTGCTGCAAATAACTGCCTGGTGGAGTCGAACTCCAATTTGCATCAGGAGTAGAAGAGGCACCAGATGACTGCCAGTCTGAGAGACCTTGCTGAGCAAAGACCGGAGAAGCTATAAAAACTCCGCAAGAAATAGCAGCAAGAATTCGGCCGCCGAAAGCAGACCTATCCCTAGACCTGATCATAATTCTTCTCCAAATATAGTAAGTAGTCGTATCTAATACCTAATTCCAACACTTGTCAAGGCTCCTTTTCAGGATTCCTGCGGCTTTCAGGAGCGTTTCAATAGAATTCTGAAAGCTCAAAAACGCAGATTCCGCAAACCGTTATTCAAAATGTTATTCATCATACTGCCGCCCATTGGGGCTCCCAGCATGCTTGGTGAACCCATCATCGGATAGCCCATCGGAGCTGCGCCGTAAGGCATGCCATAGCCGCCCATCGGCATACCCATACCTCCCATGGGATACCCGCCCATTCCATACCCGTTCATACCCATGCCGCCCATTCCATAAGACGGCGTCATCATCGAGTTTTTGACCATATTCAGCAAACCAGTACCGACCTTTTCAGCAGTCGAAGGTTGTTGAACATTTTTCGCCGGATTTTGCTGAAAGGTTTCATTCAGCTCTTCAACGCTCGGATAGCCTTCGTTTGACGGAGGCGAAGGCACGGAGTTTTGAACCTGCGAAGGCGCATAATTACCATACTGCTGCGCTTGACCTTGCAGATTTGGCTGCAGATTTGGCTGCATATTCTGCTGATTTTGGTTTTGATAATTCCAATTTTGCTCTTGCGGTTGCTGATACTGAGGAGGCGCACCATACCCGGTATTGCCGGTGGGTGGCGCTCCAAAATTAGCTGGTGGTACGCTTTGAGGATAACCTGACTGTTGTCCAAATGCTTGTGGGGCCTGCATACTTTGCTGAGGAGCACCTTGCCATTGTTGCGGCTGCTGCTGCATTCCACCAGGATAACCGTTCGAATAATTTGGAACTCCAGGCGGCGCGACTTGTCCTATCGGCGCTGCCTGTCCCATTGGTGCAACTTGGCCCATCGAACCTTGAGGCGGTCCCCACTGTCCGTTCTGAGGTGGTGGCTGCGAAGTCCATTGAGCTGCCGGAGCGCTTTGAGGAGTTTGTCCCTGCCACTGCATAGGTGGTGCATTTTGGTACTGAGGTGCCGGCGACTGATATGGAGCCTGATAAGGAGCCTGTTGTGGCGCGCCCTGCTGAGCGATCAGCAGTGTGTTTTTCTGCCACGTAAAGCCGGGTGTCGCGATAAAACCACTACATAAAAAAGCGGAAAGAAGAGCCAAATTGGCTCTTCGGTTCCGTTGCACTTTATTGGATGGTCTCATCGTTCCATCCTTTCTAAACTTGGTGAATTACTTGCTGAAGCTGAGGTTGCTGGTTCTGACCGGCTTCTTAGCCATTGCGATTTTGGCTTTGAGTTCGTTCATAGCAGTACGCTCTTGGCTCTCTCTGTCTGACTTGCACTCGATAGTTGGTTTGACACCAATTTTGTTGATATCGGAACCATCTGGGGTGAGGTAGCGCGAAACGGTGATGTGGATTGCCGCGCCGCCTGGCAAACGATTGATTTCTTGAACCAGTCCCTTGCCGTAGGTGCGGGTGCCGACGATAGCTGCTCTGCCGTTATCTTTCAAAGCACCGGCCAAGATCTCGCTGGCACTTGCACTTTCTTCATCAACAAGAACAACGATCGGTTGATGGGTCACCGGGTCTCCGGAAGCGACGTCTGCATGACGTCCGTGACGGCTGATAGTGCTGACGATGGTTCCTTTTTCGAGGAGCATATCTGCAATTTCAAGGGCGTTGGAAAGTAAACCGCCGGGGTTGTCTCTGAGGTCGACTATCAAACCTTCGCAGTTTGCGGTCTTCGCCAGTGCTGCACGAAATTCTTTGGAGGCATCGTTGGAGATGAACGTAGACAGGGTGATTTGCCCGATCTTGCCGCCTTCGAGGAACTTAGTGGAAACTGCGTGGATAGCGATTTCTTGTCTGACGATATTGAATTTCTTTGTATCATCCTGGCGCTTAACGCTGATGGTCACAGGAGTGCCGGCTTTGCCGCGGATTTTTTCAGCAGCTTGCTCAGGGGTGATACCTACTGCGTTTGAGCCGTCGATTTCAACGATTTCGTCTTTGGCTCTCATACCAGCTGTTTCAGCGGGTCCACCTTCGATGGTGCGAGTGACGACGAGGCGTTGGTCTTTTTGTTGGAGATTGACGCCTATTCCGACGATGCGAGCGTCGATAGCGTCGTTCTCATCCTGGAATGCGCGTGGATCGAGGAAGCGGGTGTACGGGTCGTTGAGCGTTTCGAGCATCGCTTTGATGTAGCGAAACGCATCAGCGTTGGTGTGGATTTGACCGTCGTATTTGTGTTCGAGGTCGCCCCAGTTCTTGCCGGACATGTTGGCGTCGTAGTAGTTGTCTTTCACTAGCTGCCAGGCGCGGTGGTAAATTTCCACCGGTTGCGATCTGTGACCAGATGCGGGCTGGTACAACATCGATACGACAAAAAACGCAGACAAAAACAAAGCGCTAATGCGCTTAACGTGTTTCATAGGGAACCACACCAGGCGTAATAAGTATGATGAGACCACCGCTCAGTGGAGCGGTTTGTCGACCCCGTGCAATCTAGGGGTCCGTAAAGGTCTTATGCCACGATTAAGCGAATTTCAACACGGTTTCAGAAAAAAAATATCTCTTTACAACGCGTTTAGCGCTTAATCACCGCAGGTGGGCGCGCTACGGCGCTTATGCCATACTCCTCCCACCGGGCAGACACCACCTTCTTGACATCTTCGCACATTTCCAGCGGTTTTGGCCAATCCCGCTCAAAGCCCTCTGCTCTCCACTTTCGGGTCGCATCGATGCCAACTTTGCTGCCATAGCCCAGCAACGGGCTTGCGTGGTCCAGTATGTCCAAGGGTCCTTCGACGAACATCATGTCTCTTTTTGGATCTGTGTTTCCAAATACATGCAAAGCAACCTGAGAAAGGTTCTGAACATCCACGTCCTTATCTAGCACTATCGCGAACTTAGTGAACATAAGCTGTCCTAAACCCCACAAAGCGCTCATCACCTTCTTAGCGTGGCCAGGAAAACGTTTGTCTATCGCGAGAATTACACAGTTGTGGAAGACACCTTCCCACGGAAGGTTCATATCTACGATCTCCGGAACAAGCATCTGAACCATAGGCAGGAATATACGTTCTGTAGCTTTGCCTAAGTAACAGTCTTCTTGAGGTGGAATACCTACTATTGTTGTCTGATATATAGGATTTCTTCTATGAGTAACTGCAGTTACATGAAGAACAGGAAAGAGTCCAGCTAAGCTATAGAAGCCTGTGTGATCACCAAAAGGACCTTCTTCTCTTAACTCCGACTGCTCTACGTAGCCTTCTATGACTATCTCTGCATTGGCAGGTACTTCTAAGTCTATGGTTTTGCATTTGGTTAGACGTACAGGACTTTGTCTCAAGAATCCCGCAAATAGAAGCTCATCTATATCGGGCGGCAGAGGAGCAGTAGCAGCGTAAGTCACCGCAGGGTCTGCACCAAGAACAATTGCTACTTCCAGTCTGTTACTCGCCTTTTTTGCTTCCTTCTCGTCAAAGAACGTTCCATAATTGGGCGGCTCTGTGCCGCGTGACGTTTCTGTCCATTCTCCACGCGAGTCACGGCGCGATTCTTCAAAATGTTTTGCACCGTCATGATGCTTGTGCCAGTGCATTCCCGTGAGATTGTTGCCGTACTTTTGAAGACGGTAAACTCCCAGATTGCGGATACCGGTTTTGGGATCACGAGTGATTACGACGCCTAAAGTTACGAAGGGACCAGCATCTTCCGGCCAACATTTAATAATTGGCAGCTTGTCCAACATGGGCTCGGAAGGGTCAGTAATAACCACTTCCTGACACGGTGCAGCACCACCAGAGAGTTTAGGCGGAAACTTTGCCACATCCATAAGAGTGGGTAGGAGAGCCAACTTCTCAAGGAAATTTTCTGGAACCTTCGGTTTGATCAAATGACGGATGCGGTCAGCGATATCGTCCAAACTTTCTGTTTCCAGCGCCAGGCAAATGCGTTTCATCGATCCGAACGCATTTATCAAAACTGGCATGTCGTAGCCATCAACGTTAGTAAACAAGAGCGCTTTGTTAGAACCATCGGTGGATTTGCTAACGCGATCGGTAATTTCGGCAATTTCCAGATCGGCTGAAACCTTGGCATCGATTCTTATCAGCTCACCGTGCCGATCTAGCACTTCGATGAATTCTCTGAGATCGTTGTAACCCATGGACTGTTCTGCCTCTATGACTTTTGATGGGGCGAGCAAAACGCTATTTTATCCGCAAAAACCACCAGGGACGGAGAAAACGCCCGTTGTGTCTCATTTATTAATCGAAATAACAAGCTTGCGAGATAAACATCAAATACTCGAAGAATAACCAATAGAGCATCAAAGCATATACAACAGGAACTCTTTAAGCGCCACAAAAGGGCCGAGCGCTTGTTAACGCATTGGAGAATCGAAGTCCTATATCCGCTCAGCATCTCACTATTGCCAAGTATGCAACCATAAAATGTTCAGTGGGGTACTTGAAGCTATGCGTCAACGCGATAGACTAAATGCATCAACGGTGAGTGCTCACTTAAATGTTGAGCGCTTTGAGCCGAGGGGCCTTGTGGAAACGTCAGGTCGGCGCTGACCGGACACTGTAGCAAGCGAGCCCGCAATGCGTGAAGGACTGACTGAAGCGCATCGAGATACTGAGCCCTAACGCAAAGGGCAGTCAGGCAGTAGCATCAAAACCGTCGCAGAGCAATCTGGACGGTCTTTTTGTTTTTGAGCACTTCCTTTTCTGCACCACATATAGTGGCAACACCAATTAGCGGATGCCACTCATAAGCCGTTTTACAAGTGGGGTTAAGCACCAGAGAACGAACGCGGCTAGGAAAAGGAAACCGCCCATAAATCCAAACATGGATATAAGCGTGCTGGTACTGTTTTCATCAAAGAAGCCTGCAAGATAGCCAGCCAGGAAGTTGCCACACGCCGTAGCGAGCATCCAGACCCCCATTGTACTGCTGGCAAAACGCGCTGGTGCGAGTTTCGAAACAGTCGATAGTCCAACCGGACTCAAACACATTTCGCCGAGCACTTGCAAAAGATAGGAAAGGACCAGCCAAATTGGCCCAACTTTTCCTTGCGCAGCAAGCAATGATGCCGGCACCATAATACCGATGCCGGCACCCAGCAAAGCAAGACCAATTGCGAACTTAGCAGGGCTGGAAGGCTGTCGATGCCCCATCTTCACCCATAGTACGGAGAAAGCCGGCGCGAGAATAATGCAGTAAACAGCTGGCAATGTTTGAAACCAGCTAGAGGGAAACTTCCAGCCAGCGATAGAACAATCAGTCAGTCGATCGGCAAATAAGTTCAAACTAGATCCGTCTTGTTCATAAACTGCCCAGAAAAAGGCAGCGAACGAAAAAAGAATTGCAATCGCTCCCAAGCGGCTCCACTCCTGCTTTGACAGAGGAAGCTTTTCTTCGTTTTTTACCGGTTCATCTGCTGGTTTGGTTTCACGCAAATCAGAATTTGCAGCGACACTTTGCTTTCCAATTGGTCTGGCACCCTTGCTGCCTAGACGTTTGAATTGAAAAAGAAAATGGGCAAGCCCAATAAGCATGCCGATCCCGGCAGCAGCAAAGCCGAAGTGCCAACTGTCTGAAGCTTTGAACCCATAACCAGCAATAAATGATTTGAATTGTTCACTTTGCGCCAGATATCCACAAACCAGTGGTGACAATGCCGCGCCGATATTGATGCCCATATAAAAAATCGAAAATCCACTATCTCGGCGGTCATCATCAGCTGAGTAAAGACTGCCCAACAGTGTGCTGATGTTGGGCTTGAGCAACCCTGTTCCCAGGATAATCAAAATCAATCCTGCATAGAAAGCGAACTGGGAGTGAATCGCCAACGTAAAATGACCAAGCGCAATAATGCTTCCACCAACAAGGATGCACATCTTGGCGCCAAGAAACTTATCTGCAATTAGACCGCCGGGAATCGAAGTGACATAAACAGCAGAAGTGTACGCACCATAAATAGTGGCAGCAGTTCTTGTGTCCATAGCCATTCCACCATCGGCAACGGCTGCCACCATATACAGCATCAAGATGGCACGCATGCCGTAATAGCTGAAACGTTCCCACAATTCCGTGAAGAACAGCGTGGTGAGACCGCTTGGATGGCCCCAGAGCCCAGCAACATCGGCGGTACTTTCAGAACTGTTGGTTGGTGGTGTTTGATCGGTAGCTGTAGTCATGCGCACCTAACTTAAGTTGTCCGGGCCAAAGTGCAACGGCAAAAGGTCTTTCAAGTTGACCACGTCTAGCTGACCATCAGCATTCTCGGTTACAACATCCAGATCGATGCCGAACTCGGCCAGCATTTGTCTGGTTGAACCGCATGGATACTCGGCAGGATGAATAGCAATGGCTTTGAACTTGCGTACGCCTTCGCTGATGGCAGCAGTCAGTGCCGCTGTTTCAGCGCACACTGCGCCACCATACGCAGCGCATTCCATTTTCGAACCTTTGTACATCCGCCCGTCGACAGACAGCACGGCGGCTCCTTGAGGCATCTTTGAATAAGGAGCGTACGCCGAGTCAGCGGCTTTCTTCGCGCAGTCGACCAGCGCTTTATATTCAGCCAGGCGCTCCAATACAGTGACTCCCTGCGATATCAAACAGGAAGAAACATACCATAAGTGGAAGATGAAATACGTCCTGGAAGTCAGGCAGGCGAAACTTCACTGTATGGAGGCAAACGAAGTTCCAAATTGATGAGCCAGATGAGCAATTCGCGCGCGCGTTCGACTCCAAAACCTGGAATCAAATCTTCCTCGTTAGGCTGCCAATCGCAATGTGTCTGTACTTGATGTGCATCAATCGGCTCAAACTGTTCATCAGGGGCAAAGGAAATTTGCTCTGCGCCCTGTGACAGTGAGATTGATTTTGAACCAGTTGGCGACACGCCGGCAACAACTGCAGCGGCACTTGTCGAGGACGGCAATGCGTTAGGAGAAAACGGCTCGGTCACGCAGAAAAACTCCGAAAGGGATTGGGTTGCGAAATGCGAATGCATCCACAAATAAGAGCCTAATTCTTGGAAACTGTCAGGCCTATGCTGAAATTCCCACCTTGGAAAGTTTGAATGTGCTTGACAAGCCGGTTCTTAGAATTTCATTTCCGGAGACCCGATGAAATCGACCATTTTGCGCCAAGCCTGACCACGATGAGAAAGAGTGTTTTTCTCTTCATTTGTAATCATTGCTGAGGTTTGATTTCTGCCATCGAGTTCGAAAATCGGGTCGTAGCCAAATCCGTTTTCACCGCGCGAGACAAATCCAATACTGCCATGCCAACGTTCCTCAGTAGTTTTGAGAACAGTGCCATCCGGTAAACAAAGAGCCATTGCGCAGACGAATGCGGCTTGTCGTTTTCCTTCCGGCACGCCGGCCATTTCCTCTAGAATCTTTTCTCTTCTATCTTTATCTGTTCCTTCACAATAGCGCGCAGAACGTATTCCAGGACGCCCACTTAAGGCTTCAATTTCCAGCCCTGAGTCGTCTGCTACAGCAGGCATGTTCGTGACCTTGGCAGCTGCATGAGCTTTTATAAGTGCATTCTCCAGAAAGGTCGAACCGGTTTCTTCCGGATCTAAATCATCAGGCATAGGCAAAAGCTCGATGCCACAGGGCTCGGCCATTTGCGAGAACTCTCGAATCTTGCCAGGATTATGAGTGGCTAGAATGACCTTCATTCTGCTTTTTTCTGGTCCTTCCGCTGACCTTTGCCTTCATCTGTCCGCTTTTTTTTTGCGGAATTAAGCGGTGTCACATTGCTTGTTTTAGCAGCTTGTGAATTAGCACCATTTCCATTGCCATTGCCGCCTCGGCGTCTGTGATCCTTTCTTTGAACACGAAGCACATCGCTGATTTGACTGATTGACTGCGCAACCCGGGTCAATTGCTCGATATCGAGAACTTCCATAATCAAATGAATTGTGGCTGTTTTCTTATCGCGCTGCGTTTCAACCTTCAAATCGCGCAAGTTGACTTCGAAGTTGGAAACTTTTTTGAGAATGTCGTGCGCAATGCCAATGCGATCCAGGCATTCGATGGTCAATGCGGCCGGGTACGTAGTGTGCCTTTCGGGCGACCAATCTACAGCCATACAGCGCTCGACATCAACCTTTTGTAAGTTGTTGCAGTCTGCTTTATGCACAGCTATGCCACTGCCTCTGGTGACGATACCAATAATTTCTTCGCCCGGAACAGGCTGGCAGCATTTTGCCAGGTGATGCAGCAAACCGCCCAGACTGCCGATCGAGCTTTGCTTCGCGGGTTGCCCGCCGATAGAGATTTTTTCGAGTGTCTTGTCGACTGCGTCCTTGGCGTCTTTCTCACGAACTCGGTTTGCAACTTGTACGACGGACAAATCACCATAGCCGACAGCTGCCAAAATGTCGTCGGGATCCGAGATGTTAAGCCGTTTTCCTACTTCCTTGACCTTGTCGGATTTGAGGAATTCGTCGAGCGCACCTTTGCCGAGTTCTTCTTCCAACATTTGACGGCCCTGTTGGATATGCTCCTCGCGATGGTGCTTTTTGAACCACTGACGAATTCGACTCTTAGCGCTATGAGTCTTGGCGAAGTTAAGCCAGTCCATGGTCGGGTGCGCGTTTTTACTGGTGATAATTTCGACAATATCGCCGTTTTTCATCGCCGTATTCAGAGGCACTATCCGATCGTTGATACGGGCACCAATGCACTTATGCCCTACATCAGTGTGTACACGATAAGCGAAATCGATCGGTGTGGAGCCTTTCGGTAAGTCATAAACATCGCCACGGGGACTGAATACAAATACCTCGTCGGCGAAAAGATCCATTTTCACCGTATCCAGATACTCTTGTGCATCGGCAAGATCTTGTTGCCAGTCGACTAACTGTCTTAACCAAGCGAGCTTTTGATCGTCCTGACTGTCAGCGACAACCGAATCTCCAGCTTCTTTGTATGCCCAGTGAGCGGCGATACCATACTCGGCAACGTGATGCATTCTGCGTGTACGGATTTGAATTTCAACCGGCTTGCCTTTTGGTCCAACCACAGCCGTGTGCAACGACTGGTAGTTATTTGCCTTCGGCATGGCTATGTAATCTTTGAAGCGGCCCGGAATCGGCTTAAACAGCGCGTGTACCAGTCCCATAACTTCATAGCATTTTTGAGTGTCTGGGTCTGCGTTCAATTCGCAGTAATTTTTGTCCTGATTGCTGTCAATGATTACTCTGATGGCCAGAACGTCATAGAGTTCTTCGAAAGTCTTCTGCTGCTTCTTCATCTTCTTCCAGATGCCGAAGAAGTGCTTAGGCCGTCCAACGATCTCCGCTTCAATGCCGCGGTTATCCAACTCGCTGCGCATTTTCTCGACTACTTGCTCAATCAAGTAGTCCCTTTCGGAGTGCGTATCAGCTACCAGCCTTTCAATCTCAGTAAATTCTTCAGGGTGAAGGTATTTAAGCCCGAGGTCCTCTAGTTCCCACTTCATGCGTCCCAAACCGAAGCGGTTTGCCAAGGGCGCATAAATTTCCAGAGTTTCTTTGGCTATTTCACATTGCTTGCGCGGCAACATGTACTCCATCGTCCGCATATTGTGGAGACGGTCTGCCAGTTTCACCAGAACGACTCGAATATCTTCTGAAATAGCAACAATAAGCTTGCGAAAATTTTCGGCTTGCCGTTCTTCTTTAGAGCTAAAGCTGAACTTACCTAGCTTTGTGACACCCTCGACAATTTTGAGGACCGGCTTTCCGAACTTCTCTTCCATTTCCTTGGGCTTAACATCACAGTCCTCAAGGACATCATGAAGAAGACCAGCGGCTATGGTCTGATAGTCGCAGTTGAGCTCTGAAAGCAGGCAGGCGACTTCTACAGGGTGAATTATGTAAGGTTCTTCGGACTTTCGAACCTGCCCATCGTGACTTTTGAAAGCAAACTCATAAGCCTTACGAACATAGTCGAGCTCTTCCTGCGGCCGATTTTGACGGCTGAGAATTTCAAAAAGTCTAGCCTCAATGGGCTGGGGCATCAAAAGCTTCCTATAAAAAAGATGCGCCGTTACGGCTTTGCGGCGTTAATGAAGATTATACAATTGAGGAAACGCTTATCCCAGCGGTCGTGACGAACTATTTCATTGAGTTGTCCTGCCCACAAACCCTTCAAACCGGGGCATTTTTGAGAATTTCAAGCGGGCGCAGGCTTTCAAGGTTTTGCCCCTATAGTTTTCTTTATCCACGGCATTTTGACGAGTTAGAAATGCCAAAAATCAATGAAATTGGCCTAGCTGGGTCCAATACGGGGCAGAGAGTTCTTCCATAGATCTTAGTAGATTAGGACCAGGCATCCAACATTTCTGCTCATCGCCGATGAAAGCTATCTTTCTTGATTCTTGGGAACTTTGCAACCAAGGGGTCGTCGTTTGATCGCATAGGCAGCAAGCCAGGGGCATGGCTGCATTGCTGTTAACTGTCTGTTGCGTCGTCTCTTGAAATAGGTATCTGTTATGCGCCCTACCCTGTGGACGCGGAGCACCGCTATTGGTGCAGCCGTGGTGGCTTTGCTGCTGTCTTCCAGCCTAACTGTTCCATCGTTTGCCGAAGCCCAAGTGGATTCAAAAGCAGTCGCAATGGCTGTTCCGCTCACAGGAGTTGTGCACCAGGAGCAGGAAATAGGCAGAAAAGATTTCATTATCAGTAAAACAGTTGTTCATGCTTCCCCTCAGAAAGTATTCGACGTAGTCACCGACTATCCGAATGCCGTCAGGTATTTCTCAAACCTGACAGCATGCGAAGTTCTGAGCGAGAAGAATGGTGTCAAAAATGTAAGATTCAATGCAAAAGCAGCAGGACTGGTAAAGCTTGATTATGTTCTTGCGATTGATCAAAGCAAACCAAACCGCATTGAGTGGACTCGAGTACAAGGTTCCTTCAAAGCTAATGAAGGATATTGGGACCTTGCTGCGGTTGATGGTGGTAAGTCTACATTGGTGACATATGCAAAACACGTCGATCCCGGCTTTTTTACGCCAAAGATGTTTGTACACAAGACACTCAAAGACACCGCCGAAAACATTTTCCGTGACTTGAAGAGGAACGTAGAACCACCGCAAGTGGCGGTCGATTCGTCCCTGAAGAGAATTCTCAAATAGTAGATTTACGCCATGAAGAATGCCGGTTGATTACGGTCAGCCGGCATTTTTCTTTAAACAAGAAGCCCTTGTTTAGCTCTCAGCTCCTCGACCTTTTGCCATTCAAGTTCGGTCAAATTGCCTGGCTCGAGCGCAATTGAGAAAGTCTTTTCAAATCCATCCTTAAAAGCCGGAATTAATTCCAACGCGGATACGACACTGCCGGTAATTTCGAACAAATTGGCGTGCCTCTGTTTTTCCTCGCAAGAACTGCTTTCTCGGCTAAGCAAAAGCTCACCCATCAAGTTTTGCTCCTGACACAAAAGAATCGAGCCATGTTGTAAGAGAGCATCATGACGTCGCAGTTGTGCACTGCCGACAATCTTCTTGCCTTTGTAGTGCAAATCGGCTGTCGTAGTCGCTGTAAAGCAATCGTGCATGTGGCTGTCAGCGGTTTGACCTTTGCCAATTTCCACATCGACGCCCAAGTTGTTGAAACCAAGAATCAGAGCTTGGCATATTTTTTTATAGGATTCGATGACGCTCGAGCCTAAAGTTTTTCCAGACCCGACAAATGAATATGTGAGCTCATCGAGATGAAGCACGGCACGCCCACCGGTGGGTCGTCTGACAACATCGAACCCACGTCCGACAATTTTCTGCCGCACCTTTTCCGGCAATTTCTGTCCATAGCCAATCGACACTGCAGGTGGTGCCCAACCGTAAAACCTGAGAGTAGGAGGCACGGCTCCTGCAATATGCGCCTCGAGAATGGCTTCGTCTAAAGCCATGTTGGTGGCAGCATCGAAGCTTTCGTAATCGATTAGTCTCCAGGTGTCTTTCATGGTCTTCAACAGTTGTTTAGGCAACACTTGCTTTGATGATTTGCTCCATTGCCACAGGCGAATCGCTGAAGGTAAATGCTTCATTCAATAGTGGCAGAGCAGCATCATATTCGCCTTCCGAGTCGGCGTACACAGTGGCTAACGAATCGCCGCCTCTAATTACAGAGCCGACTTTACCGGTAAGAACTACACCGACAGCGAGATTAATGGGATCGCCTTTCTTGGCGCGGCCGGCGCCCAAGATTTTGCAGGCTTCGGCGACCTTTCTTCCGTCAATATGCTTGATCCATTTTTGTCCGGTGCCAGGCAGTAGAAGATCGAACTCGTGTCTTGCAGTCGGCATCAGCTCTGGTTTTTCAATTATTTCGGGGTTTCCGCCCTGGGCGACAATCAATTTTCTAAAGTGATCAAGCGCCGCGCCGCTTTCCATAAGTTGAATCAGCTTGCGGCGGGCAGCTTCCTCATCTTTTGCTTTGCCTGCTTTCACAAGCGCCAGAGAACCAAGTGCAAGCGTGAGCTCATGCAAGTCCCCAGGTCCTTTACCTTTCAAGGTCTCAACGGCCTCAATAACTTCAAGAGTGTGACCAACCGCCATTCCTAATGGCTGTTCCATATTTGTCACGACAGCAGTAATTGGTCTTTTGATGAGCTTACCGACCTCGACCATAACACGTGCCAGATTTTGTGCCTCCTCCTCGGTTTCCATAAAGGCACCACGGCCACACTTCACATCAAGGATGATGAGGTTGGTGCCTGCTGCGGCTTTTTTGGAGACAATAGATGCGGCAATCAGCGGTACGGATTCGACCGTGCCGGTCACGTCGCGCAACGCATAAATCTTTCCGTCAGCCGGTGCCAATTCTTGGGTCTGACCGGCAATCGCCATGCCGATGTCTTTTACCTGCTGGATGAAATGTTCGATTGAAATATCAGTTTTGAATCCTGGAATTGCTTCCAATTTATCGATGGTGCCACCAGTGTGTCCGAGTCCCCGTCCGGACAACTTAGCCATCGGCAGTCCGGCTGCGGCCATAAGAGGGACGAAAACCAGAGTGGTTTTATCGCCCACTCCGCCGGTGGAATGCTTGTCTGCCACCAGAGGGCCGATTGACGATAGATCGAGAACTTCACCTGATTTGCACATGCCGTCGGTAAGATGTGCCGTTTCCTCGAGCGTCATGCCCTGCCAACACACAGCCATTAGCCATGCAGAAAGCTGATAGTCCGGGATGGAGCCGGTCATAATCCCGTTCAGGATAAAGTCGATTTCTTGTTTTGTATGTTCTTTTCCTGAGCGTTTCGCCAGGATTACATCGACCATTCTCACGAGCACTCTCCTACAAGACGGATTTGAATTGTAGCGGGAACGTGGCTCGTTTCCCTGCCTTGTAAATTTGTCCTGCGAAATTGACAAGCAAGAAATTTCGTCACACCTCTTGACGACCTACAGATCTTCTGCATAATGGTCTTAGGGACCCCGGCCTATGAAAAACAATATTTACTCACGGCCGGGTCCCATCTTCTTTTAGTGCGTATTTCGCTCGCGTTCGGCGCGAGTTTTTTGCTTTTTACGACGCTTTTGTCTTGCGAGAATCTCATTCTTTTACAGATTAGACAGGTTAGACGGTAAGCCGGGTATCTCAGGCGCGGCTTTTGCTATGCTTTTTTCCGCCCGCTGGAGGTCCTTGGTTTGCCGCTACTCAGTCAGCCCGAAAACAAAAACGAAATCAAAGAAATTCGCCCGCGCCTCGGACAAATTAACTTCGTTAATTGCCTGCCGGTGCTCCTTCCTTTGACATCCGGGCAAGTGCAAATCGACGCTGACATTACCGAAGATACTCCCGCCAACCTCAACTCTGGCTATTCAAGCGGAGCACTGGACCTGGGAGCGATGAGCTCTTTTTACTACCTTTCAAACATTGAAGATCTGGTCTTGTTGCCGGGTCTTTCGATTTCGACGAAGGCGGAAGTAGGCTCAGTTCTTTTCTTTGCAAAAGACCAAATCGAAACTGGATGCCGCATAGTGGTGCCCGCTTCCTCTGCTACTTCTGTCGCTTTGTTGAAACTTTACCTGGCAATTGTTCACTCGGTGAAAGCCGATATTTTTACGAGCGCAAAGCCGGACCTCAAGGAAAAAACATACGACGCCGCTCTTGTCATTGGCGATCGAGCTTTGACGGTCGATGCCGAATGGTCGAAAAACGCTGGGCGCATAGACCTCGGTCAGTGGTGGTCGACGAATTTCAAGGTACCAATGGTCTTTGGAGTCTGGGCGGCTAGAAAAACCTGGCGTGACGGCAATATAGAAGCCTTTGAACATTTGAGCCTCGAACTGCAAACAGCAAGAGACCTGGGTCTTGGACCTCTCTTCGACGAGGTTTTAAAGCAAGCAGAGAAGCGCACTTCACTAAGCCGTGAGCGCTTACAGAGATATTTCCTGGAAGAACTTGACTATTGCCTGGAAGAAGAGCACCTGGCTGGTCTTTCTCTTTTCAATGAGCAACTCCTAAAGCACTCGATCATTGACTGAGCCCGTCTTTTGCAGACTGGACGTTCAAACCCTTAATTTGGACAGAGGGCTGCCGACCGCTGGCAGCAACTTCCTCTTGCCAACTGCCGAGATTCTGAAATAATGGGCGATTCAGATGGCTTAACTATTGTTATACTGATGTTGGCTTAATAGAGCGTCGGGTCGGATGATCCGAATGAACTAGGAAAGCCGGAGTCTCTATTATTTAACGCGCTTACTGTTCAGAAGCATGACGGAATCGCCTTACCAAAGACCGCCTCATCAGGGGCATCAAAATTCGCAAGCGCTCGTTTTACAAGGGCGCTACGAGATCATTGACCAGCTTGGCCAAGGCGGCATGGGCACGGTGTATCTGGCACGAGACCACCGCCTGCACGGGCGTACCTACGTTATCAAAAAACTGCGCGACGACTTTTTCCGCGATGAAGATCGAGAAAAGGCGATGGCGTTCTTCATGCGCGAAATCGAGGTGCTTTGCGATCTAAAGCATCCCAACATCGTCGATATCAAAGACCACTTTCCTGAGGGCAACGACTACTTCATTCTTATGGAGTACGTCGAAGGTAAGAATCTTCACGAGATGCTGCACGAGCGCGGCGAGCCCTTTGCTGAAGAACAAGTTTTGGAATGGTCCGTGCAAATCTGCAAAGTGCTGAATTATTTGCATACGCACGATCCGCCCGTTATCTATCGAGATTTGAAGCCGAGCAACGTCATGATCGATACGCTTGGTCGCGTTAAGCTGGTTGACTTCGGAATTGCACGCCAGTACAGAGACGACTCGGACAACACACACGTCGTGTCTGCAGGATATTCACCGCCGGAGCAATACTGGGGTGCCGCAGAGCCGCGCTCCGACGTTTATGCATTGGGCGCCACCATGTCTTTCTTGCTCACAGGGCAAGAGCCTCTTGCTCTGCAAACATCATCGCCCCGCAAACATATCGACAGTCTTTCCGAGCATATCGACTACATCGTCCAACGTGCCACCGCGCAAGATCCCTGGCTGCGTTTTCAAAACGCCCTGGAGATGCTTGAGGAGTTGGAATATCAGCCCGAAGTCAAACGTGGACTGCCTCAGGGAAATTGGCTCTGGGGCGGTGTTATCGGGGTTTCGGTTGTCGCTCTGGCATTTGCGATTTTGTATGTCGGCTGGCATAGCGCTATGCTGCCCAAGCAGGATGGTCAAATAGCAAGCACCACAGCGAAGAAAGTCGATTCTCTGCAACAGCAATTGACTGAGACTCGCAATCGAGAAGACCAGGTAAAAAAACAGCTCGACATTCTGCGTCAGCATATGGAAGAAGAAAGCAAGAAAAAGACAGAGGAGCCTCCGAAGGTTGCCGCAACGCCGTCGGAAACAGGCACTCCCAACCTCTCACAGATACCGCTGCCGCAAGTCAGCCCCGTCCCTGGAACTGAACCAAATAAAGCAAAAGAGCCTGACGTCCTCTTCCAGGAAGATTCAGAAGCGCAGCTCACAGATCCAGAAGGGCTGGCGCCGCTTGAGGAAGACTCAAAGAAATCGCCTTTCGGCTTCCCAATCTTCAAGTCTACAGACAATCACTAGTTACACAATCACCACATACAGGTCCGAGATTCAATGCCGCTCTTACAATCCTTTGAAAAGGTAAGAGAACATCTTTTGGAGAGCGCAATTTTTGGCGCCGCTGCGGGGTGTGTGACCTTGGTAGCGGCGGCTCTTGTGAATGGCATCGTCATGAGTATCACCCACCAAAAGCTAGGCTTTTTGATCAATGGCATGGTGGGTATTTTCTGGGGACTTTTCGTTGGCGTCCCGATGGGCGCGATGTGGGGCGCGACGATTTTGAATGTGTTTCAACTAACGCGCAAGCTCGGCAAAGAGTTCTGGCCTCGCATTCTTGTTTACACCACCGGCGGCGTCATAGGTTTGCTGATCGCCTACACACCGCTAGGCAAATTGGTTGCCACCAACTTCAAAGCGCTAAGCTACACAACCGGCATACTCGACCCCTTTGCCCCTGTAAGCCAGTGGATTCCGATCATGCCGATCACGGGTACGATCGCACTCGCATTGTTTCCCAAACTGAAAAGACATTTTTCAAAAGCTGGAAACCTGACGAGCACAGATACTAAGACCGATGCAAATTCAGTCGGCAACCTGGACTAGTGAATTACATTAGCTAGTGATAGCCCAATTAAGGTTGCACCAAATATGATGCGGTAAATAATGAACAACCAAGTCGAATGATTGCTCAAATATTTCAGCAACCAGGCAATTGCCGCATAACTGACGATTGCAGAGACAACCGTTCCAACAACCAGAGAAGTAATTCCTGACTCGGTTGAGCCGTGTTCGATGAAGTGCTTGAGTTCAAATAAGCCGCTCAGAGTTGTAGCCGGAATTCCAAGCAAAAAACTAAAGCGAGCCGCATCCTCACGCTTCAAATTCGAAAGCATTGCTACAGTCAATGTCGAACCACTGCGAGAGCAGCCCGGAATCAGTGCCATCGCTTGCCCTAATCCGATTATCAATCCGTCTTTGACACCAATCGAATCTAAAGTGCGAGTGTGTTTGGCTACCTTCTCTGCAAGAAGCAGCAAAAGACCCATTACGATGGATGCAGTACCAATTACGACAAGGCTCCGCAAAGGTCCACCGTTTTGCTCAAGAATGTTTTTCAGAGCAAGTCCGATTACGCAAACCGGAATTGTGCCGACAATAATCGCGCCGGCGATGCGAGCTTCCTTACTCTCCAAGTCGCCCTTTCTAAGCGCCTGGAAAGAGCCAGTGGCGAGCGTCACGATGTCATTTCGGAAATAAGCGAATAGAGCTAAAACCGATCCCAACTGAATAACAGCGGTAAAATCGACGCCCGGATCAGACCAACCCAACAACGCAGGTACAGCTCTTAGGTGAGCCGTGCTGCTTATTGGTAAGAATTCCGTTAGTCCCTGAACAACGCCTAAAACGATCGCTTGTATTGTTTCCATCGAGTTAACTTGGTTCAACATCCGGTGGTGAAATCTCTCCTGTTTTTCTTATAAAACTGCGGTCTTCTTTTTCCCCGCGCTGTTCGCCCTTCCAGCCAAAAAGTTTACTGGTTGCTGTTTGCGTCTCGGCTTCAGACTTATTATCCAGACCAAGAAGATTTAGCAGCTTCATAAGAGTCTCCGAAGAATCATCGTCCATATCCGTCATTTCAACGCCCAGAACGGTCTTATTCGCCAGCCAGTTTTTCTCAATTCTGATGACGCGACAAGTTGCTTCAATCTTACCTGTCTTCGCATCAATGCTAACGATGATACTCTCACCAACATCAACGGCGGCAGGCAAATCAATTTGAGACACAAGTGCTATGCCAGAACTAGAAATGTCTTGTGTGCGCAAATGAAAGCATTTTTCATCGCCTTCCATTCTAATGCTTGCGTTCACGTCGAGTGCAGCGCGAGGAGTGCGGCGCCTCTGAAGTAGAGCTTCCAGGCGAGGAGCCGAGCATATTAATGCGGTGCGACCAGAAAATAATTGAGCTCCTAAAACACTGGTTGCCCACATGCCATTGAATGAATTTTCAGAAGACTCATTGACGAACCACATCCGCGTGCCTTTAGGAAGGACTTTATTGGCTTCACGACTGGTTTTGAGTTGAACCAAAATCTTCTCGCCGATCTTGTCGACGATAGTTGCGCGCCCAAAACCTACTTCGCCAGGCGATGATTCAACTTTTACTTTGTATGCTTTGCCTTTTTGAAACACGAAAAACTTTCAGAGCCGCTATCTATTATTGTGCTCGATTTTTCGGTTTCGGCACTTTTCAATTATCGCACTCCCCGCGTTGGGTATGTCGCCCTTTCTGGTAGTCAACAACGAGGCGATAAACGTCGGAGCGTTTTCGTTTGAAGAGTTTTGCCGCATCTTGTGCAACCTCAGAAGCACGATCGCCTTGCTCCAAGCGCACTCGGACATATTCTTCGTATTCATTTTGGCTGGAGGAAATGTCCTCTGACTCTATTTCCGTGTTTCCTTGAATAACAAGAACAAACTCGCCTCGCCACTCAGCCCTGGCACATTTTTGAGCTATCTCATCGACTGTGCCGCGAATGAATTCTTCATGCAACTTAGTCAATTCACGTGCCAGACAGGCTTTTCGGCTGCCGAACAGGGCTTTTACCTCTGCCAGGGTGCGTTCCAATTTATGCGGCGAGACGTAAAAAACCAGCGTTCGCGGATCTTTTACCAGACCCATAAGCCTGTCGCGAATGTCCTTGGGCTTGTCAGGCAGAAAACCTTCGAAGGCAAAACGGTCACAGGGCAAACCACTTGCGACTAAAGCCATCAAGAAGGCGCTGGGGCCAGCTATGGGAATGATGGTAAAGCCCAGATCGACGGCTTTCGAGACCAGATGCTCACCGGGATCAGAAATTAACGGTGTTCCGGCATCCGAAAGCAATGCCACTTTCAGGTTTTGCTCCGCTGCCCGTGCAAGAAGCTCAACCTTTTCTTTTTCGTTGTGCTCGTGGCAGCTGACAAGATGCTTCTTTATGTCTAAATGATTGAGCAGCTTCGCACTCACACGGGTATCTTCGACGAGAAGCAAGTCTGCAGTTCTAAGCACATCCTTTACCCGGTCGCTTAAATCACTCAGGTTGCCTATTGGGGTAGCGACTATATATAGAATTCCTGCCAAGGGGTTTATGCTCCCGAACCTGTCAATCTCAAAACATCCACAGTATCCGGGATGCAGAGCTTTTTACAGGGTTTTCTACAGCTGTAGATAATTTAATTGCGGACCTTAATGGCACCAACTTGCATTTCATAATCAATCTCCTCCTCGAAGCTCCGCGTACCTTTTCAGAAAAATTTGTATGGTGCCATTTTTGATTGCACTGCATAATTATTGAACTGCTGGACCTTTGAGAGATTCACTTCGTAAAGTCCGATGAAACAGCCGAAAGCGCCAGACTCTGGCAAAAAAGCTCTTATGCAACTGCGTCTTGCAGTAGGTCGTGCAACAGTCCGTTACGCATTAAATACAAGAGGTAAGCGGACCGATATACCTGACAGTGCGGAGCTTTCCGAACTTTGCGATGAATACGCATTGCGCGCTTTAGCCATCTGGCTTGCCACCACTTGTGGTTCACATATATGCAGATCCGCTATGTCGAAAACAGATCAGCAAAAAAATTCTGCTCTGCTATCGCACGTGGTTAGGACAAATGAATATCCATTTGCCAACCCGATTTCAAAGGAGTTGGAAGAGGAGATAATCGGCATCTCTCAGAATCTGCTCCCATCAAGACTGGCACCGGATGTTGAGCTGCTTGGAACTCTCTTTGAACAGATTGCCAATCGAAGTCTGGATATATCTTTGGAAAACAGCACAAAGGTAGATTTTGATATTCAGGCTAAAGAAAGAAGACGCATAGTCGGTCAGTTTTACACGCCACCATATGTAGTGAAGTACTGCTTTGATATAGCTTTTCGTCGTTACTCAACTGGTTTAATCAAACGCCTTAAACCGGCTAAATCAGCGTCCAAGTTGGCTAAGCAGCAGTTCACGAATGGAGGCGACGTCGACGACACCTTCAAGATCTTGGACCCTTCGTGTGGAACGGGAAACTTTCTTTGCGGCTTCATTCAATATATAGATACTGAATTGTCAGATTGGGGCGGCGCTGAAAATATATATGCACTTGCGTGCGATTCTCTATATGGTCAAGAATTAGATCCCAGAGCGGCAGCACTGGCGAGGCTCAGCGTCACCCTTTGCGCTGCCCGCCACATCGAAAAAATTTGCGCTTCCAAATACGATGGTCTGGAGGATCACTTTAGTTGCGTACATTTATATAGGCAACTCGGACAAAAGTTGAGAAAGCACATCGTTGTTTCGGATTCGATCCTTGATGCGGCAGAATTGCAAACAGACAACAAAAGCGCATTTGATCTAGTGATCACAAACCCGCCATATGTTAGCTTCGGCGCGAGAAATCAAAAGGTTCTACTGGATACTTCTGCGAAATTTTTGAAGCGGCACTATTCAGAGGCAGCAGAATATAAGGTTCGATATCACTCAATTTTCCAGGACATTGCTATCAGATATACTGCCACCGGAGGCAGTATCGTTCTTCTTGTTCCGGACGGATTTCTGACCGGCAGTTATTACCGTAAGCTGCGTTTGTTGCTGCTTTCCAATTGCCGCATTCGATCGCTGAGCGAGTTTCCTGCCCGCATAATTCCCGAGGCTGTTGTGGGCAGGTGGTGTGTCGCTCACTACCAAAAAGAAAAATGCGCTGACGACTATGCAATTGAGTTGTCTACATACATCGATGAAATTGGTCAGACCATCGGTGCCACCGACGATTTCGAGAAGGCGACCAAATACTCCTTAGCGATCAATGAATTGCACGATAAATCAAATGACTCGTTCAGACTGATTTTCGACAAGTACGACCACAAGTTATTGAAGCTAACAGATCAAATGCCACGCTTGAATAGTGTTTTGTCGGGCTATACGGGCATACGCTCGCTCTCGGGAAAAAATTCAATTACGGCAAGACAACCGCTAAACACAACCTGGCGCAGAGGAATCACGTCTGGAGCACAAGTGCGCAGGTTTATGGTCGCTTGGGATGGAGATTGGATAAACGTAAATCCAGAGCTGCTTTTCAAAGGTGGATTTAACGAGCAAATTATTCAAAATCCCAAAATTCTCGTTCGACAAACTGGTGACTCCCTCGTCTGTGCCTACGATGAGAGCGGTTTATATCATTTGAACAACGTGCATAGTTTTTCCCCCGCCCTGAGCAAAGACCCATCACTGGACCTTATCAGCCTTTGTGCACTGATCAATTCAACTTTATGGAAACATATCTATCGTTTGCGAACCCGCGAGGCGGGGCGAGCTTTAGCGCAAGTGGACATCGACACGGTTGAATCAATGCCCCTGCAAATGTTGAGCGAAGAACGCGCTCAGCTCATTAGTTACCTGACGAGATCCATTGCTGAACTGATCTCTTTCGGCTCATTAGGGAAGCTCGAAGAAAATGAATGCTCACAAAAAACCGATGATCTGATACTCTTCATCGACAGGTCGATTGATCGATTGATTTACGACACCTATGAACTCGAGCCGGAAATTGTCGAGAGAGTCGAGTCGGTGAGCGCCAAGACAATGGTTAAGAGTAGTGCACCTAGAAAAAAACACTTAGCGAGCCGGGAGCAATCAAACAGGATATCTGGCAACTCCGAAGCTGAAAGGCTTGTGGAAGCATCTGCCAAACTGCAGTCGGTCAATCCGAAAATAGCTCGAAACCGTCTGCCATCCTCAAAAGAAGTGAAGGAGTTTGTAGAGGAAATTTCATGGTAAAAGGCGCATTCACACTTTCGGCCATTTTTTGCCTTCTGCAATCGCCTTGCAGCATACCGGCTCTGGCTGAAAACCCGCTTATACGAATGAAAAACGCGGCGATGTCGAAAGTCAGCGCTTCCTCTCAGAGTAAAAAACCGGCTGCAGCCCTTGAAATAAGAGACAAGTGGGGCGTTTTCATTGGCGTCGGGCGGTATCAAGATCCGACTATCACGCCCTTGCCTTTCGCGTATAAAAACACTACTGCGCTGACTGAAATTTTCAAAAATGTGGGAGTAGGTCGTTTTGCGCCGGACCATGTTGTTGCCATAGCCAATGCTGCAGCGTCTAAAGATGCGATCGAAAACATTCTGACCGATGATTGGCTATGCAAGAAGGCGCTGCCTGAAGATCTTGTCGTCATCTATATTTGCACTCGCTTTGTTCGTGGTGATGCAGGCAGGGGCGTGATGCTTCTAGCTAACGACAGCAAGCTGGAAAACGCAGGAGTGGAAGGCATCCCGCTCAGCAGCTTACTGGCAAATGTCAAACGACGCCTTCAGTCCAGACGAGTGGTTGCATTCCTGGATCTCTCACCAGCTGTGCCTCCTGCTCCTGGTGCTAACACTGCAGAAGGTGGACTCAATATTGAGAGAATCGCAGCAAACAGCGGCGTCACAGTCTTGTCAGCTACCAAAGGCATGCAGCAATCGCAACAGTCAGCGAGCGCACCGGTTTCCAGCTTCACTCAATATCTGGTTGAAGGCATGTCCGCCGATGCAGGCACACAGCCTCTTGCCACAGTAGCCGCGTATGTATCGGAAAGCGTAACAAGAGATGCAGGACAGGTTCAAGGAAAAGACCAAACCCCGCTTTTCTTAGCTGCAGCCGACAGTCCCGACATTGTCGATGTGCCTCTGGGTGTGCGACTCAAAAGTTCAATCCCACCAAAATCAGTGCATATCGGACATTCTTTAGATCAACTGGCAATGCAAAGGCCTGACATCAAATATGGTGCGCCAGGAAGAATGACCAGGTCGAAAACACTGATTGCAGCTAATTTACCGAACGCCGACCTGACGACAGCACCGGGAGCAACGGCCACCGATGCCAGACCGGTAGGTGCACCCAAAACCACACCAGCAGCCAAAACGACACCAGCAAAAGTGGCGCCGGTTTCAGCACCAGCAAAACCCGCAGCGAAAGAAGCCAGTGATGACGACGACGAAAATGACGATACTCCCCCTCAGAACGTCGATATGGGTCCATATATGAAAGAGATGAAG
This sequence comes from Candidatus Melainabacteria bacterium, assembly GCA_003242885.1. Lineage (GTDB taxonomy): Bacteria > Cyanobacteriota > Vampirovibrionia > Obscuribacterales > Obscuribacteraceae > QKMZ01. The sequence continues at coordinate 1,039,981 of QKMZ01000006.1, read as the reverse complement.
CAACTGATTCAATCTAAGTGGTCACCACCAAAGGGCATGAATGAAAAGCACGTCGTCTCTGTTTTCACAATCAAACGTAATGGCACAATCATCGATCCGACCATTACAGAAAGTTCTGGAGACCAGGCTATAGACGATTCAGCCCTGGCAGCACTCAAAGCAGCATCGCCTTTACCTAAATTGCCTGCAGGCTCGCCACACTATATTCAAATCCGCTACAAATTCGACTGGAAAGTCAAACCCAGCTCCGGGTCTGGCAATTAGCCCGGCTGTTTTGCGGAATAGAACTTGTAATGTCTGAGTGGCTCGGGAATTCAGCGAAAAACACTTTTGCCCTCAACCACTGTATTATTTTTAGTGAGAAATCACTGTGACTACGTAATTACCGCATTGACTCGATGAGAGTGACAGGGTAATTATGAAATTGAGGTATCAGGCCCTCCTCCTTCTATGAAGAAGCGGCAGTTACTAAATCCCGTAAAATAGCGCGAAAGACACCCCATGGCAGTTTGAGGGCAGGAGCTTTTATGAGCAGAGATGTAGGCAGAGAAGTACCAAAAGGCGGCGGAGACAAGAATAATGACGGCTCCGCGCAAATGCATCGCGAGGCCTACGAAAGCAAAAACAAAGAGAAGCAGGACAAGAAAGAAGTAATCGACAAAAAAGAAGTCAAGAAAGTTGGTGACAATAAATTTAAGACTGCCGACCAAGTATTGGATGATTTCTCTAAATCCAAGAATTGCGAAAACATCACGGCGCACAGGGCTACCCTTGCCGGTCCCAATGTAGAGCAGTATTGCAAAGATGGCGCTCAAGCCGCCGTCGACTGGGCGCAAAGCCAGGCAGACAAAGGCGGATACGGCAAATTAATGGCCGGTATTTTGACCTTGACCGGACCGCCCGGTGAAAATTCCGTCAAAAACAAGGGTGGATCGCAGACCAGCGGACCAGATCCGAAAAAACAACAGGGTCCGACTATCGATCCCAACAATTTCTAAGAGCAGGTTGAGCCTGTTGTTGAAAGTCTTACGGGCACGCTTCAAGAGCGCGCCCGTCTTGTTTTTCACGACTTATGCAGTGCTCGAGCAAAGTGGAACGAAGTTTGAGATCAAACTAATAAAAGCACCTGAACTTTTGTAAGCATCCATTTACGGCGCAAACCCTGGCTGACACGTTATCCGAAGGACATGTGTTAGAATACCGAACTCGAAACGTACAACAGGTCAGGATTCTAAGCCGTGCCTAATATCAAGTCAGCTAAAAAACGTGTACTCGTTGCCGAGCGCAACCGCCTTCGCAACAGAACATGGAAATCTGCCGTCCGCACCGTCCGCAACGACGTTGTTGATGCAGTCAAATCGGCCAGTGCAAAAGACGCCAAAGAAGCTCTCAGCCATGCTTACGAAGTAATCGATAAAGCCGTGGCAAAGGGAGTTTTGCATAAGAACGCAGCAGCCAGAAGAAAATCTCGTCTGGCCGGCAAAGTTCTGGCGATTTCAGCCAAGTAGTCGAAAGACGAATCAAATGCTCTATAGGTCGGCGCCAAACGGCGTCGGCTTTTTGGCACTTATATAAAAGTCACGCCAGCCGAATTTAGCCGCCAACTTTCCACTCAAAAAACATTGAGCGGAGCGGCTTTTCCGGTAATATTGATTGTGGAAATCGGCTGAAAGCGGGACGTAGTTTGGTTCTTGTAGTTCAATGAATTTCCAAGGCATATGTAAAAGGAGTCTATGAGCAGTAATATCACAGGCGGTTTTGAACATACATTGGAAATAGACGGTACATTCTCCCAATTGGGCGGCACTAAGCAGTCAGCATTGCAAACAACCGACATCAAGCTCGACAATCTGGCAGAACCGGTGCACTTCATAGGTATCGGTGGCATCGGCATGTCGGCGTTAGCACGTTTGCTTTTGCGCGAAGGAAAAGCTGTATCAGGCTCGGACAAACAAGCAGGCGAAATCACAAACGAATTGGCCGAGTTGGGAGCCAAGATTTTCATCGGGCATGTCGCTGAAAACGTTGTCGATGCAGGCAGTCTTGTTATCTCGACGGCAATCGTCAATGAAAATCCCGAGTTAGCAGCAGCACGCGCTAAAAATCTTCCTGTTTTTCACCGTTCGCAAATGCTGGCTGCCTTGGGCTCCAAATCCAAAATGGTGGCAATCACCGGCACACACGGCAAGACCACCACAACCGGCATGGTTTCTCAAGTACTCATCGATGGAGGGCTCGACCCATCTGTCGTAGTCGGCGGGATTTTCGAGAGAATCGGCAGCAATGCACGTTATGGACAAGGCGGCTACTTCGTTGCAGAAGCTGATGAGTCCGATGGTACACACTCGAAATTGCCGTCTCACCTGGCTGTAATTACAAATATCGAGCCAGACCACCTGGAGAATTATCCGGGCGGAATGGCGCAAATCGAAGATGCGATGCTCGAATTTGCAGCTCATTGCGATAACAAAGTTATTGTTTGCATTGATGATGCTGGCTGCAAGAAGCTACTCAAGCGTATTACCAAACCGACAGTTACTTACGGACGCGCAGATTTGGCTCCTGAAGCTGATTATCGCTATGAATCTTTGAATGGCTTCGGCATGAAAGTGTACAGGCAAGACAAATTGCTTGGAGAATTGACACTCAAAGTTCCAGGCGAGCATAACAAGCAGAACGCACTGGCCGCAATAGTTTCCGGCATGGAGCTTGGTATTCCGTTTGAAACTGCCGCCCGTTCTATGGAGACGTTTGGTGGCGTCGCGCGACGTTTTCAAATCAAAGGTGATGTTGATGGTACCCTTGTCGTCGACGATTATGCACACCACCCGACAGAGGTTGTCGCCACACTGCAAGCAGCCCAGCAATATCTGATCGCTAAAAATACCAACGGCAAAAAATCGCGCGTAGTAGCTGTTTTCCAACCTCACCAGCCTGGGCGACTGCGCGATCTCTGGAAAGAATTTCTCAAGTCATTCGATGGTGCTGATCTTGTCCTTATCACAGACATCTATGTGGCACGCGGCGGCACCATTGAAGGCATAACCTCAGAGCGTTTCGTCAGCGAATTGAAGCATGCCAATGCAAAACATCTGGCAGGAAAAACGGCGGAATTGCCTGAAAAAATTGCCCGTCATCTCCAGCCGAACGATCTGGTTTTGACCATTGGCGCCGGTGATATTACTGATGTTGGCAGCGAGCTCATCAAATGCTTGAAAAAAAGCCAGGGATAAAAGAAGACCAATTCGACGCGCCACTTGCTCGATACACAACGCTCAAGATTGGCGGCGATGCAAAACGTCTGATTCAACCGTCGACAGTTGCAGAACTGGCGTCTATAGTCGATGAATTGGCCAAAAACAATGAACAATGGTTTGTTTTGGGCGGCGGCTCCAATCTGCTGATTTCATCGAAAGGCTTTTCTGGCACCGTTGTTAGAACCACCCAGATAACAACAGTGGAAAGACTGGAAAGCAATTTAATTGAAGCCGGTGCCGGCTCGCGCCTGCCACATTTGGCAAGACACGCTGCTCAATGGGGTCTTTGTGGTTTGGAATTTGCTGCTGGAATTCCAGGCACGGTAGGCGGCGGCGTCATTATGAATGCCGGAGCCCACGGAAGCTCGATGTCGGAAATAGTAGAAGAAATCTCTGTCTATGACTCGACAATCAATAAAGTGATCACTCTGAAGAAGGACGAACTCGGTTTTCAATACCGAAGATGCACCCTCGATCCGGCAAAGCATGCTGTTTTGTCAGCAAAATTGAGATTGAATACTGATCGCCCTGAAGAGATTGAGGTGCGCATCAGACACAACGAAGAATACCGTTTGCGCACGCAGCCCATTGGCTTTCCGAATGCCGGCAGCACTTTCAAAAATCCGGAACCTACCCGCGCAGCCGGGATGTTATTGGACCAATCCGGTGCCAAGGAACTGAAAGAAGGTCAAGCCGCAGTTTCCGCTCTCCACGCCAATTTCGTCATCAACCTGGGCGGCGCGACTTCAGATCAAGTAACGACACTGCTTCACAAGATGCAAGATAGAGTGATGGAAAAATTTGGAGTGAGACTTAATCCTGAGTGGAAAACGCTGGGAGACTTCACTGCAGAAGAAAAGGCGGTTTGGAGTCCGTGAAGCAAAACACGCAAAAGTGGCTGTTTTACTTGTTTTTAAACGGAGTAGCAAGGCGGCCGGGTTACTATAAATGCAGCCCACGGTCATTTAATGGATAGAGTCAAGTGGCAGAAGTAAACTACGTCAAACTCGGGCAACACGGCAGTCCTGTCGTAATGTTGCACGGGTGGGGACAGACGCTCGAGTCTATGCGTATTCTGGGCGATTTGCTCTCGCGCTACCATCAGGTCTACCTGGTAGATTTCCCTGGCTTCGGCAAGTCAGAGAAGCCGAAAGACGACTGGGATACGGTAGATTATGCGCGCTGCATAGACGAGCTTTTTGAAAAACTAGGCTTGGAAAGCGCTATTGTCATCGGTCACTCTTTCGGTGGTCGCGTCGGGATGCGCATGGCAGTTCGGCATAAAAAACGAGTAAATACGCTCATTCTGATCAACACGGGCGGTCTGCGTTCGCAGCTTAAAGGAAAGCGTCTTTATCGCGCCAAGGCTCTGAAACTTCTTTCTAACAGCCTGAAGTGGTGTGATTCGACTTTTGGGACCAAGTATTTCGAGACCTGGTTCGTTCCGAAATATGCATCGCGTGATTACAGAAATGCCGGCGCCTTGAAGAATATACTCGTAAAAACTGTCAACGAAGATCAAAGTCAGGATGCAGCGCAAATCACGTGTCCTACCTTTCTTTTGTGGGGCGAAAAGGATGAAGAAACACCGGTCGAGATGGGCTATCGATTGAAGTCCATTATTCCTAATTCGCAGCTTGTGGTTTTACCTGATAAAGATCACTTCCCCTTCATAGATGAAGGTGCGCATCTTTGCGCGTGTTACATCCTTGAATTTCTTAACTCACAGAACACAGAATCCTTAGCGATTAGGCAAGGAGACCTGGCAAATGTTTGAAGAATTCTCTGCTTCTCCCGAATCAGTCATGGTTGGTCTGGCTCTAGCCGGACTGGGCACAATCGGTTTTTTCGAAAAGCGTGGTATGCGCTATCTGCAATATTTCCAACAGCAAGAATATGAAGGCAAACGCTTCATCGACTGGATTATTGAAAAGCGAGCGTTCGATAAGAAGGGCTCACTGACGATACTTTTCTGCGGTGCTCTTTCGGCATTCTATCTTTCTGTTGATGATAGAGGGTCGTTTTTAACCAGTGTTTTTGCCTGTATGGCGATGTTTCGTCTGGCAAAACAGGAAGAAGATCCGACCGGAACCGGAAAAATCACGCTCAAAATGACAGAGCGGGCAAAACGCATATTCCGGCTTGCTATGTGGCTTTACATAGCGGCGACGATCTTACTGGCGTTAATCATATGGTTGGTCGGCGGCAAAAATATAGTGCCGATTTTCCTTGTTGCGTCTATCGTACTTATTCAAGCGCAGCCGCTATTCCTTGTTTTGGCAAATCAAATTCTTTCCGGAAAAGAAAAGGATCTGCAAGAGAACTTCGCCAACGAAGCGCGCAGCATCATCAAATCTGTAAAGCCAAAAATCATTGGAATCACAGGCAGCTACGGAAAAACAAGCACGAAAGTTATCCTTGCCGATATTCTTTCCACCGTGGGTGCAACATTCAGCACTCCTCGCAGTATCAACAGCTACATGGGCATGACACGCGAAATTCGCGAGCGCATGCGTCCTGGACATCGGTTTGCTGTGGTTGAAATGGGAGCCTATTACATCGGTTCGATAAAACGTATGTGCACGCTGACGCCGCCCGACGCAGCGATTATCACGGCAATTGGCGGAATGCACCTGGAAAGATTCGGCTCTCACGAAAACGTCTTTAAAGCCAAGTCTGAGCTAGCGCAGGCAGTTCCCTCGGACGGTATCTTAGTAGTGAACGGTGACAGCGAGTATTGCCGTCGCGTGGCAAAGGAAAATCCCAAGCGCATCACAAAGCTTTACGGGCTGGACAAAAGCAATGGTCATCTCGATGCCTATATGCACGACATACAAGCGACGGCGGACGGAACTTACTTCTCCATCGATTATGAAGGTCAGACATATCAGGGTTTTACCAAGCTGCTGGGCAAGCCGATGTTGGGAAATATTCTGGCATCTTTCACAATGGCTGTTTCGCTGGGAATGAATCCACAGCTAGTCATTGCGGCCATTCGTCATGTAAAAACGGAAAGCAATCGACTGGAGCCGGTCAAAACAACTCCTGCATCATTCGTTGCGGCCGGCAGCAGCAGCAAGCCGATTCGACAAGGACGGGTATTGCGTCTGAACGATGCTTATAATTCCAATCCGGTGGGATTTGCCGCGGCACTTGAAGTTCTCTCCGAGCAGAAAAACGGCCGGCGCGTGCTGGTGACGCCAGGCATGGTAGAGCTTGGCGAAAAACAGTTTGAAGAGAACAAAAAAGCCGCACAAATCGCTGCGAGTATCTGCGACATGGTGGCAATTGTCGGAGCAACAAACCGGCAAGCACTTATGGATGGGCTTTCACAAGGAGGGATGCCCGCGGAGAAAATCAAAGAATTCGACAAAATGTCTGAAGCGTTCAGCTTCCTTGGTCACGATTATTGCCAGGACGGTGATACGGTCTTAATCGAAAACGACCTGCCTGATCTTTACGAAACTATCCCGGTATTTTAGGAAGCTCTGCCTGCATGAACACCAACGGTGACAAGAAAAGAAAAGCAGTGGCGGTGCTCTTTGGTGGACGGTCAGTTGAGCATGAAATCTCGATTATCACAGGCTTGCAGCTTATCAAAGCAATGGACACGGTGAAATACAAACCGATCCCTGTTTACATATCTCCGCAAGGCAAGTGGTACAGCGGTGATGCTTTGTACGACAAGAGTTTCTATCGACGCATGCCCGGATCGCTCGGAAGCGTTGATGAAGTGACGCTTTTGCCAGAGCCGAATATCAAGGGTCTAACCATCCGGCGTCCGAAATCATCGGGCAAGGCACCGTATTCGATGCTTAGCAAAACGTCCGAATCAGTTATTCATGTGGACATTTTCTTGCCGGCTTTCCACGGCACTTACGGCGAAGATGGTTGCATACAGGGTCTTTTGGAGCTGGCTGATGTCCCGTACACCGGCTGCAACGTGCTCGCCTCGGCATTGGGTATGAGTAAGTACCATGCGAAAAAACTGGTTGAAAGCCACGGTATTCCAGTTCTGCCCGGAGTCGTTGTAAAACGCGAGTCGATTGAAGCTGACTATGGCAACCACCTCGACTTCCTGCGCGATCAGGTATTGCAACATCCAGGTTTGGAAAATTTCCCCTTGTTCGTGAAACCACTAAACCTAGGCTCTAGCATCGGCGTTGCGAAGGTTCGCAACGTTGAAGAATTCAACTCAGCAATTGTCTTGGCTTTGAAATACGACGTAGGTGCAATTGTAGAGCCGTGCTTGGACGACAAGATGGAAATGAACGTCTCAGTCCTTGACGATGGAGAACCAAAGGCATCGGTCGTCGAAATTCCTGTATCGTCCTCAGGAGATGAACTTACTTACGAAGACAAATATTTGAGAGGTGGCAGCAAGAAAGGTGACAATTCGGTGGCCGGTATGGCCTCATTGACACGCGTGATAGACCCGCCTGACCTTCCGGAAGAGCTTAAAGAGCGTGCCCGTGAGTATGCGGTCAAAGCCTTCAAAGTCCTCAATTGCTCTGGCGTTTCCCGAATCGACTTCATGCTGGACAAGAGAACCAACGTGCTCTATTTCAATGAGATCAATACTATTCCTGGTTCGTTTTCCTTTTACCTCTGGATGAACTGCAAACCGCCACAGCTCTACACAGAGGTTATTACGACCATTTTGGACCGAGCAGAAGATACCTATGCACGTAAGACTGCTCTTGCTCGTGAGATTGGTTTTAAAGCGCTCTTTAAATAATTCGCGCCGTTTAGAACTTCAATATCACCTCTGCTCGGACCGTGACTGACTATATTTACTGCCAGTGGTAGTTCTCGCATATCCGGCATCTCAAGCTGATCTGTACAGGTAAAAGCAATGCCAGCCGAGAGATTTGGAAACAGGTACTTTCCTCGTTTTAAATCCAAATCAATTGAATAATTTAGGTTATCGATATTTAGCGGCGCGTAGCGAAGACTTCCCTGGTATGGGTTAGGAACATTCGTCGCATCCGGAAACCTCCACGAACATTCGCCTGGCAGCGGACCTGCTCCATGCTTAGTCAAATAAGTTCGAGTGACGTAATTGACTTGCAATTCTTCAAGACCAAACTTTTGGAATAAGAAACCAATATTCTCCAAACCGGTCTTTGAACGAGTGACATGAGGGAATTGATCCAGCCTGTTTTCATCAAGCATCAAGCCCTGAGCGCCTTCGAATACAACAAATCGTGTGTCCGGGATTCGAAACGAGATCTCGGATGCGTTCAATAGAGATTCGCATTCACATATAAATTTAGAAGCAATGGATTCGGGTTGATTGAACGACTCTTGAATTATTGATTCTTCCAAATCAATATTCAGTTCCACAAGCCTCTGAGGAAGCCAGTTTCGAAAAAGGTGCAAAAGTTTGCGCTCAAACAGCCTTAGATTTAAGAGTTCCTGGGCCTGCGTTGCAAATTCTGTTGATCTTAAACAACGAGTCACGGTTTCATTGATTCCGACGCCACAACTTCCGTGGCGTTTGGTTCCACGCTGCCGCTCAAGCGCCTGATTTACGAGTATATCGATTGGAGTTGTGACTAAGCATCTTGGATCAATCGAGACTAGTGGTCGTATCCCGATACAAGTGAGATCGGAAACTTCCTTTACGAACAATCTCGGATTGACGACGAAGAACTGCGATAAGTAGGTAGGACAACCACTAAAAGAACCAGCGCCAATATGGCTGAAAACATGCCTAATTCCGTCCGGCGTCACGACCGTGTGCCCAGCCTGAGCTCCGCCATTAAATCTAACGACCGAGCATTCTTCCGCCAATTGACTGGTGATGAAATCAGTAAGCAATCCCTTCCCTTCATCGCCATAGTTGGCTCCAATTACAGCAATTCCAGCTCTCATAGCGGCGTCCTCCTTATGGCTGACAGCTACGCGCTGATGGAGGGAACGTATGGTTCGGTCAGCCCTTTCAACGCATTCATGAGCACTGCAGCCGTTTTTCCTGACCAGCTGTGAGCCACCTCTTGCGGATTTTCACCTTGAAGGACCTGGATGATAGAAACAATTAGCTCCGGAAGATTTCGATGATCACTTAATGAAATTGCTCTTTTGCCGAGTAAGGTCGCCCAGGCGTCGCTGGTTTGCCTAGGTCGCGAGCGATAATACGAACCCTCTTCGGTAATGATGTGAATGACCTGCCAAGTCTGCGAGGTTAGTTTTAACAGCTCTTTTGAACTTGTGTCGCGCTGCAAGCCACCGCCCAGGAATGTTTTTACATGCTCGGCCTTCAGCTCAGGGGGCGGCGGTTCGTCGCCGACTGTAAACAGATAGCCTTTCTTCTGGCGCCTCAACCAAGCATCACATCTGGTGCGCGTCGCAGCGAAATACCATGGCAGGTTATAGCTCTCGAAGTTGTTACCGCCACCGTTTGCTTCAATGTAAAACTTTGAGAGCTGCTCTGCAATTCTGATATCGGCTTCGAACTGCGTTACCTGCAGTGGAGCCCGATCGCACCAAGCATCTCCCAGTGCCATACACATAACGTGCGGATCAGTAACCGGCTTTCTCTCGTAAACAGATTCGACAAGAGTCCCCAACCCTTCTCTTATTAGGCTTTCAGCAAGAAATCCCATCGAGCCTGTTTGATCAACAGCAACAATGATAGGAGTCGAAAGAGGATTTTCTGCCGAATCACGCGACTCCCTGAAGCTGACATTCTTAGGGTCTAAATCGGGATCAAGACAATTGCTGAAGATCTCATTTATAGACTTTCGAATATTGCCTCTTACATAGTCGTCCCAGTCATCATGATTCCATCTTGCATAACCCATGACACATTCTCCTTTGGAATTGCTCGCAGTCGAATCTCAGCACCACATGTGATGCCGTTCTCTTTCGATTGGTTGAGCAAATCCATGCGCAGCGGAAACTTCCAACTGCAAAACGGTAGTTTGATAGTTATGAACCCAATAAATCATCCCGTACAGGACACATCTTTGGATTCACCTAGTTATCGTGCTTCTTACGTTTACTATCGTACGCCCGCCGGAGCACGATTGTCAATACGCACAGCCAAAACAAGTCCCAAAACGCCAAAAATCAAGCCAACAGCAAACCGAGGACCTCTAGAAGCTTAACCGTTATCGGCTAACCTTCTGAATTGAGTGGCAATAGGCAGTGCCAAAAAAATCCAAAAGTACGTTTATTTGTTAAAAAATTGCCTGAGTTTATCCCAGAAGGTTTGCGGTGCTTGCTGCGATTGAGAGTTTCTTCGCCTGTAATTAGAGTCTCTGGCATCAGGACGAGCCAATCTCTCGCTCGTCCGTCGTGCGTGCTGCACATCGGCGGGATTCACTCTTTCTGCGTCTTTTCTCGTTACCTTTTGAATGTCATCTTCTTTTGGTTGTTCACGCTCAAGCCAATTCGCTGGACGCTTGCTCGAATCACTGTGCAGACCGGAACGCAAATTTGGATTGGTTGGTGGCCCTTCTTTCTTTGGCGCTACAGCTGCTTGCAGCGGCACCAAAGCTTCCTCCGGAATTTCGAAATCGGGATGTATGCTGTGATAGATCTTGTACAACTCATATCGAACTTCACGTGCGCTGAACGGTCTATCTTCCGGATTATGAGCAGTCATTCTTCTAATTAGATCGTCCAGTTCTGGAACTACCTCCGGATGGGTAATACCAGGAGCGCTGACGGTGAGCGGTTTTGGACGTACACCCGTGCATAAATGTCCCAGAGTAGCACCAAGTGCGTATAAATCACTTCGCGTTTCTGGTCGGCCAAAATATTGTTCGGGTGGTGAGTAGCCTGCTGTAACGACTCGTGTTGCCGCTTGCTTCGGCATGAACATGCGCGCGATACCGAAATCTATAAATACGATCTGACCTTCTGGAGTGAGCATCAAATTGCTCGGCTTGAGGTCCCTATATATGATTGGCTGATCTCTTTCATGCAGATATTCGAGAACCTCACAGCACTGAATACCGATTTCTACGGTTGCTTCGGAGCCGAACGGTCCATAATTCTGCACGATGCTATCCAGATTTTTACCTGGAACATAATCCATTACTAGGAAGTATTTGCCGTCATCAGTAACATGGAAATCGGAGAAACGAACAATACCCGAGTGATCCAGCTGCCTGAGTATTTCTACTTCTCTTTTGAATAGTCGCTCTGCTTCGAATTGTTCATCTGGATTGCTCGGCTTACTTATCAGCTGCTTTACGACACATTGAATATTTCCCTGAGCCTTATCTTCGGCAAGATAAATCACGCCCATGCCGCCCTGTCCGAGCGGTTGGCAAAATCTATACCGTTGAAACCAGTCAGCGGAGCTCTGAATCACGAGTTTTAACTCCGGCACTTGCACACATGGCCGTGCCTCACGATACCGATACAGCAATAGATTCATACCACCACCATACGGCTATCAATCGAGCCGCAAAGCCCAAGAGACGGCGTTTTCTATCAAGAAAAAGTCAAGAGTTGACATACGCATGTATGGCATGCTAACTTTTAATCATCTCCCCACTTCACTTGAGTCGTACCCCTTATGCAGGCCGCAAGCCTGACGGAGGTAGAGTTATGGGTCTTGCCAATATTTCAATAGTGGGGAATCTCGTGAAGGCTCCCGAACAGATACAACTTGCCAGTGGAAAGCTAAAAACTACTTTTGTCGTAGCCGTTAATCACGCTAAAAAGAGCGAAAGTGAATCTGCGGACTACTACAACGTTGTAGCGTGGGGCCGCCTTGCTGAACTCGCCGGACAATATCTGGATAAAGGACAGCAGGTGACCGCGACAGGAAGACTCACGCTTGATCGTTGGACCGACAAAAACGGTCAAGCGAGAGTTACACCTGTGGTAAATGCAGATCAAATCGCCTTCCCTAGACGTTCTCAGACAGATTTTTCAGGAGGTGAAATAGACATGAGTAGAACATTCGCCAAAGGTGAATCTGTACGCAGTGTCAAATACAAAGAATCTGATATCGAAGATGAAGACTTCGACGAAGTTGATGAAGACGCTGGAGATGAGGAGGAAGACGAAGAAATCGTCGAAAGAGTGAAAGGCGTTTTCGCCGATACGCCACCAGTAAAAGGGGGCAGGAAGCGTGCCAAAACAGCATAGAAAGTTTGTTCCGAAGAAGAAGTAGTAGCCATCTTGCTTCTACACACCAGGCAAGAGCGGCTGTGACGTAAAACCGAAGTTCTATTACAACTGACTAGAAATAGGAGGGACAGCTTACGCTTTCTTTCAAATCGAACACACCCTAACTAGAAAGGACTTGCCTATAGAGCAAATCAACTGACAGTTATATGAATCGATTGAAAAGTCGGTTCCAAAAAGTAAAAGGGAAAGGCATGGGGATCGCCTTTCCCTTTTGCGTAGTAAGCACCCTCTGAGGGATTCGAACCCCCGACACCCTCCTTAGGACGGAGGTGTTCTATCCAGCTGAACTAAGAGGGCAAAAAACTCTGCTCAACGGTACCTATGATCCTAGCATCATTGCAACTCAGTTTTGTCCGGCCGTCCATTTCACAAAGCGCCAGACACCTGGCGCAAAAGCCAGAAAAGCAAGCACGCCCAGAGCTGCAAGAGCAACAAGCGCGATACGCACGCCATATTTCAAGCTATCAGGTTTGTAATTGAACTCAATGGCATGAGCACCAGCCGGTACATAAACCGCCCTTGTAAATCCATTGGCTCGATAGATTGGCACTGCAACTGAATCCAGGAGCGCCTTCCATCCAGGATAAAACTGATCTCGCAAAATCAACATACACGGACGGGGCACATTGACGGAGACAGTTACATGCTCTGGCTTGTCGGACAGAATCTCACATGTGGCTTTGCTTGGAGTACTCTCGCTGACAAAACCTAGAGGATAAGACTTGTTCATGTCCTTTCGTTTCTCAATAAGCGGCATCAAGGACAATCCATTCTCTTTGGCCTTCTCCATTTGCAAGATCTCAAATGCTTGCTCAGTGGTGTCTACCCAAGTCCAATGCTCAGCCAGTTCAACTCTCGCTTTCGGGCGTCTAACTCTATATAGTCGAATGTTTTTCGAATCGATATCATCAACGATCTCGAAATCGTCAGAAGATAGATCAGGTTGTTTCTGCCCGTCACGTCGAAGCTGACAGGTGACAAACTGAAGACCGCTGGCTTCGACAAACCGGCGCATGCGCTCATTGAAAGCACTGTCGCTGACGACCTTCGCATCCTTTTCATCTTGTTCGGCGGCGCTGGCGTTTCTTACATCATTGATGATACTGAGAGTAAGATGCCTGTATTTCGCAGACAATGTTCCTTCGTATCCATAAGCCTGCTGCACACCGTAGTCCATATTGCTATTGCAAACAAGCAAATCTCGGCAGTATCTGTAGTATTTGAGAGTCCGCTCCCTGGGCTCGCCCTGGAAGGTAGAGGCAGGAGCTGCCAGAGGATCGTAGTAAAGATTCAAAACGCGCGTTTTTGAAATCGCGGACTCGCCAACTTGCTTCTCGAGCATTCTTACAACAATGGGCTTATCACTGTAGAAGCTTGATGGCGCAGACAATGCGGGAAAACGAATAGACGTCCCGAACAAGTCCATCGTTAGAAGCAATCCGGTAAAGAGAATAAAACCAAAATGGCCTAAGAGATTCTTGTGGCGCAAGATGCAAATTGCCACCATTGTCAGACCGATTGCACCGCTATGAAAGACCGCCTGACCAATGGCAATTGCAATCTCTGAATTGATGCCGAGTTTTGTAGATTGTATGGTTAGCCAGTATCTTCCTAAAAAGACAGATACGATTCCTCCCAACATCACCACAATCCAAAATAGCGACATTTTTTGGAGCGCTTTGTAGCCGATGCGATTGTCTTTAGCCGCTTGAATTCCAAAAGCTGCAAGCAGACAAAGCGCCATAATCGGCAGGATGAGCAGCTTCACTGGATAGCGAAAGACAGCCAATGATGGGAAGGTGTGAATTAACCACGGCAAAATTGGCGTGTAACGCCCCAATGAGAATGTAATTCCTGCCACCAATAACAATCCCACAGGCACCAGCCATGGTGAGCGAGTATGAAAGAGACCCAGCATTGCCAAAGTAAAGACGGCCGCGCCAACATAAGCAGACGGCAGGAAAGGCATGTAGGCTGCACGGTCAGCAGCAACAGGCAAGAAGGCATTGCCGATAGTCTGCAGATCGCCAAACGGTTGCGCCAAAATCATTGTCAGAAAACTGTACCAATTTGCACTCCAAATAGTTACTTCATTCGGATCAAGTCCTTTCGCCCGAGTCGAACCAGAAGCCCACTCGAGAGCCGGTAACAGCAAAGGCATACAAAGGCAGCAACCTATGGCGAGGGAAAGTAGACGGCAGAAAAAAAGTTTTACCGGTCTTTCATCATGCAGTTGTGCTGCCGGATCGAACGTTTCAATGTCCGCTTGTCGCTTCCAGCTGGTTTTAAACTTCAACAAATAATGACGTCCAATACCAGTCAGAGCGTGCGCAAGAACAATCACCATAACCGGCACAAACACTTCCGGTCGGCCGGCACTGATCATCAGGAAAACACAGACAGAAAGGACAATTATCCACTGCGATCTCTGAGCGAGCGTTTCTGCAAAACGTATTCTGCGCGATGCGAACAATGCCATCGGCAGCCAGCTAACTCCAGCAACGAGCGAATAATTAGCGCTCAAAGTAAACATGTATCCGCTAAATGCAAAAGCCAGCCCCGCACATGCCGATGCACCAAAACTTAAACCAAGGCTTTCAGCAAGTAGACAACCGCCAATGGCAGCGACGCTATGATGCAGAATTTGCTGTATCGAAAGTCCTTGGCTGTAGGAAAACAGCGCATACAACAAAGTGGGTGGATACAAATATGATGGAGAGGGCAAGGCGAATTGCGGCATTCCAAAATACAGCCAGCGGTTCCAGAGTGGCAGACGCCCTTCTCTGTATGCATCACCCATGAAGCGGCAAAATGGTTCGAAGAAAAGATGATGATCGGAAGACACAAAAGAGCGCCCGCCAAACAAATACGGATAATAGTGAATTACAAGAGGAACAATAACTGCAAAGAAGAGCAGCAGATACCGAAAAGGACGACTGAGTTTAGTCGGATCGGTAATCTGATTCTTCAGCTGGACGAGCGAGTGTAGGCTCATCTCACTGATTCACTTTAGTGTGTCAATCCTGTATTTCCCGCGATTTCAGCTGTTCTGCCAAAAGGAGATGCGTCTTCCAGCAGGCTGACGGGAGGAACAACAGTAGAAGGACGAGCAATTAGCGGTTTCACTGCTTCTTTCGAGAATTTCATCACCGGATCGACCGCAGTCGTTCCTGTTGCAACGATCACAATCAAGCACATCGCCAGGGCCAAAGCGGGAGCTTCTTGCGGGCTGTCGATATAAGCTTTCTCTTTCGGCAATGCTTCAACTTTTGCAGAAGGCTTGTCGACTATCATTTTGATTACTACTTGAGTGTAGTAATAGATTGCCGGCACGGATGTTGCCAGAGCAACTGCCACTAACAAAGCGCCCAGTGGAATGCCTCCGACCGGTGTCTGGATTGAAGAGCCTGCCCAGAAGACGAAGAGCTTGGCGAAAAAACCAGCCGGAGGAATAGGCAGTCCAGCCAGATTGAGCAAGCAAACAGACATGCCCAGCGCAAGCAATGGTCGTTTGCGAATCAAACCAGCGTAATCATCTATCTTGTCGCTGCCTGTTTCGTTGGCAAAGAGAATTGCACCGGCGAAGGCGCCGAGATTCATAAAGCCATAGACGACGACGTAATACATCATTGCCCCCAACCCTTCATGGTTGACAGCGAGCATGCCGATCATGATGTAGCCGACATGCGCGATGGACGAATATGCCAACATTCTTTTGAATGATTTCTGCGCGAGCGCAACCAAGTTGCCTACGACCATCGAGAGAATTGCCAGAGCGCTTACAACAATTACCCAGTCGGAAGACTGCTTGCCGAAAACGTCGACGAGCAAGCGCAATGCCACCACAAATCCACCAGCTTTTGACCCGATAGAAAGGAAAGCAGTAACTGGTGTGGGAGCACCTTCGTATACGTCAGGTGTCCACATGTGGAAAGGAACGAGTGAAAGTTTGAAACCTACCGCGCTCAAAAGAAGCACTAAGAGAAATACACTTCCCATCATTTCTGTGGGGGAAGACATCGGCATTTCCAGGCGCTCACGGATGGCTTGAAAGCTTGTTGATCCGGTCATTCCATAGAGGAAAGAAAGACCGTACAAAAGCGTGGCCGTAGTAGCAGCGGTAGACAATAAATACTTGAGCGCGGCTTCACTGCTGCGCGCGTCTGTTTTAGAAAAACCAGCCAAAATAACGCAGCAGATACTGAGCGTTTCGAGACTGACGAAAAGCATGATCAAGTCAGTTGAGCCGGCCAGCAGCATTACGGAAAGAACTGCTGTCAGCAAAATCGCATAGAATTCTCCGCGGTTTCTGCCCAGGTGATGTTCGTAGCCGACGGTCATCAAAACGCAGATGGCGCCGACCATACAGGCGAGCAATCCGAAGCTTGTCGTCAATTGGTCGACAGTGAATAATCCATTGAACAGCGGCAACGCGGTACTGGACCATGACTTCATCAAGAACCACATCGCAGATGTCAGTCCGAGCAGACTGAAAAACGGTGTCCATTCTTTTGCTTTGGGAACGAAGAGGTTCCACAGTGCAGCCAAAAGAATCGCCACAACAAGGCATATCTCGGGAAGGAGATACTTGATGCAAATGGCGTACTGGGTCAAATCGTTCATCTAGGTGTCGTCCGTTAGAATCGGTTCGAGTCGGCTAGACCTTGTCTACTTGATGTCTAGCTCTCAAAAACCTGAGAAATAAGCTCTCTAATTCTACAAAGGCGCGCCGTGCACTCCCTAAAGAAACGCTTATATTCAGCTCATAAACAGAAGAAGAAATTACATAGAAAGCTGAACAGCTGGAAATACTTTCGCGTTGTTACGCCAATTAACAAATTCTGAGACGGATACAGTCAGGCGCTGGTGACCTATATCCTTGATTGCGCTCAAAGATGCTATCCGAACTGCTTCTAGCAGCCGGAGCATATGCAAAAGCTGTACAGAACGGCTAGCGGAACACGCTCGGTAACAATTGCGTCGTAAAGCTTCCGACCCGATTAGCTGTAGGATCGTACCCAGTTCAGGGGTTTCCGGTAATATAATTGATTAAAAGAGGATACTCGAATTGGTGGAAACATCGGATACAAAAAACGCAAAAGCGACTGAGTCGCCCAAGCGCTGCCTACTTGCGCTGGAAGACGGTGAGACTTTTGCAGGGCTTGCGTTCGGCAAAGCCGGCACGACAACCGGAGAGTTGGTGTTCAATACCAGCTTAAGCGGTTACCAGGAGATCATGACAGACCCGAGCTATGCCGGTCAGATTGTCACTTTGACATATCCTGAGATAGGTAATTACGGGACCAATAGTGAAGATGTCGAGTCTCGAAAGATATTCGCACGCGGTCTTGTGATCAGGCACTTGAGCAGGGTCTACAGCAACTGGAGAGCGACTGCTTCACTCTCGGATTTTCTGGAATCTGAAGGAATTTTAGGCATCTCTGATGTAGATACGCGCGCCATTACCCGACACATCCGCGACAAAGGGGCAATGCGTTCAGCAATGTCCACGGAGATTCTCGACCCGGAAAAATTGGTTGCACTGGCAAAAGGGTCCAGTGAAATGGAAGGTTTAGACCTGACCGATGAAGTGACGACTAAAGAACCTTATAAAGTCGGAGTCGGCAAATATAAGGTTGCCGTCATGGACTTCGGCGTAAAAAAGAGCATTTTGGACCAGTTAGCAGCCCGAGACATGTCACTGACTGTGTATCCGGCATCGGCTACAGCAGACAAAGTATTGTCAGACAAACCGGACGCTATATTTCTTTCCAACGGTCCCGGAGACCCAGCTGCTTGTGCCGGAGTTTTGAATGAGTTGCCGAAATTGATTTCCGCAGGGTTGCCGATTTTTGGCATCTGCCTGGGACATCAGCTACTTTGCATCTCCATGGGCGCACAGACTTACAAACTTAAGTTCGGCCATCGTGGCGGCAACCAGCCAGTCAAAGATTTACTTACAGGTAAAGTTGAAATCACCTGCCAAAACCATGGTTTTGCCGTTGCAGAAGATAGCTTTCCGGATTCACTCGAACTAACTCACGTGAATCTTAATGACCACAGTGTTGAGGGTTTCCGCCACAAAACACTGCCAATTTTTGGTGTGCAATACCACCCGGAATCCAGCCCTGGACCACACGACGCAAACTATCTTTTCGAGCGCTTTTTCGACCTTATCGAATCCCATCGAAAAGTGAGCGTCTAATTTGTACAAACTCGCGATCTTTGACTTTGACGGCACCCTTGTCGATTCCGCTCCTGGAATTATCGACGTTATGCGTCAAGTCGTTATTGAATATGATCTGCATGAAGACATTTTGACCAAGTGGCGCGATCTTGTGGGCGTTCCGCTCGGCAAGCAGATGGAAATCATTTTTCCGAATCATTCGGAAGAATTTTGGTTGGAAGTGGCCGATCGATATCGCGCCATCTATGACGGAAAAACCATTGAAATTTGCCCGCTCTTTCCAGACCTTATCTCTATGCTCAACAGCTTGAGAGATGCTGGCATCAAAATCTCTATAGCCTCATCAAAGCGCCGACCGCTTATCGAAGTGGTTCTCGATCATCACGAGTTGTCGCCTTATTTCGAAGTAGTGGTCGGTGCTAACGATATTACCCACCACAAACCGCATCCGGAGTCCGTGCACCACACAATAAAGTTGCTGGGAGTGCAGCACTCGGACACAGTTGTGATCGGCGACAGTATTTACGACCTGGAAATGGCTCGCAATGCTGGTGTTGATGCTATCGGTGTGACTACCGGCATTCACAGCAAAGATATTTTGATAACAGCAGATCCTCTTTACATCGTAGATTCTCTTGACGATGTCGCGCGAATAATTCTTAACGGTAGAAGCCAGAAACTGGCTTGATTTCGTGCGGATCATTACCGATTTGACGAAAACTTTTTAAGAGGACTACGGGACCAACTGGCAACTTCCTGTCGTCTGTTAAGATCAGGCAGTTCTTAAGAGCCGCACACCTGCCAATTTCAGGTGTCCTATATGCAATTGACTACCGTTTCGGCGGCGAGAAAGCAAAAGTTGACAAGAAGAAGTTGACAAGAAGTTGATTAGAAGTTACCAAAGTCAGACCAAATTTATGGCAAGCACATTGTGCTTTTCCATTACTGTGTCTTTTTCACCGGTCTGGGCTGCTGACGTGCAAGAAACGGCACCGCCTTCCGTTTTACCAGCCAGCAGCGCAACTGAAAGTCTAACTGAAGGCGAGACCAGCACCAAAGATGGTGACATTGCTGTAGTTCGCAAGAAAATTATCGCCAAACCAGGTGTCGAAATAAATGTCGGTACTGCGACCGAAGATTTGGTCCCTACTGATGATCCGGCACTGGCAAAGAAACAAGCGGAAGCTTATCCAGAGAGCGCCGAGGCAAGTTTTATTTATGCGGTCGCACTGACCCGCACAAGCAGAGTCGAGGAAGCACTAAAAGAAATCCGACGAGCGCGCCGTCTGGCTGAAAAGGACGGTGGTCCCGCGTATTTCGACAAGATGATTCTGCAATACGAAGACATGGTGAAAAACTATCCGGACGAAAACCGCGTTCGTTATGGACTCGCCTGGGCCTATTACATGAAGGCTTATTTGATCGCCAGACAGTCGAAAAAAGAGCAGGAGTATCTGGAAAAGCTCAAGCAGGCTGCAGCTGCTCAATCCGCGAAGAACAGCAATACCGCTGGCAACGATAACAATGCAGCGGCAAAACCAAATTCAGGTTCGCCAAATTGGTTGAATGCCTGGGCAGTGCCATACATGCCCAAAGACAAAGATGGAAATGGCATTAAATTGCCGGAGCTGAAAACCGGAGCAGATGCACCTCATATCAAAGGTGCTCTGGAGCAGGCGGCACCTTCTGTAGTGGCACAAGTAAAGTCGTATTATCAATCCGCGCTTAGCAATCTCGACGAACTGATCAGGAGAAAACCCGATGATGTCTGGGCAATTGCCTACAGAGCGCATTTGAACCTTGAATACACAGGGGATCTGGATTCTTCAATGTCTGTCTGGAAAGACTGTGCACAACGTTTTCCAAATAATCCTGCCGCTTTCTTTTTCCTTGGCGAAGGCTATCTCAAGCAAGGCAATTTGAAAGAATGTTTGGCAAATATTTCCCGGGCAATCGCCTTGCGTGGCGCGTCTCAATAGGCAGGTAAAAACAAGAAGGCATGTCGAATTTTCTCGGAAAAATCTTTAGTAAGAACACGCTGAAATTGGTCGCAGCGCTTTCAATCCCTGCCGGACTAACCTATTTCTGGTACTACTCGAACGAACAGGCTCGCATCGAGATGGAATCCTATAAAAAAGAACAAAAAGAAAATCCGATGCAGGATCGAGTCGCCATCGACAATTACGAATTGAAAGAGGTCGATGACAGCAATAATCTGCGCTGGCACCTGACAGCAAAAACAGGAACCATGTTAACCGCGACAAAAGACGTCACTTTGACCGAAGTTATTGTCGAATACTACAAAGATAACAAAATTAAAATGCGTCTTTCGGCCCCGACTGGAGTGGCCAACGAAGCTACGCGAAAAGTCAGTCTGGATTCCAATAAGTCGTCGCGCGTAGTCGCGGAAGGTGAGCCCGGGAAGGGTCGCATGGAGTCTTCAAGATTGGAGTTAAGTAAAAAAAATCAGTTTGTAGCTACAGGTGGTGTTAACATCGACATGCCCGGGGTAGCCAAGGTGACCGGAAACCAGGCAGTTGGCGAGTTCGTGAAGGGCGGAATACACAACGTGAAAGTAATCGGCAATACGCACTCTCTTGTGAGCATTTAGGAAATCGGACCAGGAAGACCCTAGAATCGGAAACTCGTTGTGAGAAAGCAAAGCCAGACACTTAATATTTACTCGACCGTGTTTACGGCCGCAGTTCTTCTATTGGCACCTCTGCAAGCCACTGCTCAATTCGCTATTGACGATAGCGGCGGCGGCACCATTGATATTCAGGCAAACGAACAAGAATTTGCAGACGATCACGTCATTGCCCGCGGCAATGTCCGCGTGACTTACAAAGACAGCATCATAGACGCACCAATTGCGACTCTGTTCAAAGACGCTAACGGCAAACCACAGCGCGCGATCTTCACGGGTCATCCTCGCTTGCGTCAGGGTCAGAACTTGATCCATGCAGACAAGCTGACTTTCGAGATGGCATCATCCATCATCATTGCTGAAGGTAATGCGCATTCCGAGGTCATCCCTCAGGAAAATTCGAGCACGGCGAAAACATCGAAGAAAGCCGACAACAAAGCGACAGCCAAAAAGCCTGCTAAAGAGGTGACAGCGTCCACTGATTCGACTGACGAGCCCAAACCAGACGCAGAGTCATCCGAAAGTTCTTCGGAAGTTGCCAGCGAAGACACACCAAAGCCGGCGCCAGCAACCAAACCCAAAGACCAACCAGCCAAGCACGAAAAAATCATCACTGATGCTGACCGCCAGCAGTACAACCGCACGACCGGTCAATTCGATGCGCGCGGCAATGTGAGAGTCAAAACAGGAGACATCTTCGTCAAGTCCGACACGCTGAAGCTCGTCTATGACGCAGAGCAAAAGCCTGAGACTGCGCTCTTTACGGGGCACGTGAAAGCGACGCAGGGTAAGAACTGTACGGAGTCGGACTTGATGACGTACTTCCTAACGACGAAGCGGTTACAAGCGACAGGACATGTGAAATCAACGGTGGTTCAGACTCAGCAAGCTGAAGCTCCTAAAAAGGGGGGCCCATTCAGCACCTTTAAAACCGGAAACAACAAGCCTGTAGTCGCAACTGAGTCGATTAGAAGACCAAGCACTCCAGCTGTGGACACCACCGGTGAACAAAGCGCTGAAAGCCCGGAAGCTACTGACACGCAAGCAGCAAATGCTGCAGATGAAGCTGACAAACAGCCAATCTTCATTTTCTCGGATTCGCAAGACTACAGTGAAAACACCGGTCGTTGCACCGCCGACGGTAATGTCAAACTCTTATATGGAGAGACGATTGGCGTTGCCCCCAAGATGGTCATGGTGAAAAACATAACCACGGGCGAAACAGAAAAAGTACTTCTGTACGGGCGCTGCCAGATCACTCAGCCCGGTAAGCGTTGGATTGCAGACCGTATTACTTACACAGTCGCCGACAACAAAGTGATTGCCGAGGGTAATACCAAAGCCTTCATTTTGCAGCAGAAAGCCCCCGGTAGCGGCGGCGGAACGCAGCTTGCTCAAAAACAGCCAACAACCGCATCAAAATCTCCGATGTTCGTCGTGCCTAGAAGCACTATTGCCGCTACTCAACAAAAATCGGCGCCTGAATCTACAAAGCTGAGCGTCACCAAGGTGGATACTCCAAAATGACAGCAACCGCACTTAATCGTACCGGTGTAGCGACTAAAACGCTCACTGTAGAAAATTTGCAGAAGAGCTATAGCGGCAGAAAAGTCGTTGACGGCGTCAGCTTCCATGTAAGTCGCGGCGAGATTGTCGGTCTGCTCGGCAGAAACGGAGCTGGAAAAACCACGTCATTCGACATGGTCTTGGGTCTGGTGAAGCCAGAGCGAGGCAAGATTGCTCTGGGCGACAAAGAAATGACCAGAAAGCCCATTCACGAACGCGCACGCATGGGTGTTGGCTATCTGCCTCAGGAAAATTCGATTTTCCGCAAACTGACCTGCAAAGAAAACATCCGCTTGGTACTCGAACTGCGCAAGATGGGCAGGCGAGAACAAAACGAGAGAATTGACTGGCTTCTCGAACAATTCGGATTAACCCACCTGGGCAATATGACTGCCGTCTCTCTTTCCGGTGGTGAACGCCGCCGTCTGGAAATCGCGCGCTGTCTGGCGATCGAGCCCGAATTCATTCTTTTGGACGAACCGTTCACCGGGGTCGACCCGATTTCAATTGTAGACATTCAAGGTCTCATCCGCAGATTGCGCGATGAATGGAATATGGGCGTCTTGATCACCGACCACAACCCTCGCGCGACGCTGAAAATCACAGACCGCGCCTATCTGATCGATTACGGCAAAATTCTTGTTCAGGGCACGTCTCGTGAAGTCGCAGACAGCCCTGTCGCACGCAAACAGTATCTTGGAGAGGACTTCATTCTATGATCGGCGGCCTGAAACTTATTGATCGTTATATTGCCAATGAGTTCTGGCAGCCGCTCCTCTTCGGTATCGGCATCGTCACGGGCGTATGGTTCGGCGCCGATCAATTGAAGACGATTTTCAATTTGATCATGCGTGCCGGTGTACCTATCAATATGGCGCTCACAATCCTGGGCTTGCACCTTCCAGAAATCATCGTTATGACGATTCCGATTGGGGTCTTGCTCGGTACATTGCTTGTATTCAACAGGCTCTCCAGCGATTCGGAAATCATCGCTATGCGCACGAGCGGTGTTTCTTTCTACCGAATCATGGTTGCGCCGCTTCTTTTCGGCTTGCTGACCAGTATTGCCAGTTTTGCCGTCAATGAATGCGTCGTTCCTGTGGCAAACAGAACTTCGAAAAAACTCGAATTCCTAGCCCTCTACAAATCAGAACTTCCCTCAGGCCAAGCCAACTTCACCTACATGGAAAGAGGCAAAGACTTAAACCTGAACCGCGTGTTCTATATCGGGCTATGTAATGGAAAGAGCCTGTATAACGTCATCATCCTGGATTTTACCCGCGATAAGCTGGTGCAGATCATCAGCGCCAAAAACGGCATCTGGAACCACGGGGAGTGGATCTTGAGCGAGGGAAGAACTTACGTTCTTGCCGGTGACAGTGATATCACTCGTATTTTGCAGTTCAAAAAACTCACTCTGCCTGGTATTCAAAATGTTCAGAAAGTGATGGATACAGGCAAGATCAATCCCAAAGAAATGAATATGTGGGAGTTAGGCAACTACATCAAATTGCTCGGGGAATCAAATGCGGTATCAAACGACCTCCTAGTCCGCTTCTATCAAAAGTTCTCTCAACCACTCGCCTGCTTGATCGTCGCACTCGCCGGAGCACCGCTAGGACTATTGGCTAGACGATCGCGCAGTAACCTCGGCTTGATCTATTCAGCGGTCGTAGTCTTTATCTATTACGTCCTTCAATCCACATCAGGCGCATTAGGGGAAGCAGGAAGAATTCCTCCAATGCTTGCCGCCTGGATGCCGAATCTTTTTGTCGGAACCCTCGGATTGATAATCCTGTGGTTTAAGAGTCGTTAATAAAGGGGGCTCTACGCCCCTTTTCAACAATCCAATTCAGCCTCTTGGCAATTGTGTCGGTTCCGGCGTAATTCGTGAATTCCGTATTGACTCCGGGATCGAACGATATTACTCTTGGCATACGAGCGCATATATATAACCATCTTTCCAAAAACTGGGTCCTGCAAAATAAAACGGACCCGACTACTTCAAGCCCTCAAAAAGCATCTGGCGTGGTGCAACACACATTGGAATCACTCAGGACAAAACAATCGTACGTCCCCTTGAACCAGCCCAAAGAAAGGCGCGGTCGGGGGCGTCTCGTATTTGTATTCTTCGCGGCAGTCGGACTTGTGACCCTGCCGGTATTGCCTCTCACCTTCATGGGCTCACCTGGGCCGGGCTTGCCCAAAATTGAAGAGTGGCAACAAAAACTGCTCGGAATTATCAATAAAGCGCCTTCGACTGCCCGGGGCGGAGTCATGAGCGCTTCGCAGAATGTGCGCGAGAAAAGAGACCAGGTCAAATTGCTAGATGGTGCAGCCCGTGAACTTTTGGCAGGGCTGGACAGCGATCCGGACAATCCGGCACTACATAACCAACTCGGACTTATTTATGCAGAGTCAGGCGACTTCGACACAGCTATCAGTCACTTCAGAAGGGTGGTCTCGGTAGCTAGAGAGAAAATCTCCGAAAAATCAGCAGAAGCCCAAAAGCTTCGGCAAAATGGCGACATAAAAGGCGCAACAGCTGCAGTTTTAGCTTGCTCGAAAGTAAATGTGGAATTATCCGCCGCCCACGGCAATCTGGCTCGCATGTTCGAAAGTCTGGGACAGCACGACAAAGTGGTGGCACAGCTGGAAGAGCTCAAGCACGATATATCAGTCGGTGCCGATTTGAGCAGGCCCACCGTTTCGGCAAAGATGGCAGCTCCAGGTGCGGCACTTGGACAGAGCGGCACAAGGATGTCTTCAGAGACATTACTTTCGCTTGCTCGCGCTCAAGCATTAATGCAGTCCAGCAGAGTGCCTGAGGCAGTTAACGAGTACAACGCTATCGTTCAAAAAGACCCCGCCAACGCTATTGCTCACCAGCAATTGGGCATCGTTGCCGCACATTCGGGCAATTTGTCTTTGGCAGAAAAAGAATTGAAAGAAGCTGTCCGCTTGGACGAGAAGGATTCCGTCTCCCATACTCGCTTGGCGATGACTTATGCATCTTTAGGCGACACCGGCAGAGCCAAACAAGAATTCGAAAAGGCGTTGCTGCTCGAGCCCAATAATTTGGAAGCCTCAGCCCATCTTTCGTCGATGCTCAGCACACGCGGAGATCACGAGGCGGCAAAGTTAGTTCTTGAACGGGCCGTGAAGCACCATCCTAATAATGCGATCCTGCGCAATAACCTGGGCACAATGCATTCTCTAAAAGGAGACTATCACGCAGCCGCTTTCAATTTCCAGAAAGCAATCAGCGTCTCGCCGGACATGCCCAGTGCACACTATGGACTGGGATTGGCGTATTACAACATGAAAGACTACATGCACTCGATTGGAGAGTTCAAACGCGCATTGCAACTCGATCCCAATTTGATCGATGCGCATAACAAAATCGAATCTGCTTACAGACACATTGGTCTGGCGAGCTCGGGACGCGCGGGATAGTCGAAGTGGACAGACCTGCTCAGGTCGAACCTGTTGAAACTGCTAAATCTGTCGTGCTTATCGGACTGCCTGGAGCAGGAAAAACAAGCGTGGGAGAAATTGTCGCGCAACTGATGAACCTCTCCTTTTTCGATTCAGACCGGCTAATAGAAGCGAAGCAAAATCGCACTGTCAGCACCATTTTTGCTGAGGACGGCGAACAGCGGTTTCGGGAAATGGAAAGCGCTTTACTGGATGATTTCAAAAGTGGGTCGTTTGTATTGAGTTGCGGTGGTGGATTGCCAATGACGCCCGGGAATATGGACGCGCTTTTGAAACTCGGCAAAGTCATCTACCTGAAAACTGCAGTTGATGAATTGGTAAAGAGACTGGCATCGACTCATGACAGGCCTCTCTTAAAAGCGAATTCTATTGCCGGTCGTGGCACTTCTTCTGAGCCGGAAACCCAATCTGATGAACATGTATTAAGAAATCGACTTTGTGCTCTGGAATCCCAGCGGGCAAAAGTATACGAGCGAGCCCAGCTCACCGTGCAAACTGACGGGCTTTCCACCGATGAAGTCGCACAAAAAATACTGGAAAGTATGAAAAACTGAGCAAAGCCCATTAAAGTTCGGGTAGAAGATCTAATATTATGGGTGTTATTCTTGCGCGCCCTTGTTTATGTCAAGTGCAGGAAGTCTAGTAATAGAAGGAGCAGAGAGTCTTGCCCGCAGTTTCCCAGGACGAATTGATGTATCTGCAGTCTCAGCTGGAAGGGCTGGAGTCGATTTTTATCGAACTGATGCCATATGGCGTTGAGTTAAAACGTCAGCAAGTCCAGGACTTCTATGACAAACGCTATGACAATGCGACAAAGCCAGTGGCTCAAGTTGCTGAGAATGAATTGAGACGTCAGTTCAACACCAAAGCCAACCAGGTCCGCAACCTGGTCGACAGCGCCGAGTCGCTCGGTGATGTGTCCAACAAAGTAAATCTGATTAGAGCTGCAGCCTCATTGCCCGGCGATCGCAGCAAAGGCTTGAAGCCTTCAATTTTGACTTATTGCAAGTCAATCGTCTTCGAAAACAAAGTGGAGCCGCAGCTTCTCGCAGAAATTTTGCAGTCTCAAGATGTTGGTCCAGTGGAAGCTCGCATGCTTCTGGCGTCCACGATGTTTGTCGTACCAAAATCCGTTGAACATGGCAGCGAGATGCTCCTGGCTCGCGATCTTTTGGCGCAAATCATCGGACTGATTCGCTCCGAGCAGATTCTTCAGCGCAACGATCCGTTCTTAAACGCTTCTTTGTGCTCGCTCGACGGCATGGATGAAGACCAGGACTAAGTTTTAGACTAAGGTTTATATTGAAAGTACTCGTACTGCACGGGCCCAATCTCAATCTTTTCGGCACACGCGAAAAGTCGATCTATGGCTCGTCGACGCTTGCCGACATCAATAACGGATTGGAAAAAATCGCCAAAGAACTTTCTGTCGAAATTACATTTCTTCAGTCAAACAGCGAATCGGTTTTGATTGAAGAAATTCACAAGGCCGGCGCGGAAAAGGTAGATGGATTGCTGATCAATCCGGCTGCTTACGGACATACTTCAATTGCGCTCAGAGACGCTATTCTTGGTGTTTCTCTACCTTGTGTCGAAGTACACTGCTCCAATATTTATGCAAGAGAAGAATTCAGACATAAGACCTATTTGTCTGATATTGCCATTGGTGTCATCACCGGATTTGGTGCCGACTCTTATTTCTTGGGTCTACGAGCACTCGTTAAGAGCCTCATTGACAGAAAAAAGACATCCGCTTGACAGTCCAAGTTCACGATGTCTTTTGGATATCCTCCCGAGGTATTCAGTGTTTCAGGCAGCTATGAGCGTCGCTCAAGCGCCTCGGCCTGCGGCAATTTGAATTGATTCTTTCAAACCTTATCAAGCTTCCGTAGGCAGCAAGGTTGCTTTCGCCATTGGAGATATAATAGGAACCCAGTGCCTGCACTGTACGGGCTCAGTGGACTTGAATTAACCGGATCTAAATCGTTGTGACGGATCATCGTAAACCAGTACCTGAGATAGTTTTGCTAGTTTCTTGTTTGTCTGGTCTGCTCCTATGGACTGCAAACCCAGCTCAGGCAGTGAATTTTACGGCTCTGCATTCTTTGTCGGTTGCAGAAGGTGAAGCCGAAGGCGACGCTCCTGCTGAAAAGCCGAAGAAAAAGCAATACGCTGAAGATGCTGTAAAACACTACAACCGCGGTGTGGAGTTTCATCAAAACGGGTCGCTTAATCAAGCAATCCAAGAGTATAAGGCAGCCATATTGGCTGATGGTCGCCTGGCTGAAGCCTACAGCAACCTGGGAGCCGTCTATCTGGCTCAAAAAAGCTATGAGAAAGCGGCAGAAGCTTTTAACAAAGCGCTGGCGCTAAAACCGGACAAGCCGACGACCCTAAACGGTCTGGGCAACGCACTCTATGCCCGTGGAAAAGCTGCCGAAGCCAAAGATAAATGGGCCAAGGCGGTGGAAATCGATCCGAGTTTTGCCTCCGCCTATTACAACATGGGCAACGCCCTGGAAAGCGAGAAGGACGAAAAGGCAGCGCTGGCTGAGTACATGAAGGCTATTGAGGCGGATCCGAAGAAGGCGATGCCCGATGCGTATTACAGAATCGGCGGAATTTTACACAAGACAAAACACTTAGCTCAATCACACGTGTTCTTGAAAAAATCGTTGGAAATGGCGCCCAACTCTGACTTTGTAAGAGACGCGCAAAAAATGCTCAAAGAGCAGGAAACAGAATTCACACGCGAAGCAACAACCAGAGAAGTTGAAATGTCTGTAGTGCCACCGGCTAAGGAAACAGGCACCGCGACTAAGAAAACCGGTGACAGCGCAGTTGCTGCAGTAGAGAAAAAACCGGCCGCGGATAAGTCGACCGCAGATAAAACTACCGCTGATTCAGGAGCGGCAAAACCGCGCTTTCCACTGTTTAAGCGCAAACCCAAAGAAGAGAAGAAGGTGGAGATGTTCGTGCAACCACCCGGATCAAGTGAAGATCTCAAACCGAGTCCGGAAGACGGCGGGTCAACGGACAGCGGCTCCCAGACTAACAATGACGCTTGGAAATAGCACCAGAAGCTCCTCGGTATACTAAAAAATGGGCGTGCAAACTTGGAAATTGGAGGCAGTCGCCAACCTTATTGAGGGGCGAATAGTCGATGATTCTGACCGAGTAGAAGTTTGCATAAAAGGCAGCCTGTTGGGTTTTCCGCTTACACTGGAAGCCTTCAGAGCGGGTTTTCCATTTGGTGTCACATTCTTTCTAGAAATTGGCGATTTGAGCGATGGTCCAAAACCAATGGACCCCGATGCTCTCAGCATGACCTTCTATCCCCGCATGACCAGAGGTTTGTACTCGATTTTCGCGCGCTTGCTTCTGCTCGAATCTAAAGGACAACCAATCGACGAGCCGCGTATCAAGTCCAATTTCCTTGTTTCTTACAACAGCAGAGAACTGGCTGAAAGATTTGTCCACTACCCAGGCGTCCTTGAAAAGGTGCTTAAACTGGAGCATTACGCTAAATTCAGTGAACTCGTAATCCGCACTGATGCCGGCATTTCGCTGTCAGTACCTCAAAACTTCAATTCTCTGGACATGGATGTGGTGAAAGAGTCGTTTACGACGATAAGCGAACTCGGGCAGATCATGTTCGACAATTTCCAATAACTTATCTTCCAGAACCCTAAGATATCGTTACCTGACGGTCCATTTTTGTTGTCATGTGATAGATTGACGGTGGCGGCTCCTTATGCCTCCGGTCCCGTAAAAATGCGTCCTTGCAATCCCTTGCTTTCGTAGCATTACAACGAAAATAGAAATCTTGAGGAATCTGACTATGACAGAACAAACAGCGACAGCTCCAGCCATTGTGACCATCACCGAGGCGGCTGCGCAGGAAGTAAAAGCGCTTCTGGAGAAGGAGCCTGGCAATTCCGGTCTCAGACTCGAGATCCGAGGTGGCGGATGCTCCGGTATGTCTTACGGCATGAGTTTTGATAACGCTGCTGAGAAAGACAACGTCATTGAGATGCATGGCGTTAAGGTCTTTGTAGACCCGAAAAGCTCGATCTACCTTAAAGGAACGGTTCTGGACTATCAAAGCGGACTGGAAGGTCGCGGCTTTGTAATTAAGAACCCGCAAGCGAAAGGCAGCTGCGGCTGCGGTTCGTCTTTCAGCGTATAGTTCATCGACAAAGTATTGGTCCGGTCTCCTGGCATTCACCGGAGACCGGATTTTTATTACTCGGTTTTGCTAAGCAAGGCTCATTGCCTTATGCTTATCCATCTTCCGAAGTAGAAGACTCTCTTGACGAGAAATACGACAGTGGCAGCAAAAACAGACTCTAAAACAACCAAAGCATCGACTAAAGGACTGCGAACAACTGGAGCAATCTTTGCATTGCCCGACTATGCATTAGTCGCAGTCACAGGAAAAGATGCTGAGCGTTTCCTTCATTCTCAAACCACAAATGACGTAAAGGGCATGAAAGAGTGCGACGGTCAGATGAGCGCGCTGCTGGACCGCAAGGCTCATGTGATATCGCTTTTCGATGTGTTTCGTCATAACGAAAAATACTTTCTACTGATTTCAAATAACCAGTGCGAAAAAGTCGTCAATCAGCTTGATACTTTCCGTTTTGCAGACAAAGTCGAATTCGAGAAACTCACCGGACAATTGTTGGCAGTTCAAGGACCGCGGGCCCGAAAGCTGCTCATGCAAGCCGGGGCAAAAACAGCCAATGATCTGGCTTTACCTGTTTCTCAAATTGATTTATTCGGATTCAAATCTTTAGTCTTTTCCAGATCGCTGACAGGAGAAGAAGGCTATGTAATTTTTGTTGCAGAAGAAAGTTCCGAAAAATTCTGGCAACAGTTACAAAAAACTGCCAAATCCATAGATGTTGTAGAGCTTGATGAAAAGAGCGTCGACGCCGCGCGAATCGAAGCAGGAATGGTTTCTTTCGGAGTCGATCTAACTGAAGAAAATTTGATGCCGGAGACAGGTCTCGATCACACTCATGTCAGTTACACGAAGGGATGTTTTCTGGGTCAAGAGGTTTTGGCTCGAGTGAAGTCGCATGGAGCGCCTTCAAGAGGGCTTGTCGGACTTGTTTTCACGAGCTTTGAAGGCAACCGATCACAAAAACCGTTTACGTTAAACAGCGAAATTTTGCATGATTCGCAGACGATTGGTTGGATTCAATCAAATTGTTTCTCGCCGAGCCTGGACAAATATGTTGCCTTGGCTTATGTAAAACGAGAATACAGAGTTGTCGGAAAGCAACTTGCCGTGAGCATTGACGGCAAGCCATTTGAAGTGGAAATTGCGCTTTTACCATTCATTGCACCGCCAAGCGCGGAACAAAGAGCCCGACAATTATATGAAGAAGCGCTTGAGTCTTTCGCCAAAGAAAGTGATGAGGATGAAACATCTTGTGCCGAGACTCTGTTGCGAGAGGCGCTTATGCTGGCTCCGGCGATGGAAGATGCGTATGAAGCATTGGGCGTGATTCTTTCTCGCAGAAATAGACTTGATGAAGCAGTAGCTTTGATGAAAGCTCTGGTTGATTTAAATGCAGATTCGGTTATGGCGCACGCAAATCTTTCAGTTTTTTACATGCAGCAAGAGCAGATCGAAAAAGCTGAAGAAGAAAAGGCCATATCAATGAGCATTCGGATGCGCATGGCGGCAAAAGAAGCCACTCGTGAACGGCAGGAAGAAGAAGAGAAAAAGCGTCTTAAAGAAGAAGCGGTAGGGCGAATGGATATGTTTTCCCAAGTGCTCGAGATCGATCCGGATGACTTGCTTGCTAATAGTGGCATGGGAAATTGCCTTGTCACTCTGGAAGAATTCGAGAAATCTTTGCCTTATTTACAAAAAGCCATCGAGGTAAAACCCACTCATACAGTTGCTTACGTCGATTTAGCGAAAGCGTTTGCAGCTTTGGATAGAAAACCTGAAGCAGCCGAGATTCTGCAGAAGGGAATTGAAGTAGCCTCGAAGCGCGGGGACATGATGCCATTAAAATCAATGCAAGCGCAATTGAAGGAGTTGAACTAGCAATGCTAGCCAAGCCAATATGGCTGCATTTGTACGCTTTGGGCATTTACGCCTTCATGTACATTCCGATACTAGTTTTGATTGCCTTTAGCTTTGAGCAATCACGGCTGGCAGTAAGATTCACAGGATTTACTTTCGATTGGTACACCAGGCTTTTTCATAATGAAGATATCGGTCTAGCGCTGGCGAACAGCCTCATCGTCGCGGTGCTTGCCGTGCTCTTCTCGACTGTTATGGGTACGATGGCTGCGGTCGGTTTGACGCGTCTTCACTTCAAAGGGAAAGGCGCGTATCGCGGTCTATTACTTTTGCCTATCATCATTCCAGAAATTGCAATGGCCGTCGCTGCACTGATTCTCTTCATTGCTATAGGCGTGCCGCTCGGTCTTGCAACGGTTGTCGTCTCTCATATCGTGTTTTGCGTTGCCTATGTAACACTGACAGTGATGGGACGCATGGAGGGGCTGGACCCACGCCTTGAAGAAGCTGCCCAAGACCTGGGCGCATCGCCTGTGATGGCGTTTTTTAGAGTCACACTTCCACTATTGGCACCAGGTATTATTGCCGGCGCGCTTCTTGCTTTTGTGCTTTCACTCGATGATTTTGTTATCACCCAGTTTACGGCCGGGGTAGGCAGCACTACACTGCCCTTGCGCATCTTCAGCATGGTCAAATTCGGAGTCAGCCCTGAGATCAATGCATTGAGCACTCTCATGATTCTCGTCACTGGCGGTGCAGCACTGATTGCTGAAACAGTACGGCATCGAAAAGCCTAGTTAGCGCTAATCGTCGCGCTTGGCGCGTTCGAGAATCTGAACAACTTCTTTGAGATTGGAAATAACTTTTCCTCTATCTTGATCGATTTCAATTTTCAAACAGTCAGCAAGCCTGGCATCGTCAAAATTGAGAAATTCCGCTAGCGCGCGCTCAATTGTCCTTACCAACTGTGAAGTCAACGGCGCTGTAGCCAACATCGTATTGATAAAACCAGCAAGCAAGATAACCACTTTTGTCGAGCGGGTGCGCAGCATATATTCGCCGATTAGGACTGCTAAACGGTCGACCTGCTCTCTTCGCACCTTAATGGCTTTTGGCTCTTCCACCTGCCGCATATGGGGCAAAATCATCTCGATCTCCTCAGAGGCATCCAGAAGGCGTTCTGAAAGCGGCTCAATTGCATGCAAGGCTCGGCAAAGAGAAATCAAACCTGGGGCATCCATTCCGCTCTCCAGAAGCTCTAATCCCAGTTTTTCACCAATTTTGAAAACAGGTGCTGCATCGCATTCGCGAACATAAGCAACCGAAAGGTCTAAACCTTCTTCGTACTCGAGTATGCGCGCGATTACCCTAGGTTGCGGCGGCATTCCATACTTAAGTCCAAAGTAGAATGCTCTGCGCATCCATCGCTCATCATCTGCGAAAATCGGCTGCTTGCGGCACTTACCGGCGGATCGAGAACCATAGATAAGAAAGAGAAGCGCGCGCACATCGGCACTAAGCGCTGATTCATGCGCCGCTTTATAGATATCGCCAAGGTCACTTGGTTCGTCGCTTGCATCTGCAACCCAACGGTCAATTTCGAGATGACCGCTAACATCAGATTGATCCGCTTTCGCAGCCTTTTTTCGCATGGAAGCGCGGCTCACTACGGAATGATGCCACCAATGACAAACTCACCAAGAACCAGAAGCGTGTATGCGATGTACAGCATAACAAACGGGAAGTAAATCCATCTGGCGCCTTTTATCTTCTTGGTTTTCTGGCTCATCGTGCCGTAACCAATCATTGTGTTGTCCGTAAAGTTCTGAAGAACAATCCAGCCGACGATAATCGGAATTATCAAAACAACGTCTGCAATTACCATGCCTAACAAGGTGGCAAATCTCTTACTCGAGCGAATCGAGACGACAATGGTATTCTCCTTGGGCAAATCTTTGTGCAATGCAAGCGGGCATACGAAGTGGGAAGTGCCGTCCGGCTCACCTCTCAAGACAAGTGCACCCGTATTGTCACAGTTGCGAAAGAGTTGTCCTGTGCGATCCGCGCCCACCACGAAGAATGACGAAGGCTTTTTGTCGTCACCTTGCAAGCAAATCGCCAGCACCGCCCCTGGTGACACGACTTTCGGCAAAGACAATGTCAGGAGTTTTGGATCCAGCTTTCTTGTATCAAGCTGCTTTGTTGCTACCAGCGCTTCTTGAACCTTTTCTACGTTGCCTTCAGGACCGTATGTTCCGGAAGAGACTGCCGGCAAATTCCTCATTCCAGAAAAGGGATTATGATACTCCGGGTTCTTTAACTCGATAAGCTCTTCCAGTTGCTCCGGCATTTTCTTGTTTTTCGTCACATAAAGCTTGATGGTGGAGGCGACTCCTTTCATCGCTTGAATTGTCTGCCACTCAGGCGCGTCACTGGCATAGAGTAAAACTCCGGACGGATCTGAGATCACCTCGCCCGCTTTAACATAGAGCGGCTGCTTGCCGGAGAAATCGGTAATTGCAAACATCAGTCCGCTGGCAGGATTGCTCAATGTGCGGCAATTGACTTTACTGGGTGTTCCGTTCAGCGTCATATCAACACTGTTGTTGGAAGTAACACTGATCTGTTTGTCTTCATCAAGTGTCGAGAATTTCTGACCTGTTTTCACACATGAGTACTGAGGACCTTCGCCGAGTTGAGCACCGAAATAAATTCCAACTCCAGCCAGTCCTATTACAGCTACTACGACGACAACAATCCAGACCACGCTCATTATGCTGTTATTCGGTACTTTGCCTTCATACAGTGGGTGGTCTACATCAACTGCATGAGCCTCTTCCTCAACAGGCTCTTGTGGAGCATTGCGCCCTTGAGCTTGTTTGTCCGGGCTGCCCATGATTTTGGAGAGCTCTTCTTCCGTGTATCTCTCGCGAGACATTTTCAACTTTTTCTCGATATCGGTTGCCATACCGGAATCGCCTTGTGAACGTTTCAAAAAGGCATGGTACGACTCGAGCAAACTAGTCAAAACCGGATGTCCGATAAAGAGAGAAACTTGAGCGACTTCCAAAGCTCTTCTGTAGAAACGCAATGCTTCTTCCGGCTCATTGAGCTTTTCAGAAGTCTTCGCCATTTTTATGAGAGCCGTAACCAATCCTTGCGGATCGTTGGCGGCCAGTCTTTCGCGCATTGAAAGAAGGCGCTTGTAGTGGTCTAGAGCTGCCAGGTAGCGACTCTGAAAATAATATGTGTCGCCTAATCCTTGCAAACAGGTTGCAGTCTCAGGACTGTAGCCCGGGAAAATGTGATCTAGCTTGGCCAAGCACTCTTTGTACAGTGCTTCAGACTCTTGAAATCGTGATTGCCAATAGAAATCCTGAGCATCCTTGAGCTGCTCGCGACATTTTTTGACTTGGCTTTCTATATCGTCTTTTGACAAGACTTCACTACTTGAAGAGCGCGGGACAAACCTAAGGTCACAACTTATTTATACCCCTAAATCAATACGAAGTCAGGCTTGAACAATGAGGTTTTCCCCAAGCTTGCCGGATGAAGATACCAGGCGACATCTATATCAGACGCCTTGAAAGTCAGAGCCTCGAATTAGCTTTCTTTGAGCGCTTCCAAGCAGGATGTGCAAAGTTCGGGATTTTCTTTCAAGCTGCCGACTTCAGTTTTGTATTTCCAGCAGCGCGCACACTTTGTGCCTTCGGCGTTGAAAACGACAACTGTCAAGCCGTTCTCCTTCACCTCTGACAAACGTGTTCCTGAAACCTTGCCATTCACTTCCGCTTGCACAGTAGCTTGCGAAGTGATGAAAAAGCCCGGTAAATCAGAGCCTAGTGATTCAACTTTCTTTCTGAGCTCGGCATTTTCAATGGCGATGAGCACTTGAGCCTCAGTCGACTTACCGATTTTCTTATCCGCACGTGCTTGCTCCAATGCTTTATTGACGGTCTCACGAACAGCAATGAGAGATTCGAATAATTGAGAAAGAGTTTCATCAACATAGCGCGCTTGAGCAACCGGGAAATCTGTCAGCAAAACGCTGGTTTCAGTTGCTTCAAAATTTCTGATTGCTTCAGGTAAATGCTGCCAGATGTCATCTGCAAGGTGCGGCGCGACCGGAGCGATGATCCGCACCAAAGTCATCAGCACTTCTTCAAGAACCGTTTGCACTGCACGTCTCGATTCCGAAGTCTTACCACCCGTATAGAGTCTGTCTTTCGCGATATCGAAATAGAAGCTGGAAAGATCAACTACGCAGAAATTCTGCAGAAGTTGATAGTACTTGAAGAACTCGAAGCGATCGAAATCTTCAGTTACTTCCTTAACAAGACTGCTTAGGCGGTGCAAGATGAATTGATCGATTGGCGATAGTTTTTCATAAGCGACACGGTCCGTTTTGGGATTGAAATCACTCAAATTACCGAGCAAGTAACGCGCCGTGTTACGTAGTTTGCGATAAACCTCAGCCAACTGGGCAAGCATGTTTTTGCCGATTGGAATGTCGTCTGTGTAATTAACAGAAGCAACCCAAAGTCTGAGTACGTCGGCACCGTACTGTTTGATTACTTCATCAGGCTCAACGACATTGCCCATTGATTTGGACATCTTTCTGCCTGTTTCATCAACAACGAAACCATGGGTCAAAACTGTCTTATATGGTGCCTTTCCGCTGACGGCGACGGAAGTCAGCAAAGAAGATTGGAACCATCCGCGGTGCTGATCTGAACCTTCCAGATAAAGTTCGCAAGGAGCCCCTCTCAATTGATCCTTGCGCATGTCCAGAACACCATGCCATGTGGTTCCAGAATCGAACCAAACATCCATGATGTCGCTTTCCTTGCGGAATTCGCCATGACCGCACTCGCATTTGAGATCGCCAATAAGTTCTTTCGGCGACTTTTCCCACCACGAATCCGAGCCATATTTTTCAAACGCTTGAGCAACCTTTTCGATACTCTCAGCAGTCATTAAATGCTTATTGCACTTCTCGCAATAGAAGACAGGGATTGGAACACCCCAGGCACGCTGACGGCTGATGCACCAGTCGGAGCGGTTTTCCACCATATTGAAAATACGGTTGCGACCTGACTCCGGTATCCATTGCACGCTATCGATAGCTTTTAATGCATCTTTTCTGAAACCATCAACTGACGCAAACCATTGCTCTGTAGCTCTGAAAATGAGCGGCTTCTTGCACCGCCAGCAGTGCGGGTAACTGTGGCTGTACGTGCTGTGATGGATAAGTTTGCCCAATTCAGTGAGGTGATCCAGAATCGGTTGATTAGCCTTTTCGTAGAACTGCCCTTTAAATTGCCCGGCTTCATCGGTGAAGATGCCTCGCTCATCTACTGGTGAGACGACTCCCAATTTATACTTAGCACCCAACTCAAAGTCTTCAGGACCATGTCCTGGTGCAGTGTGAACAACGCCGGTACCGGTTTCATTCGTCACGTGATCGCCCAACACGACAAGGCTGGTGCGATCGATAAATGGATGTTTTGTCTCGATTAGCTCGAGTTCTTTGCCTAGCGCGTCGCCAAGCACTTCCACGTCACCGACACCGGTCGTACTCAAGAAAGCATCTTTCAGACCTTCGGAAACAACCAGCACTCCGTGATCTTTAGTCTTCAAGAATTGATAATTGAAATCAGGATGCAGAGCAACGCCCAAGTTAGCAGGAAGTGTCCAGGGAGTGGTTGTCCAAATGACGAAGTTGACTTGATCTTCATCCTTCATAAATTTCGGCAACTTCGCTCTAGACTGCGGAGCGACTTCGAATTTTACGTAGATCGAGTTCGATTTATGATCCGCATATTCAACTTCAGCTTCAGCCAGTGCGGTTTCGCAAGTAGGGCACCAAGAGACTGATTTCAAACCTTTGTAGAGGAAACCCTTAGTCGCCATTTGTCCGAAGACGCGAATTTGCGCTGCTTCAAATTTTTGATCGAGAGTTATGTAAGGATGCTCCCAATCTCCCCAGACTCCCAGCCTGCGGAAGTTTGCTTCCTGCCCTTTCAAATTGGATAAAGCAAATTCTCTGCAGCGCTTTCGCAATTCGACTGGAGTGATAGAGTGTCTTCCACCCTTCACATCTTTGAGAGCAGCGTTCTCGATTGGCAAACCGTGGCTATCGTAGCCAGGTACATAAGGCGAGTAGTAGCCCTTTTGATTCTTATACTTGCAGACGATGTCCTTGAGCACTTTATTCAGTGCGGTACCGATGTGAATTTTGCTGCTGCTCAAATAAGGCGGTCCATCGTGCAATACGAATTTATCGCTCGATTCGCGCTTCTTCATAGCCTTGGCATAAACGTCTTCGGCATCCCAACGCTTTTGAATCTCAACTTCCCTGACGGCACTATTGGCCTTCATCGGAAAGTCTGTCTGAGGGAGATTCAAGCTGTAATCACTCATGGTTTGTGCTCCGGAGTCTCTGTGACTAGTTGCTACTTATTTTGCGCTGGGTCAAAAAAACGAACCGCCAGTCTAACCCAACCGGCGGCAGTCAATCTTTGAACCTGCAGCCAGCCTCAATCAAGGATAATAATCGCCGAAATTGCCTGCTGGGTGAACATTTGCGCAAAACTCATACTGACAAGCGAACGGTCGCCGCATGAATTGCAGCGAGATTTAACAGCATAGTTAGCTGGACGGATAATCGTCAAGCGGCTAGGCATGCCGGTTAATGTTTCTTATATCGGCTAGTCCGAACGTCGAGTAAACTACAAGCGAATCGAGAGGCTTTTCAGCTCCCCATTACATCAAAAGAGAATCTCAATTTTGAAAAACGCACGAAAGATAGCGACAAGAGCAGCTTTGGAAGCCGGCAAAATTCTCAAAGAAAGGCTTGGGGATGTTCGAGTAATTGATTACAAAGCCGCTTACAACATCGTCACCGACGTCGATAAAGCATCAGAAGCCAAGATTTTCTCCATCATCAAAGACGAGTTTCCTGAAGATGACGTGCTAGCAGAAGAAAGCGGCTTCACAAAAGGACAGACCTCTAAAAGACGCTGGCTTATCGACCCTCTGGATGGCACGACAAATTACGCCCACACCTATCCTTTCTTTTCCGTCTCAATTGGACTGGAAGAGGAGGGCAAGCGCATTTTAGGAATTGTCTATAACCCTATGACCGATGAGTTGTTTGCGGCGGAACCCGGACAGGGAGCTTATCTCAACGATGAGAGAATGTTCGTGTCCGATGCAAAGACCCTGCAGACCAGCCTGCTCGCGACCGGCTTTCCACCTGACACAAGCAAGGCTCTGCGGACAAATATCCTTCAATTCAAGACTCTTACCGATCAGACCCACGGCGTGCGCCGGGACGGCTCGGCCGCTCTCGACCTCTGCTATGTCGCATCAGGAAGACTAGATGGATTTTGGGAAATGAAACTCGCGCCCTGGGACATCGGAGCCGGCAGCTTAATTGTCGAGGAAGCGGGCGGAAAGGTAAGCAACCTTGCCGGCGGCCCACTTGATATTTCCACTGGACACATCCTGGCTACCAACGGCAAAATCCACGACGAATTAGTGGAAGTCCTAACCAGGCTTGAAAAAGAAGAATCCAGCCAATCCCAAAGTTGACTTAGAAGTTTAACCGTTATCGGTTAAGCTTCTAGACCCCCATGAGGGTCCATATTGAGGCAAAAACCCGCTAAGCCTCGTAGGGAATGGTTTTCCAGCGACCAGACAAATGGTCCTGTGCAAAATTCAGGAGTTCTCGAGCCTCTTCATCGCGGTTCATCATCTGGAGCATTGTAGCCAGATCTTTCAAAACACCGAGCACATCTTGGTGATAGTCGCCTCGCTCGATTCTAAGAACACGAAGAGCCTCATTGTATAAAGGCTCAGCTTTGTCATATTGCTCCAAAGCATGATAGAGCAAAGCCAATTTATGAGTAGCCATCGCTGTCTCGATAGTATCTGGACCGTAAATTTGGGTGTGTTTTTCTAAAACCGTCGTGTAAAAGGGCTTACATCGCGTGTACTGCGCATTTTCGTAATAGTAATCACCCAGGCGCATGCGTGCTAAGACCGTATGCGGATGGTCTTCGCCGACCATCTCTTCAAGCGTGGTCAAGGCTCGTTGTAGCCTTTCCTCTGGTGTGTGGTTATCGGAGCCGGTCATACTAAAAGGTTCACTCGCTCGGAGCAGAGCCCAATTCAAAAATAAAACAGGAAACCGGATGCCTTTACTACCTTTCTTTATTCTAGCGGCTTAGTCCCAGGAGGGGAACCTGCTAACGAGGGAGGCCGGCACTAAATCCGAAATTATTCGACACTCGCTCGAGCCTTTCAGGAAGGTACAGGTCCACTGTCCAAGGGCTTTTTAGTGAAACCTCGCAATGGACGCAAAAGAAAAAGAACAAATATAAGTCCTAAGAAAAACATGGCAAAACCGATCTTGAGGCTGATTGGGTCAAAGAAAAAACGCAATTTATGGTGGCCAGCCTCGAGAAAAACGCCTCGAAACACTCCGTTAGTACGAATGATTGGCGCTTCCTTGCCGTCGATAGTTACCCGCCAGCCAGGAAAGTAGACATCGGTAAGAACAAGCAAGGAAGGCTGTTGAGGCGCTGCTTCTACAAATACTTCGTTGACTGAAGAGCGACTCACTTTCCCTTCGATAAGGTTTGCGCCGGTTGTATTCGCTTCAGCAAGTTTCAACGTTGAGGACCGATTATCTGATGTCTCAATTACAGCGACATTCTTTGGTTCAAACCCGGGCTTCAACATCTGCGACAAAGCTTCTTCAATCGAGCCCACTGAATGTACCGCAGTCACCATGTAAGCTTCAGGCAGACAAGATTTATTCTCGTATACGCGCACCATTTCCGGTGCCGTCTCATAGACAAGCCGAAATTGCCGATTGGTAGCTGGGGCTCTTTCCGGCACCTTAAATCGTCCCAGCAAAAGAGACCTTGGGTTTGGCGAGAACTGCATGCGTGTTGGCGCATTTGAAGCCGATAGAAGTTTCATCCCAGATAAATCAAGTACCTGCATAATCAAGCAAACCTCATCGCCAGGTTTTACCGATTTTGGTATAGCTGCAGTTACATATGATTCTTTAGCTTCACCAATCAAATGGCGGTCGCCAATCCAAAGAACGGAACCATCCGGTTTTAGCAACATAACCATAAATACAGCGGACGACTTTTCGCGGACGCCCGATAGTTTCCACTTCAAAGTGCCGACAATATCCAGATTCCCTGCGTCCAGTTCCAGTCCATACCCAACAAGAGTTATTTGCGAACTAAAACTGATACCACCATTCACAGACACATCGACTGCCTCCGGCAGTCTGTCCTCTGTAGATAGGACCGGCTCGCTCGCTACTGCGTACTTAATATCACCGATATCAACAAGCTTGCTAAGCGGCTTTTCAGCAAATTGGCTCACACCCTCAAGAGTAATTCCCATTGCTTCCAAAAACGCCGGAACACCCTTCGGGTGTGTCGGCATAAATGAAAGAACGTTAGAGACTGAAAAAATCTGACTGGTATTCGGCACGAGCACGTGTCTGCCCATACTGATTACGCGCCTTCCTTGCGAGCTGAGAAAGCCGAGCGGTTCAACTGCTTCATAAGCAAATGCGGGGCGGGCCGGCAGTGACTTACGAATAATGAAAGACAAACTAATCGCGTTCAAAACAATCAAACAGATAATCATCTTGCTTCTCAAATTAGCTGGACATTTAGACAATGAAAAAGCAACAGCCACGGAAAGCATGATGAGAATTAGCTCGCGGATTCGAACAGCCGAACCTACTTCCATTGTTTTGACCCAATCATTTAATAGAGTAAATCTTTCAGTCAGATGCATACTCTGGAAAATCGAAGGCATCGCGATTGCAAGCAACGCCACGGAAAGAATAATTACGGCAGAGCGAAGACGAGAGTCTTCATCGAGCAACGCATCAAAGCCGGCGCCGGCTAAAACGGCGATGAACAGCAGCAAGCCAGGCAAAGCATAGAGGACCATGAACCAGTTCAAATAAGGTAATTGAAAAACCAAATCGAATGGGCCGGGTCTCGTCAAAATACAAATCGTAAAAAGCGCCAATGTAGAAAGAAGTACAACATGTTTTCGATTGCGGCGAGAAATGAACGGCGCACTCACCGCAAGAATTATCGAAGCAGCGCCCGCGTAGACGCTTCCAGGTCCATGGAATGGATAGAAAAGAGAAGGTAATAGTGCAGAAGCGCGAACAATATACCGGACATAACCTTGTGTCGCTTTAAAGGTATCGGAGGCACGCACACCTTCTAGAAAAGGCACCACAAAAGGAGCAGAAAGTAGAAGTGTCAATACGCCTACCAAAAGAAAGTTACCGACAATTCGTGGTGTTTTCACAAACTCGGACCCAGCCTGCGTTTGAGGCTCTCCAAAAGAAAGCGCAAAATACATAACTGATGCCAGGAAAATTGCAAAAAAACTTGGCACCGCATGACCTGAGACAACCATTGCCGTGCATAGAAATGAACAAACAACAATTGAGAGCGGAGTTGAACGGCGCCACAACAAGGCGAATCCGACGAAGGGAAGCGGGAAAAAGGCACTCTGACAGCGATTCCACTCGAACATGTAAAGCAAGTTTGGACACAAGCCATAAGACATCGATGCTAGCAAAGAAGCTGGTGGGGAAAGTTTCAACAAGCGCGCAAACGAATATGCGAATACGCAACCCAGCCAAATATGAAATACCATCATCAAGTTATACAATCGCAGCGAGGCAAAAGGCGCTTGCAGCCAGGTAATCGGAGAAAAAGCGAGGACCTGAGAGTCAGCCCAGAGCGGACAGCCAAAACCCAAGTATGGATTCCACAGCGGCAAATCACCACCAGCAATTATCTTTTCAGTCAGGAGGTAATTCGGTGCGTGTTCCTGATACGTGCAGGTGTCCATCGGATCCGGATTGCCTTTCGCCAGGCGCCCAAAGAGCGTGTCCCGATGA
This sequence comes from Candidatus Melainabacteria bacterium, assembly GCA_003242885.1. GTDB lineage: Bacteria > Cyanobacteriota > Vampirovibrionia > Obscuribacterales > Obscuribacteraceae > QKMZ01. The sequence continues at coordinate 996,661 of QKMZ01000006.1, read as the reverse complement.
GCAACAGTGCCGATACGAGAAATATCCTTGCCCGAAAAAATGGTGCTGGAGAAAATAGCAATCACAAAAACTGTCAGGCAAAGGAGACAGAAAAGATCGTTTCTATAAGTACCGGCGATCTTTATTCGTTCTTTGCTTGCGTTTTCCATTCACTGCTGCCTGATTGGCAAGAACCTGCATTTTAGCCGTCTGACGGACGTTGCTTGGACTTAGACAATTTGCCATAACTTCCAAACATACGCCCAAGAATTACTTTGCCGATCTCAAAAAGCATATTCATAGGATCAGTCACGAGATTGATTTTGGAGCCTTCGACATTGGTCCAATTGATTGGCACTTCAGCAATCTCATAGCCTTTCATTCTTGCCAGATAGAGTATTTCCACATCGAAAGCGTAGCGGTTCAATCTCGCGATCGAGAACAAATCCATGGCAACATCTCGCTTAAAAAGTTTGAAACCGCATTGCGTGTCTTGTATCCCCGGCAGCAATGACGATTGAACAATCAAATTGAATGTATTGCCGATATGTTTGCGGTGCGAAAGAGCCTTCACAACAGTTTCATCGCCAGGCTTTGCACGTGAGCCAATCGCTACATCGGCCCCGGCTTCAATTGCGCTCAGCAGTCGCACGACTTCGGCAATTGGCGAAGCACCGTCAGCATCATCAAGCAGGAGATATTCTCCCTGCGCTTTGAGCATGCCCTCACGCACTGAATATCCTTTGCCCATATTCGGTGTATGCGCAATTAACCTGACGCTGCAATGGGTACCAGCAAAGTCATTGACAACCGCCTTTGTGTTATCGCTGCTGCCGTCGTCAACAACGATTATTTCAAAGTCTTGACCGGTTTCAGATAGGAAAGCATGCACCGACTCGAGCGTAGTCGGCAACCTCTTTTCTTCGTTGTAAGCCGGAATGATTACCGAAAGATGCGGCATGCCCTCCAGTATAAGTCATGCATCTCTCCAAGAATGTCTTAGATGAAGTTATGGTTGACCGGGCTGTTTTACAACCGGGCGACGAATCGGTCTGGAAAGAATTTCCATTTTTTGATTCATGCCCATGCGAGTCATATTGTCTTCCGTATCCCACTCTTTGGCAGTGCGGCTATTGTTGTAAGCGGAATCAGCCTGGAAGGTCTGCCAGCCGACAAGACCAACCCCGGCGGCGCCGGCAACATATTTTGATTTTCCGGCAATGCCAAGACCGTCACTAAAGACCAGTCTGCCGCTCGAAAGGAATCCATCTTTCATAGCACCAGGGAAATTGCGGACAGTCGCCATATTGAATCCTTGCGGTGTTCCTTCAGGATTGATCGGTCTGATTGCAAATCTTCCTTCTTGAGCTGCAATGTTCATGTTGGAAGCAGAGCCCCAGAGGAAAGCCGTAGTCATGTTTTCAGCAAAGCTGCCGACTTTCGCCATTGGATTTATTTCTCTGCCGTGAACGAGATCACTGGTTGTTTCTTGACCAGTCATCGCAGCTCCGTAAACTGCCGAGCCTTTCAATGAGGCCAGTCCACCAAATTTGCCTGCGCCATAGAGACCTCCGGTCATGCCGATTGTCTTCAATGCTGCATCTTCAATATGGAACCCTTTGCCTTGAACTGCATTTATGGTTTCGCTGCCTACGCCATAGGTCGCACCGATCTTAAGCGCATTCGGGAATTTGGTTGCATTGGTGAGGATTTCACCGCCTGTGGTTACAGCACGTCCGCCATATTGCAGAGCGGCTCCTGCGAAGGTTCTGCCTTCGGCAGCCATTGTTGTGCCACGAGCAACCATACTATTGCCCAGTCCTGCAGTGCCACCAATTGCAAATATCTTGCCGATGCCTGCTCCCAGTCCGCCTTGGATGGCGCCGGTCTTCAGATCCTCCAGCGGTCTCCAGTTGTTGTAGTTATCGGTGCTCTTGTAGCCTAATGCTTGGGCGCCGAAGTGACCGGCTGCGCCGGCTCCAAATACGCCAGCAGCTCCAAGACCTCCACCTATGACTGCCGCGGCAGCGACGCCACCAACTCCGCCGATTGGAGCAGTAATGACAGTAGCAGCAACGATAGCCCCGATGACTGCGCCAACTTTAACAACGTTGACTATAGTATCCCAGTGACGTTCCAGCCAGTTCTTATGGCGGGTATCTTCAAGGAGTTCATTCAATTGATAATCTTTGTTCGATGCAATTTCAGGAGCTTCTGCTTCCAATTCTTTGAAGATCTTGTTGGCAGTTTCCTTATCGTCTTTGGAATAGGCAATGATGCCTTCCATGTAGCGCATTTGATGAGCATGCTCTTGTGCAGCCTTTTCTGCAGCCGGAATGCCTTCTTCCAATCCCTTGCGAAGAACATCGTAGCCTTTCGTTTCGGCTTCGAGTTGTTGCTGACGCAATGTTTTGGCTTCGTCCGAAAGGGTTGTGTTTTTCTTCAACTCTTCCATTTCGGTTTTGATTTCGTTCTGTCTCTTGTCCATTACGGCAAGACGGTCTTTGGCGCCCTGAATACCTTCTTGCGAAGCCTTGGTGGATGCGGCTTTGAGAACAGCCAATTCTTTTTCGGCTGTGGACCAATCCTTGGAGGCCATCGCTTGTTCGTAAAGAACACGATGCTTCTCAGCATCACCGCTGGTGATCGATCCCATGCTTTGAGCTTTTTCCATTTGCTCGTTAAAGGTTTGGTCACCAGCCAGCAACTCTTGAGGAGTTCCTGATGCAACGCTGGTTAAAAGCGGCAGTGCTTCGCCGGGCTTGCCTTGCTCGTTGAGGAATCTTGCATACTCAGTTTTGACTTCTTTGCCGACTTGAATAATTTGCTCCAGCTGCAGTCCTATTTGCTGACGTTGTTGCAGTTCAACCGTCAAACGTTGTGCTTCTTGCGGGTTGGAGGGCGGATCGCCGAGCGCTTTGAGCTTTTCTTGAGTGGTATTAAACTCTTTCATTTGCGACTGCCACTGAGTGGTAATCGTTGCCATGTCGACTTCTTTTACTTTCTTCAAAGCTTCTTCGTACTTGGCTTGAGCTTCAGTGGGCTTGCCATCGGTTCTAAGTTTGTCCGCTGCTTGCAATGCAAGAACGGCATCTTTACTGCGTTGCAATTGAATGTCAGCATACATTGCACCGGACTGTTCCTTGACCAATTGAAATTGAGGAGTTTGTTCCAGCTGCGGATTGCCGCGTCCTGCCTTATTCATGATCTCGTATGCGCGCATTACTTCCTGCCGTGATGCAGGCATACCTTCGAGTGTTTGCTCACCAGCTTTGTGAGTGAATCCGCCCATCATCAATTGAGCAGCATTAACGTCAACAGAGGAAAGAGCATTGCGTTCCTTTTGAATGCTGTCGTAATTGGTAAGTAGGCCTTTCAACTTTTCTAGATTGGCCTTTTGTCCAGCATCAGTGGCGGACGCCAGGCGAGCATCAACATCTTTTTGCGTGATATCGTAAGAAGTTACCGTGGTCTTGCCGCCCTTGCCGTCAGGTACTTCACGAGTAATGCCAGGGAAACCGAGTTGCTTAGCCAGCTCATTTCGGGCATTGACGTTGACATCTGTTTCTCTGGATTTTGCTTCGTACTTCTCTCTGGTTTGTTGGCTGAGAGCCAGAGCGTCTTGGGTTGTCTTGCCAACAAAGTCTCTCAATTGAGCAGGATCATTGAAGGCCTTGAAGTCGGAATTCTTACTCAGGTCTTCCACCAGTTTCTGCTTCATTTGACCCATGGTGACGCTGAACGGGCGTCCGTCTGCACCCATCATTTGAATGGGAGTATTATCTGGCTGCTTGCTTTCGAGAATGCTGAGCAGCATCGCTGCTTCTTTTGCATTGTCGACCAGGCTGAACGCTTTTTGAATGTCAGGATCTTTAACATCGGAAACCTCAGTACGCTCCGTGACCGATGCCACATCACGACGCAGCGTGCCCTCATTGCTGGCTCGCATGACATCGGTATAGTTCAAAGGCTGGTTGTCGGCGGCTTGATTTTCCGCTTCGTCTTGAACATCAGCCTGTGTAATGGGCTTGAGGTTTGGCTCGTACTGATTTCGTTCAACCATTTAGGTAGTAACCTCTTTTCGGAGAGCAAATTTGGTAGCGCAAAGGTGCTTGCCTGCATGTATACGGGATACAAACTTTCTGGACACTCTCTGGCTGTTTTGGGCTAAATCTCCACTTCTCAATTTGCTTTCCTGGGTCCCTTAAGTAGCTATCCGGAGGTTCCTTGTTCAGGAATCTCCAGATAAAAAATCTTATCTCTAATATAACCTTGTTTTGATAATTCGCCTCCACGAATTTCAGGAATCAGTGTGGCTTCTACGAAAGAGAAGCCACGATTTTATTGAACGCCGCCGGTCAAGTCCGGGTTCTCCGGACGAGGCTGATTTCCATTACCTTGCTCAGCCCCTTGCTGGGCGTCTGGTTTCTTCTGTTGTTGTTGCTTTTGCTGCTCTTGCTGTTGTTGCTGCTGCTGTTGCTGTTGTTTTTCTTGCTGCGCCTTTAACTCAGCCAGACGTTTTTGAATCGCTTCAGGCGACTCGTCGGTGATCGGCTGGTCCTTCATCTTCAAGGCATCGGTGTACTGGCGACCAGCGTCTCTGTTGGAGAGATTGTTGAGCAACTCGAACTGGCCCATTGCCATGTTGGTGCTCAAGGCCGGTCCGATTTCTCCGAGAACAGGCATGGAGCGAGCGCCCAGATAGTTCCAGGTAGAACCGGTGAATACGCCTCCGGCTGCAGAGAAAGGCTTCCAGAGCATTCTCGAATTAGCCCAAGGAGCTTGAGCCAAAATTGCTTGACCAGGTTTGGCAGCCATACCGCCGAGCAGGAAGGAGCTGACGAAGATATTGTCTCCGGCGTCTTTCCAGGCTGGAGCGACGATGGCGTTGCTGAAGTTGAATTCGTAAGGCTTACCAGTCTTCGGATCGAGATTTCCTTCTCCACCGTACATATGCTGCCATGCAGGTAAGTAGTTGGATCCCGAGTAGAAGGCAGCTCCGCCGGCAGATCCTGCCATAAAGCGCGAGTGACCGAGATCAGCGAAAGTCTTAGCGCCCATCGGCTTAACGATACCGTGACCATATTCAATGACCTTGCCACCGCCCCAGAGTCCACCGGCAACCAATGCCGATTTGACTGCCGCGTTTGTGAAGCTGAAGTCTCTGTTTTCGGCATTCGAACTGTAGAGTTCGTGCCCGAAACCAGCGGTCGTACCGATAATCGGAGCTCCAAACTTGCCGGTGGCAAATCCGTATCCCTTAGAGAGCAAGCCCTCTCTTTCCAATTGCGCGACACCGCCAAAACGTCCAGCCAATTTAGCTTCTGCCGCCGCTTCCGGAACCAGATTACGCAAGAGATTGAGCTGTGCCTGGTTTTCCAATGTAGCGTTCTTCAAAGCTGGAGCGAGCAAGTCGTCGCCCTTCAGACCGGTGGCAGCCAAATCATCAAGCATCTTAGTCGCTTGAGCTGTTGCAGTCTTCAGATTCTTAGCACCGAGCAGTTTGGGCTCGATATTTGGAATAGCTTTGAGTGCCGCTTCTAGTTCGCCGGCTGTTCTCATCGCCAGGACGTTCTCACCGGCAGCGGTTCTGATGACAGGCAGATCAGCGGCAATCAGTTTTTCAACAATTGCTTGATCTTTGACTACGATTCCGCCTCTTTGAGCAAGAATTTCGCCGTACTTAGGTGCTTCTTGAGCCAGTCTCAATTCCGGTGCGAATTTCTTGACGGCGCCGCCCAGTCTGTCGACCAGAGCAGCTTTATCTGCACCAGTTGCAGCCCTAGCCAATTCGGCATCAAAGCCTCCGGTCAGTTTGACACCATTCTTGCCTGCTTGTAATGCCCAGAGAGCATCACGGTTTTGGCTGGCTCTAATCAGTGAATCAAGTTGCTTGGACTCTGCTGCGAACGCTTCGGCAGTCATACTTGCCTGCTTCGTTCCGAGAAGATCTTTGGCAGCTTTCAGCTCATCAAGGTTCATGAGCTTAGGCGCAGCGCCTTCTACAGCCGGGTGGAACTTCATACCGCCGGCGCCGCCCCGTTCAATGACCGAAGCCATAGCAACGTCATCGGCATTACGGAAGAGCATCTTCGGTACTTTCATAAGTCCGACGCCGCCCAATGTGAGACCGGTACCGGTTGCGATACTTCTTCCCCACGTATTGTCTTCGCGACCGAGCACGTTGTTCATCATCGTGTGGTGCGTCACCGAAGCTACACCAGACCCACCGACGAGCGCCGTACCCCAAGTTGCTGCCGCACTTTCGCCAATGAGTGGTCTCAGTGGTTTGAATTTGGCAAGCAAAAGCGCTGTGCCGACGCCGGCGACCAGTGTCGGAATACTTGCTTTTGCTTCGTCCCAGTAACGCGAAACGTTCTGATACTTCTTCTGCAATTCGGCAGGACTGTTGTCGTAAATACCTTTGGCCAATTCTGCCAAAGTCGGATCTTTGGCAGGATCTTTATCCAGATCGGTGCCATGCAATTCCTTATACTTCGCTTTAGCTTCGTCAATTGCCTTCATAGCCTCATCTGGCTTGAAGACTTTGGAAGCATCCGGCACATATCTAGGTGTGCCATCCGACTTCATTATCGGCTGCCCCTTCTCATCCATGTCAGTGACGAGTCGAACGTAGAAGGAAGCAAGGTCTTTACGCGCGTTGATTTGCGTGTTCATCCACGCTTTGTCTGCAGCGGGTCCGCCACCAGTCGTTTGACCGTTCAAGGTGTTGGAGAATTCACTGAGGAAAGCTTGCGCTTGTTCGATTTGTGCTTTTCTGTCGCCGGTCGCTTGCTCGTAAGCAGTCTGGAATGTACCGATATCGTTGGCAAGCAAGCCGATCTGGCGCTTCATTGCTTGAACCGGTACTTTGTCTGCTGCGGCTACAGCGTCTTTGAATGCAGCTTCAGCGGCGGCGTTCTGGTTGTAGTTCGGGTGCGCCAAAATTCTGGCGTAACCGCTTCTTATATCGAATGCTTGATAGGCTTGGTTGAAATAGCCGGCAATTTCCTGTTGTTTTTGCAGGCGTTGCTCGATCGTGAGATTGCCCTTTTCGAGCAAATCTTGAGCTTCTTTGATCTTCCTGTTGTTCTCGTCAGGATTAAACGAAGCATCAACCATCTTGATGGCTGATTCGTAAGCTTGCTTGGCACCGGCAATATCACCCTTCTGCATGCGAGCATTAGCAACGCGCAAGGTACCCTGCAAGTCACCGGTAGCGCCTGCGGTGTCACTGCCTGGTTGTGCAGCAGGAGCTTCAGCTGCTGCTGCTTGCATTAATGCATTCGCATCAACGCCGAGTTTTTTAGCCAGATCTGCAACGCCTGGATCTTCCATCACCTTAGCGGTCAGTTCGGTGCCGACATCCTTAGTGAGTGTCTTGATACCTTCGGACATCATTGCTTTAGCAGTGGCATCATCTCCGCCCAAATTAGACGCGCGAGCAAACTCGTAGCGAGCCTCGAATTTGTTGAGCGCCAGATCGAGGGCACCGTCCTTGATGGCTTTCATTTCTGTTTCCATCTGGACGATATTTGCGTACTTGGTCGAAAGCTCTTGCTGCAGAGCTTGCTTTTCGGCATCAGGAGTGCCTTGTGTCAGCATCTTCTGGAATTTAGCTTTGTCTTCAGCCGGCATGTCATTGGCGGCTTTGGTGTGCGCTGCATCCAGAGCGTTGTACTTGGTCTCCGCGTCTGCGAATTCTTTATCGGCGTCAGTGATTGCTTTCTTGAACGAGCCTTGCATTTCAGCCAATTTGGCTTTCTTGTCTTGAGCAGCGTCAAAGGCTTTCTTGTTTTCGTCGATTAATTTGCCGGCGCCGGTTCTCTCACCGTTTTCGATGCCTGGCTGAGCTCCGGGCTGAGTGGCCGAACGCTCGACTTGTGTTTGAGGAATTTTGGCAAGGCCCTGTTCTAGCTCTTGCTTGGTCAGTCCCAATTGCATCGCATAATTTGCGAAACCTTCTCGCTGCTCCGGTTTTGCTTTTGCAACAGACTCGATAAGGAGTTGTTTGGCGGCCTCCTTGTCTTCCGGCTTGTCAGACTTCATGAGCTTCTCGGCATATTCCATGCGAGTAGCAGAAGACTGATTCATTTCACCAATCAGATCATTGGAGAGCGCGGCACCTTGTTGCTGAATTTGTTGAAGCTCGTCAGTAAACGGCTTCAGTTTCTGTTCAAGCAATTTTGTGACTTGAACAAATTCCGGACAGATCTTATTGATATCGCCAAGCAGTTTTTCACGCTCAGTCTTATCTTGAGTTTTTTGCAATTGCTCGGTAAGAGCCTTCAATTGCTGCTGCTCAGCTTCAGGACGAGCCTTCAGTTTGGCCATACCGGACTGAACGAGCTGTGCAATTTCAGGACTTTGCTGAACTTCTTGAACCTTTTGAGCGAGTGCTTGCTGTTTTTGCTCGAGCTGAGCCAGTTGGGCTTGCAGCTCCGCGACACGCGGCGAGGTCCCTTTATCAGAATCTTGAATCGCTGATACATAAGCCTGACGGACATCAGGTGTCAAACCTTGCGCTTCGACAACCTTGCCCAATTCTTGTACGCGCTGGAAAGGAGTCTTTCCATTGACCAGAGGAGTGACTCCCTGTGTTTGATCAGTTACGCGTTGTTGCTCGAGCGGGCGATTACCGCCATCTCTTGCAGGTTGGTATGGCTGATCTTGAACTTGCGAATAACGCGCATTTGGATTTGTATTTTCTGCAGCTTGCAGCGGTGCAGGCGAGCGGTTGATATCCCTATTAAAGATAGGGGCCATCGCCCGAGCAAAATTCGGATCGTCCGGACTCATGCGAGTGATATCAGAGGCAACGCGCATGAAATTAGGATCGCCCATGCGGCGTGCCGGATCTGAACTATTAGGATTAGGGACCATTTCAGGATCAACTGATGCTGCATCTTGAAGTGCCCGCAGCGCGGCGTTGTCCGGTCTGTTTGGATCGTATTGACCCATGCGCATCAAGAGCATGCCGTAGTTGGCACGTGTGAAGCCGGGTGCGCGCTGAACAGTGTGCAGGTTCTGTTCTGCTTCGGCCATCAATCTAACTTGATTGGGATCTCTCTCATTCATCATCTTCTGAGATAGATCTATACGCTGAGCACTGAACGCGTCGTACATTAATAGACGGTTCAGTTCTTGCGGGTTGTTTGTTTGCTTCATGCGCTCTAGAGTCTGAGCGCGCTCTTGCTCCATGGCGAGAATCTGCTCGAGTCTTCTGGCTCTGGCAGGATCTCTTTCTTGCTGAAGTTGTTGTTGCAGAACTTGGGCTTGCTTCTGAATGGAAGCTTCAACGCCCTGGAATACTTCTTGCGGGCTCTTTGCTGAAAGGATGGCGCGATAGTCCTCGCGGCCCTTCATGACGTTCTGAGCGGCGACGCTGAAAAGATCGTCTGCTTCCTTCTGAGCTCTACCATAGAATCGGTTGACGTCTTGCAGATTTCCAGCGGAGCGTTCGCCCATCGCCAGAAGATTGGTGATATTGTCGATGCGCTGTCCGAGCGCCGTATTGCCGACGGCAATTCGGTCGTAACCCAAGTTGCGGTCGTAGCCCGCAGCGACTTGTTGTCGTTCGCTGGTTCCATCCTGGGGCTGGAAACCTACCGTTCGCTGGTAGTCTTCCTGCCATCTGTCGGCTGCCGGTTGGACATTGTTTTCTGCAACAACGTCTCTCCGTGTGCCGATCTCTTCCCCGCCGGGAACTTGATTCCCTTCGACCATCTTGACAACCTCACGCGACTGAAAGGAGCACCAATGCTGCACTCAGCTTAAATATCATTCCCTTATTTGTATGTGGGAAAACCACGTAGACCCCGACCGCTTGGCGTAAAAATTAACCTGGAAAGTCTCGTCGGGTTCCTTAAGGGATAGGTCGGCTCGACCTACTGAGTAGCAGTCCCTTGCTTCTATACAGTGGACTGCAGTTCTGGACAAAGAATTTTTACGCCCGGGTGGGAGAAATACGCAGTTGCCGGACTACAATTCCGCAACTGTCACACCGTCGGCACCCTCATAATTCTCGCCGGGACGGAATTTCGAGACGTAGTTACTATTCGAAAGAAAGGTCCGCACGGCATCTTTGACCGCGCCCGTGCCGTGTCCATGAATAATCATCACTGGACTGATTGAGGAAAGCAGGCAGGCATCCAGAAATTGCTCGAGTTTTATGAGCGCGGCATCGACTCTTTCGCCGCGCAAGTCGAGAGTATTTCTCTCCGTGCGAACAAAGACATTTGTCTCATTTCGATAAACACGACCAGGCGCAGGTCCCCGAGCTTTGCCGGCATTGCCGCCGCCTCGCCCCTTTTCAGACTTTTGCCCACCGTCCGATATGCGCCTTACATCACTTGCCGGTACTTTGAGTTTGACAGCACCCGCCCTCACAACAACAATTCCGCGAGGGTTGTTTTCAACACCCTCGGGAAGCTCTTCAATGACGCCCCTCTGGTTCAAACTCACAACCGAAACTCGATCGCCTACTGAAAGTTTGACTGGAGCCTTTTCACCCTTTTTTGCAGGAGAGTCGAGCCAGTTGAGCTCCCTTTTGAGCTGCTCCATTTTTTCTTTCGCCTTCTGGGCGCCGGAAATGCTCGGCTCTTTCTGCAAGTTTCTTATCGTGTCTTTGATTAATTCAAATGCCACGGTGAATTCTTCTTTCAAGTCGGTGGCAAGTTTTTGCCTGGTTTCCTCGCTCTGCGCCCTTTCTCGATCGATTTCGAGCTGCAATTCTTGAGTCAAACGCTCGGCTTCGGTGAGCTTTTCTTGAGCCAGTGACTCTTTCGACTCCAGCCCCTTAATGCGTTCTTCAAGCCGAGCCACCGTTTCGTCAATGACTGCATCGGCCACGTCCAGGTAAGAGATTGCCAGCTCCACTAGTTTTTCATCCAGGCCCAAACGGCGGGCAATCGTAATGCCTTTCGAGCTTCCAGGAATACCTGTGCGCAAACGATAGGTTGGAGACAATGTGGTTTCATCGAACTCCAAACTGCCGTTCACCATGCCGGGCAGGTTATAGGCAAGCGTCTTCAACTGCCCGAAATGAGTAGTACTGACAGTGACCGCTCCAGAATCGTTGAGATGCTCGAGTACTGAGCGCGCAATTGCCGCTCCTTCTCTTGGATCGGTACCGACCCCGATTTCATCGAGCAAGGCGAGAGTACCGACCGTTGAACTTTTCACCACCTCCACAATCGTCTTCATGTGCGAAGAGAAGGTGGAAAGGCTCTGAGCCAATGATTGCTCGTCGCCAATATCGGCAAAAATTTGAGTAAACAAAGCGGCTTTCGAACCCCGGGCAGCAGGAATAAGCAAGCCGGCGCGGACCATCAAAGACAAAAGTCCGATAGTCTTAAGAAGAACTGTCTTACCACCTGTATTAGGGCCGGTAATTACAAGTGTTCTGTCTTTGCCGCCTAAACTTACGGTATTAGGAACCACCTTCTCCTTGGCTGACTGAAGTATGAGAAGTGGATGACGCGCACTAATGAATTCAAAACGATTTTCATCACTCAACTCAGGTTTAATGCCATCGTATTTAGTGGCAAAGCGGGCCCGGGCAAAAATCGCATCCAATTCTGCCAGAGAAGTGAACGCCTGTGAAAGCTGATCACGACCGGCATACACTTGTTGAGACAAAACTGAAAGAATGCGAGCAATCTCGTGTTCGATTTCCGCTTCTTTTATTCTCAGCTTGTTGGCGAGTTCCACAACCGGCATAGGTTCAACGTATACGGTCAATCCGCTTTGCGAACTGTCGTGCACAATTCCCGGAACCACATGCCGTTGCGCAGCACTTACCGGCAAAACATAGCGCCCATTTCTCTGCGTATAAATTGGCTCCTGAAGAGCTTTTGACTGAGTCTGAGAATGAATGACTTTGTTCAATTCGTCTTTGATTTTTGAATCAAGACGTCTAACTTCACTTTTCAAACCTCTTAAATGAGGCGTCGCATCGTCTTTGACTCTGCCGCCGTCATCGAGCATTTCATTCAGCTCTCTTAGCAACTGATCGAAATCGGCAAGAGTCGGAAGATATGCGCGAAGAGCTGGAAACGCCTCATTGTCAAGAAGAGAAAGTGACCTTCTAGACTGTCTGGACAGCGACATTGCTAATCGACAAGCATGCAATTCACTCTCAGAGAGGACAGCCTGAGATTCGAGCCTGTTCAATGTTTCTTCGAGATCCGGCAAGCGCTCGAACGACATGCCCGTACGCTGACTGATTAGCGCCAACGCCTCATCTGACTCTGCCAGCAAAACATTGACAATTGCGCGTTCGCGCCCTGGCAAAACCTGGCGGCACAGCTCTTTTCCGCGTTTGCTTTCAGCTTCTTGAGAGAGGAACTCTAATAATTTGTCCCACTCAAGCGAACGCAGCGCTCGTAATTCAATATCTTTAAAAATGGTCTAGTTCAGGATCAGTTCAATTCCACAGGCGCAGCTGCCGGCTCTGGATTGACGAGCTGTTCGATGCCAAGATTGCCCATCAGCTTTTTCAAGCGAATTTTTTGCAATTCATAGCAACGGTTGTTGCGCTTATGAACAACGCCGATACGCTCCAATTGCTTGATAGCTTCCAAATGATTCTCTGGAACGGAATTCACGTCTACCGATCCTTTTTCATTAAGCCAGGAAATAGTAGGCGAGAGGATTCCAAGAAGCTTCCGCATGGGCTGGTCGTATACGGGCATGTGTGACGTCTCCTTTACTCCAGTTGTTAATTTTAACATCTTGGCAGCCCGAAAGTCGCCATTGCATGACGTTTAGTTGTTTTAGGTTCACAATTCAATATCAGATAATCCTCTTTTGTTGTGTTAGTCACCGTTTACGTGCTTTTAATTCGCTAGACTCTTCCTTATGAATGGCATGCTAATTCCTTTCGAAGGACACGAACCTCAAGTCGCTGAAGACGCATATATCGCTCCAACCGTCGTTCTAATCGGTCGGGTGAAGATTGCTGCAGGCGCAAGCGTATGGTTTAACAGCGTTTTGCGCGGCGATATCAATTCAATTGAAATCGGCGAAAACACCAATATCCAAGACGGGTGCATGTTACATGTCACCGGCAGGCATGGATTGTACGTTGCAGAGAGAGTGACAGTTGGTCACGGAGCGATTTTGCACGGTTGTCGCATCGAGGCTGATTGCTTGATCGCAATGGGCGCGGTTGTTTTAGACCATGCTGTGATCGGTCACGGCTCGATCGTTGCCGCTGGTGCAGTGGTTTCGCCAGGCAAGGAAATTCCACCCTACAGCCTAGTAATGGGTGTGCCAGGAAAAATCGTTCGCCAGTTGAGTGAAGACGATCGCGGTCAAATTGAACGCGGCTGGCAAAATTATTGCCAGTACTCACGTATCTATAGAACAATGCAACCGAAGAGTAATTAGAGTTTTACGCGCTCAAGGCCAGGACGAAAACACCTGCGAGCTGGCCAATTCAAAACATTGTCGGGCGATTTCGAAATCTTCGCCAGCACGAATTTTTAGAACGCTGACCTTCGAGTTCTTTGCCGATATGGTTGCATCGGCAGTGGCATCGCCGACCGCGTCTTTGTTCGCTTGCGCGTCCAGTTTAATTCCCAGATAAGAAAGATTGTCCGCAACAGCCTGGCGAACTTCTGAAGAATGTTCGCCAATGCCTCCCGTGAAAACAAGCGTATCGAGCCCGCCCAACGAAGCCGTGAATGATGCTATGTGATGAGACAGTCTGTCGATAAACATATCGAAAGCCAGCACAGCCTTTTTATCATGAGCACTTCTTGCTTCCAAAATCTCTCTCATATCGCCGGTCTTGGCACTAACGCCTAAAAGACCTGATTCTTTATTGAGAATCTGTTCAAGCTTTTCTCCATCGAATTTTTCACGATTGATCAAATGCAAAATTATGCCCGGATCGATAGAACCACATCTGGTGCCCATCATTAAGCCTTCTAAGGGAGTAAACCCCATTGAGGTGTTTACCGACACGCCATGAAGAACTGCTGCAAGTGAAGAACCATTACCTAAATGGCAAATGATTATCCTGTCGGAGGCGTCCGGCAAAATCTCGGCAACACGCCTGGCGCAATAACCTTGATTGATGCCATGGAATCCATATCGCCTGATTTCAAATTTTTCGTCCCATTCGCTGGGCACAGGATAAAGGCTGCGCATCTCTGGAATAGTCCGGTGAAAGGCAGTATCGAAGACAGCTACTTGCCGTACTTCATTTCCGAAAATAGACGTTGCAGCGTCAATACAACCGAGAGCATTGGGATTGTGGATAGGAGCAAGATCGATTCTCGCCTCTATTTCTTCGATGACGCTATGGTCAATAAGAGTGGTAGTGCGCAATTTCTTGCCACCATGAACGATCCGATGCCCGATCATCGAAATCGATTTTTTATCCTGAGAAGCATCTTTGAGAATTTTCTCGACAACGCCGACAGCTGCACTTTTGAAAGATTCCCTGCTGCCACCCGACACCTTTGTGTTGGTTTCCAACAAAAGAGACGAAGCGTCTCTGCCCTTCTTCAAAAAGACATTCTCATTAAAGAGACTGGCCTTCAAGGTGCTTGAGCCGGCGTTGAATACGAGAATATTCACGTTATCACGACCAGCCTTTCTTCTCTTTCGGCAGCGCAAACGGCCACTTCCATGTGCGCACTTCCTCCATATCCTCGCCATTCTCATGAATGTAGCGCTTATGATCTATGAGCTTACCGCGCAGCCATTGACGTGCCCGGGCGGAAACACCTTCCACTTTGGAGACGCGATCGATAACATCCAGTGCAAGATTGAATCTGTCGAGCTGATTCATCACTGTCATGTCGAAAGGCGTAGTAGTCGTGCCTTCTTCCTTGTAGCCGCGCACATGAAGGTTTTTATGATTGGTCCTTCTATAGGTCAAACGATGAATCAACCAGGGATAGCCGTGATAAGCAAATATAATCGGCTTGTCTTTGGTGAAGATTGAATCGAATTCCTGATCTGGCAATCCATGTGGGTGTTCTGATTCCGGCTGCAGAGTCATCAAATCGACTACGTTAACCACGCGGATTTTCAAATCAGGAATATTCTGCCGCAAGATTGATACCGCTGCCAGTGTCTCCAAAGTCGGAACATCGCCTGCACACGCCATTACGACATCGGGCTCACCATCTTGATCGTTGCTTGCCCAATCCCAAATTCCCAGACCGACGGCGCAATGTTTGATAGCGGCGTCCATATCCAGCCACTGCAATTGCGGTTGTTTTCCTGCGACGATGATATTTATCTTGTCGCGGCCACGCAAACACTTATGAGTGACATAAAGAAGCGTATTTGCATCCGGTGGCAGATACACGCGGATGATGTCTGCTTTCTTGTTTACCGCATGGTCGATAAAACCGGGATCCTGGTGACTGAATCCGTTGTGATCCTGACGCCAAACGTGAGAGGTAAGCAAATAGTTCAACGAAGCAATCGGCGCTCTCCAGGCTATGTCTTTCGTGACCTTCAGCCATTTAGCATGCTGGTTGAACATCGAATCGATGATGTGAATGAATGCTTCGTAGCAAGAGAAAAATCCATGGCGTCCGGTTAGCAAATATCCTTCGTACCAACCCTGACAAAGATGTTCGCTTAGCACTTCCATCACGCGGCCATCTCTAGAGAGATGATCGTCGTCTTTTGTAATCGGCTCCATCGACACTCTCTCGGTTGCTTCAAAGACAGCAGACAGTCGGTTAGAGGCCGTTTCATCAGGACCAAAAATCCGGAAATTTCTATGATCGTCATTCATCTTCATGACGTCGCGCAAGTATTTGCCCATCGCAGAAATCGATTCTGCTTCAAAGGTACCTGGCTTCTTTACTTCAACGGCATACTTCTCAAATTCCGGCAGTTTCAAGTCACGCAATAACACACCGCCATTGGCATGCGGGTTTGCTCCCATGCGCTTTGCTCCTTTGGGCGCAAGCTCTTTGAGATGTTTTTTCAAACTGCCATCTTTTTCGAAGAGTTCTTGAGGTTTATAACTCTTCAACCACTCTTCCAATTGTTTCAAATGCTCAGGTTTGGACTTCAATTCAGAAAGAGGAACCTGGTGAGACCTGTAAGTTCCTTCAACCTTTTTACCATCGACAGTCTTCGGTCCAGTCCAGCCCTTGGGCGTTCTCATCACGATCATAGGCCACTGGGGACGCGCTTCGACTCCATTTTCACGAGCATCTTTTTGGATTGCGGCGATGCGATCGAAGCAATACTCGAGGGCCGCAGCCATTAACTGGTGCACCACCAGTGGTTCATCGCCCTCAACAAAAATAGGCTCATACCCGCGCCCCTCGAACAAGCTTTGTAGCTCATCATCAGCCATTCTTCCGTAAATTGTCGGATTGGCGATTTTGTAACCATTGAGGTGCAAAATCGGGAGCACAGCACCATCTCGTTTTGGATTAACGAATTTATTCCAATGCCAGCTTCCGGCCATCGGACCGGTCTCTGCTTCACCATCACCGACTACACAACAAGCAGTCAAAGATGGGTTATCAAAAACCGCACCGGCAGCATGAGTCAGCGCATAGCCAAGTTCGCCACCTTCGTGAATCGAGCCTGGTGTCTCAGGCGCAACGTGGCTGGGAATGCCACCCGGAAAGGAGAATTGTTTGAAAAGTAATTGCAGGCCTTCTTCGTCCTGCCCGATGCGAGGGTAGAACTCGCTGTACGTACCTTCCAGATAAGTGTTGGCAACCAAGCCTGGTCCTCCGTGCCCGGGACCAGTGATGTAAATGA
Source organism: Candidatus Melainabacteria bacterium (assembly GCA_003242885.1). Classification (GTDB taxonomy): domain Bacteria; phylum Cyanobacteriota; class Vampirovibrionia; order Obscuribacterales; family Obscuribacteraceae; genus QKMZ01. The sequence continues at coordinate 979,927 of QKMZ01000006.1, read as the reverse complement.
CATTCAAATCGCGCTGTTTAATCAAACGGTTCAGATGCACGTAGATCAAATTCAGACCCGGTGTCGTGCCCCAGTGTCCAAGCAAACGCGGCTTCACATGCTGAATTTTGAGAGGCTCTTTGAGCAGAGGATTGGAAAGCAGATAGATTTGTCCAACCGACACGTAATTGGCGGCACGGAAATAGGCATCGATATCTTGGAGTTCACCGTCGGACAACGGTTTTCTATCGAAAATCCGATTATTCTTTGTCTTGTCAGCCATTTTTGTAGATGCAGTCATCTATTCAATCCACCCGATGTAGGTATACGCCTCTTTTGAATATGCAGATTTTATCGATGGAAGGAAAACAGCGAATTAATTCGAGGCGTTTTACTAAGTTTTACCGACGGACAATGAGGTCCGTTTTGGAACGGACTCAGGGACCTCGCGAAAGTTAGTAGCGGTGCTGAACTGAAAGTCTCACTACGTACATTTCCCAGTGACTGCTTAGCCTTAGATCTTTAAAGTAATAAGTCTTCCGCCGAACCCGACCAGGTTTTGTTCACAGCATGGGTCAATTCGAAATCCCGGGATTTCTGTCCGAATGGCAGAAAAATAAAACTGACCAAGCTTCTCTCAATGACAAGCTGCAATCGGACGCGCAGCCGCGCACGCTTCGTGACGGTTTTGAGCGCATACCCACTCAATTGCCCGGAGACCGTTGGGACCCCAATGACGTCACAGCCTACCGCATCAATAGCGGTACTGTGGCAATGTACAAACAAGCTAGAGAAAGCGTCGTTTATGTCGAATCCATGTCAAACCAGCCCCAGCCGGCGGGTTCAGACAAGAAGGCTCCCACCGTGGGAAGCGGTTTCGTCGCAACTGCGGACGGGCGGGTGGTCACAGGCTATCACGTAGTCAAAGATGCAAAGCCGGAAAGCCTTACTGTTACTCTGCCTGACGGCAAAAAATACAAGGCAGAAGTTGAGCACCTCGATCCCAAGACAGAACTTGCTGTTTTGCGCCTCCAGCGCCAGCCAGGCGAGACATTCAAGCCTCTCAAGATGGCAGAAAATAGTGATTTGCAACCAGGCGAAAGGGTTTCGGCACTCGGATATCCACGCGGAGTCAAAGAGTTGTTTCTTTCGGTCGGCGGCCGCTGGCAACAGCCTTCTGCATATGAGTCGCCCGCTCAATTCTCACAAAACAAAATGTTCTTAGCTGCTGATGGGTCTGGTTTCTTGCCTGGTGGATTCAAAGGCAAAGTCACTCTGGCAACAATGCTCTACACGCCAGACGGCAAAGCGCGAATACAGGGCGGGCTCTTACCTGGTGAAGATCCGAATCGCAGTGTGATTGCAACTGACTTGAAAGTCGAGCCGGGAAATTCAGGCGGGCCGCTACTCAACCAAAATTTTGAAGCAATTGGCGTCATTGCGATGACTGACATCCGAGGCAGCAAGGCAGGTTCGACCCCGATTGAGGACGTTCGCAAAGTCCTTGCCGATGCACGTGTATTCGAGAAGCCGAATGTGCCTGTGGCACGCTCAGCGACGTTTATCGACCCGACAATCAAATTCCCATTCTTAAGACCAAATACAGGGTCCAATTCCGGACTCAGCAATCAATGGGAATACAACTCAAGCACAGCTCCCAACAACACTAATTTGCAGTTTCGCCTCAAAGAGAAGCTCGCACCCTATCGCTAAAAGGTGCCTAGAACTGCAAATCAATGAATCTAGTTGCTGGACACCACTGACTCTTTAACCCTGCCAGTAACGGACGCATCGGCCATGTTGCCGCTGTTGAGGTGCGTTTTTAACCAACCATCAACGGCTACCAGTGTGTCGTCTTCGAGGTAGGCAGTTTCGAGCAGGAGATGCCCTTTATCCTTGAACCATCTAACCGTGCGGTCCGTCGAACTCAAATGCTTGAGAAGGTCGCAAACTGCATTGCTCTTGAGCATGCGGTCCTTATCGCCTTGAAGCACCAGGACAGGCATATCGGAAGGCACTTGGTCTGCATAACGCAAGGAAGCTTTGATCGTGCGCATCGTTTTGAAAAGTTCCCATGCAGTCAGCCTCTTCCTTACCAGAGGGTCGTGAACGGCTTCATCAACGATACGTGGATCTTCTGAAGCGAACTTTTTCATGTAGGGAACCAGATTGACCTGACGAAAAAGGTTATGGCTGACAAGACCAGCGTCCCAGAAGACGCGCGGAACAATGTTGACCCGACGCTTGATAGCCGGACTGGACAAAACAATGCCTTCAATCGCTTTTGGGCGCTGTCCGGCACAATACAAGACCATATCGCCACCAAGGCTTTCACCGATCATATAAAGAGGAAGGGAAGGGTAGGTCTCTTTGACCGAGTCGACAAGACCAAGAAGCTCCCTGCGGCTCTTTTGGTAGCAAACTTGAGCACCGCACTCTTTGCAGTGGCGTTGTTCGCTGGGCGCGTCAGCCCAGCGACCGTACCCGTGAAGGTCAGGCGCCAAGACGATAAGACCCTGATCGGCTAGATGTCGCGCCAGTTTGTCATAGATCGCCCCGTGCATGGTCAGTCCATGGACGAGAATCGCCACTCCTCGGGTTTCTACAGAATCGCTTTTCCACTCATAAACCGGCAAGCCCACATGCTTCGCCAATTTGGCTTCATCGTCTCTCATTACTCCAGCCAAAGACTGGCTAGGAATAAGGGATACGACCAGAGCACTCAAGATAAAAACGCGCAAAAACTTCGCGCCAAGGTTTAGCAGAGACTTTCTCTGCATGCACATTGACATAAGATCCCCCCAGAGCCGTCCCGAACGGAGACAGCCAATCTAAAATCAGCCTTTGCTTAAAACGCAGTCAGCCATCGACTGCTCTTACTTCTATTCTTGCCACCACCAGAGGTCATTTAAAACGATGTCAAGAATAGTTTTTATAGAGCTAGTGTCTATGTCTCATCTCGATTTGTTTGCTTGAGCCCCTCACCAGTTCAGTCAAGTGCCCCAGGGATGTAAGATCCAATGGCTGACTGGGAGCCAAAAATTTAAGATGCAGGGAAAACGAACAGATATAAAAAAGATTCTTGTTTTAGGTGCGGGTCCAATTACTATCGGGCAGGCGTGTGAATTCGACTATTCGGGCACGCAATCGTGCAAGGCGTTAAAGGAAGAGGGTTATGAGGTTATCCTCATCAACTCCAATCCAGCGACGATCATGACTGATCCCGAGGTCGCCGACCGGACTTATATTGAGCCCGTTACTAAAGAAGTGGCGATGGCTGTCATTGCTATCGAAAAACCACATGCACTGTTGCCGACAATGGGTGGGCAGACGGCGCTCAATGTCGCAGTAGAGCTAGCTGAATCGGGTTTTCTTGATGAGCACAAGGTCGAACTGATTGGTGCCAAACTAAACGCGATCAAACTGGCTGAAGACCGTGACCTTTTCAAGAACAAAATGCAAGAAATCGGCTTGTTTGTGCCCAATTCCGGCATTGCAAGGAATCTGTCTGAAGTAGACAAAATTGCACAAGAAATCGGTTTTCCAATCATCATTCGACCAGCTTTCACTTTAGGTGGCGCCGGCGGTGGCATAGCCTACAACCACGAAGAATTGCACGATATTGCATTGAACGGTTTGAATGCCAGCCCGGTGAGCGAGATTCTGCTGGAAGAAAGCGTGCTCGGCTGGAAAGAAATCGAGTTAGAGGTCATGCGTGACCGCCTAGATAATGTGGTGATTATCTGCGGCATCGAGAATTTCGATGCGATGGGTGTGCACACAGGTGATTCAATTACTGTGGCGCCTGTGCAAACATTGAGCGACAAAGAGTATCAGGCGCTTAGAGATGCTGCGATAAAGGTTATTCGAGCAATCGGCGTTGATACCGGTGGTTCAAACATTCAATTCGGTGTGGACACGAAATCGGGACGCATCGTTGTTATTGAAATGAACCCACGGGTTTCGCGTTCATCTGCATTGGCGAGTAAAGCAACTGGTTACCCAATTGCAAAAATCGCTGCCAAACTAGCCATCGGGCTAACGCTGGATGAAATTGCCAACGACATCACTGGCACGACACCAGCGTCATTCGAACCGGTTCTCGATTATGTAGTCGCCAAAGTGCCACGATTCAATTTCGAAAAATTCCGCGGGTCAGACACCACGCTTACAACGCAGATGAAGTCTGTCGGCGAAGTCATGGCTGTTGGTCGCACGTTCCAAGAAGCAATTCAAAAGGCCTTGCGTGGTCTCGAGTTGGGCTTGCCGGGCTTCTCTCCTGTCGCTTCCCGATTGAAAGCGGATTTTTGGGAGTGGCGCCGTCGTTTGTCGGTACCTTCCCATCACAGAATCACAGATTTGATTGGTGCATTAGAAGCTGGTATTTCGCCTGAAGAAGTGACTGACCTTACATCTATTGATCCATGGTTCATAGACAACCTGGTCGATCTTCACTACACAGCAAAAGAAGTGAAGGAGAGAAAGCTCACGCCAGCTAGTTTGGATAAAGATGAGCTATATCGTCTCAAACGTATGGGTTTTAGCGACGTGCATATCGCGCACCTGACCTCCTCTACGGAAGAGGAAATCTACCAGTTGCGCAAAAAACTGAATGTGGTGCCTGCATATAAAACGATCGACACATGCGCCGCCGAATTTCAAGCTACAACTCCGTATCTTTATTCAACATACGAAAAAGAATCGGAAGTACCGCCGGCAGAAAAACCTCGCATTATGATCCTAGGCGGTGGACCTAACAGAATCGGACAAGGCATCGAGTTCGACTACTGCTGCGTTCATGCCACTATGGCCATGAGAGACTTGGGTTACGAATCGGTAATGGTCAACTCCAATCCCGAGACAGTGTCCACTGATTACGACGTATCTGACAGACTCTATTTCGAACCGCTCACTCTCGAGGATGTGACTAATATCGCCGATGTTGAAAAACCGCACGGTATTATTGTTCAGCTGGGCGGACAAACGCCTCTTAAGATTGCCAAAGGTCTAGAAGCGCGAGGATTCAAGATTCTCGGCACGTCACCGGAATCGATCGACATCGCAGAAGATCGCGAGCGTTTTGGTCAGTTGATCAAACGACTGAAACTCAAACAGCCAAAAGGCGCGATTGCCAAAACTCCGGACGAAGCACTGGCAGCGGCTCGAGGAGTAGGTTTTCCAGTGCTGGTCAGACCAAGCTATGTGCTGGGCGGCAGAGCGATGCAAATTATCTACAGCGAAGAAGAATTTTCTCGATGGCTTGCGTCCGGCTTCTTAGTGTCGCCTGACACGCCGGTGCTTATCGATGAGTTCTTGGAAAACGCCATTGAAATCGACGTCGATGCAATTTCCGATGGGCGCGCAACAATCGTTGCCGGCATTATGGAACACGTCGAAGAAGCCGGTATTCACTCGGGTGATAGTACTTGCGTACTGCCGACGCAATCTATTCCTCTCAAGATTGTCGAGGAAATCAGGAAGATTACCAACGACTTGGCGCGCGAACTGAAAGTAATCGGTTTGATGAACATTCAGTTTGCTGTCAGGGAAGAGGAGCTCTTCATTCTGGAAGTCAACCCGAGAGCCAGTCGCACTGTGCCTTTTGTATCTAAAGCCACAGGCGTGCCATGGGCCAAATTAGCTGCGGCTGTCATGGTCGGCAAGAGTTTGTCCGAATTGGGAATCTCACCCAGACTGCTGCCGCCACATGTTTCGGTCAAGTCTGTTGTTATTCCTTTTAAGCGTTTCCCTGGTGCCGAGATTTCGCTCGGACCTGAAATGCGTTCTACCGGTGAGGTGATGGGCATCTCAACGCAGTTTGGTCAGGCATTTGCAAAAGCTCAAATTGCTGCCGGTCATAAACTGCCTACCAAGGGTCGCATCTTTGTGAGCGTTTCTGACGTTCACAAACAAGAAGTGGTGCTGGTTGCGCAAAGCCTATACCAACTCGGTTTTGAACTTGTGGCAACGCGCGGAACAGCAGCGGCAATCAAGTCGGCTGGCGTTCCTGCGATTGTAGTAAACAAGGTCTCGGAAGGACGTCCAAACCTAGTCGATCGCATCAAGAACGGTGAAATCCAGCTGGTAATCAATATTCCATCAGGGCGTACCGCTCGAGACGACGACCAAATGATCCGCAGGGCTTCAGTGAACTACAACGTTCCTGTAGTAACTACACTTGCCGGCGCTCGGGCGACAGCTTCTGCGATTGCCGCAATGCAGTCAGGCTCGCTTGCGGTAGGCGCCTTGCAGGATTATCACCAGAATATAAATACGCGCGAAGCATCGACAGGACGTGCAACCATCTAACTAACGCGACCAGCACTTCCGGGGCGCTCTGAGCAAGGGCGGGCTCTTGCCCGCCCCTACAAAGGCACCCACTGGGAACCAAGGTACATGTATGCAATTTCGATGATGTTGGCGTTCTCGTATGTGCCATGTATTTGAGCAATATACCATACATATATACGGCGTGTCAAATTATCACTTAAACTCTCCAAGACACTTACCAGTACAGCATGTACTCATTCATAAGCGGAGATTGCATAGCAATAATGGCTGTTTGACTGCATTCGGATATAATTCCAGCTTGTCTCAAAGTTTAGATGAGCGCCCTTCGCGGAGATACGAGCTGTGAACGCCGAATTTGCAAAATACATCGACCACACCCTACTCAACCCGGCTGCCACTGAAGGTGAAATAACCAAGCTGTGCGAAGAGGCGAAAGAGAACAAATTCTTTGCCGTCTGCGTCAATCCTTACTTCGTAAAACAGGCAGTAAAGGAATTGGCCTCCAGTGACGTCGCGGTTGCAACTGTGATTGGGTTTCCACTGGGAGCGAATCTCACCGACGTAAAAATCGCCGAAACACAGCGAGCAATTGCTGAAGGCGCTGAAGAAATCGACATGGTCATCAACGTTTCGGCACTCAAGGATGGACACATCGACTATGTCACCTCTGAGATTGCATCAATCGTCAAAGTGTCGAAAGGACACATGGTCAAAGTAATCATCGAATGCGATTTGCTTACTGACGAAGAAAAAATTGCGGCATCGAAAGCCTGTGTCAGAGCCGGTGCAGGCATGGTCAAAACATCGACCGGTTTCGTCAAAGACGGAAAAGGTGCCACCGTAGAAGATATCAAACTGATCAAGGAATCGATTGAAGGATCCACGCTGGGTATTAAAGCTTCAGCTGGAATTCGCGATTTTGAAAAAGCAAAAGCATTAGTTGATGCCGGCGCCACAAGGCTGGGAACTTCAGCCGGCGTAGCAATTGTGAAAGGCTCTGCAGCCGTTCCTGCGAACTATTAGGAATTCCGACTATCATTCCCTATCGAACCGAGAGGTAGAAACCTAAATGACGCCCCGCAAATTGATGACTCTAATTTCCGTCATCGCCGCCGCTTCCATCGCCATTCCAGCACTGGCAGAAGATGGACAAAGCGCTGATTTCAACAAAGCCGACCTTCTCTACAAGAAGTTGAAGCTGAAAGAAGCGGAAGCAGCATTCAGGGATATTGTTCGCAAAGAACCGGACAACGCCAGAGCGCACCAAAGACTGGGAGCGGTTCTCGGCGCTATGGGCGAAGAAGATACCGCGATTTTGGAAACAAAGCAGTCGATCAAGCTCGATCCAAAATACTTTCTCTCGCACATTATTCTCGGTCAGCTATACGCCAACCAAGGGAAGATGGATCAGGCTCTTGAAGAATTCAAAACTGCTGTTGCGCTCAAGCCGACAAGCTTGAGAGCCACTCTTGACCTTGGTTTTGCTTACGCTCAAAACGGCAAGCTCGACGAGGCAATCGCCACTTACAAGAAAGCAGCCGAAATCGATTCGAAAGACCCGAGACCGCACATCAATATGGGCGTATTGATGGCGCAGCAAAACAAATTCCAGGACGGAATCAAGGCTGAAGAAGAAGCCCTCAGACTGGATGGACAATGTGTAGAAGCTCACGTCAATTTGGGCAATATCTACGGCGAATCCGGCAACGTTGAGCGTGGTATCGACTCATTCCGTGACGCCATTAGAATCGCTCCAAACCATCCGAATGCACACAGTGGCTTGGGTTGGATGCTTTCAAAACAAGGCGACTGGAAAGGCGCGCAAGCAGAACAAAGAAAAGCACTCAAGTATCAGCCGAACTTCGCTCCCGCTCACAGACGTTTAGCTCAGGCACTGGCCGAAACCGGCAACAATGCTGAAGCTACCAAAGAGTTTCTCGAAGCACTCAAATGGTCGCCAAAAGATGTAACCGCACGCGTCGAGTACGCTCAATTCCTTGAAAAACAAGGTAAGAAAGCCGATGCAATGACAGAGTACAAGAAGGCTCTGGAGATCAATCCGAACTCCAAGATCGCTCAAGAAGGTATCAACAAGCTGAGCAAAACTCAGTAAGACCAAGTTCGTGAATTAATAAAGACTCTTCAGACGCTCACTTCATTGTGTCTGAAGAACCGATCTTCATCATCGCAGCCGCTACCCAGTTGGTCTTCCACAGAACATCCGAATAGTGCTTGCGAATAGCGCCTACAAGCGCAGTTCGCTCACCCAAAGATGCTTTTGCCAGTGGAAGAGCGTCCTTGAACATTTGCTCGGCTTCCTTGTACTTCTTCTCTGCCATTAGAGTCAAGCCGAGTCCATACATGGTCTTAGGAACGAACGCATTTTCTTTTCCGATAGTGTTTTGCACCCACTCCAAGCCTTGCCGATAGTGATTTTCCGCAAGTTCTAGCTTACCCTGACGCCGGTATACATCAGCTAATTTCGCCGACGATTTCGCAAAATCGAGCGGACTTCTATCCTTCATGCTGTCAGTAATTGCCAGCATGCGCTCATAAATGCGCTGCGCATTGTCGAGGTCTTTCTTTCTTGTGTAGATGTCTCCCAAAACCTGCATGGAAAGCATCATTGAAGGAGATACAGGTCCGAATTCTTTCTCCAACAAGTCGAGCGAAGTATTGGCATTTGCAATCGCCTCATCGAATTCATCTTGCATAAAATAGTAGTACGCCAGCCGTTTGTAGCAAGTGCCCTGCGACATCGGTCCGCCGACTTTTTTGGTGGTTTCGATCAGGCGCGTTGTATTGAGGGCCGCATCAGCCCAGTGTTCCGCCTTGTCGTACAACTCAACCAAGTTGAACAAGGCATCAGCATATTCGCGGCAATCCGGACCGCGTTCCCGCTCAACGGTTGCAAGATTCATACGAGCAGCTTCTTCGCGATTGCCGAAATCTTGAACCGCGGAAGGATTGTGCTTTTTGTCGCTAATAACCCAGAGCTGATCGTCGTTGAACGAGGGATAATCCTGATTTTCCGGGCTCAGGAAGGACAGAGACCAAACAGCGACTACGACAATGAGCAACACAGACGTAGTCAAAATGACCATCATCTCGAAAGAAACAGGCAATCGTTTTGTCTCAAGTCGTTTTGACTTGGTGACTTTCTTCAATGCTATGGCTTGCTCTTGCCACTCTTCATCAGAAGCAGTGTGGATCAGCTCGAGATCATGCTTTATATCTGATACGTTCTGATATCTATTGTCTGCATCTTTCGCCAACATCTTCAAAACAACCAGCTCAAAGCGAGACAAGGTACGGTCTTCAGCTGAATCGCTAACAAGAGGGCGTGGCGCTTCGTTCATATGTTTGTAGGCCGTTTCAAGAACGTTCTTGCCTACAAAAGGCGGCTTTCCGCTGATTGTTTCGTACATGACACAGCCGAGTGAATAGATGTCGGATCTAGGATCCAACTTTCTACCCATACACTGCTCAGGGCTCATGTAGAGCGGACTTCCGAAGACCTCTCTTGTATGTGTAATGTATTGATTTGATTTGACGTCATCAGTTTCGTCAGTAAGCAACTTTGCAATGCCGAAGTCGACCACACGCGCAAGTTCTTTTCCGCCTGCTTCTTTCTGAACGACGATATTGCTGGGCTTCAAATCCCGGTGAAGAACCTTCTCCTGGTGCGCATACTCCAGCGCTTCAATAGCCTGCAGGAAAAGCGCAATTGCCCGGTCTACGGCGAGGTGACCACTTTTGGAAAGCAATTCTTCAAGGCTCTGACCGTTGATGAAATCGCAAATCAAGTAGACTTGCCCGTCCGAACCCAAGTGAAAATCGTGGAAATTCGAAATATGTGGATGTCGGAGATTGGCATTTGCCTTGGCTTTCTGCTCAAAACGCTTTACGTTGGGCAGTTTTGCCAAAAGGTGAGAGTGCAGGCACTTGAGCACGACAACCTTGCCCGTCTCAACCTCAGTAGCCTTATAAACCATGCTCATGCTGCCTTCGCCGAGCAGTTCCATAATCTCCCAGCGATCGGCAATGCGCTTGCCGACCATAGGATCGACATTGCCGAAGAGCGAGGTCTCGTCCTTGCCCGAGTCGCCGGAGGGAGGACTAGCGCTGCTCGGCTTCTTGCTTTCAGCGCGCGATGAAGCTGATGAGGAAAGGTCTGCAGTGGACTGAAGAATGTTCTTATTACTGCTTTCCGGCTTGTCCTTTGGTTTTCCAAATCGCTCGGTATCAGCGCCATTGTCCTTTTTGGGCGCTTCCTTTACTGCTTCTTTGACCGCAGCTTCTTTGACGGCTTCTTTCTTTGATTCTTCTTTTTTAGCGCGCTCGCTCGCGACCGCCGCTTCATCATGAAGCGTCAGCTCCTCTTCTTCAAAGATAGGGTCTGAATTGTCGCTCACAGTAACGGGAAAGGGACGGGGTTCGTTCTGACCAGCCAAAAATGCCTTCAAAACGCTATTATCAGTCGCTATGGCGGTCTTGGCCGCCATGGCTCCATTAATACATAGTATTCCACTTGATCGGGTAATCAATCTTGTTGTATGCAATTAGCAAGGGATTAACCGCCAAAACTTCGCAATGCATAGGCTAATGGGTTGGTTTTCCTCAAAAGAGCCAGATAGTTTATTCGTACACGCTCGGTTAGTGCCGGGTCTTTGCCTTGTTTGGCGAAAAACTCATAAGCCGCGGCAAGATTTTTGGTCGCATCGTCATATTGTTTGGCATGAGCTTGTGCAAGTCCCAAACCATAACGCGACTTAGCGAGGAAATCCTCGAAAAGAAGTTGATTGTCGCCACGACTCGCCGCAATGAACGATTTCCAATTGCCAATCACAATTTTGTAGTCATCGATTACACTCGGACTTCCGCTCAGCCTTTCCATTTCGGCAACCTTAGAGTCCAAGGCAAGAACTTCTCTTTTCGCGACCGGGTCCTCGTACCTTGCCATTTCTTTGTAGAAGAGATTCAATTTCTGCGCCTGCAGAATTGCTGCCCTGTAATGCCGTTCGTGAACGTTGATTTCCATCATCATGTAGAGCAAATCGCTTAATGCCTCAAGCTTTCCATAAGAGCTCAATGTTCTGTCAGCAGTCGCATAAGCCTTCTCATAATTCCTGTAAGACTCAGCCAACTCCCCCATAGCCAAATAATTTTCGCCCTGAAGTTTGAATATGCTCACATACTCCGACGAGTTGACATCAGAAACCATTTCATACATTTCCAAAACCCAACGGCCAAGCCGCGCGGCAGCGATATAGTTTCTATCCTCCTGAAAGGTTCGCATAGCAGCCAATCTTCCGGGAATCAAATCATTAGTGACGATATCGTAGTCTTCCGCACGCTTATCGCCTCGACTCCAACGAGATTTGATCTCCTTCCAGATCTTCTCATCGCGCATTACAACTACATCTAGCTGCTCAGTCAGTTTCGAGTAATTGATGCCTTGCGCTTTTGTCTTCGGTTTAAACTGTTTGGCAAAAAGCGAATCTTGCTCAGGCACCATTGCCGACACGGGGTCATACATAAACTCCCGAACGCCTACGAAAACCGCGATGGACACAAGGATGCCTAAGAGGCTAAATGCCATTACCTTGCGTGTTTTCTTGTCTTTCGCGCTGACTTTTCTGTATTGCTTTTTAAGAGCCTTGGCTCGATCCTTCCATTCTTTTTCAGCGCTGATGAGAGCGTTATTCAAATCCCTTTCCAACTCTTCCATCGACTGATAGCGTGCTGCAGAATCTTTTTCTAAAGCTCGCATAACTACCGCATTCAGACGTTTTAAAAGGCTGTCTGGTGCTTTGTTATCAACAATCGGCTCCGGGTTTTCATGTAATTGCTTCTGCATGGTTTCAAATGCATTGGCACCGCGCACCGGAGGATGACCGGTCAACGCTTCATACATAAGAACACCCATTGAATAAATATCGGAGCGCATGTCGAGCTTTTCCCCTCGACATTGCTCCGGGCTCATGTAGAGAGGACTTCCGAAGACCTCACCAGTCTGTGTAAGATGTTGCATTTGATCTTCGTCATCTAAGACGAGCTTTGCAATGCCAAAGTCAACTATTTTTACCGATTCACCTTCCTCACCGTTATTGATCAACATGATATTGCTGGGCTTTAAATCACGGTGAATCACATTGCGCTCATGTGCGTGCTGAAGCGCGTTTGCAGCCTGAACAAAAATGAACACAGCGCGGACAGGATCAAGTTTTCCCTCTTTGGCTATTACATCTGCCAGGCTCATACCTTCGACGAAGTCCATGATGATGAAGGTGCGCCCTTCAGGCGTAACTCCGAAATTTTCAACTCGAATCAAATTGGGATGGCTGAGCGCACTGGCAGTGACAGCTTCCTGCTTGAATCGTTGCAAGTTTTTCGTATTCGTCGTCAAATGCGGCAAGAGGACCTTTATCGCGACAAATCGGTTGAGGTCTAAGTGGCGCGCTTTATACACAACGCTCATACCACCTTCTCCTAACCTTTCGGTAATCAACCAGCAGTTATCGAAAATGATGGGGCGTTCGTTTAGTTCATCCTCACCGGAAAGACCAGTTTTATTGCGCTCTAAAGCCGAAATTTCTTCAAAGGTTGCATGCGAAAGATCAATCTTGGTTTTATCAACCATGACTTCAGGCTTCTTAAATTGCTCGGCACTGTCTTCCCGCATGGCACTACTATCGCCAAGTACTCGTATAGTCCTATCTACCCTCGCCAGGTACTTTTGATCAAAATAAATATTAGGAAAAGGAATTGGATAACCTGATGATATGGGTATGACTCAACAATGAGGTCACACAAAGGACATTATCAGCAGATGGACACAGTGATTCTATCTTGCCGGTTGGCTGTTCTGCTTTCCTTTTTGATGTCACTTTCTGCGCTCACACAGCCAGTCTTTGCAAAAAAACCAGGTTGGCTCATTCGTCAGAATAGTCAGACTTACGGCATCGTTAAGACAATTGTTTCTCCGGACGGTCTCAAAATGGAGATGGGGACCATCAGAGTGACTATGACGCCGCCAAAGTGGAGAATAACCTTTTGGAATGAAAGGACGAAATATATATTCGACGAATCGCTCCAAGATTTTCAAAAGCGAAGTCCGGCGAAAACACGCCCTGTAGGTTTCATTGAAAAAATGGAGCCTGCCAAACCGCCATTCCAAACATTTTCAGGTTTGAAAGCAAGAAACTGGCACTGGTACGCATACAACCCGAAAAATCCAAAAGAGCAACGGCTGCTCTATGATTTCTCCAGTGTCGATAATATCGGCTTACCGCAGGGTTTGATGAATGCCGCCGCTATCTGCTGCTACATTCCGGCCGGCAAAGGTTTGCCATTGCGAGTCGTAGGCGACAGCGCACATGGCTCGAAGGTGTTCTTGAACACAACATTTGTAAGTAAGACCATGGTAGATCCCGACATCTTCAAGGCACCGAAGAATTTCACGAGAGTGAAATCAGAGATGGAAGTCTTGCTAAAGGAAGCAGGCACTCTGCAAGACGAGGATGTTTCTGACCTATACAAACCATTCCCCGCGCGTTAGCTCAGGGAATGGTGGTGTCTCTAGCTTTTAACGACACTCATTATCTGTCGTCTTGTCGGTCTTCGTCTCTTTCGTCTACTGCTTCGGTTTCACCATCAGGACTCTTGTCCTTTTTCGAAATTTTGTCTGCTGCATTCTTGTGCACGTTGGGCAAATGACTGTCTGCTTTGCCTTCTGTCCCCGCTTGGTTAGAAACCATTGCCGGGTCGGCATCAGGCGGGTTGGTGCCCGTCGAATTCAGCAATGCCGAATCATCCTGCTCGGTATACACTGGGTTATCTGTTTTCTTCTTAGCCTTGGCGCCCTTTTTCTTATCCATAACTGATTCTTCAACTCCTCATTCGTCACTCTCATTCGTGGCGACGGAGTTTCGACTCAGCAGTTCCCGCGGGTAATTAAAAATTTGTCGGTTAAGTCCCTGCGAGCGACTGGCCCATGGATTTGACTATTTTTTGTAACTCGAGCAAGCAAGTATATGTTGGCAAAACCCACAAGGTTTCATCTGGAGTAGTGTCGTTTAAGGCTTGCCTGAGAGCTCTCTCCAGCTTCGGAACACAAACAATTCTCTCCGGCTCTATGCCTGCATATTTCATGCGCACAGCCATATCATCAGCACGAAGACCACTGACAATAACTGTTCCCTTCACAGCTCTAAGTGGCTCGAAATCAGCATCCCAGAGCCATGAGATGTCGCGCCCATCGGCGAGATTGTCATTGATGGCAATAAGCACTCGCGCTGTGCTGTCCTCTACGACAGCTTTCACCGTCTGACTTGCACCGGCGGGATTTTTAATTAGCTGAATGAGAACGGGCTTTCCGAGCAGCGAGATTTTTTCCGAACGGCCAAACAGAGTGGAATAATTTTGCAGACCCTGCTTCACCGATTCGAGCGTGACGCCTAATTTCACGGCGCACGCAGCCGCCGCTAGAGCGTTATAGACATTGAACAAACCTGGAATCGGCAGCTTTACTTCAACGGAAAGATTTTGCCGTTTGTCGGTCAATTTAAAGCGCGATCCTGTCGCATTCAACTGAATATGAGTTGCGACAATGGTCGGATCTGGGCGCTTATAGTCACAAGACGAACAACGCCAGTGACCCAGCTGACCATAGAAGAAGCAGTCGTAGACTATCTCGGCACCGCACTTGAGGCAATAGGATAATTCCATCGATTGCGAGCAGTCCAGATTGCTTTCATCAGTAATTCTTTGACTGTCAACTTCGCAATAACCTGCATCCATTCCAAAAAACAATCTGGTGTTGTCTGGCACGAGCTGGCAGACATTTGGATCATCGGCATTTAGTACAGCGGGGGATTTACAGATTGAGATTCCCTTTTCTATAAGTCTGGCGGTAGTATCCAATTCACCGAATCGATCAAGCTGGTCGCGAAATAAATTCGTCACTACCACCACGGACAGTGTCGTTTCTCTTGCCACCAGAGGCAGTGCCGCTTCGTCAATTTCGAAAAGGCAGTAATCTGTGTTTATGTGACCATCCCAGGAAGCGGCATCTACCAAAGTAGCAGTAATCCCGGTGACAAGATTCGCCCCCTGACGGTTGTGTATCAGAGTAAAACCGGCAGTCTTCAGAACAGAAGAAAGCAAACCGGATGTGGTGCTCTTACCATTGGTTCCAGTGACGGCAATAACGCCTTTTTTAGATTGCCCGGCAAGGTGCGAGAGAACATCAGGTGCGAGTTTTCTCGCCACCCGACCAGGCAGGTTCGAACCCAGTCCTGCTCCCAACATTCGAATCGTTCGCGCCGCCATCTTTCCAACCGCGACGGCGACTCTGTCATTGCTCGTCATTGATTCCAGTTTTGCTTAGAAGTCATACGAATATATCGTTAACGTCCGCTGATGCATATGCGTTGAGATCGTGCTCACTGGCGCGAATGATCAGCTCGTCTCCCAATCCGAATTGATGCTCGATATGTTGTCCATCGATAAAGAGTGTACCGGTGCGTGTTTGCGAGACAAAACGCATTTCTTCCTTGCGGTCGAGAATACCTTTTACCAGCTGCCATTTTTCATTTGGTCGCATGCAGGCCTCTCGTACGATGTACTGATATCGCTCGTCATTTATAGGCAATACAGTACCACCGGCGGAGCGCATTGAGCCAGTAGATCCAGATGGTGTACTGACCCATATACCAGAGGATTTTTGCTCTTCGCTAATTCCTCGAAGATGTACTATAAATCGGCTTGTTCCGGCAGGATTAGAGTGAGCGATCAAAACTTCATTAAGGACCAAATCAGGTAAAAGTTTTCCATTCAGTAGAAGCTCGAGCCTGAGAAGCTTGATGGTTTTAATGTTGTCATTCTCTATATCGTCTAAAACTTTGTCGATATTTTTCAAATTGCCCAGGCAAAAGTGCCCAAAACTCGAAGACTTCGAGGAATTGATACCAAGCAACGGCAAAGTATCTACGTGGTGGGAAGCATCCAAAAATGTGCCGTCTCCGCCAACTGAAATTACCAGGTCAACGCCCCTAATTCGCCCTTCCAAGTCGGCGCGCACAACCTCTTTGTGCTCGACGCCACGCTGATCCAGGGCTTTCAGCAAGTACTGAAGCGTCTCCATATGCTCGTCATGAGCAAGCTTAACCTTGGTCACAGACGAATGCCCTTCCTCGAGCATCTTCAGGAAAGTGGTTTCCTTGTGTTCAATCGCCTGAATTTGATAGGTCGACTTCTTGGGAACGATTAGTACTTTTCGGAGTTTCACGGCAGGTCCAAAACTGGGACAGGCAAGGTTCTGCGCACATAGATGGCTTAACCCTGATTGTGTTGTTCAGGGGTTCCAAATGCGGCGCCGGGAACTGAAGAATCTAGCAGATTCAGCTACCTAATACCACAGGCAGCAGCGGTCAGCGAGTGCCCCATGAAGCTGTTTTTGACTGCCGGCGGCTGGCTTCCGAAGAGATGGCACGTGAAGCTATGTGTAGTTGTCGAGCGAATTCAACCTTTCGCCATTCTAAATTTAGATTGCCGCTGAGCATGCCGGAAGTGACGATTCTAAGCGCTTGAACACGCTCCAAACGTTCGACAGCAGTGGGCGAAAGCCAGTCTAACTAGGATATACTTGATGATCCCAAATGTAAGCAGTGATTGGTGCTGGGAGGCATTAATGACATTTTCTGGCGCAGAGATAAGAGACAAGTTTATTTCCTACTTCAAGGACAAGCGGGGGCATCAACATTTGCCGTCGTCCAGCTTGATTCCGGATAATCCTACTTTGCTCCTCACTTCTGCGGGCATGGTGCAATTCGTGCCAATCTTCCTGGGACAGGCACCTGTCCCTAATCCTCCACGCGCCGTTACAGTTCAAAAATGCGCTCGTGCAGGCGGAAAAGATTCCGACATTGAAAATGTCGGCAGAACTGCGCGCCACCACACGTTCTTTGAGATGCTGGGCAATTTCAGCTTCGGGGATTATTTCAAAAAAGAGATCATTCCGTGGAGTTTTGAACTCGTCACAAAAGAACTAGGACTCGAGCCGGACAAAATCTATGTCACCATCTTCAAAGGCGATGAGCAAAATCCGGCCGACGAAGAAGCTTATGCCATCTGGAACAAGGATGTAGGAATACCAGCTGAGCGCATCTTTAGAATGTCTCGCAAAGACAATTTCTGGGGTCCACCCGGACCAACAGGACCTTGTGGTCCATGCTCAGAACTCTATTACGACCGTGGTCCCGATTACGGCTGCAGTGATGACGCTACAAAATGCGGCATCGGCATTTGCGATTGCGACCGCTATTTGGAGATCTGGAACCTCGTGTTCATGGAACTCTTCAAAGACGAACACGGCAATTTCACACCACTAGCAGCGAAGAACGTTGATACTGGTTCTGGTCTAGAACGCGTCGCACTCGTTCTCCAGAAGAAGAACAACAATTTCGAAACCGACCTTTTCAAGCCAATCTTGGATGAAGTTTGCAAAATTGCAAACGTCAAATACACAGGCGGAAATCCAAAGCAAGAAAAGCCAGGCTCTCCAGAGTTTAAAATCGACAGCTATATCAAAATCATTTGCGACCACGTACGCTGCGTAACATTCCTCGTAGCAGACGGGGTAAGAACAAGTAACGTGGGACGCGGATACGTACTGCGTTTCATTACGCGCCGCGCCGCCCGCTTCGGCAGACTTTTGGGATTGAAAGAGCCCTTCATCTATAAGCTCGTTCCAAAAATAGTTGAGTCTTACGGTCACCACTACCCAGAGCTGAAAGAAAACGAGCAAGTGATAATCAAACACTTGCGCGCCGAAGAAGAAAACTTCGCGAAAAGTATTGAACGCGGCACTGCACTTCTGGATGAACTTCTGGCCAAAAAAGAAACAGTGCTTCCAGGCAAAGAAGTATTCGACCTGTACGCCACCTACGGCTTCCCAGTTGAATTGACTACAGAAATCGCGCTCGAACATGGCAAGACAGTAGATCTGGAAGGCTTCCAAAACGCGAAGAAAGAACACCGCGCTGTTTCTGCAGTCGGCAACTTCAACATAAACATTGCGGGTGACGAAGCACTAAGCGAAGTCATCAAAAAGCATGGCACCACCACATTTAGTGGCTACAAGGGACTCAAGGACGAAGCGAAAGTTGTAGCCCTAGTTAAGGATGGTCGTTTCGTCGACCATGTAGAAGAAGGTGAGGAAGTCGACGTAATCCTTGACAAAACTCCATTCTACGCAGAGTCTGGCGGTCAAGTCGGCGACACTGGTTATTTAGAAACTGACGGTGCAAAGCTCGAAGTTCTCGACACTAAAAAGCACGAAGGCTTGCACTTGCATAAAGTCAAAGCTCTTTCAGGAGTTTTGGAAGCAGGACAATCACTGCACGCGAATGTTGACGCAGAAAAGCGCAACCAAACGGTATTGCACCACAGCACCGCTCACCTGTTCCACGCAGCGGTTAGAGATCTTTTCGGAAAACATGTAACACAAGCAGGTTCGCAAGTCGGGCCTAATTACATGCGCTTCGACTTCACTTTGGAAAAACAACCGAAGCCTGAAGAACTTCGCAAAATCGAACAACAAATGAATGACTGGGTTAAGCAGAACGCGCAAGTCATTACTCAAGAGATGTCGATTGATGATGCGAAAAAGACTGGCGCAATCGCTATGTTCGGAGAGAAGTACGGAGACACAGTGCGCGTTTTGAGCATGGGAGATTTCTCGCTCGAATTTTGCGGCGGCACTCACGTCAACCAAACCGGCGAAATCGGACCAATCAAAATCATCTCGGAAGAAAGCGTTTCACAAGGCACACGACGCGTTTCCGCATATTCAGGTCCCAAAGCTTGGAGTTACTTGAACGATCAACTGACGTATTTGTCTGATGCTTCGAAGCTTATGAAGGTGCGTCCGAACGAACTCGCAAATCAAATTGAGAAATTGCAAGAATCTCTTAGAGAGAGAGAAAAGCAGCTGCAAAAGATGGAAGAACGTATGGCCTTGTCACGCGTTCCAGAATTATTAGCGAAAAGCAGAAAAGTAGGCGCTGTAACTCTGATAGCAGAGAGCATCGATAACCTTGGTGCTGACGCGCTTAAATCCATCGCCGAGGATCTGAAATCTCGCTCAGACCAAACGGTCGTCGCTCTCGCATCTTCGACCGGTCCACAGCAAGTAGCTATTGTTGTCGCTGTTTCAGATCCGCTTACAAAAAATGGGGTGAGCGCAGGAGAACTCGTCAAAGCTGCCGCACAAATTTGCGGCGGCGGTGGTGGAGGTAAACCACAATTAGCGCAAGCCGGTGGCAAGCAACCCGAAATGATTCCACAAGCACTGAAGAAAGTGGTTGATATGGTTGAGGACAAACTCAGCCAGAAGTCGGTCTAACGGCGACTGCCTTGCAGCGTTTTAAACCCTTCGTATATGTGATCCCAGTTTGGGGTTTCGCGTATTAACGCGGCTACTTCTTCAATCAATTCTGCATTTAATCCATCATCGACGCGCAAAACCAACTGCTCAAACTTTGGTCCCCAGCAGCTGCGAATAGTTAACGCTTGAGGCAAACTAACATGCTTTACGCAGTCTATTGCGATGCGTGTTATTCCTCTTCCGATACCATCAAGACGTATGACAATTGTTCGCTCCGGTTGAGCTTTTACCCGCACACAAAGTAGTCGGCCTTCTATACACCTCAAAATTCGAGCTTCATGAATTTGAGAAGTTGCAGCAAGACAAAGTTCGTATGCTTTTGCAAGGGGTAGTTTTACGTCTTCATATGTCAGATAGGCGTCAATCCCACGTAGCGAAACACCCATAGTGAACGCCTTTTGAAAACCCTTAGCAGCAGCGCAAAACGCTATACCGAGTATGCATGCAGTCGCCGTGATGCACGGCAGATAAACCGGCATTAGATCCGGCGTAACTAATCCAAGAACTATGAGTGGGAAATTAATTGCGATACCAAATGCGGCACCACGCGCAAAGACGGCGGCGAAATCACGCAATTTGAAATAGGACGGATCCAAATACTGCAGAGGAAAAAAAACTTCCAACTCAGCATCATTTATATCTTTCGTACTTTGGTGCTGCCTACGCACAGACCATTCCTCAACATCCAACGCACTGCCAAGATCGCATCTCAAAATGACATTCAGCTGACATTCCACAATTTATCGTCGCATCAAGTTGTGGCAAAGTTATGACTGAATACGCTTGTTATCATATGTCGTAAGAGGTGAAATCTTCGTGATTACTGACAACCAGAACGAACACATCAAGCGGCACGTCGCAGAATTTGAGCGCCACACCGGGCGCGTTCCGACCATTGAAGAGCTGGCTAAGATCTTGGAAATGGATCCTCGCCTCTTGGCAAGAAGATTGAAAAAGTCTTTGCTTCAGTTGGGAATGGACGCACAAATGGAAGGTTCGTCAGCGTTTAAATCTAGTCTGCCTGAGTTGCTCAGCAGTGGAATGATGGATCGCGGAATTCCCAGCGAAGCAGATTTACAAGCACTTATACAAAAAGCAAAAGACAACAAAACCAAATTTGCGACTCTGCGCTGGACAATGGGTGATGGTGAAGTGTCGCTCTCGGTGCAAGTTTCCAATCAAAAACCACAGTGGGTCTTGTGCAATTTAAGTGCTGGCGATACTGAAAAAATCGACGAGATTCAAACTGACGATTTAGAACAAGTTTCACGCTTGTACGAAAATTTGGAAGTTATCAATCCGAGAAAAGAACAAGCAAGCAACGTAATTCCGTTCAACCCTTAAATAGTTTCCTTCAAGAATCAGGGTACAGGTGTCGCAGAGAATTCCTGCGCGAAGTAGACTGCACCGCCAGGACCGTAAGCGCATCCAATTCCGACGCAAACAAATTTTGGATTGAGAATATTGCCCCTATGATTGTGCGGATCATCTTTTGGCTCGGCCATCATTGTTGCTTCGCAACCGGCAACTTTTTGCTGCGGCGACATCGGGCCATTTTTGGTGGCAATGTTTTCGGCAACATCAACGTTATAACCGGCCGCCGCCGCCCTCGCTCGCGGATCCATTCCGGAGGGATTAACGTGTGCAAAAAATCCGCGCTTGATCATGTCTTCTGCGTGAGCCCGCGCAACAGACGAGAGACCGCTGCTCAAAGAGACTCGGCCGACTCCATTGGCAGCGCGATCGGAATTCACGATCTCGCACAAATATGACTCAAGTGTTTGAATAGGTACACTGGTCTGTATACGCTCGAGTGTCACATCGCGTCTAATAGTCGTCGCGCCAGTCGAACTGCTTTCTGACGGCGAATCATTCGTATACGAAATCGTCTGGTTGTAGCAATTGAGGGCGCCGGATGCCTGTTTCACGAACACCGAATGCAACTGACCTGACGGTGCGGCAGCTAAGATTCGATCCGCTTCAGTGGCGGAAGAAACGACCTTATTGTTTAACTGCAGAAGCACATCGCCCGGCTCCAATCCCAGCTTCGCAGCGACGGACCCGCGTATCACCATGGTGATGTACAGTCCTCTGTTAGAGGACCGCGCTGTGAGAATATAACCTGAACTCCCATTGGCTCCCAGCCTCTCTGAAGAATCCACTCGATCAGAATAAGTTCCAACTTGCCTGCTGATCTGCCGCGCCGACGCGGCGTCATCCAAGGAACTGGAAGCGAAACAAGCCAGCAAAATAACTATCAGTACAGTAAAAACCGGGTGTCTCAAATCAGGCACTCCACTTAAGACGTGCATTTCAAATTCCATTATGCCCGCTGGAGCCTTTCACCGCCTTTACTGCTAAACCATGGTAGCCCTCTGCGCCCAAATGCGAGCGACGATACATTAGCAGGCATTTATACGGCGCCCTGCCAGATTCCGAGGTTCGAACCCCACTTTCGGGAATATAAATGTTCGCATGCACGCGCTTACCAAAAGACGATCTTGGCAGAAAACCAACTCCAGCCACAGCTGAATATCCACTATAAGGAAGACCAGGCGCGCAACGGGCTGGCTGTCTTACTGGCGCTGTCTCCGGTTTGGGGACTTTGGTCCATTTATGTTTCAAGCTGGCTGCTGGCAGCTCTTCTCCGCGCCGGCATCAGCGGCTATGAAGATCTGCTTGCCCTCCTTCTTTTCTACATAAGCCTAATCTGCGTAGGACTTTTCGGACTTTTTGTCTGCCTGGACGCCAAATTTGTAGTCAATGAAAAGGAGCTACGCCTGCCCTGGCGATATTTCTTGAATTTGGGATTCACCCGGACCCAGAAGTGGTCAGACTTGCAGACCGTGGATTTTAAGGATGACGAACTCATTCTGAGGTTCAAGATGGGAGAGGCGCGTTTTAATCTCAACGGCATGAACAACAATGATCTGAAGGACTTCGTCGTGGCTGTTCGCTCGAACGCCCCGGAAGCCAGATGCAGCTTTGACAAGAAGGCAATCGAGACCGTCATGCCCGATTCTCAGGCGGCACCTTCGGCTGACGGAAGTTTTACAGCCGTGTGGGAGCAAGACCTCGCCAGTCGGTTCGGAAGCACAGCTTTCGTTCCTCTCGAAGCAAGAGCCAAACTGAAAAATGACACGCTCACAGTAATCGGACAAGTCTCCTTTGGTGGTCTCTCTGCTGTCTACCTTTGCAAAGACAAATTGGGCGACTCGGTCATCGTGAAAGAAGCTGTGGTTCCTCTCAACTCCGATATGGCGATGAAGGAAAAAGCGATCGAGATGTTTCAGCGGGAAGCAAAGATTCTGCAGGGATTGAATCATCCTTATATCGCCCGCGTGCTCGATCACTTTGTGGAAAACGACAGACATTATCTGATGTTGGAACACGTCAATGGTGTCGATTTGCGCGCGTTTGTCAAAGAACACGGGCAGCAGGGCGAACGGCTGATTATGCGCTGGGCGCTGGACATGGCGCTTATCCTCAGCTACTTGCACTCAAAAGATCCACCCATCATCCACCGGGACATTACTCCGGACAATATCGTGCTCGATCGTCTCGGTTCGATCAAACTTATAGACTTCGGCGCTGCCAATGAACTTCTAGGCACAGCGACAGGCACGCTGGTCGGCAAGCAGTGCTACATCCCGCCCGAACAGTTTAGAGGCAAGGCAACCACTCAGAGTGACATTTACGCGCTTGGTTGCACGCTCTACTATCTAACAACAGGAACGGATCCAGAGCCGCTGTCTCAATCTTCATTACCCGATGATCTAAAAGAAAAATATCCTGCATTGAATGAACTGATTGAGAAATGCACGGCAATGGAAACGGAAAGCCGCTTACAGACAGCAGAAGATGTTGTCGCTCTTGCACGCGCTTACACAAAGGGCTACCAGCAAGAAAGTCTCTCATTAAGTACAGTAGAGAAAATTGCAGGACGGTTGGGTGAGAACTTATGAGTCAGTTCAAAGACCACGAAAAAGAATCGTTCGCCCAACCAACGCTGGAAGCGGTTTCACAGCCTACGCTGAAAGTGTCTCCTCAAGCAACACCGCAATTATCGCAAACGTCTCCACCGCCATTTGTTTTTGAGGCGCCACCAGTTGAAGATGCACAAAGCGACGAACAATGGTACGACCGACGTGAAAAGCTTCGCGAGGAAGAGCTCGACAAGTACCGTAAGCAATACGGCGATGATGCCTATTACAAAGCGCTGAAGAACTACAAAAGTCCCTATGAAGAAGCAATTGAAGCCTCCAACAAGAGCTGGCAGGGAGTAAATCAGTTTTTAGACATCGCTTCGCACCTTATGGGCTTCGCACTCGCAGCAGGTGTCATCATCATTGGTCTGGTGGTGTTCAATGCGCTGAATCATCAGCCGAACGGGCCGCTCCCTGATTTCGATTGGACAAACAATCCACTCTACCTGTTTTTCAAAGCTCTGACAGAAGGTCACGAGTTCAAGGGTTTGGAAGATATGAAGGACGTCTTGAACTTCCTTCCGTTTGCCGCTTTCGGATGTGCTCTAACGACGGCTCTGGCAACCTATATTGCCCGTTCGGCAAAGACCCGTGAAATAGACTGGACAGACAGCCACTTGATGCTTGAATATTCAGGACCAATTAACCTTGCATTTAAATGGACCGCGATTAAGAGCGTCGATCAGATTTGGCGCTGGGACATTTTTCATGGCAAGCAGCCTGTTTTCCTGCTAACGACACAAGAAGGAAATGTTTTCAGGCTCAAACTTTCAGACATCACAGCGAAGAACAATATTGGAAGTTTCTTCAGCCTTATCAAAGAACACGCCCCGAAAGCAAAGTTCAATGTGGATCCAGCTTTCGCGACAGACGAATCATATACGGAGCTCTGGCTGAAGTATTTCTCCAAGGCTACCGATAGATCGAGAAGTGGACTGCTTGAACCAGACATGCTGGTGGGCGACGGCATGTATAAAATTATTGGCACCGTTGGCGGTGGTGGTCAGGGAACAGCCTATCTTGCCGTTGTGGAAAAAGATCATATTCCTGAATCTGCCTATGGAAGTTCTGGTGTTGATGGAAAAGTCGAAGTCTCCATGGGCAACAAGGAAGCCCGTCACATTCTAAAAATTGACCAGGCAGCGGCAGGTGGGAAAAAGAGACTTGTGCGTGGACAGGAAGTTGTGCTCAAAGAATATATTTTGCCTGTTCACCGTGGACAACTAACCGCAGAACGCACTGCTGAAAAGTTAAAAAGCGAAGCTGAAATACTCAACACTCTCGATCATGATCAAATCGTCAAGCTAAAAGATGCCTTTATCGAAGACTACAGAGGCTATTTGGTTCTTGATTTTGTCGCCGGAGAATCTCTGAAATCGCTCACGGACCGACTTGGTCCACAGCCAGAGGAAGCTGTTGTTGATTGGGCTATTCAGACGCTCGATATTCTCGAGTACATGCACAATCTGACACCAGCACTGGTGCACCGAGATATAACACCGGACAACTTGATGCTGCAGGACGACGGCAATATCAAACTCGTGGACTTCAATGTCGCTTATCAGGTGGATTCATCGGCTACTGCAACTGTAGTGGGAAAACATGCTTATATTCCGGCAGAGCAATTCAGAGGCAAACCGACACCGCAAAGTGATATCTACTCATTGGGCGGAACAATGTTTTACCTGCTCACAGGAAAGGAGCCTGAGCCAATCAGTACATCACATCCTGCAAACCATAGCGAACTTGTCTCTGCCGAGCTGGACAAAATTGTGGCTCGAGCAACAGCTACTCCACTGGCAGAGAGATATTCGAACGTCCAAGAGTTTAAAGAAGACCTTAAACGGTTGAAACGCTAATTTAAGGTTGAAATAAAAACTCTCTTCACCGGCAGGACAAAGGTTTTCAGCCTTTATGGGAATTCCGCGTATTCACATCTACAAAGGCTGAGCCTATGATAGCCAGGCTGGATAGAAGTGTAGATTTTCGTCTTTATGGTGGACGCATCTATGCTTCAGCTATCCAAACATTCTTTTTCAGATAATTCCGCTGAAAACACGAACGACGCTAAATTCTCCGCGACTCCAGAGCAATTGCGCGAAGAAGGAGAGTTATGCGGGCGCCCACGCTCTTTAGAGCGCAAGGACGGCATTGCTGAGAATAAGCAGCCACTTACAGAGTCGCAAAAGTTCGAGCAGAAACATGGAGTATCAGTAGAAACAAAAGACGGAAAGTATTTATACATACTAAAGATCAATGGTCTGGATAAGGAGTTGATCTCAACAGACGCCAACCCGAAAGGCATAGAAAAAGCTGAAGCCGAGTTGGCAAAATTAAAACGCGAAAAAATTGCAGATCTTGAAAAAATCTTCAAGGTCTCTTTCAGTAAAGACGGCGAAGACATAGTCAAACAGTGGGTGCAGAAAGACGATTGCAGTTGGGAGCGCGGCAACATGATAAAAGCGCGCAGCCCTAATCTTGCAGAACTGAGCGGCATTGAAGCGTCCCTATACAGAGCGCAACCCAGCCAATTGACTATGGATGGCTCTCAGGGAGTGAAATTCTACTTTCTCACACAACACTATTACAAACATGATGTCGCTCTTGCATATCACATACAACAAGATAAAAACTACAGACAAGCCATCTATTTCGAACCCGGTGCAAATGAAGGAAAGCCAATTACGGAAAAGGACGCAGATAGGATGGGCAAGCATCAGCTCTACAGTATTGAGGCCGTAACGCACCATGAACTCATGCACAATGCCCAACAAAATCTCAATTGGAATACTCCCAAAGAAAAAGAAAAATGGGCTCGAAAACTCGGTTGGCTACCTTATGAAGATCCAAATACTCATGAAACGAAATGGCTCTTTACTGGAAAGAAAGACGAGCTATACAGGCGGGATCAGGATCATTGTAAGGATGCGTTCAATTGGTGTGCGTGCGGCAAGCATGGCGGACTGGAAAACGAGCAAGGATCAGGAGTTTCCAGAGTTAAGGATGCAAAGCATTTTACACTTGATCAAGTCCGCGATCTGGCAGCTGTAAAACCTTCTACGCGCTATTTCGTAAACCCGTTAGAAATGTTTGCTGAAGGAGGAATGAAATATCGCATTAATGAAAAGCGCAGGCAAGAGTTGCTCGAAGACAGTCCTCGTCTCTATGACGCAGTCAAAGAGCATGACCAGCAAGAATTGAATACAAGATATGGTAAAGAACCTTCCGGCGAACCAAAGTATATTCGTTCGCCAAATGGCATTCTCGTCAAAAACACAGCAGAGGCGCGCGCTGAGATTCAAACATTCGAAGAAAAAATCAAAAAAGTGGAGAAGAAAAAATGATATCCTACAATGCTTCTCTAATCAGCAGAGAATGGCGCCCCGAGCAAGGTTGGCTGGGAGTGGTGCCGGGTCATACGACCATCAAAGATGCAATCGACAGACTTGGTGGCATTTGTGAAACTGCCGAAATGGCAAATGGTTTTTCTTTCGATTTTCGAGACGGTCTTATTCGCGTTACATCGCTCCGACAGCACGGCACGATTTCCAAACTGTGGATTTCAGGAGTCTTGGCCGAGCAGGGCATAATTCCTGGTTCTTTGAAATTTGCCAAGAGTATGTTTCCCAACCTTCATTTTGTACGGCACGATTCATCTAATGCGGAAATATATGAGTCTTCTGGAATTCGATTGGCGGCAAGTGCAGGAACTGAAGATGCAGATGTGATGTGGATTGAATTTTTTCCAGCAGAGTCCTAATTTTCGCGCCCACCAAGTAAGTTCGGATACGTAAGCAAATAAATGGCTTCGACCATACAAACGGTTTAAAATAGCCTTTCGTTTCTTACAGCTTTCGCGCATTCGATGGTGGGGTATTGAAGATGTTTGCAAGCAGGGTGAAAGACAAGGTCCTTTTGATGGCTTTGGTTGTCGCGACCTCGCTCTCTCTGTCGATTCCAGCGTTTGCCGCAGTGCCTCCGGTACGAATGTCGGTGACGCCAGGTGGTCAAAGCGGTATTGAGCAGGAAGTGTGCGACCGTCTGAGCATGGGACTTTCCAACGCGCAGGACATAGTAATTAGCACTGTAAACCCAGATTGGTTCATCACCTGCACGATTGTCGAGAAAAACGATCAGGTCACCGGTCAGATCAGATATAACGGAACGGTAACCGTAAAAACACGTGACGGACAGGTCATCACGACATCCTCTGTGCAGAAATACAACCAGGACTATGTGGTTCCTGGACAACAATTGAACAAGCGCCTTGTTGAGAATGCAGCCAGAGACGTCATTCAGGCAGTTACAGATCGCTCTTTGCCGCCCATTCAACAGGCGGTCGAAATCGAAATTGAGACTCGCAAGAGAATTATTGAAGCCGAGATGAAGGCAGAAGATGACAAGTACGATGAAGCGACTGCCGTCCTGCGTGCTATCGGTCCGGACTCCCCGCGTTTCAAAGCTGTCCGAGCCCTCATGGACGAATACGCCATGGAAAAGGAAGCCATGCAGTTGATCAGCACCGCCAAGTCAAAGGCTCGGGCGGGTGCTTATACTCAAGCAGTCGTAGCCTTGCGACAGGTAAACAAGAAATCAAAACGGTACCGCAATGCTGTCGCGCTCATGTCGCAGTACAGGGCTCACAAGTAGATAGCAGATGATAGATAAATTAACAGTCGAGGTCGTCTAGCTTCCGCATTCAAACGTGGCACTGTGCCCTGTTTTCGGTGGTTTGGCAGATTCATGCATCCAAACCACCCACGGATCAATATACTGACGCCAAGCCGTTCTAATAAGAAGCGCCTTTTTTTAAGCGCAGCTATCAAGTAGACTAACCTCGCTCCTGATAAGACTTTTTGCCCAGGAGCGATGTGCGAATGGACCCATGATTTGTCGAAAAGGCCGTCAAGGAGCTCCTAATTTGAAGAACCGCGCCGTTCTTCTTAGTTGATCAAGATGCTGCGGCTTTTCAAGCGGAAACCAAACTCGAAATGCTAAGAAGTGGAGAAGCAGAATAGCGAGCATTTGGATATCGGAGTCTAGAAACTGACGGTCTCATGGAATTTTGGATTAAGGAGAGTTGTAAATGAAAGCAAGACGGACTATTGCACTGGGCGCAATGCTCATGCTTCTGGCGGTGAGCTTATTGCCGCAGGCAGCCATGGCTGGTCCCAAGCGCAGAATCGCAGTACTGCCGTTTGAATACGGCGCAGTTAGCGGTTCGTTGGGCGGATACGACCTTGGCAAAGGCGTTGCCAGTCTGTTGATCACCAAGCTCGTTAATGACGGCACATACTCGCTCATAGATCGCCAACACTTGGATGCGATTTTAAAAGAGCAAAATTTTTCGAACAGTGACAGAGCAGACGCCAGCACTGCTAATAAAATCGGCAAAATGCTAGGTGTTGACGCCGTTGTCTACGGCACCATTACTGCTTTCGGTTTTGAAGACAAACGTACCTCCTATTCTGCTCCATCGGTGCCGATTCCAGTTTCGATTCCTTACGTAGGCGGCGTTGGCAGTTTGTTCGGCGGCTTCCACGGAAGTTCGCGCAAACAAAAAGCAAGAACTGCTATTGACGCAACAGTCACCGATACCAACACAGGCGAAATTCTCGCTGCTGTCCATGGACTTGGCGAATCACAAAAGGCATCGAGTTCGTTCGGCGCTTATGACGTAGACAGCTCGGACTTCTCAACCTCGCTTGCTGGTGAAGCCACCAACCAAGCCGTTGAACAAATGGGCAGCCAGTTGATTGCTATGGCATCGAAGATTCCAGACAACCAATCTCTTGCATTGCAAAACGTTGAAGGCAGAGTTGCCGATGTAACCGGCCGCGAAGTCATCGTCAATGTCGGCAAGCAAAACGGCATCGCTGCCGGAGATCACCTCTCGGTCGATCGTCCGTACAAGACCATTAAAGATCCTGTAACCGGCAAGGTGCTCAAAGAAATGAGCAGCACAATTGCCCTCATCAAGATCAAAGAAGTGAACGCAGACAACTCTACCGGCGACATCACGAAGGGCGGCGGAGTAAAAGTCGGCGACTCAGTAAAGAAGGTGACAACCGATGTAGCGGCTGTCGTAATCACTCCATTGCCGGGCTCCGGCGACGGCTCTGGAAGCTCTTTCCAGAAGACTACGATGACCACAAGCGGCACCGTACTCAAGAAAGAAGCAACTAAATAACAATGAAAAAACAGATTTGGCAGAAGACTAGCCTGTGCGCATTTATTCAAGCGGCGGTAGTCTTCTGCCCTCTGTCTTTTGCTTATGCTTCAGAAGACGCCGAGAAGTATGCCAAACCGATGGCTAAAGCGACTGCGGAATTCGAGAGAGGCAACTATCAAGTCGCCCAAGACGCTTTTCTGAAGCTCGTCACCAAATATCCCAGCTCTGCGGAGTTGAGGAATATGCTTGCCAAATCGTACAAACGGCTTGGAAAATTCGACGAAGCAAAAGGCGAATTCCGGGCAGCCGTGCAATGCGACCCGAATTTTGCAGACGCCTATTACGAAATAGGTTGTATGCAAGAAAGCGATAAAGACTTTAGATCAGCTGCAGTAGCTTTTGAGAAGTACTTGGAATTGAAGCCGGATGCGAGCAATAGAAAGCTCGTCTCTGATCGCATTCAGTTCTGCAAAGGTCAACAATAGAAACACAAAGAGGGTAGGTAAGTGAGCAATCCGCACAAATACGCTTTCTTCGAAGGAAACTTCATTCCGCTTGAGAATGCCAAAATCAGCATCATGAATCACTCGTTCATGTATGGAACCGCAGTTTTCGAGGGCATCCGAGGATATTGGAATGAAGCGCACGGCGAGATGTATTTGTTCCGACTAAAAGAACACTTCCTGCGCATGAAAGACTCAATGAAGATCATGCACCTCGACGATATGAAGTATTCAGTTGACGAACTCTGCAAAATTTCAGTCGAATTGGTTAAGAAGAATGAGCCCAAGACAGACACTTACGTCCGTCCGGCAGCATATAAAACCGGTCAAAGAGTAGGTCCAAGTTTGGAAGACAACCCGAGCGACATGTGTATCTTCACAGTGCCGTTCGGCGATTACTTCCATGGAGCGCCGGGGCTGAAAGTACAGGTGTCAGCCTGGAGACGTGTTGAAGACAATGCGATTCCGGCGCGTGGAAAAATTGTCGGAGCTTACGCCAACACTGCTCTAGCAAAAACAGATGCAATTCTTGCGGGGTTTGACGAGTGCATCGTTCTTTCGGAAAACGGACACGTCTCCGAAGGCAGCGCCATGAACATCTTTATGGTGAAGAATGGAAAGTTGATAACAACGCCAATTTCGGAAAACATTCTCGAAGGCATCACCCGCAGTAGCATTATGGAATTTGCGCAAGCAGAGTTCGGCTACGAAACCATTTCTCGCACCGTCGACAGAAGCGAACTGTACACTGCCGACGAGCTCTTCTTCTGCGGAACCGGAGCACAGATTGCACCAATCATCGAAATCGACAAACGCGAAATTTCGGGCGGTAAGTGCGGAGAGATGACCGGCAAAATTCGCGAATTCTACACTTCAATGTGCAGAGGCGAGCAGAAGAAGTACATGCACTGGCTGACACCGGTGTATGGAACGGGCGATAAATCGGGCACCAAAGAAAAGGCTGCCGTTAAGTCGTAGTCAGACTAGAGCTAATTCGTAATAGGGCTGTCGCTTACTCTTAAAGCGGCAGCCTTATTGATATTCTTTGAAAGGCCGCTCTATTTCGTTTAGCGGCCGTCCGGGGTTTTCTTTTTCTTTGAAATCGTCAGTCTCTTTTTGCGCCAATTTCGGCTTCTCTTTCGAAGCTAATTTGCCGCGTCCTCGACCCATCAATCTGGCGAATCTGGAAGGTTTTTCCTCTTCCGGCATGTTCATCTCTTTGGCTATTCTTGCCAAACGACGCCATTGCGCTTTTGCTTCAGCCTGCTCAAAATTATCTGCATCGTGAAGTGCGATCAACTTCCACTCGTCGATGCAATCGGTCATCATCTCTTGATCGATCGCTACGCCCTTTTTTAAATCGCGATTGATCTTTGCCGTCATTGCACGAGCATACATAAAATGCCCGGTCGGATCACCAGGATCGAGTTGGACAGCCTTGCTCAATTTCTTCAACGCGAGCGGCAAATCACCATCATCATAGGCCTGCTCGCCAGTGAATCTAAGGTGCGAAGCTTCGCTCAATCTGCCGCTCATGCCATTACCGAAGAATTCTCTATTCGGTCTTTCTTCCGAATACACCTTGCCACCAGATGTGATGTGAGGTGAGATCGCGTCGGCTAATGCAGGATTTAAAGACTCCGACAACAGCAGAGGTGCAAACGCGAGTAATAAAGCAAGTTTCCTTTTAGGTCTCAGAATTGAACAGCGACTTTTGCGGACTTGCTTTTGTTCTTGCATGTGGCCTCATTGGCGAGGATCAGCAGTTGAAGCTTGCAACCACCGAGCTCTATTTGTCTTCTTTGTCTTCTTTCTCTTCCTCTTCAGTAACGTCATTAACGTCCAAAGAGCCTGCTTGAATTTCTGCGATTTCTTCTTCCAATTCTTTGATTCTGGCTTCCGCTCTGTCAATCTGAGTCAATTCATCATGGACGCGATCGACCAGACCATCAAGCGATCTAGATTCAGTCCAGAGAATGAATGTGCGCAAACCAATGGTTTGGAAATGTCTGTTCTTTTCCATATCAAGGGTTTTGATATTGATTTTGAGCTTGGCAATCTTTGCTTGTTTGCCGGTCTTGTCAGCCGCATCTTTGGCTACGTCTTTGACCTTGCTGAAAAAGTTGTCGAATGATGGCATTTTCGTCACCTCTGGCGTTAGTACGTCGTTTGAGAAACTATTTATTCTAAACGGCGGCCCTCAGCAAATCTCTTTCAGCGAAGTTTTGTATTGAAAATCAGGGGGCAAAGTCCAGGCCTACTTCAGCCAGATTGAATCGTTCGTGAACCAGCCTCACAGCTTCTTTTGCATAAGAAGCCGGGACGACTATGCTCACTCTTAGATCGGCGGAAGTGACCATCAGAACCGGAATTGCCGCACTGCTCAACTGGTCGAATACAGTGGCGACCACCTCAGGACGGCTGGTCAAACGACGACCCACCACAGAAATCCGCGCAATGTCGGTGTCGCAATGAATGTGCGGCGAACCCAAAGTCTTGCCCAGAGACTCGATTATAGAAAGAACACGCGGTACAGCGCGCTTCTCCACTGTAAATGCAAATTCCTGGCAAGGCTCATCTTCACGGGCAAGAAGCATGACCATGTCGGTGGCAATGTTGAGTTCTTGCAGGCGAGTAAAAAGTGAAGAAACGCCTTCAACGCGCTTAGCATCATTGTCCTGAGCAGGACACTTAAGTGTTACAGAGGCTTGATTCAAATCCAACGATAAGCCACAAACCGTGTACTCCGGCGCTGCCAGCCGATTTGTGATGAGAGTTCCGGAATCTTCAGGCTTGAAAGTAGAACGCACACGAATCGGAACGTGGTTATCCATCGCCATTTCAATGGAGCGTGCTTGCATAACTTGAGCACCGGTAGCCGCCAATTCAAGCATCTCTTCATAGCTAATAGCTGAGAGTTTACGCGCTTCCGGAACGATTCGCGGGTCGCAAGTATAAACACCGGCGACATCAGTGTAAATATCACAACGTTCGGCAGACAGCGCGCCTGCGAGGGCTACGGCTGTCGTGTCTGATCCGCCGCGACCAAGTGTGGTTATGTCATTGTTATCGGTGATGCCTTGAAACCCAGCCACAACAGCGATTTCGCCGCGTTTCAAACTAGACTCCACTTTGTCCGGGCGGACTTCTCTGATCTTGGCTGTACCATGACTAGACCCGGTGATAATGCCGGCTTGGTGCCCAGTGAACGAGCGCGACTGCCAGCCCAAAGACTGAATTGCCATCGACATCAAAGCAATGGAGACTTGCTCTCCGGTGGACATGAGCATGTCCATCTCACGAGCATCAGGACTATCGGAAATTTCTTCAGCCATCGTGATCAGGTGGTCTGTCGTGTGGCCCATTGCAGAAACCACAACCGCAACCTCATTGCCTTCCGAAGCGCTTTTTACTGCAATCTCAGCAGCTTTGCGGATTTTTTTGACGTCTGCTACCGACGTGCCACCGAACTTTTGAACAAGACGCCCCATGTCGAATTACCAAATTGCTAAAAGCTAGAACCAGTGTGGATTTGAAGAAACTTTCCCTGACGCTACCGATCATATAACGCTTGGGCAAAAGGAAGTGAAGTGGCAGGCAAAAAGTAATTTAATAGGAAGTAAAACCCTTGATATCTCCATCCCGCGTCTATATCCTGTGCTTTTCCAAAAGGGCTCAATCGTCCATCTGCCTTAAATCTCTTCGATAGCTATTTGACTTTTGCAAGGCAAATATCAGTTCCGAGCAAAAGCTTCAATTTCTGCCCGTGCAAAAACAAAGACAAAAGTGGGTCGTCACCGGTTCCACTTGCCAAGAACGTTTTTGCAAATCCTCAAACGGTCGACTAGTCGTTAGTCATGGGGATATGAACACCGGACTTCTTAGCGAAATCTATCGCTTCATCATATCCAGCATCAACATGTCGGATTACGCCCATCCCCGGGTCAGTAGTGAGTACGCGCTTCAAGCGGCGGTCGGCATCAATAGTGCCATCAGCAACAATCACTTGACCGGCGTGCAGAGAATAACCGATGCCGACTCCACCACCATGGTGAAGCGAAACCCAACTGGCGCCTCCAACTGCGTTAATCATCGCGTTCAGATAAACCCAATCGGCAATTGCGTCTGAGCCGTCCTTCATCGATTCGGTTTCGCGATTGGGAGAGGCGACAGAACCGGCATCGAGGTGGTCACGGCCGATTACTATCGGAGCAGAAACTTCGCCCGAGGCAACCAGCCTATTGATAATCAGGCCCAATTTGGCACGATCTCCGTAGCCGAGCCAGCAAATCCGAGCAGGCAGTCCCTGAAAAGCGACCTTTTCGTTCGCCATCTTGATCCACTTGCAGAGCGCCTTATTATCTGCAAAATTCTCCAAAATCGCTTTATCAATTCTGTCTATATCTTTCGGATCGCCTGACAAAGCAGCCCATCTGAAAGGTCCCTTGCCTTCGCAGAAGAGCGGTCTGATGTACGCAGGAACAAATCCTGGGAAATCGAAAGCGTTTGCGACGCCCTTATCAAATGCTACCTGGCGAATATTGTTGCCATAGTCAAAAGTGATTGCGCCGCGTTTTTGAAACTCGAGCATTGCTTCCACATGCTCAACAATCGACTGCGTCGACAACTCCACATATTTCTTCGGATCGCTAGAACGCAGCTCGGCCGCCTTTTCAAGCGAATAACCCTTAGGTACGTAACCAGTCAGGGGATCATGAGCGGAAGTTTGATCTGTGAGCGCATCCGGCAAGAAACCTAGTTTTAGAAGCTCTGGAAGAACTTCTGCCGCATTGCCCAGGAGTCCGATGGACAGGGGATTTCCTTTTTCCTTCGCTTCTTTAGCGAGCTTCAGAGCGTGTTCGAGATTAAAGGCTTTTACATCCAGATATTTCGTTTCTAATCGTCTATCAATGCGGCTTTCGTCAACTTCGACGCAGATGGCAATTCCATCGTTCATGGTTACCGCCAACGGCTGAGCTCCACCCATGCCACCGAGACCGGCGGTGAGCACAATTTTTCCTTTCAGCGAGCCGTCAAAATGTTTGCGAGCCAGCGCCGCAAAAGTTTCATAAGTGCCTTGCAAAATGCCTTGAGTACCGATGTAGATCCAGGAGCCAGCTGTCATTTGACCGAACATGATCAAGCCTTTCTGCTCCAAATCACGAAAATAGTTCCAATTTGCCCAATGGCCGACCAGATTGGAATTGGCAATCAAGACTCTGGGAGCGTCCTCATGGGTGCGGAATTTACCGACCGGTTTGCCGGATTGAACCAGCAATGTTTCATCATTCTCGAGGTCGACAAGTTCTTTGACGATCGCTTTGAAGCAGCTCCAGTTGCGGGCTGCTTTACCGGAACCACCGTAAACAACAAGATCTTCGGGCCGCTCAGCCACTTCCTTATCGAGATTGTTCAAGAGCATGCGCAGCGCTGCTTCTTGAACCCAGCCTTTGGCATTCAGCGCAGAACCTCTGGGAGCCTGAACCTGAATAGCCTCTTTGCTCTGCAGAATGGCTTTTATTAGCTCGGGTCCGGATTTTGTTATCTGTGCCGATTTAGCCGACGCCGCTGATGTCATGACAAAAGCACCTCGATTATGAAATTATTACACTGTCAGATCTGTGTTGTAGACTGACAAGTGGAGATCATAACTCATTCGCGCGTATTAGAATTACTCGCGAAATTCAAAGACTAGCAGGAGCGGACAAATGGTCAAAGAACTGACAAAGCCGAAAGTGGAGAAGACCTTCGAAACAATTTCGGGCATTCCGCTCAAGCCGGTCTATACGAAAGAAGACCTTAAAGATTGGAAGTATGACGAAAAGCTGAATGATCCGGGTGTTTTCCCATACACCCGTGGCATTCACAACAACATGTATCGCGGCAAAGTCTGGACTATGCGTCAATTTGCCGGTTTTGGCGGTCCTGAAGAAACCAATGCCCGTTTCAAATATTTGCTCTCACAAGGTCAAACAGGGCTTTCGACCGCCTTCGACCTGCCGACACTGATGGGCTATGACTCGGACAATCCTGTATCTAACGGCGAAGTTGGAGTTTGCGGTGTTGCGATCGACAGCCTCGAAGATATGGAGATCCTCTATCAAGATCTGCCGCTGGACAAGGTTTCCACCTCAATGACCATCAATGGTCCGGCCGTAATCATCTTTGCGATGTTCCTCGCAAATGCTCAAAAGCGCGGTTTCGACTTGAAACAGCTGAACGGCACATTGCAAAACGACATCTTCAAAGAGTACATCGCACAGAAGACATACCTTTTGCCACCGCGTCCGGCCGTGCAATTGATCAAAGACATGATGGTTTTCTGCACAAACGAAGTGCCGAAGTGGAACCACATTTCAGTCTCCGGATATCACATTCGTGAAGCCGGCGCGACTGCAGCGCAAGAACTTGCATTTACTCTAGCGGATGGTTTCGCTTATGTAGATGCCGGTATCGAAGCAGGTCTAAAGATAGACGACTTCGTTCCGCGTCTTTCATTCTTCTTCAACGCTCACATCGATTTCTTTGAAGAGATCGCCAAATACCGCGCTGCAAGAAGAATTTGGGCTCGCCGTATGCGCGACAAATATGGCGCGAAGGACGAACGCTCTCTCAAACTGAGATTCCACACGCAAACTGCAGGATGCAGCTTGACCGCTCCCCAGCCCGAAAACAACATCGTGCGCACCGCAATTGAAGCGCTCGCGGGAGTACTGGGCGGAACACAATCCTTGCACACTAATTCAATGGATGAAGTACTTGGACTGCCGACTGAAAAGGCGGCCCACATCGCATTGCGCACGCAGCAAATCATCGCCTTCGAAACTGGCGTAACCAACGTTGCCGATCCGCTTGCCGGCTCGTATTACGTCGAATGGCTGACCGATGAATTAGAGCGCCAAGCCGAAGAATACTTCAAACAAATCGAAGAAATCGGTGGTGTCATATCCGGTATCGAGAAAGGCTACTTCATGAAAGAAATTGCCGACTCTGCATATCAATTCCAACAAAAACTCGACTCCAAGGACCGCATCTTCGTTGGCTTGAACGGCTTCACCGAAGAGGCTGAAGGACCAGGAATCGAAATTCTCAAAATCGGTCGCCAGTATCAAGACAGACAAGTCGCAAGATTGGAAAAACTGAAAGCAAGACGCGATCAGGCGAAAGTAACCGAATCGCTCGAAAAATTGAAAGAAGCGCTCCGTAATGGCGGCAACAGCTTCCCTTTGATTTTGGAAGCGGTGAAAACTTACGCCACCATGGGTGAAGTTTGCGACGCGATGCGCGAAGTGCATGGCGCTTACAGAGAAACGGCCGTTCTTTAGTTCTTTAGTTCTTTAGTTGTTTAAACTCGGCCGGCAGCGGTTTTGATTTCTTCGCTGAGCGAAAGCTTAACGACATTCTTCTGCAGCGCGTGCAGGCAACGATTGGCGATCACAATAATGATCGCCGCTACTATGGCAGGTATCCAACCTTCTACCAAAATCAAATTTGGGTAAAAGCTGGAAAACGCTTTCAAAAGAATCGCGTTGAAAATGACACCCATAAAGTAGGAAGGCAAGATAAAACGTTTGTCTTTCATCCATTCAAGATTGGGGGAATTGTCGTTTTGCAAAAAATCTTGCGAGTCTTTCATCAACTTGTACGTCACGTAAGAAAGACTGCCCAAGAGTGCCAGAGCTGTGGTCACAAGGAAAAATGTCATCGACAGCAATAGCGAAATACAGACACATCTGAACAAATCGGCTTTGACCATGATGCCGGGAATCTGGCAAATCATGAAATAGAAAACCATGCCGAAGAGCAGGTGCCGTGTAATCCAAAGCGATCCGGCCGCAATGCTGAAGTTGAGGATTCGCTCTTTTGACAATGGATTGGTGTCAGAAGTGCCGTTACTAATCTGATTCACTGGGTTACCTTAGAAACTGGCAGCTAATTCCAGCATACCCCTTCATGCTGACAACAGCCAGGTTCTTAAGATTTGCGCCAGTTTTGGGCATCGAGCTATGCGGAAAACATCGCCATTTGGCGACATTTAAGCGTGCATTTCACTCATCCAACTTGCTTATACCGTCCTGAGCAAGTTTTTTAAGGGCGACGTCATTGGAAAATTGCATTATTGTTTTGTATTCCTGACGCGCATCGCCCAAACGTCGCAATCTGACAAGCGCAACAGCTTTCACATAGCGAGCTTGCATGTTGCCTGGATACTGCACAAGAAATCTATCCATCAATCCTACAGCATCTTCTTCATGGGCACTGTTAATCAACAACATCGCCTGCCTTAGCGGGTGGCTATTGTTTGCCGCAATACTCTGCGAGGGTTTGGACGGACCTAATGGCGTTTCGGCGTGATCAACAGAGGCGCTTTTACCACCGGCACTCTTTTCGAAAAAATGGTCAGGCATGCGTTCTTTCACATAGTAACGCGGTAGTGGATGAGGATTCATCAGTGTCTGCGGCGTTGGATACTGGGGCTGGGCTGTAAAAACGCCCTTGAAATGATTAAGCTCGCCGGTTGGAGGCGTAGGCTCCGGATTCAACAGAGTCTGACGAGTTACATACTGCGGTTGCGGCGTGAAAAGACCTTTCAATGGATTTGCTTCGCCGGCTTTCGGCGCCTGAGGTTGCGGATTCAAAAGAGTCTGCGGCGTCACGAACTGTGGCTGCGGCGTAAACAAGTCTTTGAGCGGGTTTCCATTGACTGGAAAAACATCACGCAGACTCTCGATCAGTTGTTTGCCGCCTTTCGTTTGTCCTGAATCCTTTGCCGCGTTCATCGCTTCTGTGTAGCCCGGGATTTCGACGGCTCCAAACGTGTTGGTAGAATCCGGAATTGAGTCGGCATTTGGAATTGGTGCTGGTCCGCCATTAGATGAACCGGGCACTTGCGGGGGCGGAGCTGGCGGCAGAGGTGCATTTGAGGATGTTTCTTGTGAATTCGATTCATCCTGCATAGCATCTGAAGGCACGACGTCCGCACTTTGCGAACCAGAGGAAACACCCGATTCAGCTTGGCCGGACAGACCATCTGGATCAGGCGACGATGGACTTCCCGCGGCATCGGTACTTTGATCGCTTTGAGCAACCGGATCTAACTGACCGGGACCTGAATAATTTTGAGCGTTTGCGGAACTCAGTCCAAAAAAAATAAACGCAGAAATGCAAGCGAAAAACTGATGGTGTGCGGACCTGCACAGTCTTTCCCTCAGTATTTTACGGGTTAATTTTGGCATTAGGAGAGCCCATTGTTTGCTTTAATACCAGTATCGCAAAGCTTACTCACCCTGTCGAAGGACGCCAGACCTCTCTGGGTAAGATACATATGGTATATAGGGTCGTCGCTTTCCGCTCCGGCCCAGTGTGCTCGGTTTCTACCAATCAGGCCCGGGGGCCAACAGTGACTCGTCGCTGCGTTTTATGTAATCGCCTTTTGCCTCAAGGCGCCACGCATTGCCCGTTTGACGGTTGCGCCTTCAATTATGAAGGCGAGGCTCGCGGCGCCACGACCAGCGTCGACATAATTCCAGAGATAAAACGCTGCGGCAATTGTGGTCGGCAATATCCGGAAGAAGCAAATTTCTGCATGATCGACGGCTCTCGATTGCCCCAAAGCGCCGAGCCCAAAATGAGACCCCGCGTCCAGATGGCAGAAGCGTCTCGCCTTCTGGGAAAAACAGTGGGCGGCAAATACACGATTCAATCAGTCATTGGTCATGGAGGAATGGCAGTTGTTTATCAGGCGTTCGACAATTTGATCGAACGACCAGTCGTGATTAAGGTAATGCAGTCATGGTTAGCCCACGACGAGCGTGCCAATGAAAGGTTCAAGCGCGAGTGCCAACTCACAGCCCAACTACATCACCCAAATATCATCCGCGTCTACGATGGCGGTCTGCTCAATAACAACGAGCCTTATCTAGTCATGGAATATGTTGCCGGAGAGTCTTTGCGTCGTGCATTGGATCGCCATGGACCGGTGCATCTCAAAACGGCTGCTGCAATTGTCATTCAAATTTGTCGCGGACTTGGAGAAGCTCATGCAGCAGGCATTATTCACCGCGATTTAAAGCCAGACAATGTGCTGGTCGAAGCGGTAAAAGGTTCATCGCAGCACATCAAAATTTTGGATTTCGGTATTGCATACTTGGTCGCTGGCGCACATCGTCTGACTCAGACCGGCAAGTTGATCGGCACACCTGCATACATAGCGCCTGAGCAATTAAAAGACAGAAAAATCGATGCAAGGGCGGATCTTTATGCGGTCGGCGTTATGCTCTTTGAATTACTCACAGGAAAAGTTCCATTCGAAGGAGAGACGGCCGAGTCCATCCTCACCAAACAATTGTTTGAACCACCGCCGCCTTTATCCTCGGAAAGAGAGGACATACCGGCCGGGTCACCGATTGAACTCGTCGTTGAAAAAGCGCTCGCTAAAGAGCCTGACGACCGCTACCAAACCGCAAAAGAATTTGAAGAAGCAATCGAGATGGCGTTGAAAGAACCCTCGCGCAAAAGAAAGACGATGTCCTAAGTCGGCGCACCAACCGCGTCTAATTTCTTCTTGTCCACTTTTCCGGAAAGTGTCTTGGGCAGGAAGTCACCCGCGGCTCTAAAATCCCACTCCATAGGACGCAATTCGCGTTTTAAATTGTCTTTTGAGAAGTCCTTGAACTGTCCTATCAACTCTTGTCGCGCCGCTTTTTTCGCATCGCCGCCTTCTTGCAATTGATCGCTCAGTTTTTTGTCTTTGATAACGATAACTGCTTTTACCGTCTGTCCCAGGCTTTTGTGGGGAACACCAATAACCGCCACTTCGGCGGCATTTGGATGATTGAGCAAAACATCTTCCACTTCTGCAGGAAACACTTTATTGCCGGCGACAACGATCATCTCTTTAGCGCGACCGGAAATGAAGATCTGCTGATCTTTGATGTGTCCAAGGTCGCCAGTGTAGTAGCGCCCGTTTCGAACGGCCTTCTCCGTCGCCTCCGGATTGTCTACATAACTGAGCATCAGATTCGATCCGGAGATGGCAATTTCTCCTGTTTGTCCATCGGCAACAGGCTCATCGTTATCGCCCATGATTTCAACCTTCACCGAGGGGATCGGCTTGCCGACTGACTCATGAGGCCCAATCAGATTGAGAGCAATAATTTTTGATTCGGTAGAGCCGTATCCATTATTTAGCTTTTTGCCAAATCGGCCCTGGAAGTCTTCCGCCAGTGATACCGGCAATGGTGCACCGCCAGAAAGCAAGATATGAGCGGAATTCATATTGATCAAGCCGGTTGGAATGTTGAGCATCGCCGCATAGACGGTAGGCACACCGACGAGGATATGAGGATCATATTTATTGATGCAAGCAAAAAATCCGCTCTTCGTCAGATCACAAAAAACAACTTTTGCACCGAAAAGGAAGCAAATCAACATTACTTCCAGTCCGAAGATATGGCTTAAGGGCAGCGGCAGTATGCCACGCATTTCCCGCTTAATTGAAGCCATTGCTCCCAGCTCTTCCAGATTGATCATCAGAGAATGAAGCTCATGTACTGCGCCTTTCGGTGTACCAGTTGTACCCGAAGTCAAAATGATAAAGGCTGGTTCTTTTATTTCAGCTTCGCTTCTTTCAAACTTCGGCAAGGCTGAGGCATCCTTCGGCTCTTCCGGGATTGCTGAAATATCAAGCAAACCGATTTTCTCCCCTTCAATGCTCGAATTTGCAGTCAGAAAATTGGGATTGTGCCTGACAGATCCGCACAAGAGCTTTACGTTGAGCCTTTTTGCCACGTTTTGAACTTCTTGAACTGTGACACGAGCATCAACAAGAACAGCGACCGCTCCTATCCTCCACAAAGCCAAAATGCCCGCAAAGAGCCGCGCTGAATTAGGAGCCGACATCATGACCCGCTCGCCCTTGCTTACTTTGCGCGCCAAAAACTCTTCTTGAGCAGCATCTATAAGAGATTGCATCTGCGCATAAGTGTAAGTCTTATGATTTGTGCCACTTTCACCAGGAGTGTCGACATCAGTCTCCACAATAGCCGGCAGTTCTGCCCTGTCGGCGTGATTTGCAAGGGGATAGAGCAAACAATTGAGAGAAGTGATTGGATTTTCCATCTGCCTATTACCAACTAGTGCTGCGATAACTTTTCCGTCTCGATTTTCGATTTCGGTTCAATGACTGATTTTACGCTCTTGGTGAGCGAAAGGATAACAAAGCCAACATTCGATAAAGTGATCGCATTATTCAACTCCGCAACTTTCTAATTCAGGTCTAAAATGTCCGGTTTTGACTATATACGCTCATTTATAGATGCATAGAGCGCTGGAAGCGCGTACAATCATATAGACAGGAAAAAACCAAATAGTTCCCCTCTTTGCGAGGCTCCCTTATGGGTCAGCCGCTTCTAACGGCTGAGCCTGTCCAGCTTGACAGATATACTCGACACCAACCGATGGATGCAAAGTGGCACACATAGTAACCGGCGGAGCAGATCTTAAATACGATAGTCTTTCAGTCATTCCTCTTGGCGGGCAGAGCGAGCTGGGGCAGGTCCTATGGGTTATTACCTATGGCGGCGAAATTTTGATTGTTGATGCGGGCGTCGCCTATCCGCCGGAAGGTTTGCCGGGCGTTGATTTGCTACTGCCCAATACAAATTTCTTAGAAGCAAACGGCGACAAAATTCTTGCACTGCTTTTGACCAATGGGCACGAAGAACATTCGGGCGGAGTATTTTACCTGCTAAACCACCTGAAAGTGCCCAGGATTATGGCACCGCAATTTGTCTCTGCAATGCTGACGCAGTCTCTTTTAGAGCGCGAAGAAAGAGAAAAAACCGGAAAGCGCTTCCCGGAAGTGGACACTATAGAGTGGCGCTATCCCTATCAGATTGGTCCTTTTGAAGTTGAATGGATAAAAGTAAATGATGCCATTGCCGATGCTGCTGCGCTGAGAATTGGTACTCCGGAAGGCGACATCATTTACACTTCGAGTTTCAAATTAGACCAAACTCCAGTCGACAAGCGCCTTCTTGATGTCGGACGATTGGCGCAAATTGGTGATCAGGGAACTTTGCTTTTGATTAGCGATTCGGCCGGCGTTGAGAGTCACGGCTACACCCCTTCGGAAAGATCCGTACTGGCAGGACTCAGCAAACATATTGCCAGTGCGCCTTCGAGAGTCATCGTTGTAATTCCGGGCACCAGCACTCAC
The DNA here is from genome assembly GCA_003242885.1 of Candidatus Melainabacteria bacterium. Classification (GTDB taxonomy): domain Bacteria; phylum Cyanobacteriota; class Vampirovibrionia; order Obscuribacterales; family Obscuribacteraceae; genus QKMZ01. The sequence goes on along the minus strand of QKMZ01000006.1, from coordinate 936,327 downwards.
AGGCTGCAAATCCTCTGCGATTTGGCCAAAGCAAACGATCGAAAAGTAATAATCATAGGTGAAACCCTGATTAGAACAGCCTTGTCCGGTGCCCTTACAGGCAACCTCAATTACGACCGATCAATCGAGGCAACGCTCGAAGACCTTGGAAAACTAAAGGACAAGGAAATTCTCGTTGTGGCCACAGGCTGCGAAGGCGATGCTATGGAAGTGATGCGGGAGCTATCTTCTGGGCGCAATGAAGACTTGACCGTCAAAGAAGGCGATACGGTCATATACAGCGCAGATATTATTCCTGGGCGCGTTCGCCAGATGTCTGTAATTCTTGACCAATTCCTCTCGCGCGGTGTGCAGGTTGTCTACGGCAAGCATGAAGGCGTTCATATGCCAAAACATGCCAGCCGCGAAGAATTGAAATTGATGCTATCTATAACCAAGCCCAGATATTTTGTGCCGGCAATTGGCGAGGGGCGGCATATCATGCACCATGCGCAATTAGCCATGGACTGGGGAATTGCTCAAGCCAATGTTTTCCCATTGAAGAATGGCGAGATTTTAGAAGTAGACAATGGCGTAGCATCAATGATTGGAACAATTGAAGCGCAAGCTGTTTTATTCAATAGAGATCAAGGCGAGCGAGTCACCACTTTCTCCGTCAATGAGAGGCGCTCACTGAGCCTAGAAGGCGTGGTTACAGTATCACTAGTGGTTAACACTGTTGGTGAGTTATTGAGCGGTCCATCAATCGAATCCGGCGCATCTGGATTCCTGCTCTCAAGAGAGTGGGAAGAAATGCAAGATGAGTTGAAAGGCAATATCCATGAACTTCTTGCCCGTGCAAGAAAAGATGCACCACCAATCGATGTTGCACAACTGCGTTCGCAAATACGCGACTCCGTGTCTAAATCACTGAGAGCAAAATTGCAAGCAAAACCAACTGTGCAAGTGATTATTCACGAGCTGGCGAAGACGATCTAACGACTACCAGCCACCTTCGATAACTAGAGCATTCGTCTGTGTGAGCTGAACTGTTTGACGCTCACCGGCAGAAATACTGATCGGCATCTGCCAGTAGAATTTCAGATTTGATGTTTTGTGAGCTGCCACCACATACCAGGTTCCTGGTGCGACGGTAGCTTCACCGGATAAAAGCTTGGTAGCACCCCGTTTGAGATTGATTTCAATTGGTGCCAATCCCTTTTGTGCAGCTTCGTTCTCCAGGTCTACGCCATTTTCTTCGAAGTCTTTCATTGCAGACGCATATCTTGCTTTTCGGTCTGCTTCTATGTCATTGACGCGCTTAATTTCTGCTTTGACGTACGGCACCATCTTAAATGTCCACGGATACATGGTGACGATGTTGGTCGGATGGCGCGTGCCACTCTTTTCGAGAGCCGCTTTAATAATGTATTTCCAGCGCCAGCCGGCGGGCGGAAACAATCGGGTATCAGAAGATCTTTGACTGTAACCCAAACTCAATAGCTGAGTACGTATCGCCTTTGGCGAATCGTCTATTTTAGCTATGTTTCTGATTTGCTTGGGAGGTCTGGGAGGATATGGATACAACGTGATCATGCTCATCGGGCGAACCTGATGAGGCACAGAGATGCGTACCCGCAACTGTGCTTCGCCTTCTGGAAGAGGCGAATTCATACCTTGACTACTGTCGTCGGCCGGTTGCTCGTCTGGTCCTTCAATGGAAACGTCGCTCTCTTGCTGAGCCGCCGGTTCTTGAGCTGGCTTGGAGGCGGGCGCTACTGGCGCCTTTTCTGCGGACGCGGCACCTTTTTGAACTCGATTCTGGCTGGCGACGGAAGCCACAGTTCCTCGCGATTCCGACGCCTTCACTGTTTGAGCGTGTGCGATCGTATGTAAGGCAAAGGTCAGGGTAAATGCCTGTACAACGGCAAAAGCCGTAAGCGACCACTTTTCTGGAAATTTGAACAAGGGAATTCGAGCTCCGTCAATATAGGTTGCCATTGTAAGACTTGATTACTATCTATGGATTGAGCGCATATCATGTTTTTTGCTCACGGATTCGGCAAGCTTACGGGTGAAGCGCCTTGAGGACGCTTTGCCTCGTCCAAACCTTATGCAACAAGCCAATACACACAGAGAAAAAACATCGAAAACCGGCAGCGCTATTCTGATCGCGCTTTGCTCTCTGGTGGTTCTTTTTTCTTTTACTATCACAACCGCAATCACCGACAAAGCTTTCAAACGCGGTGACGACAGGCTGATGCAGCTGTTTGACTCTGGCGTTTATTTGAACAGCGCCCGCACGATACTTAAGATCAAAGAAGATAAAACAGCAGAAAGCCAGGTAAAGGGTGCCAAAGCAAGAATGAAAGAACTTGCTTATATGTTGATTCTAGATGGTCCTGTGCTTCCGACTGTTGCAGCAAAAGCAATCAATCTGGGAAAAGGATTTCGCCTTACAGAATTGAACGCAGTTGCAATGCTTATGAGCTTGCTGCAAGCAATTGTATGCGGCTTGGTCTTCATTCTCAGCTGGCGCGCTACCTGTTGCAAATCCTTGGCTTTCTTCGCCGCTCTTGCCTGGTCTCTTTACCCTCCTGCACTGACCGCAGCACAGAGGTTGGGTACCGAAACAATCTCGGCAATATTTCTTTTGACTGCACTGCTTTGCCTTTCCGCAACGGCAAAATTTGACAAAAAGGGGCTACGGCACCTACTTCCATTTGCTTACGCTGGAGTCTTCTTTGCTTTTCTGTTGTTGACAAAACCAGTCTTAATGTTTTGTGTCTTACTTCCGGCTGTATTTGCGCTCTCTGGCTACAATGCAAAACGCGCAGCGGCAGGGCTTCTCGTCTTCTCGTGCATGACTGCAATTGCATTGGCGCCTTTCTGGGTTTTCACAAAACAGGCAACCGGATCAATTTGTTGGCTGCCGCAAAGAATGCCTGTCTTAAACGCCATCGTGACGAATAATCTGATAAACGATGGATTAGGCTGTTTGCCGACTGCTCCGCTCCAATCAGGGATCGGGGCGATGAAGAGCGTTGCGGAAGTTCAATTGGCTTATTTCAAAGAAGATCCGCTAGCGCATATTGATCTGGACATCCGAAAACTTCCGCGAATATTTGCAGAGCCATGGAACGATTTTCGTCGCGCTGCAGTTTTGCGTGACGCGCCCAGCATCAGGATTGCACACCAGTTTCTGGTTTCACTTGCGCTCGCCGCACTTGCGTCGGCCCTAGCTGTAACAATCCATTCGGCTACGCAACTGTTCAAAAATAAGGATCAAGATTTCGTCGATGACAAACAAGATCACTTAATTGTCCTTATGTGGCTAGCGCTACTGGGACATCTTATTTATGCGGCTTTCGAAGGAATTCCCAGATACGGTTTTACTGCGGCGCCGCTTTATTTTGTTGCTTTGGCGTGGTTTGTTTTCAGAGTTGTCGAATCGCGGCTGACAAAATTCGCAGCGATAAATTTACTCCTGCCCGCATTACTTTTGACGCTAGTTGCAAACTTTGCCCGGGTGCAAACGGTTTTGCAATGGATAGGAAATCCAATTGTTGCAGGAGTTATTCTAGGTGCGACATACATTGCATTGACGGCATGGCTTCTCTACCGCCTGGCAAAAGCAGGTTATCTAAGTCGCATTTCCAGTAGGGCGATGAAGATCTCCTGCGTGATGATGTTTATCGCATTCGGCGTCACAGTAACTCTATCTTTGCTCAAAGAAGTCGAAGCCGCAGAATTAGCCGCAAAGTTATCGAGTGAAGTGATGGCAACAAGAGAAATCGACCTCACCGACGTTCATAAGCCCTGGCAGCAATCTGAAAAACCAATCTGGGCGGTACTTCTGATTGATAGCGAAAAGGAGATTGCGCAATCGCATATAACTTTGAATGAGCACAAAATTCACGAGATTCCCAAGAACGTTTATCACTTCTATCAAAGGAAATTTGATCTGGTAGCTTTTATGGAGGAATTCGCAGCTGACATAAAAGTACCGGCCGATGATGTCAGACAATGGCGAGCCGTGCCGATTCCCATTGATTATGTGAATCTATCAGGCAAGAACAAAATCACAATTTCCGGTTCAACAACTCACCCATTAACCATATATGGTGACTACAAACAAACGCTTAGCGGAAGGGCTCCCTCGTATGAGTATCTCAGTCATGGTCGTATTTTCGTAAATGCATCATCAATGGAGTGGCGCCCCAGAGTGGAGTTTATAGCGAACGCACCATCTCAATCATTCATCGAATCAAATGAAAGAAAGTATCCTTTTCCACCTAATCCAGATTTATCCTCAGCGCCTGGTGTTCAAGATGGTCGACTACGCATGCTTTTGGCAGTGGGATTTTCAGCGGATGGAAATCGCACTGAGTTCAAATCGCAAGAAACTTCAATACCTCTGAATACGCTTAATTTCAAAGCTATGAGCGAACAGGGTAAAGAGAGTCATGCAAGCGAGAAAAGCAGTGTGAATACAGATGAATATTTGAAATTCAATAGCGCTTGCCTTGCAGACGTTCCATTGCAACTTCAGCCTCAAACAACACATGCTGTGGTTGAACTCACAGGCAAGCTTAGCGAGCTGGAAGCAGAACGCTCTCAGGCAGTGGTTCGCATCAGCCTAAACGGTACCAACGGCAAACCGAATCCGGGTGAGCACGACCTATATTTTGATAGTAAAGGTCAGCCAAAGCCACAATCTGTGTGCTTCCCAACAGCTACACAAATGGTTATGCTCAACGGCAAGGAGCCCACATCCATCAACATAAAGTCGAACTATCCAGTCGATGTGGTCAGCGGGCGCGGAGATCATCTGACAATCGAGCTGATTCCCATGCCGCAAGGCAAAGCAATGAAGTTGGAAAATGCAGAGTTATCAGTGCGGCAACTTTCCTGGCCGGACTTAGGACGTGGCAAGGTTGTTGTTTACTGATAGAAAAACGACAGACAAATAGTCTCGGGTTCTACGGACCCAGCCTAGTCCAGCGATTGATAGTCCGCAGGTAATCCGGCATTGTAGATACGATCGAAAACTTCTGCGATACCCTCTTCGCCGCGTTTTGGATGACCACCAGAAACGAGCTCAACGAGCCGCTGCCAACTCAGATTTTTAAACAGCTCAGCATCGAAGTTTGCGGCCCGCTCTCTTTCCGATTCGAGAACAGCAATTACGCGAGCGGAAGGCAATTGGAAAAATGCATCAACACAAGTCGAGTCAAAGTGGTTGTCTCTGCCGTTGTACATGATTTCCGAAACTTTCTCAATCGGCATGCGATTGCGATAGTGACGCTTTGAAGTCAAAGCATCGAACACATCGGCCACAGCAATGATTCTCGAAAGGAAAGGAATGTCGTCGCCTTTTAGACCTCTGTAGTAGCCCGAACCATCTACCTTTTCGTGGTGGCATGAGGCGACAAAAGGTACATCTTGCAAGCGACGTGTAAAAGGCAAATTGGAAAGCAAGTCATATGTGATGCTGGCGTGCTTTTGTACGGTAGCGTACTCATCAGGAGTAAGTCTGCCGTCTTTCCAGAGGATCTTTTCAGGCACGCCGATTTTGCCGTAGTCGTGCATCATCGCCGAGTAGCGAAGCACATCGATATCGTCATCGGGCACATTCATTGCCTGGCCGACAAGCAAGCTGTAATTGGTAACTCGAATAGAGTGACCTGCAGTCAGTGGGTCGCGCTGGTCGATTGTCTGCGCAAGCGTTTCCAGTGTCTTGTCGACAAACCTTTCAATTTCGCCGTATGCCTGTGCTTGTTCAATCAACCCGGCCGCCACGGCGGTCAAGCCTTCAAGCCAGTCTTCATCTTCATTAGTGAAAGGCCCATCGAATTTGTTGAGCACCTGGAAGACGCCGATTACTTCGCCGCCGCGAGCCAGCATCGGAACGCAAAGTACGCTGGATGTCTGATATCCAGTGTTGCGATCGACCGCAGGATCGAAGCGAGGATCTTGGTATGCATCGGGAATGTTGATCATTCGACCGGTGCGAGCGCATTCAGCAACGATACTGTTGCCGCCTACCGGAATACGAATCATGCGGTGTCCAACCAAGCCCTGTGCGACCTGTGTCCACAGCTCTGCAGCTTGAGCATCTAAAACAAAAACAGAACAGCGATCACATTTGAGCATCACTTGCGTTTCGCGAGTAATTACATCAAGCAGGGAGTCCAGGCGGCGTTCACTGGCCATGGCTCGAACGACTCGATAAAGACCCGAAAGCGGACGCAAACGATCTAATTCTTCCTGCTGCCTGAGCGACTTGATTTCACGCTCGATCAAGTCGACTTCGCGCTTATTGAGTTCGGCTTCAAATTTATTGAGGGCATCAGCGCGCGACTCTGCGTCATCATGGCCTGGCACACCTGTAGCCAACGCACAATCACCGGCGACATGCTCATGCACCAGAGGGGCTTTAGCGCTTTTCTTCGATTTATCGGCAGACTGCGTTTTTGCCGGTTTTGATGCTTTCCCTTTTGGGTCCTTCGCCATTTGTCACGCTACCTCAGCCTTAGTTGCCGTTACTTTTGAATGCTCCGCAGAACCGCCGGAATTTGTTCGCCGTGGCGCTTTTGGGAAGATTTGGGGGCTAGAGCCTAGACCAATATACCCACTTGCATATTTAAAAGACAGATATTGGCTAAATATTGAGCATTTATAGGGCGATCAGCCTTCGTCAAAATAGGTGACAAAAAGCGCGCTCAGAAAGCTCAGCAGAGGCTTTGCTTATTCTTCGGGGATATGAGGAAATCTGGGTGGGGAAATCCAACGCCAGAAAAGCAAACAGGCTCTGCCGATAACTCTGTCCTGGGGCAAGAAACCCCAGACATGGCTGTCTTCGGAATTATTGCGATTATCGCCCATCATAAAGAGATGACCGGCCGGCACAATGATCGGGTCATTGGCTCTGGCTTCATCACCGAAAGGTCTAATCATTTTGCCTGTCGAAGACGGTCCACCGATATCGCCAAGGACGTTTCTGTCATAGTTAGGAGCTTCCTTGGCATAGCTGTTTTCATCGAGCAATTGCCCATTGATGTAGACGCCTTCGCCTTTCTGAATACGAATATGATCGCCAGGAAGGCCAACTACACGCTTGATGAAAGCTGGTTCGTACGGCAAGAACGGCAATCCGGTCAAACGGCCAAGAACGGTCAACGGATCGTTTTTCAGGTCCTGTCCACCCATTTCAATCGGCGGTGGATAGAAAACGAGAATATCGCCGCGCTCGATAGGTTTGCCAATATGATGCGAAACCTTCTCTACAAGCAGTCTGTCGTTAATCTGCAGTGTCGGCTCCATCGAACTCGACGGAATATAACGAGCTTCTGCAAGCGCGAATCTAATGACGATGAGAAGAATCAGCGTAACAACAACAAGCTCGACAATCTCTTTCACAACCGAGATGACCGGCGATCCTGACGATTCACTATTGCTGGCTGAATTCGACACGTCTTGCGAGCCCGAGGTTGGTGAAGGTGATGGAGGTGCTGAAGGAGAATTTCCGTTTGACGAGGTTACCGCCGGCTCCACGGCATTAAGCCCTTCTTGCTGACCTTCGCTCGAATCATAAAGCGTTTCAGCGCGCTTTGAAGTGACTGTTTCAGGTGGCTCCATGGAGTCGGTTCTTGCCTCGATCTCGAAATAATTAGACAGTGTCGATTATACAGGCTTCAGTAAAGACTGGCTTTTATCTACCACCGGATTTTGCCGCAGCGCTGCCCACAGCTTCCTTATCGCGGGTTTTCAAGCCACCTTTTACGATGCGCTCCATGACCGAAACATATTGATCGAGATCTTCGGGGGAGTTCATTTCAGTGACTGAGACGAGCAAGTGATTCTTCAGTTCCGGATAAAAGAACGAAAGATCAATACCGCCCAAAATTCCTTCCGCTTTCAATTCATCAAGAACCTGAGCTGCAGGCTGGCTGGTCTTGATCACAAATTCATTGAAGAACGGTTGCGAGAAAGGAGCTTCTATACCGCTGATTGCAGTTAGTCTCTCTTTGAGACTATGAGCGCGCTGCAAGCTGATATTTGCGAGTTCCTTCAATCCGACCGGTCCGACGCTGACGATATAAACCAGCATCGCCAGGGCGTTCAAAGCCTGGTTGGTGCAAATATTCGACGTTGCTTTGGCGCGGCGAATGTGTTGTTCGCGTGTCTGCAACGTGAGGGTAAAGGCTCTCTGTCCACGATTGTCGACAGTGACGCCGCAAAGACGTCCCGGCAATTGGCGGATGAATTCCTTTTTGGTAGCCATATATCCTGCCGAAGGTCCGCCGAAGGAGAGCGAGTTACCGCAAGGCTGAGCATCACCAACAACGATGTCGGCGCCGAAGTCACCAGGAGCAGTAAGCAAACCAAGCGAGATAGGCTCGGACACAACGATCAAGTGAGCTCCCACAGCATGCACTTTTTGTGAAAGAGCTTCGAGATCCTCAAGAACACCGAAGTAATTTGGATATTGAACGACAAAGCAGCTGGTCTTGTCATCAATAGGCAATTTAGACAAATCAGCTTCACCGCCCGAAAGCGCCGCTTCTTGATACTCCAGTCCACAGGAATCGCAGTAGGTGCGGACAACTTCTCTGTATTCCGGATTGACCGACGAGGCAACGACGATTTTCTCTTTCGTGCTCAAACGGCTAGACATCAGGCATGCTTCAGCAAGTGCTGTCGGTCCGTCGTACATGGAAGCATTCGCAACTTCCATTCCGGTCAAAAGACAAATGGCAGTTTGAAACTCGTAAATGGCTTGTAGGGTGCCCTGGCTGACTTCAGGTTGATAGGGTGTATAGGCTGTAGAGAACTCACCACGCGAAAGAATATTGCCGACAATTGCCGGAACATATCTTCTATAAGAGCCGCCACCAAGGAAACTGGCTTGGCGTGAGGCAGGCATATTGCGATTGGATATCGCCTGAACTTCTTTCGCCAATTCTTGCTCGCTCATCCCACTGCGCAAGTTGAGTGCCTTGGCTCTCAGCTTTTCGGGAATGTGCTTGACGAGCTCTTCGAAGGACGCAACACCGATTGTCTTGAGCATCTCTTTGCGCTCTTCTTCGGTATGCGGCAAATAGGGGAAATTGGCTTCGCTTTCAGTCATGCCTGTAACTCTGTGTCTGAGTGGGAGTGATTGTTTTCAAGCACGTCATTGGTTATTGCTGGAACTGCGCGCATTGAAGAACGCTGTCTAAATAGCGCAATAACGTGTGTGCACCGAACAATTTTATAGTTTAAACGCTGCCCAAACTCGAAGTGCGTTCTATCTATTAATATTGTTTCTCATAAGCCCGGGTGCCCGGCCGTCCGGCCGTGCAGATAGAGGCGGCGACAGTGAATTTCATACGCAATGTATTACACAGATTAAAGATGGCTGATCAAAATAACGGTAACGAAACCAGAGTGATTGTGGGGCTCGGCAACCCAGGTCCCGAATACGCGCGCACCCGTCACAACATGGGATTCATGATTGTTGATGCCATTGGTACTGCAAATGGTGCGGAGCCCACCAGCAACAGCCGCCTAAAATGCGACTTTTCGAAGTTTTCCTATCGCGGCAAGACGATCATGCTGGTCAAACCCATGACATATATGAACCTATCTGGTGAATGTCTGGTAGCGGTTAAGCAATGGTTCAAGCTGCCGGTTTCCTCTTTCATAGTCGTCCACGACGACGTCGCCTTGCCGCTTGGCAAACTGAGGGTGCAGAACGGAGGGGGTGCCGGTGGACAGCATGGCGTCGAATCCATAATTCAATGCCTGGGAGGAGACACTTCGATAGTTCGTTTGAAATTCGGCGTAGGACCAGATCCGGGCGGCGACAAACGTGCTTCCTTTGTACTTTCCCGGATTCCCGAAGCGCAGCAAGAGTTGCTTGCTCAAACTCAAGACCTTACGAAGAAGTGCTTGTTTACCTGGATAAACGATGGCACGTTAAAAGCGATGAACCAGTACAACTCTATTGATCTACGTCCGGAAGCGATTGCCGAAGCAGAAGAGAAGAAACGAAAAAAAGAGCAAGCTGCTCAGGAGCGCAAAGAAAAGCTCGAAACTGAGCGCCTGGAAAAGGAAAGAATCAAGGAAGAAAACTTCGAAAAAGAAAAACAGTCAGGCGAAGCCTAATAAGAAGATGGCGCTGCAAGACATCTTTATGCAGGAATTTGGACACTGACATCGCAAAGATCGAAACTTTCCAAGAGCTAGAAAAACAAGTTGAAAAACAAGCCCCTACATAAGGTAGTGGGGTCTTTCTCATTCGATATCGAATGCAGGCATCAAAGATGTCCTAAGCAACATGGCGGTTGTAAGTGACTGAAAGCTTCACGGCAACTTGGCAAACACATTACGGTTTGTATCGAAAGAAAGATTTTTTTCGGTTCGTTTTTAACGACGTTATTTCGTAGGTTAAAGAAAAAGTGTGTGAAAAATCATCAAACAACGGACGTTTTAGGCGGATGTCATTAATCTAAAATTGGCGCTGCGTCATGAAGATCTCTTTTAAGAGTGGTTTCCCAAAAACCTGCTTTTGCCAAATCGGCAGCCCTTGGGGCGCTCTGATGGGATTTTCGCTATCGGCCTAGCGCCTATATGGGGTGTCCAAGTTGAGTTCTGTTGCAGACAAGCTTTTCAGCAATAAAGAGGGCAGCGCCAGTCGTAATTTCTTCCTATCCGCTCTGTGGTGGTCACTGTGGGGCATGGGTGCAGGAATGATCGGCGGCTTGGAGTTTTCCATGCCCGACCTGGTTAAAAACGTGCCGCAGTTGGCATTCCCGCACATGCGGATGTTCCACGTCAACGCGGTCGCCGTAGGTTGGCTATCGATGGGATATGTCGGCTCCATCTTCTACATGGTTCCAAATCTCTGCAAGACCAAGCTATGGTCGGAGCGACTAGGAAATATGACCATGTGGGCATGGAACCTGGTGCTCATCGGGGCCTTTTGCACTCTCATCAATGGCAACACCGAAGGACGAGAATACGCAGAGCTGGGTGCAATTCTGGACGTGCTTGTCGCTGTTGCCCTGGTGCTCGTTGCACTCAACATCTACATGACAATCCTGAACAGGAGGGTCAAGAAGCTCTATGTAACCCTTTGGTACTTCCTCGGGTCGCTTTTCTGGTTCCCTCTTGTCTGGATCATCGGTCAGCGTACTTTCGTCGCCTTGCCCGGTCTTAATGATGCGATCGTCGGTTGGTTCTATGGACACAACATTCTGGGCATGTGGTTTACCACTGTCGGCGTAGGAATGATGTATTACCTGCTACCCAGACTGACGCAGGCACCGCTTTACAGCCACGGCTTGTCGATGTTGGGGTTCTGGGGTATTGCCCTCTTCTACGCACCCACCGGTACGCACCACATTACTCAATCGCCTGTGCCCGAATGGCTCAAGGCAATTGCGATCATCTCTTCAATATTCCTTTTAGTGCCCGTACTCACAGTATTGACCAACTTCTTCATGACAATGAAGGGTCGCTGGGGTCAGGCCGTCACCGATCTGCCACTGCGCTTTGCAGTGACATCTTGTATGTTCTACTTGGTCACCTGCGTACAAGGGCCCTTCCAGGCTACCCGCTGGGTGAACTGGTACTTGCACTTCACTCAGTGGGTTGTCGGACACGCCCACCTGGCTTTGCTGGGAACTTTCTCCTTTATCCTCACCTCGGCAATCTATTATTCGTTGCCGAAATTGACCGGTAAGGAGTTCTACAGCCAGGGTCTGATCCGCGCTCACTACTGGCTGAAATTCCTTGGCTTCCTCCTGATGATGACATCTCTCACCATCGCCGGTTTGATTCAGTCGGCCGGTTGGGCTATGGGCATTCCGGTCGATCAATGGGGACTGCAGATCAGACCTTACTGGTTCTTTAGAGGCATAAGTGGAATCATGATTGTCCTTGGACAACTTCTGTTCGCATATAACGTCTGGAAGACGCTCTACACAAAACCTGTCGAATCGGTTGCTAAAGCAGCTAAGGCAGCGGAGGTGAAAGCGTAATGCACAGTTATCGTTTAGGAGCGATCGGGATCGTCACAACCTTCTTCATCATCATCTTCTCGACAGTTCTTCTGCCGATGGTGCTTTTCAATCCCACCGACAAAGAGCACAGAAGCAACGACTACACCAAAGTCGCTTCGAACGTCGCGGATGCGGCTCGAGGAAGAAAAATCTATGTCAGGGAAGGGTGCTTCTACTGCCATACACAATTCACCCGTCTACAAGACAGAGGTTATGGACCTCTCGTCAAAGCCGGGGACTACATCTGGGAAACACCGCACCAGTTGGGCACTGCCCGCACTGGACCGGACCTGACTAATGAAGGCGGACGCATGGCTTCGGAGTGGCAAAAGGCTCACTTGATTCAGCCTCGCGCAGTCAAGCCGGGCTCGATCATGCCGAGTTTCAGCTATCTTTCAGAAAGGGACATGAATGACCTGGTTGCTTACTTGCAATGCTTAGGCAACGGCCGCCATGTGAAAGATTTCGTCGAAGCACCGGACGAGTACAGAACAACTACACCAGCCGGTGTCGCACTGCACAACCGCAAAACGGTTGACACCAATGCCAGTGCCAGCGCCAATGCCGGTAGAGGCATCTATACTCAGAACTGCGCTGTTTGCCACGGTTTGAATGGCTATGGCGAAGGTCCGAATGCGCTGTCTCTGGAGAAGAAACCACCGAATTTCAGCCGTCCGTACTACAAGCAATACTCTGATGAGTTCTGGTTCTACAGAGTCTCGGAAGGAATTGTTGGTACCCGAATGCCGCGCTGGGCAGAGACCCTCACTGAAGAGCAACGTTGGTATCTGGTTGCATACCTGAAAACGCTTCCTCAAGATCGGGAAGTAACTATCAACAGCATCAACCAAATCGACAAGGTAGAAGATATCCATCTTCCGAAATTGTCGAACCAGCAATACGAACCTCACCATGGCGGACACGGGCATCACTCCGAGTCCGACAACATGAGCCCATCCGAGCATCAGATGCCTCAGCAGTCCACACCTTCATCCCCAAAAGGCACCGAATCCAGTAGCAATACTGACCCTGCCGGAACCAAAGAAGGAGGTCACTAGATGTGTCCTAATTGCATTCTCAACCAACAAGGATTGAGCTCTGGAATATATGTGGCCTTCTTCATTTGCGGATTGTTTTTCGTAATGGCCATTGGAGCGATCTTGTGGGCCTTCAAGAACGGTGAGTTTGAAAACATGGAAGACGTCAAGTTCGACATGCTCGACGACGGCGACGACAACACTACTGGTCAAAAGGCGCTGGCAGCCGTTGAAAAAATCAGGCTCAGCGCATCGACTGCCAACAAGTAAGAAATTGTGCGCACAAAGAGGTAGGAAATGGCTGAAGAAGTAAAAAACAGTGGAGACGAGGTGAAGGCAGAAAAATCTGCCGAAGAAAAACCCGCAAGCAAACCAGCCGCAGCCGTAAAAACTGCAGCAGCCGCTCCCTCCGTTGATGAGCACTATGAAGTAGTCTCCGAATATCGTATCGGCGAAGGACCGCCGCCGCTCTTTCTTATTGTTTGCTTCTTTTTCATTGTTCTTTGGGCAATGTTCTCCTGGATTCCTTTCTTCGGTTACTGAGTGAGTTATGACACGTTCCAAAAAACCAGTTTTTACGTTTGAAACATTCGCCGGGCTAACGACATCTTTGCTGGCGCTTTTGTTAGTGGTGTTACCGGCGGTGACACTAGTAACCGGTTGCGGCAATCAAGTTACCGTCAAAGGTGACGATTCACAGCTGGTTTCCAAAGACGTAACCAAGGGTGGAAGAGAAGCCATTTACCCGGATGACAAACCATCCGAGCCGGACGGCAAAGTTGTTTATGAAAAGCTTTCTTGCGCTGAGTGCCACGGCACGAACGGAAAAGGCGTCAGCGGCAAGTCGGCTATCGACCTCACCTCTCCTGAGTACGGTCACAAACAAAAGCCGATCGATCAATATATGTTCCTCGCCTTCGGCAAAGACGGCGTCAAGCACCCAACAACCTTGGCTGACATCTCCAGCCAGAAGACTTGGAACCTTGTTTATTACGTTCGCTCTCTCTCAGCACCGCTGTTGGATGCGAAAGAATACGCCAAAGTTACCGCTGTATACGGCGCCAATTGCGCAGTCTGCCACGGTCCTAAGGGTTATGGCGACGGTCCGCTCAACAAGTACAACGTACTCGAGCCCAACCCTGCCAACTTCCAAAACTATAAGCGTTTTTACGACAGAACCGACGATATCCTATGGGATCACATCGCAAATGGCATAAAGTGGGAAGGGATGCCCAATTTCCTCGGCAAGGAGGACAAAGCCAAAGAAGTTAAATTCGATGAGGCTTATATTTGGAAGCTCGTAGCCTACGTGCGTGCATTCCACTCAACCAACAAACAAATCGCCGAGGCAAATATCGGCTCGCCGACGGTAGGCGCTCCAATCGATAACACGAAAAAGAACGCCAACGCCGAAGATGCTAAGCCAGCGGAAGACAAACCCGCTGATGCTAAACCCGAAGAAGCTAAGCCTCAGGGCGAGACAAAGTAACGGAGTTCGAAAAATGGAAGGCACAAATAGAAGAATTATTCTGAAGACTCTGGCAGCTATTCCGCTCGCCGCCACGTTTGGTCTGGTCATATCGCCGCTTCTGAGGTACATGCGTCCAACGCTGAAGCCTCTGGATGTTTTCGGACCTTCCGATCAACCGGGGCCCGAAGAAGATGTGGCTTTCAAAGATACGGATTTTCCAACTGAATGGACATGTTTAGAGTTCATGTTCAAACAAAAATATGTTGAGTACAACCCGGAAGGCAAAGAAGTCCGTGAAATCCCTGGTTTCATCGTCAAATTGCCATCAGGTGATGTTGTTGCTTACAGCCGTATTTGCCCGCACCTCGGTTGCGTGTTCAACTGGGTACCAAAGCCGGAAGATTGCGCCAAGGGTTATAACTTCAAGCCGCAAGGTCCTGTATTCGCCTGCCCTTGCCACTTGAGCGTTTATGACATCGCCCAAAACGGCAAGGTCGTTTCCGGTCCAGCCCCACGCCCACCGCGTAAATTCGACCTCAAGAAAGAGGGAGATTCATACAAGATTATTGGTTTAGAAGCCGGTTCAATCGCCTGAGGGAGTCAATCAATAGATGTCAGCGGTAAATGCAACCATAGACTGGGTTAAGACGCGGATCAACAACATCGATATTTTCGATGAGCATCACCGCGAGGAAGCGAAGACAAATCCCTGGTATTCACTGGGGCCAATCTTCTACATGGTCTGGTTCCTCGTTATGTTCACAGGCTGCGTGCTCATCATGTGGTACGTGCCTACGAAAGCGCAGGCATTTGATTCTATTCTCCACATTCAAAACGGTATTCCGTTCGGCGGTCTTATGCGGGGCATGCACAAGTACGGTGCCGACGCCATGATCATCGCGGCGACGATGCGCATGTATCGCATGTTCATCTGCGCCGATTACAAACCTGGTAAAGAGTTCAACATCGCAATCGCTCTTGTAGCGCTTCTCCTTTCAATGTATTCCGGTCTGACTGGATATCTCTTGATCTGGAACCAGCGCGCATTTTGGGCGACGAAGGTATTCGCGACATTCCCGACTTACATGGACCAATTCCCGGTCATGGGCGACTTCTATCAGCCGCTCGTTAAGTCTATTCACATGGGATGGAATACAGCAGAAGTTCTCCTGGGCGGCGGAGCTGCTATCACGCAGGAGACAATCACGCGATTCTTCTCTATCCACCTCGCGTTCTCTCTTATTCCTTTGATCTTTGTAGAACTCTACTTCTACAAAAACGCCTACAAGCGCGTTCCACTCAGCTGGGCGAAGCGCACCATCATCACATTGATGTTGGTTGTGGTTGCAATCGTTCTTCCTGCTGCGCAGGGCAAACGGTCAGATCCGGACGTCACACCGCTTCCGATTTTGTCTGACTGGTACTTCCTTGGTTTGTACCAAATGTACAAATACTTGGAGCCGGTCGTTGCAACAGAAATCACCATCGTGTTGCCTCTTATCGTTGTCGGCTTGCCATTCATGGACGTTTGGCTAACCGGTGCGGAGAAAGACATCACCAAGAGACCATTCATATTCTGGGTAGTGATTATGGCTCTCGTGAGCTGGATCGTGTTCTCACTGCTCATCATCGCTAACATCGCCAACATCCACACAGATCCTCCGTATTGGAGAGCCTTCACATACCTCACTGTCAACGTAGGTATGGGTCTGCAGCTCTGGCTCATGTGGCAAAACAAAGACGCCGTCCAACGTGCAAAACAATGGAAAGGTGCGCTCGTAATAGCAATCATCGGTGCTTCGCAAGCATTCTGGGGATTCGTCTATTACTACATGGCGAAAGTGGAAATGTTCCGGGGACCCATGTTCCAACAGTGGTTCTACGGTGTGATGCGTCCATTTCTTCCGGAAGCTGACAAGCTGGAAGCAGCTATGCGTAAGGTTCAACCAACCTCCACGTACTTCGCATCTACCTACAAAAATGACTGGCAAGACTGGCTCAAGGACAACTATGTGGCCAAAGGCGGTCCAGATGTTCAGGCAGCCTTCAACCAGATTCTTGAACACTGCAAGATGACGTCACCGGTCGATTGGATAGTCAATTGGATTCCGACATTTACACCGGAGCACCCCAAATATTTGGGCATGGTTGACTACCTGGTCACCAACCGCTGGGCTTACGACTATGTCGTATTCTGCGACAGAATGAATCGTGCCACAAATATCGAAACGACCACCAAAGGCGTTTTCTATCCGTTGCCGATTCCATTTTGGGATTGGACATGGATGATTGCAGGTGCAGTTTTTGCAGTCGTAGGCGCCTACATGGTCTGGAACTTCAAATCTGGTGCTCAGCCCGCCCCTAAACCGGCACCGGCTCAACCAGCATCAGTATCAACATAATCGGGGAATGAACTTGACCGGGAAAAAGGACCCACGCTCAATCAACACTAACGTCACCACAGGTGATGCTAGCGTCGCTGTGGAAACGAAAGCCCTGGTCAAACCAACGAAAGTGAAACTGCCCTTAAGGCTTTTCGCTTTTACTCTGACGGTAATCACGCTCTCCTGGTTTTTCGAGGGTTGGCGTGAAGTTCAAAAAGAGCCCGGTCTCATTCCATGTGCATATCTTTTCTTCGGCACCACGCTAACCATGCTGCTCCTAGCAGTCCAGGGCTACTGGATCTACATCGAAGAAAAGTCGACAGGGAAGTTGGTACGCAAGGTCAAATTGTTCGACAAAATCGAAGCAAAACTCGCAGAACGAAACGGAACCAGGTAAAAGGAATTCATAGTGATTAAGTACATACTTTCACCGAAGGGCATCATACTCCTGGCATTCGCCGGCGCCGTTGTCGCCGTCAGTGTTCTTATGGCATGGTCTGAATTAGGTTTCACCGGAGCCACACCTGACTGGTTGACCGACCTGACCTCACGAATCGGTCTGCACGGCGCAATCGCTGGTTTCTTCAATTCACTCACACCCAGTCTGGGCGAAGATTTGACGAAGTATTTGCAAGGCAAAGGCGTCTCAGTAAATCCGAAGTCGACAGCCAGCCTCGGAGACTATGGCTACATTCTCTTTATGGGAGTAGCTCTGACAATTGGCGGTATCGCCATCATGATTATCGGCAGAGAAGATGCGGAAGAGAAGACAGTTTTACCGGTAAAGAAATAGGTCGCAAGAAGTTTTAGCGAAGACGCATAGAAGAGGATGACCCCAGTGCAAAAGATTGTCGATAATCACCCGCTAAAAGCCTTCAACGGTTTGACGCTGGCCATTGAAAACGCGATTAACGCGTTCATGACCAGTAAATACAATCCGTTCTACTATCACGGTGCTCTTCCCCAGTACTATCTGTGGGTGCTGTACCTCTCCGGGCTGCTGCTTTTCGCATACTACATCCCGACCATCGACAATGCTTATAACTCTAAGCTTCTGACCAACGCTTGGACCTCAGTTGATTACATCACCAAGTCTCTTCCTTTCGGTGGTGTCATCCGCGGTATCCACCGTTATGCAGGCGACGCGATGGTAATCACCATCTTGCTGCACGCTCTGCGCGTATGGTTTACAGATCGCTACCGTCAGTACCGCTGGCTCCAATGGGTTTCCGGTATTGTTCTGGCGATCTTCGTACTCTTCATTGGTCAAACCGGTTTCTACCTGGTTTGGGATGACCGCTCGCTATTGCTCACTAGAATGACTGCCAGCGCATTCGAATCATTGCCGGTAGTTGGACCTGGCCTTAAGACCTGGTTCTTGAACGGAGATCAGATAACTAACCTGACTCTTTCCAACTTCCTTTTCATTCACATTGGTCTTTCATTCTTCCTGCTCTTCGGTCTTTGGATTCACTACCTGCGTATGACCAGACCGGTACTCACGCCACCACCGGCAGTGAACTACATTTTGACCGCTCTGGTTCTCGTCTGCGTATTCATATGGCCATTGAGCAGTGGAAACATGGCTGACCTCAACAAGCAGCCTGTATCCTTCGACATCGACTGGTTCTTCCTATGGCCCTATGCCATGCTCAGCCAAATGCCGGTCATGGGCTACTGGGCAGTGATGATTCTCGGTACCGTCGCAATTACGGCTGCACCGTGGTTGATGATTCCGAAACAACCAGCAATCGAAACAGCTGAGGTTGTGCTCAACAAGTGCACAGGCTGCTCGCTCTGCTACAAAGACTGCCCGTACCAGGCAATTGAAATGGTGCCTGCACCAGCTGGTTCACGATTCAAATTGTTGGCGACAGTAAAAGATTTCCGCTGCTCAGGCTGCGGCGTATGCGTCGGCGCTTGCGCATTCGATGCAATCGATTTGCCTGACCTTCCGGATGCGGAAGTAAACGCGAAGATTAAGGCTCTTCTGGAGGCGAAAGGGTAACACCAATGTCTGATGCAAAGAAAGTAATCACACTTATCTGCGAACGCGCTTGCGATTTAAGCGGCATCGTTGACGACTCAGGCAGTTGCACTGAAGTGCCCGGCATGAAGGTAGTCAAATTCCCTTGCTCAGGCATGATTCAACCTCTGATGATTGAAAATGCCATCAAAGCTGGTGCTGACGGTGTCGTAGTCACAGGCTGCCAAATCGGCGACTGCTACTATCGCGAAGGCAACCGCATGATTCGCGAACGCCTTCTTGGCGATCGTCCTCCGACCCTCAAAAAAGGTACCGACAGACGCCGCATTCTGGCGCTCTGGCTGGCAAAACCGCAGCGTCAACGCTTTATCTCAGAGTCGAAAGAATTCATCGCAACGTTGAACAATCTCGCCACGCCGGAAGCTAAGTAATAGTTCCGAAGGTTTCAGAATCAGAAAAGAATCAAAGGATTGAAGTCATGGCAGTAGAAAAGAAAGAGAAAATGTCCGACATCGAGCTGAACATTCGCTGGATGTGGTTCCTTCTACTCTACTTCGGCTTCATCATCATGATTGCCTGTTTCGGACTTGTTGCCGAATTCTAATTCGGTAAGCAGATGTATTCAAAGCTATCCTTCGGCCAGAAGCTCGGACTCTGGCTTGGGTGCGCCATGGTTATCGTGATCGGTGGTATCACGGCAATTTGTTTTCAACTTTCTAAAAGCCCGCCAAAAGACATGGATAAGCTCATACCTAGTTGGGCACATCCAAAATTTTCTAGTGAAGACGCCTGGAAGGCGTCAGAAAAACTCTTTACCGCTCAGATAAAGAAGTACCCTCACCGTGCAAACTTATACAGAGAGAGAGGTCTCATTCGCTGGTGGCTAGACAGAAAAGATGAGGCGATGTCTGATTTCAACAAAGCAATTGAGTTGGACCCCAAAGACTATCTGTGCCTCAGCTATCGAGGGCAACTACACACCTACAAGAAAGAATATGATGATGCAATCCGCGATTTAGATAAAGCTATCGAACATGAGAAAAATGATGGAAGTTTGTATTACCAACGGGGAATTGCATACCACTGGAAAGACAAACTTTCAGAAGCTCAAAGAGACTATGAAAAATCGCTGACCTTTGATCACGACAAGCGTCGAGTACACAATGCACTTGGCCGAGTTTTGAAAAAAAGAAAAGAGCTGGACAAGGCAATCTTAGAGTTTCAAGAATCCACAAAATATCCAGAGGAGAGTAGTTCGTTTTCTTCAAATGCGAACTACTCAGCAGAAGAATCACCATTCTCAGATCTAATTGATCTTTTGATTGCAAAAGGCAGAATTAGAGAAGCACAAGATGCGGCAAATGCATGGTTGCGCGACACATCAAAAGAAGAAAGCGCATACGAGTATGCAGCTTCAACTGCGAGGGCCTTAGGTGATAGTGCTGGCTTGGCAGATGCGCAAAAGAAACACATCGCTTATCTGACTGAACTGATTGCACAAGAACCGGAAGAAGACGACTGGCGATTATCGCGCGCACACATTTATCTAGATCTGGGTGATAAAGCAAAAGCGATGAGCGACTTTGAATATGTCATTGAAAAACTCAAAAAGAGCAAATCACCCTGGAGCAATAATTGGCTCGCAAGTGTTTATGAAGATGCAGACCAAGCAGAGAAAGCAAAAGAACTTTATGCGAAGGATATTGCATCAGTAGAACAAAAGCTGAAGAAGAAGCCTGGTGACATGACTTTGCAGATAGAGCGCGCGTATAGCTATCTGGCAATGAAAGATTACGCGACAGCCATAAAATGCTTTAGATCAATCAAGAACAAAGAAAACAAATCATCTATTGCGAATGGCATTATCGATGCGGCAGTAGCAAAAGGTGATTTTCAAACAGCCTTAGACCAGTGCAAAACCACTCCCCACGAAAGCACGATTTATTACAGCCGTCTTGCCGAGATATACGAAAGATTGGGGCGGCATGCCGATGCCGTAAAGGCTGCTCGCAAATCAATCGCCCTGGAAGAGACAACAGGTTCTGCCTATTATTGGCTCGGAAAGGCCCTTGCTGCGCTCGGTCATACGGAAGAATCAAAACTCCGCTTGCAGCAGTCAATTGCATACGACTACAAGCCAAAGTAAGAAACTAATTCTGTTTTCGCAATCTGTAGCCGACTCTCGCAACGTTTTCAATTATCGATTCTGTCGGATCGTCAGTGATATCTACGGCTTTGCGAATTCGACGAATTGCTGCGCGTAGACCTTCAGGTGAAGCATCAGATTCATAGCTCCAAACGCGAGAAAGTATTGTTTGGACGCTGAAGACATGATCGGGGTTGCGAAGAAAAAACTCGAGAAGAGCAAAATCCTTTGGCGTGAGGTGAACATCCTTTCCGCCTCTTGTCACCCGATACTTAACGGGGTCAAGTTCCAAATCTCCGGCGACTAGACAGTTTCCAGTCACGCCGGCAGCGCCTCCCGGGCGTCTCAAAAGTGCTCTGAGCCGTGCATGAAGTTCCCTCATATCAAAAGGCTTGGTCAGATAATCATCGGCACCGGTATCAATGCCTTCTTCTTTGTGGTCGATTGCCGACTTTCCTGTGAGCATTATCACTGAAACAGATTTTCCCATCTGACGAAGTTTTTTCAGGACATCGATCCCGGAAAGCTTTGGCAATTGCCAATCAAGGACCACAAGATCGTATTCTTCGCTCTTCAGCAGATGCATGGCTTCATCGCCGTCAAAAGCGCAGTCAACTACGTGCCTTTCCCCTTCCAGTCCGGCTTTCACCATCATAGAGAAATCTTGATCGTCTTCGACAAGCAGTATCTTTGCCATCGTTTCGCATGTAAGGACAATGGTAATAATACTGAGTATACCCATAGTGATCCGCTACTTCGCATGCGACGTCCACGATTATCACTATCGACAAAGGTACTGGCCCTGGTTCTTGTGCCGTTGGTGCTGCAATTGGCCACTTTATTCTGGGTTGCGAAACTGGAGAACGATGCCGAAGTGCTCCTGCTTGAGTCGATTAATGCGAAAAAGATATCGGACGCAATTAATGTTCTTTCACAGGATGTTTACGAATACATCGGTGAATTTGGGCGCGACAATCCGCTGCGTCATGTAACAACTGGCGATGAAAAACTGCAGATGCTTCATCGCCGTCACGAACTTCACTACAAACAACTGAAAGACAGTGTTCAACATGATGCGAAGCTCTATGAGTGTGTTGTTGCATCGGAGCAAGCAGCTTACAAAACATTTGGGCTCATCAGACGTCTCGAAGAAATTCCCGAAGATGGTCCAGAGCAGGTTCAAAAACTGCGAAAAAAACTCTGGAAAGACGTGCGCAAAGACGTCAAATCAATTCTTGGTGGTGGGCTGTTGGAGCACGCAGCGCAACAAGAAAAACTTGCCGAAGTCGATGCTGTAGAGCAAGCGAGATTGAGAGAATTATCGAAACAGTTGATGATTCTGATCGCGATCGCCGACACGATAATTGCAATCGCTGTCGCATTTTATTTAACGCGAACAATTGCCAATCGTTTGAGCATACTCAACGAGAACAGCCTGAGATTAGCTGCTAATGTACCATTGCACACACCTATTGGCGGCAATGACGAAATTGCAACTGTGGACAAGACTTTTCACAGCATGGCAATGACACTAAAAGAAGCAGCCAAGAAAGAGAGAGCAATCATAGACAATGCCAGAGACTTCATTTGCTCAATTGACTCAAACGGCAAATTCTCAGCGGCAAATCCAGCCAGCCAAACAGTTCTACATCACGCTCCAGAGAACCTACTCGGCACCCATTTTGCCGATTACGTTGCGGATAGTCGCGAAAATGTGCTCCAGATATTTGCAAATTTGAAAACGCAAGGCGACTCGAGTCCGGTTGAGCTAAGAATGAAACGGAGTGACGGAACCATCGTCCACGTGCTGCTCTCCGCGCACTTCTCAAAAGAAGAAGATGCAACTTTCTGTGTGATTCACGACATTACCGAGCGCCGAAAAGCAGAGACTCTCAAGCAGGAAGTTATGGCTATGGTTACTCATGATCTGCGCACACCGTTATCGACCCTCCGTCACATTTTTACATTCTTAGAAACTGGAAAACACGGAAAGCTTGATGAAAAGGGAAATGACTTCATAAATGCGGGCGGTCGAAATGTAGATCGCCTCCTTACTCTCGTAAATGATTTGCTGGACGTTGAAAAAGCTGACAGTGGTCAGATGCATATTGAGCGGACAAAAGTTTCACTTAACGAGTGTTTCGACGCCTCTGTCTCCAGCCTAACGGTCTTTGCAGAATCTAAGGACGTAAAACTGGATTTTGTTGAAACAGATCTGATCGTGATGGGTGATGAGGAGCGAATTGATCGTATACTCAATAACCTGATCGGAAATGCCGTAAAATTCTCGCCTAAGGGCGGAAAAGTGACGCTTTCTGCAGAAAGAGAGATTGCAAAAGGTGGCAGAGAATTAGCCGTGATTGCCGTCAGAGACGAGGGTGAAGGCATTCCGGAAGACAAGCTGGAGAATATTTTTGAAAAGTTCCAACAGGTTGAGCGGCGCTCGGAAAACAACCAGGAGAAAGGCTCAGGTTTGGGATTGGCAATTTGCAGAGCCTTTGTTCAACTGCACGGCGGAAAGATTTGGGCGGAGAGCAAAATTGGTGAAGGAAGCATATTCAAATTCACACTTCCACTTGCGTAGAGAGCCTTTCTTCTTCCGACAAGTGTTTGTCTTCATTCTGATCTTCACAACGTTGATTACGTTGCGTCAACCTGCGGTCGCAGATGATTTAGTACAAAGCAGCACAGTTAAGGTACATGAAAGCGCTTGTGGAAAGGATCCGGAGAAAACTCTTGATCCGCTGAGCGAACCCCGTATTGTGATGAAGCACGATGCGCTTATGTATGTTTTAGACGAATCAGGAATGATTCCCGGAGGTAATAACTCGGCCTATGGGCTCTACCGAGATGACACAAGAACGCTGAGCAAACTCAGATATGTATTGAATGGCCAAGCTCCGGAACTGTTGTCTAAAGATGTGAAAGGTTTTTGTGGAACCTTCATCTATGGAATGAGGCAAAATAAAAAAGATGCCGACCGATCAATTGTGCTGCGGCGCGAAGTGGCTATGTATCAAGGAATTAGTGAACGCATAACAATTACAAATTATTCAACAGAAGATATCAATACTGCAATTTCGATTTGCACAAATGCAGACTTCAAAGATATGTTTGAAGTGAGAGGATTTCAGTCAAAGGAAAAACCTAGAACCATTGATACCACTACCGGTGCGTATCTACGTTATGGATATCCGGTGGATAATGTTTATACGGAACTAAAAATTGCATCCGAGCCCGCCGCAGTCATGTCAACCGGTGGATTTAATTGGACCGTTAAATTGAAGCCCGGACAATCTAGTTCGGCAGAGCTGACAATCTCCTCTCTTACAAGTGCATCTACTGTAATTGAGAAAGAGAGCCAAACATGGGCATATGATGCAAGGCTCGAGCAGGCAAACGACTCTTTTAAAAAGTGGCTTTCTGATTGCGGACAAATTTCAACAGACAATGTTGAATTCAACAAAATGTTGGATCAGGCATATCTTGATCTTTATCTCTTGCGCCAGCCAGTCAAGGGAGGAACCGCTCTTACTGCCGGACTTCCATGGTACGCGGTGCCGTTCGGGCGAGACCAAGCGATAACGGGATTGCAGACAGTTTTATTCATGCCAAAGACATCCAAGGAAATCTTGTTGATGTTAGCTGCATATCAAGGTTCAAAAAAGAATGCAGAAACAGATGAAGAACCCGGCAAGATCATGCACGAATTGAGAACGGGCGAGTTGGCTACCAAGGGCATCGTTCCATTCCATCCTTACTACGGAACTATCGACGCCACTCCACTTTGGGTAATGCTGATGCGCAAGTATTTGCAGTGCACTGGAGACATGGATACAGTCAACAAATTATTGCCAAATTTAGATCGCGCTGTCGCTTATTTGCTCGATGCTTCCAGCAAAGGCTTTCTGACTTATGGTGGCGAGGGAGCACTAGCTAACCAGTGCTGGAAAGACTCCGGTAATTCAATGATGTACTCTGACGGCAAGCTGGCGACCGCACCAATTGCAGCCTGCGAAGTCCAGGGCTATTTATACAAAGCTCTTATAGACGCGGGGTTTATTTACGGATTATTTGGCAAGGTAGACAAACACAAACAATTGGAAGCACGTGCTGAAAAGCTGAAGGAGGACTTTAATACCGCATTCTGGATGCCAAGTAAGAACTATTATGCGATGGCTTTATCAGCAGGCGGAAAACAATGTGATGTCGTCGCATCAAACCCTGGTCAGCTTTTAATAAGCGGAATAGTAGCTGACGACAAGAAAGAGGCTGTGTGCAAAACCTTGATGGAAAGCCAGCTCTTCAACGGCTGGGGTATCCGCACTCTTTCAAGCAATGAAGTTGCCTACAATCCGGTTAGCTATCACAACGGCTCAATTTGGCCACACGACAATGCGATCATCGCCTCAGGGCTTGCAGCAAATGACCACAAAGAAGACGCTGGACTCATTTTCTCCGGACTCTTTGATGCAGGTACGGCGTTCGGTGACAATCGCTTACCGGAACTCTTCTGCGGCTTCACGCGGGCGAAAGGAGCGCCTCCTGTTTCCTATCCTGTTTCTTGTGTGCCCCAGGCGTGGGCGTCAGGCTGTTTGTTTCAAATGCTAGAAGCATGCATCGGAATTGACGTCGAAGGTGCACAAGGGCAGCTCAATATAAAGCGACCGTTTATGCCGAGTTTTATCCATCAAGTCAATATAAAATCGCTTCCAACTGGACGTGGCAAGGCTGACTTCGGATTGAAGAAAACAAACAATGGCTTCTCAATCACCGGTTTCCGCAGCGAGGGTGGCGTCAATTTCCACATGGACTCAGGATTAACTGTCAGTCCACAATAGACAGCTGCTCTGTAGTCCCCCTGTTTAAAGATAAAACACCGTCAGAGGGCTGTTGGCAGCTGTCACAGTTCTGTCACCGTTCCGTCGCCTCTCTATCACACGTGCCCCCTAAAGTAGGAGTCACGAGGCAGCGCAATTCGCCTCTTACATCCCCAGACTTACTAGAGAGGCCCGACACCCATGAGCGAACGTGATGCATACATAATTAGAGAGAACCCGAGCGCCCGTATGGACGCAGCTGAACTGCGCACGTCAATTCAAAACATTCTTCAAAACGAAGGAAGCAAGCCTGCTTATGCAACGTGCGTTTCAGATACATCAGCATCCTATCTGCCAACTATTGAAATCTCTAGTTCTAATAAAGACGACAAAGTAATCAAGGCGAAGAAAATCGTCGCAATGAAAGAAGAAAGACAGTCACAGAGCGAACTGGAGCTTGAGGGCGGAGTTCGTGGACTGGTCGACAGAGCAGACGCCAACAATGACAATCGACTTTCTAGAGACGAAATCGCAAACAGATTAGGCACGAAATTGAGCAGCAATGAAGCCAGAGCACTGAAAGACATTTACCAAAACTTCTCTACAATGGACTGGGACCGCAATGGTCGCGTAAGCCGTGGCGACATTGAAGGCAGAGTCAGAGGTGAACGCAGAGCAGGGGAACAGCAAGAACATTTGTCACAGTTCGAACAGGCCGTGGACAGAAACCGCAAGCTCATAGACCGCAACCACGACGGACGAATCTCGATGACAGAAGTGAGAGTCGCCGCAAACAACAATAAACTGAGTCAGAGCGACCAACAAGCGCTCAGATGGGGTGGACGAAACGCATAAAAGTGTAGACTGGGGATGCTGGGTCGCCAAGGATGCGGAAACGCAAAATTGGCGACTCTGGCCATTTCGCCGGGCAAAACGGGGCAGATAAACTGCTTTCAGTTTGATGGCACGCTTTTGGCCTAAAATGGATACTATCCCCGTTAATGTTTCATATGACCGACTTCGACCACACAAAAGAGGATGTATCGGCACAGGCTGCATCGACAGATGCACCACTGGCGATGCAGCCCGGCGACACAATCATGGGAAAGTTCAAAATCGTCGATTTGCTCGGGTCGGGCGGAATGGGCAGTGTCTACCGAGTTGACCATTTATTTCTAGACAGGCAATTTGCCTTGAAGTGCCTTAACAAGCAGCAGGCAAACGACGTCAGTTGGCGCCGGTTTCAAAATGAAGCAAAGGCTGCCAGCAAGCTGGACCATCCTAATTTGATCAAAGTGCATGAATTTGATCTGATGCCCGACGGACGTCCATTCATTCTCATGGACCTTGTAAAAGGTACGACTCTCTCAGATCTGACCAAAAGCACAGGCTCCTTGCCTGTTAAAAGGGTCATCGAAATTATGATCCAGGTTGCATTTGCAATTCAGTACGCACATGATCAAGGCATTATTCACAGAGATTTGAAGCCGACTAACATTATGGTGACTGCACCGGAAACGGAAGGTGGAAAGGAAGGCATCAAACTTGTTGATTTCGGTATTGCAAAACTGACTGGTATTGATGAATTCAATCAGCAGACATTGACTAAGACCGGAGAAATTTTTGGCAGCCCCTTGTACATGAGTCCTGAACAGTGTACAGGCACCATGGTCGATCATCGCTCAGACCTGTACTCAATCGGATGTGTGTTTTACGACTTGCTCACGGGCGCTCCACCTTTCATAGGCGAAAATGCTCTGAGCACAATGATGAAACATCAAACTGAAATACCGCTTTCATTGAAAGAAGCATCTCTGGGAGCAAACTTTCCGCCGGAAGTAGAGCAAATCGTAGCGAAGCTTTTAGAGAAAGATCCTAATCGCAGATATCAATCCGGCAATGCACTAGCCTTGGATTTAATTCCATTGTCACAAAGCCTCGACGATCCCAAAACCCAGCAACTTGAAATTCAGCGGGCGGCTTTAAGTAAACAAGGCCAAACGACCCAGTTTTTGCCACGCGAGAGCGCGGCTCCGCCGAAAAAGCAAACCGGTCGAAATTTAGCGATTTTGGCTGGCACCGCAATCGTCTGTTTCTCACTTGGTTTTGCAGCAAATTCTTTGACGAGGAAGTCAGAAACCGAACCAGTAACCAAGCCTTCTATTAAGGAAAAAGTCGCTCCGGCAGTAGAACACATTGAGCCGTTTCTTAAATCCAACGGAACCACGCGCTATTTCCATTTTCCTGCCGGCATGAAAAAACTCGGACTACTCGCTTTTGACGAGAGGTATGAGCGAAAGACTTGGCTTAAGGTTGCAATTCCGCCGGGACGTTTAATCGGCTTTCAAGCCGGTGAAGACTTGATTGCAAATCCGCAATATTGGAATGGCTTCGGTCCCAATGACTTTGGATTACTTGATTTTGGCGGCGTACGCAATAAAGGTGGGGCGGAAGTTTTTTCTGTAATTCCTCGTTTTACCGGACTAAAGTTTTTGAACGTTGGGAAATCGACATTCAGCTCCGATGAGCTTAAATACATCGATTCACTACCGGGTTTGCGGGGAATTACATTTGGCTTCTGTGAAAGAGTAAAGGGTCAGGACATACTTACTTTGAAGTGTCTTCCGAATCTCAATTTTCTCGACATCATCGATATAAAGAACGGTCGACTTGTCGTTCGTGAAGCAGCCAATTTAAACAACCTTAGAATGCTGGTGGCAGACAGTTGTGATGTTACCGATGATGACCTCGCCGTTTTGAGCAGAAACAAATCACTGAAGATCCTAAATGTAGCCTGTAATACCAAAGTTACAGATGCGGGCATTGAGCATTTGAAGCAGATGAAGCAGTTGCAAGTCATTGTTCTTAGAGGAACCAGCATTACGCCAAAGTGCGTCGATGCGCTCTGCGAAATTACGGACTTGAAAGAATTGGAAATAGTGAAAGTTCAATGGACAGACGCTCAGCAGCGAGCGTTTGAAGCCAAACTAAAAAAGCGCAAGCCCAATGTGAAAATATTTTGGGATGAACATGTGAGAGAAGATTTGTCTGTTGCAATTCCAGAATTTCCCTGGAAAGGTCCATGGACTAACTCAGATGCAGTCCACAACGAAAAGGGCATTGCCAATGAATTTGACGCGAAGCTGGGTGGCGGAAGCGAGAAATAGAATTAGGCGGCAGACTCAGCAGACTCTCTCTTTTCCAATTGCATGCAGCAGTAAAGCGCGATTGCATAGAAAATGAATCCGCACCAGTAACTTACAGATATTCCAAGGAACATCGAAATCACCACCGATAGTACCGAGCCAAGAACAGACGCGGCTCCGTTGATGCCCCACAGCCATGGTGTCAAAACTTGGCTGTGCTTGAAACCTAAACGCATCCCGGCCGGAAAACCCAATCCGAGCACGAAACCAACTGGAAAGAGGCTGGCGATACTGGCTGCAATTCGCACGGGAGTTGACTCTGGTGCAAGCGCATGAACAAGTGCGGGAGTCGCCAAACCAAAAATTGCCGTAACAACGAGAACAGAAGCAAGAAGTAAATGCAAACGGTTCTTTGTCAGTTCACACAGTTTGCCGAAAGATACACTTCCCAAACCAGTGGCAAGAAAAAGGGTGAAAAGAACAACCGCCAGTGCATAAATCGGATGTCCCAGAGTAATCGAAAAGCGCTGAACTTGCGACAATTCGATTAGCATAAAGCCGATACCAATCGAGAAGAAATAAGCGAATATCGGCAGCGAACCTTTGAGCTGCGATTTGTCTTTGGTTCTCAAAATCGGGAGGCGGAAGCAGTAGAAAGTAAAGAATGTGACAGTTACCAAAACGAGCAAAAGCGCAACAGCAGAATTGATATTGTTAGCTGTTCTGCCGCCTGCATAGATAGTTTTGTTGAAGACTTGCGAAGGATTGAGCGTTTGGAAGAAGAACGGACAATCATCGGTCGATGGCTTCAAGTTATACGGAACGGTCTTTTCAATCTCACCAGTTTTACCTTCCGCAGCAAGTGCAAGATTGGGATCGATAGCAAACTTGGGTGTTAGAGCAACCTCAAATCCAAGCTCCTTACAGCGCGCTTCAACCAAAGCGAGCTGCTCGTCAGTAAACGGACTACGACTGACCAAGATGGTGCCCAAACCATCTTCGGCATGAAGAGAGTCACCAAGTTCTGAGTTCATCAAGCGAACGAGCACAATGTGAGCTCTCGGATTCTCTATACCGACCACTTTCAGAGCTGCATTGCCGACACCGACAAGGCGGTAAATCTCAGACGGTACATAATGGCTGTACCAGCGAGTCATTGTCAGAATCCCACGATCGCTGAGGTGATTTATGAATGTTTCCCAAGCATCAACCGTGTATAGCGAGCTTTCGGTGAGTGCATAGGCACCACTTGAACTTGCCGCCCAAGTATCAACTAGAGTCGCTTGTATTGAATCGTATTTTTCTTTCGAGCGTGTAATGTAACTGCGCGCTTCATCGCATACGAGTTTCACACCAGGCATTTTGTCCAAGTGCCCGATATAATCGCCGTATCTGCCTGTAATAGTGGCAACGGTGTTGTTATTGATTTCGACGCCGGTAACTGTCTTCTGTCCCAGCGCCAGAGCAGCAAGAATATCTTTTCCGCCGCCTACACCGATGACCAGTGCATTACCATCATGAATCAATTCATAAGCGAAGTTGGAAATATCATATTTGAAGAATTCGAATTCTTTGAGATTACCGTTGAATTTATAAAGAATCGCAGCAGCGCAACCGTCCATATCTAGCCAGAGTTGACGGATTTTCACATCGGGCAGAAGTTTGCTGTAACCAAACTCTAGAGGGCGTCGATAAGCATCAGGCTCTCCGAAAACTCGAATACGTGAAAACGTATTCCACTTTTCAAAATGTACGAGTTTTTCCTTTTCGCCTTTTGACCAGGTCAAACTGATAACCGGCTTCTCTTGATTGGCAAGATATGCATTGACACCAACATATCCGGCAGTTGCAAGAGCAACGGCTGCTGCAATCAATTTGAGTTTCTGATTCTCGGCATTGAGCGAAAAACAGATTGCAGACAAAGCGGCCACAAAGCCAATTAGATAAACAGCGGTGATACCGTCAATTACATTCAAACTAACAACTAGGAGCACGCATCCCACAGCCGCACCAATAAAGTCTGCTGCGTAAAGCTTGTGAGTTTGCTCTGGGTATCTCGTCAGGGTGAGCGAAATACAAATGCTGCTGAGGGTGAAAGCCACAAGAAGAAATGGAACAGCGATGAACAGCGAAGCTACGATGACTATAGAAGGATCGAGCGGCAGGAAAGCTGGAACGGAAATATGGATGACGATCGCGAGGATACAGCTTATGGCGAATGCGAGAATCGATTGCGCTTGATACTTGCTCGTGTTCTCAGGTGTGAATTTGTTGGGAGCAAGATAAACGATAATGGCGCCCATTGTGGTGCCGAACATCGCCATTGAAATTGCGAGGAAGGCGAAGTGATACCACGTGGTGACGCTGAAGATTCGAGTGAGCAACAACTCGTACATCAGTGTGGCAAGGGATGCCAAAAAGATGCCGCTATAGACGTACTTGTTTGCTTTCATAAAAACCGCAATAGGGGATTCGGCGGCCAGTATTTTAAATAGCGACCGGGTTGCCAAGCCTGATAGACAACTGCTGTCTAATCCTCTAAATAATAGCAGTGACGGGGCAAGCCAAGTGTCGAACCAGCGACCGGCAGACTGATAAATGGCTAAAAGGGCGGTGCGATGTTAAGTAAACCGATGCGAAACCGACTCTGCTTCGGTTATTTGTCGCTTGTTGCCTGCATTGCGATCGGTTTTGTCTACCGCATTGTTTTCAAGGTCTTGCTGAATATTCACTTCTTTCGCAAAGATGGGCAGAATTCGTTTTCATTCATTGACTATGTGGCTTTCTACTCGGCCGGAAAGATTGTTCTATCTGATGCGCGCTCTCAGATTTATCAATTTGCGACTCAACTAGCTGCTTACAACAAGACACTTACTGAAAGTCTTGGTGCCAAAATCAGCGTCGACCATATTCCTCTTGGACAATCCGTACCATGGTTTTTTGCCATGCTGGCGCCGTTTTCCACCATGCCGATTCTTGTCTCTTACATCGTCTGGTGTGTTGCCGGACTGTCTCTAAGTGGTTTTTGGTTGTGGAAGATACTCAAGCAAAATGGATACACAACTCTGTTTAGCGTGCTCTTTTTACTAGGAGTGGCTGGCAGTTATCCATATGAACACCTTATGGATGACGGGCAAAACAGCGCCTTCATTCTTGCGGCGGCAGCATTCATGCTTTACAGTTGGTTTCGTGGTAGCGACGTAGCTTGCGGTGTCGGCCTTGCGCTCATGTCAATCAAGCCACAATATGCAGTTTTTCTGACAATACCAGTTATTGCAATGCGACGCTGGAAAGTACTCACGTCTGCGGCTGTAAGTGGTGCGTTGCTCGTTGCACTTTCAGCGCTCATTTTCGGCGTAAAAACGCTAATGGATTATCCGGCCCTTTTGCATCAAACAGAGAAAACAGACCCGGCTGTTTTCCCAACCTGGATGGTTTCAATCAGAGGTCCGCTCAGTATATTGATGGATCTCGACTTGGCGCTGAACATTTCCACAATCGTTTTTGCGATTACGTTTTTGGCAATGCTCGTCTTCTGGCTCAAATTTGTCGCTAACGAATCAAAAGAATCAAAAGAATCGCAAACAAAGATTCGCATCGCCATAGCCATGACGCTCATGATGTGCATTCTAAGCAGCCCGCATACGCATATTTATGACCTCGTGATATTCGCCGCCGCAGTCGCGGTGGTTCCAATGAGAAGCTTTTTCGAGACCACAGGGTTGCCGACGGCTGCAATTGTTTGGAGCCGCATCGTGGTGCTCTATCCTCTGATTAGCTTTTGCATTTATTTATTGACTGAAATTCCTGCATTCATTCCATTTGGTCATGAAATTCTTGGAGTAGGATTTTTCATTCTGAACTGCTGCCTCATGGGCATCCTTGTCTGGTATTACCGGAGTGCGCATTTGATGCCGTCTATGGAAGTTCAAGTTCAATCTTCTGTCGAACCATCCTGAAGCAAGCGCAATGCGTCGCGTGAATTGAAATCAGTACGCCACAAAGATGTCTCGAAAGAAGCTTTGGCTTGTTCGAAAAACTTAGAGTAAACGTTCTTAGGCGCCACATACATGAGGTTGTAGATGACACGTCCATCGCCTAAGGTGTCGACAAAAATCTGATATGAAGTCTGTCCAGTCGACAGCCATTCTTGTTCAACGAAGACCGCTCTTCGTCCGTTGAAATCAGCAGTTGAAAGTGAATTACACTGAATCTGAGAGTGCGCGATCAGCTGGCGTCCGGCTAATACAAGAGTCCGCTTCAGCTCTTTGCCGTCACCGCGCAAATACATGGCACGGTCATAAATTTCTGTTCGACGCAACGAGCCCAAACTTTCGTCGCTGCAATCGCCCGAAAAGTAAACTCCCATAAAAACATCATCATGCTCTTCATGCGGAAGCAAAAATGATGTCTCAGTGCCCCAGACGCTGTTCATCCGCCTGGAGTCATTGATGATAAAAACCGGACGCCAGCCGCCAAAAACATGCATTCTTTCCAGGGCGCCGTTTGTTCTAAAAAGCACGAGTCGCCTCCGAATTGTCTATGGCATTCAGCAATTGATGTTCGGCTCTCTGGTTTAAAGCAACTTGATTGTAGATTTCCGGAAGAAAATCCGGCTCGACTCTCGGGCTGCGACTGGGTACTAAAAGCGGTGTTCTGTCATTCATGTACTCATGCAGAATCTTCTTCTCGCTGCCCCGCAAAATATGCAGCTCGTGCCCACTTTCAGTGGACATAAATAAAACTTCGCCGGCATTGAACTGGGTGGAAGGATATTGTTCATCGTCACGCGATAATCTCCAAACACCGTTTTCCTCAATTACAGATATCGAGACTGCGTGCCGCTTCCAATATATGTTTGCCAATACAGTCTGGGCAATTTTCCCGGCTAAATTTCGCAGCGGTCTATCGGTGGTTCCAACCAGATCGCTATAATCACTGGCGCAAGCTCTTGCTCTCAATTCAATTACGTCAAGATCGTCACAGAAAACACCATAATCGCTTGGTTTTACCACTGTGCCGTCGGTTGTCTCAAAGTGGTCGTCAATCGCTGACTTCGCGATTAGAGAAACATACGTAGCAGGTTTGTTGTCGCAAAGAAGATTGCAGGCAATGGCCATTGTATTTGTATCGTTGCCAATTCCCGGCTTCACGTTATTCGGAAATGCGCAATCGCATAAAACCTGCTCAGCAAGCCAGAGTCGATCTGATGCACTGACAGCCGAACTTAAAGCCGGTGTAGTTCCGTCCCCTAAAAACAACAACTTAAACTCATTCCATAATGATAGTCTCGCGGGAATGTGGGCTATCCGCTTTTGTAATACGTCCATCATCTGCAAAAAACGTTTTAGCCTACCCTCATCAAATTGATTACATGCGTGTTCTTGAATTTTCAAACAAAGTAAATTGCATGAGATTATGTCATTGAGCGCTAAAAGATCGAGTGGACTAGGACTTTGTGCCGCTATATCGACGAAGAGTGAGTGGTCAAAATCTTCGCCCATTATCGATTTTACGAGTGACAGTCTTGTGTTTTTCACTGGTGCCGAAGGCCGAGGAGAACGACCAGCGGAACCCGTAAGATTGTTCTGCCCAGCCAGACTAGCTGACAAGAGTGTGATCGCTTCACGCAATGGAGCGACCGCAGTTAAGCTGGAGAATCCAGACTTTACAGAAAGCAGATTGCTCTCTCGGCACATTGCATAATTGAAAGCCAATTCTTCAAAAAATTCCTGCTCTTCATCAGGCAGCTCAGCCAAAACTGTTCGCTGTGATTTGCAAAACTCACGAAGTGCCGCAGCTGCTTTCAGCGCACCGGAAGGGACCATCGTACCGGGTAGCTCTTGAGCAAAGACTTCTTCCACTTGTGCGCGATGCCGACCGACCGCTGCAACAAATAAATCATGCGCTAGCGAAGACCTGTACTCTTCATAGTAGGCTTTGGTTGTCTTGGTGAGCTCAGAAGGACTCATTGATGAAAGACGCAAAATGAGCTTGCCTTTGTCCTCGGAAAAACCGATTATGGCAGCGCGCATACGATCGATCTCGGAAGGCTCCTTCCTCGAAGAAGAGAATAGATGGACAGCGAACTTCTGTTGCTCGTCGGTGGTAAACACCTTCTTTTGCAAAAACGCATTGCCGCCGGCTTGGGAATCTGCGGTGAGAATATTTCTTTCTTCAGGAGTGAGTCTCATCAATTCACTTAACGATAGACTGCAATCACCGGACAGGAGAAGGCGCAAATCAATCGGTATCACTCCACTCTCGAAAATCCTCTTCGAATAATCGGCAGGGGTGAGATTATTAACTTTGCCGACGTACAGATCAAGGCGTTTCATTGCTTCCACGAAATCCTTAACCATCAGATCTAGGGCGGTGCGCAAGGTTTTAGTCTCAGCGTCTTGAGGAGACCGGAGTCGAGCCATTACGCCCGGTCGCGTCAAAATCAACTGAAAGTTCTTCATTTGCTCTGACATTGGCTCGCCGGAGAGTTTTGAAATGAGCGCACTGCTGATTTCGTCTAACTCCAACTTTCCTGTTTGCAATGCAAGTTTTAAGGTGCGTTCAGCAACCAACTTGCAGTCACCATCCAGCTGGGCGTCTACGAGGGTATCCAAATACTTCGGATTGCCTTTGTCTTTTAAATATGAATTCAGTTCTAATTGCGACATCTGCAAGATTGTCTGAAGCTTCTCGAATTGATTCGTGTTTTGTGTGGTCCAAACGAAATTCCACTTTTCCGGATCAGAACCGAGCAGAGAAATCTCGATCGGCACTCTGCCTCGCTTTTGCGATTCTTCAAAGGTAAGATTATCCTTGCCCTTTTCACCAACCTTCGCCCTGAGCATACCCATGATTTCATGGTGTTCCTGTTTATTGAGGAACTTTCTGAGTCGCATATCGAGATCGGCAAATCTCCCTGGATTATCGCGCAAACTTGTCCAGTCCTTAAGTGACAGCAGTTCTACGGCACGTCTCATGCCCTTCATATCATTCGAGCGAACCAGGCCAAAGTATTCGTCTTTATGCAGCTCTCTGAGGGCAGCATAAATCTCCTCGCCACCAACCAACTTATTGCGCAGCAAATCGTATTGCTTCGAATTGATAACTGGATTGGTCGCCGCACGCAGAGCCGCATCTACTTCCTTGTAGAAGCTGACGGCTTGCTTCTCTTCCGCGTCAAGGTTGGCGCGCTCAGCGAGTTTTTCGCCCAGCAGATAGCGATGCCGATCTTCCGAAGAAGCCTTATCAACGAATTTCTTGATCTCTTCTTTATTAGCCAGACCAAACCAGCCGTAAGCAAATCCTTCAGCTGTGCCAAGCTGGGTAGTCAGTGATTCTTGACCGTACTGGAGAACTTCGTTGAGGTGCTTGCCATACATCGAAAAGACTTTATGAGCTTCTGCTGCCTCAGCGGTTTGGCGAAATGCTTGGCGTACGTCAGCAGTGCAATATCTGCAAGTAGATTTGAGCAGTTCAAAACTATTGTCTTTAAGTGCAATTGAAGCTAATTGTCGAACCGACTCCGGAGACTTTTGCCAGCCTGGA
Source organism: Candidatus Melainabacteria bacterium (assembly GCA_003242885.1). GTDB lineage: Bacteria > Cyanobacteriota > Vampirovibrionia > Obscuribacterales > Obscuribacteraceae > QKMZ01. The sequence continues at coordinate 899,759 of QKMZ01000006.1, read as the reverse complement.
GTCAAGAAAATCTGCGCAGCTTGCCTTGTTGCAGAAGAAATATTGGCGCTGTACAGTAGGTCACTGACGATTTGCTTATACTCGTCTTTGCTTTGCAGATCTTTGATTTCTCTTTCCGGCATCATTGCCAATGCTTTTCGAATCTCGGTTTCGCTATGTAAAACCGCCTTCTTCTTTGAATTGGCACGACTCATAGCAGCATTGAGACCGACGGGCTGCTCTTGGTGCTCAGTAACATCAGCAGATCGATTGAGCTCATTCAATTTTTCAATATGTGACTCTAATTCTTTAGCCCATTCTTGAACAGTTTGGCGCCGTTCATAAAATTGAGCTGGGATTTTGTGCTGATGTGTTTCACCACGCACCTTTTCCTTGAGAGCAAGTATGAACTGTTTATCTTCGTCGGATCCAGCCGCATACGGATGAATAGTTTCAGTATCACCTGCGGTGACTTTCTTGTTCTGCAGCTCTTTCAATCGCCCGGATAGAAGTGAAATTGCCATTCGCTTGACGCGCCTAACTGCGGCATCTTGCTCTTGTCCGGGTTTCAAAATCTTTCTGAAATTATCCAGCAATGCAAGGAAGTGTTCTGCCGGACCGCCTTTTCGTCCGAGAGCAAGATCTTCTTCACGAAGAGCGCGCAAGTCTGCGGTCTCAAGAAATACGGCTTTTGTCTCAACTATGTTCGGATTCACAGCTGATGAAGGTTTTTCCGCCGATTCTTGCTGATGTTTCCTCTCAGTTTGCTGCTGCGCTTTGCTAGTAGGTTGCTGCTGCAAGCTTTCTTGCAATTGTTCTTGCGAATGTTCTTGCCGTTGCTCGAGTGGGTCTTCTTGCGGTTCTAACTCTAAAATCGCGCGACCGAGCATTCCCATTGCTGTGATTTGCTGTTTTTTTGCGTATACATTCTTGTCTTCACCTTCAGGCATTTTCTGCCACTGGATGACATTTGCTAGAAGGTCTTGAGCAAAGCGAGCGTCGGTACCACCACTTTCTGCAAGCTGTTTGAGTTCGTCGATTGAAATCAACTTTCGTTTGTGCGAAGAAGAAGAAGAAGAAGAAGAAGAAGAAGGCGACGACGCTGATGCCTTGCTGGTTCCCAAATTCTTTTCTGTTGTGTCGCTATCGCGCTCAACAACAACTTCTGAACCCGACTTATCGGCACCAAACAGATGAAAAGTCATTTGACGCGCAGATTTCTTTTGACTGCCGTCATTTGCCTTAGGGTCTCTGTCTTTTGGTTCGCGTGTTTCCGGCTCTTCGTCAGGAGGCATCGTGAATATCTCAAAGCGTATTTATTTATGCCCGGAGATACCACAACCAATGGACCCGGGTCACGCATCAGACATACAAATCATATGCTATTGCGAATTAGAAGTATTCATCTAAAACGGCAAGCGGGCGACGCCCCTGAAATCCGTCATTTTCTAGATGCCAATAGTCAATATCTCGCTCGCCTAAACGCCAGCAAAGGAAGTAGTCGACGGCGCCCTTCTTGGCTGGAAAATCGAGTAAACCTGAGCGGATATCGCGAAGAATAACGCCACATTCCGTAATTTCGACCATCCATCGCTCGAAACACTCAAGGTACTCTCGTTTAGCCGACGTGAGGCTATCGATTGAAGATTCATAACGCTGTCTGGCCTCTCGCAAGGCAGACAGGTCGGCAACCGCTCCGTTATCCGTTTTAACCGCCATGAGAGCTAATTCGGCTTCTTCGCACTCTTGAGAGGCAGCCGCAATCTTAATGCTAATGGAGTCGAGCTCGTCATTGGCTTTGGAAAGTTGCTCTCGCAAGCGAGGAAGCAATGCCTGAGCCTGTGAGAGTGAGAACGTGGAGGTATTTGACATAAGACTGAACCGATTAAAGTCGTCAAGCACCGGACAAATGCCGGTGGAACAGGAATTGCGATGGAATAGATTCCAACAGCTAGTCTAACTTAATTAAACAGCCCTGACTGCCTATGTGTAGGAGTGCGAAAATCTGATTCTTGTTTGAAATTCCGATTGATTCGGTTTTCCAAGGTGTCGAACTCCTTAACCAGGAAAACATTTTCTGATGGCAAAACTCATTGACCTGACCAGACCTCTTGTCACTATAGACAAAAACGCTTTTCCCCCGCCACTGCAACCACTTTTCAGAATTATTTCGCCAGAGGTTGATTTCGTAGGAAACGATCGTGGCGCCGATATCATGTGCGAGCTTTTTGCTTGTCCCAAAAGTGATCTGCCAAACGAAGAAGGCTGGGCTGAGGAGATGGTCACTTTATCCAGTCACCTGGGAACTCATGTGGATGCGCCGTTGCATTACGGCAGCACATGCGGTGGTGCCCCGGCAAAAACGGTCGATCAGATTCCGTTGGAAGAGCTCTATTGCGATGCTGTCGTGCTGGATATGACTCGTAAGAAAGGCACCGGGGAAGCCATCACTGTCGATGATATAAAACGAGCGCTCGATAAAGTTCAATATCAAATAAAAGGCGGTGATGCTGTGCTTATTCGCACAGATCACGACAAGTTTCCGCTCACTGATCCTGTTCGCTATAACTATCCTGGAATGATTCGCGAGTCAGCGCTGTTTTTAGCCGAGTGTGGTGCCAAAATTGGTGGCACGGATGCTTTGGGATGGGACAGACCTTTTCCTAAAATGGTTGAGGCCTACCAAGCGACCAAAGACAAATCGCAAATCTGGGACGCGCATTTTGCGTATAGGGATGTCGAGGTATATGTCATCCAGCAGCTGGTCAATTTGGATAAGCTTCCGCCGCATGGCTTTAAGGTAGCATTTTTCCCGATTCCGCTGGTGGGCGCAAGTGCCGCGCCAGCAAGGGTTGTCGCCTTTGTTTAAGCGCGCGAATTAGTTGGCTGATCGCCAATCTGGCAAGCCCTTAAAAACTAAAGAAGGGACTCGCTTGCGGCTCATCCCCTCTTTTGATTTGTTTCGGCAACTAACCGTCGGTGATTGGTTAATCTTTCTCGGGACGCTACGAGTCCAACGGTCAGTAAAATCAGAATAGCGTCAAGAGATAATCGTCCGCCCTAGGGTTAACCCTGAAGTCTTCTTACTGAAAACCTCAATAACTTGGAAAATGAACTACAAAAGGCAAATTTTCACGTCCAGTATCCGATAATGCATACGCACTGTATTTGATACCAGGTTATTTGAAATCGAGAACAAAAGTGAAGTCGGCTGGATCAGTTGCGAGCGGAGGTTTAGTCTTCCAGAGATAGACAACAGCCCGGGCGGGCAACTGCTTTATGGTCAGCTTGTCTATCTCGTCCATGGCAGGGCTCATATTGTTGCAGCCACCCGGAAATTTGGAACTGTCTCCGCAATGAATGTATTGCTTGATCTCAATGGGATAATTTCCCCTATAGGAATTTTCAACATTCAGCGAATGTTGAGGCGACAGGAAAAGAAAACCGTATCCAAAGTCTCGCGCATTATAAGCCACCAAACCAAAGCGCAAGGTTGGCTCGGTGCTATCCAATTTACTGCTCATCGACTTTAGCTTGCCATTAAATGCGGTGACATCATAAATCGCCTGCGCCATTTTCTTGCGAGGCCAATAGCGGAGTTCTTGCGGCGTCCAAGTATACGGAAAGTCTTGATTGTTCAAATCTTCTTCAGTGATTTGCTCTTGATTCCAAATCTTTGCCGTCCAAGGGTTTGCAGCAACCAGGAGATACGGATTGAGAATGAAACGCGACTCTTCTGACGGACCCTCAATACTTCGTTGGCCTTCGCCCCAGATGTATTGTCCAGCCATTCCCCACCACGGTTTGCCGTCGACTATTTCATCAAATACAGCAGATGTAGGCGTATAGGGGGTGTTGACGAGCGACGACACCGACATAACCGCGTTGATGCGTTGCCTTAGTACATCTTCTTTAGACAAGTAGTTGAAAGCTTGGGTACGATTGAGATAAAGCGGAGAGCCATCGGGCATTACCGCCTGCGGACCAAGCTTGAGAGAATTTGTACTAGCTCGAGCGCACTGATCGATGGAGCTATAGAAGAAAAACATCGAGGCCAATGCAAGTGCAATAGACCAATTCACAGGTCTAGAGTTCAAATCACGCGCTGGGGGTCCTAAGCGTCGCAAACGAGCGCTTTAGCGAACCGCCATCTGATAATGCACGGTGAAACTGCTGTGTATTCTGGCATTACTGGCGCCAGGCTTAACAACAGCATCTGTACTTATTGAAGCGAAGTGACCGTCTTTATGAGAAGCTGATACAGAGCTCGTGGCTTTCTGAACGTTGTTCCATTTATACATGCGAAAAACGTTGTCGTACCAGTCAATTACTTGATTCTGGGGCTCTTCTGCTTCGAAAACCATTGAGTAGCGGGGTCCGCCTTTGGAGCCCTGCTCGACAGTTCCGGTTACGAATTTTGCTTTGCCGGTGAAGGACGGAAGGTCCGGCAGATCAACCTTATCTTTCAGTTGATCGAGTTTGTGATTGTCTTCGGGATTGAGTTGGTATGGTTTGGTGCGATAAGCCGGCGGCGTGTTTTGTGCACTTGAAATCTGCTGTCCGGCAACAAAAGAAAGCAAAAGGGCAGAGGCAATAAGAAGACTCCAAGCTCGTCTGGGCTTGCTTGTTTCTACAGACACGACACTATCCTCCCCTCGAACTAAATAATAGAAAACCGCAATTTACTGAATAGGCGAAATGACGCACTACATATAAAGAAGTGCCCACCCAATTAGAATCTTACACGATTCAGAAGGGTGGGCGCTTTATCTATCGGGTGATTGAGTCCAGCTCAATCAGTCCAGTCTGTTTGCGTTCTAGTTAGGTTTGCAGAACTCACCACCACCGGTTGTCTCGTTGCGGAACGAGAGTTCGCCGAGGAAGTTATGAGCACCACAACTTGGTTTCCATTCAACGATGTCAGTCGAGCTGAAATCGGTGCCTTTGAATTGGGTGTACGGTTGGTCGTGAATACCAGTGTCACCTTTTCCGTTGCCTGCTACGCCGTCCTTGGAATCCAAATCGTAGTTACGGATTTGGGTGTCAGGAGTGGATGCGCAGTAGTTCGGCATTGTTCCTTCAGCTTTGATATTGAACGGATCTTCCGAGCCTGCATGTGTCTTCGGCACTGTAGGCTGCATAGCGAGTTTGTTACTGCCTTGCGGCAAGAAGATAAACATCGTCGCACCTGGTGGGAGATCTTGGCTCTTCATCAGAGCTTCTACTTCAGCACGTTCAACGGTAGGGAGAATTTCCTTAGCACGTTGATGGATGTAACCAATCACGTCGTTTGTACCATTGCAGTATCCGTTCGTTCCGCTCTTGGTGGTGTGCATCAAGAGTTCGTACGGGCTGCCTACGTTAGCGAACTGAACATCAACCGCAGGTGTGTTGTATGCCTTGTTCGGGGTTTCTCTTGGACGGTCGTACACTTTCATACCAGCTTTCTTGTCGCCAGCTACAGTGACGTTACGTGCGCAACGTGCACCGGAACCGAAAGCTTCAACAACTCTGGCTTTGAGGTACTCGATACCGTTCATGCCTTGGGCCATGTTTCCACCGCCGCCGCCACCTGCGATACCACGTCCGTAGTTGACCGATGCGTCAGTTACAAATCCGCTGCCACCGTCACTACTTGAGCGGCAGAAGAGATCTGCAGCAGTAGCGCCGTCTGAATCGGAAGCGAAGTTGTTCTGATCGCAAGTTCCAGATCTGCCGCCGTTCTTGAGTTCGCTGATAACTTGACCTTTGGTCGCGAACTGGTTGAGAGCAGGCGATGGTTTGTTGTATCTGATTTGAGTCATTTGACCCAATTCAGCGGTGGTGCCGTTGAAACCTGACGGCCAAGCTGAGCGCAAACCACCCAATTCATCTCTATCGGTGTTAGATCCGGTGTTTTGCGGAGGTGACACGGCCAAGGATGAGTTGATAGTTGCTACATAAGCTTGCCAGTCAGCAAGAGTACCTGCACCGTTTCTGTCAGTGAAAAGAGCACCGTTAGCTGCATAGGATGTTGGTCCAGAGCCGCCGGTACCATTCCAGAATTCGTTATTGAAAATGCTTGTGCCGCCGTTTACGTCTTGTCCAGATACAGGAACTGCACCAGGCAAGTTAGCTGCCGAAACATAGTTCAAGATTCTTACGTAGCCACGCGGAATGGCGGCTTCGTATTCTGCGTTCAAGGAGCCTACGACTGCGCATGCTACTGCACCACCGAAGTTGCCTTGACCTTTATTAGTATTTTGAGACTGCGATTGAGTCTTCCAGGAATTGGGGGGAGCGTATCCGATTGCATTCGAGCAGTTATCGAACTGTCCGAGGTGCACCAAGTGGGCTCTGTCTTGAGGACCTACAGCAGCACCAAGAATCGCTTTATCAAGGTAATTGCTGAGGGTCATGTTCTTGTCATAAGCTCTAATGAAGTTGTGTCCACTAGAACTCGAGAAAGCGCCTTGCGGCCAAGAACCTTTCGACTTGATCTGAGCAGAGTTAACGGTGGTGGCAGTATAGAGGTTGCTCACCGTTGGGTTGCCCATCATATCGATAACTTGTTTGTTGATATAAACGTTGGTTTTCTGCATCCCATCGCCGTCTTGGGTGATCATCCAAGCAGGTTGAATGTTCATGCTCAATTTGACGTCCGAGGTCGGTCCCATCATTTTGACGTTCTGGGCTTTAGCCATGGTGTCAAAATAACCGGGCAACATGCCGCCGCCGTTCAATTGGGTTTGCAGATTCTTACCGAGTGTTTCCAATTTATCGATAACATCACCGGCGAGCTTGCTGGAAGCAGGTCCGATCGCTCTTGCGTTAAGAGCAACCAAGAGAGCTCTGCCTACTGCGCGGTTGTACGCGAGCAAGTTGATTTGTCCGGAGTTGTTAGGAATACCGGTTGCGGTGTCGACACCAAGACCATCGAATTCGTCGTTAGCGGGAGCATTGACGGTTGGTTCCATCAAAGCTCGCTTAGCAACGTTCATGGCGCCGGCGTCGGTAGCGTTAGCAACTTCTCTTCCACCGCCCATGATTTTGGACAGGAAGAAGAAGCCGATTCCTAGAATGGCGATAAACAGTACGATGACTGCTACCAACCCTAACGTAGCTCCTCGTCGTCTACGTAATTTCATTGCTTTGTTTTCCTCCGAAGAAGGACCGGCAGCATAGCCGGTAAGTGGTTTTAAATGGACCAGCCGATATTTGGATTGTTGGGGTTTTCGACTGACCCTAGCGAAATAGTAAAATCCTATTCATTATTGTCCGTTAATGTTGCTAAGCTGTCAAGGTTTAGTCACTTCACGGGGCTCGTCGAATCATCAGCTGGTGCTTTACGGCAACTAGCGAAGACCGAGAACTGGACATGGCTACATTAGCGCTACCTCATATTTCTTACCCCGGAACCCGGGAAACAATATAAAATAAGCGCCAGTTAATGAATTTTTCTTAGGTTTTAATCTTTTGGCTTAGCACAGCTGATTTATCCGACGCCGTTCAGCCGAAACCGCTCGACTATATATAGGTATACCCCAAAATCAGATTAACCCCAGCTAATCCAGCAATCGGACCAATCAATCTCAGAAGGTTAACCGATAACGGTTAACCTTCTAAACCATTATGAAATTGCCTGATTATCGTTGGAACGAGCCTGAAGAGCTGCGGAGACAAGACATCCAGCAAGAAGCCAGAAGATAAAGTGGACCTGGGGTCTATAAAAGACAGTGTCGACCATACCCATCATGGCTATGCCGAAAAGCGCGGCAGCCATTCCGGCGCAAAGCCAGCGTTCCCAGCCAATGGTACGGCTATAAAAGGCCAGATGAGCGCGCCCCAGAAGTGAGACAAAGAACGCAGCAAACACAATGAGAGCAAAGATTCCAGCTTCGACAGCGATTTCGAGCGGAACGCAATAAGTGCCCAAAGCGTCGAATCGACTATTCATATATAGCCCGTAGGCAAGGCGAAAGGCTTTATTGCCTGGACCGACTCCAATCCACCAATTATCCTTGAACATCTCAAGCGAAGATTGATAAACGTGTAAACGGAAAGCATTTGATGAATGCTGCCAGCCGGCAAATATCGAAACGACCCGTTGCTGCATGCTGGGCACAAGAAAGACGCAGACGCCAGCAATTGCAGGCAATGCGATTGCCAAACCAACAATTGCCGGGCGAATCTTTGGATATTTGGCCCAACACCATACGGACGAGAGCAAGAATAAGGCTGCAAGTGCGGCAGCTATTCCCATAAATCCGCCTCTACTGCCGGTCAGCACGGTGGCTGCAATAAGAATCAGCGCTGCAGGTCCAGCCAAAAGAGCGAACAACCACTTTTTGCTCTCAATCGCTCCGATGAACATGGCGGATGAAACCGCAACCAGCGGAATCAAATAACCAGCCAACAAATTAGGATTTCCCAGAGTCGAGTAGATTCGTGTAGCTTGCGATTCGACGGAAGGATCTTCCCAAGTGGCCAAAGGAGCAACGCCAATTTTGTATTGGTAAAGCCCGTAGGTAGCGGCAACAAGACCGCCAGCCACAGCAGCGCACATCAAGATTAATCGGCGCCTAGGAGTATTCGCTACAGCGGAGAATAAGAAGTAGCTGGAGACATAGATAACTAGTTTCGCCAGACCAGGCAAACTCTCGCTGAAATACCTTGAAGCACAGGCAGCTACCAGATTGATCCCGAGAAACAGCACTACAAGTGCATCTACAGCGGAGGCTTGCCGTTTGTCTTTTCCGCCCAGCAGACATCCACTTATATATAGAATCAGAGAACCCAGTGAGATGTATGCCAAAGTCTCTTTGTCAGAAGCAAACATCGGTAGCCAGAGGCTAAAAATCATCCCGGCTGTGATAACAAAAGCCAACAATTGAAGCAAGCTTCCGACATTCGCCATGTTTGCCGCTTTAGAAAACGCCTGAGCAACAAGCCGAAACGGCATCGCAATTAAGTTGGCGAGAAACGACTCCTGAAGAGCCTTTCTCAACCTGTTGTCTTGCTGCTCAAGAGAAAGCGCGCAAGAAATGGAATCAAGAACGTGTTGCATCGATGAAATTACTTCGCAGCAGGAGCGATCGGACGAACGTCTACAACAACGCCTTGCACTCTATATTTCTTCCATTCAAGCTCAATTTGATTACCAACCTTAATCTTGTTTCCGCGAATCACATAACCATCATCGGTTTCTTCGGCCTTGTCTTTTACGGTGACGGTGAAATCGTGTGCGATTGGGTTGGCTGGATCATCAAATGAAACGGCTTTCTTTCCGTCCTGAGCAAGGAAAGCAACTTGCTTTGGTGTGTGCTCTACTTTTGTGATTATCATCGGCGGCTTGACCGGCTGGTTGCGGATAGTGATCGCCGACGGTTCTCCGACCTTAAACAGGTTGAGATCCTTCGTTTTTAATCCAGTGATATATACGTCTATCTCTACATCAGGTGTACCTGTGATCACCTGATTGACCCCAGCGTGACCGGCTTTCGCAAGACCGAAACCAAGTCCGGCGGCGCAAAGCAAGGCTATAGCGGTAAAGTCGATGAAATTGGCGCGAGCGCGCGGCAGGAGAGCCACTGTATATACCTCTTGGCGGATTCGGACACGGTCGTTTGAGCAATTAAATCATACTGCGGGAAATACGAAGACCCTTGTCCAAAAGTGTCGGCAAACAGATAGACACAAACACGCGAACCACAAACCTCGGAGTCGAACATGCCCCCTTTCGAGAAAGTTACTAATTCAAATGATTTCGAGACCGTTGAGGATTTCGCGCAAGACCAAGCCGAAGGTTTGCAAAGCTATTCATTAGCTGAATCAAAACCTATCGAGCAAAACGACTCATTTTCCATCAGTCACAAAAATCCGGAGCTTCACTCAGTAATGCAAGCAACAGAAATCATGAACGTCAGCCACAACGAATTGTCGGCATACGCAATCGACGAATCTTTCTTAAAAGCGCAAGAAGAACTCGTCAGCCACTTCCAGCTGAAACTCAACGGTTTGCCGGAAGAGATGCGCGCAAGCGTTCTTGAATCTCTGAACCTTCAACCAAAACACGGACAATTCCCATTATTTGCTCAAATCGTGAAGAGCTCGCTGGCGTAGCCTGTTTTCGTCCCCACGAACGCTTCGCTCGCTTGTAGGCTCCACGTTTCTACGTTTCTACGTTTCGACGTCTCTAGGTGTCAGGCTCTCGACGTTTTTCTCAACCTTACTCAGGTATATTCAGTTGCTCAAGTGTTTCGAGCATTTCTCTCTGGTTGGTCGTTGCCGTTCCCGACTTTCTGACTACGATGCCTGCAGCAAGATTGCCCAAGGCTGTGGCTTCAACATAGCTAGCTCCTGATACCAGAGCAAGAGCCATAGTGGCGACTACGGTATCACCAGCACCAGTCACATCAAATACATCGCTGCGATTGAATACCGGCATTTCGGCATACTGCTTGCCTCTTTCGAAAAGCGCCATGCCTTCCGCGCCGCGAGTTATCAAAACAGCTTCAGCTCCAGTTTTTTCGAGCATCTCTTTGCCCGCCTTTTCAACCGAATCGGAATCAATGCGATAGCCTAAGAAGCCCTCTGTGTCAGGCTGATTGGGAGTCAACAACGTGGACCCCTGGAAGCGCGTGAAATCACCCTGAGCATCAACTATGAGCAAAACTTTTTCTCTTTCGGCATAAGCACGCAATGACTTGATGACACCATCTGTGATGACGCCGGCTTTATAATCCGAAAGAATGACAGCCTTATATCCAACAACCGCTTCTTCAATTTGCTGAATCAGTATCTTTTCGATAATCGAGCTAATCGGATTGTGCGAGATACGATCAAGACGCAGAAGCTGCTGCATCAGTGAATGCGACTTGGACAAAATTCTTGTCTTGACGGTCGTGGGTCTGGTTATGTCCTTTACCAAACTGTGTCGAATGCGATATCTGTCGAGCATACTGGACAATTTTTCAGAATACTCATCGGCGCCGCATACTCCAACCGCCATGCACTCACCACCAAGCGCAACAACGTTGCTTGCCGTGTTGGCAGCACCACCTGGAATATGAACGGTGTCGACATGCTCGAGAATCAAAACTGGAGCTTCGCGGGAAATCCTTTCGGGTTTACCCTCCATCAACTCGTCGATAAGTAAATCGCCGACGACAGCAACTTTACCGCCTGAAAGTCCAAGAATTCGTTTGCGCAATGCCGACTTTGTCACAGCATTTGGCACAGTAATAGGAAGTGTGGCGACGCCGATATCTACTGGATGCATCCGTTCTAGTTCCTTGAACATTTGTCGTGCCACCATATTGTCAGGATCAATTCCCAGAGCTAATTCAGTGGCTTTTTTAGCCTCATCAATATAGCGCAAATGCTGATAAAGCCTTGCTAGATGAAGTGCTTTTGATAGTGTTTCTTCGGGGCTGACGGCGGACTTCAAAGCTTCTCTAGACTGCTCCAGCTCCTTCTCTTCAGCCGGAGAGCGCTTTTCGTTATCCTTAACAGGAGTTTGGTTCAAAAAATTCTCAACCTTGACATTTGTCTGCGAGTCCGATTTTTCAGGCTGCGTTTGATATTCCGACTTTCGCAACTGGAAAAACTGTTTTAAACCCAAAGGTATACCGAGCCCTGCATTGGCAGACTGGTCCATCTGGCGCTGATTTGACCACGTAAACTCTCGCACAGGCAAATTTGTCTCGCCCTTCAAAACTCTGTCCCTGTAAGGCTGCGAACCAGCCTCCCGGGAAAGCTCTCGCCCTAATTCCTCAGAAAGCCCCAATCCTCTGGAAAGTGCCCCTCTGCCTGGTTTGCCTGAAATATGAGGAGTAAGCTGGTTATTCAGCTGTTCAAGTTTTTGCTCTTCAGTAATGCCTTTATCTCTTATTTGACCTTGTTGGGCAGCCTGCAAACGATCACCACGAGCAACCATATCCCCAAGCGAAAGCCCATCGTCCGGCTTATCTCGTACGACCTCCGGTTGTCCCTTATTTTCGACCTTCTCAGGCTGACTGCCTGTAGGCCCCTGGTTGCTCACCGTACTCACAACTGTCAGTCTCCTGAGGGACAAATGAGCTGGGTATGCCTGTTGCATATGCTTTGCTGGCAATTACACACAACGGAAAGTCTCATAAATTCTAGTTTTGCGAGATACTTCCCAAACGTATTGTACCCAAAGGTGCCCGCAGCGGGGTTTTGAAGGGTCGAAGCGCAGATCTGCACGTGATTTAGAGCTAAATTACTATCCCTTATAGGCCGACAAATGGTTAAAATATTGATGACTTACTTGCTTCAACGGTCAGTAAGTCGAATTTTAAAACCGTTTGAGGTTGAGATGATTCACAGCAAATCGTCGTTCTTTAAGGCAATATTGTTTGTTACACCGGTCCTTTTTGCCTGCACTTCAGCTTCTTTTGCAGACGTTTCGTCCAACGACCCAAATGCACAACTGCGTCCGGGTCTTACAACAAATAACTCGGCAAAGTCAATCAGACCAAATCGAATCAGAAGAGATAGAAGCGCAGCGATTGCGATGTCTAAATATCACTGGCTCGATCGTGCTGCAATGTCAAACCCTGATTTAATCGAATCAATTACCGATTTTCACGCGGCCGCAATGCTTTTGGCAAAGCATCCGCGCCTTGGAGAAATTGCCGAAGCGGATCATTATCTGTGCAGACGGCTGACACGGTGGAAAGACGTTGCCCGCAGGCTTGCGCTCAACCCGCAGTGCGACAGAGTCATCGCACGTGACCCTGAGGGGATTTACCGTGCGGTTAAGAAAGACCGTAAAATTTCAAAACTTTTGGCTCGCAATCCGATGTTTCACCGCATGATAGGCGAGAATCCTGATTTAGGGAAATTGCTCTCGACTTACATGTGATCTTAGAATTCGCATTCATTGCAAAAGCTGTCGTCATTGGTTTTCTGACCGGACTAATGTCGGGCTGTTTCGGCGTAGGAGGTGGCATCCTTTGCACTCCTCTGGTCCGCATGTTTCTCGACATAGATCCGCACGTTGCAGTCGGAACGACAATGGCGCTGATTATTCCCACATCCGTAGCGGGTGCGCTTAACTACATCAAAAGAAAACAGTTCGACCAGGATATGGCGGCCAAGTTAGCACCAAGTGCGGTTCTAGGCACCATTGCCGGTGCCGCCGCCACTCAATGGGTGGAAGGTCAAATTCTAATGCTGCTATTTGCGCTGCTTGTGTGCATTGCCGGCATAGACCTTTCGTTTTCAATTGGTGAGAATCTCAAAAAACAGCGGGAAAAAGAGTCTCGCGAAAAGGAAGGCGGGGAAGCCTGCGCGAACCCTGATTCTGAGCCGTTGCCGGCCAAGGGCATCGGTCCATTCGTCGTCGGACTGGCGGCTGGGCTGTTTGCAGGTTTTTTCGGAGTGGGCGGTGGATTTCTAATGGTCCCTTGCCTGCTCTATTTCTATCGTTTCAGCGTCAAAGCAGCGTTCGGTACATCACTTATTGTTATTGCCGCAGTTTCCATTCCAGGCACAGTTTCCCACTTTGCGCTCATGCATGTAAACCTGACACTTGCTTTGCTGATGATCGCTGGCTCCATTCCGGGCTCTCTTTTAGGAAGCGCTCTGGCACTTAAATTGAAGGACTCATTTCTGCGGCGTGGCTTTGGAGTGATAATGCTAATAATGTCCGTAGTTTTGGCGATGCGCGAGTTGCTGCCTGCGACACCGTTCTAGTTGGGCATATAGATCGCAGGCTCACGGGCAGTCGAAGAAAGAATGTTCAATCACAAATTATTGGAATTAGAATCAGAACTCTTGGCTAAGCAAGAGTGCGCGGCAGGACTGAACGATTTGCCGTACGAATGCGAACTTTGCCTGCAAGCAATTGAACAAGAAGTAGGCATAAAGCTGACTGACCAAATTCCAAAGGATTGGAAAGGTTGGCTTTCCTACAGACGCAAAGACGCTTCCGACTCACAAGGTGGAAAGTCGAACTGCGGACTTGTAATTCTGCGTGGTCGGGCGTGTTCGCAAGGCGGACTGTTTGCTAAATGGAACGCCGGACTCGATGTTCCTTATGCAGTAGACACAGTGACAGAGTTCAAGCGGGGATTTGATGTTACACCTCCTCAGGACCTGGATCATTTACTAATCAACTTTAGCCGTGGAAAACAACCAAAGGTATTCATTTGGTACGGAGAAAACATTGCGCCTTACAAACTGATATTTGAAGCAGACGTCAGCGAAGCGCATGACGCGCCGATCAAAGAGGCAATCACAGAAGCCTGTGTGTGGATTATGACGAGGCCAAAGGAAACTACTCTTGTCGAGTTTCTCAAAGACAAGTAGTCCAATTTTTACCAAGCCACTAAAAATAGACTCGCGAATATATCACCGCGGATCGTGTTCGATCTGTTTATTCGCAGCGGACACGTCAAGGCTTTCACCATCTGTTGGCTGGCTTTGCGTATTTTGAATACCGGACATAAACTCGATGGGAATCGGAAATATAAGTGTGGAATTTTTCTCTGCAGAAACCTCCACCATTGTTTGAAGCTGTCTCAATTGCATTGCACCGGGTTGTGCAGCAATGAGTTTGGCGGCTTGCGCAAGTTTTTCCGCAGCCTGGTGTTCGCCCTCAGCAGCGACAACCTTGGCTCGTCTTTCTCTTTCTGCTTCTGCTTGCCGAGCCATTGCGCGCTGCATGCCTTCTGGGATTTCAACGTCCTTAACTTCTACTGAATTGACTTTGATCCCCCAGCCTTCTGTCTGCCGGTCGATGATCGCTGAAAGCTGAGCGTTGATTGAATCTCTTGCACTGAGCAGTTCGTCAAGCTCATGTTGTCCCAACACACTTCGCAAAGTCGTTTGCGCGATCTGCCGCGTAGCTTCAATTGGATCTTCGATTTTTGTCACCGCCTTAAAGGGATCGACAACCTGGAAAAAACAGACTGCAGCGGTGCGAACGGAAACGTTGTCTTTGGTGATGATTTCTTGCATCGGAATAGACATGGTGATGATGCGCAGATCGGCCTTTTTGTAACTGTCGGCAATTGGCCAAACCAGAGTTACGCCCGGACCTTTGATACCGATAGCCTTACCGAACCGGAAGATTACAAGCCTGTCGTACTCTTTGACTATTTTTATAGAAGCCAGAACGTAAGCGACGGCACAAAAAATGCCCGCATCAACCAGAAAGTCCAAAGTCTTGCTCCTTATATAAGGAAATCGAGGCCCCCTTATTTCGTACCACGTATCGGATTTGAATCACATTTTTCGCCCCTATGGGCGTTTTGGCTCACTCTTAATACCGCTTAAAGGCAATGAGTGAAGAATTTTAAGAACCTGCTCTTTCTCAATTCTGTTACGAGAGCGCCTTCAATCAGGTTTTCTTTCCAGCCGACATACGAAAAATCCAGCTACTCCATGACGTGTTGGAATCAGCTGAATGTAACCTTTTTCAGCAGCCGCTTTTGTTGAAACGGGCGGGAGACATTCTTCGTTTTCCTTTGCAAACCACTTTTCTTGAATTTCCGCACTTAAGAAAGGCAGCAATGAAGAACCTTGAAAGTTCGAGTATTCTTTGAGAAACCACTCGATGACCTGAATGTTTTCCTCAGGCTCGAGAGAGCAAGTTGAGTAAACAAGCACTCCACCAGGTTTTACGATCTTCGCTGCATTGGCAATCAATTCTTTCTGTAGTGTATTTAGCTCCTCGATATCGGCTTTTTTTCGATTGGTGCGGATATCAGTACGGCGATTAATAACGCCGGTACCGCTACAGGGTGCATCGAGCAAAACTCTGTCGACAAGCTTATTGAGCGTGAATTCTCTTGCATCAGCTGCGACAGTTTCCAAATTTTTCAATCCTTGCTTTAGCCTTGCCTCTTTAACTAGTTTCAGCCTTGACTCATGTTTGTCGACTGCCACAACGCGTCCGGTATTTTCCAACATCTCAGCTAAATGCACGGTTTTTCCGCCGGGAGCCGCGCATAAATCAACGATTGTCTCGCCTTTTTGCGGGGCGACAACCAAAGAAACAAAAGCTGCGGCTTCGTCTTGGACAACAAATAATCCGTCATCATATCCAGGCAATTTTTGCGGTGAGCCACTAAAAGATTTGCCGCCTTCTTTACCCTCAAAAATCAGACAAGAAGGTACCAGATCGCCTTCCCTCGCGGCGAAACCATTCTTGTTCATGATGTCGAGCATGGTCTTAGGTTCAACGTTGACGTCAGAAACTCGAACTGTAAGCCCGGGTTCCCTCTGGGACCAATCGAGCAAAGCTTGAGCCTCCTTAGGTCCATAGAAATCTATCCATTTTTCGATCAGCCACACAGGCAGCGAATACTTAATGCTCAGTGATTGAGCATCATTTGCCACCGTCTCTTCTGTGTTTTTCTCAATCCTTCGCAGATAGCCACGCAAAACACCGTTTGTATAGCGCACAAGACCTTCGTGACCGAGTGCGCGAGCCAATTTGTTCGAGGTATCGAGAATTGCATGCTGAGGGGTTTCGCTGAAATTTTCCAACTGAAAAATTGCCATTCGCAATAAATTGCGCAATAGAGGTGGCATTTTGCCTAGTGGTTCTTTGCTGACAGTTTGAATCTTTTGATCAAGGAGATTCTGATTTCGAAGGACACCTTGAACCAGGGCCGTAACAAACGCGCGATCTTTCTCGCTCAATTGCTGCCTTTCAAAACCTGCAGACAGGGCCAAGTTAGCATAGGCACCGTCTTTTTCGATTTTTATCAAAGTTTCTAATGCCAGTTTTCGCGAAGCCATGCCTTGAGCATTTGCTTCTGACTTGCCTGTTTGACCGCGCTTTTGCGCACTTCCGCCCTTAGAAGAAAACTCCTTTTGGCTGGCTTTTTTTCCGCCTAACTGTCCGTCTTTTGCTCCCTCTTTCTTGCCACCCTTTCTCAGGTCTTCGCCTGCGGCAATTCGAGCTGCTTTCTTGGGACCAATGCGTGAGCGCGAACGGGAAGCCTTTGACGAATCCTGCGAATTTGATGAATCTTCAGAATCTTCCGCCATCAGTCGAAACGCTCCTCGCCACTCTTAAGATGAATACCGTTTGCCCAGGACTGCGCAGACATTCTGTTCTTATTGGCCGGTTGCACTTCAATCAATTCCAGGCGTTCAGAGCCATTTTCAGAGCAGCATGCCAACAATTGCCCATTTTCGATTAGGAGCGTTCCTGGTTGCGCCGCGCCATGTAAGCCAGCTTTGACTTTAGTTTTCCAGACTTTCAGCTGGCTTCCTTTGAATGTAGCAACGGTGCCTGGCCACGGTTGAAGACCACGCACTCTATTGTGAATTTTCCTGGCATCCCACTTCCAATCTATAACGCCCATATCTTTGGTAAGAATAGGTGCATAAGTATGTTGGCTGTCGTCTTGGGGTTCTGCAACCAGGCTGCCATCCAACATTTTCTCAATGGTTGTGATGACTAGCTTTGCTCCAACAGTAGACAACGCATGAGCTAAATCAATTGAGGTCATTTCGTCGGTGAGCGGCACTTCTGCTTTCAAGAGCATAGGACCCGTATCAACCCCGACATCGGTGAACATTGTTGTAATACCGGCCACAGTATCACCATTCATAATCGACCAATTGATCGGCGCGGCACCTCGCAGCTTGGGAAGCAAGGAGCCATGCAAATTCATAACGCCTCTTTTGGGAAGTTCGAGAACCTCTTTCTTGAGAATTTGACCGAAGGCAACCATGACGATCAGGTCTGGATCGAGATCGCGCATAGCCTGAACGACTTCAGGCTCCTTAGCCAATTTGATAGGCTGCAAAACAGGTATGCCATGCTTGAGCGCCACGTCCTTGACGGGAGGAACATGAACTTTATTGCCGCGCCCTGCCGGTCTGTCCGGCTGACAGACGACCCCGACCACCTCAGTCTCTGGAAAGGCGATCAGTTCGTTTAGGGTGGGAACCGCAAACTCGGGCGTTCCTAAGAAAAGCACTTTCAAGGGACACGTCCTATTCGCCCTGAAGGCTAATCTCTACAATATGGTCGAAATTCAGGCACTGCTTGTCATCCAGCGTAATGTACATGAGACGGGTGCCGTCAAAAACTATGTTGGTCAATTGACCTGAGTATTTCCATTGTTCACGCGTGACAACAGAAACATTCTCTCCAATCCACTGCCTGAGAAACAGGCGCTCTTTTCCCTGCGACATATCCACACCCTCCGCCAGATCGACTCAGAGGCCTAAAGCCATATACGGTAAGATATCAGGCCTTGCCCCGGCATTGGGGAAGACAGGGGTAATAATGGCAAAACGTAAAGCTGGCAGGGACTTTTGAAAGCGCGCCTAATACTTTTGCCCGCTGGATTGTGGCTGACTATTTTTATGGTCGTCCCACTGGTTATTCTTCTCGTCTTTAGCGTCGGCCACCGTGATGATCTAGGAAGAGTTGCGCTATCCGGTCTGAATTTTGACAATTACATGCGCTTTTTTTCCGGACCTTACTTGCTGACGCTCATGAGGTCGATGACATTGGCAACAATGACGACTGTCATTTGTTTGGTCTTAGGCACCTTAACGGCGACATGGATGGCATTTTCGGTGCCGGCAAAATACAAAAGTCTGCTTATGACTTTATTCGTGTTGCCGCTTTGGACTTCATTCTTACTGCGCATTTATGCATGGATAACCATTCTTCGCCCAACAGGAATTTTGTCTGACATTTTGTCGGCATTCGGCTGGATAAATCCTCCCTTTCTTCTCTATTCACCCTACGCAGTTCTTTTAGGAATGATTTACAACTATCTGCCATATATGGTCCTTCCGGTGTATGCAGCATTGGAAAAACTTGATCTGAGGCTGATCGAAGCGGCATCTGATTTAGGTGCAACTCCTTTTCAAACCTTTTTCAAAGTAACAGTGCCACTAAGTTCAAGAGGGCTAATCGCAGGCAGCATCATGGTTTTCGTTCCGGCACTAGGAGACTATGTCACTCCTGATTTACTCGGAGGTGGCAAAACGATGTATATAGGCAATTTAATTCAGAACCAATTTCTTGCAGTCAGAGATTGGGCGTTTGGATGCGCAGTTTCAACGCTGCTCATCATAATTGTCGCTGCAGCAATCTGGATCTATTTGAAGTACGGCGAGACTGACACACTGAAAGCTTAAGCGCTACTTCTGCTGCTGCACTTCTAATCATTGTCTTTACGAACTATCAAACCGCGGAACAATCTTGAAGCTTAGTGGCGTCACAAAATCGCGAATCTCTTCATACGGAATGTAGGGATAAGAAATGAAGAAGTCTCTCAGACGGTCGATTGACCAGAAATTTCGATCAAATGCGAACCAATTGAACGAAGAATAGACTTGGAGATTTTTTCTGCCGATTCCCTGAAAGTAGTCCTTTATGAACTGATTGAAGCTTTCGGCGATCACCTTTTCCTTCTCCCCACAATCCAAGTCTTTCAAGCATAAAGAATTTGCAAGTGAGAACTTATTGCCAAAGCTCGCCTTAATATTTCCACTCAACTCGAGCATTGTCAGCGCGCTCGATATAGAAGCACTGCTGGCCCTTATTTCTGTAATTAGCTCTTCTAACGAAACTGTCTTACCTTTTAACATCTCCAGAATCTGCAATTCCAATTCAGAGAATGGGGAATTCGAAGCAGCAGCGCTCATTTGAAATGGCGAATCCGAGGATGCAGCAGCGTTTTTTTGCATTTCAAACTCTTCTTCGAAAGGTGCTTTTTCTGCCTGTGTTTGTCTTGTACGCCTGCAGACAACGGAGGTGCTAAAGCTGGTCGGGACTTCCACTGAGCGATCTGGCAACAAAGAAATTACAGAGATTCCCAATTGCTTGTAAAATCGGCTGACCGTGTCATATGAAACACAGAACAACTTGGAAGCCTGATTGGCGTTGATACAGATTCCCATTTCCTGCAATCGCATAATGCCGAGACGTACAAAGAACAAGCGCACTCTGCGGAAATTCGTGTCTGCAGTAACCCAAATTTGCTTTCGGCATTCGCAGCACAAAAACATTCGCATATCATCCGACGGTATTTTGTTTTCGGCTTTGCAATGAAAACAAACAATTACTTCTCTCTGCGCAAGCTTTCCGAGCACTATGGCTCGTGCTTTCGCTTCCGGTCCAAACTCAGCCACCAGAGCGGGTAACGCCGCTTGGGCGAGTTCATATGATATATCGGCTGGGCGCTTGACACTCATATCCGTTCCCTCGACCTCATACATTTGAATACGAGTCCGGCGGACAAAAAGTTCAAAAGAAATCTAATACTGACAACAAAAGTTTTGGCCTCAAAAGAAGAGGTTTAGAAGGTTAACCGTTATCGGTTAACCTTCTAAACCTCAATGCTCCATATCGCGCTACGAGCGAGCAGGCGTTCCCGGGCGAATCTTGCGCAGGATCGTTACGAGCCGATCGAAATCGTTTTTAAAAATATGCGATAGCGCTTGCCCAGCTTCAACTAGAAATGAATAATCATTCCCATGTGCCTTGTGTGCTTCGCGAATACTCGCTGCAGCAAGCTCATCCTGTGGAACTGTCGTGACTGTCGCAATAAGTCGCAGGAAATCAAAGCCTTCTGTGACCTGACGAATTTCTTCATCGCTTGCTAAATACACAAAATCATGCACCTCGGGTGGTACAGGTGGCAAATGCTGAAATACACCGCCGCTTTCGATGTAACCGACAACAACTGCATGTACCTCGGTTCGCAAAAGAGAAAAAATATGCGGTTGTTCTTCTCTCAATTGTTCGCGTGAAAGTCCTAGTGCCCAGGGTTGGTGCACAGCATCAGGAGAGCCGGTTATGACGTTATGTACAACAGTTAAAACATCTAGATTACTGACAGTACGGATTTTCAAGAAACTGCCAAAGCGTGGCTTAGGCGTATCGGGCATCCCGTCCTTGTCGGAAGACATCAAACACTGTGCCACCACACCAGTAATGGATGAAGAAATTACTTCGGCAAGTGGTGCATTATCGTGAGGCATTTTTCCTCGCGGTGTCTAGTCCGTTGGTGGCGCTGCTTTATTCGGTACAAAATTCTCGCTTTCTGATTCGTCAGGCACTTGATCGACTGTTTTTGCCAGCGAGAGATTTATTGTGGTCTTCCCTTGGTCTTCATCAATCATGACGTTCATTTCAATGTCTTTCTTTTGAGCGCTGATGCTTATTACATCGGCGCTGTTTTGGACGTTTCCAACTGTCCATCCATTGTTTTGCAGCTGTTCTTGATACCACTTGCTGACGTCTTCAGCTGTAGCTTTTGCCTGCAACATAACGAATTTCGACTGCTCTTGATCGTTTCCATCTGCAGACACAGAGCCTGTTGCCTGCGCATCTGGATAGATTAGAGCTTTGAATTCGTCTGGAATTGACCCTTCGCCCTGAGCGATCGTGTGCGTCATTCCGCCCGATTTGTAGGTGACATCTTTGCTGTTTCCACAAGCTGTGAGACAAAAGACTGCCAGTGGCAAAACCAGAATGGCAAGCTTGCGAACCTTCGCCTTTTCGGCAAGACATTTTTTCATCGCGAGAAACTTGCTCCTTACTACTGGACATTCAAATCTAGGCTGAGTGTAATTGTATCCGAATGGAATCAACCTTTCACAACCCTCACGCAGTCTGCCTTTTACCGCCCTGTCCTTCCAGGATGCCCTCTCCAACTAGATTTACCCCTACTACCGTTGTGGTGATTAACACGCCAGGAACAATAACTGCCCACCAGTTCCCCTCAATCAAACTCGACTGAGCAGACGTTAACATGCTGCCCCAACTTGGTGTCGAAGGCCCCAATCCCAGCCCCAGAAAGCTTAATCCAGCTTCCATCAAAATTGCATCCGAAACAAGAAGAGTTGCCTCGACAAGTAGAACTGGCGCCGCATTAGGGAGTAAATGCCGAAAGAGCATGCGTATAACTCCGATTCCGAGTGCTTTTGCCGAGTATATATACTCTTCCAATAATATCGACTGTATCTTAGATCGGCTTATTCGCGCAGCTTCTAACCAAGTAGTGGCGCTAATTACAACAATGACAGTGAATAGCGGAAGATAGCCACTTGAGAAAGAAGTTACTTTCAGAAATCGCAAAGTCCAATCAGGAAAAGAGTAAAAGGAACCAGCCGAAAGAATAGTGTTTATTGTCAGCAGCAAAACTATATTTGGAATTGCTAATAGACCGTCAACACAGCGCATCATTAGAGTGTCGATGGGTCCGCCGAGGAAAGCCGATAGGGCGCCCCATACGCCACCAAATGTAACGGCAGTCACAGCTGCCACTATTCCTATTACTAAAGACATACGAGCACCCCAGAGCGCTTCGGCGAGAATATCGCGCCCCAGCAAGTCCGTGCCCAGTAAATGACCTTGGCTGAACGGCGGCAAGTTGATGGCGTCCAAATTTACAGGCACAGGCCAGAGAAAGGTCTTTGATGGCGCAATCACTGGAGCCAAAAGAGCAGATGAGAACACCAAAGCGATTAAGAATGCGCCAACCCACATACGAATTGAGCTGTGGCGCGGATCCGAGATAGTAAATCTGGCTTGAGACATTAGACTCTAGCTCCTTCGATCTCGGAAAGATAGGCATCGCGCCTGCGAGGATCAGTCATTAGCTCAAGGACATCTGCAGCCATATTGGAAAAAATAACTAGAGCACCGTACATCATCACAAGAGCCAAAATCATCGGATAGTCTCGTCCGAATGTAGCTTCGACAGCTAGTCTTCCCATACCAGGCCAGGCAAACACTGTTTCTATCAATACCGACCCACCCAACAATGATGGAAGGGAAAGTCCTGCCAGATTGATAATCGGTGCCAGGCTGTTTCGCAGAACATGTTTGGTCAGCACACGCACTCGAGAGAGACCTTTGCCTAGTGCAGTTGTCACATACCCTTCGGCTAATTCATTCAGCGTAGCTGTTCGGACGAAAAGTGCGATTTTCGCCATTCGCCGCAGCGACAAAACCAACGCCGGCAATAAAACATAACCAATCGCTGAAAACGCGGCCATCGGATTGAGAGGTGGGGAGCCTGCGGCATGAACGGCCAATAGAGGAACATCACCAAACGCACTCAATCGTCCAGCCATAGTCAGGGCAATAAAACCAACCCAAAATCCAGGAGCGGAGTACAAAATTAGCGCGGTAACGAAAAGTCCTGCCTCCAACCACTTTCCAAGCTGCGACTGCTTGAGTGCGACCATAGCCAGCCCCCAAAACAGCCCCACTCCAAACGCGAGAATAAGAGCTGTTGCGACTAATCGTATTGTCGAAGGGAGTCGCTCCTGAATAATCGTCACAACTGGCCGACCGTCTTTATACGACCTGCCTAAATTCCCCCTGAACACGCCATTAGTAAGCCAGAGTAAATACTGCTCAACCGGTGATTTATCGAGACCGAATTCCTGCCTCAGTACTTGAATTTCTTGGGGGGCCATATCTTTCTGAGCATTACCTACAAGCACTTCGACAGGGTCTCCCGGAAGGCTCAGAACTGCAGCGAATGTGACAATTGATAAGATGGCCAGCAGCGGAACTGCTTGCAGACATCGTCTGAGCAACAGTTCAAGCAAGCCGATTCTCCTTCAGCGCAAAAGAAGCCGCTGCCGTTCGAAACAGCATTCAGCCAAGTTGTATGATACAGGCTTCATTCCCGCTTACAAACTTTGGAAAAGTTTGGCCTTTTTTGACAAGCTGGAAACAGACCGTCTACGATAAGCTTTTACTGGTTGCGGCGGCATAGCCAAGTGGTAAGGCAAGGGTCTGCAAAACCTTCACCCCCAGTTCAAATCTGGGTGCCGCCTCCAATTTAAATCAAGAAAACCCTGGATTGCAGCGGTCTGTCTGTAATCTGTATCAAGTGTCTAAGCGTAACGGCAGCGGTTTACCTCTGGCACCGAGCACGATAGAATGTCTCTTCCAAGGTTTTACCGTGGACAGTTGGCGCAGTTGGTAGCGCACCACTTTGACATAGTGGGGGTCACTGGTTCGAATCCAGTACTGTCCATTTTTTACTACCTAAATACAGCCACTGCGCATTTATCGGACACCGCCTGAAGGTCTGCCGGCTTTTCCTTTCGGTGCTTTTATGATTGTCAAGAACACGAGATTGTAGAAGTTAAAGCGTTAACGGTTTAACTTCTACAGCCTTGTCCGAGCGTTCAATGGCCAATTTTCGCTTGACAGCCATGGCTATCAGTTAATTACTTGGTTACTTAATTGGCTTCAAAACAGGGAATATGTCCAATTACCCGGGAAAGGCCTCCCGCTGATATCTTCTGGCAGGTTCCAGATGAAAGATGGTTTGGCAAAAAAGATGTCGAAAGTTGTCGGCGTTTCGTCGAAGGACCTCTCTTGGCGCGCGCTGGCTGTCTGTTTTCTTGTGGGAGTTGCGGTTCTATCAATCGAATTCTTCAACGTCCCTTTTCTTTCAGATTCGCTAATAGCACTCGAAAATTCAGTGACCGATCACTTTATTCGCTTCAGAGACGGTCTCGAGTCCTATAAAGAGAAGCGCACACAAGAAACAAACTCGGTCGTTCTAGTTACGCTGGACCCTGAATCCGCCAGACGCTTGGGGCTGAATTCTAAACAGCCATGGAATCGAACTTTATTTGCACGTGTCATCGATCAACTCGCCAAAGGTGGCGCTGAGGTAATTGGTTTCGATGTCGATTTGGAAGAAGCCGCTGGCGAATCAAATCGTCTAATCGATGCGGAAAGGCAAGAGATTGATAAAGAAGATGAGATTCTGCGCGACGTCTTCAAAAGAGTGAAAAACATTGTCGTCTCTACAAATGTCGATACGTTGGAGGTTGGCACCGGGAATAAATCGAAGCCGCGAGTGCACGCGCCCTACGAACCTTTCATCGTGGCGTTGGGCGCTGATGGAGCCTGCTTAGGCAACGCGTACATCCCTGTAGACAGAGATGGGCTAGTTAGAAAAGCCTCTTTGGTTTTTGAAAAATTCGGTCATTCAACAGCTTTCTACAAATCATTTGCGCTAAGAGTGGCTGAAAAATTTCTGGGTGCAAGATCGATGGTCGATCAAGGGCACGACCGTGTTTTTCTCAAAGACAAAATTTTTCCTGCAGAATTCCGTATCAACTATGCAGGCGGCAAAGGCAGTTTTACTACAATTCCATTATGGCGCGCTCTTGATTGGCAAAAACATTTTCAATCATCAGCCACTATCGCAAAAACAAATGATACTTCGAGCGGTACAACCAACAGCCCCTTTCTACACAAAGTCGTTTTGATCGGCTTTGGTGAAAGCAGCTTTATGGACACAGGCAGTAGCCAGCCGCGACAAGCACCCATTTATGAATCAAGTTTTGCTACACCCGTATCCGAATTTGATAATCGCATGCCGGCTATTGAAATTCAGGCCAATATCGTTTCAAACCTGATTAGCGGCAAATGCCTGCCTCCTAATTCACGTTGGAAAATAATCATCGCAGTTGTTATAGCTGCTCTCGCCTGTGGACAAATACTTGGATTACTTGTAGGTCGACCGCTGGGAAGCTTCCTTTCGATTGCCGGAATTTCTCTGGGTTGGTTTGCAATTTCTTTTTTCCTCTTTCTCAACTTCGGGCAAGTGATACCAACTGTAGTGCCCGTAGCAGCAGTTGTTATTCCGTGTTGGCTGCTGGTTCTTGCCGATCAAAACTTCTATTTCTTTAGGGAACGGCGCAGGCACACGCGACTATTTCGCTCTATGACTGCAAAACACATTGCTCACCAGATAGACAGAGCCCAGTTAGCCGAACTTGGACTGGATGGAAAGCGCTGTCAAGTAACCGTTATGGTCTGCCGCGTGCGCGACTTCATGGATCAGGTCGATCCACTTCCACCGGACAGGATATTTCAAATCTTCAACGATTGCCTTGGAATTATGGTGAACGAGGTTTTTGAACATCGAGGCATAGTCGACAGAATTGCCTCTTACGGAGTAATTGCTTTCTGGGGCGCACCATTGCCCCTGGCTGGCAGTGAGCAGGCTAGGCAAGCTGCGCAATGTGCGCTATCAATCAAAGACAAAATAAACAATTACTGCGAAACGCAAACAGACGATCTAGCCTCCCTTGCTTTGCGGTCATCGTGCGGTATCGAAACCGGCGATGCCTTTTGCGGAACCATCGATGCTGGTTCCCGAGATACTCAGTTCGCACAATACAGCGTCATGGGCGACCCGGTGGAACAGGCGCTGGCTTTAGAAGCACTAAACAACACTTACGGAACCAGTTTTATCTTAGGTTCCGGAACAGCACACCTCGTCGAAGATACTCTGGAAGTCAGACAAATCGACAGCATCTTCCTGAATGGCTCGAGCGATAAACAAGCGCTCTATGAGCTGCTGACCACGCGAGGGTCATTGCCTGCAGCTATGGAAGAAGCTATAGCAATCTACAGAAACGCCAGGCAAAGTTTCGACGAAGGCGACATCAAAGAAGCGGAGCAGTTATTCTCAACCATATTGAAAATGGTGCCTTCAGATCTGCCGACAAGTATTATGCTAAAACGCTGTCGTGAGCTACTTAACGACTCCGGAGAAGCCGTACCTTCAGGCAATCGACAGCAAGGCTAGACGCGATGACAAACCAAATCAGTCAAGCCGCATTGATTACTGTCAGTCTATTTTTCGCAACACAGACCGCCTGCTTTGCGCTTGAGAAATCGGCGCATGCGAACCAGAAATTCAATCCACTAGACGCAGAAGAAACCATTTTCTCAGGTCCTGCAAATGCTTCTGAAGCGTTGCCGAAATACAAAATGAATTCCAGGCCGGCAGACGAGATACGCACATTTATACAGGCGGGAACGCCCGATTTAGACCAGGTAAGACTGATCGGTTCGCTAAAAGGAAAACAGCGTGAAGCAGTCGTCAAAGCTTACGAGAAAGGGCGTGCCGAACTGACGCCCATGAATCAAGAGTTCAATGAGCTGCGCAAGAAAATGCCGGCCAAACTGATAGAAAAAATGCTGAGCAAAGAAGAGTCTCAAATGGATATGATGACTAAATCTGAAGAATTTGAATTGCTGCTTAAAGCGCGCAATATGTTGCAAAAACTAAGAAGCAAAAGGCTATCAATCTGGGAGGAAATTCAGGCAAAACTCAGCCCCGCTCAATTGGAAGAACTGGATAAACTCAAAAGCGGCCAACTACCTGAGGACCTTATGCAGCAAACAGAATGCGGAAAGAGATAAATTTAGCTCCAATTCAACAACGAGATTTATAGTGTCGAATACTCGCGCGCCAATAAGGCCGCAATCGAAAAAAGAATCGATCTGGATTGCCCAACTTTTGCGCAGAGCGGGCTTCGGCTACACGCCCAAGGAATTAAAGTATTACAAATCTCTTGGGTATGATGGCGCACTAAACGAATTGCTCAATCCAAAACAGGTCGACAACTCACTTCTGGAAAAGGCGATCAAAGAACAGTCTTTCGATTTTACCAATCCAAATGATTTGCGCCGCTGGTGGCTCTATCGCATGATCTATTCGAGACGACCACTCGAAGAAAAAATGACTCTTTTCCTGCATGGTCATTTCGCAACATCCGATAGAAAAGTGCGAAACCCGCATGCAATGTATGTTCAGAACATGCTAATGCGAAAGTATGCGCTCGGCAATTTCCACGACTTACTGGTAGGAATGGCGAAAGATCCGGCTATGATAATTTGGCTGGACAATCAGCAGAATCGCAAAGGCAAACCAAACGAAAATTTTGCTCGCGAAGTAATGGAGTTGTTTACTGTCGGCATAGGCAACTATACAGAGAAAGACATAAAAGAAGCAGCACGAGCTTTTACAGGCTGGCAAACAAAACCGGACGGATTCTATTTCAATAAAGGTCAGCACGATTTCAGCAAGAAAACCGTGCTTTCTGTCAGCGGAAATTTGAACGGAGAGGACATCGTATCAATACTTGTGAAAAGACCAGAAACGAGCAAATTTCTCGCACGCAAGTTAATCACGTTCTTTGCATACGATAACCCGGACAAGTCGTATGTAGATCGAGTTTCATCATCATTTAGAGATAACAATTATTCGCTGACAGCAATGCTTCGATCTATTTTTGAAGACAAAACATTTCAGAGCGAGCGAGCCTTTCATGCCAAGATCAAAAGCCCTGCAGAATTGGTTGTTGGTTCGATAAAAACACTGCAACTTGAAAGCCTCGATAACGATCTGCCACAACTAATGGGTGCAATGGGGCAAGATCTCTTTCATCCTCCTTCGGTTAAGGGCTGGGATGGCGGAGAGTCCTGGATTTCCAGTGACACCATGATGGAGCGCTTCAACTTCACTGCACGCATAACGACGACCCGTTTTGACGAACTGCTGAAAACAAACACTCCCACGCAGTTGGTGCATAGATTCGGTTTGACTAATGCGCTTGAAATGGTCAATTACTTCGTCGAGCTACTGGTCGACGGAGATGTTCCGAAACAGACTCGCCAGAGACTTGTTGAATATGTCTCCAGCGATCTTGACGGCAAAAAGGTGAGTATGATTGAAGACGACCGTACACTCGATGCCAAACTTAGAGGGTTAGTCCACTTAATTATGACCCTGCCCACCTATCAACTGACTTGAGGTAATTCCATGACTCTATCAAGAAGAAAGTTTATCCAGGGTGGACTCGGCATGCTTGGTTTGATGCTCTCTGCCGAGGAGATTTTCCAACTACAGGCCCAAGCATCAGTCCGGAAAGGTCAAAAGCAGCTCGTCCTGATACAGCTGAGTGGTGGCAATGATGGCTTGAACACGGTTGTTCCGTACGGGCAAGGCGCCTACTACGACGCCCGTCCGCAGATAGCAATTTCACAAAAAGATGTTTTGAGACTCAATGATCAAATTGGTTTGCATCCTTCAATGACAGGCATGCGTGAGCTTTTCAGTGACGGGAAACTGGCCATAATTGAAGGCGCAGGCTACGGCAGTCCCAATCGTTCACATTTTCGCTCCATTGAAATTTGGCAAACGGCCCAGCCGGAAAAAATCGGCGATACGGGATGGCTAGGACGCTATCTTGACCTTGCATACTCAGGCCAAAACAACATTGCATTGCCGGCAATAAATGTGGACCCGATGCTGCCCAAAACACTCTACGCGAAAAAAATAGTTGTTCCTTCAGTCAATAACATTTACGAGTTTCGCTTCAAGAGCGATCCACACTTTAGAAAGGATCGAGACCATCAAATTGAAGCGTTCAAAAACATCTATGAAAGTTTCGAGAGCAAACGACCGCATGCCGAGATGCTAAGAAGAGCCGGATTGGAAGCGGATCAAGCCTCGGACAGCCTGCTCAAAATCGTGAAAAACTACAAGAGCAACATCAAATATCCGAATGGAAAGTTAGGCGATGGACTGAAATTCATCTCTCAGATGATTACTGGTGGAGTCAGCGCTCCTATTTTTACTGTCAGTTTGGACGGTTTCGACACGCACGCCAATCAACAAAGAGCACAGGCCGGGCTGCTGAAACAACTGTCCGATACTCTTCTTGCGTTTCAGAGCGATCTGAAAGACCATGGTTTGGAAGACAATGTTTTGACTCTCGTATTTTCCGAATTCGGTAGAAGAGTTCAGGAAAATAATGGCAAAGGAACTGATCACGGCACTGCGGAACCACTCTTCTTAGTAGGTTCGTCAGTCAAAGGCGGAATCTACGGAGAAGCGCCCAGTTTGACCAGTCTCGATGCAGGCGATCTAAAACACACAGTAGACTTTCGCACCGTATACGCCACCGTTTTGGAAAGTTGGTTGGGGGCAGACAGCGTTGATGTATTAGGCAAGCGATTCGAAACTTTGCCGGTCCTTCTAGCCTGAGCTATTACTGAATCTTGAGGTCCTGACTGTACTTCAGCTATGACTGAATCGAGCAATGACTAAAGCTTGAGCAAGCTCTAAGTCCGGATCAAGGCTACAACGCAGTCGAGAACTCGTAATCTATGGATCGGGAGGCGCAGAGCCTTCAACCATTGACCAGAACTGCCTGGAAACATCCCACATAGTTTCGTCTTTATAGTTTCGTAAAACGCACTTGGCAGTCCACATGCCTTCTTTGTCGATGGTCACTTCGGGCGTGACGATGTAGTGCCCTTTATAAATGTCATTGGGATCATTGGCTTGAAACTCTTTGCGGAAAATTTCATGGCCTTCCGGATTCTCGATCACAACCAGACCCTTGTACTGCCTTCTTTCAAACGGCGTGCCAAAGCCGATTACCATCTGGCAATCCATTTTTAGCGGCAACTCACCGACAAAGACGTCAAAGAGCCCCTGGGCGTTCACCCGTCCATTGTCTGCATGTTCGGCCTGGTCACAGAACAAGATGTAACCACCGTGCAGATACTTCATCGAAAACTCCTGAGAAACAACGGCTAATTGGCGATGCCAAGGTGGACCAGCTCGCTCGGTCCTGGAGGAAATTTTATACCATTGAAAAGCGCTGCCAGTTCAAGCAGGCATCAAGAAATCAAGATCAATTCCTATAAAGCAAAAGGCAGCCGATTTTACCGGCCGCCTTGATAATTGCTTGGAAGTTAAACTGTTATCGGTTTACCTTCTAGGGTCATCCTACTTACTTAGCGGATTTTGCCGTAACGATGCCGTCCGAGATGCTATGTGGAACTTCATCGTAGTGAGCAAATTCCATAGTGAAGGTGCCTTGACCACGTGTCTTGTTACGGATGTCTGTTGCATAACCGAACATTTCAGACAGCGGTACGACTGCTTTCACTTTGGAGAGCTTATCGAGGGTGTCCATACCTTCGACTCTGCCACGACGACCGGATATGTCGCCGATGACATCGCCCATGTATTCTTCCGGCACTTCCACTTCGACTTTCATTACAGGCTCCAGCAGAACCGGTTTGCCCTTCATGAAGCCCTCTTTGAAGGCCATCGAACCAGCGATTTTGAACGCCATTTCAGACGAGTCAACTTCGTGGTACGAACCGAATACGAGCGTCGCTCTGAAGTCAATGACCGGGTAGCCAGCCAACACACCACCAGCGAGAGCTTCTCTGATGCCGTTTTCCACCGCAGGAATGTATTCCTTCGGAATGACACCACCGACAATCTTGTTGACGAACTCGAAACCAGTACCTGCCGGCAACGGATCGAGCTCGATAACGACGTGACCGTATTGACCACGACCGCCAGATTGACGAACGAATTTGCCTTCTTGCTTGACATGATTGCGAATGGTTTCACGGTAAGCAACTTGCGGCTTACCAACATTGGCTTCCACTTTGAATTCACGCAACAATCTGTCGACGATGATTTCCAAGTGCAATTCGCCCATACCAGCGATGATTGTTTGACCGGTTTCGTGGTCGACTTTGACCTTGAAAGTCGGATCTTCTTCGGCAAGACGAGCAAGTGAATTGCCCAACTTGTCGGAGTCTTGCTTGGTCTTCGGCTCGATAGCAACCGAAATTACCGGCTCTGGGAACTTCATCGATTCAAGAATGATCGGATGAGTATCAACTGCAAGAGTATCGCCAGTGGTCGTGTCTTTGAGACCGACTACAGCAACGATGTCGCCTGCGCTTGCCGATTGAACGTCAGTACGTTGGTCAGCTTGCAACTGGATAAGACGCGAGATGCGCTCTTTCTTGCCCTTGGTCGTGTTTTGCACGTAAGAGCCTGCAGCCAGAGTGCCGCTGTATACGCGGACGAAAGTCAGTTTGCCTACGAAAGGATCGGTCATCACTTTGAAAGCAAGACCGGCAAACGGTTCGTCGTTGCAAGTGCGCTCTGCTTCTTCGCCATCTGGAGTCCAGCCTTTGATAGGTGGAGTTTCTTCAGGTGACGGCAAGTAGTCGACGATTGCATCGAGAAGAGGCTGAACGCCTTTGTTCTTGAATGCAGAACCAACCAAAATCGGAACGATTCTGTTGTTGATTACGGCTTGTCTCAAAGCAGCCTTGAGTTCATCGGCGGTCGGCTGTTCGCCTTCCAAGTACTTCTCCATCAATTTGTCGTCGGTTTCGACGATCGCTTCGACGAGTTTTGTACGCCATTCTTCAGCTTCTTCGGCCATGTCGGCAGGTATGGCATCTTCACGAGCCAATTTGCCCATCGGATCATCCTCGGCATACATAAATGCTTTGCGGTCGATTAGATCGATGATGCCTTTGAAATCTACTTCTGAGCCAATCGGAATTTGCAGCGGGTGACCATTCGTCCAGGTGGAGTGCAAACCAGGCAGTTGCTCTTGAATTTGCTTGACCACACGGAAGTAGTCGGCGCCGTTGCGATCCATCTTGTTGACGAAGACCATGCGCGGTACTTCGTAACGGTTGGCTTGCTTCCAGACGGTGCCGGTCTGAGGCTGAACGCCGGCAACGGCACAAAGAACAATAACGACTCCGTCAAGAACTCGCATGGAGCGCTCAACTTCGACGGTGAAATCAACGTGTCCAGGCGTATCAATCAAGTTGATATGTTTGCCTTTCCACTTGGAACTAATTGCAGCGGCGGTAATTGTGATGCCGCGCTCTTTTTCTTGCTCCATCCAATCGGTAACAGTCGTACCTTCGTGGACTTCTCCAACCCGGTGGATAAGACCGGAATAAAAGAGAATTCTCTCGGTGGTAGTTGTCTTACCAGCATCGATGTGAGCCGCGATACCCATATTACGGATATCACGTAATGGGATTGTCCTGGTCATCACGGTAGTGGGTTTCCTTTCGTCCGAACGAGTTGCGACTTCCATGTTTCCTTCCGCCGTATTCTTATGTTCTGCCTGGATTTTGCCAAGTCTGTTTTGGCGCTGCAGAGGGCACGGCTCGGCTCGACCGAGTCATATTCCCCTGAAAACCTTTTGCACCTTATCATGACTTCTTATATTTCCAGAAAAACCTTCAACAAAGATTCTTTCAATTCCTTGCCTATCTTTACAATTGAAAAAGGTGAATATTGGAGATATTCAGCCAAAACCCGCATGTAAAGCTGGTTTCCAACAGACAATTCGAAAGCGTCTGCACTTAATGCATCGGCTGTCGAATCTTAAGCTCTCCCTGCCGACGGATCAGCGGAAAGATCTTCTACCCCGAACTCTAACCCGAAAAAAACTATTTTGCCCAACGTCTCTTACGCGATTGACTCAATAGTTCTTCGCCCCCCAGAACACCGAAACGTTCTAGAGGACACTTACCGCTTAAGCATCAGTTTTGGATGCCCATCGTTAAGACCGTCTTATGAATGAGGCTTGGGAGCCTACCTATATAAGGAGACTTACCGATTAATAGCGGTAATGAGCGAACGCTTTGTTGGCTTCTGCCATCTTGTGCGTTTCGTCTTTCTTCTTCACCGAGTTGCCGGCTCCATTGGAGGCGTCAATCAGTTCTGCCGACAAACGCTCTGCGAAGCTTCTGCCGCCGCGCTTTCTGGAATTCGTGATGATCCACTGAGTTGCCAGTGCAACGCCACGAGCTTGTTTGACTTCAATCGGCACCTGATAGGTAGAACCGCCCACACGGCGAGCCTTCACTTCAACAAGCGGCGTCACGTTTTTGACGGCTTTGTTGAAAACATCAAGAGGCTCTTGTTTGGTGCGCTCTTTGATGAGTTCCAAAGACGAATAGAAAGCCTTTTGAGCTGTGCTCTTTTTGCCGCGCTGCATCATGCGATGAACGAAGCGCATAACGAGCTGGCTGTTGAATTCCGAATCGGCCGGAGGAATTCTTTTTTGTGCTGCTGATCTGCGTGACATACTTTCGAGTCCTGTTCTTGCTTGTCCTGGTCTGTAACGACTGAAAAACTATTTCTTCTTGGCGGCTGCGGCAGCTCCAGCTTTCGGGCGCTTGGCGCCGTACTTGGAACGACCTTGCATGCGGTCTTTGACACCAGCGGTGTCGAGCGCGCCTCTGACGATGTGGTAGCGAACGCCCGGAAGATCCTTAACCCGACCGCCTCTTACCAAGACGACAGAGTGTTCTTGCAGGTTGTGACCGATACCTGGAATGTATGCAGTGATTTCCATACTGTTGGTGAGGCGGACACGAGCGATCTTCCGAAGAGCCGAGTTCGGCTTCTTAGGAGTCGTCGTCTTCACCTGCGTGCAGACGCCGCGACGTTGCGGGCATGATTTCAACGCGGGTGATTTCGTCTTATAAGTGACTTTCTTCCGCTCTCTCCGAATGAGCTGATTGATGGTAGGCACCACAAATCTCCTGAAATAGAACTTGATTACAGTGTCTGCCCCCAATAAATGCTGAGGCAGGTCGCTTAGGCGGTTGGCAATAATAAAGGCAACGCCCGTGCGATGTCAACGCGAGCCTGTTGGGCTTCCGACTCTTCAAGTCCGCGGTTTGCAGCGCAAAAAGGATCGAACTGCCGAGACAGACAGCGATTTAGCCAGACTACCAGATCTAATACTGCTTCGCCTTCGGCCTTTACTTTAGTTTAAGAGCCTGGTGCGAATTCTTTGCAAAACATCCCCAAAGCTGGCCCTTTGAAAGCTGCTTGATGAGCGGATTATAAGCTATCGTTCTTTTCCCTGAACAAACTAAGGTCACTGGCAAACATGCGCAAATCCGCAGGCAATAACCTTCTTTCCGCCGGCAAAGGCAGGTTGATCCCTGGACTCGGAAGGGTGATCGGCGCCTCTTTGCGGACGACGCGCTTTTGCTTGGCGCGCACCCAGTGGTCGCGAGCCATTAAAGAGAATGTGCCGGTGCGCTCCAATCCAAGTTTTTCGATTGCTTTCACTACATGCGGCTGGTAGTCGAAACCCTTTATAGATATAACGCCGCGCATGTTGAGCCGCCGCATGATGCCCAAAGTAAAGTTGATCGTATCTTCGGCAGTATGCGCCCAGCCCGGGTGCACAGCAAATTCCAGGTGGAAGTCGCCCTCTCTATGAGCAAGTACGCGCACGGCCGCTGTCAGACTCTTGCGATCAGGATCTTGAGAAACCCAATACCAAATCTTGCGGTTAATGAGCTTGCGCGTTAGCTTCTCAAAACTCTCGGTCGGCACTTCGCTGACATAAAAGTCTTCCGGCACATATTCGTAAGTAAGTCTCAAATCAGGCGGCAAGCACTCTTGGAACAGATGATATAGTCCCTGGCGGTCTTGAGGAATTGCCAGACGGAAGGGTGAAGCCTCGTCACTGTCTGCCTTTGAAGACAGTCCGGGTACTTCGAAATCAACCGGGACTTGATAGTGAGTGACCCGGTAGCAGCGTCTAAACCCAGTATTGCCAAGCAAGGAAAGCGCCGCGGAATTCTGATCTGAAACCTCCGCTACGAAATGAGCCGCTCCTTGACTGGCAAAAGTGGCAAACGCATAGCGCAAAAGCTCTTGAGCGATTCCTCGCCCACGATGGTTTGGATGGACGACAAGATGCTCTATGCGCCAGCAGGCTCTGGATTTGCCGACTGAGCTAATAGAAATGAGAGCCAGAACTATGCCATCTTCCTTAGCTATATAAGCCATGGGAGCAATGTGCAGATTGCATGGCATCCAATGTTGGAAAAACGTGAAACCCCTGAGAGCGAACGCATCTTCAGCACAAAAGCTTTCGAACGGCATTGGTTCGTTCTGATGGCGCAAGAGGGCACGCGTCTGCGCGGTATCAGTGGCAAAGAGTGGTCCTATCTTGATCATTAGTATTGGCGCCTGCAACTACAGCAGTCATATATACGACGCGTATCCGCATCATCCTTAAAATCATAACATCCGATTGTCAAGCGCAACTCCGTCTCCCCCCTCACTAAGTGAATTGGAAGGTAAACCGATAACGGTTTACCTTCCGGATAGATATCTGGTTGGCGCCATTTGAAAAGTGGTCGGGTTCGAAATCGTTCAGTGGCGCTGCTATCCGGCTAAATAGTGGGTTTATTCACTCTGTCACGTTTAATGCACAGCTTTTGAAAATGAGCGGATCCGCAGCCTGTCAACGTTTTATACTGAATGTTTGACTCGTTAATTACCGGACTCACGCGTATATCCCTTCGATACTGATGAAAAAGAATGCCGCGCCAATTGAACGCGAAGGAAAGTCGGTAAAAATAATTGCCGACAATCGTCGTGCGCGGCACGAATACGAAATTATCGAAGTCTTTGAGGCTGGCATAGAATTGCAGGGCACGGAAGTCAAATCTATGCGCAATGGCAAAGCCAATCTCACTGATGCTTTTGCTCGCATTGAAGACGGACAAGTATGGCTGCATCATTGCCACATTGCCCCTTACGATCATGGTAATCGTTTCAACCATGAGCCTCTGCGCAAAAGAAGACTGCTTATGCATCGCATGCAGATAGTCAAGCTCAAGCAGAAAACGCAGGAAAAAGGATTGACGCTGATTCCATTGAAATTATTTTTCAAAGGCAATTGGGCAAAAGTCGATCTTGCGGTAGTAAGAGGAAAGCAGCTCTACGACAAACGCGAATCGATTACAAAACGCGACACGAAGCGCCAGATCGACAGGGTCATGAAGGAAATGCGCAACAAATAAATCGAAGTCGAACCAGCAAAAAAATTCAGCAAAAGAATTCGGCAAGACAAAAAGCTTATACAGAAAGCCTGACAAAAGAACGCAGATGATGGAGGTTACGAAGTGACGGCAAATGAAGTAGCAAAACATGCTCTCAAACTGATTACGCATCCGATTTTTAGATGTGTGCTTACTTTGAGTGTGTTTCTGCTCTTGCAGGCTCCACCTGCTTTGGCAGCCTCACCAATCGGCGTGGTGAAAAGCGCCCGCAATTCTCAAAGCTATCAGGATTTGCACCTCGGCACATTCGATGATGACTACGTGTTGTTTCGTCATTCGCTGGAGAATGCAAACGTTCGATATGACGAATTGAGCGATGCTGACCTTGCCGCAGGCGGAGCAAAACTCAGTTCTTACAAGCTGATCGTGCTTCCTCTTTCTGTCGATTTGACAGCCGAAGGTTTGAGCGCCATCACAGAATTCGTTCGCGGTGGTGGCAAATTGGTAATCACCGATGCAAACGGGATGCCGCAACCCAACGGTATTGCATTAGATGGACTGGCAGGAGTCACCGTCAGCAAACAAAGCAATTTAACCGACAAACAAAAAATCGATTGGCCTCGCACACCGTTTGCGGTATCAGAAGAATTCGCCATTGGCACTGTCAGATCCGATGTAGTGATCACTGAAGGCGCCCAGCAACTGGCAAAGTGGACTGACAGTACAGGCAGAGAAGTAGCACCGGCAGTCGTTCGCAAAGGCGGTTGCGTATTCCTTACATGGGCGCCCGGATTGCAAGGCGAAATAACCGCCAACTCCAATTTGATTTCTTTGGCTCTGGAAGAGCTGGTACCCGGCATCACCCAAACTGCGGCAGTACAGATAAGTTATGCCGACTATCAAAGCATCAGCCAAGAGCTAGAGTATTTGACCAAGCGCACAGAAGAGACGATAAAAACTGCAAAGCAAGCCGAGCTTGCAGTGCCGTTTAAACTGATTCAGCAGTTTTATGACTCGGCAGTGGGGCACGTCAATTCCTTCAAAGAAGCCTATCAGGCTAGAAAGTTCTTTGAGGCAGACACCCATATATCCCACGCGCGACAAGACTTTTCGATGGCATTTGCTCAAGCGATGCCGGTTCGTCCAGTCGAGGCACGCTGCATCTGGCTAGACAGGGGCACCATCGTTTCTATGCGCAGTGCCCAACAGCTCTCCACCCTTTTCGATAAACTTAAAGCTTCCGGCATAAACGTCGTGTACTTCGAGACGAATAATGCAGGATTCACCATTTATCCAAGCAAGCTTGCCCAACAGAATCCCGCCATGGTCGGTTGGGATCCGTTAGGCGTAGCGGTAAAAGAAGCCCACAAGCGCGGCATGGAATTACACGCATGGTGCTGGATTTTCAACGTCGGCAACACGAGACATAATCCGATAGTCGGCAAAGATGCCGATTATCCAGGTCCAGTTTTGTCGACTCACGACTTCAACTGGGCGCTTGCCTATAAAGATGGCCAGCTCGTTCCACCCAGACAGACAGAGTTCTGGATCGATCCTGCCAATCCAGAAGCCAGACAGTATCCGAAAGATTTGATCATGGAGATCGTCACCAACTACAAAGTTGACGGCATCCAGCTTGATTACATCCGCTATCCATTCAATAACAAGCCCAACGAAATGGGATTTGACTGGCAGGGTCGTCAGCGTTTCGAACAAGAAACTGGTCTTTCCCTCGACCATCTGGACGACAACACTCGCCAAATCTGGATAGCTTGGAAGGTTCAGATCATCAACGATTTCGTCAAAGACATCTCAACCACACTCAGGAAGTACAAGCCAGACATCAGAATTTCTGCCGCGGTGTACGGTATGCCAAAACGCCTGAGACTCGCCGCCATTCAGCAAGAATGGGAAACATGGGTGGCTAACGGTTGGGTCGATACGCTTAACCCCATGACGTACGTCAAGGATCCCAAAGAGCTGTCGCTGGCGTCGTCGTACGTGCGCGAGTCTACCGCCGACAAGGCTCTGGTCTATCCGGGACTTTCAATCCGCCAGCTCGACACAGCCGGTTTGATTGAACAAATGGACTCTGCCAGAGAGACAGGAACTCTTGGAACGACAATGTTTGCAGTCGCACACTTGGACGATAAGAAGCAAAATGTTCTCAAGGTCGGACCTTACAGAAAGCAGCCGTTGCTGACTCCGCAAGCAGAACCGCTTAAAGCCGGTCGCCTGCTCGTCGATGATTTTGCAGCCATGGTCAATCGGTATCTGCAAGACCCTCGCACGCACATTCTTTCTGACCAGGCCAGCACCAACGACGTACTCACTCAAATCGACGGCATCCAGCGTTCTTTGCATCAATTGAACGCGACAGCTTCGTCTGATGAGATCGAAACGGTACTCAAGGACGTCACCAGTTTGCATTCGACGATAAAGAACTGGCTGAGGTTAGAGGCATTTATTCAGCGCGGATTCCGCGCTCAATACATAGCCAGCTATTTGAGCCAAGTGGAAGCGATTCTTTCTTATGCCTCGCACAAAGTGAAGTCGCAAATGCCTGCTCCGATTGCCGGCACAGCGCCTACTCCAGTAAAGATGCAATAGCGGCAACCTGGTTCAACCTCAGGATAGGCTTGGAAAGATTCGGCAAAGCTGTCTTTGACGGAGAATTGAGCATAAATTGATGGCGCGATGACAGTTTTGGCCTGTATGTTGACAGGCTTTTGAACATAGCTTGTTATGATGCTTTTCACCAAACAAGCGCAAGCCGATCAGAAAACTCAGTAATAACCCTGGCACGGACTCAGGGAGCGAAGCGCTTCGGGCTCAGGCCTGGGCCCATATAAGCGCATGTTTATTTCCGATAGTCTGTATTTACAGCCAGAGGGCCGAAAGCCACTGGCGAAGAGGAGTTGCGGTATGAGTTCAGGGCAGAATAATCCTTATATAGAGTTCGGCAAAAGCGGCGGTAGCACCGGTCAGCCGTATGAGACAAGACGCGGCCTCGGCAAAGAGCAACCAGATCCACTCGTTCTTTGGTGGGTAGGAAAGCTCAAAGCAGAATACTCGGCTGACGGAAAGATTCAGACAAGCTACCGCCGCTCTAGATGGGTGCACCCGGCAGAAAAGCGGGTTTCGCCCATTCAGCCGTTTTTCGCGCTGCATAAAGATGGGCGTTTGCTTTCCAATCTATTTTTGTCTGCTGTGATCGCCGTAGGATTAATTGCCTCACTAGATGTGGTGGCACTGGCAGACAATGAAGCAAACGTTTGGCAAAAACAAGAACAGCCGACGGAGCCCGCAATTGAAAAGCCACAAGGGCTCACTATGTCAGAGGTACCTTTTGCCGAGCGGTTTTCGATGATGAAAGACTTCGTTGGGCAGCACAATCAATACTTGGATCTCTCTAAGCTGAACGAGTTCAAATGGTCAGACGAAATCAAAATGACAGCCAGACCGACAGCGCAAAGCCGGCAGATAATGAGCGTTTTCACATCCATGACCGGCGCCGGACATACGCAACCACAGGCGGTGCAGTCAGTAAAAACGTCATACGCGAATGGTGGCATATATGATGCAAAACTAAGGGGCGGCGACGCAAGTACCGCGTCATCAGCCGAAAACGCCACCGCGCAAACCCTCGAGACCAGCAGTTTAGCTGCAAGCGAAACTGCGTCGGGTGAGAAATCGAATATCTACAGCACCGTGGAGAATAGATCTGACTCTAATTAGTTCAGATTGAGAGCTGTGCAGGTCAAATTGAAAGACTTAAGACCATGAAGTCTGGCATCAGCCATGCAGGACTGAGGCTGAAAACGCTTGCCCAGGTGGAGCTTGCGAAGCCTGGGGAGACTTAGTAGTTTGCGAAACTTCTGGATATCCAAGTCCAATTTTCAAAAAGGAAAGGTCCCTGCGTCAAAGCAGGGACCTTCCAAGAAACGAAAGGAGGAACGTACTGTTGGATTTACAAGGTTAGCTGTTGAATCCCCAGTCGTTCGTAACCGGTGTTTGGAACGGTTGAACGTATGGAGTTGGTTCTACAGCGACCGGCTCTTGTACCGGGGGGGCAAAAGAGGTTTGCGGTTGAGCAATCGGAGCTGCGGGAGCTTGTGCTGCTTGTGCTTGAGCAGCGGCTACAGCGGCTTTGATGCTTTCATCAAGCAAGCCTGCTTTTTCGCGCAGCAGATACTCGATATAGTCGCCGCGGCTCATGCGAGAAGCAGCTACTTGTTCATCGAGCAGTCTGTGTGCCATAGGTGTGACACATACTGCGGTTGTTGTACCTCTATTCTTTCCGAAGAAGAACGATTTGGCACCACCTTTAGGACCTGTCTGCTTAGCGGAAGCAGGAAGTCTGAGGGGGTTCATGCCAGCGCGCTCACGGATGAGCATTTCGACGTAATCGCCGTTTGACACGCCTGCAGACGCCGCTTGTTCCTTCAACAGTTGACGGCCAAGAGCGGTCAAGTTGAATGAAACCGACCCTGATTCCTTGCCTGGGAAACGGGAACGGCGAGGGGACGTTGTCTTCACAGAAGTGTTTGTTTGCACCGTTGTGTTCATTGACTTTTCGGCAGCAGCAATAACGAGAGCACTATGCTTCGACTGATTGTTCTGCCTTTCCTCCTTTTCTGAGAAAATCGGAACCCGACTGGTATCGCAAGTTCTAGCTTGCTTTTACTTTTAAACGGCAGCTTTGCTTTTTGTTTTACGACAGCTTTGCTGCCAGTAATCCGTAGCTTTTGCTACCTCCCAACGCACTCCGTCGATTACCGCGCATATTAGAGAACGCGTTCAACGGACTTCTTGAAAACTCTTCCAGGTTCAACACTCAAAATGAGCGCATGACAAACTAGAGGAAATAACCTCCAGCTCCCTCCTCTTAGCGGTTTCCTCATTTGAGGTTTTCTAAGAGTTTTCCTGGCAACCCTTTCCAAGACCTTGATTATAGTGCAACTTTACCGGAATAGAGCAGTAGTCATGTATCACATGTTTTTAATAAAGCGCAGCGTTTTAGACACAACGGCGCTTTGATCAAACTCGTGGAAAAGCGCTCAGGGCCCAGCTATTGAATACCACTGCAATGACCGCTCCGAGCGCTGCACCGACCAATACCTCGACCGGCGTGTGTCCTAGAAATTCCTTAATGCGCTCAGATGAGAGCTTCGGGTGCTCCGAAAACAGCTCGGTCATGATCTGATTCAAAACCTTCGCTTGCAGTCCTACTGTGCGTCTTACGCCTGCAGCGTCATACATAACGATCATCGCAAAGGCTAAAGCGATAGCGAATGAAACTGAATTGAAACCTTCGATAAGCCCCACCGAAACTGCCATTCCAACAGTGCAGCAGCTGTGACTGGAAGGCATGCCGCCAGTTTTGGCAATCAATCTCAAATCCAGATGACCTGTGCGCACAAGCTTGGTGACAATCTTCGCCAACTGCGCGATGCAACTGCAGACCACAGTGACGACTATCACTTGCCAACCACGCTGATCGTGAGGCTGGTTTTGCACAGCTCCTTGCATTGCGCCTTGAACGGCGGCTTGTGTACCGGGAGAAGCTTGCGCATATAGTGCTGCGAGCCA
The DNA here is from genome assembly GCA_003242885.1 of Candidatus Melainabacteria bacterium. Classification (GTDB taxonomy): domain Bacteria; phylum Cyanobacteriota; class Vampirovibrionia; order Obscuribacterales; family Obscuribacteraceae; genus QKMZ01. Next base: position 857,746 of record QKMZ01000006.1, on the reverse strand, counting down.
AGAAAGCGGTACCGACAAAAAATCCATAGACAGTGAAAGACTCCGTTAATTCGACCTGTGAATAGCATACTGGAGAAGCGCTTTAAGAGCCGGGACACCGCTCTTGTCAGTACAGCACTCCTCAACTAGACGCAATCCTGTTTCTTCCAAACCCTTCAATCTTTCGCGCGCTCCATCGACGCCGAAAAGACGTACGAAAGTTGCTTTGTCGGCAGCTTCATCCTTCCCGGGTGTCTTACCAAGAGTAGCAGCATCGCCGGTCACGTCTAAAAGGTCATCGGCAATCTGGAACGCAAGGCCCAGAACCTCTCCGTACAACGCCAAATTATCAAGCTTGTCAAGCGGAGCGCCCACCAGGCGCGCTCCAGACCAGACGGAAAACCTAATCAGCGCACCGGTTTTAGCTCTGTGTATCTCTTCCATAACATTGGCAGTGAGAACCGCCTGGCCATCGACTATTTCTTGAAATTCTGTTGCAATCTCGCCTCTTTGCAACATATCTTTACCGCCACCAGTTCCGTCTCTTCCGGGCACACCGGTGTAAATCATGTCGGCAACCTGACCGCCGACCATACCGTCAGGACCGGTTGCACGAGCCAATTCCGACACTACTGACAACAGAGTGTCGGAATCCACACTGCGAGGAGTTTCATCTATAAGGATCTGATTCGCCAACATTAACAGCGCATCACCTGCAAGCAAGGCGACAGCTTCTCCGTAGACCTTGTGATTTGTCGGTTTTCCCCGTCTCAAATCATCATTGTCAAGCGAAGGCAGATCATCATGAATCAAACTCATCGCGTGCACCATCTCAATTGCACACGCACAAGGCAGGGCAATCTCAATAATATCGGCGAGGTCCAATTTCTGTATTTCATGACTTGCAGCCAGGCTGCCTTGAGGCCCCATTTGAACATCAAGACGGCTGGACGCCATTGCCTCTGCAACCGCCAGGCAAAGAATAGCTCTCAGTCGCTTACCACCTGAAAGAACCGAATAGCGCATAGATTCCCAGAGAACACCGCCCTTATCGGATGTGAGATAGCGATCCAGACGTTCTTCTATAAGTGATTTACGCGCACTGACATACGCTTCGAAATTAAAAGCTGGCTCGGACTGAACGCCCTGGGAAATATTTGAGGTCATGTAATATCACGCGTTCTATAGCTACGAGAGGCATGCTTATTTGAGTCATTCTCGCGGGCTTTATATAGATCCATCGCGCTCTTTGCAAATTTCATTCCCAACATCGCCCAGCGCATCATGCTCTTTTCTTTATTCAAAAAGAGCATTGCAAAAGGCGTGAGATTCTTCAGAAAGTCAGGCAACATCTCACTTGTGGATGCATCATGTTTTTCAACAAAACGATAATTCAAATCCGCCAGCTTGTGGTTCACCATAGTCAATTGAACAGTCGCTTCATCCTGAACCATGTCGGCGATGTCTTCTGCCAATCTAAGCTTTTCCAAAATCCAGCCCTGGAAAAAGAAAACGGCCAGACAGAATGAGCCGACACAAAGCATGAAATAAAACATCAGCACTTTGGCTGCTGATACCAAATTTGGTTGCATAAAAACAGGAACCGCCAGCGCAATCAAAGCCAACACTGCGCCGACTTTATACTGGGCAGGAATCAACTCTCCTGAAATAGGTCCGCTGTATGCAGCAGCATAAGCTGCTGCAGCTTCGCTGCGTTGAATATCTGCTGCTTGTGTTTCGGGTGTTTTGTCCATCATATTGATTTTTGAAAAAACGCTCGCCTTTACTTCAGCAAGCTTCTAGCAATCAGCATACGCTGAATTTGATTAGTGCCCTCGTATATTTGTCCGGCTTTAGCATCGCGGAAGATGCGCTCTAACAGTAGATCAGACTCGAGACCCCTTTCCTGAGCCAGGGAGATAGCTTCCGTTGCCACTTTCATAGCCGCGTCAGTAGCTTGAATTTTAGCCATCGCTGCGAGCGTTACATCAGACTCTCCGGAATCGACGCTGCGCGCCGCCTGATATGTAAGCGCACGAGCGGATTCTACAAGGAGAACAAGTCCCCCGATTAAATAGTCGAGCTGTCCACGCTCCGCTGCCCCTGAGGCAGACACTACCTTCAGCGCCGCATCCAGAGCACCCTGCGCCCAACCAGTCGCTTGCGCAGCAATTGTTACCCGACCTTTGGCTAGACTGCCCAACGCTACTTTCCGTCCGTCTCCAGGCGCTCCAAGAATATTTGCTTTAGGAACGCGACAATCACTGAAAACAATCTCGCATGTTGAATATCCACGCATTCCCAGCATGTCGAACTTCTGACCGATTTCAAATCCTTTGAAATCTTTCTCCACGATGAAAGCAGTAATACCTGGTGAGCCTTCCTTACTGCCATCTTCATTGAGAAGTCTGGACATCACGATAAAATAATCGGCTGAAGCACCGCTGGTGATAAACGTTTTGGTCCCATTGAGGATGTACTCGTCACCCGAAAGTTTTGCGGTGGTGGCAATAGCTGCTGTGTCGGATCCGGCATTTGGCTCGGTCAAACCGAACGCAGCCAGATACTTTCCATTGGCCGAATTGGGCAAATACCTCTGCTTCTGCTCTTCGTTGCCGTGCTTGTAGACAGGCTCCTGGCAGAGTACGTGCACGCCCAGAGAGCTCATCACCGGGACGCAACGGCGCGCAAACTCTTCATTAACAAGAACAAAACTCAGATAGTCACCACCGGAGCCGCCGTAAGTCGAAGGAAAGGGCAGCGCGCCCAGACCGTCTTTGCATGCGGCTTCGAAAAGATCGCGGCGGAAGGTATTCTCAGTGTCCGAGCGCTTCGTCTCTTCCAGCGAAATCGCATCGGCAAAGGCAGCGGCCTTGGCAAGCCACTTCTTTTGATCGTTTGAAAACAGTGACAGGTGCTTTGCAAGGTGTGCTGGAAGACCGTCAGTTTTGGACATTGTTGAAGTCATGACACTTTTGACTGAGAGCTACCGTTTTGAGAAGTTCTTGACTCAAAATCTAGAGTCAGAACTGATAACTATAACTTACGACGTGAAATCCGTCTGCCTTAAAAGATGCAAGATATACAGTCGACAGGCTTTTGCGCTGCACTAATGCCAGCTGACGCGGACGTTTAATCTCGATAAGCCTGCAAAAACAGCACTGCTTGGCAAGATTTCCAAAACCAACGCATACCGCGGCACCCCATAACCCACTCAATCCAGGGTGTCATTCATCTCTTTCTGCCCGGTTCTCAAATCGAGGATGCCCCCTTTTCCCTTGTACTTGAGGGCGGCCTGACGAAGTATGTACTCGATTTGCCCGTTGACGCTGCGCATCTCTTGCTGTGCCCACGACTCGATTTCGTCGTAGAGCTTTTGATCTATTCGCAGAAGAAATGATTTTCGAGACACGGGAATCCTCTGATTTTTTTGGCTATCTGGTTGCTTGATGGCTCGCTAGTCCAGTCGTTTTTTGCTTGTGCGTTAATACGGCAAATCGGATTATCCGGAAATCTCTTTTAATACAACGAACCAGCATTCACGATGGGCTGAGCCTGAGTATCACTGCACAGAACGACAAGCAAGTTACTGACCATGGCAGCCCTGCGTTCATCATCAAGGTTGACGACTTGCGCTTCAGTCAATTCTTTCAGTGCGTCGGATACGATGTTTACGGCACCGGTGACGATGGCACGCCTTGCAGAAACTATGGCTTCGGCTTGCTGGCGTTTGAGCATGGCATTGGCAATCTCCGGAGCATACGCAAGGTGTGCAATGCGAGCCTCGCGTATGGAGATACCAGCAATCGCAAGACGTTGATTCAATTCATCACGCAAAGCCTGAGAAACTTCGTCAATGCTGCTGCGCAAAGAGTGCTGGTCATCATCACTGTCGTAAGCATACGAGCTGGCGAGATGACGCACAGCTGCTTCGCTTTGAATTTTGACGAAAAATGCGTAGTTATCCACATCGAAAATTGCTTTAGAAGGCTCAGCAACCAGCCAAACGATAACCGCACCGATTTCGATTGGATTACCCTTTTTGTCATTTACCTTGAGGATATCGCTGTGCAAGTTTTGCAACTTGAGACTGATACGCTTTCTGGAGCAAAGAGGATTCACCAGAACAAGCCCATTGTTTTTCACCGTGCCACTGTAATTTCCTACAAAAACCAGCACCAATGCTTCGTTCGGTTGAATGACGGTAAATCCGCCCAGAAGCCAACACGACACTACAAGCACCGCTACCGGCAAATACAACAAGCTTGGATCTTTGATGGACTGAGTGGCAAAACCGGAGATGATGTTTGCTATCGATGCAATGCTGAAAACAATAACCGCCAGCAAGGCAAATAGGCCTAGCCATGCGGCGATGCCACTTAAGTGCCAGTGAAGTTTCTCTTGTGTCATTTTTGGTGTCCTCGCTGCGGAATTAATATCGAACCGCTAGCAGAATGATATCACCTTGCTATCGAGCGAACAAGCCGGTCAAAAGCAGTCATTTCACTCGCAAAGGTCCGCCAGCAAAGACTTACAGGAGATGCCGGTAAAACTTATACAATGCTAAAATCTCGCTGTCGCCCTTTTAATCAGGTATGTCGCATGGAGCTTTCCCAGAACCTGCCGCTTTCGTCATCAGTTTTGAAAGGTGGGCGCTTACCGAGGCGTGACCTTCTCTCGGGAATCGCCACAGCACTCATGGTCGGCATCACGGGAAATGCGGCTGACGCCAAATCGAACAAAAAAGAGAACAAGGACGAGATCAAAAACAAATCGGAAAGATCGAATAGCTCAGGCAAAAACGATGGACACGAGCAAAAAAACGGAATGCCGACATCCAGTTCAACCAACATCATAAAACCAAAACACTTGGTCAAAGGCGACACGGTAGGTATTGTCGCGCCAGCCAGCCCCTTAGAAAACGAATCAGAGATTGAATTCACTTACCAGTGGCTGAAGAAAGTCGGGCTCAAGTATAAGGTCGGCAAGCATCTGTTCGACAGTTATAGTGACTTTGCAGGAAGTGACGAGAATCGAATCGCCGACTTCAACGCCATGTGGGCCGATCCAGAAGTCAAAGCTGTGATGCCGATGCGCGGCGGAAATGGTGCGGCAAGATTACTCAATGGGATCGACTATGACTTGATTGCGAAAAACCCGAAGATAATTGTCGGTTACTCAGACATCACTTCTTTTCTTATCGCAATTCATCAAAAGACAGGACTGGTGACTTTTCACGGACCAATGATGGGCGGCTTCTTTGAAGGTTCTTACACTTATCACAATTATCTAAAAGCGGTGATGAACAACAAGCCAATCGGGGTGGTCACCGACAAGGAAGAAAAGGAACTTTGGAATCCGGAAGGTCCTCCGACCCGCTTTGTCATTGCTAAAGGAAAAGCGCGCGGGCGATTGACCGGCGGCTGCATGACGCTTATTCGGCAGTTGATGGGCACGCCATACGAAATTGACACCGAAGGAAAGATCTTGTTTCTTGAAGATCTAGATGCAGAACCTCACGAAATCGATCGCATGCTTTATCAGCTTCATCTGGCAGGAAAGTTGGAAAAGGCAGCCGGAATTGTTGTAGGAGAATGCACTAACTGTAATCCTGGCGGCAGCGGAAGAAATAGTTTTCCGCTCAATTTCAGCTTAGACCGCATCCTCGAACACCGTCTCAGCGGGCTGGGAATACCTGTTGTCTACGGTATGCGATTTGGTCACAGCAAAGAAAAATTCACCATACCACTAGGGGTGATGGCATCTATTGAGGCAACTGACAATGGTGTTCGATTCAAAATAGAAGAGAGCGCCACTCTTTGAGGTTGATGAAAGTGGCACCCAAAGACGATTCTCATAATGCGAATACACGCATGCTACTGTCCAGGCGAAGTCTCATTCAAAGCGGCACTAAGGCACTCATATCAGCGACATTTTTTTCACAAGGAATGAATAAGGTGGCACAAGGAAAAACTGCAGGCAAAGAAAAAAATGCCACCATTGCGTCAAAATCACAAGTCGAACATACTATCAAGCCCAAAGCATTGAAACCAGGCGACAAAGTTGCCCTCTTGTGTCCAAGCGGGCGTCCACACAATCCTGCTGCTGTAAATAGAGCTAGAGCAATCGTTGAGCAGATGGGATTCAAACCTGTCGTTGGCAAAAACGCCTTGAAAATCTACGGTGCAATGGCTGGCACCGATGAAGAACGCTTGTCTGACTTTAGTGATGCGCTCAGCGACGACAGCATCGCCGGCATTTTCTGCATTACAGGCGGTTACGGCGCCTTGCATTTGGTCGACAAAATCGATTGGGATTTGTTGAAGCGAAACCCAAAGGTAATCGCAGGAAGCGACGACAACTGCCATATTCTTGTCGCGGCTCATTCGATGACAGGAGTGGTTACTTTCCATGCACCAAATATGGATCGTATTTCCAGCCAACAATCCTTTGATGCAATGAAGCTAGCAGTCACTTCCAAAGATAATTTACCGCCAGCGCAGTCAAACTATTGGGGCTTAGAATCAGCGTTCGATGGTTCCTCAAAATCAAAGGCACGCATTCCCGACGACAAGTTTCAAATCGCATATTCGTACGCTGCAGTAGACGGTACAGCCGAAGGACATTTGCTCGGCGGCAACTTGACCGCTCTGGGTTCTCTTATGGGCACACCATATCAGCCGTCATTCAAGGGCGCGGTTTTGTTTTTGGAAGACATAAACGAAGATCACGGCATACTTGATCGCTGGTTTACCAACTTGTATCTTGCAGGGGCGCTCAACGACGTCTCAGCGGTTACTCTGGGAGACTTCGAGAATTGCCGCACAGAAGAATGCTTCAACATGTACTCGATAGAAGATCTTTTCGGTGACCGAATGAAAGTTGTGAACAAGCCCTGTTGTTTCGGAATGCCGCTTGGCCAATCAGCAAGGTCGTTGACCGCACCAATTGGTGTACAAGTCAGACTCGACGCTGGTAAAGGAACGTTGACTTATTTGGAATCAGCAGTTTCATAGCAGCAGTTTCATAGCAGCAGTTTCATAGACCAGCTCCAATATCGAACAGTCTCAACACAATGGCGAAAGAAGGGTCGTTAAACCCTCCTTTCTCGGCTGTCCCGTACAAAAATTTAGTAATTCGGCAAAGCGAAGTGTTCGCAGGCAACCCGCTTTGCCGAATGTTTTATTCTTTGAGAATTGGCGTTTCTTCAAAGGGGCGGCTAGTACCGCATCTTCATCAGCGAAGCAAACACCGCAGTGTGAGCGCCTCTGATGCATTTAGTATACGAGGCAAACAGTTACAATTTCATGACACTGCAATTCAAAGCGGCTCATATTTTCCGTTGACGATGGTGCCGGTCGTTCCGCGTTTTCCAGGCAAAAGCAAAATACCGAAATCGGATTCAGTGTCAAACTGCATGTTTTTGAAAAGTTCATCGATGGACATAGTCAAGCCATTTCCGTCAGATGAAGCACTCGGTCCCCATGGATTGCTGATTCGCGCTTTCCTGGGTGTACCGCTTTCAACACTGTTTAAAATTACCACGTGAGAGCCGGAGCCTTTCCTATCTGACTTCTCTTCCTCTTTAGTAAACGGAGGTTGATCACCGTTCACTCGAATGACTACAGGTTTACCTCCATTTGCCTGCAAAGCTTTCTCCAGGTCGTCAGCCGATGAAATCCAGCATTCACCAGTCTCTTCACCTGTAAGCTGATAACGAAGCTCAGCAATGTTTGCAGTATTCAGTCCATCGAAGTCTTTCTGCGAGCGCCCATACTTTCCTGTTCCATCGACTGTGTTTTTGAAAGAGTTCGGATAGAAATTGAGTTGAAGTGCAGCAGTTTGGAACACACGACTGGCTAGATCTCTGCCGCTCAAATCGGTCATCTTAAGATTGACCTCGTCAAAACGAACGGTTTTACCGCCAACCGACTTGTAAGGTTTGCCATCAGCATTAAGAGCATCGACGATAAAATCAACATATTCGGTCGGACGTTCTTTCGCCATTTCAATCTGTAAAACAGCGACATTGCAGGTGGGAGAGCGTCCTTGCACTACTTCGTCAGGATGTGCAACATGGTGCATCAGATTCTTATAGAGCGCATTCTTCTCAGACTGGCTTAATCCTGTAACAGTGTCGATTTCAGATAGCTTGGAATAAAAGTTGCGCAGCTTGGTTTCGTCGCCACGAAAGCGGCGGTGAATTTCGAGGAAGTCGCGCGTGTCGACAATATCGGCATGCGCCTTTAGAAAAGACTTCTCAGTTGGCTCAAGCTTTTCATTGATCGCTTTGTCTTCTATTTCGCGACACCACCGATCAACAGTTTCATCCTGATTCAACTGAGCGCCACAAAGGTCAGGACGAACAACAACTGCTTTCTTGCCACTTGCATCTCCATCCGGCCAGGAAAAGGACAGTTCGCCACTTACAGTCGAACCAACAACGAAGCCGTTCTTTGCTCGTACCTCAGTGCGACCCTGGCTCGACTCGATGACGGTGCTACCGTCTTTATTTACCAGCGACAAAGTGCCCAGGTTCGCATCGTAAGAGAGTGGTTGGAACTGCGCGTTGCGGTCGTATTTGATATCAGTTGGCATCGCGACAGCTCTCATTTCTCCGTCTCTGCGGTTACGAAAAACGAGATATTCTGCGTCAGGATCATCACTTCCAGGTTTGTGCATCGGATAGTCAGAAACCATCACCACATCTTCGATAACTCTATTGTGCTTGTCTTTGCGCGTACCTTCAAGAGAACCGTCCTTGGCTCGGGATAATGAGGTTACGGTTCCATCTTTATGCGTGATCGTCTGCTTCATCAATCTCTCGTCGCTATTGTATTGAGCGACTCGAACACTACCATCAGCATAGGTAGCCGTATCCGTTCTGCCTTTAGCTGTTGCCTTCTGGGTAAAGAAAGTCTCTCCGTCATGAGTAAAGGTAGTGACATAATCAGAGTCAGAACGGATTTTTTTCACTACATGAGTGCCGTCTTTCATGTCTAGAAATGACGTTTTGGCTTTGTCGTCATGGTAATAGATGTATTCCTTGGGCAAAGAGTAAGCGATGTATCCAATATTTTCGCCCTTCTCGTTTTTATACGGAGCGCGATACTCCTCACCGTTAAAATTGAATTCGATCGGCTTGCTGCCTGGCGGAGTGATGGTAATTTTGTAAGGTTGAGGCTGACCGCAGTTTGTCTCATCAACACGCTTTCTTCCCCAAGTATCAGTGGATTCTTTTAACGTGCATTCTGAATTGTTGCGCTCAGGCACTATCTGCGTACACTGATTGGCAGCTGCAGCAGGGGAGCAAGTATCCACAATCTGACAGGAAGGAAGAAAAGGCGAAGGACGCTTATCGGACTCCTCGACTCGACACATCAATTGCGGATCAAACAAAAGCGCTGGCACACAGGTTTCGCCGACCTTTACCTCTAAACCATCTTTGCATTCCATGGCAGTCTCGCCTGATTCGTAAGGGGAAAGCCCGGCACTAGCAGCTGCCAGTGACTAACTTCTTTGTGTCCGGGGGTACCCTGAATCTAGCTCAGCGGTAATGACAAATTTATGACATTCATGACAATAGAAGGTAAACCGTTATCGGTTAACCTTCTAACCGGTTAATTGCCCGACTGCGCTTTTATAGCCGCAGGTCTAGAGCCAGACTGGCTTTCGGTCCCATCAAACAGAGGGATTCGAAACCAGAATGTGGACCCTTTATCCACTTTACTACTGACACCGATTGTTCCGTTATGGCATTCGACAATCGCTTTAGAAATTGCCAATCCCAAGCCTGTTCCGACGCCGCGCTTATTGTCGCTTTTCTCGGCTTGACTATAGCGCTGAAAGAGAGTCTTAACCTTGTCTTCGCTGATTCCGCGCCCAGAGTCTACGATGCGCACCTCACAGCAAGACGCAATGCCTCCTTCATTCCGCTCCTCAACAACCTCTGTCTCGACGCAGACCGTTGCCTGGGCTCGTGAAAATTTGATCGCATTGGACAACAGATTGACTACAGCTTGGACGAGACGATCTTCATCCGCCAGAATAGAAATCTCTTGTTCTCGATATTCGATTGAGACATCGTGAACTTCGGCAAATCCGGCGACTGAACCAATCGATTTTTTGATCACCTCATTGAGGTCAGTGCGCCTCAAATCCTTAACCATTTTGCCGGCTTCTAATTTTTCGATATCGAGAAGATCGTTGACCAAACTCAAAAGGCGATTTGTGCTCAAATACATTTTTTGCAGCGCACTCTTTCCTGACTCATCTTTAGAGTCATACATGCCTTCTTTGAAGAGTTCGATCGAACCCTGAATGGCAGACAGCGGGGTGCGCAGATCATGACTAACCATCGAAATAAACTCTTGCTTCATGCGCTCGATTTCCTTGCTTCCGGAAATATCGTGGACAACACAAAACAGCGCATGTTCTTCCGCCGACCATTGCATAGACCAAAGTACATCGATCACAGAGCCATTCTTTTGGACCAGCCGAGTCTCAAGCTGATGAACGGCTTGATCTCGAATAATATTTTTCAGCGCTGTCGTCGTCTTTTCTTTCTCTTCAGCAAGCACATATTCAACGCAACGCGTTCCAACCATCTCTTCTGGCTTATAGCCAAGAACAGTCTCTGCTGCAGGATTTACAGCGAGAAATTTGAGGTCTGAATCAATCGAACAAATCACGTCAACAGCATGCTCGATAATCGCGCGCTCTTTCCTAGCCGACTCTGCCAAGGTTCCAGCCATTCGATGGAAAACATTATCGAGAATAGCAATCTCGTCATATCCGACCATTGCAGGATTGAGTGGAATTCCTGCAGCCAATTTATGACTGTTTTCAGTCAAAACAGCAAGGCGCCTCGTGATACCACGCACAAACAATTGCCCTACAGCGATCGCCAGTCCAATGTTCAAAACCATAATCGCCCAAACCGCTTGCTCTAAGCGCGCTCGTGACTGTTCTTCAATGGGCGAAATATCCTTCTCGATTTTCGTGTAGTAATCGACTAAATTGTCTGTTAGTCGCGAAGCATGAAACATGACGCTGGATAAGCGAGCGATGATGATCTTCTCCTGCAAAGACTCTTTCATCGAATATATCTTTCGTTCTTCCTGAATCGCGTCCATGCCGGCGCGACAAACGCGTTCCAATTCCTCAGCTTTGAACCGATTTACCGCATCATCCTTTAGCAGCTCATGCAGAGTTGCTAGCTCTGCCGGCACTCCATCCACATGCTTTTGAAAAGTCTCGTAGTAACGTCGTGTTCCGGGAGGATCTTTGTAAAACTGAATCTGAACTATCAACCCATTGGTTGCCTTTTCTCTCAACGTCGAAAGCCTTTGCAAACTGGAAATGACTTGCTGCGCATGCTGCAAACGGTCAATCTGCATTTGCGCATCATGCAGTAAATAACTGAAGCCGCCAAGAAGCATAAGTTCGAAGCCAAGCAAAAATGCAACGACGAGCAGACCCTTTTGCCTTAGTGTCAGCTTCCACTTCACTCTTTAAATCCTCGCCGCAAGCCGGGGCGCTCTTTTGCAGCTTTTCTTTGCATCCAATTATAGTGCTAAAATGGCGCCAGGTGTCACCAATACCGGATGCTGACAATTCTTGCTATGGCGAAAATCTTAGTCGTTGAAGACGACGACCACCAGGCAGACGTTATCGAAAAATGGCTCACGCACGAACACCACAAGGTGGACGTGGTTTCGACCTATGCCGACGGAAAAGCCATGCTTTCCAGTTATACGTACGACGCTATAGTTCTAGACTGGGGCTTGCCAGACGGCGTCGGCATCGACTTGATTAAAGAGTTTCGCAAAGGCGGAGGCACGACTCCAATCCTCATGCTGACGGGCAGATCAGACATGTCCGATAAAGAGCAGGGCTTAGACGGCGGCGCCGATGACTATCTGACAAAACCTTTCCAGATCCGAGAACTATCTGCAAGGTTAAGAGCATTGATGCGCCGCCCATCACAAATGGTGAGCGAAGTCTTGAGCAGTGGAGGGTTGGAACTCGATGTTGCCAAACACGAGCTTTGGAAAAACGGCGAGCTTGTAAAACTGTTTCCGCAAGAATTCTCCTTGCTCGAAGTGCTTATGCGAAAACCTGGCGTCGTCCATTCGACAGACGCGCTCATCAACCTGGTATGGAAGTCAGAAGCTGGTGCGTCAGGTGAAACAGTCAGAACGTCAGTACTCAGGCTGCGCAGAAAAATAGACACCGATGGTCAACCGTCTCACATCGAAAACGTCCACGGAGTGGGCTATAAATTTCGCCAAAATTGAGCCGGGCGCTCGACAATTACGTAGAAGTTTAATCGTTAACGAATAAACTTCCGATTCAGTGGAAGGAAAACCATTATCGGTTCAACTTTTTTTGGAAGGTAAACCGATAACGATTAACCTTCTAATGGAAACTCGCCTTGGTCAAAAGTTTCTGCCCGCTGCAAAGTGCCACCGACTCACATGGGCTCGAACATCGCTTCCAGGTCGCTGACAAGTTCGTCGTGGATGCTCAGCAATGCATCGGGGATACTTTCTACGATGTTTCCGGCAGTCACAGATGCTTCGCCGAGCGAGTGCGCGGCGATGTCGCCTGCGCGACCGTGCAAATAGACACCGGCAACTGCAGCGTCGAAAGGTTCAACGCCTTGAGCCAAGAGTCCACCTATAATGCCGGAAAGTACATCACCGCATCCGGCAGTCGACATACCTGGATTACCGGTTGGATTGATAAAGACGTTTCCATCCGGATCTGCAATTACTGAGTGTGCTCCTTTGAGAACGACAATGCAGCCGAATTCGGCGGCAGCCTTAGTAGCGGAAGCGATGCGGTCTTTCTGAATTTCAGAAGTAGACTCATCAAGCAAACGCGCCAGCTCCTTAGGATGCGGCGTAATCACGATGTGCTTCGCGTCTTCAGGGAAAACCTTTGTATTTTCGGCAATGCAATTTAGACCGTCAGCATCAATGAGGCACGGAACCTCAGTGGAGCGATCCATTACCTTTGACATGAATTTCTGAACAAAAGAAACGGTTTCTTCATTAGTAGAAAGTCCAGGGCCAAGCACTACTGCTGTGGCTTTATCAAGATCCTTTTCCAGATCCCCGAGTGCTTTCGGCGCTATCGTTGTTTCATCTGTCTCGGCAATCGGTCGATAGATGACTTCCTTTGGAGGCAGGTGCGGCACCAGCGATGATGGCGTAGCCAAAACGCACAAGCCCGTGCCCACTTTTAGAGAACTCTCTGTAGCAAGCATTGTCGCGCCGGACATTCCGAGACTACCTGCGATGGTGAGAAGATAACCGAAAGAACCTTTGTGCGAGTTGGCCGGGCGTTTTGGCAACAAGTCATTCACCAGTTCGACCGACGTCAAATGAATTGTCGGTTTCTCAAGCGCAGCTTCCGGCAAACCGATATCTATGACACGCAAATCTCCGGCATATTCTGCACCGGGGTGATTTATCAATCCAGGTTTAACGTTTCCAAAAGTGATAGTGCCATGCGCTCTTACCGCAGCGCCCATAACTTGGCCGGTATCAGAATGAATGCCGGACGGAAGATCCACAGCAATAACGGTGGCATCACTGCCATTGATCATTTCGATGGCATGCATAAAAACAGCATCGACATCGCGATCAATTCCTGTTCCTAAAAGTGCATCGACAATTACGGTGACACTCGAAGATAACTGTTTCCCGTCAGAAGTGTCGAAAAAATTCGAGGAAAGATCAGAAGAGAACGAACGCACTTCCACTCCCATCTTTTTCAAGATATCTCTATTTGTGCTGCTCTCAACAGTCGTCATCGCCTGATCTGCTTGAGCTCCGCGGCCTTTGGTGTTTCCCACAACCCAAACGTGAACAGGGACACCCCAGAGATGCAGATAACGGGCGACTACTAAACCGTCGCCGCCATTATTTCCACGCCCGCAAAAGATCGCCACTGAGCCCTTCTGCGTTTCGTTGCGCTGCTCCCAAACTTCAAAAGCTGCTTCGGCCGCGCCGCGCCCCGCGACTTCCATGAGGACCTGCCCCCAGTTGGGATCGCATTTTGCAATCCAGTCGGACTCGAGCCGTCTAATTTGCGCGGTTGTTGGGATGCGGAAAATATCTTTTGGTGACATAACTTTCTTTCTCTCGGGTGCCGGGGCTGTCTTTTTCGTTTTGGTCGCGCTCTCGCTCGCCATCTCAATGCACCTCTTGTGGAAGTAGTCGAACATCGGTTGTGGGTCCTGTAACAACTGCGCAACGGACAAAATGTCCTGGCGCTTTCTCTTCGAGCTGCGGTACAGCCTCACGGCTCTTCGGCTCGACTAAAAGACAACGATCGGCAAATCGACAACCCATAGGCAAATCAACCAGACTGGGTGGTTGGCCTTGAATAGGTGTCAGGCGCTTGTGTCCAGGGCGCGGCAAAGAATTCATCAGTCCGATCGTATAAGGATGAAGTGGGTTTTTGAAAAGCTCGTTCACACCGGTCATTTCAACAACAGAACCCGCGTACATCACCGCAACGTTGTCGCACATTTCAGCCACCACACCAAGATCGTGAGTGATTAACAAAATCGACATACCATGCTCGCGCTGAATAGTTCGCAGCAACTCCAGAATTTGGGCTTGCACGGTCACATCCAGCGCAGTAGTTGGTTCATCCGCAATCAGCAATTTTGGATTGCAGGAAAGTGCCATAGCAATCATGACGCGCTGCCGCATTCCACCAGAAAAGTGGTGTGGATAGTCATCAATTCGCGATGCAGCTTGAGGAATACGAACCTGATCTAGCACCTCGATCGCGCGCTGCCGGGCTTCTTTTTTACCGACTTTCTGATGCAGCTCAATCGCTTCCATAATTTGCTCACCCACCGTATAGACAGGATTGAGAGATGTCATCGGATCTTGCGGGATCAACGCTATCTGATTGCCGCGCACCGTGCGCATCTGCGCCTCGCTCAAGGTCAAGAGGTCGCGACCTTCAAAGAGTATTTTTCCGGACACAATCCGCCCTGGCGGCGGCACCAGCCGAAGCACAGAAAGAGATGTAATTGACTTACCGCAACCTGACTCACCGACGATGCCAAGCACAGAGCCTTTTTGAACCGAAAAGCCGAGGTCATCCACCGCAACCGCCAACCCATTCTCAGTAGGGAAGACAGTCTTCAAGCCCTGGATTTCAAGGAGGGGCATATTTACCGCGGTATGGGTGGATTCAATCATCCGTTATTCGTGAAGAATTCTTGGGCAAGCTCAAATAGAGTGTGGCGCGCAAACGCCGCCTGTTACGGCTTGAATGCCTCACTGGCGGCTATGATCGCAGAATTAAATGCACCGGTCAAATATTCAGAGAAGTTCTCAGTACTTCAATTAAGTGCTGTTGTCCTTCGTCCACAGGTGATTTAATAGGAGAAGAGGAAGTGCCGATGATCGAAGATAACCGCACGACAGATATTTCTGTTCTGCAGCTGCTTACGAAGTTGGTCAAGGAAACCGACCGTTTAGTTCGCCTGGCTGACGATATAGATACACATGCAAGCACCCCGCAAGCCAAGGCGGCGTTTCAGCTGATTGGCACGGAAGTGGAAAGCATACTGGCGCAGATGCATACTTCGCTGGATCCGCTCTACAGGCTGTATGACCTAGATCCGGGCATGATGTCGCTTGAGCAAAACAGGCGCAATTCAGTTATTCGAGAATTCGGGCCTAACGAAGTGTCTAATGCAGACACTTACGACGAACAAGCACTTTGGAATGACGTAAAGGCAAAGGGCAACAACTAAACCAGAAGCTGGACTACAAAGGTTTTTCGGCTGCCATCTTCGCTCTGGGAGATTTGGGAGAAACACCTGCAATGCTGACGCCTTGCCGTTCTACATATGTGTATTTCCCGTTGGCGAAAGCCTGCACCGTCCGTCTCATCGGGATGAGAAAAGGTTTGAAGTGATGCCCGCGCATTTCCGAATAAACTTTATCGAATTGCCATCCATCTGAAAGTATCCGGTTAATGCCTACCATCATGCCTGTTCTGTCAGCACCGTGCATGCAGTGCAGATAAACCGGCTGCTTTGCAGGATCGCGCATAATGTCGAGAACACTTGAGACTTTCGCCAAGCTGGGTTCGGTATAACCCATCGGAATATTGTAGTAATCGAGACCGATTTCTTTGGCATTGCGCTCTTCCTTCTTGGACGCGCCACCCTCGCCTCTCAAATTGACGATTGTTTTGACGCCGGCAGCTTTAAGTTCTTTCAGCGCTTGAGCCGATGGAGCTCCACCACGCATCAAAGCTGGAGAGACTTGCTCGAAGTTCATCACATGCACAACTGGAGCGGCTGGAGTTACACGAACTGCATCAGCCGCTACATGAACCGCATCAGTTGCTACACTCACGCTATCTGCAGCCAGCACCACCCGCGGTGCACCAAACATCATTAGCGCGAACACTAAAGCGAAGGTTCTAACCTTGAACGATAAACTGGCAGGGGTGACTTGCATGTGTTGCACCAGTGAACAGCCGAAAAATGATAACACGCCAGCTACTTTACATGTATAAAGTTTGAAACCTGTTCAAGGATACCGAGAAACAATTAAAATCGGCTAATTTAAAATGGGCGTCCGCTATACTTACAAAAAAACGTGACGGTCAGGAAGCCAAAAAGTTCCCATTACTCAGTATTGACGGTGTTTGTGCCAACGGTTTCATCTTCCGAGCTCAAAAAGAAGGCGAAACGCTTCGTGCTTTTCATTCGGGTTTTGTGGAAGGAGTTTCACGGTTTTTTCTACCTTTTGGTGACCACCTTCGCGATCTCCAATACGCTCCTATTCCTGTATTACCCAAAAGAAGACCTGCCGCACCACAGTATGTCGTGGCTGCAAACGGCATACTGTACCTGGTTGATGATGTTTTTCGAAACACCGCTCAACTATTCGGACGACTGGAGAGTGGCGCCGCTGTTCTTCTTCCTTCCTCTGCTCGGTCTTCTGGTTATCGCGGAAGGTGTCGTGCACCTCGGCAACATCTTGATACAAAGAAAACGATACTCAACGGAGTGGCAAAAAATGCTCGCTGCAAATTTCGAAAACCACATTGTAATCTGCGGTTTGGGCAACGTCGGGGTGCGCGTCGTTCAACACCTCAAGCAATTCGACGAAATGATAGTCGTGATTGAAGCCGACAAAGAATCGCGTTTTGCACACGAAGTTGCAGGCAGTGACATACCTGTTTTGTTTGGTGATGCCCGCGACACGCGCCTTTTGGAAAACGCCAATCTACCGAAAGCCAAGGCAGTCATCTGCGTGACCAACGACGACATGGTCAATTTGGAGACAGCCCTAACCGCACGCGAGTACAACCCGGACATCAAAATCATCATTCGGATGTTCGATCAGAAGCTCGCCAAGAAAGTTCAAAAGAGTCTCGGAATTCACGGCGTATATAGTTCGTCCGCACGCTCAGGACGCCTCTTTGCTCAAGCGGCTATTAGCGAGAACATAATCGACTCTTTCGAATTCGGCGGGCTGACAATCAACGCATATCAACTGACTGTGGAGGCTAACAGCTCTCTAGTTGGTGAAACAATTGATGACGTCCGATACAAAAATGAAGTCACAGTTCTCATGCACGAGAAAGCAGGCGGCGAACTGGACTGGAACCCGCCGCCCTCAAAAGTTCTCTCCGTCGGCGACAGGCTATTGATCATGACTGATCGCGATGGAATCAATAGATTGCAGAGCACCAAGAAAAAACTCGCGCTCAAGAAAGACACAGAGTAGTCACCGTAAGTGGTGACAGCTTAATTGACCGCGAACCTGTCGCAATCAATTCAAAAGCGCATTAACTGAAACAGCGAATGCCGAAATAGCTAACTAAACGAGATAGCTAACTAGCTAACTAACTAACTAACTAACTAACTAACTAACCGAAATAGCGGATCGCCAAACTGCGCAACAGCAGCGGAAGGCTAATATACAAGCCCACAGAAATCGGGCGGCTATGACTGTTGGTCAACAGAAATTCTAGTGAACACATTGGCAGAGTTTCCTATTGCGCAAGTGCGTAATAACCAAAATCAAGTTACCTGTAGTGATGAAGGGCAGCTCGTATTGCTCACCAAAGATTGGACCCGCAACAAGAAGCGCTCCAGCGACTAAACTCAAACCAAAAATCGTAGCGACCAAAACTTGCTTGCGACGATGCTGCATATACCCAGGACCAATAGCAAAGATCGCAAAACCGAAGACGAACAACGCGATAATGCGGTGGGCAAGCTCTCCTTCGAGAAACTGCAGTCCCAAGAAGGGAAGAAAAGCAATTAAGAACGGCATCGCCATGCAGTGGATGAGGCATAAAGTCGAGGCAAAAATGCCAAGATTGTCCAAGAGAAGCGTGGTTTGAACTCGCTTATGATGCTCCTGGTGAGCCTTGCTTTCTTCGGCAGTTACGACCACTTCATCACCCAAGACTGAAGAAAAGACGCTCGTAGTGCCGGTGGGCGCTTTGTGTTCGCCACCGTTGCGTCCGTTTTCAGGGCCTTGTCCATGACTGTGATTATGACCTTGAGTTTGATTATGCCCATGGCTGTGCTTCTGACCCTTCTCGCCGCAACATCCGGATGACTTGGTTTGATTCACAGCTTCCATCTTTGGCTCCTGCATAATTTCGTGCTTTGAGTCGCTCTTCTGCTCATGCGAGTGCCCGCCGCAGCAATCCCCGCTGGAGTGGACTTCCACAACCAACTCTTTGCCATTCACGGCTGACTTTTCGCGCTGTGCCGGATCAGAGATTTCAGATTACCCGCAGCTCAAAACAACTGTTACTTCTGCATTCTGCCAGATGAAAACGGTATTCATTTGTATTTCTATCTTATCATCAGGTTTTCAGACCTGCCAGTTTGCACCACAAAGTAGCCGAAACGGTAGCAGGAAGCGGGTTCCCTGGAATGGACTGCCGAGGTTTGTTGGCTTCCGTTCATTAAGGATGTTATCGATTCTAACGTCAAAACTAGAAGGGATTAAACGATTAACGCGCACTGATTTTGGCGTGTTATAGCCCGTGCTCAATCCTAGAAGAGTGATGCGAGGTGTGCGTTTCGGTTGCGGACCGAACAGTTCGGGGTCAAGGCGATTAGGCAGACCCGAAAGTGTTTGCACGTCCGCAAGCACCCACCAGCCACGCTTGGAGCGATAGCCATACGCTGCCGTCAATGAATAACGCCGGTCATGGTCTGGATATTTGGCGCGCGGACCTTCCTCGAATTCATAAATTCCACCGGTCACAGCTCCGCTTCCTCGCAGGTAAGCCACTTGAACTGTGCTCGACACAAAGCCGTTGAAACCATAGCCGTCACGTGCAGGCTTGAGTTCCAGCCTTGATTCCACCCCGTATGATTCTTGCGCTGAGAGCTGAAGACGGTTGTATAGCGGTGTGTTTTGAATAACGCCTGAATCACCGAAGTTGTTCAGCTTCTTGTAATACAGGTTAGTTCTGGTGACAAGTCTTGGTCCAAATTGGTTTTCCAAACTGACGTCGACCAGTTTTCCGCGAGTCGCTTGAAGCGGGCGAATGGTGCCATTGTAAATGCCATTGGTCTGTCCATCCGCAATGATAGGAGCAGTGACGAAAACATCTACTGGAGGAGGCGTGAAGATGTTTGAGAATGAACCTCTTAGCACCGCATTTGGTGTAATTACAAATGACGCGCCAAAACGACCGCTCGCTTGAGCATCAGTTACGGTCTGTCTTTTGAATGGGTTCAAGTCGAACGGTTCGACACCAGGGACGGTCAGCATGGTCTGCGCAACTTTCATTGTGTTGCCGAAAACTCCATGATAAACATCGGCCCGAACACCGGCATTGACTGTCAGACGTTTGAGGAAGCCTTCTTTTGGTTTCCACGCATCTTGGAACCAACCGCTTTGAAGATAACGAAAGCCGTTAAACTTCGTGATACCGCCGGTAATATTGGGGCCGCCAACTTCGAAAGTAAATGGATTGATGACTGCGCCATAAGGCAAAGCGCCATCCGATTGCGCTGAAGCGAGGAGATTAGCGTTTCTATAAATCGCTCCGTAGCTTGTTTGCACAGGACGGATTTCCGAGTAAAAACCAGTTTCGAGATGATGAGTTTTTACCGCCTTTTTGAGATTTCCTTGCGCGGAGAAAACATAGTTGAAACGTTTTGCCGTTGGTTGAACGCTGTTGATTGCCGGCTCCTCACCATTAACAACTGGCAGCGGATCGAAAGCGAGCCCGCGACTTGCAAATGTCTCTCGGTAGAAAGCGTTAGTCAGAGCAATGTTAGCTTCGTCATAGAAGCGGCGACCTGTACGGCGCCAGGCAGCAATGATGAAATTCTGCATGTCGGTTTGCTTCTGTTTCACGCCAAGCGAGGCAGAAGTCTGCGGCAGCGGTACACGCATGAAACTTTGATTGATCCCAGCGGTTAAACGGAAGGTATCACGCTCGTTCGGCTTGTATTCAAGCTTTGAGAGTGTATTGATGTCCATCCCCTGATTGAATGAATACTGTTTTGTATAAGGAACCAAACGGTATGAAGTTCCAATGAATTGACCAGAAGATTCCCAACGCAGGCGGTGCAACTTACTCTGAGGATTAGCGCTGAAAGCGCCTGTAGTGTCGTAGTAGATATTGCCAGCCATTGGTCCGCCAATTTGACCGCCAACCAATAATTTCGGCTTAGCTTCTATATTTCTCGACTTCATGCGGACGATAGCACCGAGAGGTCCGCCACCGTCGTGCGCTTCGTAGCCACCAATATCAACTTGCATAGACTGAAGAGAACGTGGCGTCGCGGGTTGCGATTGTTGAAGAACACCAGCGGCTTCCGGAAGTACAACGCCATCTAATTCGTAGTTGATTGAATTGTGCTCACCGCGCGTGATTATATTGCCGTAAGTGTCTGCAATGACGCCTGGTGTGCTCTCGACCAACTGGCGCAAATCATTGCCGGAGCGATACTCTTCCAGAACTCGGCGGGGAATGGTTGTGGAGCTTCCGATTTTCTCCGGATGGATAAGTGTACGTTTGCCGGTGACACGCATAACATCGACCGGCTCCAAATCTTCAAGAACAATGTTGACGCCTTTAGATTGATCAGCCGCAATAGTTATCTCTTCGGTGTGCGACAACATTTCATTGTGCGAAAAGGTGAGAGTCCAGTTGCCTGGATCTATGTCTTTAAAAGAATAGGTACCGTCGGGGCCGGTTTCTTGATGGTGGCGCTTGTGTTCTTCGTCTTTGCCTGACAGAACAATGCGCACTTTTCCAAGAGGCTTGCGTGTAGCGTCATCTTTGACCACACCGTATATGGTGCTCTTGCCTTTCGCCGGGGGTTCAACAATGACCTCGGGAGCTATAGATGAAGGCTTAGCGGGAGGTGCCGACAGTGTTGATTTCGCAGGTGCCTCAGCCGGAGTGCCAGCCGGAGAAGCAGGCGCTGTCTGTGTCGAAGGAGACGGAGGAAGCGGAGCGTCACGCAATACCGGCGCATCTGCCTGCGCGAAAGCAGGGTAGCTTATCGAGCTAAGCGCAACGAGCGTAACAGTAGAGATGCGCGCAAAAACGAGAAATGCAGACATGACTGCATCCTTTCGGGGTTACCGGGATTTGAACGGGGGTGCCGCGAGCAAGTCAGTGCACCGCTAAAAGTAGCGATTACTTCCGGCGGCTTTTGCACTGGATATATTGAACGCCACCCGAGCAATTTTGTAAATGGAAATCGTTTTCATTTTTGATTAGACGGCTATAAGAAAGCCTGCTAATCCTTGGCAGGCTTCATCGCAAACCGATCAATCAACTACTGATTCTTTCCGGCAGGAGCCATCGCCTGCTGGCACTGCTCACAAAGTCCGAAGATTTCCAAAATATGACCGCGGACTTCAAACTTGTACTTGGCTTGAATAGATTCTTCAAGCTGCTGAACAAGACACTGGTCCAGGTGCACACTGTTGCGACACTTTTCGCAAACCAGGTGATGATGATGCTCCCCCGGTTTTACCATCTCATATCGACGTTCGCCGTCACCAAAATCGACAGACTGCACCAGTCCGAGCTGCACGAGCGATTCAAGAGATCTATAAACTGTCGTCAAGCCAGGCGGGCTGTCTTCTTCATTACGTAGAGCGCTATGAATATCTTGAGCACTGCTCAACTCATCAGTGCGTTCAAGCACCTCGAGAACTTTCTTCGCTCCCTTTGTAAGTCTTAGACTCTGCGGACCTTTACTGTGACTGTGCCCGTGCGAACTTTGAACGTTCATTCAACCTCGAACTCGACTCTGATTTTTCTCACCGACTGAACTGGCTTGCCATTTAGCATAGCAGGCTTAAACTTCCAGCGGCGCAAAGTTGAGAGCGCGATTTCGTCGACCTCGTCAGAGCCTGACGATGAGATGAGTGAGACTTCGTGCTTGCCTTCATGATTGATACAAAAACGAGCCAGACAGCAGGATTTGTAGCATTCTTCATGCAGGCTGGGTGGAATTTCCGGTTGCGGACACTCGACTGCGAGCGCATCTGCGTATTTCGCAACTTCAGAAGTGCCGATCTTGAAAAGTTGAGATGCCAAAACAGGGCGAACAGTAGAAAGCGAAGCAAACACCAAAAGACATGTCGCGCATATTAAAGAGATGGCTTTTATATATCGAAAAGACATACTTGCAACTCTCCCGTTCAATCAAAACCCTTGACTGGAAGGTAAACCGTTATCGGTTAGCCTTCTAAATCGGGTGGGTGAGCAAGCAAAAAAGCCAGCAAACCCAAGCCAGACATAGAATTACAGTTTTCGCCACCCACTCGGGCAAATGAAAACCGTTTTCAGTACTAAAATCTTGCCATGCAAAAACGACGACGTCAAGGTAAGGGGACGTCGTCGTTTAAGTTTAATCAGAAGAGAGCTTAGAGACTCAACAACTGAACAATTTGAGGAGCGAGATTGTGCTCAGAGTAGTCTGTCAACCAACGAACGGTAATGAGCGTGAACACTGGTTGGTTATATCCAACTTCGAGCAAACCTTTGATGGCTGAGCCTATGTGCTCTGACCCTTCATGCTTTTGGACCCAATTGAAGCCCGCTTGCAACACCTGGTCATCATCGGGATTTGCCAACACCCAGTTGCGAATGAATTCACTCGCTTTATAAAGGTGATTAGCTTGGGCTGCTGTTTGCATGTGTTCTAGTGTTTGCATATTCCTGACCGGTGTTGGGGTGGGTGCTGGGGTGACCGTGGGTGTGGGTGCTGGTGCTGGAGCCGCAGCAACCGGTGCTGGAGCTGGAGTCGGAGCCGGCGTTAAAGCTGGTGCTGGGGTGGGTGCCGGTGCAGGTGCAGGGGAAGGAGAGGGCGAGATTGCAGCTGGAGTGGGAGCTGCCTGTGCAAGAACGGGAGAGGGAGCGGGTTGAACTGTGGGTGTGGGTGCTGGGGTCGGAACAGGCGCCGGTGCCGGAGCACTTGCAATTGGAGCAAGAACCGGTGCTGGAGCTACTTGAGGAACCACAGGAGCTTGTGCAACCGGTTCGGGTGTCATAAGCGCTGCGATATTGTTAGACATGTACATGCCTTCTGCTGGCGGATATCCAGGAGTTACTTCCGGAGTTTGCTCCATTTCTTCTGCTGCAGAAGTACCATAATTGATTGCTTCAGTGCCGAGAGTATCGAACTCGGGCTCGTCATAATTCGCGTCGGCCGATTCTTCATATGTTGCCGCAGCCTGTGCTTCAGCTTGCGCTTGAGCTTGCTGTGCGGCTTCCGTTGATTCTCTAATCAGCATGGAAAGCGCTGTTCCGACTTCATCGGCGCTGGTTTCCAAATCTAGATCTTGATCAGGATCGGCAGTCATAGTGGCTGTGCCTCCAGAACTCGCTTCGCCGTTCGTGCTCAATTCGAAATCATCGTAGTCAAATGTCTCGTTAGCCATATTGTTTACCTTTGCTTCCAGCGAACTAGAAGCCCCCCTAGATGTGCGTGAGCCGATACCATATCCCCGCGCGTCGAGCACGATGACGATGGGTTTTTAGAAACCGGACATAAGGTCCCGCCCTACTAATGTGCCCGGAAAACAAGAGTTTTTATCCGAAGCCGCATTAAACCACTGCTTGACAACACGAATTCACTACACATGCATCTATTTATATGTATGACGCACAGCAGATTTCGCAAGTGCTTCATTCGAATTCGACAGCGCCTGCGTCAAACTCAGACGAATTACCTTTTTATAGTACGCACGCTCGGATAACTTCGCTTCTTCATATGTAATCGGGCGGTCAAGAAAGTAGATATGACCTTCGTCGATTCTTTGCTGGAATCCATCAGGATCTCCAGCGAGTGCGAAAAGCCTCTTACATTCACTACTCGGCATAATCACTTCCTCATGCGGCAAACTTGCAGCCAACGATTGAGGAACTCGCCATGATAGTGGTGCCTTATTCTCTTTATTCCTATTCAAAAAAACATCAGGAAGTCGTTGAGCGTCAAAAGCAATCGGTGGTATCACACCGTACTCGAACACATAGTCCGACGTTTTCCAATCGGGACACAATGGCAACAAGCTCGGAAGATTCTTCGCGACACGCTCCTTTCCAATGGTGGCAAGCAACCATTCCACATCTTCTTTACTCATAATCGGAAAATCGCGATTCTCTTCGAATCCAATCGGACGCTCCACGTCTCTCAGATCATAGATGTTCGAGCGGAAGTCGAACGACAACCACGTCTGTCCGAGTTTCAGCGCAGATGCATCTTTATCGCCAATCACTTTCGGCATCCACCAGACCTTCTGCATCGCCTCTTTCTCAGGTATGTATCTCAAAACATCGAGCAAGCGTGCTTCAAGAAGTGCAAATTCAGATGGTGTTTGCGGTGTTGAAACGTGATACCGGTAGTGGTTCTCGGAATAGAGATTTTCTGCCTTCTGAGTGTCACCATACTTGTCGTAGATTCTGGCAATCACACCTAATCCAAAATTTCGATCCTCCGTGTAGTACCTCATTAGTTGCACATATGTTTCGTAATTCGGAATCGATCGCTGATGGGTCAATTCAAAGTGTTCCGCGCGTTTACCTTCAGCTTGCGCCGCTCGCAACACAAAGGCATCAGCAGCTTTTTCACCCTCGAACTGACGTTTGTATCCAGCATACTCAATGACTTTATTTACGTACGATTTGCAAAATTGCGAATCCGTCGCGACAAGAAATTCGCCCCAACCCACATAAATAATCGCTGGCAGTGTTATTAGCGAAACTCCAATTCGCAAGAGTTCGCGCGTAGGTGATTGCAATACTGGGACGTTTGAGTTTTTGTTGATGGCGCCTTTCGTAAAAAGCAGTCGATATCCAAAAGCCGAAGTAAATCCAAAAATAAACATCGCAAGAATGCGAACTCCATCATGCAATGGATTTTGCGGATGGATTTGAAACAGAGCCAGCGTCGCAAGCAAAAACTCTGTACTGCCAAACCAAATGATTCGGCGTTGAATTTTCGCACCCTTAGCAATTGAGTTTATATCAATCATCAGCCACCATGAGCGAGGCTATAAACGAAAGAGCGAAGAAGACTTAACTTACAGACTTGCGCCCTAACTAGTTGTCTTCAGTTGCCCATTTAGATTTGCTTCCAGGTCCAAACTTTGCTCCCGCTTTAACGAGCGCGCGCGAAACTCGGCGTAGATACTTCTGGTTCTCTCCCATGCCTTCCAGTTTTGTTTTCAAATCTGCATAGGCAAACACGGTGTTGCACCAAGCAGGGGAAGTACTGACCGGAGCGGCGAATACCTCCCCACAAATTCCATACAGAATCATCGGCAGAGTCAGCACATAACCCACTAACCTGACAGATTTGGAGGTGCGAGGACTGAGATACGGCGAGCCACTAACATTCTTTGATTCGGGATGGATAAAAGCGCAAAGCCCGAACAGCGTTATTGCAAAGCAAGCAACAAAGAGAACCGGCTTGAAGATGCACACGATCCAGTTCGCTGGATGGAACTGAAGCACAGCAATCGTTGCAATAAGAAAATAGACAACCGACAGCAGTACCGAGAGGGCGGATTTGTTCATGTTTTAACGACCGGCAAAATCAGAAACCCAATTGTCCGAATCTGACGGAGGGTTGTAAACAGGAAAAACCCTGGAACATTTGAAAGAACTGTAAACCGATGCTGAGCCTGAAAAACGGGCAAAATCGGCAAATTTTCTTCATTCGTTGCAACAAGGGGGCACCCAGCAGGGCTCTTGATAAAGCCGTCGTGCTAAACTACCAGCGCAAGGGCGGTTAGCTCAATGGTGGAGCACCTCGTTTACACCGAGGGGGTTAGGAGTTCGAGTCTCTTACCGCCCAATACTTTTCAGTCCTCAGAAAATCTTCCCCCTACATTCCCCCTACTTTTTGGGTAAATGCGGGGGATTGTTCATGTATGAAGATGTAGTCCGTTGAGATGATCAAACATTGCTGGGACACAGAATTGGAAGCGGTAGATGACATTTGAGATTTTTACTTCGGGAAGCCTGTAGGAATGAACATACTCATTTCGTTGTGTAAGTCCAATCACTCAGCTGCATTACGTTACTTGTCTCACCGGTAACTTTAACTGGACGAAAAACCCGCCATTCTGGCTCAAACATATCTACCGACGGAAGCTGCACTCTCAATTCCCACTCACTTTGCCCTGGCACACCAAGCAGGCGATAACTAAAGTGAGGAAATCCTGGCATTCCTGTATGCGGAATGGCGGCAATAAATTCAGGCACCAATTGTTGCAGCTTCGCGGGCGGCTTCTTGTATTTGAGTTCGTAAGCCGATATGGCATATATGAGCGGCTGAGCACGCAGAGGAATTGACTGCGTAGCAAATCTCTCAATTGCATGTGAGATCAGTACTCCAACCAGAATGGCTACAAATGTTGCTGCCACGCGTGCCAACAAGCGAAAGGTTTCTGATTTCGTCTTGCCAAGATAAATGTACGTAATCCCTAAAGCAAATCCGACTAAAAGGCAAAGACCCATTGCCATCAGCGACATAGTGAAATTGACCTGCCATAAAAAACATGCAGTATGGCTAACCGGTTGCAAAAACATGATTAGAGTAAGAGCCGGAAGCAAAGACATGCACAGTCCTATCCAAACCACCCATATGTGAGACCTTCTCTTGGTCGTCAGTTTCGGCGAAGCTTCAGTTTGTTGTCCATTCATCGCTAAATGCGCTCCTCAGAAGTTTATGATTCAGCGCAGTATGCCAGCGCTTCATAAACCTGATCCTGTCTTAATTTGTCGATTCATTGCTCCAGGCTCTGCTAAACCTACTGCCACGCCGCCTGTTTTGTCAGCGACAGGACGAACGACCTGCTCGTAAAAGGCTTGAAGTTCCGAATTCCATGCTGCTGTATCTTCTACACCATCTGCCGAAACGGTGATAAGCATTTCGTTTCGCTGAATTACGAATTCAATTTTATTCCAAATGAATCGGTCTAAATCTCTGACAGCCTCTTTTCTGTGATGCAATGCCAAATGCTGTCGAATCCCTGCGAGAAGCTCGACTTGATTGCCAGCAAACCAGATGCACCCATATTGTTCTGATTGTTCCATAAGTGCGATTCCAGATTGATCAGTTTTGACCAAATGCCGCTCGATTCCAGCGCTTTATTCGTTGTAATTCTCTGACAGAAATCTTCATTGCATTTGCCAAATCAAGTTCAGTCAATCTCTCTTCACGATTTTGCATCAATTCATTTTCCATGCTTCTGTATTTGAGAAGTTTGTAGAGTCGGCGAGATACGCCAAGCTTATAGAAATGTGAGTAGACGTCAGTCATAGAGCTGGAGATCACGGGAGTAAACTCGTTTACGTCGTTACAAGGTCCCGCTAACACATAATCGGTAAATGCCTTTTCAGCTCTGACAAAGAGTTCAACAAAGAGCAAAGAATCTAAATCGGGCGTTTTTTCGTTCTGAAATAACGACGCCAAATCCAGTGCAAAGTCTTTAACAATCCAAGCAATCAGTCGTTCGTTGCAGACAGACAAGCGGAAGACACTTCCGCCAGCAGAGGGATTCTCTCTGAGTTGGGTTAGCAATAATTGCTCTTCCTCAACGGGCAATGAATCATAGGTTGATATCAAAAAAATCTTCTTCAAAGCGCTTGGCGTCAGGTCATGAAAGCATGTCCGAATCTGCTCGACAAAATCCTCTCCTCTCGGAACGTCCGCGCGCGGATCAAAATTCCCAAATTGACGGAATCTCCTCTTTCCGCCTCCGCTGTTCCCGCCAGTGCCGCCCCCAATCCTGGTTAATGACTTTCCGCCCGAATCACCGCCAGCCTCAGTTTGAGTCTGAGGCTCATTTTCAATGGCATGATCATCGTCTTTGTCGTCTGCTGGCAGGACCGGCTTCCTCATTCCTTTGATGCTGAAAATCACCTTCCTTCCATTGTAAGCCTTGCCAGACTTAGGGAAAGCGAGCGCTTGCATTGAGGGAAACCGTATTCCCACACCTCAGAACATCGCGCACAATCAAAGTAGAGGATTGTAAGCGGTGCTCAAGTTTTCGGCCTTCATCATTGCTTTCTCAGTGTTCATGGGACTGGTTCTCGGTATGAAGTTGAGCGTGCTACCCATGGCGCTCGCCAAAAGCCCTCCAGTAATTTTTCCAAATCGCACCTATACGGCCGAATATGAAAAAGTGCAATCGAATGATCCACGCGGGCCAGAACGCCTTCTCATCTCGTGCAATGGCAAGGGGCTGCTGATCTATGAATGGAACAAGCTGAGGTTCTTGTATGACGCCCATAAGCAGCTGCAATACATCGTTGATCCAAGCGACAAAATCATTAATATACATCCACTCCGAGAAACAGCCAAAAACTCGCTTGATGAGGAGATGTTTCTTCAATTACCTTCCGAATACACTGGTTACAAGCAACTAGGCGTAGAGAAAATGATTGGTCGCAACTGTCGGGTCTACGTGAATGAGTTTCAGCCAGGATCTGAGAAGCGCTGGTATGACAGGGACACGAAAGTGTTGGTTTTTCAAAAACTGGACGCAACAACGGGAATGACGCTTGTCACCAAGTTACTGAAGTATAGTTACCAGGCTTTGCCACCTAAGGAATTCGAACTCCCGAAGCGTTTTGAGATTAGAGACTCTACTAAGTAGCGGCAGGTAAGGTCAAGTATGTTTCTTCCGTTCCCTTGCAGGCAGGCATAAACAGGTGAAATTCAACAAGTGGTGCACTATACCACCTATTGCTGCGCTAATTCTAGCGGCAGCAGAGGATCAGCTCGGACTGCTTACGGTGCTTTTTCAATTTGCAGCATTCTTCTTCGGACTTGGTTTAGTCCTTGTTGCTCTGTTCAGACGAAATAAGAATCCGCGACCAGACAAAATCGGGTTGGGACTTTGCTGCATCGTTGCAGCATTCCTCATCATCCTTTATCGAACTCTGTTTGGTCCTCATATCGTATTGCTTCCGCCAGTGCCCGCAAGCATCAAAGAAAGGACGGTTGACTTGAAACCCTGATCATATTTCAGATGGCTTGCCAAAATGGGTCAGATGGACAATGTGCATCTGACCATCTGCATTTTTGAAAGAAAAACTGATTTGCAATGGCCATAGACCATAATGGAGTTTGGTTACAGAGTCGGTATGTAAATATCCTGTGTCCATTGGCGTGTTGCCAGCGGCATCAAACTTTTTCCTAACCACATCAATCGGGTCTCCTGATTCAACATTGTAAGGAAGCTCACCAGAAAAAGCGCCGCAATAGCCTCCTTCTACTTCGTTAGAGTGGATATATAGTGCAATTTGGAAAAAACGCCGAGGGAGACCTTTATCTGCCAGTGCTTTGAGGCGGATTCCGTGCCGTCGAAAGAAATACAGAAGCAATTCCTGATCCGTTGGCCCTGCAGTCTCAATGTAAGGCCCTTCGTTTAAGTCCTCCAGCCACTGGCAAAAGAGAGGACCGTAATCAGGTTCATTCAACAATTCCGTCAAGCGATCGTAGATATTCTTCAAGGTGATAACTGCAATCGATTAGCAGAGAGCGGGACAGTCGCATCGGAATAACGGTAGGAACTACCTGCGCGCGCTAGCGTTCCGTATTCCAACTCCACATTCTCCACGTTGGGCGCTTGCTGCCTCTGGATAATACTTTTCATTTTGCGATCAAGAGAATACAAAACAAGCAATCGGTTGTTCTGTTTCCATTTGATGTCCACGTCTGCTCTACCCATGATAAGACAGCATAGATCAGGTTCGTTGCTATCAGCCTGAGATTCGCTCATAACACCTTTGGGACGATAATCCTGAGACGCTGGGACGACAACCACAAGCTCTCGCGGGTCAAATCCATTTGCCTCTTCACGAAAAACCAAAGCTTTCAACTTTCCATCAGGAGTCAACTTTTCCTGGAGTTTTGAGCATATGGCTTTCGTTTCATCGTAGCTCTGGTTCCCCATCGTAACGAGCCAAGCAATTACCAGCACGATTGACAAAAGCATTCCCGATCCGAAGGAACCCCAATGCCAAGTCCAACTACTTCTACTGACCATGCTGCTGCATCCCCTCTTGCCAGGGATCTCCAATCGCATACTCAATGGCGACGCTACCGTCTTTGGTCGTGTTCGACTGTGTAACATACTGCGGACGATTGATGCCACCGACTGAAATTTGGTAAGTGACTAGAAGTCTGTTGGCGCCCTTCCATTCTATGGATTCACCATAGCTGTCCTCTTGAGCGTAAACGACGTGACCGCTAGAACGCGGATCGGCCCTGTCCGAAACTGGATCTACAGTGACCCAGTCTCGGTGACGGCCCAACGCGCCTTGGCTCCAAGTCACCACAGAAGCAACATATTTGCCGTCAGGGGATAGTGCTTTCTGAATAACCCAGCTGTGCCCAGCTACCGGACCAAAAGCGCAGCAACCGTACATCAGCAGGGGACCGCTGATCAATCCGAGACTGAAAGAAAGCCACCGACTTCTGTTGATCATCTCACCCCTAGCTGCTACTGCATCACCTTGGTCTCCCATTGTACTGCGCAGGTCAAATCAGCTCCAGCTTCCGGAGGTCAGCTTAGGCAGCCCCCCTTCTATTCTGCCTGGCGGAGAGCCTATCACCGAACGCCCATAGCGAAGCTCAAGTCCTATCGAATGCCTTCGGCAGGCTTCGCTGTTTGGCCCGACAGAGTGACAGCCGGTGCGGGTAAGACATCTTGTTCAAACTCAATTTGAAAGGGCTCTATGCCACAGGTCGCATCATGTACCTGGTAACAGCAGCTTGAAAATGGGTCACCAAAATGAGCTACTCACATAGGTGTACGCGGCTCTAATGGAAAGAGTAAGGTTGCTTCATCTCAGTGGATGGAAAATTATCAACCGTGGAATGAAACAAAAGCTTCGTAGCAATTGGTAAAATAGCTC
This sequence comes from Candidatus Melainabacteria bacterium, assembly GCA_003242885.1. Taxonomy (GTDB): domain Bacteria; phylum Cyanobacteriota; class Vampirovibrionia; order Obscuribacterales; family Obscuribacteraceae; genus QKMZ01. The sequence goes on along the minus strand of QKMZ01000006.1, from coordinate 826,333 downwards.
AATCGATGGAGCGCAACACTCGTACTTGAATAGGCTTCAGTCATGTCCTCTTTCGCTTCGTTTTATCTTCTGACCAACAAGCAACTTAAGGAGTTGCGCGGATTCACAGAAGAAATACCAAAACTAAGACTCAACAAACAAACACGTTTGGTGGCGGTGGAGGACGAAGAAGAGCCACAAGGACCCTCCCCTTATGATGATTTCTGGGACTACCTACACAAGAACTGTGAAGAACCGATTGAGTTCAAATGGTCAGGCGAAATTCTGGACCGCGCCTTGATCTATCTGAAAGAACAGGATTTGGATCTTACTAAATCAAGATTTGACACCGGGAATGATCTGTTTGCATGGCTCCTGTTCGATAAAAAAGTTAAATCCGAATTCTTTGAACAGCTAAATCCAAAACATTTCACCGCCAAGAAAGTAAATAAATGGCTTGAAGAGTTCTATTGGGGAACGCCTGTTGAATCGGTAATGGATGGCATACGAACAATACACAGCTACTTAGAGCTGGTTGATGATGCGAAAGTTGTCATCGTGAATACGGACTATTTAGCATCTGCAATAACGCACACGCCGTCAAAAGCTAAAAAGTCCAAGAAGCAAACAGCAAGAATGGTGATTTACCTGTGCAATGACTGCGGCCCTAGATTTGGCAATTCAGCAAAGAGAATTGCAGACACTCTAGAAGAAGCGCCGCAAGTTTGTGGAACGCAATTCATAACAGTCGGACGAACAATCAATGGCGAGCTAGTTGAGTACATTATGGACGCAACAATGCGCGTAGAAGGATTGTGCAAAGCAAAAGCAACCGGATACTACCGACGTGTGCTCTAGAAGAAATTGAGGACAGAAAGCAATGAGTCAGCTCTATCATCTGTACGTCGCCGACGAAAGCGAAGCAGAAGAAATCGTTGAAAGATCTCGCGACAAAGAATATGTGAACGTACCTGCCTTCTGGGAGTCCAAGCAACTAACGCTGTTATCACTGTTTCGAAAAGTACCAAAGCCGCCTTCATTTTTCTCAGCAAACTTTTACAAGGCTTACCATAAGCACTTTGAACTGCTATATCAACTCGACGAATACTGCGCAGAATGCTATGCCGCCAAATTTCCCCATGATTTCGTCAAAGAGCTAGCTGCGACAGATCACAATGAGCTTTCCTCCCTAGCAGATAGGTGGATGAATGTTGAACCAAGCTTTGCAGAACACAAATGGACGAAGGAAGATGTAGAGGGACTACTCAACAAGATTTGTAGTACTTGCCAAAACGCCGTTAAGAGAAAAAAGCATGTTGTGTACAGGTTCAGCCTCTGAGCCTTAACGCACCGTCCAACTAACTGCACCAAAGCTGCGTTCAAATTCAATGGATGAAATAAAATGGATGATAGCTTGTATGGCTAAAAGAACAATGAAAGAAACCCAGTCGAAACAATATCTACGTGAACTCATCCTCAGTAGCTTGTTGGGAAGTGTCCTTGGATTTTTGTCTTTCGCCTTCTACCATGCTTCCCTTGATCTACATTGGACAGCATTGATGGCGCCGTACAAGTTTTCGCTGGATTCGCTTCGTTTGTACGGGCACGACTCGGAAGAACAAATTACAAAAATGCAATCCGAGTTCCACGCATTGTCGGCAAAAGCTTCAGGATTAGCTATTTTGAAAGCCTTCGCGGAAGACGGCTTCACTGGTGCCATCATCGGCGGTGCCCTGAGTCTGGCAATTGCAATCACCATCAAGCGTGAGCGTGCACGAAAAGACGCATATTAGCTGCGGATTTACCAATGTGACCTGCGCATCTTTACAAGACCTGTCGTACAGGATCTTGGGTTGGTCGCATATACATTAGCGTCGCGGCTAGGGATCGATGACCAAAAGCCTTCGCAATGATTGACGAACTCATACTTTGAATCGCCATTTGGCTAGGAGCAGCCTAGTTCCCTAGAGATTGAACAGAACAGACGCTCTTTATGGTATACAGGAAGCCGCAAAGGCAAAACGCCGCATGGTGAAAGCCCTTCGACGACCACTCAGCAAGCCTTGAGGAGATTAGCGATGAACATTCACGCACACAACAAGTTCGTCGCCTGCTGCGCAATTTCGCTTATGAACCTGGTTCTCAACTCGCCCTGCTCTCTTGCAGAAGCAGGGGGTGACTCTGCCGAAGCCTCACAGGCAAGCACCCAAGCAGATGCTGTTTCCTCTACTTCAAACAATGACGCTAGACAGAGGACTTACAGCGACCACGAATTGAAGACTCTGGAAGCTGAGGTGAAAGCTAATCCGAAAGACCAGGGGAGACTTCGTGATTTAGCCGTTATCTACCTCCAATCACCCCTAACTGCTGCAAAAGGCAAACAAATTTTTGAAGAACTGGTGAAGTCACGAGAAGATTCTGATTCTTTGATGGACCTGGCCGCATGCTATTACCGCAAGAACCACGAAGAAACATACAGGCTGAGCGCCAAAGCCGACAAGCTGAACAACGGCAAATCCTATACAACTTCAATGATCAAGCTCGGCATGGCCGAAGCCAAGTTTGGTAAAGGCGAATTCAAAGAAGCTGAGCAACTTTATCAGCAAACACTAGACAAGCTTATTCCGACCGATATGAGCATTATTGCCAAAATCGCGCTGGCTGGCATGGCTGGTGTCAAATGGTATCAGGGTGATTACCAGGCGAGTTTTAAATACTACGATGAGCTTTATCGATTTTGTCGCCATTTCTATGGACCTGATGACATTGATACTGGCTGGGCGATTTTGCAAATGTCGCTTGCACTGGAAAAACTAAAGCGAACTGATGAAGCTAAAAAGTGCTATGAGCGAGCGATTTACATTTTTCGCGATACTAATGCAAAGCGTATTTTTGCCGATTACGTCAAGGAGAAAAATGGAAAAGTTGCACCAGATGTGGTGCAGCGAATAAACTCTGGTGTTTTTGGTGCAGTCGCCGGAATAGTTCCGCCAGATCCAATTGACGCTAAAAACAGTTCGTATGCCTCAAAGGTCACGCTTGCACCGGCACAGATTTTCACTCCGTGGCGAAGACAATTTAAGCAGTCAGACGCTCCGGGATATGTTTGGATGGACCCGGATGTTCCGACTCGATTTGTACTCGTTTGTGTTCATGGTCTTGGCTTACACCACAAATCATTCGAGTCGTTCGCAAAACGTGTGGCACGAGAAGGTGTAATCACCGTTGCATTTGATGTGCGCGGCTTTGGAACATATGTAGACGCCAGCGGTTTGGAGAAAATTTCGCTAAATGAGTGCGTGCAGGATCTAAAACAGGTAACCGCGAAATTGCGCGCAGACTATGCGAAGTATCCATTATTCATACTCGGCGAATCGATGGGAGGCGCGATTGCACTGCGCGTAGTATCTGAAGCACCGGATATCGTTGATGGCTTGATTTGCTCAGTACCATCGGGTGCTCGGCATAATACACTCGGCACCGCCTTTAAAGTTGGGACCGAGCTTTTGTTCGATAAGACCAAGCCAATGGAGGTCGGCAAGTCTGTTGTACACCAGGCGACCGGCAGTGAGTCGCTGCGACACGAGTGGCTAAATGATCCATCCGCGCGGTTGAATCTGTCAGCTGAGGAGCTTCTTCAGTTCAGCAACTTCATGAATGAAAACTTCGCAGCCGCGAAGAAAATCACGAAAAAGCCCGTGATTTTGTTTCAAGGGCACAATGACAAATTGGTGAAAGAAAGCGGAACACTGGAGTTATTCGATGCACTTTCAACACCAAACAAAAGTATTGTCATTCTCGGAAACACCGAGCATCTTATTTTTGAAGCTGGACAATTTAAAGACGATTTGACCCTTGGAGTACTCGGCTGGATGGACGGCGTTGTGAAAGGGCAGGCGCAAGAGGCGGCGGCAGCAAAAGGGTCCGGAGGCAAAGTTCAAGAAACACAGACGGATGCTTCCCAAACAGAAGATGCGATACCAAACAGCGTCCAACCTGACAATATACAAATCGATAGTTCACAAGCTGAGCAAGCAGAAACTACCAATTAGAAGAAAACTTATTGGCAAACTTTCGGAACAAACCGGTTACACGTGCCACCGTATACGGTATCACTCTGCAGTAATCTACCGAACCCAGTCCATTTATCGTTTAAGACCGGCTCCACCTGATTTTTGAAGAAAGTCTTGCTATTACCGGCTAAACGCCCTCGACATAGTAAGATCATGGTCCTTCATTAAAAGGAGCAGAAACATGACAGCTGTCGACTCGGTTAGCAAGAAATCCGCCCCTACAGAGCCCGGTTATCCAGTCAAACATCAAAAATTGCTTGAGTGGGTCAACGCGGCTGTGGCGCTGTGCCAACCCGACCGTGTTTATTGGTGTGATGGAAGCGAAGAGGAATACAACCGGCTCTGCCAAGAGATGGTTGACGCCGGCACCTTCATCCGCCTGAATCAAAAACTCCGTCCGAACAGCTATCTTGCCCGCTCCGCACCGTCCGATGTAGCCAGAGTCGAAGACCGCACCTTCGTTTGCACCACTCGCAAAGAAGACTCGGGTCCGAACAATAATTGGATGGAGCCTGAGACTGCCAAAATTATATTGAAGGACTTTTTCAAGGGCTCGATGCGCGGGCGCACCATGTACGTCGTGCCGTTCAGCATGGGCCCTCTGGGCTCGCCACTTGCGCAAATCGGCGTAGAAATTACTGATTCGCCTTACGTCGTTGTCAACATGAAGCATATGACACGCATGGGCAAAAAGGTCGTTGAGATCTTAGGTACGGATGGTTCCTTCGTCCCCTGCATGCACAGCGTTGGTCACCCGCTGGATCCAGGCGAGAAAGACGTTGCCTGGCCGTGCAATCCAGAACACAAATACATTTGCCACTTCCCAGAGACCAAGGAAATCTGGTCCTACGGGTCCGGTTACGGTGGCAACGCCCTGCTCGGCAAAAAGTGCCTTGCGTTGCGAATCGCCTCCTCCATCGGAAGAAAAGAAGGATGGTTGGCAGAGCACATGCTCATTTTGGGCGTTAAATCACCCTCCGGCGACAAGAGCTATGTAGCCGCTGCCTTCCCAAGCGCTTGTGGCAAGACCAACTTCGCCATGCTCATCCCCCCAGCCAGTTTCCAAGGATGGGAAGTGACGACCGTCGGTGATGACATCGCTTGGATCAGACCTGGCAAAGATGGCAAGTTCTATGCAATCAACCCGGAAGCAGGTTTCTTCGGCGTAGCACCTGGCACGTCGGCAAAAACAAACCCGAACGCCCTTGCCACGCTGGGCAAAAATTGCATCTTTACAAACGTCGCCCTCACGCCGGACGGTGACGTCTGGTGGGAAGGTCTCACCGATGAAGCGCCGGCTGAGTTGATTGACTGGCAAGGTCGGAATTGGACTCCGGACTGTGGTCGAAAAGCAGCTCACCCAAACAGCCGCTTCACCGTGCCGATTAACCAGTGCCCGTCACTGGACGATCAATGGGACAACTTGGAAGGAGTTCCAATCAGTGCATTCGTTTTCGGTGGACGCCGTCCGTCAGTAATTCCTCTGACATTCCAATCGATCAATTGGGATTTCGGTGTTTACATGGCGGCAACGATGGGTTCCGAAACCACAGCAGCAGCGGTTGGCAAAGTAGGCGAAGTACGTCGCGACCCAATGGCCATGCTGCCCTTCTGCGGATACCACATGGGCGATTACTTCGATCATTGGCTGCGCATGGGACACATGGTCCAAAACCCGCCGCGCGTTTTCTGCGTAAACTGGTTCCGCACCGATGACAATGGCAAAATCATTTGGCCCGGTTTTGGCGAGAACATGCGTGTTCTGAAGTGGATTTCGGACCGCGTTCATGGCAAAGCAGGAGCGGCACAGACGTTCCTCGGGTTCATGCCACGTCACAAGGACATCGACTGGACTGGAATCGAGAATTTCAGCCAAGAACAGTTCGACGAGCTGATGCACATCGATAAGGAACTATGGCATCGCGAATTGGAATCGCATGATGAACTATTCGATCGAATGAGCGAACGAATGCCACGAGAGTTGATGCTCATCAGAGAGATGCTCAACTTGAGTCTTGTCCGTGACAGAATCGATCAAAATTAGGTTTTAAACTCAGGTAGCTAGCGCGACGTATCGATGCCCTAGATTATTCGGCGTCATTTGGAGGAACTGACTGTGTCTAATGAAACACTGACGATTACCGACAATCGTACAGGCAAGAAATACGAGTTACCGATCACCGACAACACGATTCGGGCGAATGACCTCAGACAAATCAAAACAGCTGAGGATGATTTCGGTCTGATGACCTACGATCCATCATTCATGAGCACTGCCGCTTGCCGCAGCGCCATCACATTTATCGATGGTGACAAAGGCATCTTGCGCTACCGTGGTTATCCGATTGAGCAATTGGCTGAAAAGTCTTCTTTCCTTGAAATTGCTTATCTGCTCAACAAAGGAGAATTGCCGGATCAACAGCAACTCGATCAATGGACAGAGCTGATCAAGTATCACACTTATGTCCACACCAACATTACGAAATTCCTCGAAGGATTCCGTTATGACGCGCATCCCATGGGCATGTTGCTCGGTGCTGTTAGCGCACTCTCTACGTTCTACCCGGAAGCGAAGAACATAAAAGATCCGGATAACCGCTTTCTACAACGAGTCCGACTTCTGGCGAAAGCTCCTACGATTGCGGCATTTGCATTCCGCCATTCGCGAGGTCTTCCATTCGTTTTTCCTGACAACGATCTTGATTATGTAGGCAATTTCGTCAACATGACTTTCAGCATCGGCGGACAGCACAAACCAAATAAAGTGCTACAGCGAGCTCTCGAAATCCTGTTGATACTGCATGCGGATCACGAACAGAACTGCTCCACCAGTGCGGTGCGCGCCGTCGGTTCTTCACATGTGGATTTGTTCTCTTCTGTTTCCGCAGGTATTGCCGCTCTCTACGGTCCACTACATGGTGGCGCCAATGAAGCAGTAATCAAAATGCTAGACGAAATCGGCTCGAAGAAAAATATTCCTGACTTCTTGAATAGAGTCAAAGAAGGCAAAGGACGTCTTATGGGCTTCGGACATCGCGTGTACAAGTCATACGACCCACGCGCTAAGTTGATCAAGAAGGTCGCTTACGAAGTATTCGAGCAAACCGGTCTCAATCCAAAACTCGAAATTGCGCTTGAACTCGAACGCATCGCACTGGAAGAAGACTATTTCATTTCCCGCAAGTTGTACCCGAACGTTGACTTCTATTCCGGCTTGATTTATCAGGCAATGGGCTACCCAACCGACTACTTCACCGTGCTTTTCGCACTGGGTCGCATGCCCGGCTGGTTAGCGCAGTGGGAAGAAATGATCACTGACGAAAGCCAGAAGATTGCGCGTCCAAGACAGATCTACACTGGTCCCGACGAGCGTCCCTATGTGCCAATTGAAAGTCGCAAGGCTTCCGTTACGGCGTAGAAAGACCAAGCTTAGCGAACCAAGCAAGTCTCCCAAAAGGCTGAATCCTTTGGGGTTAAGTAGGTGTCGTCTACTTCTACGACGGGGAGGCATCCCTATCTCTGCTTTCAGCGTTTCGCCTCGTGCTTCATTACGTCTTCGAAATCGCTCTTGCTTATGTGTGCGTGCACACCTTTGGTTTCATCTACAACCTGAGTGATTTCAAAGTCAGTGGCAGCACTTAGGTATGACAGCGCAGTAGCATTGTCCATATTCATCTTCTCAGACAAAAATTTGATGGCGGTGCGAACCGTCTTCTTCAGCGCATTATCGAGATTGGTGTCTAAACCAATAGGCATCCAATAATCGGGCGTCTCAGCAAAGGGATCTTTCATATCTTTGACTGGGATATTAGGATCGCCTGCCTTGAGAAGCTTTAACCTCACCTTGGTTCTGAGTGATGCTTCCAGAGCAGTTAGCGCGACCTCACCATCACCTTGATTGAAGTGCGGGTCACCCATGAAAAACATTCCGCCTTCAACTTGAATCGGCAAATAAAGCGAAGAACCAACAGTCAAGTCTTTGAGATCTAAATTTCCTCCAAATGATGATGGCGGAATAGAGCTGACTTTCTCGGCTGTATTCGGAGCCACTCCCATGGTGCCCATGAATGGTTGTATGGGGAAACGTACTTCATTTCCTGATGTGGTCTTTAGAGTGCCAAACATTTTGCCTGTGATCGTCTTGATTGGAATAAACGAGAACACGCTCCCAAACAGTTCTGGGTGCTCCTTATTTGCACCCGGCTTTGGACCATCGTTTTGTGGATATTCTCCTGGCAGCGCCCCTTTCCCATGTCGATTTCCCACTATGCCATAGGGCACGCGTGGCTCCATCGATATCATCTCTACTTTGAGAACATCTCCCGGCTTGGCACCATCAACTTGGATTGGACCGATGATTATGTGCGGGCCATCCGTTGCCATATTGTGTTCGACATTTGATGCACAAATCTCAATCGCATCCTTAAGGACATCAGATTCTGCGACACCAAACTTGCCGAAAAATCTAACTGGGTCTCGCCCCTGGTCTTCAACCATCCCTTCCGAAGACAAATTGTCAAAAGTAACTTCGCTGTCCGAAGGCACTGACAGAATGGGCTTCGAGTTTTTGTTTGGCAAAAATCCCCATTGCATGGTGCTTAATGTGGCCGGCGCGTAAAAGCTTCCGTCTGGCAATTTGCATGGATGATCAAACATGCGCTGCAATATTTTGTCAGGGTTGCTTTGCTCGTTGCTGGCTACGGTTGATGTTTGTGCTGCTCGAATGCCATCGCACCGGTAGCTGCAACCAGCGTGCCGGACAATGTCATCGCAAATACACTTCTCTTCCAGATGCGGACAAGATTCACATCGCGTTTGTGCATAGATCTTTCCTTGAAATCAGTCTTTCGGGGGATTGCAGTAGTCAATTTAAGTGATGCCATCATAAATTCAGCGCCGACTGCCTTTTACAGACGTATGTTGATTATTCCCAAAGTGAATCATTCAACTCAGTTTGAACATTTATTCAATCGATTGCCTTGAGAAGTTCGACGAGACCAACGTTCAATCGATCAACCATAGCTCTTAGATCAAACAGCATTGAAATTCTGGCATTCATAAGCTTTATGGTTTCGCACCATCTGTGATGCCGAGAACCATAACCAGAAACTCTTTCGACATTTGCGGTTTTCGAAATACTGATCGGTAGAATCTTTGTCGATTTCCAGTATGAAATTAACTGCTCACGCCTCGTCAAGCCGCTCTCGCTCAGCGGAGGAACAGAATTCATATAACTGCTGAGCACAGCAGGAAGCTGTTCCGATTCTGGAGTTGGTAGTCCGAAGGTCTGCCCTAGGAGATTAGGACCAGATTTGGTGTGCCGGAATCCACCTCTTTGCGCGACAAGCGACAAGCCCGCCAGACCACCAACAGTCAGTCCCGAAACAATATTAAGACGATCGCCATAGAGATTGAGCTTCTTTTTCTTAGTGATGCCCAGAGGTCCATCAATGATTGTGGCAAGTATCCCGAGCTGCAAGAAATTGGCATCGTTTAGAAGCGCCACAGTGAGATCTCTTTCTCTGGTTACACGATCGAGGGCTTGGCGTTCTGCATTGATCTCGCGATCAAACTGAGCAGAAAGTACCCGCAGTTGCAAACCAGTCGTCTGAACTCTTCTCAAAATTTGCAGTTGCAACCTGGTACCACTATCATCATAGGCTTGCAATTTTCCAGCCGCTTTCAATGCAAGCACTTGCTTAACTTGCTCTTCAATTCCAAGTAGTCTCGCAGCTTCCGAAGCATGCTTGCTCAAACCAGTATCGTCAATGTTTGCATGGACAGTAGGCAAGATTTCCTTAGCATCTGTGCTGTTTAGCACTGAAAGAGTTTGGTTTTGAAAGGATTCAAGCTCTTTCATTAGGGAATGAAGAAGGTTGATTCTGTTCTTTACAATTTTGATGGTGTCATACTTGTGTGGTGGCATCGCCGCTACCGCACGCTGATTCTTAGAGGAATCCAGCTTAAGAGTGGTGACATGGCTCTTCCTCCATGACTCGTTTAAAAGCTCCAGTCGAGACTTTCCGTCAACAGACCCGGACGGTGGGGAGTTAAGAAGCTGAGTGACAAAGCTGGAGAATTTATAGTCTTCTTGTGGATGCAAGTTTAGAAGCTGCGCAAGTGAATTTGGCCCCGTGTCGGACTTTCTCCAAAAACCATGTTGCTGTAAAGCCGCAAGCAGTGTAAGTGCCGTGCCATTGCTGCCTGAAATAACAAACATCTGATCGCCTGCGAAAGTATGTCTGCTCAAGTAGAGCTTCCCTGCAACAATACCCAAAATTCCAGACTGAAGAAAGTTGGCATCAGAGTTTAATTGCAATGACCTCGCGCGACTGCTTTCAAGATCAGAAAGAACGATGTGATAGTTATAGTAGAGATCCTCATCTACCTTATCAGCTGCAGCTTGAATCTCAAGTGTACCCTCGAGCGTTTTTTGCAATACAAAAACCTCGAGTTCATTGATTCGTTGAGCGTCCTGTCCCTCTTGCTTTAGGCGATTCAACTCTTCGATGTGCGGACCAATTCCGAGAAACCGCACCACTTCACTATTATCGCCACTGTAGCCGCCTGCAGCTACAGGGACTACCTCAATTGGTTCTCCGATCAATCTGAGAAGAGCAAGTAAGTCGTGGTCAAATTGAATAACAGCTGTTCGCAATGACCACAAAAGCAGTACACGAGATCGAAGCATACTAAGACTTGCTTTCTTTTTTCCAGCGAGCGCGCAAAGATTCTCAGGATTGGACGCGTCTATTTTGTATTGATTGAGCCAGTGAGCGAAAAGTTCGTCCCGCCGTGATTCTTTTGCTCCCGGCAGTCGAAAATCAAAATACCGATCTAGTAATTGCGGCATACTGCGCGTATCCACCGGACCACCTGTGACTAAATTACCCAGCACCGCTGGTGGTGCTACATTACTGGCTTTTGCAACAAAACCATGAAGGCGCGACAACGTCGAAATTCCAGTGTTCAAGGAACCGCTCACAGTCGTAAATACTGCCGATGTAACAAACTGCTCGCGCATACGCATATAAGGTTCCATCGTATAAAACGTAGCCAGCTGCGAAAAACTTGCAAGCGTAAACAACTGACCGACGAAAGCCTGTCTCCTCTGCTCTTTCTGCATAATGTCATAGGCATAAGCACGCTCAAGTTCGAGCATATTGCAATACTGCCTGACTTCAAGCACACCGCGAAGAATCCGCCGCAGAAGTACTGTTCGCAGATAAATAGACTCTTCTGAATTCGAATCACGATTGTTCTTCAAATACAACAGTCGCTCGACCTCTGCACGTACACCTAGAATCTCCGCAGTGTGCAACGGTTCGAGCTTATTGGTAATTTTTCTTGCTTGAATTGCAAAGCAAGGAGGCGTCAGTAATGTACAACAAATCAGAAGCGCAGTTAAACGCCTCCAGTAATCGGGAAGTTTATAGACTTTCTCTGTACGTTTCACGAGGGCTTAGCGCGGCGACCGATCTTTCAAAACCAAGCAGTAGCGCAATTCTGCCACATTGACAACGCCAAAAATGCCCGTATTAGCTATTTCTTTCAAGCCGTTGATCATCAATGGTTTATCAATGGTCACCCCGAGGAGTCTTGACAAAAATTTCGATGAGAGCCAATGATTGTTCGTATGGAGACAATTAGGTTGGCATTCCAGCATGGAAACCGCAATTAACGACATAAAGATATTTAATTCCGCCGGGAATTCGCTTATGGAAGCAGTTAAACGGCTCGCTTTCGCCGACTCACTGCGGAGTGTCGCAAATATTGTCAAATCAGCCGCTCGAAACATAGCCGGCGCACACGGAGCGACCTTTGTCCTGCTAGACCGGGGTGAAGAAAACCGGTGCTTTTACTACGATGAAGATGCAATTTCCCCGCTGTGGAAAGGAATGAAATTTCCAGTTGAAAGCTGCATTAGTGGGTGGTCGATGCTCAGAAGGGAGCAAGTTGCTATCCCCGACATATACAAAGACGAACGAATTCCTCACGATGCCTACCAGCCAACCTTCGTCAAAAGCCTCGTCATGACCCCAGTGCGTCGAGAAGAGCCGATTGCTGCTATCGGTACATACTGGTCAGACGAACACGAATCTACCGCTGAAGAGCTGTCTCTACTGCAAACTCTCGCCGATATAACAGCAGTTGCTTTAGAAAAAATACAGTGGCAACAACAAGCACAATCATCAAAGACGGAACTTGAAAAACAACAAATTACATCTTCGACCTTAAACCAATTTCGCAAGGATTTGCTTGCGCACTTAACTCATGACTTGCGTACTTCGGCAATTGGCCTGGCAAAACTTTGTGAACACCTCGGCAGGGATAAATGCGATACAGCCAAAACGGATATCACCGACGCGCTCCACTCAAGTACGCATCAAATGCTGCAAACGCTCAGTAAAATCATCGATTTAGATCAACACGTAGCTCAAGACAGTTTATATGTCAGCACTGTCTGTCTTGACGAACTTCTGTTGGAAACCTGCATCAATTTTAAACGCATTGCGGAAGCTTCAAATATCAGCTGCACTATATCTGGTGACACGACTGAGCCCTTAACGGTAGAAGCCAACGAAGACTGGCTTCGGACGCTCTTCTCCAATCTTGTGTCGAATGCAATAACTTTTACGCCTGCTTTCGGCAAAATTACTATAGCTCTAGCACAACAGGAAGGTTACGCTGTTATCAAGATTGCTGATACAGGAAGCGGCATTCCTGAAGAACTCCAAAAGGACCTATTCAAAAGGTTTTGGTTGGGTGACCGCGGAAAGCAGTATTACGTGGGAAGGGGCTTCGGGCTTTATACATGCAAAAGAATCGTTGAAGCACACAATGGCACAATCGATTTTGTGAGCTCGTCATCAAGCGGTACGACCTTTACAATAAAATTGCCGCTAAAAGCATCTATCTAAAGAAAATCGGAATCGAAAGACACAGCTCTGCTTATCAGGTTCAAAACTTGCGTGTCTCGTCCTTTGCTATAGCTCGCTGCAAACAGAACACTTCCGTAGTCTTCATTGGCAGCAAGCCCAACCTGTGCATATCTAACCTTTCGCTGGGAGTGGCAACAGCATTTGTCCCGAGAATATAATCAGCAAACGGAAATACAACGTTGAAGTTTTTGTTTGGGTGCACATGATGCAGATAGTGGTGCCTTGCTAGAAAGAGATATGGCGACCAGGTACTGAATTCCTTTCCTTCAGGTTTGTGCATCTCCAGGTGGATCTTGTTCCAAACCCAGTGGTGCACGCATACGGTTACAACGAAGACAATTGCCCACTGCCATGAAATCAGTGCGATCAAAATCGTAAAAGGAAGAGTTTTGATCGGCGCCTTGTGAACATTCAATCGAATTTCCTTATCTTCGCCAGGAGCTACCGGCTCATCAGAAAACGTTTGGGAATAATGTCCGTGATGGACAATTGCATGCGACTTAAAAATGTGCTCGAAGCCTTTATCTCTCTTACTCAAAAAGTTTTGCTTATGCATCAACTGTTGATGAACTTGGTGCTCGATAAACGAGACGAGACCGCAGCTCGCCAAAATCCACCAAACAAGGTTAACGGTAAAATCAAAATTCATAGGCTTCTAAATAGACTCTTCTTGGTATAGCACTGCTTTTCGGTATAGTACTAAAAGTGGTGGCACTGTCTCTTGCTGACGATGGTGGCAAGAACATGTTCCCATTATGAGAATAAACGTGGCATTGCCTGAAAGACTTCGTCGCAGAACGTCTCCAGGTTCACCGTTTTGCTAACTTATGAAAAAGCCTAAATACAGAAATGTTTCTAGCAGTAGTATGCGAAAGTTGCAATCTTTCACTTGACAACAGAGACGCCAGTTTGCCTTCTTGCAATCAAAATTCTAGAAGCGCTTGGAGCCAATCTTGAAACACTTGAAGAACAAATCAAAAAGCATTGCGGCTAAATTATTCTCCGCGCGTGACCTGTAGAAAGTAGTTATTTCGAACTCTCGTCAGCTTCTTTCAGTAGCTTGTCGGCTGCTCTCTTCGTTGCTATCGATGGGTCGATTGCAATCATAGCCTCGGCAACTTCTACAACTGTCCCATCAGAATCAAGGTCCTGAAGGACTTCTTTCTTCTCCGCATCAGTCATTTTGTTTTCTTCGGAAGTCATTTTGTTTTCTTCGGAAGTCATTTTGTTTCCGTCGGCGGTCGTTTTTGTCTCAACGTTGGTCACTCTCTTCTCGTCGTACATTTCGCCTTTCTTCCCTTTTTCTGTTCTCTTTTCCTTGTCTGCTTCCTTATTAGTCATGTAGTTTTCCTCCAAAAGCCGAATTCAATATCGAAGTGTTTATTGTGAATCTGAAATAGCTGAAAGAGCCCGGATCACTCCGAGCTCTCTCATCTGGTCGTCTCTCAATTAAGCAGATTTCTTAACGGAGGCCTCGCCTACGCGATGGATGTCGCAGACCTTGTATTGCTTGAAGACTTCTTCTGCTCTCTTCAACTCATCGTTGTTGTTGCAGTGAACAGCTAGAAGGATGTTGCCTTCACGGATTTTGCCTTCGTACATTTTTGCTTCGTACTCAGGAATTCCCATTCCGACCAATGCACCTGCAATACCGCCAACGGTAGCACCTACTGCAGCACCACTCAAGGTAGCCATGATTGGACCTGCAGCGATGAGCGGTCCTACGCCGGGAATTGCGAGTGCGCCAATACCAGCCAAAAGACCAAATACACCTCCAACAAGACCGCCGGTACTAGCACCAGCAACGGTGCCTTCCGGTGCTTTGGTTTCGTTTTTATGTGCGAAATCCTTTGATCCTTCTTGATCTGGGAAAAGCGCAGATATCTCATTATTGACAAAACCATTTGCGCGAAGAGCGTTGACGAGGTTTTCTGCTTCCAAATTGGTTTTCACGATTCCACAAACTGATTGTTTCATTTCATTCTCCAATGATGTGATTTTGATTGTTCTAGCGGTATGAATTCGTACTTTTGTCTTCTTTCTCTCTAACTGACTATTTCTTGGGAGCAACGGTCAGCATGTTCTTCACAGAAGAAACGCTGGAGCAACTTTTCGCGAGTTCTTCCACGCGTGCTTTCTCGGCATCGCTGTCCACTGGTCCCTTCAACGTGACAAGACCATTTTTGAAAAGAATCTTGGCGTTCTTTGCATTCATTGAAAGGCTATTGTCGTCAACGACTGCTTTGCGAATTTGAGCCAATACTTCGACATTACTCTTTTTGTTGTCTTGCTTCTCAGCGGTCACTGAATCCCTGCGTTCAGCACC
Organism: Candidatus Melainabacteria bacterium; assembly: GCA_003242885.1. Taxonomy (GTDB): domain Bacteria; phylum Cyanobacteriota; class Vampirovibrionia; order Obscuribacterales; family Obscuribacteraceae; genus QKMZ01. The sequence goes on along the minus strand of QKMZ01000006.1, from coordinate 811,013 downwards.
GACATTTTGCGCGCTGTTGTCAGCCTTCGGTGCTTCTTTTGCATCTACTGCCATGCTGTTTAGAGCGACAAGTAGACACCCTAAAACTGCGATATTTCGCATACTTCCTCCTAATTTGTTTATCAACACTTTTGAAACTTGAGCGGCTTCGCGACAAACGCGAACCATGATTGCTTACGAACTAGCCCTTTGCTTTCGCAGACCATCGTCAATTCCGCAACTGTCCGCGCAGACCAGGCAAAATACCTTTAGTTCCCACACTTGAGAACGTTTTTTTGCTGTGAGTGATTAGAGGCCGACAGGCTGCTAATTCAGCGAATTAAAACTTCGACTTGTTGGCAGACGAACGAACAAGATGGCGCGTATGATGAGCCTTTCACACCCCTTAGTTGCGTTATCCCATGGTACGTCACAAAGGTTGGTAAGTCGTTGATGCAGAAAGTTCCTTTCTCCATCTATACGCGCACGAACATTCGTACTTTGGTAGCTCTCGTTGAGAACGTCCTGATTCACTTTCGTCTTAAGCAAATACAGGATAGACTTCTCCATAATCATTGAGGGTTCAATTACCCTCAATTTTGTCAGGCGCCAGAGAGTGGTGCAGGCTAAAGTTTTGCGGGAGTTTTAACCATGAAAATTGTCGTACTCGGTGGCAATGGTCTGATTGGGACCAAAACAGTCGAGATTCTGAAGAATCAAGGACACGAGGTCGTAGTGGCATCGACCAAGACAGGCATTAATGCAGTCACCGGACAAGGGTTAGCCGAAGCCTTCATAGGTGCAGATGCTGTAGTAGATGTTATGAATTCGCCATCGTGGGCTGATGACGACGTCATGGAGTTTTTCAAGAAATCCACTGCAAATATTCTGGCAGCAGAGATCAATGCAGGGGTCAAACATCACGCTGCTCTATCAGTAGTTGGTACGGCACGATTACAGCAAAGCGGTTATTTCCGAGCAAAACAGGCCCAAGAAGATTTGATCAAAGAGGGCAAAGTACCTTACACAATCGTGCAAGCAACCCAGTTCTTTGAGTTTCTTGGTGGCATCGCAGACTTTGGCGTCGGCGGCGATGGCAAAGTGCATCTCTCCACAGGAGGATTGCAGCCAATTGCTGCCGCAGACGTTTCGGCAGTCATGGCAGAAGTTGCAACAGCAAAACCAGCCAACGCCACCATTGAAATTGGTGGTCCGGATCGCGCGCCCCTGTGTGAGTTCGTCAAGAAATACATGGAAGCAAAACAAGACCAACGCGAAATAGTGGCGCGACCTGATGCAAATTATTATGGAATGCAACTGGACGAACGTTCGCTTGTTCCCGAAGACAATGCTCGTCGCACCCCTACGAAATTTGAAGATTGGCTCTGCGTGTCAGTGAGCTAAAGACTCAATTTAGCGGCAATTCAAATTATGAATAACGCTGGTATTCCCCTCGTCCAAGGGGCGAATTCCAGACTGTCCACGACTGGAGAAGAGTCCCTGGTCAGGGTCTTTAGACTTCACAATCTAATCACGCGTGCTCAGGTATGTTTACGGTGGCGCAATGCCATTACCAGACCCCTCTCTCAAAAGATTCTAAGTGCCTCCCACTGACGCACCTTCTACTCCTGCGCCCGCAGTTACGGACAACAGCACCGACCTTGCTTTAGATGTCGTTCCTGTAAGCGAAAATGTCACGTCCGAAGCAGTACCGGGTGTTGGCGTGGACAACCCACAACGACCGGACCTTGCGACCGAAAGTCAAACACTTGTCAATCAAAACATCCTCAATGATGTGCAGTTTTTCGACTCTGCGGTTGAAGGAGACGGCACGCCCCAAAAAGCTGAGCAACCAGCCGGTGCCCAAGACACCAATAGAGAAGCTCCCATAAGTGCAGAGCGCCGCAAAGAAATTGATTCCGTTAAGTCGCGTGTCGGAGACAGCACAATCAGCGCGATGGACCCAGCGCAGCAAGACAAGTTTTATGGCAGTGCAATTGATACGGCAAGAAACTTGACCAACGCAAATCCGGACGATCGCCAGAAGAAATACGACGAGGCGATGAGAGCTGTTCCGCCCGAGCAACGCGAAACGTTCAACAAAGCCATCGGTGTCGCGCTTAGCGATCAGGGGTCAAACCTGCGAACAGCCAACCAGCCACCAATGGGTCTGCTATTTGATAAAAGCGATCCTAACAATGAAAAGCTCGTAGGCAGAGCCAGCATTGTAGAAATGCCGGAGAATTTCACAGCGGACAATAGAGCGTTCAATGCGGCGCCAGCAGTCAAAGGCGCAATAGACAATGCTCTTTCGGACGTTCCTAAGGACCAACAAGGAAGAGTTGGCAACGATATTGGTAACATTCTGGCGACTCAAGAGAGTGCAGGACTATTTGCACCAACCAAAGATGTTGGCGCCAGAGAACGTCCGGCGAACTTGCCCAGCGAACAAGAACAAGCGGCAAAACTCAAGGGGCAGCTAGGTCCAAACGGCAGAGCTCCCGTAGTCAATGCGGCCGTCGAGGCCGCCAACAGAATCGCTTTCGCGAAACCTGAAGATATGAATAGGTTGTTCAACGAAGGAATGGACAGTATTCGCAAGACTGGAGTAGAACCGTCGTCCGTCGCGCCGATTCTGAGTCAGGCGCTCAACAATGTCTCAAGAGACTTGCGAATTTCATCCACTACTGGCACCGCGGACCAGGCGTTTCTCTTGGACAAACGTTTGGCTACACCAGCAAATCCGGACGGCACCATTGGCGCCGCCAATATCGGAACAGCACCCGGTGACGCTGCCGCAAATAATGCCGCATTTACCAAAGCATCCGAAATAGCAGCTGCCATTCGTGCAAGCTCTGGAGAACAGCTTGGACGCACAGCTTCAAAAGACGAAGTCCAAGATCACGTTGATCGTGTTTTCAGAATTATCAAATACTTCTAGAGAAAAAATCAACAGTTGAGTTCAACGCAATAAGAGCGTAATCAATAGAAATATGTGTAGCGCACCGCCAGTGATGCCGGAGAGAATGCAGTGGTTCGTGGCGCGGGGCTATTTTGCAATTCGCCACCGCTGTTAAAGGAACCGTATCTGAGAAAAGAAATTGGACTGGTTGCCTGCACAAGATGACGACCCTTTTGGTAGAACAGCCCAAGTTCAACAGCCATGAAAAATCCTGGCTGACGAAAACCCTTGCTGCTCCCGATGAAATCTCGTTGGGGACTACCATCCCATCGATATGCGATTAATCCAGAAAATGGTTTCAAATACTTATTGTCTTTCCATGGCGAAGGGACAATCATGCCTGCTCGCAGAGAATAAGAATCTGGCACCGTATTAACTAAAGAGTTCTGCGTCAGAGGGCTTGTCGAAATTGGAGGTCCGAACAAGAAATTTTGAGAAGGCACACCCGTTGTTCCACGTGGTGTTATCAAATAACTTCCGACAGCAAATAGATTTGTCTTCCTCACGGGGAACTTCACAATGCGATATGCAAGTATCTCTGCCAGAACATCAACGCCACCATCGCCAACCAATATTGTGAGAGGCGCAGGCTTGTTGTTCCAAACGCCGGGGCCAAGACCAGGCCAGTTGTTGTTGCCACGGTAATTTCCTGTTGGAAGTTTTAAGCCAAGTCCAAAAGAAACGTTCCCTCTCTTCACGTTTTCAGGGTCAAACAGCCAAGTTCGCTCCATCAGCAAGATATCGCCGACTCCAGCTGTACTCAGACGCTGACGAAAACTCTGTGCCAATGGACCTTCGTTAAGCGGAATCAGCAATGATGCTTGATTCCATTGAAGGGGCAGCGTAGCCTGCAAATTGACACGACGGGTAAGTTGATAGTTACCCGTTAAATCTAACGTATTCCAAAGGCGCGTGGGCCGTTCTGCTCTTGTCTCATTCGAATCAATGTGAGCGTTGAGAAAATATTGATTTGCATACACGTTTCTATAGCCAAGAGACAACGTCCCATGACCTGGTTTGATTTCCCCTGATGTCCCTGCTGCCCCCGGCACCAGCATTGATCTCGCTCAGCCCTGGGCAGTTACCGGGCGCGCGATTAAAAAGATAATCGCGAAGAGGAAAGAAGTGAAGGTGATCTGTTTTGTTCTATACAAGACAAGGACTAATTACAGCTGTCAAATGCCTTTATTGCACTCCCAGCCTGAAGACTCAATACTTTTCAACTGCGAAATTTGGGCACACATTTCAAGTCATTTCTCGAAGGCAATGTGCACCAAGACTTATCGGATTTAGAGCACAATATCGCTCAGGCTAGAGAACCTATCCTCAGGACGTTTTCTCAAGCACTTGCGCAGTATTCCTCTCAGATGTTCAGAACAAACATTTGCGGATGGTTCTTCATACTCATCTTGCACATGCATTCGGAAGGTATCCAAAGCAGTTTCGCCGCGGAATGGTGGATATCCGGTAATTACCTCATGCATCAAACACCCCAGAGAATAAATATCCGAGCGATTGTCGACAACCATCCCTTTGCACTGCTCTGGGCTCATATACAGCGGACTGCCAATTACTTCTCCGTTTATTGTGAGCTTCGGATCTTCAATCTTTGAAAGCTTAGCAAGACCAAAGTCGATTAATTTGACTTGCGGAAACTTGCCATTGCTATTGGTGAGGATCGCATTTGCAGGTTTTATATCGCGGTGAATAACGCCTTGCTCATGCGCATATCCAAGCGCATCTCTTAGTTGTTTGAAAATCATCATCGCTGTTGCTTCTTCCATGCGACCATTATTGCCGAGGTGATGAGACAGAGATGGTCCATCAGCGAATTCCATAACAAGAAAAGCATTCGAGTCAGAGGTGATACCAAAGTCAAAAACAGAAGCGATGTTCGGGTGAGATAAGCGACTTGCGACTCTCGCTTCTAGAATGAATCGCGCAGAAAAAGCTTCGATATGGCTCAAGTGATTTGCCAAAACCTTCACCGCGACAATCTTGTCCAACATTTTGTGCCTAGCTTTGTACACAAGGCTCATTCCACCCTGACCAAGCAGACCTAGATTTTCATATCGATTGAAGAGCAGATCGTTTGCACTAGCAGGAGCACATCCGGAAAGACTTACATGGGAAGACTCAGAAGGTCGCGTTGATCCGGACGCTTTAAGTGTATTGACTTGATCTCCAGCGTTCTTCTTAACCGTAGGATCAATCCATACTTCTCCACGGTGCACAGCCTTGATGACAGAACAAAGAATTTCAGAGTCAACATCTTTCAAACAATAGCCGCTGGCACCCGCCGACACAGCCGACTGCAGTACACCCTGGCTTTCGTGGGACGTAAGCATAATGACTTTAGTATTTTGGTTCTTATTCTTGATCAAGCGAGTTGATTCGATGCCATCCATCAACGGCATGTTCACATCCATCAACACAACATCCGGGTTGAGTTTTTCTACCTGCTCAACAGCCTCTGACCCGTTTGACGCCTCTCCAGTAACAGTAATATTTTTGTCTCGGTTGCAACTTACACGAATTCCTGTTCTAAACAGTCCGTGATCTTCAACGACAAGAACCGAAATTGGAGAAGACATGATTTATCCTCGATCGCCTAGGTATTCTCTAACCATGCAATTTGCAAGGTTTTAGGGGATTCCAGCGGACAGGGATTCCAGCGGACAGGGGTTACAGCGGACACACGATTACTTCGTCCGCGCTTACTGGCGGACGGCTTTGTTTTGTATGAGACAAACATCTTGAAAAAGCCCTGCGGCTTTGTCGTCGATTCATCAAAATAATAGTCGTTTGCCTGGCAAAAGTCGTCGTTCGCAAGAGCGATATGCGGTTCAGATTGTCTGTAACTCTAACTGGTGATCGTCTCTTCAAACGACCACGGGCGCGGACTTTGATAGCTAATCGCTTATTCTGTGACTATGCGCAGTCGGCAAGCAGCTCTAGCCAGCGATATTCGATTGCCGCCGACTTTCATAACTTCAGAACAGGCGTGGTCTGCCTGCAGAATCAACATATCGTGATTCCCGTTGTGTCCGGGCTTGTGGACTAGTCCGATACTGACGGTTATGCACAATTGCTCGCTTTGCCAGTTAAACTCTGTCGCGCAGACACCTTTGCGAAGCTCATCGGCAAACTCGAGAGCGTTTGCTCCAACCATCTCTGGCAACAGCATCAGTAAACGACCCTGTACATATTCGCCCACAGTGAAGTGATTGCGCGTGCCATAGACATCTCTGGAAGTACTAAAAAGAGAGGCAGCTACAAAATCTCGAATATGATTTGCAGTGTATTCTCCGTAATTTTCAATCAGCTTATCAATACCATCGACCGCGATTAGCATGAGGCTCATCGGCTTCTCTTGCAGTTCAAATTCGTCGCAGGCGACCTCAATCCGATTGCGAATTTCGCCGAAATCGACAAGTGTTTGCCTATGAACAAATTGCTGCGGACTTACTTCAGCAGGATGGGGTGCAGCCAAGTCTTTCAACGCAGACAGCATTCCGCTTTCAATGTTCTTATCAAAATGCAAGTTATTCATCACGCTTGCCCTATGAGTGGGAGAGTTGAAATCTTTCAGTTTTGGACGAATCCGGCCCACTCGGACACAGGCTGGACGCAGAGCAGGGTTTGAAGTTCCCGCCGCAGGCAGGGATTTTTGTTAAACCTTCAAAACGCCTTCGAATAAATCAACCTTTCGGTTGACCCCAAATAGAACAATAGCCGCTACAAATGACCGTTTTGGGTGATATACGCCAAGACAATTGAGCTATAGAGTCGAATAAGAGGGGCAAAGCCATGTGGCGAATTAGCCCATCGCATCCAGGCGACTCAAGAATGGAAAAGATAAGATTTTGCGCCGATTCGTCTGTTGCTGACATAAAACTAGCGTTATTATCTCGGCTAACTAATCAAATTCCTAAAATGGTCTGGCTCAGCGACCACACAGGCAAGCGAATCTTCTTCTCAAATAGGTGGCTGAAATTCATAGGTGTATCCTACAGAGACGTCGAAGGCGACGGCTGGAAAAAGATCATCCATCCTGAAGATCGTGAGCGCGTTTGCACGCTGATACAGAGCGCCGTTGCGACACGTCAACCATTCCATATTGAATACCGAATGAGACGTGCGGATGGTAGTTTCCGACAAGTTCTCGATTCGGGCTCACCGGAATATGGAGATGATGGAAGATTGTGCGGATTCACCGGTTACTGCACTGACATCAACGAAACTGTTCATTCCAGCGATCAGCTCAGCGCCATTAAGATGCCGTACGAGAAGTCGCAAGTTGACACTCACTTCAACTCACCAATCGCAATATGGAAATTAGATCGCGAGTTTCGCATTGAAAAGGTTAATCCAATAGCATATGAGCAGCTTGGGTCATTCGATGACATTGTCGGTCAAAAGCTCTCTGACATAGTTCCATCAATCACACAAGAAATGCTGGAAGATGTCCTTCAAGCAAAATCGAAACTGCACGTCACATGCGCCAGCGTAGTTTTGGCAAAACCAAAACCGGGTCCTGCACCTAACTGGACCGTAGCAATTTGGCCGGTAACAGACTCAAATGGCGTAACCAACGGCGTTTGTGTCAGCTCAATGGAACAAGATCACTTGAAGTCGGAAACTGTCCACGAGGTAGTCGCAGCACTCGTGCATGATCTCAAATCACCCTTAATCGGAGCAGAGAAAACATTCGAAGCCTTGCTCCAAGGAGCGGCCGGAACGCTGGACCGAGATCTGGAGAACATCCTCGAGGTACTGAAGCGCGGCAATCGCTCGATGTTGGACATGATTCAAAACCTTATCGAGGTACAAAGAAATGATGGGGAAGATGTTCCCCGCATGATCGAATCAACAGATCTTATGGAAGTCGTTCGCGCAACAGTCAATGAATTGGGAGCGTTGGCGAGCCACAACAACATACAATTAATCGACCAACTTTCCTGCCAGCCCGAAATACTTCCTGTTGAAAGAACCGCAATCAAACGGGTTTTTCATAACCTGCTAAGTAATGCGGTCAAATTTACTCCAAAAGGCGGAATGATTGTTCTAACCAGCAAAAAATCTGAATCAGAATTGTCTATTTCAATTTCTGATACAGGAATTGGCATTTCCAAAAATGATCAGAAGAATCTGTTTAAGAAATACTTCCAAGGAGAACGCAGCAGGCGGCGAGTAGACGGATCCGGGCTAGGTCTGTACCTTTGCAAAACAATCATTGAGCGACACGGCGGAACGATATCTGTTCAGAGCGAAGAAGGCGCCGGCTCAATTTTCACAATTACATTGCCGAGAGAATCAAAACGACAATAAACTGATTGTCAAAGACATACTCAGCTAAGTTTCAACGCGAAATCCAATGTGAGATAACGCGACAAATTACAAATGAATAATTGACTAAAATCGCAAATTGGTCAAGAATGGATCGCGGAGGCAAAAATGGCGCGAACCAAATCCATTCACAACCGAGCGGAACTCATTGAGGAAGCAGCCGTAGAGCTGTTTTCCAGATACGGCTACGAACGGACAAGTATCGAGGATATTGCAAAACACCTTGGTATAGGAAAAGGATCTGTATATCTGGAATTTCGAACCAAAGAAGAAATTCTGATGCGCGTCATTGAAAAATATGCCACCAAAATTCAAGGCTTGATGGACGAGCGCACGGAAAACATCACTGGTTCTCCGCTCGAATCGCTGAAAGAGACCTTTCAAATGTGTGCGCTTATGGTTTATGACTATGTAACACGTGACATTCACACGCCAGAGGCGCTGCTTTATACATCGCTTCAGTTCAAGCCAAGATTTAGTGCTTTCTATGTTCGCAAACGCGAACGCGTGTTGAAATTCCTCAAGAAAGCAGCGGAAGCCGGCGAGATAAGTCAGAAAAAAGCCAATGATGCAACTGCAATTGCTTTCTTGATGGCGGTGTCGAGTTTGTTTCCTCCATACTTCAACAACTACACGGAATCCGAAAAACGTATGACTCGCGATGAGTTGGAGGCAAGTTCAAAAATGCTTCTCGACATGGTGGTCGACGGAATGCGCGAATCAAAGTAAATGGCTACATATCTTCAAGAAGCGCTTCAACGCCGGGTCGATGAAAATGGCGAAATCGTCCGCTGGCTATTTTTAGTGGGTGTTGCGATCGCAGCACTCATCGAGGTAATCGATACAAGTATTACCAACGTTGCATTGCCGCACATTCAAGGCAACCTTGGTGCCACCACAAGCGAAGCTGCATGGGTTGTCACTTCGTATTCGATTGCGAACGTTATCACAATGCCACTTGCTGTCATGTTCGGTGACATGTTCGGCAAAAAACGCTATTTCATTTTCTCTATGATCGGCTTTACGGTCGCTTCTATATTGTGCGGAATTTCCAATGATCTTTTGACTCTGGTACTCGCGCGCGTCATGCAAGGACTATTCGGAGGTGGTCTGCTTGCCAAAGCACAAGCATTCCTCTTCGAAGCATTTCCGCCGGAAAAACAAGGTCTCGTTCAGGCTATCTTCGGCATCTGCGTAATCGTCGGTCCGGTGGTTGGACCAACCTTAGGCGGCTGGCTCACAGATAATTACAACTGGCGATGGATATTTTTCATCAACATTCCTATCGGAATAGTTGCCACGGCGTTGTGTCAGGCATTTATCCCTCAAGACAAACCTCGCGAGCAAGACGGTCCGGCGGTTCGCGTAGATTGGCTCGGTATCATGTCTTTGAGCGTCATGCTGGGCTCACTTCAATATGTTCTCGAAAAGGGGCAGGATGAAGATTGGTTCTCTTCCAAATTGATAATTTGGTGCACAGTCGCCACTGCAATTGGTGCGATTGTATTTTTCGCCCACGAGTTGAGGACAAAATACCCAGCCGTCAATCTGCGCATCGTTCGATTTCGCTCAGTTGCCATCGGATTGCTTTTTCAGGGCGTGGTCGGCTTCGTGCTCTTCGGAATCAATTATGTAATTCCAAACTTCGCCCAGGTCATGCTGGGATACACCGCGTTGCAAGCGGGACTATTACAGGTTCCGGCGTCCATAGTCACCGGATTTATGTTCCCCGTCGTTGGCGCCATGATTGGAAAAATTGATGCGCGCTTGATGGTATTCGTCGGCATCGCCTGCTTAAGCTTATCCAACTGGTTTCTCGTACCCCTTACTCTGAGCTGGGGCTGGGAGCATTTTCTTACCGCCAGTCTTATCCGAGGCTTTGGGCTAGTGCTCGTTTTCCTTCCCCTGACTATTGCTGCTGTTGGTGATTGCCCACCTGAAGACATTCAAACGGCCGCGTCGCTGCTCAGCCTTGTACGTACACTGGGCGGCGGGGTCGGAATTGCCATGCTCGCTACCGTTCTCACTCGTCGCGAAGACTTTCACCGGGCAGTCTTGGTGGAGAAAATCACGCCATATGGAACTGAGGCTATGAATCGGCTGTCTGCCCTTACCGAAATGTTCAGCCGCCAGGGCTGGGCGCTCCCAGACGCAAAGGCTAGGGCTTTGGCGGTGATGAGCAGTCAAGTCGATACTCAGGCTGCAGCCCTTGCTTTTGGAGACATCGCCTGGCTGCTGGCGGTTTTCACAGGTTGCATGATTCCATTCTGCTTCCTGCTTGGGTCTGGAAGAAGAAAAGCGAATGTGGAAATGCATTAAACATTAATTGCGGATTATTGACCCAAATTGAAACTTGGTCAATAATTACAACGTCATGCACTATACGTAGGGAGAACCTGAATTGGCTGCAGGCACGGAAACCATGAACGAGATTGAATCCAAGGAAACCCAGGCGGTAGGGATCAAGCCCCACCCAGAATTAGTAGGACCAACATCAAAGCAACCGGATTTGAAGAAGCCGGTGAAAAAGAAGAATAATCCGCTGGCAATTGGTCTGGCGACGGTTATTCTCATTGGTGCGGGAATAGGTGGGTATGCTTGGTGGCGATACGCCTCGTCGTACGTAGAAACTGACGACGCATTCATCGCGGGAAGAGTTCACCAGCTAAGTTCGAAAGTCAGCGGAACAGTGTCTCAACTTCTCGTCGACGATAACCAACACGTAAAGCAAGGCGACGTGTTGCTGCGCATCGACCCCAAGGATTTAGAAATAAGTCTCGCGACCGCAAAAGCCGCAGCCGCTCAGGCGGAATTTAAGACATTCGAAGTGCAATCAAACATCGTAGCCAACGAGCGTCAGGCCGCCGCGCGGCAATTCGAAGCGGAGTCAGCTGTCGCCAGTGCAACTGCCGGCGTCGATAAAGCGAAGGCGTTGCTGTCAGAGACAAAACTCGGAGTAGCGCTTGCTGCAACCGAGATCAAACAACGTCAGGCAGAGTTGACGCGTTGTATCGCGGATTACGAGCGATACAAAACACTCGTACAAGATCGCGCTGCCACAGCTCAAAGCTTCGAGCGAGCAAAACAAGATAAGGAAGTAGCAGAGGCGAATTTGCAAGCTGCACAAGAAGGTTTCAAACAGTCGAAAGCACGTGTCCAAGCTGCAACACAAGCAGTCGCCGACGCTCAAGCTGACGTAATTAGAGCCAAAGGCGCGTCACAAAATGCAGCAGCAGCAGCAGCGCAAATGGAAATGACCAAGCGCAACTTGCATGTCCAGGAGGCCGCTGCTGACAAGGCAAAAAGCGAAGTGAATCATGCGGCAACACAGCTTTCTTACACAAGTGTGCTGGCGCCAATAACAGGTCATGTCGGACACCGAACGGTAGAAGTTGGACAACAGATTGAACGCGGTCAAGCGCTCATGAGCATTGTTTCCGATGAGAAATGGGTGGTGGCAAACTTCAAAGAAACGCAACTTGAAAAAATGCGCCCGGGGCAAAAAGTCGAGATCAAAATTGACGCTTATCCCAACGCGCATGTAACCGGCAAAGTCGAATCAATCTCTCCGGCATCTGGAGCTCAATTCGCGCTCCTTCCGCCGGACAATGCCACCGGCAACTTCACCAAAGTAGTCCAGCGAGTACAGGTGAAGATTGCTTTAGACAAGGAATCGCTAAAAGGTTACGACGACCTTTTAGCGCCGGGAATGTCCGTAGTTCCCTCTGTGAAAATTGCCAACTGATATTCGTTTTTTGGTTACGCACACCGCGCTTCGTATTGCAGCGCTGATAAACTAGGTTGAGCTGGTTAGAAGGTAGATATGTTAGGTAAGTCGAAATTAGCGAACTCCGCATTTGCCGCGGTTCCTATCATCGCGTGTATTGTCATTGGACATCCCTCGGTAGCAGCGACTGTGGATGCCGGCAAAGATAACAAAGATGCTTTGAAAGATCTCAAAAAGCCTCTGAAGACAGTCGTACCAAATGCAGAACAGAAAAAGCCGCCGAAATATGTAATCGAACTTAGGGCAACCCAGACCGTAAGACCGTTAGGACAAGGAACTGTCGATAAAGTCGAAACACCACTTGAGCGCATCAAAGAACCAGGTGCAACGCAAGAAAGTGATGAAACTGGTGTTTTGATTGAGCGTCCTTCGCTCGATGCGTTGATTCCTCTGGAGGAAAACCTCAATCCGTTTTCTCTGGATGCTCGCTACATTGAAAAGGTTAGCTTGAAAGATACGCTTGAAGCTGCGCTACAACACAACTTGGACATTGAAGAAGGTTTTGTTCGCTCGAAAGTTGATCGCTATTCATATCTATCGGCCGCCACCGGTTTTCTTCCAAACCTAAACGGTGGATATAACCTGTTTGGAATCAACGGCAGTATCCCATCTTCGCTCTTCGGTTCAACGCCTGCTACCACCGCAGGCAACAGAATTGATGGTGGCAAGGCAAAACTACCTTCAAACATTCAGTTGTTGCAGGCCGGCTTTTCTTACAACCTCTACAGAGGCGGCAGCGTTGTTTTCAGCACCTTGCAACAGCGCCACCGCTGGTTCGCTTCAAGAGCCGGTTTGTCGGCAAACGTCAATGACACGTTATTGAGTGCCACCAAAAGACACTATGATTTGCTTCTGCAGGAAGCATTGCTTGCTATTCGCACACGAGCGGTGGCAATTTCTGTTGAGCAAGTTAGACTAAATCAAGCTCAAGAAAAGGCAGGCACAGCGACTGGACTTGATGTATTACAGTCGCAAGCACAACTTGCCAGTGACGAACAAAATTTGGTAGAGCAACAAAACCAAAGGCGACAATCAGCGATTCAGCTTGCGCATGTTCTCAATACAAGTTTTTCTCAAGATTTGGAGTCCTGCGAAAAACACCTAAAGAAAAGAAGACTGATACCGAAATCTATACCAATTGAAAAACTACTTCTTAGAGCAATTGATAATCGCCCAGAATTAAAACAATACGAAGAACTTCGCCTCGCTGCAAAACGCGCGATTGTCGTGGCGGCAGCTCCAATGCAGCCCAACGTTTCAATGGGCGGTTCAATCGTAGGTGTTGGCACCGGTGGAAATCTCGATCCAATTTACAACATCAATCTAGGCATCAAATGGCAACTTGGTGGCTTAGGCACCAAAGACTTAGCAAACATGCAGCGTGCTCGCTGGGAGGCTCGACAAGCCGCAGTACAAGCAAAGAAAACGTTCTTGAATGTATTCGATGAAGTCAGGACTTCCTACAACAACAGCGCTGCATCGGATAAAAAGATCGATCGCGCTACAGTCCAAGTTCTCGCAGCTGAAGAAGAATTGCGAATCGCCAAAAAGAGAATGTCAGCCGGCATCGGTCTAAATATTGACGTGTTGAACGCGCAGCGAGACTTAACGCAAGCAAGCGTCAACAAAGCTCGGGCAGTTGTCGACTTCAATGTTGCGCAAGCACAACTGCTTAGAGACATCGGCGCAGTTTCTGTTGCAAGCCTTACCGAAGGTTTAAAACTGTAAGGTAGAAGAGGCCAATGCCGGACTCCAGCCAGCATCGGCATTTTGAAGGGGCAAGGCCGGCCCCGCCGGCATCGGAATTTTGACGGGTTGGGCATCGAGCCTGCACAAGCATGTCTGCCTTGTGGAAGACCTTTGTTTCTAAAGTTATACAGCCGTAGTCACAATCAAATCAACGACTTCATCTTCGTTTTGAATGTGTGGTCCGTGTTCGCAATCATCGAGCAAGACCAACTTTGCATTCGGCAATTTATCTGCAAGATTCACTGAGTTTTGCAGCGGCATCAAACGATCGTTCTTTCCGCTAAGAATGGTAGTGGGAACTTTCAATTTTTCCAAATAACTTGATCCATCAAAACCTTTGAAGGCGTTAGAGTGACCGGCGAGAGCAATCGGCCTGGTAGGGCAATCTTTGAAACATTCATAGATCGCCTTTATCGTTGGCATGCAGCGCTCTAAAACTTCTGGAGCGTACATCAAACTGAAAGTGGACATATAAATATCCCAGAGCGTTTTACCTTCGGGATTGGCGAGTGCTGTAGAAACGGCTTTATCGGGCTTGGCAAACAGTGCACCACCAGCAGTGCTGGACATCAGGAAAAGAGATTTCACAAACTCCTGATGGTCATGAGCATATTGCAAAGCCATGCAGCCGCCCATGCTGTATCCAAGTAAATGGTGTGACTTGATTCCCAAAGTAGTAATTACGTCAAACAAATCATCAGCCATTACCTTAACAGTGTATTCTTCAGGAATTTGCGGCACGATACTAAGTCCGGTGCCACGATTATCATACGTAACGACCTTGAATTTCTCCGCCAATCTGTTGACAAAACTAGCGGGCCAAATTCTCAAGCTACCACCGTAGCCCATTACAAGAACCAAATATTCTCGCGACGTCGAGGTATACGTCAGGCGACAAAAAATGCCGTTGTCAGTCTTACGTTCTTCAATTGTTACTGTTTTAGCTGAATTGCTCATAAGCGCGCATGATATCAGAGTTTTCGCGATTTTTCCTTGCGCTTCTCAAGTACTCCCTGGCATAGTCAAAGTTGTCATCTCTGGCATAATTGCCCCATGACCTACCATTGCACAGCTATCTTTGCAAAGGGTGATCCCGCAATACTCGACGCGGCGCGCCGCAAGTGGAGAGGTTGCCTGACTCGCACCATTGACAAGCCTTTCCAAGGTCTCGGTATCGCCGACCCTGGTGCAGACCGTTGCTATCCGCTTGTATTCAATGCTGCGCAGGAAGAAGAACACCAGCGCATCGCAAAATCGATGAAGGCAGATCTGCTTTCTTTCAGCGAGAAATTTCCGAACACAGTTTTTGTTTACATCGAAGCGAACCGTATCGGTGACCTTTGCAGCTACGAAGGTTCTTCTGTAAGCAATGGACTATCGCTCTGCAATCATGCAGGAGAAGACGCGTTGAAAAAGCTGGTCGCTTACCTTGATGTGTCGCTCGATGAAAATCTTCAATTCGAGCCATTCACACGCGGTTACTTTCACATTTGCCGCGAGCACAAAAGACCATAGCGTGAGCAAGGATCTGACGATAGCTTGAGCCGCGGTCAAACTATAGTCGCAGTCTGCGCCGACTTGGAACAACCGCTTTGCTGTGAATTTAGTCAGCGCCCTGTCCGGGATGCTCCTCTTCGTCTCCGGCCGGCTGTGTGCCACTTCCAAAGGCTATTGCAGCAGCTGTTCGTGCGACTTGATAAACCGGCGGCTTGCGAAGATTGCAAAGCGCGATCACGGCTGAATTGGACTCAGGCAAAATAATTATTGTCGATGCAATTCCAGGTGTGCCACCATTCATAGAAAGTGTCATCGCATTCATGTTTTTGTTGTAGGCCTTCGCCCAACCAAATGCCCATTTTGACGGCTGTCCAGTGGTTAACGGAGGGCGGTAATCCCACATTGTTTTATAGCCCGCCGGCGAGATGATTTGATGGGACATCAATGCAGTTACGTATTTAATTAAATCATTCGATGTGGTGGCTAGCATCCCTGCCGAAAATGCAATCGCCGGACTTTTGTACTCAATGGGGCGGAGTGGTCCCTGCCCCATGTTGTCACCATAGGCCTGCGCGACTCTTCCTGTCGGACGCAAAAGCGTGACCGTGCCTGTGCTCTTCATGTTCAAAGGCGCACAAATAGTTGACTCAACAACTTGAAGATAGGGCTGTCCAGTGACCTTTTCAATCACAGATCCGAGCAATCTATAGCTGAAATTCGAGTAAAGATATGCAGAACCAGGTGCTGAAACTAGCGGTGTGTGATCCAGAATATCCAGCTGATTTCGCCAGTCGACTTCCTGCGATACTTTCGATGGAACGCCAGCAGTCATCGATGCGAGCTGCCTGATAGTCAGTGGTTTGTAATCATTGGTCAACCCATCTATGTATTTTGAGAGTGGATCGTCCAATCCCACCAGTCCTTTATCTACAAGCGAGAGAAGCGTAAGAGAAGTGAATGTTTTGGTGAGCGAGGCGAGACCGAATATGGTGTCATTTGTGGTCGGCTCTTTTGTTTCGATATTCGAATAGCCATATGGCTTTTGAAAAACCACTTTCCCATTTTTGATTATCACCAGACAATAAGCAGGCATGTTTAAGGCTTGCATGCGATCCGCCACCATCGCATCGACCTTCTGCAATCGGTCTTGCAAATCGGGCTCAACTGGCGCAGCGTACTGGGGAGTAGCTACGCCGTCTGGCTGTCCTGGAGGAAACGGATTGCCTCCGCCAGGTGGGCTCATTGGCTGAGCAAAAGCCGGAGCCAACCCCATAGTTAGCGACACTACCAACGATGCTGCGTAGAATTTTGATTTCACTGTTTCACTTCCGTGGTCTCGATTGCCTTCTTCTCGCTCTTCTCTGGAACATTTGATTCTAGGTGTGGAACATTCGGCCGGTCTTTAAACCAATTAGGTGTAAAACTAAATCCAAATCCTGCTTCTTTCGCACCAAGCTCTGGGCGATATGGATTTTGGCAAATGTAGATTAGATAAACATTCAGCGAAAGAAAGACTGCAACAAAAATAGTCATGATTGTTTGAGCAAGCAAACTCTGAACGTAGAAAAAATAAGTGAATAGAACGATCATCGCCCCACCAGCGATGAGTACCGACCAAAGCACAGGAGAAAGTCCACCTCTAGCAGCAACCATTCTGTATTTGCGTGCTTCGGAAAGCTCTTGCATATTTCCCAACATGGTCGCGTAGCATTGAGATTCATTGTCCTCATGCGGAACGTAATGAGTGACTTCTTTCCAGAGCGCTTGATACGGAGGTATAGTCGCCTCCTTCTCCAATCCTTCTTCTACATGCGACCAGTCCTGACTGACGGCTGCTACAGCGTAATCATAAATATGCTTATGAATCTTGCTTCTTGTCGGCTCCTTGAATGTGTTGGAGAGGTGATAAATATTCGAGAGCATGTTCGCTTCGGAGACGGCCATTTGACTGGCAGCATCAACTTTTCCTTGCGAATTGACGACAATCAATCCCACCAAAATCGCATATAAAGTCCCGACCACCGAAAGCAAAAAGCCGCCGACTTCGTGACAAGATTCGAATTGTTCGCGGGAGAATTTCTTGCGCACAAGTAAGAGTCCGGCGACTGAAAGTACCGTTGTCAGTCCAACAATCAATAAACAATCAGTGATTGAGCTCATGGTTTGAAGCCTGCCTTTACGGTCCGGTCCAAAATACGGTGGCGCGTGAATCGCAATACTACAGGCTAAAGCCAAGAAATTTCAACGCTGGCAACGCTTTCCAGATGTCAACAAAGCCGTACACTTGAAAAGCAAACGAGGAAAGAACCCTATGGTATCTTTGGCGCTTGGGCGAATGGCCGCTTGGCACTAGATCGCTTCGGCGCTTCCGTAAGCGCGCGGACATTATATAAATAGTCGGTTTCGAAAAAAGGAATTCTCGATGGACGTCTATCTTGTCGATGGCACCTACGAACTATTTAGGCACTATTATGCTGTTCCCGGTGCAACAGATGCAGACGGTAATGAAATCGGCGCAGTCAGAGGTGTGCTCAACTCGATTCTGTCCCTTTTAGAAAAAGGTGTAACTCACATTGGAGTTGCGACGGACCATGTAATTGAATCGTTTAGAAACGACTTATATCCGCACTATAAAACCGGAGAAGGGATACCAGAAGATCTGTGGTCTCAATTCAATCTGCTCGAAGAAGCACTAGGCTCGATGGGAGTTTTGGTATGGGCAATGGTTGAATTTGAAGCAGATGACGCTCTTGCTGCGGCTGCAGTGAAAGCTGCAAAAGAGAAGAGCGTTGACACAGTAATAATCTGTACACCGGATAAAGATCTTAGCCAATGTGTAGTCGGAGATAAGATAGTA
Organism: Candidatus Melainabacteria bacterium; assembly: GCA_003242885.1. GTDB lineage: Bacteria > Cyanobacteriota > Vampirovibrionia > Obscuribacterales > Obscuribacteraceae > QKMZ01. The sequence goes on along the minus strand of QKMZ01000006.1, from coordinate 792,833 downwards.
CAGCTCGACCGCAGAAAAAATGAGATAAGGAACGCCCAGGGAGTTGTCACTAAATTTGGTGTCAGGGCAGAATCGATTCCTGATTATCTCGCGTTGGTTGGAGACACCTCTGATGGTTATCCTGGACTGCCAGGCTGGGGAGCCAAAGGTGCGGCATCAGTATTGTCTATTTACCCGCATTTAGAGGATATTCCGAAAGATCCAAAAGAGTGGAATGCTTCAATTCGAGGCAGCGCAAAACTCGCCACTACGCTCTACGGTTCATGGGATGAAGCATTGCTATTTAGGAAACTGGCGACATTAAGAACGGATGCTCCAGTTTTCGACAAAATCGACGAACTCGAATGGAGAGGTCAAACAGCTTCTTTTGAAGCAATGTGCTCTCGTCTAAAAGCACCGAACTTATTCAAGAAAACTGCCGCTGTTCCACGCCGCGGATCGCCTATTTAACAAAGGCGTTTTTCACTTCTCTACATATATAAGTAATTGAATTCTGCATGAGTGCTGTTGGAGAGAGCCTTTTCAGGGTTCCCAAAGTCTGAAGTTTTAAGGGAATGAAACAGGTTGGAACTCTTCAGGGGGGGCTCAGTCTTCACTTTCAGACCGATCGCCGAAGGGGCTAAGCCCGTGAACGGTTACTAGATTGAGGACACAACCCCCCCGCGGGACTAGGAGAATTTTTATGACAACGATTATTACACCTCCGTCGCCACCCACCACCACTACCGTTGAGACAGACAGCTCCGGCAGCGCAATCGTCGGAACAATTCTCGGTATCGCTCTCGTTGCAGCCATCGGTTATGGTATCTACGCCTTCAGCAACGGTGGAACTTCGACTGTGATTGAACGCAATACGACCACTGATACCGCTACTACACACACAGTACCGGTAGAAAAACCAGTGTTAGTTCCGACGCCGGCTCCGGCGCCTGCCCCAGAACCTGCAGCACCGGCCCCTGAAGCTCCAGCACCGTCGACTGCTGAGTAAACTCAACCCGTAGGGGAGCCGCATGCGGCTGCCTGGCAGGGAAGTGCGTACGCTTCCACTACGATAAATATAAGTGATGCGATAGAGCACAAGCGGCTTCGGCCGCCTGCGCAATATCGGTCAATGAAAGGCGATGATTGCAACCCACGTCACAATCATCGTCTTTCGACGTGGAAATTCACAAACGGACGGGCCCTCGAAATCTAGTCGCATGCAATTGGATCCCACAGGCTGTGCGATCCCACGAGCTCTGCGTCACCACGCTTTCCTACACCAATGCTTTTGGCGAACCCTTCATTGTGCGACCCCAATCGATGCTGTGCGAACCATCCTTATGCTCCTGCCAGATGATTTGCCGAACCGGAGTGTTTTGTATGTGATGGTACAAGAGACCGACTCGATCGTAAAAGCCGCGCGTATGAAAGGTATTTGGGAAATCAAGTTGCACCATGTCTAGATGGTGGCAAAACTCATGACACAAAGTGCTTAGCAAAACACCATAGGAAGTTGGTTTCTTTTGTACTGCGGTTCGCATCCACAACCTGATCCGTAGTGTCTCTGGGTCGTAGTCTCCAAACGTTTCGAAAACCCAATCTTTCCCCTCTTCGCGAGGTCGCACGCTGAGGATTTTCACGGTCGGCTTCTCAACTTCATACGCGAGGCTGAGTTCGTCAATCAACAGTTTGCAAACGTTTTGGACTTCCTTCTTATCGTCACGTGCCAATGCATCTTTCAAACGAGAGGCATATGTGCGAAACGGCTCGGGTGGCGGCAACCGAATTGATTTCAGAGCATCGCTTCGAGCGTACTCTTCTCTTTCATCCAAACGTCTGGGCGGCTTCTCAGTATTCATGCAGGAGATTGTAACCTAGAGACAGTGCGCGTTCCGTGAAAATTACGCCACTAATTTTGCGTAAAAAACAGCATATAGCAATTAGCTACAGAAAAACTAGCTGATGCCACAGCCCCATATACAAACCAGATATCCGCGACTGCAAGCGAAATCTACACTAGATTCCCAAAAGGGTACTTGGCCTCACAATAAAGTTGATTATCTGTTGGAATCAGTTGTAGTCACCGAACCGGATTGATACGGCACAACCCAGAAGGGTAAGCCGGTATTATTGTTCACCAAGTCTTGTCTCATTGCGCTAAAAGATCTAGCGCGCGGCGTTTGGTTAAACAGACTGTTTCGTGTATCTATATAGTTTTGAATATGAGGTGTTCCCCATCCGGTGGATGCATCCCAGCCCTTCGTAGCCGGATAACCTTTGATACCACCATCGGTATTATCCCCAACAGTCACATCGCGAAACACACTAGGTTTTTCCTTTCCTAGCCTGTATAACTCGGGATTCCAAAAACCTGTTGGTTTGCCTGTCTGTTTAGAGATCATCGCGGCAACAACTGCGAGTTCTGGTGCAGAAGCACTTGTTCCACCAATCGCATCAACACCGAAATCGGTGTAGGTCAAAATACCAGATCTTGGATCCGCGACAGCAGAAGCGTCCGGCACACCTCTACCGTCGAATTTTGATCCATTCAGATTGGAAGGCAAATTCAAACCATTTTGATACTCTGGTCTGGGAGTCTTCATTGAGCGCCCGCCACCAGTAGCACCGCTACCGCGCCAAACCTCTTCCTTAGCCCACGAACCATCTGCATTGAGCCAAAGTCGTGTGCCACCGGCTGCGGTTACATTGGCAAGTCCGGCAGGTACATCTACTTGTTGCTTTCTCGTTGGTGATCTATCGCCTGCACCGTCATCGCCAGCAGCAACTGTCACAGTGGTGCCCTTCAATGCAGCTCGTCTGGCAGCGTCTTCAGTAGATTTCAAAGCTTGGCGCGTCCAAGCATCTTCCGACATGCCCCAACTAATGCTGAAGTGCGAAACTTGCTTTTCGCCAGGGTTCGGAAAAGCCGCGCGCAAGATACCAATCGGCATGCCTGCATCATTATTCTCGGCAGTAATCATTACCGTTTCGGCTTTGGGCAAAGGTTCTTTGTGAATGAAAAGATCGAGCGCATTCTCACCGTTTGCTCCCTTAGGATCTGACTCCAGAGGAACATCACTTGTCGTCCTGATTTTTACGGTGCTGGGATCGATGCCTTTTGATTTGAGATAAGCCTCCCAGCCCTTGGGCAAAGTTCCACCAAGAGAAAGAAAACCAGTAGTCATGCCTTCTCCGGTAAAACCTTCTGGTGCATTGTAAGCTTGCATAATCTCTTGGGGCGTTACCGGTCTTGACTCAGGCGCCTTAGCAACATCCTTACCCATCTCGATAACTTCGTGGGGAATAAAACCGCTAGGTTGACCGGGCTTTGTTGCAGTCCCTGGTTTGGAAACCACCTCGCCGCCGGCTTCAGCTGCAGTTCCGGATGAAATAATGCCATGTCCATTTTCATTGATTGGATTCAAGCGAACATAATTGGTGTGAAATTGCGGTCTGTTATCTAGCCCAAGTACGCTGCGAATATGTGGTGCGTACTCATTCGGGACTGAAAGAGAACCTGTTCGCCCTCTAAATAGAAGTCCGCTTTCGTGCTCCATCATTTGAAGTTTGGTACCGAAAGCTTGCTCCATTGAGGCGACGTCACCACTCAGCACCATTCGACCGGTTACTGTGTTGATGTTCTTCACTTCCAAATTATGCTCGGCAGCCATTTTTTTAATGGCTTCAACCGATTCTGGTTTAGCACCAAACTTCGCCTCAATCTGAGCATCAGTCAAAGGAGTCGAGCCGCGAGAAATTCTGTTGATATGCCGATCCATCAAAAAAGATGAGCCCTTTGTCATTGCGGAAACAGACACATCAATTTTTTGTGCAGGATCCACTTCACCTAAGACACTTCCTTTTGCTGGCGTGCGTTCGGTGAAAAGCAACTGCGAGCGATCGCCAACGATGTTTATCTTCGGTTGAAGGCTTACAGTGTTGGCAGTAGGCAAGCTGTCACCGACAACCGGAACATTCCCTTTCCATGCATTCCATTTAGTGCTGAGTTTGGAATCTACACCAGTCCAAAAATTATGCTTCGCTTCCATAAATCCGTCGAAGCGCTCGCCCATCAACACGCGATTTGTTGCACCTGCTCCAAGACGATAACCACCAACAGCAATGCCCGTGTTGACGATAAACTCACCGCTAGCATCGCCGAGTTGACGACCGGCGGCATGCAAGTCGCCCATCGTTTTTGCTTCGCCTGCTTTCTTATAGGCATTGGTAATCGGCTCTGCTGAGGTGTATAAAAAATAACCACCGATCAATGTTCCGGCGATCAGTCCAGCCGGTCCTTTCTCAGGCAGTCCTGTTTTAAGCACCGCCCCTAGTGCCGCCGAACTTGCCACCATTTCCAACGTGTCGATCGGATGAGTGACGTTGTGCCAAAGTGAATGACCGATACCAGCAGGTAGATTCTTTACGCCCTCTGCAGTGACTTGCGCATACCGGGAAATTTTCGACTCTGGTGCAGCGGTTGTGTCGGAGGCGAGCGGACCACCGCCGATGCCTGCTGCTTGTGCCAGCGCCAGGCTTGCGTCTTCAGCTTGCCTTTCCTTGGCATTGTTAGCGACATCCAGCAATGTTGGCTGGTTACGACCGACTACTGAATCTTGTCCGCCCATGAATTTTGCCTCGCAAAAAATTAAGTGCCACAAGTCAACCCCTCGCTTGCGACGGGGTTCTGTGAGAAGGGGGCATCCGAAGTTGGACAGTGGCAGCATAAGGCCGGCGAAAGCAAATGTCATTGGGAAAACTACGCTTCCCGAAAGTTTTCTGAAAGCAAAGTTAAGCAGGCGGCAGGCGGGCGTTTTTCGGCTTTTCTGGTAGTCTTGTACGGTCCAACAGCGGAGACGTTCCATGTCACAGCAAATCGAACAAGATGAACCCATAATCCGTGAGATTTTGGAGGAGAAATTCTTCTTCGTCAGGCATGGACAAACCGACGCCAATCTAGCTGAACTGGCGGCGGGAGCAGGCTGGGACATTGAATTAAACGCGACCGGCATGTCTCAAGCTCGCGCTCTGGCTGAAAGTGAAGCCGTTGAGCATCTGCGCGCAGTCAAAACAATTTGCGTGAGCCCGATGATTAGAGCGCGTCAAACAGCCGAAATCATCAACGAAGTAATCAAAGCGCCGGTCGTCATAGTCGAAGAGTTGAAAGAGTGGTTCTTGGGAGAATGGGAGCGCCGCTCCTGGCACGAACTAGACTTTAGAGTCGGAAATCCGCCCGGTGGCGAGAGCAATGACGAATTCGCCTCCCGCGTCAAAAAAGGTTTAGACATCTCCCTTTCCCACCCGGGACCAGTCCTTATCGTTGCCCATGGCGGAGTTTGGCACAGGGTCGCCCGTCATCTGGAGCTGCCATACGGCGAAATCAACAACTGCCAGTTCATGCACCTCAGAAGATCACACCAAAGTGATGTTTGGAGCCTACTCTAGAAACGGCTGGCGGCAACTGATGACGAAAACCCGGAAGCATCAGCCCATGGGATTTCTACGATAGACATGGTCATAGGCCAGATCTATACTCCCTCAAAATAGCCCCTAAGCTTCCTATACAGATACGACGCAGGCCAGTCCTACGAGGCACGTGTAGTGGTCGCTAATTCCAATTTTGACGCATCAATCAGTTCTGTGCCTGCATCCGACTCGTTGGCTGCAAGTACCGCCACTGCAGCATTTCAGGGCGATTTCCAAAGTACCTCATTCGCCAAACCGAGCGTTTCAGAGTCTTTCGCGAGCTCTTTATTCATTCGTCCCATAGATGCTCCACCGCCACCAGCCGGCATTGACGCCGCGGCCTGGTCGCAAATCAGCGAGTGGACAGCAGGCGATAAAAACGTCAAATTCGTCACCGCAGCCAGCGGACAAGTCCCAGACTATATCGTGGGCGACGACGGCAAAATGGTGAAAAACCCAGCCAAGACTACGCCGAACCCTGACGGCTCAATAACCGTACAGGTCGACAGCAAACAAGGCTTGGAAGCGGCAAAAAAGGTTGCTCAACAACTGCAAGTGGCCGCAGTTCAAGAAAAGATCTTCTACTGGCAAAAGGCCAATCCTGGCGCTACCGGCATACCTGAATTCCTGAAAGGCATGCTGCACACCGCTCAGACGGCAGACGTGGATGTTCCGGCGCCTCAGCAGCAGGCTCAACCCAAAGTAGAAATGCCGCAAATTCAGCAAGAAGCGCCAGTTCAACAAGCCGCAGCACCACGCGAAATGCCGCAACAGATTGCCAGCCCTGGTGGTGGAAGTCCTGGAGGCGGAAGCCCGGGCGGTGGAGAGCGCATCGGCAACAGCAATATCGGCTCTGCGCCTCAAGGTGGCTACAGAGATGGCAGCCTTGATAATACTGGTGGACCAATCGACCGTTCGGCAATTCCAGCGCCGGTCGCAGGCGACTTGAATATCAAAGGACCGCCCTCATGTACTGTTGATCAGATCCAAGAATTCCTTACAAAGATGGGTTCTCCGGCTGCGAAGGAAGAAGGTTTTTCACAGGCACTTTATGATGCTTGCACCAATCGTGGCATTGACCCGGCAGTCGCGGTCGGTTTCTTCTTGCAAGAATCGACATGCGGTAAATATGGTCGCGCCAACGGCAATCACAGCTTAGGAAACATCAAAGGTACATCGCCTGAATCCCACCAGTCGGACGGAACTTTCCGCAAGTACGAAACATGGGCAGAGGGTGCTCGCGATTGGGCGCGCCTGATCGACGAAAGCTATGTACAAAAACGCGGACTGGAAACGATGTCTCAGGTGATAGGCGTGTACGCACCGTCGAGCGACGGCAATAACGAGCGCCAGTATGTCGCAACGGTAAAAGGCGTCGTAGAAAACTTCAAGAAGCAAAACGGCGGAACAGCTGTCGCGTAGTTCTTTCTATTGAACCTATTTATATAGATCAATCAGCAAAATTCGTCGTTGAACAACAATAGCGAAAGACTTTCGCGCAGCAACTTTAGTGATAATTAGCACGTTGTTAAGAACTGCTAATTCACGTAATTGTCGTGATACGTTGTAAAAACAATCTTTCCCTCTCTGCATACACCTCTTACCGCGGTGGCTCACCAGCCAACGGCGGTGGATATTACACAATGAATCAATCAACACAAGCGTCATCGCAAGATAACCAAGACAAAAAGGAATTAGCACCAGGCGAATTTGTCTACGAATTTTTCCAGCCTGTTTTCGAGTCGACGTTCAGTTTCGACTTTTCGACGAGCGCGACAAGTGCGCCACCGGCAAGCGAAATCAATTCGCCGCCAACATCCACGATAAATGCTCCGACTCCTGCGATAGGTACGCATTTAGCTGAATCCACACCAATGTCCACAGCTTGTGCACCGCTTGAGACATTCTCTTCCGATGTAGTTTCTCAAATAACGCAGCAAGTTGCTCCGCAACAGGTTGCGCAGCCAATTTCCCCTATTGCTCCACAAGCAATTTCACGGACGGCAATTGACGAAAGTGGTGCTGTAATTTCATTTGGACGATGGAATATCAGACCGCACCGCATCCAGTACCCGGACAGAAGTGTTGCTGAATTCGAATACGACGAATCAGAGCGATTGGTTCGCGTGCTCGATAGAGATGGAATGGAATGGGTTCGCGTTACCCAACCGGATCATCAAAATATCTCTACATGGAAATCCGCAGAAGGACAGACTTGCGAGATGTCGATGGTTGTGATTCCAGATGGAACATACCAGGTCATCAGTGCAGCGGGTGTAATTCAAACATGTGCGCTCAGTGGGCGCATTGTTGTATGGACGCCATTTACTGCAGGTTTTGATTTGAAGCGCACGCTTTTCGCAATTTTTAGAAGTATCGATAAGAATCAGGACTCTAGTTTGAGCAAGGAAGAACTCGAACTTGCAGCACGCCAAATTTGGAATGAGTCCGATGCAATTCAATTGATATCTATGATGCAATCTCATTTTGATGCCATTTGCGCAAGCAGGCGCCATGCCCTTTGCCGGCAAGGAACAGGCATAACCATTGACGACATTCTGGCATTTGATGAAACAACAAAAGCGGAGCAAGAGTCTCGATGCGAAGCGCCACCACATATTGTGAAGTTGGTGCAGACACTTTTCGATGAATTGTGCACATCAGAAACAGGCACTGTTACGCTTGATCAAGTTCGATTGGCTTATGACAAACGCCACCAGCGCGATAATGTTTCCAAAGTTGTGTTGCAGACTATGTATGAGGAAATGCGTAACCAATTCGAAAGCAAAAACGCGTTGCTAATTTCTAAAGCAAGTTACCTTAACCGCACTGATTTCGTTCAACACTTCAAAGCTGGATATAAAAAACAAATCCAAGGTCAGATCAAGATCGCCGGGTGGGGCTCGGACGAGTGTTGGCAAGCTGGAGAGACGACAACCCGCACACTCTTCGTTGATCCTTCCAATCCGATAGACAGTATTTTGCCGCAAGCTATCCAGCGTCGCGTCAGCGACCCGCTCTTGAACGTATTCTATTCAATCTTTGAATCAATGATTGTTCAATGTCCGCATATAATTCTTCGCATGATTAGCCAAACGGTAGACGGCAAATTTAAAGTCGCTTTTCCTGGAGAACAAACCCCAGTTATCGTCAGCGCTCCAAGCAGTAGTTGTCTTGCCGAATATGTGCACGGAAGTAAATATGGCTTCTGGATGGCTGTGATCGAAAACGCTTTTAAACAATACGAATCCGAAAGGAAAAATGCATCTGACCTCGACCATTTGCATGCGGTAGAACGTATTTGCAAGCTATTGACTGGACAAGGTGGTCGATGGGTTAGCACAACAGATATGCAGCTTACAGAATTGAACATATTCATGCGCGACGTATTCAAACAACGTCGCACCATGATCGCTGTGGGTGAACGAAACAGCCCAAGAATGATTGGAAATCGATTCATCTCCAAAAGCGCAGTATGCGGAATCGTCAATCTCGACAACAAGAATGGTCGCGTGACGGTTAGCGATCCACTGAGGGACAATAGCGCAGACAATTTCTCCGACCCCACACATCGCAATTCAGATGGTTCGACAACCTTATCCGTAAACGCCTTTTCTAATGCATTCGAGAAGATTTACGTTGAAGAATGGCTGGCATCCGACCACCTCCTGCAATCGCCAAGGTAACACTATAACGTTAGCGACAATGCAATGGCAGGGCACGGATTCCTCGAATCAGAACGTTCCTTTAGAAAACCGCTGTTCTCGCTCTCACAATCGGTAAAATGATTGATGACACGCGGGCGTATAGATCTATCCGGGACGATGAATTCAGGATTTCAAATTGCCATCGACATCGCAGTAATCCTGGCGTACTTTGCCGCGGTCATGTTTGTCGGCTTGAGATTTGCAGAAAAGGAAAAGAGCTTAGAGTCATTCGCGCTTGGCGGCAGATCAATTCCGTGGTGGGCCGTTCTAGCTTCAATCATTGCCGCTGAGACGAGTGCCGCCACATTTCTGGGTACGCCTGGTGAAGGATACAAGCTTATCAACTACACGTTTTTGCAACTGGTATTTGGCACCATTATCGGCCGCATAATCGTCGCGTTTCTTTTCATAAAACCTTTCTATGACTTAAAGGTGTTTTCGATTTACGAATTTCTGCAATGGCGGTTTGGAGAAAAGACTCGCAAGGCTGCCTCAGCGATTTTTCTTCTCACGCGAACTCTCGCATCGGGAGCGAGACTTTACGTTGCTGCAATCGTACTTGCAGTTGGATTTACTATCGTGCGAGGCGCTCCACCCACTCACGGCGAACAGTTGGCGATATACATGGCTTCCATAATCATAATCACGGTCCTTACAGCTATATACACCTCTATGGGTGGTATCAAAGCAGTTATCTGGACGGATTGCATTCAATCAACAGTCATGTTTTCTGGTGCCATTGGTGCAATCTTAGTATTGCTAAGCGAGCTAAAAAGTCTCGGCAAGCTCGATACACTAAATGAACTGATTAACAGTGGCAAACTATCGTTGATCACCAGTGGCACCACTGCTGGTGAATCATTCTCGAACAATTTAGTAAATATTTTTACGTCTGAATACACCATTTGGGCGGCGCTAGTCGGCATGACATTTACCACTCTTGCTACACACGGAACGGACCAAGATATGGTGCAGCGCATGCTTACAGCACCGGACTATAAAAGAAGTCGCTTGTCTCTTGTACTTTCCGGAATCGCAGATTTGCCTATTGGTTTTATATTCCTGACGATTGGCATTCTCATGAGCCTGTATTTTCAAGCTCACAACGATCCAAACTTACCGGCAAAAACAAACGAAGTTTTCGCATACTTCATTTTGCAAGACCTTCCGGTTGGACTTCGCGGTCTGCTAATTGCAGGAATTTTTGCCACTTCTATGGGCTCGCTGAGCGCAGCATTAAACGCACTCGCAACCAGCTACACTCGCGACTGGCATAAATCATCGCGTTCGAGACTTTCAGACACAGCGAACGGGGCCGAAGACCCTGCTTTTGAAGAGGTTTCAGCGGGCGAAGAAGAAAGCGCCGACGTACAAGTTGTTCGCCGATTTACCTATGTTTTTGCCGCCTTAATGATCGTCGTCGCAGGTGCAACCGCTTACTTTGTAATTGAACATCCGGAGTCGCGGATAATTCCAATTGTCCTCGGCATTTTCGGTTATACATACGGCTCATTGCTGGGGATTTTTCTCGTCGGCTTACTGACCAAGAACAGGGGCAATGACGTCGGCAATCTTATCGCCATGGGGGTCGGGTTTGCAGCAGTCGCGGTTCTTTCGGGGTTGCCCGACATGATCTGTCAATGCCTGTCGATAAAAGCGAGTTTTCAAATTCCCCAAATCGCCTTCCCCTTCCGGATTTTCGTCGGCGCGCTCACGACTTTCGGCTGCGCCTGCCTCTTTCCCTCCCTAAAAAGAGCAGAAAGCCAGTAGGCCTAAGTATTCCTGTTTGCCAGGAGTGCTTTTTAGGGAATAAAAAGGCTGGAGTCTCGTGTACTAACGTACGCAAAGCAAATCATTCGATACCTTCAGTGTGGGGCAATAAAGTGAAGGACTTCTACCGAATAGGCGCAACAGCTCTGGCTTTGAGCGTCTTTCTCGTAACCGGATTTACCACTGCGACACAGCCGGCATTCTCGGACTCAAAGACTTATCAGAAGGATTTGACCCGCGGGCTGTACCAGATGGTCAAAAAAGACTATGAGAGCGCCGTCGCGTCATTTACACTGGTTCTTCGGGACAACCCGAATGTCTATGAAGCTTACCTAAACAGGGCAGCCGCACGCTCAGAGCTGAAGGACTACGAAGGTGCCCTGGCTGACTATGACCAGGCAATTAAGATTAACCCCAACGTGGTTGAATCTTTCATCAAGCGCGGCGAACTCCACGCCAAGCAAAATGATTATGCGCCGGCTGTCGAAGACTATTCGCAAGCTTTGCGATTGAGCCCGAAGAACTCTTCAGCACTTATGAATCGTGCCGCCGCATACAAGAAGATCGGCGATTATCAAAAGGCTATAAATGATTACTCTACAGCTCTAAAGCTCGACCCTGGTTCGTTCGATGCAATTAAGGAACGTGCAGATTGCCGAGCGCTATCCAATGACCTGGATGGCGCTATAGAAGACTACGAATATCTGCTCAAGAAGAACAAGTCCGGCGCCACCGCATTGCGATTCCAGCTTGCGGAAGTGCAGATGAAGAAGGGCAACAAAGGCTCGGCCGAGGAAAACTTCAAGCAGGTGATCGCCTATTACAGCAAAAATTTGAAAGGTAGCCGTAAAAACGGAGAGTACTTCCTGCAGCGCGGACTCGCGTATGCACAGTTGGGCGAAACCGACAAAGCTATTGCTGACTTACAAGAAGCATCGGCATGGAAAGCTGATGAGGCAACGACGCGTTATCATTTGGGACATTTGAAACTCAACAAAGGCGATGCGAAAGGTGCAATCGTAGACCTCAGTGAAGCGATTCGCCAGAATCCAAAATACAGTCCGGCGCTCATGGATCGCGCGGCGGCATACGTTGCGCAGGGCGAATACATCAGCGCACAGAAAGATCTCGATGCTGCGCTTAACGGAGAGAAAACGGCTGAAGGTTTTTACACTCGAGCAATGGCCAGAATGGCAATCGGCGACAGCAGTGGTGCTGTTTCCGACATAGGCGAGGCGAAGAACTTTGGCGCTCAATATGTTGCGAACAAAAAACAGCAGCTTCAAGAGGCAATTAGTGCCAAAGAAGCAAAAGGCGAAAAAGACATTGCACTGGCTGACCTCTTAGAACAGTCAGCTTTGATTGAACTAGGCGAGAACAATGGCGATACGGCCGAAGCGATGGAAAAACGCGCACTCGCGATTAAAGAGAAGCAAATGAGCAAGAACGATCCGAAGCTGTACTACAGCTACATGATGTTGGGTCGCGTCTACTTAAAAAAACGGCAGGCTACAAAGGCTGAAGCACTGTTCCGAACTGCTTTAGGAAAACTCAAAAACAGCGCAGACGGTACAGGAAAGTTCGCCATCTTCAATCTCGAAGACTGTGCGAAGGTTTTAATCAACTCTTCCAATCAAGAAGAAGCCGGCGCCATACTTGTCGATACTCGCATGGCTAGAGCCGTAACTGGTATGAACGAGCGTGCGTTTACCGGCGATCTTTCGCGCAAAGCAGAGCGCGCTATCGAATCATTCAAAAAGAGAAAGCGTGCGGCGCAGCAAGCAGAAGAACTTGCACAGCAACAGCAGCAAGGCGCATCACAAGAGCCGGTTGTTGTCAGCCGCAATATAGAAGAAGCGGCTTCTGCGGCAATCGGATCGTCACAAAAGAATTCCAACAACAAGCCTATCCGCGACAAATGGGCTCTCATCGTCGGAATAAGCAATTTCAAAGACTCCAGCATCAACTTGCACTATTGTGCTAAAGACGCCAAAGACTTTTACGACTTTCTGGTCACGGAGAAAAACTTCGCGCCAGATCATGTGCAGTTGCTCACGGATAGTACTGCGACTCGTGCAAATATTCTCTCGCTGCTAGGCAACAAATGGTTGCCACGCGTGGCTGAACCTGACGATCTAGTGGTTATCTATTTTTCGAGCCACGGCAGTCCGTCAAGTCTCGACGTTGGCGGTGTCAACTACCTGGTGGCACATGATACCGACGTCAACGATTTGTATGTCACCGGCATAGCAATGCAAGATCTATCACGCATCATCAAAGAGCGTGTGCATTGCGACCGAGTCATGGTTCTTCTTGATGCTTGCCACAGCGGCAACGCCGCACCCAGCGCCAAAGGTTTGGGTCGTGCTGCAAACGTAAACGTTGAGTCGATAGTACAAGGTACGGGTCAATTAGTACTTTCCTCCAGCAGCCCAGAACAACGGTCCTGGGAATCGAAGCGATATCAAGGAAGTGTGTTCACAAAGCACTTGATAGAAGGCTTGAGAAAAAACGGCAAAATGACAAGACTTGGCGATGCATTCAACTACTTGAATGAAGAAGTTCAACGAGAAGTCATGCGAGATCGCGGGGTGTTGCAAAATCCCGTAATGAAGAGTAAATGGGAAGGTGATGAGTTGATCATCGGCGTTCCGCCTGCGCATCCCAGCAAAGGAATTGGGAGCATAGATCTTCCTGACGATCCAAAACAAAGCACGACTGCTTCAGTTGGCGACCAAGGAAAATCAGCGAAGCCGGCACCACAAAGAAAAGTAAAACGCGGTCACTAGACTGTTCGCAATAAAGTCCCTTATTTCATCTGCCAAACGCGCAAGGTAAAGTCATCGCTTCCAGTGATTGCTTTGTCGCCAAGCTCTGAGAATCCCAGACTCCACATGCCAAAGTGCTGGAGGTTGAAGATTCTTTCTTCCCGTCCTTCGTCGATATCCCAAATTCTAAAAGTCTTGTCGAGACCGCCCGAAATCGCCTTATCGACTGCAATGAATCGAGTTTTGACGACCCAATTAGTATGACCCGTCATAGACTTTAGCTCTTCACCAGAGTCCGTATCCCAAACTCTAACTGTTGTATCGCGCCCCGCCGAAACTACTCGGCTGCCATCATCTGAAATTGCACAAGTAGCAACTTCGGCAGAGTGTCCAGAGAAAGTTCTGATCTTCTTACCGCTTTTCACATTCCACAAAGTCAATAATTTGTCTGTGCCACCAGATATGATTTCGTCAGCGTCCGGGGCAAATGCAAGGCACTTAACTGTTCCAAGACCGCCTTCCATTCTGCTCACTTCTTTGCCTGTTTGCGTATCCCATATACGCACAGTACCGTCATAACTGCCAGACGCAATCAGAGATCCTGTCGGTGCAAAGGCCACACAAGTGACAATGTTTTCGTGACCAATGAATTTCCTGATTACTGTTCCTGCCTCGAGATCCCAGAGACGAACTGTCTTGTCACTGCTACCTGACAGAGCACGATCAGCGGAAGGAGAAAACGCAACGCTATTAACGGGTTCATCGTGACCTTCGAACTTCTGAATCTCTTTTCCAGTAGTGAGATCCCAAAGTCTCATCGTATTGTCGGCGCTTCCGGAAAGCGCTTGAGTCGCGTCAGCTGAAATATCGACACATTTACTCCATCCCATGTGCCCTTCAAGCTTCATTACTTCTTTCAACTTGTATATCTGCGCGTTGCCTTCAGTTTTTACCTGACTGGTGGCAGAAGACGCAACTTGCGAATTTCTCAACTCTCGCTCAATGTTTAGCTCAGGCTCGTCGCCCTTCGTGGAGCTTTTTGCAGGTGTTTCTTCTTTCCTGCCATCAGGCTTCGTAGAAACTTCAAACTGCAGAGGATCGGCTTGCGCTCCTCTTTTGAGTCCTTTGCTTTCATTGCCCTTATCTGTTTTGCTTTCAGATAATTTCTTCGAAGTCTCGCTCTTGCCAGCAGCGTCCGTATTTTCGTCAGCTTTTGCAGATGTTTTCTCTTCAGCTTTTGCAGACGTTTTCTCTTCAGCTTTCGCGGTTGTTTGCTCTTCAGCTTTCGCGCTCACATTTTCATCAGAACTCTCTGATGTTTTTTCTTCCTCCTTTGGCTTGTCTTCAACCTTAGGAGTCACTCTGCGAACAGCGCGTTTAGGGGGCTCTTTATATCCACCAAGCGATTCTATGCGCGCAGCAACTTTATCTGCTTCGGATTGCTTCTTCTCCGCCGCGTAAATCTTCTGAAGAAGCGCAAGTGTCTTTACTAGCTGATTTCCATCTTTAGAAAGGGACTCAGCTTCTTCCACTGTTTCTAGCGTCAACTTTTCCGCTCGCGCCAAATCTTCATCTTCGAAAGCCTTAGCAGCCACGTCGTACATAGATGACCAGACGGCATCCTGGGCGAAAGCTACCGGACTGTAGCATAGAGAACAAGTCGAACCGGCCACGACGGCTGCCGACAATATCAAAAACTTGATTCTGGCACTAAAGCGAGACATAGGTATTCAATCCAAAGGTTAGGGACTTCGGAAACCATTCCAGAAAAACGCTGACGGAATATATTAATTGTATTCCGAAACAGTGAAAAATCCTCAAGCCTCGCCTGATCAAGCTTTTCGGGATGCAAAGAGCCCTCGGTCCAGTCGCATGACGGGCTGGTGAAGCGCAGCACGCCGCCTCTTAACAACCAGCAGGGTCGCCAACCGATGGGCAATCCTAACATTCACCTGATGTATAGTAGTGAGGGGGCTTTCAGTTTTAAACGTCGAGCATTCGCGGCGCCGGATGGTTTGTCCGTGTAGTCGGCGGGCTGACACTGCAACAGTTCAAGCGACAACCGAAGAGGGAGTTTCACCAAGTGGACGAGAAGAAGAAAGCAGCAGTATCTTCACCGCCAACCTTGAAATTCACAAGGGGTCAGCTGGGCATGACCTTGAAAGCTATGAAAGCGAATCAGGAAAAGCTCCAAACCGCAATGAGTGCGCTGAAACACAGCACAGAGACAGCAAAATTCCGCATCGAAAAGCTGCAACAGCATGGATATGGATCGCTCGCGTATTCGTCGCTGCAAAAGGGTTTGCAGTATTTCATGCACCCCGAGCTAGGTTATGTCGCCTATACCCCTTTGCGTGATGGTCCGAATTCCGTTTGCGTACTTGCTGATCCAATTTGCAGCAAGGAAAACATGAAAGCGCTTATCGAAGAGTTCATGAAAGAGAAGAGTGATCCTGTTTTCCTTCATATCTCGCATGACACAGGCAAAATTCTCAATGAAATGGGATTTTCCGTTAACGAGCTAGGCGTTGAGACAGTCATTGAAATTCAAAAGTTTAATACCGTTGGAAACAAAAAACAGCAATTAAGAAATGCACGAAATGGGGCAAAGAAAGACAATCTTACGGTCGTAGAAATTGACACCGTCGATGATGCCATGCTGAAATCGTTCAAAAAAATAAGCGATGGCTGGATGAAAGAGAAAGTCATCAGCGACAACGAAATGCAATTCATTGTTCGCCCTGTTGTTTTCGTGGACGAAATTGATGTCAGAAAATTTGTGGCTATAAAAGACAATGAAGTAGTCGGTTTTGTCATCTTCGATCCGATGTACGAAGATGGAAAAGTAGTCGGTTACATCGCAAACCACTTACGAACAAATCTGGAAAGGACGTACTCGATTGTCGACTTCATCATTTTGGAAGCAATCGATAAATTCAAGCAAGAGGGCAAACGAGACCTATCGCTTGGTCTTTCGCCTCTAGCCAAAGTCGACGATTCGCAAGAGTTTAAGCACAGCAAGTTATTGAAAGCGCACTTCAAATACGCATTCGAGCGTGCCAACTTCTTATACAACTTCAAAAATCTAGCGAGACACAAACTCAAGTACAGACCAGAATTGGAAGGCGCCAGAGAAGACAAAGTCTATTGCGCAATGAAGACGCGTTTCTTCCTGATCAGGCTCTATGACGTTTATCGCGTACTTGGTCTAAATCCGCTAGCACAGACAATTAATCACATTAAACGATCGACGATTGAACTATTCCGCTCCGCATTGTCTAAGAAGAATCCTCATGGCGAAAAAGAAGTAGTAACGCAAGAAAAGCGCTAGTTATTATTGAGAGCTGTGGTCATACATAATCTTCCATTCGCCTTTGGTCTTAACGAAGATCAAGCTAAATCTGCCATAGATTGGAACATGAGCATGATGGAAAACTGTAAATTTTCCGATGCACAAAACATGCTTGTCCCCGATGTCAGTGACTTCGAGATCAGAGAGTCGCAATTGTCCCATTGACGCTTTGCTGTTACCGTAGCGTTTCAAATAGTGCTCACGAATGGCATCGTATCCACGTTTTACATTTCCATTCGAAACATAAGTGACTTGCGGCGATCTCAAATAATCATTGAGAAACGCCTCTAAATCTCCCTTATTCCATGCCTTTTCTTGACGCGCCACCAGAGCGACAATCTCTTTAGCGGCCTTGGAGTTGCTTCGATAGCTGACGGTGAGGGCAGGTGTGCTGGTTTCGTTCGCAGGCGTAGAAGGAATCAACCACGCGCAGAATGTGAGCAAACCCAAAGACAACAGGATGCCGTTCACGCGATGCACCATTGATTCAACTCCTAGCTTTTTGCTTTCTTCTCACGGCGATCTGCAAGAGTTTTTCCGCTTGCCTTAAGGCCAGGATCAAGAGAAACTCTTTCATCAAAAACAAAACATTCACCCTGCCAGTGTGCGCCACCAACCTCTTCAAAATAGCGCAGGATGCCACCGTCAAGCTGCAATACTTTGGGATGTCCCTTTTCCTCTAGATACAGGGCAGCCTTTTCACAGCGAATGCCACCAGTGCAGAAAGACACAATCGTTTTATCATTGAGCCCATTTACAGCTTTATCCATCGTGGACGAAATTGCATCGGGAAAATCGCTGAACTTTTCGATATGAAGATCAAGTGCGTTTTCAAAAGTGCCCATTTCGACTTCAAAGTCATTGCGCGTATCTAAGAGAATAAGTTCACGACCTTCGTCGTCACGCCCCTGGTCAAGCCATTTCTTAAGTGTATGAGCATCAACGTGTGGTGCGCGTCGAGACTCTGGTTGAATCATTGGATGGCGCATTGTGATGATCTCTGCAGCAATGCGCACCACCATTTTGCGAAAAGGCTGATTTGTGGAAAAGCTTTCCTTAACCTCGAGTACGGCAAAGCGTCCGCCAAAAAACTCGTCGGTTTGCAGAAATTTCAAAAAGCCGTCTATTGCATCCCGGCTACCGGCAAGGAAAAGATTGATTCCTTCGGTTGCGAGCAAAACTGTGCCCTTCAGACAGAGGGCATCGCATCGTTCTTTGAGTACTGGTTGCCAGGCAGCAGGGTCGGGGATGCCGACGAACTTGTAGGCTGCGATATTGACTATTTGCATAGCCTTCTATTTTACAACCCATCGTGCATAGTAAACTAGCATTCGCATCTCATAGAAAGCTACAGGAGCACCTTTTGCCCTCAGGAGCCCAATGAACGACGAGAAAAAGCCTGTAACACTCTACATCTTTCGGCATGGGCAAACCGAATGGGCACGCCTCGGACGACACACCGGGCGCACCGATATTTCCCTCACTGATGTGGGAAGAGACCAGGCCAGGGAGCTCAAAAGCGCTATCAGTCACATTGACTTCTCTGGTGTTTTGGTTAGCCCCCTTTCACGAGCACGTGAAACGGCTGAGCTTGCTGGCATGCAAGAAACCAAGATCTGTGACGATCTTGCAGAGTTTCACTACGGAAGTTATGAAGGGCTCACCAGCGATCAGATTCGAAAAGAAGTTCCTGGTTGGACTGTTTGGACACATCCATGCCCGGGTGGTGAAACTTTGGATGAGGCGGCAAAGCGTTGCAAGAATGTTATAGATACCGCTTATGGTATCGGCGGAAGAGTTGCGATTTTTGCTCATGGACACATCTTGCGAATTCTCACTGCAACATGGCTCAAGCGTCTGCCCCAGGAAGGCAAACACTTAATGCTTGATACAAGCACGATCTCAATCTTGACGCACGAAAGAGAAACCCGAGCGATTAAGATCTGGAACTGTCCAACTAATTTGTTGACGATTGTGTAAGTTAAATTGCGAAGATGCGATGCCATGCATCGTCCCTTCGCTCTGGCCGACGTATTACATCGGACTATTGCCGCTTTTCTCTTAGCGCTCTTTTCTGCTCTTCAACAGCGATACGCTGACGATCAAGTTCTAGCCGTTGCAATTCGAGCTTACGACCTGCAACATCTATCTCCAGACGCTGCTTATCCAGGGGCAAACGTTGAAAATCCGTTTGTCTCCACTTTTCGTCAAGCTCTGCACGCAAGCGATCTAGTTCAGACCTCTGTTTGTCTAAATTCAATCTTTCTTCTTGAAGCCTGTACCTGACTTCATCAATCTTTTGCTGCGGTTCTTGCAGATTGAGCCGCTTTTCTTCAAGAGCGCGACGTTCGCGATCTAACTCGCGACGTTTCTCCTCAATCTCCATTCCTCGACGTTCAAGTTCTTCCGAACTCAGATCCGGTTTCGGATACTCCGTACTCGGTTTAACTGTGGATGGCGTCGGCAGCGACGCGCCAGGATTCTCCTTGTCCTTCGCGCTGACGGCGCTCGAAGCCAGAGCAATGCCGAAAATCAAAGCACCCGCCAGTATCACAAATCGGGCTGGAGCGTGTCGCTTATGCATAAAGTCTCTCCTCAAAGTTTTACAACGAGGCGCCGACCGTAAAGCATATCATCGAGTCCTGCTCGGCATATCATCCCAGGTACGTCCTTCAAAAATCCGTCCCGCCTTCTTCTTATTGTGACCACCCCACTGCTTGAAGAAAAAAGCAACGCCGGCTGATTGACACTGATCGCGGATAAGCCCGACCCACTCAGGCTGCAACGGACGTACACGGCGGCCGGATTCTCCGCCCACAATTACCCAATCTATGCCCTCGAGATTCATATCTTCAATGGGGCCGAGCAACGGCTCAACCGACAAAAACTTGATCTGAGCGCTAGTCTGCCGTAGATAGTCGATGCGGTGAACATAATCTTTGCTCTCGACACTCACTCCCATCCAAATGTTCGGCGCCCATTCCAATTGCGGGCTCAATTCTAAAAGTCGCTCGTGGCGCTTAGTCAGGATTTGAAACTGATGCCAATCAGCCTTTTTCATCACCTCAAACACTTGCTTCACGTACTCGACCGGAACGTCTTTGTGAAACAGATCGCTCATGGAATTCACGAAAATACGCTTCGGCTTCTTCCAGGAAAGTGGCAAAACAAGCCGGTCAGGCCAGATACGCAAGTCGAAACCCTGCTCATATGGATGTCCGGGAACACCGCGAAAACGCTCGGCAAACGTCTCGGCGTAGCAATTCGCACAGCCGGGGCTGATTTTTGTGCACCCAGTTACAGGATTCCAGGTCGCATCGGTCCATTCAATTTCAGATGTGACGGACATGCTGCCTCAATCCTCACTCATCCGCTTGCCTTTCAGCGGGCGCGCTGAGCGCCACGGCTTTTGTGGGGCTGGCTGAGCGAACAATGTAAGCTGCTCAGAGGACTTGAAAAGGTTGTCCTCATCTTGCTTTAGCTCGCTTTCCAGATTCAACTCTCCGTTACCCCTGATATGCTTTTCTTCAATGCCATGCTGCGCAAGAACTGGTCCAATCAAGCGCCTTCTGTGACATTCCGTGGGGTTCTCCTCGGCGCACATAATCACAACGCGGTAATTTGCGCACCCTGCCGCAAGGCGCTCAATACCCTCGGCAAACCTCTGCGAATTTGCAATGCGAGCATAATCAATGTGCCCTTCGGCATCATAAAACTCCGATTCTTTTGGCTTCCCGCCCAATTCTTTACCCAAATGCAGATACTTCAGACCAGCACTTTGAATGGCTGACTTAAGAGGATCATGGCTGAATTGGCGAGAAAAACGCGAAAACGGATTGGTTCGAACATCTACCAACACTTCAATTTCATACCTTTCAAGAAGCTCAAGAAAGGTCTCAATTGAGTGATTAGAATGGCCTATGGTGTAAACCTGCCCCCGCGAAGGACCATTGCTTATTTGCTCTTGCTCGCTATCCACTATTTCACCAGAAGCCAAGACTAGCGGTAATGTCCAAAATTGGCACTTTTCAGTTGAACGCACTATTGATTCTAGCAGTCTCTTCACAACCCTGCAGCGCAACGCCTTATGGTAGACTTCCCGCATGCCAAACGAAGTTCCGGACGAAATTCTCACTATCCTCGCTAGAGATGCGCGCACGTCTTTCGACACAATCGCAAAGATGACCGGAAGGTCAGTGCAAGATGTCGAAAAAACAGTTCGCGATTACGAACAGCGCGGTGTCATCAAAACGTATTACACCGTTATAGACTGGGAAAAAACCGGTTGTGAAAAGGTAGTCGCATTCATCGATGTTAAAGTCACCCCAGCTCGTGATGTAGGATTTGATGCTGTGGCTTGCCGAATTGCCCGCTTCGCACAAGTGCAGAGTGTATGGTTGGTTTCTGGCGGCAGTGATTTGCGTGTGGTTGTTGAAGCACCAAACCTTCGCGAGCTCGCTACCTTCGTTGCCGAAAAGCTTGCCACCATCGACGGTGTTACCGGCACCACATCTCACTTTCTCTTGAAACGATACAAAGAAGATGGTGCGCTGTTTTTTGATTCAGAACAAGATCAAAGACTTGTAGTTTCGCCTTAGGTTATACATGAGCCAGAGTCTTTCGCTCAAACCTCTTTCTAAGACAGCACTCGAAGTTCCATTTTCAGGAATCAGAAGATTTTTCGATATAGCAGCATCAATGCAGGACGTGGTATCGCTGGGCGTCGGTGAACCAGATTTTGTAACTCCTTGGTCTGTCCGCGAAGCCGCTATCTACTCATTAGAGCGGGGGCAAACAACATACACATCCAACTATGGTCTGTTGGAGTTGCGCAAAGAAATTTCACGATATCTCAACAAGCGCTATAAAGTCGAATACAACCCAGAAGGGGAAATTCTGGTCACAGTAGGAGTCTCTGAAGGGCTCGATTTAGCGATGCGCGTCTTGCTGAATCCGGGCGACGAAGTCCTTATTCCTGAGCCATGCTATGTGTCTTATCGTCCGTGTGTTTCTCTTGCTGGTGGTGTTCCCATTGGAGTCGAAACACGTTCTGATGCAAAATTCGCAGTTACGGCCGAACAGCTGAAAGCTGCATGTACAGAGCGCACCAAAGCTATTCTTTTGGGTTATCCTTCGAATCCTACAGGAGCAATTCTCACCAGAGAACAAATCGTCGAGATTATCACTTTCGCGCGAGAACGTGGATTGTATGTCATATCCGATGAAATCTACGACCGTTTGACTTACGAAGGGATTCACACTTGCGTCGCATCTGTTCCCGGAGCAAGAGAAATTACCATTTTACTAAATGGTTTTTCTAAAGCGCATGCCATGACCGGTTGGAGAATTGCCTACGCATGTGCACCAGAGCACATACTTAAAATGATGATGAAGATTCACTCTTACACGATGTTATGCGCGCCTATTACTGGACAGATTGCTGCAGTGGAAGCACTCAAGCATGCCGAAAGAGAAGTCGAAGAGATGGTCGCGCACTACAGACAAAGGCGTCGATTGATTGTAGACGGATTGAATAAGCTTGGCTTGACGTGCCACATGCCACTCGGAGCCTTCTACGCATTCCCGTCGATCGAATCCACCGGACTTACAGCAGAACAGTTTGCAGAAAGACTGCTGTTGGAGGAACGCGTCGCAGTAGTTCCTGGCACTGCTTTTGGTGCAGGCGGAGATAGGCACATTCGTTGCTCCTATGCCACCAGTGTAGAGAAACTAGAACTGGCACTAGCAAGAATGCGAACGTTTGTGGACAAACTGCACAAATAGCAGTGCAAAAACGCATTGATAGCTCGATTCTGGCAACAGTTAGATCCAGAACCGAGGCTTGAGCTACTACTTCGCCAGTAGTTGCTCAATATCTTTGCCCATATCCTTGGGTTCGACTTGCGGAGCGTAGCGTTTAAACACTTTGCCATCACGCCCGACTAAAAACTTCGTGAAATTCCACTTGATGTTTTCCGTACCAAGAACTCCTGGTGCAGACGAGGTCAAATATTTGTATAAAGGGTGCGCGTCATTGCCATTAACATCAATTTTCTCAAACATCTGAAAATCGACGCCATAATTCTTTTGGCAAAAGGCGCCAATTTCGGAAGATCCACCAGGCTCTTGAGCGCCAAACTGATTGCAAGGAAAGCCAAGAACCTTGAGTCCTTTGCCGGAATAGGTTTTGTGCAGTTCTTCCAAACCTGCATATTGTCCGGTAAAACCGCACTGACTTGCAGTGTTGACAATCAGGAGTACATCGCCCTTATACTGCGATAGATTAATATCCTTGCCGTCCAGGGATTTCGCAGTAAACTCGTAAACATCTGCTGTCATCACTCCTCCTTACCCACACTTCGTTATGCCATAGGTGCATTAGTGCAAACAAGGATAGAGCATTCCAGGGAGTTTCACTCTATTAATTAAGCGTTCTTGCGACCGCTTACTTGTATTTACGGGCGGCTAGAAGGCAGTCGACCGCCCTGAATTTGCGCGAGAACCCACACTCTGCGCAGCCGCTCCCTCTGAAGAATAATCCAGATCAAAGTTAGGAAGTATTCCTGCCGCTGTGTTGTTCGAAGTATTTGCAGAAGCAACTTCAGGCATGCTGGAATTTTGAAAAGATCGAAAAGTTTGAAATCCTTGGAATGATTGGTCCTGTGCACCTGCATTATCTACGCAGAAATCATGCAGCCGGTAACCATCAGTGAGATTGCCGCCAGCAAGGTTATTGCTTGGTCCCGAAACTGGCACGTCAGCAGTAAGTGCGGTCCATCTTGCTTTGTCCGCGATGACCGCAGCATCTCCGTCATGCGCAGCAGGCTTTCCTCTGTCTGACTCTGCCGTTAGCCTCTCGAAGAGAGACTTCGAACTGCCTTTCGCTTCATGCCTTTCTTCCTCTCCTTCTTTTTTTGCAGGAGCGGGCAATGCAAATTCAGAAAGTCCGGCATAAAGAGAAACGATCATGCTAAAAACGCTCTTGGAGAGCGATGACCGGCATCGCTCATGAGTGAGGTAGATTGTATAGGAAGATGGGTTTTATCCGCGAGGAGAAGTCCTCACCCAACACTATTGATCGCCAAAGTGACGATACCGTGACCTGCGTTTTTATCGCCCGGTATTAAGCCCCTAGCTGTTCTAAGCCAAATTATTCTAGCGTCGGACCAGCGGGCTAACCACGTCAGGATCGCCTAGTTTCTGCGGTTTTTGATCATAAAAGGCAATCTGAATTGCCAGGGCAAAACCGCCACCAGCAGCCATCAGAAAGAGAAGAATTGCCAATCCCGGATAACCAAACAACGTAAAGCCACTAGGAACCTTCATCAAATTAGAAGCTCCGATAATCAAAGCGGCGAGAACAAGCCCGAGGGTGATTCGGTTGGCGACCTTTTGAAACGAATCAACCAGAAGTGGCTCGTCGATAACCTTCACAGACAATTGATTCTGTGCGACTAAATCCATGATCTTGTTAATATTGCGCGGGAATTTTTCAAACCCGTCTTTTGCTTCAATTAAGGTATTCAGTAAGTTTCCGGGAGAAATTTCGTTGACCAAACGCTGCTCGAGAATGTGCCCGGCGTTTCTTCGCACTGAAGCGTTTGGATCAAAGCCAGGGTCCAGTGAACGACCCACTTCATCAAGGTGAAGCATCGCTTTGCCTAGCATTGTCAATTCAGCTGGTACTCGGATACCTGTTTCACCAGCCGCTTTCGTGATACCCACGATAACGTGTCCAACTTTCATCCGGGCGATGTTTGCATCAAGGTCGGTTTGAACCAGCTCAGAGACTTTGTGACGGAATTGAATCTCGTCAAATTTAGGTTTGGGTTCTCCGATTTCGACTGCAATATTTGCGACTGAGTCTGCACGACCTTCACTAATCGCGATAACGAGCTGCAACAATTGCTTTTGAATTCTTGGAGTAAGACGAGCGACCATACCCAGATCGATTAGAGCAATTTGTTTTTCATCTTCGGTTAGAAGAACGTTGCCGGGATGGGGATCTGCATGGAAAAAGCCAGCAACGAGAATCTGCTTCAGATAAGCCGCGAAGATTTGCTCGGCAAGTGGAGTTCCATTTAGTTCGGTCCGTTCAAGGTTAGTTATGTCTGTAACTTTCTTGCCTTTGATGAACTCCATCGTCAACACTTTCGTTGTTGTGAAAGCGTCAATCGCAAAAGGTACCTTAATCATCTCGAACTCTTCAACGATGCGCCTTAGAGTTTCCAGATTCTGCGCTTCTTGTCGATAGTCGAGTTCGCCCAAAAGCGACTTGCGAAATTCATCAACCATCACATCGAATTCGTATTTCTTGCCCAACTCTGTATGAAGTACATAGAATTCGGCGACGTCAGCGAATATTTCGAGGTCTTGCAGTATTTGTTCGCGAATGCATGGTCTCTGGACCTTCACTGCCACTTCGCGTCCATCGCGCATTTTCGCTTTGTGAATTTGACCAAGAGAGGCGGCAGCCAGAGGTTCGGAATTAAACTCAGAAAATGCCTTCGAAATTTTGACTCCGAGCTCGCTGACAATGATCTTCTCTACTTCGGCAAAGCTAAAAGGCTCGCAATTATCCTGCAATCTGGATAATGCGAACAAATACGGTGGCGGCAAAAGGTCACCACGAGTCGAGAGGATCTGACCGAGTTTTACATAAGCAGGACCCAGTCTCTCCAGGTCGGCAGCCAACTCTTCGGCAGTCCCTTTCACTTCCTTTGAAAGATTTTCATCGTCCTTTAAAGCTTCTTCCAAGCCGGCATTTTTCACGAGGTCGGAATTGCCGTACTTCATCAACAATCCCGCGATTTCCTTGAACCTCTTGAGGTACTGCGGATCGAGCTTAATTCCCATGGTCATCAACCCCTTAACCCTGGGGATTACCCCCTGTGCTGGCTTCTGCGGAATAGACTACAAAAAGCCCCGAGGGTTCCAGGTTTAGGAATCTCGGAGCTTAGAGATTTAATATTCGTACCGAGGTACTTCTATATAAGAGCGCCCGGAAGTAAACGAAGCGCTTAAGCTTTTTGTGCTGTGGGGGACAAGACCTGCGTCACAAGTTCTTGAGCTTCAGATTGAATTTCCTTCAAATGTTCTTCACTCTTAAAACTTTCCGCGTAAATCTTATAAACATCCTCAGTTCCGGAAGGACGAGCTGCAAACCAGCCGTTTTCCGTGGTCACTTTCAGCCCGCCAATGTCTTCATTGTTGCCCGGCGCAGCGGTAAACTTCCCGACAATTGGCTCGCCAGCAAATTCCTTAGCTTTAACGTCATCAGGAGAAAGCTTTTTCAATTTTGCTTTTTGATCAGGAGTTGCAGGAGCGTCGATTCTCGCATAATACGGATTGCCGAATTCCTTCGTGAGCGCTTCGTAGTGCTTGCCTGGATCCTTTCCAGTAGCTGCTGTGATTTCTGCAGCCAGCAACGCGAGAATGATGCCGTCCTTATCTGTAGTCCAGACGCTCCCATCCATGCGAAGGAAGCATGCTCCTGCACTTTCCTCTCCGCCAAACCCAAAAGATCCGTCAATCAAACCATCGACAAACCACTTGAATCCAACCGGCACTTCAACAAGTTTTCTTCCCAATCGCTTCGCAATACGATCGATAAGGCTCGTGCTTACGACGGTCTTTCCTATTGCAGCATCTTTGCTCCACTCTTTTCTGTTTTGGAACAGATAATCGATTGCCACAGAGAGAAAATGGTTGGGATTCATCAGTCCTTTCGGCGTAACGATACCATGACGATCGTGATCGGTGTCATTTGCAAAAGCAATATCAAAGCGTTTGCTGTGCTGAATCAAGCCTGCCATCGCATATGGTGATGAACAATCCATGCGAATCTTGCCGTCCCAATCGACAGTCATGAATGAGAATGTGGGGTCAACAACATGGTTGACGACCTCGATTGGAAGTTTATGTACATCGATAAGCTTTTCCCAGTAGTGCACGCCGGCGCCACCTAGCGGGTCAACACCAGCTTTGATACCAGACTTTTGAATTGCCTGGAGGTCGACAACAGAAGCAAGTTCGCGCACGTACAAATCTGTGTAATCAAACTTGTGTGTTGTGGCAGCAGCCATTGCTTGGCGGAAACCAACCCGTTTTACGCCAGCAAGATCTTTTGAAAGATACTCGTTGGCCTTCTTCTCGATCCAACCGGTAACATTCGTGTCGGCGGGGCCACCGTTGGGCGGATTGTACTTAAATCCGCCATCTTGCGGAGGATTGTGGGAAGGCGTCACCACAATACCGTCAGCCAAACCGCTTGTGCGTCCCTTGTTGTAGCTTAAAATCGCCAGCGAGATTGCAGGCGTCGGAGTATAGCCGAGATCCTTGTCGATCATGACGTTGACTTCGTTAGCAGCAAGCACTTCCATTGCGCTGGCGAAAGCTGGTTCTGACAAGGCGTGTGTATCGATGCCCAGATAAAGCGGACCTGTAATGCCCTGCTCTTTGCGGTAAACGCAGATAGCCTGCGTGATCGCCAGAATATGCTCCTCATTGAAGGCGCGCTTGAACGCCGAGCCGCGGTGTCCGGACGTCCCAAACGCCACCTTTTCGCTCGCGACGTTAACATCCGGCTTTTCACTGTAATAAGTGGTAATGAGGCGGGGCACATTGACGAGCAATTCGCGAGGGGCGGGCTTGCCTGCTAACGGACTGAGCATGCGATATCTCCTGAATAACGTTCAAAAATACACAAAGACAGCTCAATATCATAACTAGAGATGCGTGAGACATCTACTTATCAAGAGAAGTTTTTTGGGCAACTAAAGCGCCAGAAATTCCAATAACAGCCACATAATCAGCGCACGTTCGGCAAACGCACAGATGAACGGCAGCACTCAGGTAACCAATAGGATACTTAAAGGTCCGTACGGCGCGACGCAAGGTCTGTCATAATGCTGAGTGATGCGCGGCTGGAAAGCCACCTGACGGCAATTGTACACGCCGCGTCCACTGCCTTTGGGGTGAAACCATGGTAACCGCGACTCTAGAACATGCATTTCCAAAATTGACCGAAGAAGAACTGCGCCTGCTAGAACCAATGGCAGTTTGCACTTATCTGGAAGACGGAGAACAAGCTTTCCGGGCTGGACAAGCCGATGCTGATCTTTTCGTCGTTAAGTCGGGAGCCCTCGAAATTCAAAATCCCAGCGATGACCACAAAGTCGTCGCGGTTCATGAAGTAGGAGGATTTTCTGGCGATATCGACATGATCATCCGCCGTCCTCCCATCGTCACAGGCATTGCGCGTGGAAAAACCCACTTGTTGCGTGTGCACAGAGATCGTCTAAAAGAAGTGATGATCAAAATTCCGCATCTCTCTGAAAAACTGTTGGTCGCGTTTCAGATGCGCAGAGAGTTGTTGAATCAAACAGGCAAGATCGGCTTTAAGGTTATCGGCTGTGGACTTTGCAGCGATACCACTCTCCTGCGGGAATTCATGCACAAGAATTTTGTGCCTTTCACCTGGTACGACAAAGACTCCGATATCGGCAAGGCTGCGATCCAGCGATTTGGTGAATTCCCAATCGTTCAAAAGCCAGATGGCAGTATTTTGGTTCGCCCCGACATTCAAGAAATGGCACACGAGTGCGGTCTCTGGCATGAATGCCCAAGCCAGAGTGTTGATTTGGCTATAGTCGGAGCTGGTCCTGCTGGTCTTGCAGCAGCTGTTTATGCCGCTTCTGAAGGCTTGAACACGCTCGTCTTGGACAAGCTTGGACCTGGCGGGCAAGCCGGTGGTTCTTCCAAAATTGAAAACTTCATCGGCTTCCCTTCCGGATTGTCGGGAACAGAATTGGCTATGCGCGGTGTTTTGCAAATGGTTAAATTTGGTGCACAACTAATCGCACCAACCCGTGTTGAACAATTCAGAGCAGGTAAAGCGGCAAAAGATCCTCACGAGCTCATACTCGATTGCGGCGCTGTTATCACTGCAAAGACAGTGCTCATCGCCACTGGCGTGACATGGAGAAAACTTGACGCAATCAATGCGGCAAATTATGAGCGTGCGGGTGTCTACTATGCGTGTACGAACGTAGAGGTAATGCTCCACGATACGCAGGATGTCGCAGTTGTTGGTGGGGGAAACTCAGCAGGACAAGCAGCCATGTATCTGGCGGAATGCTGCCCTTCCCGGACAGTGCACGTGCTCTGCCGCGGTAAATTCGGACCGAGCATGTCCGAGTATCTCTGCCAAAGAATTCACGCAACAAAGAACATAAAAGTCCACGAAAACGCCAGAATTTCGCGAGTCAATGGCGGTGAATACTTGATCGATAATGTCGATCTGGTCGATAAAGATGGCAAAGAAAGCAAGCTCGATGTGAAAGCGGTATTCGTCTTCATCGGCGCAGAGCCAGGCGCTACATGGCTGCCAGAGGATGTAGCACGCGACGAAAACGGATTTATCCTGACGGGCTCAGATGCCGGACAATCAGGCAAGTGGCCGCTGAAAGACCGTATGCCATGCGCTTTGGAGACATCCGTGCCGCGGTTGCTTGCGGCTGGAGACATTCGTTCCGGCTCTACAAAGCGAGTTGGCTTCGCAGTTGGTGACGGCTCGCTTGCCGTGACTTGCGTACACTCAGTTATGCCGGAAACTACAGAACCGACACCAGCTCGATAGCTAACAAATTCTCGCCGCTGGTTGCAAAGAGGCGCGAATGGACGGGGCAAGTGAGGACGTTTTCCAGGGCTGAAAAGCGTTGGGATTCAACATTCACGCACTGCTTTACAACAAGCACAAAAGCCCTATAGTCGCCCCTCTAGCTCGGCACTATATTAAGTTTGTCAAGCACTTAAAGGCATCAAGTCTATACGGTTGCTAGTTTCTATCTTATGATTGCCCATCTTTGCCATGTTGTAGAGGCCAACCTTTGCTCGTGGCGGGCAATTTTTTCTGGCAACACTTCTGTAACCTGAAACTGGAGTCAATCATGATCACGGCAACCAAAATAGGCACTCGTGGAATCGTCCAAATCAAGCGCCAAGCCGAAGGCTGGCTGGCTTCCGTTACCTTTTACGGAGACTCACGCCGCTCGACCCAAGTAGTTCTCGACACAAAGAGAACAATCGAACTCTTCCGTGCAGTCGGAGCGCCACTCCCGGTATCGAAAAAAGATGTGCATGTAGTTGAATTCTTCAACTGCGATCCTAGCGAAGTCGAACAATTCGGCTTTCAATATGTAAGTGGCGATCAGAAAGCTCAATTCATCTGGTAGTCAGATTTAGTTTTTGCTTTCAGTAAATCGGATCTCCTTAAGCGGGGTTCCGATTTCTGCTTTTTTAGCTTCAGTTATCTTATGCCGATCAAACTACGCGGCCGCTTCTTCCGGCTTCTTCTCGGCAGGCGTCTCATCACCCTTCGTTGCGACGCGATATAAGGTCAGACCCATAAGAGCAAAGAAGACCACACCTGCAAGTTGGTAGCCCTGATCTCCAAGCATGCCGGTCAGCGCGTGTTCGCAACTGACTGACTGCAAGAATTTGTAGATTGGCTCTGGTATAGAGAGTAGTGCCACGATTACACCTGCAAGTGCACCACCGGCGACCAACCCAGTCGCGAATAAACTGCCGCTCCCTAATTCATCATCAGCAGATTCTACGCCTTTTCGTTTCGCTGAAATCTCAACGAATTTCTTGATCACGCCGCCCACGAAAATCGGAAGGGTTGTGGACAGTGGCAAGTATGCACCAACTGCAAAGTTTAATGCGTTGACTCCGCAAAGTTCCATCGTGGTGGCAAGAAATACACCAACCAGGACAAAGTTCCAATCAAGGTTGAAAGACAACATTCCTTTGATGAGTGTTGCCATAAGAGTGCCTTGAGGTGCTGGAAATTTGTCGCTGCCGATTGCGTGAACAATACCTTTTGCCACCATATCCGGCGAAGGATGATCGAGCATCTTGACGGTTAGACCGATCACGATAGATGCAACGACCGCACCAATGAACAAACAAATCTGCTGATTTCTCGGAGTGGCACCAACGATATATCCGGTCTTCAAATCCTGAGATGTAGCACCACCGTTGGCAGCGGCAATACAAACGATGCCACCAACGACAAGAACCATCGGCTCATACAAATGACCGGTCAAGCCAAATCCGATAAAGACAAGCGAAGTCGCCATGAGCGTAGCAATTGTCATGCCAGAAATCGGGTTAGAGCTTGATCCGATTAAGCCGACGATTCTGCTTGATACCGTGACAAAGAAGAATCCAAAGATAATTACCAGCACGCCAATGAGCAGTTTTTGCACAATCGAATCGCCGGGGATTTGTGGCAGTGCCACCATTAAGACAACGAGAACGACAGAGCCGATCAAAACTGTTTTGATGGACAAATCATTGTCTACGCGTGAAACAGTTCCGGCACTTCCATCGTTTCTAAATGATCCCAAACTGTCTCTGAACGAAGAGATGATGGTAGGTATTGTTTTCAAAAGCGTGAAAAAGCCACCGGCAGCCACGGCACCAGCACCAATCTGACGAACATATGCGCGATAGACCGCTTCGGCAGTGTTTGCAAACGTATGCGTGTTGGGGTCCCAATTTCCTGGTCCACCTACCGCAGTCAGACTCTGCAAATTACCGAGTTTTACCAACTGCTGAGCGATCGTATCCATCGGCACTATACTTGCAAGGAGTGGTATCAGTCCCAACCATGCAAGCACACCACCAGCGACTAAACATCCTGCAATTCTGAACCCGACGATATATCCCACTCCCATATATTCGGGTGTAATTTCGCCATTAACTGTCGCGGAAGGAAAAAACTTGTTGGTTTGCTTAGTGACGTATGTTGGAGTTTCGGCAATGACGTGAAGCACGTGCTGAAAGAACGCATACAACATGGCGAAACCCAGTCCCAAGTAAGCAGTTTTGGCAGAGCTGCCGCCCTTCTCGCCCGCTATCAATACTGAGCCGCAAGCGGTGCCTTCGGGATAAGGAAGATTGCCGTGTTCTTTGACGATCAAAGACCGCCTGAGAGGAATCATCATCAACGTTCCGAGAATGCCACCAAGCGCGGCAAGAATGAAGATGGTCCAGTAATCAAAAAATGGTGCGCCGACGCTTTCGCCTTTGTCGGTAACACTCAGGAAGAGAAACCCGGTCAAGGTAAAAACAACGCCCGATGCTATCGACTCACCGGCAGAAGCGGTAGTTTGAATGATGTTGTTTTCAAGAATTGTCGTCTTGAGCAACTTGCGCCCAAGAGATATTGCCAGGACCGCAACGGGAATCGATGCAGATACCGTGAGACCAGCTTTTAATGCGAGATAAACAGACGCAGCTCCGAACAAAACACCGAACATACATCCAAGAATGATTGCTCTTGGTGTTAGTTCTTTGACGTTTTCATCCGACGCAATATATGGCTTGAATTCATGAATAGTTTCTTGCATGGCAAAAGCGTATCAGGAGATCGCTAGTATGCAAAGAGAAAAACTCAGGAATTTGCGAGCCTCTTACCTGAATGTCGCTCGCGTATCGGTCACATATCTAACTCTGGAACCCGGCTGTGCATCAACATCTCCGCCGACAGCAATGACACTCGAACCGACACGAGCCGATACTCTGCCGCCGAATACGAAAGCTCGTCCACCAGAATTGACTATAACGTCAGCACCAGGTCTTACGACTGCAATTCCATTTTCAAAGAGCTCAAAGTTGTCGCATTTCTCTGCATGAACCACGGCATTTTTCACCTCGACTCTGGCTCGCGGAGCGCAATCTCCATTACGAGCCTGAGGCAATGAATCAGAGGGCACATCAGTGCGGGTTGCAGGTGTGTCTGCTTGCGGCGCAGGCAATACTTTCGGTGCTTCTAAAACTAGCGTCGCGCCTTCGGCAACCCGACCTTTTCGTAGTTCGGGAAACTCTTTCTTATTCAACTCGGTGATGCGATGCATCTCTCGTTTGATTTCAGATTGCGTCGCATCGGGATTTCCAGTTACACCCAGAGAGCGCCTGGCGATCTGATAGAGACTGTCACCAGCTCTGACAGTGTACTGCTTCGCATCGAGAATTTCAGCAGCCCAGCTCGCATACACTTTCTTTCCAGAAGAATCAAGAACAGATGCCGGCGCCCAACCATCTGACGTGTTTATATTACGCGCGGCTTTTTGATCCAACAGACGAAGTGCTTCGATACCAAGACCATTTGGTTCGCTGTTTCTTTCATCCAACTGATGCCGATCAAAATCGGCACCAGAATACTCCATAGCTCTCATCGGGAATTCCTCAAGTTTCGCCAGTTACTTCTTCTTTGCACCAGGAGGGCAATCTTCTGCGGCTGGTGTTACGGGTTTCGGCTTGGCTGGTTGAGGACGATGCACCGGTTTTGGTGGCTCAGGCAGCACATTGATGGTAGTGACATTGACCTCTGTGGATCTCTGTTCTACTTTTGTGACTCGGTTATTGAACTCTTCGAGCTTCTGAGCAACCGCTTCGTCAAGCATACGTTGTTCTGCGGCGTTGCTCGCCTGACCGGGAATGATGATCGGCTTGTCCAGTCCCAGCTTCTTCATCGAATCCATAGTGGCATCGGCGCTGTTAGCCAGAGTGGAACATACGCTATCCAACTGCAGTGATACTTCGGCTTTTGCGTTGGCAATTCTGCGTGCACCGGCACCGACACCTGGTGCGTATGGGTTGGTGCCGAGTTGATTACCGGCTTGCAGTTCTAATTGAAAACTTTGAAGCGCAACCATCGCGTGCTCGTCACTGGCTTTGCAAACCTGCTGCATGGTGCGCTGGAAATCTTCTTTCTTCAGACACTCTTGATTGAGGGTGGTTTTGCCACCACTTACTCCAAATCCAAGAACATATACGCCGGTGCTTCCACCTTCACTGCAAAATCCGCTTGCGTACACATTCGGCGCTGTAGCGCTGCCACCATAATATTTGACGTTCTCAGAACGGTTGTCGTTGATTTGAGCATTGCCTCCACGAGCATCTGCACTGGAGTTTGAACCAGATACTGCATTGGAACGAGAATCAGATGTATTTGGGCCTGTATTGACTCGAACATCCTGGCGCGGCGCATTGATCAATGTATTGTCATTGCGATTACTGTTGATGTTATCGTTGCGATTGTTGTTGACGTTGTCGTTACGATTGCTATTGGCGTTGTCGTTACGATTGAAATTACGATTACTGTTCAGATCAAGCAAATTCAATTGCGGTGCTGGCTGTGTTTGGACTTCTCCACCGCGATGGCCTTGGCTTTCGTATGTCATTAAGGTTTCCTCTCCGTAAATTATTTATTGAAGACTGCGCTTCGGAAGGCGTATCCGGACAGTCGAATCTCAACGCCATGTGCAGGAAATCACAATAAGTGACGTCTGCGGCTGCTAGTTGAGGGGTGCTTGCACTCTATGGAAATCTGCGGTCAGAAGTTGGTCACGAAGATTAAACGTTGCTCGGCACCGGCCGGACCGCCGGCTAGACATGGCAAAAGCCCGTCATAGACGGCAAGACGTGCAAATTACTTAATCGCAATGTCTATTGCTTGAGCAAACCGCTATCCACGAAATACTGCCTGAGGTTGGCAAAGATCTCGTTGGCATCGCCACCGGCAACGTGATCTGCACCCGCACCTCTTAGCGAATCCGCCAGTTGGAGTTCTTCCGGAACTTGCAGTTTAGCCTCGTCCACTTCTAGATCTTCAGGATATGGAATTGCACCCGAAGGAAAGTTGCTCAAGGTTTGCTTCACCAATCTGACCGCTTCCATCACCTGCGGTTTGTCTATGCAGTAAGAAAAACCGATCGAAACAATCTTGAATCGTTCTTTGTTAGCGAGCACCGTTAGCAATTCAGAAACAGCATCCGCCACATAATAAATACAATCAGGTTTTACTGTGTCACTGACATACTCGAAGTGATCTGTGCCTTTAAAAAAGTTGGGGCGCCTGCCCAATATTTCCATCAACTTTGGACTAATCAATTTACCTTGAGGACTTTGGGCCCATCTGTCGAGAACTTCCTGTTCCACTGCCGATGTGATGTAGCTGTAAACGCCAGCCTTCTGCAAATCTCCAAGCAATTCGATAGCGCCATCGAAATAGGAGCAAGACTCGGCAGCTACAGTCGCAAGCTCATTGTAGAAGCTTGCGGCTGCATCAACGTCGGTCAAAGCGTCATCGCTCTCTTGATTGAAGAGAAACATTTTATCGGCGCAAGAAAAGCCCGATTTGGTAAACCCGAAATTGATCAAGCGCTCAATTGTCAGTCGCGAACGCTTTTCAGGAGGTGTAAAAAACCAATAAGCAAAGGCAAACGCAACGGGATTCAGGTGCATTCTGTTGACCAGAACGCCATCTCGAATCCACATTATTGCTGCGCCAGGCATTTGATATTCAGGCAACCAAAGGTAACCAAACGATTCAGCAGGCTATTCTAATGCAATTTGATCTTTGAAAACACGGTCTAACAACTTCGCGCTCCTCTTGTCGACTAAAAAGCCACAAGCCGCGACCTGTCGCTAGCTTATGGCTTTGAAACTCGAATGCGGTTGAACTACGAGCCGGACCTCTTCTTCTCTTGTTTTGCGGCCTTTTTCTCTTTTTGAGTCTTAGCCGGCTTCTTTTTCACTTCTTTCTTCTGCTTTTGCTCTTTTCCCATGGTGCTTCTCCAAGAAGACGACTTCAACGACAACTGTGACTATATTAATGCTTTCCGCGAAAGTGCGCACCCCCTTTCAAGGGATTTACGTTCCACGTTTCACAGTCATTACTTAAGGCTCAGATACTTTGATCAAGAGCTTGCCGACATTACCGCCGTCAAACAAGAGGTTCAATGATTCCGGAGCTTTATCTAGTCCGTCGATAATTGTTTCTTTGTGCTTGATTTTGCCCGCGGCCATCCACATGACTAATTTGGTCGCAGCTTCCTGAAAGCGTTGAACATAGTCAGTGATGATAAATCCTTCGATTTTGATGCGTTGCATAAGCGCCCGTGCAATGCTGAGGCGTGATTTACTGTCGTCGGTATCGTTGTATCCGGAAATCAAGCCGCACAGCACAAAGCGGCTGTGCAAATTCATCCGCTTATAGACGGCTTCCATTATTTCGCCGCCGACGTTCTCAAAGTTGATATCGACTCCATTAGGAGTCGCTTCTTCAAGATGTTGCTTCCAGTCAGGATTTTTGTAGTCGATAGCGGCATCAAACTTCAGTTCATCCTTTAGCCATCTGCACTTCTCTTCACCACCGGCAATACCAACAACTCTGAGCCCGCTAATTTTGCCGAGTTGTCCGACAATGCTGCCCACGGCACCCGCCGCGGCAGAGACAACCATCGTCTCGCCTTCCTTGGGCTTGCCGATTTCAAACAGCCCGAAAAAGGCAGTGAGTCCGGTCATGCCGGCAGCGCCAGCCATAATTTCCAAAGATAAGCCAGGCAATTTTGGCAAAACCGTCAGCGGCCATGCGCCTCTGCCATCCGACACCACATATTCCTGCCACCCCAGCACGCCACTTACATAAGACCCTTCTTTGAATTTAGGATTCTTTGATTGAACTACTTTGCCAATCCCAAGACCGCGCATAACGTCACCAATCTGTACCGGCGGCAGATATTGCTCCATATCACTCATCCAGATTCTATTTGTCGGATCGAGTGAAAGATAAATGGTGCGCACCAAAATTTGGTCTTTAGCCAATTCAGGAATCGTTTCTTCGACAAAATCAAAATTGTCGTTAGTCACCCGACCGCTTGGTCTTGATTTAAGGCGAAACTGTCGGTTTTTAGTTTGCATCGTACTTGTCATGAACTTGTCCTTGTTTTTTTTTCCTGAATTGCAAATTTCTGCAAGCAACGATTTTATCGGCCTCAGATGGTTTTCCGCCTGGAAAAACGCGCGCAATTGGCAAAAGTGCACATAAGACATTTGGTCTGCCCCGAGACAAAACCTGAAAGTGCTCACCCGTAAGCTTCTTGGGCATGGTGTACCGGCTGAAAAACCGGGTACAAACTACCTGGATAATGTTTTGACACAGTTAATAATCGCCCCGGTTTTGAGTTCAACCTATGACTGACGCAAATTCCTGTTCCATTTGTGGGAAATCCAAAGTCGCCGATCCGGCATCCCCAGAAGCGCATTGCAAGGGTCACGCGGACACAGGCGCAAGCATGAAAGCGCAGCTTGATGCTATTAAAGCGCCGGGTTCTCCGGCTGCTGCGGGGTCTAAACCCTCGCCCCCACCTGTACCAGCGCCCAAACCAGCCAGCAGCCAGCAGAATATGAAATCAGCGCTGGACGCAATTCCCACTCCTGGCGCAAAAGCAGCGCCGGCCCCTGTTCCGGCTCCAGGAGCCGCAAAAGCTGAGCCCAGTATCGCTGATCAGTTAAATGCAATTCCAACACCGGGTCAAAAGCCCGCAGCCTCCATCACGAAGAGTCAGCTGGATGCAATCCCGACTCCAGGAGCCGCAGCGAAAACGCCTGAGGCGCCGGCCGCACCCGCTGCACCAGCTGCACCAGCGGCAGGCTCAATGAGTTTTGCCGATCAATTAAATGCGATTCCTACGCCTGGAGTTGGCAATCCTGCAAGCATAAGCGCCACGGACCTCAACTCTATACCAACGCCTGGCTCTCGTCCGCCTTCGGCACCGGCAAAGCCACCAGGGGAACAACCTCAGTGGATGAAGAATTACAACACATATCAATCGGCAATGACATCGTCGTCTGCATCCGGTCTGCCTGTGCAAGATCCCAATGCGAATTATCAATTCCAAAATCGTGATCTGCCAGCGAACAACAATAGCGGATATATGATGATTGCAGCTC
Organism: Candidatus Melainabacteria bacterium; assembly: GCA_003242885.1. GTDB lineage: Bacteria > Cyanobacteriota > Vampirovibrionia > Obscuribacterales > Obscuribacteraceae > QKMZ01. The sequence goes on along the minus strand of QKMZ01000006.1, from coordinate 754,980 downwards.
TAGTTGTTGTGATCGCGCTTGCATTTTTTGGTTTCCAAATGATGAGCAAGACTGCGCCTCCAGACTTCAATAGCATCGGAAGCGGCACAGCAACCGGAACGACCACCGGCTCTCCCAGTTCATCACTTCCGGGTACTCCAGTAACTCAACCACAGCCGCAGCCGTTCACGCCACAACAGCCTGTGATTAGCCAGCCTGTGGGCGGATATACACCGCCACCGCCAACAGAGCCAAGCGTAGTTCAACCTTAATCATCAGGAACCCTCATCAAATTCACCAGTCATTCAGTTGAAACCAGAGCAACGCGCAACGATGCGAGCAAAGGAGTAACAGAATGAAAGGTCAGAATTACTATGATGCGGATTCCAAAAAGAAATTGCAGGAGCTCATCAAAGACATCAAAGTAGCGATGCTCACAACCATTAGTGCGGATGGTCAATTGCGCAGCCGACCGATGGCGACGCATGAAGTAAATGTTGATGACGCGCTATGGTTTTTGACATATACCAACACCGCAAAAGTCGCTGAAGTTAGTCAGGAAGAGCAAGTCAACTTGGCATACATGGACGTCGGGTCTCAACGTTATGTATCTATTTCCGGAATCGCTCAAACATATCGCGACACGAAAAAAGTACATGAACTATGGAATCCATTGATGAAAGCCTGGTTTCCAAAAGGTCCTGATGATCCGATGATCGCCGTGATGAGAGTTACACCCGAGTATGCGGAGTATTGGGATGCACCATCGTATTCAATCGTGCAATTGTTTGGATTCTTGAAAGCAGCCGTCACAGGCGAAGAATACAAAGAAGAAGGAACCGAACACGAGAAGATCGATCTATCGAAATCAGCGTAGAAAGAATAATACATATCGTATTTAATCTTCTTCCAGATCAGATCTTTCTGGCTCTCTGTAACCGCCGAGCCCTACACCGACTAACTTTGTTTCACCAGCTATTTTTTCCAATTCGATTGGTGAATAGCCTCCGAACTCTGTTATGTAATCAGCAAGATCTCGAGCGTGCGTTGTTATCCAAATTTGAGAACGATGAGCTGCTTGCACAAGCAATTTTGCTAATGGTTCAAACAGATCTGGATGAATACTTGTCTCAGGTTCGTTGATGACTAGGACAGTTGGCGGATCTAGGCTGTAAAACGCAGTTAGCAAACAAAGGTATTGCAGAGTACCATCAGACAATTCTCGAGCCTCAAGCGATCTGCGTAGGTCTGGCGCATCCATTAGTAAACGCAGTCCAGTAGACGAATCCTCGACGCGAACGGAAGCACCTGGGAATGCATCACTAAGACTGTCCTCAAAACCATTTCGATCTCCGTATTCAATTATCGTTCCAATTGCAGCCACTAGATCGCTGCCATCGTGCGCCATGATTGGCGTCATTACGGGAAACTGTGGCTTGCGCAGAGGCGACTCTTTATCTGTGCGAAAATGATGATAGAAACGCCAGTTGAGAAACTCCTGCCGAATTGCTGATAGCTGAGGATACTTATGAGGTTCGCGGACACCGGACAATATCGATTCGTTGATAGGTATGCGCATAGTGTAATCGGTCATGATGCCTTTGGTGTCTCTAACTTTCACTTCAGCTCTACCACGGTGCATGATTCTTGATTTAGTATCACCCTTTAAAAGGAAAAGCTCTTCCTTTCGTATTTCAAGATCGTTTTTGAAAACGCTACCGGTCGCGCGCATTATTGGTGGCACAGTTGCAAATGACAAATCGTATTGCATATCACTGAACTTCACAGACAATTGCACCTGTCTTACATCACTCTTTTTATACTCGCCAGACCAAATGGACGATTCAATGCCTCCTTCTTCTGCCACGCTGCGAGCCAAGCGACCGGTGGCAGCGGTAGACATAAGATAGATCGCCCTGTACATGTTGCTCTTGCCGCTACCGTTTGGACCAACAATTACGTTTAAGCGATCGAGCTTTAACCAGACATTCCGAATCGAACGATAGTTGCGAACCCAAAAATCAGTAAGAGTCATACTGAGAGACCTCAATCATCTTCTTCGCCATCATTATTATCGTCGTCTTCAAACTCTCCTTTCGCTCCCAGAAAGCCTTTGCTTTTCTGCTCTTCCGTCTTAGGTGTTCTAGTCCCACGAACACACGTTGCACCATCCACTTTTTCAAGTTCTATTATGGTAACGCCACTTCGTCCAGTAAGATATGCAGCCAAATCTCTCGAATGAGTAGTAAGCAGAATTTGAGAATTTTTGGATGCACGCATAACAAGCTCCGCCATAGATTTGAAAAGGTCTGAGTGAATACTTGTCTCCGGTTCATTGAGCACTAGAAATGGTGCCGGACGAGGCGTCAATAGAGCGGCGAGAATACACAAATACTGCAAAGTTCCGTCTGAAAATTCTCTTGCACTTAGATTTCGGTAAACCCCTGGAAAGCTCATAAACATATCCAAGACTCCATCAGATTCAGTAATCTGCAATTTAGAGTCAGGGAATGCGTCGCCAATTGCACTGTCCAATCGAGCGCCATCGCCTATCGTTCGGATGGTAGCAATGGTTGCGGCCAGGTCATGCCCGTCGTGACTGAGAATTGGAGTCAAGGTACCTAACTGCGGCTCGCGAATCGGAGATTGAAGATCTGTACGAAAGTCGTGATAGAAACGCCACTTTAGAAACTCAGCGCGTAAAGTGGTCAACTCTGGAAACTTTTGCGGTTCTCTCAATTCTGACAAAACCGATTCACTATTAGCGACAGCGTCTGGATAACTTTGATCACGGCCATCCATATTCTTCGCTGTAATTGCCGAACGCTTTCTCGTGAGAAGCGTCACCATTTTTCTGCCTGAATCAATCTCAACTGTTTCAAGTTTTATATCCGGATCGCGCCGAAAAATATCTAATCCACCAGCTCGTTCGCTGATTGGAATCAAACCAAACTCCAGAGAATACCTGAGTTCATCAATCGACAAAGAAAGACTCACCCTAGGCTTTTCATTTTTTCTTCTGCCACCCGCCCAAAGGATGGACTGCATGCCGCCTTCTTCTGCAATACGACGAGCAAACTGACCAGTTGCAGCTGCCGCAATGAGATTTACCGACTGATAGATATTGCTCTTTCCGCAACCGTTCGGCCCCACAAGAACTGTCACGTTGCTTAGCTCTAATTTCAGGTCGTCAACAGATCGGTAGCCGGAAATTTCAATTTCTTGAATATTCATGAGAATACTAATCTACACTTTTTTCAAAAGTTTCGTTAGTTCTCTGTCAAAGCTAGACGCAAATTCCCGTTTTTCCTTATCTCCAAATTGTTTTGGACCACCGGTCACTATTCCGACATCGCGCATATCTTGCAGCATGTCTCTAACTGAGAGCCTCTCGCCAATATTGTCTTGATCAAAAACCAATCCACGCGGGCTAATCACAACGATTTGCTTATGTACAAGCGGATGTGCAAGCGGAATGTCCTGAGTAATAACAAGATCTCCCTTCTGGGATTGTTCCAAAATATAGGCATCGGCCGCATCAGGAGCGTTTCCGACAAGAACAAAAGCAATCAGATCCGAAATCGGCAAGGAAAGCTGCTTGTTAGCGACAAATGTAGCCGGAACCTTCCGTTTGTGTGATGCAGCAATAACTATGTCCCGCACCGCACCCGGACAAGCATCAGCATCAACCCAAATCTTCATTTCACATCCAATCGACTATTAATCTTCGCGGACAGTTAACGTAGGTTCGGAGCTTGTTTACTTTGCGCAGCGAACTCTTGAATCGAATTTACCAGAGATTGTGCCAAACCGATTTGAGCCAAACGCTCCATCGGAACATTCTTAACGATATCAAAACGTGCTCCATCCGCCATCAGACCATTGTCTAAATAGTTGAGAAAGCGTTGCCCCTTAAAATCTGCCCCGCCAATTTGGAAAAACACTACAGTCACATCTTTTGCATCGCGCATCCTTTTGGTGGCATTGATCAAAACATCTGCCACCAGAAATGGCTCCCGTTTAGGGGCGGGCACGCCATCTGTAATTACCGCAAGCAGAAGCGGTCTTCCAATGCTTTGTCGCTTATTGAAAAAGTTGTTGAGTCTGTCTTCCAGAGGTTGCGACATTCTTGTGCCAAGGCTGAACATGGGATTCTGAAACAGGTGCATCACATTCTCAGGAGTCGAATGATCATAGACTTCGTAACCCCCAGCGAAGGTAGTCAGAGTAAAACCGTTGCGAACATAGGGTGCAAGCTGTTTCGCCAATTGCCCTGCTTGCATGCCACACCAGTTCCATCGCGACAGCCCACCGGGACAATCCATCCTCCGCATCGAAAGCGACTCGTCGACAATCAACTCGATGTCGTAATTGGCTAGCAGTTTGAGTGCCTGAACTCCACCGGTTAGCGGTGCCTGCTTTTGTGCATTGCCAGCGAGCGGGGCTTGCTGAAAGGCGGAAACATCAAACTTCGGCGCACCTGGTATTAATTGCGTATCTGCTTGCTGTGCTCCCTGGGTAAACTTTGTAGCGTTGAGATTGAACGCCGGCCGTGGGATAGTCGTATTCTCTTGCGTTTTCGATGCATTGAGAGAAAAAGGAGCGGTCGAACTGGTAGAAACTTCTCCACGCTGAATCGGTGGCGCCGCCATTGGCATGGATTCTACATCTGACGTTGGGGCGCTCTGTTTCGCTTTTGCAAAGGCGGAAGTGCTAAAAAGTGAAAAAACGCAGACTATCGCTAAAGTGCATCCAAAGAAAAAGCCGGCTAGACGCCGGCGTTCCCAGGCGGCCTGGGTCCTTGAGATTGGAGAACTAACAGCCGCTGTTCCGATCAAAATACCTTCTTTACGAACTTTGTGGTGCCGCGCCAAGATTTCTTAAGCGCTTGATCGGTCGTCTTTAGCCCCTTCTTGGTGCCGCCGACCGTGACCTTAACGCCCTTCTTAACACCACCTTCCGTGACTCGAACGCTTTTCTTTACACCATTAGCTGTGGCGTTATAGCCTTTCTTGATGCCTTTAGTGACAGAACCAGCTTCTGCAGCCGGGATGTTACTCAAAGCAACAATCAAAACCACCAACGAAGCAATCGCATACCTGTTCATCATCTCGTCCTTTCCTGTTAGGAGACCCAGGTCATCTTCTCACATAACAGGAGAACAAACCAATGGGGATCTAGACGGATATACACAGGGTCTGTTCCCCTGGACTATTGATTCTGTTATCTGAGCTATTGGAGCCCCTAAAATTATTGCGGCGCCTTTCTCATCTTCTCGATGCTAGCCAGGTCTGCCGCAGCATTCTTGGACTTCGGCCCTTCGAATGCCTTGTAGATTCGAGCCCTCATTGAGTAGCCCTGCGTGCTAGCTGGCTCGATTTCAATCATTTTGGTCGCGTCGGCGATCGCTTCTTTAATGCGCTTAGCTTTCATGAGAGTTTCAGCTCTCAGCTCCCAGTCATCTATGTTCTTGGGCGCTAGGGCAATGGCTTTGTCGATGTCCTTAAGAGCTTGAGCCGTGTCCTTCTTGTTATCGCGGTAAAGCAAAGAACGTTGGATAAAAGCCCAGTGTGTCCGGGGTTGCGCCTTAATCGCAGAGGAGTAATCGGCAATAGCATTGTCGATACGTCCTAATGCTGCGTATTGCTTCGCGCGATACCCCAGTGTATCGACATCGTCTGGTCGCAGAGCAATAGAAGCATCAAAATCTTTGAGTGCTTTCAACGGCTTGTTCAAACTCTGGTACAGACGACCACGGTCAAACAAAGCTTCTGCATCTTTTGCGTCAGCCTTCAGCGCGTTGTTCAAGTCTTCGAGAGCGGACTGCAACTTCTCTGTTTGATAATAAGTTTGAGCGCGCATTTTATAAGCTCTGGGCTTATACGGATTCACCTTAATTGCTTCTGTGAATGCGAAGGAAGCTTTGGTGGCATTATCACTTTCGAGAAATCTCTTGCCCAAATCGCACAGTTTGCTGTACTTATCATTGTTGCTCAATTTGGTATCGCCCATGATGGCGGCAATTTGTTTCTTAGGCGGTTTGTTGATATCGGCTTCAATGCCTTTTGCACGCTGTTCTAGTGGAACTGCTTCCTTTGCCCGGCCATGAGCACGCAAGAACTCAGCATACTGATTCAAAACTGGAACCAGAATAAAATCATCGATGCCATCGTGCGTTTCACGATCTGAGATTTGCTCCTTGTACATCTTTTCGGCTTCAGCAAGTTTGCCCGCGGCGGTGTACAAATCAGCGAGCGATCTTTTCTCACCGCTGAGATTGAGTTTTAACTCTTGCCTTTCAGCCATGATATTGCGAATCACAGCCTCAGCTTCGTCCCACTTCTTCTGAGCTTTGAGCTTTTCGACTTGCCGCATCTCAGCCATCCATTCGCCACTCTTCATGCGAATTTTTTCCTGAACTTCGATGTCGTTAGCAAAGCTGGGTCCAGCCAGCATGACAACAGAGCTAAGGGCTATAAAAATCTGTTTCAACATGATGAATTCCTTTGGGGCTCGATCTTTTGGCATTACGGACGAAAACTTGGGTCAAGAGCAACTTGGCGCTCTAAAAACTTCCACGCACCACCTGTCTTAATTAGGCGGTCATTGTAAACGCCGGACGCGATCAAGCGCGCTTCACTAACGCGATCAAAAACGAGCATGTAACAACGCTGCTCCGCCCTCACACCGTCGCCCTCAATTACAAAATTAGTCATCACATGTCTGCGGTTTTTAATCCGCTCGCCAAGAGCAGCAAAGAGCTCTCTTAATTTATCCGCCCCTTGGAATTCACCAAGTCCGCCTTTCCACAACCCATTAGCATCCCAGGTAGCCATCCAGGACTCTAAATCAGTGTCGTCCATTGCGTTGGCATAACGAGAAGTTAGTTCTTGAATCTCCAGCTTATCTTCAAATTTCATTTCAACGAGCCTTTGCATTTTTGGGTCTGTTCAAATTGCTCACTATTTTTCAGCAAACCTTGATTTGGTCTCTCCAAAAGATCACGCAGTGAGGGACTGACAAACCAGGCTACAATATAAACGCCAATCAGCACCGTCATCAGTATCAGAAGACCGTATATCATTTCTTGGTCTCCTCTACATAAAACGCTTGAACATAACGCGAAAGATAGTCCCTTTCCTGCTCAGTAAGCTGGTCTTTCCACGGTGGCATACTGGTGCCGGGAACACCAACCTCAAGCACATTGAGTAAATCATCGGGCTCCGGCTGCACTTCCTTGAAGTTTGCCGGTGGTCGATCTAGTGTCGCGGAGGCCGGACCTTTGCCATCACCCTCAATACCATGGCACGAAACGCATTTTTGCTCGTAAATCTTCTTGCCTGCCTGGACCTCCTTGCTTGCCATCTCTTCTGCAGACGTTACGTAAACAGGGCGCTCGGGCAAAGTCTTAAGATGCGCAACCAGAGCTTCGATATCAGCACGCGGCAGATCTCTCCATGCAGGCATTGCGGTTCCTGGAACACCATTCATCAACACAGAAACCAGGTGCTTGACTGTGTAGTTCGCCTCAATTAAACCGGCGGGTTTTGGAAACAACCCTTCCGCAGCCGGTCCTTGCCCATCACCCATTTCACCATGACACCCCTGGCAATTTTTCGCAAACAAAACTGCCCCCTTCCGTTGCAAATCAGCAAGTTTTGCCGCATCGGTAGGCAACTGCATTTCAAATGGTGGTATTCCAACAGTGCGAATGGAACCGCTTGCGTTTAGCGGAACAGGAGTCGTCTCAATCTTTTTGACTTCATCGGGACATTCGCAGTTCGGAGCAAGCGTAAACTGCTTCGGATCATTTCCGGACAAGTGACGCGCTTTACCGAGTGACTTTATGTATGCAAGCAGATCATCAGCTTCGGGTTTTGGCTTTGCAGGCGAGCCATCGAATAGCCACGGAAAAGATGGCATAACAGAGTCAGGAACAATTGAGCGCGGATTGTACAAATGCGTCAGCTGCCAATCATCAGAGCGAATATTGGTTTCGCGCGATAAGTCTGGTCCAATTCTTCGAGTTCCCCACAATTGTGGGTAGTCGTACCGATTTTCCCAAGCGCGAGTGGGTGCACCAAATCGATCCACATCTTGAGAAACAGTACGAATCTGCTGAGTATGACAGTAAGCGCATCCTTCTCGTGCATAAACAATGCGACCACGCTGTTCTTGCTCAGAAGGCTTCAACATTGTCGATGGCTTGGTTCGCGTAATTTCATTCTGCAAAGCCATGCCCGGTATCACAGCTAGGGCGGTAAAGGAAAGTAGGAAAAACCCAATGCCACCAATTCCGGCGGCAGCATATGCCATTCCCAAACGTTTCGGTCCTCTAGCCGGGTGGCCAGATACAGGCTCTTCCTTGGGCTCAAGTTCGTTTTTGGACTCAGCTACTTCTTTTACCGAAGTACTGCCGAATTCTGGTTTTTCTTGCGACTTCGTTGTTGCAGATGCTGAGTTAAGTTCGTTTCTCGCACCCGTGAAGAAAGAAGTAAAAAGAGAAATGAAACCGCCAATCACCAAAATAGCTGAGAATGTGCGATGGAGCCAATGCGGCTTTGCAGCTTGAATGGATTCAACCCAAGGAAGTGAGGTTTGCCAGACCTTTGCTTCCGCCAGACCAGCGATCGTCAAAAGAGACACCATCATTATCATGCCTATCAGCAATAGCCAATAAGCGTGATTGAGCGCACGACGGTTAAACCGTGCATTAGGGACACGCTGCCAAACATAGGTCATGCCACCGATAGCGGTGAAAGTTGCAAAACCCAACATCGCCAAATGAGAATGACCGATTACCCAGTCGCTGAAGTGAATCAGTTTATTGAAAGGCATCAACGCCTGCATAGACCCTTGCAGGCTGACAATCAAATAGAGAATCGTGCCCATCCAAACAAACCGTAAGGAAAGGTCTTCTTTCAGAAGTTGGGAACAACCTCGCATCGAAAGAAGAAGGTTGGTAACAACCAAAATCACATCCATTCCCAGGTAAACCGAAGCGACAATTGCTCCCTTCTGTGCGTCCATGGGAATGGCGGAAAAAACGTAATGGTGGGTTCCGTTTAGTGGATAAACAAAGAAAAGCAGCCAGAAACCAAGCATGGAAAGGAAGTGGCTGTATAAAGGCTTCTTCGTCACCAGAGGCACAACGAAAAACGCCATTGCAAGCGCTAGAGGCGTCACATACAAACCGATCGCATCGTGAATCCAGAGCCCGCTAAAAGCAGCGCCCTGCGCACCTGGGACAATCTGAGGAATGACATTACCGATCGGATAAGCAAACAGCGTGAATATCAGGCCGCCCAGAATATACCAGCCGCTTACATACAGCGAAGAAAGTTTCGTTTTCAAAAGTGGTATCGCAAATTGCACGACAGATGCGATAAAGGCGAGCACGACGAAGACGTCGACAATCAGAGGAAATTCGCCCCATTCCAACGGTTGACTGACCCCAGCCATCACCAGCAGCCAGCCGGGTAGGACAACTGCGAAATTCCAGAGAGCAAACAATATCCAGCCGAGCTTTCGACTCAAAACTGGACGCATAGATAACATCGGCACCGCATAATAGAGGAACATCAAAAAAGCGTTGCCGAGCCATCCAAAGAAGATTCCTTGGGTGTGGTTATAGCGCAATCGGCCCCAGGTCAAAAAGGGGCTGGCGCTGGCAAAATCAGGTGTATGCAATTTCAGAGAAACAATTACGCCGAAAGTGACAGAGATCAAAACAGTGACCATAGCGGCGATCGCGTGTGCTTTGACCAGTCCGAATTCAACGGTCGGTACATCAACTGCAATCGATGACTTCGAATTTTCTGAAGATTCACTCATCGCGTCCCTCCTTTTCATTGGAGAGATTGAAAATCCAAATTGCGACAGCACGGCGCTGATCAGCAGTCAGAGTTACATCTGGTACGCTTTGATACCCATCCCATAAATTTTTCTTTGGATGCGTAGTAGCAAAGCTAATGCCGCTGATTGCAACGACATCAATCTGATCGGTAACACCAGGAGATGGAGTTCCTTTGACGTCCACGGATTCACCATACAACTTGCAGACATCCAAATAAGATGGACCGATAAGCTTTGTATCCACAGCGTGGCAACCGGCGCAACTTTCCTGATGGACTCTGGCACCAAGGCTTAGTAGGCGCTCTTTCTCGCCTTTATCCGATGGCAGCGCTACCGTTGGTGGTGCCGGCAGAGTATTCGCGCTGTCCGGTACTCCCGCCATCAGCCCAGTGCTGGAGACTCCCCATATTGAAACACCAGCTGAGACAATCGCAACGATGACAGCAAGAACAACCGGCGTTTTATTGCCGCTGCCCTTGTCCGAATATTTTATGTCTGCCGGAGTTTCTGCCATTAATGCTTTTCTGCGCTAGGCGCCTTTCCTTTGATTGAATTTAGATATTCGATAATTTCCTTGGCTTCCTTCTTATCGATATGGGCGCCATATGTTTTGATCATTTTGTCCACTTCTTTCGCCCAAGTTTTCTCAGGAAAGTTAGGCTGCATGGTTATGTATCTAAGTGAATGACAAACACCACAACGAGAGATGAATAGTTCACGTCCATTGCCCGGAGGGAAATCTGGCGGCAGGTGAGGAAGTTCGATAGTTTTGCCCGTGACTTTGATCGCGTTGCTTGTTGAGGCATTGCTTGGAGAAACGTTGTTCAGCACGGGCTTGCTCTGCAAATCCGCATTATCAGCCTTAACAGATGGTGTCGCCAAAATAGATGACACCAGGTAAAGTACTGCGGACAGTATCAAGATCGCGAAAACAGGCATTCTTATAATTTTCATCGTGCTATACAACCGGAACCTCATTTTGCTCGATTCCGTTACGCATGTAACCGCTTTTATTCCAGAATTGCGGGCCCTGAACTTTCCCATCGCCCGAAGTAGCACGTGTCAAAACCTTATAGCTGCCGGTAGAGACCGGCGTCCATGGCATTCTCCAGCGTTTGAATGAAAACTTACCATTGTCGGAATTGTCTAGTTGTGCGACAGACCACGATGCACCACCATCGACCGAGACTTCGACTTTGGAAATTCCACTTCCACCATCGAATGCTATTCCTTCAATTTCAATTTGCTTGCCTGCACGAACTACATCTGTGAAATCAGGACGTACCAGAATAGATCGAACATTCATCCGATTGATAGGAATAGTGTCCTTTGCGAGATTTTCAGGGGTTTCACTAGCATTTTCATTCCTTGGAATTCGATAGGCTTTTTCCATCCAAAAGCCGTCAAACTTGCTCGGCAACACTTCAATCTTCGACAATGACTTGACCCAATAAGTGGCATACCACCCTGGCACCACCAGGCGTAAGGGAAAACCATTCAGCATAGGCAACGGTTCGCCGTTCATCTCATACGCGACTAAAAGCTCATCACTAATCGCATGCTCGATCTCTAGTGCCTTAACAAACTTGTGCATGCTGTAGAGCGGTGGCTCGTCCAAACCAGCAAAAGTCACCTGCATTGCCTGCGGTTTTACACCAGCTTTATTCAAAAGGTCTTTGAGGCGAACACCCGTCCATCTGGCATTCCCCACGGCACCATGTCCCCATTGTCCACCCGGTACCTGCGGCGAAAAAAAGCTACGCGAGTTGCCAGAACACTGATTTACTGCAACAAGCGAGACTGGCTCGAATTGCTTTCTCAGGTCATCGACTGATAGAGTAAGTGGCTTTTGCACATGCCCGCCCACAGTCAACTTGAATGTTCTCAAATCAACCGAAGTCGGTATTCCAGAGAAGTGCCAGCGCACAAAAAACGCTTCGTTAGGCGTAAGATCCTGTCGATAGTAAAAGAGCGGTGTCTCGAGTTGCGGAGGACGATCCGTCAACAAGATCAATTCTTCTTTCTCTGGAAAGCGCGCTACGGATAGACCGTCTCTCACTTTGATAATCGAGCTCTGCCGACCATCTTCGTTGGAAAGATTCGAACATGCAGACGTCAAACCACCTGCCGCCACAGTTGCCGCCAGAAGCAAGAATTTTCTTCTGCTTACGTGATTGCTTTCCTGCAAATCAGTTGCTTGATTGTGCGTCTCTTTTTGAGGTGTTCTCATCTGTTGGGGCGATTGTTTCCGGAGTTTTTGTGCAGCTTACCGTTTGTTTAACCGGCAGTTGCTGCTTCTGCCAGGCCTCTATTCCACCAGCAAGATCAGTTACGTGCGTAACTCCTTTCTGACTCAGTAAACTCGCTGCCGTAGAAGAACGATTTCCAGTCGCACACAAAATGATAAGTTCGCGATCGCGCGGCAAGCTGTCAACTTTGTCCAGCAAGCCGATCAAAGGCATGTGCACAGAACCTTCAATTCTGGCTGAGCTCCATTCAGCATCATTGCGAACATCAACAACCATTGGTGGTTTATCGGACTTCATTTTCGTTGCGAGTGCATCAGGTGTCACACGAACGTTCGATGCCACCAGATCGTCGCGTTTTTCAAAAGCGCCCATGCCATCTTTCACATAACCGACAACATTGTCAAAACCAATTCGTCCCAAGCGCATTGCAGCTTCACGTTCTTTGCCGGGGTCGGAAATTATGACGACTGGCTTATTGTGGTCGAGGAATGTTCCAGCCCAAGTTGCATAATGCCCTTTCATCGGAATGCTAATTGCATCGACGACATGCCGTTTGGCAAATTCATCCGATTCACGCCCATCCAACAAATGTGCGCCACCATTGCGCTGTTGAATCGCTTCATCAACTGTTAAAGGTTTCAGTGACTTTTCCAAGACTTCATCGAGCGTTTTGTGCTTGGTCAAATTGTACGTCGCATCATAACCAAAGTATTGTGGAGTCTTCGGTTGATCCGCAGTAATGAGAGAGATAAATTTTTCCTTGGTCATCGGTTGCAGAGCGTAATTGGTTTTCTTCTCTTCTCCGATTGAAGAGACAGTCTCTTTGCTCAGGTTTTTGCCACAAAGGGAGCCGGCACCATGCGCAGGGTATACGAGTGTTTCATCCGGCAATTTCATAAGCTTTTCGCGAGTTGAGTCGTAGAGCAAGCCTGCGAGTTCTTGAGCGGTGACACCCTGCGAAGCCAGCAAGTCCGGTCGACCAACATCGCCGATGAAGAGACAATCTCCGGTCAAAACGGCGTAAGGTTTGTCCTTATTGACCTTGGAATTGTAAACGAGCAATGAAATCGCTTCAGGAGTGTGACCCGGTGTATCTAAAACCTTCAACTGAATGCTGCCGAGATCAACAACATCGCCCTCTTTCAATTTCGTGAATGGGAAACTAGCCTTCGTTTTTGAGCCTAGGCAAATCTTGGCACCGACTTTCCGTTGCAGCTCCAAATGCCCCGCAACAAAATCAGCATGCACATGGGTCAGGAAAACATGCGTGATTTTCAAGCCTTGCTTGCTTGCCTCTTCGATATATTGGCTGATGTCACGCTGAGGGTCCACAACGACAGCAGTCTTGCTGACCGGATCTCCGATTAAATACGAGGCGTGGGAGAGGCACCCGAGGTAAAACTGGTCCAATATCAGTCCAGGATGATTCTGTGGGGTGTTCTTCAACTCACCAACTGCGCTGACACCGGCGAATACCGGAGTTGCTGCTGCGGAAAATCCCAGTGCAGCTACCAGAGCTAACGAGAGTATTTGTCTCAACATAATGTCAACCTGTATATATTTCAAAGAGGGAAGTATAACGCTTTATCTGTCTCTTCTCCAGGTGTAAGCCTTTAGCTTGTTGCTTTCCGTGTTTTTATACAGGTGCTCGCTTCAGGTAGCTACGGTCTTGGTTTCCAACGCCCGTTTTCAGGTTGCGACCTTCGGTTTCACAAGTTCGTTGGTATATTCGGCTTCCGGCAGCATGTTGTAGCCGGCATAGTCGATGGAAATAACGTTTCCGTTGAAGTCGAAGTCGAATTCTGCATGTTCGCCTTCGCTGTAATAGCCATTCGCATGCGCAATTCTGAGCTTGTTGTCACCCGCCAATTCCAGTACTTGAATTTCTTGGTCACGCCCAAATGGAAACCATGTATTCGGATCGACTCCGATGAGGTTCCGACCAGATTCTACGATGGCCAAATCGCCCCAGAGGCTTGTATAAATTCCTTCGAATTTGCGCAATTTATCAATAGTGTCACTATCAGCACGCAATGCGCTACCGTGAAAGTGATCGAGCACGGTGTAAAGCCCGCGGGCAATGAAGGAAGCTTCTCCATCAATGCAATTGGTCAGTACTGTAATAACCAATCTCTCGTTAGGATCGCAGATGGTCTTTGTGCGCTGCCCAGGGAAGGCACCACCATGACCGAATACTTTTCTATCGAGGATCGATTCGATCTGAAAGCCTAATCCATACTCTTCACCAATGTGAGAGTTTTTGAGACGCCACTGCGTGCGTTGCATTTCCTTTTTCGATTCGTCATTCAAAAGTTTTTTCGAGTCAACAAAATGTGCATCGAAATATTTGCATAAGTCAGCCGCTGTTGAACAAAATCCAGTTGCTGCGGCCATTTGTTTTGTGTCGATGTTTTTCTCCAGCGGTTGGCGTTGCTTCTCTCTACCGCGCCGCGAATAACCGACCACAAGCCTAGAAAGCATTTCAGCGTTCACTTCAGGAGTAGTATTAGACAAACCAAGCGGCTGCAGGATTTTTGCGTGGACATAGCTTCCGAAGGGCATGCCATAAACTTCTTCAATAACACATCCGAGCAATGCATACCCGAAGTTTGAATACTTCATTTGCTTGTTGGTATCAAAAACAAGATCGCAGCTCATGAGAGCGTTTTTGAAAGCAGCCAGGTCGTGAAAACTATTTGTCAGTTGCCAGAAATTTGCATCCCGTCCATCTCTTATCATACCGGCGCTGTGTGACATCAATTGGCGAATCGTCACCTTCTCCATGCGATGATCTTTATGGTCACGAATCCAGGGGACATACTTCGCAACTGGCTCATCGATATGCAAAAGCTTTTCTTCAGCAAGCTGCATGATTGCTGTAGCAGCAAAGGTTTTACTGTGTGATGCAATTCGAAAAACATGATCGGTCGTCATCGGTTCGCGCTTCTCTAAATCTGCAAAACCGTAAGCTTTTTGAAATTCAATCTTGCCGTCGATTTGTATCGCTACAACGAACCCAGGCAATTCCAAACGGTCATAACGAAACTGAAGCCAGTGATCAATGAATGGCGTTGCTTGCGAAACGATGTCTTTGAACATAACTTCTATCCTTCCCTGCTCAGTTACTATCCGCCACCATGCGCGCAAACACAATTGAATCCGTGAGTGTCGGTTTTCTTATATCCTTGTTGCCTTCGTACCAATAAGTCCCTTCCCAGTATCCAATCGGTTGATTGTCGTCATCCAGAATGATACGAACCATGCCCTTTCCGATGCCATCGCGATGGGGCATGGAAGAAAGTGGTGGCAGTATTTCCGGCTGAAAGTGTTTTACCGACGAGCTATCAATTACATTGATACTTTTGTAGCGATAAGTTTTGCTATTGATTTCAGTTGCTTCAACAGGTCCAGGCTTAGCAATAACGATCGCAATGTGTCCGGTATTGGTTTTACGTTTCACACCGTCAGCCGGTTGCGGTTTCCTCCAAGCAATCAAGTCGCCACGCCGCAATTCATCAGTGTTTGCGACCTTCAGCCAACCACCAGTGACAGTATCTGGTTTCAAACTAGTGAAAAACTGAACATAGGTTTTTGCTTGAGGATAAGTTCTATCCGGTTGCAATTTGCGGATCACATCATATTGTTTTGGAAAATCAGAAAGCAAATAACTGACGAAACCAGAACAATCTGTATCAGCTTCGCATCGACCATTGCTAAAACGCTTAACCTGATTGTTTACACTGACTTTGCGATGTCCGTAGTGAACACGCTCAGCATTATTGAACACCCAATCTGCCCGTTCAAACATTCTTTCAGCGGGTGAAGTCGTTTGCACAGAAGTTGAAACTCTCTGTGCAATGCCCGAGCTGCTTTCTGCCAGTGCCGAAATGCTTTGCACGGAAAAAACAACCGCGCAAAATGCAAACATGAACGCGCAATTCAAAACACTTTGTGCCACGCGACTCATCAACATCAGCGCACCTCTAGTCCGCCCAATAATTTGTCCAGGACTTCGAGCTTCGTGGGAGTTTCGCCCTTCAAGAAATCAATCAGCGCATTTCGCAAACTGGAAAATCGATCTGGGTCCATCGCACCAAATCTATCTGGTCCAAAACATCTAACGACGGTTAAATCACCTTCCGGTGAATTGGCGCTTTCCAAAAGGAAATAATCTTTGCCACCTATATTTACGTTGTAGCGCACACAAAATGTCGATGTTTTTTCCTTTTCAGCAGGCTGCAAAACCACATACACGCCATGGGAGTTTTGCCACTTTTCATTGACGCGCAAATTCACGCCCGGCTGCACGGGCTCACCTGCAACGAATAATTGCCAATGGATGGACTGCATTATTCGCTTATTCTCGCATGGACAGCTGCCGCCTGGACAATCTACAGATAGATGATGTCATTTGGCGACACAAAAATCCGAATTTCTTCCGGGTCGAATCGACATCGGGGGATGCAATTACAGCCGGGCGCCTGACATAATGTGGGCTCATTTCGATGACTGTTTTAAGGAAACGAATCATGCTGGGACGTTTTACCAAAGGCATTGCCCTTACCATTCTTGTGCAAACCGCCATACTTGCCCCGAGCTTGTTGGCGACAAGCAGTACTTTCGCGCAAGCAGCTCCTCCCGCGCGCAAATCGGTTGTACCGGCGTGGAGCGCGAAAATCAAAGTTCCGCATCGGTCATGGATTCCGATTGATAGACCGCGCGAAGTACTTCTCTGCGTTCACGGACTAGGCTTCAACAGCCAATCGTTTGACGAATTCGGCAGGGTAATGGCTTCCCATGGTTTTGCCGTTTATGCAGTAGACGTAAGAGGTTTTGGTGCCTGGCTTAATAAGCGCGAAGGCAACAAAGTCGACTTCGACGCCTGCCTCAACGACATCGAAGCTGCTCTAAAAAATGTCCGTAAAGCCTATCCTGGCGTACCGGTCTTCTTGGTCGGAGAATCAATGGGTGGCGCTATCGCGATGCGCGCAGCCTCTCGCTATCCCGATCTGGTTAATGGCTTGATTTCCTCTGTCCCTTCCAGCGAGCGGTACGGCAGCCTGACAACCAAGATGCATGTCGGACTCCGCTACATCGAGGACAAGAACAAACCTATGGACGTTGGCACCACGGTCGTCGAGCGCGCGACAGCCAACCAGAATTTGCAAAAGAAAATGCTTGCCGACAAGGGCAACCGCATGGAGCTCACCCCCAAAGAGCTCAAACAATTCGACGAATTCATGAAGGGCAATTTCGACGCCGCCGCTCTCATTGAAAAAATGCCAGTCCTTCTGATTGCCGGTTTCAAAGATAAGTTAGTCAAGCCAGAAGGCACAATTGAGCTATTCAATGCTTTGACAACGCAAGATAAGTTGCTGATGGTGATTGGAGATGGGGAGCACCTGCTTCTCGAAGAAAATCAACTTACGGATCAACTTTCCCAGATGCTGCTCGTCTGGCTTAAGAATGAATCACGCTCGAAAAGCCCTGGTGTCACAGCCCACGAATAAACTCGGCAAGCTGAAATCAGGTAACGGAACAAACAAAAATGGCGTGCCTTACGGTGCGCCATTGTTTTTGCTTTCTAGCTGAGAAACGATAGAACTCGAAAAAGCGTTTACTTAGCCCGCTTTTCAAGTTTGTACTTGTGAATCGCATCACTGATGCTATTCAAATCGCCTTCCAAAACTTTCTTGTTGTCATCGGTGAGCTTGCCGTTGTCAGATTTGCCTTTCATTTTCTTTTTCTTGCGTGCAACGTCAGCAAGATCGCTGCGCAGACGATCGGCTTCTTTCTTAGTCAGCTGTTGACCCTTCTGTCCTTCATTAATGTCTTTCATAAGCTGCGCTTGTCTGTCCTCTATGGTCCAGACTTTACCCTTCGCATCTGAAGGAATTGAAACAAGGGAAATCAGAAGCGCAATTATTGTTAGAAAAGCAAATTTCATAGTTACTCTTTAATCCGATGAGGGGACGCATGTTAAATCGGCTTGGCGCTAGCATACACTTGCCGCTGGAATTTTCCAATGGCAATATGCGAAAGCATCACAGAAGTCTTCTAAAGACTGAAATGACTGCGATATGCAATATCCAAATTCTTAGCCGCCAGTTTCGAAGCACCCGCATTCGGCATTCTAAATACTTGCTCGTAGTAGCGTGTCAAAGCAGCTTGCGCTTGAGGATATAGTGCTTGCAGACGAATGTATTGAGCTTTGTAGGCGCGCGCACCTCGTTGCCAACGTTTCAAATGTCCTTCAACTTGAGCTTTGGAATTTTGTGGCTGATTCATGGCCCAAGGGCGAAAAAGCAAATTACCCCACATTCGCTCAACCTCATTACGCAAGCGAGAGGTCTGCTGCATGGTCCCTTCATTTTCCTTTGCCTTTCCGATTATATTGTCGAGCAAAGTGCTGATTTCAAGTAAAGGGCCTTTCGGCAAAAGCTCCGCAATTTTTTCCGATTGTTTTCTAAACCTAATTTTGCAAAGCTCTTTTCTTTTGCCGTCCTTCGTGGACTCATAGACAGTCCAATCCGCCAAGCAATCGGCTGGATGCGCCGTATCTACATCCAACAGTTTTCCGGACGCAGGGTTTCTAAAAATCCATGGGCGCTGCCATGTATCACATGTCACGCTCGAATATCCGTTCGGAAGTTCATTCATTTCACCCGAGTCGAACTTCTTGTAAATTTCTGCCGGTGTATCGCTTGTTGTGGTCAGCACAACGTTGAAATTGTCGCCTTGCCAGTTGAAGGGCTTTTGCCGAACGATAAACCTCTTACCTTCATATGTTTTTTTCTGAACCCAAAATTTAGACTCGCCCCCTTCCGGTGACTTATCAAAGAGTGTGGTATCACATTCGATATCAGACTCTTTTGCAGGCCAAAGGACAAGATTTTTGGACTTTGCACGAACCATTTCACCTGCATCGGCCATCCTTGGTGACTTAGAATTGTAGGCATCGTTTGCGCCTCTCAAAACTAGCTGAGTATCAGCGTTTGAAGGTCCACCGACGATAAATGGAGCGGGAATGTCGCCCGCCCGCGCGGGTTCGCAACTGGCAGAAAATGTTCCGAGTAAGGAAACAACTAGCGCAAAGCTTAGGGATGCCGTGGAGCGAATTTTGTTTTTCATAAAACTCACATAGAGATTGACGTCGCACCAAGCTTACTACAGCCAGAGGCGACTTCAATCTCTTTATTGGGTTTTCAACAGCCTATTAGGTTGGCCAGACCCAGACTCATGCTACTGCTCGTGTATTGGTGTTCAGCTTGTCTTCACGAACACTCTGCTAAAGTAGCGAAGACGTCCTTGTTTAGCCGTTGAAGCTTTACATAGACTTAGTACACTACGAAACATTTACTACGGCGAAAAACCGGGAACGCCTAGCGGCACAAGCCGTCGAACTACCTTATATCAAGTAGAGCGACAAACATTGAAAGTCAGTTCCTCTAAATTCAATCGTCCAAAGGCGGTAATGTTCTCCGTCTTCCTTGTCGCGCTGACTGCAGCTGCCACATTTGCCCTCGCAGGAACGGCCGCACTTCCTTTTTATTGGGTCGCATTCGCCACGCAAATTGTGGTTTCTATTTTCAGCGTTTACTCCCTGGACCCTGCGCTTTTGAACGAAAGAATGAAACCGCAGGGAAAAGATGAGGATCGGTTTGGCCGCCTAATCGTTACTCTCCTATATGTATTCTCACTGGCTCTACCCGCGCTTGATGTAGGTCGATGGCACTTCGCAAACAGCGTTCCGCTTGCGGCTCAAATTGTTGGGACTCTGATGAACGCCGCTGGTTGGGCCGGTGTGTTTTGGACAATGAAAACCAACGCATACTTTTCGTCTGCAATTAGATTACAGCCCGATCGCAACCAACAGGTGATTACGACCGGGCCGTATCGTGTCATTCGGCACCCAGGATATTCGTTCGCTACATTAGGCTTTCTTGGGCAATCTTTTATGCTTGGATCGTGGCTCGGAGTTATTCCGATTCTTGTGATGATGATCGATTTTGCATATCGCTCTTTTCTCGAAGAGAAGATTCTTGTCGATGGATTGCCTGGATACAAAGCCTACATGGCGCGCGTCAAATCGCGCTGGATCCCTGGGCTTTTTTAGGTTTGAAATTCGCTAGGATCTCTGGTTTGCGAGTTTTCCTATTCACAATTCCTTAAGTCCGAACTCCTAGTTGTCTAGTTGATGACGCCCATCCGTCCTGCTTGATAGTCCTTCAGCGCTTGCACGATTTCCGATTGAGTGTTCATAACAAACGGTCCGTATCTTGCGACAGGCTCATTCAACGGCAGACCGGCAAGTATTAGCACGCTCAATTCTTGATGCTCGCCCGTTTCAATTGAAACAGTTGCACCATCATTGGCGAACAACACTAATTGATCTGTCTCTGCAGGAATTTGTTCATTGCCGAAAAATCCCTTGCCTTCAATCACATATGCAAACGTATTGTACTGAGTCGAAATCGGTTGCACCAACTTAGCTCCTGGCTTCAGCTTTGCATGCAAGAAGGTGATCGGTGTTCGCGTGTCGATGACTGCTTCTTTTCCCATCGATTGACCGGCGATAACTTTCACCCAAATCTTGCCGTCTTCGCTTTCTGCAATCGGAATGCGTTCAGAAGGAATATCCTGATAGCGAGGTGCAATCAGCTTTTCCTTGGAAGGTAAGTTGACCCAAATTTGAAAACCATGCAACCTGCCACCATTTTTAATCAACTCATCGTCAGGCATTTCGGAGTGTACAACGCCCTGTCCAGCCGTCATCCACTGCACGTCTCCGGGTCCGATCACTCCAGAATTACCAGCTGAGTCACGGTGCACGAAGTGACCTTCAAGCATGTAGGTTACAGTTTCAAACCCACGGTGAGGGTGATCCGGTGCGCCTTTTGCAGCACCGGGAGCGAGCGTAACAGGCTCCATATGGTCGAGCAAAAGAAACGGATCTACAAGGCTGAGTGACTGAGTTGGAAACGGTCTACGAACGGCAAAGCCCGCTCCTTCTCTCGTTGCGATCGAGGTTATGATGCCTTTCACCGATCGCGATTGAGTAGATTGTGTTTTTTCCAATTTGACATTATCTGTACTTTTCATGATTCCACCTATGTTTTTTGTAGCAAACAAATGCTCTGCTACTAAGCTGTTCGAGGTTTTGACTGCCCAATCTTCAAATTGTTCGTTGTTTTCTACACTCTCGAAACATTCAAAGAATCGGCACCTTGTCCCAGTTTTTTCAATAGTTCTACCAGCTGGCGTTGCTCATCTTTTGTGAGCGGAGACACCGCCAGGTCCAGGTGCTTTTGATGTTCTTCAAAAGCTACCTTTATTTGTCGCGCTCCTTCTTTTGTAAGACTGACAATTCGCACTCGTCTGTCCGACGGCGAGTCTAGCCTTTCGACCAATCCCTTTTCTTCCAAGCGATCAACTGCGGTAGTGATGGACCCGCTGGTGAGCAGGACCTTCTTTCCGATGGTGTTGACCGGCAATGGACCTTTATGAAGGAGCACTTCCAGCACGGCAAAGTCCGTAAGACTCATCCCCAGGCTGGCGATACTAGCTAGAGCATGAGATTCGATAGAACGACTCGATTTCCAGAGAGAAATCCAAACCTTGGTTCCGTCTGGCTCTGAGCCCTTCGTGCCTGTTTCAAACTCTGCCATTGCAATTTCCAATTCCCTTGATTTCAAGTATCTTGATTTCAAGATACATCGAATTACAGGGTCCGTCAACGGCGTATTCTGAAGGCTTCTAAGGCACTTTAAGGTTACCGTACCGTAGAGGAAACCCCGAAAAGCCTCAACTGACGCCGGTTGCGCCAACGGTTCTCATGCGGTTTATCATGGGTATGTAGTGGACAGCCGCGTTTAATCTTTGGAGCAGGAATACAGCAATGGCAAAGGGGTTGCCGGGTCAGGACCTAGACGACGATCTTGATGTTCAGAAGGACCAGAAGACAAAACCTAAACGCCCCAAGCTATATAAGGTATTGCTTCATAACGACGACTTCACCACAATGGAATTTGTCGTTTTCATTCTCAAGGACGTTTTCCACAAAAATGAAAATGACGCGGTTAAGATAATGTTAGCGGTACACCAGCAGGGTCTCGGAGTTGCGGGCGTTTACCCGTTTGAAATAGCGGAAGCGAAATGCAGCAAAGTTGCTGAACTAGCCCAATTAAATGAGTTTCCGCTTCTATGCACAACAGAAGAAGAGTAATCAAATGATCTCCAAGGAATTACAAGACACTCTCAACCTAGCGCTCTCGGAAGCAGCGAAGCGGAGGCACGAGTATCTAACTTTGGAG
Source organism: Candidatus Melainabacteria bacterium (assembly GCA_003242885.1). Taxonomy (GTDB): domain Bacteria; phylum Cyanobacteriota; class Vampirovibrionia; order Obscuribacterales; family Obscuribacteraceae; genus QKMZ01. The sequence goes on along the minus strand of QKMZ01000006.1, from coordinate 732,584 downwards.
CACTTGCTTCTCGCCCTTTTAGAAGATAAAGGCGCATGCGACATCATCCGTGCGTGTGGAGGAAGTGTCAAAGATATTCGGCAAGAGCTGGAAGAATTTCTCAATGAGCACGTAGAGCAACTTCCTAATGGAATAGACGCTATGCCTTCTTATACGGCTGCTCTGGAACGTGTTTTGACTCGCGCATATATGCAGGCTGAATCTTCTGCTCAGACAACCATAGATAGTGGCAATGTACTGGCTGCAATGTTCCAGGAAAAGCGTTCGCACTCAGTGTATCTATTGGAAAAAGAAGGCATCAGTCGTCTTGACGTTCTTTCCTATATTTCGCACGGCATCTCAAAAGTAGAATCAGGAAAGGGAGCCAGCAACAGCAAAAGCCAAGGGACAGAAGAGGAGATGGGTGGCGATGGTTTTCCTGACGAAGACTCGCGCGATAATGCGGATCCACTAGCTGCATATACAACCAATCTAATCGAACGCGCGGCGAAAGCAAAAATTGATCCTCTAATAGGAAGAGAGAACGAAGTCAAACGCACCATCCAAATATTGTGCAGACGCCGTAAAAACAATCCTGTGTATGTCGGTGATCCCGGTGTTGGAAAAACAGCAATAGCCGAGGGTCTCGCGCTCAAGATTCAGAGAGGCGAAGTGCCAAATGCGCTCAAAGATTGCCAGGTTTATTCGCTGGATATGGGAGCACTTTTGGCAGGCACACGCTTTCGTGGGCAATTCGAACAACGGCTAAAATCAGTTATTAAGGCGTTGCAAGACATTCCTGGCGTGATTTTATTTATTGACGAAATTCACACCATCGTTGGTGCCGGCGCGGTCAGCGGCGGAAGCATGGATGCTTCTAACATTTTGAAACCGGCATTGGCATCCGGAGAACTTCGCTGCATCGGCGCCACCACTTATCCTGAATTCAAGCAAGCCTTCGACAAAGACAAAGCCCTTGCAAGACGATTTCAAAAAGTGGATATCTCAGAGCCTTCGGTCGAGGACACCATTAAGATTTTGACCGGACTTAAGTCTTATTACGAAGAACATCATGGTGTCACATATACTGACGAAGCCATTCAACAAGCTGCAGAGCTCGCGGGTAAGCACGTCAACGACAGCTTCATGCCGGATAAAGCTATCGACGTCATGGATGAAGTCGGCGCTGCAGTGAAATTGATGGATGAGAAAGAAAGACCATCGAAAGTAATTACCGTTCATGATGTTGAACTCGTCATCGCTTCGATGGCTAAGATTCCTCCGAAGTCGGTTTCCGGCTCGGACAAAGAAAAACTTCAAGTCTTAGAAAAGGAATTGAAGAGCGTCCTTTTCGGTCAGGATCATGCTGTAGAGCAAGTCGTCAAAGCTATTAAGCTTTCACGGGCAGGGTTGAGTCATCCTACAAAGCCCATCGGTTCTTTCTTATTCTCCGGACCCACCGGGGTTGGTAAGACAGAACTAGCTAAACAACTTGCCAAAGTTATGGGTGTTAATTTCCTACGATTCGATATGAGCGAATACATGGAAAAGCACACCGTTTCCCGTTTGATTGGCGCACCGCCCGGCTATGTAGGTTTTGATCAAGGCGGACTTCTCACTGATGCCATCAATAAGACACCACATACGGTGCTTGTGCTGGATGAGATTGAGAAAGCGCACCCTGATATTTACAACATTCTTTTGCAAGTGATGGATCACGCTTCACTTACCGACAACAACGGCAAAAAAGCCGACTTCCGAAATGTAATTTTGATCATGACCACCAATGCTGGTGCTCGTGAAATGACTGCAGAAGACATAGGATTCAAAGGCAAAATCAGCGACGAGCAAGAGAAGCAAGCGACGTTCTCTCAATCTAAAATCTCTATCTCGCACGGCAAAGGAAAGAGTGCTGTCGAAAGAACATTCAGCCCTGAATTTAGAAACAGACTAGATGCTTGGATTGTATTCAATCAGTTGACCTACTCGGACATCTCTCGTGTGGTCGATAAATTCGTCAACGAAGTGCGTGCTCAACTGTATGAGAAAAATGTGGCGATAGAACTCGATGATCCCGCCCGTAAGTGGTTCGCCGATCACGGGTTTGACAAACTGTTTGGCGCTCGCCCGATGAACAGATTGATTCAACAACAAATTCGTGAGCCACTGGCTGAAGAGATTCTCTTCGGTAAGTTGGAGCACGGAGGCATAGCCAAAGTCACTGTGGAAGGCGACGAAATCAAAGTCACATGCGTTCCAGCCGACAAGAGCAATAAGGAAGAACAGCCAGGTTTGGAGCCGCCTGCAAAAATTGACTTCAAAAAACCCGACGATGGCTCTCTGGAGCCACTGAAAGTAATTGCGAATTTACCTGAAACTCAATCTGCAGAAGCAACAGGTAAGGACGGCAAAGAAAGCTGATCTCTACGGACGTTGGGGTTTCGACATGGCTACTGAGGCAAAAAAGCCGACCTGATTGCTGTTTCAGGCGATCCACTGGCGGATGTATCGGCGCTGGAAAGAATCCAGTTCGTCATTAAGGACGCAAGGGTAATCAAACAGTAGCCAGTTGGGGTTCTACCAGCCTAGACGCCTACCTTTATATAGGTTGATTTCCGAGCGGTCCAGAGCTTTGCCGGGACGAACCTTTCACCCGAGTCCATTTAATAACCCCGAAACCTTTCACTGGTAAGCATTAGGAGTGAGGAGGCGTACTTAGATTTAATGTCCGCTTCGTAATTCCCCCATTTGTCTGGACAGGCAGTATTCGTAACATAAACCTACCTTCCTCATCAGTGTATCCACATAGCTGATAGCCTTCGAAAAACCTAGATGCCCCGCCGGGGCAAGCCCTCTGGCATAATGGAAACAGGGTCTGTTTACCATAGAGCCAGGAGAGGCAGGATTTCAGCTCTTCTGAAAACGAGTCATACATATGGCACCACGCCCAGAAAGACAAGAACGATTTGACGCCAGCCCCGGCAACGACGGCGGCTCGTCACCCCTGCGCGATTTTGCGCACCACCATCTAGCGACCCGCCACGGTTTGAGTAGTGGAGACAATTTTCAATTCTCTGGTGGAACGGCGAAGGTATGGGACGGAACTGGAGCACCGGACGCGATTGCGCCGCTGCCTGGCGAAACGAACATGCGTCGTTTTGACCAGAAGAGAGCCCCGAAGGAACTGGCGAAGGTACCGGGTGTTGGTTTTTCGGACAGAACCAGCCCAGAAGGTGATAGACAATTCGAAACGCGTCCGGAAACTGACAAAGCTACACCGAAGATCTCGGTGGCTATGCAAGATTTGCAGAATCCGGAAAGCCAAAAGCCGCACTTCGTAGTGAAGAAGAACGGCGAAGTCGAAATGCGCGGCGACCCGGAAAAGTTCAACTCGAAGGAAATTCAAGTTGTCCTGGAGCGTGAACCCGGCGACCTCAACCCGACTGCTCAACAGAAGAGAGCTGCCGATGAGTTGGTCCGCTACTTGTCCGACCGCATTAGAAACAAGTATCCAGATGCTGCTCAGAATGGCGTTGAACTCAACGACAAAGACGATGCAGTTTCCGCATCGACTGAGCGAGCCAACAAACTCAAACCGCCGGCTGCCGAACAGAATATGACTCCGGAAACCCGAGCCGCGGTAGGACAAGCCAACCGTATGGGCGGTTCGGACGGAGTAAACATGCCGCGCGAATCGACCGATCGTATCGGCTCATTCAATTCTCGAGATGTTCCACGCCAATTGAATGAATCAGAAAAGACAATGGCAACCAAGGATGCTATCGCTGGTTTGTTCAAGCCGGATGAAAAAGCACCTTACGAAACAGTTCGCCGCCATCCTGATGGTCAGCCGAGAGTAGGCCGTTATGGCTTCTCCGGAAGACAGATCAACAATTGGTTGGCTGGACTTGACCTTGGCGATCCGCCAGATCCAGAGAAAATTGCAGAATTGATCAAACAAGGCAAGTTGCCTAAAGGCTTCAATGCCGCATCCGTCGCCAAGCTAAAAGGCATGGCAGACAAGATGGACAAGGGCGAAGCGCCGAGCAAAGACGACATGAAGTCACTCTTGCCGAAAGATTTGCAAGAGCACATGGCCACATCGATCACCGATGGCTTCAAGCAACAACTAGGCGAAAACCCGGGCGCCATCACCGCGGCCTTTATGTCAGGTAAAGCTCCTGGCGAAATTACACAAGCAGATCTTTCGACACCGGAAGCCAGACAACTCATGGACGCCGGTCAAAAACTCTACGATGTATCGACTATGCGTCAACAAACATCGTCGTCGAATGGCGAGCGTGTGGTTGGAACAGTACCGACAGGCGATCGCGCACAGATCATCAATCAAGCCCTGGAAGAAATCAACAAAGCCGCCGCACAAGGCAACGGCAGACGTGTTGAACCAACTCCGGCAAACTTGGCTGCAATCAACTTGATCATTCAACGCGAATCAAATTGGAGAGCCGATGTCGTCAACAACTGGGATTCGAATGCTCGCAAGGGCACTCCGTCGAAGGGATTGATGCAGACAATCGGTCCAACCTTCAATTCGCACAAACTGCCGGGACACGACAACATCTTGAACCCAGTAGACAACGTCATCGCAGGCGTTAGATACGCAGTGAAGCGCTACGGTTCGTTAGACAATGTGCCTGGTGTCAAGGCAGTTGCCAGAGGTCAGGCTTACCGCGGCTATTAAGCGCGAGAGGTCCGACGACGCTCCAAAGTAATAAAGGGTCGACGCTAGGCGCCGACCCTTTTTGTTTTGTCGTCGAGCGTTATCGTTGAGGTCGTGACTCATTCTTCTGCGGCAGAAGATAGCTTCGACTCGACAACAACTGCCTACTTCTTCTTGTCTGTCTTGATTTGTTCGCCGTGTACTTTCGTCTTCACGTTGGGCAAGAGTTCCGCAGATGTGGCAGCTTCACCGGTAAACTTTTGCTGGAACTCGGCGTAGAACATATCACCTGGTTTGACGATTGCCTCAGGACCACGAATGATGCTGTCTGCAATCAAAAAACCACCAGGCAATCCGGTGACGACTCCAAGTGCAAATCCTTTGAGCCGACGATGGCGCATATTCTTTCCGACCGGTTGCATGAAAGCAAACGACGGATTGATCGCACCCATGATGCCGTAAGCCGCAGGTACAATACCAAAGCTGAAAACACCACCAGCTGCTGCACCAGCCCGAATCGCCAGGTGAAGCGCCTGGTGTTTTACCTGGGTGGAAAGCGGCGAAGCGATCTCATTATTGTGATTGACGCCAAGCACTCTTCCTTCATTCATGTTCTTGATAATGCGAGCTTGTCTTGCCGGTGATGCCACCAGCGGCAAATGCTCGCCGGCAGGTGTGACAATTTCATCGAAGTCAAACGAAAGAGAGCCAGCCATGCGCATCCAACGTTTGTTTGGAACGAGCTCTGCAGCGATCATTTTTCTGGCAGGAAAGACACGCGTGATGTGACCGATCACGAGTGACCCTTTGGGCGCCACCAATTTACCGCCAATCTTGAGATCGATTTTCAGACGTCCCTCAACAGGATCACCGACTTTTGCGGTTTTACTTGTCAGAGTGCTCGACATGTATACGGGGAAACGAGCACCAGCATCGATAAAGGTCTTGTCCGGCGAATCCGCAATTTCTTTGAACTCGAGCTTTTCCTCTGCGGTGAGCTTTTCTTCGTCGTTGTCGACAACCATGATGCCAGTCGGAGCATCCTCGACAAGAGTAATAGCAGCCGTCTGGACGCTGTCAGGAACAATGACTTCCTTGACAGCGAGCATACGCGATTGTTGAACTTCACCAGTGAGAAATTCCGAATCACGGGGCAGAACAATTACCTTTTCCGGCGCAGCATCAGAGTCTGTGCTTACCGGAATGATTATGAAATTGGAGTCGCCGGATGCTGTAGTTTCTTGAAAAGAGGGGGAAGCTGTTTCCAGTGTGGGCACATTGCTTCCATCTTGAGCGAATGCCGGAGCCGCTACGGAGCTGCATATAAGTAGAAGCGAGAGTGCCGTCGAAAGCAGTTTTAGAGGAAGGGCGAACATAGTGAATCCTCCAGATATATTTTGATGAGCGAACTCAGTCCGAAAACGCGGCACATACTTTGAAAGCTTCGTTCTCGATTTGAATTTTTGAGTGAGACGACGGACACCGGTATAAGTTGCACAGCTTACCATTTTTCTTTAGTAATTAATGCAAAAGGTGGTATCACCCCAGATGCGAAAAGCAGCAAGCTTTCACAAACCTTGCTGCTCTTTTCAATTTTGAAATTAACTCACAGTCTAGGTTTTCGGCGACCTAGCCTCTCGATTCGGCGCCGCCAATATAGTGCTGAATCATGTCATACCAATATGGCCAGTCGTGACCAAAACCATCCCATTCTCTGAAGGCATGCCAAATTCCCTTATCCCAAAGAATTTGCGAAAACCATCTGTTGTTTCCAAATAGGGGATCTTGTCTTCCAACCGGAATGATCAAATCGAGCTTTCTGATTTGATCGATGTGATGTCCATCGTGCAACTGGAGCATATACTCACAGGGACTGCCTTGGGCAATGACATCATTCATTTCATTATTGGTCCATTCTCGTACGTCATACACACCGCTCATTCCAAGAACACGATTGAAACTCCACGGATATCTCATTGCAATACTGTAGGAATGGTAGGCACCAAAACTAGCTCCCATTGCAATGACGAAATCGTTGTCGTTTTTCGATTTGGTAAATGGAAGTACTTCGTTGATCACATACTCTTGATACTGAAGGTGACGTCGGGCTCTATCAGTAGGATTGACCCATGTGTTGAACCAACTTTCAGTGTCAACTCCGTCAACACAAAAAACTTGAACCCAACCTTCATCAATATGGCGGGAAATTGCATTGAGCATGCCACGATTTTCCCAGTCGAAAAATCTGCCGCAGGATGTCGGAAATACAATTACCCGAGCGCCAGCATGGCCGAACTGAAGGAGTTCCATGTCCCGATTCAACGTGGGGCTATGCCATTTGTGATATTCTCGCAACACCTGTGTCCTCGCCTTTTTTGAGGTTTCCGTCGGCGGATTGTAGCATGGCCACGGGCGATACAGATTTCAAGCGCAGTTATTCTATGCGATTTGTATACCCAGAGGGCTTACTGGGACGTCTCATTGCGATAAAATCGGCTGAGATTAAAGGGCGATGTGTCGGCCAATTGGCCAACATAACAACCGGCGTGCCGCAAAACGCAAATGCAATTAAGCGACAGACGAAACAAATAGGTCAATTTGGAACTTATGAACTCAGTATTTCTCAGCCCGCATTTTCCACCCAACTTTCAAAACTTTGCTTCGAGACTTAAGAATGCCGGAGCAACAGTTTTGGGACTTTCAGACGTGCCATTCGAATCGCTCAGCCATGATCTGAAATGCAACCTGACTGAATACTACAAAGTCGACGACATGCACGATCAAGATCAGCTAACGCGCGCGATGGGATACTTCACTCATCGCTACGGCAAATTGCACCATCTTGATTCACACAATGAATATTGGCTGGAAACAGAAGCTCGCTTGCGCACCGACTTCAACATTCCCGGCATCAATATGGACCAAATTTACAACGTGAAGAAGAAGTCCGAGATGAAGCGGATTTTCCACCAAGCTAATCTCAATCCTGCCCGCGGCAGAGTATGCAAGACAGAACAAGAGGTTCGCGATTTCATCAAAGAAGTTGGATTTCCGGTTATCGCAAAACCTGACAACGGCGTTGGTGCGGCGGCAACATTCAAGCTGGAAGGCGAAGATTGCATCAACGTTTTCTTGCGAGGAAAGCCGAATACCGACTACATCCTGGAAGAATTCGTCACCGGTCAAATTGTGAGCTATGACGGGTTGGTCGATCAAAACGGCGAGCTGATTTTCTCATCCTCATTGCGCTACAACAAAGGCGTCATGGATGCAGTCAACGAGAATTCCGACATCTATTATTACTGCGTACGTGAAATAGAGCCGTTTCTCGAGAACGCAGGCAAAGCAATACTCAAAGCATTTGACGTGAGGGGAAGATTCTTCCACTTCGAGTTTTTCCTCAAAGACAATGCAGTCGTTCCGCTTGAAGTGAACATGCGCCCGCCAGGCGGATTGACACTGGACATGTTCAATTTCATTTTCGATTTCGATTGCTATGATGCCTGGGCTCAAATGCAGGTTCATGGCATTTCAAAACCGTTGAGCGAGCGCAAGTACTTTGTAATTTATGTCGGTCGCAAAGATCACATTCCCTACGCTCTCGATCACAATGAAGCTGTTGATAAACACAAAGACTTGATAGTGCATCACGAAAGAATTGATTCAATCTTTGCACCAGCAATAGGCAATTACGGATATATGCTCAGGCATGAAAAACTCGAGCCGCTTATCGAAGCGGCAGAGTCTATTCAAAAGCGCGCTTAGGTCTGGCTTAGTATTGACACTAAAAGACTGCGTCCGCAGTGAAGTCGATGTTTATATCATCGCCTTTGGTTTTGATCGCCACATTCGTCAACTTGAAATTCTTCCAGCGCGAATCGCCTGCTTCAAACAAGTCAATCTCACCCTTGTGGGAAACCGGCACAGTGACTTTGCGCAGTCGCTTCACTATGATTCTTCGCTCGGCGATACGGAGCAAACCGCTAGTAACTTTGCTCCAGTCCAGGCGCATATTCGCAGGCAAAGGCAAATCCATTGTCAAATTATATTTGACGCGACTTCTCGAAGAATCTGTGTCGCCAACAATCGCATATTTGACAAATCCTTCCCCAGTCAACTCAGCTTCCAAGGTCCAGGGACATTCTTTCCAATTATCAGTTTTGAGAATGATATTTCCTTTTTCAACGGTGCCTTCAATTACAGCATTGCCAGTCGCAGTAAAAGAAAGAGAACCAGAGCCTTTTGCCTTCATATCAGAAATTACGAGATCATCGATTTTTACCGACTTGGCTTTCGCGTTTCGATAACGCCAACGCTTATCTTCTGAAATCGTTTTATCCAAATCTAGATTGAGGTGATCAGGAATTCGTTTTGAAATTGCTTCTGCAAGCGCTTTCTCTGGCAGTACTAAATTGCAAGAATTCAGATGCAAGTTAGCGCGGTTTTGAACCATAGAAAGGTCGATTCCTCTAACTTTTACGTCAACGTCCTCTGCACCAAGAAGTTTAGAGTGTTGAATCGTGAAGTCTACCGAACTATTGAGCTGTACTTCTTTGTCGACATTGAGAAAGAGTTTTCCGTTCAAATCGGCAAGTTGAATAACACTCTTGGGCGTACGCAACTCTCCTTCGCCAAACTCGACAACAAGAGGCAACTTTAATTTGGTCGGCTCTGTACTTTCGGTTTTTTCCAATAGCATGCTGCTCGGCAAAGTGAGCGTCGAATCGCTGGCGGTTGTGAGCGTAAACTTACTCTTATTGCCTTGCCAATCCAACTGCTTCAACTTCGAGGTTCCCTTCTCGAGGACAAACGCAAGAGAACCGAATTTATCGTAAGACACCTTCCCGATTTTGGTATTGCCCAAATACAAAGTCAGGTGAGTCGATTTTTTAGAGATAGTGATTGTCCCGGACTCTGCAATGGCATCGCCCTCTGTCGAGAAGTGGGTAGAAGCATCGCTGCCGGGCGTCAAATCAACCTGCAACATGGCAGGCACTGTGTCCGGAAAGTATGCATCCGTTTGATGAATATCGGTCTTCAGTCTGAGATTCGTGCCTTTTAAATCCATTGCGGAAAGAAGGTGCATGCTGTCATCTTCACTGCCGGTCGTGTGCCGCAAAGAATATTCCTTTAAATGCAAAACGCATTCATCACTAATGGCGTGGCAACGTTTGAATTTGCCAAAGCTAAACTTGCAAGTCCTCAACACAATCTCAGAAGGTTTCTCAGATTCGGGTAGGATTGACAGAGTGAGCTGGTTACCACGTCTTATCGCACGTCCCTCAACAGAGGCCTTGCCGCCATCAAATTCGGTGTCAACTCTTTTACCCATCCATTTACAATGTTTGGCAAAATTGACGTTGATTTTGCACTTCGCTTGATAGTTTAGAAGTCGATCTACAGATACATCGGTCAAGGACACAAATGAATCAGGACCAACAATCACAGCCTTAGGACCAAAGCGCAAAACGGCTCCAGGACGAAGATCCATTTCAGCCTTATGAATCTTCATGCTGTGTATCATCTGGTGCGTATCACCACTAATGACACCAACTTGGAGCAAATTGATAAAGAAGGCAGCCAGACCGCGAACCAGATCGACTTCACCACTGACGGTGCCTTTGTAGAGAGAAATTGTCAGCGGTACAGGGACTGCCATGACACTGATGGGGCGGCTGACAGTGAATGTCCCTGTGGCGTCGTGAGCCGAAATAACCTTTGGATCCGTGACGGGCATTGCCAACTTCAATTCAAAGCTCGTGTTCGGCGGAATGGAAACCGGGGTTTTTCCAATCGTATAAGTGCCAGGAGTAAACTCTCCGCTTGCTACCAGCCTAATACTTGAAGTTACCTCTGTCAGTCGCTTGACGCTGGGGTCAGTAACTTGGACTTCGTAGTCGATCTTTATGGCTTCTTTGTGTTGCAGAAATCCACAACTTGAAAGCATCGTGCAAGTCAGAAAAATCGCCAATATTGTCTGAACACTTGCTGCCATAGAAACAAATGAATGTTTCGGCTTGGTGCATTCGCTCAATGCCATTTTTTGGGGAATCCGGGCGAAATTCATTAAAGCAGCTTTCCGCACCTCCAGATGCGAGAGCCATAAAACTCATTCTTCGGTCATAACTAATAGTCGCACGAGTCGGTGACTGTGTCACAGACCAAATAGTTTCCGAATGTCAAGATTTTTACTTTGTATGAGTAGAGCGCGAATTTAGCCAGAAAACTCTCTAACCGAAGTAAGCAGGAGCGTTCCCGGCTTTCCACTTAATATTGCACCCGGCACTCGGCTTCTGGTCAGCCGAAACAGGATTGCCCTTCAATACGCAATCAATTGCGGCGCGCAAATCTTCACCGGTTACTGGGATGCTATTGCCTGGACGCGAGCCATCCAGTTGCCCTCTGTAAGCAAGTTTGCGCTTTTCATCGTAGAGAAAGAAATCGGGCGTGCAAGCAGCCGTGTAGTCTTTCGCAACAGCCTGAGATTCGTCGTAGAGGAACGGATAGGTCAGTTTTAGTTCTTGCGCAAACTCTTTCAGTTTGTCCGGCGCGTCATCCTTGTGATTCTCAGCGTCATTTGACGATATGGCAACGATAGCAATATCTTCGTTGGCATAATCATTGCCCAACTTAGCCAGCTCGTCCTTGATGTGCACGACATAAGGGCAGTGACGGCAAGCAAAAATGATGAGGAGCGCCTTTTTATCCGCAAATGAGCTCAAGCTATAGCTTTTACCGTCAGTCACGCTGGGAAGAGAAAAGTCCGGAGCAGAAGACCCAAGTTCTCTCATTGTTGAATTCACAAGTACCATCTCAAATCCCTCCAGAAAGAACTAAATAGGGCTTTGGGCTCAAAGAGCGCAAAACCTCGTCAGGCGAACCTTTCGCTGTAGAAATTTACCATATCGAGGGTGTTCACAAGTTGATAACATCTTGCCGCCCCGCCCCCTTTATAACTGGGATGTGCAAACCAGGTTCCCTCGTTTGCTGGTTATTGAGCTTCGCAACTCTAAAAAGTTCCTCCCAGGCAACATTTACTAACACCCTAGATACAAGGAGCCCACCCCATGGTTTCTTTGCCAAACTTCAGGCCAGACCCTATACGCGCAGTCGAAGAGATTCATTCGACATTACGCGAACATGATCCTATTCAGGAGCTGAACAGGGGATTCGCTCCACACGAGGCTGTCGAAAACGTTTTTGCTGATATTGTCGAGCAAACATTTGGACGCGGCGGCGTCGACCGCAACTTTTGGAGAAGACAACCCGAAATTAGAGACGATTTCTCTATCGACTTTTCCAACGACCGGTACGACCATGGAGACAGAGGACACTTTGGCGATAGAGGACACTTTCGTGACCGAACTTATCGCGCAGACAGGGAATATGGGCAACAAGAAAATGTCGACTTGTTCCGCACTTCAAGAGAGTTGATGTCGACTCTAGATAAACATGGACCTTTCATCAATAGTGGCAAACACAACGACCGCATCAGCGAAAGAGAACTGAAAAACTATATTGAGCGCGTTGGCCATCTCATTCCAGAGCAAGAGTTGGCAGACCTTATGCTGATCAAAAATAACTTCAAGCAAATCTCGCGCATGGACGGTCACAAAGAGATTTCTTACAGCGACATGGCCTATTTTGTCATGGCTAACAGAGACAACGACCGCATCATTCGCGCCGAGCGCCAGCAGCGGGACAGAGAATATGCAAGCAACAATAATGATATGGTCTGGACAAAACCTACTGAGGTTCAAAATCAGCGACAAGAGGTTGAGCAACCATCACGCATAATCACTAGTCCCAACGCTCCTGCAGATCACTTCCGAGTTGAAGGCGCCGATATTGCATTAAGCCAAGAAGAGTTCAAAGCTCACTATGGAATTCCAAAAGAAATCGACCTTACCAAGTTTATGCGTACCAAAGCGAATGATGGGCAAGTTCCCAACTTTTGGAATTCGAAAGTAGCAGCCGGTCTTGGCGGGCGCGACGGTGACGATCTTCGCTGGAACAACGCCGATCATCATGATCCAGCGCTGGATTTCCAACGAAATTTTGCACAGTTATCTGAATACTTCGACAAGCTTCCACCGGATCAACAAGTAGAATTCGCATTCAACTTCGCAAGAACGCAAGGTGATGTTCTACGCATGCATGGAGTCAAACTGCTTGCAGTCGACAACGAAAAAATTCAAATTACTGAAGACGGCTCTACTCATTACGTGGACTTCGTTCAAGATGTTGGCAGCGTAAAACACCTGCTTCAATGGGGAGTGGAAGCATAAACAAAAGCAATTCCCGGTTAAGGATTGAAGTCTGTTATTTCAAGTAGGAAAGCACTTCGCTGCGCATTGCCTGGTCTTCTTTGAATAGACCGCGGAAGGCAGTAGTGACTGTTTTGGCACCAGGCTTTTTGATACCGCGAATCGACATGCACATGTGTTCGGCTTCAACCCAAACACACACTGCTTGCGCATCAATTCCCTTAGCGACGGCGTCAGCAATCTCTTCGGTCATTCGTTCTTGAACTTGCAGACGACGAGCGGTCAGTTCGACTACTCTGGCGAGTTTAGACAGACCCGTTATGACACCGTTTGTAGGCAAGTAAGCAACATGTGCTCGACCTGTAAATGGAACCAGATGATGTTCACACAGACTTGTGAATTCAATGTCTTTTACTAGAACAAGTCCTTCGGTTTCTTCCTGAAATTTGCAGCTAATCTCTGACGCCGCATCGATACCAGTCGAGTAGCACAGCTCTTGATACAGGCGTGCTACACGCTGAGGCGTGTCGATCAGACCAGCTCGTTTTGGATTCTCACCGATTGCTTCGAGAATCATTTCAACGGCTGTTTCGATCTTCGCCAGATCAACTTCACGCGCAAGGCTGCCTTCCGGAACCGCCGATGCGAATTTTGTCGCAGGCGAATCCTCTGGCTTTCTTCTCAATGTGCAAGGCAAAACTGTTACTGTAGCTTCCATGTCTGTACTCGTTATGCAGATATTGCTCATTTACAATACAACGCCACGAGTGACCAATCTGTGAACAGCATCTAATTCTTAAGGCAATCTATGGTGTTTGCCCAAGAACAACTCTGATTGAACGAGCTGCCATGACACCGCTTCCTACGGCAAAAGCGACACGGTCATAGCCCGGCTGGGCAATATCACCTGCGGCGAAAACACCATCAATTGAAGTGGCAAATTGCGGATTTACAATTATATGTCCACGAGAACTTTCTAATTGCTCGCTGAACAACTCGGTATTAGGCAAGTAACCAAGTTTCGCAATGACCTTAGAGCATTTGACCTCAAATTCAGTCGATTCATTGGACACGATAACCGATTCAAGTTTTCCATTGCCGCGCAGTGAAGTGACAACCGAGTTGGTGTGGACTTCAATTATTTTGCTGTCGTGCATCCGTGCCACTATATCCGGTCGCGCCTTAAACATGTTGCTGCGAGCCAACACTGTGATGTGAGAGCAGTATTCAGCCAAATCTAGAGCGGTGAAGACCGCGCTGTCTCCACTGCCAATTATCACTACCTCTTTGCCCTTTAATTCTTCGCGATGAATTCCACTTCGGTAAAGAACATCTCCTGCATACTCATCGGGGATAGCCATCTCAAGCCGTCTTACACGGTACCCGGTGGACAGCAGGATAGTCTTTCCAGTGTAAGTTCCCTGGCTGGTTACAACTTCTTTTTTGGAAAGATTTACACTTAAGACTTCGCATCCAGTCTTTACGCGGTCGGTGAGAAACATTTGTGCAACCTTTTCCATCTGGTCGCGCATTTGTTCGCCGTTTTCAAAAAAACCGGCCGCAAAGTTATAAACTGGACTAGGTATTTGCGGAAGCTGCCCACCGACACGTTTTTCGCGTTCCAGCACTACAACATCGAGCGCATTTTCATGACATTCCAACGCACAGCTGATACCAGCGGGGCCGCCGCCGACGACTACTAAGTCATAATTATGGCTGCTATCAGACAACTTGATCCCCCCGCCTACTTTTTTACTTGCACCAGCGAAGCTACGTCCTCAATTGCTGTTTGGACGTGTTCAGGCAAAATCGATGCCATGCATCTCTCTTTCCAATTTTGCTTTGAGCACTGCCAAGTTTCCCAGTACAGGCGCTTTTCGTCTGGTTCAAATGACTCGTAACTAACGACTTTATGCGGTGTTCCGCTGTACTCAACATCCGTGCATTCTTGAGGGCAGCGGGGTGCGCTCAAACTGCGAACATGAGGATAGTCACGCTGAAACATCACGTTGTATCTGAAGAGAGAAACTGTCGGTACTCCTTGTTGCAAAGCCAAGTGCATCAGACCTGTGTCAACGGCAACAACACAACGTGCTGAACTCAGAACATCGAGAGCGTCTGCAAGAGTCGGTGTCGGAATGTGAGCGAGTCCGCCTTCCACACATTCACGTACAACAGGAGAATGCTCAGGCTCGCCGACAACTAAACATTTGACTCCACGCTTCTTCAGCCGCTCCGCTAATTCCAACCAATGAAAAGCAGGCCAGCACTTCACTATGCCAGCAGAACCAGGGACGAAAACAACAGCGTTATCGACCTCTTGTCGCTTTCTGAAAGGTAATTGCAAGAGCTGAGAGTAGTCTGCCTCTATCCCGAAGTCTGCACAGATGCCCTTCAAAACTTCAGTTATTTTATATCCCGGATAACGAAGTTCAAATTCGCCTGCTCCCCAGATGTAGTCAGTCTGGAGTGGATGATTACGCAGATTGTAGAAAGTGTCGTCTGGCGAGAGCGCCGATGGATCAAAGTCGACTTCGCGCACGACCCCAGCCAGACCAGTGATACGCCCTTCCAATCCTTCTTGCATCGGCGAGCGACTGACCAGATAAGTAGGTTTACCTGTCGCAATCAAGGCTTGGAGAGCAGGAAGCGAGACCATCAGGTCGCCCAAACCCAAGGATATCGGTGCCAAATAGTAAGCCACTTCGACTGACTCCTCTGTCCCAATGCAGGCGGACAGCTTGCTTTCAAGCAATCATGATACAGGGATAGGTGGCATCACTGCGAGGGTTTAGCAAATTGGGCTCACGCTACCCCTCGCAGATTCTGCCAATGTTATTTTGGTCGCGGCGCGTGAACAACACGTGTACAGACAGGGGCAGGCTTCGGCGAACATGACACTTCTCTAATCAAAAACAGCTGTATATCCGGGTCTCAGCGATTAATCTCCTTTCAGATAGGCTCTTAACCCCTTTGCTTCCTCTTGACTTCATAGTATGGTGTTGCCAGGCATAGATTTGGCGGCGATAGTTAGCTATAAACCAGACAGAGTTCGCATTTAGCATGCGAATTTGTTTGGCAGCTTTCTCTTGAAGGGCATTGGCAAATGGTGGCAATCAAAGAACGCGATATACAAACAATCAACTGGAACCTCGAAGGTGATACCAGTGCGGTTGCTTCTGCGCAGGATGACAAAGTAGTTCTGCAGGCTATGTCTGTTGAAGAAGAGATGCAAGAACTTGGTCGCGTTTTTCAAAACCCTGCCACCATTGTTGGAGGCATGATGCTTGGTGTAGCAGCGATATATGAGCTGGCACCAGATGTGATGCACAAAGTCTTCCAGGCTATGACGCTTTATCCAACCGAGAGCAAACTAATCGCGCTCGCCAATATGGCAATCGCCGGTTTGGCTTTCCTTGCTTTGAGAACATCACCAGGGCGCATGGCAGGCTGGATTGCATTTACCGCAATTGCAGTAACTATTATCGTCATTATGGAATGGACGATGCTGGTTAGCTAGTTCGCACCACTATCATCAATAGCTTTTTCGAACTCTTCTGTCTTCCCTTGTTGGGCGGCTTTCTTGCGCATGGATTCGACAAGAGCGGCACGGATCTTTATTTCCTGACGCCATTGCCGCATTTTGATAAATGCCCCAATCTGGTCTTTCTTCAAACCAAGGGAAAACTGGTCAAAATCGAAATTCTCGAATTCTGCACCGCGAAAATCTGACGAGCCATGAAAAATTGGTGCTTCGTTTTTGTCACCGAAAAACCTGGCACCGGCAGTGGCTTGTCTCTTCAGCATTGCCGATAGTCCACGCCAGCGCACCCCCTCTTCGGCTGCGTGTTTGAGCCCTAGAGGATCAGCAATATATTGGTCAAAATCCGCTTGCTTCCAGCCTAGAAGCTGCTCGAGGGGCGGATGTTTAAAGAGAAACGAGCGCTCTTCGCCAGTCATGGGCATGGGCGTCGCCAAAAGCATCCTCTCGAGCGTCCACTCGAAGGCGCCTTCATTGGGGTTTACCACACTGCTAACGGTTCCATCAGGATCGCTTGAACCCGCTGAGCCTGAAGTCCCGGCGCCAGCCGAGCCTGAATTTCCAGGCATCGAGCCGGAGTTGCCGCCCGAAGCTCCAGAACTTCCGCCCGAAGAGCCAGGGTTTCCGCCAACCGAACCCGGACTTACACCGGCCGCTCCGGGTTCTGACGACCCAGGCTCGCCTCCCTCGCTGCATCCAGGCGGAGCTACATCTTGAGCGGGCGAAGAGTTGATTCTAGACACACTAAAAACGCCGTAAGCCAGCCCCGCAAGGGCAACTACAACTAAAATACGTGCGGGAAGCTTGATCATGGACTCTATTTTAGCTCCTCATCCCTCACTTGGCTCAATCTGGTTTTTTCCCGCAACCCAAGCCATTCTTCAACATTATGATAATTTTCAGTTAGGTAACGTTGCAAAGGCTATACGGCAGCAGGCATCGGCTTTATCATGGTCATCGTCACTGGCTCGCGTTGGGCATTGGTGAATTCGGCAGGCAATGCAGTTTAGGCAACCTGCCCTGAGACAAGAGTCTCGTCGGCAACCCGGAAATCTCGATCACTAATCCGCTAACAGAAGGGACAGCGTAAGTGAATCTCGAAGAATACGAAGAGCTCATCTGCGGAGGACTAGTCGCCGCTGGCGGCTTGGGCTTGATGACTATTATGTTTATCTTCGGACACGTCGGCAATGCAATGGCCGCAGTGAAAGCGCAACAAAACGCGCAGCCACCGAAAATGGTTCAGCACTACCAAGCGAGCCAGCCGACACACATGGCTCCGGCTATTCTCAGCGATACCAATTCGAGCGGCTATCTGTACAGCACCGCAGAATCCGTCACCAGCCGCTTCGGTCATCCAAGACAGTTTTAAGACTTGGCTATTTCCATTCGATAGACTGCAAGCAGCGCTCTATTTCAGGCGCGTGCTTGAGAAAAACCTTCTTTGGCGCAGAGAAAATAATTTCCAGTACCGCGCAACCATCATTGCCACCATTGATAAAAATGGTGCGATTCTCCAGGCCGACCTCGGGAAAGCGACCTTCCACATCAATCACATTTGAATCAGAAAGAGACTTGCTGCTGGCGCGATCTAGATCATAGAGATCCGGCTGCGCGCAACTTCCCAAAACCTCAGTAATGCTCAATATAGCTTCCGGGCTGAGCTCGTGCGGTTCTTTCTTCAAAATTCGCTCGAATGTTTTTCCCGAAAGAGACGAAACATTCATCCCTCGGTAAAAGATCGAAAGTTGAAGCTCGGGGGTGTCAGAACGTCCATAATGATACAGATAGCTATTGCCGAACTGTCCAAGCACCTGCCGCGTAGGAGTCCACCCGGCGGGCAGAGTCATGCGCTTTATGCGTCCAATATTTTCAATGACAGCCAAAGAAAGGTTCCTGAAGCATCCATGGAGTCGTCAAATCAAGTGTAGACGACTCTCTCAATTCATTTATATTACAGGCTCTTGTTCTCACTTGAGATTTTAAACTCTTTGTTTGCTTTGTACAAATCACGTGTACTTACACCATTGAGAATGTGCCCCCATGGATTGAATATTGACGCTGTTTTGGTAGCGGGGTCATAGCCTCGAACCGCCACTATGTGCCAACCAACATCAGGAAGCGGCTCCTCCATTCCATGACGAAAAAGGGGATGCCTGCAGTCTATGACGGTCAAGACAGGCAGCCGATCTGTTAGGTGTCTTTCTCTCAAAGTTCTTTCCAAAACCTGCTGAGAGTTCAGATCCCATGGCAAGGCAATGTCACCATGCGCGCTACCATTTATCTGCCCATTGATATCGTTCAGACTGTCGCAGTCCATCAAAGGATCAGCCAAATCATTGCGCAACTCCGGTGCCAATCTGTCCTGAAGTGGCTCTACCGGCTTTTTGCTATAGTCCATGAGCCGATACAAGTCTGGAATAAATGGATTGTGTGGCTGCCTTTCATATCGAATGGCACCAGCCATAATACTATTGTCAATTCCATCACCTGCGTACAACCATGGTTCGAGACTAGTTTTTCTCTGCCAGTGCACATTTACAGAGGTAGTCTGAAATAGTTGATTCGCAAAACTTCTAGTCTTTGTCCTTTCAGGTATTACATTCAAGAGGTCAAGTATTATTGAAGTACCATCAGCGCTCTTGTATTTACCCGATAATGCGACCTGCGAAATCAAACTCGCAGCATTCTCAGGATGTTTCACATAAGTTGCATACTCGAGAGCTGCCGGTCCGCAGGTCGGATGAAACCCTTGCTTAACCTTTTCCGGTCGGGCAACCAAACGCAACGTTTGCATCGCAAGAAAGGGCAACGGAAGCTGAACGACATTATTGTACTTAGGCTTGAGAAATTCATTTACGTGTTTAAACACACTTAGCACTTGCTCGTCGTTTAGAGAATGCCTTTCAATCACATCATCGATAGCATTGCCGGCTTTCGGTTGTCGACCTGCTAAACGCACATAAAGTTTATTAGCCTCATCTCTGATTTCCTTGTTAAAACGACACTGAGAGTAGTCAGCTTCTGGGCGAAACTTTCCGCTAGTGCGCAAGAACTCTTGGAACTCTCGACGCCAAAGATGTATGTATGAGTCACCGCCGGCAGAGCGGGCCATAGGAATCGTTTTCTTAAGTTCGTCGACTAGTTCTGCCTTATTCGTCAGCCCCGAAGAGTTTGCTTCTTGGCGGCTTGCAATTTCAGCTCGAATTTCTTGAGCGCGACGTACCTGAGCATAAGTTTGCCAGGCTCGGTTCACGTCTTTATTTAAGTAGGCTGCAGCTTGAACAAATCCTGGTTCTGCAATTCCAGCCAGAGCTTCTGTGCGGTGGTGAAGCTCGTGCAAAATCGTTTCGCGAGAGCTTCCGGTGCTCAGCGACACCATATCTCGCTTCGGCAAGTAACAATCAAATTTTGAATTGGGTTCAATTCTTGCCCAGCGGTTTTGCTCAAATAATTTATTCGTGGTGGCAGCAGTAAATGCAGCACCAGCACCAATTGCTTCTGCATTGGCATAAGAACTGCTCGACTCCAGGTATCTATCGATTGGAATCCCACGCCCCATTCTCAATGATGCTTTCTCCTGCAACATCCTTAGACCCTGCTGAGTGCCGGGGAGCAAAACATTTATGAAACCGCCCGTCAAAACACTCGAAGAAATGTTGATATCAGAAGGAGACTTGACGGAAAAAACATCGGGGCGCGAAATCGCCACATGTGTGAGCGAGCCTACAAAACCAGAAGTGAATCGATCAAGAGAGCGGCCTATCAAGCTAGCACGAGGGTCTACATGCGAGTATTCCAAAACCGCAAAGTTTGCAGCGCCAGCTATTCCATTACGCAAGTGACTCTCGCCCTGGCGAGTTTCCTTCATTCCATCGTAAACGCCAGCACCCACTATCTGAGCAACCTTCTCGTTTTGCGCAAAGGTTGCAATCGCTCCTTCAGTTTTCAGAGCAGCACCAGCACACCGCATGGTATTACCGGCAAGCATTCCTGCCAGAGCGTACGGTCCTACCGATCCAACAGCACACGCCACGCTCTGACTGACCATCTCGGATGAGAACGGCTTTCCGGACGTATCAGGGACAGACAGCGGTTCTATCCGATGCAAAGACGATTGTCTCGCGGCTCTCTCCACAGTCTGTGTGATCGCATTGGCAGGTTCTACACATAGGGTGTTGACTAGCGGGTTAACAAAGTTCGCGCCGAACCAATCAAAACCCGCTCCCGATTTATCGCAAGCAGATCCATCAGATGCTCCTACGGCATCATTGGTTTTATTGTCAGATTTTTCAAATCGTGGCATCACCATACTCCCGGCTTCGGTGCCGTCATCGTATGGCTAGGCGGGATTAAAAACACTGTTGAATTATGCAGTGTTGGCTTATCAGCATTGATTTAAGACCAGCAGTCTAACTCGCTCGTGTCAGGACTGTTCCATATTTCTCAGGTGCCGAAAACCCCTTGAGCAGTGCGTGAGGCGCAAAGCTGTTCAAGATAGCAATTGTCTCGACACCATTGTCCAGGCACTTCAGGCAGCTTTTGATTTTTGGAAGCATACCGCCGGAAATCGTCCCTTCTTCCAGACAGACTTGCGCCTGTGCCGGGGTAAGGTGGCTGATTCTTGTAGTAGGGTCTTGCACGTCACGCAAAACACCTGGCACGTCAGTAAGAAAAATCAGAGCGTCGGCATTTAGACATGTCGCTACAGCCAACGCAGCATGATCTGCGTTGAGGTTGTAGAGCTGCCCGTTCTCATCTTTGCCGAATGGGGATATCACGGGCATCCAACCTGCCCACAACCACCGGTCTAGCTTGGTGGCATCGACATCGACAATCTCACCCACCCAGCCAAGATCGACTTCATTGCCTTGTGGATCTTGAAATTCCATTTTCTTACTGACAAAGGGATTGATGGTTTTGGAGCAAAAACTGAGTGCTTGCGCTCCCTTTGCCAAAAACTTATCCGTTAGCTTTTCATTGATGCCTGTGAAAACATCAACAGCGATTTCCAATGTCTGATCGTCTGTGACTCGTAAACCACCAATCTTTTGCGTTTCCTTCCCCACGGACTTTAGCGCGTCGTTGACCGCCGTGCCACCACCATGTACAAGAACAACACGTACACCTTTGCTGATGAGCGAGCAAGTGTCTTCAATTAGCTGATCGAGAACTTTAGGATTCATAATGGCGTTGCCGCCAAACTTGACGACAACTATAGGATCCCCATCTGTACTCAACCCGAAAGTGGAATTCGGGAGGGCATCAAAGTTTTCCTGTAGTATCGTGCCTTTAAAAGTTGCCAATGTCATTTCGGTCACCTAAGTCCTGTAAGAGCCATTAATCCGCACGTAGTCATAACTGAGATCGCAACCCCACGCGGTAGCTTCCTCGATTCCGGTATTCATGTTCACATGAATGATGATGTTCTTCTCGGCAAGAATTTGCTTCGCAAGAATTTCATTGACGCAAACCGGCTCGCCATGTTTCAAGAGTTCTAATATCCCGCCTGCGCTTTCCAGAGAAATTGAAACGTGAGCTGGATCAAATTTCGCTCCGCTGTATCCCATTGCGCAGATGATTCTGCCCCAGTTCGCATCCTCTCCAAAGAATGCCGTTTTTACCAAGCTGGAAGAAACGATGGAACGTGCAAGCAGTCTGGCATCTTCTTTCGAACCGACAGATTTCACTTGTGCTTCCAAGAATTTGGTCGCACCCTCGCCATCTTGAACAATGACTTTCGCCAGATGTGTGTTTACCTGCTTCAGCACTTCGCAAAAGGTGAAGTAACCGGCATCCTCGCTGACGATAGTTTCATTGCCGGCCAGTCCGTTTGCCATGATTGCCACCATGTCATTCGTGCTGGTATCACCGTCAACAGAAATCATGTTATACGTGTCGGCACCACTGTCTTTAAGTGCTTTCTCCAGCATTTGCGGGGCAATATCCAGGTCGGTGGTAATGAAGCTGAGCATCGTCGCCATGTTCGGGTGGATCATGCCGCTGCCTTTTGCCATCGCGCCAAGGACGACCTTCTTCCCGCCAACTTCGAACTCGACTGAGATCTGTTTTGTATAAGTGTCGGTGGTCATAATCGCTTCTGCAGCTAATTGTCCAGCGAGCTTGGAGTGCTCGAGGGAAGTCGCTGTGTTGATGATGCCCTTTGTAATGATTTCCATCGGAAGTTGAACACCGATGACACCTGTGGAGCAAACAAGAATTTCCTCGGGCTTCACACCAATGCAATCAGCGTAAGTGGCAGCCATAATCTCTGCGTTTTCCAGGCCTTCTTTGCCGGTGCAGGAGTTGGCGTTGCCGCTGTTGATGACGATGCCACGAACCGTTTGCGATTTAGCCACAACACTCTGGTTCCACAGAATCGGCGCCGCTTTCATCACGTTGGTGGTGAACATGCAGGCAACAGTTGCTGGAACCTCGCTATAAATCAAAGCAAGATCTTTTCTTTTGCGTTTTACACCGATGTGAGCACCGGCTGCCTTAAAGCCTTTTGCGCTGGTGACGCTTCCGCTAAAAGGGGCTTCTACCACCTTGCCCTGAACTGCCAAGGCATGCGCATCGATGATGGTGGTGAATGAATTCATTTCGGATCTCCTCAAACAAAAAACAGATGCATAGAAAAATCCCCGAGTCCTTGAAGGGGGCACTCGGGGAAGATAGATCTCTTGCAGTGTTGTATTAAATCAACGTGTGCGAGCAATCCCCAAGCGCGTTGGCGCGGCGTCGGGGGAATCGTCGGTTGTGTCTGAGAGATTTGCTGAATTGCATGTCGAAATTTCCTTGAAATTCAAATATACACGCTGTGGAATTTTTCTGTCAATAATTCTGGAATATCTGCAAAATTTGTTACGCCGGAAAGATCGGAGCGTGAGTCAAACCGGTAGATTCTTGCCAGCCGAAGTGGATGTTCATGTTTTGAACTGCCTGTCCAGCAGCGCCTTTCACGAGATTATCCAGAGCACCGACAACAATCGCTCTGTTTGTTCTCTTATCGACGCTGAGGCCAATATCACAATAGTTAGATCCCTTAACCCAACGTGTCTCGGGATATTTATAATCACCTGACTGAGGATCAAAGATTCTGATGAACTGCTCATCTTCATAGAATTCACGATAGAGATCAAACAGATCCTTATCGGTTACCTTCTTCTTTAAAGATCCATATGTAGTACATAAGATTCCTCTGTTCATAGGAACCAAGTGTGGTGTAAACGAGATAGCCAGCGAATCCTTCGCGTATGGATTCAGGGCTTGCTCGATCTCGGGAGTATGCCGATGGCTGCCGAGTTTGTATGCCTTTATTGATTCATTGCACTCGTCGAAGTGGACTCCCAGCGAAAGACTTCTGCCCGCTCCAGATACGCCGGACTTGGCGTCGACGATCACGGTGGACTCGTCAATCAGCCCAGCTTTAAGTAGTGGTGCCAAGGAGAGAATTGAACATGTTGCGTAGCAACCAGGATTAGCAATCAACTTTGCAGATTTGATTTTTTCTCTATTCAACTCAGGCAGTCCGTACGTTGAACAATCGAGCAACTGCGGATTAGGGTGCGTGAAATCGTACCATTCATCATAATCTCCGGCATTCTTCAAACGGAAATCTGCACCAAGATCAACTATTGCGCACTTCTCCAAAACATCTTTGCTCACCATTTTTGCTGCAAGACCGTGAGGCAGCGCAAGGAAAATTAGATCGACTTGCGAACACAACGTATCAATGTCATCAGCGCTGCAAGTAAAGTCAGCCAATTTTGATAGCCCGGGATAAACCGACGCATACGACTTACCGCTGTTGCTGGAAGAAACGGCGTTATGCACTTTCACGTTGGGATGTTGAACCAGAATTCTGATCAACTCCTGACCCGTATAACCTGTAGCTCCGACAACCGCGATCTTCTTCATCTGTGTATCCATCTTAAACAAGCCCTAAAACAAAAACCCCTGGTCCTTGGACCCGGGGCTAAACTCGAAAATGGTGCTAAATCAGCTAAGCCATATCTGCGCCGGGCCTTAAAAGAGACCTGGGCGGCGTCGGGATATAACTTGTTGGGCTTGTCTAAGCTGCATCTGTCTCTTGAGCACCTGATGAGTCAACCTTTGTAGTGTGAGGCAAGATTTCGGGATTTGTCAACAGGACACAAGGTTTCATTAAGAATCTTGTATCGACTTATCCTCGAATCCTAAGCAAAACCCCTTCTTCTAATACTTCACGAGCGAAGGTCTGTTACCTTCGCCTTGTGCTCTGCGTGCAAACGCCGAGCCTGTCGCTTGAAGAAGCGTTTTGAACAAGGAATTTGGTGACTTTGCAAGGAGGAATTGCATGACCGCCATCAGAAAAGCAGGAAGTTTGAGCCTTTTCGGACTTCTGGCAGTATCCGGGCTGATCGTTTTCTACCCTCATACCGCTGGCGCTCAATTACCTGGGATAACCCAACCTGCCACATCAACCACTCCGCCTCTCAACCAAAACCAAATCCTCACCGGCAAGATCAAGTCGGACATCATTCCCGCCGAGCAACTAATGTCCCAAGGACGTTATGCAGAGGCTGAGGAGATGTTCCGCGAATTGCTGGTCAACAATCCTGCTGATCTTGCCGCAACAGTTGGTTTGGGCACAGCTCTTGCAAAACAATTCAAATTGGACGGCGCGGACGACATGCTCGACCGTGTTTTGAAGTCTGATCCTAATAATGCACTGGCGTTCGCTGGAAAAGCCAACGTCATTTTGAACCGCCTTCAATCTTCATCGGGCACAATAAGAGACAACCGCGATTCTTATTTGCGTCAGGCTGAAGACTACGCAAGACGTGCAACCGCTTTGGCACCCGCATCAGGAGAAGCACACTTCACACTCGGGCAAGTATATAAAGAGCAAGGGCGCATTGAAGACGCAGCGCAAGAATTGCGCACGGCAGTCAGTCTTGACCCACAACACTCGCAAGCGTTGTCGACCCTCGGAACAATTAAACTCGATCAAGGCAGCCTTGCTGAAGCGGCAGAAAACTTCAAGCGCGCCATCAACATCAGCTCCAGCAATTCGACTGCGCACTACGGACTTGGTTCTGTTTATCTGAAACAAGGACAAGTCGACGATGCGATCAAAGAATTGAATACCTCTCTCTATCAGTTTCCCAACAGCTGGCCGGTTCGCATGGCTCTTGGTGATGCGTATGCACAACAAGGCAATCAGGTTGCAGCCATCAAAGAGTATCAACTCTCAATTTTGATCAAGCCAGAGAATGCGCAACCCTATCTCAAAATCGCAGACATTCGCGAAAGCAGAAGTGATCTCGAATTAGCACTCGCAGACTTACGTTCTGGCTTATCGCAAATTCCTTACGATATTGATCTGCGTCAGCGCATTGCAGAAATTTGCTTGAAACTCGAGAAGGCAGATGATGCGATCAAAGGTTTTAGAACCATTCTCCAAATGAGCCCAAATAATCCACAAGCCGTAAAAGGTTTGAGCCAGGGTCTCTACATCAAGGCACAGAAAGCGGCAGTTGGAGCACTTCTTGCATCCAACGACTATGAGGCTGCTTTGAAGAGTCTTGATGAAGCCATCAAACTCAGCCCAGATGATTTCGAACTGCGTCTAGCTCAGGCAAAACTGATGTCGCTAGCTGGTGCAAAACCTGATCTGAGCAAAATGGGCGACCCGCAAAACAATGGCGAGAAGCTTGCCTATGCTGAAGCTCTGATGGCGCAGGGAGAGTTTCAAAAAGCAACCGATATGATGAAGACTGTTGTAAACAGCGTAAATGATCCAAAGCAAGCGTTCGCAGTAGCTGACGTTGCAATGCTGAATAAAGATCTCGATAATGCCGAGGCAGCCTACAAGAAAGCCATCACTTTATCTGGAGCGCCGGAACGCGCGCAACGCGGATTGGACGAAGTCGCTCGTTTGAGAAAAGTATCGAAAGACGACGTCATAGTCGCCGACGAACTCTTCAAGAAAAATCAACTCGACGGTGCAATCGACAGATACCGCCATGCGGTCAGCACCAATCCGACGCTTGCAGATGCACGACTCGGGTTGGCTAGA
Organism: Candidatus Melainabacteria bacterium; assembly: GCA_003242885.1. GTDB lineage: Bacteria > Cyanobacteriota > Vampirovibrionia > Obscuribacterales > Obscuribacteraceae > QKMZ01. The sequence goes on along the minus strand of QKMZ01000006.1, from coordinate 706,053 downwards.
TCTCTAGAGAAAATGCAAAAAGCTAATTCAACGATGTTGATGGAGTCCGCTGAGCAATATCACAACTACATGTCTCTCAATCCTAATCAACCGATAAAGGAAGCAGAGAAGATGCGCCAAAATATTGCCAAGCTTCGCGACAAAGCCGCAAAACTCGCCGAGAAAGAGACGAAGAACAAGCGCGGATAAAACGCGAATACATAGGGGCGCTACTAATACGCAGATGCGTAGGGGCGACGCCATGCGTCGTCCGGTTCTCGCTAAGAAACAGAACTCAATTAGAACGCATTAGCCTTACGTAACACCGTCGACGTGTTGCGCAACCTTATTCAGTGTTTCTCCTAGAAGTTCAAACATCTCGTCGAGTTCTTCATCTGATGTTGTAAACGGTGGTGCCACCATTATATGGTCACCAAGCTCTCCGTCTAGGAAACCAGAGCCCGGATAAACTAGCAATCCGTGCTTCATTGCCTCTTGTGCAACAAGTTGCGAGATACGAATATCGACTGGGAATGGTTCTTTCGTTTCGAGATTTTTCACAAACTCAAGACCCATCATGAAGCCTTTTCCTCTGATGTCGCCAATTATTCCGGTTTCGAGAAGTTTCTCTGCGCGCTTGAAAAACGCGAATTCCTTTTCCGCAACCCTTTCAATCAAGTTGTGCTTTCGAACATATTCAATTGCCGCTAGACCTGCCGCGCACGAAACAGGATGTGCACTGTATGTAAATCCGTGCTCAAAAATGCCATTGCTATCTTCAAAAGCTTTCACGACTTTACCAGAAGCAAGCACCGCAGCTAGTGGCTGATATCCTGCTGCCATACCTTTCCCTAAAGCAATGATGTCAGGTTCTACACCAAAGTGATTCATACCAAATGTGGTGCCAGTTCTACCAAGACCAGTCATCACTTCATCAGCTATGAAAAGAACACCATACTTATCGCAAATCTCTCGAATACGAGGGAAATAAGCACGACCAGGAACAGCGGCACCTAGAGTCGCACCTACGATTGGCTCCGCAATAAATGCCATCACGTTTTCAGGACCGGCAGAGATAATCGCCGCCTCAAGTTCATTTGCAATTGATATTGAACATTCATCACTCGAACAAGATCCAGGACCAAAACCACATTTGCATCGATAACGATAATCAGCAGAGACATGAGCCGGAGTGCGAAGCAGTGAAACATATGGTTTCCGGCGAGCTGGATGACCTGTGGCTGAAAGTGCACCAAATGTGCTGCCGTGATAACTTTGCCAGCGAGAAAAACAGATGCTTCTCTGGTTTTCTCCTCTATGCACAAAATAGCTGCGAGCCATTTTGATGGCGGTTTCAACCGCTTCAGAACCGCCGGACATAAAATAGGCACGAGCGCCTTTTCGAAAACCCGGTGGCGTCATGTCTACAACTTTCTTCGCAAGGCTCAAGCCTGCTTCAGAAACAAACTGTGTCGTGTGAGCAAAAGCCACCTTTCGCAGTTGCCCATTGATTGCTTCGCTTATCTCTGGAACACCATGCCCCAAATTTGCAACGACTGCACCGCTGCACGCATCGAGGTAATTGCGCCCGTCCGTATCCGTGATTCTCACACCGTTGGCAGAGGCAACCATAGGATAAGTCTTTTTGAGATTCCGAAAGAAGAACTCAGACATTGGCATGCATCCTGCTTGCGAACAAGACTGAATATTGTTTCACAGATTACAGATTCGTAGCAACCCGACAAAGAAGACGGAGCAGCCTTTCGACTGCTCCGTTTGCCCTCTCAGGTATGGCTTTGCGTTTCGTTGAAACTGTTAGTGAACTTCTTTGGTCTTACTGTCTGCGACGTGACGTCTTTCAGGCGTAGGCAAGCTGATGAAGGGCATAGGTCCACCGCCGGAGAATGTCGGCAATTCGCCGTCCCATTTTTCAACAGCTCGCAGCCCTACAAGATTGGGGTTTTGTGAAAGGGCGTTAGCTTCACGTTGGATTGCTGCGGCTCGTTCAATACTTTCCTTTTTGATCTGATAGGCTGCAGCGTCAGCTGCCAATTCCTTTTCTCTAGCTGCTGCTTCCGCTTCAGTGATGCGTCTTTCCTTTTCATTCTTCGCTTGCAAAGCTTGTTGTTCAGCTTTTACTTTAGCTTCAATTGACAGGTTGAACTCTTTTGAGAAGTCGAAGTCCGTGATCGCAACGTTGGCTACACTGACAGCGCCATCCAATTTCTTTTCAGAAAGCGTATGGCCGATGTAGGCTCTAATTGCGTCGGTCACTAGTTGCTTCACTTGTTCGCGTTTTGTAACTAGCTCTTCAGCAGTGTATTTAGCGGTAATCGCTTTCAAGCTCTCCTGCACCGCGGGCGCTACTACAGTCAAGTCAATTTTGTCGAGATCACCAACAGTTTGATAGCATTCCGCTGCCATTGTCGGAGAAATACTGTGTTGAACAGAAATTGTTGTTTCAATTGTCTGCAGGTCTTTCGATGCAGCTGCTGCTCTTACTTCAAACGACTTCAATCGCGTGTCGAGCTGAACAACATCGTCCAACATTGGAGTCTTGAAGTGAAAACCAGGAGGCAACTCTTGCGAGTTAACGGCACCCATAGTTTTCAAAACACCGACGTGACCAGCATCGACAGACACCCAGAATCCAGTGAATAATGGAATTGCAAGTACTACCCCGGTGACAACTAAGCCACCTACCATCGTGCCTATCGCTTTATGCGCAGTATTATCCATTTTAGAATCTCCAAATTTGCGCCATGCCATCGACTCTCGACGACATCCGCCGTCCGGCACATTCGTTGCGCCGGAGCAATTGTAATTAGGGCATGAGTGCATAGAACCCAAAAGGAATTGAGACTGGATTACAGATTTAAGCTCAAAGCTTTCGCTCTTGTCTTTTTTTGTCTGCTGTAACTGCGGATTGTGAATTTCACTTTCGTCGTCTCGATCCGATTTGTTCTCTATGAGCCCAAATTACCATTTTTCTTGACAACTTCGTTACAAATTCACCAATTCCTCATAATCCCACCAGTTGGGACATTCGGGGCTCCGTAGAAGTCCAGTCGGCAATAGTTTGGAACCTTTGGGTCAACAAGCTGCCTTCAAATTAGAGACGACTTTTAGGGGGTAAGAATCCAGCATTTCCAATCGGTCGGATCTAAGGTTTCAACGAATAGATGAGGCGAACAAATGGATGAGAAGAAAGAGCTAGAAAACAAAGCGACCCAAAAGAATGAAGATATTGGCAAACAAACCGACTCAAAATCTTCTTGTGGGTGTGGCGATGAGGACAAGAATAAAGACCACGCAAAAGCACTGCAAGATCAGTCAAAAATAGAGTGCCACGGCGATCAGCCTGCCGGCAAAAAGGTGGAAGAAAAACCTGAAACTCCGGCAGTTAAGGCAGAAAAAGCAAGAGTCAAAGACAGTCAAGTTCTAGAAGGACCAAAGAAGACTCCGACCGAACGACCAGCCGATCAAAACGCTAACTAACGCTGAAGAGAGTTTTGTCTTAGGACACAGTGTAGAGAACACATTTGTGATCGTCTTCAAAAAATGGATTGACGCCACGGCGCCACAATTCGAAATACTTGCTGTATGGATCTTCCAAGGTTTTATCTAGCGTCTCTTGAAGCATCGGCCACAACACATAATGGGAAAGATTGTAGTTGTTGGCCATGGTGTACAAAGCTTCAGTAAGCACTGAAGCTTCCTTGCTAATCTTGCAAGCTGCGAAGTAATCATTGAGCGCCAAGTAAACAGATATCTCAATGTCGCTGCTTTCGAGCGGAGCTTTTTCTCCCCGCGCAATTTCGATAATTGGGGACAACTCAAAATAAGATTCCATGGACACAAATTCATCATCATCAGCCTCGTTATCTTCACAACGTGGGCTTATTCGTTTCAAGCTCTCTATGTACGCAAGTGCAAGAGGTTTAAGTTCTTCTTCAGAGGAGCTTGGTACATCGCGAACAACAAAATATGGGTCCACCGAATTTCCGCTTTTGTAGCTATTTGCGGTTGCGCGAAACATCTCTATCAGACGAGGCGCAATGGCATCGCAATTCATGTCGGAGCAGAACTCTGCAATTCCTTCGCCGTCCGGTCGGAAGCGTTGGAAGAAAAAGGCAAGATCGTCCTTGCTAGTCCAGGGAGCGTCCTGCTCTTTGGCGCCAAGTTTTAACTGCCACTTGCGCAAGACCTGTTCCGTACCAGACGACAACGAAGCTTGATCAACTACGCAGGCATCTACATTTTTGAAATTTCCTGCGTGCGAATGAACTTCGTGTGAATGTGCCTGAGAATGACCAGCGTGCGTGTGCTCATTGTCACCACTTAACTGCGCATCAGCGTACGCAATCAGTTCGTCAATAGAAAAAGTGGACACCAAAGGATCGCTAGCAACAGCTTGCTTTGCTTTTTGCAAATATGTTTTCGCACGCTCGTAATGATGCTTCGATAAACATACATGCGCTGCTACAGCCAACATTCCGCTGCGCGCGACGGGATCTGCTAACTCGTTCTCAATGAATTCGTTGAGATAATCGAACTTTTCCAAAACTACCGCAGACGGTATCACTGTAAAGAGCACATTCTGCCAAATGGTACCGGAAAATACCGAATTGCTATCTATGATGACCTGCAAGAACTTATTTGTGACCAGTGCGGCTTCGAGTTCGGTCTTCTCGACCAAAAGTTTGATTATCAGCTCAGCAATTGGCAGCAACGCCAATTCATCGATGTCTTCTGCACTCTCAAGTTGTTCTCTAATTGATTCAGAATCAATTCCCAGAACAAGTTGCTCGACCGCATTGCGATCCAGCTGAGCGTATTCTTGCTCTGGGAATGAAGATCCTGGATTAACTGTAACCATTAGCGATGCGAATTGATCGGTGTCACGGCTAAACAGGCAACACGCTGTGCTTCTTCTTCGGCAGATTCAATTCTTTCGAAGCGTACGCATTGAAACGATTGATCAGCTCACTACGAAGACTTGCAGGTGTGACCATGTCATCGACAATCATTTCAGCAGCAAGCTTGTAGATGTCTACGTCTTCTCTGTACTCGGCGCGTTTTTGCTCGACGAAAGCAGGCCTTTCAGCCTCAGGGAGTTCTTGAATCTTGTTGAAGTAAACAGCATTTACTGCGGCTTCCGGACCCATTACTGCGATCCAAGCTGTCGGCAATGCCAGGCAAGCATCTGGTTCGAATGCTGGTCCGCACATTGCGTAGAGACCCGCACCATATGCCTTTCTCAGGATGACTGAAATCTTCGGCACGTCTGCGGAAGAAACAGCAGAGATCATTTTTGCGCCAGAACGAATCATGCCTGCGCGCTCGACTTTGGTTCCGATCATGAAGCCTGGAACATCAGCCAGGAAAAGCAGTGGAATATTGAAAGCGTTGCACAACCAGATGAAACGCGCCGCTTTGTCCGATGAATCAACGAACAGTACACCGCCCTTAACCTTCGGTTGGTTGGCGAGAATACCTACTGCGCGACCGCCAATTCTAGCGAAGCCAGTGACCAACTCAGCAGCAAACAATTTCTTGATTTCGAAGAAAGTGCCTGCATCGATGAGAGTATCGATTGCTTCGTAAACATCGAAAGGAACGCTTTCTTTTTCAGGAATGATTTCTTCGAGCGAGCGCTTTCCAGCGATTGGTTCTTGCGAAGGAAGAAGAGCAACCTTTTCGTTGCAATTCGCGGGCATGAAGCGCAAATAGTCTTTGCACATCTGAATTGCTTCTTCTTCAGTCTTGGCCAGCACATCTCCGCATCCGCTCACGGAGCAGTGCATGCGCGCGCCACCCATTTCTTCGAGCGTCACCTTCTCGCCGATGACCATTTCAGCCATTCGAGGTGAGCCCAAATACATTGAAGCATTGCCATCAACCATGACGACGATGTCGCAAAAGGCTGGGATGTATGCGCCGCCTGCAGCAGACGGTCCAAACAGCAAGCAAATTTGCGGAATCATTCCGCTCATAGAAACTTGGTTGTGGAAGATTTTTCCCGCGCCGCGACGTCCTGGAAACATCTCGATTTGATCGGTGATGCGTGCACCAGCCGAGTCTACGAGGTAAATCAATGGAACTCTGAGTTTTGCGGCTGTTTCCTGAATGCGGATGATTTTCTCAACAGTGCGCCATCCCCATGAGCCCGCCTTCACGGTCGAGTCATTGGCCATAAAGCAAACAGTCTTGCCTTCGATTTGCCCGATACCGGTGACAACACCATCTGCAGGCAAGTCGGCTTCGCGTCCGTTGGCAAATCTTGCATCTTCTATTTCAAAGCCTGGATCAAGCAGAAGGGCCAAGCGCTCGCGCGCGAACAGCTTTTTGTCCTCCTTCAGCTTTTGGTGGTATTTGGGTGCTCCACCTTTCTTGATGCGGGCAATCTGCTCTTCGAGCGCACCGCTTTTAGTAGAGTCTTGGTTTGGTTGACTCTTTGCTTCCTTCAAATCCGTACCCATCCTGTGTTCGTCCTTCTTTGAAACGATAGCCGTCACAAGCGCGTCTCCGTTTGACTCAGTCCAGCCAGGCGTTCCCAGCAGAAGACGGCAATCGAAAATTCTAAAGCGAGAGGGCGTATATATAGATAAACTGTCCACATTGTTTTAGATTGGTGCGCTCGTCTGATACCCCTTTCAAACCTTGAAACGGCGAAATAACCACTGAATGGGTCATCGAAGAGACGGCAAACTTTTCCAAAATGAATATAATGTCCTTCAGAAAGCGCCCGAGCCCGGGTGGGCGGCGCGACCAGGCGGCTAGCCAAGGGGCAGGTTTTGATTTTCGACGAAAGAACGACAAGACGCGAGTTTCTCCAACAACTCGCAGTTTTGCTGTGTGGACTGGGCGCATCGGGTGGACTTTCGATAGTCCGAGGCTCAGAGGTCTTTGCGGCAGACGTGCAACTGAAGTCGGACGTAAAACTGTTGCCCTGGACCGGCGACGACTTCACTTTCGGTCATCGTTTGAGAAACTCTGAAATTCCGAAGTTTCCCACAGCGAGCGAGCGCAACATCGACTTCGTCATCGTCGGTGGTGGCATGGCAGCGCTGACAGCAGCGCATCATCTCAAGGACCATGACTATTTGTTATTGGAGCAGTATCAACAGACTGGTGGCAACGCGCGCGGCTCTAATTCTCGCGGACTCTGGTATTCATACGGCTCGCAATACCTGACTGAGATCGATGGTGACGTTGGTCAAATCATCTCTGATATGAGACTGAAGCCAGTTAAGGTCGGCACGGAGAAAAATGCGTGGTGGGACGGCGCGCATTTCCTAAAGGGCATTGATGGTGGAACCAATGCAATCTACAAAGATTTCAAAAGATTGAGATCAGATATGAAATCAGTCTGGTCAAAAATGGGCAACGCCACCATGTACGTTTCGGAGCTGACACCTGAGTTAGAAAAGCTGGACAAGGTTTTGCTCTCCACAATGCTCACCGGATACAGTGCCCCTTTCATGGATTTGATCGAGGGATTCATGAAATCCTCTGCCTGTGGAGGCGCTAATAACCTCTCTGCTCTTGCAGGTCTGTCGGTGCTTGAAGACTTGGTAATTCCAAGCTACTTGCTAGAAGGTGGCAACCCAGCTTTGACGCGTGCGATTGCAAATAGCATTAAGCAAAAGACGCCTCAAAGAATGGTGACAGATGCATTTGTCTGGAACGTAACGTTGAAAGATGATGGAGCTTCTGTTGTTTACCAAGATAAGGGTGGAAATCTTCATCGCGTCAATTGCAAACACGCGATCATCGCTGTCTCACCAATGATCGCCACCCGCCTGGTCAATCTTAAGGTTCCAGAAAAAGCCCAAATGTATGCAATCCGATATGGAAGTTATCTGGTCGGCAATTTCATTCTCAACAAGAAAGTGTTCAACAGCAGTTTCGATAACTGGCTGCCGTCTAAATACTCATTCCCAGATATAACTATCGCCAACACTGCATATGACCTAAACGGTCACTACAGAAAAGAGATGGGTCAGGTATTGACCGTTTACCAACCTTATCTTGCTGGCTCTGAGGGGCGAAGCTTATTGCTCGAGGGAGACCGCGATAAATTCTCACTCCAATTAAGAAAACAGTTAGCAGGCATCCTCGGAAAGGATTTCGACGCCTCTCTTGAAACTGTCCAGCTCTCGCGCTGGGGTCATGCAATGGCCGTGACAGGTCCGGACTATTTCAAACGAATGAAAAAGATTCTTGCCGCGCAAACTAACAGCTATTCCTTTGCGCACTCAAGCTATCACGGACTGCCCGCAGCGGAGTCAGCAATCAGAGGCGGTCGCGTTGCCGCGCAGCGCGCTCTAAAAATCAAGAAGACAAAGGCTCAATTTTTTGGGCCAATGCCAAAGCTTTGTGCTCCTTCTACTCCGACAACCTGATACACTTTCTAACAGTCACAGCTAGAAAGAATTCGTTTGAAAAGATCTGCCACCATCATCGCAAGAGCCACCAGAGCTCTTGGACTAAGCTTTAAAATGGTCACGGCAGGTTTGATCTACTCGACTTTAGTGTCTATTGCATATGCCACCAGCCGTAACACCGAGCGTAATCGCTAAGACCTTTGGGTTACACACTCTTTCTTTGCCTGTTTCCTCCTTAGTATGAAATTAGACGCGCTAGTCCGCCAGTAGGATGATAGTTTCTCCCCACTACGGACCTGCAAGCAGACCAACGCGTCTATTTTGTTGTCCTTTTATAGAGACGACGAATCCCCAGAAAAAGTTCAATTGAATCAATCGAATTCCAAAGTTTCACCCAGGTACAATTGTCCCTCCAAGTAGTCAAAAAAAACGCGCCCAGCAGTGCTATATTCTCGATTGTGGGCGAGTTTGGAGCTAAATAAATGGCATTGTTTTTACGGATGTTCTTCTGCTTATGCTTAGCCGGCTTTGTTTTTCTGCCTTCGCAGGTGTGCGCTGAACCTCCGACTGCCTCAGAAAAGTCCAAAGAATCTGCCCCTGTTACCACTGAAAGTGCGGCAAAACCTGAGAGCGCTTCTGAAACAGTGAAAGCTTCTGAAATCGAGGGCGCATCACAAGCTGAAAATGTCTCAGAAGCTGACAAAGCCACTCAGTCTCTCATTAAGGACCTGAGTGACCCTGCCAAAAAGAAAGAAGCTCTTGGCTGGGTAGCCGAACTTTTGGGCGTATGCTCGGCATTAATGCTCATTACCGGTGCAATTTTGGCTGCCTGCGTCAAGAAGTGGGGACTCGTCAAGCTCATGCTTGCAGTCGGAGTGGTTGGTGGCATAGCAGCAGTCGCTGCGCCTGGCATCATAATCCTCACAGGCAGCGAGCCGCTCGGATATGCGTTGGCAGTGTTCTACTTCCTTATGTATATCGGCTCTTTCTTCCTACCTACTTTGTTGGCTCTCAAGGGAAATACCTCCAAAAAATGGATAATTCTCCTGATTAATGCGGCCGGCTTCGTCATACCCGGAGCAGGGCTAGTCGCACTGTTTCTCGCGCTTAAAGACAAACCTGCAAACGCCGCCGAGGTGCCGGTGGGTTAACCCAGTTTCTGATATCAAACCACGCCTCCACAATCCCTCCACATTTTCCATCCTCTCTCCATGCTCGACTACTAAGATGCGAGTGTGGAAGGCGTTTCACTTCCGCCGGAGGAAAGAACTGGTGATGGAAGAACTGCTGAGTCGCACAGGGGGGAAAGTACCGTCGAGAGAGCGACTCTCGCAACTTGCGGTTAGCGAAACAGGTTTTATTTTCGACCCGCAGACAGGACAAAGCTTTTCGGTTAACCCGACTGGCTTGGTAGTGCTCGATTTGCTCAAGCGCGGTAGCACCCTGGACGTGGCCTCTAGCTCATTGGCAGACCGCTGCGGTACTCCGGCAGAAATTGCATCCAGCAGTGTTGAAGCATTCATTCTGCAACTGGGGAGATATTTATGAAGGCAACGCGCCATAAGGGCAAGAGTTGGCAAAACTACAAAGTGGCAGTGACAGGCATCAATGCTCGGGCGGAAAATCCAGGACCGGGCTGCGCCGTTGCCCGGTGCATTCAAGAACACCCTCAATTTAAAGGTTCGATTATTGGGTTGGGATACGACGCGCTGGATGCCGGGCTTTATGCCCGGCATCTATGCAACAACAGTTATCTGATTCCATATCCGTCAGAAGGCGAAGAAGCGCTACTTTATCGCCTCTCGCAAATCCACAGGGCAGAGGGACTCGATGCAATTATTCCGTGCCTGGATTCGGAACTACAGAATTTTGCACGCTTAAAAAGCGAATTGCAATTGATGGGAATTTCCATGTTGATTCCGACTCGAGATCAATTCAATCTTCGTGCGAAGAATCACCTGAGCACGTTCTGTGAATCGATTGATGTGCACGCCCCGGAAAGTAAGGCTTTGAGCAATCCGTCATTCTTCGAAAGTTGCGAAAAGGAAGGCTGGAAATATCCACTAATCGTGAAGGGACTTTTCTACGATGCGTACGTTGTGCACTCTGCTTTCGAAGCAAAAACGGTTTTTGCAAAACTCGTGTCAACCTGGGGTTATCCGGTTTTAGTGCAAAAACTGGTAATTGGGGATGAACTCAATTTGGCGGCAGTAGGCGATGGAAAGGGCAACATGCTTGGCGCTGTAACTATGCGCAAGAAGGCATTGACCGAGAAAGGTAAAGCTTGGGCAGGTGTAAGTATCGTCGACGAGGGACTAACAAAAGTTGCAGAAAGAATTGTCGCCGGATTGAATTGGCGAGGTCCTCTAGAAGTCGAGGTAATAAAAGGCTATGACGGAAAAATTTATCTTATTGAGATAAACCCACGATTTCCTTCCTGGATCTACCTCAGCCACGCAGTTGGAAGAAATCTACCAGTCGCAGTATTGAAACTGCTTTCGGGAGTTGCCGAGCTGGAGTTGTCAGAGCCAACCTCCGGTACATTTTTCATCAGGCACGCACAAGAACTCATCGTCACGCTGCCTGAGTTTGAAACGGTTTTAACTGAAGGCAGACTAGCACCGCAAATGGTGCAAGACCAAATAATTCGGTCTGCCTAAGATTTTTTCGAGAAAACTTGGAGCTATGTTTTACACATGAACAACGACACAAAAAAGCTTGTGTGGGAGCCGCCTTTCATTCAGCCACACCGAATGGGCGAGATCAATAAATTCGGCAGAGCACGTCTGCACGACAACAGCAAATCATCGGTATATGGCGTTTCTGTAGTCGAGTTATTGAGACGATTTGGCTCACCACTATTTGTTACTTCAGAAAAGCAGATTCGCACCAACTTGAGAAATACAAAAAAAGCGTTCGAGAGACGCTATGGATCTGTTGTCCATGGTTGGTCTTACAAGACAAATTACATTAGCGCTGTTTGCAACATAATGCATCAAGAGGGCTCTTGGGCGGAAGTTGTTTCAGCTTTCGAATATGAAAAGGCGCGAGCGCTTGGTGTTCCTGCCAGCAAGATCATTTTCAATGGTCCAAACAAACCGAAATTTATACTTGAACGAGCCATCGCTGAAGGGGCCCAAATACACGTCGACCATCTCGACGAATTACAGTTAATTGAGAGCATCGCTAAAGACCAGGATAAAGTGGTTGCTGTCGTTTTGAGGCTAAACTTTGACACTGGATACACAGAGCCATGGAGCCGTTTTGGCTTCAATATTGAAAGCGGGCAAGCCCATCAAGCAACAAAGATGATTGCGCTCAGCAGCCACTTAAATCTTACTGGTCTGCACAGCCACATCGGAACCTTCATTTTAGAACCTCGCGCTTATGCCGAACAAGTTCGTATCATGTGCAAATTCATGCGCGAGCTGGAAAGCAATGAAGACTTTTGCATTGACACCATCGACATCGGTGGAGGCTTCGCGTCTCAAAATGCACTTCAAAGTGTTTATCTACCTCCTGAACAAGTAGTCCCACCCATCAACGAATACGCCGATGCTATTTGCACAGCACTACTGGAAGGAACGCAATACAGACGCCAAATCGGGCGTGAACTACCGAGACTGATATTCGAAAGCGGTCGCGCCATCATCGATGATGCTCAGTCGCTCATCTGTACCGTCGTCGGAACTAAGCGCTTGTTAGACGGGCGACGTGCAGCAATTCTCGATGCCGGAACAAACTTGCTGTTTACCGCTTATTGGTACAACCATCAAGTGCACACAACAAAAGCTTCAGAAGGGACAGTGGCGGACACGGTGCTCTACGGACCGCTTTGCATGAACATCGATGTAATGAGACACAGCGTTCAGCTGCCACCACTTTCACAGGGAGACAACTTAGTCTTCAGTCCCGTAGGTGCGTACAACAATACTCAATGGATGCAATTTATTGAGTATCGGCCAAACGTAGTATTGGTTCACGAAAACGGTGAATGCTCTGTGATCAGAATGTGTGAAGACTTGTCTGTCATGATGCAACAAGACAGACTGCCCGAACATCTTTCAATGCCTTTTCCCGACACTTCGGCAATGGCTCGGATGATAAATAGCGGCACAATCGCTCGCAGGAGTTAGATATTGATCCGAGCTGTTGTAGAAATTCTAAAACGATTGTTGTCTGGGTATGGTGCTTTTTTTGCGCTAACAGAACCAGCTACGAACCTATTGCTATTCGCAACGACTATGCTAAATCCAGTGGTTGGATTGATGGGCGCCCTGGGTGGTGCGATGGTAATTCTTATCAGACAACTGCTAGAACTACCCAAACGGGATGAGTCTGTCGAAATCGTAAATGGCATCCTTCTGGGAATGCTATTGGGTTCGACCTACTTCGTTGATGCAAAAGTAATGGTATTCCTGGCAATCGGCTGCGTGCTGATAGTAGCCGTAAGTGCAATTTTGAGAGATACACTCTGTCACTACTTTAGATTGCCATTGCTAGGTCTGCCTTATGTTGCATGCGCATTTTTGTTGTTGCCTATGATGGCAACGGTTTGCATTCCAGCATCACTGCCCAATTTCGTTCTCGACTTTTTACCGATTACAGAAACCCCGTTGAGATTTTTATCTCCTCTAGGTTCTGTCTACTTTCACGGAACCGCAACCGGTGGATTGCTCGTTTTCCTGGCGTTTTTCATTGGTTCTCCATGCCTTGCATTCATTGCAGCAGCGGCTTGCGCCATTTCACATCTGGTTTTAATTGGTTTAGGTTTTTACCCCGGCACCATATCTTTTCTAATTGCACAAATGAATGCGGTGCTGACTGGTGCAGTTATTGGCGGACTCTACACAACACCTGGCAAACGCAGCATAACAGTAGCTCTCGTTGCTTCAGGTCTATGCTCAATATTATCAATGAGCTTAGAACGCCTCCTATCAATTGAATCGTTACCAGCTCTTGCAGCTCCATTCGTTCTCACCACATATGGTGTTCTGATTGCATTGGCACCTTATCGTGGCGGCCCCTGGACCAATTTCTGGCTGCGCGTGCCGACGCTTCCGGAAAAGACGATCGAAGAAAAGAGTTTAGCCCTCGCAAGAGGCTTAAGTGATACCAGCATCTCACTAAAAGCTCCATTTTCCGGCTCCTGGAGTATCTATCAAGGCTTTAATGGAAGCTATACGCACCAGTCCGCGTGGAAACATGCTCTAGACTTTTTCGTAACCGTGGAAGGGATGAGCTATAAAGACAACGGTCGTCATTTAGAGGACTACTATGCTTATGGAAAGCCTGTTTTGTCACCATGCTTTGGGCGAGTGGTAGCATTCGTTTCGTCGCTCGCCGATAACATTGTCGGCGAGGTCGACACTGTTAATAACTGGGGAAATTTCATTCTCATCCAGATCAACACGGGAGCTTACGTCTTACTCGCTCATCTACAAAAAGACAGCGTAAAAGTCGAACTCAACTCTTGGGTGGCTCCCGGACAGATCCTCGCTATGGTGGGAAACTCGGGTCGCTCACCACAGCCACATCTGCACATGCACGTGCAGGAGAGCTACGTCTTAGGCAGTCGGACTATTCCATTTCATCTTTCCGGCGTGATTCATTCAACAATTGCAAATAACGGCAAGAGAACATTTTCGCTATTCTGCCGCCCTGACGAACTTCAAACGGTTAGTCAACCTACCTGTAATGCGGCATTAAGACGCGCGCTGAGGTTGTCAGTCGGTTGCAGGCATGAGTTTGAGATTGGCAACGAAGTGCGCAGACTAGAAGTAAACCTAGATTTGAACGGTCAGTTCTATTTGCAAGGGAAGAACAATGCGTCCGCTTCCTTCATTTGCTCCGACGATCTACTTGCTTGTTTCAATCGGCAAGGTTCCCGAGATCTTCTTTTAGACGCATTTATCATGTCGCTTGGACTAACCCCTCTTGTGGAGGGTGCACTCGCTTGGGAGGACATTCTGCCCAAAAGGCTACTGCCAACAAGCGGACCGGCGGATTTCTTATGGTCACTTTTGAAAACATACGAGCCCGGTTTGCGTTTCACTTATCAAAGAGACTGGGATCCTGAATCGCACACCTGGATCCAGAAGGGAAAAAACAAAACAAAACTGCTCTTCGGGTTAGTCAATTGGACGATTGAGACTGAAGCTCGAATGTGCGAATCGCTAGGAGTCGTCGGTCTGGAGCTTAAGCTTAATGGAAAATCTATTCTCAAAGCAGCCCTTGCCGGTTATGGTCTACGGGAAGATAATGGCATACCAGAGAAGAATGCTCTGTGGCCTGCCAACGTTTGACAACATGCACCTCAACGTAGAAAAGAAGCTTCTTTTTGCCGCAATTGCGGTTTCTTTGTCGACTTTACTAATACTTGTAATATATGCTTCGTTCGGACTCTGGCCGGACATCAGTGCATACAACGAAAAGGCGCTCCATTCGGTGAACGACTTAATGAAGCTCGTACAGCTTCGGCAAGAATTCGACAATAAGCAAACTCTCGAACTGCTTTTGGTTGCTATTGGAATTTCTGCAGTTACTTTTGCTGCGACTTATTTCCTAACCAAGGACTTGACCGAGGGAGTGCGCACCATATCTGAAGGCACAAGAAAGCTTGTCGATGGTGATGTGAATACAAGAATTGAACATCTGCGCTCTGACGAATTTGGTCAGCTGGGAAACGAACTTAATAATCTGGCTGCTTCTCTCAACAATCAAGACCAAAACCACAAGCAGTGGATGGCAGATACATCGCATGAATTACGCACGCCGATTGCAATCTTGCGCGCCCAGGTGGAAGCCTTTCAAGACGGTGTGCAAGAAGTCACACCAAAGACTTTACAGGTATTACACGCAGAAATAATGGGTTTAAGCAAACTAGTCGATGACTTGCATTGGCTTGCACGTTTTGATGTTGGCAATCTGAAACACTCGTTCATTCCGATTGATGTAGCCTCGACATTGCAAGATGTCGCGGAAATCTTCGAAGAGCGCTTTGCCGAGAAAGGACTGACTATTGATAAAAGCGCTATCCTTAACGAATCATGCACAGTCTATGCGGATAACAATCGCATGCGCCAGGTCTTTATAAACCTGCTGGAAAACTCGCTTAGGTACACGGACAAGGGCGGGAAACTCAAACTATCGATGGAAAAATCACCGACTGCGGTTGTGCTGAGATTTGATGATTCACCACCCGGCATTTCAGAAGATCACATTTCAAAAATCTTCGATCGTTTCTTCAGAGTAGAAGCATCAAGGAGTCGAGAGTTAGGTGGATCAGGATTAGGTCTGGCAATTTGTAAAACGATCATCGAAGCGCACTCAGGCAGCATTACTGCTTCCAAATCAGAGCTTGGTGGAATAAGAATAGAAGTAGTTCTGCCGACCGCAAGGGGACTTCGTGGTGGTTGAAGCGCCGGAAAAGAAGGAAAGAATCTTGATTGTGGAGGATGAAAGGCGCATCGCCGAAATCCTTACCGACTATCTTCGCCAAAATGGTTTCGACGTCGAGCATCAGGATCGCGGAGACAAAATCGTCGAGATGGTGCGCAAAAATACTCCATCACTGATTCTCCTGGACGTGATGCTGCCAGGCGGAGATGGGCTTGAAATTTGCAAGGAGATCCGAAAGTTTTCAGCTGTTCCAATCATTATTGTCAGCGCGCGAATTGACGAATTGGACAGATTGCTAGGGCTTGAACTCGGAGCAGATGATTACATTTGCAAACCATTTAGTCCCAGAGAGGTAGTGGCACGAGTAAAAGCTGTCTTCAGAAGATCTCGCGCGACAAGTGGCGCGGAATCCGAGACAAAGCTATTCAAAATCGATGACGAGCAGGGCAGAATCACATTCAATGGCACTGTTCTCGATTTGACACCTACTGAGTTTCGCTTGCTCAAACTCTTCGTGTCAAAACCTGGACGCGTATTTTCGAGAAATCAGCTGTTGGAACTTTGCTATCAGCAAGAACAAATGGTTTTCGATAGAGTGATCGATAGTCACGTTAAAAACGTCAGGAAGAAATTGGCGAAAGCACTTCCAGGGCAAGAATTGATTCACGCTGTCTACGGTGTCGGCTACCGCTACGAAGCGAAGACCGGCAATGAATAACTAGCCGAAAAAGTTCAAACGACACGAGAATTCTTCAATACGAAAAGAGTTCGCTCAATTTACGCCATGGAGAATGTAGTGGCACATTGTATGAGCCTTTTGACGACTGAAAGCCTGCCTTTCCTTCGTCTTTTCTACTGGTTGAACTTTTTGACA
This sequence comes from Candidatus Melainabacteria bacterium, assembly GCA_003242885.1. Classification (GTDB taxonomy): domain Bacteria; phylum Cyanobacteriota; class Vampirovibrionia; order Obscuribacterales; family Obscuribacteraceae; genus QKMZ01. Next base: position 689,409 of record QKMZ01000006.1, on the reverse strand, counting down.
AATTAGGCTTTCGAGCGCTCCTTCCGCCATAAAACCTAACAGGTGGCCTTGCGACACATTCATCTGAATACAAGGACCCCAACAATTTCCATGGACTCGAAGTATTATTTCTGCATGCAGCCAATTTTGCAATTCTAGTTTTATTTGATCCTATCTGTCCATTCTGAGTCGGTACAAATATTCTGCTCGCCAAAAGTCTTTTGCTTACTGATTGCTTTTGGCAAGCAGATTTGATTTGTAACTTCGTATTCTCATTGCAAGCATCGGCTGGAACACTCATAAAGTGCATCATATATAGTGCAAGAATTATGAGTTTCCAGTTCAATACCCGTTTTCCAACATACTCACTCTGTACTTCGCATCAAGTGGTTGATCCGCATAACGATGGATGAAGCCGACTGAACCTAGGCGCGGAGTTTTCAGAGATGCCTGAAAGTGCCTGATTGCATCATCCTTTTTATCCATTGCCTCGTAGGCAACACCAAGATAATAGTCGGTTGCGTCATAGTGATTAGCCGGCAGTTCACCAGGCAAAGCCGGCACAAACTTACACTCACTGCTCTGGCTGCGGCGTAAATCATTGAGAGCAAGGCTCGGCTTGTTCATCAGGAGCATCAAACGACCACGAGTATAAAGAGCATCACCAGATCGTGGATCCAAAACAATGGCGCGATTTAGATCGAACAGTGCGCGCTCGTAGTTTTTCAAATCCATGTAGCAATTTGCTCGCTCAGTGTAGGCAGCAGCAAAGTTCGGATCGATAGCAATGACCCGAGTCAAATCAGTCAATGCAGATTCAGTGCATCCAATCGTTCCGTACAGGTATGCTCTGCGAAATAGAGAATATTTGTCGGCCGGATTGACGCTTATCGATCGCGAGACTGCGTTCATCATGTTCAAAAGCTGCTGACCTAACTGAGTAGTTTTTGCTGTTGCTTGCCAGTTGCGGTAGGTATCTGATTCGTTCGCGGAAAAACACTTTTGACCCAACATAAGTGCGGAAATTGCCAAAAGCGCAGAGACTCGACGTGCAAAACCTGGGCTTTTGCCATTGCCGCCAAAGAATTCAAATTTCATTTGCATCAACTCAATCCTCAAAGGACGGAAAAGGCGCAAGGCGCTAAACGCGGGGGCTGCTTTCGCCATGTACACATCCTATGTAAAGAGAATGTATTGAGGATGGAGAATATGGAGGAATTATGGAGGAGATGGAATTCTCAGCTGGCGCGGCGTTTTCGTGCGCCGCTGCGGTTAATTGCTAACCTTTACCCCTGCAAGACAAAAACATAAGCAGGCGCTAATCTTTACCGGTAGTATACGCCGAGAGCTCCAAATAGCTAGCCTTTCCAGATTCGGCACCTAACTAATGGTTAATGTCGGCAACGAGGAGCCCAATCACCTTTACAATTACAGGTCGGGCGGCGAAAAGCCTCACCCAATTTGCGAAAGCGAGAAAATGTCAGAACGAACTCAGGATAAGAAATCATGGCTGTCCGCTATACCCGGACGCCCGATTGTTTGCGCCTTGATCGCTTTCGCGGGAATCAACATTACACTTTCAGTAATTAAACCGAACCTCCGGGTGAAGCCAACTGAACTGCCTGTGCGTTTGTCCTGGGAATGGTGGCGGACAAAATCTTATTTAGCTGAACCTAAGGCACCAGATGTAGTGGTAATGGGTTCGTCGTTGATGATGATTCCCACATCTCTAATTGATGCAGATTTTCTCAATAAAAATATTGACGCGGTTAAACATCCTCACTCAGTTTTTCTTGAGAAAAAACTGCAAGAAGTTGGCGCACCTGAAGGAATTTCGTGTTTCAATTTCGCCTTGCCAGGCGCGATGGTTTCCGATCAGTATTTCACAGAGCACTCACTTTTCAATGGTGAGCGAGCACCAAAAGTGATACTACTTGGGCTAACTCTTCGCGACTTCATTGACAATGGTGTCGATTCTGCAACCTCTACACCGACCTACCAATTTTTCCGTCACTTCGACAAGACAAATGATGTTCAGCATCTTCTGACTGTTTCCCCTCAAGCCGCAGCAGAAGCGTTTTACAACAACATCAACTATCTTTCCGACAAGCGATTGGAATTGCAAACTTACTTCTCCAAACCGCTCAATGAAGCAGGTAAGAGTGCGCTGTCAGGAATTCCGGTATCTAATTTCGATGCGAAAGGCACCGATGAAAAAAGCGATGGCAATATTCTCGGCAACGCAACGGTCGCCGAAGGAAATTTCGTACTGCCACCACACCAGGTGATTCCGTGGAAAGATAACACTCGCGAGTATAAAAAACGTTTCGCATCACCCAACGAAAAGCTGTTCCAAAATCAAATTGCTTTTCTCGATAGATTGCTTGCTGACGCAAAAGCAAACAATGTGAAAGTGGTGGTGGCAAATATGCCGCTCACTGAGAAAAACATGTCCTTGATGCCGAAAGGAATGTATGAGAAGTACATGATTGAAATGAATGCACGTGCGCAGCGTGGCGAGTTTTCATTCATAGACCTGAACAGCCACTGGGTATTCCATGATTCAGACTTCCAAGACACAGCCCACCTCAATGCAGAAGGCGGCGCTAAGTTCATGGATATGGTTGCTAAATCACTGAGCATGAACCGCAAAGTCCGCCAAGCGCTCGCAATCAACGGAGACTATGGAGCAGAAGCGACTGCAGGAATTAATCACACCTTTTAGGACCACTTTCGTCCCGAGATGCTTCCAAGCTGGATGGTTTCCAAGAGTCAAGTGTTTGATTAGCCCTTGTCGGAGCTCACTGTTCGTTCTCAGACCAATTGCCTTTTCTAGCTGGACTCTGCCGCGTTTCTCCCAAGATTAAACGGCAGATTTAATATTCGGGAACCTGTCCGATTCCCACCATTAAAGTCTGGAAACCTAATAAATACGTGGGAACTTTATCCCGCGTGACCAGTCTCCCCTGACGCGTCATACCGACGTTGCTCGATGCCCACATGGAGTGAGCGCGATACGATGCGATCGTGGAACATAAAAAGAAGTCCTTTATATATCGCGGGAGACGTCCCGCGCTGTTTCTGCTTGGCAATATTGTACTTTTCACTGTTAAGTCCGCAAAACGCCCATAGTTCGCCCTCAAAAACAACATACGGAAAAAACTGCCCATGCCAACCACCAAATCTCGTGCTTCCACAGACACGAACGGCAGCAAGAAATTGTCGCCGGCGACACTAGACAAAGAAGCGATTGATGCGAAGCAATTACTAAAGGCACTGCGAATGCTGTCTCGCGGTGACTTTTCGGTCAGATTGCCGCTGGATCAGACAGGCATTGCCGGGGAAATCGCGGTTGCCTTCAACGACGCAGCGGAGCTGAATGAGCGCATGGTGCGCGAGTTACAGCGCGTTTCAACCGTTGTGGGTAAGGAAGGTAAGATCGGTCACCGCGCGTCACTCGGTGACGTATCGGGTGGCTGGGCTGATTGCATGGACTCAGTCAACCTCCTGGTATCAGACATGGTGCGTCCAACGACAGAGGTCGCCCGTGTTATCGGGGCGGTAGCTAAAGGTGACCTCAGCCAAACCATGTCACTCGAAATCGACGGAGCACCTCTTAAAGGGGAGTTCCTGCGGACGGCGAAAACGATCAACACAATGGTTGACCAGCTTTCGTCCTTCGCTTCAGAAGTAACACGGGTTGCAAGAGAAGTAGGTACCGAAGGAAAACTCGGTGGTCAGGCGCAGGTCAAAGGCGTAAGCGGAACGTGGAAAGACTTGACTGACTCGGTAAACTCGATGGCAAGCAACCTGACAGCACAGGTGCGGAACATCGCAGAAGTTACGACCGCCGTTGCAAACGGCGACCTCTCCAAGAAGATTACTGTAGACGTTAAGGGCGAAATCTTGGAGCTAAAAAACACCATCAACACCATGGTGGACCAGTTGTCCTCCTTCGCATCCGAAGTTACACGGGTTGCCCGGGAAGTAGGTACCGAAGGAAAGCTAGGGGGTCAGGCGATTGTAAAAGGCGTCAGCGGCACCTGGAAAGATTTGACGGATAACGTAAATTCGATGGCAGGCAACCTGACAGCGCAGGTACGGAACATCGCGAACGTAACGACAGCCGTTGCCAACGGTGACCTTTCGAAGAAGATTACCGTAGACGTCAAAGGCGAAATCTTGGAGTTGAAGATCACAATCAACACCATGGTGGACCAGCTCTCGTCCTTCGCATCCGAAGTAACACGGGTTGCAAGAGAAGTAGGTACGGAAGGAAAACTCGGCGGTCAGGCGAAAGTAAAAGGCGTCGCCGGTACATGGAAAGATTTGACTGACTCTGTAAATTACATGGCAGGCAACCTGACCGCTCAGGTGCGGAACATCGCGAACGTTACGACCGCAGTTGCCAACGGTGACCTTTCGAAGAAGATTACTGTAGACGTTAAGGGTGAAATCTTGGAGCTGAAAGACACCATCAACACCATGGTGGACCAGCTCTCATCCTTCGCTGCAGAAGTAACACGGGTTGCAAGAGAAGTAGGTACGGAAGGAAAACTCGGCGGTCAGGCAGACGTTAAAGGTGTGTCCGGTACCTGGAAGGATTTGACCGACTCTGTAAACTACATGGCGTCTAACCTCACGTCGCAAGTACGTAACATCGCGGACGTAACGACCGCGGTTGCGAACGGTGACCTCTCAAGAAAGATCACTGTAGACGTAAAAGGCGAAATCTTGGAGCTGAAAGACACCATCAACACCATGGTTGACCAGCTCTCATCATTTGCATCGGAAGTAACACGGGTTGCAAGAGAAGTAGGTACGGAAGGAAAACTCGGTGGTCAGGCGGACGTTAAAGGTGTGTCCGGTACCTGGAAAGATTTGACCGACTCAGTAAATTACATGGCGTCGAACCTCACGTCGCAAGTACGTAACATCGCGGACGTAACAACCGCAGTTGCAAACGGTGACCTTTCTAAGAAGATCACCGTAGACGTTAAGGGCGAAATCCTTGAGCTGAAAAACACAATCAACACCATGGTTGACCAGCTCTCGTCATTCGCAGCAGAAGTAACACGGGTTGCAAGAGAAGTAGGTACGGAAGGAAAACTCGGTGGTCAGGCAGAGGTAAAAGGAGTCTCCGGAACATGGAAGGGTCTCACCGATAACGTAAATTCGATGGCAGGCAACCTGACCGCTCAGGTGCGTAACATCGCGGAAGTGACGACCGCCGTTGCAAACGGCGACCTCTCTAAGAAGATCACCGTGCCTGTACGCGGAGAAATCTTGGAGCTGAAAGACACTATCAACACCATGGTGGACCAGCTCTCCTCCTTCGCGGCAGAAGTAACACGGGTTGCAAGAGAAGTAGGTACGGAAGGAAAACTCGGTGGTCAGGCAGCTGTACGAGGAGTGTCCGGCACCTGGAAAGATTTGACGGACTCAGTAAATTACATGGCGTCCAACCTCACATCTCAGGTGCGGAACATCGCAGACGTTACGACCGCGGTTGCGAACGGTGACCTCTCGAAGAAGATTACCGTAGACGTTAAAGGCGAAATCTTGGAACTCAAAGACACCATCAACACCATGGTGGACCAACTCTCGTCTTTCGCGGCAGAAGTAACACGGGTTGCAAGAGAAGTAGGTACGGAAGGTAAACTCGGCGGTCAGGCGGACGTTAAAGGTGTGTCCGGTACCTGGAAGGATTTGACCGACTCCGTAAATTACATGGCGTCCAACCTCACATCCCAGGTGCGTAACATCGCGGACGTAACGACCGCGGTTGCGAACGGTGACCTTTCGAAGAAGATTACCGTAGACGTTAAAGGCGAAATCTTAGAGCTGAAAAACACAATCAACACCATGGTTGACCAGCTCTCATCATTCGCATCAGAAGTAACACGGGTTGCAAGAGAAGTAGGTACGGAAGGAAAACTCGGTGGTCAGGCGGATGTAAAAGGTGTGTCCGGCACCTGGAAAGATTTGACGGACAACGTAAATTACATGGCGTCGAACCTCACATCTCAGGTGCGTAACATCGCAGACGTTACGACGTCTGTAGCCCGAGGCGACTTGTCCAAGAAGATTACGGTAGACGTTAAAGGTGAAATCTTAGAGCTGAAAAACACCATTAACACCATGGTTGACCAGCTCTCGTCTTTCGCGGCAGAAGTAACACGGGTTGCCCGGGAAGTAGGAACCGAAGGGAAACTCGGAGGACAAGCGGATGTACAAGGGGTGGGCGGTATCTGGAAGGATCTAACAGATAACGTAAACTCAATGGCAGGTAACCTCACAGAGCAGGTGCGGGGTATCGCGGGTGTTGTAACCGCGGTAGCCGTCGGTAACCTGAAGCGCAAACTAGCCTTGCAAGCAAAAGGCGAAATCGCTGCTCTGTCAGACACTATCAACGAGATGATCGACACTCTGGCGACATTCGCAGATCAGGTAACTACAGTTGCCCGGGAAGTAGGTGTCGAAGGAAAACTCGGTGGTCAGGCAAGGGTGCCTGGTGCCGCCGGTACATGGAGGGATCTGACAGACAACGTTAACCAGCTCGCTGCGAACTTGACAGGTCAGGTACGGGCTATCGCAGAAGTAGCAACCGCTGTGACGAAGGGTGACCTGACGCGATCAATTACCGTAGAAGCGCAAGGCGAAGTTGCGGCGTTGAAAGACAACATCAACGAAATGATCTGGAACCTGAAGGATACGACACAGAAAAACACCGAGCAAGACTGGCTCAAGACCAACTTGGCGAAATTCACTCGAATGCTCCAAGGTCAAAGAGATTTGCTCACAGTATCCAACTTGATCTTGTCCGAATTGGCACCACTAGTTACTGCGCAACATGGCGTGTTCTACCTCAACGAGGTCGATGATGAAGAAGAGAACGAGCAAGTACTGAAATTGATCGGTAGTTACGCTTATAGAGAAAGAAAGAATCTATCCGATCGATTCCGAATGCGTGAAGGACTGGTTGGTCAGTGCGCGATCGAAAAACAAAGAATTCTTGTTCACGACGCACCGAATGATTATGTACGAATCAACTCCGGACTCGGCGAAGGAACACCGCTGAACATAGTTGTTTTGCCGGTACTGTTCGAAGGTGAGGTACGAGCGGTAATCGAACTGGCATCGTTCCAGAGATTCAGCGACATCCACTTGGCGTTCTTGGATCAGCTCACCGAATCAATCGGTATCGTGTTGAACACCATCGAAGCGAACTCGAGAACAGAAAACCTTCTTGCTCAGTCCCAGTCACTGGCGCAAGAACTGCAAGCACAACAACAAGAGCTTACAGAAACTAACCAACGATTGGAACAACAAGCAAAGAACCTCAAGGAATCGGAAAACCTGCTCACAGAGCAACAAGAAGAGCTGCAACAAACAAACGAAGAGTTGCAAGAAAAAGCTCGACTGTTGCAAATGCAGAACAAAGAGGTTGAACGTAAGAACAGAGAAATCGAACAAGCCCGACTTTCATTGGAAGAAAAAGCGAAACAGCTTGCTCTCACTTCCAAGTACAAGTCCGAGTTCCTTGCAAACATGTCGCACGAATTGCGCACACCGCTCAATTCACTCTTGATTCTCTCCAAGCTGCTTGCCGAAAACGTAGAAGGCAACTTGACGGAGAAACAAATCGATTTCGCCAACACAATCTATTCATCCGGAACAGATTTGTTGGGATTGATCAGCGACATCCTCGATCTGTCTAAGATTGAATCTGGAACCATGACCGTCGAACTGTCCGACATCTTCGTGTCCGACATTCGCAACGACATGGACAGAGGATTCCGCCAGATCGCCGAAGACAAGAAATTGGAATTCTCCGTCGCCGTCGACGAGAACGCGCCAAAACTTGTCTACACAGACTGGAAGCGTCTGCACCAGGTATTGAAGAACCTCCTTTCCAACGCCATAAAGTTCACGGAAAAGGGAAGCGTGGCACTCAATATCAAAACCGTCGAATCCGGTTGGTCGCCCGACATGGAAGTGCTCAATATGGCTGATTCGGTGATTGCGTTCACTGTTTCAGACACCGGTATCGGCATCCCGTTCGATAAGCAAGGCATCATCTTCGAAGCCTTCCACCAGGCTGACGGCACGACAAGCCGTAAGTTCGGCGGTACAGGCTTAGGGCTCGCAATCAGCCGCGAAATCGCCACATTGCTCGGCGGTGAGATTCGCGTCATAAGCACCCCTGACGAAGGCAGCGTATTCACTCTGTACATTCCGAAGACCTACTTGCCGGAAGCAGCAAAAGTCTATGCGCAAAAGACTCAAGGTCAAAACGCAACCAAAGATCGCGAACCGGAAATTCTCTATGAAGCAATGACGCAAACACTGCCGCGTCACGAGCTCACAGTGAATGACGATCGCGATGCAATTGAAGCGGGCGATCGCACGGTGCTCATTGTTGAAGATGATCCGAATTTCGCCAGCCTGATGGTCGACCTTGTTCACGAGAAAGAGTTCAAGGGCATTGTTGCTCAAGACGGTGAAACCGCTCTGGCGTTAGCCAAGAAGTACAAGCCTGAGGCAATCACTCTCGATCTCAACTTGCCGGATATGGATGGTTGGACAGTGCTGGATAGAATCAAGCACGATCCCAACACCAGACACATTCCAGTGCACGTAATATCGGTTGATTCGCAACGCTGGCGTGGTTTGAGACAAGGTGCCATCGGCTATCTTGAAAAACCAGTCAGCAAGGACAGCATCGTTGATGCGCTCAGCAACATAAGAGGATTTATCGAGCGCGAGCGTAAGTCCCTGCTTATCGTCGACAACAATCACGAACACCGTGATGCTCTTGTCGAATTGATTCAGGGCGATGATGTTGAAATTGCAACTGCAGATACTGGTGAAGAAGCAGTCAATAAGCTGAAGGACGGCGCCTTTGATTGCGTTGTTCTCGGTTTGGAACTAGCTGACATGGCAGGTATTGAATTCATCCGCAAAGTGCAGAAAGAACTTCAAATGCCTGACATGCCCGTGGTCATTTACACCGGGCAGGAATTGACACCAAAGCAAGAAATGGAAATTAAGAAGTTAACCAACACAGTGGTCGTAAAAGACGTTCAATCGCCTGAAAGACTACTCGATGAAACTTCACTCTTCTTACACAGAGTCGAAGCCAATCTGCCTGAGTACAAACGCAAGATGCTCGAGGAGGTGCATCAAACTGATCCTGTTCTTGTGGGAAGAAAAGTACTCATCGTCGATGACGACGTACGCAATATCTTCGCATTGACCAGCATTCTCGAAAGGCAGGAGATGAACGTGCTCTATGCTGAAAGCGGCAAAGAAGCACTGGAAATTCTCGACAATACGCCAGATATATCAGTTGTTTTGATGGACATCATGCTCCCAGGCATGGACGGCTACGAGACGACAATGGCAATTCGAGAGATGCCGAAGTTCAAAACGTTGCCAATCATTGCTCTTACGGCAAAAGCGATGAAAGGCGACCGCGAGAAGTGCCTGGACTCCGGAGCTTCTGACTACATCGCCAAGCCGGTTGATACGGACAGACTGCTCTCACTCTTGAGAGTGTGGTTGTACCGCTAAATAAATGGTAATCAGGGGTGTGGAATCACACCCCTGATAATGGAATCAAAAAATGATTGAAATCACGGATGCCTCAACTCATATTCTTCTTGTCGATGACAAAGAAGAAAACCTGATGGCCCTTGAAGCAATGCTGCAAGGGCCGGGCATTCGATTTACTAAAGCGCACTCAGGAAGGGAAGCGCTGCGATGCATGCTCAAGCAAGAGTTCTCACTTATCCTTCTTGATGTGCAAATGCCGGATGTTGACGGTTTTGAAACCGCTAAATTGATCCAGCAGCGCGAGCGTTCTCGCAACACACCAATCATCTTTTTGACCGGTACCGAATCCGCGCCGACTCAAGCTCAAATCGGCTATTCCTATGGTGCAGTCGACTATATGTTGAAGCCGATTTCCCCGGAGATTCTGCGCTCAAAGGTAGCCGTTTTCGTAGAGCTGTATCGCAAGTCGAGAATTCTCGAGCGACAAAGCCAGGAATTGATGCAAGCAAATAAGCTGAAAGGCGAATTTCTTGCCAACATGAGTCACGAGATACGGACACCGATGAGTGGTGTGATTGGTCTTGCCGAGTTGCTGCTCAAAACAAAACTTGATCCGGAGCAACAAGATCTCGCCACATTGATCCGAGACTCAGGGCTAGCACTTCTCACAATCATCAACGACATTCTCGATTTCTCCAAAATCGAAGCAGGAAAGCTAAATCTCGACGTTCATGATTTCGAGCTGAGTACCACCGTTGATGGCACCGTCGAGTTGCTGCAAAATGCGGCAGCGGAAAAAGGAATTTACTTAAAAACCGAAATCGAGCCAGCGATTCCAAACGTTTTGCGCGGCGATTCCATTCGTATTCGGCAAATTCTGATCAATCTACTTTCCAACGCAATCAAGTTTACCTCCAAAGGCGGAATTTATCTCAAAGTCGCCCTTGTCACGCAAAATCAACACTCGGTCACCGTAAGCTTGTCTGTAAGCGACACCGGCATCGGCTTATCCGACCGAGATAAACAATTGCTGTTCCGTCCGTTTACGCAAGTGGATGGTGCAACAACGCGCCGATATGGTGGCACGGGGCTTGGTCTTTCCATATCGAAGAGATTAGTCGATATGATGGGCGGAACCATCGAAGTAGACAGCACAATGGGCAAAGGCTCGACGTTTACTTTCATCGTGAGTCTCGATCGCTCACCTCTGGCTACCGGTGGTCAGCCGGATATCGATTCGAATGAAAGCAAACGGCGTGCAGCTTTTAGAAGCCATCAAAATCTGAAAGCGTCCCCGGCTTTAACCACAAACGATGCCGCGAAAGCTCCGGATACGGTCAAACTGATCCTTGTTGCCGACGACAATAAGACCAGTCAGTTAGTTACTGTTCTTCAACTTAAACAGCTCGGCTATGTCGGACACACGGTCAACAACGGACGCGAGGCTGTAGACGCCGCATTGAAGACTCCATACTCGCTCATATTGATGGACTGCCAAATGCCTGAAGTGGACGGCTTTGAAGCCACCGGCATAATCAGACACACTGAGTCCGAAATTGGAAGACACACTCCCATCATCGGGCTTACCGCGCAAGCGATGGAAGGCGACAGAGAACGATGCCTGCAAGCAGGCATGGACGATTACCTCAGCAAACCAGCCACCCTCGAACGGCTGAAAAACCTGGTCGACAGTTGGGTGATCAAAACGAGATCTCGCCCAAATGAAAAAGACTTTCGATCCAGAAGGAGCCAAGATGGCGAAAACGGACCAAGTTAAAATATTGCTTGTCGATGACAATCAACTCAACCTGTCCGCATTGACTGCGGCGCTGGGGGACTCGCGCCTTGAATTAGTGGCTGCGAAATCTGGTGCAGAAGCGCTGAAGTGCTTGCTTGCCGACGACTATGCGCTGGTGCTTCTAGATGTACAAATGCCGGATATCGACGGTTTTGAAACGGCACGATTGATCAGACTCAGGGAAAAAACCAAACACATTCCAATCATATTTATCACTGCCATGTACCGCGAAGAGGCGGAGGCAAGCAGAGGATATTCTCTAGGGGCTGTCGACTACATAATCAAGCCTTATTCGAAAGATGTGCTCAAATCAAAAGTGTCCGTCTTTGTAAATCTGTATTTGATGCGCGAAGAAGTGAAGCGACAGGCGGAGGTAATTCTCGCGCATGAAAAACGAGAGCACGAGGCAAAGCTTCTTGAAACGAAGCGCTTGCATGAGGCCGAGACATTCAAAGTCAAAGAAGAGCATCGAGTCACTCAAAAGATTTTGGAGCACGCTCCAGTTGGTATCGTGCATATCGGCAATGATTTCCTCATTAAGGAAGTCAACGCGACTTTTGCTTCATTAGCAGACCAAGATTCGAGCACACTGCAAAATAAAAATATTTTCGAAGCTTTCCCTTGGTTGCCCAAAGCCCCCTTTCGAGATGCTCTCGACGAGGGCAAAAAGTACTTCGAGAGAGAGTTTTGCGTCAGTCACGATCTGGAACTCGATGGACTAGAAGCAAAAACAAATGGCACCTCGGAGGTTGCCAAGATTGGAACTTCTGAGGAACCGGGCTGTCTAGGGTACTTTGACCTGGCCATTTGGCCAGTCGAAAGCGAGGACCAAAGCATTATCGGTGCAGTTCTCATTGCGGTAGATGTTTCCGAGCGCGTCGAACACGCTCGTTACAGAGAAGACTTCGTGGCTACACTCACACACGATTTGCAAACTCCAGTAATAGCGACAGACAGAGCCATTGAGCTATTGATGAAATCCACAGCCGGGAGGCTGGACGATTCGCTGGTAATGCTCGTCACCAAGCTGCGAGAGAACAATGGCAATTTGCTCAAGATGATCCAACAATTGCTGGACGTGTATCGCTACGAAGCCAATGCACAGCCGCATTTTTTCGACACGATAAATCTAGGTATTACTGTTGAATCTTGCCTGGATCACATGTCAGCGATCATCAAAGATCACGACTTGTCGGTTAAGGTCGAGATTCCAACCAATCTCAAAAAGGTCTGGGCAGACCACACCGCAATTCGCAGGGTATTCACCAACTTGCTCGAAAATGCGATCAAGTATTCGCCCAAAGGTAGCAACATAAAGGTAGCCGCACGAAACTTGCCCGGACACGTTCTGTTTAGTATCACCAACCCAGGAGCCGGCATTCAGCCAGAGGATATCCCAAAACTATTCAGACGTTACTGGCACAAATCACCTGAAAAAACATACAAACACAGCTGGGGTCTTGGCCTTTATCTGTGCAAGAAAATCGTGGAGGCCCATAACGGAGAAATCTGGTGCGAGAGCGACCCAGGTCAATTGACCACCTTCTACATTAAGTTACCGGTTCAAAAGCCGGAGGGAAAATCGAACAAGCAGCACGATAACGATCTGCAAGCAACAACACACTGATAGGTTAAGGAAAATGCAAAATTTATCTGAGTCCACCATCCGTATAGTTATCGTCGAAGACCACGAGTTTACTCGTATTGGTCTAAAGATGGGACTGGAGCAGGTGCCGGGATTAAGTGTAATAGCCGAATCCGAAGACGGTCGTGAGGGCTTGAAGACTGTCATGGATTTGAAACCAGATGTGGTGCTAATGGATATTGAACTTCCCAGCATGGATGGCATCGAAGCGACGCGTCGTATTCGCAAAGAATTGCCAGAGACAAGAGTGATAATGCTCACCTCCCATCAAAGCGATCAAGAAATCTTTGCCGCACTTAGCGCCGGGGCTAATGGTTATTGTTTGAAAAACATTTCCAGCGCTCAGTTGGGAACAGTGGTGCGCAGCGTAGCAGAGGGCGCAGTCTGGCTCGATCCAGGCATTGCAAACAGAGTTCTTTGCGCATACGCATCGGACAAGCCCGCCAATGCTCCGGGTAATGGCGGTTCAACAGCCACCGGGACAAGAACACGCACCAGAGAACGCACAAACACAAGACTCTCTCCCAGAGAAATCGAAGTGTTGCGCTTGGTAGCTCAGGGTTTGAGCAATCAAAAGATTGCCGACCAGTTAGAGCTCGGCCTTGAGACTGTAAAGACCCACATGCGCCACATCATGGAAAAACTGACCGTCTCCGACAGAACGGAAGCGGCCGTTAAAGCCATGCGCGAAGGTCTGTTCTAAACCATTCTCTTGGTTGTTCTTTAGATACTTAAGAAACCACCTACGAAGTGAGGCTTGCCGCCTCACTTTGTCGCTTTAAACACGAATCTAAAACCTACCCGGTAAAACAGCTACCAAGTCGCTCTTGACAGTGATAAAAACATTTACTTCTTGACCGACATCAAGCAAAAGATTTCTTTTCCCTTTCTCGAATCCACTGAATCAGGCGGCTCGAATACGATGTCGAAGGCAAAGATGTCTTTGAAGACTGCGAAAATATCGTCATTTGTAGTTGAAAAAGGCGCGCCGCCACCACGACGTTCGACAAGCCAGAAGAGCGAAATCAATTTCCCTGTCGGTTTCAAAAGATCGCGCACAACATAGGCATATTGTCTGCGTCTAGATGGGTGAATCGAGCAAAAAAATGTGTGATCGAGAACATAATCGAAATGCCCGTCATAGTCGTGCATGTCAAAAACATCTTTATCGAGCACAAAGCCTTTGGAATTCAGAATTCCGGCTTGAATGAACTTTTCAGTGGTCGATTGGAGTGCTGACGGTGCAAAGTCTATTGCCGTGACTTCGAATCCGCGGCTGGCAAACAACATGCAATCGTGACCTGTTCCACAACCGGGAACAGCGATTCGACCGGGCGGGACTTTGTAGGGTGAATCCAAAAAGGTTCGCAGGGGCGGGGAAATCTGATTTAGTTCCCACGGCGTACGCTTGACCCTGTACAGAGTCTCCCAATAGTCCTTTTCGTCAACTGTAGGTCGTTTGTTTAAATCTGCGGACATAGGATGCCAACGCTCTTTCCAGCCATTTAATAGAGGCAACTTTAAGGATAAACTCTGATGACCCTTATGGCTAGCCACTTTCTTTTAAGTAATAGCACAATATGCCGTACATCGCGTGTGCTGCAGCAAGGCAGAGGGTTTCCAAGCATTCCAAAGATTACGGCTTCTTAACTTGGACGAAGGCTCTGAATGGCAGACTGGGCCGGTTTAATGGAAATCACGAGTAGGTAAAATAGGATTTCCGGGCAAAAGCGGAAGCCGTTCGAACTTTTCAGCAAGGATGTTAGCGACGCCATCCTCTAGCTGTAATTTGCCTTTCACTAACATAAAAGAAGTTCGCATTATCAAATGTCGAAATTCAGCAAAAACATTTGGATTGACGATGATATTTGCAACGCCTGTCTCATCTTCCAGGGTGATAAAAACGAACCCTTTTGCAGTTTCCGGTCTTTGCCTGCAAATTACTCCTCCGGCTACAGACATAACTTTGCTGTGCTCTGACACCCCTAATTCCTGGCAAGATTTGATTCCAAATTTTTGAGCCCATTCTCTGTAGAACGACATCGGATGAGGACCAGTAGAAAGTCCTAAAGTTCTAAAATCAGCAACTATTTCTTCTAGACTGGACATTTCCGGTACATCCTCTACCGGCTTTTTCTCTAATAGATCGAGCAAAGGTGTAGGAGGTGGATTATTCAATCTAGAAAGCACTTCCCATAACGCTTTTCGACGTCCCGGATACAGGCTTTCAAAAGCTCCGGCACGAGCAAGTTGTTTCAAATCACTTGGTCCTAAGCCGCTCCTCTGCAAAACATCTTCCATAGATGTGAACTTTCCACCAGCAGCATGAACCGCTTTCAATGCCTGCATAGACTTGTTACCCAAGCCATGTACAAACCTCAGTCCAATACGCAGTGCAAGCTTCTGAGTTCTCTTTTGCTCCAAAACGTCAACCGAACTAAGGGCTTGATTGGCTTTATTAGCTTTATTCGCATTGGCAAATCCAAAAGCACCGAATCCTTCTTTCTGTTCAATTATTTCGATTGTGCAATCCCAATCGCTTTTTGCCAAATCCACACTAAGCACTTCAACACCATGATTTATTGCATCTCGTATCAGAGTAGCGGGACTGTAAAAACCCATCGGTTGAGCGTTCAAAATCGCACAATAAAACTCCGTCGGGAAATACTTCTTCAAGTATGCAGATGCGTAGACTAAGAGGGAAAAGGATGCAGCATGACTTTCAGGAAATCCGTAATTTGCAAATGCTCTTAATTGATGTGTGATCGTTTCAATCGCTTCTGGAGAAAAATCATTTTTTTTCATTCCTGCAGCAAGATCATCACAAAGCAATGCCATTTTTTCCAGAGAGCGCTTATGACTCATCACGCGCCTCAAATGATCTGCCTGTGCAGCAGTAAATCCGGCGGCAACGACAGCCAGCTTCATGCCTTGCTCTTGAAACAGCGGCACTCCTAAAGTCCGCTTCAAAATCGGCTCTAAAGACGGATGTAGATAAGTGACTTGCTCATCGCCTCGACGTCTTCGCAAGTAGGGATGAACTATATTTCCTTGAATCGGCCCAGGTCGCACAATAGCAATGGAAACAATAATATCGTAAAAGCACTTTGGCTTGATGCGCGGAAGAATATTCATCTGAGCGCGAGATTCGACTTGAAATACACCGACAGTATCAGCTTGAGTCAGCATCTCGTAAATCGCAGGGTCGCTCATATCTAAGCGACCAATATCAATATCCAATCCACGGTATTTATGAACATGCCTCAACCCTTCTTGAATTAGAGTTAGCATGCCCAAACCCAGTAGATCAATTTTGATCAAGCCCATCAAATCAATATCATCTTTGTCCCACTGAATAACAGTGCGCGCATCCATTGCCGCAGGTTCAATAGGTACGACTTCACCAAGTGCAGTTCCACACAGAACAAAACCACCCACGTGAATTGATCTATGACGAGGTAATTGATGCAGTCCTGAAACAACACGAATCAGTTGCTGAACTCGTTTATCCTTTTGATCCAACCCTGCTCTTTCCGCACCACCGGCTCTCAAGTTCAAGGCTGCTTCGTGAGCTTCCATATGTCTTGCTTCTACCGAAAGCGAATCAGCTTGTTCTTGAGAAAAACCCAGCACCCTGGCAGCATCTCTCACTGCAGAACGCCCGCGATAAGTTATTACTTCGCAGACCATTGCAGCGTGTTCTCGCCCATACTTTTCATAAACATACTGAATTACCTTTTCCCTTTCCTGGTGAGCAATATCGACATCAATATCTGGGGGTTCATTGCGCCCAGAAGAAAGAAATCGTTCGAATAGTAAATCCATACCAATCGGATCGACAGCTGTAATCATCAGGCAATAGCAGACGGCAGAATTTGCCGCTGAGCCACGGCCTTGAACCGCAATGCCGTTTTTACGAGCAAAATTGACGATGTCCCACATAATCAAGAAATATGGAGCCAACCCCAAATTAGTAATCATGCTCAATTCGTAATTTATTTGTTTAAGGTGCTTTTCAGTCAGATCCGGATATCTGATCTTTGCACCTTCCCAAACAAGTTTTTCTAAGATGCCATTATGAGTGGTGCCATCCTCCAAATCAAAGACTGGTAGTGGTGGCTTGAATGCACCAAGGCGAAACTGGCATCTATCTGCGATACGAAGGGTATTGTTTATTCCGGTAAGATCATGGCGCCATAAATAAACCATCTCTTCCGGCGACTTCAGGTAGAAACAACCATTAGCCCTCAATCTCCTACCTGCCTGGGCAAGAGTAACATCATGTTTTATACAAGTAAGAACATCATGCACCATTCGCCCTTCAGGCGATGCATAATGAACATTATTTGTCACCACCCACGGTATTGCCATAGAATTTGACAATTCCAAAAGCTTTTTGGCAATAACAGCTTCTTGATTTAGTAAATGATTCCATACTTCAAGATAAAAACGATCTTGAAATATTTCTTTGAGTTGACCAGCAATGTCTTTCGCTTCTTCAACACGATCAAGAAATAATGCTGAAGGGATGCGTCCATGAGGACAGCCGGAAAGTGCAATAAGACCTTCCGAACGCTCTTCCAAATGTTGATATGAAACGCGAGGTTTGCCACGTGCTTTTTGCATGCGTGCCTGCGTGAGGAGGTAACTGAGATTTCGATATCCTCGTTCGTTTTCAACGAGAAGGATCAGATGCGAGTCATCTTCAATTGTTACCTCACACCCTATGATTGCTGGGAATTCTAACTCTCTTGCAGAATATGCAAATCGGACTATTCCTCCAAAATCATCATGGTCTGTTATTGCAAGAGCAGCCAAACCGAGTTCTTTTGCACGCATGACCAACTCTTCCGGGTTGGACGCACCATCCAGAAAAGAAAAGGACGAATGACAATGCAGCTCGGCATATCTTTGATATCCAGCAGTCACGGCGATTTTTAGATGTAATTCTTCAGGGATTTCCAGGTCTAGAAACCTTAGACATGAATAGCCCCAAGGCTTCAGCTACTACAAGCCTTTCGAGGAAAGTCCACAACTCATTTTTGTTTATAAGGTCCTAGATCTCTCAAGATACCATGCTTTCGTATGGCTGACAATGCAATATCCAACAGATGTCGAAAACAAAACGTTCAATTGTTGGCTGGAGCCTGATTATCTATCACATCTACGACAGGGGTACTTGGTGTAGTCGAAGAAGAAGAAGAAGAAGAAGAAGCCTCTTTCGATCGCGACGAATCATTCGTATTCTGCGCGTTAGTGCCGTTGTCTTTTTTATCCTTATTATCGTTGCTCTGCTTCTTATGCAGACGTGCCTTCACATCCAATTTGCCGGGAGCACCAAAAATCATGTGCAACAAAGGATGCCGCTTGCTCAAAATCTGATTGACCTGAAGCGTGACCGTATTGATGTTCTCCAGAGCCTGATTTGTATTCTTAAGAGTACCTTTGAGATCGTCTCCAAATCCAGGACTATTCACCATCTTATAGACCTTATCCAGCGTTTGCCGAGCATCGACCATAATCGCCTTCAAGTCACTGCGAACATCTTTGTCCTGCGCGATTTTCTCGAAAGTTTCCAAACCATGTTGAACATGTTGCGTCGCTTCGTTTAAGCGAGCCAGAGATTCTTTGACGTCGTTGCGCAGGTCTTTATCAGCAAGCAAGCTATCAACCTGATTCATCGTTCTTTCAATAGAAGCGGCAACATCGCGCGCGCGCTTTGCTGTTTCTTTCAAGTCGGCGACAAATTGCGGGTTTTCGATTATCTTGTTGATTCGCTTTGATGTTGTTCTTACTTCGTCAGCAAGGACACCAACCTTGTCTTCCATAAGAATCGTTTTGTCGGCAACCGGTCCGAATTTCTCTGAGGCTTTGGAGATATTTTTCGTGGCAATCGAAATATCATCAAAATTCTCCGCCACTTTCTTCTCCAGTTTGTCAAAGCTGATTTTGCTCAGACTGGCTGTCAACTCATCGATAATTACTTCGGGGCGGCCAGGGTCCTGGCCAACTATTTCCATTGTTTCGTCCAACGGCCTTGGCTGAGGTTTGTTGGGATCGCTTTCAGGCAGCGAGATATCCACGTACTTGACGCCCACTACGTTATTACTCAGAATTTTGAAGGTCGCACCTTCAGGAATGGTGATTTTCGATTTGTTGATCTGCATTTTTACATGCACGGAGTCTTTGCCCTTCAAATGGATACTTTCAACAGAGCCGACACGGACGCCATTTACGAGAATGGGCGCATTGTCATTGAGAGCTGCGATTTCATGAAAACGGACTTCAAATCGTTGTTGTGGATTCCAGGGTGAAACGGCTTTGAACCACAGATATGAACCCATCAAAAAGATGATGGCGATGAGAACAAAAACGCCCAGGCGTCCATCGCGAATTGCCGAGTTGGAATCGGTAGTGATTGACATTGAGGCGCCTATTCTTCCTATTAGATGGGGAACATGAAGTAAGTGAAAACAAAATTAGCGATTACTGCGTAGATGAACATTTTGGAAACCGCATGAGAAGCAGTTGTACCACCATCTTCATTTGAGTAGAGTCCGCAGGCACTGCCGACGATGACAGCGATAATTGGATTGAGTAACACAAGTTTGACAAAGTAGACGATGATGTCTTTCTCGTGGATAGAAACGCGGGCAATCTCTAAAAATTCTTGCCACGAGCTAACTCCAATGGTCGGCGCATAGAATGCGGCTGTGGCGAAGCCAAAAACCAAGCCGAAACTGGCCAGTGGAACTGCCATGATTAGTCCGGCAAGAAAACGCGGAAACACAAACACTTCAATAAAGTCCTTGGAGCCGTTGGCGTCCACATACAACTTTGCGTTGTAGGACAAAAGCACAGTCACTCGAGCGGCCCAGAAAATGCTAACGGTGAGAGGACCGAGTTCGCGCAGCAGTCCGATCGAAATGGCAGCGCCCGAACTGTCTTGCGCCCCGTATCTGGTCGTCTCGAGTATCGTCTCGATTGTAAGTGCCAGTGAAATGAAGATAGCGGTGACGACAATGAGTGGCAGGGATTTGGGACCAAGATAATTGCAAATCTGTTTGAACTCTTCTAAATCTATACGTGAATAGCAAGTAGGATTGAACAAACAGGCAATAATACGGCCCAATATTCCCAGCGGCACAAAAAGGCTGAGAAGTTGACGATCGGTTGGCAATGCATCCACAAACCTGGGCATTTTTTACTCTGCAGTCGGTTAAACCCAAAATTACCAGACTTGACAGCCGCGTATCAAGCAATAGACCGTGATCTGGCTCATAACAGGATGAAAACTTTATCCATTTTAGAGACATCCGCCAGAGAGACATCCGCCAGGTCTGAAAGTTTCAAGGAGCGCTGGGTCCCGCATATATTCCTTATAATTTCCGCCGTTCACGTCTTTCTTTTGCACGAGAAGCGTAAAAGCCGGTATTGTCAGCATTCTGACCACGACGCAACTGCTCGTCTACAGAGCGGCGAACTTCGGGGCTCAAAGAGCCAAAACGTTGAGAAAGCTCGTCCTGGGCGCGGCGGAAACCTAATTCTGCCTGCGGATCGTGCTCTCCAGCGAAAGTCATCATCATTCGCTGCTCTGTCATTTCGTTTGAAGTGGCAACCAGTGCAGAAACGTATTCAGTACTGTCAATGATGCCTTTATTCTTCAGGGTTTCCAGCATTCTCACCTTGTTGGCGTAAGGCAAGCGATCGACAGCCTCCATTGCCTTGGTTAGCGCACGGGATTGCTCGTCGACGTTCAGCTTTCCGGCGCGCTTTTCGGTCTGCCAGCGCATATCGGCATAGAGAAGAAGCTCACGAAGAGAACTTTCAAGACCATTCGTATCGATTTTTCCATTGACCCACTCTTGACGTGCCAATGCGATTTGCCGCGCAGCATCAGGCTTTCCGGCTCTGACAGCAGCCGCCAGCTCCTGGCGCAATTGGGCTTCAGCATCCTTGGGAGGCAGAGAAGAGAGGTAGAGATCCGAGAGTTTTATCGACGAACCTGTGCTCTTCAAATGGTCGGCACGCCTCCACCAAGTGCTGTCGATTTCGACTGAAGTTGGCTTGCCGGGAGTTATGTTCGTGACGTTTATGTAATGTCCATCGCCGCGACCACCATCATTGTTGTTGGGAGCATCCTGCCAGAGAGGATCGTTTCCGCTGTAGACATAGATCACAGCAGGCAGTTTGCCATTTTTTTGGGCTTCTAAAAGCGCGCTTTCCATCTCGGTTTCATTGGTAAAAGGTTTTCCATACTGCTTGCCGCCTCGGGTATTTGCTTTCCATAAGACCAATTCCGGCTCGTCCTCTCCTGTCACCAACCGATTCATTCGCAAAACATCGGCCACATATAATCCTTCAAATTTCTTCTCCCGCGGCGGATGGACGGAAAAATCGACGATCATCTCGCCGAGATTGACTGTTTCCGGTCTTCTGTCATTTTGACGATAAGCAAGGCTTCCTTCCTTCTTACCGAGCCCGTCGTTGATGAGCAGGTTTATGGCCGCCACCTGAAAAAGCTCGCTGGCATGACTTCTCTGTCCTGATTTGGGAGCCTCTAATTTTGAAGTATCGTGCGGAGTAGTATCGATAGGCAAGGCAACACCGTTTCTAGTCAAAACCTCTGCATTTAGAGCGGCGTCTGCAACAAGCTTGATGGCTTTTTCAGGGTGTCGTATATAGGTTCTTACTTCGATGACGGCGGCGCCGCAAGTGTCGTGCACCCCTTGATCTATTGTTGTCGGATCCGCAGCCATGGACATCACTTGTTCGGCAATGTTGAGGCGTTGCTCATCGGTCAAATTGGTGGTTCTGGTTGAAATTAAACGACTGATCTGCCGGTAAGTTGCGTCGATTTTCTCTGGACTGAGACGCTCGGCGCGGGCACGCGTTTCAAACGCTTCCATGCGATTGTAAAAACGCTCGCGACGCTCAGCGCCAAGACCTTCAATAGCATTGGTAAGTGACTTTCTATCACCGGCAGCCGGCGCAGCAGGGATTTCGAAACTTGCCAGAAGCAAATCCGATTTTGGGAAGCCCTGCAACTGCGGTTCGAAAGCCAGTGTGGTAGAACGCGGTGATTCAAAACGTCCGTATTCACGAGCATCCTGATAAAGACGCTCGCTGGTTTCGTTGCGCGGAGGTGCAAGAGCAGGCGAAACTTGCTCGAATGGGAACGTCATTTTTGGTTGAAAGCCTAATTGCCCAAGCGTATCTATACGGGAGGGAGGGCTTTTTGGTCATTACTAAGATTAATCCGAGAAGCATCAGGGGCTGGCACTTTTAGTCATAGACCCCTTCAATTTGCCAGGTATCTTTGAGGTGCTCTTTGGCAAGAAGAACAACCAGGCTTTCGCTGATTTGCGATCTTTGAGAAGGTTGGATCATTGCCACATAATATGAATTACGAATCAATTTGTCCCACCAAAAACCAGACAAACATTCCGGAGTGGTGATCAAAGAAATGCGATACCAGTTGCCTGCATATGCCAATGAAACTGGTTGTTCATCCTTTAATTCCACCATCACTTTGACAGGCTCATGAGGTTTTTTCAAAACCAAGTTTGAAATCAAACCAGCAGCACCAGCTCGCTTCAAAATATAGTCAACATCGACAGGATTAACAGACTGCTTGTATGTTTCGGCAACCGTCCTCTTAATACTTCTAGCTTTCGTATCGATAACTGGAGTCCAACACCCGCTTCCTGTGAATGCATAACCGTCAGTCGCTTGAGGCTGTACGACCTTTCCTTCCCCCAGACGAGTTGTGAGTCGCTGCAAAAGCAGCATGGAAGGCTCATTTAGCTCAAGTTGCTCATTGGCATTTGCAGAAACTGATAGGTGCGATTGCTGCCAAGTCTCATCGCAATAACGCTGAACCGAAATCCTCACACCAGTAAATTCTCTTTGAAGTTTCGTTGTTTCAAGAGAAAGTTTGATCACTTCCACAAGAAACTTGGCACTATTGGTTGGAGCAATCAGTTTGATTGGTCGTTCATCAAACAAATCATTTTCGTTGAAAAAACTGATTAAAAGCTCTTCTGCACATAAACCATCTCTTTTCAAATCAGAAGACAATCGATCGATAAGAGACTTCAAAATAAATAAAGTCTGATTAAGAGATTCAATTGGTGCACCAATTTCCATTGAGCACTGTCGGTCTTTGAAAACTTGAGGCAATGTAGGTCTTCTGTGGTCTAAGCCAAGTGCAAGTTCATGCGCTTTTCTGCCTTCTTCACTAAATCGTTCTGCAACAGAAGTGATTGAAAGTCCTGCAAAATCACCAATTGTTTTGATGCCCAAGTCCTTCAAAATATCTACAGACTCTTGTCCAAGAGGAAGATACTCAACAGGCATTGGAGCTATAAATACTTTGTCCATACCTTGAGGCACCATGTGCCAGCGGCGTCCTTTGAGGCGGGTAGCAAGCGAAGCAGAAAAAGCACTGTCAGCAATTCCAACTCGGGCTTCAACATAACTTAGCTGGCTCAGAATTTTGAGCGCATTGGTCGCAAATCGACTTTCACCACCAAGATGAGAAAGACCAGAAGCATCGAGTAAAAATATTCCGGGTTCTAAAGCAGAAACACGTGGGGAAAGATTGATGAGCAATCTGGCAATTTCTGTTTGCGCTTCCTCATATAATTTTGTGTCATATTGCAATGAAATCAAATCACCACAAATGGCACGCGCTTCCGAAAGTCGCATTCCAGGCTGTATAAATTCCTTGCTTGCTTGAATAGAACAGGCTAAAACTTTTTGACTGAGAGTCTTTCGTCCTTCTGCGCCAGTTACAAGAACCAACGGTTTGTTCTTCAAAGAAGGGTCATACTTTAGCTGTGCGGCGATCGGGAATCGGGGAATGCGTAAACAGGCTATTCGAGACATTTGATTTTCCCCGCACCTCTATAGCTTGAGAGAGTCCATCCCTGAGAACAATTCCTTTGATTGCTGGCATAAAAGCAGCACAGCCAGACAATCCATCTTGTGAATCGATGGGCAAATCCCATGAAAAATTCAACTGGGTGTGAAAGCCCCAGCTATTAGAAAAATTACTTACTCGATTGTTATCGCGAAGAACAATCAATGCAGCCTTTGATCTGTCGAGAGCACGTTTTAGCCGCGCATGCATTCGACTTGTAATACGCAAATTCTCACTGTCAAAAATGACCACATCAAATACTTGAGACTGCAATAATTGCTCTGCCGCCCACATAGAATTCAATTCAGGATTTTCAGTCAAGTTGCGAACAACCCAAAACTTTCCTTTGGAAGCAACAAGGCTGGGAGTTGATGCTGATGCAAAATTACCATCGCCAACAAAAGCCCAATCTTCTGCAGAAAGACGGCCGGATGGATCAATATAAGCGACATGCAAGCCTGCTGAACACCAATTTGCCACAGCCTTGCGAAGCAGTGTCGTTTTACCTGATGAGATGCTCCCAGCCCACTCAGTAATACGTCTGCGCAAAAGCCCATTGACCAGTTTGGCATCGACCTCTGCAACTCCAGTCAAAAGAGCTTTATGCCTCTTTTCGGCAGAGAACCACTTGCCTGGGAAAAGCTGCTCTAATTGCTGCTTTAATGCAAAAACACTGACTTGACTGCCCATTCTTGTAGTTTTTCTTCTAGATACAGCTAATCCCATACAAACAAGCCAGGTGAACCCCGACTCGCTGTACTGCTCCGTTTTTCGACACCATACATATGTATACCATACTCCAGCCGACAAAGCAAGAGCCGAATCGACTGCTGAAAAGGCGATAAAAACCCGCATCACACCTGGGATTCATAGTCTACAAAAGAGCTATTAACCCACTGCAGCACTGACGGGAAGTTGCTTCATTCAATTCCTAAGAATCTGAATGAACATCGCTGCCACTGCCAATTTGCTCTCTTATTGCTTTCGGCTCAGGCAGAAGACTCGCGTTTCCTTCCTCGGCTGCATCTTGTGTTTCCTTTTCCACATACAAATTATTGAAAAACACATTCAGCACACAAGCGGCCGGCAAGGAAAAAATAATTCCAAGCATGCCATCCAATCGAGCACCAATCATAATCGCGATAAAAACCATGACAGGATGCAAACCGATTACATTGCCGATATACCGAGGCGCCACCAGATTATCCTTCAACCACTGAAACCCGTTGAAGACAGCAAACAAAATCAGAATTTGTGCAAAACGATTTACCTGAAAAGTATCCATTCCATCAATTGCTACAACGACAGCGGCGGGAATAAATCCTATCGGCGGACCAATTACAGGTACGATTTCCCATACCGCGAGAAAGACACCCAAAATAAGCGCGTAATGTATTCCTAAAGCAAAATACACGCCTATCATGATGCCGCCGAACAACAGCCCAAGGACAATCTGTCCGCGGAAAAATGCCTGCAGACTGCTATCCATCTGCTGTGCCATAAGATGACAGCGATGCTGGATCCGACGTGGAAAGAGCTTAATAATCGAATCTCTGATACGGTGGCCGTCAAGTAAAAAATAGAAAGACACCACCAAAACGCTCAATCCATACATGAAAATCGTCATGGTGGAAAAAGCCATATCTTGGATGCGCGAAAGAATTTGTGACGAATCCGGTTTCGGAAGGTTAGAGGCAAAAGTAGACAGAATGTCCATCGCCTTCACTTCAATTTTTGCCGCATGCAATTTCTCTTCCAATGGATGCAACGCAGCAATCAACTTGTCTACGATCTGAGGAATTTGCTGGAAAATTGTTTCTCCCAGCTGCGCGACCTGATAAATCATCGCCGGAACTACGAGCACGGCAGCAACAATGGCCGTAACGCCAAGGACAAAGTAAACAATAAAAATTGCGCCCGCTCTGGAATGAACATACTTTTCCAACCAGTCGACGACATTGATGAATAAGTACGAGAGCAAAATCGATATGCCGAGAATTCGCAGAATATCAGCGAAGAAAGACGCCACCTGACAACACAAATATAGCGCTGCAAAAGAAAGCGCAACAACTGTAAGTTGACGCTGAACGAGCGCTAGCTTAGCTAACTGCTCCTGTGTCTTGTCATCTATTTTTGGTTTTTCTTGCTCGGCCATAACTCACTGAAGCATAAATAGATCTCTTGCGAACAAATCTCACATTACAGTAGCAAATATGAGCCTAACGAGTATTCAAGACCTGGTTTATTCATCTCCAGCCAATTATTCCCAAGCATTGAGGGGTTTTCCTCAATGCAAGCAATTACAGAAACAAGGCTGTAGAATCCAGAAGTCAGCTATTTGATAACAATGAATAAGTCACGACTGATACTTACCGCTCTTTTCGTCTCCATGCTGCTCAACCTGGTGGGCGTGTTTTTCTTCGTCTGGTTTTTGCAAACGGCGGCACATTTGAAGCATGTCAAAAGAGAGAAAAACTTGATCGCGCAAAATGCAGCCTTAGTTAGAGGTCAAAGCAAAGTCAATGAGATTTTAAACACAGATCAAGTAAACAAATCGACTTTTGTAAGTCACTTTGACGGGCAAGAAGACAGTTTTGCAGTGCTGGCACCACGCGCACCAAAACCTGATCAAGGTTTCGATCTGATCATTTATTTGCATGGGATGGGTTCGACATTTCTTGAACCATTCGTGTCACCAGATGCGCAACCAATTGCAAAACGCATTGGCGACACTCATCCTGCGATTATTTTTTCATCTCTGAATTATCGGCGTGCCTGGTCATGGGGAAATGACGCGGCCTTAGCCGACATTACGCAGAACATTCGTGAGTTGATGCAGAGATATCCGGTCAATCGCATCGTCATCATGGGCACATCCATGGGCGGCTGCACGGCGCTAACTTACACAGCCCTTGCGCCGGAAGATGTGAAAGCAAAAATTGTTGGAGCTGTCAGTTGTGAGGGTGCAGGGGATCTGGCTTTGCTTTTCAAAGAAACGAAGAACAGAAGCATTCCTCACGCGTTGACAAATGCTTTTGGTGGAACACCAGAGATGGTTCCCGATCGCTATGCTAAACAAAGTTTTCTGCCGAACATAGATCAATTGAAGGGGCAAACGCGGTTCGCTCTAATCAGCGCGACGAAAGACACTATCGTGCCACCTTCATTTCAAAAAGAACTCTATAACGCGCTCGAAAAACGAAATCTCGAAACCAAAATGATAGAAGTTGATTCTGGGCATGGAATTCCGCCGGCAGAATTCTATACTGAAGGATTGGACTTCGTTCTCGGAAAACAAGGCTAGTTAAACAAACGCGCCAAGCCTCTTTGCGTGTATGATTGAGTAGGTTTTCAGGTAACCTTAAAGAGCATAATTCCTGCCGGATGGCTACAGAAACAATCAAAGTTACAGTCGACACGGTAGCCTTTGCGGTTGAGCAAGGCGCCCTGGAAGTGCTTCTCGTCAAGAGGAAATTCGAACCCTTCAAGTCGCTCTGGGCCTTGCCGGGTGGATCGCTTGATGAAAACGATCAAACGCTGGATCAAGCGGCGGCACGCGAGCTGCTGGAAGAAACGAATGTTGGAGACGTTTACTTGGAACAGCTCTACACATTCGGCGACAAAGGACGTGATCCTCGCGGCAGAACAGTGACGGCATCATACTTAGCGCTATTGCGACAGGAAGGTCTGGAGTTGAAAGCCGGCTCGAAAGCTCGAGGAGTAGCCTGGTGGAAAGTCAACGAGTTGCCGGAGCTAGCATTCGATCATGCCACCATAATTTCCTATGCACGTCAGAGAGTGAAGTACAAACTCGAGTATTCACCTGCGGCTTTTATGCTGCTCCCGGAAAAATTTACCTTGAGGGACTTACAGTCTGTATACGAAGCAGTACTAGGAAAGGCTGTAGACAACAGAAATTTCCGCAAGAAATTTCTCAACACAGGTGTTCTTCAAGAACTAAATGAGACTTCGCAGGAAGGCTCTTATCGTCCGGCCAGACTGTACACATTCTCACTCGAAGAGTTTGAAAAGCTGCCAGACAAGCCAGTCTTCATGTTTTGACAGAGGCACTTAAATGACGTCGCTCAACGAAGTTTTCAAATCCACAAGAGTAAAAACCTGCCTGGCAGCATCACTTCTACTTGCTCTTTCCTGCGCTCCGTTTTCGTTCGCTCAAACACAACACTGGAATACCCAAGCGAGAGAAAAATCCCAAAGATTGGCTTCTGCTGCATTGAATCAGTTGGTTTTGAGCAAAGTAGACTTAGCAATCCCCCTCCTCACGGATGCCACTCGCGCAGACCCGACCGATCCATTGCCTTTCATGCTTCTAGGCATGTCGCTCAACATGAAAGGGCGCTATCAAGAAGCTCTCGATGCGTTAAAACAGGCATACACGCTGGACAATAAGGCGAAAGAAACCTATTTGACGGTCGGATTCAGCCATTTTCTTTCTCGCCGCTACGAGCAAGCGGTGGGAGTTTGGGGCAAGCTGCTTCAATCGAATCCGGATGTCGTCCAAATCTATACTGATATTGGTTACGCACAGTTACGTGATGGAAAAATCGAAGAAGCAGAAAACAGTCTTCGTGAATGTGCAAAAAGATCGAGTTATGCTCAAGCCGCTTACAGAGGATTGACGTTGCTTCACTATCTCAACGGCAATTTTCCGATTGCGCGATCTGCCGCCGGGCAAGCAGCTTCTGCAAAGCAGGTTGCTCTCATACTGGCAGAGATGGACTTTCTTGAAGGCAATGCTCAGAAAGCAGCCAAGCAGTTATCCAGTGCCAGTCGGATCACGAGCACTGGAAAGAAGGGAAAACCAAATTTCGACATGGTGGCAATCGGCTATTTACCGCAACATGATTTTCACTTCGATCCTTTTGTGCGGGATTATTTCGACAATGAAAGTTTGATCGAAGCGAGATTTGTGGATTTGCCGAAGCGAGAGTCACGGCGCGCTTCCCTGGCAAGAAAAGGAAAAGCCGATCAAGCAATGTCTGAAGTGAAAAACCTTCTGTCGTCAACACCCAACGATCCATACTTGCTGCTTCAATCCGGAATGATCGGCCTGGCAAGTGCCGACTACGCCAATGCATCGCAAGATTTCGCAAAAGTCATTGGTCGCGCACCCGATTGGCACTTGGCCAAGCTTTACCTGGCGCTGAGTCGTTTTCGCGAAGGTAAAATCGATGATGCAAAAGCAGCGATAGAAGGCTTCGAACGCTCTTGTCCTGGTCGCCAGCTCGCACCTGTTTTTGCCATGATCAAAAACGCAAACGCACCCGCGCAAGCTGATCAATCAGCAGGCAAAAAGGACGACCAATTTGTTCTGCCACCAGGAGCGACACCCAATAAAGGCGATACCGGTTTTTAACACCGGCATTAGTTTGATTCGGCTGCCGGATCGGCTGGAATTTCAAACCAGAAAGTAGATCCTTTTTTCTCTATACTTTTGACACCGATTCGTCCATTGTGCTTTTCTACCAGCGCCTTGGAGATTGCCAGGCCAAGTCCGGTTCCGCCTTGAGCTCGAGTATCCGAAGAGTCCAATTGCTGGAATTTCCCGAACAATCTATGCATTTGACTCTCAGGAATGCCAGGACCATTATCCTCGACCTCGAATCGCACTGCACCATTGGTGCCACCAACGACTCTGACGTCTAACTTGCCTGCAGGTCCGGAGAATTTAACTGCGTTAGAAACTAGATTGGTGAGAATCTGTACGACCCGATCGTGGTCGCCCTTCACCGGTCGTTTGTCATTCACGTGTACGGCGATTGAAACCCCGTATTCTTCACACATCATCCTCAGCGAATCGGCCGTGGCCTTCACCATTGATTCGGAATCGAGCGACTCCAACTTCAACTCCAACTTGCCAGCTTCGATTTTGCGCAAATCAAGAATGTCATTGATTAGGCGTATCAATCGATCGCAGCTAACCCTGGCGATGGTGACTAGTTCTAGCGCTTCCTCTGGAATCTCTCCTACAACGCCGCCTTCCATCAAACCGAGAGCACCACGAATTGATGTTAATGGCGTACGCAGTTCGTGCGAAACAGTGGAGTAGAATTCGCTAACTCTAAGTTCTACTTCTTTTCTCTCCGTGATATCACGTATGATGCCTGAATAAAAATTTCTCGTACCAAGGACGACTTCACTGACACGAAATTCGACCGGAATCAAAGTTCCGTCAGATCTGCGGACTATCAATTCTCTGTCACTGTAGTTATGCGCTTTCAAGTCATCCAGCACATTCTGGATGGTGCTGATTTTCCTGTCCGCGATGCGATCCACAGTTGTTTCACCAGGCACGATCTCTGCTATCGGTCTACCCAGCACATCGTCAGCATCGAAGCCTAAAATTCTTTCAAAAGCAGGGTTTACCAATTCCACGATACCACCCAAATCAAAAGTGACAATGCCATCAATCGCACTTTCCAACATTGCACGAATACGAGCATCCGAATCTTTCAAGCGCATCTCGGCTGACATTTGTTCGGCGAATTGATTGATTTGCGTCGCCACCGAATTCAACATCAGGAAAAATTCTCCGTCTGGTTTAATCGGTTCATCGCTCATAAATTCGAGAACACCGAAGACTTGCTCGTCTTCAGTTACAGGAAAGGACATATATCCAAATCGTTCGGGCAGTACGTCCATTCGCCCTTGCAAATTCGATTCAGCAACCGATTGTGCAATAAACGGCTGTCCACTGACGAGAGGAATTCCCAATGCACCTTCACCACGGCCAAAAGTCATTCGCCTGGAATTTTCAACAAGCTGTTTCAACGCCGGCTCATCAGCGCACCAACTTCCTTCGTAGCGAAGCACGTCATCTTGCGCGTCGAGCATCCACAGTATAGCGAGCGACCACTGACGATTGGTACAGATAGCTTTCAAAAGCTTGGGAGAGGCATCGGACAAATCCGAAGATTCAGCAAGAGCGTCAGTAATTGCATATTGCATGAGAAGATTTGCTTCTGCATTCTTTCTTTCGGTGATGTCTTCAAAGGTCCAGATGTATCCGCGCGAAATTCCTTCTGAGTCACCGATGGAAGTAACCCGTGAGTGTAGCCAGGAAATCGGCTTATCCTCACGTTCTACACGAAACTCTGTGACGTGCTCGTTCGACTCTCCAATCGAATCCATCCATTTTTCAAGCATGTTGTCCTTGTCGTCAGGATGGATACAGTCCAGCCATCCTTTATCCAGGCATGCATCATGCAAGATGCCGGACAGGTCTTCCCACCTGCGATTGACATAGAGGCAATCACCCGATGCATCTGTGAGCACAATCCCGATTGGTGAGGCAGAACTCAAAAGACGAAATCGTTCTTCTGTCACTTTCAATTCGCGGGTTCGTTCTTCAACTCGAGCTTCAACAATGACGTTTGTCGCTTCCAGTTCAGACTGCCTCTGGCAGTTGTCCCAGAGCTCTTTTGTACTGGTGATTATCGACCGCACAAGAAAAAGATCTTCAAAGGCAATCCAGCCGCCATGCTCAAGCACTCGCCACGGGCTTGCATATTCAACACCATACACAGAGTGAGGCCAGTAAATTCCCCGAAAATGTTGATCCAATAGTGCTACTGCAGAGGCAGTTATCAGTATTCTCCAGTCTCGATAGAAAGCCAGAATGGCCAGAGACCCGAAGATGTGAAAGTGTGTCTCCATGCGACCGGCCGTCAATTGAATAAGAAGACCAGACATCAGCATCTGAGCAATGGCTATAGAATGACGGGTAAATGAATGTCCGGGAAATTTTATCGCCATGAAAATCGGAAAAGCGATAATGGACGATCCAAGCAGGGTCGCGACAGGAAATTGCGAAACTACAGTTTTATCGACCTGTGCCCAGAGCTGGCTCGATACGGTCAGCGACAGCAACATACCAGCAATCCATTCACAAAGAAGCAGACCAGCAAACCACCGATCTTGCATCACGAAATTCTTCTTGCGCTGCTGATCGAAAAGACGTCCGGTGCGCTCAAGAACCTTGTCGTATGCCTTGTGAATTGATTCTGCTTCTGGCATCGTTATTCCAGAAATCTCCTGAAACCAGCGAAATCAGGCGCCTGCCCTTCGATTAAACCGTTCGTACCCTATATTTATGCCCAAATAGCCCACCTGCGCGATCGCAATGGGCAGCAGGCAAAAATTATTGGCAGTTGAATCTTTGAAATTTAGCGGTCTTTTTTGAATCGGTCGAAGAATCCGCTGCGCTTCATTTTATCGCCGCGACTCTTAACCTCTTCTTCGCGCTTAGCATTAATCGCGCGCCAGACACCAGAGGCGGTGCCGGAAACTTCCTCAACCAACGATTCTGCTTCCTGTGCACGATCGCATTCGTTGAGCATGGCAGCATACCTTTCAGTCAAGCCTTTTACTTCCGGACTACGGTATCCATAGAGCTTTTGCTTGATTGCCAGCGCGCGCTTGTAGAACAGTTCGGCTTCGTTGTAACGTTTCAAACCATGATAGAACTGAGCCAAATTGAGAACAATAGTCGCAACACCCGGGTGTTCTGCACCAAAATTGGTTTCATAGATAGAGAGAATTTCCAGTTGAAGAGGCTCAGCTTCAGAGAACTTCTGCTCGATTTGCATCAGGTCGACAATTTGACTCAAGCTTTTGCCGACATCTAAGTGCGTGGGACCAAGAACAGCTTTTCTGATTTCGAGCGCCATGGTGAAGACCTGCTCGGCTTCAGCGTAGCGCTGTTGCTTGATGAAGCAATCACCCAGCCTGTCTAACGTATAAGTGGTGCGTGGATCATTCTCGACAAAGTTGTCTGCAGCCTTTACAGCCTGCATCCAAAAGCTTTCTGCTTCCGAATAACGGCCCATCTGCACAAGTTGCTCTGCAGAGTCTTTATATTTTTCCCACTCAGTAACCATCATCTGACTGCAAAGCCCAAACTCTTAAAATCTGAAATACTCGGCCCCACTACTTTACCCGTTTCCAGTTGCTCACATAGTGCAACTTTTTCCACTTTTCGCCGCGCTTAACAAATATATCAGTGCAATGAGATTCCATCTTATATGGATGTTCCCCGCCGAACTCTTTGTAAGCCACGAAATTGACGGTCGCGGTATCCCCGTGAACAAATGCATATGGGTGGTCGATAGTGATCGATTTGAGCGGCTCTTGAGAATTGGCATTGTGATCTTCCAATCTTTTCTTGAGATCCGCGATGATCGCTTGCTTTCCGCTGATTAGCTTGTGAGTCTTCTTATCAATGCTCGTGCATTGATCATCATAGTACTCGGCAGCTTTGTCGACGTCGCCGGTATTGAGCGCATGCACGATTTCCTTCAAGTCTTCGATAATTTTCGCAGACTCTGAACAGCCTGCATGCGGCTCGACGCAGCTGACCTTTGGATTCTCGGCATCATCAGCGTATGCCGGTGAAATCGGCAATACGAGACTTGCAAGCGCCAAACCGGCAGAGATAAAAGATAGAAGTGTTGTTTTTTGCGTGCGCATGGCGCTCACCTACTTGGTTGTACGAAGGGCCCCTTCCACGTCACGGAGGGAATTGTCATTATCACGAAGATAAGCATCGATACGGTCATTGCGTTTTTGCAGCTCGCCCATCTGCTGTTGAACAGCCTGTTGTGCGTTAAGCAATTCCTGGCGCTGAGCCAAAAGTGCGTCTCTGGTGCGCTTCAAGTTGAAATAAACGTCTGACTCCGCCAGGGCATAACTGCCTAGAAGCAGAGCAGAAGCCACTGCTGTGGCAGCGGCAAAAAAATAGAAATTAAGCGCCTTACTCACGCAACGTCCCCACATTGAGTCGCAGAAAGATTTAGAAACGCTGCTGGCACAGTCCCGCGTTGCCAGCCCACTCATATATTACTGCCAATATTACTTTCTAATCACCTAAAAACTGCGTGTTTTGTGGGTTTAAGGATGGCGATTCTCCCAATTAAAACGCAGCAAGCGTCACGTCAACGTTTACTAGTTATTCAAATTATTGTGAGTGGAACATTTGATACACGACCACGTCAGAAGAACCAAAAGCCCGAAACCATTGAAACTTGGCAATTATTTCAGAATATCCACAAGGCATGGAATACATATAGACAAATCAAGAGATAAATGGTACAACGTAGAATTAACATTTACTTGAACGATTAAGAAATCGTAACCAAGTCACAAATCCCCAAAAGAGCCAAAAGATGACTGTTTCCGCCACCACCACTGTTCAAGACAAGCTACAGACTGAGCTCCATTCCAATCCGAAGGATGCCCAAACCACCCCTTCCAAGCCAGCAACTGACGCCGGCTTTTACTCGCCAGAATTAGCCCAAAGAGCAATCGACTTCGCTCTGCTCGAAGATCTCGGACAAGAAGGCGATGTCACCTCGACTTCTACAATACCTGCCGACAAGACCGCGACCGCGACTCTCATCGTCAAAGACGACAATGCAGTGATTTGCGGGCTGGCGGTCGCAGAACTGGTGTTCAAAACAGTCGATCCTACACTCCAATTCACCGCCCTGGTCAGCGAAGGCACTTTTATTGAAGGCTCTCCAGTCACGGTCGCGACAATAAGCGGCAATGCTCGCTCAATACTGACCGCCGAGCGCACGGCCCTCAATCTCATGCAACGAGTGTGCGGCATAGCGACCACTACTCGCCGCTACAGCGAAAAGGCAAAACCCTTTGGTATTCAAATTCTCGATACTCGCAAAACCGTGCCCGGACTGCGCGTTTTCGACAAATTGGCCGTAAGGCTAGGCGGAGGCACAAACCATCGCATCGGACTCTACGACCAGATTTTGATTAAGGACAACCACATAGCTTGCGCCGGCGGCATCTCTCAAGCCGTTGCAGCAGCACGCTCCTTATACAAAGGAAAGCGAATCGAAGTAGAAACGACGACTTTTTCGGAAGTCCAAGAAGCCCTCGATAGCTCTTGCGACATCATCATGCTCGACAATATGCCCCCTGCTGAAATCGTCCGCTGTGTAGAACTAATCCAAAAGCGTGCGCAAATCGAAGTTTCCGGAGGTATCACCTTGGATACTTTGGACCGCTACTTAATTGCAGGCGTCGACTTCATATCTGTCGGCAGCTTGACCCACTCGGTCAAATCAATAGACATCAGCCTCGAGGTTGAGATAGGCATATGACAACGACAATGAACAATGTAGAACTCACAAGCTCCAAACGCAATCAAGAGCTGATTCAAGACATCAACGAGCTCAGAAAGAAGCGCAACGCGGTGATTCTTGCCCACAACTATCAGATCCCGATCATTCAAGACATCGCCGACTTCGTCGGTGATTCGCTTGGTCTATCGAGACAAGCAGCGGCAACGAAAAGCGACGTGATTGTGTTCTGCGGCGTACATTTTATGGCAGAAACAGCTGCCATTCTCTGCCCAAACAAGCGCGTCCTGATTCCGGATTTGGAAGCAGGTTGCTCGCTGGCGGCATCAGTGACGCTGGATGGATTGCTCAAATGGAAGGCAGAGCACCCAGGCGCAATCGTCGTCTCTTACGTCAACACCACCGCCGCTATAAAAGCAGAGTCAGATTATTGCTGCACTTCCGGCAATGCTCTGCAAGTCGTCAATTCGATCGACAAGGACAAAGAGATTCTATTTTTACCGGATGTTTTTCTCGGCTCATGGGTAAAACGCATGACTGGTCGCGAGAACATGCACATTTGGATGGGCGAATGCCATGTGCACGCCGCGATTCCGACTCGCTCCATTGACGAAAAAATGAAAGCTTATCCGCAAGCGGAACTCCTCGTTCACCCCGAATGCGGCTGCCTGACTCCATACCTGGATCGAGTATCGAGACAGGAGAAAGGCGACCAACTCAAGGTCGCATCGACGGAAGGCATGATCACGAGAGCCTGCCAGTCGCCTGCCAAGCAATTTGTAGTGGCTACCGAGGAAGGTATTCTGCACCGGCTGAAGAAAGAAAATCCGGACAAAGAATTCATTCCGATTGCTGACGAAATGAGTTGCCAGTTCATGAAGATGATCACTCTTGAAAAACTGCATGCCGCGCTCGTCAACGACCAGTTCCAGGTAACCGTTCCTGAAGACGTAGCGGCAAAGGCGCGACTGTCAATCGAGAGAATGGTGGCGATCGGGTAACAGAGAAACGCCGAGAGGCTTTCCCACATTTGAGATCGCACGTTTTTATACAAACAGGCAAGTACAAGGAGTACGCATATGCCTGAACTCAACACAATAAAAGTAGATGCTGTCATTATCGGCTCAGGCCTAGCCGGTCTTTTGCTCGCGAACGAACTCGTTGCAGCGGGCAGACGGGTGCTCATTGCCACTAAAGGCAAGCTTCTCGAATCGAATACACGCTATGCGCAAGGCGGTCTGGCTGCTGTTCTGAAAGACACCGTCACAGATTCAAGACAAGCGCACCTAAAGGACACGCTCAAGTCCGGCGCTGGTCTCACAGACGCCGCCGTCGCCGAGCAAATAATCAACGGCGGCGCCGCACTAGTCGAAAAACTCTCGAGCCTTGGTGTTCACTTCGACAAGACATCCGCAGGCGCGCCATCTTTGCATTTGGAAGGCGGACACACCAGCCCCCGAGTTTTGCATTCAAAAGACACGACTGGAAAAACAATCGCCGAGGGTCTTGCCGCCGCACTCACGGCTAAGGCAGCCGATGAGCACGATCTCAATAGACCGGTTATTTTTGAAGACGCCTTCGCCCTCGATATTCTTCACTTCCAGGCGACGCCGCTTGCGCCTCGCGTAGCGACCGGAGTACTTATCCTCACGGATAAAGGCATCGTCTCTGTCGCTGCCACATACATTGTTCTGGCGACCGGCGGAGCTGGACAAATTTTTACGCGAACGACAAACCCTTCCGTTGCCACCGGCGACGGTATCGCTCTGGCCGCTCGAGCAGGCGCAAAACTCGCTGACTTGGAGTTCGTTCAATTTCATCCAACAGCTTTTTGCAAAGAAGGCCAACCAGCTTTTCTGGTGTCTGAGGCAGTCAGAGGACAGGGCGCGATTCTTGTCGATGACCGCAATCACCGCTTTGCGTTCGACTTCGATAAAGAAGGCGAACTGGCCACTCGCGACACAGTTGCAAAGGCTATCCATCAAACAATGCTGAACAGAAACCTGGACAGCGTTTTTCTCGATTTGAGACCAATCGGCACAGCCGAAGAGATTGAATCTAAGTTTCCCAACATTGTGGAGACATTGAAAAAACTTGGTGTCGATGCAACAAAAGAAGTAGTTCCCGTTTGCCCAGCCGCCCACTACTACATGGGCGGAATCGCCACAGATGCAAAAGGGCAAACCAGTCTGGTCGGGCTCTATGCGCTCGGCGAATGCGCCGCAACCGGACTTCACGGAGCCAACAGGCTGGCGAGCAATTCACTTCTTGAAGCGGGCGTCATGGCGATGAGCCTAGCCAAGCACATCAACTCTCAGTCTTTCAAAGCGATTCATTATAAGAAGAATGCCAAGCTCACTGAGGCATGGCTTGCACACTGCCGTCCGTTCGCCGTGCCAACCAACAGGGACGCTCTAAAATCTATGATGTACAAAGGCGCAGGACTGGTGCGCGAAGCGAAAGGGCTGACTCAACTCCAAGAGCAACTCGACGCTATATCTATATATAAAACAGGCATTGACAGATATGAACGTGAATCAGCCAACATGCTTCTTGTCGCAAAACTAATCGCAAAGGCCTGCGCACTGAGAAAAGAAACGCGCGGCGGGCACGTCCGGTCCGATTTCGCAACTCCTAATGATTCCGCTTTTCTGCACCACATCACGTTTGAGAAGGGTGCATGGAGGACGCAAAGTATTGCTGCGGCGCCCTTCATATCGACAGAACGTGCGGTATCACTGGCTCGTCCGTGATTCAAAACGCATTAACTTTCTCTCTACATTTTTACTTGGCAGCTCAGTCAAAAGACGAGTGTATGTGCATCTAGAGTACTTCCGGCTCAATATGGACTGGTACTACTTAGATGTTCTAAAACGCTAGATAAAGGTATACACTTGTATCAATATTTAGGTTGTCTTTAGATTTTCGTTCGTGTGTTCTAGTTAAGAACGGCTCGGGAACTTACTTTGTAAGTCCCGGTCGAACCTTGCATATTCCCTCTCCATCCTTCCCCCTGCGCGTCCCATTTGGAGTGAACCATGAATCCCCGCACCAAACTGCTTATAGCTCAGCCGGACGGCGCAAAGCTCGTCTCTCTTCTCTTGTGGTTGGAGCAATACACAGATTTGGAAGTAGTTGGCACCACTTGCACTGGGGACAAACTCGCAGCATGCGCGTCATTCCATCAGCCGGAAGTCGTCATTCTCGACTTCAGTCTGCTCGCGCAAGATCAGCCGGCTACAACCGGAAAAATCAAGGCAACTGCTTCGCACCCAGCTATTCTGGTTATGCACGAAAGCGAAATCGCTCCTATGGAATCAGCCCTGGGTAAAGATCTCGACGGATATATCAATCCAAAATTAGTGCTCAGCGAATTGACCGAATCCGTCCGCAAAGCAGCGCAAAAGCGCATCGCTCCCGTGGCTCCGGTATATGTACCGGCAACCATGGCAGGTTAGAAAGTTTATTCCCGCCAAAGCGTCGTCTCCAGCACGATCCCATTGTGGATTGTGCTGGTCTACACTGAGGGTATAAAAGACAAAACTCGTCTTTCTCTACCCAAATGACGCCCGACATTCTTTATCTCTACGCATTCGGATTTTCCCTGGCGGTAATTTCGCTGACCAGCTGGCTGTCAGCAACTATAGAAGGGCGGATGAAAAAAGAAGGTGCATCGAGCAGTTCTGCTGCTGCCCTAATTCCGACATCCGCGACCAGCCAGAACTCTGAGCTTCGACCGGTCGAAATTGGCTACATGCTAAGAGGTGGAGACACCAACCATGCGGTTCTTGTAATGGGCGTGGACCTTTTGCAGCGAGCAGCAAAGTTGCAATTAGGTGCATCTATTCCAGAGCCCGCCGAGTACGAGAAAAAAATGTGGACACTTGCAAAAGAAACCGCAAAAGATTGGGCGATCAAAAAAGCTGACCCATATCTGCCACCGGACTTTAAAACGAACCCAGTAGGTTTTGTCAAAAAAATCTATAACCTCTACCTGTTCATCACCAAGTCGCTCAAACTTGTCGTCAAAGACATAATCGCCGATCCACGACAATTGAAGCGCTATTTCTCGATGGCAGGCGTGATGCGATTGCTCGCCGATTTTATCTCTGCTGGTTATCAGAACGCATTTGCCACTTCATTGAGAGATTACTTGGTAGCGAACAATTACTTGGTACGCGAAGAGCAAAGGCTCAGAGCTGCATCACGAATTGCGCTCATGGGGATCTCAATTTTTCCTGCTGTATTTTTATTTTCGCTGGTAATTGTCGGCACTTCATCAGGAATTCCATTAATGCTATTCGCCGCAGCCGTAATGACTGGTTCGGCGACAATCTCTGCTTTTCTCATCACCGCAATTTTCGCAGTACGCGAATTTCTTCCATATCTCACAGAATTTGAAACGCTTGCAATTGTTTTGAACCGAGATAGTTGGCGCCTAAGAGTTCTTCAAGCAGCAAGAAAAGCGATGGTGGTTGCGCTTACGCTCGTCGCACTCGGAGCCTCCACGATTATCTTCATCGGAGGATTTCTTTGGCTGACTGTATTTGGAGTCAAAAACGCGCAGGTACTAATCTGGGCCAGCGTCTTTCTTGCTTTTCCCTGTTTAAGAGCTTTTCTCTTCTTATTGCGAAGCTGGAAAATAAGAAATACTCAAATTGCCACCGAATATGGTGAAAAGCGAATGGAAGCGACGAGAAAGCGTCTTTCCGAAAAGCGCCCTATCACGGCATTGACAGAAGTTTTAAAAGAAGAAGACTACAATCCCATCTTCTCAGAACTCATGGCTCTATATGGAATCGAGGCGTTGATTTTACTCGCGTAGGGAGGTGCCATGCATTGCTCGATCTTAGTTTTCTTCTTTGCACATTCCAGCAATCAGTTTATCAATCTTGAGTTTCACCTGA
The DNA here is from genome assembly GCA_003242885.1 of Candidatus Melainabacteria bacterium. Taxonomy (GTDB): domain Bacteria; phylum Cyanobacteriota; class Vampirovibrionia; order Obscuribacterales; family Obscuribacteraceae; genus QKMZ01. The sequence continues at coordinate 649,478 of QKMZ01000006.1, read as the reverse complement.
TGACGAATTGAGCTATACAAGCGATAAATCTGACTGGCTCGACAAAGAAAGACGCGCGTGGAACTCTCGGACAGTTTGATCCCGATATAGTTTTGATCATCGCAATGCAATTTTGCCATTACTTGTTCGATTTCACCGACACCGTAATTGCAGAAAAGCGTTGTTTTCTGAGTATGCAAACACGCGATGGTTTTCACACCACGTTTCAGAATTGCCTCTTCCACCCAAAAGCCGGTCAAATACCTATATGCGACTAGCTGTTCTTCAACAACTAATCCATCCTCCTTTCGCTTTTTACTTGCCTCGATATCTGCCATTTCCTCTTGCAAATAGCCAAGCAATTCACGATTGAAGAATTGCAACTTTTCGTTGCTATAAAAAATACGCAGAATTTTAAGCGCCTTCAGGATAGCATCGGACAGCAATATGTCTCGCGAATCCAGCTTGGCGCTTAGCTCCCGCAAACATTCGGACAGAAGCGCGCTATTCATAACAGTTCGTTAGAAACCCACCAAAAACCCATATCCCCTCAATTTCATCGTAAATGCGCCCTGTGAAAACTTTGTGAGAATGGCGACGCTCTATAATTGAGCGTCTAGAATTTTACTGAACAGCAACTCTGAGTCAGAGTCTGTATAACGAGGTAGGGCAATGGCATCTAAGCGCGGTCTGAGCGGGCAATTCAAAGGCATCATTACAGGCGCCTCTTCCGGTATCGGAAAAGCCATGGCATTGGAGCTGGCCAGGAAGTATCAAGCCAGATTGGTCCTCAATGCTCGTTCGGAAGAACAGTTAGAAGTCACCTGCAAGGCGGTCGAAGAATTCGGCGGCAAAGCTATAAAAGTAGTAGGCGATGTCAGCGAACAGTGGGTGACTGATGCAGCCGTAAACTCTTGCCTGGAGCACTTCGGCGGCGTCGATGTGTTGGTCAATAACGCAGGTCTTGCAAAGCCCGGCACCATAATGAAACTTCGTGTAGAAGATTGGGAGCACGTTTTTGCTGTCAATTTCTTCGCCCCTTTGCGCCTGACGTACGGAGTTTTGCCGCACTTCGTAAATGCTGGAAAAGGCAAAATAGTCAACATCAGCTCTGTGGCAGGAAAGATCTCTTTTCCTGGCAGTGTCTGCTATGCAGCCAGCAAGTTCGCGCTCACCGGAATGTCCGAAGGAATGGCTGCGGAATTAGCGCCAAAAAACATCGATATAATCACTGTTTGTCCCGGCTGGGTACGAACCGAGTTTTTTGACAAAAACAACGTCTCCAAACTGAAAAACCCTACGTCCATCGGCAGTAAGAAGGATCTGCAAGGCTTCATAATGCGCAGTTTCCTTTCAATTACTTCGGAGGAATGCTCGGCAGAGATCGTTAGGGCTATGGAAAAGGGCGGCAGCCAGGAAATCATACTTACCCATCCAGGCAAGATCTTCGAGAGGCTGGCAGGAGTCTGCCCTCCGGCAGTTTTTGCAATTGCAAAACGCTTGCCCAGCGAACTTGTAGATTCTAGTGAAATCCCTGAAAAGAACTGATCTTCCGTAAAAACCTGCCGAAATCCGACTTCTTTTTTCGCACTTGGCTAGAATAAGAAGAATATAGTTGGGTTTAAAATCTTTGTAGCTCCCTGCAGGTTTTCAGTGTCAGAGCTTGAAGTCGTAATTGAGTACAAAAGCACGCCCCAGCGTGTCGGTTTGTTCATCATGGGCGCGCTAATGCCCCTATGGGCAATCGTGGTCCCATTTTGCCTGGGATTTTTCATCTCCATGCTTTTGCAAGCCCAAGCCGTTCCACCGTTGATTTCTGCGGTTGTTCTAACGGTTTTGATGGCTATTCCTTTCGTCTCAATTGTTATTGCAGCAATATGCGAAGATGATCGCCTTCTGGTCAGCAAAGAAGGATTTTCGTTTCCTTTGCTGTTTCTTCCAATGCTCAAATTTCGACGAGAAAGACTTTGGTCTGATCTATCGGAAGCTCGCTTGCTGATTTCCGATACACAAAACCAATCAAAGGAAAAACTTCCACAAGGAAAGTTAGACCTGCATTTCAATTCAGGCGGTCACGTTAGTATTCCTTTGAAGAGTCTGAAGCGTAGTGATTTAGAACGTTTGCTCTTGTCGCTGGAAGTTTGGGGTGCACAGTGCCGCAGAGCACCGGAGCTAATCGCATTTCACGATCAATTGCAGAATGAAAATCTCGGCATAGACAAACTGAGTTATACGCAAATGTGGGAAGAAGAGCTGAGTAGGCGGTTTAGCGCCACAGCATTCGTGCCGCTAGAACCAGACCGCAAGTTACAGAACGGCAGAATCAAAATAGTAAAGCAGCTTGCATTCGGCGGATTGTCTGCCATCTATCTTGCGCAACTCAACGAGAAAGACATGGTTATCGTCAAGGAAGCGGTGATACCAGAAGGCACAGATGAGAAAGCGCGCGACAAAGCGATGGAGTTGTTCGCTCGCGAAGCACAATTTCTCATTCGTTTAGATCATGACCAGATAGCAAAAGTTTTTGACCACTTCCACGAAGAAGGAAGACATTATCTCTTGCTTGAATATGTGCGCGGACAAGATTTACGACAACTAGTGAAACAGAACGGGCCGCAAGCAACTGTTCATGTTGTGAAATGGGCGCACGAAATCGCCGGTATTCTCAAGTATTTGCACGAACAGGCGCCGCCGATTGTTCACCGTGATTTGACACCAGAGAATATTGTTTTGAATGAAAACGGTTCTGTAAAACTAATCGACTTTGGTGCAGCAAACGAATTTGTCGGAACAGCAACAGGAACTCTAGTAGGCAAGCAGGCATACATGGCCCCCGAACAACTGCGCGGCAAAGCCAGCACGCTGAGCGATATTTATGCGCTTGGTGGAACACTGCATTATCTCCTTACAGCAAAAGATCCAGAGCCTCTATCGGAATCCAACCCGAAAGATCTCAGACCGGATGTTCCTGATGCTCTCAACGAATTGATCTACAAACTAACAAGTATGGAAGAATCTGATCGTCCACAATCTGCCGTTGTGGTGGCAGAAAGATTCGCAGATTTGCGTGTGACAATCGGCACCGGCGCTGATAATAGTAATGGCAAAGACAACGGCAAAAACGGCAATAAAGAATCCAATGGTAAAAACGGACAAGAGCCGGGACAATGACTGAAACAGAGAATCTAGACCCTAAGCGAGAAACGCCGGAATCGAAAGAAACTGACGCAACGGATGAGCTCGCAAATAAATTCGAGGTCGCCTTCAATAGAGAAGTCTCCAAAATTGAAGCCGACCTTGCAGCGAAAAGCTTAGTTCCAATAGAGAAGTATGAAGTCCTAGATACTCATGAAGTTGTATTACCGTACAAACCGTTTGCGAGCACGGAGAAGTGGCTTGCGCATAGGTTCTCTGCATGGAGCGCTCCCAAGACATGGTTCGCTACGACCCTTGTTGTTTCGTTCTTTGGCTTTGGTGGTCCAGGCAAAGTAATTGAGTGGATAACTCAAACATTGATTGCAGGTCTACCTGGCAGCGGGACTGCAGCGGCTGCTGCCGCAAGCGCCGCTGGATCAAACGTGATGATCATTCTCTGGATGACCATTATGATGGCTCTTACTATTTTCATGCTCTTGTACATGTACTTGAGACATCCGACACATGTCGTCCTAAATGGAAAGGGAATCTCCCTCGTTTGGAAACGTCGCAGCGAGTGGTATCACAAGTCTCTCAATTGGCAAACCCTGCAGCGCATCAGCGTTGAGTGGCCTCCAAATAAGACATCACCACAGGACAGCCTCCTCTGTTTTACGCCAATTGATGGAGAACCACTCAAGTTTAAATATGGCGCATTGGCTTCTATCGATTCCAGGCAATCCTTAATGGATGCAATTAACAGATGGGCACCGCACGCAACTCGTGCTCCAGAACTCGCTGACATGCTATCGGAGCAGCATACTCACGGTTATACGGAACTATGGCTACAAGCGCTGTCTCAACCGCCAAAACGTGAGCGTTTAACCCCTCTGCATGAAGGCGCTCTGCTTAGAGACTCACAGTATGAAATTCTAGGTCGCCTTGGCGTCGGAGGGCAAGGTACGGCATACGCGGCGCGTGAAATCGACAATAACCATGCTGTCGTGCTCAAGGAGTTTATCCTTCCAGTCTATGTTGATGTAAATGTGCGCAGACAGTCTGTCGAGAAGATGCAAAACGAAGCAGAAATTTTGAGTAAACTCAATCACGATCGCATCGTAAAATTGATCGACTTTTTTATCGAAGATCATAGAGGATATCTAGTTCTTGAGCGCATTGACGGACATTCGTTGCGACAGAAGGTTTCCGAGAGCGGACGACTTACTGAATCAGAAGTACGTTCGCTCGCATTGCAAATGTGCGACATGCTCGAATATCTTCATGGTCTTGAACCACCTGTGGTGCATAGAGATTTCACGCCAGACAATCTCATCCTTTCCAAAGATGGTGTTTTGAAACTTGTGGATTTCAACGTCGCACAACAGCAGGAGTCAACTGCAACTGGCACGGTAGTTGGAAAACACTGCTTTATTTCACCAGAGCAATTCCGTGGCAAACCGACAATACAAAGCGACATTTATTCCATGGGTGCAACACTGTGCTACCTTTTGACAGGTGAAGATCCAGAACCAATAACATGTTCTCATCCGAAAAAACAAATTGAAGGTTTGAGCGACAGTATCGACGAAATTGTTGCGAAAGCCACCGCGCTATCAGCGCCCAAACGTTATCTAAAAGCGTCTGATATCAGAGAAGATTTGCAAAAAGCGTAGGGACGAGGCGTGGTCTCACCCTGTTTAAACGCACATCTTCAGGCGGTCGACGCATGGCGTCGACCCTACAGATGATAAAGGCAACATCCTGCAGAGAATCAAGACACCTTACAGAGTAGGCAGACGCCAGGAGAATTTGTACTCTTCTTCTTTTAGTACGCGCTTCGCATCTTCCACGTCGAAGAAGTTGGCTGAACAATCTCCGACTGCACAGAAGCCCGGAATCTCATTGAAAAGTCTTCCGGCAATCTGACGATTTGTCACACCGCGCGTGGTGCCAGAAATAATCGTATCAGGGTGGCACCAAGGCAAACCTGTCCCGTCATTCCAGAGTCCGAAAGCCGCGCCCCAAAATGTCACGTGCACTTCAATTTTTTCCGACTGTAGAAATTCGACGACCTTACGGGTTCCGACAATCGACCCGCAAGTTGCAGCCAGCAAAATGCGCTTCGGCTTTTTGCAATTTTCAAAAGTCGCAGTCAGACCTTTAATCAGTGTTGCGCCCGTAGCGATTGTATCCAACATCAACCAAACAGGCGCTGCAGAGTGCATGCGCATGTACGTTACTTTTGCATCGAAGTCTGTGTAGTCTTGCCCTTCTTTATTAGGTAATGCAAAACGGCTGACACCAATCCAATTGTCACCGCGATAATGAGCGCCATCGAGAGCGCATCCGACAGCCGTCGGAAGGTTGTGACCACATCCCTCAGCCATCACGGTTACAGTGCAGAGTTCATTTAAATTTTCCGGCAATTCCTTTGCCGCATTGAGAGCGTCGATCCAAGTGACGGTCGCAGTGAAAGCAGCCAATTGGCGCCTATAGCCAAGCAAGTGACGCCCGGGTACCACCAACAAACTATCTATCGAGTCGCTCTCCAATATATGCGCGTTTGGGATGCCTTCAATTTCAACTTTGGTGAGAGTGAATGATTCTCTTTCGCTTGCCTTAGTCGGGATCATAAATTTGCACGCAAAGACGTAGACGGAACAGCCGCCCTAGATTCTAGCGCCTCTTTCAACTAATGGGCGTTTTTTCTGCGAATAACGTAGACGCGTTGCTCCAAAGCGACCGCATCGATTTCGCGATCGGTCTTGCGCATCAAATCGGCATAATTCTCAAGACATGCGGCGACATTCGAATGTTCTGGTCCCAAGGAGCGTTCCCAAATTTGGATCGCACGTGAATACATAGATTCCGCTCGCGAATAGTTGCCACGCTGATGGTATAGCCAGCCAAGATTGTTCAAGCTTTCCGCCACTTTTGGATGTTCCGTGCTCAAAATCCGTTCTCTTATTGAGAGGGCGCGAATGTGCAGTGGCTCAGCCTTATCGAACGATTCTTTGTCTGTAAAAAGTGCAGCCAAGTTAGACAAGGTGGTAGCGACAATAGGATGGTCCTTGCCCAAATATTTTTCCTGAATCGCCAAAACACGTCTGTAGAGTGGTTCGGCATCAGCATTGCGCCCCAAGTCGTAATAGAGCAATCCCAAATTATTCAGAACCTCAGCCACTTCCGGATGGTCAGAACCAAGGTGTCGCTCACGTATAGTCAAAGCCCGACGATAAAGCTTCTCAGCGGGCTCCGGGCGCCCCAAAATACGATAAAGCTCGGCTAAATTATTCAAACCAGCCGCCAGACTAATATGTTCAAAACCCAGCGCTCTCTCTTGAATCGTCAGAGCCCGTCTAAAAAGAGGCTCAGCTTCGGAAAAGTGCCCCTGTGCCAGCATTACCATGCCCAAGTGATTGAGCGAAACGCCAATATCAGCGTGATCTACCGCCAATACCTTTTCTCTGATCGACAAGGCGCGGTGAAACATAGCTTCCGCTTCAGGGAAGCGGCTTTCATGGTAAAGAGTCAACGCAAGCACTGTTAAGTAGTCAGCGAGCTGGGTGCTTTCACTCCCCATCTCCTGCTCTTTTTCAGGAAGCATGCGCAGCAAGGTGTCGACTGTGTCGTCCATGTGGCCTGTTGCTAAATTAGAGCCCTCTTAACCCATCATACCAAAGCTAGGGAAAGCTTTCTCACGACGCCTTGTGGTAAGAAACTGCAACTTTATCGATCTTGAAACCATCCATATCAATGACCTCGAAGCGCAAGTCATTCCAGGTGGCGACTTCACCTGTGGCCGGTACATGACCTAAAAGATGAACTATAAGTCCGGCCACTGTTTCATATTTGCCAGAGTGCTGGTCTGGCAACTCAGTTGCCGACAGGCGCTTTTTGAATTCGGCAATCGGCAGCATGCCGTCCACCAAAAATCCTCCATCGTCGCGCGTAACAACTGTGAGGTAAGAAACGGTTTCATCTGAAATTTGCACATCGCCCACAATCGAACTAAGGATGTCGGAAACGGTCACCAACCCACGCAAAGTGCCATGTTCGTCAACCACCATCGCTCCGCTCACCTTGTCGCGGCGGAAGTCCGCAAGAGCATTGAGTGCACTTTTGGTGTCGGGCATCATAAGCGGCTTGCGGATAAGTTTTTCCAAGTCGATTTTGCCTTCGCGAGCCCATACAGTGAGCAGTTCGCGTGCTCTAACCACTCCAAGAAAGTTATCCAGAGAACCTCGCGCCACTGGAAATTTGGTGTGAGGGTGGGCAAATACCCGAGACATAACCTCCTCTTGCGGCGCCTCTATATCAAGCCAAATCAATTCTGTAACCGGCGTCATTACGGCCGATACTTTTCGCTCGTCTAGTCCGAAAACCCCGCACAAAAGGTCGTGCTCGGTCTCCTGAAATACTCCGACTCGTGCACCTTCGTCCACCATTGCCTGAATTTCGCGCTCTGACACCTCTCGTGCTTTGTCATCTTCGACACCGAAAACACCGGCAGCAAAGTTGGTCGAAAGCGAGAGGAATTTAACCACCGGAGAGGCAACGTGAGAAAGAAATTTCATGAACGGTGCAATGACGCAGGAAATTCCTTCGGGATTGGAAAGAGCAATGCGCTTTGGCACTAACTCACCTGCAATGAGCGACAGATAAGTAGTGCATACAACTACGATCACAAACGCTATCGAATCGGCATACGGACGAAGATGCTCAATACTTTCGAGTTGATCTGAAAGCTCGTCAGCCAATGTAGCTCCGCCGAAAGCACCGGCGAGAATGGCAACGAGTGTGATGCCTATCTGAATTGTCGAAAGAAAGGTGTTGGGTGAATCGGTCAAAGCCAGCGCGGCTTTGGCACCTGGCTTATCTTCCTCTGCAAGTTTGAGCAGCAGAGGGCGGCGGCAACTAACCAGTGCCATCTCTGAGAGCGCAAAGACTCCATTGATGAGAATCAGCACCAATATGACAGTGATTTCTAAAGCGATCGAATTGACGTTCACAAGAGGCTCCCTGCCCCTAAAATCTTATTGATTTGTCCCATTAACCCCAGTCAGCCGGGCTTTGCGGCTTTTATCATCTTTGCCAGACTCCCGCAATTGGGCAGCGGGTCACCAAAGAACCATATATTTCAATTGAATACTAGGTGATTTCCCAGTCCTAGCTCGTTTATAGCACCTCGGAGCACAACTATTAGCTAATGCAAACGAAGGCTTTCAGCTGTCAAGCTATAATGCCTCCCGCTGGAATGCCGTGCGCATTTCGTCCATAGAAGGAAATCTCGTAAACCTTGTCCGCACTGTCTCCAATTAAAAAAATAGCCGCCGCCTTAAAGCAAAGTCCAGTTCTAATTGCTTTGCTCTTGGTCGTTGCAATCAACGTGTTTTTAGCGCTGAAAGATCCATTTGGACGAGTAGACCCAAATACCATCCCGTCTGCAAAACACTGGGCTTATTGGACTACTCAAGATTATTTACAAGAGAAGTCGGCACCGGATGTAGTGCTACTGGGCTCATCCATTTTTATGAATCCTCTGTGGATGTTGGAGGCTGAACACCTCAATCGCAAAGTGGATATTGTCGTAGAACGGCGCAGCCACTATCTGGAAGATGCGATTAAGAAACAGCTTCCTGGTCTCAATCTCAGTTGTTTCAATTTTGCGCTGCCCGGTGCGATGGTGTCAGATGACTACATGATTATCCGCACACTCTTTAAGGAAGGAAAGACCCCAAAAGTAGTTGTCCTTGGTTTGACACCTTTGGATATGACCGACGACGACTTTTACTGCGCAGTCTCTTCCACGCACTATAAGTATTTGAGCAAGTTTACGCAAACACGTGATTTGCTGGATCTGGCAATGCCAAAACCATGGCAGCGTACTGAGTTCTTGGTCAATGAAGGATTGTATTTAGCCGGGCGCAAACATGATGTGCAAGGTTCTGTGGTAGGAACAATGCGCAACAAGATGTCCGATTACCTGGGGCCATTGTCTGCAAAACCGATCACTTCTAAAGAGAAGGGCGATGTAAAAGACGCCATCTACCAAGATGAAGTCGCACCAGGAATCTGGCTTGCTCAGCCCGTCGGCATAGACTACTACAACGATAATTCCAACAATTTCAGAAAGCGTTATCGATTTGCAACGCCGGAGCGCTGCAAAATCAAAATGGCATGGCTGAAGAAATGCATCGACCTCTGCAAAGAGAAAGGCATCGAACCACTCATTGTCAATGTCGCCCTTCCTGACCCAGCTTTGACTATTCTTCCCAAGGGTGTGCACGATGCTCTGGTAAAAAAGGTCGAATCGTTTGCAAAAGCTGAAAAAGTTGCATACCTGGATCTTCAGGCTACCGGCGCGTTCAACATCAAAGATTTCACCGATTCCTGTCACATGGATGCATCAGGTGGCCGAAAGGTCATGGACTTTGTGGCCAAGGAAATCGGCAAAGACACTCGCCTGAGCGCAGCGCTCACCCGTCAAGATTCTCAAATCGCCGGCAAGGCAAGAGGTGAGATGTAATGCTATTCAACAGCTTTACCTACCTGGTATTTTTGCCGATTGTAGTAGCGCTTTTCTGGATGGTGCCATATCGTTTTCGCACCGCACTTCTGCTCTTAGCCAGTTACATTTTCTATATGGCTTGGAAGCCGGAATACGGGTTGCTTATCGCGGCGATGACGGCAATCAACTATTTCATGGGGCTCTGGATTGCTAAAGCCGAGACGAAGAAAAAACTCCTTTTCGTTATCGCAATAGCTGCGAACTTGCTGCTTCTGGGATTCTTCAAATACGCGTATTTCGTGCGCGATGTCGCAAACTCGGCTCTAGCATTCTCGAATCAGGAATTGATGCCAATTCCTTTTCAAATCATTCTGCCCTTGGGCATCTCGTTCTTCGCGTTTGAATTCATCCACTATCTGACGGACGTTTATAAAGGTAGTGCGCCAGTCAAATCACCGTGGCAATTCGCGCTCTTCGCCAGTTTTTTCCCAACACAAATAGCCGGTCCAATCAAGCGCTATCAGGACTTCATGCAGCAGCTTGAAGTGAAGACAAAACTGTCGATGTCACAGTTTGACGAGGCCATTGAACTAATTGTTTTCGGTTTGATGAAAAAGGTAATCTTTGCCGATAACCTGGCTATCGTTGTGCAGACGGCATATGCGAATCCTAACAATTTCACGACATTCGACATGTGGCTTGCCACCTACGCTTTCGCGTTCCAAGTCTATTTCGACTTCTCCGGCTACACTGATATTGCCAGAGGATCTGCGCAGCTTCTCGGTTTTAAGGTGCCGAAAAACTTTGACCTGCCGTATATGGCCGAGTCAATCACTGAATATTGGAGACGGTGGCACATCTCGCTTTCCACCTGGCTCAGAGACTATCTCTTCATCCCCCTGGGCGGCAGCCGCGCCGGCAAGTGGATGACTTACAGAAACATCCTCATCACCTTCACTTTGTGCGGTCTTTGGCACGGAGCTGCTACGCACTACATCTTGTTTGGGACATTGCATGGCGTGTTGCTGGTTCTGCATAGAGAGTGGCGCAATCTCGTAGAAAAGTCTGAGATACTCAAGACTTTGACCGCCAACAAAATCTTCCACGCTTTCGCCATTTTCCTCACCTTCCACAGCGTCTGTCTCACCGAAGTGATTTTCCGTGCCGACAATGTGCCGATTGGTGTCGGCATCATCAAACGTTTGTTGTTCATAGACCAACTGCCTAATCTGAAGTTCTGGCAAGTCACGCTGCCAAACGTCGATCAGCCAGGTGTCTATTTCTTCTTGCCTATCATGCTTCTGGCAATCCTTGCCGGACAAATCATTTGCACGAAATTCCGGGAAAACAAAGACTGCATCGGCGGCATCATGCCCTTCAACCGCCCGCTCAAAGTGGTTTATCTCACAGTCGCGATTTGCCTGCTTATCGCCTTTTCTCCAGACATCACCCCGAAATTTATCTACTTCCAGTTTTAACTTCGGGTTCTAGGTGAAAGTATATTTTTGGGGGTTCTCGTCGATTCAATCGAACGGAGTCTGGGTTACCGCGCAGGCAAATCGTGGATGGAAGCATCTCCAGTCAACACGCCCAACTCTGGGAAGCACGACGTAACAGTCAGTGCCAGCCTGAGCGGCGGCCTTGATTTGCCAGTCGGACGAATTATCGATGAGCGCTTCCAGATCATCGAAGAACTCGGAAGGGGTGGAATGGGCGTAGTCTATCGCGTCCAACAGATTTCGCTCGGGCGAGAGAGGGCTCTAAAAACCCTTGACGGCACAGACATCGCTGACGCGACCTGGCTGCGCTTTCAGCAAGAAGCAAAAGCCACCAGCTTACTCGACCACCCAAATCTAATCAGCGTTCACGACTACGGAATCATTGATGGTAAGCATCCTTTCTTTGTGATGGACCTAGTCGAAGGCGCAACTCTAAGCCAGCTTATATCGCGAGACGGTCCACTCAGCGTTGAGAAAGCAATACCAATATTTATTCAGGTTTGTTTCGGGCTTGCATATGCTCATGAACTTGGGATTGTGCACAGAGATCTGAAACCAAGCAATATCATGGTCATGAAATCCGACAACACGGATGGAATGACCACTGTAAAAATCGTGGACTTTGGTATTGCAAAGCTTAAGGCAGCGGAAGGCACTGAAGTACAAGGATTGACCAAGACTGGTGAAATCTTTGGAAGTCCGCTTTATATGAGCCCAGAGCAATGCCTGGGAAATAAGATTGATCATCGCAGTGATATTTATGCAATCGGCTGCGTACTCTTTGAAGCGTTAACTGGATTGCCGCCGTTTATGGGAAACACGGCGTTGTCTACAATGATGATGCATCAATCAGAAAAACCGCCGTCACTCAAAGAAGCAACGCTAGGAAAAGAATTTCCAGCGGAGATACAAGAAATTGTTTCACGCCTTCTGGAAAAGGACCCGAACGCGCGATATCAATCATTCGGCGCATTGGCTCATGATCTTAGTTTACTGCAGCAAGGCACTTCAGCATTTGCACTTCAAAAACTACAACCCACAACCGAAGAGCACAAAAAACAAAATACAAAAGACGAGTTACTGTTCACAGTTATTGTTGGTACTCTTGCAGTACTGCTTGTAGGAATCGCAGTCTACTTCTTCAAAGACCAAGCAGACTACAAGTATTACACGCAGCGTATCGAAAAAGAAATAGCAAATACCAAAGCTGCTGCAATCGAAAATTCTACGCAGGCAGAACGAGCACTTCCCAAAGTTTCAGTGCAATCATCCATCATCATAAAGAACGACGGCAAGAAAGTAAGGCGTATCAACTTTCTTGCCTATGTCGGCGAGTTCAATGTTGTTGGTAAAGACCCAATTGCGAAAGCTTTAGGGTTATATGAAATTCCAGTCGAGAACAGCATTCACTTCAGATCGTTCCGCAATGACTTAATCACCACACCCGGCTTCTTTCTGCAATTTCAGAACGATGATATTACTGAGCTCACACTTGTAGAATCTATAATTGGCGATGAACACATCAAAGATATAACCAACTTCCAAGGACTCTTAAGCTTGGACGTTTCCTCAACAGACGTCTCAGACAAAAGTGTTGAAACGATCAACAGACTTCCAAAGCTGGAAAAGCTAAATGTGGGCTATAACAGAGTGACAGAAGCTGGAATTCTTGGAATTCACAGGCTCTTGGAATTACTGGAGCTCCGTACAGGCGAACTCCCTTCAGTGAGCAGACTTATCGAGAAATTGAAAGATTCAAAAAGACTGACTTCCTTTCGTTGCACACAAACTCTGCTCACTCCACAAGATTTTGAAAATCTATCTAGGATCAAAAGCTTGGCCGAACTAGATATTGACGGCTGTCGTGGAGTCACCAACGAAGCGCTTGAACAGCTCTCGACGCTACCAAATCTCACTCGATTCACTATTAGGAATTGCAGAATGCCAAACGTTAATCCTGCAATTTTAAATAAGTTCAAAAGCCTAAAAATAGTAGTGGTTGGTCCTGAGCTTATTACAAAGGACCGCATCGAGAGTATGCGAAAGATTTGCCCGAAGATCAATTTTGTACCGGGCAAGACGACAGTAGACAAATCAGAAGACTAATACATCAAGAGATACCGCACTAAGCAATGAAATCTATTTGTGGGCTTCAATGTTTGTTCGCATCTTCGGATGTGCAAGAAAGAATTTGCAAATGATGTCGGTGGCATCGAGTTTGCTCATCGCCGAATCACTACTTATTATCGTGCCGCGCCCACCTGGCCAGTTGTGTTTTCCACCATTTACAATATAAACACACACTTCAGTACCATTCGCTCCATTGCAGTAACTCTCTTTCACGTAATTCCCGATACTTTCACGCACAGGATTGGCAGAGCACTTATCGCGTTCAGCCCAGAATTTCACATTGTCGGCAGCTTTAGTCCCGATGATTTTCCAGAAAGGCAAGCCTCCTGGTCCGCCTTGATACGGAACAATGTGGTCTTTCGTTCCGTGAAATGCGAGTATGCTCACCGGCTCGCCAGGCTTCAGCTCACTGGTCATCATGGTGCCATTGGCAGTAGCAATTGCAGCAATCTGATCTGAAAGTTCAATTGCTGCTTTATATGCCATCATGCCACCATTTGAAGCGCCCGCTATGTAGATGCGATCTCCATCGACGTTATAGTCTTCGCGTAACTGTTTGATCAACGCTTTCAAGAAAGCAATATCATCAATGTTTCTCAGCTTTGCAATTCCGCAGCAATCACCGGCGTTCCAAGTCATTAACGTCTTTGCAATACCGATCCCACGTGGATAAACAACAATGAAACCGTGTTCGTTAGCCTTCTCAGTCATGCGAGTGTCCCACGCCATAGCAAAGGTATTAGCCATGGCACCATGCAAAACCAGAACGAGAGGAGCGGGCTTGTCTCCATAGCCATAGGGCGTGTTTACAACGTAGCTCCGGCGAATCTTTCCGACCTTTATAGATTTGACGCAACGCTTAGACTTTACGGATTTATCGATCTTCTGTTCGTTCCTATTTAGATTTGAAAGGCTAAAAGTAGAACTCTGGGCAATCGCTGAAGGAGAGCAGCCAAATGCACCGAGGTAGAGAACCACCGGGAGTAAAGCAAAAAATATAGATATCTTGGATGTCGTCAGCCGATTCATGTGTATCGTTACAAAACGCCCTCTGAAGCGTTCAGTTTATAAGCCAGTGCCTATTTCCGGACTTAAAACCAACACTTCTGTAACTGTTGATTGCAGGGAACAACTGACAGGCTCCTAGCAGTGCCTGCCTTGCAGATTAAACTGATTCGACTACAATCAGGGCAGTCTTTGTCCTAGTTATTGTCGGAGAATTCAGGTGACCGAGGTTGAGAAGCAGGGCGGAATTGACCAACTCTCAGAATCGATGGTTCTGAAAGAACTGATGCCTGATGAGAAACTCTTATTCGCCAGGCTGGAAGACCCCGTGCCGCGAATGATGACAATGACGAAAGCCTTGCTCGCTGTGGTTTTGCTGGTCATCGGTTTTGACATTTATGTGAAACATCATCAGCCGCCGACTTTAGGCAATGCAATTCTCTTTGTCATGGTGTGGCTCTGTTTCCTCTTACTTTTCAGAAAAGTCTACAAGGTCATTGATGCCATCACGACTAAACGTTTTATGCGTGTTCGCCCGGGCATTTCACTGCACTACGGTTGGCTCAAAGATGTGGACAAAGTATTCGTCTCTAAACCACGCGGAGACAACAGTGATATTGAAATTCTTTTGAAGGAGTCCGGTAAGTATGAGGCGCGGAATCTCAAGAAACCGGAAATGAAGCCTCGCATTCATCATGGTGTGAAGTTATTTGTCATTCACGACGTTAAAGCCGCCAAGGATCTAAAAGCAACGATTGAAGCGGCGGTGAAACAAAGCTCTTAATTGAAACAGGGCGACGCATGGCGTCGCCCCTACAATTAGAGACACTGGCTTATTTATCACGTTCCTTCCCTGCGACGGTTGCTTGTGCAGCTGCGAGTCTTGCTACTGGCACACGGAAGGGTGAGCAGCTTACATAAGCCAATCCAATCTCGTGAGCGAAAGCAATCGAGGATGGCTCTCCGCCGTGCTCTCCGCAGATGCCGAGCTTCAGATCTGCCCTTGTTTGCAGACCGTATTCAACGGCAATCTTCATGAGTTTGCCAACGCCACCGCGATCGAGAACTTCGAACGGATTGTGCTGCATTACTTTCTGTTGCACACCATCGACGGTGATACCTTCCAAGTATTTCTGAAGGAATTTACCTTCGGCATCATCTCGTGAATAGCCGAACGTCATCTGAGTCAGATCGTTTGTACCGAAGCTGAAGAACTCAGCGTGCTCAGCGATCAAATCAGCTGCAACACAAGCTCTCGGAACTTCAATCATGGTGCCGAATTTGTACTTAACTTCTGTCTTCAGCTTTTCCATAACCTGTTTTGCTACAGACTCGAGGTGCTGTCTGGCGAATTTCAGTTCATTCGGATGACCAATCAGAGGGATCATGATCTCAGGGAAGACTTCATGACCTTCTTTTTGAACTTCGATGGCAGCGGTGAAAATGGCTTCTACCTGCATGGTGTTGATTTCAGGGTAGATGAGTCCGAGTCTGCAGCCCCGGAAACCGAGCATCGGATTTGATTCCTTGAGCTCATTAACTTTCTGGAGCATGACTTCCTTCTCACGCAGTTCTGCTCCCTTGACGCCCTTAGCCTTCAAGTTGGCAATCTCTTCGACCAAGTCTTCGTGTTTGGGGAGAAACTCGTGAAGAGGTGGGTCGAGCAAACGAATCGTTACGGGCAAGCCCTTCATTGCCTTGAAGATGCCTTTGAAGTCTTCGATTTGCATCGGCAGCAACTTTGCAAGTGCAGCTTTTCTTTCATCCACATCTGAGGCAATAATCATCTCTTTCATGGCAGGCAAACGGTCGGCAGCCATGAACATATGCTCGGTTCTGCACAAGCCAATACCTTCGGCGCCAAACTCGCGAGCGAGCCTTGCATCTTCAGGGGTGTCGGCGTTGGTGCGGACGCGCAGGACGCGTTTTTCATCCGCCCAATTCAAAAGGCGTCCAAACTCTTCGGAAAATTTTGGATCTTGCGTTGTTATTGCGCCTTCAAATATCTCACCGGTCGAACCGTCAATCGAAATCAAATCGCCGGCTTTCAGTGTTTTGCCGCCAACCTGCATTTCACCTTTTTCGAGGTTTATCTTTAGCGACTCGCAACCCGCCACGCAGGGCTTGCCCATACCGCGAGCAACTACTGCCGCGTGCGAGGTCATACCACCGCGGCTGGTGACAACGCCTTGCGCTGGAACGATACCGTGAATGTCATCAGGGCAGGTCTCGATTCGGACAAGAATTATTTTGTCTCCTTTTTGACTCGCGCTTTCGACAACGTCCGGGTCGAATGCGATGCGGCCAATTGCGGCACCCGGGCTGGCGTTCAAACCAGTCGCAAGTAAGCGTCCTTCCTTCTTCGCCTTTTCTTTGTCGGCGGGAATGAATGACGGAAGCAACAATTGGTTCAACTGTGTCGGCTCAACTCGAGTGAGTGCCTCATCGCGAGAGATGATGCCTTCTTCAGCCATGTCGACAGCAACTTTCACGGCAGCGGCGGCGGTTCGCTTACCGGTCCTGGTTTGAAGAATGAAAAGCCTTCCGCTTTCAATCGTGAATTCGATGTCCTGCATTTCAAGGTAATGTTTTTCGAGTCTTGCAGTTGTAGCAAGAAGCTCCTCGAAAACCTTAGGCATTTCCTTCTGCATTTCTACAATTTTCTTCGGTGTGCGCGTGCCCGCAACAACGTCCTCACCTTGTGCATTAACTAGATATTCGCCGTAGAGAACTTTCTGCCCGGTTGATGGGTTACGAGTGAAGCAAACTCCTGTCGCCGATTCGTCATTTAAGTTTCCAAAAACCATGGCTTGAACGTTGACGGCAGTACCAAGATTGTGATCGATCTTATTTAGATTGCGGTAATAGATGGCGCGGCTATTGTTCCAAGAACGGAACACAGCCTCTATAGCGCCTTCCAGCTGTTTTGCTGTGTCTTGAGGGAAGTCGCCGCCACTCTCTTTTTTGACCAAAGCTTTGTACTCGACCACGAGTTTTTTCCAATCGTCTGCAGTCAAATCAGTATCAAGTGATTTTCCGATTTCATCTTTCATGTCTTCAAGCAAGTCTTCGAACTTATCTTTGTGGACGTCGAGCACGACGTTGCTGAACATTTGAATAAAACGGCGGTAGCTGTCGTAAGCAAAACGCGGATTGTTCGTGAGCTTTGCCAGAGATTCAACAGTCTTATCGTTAAGACCAAGATTCAAAATTGTGTCCATCATTCCGGGCATGGAGAATTTGGCTCCGGAGCGAACCGATAAGAGAAGCGGCTTCTCTAAGTCACCCAAACGTCTGTCGACTTTTGCCTCAACGTCTTTGAGCGCTTCCATGACTTCAGAGAAGAGGCCTTCAGGCATCTTCTTGTTGTTCTCATAGTATTCGCGGCAAACATTGGTTGTGATCGTCAAACCAGGAGGAACATTCACACCAGAGGAAGTCATCTCAGCAAGACCGGCGCCTTTTCCGCCCAGCGTCTCGCGCATTTTTTGGCTGCCCAGCTGGTTGAGTGCCTTGTAGGCATCAGGGAAAAGGAAGACTCGCTTCAAGTCTACTGACTGTCCTGTGGTGCTTACCATTTTATTTTCTCCCTTATTGCAACGGACCTTGTGATTCGTTTGATTGGATACTTTGAATGTTTACCGACGCCGGCTACTGCCTCAACTGAAGGAAAATTTCGCTGGACGTTTCTTCGATTGCTTTTGCAGAAACATCAATTACGTGGCATTTGAGTTCGCGGAAAATCTTTTTGGCGTAGCGAACTTCTTGGCGAATGCGATCCGGATCGGCATAGTCATTTTCACCGCGCATTCCGAGCACAATCGCTCTTGTGGTCCGTATTTCCTGCAGCAAATACGGGTCGATCGCCAAACCAAAAATCTTCTTAGGATTGATCTGGAAAAGTGCCAGAGGTGGATCAACACCGAAGACTAGAGGAACGTTTGCCGCCTTTAAACCGTAATGGTGAGCCAAGTACATGCAATTGGGAGTTTTGCTGGTTCGCGAAACACCGACCAACACAATGTCGGCTTGCTTGATTCCATCAGGGTTTTTGCCGTCATCAAAACGAATTGCAAAATCAACCGCTTCGATACGTTTGAAATAACTCTCGTCCAAGAGGTGCAAGCGACCGGGCTGAGAAAGTGGAGAGGTTTGAGTAATGCTGGCAATGCGAGAAATTAGAGGACCGAGCAAATCCACAGTCGGTATGCTGTACTTTGCAGCTTCGGCTTCGAGTGTTTCTCTGTATTCCGGCAATACAAGCGTATACGCGATGACCGCCCGGCCGTTCGCGCACTCACGAACAAGTCCCGCCAATTGCTGGCAGCTTTTTACTTGCGGCAACCGGTAGATAGAAGCGCGTCCGGGTGGAAACTGTACAAGTGCAGCACGGCCCACGGCTTCTGCAGTCTCGCCGGAGGAATCTGAAAGGGTGAACACAACAAGTTCTCTGGCATCTGCTGCCAGTTTCTTTGTTTCGTTGACGGCTGATTCGGTGTTCTCCAATGCGAACTCCAAGGTAAAAGCGCAGCCAACCGAACTTGGGAGCGCCGACGAACAGCGTTGGCTCAGACGCCCGGACCGACCCACTGCTCCCAAAACAGGAGGTCAAGCTCCTGAATTCCGGAATTCGGGCGCAAAAGAAAGTTTGGCATGACCGGGGGAGCTTACAGCCATTTGCTTCTATATCTTTAAGGAACGGATTTCAGACTGTTTAGCTTTTGGAAAGCGATGCCGGTGCGCCGAGGCTTCTCAGTACATGCAGCAGATCAACCCCGGCAGAAGTGACCTTAATCAAGTTGCCCTGGTTGACGCGCGGGACGCTGATTGACGGGCTGTATTCGATGGCACCTAAATAATGGGTTTTTGCACTATTCATAATCGCCAATTCCAGTTCGGACTTTGTCAATTTGAGTTCGTTGGCTGAGCCATACTCAGTGGTTTCGACAGTACCGACACCAACCAATTTAGCTTCTTTGGAGCGCAGATAACTCGCGGCCAGCATTATCTTCTCAAGAGCATCTTTGTTGTGTTTTGCAATTAATATGCACGGCAGTCCGAGATCGCAGGCGAATGAGGCGGCATCTTTCCAGCCTGAGCCGATAGTACCTGCACTTGTGTGCTCGTACAAAACAGGAGTCGCCGGCGAACTGGGCAATTCCACGAAAGTTAGATGCTGGCCAGACCTCATCATATTGGCAGCCTGCTGCCAGTTGCCTTCTTGCACTGCCGATGACTTATCCATGATGACAACAGGATAGTTGACCGGAGTGTGGGTAATTGAGCTGATAAATGCCAATTCGTTTTCAGCATCTCGTCTAGAACTGAGAACAAATGGCTTTATAGCTCTTGTGGGAAATCCTTCATCACGTAAGGCTGCAGAAAGGCCAGTCATGAAAATCGTTTTTCCACATCCGGCTTCGGTGCCGAAAACCGCCACACCAAAAGCGAATTCGCGTTTGAACTGCGCTGCAGATTCTAGTTCGCCAGAACGCGTTGCTGGAGCTTTATCGGTATACTTCTTCTCAGGCATTACGCAACTATAGTACCTATTTCGGTCCACGAAAAGACACTAAAGGGTGGTTGCGCAGAAGCTTTAACTAGTGGCCGATAGCAACCGCTCCGGATTGGCTTACCTTGACTTTGAGAAGATCGAAAGCGGCCTTCAATTGCTTGTCTTTGAAGTCTTCCGGTTGTCTCTTAACCTGAGGTCCGTCGGGGTCATTCCACCAGCAGCCTTTTCCTGTCTTGAGGTCATCTTCGGAAAGCTCCACAACCTGATCGGGAGTAATGCCTTTCTTGTTGATGTCGATATCAGCAGGAGTCAGGTATTTAGCAATGGTGATGTTGACGCCGCTACCATCATCGAGGCGGTTGATGCCCTGTACAAGACCTTTCCCGAATGATCTCTGTCCGACAAGAATGGCTCTTCCATTATCTTTCAGCGCACCAGAAGTAATTTCGGATGCAGAGGCACTGCCTTTGTTAATCAAGATGCAGAGCGGTTTTTTGCAGAGCTGATTTCCGTCGGCCGTTTGGGCGGTTTTGTATCCATCGCGATCGACAGTAGAAACGATGTTGCCATGATCAAGGAACATGTTGGCGATCTCGATAGCATTGGTGAGCAAACCACCCGGATTTTCTCTAAGGTCGAGAATCAAGGCTTTAGAAGGCGTAAGCTTGGTGATTGCCTCTCTCATTTCGCGGTTTGCTTGCTGTGAAATGAAGCTGGACAAGCGGATATAGCCGATGTCACCATCGAGCATTTTGACTGTCTGAACGGCTTTGATCGGAATTTTCGCGCGTACAACTGCCACTTTGAGGCGATGCTTGTGGCGCATGATCGTTAAATTGACTTTGGTGTTGACATTGCCTCGAATATGCTTGGCGGCTTCTTCTACTGAATATCCTTTTGTTGAAACTCCATCGATTTCGACGATCTCATCTGAAGACTGCAAACCGGCTTTCTGAGCAGGAGTGTCTTCAATAGGGGCGATAATTATGATGTTTTGAACCTTGTCCAAACCGATCTGAATGCCGATGCCACAAAGTTCAGCGTGAATCTGAGAATTCTCGTCATCGAATGCATCGTTATCAAGGAAACGAGTATAACGGTCACCAAGGCTGGCAAGCATTGTTTCAATCGCTTTATGAGCGTCGTCGGTCGTCTTCAACTTACCTTCGTAGCGATGGCGCCAGATGTCCCAATCCTGTCCGTTGAATCGGTCGTCAACGTAATCTTCTTTGATCAGGCGCCAGACTTTGTAGTAAATCTGGTCCGGATCCGTCTTATCATCGGCCTTTGCGCGTCCAAGTGCCTTGGTTGCGTCAAATGGATAGGCAACTAATTGCCTCTCGTTGGCGGATGCTTGAAGAAAAGGAAAAGAGCCAATCAGTGTTACTAAAGCGGATAACGAGAAAAAAAATAGATGCTTCCGTACTGTTTCCATGACTTTGCTTTCCGATGGTATGTGCAATGCGAGTGCGTTGTTTCTGTCTAGTTTCCTGCGATATTGCCGGTAATTCAATTTATCCTTTCCGGTAAAACCTTGCCCAGGGGCACATTCAGTCCTCGTTATATACCCGCTAGCGCGTTTTTTTAGACATATACGGCGGATTCCAGCCTTGTTATAGCGGGTTTTGGGTCACTTCAGCCCCCCAAACTCGGGGGTGATACTATAGGCTACCTTGTTGAAATTCGACTTGCCATGTGGTTTCCCCTGATTTGAGATTGGAGCAAAGACTCAAGTGACTGACAAAAAAGAAAAGGTTGCAGACATCGGCGTTTTTGGTGGTTCTGGCTTCTACAAACTCTTCGATAAGTACGAAGAGCGGGCCGTTGAAACCCCATACGGCTCCCCCTCCGACAAATTAGTTATTGGCACCATGGCAGGCAAGAAGGTGGCATTTCTTCCAAGACACGGCGCCAGTCACCAGATCCCGCCCCACAAAATCAACTATAGAGCCAATTTATACGCGATGAAGTCCCTGGGAGTGACGAGAATCATCTCGCCCTGCGCGGCCGGTTCGCTGCAGACAAATGTGGCTCCGGGCAGCTTTGTCGTCAGCGATCAATATGTAGACCGCACATCGGGTCGCATAGACACCTTTTACGACGGTCCTATCGCTACACACGTATCTGCCGCTGATCCATATTGCCCTGAGCTTCGCCTGCAAGCAATTGCGGCCGGGCGCAAAGCAGGCATCACCATGCACGAAAAAGGAACCGTTGTCGTCATCCAGGGTCCTCGCTTTTCGACCAAAGCCGAGTCGAGATGGTTTACTTCAATGGGTTGGGAAGTAATCAATATGACCCAGTATCCTGAAGCACACCTGGCCCGCGAACTTGAATTATGCGTGGTCAATATAGCTTTGATTACCGACTACGACTCCGGTCTTGTAGGCGATGTAGAGCCGGTTTCGCACAGCGAAGTGGTGAAGGTTTTTGGTGAAAACATCACCAAGCTCCAGTCGCTTCTGGTCAATCTTATTGAAGAGATCAAGCCTGAAAGAAAGGGCTGCAAGTGTGCGGAAACTCTTTCGCACGCTCGCATATAAGCAGCAGATTTGCAGGAGCTATGGAGCTGCTGGCTCTAAGGGAAAAGCAAGTCATAAGCAGCGGGTCAAGCATTCGACAGGACGTCATTTACCGCGTTACGGCGAAAACTTTGCAATCCAGCCCCTTTTAAGGGTTGGAAGGCTGGTACCTGTTATGCTTTTCCCTTGTGCCGGGAAATGAGGTGCACCCTCATCCAGGGCTCAATGGAAGTGATAGCAAAAGTATTCGCGAATGCCGACACTTACAGTCAACCATCTGGTAGCCGTTTTAGCACTGATACTGTCCGCGGCGACGTATCTGATGATGAAACGTTACGGGCTACCGGATAAAGTCTGCGTGGGTTCGGCAATACTTTCCATTTTGGTAGTTTCGATTTTTTGGACTTCGGTCTTGCTTGGAGCTGATGATGACGAAGATAGCTAATATCTCCCCTTTCTATCCAGTGAAAAAAGGTATCACTGTGATAGTCGGATTGAGTCTATTAATAGGTGGGCAATCAACGACGATGGCGTCGTTAGCAAAGAGCTCGGACAAATCTCCGTCGACTGCGGTAAAAGCCGCAGCCAAAGTTGCAACCAGGTCCTCAAAGACATCCGCCAAAACCACAAGCAGACTTGCCGGCGGCACCACAAGAGGTGCCAGAAGACTCGCAAAGCAGTCTAACAAAGCAATGAGAATTGCAGCAAAAGTCGCTACAAAGACAGCCACCAAAGCGAGCTTGGAAATAAAAAAACCTCTCATTCCTGTAAGCGCTGATTTCAAATTGGAAAATGGATTGCGCGTTGTTTTCTCGGAAGACCATTCTGTGCCGGTAGTGGCGGTAGCGATTCTTTATGATGTCGGCGCGCGCAACGAGAAGAAAGGGCGCTCTGGATTTGCGCATCTTTTCGAGCATATGATGTTCGAGGGGTCCGAAAACGTAGGCAAGACTGAGCACTTCAAGTATGTGGAGAGTGCAGGCGGCAGCTTGAACGGTTCTACCCACCCTGACTTCACCAACTATTTCGAAAAGCTTCCGAGCAATCAAGCAGAGCTGGCATTGTGGCTGGAATCAGATCGCATGCGCTCACTGAAGCTGACTGCGGAAAATTTCCAGAACCAGCTCGAAACAGTCAAAGAAGAGAAACGCCTCAATTACGACAATCAACCCTATGTCCCTGCATCAATAAAGTTTGACGAGATGCTTTTCGACAACTGGGTAAACGGTCACCCGACGATCGGCTATTTTAAAGATCTCGAAGAATCCAGTCTCGATGATGTGCGTGCATTTTTCAAAACCTACTATGCACCAAACAATGCAGTTCTTGTTGTAGTGGGTGACTTCAACAGCAATGACATGAAGCCGCTAGTTGAAAAATACTTTGCCACCATTCCCAGACAAGAAGCACCTCCCAAGCCGGATGTAGCTGAAGGTCCAATGACAAAATCCAAGTATGCCAAGGTCGAAGACAAACACGCAAACCTGCCGGCGTTCTGGATCGGTTGGCGCGCACCAGGAAGAAGAGAGCCCGACTACTATGTTTTGGGAGTTATAGAAAAACTGCTCTCAGCCGGCGAATCGTCACGACTTTATCAGCGAATGGTCAAAGGCGAAAAAATCGCACTCAAAGCTGACGCTGGATATGACGAACGTCGCGGACCATCAGGATTTGAGGCTTTCGTCGTATTGAAGCCGGGCAACACTCCAGAACGAGCACGTGAGGTGCTTTTCGAAGAACTGGACAATTTGAAGAACAAGCCAGTCGCTCCGGAAGAACTGGAAAAAGCGAAGAACCAGATTTTAAGAACGCTGTTTGCAAACGCGCACACTTCATTACAACGCAGCCTTGGAAGGGCCGAGCACCTTGGCGAATACACTCTATTCTTTGGAGATCCTAAACTGATCGACAAAGACCTCGAAGCATACATGAACGTGTCTGCCAAAGATGTTCAGCGTGTTGCAAAATCTATGTTCAACAAAGACATAGTCTGTGTTGTAGACATCGAACCCAAGGAAGGTAAAGAAGAAAAGCCCGATCCTGCAAAGGTCGATGCCGAAGCAGGCAGTGCACCTCAGCCGGACAAAAGCACGACGGCGCCGGAAAAAGTCGAGTCAGCAACTCCAGGCAAGACCGAAGCAACAACTCCCGGAAGTGCTGATGCTACAAAAGACACCCCCGCACCAGATGCAGGAAAGACACCGCCAGAGAAGAAAGAATTGGAGGAGTCCAAAAAGTAGAGAGTCGAAATAGTTGAATAACTGAATTCAAGAATCGAACCATCTGTTTTAAGGACGAACTAGGAGAGAGTAATGAGAGTAAAAGCATTAGCAACCAGTCTTCTCATCGCAATGAGCATGCAAGCACCATGCATCTCAGCCTGGGCAGAAGATTCTTCCGCTGCATCAACGACCGCAGGCTCCGAAGCATGGAGAAAGAAACCACCAGAGGCACCTGCACCACGTCCATTTCGTTTGCCGAAAATTGAATCATTCAAACTGGCCAACGGCCTTTCAGTCCAGCTTGTTGAAGACCATCGCTATCCGCTGGTCACAATGGCGCTCGGTCTTAAGATCGGCTCATCGCTCGACCCGGCAAAGAAAAGAGGAGTCGCGTCTTTAACGGCCGATATGCTCACGGAAGGCACGAAAAAGAAGACAAGCAAACAGATAGCCGATGAAGTTGACTTCATTGGTGGTGGTCTCAAGGCTGGTGCCGATAACGACTTCACCATCGTAAGCAGTTCCGTACTTTCTAAGTACACGGATCGACTGATTGCAGTATTCGAAGACATTCTCTTTAATCCGACTTTCCCTCAGGCCGAATTCGACTTGAAGAAAACCAACCTTATACAAGAGTTGGCGATGAAACGCAGCAATCCGGATTTCCTTCTAGAGGAACGATTTGCCAAAGTAATCTTCGGTGAACATCCGTATTCGAGCATTGCGCCGACACCGGAATCCGTCAAATCAATTACGCGCGCAGACCTCGAAGCGTTTCACAAGGCGAATTACTTACCGAATGAAGCAGCAATCGTAATCATCGGCGATTTCGATTCTGCCAAAATTCGCCCGCTTATCAGCAAAGACTTCAGCGAACAATGGAAGCCTGGTCATATTGCCAAAAACGAGGGACAAGCTGTACCGACAAGAACCGAGCAACGCATTTACCTGGTCGATCGCCCAGGCTCAGTGCAATCAAACATAAAGCTCGGAAATATTGGTATCAAGCGCTCAGACCCTGACTATTACGCCATGGTACTGACCAACCAAATTCTTGGCGGAGCGGCAAACTCGAGATTATTCCTCAACCTAAGAGAAGCTAAGTCTTTCACTTATGGAGCCTATTCCGGCGTTGCCGCAGGCAAAGATCCCGGCTCGTTCGGCGCAGAAGCTTCGGTAAGAACCGAAGTGACAGCGCCATCTCTGCAGGAATTTATCTACGAACTTTCTCGCATCCGAAACCTCAAGGTCTCCGATAAAGAGTTGAATGAGGCGAAGAAATATTTGACAGGCTCATTCCAATTGGGTCTTGAAACGCAAGGCGGCCTTGCACAAAGACTTCTCGAAGGACAGCTCTATGATTTGCCACGCGACTATCTGGAAACTTACACCGACAAGATCATGGCAGTAAGTGCAGACGATGTACGCAATGTAGCAAGAAAACACATTGATTTGGGACACATTGCAATCACCGTAGTTGGTGACGCAAAAGTGATCAAACCAGAGCTGCAAATCTTTGGACCGGTTGATGTCTACGATGTCTCAGGCAAAGTAAGCACCGAATCCAAGTCGGAAAATCCCGGCTAAACTTAGCGTCTCTTCTGGTCTTTCAAAGCTTTGAAAGAAACTAAATTTGCAAAAGAAGCTACCACTGCCAGTGGTGGCTCTTTTTTTTCGCCGTTAGAGGCACACTTTTTGCCCTACCAAAAGTGTAATAAAAATCTAGATTTTTGTTACACCAGCGCTCGAGCAGGAAGTAGCGCAGACAAGCCTTTTCGATTTGGCAAATGATTCAAAAACTCATCTTCGAATTGCAAAGTCCAACGTGCGTGGAGTTTCGGTACACGCTACGTGTAACAAAAATCTGAAAAATATTACATTTCAGACAAGCTGAAAATAGGCATATGTCAGTCAGAAAGCTTTTGAACTTTTTCTCCGGCAAATTCGTCATTCAATATATCCCTATATCCCTGCTCAAATTGTCCTATGTGCAATAAGGAGAGACGGTATGAGTACTATCACACGTCTACGCCGATTCATAAATTCACTGAAGGACCGTGAGATGTTCACGTGCTCAGACGTTCTAGATTGTGGAAATAGAAGTGCTATCGGTGTGGCATTAATGCGGCTTTCGCGCAAAGGTCTCATAACGCGACTAGCTTCTGGCGTTTACATGAAAGGAGACGAATACGACAAAAAACCGGAGCCAATCGAGGTCGCACAGGTCAAAGCGAAGGCGTTTGGAAAAACACTTTCAATTAACGGAAATGACGTGAGGAGGAGCTTAAACACCAATAGAGGAGCAAATCAAGATCAAACCATAGAATTTTGGATTGATGGCTATTCAAGCTCATTCCAGTATGGAAAGACGAAAGTTATTCTGCAGTCAGCCAACTGCAAAAAAGCCATGGACAAAAAGAAAAGCTAAGACCAAGAACACACAGCCAAACTAAGTGCACAAAGCAAAATCGCAATATTTATCTACTAGTTTTGTGCGCTGTCTGGAATGTCGAGTTGATAGCGTTTGTGAATTGCCAGGCGTCCGTCATCCGAGATATTGTCCTTGGACATTACTACAAGCATGGGAGCCGGCAATCTTACAAATGTGGATGTTTGAATGGTCAGCTTCTTGCCGCCCTCAACCTCTTCACAATGGTATTCGGTGAAGTGTGGATGCTCAATAAAGAACAGTCCATTTGGGGACTGTGACAATCCCAGGTAGGCAGCGCGCATTATTCGCCGCTGATCGTGACCTGCCAGACAAGCCTTGCCAGCCTCGTAGACGGCAGCCAGACATGCCTTTTCATTATAGGCACTGGCCAGCCAGAGAACCCCTACATTGCCAATCAATAGAGCCGCCGCCGTCACCATGAGCAAGGACGCAGCTTTGTCCCACATAGGGCTTTCGCTCTTCTTATCGACAGTTTTTTCGGTAGAATCCACGGCCGTGCCCCCTTAAAGTCGGCAGAATCCCTGTTTAAGAGAATAACAGGCTGGCTGATTAAGGCAAGCTTACGCTACCGACTCTTTCAGTATCTCACGCTTCGCCGTTTCCCATCTCACCCAAGAAGGGGAGCTCGCGATAATTCTCTGCATAATCGAGACCATAACCGACGACAAACAGGTCTTCAATCTGAAAACCCGTGTAGTCAGGCTCAATTGGGACGACGCGTCTTGATGGCTTATCTAAAAACGCGGCTAATTTGAGAGATGCAGGATCAAACTGGTCGCGTAAATACTCGAGAAAGAACTTCGCAGTCCGCCCTGAGTCAATAATGTCCTCGACTACAAGGATGTGGCGGCGCTTGATGTTCGGTAAATCGAGATAAGGAGCTTGGACATTTCCTGAGCTTTCCGTGCCAGAACCATAGCTGGAAAGCCGCACAAACTCAATTTGCAGAGGCGATTCGATGTTTATCTCCCGAACGAGATCAGCCAAAAAGCAAAAGGCGCCCTTCATTACACCAATCACGACTGGCTTTTCCAGAGAGCGATAGTCGTTGCTGATTTCCTTACCGAGCTCTTTTATACGAGCTTGTATCTTCTCGGCTGAATAGATTTCTTTGATTCCCGCCGTTGCCGTTTCCGTAGTCATTGTTTGCCACCCCTGACTTTGTGTAGTTCAGAACTCGCGTTCGCTTCTTCCTCTCTTTTAAACACCTGCCGCCCCCTTATATAGGTAGCGTCGATCATTCTATCGTCACCCAAGAAAACCAGCGCCGAAAGGATGTCGTCGGTTTCATGCTCGAGAATGTCCCTCGGACACGCATTTTTCAAGGTTGGATCCACGATTATAAAATCGGCTTCTTTGCCGGATTCAAGCGAGCCAAGTCGATCGTCCAACTGAAGTGCTTTTGCTCCACCTCTTGTTGCTCTGTAAAAAAGTTCGCGAGGTGAAATCCAAATCTGAGGCTGAATGAAGTTAGCATCCTTCATCACCCCGAATATCGACATTTGCGGGCCAGCTGCAACATCTGATCCCAAGCCGAATTGAACACCTGCAGATTTGACTCTTTCTATTGGAAAAATTCCGCTTTTGAGAAAGAAATTCGAAGAAGGACAATGAGCGAGTGCGCATTTCTTTCTATGCAAGAGGTTCAAATTCTCGTCATCCAAATGAATAGAATGCGCAAAAACAGAACGAGAACCGCATAAACCGCTGCGATCGTAAACATCCAGATAACTTCTAGAGTCTGGAAAAAGCGACGATACCTTTTTTACCTCTTCGATAGACTCGGAAAGATGGGTGTGCATGTAAGTTCCCGGATTGCTCTGCCAGAGTTTTCCGCATTCATTTAGAAGTTCATCAGTAGCCGTGATCGCAAATCGAGGCGTGAAGGCATAAAGCAATCTGCCATCGTCGTGACCATGCCACTTAGCAGCTAGATTCTCCGAATCGCTGATCGATTTCTTGCTGTCTTCAAGCAAGGCAGCAGGCGCGTTTCTATCCATCAACACTTTGCCCATGATGGCGCGCATACCCTTAGCGGCCGCAATTGAAAACGCGGCATCAGTCGCTTCTTTGTGAATGGTGGTGAAGACGACAGCGAGCGTGGTGCCGTTGCACGCTAATTGATCAAAAAACCAGGCGGCAATTTTTTCTGCATAGCTAAGGTCACTAAATCTCGACTCCGCAGGAAAAATGTACTTCTCCAACCAACTGAGAAGAGTGTCTCCGGATTTGCCAATCTGCGTTACTTGCGGCAAATGGATGTGCATGTCGATCATGCCCGGCATTATCAGCTTTTGCCCGCAATTTATTACTCGGGCATTGATTCCAGCATTTGCAGAATAGTGGCTTTCAAGCTCGGACCAGTTGCCAACAGCTTCAATCAGACCATCTGAAGAAACGACTAAAGCGCCTTCAGGGATGTCACGATAATTGTCTTCGTCTATCGGGTCAACAATATGACCCAGATACACGGTCAATGCGCCGCCCTTATTGGCGCAGCCGTTGTTTGAAACGGAGCCGGACATCTAACTGCCTTATGGACGAATTCAATACTTAGACGAATCAATAATTGTACGGCACCGCCACTACTTCAAACACTTGTCATTAGAGACAGCGATGAAATCAGAACACCCTGCAATACAAATCATGAGTAAAATCAGTAAAAGGAAATTGCAGCTGAGCAAAAATGAAGCTTGAACCCGCCGACTGGCAAACACTGCTTCCGGTTTTCCGAGAAACATTCAAGATTTGGTCGCCAGGTCTGTCCAGACGAGATTATCTGGAATATCAACTCAAGCAAGCAAATCATCCGTGGGCGCGGCGCAACCTGAGACATTTGACGCTGAAACGCAAGGGCAAGATCGTTTCAAGCATGAAGTTTTCGACGATTGAACTGCAGGCACGCGGACTATCGTATAAGTTGGCCGGCATTGGAGCTGTTTACACTCAAATCGATTGCCGACACATGGGCTATGCATCAGAACTCATGGAAGCCGCAGTCGAGCTTGCTGAAAGCGAAAATTATCAGGGCATGATTTTGTTTTCCGATATCGACTGCGAGTTTTATGCACGATTCGGATTTGAAGAAATTGGAGCAGCCGACCTACTGATACACCTTCCGTTCATCAAAGGAAAACCTGCCTTTCCTTCACATATATCTTGCGAAGACGACTGTGGCGCCAATCTCAATAATGGCGCTGCAAAGAATGACAGTGCAAAGAATGGCAGCATAAGCCTCACACTCGACGGAAAATCGTTTGAGCTCCATCACGAACAATTTCTTCCTGAGCATCTCGACTTTACAGCACGCCACTACATGCAGTGGCTATCGAGGCAGCCTTACGGCATCGTTCGGGATCGCAATTATTTCAGTTATAAGCTGATGCGCGAAATGTTTTTGCACAGCCACTCGCGTTTGGCATGGCCGGCATTGAACATCACAAAAGTTTCAACGAATGGCATGCCTGGTGGCTACGCGATCACAGAAAGCGCGGGGGGGGTGCTGCGCATATTAGAAATCGTCGCACCGCAAGAATTCCGCGAGCCAATCTGGGCAGGTCTATTGGTTCGCTCCCTAAAGGAAAAGCTGATGAGAATTCGGGCTTGGGAGGGTTTGGCTAACGACTTTGCGCCCAGCTTCAACCTCAAGCAGCTGATAAACAAGTGCGGATTGGATGAGATTTTGCCATCTGGTTTCAAGGGTCAGCTCAATTATTACGATCGCTCTTGGGGAAGAGGAATGATTTTGCCCTTCGAAGACAAACTCGCAGAGCTCCATTTGACCGCTCCCTGCCCGCTTGTCGAGCTTGATCACCTCTAGGCAACTATGAATGACTTGAGTAAACATTTAAAGCTTTCGTGGAAACGATTTATAGTCACCCTTTCGGGTGTCTCAAATTTCCTCAACACTGGGTATGTTCTCCATGACAGGGCTTGAATGTGCTCAACCTCGCGGAGTTTTTCGATGTCCGACCACCTGGCAAGTCATTTATTGCTTGATCAACTTCAAGCTGAGGGAACACGCTTCATTTTCGGCTCGCTGGCTTCCGCCGAATCGCCAGTGATCACGGCGACTTACGAGATGCGCTCCGACATTCACTTCTTGTCCGCACTTCATGACGAGGTGGCGGGGTCGATGGCCATTGGTTATGCGCAGGCATCGGGCCGCCCGGGCGTCATGGCTGTTTTGGCTGCACCTGGCATGGCCAGCGTTCAGACGGCGCTTTATACTTCGCTCAAAGCCCGCGTTCCTCTCGTCGTTCTTGTAGACCAGCAGGATTCTCAAATTCTTTCCGACGAGCCACCGCTGGCAGCCGATCTTCTTGAAATGGCAAAGCCTCTGGCAAAATGGGCTTGCGAACTGAAAACTCATGCTGAGATTCCAAGATTGATTCGGCGAGCTTTTCATGAGGCAAATTCTCCGCCCAAAGGACCAGTTGTAATCAGCTTGCCGCATAACTTGCTGCTCAAACCTTCGGCAGGACAAGCAATCGTGCCGCCGCAGATAAGCCCGCTGGGTTCGGCCGATCCGGCCTTTCTCAAGAAGGCGGCTAAGGCACTGGTTTCTGCTCAAAATCCTTGCATTATTTTCGGCAACGAAGTTTCGCAATATCGAGCTAGAAAAGAGGCAGTTAGCCTAGTGGAAGTTCTGGGATGCGCCGCTTTCTGCGAGCCGATGCCCACAGGGGTCAATTTCCCCAACAGGCACCCGCAATTTTGCGGAGTTCTCCCGCTAGATCTGACACAGGCAAATCGGCTGCTGTCGCCGTTTGACGTAATTCTGGTATTAGGTATGCAAACGCGAATTCCGGCCAAAGTCCACGAGCCACCGCTGATTCCGCAAAATGCATCGGTGATTCAGATTAACGTAGAACCGGGTTTAGCCGGTAAGACACTGCCTTGCCACTTGGCCGCCGTCGCCGATATAGGCGAAACACTTTCCAGAATTAGAGCCGAAATCCAGATGGTATCGAATAATTCATGGGTGGATGTAACAAAACGTCGGGCCCATAACACCATTGCCTGGGTTTCAAAACGCAAACAGGACCTGGAGGAGAAGCTTTCCTATCCTGGACAAAATGCTCCAATATCGCTCCTGTGGCTATTGCGCATGATTGATGCGGTCCGTCCTCAAAAGTCGGTGATTGTCAGCGATTTGGTTAACGACCTTTGCGACCCGGTACAGGTGCTCAATTTAGAGAGCAGCTCTTCTTTTTTCTCACTCAATTCCGGTGTTCAGGGCTATGGCTTAGGCGCCAGTCTCGGCATCCAATGGGCGAGTCCAGACCACCAGGTGATTGCCCTGACTTCAGACTTGAGTGCTATGGTCGCACCGCAAGCCTTATGGACAGCCGCTCATTACGGTCTGCATGCTAAATATATCGTCATCAACAATCTGGGAAGAAGCACATACAATCTGCAATTGCTCTCGACCCCAGGCAGTCCGCTGCGAGTTCAACTCGATAACCCGCCGGTCTCCTTCAGGGATTTGGCAACTTCCATGAGGGTTCCTGCCGGTCAAATCAGCATGATGTCCGAACTGGAGCCGGCCTTGCAGCATATGTTCGAAACCCAGGGTCCATTCCTTTTAGATGTTCATGTTTCCGACGGGCACATGGAGCAGCAGGCGCTTGACAAGGAAATCGCTGCCTCAAACTCTTAGCTTAGTCAGGTCCTATATATAGATTCTTATTGATTCCTTTTGAAACGAGCCGGCGGCGCGCTTCCGTTGTTAAAATTTCAACTGTATTTGCGTCCTTTTAGGGTACTCAAACGGTGAAAACACTTGAAGCGAACGCCGCTCAGAAAGTAGAGAGCGGGCGAATTGTTAACGACTTCTCAATTGAAGTTGCAACTGTAAACGGTTCCGGAAGCCAATCTTCAAATTCCGTGCTGATGCGCTCCATCTTCCAGATGGGCATCCCGGTCAGTGGCAAGAACCTGTTTCCGTCGAATATTGCCGGCTTGCCGACATGGTTTACCATCCGCGTAAACAAAGATGGCTACATTGCCAGAAAGAAAGAAATCGACATTCTCGTGGCGATGAATCCACAAACAGCCATGGAAGACGTCAAAAATCTCAAGCCGGGCGCCGTGTGCGTCAGCCCGCAAGAATTGAATTTGTCTGCCGTACGCTCCGACGTAAAGCACTACCCAGTGCCGTTCACTGAGCTGGCTGCCAAAGCAACAGAAAACATCAAGTTGAGAAAGCTCGTCACCAACATGATTTATGTAGGCGTTGTAGCTGAACTTCTCAATATCGAACAATCAGAAATCGAAAACGCCATTCGCCGCCAGTTCAAGAAAAAGCAGTCCGCTGCCGACTTGAATATCAAGGCATCCGACACCGGCCGTGAATGGGCGAAAGAGAACATCAGAAAGGATGATCCTTTCTACGTTGAAAAAATGGACAAGACAGCCGGCAAAATCATCATTGATGGCAACGCCGCATCTGCTCTCGGTTGCATGTTCGCAGGTATTCAGGTTGCTGCCTGGTACCCGATCACTCCTTCGTCCAGCTTGACCGAATCACTGATCGACTACATGAAGAAATATCGTGTCGACAAGGAATCTGGTAAAGCAACATTCAATATTGTTCAAGCAGAAGATGAGTTGGCTGCAATCGGTATGGCTCTGGGAGCAGGTTGGGCAGGCGCTCGCGCCATGACTTCCACTTCCGGTCCCGGCATCTCGCTGATGGCTGAATTCGCTGGCTACGGATATTTCACCGAAATCCCGGTCGTCATCTTCGACGTTCAGCGTGTCGGTCCGTCTACGGGCATGCCGACAAGAACATCGCAAGCTGACTTGATCAGCGCCTACTACCTCTCGCACGGCGACACGAAACACCTCGTGATGTTGCCGGGCTCGGTAGCTGAATGCTATCAATTCGCACATGATGCGTTCGACTTGGCAGAGCGCTTCCAACAACCTGTTTTCGTTCTTTCCGATCTCGATCTGGGCATGAACAACTGGATGTCGGATCCCTTCGAATATCCGAAGACTCCGATGGACAGAGGCAAAATCATGACCGCCGAGATGCTGGAAGCAGGCAAAGAATTTGCTCGCTACAAAGATGTCGACGGTGACGGAATTCCTTTCCGCACCTTGCCCGGCACCAATCATCCGAACGCCGCATACTTCACGCGTGGTTCCGGTCACAACGAAAAAGCCGGATACACAGAGCGTCCAGATGACTACGTCAAGCTCATGGATCGCTTGCTCAAGAAATTGGAAACAGCGAAGAAACACATCCCGCAACCAATCATCGACAAGAATGCCAAAGCAAAACTGGGCATCATTGCATTCGGTTCTTCCGATCCGGCAATCGGCGAGTCACGCGATCAACTCAAAGCAGCAAATGTTGAAACCAGCTACCTGCGCCTGAGAGCATTGCCGCTCACCGACGACGTGAAAGCATTCATCGCATCGCACGAACGCACCTACATCGTTGAGCAAAACCGCGATGGTCAGTTGAAAGACATCATCGTTTCCGAATATCCGGAACTAGCAACGAAGATTCGTTCTATCAGACATTACGATGGACTGCCGCTTGACGCTCGTTTCGTCACCGACTCCATCCAAAGCCAGGAGAAGTAAGAGACATGGTTGCATCTACACCCAAACCCCAAAGCACAAACCGCATCGGTCTGACCTTGGCGGACTACAAAGGTAGCCCTTCCACTCTCTGCGACGGCTGCGGACACGACGCTATCACAAGCCAAATCATCAAGGCGTTTTACGAACTGGGCATTGAGCCGCACAACGTTGCAAAACTGAGTGGTATCGGTTGCTCCAGTAAGACACCGGCTTACTTCTTGAACCGCGCTCACGGATTCAACTCCACGCACGGAAGAATGCCGTCGGTTGCCACCGGCGTCAGCCTGGCAAACAAAGACCTTCGCCTCATCGGCGTCTCCGGCGACGGCGACACCGCATCGATCGGGCTTGGTCAGTTCTGCCACCTGGTCAGACGCAATGTGCCGATGATCTACATCGTCGAGAACAACGGTGTTTATGGTCTGACAAAAGGTCAATTCTCCGCCACCGCCGACCTCGGCTCAAAGCTGAAGACCGGTGTGTTGAACGAACTTCCGCCTATCGATCTTTGCGGACTTGCCATTGAGCTTGGCTGCGGATTTGTAGCTCGCTCATTCGCCGGCGACCCGAAACAGTTGGTGGCTTTGCTCAAAGCCGCTGCTTCCCACAAAGGAACAGCCGTCCTCGACGTCATCAGCCCATGCGTCACCTTCAACAACCACGAAGGTTCGACCAAGAGCTACAAGTACGCCAAGGAAATGGAAACGCCGCTCCACGAGCTCGGCTACATTCCGTTCTACGAGCAAATCACTGTCGACTACGAACCAGGTACTGTCACCGACATCGAATTGCATGACGGTTCACACCTGCGCTTGAAGAAGACCGAACGCAACTACGATGCGACCGATAGAGCATTGGCAGTTGAGACGATCGCGCAAGCAGCCAAAGACAAGCAATTCCTTACAGGCTTGCTCTACATCGACGAGAAGAAAGAGAACTTCACCGACGTTATGCATGTTGTCGACACACCAATCGTCAACATTCCGAACGAACAACTGAGACCAGGCAAAGAAGTTCTGGACGAAGTGATGAAGGGCTTGATGTAATTCATTATTGTAGGGTCGGCGCCATGCGTCGACCGCTTCAATAAAATAGCTAACAATCAAAAAAGTGTTCGAAGGCGGCGCACTGCGTCGCCTTCTTCGTTAAAATTACCAATGAAGCAGTTGCGTTCTACGATTACAAAAAAATCCAGCTTCGACTACTCTTCAATACATTGAGATCAGAGGTTGAACAATGTCCGGACAATCATGTGAAGCGAAAGTGACTAAGTCTGGAAATGTTCTAAAGGAATGGTGCGAGTCGAAGATTGGCGATCAAACAGGTCGAGTCTTTGTGATCACCGGTGCCACAAATGGCATTGGTTTTGAGTCAGCCGATGCGCTCGCAGAGCACGGTGCCACCGTCGTCATCGCGAGTAGAAGTTTAGAACGCACGAAAGAGTGCGCGCAAAAACTAAAGGCTAAACACAGCAATCCAAACATCATTCCAGTTAAGCTCGACCTTAGCTCTCTGAAGTCTGTCCATGAATGCGCGGAACAACTGCGTTCTCAATTCCCAAACATTGACGTACTTATAAACAATGCCGGAGTAATGGTGCCACCATACACGATAACGGAAGACGGTTTTGAATTACAGTTCGGAACCAATCATCTTGGGCATTTTGCCTTCACCGGTCTGATTCTGCCCAACCTGATGGCTACTCCCGGTTCGCGAGTAGTTACTCTAAGCAGTACCGCGCACCTGCGCGGCAGAATCAACTTTGATGATCTGCAAAGCAAAAAACTCTATATCGCTAATTTGGCATACGCTCAATCAAAAATTGCCAATCTCCTTTTCGCATACGAACTGCAACGCCGCCTGGATAAAGCAAACTCAAGAACCATTTCTGTCGCAGCACATCCAGGCTGGTCGCGCACTGGGCTACAAGTTCACGCGGTCACAAAGGCATGGGTCCGAGCGCTTTTCGCCATGTTCGAGCCAATCTTTAGCCAAGACGCACGTGCTGGCGCTCAACCAATGTTAATGGCAGCAACGGACAAGCTTGTCTCCGGCGGCGAATATTTTGGACCAGACGGTTTTGGTGGTGCCAAAGGCAATGCAACTCGCGTTGACTCAAACAAACTCTCGCACAACGAAGACCTCCAAAAGAAACTCTGGAAAGTTTCCGAAGAACTAACCAAAGTTACGTTTCCAGTTTAGGCAATTCCTGCCTTTCCTGATCCCACTCAATGCTTACTAACCACCACTGAACGAAAAATGCCATAACCAAAACAATCTGTACAAAACAGAATTTAATACCCATCATAAGCAGTGCTGGGAGTGAAAGGAAAAGTGATGGTAGGAGCATCTCCATCGAGACCGTAGCCAACATGCCGGTTCCAATCGGAATCATCAAAAGGATATACGTTCCTGCTAAAACGAAACCAGTAGCTTTAACGGTTCTGGCCAGCAGTCGTGGAAAAAAAAGTTTTCTTCCGAGTTCGCATAATTGCACGTATCCACAAGACAAAACAATTGGAATAGATATGAATGTGAAACCGTGTTCTAGAGTCAATGAGCACAAGCGGAGTAACACGGCCTGATACTGCAATGCAACGGCAATAAATGGTTTTGCATTGAAAACCAGCTGATCATCCCAATAGGGAATCTTCATTCTTGTGAGACTACATTCAGAGAGCGCTGGAGACATTGCAGTCGCAACTAAGGCATAAAGCCCAATTAGTAATCCAACCAAGATAGCGATTAAATAGTGTTTCTTCACCATTGATTACGCAAGTCCATCCAACTTATAGAGCTGTCTAGTATTGCCATGTAAGATATCGCCGGCAATTTTCATTGCCTGTGCGGGTTCTAAAAAATCCTCACGCACAAGTTTTGTGAGAACCTTGGACAAGCCGCGTTTCAATGAAAGAGCTCCGTACCAATAAGTTTCCGGCACAGTATGCCCATCTGTTCCACTCAAAATTTTGGAAAGTGGTGCAAGAGATATTGCATCCATCAAAATCGATTCGATGTTAGCTGAAACAAGAAAACAGGCGAGCGACAAATCCATATAGACGTTCGAATACAGCGACGCCAAATATGCAGCCTCTTTGACGAACGGATAACAATGCAGCAGGACAAATTTGACTGAAGAGAAGTGCTTATCCTCAAGGAGTCTTCTCAAAAGAAGTGGATTGCTTTCTGAGAGATCCTCATCTGAATCTCCCAAGCCTGTGTGAATTTGAACCGGGATCTTTCTGTCACCCGCAAACTCAAATGCTCGCAGCAGCAAGTAGTGATACAGATTGCTTTTTTCGATGCGGACTTTTGGCTTGCTTGCACCGGATTTTCCGTGTTCGTTGGAGCGATCTTTAGCACCTTCCTTTAATGGTGAGAATTCCTCTTGAGCAAGTTCTTTAGTGGTATCGAGTAAACGCAGTCCGCCTCGATAAGCCAGAATAGTTTTTAGTGCAACAATTGGCACATCCGAAGGCTCAGACAATAGCGATACAAACTTTGATTCTAGTTCGCCAAAACTAGACGAAATCGACAATGCCTGTTCAATAAGACTTTCAATTCGCAGGCAACGAAAAACTGGACGGTCAGTCAGTTGGCTGAACTTCTGAAGCGGCATTGCTTTACCTGATGAATAGCCGTCATCAATAATGAACGCGCCCAGCGACACATCATCAAACAGACTGTTCACCAGGTCGAATTCTCTCATCGTTTGACGAAGTTCTATAAGCTGTTTCTCACTGCTAACGTCCAGCAGAAATTGCAGCTTACGGATCATATCTATGTATGACAATGAGTTTTGCACATGATTCTGAAGCATGTCCATCGTGCGGCTCTCGGTAAAGCAGCGACGCAGGTCCACAGACTCGAACTGCACGAAATCATTAACCAGAGAGTGCGCGTGCTGATCAATAATGATCGCGCTTCGCAAATCGATGACAGGCAGTTCGCTCACTTTGACTCCCAAGTTAGTAGCGATTTCGATGATGTGTCATTTCGAATTCCGGATTGGCCGCATCAAAGGCACCACACTCGGACGTCTTCACTGCCGCATATGTATCAGCCAGGCGAGAACCCAAAACACCGACAAGTAGCTTATCTTGTTCCAGTTCTAAAACCGCATCCATGAGGCTAGTAGGCAGTCTGCGAATTCTATTCTTATCTTGTTCTTCAGGAGTCATGGTGGCAGGATCAGTGAATACAGGCTCTGGCGGCTGAAGATTTCTTTCTACACCGTCCAAACCAGCAGCAATTATCCCCGCTAACGCTATGTAAGGATTCGCAGTTGAGTCAACGCATTTTATTTCAATGTTAGTAGTGGCCATTTCGTGCCCCCAATAAACAGAGGGTACTCTTACTGCTGCTTCTCGATTCTCAAAACCCCAGCAGGTAAACGCCGAAGCCCATGAACTCGGCTTCAAACGTCGGTATGAATTCACCGACGGTGCTGTCAATGCCACCAGGGCCGGAAGGTGTTCGAGTATGCCGGCAACAAATTTCATTCCAAAAGGAGAGAGCCCGCTATCGGCAAACAATAAATTGCGTTCCCCATAGATATCCCAAGCGGACAGGTGTAAATGGCAGCCGTTACCGGGCTGGTTCTCGAATGGTTTCGGCGCAAGGTATGCTTCCATCCCCATCTCCAGAGCAACGCCCTTCAAAGTTTCCCGGTAATAAATCTGCCTGTCGCATGCTTTCAAAGCCGGCATGTGAGTGATGCTGACTTCATGCTGACCGTGTCCGAGTTCCGGATAATACTGTTCGGTCTCAATATTTTGTTTGGCGAGCGCATCAATGAAATTATTGATAAAGCGTGACGCTCGGTTCATGCCCTCGGTAGAAAAACACAAGCTGCGATCAAGCGGTTGAAACATGCCGTCACTGGTGGTGCCGAGCATAAATTCAGGCTCGAAAGCAACCTGAAAACTTACACCCATATCCTTCGCCTTTTGAATTTGACGCTTCAGGACAGCACGCGGGCATAGCTCCCATGGCGTGTGGTCGAGTTCCATCAAATCGCAAATTACAGCCGCCTGCCGCTCAGCGTAAGGCAACACTGTCCATGTGTCGGGATCTGGGATCAAGCGAATTTCGCCGCTGGCACCAAAGCCGGTATCAGTCTGAAGCTGGTCGAGCATATTCATCGCCAGCGTTCCTTTGACTAATCCAATTCCGCTTTCCAGCCTTTCCTTAAGATGAGCTGCGCGCGTCGCCTTTCCTCTTATGATGCTGCTCAAGTCAGCGTATATGAATCGAACTAGATTGATGGATTGCCGCTGAGCCTCCATCACAATGTCATCGAGAGTCATAACTTGAATCATTTATCCAATTGATCCCCTGTCTTGCAGGAAAGTGAAATACACGGCCAAAGCGAAGGTCGCAAAGATTAAGCCCATGGCGATTTTCAGAAGCGTCCAAAGCACAATCGTCAGCTGTGCCCAGATAAATGTTTGCAGGATAGACAACACGAAAGGCAGCAGAAGATAGACAACCGGGCCTCCCACAATGGAAATCATCCATAACCCGCGCCGGAGAACTTCGTCGTCATTAAAGTCGGCGAGTTCGTCCAATCGCTGAATATTGCCGCCCGCTCTTTTAATTTCAAATGCCCGCAGCCATTCAGCAGCGAAATGTTTGCATTCGAGGAGTGCTTTGCCCTTCAAAAGTTTCCGCCCTTTGTGTCCGCTCCCCAACAGTCCAATTATAGCCGCGACCCGGTTGTCATGAGGGCGTTAACAGTTTGATTGGCAGTTCAAGGTGGAACAAGAGTACCAAGAGACCTATTTATGATGCCGGAGTAAGACCGGCAAAAATCATGGCAAATACTGCAAATCCACTCAAACCATCCACCGTTTTAGGTATCTATTACCTGACCACGTTTCTCGTCGGCGCAGGTTTAGCCTTCCCGGTGGCTCGCTGCGTTGCAATCGGTGAGATTGGTGCCAGAGGGTCTGCAATTTTAACGCTCTGCTGGAACGTTCTTTTCGTCATGCTACTGCCTATGGTGCTGGACTGGGCAGAGCGTCGTTATTTCAAAGCTAGATTTGTCGCTCTTGAAGATATTGCCAAGACCAATCCCGAATTAGCCTTGATGATTGGCGAGCATTGTAAGAAATTGTCTTTGCCTGGTCTGAGACTGGCAGTAGTCGACACAGCGTCTGAAGAACTCTTCAGCTACGGATTGTGGCGAACAAATCCGCGCTTAATCATCCCTGATGCGCTTCTTAACCAGCCGGAAAAAGGACAAGCAATTCCTTCCATAGAAGCTGAGCTGTCGCGGTTTGCTAATCAAGACCACACTCTGGTGTTTCTGATTTTCACCGCCATTCAGTGCATCGTTCAGCAGCTTTTGCTGGCTGCAAAACTGTTCGGATAAACCGCCCAAGCTTTTATGTATTCTCTGGCAGTTTAAACAATGCCCTGGCGCATTGCCTTGATTGCTGCCTGCGTTCTATCTGAAACCGACAGCTTGCGCATGATGTGGCGCATATGCGTTTTGATAGTCTCGGTACCCAGGCACAATTTATCCGCAATCTCCTGATTGCTCAGTCCATCGACCAGAAGCTGCAGAACTTCCATTTCACGTTGGGACAGTGCAAATGGATTTGGTCCTGGCGTGTCTTTAGCGTCTTTTTGATCCTTAGGCACATCTTTACCAGTGTCACTCGCTGCTGGCCCAGAAGTACTTTCGGATTTCTCCAATTCCAGTTCGCCGTCTTTTGGTTGGGCGCTATGAGAGGCAGCCCGCAAGACTTTTCTGGCGATGCCCGGGTCGAGCCACGCCGCACCATCCATAACACTGGATACAGCTTTGAGCAGCTGCTCAGCTGTGAGTGTTTTTAAGCAGTATCCGTCTGCACCGGCGGAAAGAGCTGCAAATACGGAATCGTCCGTATCATGCGAGGTGAACATAATCACTTTGGTCTCGGGCAGGGCTTCCTTGACCAGACGTGCTGCTTCAACACCGTCCATAATCGGCATGCCGATATCCATCAAAACCAGATCAGGTTTATTCTCATTGGTGAGAGCGACAGCAGAGCGTCCATCGCCGGCCTGTCCGACCACCTCAAAAGTCTGGGATTGCTGAAGAGTCAACTTCAACCAGAATCTGGTCGGTTCGTCGTCTTCTGCTAAAACAACCCTTACTTTCTGGCCAACCGGCAAATCGTAGCCCACATGTCCCCCTTTTGGTGGATGCCCGACTCAAGAACGAATCGAATCCCCCGTATCTTTCTACCCCTCTTCGTGCTCCTCAAAAGACTCCGTCTGGAATACGTCGAATCTGGCTCCTTGCTTCCATGCTGTCTCTGCCAGTCCGGCTTTCAAAGAAAGCTGCGTAAGGGTCTGCTCGAGATTCCAGCCGAACTGTTCTGCCACATGAGGCAGAAAAACTGCCTGACTTCCATTCTTATAAAGGACGATGCCATCTCTACCTATTACTATCTCATCATAGGTGGCGATTCTCTTCAATGGAGTCAAGACACTAATTTCAATTTCCAAGCTGTCCAAATCGTCCGCGTTGACTGGCAGAAAGCGGTAGTCGCGCATGGCAGCTCCAGTCGCATTTTCACAAACGGCATCGACCAGTGAGCGAACCGGCCAAATATGACCTATACAACCTCTCAGTTCGCGCCGTTCTTCGGGGTTGGACGGATTGTCCGTCTTTTTGAAGAGCGTGACAAAGACTCC
This sequence comes from Candidatus Melainabacteria bacterium, assembly GCA_003242885.1. Taxonomy (GTDB): domain Bacteria; phylum Cyanobacteriota; class Vampirovibrionia; order Obscuribacterales; family Obscuribacteraceae; genus QKMZ01. The sequence continues at coordinate 607,220 of QKMZ01000006.1, read as the reverse complement.
GCGAGGATTAGCAAAGCGTGGAAATGTTTTCTTCAGTTCTGCATTATTTGGTTGTGCATTTTTTGAAGCGGCTGCCGCAATGCTTTCTCTTGCCACCATCAGCAGTGCCTTACGCTCTTCAGAAGTGAGCGGAGCATTACTTTCGGGCATCTCGGCATCCGGTAACCAGCGGCAGTCTTTACCAGATTGCCCGCCGAATGCGATAGCCATGTAGCTCACCGAATTGTCATCATCCTCGACGAGTGAATCTTGAGAAGTTGCGTAATTCAAAACAGAGCCGCCACTATTGTCAGGCAACATCGACATTAAAACGCAAAGAGGGTGAAAACCACATATGGTAGCACCAGTTCGCTCGCGGAAGTCGATGAAACCCTCAAGGTCGAGGCGGTTTATGTACGTAAACGCTTCTTTGTCTAGCCGATATACATTCTCTTTGATATTGTCGGTAAATGGCTGATATTGGTAACGCGGGCCGACATGGCAAAAGTCAGAGCTGACGACAACCATATCGTCTTCTTTGAGAAAGCGCTTTAGAGCGCTGCCAATCAAACGGGTTTCCATTTCATCTTCGATTTGGCCGATTACAATCGGAATGATTTCTATTGGTCCAAACGTTTTATAAATCAAAGGCAGCTGCAGTTCAAGAGAATGCTCTTTGCGGTGGACCTCCGGCATAAAGCGAAAAAGAGGAAAATCGCAAAGCGCCTCGACCGTTTTCTGATCAAGGGGAAGATTGCCTAACGGAGTCTGAAATGCCGTGGCGTCGCTCAAGGCGGCGCCCTCAAAACCTGTGTAATGACTAGGTCCGAGAAGAAAGACTCGCTGGATTTTCTGAAATTGTTTCTCTTGCATTTGAGCACGAGAATAACCGAACGCCGCTGTTTGTCCTGAGAACATGTAACCGGCATGCGGACTTACGATAGCTAAAAGATTGCCATCATCTTTTAGCAAATTCAATTCCGGTTCTTGGAATTTAGCATGAGCAGTGCGTCTTGAAAGAGCACCACTGGCTGATTGTAGGTACTCTTCTAACTGCTGATTCAACTTAAGCGGATCATCGTTGTACCAAGAACCAGCATAACGCGCCTCGCGAACTCTACTGCCAGGCGTCTTTTTCTTTGAGAAGAAGCGAAAACCTGACATTGCTCATCCGTGTTGTTTGGTTAAAACGAAGGTGTTTCTAATTAGAATTTTGCTCCGCCTTCGGCTGGAGTGGCGGTGTTTGCTGGTTGAGCTTGTTGCGAACCGGTTTGCGAAATCTGACCGGACACTTTGTGGAAGCCGTCACCGTGCGGATCATATGAGTACTCGAAGTTAATCGTTATTTTTGCTGAAGTCACTCCTGCAGGCAGCGCTTCCAGAGGAAGCGACTTGTTGAAAGCATCGGTGGCGCTGACCTCTGCTTGCCCATCTTTCGGGTGCCCGGTTGCGACAACATCGGATGTGCTGCCGTCTGCATTGATGGTGGCAGTCAAAACTACAGTATTCTTACCATCAGGAACCTGCCAGTTATTTTGCACTCTCAACCTCGTGCGATTGAAATATCCGGTCAATGGACCGGAATTGTCCACGTGAGCTTTGCCAGCTGCAGCTTTTGATGCAGCTTTAGCAGGTGCTCTATTTGCCGGTGCGGCAGTCGCAGCAGAGGTATATGTGAGTCCGCAGGCAAGAACTAGAAGTGCAATTGTTTTGAACTGCGAGCATGACTTTGAGCTGGAACTCGAAGCGACCTTAAGTAGTGACATTATTCATCCTCCCCGTTCTCGCTTTTGATTATAAAGAACCTGCGCTATCCTTCGCTCGGAATAACCCGAAAGCGGAAGTATAGCCATGCAGGAAAGTGGTTCCACCCACGGGTCCAATTTCGCCATTGCAGAAGAAACCTGTTAAGGGCACCTCTCCAACATATTCACGGAAATTGTCGCTGTCGTGATTCTTTGTTCCGTACAAATATTTGCCGCGTCCAAGGCAGGAGAAAAGTAGCGCCCCTTGAGCCTGAGCACCAGCACCACTTAAACGCGTGCGATCGCAATAGTTTTTCAGCATCAAACGAAGATCTTCCGATGATGTTGCAGCATCTCGCAGATGAAACTGAACCGTACGCCCTTGCCGGAGCCATTCGCCGACAACGATTGCTCCAGCTTCAGGCACAAGTCCGACCAGATTACGAATCAGGAAGTCACCGCATTCGAAATCAGTCTTAAATTCATTCATCACAACGCCAAGAAAAAGCGAGTTGCGAGCAAGTTCTTGATCATGGGGCGGGAGATCTTCAAGCACACTCTTCAGCTTGTGAATTGCAGGCTCGCCATCCAATTCTAAAAGTATATTGCCCTGGCACGCGGTGACTGTGAGCGGTTTTCCAATCGGCCGGCATCCTTGCGCCACCACAGTGTCAACGGTGACATTGCCGGAAACAGCAAGACCAACCATGCCCTCAGTGTAAACATCGCCATTGAGAAAGAGCGCATTCCGGCCAGGCTCATTTGCTCCACTAGCCATTCCGCCAACCTTTACGCTACTGGCAAAAGCATAATCGAGACCCTGCAGCATCGTCTCTATTCGAAACGAGAAAGGATCCGGCAGCAGAATGAATGACGGCTCAACACTATTATCAACGCCGACAATCTTTTCCCATTCGCAAGGTGGAGCATCACCATCCGGCAATTGCTCATTAAAAACATGGAAAGTTGAGAGATTTACACCGGGCATTACGGCTCCAGCAAGAGCGATCCCTTTGTCATGCTCAACTTCCTCGCCACCACCAATCAAACCACCGGCAGAGCAGCCGATAAGCGCCTTCGGCTTCAGTTTGTCTTTGATATATCCGGGAATTTTGTCAAAACTGCGCGAGTAATGGTGAGAGACAAAGGCGATGACCAAATCAGGTTCTTGACCGAGTTCGCTCAGCAGTCTCTCGGACATCTGGGTGATTATCTGCTTGGCGGTTTGCTTCGCAGACGACTTATCGTCCTCATCGCGCCCGCCGATTAGCGAAGACCATTTCATAGCCTTTTCGGTCTTACTTATCAAAGCATCTCTCCGGTAAATCAAAAGGTGAATAGTAACGTGTTTCTAGGACCGGAAGAATCCTGACAACAGATAAAATCGGCGAAAAGCATGGTTGCTGACTGCATTGGGTAGATAAAGAGACTTAGGAAGGGAAATTTTCCAACATGACAGAAGGCCAGTCCCCAACCATTAAAAACGCCCGCAAATGGCTGTTCAAGGGACTTTCGAAAAAAGAAGAAGGCGAAAGTACAAAAGCACCCTGGTGGCAGGTAATGTGCCTTACCGGTGTGGACTATTTTTCCACACTCGGTTACCAACCCGGCATTGCTTTTCTGGCAGCATCTTATCTTTCTCCTCTTGCCACTCTGGTGCTTGTTCTTTTCACACTATTTGCGGCATTGCCTATATACAGACGAGTAGCTGAGGTTTCGCCGCACGGTCAAGGCTCGGTCGCGATGCTGGAGCACTTGTTACCAGGCTGGAGAGGCAAAGCAGCAGTACTTGTCCTCATTGGTTTTGCGGCAACAGATTTCATTATTACCATCACTCTTTCAGCAGCCGACGCGGCACAACACGTTGTCGAAAACGTTTTCATGAAAGGTTTTGGTCTCAGTCCGCTTCTTGTCACAGACGGACTTCTGCTAGTTTTGGCGGGCATCTTTTTGATTGGTTTCCGAGAAGCGATCGGCGTTGCCATCATTCTTGTCGGTATTTACCTGGCGCTCAATTTGGTTGTCGTGAGTGTTTGCGGATATGACGTAATACAAAATCAAAAACCAGTCACAGACTGGCTCGGCAATCTTACCGCGCAGTATCCCTCCATTCCAAAAATGTTCATGGTCAGTCTCCTTCTCTTTCCAAAACTGGCACTGGGACTTTCCGGCTTCGAAACTGGCGTTGCGGTAATGCCGCTTGTTCAGGGCAATAGCGACGACACAGAAAACACACCAACAGGCAGAATCAAAAACACCCGTACTTTACTTTCCACAGCAGCTGTAGTGATGAGCTTCTTCCTTATCACAACCTCTCTCATAACAACCATTCTCATTCCTGCGGCAGAATTTCAAGACGGAGGAAAAGCTAATGGGCGCGCGCTTGCATATCTAGCTCATCATTATCTTGGCGACATTTTTGGAACAGTCTATGACTTAAGCACCATTGCAATTCTCTGGTTTGCCGGCGCGTCGGCTATGGCTGGTTTGATCAATCTTGTCCCGCGCTATCTTCCCCGATACGGCATGGCTCCTGACTGGGCTCGCGCAATGCGTCCGCTTGTACTTGTTCTCTTTGTCGTCAGTATTGCTGTCACTCACTATTTCCGTGCTTCTGTGGATGCGCAAGGCGCTGCATATGCCACAGGTGTGTTGGTTCTGATGGCTTCAGCTGCCGTTGCAGTCACTTTGAGCGACTGGAAAACCAGCGTGGCAAGACGCTTGATGCTAATAGCCATCACAATACTTTTCATTTACACAACCCTGGCAAACGTGATCGAACGTCCAGAAGGTCTTCATATCGCCAGCTTCTTCATCTGGGCAATCATCTTTGTCTCTTTCATCTCACGCTTGCGACGCTCAACAGAACTGCGCATCAAGAAAGTCGTGGTGGACGAACAAGCCGAGGCAATTTTGCAGGAAGCAATGGGAGTAGGCAGCTCGTCATCGAGCACAGGTGGGCTGGGACAGAAATTGCCCGGCACCATACGCCTGGTTGCCCATCATCCTGGAAATTTTGATTATGCTGGCAAACTCAAGGAAATATCCGACAAACATAACATCAGCGACGACGGCGTCATCTTCATCGAAGTCTTGCTGGGCGATGCATCTGAATTTATTGAAGACGTCCTTGAAGTAAAGGGTGAAAAACGAAATGGCTACAGCGTGCTGACTTGTAATGCGGTGGCCGTACCCAACGCACTCTCTGCTGTTCTTCTCTACCTGCGCGACCTTACAGGAAAGAAACCACACATCTATTTGGGCTGGACCGAAGGCGCCCCACTTCTGTATGTAATGAAATTCGTATTCTTGGGCGAAGGTGAAACAGCTTCAATAACTCGCGAGATTCTTAGACTTGCCGAAAAGGACGAAAACCTCCGTCCCTGCGTGCATGTAGCCTGAAAACACAACCAAGTCAAGCGATTTAGAGATTTCACGCCCGTTAGCCTCAAACGTAAACTGGCGCCGAGAAATCACTCTCTTTGGCAAACGGATGGTATTTCTGAACAATAGTCAAATTTGGCTATTGTCCAAAAACCGCGAAAGCTAGATCAAAAGACGCGCATCGCTTACAGGGTAATGGTTTCAGCGTTTTTGTCGCTGTTCAAAGATTTTATAGAGCTATATTTAGAAGTACAAAGTTATCAAGCGAATTTAAGGCCACATCTGTTGGTTTTCAAAATGCTTGCAATATAATCGCAACTGTTCAATACGGCTTTTGAGCCGACGAGTCACCGGTAACAGCTTTGCAAGAACCGTCTATAGCACCCAGTACCCAACCCGCTGCCACGCAACAGGTAACCCACCACAAGGATGAACTGCTCAGCTGGTGGTTGGCAGCCGCGATTGTTGGCGCGGATATCGGCACATCCGTTTTTTATTCAACAGGGGTAATACGACCTCTGGTTGGTTATGCAGCGCCATTGATGATATTGGTCGTATGTATTCTCATGTGGCTATTTAAGGTCACATACGAGGAAGGCTGCGCCGCTAGCCCCTTTAACGGGGGTGCGTACATGATGGTTCTGCAAACTGTCGGGCGGCGGATGGCTATGGTGGTTGGTGCCCTTTCAATTCTCTCTTACCTGGCTACTGCCGCAGTCAGTGCAATTTCAGGGGCTTACTACTTAGATTCTTTCGATAACATCGTCAATTGGCCAGTTCAAAATGTTGTCGCAGTAGCTTCGATTCCTGTTGTATTTTTTGGACTGCTAAACATTGTTGGGATAAAAGAGCCAGCAAAGATTGTTTTGGGAATAGCAGTGTTCCACTTCGGTCTTTTGCTAGTGATGGATTTCTATGGGCTTTTCATGGCTTTCTCGAGCGGTGCGAATTTCGCCCGAGTTTTTGAAGGACTGCCGGCAATATCGACTCAGGATATGTATAGGGGCTTCGCTGCAGCGTTTCTCGGTATCACAGGGTTCGAAGCTGCGGCACAGATTGTAGAGCAGCTAAAGACGCCTACTTGGCTCACACTGCGCAAAGTATATCTGGTGGTCGTTTCCTTGGTGGGTATAACGGCACCTCTTACTTCTTACCTCTGCATTATTCTTCTGAGTCCAGAACAGATGAACACCTACTCCAACAGCCTCCTAAGTGGGTTGGCGTTTATCGAGTTTGGTCAAAATGGTTTGATTATTCTGGTTTTGGACGCCTGCTTAATTCTTTTTGCAGCGGTCAATACTGCCTATGCCGGCTGCATAGGTCTATGCACCACGATGGCAAAACAAGGGAATCTTCCCGGCTTCTTTTTAAGACGATGGGCTGACAATGCGCCGTGGCCAATCAACAAGACTCGAGAACGCTTGCCATTCTTTCAGGGTTATCCAAATTGCGCACTATCATTCATGCTGGTAACAATTGTGATGATTTGCCTGCTTCCTGGCGAAGTCAATGTGCTGGGTGAAGTATATGGAATGGCTTTTCTTGGCGTGATGATGTCTTTCTGCTTCGGAGTAATTTTATTGAGGGCGCGAATGCCGCTGAAAGTTGCTCGCTCACCTTACCGTACAAGATGGATATGGCATCTGGGCGACTGGAGCATGCCTGTACCGGCGGTGCTAGGCTTGATTGCCCTTTCTTTTGCGGAAGTGACTCTCTTCATATATTCATCAACTGCAAGAATGTTAGGCCTTTCAATCTTCCTCATTGTTCTTATGGTTACCGCATTTTATAGACTTGGTGTTCTAGAAGGACGATTGCAACATTTACCAGACTTGCGCCTGGGACTCGGTAAATTCCAAAATGTTGATGATCTGCCCATTAACCTTCCGACCTATGTCCTGTGCACTGCAGGTGCAAAAGCGAGAAATCTTACGGTACTTCTACTTGACCTCCTCGAACATGAGGAACCTGGAGAAAAAGAAGTAGTCATATTCCATGCTGAAGAAGAGGCCGCACGAAGAGGCGTAGTTTTTGAGTTGTTGCAAAGAGTGGTATCGCAACAGGTGGCACCAAAATTCAAAGACCGCGATTTGATTTTGACTGTGAAAGTTTTGCCTGAAACATTGATCGATGGAATGATTCAACTGAAGCGTTACCGTAACTTCAAAAAGATCTTCCTCGGTACAGGTCAAGATCCAACACAAGCTCGTGAGTTTGCTCGAGAAATCGAAACCAACACGGGCGTGCATGCATGCGTGATCAATGCGACCCCACAAACCTAACTTTACTTACTTGAAAAGTGCTGGAAGTTAAGTCTTGCCCTCGTCTGAAAGAATTGATGCGCCCGGGATTGAAACGTTTGATGGCTAGAAGTAAAGTTAGATTCGGATTCGTTCAGTAGATCGACTCACCCCTGTGACTAAAAAACAGACCACCGAGTTCTCAAAATGGCTGATGAAAGGCGCCAAGGCCAATACGGCCGAGCCTGCCCATCAAGACAGTTGGTGGAAAGTTATGTGTCTTACCGGGGTGGATTATTTTTCCACCTTGGGCTATCAGCCGGGTATTGCTTTTCTCGCTGCTGGCTTACTGTCACCACTGGCGACACTAGTTCTTGTTCTCATGACGCTGGCAGCAGCACTACCGACTTACTTTGTTGTCGCATCAGAAAGCCCTCACGGACAGGGCTCTGTTTCTATGTTGGAACGTTTGTTGGGGGGCTGGCGCGGAAAAGCAGTAGTTCTAATATTGCTCGGTTTTGCAGCCACGGCGTTCATCATCACAATTACTCTTTCAGCAGCCGACGCCACCGCTCACATTATTGAGAGTCCAGTCATCCCTGTCTGGATGCATAACAAGGATCGCGTCCTCGTCACTCTTCTTTTGCTCAGTTTGCTTTCCGGTGTCTTTCTCAAAGGGTTCCGTGAAGCCATTGGTGTTGCCGCTGTAATTGTGGCTATTTATCTTGGTCTAAACGCATACGTGTTGTTTGCGGCAGGTCAACATTTGATGGACAATCCACACGTTTTCGACGACGCATGGAATTCGCTTATGGGTCGATACCATTCGCCGCTGGAAATGTTCCTCGTCTCAATGCTTTTGTTTCCCAAACTGGCACTGGGTCTTTCAGGATTTGAGACTGGCGTCGCCGTCATGCCGCTTGTAAAAGGGCTTCCTCACGATGACCCCAAGCATCCGTTAGGACGAATCAGAAATTCTAAAAAACTTTTGGCAACCGCTGCCATCATTATGTGCTTTTATCTGACTTTCAGCAGTATCACTACGTCGCTTCTCATACCTCCTGAGTTGTTTGCCGAAGGAGGCGAAGCAAATGGTCGCGCACTTTCTTACCTGTGCCATAAGTATTGCGGGCACTTACTGGGCAGTATCTATGACTTGTCCACAATTTCTATTCTTTGGTTTGCCGGCGCATCTGCTATTGCCGGACTGCTGACTCTTGTACCGAAATATCTGCCGCGATATGGGATGGCGCCTGATTGGGCACTGGCCACGCGTCCACTGGTGATTTTCTTCTTCATCGTCGAAGCAGCAGTGACGATCATGTTCAAGGCAAACGTCGATGCTCAAGCAGGCGCTTATGCAACAGGCGTTCTCGTATTGATGACTTCAGCAGCTATCGCCGCGACCATATCAATGTGGAAACGCAACTGGTTGATACGGATTGCCTTTGTCCTCATTAGCGGAATATTTATCTATACGCTCAGTGCTAACACATTGCAGAACACAGAAGGCTTGCAAATCGCATCTTTCTTCATCGTTGCAATTCTTGCCAGTTCGCTCATCTCTCGCGCTATACGCTCCACAGAATTGCGCATTTCTTCAGTCAAACTCGATGCGCAAGCTGAAAAATTCATAGACGAAGCGACAGAAAAACATTGGGGTGAGATTCGTATCCTTGCCCACCGCCCGGATGATATCAATTATGGTGTCAAAGAAGAGTGGGCAAGACACGTTCACAGTATTCAACATCCAGAAGGCGACTTCATCTTCTTTGAGGTGAAGACAGACGACACCTCGGAATTTATTGACGAATGCCTTGAAGTCAGCGGGCAGGTGATTAACGGATACCAGGTATTGAGATGCACCTCATCAGCGGTTCCTAACGCTCTTGCGGCGTTGCTTCTCTACATTCGTGATCGGACGCACAAAGTTCCTCACGCCTATCTCGGCTGGACTGAAGGTCACCCGATCACTTATATCGTGAAATACATTTTCTTGGGCGAGGGTGAAACAGCTCCTCTAACACGAGAAATCTTGCGGTCAGCAGAACACGATTCAAAACGCCGCCCGCTTATTCACGTCGGCTAGCTCAAAGGCACAAACACATCACTTTCCGCTGTCCGCGTTTGGGCCGGACGCTTCTTTATCCTTGCCATGCTCTGCTTTAAGGCGCTTCAATTCTGTTTCGATTCTGGCCGCTCTCTCAGCACTCATCGGGTGAGTAGACAACATAGCGAAGAGCGGTGCCGCCCCTTTTCCAAGCGCGTTCTCTTGCTTCTCTAACAGCTTGAAAAACTCAACCAGTCCATCACCGCTGTAGCCTGCTTTTACTTCTAATGCTAAACCAGTCAAGTCGGCATCAGTCTCTTGCGTTCTGCTGAAATTCAGTGACTCCAACTTTTGTGCCAATGCAAATGCTGCTTCAATTTTTTCGTTATCTCCCACGCCCCCTGAGATGATACTGAGGCAGGTGATCAAGCCACAATTATGCAGTGCTTGCTTCAACGTGTGGCGATGGATCACATGTCCGATTTCATGCGAGATCACACCAGCCAATTCATCGTTACTCTTAGCCTTTTCAATTAGCGCGGAATTGACAATAAGGATGCCACCGGGATACGCACAAGCATTTATCTCCTTGTCCTTTTTTACATAGAATTGAAACTTGTAGGGACACTTATCCAGTTGAGCAACAAGCTTGTGACCAATATTTGCAACCCGCTTATAACTCTCCGACTTTTTATCGAGCTTGTCCGTTTTGGCGAGCATTTCGCCCAACTTAATTTCGAATGATGGATCGATCATGGTCGCAACTGCGGCGGACAGAGGGTCGAGCAGCAAGTATCCGGTTATTGCCAGTGCAGCGATAGAACCCGCGACAACTGCCCAGTAAAGAGCTTTATTGAAGCTTCTTTTGACGATTTTATGATCGGCTAGAGAAGCTTGTTTGCCAAGCTCTGTTCCACCTGCAGCATTGGCAATTGCAGCTAGTAACTTGCGATCTTCCGAAACGATTGCAACATTCTGGCGCTCGCAAACAAGTTTGAACCTGTCACCATCATGCCCGCCGACTTGCAAAGTAATTTCTTCAAAGGGAATAGAAAATGCGGTGCCTACAACGCTGATCTTTCCGCTGCCAACCTGAACCTGCACTTGGTCCGGCGCACTGCTGGAAGAATCATAGAATCGTGCCTGATAACTTTCCACAACTGTTTATCTGATTATCCGATTAAAGATAGCAGTCCGCCCCGAGCTCTCACAAATTGCCCGATCCAGGCGCCAAACGATCGAGGATTGCGTGTTTGAATCCAAACCTTTCCCGGTCCCTGAAATTTACATGCAAGCCCCTCACCACTGGTCATGCTGCTAAACCAAGTTTTTCCAGCCTTAACCATGTGATATTCCGTGTCTCCGGACCAAGCGACGACATGCCCGTTGTCGACGATGTATTCCTGACCTGCAGGAATTGGTATTTCCATAATTGCGCCAAAGGCGCTGATAACGAAATGTCCGCTGCCTTTGAGATGAAGTACGAAAAAACCCGCGCCAGAGAATAGACCGGCGGTCAACTTCTGTGCTTTCGTGCCCATCTCAACGTGCTCTAATGCAGCCAACAAACAGCCATTTTGCACATAATAATCCTGACCGTCTTGAAGCGAAATGACTTTCACATCACCGATCAAACTTGGTGCCAATAACACATCACCATTGCCGTCTTCTGCAGAAATTTCTTGAAAGAAAAATGTTTCTCCACCCAATACAGAGCGTTGCAAGGCTCCGAAAAAACCGCCCCACATTTTTCCACGGATGTGGAGTTTCGGCGATTTAGCTACCATCGCGCCCGACTCCGCTCTCAAAGATTCGCCGCGTTTCAACGAAACCAAAAGTACGGCGTTAGATCCCTCGTGCAAGACGTCGTATTGCATTTGAACAGCTCCCAGGTGACTTGTCCCACTTACCCGTGAGGGAGCCAAGTCAAACAGGAAATTAGATTCCTAAACGTAAGAGCTTTTCTAGTAAATGGGAATATTTCAAGGAGCACGTTTGTGGGGATAAATGGGCAGCGGACAGTTAGGAGACCGGCAGATGAACTTCTTGGCGCGACTCTATGAGCGCGGTACAGGAGAATCTATTCCTGCGACGGTTTCCTTTCAAGACGACATGATAATTATTTATCTGGAAGAAAATGGCAACGAACCAATCTCAGTTCCACTTGCAGAATGGGAAGTCCGAGTTGGCGGCTCAGCCGAAGACAAAATTGTTTTGCAAGCGCATCAAACTGGTGACACGCTCATTTGCGGAGACGAACTATTTCTCACAGCAATTGCAGAAGCGACGAACAACGCAGACATCCTCAAACAAATAGCAAAAGCAAAGCGGAGAAATTCAACTCGTTTTATTCGACAATCAACGGGCATCGCTGCCGTTTTGATTTGTCTCACTATATTCGGAGGATGCGTTGCACTCGGTTTTATCGATGCGGTAAAACATCCGCACAAGTCTAGATATAGCGAAACGAAAGTGGAAGAAGAGGCGCAAGAGACAGAAGAAGCAAATGAAAACTCCTCAACTGAAGCATCGAAAACATCGGCAACATCAACAACACCAGCAACGTCCGCAACGCCTTCTGCACGCAGAACAAAAGCAAAAGACGGAGCAGGTGTAAAAAACGAAAGTCAAACACCACAAGGAAAACTATCTGCAAAAGGCCAAGAACCAAATCCAAGCGAAGATGTAGTGATAGAGCCATTCGACGGCGCTCGATACATGGATGCGGTTAAAGTCAAAATTAGAAATACGTGGCGCCCGCCCGCTGGTTTGAAACCGATGAAAGTCGTAATTCACTTCACAGTTTCAAAATCAGGAAAAACGTCGAATCCGAGAATTGCCACATCTTCCGGCAACAAAGCATGTGATGATTCTGCGATTAAAACAATTTCTGAAATAAGCCCACTACCAAAACTTGGCTCTGGCTCTCCATCTGCAATCGATATCGAATACACGTTCGACTATGTAGGCAAGAAGGCAAGCGCGCAAAATCCTGCGGGTGTAGACGAACGTAGCGAGATGCGTCACTACGACTGAGTGCTCACGAATCAGGCAGACGATAAATTCAGAACGCTCAGAAAACGACGAGGATTGACGAAACCGCCAATCCTCATGTTTTCAATCTGATTTAACTAGCCGCCTACCGCACCAGCCACAGCAACAGGCTGAATTTGCTGGTCAGCAAACCAAGGCAATGCTGCAGTCAGCGCACTCAGACCTGAGGCATGCAGCACCGCATCCACAATTGTCTTGTTGTATTTCCAAGCAGCGACATCAGGCTCTGGAAGCTCAGCATTCCAGTAATAGCGGAATCTCTGATCTGGCAGACGATTATTCCAAACAGCCGAGGCATTTGCTTTGATGATGGGATCGTATTGTCCATTGGACTCTTTATGGTCGATGACATTCAACACTTGCAAGTTACGCATGAATACGCCCTTACCGCCCGCATAATCCATCCGATAATCTGCAATCTTGAACAGTTCTTCGTGTAGCACTTGATTTTTCAGCGTCATGCGTTGCTTCACCGAATCGGCAATGTTGTACGCTGCCAACAATCCAGGTTGATCCGAGCGATTTTGAGCAACATTTTCAATGCTAGCGCCCATGAAGAGTCCTTGATCTCCGGTCCAGACCAAGTTATCTACTTTTGGATCCGTGTAATTTGGCACACCTTTGAATCGCTCCAATATCAAATTGGTGTAGTCTTCTTGACCGTTGATTATGTCGACTCTGCTAAGAATGTTGGCATTAATGGCAGCGGTAAACCAAGCAGACTCATCGGTGGCTGGATCGAGATAGCTCTTATCGTTCATTACTCTTGCCATCAATAGACTCAAGAGCCAATAGACTTCATTGGTGACGCAGTTTCTTCCGGCCAACTTAACCTTGTCGCTTACACCCTGGATTGAGTTGTTGATGCCTCCAACGATATTTATCTTTGGATCATCGTTGGGAACGCGACTTGGATCCCAGGCGCCATGCATTGCCGTCCAGCAATCTTTCACGTGTTTCTCAATCTTTCCTTTCAGATTGGGATCTTTGTCATAACCCAATACGCTCGAATTTTCGTACGCCTTGATGAGAGCGATTCCCCACCATCCGTAGTCGTCAACCCAAGTCCCGTTGTTCTTCCAATTCTTTGGATCCGGATCGTTTCCCTTCACCCAATCTGCAAAGAAAGCAATCGCGTCAGCCATATAGCCGAAATTGTCGTTCTGCTGAGTTTGTACAAGATAGTCGATCGCTACCTGAACCGTATTGCCTGCCATCCAAAAACGACCACCACCTGCATCACTCGGAGGGTTAAAAGCTTTACCCTTGTCCCAAAGTGCGACCAACTTGAGATACCCGGCATCCGCTGCCTCTCTAAAAGTAGTCATAAAAAAACCTCGCGCGCATGTAACGCATGTACAACATCCGCATATCTTAGACGCAAATGAATAGTTCAAAGGTTAATTCATTGCGGCCGTAGCAGCCGCAAGTGTTTAAGCTACAAACGCTGTTCTCATCTACATTTAGACGTCAAACGAGTATCTTCTGCTTGGCCGTAACTGTCGCCAATAAGTGTCAAACGATTGAGCAATAGTCAATGAGCACAGCACGTTCAACTAATTCGGCTACTTCACTGGTGCTTGTCTCTGCCTTATAGATAGATCAACAGCTTTCGTGGCGTAAGCAAGGGCTTTGTCCTGTTTGCCGGCCTTGTCGTAAATCAAGCACAATGCCATGTATGAACTCAAAACATTGTTTGAGTTCGCTGCATTTAAATGCGGCTCTAGCTTCGATACAGCATCTAGTATGTACGTTTCTGCATTGGCAAAATCGTTTTGAAAATAGTAGTAGAGACCGATGTCACCTTTTACCAGCCCAAGAAAAGTGTCTTCAGCACCTAGGATGCTTTCGGCATTTGCTTCGAATTTAGAAAACAGCTCTTTTCCTCTATCAGCGTTGTCGTTGTAGTAAAACGCTTCGCTAAGCCCTCCATAGTTCCTGAAATTCTTAGCATCTTTTTCGGCGATAACTTTATCAATAGGAGGCAGCGTTTTCTCATAGGCGGCTGCGTCAGGAATTATTGCGTTTATCGTTCCTTTGCATGTGTCTTTCAAATTGAGCAAAGTAGGTTCAAACGCACGAACTCTCCTTAGACACTCTGCCGGATCGGGCAAGGTTAGCTTCGCCGGATCTATCGCTGCGGCCGCTGGGGCAGCCGTAGTCGATTGCGCAAAGGCTGAGAGTGAAGGAAAAAGGGAAAATGCCAAGGCAATCGATAATGACAATGCAATCACATATCTCAGATTCATAGAAACACTTGCTCCAACTTGATCACAATCCGGGTGCCGTCATTTTAAATGGATCCAGTAGTGCATCAAGTTCTTCCTTCGAGAGTTTAGTTTCTTGAAGCGCTACTTCTCTTACTGTTTTTCCTGTCTTAAAGGCTATCTTCGATATGTTCGCTGACGCATCATATCCAATTGCAGGAACGAGCGCGGTACAGAGTGCCAAACCTTGCTCAACAAAGTGAGGACCCTTGTCTGTTGCTGTTAATCCATCTATGCATTGTCTGCTGAAATTCGACGATGCTTTCGCCAACAAATTTATCGACTGCAACAAGTTGTATGCTGCCACCGGCATCATCACGTTCAATTCAAAGTTTCCTGACGCTCCAGCTAGTGCAATGGTGGCATCATTTCCAATTACTTGCGCACAAACCATTGTCAGAGACTCCGCGATTACAGGGTTTACTTTTCCTGGCATAATCGACGAACCCGGCTGAACCTCAGGCAATGCAATCTCTCCAATTCCCCCTCTTGGACCGCATCCGAGCCAGCGAATATCGTTTGCGATTTTGAGCAAACTAACGGCAATTGTCTTTAGTTGCCCGGAACAATCGACGACTTCATCAATAGTGCTTTGAGCTTGAAAATGATTATCCGATTCCTTAAGTTCAATCCCAATCACCTTTGAAATTTTGCTCAATACTTTTGAAGGAAACTCGGGGCGGCTGTTGATTCCGGTACCAACTGCGGTGCCTCCAAGAGCAACTTCAGATAGTCTGGAAACAGAGTAGTCCAGGCGCTCAATTGCCCGTTCTACTTGACCGGCATACCCGAGAAACTCCTGTCCAAGTCGAATCGGTGTTGCATCTTGCAAATGGGTGCGGCCGGTTTTGATAACAGGCATAAACTCATCCGACTTTCTCTTAAGTGCTGCATATAACTCTTCTAGCGCGGGTTTTAAACTCTCTTTGATATCAATTAAAGCGGCAATATGAATTGCAGTAGGAATGCAGTCGTTAGAAGACATACCAAAGTTGACGTGATCATTGGGATGGATCAGATGGCGATCGCCGAGCTTACCGCCCAGAAGTTCCATGGCGCGATTGGCGATTACTTCGTTTGCATTCATATTTGTCGAGGTGCCGGAGCCGGTTTGAAAAACGTCCACAACAAAATGTTTGTCGAACTTGCCGTCGGCGACCTCTTGAGCGGCATTTGAGATTGCTTGTGCGCTCTTTTCTGCCAGGTCACCAAACTCGAGATTGGCTTGCGCCGCAAACTTCTTTATCAGGCCAAGTGCCTTTACAAACGTTCTGGAAAATCGCAATTCGCTAATAGGGAAGTTGATCACGGCTCGCTGAGTGCTCGCTCCATAATAGGCATCGGCAGGAACTTCCATCTCGCCCATCGAGTCTCTTTCTTTGCGTGTTTCAGCCATCTTCATTCCTTCTGCAACAGGTCTTTCGACAGGTTGTAGATTATAGAGGGCCTGGGTGCAAGATGTTTAAGAAATCGCTATCAACGGGGAATTTTACTTTTCTGCTGCATAAAGTGAATGTAGTTATGTGGCTATTCAGCTAGGGGCAATAGGTAACCAACTATGCATTTCGTCAATACACTGAAGACCTTAGTTTTCATGGGCGTTCTCACCGCTTTGATTGTGCTAGTGGGCGGTATATTCGGCGGCAAATCCGGCATGATGATTGCCTTTGTGTTCGCCTGTGTAATGAATATAGGCAGCTACTGGTTTTCCGACAAAATTGCTCTGGCAGCCCACGGAGCGCAGCCGATTGCCAGAGAACAAGCGCCAGTGCTCTACGAGATCATTGAAAGGTTGGCAGCCAAAGCGGGAATTCCTGTACCTCCCATATATTTGATTCCTACAGATTCACCTAATGCCTTCGCCACTGGACGCGACCCAGAACACTCTGCAGTCGCAGTCACCGCAGGAATTCTCAATATGCTTTCTGAAAGCGAATTGGAAGGCGTACTGGCTCACGAGTTGGGCCACGTAAAAAACAGAGATGTGCTTCTCACAACAATCGCTGCCGTGCTTGCCGGCGTGGTCACGATGGTTGCGCAAAATGGAATTTACTTCGTGGGCTCCCGAGACGATGACGGTCCCAATCCAATAGTCATGATTGTCGCCGCAATCTTTGCACCGATTGCAGCAACGCTTATCAATCTGGCAATCTCCAGATCTCGTGAGTATGAAGCTGATGCGACTGGGGCTGAGATGTGCGGCAAGCCGCTTGAATTGGCGGATGCGCTGGCGAAAATCGAACGTGGTGCACAAGTTAGACCGATGACTGGTAGTAATCCTGCGTATTCATCCCTCTATATCGCCAATCCTTTTCCACAAAATTGGCTGTTCAACTTGATGTCGACACACCCGCCCACACAGGAGCGCATTTTCCGCTTGCAGCAAATGGCAAGACAAATGCACACTCATTAAGTGAGAAACAGACAAACGGCCAAGTAGATAAATTAGACAAGCGCCTGTGCTAAACCAAGCCTTCGCGCATAGCTTTTACAGCGGCCTGTGTTCGATCTGAAACAGCCATTTTTTCCATAATGTGTCGCATGTGAGTCTTTACGGTCTCCACGCTTACAACTAGTTTGTCGGCGATTTCCTGGTTGCTCAGTCCATCTACAACCAGTTTCAATACGTCCAACTCTCTTTGAGACAAAGTTTGCTGGGCATTTGATTGAGGTTTTTGCGACATGCTTACTGCCGCCTGAGGAACATTTCCGCCCACGGCACAGGCTTTCAGTACCCGACTGGCAACTCCAGGATCGAGCCAAGCCGCGCCATCTGCCACACATCGAATTGCCATAGCCAGCTGATTACCGGATACTTCCTTCAAGCAATAGCCATCTGCACCAGCCGCCAATGCCGCAAAAACGTCGCGGTCACTATCGTGCGAGGTGAGCATAATTACTTTGCTGTCAGGCGCCAGTTCTTTTACCTTCTTTGTGGCCTCTATGCCGTCCATCGTGGGGAGCCCTATATCCATCAGCACAACGTCTGGCTTTACGCTGACTACGTTGTCTACGGCTACGCGTCCATCATTTGCTTCTCCAACAACCTTGAAGCCAGATATCTGCTCAAGCGTCAATCTCAACCCGACGCGCGTTATCTCATGGTCTTCTGCGATGAAGACGCTTACGGTGTCTTGCCTAGTCGGCGATTGCATGGCGCTTGGACTCCTATATGAAAAAGCAGAGCAACTACTCCGTGTAAGTATAGTTACCCGGCATGAAAAATTGAAACGATGCGGAAATGACAGGTAGAATAACCACCCCTGTGCGACAAATGGACTCCTGTGGACAAATAGTTGTCCACGAAATATCAAAAATGCAGAGCGGGTCTGCCGGGAGGCCGTGTTGAGAACCAATAGCTTCTATGAGCTAAATCCTATCTTATCAAAGACAGAAAAGTCCTTTTAATGCCAATTTCCAACAATGCCCCGGCTTTCGAGCCCCAAACACAGGTCCAGTGAACCGTTTCCAGTCCGACAGGTAGCCAAGATCACACTAAAGTGTGACCATCACTCAATCGAGTGATTTTTGGCAAAAACAAGGCTGAGTTTTACTTCTGGACTAGCTGTGACTTCAAAATCTTGCCTGTCGAGTTACGAGGCATCTTGTCGATAAACTCGACAACGCGCGGAACTTTGTAGTCTGCCAAACGTTTCTGGCAAAATTCTTTCACTTGCTCTTCCGAAACCTCGGCGTCCTTGTCGAGCACGACCACTGCTTTGACTCGCTCACCCATGATTGGCTCAGGAACACCAATTACAGCCACATCTACTACGCCTTTCATTTTGGCGATGACGCTTTCTACTTCGCGCGGATAGATGTTCTGCCCTCCGCGGATAATCAATTCCTTAGCGCGACCGACGATCCACAGATACTTGTTTTCATCCAGATACCCAAGGTCCCCGGTAAAAAACCAGCCGTCCTTCAATACTTCGGCGGACTTCTCAGGCGCTCCGTAGTAGCCGCGCATTACATTGGGACCTTTGATTGCGATCTCACCGACATTCTCAATGCCTGGCGGCAACTCTGTTCCATTTTTGTCAAAGATTCCGATGCACACCGTTGGAATTGCGGGTCCAACAGATCCGTGGACATTGATACCGTCTACAGGATTCAGAGTTGCAACGCAACTGACTTCAGTGAGTCCATATCCTTCAACAAGTGGTGCTTTCACAAAACGAGATAGAGAGTCGAAAACAGTCTTGGACAGAGGCGCTCCGCCTGCAAGGCAAAGTCTCAAAGAAGAGAGATCGAAGGTCTGCTTTTCCAGATGCATAATCATGTATTGATACATGGTCGGCACCGCGGGTAGAACCGTTACTCGTTCTTCTTCGATTGTCTTAAGAGCGGGTACGACATCAAATTTCTCGATCAAGGCGAGCGAGCCGCCTTTATGCATCGTTCCGAGCATCACCACGGTCAATCCATAGATGTGGCATAGAGGCAAAGCACCAAGCAAACGATCTTCGGAGTTTACTGGAAAAGCGGCATGAGCAGCCGTGACCGCGCCGAGCAAGTTTTTGTGCGTTAGCATTGCCCCTTTGGGCTTGCCGGTAGTACCAGAGGTATAGACCAAAACAGCAAGATCAACTTCCGGATCGACTTTCGCTATCTTGCCGAAAAAACTAGAACAGCCGGCTGATTCGGAAACATAAGACATGCACAGCTGAGTCATTTTGACTCGCGCAGCGGCCTTCTCACTCAGCTCAACGGCAGTGTAACCTCCCTTTTCACCGTAGGTGAGAACAAAAACGTGCTCGAGATTCGGCAAATTCTCAACCGCATCGGCAACCTCACCAGCAGTCGATTCGTGAACGATAAGCACTTTTGCTTGGGAGTCGGAAAGAATATGTTTGATTTCTTCCGCTTTCAAAAGCGGGTTAATTGGAACAACCGTTCCACCGAGAGAACTTACAGCGAAGAAAGCTGCGATGAAGTCGGGGTGATTGGGGAAAATGATCCCAACTTTGTCTGCGGATACGACGCCGACCCTGAAAAGCGCAGAGACTATATCGAGACTGGTCGCATAAATTCGCCCATACGAATAACTGGTGCCCTGGTAGCGAACGGCTACCTTTTGCGGCTGAGCTTCTGCCTGCCAAGCAAGAATTTCAGCCACATTTTTATAGTCGCCCTGAGACATTGGCAGCTTTGAAGAAGCTGAAGTTGCGTTCCACGAATTCATAGTGTTTTTCTTGCGCAAGTGAGTAGCGAGGGACGCGCAAAGTCTAACCTATTTTGGCTCTTGGCTTGTTAAGGGCTCTTAACAATGCCCTTGAAAGCCCTCAAAAGTAGGCTCAGTAGGACAACTCGAATTTGTGCTTTTGTGCCTTCGGGCTGACATCCTTGAGCGAATAATAAAACTCGCGCCCACTTATACCGTAGCCGAGGGATAGAGGCTGACACTGAATTTTCCCCTGGCGATACTGCATTTGGAAAAGATTGAACTGCCCAGCTTCATAATCAAAGCTGATGCCGTCCTCCTCCAAATAACTGCCTTCGGCCTTTTCGCCGAAAACCACGAAAGTGACAGGTGCCGTTCTGGTTTCTTCTGCAGTCATTCTCAAATCTGCAAGAGGAATTATGCTTCCTTCTCTTACAAAGGCCGGCACTTCGTCAAAACCAAAAGCAACCTCGTATGTTCGATTTCCCGCATACGGCTTGGCGTCAGCACCACCTTCTAAACGATACCAATTACCGGCAGGCAGATACACAGGACGAGACCGTTTAGCACGATGCACAATGGGCGCCACTAGAATGTCTTTTCCGAAGAAGAATTGATCGTCTATATCCAGTGCGTGTTCATCGTCCTCGGCATGGAATGCCAATGGACGCATAATCGGCGAGCCGTTGATCATGTGCTCGAAAAATAGCCCCTGAAGATAGGGCAAAAGCCTGTAATGAAACTCGATGAATTTCTTTACTGCTTTCTCTACTTTTTCGCCGAAGTGCCATGGCTCTTGCAAACGCCCACTCAATGCACAGTGATTTCTGAAAAACGGGTAGAACAGTCCTGCTGAATACCAGCGTGCAAGCAATTCGCCAGTAGTATCAAATGCGAATCCACCAATGTCGACGCCAGCAAACGGAACGCCGCACAATCCAACGCTTACAAGCATCGGGATGCTCATCTGTAAGTGTTCCCACCAGGAATTGTTGTCGCCCAACCAAACCGCCGAGTATCTTTGCATACCGGCATAGCCAGCGCGGGTAAGAACGAAAGGACGCTCCTTTGGACGAAGTGCTTTCAGCGCCTGCCATGTTGCACGACTCATCTGCATTCCGTACAGATTGCGCACTTCCATATGCCCAACCTCGCCTTCCGGCGACACTTGCAAGAAAAGCTGATCTTTATCTTCCGGCAATTCATCGGTAATACCGTCGAGCGGCTCATTGGCATCAAAAATAGCCGGCTCATTCATGTCCGTCCAAATGCCTTTGATACCCAAGTCAGTATAGAATCCGTGCTGGGCCCCCCACCATCGACGTACTTCAGGACGCAGGAAATCAGGAAATGCGGAAACTCCCGGCCAAACATTGCCGGTATAGATCTTTCCGTCTGCTCTCTTGACGAAACAATCCTGCTTCTTTCCGTCATTGAAAACTGAATACTTCGAGTCTTTCTTAACCCCTGGGTCAACTATGGTTATGACTTTGAAATTCTGCTGCCCAAGATCGCTAACGAGCTTTTTCATATTCGGAAAACGCTCGGCGGAGGTTGTAAAAACCCGGTATTCATCCATGTAATCAATATCAAGGACGATCGTATCGCAGGGAATCGATCGGCTGCGAAACTCATGCGCAATGCCTCGAACGGTTTGCTCGTCAGGATAACTCCATCGAGACTGTTGGTGTCCCAGAGCCCATAGAGGGGGTAATTTCGATCTTCCTGTCAACACCGTATAAGCAGCAACAAGATCTTTAAGAGGCGCTTGTCCAAACAAGTAGAGCTGCCAGCCTCGACGGCTAAGTAGCGTGATAAGAGCTTCACCGCTCATACTCGAATCAAGGTCCCACTTCTGACAAGCCGGTGAATCTAAAAATGCAGCATGCCACTGTCCCTGGTGCCATAGAAAAAGCAGAGGCAAGGATTTGTACATAGCATCCATAGAAGGCAGATGCTTCGAATTATCAGTGTTAATCAGCGTATGCACGGCACCACGGCGGTTCAAACCAGAAAGTCTTTCTCCCAGCCCGTAGCAACGAGTGTCATCTGGCAGATCAAAAATAAAGTTGAAGCGGCTCTTTGCTGTGCGCTGAAACTTTAAACCAAAAGGAAAGACTGTTTCCAAATCTGATTCCGCACAGTCCTGCCAATCAAGCCTCCCGGCTTCCCCTGAGGAAAAGAAAGAAATCTCCTCTGTTTCATCGGACCTGTCAAAACCACCAGTGCCGCCGTCTTCTTCAGCTTCTATATCTAGAGCAAAGGAGAAAGGTACTCCTTTAACTCCTTTCTCACCTTTGGACCACGCATCTATTCTCACAACAGAAACGCCGGCAATACTACACTTGTGGTATGTGCATTCAAAAGGTAGGTTGGCAGAATTACTAAAGGCAAGTGCAGCACCTTGAGGGCTCTTCCTTGCCTCCAGCCAGTAATTCTCTTGTTCGACTTGGGTTGTTTGCTTCGCCACTCTTTATCCTTTTGCCAAGATTTTTTTGATACCTTCGTCGATACCTTTTTCACCTGAAAATCCGATCGTGAATGAAACCACTTCGCCCTCTGTGTTGAGAAACACGAGCGTTGGAATTGGGCTCACTTCATACTGATCGATGATGCGCTCATTGTTTGGATCATCAACGTCGACACGCATAAAGGAAACTCGATCACCATACGATTCTTTGAATTTATCCAAAGCTGTATTCGTCTGTTTGCACGGCTGGCACCATGAAGCATAAAAATCGATAACAGTTGGTTTTGATTCGCCTCCAGCGCCACGAACACGAGAAAGACCGAGCATCGAAGCAATCATGCGAGTTTCTGCTCCGGTTTTCGGACTAAGGATGCTCTTCGGTAATTGCATCAGCGCCTGGTTGGCTAACTGTGCATTCTTATTTCCTTTGCCGAGCCTGATCGCACGCCTCAACTCGTCTTTTGCTTTGACGAATTGTTTTACTTTGCAATAGCTTTGGCCCAACAACAGGTGTGCTTCACAACTGTTCGGATTTTCCTTGACGGCAATTTGGAAGTGAGTAATTGCATTCTTCAAGTCACCTTTACTGACACAATCTTTTCCCTGCGCCATACAACGGGTATACGGACTGGCTGCAGGAGCGGGGACAGCCGACGCCTGCGAATAAAACATGCCGGTCAAAAAAACCGCGGCCGATATCGCACTGACTAACTTGTTACTAGTACGCAACATAACGCCATAACCTCACATACAGACATATATTGTCTTGTCTTTTCCGGGATACCGTCTAGTTCGCTCGACTAATTTGCTCCAATCTCTTTTTTGGAAGTGTCGGACTTTTCACCGTCAGTCTTGTTTGGAACTGCCTGTGCGCCGGAATCTTGGGGAGCGATTTTTGTCGAATTGAGGTGTGAAGTCAACCAATTATTGACAATCTCCACCTCCCTATCCGTAAACTGGCCTTCCTCGAAAATTAGGTGCTCGGCTTTCGGGATTAATTCAATTTGCCGGTCTTTGGTTGCCAGGCGGTTGTAGAGTTCAACCGTGCCTTCTGGCCGAACCAGCTTGTCATCGCAACCCTGAACGAAAAGAACTGGGCGATCTTTGATTAGCACTGCGTATTTGTGATTTTGATTCATGAAGTTTTGGAATTGAATCAACTCATTTGCAGAGACCTTCAAGCGTGAAAGTGGGTTATTTCCCCATGAATCGCGCAATTCAGGTTTAGCAGTCGCCTGCTTGATAACCGAGGTGCCTATATCAAATGGAGTATTCGGATCTGCAATCAAGTGAAAAGCAACTGCCAACTTTGTCTGGCCTTGTTTGAAGCGATCGCCGGCAGGTACTGATGAAATCAAGCCATCAATAAGTTCTGGAAATTGAGCGCAGGCTCGTAATGCAATAGCGCCGCCCATCGATTCGCCTAGAACAAAAACAGGAAGCCCAGGATGGGCGCGATGGACTACTTTGAGAGTGCTTCTCACGTCTTCCATGCAACCATCGAAATCGACCTTCTCTCTGCCCTGGGCTGCCATCCAGGAACCAAAGCCTCTAACGTCAATGGCATAGACGGCAAAGCCCATTTTCGACATGCGCTTGCCGAATGCATCGTAGGTGCCGTTGTGCAGACCCAGTCCGTGTACACAAAGCAGAACTGCACGCACAGGCTGTTCATAGTCAACCCACGATAGACATGGCGGCGTGCCTCGTCTTACCGCTTTGGCCTTGTTCTTGCCTTTTGGATTGTCAGGGGATTTCTCAGAGGCTCTCTCTGTTTTAGTCGATGATTTCTCACTCGCGTCGCTCTCAGCCTTCGAGGACTTCTCTTTCGAGCCGGACTTCTTCCTTTTCGACTTCGAGTGGCCGTCGCCCTTATCCGACGAATGGTCTGCATCAACCTGCTTGGATGCCGAGCCAGACGTTCCAGCTGGAGACGATGTTGTCTGCGACGACTGTGCAGAAGGCGCGAGATCGTCAGCCAGGCAGGTAGCAGGCATAGAAGTCAGGATAGCTAAAAGCGTCGTAAGGAAGGTACGTGCCGCAATCGGCGCCATTTTCACAGTCTCGCAAGCCTATAGAAAGTTGATTGTCTCACGTTCTTTGAATGTTCGCCCGCTGTTAACAAGAAGTCATTTTTTGGCTGCAACATCCTGTTTTACCCGAAATCCGCATCCTCTGATTCTTGTTTCATTTGACGACCAGTGCAGGTAAGAAAGTAAGATTGATCTGTCACAAAACAGCAATAACACGGTGGATAGCTGTTTTATATGCGATCTACAGACGAGGGCAAAAACTGCTAAGTTCGACCAGTTATGAGTCAAATCGCAGCACCAGCAAGGCAAAATCGGTCGAAAGCCCGAATTTGGCTGCTTTGAGCATGGAAACGAATCACTCGCTAGAGCGTCAAGAAACAATTGCCCGTCGCTGTTTCATCGCTACCAACTTTTTGTCCGAGACTGCCGACAAGTTGTCGATGCTCAGTCTCTTTTCTTTGATTATTCTTTTTGGCCCGCAAGGAGAATTACTCGGGCTGTCTTCATGTCTTTTGCTTCTGCCTTGCATTCTTTTTTCTTTTCCTGCCGGCATTCTGGCAGACAAATTCAGTCCTTTCCGTTTACTCAACCAGTCTCTTCTTATTCGCGGCGCGATATTGCTTGGTCTTTCCATGCTGCTGCCGCAAATGCTGGACGAGGTGCAGCGCTGTCTTATCGTCGGGTTGCTTATTGTGTCTCTCAGTTCTGCCTCTGCGGTATTCGATATTTGCCGATTGAAAGTGACACCACGGGTGGTGAAACTATCTGTTGAAATAAAAGGCAAGGAAAGTTTCCTGGCACCGCTGGTGCGCATGAATTCATTATTCTGGGCCAGTCTGGCAGCAGCGATCATGTCCTCTACACTTATATGGTTGGCTACAGGTGCAGAGTTTCCCTGGACTTTGCTTAGAGTGTCAGTTGTCTTGTACGTCCTTGCTTATTTTGCAGGTAGCAAAGTTGAAGATATCTGCAACGCTGCGTTCAAGCGCAAAGAAAAGCCAGCCGAAATGTCTTTCTGGCAGTATCTAAAACGTCATAAACGCGCCGCAAAAACTCTATTAGTAAGCGCCGGAGTGGGCACTTTCTCCCTGGCATTTTTTGTCTGCCTGACGCTCTTTGCCTGGCAAGGGCATCGCCTTAGCTTTCCTCTGATGACAGACCTTCTGCCGGCCCTGGCGTTAGGTTTGATGTGCGGCGGCTTGGCTGCAAATCAAACTGTGAAACGAGGCGGGCTGACAAAGCTGACTGAAGGCTTGGCGATAGTTCTGGCAGTCTCATCGATTGCAGCAGTGATAACGGCGTCTACAGGCAGGTTAATCATCGCCCAGCTTGGAGTTTTTGCTCTTGGTTATACAGCCAGCAAATCGCAGTCTTTGCTGGACACGCTATGTCAGAGTATTTTTCCCAGGCAGTATCGCGGGCGCGCATTGGGCTTAAGAGCGTCCCTGCAGCTGTTGCCTCTGCTTTTTGCGGCAATCTATATGGAACGCATTTTGCCTTCGGTTTCGCTCTTGCCGGCGCTGAGAGTTCTCTCCATTACCGCCCTGGTTTTCGCTCTCTTAATGGCGTTTGTTTGGAATGATCTTGTATTTTTGCTCTGCCGCCTCTTTGCCAGAGCGCTTTTAAAAGTTTTCTTCCAATTCCAAATCATCGACAAGTCGCATCAACTTGATGATACCGCTTCTGGTGTCAGTCACTGGGGACGCAGAAGAACGGTTATCCTGGCCGGCAATCATACTGGATGGTTGGACCCTTTGATTGTAGGCGCAATTTTTGAGAGAAGAACACGTTTTCTTGTTATGGATGATGCCATGAAATGGCCGGTGATTGGTCATTTGGCGGCGACTCTTGGTGCGATTCCACTTAAACGAGGGCAAGGATCGGACGCTCTCAAATCGGCAGAAGCCTGTTTGTCAAAGGGAGAAAGCGTCCTGATTTTCCCGGAAGGAAAGTTGACCCGAGATGGCAGCATTGGAGAATTTCAGTCAGGCGTCGCCAGATTGCAGAAGGAAGCGCAATGTCCCATAGTTCCTTTTGCTATCACAGGCGGATTTGAAGCATGGCCAAAAGGAAAGAAGACTCCACGTCCTTCAGCCATTCGCGTCGCCATCGGAAAACCCATGGAAGTAAAAGAACTACGAGATCTTTCGGTTGATGAGATCAAAAACTTGCTTCACGAACGCGTTGTGGAATTAAAGAACAATGACTGAAAACGCGAATGAAGAATCTGATAGTAACGCTGTTTTAGAGAATATCGTTTTTATCATCGTCAGACCTGTATACCTGGGAAACATTGGTGCAGTAGCGCGCGCCATGAAGAATTTCGCGTTGAGCGATCTGCGTTTGGTTTCGCCTCCGAAAAATTACAAAGATGCAGAAGCCAGGAAAATGGCAGTTGGCGCCTTCGATATTTTGAAAGGAGCTTCAGTATTTGAATCATTGGAAGACTCTCTGAAAGACATCGCAGTTTCGATAGGAACTACATGCGGGAAACAAAGAAAACTGATACCGGTTCCACTGGCGGAAATTTCACAAACCGTCTTGGATGCTGCAAAGGAAAACAAAGTGGCCTTTATCCTCGGCGATGAACGAGATGGTCTGCGTCAGGAAGATTTGAACCGCTGCCACCATGTAATCACCATTCCAACCTCTGAAGCTTTGCCGTCTCTAAATCTGGCTCAAGCGGCATGCGTCATTGGGTATGAGATCTCGCGGTTGGGAAACAATTTCCCGAGATCAAGTTCGCAAAACAACGCAACGGAACTCTCTACAGGCGCAATAGACGATGAGTTGCTCGATCTATTCGGACAGATTTCGGATTCTGTGAATTTCTCGCGCACATACAACCGCCAACTGGTGCGAACTGAATTCAGACAGCTCTGGCAAAGAACGCGTCCAAGTAAACGAGAGGCAGACCTGCTCAAAGGAATATTGATCCGGCTCAAGCAGCATTTGACGTCTAAAGAAATCGGCAGCACTCAAGACTGACGACTCCTTGAAATGTCGCAGGGCTAGAAGCCAATCAACCAATTTCTAACTGTTGGTTATCTTTGGGATATAGTCAGCCCTGACAACGGTCAAAGATAAAGATGTAAAGCTCACATAGAACTGTCATTGAATATGATACGGAGCACGACAGGTGTTAAGATGCTTCTAGTGATCTGTTCTGAGTCGAGTCGGGAGAGCTGATATGAGTCTGCGGGTGAGAAAAGTCGATATGGTCTTGAGGATCGCGGCGACGCTTCTTGCTTTTAACACCGCCAATCCCGTGCTTGCGGTAACGGCACAGACCAAAGCTCCTGAAACTCCCCAGATTGTGAAAAAGGGCTACGAACAGCTTAAAAAGGCTGATTACAGAGGAGCAATCACAACATTCCGCGAAGCAGTCAAGCAGAACAATAACGATCCTCTGGCCAGACGCTGCCTGGCATATGCTCTCCTGTGTGCAGGTTCTGCAGAAGATGCATTGGATCAGCTCATCCTCTTGACACGTTTGTCACCGCCTGGAGCGGTTGACTGGTGCACATTCGGTGAAGTCTATTTGATCGCAGGAAGTTATGTTCAAGCCGAAGAAGCCTTCAGTGACGCTCTAAAACTAAATCCTGAGCTCTTCTGGGCAAGTTGTGGCATCATCAGAGCAAAGGCGATGCAGCGTGATTTCAAGGCTGCTTACAAGTCCCTAGCCGAGCTTATTGCCGATACTCCGGACGAGAAGAAGAGAGCCTATCTCTACAAGCTGCGCCTTGCAATTCGCAGACTCGAGCTGACGCCAGTACCGGAAGTAAAACCGATCGATCGTCCTGAAATTTCGCCGGACAATCTTCAAGACCAAGGTCCATCCAACGAGGCACCGCCCGGAGCCTAGATAAAATAGTTTTGCCTTGCGAACTATTTTTATGGCTCAATGCAGTGACGTCTTGATCCCTATTTTTGCTGCAAGCCT
This sequence comes from Candidatus Melainabacteria bacterium, assembly GCA_003242885.1. Lineage (GTDB taxonomy): Bacteria > Cyanobacteriota > Vampirovibrionia > Obscuribacterales > Obscuribacteraceae > QKMZ01. Next base: position 578,891 of record QKMZ01000006.1, on the reverse strand, counting down.
CGGATTGCCTTCAGTTGTTTGTGGTAGCCCTGTTTGTTATTCATCCTGTGGCGCTACAGAGTTTCAAAGAGAAACTTTTTCACATCCTTGCAAACCTGATTGGTTCATTGCTCTGGCCCTCCAGCTAAATCGGTTGATTGCCAAAATTGGCAGGACCGGGCCGAAAACTGAATCACAGTGTTTTCATGGTGTTACTATTTGGCTAGGAATGTCTACGGCGTTCGAAAACAAGTTCGGAATCGGCAAGGAGAGCTTTTGATGTCAGGCAGAAAGACAGCGATGTTTACCCTCGGGGCGATTATCGTAGCGACCGGCATCTCATCGAATGTAGCTCAAGCGACCGCTTCGGCACCGGCAAAGCCGCAGGCAAGAACAAAGATCGTTAGCGCTACTGTTGGACAGTATTTGCAAAAAGGTTATGAGCAAATGCGCAAAGGCAACTATGAAGGTGCCATTCGCATTTTGGCTGCAGCAGTAACAGCCGATCCCGACAGTGTGTCCGCCCGCCGCTACCTCGCTTTTGCACTTTTGCGCAATGGCTCGCTTCAAGAAGCGATGTACCAACTAATAATCATCCAGAAAATGGCCAAGGCTACGCCTTTCGACAATTACACGCTGGGTGAAGCGTATTCGAAGATGGGCAGGCTCAATGATGCCGAAGCCTGCTTTAGAGAAGCACTCAAGAGTAATGCCAATTACGACCCTGCCCGCGCCAGCTTGATCAAGACACTTAGTTCAGTAGGCAAATATGATGAAGCCTTTGCCGAATGTTTGACTGGCTATAAGGCAGCGAAAACCGACATGCTTTCTCGCTATTACAGAATTTTGTATCAGAACGTGCAAGAACAGAAGCTGTCTCTGCGTCGCATTCAAGAAGCTACATCGGCAACAACGGCTGCACCCGGAACTGTCACACCTGTTCAACCAGGAACGCAAGGACAAACACAATCGCGCACAGTCGGCGAAACACGCTAGTTGAAGAAAAGCGCGTTAGCACCACATCTAGTGCTCCATAATCTGATGTAACCGAACGAAAGAGCCTGTATTAAACTCTTACAGATGTTCGCGCCCCATCTTTTCCATTTATAGATTTGCCCAGGTAATAGGGCGTGGTTCTTTTAATCGTTTCTGAAAATGGAGTGGCGTGGAAATTCAGCTCCTCTTCAGCCTTTTTCGAAGAAAAGAAGATCTTATGTTGACTGAGCCAGGCAACTTGTCTAGATAGCGCAGGGTTGAGCCCAAATAGAGGAAAAATCGTTTCTACCGCTGTTCCTAAACCGACCAGCACAGGACCAGGGATTTCCAGCATAGGCGCTCTAGTTCCAAAGATCTTAGAAAAAATCGTGGCGGCTTCTTTCATAGTCAGGTTCGCGCTGACAAGCACATATCGCTCGCCTGTGCGCCCTTGCGTAAGCGCATTGATATGCGCGTCTACGACATCATTGATGTCCGAGAACGGCACACCACCAGGCGGCACGCCTACCGCCCAGCCCTTAGCCATGGCGCCGAAAATTACGTGATGATGAGGATGCGTATCACCTTCACCAAATATGATACCGGGGTTGAGCATAATGACTGGTAAACCCTGGCGGACGAAAGAATTGACTTCCAACTCCGCTTCATGCTTCGTGTCGCAGTAAGAGAGTCCTAGTCCATGCAAGTTGTATTCGAATTCTTCATCCGCAATCTGTCCTTCTTCAGGTATCCCCATGGCCGCGACAGAGCTTGTATGAATAACGCGCTTCACGTTATTGCGCAAACAAGCATCGAGGACATTGCGCGTACCAAGAACATTGACTGCATACTGCCGATTCAAGTCCTTTTTCTTGTAGGAGACAAGACCGGCCAGGTGATAGACAACGTCGCAGCCGGCTACCGCGTCTTGTACCTGCTCTGGATTGGTAACATCCCCACGCGTGTGCTCCAACGCCAAACCTTGAAAAGCCTTGGGGCTCGAACTGCTGCGTCCCATGGTGCGTACTTTATGTCCTAAAGCTACAAGCTTAGGCACGAGGCTCGTTCCAATAAAACCGCTTGCGCCAGTGACTAAAATTTTCAAGGGACCCTGAGATTCCATTTATCCTACTTAATTAGACGCGTAAACCTGAAGAGCACTACTCAAGGGCAAAGGTTTTACACCCAGAAGCTCCTCAATTCGATTATCGGTGCAGATATTATCTCGCATTGACAGCTTGACCTGATCGCACGAAAGCACCGGAACTTCTTGAATTAGCTGACAGACTGTAGCCGCCGCCATTGCAATTGGGTACGGAAGAGTAACTATTGATTTATCGACGTGTAGCACGGCCATCAGCTGTTTTACAAAGTCGCGCATAGGCAATATTTCATTGCCTCCCAGCTCGATTGGATCTCTCGAGCCTGGGTCATTAACGCCGCCTGATACATCACCTTTAGCACCGGTCAAATTATCAATCGACGCAACTGCAGCCATTGCCATATCGCCGATGAAGAGCGGCTGCAATTTGTTTATGCCACCATTAACCAGAGGTACCGATTTTTTCTCGGCAATAACCTTCAGCAGCCGATCGACCAATTTGCTGTTTCTTCGTCCAACCTGACGGCCAACAAGAAGCGACGGGCGCAGGATAGTCGAATTCAAGCCACTTCTGCGCAGGCTTTCTTCAGCCAGCCATTTGGTGGCATGATAAGTGCTGGGAGCATTTGCTTTGGTACCAAGTGCGGTGACCATAAGCGCATTTTCCACTCCGCCTGCCTTAGCCTTTTCAATAAATGAATCGGTCATAACGACATGGAGAAGATCGTGGCTGAGCCCCTTTTTGGGTGCAATACTGCCAATCAGATGAACGCCAACTCGCGCATCTTTAAACGCGCTGGTGACTTGCTCATCATTGCCTGTTAGTTCGCCAACGAAAACCTTAGCGCCCAAATTTTTAAGAACCTGCACATCCTCCGCTTTGCTGCCTTTATGCACCAAGCAGCGAATATCGGCTCCGGATGCGGCGAGTGCCGCGACGAGGTGACTGCCAAGATAACCGGTCGCACCATCGACAACAATAGGACCTCGACCGGCGAGGTCGAATCGCGATTTCAGTTGATTGGGCTGCGTCAATATTTCGTTCATCTATTCAACTCCGCGGTGCGGAAACTTTTTTCCATAGGTGTTTTATAAGAGTAACTTCGCCAACTTCATTTCCCTGTGCTTTATGACCCAGGTACTGAAGAAAGTAGCCGAGGACAATGAGTGCGGCACCCCAGGCAAATTTGCCGGTTATAAATAGAAACATGCCGTAAAACGCAGACGGTACACCGACTATGTGCAAGCACGCATTAACAGGGTGTTTGTGCCTGCCTATATAGTCGATTACAAACTCTCTGGCATTCATCATCTGCGCGCTACAGCCTCTTTTTTCGCACCGGTACGCTCAGCTTTGAAGTATTCCAGAGTCTTGGCCATGCCTTCTTTAAATGGGGTGCGATTGACATAGTTTAGGTCTCGTTCTGCTTTCTTGACGGAAAAGCCCTGATTCACTCCGGCCAAGCGGAATGCTGCACGCGAAAAGCGTGCCAGTCCACGCTGCTTTTCCACGGGCAAAAGAGGCGCAAAAGAGGAAATCATCTCGCAGGCAAAGCGCGCAACTGGAACAGGAATCTGTTTCGTCACTCTGGGAAGCCCCAATCCATCAGCAATCGCATCAAAGAGTTCTTTTTTGGTGACCTTTTCTCCATCGGTCAAATTGAACACTTGTCCGTATGCCTTTGGATTGAGAAAGGCATTTTCAATCGCTTTGCTCAAATTACCGACATAAATGACGTTGGTTTCTTTGAGGCCACCACCAATCAACATTGCCTTACCGGTGCCAATTGAATTGATCAAGCGGGGCATCCAGGCTTTCTCTCTGGGTCCATATATAAAGCCAGGACGCACTGAGGTAACTTTCATGGAAGAGGTTTCAGGCTCGCTCATCACCAACTTTTCGGCTTCTACTTTCGAATCGGCATACGACTCGCCGCAGGGCTTTAGCTCGGCAGTTTCATCGACGTCGAACTGGTCACCTTGACCTGTAATTACAGACAGGCTGCTGACAAAAATAAACTGCTTTACTCCGCAATTACGCGCGGCAGACATGGCATTGCGAGTGCCTTCAACATTGGTTTTGAAAATTGTCTGGCGCGAGCCATACGGATCAACTGTGCCTGCCGCATGAACTACAACATCACAGCCGGCAAAAGCATGTTGCAATGCAGTCTCATCATTCACATCAACTTGCAGCAAAGTCAATTTGCCAGGACCGGTAATTGCTGTCAAACACTTTTCACTTGAAGCATTCCTTGACATGGCAACAACTTCGTATCCGCTCAGGATGAGATGCTCAGCCAGGTGACTTCCTACCAGCCCAGAGGCTCCCGTTATCGCCACCTTCACTTTTCCAGTCATTGAGTTTTTCCTTTCCTTATTATGAAACTTGTATTTGCGCCAACTGCCCGGTAAACGAGCTGTGCGCACTCAAGAGAGGTATTTTAACCTGCGCTTCGGGAGCTCCCTGCAGCACGCGTTGCTGTCTCAATTTCATGTAAGTTCCAGAGGGAAGAGTGCGCATTACCGGCAAACCAAGCCGTTTGGTTGAACGCTTATCCTGATACTCCGGGTTTTGATTTTTTAGTGAATCGTCAAATATCCGAATAAACTGATTTTTCACTGAGTCCGGCAATTCAGAACTCGTCTCTGCAAATGCCACATAGAAAGGTGGCGAGCCTAGTTCCACTTCCACTGTGCAATGTTCGACTTCGCTCAAGCCCAATTGGGTTTTTGCCATTGTCAGTGCAACCAAAACCTGCTCTTCGGTCAGTTTTTCTCCAGTTATTGAGCTTACACCCATGCCCTTTTGAACAAATCGAATAATCGGTGCATTGCCCTCAAAATCCACAACTTCCACCAAATCATTGATGTTGTACCGATATAGACCGGCGCCGGTGGTGAAGTAGATGAAATAGCGTCCGCCCTTTTTCAGTTGGTGCGCGAGCAAGAATTTCGGATTAGGCTGTTCGTGCGCGTCTTCTTCTACGAACTCATAGAAGTGGCTGGTGACAGCCAGAACGCCGCCCGAGCCCTCGCTGGTAATCGGAATAGATCCACGCCCCTCGCTTGCCATATAACCGAAATCACGCACCGGCATATTTCCATACAACTCAGGAAGCTTGTCCAAATAGAAAGCCATCGGTCCGCCTTTCCAGGACACCAGAATTTCCAAATTCGACCAAACAGTGCGAGGCAGGAGCAGTCCGTCTTTCTCAAGCATTTTGTCGAGTTGGCGAGCACGTTCTTTATTGGGTGCAAAGAATTTCGCAAAGGCATCGCTGTACTCAGCAGGGGGTTTGTATGTGTTTTTAACGGTGCCATCAAAGAGGTCTGCGACCAAATCTGCTGCATGCTCTTTCATCTGATCCGCAAGCAATAGCAAACTAGATGGATTGCAGCAAATTACCGCAGTTACATCCAATCCCAGAGCCGAGCGCAACATCAAATAGTATTTGGCATCGACATTTTTTATTTTGCAAAGTTCGTATGGAGTAGCAAAATGCTTGCGGATGATTTCCGGTTGCCGGCGATTCAACATACCGGAAACAGCACCGTAGGGAATGTTCGATTCAGTGCGTCCTTCTTCATCATTGCTGGTGATTAAAAGAAATCGACCGTCCGCGGCGCGCGGGTAATCTTGAATCAAGTGATAGTTGTGCACCTGAAACGCATGCGTGTAATCGCGAATATGCGTTGCTGTTATGGGAATGAATTTCGGAAGCGCTGTGGTGCCACTGGTGGTGGCAAACATAAATGGATTCTCGCGCGTCAATTGATTAGTGGCACCGGCGCGAACCTTGTCGATATAGGGCTGAAGATCTTCGTATTTACAGGGGCGAACGTAGCGTTGATAGTCCTCGACCGTGCGTATCTTGTCAAAATTATTAGCTTTGCCGAAGGCACTATTTTCATTGGCGCGAATATAACTGAGCAATTTCTGCGCCTGCACTTCTTGAGGATTTTTCACGGCATTGAAAAAACGCCGAATGTGCGTCGCGCGCCTATATAACTGACCCATATGAATCAAACTGGGACGTTTAAACATGAAGACTTCTCCCTGTCGCCTCAACGGCAGCGGAACTCGCATCGGCAGATTGAAGATTCACTTCAAACCGATTGAGATTTTGCTCGTTTACCGTCACGCCAATACCTTTACCGTCGGGCATTTTGCCTCTGCCGCCAAAACCGGCGGTCATATTCTCTCTTGTCAGATCTTCTTTGAGGAGGAAGAAATTAGCGGCGCCTTCGTAATTTTCAAATTTCTGATTCGCGCATGCCAAAGCTCTGCCGGCTGCCGTCAGGATGCCGCTTTCGCCAACCTGAGCGCCCAGATGGATGCTAATTCCATGCTGGTGGGCAATATCAATTATTTTCTGAGCAGCCAAAAGACCACCAACCTTGGAAATTCTTATATTGAAACCGCCACAGGCTTTCTTTCTCGCCAGGTCTTGAGCCTCCTGCACTGTACACAAAGATTCGTCCACAACAATTTCTTCCTTCAAAACCTTTGTCAGCTCGACCAATTCATCCAGCCGGTCGAAGGGTACCGGTTGCTCGATAGAGGCTATGTTGTAGCCTTGCGTCTTTTGAGAAAACTCAAATGTGCTGTCGAAATCCCAGGCGCAATTTGCATCAACTCTAATGACGGTGGAGGCTCCTAGAAGTTCGCGCGCTTTTCGGACTGTAAAGAGATCAAGTTCTGGATCATCGCCGACTTTCAATTTGACGGTTTTGTATCCGTAAAACTTATAGAAGTAGAGCAAGGCTGCGAGCACTTTGCGTTTTCCAAAAGGAATGACGCCACCGTAATCAATTGATTCAACAGCGTTTCGTCCGTTTTTGGCAGCTAACCACTGGCTAATAGAAACACCCTCAATTTTGGCTGCAGCATCAAGAAGTGCCAGTTCCAGGGCGCAAAAGGAGGCTCCCACTCTGCGTCCATAGACATTGAGCGAGGCAGCAACCTCTTCTATCAATCGACTTACGGATTCAGTCGGTTTGCGATCTTGATCGAGAAATTGGTTGAGAAATCTGGGAGCAAAGTTGCCCTTGATTTCAGCTATTGCGGTTTGGCAGGTTTCACCGGTCACGTAGTCTCTAGGAACGCTTTCGCCCAATCCAAATGCAGTGGCACCTGTTGCGGTGTCTTCCATCTTCACCTTAACGATTACGTTAGTCGAAAATGAGCGCGAAGCCAGGCTGTGTTTAAACGCAAATCGAAACGGCAAAAGAACAGTCGATACTTTAATATCAGTGATTTTGATCATTGCAAGACACTCTGCTTTTGACTTTGGTTGCCGATCTTCTCTATCCATTCGGTAAGGTCGCGAGCATAATCCATAAATTGGCGCTTATCGAAATCCATACTGTGCGCAGCGCCGTCGTATTTTTTGTATTTCTTATCGGCAGTTGCAATTTTGGAAAACCAACTTTCGATGCCGGGGACGTCGACAATCGCATCGTTATCTGACTGGAGAATTAGTGTGGGAACTTTGATGGATGGCGCAATTCGAGCGGATTTTAGACTGAGAAGAAAGCTGGCAAAATAAAAAGCTTTACTAGCTGACGTGAGTCTCAGTGGGTCTTTATCGATATAGTCGAGAAAGAGATGATTGTCGGTAAACATCAAAGTGGTGAGAGGAATCGGCAGTTGTTGCTTGAGGGCGTCCTTTCCTGCGAGCAAAGCAGCCGCAATCGACAGTTTGTCCGAGAATCTCAGGTCGGGCTTGGTTTTTATGGCCGGGCAAATCAAGACCAGCCCGGCCAGGTCAGGTTTTTGGGGATGCTCTGCCCTTCTGGTCGACCATTTGTGCGTTTCAGAAGCTACGATGGCGGCCACTTTCGCCCCCCAGCAATTCCCGATAAGAAAGAGCGGCGCCCCCGGGTGTCTTTCGGCAACCAGGCTAAGGAAAAACTCAACGTCTTCTACCAAGACTTGGGCGTTTTCCACATGTCCGCGCTCGAAGAAGTTAAGACCGGCTCCGCGCCTGTCCGGCGCATACACTGAAATTCCGGCTTTATTGAGCACTGAGGCAGTATTAGCAAACCATTCTGCATGGCCTTCAATGCCGTGCAGGTAGAGAGCGACCGGCCTTTTTTCGGTAACTTGCTCCGGCTCTTCGGGAGCAACATTCAACGATGAATCTTGAGCGAGAAATTTACGCAATTGCAGGTTCGCACCACGAACATTGACGATTTCGACCGAGCTATCCGCACTCCTCTGCAGCTTTTCTCCCGTTGCGAGGCTCTGCAGGGGCAATGGCAAAGGTGAAACAGCCTTTTCTTCGGACTGTAACGTCTGCTGTTTTTGACTGCTGTCGACTGAATGCATTGAGCCGGGGGAATTCCCTACGAATTGAAAACCAAAATATATATTCTGGCTCGAATATCGAAATTAAGTTCGTAAAAATCCGCAAATGTGCGCCAGCGCCTGAGTCCAACACTGCTTGAGATCTCTACATCCCCCTGATAACGCAGTTCCGCAGACTTTTAGGGGATTTCTCACCGGTGCTTAACATTCATTAGTTAGATTACATAGGACTGTCTAGTTTGCGTAGTAAAGTATATGACTGGGGTTTTACAGGTTATTGGAATCTAATATGTCGCGTAAATCGGGGTGGATGCCAACCCTTATCGAAAGAATAACCGTCGGATGCAAAACAAGTCCATTCAGTGGCGGCATCCAAGACGAGACGGTCATCCCTCTGGGAAGCGAAATCTGTTTGAGCCTTTGGCCATTTATCAGGGAGTTGCCGCGCAATATCTCGCTTGTTAGGGATTGTTTGCCCGATAACATGGACGCCGGCAAAAAGCTGTTCAACCAATTAGCTGATGAAGAGCTGACCTACCAGCAAATGTACGTCAAACAGTGCCACCTGGCTGGCATTACGGACGAGCAGCTGAAGACTGACCTCTTAAACGAAGCGAGCCATCATCTTTGCCAGGTTATGCGCAGATGGTGCGAAAGCCCAAATCATAAAGACGGTGTACTTGCAGTAGTAACAGCAGAATTGGCTGCAACAGCCTATGCACGCCAGACTCTCGAAATATTCGAAAAATATTTCGCCGATCATGCTTCCGAATATACGAAAGAAGAAGTTGAAGACGGCTTGGAATGGCTGAGACATCACTCTCGTCCTCATACTCGTCACGCACTCTGGATGAGACGTATGCTGGACGATATCGAAGTGGCACCTGGTGACGAATTGCCACCGCCTGCTCAAACAGTGCTCAATGCACTCTACAGACTCTGGAAATGCCCGCTTGAGTCCAACGAGCAATTTCTCGAAGACGCTCGCTAATTCTTTCGGCAATGAACAATTGCCAATGAAACAAATAAATGCAACTGACGTCAGTCAACACGTGTTTCAAACAAATCACGATGGAGTCTCGATTGTTCAAATGTGTTTTCGTTGACGCAGAGAGCTACCTGCCTGTACAGTGATACGACTAAAGATGGCAAGCTATCTTCAGAAAGTTCCAGGCAAAATTTCAAAACGATTTCGGAATGCCCGGCAATCGATTCTCTTTAGAGGGAGATAACTAAGTGAGTTTCAACGTCCCAACATTGGTGACCGTAGCCTTGGTTTCAGTGGGTGCGGTAATTGCAGCGCCGGTTCTTACCAAAGCTTTCATTCGCCGCGGAACCGGAGTTAAATACGAAAAGAACTTCATCATTCAACGCGCACCACAATATGCTTCAGTAGCAACTATCTTCGCTTTGGTTCCTGCATTTTTGATGTACTCCGACGTCATAAAAGCAGATTGGGCGCATCCCTTAATCACACTCGGTCAGGGCGAACCTACCGGCATTACGATGATCATTTCCTGGTTGGGAATTCTCGTTTTGATAAGCGGTTTGATTTTCATGATCGGCGGTTGGATTTCTCTTGGGGAAGCTTTCACCACTGACGCCGAAATTCTTGAGGATCACAAAGTGAAAAGCGACGGATTGCTGAAATTCGTCATGCACCCGGCCTATTCAGGAATCATTCAATCTCTGCTCGGCGCTTCGTTGGCTTCAACATCTGTCCCGCTGGTGCTCTTTACTGTTTGTGTAGTCGCACCTTTGTGGCTGAATCGCGCCAAATACGAAGAGAAGATCTTGCTCGAAAGCTTGGGCGATGGCTACCGCGAATACGCAGAAAAAATGAAATGGCGCAGGCTGGTGCCGAAGTTCATTCCAATAGGCGTGTAAGTTTTTTCGGCAACATCCATGTCGCTTGTCGGCCAAGAATAGTTATCAAGCCGCTGTCAATTTTTTAGTGTGTGGGTGAGCTTTAGACAGGCTCGCGAAACTCATGACAAGTGTATGACTTTCTTTTAGTCTTACTCCTCTTCAAATCCCCCACTTGTCATGATAAGCTTTGCCGATGTGCTAAAAGCGCCACCAATAGAGGTTTTTCGCTTTTTATCGTATCCGTAGAAAGAGAGACGCACGTGATTAAGAACGATTTGAGAGCAACGCTCAAACGGCAAACTATTGCAGTTGCCATATCTTTAGTCCTTTGCACCATCCTTGGTTCTTCTGCGCAAGCTAAAGGACTGTTCGGCAGCGAGGATAAGGATGCTAATTCTCCGCAGACGCTGCAAGCACAGCTCTATCAGATTCAACAGCAATTGACGCAATTGCAGGCGCAAATGACTCAGCTGCAACTGCAGATGAATAAGCGCACTACTGTTATCGAACAAAAACAAAATTCATTGCACGAAACCTTGACGGCTCAAGCGGCAGTACTGAAGACGCTTGCCAGAGAAGAACAACATATAGAGCATCAAGTTGCTCAGCAAGTTCAAAGACAAGCCGAGCCCGTTGCAGTAAAAGCACCACCGGCACGGGTGCAACAACCGTCTCTGGAAGAAAGTGCAGACTACGAAGTTGCACATGTGAATACAAAAGCGACTCCTGCATATAAGTCGCACATCCAAGATCTTGATTCTCCAGAGCAAATAGCTGCACCAGCAAAAAAACCTACAGCAATTGCGTCCAAGCCGACACCAAATACGGTGACTGAGTCCAAGGCTGAAACAAAGAAGGAAAAGAAAGAGAAGAAAGAGAAGGAAGCAAAAAACGAAGATAAGTCTTCAGACGATAAGAATGAGGGCAAGACAAGTAGGCTGCTTCCCGGCGTCTTCGGAGACAGAATCTCCAAAGTCAAAAAGGAATCTGCAGCACAGCAGGAAAAACAATCGACCGCTCAAACTGTTCAAGCAGAGACACCAAAACCAAACTTGAATAGCGGTAAGTCGAGAGTAAAAGCATCTATCGTCATCAAGGCGCCGCCTGATGTAGTATTCAACGCAGTTCACGAGCAGAGAAAGGTTGACCCAGAACTTGCATACAGCAAAGTCATGAGACAAGGCGTCAACGAGTCACAATTGGAGCAGAAATTTACTGCACTGCCGATGATTGGTTCGGCGACCTGCTTGATAAACACGCAAGAAATTCCGAATCGTCGCATCGACTATCAGATGGTCAAATCAGACAAGTTCAAATCTATGGAAGGCAGCTGGGTACTAACCCCTTCAGCAGACGGTAAATCGACTACGCTAGAGCTGTCTTCGCACATCGATACTGGTTTGCCTGTTCCGAAAATGATGATGAACGGCATCACGCAAAAGAAAATGGAAAGAAGACTTGCACACGTGCGCGAATTGGCAGAGAAAAATCGCCTCGCGCAACGCACAGGTGCAGGCGCACAATAAGTCCGTTTCCGTTAGTCTTTACGGTTTAGACTGCTTGGCTTTTAGGGAAGCCAATTCACTTTGCAGCGCTTCGGTCAACTTTGGCTTGTCCGGGAAATACTTCTTGCAGAGGGGCAGCGCTCTATCGATAGTCGCTTCTGCCTTTTTCAAGTCTCCGGACTTCAAATAGGCAGCGACCAGTGGTGACAGGGTTGCAGCAGCGACTCCTGAATCAGGCTGAGTCTTGTCGACGATTGCCAGTGCTGCTTCAAAGCTGGATACCGCGTCGCTGAAATTGCCCGAGTTCATGGCTGCCGTTCCGGCTTCGATGTTCTTCATCCACTCAGCTCCCGACTCGTCGACAGAAGGAGCCACGCACTTATTGCTGGCGCCTTGCGACAGTCTTTTCAATAGTCCCAAGCGTGGATCATCTGCGCCAAACGAACTTGTTATGAATTGAATTGCATCGTCGCTCGCTTTTTTTGCATCAGTAATGCGGCCTTGCTTCGTATAGACAATTGCCAATCCACACATACATTCAGCTTTGCTTCTACTGTCATTTTCACTCGGCGCCAACTCGATCGCTTTCTTCCACTTGCTTTCAGCCTGCGAGTAATTCTTCTCAATAAAATCGTTTTGCCCCTGACGAAACAATTCAAATGACTTGGTTTGCTGAACATTGCCCGCCGGATTGGTAGCGGCGAGGGAGCTCGCCGGTGACGGTAGAGAATTTTCAGAGTTCGAATTCTGCGCAAATGCAGGACTAAATGCGGCAAGAGCCATTGTCGCGATCGCAATTTTTTTCATTCCAAAATCCTTGTCACTAATTCTCTATTTGTTGGACTTAACCGCATAGCCTGCTTCGGCTTGAACCTGCAGACTGAGCCGGACTTGAAACTGATTCTCGAAAAACTCTTTCTTCTCGAGCAATGCCCAACTCTCCGAATAGCAATTTTCGCCGGATTTCAATTTCACGATAAGCGACAACAGCTTCTTCTCATAGCCACCTTTTTGAAACGGTTGCATTGCTACAGTGACTCGCTCAATGACCTGTTTGTGGCTGCGATCGAGAGCTTCTGCGACACGCAAAATTGCTGCCATATCAGTCAGCACCTTTCTATTTTCAGGCGTGACAGTATAGAAGGCCTCATGCGAATCTTTCGGTTCGCTGCCTCTGTGATAACGAGCAATCGCTGCAATGATGCCGACTTCCTCTTCTGAGTGACCTAGAAGTCCAGAGTGCTTGATCAAATAATACGAATGCTTGTGGTGCCCGTTTCTTCCGATAAACATTCCAATGTCGTGCAACATCGCTGCGGACCAGAGAAGATGACCTACGTATGGCGTGTATTCATGCAGAATGCCTCGGGTTTGAATAAAAATGTCAGAAGCGATTCTGGCTACTTGCTCCGCGTGATCGTATGGCACATGATACTTGTCCATTAGTTGATGCACTGATGTAGAGCGCGGATCGCGATGTTCTTTCAATCCTCCATCCAACCAACCGGTCTGCAAAAATCGGTCGACAACGCAGCCCTCTCTAAGTGCGGCAGTGCAAACTATGACTTCAGATACATTGAAAGAACGCATGGTTTCTAGCAAAACAATTGCGCCTGCAAGAATCGTCTGACTTCGATCAGAACTTACACCTTTGATTTTTTCCTGTTTGATAGAACTCTCTTCGATAAGTAAAACTATCTCTTCAAGCCGTTTTTGAGAGATTTTCCAGCCCTGTAATTCATGGCCGGGTTTGCCTTGACGCGCACGGTCGATTTTCGCAAGCGATTGAACAGTACCTGATGTACCGATCAGTTGCTGCACTCCACCGAGTTCGTTGAGCCGAGCAGCAGCAGGACGCAGCACGCCCCTCACTTCATCGTGCAGTTCGCGCAATGTCTCTTGTGTCGGCAGCCCTTTCTTGAAAAATCGTTGAGTAAGACGAGCAGCACCTAGTTTGTAGGACTCAGCAAAGCCGATGCCATGCCGATCACCCATGATCACTTCAGTAGACCCGCCGCCGATATCGACAATTCCGAATTGTCCTTTCAGCTTCGGCATGCTCCACAACACACCGAGGTAAATCAGGCGCGCCTCTTCCTTTCCAGAGATCATACGCGCATCTATTTCTAATTCTTCTTTGATTTTGCTCAGTACTTCAGCACCGTTGCGAGATTCCCGCACCGCCGACGTTGCCACGGCTACAATACTGTTGGCACCCTTTTCATATGCTTTTTTGCGCATTACTTTCAAAATGCTTATCGCCGAATTCAAAGCTACTTCGTCGATATAGTGGGCGGTGAGCGATCTTCTGAAGAAGGGCACTGCCTCTTTTACCTTGGTGATAACTTCAAAATGGTTACGCTCAGGGCTGGCCTGGCAGACAATCATGTGAAAAGAGTTGGTACCCATGTCTATGCAAGCCAGAATCGGGCCGCCTTCGACCTGCACCCACGAGCCTGAACGGCTCTGTTTTTCTTCCTGCGCTGGCGCTTGCTTACGTGGCATGGGGTAGTTTCTGCGCTTCTATAGGGATACCGTTCTTAGAATTATGCAGCAAGCGGGACGCCATAAGTTGAATCTTGAAGCCTGCTATCGTAAAAATTGTAGCTGGAGCGCCGCAAACACAAATTAAGCCGCCTTTTGGCTTGGCGAAGAGCAAGAAAATGCTAAGTGCCATGAAAACAGCAATCAAGAAAGTGGAGGTCTGCTGCAACAACTGCGGCAGCAAGAACTCCACTCTGGTCACTGAGGGCACAGAACATGAGTACAAAAACACTACTTCCGATGTATTTCGCGTGGTCAAGTGCACGGATTGCGGACTCGTCTATCTCAATCCTCGCCCGGATGTATCAGAACTATCCACAATCTATCCCAGCGATTACTACGCTTACCATTTAGCGCAAAAAGCCACTGAGAACACCGATTCCCTTCTCTACAAAGCCCGCCGGCACGTTTATCTGAGCCGCCTGGAGAAAGCCGTATCGATGTGCGGTCCGAATTCTACAATCAAAGTGCTGGATATCGGGTGCGCAGACGGGCGTGCACTCAACTGGTACAAACAAGTACGAAGTGTAAAAGTCCAAACTTATGGTGTAGATTTCGATGAAAAGGCTGTAGAACTGGCGCGCCAGGCTGGTCATACAGTTTATGCAGGGCGCTTTGAAGAGGCTGATATCCCGGCAGCCTACTTCGATCTGGTGGTTGCCACACACGTGATAGAGCACGTTGCTGATCCGAAATTATTCGCGCAAAGAGCATTTGAAGTGCTCAAGCCGGGCGGCATCTTTCTTATCGAGACACCCAACATCGAATCAGCCGACGCAAAGCTATTCAAGAACCGTCACTGGGGCGGATATCACTTTCCCAGGCACTGGATCTTCTACAGTCCAACCACTTTGAAAAAACTTATTGAAGAACGCGGGTATATCGTCGAACAAACGCAGTTTCATCCGGCACCGGCTTTCTGGAACTGGACGATGCATTCACTCATTGGCTCAGTAGATCGAGAAAGAGGGGGCGCCTTCAGCAGATTCTCAGACTGGATCTTTCCACCTGCAGAGTTTCAGAAAAATAGCTTGAAAAATCTGATATTCGTATCCGCATTCACTTTGCTGGACGTCGTTTTAAAGGCAATTACCGGAACAACATCAAATATGTCTTTGGCTGCGCGCAAACCTAATAGCTCCGAACCGCAAAACTGAGAGCATGTTAATCTTCCAAACCCTCAATCGCGTTTAAGCTGCCAAGGGACGGGCATATTTATCATTGTCTGAGTTGGACTCTGGTTGCGTTGCTTGTTCTTCCGGTAATACGGCGCTAAGCCGAGAAAGAACTGAGAATTCAAAAGAGTCGGGCCAATGGTCTGACTCCAAAAGCGCCGATTTTTGAATGAGAAGAGAAGAAGAAGAAGAAGAAGAAGAAGATGCTGCCGGCGAGCTGCATTTTTTGCATATTACTCCGGATTGATTTTCACACTGGGAAGCAAGCGCTCAATTGTTCCCATGTCCACTTCGCCCGCGACCTTCAGCCTATTCAGTCGTGGACAAGTTTTCAAAAACTTGAGCCAATTTGCATCGAAAGTGGATCGACGAAGGTCCAGTTCTTGCAAATTCTTCAATTTTCCAAGCGCCCGAAAACCTTCTTCAGATAATTTATTATCAGTGAGCGAAACCTTCTCCAGATGAGGGTATTCGTTGGGATGAACGAGACCTTTCCCGGTCGCTTTTGTTCCGCTGATATCCAACATTCTTAAGGCTGGAAGATTTCTCAGCACAAGCAAATTCCTGTCGCTCATTTTCTTCTGATCGTTCAGCGACAACTCCTCGAGCGCCGGCATGTTCGACAAGTAAGCAAGATTTTTATCCTGAAGGTCGTCCTCATCCAATTCCAGCTTGGTCAGATTCTTCATTTTTCCGATGTAGCTCATGGCCAGCGGAGACAAAGTTATTCCTTTTATCTCAAGATTTTTTACTTGGCGAAGTTGGCTTATTACCAGGACTCCTTCGTCAGTCAATGGATTGGCAGAAACATTCAGCTTTTCCAAATTGGGCAGGGTCTGACAAACGGCAAGCCCAGTGCCTTTCAAGCCTGTAGATTCTAAATCGAGCTTCTGAATTTGACGATTGTTTTTCAAGACAGCCAGAGATGAATCATCAATATCAACTCCGCGCAATTCAAAGGAGTCTGCGCTTGGATGCAAGTCCAGAGTACGCTGCACTTCATTTGAGGTATCGTTTGCAAAAGACTCGAAATTCACCTTATACTTGTTGTCTGCTTCAACCGTAGGCAAAGTGCTGTCCTTCTGCTCTCTATATGAGACCCAAATGTCTTTGCCAACCAAAACAATCACGGCCAAAGACAAAAGCAAAATAGTCAAATCTTTTCCGCTGGCAGCGACCCAGAAATTTTTACTGCCATCAGATACGGTGCCGTTACTACCTGCTTTTTTTCGCAATTCGCTCTTTGACACTGAATCAACTGCGTCTGTATGAGCCAATGAATCGAGGATAGCCTGCAAGTCTTCGCGTACCTCGACTACAGATTGATATCTGTCATCAGGAGCCTTAGCGAGCAGCTTCAAAACAAGATAATTGAGCTCTTCAGGAAAATCAGAACCGAGAGTTGCTTCTTTTAGACTGGGTGGACGCTGTTGAGCGTGACCCATCAATGTATCGATTATGCTTTTGCCGACAAAAGGCGGCGTGCCGGTCAGACACTCGAAAAGCATGCAACCCAGCGAATACAGGTCTGAACGGCGATCTACATTGCCGCCTGCCCCTTGTTCTGGGCTCATATACAGCGGGCTGCCGAAAACGTCACCAGTCTTAGTTAACGTGGCGCCTTTGTTCTCGCCTTCTTCCAAAACCTTTGCAATGCCAAAGTCTAAGATCTTTGCTACGGTTGCGCCATGCTCATCAGTGACAAGCATGACATTACTGGGCTTCAAATCACGATGAAGAATATTCTGCTTATGCGCAAAAGCAAGTCCATTACAGATCTGGATGAAAATCCGTATTGTCTCCTCAACCGTGAGGCGCCCCTTCTCGCGTATGAGATCAGACAGGGACTTGCCGCTAATGAAGTCCATGACCATGTAGGGCTGACCTTCGTCAGTGCTGCCCACATCTTGTACTTCGATCAAATTGGGATGACGAAGTTTACTAGCCGTACGAGCTTCTCGCTGGAATCGCAGAATAGTGTCAGCGTTCAACAAATATGGGTGCAGAAGTTTGATGGCTACAATGCGATTCAAAGCGAGATGATTCGCTTTGTAGATGATGCCCATGCCGCCCGAGCCGACTGATTCTAGAAATTGATACTTCTCGCTCAGGCAATCGCCGGATCTGTATTTTGTGACTAATTCCGTACCGTCGTTAGGACATTTAATCGTTCCATGAGCCAACTTCATGCCGCAAGATGGGCAAACCGGCATGGTCAAAGTTTCACCGTTCGCCGCGGAAGACGAATCACTGAGATGCGACTCTGTTACTGGTGTTTTATCCAAGCTCACTGGCTGTCGGTTAAAACTGAGGCTTCCGGAAAACCACGATCATATTTGAAGTCTGCCCGGTGCGACGCTTTATCAAAACGTCGACGACCGAGAAAAGGCAGATTCTCAGGAAATTGGCCAGCGAGTCCTTTTGAAAATCGATGGGCGGAAAGAGAAAGTCAGCCAGTGGTCTTAGCTTTTCACTCTTCGCGACCATGAGACTGTGAAAGGTCCAAAACCAGAAAATGGCATTTGGTACGTAGTCGATGGATTCAAGGGTAAAACGCGTTTTCTCAGCCAACATCTTTATTGTGTCAGGCGTGAAGAAAAACCAGTGTCGCGGGAAGTGATAACCACCCCAATGCCCTTCTTTGAACCATTTTGCGTCGATGGAGCCAATGTTGGGCGTTTCAAACCAGAAAACACCACCAGGCTTCAAAACCTTTGAGACTTTCTCAGTAAACCAGACAGGGTCCGAGACATGCTCGATCACATGGCTGGCGACAACAAGGTCGAACTGGTTTTCACCTATCTGAGCATCCTCGAACCTGCCCTTATATGTAAGATGCCCAGCCGCTGAGGCTAAAACTACCGCCTCTAAGTTGAAGTCAACACCATGCGTCTCGACTTTGTCGCCATGAGCCTCGCGATAAAGATTAAGCAAATGCCCGTCACCACAACCAATGTCGAGAATTTTGACTTTGCCCTTCTCTTCTAGTCCCGCCAGCTTAAGGGACTTTTCTACTTTGGCACGAAAGCCCTTGTAGCGCAGACTGCTTAGTATGGACCGCGGATTAGCTTTGCGCCGCAGAATATCTTGATTGTACGAATAGTAATTGGGAGGATAAATGGTTCCCAATTCCCGGAAATCCGGGCGCGGGTCCATGTAAATAAGCTGGCAGCTAGTACAGCTTACGATGGTGAACACATCGTCGGTAGTATTGGTGTATTCGTGCTCTTTGCCTCTCGTGTAGAGGGCCGGACGAAATGACCCGCAAAGATTACAGCCGCTGTCTACCGTAGCAATCTTATGCTTAGGCGGTCGCTTGGCGGCATCCTTATCTTTGCGAATTACAGATTCCATCAGACTCCATCGATCTCGAAAGGCATAATTACAGCGAGCGTGTCGCTCATTAAGACAGAACCAAAAGTTCTTTGCCCAATCTGGGCCGGTCAATAATCATTAAATGGCCGATTATGAAACAGTAGCGAAGAGAGAGCGATAAAGAGATTTGGCAGCTTTGTCTGCACTGCGAATACAGTCCGGGATACCGACGCCCTCATAGGCTGCTCCACACAGGAAAGCACCGCTCAGAGTTTCAATCTGCTTCTCAATCGCCCGCACAGTGTTTCGATGTCCGACTTTATACTGCGGCATTGAATTATTCCACCGTGTCACAGAGGCATGCTTATAGGGCAAACCACGAGCCGGTGGACTGATAGACAAATAAAAGCTCAAATCTTCGAACGCTCGATCTCGTATTTCCGCATCTGACAACATCATCATCTCCGGAAATAGTGCTCCGCCCACGAAAGCTCGCAAAACAGTCAGACCTTCCGGCGCCCGATTCTTAAATTTGACGCTGGAGAAACTGCCGGCAAGAACGTGTTTTCCAAGGCCAGCAGGTACAACAAAACCAAAGCCATCTAAGGGGTGCAGAACCCGTTCACGCTCGACAATAAAGTTGACCACTGCAGACGATGCATAGTTTATAGACGCTAGGAGTTCACTGATTTCAGCATTTGTCTCGCGCAATATTTTTGCAGCTCCATACGCGGGCAGACAGAGAAGGACTGCATCTGCACTGATGGTTGATTCATCGGCAAGTTTTACAATCCATTGTTTTTCGGAAGCAGAAAAATTCATATGAGTGACACTTGTTTCAGTCCTGAGCGAAACACCTTTATGGCGCTTCAATTCTTCGACTAGCGCGTCGACAATTGATCCCATGCCCCTTTGCGGAGCGATAAACATGCTGTATCGAACGGCTTCAGCTTCGTCATTCTTTTTGCCTGAGGACTTCAGACCACGAATAACACTGCCATACTGTGCTTCATATTCGAGAAATTGCGGCATGGTTGCACGCATGCTGAGGGTTTCTGGATCAGCCGTATAAATGCCGGAAAACAATGGCTGAGCCAGCTTATCTAGCGCTTCTTTTCCCAGCCGCCGAGTTACGAAACTGCTGAGACTTTCGTCAAAATCATCAGGCAAACTTCCAGCCGACAATTTTTCGTGGCGGGGTAACAGAGTCTCACATACAGCTCTCAGCTTGCCGGCGAGACTCAAGCAAGGAGACGCAGCAAGTGCTGCAATGCTTGCTGGTGCTATCAAACGAAAACCTTCAGGCATGGGAAGAAGACCGTCTTTTGCAGCAATGAAAGCACGACGATTTGCTTGATCGGTCTCGATGATTTGCTTTTCCATGCCAAGCTCTTTCATGAGATTTACACCCCAAGGCTTAGCAGTCAACATATTATCGGGGCCATGTTCAATCAGACAATTGTCGACAAATTGAGTTTTTATTACGCCACCAAAGCGGGAGCTAGCCTCGATTAGCGATAGTTCGAATGGTTCATTACCGCATAGTTGCGTCAATCGAAATGCTGCGGACAAGCCTGATATGCCACCACCTATGATGACAACTTTCTTGGCAGGCGATGTCATTTGCGACCGAGTTCGTGAACTATCTCTACCAGATATTTCACATTTTCATATGGTGTTTCAGGAAGCACTCCGTGACCGAGATTGAAAACATGCCCCGGTCTGCCGTCAGCTTGTTTTAGAACATTCTCCGCGCGCCTTTTGATCTCATCTTTGTCGGCAAAAAGCACAACTGGATCAAGATTGCCTTGAACGGCTCTGTCGTAGCCAACTTTTTGCCACGCCGATGCCAACTCGATTCTCCAGTCGATGCCGATGACGTCTCCACCGGCTTGTCTCAAAAGTTCGAGCAAAGCCGATGTGCCCGTTCCGAAGTGGATTACTGGTGTGCCCTTTTTAACACCGGATATCGTGCGCGCCACATGTGGCAGCACGAATTCAGTGTAATCAGATTGGCCAAGACAACCAACCCAACTGTCGAAAATCTGCACAGCTTGCGCGCCAGCGTCAATTTGATTGTTGAGATGGTCGGTAATTATCTTGGAAAGATGCTGCATGAGTTTGTCCCAGGCACGCCTTTGCGTGTACATAAAGCGCTTGGTTTTCTCGAAATTACGCGAAGATCCGCCTTCAATCAAATACGAAGCCAGTGTAAATGGCGCTCCTGCAAAACCTATCAGAGGAATGGTTTCCGGAAGTTCTCGGCGAGCAGTTCTAACTGCTTCGAGTACATACGAAAGACTGTCTTTGCAATCGATGGCAGGCAGTTTCTCTACATCATCAATACTACGGACTGGATTATGAATAACAGGTCCATCGCCTTTGACAAATTCCAATCCGCAACCTAACGACTGCAGCGGAAGCAAAATGTCAGAGAATATGATCGCAGCATCAACCTTCAACAAGTCGACTGCCATTACTGTCACTTCAGCGCATAGCTGTGGATTGTGGCAAAGCTCGAGAAAGCCTGTTTTCGAGCGAACTTCGCGATATTCCGGCATAAAACGTCCGGCTTGCCTCATCAGCCACACCGGCGTGTAATCAGACTTCTCGCGCCTGAGAGCCTGCATGAACGGAGCCGAGGCAAGTTTGTCGGTGAGGGCTGGTGATGTCACTTCGCGCCTCCGCGCATCGCAAATACCGCTTCTAAAACTTCTGCTACAACCTGGTCGGGAGTGGATGCGCCAGCAGTAACTCCTATTGTCAGATCGCCGTCCGGAAGCCAATTTTTCTCTATTATGCATTCGCCTGAATTTTGCGGCTTGTGCTTAATCTGATTGCCTGGTCCTATACAAGAAGGACCATCAATATGATACGAACGAATTTTTCTGTGATCGGCTATCTCATGCAAATGTCCGGTATTCGAGGAATTGAAGCCACCAATAACGAGAACTAAATCGAGCTTCTCTTCAATGAGATTGAGCATGGCATCCTGCCGTTCTTGCGTGGCATCACATATGGTGTCGCCAGGACTCAAGAAATGTTTATCCAATTGTTCTGGACCATACTTAGAGAGCATAGTGCGCTCAAAGAGTTTGCCGATTTGTTCTGTTTCGCCCTTGAGCATTGTGGTTTGGTTGGCTACGCCAATTCTGACCAGGCGCTCGTCGGGATCGAATTCTTTAGAATGAGCAGATTTAAATCGCTCGAGAAATTCTTCTTTCTTGCCACCATTTAAAATGTATTCAGCCACCCAATTGGCTTCGGACAGGTTTTGGACAATTAAATAGTGACGGGCTCTCGATGAAGTCGCGATTGTTTCTTCGTGATTGTATTTACCGTGAATAATCGCAGTAAATTCTCCTTGCTCGTACTTAGCGACACGATTCCACACCCTCGATACCCAGGGGCAAGTGGTGTCGACGATTTCGCATTTTTTGGACTCGAGCAAATCCATCTCTTCTACGGATGCACCGAAAGCAGGCAGAATAACGACTTCACCTTCTTTCACCTGCGAGAAATCTTTAGTTCCGTCAGATGTGACTTCAACGAAATCGATTTGCATCTCGCGAAGATTTTGATTGACTACCGGATTGTGAATGATCTCATTTGTAATCCAGATGCGTTTATCCGGGAAATGACGGCGAGTCTCATAAGCCATCGAAACTGCCCGGTCGACTCCCCAGCAAAATCCGAACGCCGAAGCGAGCTTAATAGTTAAGCCTGAGCGGACCAGAGTGTTGTTATTTTCTCTCAGCTCGGCAATCAAAGCCGATTCGTAGGCAGCCTTGAGCTCGCCATGAATCTCGTCTTTGAGGCCGAAGCCCTTGCGGTGATAGGTAGAATTTGAATTGCTCATGTAAAAAACAAGGCTTACTTTAGCCGTCCGGCGCCCTTTGCAGCCGGGCATGATTTTACAGTACACCAACAGAGTCTGTACTAAGACGATGTTATTATGGCTTCGTCTTACGCTTACTATGACCCCTAGTTACCAAGAGTCACATTTTAAGGGAGTCGGGAGCAAACTGCGGAAACCCCGCAACGGCCAGCTTTGGAGGATACGTTGTGATTAAAAAGATCGGACTTTTGGCGCTACTCGCCCTCACCCTTAATACTCCTGCTTTTGCAGAAAGTGAAGGGTCCATGGCGAAGCAGACTCTCATGTTGCCTGTACGCATGGCTGCCATCGGCACCGGCATGGTTGTGGGAATTCCTGTGGCTATCGTGCGCCGCACAGGCTCGCGTAGTGTTGAATTCTCAGAAAAGTTCGCCGATAACATCGGTGGCAAAGAGCACATGATTCCGTTGGGCATGGCTTCTCTCATGGGCGTACCGTTCGGAATGGTAGTTGGAACCGCAGAGGGCATGTACTCCGGCGGCAGAAACTCCATCAACCACGGTTGGGAAAAACCCTTCAGCATCGAAACCTACAGCATGGGTGACGAGCTCGATTCGCACTAAGCTCTAACTGATTCGCACCAGTCGAATTCAGTTTTAACAAGCGAACAAAGCAAGAAAATAGAAAATGGGGGCGGGATATGCAAACCGCCCCCATTTGATATATTTGCGTCAATCAAGAGGAAACATCAATGTCTTCGATATCCAATGGCAAATCCACTATTAACGGCGTACGTGCAATCGTCTTTGATATGGACGGAGTACTCATTGATTCAGAGCCATTACATTTGCTCGCCTATCAGCGATTTCTCGCCGATTTTGGACTGACTTTTCTTGAAGAAGACAACCACAAATTCCTCGGCATGAAAGACTTGGATTGTGCAAAACATTTACTTGAGCGACATAAGCTCGAGATGACGGCGCTTGAGTTTGTCGCAAAGAAAGAAGAGATGCTTCACAAACTCTTCGTGGAGCAACTCACAATCCAACCTGGTGTGATTAAAACGCTAGAGAATGCGCACAGATTGAACGTCCCACGCGTGATTGCCTCCTCTGCGACGATGCCGACGATCGAGCTGGTTGTAGAACTCACATCCACACGCAAGTACTTTGCACACCTCTGCTCCGGTGATGAAGTTCCAAACGGCAAGCCGGCGCCCGATGTTTTCCTTTTGGCTGCCCAAAGGCTGGGCGTTCACCCTTGCGAGTGTCTGGTAATCGAAGATACATTCAATGGGGTTTGTGCGGCAAAGGCAGCGGGTATGATGTGCATTGCTATTCCGTGCCAATCTACTAGGCACCAGGATTTTGCACACGCTGACCTGGTCCTGAACAGCATGGATGAAGTCGAACTTGAGGAGCTCATTGCGCCAAGAAGTTTGGCTTGACATTAAGAAAAGCTGCGACGGTTATGCTTGGCAACGATATGACTTTGATCGCTTTTTAATTAGTGGGTATAACGAATCGAGTAAGCGGTCAAAAGTCTCTTGAGAAGATTCTTGAAAGGTAACAATAATGAAATCCATTGAGAAGGATAGGATTCTCAGGCTGAATTGCCCTGGCTTCGGCGAAGAGTCTTTCCTCACGTCCGGGCGCGCCAAACCGCTCGATTACTACACGGCGATCATCGTCAATCCGGTGAGCACGCTGCACCTTTTCGATCGTGATCCAGACATGGTTCGCCAGGTGGAAAGCGCGCAGACGGAAGGACTGACTTCAGTCAACACCACCAATGACGCGCTGCTGGAAGCGATCTCCGACGAGATTAATAGCCGCACCGAGCAGCTGGTGAAGTTTCTCGAAAAGGGCGGGATTCTGGTTTATTTCTTAGCCCGCCCATTCCTTATTCAAGGAAAGACAACAGCGATGGACAACTACGTCTGGCTGCTTAGTCTGGCACCAGATAAATCGACCGAGAGAAACACCAGGCATATGAGTGCCGTATCCCATGGTCGAAACGTGGAATTGACCGATGAAGGCAACGAATCAGAATTTGCCTCATATCTTGCACAACCGGGCGTGGAGTGGAGCACCATAATACGTACCGATTTCTTGACGGAAGGTTACAACGTTCTTGCCACTGCCGGTCCGAAGAAATGCATCTCCGCACATTTATATGCCGGAGACAAGGGCGGAAGGATCATTTTCTTGCCCGCTCCTTATTCGCCGGATTTCGACCGCACGCTCATTCACTGCTTGAACCTATGGTATTCCAAGCGTGAAGGCGAGGACATATCACAGTACGTAAAAGACGAAACAGCAGCGCTGGTTGCCGCTTCGGTCGAACATCAAGCACAAGCCGTGGCGCCGGATCCTCACAAGTTTGTCGCCAACAAGGCCAGTAACTCCAGCACTCAATTACCGAGGTTGGAAAGCCCGCAAATTCAAGAACCTGCACCGGCTCCAGCAGGCGGCTCAGGCTTGGGTGCTATGTTGGCACAGAAATCTGCAGAATCGAGTACGGCAACTTTACCGGAATCAACTCCTGTAGCTTCTTCAGTACCTCCTTTGACTCTGACGTCGGGTGAATACAATTCACCGATGGCGACCTATGACAAACTGCCTGCAACAAACATAGAAAGTTTGTCTCCGGAAACAATTGATTTAACTGCAAACTCGGCGGCAATGAGCGCTGAGGACATCCTTAACTCAGTTAAGGCAGAGGCTGCAAAAACAGAACCGCCAGTGAAGGCATCTCTGGGAGCGCTTTTAAGTGGACCGGAACCAGAACCGCCGGCGCCGCCACCGCCACCTCCGCCACCTCCTCCGCCACCCCCTCCTCCGCCACCCCCTCCTCCGCCACCACCTCCGCCGCCTCCACCTCCGCCGCCTCCACCTCCGCCAATTCCGGAACCGGAGCCGCTACCACCACCTCCTCCTCCTCCGCCTCCTGCGCCTCCTGCGATGCCCTCGCCGGTAGAAGCGTCGGACGCTACTGGCAAAGCAAACAGTTTGATGGCACAGCTCGAGTCCCTGAAAGTCTCGGGTCAAGCGACACAACCACAGTCGACACGTGAACAAGAGCCACCGGAGACTACTTCGACCGGAACGCATGCTCCAATCACATTGAGCGATTCGTTGACACAAATGGATGAGCAGGAAGCACCGCCTCTGCCACCACCGCCGCCACCACCGCCACCACCGCCTCCTCCTCCAGTTATAGAGCCGGAGCCGATTAGGTTCGAGGCACCGCCGCCGCCACCACCTCCACCTCCACCTCCACCTCCACCTCCGCTTCCCAGGGAACCGGAGCCGCCGCCGCCTCCTCCTCCTCCTCCTCCTCCGCCTCCGCCTCCGCCGCCCAAGCCGGAAACTCCAGTTGAATCTCCACTCTCATCACAGGCAAGGACAATGACGACACAATTGGAAGAAAACACCGCAGTCGGAGCACCAGATTGGTGCTTGCAGTATTCCTTTCCTGGGCTGAATGAACTCAAGTCTGAGAGAAACGATCTCAACGAGCAAATTCGTCAGATTCAAAATCGCATTAGCACCATCGAATCGAGAATTTCTCTTCTTGATGGCGTGAAGAATTCACTTTTGTCGGCTGATGGAACAGGTCTGGTTGCCGCCTGCCAGAAGGCATTCGGCAAAATCGGCTGGACAGCGACAGTTTCACCGAACAATGCCAATGAATTGTGGTTGAACCTCGGTGAAAAAGCTGACGTTCTCACTCACGTAGTGAAGAGCAATGCGCAAGCGAAGCGTACTGACCTGGCTCTCCTCGGCGAGTCGGTAATCAATTACTGGGGCGAGCATGAAAGTGAGCCAAAAGGTTTGCTGGTTGCTTGCACCTGGTCGAATCGACCGCCAAGCGAAAGAACCGAGCCAGACTTCACTGACGCGCTTGCTGAGTTCGCCAAGAAGAAAAACCTTTGCTTGATGACTTCCATGCAATTGCTGTGCATTTTCAAAGATCTTGAATTAGGCTCGATCGGGGCCGAAGATGTGCGCCGCAAAATCATGGAAACAAGCGGAGTCCTAAGTGGTTTCTCACTCACGTAATAACTAGATTCGAGGTAGATAGTGTCGTTACCTACATTGATCATTTGCGAGGCAGGAGAAGACAAGGCCAAGCAAATTGAGGCATTGATCGGAGCTCACAAAGAGCTGCGACTCATAGGTACAGTGAATCGTCAAAGTGCGGCGAAACAAATCACCGCACTTTCTCCAAAACTGGTTTGGATAGAGTTGGCGCCGGAGCCCATGAAGGCTCTGACCATGCTGGGAGACTTAAGAGAGCAGCATCCGAAAATTCAGTTTTTGGTGAGCAATGAGACGCTTGATGGGGGTTTGATAAAAACTTCCATGCAATTAGGCGCGACGGACTTCCTCGATTCACAAACGTGGAAAGATCAGCTTCCTGATGTAGTCAAAAGAGTTGTGCTGAAAGCAGAACAATTGCATGCAGCGCCAGCGGCGGCAGCTCCCGCTGCAAAGGAGCCGGCAAAAGATGCGAAGCCCCCTGGTCTTGCAGCGGCTCTGTCTGATGACGACGAAGATGATGACGATGTAGCAGCTATCATAAGCTCAGCAAAAGGTGCGGGCAAAACGGCGCCAGCAGCAGCAGCAGCGGCTTCTTCTGACGATTCGGTAGCGGCGCAAAAGCAGACCGGCACATCACAGGCGATGCGAAACTCTTCACGTTCCAAAGAGATGAAGGGAAGCGGAGCAGCTTCGCCACAGTGGATATGGGCGATCATATTGGTGTTGTTTGGTTTGTCAGCACTCTGCTACAAACTTTTCCCATAACGCAAACGCAGTTGACTAACCGTTGTTCAGTTTATTTTGCCAATTCGTCTATCTTTGCGGCAAGAATGAAATCACTCTCGGTAAGCCCGCCAACGGCATGTGTCCATATTTCAACTTTCAATTTGCCCCAGGCGACAAAGAGATCAGGATGGTGCCCCTCTGATTCAGCGACTTCCCAACACTTGTTAGCCAGCTTCATAGCTCCATTGAAATCGTCGAATGAAAAAGTCTTGACCAGTTTCTTTTTGTCTTCGACATTCCATCCACTAATTTCTTTGAGAAACTCTTCTTGCTGGGCCGCGGTCAACTGAGGCGTTCCTCCGCTGCACGGAATGCATTTCTTTTGAGTTAGGGTCATTTTTCTTTTCCTGAGATCCGGTGTCTTAAGATCCAATCTTTCGACTAATCATCGGCTTGTTAGTTCCCGGGCGCAACAAACCGGCTTCTCGTCTAGCACGCAAGTCTGCAGCTATCTCAAATGGAGATTTGACTATTTTATACAATTCCCGGTCGCCTTTGGAGATGAGACCTTGTTTTTCCATCTCGCGCATCATGCTGTCAAAATGCTTGTAAGGCTTCTCGTACATTATGTAGACAGGAGTTTTTTGCTTCATACCTGTCTGCAAGTGAGTAAGAAGCTCTGCCATCTCGTCGACAGAACCTATGCCGCCTTTCTCAACGACCGCAAAGTCGTGAGTGCGCAGAATTTCTTTGCGAGGACCGAAGTCCTTGGCACTTAGAATTGTTGTTTGGTATCCGTTGCCGATTGGCTCATGCGGCAATTCCAGAGAAACCCCGATTGAGCGTCCACCGGCTTCATACGCGCCGCGGTTGCCAGCTTCCATCATTCCGGGACCACCGCCGGTCATCATGGGATAGCCCTCTTTTGCTACAAGTGCCGAAGTGAGTCTTCCCCTTTGATAGGCGAAGGTATCTGATTTGGTGCGCGCAGAGCCGTACATTACGCCAACAGGACCATGGTCGTGCACTGCTTCTAAGCCTGTAACTAAATCCTGGTGAGCTCTAAAGACCTTGCCTTGTTCACCTTGCGGCAAACGGCTTTGTTCGATCATACCTTTGAGCGCCGACATTTGCTCTTGTCGCCCACCCACGACTGTCCCTTCCTGCGCTGCAAGATTGTCATAGTAGTATCGCGGTGGAGCGCTGGGGTCCCTTGTGGAATCAGCTACTTTTGTAATATCTTCAAGAGTTCTATATCTTTTGTCGCCGCTGGTGGGTCGAACTTTTTCATAGAGAATGTTGGTACCACCCATAAGGGCGCCGCCCAGCGCAAACGTTGCCGCGCCTTGCACGGTATCACCAGCAGAGGCCAGCCCGTGACCAGAAAGAAGAGAACGTCCTTGAACATCTACGATACCGCCGACAATACCACCGGCCGCTCCATTAAACACATCGTTTTTCAAAACAGTTCGGACAGCATTGTTTGCAAATACACCTTCGGTATATTTCGCAGAAGGTGCTAATCCTTGCGCCTCAGCTATTGCAGTTTGGTTGAAAGAACGCAAACCAAGCCCTTTCAGCCCGATACTTGTTGCAGTTAAACTGCCCCATGTCAGTCCACCAACTGCCATGTTTCTAGCGCGTGCGGAAAGGAAATCTTCGCCCTGCTCTACAGGAGTGAATATTCCGTTATAGGCTACGCCTGCACCTATCGATTTGAGCACGGGGAAAACAGCTTCTTTGCTGGCGATACCATACGCTGCAGACTGTTCCATTTTTGCCGCTGCACCTGGACCAGCGACGCGAGCCATGAGAATAAATGGCAAGGCGGCTCCGGCGGTGCCTCCAACGGCTTCTCCAACCCAACCCGCAGACCCGAATTCGGCATGTGCAGGCTTATCAAAAAGCTTAGTGCTTTGCTCCCAGTTGGTTCCGGCGGCCTTATCTATTAATTGTGTGGCACCGGTCAGAGGAGCCTGAACGAGTGAATACTTAAACGAAGACCAAGCGCTGGCAGCAAAGTCGGAGAAGGCATCACCACTACTCTTTTGTGGCTGTTGCTCTCTCGCTGTTCCATCTGCGCCGACCGCCTCGGCCGTAGCTGAAGCTTGCAAGGCACTATCTCTGAAATCGCCACCGGGCATATAAGCCAATTCTCCAGAACAGGAGCCTTTAACGCTGCCTGTAATTCGCAGGAATGCTCTGCCATAGGTTTCCCTGAAGGCACATCGTCATTGATTCGGAAAAGGTCGCCAGAAGATACCTGCATACTATGTGAGCGGTAGAAGGCACGCATTGGGGAAAATACCACCGGCAACCTTAATTCGGAGTTCTAGATTTAAAACTCCAGATTCAAAAGTCCCGAATCACAAGGCCAGCTTCGGAAGTCAGATTTGGAAATTAGATTTGGAAATTAGATTCGGAAATCAAATTCTGAGGTCCACACTCACGCGTCCCAATCAGCATTAATCGTCTACAACTTCTTTGGAATAGTCGCCTACCGTAAGCTCAGTCTCAGAAACAGTACCTTTCCTGGAAAACGATACTTTGAGCACATCTCCGGGCTTGCAGGCTTTTATGATTTCGCGCATATCCTTCGACGAGGCAACCTGTACTCCATTGACCTTTTGAATGAGATCTCCCGGCGCCAGCTTTGCCCGATTTGAAGGTCCGCCGGCCGCCACTTTGCGAACAAGCACCCCTCGTACGTCTTTAGGAATTGAAAGCGCTTCTCTCACCTTAGGATCCAGGTCTCTCATGTATATCCCTAAATACGGTCTACTTATCGCGTGATACGGAGAAAGTAATCCAGTTGCTACTTCTCTGGCCACGTCGACCGGAATTGCAAAACCGATGTTTTGAGCGTCATACCGAATGGCTGTATTGATGCCAATTACGTCACCACCAAGGTTAAGGAGCGGCCCGCCCGAATTACCTGGATTAATCGCCGCATCTGTCTGAATGAGTTCAACGTGGTGATTCAAATCGGCAACCGACCTGCCGATGGCGCTTACAATTCCAAGCGTCACTGTGTGTTCGAATCCAAAGGGGTTGCCGATGGCTATTGCCCACTCTCCCGGTCTTATGTGCTTGCTGGTTCCCAACCGTGCAATTGGAAGACCAGTGGCATTGATTTTAACGAGCGCCAGATCAGTGAAATTATCCTTGCCGACCAATTGCCCCTGAAATTCACGCTTGTCGTTAAGGGTGACCTTTATCAGACTGTCATTGCGGGCTACATGACTGTTTGTGAGAATATAGCCGTCTTCTCTGATAATCACGCCTGAGCCAGCAGAACGTTTCTCCTGCCCATCTACAAAGGGCTGTGGAGTTTGCTCCAGGCGCATGCGTGGGCCAAAGAAGAACTGCGGAGTGGGGGCGTCTATAGCCGCCGCCAGCGTCTTTTCTGCACTATTTCTGCCCGTGACTTCAATGGCGACCACGGCGGGCGCCACTTTCTCGGCAATGTCGGCAACAGTGGACTCGCCCAAATTTCGAATAATAGTCTTATGAGGAATGGCTACAGGCAGCTCGGCTTCGTTGGTTTCTAGTTGACCGGGGGTTGGTTTTCTGGGGCTATCAATGTCGTCGCGAGACATGAACTGTGAGCCGATCCATATACCAACTCCAAAGGTATTCACAACAAGAATGCTGATCAACAATTTGCTGCTGAGCGAAAATCCGGTCTCGTCCTTGCTTCCGGGCTGCCCACCAACAATTTCAACGCCGTTAGTTCCGTCTTTCGGACCGGAGGATGCGCTGTAATCCCTGCCGGATACAGCATCCACCCCAGAATGTCCGGTAGCTTTCACTACATTGTCGTCGCCGTTTTCAGCCATATAAGCTCATCTTTGCTCTCTATGCCCAAGAGTATCATTCCACACTAGTTTAATGTTCCACCGCCCCTGAAGGTCGTTTCAACCCTTCACGCTCGCTATTCTTGTTTACTCTTGCTCACGCTTGCTCTTGTTTTTGCGATTCAGCGGCAATTGAAATTGAAATTCCTTTGTCGCTTCTCGTCCATACTGTATAAATAAGTCCTGCCAGAATGCAAATCGAGGCGCATACCGACACTACAGGCGGTGCCCCAAAACGATGGGCTGACCAGCCGATAACCAAACTACCAAGCGGCGAGAATCCCATCATCACTATCAAATACAGGCTTAATACTCGGCCTCTAAGTTCATCTTTGACGGCAAGCTGAATTAGCGAGTGACCTCCGCTCAGTTGAGAAGTAAGAAAGAATCCAACCAGGACGATCACCGATTGGCAAATCCAATACTGTTTCGACCAGGAAAATGCGAGCAAGCTCAGACCAAAAAATACTGACGCGAA
The DNA here is from genome assembly GCA_003242885.1 of Candidatus Melainabacteria bacterium. Lineage (GTDB taxonomy): Bacteria > Cyanobacteriota > Vampirovibrionia > Obscuribacterales > Obscuribacteraceae > QKMZ01. The sequence goes on along the minus strand of QKMZ01000006.1, from coordinate 547,169 downwards.
ACCAAGATTGACTTTGAGAAAGTCGCCTTTGCCCCGATTAGCAAGCATTAGGGCTGCACAGAAGGCCCCAAGCCCTGCGCCGGCTCTCAGCATTGCCAGAGTACGCACATCACCATGCAAAATCTCGGATGCAAATACAGGCATGAGAACGTTGTAATTCATGCCGCATAAACTGATAACACCACCCAAGAATATAAGGCGCAAAATAGTCGGCGAATTCAAAATGAAATCTATACCTTCACTAATGCGCTTCTTCTCGTCTGCGTTTTCTTCTTTCTGAGCGCTATCAATTGAAATCAACGAATATGCAAGTAGAGTCCACATATAACTTGCAGCATTGAGGAAAAAACAAGACGCCTCGCCGACCAACGGTATCGCCACTCCGGCAATAGCCGGACCAATAATACGAGCACCATTGAAAATGGACGAGTTTAAACTAATAGCGTTGACCAGATCTTTTCTGTCGATAAGCTCCGGCAAGAAAGACTGTCGAGTCGGTATTTCAAAGGCGTTAACAGTGCCCAAGAGCAGTGCCAGGGCAACGCAATGCCAAACTTGAATTTGATTGTTGAAAGTCAAAAGTGCCAACATCAATGCCTGCAACATTGAAATGAGCTGACAGATTATCAGCACGGTTCTTCTGTCTTGCTTGTCTGCAACAGACCCTCCGAACAAACCAAACAACATAACAGGAAACAAGACAGCACTTTCGACAACTCCTAACATGAATGCCGACTGCGTAAGTCTGTAGACAAGCCAACTCAGTGCAACTTGTTGCATCCAGGTTCCAGACAACGAAAGCAACTGTCCGACAAAGTAGAGCCTATAGTTTCGATATCGAAGCGACCGAAACGTTTGCGTTAACTCTTTAGCCAGAACAGACTGCGTAATTTCTTCTTTCTCCTCTTAAGAAGCAAGCATTGCTATACGTTCGGCTCTCTCAGAGCTGGAAAGAAGCACCTCGAGCATAGTTTTTGTCTCTCGAGAATAGCTGGCTACCGTTAGCCGTCTTTCCAGCATCCGGACACACTCTGCGACCTCCTCAAAGGCAATCTCTGAGCCCTTTGTATTGCTTTTGTGGTTCTGCAATTTAATAACGATACGCACCAGTGAAACAATCACTGAAAGGTGATTCAGTCCTGCAATCAGACTGAGACCAGCAAAACCCGGACCAAAATACAATTTCGAAAAGACCTTCAAATAGGCAAAACGTCGGAGCAAGCTTTCTGCTTGTTCATTGAGACGACCAAGAGTGTAATTGTTTAAATCACTGAAATTTACAAGTCCGCCATCGAACTGAAGTTGCACCTTTGCTGGTGGCATAACGAGACTGCGAGCAAGTTGTGCAGTGTCTATCTCACAAGCGTTTTCCTTATAAACATCATCTGGGAAATAGGCAGTCAGCAACGAACTTACCAAAAGAGAGTCAACTGTACGCGGCTTGGTCTCTAGTCCGGGGACCTTGTCTAAATCACGCTTTTGCTTGATTTGAATGGAAGTTTGTTTGGCTAACCCTGAAAGGATTTTTTCGGTACGCCATTCAGAAGAGGAAGAAGAAGAAGTAGTGGTAGAAGAAGAAGAAGAAGAAGAAGAAGAAGAAGCGCCGGCGGCGCTGTTTTCACTTAGTGCTGATAATAAACGAGTTTCAATCTTGAGATACTCTTCAAAACCGAGCGACTGCCCGTCAACCAGCTGCAAACCTGTCCAATCCGGTGCCAAATCTGGGTAGAGCGATTGAAACAACTCGTAAGTTCGCATCAAGTGCTCTTTCTGACTAGTGAGCGGACGTCCACTGTTATAAAGCACACCTGTAGATGCGAAACTGGCAGCAGCCCAGACGCCAGCAGGCGTCGGCGTAAAAGTGTAAGGAAACAAGCGACACATTGAAGGTTTGGCTTCTTCGCCAAACTGATTATGAATCTGGCAGCGGTTGTCAGGCGACAAATACTGACACTTCCCATCTGCGCGCTTGCCCAGGGCACTTGTGAACGCTCGCTGTCCAGAACTGCCAGCCACTCCTGCTTTGATTACATGAACTGGCTCTTTCTGATGTCCTTGTATTTCAAGGGAACAAATGCGCTTCAAATCATCGTCAGTCAGAGGCACAGGCCATGAAAAGCAACAGTTTCCACAACCGGTGCAATCGAAATTAATACCCTCAGGGATATGCAGTATTGCTTCTCCGCCCATAAAGGAAATTATGCAGCATAAAACAGCAATTAGCTTATAAATCAATGATGCGATAGACTGAGCAGCAAAATGCAAGAAAAATCACTCTGTATCGGCATTGCGGTGTTGTCATTCCTGGCTACACTAATAGCGTTTCTGCCTGCACTAGGCAGTCAGTACCTTCTTGACGAACAATTCATTGCTGCTTGGACAAAAGCTCTCATTGCCGGCTCTGCTGCAGGCGGATGGGGTAATTATTTTGCATGGAACGGTCCGAGCGCTCAAGATGCCTTTGGACCGTTGGCGAGCCTGACATGTGTCTTCTTGTCGCAATTCGGTGCTGGACTAGCCAAACTTGCTTCGATGATTATCCATGCAGGCTGTAGCGTGGCACTATATTTGGTGGCGCGAAAACTTACAGATCTCGGCAGTTTAACAACTGGGACTTGGCGTTCCAAGATTGTTTCTATTCTTATCTCTGCTTTTGCAGCAATCATTTTTGCGGTTCATCCGTTAAGCGCCGAACTAATAAACTTCATCGCCGCCGCAGGTATCGAGCTTTCTATTCTATTTTTTGCGCTCTCGTTCAATTGTTATCTATCTGCGCATCCGCTCGTAAAGGCGGGTCCCGAAAGCAAAGCAAAACTGAACAGCATTCTTGCGGTCGTGTTTTTTGTATGTTCGTATCTCGCATACACGAAAAGCTGGTACCTGATAAAAATTGTTGCGATGTTCGAATTACTCAATTTTGCTTTGGATACACAGGCAAGAGATCAATATAAAAATCTATGGAAAGACGCATCGACCACAGGCAGAAAGCGTTTCTTCGTAACCCTTGGCGCGCTTTTTCTTGTGTCGATCGCATTTATGTTGCTAGAAATTTTTAGAGGCACAGATCCGATTGGTTCGCTATTAGCAATGTTTCCTCACGGAATTCATAGCATGTTGCTGACCTTGATGTTTCCCATCAACCGCACTCTATGGAAAAAATACAGTCTGGAATATGTCATCCTCTATGTCATTTTCGGGCTTGCAGCCGCGCTTTCAGCATATGGTCTATTCAAACTTCCAAAGTATCGCGTCGCAGTTCTTACAGCAGCAGCGTGGGTGTTTTTTGGTTTGATAATTGGTGGTAATCACTCGGTAGTCGCCGATGATTTTTATGGACATCGCTGTTTAGCGCACGCTCAAGCTGGCATGGCACTTCTGATTCCAATACTATGCTTCGGTCTGGCATCGGCGCTCAATGAAAAAAGAATGTGGGCCGCCGCTCCGGCCGTAGCTGTGTGTCTGACTTTCATCATAGTGTCATGTCGTCACTCATTTGCCCAAACCCAAAGTTACAAAAATGCATCAAAGCTACTGCAAAAGATTCAAAAGTCCGCAAAAATTGTTTGTGCAAAAGAAAAAGCAACTTACTGCCTGGCAAAAGACTTGCCTAGAAGCGTCGCTTTCACGCCGATTATTTCTCCATACCGTATAGTGGTTTTGGACGCAATGAACGGTCTTTTACGTGCCCCTACAGTATCGGGTGGACCGCTTAAAGATTCACTTGCGGCTGGTAAATTCATCGGCAACACAACCCGCTGGGACGGGACATTCAGCTCTCTTGTGCAAGTGGAAGTTGACCCAAAAACGAACAACCCACCTTTCGTTTTAAATGCAAAAGAGTTAGGCAGCGCGCTTAATCCTCCATTGCAGTTTTGGAAAACAGTCAGCCTGGATGAAAAGCAAAACATTCTCAAAGTCACAAGCAACTCCGAGCATGAACCTGGAATAAGTCTTTTTTCACGGGTTTTAAGTCCATTAGATGGAGACGCATTTTATGTCGATGCGAGAATAACGACTCCGGTTGAGCCAAGCAATCCGAATGTAGAATTGCACTGGATGACAATGCAGACTGGTCAATACGAGAAAGAAGATCGCCGCGCCATTGCCCGGGCAAAAATGAATGACAATGAATTTCACCGATACTATCTTTCGTTGCGTTCGACCGGCTGGGCAGCAAACGGTCCCATTACACAGATGATGATAGGTTTTCCCTCAAGCGCTACTGTCGAGGTGCGAGAGTTGGGGATCGTCAAACAAGGAACAGAAACTGAGGCAGAGAAGAGCTTGTTTGCGAAGCTCAAGTTTGCGGAAGATATTGACGCAGCAAAGGAAGCAGGCGGAAATGCTCATTTACTCAATCGCTTCGCGGATCTGTGTTTTAACTATCCAGACAGTGCTGATTTAGGTTTGTACCATATCGACAAAAGTCAAAGCGAAGTCAATTTAAGTTATGACATTTCCGCCATTACAGGTGGTGCTAAAGCAATACTGTTTTGCTCTCCAAAAAATCAATTTAGAGTTCAGACAGAAGGCGGAGAAATCCCAGAGTCAGTCGCTTTCAAACAAGATTTGAGTGGAACCTCGGGCAACGTAAAACTCGGCTTGGACAAATTCGAAAAGACTGGAATTTACGGAATTAGAATTGCAGCTGTCGATTCAGCCGGTAAACCTGTGGGCAATTTCAGTGATAGAATCTGGCTTTTGGTTGACAAAGGTCAATAAAGGAGTTTTTGGTTTGGACAAACTGAGAGTAATAACCAAAGACATTATCTTTGCCTGGCTCGATGACTCACAAGACAATTCCTATTATCTCGACAAGCTCGAAGGCGAAACCCGCATGGTCAACCGCAACTTGATCGAGCTTAGAGACCTTACCGATGATATCGAGAGAAACTCAACGCGCTTTCTCTACGTCCCAAAACTATCCAAAGAAGATTTACTCGAAGATCTAAACGAATTCCTCAATACTGTCGAGAAGCCTGATTTGAAGAGTATTCTGCCTATTGCATTCGAAAGCCCGCACAAAGTCAGCGCCTTCAGAAAAATCCTCGAAAAATATCCAGAAGAGCTGCGACGCTTTGATCAGTTCAGAGAGAAGACCATGTTGAACAGAATAGAAAAGTGGCTCAGGGCCAATGGAATCGAGCCGGCTTTTAAATAACTCGCAGCACTAGGTCTGTTGTGGAAACCTTGCAGCCCCTAAAGGTGAGCGCTCTGGCAGCACAGGTCCCCTGACACACTTGATGGCAGACCAGGGTAAATACAGAGTCTCATTTTCTCTGCGAAGGCAGAGATAGGTGTTCTGATCCGCCATGGCGACCTCGCCTTCGACTTGCTCACCACTGATGAGCAGAACGGTCACAGGAGTGTTCATTGGAATTGCCACGGCAAACTCCCAGCTGGCTGACTATCAAATGTTAGCAGACGAGAAATGACAATGAGTCAAGAGCCACAATAAAGCGACCCAAAAGCTTGCCAGTCAAGAGCTTTAGGCAGTGGCACGGCGATTCAACTCTTGGAGCTGGTGAACAGAGACATCGTTGGGCGCAGGCTTCGTGGAAGCGATTTGCGTCTCTGTTGCGTTTGGAACTGCCGCTTTGATGGTTTGAACATCGGCATTATGCTGAATTCCAAGAGCCATCAGGCTTTGTACTTCTCCCATTCTGCTGAGAATTCCAGCCAGATGGGTGAAGTTTCCGCTCTTCAGGCACAGCGCCAGCGCCGTTGTGAGGTTGCCCATACTGCCAGTCAGTTCGCCCATATCTACTGCAACACCGGGCTTGCCGAGGGCAGCCTTGAATGAACCAATATGTCCGTCAGCGCCTGCTATAGCCTGTACGGATGCGTTAGTGGCTGTCTGAACTTGTTGGTATTCTTGACTGAAGTATTTGGTGCCGTTGCTCGATGTGTACGAACCGTCCGCCCCGACGTGCGAGCCGTCCGCATATGTAGTTCCCCCGCGAGTACTGTCGGCGAACAAATTGCCTTTCTCGTCGTGGACCTTTAAATGCCTCTCTTCGGGGTTGTAGCTGATTTGTTCTTTGCCGTCATTCTTTTGCGAATATTGGTGATTGGCACCATCCCACTCTGTGGTCTGTTTGTTCGCGACATCATCGACTTTTTGTTTGCCATTGACGTTTTCTAGTCTGACAATGTCGTTCGGACCATCGCCTCTGCGCACTTCAACTGTAGCGCCGCCATTGGCCGTAGGACCGATCTTCATGTTTTCGTGAGTGACGGTGACATTTCCGTTCTCAACCTTCACGCCCGCGGCATCCATAAGTTCGTTCGCATTTACCGGATCGCGTCCGTGACATTTTCTGCGTCCGAAACCTTTGAACCAATCAGGCAATTCAGCGCCTTCGCGCATTGACTTAAACGAGCTTGGATCGGGCTTGCCATCGGCACCAAGTTTGCCGACACGGAAGACCCGCTGTCCGTCCACGACACCAATCTGAACGATGTCCTGGCTTCCTTCCTTAGTAAAGAATGCTCGTTTGTCCCCTTCTGCAGTTGTACCTTGTACAACGTGAATTCCGTTTTCTTTGTCTACTCGCATGACAGACTGATCGCCGGCATTAACGACGTCCCGGTCTCTCTGTTCGCGGCTCAATTGGCTGTAGCGAAGATGAGTATTAAAGTAGGTGACCTTATTGAAACGGTTAGCTGTTTCAATTTCACCGTAAACACCATCCTTGGTGATTTTTTCGCGCAATGCTTTGAGCTCGACGCTCATGTCACCGTTCTCGCTGACGCGACCAGTCGTTCCGTCCTTTAACTTGAACGTTTCATTACCGTTGCGGTCACGAGTAATAGAGATTCCGTCTTTCTCTACTGTGGTCACGCCTCTGTCGCGCGTGACGAGAGTACCGTCCGGTTTTTTGATGGTTGTTTTGTCGATGTCGGTCGTAATGACGTCGCCGTCTTTCTGCGTAACGGTTACTTTGTCTGTTTTGCCATTCTTGTCCGCGTCAGTAATTTCCATCTGCGCGTCTTGACCAAAAACGCCTTTCCAGGCATCGCTGACCACGTTACCAACTCCATCAGCGAGCGCCTTAGCGCCGTTCCACAGTGCTCCAGCGCCATCTGCAATTGCACCAAAAAAGCCGCGCTTCTCAACCTTGGCTGCATCAGGCGTGGCGGCATCAGTAGTGGTAGCGGTAGCCAGCGTGACTTTCGGCTGTTCTTTAGGCTTGTCTTCGGGCCAGATGCTGGAAATCATTCCATCCCAAGCACCTTCGGCAATCTGTCCGACTTTCTTGCACTGTCCGCCTATGTCCCACCAGGCTGGGTCAGAAACACACTTTGCCCAGGTGTCTTCAGTCGACTGCGCCTCATTCTCCTGGCCTTCGACCTTATCGTCGTCTTCGCCCTCTTTTTTCGCGGCGTCAGGCTGCTGAGTGCCGCTTTTTGCGACATCCTTTTCATCAGCTTTAGCTGCGTTGGCGGCCATGGAATGGTCCCGTGCGTCGTTCAGGATTTAGAAATGTGCGACTGGAAAGTCACATAGTAAGTTGTCAGTATTCTGAAACATTAAATGTGGCGTGTCCATGGTGGAATTCCCATCCAAGATTAAAAATACCCAAAAAGGATACTTTTCTATCCTTTTATGCGGTTTAGGAGTGTGTTTTAGGGCATTTCAGGTGGCGAAAGAACGCTAGAATTCGTACTAGAAAGCATCAGAGAGATGCTAAGGCACAAAACTACCACCAGGCTAGCGATTTGCCTCGTTACTATTCCGGTTCTAAAGACGAATGATTCAAAGAGAATTTTCCAAAGCCACACGTCAGGGAAGCTGTCTATCACTGGTGCTGTCCCTTTCGCTCATTCTTGGCGGATGCGCCAACATTTCCCTTCCTGGCAAACCGAAAGATGGACAAGTTGGGGGTCCGGCACAGCAGGGCGGTGGTTCAGCTCCAAGCAATGCTCCCAATATCGCCGGATACTGGAAGATAAACTACACCGTCAGTAATAAGCCGATGACAGCCAGTGCCCGTATCACGCAGACCGGCAACAACTTTCAAGGTACAGGATCGGACGACCACAATGGTTCGCCTTTCAATATCACCGAAGGGAAAGTTACCGGTGGCGGAGAAGTCCGTTTTTACAAGAAATATTCAACAGGCAAAGGTGCTCCGATCGAATACAACGGAAAGATGCGCATGGTTGATGCCATGGGCTACAAAGGGCCGTACATGGAAGGCGAGTACGTGACCGCTTTTAACGGCAAAATTATTGAAGGCAAATGGGAAGCACAGACATCAGCGATTTCCGACCCGTCGCCACCGCCCTCTCAGGGTCAACAGCAAATGCCAAATCAGCAGCAGATGCAACAGCAAATGCCGCCCGACCAAGGTCCACCGCAAGGTCCTCCTCCAGACCAAGGCCCACCGCCCCAACAATCTGCAGATCCCAGCAAAGCCCCTCACCTCTCCGGTAAGTGGAACGTAGGTTTTCTTTATCACGGCAAGACAATCCATTCGACCATGTACATCGAGCAAGAGGCTGGAAACGTCAGAGGTCACGGATTTGACGAAGAGACCAAGGAGAAATTCACGCTCAAAGGCTGGTACTCATTTCCGAAGCTCCAATTCGTGCGCAAATACGAAAAAGCAAAAGGAGCAAAAACAAGTAAGGAGCTGACCTTTAGAGCAAACGTCAGTATTTTGAATGAAGGCTCTTATTCAGGCCCATATCTTGAAGGCGAAACAACTCTGGGAGAACGCTGGGAAGCACAAGCTTTTCGCTAGACATTCGCCCAGCATTATTCAAGTAGCTTCATAGGCACCAGATATGGTGCTAACGATAAACCCAAACAGAAGCATACACGCCTGCTTGTTTTGTAATGACTTGAGATCGTCTTGATATCTCTAAGAAAGGTTTTACGAGACATTGCTTGCGCCCTTCGAGACTTCAAGAGAAAGTCTGGTACTCTTGTGGGCTGCCAATAGCATGACATTCCTCGTGAATGTCTCCAGGAGCCTTCTTTTATGAGTCCGAAAGGAATCCCTACAGATACAGCGGCGCTTCATTCCCGCAAGTCACGAATGCATCAGAGAGCCTGGAAAACTTCCCTATGTCTCTCTTTAATTGCTGCCTTCTTAAATCCTGTAGCTACCCTTGCTTCTTCAGCCGGCAATGATGCCAAGAGATTAGCTACGCCTTATCATGGCCCATTAACAAACAACAGACAGCTAAGCACTGAGTCCACACTCTCTGGCGGATTCGAAACGAGCCAGGGTGAAGCTTCGGAAACCCTAGCTTCTGGTTGGGCAGTTCCCATTGATGGACCACTGTCTCTTTTATCCAGAAAAACATCGAGAGTCACTCAAAAGCAAAATCTTGCAGTTCAGCCTCAGGCATCTATAGAACAGCCGAAAGAATTAACAGGCTCTATTAGCACCGCAGACCCATATCAGCATGTTGGCACGCAAATAGACCGACTGCTTGAGACCGCGCTCGAGCGTGACGAAAAGACAAAATCGATCGATATGGCAGTTTCGCACTACCGAAAGAAAAGTCAGATTGTTATTGCAGAGACGAAAGATGCTTTCGACTACATGATCCCTTACAGAGGATTTGGGCCTTCGGCCGAGGCCGGAGACATTATTCTTGGCGAAAAGCTAAAAATGAAGAGCCGCGCATCTGCCGAATTTGCAAGACAAAAGAACATCGATGAAACACATTTGAAAGTCACGACTTGCATGTTCCAAATGGCAATGGGCATTGGCATGCAGGATAGAGGAAGGGGTCAGGAAATCACTGATGCCGGAATCAAATCGCTGAGAGAACTCGTTGGAGAAGAAGAAGCGGAAAAGACAGTGAAGATGCTCACAGGCTTTCAAGAAAACTTTGCAGTACCAGAATCGGTTTATGAACAAAAGATCTGGGATGTCGCACAAAAGCAGACGAAACAAAATCAAATCTTCAAAGCTTCGATTGAAGAAGATCCGGTAGTTAAGGAGATCAAGAAAAGGGTTCATAAGTACAACCACAAAAGTCGTCTTTCGATGGTGACTTCACAAGTCGTGCAAACGGGGCTCGGTATTGCAGCTCTTACACCAAGCTTTATCGGTCCGGGAGCGAAGGTTGCTCTGCTCAGCTATGTCATGGCGACAGGCGGACCAGAGTCATGCAAGTTGCTGAAAGAACTTTATTTAGACAAGCGTTTTGAGAGCCGATGCAAAGTCATTGGTGAAGAAGCACACATGGCCATAGACAACTATCAGATAGCTCTGATGACACGCAATCCAGTTTTGCTGGCATGTTCGGAGTCGTTGCTTGGTCAAATGATTGGAGAGATGGGCGTAAAGGAAATTATGGGCACCGCGCTGCTTTCTGAAAAGAAACACGTTCCTGGCGCTTAAGGTTCAATACGCTGCTATTTCAAGACACCGAGCTTTTTGCCGACTTTCTCGAAGGCGGCCAGTGCACGATCTAAATCTTTGCGCTCATGAGAAGCAGAAATTTGGACGCGCAGACGTGCTTCACCTTGTGGAACGACTGGATACCAGAGACCGCGAACATATACGCCTTCCTTTAGAAGTTCAGCGCTCATATCTTGAGCAATGGCAGCCTCGCCGACCATCACGGGCACAATTGCGTGAATGCCTTCCAGGATGGTAAAACCGGCGCGCACAATTTCCTTGCGGAAGTACTCTGTATTTTCACGTAGCTTCACGACCAATGAAGAATCTTCTTCCAGCATTTTGAACGCTTCGATTGCAGCTGTCACCACCGGCGGTGGAAGAGTGTTGGAGAATGTGTAAGGTCTAGATTTCTGGCGCAAATATTCAATCAGTTCTTTCTTGCCAGTGAGGAAACCGCCGGCAGCGCCACCGAGTGCTTTTCCAAGGGTGCCGGAAATAATATCGATTTTGCCGTGGACTCCGCATTCTTCGGGAGTTCCACGCCCGGTTTTGCCAAGCACACCTGTCGAATGTGATTCGTCTACAAAGAGAAGAACGTCGTTTTTCTTCGCCAGATCGACAAACTCTTTAAGTGGTGCGTACTCACCTTCCATACTGAATACGCCGTCCGTGACAATAACTCCAATACGGAACTGGTCCGCATCAGGTTCGCCGAGGAAGTGCTTCAGCTGAGTAATATCATTGTGTTTGTATGCTTTCAAATCGGTGGTTTTTGTCGCTATCCTGCACAATCTGATTCCATCGATAATCGAAGCATGATTGAGCTGATCGCTATAAATAATGTCGCGATAGTCCTTCTGACTGTAGTCATTCGACATTAGCCCGGTAAAGAAGGCTTCATTGGCAGCAAAACAAGAAGAATGCAGAATTGCGGCTTCACAACCAAGGAATTGGGCAATGCGCTCTTCTAATTCAAAATGGATTTTTTGCGCTCCGCAAATAAATCGCACAGACGCCATTCCGAATCCGTGCTCTTCCAATCCTTTTTTTGCAGCTTCTAAAATACGAGGATGATTAGCTAATCCCAGATAATTGTTCGAGGCGAGCATCACGCACTCTTTGCCATCGACTTTCACAACACCGGACTGTTTTCCTTCAATCGGTACTTCATACTTGAAGGTCTTGTTCTCATGGGCTTTCTCAAGTTCTTGTCCAAGAACCGAATAGAGTTTTTCCACGCCGAACTTTTGCTTCACCGCTACATTCTCTTTAGCCATTTCAACGTTCCTTCAAAGAAACTAGTGCCCAACGAAATTTCCGTGATTACTTTTCAGGAGTGAATACGAGCTTCATTGCCTCGCCTTTTGAAAGCAAATCGAATGCAGAACGGTAATCATCCAATGCGTATGTACGCTCGAAGAGAATGCGAGCCAGCTTGCTCTTCAAGTCCAATCGCTCCGACTTCATCAGTCTTAGCATCGTCTCCCATGTGTCAAACATTTTTCTACCGAATATGCCTTTAACAGTGACGCCCTTCCAGATAACTCCATTGGCAATATCAAAATCGTTCAAAGGCTTGCGCGTAATTCCGAGCAGTAGAACTGTGCCCCCATTGCGAACAATCTGAAAAGCATCATTGTAGGCGGCTGGTGAGCCGGACATTTCCAGCACTACGTCGACGCCATTGGAGCCGGTTTCATGCTTTCTGACTGACTCGTACAGCTCTTTAGACCCCTTAGAGACGTCAAAGCAGGCATCGGCACCAAATGATGCAGCCAGTTTAAACCTATGCTCTGTATCCATAGCTTCAGTTATATAGATGCGCGAAGCGCCAAAATCGTGGCAAAGGAATGCAGCCATTAATCCCAAGGGTCCTGCTCCCAAAATAGCCACCGATTTGCCCCTTACGTCCGCTTCATAGACAGTGTGGACAGCATTGCCGAAAGCATCGAGCATCGCTCCGATGGTGGGAGGAATTTGAGAAGTGTCACCGCCCTTGTTTAGAAGGATGACATTTTTGTAGGGCACGACGACATGCTGGGCAAAGCATCCGTCTAGATGCACACCTTTGACTTTTACCTGCGTACAAATATGTTCGTTTCCTGTTCGGCATAAGAAGCAGTGACCACAGGACAAATGCATTTCAGCAGTTACATAATCACCTTTCTCTATTTTCAAATGATCGGGGACGTGTAAACCGCTGTTCTTTGCTGCTTCGCCGACTTCCTCCACAACACCGCAAAATTCATGACCAACGATAATCGGATCGTATTTGCCTTCCAAATATCGCTGCATCTCATTGCGGATGCCTTCGCTTTGCGCTGAATGGTAGATGCTTTTGTCAGTCCCGCATACAGATGTAGCAAGAACCTTGATCTTCACTTCATCGAGACCAAGCTTTGGTGACGGCATGTCACTCTTCAATGTGAGACCGTCTTTATTCAAGTCTTCCTTTATAAGGCATTTCATCGAAGTCTTTGCGGTCTCCTTAGTCTGTTGGGTTTCATGGCTCGTAAGCATCAATTGTCCTCTGGCAGTAAAGAAGCAATAGCAGAGCAAAACGCCCAGCCACTGCGAGTACAGCAGCAGTAATTATGTCAGATTGAACGCTTGGACGGTACGGGAAAGCAGTTTGTTCTGGGCGCGTTCAACTGTTCGCAGCAATCTGAAAAAAGCGCCAACTGGCACCGTTCTAGAACTTGATTGGGTCTGAGAACACAATGCCACTTCGACATGTGAGCGATGATTCATACAAGATGCTTAAAATCCGCATATTTACGGGCTAAACATATCGAAACCTCCTGCCCTCATCCATTTCCAGTCGTTGAAAACTGACAGTACATGCGGTTTTTTGTCGCATTCATATGAGGTGGCTATAGGCTCTATAGTCCGTAGATATTGTCCCTTAGCGTTAGTTTAGTTGCCAAGCACGATGGCGGTGATTAGATTACAAGGGTGACCGCAACAATTTCTTTATTATTGAACTCGGGAGACCTCCATGAACAACGACGCAACTTCTAACGATGAGATCAACTTTGATCCGGTAATTCCGGCTCCTGTTGATCTAGTTACTTCTTTCGTCGCCGAAGCGTCGATTGTACGCACCATTGTTCAAGGCAGTGGTGGACCGGAAAACATCGATATCACCGAACCAGGCCTTCGATTTGTCCGACATATTCTGGCGAATTCTCGATCGATCAAATTCGGTTTCATGCCAAATTTCAAAAGCATGGATTCTATTAGAGAACTGGCGCGCGACTTCATTCGCCGCTGCGGGGGCGCGACTTGCGCTCTTCAAACAATGTATGCGGTCACACAATGTGAATAAACAGCAGCCAGCCCTTTTTAGAATTCGCTAAAAAGTTTCAACGCCTGTTCCATCCCCCTCTCAAGGACAACACATCTGTGTTGTCCTTTTATTTTCGAGAGATGCAAACAAATCCGGATTAGTTTGCTTCCGGAAATGTCTACTAAAGCTCCACATGAAGCATCCAGGAATAATAAATATTCACGACTATGCAGAGAAAAAGTCCAAGGTGGACGGCAGACACGAACAACATCACAATCTCTGACTGAGTGTTGGTGCTCTCTTCTTCGTCAACTACAACATCTTCGCCTGGTTTCAACAACAACAAATAAACCAATCCAAAAATTCCGCTCACTGTACCTATCAATGCCCATAGCCAAGGACTGCGCCCTTTGCTTTTCGCAACAGCAAAGCACCAGATCGGAGGAAACAGCGCAAGACAGACGACAAAGGCTAAAAACACAGCAATAAAAATGTCACGAATCGCAGCAGGATAGTAAAAAATTGAAGCTCCAAGGATGGTAAATAACGGCGTCATAGCAAGCAAGAAAACACCGTTGCGAGCATCGTTTATCAACGCAAAGTCGCAGCCAAGTTCTTTTGTAATCGTATTGCGCGTCGGCAATGCCAAAATAATCAGATAAGCAAATAAATTGAAAACGACCCCGAGGATAAACCAAAGAGAAGCACCATAATCCTTGCGCGCGGCAATGGCTGCACATGCAAAAGAGCAAGCAAACATACCGGAAAATGCCCAGGCGACAATCAGGAAAGTCAGGGGAAGCATCCACGAATCGGAATAGTTGCGACCGGAAAGAAACTTAGGTGACGGATTCAATCTCGTCCCGAGCGCGTCTGCTGCTTTTTTAGCCTTTTCTGTTGAAACATACTTCACGCCGTTCAGCCGCCGAGAAAGCTCATCCCTCAAACTTTGAGCATCGTTCCCCAGAGCTTTTATGTGAGTCTCATACACATTTTCGAGGAAAGGGTGTTTAGGCAAGCCGATCTTTTCGAAACTAGATTCAATTTTCTGAACTTGCTCAAGGCAACCTTTCTTATCACCCGCGCTTAGAAACGCATCAGCCAAAGCCAGGCGAAACTTTTGCGTATAAACATCATCATTGCCGAATGATAATTCCGCCTCGCTAAGTGCTTCTTTGATGAGCCTGATAGCCTCATTTGCTTGCGATGTATCGGCGTAAGCGGATGTTTTTATACGCAACTGGCCTTGCAGCAGCTTCAAAAGAGCAACTTCGTCATTGAAGTAGGAGTTATAGCCATCTCCCAAATCAATCTTTAGAAGTGGAATCGAATCATTGATGCATCTTTCTGCACGCTTGTAATCACCGCGAGCGATCGCACTTTCTGCCAGAAGCAACAACACACGCACAGTGGAGCTGCGATCATCTTCCTTTTTGAAAATCAGCCGCGCTTTCTCAAAGCAACTCTCTGCCGACTTGTAATCTCCCATTGCTAAATGCACGCGCCCAGTGAAACTCATGCATCGAGCGTAGGGCTTGCAGTCTTCACCATTTTCACGAACCCAATCGCGCGCGGCAAAATCAAGCGCTGTTTTAGCATTGTCGTAATCACCAGTAAGAAAATATGCTTTTCCTAGCGATTCGATAGATTGAATGAGCGACTCAGGATTGACCGATTTGCTCTTCATTTTGAAATCGAGAGATTGATTCAAGAGTTTGAGAGCGTCAGACCATTGATCTGTATATCCGCACGTGATGCCGACATTGTGCAACAAGCGAGCGCGCATAGCTTGAGCGTCCAAGGATGATTGGTCGCCCTTCTTTTCGTTTTCCGAAAGAAGTATGCGAAATTTTTTGTTCAAGAAAAGCCAGGTAGATTGACCTTGATACCAGCCATCCTTCTCTACTTTCTCCAATAGAAATATGCCGCCGCAAAAGGATGCGGCGGCAATAATCAGCAGAAGGACAAGTACTATCTTATCCTTCGACATCAACCCTCCGGAAATTACAGAGCGATGATGCTATATCCGCAATCGACGTGAATGCACTCACCTGTCACGCCAGAGGCCAGGTCGCTGGCCAGGTAGAGAGCCGTCTTGCCGACTTCTTCAGCTTGAACATTGCGCTTCAGTGGTGCGCGCTGTTCAACAAATTTGAGCATATCTCTGAAACCAGCAATTCCCATCGCGGCAAGTGTTCTCACCGGACCGGCAGAAATCGAATTGACGCGAATGTTCTTTTCGCCCAGATCAGCAGCCAGATATCTAACACTGGCTTCCAATGCAGCTTTAGCAACACCCATTACGTTGTAATTTTGAACAACCTTTTCTGCACCATAGTATGTCAGCGTCACGACGCTGCCGCCATCAGTCATCATAGGCAATGCCGCACGAGTGACTGCAGTCAGGGTATAAGCGCTCACATCAAGCGCCAAGGCAAAACCCTCACGCGATGTGTCGACGAAATGTCCTTCTAAGTCTTTTTTGTTAGCAAAGGCAACCGCATGAACCACAAAATCGATTTTGTCCCAATGCTTGCCGAGTTTTTCAAAGGTAGACTTGATATCTTCATCTTTGCCGAGGTCGCACATATCGACGAACTTGCTGCCGACGCTTTCTGCCAATGGTTTGATACGACGCTCGAGCGCTTCGGCTTGGTAGGTAAATGCCAGTTCCGCACCTTCACTGTAGAGCGCTTTTGCACACGCCCATGCCAAACTGTGGTCGTTTGCCACACCAAATATGATGCCTTTCTTGCCTTTGAGCATACCGTTTTCGTTGCGTGTAAGCTCTTTGCTTTCCGTAGCCTGAGACATGGGTAGTTCTCCTGAAAATCAAAATTGTGGTGCCACATAATTAGGCACGAGGGGCGCTTACGTCAAAACGCCCTTGAACTGACCAAAGATTATGCCACACCTGCCAGTCAAGGTCAGGATTGACCGGCAGGCCAGTTAACATTAGCTAAGGTTCAATTACGGGTTGTGGCAGAGCAACTCGCCAATCCCAGAGGTTTATAGCAAGACTATCGCCCTTCTTCGGCTTATTCTGCGTATGGGTCGGAAGGAGGGTTTTTGATCAAGTCCTCGAGAGCTTTCTGATAGTCACCAGGTTTGTAATAGCCGCTGAGCTTGCCGATGAATTTACCGGAAGGGTCAAATACCAGTGCACACGGAAATCCGCTTACTTTATATTGGCTCGCCACTTGCTTGCCCTCAACCGAGCCTTCAGCATTGATTTTGGCGCACACCCATTTAGTATTCAGATAAGACATCATCTGTGGATTGGCAAAAGTGTCGCGGTCCAAACGCTTACACCAACCACACCAATCGGTGTAGATGTCAGCCAGAACGTATCGTCTCTTTAGCTTTCCTTGAGCAAGACTGGCGGACAAACTGGTGCCCCACATCAAGTCATTGACCGCGATCAGCTTATTGTCGGCACTGCTAACTGACTGGTTGCCCTGAGCCTGAGCATCTGGAGCGGACCCAAGCAAGCTCAAACCAGCTACAGTCAAAGTTGCCAGTGCAAAAATTCTTGCAAATCTGGTTCTCACATTCGAACTCTTGATTTCATTCTTCATTATTGGTGCGCCCTCCGCGCGTTCATTGTGTGAGACCCAGCTATTTTTCTGTCTTTCCAGCAATTTGAGTCTTTTCATTGCAATAGAAAATGCAACATTTGCCTATTTCTTTTTAGTCGCCTTCGAATTTTTTGTTGAGACCGGAAACGCAGAGTAATCGTTTAGAAGCTCTGCTCTAACAAGCTTTACAGGCGGACATCCGGTCGATAAGAAGGCGTCATGAAATGCTTTCAGAGAGTATCCCGGTCCTTTCAATTTTTTGTACTCATCTCTCAAAGCAATAATCTGCAGTTTACCCAGGGTGTAGACGAGATATGTGGGGTCACTTGTTCCCCGCTTGGCCTCGCGCTCACCATTGGCTCTTTCCTGAAAGCCTTCTCTTACAAAGAAGTCGGTGGCTTCCTCCACAGACATCTTATCCGTATGCATTTTAATCGCCACTAAATAGCGGCAGCAACGCAGAAGAGCGTCGTGCAATTGAGCTAAACGCAATTTGAGATCTCCAGAGCCCAGACCTTCATCAACCATCATCTGCTCGCAGTAATGTGCCCATCCCTCCACATTGGAACCGCACCCGCTCAATTTACGAACTTTTGAAGGATTGGTATTGACCCAAAGAAACTGCACATAGTGTCCCGGATAAGCTTCGTGCACGCTCGTATTGAGCACATCCTGAAAGCTGAAGCTGCGCATGTGTTCTTCAACACGTTTGGCCGGCCAATCTTTTTCGGGCAAAGTGACGAAATAATAGGCTTCTTTGGCTTTCTTTTCGAACGGGCCAGGTGTGTCCATAGAAGCAAAAGAAAGTGCGCGAGCAAATGGAGGTGTTTCGGCAACAGAGGCGCGATCCTCTGAAGGTATAGTCAAAATCGGCTTTTCGACGCAAAAACGCCGCAAATCTTCCAATACTTTCTTGACTGAATCAATTAGCTCGGCTGGCTCTGGATGCTTGGACGAAACGCCTTCGAAGACTTTTAGCGCTGAGCGATTGGGATCCAGAGCGTGTGCCGTGCGAGCAAAATCCTTCTGCAACCGGCGCAGTTCGGTCATACCGCGTTGGTACAAGACGTCAATCGGCTCGTCCACCATCTCTTGATACAGAAGCTTCTTCTTATAGATTTCGCTTCCAAGTGAATAATTCCCCTTGGCTTTCGGAAGTATTTCTTTGCGCACGTATGTTTCATGCGCCTTCAGGGCAGCAATTACAGCCTTATTGGAATCGGCAAACTCTTGATTGAGAGACGCATTCTTGACCGAATCAAATGCACTCGGAACATCCTTTTCGAAAAACGAGATGATGCCAGGTAATTGTTCGAGATCGATCTCGGCGTAAACTTTCGGCACCGCTTCTACTTTTATGTTCGAGCGCCCGACCTTCAGCATTTCCGGGATCGCCTTTTCTCTGGCAATGACGCTCTTCAGTCGCTCCGCCGGCTCGGCAAAGTTGCGCTTCATAAGTGCGAAAACCGAGGCACAAGCCAATTCACTGTAAGTGGCAGGATTGCGTGTGTAGCTGGCAATCTCTTCGTTTTCCAAAAGCTTGTCTTTGATCTGACTGACAACAAGCGCCAGGTCCAGTCTATCTTTTTCGAAAAGAGGTGATGTGTCGAGCGCTTCGAACTTTTTGAGATAGTCTCTGTAAAAACGATTCTGCTTTTTCATTCCTTCCGGGCTCATGTCCGGCAGCAAAGAATCGTACTCGTGTATTCCTAATTCAGTCGCATAATGCGGCTCTAGTTTGAAAACACCGTCGAAGTAATTGTCTATGAGCGTCAGGTAATTCTTGCGTGCATCGCCTTTTTCGGAGGCTTCTTTAGATTTCACTGTGCGAGGCGCTTTGGCTGTTTGTTTCGCCTCCCCTTTGCCGGGCTCGGATTGAGACTTCTTATCTCTCTTTGCCTGTTTAGCCGGCGAGCTTGCAAAAGCTTCTTTCTCATCACCCTTGACGTTTTTGGCTGCCGGCTCGGGGCTGCCATCTTTTGCGGTCTTGTCTTCCAGCGCGGCTTTGCCTTCATCGCCAGCCGCTTTTTCTTCTTCTTGAATGGACTTGGCTTCTTCCTGCGCGGGCTTTATTTCTTCTTGGGCTAATGCTGGCAAAGCAGGCACTCCTCCGCTTGTCATCAAAAGAAGGCCAAAAGCAAGCCAGGTGAAGGTTCTGGGAACGCGGAAAGACATCTGGTTTTCACCTTTTATTGGGAATTGCTTGAAAGAAGATAATGATACTGAAATATCGAGACGATATCGGCTGGAAAATTTTCTAGTGACAACCAGCTTTCGTAATGATTTTCGTGCCTTTACGCGTGTCAAAAGAGAAAAAACAATTACAGTTAAGCTCCTTATTTAGAAAAGCTATTGAAATAGTCATTGGCGGCTAAAATAGCCGGACCGAGTTAGCGCCCCAGATGTCTGGCTAACACGGATATAGATTCAGCTCGTTGTAAATAGCTGAAAAATCGAGGAGGCACAAGCAGTTAATGGCACGGTCGTACAACATCTTTGTGATGGTCAAGCAGGTGCCCGACCAGGGTTCTAAAGCGGGTATCAACCCGGACGGCACGATCGACCGGGCGCGCGCCAAACGAATGCTGAACCCGTTTGATCGATATGCACTGCAAGCAGCCTTACATGTCAAAAAGAAATACGGCGGCACTGTCACAGCAATTTCCATGGGACCGCCCCCGGCAGTAGAAATCTTGCTGGAAGCCCTGGAACACGGCGTGGATCGCGGATTCCTCCTTTCAGACCGCAGGCTGGCAGCCTCTGACACTTTGGCGACAGCTTATGCGCTTTACAAAGTAATCCAATATGTAGGCAAATTCGACTTCATTTTCTGCGGCTTGCAAACAACCGACGGTGATACCGCTCAAGTCGGACCGCAGTTGGCTGAAAGATTGAACCTTCCACAAGTCACTTACTGTGAAGATTTCTCTATTGAGAACGAAAAACTTCACGCACGGCGCATCATTGAAGGCGGGTACCAGAAGGTGGTAGTCGACCCGCCGGTATTAGTCACCGTAGCGAACTCCTATCATCCGCTCGAATATAAGTCTTTTGCCGGGACTTACAGAGTGCAGCAATTGCAGCGCAATCCGGAAGAATTAGGCAAATTCATCAAAACAATCGATCTCGATTTGGTCGGTGCGGACATTGAGCGCTGTGGTCTGAAAGGCTCTCCGACAATTGTTGCCGCCACTGAAAAGGTCGGCGAAATTGGTGGAAGCTGCGTGGTTCATCAAGGACATTCACCTGAAGAACTTGTTCAAGAATTACTCAAGAGTTCCAGCATCAAGGACTATCTGGTTGCTTCATAAGCACAGGATTTAAAAACAAATTTTCGTCCGAAAAAAATAGAATCCCAAACACCGGAATAACAAAATGACAGAAGAAGCCCCAGTCGTCGCCGAAGTAGACGTTTCGCAGTATTGCCCCAAAGGAGAAGTGCTGGTAGTCGCCGAGCACATTCTGGGCGAATTGCAACCCGTCACTCTCGAGCTTCTCGGCGCAGGAAGACTGCTCGCCGACAAAATGGAAAAACCTCTGATTTCCATCGTCATGGGACACAATCTCGGTGACATTCCACAGAGGTTGATCGAACACGGAGCTGACAGAGTCTATGTCGCCGATCATCCGGAACTGGAATGCTACCGTACGCTGCCTTACAGACGTGTTGTTTGCGATTTCCTCGAATCGCTGCCTGAGCCCCCACACACTTGCTTGTTAGGGTCTACAACGACTGGTCGCGACTTGGCACCACGCATTGCAGCTCACTTCGATACCGGTTTGACCGCAGACTGTACTGAGTTGGACATCGGACCTTACGAGCACAAGAGTAAAGTTGATCCCAGCAAAATTGGTTTGTATCCGAATTGCCTTTATGCAATACGTCCAAGTTTCGGCGAGAGTCTCAAAGCAAGAATTCTCGGACCTTGGAAAAACCCGCAGATGGCAACAACCCGCCCGGGCGTGATGATTCCACTCAAGAGCGATACCAACCGCAAAGGCGAAATCATCAAATTAGATGTCCAATTCAAGGAAGAAGATAGTCGTCTAAGCGTTGCCGATACGGTTAGAGAAATCGCTAAAGGTGTAAAACTAACCGAAGCTGATGTCATCATCAGTGGTGGCTACGGTATGGGTACAAAAGAAGGTTTCAACCTTCTTTATGAACTGGCAAAGTGTTTTCCGAATTCGGCAGTTGGTGCATCCAGAAAGGTGGTTGACCTTGGCTGGATTCCATATCAGCACCAGGTCGGTCAAACAGGCAAAACCGTAAGACCAAAGCTCTATATTGCTTGCGGTATTTCCGGAGCCATTCAACACCGTGTCGGCATGTCTAAATCAACAATGATTTTGGCCATCAATAAAGATGCGGACGCACCAATTTTCAAATTTGCGCATCACGGAATCGTGGGCGATGTTTATCAGGTTTTGCCTGAGTTGATCAAACAGTTTAAGGCAGTACAGTCCGGACGAGAGGTAGAAGCAGTTGTCAGCGCGCATTGAGTACGATCTTCTTTTGGTAGGCGGCAGTCCATCCAATTTGACGCTCGCTTATCGATTTCTTGAACTTGCCAAAGAGAGCGGCAAGGAATTCACGATTGCAATTCTCGAAAAGGGAAAGGATTTTGGCTCGAACATTTTGAGCGGCGCCGTTTCTAATCCGCATGTGTTGAAGAAAGTCTTCCCGGACTACAAAGAAAAGAACTTTCCCATCGAAGCTGAATGCACCGAATCAAATATGTCGGTTCTTTCGCTTCAAAAGAAATGGGACATGCCGCCCAAGTTGTATCCGAAGTCTTTCGACAAGAGAGGCTATTTGGTTCTTACCTTGAGCTATGTGACTGGCTGGCTTGCTAACCAGGTCATGGAAAAGGCAAAAGAAGTAACCAATGTAAGCGTTGATCCTTATACTGGCTTTTCTGCTCATAAAGTCGTTTTCGAAGACGGACGTGTAGCCGGTGTCGCTGTTTCCGAAGATCCGAAATCTGAAGACGATTATGTTTACGCCAAGTACACCTGCTTCGGCGACAAAGGATTTATTTCACGCGACGTAATCGACCATTTCAAATTGAGAGATTGTCCGCAAATCTGGTCTGTAGGCGTAAAAGAAGTCTGGCAAGTTGAGGGCGATTACGCAGGAAAAGTTTGGCACACCTTAGGTTGGCCTCTCCTCGATGGCACCTTCGGTGGTGGCTTTGTCTACGGTATGAAAGACAACAAACTGACGATCGGAATGGTCATCAGCCTGGACAGCCCAGACCCCAACATGAATCCGCAGCTGAAACTGCAAGAGTATAAAAAACACCCGTGGATTCAGGACATGATCAAGGGTGGCAAACTGCTCAAATATGGTGCTGCATTGCTGCCTGAAGGCGGCTATTACAGCTTGCCCAAGAAGTTTCACTTCAATGGCGGCTTGCTTCTCGGTGATGCTCTCGGCGTACTCGACGTGAAAAATTTAGCCGGCATTGACCGCGCTATGGAATGCGGTTATGTAGGTGCGCAAGTTGTATTTGATGCCTTGATGAAGGGCGACAGCTCAGAGAGCGCTCTTGAAGCGTATGACGCTCGTTTGAAAGACAGCTTTGTCGTCAAAGAATCTTTCAACAATCGCTATTTCCGTTATGCGTTCCAAGAAAACCCGCGTTTGTTGGGTCAATACTTGCCTGAAATGGTGAAGAGCATCGACAAGTCCACACCGTGGATCGGCATGCTCAAAATCGGTTTCAAAAACCCATTCAAAGCACCCAAAGACGGGATCAGATCGCTTGGACTTATCGAAGGCAAATTCGATATCGGTCCTATCAAGTATGAGCCCGACTGGAAGCACATCATTCCTGAATTCGTTCCACCGAAATTCGAAGAACCTCAGTACGAGAAAGCAACCATTTATTCTCGCGCTGATGCTGTATTCTTCGCCGGAACGAAGTATCACGAAGGCAACCAACACATCGACGAATTCAATGCCGACGTGTGCGTGAAGTGTATCTCCAAGTACGAGGGCTTCGGCAAGACAACACCTTGCGTTGCAGACTGTACAGCCGAAGTGCACCGCGTCGACGTAATTGACCAGGTGAAAAGACACGGAATGTCTTTGGAAAACTGCGTACATTGCCGCACTTGCGAAATCGTCTGTCCAGAAGTAAACCTTCGCGTTAAGCCGACCTCTCAAGGCAGCGGACCGGATTTCCTCGGACTCTAAAGGCTTATATCGTGAACTCTTATCTAGCTGGTGGACTCTTCATCGTTTTCACCACGGCGCTCGCTGTTGCAGGAATGCTTCTGGTGAGAAAGAAGGTTGGAGTCCAGCAACTAATCACACATCATGAAGTTGCCGGTCATCTTCTTTCTGTAATCGGCACTCTATATGCCGTGTTGCTCGGATTTGTCGTCGTCGATGCAATGCAACATCAGCAAGATCTTCGCGTAATTGTCGACAACGAGGCGACTCACCTCTGCAACATCTTTCTTGCTGCGCATGGCTTGCCGAAAGATCTGCAAAGTTCTATAAGAATGCATTGCAAAGATTATGCGGAAATCGTCATTAAGGATGAATGGCCTCTCCTCGAGAAAGGGGGATACAGCCCCGAGGCATTTAAGAACACCTGGGGACTTTGGAAGGAAATCACGACCTTCGATCCACAAACACCGCGCGAAGAAGCGCTTCAGCAACAGCTCATATCTGAAGTCTGCGAAGTGACGGAAAGCCGCAGAACTCGCTTAGTAAGCGCATCTCATGGTGTCGCACCAGTGATGTGGATTGTGCTTATCGTCGGTGGGGTTTTCACTTTGATCTTCACTTACTTCTTCGCCGTTGAAAGTTTAAAGACTCAAGTCGTTATGACCATCCTTGTCGCGATGACTCTGGCATTGAACATCTTTCTTGTTTTTGTTTTCGGCTATCCATTTTCCGGAGACATTTCAGTACGCCCGGATAGTTTCAAATTGGATCTCGGCGTTTTCAAACACTTTGAAGACGGGCAAATGCCACCCAGAGAACACCTTCTGCGCGGCAAGTGAGCGCTTTGCAACCGCTTCAGCAATCGATGCGCCAGATAACCGACCTCATCTGAGAACGCTCAAATCTCAGGCGCATGGCGCTGTGTGATAATCTACTGGCATCTTTCGGTGGCGTCTGATGGAACATGTCATCATTCTTTGCGGCGGCAAAGGTGAAAGGCTTAGACCTTTCACCGAAGACAAGCCTAAATGCATGATTCCGGTCTTAGGCAACCCGCTACTCTCTCTTCAAATCAAACTTTTGAGCCTGCACGGATTCAAGAAAATGACTCTGTGCTGCGGATACAAGCATGAGTTGATTCAAGACTATTTTGGAGACGGAAGCAGCCATTCAGTCCAAATCAATTATTTGATTGAGGAAACCCCACTTGGACGCGGTGGAGCACTGAAGCAAGCACTCAAACACAGCTCGGTACCTAAAGACGAACCGGTGCTGGCAATGAATGGCGATATCATCACGAATCTCGCCCTTTCATCAGTCGTCCGCTACCACAGAAAACACAAACCTCTGGCCACAATTGTCACGGTGCCTCTCAGATGCGATTACGGCATTATCGAGATTGATGAAAGCATGAATGTTTCGGCTTTCAGGGAAAAACCGGAATTACCGCTCTGGGTGAATGCCGGCATCTATGTTTTGGAACCTGAAATCGTTGATGAGCTGCCGGACAAAGGCGACCACGAAGTCGGAACATTCCCGCTTTTGGCAGAGCAGGGTCTTCTAAAAGCCTATCCAACCCAATCATTCTGGAAAGCAATAGACACAGCTAAAGATTTAAATGAGTTGAGAAATGACTGCGAGCAACTTTTTCTACAGTCATTCTTGCAGACAGACTTTGCACCCGAACTAACGCCTTCCGGGAAGTAAATTCACGACTCAAACCTATTGCTAGGCAACAGTTTTCGGCGGGGTATGATGCGGTGGATCGTTTGGTTCCTGAATACCTTTAAACCAGGTTTCTACATTCTCAAAATTCTTTGCATAATCGAAAACTACGTTCTTCGAGCGCGAACGGCTTACACATTTGACTTGCCATTTGTTCTCAGAAATCGGATTGATCTCAACTTCAAGATCCTCTCCAGGTGAGCGCCAACTGGCACCAGTCGAGGCTCGCGCCGTCAAATGCTCCGTATCATCAGAAACTTGATGAACGTATGGCACCATCAGTAGTGCCTTCCTGCAAGCAGCCATCGCTTCTTTGCTGCTCCCTTCGAAAATCAATTCTCGGGATTGTTCCAATTCCCAGAGTTGGCTGTGCTCGCCTTTTGCTCTGTTCATCCTCAAAAGAAGATCCAGGGGTAATAGCACTGCCACCATCAGAATGGCAAACACCATACCGATCTCGAACCCCCACTTAACGCCGTATTCAAAGGCGTTTTGATCACCTTTGACGGTCAAGAAAATGATGATAATCAGCAGCCCGATGCCACCGCCAAAGCCTAAGGCTCCAACGACAATTGCACGGATAATTCTGGCGATGTATTGAGCCATTCAACCTTTCCGACTGCTGTACGAACTAAATGTCTTCTTCTTGCGTCTTTGGATAATCCTGCTGCATTGACCAGCGAACAAAGCGCACGAGCATATACAGAGGCGGCAATAAAACTACTGCAGCAATTAACTTATCAATCAAACGTTTCATTTCTGCTTATCCTCGTTCTTAGGAATAGAAACTCGACTTCCTTCAGAAACCCTTTTCAATTAATCGTCGGCGTCATCAACCAGACAAGTCGATTCCTCATCATCATTGATTTTGACACCTTCTGCCTGAATATCTTCCACATCGACGGCTTCAATTTCAAGTTCTTCAACCTGAACCTCAGCAGACGAAGATCCGTCGTTTTCGGTTTCATCTAAATTTTCATTGTCGAGCATGGCTTCGTCATCAGCAAATGCGGCCTGTGCGTCCAATTCCTTTTGAGCCTTTGAGGCAGCCAACAGTTCCCGTGCTTTGAGTTTTTCTGCCTGGGAACGCTTGGGAAACAATCGGGTGCGGCAGCGAGAGCAAAAACAATAGCTGCCTTCACTCAGATGTCCGAAATCAGCCATTTTGAAGCCGACGGGAAGATAGGCACGCGTGGCAACCAGCCGTCGGTCCAGCCCTTTTAAGCGACGCTGGTAGATTGTCACGTACTCATGACGACAGTTTGCTGGGGCGGCTGGTTCTTGGGTCATTTAGCAAGCTCCGGGAGACCTACTTATATATATATGCACGTAAGACGGATATGCCCTTTCAGGCAAGCTACTGCTTTACTACGGGATATTCCTTAAGCAGCCGCCCTCGCCAGTATATGACGACGGCGAGGCGATGCTCCGCTTTTACTGTTGCTGGAGAAGAAAAATAAACTGTACGAGTGCCGCCGGTCTCCATTGGGGGTGATGACGGTGACGCAACAGGCAAGGTCACTGAGCCGGCAGCACGCTTGGAAGAATGATCGAAAAAGACGACTTTCAACGCCAGGTCCCTGACCGGTCTGCCACTTATATTGCGGATACGGATTTCACCTTCAGGAGTAAAACTGCCCTTCGCCAGCCAAATACGGCTGGAACTTAGAGCAATGGGAGGAACCTTCTCGAAGTATTCATCGGGCATCTGCGCAAGGCTGCTCTCATCTTCGGTAGGTTTTTCTTTGTCTTCCGGCTTGCCTATAAGCAAGGAAAGCTGCTCTGCGACCCGCTCGGCACGCACCTTAACCGACGCCGATTCTTCTTTCTTGCCTTCTTTCAAGAGCTTTTGACTCCAATCCAAAAGCACCCTCTCAAGCTGTTTCAACAGCTCTGGCTTGTCACCAAGGTCTAGAGCGTCTTCCAGGGCGCGCACGGCTCCCGGATAGTTGTTCAGTTTGAGATCCAGGCTAGCAAGAAGGACATAATTTTCCACACTACGCTCTTTGTCAGTGAGGTCAATAAGCGCAGTTTGAGCCGCTTGAAAATCATTCTTTTCGCACAGCAAGGTAATCAGGTGATGGCGAGCTTCCAGGTTGTTCGGATCGGCCTTCGATACTAGATCGTAATTTTGAATCGCACCTTGTGTGTTGCCCAATTGCCGGTATATCAAGGCAAGATTCATACGTGTAATGGGCTCATCTGACACTTTGAGAGCTGTTTCAAGCAAAGAAGCTGCTTTCCTTTGATCCTTTTCTTTGGTTTCGGCAAGTGCGGCCAGCTGGCGGTAGCAATCGCTCAAACGATGCGGAATCAAGGAGCGCAGCGGTTCACTCACCTCTTCAGCATGGGAATTCGCCTGCTTCAGGTGAGCAACAGCTGCCTCCAGGTCGGCATTTCGCAAATTCTCTTCCGCCCAAGCCAGGTACAAGCGCGCTCTCTCATCGGCACCATCATGCGCACCCATCACGGAAGAAGCAGAATTAAAGAGCTTTTCTGCTTCAGCAAAATGCCCCTTTGTCGTGTAGTAGCTGGCATAAGCACTGACGACGGGTGCCAACTGTCTTCCTGCTATACGCAGTCGCAGTGCCGTATCCAGAGCAAGGCGACCTTCAGCCGGTCTATCAGTAGTCAAATATCCCTGGGCAAGATAAGGGTAAATATTGGCATCATCGGGGCGTTCGCGCGACAGCTTCTCCAATATAGGAACGGCAAAGGCCGACTTGCCCGATTTTATTAAATCCACTGCCTGTTCAAAAGGTGTCCTTTCGGGCTTTCCGAAAAAAATCACCAGAGCAACTATTGCTGCACCTATAAGAACAAAGACAACGACTCGCCACTTCTTGAAACCACTGGATGTGGCTTGGTGCGCGCCGGACTTTTCATGTGCATCAACATTGGACATCTAATGCTTCTCAATTGAGATAAAACGCATATGCGAGACTCATCAAAGTTATAATAACGTGCAAGATGACCACTGATATAAATCTGACTCCGACAGCATCCACAATTGAAATCGCCAGAGGCGATGGAGAAGGCTCGGCCACGCCGATAACAGGAAGAACCTGGGGTACAGCCTCCGAATGCCGTGCGGCAGCTTTGCTTATCCACGGACTGGGCGCACACAGCGGCTGGTTCGAAGCACTTGGCCGCCGGCTGAAAGTAAGACGAATGTTTGCCGTTGCGCCCGATCATGTGGGCTTCGGCAAAAGACGCAAAGAAACCTTTTCCTCATTTCATCAATGGCTTGACGACACAGTCACCGCCTACAATTACGTGCGCGAGAAAGTCGGCGACAAACCAGTATATTTGATGGGAAACAGCATGGGCGCGCTGGTTGCGCTAAAAGTCGCCAATCGCATTAAGCCTGATGGTCTTGTGCTCTTTTCGCCAGGTTTTGATGGGAATCCACAGACTTTCGACCTGCTTTTCCGCATTCACTCCGTGTGGACAGCAATGGTTTCACCGGAAACTGAAGTGGCTTTGCCCTATGCGCCGGATCAAGTCACCAGAGACGTAGGCGTGCGTAAATGGATAGACGCTGATGCCGAGAGACGTTTCAAGCTTCCGGCAAAAATGCTATTCGAGTTGCTCATGCTTTCTCAAGATGTGCAAAACCGAGTCAAATCAGCGCCTTGCCCAGTATTAATGCTGACGGCCGGTAATGAAAAAATTGTCAACAATAAGGTTAACGACGCTGTTTTCGAGCGTCTCAATGCTCCTTCCAAACAAAAACATGTATTCAAAGATGCTTGGCATGATTTGATGTTTGACCCGGTGATTGATGAGTTGGCGGACAGAGTCAACAATTGGACTACAGAAACTTCGCCTGAAAAGCTGATTCTCACATAGTTTCAACCAGAATTTGTCAGATTAAAACTGGACCGCGCCATGCCAATCACTGGTTCGGCACCGAATGTGGTACCAACTTGCCCTCGAAAGCTTGCCGAAAACAAGCAAAACGCTGGCTGTGAAAGATTAAGAGAGGTTCACAATAGCTCATAGATCAGTATAGATTTCTCACAAACGGTCCACCTGTTGGGAACCCGAAGTAAAATAGAGGCGTCTCACTTATTCGACTATTTGTGCCCGGTGGCGCTGAATTGAGAGGTCTGGCCGTGAACAAGAGCCTAGCTAGGACGTTTTTTGAAAGAGCGGAACTTCTTTGTGAAAGGGAAGCCGTACGCTATAAGGAAAACAAGTCTCCCTATAAGTCCATGACCTGGACGGCCCTCGCCCGTCTGGTTAAGGAAATGGCTGCTGGGCTGATTGCCAGAGGCATCGAAGCCGGCGATCGCGTCGCTATCCTTTCCCAGACTTCCCATTTATGGGCCGCCGCCGACCTTGCCACCATATCCAGTGGCGCAGTTACTGTTCCTATTTATCCGACCAGCTCGCAGGCTGACATTGACTTTATCCTCAGTAATTCAGGTGCGAAAGTCGTTTTTGTCCATGGCGAAGCGCTGCTCAAGAAGGTGCTTGCATCCAAACAAGAGACTTTGAAGACTGTCGTTCTCGTTTCGCAATTGAACAAAGGCCGCTCCTTGAGCGAGTTTGTTGCAGAAAATGACCTCAGCCCGGATTTTGTAATTGGTCTGGAAGAACTGAGACAGAAAGGTCTTACACAACTAGAGCAAAATCCAGAAGTAGTCTCTGAGCGAATGGCAGGAATTTGCTTTGAAGACATGGCTACAATCATCTACACCTCCGGCACCACCGGAACACCGAAAGGCGTTCCCCTGACTCACGGCAATATCGTCAGCGTCCTTGACGATTTGAAAGGCGTTATTCCGATTGACGAAAACGATGTCTACCTCTCGTATTTGCCTATGTCCCACGTCTTCGAACGTGTTTGCGGCGAGTATTACTGGATATACTCGGGCGGCGTCTGCGCTTACGCAGAGGGCATAGAGACCATGGCGAAGAACATGGCAGAAGTTAAACCGACCATGATTTTGACAGTGCCACGAGTGCTGGACAAAATTTACGCAAAAGTCAGAAGCGGTATCGAGGGAGCCTCCGGCAATGCCAAACGGCTTATTGACTGGTCTCTGAAAGTCGGCGCTGAAGTTGTCGATGCAGAAGCCAATGGCGTGGCACCACGTGTAGCACTGAGAGCCAAACACTGGCTGGCTGAAAAAACTGTCTTGCGCAAACTGAGAGAAAGGATCTGCCCCAGTCTGCGTCTGGTTGTTTCGGGAGGAGCTCCTGGCACCAGTCATACAATTGAATTTTTCAACTCAATTGGTATCACAACCATAGAAGGTTATGGCTTGACCGAAACCGCAGCACCAGCTTGCGTCAACCGGGTGGACAGGAAGAAAATCGGCACAGTCGGACCGAGTCTGCCTAGCGTTGAGATGATCATCGCCGATGATGGTGAGATTCTTCTTCGTGGTCCTTCAATCTTTGAAGGATACTACGGGCTGGAAGAAGCCACCAAAGACGCTTTCGTCGATGGCTGGTTCCGCACCGGCGACATTGGTATCATCGACGGTGACGGATATTTGAAGATTACGGACCGAAAGAAAGACATCATCGTCAATTCATCCGGCAAAAACATTGCTCCTCAAAAAATTGAAGCTGTTCTGAAAACCGTCTCTTTCGTCAATCAGGCTGTGGTTTTCGGAGACAAGCGCAAGCAGTTGGTTGCACTCATTGTGCTTGACGAACAAGCATTAACTCAGCACGCCTCGGACGAAGGCTGGAATTTCAACAGCTACTCAGACCTTGTCGAAATGCCGGAAGTCACCAACATGCTGAAGAAAGAAATTGCCGAGCGTTCGAAGTCGCTTGCCGACTACGAAAAAGTAAGCAATTTCCATGTTCTGGCTAATGACTTATCGGTGGAAGCAGGCGAATTGACGGCCACATTGAAAATCAAGCGGAATGTTGTCGCGCAAAACTACAAGGCAATCATCGAAAGACTATACAAGGAAGAAAAAGCAAGCCAACCTGCAGCCAAAGGACAATCCAGCAAGGGTTTAGTGTCCAGCGGACGTTGAGGCCAAAACTTCATAGCTAAGCTAAAAAACGGTCCAACTCTTATGGTTGGACCGTTAATGCTAAACAACTCTGAGACTTAGCTGAGCGCCGTCGCCGAGGTGGCACGATCACCCTTTTCCAGAGCAGCAACCCTGAGAACTCTGGACCGTCCTGCTTCAAGAACAAACAGTGCTCCGTCTCCGCCGAATGCAACACCGGTCGGATTGACGAGCCCAACGAGGAACGTTTCGCTTCTGCCTTCGCGATTTACCCGGAAGACCGAACCTGCACGTCCGGCTGTAACATATATCCGGCCCAGGCTGTCCATGGACAAGTTACCGTCGTATCCGTCGGCGAAATTGAAGCTCTCCGGCTCGGCTACTTGAATGCGGGCAACTTCACGACCATCCAGTGAGCGTTTTACGACAGAACCAGTAGCGTGCTCAAGGCACCACAAGAAGCCATCAGAATCAAGAAGTAGCCCCTGGGTTCCATGTCCGGGTCCACCAACCAGAACTTCATACTCGCCGGTACGATCAATTTTGAAAATACCGCCGGTGTTGGATGGGAAATTCGAAACGTATATTTCATCTCTCGTTCCGATTGCCAAGTCAGAAAGGAAGGTTCCGCCGCCAGTCAGACTGCCGTCCAACTGAGCCAGAATACGTCCGGACTTGTTGGGGTCGATACGATAGACCGTCCCTTGAATAGTAGCAACGTACAAAACGCCTTTGCGATCAAAGCGCAACCCTGAGATGGTGCTGTTGCCGCGAATGCGAGCGTACTCGGTCAATTGACCGGAGTTGTCGACGAACCACACACTGCCGTCGCATGCGAAATAAACGCCTCCTGGACCGGATGCCATGCGAGAAAAGCGGTTGGAATATGAAGCGTTGAGCTGAGACAGCACTTTGACGCCATAGCCTCTGGGCGCGTCTGGCAAATCGATGACTGACATCTGCGGTGCAGCTGCCGTCTGTTTCGATTCTTTCTCTACAGGCAATGAAAAATTGTCTTCTTCCTCGGCCATCTCTGCCGAGGTGATATCAATATGGAGAATGAGATGAAGCGGCACGAGGATACGGCGAATGTGAATCTGCCCGTCGCTTTCATGCGAGTACGACTCAACGTCGATGTGATCATGGTCAACCGAAAGGACTCTTCCGGTGACCGTGTTATGGCAGCCCATTCCGTACCAGATTTGTATTTTTTGCCGGTTTTCTACAAACCCTTGTAATCTGGTCCTGAAACTCATAGGTAACCGCAACCCCCAAGAAACTAAATCAGCCTAAACCATTTAACTATCAGACTTCCGTCGTTTTTGAGCCATGCGGCTCGTGGTTTCTTACTCTTCTTGTTCCCACTCCGAGCGTTCAACCATAAGAGCTTGATTCCAAAACTGCTCTAGCTTGTAATACCCTCTTTCCTTTTCGTGCAACACATGGACGATAACGTCGCCATAGTCAAGAAGCACCCATCTGGACTCTGATTTGCCTTCAATCCCCAGAGCTTTACATCCCAAGGGTTCCAGCGTTTCGTCCACCGCCTCAACAATTGCCTTGACTTGACTTGGTGAGTCCCCTCCAGTGATGACGAAATACTCCGCCAGAACGGTCACCTGTCTTACATCAAGTACAACAGTTCCCTTTCCCTTCTTAACTTCAGCCGCGTTTGCTGCGGCAAAGGCTGCCGTGCGCGAATCGACTGCAGTTGAGCTTGCGGATCTTCGTCCCAAATTGGATTTCCTAGTATGAACAGCTATATGATCAGTATTATAGTTGTTCCCATTTTAGCTAGCATTTCACGCAGCCTGAGCGAACTTTTTGCCGGAAGTTGCAGTAAAAAATGCCTCTATTAAAGACGCTCCATGAAATTTGCGGCTTAATGTTGCGGAATCTGCCGCCTGGTGAAACATTTCGGCCATATTTTTTTGAGCGAAAAAAGGTCCTGCCACAAAAAGATTGAATTTGGTGTGCTTTTTTCTGCACGCCGATCGGATTTTATCTTTCAGAACTAAAAAACATTTTGAAAGTCGCCGACAACAAGACCCGTAAACCCTTACCTGCCAAGCGTTTGCAGACTACCGCGTGAAGTAAAAATAGAAATCACAGATACTTATATAGCGCAAAAAGTTTCCTTACAACTGCACGAATGAATGTCGAAAAGTAGGTTAGAAAGTGCATCTCGACATCCGAGAAAAAAAACAAATAGGCAAAAACGTTTATCAAGTGCGACATTTTATGCGCGCCTATCTTGTCTAAGGGTGATAGGTGCTGTATTCTTGCCCTCTACGTAGAGTTGATTACTAGCTCGTAGACCCAGGATAGGCACAGGAGGAGACTCAGTGAACAAAGCAGAACTCGCTGCAGAAATCGCCGCCCGCACAACGACTACAAAGAAAGCTGTAGAAGAGTTTTTGGCGGCCTTTACCGATGTTGTAACCGAAGAAGTTGCTCGCGGAAATCGCGTAACCCTCGTTGGTTTCGGCACATTTGAACGCAGAAGCCGCAACGCTCGCGAAACCAACAACCCGCAAAAACCGGGCGAAAAGATCAAAGTACCGGCGAAGAAAGTACCGGCCTTTGCTCCTGGTAAAGAGTTCAAAGAAAAAGTAGACAGATAAGATCTCAAAGATCTTAATTGAAAGACTTTGATGAGGGTGCGAAAGCACCCTCATTTTTCTTGTGGGAAACGGCTTTTCATGAGGATAATCGCATATGTAAAAATACGACAGTCGAATCACTGAAGAGAAATTCGATCGGACATATCAAAATTTCACGACTTCAATTCAACATATAGAAGCCATTAAGATGAAATTGTTTATTTGCCATCGCTCTCGGAATCCGGCTTTCTAAGAGCTCCGCCAGTGACTCCATTTTCTTTGCCGGAAGTTTTTGATGAACCGCCTTCGACTGTGTTTTCATCTTTTTCTACTTTCTCTTCTGGCTCAGACTTCGTAGATTCGGATGCCGGACCGTCTTCTTTAATTGAAGGAGAGTCTGTAACTCTTTGCTCCTCTTGATTTTTCGGCGTCGAAGCAGTAGGCAATGTCCCACCCTTCATCAATAAATTGAAATTTGACCGAGCAACTTTCCCTTCTTCTGTGAATCCAGCTTTGTCGAGCATGGTGGCAAGCAAGAATTGAGAGCGAGGATCTTGTGGATTTTTGTCCGCCAATCGACGTGCATAAACTAGAGCCAGTGCTGTCTCGCCATTCTTAGTCAATAAGGCAGTCAGACGAATACAGCAATCACAAAAGTCTGGACGCCTGCGTAACGAGCGCTGATAACTGTTTTTTGCCAATGAAATATCACCGGCTGCCTCAGCCGCTTGCCCGAGATCATAAAGGTAGATTGAATCCAGAACATCATGAGATCCGTGGAAATCGCTATAGAGCTCATAGGATTCATTCAGATACTTAGCGGCCTGTCCGTAATTTCCAGACAGCCACTCAGACAAACCCTGATCGTAGGTTCGGTAAGCACGCTCGAGATCTGTTCTTTTCTCTAGGTCGTTAGAGCCTGAAGTTTCCTGACGCCTTATTTGTGCCGCTGTCGGACCGTGATGCGCGGGGGTGATGTTTGCCCGTGGATGTGCTTTGCTACCCTTTCGACCAGATGATCGCGATTGAGAGGATCTCGAAGCGCGTTTGGATCTGCTACTGCTTACAAATCGGCCCGACCTAAATGATCCTCCGGCTGAATGCCGGGAGCGTCCAGCAGCGGCTCGCCTGGAGCGTGCTTGAACGGCAACGGTCGATTCGCTCAAAAAACAGAGGAGAAGCAAGACAAAAAGACTGAGGCGAAAAATCCGCCCAAGCGTTTTCGGCTTGAGCGGATTAAGCCGCTGACGAATCGGCGGCGCAGGAAGAGTCCGCAACTCTTTACCGTCGGGCTCTTTCAGTAGGCTGTAAGAAACGTCAGTCCCCATTCTTTATATTGATGTTTGGGTTCTTTCGAGCCTTAGATTGTCGGGTTCTTAGCTTCGCATTCGGCGCGCTCTTCTTCGCTTACACCTTTGATTGTCAGGTTGACGCGATTGCGATCGTCAATTTCTCTTACTTTGGCGATAACACGCTGACCGATAGATACAACATCTTCAACCTTTTCAACACGACGGTTCTCAAGTTGGGAGATGTGCACCATGCCTTCCTTGCCTGGAAGCAACTCAACGAAACAACCCATCGGGATGATTCTGGTCACGCGCCCGCAATAGATTTGCCCTACTTCAATGCGCTTTACGAGATTGAGAATCTTGTCGCGAGCAGCTTCTCCCCCAGCAGCCTCTACGCTGCCGATGAGAACAGTACCGTCATCTTCGATGTCGATGGTGGCACCGGTTTCCTCAATGATCTTACGGATCATCTTGCCGCCAGGTCCAATAACCGTGCCGATATCTTCCGGATGAATGTGAATGGTGATGATGCGTGGTGCCCACTTAGACAATTCGACACGCGCCTTCGGCAACACTTCTTCCATTTTGGAGATGATGTGATTGCGTCCACGCTTAGCTTGATCAAGTGCAACTCTCATAATGTCCAAAGAGATGCCTTCAATCTTGATGTCCATTTGCAGAGCGGTGATGCCTTCTTTACTGCCTGCAACCTTGAAGTCCATGTCACCAAGGAAATCTTCCAGACCTTGAATGTCCGAGAGAATCGCGAAGCGATCGCCTTCCAGAATAAGACCCATGGCAATGCCACCGATGGTTTCTTTCAGTGGAACACCGGCATCCATGAGAGCCAGAGAAGAGCCACAAGTAGAAGCCATACTGGTCGAACCGTTGGATTCAATTACTTCAGAAACTACCCGCAATGTGTAAGGGAAGTCTGTATGAGAAGGAAGCGCCGGCATAATGGCGCGCTCAGCCAATGCGCCGTGACCGATTTCTCTTCTTCCTGGTCCACGCAT
Source organism: Candidatus Melainabacteria bacterium (assembly GCA_003242885.1). Classification (GTDB taxonomy): domain Bacteria; phylum Cyanobacteriota; class Vampirovibrionia; order Obscuribacterales; family Obscuribacteraceae; genus QKMZ01. The sequence continues at coordinate 511,131 of QKMZ01000006.1, read as the reverse complement.
CGGCTTAACTTCACCGACAGAGAAGCCGGGGAAATTGTAGTGGTGCATATATCTCTTTTCGGTTTGCGGATCGATCGAATCCAATCTTTGCGCATCACCGGCGATACCTAAGGTGGCAATCGAAAGTGCCTGCGTTGTTCCACGAGTGAAAAGTCCCGTGCCGTGAGTGCGAGGCAATATGCCGGCTTCTACAGTGATAGGACGAATTTCATCGCAGCGTCTTCCGTCGGCACGCTTGCCTGTATCAAGAACTTGCGCACGCATCAGTTCTGCTTCGTACAGTTCTAAGTACTCAGCAATTTTGCCTGAGGAAACTGTTTTTAGCTCGTGCTCTTCCGGAAGTTCGGCGATTGCTTCGACTATGGCCTTTTTGGAAGCGTCAATGAGAGCGCTTCTTACTGACTTTTCAGTAACACCTTGCATCGACTCTTTCAACAACTCAGTTGTTTTCTCGCGAATCAAATCTTTGAGTGCTGTAATTTCAGCAGGAGCTTCAAACGGCTTTTTCTCGATGCCGAGCTGACGCAAGAATTTGTGCTGAGCTTCGACCTGGCGTTTGATGTGTTGGTGAGCATAGTCGATAGCAGCAAGAACGTCCTTTTCAGTGACGAATTTGGCACCTGCTTCCACCATCATGATCGAATTTTCGGTTCCGGCAACGACCAGATCCAAGTCTGATTCATCGAGCTGGCTGTATGTCGGGTTAGCAACTAGCTTGCCTTCTACTCTGCCGACACGAACAGCACCAATCGGTCCATTGAATGGCAGACCGGCAAGACCAAGTGCAACAGAGGCGCCAAGCATTGCATAAGTGTCAGTCGGATTCTCTTGATCGGCAGACATGACTGTGGCGACAATTTGAACATCGTTGCGATAGCCTTCTTGGAAAAGCGGGCGAATTGGTCTGTCGATAAGACGGCTGATCAAAATTGCTTTGTCCGGAGCCTTTCCTTCGCGGCGGCCAAAACTGCCAGGAATGCGACCGACAGCATAGAGTTTTTCTTCGTAGTCAACCAAAAGCGGGAAGTAATCGATTCCTTCGCGTACATTTTTACTTTCGGTAGCGGTGACCAACAACATCGTGTCGCCGCAATATATTTCTACAGAACCTGAGGCCTGTCTTGCCATTCGACCGGTTTTTACAACTATTTGTTTGCCGTCGATTTCAATTTCAAACGATTTGACTGCATCCGGTGAAAGTGTCTGAACATCCATTTTTTCTTTTCCTTCTACTTCTTCTGTTTTTACGTCTAAATAAAGCTCTAAATGCCAAAAGTTCGACCGGCTAAAAAAGCCAGATCGAATACTCGGCGGAGATTTCTAGTTACTCTTTTCGCTTTTGGCTGAACAAAGACTGCACAATCTATGCGGGTCATTGCCTGGGATCAAAAATGCCGTGACGTCTGCGGATCCTCTAATTGAATCTTTGTCCGATTCCAGTAATTAAAGATCCATAGCGAAAAAAAGGGCGAGCCCTAAAGCTCGCCTTTTTAGAAATTAGCGTCTCAATCCCAGCTTTTCGATCAGGCTTCTGTAGCGATCGTGTGCTTCACGACTCAGGTACTGAAGAAGCCTTCTGCGCTTACCTACCATCATAAGGAGGCCGCGACGGCTGTGAAAATCCTTTGGATGAGTTCTCAAATGATCGGTCAATTGATTAATACGCTCTGTCAAAAGTGCGACTTGCACTTCCGGCGAGCCGGTGTCTTTGCCTGAACGGCGATGTGATTCTACGATTTCAACTTTATGTTCTGCTACAAGTGCCATTGCCTGTTCGCCCTTATTCTTGTGTTTTTCCTATGATCTATTTCTTGGCAGTAGTAGATAATATCACAGTGCATGCGCCAGTCATGCTTTTGAGCACTTTATGACCTTTTTTGTATCGTTAAGGCCTTCTTCTTAAGCAGGATATAATCAGCACTTTGAAGATTCGGCTCCGGGACATCTTTCTAAAGTACCCACTGTTGGACGGATTCAGGCGATCTGTCCTGGTTGGCGTCTGCAAAACCGGCACTCTTTTCTCAACTTCTACTTATCCAAATACAGCCTTTTATCCCCCCGAAACCAGACCCTACCTTGACAATCTCTGGCATGAGAATGGTTCGGTAGATGGCCAATTTGAAGATCAATCGAAGCCGGCCATATTCGCTATTTATCACGGACGTATGGTCGGACTGCCGAGTTTGCGTCCGAACAACAACTTGACCATCCTGATTAGCAATAGCCGAGACGGCGAGATAATTGCCCGCGCTCTTAAAGAGATCGGATTTTCTACCGCCAGGGGTTCGCCGGCTCACGGGGGTGTTCGTGGCGCCCTTGAGATGAAGTCAGCAGCAAAAGCCAACAGCAGGCTGGCAATGATGGTGGATGGACCGCGCGGTCCACGCTATGAAGTGAAGCCTGGACTAGTGCGCTTGGCTGAAATTACAGGGCTGCCGATCATACCTTTCGTCACACACACTCGCAAAAATTACTGGATGGACTCATGGGACAACTTCATGGCTCCCTGGTGGTGCACTCCGATGGTGCACATTTACGGACATCCAATAGATATACCAAAAGGAATATCCGAGGAAGAAAGCCAAGCGTTTACCAACCTTTTGCAAACACGAATGGACAAAATGCGCGAGCTGGCAGCTTCGTTTTTTGAAAAACCGGAAAAATTCAATTACAAAGGTTAGTAAGTAGTCACGCGGTAACAGGCAAAGCAAGCCACTTAAAGCAGAACGCGCCCATTCTTTCGAGTGGGCGCGAGTCTTACATTTTGACGGGAAGAAGCTTAGGGCTTTTGCAGCTCGGGCTTCCACTCATCAAGAATTGCACCTTCAATAGGGCAAACCGACAAACAGGCACCGCAATCAATGCAGGTGCTGTCGTCAATGTATGTGTACTTCGTCGACTTAGTATTGACTTTGCCTTCTACCCAGTGGATGCACTCTACTGGACATACAGGAATACAATCACCAATACCTTCGCAGACGTCAGCAACTATGGTGTAGGACATTTTGGCAAACTCCTCATAGCTTCTTGTCTGTGAGAACCTCACGGCTCTCATCACTACTAAACCACAGTGGAAGATGAGGGCCACGACTTGCGGCCTTTTTTTAACGAATTTTTCTTCTTACACTTCCCAAATTTCTTCGCGCGCAGACTATAAAAGGAGCGTGCAGACAGACAAGAGGTCTGACATCTGGAGGTCTTCCACTAATGTCCGAAGTCAAGGTTCAAGTTTTCTCTACTCACGGCCAGCCGGTTGGCTATTTTCTAAATCCGTCCTTCGCCACTTTTCCTGAAGGCGAGTTCGAGATATCAGGAGAATTCTTCGATGCCAACAACGAACGTACTCAACGCATCGACTTCAATCCGGAAGCTGTTCCATATTCCTGCGACCTTTCGCAAGCCAAAGATATTCCCTATAGCGAATTGATCAACGTCTACGTTCAGCGCGGCAGACAACCGGTAAAAATGACCGGCAAAGGCAAAAACTAACAAAGCGCCTAAGGCAGCAAAAGCGCGCATAATGGCCATTTTTTGGCCAACTCACTAATTCGGTGGTTGGCCATCTATTGATAACGTGCCTGTGGCAAAAATTCCAAAATAAAAGAGCAGCCGGAGGGGATGGCTGCTCTTTTGGGACCTCGCTAATTCAATTTGTAAGCGTCAAACCTGGATCTGGGGGGCTTTTGTGAGGGTCGAACGACGCTAACAGGATTGAATGTACGGTGTCAGATATCCGCGCCTGGCACTTTACAACCAGCACTATTGCTTTTATAGCAGTTTCGATCCACCCTTAGATTATGGGTTGGGCAATAATTGTTTATCCCCTCCCCTATCTTCGGCAGGTTAATCCGAAAGCATTTCCTGAGCATTATATGTATAGGGAAAGTCCACAGATGGCGGGATAGGAGCCCCAAAGGATACAGGGACGCTGAGAAATGGCGGAAACTAGAGAGCGTCTGGTACTGCTTATTGAAAATAACGAGGCACAGCTTAAGCTCTGCCACGATGCCATATTGTCGCAATCACCCTTGTATGGGGTCAAAGGCATATCCACAGGCAGGGAAGTGCGTGCGGTAATGGCATCCAGCCACTTCGACCTCGTTGTTATGGACTACGAAGTTCCCGACATGAGTGGTGATGATTTGATCCGTGACATCCATCAAATCAATCCTAACTGCCCAATCATCGCCATGACCGCTGCAGATAGTCCGGATAAGGCCTTAAAAGTGTTGATGGCCGGCGCGAGCGACTATTTGCCCAAGATAGCCGAGTACCAAAAATTTCTGCCGCGAATGATCACAACGAATATCCAGAGAGCACTGCTTCTGGAGAATTTGCGAGAGATGTATCAGCGCGTCGAGCGTATATCCAGAGATGAAGCGCTTCTCAATCGTTTGATCGTGAATATTCACGGCTCGCTTGATTTGGAAGAAATCATTGATCGAGCAGCGCAAAGCCTGGCTGATGAATTTAAAGTTTCACGGGCAATCATTTGTTTGTCGTCCGATCCAACATCGGCTATGCGCATAGCACGTCAGGTTACAGTGGCTGAAGCAACTGCGATTTCTGAAAAGAGTGTTTTATTCCAGCGCTATCACGACTTGCTTCTCGACGTCGGCGAGCGTCGTCCGCTCGTAGTCATGCAGGAAGATACGTTTCCATTTGCTACCGATGTAAAAGCCGACTTGATACATCACGGCATTCTTTCGATGATTATGGTGCCGCTTGTTTATCGTGGGCGGCTAATGGGTCTTGTTCACCTCGATCAATGCGATGAAGCCAGATTGTTTACACAAGCGGAAATCAGCTTATTGTCGAGAATTGCCAACCAGCTGTCTATCGCAATCAGCCAAGCCAGACTTTACCAAGATTTCGAAACCCAGAGCAATTCCATAAACAAACTGACTGATCTCTGCACACAGCTTAACTCAGTGGTTAACTCAACCCGCGACCTTACAGAGCGGCAAGAGAGTCGTGAAAAAGTGCGAGTCAAGCTTTCCACACGTGAAATTGAAGTTCTGAGAAAAGTGGCTCAGGGACTATCAAACAGAGAAATCGCCGAGGCACTGCACATTACTGAAGGCACCACAGAAGTGCACGTCTCTCGCCTGCGCAAGAAGTTGAACTTGAGTAGCCGTGCTGCTCTTGTGCGCTACGCCTACGAAAACCACCTTTGCTGATTATTCCAAAATAACAATTCCGTTTTGAAAATCGACTGTCAGCTTGCGCCCTGACATGAGGCGCTGACCCAATACCGGATGCGTCTTTGCGCCGCCCAAGACAACGACGTTTTTCAATTCGCCACCTAAAGACATCATGCCGATATAGTGATTCATGCGCACTACTTCGCTACCGGCTTGCACTCTGCGAGCGCCGAGACATCGCCATCCTAATGGCGATGTCAAATCTTCAGGAATAACCATGGCGCCGCCGAACTGCAAATTGATCAGTGCTTCGACTTCGATTTCAAGACCATCAGAAGCAACAAGTATGATCGGCAGCAGAACTTTTCCGGATTCGTCAATGCGGCCGCGCACAGACCGATTCTGCTTTTCACGCTCTGTGAGGCTCGCAGAGCCTTCTTCACTGTATGCCACCATATTCAAACTCAAAGTGTATCTATGACCGGGTCTTTATTGAGACGATAAGCAAAAAACGATCCGTGCGGATGTCTCTTTCTGGCACGGGCTAATACCTCATGATCATCTTGTCCGAGAAAATAATCGGCAGAATTCGGCTCTATAACTACCAGCCAATTTTCATAGCGATCGCCCAGCTCAAGCATGAGCCGCTGGAATATAGGCCAGCAAGCATTATCTAATTCCTCGGCACTTAGTTGAGGCACGCTAAATTCCTAACCGGACTACATTAACTGTACCCGAAGAGGCGCAGAATCAACCTGTTTGACAGCATCGGCTGCTTTTTCGTGCGACAAATCGTGGACAGATAGTCCTATAAAATCTGTCGCCGTTACTTTCGAGCTTCCGTGCTGAGAAGCATCCATGCCTCTTTTCTCAGGCTGTGCACCGAATCATTGGATAAAGCGGCGGTCGAAAGTGCAGACGACGAATTATTAGGTAATTCCGCAATCGACTGCCTGCTGCCAGATTGCCGCATTTCTTTGATGTCATATCTGTACCAGTACTCGGCATCACGGCGTTCTTCACAACGCTGAGCCAGGCGCTGGTAAAGATATCGCGCTTGAGAATCAACAGGCATCACTTTGGCAAGCTCAACCAGCATTTGCTGTGCTTTTGCGAAATTGCCATTTTTCAAAATGGATAAAATTTTCGGTAGTTGTGTTGCTTCAAACTGGCGCCCTGTCTTCTCTTCATCTGTTTTCGGTTCTTCAGCTACAAGTAAATAACTCTCATCACCGGCTTCTCTACTTGGCGACCATACACGGTTATGGTAGCCTGATGTCTTCTTTCTCTCGACTTGGCGCTCACGTTTGATTCTTGTAGGGCTGCCGTTTGAGCCCTTTTCCGAAGTGACATTTGCCGGATCAGCAAAAGCACTGCTGCCAATGACGAAAGTTAACAAAGAAACGCTGAATACAGCGTGGTTTCGAGAAAAAGTCTCTGCCAATATAGCCACCCGACATAAAGGGGAACAGCAGACCGGTATGATCGTCACTTGTATACGAGTTCACCGATTATCTTCAAGATTAACATCCAAAGAATCCCCCGAGATTCAGCAAGATTCAGGAGCCGATAAATGGGCAGCCTTTGCTTTCCTGGGTCTCGACGGGCTCAAAGCTTCAGGCAAGTAGTTCGATCCGCACCTTGCCCCTCTCAAACCAGCCTAAGAAGTTGATTACCCTGAACACAAAACCCAGCCAAGAAGACAAGCAAGCACCTATGACCAGTGCGGAGAAATCCGCAACACGGAAACTTGCCCTTAAATTCATGGCGTTTTGGGTTCTTTCGATTGCCTTAATCGCGGTCGTTGCTCTGGCATTGAATGCCGACTGGTACAAGCCTCAGTTTGAAAGTGCGCTTTCCCAGCTTTTCCACAGAAAAGTGAGACTAGGACACATTAGTTGGCGTATCGGATTTAACGGCTTAGCCATTGCCACCAACAAAATTGAAGTGGATGAGTTGGACGATGCGCCATTTTTGCGCGCACAACGCACCGAAATAGGTGTTGCTTTTCGCCCGTTATTGAAAGGCGATGTGGAACTTCATCACTTGGACTTTCGCAAACCCGAATTTTGGTTCACGCGTGAGACGAGCGGCGATTGGAATTTCGCAGACCTGATCAAATTCGGACCAGATGTTCGCATCATTCAAATCGACGATGGACGCCTGCACCTGACGGATATGGCAGCGCCACCTGCATACAGAAGCAGTATCAATTTAGACAACGTGCAACTCAAGTTCGTCTGGCCTAAAAAGAAAGTCAGCAAGCCGTTTTTCTTGTCGTTTGAACTCAAGCAACCTCATTACAAGACACAAGTTCAACTGGAAGGTCTGGGCGTAGGCGCCATTGAAGATTGGAAGAGCAATCACTATACGATTGCGCTTCTGGCCAGACGCATCAATCCTGATGATGCACTGCGACTGGCATCATTCATCATGAAGCCGGAAGACGCCGTACAAGTCAAAACACGCGATCTCAGCGGCTTGTTTGACGTCACAGTGAAAGGTAACGGCACGCTCGATAAAGGTATCAAACTCACTGCCAATATGCAGGCAGAGGGTCTGGTTCTCCACGATCCGCAGCTAGGAACAATCACAACGCCACATGCCAAGTCAGATGGAAGAGTGATTATCGACAAAAACAAGATTGCATGGGAAGAACTGACACTGAAACTGCCCGGCATGAACCTTGTCTCCAACGGTCATTTCGATCGTCCCAAAGGAAAGAAGGGCGGGTATTCATCTAAGTTGACCGGGAAAGTGGATGACCTGCAAGTCTTGAATAAGTTGCTAGGCGCACCGTCCGGCAAAGGTAAATCATTGCGGTCGCCGCTCATGCTTTTGGACGGGATCAATCCTGAGCGTTTGACAGGACGGGCAGAGGTAATAGTAAACATTCAAAATATAGGCGATCACACCGAGATTGAAAGCAAGTTCAATGCCGGAGGATTGCTCTTGCGCGATATTTTGCAGGAGGCCGCCCCCGAAAATGCGAAATTCGCCATTTATGCAGGCGTTCCCAATACATCGGCCTTAGAAGGCGATATTCGTCTTATCCCTGGTCAAAAGCTGGAAGTTCGCTCTGCTCAAACAGAAATCGTTGGCGGCAAAGTGAAAATCAGCGGAGAGACAGAGCTCAAGAATAGAGTTTCCAACTACACCCTGGAAGGAAACGGCATTGATTTAAGCAAGTTTTCTGCAAACATGAATGCTTCCAGAGAAGCGATGAAAGAGATGAGCGCGCGCATCACTGTTCCTGCAAAAACAAAACTGCAGCTGCGTGGATTGGCAGACCTGATAGCAAAACTCCAGCGCAGCGGAAACTCTACAAGGCAGGACATTTCGCTCAATCTGCGCAATGCCGACTTTTTCTTCAGCGACGGCTCGCTGAATATTACCAAGCTGAATGGCAAAATTGGAATTACGGATAACGACTTTGTATTCGACCATCTAACCGGCATCATGGACGGTGGCACCTTCAGCCTCACAGGTCGGGTGCCAATCAAAGGCGGCGGGCTTAATATCGCAGTTGCAGGAAAGAAAATCGACCTTGCCAAATTGACCCTGGCTTTAACGACTTTCAAGATGCAGGTCCCGCAAATGGCGGGCATGAAAGCAAGCGGGCGCGTCAGAGATGCAAATCTAAAAATCACTAGCTCGCTCAAATCACCTATCGCCTCCGGAACAGCAATACCGGAGGATGTCCGTTTGGAATTGAGCGATGCGAAAAGCTTTATCAAAGCCAGCGGAGGCTCACTCAATTTAACCGGCGATTTGCTCACACTGAAGGACATGACGCTCACAACCAGAGGCGGCTCGGCGCAGGTTTCAGCTCACATAAAGGGCGTGCCTGGTCAGGCGGAATTCGTCGACGGAAGGATCAAATCGCAAGGACTTGATCTAGCCGACTTCGACGCCTGGATTCATTCGCAGGTGGTACCGGAGCAAGTGCGCAAAGACTATCAAAAGATGCTCGATACTTATTCAGTCGCCAAATTGCACGGCAAAATTTATGGAGATCTTTTACTGAAAGACGCTCCCAATAGTGCGCTGCCGCGCTTCGATGGCGTTATTGGTTTGATGGGTGTCGGTTTTAGAGTTGAAGACGAAAAGATTGGTGTTGATCGCCTGAGCGGGGTTTTGGCCACCGCCAAAGACGACCTGCTTCTGCAAGACATTGCCGGATGGATGAATGGTAGTGAATTCCAGGCGGACGGGTATGTAAGACAATTCCGCTCTGCAACGCCGAGTTTGAATTGCGATATTCGCGGTTCGTTAAACTCCGCCGAAATCAATAATTTGATCGCTACATTTTCACCGGCAAAGAAAGCCAGCCAGTTGAAATTCTCCTGTCAGGGACCGCTCGATGTTCGCCTCAAAGCAAACGGCACCAAAGACGAAATGAAAGTAAGCTTCTCTGGTCGAGCCAATCGAAAGAGTAACGTCAAACTGTATGGACCGTTTGGTGTGTTGCACCAGCCTTCAGACGAGCAGATGTCGCTGGACGGCGCAGTTACCATCCATCCTAAAGGTGTAACTGTTAATGATGCACACTTATTCGTCAATGACTCAGTCTTGAATTTTAAAGGAGAGATTAAAGTCAAGGATGACAACAATGCAAATCTGCTCAACGAACAGATGATCAACCTGGCTATCGTCACACCGAATCCGCTGCCGGCAAAACGACTTCTGGCTGGTCTGGCGCCCCAATTAGCCGATAGCTCCGTTACTGGCACAATCAGTGTTGACGGTGCAATAAACGGTCCAATGTCCAACCCGAAGATCAATGGCAATTTTGACCTCGTCGATGTCGGTGTGCCGAAGTTGAATATTAGCCATGCCACAGGGCGTATGCAGAGCCGCGATCCATATGATCCGCGCTCTCAAGCTTCGCCTATTAACGCGCATGTTGAGATGAAAGAATTGCAACTGAAAGCGATCAAAGTGACAGATGTCTCGGGAGAAATGAGCTTCAAGCCGTCCTCAGGAGAAGACAAACTACCCAAGATCAGGCTCGCCAACATGAAGCTGAAGGCAGGCAATGGGACTGTCAATCTCAATGCATGGGTTGATCCTGAAACGCAGAAATTCGGCTCGAGGTCTGATTTTAAGAGTGTTGACCTTAGTGTCATTGCCACAGGCTTATTCGGGCACCCTGGTGAACTTACCGGCACCGCAGATGGTGAGCTCTTGCTGAAGTCGCAAGGCTCAGACAAAGACGAAATGATTCGCAATCTCAACGGCAACGGCAAATTCCACGTCAAAAACGGCGTCCTTGCACGATTTGGGCACCTTCAGGCACGCCTGACTCAAGCCAATCTGCTGCAATCAGGTGTGCTCGGTTTCAACCTGAACAATTTGCTGCAGAGCGTTGTTCCTGTGCGAACAGGTGAGTTCAAAGAACTGATGGGAAGCTATGCAATTACCAAAGGCATGCTCGCTTTCACAGAACTCAAGTACAACGGAGAGGATATGCGTCTCTGGGGCGGCGGTACAGCCAACCTTGTTGACGGAAAAGTGAACATGGAAATTGCCGGCACCCTTCCTAGGGTGACGACAAGTGTATTGAGAGGACCAATCGGACATGTCACTCGCGGCATGACGATTCAAAAATTCCTCAATGCGGTTACTTTCAATAAACTCGAGAAATTGCCATCTCTGCCGGTTCTCGGCGATATCGCAGGAGATAAGCCGCGCACTTTCACATTCAAAATGGCGGCATCGCTGAACGAGCCGCAAGTGCTCGCTCAATCAATCGAAAAGTCTTTCAAGTGGCTTCCAAGCAAGCCCCTACAATCAGCGCACCCGGTGCCTGGTATAGACGCCAAGCTGCTTGAAGCAAGAGCCAATTAGTCAAAGTTGCTCATATATTTGGCGGAAGTCTTGCACCTAATACGGTGGCGCAGGCAAATTTATTAGCCACCTGATTTGGTGACAAAGACCGATAAAGTGGCGCCACCCTATATGGTGCCGCAAAACTTGCGATTTTGCTTGACTCTTGACGAAGCACGAGTATGATATATCTCAGACATACGATCTCCACTAATACATATTTAGCAATTCGAACATTCGAATTGCTCTTTCCGTCCACGGCGAAAGGTGAGGCACGATGCATTCGGCGCCACCACATTCGGTGCCCCCTGGCACCCCCGAAGACAGACGTATCAACGCCTGTCTAAACCGCTACATTGATTTTGTCCGCTCGGAAAAGTCTTTGTCGCTAAATACGCAAATGGCTTACCAGCGCGATTTGCTGTCGTTTATCAATTGGCAAAAAACGAGACAAAAACAATCGACGACCCGGCAGGATCTACAACAATACATTGGCTACTTGCGACAAAAGGGTCAGAAGACCAGCTCGATCATAAGAGCAATTGCCAGCTTGAGAGGCTGGTTTGCCTGGCAAAAGACCACGGGAATCGTCGCTGAGGATCCACTCGAGGCGATGCACAATCCAGTTAGAGCGAAGAAATTGCCTGCTGTTTTGAGCAAGGACGAAGTCGAAAAAATGATCGACGCTGCTCAATGGAGTCGCGACAAACTGATCATTGAATTGCTCTACGGAGCAGGTCTTAGGGTTTCAGAGCTAGTCGGCCTCGATGTTAAAGACGTCAATCTGTCACAGAGTTATGTTCGCTGCTTAGGTAAAGGCTCTAAAGAGAGAATAGTTCCGATTGGGCGCCAGGCTCTAGCCTGCGTTCAAGACTATATGAAAGAGCTCAAGGATTCGGACAGTACGCCCGGCGATACGAAAGGAAGAGCGAATGAAGCGGGTCCTGAAGCACCCAAGAAAACAAGAGTACTGACACAAGTGAAACATGTGGTCCGCCCCCTTTTCAGAGATAGGGCCGGAAATCGCCTGTCGCGCCTGGTAGTGTGGCAAGTTGTTAAGCGTTTGGCAAAGAAAGCCGGCGTTGAAAAATCACTCTCCCCACACACGCTCAGACACAGCTTTGCCACCCATTTGATTGAAAACGGAGCCGACCTGCGCTCAGTGCAAGAACTGCTCGGACACGCCAATATCGTCACCACCCAGCTTTATACGCACGTCAGCCGTGGACACCTGCGCAAGGCTTATGACCAAGCCCAGGGGGCTTTTGTCAGTGAAGGGCCGATCGATTTTTCACCCTCCATTGCAAAGATGGATGAAATTTAATTCCTGAACAGTTACCTCCGGCATATATAGAGATAAACTTAGGGTCAGTTGCTCAGAGGCGACCTACGGGTGTGCGAGCAACAAAAGGCGATAACAAAGCCAGTCTTTGTGAGCCGAGCCAGAGTCTTATTGCTCAAACGCAAAGGTTCGCTGAGAGCTACGAGAGCTAAAAGCTAAGAGCTAAACGGGTCGATCCCGGACTCTCTGATTTGATGCTAGCGATGCATCGATTTCCGAAGAACTGCCTCAATTCACAGTCGATACTTATTTCAAGGTCACAGCTTAATGAGTCGAAACGCCAAGGTAGAGGGCACTAAGATTGCCCAGGCCGCCAAGGATCTCAACGTTACGTCAGTAACTATCAGGCGGTACATCACAGAGTTCAATATAGAAACCACGTCAGACGAAAACGGCATCAAAGTCCTTCCTGATGTTGCAATGGAAGAATTGCAAAAGGTTCGCGAACTCAAAGAAGAAGGTCTGACAAATCCTCAAGTGCTGGAAAAGCTAGAGGAAATGCGCACTTCCGAGCGCAAACCTGCAAAAGGTAAAGCGAAAGCCAAGACTGCAACCAGAGTGAAGGCAGAACCGGAAGTAGTGGAAGAAGAAGAGGAAAAACCAGCCGCTCGCTCTAAAGAAAAAGAAAAAGAGAAAGAGAAGGACAACAAGCGCCCCGCCAAGCGCATCTCCAAAAAAGAAGCTCCTCCTGAAGATAAGGAAGAGGAAGAGATCGCTGAGGAAGAAGAAAAACCTGAAGCTGAAGGCGATGCGGATAGCGCACCAGCAGAAGGCGAATCGGGCGAAGGAAAGCCAAAACATTCACTAACTTGCCAAACCTGCGGCAAAGTTTTTGAACATATGAATCCACGTCTGCGTGATTGTCTCGACTGCTACAGAGCAAAGCGTAAAGAGAGAAGACGCGGAGGAGCGGAGCGCCACAAAAATGTCATTCAGCATCCATTGGCGCAACAAGCGGCAAGCCGTCAAGCACAACGCAATGATGCCAACGGTGTAGCAGCTGAAACCGATCGATATGCTGAGGAGCCAAAACGCGCGCCGCAAAGAGATCGCGATAGAGATAGAGACCGAGATCGCCCCGAAAGAACTGACAGGGCCGATAGAAGCGACAGAACCGAGAGAATTGATCGAGCAGACCGAGAACCTGCAGCAGCTGCCGCTTATGTTTCTCAGCCTTCATCGCAATCACAAGTGGTTGCACAAGGTCTGCAGCGCACAGTAAGAAATTACAGAAAGGCTATCGAAGAAACCCGCAACATCACAGGTTCGCTCAAACGCCGCCTGGAGCGCCCGGATCTGCCGGAAGGCGAAAGAAGATGGTTGGAGCAAATCTATGCATATCAACTGATTCTTCACCAAGGATGGCGCCATTTAGCAGAGTATAAAGCTGCCACCCAACAGCAGAAGGGTGGAGGTGGCATGGTCAGCTCTGCTCCGGCATCGTCAGACGACTAGACAATCACTAGACATACAAAGAAGGGAGGCTTAATTGCCTCCCTTTTTCATTGCCAAAAATACTTGCAGATGACGCAAGTGCAGCAAGTACAAAATCTAAAATGGATCCGGCATGTTTAAACCAGGCTTCGGTCCGACCGGATTGTTGAATATCTGGTTGGGAGCACTTGTTGGCGTAAGACCTGGAGCAGAAGTCGGGGCAGGCTGCGGTCCGCCCATAACAGCATTTGGGCCACTAATTGTTGCAGGCCCAGGCAATAGAGGCTGACCGGATTTCAGCGCTGGCACCGTCGGTGAGGTCAAGCCCGGCGCGGGTAAGTTGCTGGGAGCAAAACCTGTTGGCGGGGGCGACATATGACTGAGATCGAGCGAACGATTCAAGCGCACGGCCAAAATCTCGCCCTTCTCCATTCTGAAGTCTGCGCCTCGCTGTCTGAAGCCCGGCTTGTAGCCAATTAAGCGACCGCTCAAAGTTCTGCCCACCATGCCCAGAGAATTGATCGCAGCCTTTGGGTAATATGCTGCTGCATCTGCAGCATTTGTCTTTCTCGGATTTTGCGATTCATCCATGTTGGGGTTATGAACGATAAAGCCACTTAGCGGCGTATTGCTTCCGTCAGGAAAAACTATTGTCTGTAAGTTCACTTGCAGATTGCCGGGATGCCCATGACCTGTAAGTGCTGATGGCACAACACTGACAATGGAGCCGACAATTCTTGAATGACGCGGAACGACCTCTACTCCATTTCTGAAATAGCCATCTTCAAGACGGATGGAAAAAACATCCCCTCGCTGATTCTTTCCGGAAGAAAGGTCATCTTCAAGAATGCCCGACAGTAGAGTGCCGATTGGCACTCTAGAGCCGACAGAATTCCAAATGTTAGATCCGACACTGCCATTCATTCCCTTTGGTGTGATCGGGAAATTGCCTTGCGGGGTGTTCATGATTTGAGAGGAGGGCATATTCTGCAAACCCTGGGCCAACGCAGCTTCTTGCGCAAAGCAGAGAAGAGAGACGAGAATTAGGTTGCGAAAACTGGCTGCCACAGCCGATTGCCTCATGTTTTCCGGATCAATTGTAATCTCTTTAACCTGACAAGCAAAGAGTTCAACGAGACGCCATGATCAAAAGTTTAGTTGATCGCAAGAAATGCTGCCTATGTGACGATTACGCAATAGTTTTAGTCGCTCAAAGCAGCAGCGCACCGGGCGCTCACTACAGTGCGTGCTAGAATTACCGGTCCGGCTTGTGCCGGTTTATATCGCCTCACCTTGCCTGCAAAGCAGGACGCGCATGACCATAAGGGGGATTCAACTTGTCACGCAAAGAAAAGCAAGAAAAGTACGAAGTTACTTACATTGTCCGTCCGAACATCGACGAAGAAGCAGTCGATAAAGTGTCCGCAGCAGTGGACGAATACATCAAGAATTTGGGTGGAAACGTCGAGTTGACCGAGAAGAAAGGTCGCCGCCGCCTGGCTTATGAAGTAAACAAAATGAGAGACGGATACTACGTCTACTCAGTCTTCACGATAAAGACAGATCAACTCGCCACGATTAAGCGCATGATGACCCTTTCCGAAGACATCATCCGTTTCCTGGTCGTTGTCTTTGAAGAATCGCAAACACCGGTAATGTCCTAGTTTCCGTTGTTTTGAATGCGTCTATCCAAGTCTCAATTGAGGACTAGCTGATGAGCTTAAGCAAAATTGTTGTCTCCGGACGTGTAATCCGCGCTCCCGAGAAGCGTTTCACACCATCAACAAACGTAGCAGTTACAGAATTTTCGATCGCTGTCGAATCTCCTGCCAGAGACGGACAAGTCGAAACCACACCGGTGAAAGTGATTACCTGGCGTGATCTGGCCGAGCGCTGCTCGACCGAAGTCAAAAAAGGCGACCTGGTCGCCGTTGACGGAAGACTGCAAATCAACAACTACCAATCACAAGACGGTCAAAAACGTCGTGAAGTGGAAGTGGACGCTGTCAGCGTTGAGAATCTTTCCAACCTGACCGGCTCACAAGGCTCATTCTCAGAAGAGAAGGGAGAAGCGAATCTGGCGAAAGCCGGAGTGAAAGGCGGCCAAAAGGCTAAGCCTGCAGGCGACACCGACGATCTGGACGCAATCTTTGCATCCGACGACGAGATTCCGTTCTAAACAACTCCCGCTTTTTCGGGCGCCTTTAACGCCCCTACAACCCACTACTTATAGATAAAGGAAGAATGAAATGTCACGCATGAATCAAGATGGACCGCCCCGCCGCCGCAAGACTTGCGGATTCTGCGCCGATAAGGTCGAACATATTGATTACAAAGATCCGAACCGCTTGAAAAAATTCGTCACAGAAAGAGGCAAAATCCTCCCGAGACGCATTTCCGGTAACTGCGCATCGCACCAAAGAAGCCTGACAGTCGCCATCAAGCGCGCCAGAGACATCGCCCTCATGGCATATACCGCTGACGGTTAAGGTCCCTGAATAGTCAAAGCGCCAACGAATTAACCAGTTGTAATTTGGTGTAGAATCGTTGGCACGCGCCGAAGTGGTGAAATGGCAAACACGCTACGTTCAGGGCGTAGTGCTCGCAAGGGCTTGTGGGTTCAAGTCCCACCTTCGGCAGTTTTTTCGTTTGCCAAATGGCAACTATTAATAATCGGTCCCAATCTTGAGGAGAACGCTTGAGCATAGACAAAGGTGATGTACGCCGCCCCAACGATCCCAGACGCGACATGCCGCTTTTGAATGAGCGCATAAGGGACAGAGAGGTACGCCTAATTGACGAAGAAGGCAACCAGCTGGGCATCGTTCCCACACGCGAGGCGCTGAATACAGCGCGCGAACGTGGTCTCGACCTTTTCCTTGTTCAGCCCGATGCCAATCCGCCCGTAGCCAGGATTATGGATTACGGTCGATTCAAATTCGATCAACAAAAGAAAGAGCGCGAAACCAAGAAAAAGCATCATATCGTCGATGTCAAAGAGATAAAGATGCGCTACAAAATCGAAGAGCACGATTACAACGTGAAGCTTCGAAACGCGCAGAAATTCCTCAACGAGGGCGATAAGATCAAGGTCGTCATCATGTTGCGCGGTCGCGAAATGCAGCACAGCAAGATGGCTATCGACTTGATGAACCGTTTTTCGAACGAGCTGAAAGAGCTGGCAATCATCGATAGAGAGCCACGCTTGGAAGGAAAGAGCGTCATTATGATCCTTTCTGCAATTCCTCAGCGTGGTAAGCCACAACCATTGGAAAAACCAGAGCCGCCTAAAGCAGGCGCATAGTTAACCAGGGCTTCTGGAGCTTTCGATTGCTAAAACATTTAGCAATCGTTGACAGGCAGCCATAATTGGAGACAAGTCTGTTATCATGGACCTCTCTGCAATTCCGCCGCAGGGGCAATCTTTGCTCGCGGAAAAGCCGGACCCCAAAACTGGGGTTTAATTCACTGTCTAAGGGATGGTGAAACGTTAGCCGAACCCGGCAAAACGTAATTCGTATCCACTAATAAGAACGAAAAGGGTCACTGGCAATGCCTAAGATGAAGACCAACAAGGCGGCCGCCCGCCGGTTCAAAATAACCGGTACCGGCAAAGTCCTGCGCCGCCAAGCCGGCAAGCGCCACATCAACGAATGGATGTCGGCCAATGTCAAGAGAAAACTGAGAGGATGGGCTCCTCTCGATAAAACCCAGGAAGACAACATCCTGGAGTGCTTCCCGTACACCAAGTACCTTCGCTAAGAAGTCTTTGTACATGTTCGCATTCCTTCGAATGAGCGAGCGCCTTGCATAAGGAAGTCTCCTCTCCGATGGCTGGTTTCGCGCTTGGCATTGCCAAGAAGCACATTCCGAAGGAACACCACACAAACCCTGAGCCCATTAGTGGGCCAAGAAGGAGATAAAGATGGCTAGAGTAAAACGTGGGAATGTGCTGCAAAAACGGCACAAGAAAATCCTCAAGTACGCAAAAGGTTTTCGCGGCTCGAAATCGAGACTTTTCATCGCCGCCAACCAAGCAATTATGCGCGCATGGCGCAATGCATTTGCTGACAGAAGAAAGCGCAAACGTGATTTCAGACGCCTCTGGATCACCCGCATAAACGCCGGTACCCGCGCCAATGGACTGAGCTATTCGCTGTTCATGCACGGTCTGCAAAAAGAAGGCATCAACCTCAACCGCAAGGTTTTGGCACACATGGCAGTAACCGATGAAAAAGCATTTGCTGGTCTCGTCGACGCAGCCAAAGCCGCTGTCGGTCGTAAGAAATAGCGATGTTCTGGCATTGCCGGAACGTTTCAAATCTCCTGAGGGCGGCGCATCGCGTCGCCCTTTACTCTTTTAGCACACCCAAGTGAAAGTAAAAGAAATAGCCAGTACCGCCAATCCACTGCTCAAAACAGTGAGATCTCTGCACGACCGTAAGGGTCGAAGAGAGAGCGGAATGTTTCTTCTGGAAGGCGCAAAGCTGCTCCAGGAAGCCTTTTCTAATGGCATTGAAATCGAAGACATAATCGTTAGCAACACCTATTTGCAAAACGGCATGGGTGGCATGCCAAACCTGGAGATAGACGAAATTGTCGTCGTAGAAGATTCTCTCTTTTCACAACTGGCTACAACTGAGACACCGCAAGGGATTTTGGCAACAGCCCATATCAAAAGGTACGAGCTGGCAGATGTTTTAAGCAAGCAAGATGCTTTCATAATAGTGGCAGATACGGTGCAAGACCCCGGAAATCTAGGAACAATAGTGCGCGCCGGATTGGCATTTGGAGCCACTGCAGTCGTGCTTACAAAGGGTACTGTCGATCCATATAGCCCCAAAGTCGTTCGCTCTGCAATGGGCGCTCTATTTGCATTACCTGTTGTTGCCGACGTGCATTTTGATGAAGTGATAGAACAACTAAAAGCTCATCAAATCACAAGCTTCGCAATGGATCAGAATGCAGAAGAAAATCTCTGGACCGCGGACTTTCCGGAAAGACTGGCATTGCTACTAGGCAACGAAGGAAATGGCTTAGCTGACGAAGATATGGGCAAGGCAGACAGAATCATAGCAATTCCAATCAGTGAGCGCTCTGAGTCCTTGAATGTCGCTGTTGCAGCCGGTGTAGCTCTCGGCTTCATTTCATCAAAACGCGGTCCCAACAAATAGTCTCTTTCGCAGCATGTCAGGGGGACTGACAAGCCTGAAAGAAGCCGTGGTTAAACAAATAAACCGTCTCTGTGGACGATTGCCGAGAGGCGCATTATCATTAGCTTCTATAACCTGTGACGTTTACCGCAAGTGACCTCTGATCTACATCAAGAGAACCTGGAGCAGCAGTCCCCCGTCGAGGCCGTATCGACGGAGGCGCAGAATACTGCTTTGGTTGCTGAATCCATCCGTGACGACGAAGGCAGCGCGCTGTCGCTGATGTCGGACTCAGTAGATTCCGGAGATACTGACACCGCTCCCAAGGATGGCGAAGGACATGTAATGTCCGTCATTGAGCATTTGGAAGAACTCAGGATGGGAATTATCCGTTCGTTCTTTGCAGTGCTCATCGGTGTTTCCATTGCGCTCTATTTTGGCAAGGATATTTTGCGTATACTCAAAGCTCCGGCGGGCAACATTCCATTCCAGGCACTTTCTCTGGAAGAGCCGATTATCGTCTACTTAAAGGTCAGCTTTTACACGGGTCTCGTGATTGCCGCGCCGTTCATACTTAACGAGCTTTGTCGTTTTATCGCTCCAGGACTGACGAAAACCGAAAAGAAGGTAGTCCTGCCGATCGTCATTTGTAGCCCACTTCTCTTTTTCACAGGCGTGGCGTTTGCATACTTCTGCGTATTGCCGGGCATGCTTCACTTCTTTGCCAGTTTCGGTGAAGGTGTGATTCAAGTCCATCAACGGCTGGATTTCTATGTTTCCTTGGTTAGCTCGTTTCTTCTTTATATGGGTCTTTGTTTCCAATTGCCACTGGTAATTTGCGCATTGTCTTTCACCGGTCTGGTAACCTCGACACATCTGCTCAAGTTTTGGCGTTACGCAATTTTTGGAGCCGGCATACTGGCAGCGGTTGTAACGCCCGACCCGACTGCGTTTTCGATGCTGGTGACTATGGCAGCTCTGGTAGCACTCTACGGACTCTCAATTATTTTGGTCAAATTTTTCGGCAAGTAAAGCATGAATTGGCTCTACGAGCATGACCTCACTGTTTGGCTCATGATTCCAATCATGATCTACACAGCTATCCTTCTAAAGAGAGGCTGGGCTGGAATTGTAGACGATCAGCTCACAGCTGTAGATCGCCATATTTTGAAACAGGCTTCAATGCTATTGATACTGCCCGCGGTGGTAATGATTCACGAACTTGGCCACGTCGCTGCCATTTTTTTGTTGGGTGGAACCGTGAGTGACTTCCATTATGGAATTCTCTGGGGGTCTGTAACACCTGATGGCAGCTTCAATTCCGCTCAATATTTGACGATTTTTCTAGCCGGAAATGCTATGCAGGTTTTAACAGGATTGATTTTCTTGTGGATTGCGGTCATGGCTAAGACACCATGGGTGGTGGCACTCTGCACTTATTCTGCGCTCTGGTCAATTGGTGAAACGCTTATCTTCTACACCATAATGTCGATTTTTGGGTTCTACGGAGACTGGCGGATTATCTACAGCAACCCGGAAAGGGGCGCTGTGATTGCGATAGGCGTTTCACACGCGCTTACGGTTGGGGTGATGGTTTATTGTGTTTACTCCCAGCGACTGAGATTGTGGTTTGCAGAAAAAACCAATCCTTCATGGGCAAGAAAACATCACTTCGTACAAGCGAAAGCACAACGCGTACCGACTGCAGAGCACCTTCTGGAAGTAGGTTGGTCCTTTTATACGGCTGGCCTGGACCATCAAGCGCTTGCTTGCGTCAACGAAGCTTTTGCTGTCGACCCGAACCTGCCCGATACTCATTTATTAGAAGGGTGGGTCCGCCACGCGCAAGGAAAAACGGACCAGGCTATCGGCTGTTTCAAAAAATTGGCAGAGAATCTCGAGGCCGAACCACTTTTGCGAGGCAAGGCATTCATTGCAATCGGACTGGCAGAGGACGAGCGCCTGCTGCGCGTGCCTCAGTCAAAGCTGGCAAACACCGAACGGTGGGGAAACGCCGTATGGGCGTACACAATGGCAATTAAGGTTCTGCCGGATGTGGGCGACGGTCTTTTTCACAGGGCCGTTTTACTTAATAAAGCTGGTCTTTACGATCGAGCCGAAGTTGATCTCTATTCTGCGCAAGAAAGAAAATGGCTAGATCTGGCACTCCCGGACCTGATCCCGCGAGAATTAGCAATTGCAAAGCAAGGAAGCGTTGCCAAGGAGTGAATAGATTTCAGACTTGACGTCTTGCGCTTACTTATAATGACAAGCCAAATTGGAAACCCCGGCTAGACATTACAAGCAACTCATATGAATCAGGTTTACCTGTGGTGCGTAGCGCTTCTCACAACCGTCATAGCGGCAAGTACGCTATATCGCTTGTGGACTGAACGATACCGGCTGGCAAAAGAAGATTTGAACGATGAAGACCGGGCTTTTGCCTGGCGACTCGTCGTCTTTGTCATCTTCCCGCTTTTCGTTTTTCTCGATTTGCGAGCGACGACTGTGACGACCGAGTTTCTCGGTGGCTTCATTAAGAGCTTTACGTACGGATTCATTTGGTATGAAGCAATTCCTGCCGGTTTGACCTCCGAACGTTTCGTCATCCCTTCATTGTTTGCAGGCGAGATCATTCAGTGCATTCTCGCTCTATTGCTGTTGCCGGCTCTGCTTTTCAGACCGCACCCTTTCTTATCTACAGTGATCGGGTATACAGCGGCCTTTGTACTCGGTCTTAACCTCATAGCAGAGCCAATCCTTGCGCTGGTTGGATTTGGCGGCACAAAGTGGAGCGTGGCAATGTCCATGGCTCCAATCGCTGCTCGCATGCCACTGGTCACGGTGCACGTCGTTCTGGGCGCAATTTATGTGTGGATGATGCGCACCGCTCGTGTGCGTCTCTGGTTCTCGGAGCTGACCAGACCTGCCGCATCTGACGAACTGAGAAGAGCAATTTCTACCTGGCACGCCAGCCCCGAAAACGCACGTCTGGCCTTCCGGGTTGGACTACTTTATGATCGCGCCGGATTACGCCGTCAGGCAAAACGTTTGCTCGGCAGACTGAAATCTGAATATCGCCATCCCTTATATGCAAACTTTCTTGAAGGCATTCTTACCTACCGCCGCAGGGAATACAAAAAATCCAGACAAGCATTTTTGCTTACATCAAATTACCCGAATGTAGATGGCGAACTCAAAGGTACATTGCTCGCCGCCGCCGCCTGTGCTGCGTTTGCGGACGGTGAGCTTGTTGATGCCATCAATCTTTCTGAGCGCGCATTGGAATTCGATGAGCAATGCCTGGTAGCACGGATGGTGAAAGTAGATGTCTATCTGCGCCAGGGCAATAAGGAGAAAGCCGGCGAGGAAATCCTTTTAGCCATGCGGATGGGACTTACTCTCGATTTGGAAAACAAAGTTCCGCTCGACACCGATAAAGCCTTTGAGTGCTTGCTCACGGCCGAAAAGGAAACCGCTCAAGAGCGAGCTCTGGCTGGCTCGAGCCGCAGAAATTAACCTAATTCAATACGTATTTTCCCCACTCGTTTTAGTAAAAACGTCATTTCTAAAACAAATAGACTCTTTTACTCTTTTAAATAACACTTATAATCTCACTGGAATCCTTGGCTCCATGGGACATCAACCAAACGGCACCCGATATTCTTCCACTCCGTAAAACGCAGGTCTGGCAGTGCTGAGATCGCTATCCAACCCCTGTAGTATCCGCACAAGAATGCTCCTCTTGTGTCTTGGAGTGGCTGCGCCGTTAATCGCCATCGGCAGCTTCACCTTATATAAGTCTTACCA
Organism: Candidatus Melainabacteria bacterium; assembly: GCA_003242885.1. Lineage (GTDB taxonomy): Bacteria > Cyanobacteriota > Vampirovibrionia > Obscuribacterales > Obscuribacteraceae > QKMZ01. The sequence goes on along the minus strand of QKMZ01000006.1, from coordinate 488,419 downwards.
GACACTCAGGCTGGAAGCCTCTCGTGCCACCACTTTCCAGGCCGCCATTGCGGTTCGCAGCCTGCATCAGTGGACTCAGACACAGATCGAAACAGCCTGTGCAATTGCTCAACTTGCGGCCCTACGTGGGGGCAAGGTAGACGCCACTCAGAAGATTTTCGAAACAGCGCTCAAGGCCGAAAAACAATGGCACGATTTGGCTCTGCTCAAAGACGGCAAACTGATTGCCGCCGCCGAGCGAGGACAATACGGAGTCAAAGCAAGAACAACTGCAGTCACGCTCGACTCAACAACAAAAGAATTCATTGCCACTGTAGAAAGGTCCGGAACCCCGGCAATTAGCGGTTATACACATTCGCCGGTCTGTGGTGACCCGTCTGTGCTGGTGGTAGTGCCGATCAAAGATCAAGGCGTGATGCTCGCATCTGTTGACCTTGATTCGGTGCTTAGCTTGTTTCACGGATTGAGCGACAACAGCGACACTGTAATTGCAGTGGTGGACAGCCAAAAACGTGTTATCGCCCGCACTTTGCAAAATGAATACTGGCAAGGCAAAGATTTTTCCAAGGCCAAATCGGTAACAGCAGGGTCTAAAGCACAACGAGGCAGTTACGAAGCCGTTGGAATTGCCGACCCGGTCACACGGGCATATGCTTTCGATCATGTCCCGACCACGAATTGGTTGCTGGTCGTCGGTGTGCCTGTCAGCGAAATCTATGGACAGGCGCATGATTGGCTGGTTCTCCTCACCGCAATTGCGGCCTCGTGCGTGCTCATTTCCGTAGGTCTGGCGTTTTGGGCGACGTTGCACTTTACGCGCACCATCAGATTGCTGGTCAAAGAATCATTGGCGATCGGACACGGCGATTTTACAAAACGCGTCAATGTTCCTGCCCGTGACGAATTCGGACTATTAGCCCGCGCCTTTAACCAGATGGCCGCACGCCTGGAATTGAACCAGGACATGAAGAACATGACCGATCAAGTTTCCGAATCCATTCGCAAATCTCTTGATTTGGATCAGATTTTGAACACTACGGTACGTGAATTAGGGCAAGCACTTGGTTCCAGCCGTTGCTGCCTGGCGCTTGTAGATACGCATTGCACGCTCGATACGTCCGACGACGAGTTGATGTTCGACTATGTATGGACCGATCCAAAGAAAGGCGGAACAGAACTCGCAAACAAATCTATATTGATCACAAAACACAGTGTCCTCAAACTGATTTTGCAGCAAGGCTCTATTCTTTCACTGGATGTCCTTGATGATGGCGTAAATACACCGCTGTTCGAAAACGCGACAGAAGAGCAGTCACAAGATTGGAAATCGGTTCGCTCGCTGATCGCCTGCCCGATTACGACCAACGAAGGTCCTCTGGGCATCATCCTCGTGCATCAGTGCGACAGACTTCGTGTTTGGACGGATTATGAGCTCGAACTGGTAGAAGCTATCGCGCGCCAGGTCACCTTGGCTATGCAACACGCCCGCTTGTACAACCGAACAAAGCAAATGGCTGAGCAGGAAGTCTTGATCAATCATATTGTCCGCTCCGTAAGAAGTTCTCTTGATCTCGACACTATATTGAATACGGTCACAGGAGAGCTGCTGAAGGCACTGGGAGTCGAGCGTGTGCAAATTGCTCAACCCAGAAACGAAGGTCCACTTGTGGTCACACATGAATGCCATGCGGGGCATCTGGAAAGCGTTAAAGGCGTCAGCCTCTATCCTGATCAGATGGACTTCCGCGTCTCCCATACGCCTACAATAAAATCCACTCGTGCCGCCAATCTTCTGGCATCTACGATGCAGGCATTCCAGGCGAAAACAGGCGAAGCTCTCAGTCCGAATTCAGAGCACGATCAAATAGAACCTTTGATTCCAGCAGAACTCAGAGCGGAGCCGATCACGGGCCGCAACACAATTCTCGGTATAGACCTTGATCGATTGAGCAAAGGCTATGCGACTTTTGTGGAAACGGATGACGGCGAACTTGTCCAAGTGCCGCCGGATGCAACCACACTTCAAGAAGCACCGATAGCCGTGATCACGGACATCGACATGGATTCACGTGCCATGCCGTTCCGACACTTCCTCGATCAAAATGGAACGCGCTCTTTAATTGCAGCTCCGCTGGTCAGTGAAAATAGATTGGTTGGTTTGCTCATTGTTCATCAAACCGAAAACACCAGAGAGTGGACACCCACTGAAGTGCGCTTGGTAGCTGCCATTGCCGACCAGGTCGCGGTCGCAATCGAGCACGCTCATCTTTTCGCTACCGTCAAACACCAGGCGATTACAGATGGTCTGACGACGCTGTACAATCACGTCTACTTCAAAAACCGCCTGCAGGAAGACCTTAATCTCGCAAAGAGAAAAGGCACGTCTTGCTCGCTGCTGATGGTCGACCTGGACAAGCTCAAGGTCATCAACGACACCTACGGTCACCCGGTAGGCGACGCGGCCATCCGCCAGGTTGCCTCTATTCTCAAGACAATCTTGCGATCAGGAGACACACCGGCACGCTACGGCGGAGAAGAGTTTGGAGTCATTTTGCCGGAAACATCTCTGTTTGAAGCGGCCTTAATCGGAGATCGTATCTGCAGTCAAATTAGAAACTGCCATGTGCCCGGGCTCGGAAGAATCTCCTGCTCTATCGGTGCGGCTTCTTTCCCCAAACAAGCGAGCAGTGCAGCAGAGCTCGTAGAAAGAGCTGACAAGGCGCTTTACGTAGCGAAAAACAGTGGACGCGATCAAATTCGCATTTATGAGGGCGAAGAGTCAGAAGCTTCTCAGGCACTGCCGGCGCCACCATCAATTGCTGACACCACAGGCAATGCTAAGCCTGCAGAATAATGCAGAAGAGACTAGTTTTATTTGATATCGACGAAACCATGATCACGTCTGATGGAGCGGGTCGCCGCGCTATCAGCAGAGTGCTCAAAGACCGCTACGATATCGATCCTGCCACCATAAAATTATCCATGTCCGGCAAGACAGATCCGCAAATCTTGACTGAGATTATGTCGCAGGCGGGTATCGATAGAAAAGAAATCGAATCTGCCATTCCATCGATGATTGAAGAATATCTAGTTCATCTGGCTACTGAAATCAGAGAAACCAAACACTACATCGTACACGACGGCGTAGAAGACATTCTGGCAGCTCTGACCATGATGGAAAACGCTTATCTGGGTTTGCTGACTGGCAATGTCGAACGTGGCGCTCGCATGAAGCTAGAGCGCTTCAAACTCAATCATCACTTTCCTTTGGGTGCATACGGATCCGATTCGGCCAGCCGACTGGATTTGCCTCATGTTGCAAAACTGAGAGCCGATGAGCACTTCAAGACTACATTCGAGCCTAGAGAAATTGTCGTAATCGGCGACAGTATTTTTGATGTGCTTTGTGCCAAGCATTATGGAGCGGTAAGTCTTGCGGTTAATTCAGGCAGAACCACAAGAGAGGAGCTCGAGGCACAATGCCCCGATCATTTGTTCGCCACACTGGCCGATACACATACAGTTATCGATGCAATATTCAGCTGATTAGCGGCGATGGCGATCGTGATTGTTTCGCAGGATAGTTGTTAGTCCAATACCAATTGCTGTCCCGAGCAAGACGGAGCCCGGATCTACACCTTGTTGCTCTTGCGGATAACGTCCAGAGGCAGGGGGCGGCGGTGGCTCGAGGCGGGCAACAGATTCGTTTACCACTACAGGGCGTCCGTGCCTATCAGTTTCGCGCACGCGCACGGATATTTCTTTTCCGCCGCCGTTATAGCCCGGAACCGGTGTGATAACCAAATCATCGCCGACGCCGTTGCGCTCATATCGCTGTGTCTGATGCACTAAATTCATGAAATCGCGCTGATTCATCCGAGATGCATCTTCTCTCAATTGATCTGCCACACGCTCACCGTTCCCTCTGTCCAGGTCTCGAGCCATGCTTGCAGCCCTATCGTCAATCCAATCGCGCCCCATTGCTGATTACCTCGTGAATCCGACATGACCTACTTTCGCTCTAAATGTGTGGCATAAGTGTGGCGCGAAATGCGGGAAATACGCGGCGGAGAATCTATCAAACATTCAAATACCGGTCGGGAACTACCAAAGCTGGACGCGGTCTTCTTTCTGAAAGAGATAGAGGAGACGTGACATGAGCAACGGCGAAAAACCATGCATTAAAGACGCGAATTGCCACGCAGAAAAGGAAAGTTTGGAGCAGTCAAGCGATGCTCAACAAACGGCAGAAGATAAGCGAAAAGAAGAACTATACTCAGACGGGGGCGGACGCAAAACCGAGTTTGCGCCAGGCGAGCCGGTACCACCTGAAGCTACAGAGAACGACAGTAAGAAGTAATTTGGCTTTCTTTCAGTCTTCTATGTCGTGACCATCTCACGCGCCACGACCTCATCGATGATGCCATATTCTTTGGCTTCCTCAGGAGTCATTATGTTGTCGCGGTCGTTATCTTTCTCAATCTGCTTCTGACTTTGTCCGGTATTCTTCGCGAACAACTCAACAAGCAATTTTTTCTTGCGCAAAATTTCTTTTGCTTGGATTTCAATGTCTGAAGCTTGTCCTTCCGCTCCGCCCATCGGCTGGCGCATTAGAACACGCGAATGCGGCAATGCAAGCCGCTTTCCTTTGGCTCCGGATGATAGGAGGAAGGCACCCATGGCGGCGGCTTGACCCAAGCAGATCGTCGACACGTCGCTTCTGATGTGCATCATTGTGTCGTAAATTGCAAAACCGGAAGTAATGCTTCCACCTGGGCAGTTGATATAGAGACGAATGTCCTTTTCCGGGTCTTCACCTTCCAGAAGCAGCAGCTGAGCCACGATAATTGAGGCGACAACGTCATCGACGCCCTGACCGAGGAAGATGATCCGTTCTCTTAACAGTCGAGAAAAAATATCGAACGAGCGCTCGCCTCGCGCCGTCGTTTCGATGACGGTTGGATTGTAAGCCACCGGGCTTTCTTCAATGGCTTGAAAAATCTTCTTGCGATCGGGAGGAATGTTCATTTTTTCTCCTTCGACCTGAATGCACGCCAGCACAAACGGCCGATTCACCTGACTTGTTTTACCTGGCGCTTATTATATCCGCGTGGCACCTGGAATTCAGGCAATGCGCATATTGAAAACGCCCTCTTTTTTTATGAGATTCTACACTCCTCGCGCCTTTTGTATATAATGTGTGCGCTTTAAACAAAGCATACTGAGGTCTCAAAGGTGTCCGACAAACTGAAATTTCGGGGCAATCCGAAGCGCACACAGGCTTTCATTGGTCTGGGCTCTAACGAGGGAGACCGCCTCGGCTTCGTACAGCAGTCAATGCAAATGCTGAAAGACGTCAGCGGGATCAAGGTTCTTGAATGCTCGAGCCTCTATGAAACCGAGCCGATTGGCGTCGAATACGACAAGTGGTTTGTCAACGCGGTAGCATCGGTGGAAACAACGCTCTCCTGCAAAGCGCTTCTGGATGCTGTTCTTGATATCGAAAAACGTCTGGCCGTCATGCACGGAAAAGAAGAAACATTGAAAGACTGCGTGCCTGGTGAAAAACGCAGGCGAGTCATCGATCTGGACATTCTCTTTTTCGGCAATTCAATTGTCGAGGAAGAAGAACTACGGGTGCCTCATCCCAATGTCCCATTCCGGGCGTATGCGCTGGTGCCGCTTCTGGAGATTGCACCTGACTTCCAGCATCCGACCTTGAAAAAAACGGTCACACAATTGCACGAATCACTTTCGAAACCAGAAATAGTTTACCTTTATGGCACGCGTGGCGACAAAGAGAGCCGTTCGTAGAAAGCCAGTCGGGGCAAGGAGAATAACATGGCTGACCTTAACATCAAGATCGGCACCGACATTTGCTCTGTCAGTCGGATTCGCGCCTCTTATGAGCGTTTTGGAAATAAATTACTAAAACGCATTTTGACCGAATCCGAAGAACAACATGTGAACAGCGCCCGGCATCACATGTTCCAGCGCTTGGCGGGTCGCTTTGCAGCTAAAGAAGCAACAGTAAAAGCGCTTGGAACAGGCTGGTACGGTGTCGGCTGGAAAGAAGTAGAAATTGTCCGCGAACGCTCAGGCAAGCCTACTTTGAAGTTACACGGTAGAGCATTGGAAGTGGCAGCCCGACAGAATCTAACGAAATTCGAAGTTTCGGTAAGCCATGAACACGAGTTCGCGACTGCAACGGTGATTGCGCACTGATGGCTGATGATGCTTCCAGAATCGTAACTCTCACAACTGACTTCGGTCATAAAGATCCGTATGTAGGTGTTGTGAAAGGCATCATCCTGAGCCGTTTTCCCCAAGCTCAAATAGTGGATCTCAATCATGAGATTCCGCCATTCGATATTCTTGCCGGCGCCTGGTCGCTAAAAATAAGCGTGCCTTATTTCAAGGCAGGCACGATTCATATTGCCGTCATTGACCCGCGCGTCGGTACGAAGCAGAGACGAATTGCGCTTGAATTGCCTGATTGCATTATCCTTGCGCCGGATAACGGTTTGACTACGCCTTTTATTGCCGGCGCGAAAAAGGCTTATGCACTGGAAAAACCGCAGTTCTTTCTTAGTTCCGTCTCCAATACTTTTCACGCCCGCGATGTTTTTGCACCGGTTGCAGTACGCTTACTGAGCGGCATAGCCCTGAGAGACCTTGCTGTGGAAGTGGACAAAAGCTCACTTACAGTCATAGAGGGATTGGAGCCAAAAGTCCAAGGTGGTGAGATTGAAGGCACGATTGTCTATATTGACCGATATGGAAATCTCATCACCAATATTTGTGCAGAAACTAAACCCCAAATCAAGGAAATACGCATTGGCAGCCGATTATTGAAATTGGCGGTCGGCAGCTATGACACCATAGATGATGGCGACGCGCAAGTGCTTTGCGGCAGCCACGGCTATTTGGAAATCGCGGCAAAAGAAGCAAGCGCGCAAGCGCTGCTAAACGTCAGCAGCGGCGAGAAGGTCACCATCAGGACGGACTGAACCGGCAGTCAATTGTCCAGCGCGAATACTTGCCCGCAAAAGCGCGCAAGACTGCAATTTTGTCGGCGCGAGGGCCCCGGGTGACACTCGCGCATAGGATCCGCCCTGGACCAGCGAACTGAATTGGCTAAGCACCGTTAACCAACTTCAAGCGATCACCTTAGGTTAGGGCGATGCAAAATCCCACATATGCATTATACATACAAATGTATGCGTGTCAAGCCAAACAGCGAACACATTCAGATGGTTCTACCTTGATTCTGTAGTAGCTTCTTATCGCCCAGTGGCTTTTTAGTAGATCGGACGCCCGATTGCCATGGCAATCGGGCTAAGCGCTTTCCGGAATGTCTTCGTCCGGACCGCCTGGCTTTTCCTTGTATATAGGGCGACCGATTGCCATAGCAATCATCAAGCATTGGTCGACTCTTTCCATGGTTTCCTGAGGAAAAGCGCCAATTTTGTTGACCAGCAGTGTTTTCGGAATGGTAGCTATAACTGTGCAGTCGATTACACTGTCCAATCGAAGCCCTCCGGCCTGTCCTTCCGGAGTGTTCATCATTACTACGACCTGGGTAGGCTCGCGAGCGGCTCTGGTTGTGTTGCTGGTCAATGGAACCAGAAGCACATCATCAAGTCTTGAATTGTTGTAGTCGTTGGAGATTAAGACCGCCGGGCGGCGCTTAGTCTGAGTCGTACCCTCATCCGTGGTGTACGGAAACGACACCAGGACGACGTCGCCCTTCCTATAATTGACTGTCTTCTGGGACATTCAATCCCTACTAGTAAGAACCCAGCAACCAACTGCCTTTCATTGTACCAGTAGGTAAAAGCGATTCTAAAAAGAACCCACGCAACACAAAATGGGCTCTTTCGAACCCTTTTGACAATATGTTCAAATTCGACTAATTAAGCGTACGCGTCTTCCATCGCTTGGTCGCGAGTCAAACCACGCGTGGCATTCAACACAACGAAATCGTTGCGTTGCGCACTGGCGCAATCTGCTCTCAATTCAGCTTCAGAAGTAGGCTTGAACATCAATCTCGCTGCAAACAACAGTCTGGATTCCCAGCTGGTGGTTGCATTGTCGAAATCAACGCGCTTTTCTTCGTTGAATTTGCTGCTCTCGTCTGGTCTCATCTAATCGAACTCTCCAAATATAGGGAGTGCTCACGTTGTAGGAGTATAACACGGTCTTCAAGAGATAATTCAGCAATTTTTATCAAGAAACCGAATAATTAATGAAGCCCTTCTACTCCTATGTAGGTATACCCTGGTCGAGCAAGATAATAGACAGGATGTAAGTAGGATTTATTTAAGAAACCTTGTGAGCGCCATTACGCTCAGCAAAATGTTCTTTCAAAAACTCAATAGTACGCTGGGTAGCGTTACCGGGCACGAAAACCTCTTTAATGCCTTGAGAAAGAAGCAACTGCCTATCCTCCTCCGGTATCACTCCACCGCCGAAAACAAGAATATCATCGACTTTCTGCTGTTTGAGCAGCTCAACCACTCGAGGCAACAACGTCATGTGCGCACCGGAGAGTACGCTTAGTCCGATAGCATCAACGTCTTCCTGAATCGCCGTTTCGACAATCTCTTCAGGCGAGCGGTGCAAACCGGTGTAGACGACCTCCATACCAGCATCTCTTAGAGCCCTGGCCACTACTTTCGCACCACGATCGTGCCCGTCTAAGCCGGGCTTGCCAATTAAAACGCGTATCTTCTTCTGTGCCATTACCGTTTCCAATCGCTGGTGAGACTGCCTAGACGCCAAAGTACAGTATATAAGGAGCGTTTTACTCCTTCTTTTCTATCAAAGGAACGCGCTCTGCAATGATCTTCGCCAGTTTGTCAAAACCTTTTATCTCTCGCCTGTTAATCAAATAAAAACATCTGCCAGACTTTACGCCTGCATAAACCAGGAAATTCCACTTTTTGAACTCACTGATCTGGCTCCACGCCAGCGTCTTCTTGAAATAGAGTAGCTTGAGCGTCAAATGGCTGGGGGTGGCGATCACTTCATTGGCTTCCAAAACCATGGGAATGAGCATGGTTATATCGATGAATGCTAAAAACAAGAAGCTGAGCAGCTCCATATGGATGGGCATGCTTCCGCCATGCAGCATACGGTCGACACTGCTCATCACCATGCATACGTTCAACGCCACAATGACGAGCGAAATGCAAATGCGAGAAAAGTGCTTGAACCAATGCCTTTTGAAGACTTCCTTCTCTTCAAAGACAAATTGAGTTTTCGGTGCCGGTTTCATCGCGTATCCAAATTTAGTACTACCTGATTATCCCAAATCGCAGTCATTCAAATTACAAATAGGAAATGAAGAAGAAATGATTGAAAGCAGGCTTCTGCAGTCTCATCGCGCTACAATTCCGCCTGTTACTAGATTCGCTGCCGCATGAAAGCATCACGCTTTCGAAAGCAGCCATGGTGGATGTCATGACAAAACGCAAACTGGCAGAGTATCTTTTCGACCGCATCAAGGATTCTGGCGTCGACACGACGTTTGGCATTCCAGGTGATTTCATACTGCCGCTTTATGCAGCTCAGGAAAAGACCAAGCTAAAGACCGTGGTCATGACACACGAGCCTTCGGTTGGCTATGCAGCAGATGCCTATGCTCGCTTGAAAGGTCTAGGCGTCGGTCTTGTCACCTATGGTGCCGGCGGCTTAAATATGATCAACTCGGTCGGTCTCGCTTACGCCGAAGAATCACCACTGCTCATCATCTCCGGCAGCCCAGAAACCCGCTACAGAAGCCAAAAACCGCAGCTCCACCACTGCGTCAAGAATTTCGACACTCAATTCAATGTCTTCAAAGAAGTGACGGAATCGCAGGCTCTGCTTGCCAACCCGGCTACAGCTCAAGACGAAATCGATCGAGTTTTTGAAACCACCACCAAATACTCCCGCCCCGGATACATCGAAATTCCACGGGACATGGTCAATTACGAGTTGGACGTTCAAGAAAGTGCACCAAGCGCAATGGAAGCACCTTCTGCTGCGCTCGAAGAAGCAGTTCACGAAATCATCGACCGCCTAAAAGAGGCACAGCAACCAGTTCTTTTTGTGGGTGTAGAAGTAAGACGCTTCAACCTGAAAGACAAAGTGGTGGCACTTGCCGAGGCGTTGAACATTCCGGTTGTCACCTCAATCCTTGGAAAAGCCTCATTCCCAGAGTCTCACCCATGCTTTGCCGGAAACTACTTCGGACAATTCGGCAATCCCAAAGTAAAAGAATATGTGGAGTCAGCCGACTTGATTCTTTCGCTCGGGACAGTCCTTACGGAGATGGAAACTGCCGGATACACAGCAAAACTCCCTGCCAAGGCTCTTATCCAGTGCACAGCACATGAAGTAACCGCAGGCCATCACACCTATCACGGCGTCAATCTGAGATCACTTATCGATCAATTGATCGACCTTACAACGTCCAAAGTGAAGCCCACTCTCAGATTCAGCCTGCCGTCAATCGAGCCGGAATTGATCGAGCCGAAAAACGGAGACAAAAATCTCACGGTTGCTCACATGATCAATCAGCTCAACGACATGATGAGCGAGAAGTTCGCTGTAGTCTCTGACGTCGGAGACTGCTTGTATGCGGGCATGAGCTTGAAGACAGACATCTTCATTGCGCCGGGATACTATTCCAGCATGGGCTTCGGTGTTCCTGCAGGTATCGGAGCGCAAATTGCCAATCCCAAACGCCGCTCAATCATCCTGGTCGGTGATGGCGGTTTCCAAATGACTGGTATGGAAATCAGCACAGCAATCAAACTTGGAATCAATCCGATTGTTATCCTCTTCAACAATGCAAGCTACGCAATGCTTCGATTCATCGATCAAAAGCGCGACTACTATGATTTGCAGAGATGGGATTACGCTCTTTTAGCCAAAGCGCTTGGCGGTAAAGGCGTGACAGCGCAAACACCTGAAGAGTTCAAACAAGCTTTGAAAGATGCGAAAAACAGCGATTCGCTATTTTTAATTGACGCCAGAATTTCCGAAGACGACATTTCTCCCACGTTGAGAAGACTGACCGACCACTTCGGCAAGAAAGTCAAAGCTTCAATCTCCTGACAAGCCCGGTAATCACTGCCTGGTTAATTAGTTAAAAGCTATTCCAAAAGCGGTTGCAAGGAAGCGGCTATAATTTGCCGAATAGCCTTCGCTTTCACAAGCCTTTTGGAAAAACATGCGCATGAGACCAGCCAATTGCCTCACGAATCAGTCGCTAATTCTGGCGGCGGTAATGTCGCTGATCGCAACAGGACCGGCCACAGCGCTAGATGACGTCTTATTCGACGAAGAACCGGCGAGCGCAAAACCAAAAGTACAAGCGGAGCCGCCGCGCGCCATAAGGATGGAAATCCAAGACAACGAAGAAGTCTTGCCAAAGAAAACCGGTAAGCTCTCGCTTTTCAAACGAGGCTCACAAGAGAAAAAGCAAATTGCATCCAGAGACTCTGATAGCGCCAAGGACGTCCCGGATGAGAATCCCAAGAGTGCAAAAGGTTTTTCGAGCGCAATATCAGCCCCCAAAAAAGCTGCCGGCGTCATGTGCGGGATTATGGTCGGCGTTCCTTATCGAGCCGCCAAAACAATGGCCAGTGAAACAAAGCGCATGAATGCACAGGTCTCGCAGGATTTGACCTGGGACGGAAGAAGACCTGACCTGACTGCACGCTTATTCGGCGCCGCACTTTCTGTGCCATACGGGGTAGCAACAGGTATGGTAAGCGGAGTCGTCAAAGGCACGGAGCGAGCTGTACATACCGGCGCCCGCAAGCCGCTCAGCAAAGAGTCGATGAGCATTACAGATCCAGAGTTTCGCTAAAATCTTTCCTTGACGCCGAAAGTTCTAGCCACCACATGTGGTGCCGATGAGGATAAACAAAATAAAAACGCTTCGTGAAATCTAGCCTCACGAAGCGCCTTTGATCGCCGAAAATCGTTCTAAATCCCGCTCAAGAACGGGTATCTACCTTAACGAGAGCTTGCAGTCTGGTTGCAGTCATCTTTTGCAGAGCACTGTCGAACGAGAGCTCTTTCTCGTCTGCAATCTTCAAAGCCCTGACCGCGGCGCCACGGCTGATTTTGCCGTTATTCACCAGAGTCTGTGCCTTAACTGCGGCCACCAGTTGGTTTTCCGATAGCCAGCCGGACACTATCAGCACGCGCCCAACACGCATGCCCGTTTCTTTCCCGATCTGCATTGCCTCATCAATATCTTTCTGGCTGATATAGCCAGCTTCAGTCAAAAGCTCGGCAAGACGGACCGAGTCGGATGTGTCATTGTCATCAATTTCGGTCATAAGTCAAAGCTCCCTTTCGATGTTTCCCCCAGCATCCGATTTTGACCACTAGTCTCGAACCCTGATTTAGGACTGAAATAGTACTGAATTTAGTAAGGTTCACCCTCATAAACGCAGTGGTGCAAAATTTGCCGGTTCTGGGTAGGCCTCCAGATCCTTTGAGCGAATATCGCTCTGCTTTTATTCTTCCCAGTGGTTGTGAGAATCTTGTGAAATAACTCGTGAAAATGATCAGATTTCACGTGAAATCAAGGCAACATCACCTTTCCAGGTGATGTCTGAAGAATATGCGATGTCGACTTTTTGTACAGAACCTAGATGTCAAAGCTAGGATCCTGTGGCGATGCAACGTCACAGGCAAGCATTTCTTCCAATACAGCCAACATCAAGTCATGTACCAGCGACAAGCGCTCATAGCTGTTGATTGCCGCTTTGTCTTTGAAAGCGAGCACATGGATGCCAGGAGGTACACTGCCATGCTCTGTCAGTTCTTTCGGCTCATCCTGAATAAAGAGTTTGATGTGCGGTTGCAACTTGATAAGCTCTTGAACGCGCGGACTGGCGAAAATTCGTTTGACGAGATTTTCATCCGATCCTTTTATTATGTATTCGCGGTCAAATTCATCTTCGCCGACTTCAATGTCCTGAGCGCCGAATACTTTGCTCGCATCACCAACCAGACTGCGATTATGAAGATCGAAGCTGAATGAGCCTTTAGCTTTAAACGGAAGGTAAGCTGCACTGCTGTCGCTTACAGCACCACCGACGCCTTTTTCATGCATGTGAAAGGTGATATTCCATGGCTTGCCTGGCACCGGAACACGCATTACGAAAACTTTCTGACCGTCGTCAAATGAGCCTTGATGCTCGTCGGCAAACTCCATCCAAACGGACTTCCAACCGTAAACGCTGCTGCGCAGTTTCATAAGCCTTATCTCCTCAGCCACTTGCCCGGTCTTGAATCTGGAAGAATATAGCAGGTAACCAAATTGGCGTCGAGGAACCCCCAAATGACCGCTTTAGACGACAAGGAGCGGCAACAAGAGGAAAGCAAGCCTGAAGAAAAGAATACTCTGACGGCGAATTTAGCGACCGGAAGCCTTATGAAGGCAATCTGGTCGATGTCCTGGCCATTGATGGTAACTACAATTTCAAGTTCGCTTGTCGGTCTTGCCGACATGCACGTAGCAGGCTACCTGGGAAGCTCTGCTCAGGCGGCAGTCGGAGTTTCAGAGCAAGTGCTCTTCATTCTCATGATTTTCATCATGTCCACAGGAGTGGGGACGCAAGCTCTGGTTTCGCGCGCCACCGGAGCCGAAGATCAAGAAGAGGCGGCGCGAGCCACAGGTCAGTCTCTAGTCTTCGCGGTTCTCACCGGGCTGGCGCTCTTACTTATGGCGAAACTCGGAGCCCACAAGATCGTCGGCTTATTTAGCCGTTCTCCGGAAGTCGCCGACATCGCAGCCCAATATCTATCTATATATTGCCTCTACCTGATTCCATTCAGCTTGCTCAACATCATCAATTCGGCCTTCCGCGCCATCGGCGATTCGCGCACGACGCTCATCATCATGCTGGTCTCTACAGCAGTAAATATCGCCGGTGATTACCTTACCGTCTTGCACAGCTGGCCGGTTGCCGGACTTGGAGTCGCAGGCGTCGCCTGGTCCGGGGTGATCGGCACCAGCGTCGGAGCCTGTGTGGCGATCAGCTTTCTTTTGCGCTCACCACTGAAAGGTTGCACTTCATACATGTTTCCATTCCTTCCTGCGGTACTGGAACGTATTGTCAAAATCGGCATCCCAGCTGCCTTACAGCGATTGGGATGGGGACTGTCCACATTCGTCATTTTCTTTATACTGAGATGTCTCGAAAAACCGACGGAAGCATTAGCAGCGTGGACGATCGGCATTCGAGTCGAGGGGCTGGTTTTCATGCCGCTTATGGCGCTCAGCTTGGCGGTGGCATCTATCGTTGGACAAAATCTCGGAGCCAAACAAGAAGACCGCGCTTTTAAGGCGGGTTGGCACGTCACTTATATCGGCTTAGGCATGATGATGACCAGTTGTGCGCTCCTGGTTATTTTTTCGGAACACTTATCCGCCATCATGACTCGAGATCACGCCACGGCTGCTATTACCGCATCGTACATACGCTACAACGCATACGGCGGTCCATTCCTCGCCCTGGCTATGGTGCTCAGTTCTGCCCTTCAAGGAGCGGGCGACACCAAAACACCAATGATCATCTCCTACATCTCCAACTGGGCGATACGCTTGCCTGTGGCTTACTTCTTCGCCATCAATATGAATATGGGTCCTGATGGCGCCTGGCTGTCCATGACTCTCTCGGTTGCCGTCATGGGAATACTTACCGCCTGGCGATATCAGTCCAAAGCCTGGCTGAAAACAACGGTATAGGCTACAGGAAAACCTGAAGAGATAAGCCTGTGGACGAGATTCAACAATCTTGGACTTTTCCGGTTGGATTTCAAAACTTTTTGAAAGAAAATCGACAAAATTTATTTTGAAGGCGATTTTGTAATAGTACTGTCACAAATTGTCCCTAATCTGAAAGTACCCAAACGCCATTAACAACTTATTCGCTCCTCTCCTTTCGCACATAGGATTCGGTGTTGCGCATGATAAATTCTGTCGCCTCTCTAAATACATTCGCTGCTCCTAAGTACAAGCAATTGCGCCCGGAAAGCGGCATAGCAAGAGAGCAGTCAATGCCCGACGGAACAACAATCAACACTGACGCTGAAGGTGAGATCGTGTTTGTCGAATATGCTTCCGGCATCAAAGTAAAGCGCAATCCAGGGTTCACAATGGTTTCGATGCAAGATGGTTCTTACATGGTTGGCGCACCGAGCTTCTCGTGGTTGCGTATCGACTAGCAATTGAAGCTGAAATCTAGCATTACGTTCTTTCTTCGGACACAGCTCTGCAATTGCTCAGGCTGAGAAAAGCCAGCCAATAAAAGTATGTCAGTCGCACGTGTCCTGTACCGAAGTTGAATTCGAACAGTCCAGACACGGCAAGAGAGGCGCTGGCAGCCAGCAAGCCTATGGCGATCGAGCGCTCGTATTGCAATTTTTCTACATCGGCGTCGCAAAGGCCATCAGCTGTTTTCGCCCTGGACAGTTTTGCGGTTGTGGAAAAAATCGAAAAGAGCAAATACATGTACGCCGCAAATCCCACCACTCCTGTAGCGGCGAGCATGTGCAAGTAATTACTGTGCGCATGATCGAAGTAGCCTTTGTCGGGCATTGCACCTTTTGCGTGAATGACCCCGAAGCGAATCAGTGAACTGCCGAATATCGGCTTTTGCTTGAACCTATCAATAGTTGAATCCCAGATGGCGAAACGAGCAGCTACGCTTGGATCTTTTCCATCTAGAAGGACGTCAACGCGGTTCTTTACAATCGGAACGGCAAGATAAGACAATCCGCCGATAACCAACAGGCTTATAAGAGAAGCAATCACAGTTTTTCTGGAAACGCTCGCACAAACCACGATCACACCAATGAAAACACCGAGCCAGGCGCTGCGTTCGGCGCCAAAAATGATTCCGACAGCAATACAAATAGTGATTGCAACCGCTGTGGACTTCTTGCCGAAGATTCCAGGCAAACTTTTATAGCCATTACAAAGAAGGAGAGCCAGTGCCATCATCATCACGGTTTGCATTTGTCCTGCAAATGCCATCGGTTGCTCGAGAAAACCTGTGCCTTGCAAAAAATCGACGCGAGATCCTGTCACCCATCTGACGAAGCCATCCGTCGTCTGGTGCAAAAACAGAAGTGATGGGTCGCTCGGTGGATTGTCTGTGTAATTGCGAAGAAATAATTTCACATATGGCTCGACAGGAGCATAAAGGCAAGACAATGAGCTGACGAGCAAAAGCGCTGAGATGGCCGCGCCTTTCACGAGCGGACAACGACGAAGAACCTGATAAACCCAGGGGTAAATGACCAGTGCTTTTAGAGAAACCAGAGTACGAGTTGCAACGCGCATCCCATCACCGAAAGTTTTTCCATCCAGTAACGGCACACAAAAGCCAGCAAAGATAATTACTAAAGTGAAGATGCCCAGCGGAACAAAAAAAGGCAAATCATCCAACCCGATGATTGCCATAAGTTTTTTCCAGACATAAGAAAACGGCTTGACACTGCCATCTTTTGGCAAATCGTCAAGAACAATTTTCAATGCAATCGCGCTTGTCGCAATCCAAAAAACAGCACCGACAATTATGCCAATCCAAACAGCGCTGATGGAAATCGGTATCCAGACCGAAACGAAAACCAGCCAAAGCCCCTGAAGAAGCGAGAGCTTATCCAATCGTTCTTTCCAAACCGTCGGTGTTTGCGACAAACTATTTGTCGAACCTCCCAACATTGGCATCCTGTCTTTCAATAGACTCATCAATTATTGAATCCGGTGAGCCATACAAGAGATTGCCCTCGAGGCAAAACTCAGACTTTCGCCTTCATCAGTTTGGACCAAGTCTTCTGGCTGTCATTCCAATCGATCATTCCCATCACTTCGCGCATCTGAGAAAGCGTTTCAGATGCCACTTTTCGAGCCTTTGTATTACCATAATCGATAATTTTGAAGACTCTTTCGGGATCATTTGCCAGGTTCGCGCGCTTTTCTCTGAACTCAGCAAAACGATCATTGATCAGCCCACCAAGGCGCTTCTTGCAATCTACACAGCCGATTTTTGCATTCTCGCATTCGTCTTTGACCGTAGCGCGAAGCTCTTCATTCGCAAGTGCCTTGTACCAGGGCCAGGGGACTTCGCACAAATCAGTATGCCCGGGGTCGGCTTTGGCGATACGCGTGCGATCCGTAACCATAGTTCTTACTCTTTTTATGGTTTCATCGGCGGTATCAGCAATTTTGATGTCGTTGCCATATGACTTGCCCATCTTCATGCCGTCCATGCCCTTGAGCAGTGGCGTCACGGTGAATTCAGGTTTTGGCTCCGGGAAGAAGTCAGTGCCGTAAGTGTTATTGAATCGACGGGCGACATCGCGGGCAAACTCCAAATGTGATTCTTGATCTTTGCCGACAGGGACTAGTTCTCCCTTAAATGTCAAAATATCTGCAGACATTAAAACCGGATATCCGAGCAAGCCGTAAGTCGCCTTTTCTCGGGCTTCTGATTCGTCTTGCGCCAGCATCCTAACCATGTCCTTCAGCGTCGGCTCCCGCTCCACCCAATTGTGAGGAGTGATCATAGAAAGCAATAAATGAATTTCAGCAATCTCCGGAATGGCAGATTGCACGTAAATCGTCGCTTGCTCAGGATCGATGCCGACAGCCAGCCAATCGAGAGTGATCTCGAAGACATTGGCGGGAACAGAGGCGCTGTCTTGATACTTGGTAGTAAGAGCATGCCAGTCGACGATTGAATAGTACGACTCGTAGCGACTCTGAAAATCGACCCAGTTAAGTAGCGCCCCAAAGTAGTGTCCGAGATGCAAGCGTCCAGTAGGACGCATGCCGGACATTATGCGCTTGGTAGAAGCCAATCTAGCTCTTCCTTTCGGCAGCCTTGGCGATTACTTCTTTGATACGTTCTTTTTTACGGCGCTCTTTAGCCAGACGGCGTTGCTTCTTTTCGCGAGCGTTGTATTTCTTGGTCATGTTGTTTCTCCGGCCCTTCCAGGCATAACTGCCCACTTTGATAAGAATGGGCGAAGAGTGAATATAGCACGACTATATAGGTCGGGGAGCAGGGCTCAATGCTTTCCAAAGATTTCTGCCTTTAGAATCTGCATAGAAAAGTTTTCAAGCTACTTGCAGCTACTGAAACTGCCTGGGTACGGCAGCCTCACTTGACCGTATAACATTTGTATATAACGGCAAAATTATGCAAGCGGCTGGCCATCAGGCGAGCCAACGACAAATCCGCCGGCGGTGTCACATTTCTCTGCCAGGATGCAGAATCTAACACCGATTTCGTCCAAATTTACAAAAGTTAATCTACCTCTTGACTGCTAAAGAAGTAGGCAGACCGCGAGATTTACAAGTAGATTGGGTAAATATCCAGTGTGTGGCGTTTGCCGAGTTCACTCGCAAGTTTTTACCAGTAGGAGTTCACGAGATTGGCGTCTAAAGTTCGCGATGAAGTAGCTGACGATTGGCAGGAAGCCTTTGACGAGGATGATGCTCAGCAGACTCCCGCAGCTGTTGCTGCGCAGGAAGAAGAGCCAGAGGAGAAAGAGCCGACAGGTCCTGATGGATTTACTGAAGACTCTGTAAGACTCTATCTGCGTGAAATCGGTCGCGTAAAAATGATCAAGCCCGATGAAGAAATCGAGCTTGCCAGACGCATTGCCTCAGGTGATTTGGACGCCAAGAAGAAGCTCATTCAAGCTAATTTGCGCCTTGTAATTTCAATCGCCAAGAAATATGTAAATCGTGGTCTGCCATTCCAAGATCTAATTCAGGAAGGCAATCTCGGACTGATCAGGGCTGCCGAGAAATTCGATCACACCAAAGGTTTTAAATTCAGCACCTACGCTACCTGGTGGATTAGACAAGCAATCAGCCGCGGTCTGGCTGATAAATCTAGAACCATCAGAGTGCCTGTGCACATGGTCGAATCAATTAACAAATTGAAAAAGACCTCAGCCAGACTTTCTCAAGAACTGGGCCGCAAGCCCACCGAATCGGAATTGTCCAGTGCTATGGAATTGTCCGTAAATAAGATCACGGAAATTATCCAGGCAGACAGAGAACCTGTTTCTATGGAAATGCCGCTCAATAGAGATGAAGAGACCTATCTGGGCGACTTGATTGAAGACAACATCACTTCGCGTCCGGACATGACAACAGAAGAAGAACTGATGCGTCAGGACTTGAACCGCATGCTCAGCCAATTGACACCGCGCGAGCGCGACATCATGCATCTGCGCTACGGTCTGGAAGACGGCAGACAACGTACTTTGGAAGAAGTCGGCCGCCTTTTCAATATCACCCGCGAGCGCGTTCGTCAGATTGAGCACAAAGCCTTCAGAAAGCTCCGGCAGCCTGCCTGGTCTTCTAAATTGGCCGGCTATCTTGAAGATTGATAAACAAAAGCTCAGAAAGAAAATGACTGCAAAAGCCGCTCTTTGCTAAGGCGGGTAATATTCTTGCGCCCAGCTTAGAAGGCTTGTCTTAAACCTTCGCTCTCATCTTGATAGGGTTAGTGGTGGATGCAAATGCATCCGCGAGTTTTGCTACTCGATAAGTCTCACCCAAGATTCAAATGGTAGAGCATGAGCGAGAAAGCGCGTCTGGCGCCGGAAGAACTGAGCGCTCTGGTCGATGACGGTCAGCGCCAAAAACTTAGGATGCTTCTCAACGAGGAGCATCCAGCCGACATTGCTGAATGGCTGACCGATCTGGACAACAGCCATAGACTTTCATGCTTCCGCCTTTTGGACCTGGACAATGCCTCCGCGGTGCTGGCAGAACTGGAGCCCGAGACACAAGGAAATCTGCTTAAGGATCTTGGCGACATCGGCGTCGTTCCGATCATCACGAGAATGAGTCCGGACGATGCCGCCGACTTGCTGGCGGAACTGCCTAAAGAAAAGGTCCAACAAATCATCAACCAGATGACGGACACAGAAGCCAAAGAAGACATTCAAGAGCTGATGGGCTTCGAGGAAGATTCGGCAGGGGGGATCATGTCTACCGACTATCTAGCGGTAGAAGGGAAACTGACTGCTGATCAGGCAATTTCGTATTTGAGAGAAACCTACGCAGAGTTGGAAGACGACATTTACGACGTCTATGTCGTTTCTGAAGAAGAAAAACTTGCCGGTCGCGTGACTTTGAAAGAACTGCTGATGGCGCCTCCCGAGGCGCTGGTCGAAAGCTTGATGGACGACAATGTCATCAAAGTTCTTACCACCACAGACCAAGAAGAAGCTGCCGAAAAACTGAGCCGATATGACTTACTGACTTTGCCCGTCGTTGATGAATCGGGCAAACTAAGAGGAATTATCACCGCCGATGATGTCATCGACGTATTGTGGGAAGAGTCGACAGAAGACTTGTTCCAGGCCTCAGGTATCACAGGCGAAGCAGGAGACCTTGGCGAACAGCTG
This sequence comes from Candidatus Melainabacteria bacterium, assembly GCA_003242885.1. Taxonomy (GTDB): domain Bacteria; phylum Cyanobacteriota; class Vampirovibrionia; order Obscuribacterales; family Obscuribacteraceae; genus QKMZ01. Next base: position 467,968 of record QKMZ01000006.1, on the reverse strand, counting down.
AGTTTGAGCGTTCGACGCGCTGTCGGTGCCCGCTTGCCATGGCTTTTGATTACGCTTGGAATTGAAGCTGGTTCGGTTTCTGTAATTACTCACTTTGACAGCGTGATTAAGGAAACTGTTGCTGCAGCTTCTTTCATGCCGCTGCTTTCCGGCGTCACAGGCTCGGTTGCCACACAGAGTACTTGTATTACTTTGCGCGGAACCGGCATAGAAAAACTCGCCTGGCGGGTAATCATCAAACATGTTTTCCACGAAGCCCGCGTCGGAATGCTTCTTGGCATACTCTGCGGCATCGCTACGACACTGATGAGCTTGATGTTTCACAGCGTCAATCCGGCTCTCGGATTCGTTGTTGGATGCTCGCTTTTTGTCACAATGACCTGCGGGGTATTGATTGGAACCCTCATGCCCATGGTCTTTCAAAAGGCGGGCATTGACCCGGCACACGCCAGCGGACCCTTCATCACAAGCATTCTAGACGTTTGCACAATGACCATCTATCTAACTATCGTTCACCAGTTCCTTCTCTACACCACGATGAGTGTGGTTAAATGACGACATTTCAAAATCACTAAAACGGACGGCAAAGACAATGGAAACGAAGAGCAAAACAGCAAAAACGCCCAACGAGCGCCTGATTGAAAAGCGTGCAGAAGCAGTTGCCGTCAGTGAAGCGACTTTGAAAAAACGTCACGATAAAGGCACCATGCATGCAAGAGAGCGTATCGCCAGCTTGCTTGACGAAGGCTCGTTCATCGAATTGGATCGCTATGCAGTCCACCACTGCGACCACTTTGGGCTGGACGAAAAGAAGGTCGTCGGCGATGGCGTTGTCACCGGACAAGGAAAAATCGATGGACGCCCAGTCTACATTTTCGCGCATGATGCCACCTTCCTTGGTGGCGCGCTCGGTGAAGTCTTCGCCCGCAAAGTCTGCAAAGTGATGGACCTGGCAAAGCAAGCAGGTTGCCCCGTCATCGGTTTGAACGAAAGCGGCGGAGCGCGCATCCAAGAGGGTGTAGCCTCACTTGCCGGCTACGCAGATATCTTTTATCGAAACGTCAATTCGTCAGGAGTGATTCCACAGATTTCTGTGATCTACGGACCCTGCGCCGGCGGCGCGGTTTACAGCCCAGCCGTCACAGACTTCACGATCATGGTCGACAAAGCCAGCTACATGTTTATCACCGGTCCTGAGATCGTGCGCACCGTCACCGGTGAAGATGTCACCTTTGACGAACTCGGTGGAGCGCGCGTACACAACGAGAAAAGCGGTGTTGCGCAACTTCTGGCTGAGGACGAAGAAGAGTCATTCTGGATGGTAAGAAAACTACTCTCCTATTTACCGCTCAACAATCTTGAACCACCGCCATTTGTAGAACCCGGTCAGGATGCCGAACCTGCAAACATGATTTCTCTCGACAGTGTTGTTCCGCATGATCCTGCCAAGCCATATGACATGCACGACGTAATCACCAACATTTTCGATAATGGCGATTTCTTTGAAATAGCACCGCTTTACGCTACCAACTTAATCACCGGTTTTGCCAGACTGCATGGAGAAACAGTAGGAATTGTCGCCAATCAGCCAAAGAAGTTGGCAGGAACGCTGGACATCAATGCGTCAATCAAAGGCGCTCGCTTCGTGCGCTTCCTCGATGCATTCAACATTCCTTTAATTACATTTGTCGATGTGCCGGGTTATTTGCCTGGTCGCACGCAAGAGCATCACGGCATTATCAGGCATGGAGCCAAGCTGCTTTACGCCTATTGCGAAGCAACTGTTCCCAAACTGACTGTCATCACTCGCAAGGCATATGGCGGTGCATTCGACGTTATGGGCTCGAAAAACGTGGGCGGCGACTTCAATTTCGCCTGGCCCACAGCGGAAATTGCAGTTATGGGCGCTGATGGAGCGGTCAATCTTTTGTACAGAAAAGAATTAGACAAGCTCAAAAACGATGCGCCTGCCAAACACAAAGAACTGGTTGCAGAGTATAGAGAACGATTCGCCAATCCTTATGTAGCTGCAGAGCTTGGCTATGTAGACGATGTGATCATGCCGTCAGAAACGAGACGATATCTGCATGCAGCACTGGAAGTGCAGAAAAACAAGCGTATAGAACGACCGAAGAGAAAACACGGAAATATCCCTCTATAGGCTCTTCTGGGAACAGGAGGACTTATCTTTTACGTGCCTTCTCAACGTCCGGCTGGATCATCTTGAAGATGAATCGGCCTGGCCGTACTTTCATGTCTTCCGGGTGAAGAAGACTTTCATCTCCAATTACATTAGGGTCGTCAATTTCAGCAGGATCATATGAAGGCGATTTGACAGAAATTTCCTCTTCATCAGACTCTTGCCCAGCAGTCCCCATCTGCGCGTTATCTCTTGTTTCAGGCTCGCCTGCCGACACACCATACTCAAACAAATTCAGATGAACAGTTAATGGCGATTGCAAAACCGATTCGAATCTAGACACTGGATCAAGATTTGGTCCGCCCAAAATTTTATCTACGTATTTATAAAGCTCTTCTGAAAACGGTTTGGGCGCGACGACCACGATGGATTTCATAACCGGTCTCTTTTTATCCGCTTGCTGAGCCCTATGCATCAATTCCTTGAAATACGCAGTAGCGTATTTAGGCACGTTCCACTGAGCGTGATTCAGAACGACAAATGCAAGAAGCGTGGTGCCACCTGAGGCATCCTCAAAATGCACATCGTACATTGGCAAGGCTTCTTTCTTGAAAAAGCCTTGTGTGACCGGATGGACAGTAATCTTGACGGCGCGAGCGATTGATTCCCAGAAGGCTCTTTGCCTGTTGTAAAGCCCGCTTCGATGCAAAAGTGTGAAGAGATCTGTCATAACATAATTTACGAAATCGGTCACTTCTGGCGGCAAACTACCGGACTCGGCAACCAAGTCCACATTCGCTGCTGCAATCTTCAAATCCTGTGGCGAACAGCTTCTTGCCGTCGCGACAACATTGTTCAAAGTATAGGCGGCGGCGTTGCGGACCTTGATTTCAATAGTATGCGTTTCCGGTAATGGCATCGAGCAAGCTTCCTAATTATCAGAATGAAGATACTAACGCGCGTAACGTGGTACATCATATGTTAGCGGTATGAGTCGTTATCGCCTGTCAACGGAGGTTTTTTCAGTCCGTCAGCGTTTTTGAGCCCACCAGTTATCCCACAAAATCCTTCCTGAGTCCCGCCCGAATCAGGTAAACTGGAAAAGTGGCTACTTGGCGGTCGGCAGCTCGCCCTTTTTTTGGGTCATAGAGTTGCTGGTTGGGAGTATTTGCGGCCGCGTGTTGCGATCAAGAAAAAACCTCCTGACGTCCCGCTACAGACATTTTGTTGGCTATTGTTTCAGTATTCGCATTTTCAGCGGTCTTGTCATAGAAAAAGATGCCTATCCTTCCCTCTCGGAATAATTTCAACCAAGCGGCTGCCGGAGTCCTCTTCGAATTGAAGAAAGGCAATAAAGAGCAGCGCAACGATTTCGTCTGGAATCACCAAGAACGTTTTTACGCAATTGCTTACATGGCAACAGGCAATCCCGAAACAGCAACTCAATTGACCATAATGGCATTCCGCAATGCTTTTGCGTCGCTGAAACACACGGACCCGAAGAAGGTGAATATGCCTCTCTGGTACTGGGTGTCAAATTTTATCGTTGACGCTTGCGCCGAGTATCACTCGCAATACACAGGTCCGTTGCCGCCTGGTGCTCGTACAGACCCGGCTTCCGATGGGTCTGGCAATATGGACTGGGAAACAACAGTCATTCTCGGAACGCAAAGGGTACGACGTTGCCTGAGCACATTGTCCGAGGAGCAGCAAAAGGTTTTCATGCTGCGCCACCAACTCGACCTTACGTATGAACAGATGGGTTCGGTTTTGCACCAACCGAAAGAGACCATTCAGGCGTGGCTCTACAGAGCTAGAGTGCAGATAGTTAAATGCCTTGGCAGGGGATAGTTCTTTAGAGAGCGCGGTAACTGATAATGAATTGCAGTCGATTCCGACACTTAATTCAACAACGATTCGACATGGATCTGCAGGCGCAGGACGAGCGTATGCTGTCTGCTCACTTGGAAACATGCGAATCATGCGCTAAGTTTCACCACCAAATTCAACAAGTACTTCTTGCTGCCGACGATGTTCAATTACCTGATGATTTGACACCGCCTCAGCCCGAGATGCTCGCTCGCGCTATTTTGGAAGATTTGCCGGAACAGAAAGCCTCACCGTTCGCGATGTTCGGCAATATTTTCAAGGGCAAAGAAAAAGCGCCTAAAGCTGAGAAAGAGCAAAAGGGTATTCGCGGCAAAAAAGACACCATGCCTCCAGGAATGGATATGGACATGGAGCCTGCCGGCGGAAGTCGTTATCCGCATCGCTCGCAGCCGATGAATCAGCCGATCACCCAGTTTGAAGACTCCAACTCAATTCCTCCTCAGATGGCGCCGCCGCAAGCAAAGGGCCGGCCGCCTGAAGATCACTCCGGCACGGCGACTCGACTCAAAGCAATAGCCAAAGGCATGTCCGAACCTATAATGGACAGCCGTGAAGCTCAGTCGACAACAAGGTCACTCGGTGAAAAGTTCGGCATGGCCGGACCCAATCAACTTACAGATGATCAACCGCTGACACTTGCAGAATCTATTAGAAGGAAGATCGCCGAATCGCAAAGAGCAACCGGCGAGCACGAACCGATTAGCGTCGAGGACGAACTCGGCCCGGAAGGCAGTGGCCGCCAGCAGGAAGAAGAACCTAATTGGATGAAGCCGCCAGGCTTGCCAAATCGACAGCAGCTTAATGGTCCGACCGGCTTGCCCGGTCAATCGAATCCGAGTTTGACGCCTCCAGGAATGGGCGCGCAGATGTCTTCGTCGCAATCTATGCCTATGCCTGGAATGCCGCAAATGCCACCACCTATGCCGGCACCAAATGCAATGGGAGAAGGTGGACCTAACCTTGCCGGTAATTGGGGCAAGCCAACAAGCCCAACACAAGAAGCTTCTAATTGGGGTGGACCGCCTGGTGGCGGACTACCCGCGAGTCCTTCTGGCGGACAGCCACCAATGCCCGGACTGAAAGCGCCTGGTCAAGGTGTTCCAGGCGGAGGCGCATGGGGCGATCCGAACTGGGGCAATGAGGCTCCGAAAGGGGCGAATGGTCAGGAGGGCGATTGGGGTCCACCGCCGCAAGGCGGTGCCTGGGATGATCCGGACGAAACCGCTGCTGCCAATCAGTTTGCGCCGCCGACACAGGCGCCGAATTTCGGTATGCCCGGTGGCATGCCCAATATGGACTCACCCGACCAGCCGTGGAATAAGCCCTTACAGTCTCCACAAGCCGCCACACCAGCACCAGCACCAGCCGCTCCCGGCGCGTGGGGCGCTCCCCCAAGTGGTGCAGACAATTGGAGTGGTGGCAATCCGGGCGGATGGAATTCACCGCCTACTCCTGAAACAGCTGCGCCCGCACCGGCTCAGCCTGCACCTGCCGCAAAAGCGCCGGACAATAATCCATGGGGTGCACCAGCAGTTGAAGCAAGCGGACCGGCTGGCGGCGCAAACTCAGCATGGGGCGGAAACGCAAATGGCTGGGGACAAGGCGCACCAAGCGGAAGTCAAAACGCCGTTCCGGATAGTTGGGCAACACCACCCGCGCAACCACAAGCTTGGGGCAACCCGCCCGGAAACGATCCAAATTCCGGTGCCAATGCCGCAGTGCCAGCGCCTGCAGCGGCAGCACCGACTGCCGAAGCTGCACCAGCAGCAGCCAGCGCCTGGGGAAATCAAGGAAGTTCCGGCAGCAGCTGGGGTCAAATAGCTCAAAAACCTAACGACAGTTGGGGAGCACCTGCCGGCGGACAACCGGGAGGCGGCTGGGGTCAACCTGGTGGCGGAAATGCTTGGGGCGCAGAGCAAGCAAGAACGCCCGAACCAGAACCGCCACAACCAGCACCCGCACCAGCTCAGGCTCCTGCGGCAGCGCCCAAACCAGGCAATGCTTGGTCGGTAGACGCCGAACAAATTGAAACCGGCACATGGAGAGCATTCACACCGGGCTCTGACACACTAGTTTCCAATGCACCTGCAACTCCCAAAGGTTGGGGCGCAACACCTGCTCCGGGAGCAGCTGCACCGCAGATGCCACCACCTCCGCCGCCCGGTGGAGCACAAAACCGCTGGGATACACCCATTCAGGACAGAGGTGCGCAACCGGCGGCCGATGCAAATCGCTGGGATCAACCGATTCAAAATCGAGCCCCGGAGCAAGCAGCTCCGGCACCAGCTCCTGCAAACAATCCGTGGGGGGTTCCAGTTCCTGGTGCAGCTCCACCTCTGCCGGGTGCTTCGGCACCAGGTGGATTTGGCGCCGGCGCGACTCCGCAAGCCCCTGCTATGCCCAGCGCACCAGCTGGTGTGGCCGGCACAGGCATACCAAAAGATTCAATTATGGATAGGCTGTCCAATGTTCTTGCTGAAGGACAAGCGGCTCCAGGACAAAACTCTGAAGAGTCTCGCTGGGATATGCCGATTCAAGAGCGCATGAAGCAAGAAGCAATGGCGGCAGCACCAGCAGCTCCGCCAATGCCATCTCCAATTGCAGCTCCGGCAGCAAAAGCAACAGGCGACAACCGTTGGGATACACCAATTCAAGATCGCTCGCAACAGCAAGCTCCTGAACTTTCGCCTCCTCCTCCGCGCTGGGATGTTCCTATTCAAGAACGCACTCAGCAACTGACTCCAACTACAGCGCAACCCGTCGGTGAGCCGCTTTCGCCGCAACCAGCCGCTCCTACACCTTGGGGCTCGCCGCCTCCTGCTCCGCAAGCAGCACCGGCTCCAGCACCAATGGCACCGCCGGCACCACCAAATCCATTTGGTTCTCCAGCGGACCAGGGCATCACAGCATCGAGTTGGGATTTGCCGGTCGTGGAAGCACAAGATCAGTTGCACAGACAGCCTCAAGCTGACGCAGCTCCTCCTCAACCTTTTGCTCAACCGTTTGGAGTTTCGCCAGAACCGCCAATGCCACAGTCCGGTGGCTCGCCTTCCCGATTGAATATCAATCCACCGGCATTTGTTCCTGGACAAACAGTTCCGCAGCCCGCAATGCCGGCACCACCGCAAGCTCCTGCAGCAGGAATCGGCGGCGCTTTATTCAATGTAGACGATAACGAAATCGAAAAAATATTCTCAGAGCACCTCGGTATCAATGAGAGTTCACCGCAGGCGGCAGTGCCGAAGCAAGAAGGTCCACCGCAACCAGCGATCATGAAGTCGCTGCCTATTGCTCCTCCCGAGCCGGTAGCCAACCCATGGGGTCAGCCATTCAATCCTCCTCCTGTGCCTGGGCAAGACTCTAATCCTCAACCTTTTGCGCCTGCAATGCCGGAGCCGCAAGCACCAGCATTTTCTCAGCAAGCGCCGGAGCCGCAACCTTTTGCCGCGCCTGCACCGCAACCGGCACCATTTGGTGCACCTGCTCAAGAGGCTCCGATGCCGTTTGCGACACCAAGCGCACCGGCTCCATTTGGTGCCCCCCCGGCTCCATTCGGCGCACCGCCGCCGGCTCCATTTGGCGCACCGGAACCAACTCAGCCCTTTGCTACACCGGCACCGATGCCATTTGCAGCTCAGACTCCTGAACCTGCCCAACCCTTTGGGGCACCGCCACCTGCTCCGTTCGGACAACCGGACACAGCACCACAACCATTTGCTCCAGCAGCATCTGCGCCACCGGCACCATTTGGTGCACCTCCTACACCGGCTCCTGGCAATCCTTTTGCTATGCCGCAACCGGCAGCTGGAGGAGCAGGGCAACCGAAGATCGTTCCTGTTATGTCGAAAAACGTTGCCACCGCATCTGGTGGTCCACCGGCTACAGGCTGGGGACAGCCCAGTGCATCAGGAGGCTTCCCAGCGGCTATACCGCCGAACGGACAGGCTCCTGTTGCAGCCGCGCCAGCGCCATTTGCGGCAGCGCCGGCAGCACCGGAAAACAAATCTAACGGACTTTTCAATTTAGACGATACTGCAATGGACGACTTGTTCTCCAAAAATCTTGGAGTACAAGAAATGGCCAAGCCGGTTGGTGGAACCGGCGAACAGCAAATGCCTGCACAAGCTCAAATGCAGCAAGACATTCAGCAACCGATGCAACAGCAAATGCAACAACAAGCGCCGGCCGCGCCATTTGCACAACAGCCGTTCGCAATGCCACCACAACAAGCCGCGCCAGCGCCTTTCGGAGCGCCGCCGCCGGCACTTGACCAATATGGTCAAGCTGCGCCACCGCAGCCTTTCGGTGTTCCGCAGCAAGCTGCTCCAGCACCTTTTGGTGCTCCATTCGGAGCACCGGCTCAAGCACCACAGCCGCCGCAAATGCCTCAAGCTCAGCAAGCGCCAGCGCCATTTGGCGCACCGGCACCGTTTGGGGCTCCTCCGGCTCAGGCACCTTTCGGCGCACCACCACCACAAGCACCTCAGGCTCAGGCTGGTCTCTTCAGCGTAGACGACAATATGATGAATCAGATCTTCTCCGACAATCTCGGAGTTCAAGATCAAGATACACAAGTAAACGCAGGTCAGCAAAGAGTGAATGTAGCCGCAGCAGTTCAAGCGCTGAGCGACGTTGCCGGTCAAGATCCAATGGCTGCGGCGGTTCCTCCTCCCAAAATCGAAGGTTTGGGAAGGTTGGATGCCAAGCCAGACCAGGGCGGCGATACCGGCAGCGGAAGAATTGCCTCGATCGGCAAATTCTTGCTTGACCAAAAAGATTTGGAAAAGATCGGCAAATTGACGGCTTCAGATCTCTCCGACACCAAGATGAAGATTCTTACTTTGGAAGCCGCTTCCGAAATTCAAGGACTGCTTCACCACATCGGAGGCACGCCTGATGTAGTCGGATCGATCATCATCGGACATGACGGTTTGCTGATTGCCAACACTATGCCGCAGGACATAGAAGCTGATTCCATCGGCATCTGGGCGCTTGCCGTATACATGAATACAGAAACTGCAATTAAGAAGATCGGCCACAATCGCGTCCATCAGGTCGTCGCTCGCACACCGCGCGGCTTCCTGGTAATCGCAGATTTTGGCGGAGGACTTCTGGTGACCCTTAGCGACGGACGTGACACCGATGCGCTCATACCGCTAATGCGCAGCATCACGCAGGTTGTTTCTACCTAGCTAAATCAGCTATCCGATCAAATATCGGCAAAGAGTGCGTACACCAAATCCGGTGCCACCTTTGTTGCATTCTTCTCTGTCTCGATCGAGCCAGCCTGGACCGGCAATATCTAAATGCGCCCATGACTTGCCGCCGGTGAATTCTTTGAGGAACATCGCTGCGCTGGCCGATCCAGCCTCGCCTCGAGCACCTGCGTTTTTCAAATCAGCAATATCGCTCTTCAAGCTTTCCTGATATTCATCATAGAGCGGTAATTGCCAGAGTTTTTCTCCACCGCGCGCACCGCTTTCTATGAGCTGATTGACCAGATTCTGATCAGAACCCATGATTCCGGCTGCAACACGACCCAGTGCGGTAACTACTGCGCCTGTCAAAGTAGCAATATCAATCAACTCGTCAGCACCTTGTTTAACTGCGTAAGTAAGGGCATCTGCGAGAATCAATCGACCTTCAGCGTCCGTATTGTTTACTTCAATAGTTTTACCGTTCATTGCTTTGATCACATCGCCAGGGTGCAAAGCATTATCACCGGGCATGTTTTCCGTAGCGGCGACCACTGCCATCACGGAGAAATTCGGTTTGAATTTACCGACTACGCGCATGGTCGCGATCACGGCGGCAGCACCAGACATGTCATATTTCATATGTTCCATGCTCTGGGCCGGCTTAAGAGAAAGCCCGCCCGAGTCAAAGGTTATGCCTTTGCCGACAATAGCGACTTTTCGTTTTGCTTTCGGAACATCGTAAGAAATGACAATGAATTTAGGCGGTTCTTTGGCACCACGGGCGACACCAAGAAAAGAGCCCATGGACATTTTTTCGATTTCTTTGGCATCAAAAACCTTGACTGTGAGACCAAATTCTTTTCCAACTGCACGAGCTTCGTCAGCCAGCCGACTTGGTGTCATAAAACACGGTGGTTCGGCAATTAGGCGGCGTGCAAAGTTGGTTGACTCTGCGATCGACTCTCCTTTGGCACAAACATCAGCAAGGGCCTTTGCAGACAGTGACAGACCATTGAAGCCGAGGGTCTGGACTGTTTTTTCTTTCTTGTTGTCGCCGTTTTTGCTCGACTTATATTTTTTGAACGAATAAGACGCCAGGTGAATACCTTCGACAATCGCTTGAGCGATCTCAGCATCGTGCCCATGGTCTGCGGATTTCGAAGCGGCGGAAGTTTTTACTTGACGTTTTACCGCAGCCTTTTTAACCGCAGTTTTGCCTGTTTCAGCATGGCGGAAATAAATCGATATCTCGCCTTGAAAACTTTCACCGGGCAAACGTCTTACTAGTGTCGCAGCGGCTTTCCTGGCATTGGCATTGGTGAAATCTTTGCCTTCTCCAACGCCAAGAAAACAAATTCTTCTAGCAGTCAGATTTCCGAAAGTCGGAAGTACGAGTACTTGATTGGTTTTTCCTTTGAAACCATCTTCAGTCGCGTGGGTGGAGACCATGTCCACAAAAGGCTTAAGCTTACGACCGAAAGCAGGATCAACATCTTTTAAAACGTCGGCAATACTTTCATTTGAATAAACAAATACACAAACCAAATCGCTCTGGCATTGCGAAAGCGAAGCCGATTCCAATTTGTACTTCACGAGAACTTCCTCTTTGGTTCTTCTTGAAACAAGAGCGTTATTGTACTGTTTCTCGTAGCCTAGATGGGGCTTTGAAACGTTTTACTGCGGCGGCTGGCCGTTGACTATCTTGGCGACCGCATTGTCGACAATATGCGGATCGATCTGGCGCCTGCAGTAGGCAAGGTACGCCTCCATCCATCGACGAAGTTCGAGTAAAACAGCGGACACCGGAGTACCCGAGGTTTTGACCTGAGCAAGGTTGACGCTCACGCGTCCCTCGTGATCGATGTGAAAGCGGGACGCTGCAGGCGAATCACCATGAACATAGTGCAGACTGGCCTGCAAGAGAGCCTTGTTGTCGTCTCTGCCGATGGTTTTCTGCAACTCACTGACAATGCGTTGGAAGACTGAAAGAGGACGGAAAAGACTGGCTTGCTGCACGTTCACTAGACGGTGCTCGATAAGCAGATGAACCGACTTGATGATGGCATAACCTGGCCACATGTCGAACGACTTTATCACTTCGTCGAGAGTCGAGAGCCCATCGATCAAATTAGCCAGCTGCTGAATAGCCTGCTTGTCGCGATCGCTGACAGTACTCTCATCGAGATATTTCAAAGGCTTGGTGGACAGCTTGTTCCAGAGAGTCTCGAAGTTCCAGACCCGCTCGAGAATGGTGTTTCGCCCGGTCGGCAATTGAGCCAGAATTTGATTGACTTGGTCTTTGTAGAGCATTGAATCGAGCAGCATCCTGTCCAATGATCGATTCAGCTCGCAGGTCTCCTCGAGCTCCTGTGAGGTGCCTTTGTCGCGGAATACGAAAATACCCTCAGTCCAACTGGTAACAAACTCTGTGATGGCTTCTATGCCCTTCAAACGGTTCATTTTGGCGGCAATTGGTTTGCCGTTGGTAAATGAAACAACCAGTGCCTTGTCTCGGTTTTCCACAGTGAGCAAGCCCGTCTTTTGAGCAGTAGACAACGATTGAAGCAAACCGTGCGCCTCGATCGCGCCCAGAGAGCCAATCATCGAATCCCGCATGGTCTCGACGTTGCGACCGGACTGACCTTCAGAGTCGGCTTTCTTGTGATAGCCACCGTAAAGATATTGGTCGTCGAGCAAAACTTCCAGTTCACGCGTATTTAAGAAACCAAGCCGAACGGCCAGCAGGCCGAGGAATGTTTTCTGCCCTTTGCCCCAGCCCTCTTCTTCTTGCCTTTCGAGAAGCTCTTGCAATTGCGACTCACTGAGAATACCGGCTGCAACCATGTAACGCCCGAGCCGGAAAGGTTTTCTGTTGTGGTAACAATTGGAGAGAAACTGAATGCGCGAGAAAACCGGAAAGATAATGTCTTCCGCTTCCAATTCCTGAAGCATGCGCAGGGTCTCGTCAGCCGGCAGATGATGGCGTTCTTCGAGAGTACGAGTAATCGCCTCGACAGACGAATAATCATCGATCATTTGCAAAACCCAGCTTTGCGGCGCCGGAAGATTGAATCCCTCTTTCGCTTTGCGCCCTGCATCCGTCAGAACAGGTGTGGAAGTGTAGAGAATGTGATTCGCCAAAGTGCTACCGCCACCGCGCAGACGACGCCTATCGATACCTGATACTGTGGCGCAAACATAATCAGCCAGCATCGGGTGCCGCGCGAAAATGCCGAAGGGGCTGTCGTAAACGTTAAAGGTCAAACCGCCGCCCGGATCATCTTTTGTAAGAGTAATCGCTCCGTCAGCCTTCACGAAAAGCAAAACGCCCTGCGGCTTCAACAACCGTTTTGCATAGAGGCTGAATTTGACCAATTCATCAAGAGGCACAGAAAAACCAGTCTGCATCAGGTCGATAATCAAACCGTCGAACTGCTTTGCTGCCTCCACGAGCCTCTCGAATTCAGCAAAGAGAGTCTCGCGATAGGAGTAGGTTAAAAACGAAAGTGAAGGCGCAAAGTAAGTCTTCTCGTCAGATGGTTGATCATCACGAGAAGGAAGGGTTTGAAATGGAGTGTCGGACGATGACGACACGGAGATGACCTATTGCAATCAGGCAGTTCAGCCTTTATATGCCCATAATGACAGCTCTTTTTTCAAGATCTCTTACTAAGTAAGACTCTTCTTTTATTGTTTTTGCTCAATTTTATTGGTCGTAGCGTCTGAAGAAGGTGCAGGGTCGCCAATTCGCTCAAAATTCGGCGTTACACCGACAAGCTTTTTCGCGAACGGATCCGGCGGGGCGACGAATAGAGCTTTAATAGCTACATAAGAAGCTGGTTTGCCATAAAGAGTCTTCTTTATGGTCCCAACATCAAGTATGAGATCGTCTTTTCCAAAAGTTACAACACGGAAACGCGAGCCACCGCCCATCGGGTTGGACATAGCCACAAGCTTGTAGACCTGGTCGCTCTTGCCGTAGAGACCCAAGTATTTGGGAATAGACGCCAGATGGTCGTCCGCCAGCCAGGCTTTAGCGACGTCTTGCCTGCCGTCTTTAACAGCCTGGAGAAACTGGTGAATCACCATTGCCGGGCCCTCATCCGGGGCCTTTCCTTCCAACAGATACTTGCTGTTTACAAATTTGAGTACGATTTTGTAGCTTCCCGAAGCAGGACCAGCTGCTTTGCCGGCCGCTGCAGGCTTTTCAACCGGGGGCTTGTTGGATGCAATTGCCAGAACAATATCAGAGCCTGAGAATGAAGCCTTTCCCTGGACACTTGAAAGCAGGAAAGGAGGCACAGAGGTGAAAAGATCGGGAGCAGCAGCCCATCCTGCGTCAGTCGGTTTCAGTCCATACAAAGTGATTAGACCAGTAGAACGGTCATTGCCCGCGATTACCAGATATTTCGGAGCACCAGGCGCGCCAGGAGCAGCGGCAACCGGTGCTGCCGGTGCGGCTTGTTTCACCAGCTTGGCATTGCGCCCCTTTCCGACCTTAACCACCTTCATAGGCGCCGGGTTGGATTTTGTGACAATCTTTGCGCTCCAAATGGAGATGTTTTGCGGCATAGAGAGCAACTGCGCGCGATATGCAGCAGGAATGGCCGGCTTACCAGGAAGAGCGGGGCTACCGGGATGTCCGGTCAAGATAATGCAGGTCTGAGCAAATGGGCACTTATTAAATGCCCACACTTTGGCTCCACCGGCATCAATGACACGGGCGCCGAGATCAGCCAATTGAGGGTGGTTTTTAATCACCACCGAAGCATCTGCATCGCGCAGTGGTGGTAGGCAGAGCACATCTTTCATCACATTGACCATGCGATCAAAGCCGGCCTGATCAGGGCTTTGGCTATATGCAGCCAATGCTTGCTGCAAAGCGGGGCTGACGACCGGTACGACAGGAACTGCCGGTGCTGCATTTGTGGTTGCAGGGTCAGCGGGTTTCAGGGTGGCAAATCTCTTATCAGTGGGGTCGGCGGCCAGCGCCGCTACACCCGAGAATGCGCCAGTGACCAGTAATGACCCGAGCAAGGCAATTGATACGTTAGACAAGCGGTTTGTCTCGGATATATACAAACGCGCACTCTTGGTCATTTTCATGTCAATCTCCCGGCCCTGCCTGCTCAACAAAATCAGTTAAAACCGCAGTAATTTGCGTGTTTCTGTACGCATGATTTTAACCGCTTGAACACTCAAATGAGATCGGACCGGCATTGTGTGCTGAAAATGACATTTTGGACAGCCAATTGAAAAATTCTTTCGTAATTCCACCACGAAAATCGGCTCGAGGTGGGAGCCTTCCCACAAAGCGTATTTACTTGCCCCCCCGCCCAGTTGTACATTTGAGCCAGATTACGAAGAGCCCTACAAATGTCACTCAACTTCCGACCACAATCATTCTCCAGTCCAGCCGGCGGCGGCGATCTCGCCGGAGCGGGCGGGCATGAGCTTTTGAAAGGCAGCCTCAGTGCTGGCGCTGAAGCTGGAATGGGCAGCGGCCTGGGGCAAGTTGATTTGAGCAGAATGCAGGTTTCGTTCCATCCGCCCATGGATGCAACAACTGCCGCCGCGCTTCCTTCAGGCATTGAATTTACCGGTGCTGTTCCAGCCCCAACCGGCATGGAAGCACAAGCCTTAGCGGCAATGGCTCCACCTCCCATGGATGCAACACCGATGGTTGCAGCTCTGGCCGGTGCCAATGAGCCAATTTCGCCTATCATTCAATTGATCATGCGTATGCCTGGCGCCATGGGATTGATGAATTCTTTCTTCGAAGCTCTGGGTCAATTCTTCTTAGGAAGCTCGCCTCTGGCTGGCTTGTTTGACCACACACTCTTCGCTCATTTAGGTTCTCTGGGATCGCAAATGAAAGTCGGCATGTCCAACATGCCTGGAATGCCCGGATTGGAACATTCAGCGATCAACCTATCTTTCTTGCCGCAAAACGCGCCGATCTTCCAAACCATGGGCGGAATGGGCGCAAATAGTTTTATGGGCAATATGGGATTCGATTCGCTGACGAGTAAATTTGCCAGCGCGCCACATCTGAATGTTTCCCCAGAACATTTTGCGGTCAACAAATTGAATGTCGCCGGCGGTCTTGATCTAAACAAACCACAATTCGAGTGGAGTTCAAAATTCTCCGGACAAGAAGGCGGCGCCTACGGCGAAATGCTTTCCGGACCGCAATTGTCCGACGGAAAGTTAGCATCGCACCTGGGCGGAACGCAAAGACTTTTCTCTGACAAATTGCAGGCTTCGTCAGGTCTTGCTTCGGCAAAATCGAATTTCCTGCCGACCAACTCTCAGCCTACTCTAGCTAATGGCGCAGGCAGTCATAACCTTTCTCAATCCGTACCGTTGTCCAACAATCTGCCTTCATCCTTGAATGTCGGCAATCAATCATATGGAATGGGTTCGTCTGGCAACGGGCTGAGTGCATCGGGCAGCATGCGCGATGTATCTATGCCGAGCGCAGACAATAATGTCAGCTACAGAATGGGTCAGGGCACCGGAACCGATGCGTCATCCCTCGATGCCGCACAAACTTCTATGGATTCAACTGCATCCAACAACAATCTTCTTGCATACAACAATAATTCGGAAAGTTTCCGACCGACTCTGGGCGGCATGGACAAAGGTGTCCAGTCAGCAAGTGATGCCGCTTCTCAATGGAACACTCCGCAAAGCGTAGCCAAGCCATCCATAAAAATGGAGGGACTAAAGGCTAAGCAATTGACATTTGACTCGCTCAAGGACAGCGCCAAAGCAGCACATCCTGCAGCAAACGCCACCTCAAACGCCGGTCATGCGGCACAGTCTGCAAAACCTGTAATGGATCACCAAGGTCACCAATTGAAAGCTGGTGGAGCACACGCCGGTCACGGAGCCGACGGTATCTCGCACCGCAGCCTGCCTGGCGTTGAGTATCACAAGCCGACTGTCAGCCACCAAATTGCAAAACCCGCGGCCAAACCAGTTCAAGATTTCAAGCCCCAGCAAATAGCTGAAAACAAAATCAGTCAAAGCGATCTTAATCAAGCACAGCCGCAAGATGCAACCGGTCTTACGGGCGACCAGGCAGTCGCAGCTCCCGCCGCACCGTCAACTTACACCATTCGCGCTGGAGATTGCCTCTGGAACATCGCCAAAGACCAACTCGGTGACGCGATGAAATGGCAAGACATCTTCAATGCAAATAAAGATATATTGGGCAGCAATCCTGATCTCATCCGTCCGGGCACAACTATCAATCTGCCAGGACAAGATGTTGCCGCCCACGGCGCCAGCAATTATGTAGTTAAATCCGGCGACAGCCTCTGGCAGATTTCACAAGATTTGCTCGGCGACGGCAGCAGATGGAACGAGCTTTATCAAGCAAATGCTTCCATAATCGGCGACAACCCGAGACTGATCTTGCCTGGTCAAGAACTGACCATTCCAGGCATGGACGGCGCAGACACATTGGCTCAGGGCGCAGCCGGTGCTGGTAGTCAAACCGCACAAGCAGCTGGACAACAAACACTTCAATCGGCAACTCAAGTTCCTACCGCTGATGCGCAGCAAGCACTGGCAGGCGGTAACGGAATGGAAGCGCAAGCTGCACCAATCCAAAATGTTCAGCACGTTCAAGAGATGCCGCAAATACAAGAGCAACCGATGGCTCAGCCACAAGCCGGGGCAAATCTACAAAGCCAAATTCAACCGGCTGCCTACCAAGCACAGGCTCCTTCGAACTATCAACCATTGCCAGCTGCTAATT
The DNA here is from genome assembly GCA_003242885.1 of Candidatus Melainabacteria bacterium. Lineage (GTDB taxonomy): Bacteria > Cyanobacteriota > Vampirovibrionia > Obscuribacterales > Obscuribacteraceae > QKMZ01. The sequence continues at coordinate 450,972 of QKMZ01000006.1, read as the reverse complement.
TGCCGGCAGACAAGAACGCAGTAGTGTCGTCGACTATGGTTCCGACCGACATCGTTGATATGTTCAGAAAGGCTAAGTAAGCAAGTCTTGAAAAATAAATCAACCGGGCTGTTTGCATTGACGTACAGCTTCAGCAGTCGCACGAGCGATGTCATCGAAGGAGGCCAGTTTTTCTCCATGCGAGGCTGCAACGATCGCCTTAAAACCGTTTAGTCCATCGGTGTCTCTTGCAACGATAGCCGGCACTGCAACTAACGGGTGTCTCAAAGACTTTGATAGTTTGAGCAATTCCCCGATCGCCTTACCGGAAATAGTCTGCCCGTCAAGCTTCCCTTCACCTGTGATAATCAGATCAGCTTTCTCTAGTTTGCTTTCAAGGTTCAAAACCTCTTTCACAAATGCAAAGCCAGAGACAATTTTCGCATCAAGAACGGTTGCTAAACCGAACGCTGTGCCGCCTGCCGCCCCGCTTCCAGGAGCTCTCGGATCAGCATTGCCTGTTGCGTATGCAAGCACTTCGGCGAAGTGAATCAAGTTGCTTTCCAGCAATTCAATATCCGAATCTATAGCTCCTTTTTGAGGCGCAAAAATTCTCGCCGCGCCCTCCGGACCAGTCAAAGGATTGTGCACATCAGTAGCGACTTCTAAGCGCACATCCCGCACCCAGTCTTTCATATGGGCAACCTCGGCACGAGCAATTTTTCCTAAATTGCCGCCACCCAGACCGATCTCATTACCCTGAGCATCAAAAAATCTGGCACCACAGGCAGTGAGCGCGCCAGCGCCACCATCTGTGGAGGCACTGCCGCCAACAGCGATAACAATCCTTTTGTAGCGATGCAATTCTACTACAGCTTTGATTACTTGCCCGAGTCCGTAAGTGTTCGCTTCCAGCGGCTTTAGAGTTCTACCTGTAAGCTTTGCGATACCACAGGCGCTCGCCAATTCAACTACAGCCAAGTCCTGCAAAGACAGCCAAACAGCAGTTGCCGGCTCGCCGAGCGCTCCCTTGACCTGCATCTCCTCGACTTTCCCACCCGCTCCCGCGTAAAGCGCTTCGATGGTTCCATCGCCGCCATCAGCTATCGGAATCATATCAATGATCGCATCGGGTACCGCGTGCCTGACTCCCTCTGCCATCGCCCGCGCCACCATGGTCGGCGAAAACGTACCTTTGTATGCACACGGTGCAACTACTATTCGCATTGCTAGATCCAGCAATCCCCAAAATCAGTCCTAGTGATTATGCCACAGAGATATCACCAGGATATTTGAATTTACACGGGTTTGAGAATTCATCTTAATTGCGTTCCAAATTGGTTTTTTGAAGTTTAGTCACGCACTTGAAAGTGCATGAATATTGAGTGACTGAATAAAGATTTCGGAGAACTCTTCTATGCCATCGAAGGAAGATTCAAATCGTCTTCTGGTGAAGTTGACGCGTATTGCAGACGAAAGTGACGAGCGCGAAGAAGCCAGAGCGAGAGAGCGTTATACGCAATTGCTCAATCATATTGATGTGACACCATACAAGAAGAGCGACGCATGGCCTGGCAAGAGTTACTTGCTGGTTGGCAATTCCTATAATATGGATTTTTCCTACCAAGCCCCCTCGGAAAGATCACGCAGAGCCTCATGCATAGCACTACTCCTGAATTCCCCAGAGGGCAGAAGCAATTGCATTCCTATTGCGGACGCTCTGGGGGACGTAGGATTCACATCGGTCCTCAGTCGTTTTGAGAGAGAATGGCTTTCCAGGATGCCGGAAACAGCGCTGATCGGACCAGCCTATGACAATCAAGGCAACCTGATTCCACGTGCATTTGCTGTCTGGCGGCGTGAGACGGCAACGGAAAGAGAACGTGAAAAACAGCTCGTAGCCACTGGTTCAGGAAAGAGTCGCAAGAAGTAATTGAAATTTTGGCGCAGCAAGCGTCGTCAAAACCTCAAGAGGCGCATACTCTGCGCCTCTTAATTGACAATTCGTTCTATTTTGACCAATTTCCAGCTTGCTCACCTTTACGCGGCTCTTCGATCTTATCGACTCGCCTAGCGTGGCGCCCGCCTTCGAATTCAGTGATCAGAAAAGCTTCAATAGTGGGCTCCAGAAGCGCTTCATCCATGGTGCGACCGGCCATGCAGAGCATATTGGCGTCGTTATGCTGCCTGCAGAGTGCTGCGGTTTCAGGCTCGTGCAACAGTGCGGCCCTTATGCCCCTCACTTTATTGGCAACAATTGAAATTCCCACTCCCGAACCACAGCAAAGTATTCCGCAAATTGCCTCGCCGGACGCGACAGCATTCGCTGCTTTGCGCGCATAGTCAGGATAGTCGCAAGAGTCCAGAGAGAATGTCCCGAAATCAATGAAATCAATTGACTTTCCGGTCAGTAATTTCTTGATTTTCTCTTTCAAGTCAAAACCGGCATGGTCACTACCGACGGCAATCTTGCCGCTCGTTTCTTTTATTCTGCTGGCGAAAGTCATGATCAACCCATTTCAAACAACGCTCCGAAGGTTCAGAGTTTACCAGCTTGAAATGACTAATTCAAAATTTCAAAATGAACCAGTAGATAGGTTCAACAGTAGGTTGCGTAGCGCTGAGCTTTTCGTTGCGAGAAATCCTTTGGAGTTTCAAAATGCTGTGCGGTTTCTTTCAGTTGCTTTATTCTGTCAACGCGGAACAGCAAAACTTCTTTGCGCTCGTGACAGTACGCGATCACCCGCCAGAGCCCTTCTTCTTTCAAGATGGTCAACGGGTTGAGAGTAATTCTGTCTACAGACTCTCTGGCAAAACTATAGTATTCAGCCTTCACCATCCTATGATCGACTAGTGCTTTTTCCAATTTCGGCAAAGTCTCGTCAGTCGCATACATCGGGAAATTCATCACCTGCAGATCGAGCTGCTCTGCATTCATCTCACTTTCAATGAGTGCTAAATCAAAATCGAGATCATCTTCACCATCACAACCCAGAACCGAGTCCACAATTGCATCGGCAAGCTCGTCAGACATTACAGAAAGAGCCGGTGCAACCTTTTGCGCCAGCTTCTCGATTATGTCTTTGATGAGCTCATCTCGATCTTTTGAATGAATGGTGACGCCCGCAACTAGCTTATCCAAAAGCCTCGCACTGGTCAGAAGAAGAACCCCTTCTTCTTGAGTCAGCTCCAGGCTGAACTTATCTTCCATGTCCATCAAAAGTCCCCTAAGCTAATACGGCTATGCCGGATCCCAAATAAGCGTGATGGTATGTCCTATTTCTAGCCTAGCACCCGAGTGCCGTACACGGAAGCATTTGACGGGCTTTTGTGCCCGCCTCAGAAGTGAATTAATGCGTCCATAGATCCGCTGTTTTTTATTAGTGACTGGTATTAACCGAGATCACATGCGCTCCGGCGCCGACACGCCAATTATTTTGAGCGCATTCGCCAGCACCTGCTTAGTCGCAAGAATCAGTCCCAGCCTAGCTTTTGTGACCGATAAGTCATCAGTGATTACGCGCGATACTTCGTAGAACTTTTGCAAATCATTGGCCACATCGTATGCATATCTGGCCAATCTTCCGGGTAATCGTGAAAGGGCCGCTTCTTTCACCTCATCCGGAAACGAGTCTAGCTTTTGCACCAGTGCCTTCTGGCACTGGTAGACCTCATGTCCGGGCTCGAAGGCGGCTCTAAACGCTTGCGGGCTGTTTTTATAATCGACTTTGTACGCTTCTAACTGTTCTTGCGTAAGAACAGGTTTTTCGGTCACACCAGACTCTTGGTTGACTTGCTCCTCAGTTGCACGCCGTAAAATTGCACAGCAGCGTGCGTGCGCGTACTGAATGTAAAACGCAGGATTCTCTCTGGATGTGCGCTTAGCCAACTCCAGATCAAAGTTGATCGGGTTTTGCGGATTCGACTCGGCCAGATAATAGCGAGTCGCGTCGACACCGACCTCATCCATAACTTCTTCCAGGGTGACAACAGTTCCTGCGCGTTTGGACATCCTCACCATCTGCCCTTCACGACTCAAATTGACGATCTGGGTAAGAATAATCTCGAGCTTGTCGGCGTCCAGATCCAGCGCTTTTACAACAGCTTTCAGACCTGGCACTTGTCCGTGATGGTCTGCGCCCCAGATGTTTACGAGCTGATCGAAACCGCGATTGAATTTGTCCAAGTGATAAGCAGCATCATTAGCCAAATAGGTTGTTGCACCAGTGCTTTTGCGCAAGACCCGGTCTCTTTCATCACCAAGTTCTTTAGCTTTGAGCCATAATGCGCCTTCTGATTCATAACTCTTTTGCTTCTTCTCGAATTCTTTCAGCACGGACGAAACAGCATCTGAAGTATGCAGCGAAGTTTCTGAAAACCAAGTATCGAAGTTGACGTGAAGTCTCGACAAGAGCTTTCTTTGCGACTCCATGATAGTCATTTTGGTTATCTCACCAAGCTTCTTTGGCCCTTCTTCGCTATCGCAACTCAAATACTTATCGCCGTTCTCTTTTACGATAGGCTCGAGGAAATGCATCAAAGAATTTTCCGGATACCCTTCTTCCGGATACGGCACCTCGCGTCCTTGAAGCCTCTGATAAAGGGCCCAGGCGCATTCTCCAAGCTGAGAAATCTGAACCCCGGCGTCATTAACGTAAAACTCCTGTTCTACGGAAAAACCGACAAACGCAAAAAGATTGGACAGGCAGCTACCATAAACCGCTCCACGACCATGACCAATGTGGAGATCGCCTGTTGGGTTGGCGGAAACATACTCAACCAGGACTTTTTTGCCTTCTCCAATATTCAGTGCGCCGAACTTCTCGCCCTTTTCATGAATATTGCTCAAAGCGGCTTCCAGCCAGCCCGTGGAAAGATGGAAATTGATAAATCCAGGAGGAGCGACTGCCAAGCGTTCTATATTGTGCTTGCCGGCTTCCTCATCCTTTTCTATGTATTCGGCAATAATCTCGGCAATCTTAATAGGTGGCATTTTTGCCTGTCCGGCAAGCTTAAGAGCAGTTCCGACAGCGAGGTCGCCATGTTCTGGAAGGCGCGGACGCTCGACCAAAACCGGAATCGGACAGCCCGTGAGCGGTCCCAACTTTCCATCTTTTGTAGCCCTGTCAATCGCACGCTCAACAAGGCTTGCCAGCCTTTCGGAAATCACCTTTTCAGTCTCCTTTTAACAGCAAAGACTTCTAGGCTACCATCCGGCGCGCCTGACTGGCTCTACTTATGAAACGTCGAAGGCTAAACCTTAACCTTTTTAAGAAACTCGGTCATGGGTTTGAGTCCGTGGACTTCCCCAAAGTTCAGTTGTTACTGTTGAATGTTACTAAGCACGTTCTGATCGGTTTGAAGTTAAGGCGAGCACCACCAAACAACAAATAAACAATATGCAAAACTTGAGTATGTCACTGGCAATGTTTCTCTGTTGCATGAACCTGGGCTGTTTCATAACCCTGGTTCCAAGACCGAGTCATGGAGCGAGACTTGTGGCATATGACACTTTAGCAACTGCGCTATTTTCTCTTTGTCTTTGGTTGTTTTATACTTCAACCCATTAAGAGAACGGCTGATTAGCACCATATTCGGTACCACTGAAGCAACCGAAGGCAACCGGTTTCGCGCACAAAAAAGGCGCTCAGTGAGCGCCCCAATGCCGGTATATTCCCTGTAAATTAGGGCTTATCCGGTGGATTTGTTTGTAATACGCGTTGCATCAAGTTTTGCAGACGCCCCGGCATATCATTGCTTTGCATATTAGGATGCATTTCCTTCTGCTTGGCGATGATGCGCTGCCGAATCATTTGCTCCAACTGGTGCTGTTGATTTTCGTTCAACACCTGTCTTTTGCGCAAATAATTCGCGGTTGCAGCTTGATTGAGCTGTTCTTTTTTGCGAGTCAATGACTGCTGCACTGCCATCAGTTCAACGGGATCAGCATTATGCGATTCAAGCAAACGCTGAAGTTTACGCTGCTCGTCCGCAATAGCCGGTTTGATTTGACTATAGTCTTGCTGCCACTGGGTTTCCAGTTGCTGCACTTGCTGCGTTTGCTGTGGTGAAAGATTAAGCTTGCTCCAATCCACACAGCAGCTCTCGTCTGCAAATGCCGGCAAGACCAATGCAGATTGGATGCCGATCACCAAAACTACTTTCTTTGCGACTTTGTACATAGACCGGTTCTGACCACCCACCTCAATACCCATCTTAGTACTCATAGAGGACCGCCTCAGCACTGCCGGCTGGTTCCGTCAGTGCCGATTCTATCAAGTAGTCCTCTGCACTGACAGTCTTTATTGAGGAAGTTCCTGGAGACATTAGCCAAAAACTACCAAAACCAATGATACCCAAAACCACTGCAGCTGCGGCGCTCATCCAATATGCACGACGCATACCAGGCTTGCTCTTCTGCTGATTACTGTTAGCCCTCGGTGTGAAAGGCACCACTTGCAGTTGAGACTTGATACCAGGCCAGAGATCAAAATCTTCCGGGATATCCGGCTTATAGTGTTCTCTTATTGCATCGCCAACACTAGATAATCTGTTGAACTCATCTCTGCACCCCTGACAATCAGTAAGGTGCGCAGTGATGGCGCGATGTCGCAAAGTTGCGACTTCCTGATCGATATAAGGAGACAGCTCCGTATGAATAAGAGCACAGTCTTCATTAAGTCTCGACTTGACCGCGGGCCAGAGATCCACTTTATGGTCCGTCGGTAACTCCAGTCCCTTCGAAATAAATTGATTGGTTGTATTGAGCGTTTTGAATTTGGCGAGGCAGTCCGGACATTCCTTTAGATGTACATTGACACCTTCTTGAGCCGGTGCCGGTAATTCGCCGTCCAAATACGCAGATAAATCTTCGTCCATCACCTGGCACACAGTCGGTACCTGGTCTTTCATCTTCGCCCAGAGATCTGGCATTTCCAGATTATCCGGCTCAAATTGATTGGACATCAGTTGGCATAGAGACTTCAGTGTGTCCAATTCCTGACTGCAATCATTACAGCCGGAAAGGTGCCCCTCCACTTCGGCCTTGAGCTGTTTGTCAAGCTGTTCATCTAACAGCGCCGACAGCTCCATTCTGTACTTTTCACAAGACTCGACCATTACCCCGATCACCCCGATATTTCAGCTTGCGAGTTGCTGTTCTCGAGATACGGTTTAAGCATCTCTTGCAGCTTTAATCTGGCTCTCGCGATTCGCGACTTTACGGTTCCCATCTCTGTCTTTGTTAGAACCGCAATTTCCTCGTAACTGAGACCCTCCACTTCCCTTAAGACGATGCTCGTCCGAAACTGTTCCGGGAGTTTCATCATGGCCGCGCGGATGACTTCGTTGACTTCCTTGCTTAGAACATTTTCATCGGGGAGGGCGGATGTGTCGGCAATATCGCGGGTTGCGCCGTCACTTCCCTCCTCGTCGTCAATGCCTTCATCCATAGATACGGTCGGCAACTTACGAGGACGCTTACGCAACTCGTCATAGAAGATGTTGGTGACAATCTGTGTCAGCCATGAGCGAAAAGAAGAGGGGTTTCTCAGGTTGTTGATATTTCTCCAAACCCTGATAAACACTTCTTGGGCAAGATCTGCCGTATCTGTCCAATCGGGTGCCAATTGGTAAAGAAGGGCATAAACAGTGCGTTGGTGACGCTTGACCAGCTCCTCGAATGCCGCAGGCTCACGCCTCTGGCAAGCCAGTACAAGGTCTCTATCGCTTTTTTGGCTGTAGCCTGTCGCCATGGCGACTCCTCTCGACGATTAATTGCATTGACGCGATGGCGAACAAACGTGTTCCGGGGATTGGATATATCTACGTTCTATAGGGGCTTCGCCAGGGCCCTTATATGGTATCACTGCTATCGTACAGATCTGGCACGCTTTGCCGTTCTCGCTCTGATTTAGTACATCTACGTTAAGACTTGAGGTGCCTGGAACGACAGCCGGCCAGTCATCGTCTTCATCTTTGCGGCATCTTTAATTCCTTTCTCTAGTACAGATCTGGAAAGGTGCTAGCATGACAGTTGCCTTGTTCTCAAGAACGGCTTATGTGCCCGCTTTGAGCAAAAACTAGGCACGGCTGGTGAAGCAGACGGGCGCCGTTGCCCGGCATTGAGCCAGGCTCTGCACTTTAGAGCGGCTCGAAATACCTTCACTGCCATATCCAAAGGAGATACAGCCTTGTCTACCAATTATCTATTCACATCGGAATCCGTCACAGAAGGTCATCCTGACAAAGTCTGCGACCAGATTTCCGATGCAATCCTCGATGCAATCTTGGCACAGGACCCAAAGGGACGCGTAGCGGCTGAATGCGCCGTATCGACCGGTTTGGTTTTGGTGACAGGCGAAATCACGGCAAACGCAAACATCGATTATCAAAAGCTCGTGCGCGGCGTGATTGAAGAAATTGGCTATGCCGGAGAGCACGGCGGCGGCTTCGATGCCCACTCCTGTGCAGTTCTTACAGCCATTAACAAGCAATCGCCAGATATTTCCTCAGGTGTGACGAAAGCCTTGGAGCACAGAAATGAAGGTTCTTCAGACAAAGAAGACGAAATCGGCGCCGGCGATCAAGGCATGATGTTCGGTTATGCCTGTGATGAAACACCGGAATTGATGCCTTTGCCAATCTCTGTCGCTCACCGCATCGCACGCAGACTCTCAGAAGTTCGCCACAAAGGTATTCTGCCGTATTTGAGACCAGACGGTAAGACTCAAGTCACTGTCGAATATGATGGCGACAAACCTGTTCGCATCGATTCCATCGTCATTTCAACTCAACATGATCCCGAAATCGACGGCATTTCTCAAAACGAAGATCTGCAAAAGCGTATCGCAACGGATTTGAAAGCATACGTAATTCAGCCGGTTTTCCAAGACCTTAGCGTCAAGCCAGATGATGAAACACGCTATCTGATCAATCCTTCCGGTCGCTTCGTAATCGGTGGACCGCACGGTGACGCTGGTTTGACAGGGCGCAAGATTATCGTCGACACCTACGGTGGCTATGCTCGCCATGGCGGCGGTGCATTCTCAGGCAAAGATCCAACAAAAGTCGACCGTTCGGCTGCCTACGCAGTGCGCTGGGTGGCGAAAAATATCGTAGGAGCCGGCATTGCCTCCCGTTGCGAAGTGCAGATTGCCTACGCAATCGGCGTTGCGCGTCCAGTCTCAGTTCACGTGACCACCTTCGGTACAGGCAAAATTGCCGATGAAAAAATCACTGAAATCGTCAAGGAGGTCTTCGACCTGCGTCCAGCAGCGATCATTCGCGCGCTCAAACTGAACGAGTTGCCGAAAGAGCGGGGCGGTCATTTCTTCCGCAAAACAGCCGCATACGGTCACTTCGGGCGTACAGACATTGATGCGCCATGGGAGCGCCTTGACAAGGTCGACGCCCTAAAAAAGCATTTGCCTAAGGCGGTGGGCGCCAAATAGGCGGCCCAGTGAAATCAAGTATTGAGAATTCTAGCCGTCTCTCATTTGAGACGGTTAGAACAACTTGACCGTCGTTATAATAAACAACGTATTTATAGAGCCTTTAGCTACCTACTTGGCTATCTAAAAGGGTTTCCGCGGAATTGTCTTCAGTTGGGAAAAATTCGACTTCCGGCTCCATTACGGTGCTGCCAGATTCACCGGACGGCTGGTCGCTAGACCTTGTTGAAGGCGAGGTGCTTTCGATAGGTCGAAAACCGGGCGCCGGCGACAAGCGTCGACTGGTTTTGCCATTTCCGGAAGTTTCCGGTCAGCACGCCGAGATCCGTTGCACGCAGGAAGGTTGGACGCTAGTTGACAACGGCTCGACTAATGGCACGTCGCTGAATGGCACGCGTCTTACACCGGGCAAAGAATACGTTCTGCACAGCGGCGACAAAGTCAAAATTGCTCAGTACGACCTGCTTGTCAGTCCTCCTTTCAACGCTGCCAGAGAGATGGATGAGGACAGAGATGAGCAAGACAAAACTCAATTCCGCATCCACTTGATCAACGCCACAATTCTGGTCGGTGACATTGTCGATTTCAGCGGTCTCATGGAAACCTATGCCTCCGAGCCGGATCTCGTTATGCGCGCTCAAAAAATGGTTTTTGACGCACTAAACGAAGAAATACACAGACATTACGGGCAACTCGAAAAAATCGCGGGTGACGCGATTATGGCTTATTGGAGCGGCGACGATTCGAAAGAAGGAGCAGCCCTGCAAGCTTACCAAGCGTGTCTTACAGCTTTGCAGATGCGCACTATCACTGCCAGATTGGCAAAAGACACAAATTTTTGGCCTTTCAAAAAACATCCGCTCGTTGTCGACATAGCATTAGCGACTGGACCAGTCGCCGCCGGTACGCTCGGTCAATCAGGAGCCGGACAGGCTATCACTGGCGACACAGCGAATATCGTCTTTCGATTGGAAAAATTGATCACCAGCGACCACGCAGGCGAAATTTGGGTTGATGGTGTAACTCACGACCTGGCACGTGAGCGCTTCCAGTTCAATTACATCAATCAATTCTCTGTAAAAGGCCGGCAAAAACCGGTGGAAGTTTACCAACTGATCAGTACGGTTTAAACAGAAAGTGCCCGCTGACGAAAGTCTTGAAAAAGCTGTAGGACGGCTGCTTGTCGGCCGACTATCCGGAAAGACTTTGGATGCGGAGTACGAACAACTCCTCAAAGATGGCACCGCTGGTGGTATCTGCATTTTCAAAGACAACGTAGAGAGTTTGACTCAGTTGTCTGAACTCGTCGCAAAAATTTCCCGCAGTTCTATCTTCAATCCAATCATTTGCGTGGACCAGGAAGGCGGCGCGGTACAGCGCTTTGACGATGTTTTATCACCACTGCCTTCTCTCATGGCGCTGGCTGCAACCGACAATGAAAAATTTGCTGAGACTGCCGCCGTAGTCAACGGTAAACAGCTGAGAGCACTTGGAGTCAACTGCGTACTCTCGCCGGTAGTCGATGTAGCAAGCAATCCGCTTAATCCCATCATTGGCACTCGCGCCTTTTCTTGCCATGCCGAGAAAGTTTCCCGTTTTGCCAAAGCTATGCTGGAAGCGTTTATGCAGGAAGGTGTTGTTCCGGTCATAAAACACTTTCCGGGTCACGGAGACACCGGTCAAGACTCGCATTCAGAGCTGGCTGTAATTGACCGTGCCAAACAATCAGTAGAAGAATTGGAATTGAAACCCTTTAAGAATTGCGCACAGTTAGCCCCTGCTCTTTTGGCTGGGCACGTTTGGCTGACAGCCTATGAAAAGGAGCCTTTGCCGGCTACCTTGTCCTCTAAACTCTTGGAAGGTGTACTGCGAAAAGAGCTCGGCTTTGACGGTCTGATTTTCACAGACGATATGATGATGAAAGCAATTACCAATAAATACGGTCTGGCAGAATCGGCTCTATTGGCTGTAGAAGCCGGCTGCGACGTTGTGCTGCTTTGCTCGTCGGCTGCCGAATTGAAAAATGCACATCAGCATATTATCGATGCGGTTCGTTCAGGACGATTGAAAGAAGAAAGAATACAACAGGCAAATGAGCGCATCGAAAAGCTTTTTGCAAACAAAGAAAAACCTTCTATAGATCCGAAGTCTCGCGTGGTCCAATTAAAAGGTTGGCTCGCGGACGACAATGCTCGTATTTCCTCAATTTACCAAAGCGCGATAACGCTGTTGCAAGGCAAGTTTCAGAACATCACGGACAACCGAGTGACCGTCATCGCTCCTAACCATCCACGTTATCCTCTGCCGCTCGGAAAGTTTCTCCAGGAACAATTGAAATTCAGCGGAATGAAACCGGCTCTTGAAGAAATCAGATATACGGTCGATCCCGGTCAGACCGAGATTGAAACGCTTTCGGTACAAGCAAAAGACAAGAGCGTAGTGCTGGTAACTTTCCGCGCCGGTTTAAACCGCGGTCAGTTAAAACTGGCAAAAGCGATGGAGCAGAGCGCGTCCAATTTCATCGGCATTGCCGCTGATATTCCGTACGACTGCCTGGCTGTTCCAAAATCCGCAACGTACATGTGCACATTCGACCCTTCCGATAAAGCAATGGAAGAGCTTGCGGTAATGCTGGTGCGAAGAATGGGCGCAACCGGCAAATGCCCTGTCGCTTTGGAAACTGACGCGATCAACAGCTGACTACATGAGCTCAGATGAGGTCTAAGGACTAAGGATAGTTTTGAACAAGAACGTTACTGCTTGCGCCGCTGCAAGCAGAGCCAAACATCCTAAGATAGAAAAGAACAAAATCGCGCCGATGATGCGGCGGATCCAAACCTTTCTTTTCTCTTCCAGTGTTAGAGGTGGTTTTGCCTTATCGGCTTTATCGCTGAGGGGAAACTGCGATACCGCATTTGCTCCTGCGGCGACAACTGTAGTTCCAGATTGCACAGCCGGCTCTGCGATTGTCACAGGCTCGACAGAAGAGCTTGCTTCCACGCTGAAATCGGATGATGTATTAGCTTCTTGTTTCTCACTCATACATCCATTCTACTGCTTCATCTATTGGATGAGTGTTCTCAGCCAATCTGCCTTGGCTTGAATGAGTTTGGCGTATTCGGGTTGTTTTCCGGCTCGCAGCTCTTCGGCGTACTGCTCTAATATCTGAACACGCGGTGCACTCGCAGCTTCCGGGTCTGGTAATTGCCAGGCTCGATCAATTGCATCCTGGAGTTGCTGCTTCATTTGCGACTTCTCCAGATGGACACGCTGTCCGTGGGCCGGTAGAAGCCACTCGAATTCACGGCTCAAGAGCTTCTCCATAGACATGATCTGCTCTTCAAATGAATACCAGGTCCAGAGCGGATTCCAAATTTCCAGCCTTGTTTCTTTGCGATCGTAATAAAGAGAATCTCCAGAAAACAAAAATTTGTTCTTGTAGATCAACATCATGTGACCTTCTGTATGGCCGGGAGATGGAACAACCGTGAATTCGGGCTGAAAATCATAAATTTCGGTTTCTTTCAAAACCTCCTCTGCATGCGGCTGAGCTTCTAATTCATGCCTGTGGATAATTCGCTTTGCCTTGAAGTGCTGAGCAAATTTCTCAGCATCACCGGCATCGTCTCGATGGGACAGAAAGATATATGCGACGCCGCCCATACTCTCGAGCTTCTTCACTAGCTGTGCTTGAAACTTGGGAGCCGTGACGAGCCAATTGCCACCTTTGTGCTGGATGAAATAACTGTTGCCACCGGAAGTCTTGGGCGAATTGAATCCGCAAAAATAGACTTCATTCTCGATTTGAATCGGGAAATCTTGCATTGTTTCGGCCAGTCCGGTTTTATTACTCGTTCCGATTGAGCCATAAGGACAGCAAAGCACCGCCTGCAGTGCCTGCCTGGTTTCTTTTGCGCCCTCTGGCTGTTTGCTCACAACTGCATAATCTTGCCAGTAAGTGAAATTCTCCGGAGCGATCTGCCGGCAGATATCCATGTTCTGGCAAGTCGAATCAACAAAAAAATCGCCTTCGACGTTTCCTTCCAGCTTCTTGTCTATATCTGCCATCAGACTCTCTGTAAAACCTCGCGTTGTTCAGTAACCAAATGCAAATTCTATCCGTTGGCAGCTCTGCGCAAGCGGTCCAAGATCCCCATCCATTCAGGCAGCTCAGGCGGCTCCTCTACGACAATGTAGTCGGCACCAGAGGTATCCAACTCCCGCATGTATGCATAGAGCTGGCGAGCGCATTCGTTAGGATCTTCAGACAACTGCTTCCATGTAATTACGCAAGAAGATGCGATGGGATCTGAAAATGCCATCACGGAAATCTTCATAGACAGGCTCTCAGATGTGGCAATAGCGCGTGGAAGATTTTGATGTGCAAACAATTTCAATCCAGTTGTCGGCGCGTAATGACTGGACATAGAACCAGGCGCACGAGGAATAACGGTATTTTCCGAAGCCGTCGAAGACTTAGATTCACCCCCCCTCTTCTTCTTTGAGCTCGCGTTTTTCTCTTTTTGTTTTGACTCGTTTAGGGCAGCTTCAATGGCTTCGAGCGTGATCATTCCAGGTCGAAGAATGCGTGGCTTGTCACTGGAAAGATCAACGATTGTCGACTCAATTCCAACAGTACAATTTCCGCCGTCAAGCACTTGGGCGACGAGGTCTCCCAACTCAGACTTCACATGGGCGGCTGTGGTGGGGCTGATTCTGCCGTGTCTATTAGCAGAAGGAGCGGCAATTCCAGATTTGAATTCTTTCAAGAGAGCAAGCGCCACGGGGTGAGAAGGGATTCTAAGACCAACAGTGTCTTGGCCTCCGCTCACTTCGGGCAGCACTCTATCCGATTTCTTCAAAATAAGAGTCATAGGCCCTGGCCAAAACTTCTTCGCCAATACCAGCGCCTCGGCCGGAACTGTTTGCGCCCAATCTTTGAGCTGCTCTACTGAAGCCAGGTGAACAATCACGGGGTGGGTGCCTGGTCGTCCTTTTACACGATAGAGCCTGGCCAGGGCCTCTACATTGGCGGCATCGCAGCCAAGTCCATAGACGGTTTCTGTTGGAAATGCGACAAGCTGTCCCGCCTTCAACAGAGTGGAAGCGGACTTAATTTCCTCGATGTTAATCGCCGTCTTAACGAGTGCCTGGTCTTGCATAACGACCGCTATTATAACCCTTTATGGGGATACAGTGAGCGCAGGACGCGGGTTTACGAGCTGTTTATCCCGCCTTACTAACGGGCAAGTACCGATAATAGAAGAGCTCCTGAGCGTTTTATTGAGGGTCAGCTAGTGACAGGCACATCGCAGCAACAAGCCGAGCAATCACAAACAGCCTGGCTGAGATCCCAGGACGGTATCTGTGTCAAAACTTCACTCAACGACATAAAAGTGTTCGCTTATGGAGCATACGACAGCCTCGACCTGGATGGTGACGGCTTCGTTACTCAAACTGAGTTATCCAACGCATTTACAGATCCGACCGCCGGATGGAGAGAAAAGTCATTTTTACTGTTTCTCATTCGCCGCATCGAGGACATCTCCGCTGCTTATGAAGAAGAATGGGCAGCGGAAAAGCGTGGAATTTCGCGAGTTGATTTGCAAGAGTATTTCGAACAAATCGAGGTACGCGAGGATGGCACGTGTGAAGCAGCACCGCGCGCAGAAGCCTGGAAAAAAGTACCGATCCCATCTGGCGGGATCAACTTGAGTCAAACGTTTCAAGACATACACGAATATGCCTTAAAAACCTTTGACAGTATGGATCAGGATGGCGACGGGTTTCTCAGCCGCCAGGAATTGCAAAACGCAGCGACAGACGAATTAACCGGATGGCGCGAAAAATCTTTCCTCATTTTTCTGCTGAGGAACATCGAGGCAATTTCAAAAGCATATGACGAGCATTGGGCGCCGGAAAATGCAGGCATTTCCAGAATGGACTTGCAAGAATATTTCAGACTTTTGAAAATCTGATTTTCTACGGTGTCGGCAACTTCTTAAGCATCAGAAGTTCATACTCGTTGAATCCCGCTTTGCCATAAAGGGCACGGCCACCTTTATTGTTCGCCAAAACATTGGCTGAAAGGTACATGGCTTTTTTGGCAACCGCATATTGCTCGGCGCGTTTCACTAGTGATTCGCCGATGCCGCCTTTGCGAAATTCTTTCAAGATGACGATATCGGACAAGTAAGCAAGTTCAATGGGCTCATTCAAGTCGGCATCCAGCTTTTCACTGAGAAGAACACTTAAGAATCCGACCGCCTTTCCTTCGACTTCCGCTACAAAAATCTCGGCAGAGCCATCTTTCTTTCGTTGCAACAAAGCTTGAATATAACGATCGGCAATTTCCTCACCGGGCAGACGGTGGCTTACCAATTCGCGCTCGAACTCTTGCAGCTCGACGAAGCAATTCTTGAGTGCCGCTAAGTCATCCGCAACAAATTCGCGGATGACATGATTGAGCTGTGCGGCTGTCGTTGATTTTGACTCAGACATGGCTTTAAAACTAACTCTCCCTTCCTAATAGAAATGAAATCAGATATTCACCGGGACTGCAGCAGCACAAAGAGAGCCGCGCAGAGCCCATGGGTTTGCAGACTGAATCTCGACGTCGACAAGCTTTCCTTTCAGTGACTTGTCGCCTTCAAAATTGACTACTTTATTGGTGCGTGTTCTACCCGTCAAACGAGTTGCATCACGCTGGCTTTCTCCCTCAACGAGAACTTCTTCGCGTCTTCCCACGTAGCGTTTGTTGATTTTGTGTGAAACATCACCAACGACAGAATTCAGAAACCGCAAGCGCTCATACTTCTCATGTTCAGGAAGTTGATCAGCCCATGAAGCAGAATGAGTATGGGGTCTTGGTGAATACGCCGCAGTGTTGCAGGAGTCGAACTGAATCTCTTCGACGAGATTGACAGTATCCATAAACTCTTGCTCAGTCTCACCAGGAAAACCGACAATCAAGTCGCTCGTGATGGCAGCCTCTGGCATCTTGTTGCGAATCTTCTCTATAAGCCGTTTGTAGAAATCGACTTGATATCCGCGTGCCATACGGCGCAACGTACGATCACTTCCGGCTTGAATGGGAATGTGGAAATATTCACAGGCACTTTCAACTTCGTAAACCGCATCGATAATGCCATCTTGAAGATCGCGAGGGTGTCCAGTCAGGAAGCGGATTCTCTTTAGATCTTTATATTTTTCCAGCCGCCGGATCAGATCGCCCAAATGAATTTTAGGATCGAGGTCATGACCATAAGCAGTGACATTTTGTCCCAGCAAAGTCACTTCAAGATAGCCGGCAGCCGTCAATTCTTCGATTTCTTTTTCAATTGCTTCTGCAGTTCTGCTCTTCTCACGGCCACGAACATAGGGCACGATGCAATAGGTACAGTTGTAGTCACAGCCATAAATTACCGAAACCCATGCGGAAAAATCGCTCTGCCTGATGACAGGTAATTCGGGCAAATCTTCCGGCAGTTCTTGAACGATTTCTACAACGCTCTTCTTCTCATTTCTGGCTTTCAAAACAAGGTCTGGAAGCCGATTGAGATTATGGGTGCCAAAAACAATATCGATATAAGGCATCCGAGTGAGAATCGACCCGCCTTTTTCCTGCGCAACGCAACCGCCGACGGCAATCATAAGTTCAGGGCGTTTTCTCTTTTGCTTGCCCCAAGCACCCAGGTAACTGAAGACCTTATCTTCGGCACCTTCTCGAATTGCACATGTATTTAAAATCAAAAGATCGGCTTGCTTGGAATCGAGAGTTTGCTCATAGCCAATCTCGCCCAAAAGTCCAAGCATGTTTTCTGAATCGGCTTTATTCATTTGGCAGCCGAAAGTTTCGACGAACACACGTCGAGCAGCCTTTTCGTCCAAAGTTGAATTGCCAGCCATGCAAGCCTCTTTCGCCTGCAAACCCAAATTGCAAGCGGATTGAACATTATATGGCAGTCAAAGCAAATACGCTATTTCATGGCTTGCAGCTTGGCTTTAAGCTGCAACATGACGCAATGAATCAAATCGGCTTTAGAATCGGGTCAAAGCCGCCGCAGTCTTGACTTGATAGGCATAATCATTCTCTTCAATTTGCGTGTAGAAGCGAGAGAATGACGAACGAACCCATTCCATGCGCTCAGCGTGTGTTTGGGGCGGAAGGATTTCGCGAGCATCGGTCTTGAAAAAGAGCGTAGGTTGCCCTTCTCTGTCGGACTTAATAATTAAGCCAGTGTCAACCATAAAAATCACCTTAGCCAGGGAGGTAGACGCGACAAATCCGCCGAAGGCAACTGGGCCTTGAGCTATGGGACTTCCGCGCGCAAATAGTGAAAGTTGTCTAATTCTATCCCACAAAATCTCGAGCGATCGCTTGACAATTCCAGTTTTTAACTGGGAAATGAGGCGATACGAGCCAAGTCTGTCTAGAAGGTCACTGCCTAGGGAATAAAACGACAGGGTTACTCATACTGTCGGCCGCGTACGTCCCTTGTTCTGGCTCCTGATACTGGAGCGCAGACGCTGCCAACCGTGCACAAGGCACCCGCCAGCAACTAATTTGCAACCGCGTTTTCGAGGACCGGATGACGAGTAGCCAGGCAGGACAAACAGGGATTGACGAGCGAACAATTGAACTTGTTCAGGCGCAGCCGAAAACAGGCGCGCCCCTCGAAACAGACTCAATTATTCAAGATCGCTATCAAGTCTTGAGTCTACTGGGACGCGGTGGGATGGGCAGTGTTTATCACGTCCGCCACGTAATTTTGCAGACGGATTACGCACTAAAAGTTCTCGATACTCATGCCAGCGAATCAAGCGCACGCCGCTTTGAGATCGAAGCTAGAGCGGCAAATCGTCTCGATCACCCTAACTTGATCAAGGTGCACGATTCAGGATTTACAGCCGACGGCCAGCCGTTTCTCGTAATGGAATATGTGCCTGGCATGACGCTTGCCGATCACCTAAAGATGAAGGGTCGCCTTTCCCTTGCTCAGACTTTGAACATATTCATTCAAGTCGGTTTTGCCCTTGCTTATGCTCACGAAAACGGTCTTATTCACCGTGATTTAAAACCAAGCAATATCATGCTGATAGAAAACACTGCAGGAAGCTTATGCTCGAGTGTCAAATTGGTCGACCTCGGCATCGCTAAATGGAACGCAGAAGAAGAGCTAAACCAACAAACATTGACGAGGACAGGAGAAATATTCGGAAGTCCTCTCTACATGAGTCCAGAGCAATGCATGGGAATCGCTGTCGACCGCAGGTCAGATCTTTATTCCTTGGGTTGCGTAATTTATGAGGCTCTAACTGGTGCGCCTCCTTTGATGGGCGAGAACGCACTTTCTACGATGATGAAACATCAATCGGAAAAACCACTCAGCTTGAAAGAAGCCTCGATGGGCATCGAGTTCCCCACTTCCATCGAAGAAGTGGTGGCAAAGCTGTTGGAAAAGGATCCAGACAAACGTTATTCAAATGCACAATTGCTGACCGCAACTTTAGTCAATATTCAGCAAACACTTCATGATACTGATGATTCTCGACGTCAACCACTGCTTACAACAGCACAAAAGGACAAACCTTCATCTAACGCAAATGAACTATTCAGCACACGCAATATCGTGTGCTCTTTGATCATTCTAGGGTCGTATGCACTGGGTTATCTGACAGGCAACAGTACTCTGCCTTCGCAAACAGCTGCGCCGAAGACACCAATTCCAGTCAAATCGATTGAAGAAAATACGGTTGGTATTCCTGGTGAATTCATGGAAATTATGGATGGTGGCTCCCCGAAAGGTGCCGATCCGTATATGAATACAGGCAAAGCCTATTTCACCAAGCCGAACAGCAAAGAAATCTTGTGCAATTTCCCTAACATCGACATCGGACTCATTGGAACATCAAAAGGCGATCAACATCCTGTCTTCGTCGCCCATGCAAAAGGCGAGCAGAAAGTTGCGGCCGGTCCGCTGGCATTCGCAGGCTCTGCGCAACTCTTCATCTATCCGAAGATGCTTGAAAAATTCAGACCTGGCGAACTCGGCGCCCTTATATTGCAGAATGCGCACCGCGGAGGTAAAGAGCTGCTGCGAGTGCTTCCGCAACAGCAAAATTTGACCTATCTCGACCTTGACGGCACATGGATCGACAATCAAGACATCATGCAGATAGGAAAACTTCCCAAGCTTCAACTTGTTTCCCTTTGCGGCAGCCAAATTGACGCTGATGAGTTGGCTCATATGCAAAATTTGAATAACCTCACTTGCATAAACGTAAACTCAGGCAGTGGGGGATCGAAGTTAGTCGAAGCACTAAAAAACAGCAAAAATATTTCTAGCCTCAGGTTGAAACGATGTGGGCTGAAACCCAAAGACCTAATCGCACTAAGCAAATTAAGCAACCTTATAAACCTCGACATAAAGTTCAATAAGAAGATGACTAGTGAGGGTCTAAAATCGCTTTCATCACTAAAGCATCTCAAGTACCTCAATCTGGAAGGCATTCCGATTTCAGAAAAAGCGCTGCAAGAAATCAAATCTATCAAAGCAGAAGTGGTAATCAGTAATTTCAATTTCTCGAGAGAACGTCTAAAAAAACTTCGCGAAGAAATTCCCAATTTGGCGGTGCAGCCACTTCAAAGGGAATCTGGGGGACAAGTACAGCTCAATTACATGTTAGAGACTTTCACTGTTCCATGAGCGCAAACACTCCGCATACAATTTGGAAAAGAGTCTCTCCTCAGCTCAATTGACGGGCGAGAAATGAAAGATCCAAAGCAAGACCAGCATAATAGCGGCAACAGTCATTCGCAAGAAGCGACTCTGGCTCTGAGCGCCGTGCCCCCTGCTGTCTTGGAATTTGCGCCAGGCATCGTTATTCTTGAGCGATACAAGGTTATCGAGATGCTCGGACGTGGTGGCATGGGCAGCGTCTACAAGGTAGAAGACCTGGAAACCGGACTTAACTATGCCCTTAAGTTTTTGCACAAACAGCACACCAATGAAGCAACCTGGAGGCGTTTTGACATTGAAGCAAAAACGTCAAACAAGCTCGACCATCCCAATTTGATCAAAGTTCATGAATGGGGACTTTTGCCTGATGGACAGCCCTTTTTCATAATGGATCTTGTACAAGGTGAATCACTGGCGGACATCTTAAGGACCAAAGGCCGATTGTCTGTAAACCAAGCAGTAAAGCTCTTCATACAAGTCGGATTTGCTTTGAGTTATGCACACTCAAACGGTGTTATTCACCGCGACATCAAACCGAGCAACATAATGCTGGAGAAAAATAAGGACGATACTACAATTGGTGCCATAGTAAAAGTTGTAGATTTCGGAATTGCAAAGCTCACAGGCAAGGGCGATGGAAAACAAATGACCCTGACGAGGACAGGGGAAATCTTTGGAAGTCCTCTGTACATGAGCCCAGAGCAGTGCATGGGGGTTGGAGTCGATCACCGCTCAGACCTTTATTCTCTCGGGTGTGTTTTCTACGAATCATTGACTGGCGCACCACCACTTATGGGAGACAGTGCGTTATCTACGATGATGAAGCATCAATCGGAAGACGCTTTGCCACTCAAGGAAGCTTCGCTAGGTATCGAATATCCAGAGCAGATAGAAAGAATTATTGCCAGACTGCTTAAGAAGGAAGTTAACGACAGATATCAAACAGCACAAGCCTTCACCTCTGATTTGGTGAATTTCGACTCCGGACTCGACACCACTTTTCCAATATTTGACAAAGTCGAACCGAAAGTAGAAACAAGAATCCGCCCGTTTTATGTGTTTAAACTGCTGTCAACTTACTTGGCGCTTCTTATAGCCGGAACCGTCATTGGCACTCGTATACCGCGTCCCGCGCCTGAGATACCAAAAGTTCATCTCTATACCGACAACGCCTTATCGCGGACGCCAATGCCAAATACGCAAATCAGGCATGAAGGCGCAGACATCGTCGACGAATACTCGCCTGCTCACTTCAAAATGTGCCACGCCAGGCTGTCTGCGATGGAAAAGGAAGCAGGATATTTTGCAACGCTCGACAGCAAAAAGAAGACTCGAACCTTCCACTTGCCCGATTTTTCTCTTGGCATAATTGGTGAAACATATGGCAAACCTCAGAAGGCAAAAGGAAGCATAGAGTTTCCTATATCGGCTCATCTTGCCTTTACTCCCAACGAGATTTTCAAGTCTCATCCAAAGCTCTTCAAGAAATTTCGCGAAGATGAAATTGAATGGCTAAGTCTCAAAAATCAGTATTCAGATATCAATTTCGATAGTGTCGATTATTCAAGCACCGACAACGTACTCTCCCAAGCTACGCACCTTCGGACATTGAAGGAACTACACATGAACGCAACGGAAGTCAGTCCAAAAGGCTGGCAGTGCGTCAACAGCTTTTCGAACTTGAAGGTCTTGAGCCTTTCTCATATCAAACTGAGCGCAGCGGAAATTGCAAAATTCAAAGGTTTCAAAAAACTAGAATATTTCAAATTAGTGACAGACGAAAATGTTACCCCGGTTATCGCCAGGTTGAGTGGTTCGAAAGAAATACGCAATCTCTGTTTGAGCCGGTGCGCTGTTACAGATAAGGACGCAGAAGCATTTTCAACAATGCCGATGCTAACAGATTTGGAACTGAGGAGCACAAAAATTACCGATGAAGCAATCAAAAATCTGCCAAGCACACTGAGACTTCTAGACATCAGCAAGTGCAAAGTTACAAGCGCTTCTTTCCCATACTTTCAGCATCTAAAAAACCTAAGATTGCTTATTCTTGATAGAGAATCTTTCTCTTCTTCCGACATTCATAAACTGCTTAACAGCAACCAAAATTTGGAAGTTGAGTTTGCAATTACTGAAGAAGAAAAACATACGGGGCGATTAAAACCAGAGCGAGTCTCAAATGAGCCTAACCCCTGATTCTCAGCAACCGAGCCAAGAAGTACATCGGATCGGTGAATCCGCCCAACTTGAATGGCTTGAAATTAGAAATGGCGCTCTCATTCAAGAGCGCTATAAGGTCATTGAGCTGCTTGGAAGCGGAGGAATGGGTAGCGTCTACAAAGTAGAGGACATTAAAACCAAACGCTTCTACGCTCTCAAATTTTTGAACAAACAACAGTCAAACGACGCATCATGGAAGCGATTTGAAAACGAGATCAACGCAACCAATCGTCTCGACCATCCTAATTTAGTCAAAGTACACGAGTCCGGTCTGCTTCCAAATGGGCAACCGTATTTCATTATGGATCTCGTACAAGGACAGTCGCTTGCTGAAATTTTGAAGAGGCGCGGGCGCCTGCCGTTAGAGAAAGTGCTAAAAATATTCGTTCAGGTTGGATTTGCCCTGGGCTATGCTCACTCCAAGGGAATTATTCATCGGGACATAAAACCGAGCAATATAATGCTTCAAGAGCCAGGCAACGACACCACCTCGGGTTCAATAGTTAAGCTGGTCGATTTTGGCATTGCAAAGTTGACTGGAAAAGACGACTTCAATCAGCAGACCTTGACCAAAACAGGAGAAGTATTCGGCAGCCCTTTATACATGAGCCCCGAGCAATGCATGGGCAATGTTATCGATCACCGAACTGATTTGTATTCGATGGGTTGCGTCATCTATGAGGCACTTACCGGCGCACCTCCAATTGTAGGAGACAGCGCTCTGTCAACGATGATGAAACATCAATCAGAAGCGCCCCTCTCATTGAAAGAGGCGTCGATGGGAATTGAGTTTCCTGAAAGAATTGAGCAAATAGTCAAGAAACTTCTCGAAAAGAACGTGAGTGAACGCTACCAGTCAGCGCAGATGGTGACATCGCACTTAGCGGCATTCGAATCAATTCCCAGCAGTACCGTTGTAGACTCGGTACCGCCGGCAATTCTTGAAGTTGACTGGAAACTGAACAAGAAACAAGCCAGATTGCTAGGAGTTTTGATACTGGCTGCAGGAGTGGCCATAGGATATTTTCTCCCAGGCTACCAAAACACTTTTACCGTTAAGCGTGCGGAATTCAGCCGACAAACAAAAGAGAGATTGAAAGAGAGTGTTGAGCAAACTCTGGAAGAGTCGAAAAAAGGTATCGAAAAGTCCAGCAGCACAATTTATGCTGAATACGCAAATAATCCAGCGAAATTTTCCGAATTCAAAGTCAAAACAGGAAGGAGAGTTTTCCATTTTCCACCAGAGCCAATCGGCACTATTGGATTTTTCAATGTACCCACTGTGTTGGCCGTCGGCGATATCCAGAGTCCACCGACATTCGAACCAGTTATATTTCATCCAGTCGATAAAATGCGCGAGTATCCTCAATTTCTAAATAGATTCAGGGAAGATGAAATCACTTTTCTTGACCTCTACTTCCCAGAGGACCAAGTGCCATTCATGGACAAGAAATTACTTTCTGTAGATCATCTGATTCCTTACGTTTTGAGACTCAAAAGCATTTTGACCCTGTCCTTGGAGAACACGACAATTCGTCCTGAAAGTTTCAACAGACTAAAAGAACTACCAAACCTCGAAGAGCTGTGGCTTTCCAATATCAATCTGCAGAGCAACGAAGTCGCACAACCTCAAATCCTGGGAAAACTAAGAGTACTCGCATTGAAGAACATGCGCGACGTGAATTTTATTACTGAGGAATTAGGCAAATCAAGAAAAATACACAGATTGATAATGCGCGACTGCGATGTCGACTCCAGCGCAATCCGCGGACTGTCTCATTGCTCGGATTTGAGCATTCTCGATGTGCGAGGCAGTTCAAAATTTACGGATGAATGTATCCCACTATTACCAGCCAATGTCGAAAGCCTGTTTCTCTACTTCTGCGACCTATCACCGAAATGCATTGACTCACTCAAGCGTTTCAAGAAACTAAGAGAACTAAGTTTAACAACCGACGCATGGAGCAAGCAGGACTTCGAACGGTTGCAGCGATCACTTCCAGCCGTCATTATCAAGCACTAGTTGTTGGTTTTGGCGAAGCTCTTCTTGACGTAATCATCGACCAGGTTGATGAAATCATTGGCAAGATTGGGACCGGAGAGCGTCGTCTTATGCTCCCCGTCTACATAAACAGGAGCGCGTGGCTCTTCACCAGTGCCAGGCAAAGAGATGCCGATGTCGGCGTGGCGCGATTCGCCTGGTCCGTTGACAATGCAGCCCATAACGGCGACTTTCAAGTCTTTGGAACCGGGGTAGAGCTCTTGCCACTGTTTGCGCCTGTTGGAAAGGTGTTCTTCGATCTCTTTTGCCAGTTCCTGAAAAACGGTACTTGTTGTTCGGCCGCAACCGGGGCAGGCCGTGACTTGTGGTTTAAAACTGCGAATATGCAAAGACTGCAAAATCTGCTGGCAAACATGCACTTCTTTGGCGCGGTCAGCGCCGGGCTCAGGCGTGAGACTGACGCGAATGGTGTCGCCTATGCCTTCAAATAATAAAACCGATAGTGCAGCACTCGACGCTACCATACCTTTCATCGCCATGCCTGCTTCAGTGAGTCCAAGGTGCAGCGCCAGATCTGTGCGCCTGGCCAATCGGCGATAAACCTCGATCATATCCGGCACTTCAGAAACTTTTGCGCTAAGCACAATGCGATTCTTCGGCAAGCCATACTCAACTGCCTTTGCCGCGGATTGGACAGCACTTTCAACGATGGCTTCGATAAGGACCTCATGAGCGTCCTGAGGTTCTTTCAGAGCGGCGTTCTCGTCCATCATGCGCTTGAGCAAGTCTTGATCAAGTGAGCCCCAGTTGACGCCAATGCGCACTGGCTTTTCATACTTAATCGCGCAGTCGATCATCGCTTTGAAATTTTCATCGTGCTTTTCTCCCCGACCCACATTGCCGGGATTAACACGATACTTCGCAAGCAAACGAGCGCAATCTTGAAACTCGGTCAGAAGTATATGACCGTTGTAGTGAAAGTCGCCAACGAGTGGAACGTCCACACCCATTTTTTCAAGGCGTGAAACGATGAAAGGAACCTGTTTTGCAGCTTCTCTGGTGTTGACAGTAATGCGAACTATTTCAGATCCTGCATCATAAAGCTCTCTTACTTGATTTGCAGTCGCCTCAGGATCTTCAGTCGGCGTATTAGTCATTGACTGCACAAGCACTTCGGCGTCGCCGCCGATATACTGATTGCCAACCTGAACCTTGATGGATTTACGTTTTTCTGCGCGATTCATGTGTATCTGTCTGCCAAAGTCGCAGGTTCACGATATCACAACCGCAATTCGGAATCCTGAGGCTTCTCATATTCACGTCTAAAACCCCACTCAGGTTAAGGGTTTAGGCTATTTTGCTTTGCTTTACTTTGTGGTACCCGAACCCTTCAAGAAGTCTTCCAGAGCTCCGGATAGTGCTCTCTAATACTGTAGACCGTATTTTTCTTCAATCCCGGCCCCACGATCAAATGATCGATCAGTGTCACGCCTAGAAGCTTTCCAGCGTTGAAGAGCTGTCCAGTTGTCTCAAGGTCTTCCTTGCTTGGTACCACTTTCGAGCCTGACGGATGATTGTGACAAACAATGATTGCATAGCTATTGGCGAGTATAGCCGCCTTGAAGACCTCGCGAGGGTGGACAAGAGAAGCAGACAAAGAGCCGTGAGAAACCTCATGAAGACCCAACACTTCGTGTCTGGCGTTCAAATGAATACTGACAAAATGCTCCTCTGCAGCATATCTAAGAGGGCTGAGAAAACGGGCTACATCTTCAGGAGCTTGTATCGCAATCAGCTTTTTGGCTCTGGACGGCTCGCCGACCAGGCATAGTTTTAATTGAGGCAATGCGTAAGCAACTCGATTTTTGTAGCTTTTCTTTCTGGGCTTTGTTTTATTTGGAGTTTCCAAATTTACTATCGAACCATCTGTAGCAACATCGTTAGCTGTGTTCTCCAGCGCCTGTACTTGACTTTGCATTGTAAGCATAAACACCTCCTACTCTAGTCACGCTCAGGCAAGAATACGCAACCAAGATCAACCACCGGCATAGCCTGTGATCATCTTTCGGGGATGTCTTTGAACACCCTCTGAATTTTCCTGCCTTCTTTTCTATACGTAGCGGCTCGGAAAAAAGTTCAATCCCGAACTATAACAACTCAACCCTTTAAACCTTTTGCTCTTTCCAAACGCCAGTATTGAAGCGCCAGATGGCAAGTGCTCCAATAATAAAGACGGAGACAGAAACAGCAGCCCAAGTGCCGGTTGGCCCCCAATTCAAATTGACGCTTAGATACCAGGCTAGTGGAAGCCTGAAAACTGTAAGAACCAATGTGCTAGCAATCATTGGCCAGCGCGTGTAACCGGCACCTTGCATTGCTCCGAAAAGAATCAACCACAGTGCAACAAACGGCTGGCAAATACCCACCCAGCGAAAATAATCGCTTGTGTAGTGGATTACTTTAGCGTCAATACTCATGACGCCGGCGATTTCACGAGCAAATGTATAAAGCAAGATTGCCACAAGAAGGTTAAAGCCAGCGCCCATTGCGGCGACTTGCCAGCCCGCCCTTACCGCTCGATCAGGTTGCTTGGCACCGAGGTTTTGGCCAACTATCGTGCCTACAGCCATTGAAAGTGCATAAATCGGCATGCCGCCGATCATTTCTTCCACGCGCAGACCTACCCCCCATGCCGCTTGAGCAGACGTGGGATCTTGTGTATGGGACAAAATGAAAAGCAGAAGGAAGTTGCCACCCACCCAGGAAAGATCCTGAATGCAGGCAGGAATTCCAATGCGCAAAAGCCTGCCGAGCCACTCTTTTGATTGAGCTTTGTCGAACTTGCCTTTGAAAGAAAGACATTCTTTCAATTCCGACTTGGAAAGAATGATCGTGGAAAAAATCACTCCTACAGTGCCGGCAATCAGCCAGGAAAGCCCTATTCCTGCAATACCCATTTTGATAGGACCAAGACAGAGCCCGACATCGAGCGAACAAATCAATGTCGTCATCAAAATCCAGGTCATCATCGGTACGCGGGCGTCGCCCTTGGCTCTGAAGATTGAATTCGAGACCCAGAGCACGGTAAACGGAATGTGGCTGAGCAGGTCGAGCCTCAAATACTGCCATCCCTGTTCTTCAACCTCAGGGGAGGCACCCAGGAGCCGGACCAGGGGACGTGCAACGAGCAGGCCTATGCCGCCAGAAACGCACCCGAAGATAAGAGCAAAGATAAGCGAATAGCGGGCAGCTTCAACAGCCCCCTTGAAGTCTCCGGCACCCCAAAAGCGACTGACCAGAGCGGTGGTACCGGCGGAAAGTGCAACCGCCAGCATGATCATGAAAAATCCGATTTGACCGCAAATACCAATGGCAGCCTGTGTAGATGAGCCAAGTTGCCCTGCGACCCAGACATCTGCAAAGCTGGCTATTGAGATTGTGCACATGTTAAGCAGCAGCGGCCAGGACATGTGCCAGATGGCTGCCCAAGTCGAACCGCGGATAATAACGTCATCCGCGCGCTGTTCAATTGTGTCGTCTATGGCGACAGACATGGTTCCGATGCCCCTTGGCGGAAGGAAGATTTATAGACTAATTCAATAGAGGGTCGTTAAGAAGGGGGTAAACACGAACAGCAATCGCGAACATGGTACGATGCTGCCGTAAGTCCACCCTGGATTACCGAAAACAGGCACTGTCCTGGGATTTGCGGTTTCTAATCAAACTCACAGTCGAGACGTTTTGCTTAACAGAACCCTTCACAAAGAGCGAACAATTGCACATTGGCTCTCCTTTGATGAGCCCGAATCACGTCTTCGAAAAGCGATGAAACGTGAAAGGTTCTTCAAAGAGTTTGGCGCTTCAGAAGTTCAACACATTCGGCCAAAACCGTCATTCAAGCTTGCCGCTCTTGCTTTTGCAATGACTGATGTCGACATCTTCGAATCAATCTGCTTCAAACGAGCCGCAAGTGTTCTGTCGAACAACAAACAATTTCAAAACTTCAATACTTCCGATGTACTAAAGAATATCGACCAATTTCTGGAAGACCATCTTAGAACAGCGCTCAGCTGGACAGAAGGTGAAATTTACTGGGCCGCAATTTCAGTTGAGTTTTTAGCCTCAGTACTATCTGAGCTGCAAGAAGACTTTTCTGAGTCGCAAAGCGAAGAATCTGCAGTAATCAGATTTCTCTTTACTGTGGCCAATCGAATCGAAAGTCAAATTGAGCTGGATACTGACACTGTGCGCGGTGTCAATATTAATACTATTCTCGACATTTTCGATGAACATCTAAACGAGATGCGGTCTGAGTTGCCGCCTGAATTTCTTCCTGAAAGACTCTTACTGGTAGAAGGACAAACCGAAGCGATTCTTGTACCGCTTTTCGCCCAACTGCATGGCTTTGATTTTATCGACTACCACATACTGATGATTTCAGGCGGCGGTGCAAATCAAGTAGCGAAGCGCTTTCTCTCGTTCAGGGAATCGACGCGCTTGCCGATAGCTTGCCTTCTTGATGGCGACGCGGAAAGTCAATTCGAGATAATTTCGCAACATCTGCAGCACAAGGATTTGATATTCAGTCTTCCATCGGGTGAATTCGAAGACACCTTCGAAATTACCCGATTCGTGCAACTTTTGAATAGATATTTGCAATCAATGACAGGAGAAAGCGCGCCTTCGCTAGTAGAGTTCACCCCCCTGAAGAAAGAACAGTTTCCGCCCGAATTGAAACGCACTCAAGTGTTGAACAGAATCTGGCGCGAAAAATCTCTGGGAGATTTTGATAAAGTTGAATTTGCTGAATTTGTTGCTCAAACGATCAAAACCAGAGGGGACGTGCCATTTGACTTCAGCTCCATGATTGAAGCAATGAAAGATAAGTGGGGAGATCTGCCGTGACAGTAGTCGCAGAATCAGGGAAAAAAATGTCGGCAAGCAAAATCGCCGGCATTGTTTCGGCAGTGCTGTGGATTCTCGGATTTGCACTGGCATTTGTAATACCGGCAGACAACCCATTGATGTGGGTGCCGGACGCGCTCCTTTTGATCGGTTTCTTTCCTCTCTTGTTTTTCTGGAAACCGAGCTGGCCATGGTTGGTATTCGGTGTTTTGAACGTGGTTATCGGTTTTGTTCTACTTGTAGGAACGTTTATACCGGTCGACACTCTCACATCCGAGATGAATAAAGCACGCGAGCAATTGACCGCCCAAAAGTCACCGTACGCATCAGTTTTTTCCGAGTCATCAACGCAGCAAATGGCACACGTTCATACACATCTAGTCAAACAACACTCGCCATGGACGTGGATGATTATAGGGATAGTTTCGACAATATACGGAATCGTTCGCATGATCAAAAACATGATCAAATGGGCGGCAAAGAAAAAGACCGGCTCTCAATAAAGCCGGTCCCAAATAAGTGTTGCGAAGAACGAAAGCGAAATTACATGTCTTCGTCTTTCTTCTTCTTCGCAGCAGCTGCTTGACCAGCGCCACCAATCTTTACTGCTGCATCTTCCGGAACGAGCACGCGTGCAAGGAATTTCGGCTCTTTTTCCCAGCGCCCGGGACGAGTACCGGTCAAGCCCATAAGGTGGTTGATACCGATCATTTGCTGATCTGCAAATTCGGCTTTCTTAGCAACATAAAGCCATTGCTTGACGATGAAGTTATAGAGTTTTGGATCGCGCTTTTTCTGCTTCAACAATTTCTTCTCAAGCGCTTCCCCGTAAAGAATACGTCCGTCGATATCCATCGGAGCCATCTCCACAGAACGCTGCAGCACTGTCAGCGCTCTATCCAGATTGCCGATACGCATCGACTGCTCGCCTTCCAGACGCAGAGCGTTAGAAGTCGGCACTCCCAGTTCCAAAAATTGATCTGAAGTAACAACTCCATTATTGCTCTTACCGATGCAATCGGTATCCATAATGAAGTCATCGCCTCTAGCTTCTGCAGGAGTAATGCAGGCAATTGCCGCCACCCAAACTAGGGTCGTTTTTGCCATGTTTAAACAATTCACGCCAGCCATATTTAGCTCCTTCACTTTACTGAGACGGTCTCTTGTCTGATCTGAGAGATTGCAGCCTTCATGTCGGCTGCGCCATAAACACTTTTGCCTGCTACCAACACGTCTGCACCGTGATCAATAGCTTCCTTTGCGGTATCGGGATTGATACCACCATCAACCGAAATTCTTACGTCTTTGCGGCCGATTTCATTGAACATTTCTCGGACTCTGGCAATTTTCGGCAAAACCGAAGCCAGGAATTTCTGCCCGCCGAACCCCGGATTGACAGACATTACAAGGACAAGGTCGATGTCTTCGAGCACATATTTCAAATGGTCGGCAGGAGTGGCCGGATTAAGCGCCACGCCGGCTTTTTTGCCCAGGCTGCGAATATGCGAAAGAGTGCGCTGCAAATGAACGCAGGCTTCAGAGTGCACGGTTATGTAGTCAGCACCGGCATCGGCGAAGTCCTGGAGATATTGATCTGGGTCGGTGATCATCAGGTGAACGTCAAATGGCAACTTGGTTGCCTTCCGTAAGCTTTTCACCACAGGAGCGCCAATTGTCAGGTTGGGGACAAAGTGTCCGTCCATAACGTCGACGTGAATCCAGTCGGCCTTCGCTTCCTCAGCGCGCTTAATGTCAGCGCCCAGGTTGGCAAAGTCCGCGGATAAAATTGATGGAGCGATTAAGACCGACATGAGAGTTTGTTTTAGAGACCTATCGAAAACAGCCACCTGTTGACAAGCGCGGTGCCGTTCCTCGTAATCATGACTACCCTGAGAGGACTGGTCAAGAGAAGCCTTTTCACTTTTGTATAAAGCCAAGTTTATCCAGAGCGGAAAATGCCACTGTCGCCCACAAAAAAGGGGGCTCTGTCGGCGCTCTCACATTGAGATACAGCCTCAGAAGAACTAGAATAGCCTTTCTATCCGGTCGCGCGACTCAAGGCCGCCTTCCCGTCACATTTACTTCATAGGCGTAGTGATGTCTGAATTCAATTTAACTGAAGAGCAAAAAGAGTTTCAAAAACTTGCCCACGATTTTTCGGTAAGAGAAGTTGCGCCTCACGCCGCCCACTTCGATGAAAGTGGCGAAGCCCCTCTGGAAGTATTGAATAAGGCTTTTGAAGCAGGCTTGACCAATACTATGGCGCCCGAAAGCGCAGGCGGACTGGCCCTTCCATTTTTCGAAACGGCACTCATTCAAGAAGAACTTGCCACCGGTTGCAGTTCAATAGCCGGCTACGTCGAAGCAAGCGCTATTGCGATCTTGCCTCTGATAGCCGAAAACAACGCAGAAAGAGTGAAGAAATACGTCCAGCCGCTCTTGGAAAAACTCTCCTTTGCAGGGTTTGCAGAAAGTATGCTTGATACCACCTGCAGTGAAGAAAGATTGCCAAAATTAAAAGCCAGCGGTTCTGATTTTGAACTGAACGGAACTGTTCGTGTGGTCACAGGAGCTCATTGCGACTGGTTTGTTGCCATGGCTCTTGATGAATCATGCAAACCCAATCTTGTAATTGTCGAGAAAAACGCCGCCGGAGTAAAAGTAGGAAAGACCGTAAACAGGCTAGGTCGCAAGTGCTTGGGCACCGCGGACATTGAATTGAAAGATGTGAAGATGACTGCGGAACACTTGATCGGCACTCCCGGCGGTGCGGAAAAAATCATTTCATATGTAATGCCTCGCGCTTACCTTTTGTTCGCAGCGAGTGCCATTGGCATATCTCGCGCCGCTCTTGCTCATTCGATAGCATATTCAAAAGAGAGAAAAACTTTCGGCAGACCAATTGGCGATCACCAGGCGATCGCCTTCATGATGTCCGACATGGCCAAGGACATCGAGGCATCAAAACTGCTTATGTACAAGGGTTGCCAGCTTGTCGATCAGGGCGAGGACGATTTTGACACCGCCGCTATTGCCAAAGTTTTCGCACAGGAAGCCGCGATGCGTATTGCGACGGACGCAGTGCAAATCTTCGGAGGATACGGATATTCCAGAGAATATCCCGTAGAAAAACTGATGCGCGACGCAAAAACGTATCAAATTACTGGCGGTACCAGCCAGAAGCAAATGGCCGAAATTGGGCGAAAGGTACTTGCTCAAGCGTCGAAATAACCAGAACCATGCTGCCAGAACTCAAAAAAGGACAGCTTTTGAAAGTCAAGGCACCGCCTTACTACGAAAAAGAATATGTCTATGAAGTGACAGGCGCCGGAGGAAAAGTAATCCGGGCGAGTTTGCATCATTCGCCAAAAGTGAAAAAGAGCTGGACCCTGGAAGAGCTGGAAATTCTATTCGACATGGGCATAATTGCTCTCATGGATAAGGAAAGCAGCTCGTAGTTACGTTTGATGCTTGTGGGCAGCTCGGTTTCTGTGACCGCGCGTCCTTTTCTTTTTGACCTTCTTGGTCTGCTTGGCAGGTGGCTTCTCAGGCGGCTTTTTCTTTACTTCGGGCTTAATGCCAAGCATTCCCTGCACGTGCTGCACTGGATTTTTATCCAAGATCATGTGCACAGTGCGCTGAACATGCCCTGTAAAACTTGCCGGTTCCAGAACGTACCTTATGGCGCAGAAAAACAGGGAAACACCGAGAAAAACATAGAAGACCTGAGTGCCCAGCCCACGCACCTTGCGAAATCTGAGAGGTGTTTTTTTCTTGGCAGTCTTGTTGAATCTGCCGTCACTGATGTCTATTTTTTGCGTCAAGTCTGAGGCTCTAGTAGCAGCCTTGAGACCTACGATTTTGCTGGATTCACTACCTATTGCACGTCTGCCGCAAACAACACAAAAGTTGAGCCCGAGGTTTAATGGTGCACCACATAATGGACAGTTGCCGGACATTGCTCGAGACTCTTAACGGTCAAGTGACTTTACTTCAGACATTTGGATCACGGCCGGCAATCGGAAATCATTCCCCAGCGGGAGACTTATAAATTTCAGACTACAGGCAGACGCTGTTTCCAGACCGTTTTAGAACTCTACCTTTGGCTGACCTGCACCACCTTCGGTGGCGCAATAACGACTGAACATTTCCTGGATAGATGACTTATCGTGAGCAAGCGTTTGCTGCTTTCCGTTAAGCTGCGCAATTCTATCCTTGAGATTGGTTATCTGCTGTTCGATGACCGTAATCTCCTCGGTCAACTCAGTCTCAGTCACAGTGAAGGCTTGCGCCAGTGTCGAGAATGCTTTTTCAAGCTCGCTTTCTGCCATGCGGTAATCGTTCCTTTCCGCTAGTTACCGGATCGTATATCCATTTTCCTTAACTTAATGCATTTAGTTTTGCATTATGTCTCTGTGCGATCGCCAAACCCCAGTTTGCCCCTCAGATCGGTTTCAAAGGACGAAACCGCACATTCAAGTAGACACCTTTATTCTACCCACTTAAAAAGCCGTTTTTGCCACAATAATCGAGTGTGATTAAATGCCGGCTCCGTGAAGGAATACATCGACGGGGTCGGCGCCATCGTCGACAACGTCCATATCTTTGAGGTCGCCGGTTGAAAAATCGTCGCCAGGCACTTCAAAAGACTCTTTATTGAGGTCAGGGGACGCAGCCAGCATGTGCTCCAATTTTTCCAGACGGCGCTTGAGACTCTTAATCGCCTCGGCTTCGATATCCGGCACCGACTCGCTGGTTACTTTGACGCCATCACGGTAAATGACGCGCCCAGGCACACCTACGACCACGGAATTGGGAGGCACGTCCTTCAAGACGATGGAGCCCGATGCAACGCGAACATTGTCTCCGACGACAATGTCGCCCTGAATTTCAGCTCCAGAACCTACAACTACGCCGTTGCACAGCGTAGGGTGGCGTTTTTTCCCGCGGCTGGCAGAGCCCATACGCGCAGCTGCGCCGGCTCCCAGGGTTACGCCCTGATAAATGACGACGTCATCGCCGATGATTGTTGTCTCTCCAACGACTACACCCATGCCGTGATCTATAAAGACGCGCCGCCCGATTGTCGCTCCCGGGTGAATTTCAATTCCGGTCAGCACGCGCGCAGCTTGAGAGACGCAGCGGGCCGGCGTTGTCAGTCCTCGACGCCAGAGGAAATTGGACACTTTGTGCGCGACGATGGCGTGAAATCCAGGGTAGCAGAGAATTACTTCCAATCTGCTGCGAGCCGCAGGGTCCTTTTCCAGGATGTTGTCTATATTTTCGAGGAAGCTCAAGGTAGTTTCCGGTCCTTTTGTCTTCTCTTTAGCCACCCGCGAGCGCCCTTTCGGGGTTGTCATGGGTTTAAAAGGGGTACTTTCGAGGGAATCTATAGGTATAGATCAGTATTTATATTAAATCTGATCCGGTCCTGGGGGTCCACCTCCTGACATGCGTATTTTCCCCATCAAAGTTGGGCACTGTTGGCACTATTCTGGGTTAAAAGTTCCCCTCGAACTGTCAAATTTCCTTGCCACCTCGGATACATGCGTTCAAAGTCACCACATTCC
The DNA here is from genome assembly GCA_003242885.1 of Candidatus Melainabacteria bacterium. Lineage (GTDB taxonomy): Bacteria > Cyanobacteriota > Vampirovibrionia > Obscuribacterales > Obscuribacteraceae > QKMZ01. The sequence goes on along the minus strand of QKMZ01000006.1, from coordinate 416,102 downwards.
TGGTGTGCTGAAGACGCCGAAACTACGATAAAAAAACCTGAAAAGGCAACACCGTAGAGGCATTTAGGGCAGCAATGAGCAATAGATTCGGTTTAAACACTGGCGCTAACGGAGGAGATAACAATCTCCTGGCCGCTAACGCGTCCGAAACCGAAACTGAAGCGCCAAAAACTTCCGGCTTGAATTTTAATTCCGTAGTAAGCAGCAGTTTCAACGAAGCGCTTACCAACGCTGACCAAATGTTGAAGGGTCAGCAGACTCTGCCCAAGACTGATACGTCAACCGCTGGCAGCGTCACCACCAATTTCCTGGGCGCTACGGTCACCGGTCTTGCCGACCAGGTCACGACCATATTTAAGAAGGATAAGGCGACCCTGGCACGAGAAGCCGACCAGGGTGGTATTTCAGCCCTGTCCGAAGGTCACAGCATCACGGCAGCCTTCACCAGAACCGCCACTGACGTAGCTCATGCAGCACCGGCGTTGAACCCTTTCTCCGAACAAGGTAGAAAGAACTGGGGCACCCTTACAAATAAAATGGCCACTGACTGGTCAACAGGCACGGCAGACGACAAAGCCCGCATGTTGGGTACAGGTACGAGTTTCTTGCTCACCCTGGGTGGCGGTACGGCGCTGACCACTAAAGGTACAGTTGGCATTGCCAATGAATTGCGTGGCGGCACACTGGCTACACGCGCACTCTCGCTGGGCGACAACGTTGCTGCAGCAACCGACGAGTTGGCGAATGTCGGCAGAACCGTCGGTCGCGTTACCGAAACCGGTACGACCAAGAGCCATACTTTCTTCCGTGAAGCAGGACAAGCAACTTCCGTAACCGAGAATATCGTGGCTCGCGCCACCAATCTTGGTGAAACCGCTGCATTTAGAGGTCCAAAAGCCACAACCGTAGGCATCGGCACTGAAGTCGCCGCCGGTGAAAGCAGTTTGATCAAGTCGCTGCACGGCTTCTATCCGAATGTCAGACCGGCAAATATCACATCAGCCGCTTTCACCGACGCAAGCAAAACAGCCGCACTTACAGAGTCGAGAAATTTTTCCAGCTCGCTTACTCGCATGCTTACAGCGACAGAGAAGACCGATGTTGCTGCCACCACCGCTTTGAAGGAAGTGGAAAATGCTGCTGCTGCGATGTTCAAAGGCGAAGCCGGAGCGCAGGCAAGATTTACCCAAGCCGTCGAAAACAGTGCCGCCCACCTCAAAGGACCGCAACTGCAAGAACTGACCGGTCAAAGCAACCAATTGCTTCGCAGCATCGAGCGCGCCGGAACTGTAGAAGCATTCGGCATGACTGTCGACAATGCGGCCAAGAATATCGGCACCAAAATTGAAGGATTGACAGTCGGCGTCGGCAAAAATTCGCAAGAAGCCAAAGCTCTGCAAAACATCCAGACTCTGGTAAATGATGTTGCCCGCGGCGGCAATAAAACGGATGAACTTATATCTGCTGTTAAAGCTTTAAAAGCTGATGCACCTGGACTCAACCCACAGGTCGTCGAAAGTCTTGTTGCTGATGTAGCAAAACTGGAAGGTGCTTCGGTCGGTCGCCGACTTTTGACCAGATTCGAGACCTACGCAGATGATGCCAGACAAGCAGCCACAAAAATTGAACAAGCGATTCAGAAAGAAGCGCCGCAATCTGGCTCGCTGCAAGCGCAAGCACTCGATGAAGTAAGAGTCGCCGCCAATAAACTCGCCAATGGTGCTATCCGTCCGGAAGAATTCGCACAAGCCGTAGATAAGCTAAAACAAACAGGCAACGTGTCGGCAGATACCTTGAAAGAGATCACCAGACAAGCTGGAAATCTTACCGAAAGTGTTAATGCAACCAGACTTTTCACTCACATGGATGATCTGGTCAAGCCGGTTAAGGCAGCCACTTCCGAACTCGACAATGTATTGGCTCCGCTCAAGGCAACCAGCCCGCAGCAAGTAGCCAAAGTCGAACAGGCAGTGGCAGACTTCGTTGCCGGTCGCAGCGGCAGCACGGAAGAATTGACTGCAGCCCTGAGAAATCTCGCCAACAATGAAAAATCGTTGGCGACCAAAGCAGGCGGCAACGTGGACGAAGCGCTGGCTCAAGTTGCTCGCGTCAGCGACAACATCACCGCTCAAACAAGCAAAGTCGTTGAAGCAGCAGAGAAAGCTCGTCCCGCATTGACTCTCGAAAGAAGCATTGCAGAATCAGCACCGGTTTTGGAAGAAGCCGCCCGCAAATGGGCCGGCAATCCAACCAATTTGAAAGCGATCGAAGAAGTTCAAACAGCCTTCAACGGTGCTATGAAAGGCAATGTCACAGCCGACGAATTGGCCTTGGTAATCCAAAAAAATTCCAGAGTACTGGAGCGTGCAGTTCCGGGCGCTACCGAAACACTTACAGTCAACGGCAGCAAAATTGCCGATGCCGCGACCGATGCGACTCGCACCCTTGCCATCAAAGGTGGTGTCGTAGACCTGGGCAAAGGTGCAGATGAAGCTGTTCAAGCGCTCAAGACATTGCAAACACAAGTAGGCGGCGATGCTGCAAAAGTTCAATCCCTGCGCAATTTCGAAGAAGCAGTTACAGCCTTCAAGGCATCAAGCAAGTCAGCCGATGATATCGAAAGACTGGGCAATGCTGCTAAAGAAGTACGGGCTGCTGAAGTAAAACTACCGCAAGCACTGGATAATTTCGCCAGTTCAGCAGAGCGGACAAGCAGACTGCAAGCCATCGAAACCAGCGTAGTCAAATCAAGACAAGCAACTAACGGTATCACCGCCACCACCGACATCATGGAAGCGGCAGTCAGACAAGCCGATGAGTTCAAGGCAATCGACAGACTGCGCACCGCTGTTCGCTCCGGCGACCGTGACGCAATTGCAGCAGCAGTCAAAGAATCCGAGCAAGGCTTAGCTAAGTTGGAGCAGCTTCAACCAGGCTTCCGCAGTGTTCTTGATGATGCTGTCAAAGCCGGCGACAACAAACAACTGACTAAATTGACCAATGCTCTCGACAATGTCGAGCTTGTAGCGCAGCGCTCCAGCAACGAATTCAAGGCTCTCGAAGAAATCAGAGCCGCTGCCAGACGAGCAGCAACCGACGGCATCGGCGACGATCTGGCAAGAGTGATTCAGAAGAATCAAACGCAGATCGACAATATGCAAAACATGGTCACACGGATGGAGCAAGCTGCCATCAAGACCGAAGGCAGAGTAGCTGCGGCAGAAACAAAGGTAACCAACGTAGCAGAAAGACTGAGCACCGACGCCAAAGTCCTCGGCGATGAAGCTGCCAATGTCCGCAAATTGACCAACATCGAAAACAGCTCGCGCTCGATGACTAACGTTGTCGAAAACCTGGCACCGAAGCTGGACGATGTAGCAAAACAAACCAGCTTTATGTCCAGCCAGGGCGGCAAGCAACTCGCCAAAGACGTGCGCGAATTGGCAGAAACCATGCCGGCAACGTCGGAGTCGAGAGCAAGACTTATTGCTAAAGCCGAACAATTGGAAAGCCAAGCCGGCAAGTTCAATCATGTTAGCGAGCGCCTCAATGTTATCAAATCGCTTTCAGACGATGTCGCCAGAGGCACCGTCAAAGAAAGCGACATGATGAGCTTCGTCAAAAAGTCGTCGACTCAATTGGATGAGCTGGGCAAAGGCACCGCCGCCATGGTCGAATCAAAAGCTTCGGCAATTGCAGATTCGCGTAAATTGGCTGTAGCCGACGATGCCATCAACGCCGCCCGCAGACTTCCAAACGCCGCTGATGAAGCGGCTCGCCTCGGTTTCAAAACCGACTCCGAAGTCAACAAACTGGCAACAGACTTCAATTCTGCACTCAGGAAATTCACCAATGGTGATGGCGCGATTGCCGACGTCAATGCAGCAGCGAAGAAACTCAATGAGTTCAAGCCTGCTGTTGCTCTCAGCGAAGTCGAAGCACGCAATCTGCAAACTCTCAAACAAACTGTCGAAGGTTTTGAAAAAACTGCACAAACAATGCAAAACGCCAGAGCATCGGCGTTCGAATCGCAGTTCAAAGCTTACATGGATGCTGCCAATTCCGGCAAAGTAGCTTCGTACAAGAATGCTCTCAACAGCATCGCCAATATGTACGAAGTGTCACCGCCTGCAGTGCAATCCCAATTGCTCAAGTTGCGCGAAAGCATTCTCGATCACTGGGCTGCACGTCTGGTCAGCGAGCAAGGGTATTACGGCAAGAACACGCTGGCTCAAAGAGCATTCGGCGGTATGGACGGCGGACAGTCACTGATCTCGCAAGTCAAAGCTGGTTCTTTCAACGTCAGACCAATTGCCGGTTTGGAAACAAACAAAGGTCAATTGCTCGACGCTGCCGAGCGTTTCAACCGCAACATCATGGAGAACCAGGTCAAATTCAGCGTCAGAGGTTTGACCCAAGACAAAACAGCATTGCTTGCCAATCCTAATTTGGCTCAAGAATCGCTGCGCCACAAACTGGTCAAAGATATTCTCACCACGGCAGCAGGCGTCGGACTGGTCAGCGCCGGCGGCATTGAACTCAAAAAGAAAGCTCAAGATTACATTTACGACGAAGTCAATGCTCCATATGTAATGGCTGCTTTGATGGAGAAAGAGATCGCGGCTCGCACTGATGCCGATCGCGAAAAATACCGTGCCGAGCTGGCGGCCAAAGTTGCCGACTACATCCGCGGCAAAGATCAAGCTCAGATCGATGCGTTGAGAGAACAGATCAAACAAATCATCGCCGAGCGCACCGCCGAAAATCCGGAAGCTCAAGCTGTCTGGACTCGTCAAAGAGAAGCGCTTACCGTAGGTCAACTGCGCGTCAAGAAAGAGCACGAAAACCAAGTACAGTACGGCAACCCAATGGGACCGACTCGCGGACCCGGTACTCCGTCGACCGCCGCAGAATCGAGCCAGCAAGTATTCGTCGCCACACCTGCACGGGTGCGCGCCAACTCGACCAGCAATCTTGATGATTCGTCCAAGAGAAAGCCGGCAACGACTAACTTCGATATCAACAAGATCAAAGACATGAGCAATAATATGGCTTACAACCAGAGCAGTCTGAGAGCCAATCCTTATGGCAATTCCGGACCAAATTCATTGGCAGCCGCTTACACTTCCGGAGCGTCCAAAGCCTGGCAGAATGTCGTCAGCTGGAATACCGGTCGCAAGTTGACCGCAGGCGAGCCTGGCGGCAAGCATGTCTACGGCAATTTCTCCCACCTGGAAGAGCAACCGGAAAATGACCAGGCCGGTTTTGGCGGCGCCGCCGCACAACCTGGTGCTGGTCGTGTAGATCCCGCCAGCCTGGCTTTGGCAGCATCTGCAGCACAACAGCAACAAAAGCAAGCAAATCAGGACGAAAATACTCCCGGCGCTACAGTCTAGGACGAAAAACTCGTCACGCGACTAAGCGTAGGCCTTCATCACCAAAACAGTGTTGTGTCCGCCAAATCCGAGCGCCTCGCATATAGCGTGTTTGACTGGTGCTTGGCGGAAAACATTTGGCACATAATCGAGATCGCATTTCGGATCGGGTGTGTTGTAGTTGATCGTTGGGTGGATCTTTTGATCGAACAACGTCAAGGCAGTAGCGGCCGCTCCGATTGCGCCAGCGCCTCCGAGCAAGTGACCAACCATGGACTTTGTGCTCGATACTGCAACCTTATAAGCATGCTCTTTGAATACTTTCTTGATTGCCAGAGTCTCTCGCTCATCGTTTAACGGAGTCGACGTCCCGTGAGCATTGATGTAATCGATTGCCGTAGGGTCGAGTTCTGCGTCTCTCAACGCCTCACTGATTGCTCTGGCTGCACCTTCGCCGAATTCGTCCGGGGCAACGATGTGGGTGGCATCGCACGATGCACCACCGCCGACGATTTCTGCATAGATTGTCGCATTGCGCTTGAGAGCATGCTCGAGCTCTTCAAGAATGAGAACAACGGAGCCTTCGCCGATTACAAATCCATCTCTGTCGCTGGTGAATGGGCGCGATGCACTTTCAGGATCATCATTGCGCTTGGACAGAGCCATCATATTGTTAAAGGAAGCAACACTGAATTGGTTGATGCAGGCTTCAGAACCACCCGAAATCATGACGTCGGCGCGATTGCTCTGAATGTACATGAAAGCGTCGAGCAACGAGTCAAGACCACTAGCGCACGCAGTGCTGTCATTTTTTGCTCTGCCCTTTGCACCATATTCGATGGCAACTTGTCCCGACGAAGCGTTGGGCATCAAACGAATAATCGAGCGCAGACCAATCTTTTTCGGTCCACCAGCCATCAGCTTGATATGGTCGCCGGTTGTTGTGATCAAACCGCCAACGCCGGTTCCGATGTAGGTTCCAACGCGTTCTGCAATAGTGTTTTTGATTTCAAGTTTGGCATCTTCCAAAGCCTGTTTAGCGGCCACCATCGAAAAAAGAGTGACGCGATCCATCTCTTTCAACATCGAGCCGACTTTGCGTTTGTCCGGGAAGAAATCTGCAATATTGAAGCCTTTTACTTCGGCTGCAATTTTGACGTCCAAACCGATTTCATCCGGATCGAATTGGCTAATTCTCTTGACGCCGCTTTCGCCATTAAGCAAAGCTTTCCACATGTCTTCGCGGCCAACGCCAATAGGCGTAACGCCACCGATGCCAGTCACCACAACTCTTCTTCTACTCATTGGCGGATTTTCTTTCCTTGTTATGCGAGCTGACTAATTACACTGCTCGCACCGAACCATCTCTGTCGACTCAGTGAATTCAGGAGCATATGCCCGACTTCACTAGACTAATCCGTCGACAGACAACGTCATTCTATCGCTTCTGTCTTGCCACCGTGAGGATTTGAGCAGTGTTCCTGATAATAAATTAGTATGTCGAAGTGGCAGAGATTGGCAGCAGGATATGCTTTTGGACATCTGAAAGCATCTGTGGAGCAAGCCCATACCTTTACAAGCGGCTTAACACTGGCGCCCCAAGACAGTACACTTTGCAACCCGGCGCAGCAAACAGCTCGATTCAATCGAAGTCAGATTCGTCAATTTCTTCATAGTTGCCGCCAAAGGCTGAGCCGCCGCTGACGATTCCGCCGTCGTCGTACATGCCGAACTCGTCTTCCATGCAGATATAGGATTCATCGTCGTCGTCGGCTTCGTACTGGGCAAGTGCTGCATGCCCCGTGATCAGCACCGATTCGTTGTTGACATCAAGGACTCTGTCCTTGCCGCTGGCGAGACCGCCCATCAGGCGAGGCATGGCAAGGCCCTTAAGTTGTTCGAGTTTTTCTTGTCTGGTTTTGCCACTCAGTTGCTCTTCTGCCGCCAACGTTTCTATATCGGCACGTACATTACGCTTGAATGCTCTATCGAGTTCTTTGCCAATCTTTTGATATTCAGGCTCGTAGCGCTCGACATAAGCCCAGAATTTCTTGTTGTGGCTTGCCTCCAGCACATGTGACAACTCGTGCAATACCAAGTATCTCCGCCCGCGCTCGGGCACATTTTCGATAGCATGACGCGAGAATGTAATGATGCGTGATTTCAAATTGATTTGAGCCAGTCGCGTGTATTTAGCTGATCCAATCCTGACGCCGCCTATGGTGACATTGAGAGTAGCTTCGTTAATGCGGCGCACATATCCAGCCATGAAATGCTGGTACATCTCATTGAGCGCGCGCTGAGAATTGACGCTTTCGCCTGCGACTGAATTAGAGCGGCTGGTCCGGCTTTTGTTGGCCACTATCTGGATTTCTGTAACGGAAGAGCAGTGAAAATAGACAAGAAAACTAGCGGGCGGGCATACTAAATGCTCAACTCAAAGATAACAAAAGTCAGCGGTTTCAAAGCAAAGCTTGACCGGGAGAATTTGAAAAATTGTCTAATACCGCAAAAATACAAGGTTTAAGCAATCTGACTTTGATTACTGGCGGGGCGCGCTCCGGCAAATCTTTGCTCGCAGAGCAGCTTGGCAAAGAATCAAATATGCCGGTCGTATATCTAGCGACCATGGAAGAGATGCATGATGACCCAGAAACTGTAATGCGCATCGATCTTCACCGCTCGAGAAGACCTGACACGTGGACGACGGTCGAAGCGCCCTTCAATCTAAGCGCAGCCATTTTGGCCCTCTCGCAAAGTAAGCAAACTTGCATCATAGATTGCCTTTCGCTGCTGGTTTCAAACATCCTTTTAAGAACAAACGGTGAAGGGACGCGTTTTCCAGAAGCACGCAAGCAGGTACTCGAAGAGATTGAAAAGGTTTTGTCAGCGGTCGAGAAGCGCTCAGACATAAAATTCATTGCAGTGACGAACGAGGTGGGCTCTGGCATCGTGCCGGAAAATGCACTTGCGCGGTCCTATCGAGATTTACTCGGCGAAACCAATCAAATCGTCGCTCAAGCCGCAAATGCAGTCTTTCTCATGTGCGCCGGTCTCAAGTTGCAGATGAAGTAAAGGTCAAAAAACGCTCAATACTACGGCTCACGGCGGTCTTTCGGGCGAAATTCATGCGAGAATCAAGACAGAAAGTAGTCAAGAATTTTTACTGGTGTATGGTAATATTCTTTGGAGACGCCCAATAGGGCACGGTTTCACAGCCCATGCCCCGATGGCGGGAGCGAGGAGGACACCTTTAGATGGCTAAGCTGCGGTTGAGGTATTACCCCGAGCAAGTTTTATTGCAGAAGGCTAAGAAGGTCACAACCTTTGACTCTTCGGTTCGCAAGCTGGCTAACGACATGCTCGAGACCATGTACGACGAAAATGGAGTCGGGCTGGCAGCGCCACAGATTGGCGTTTCGAAGCGAATTATGGTTATCGATGTATCCAATGAAGATGAACCGAATCAGCCGATTGTCTTCATCAACCCGCAAATTGTTGAAAAAGAAGGTTCACTGGTCGGTCTGGAAGGCTGCCTGAGCTTCCCCAATGTATTTTTCGAAGTCAGACGTTTTCACAAAATCGTCGTCAAATACCAAAATTTAGCCGGCAAGGACGTCAAAATGACCGCTGAGGGCGACCTGCTTTGCCGCGCCATTCAGCACGAAATCGACCACCTTGATGGCGAACTCTTTATCAACAAAGCTGTTTCTCCGATTGCAGCTGATCTAGAACTAGTGAAAAATGGCTTCATCGCTGGTGATGTCGAAGCACTGGAAAGCGAACTAGCCAATTCCGGACAGACCATCAAAATCAAGGACCACACACCCGTCGTCGGTTAGATTCGCCACGCTCAGATAGCGGGCAATACAGAGTGCTGTGGTCATGTAATCAGGTTCATTATGTTTCTCAAGCCGTCACATATCTTCCAAGGACTGGTCGCGCAACCAGCTGATGTGGCGAGAAACTGCGGACATATGCTGCGTATGCTCGGTTTGAAATTGGGCATGTCCAAACCGGACACCTATCTTTCACGAATGCAAATCGGCGATGCTAAAGCCGTTTGGGCGACAAGTCAAAACGGCAGCCAGATTACTTGTATGTACTGTAAGCATGCAATTGCCCGCATCACATTTTCCGATGGATGGACCGCAGAGACTTGCTCTGCATATGGATTAAATAAAATGCTTAGCTCCCAGCACACCTCACAATGGGTGGAAAAGCTGCACACTTTGTACGAAATCAGCGAAAAGCCCGAAATTAAGTCAAATACGGGCGATTTGCAAAGGACTCAATAGTCGCCCTATACTTCAGATGCATGAGAAACGCGGTGAATCATGAGAGGGAAATCGCCGGAAACGGAAGTAATGAAGCATAACGACACCAACGGCGCCGATACTGAACGCCTGGAAGTGACGGTAATGTCGTTCGGGTACAAACGGGGAGACGCACCTAGCGCCAATGCCGTGTTTGACGTCCGTTTTTTGAAAAATCCATATTGGGTAGAAGATTTGCGTCCGCTAACCGGGCTGGACAAACCAGTCCAGGACTATGTTTTGGAGCAAGAACCGGCACAAGAGTTTCTCAGATCCATTCTTGATTTGTGTTTCAAAATCATTCCCCAGTTTACCGATGCAAAAGTCAGACATTTCACTATTGCATTCGGCTGCACCGGCGGTCAGCACCGCTCTACGACTATTGCCGAAAACGTAGCCAAATCACTGGCTGCCGGCATTCCTGAAGCACACGTACGCGTCAGCCACCGCGAGCTGGAAGAAGTAGCGCATGTCACCGCCAATGGTGTCAGGCATAGACATTCGGATACCGGAAAGGACGGTGTGTCGTGAGCAGAACGTTAAACTCACGAATGGCTCGCATGATGTTGCCCGGCTTAAAACGCTGGATTCTAATCATACTCGCTGGTATTGCAGTAATAGTCGTTGGCATATTTCTCTATCTGGGCTATCACCCAGTACATGTAACGTCGATGCTTATCCGCGAAACGCTGGAAACAGCCGCGGATCTTGTTCCCCACAAACGAAGCGGATTCGTCGTCATCATTGGCGGCGCCCTTATAGTTTGTATTGCAATTTATAGAATGACGCTCTCGGTCGTGGGTGCGTATGTACCTAACGAACGCGAATCGATCCCAGATGTTTTGTACAGAAAACGGCACCTCGCCAAAGGCCCGCGCGTTGTTGTAATCGGCGGCGGCACAGGCCTGTCGAACCTCTTGCGCGGCATAAAGATGTTCACAAATAACATCACCGCTATAGTCACAGTAGGTGACGACGGTGGTTCTTCCGGTCGTTTGAGGCAAGAGCTTGGCGTGCTTCCACCAGGCGATTTGAGAAATTGCATCACGGCGCTGGCAGATGAAGAAGGTCTGGTTACCGAACTCTTTCGCTACCGGTTCGAATCAGGTGGCGGACTCGAAGGTCACTCATTCGGAAACTTGTTTCTCACAGCAGTATGTGCCATTACCAACGGTGACATGCTGGAAGCGACAAGAGTTGCAAGCCGCGTTCTGAATAGTTGCGGACAGGTCCTGCCATCTACATTGGTAAACTTCTCGCTCGTCGCTGAAATGGACGATGGCTCGGTAATTGAAGGCGAGTCACACATTACTGAAGCAGGCGGTCGCATCAAGACACTCTCGCTTAAGCCCGCAAAACCAAAAGCAACTCCAGAAGCAATTGAAGCGATTCACGCCGCCGACCTGATCATTCTTGGACCAGGCAGCCTCTACACTTCTATAATTCCCAACTTGCTTGTAGAGGGCATTCCACAAGCTATCCGCGATTCGAACGCCGACAAGATTTATGTCACCAATGTTCTAACTCAACTGGGTGAAACCACTGGTTATTCCGTTGGAGACCACGTCGAAGCAATTCTTTCGCATTCAGCAACGCCCAGCAATCTAGGCTACAGGCTGATGGAAGCTGTACTAGTCAACGATCAAACCCCGGACTTTGAAGGCAAATTGCCTGCCGACATCAAGCCGGTCTCGCTCGACAATGATCGCTTGCGCGAACTTGGAGTTGTTGTTATCAAACGCAATTTGCTCAGTCAAAAAGCCATTGGGCATCATGATTCCGACAAACTGGCCAAATCAATCATGCTCTGGCACATGCGCCACGGAAGGAAACAACCGATCAAAAAGGTTGGTACAAAACCTTCACTCAGCGCCACAGGCTCGTCGACGAATGGAAAATATGCTGCAACCGCAACAGCACCGATCGCCCCTGTAGTCGAAAACGAAATAGCTGATGAAGAGCTGGTCGCCGCCGGTCTCAAAGAGCCTGCAATCAAGGATTCCAACGAACCGAAATCCTAAGGTTTCGTAGATGCACCTCTTTTCAAGCTTGCATGCTTTTCCAGGCTTATGTATCCGGTTTTTCCTATCGAGCCAAACGCGCCCAGATGTTAATCGAAACTGAAGGGACGGCATGTTGAAGCGGAAAAGGCTTATATAATGTTCGTTCATCAATCAGACAGGAGAGACGGCGGTGACTACGGAAACAGCACAAAAAGAAGGTCTGGGAAAAGCACTCGGTCGCATTGCGTCAGGCGTTTTTCTCGTTAGTTTCACCAAAGACGGCAAGAAAGATGGAATGCTTTCCACCTTTGTGATGCAGGGTGGTTTCGATGCCCCAGTCGTTGTCGTTGCTGTCAACAACAAGAGACCTTTGCTCGATGTTCTAAAACCTGGCGATACGTTCGTAGTAAACGTCATGTCCAAAGCAAACATGGACGTGTACAAAAGCTTCGCTAAGCCGTTTCAAGAAGGCATGGATAGATACGAAGGCATTGCGCTCAAGGATGGAACCGAGCATCCGGTGCTTGCGAACGGCGTTTCATACATAACTTGCAAAGTCATGTCCTACGCTCCCGCAACAGATCACCAGCTTCTCATCGCTGAAGCAATCGATGGCGAACAGCTCACCGAAGAAGAGCCGATGATCCACCTTCGCAAGAACGGATTTGGATATTAGTTTGGAACCGGGCGACGCATGGCGTCGCCCCTACAAAGCCCTGAGCGCGTCGTCGCATTAGAGTATCCTTAGGGGCTTGTATGCTCAATCCTTAGCCAATAGACAATGCCACTACAAGTGGTGCAGGCTGGGGAAATTTCGCCATGCCACAGTCATCATGCCCAATTACAATTGCACGCTTAACGCCCTTGGACAGTGCGTATCCAACAGTAAATTTCACGCCGAGAATCAAGAGGCAAGGGATGCTTCTACTTCTTTATCCTTCTCACCTGGCTTGTAGTCAGCCATCATCTCCATCGCTTCCTCATAGCCTTGAGTAATCAGCTTACGTGAGCGGTGCGGATCGATTTCCAACAGCGTCGTGTTGACTGCGCGTTTCGGTTGGAAGACTCTGATGTCCACATTCTTTCTGCCTTTGGATTCAATGTTGCCCTCGGCAACCAGACGGTTGTACAACTCAGCTGTTTGAATCTCTTTACGGGCAGATGCATCAAGAACAATATCAAGGCAGCGAACGATTACTTCGAACATGTTGGTCGGGCAGACGTTTATCTTCTCAGGGTGCAAAAGTACCATGTAGACTTCGTCAGCGCCCATTTGAATAGCTGTTTCCATTGGCGTATTTCTAACCAAACCGCCATCGACCCAGAGTCCATGTCCATTAATGTGACGGGGCGGGAAAGCCATTGGAATAGCCGATGTCGCCATCAACACATCAATAAGTTCGTTAGTCGACATAATGTCGTCCATCATGAAAAGCTTCGTCTCAAGACTGCAGAGGTCGGTTGCGCACCAGCCGATTTGCATGTTTGTCGCACGCAATCTCGGCAAATTGACCTCTCGGCGAAGTACCTCTTCCAGAGGAGAGTTGTCGAGCAATCCAAGCTTGTGACCAAGTAGCATACGCCCCATCTGATGAGGCGAAGGTAGCCTAAAAATATCGTTGGCGCGAATCTGGCACCAGAGTTCTTCCAGGCGCTCGATGCCACCTTGGGCAACGATCGCAGCGTTAATACCGCCAATGGATGTGCCAAAAGCCATGTCGAACTTGAGACCTTTCTCGTACAGCGCCTTAACGACACCGACCTGGTAGGCACCTCTTCCACCACCGCCCGGAAGTACGAGCGCTCTTTTCGGTTTGGTCACCGGCGTAGATTGGGTGCGGTCTCCGTCGTCCATTTAGGTCTCCAGTTAGCTTGTGATTTGGAAGTTTTGCAGACTCTCTTCTGACATTTTAGACCGAGAGTGCGACGTTAAACGGACCGTCAAACACTTTCTTGCTCAGATCACCAACTAATATGTGCCCTTTTCACTAGAGATATAAAAGTGAGAGCTTTAGTTATCAGCACTAGATTTCCGAAAAGCGCAAAAAAACGCGCCCTAGAAATGTCTAGAGCGCGAATTTTTAATTCTTCAAATCGGCTTTCGCCGACCGTAAGCCAGCGTTTTTACGCGCGGGCTACTTGCTTGGTCGCTTCAGCAACGAACTTCGCAACTTCCGAAGGAGTCTTCGCTACCTTGATTCCTGCTTTCTCGAAAGCTTCGATCTTGGATTGAGCAGTGCCCTTTCCGCCCGAGATGATCGCGCCGGCGTGACCCATACGCTTTCCGGGAGGTGCGGTCTGACCAGCGATGTAAGCCACAACCGGCTTCTTCACGTTGGCTTTGATGTAGGCTGCGGCTTCTTCTTCAGCGGTTCCACCAATTTCACCGATGAGAACAATCACTTCGGTCTTCGCATCGTCTTTGAAGAGGCTGAGAGCTTCTTCATAGCCCATGCCCTTGATCGGGTCGCCGCCGACTCCGACGCAGGTCGACTGACCGAGACCGCTTTCAGTCAAGGCAAGAGCGATTTCGTAGGTCAGCGTTCCGGAGCGGCTGACCATGCCGACCGGTCCCGATTTGAAGATCGAGCCGGGGAGGATACCGATCAAGCACTCGCCAGGAGTGATAACGCCTGGGCAGTTTGGTCCGATCAACTTGGCGCCTTTAGCTTTCACCTGAGCGACGAGCTTGGCGGCATCTTGCGGAGGAATGCCTTCGGTGATGAGAACGATCAATTCGGCGCCGGCATCGAGTGCTTCCGAACCAGCGTCGAGCGCCAGGAAGGGAGGAACGAAGATGACCGAGGTGGTGGCTCCGGTAGCTTGGAAGGCTTCTTTGACAGTGTCGAACACCGGGATGCCTTCAATTTTAGTGCCACCTTTGCCGGGCGTCACGCCGCCGACAACTTTGGTGCCGTAAGCGATCATGCGCTTGGTGTGGGCAGAACCCATCTTGCCTGTAGCGCCTTGGACGATGACTTTCGTGTCTTTGTTAATCAGAATCACTTTGTGTATCTCCTTAAAGTTAGCGCTTAGCGCCGGCTGGAACTTTGGATTGCTCAACGGCTTGCTTCACAGCGGCTTCGAGTTCCGGATAAAGCTTCAGACCAGATTCGGCGAGCATTTTTTCAGCGACATCTTGGTTGTTGCCACGAAGACGAACGACCAACTTGCGCTCAGGATGGCGCTTCATGAATGCAACGAGAGCTTGTGCAACTTCGTCGCAAGCGGTGATGCCGCCCAAGATATTGACCAGAATGACGTCGCACTTCGGGTTGTCGTGCACGATTTCCAGTGCTTCGAGAGTCTTCTCAGTGTCAGATCCGCCGCCGGCATCCAGGAAATTGCCTGGTTGACCGCCGAAAGCTTTGACGAGGTCCATGGTCGCCATGGTCAAGCCAGCGCCGTTGCAGAGAATACCGATGTTGCCATCGAGCTCAACGAGATTGAGTCCAGCGCGCTTCGAGCGCTTTTCTCTTTCGGACAAGTCCAGCATGTGGGTTTCTTGCCAGCCGGCGAAGCACTTGTGACGACCCAAAGCATCATCGCAGATTGTGATTTTGCCGTCGAGGGCGAGCACTTCGTCACCGTCAGTAACGATGAGCGGATTGATTTCAGCAAGTTCCAAATCTTTGGATTCGAAGAGCTTGTAGAGCTTGTTGGCGAGGTCGGCAAACTTATTGAGCAAGTTGCCGGTCAAGCCGATTTGCTTGGCTAGATCGCGACCCACATAGTCGTGATAAGGATATGGAATCGGCATTGTGACGACATTGGTCGACGATTCGATTTCGATACCGCCTTCAGCAGAAGCGATGAAGATTGCGCAACCGCGGCTTCTGTCGAGGGTGACAGACAAGTAAATTTCGCGAGCGATTTTCAATCTGGGTTCGACGAGAAGACTTTCTGTCTTCGAGCCATTGATGACCATCTTGAGAAGGTCTTTGGCTTTGGTTTCACCATCTTTCAAATCTTGAGCGAATTGAATGCCGCCAGCTTTACCGCGACCACCCGATTGCACTTGCACCTTGAGAGTGAGTGGATAACCCAGGTGAACCTTTCTCAATTCTTCCGGCTTTGTGATGCGATGAGACGGCGGAACCGGAATGCCGTGCTCCTGGAAAATCTTCTTGGCTTCCCACTCATATAAATTCAAGTCCTGTTCCTCCAATTGGGAGCGCAATCACTCTTTGTGCGGGTGTGCGTTCTTGTATCCGGGGCGCTGTGCACCATAAATTCGAACTGGCAGACTCGGCAGGCTGCTGTGCTTCTCTCGTTTACAAGAGCGCAACCAGCCCAACTACCGTCTCTGGCATCTTATAAATGTAAATGCTTCTGGTGAGAATCGCCTCGAAGTTCTAAAAAGCTTAAAAATGCTGGCAATAATCGGCGCCTAATCCAGGATTTCAGAAAGGTCAAATCCGCGATTTTTGCCAACATGAAATCGGGTGTTTCACAGAGCTTAACCCGCCTTTTTCCCTTGTCCGTGCCGGTTTCTGTCATTTTCGCGCTGATTTAAGACGCCCCAAAATCAATCAAAGGCCAGGGCCGCTGACAATGCGGCTATACTTACCGTGTTTGTGTCGCTTGAAATCAGCTCATCATTGAGCTGCTCTTGGCGTGTCACTTGTGTGGGCCTGAACTATGCGGATAGGAATCCTTACTGGTGGAGGAGATTGCCCCGGCTTGAACGCCGTGGTCAGAGCCATCGTAAGGCGTTCTGTGATGGAACACGGCTCAGAGGTCGTAGGTTTTCTCGAAGGCTGGCGCGGTCCCATGGAAGGCATGGTTATGCCTTTGACCCTGCAAGGCACCGGCGGACTAATTCATAGAGGCGGAACGATCCTTAGAACTTCCCGCGCCAACCCTTTCAAAACTGAACGTGGTCCAGAAAAAATTGCCGAGCAGATGGAAAAACATCGCCTGGACGCTTTGATTGCGATCGGTGGTGACGAAACGCTCAATATTGCTGAAGAGCTGAGTTCTAAGCACGGTATAAAGATCGTTTGTGTCCCTAAAACAATCGATAACGATTTAAATTCGACTGATTTTACTTTCGGCTTCGACACCGCTGTTAACGTGGTAATGGAAGCCATCGACAGACTTCACACAACAGCAGAATCGCACAACCGTGTACTGGTTTGCGAAGTGATGGGAGGCAATGCAGGATGGATCGCCTGTTATGGCGGTATTGCAGGTGGTGCAGACTTCGTGCTGGTTCCGGAAAAGCCAATCAAGCTGAAAGAAATCGCAGAATCAATTAAGAAGCGCCATGCCAGAGGCAGAGACTATTCAATCTTGGTAGTAGCCGAAGGCGCCAGATTGGAAGGTGACGAGGAAGCGCCACAAGTAACGATCAACGGCAACAAGCGCACAGGTATCGGCGAACGGCTCGCCAAACTGATTGAAGAAGAAACCGGCTATGAGACACGGGCAACCGTTCTTGGACACATTCAGCGCGGTGGTTCGCCAACCGCGTTCGACCGAGTGCTTGCCACCAGATTTGGTGTGAAGGCAACAGACCTGGTTCACGAAAAGAAGTTCGGTCGCATGGTTGCGTTGCAAGGCAATCATGTCGTCGATGTTCCCATCAGCGAGGGCGTGGGCAAGATAAAGTCCCTCGATATGGAGCTCTATGGAGTTGCCGAAGTCTTCTTCTCTTGAAATTCATGAGAGTTTTATGCGCGAATGCCTCGAGCTAGCAGCGCGCGCGCACGGACGTACATCTCCAAATCCGATGGTAGGCGCTGTTGTTGTAGACAAAGCCGGCAATGTTGTTGGACGTGGTTATCATCAAAAACATGGACAGCCTCACGCAGAAGTACATGCTCTGAATGAAGCTGGTGAAAAGGCTAAGGGCGGCACACTTTACGTGAATCTGGAGCCCTGCTGCCACCATGGAAAAACTCCGCCTTGCAGCGATAAAGTTATCGTCAGTGGAGTAAAAACAGTAATCTGTGGAATGGTCGATCCAAATCCTGTCGTTGCCGGCGGTGGTATCCAGGCACTTAAAGATGCAGGAATTGAAGTCTTTTCCAGTGTTTTAGAAGCCGAATGCAAGTTACTAAATCGCGGGTTTATAAAAAGAATCAAGACTGGCTTGCCTTGGGTTTGTTTAAAACTTGCCACCACACTCGATGCAAAAATCGCCGACCGTCATGGCGGCAGCAGATGGATTACAGGCGCAGAAGCGCGTCACTATGTGCACCAATTGCGCAATTTGTTTGACGCAGTTTTGATAGGCACCAACACAGCGCTAATCGACAACCCGACGTTGAACGTGCGCGATATAGACAACAGCAGAGACCCTGTAAAAGTGCTTGTGGACAAAGATTTGACAGTCTCCTTTGAATCCAAAATTTACACTCACAAAACCACCGCACGAACTCTGGTTATTACTCGAGAAGATCGAGCAGACAGACAACTGGTCGATCTCCCGCTCGTTGAGCTGATTGGTGTGCCATTTGAAATCTCAAAGCCCACCGCAAAAGTCTCGCAATTGGCGGCCGGTGTCCCCCTGCGCAGAGAAGATGATAAAGAGCAAAGTCGAGAATCAATCGTCCTCGACCTTGAAGAAGGACTGCGGCAGTTAGTGAAAAGAGGCATCAACACAGTACTTTGCGAAGGTGGCGGCAGTCTTGCAGGCAACATGATTGATGAAGGCCTTGTCGATGAGATCATCTGGATTGTCGCACCTAAGTTGCTGCAAGATCCTCTAGCAGTTTCTGCATTAGGCGGACGCGCCCGTAATTTGAATGATGCTGTCGCGCTCCATCAAGTTTCGGTCAAGAATTTGGGGCAGGATGTCGCCTACTGCGCCCTTTTGCCATGCGGACAAACCGTTTTGAACAGCTAAAAGTCACTCCCGGCTCAGAAATCTCTCTAGCGCAATACCCTCCGGGGTTCCATAACTCGCACACATTACCTTTACAGAGCTAATGTATAAGCTCTGTTATAATTATTAGGCAATTCTCACTTTCTTGCAAGCCGTCTGATGGGTCATTAGTTCGAAAGCCGGGGAGAACTATTTGGTGAGCGCTCGCCTCAGGTCTCGCGAAATCTACTGCGTCTTCAAAAGGAGGCAGCTTTCAGTTTCGCGCAGGCGCCGCGGAACAGCATTGAGCGAGGCAGGACCAGCTTTGTTCTTGCTGCTCATGTTTGCACTCTTTCCGCTTATCGATGTCATCTACTTCGGCATCAGCTATTACTCGGTAATGACGCTCAATGACATACAACTTCGAGAAGCGTCCAAGTCCGCAAAAAGCTTAGCTGTTTCAGACAAAGGAGAAGTCATTGCAGGCATACCTAACAAGTGGGCTAGCTCTGCAATGGGTGGACTTGCACGCCTCTCAGGACCTCCAGTGACAAAAGTGGACTATAAGCTCAGCGAGGTTGCCGTTTACGTGACAGTGACCACGAATGTATCAATCGAACCCCTTTTAAAAATCCCATTTCTGGCGAAGATACCGGCACTCGGTGCCCCGGTAGAGATGAAAGTCGCACGGAGTAAACTTTTGGAGAACCCAAATGATATGTTCCGTTAAAAACCGGACCGCGCCAAGAAAGTATGCAAGGCGTTCTCAGTACGCGAAACGAACGAACCGAGCATCCAGTTTGGTAGAAACACTGACCGGCTTTATCATTCTCATCCCAATCGGTCTTGCAGCAGTAGATGTAGTCGCCTTCATGTCTGCAGTCGACAGCAATGAGCACCTCGCTGAGGCGGCTGCCCGTGGTGCAGCCAAAGCAACTAGCCAGGACACTGCGCAAACAGTCGCAGAAGATGTGGTGAAACACTGCACTCCTGTCTGGATGGTTCAAGCAGTTATGGTCGATGACGTTCAATACGATCCAGCAAAAGGCTTGGTATCGGTCGCAACATTGATGCAACTGAAATTACCGGTTCCATTGCCTGGTTACGAAGAAATAAAATGCCGCGCTAGCTCGATCGAGCCTATCGTCTCAACTCCGGCACCCAACTAGGACATGAAGATGAAAACCGCAAACTCAAAAATACTCAAAGAAACAAGACGCGAAGAAAGCGGCGTTTCTCTCGTTCTTGTTGTTGTGAGTGCAGGATTTCTGATCATCCTCGTCTTCGTCGCGTTCCAGTTTTACACTCTCAATAGCGGCTCCCGAGAAGTTCGAAATGCTGTTGACGCTGCCGCTCTCAATGTTTCCAAACAAGTTGCAAAACTAAGAGTACCCATCTCCGATCAATTCTCCGACGTCGCAGACAAAGGCGGATTAGTCGGAATGAGCAATATCAATCGCATCTGGGGCAAAGCGTATTTAATCAACGCCAACGCAGAAGCGATTCAAAAAGAAGGACTAGCGAATTCATACACAGCCCAAAATGCCGATCAAGCCTATCGCATAGCGCAGCAATGCAATGACACCTTGGTCGAGACAGTGACATGCAAACAAAAGTTGGACTCGTTTTTCAACGACATTGCCAATCTTCGCAGGGCAAAACTTCTTGGCGCCAACTCAGATTTGAAAACAGTCGACGGACCTGGTTGGGACGTAGCTATGGTGGATAGAGGCGCCGCCAGCAATTTGAAATTCGATGAAAAACAGATTCCCAAAGGCGCGGGCGTGGCGCCTTCCAGCGGCGGTCACGTGAAAGGATATATGCCATTCAACGCCAACAACAAGAATTTCACTTTCGCATCATTCGTTCCCAATGAAATGCCGCACCTTACTACCGACAGCAATTTCAACGCCAATGATGCGCGCACAAATCCGGTGCCCGGCAATCCTGTACCAAATGCTTTTCGCGCCAATGGCATAAACCTTGGCACAAAGGCATCTTTGAGCGCCTCTGCATCCAGCGTAGCGAACCCGATGCACGAGTACAGGCTGGCGATTCCGCATGCGTACATTTTGATTACGATGTCGAACATTGCTTTCTGGAAGGTCAAGGATAAAACTGGAGGACCTCCCACGAAATATGGATTTGAGCCTAAGACAGTGTTTGGTATCAAGGGTTATGAGCTGAAGAACAATCGCATTCTTAATGGCTATGCATCGTTGGGCAACGAGTACAGATCAGGTACGTTGCTTGGTTCTATGAATGCTCTACCTGGTAATCACAAAGAACAGTACGAGAGAATGCTGCAGCGCATCAAAGAAATCAAGCACGACTTCACCATGGACGAACTCATGGCTATGCTTCAAAAGGTGCCACCAGCCGACGCTTACATAATTTATCCTGTTTACAGCAGCCAGGATTTAACCGATCCCAAAATAAAGATCGCTTCAATGATCAATGGTCAATTTCCTGAAGCCTGGATGAACTCGCCAATAATGTTCGATGGAGTGGACAAACTCATTGTTGACGAAAACGAGCAGCGTGACGAACCAAACTACTGCTGGCCGCAGATCATAGGCGGGAATCCAGACTGCGAGAAATACACTCAAGTTTCAGGCAAAGTTATGTGGGCACCTGGAACAGGTTTTGGACCTTGCTTGGGTATGTTAAAGATCTCGCGAACCACCATTTCCAACTTCATCACAGAATAAACCGGACTGGGCATGTAAGATGAGAGAAGCATTCGGAGCCAATTTATGAAAGCCGGCAGCGCTAAAGCAGGACGAAAGAAAGCTTCACTGGCTATCCTTGCAGGCTGCTTTCTTTTCACTGCATCCGGGTTCTCGCCAGCATTTGGAGTCAATAAGTTTCTCCTGCAAGGCGTTCAAGATTATCGCAATGGCGACTTCGCTGCCGCCGCAGGAAATCTCGGCGCGGCTATGCCAACGGAGTTCAATAATCCGACTCTTCACTACTACATGGGCAATTGCTGCGTACATTTGAAGCAGATGGAGTCTGCTGTCCGAGAGTTTCGTATTGCTTATGCACTTGACCCGACCGGACAAGTGGGAAAATTTGCAAAGCAAGCCCTGGACTACCTCGACGTAGATGCGCAGGGACAAGGGCTGACAAAGAGAGCACCCGAGCAAGCGGCGCCACGGCTGGATCCGGCAATGGAGCGCGCGCTGGCAACTTTGGACAAACAGGCCGGGCAAGGAATGCAAAACTCTGGCAGACGCCAGCCTGGCGGAAACGCACCATGGTGGATGGGTCCCAAGAGGGGCGATGTTCCTCCTGAACTGGCGCGCTATTTAGACGGACTGAGCAGGCAATACGAGTCAAATCAAGGTGGATTTTACAAAAGGACGCCGACAGAAGTTCAACGAAGCGCAGAAAATCTGAAGAGCCTGTTGCAGGAGAAATACAAGGACGGCAAGCATCATTTATCGCCGGTCGGAACAAACTTGTATACGCGCAATTACACGCAGTCGGACACAGAAAAAAAACCGACGGCAGAAATTCGCCCCCCTGCTACGCCAACACCGGCTATAAGTCCTCCAAAAGACGGACGAAGCAACTAAAATTTTGATACCGGTGCTGGTGCCTGACGCCCATCGACCGCAATCGTAATATTCTCGATTTTTTCAAACGGCGAGATATCTCGATATTCTCTGCGCACATAATATTTGTCGAGGAGAGCCATCGAGAGTAGAAGTAAGAATGCCTGATTCTCGCGAGGCGCAATACGCCCGGGTTCTGAGTTTCTAAGTTTTTCAATGAACTTTTGACAAAATCCGTGATCGAGCGAATCAAGTTTCTTTAGCTCATCAACTGATAGGACACTCTCGACGTATTCCGGTGGTGACTTAGAAAGAAAAACGACCGCATCTGGAGCAACAAAGGGTTGTTTAGAGCGCGTAATGACAGACGGCGGCAACTCCTTCTCGAAGGACTTCTTCAAGATGTTCTTTTCGCCAAGACCGCCTTTCAATCGATAATCGACCGGCAAACCAAACGCCCAGGTAACGATATTTGGATCGAGGAAGGGACAACGATTTTCAACACCATTTGCCAATGCCATGCGATCACCCTGAGAGGAAAGCAAGTAGCCACCCAATAGCGTCTTAAATTCGAGCCACTGTGTCTTTGCGATAGGGCTCAAGCTGTCATATTCTCGAGAATGCGAACTTACAAAGCCAGACAAGAAATTATCGGGATCGTGACCATCTTTCAAAAACTTGAGAGCCAAACGCGAATTACCGAAGCGAATCGAATGCCCGAAATATTTCGCTTCACCAGGTTGAGCATATCTCGAGTAAGTTCCGGATATCGCTCTAAAGTTGTCTTTGTTATAGTGCTTCAGATATGGATAAAGGCCTGCTACAAGCCGCTCACGCTCAGGCTCATCGGCGCCCTTCATCCAGCGGTCGAGAAGATTTGTCTCCTTGAATATGTCATATCCAAGGAATGTTTCATCAGACCCCTCGCCTGTAAGGACAACCTTTATTCCATGCTCTCGCACCATTTTCGAAAGCGTGTAGAGCGGAACCAAGGCAGATCGAAAAAGTGGAACTTCTGAATGATAGACGGCTAGCGGAAAATCGCGCGCTATATCTTCATGCGTCACACGCAGAGAGGTATGTTTTGTCCCAATAAATTTGCTCGTCTCTTCTTGATATTGAGACTCGTCAAAATTCTCATCAGTGAATGCGACCGAAAATGATCTAACTGGCATGGGATTGAGTTGTTTCGCCAGCAAAGAAGTTATAGAGGAGTCTAGCCCGCCGCTTAAATAGACACCGACTTCCACGTCGCTCTGAAGACGCAGGCGGACAGCCTCACGCAGTTTTTCACGTGTTAATTCAACGGCTTCTTCTTCAGTACCATTGAACTCTTCAACCTGCAAATCCAAAAGATCGTAGGTCTCGACGCGACTGCCAGATTCGTTAATAACCATGTAGCTTGCTGAAGGAATCTGGGCAATATTTTTGAAACCGGTTTGATGCTCTACCGGCACCCAGTGCGCAAAGATAGACGAAAGCTGCTCGTTATCCCAGGCGAAGGAAACATCAGGATTTCCAAGAAAGGCTTTCATCTCAGAGGCAAAAACGGTGGTATTACCCGCAGTTGCATAATACAGAGGGCGCTTCCCATAACGATCCCTGGCAAGTACAAGTTCTTTCTTCAGAGTGTCATAAATAGCGACGCTAAAACCACCGTTGAAACGCTTGAAGGCATCAAGTCCCCACTCAACATACGAGAGCAGCAGTACTTCAGTATCCGAATCAGTCTTGAAAATATGTCCACGCGCTTTCAGCTGTTCTTTCAGTTCTAGATAGTTATAGATCTCACCGTTGTATGCAATCCAAAACCTTCCACTGCTGTCAATCAGGGGCTGAGACCCAGTATGCAGATCAATTATGCGCAGGCGGACCGAACCTATTACAGCATTCTCGTCGAAGAAATATCCACTTTCATCTGGTCCCCGATGCTTTATACGACTGAGCATATCGACAATGATGGAAGGATACTCATCACTGCTGCGATCTACCGAATAAAGTCCTGCTATTCCGCACATGCAATCTCAACGCCCAGCCTTTTAGCCTGCCACTGCACATCATTCAGCGAAGGAATAGAAAGAGCTTTCTTTAGTGCAACTTCGCGCGTCATGAGACCATGCCGCACTTGCTCAGAAATTTCAAACACGTATGGATTGAACCCATGCGTGTTGTAGTGCATGGCAATGCCAAAATCATTGAGACGGCAATTGCTCGAATTGACACCAGTATCAATAGTCTGCTTCCAGCCCAGAGGCGCCAGTTGCGCGATAATCTCCTCTTCTGCCACGTTGAGAGCAAGCATCGGGTTGAGGATGGTCAGTTTACTCATTTGCGAACTTTGAAGTAGCTCTTGAGGCACATCGAAATACTTTCTCGTGTCTTCGCCGAACGAACTTTCATAGCGCTCCATGGTCGCTTCGCGCGTCTTCAAATAGAAATCGAGATTAAGCTCGAGAATTGCAGTATCCTTCGGCACCTGCCCGCCTATATAGCCACCTGCTATAAGCTTCACGCCATGCATAAGCGCCAGGCGGATCATGTAGACGTTCACAAGTCCGATACAAGAATTGCAGACTGCACTAGCACGCTTTATTGCAGCTTTGGAATGCAACTCAGAATTGTCGACACTCTGCTTGTACATTCTCGACATGAAGTCCCACGCGGGCGCAAACACTTGATAGTCGACGCCAAGCGCTTCGGTGACAGCCTTCGCATTTACTCGCGCCTGCTCGGACATAAATCCGTTATCGACAGTGACAGCCAAACACTTGAGTCCGAAGCTTTCCGTGAGAACCTTCAGTGTGTAGCTTGAATCTTTGCCACCACTGTAAGCGACAATGCAGTCATAGTCACGACCACCCCTATTCATTTCGATTGCAGTGACCATCTCGCGATGAAGCCGTGCTACGTTTTCTAAAACATCAACAGCACTCGGCGCCTGCTGGCAATGAATACACACGCCTTCGTCGTTAAAGCGAACACCGGGGAAATTCTCCGGCAGCACGCAACGCACACACAGCTTGTTCTCCGTATTAACGGGCATCGATCTTGCCTTGCACCATGTCTGTAATATTCTTCAGAGTATTCAGCTTGTTGGACACTAACTCTTCGTCAGTAAATCGGATGCCGAATGATTTCTCCAAAAACTTGACCAGCTCGATATATCCAAATGAATCAAGAAATCCTTCTTTGAACAGATCGGAATTTTCCGTCACACCTGCATCGAATTCCGCAAGGCTATTGCTAATAAGGTATTGCTTGATTTTGTCCTGAGTATCAGTTGAATTTTGTTTTGTGTTAGTCATTGGAAACCTTTAGATTCTTCATTGCAAAACGTTTTGAGAGGTGCTAACACCAGTCTTTAACAAACCATTGCGCTCTAAGTATGACTTGAGATACTCAGCTATTTTTTCATGACCAAATTTTGACGGATGAGCTCTCAGATATAACTCTTTTCTCGAAGTTTTTTGTAGCTGATCAAAATCGGGGTTGCAGTCGGCGAATTTGACATTCTGCTGCTTGCAAAAGTTTTCAATCAGCGTCCCTTCCAGAGCGGATCTATATTTACTTCCAAAGGGCAAGTAAAGCACCATGAATTCGGCTTGCTCTTTATCGCAAAGAGCTTTTGCATCTGCGACCAAAGCGCCTGCAACTTTACTCAAATAAAGTTGCGCATTTTCCATACGCTTTTTCACTTCTGCGTTATCCTCTGCGTCCTTCTTCAACGCAACAGGCTTTCGACCTAATTTCTTGCGATTCTCCTCGAGATTATAGGCGCATTTACCAATCAATTTATACAGCCTGCTATGCGTGCTGAGCCAAACGGTTTTTTGTGCTCGTTGTCCTTCACGAGTGCTGAGCCAATGATTTTGGACATGATGATCTTCAAGCAGCGCGCCATTAGCCTGAATAGCAAATAAAGGAGGAGAGCTGAATAAGCCACTCTCCGCTTTACCTCCCATATACAGGAGGGCGTTCGGGCGCACGGTGAACACAACCAGGTCCGGTTTGAACTGCAGGGCAAAATGCTTCAACCGTAAGTATTCTTGACCTAAATTGTATGCAGCAACTGCAAAATTGAGCACTTCGTATTTGACAGGTCCGCCTTTCTGATTCAATTGCTTCTCTAAAAGACTGCAATATGTTTGATCAATAAAGACTTCCTTGCCTTCGGTAACAGAACAACCCATTACGGCAATTCGAAACGTATTCGGAGGTTTGGCGATCGTTCGCTCTTTATCACGCATACCAAGCGAATTTATGGTGTAACGAGAAAAGCCTTCGGTCCTGTAAGTAGCACTTCGATTTGGCACCGGCACCCAACCTACGCGTTTATCGACCAGGTAATTCTCTTCATCGCAAATGCCGGCAAACTTAAAAATCAGCTCCAGCAGTAGTAAGCCGACGACTAAAAACACGCAAAATTCACCGAAGGCACGAGACTTTTTGAAGGCAACAGTTCCAATACCTTTTCGGCTTTCATCCCTCGCGACTGGCGCGGAGCTTGGTACTTCAGTTTTTTCAATTGTCGCTTGTGTCATTTTTGGCAAGCCTAAAACTGGAAGTAGATAAAGGGACTGGGATACGCAGGACAAAATGCAATCGCGGCTGCAAATACGCAGAAATACAGCGCGTATTGGCGCGCCGGGGAAGCCGTCAAGAACGACCGAACGAAGCGAATTTTCTTCAGGGGCAGCCAAGGAATTTCAACAAATGAAAGTCCCCACAGGGAGTACAAAATCAAACCGGAGAGGGCTGGCGAATACCAAAATGATTCAGCAAGACCAAGTGTTGATGACGATGGGCAAACCATACTCTTCATGATTGTCAGCGCATCGGCCGTTGTTTTAGCCAGAAAAAGCGACTGCGTGAAATGTATGGTGATAAACGTGCTCAGACAGGCAACAGGCATCATCCACTTTTTGCTATGCAGTTTTTTCAGACCTTGGCTGCCTTTCACAATCTGCAAATACTCTCGCGTCAACACCAGCAAGACGCCATGCACAAAGCCCCATGCGACAAAGTGCCAGGCGGCGCCATGCCACAGTCCGCAGAGAGTCATGGTCACTAGTGTGGCGATGTTAAACCGCAAACGGGACGCACGAAAGCCAGTAAGCGGCGTTTGGACGTAGTCTCTCAACCACGTGGTCAATGTGATGTGCCAGCGTTGCCAAAAGTCGATCAGATTTTTGGACGCAATGTAGGGAAGATCAAAATTGTTGGGCAAATGAAATCCGAGCAAGCGGGCAGAGCCAATGCCCATGTCTGTGTAGCCTGAAAAGTCGAAGTAGACTTGCAGCAGAAAGGCAAACATCAAGACCCATGAATCGACGGTTCCGAGTTGTCCAACCTGATTGACTCCCACATACGTAATCGCAGCCAGGTTATCGGCAAGAGCGACTTTCTTGAAAAGCCCTCTCAATATCATTCCTAGACCTTCAAGAAGGTCTTCCTGACTCAGTTTCTTCGGAGCATTCAGTTGTTCGTCAAATTGCTGATAGCGTTTGATTGGACCTGAAATTTGCGACGGAAAAAATGCGGCAAAAAGCGCAAAGTCGATCGGACTCTTGATCGCTTTTCCACCGGCATGCACATCGACAGTGTAGTGAATGAACTCAAAGGCGAAGAATGAAATGCCTAATGGCAAAACGATGTCCAGAAGCGGCGATGCACTCGGTGTTTGCAGCAGACCGAAAATTCCATGCGTAGCCTTGAGGAACTCGAAAAGCGACTGACAAAGGAAGTTTGCGTATTTGAAGAAAGCAAGACAGCCCAAGTTGACTGCAATAGACAAAATCAGGAGTGACTTCTTGTTGCGATACTTTTCAATAGCCAGCCCCAAAAGATAGTTAGCGGCTGTGAGAAAGAACAGCAAAAGTCCATAAGAAGGCAGCCAGCTCATGTAGAAGATATAGCTGGCAACCAAGAGAATCACTCGTCTCAGCGTGCCGGACGTGAGCCAGTAGGCCGCGAAGACAATCGGCAGAAAGAACAAGTAATTAAGGCTGCTAAAAATCATGCAATCGGTGGTGCCACGGTTGAGCGAAGAGTTGTCAACCAGAAAACAAATTTTTCACTTAGTCCGCGCGCATAATAACAACAAACTCTGTTGACTACCTGTATTTGCTCTCATCGCTTGAAAGGCAAAGGGGTGCTCTATCTTGGGATCAGAAAAAAAATGCCCCTTCCAGCAATAGGAAGGGGCAAAGAAATTCACACCCACGCCGATATTAGTTGGCGTTTAGTTTCTTGATTTCCTCGGTCAGTTTCGGAACGACTTCGAGGCAATCTCCGACAATGCCATAGGTGGCATGCTTGAAGATCTCAGCGTCCGGATTGTTGTTGATGGCAACAATTACTTTCGAAGAGTTCATTCCGGCCAAGTGCTGGATAGCACCTGAAATTCCGCAAGCGATGTAGAGCTGCGGGCTGACTGTTTTACCTGTTTGTCCGACTTGATGCTGGTGGTCGATCCAGCCGGCGTCTACAACAGCCCTCGATGCGCCCAAAGCCGCTCCGAGCGAGTCACAAAGGTTTTGCAGAACTGGCCAATTTTCCGGTCCTTTGATTCCGCGTCCACCGGCCACAACAATTGAAGCTTCACTGAGTTCAATTTTGTTGCCTTCAGAAGCGTGAGTTTCAGTAACTTTGGCTCTTACTTCGCCGACGCTGACTGCGAGATCTTCAATTGGGCAGTTGACGTTGTTGCTGCTTTCTTGAACAGCAAAAACGTTCGGTCTCAAAGTCATGAAAGCCAGGTCTGAATTGAACTCATACACGGTGTAAGCCTTGCCCGAGTACTGGGGGCGCTTGGGCTGCAAGTTGTTGCCGTCGATCTCGAATTCGGTAACATCAGATACACATGGTGCATCGTGGCGTGCCGCTACTCGTGGTATCAAATCTTTGGCCATGTTGGTATTGGCCGCAAATACGTACTTCGGCGAAACGCTCTTGATGCCTTCAACCAGAGCCGCAGCATAACCTTCGGTCGAGTATTTTTCGAAGTCCGCACTGTCAGCCACAAGGACTTTATGCGGATGATACTTCGGCAAATTGCCTGCCAATGTTTTTACATCTTTGCCGACGATTAGGGCGGTGACGTTGCCGCCTACCGTCGATATTTGGCGGTATGCTTCAGAAAGCGCTTCCAAACTCGCTTTGCGAATTTGTCCATTGCGCTGTTCGATGAAAACTAGAATTCCCTCTGCCATCTCTCTTTCTCCTGAAAAAACTTTTCTGTAAGAAAACCCGTTGTAAGGTGACGCATAGTCACCAAAATTGCGCTAGATAACCCGCGCTTCTGTTCTCAAAAGATCGAGCAGTTGTTTGACCTGCGCATCTACGTCTCCATCGAGCTTGCGGCCGACTGGTCTTTCTTTCGGCAGCATCATCTCTTTGACTTTGATCTTGCGATTTTCGGCAGCGAACTTGCCTTTGATGCCGAGTGCTTCGGCGTTTTTCACAGCGATCTCTTTGCGGCGTGCGGCCATTACACCTTTGATTGAAGGGTAACGAGGCTCGTTCAAACCTTTCTGTGTGCTGAATACAGCCGGTAGACTTCCTTCGATGAATTCGTGAGCGCCTTCGATTTCTCTTTCAGCTTTG
The DNA here is from genome assembly GCA_003242885.1 of Candidatus Melainabacteria bacterium. Lineage (GTDB taxonomy): Bacteria > Cyanobacteriota > Vampirovibrionia > Obscuribacterales > Obscuribacteraceae > QKMZ01. The sequence goes on along the minus strand of QKMZ01000006.1, from coordinate 386,432 downwards.
AATTTGGTGCCGTCAATTTCCAGTTTGACGATGATTGTCGCCTGCGGCAAATTGAGCAGCTCTGCGAGCATTGCAGGGACTTGATTATTGTCACCGCCTACGCCTTGCTGACCGCAGAAGATGGCGTCAAATCCGCCGTCTTTGATGGCAGCTGCCAAAACCTTGGCAGTGCCGAGCGGGCCGAGGTTGGCAAATTCTTCGTCTTGGATATGCACAGCAGTATCGATACCGCGTGCCAAGCTATCGCGCAAAACATCTGTAGCTTCAGCTCCACCGACAGAGAAAACTGTCGTTTCGCCACCATGCTTCTCTTTCAACTTGAGCGCTTCTTCAATAGCAAACTCATCGTACGGGCTTGTGATGATGCGAACACCAGCGAAATCGATGTTCTTCTTGTCGCCGGCAATGGCGATCTTGGCATCCGTATCAGGAACCGCTTTTACGCAAACAGCAATCTTCAAGGACCTTCCTCCCAAATTTACTCAGACACTTCAATCAGAGGCGCAAACTTTTCGTTTTCCGTTGCCGGAAGTGTGGGGCTCTGAAAAGTGGCTCAATTGCGGATTATATTTGGAAGATCCTTAAAGGCACCAACTTTTACCACATTCCTTAATTAGGCGAGTAGCAAAGTGCAAGTTTTATAGAGATGGGTTTAATAAATGCGCACTAAACCGATTTCTGGGGCGGCGCTGGAGGATTGGCCGGCATAGCTTTCACACCCGGTTCTAAATCAATTCTGCAGTAAGAAATAGCCTCAATCAATTCATCGACGTCATCAATGATTGTCATCAAATCGAGATCTTGTTGTTTGACAAAACCTTTGGCAAGCACCGGGCCGCTGAGCCAATCCATCATGGGCTTCCAGAAGTCACTACCGACAAGATAGAGAGGAAATCGCTTGATCTTTCCTGTCTGCATCAATGTCGCGGCTTCAAAGAGTTCATCAAGAGAACCAAGTCCACCCGGCATCATGATGAAAGCGACAGCGTATTTGACGAACATCACCTTGCGAACAAAAAAGTAGTGAAAGTTCAGAGGCACTGTCTGAAACCGATTGTCTTTCCCTTCGCCGGGAATATCGATACCCAGCCCTACAGAGACCCCACCTGCTTCGAAAGCGCCTTTATTACCGGCTTCCATGATGCCCGGTCCACCGCCCGTAATGACGGCAAAATTTCTTTCAGCAAGCTTTTGCGCGATTGTTCGACACAGTTCATACTCCTTTTCGCCGGGCTTGCTGTTTTTACTTCCAAAGATAGACACCGCAGGCGGTATCTTAGACAATTCATCAAAGCCTTCCACCAATTCGGACATGATGCGAAAAATCCGCCACATGTCACGGGAGGTCATTTCATCGACGTCATATCTTTCGCCATGCATGCTGTTTTTCGGCTCCCTTGTGTTTCGAGTTTCTATAAATGAACTTTCGATGACAATCGTCAGACGCTACTGTTTTAACTGGCAATGAAAGATTCTAATGCTTGTGATTCCGGCATTTGACCGGTTTTCACAAGATATTCGATCTGCGTCAAACGCTCGCGCTTCGCGACCAGCGAATCGAGAGAATGTTTGGCGATATTGCGCAAATCGCGCTCGACAATGAATGTAGAGCGCTGTCCTAATTCAGTGGCAATTCGCTTGGCCATGTCAGACATCGGCAACTCGCGCCGGCTGACACCTGGTCCACCAGGCAAGGATGAATTGATACTGTCAACCAGCGCCCGCATGTGAATCCACTTACTTAGGAATGTCTGCAAAAGCGCAATCACAGGCATACCGCTCTGGCGCGACAAAATTTCCTGACAGCTGACAAGCGCTTGCCCGGTTTTTCCAGTTATCCATTCTTCTGCAAGCGTGAAAACATGCGAATGGTGGGGGCTGAGAGCAACGACTGTAGCTTGAGTTATGTGCGTGGCAGGCAAGATGCTTACCGCCGCTTTTTGAATTTCGGCAGAAACGCTTCTCAAATCTGCTTCAAAACTGTCCAGCAGATAATAAATTGCAGCATCATCTATGGTGGCGCCAAAACGCTTAGCTTCTTTGTTGCACCAAGTGCTCAGCTTAGGATTTTCAGAGCCGGTGTAATACTTCTCTTTCGGATATTCCTCCAGAGTGCAGACCGGCTTCACTGCCTTGGAGGTCTTCAGCGTGGAGTCGAAATTATAAGGGCAAGAAAAGATTATGTAGGTATTGGCAGCGACGTTTTTCAAAGCGGCGGCAAGCTGCTCTAGCTGTTTGTCTTTGCTGGAAGCAGACGCTTCTTCTTTCTTGCTGTCCTTATCTTTGCCGCGTTTTTTGGTAAACAGCTCACACCTGTCGATGAGAATAACCTTGTTGCCCATTCCGAAAGGCAATGTGGCAGCGGCATCGATAATTTCAGTCAGATCGCAATTTTCCAGTCGAGAAAAATTGAATTGAGCCCACTGAGGATCGAGCAATTTCGCTTTATAGTCCGCGACTCTTCTCGATACTTCAAATTCTTCTTCGCCGGCGACAACAATTACTGGCACGTCTCTAACCTCTATCCGGAGCAGGACTACGCGACGAAAGACGCTTGCCAGTATTAATGAAGTGTACGCGCTTTGCGACAGAAGTGCAGAGATCGCCCATCCGTTCGATGAATCTGGCACAGAATAAAAATTGCGCACCCATATGAGCACTGGCTTGCTCTTGCTCTCCCAGCTTGGACAGCAAGCGTTTAGACATTACATCGTGAAGGTAGTTGACCTGGCTGTCTTGCTGAAGAACTTCGGTGACTTTGTTCAAATCGTTGGTCACAAATGTGAGCAATGCGTCCTGCATCATATGGTGCACAACCGCGCTCATTTGCGGCAGTTCGTCCGGAACTTCGATTTCTTCTTCCCTCGCCCACGAGGCTATACGTGCGACTCGATTAGCATGGTCGCCCAGACGTTCTAGTTTGGACACGATAAGAGTGCAGCTTACCAGAGTTCGCACATCTTTAGCGCTGAGATTATCCTTCTCGATGAGAAGTTCCAGGCACTTCTCTTCAATTTCTTGCGACCAGTCATTGATCTGCTTCTCCTGATTCTCGACGTCTTCAAGTCGGGCTGAATCCGCTTTCTTGAGAAGATTGGTCACCATATCCACGGTGTTATCAACCATTCGTCCCAGAGATAGCACGTCTTCCTTCAGTAAGGTTATCGATTCGGCTGTCACTCTTTCTTTCCTCTAAAATCAGAACAACTTCGACTATTAGCGTTCATAACTCCATGATTGGCGCACCGCCTATGGTGCGTTATCCGGTTTCATTCAAGCGATAACCAGAGCGATGAACCGTTTCCAATATAGTTGGATTTTTAGGATCGCCTTCAAGCTTTTGCCTGAGCCAGCGAACATGCACTGCGACAGTTTTTGTGTCACCCTGGAAGTCGGCACCCCAAACTTTATTGAGCAAAGTCTCCGTAGATAGAGTTTTGCCGACATTCTTCATTAATACTCTGAGCAGCGAAAATTCTTTCGGCGACAGGTCAACGGCTTTGCCTTTGTGCGTGACTAATTTGGCATCATCATCGAGAACCAACTCACCAACCGTTATTTTGCCAGAACCTTTGCCGGCGGCAGTATCTTTCAAGCTGCGTCTCAGCAATGCCTGAATGCGTGCCATCAGCTCTACAACGCTGAAAGGCTTCGACAGATAATCGTCGGCACCACTGGACAGTCCTTCTGCAACATCATCCGGACGAGCGCGCCCAGTGAGCATCAGGATTGGAACATCGGTAGTGCGCGCGCGAATCAGCTTGCAGATTTCAGGTCCAACCAGATCCGGAAGCATCCAATCGATAATTACAAGCGAAGGATTTCTTTCGTCAAACTCAGCCAGCGCATGCTTGCCGTTCTTGAAAGCGTAGGTTTCAAAACCATGGCGCTTCAAATTGAATTGAAGAGTGTCGAGAATTGTCTCGTCATCGTCAATCAACATAACTTTTAAGGGCGCCTTACTCATTTGTTTTTTCTAGCCTCCGCCGCCCAAGCGTGGACCGGGGAACTCCAGGGAAAATGTGGAGCCCTCCCCCTCTTTAGATTGAACATTTATCTTAGCATCGTGTAAATCAACTATATGCTTAACGATAGACAAGCCTAGACCGGTAGAACCTTTACCGCGCGAACGGTCGATTCTGTAGAATCTGGCAAAAATCTTGGGAATTTCCGCCTCAGGCATGCCGATGCCGGTATCGCTGACGGAAAAACAGCCAGCGGCCCCTGATTTGATCGTAACGACTCCGCCTTCAGGCGTGAATTTGATTGCATTTTCCAAGAGATTTAGCAAAACCTGATCGACTTGGGGTGCATTTGCATATACGCGAAAGCCCGGCGCGATTTTGACCTTGACTTTGACGGCGCCGGCTTTTGCCAATTTCTGTGTCGACTCGAGTGCGTACTGCGCACGATTTGCCAGGTCTACCCATTCTCGGGCAATCTGTTCGCGGCTCTCTGAAAGCTTCTCCACGGATAGCAAATCATTGACGAGGCTCTGCAGCCTGTCACATTCCTGCTTGGCGCGTTCAAGCATGCGTCGCGCCACTTGAGGATCTTCAAGCCCGCCATCCAGTAGGGTTTCCACCAGCAAACTTACGTTAGCAATCGGCAAACGCAGTTCGTGGCTGACTTCCGCTATCCACTGAGACGTGTTTGCCGCGTTAGACGCAGAAGTCGCAGAAGCGGATTTTGTATTGTCTTGACTGGCTACGTCAGACATCACTCTATGTGTTGGTCAAAAGTTGTTGGGACTTCCAAACAGCTTCCAAAGATACACAGAAAACACAAATAAATCTTATCCGCGAGTCCATATATATTTTATCGATAACACTTTTACGCCGGTCTGTGCAGTACGATTAGGCGGAAGCGCTGCGCCTGGCTTTGCCTTCGCGCAAGACCAAATTGGCTTAATGCCGCTATTTTTCTTTGCACTCGACAATAAGTGAGGCGAAAGTTGGGACCTGTAACTCTTTTAGTTTTGGATGGCTGGGGAATTTCGCCGGAAACGAAAGGTAATTCGGTAAAGCTTGCAAAAACACCAAATTACGCTCGGTTGCTCACTGAATTTCCCAACAGCAGGCTAGATGCATCAGGAGAAGCGGTCGGATTGCCGAGAGGTCTTATGGGCAATTCCGAAGTCGGACATTTGACAATCGGCTCGGGCCGGTCGGTTACACAAAAACTGACTATCATCAGTCGGACAATTCAAGATGGTTCATTCTTCAGCAATCCAGTCTTGACCAATGCGATTGAATACGCGCAGGAGCATAACGGCGCTCTGCATATTTTCGGACTTGTATCTGACGGATGCGTTCACTCCAGCCCCGATCATCTGGATGGTTTGATCGAGTTAGCCAAGCGCCGCAACGTAAAAGAATTGATCGTGCATCCCATCCTGGACGGCAGAGACACGCCTCCTAGATCAGCATTGCGCTTCATGCGCGAGCTTGAAGAAAAATTGCAGGGCGTGGGAAAAATCGGCGTGGTCTGTGGCAGATATTATGCGATGGACAGGGACAAACGCTGGGATCGCGTGGAAAAATTCTGGCGAGCAATTGTCTTAGGTGAAGGACTGACTGCGGCCAGCGCTCAAGATGCCGTGCGCAATTCATACGAGAAAGACAAAGGCGACGAATTTGTAGACGCAACGATAATTACGCCGCGCCCGGTAAAAAGCGGCGATGCGATGATTTGCTTCAACTTCCGTCCAGACAGAGTGCGTCAGATAAGCAGAGTGATGACGCAGAAAGACTTCGATGATTTCCCGCGTCCGGTAGTGCCTGAGATCTATTACGCATGCATGACTGAGTACGATTCGTCATTAAAATTGCCCATCGCATTTTCTCCGGAAACACTCCCTGCATCTGACATCACGATGACATTGCCGGAGCTTCTCTCGTGCAAGAAATTAAAACAGTTGCACATCGCTGAGACGGAAAAATATGCACACGTCACATATTTTTTCAATGGCGGCAGAGAGAGAGAAGAGCCAGGCGAGAGCAGGATTTTGGTGCCCTCCCTAAAGGTGGCGACTTACGATCGTGCTCCAGAAATGCAAACACCGAAAGTCTGCGAATTGGCATGTCAGTCAATAAGAAGTGGAGAGTATCCTTTTATTGTTCTCAATTTTGCCAATCCGGACATGGTGGGACACACCGGTATTTTGGAAGCTGGTGTATTAGCTGTGGACTCTGTTGACCGTGCTTTTGGTGAGCTTCTTCAGGCGACACAGGAAGCTGGAGGCATCTTGTTAGTGACGGCCGATCACGGCAATGTAGAGCAGATGATTGACTTGAATACAGGCGAGCCACATACAGCTCACACAACCAACCCGGTACCATTTGTGGTGGCGGATTTTTCCGGCAAGAACGGAAAATCAAACGGAATGTCCAATAACAAATGGCATTTGGAAGACGGAACCCTCGCCGATGTCGCGCCAACGGTATTGAAATTAATGGGCATTGAAAAACCGGAACAAATGAATGGGCACTCGTTGATTACGCAGTAAAAACGTCAACAGTTAAATTGGATCAAAGAAGCACGAACGGATGGCAGCATCAATTCGCTTCAAAGAATGGCATCGAGTTTATCTATTCGCGACAACAAAGTTTGAAGTCAAGCGACACAATTCTTTCCAAATAATGACATCGGAGCAGTCAGCGCAAACGCTAGTGCTGCAAATGATTTAGCGTTTTCAAGCGAATTTACAACACACGAATTGAATTTGATCAGCTACTATTTACCTGTTAGAATTCGGCCGTTTCAGGTTGGCAAATGTATTACTATTGCCCCTTTGAAGAGTCCTCGAGATAACGTAGTCAGCTAAAAGGAGACGATTCAGTTTTATGACTTACAGAAATATCGCTTTGGCAGCAGCCAGTTTGGTACTAGTGGCTTCCCTGTCAGCTTGCGGCGGTTCCACCGATAGTACGTCGACGACGAGCACCACGACCTCGACCACGACACCGGATGCAACCACAACTGCAACCACCACCCCGGATGCAGCTAGCACCGCCACCACCACTACCACCACAACAACCGCTACAACGACTGATAGCACCACTACAGGCACAACCACCCCGTAGTCTTGCAATCGTCTCCGGTTGACCGGTAACAAATGTATTTGCCACCACCAGACTGGTTCTCGTGGTGGCTTTACTTTTGCGGAACAAAACTTTTAATCGATTGTCTGTTCAGTCTATGTTCGAGCTTGAGAGAGTTTGCGTAACACATCAATATACGCAATTAGATACACAGACACACACTACAGATTTCAAACTTGCGCCTTTTGATATGCGTTCAGATATCATTTACTGCGCAGTTGCCTAAATATTTGAGGGAAACAAACAATGCACTCCAGCAACGGTTCGCGGAATTCGAGACAGAGCAGTTACAGAAGACCTCTTTCAGTCTCATTAGCCCTGGCTGCGTTTGCAACCCTCGCTTTCAATATAGATACGGCTCGGGCTCAAAATGCCGGTGAAGCATTTCCAGGCTCTAATTCCGTTCAACAGCAGCAACCCCAACCCCAGCAAGGCATCAGTCCGGCTCAGGCGATCAAAGATGCCTTCGGCAAAGCAACCGGCAACCAGGCGCTTGGGCAGCCGGCGCTCAATAATCAGGGGCCGATTATGGCACCACCGATATCATTCGTTGATATCAATTCAGGTCGATTCGGCAAGCTCGATATCGACATGGAAGACGGCCAGTTTTTCGACGGCGCGGCCAAACAATTGCACCTGACTGCTCGCAATCTGGATCTTAATGAAGGTGTACTAAAACAACTCGACATTACGGTAAATGGCGGCACATTCCAGGACTTCACCATCGACAATTTGGTTCTGTCAACTGCAGGAGATCTGAATTTCGATACAGGTATCCTGCTCAATCACAAAATCCTCCGCTTTACTACTCCGGCGCAGGCGCAAGTAACTGCGACCATCTCTCAGGATAGTCTTAACCGTTTCATCAATTCGCCGCGTACGCTTGACAGGTTGTCCTATTCAGCCACTAAGTCGGGTGGCATGCTTGCCAATCTCCTGGGTCAGATGGGCGGAAATATCGGTTTTAGTCTCACCCAAGGCGACATCAAGCTGGCGAAAGCCAATTCAATAAATATGAATCTGGTCACAAAAGTCGGTATTGGTCAGGTGGGCGTACCGATTCCGGTCGCGATTAAAGCAAAACTGGGTCTCAAGGACGGCTGGGTTGAGATGCAGGACACCGAGGTGAGCACAAATGGGCAAGCTTTGAGCCCGGAAATTGCCAAGCTACTCGTCAATAAGGTGAACGGACTGTCGAACTGGGGTAAAAGATCTGATGACATACAGTTCAGTTTTACCGACCTGAAAGTCGTTCCGGGCAAACAGTTCATTCTTAAAGGAACAGCCGAAGTCAGACAACTTAGATTTAGCCGTCTGCGAACCTGATTTCGTCTTGCCAATAACCGATAATGACTCGCGTGCCAGGAAAAATGTCCCAGCCAAAAGTGCTGAGATGCGGAATCACTAATAAGAAAGCGAGCAATGAATGTTCCGGCGGCGCGACAATAGACAATGGGATCAGCTCAGACAAGTAAAGTTCACCCGTAACTTCACCAAGAATGCCGATGGTTCGGTGCTGGTGGAGTTTGGTGATACCAAGGTTTTTACTACAGCGAAGATTGAGGAGCGCGTTCCCGCCTTCCTCATCGGCAAAGGCGAGGGCTGGATAACGGCTGAATACTCTCTTTTGCCGGGTTCCACGCTCGTGCGATCAGCTCGGGAAGTGACCAGGGGGCAGCCTTCTGGACGGACCAATGAAATTCAACGTTTGATTGGACGTTGCTTGAGAACGGTCGTAGACCGGCGCGCACTGGGCGAGCGCACGATCACGATCGACTGCGACGTCTTCCAAGCCGATGGCGGAACCCGCGTGGCCAGCATATGCGGAGGCTTTCTGGCTTTGCACGACGCACTAACGAAATTGCGTAAAGAAGGGCTGTGGGACGAGCTTCCCTTGACCGAGCATCTGGCTGCCGTCAGCGTTTGCCAGGTCAAAGGTCAGCTCCTGCTCGACCCCAACTATTCTGAGGATTCGCAAGCTGAGATGGATGGCAATATCGTGCTCACAGAATCCGGCAAGATCCTCGAATTACAGATGACAGCGGAGACCAAGCCGTACGATTCTACAAAGCTCGCCGACTTGATGTCGCTTGCTGAAAAGGGCGTTCGAGAGATCATCTCCAAGCAATACGAAGCTATCAATCGCCGTTAGATTCGTACTAGTAGAGCCGTACTTAGAGTCAAATCACGGTCCGCCTTGTAAAACCGCCATTAGCTTGGCGTTCTGCCTTTTTCTGCGCCCGGGCTATCCTCTTGACTGGAAGTTAAACCGATAACGGTTTAACTTCAAAACGCCCGAAGTAACGGTATGCAACAAGTGAAGAATTGCTCAAAATGGTCTACCTGCGAGCCCTTCCAGCTCCTCTTGTCGACCGAGACCGGCACCCCTCCCATGTGAGCCTGATGGTGAGCGGGTTTTAAGCTGACCAGTAGAACTTTAATTTATGTCTTCTAGCTGCTGACAACGAAGAAAGAGCCATTACACTAGAGGTCAAGGGTATCTAGTGAAGTCGTCGCCTACGTGAAAGCTCAAGTACAAGAAAAACCTCCAGAAGTCGCTACCAAGCTCGAGGCTGAACCAGCTCCGGCGCCATCGATCGCGTCAGCAGCCGAGCGCAATTTCAATCCGGTAAGAGAGAGCTTCCGCGACGTAACAAAGTGGTCCCTGATCAAATCCACAGTGCGCGTCTTCGTGCGAATCTACAAGCTTCAGGGCTGGAAAGAAGCCTTGAGAGTCTTCCCGATCGTTTGGGTGATCATTAGGGCGGTGCATGGTTTTGCACGCTATCACATGGACGAATTCGAACGTACATCTAAAGAAGGTTCGGACGTCGAAAGCGCTGTTTTGAGCGACGAGAAATATGAAGAGTACAGACTGCTGGGCGCCTGGCTCCTGAAGCAGCTTCACGCCCTGGGTCCGACATTCATCAAAATCGGGCAAACACTTTCAACGAGAGCTGACTTGCTTCCGCTGCCCGCTATGCTCGAATTGGCGAAGCTGCAAGAGGAAGTAGCACCAATCCCTTACGAAATCGCGAGAGCGACAATCATTCGTGAATTGGGCGCACCGCCCGAACAGCTCTATGCTCACTTTGATTGCGAGCCGATTGCCGCAGCTTCTCTTTCAGTGGCATACAGAGCCACTCTCAAAGACGGTCGCTCGGTAGTGGTAAAAGTTCAGCGTCCTGATCTCACTCAAAGACTGGCGCACGATGTTCAGGTGTTGGGTGCAGTTGCCGACGAGGTTATGAAATACCCCAGCCTCTGCCGCCATACGGATTGGCCCTCGGTCAACGACGAATTTGCTCGCACGACCTTCGAAGAAATCGACTACATTCGAGAAGGTAGAAATGCCGACAGATTCCGGCACAATTTCCGGAATCACCCCAACATCTACATTCCGCGTATCGTCTGGCGCCTTACCGGCAGACGCGTACTGACTATCGAGTTTGTCCCCGGCACACGCGTCACAGATGTAGAATCGCTCGAAAAGCAAGGCTTCAACAGAGCCGAGCTGACGAAAATCGGCGCCAATTTCTACCTCAAACAATTATTGGAAGACGGATTCTTTCACGCTGACCCGCACCCGGGTAACATGCGTGTCATGCCGGACGGACGAATCGGCATCTTCGATTTCGGCATGGTCGGTCGCTTGAGCCATGAGCTGAAGCAGCACCTCGTAAATTCGTTCATTCACGTCATTCAAAGAGACTATTTGGCGCTCGTAGATGATTTCATCGGTATGGGTTTCTTGCAAGAAGATGTAGACCGCGAGGCGCTTGCGGCCGAACTCACGCCGATTATCAATTCGCGTTTTTCAGAAGGCCTGAATCGCGTTCAGTTCCGCAAGGTGCTATTTGACTTCTCTGATGTTTGCTATCGCTATCCGTTTAAGTTGCCGACTGAATTCACTTATGTGATGCGGGCTTTGCTCACGCTGGAAGGCGTGGCGCTCGTTATCAATCCGGATTTCAATTTCGTCGATGCTGCGATGCCTTTTGCTCAGCGTATCGCCATGAGAGACAGCAGCATGATTTCGCAAGTCGTGATGAAAGAAGTATTCACCGAAGGTAAGTTCAATCCAGGCGGAGCAATCAAGCTCATAAGAGCCGCAGCACGACTGCGCACTCTCGTTTAAATTCAGTCGAATTCGAACTGTCGGCAACACAGGAAGCCACGGCAACTACGTAAGATCCCCACTAACAGCTAGTGGTGACGATTAAATTACGCACACTTTTTCTGCGACACGCATATTATGAATTCATCTATTAATACTCCTATCTCCGACGGGTCACAGAGTCGTGACTAGCGCTTCATCCATAAACAGAGCAGAATTATCAAATGCTTTCCGCGTGCTTAGATGCGGTCAGTGCAACGAGCCGATAGAAGCGCAAGCGAAATTCTGCGGGCAATGTGGCACTGTGATGGCCGCTGCAAAGAAGAAACATGGACCATACGAAGAGCCCAAGCTTGGTCACGCCAGCAGGGAAGTGCCCAGCTTTGCCCGCGCTCAATTCGCAGACTTGACGCCTAAAGTGAGAGCCGAAATCAATTCCATTATGTCTGCTCTACTCAGAGAGCGATTCTTGCTGACCTTGAACACGATTGTGCTTCTATGTGTAAACCTGTTCGGATTCTGGCTTTCGCTCAAGGCCTACACAGAATTCAACGGCGACGAGATGACAAAATTGATCATCGCTTTCACGCCATTTTTATTCGTCAATTGCGTCGGGTTTGTGGCGATGATTCCAATCAGAGGCACAAAACGCGAAATCTACCGGCTTCAACAGCGGTTGCAATTCCTGCGTGCGCAAATGGAATTCAATCACTTGATGGGACGCTGATTTTGATCCAGCAAAAACGTTAGGTCATCACGCGCTCAGGTAGCGCGCACGTCATTCTATTGGAACGAAGATATCAATCTCGCCTGAGAGTGTATTGACGTCAAAGCGCTCATCATAAAGTTCAAAATCAGGGCTATGAGCGTGTTTATATTCGCTCTTTGGCAGCCATGTTCCCCATATGTAATTGACCGTGTGAGGAAGATTTGTCAGCTGACCTTTATGCGTAAACTTCGCGTATTTGCGCGGCGGAATCCTCACCGCCACCATTCCTTCCGGCACTTCATCCAGTGAAGAGACGGGGCGGCCAGCGATGTATACGAAGGTATCGCCCTCTTTCACAGGCAAATCATCATGCTTCGGCATGCATACCCCGATCGCATAGCTGCCATTCAAATTGAGAATTTCGTTTTCGCGCTGACTGAATTTATCCCAGAGCTTGTTTATTTCCCAAAACGGATTCTCGGCAAAGCTGCTTCCCATGCCGATTACCAGCTCTTCTTTGTGTTCCACAATTTCAGGCTGCATAGTCAATCCACCTTCCTCCAAATGCATCATCATGTCGAGAGTCGCCGGTTTTTTCTCCAGAGACATTCTGCCGCGCTTACGAAATACACCAGGAGTGATGCCAAACATGGCTTTGAACGCTCGTGTAAAAGCCTCCTGGCTGTCGTATCCGCATGCCAGAGCAACCTCAATAAGTTTCTCGTCCTTATCGAGCATTCTGCGCGCAGCCTCTGATAATCGACGTTTTCGTACATACTCTGCGACTGATTCACCCAGCACGCTGAGAAACATACGATGGAAGTAGTATTCCGAAAAACCAATATGCCCTGACACTTGCTTGACGTCAAGCGGCTGGTCAAGCCGTTCTTCGATAAACCTAATCGCTTTGACGACTGGCATGATGTGTTCTGGAGCTTTGATGATTTCTCTCAAACTAGCTTCTCGCCGATTTGTACGGTTGTTTCAGTGGACAGTCTAAAGAGAAGGTTATTCACTTTCTTGATTTTTTCTGCTGTAACCACTCTAACCACTTCGAGTGAATCAAAGTGTTATGAGATTCCCGCGTGAGCTGGTTTTCTTACTGAAGTTTCATCCTATCGATGAAACGCTTTTGCCTCTGTGTTTGTACAATTCCTTTATATTTGGCATTGCCAACCTAACTACTGGTTGTGCCATCTGGAATCTGCTGCCTTTCTTTGCGCACGCGGTAAATCAATGTCCTTTAACACTCAAACTGCGACACGCACCAGCATTAGATGCGCGACTTGCTCGTCACCGCTCGAGGCCACTGCGCGATTCTGCGGCGAATGTGGAGCTTCGATGCATCGCCCCCCAGTGGAAGCGGTCCAGTCCGCACGCAACAACGCCCATGGCGGTGCTCAAACACCATCTTTCGCCAGACCCAAGACGCGCAACACTGCAGATCCGAAGGTAACAAGAGAATTGAGCACACTGCTAGTTCTTCTGATGCGCGAACGCATCTTCTTGATTATGCACTGGGCGATTTTCGTCACATTGAGTCTTATCGGCTTTGGACTCGCCATGAAGTGCTACACAGAATTCCACGGCGACGACATGAGCAAGCTCATGATGGCAATTACACCGATGCTTTTTATCAATCTGACCGCACTTGTTTGCCTGACGCCAATCAAAGGCACCAAAAGAGAGATTGAGCGCCTTCAAGAAAAAATCGCCTATCTCAAATTCACAGTCCGCTTCAAACACTTACTATAAGCTGCGCGCAACACTCTCGAAATCTCGCTGCAGGGTGCTTGTTTCAACACTCGTCAATCACTCCTAAAAATTTTGCTTTTTTCGGAGTGATTGACGAGAAGTAAAAGCCTTACCAGGAACGGGTTTCAAGGCGCCGGTTTACAAGCACGCGCATGCAAATTTTTAGCGCGAAGCCGAAAACCCCGACAAATAGAGGGTTTCAATTTTTCCATCCACTCCGAAAAACCAGATTTTTCGGAGTACCTGAAGGCATTCAAAAGTCGACCACCTGCAGAGGGCGCGAATACTTCTAATCGCAGCCAGGAGTCCAGCAGAGATTGGGTTTACGTGCGGCAAGCGCTTCGTCCAAACGACCGACTGGTGTCGTATGGGGAGCGTTGCGCACGGTATCCGGCTCGCTCTTCGACTCATCATCGATCTTAGTGAGGATTTCGATAAACTCGTCGAGCGTCTCTTTAGTTTCCGTTTCCGTCGGCTCGATCATCATTGCCTCCGGCACTACGAGCGGGAAGTAGACGGTCGGAGCATGAACGCCATAATCGAGCAAGCGCTTGGCCATATTCGTCGTCGAGACGCCGCGTTCTTTCTGTTGATTGCCGGAAAGAACGAACTCGTGCATGCAAGCTTGCGGATAAGCCACTGTGAAGCGTCCTTTGAGTTTGTTCTTCAAATAGTTGGCGTTCAAAATCGCGTCTTTGGAAACCTGCGCAAGACCTTCTTTGCCGTGGGCAAGAATGTATGAATAGGCGCGGACCAGAATTCCGAAGTTGCCATAGAACCCTTTGACTTTGCCGATGGACTGCGGGCGGTTCCAATCAAAGTGGAAGCGCTCACCGTCTTTGACGATAACCGGCTTCGGAAGGAAGGGCTCCAACTCCTTGCGGCAAGCCACAGCACAACCGCCTGGTCCACCGCCGCCGTGCGGAGTGGAGAAGGTTTTATGCAAGTTCAAGTGGCAAACGTCAAATCCCATGTCGCCTGGACGCACCAGACCCATAATGGCGTTCAGGTTGGCGCCATCGTAATAGAGCAGTCCGCCGGCATCGTGGACGAGTTTTTGGCAAACATCAATTTCTTCTTCGAACAAACCGAGTGTATTCGGGTTGGTCAACATGATCGCTGCAACATCCGGACCAAGTGCAGCTTTCAAAGCATCGATATCGACCAGTCCACGATCGTTCGATTTGATTTCGACAACTTCAAAACCGCAAAGTGCAGCGGTCGCGGGGTTGGTACCATGCGCGGTGTCGGGAACAATAACCTTATTACGGGCAGTGTCCCCTTTTGCTCGGAAGTAGGCTCGAATTAGGAGCAAGCCGGTCATCTCACCATGGGCTCCAGCTGCCGGTTGCAGTGTGACTGCGGGCAGACCTACTACTTCAGAGATACTGCGCTCCAAGTTGTAAATCAGTTCGAGCGCACCTTGAATTTGATCTTCAGGCTGCATCGGATGCAGTTCGCGGAAGCCTTCCAGGGCCGCCATCGCATCGTTGATTTTCGGATTGTACTTCATGGTGCAAGAACCGAGCGGGTAAAAACCCTTGTCGATTGCATGGTTGAGATGCGAGAGACGAACGAAGTGGCGGACCGCTTCCAATTCGCTGACCTCAGCCAGCTTGGCTGATTCTTTGCGCACAAACTTTGCCGGAATCAGGTCACTCGCCTTCTTCTCTTTCACACCGGATTTTTCAATAACCAGTGCTCTTCTGCCGGGGCTCGACTTCTCGTAGATCAGCTTTTCCATGAAACCAACTCCAATTTGCCTAGTGTTCAAAGACGTGTGAAAAACCCTTCAAGTCCAAATCGCAGACGACCTGCACTGCTTCAAAACAACGTTGCGCTAGTTCTTCGCGCTCTTCGCGTTTAAGCATCCCAAGAATTTTGTCGTAGATGGGCGGCAGCACTCGAACGTCGTTAGCGGCGTATTCCATTTGCGACTCCGAGAGATCATGACGTGCCCAGTCGCTCGATTGATTGGTTTTGTCCAACTCAATTTGCAAAAGCTCACTGACCAAATCTTTGAGACTATGCCTGTCGGTGTAGGTGCGGACTAACTTCGACGCGATTTTTGTGCAAAAAATCGGCTTGGTCTGACAGCCCAGATAATGCTTCATAACTGACACATCAAAACGTGCATAGTGAAACAGTTTGATCACATTGGGCGCTTCCATCAGCTTCTTTACGTTGCTCTCTTTTGGAAAGCTGTTCTTGTCCTTGTACCGAACGAAACTTACGATACCTTCGTCGTCGCAGATTTGAACGAGACACAAGCGATCTCTTGAAATGTTGAGTCCACGCGTCTCGGTGTCGACAGCGATATACGCCTTTTTCATGTAATGCGCAAAGCGCTCGTCCGGCAAATCGCCCTCGAACAGCTCGACTTTTCTATGCGCCACCATGGCAGTCATCAATAGGAGTCCTCTTGGTCGGGCGCCATCTATAACGTGTAACGTGTGGCGGCGCCTGCTTTTGGCCGACAACATTATAATCGGGCAAAACTCCGCATTTCAGCGTGCTTTTCAGCAAATAAACAGCATTACCGTAAGCTAACCTGGCTCAAACGCCTGACAACAGACAAAGCCGCAGACGAGATGCGTTCTGTTGCAGGCGGCAATAGACGTGAGGTGCGTTGCCAGTGCCCACTTTTTTTTGTAGCGATACCATGCGTCGCCTGGCGGGCGGCATTTGTGTCGCCTCAGTAAACTTAAGAAACTACCCCGGGGCTAAGCCAGCGGTCAATGACGGCTTCCAGCTCGCCTGTCATGAAGGGGCGCATAAGGATGTCGTCTGCACCACCGGCCAGCAACGGGCCACGTTTCAAACCTGATGACATGGCAACGACCGGCACCTTCTTCTTCAAATTACCAGTGGCGCGGCGCAGAGCCTCAATACGCTGAACAGCGTGTTGCTCCGGGGCTTTGACTTCGACAAGGACAATGTCGAAATCCCTCTCATTGAGCCGTTTCAGCGCGTCCTCAATGTCTCCGACAGCTTGTGCAATGAGTCCAAGCTCTTCAACCATATTCAATGAATGCTGGCGAAGCATTGCACTCTCATCGATGATCAAAATGCGAGCCGTATTCGTATATAGATCCGAGGCCACAATGATATCCATCCGGTTTCAGAGTTGAGATTTCGCATTGAAAACGGCTTGAAGCCGCAAGCTTGTCAGAAGTTTACCGCAAGCTTCAATTTCAGCCATTAACAAATTCGCGTTCTAAACTGAATCAGGGCTTCGATATGGAAACGTTTTAGTAAGCTCAATCTGGATAAGTTTGAGCGACAAACTCAGCAAGGTGCATGACTTTGACCGGCGAATTAGATAATTCCGCGCCGGCGTTGAGTTGCAGCAGACAGCCAGGATTCGTCGTTACGACAATCTCGGCGTGCGTATCAGCAATGTTTTCCATCTTACGGTTGAGTACTTCCAGACTGAGTTCTGTGTTTATGACGTTGTAGATCCCAGCGCTGCCGCAGCAATGCTCGGCTTCCCGGAGTTCTACCAGCTTCATATTCTTGCCTTGCTCAGCGAGTTTTCGCCGGAGTTGCAGCAGAATTTCCTTCGGCTCATTGCGAACACCTTGCGCGTGAGCAAGGTGGCAAGCCGCATGGTAAGCGACGGACGCAGCAGGAAGTTTAAGCTGGATAGCGTTTCTTTCTTTTGACTCTTGAGCCGAAATTACATCAGGAGAAAGAACTTCAACCACATCGAACACACGTTTCGAAAACTCTTCAGCCCTCGCATGCCAAGGATCATCAACGGCGAAGAGGTGTGAATACTCCTTCAACATCGCGCCGCAGCCAGCAGAAGTGACAATAATTTTGCCGTCAGCGTTCTTAAACTTCTCTATGTTTTCTTTAGCCAAAGCCCTGGCAATATCCACTTCTCCTGCATGGTAAGCCAAAGCACCACAACAGGTCTGATCATTACGTTCGACCGGACAACCCTGCATATTTAGCAGCTTGGCGGTAGCGTGATTGACTGGATTGTATAAAACATCCATGACGCATCCGCTGAAAAGCTGCATGGTTTCTCCGCCGGCAATCTTCGCTTCTCGTCGACGTGGATGCGGTTTGAACTTAGGAACCTCAGGCAAAAATGCGGCATATGCTTTCAGCCGGTTGATAAATGGAGACATTGTCATTCCGGCTAAAACGCTCTGATTGCCCTCTTTTCGCTGACGCTTCGGAAACATTTGCTGGACAGCGCGAAACATACTTGCGCCAAATTTCAAAAACCAGTAGTTAGGCAAAATTTCGCTGAAGCCAAAACGCAACAGAGCGCGCAAAAACTTAGGGCGCGCGTGCTTGAGATGCGGGCGTGCCTGGCTCAAAATCTCCTCATACCGCACACCGGACGGACACGCAGTCTGGCAACCCAAGCAGCCAAGGCACGATTCGATGTGCTCAGCAGCCTCACCGGCAAAAGGTATCTCGCCTTTTTCGACCAGTGATAAAAGGTATATACGTCCGCGGGGAGACTCGGATTCCCGACCAGTCGCTAGATAGGTAGGACATGCAGGTAGGCAGAGACCGCAATGAATGCAGGCGGAAAGCAAATCGGCGTCCAGCTTACCTGTCGCAGGAGAGATTACTTGATTATCCGGTAAAGCCAAAAACGCCTCTATTCAAACAGTTCTAATTGTACTGTAGACCTGAAGCAGTCGCCTGTCTGCGGCTGTTCAAAATGAACACTACCACGAGACCAGCGGGTTCAAAATTCGCTTTTGATCAAAACGCAATTTGAGAGAGCGAACGATAGCCTGGTTGCTGCTGCCTTCCTCGGTAATGCCGATTCTTTCAATTTTGCGCTCCAGAGCTTCATCGGCATAGGCGGCAACAAGCGATAGGCTTTCTTTCTCTAAAGCGTCGCGCAAATGATCGAGAACGGCAGACTTCTCTACGGCAGAATTGCAACATATGAGAAAACGCCCTGTGCCTGGGCGAATCTTGATTTCAGTCTTTCCCGAAATCACGTCTGAAAGCAGCGAAAGAATCAAACGCATTTGCGAAATTGAGGCAGAAATTTCAACCGCATCTATATTGGCTTGGCAATGTTGTAGAAGTTTTTCTTCTTTCGAATCGAACTCCGAAGCTGTCTCCCTAATCGAGAGCGCTTTTGCGGCAATAGCCTTTAGCGGCTTTACAAGCTCATCTGCAACAACTTTATGGCCGGTCAGCTGCACAAACATTCGTGCGCCGCCATCTCTGGAACCTGAAATTATTAGCGTAGTAATCGGAATATCCGATTGCATAAAAACAGATGCCTGGTCGAGAAGTTGTAAAACAGAGCCGGCTGCCAGTTCCATAGTATGCGTCCACTCCGGTCTGGCATAGAGCCGCAAGTGAGCTGCAATTGGAATACCAAAGTACATTCGCCCACCGACAAATATCTTTGTAGTATCGTATCCGGTGACATTCTTTACGACTTTGCCGCCCGTTTTTATCGTTTTGCCATCAGTTAAAACCGCATGAAGTCCCATTACAAGATCGCGAGGACCGCCGAAAGCGTGCTCCCAAAGCCCGCCATCACCGCTGTTTATCACATCAAACAATGTACTCTCGTGATCGCAAGATAGCGGCAAAAATTGCTTGTTCTTCGCAGTCAACTCATCCAGCTCGCCAGCCGTCATTCCCAGGCTAATCGAAATAACCTGGTCAGATGTTGAATATTCGATGATCTCTTTGTGCTTCGCCAAAGTGACGAAATTTACTTCGCGCCCGCCGGCAGCAAACTGCCGTGGCAATTCACGAGAGGCTCCAGGCAGCAAATAGAGCTTATCGCCTTTTGATGATAGAACATTCGATAATTCAGAAGGCGACTGAATTTCGGTAGCACCTTGCTGTTTTTTCGAACCAGTCACATTCGCACTCAACTTGCTATCCACAAATATTTCAGACAATTTTTCGGACAATTTTTCGGACAATTTCTCGGACAGTTTCTTGGACAATATCGCCAACAGAATTTTTGTAAGAACTTCTCGCACGAATCCTTCGGAATCAAGATATTCTATCTGCTATCTTCTTCAATGCTATGAAGAATTAGGAAAGCATGACGAACAGCCAAAAAGCCTCAGGCAGATCTCTGGTATTAATTTCAGGCTACTACGGCTTTGGAAACCTTGGTGACGAGGCAATCCTCGAATCTATCATTCGCGAACTAGAGAAATCGGTTTCCAAAGACAAAATAGTTGTTTTGTCTAATGACCCGGAAAAACACCGTGCCACCTATGGCGTTGCGGCAGTCAGCAGGTGGAAGCTGGCGTCCCTCGTAGAGCTGCTGCCCAAGGCAAAGCTCTTCATCAGCGGCGGCGGGGGTCTCTTTCAAGACACAAACTCGCCAGGGTCCACAATCTACTACGGTGGACAAATCGCCTTGGCTAGGGCGCTTGGTGCTCACCCCATGATCTTTGCGCAGGGTCTGGGCCCACTGAATTCGTCCACAGGAAAGATGGCGACCCAGCTAGCCGCCAGGCTTTCGCAAGACATCACAGTGCGTGACAAAGCATCATTGGCAATGCTTGAAAAATGGAAGGTAAAAGCAGAACTGACTGCTGACCCTGTCTGGACCCTTGATGAAACAGAGCTGCCAGACAGTGTTCGCAGTCAAATCGACAGTGCAAGACAGGCAAATGGACTCGTCGTCGGGCTGTCACTGCGTAATAGCCATAACTTTTCAGACAGCAGAAGGGAGATTTTGCTTTCTGTCTTACTAAAGACATTGCCTGCGGATGCCGCTCTTGTGCTCCTACCTTTGCAGAAAGAACAAGATTTGCCGCAGCTAGAGCCTTTTCTCGAAAGCTGGAAGAAGGCCGGAAGATCTGGACTGATGTTGGATACCTCGGCACTGGAGCGCCCGAGCCAGTGGGTGAGCCTGATGCGCAAGTTCGATCTTGTCGTTGCCATGAGACTACATGCGCTTATCTTTGCTCTCAAGGAAGGAATTCCGGTTATGGGGCTCACGTACGATGCAAAAGTCGAGCATGTGCTGCGCCAATTTGGTCAGCCAATCTTAATTTTGCCAAAGGAGCAAGGCGAAGCTGAGCTGGAGAAAAAGTGGCTCGATTCCGCATCAGCTGGTCTTCAAGACCTTGGAAAGCTTCATCTGCAAGCAAAGGAAAATGCCGAAAGTGCAAAAAAATTGGCTTGCAGGAACTTCCAGCTACTAGCTAAAATTTTAGACATCAAAAAATAGTCGAGCTTTTGTGATCTTGTGGGCTGACCAACAAGAGCCCTTGCAACTTCTAATCGCTTAGGAAGTAAAATCGAAAAGATGGCACCGCACGTAATGTCAACCTTGTTAGCAACTTACAGATCACGGCACAAAGTTCTCGGATATCCGGTTGATGTAGTCAACGAAGACAGCGCGATAAGCGTTGTTCAGGCTGCATGGCAGGGCGAAAGGGGAATGCACATTGTCACGCTGAACGCGGAGATGGTTGTGCAGGCGCAGAAAAACGCTGAGCTGGACAGAATAATTCGCCACGCTCACCTGATTATCCCGGATGGCTCCGGTGTCGTTTGGGCATTAAAACTGGCTGGACAACAGTCTTCACGCCTGCCTGGTATCCAACTTGCAAGAAAAACATTGGAAGTTGCCTGCCGTGAAGGACGGCGCATAGCACTTATTGGCGGCAAGCCAGAGGTAATGTCGCAACTAAAGGCAAAGCTTCAAGAAGACTTCCCTGGCATCAAAATCGTCGGAGCACAGGACGGCTATTTCACTAGAGACCAAGAACCGGAAATCGTGGACGAATTGCTCCCGCAAGAGCCTGAGCTGATTCTTGTAGCTTTGGGCGTACCAAAACAAGAGTATTTCATTGACAAGTGGCAACATTCTTTCCCCCGAGCAGTGATGATTGGCGTCGGTGGAAGTTTTGACGTATGGACAGGCACGGTAAAACGCGCCCCAGAAATATTCCAAAAATGCCATCTGGAGTGGTTTTACAGATTGCTGTCCGAACCGTGGCGCGCAAAACGTATGATGTCATCGTTGCCCAGCTTTGCTTTACAGGTCCTCGGCGAGAACTTAAAAGGCAAAAGCTCCAACGATAAGTCCTAAGTGTCATGCTTTCCGGCACGAAGCTGAGTCAATCGCAAGCAGCAGACATTCCGCTGCGGCAACTGGCGCACGTCGGTGACGCCGTCTTTCACTTGTTTGTGCGCGAGAAAGAGGTTCTAACGGCCTCTAGCGCCAAGGAAATGCACAAGCGTACCGCCGGGGTCGTTTCCTATAAAGGGCAAGCCAAAGCACTCCACATGCTTACCGACGCTTTGAGGGATGAAGAACGCGACCTGGTACGGCGCGCCAGAAATATGAAACCAGCAGCGTATCGCCGCTCAGAGCAGGCTCTGTATCGCAAAGCCACGGCATTCGAAGCGCTGCTTGGGTACCTTTATTTGACCGATATGGAACGCCTCAACGAACTGCTGCAACTCGTGAATGCGCCACGTAGCGAGAAAAACGGCGAGAATGGCGACGGAAAAATCGACCGAAATAGCGACGGCAATACCGAAAATAGCGAAATTAGCGAAGATAACGAAGAAGACGAAGCCGAAAACGGCTAAGAAGGCCCGAATTGCCCAAATGGCTGCTCTATAGCTTGGGACAAGACCCTCAATCTGCTTCATTTCTCTTAAGCTTTGGCTGGTCTGGCTTTGGGGATTTTTGGGTGGCACGGAAGATTAAGGTGCTAAACCTTAAGGATAGGTTGTAATGCATCTCCCCCTGTCTTTCTGATGTTAACTTAGGATTTAAGGCGTCCGGCGCCAAATTCGCGTGAAATCTAAACCCAAGTCTCCTGAGTCTCAGCGTTGAGCATTAAGACCGAAGACATCTACCGTTGCCTTTCCGAACACTCCGCAGATGGTTATATCGTGACCGATCTGAAAGGAGTAATCTCCTATTGCAATCCGGCGGCAGCAAAATTTCTTGGGCGCGAGACAAATGAAGTCGCCGGACAAAAGCTTTTTGCAATTTTTGATGAAGCGTCACTGAAAGATAAAGAAGTCTCTTCGGTAGGTGCTGGAGTAGGAGGCACGCTTGCTCCCGGCAGTAATCCGCTTGCTGCCATCGCTGCTGGTGGCACCTTCGACAAGAACGCGACGCCCGAGCCAAGCACTTGGAAATTTGCAACTGCTTACGGCAAGAACGGCGTCGATATGACTGTGCCTGCAAGCTATCTTCCAATCATGGACAAGGACGACAAGGAAGTCGGCAGCCTGACTGTCTTGTACGTGGTCCAAAGTCATACGGTGCAGCAAGCCCAGACTGAATTCGTGAGCACAGTCAGCCACGAATTGCGCACTCCGCTTACATCTATCAAAGGTTTTGCCGATACTATTTTGCGCGCTGGTGATCGCCTCGATATTACGCAGCAGCGCCGCTACATCGACATCATCAAGCAACAAGCAGACCGTCTGACGCGGCTAGTTGAAGACTTGCTCGCGGTTTCACGATTAGAATCGAAAAAATTACAGCTTACTGTCCGCGCGATTGATCTGCGCGAAGCCATTCAAAGAGTGACGCACATCCTTTCGGAAAAGGCTCGCAATCACAAGATCAACGAGGTGATTCCAGCTGGGCTTCCACTTGTTTGGGCAGACGCGGATAGATTGGAACAGATCTTGACCAATTTGATCGACAACGCGATCAAGTATTCGCCGGCGGAAACAACTGTTACGGTAGTAGCCAGAGATGTGCCTGGAACTCCTGAGATGGTTGAATTCTCAGTTGCCGACCAAGGTGGCGGTATTCCGCAAGAACACTTACCTGAGATCTTCTCGAAGTTCTCGCGCCTCGACAATCCGCTCACCAGGCAGACTGAAGGAACAGGCTTGGGTCTGTACATCACACGTTCGCTAGTTGTGGCATTAGGTGGGCAGATCAAAGTTACCAGTGTTCCAGGTTGCACGACATTCACGGTGCAGCTGCCGGCAGCATCGTTAGAAATGCAAGCAGCACGAGGTCGCGACTGACATGCTGCTGCCTACTCCTATAATTCTTATCATTCACCAACCGCGCCAGGCCGCTGACTATTCATCTATTCTCGAGAAGACAGGTGCCAAAGTTCATGCTGTCACCTCATTTGAAGAAGCCAATGAATTACTGTCTTTCATCCACCCTGACTTAATTCTTCTGGCAGCGCAAATGCCGGAAGGGGATGGCAGACTCTACTGCCAACAAATCAGAGCAACGGTAGTGCAACCACGGCCGGTGCTAGTACTTTTGCACGCGTCTTCAGACGTCAATGAAAGAATCAGTGCATTCCGCTATGGCGCGGACGATGTGCTCGGTGATCCGATTGACAAAAATGAGCTTGCCATCCGGGTTTTGGCTCACTTGAGACGACGCCAGGAAGAAATGTCCAACCCGTTGAGCCAATTGCCCGGGCCCAATTTGATCAGGCGTATGCTCGAACAATGCATGGTTTCGGATAAGCCCTGGTCGGCGATGTCTATCGACCTGAATAAGATTCGTGTTTATAACGAAACCTATGGCGACTTAGCTGGCGACCAGCTCATCAAGGCTTTGGGTGCGGTTCTTACCGATGTTGCTGACGATGATGACTTCGTAGGTCACATCGAGGCAGACGACTTCTTTATGATCGTGAAGCCGGACAATCCGGAGAGAAAAGCAGAAAAGATTTGCCAACAGTTCGATAGCATCAGTCGAAGATTTTATCCGAAAGGAGATATCGAGAGAGGCTATCTGATTTCGACCGGCAGAGGCGGCATCAGAAGAAGAATTCCTCTCATCTCAATTGCTATCGGAATTGTTTCCAGTACAAAACGACGTTATCAAAGTTATGTCGATGTTCTCACCTCAGCACGTGACTACCGTTATCTTTCCAAGCAATACTCAGGCTCCACCTGGGTTACCGACAGCATGCCGCAACCACAGCCGGATGACGACTTGGAAGAAGAAGTCGGAACATCATCTGGTCATCAGTCTCGCATTCTTGTGGTCGAACCTGATGGACCGATGGCGCTATTGCTGCAGGACTCATTGACACTGGAAGGCTACGTAGTGCAAGTGACCTCGTCTGCTGATGACGCTCTTGAACTGGCTCGCCATGAGCATCCCGACTTGATTCTTCTGGAATCGAATTTATCCGACCGTCAAATGGACGGCTGGTCTTTGTGCAGAACGTTGAAAGACGATGAAGAATTGAAGAGCATCTGGCTCGTCATGGCTACATCGCATCCGGACCAATCTCTGGCTCTGGAAGCCGGAGCAGATCTTTATCTGCCGAAGCCCTTCGACATGCCAAGCTTGATCAATGAAATCAGCACGCTGCTGCGCTCAAGTTTGAAGATGCGCGGATAAAGCGGTTTGAAATCAAATAGAAACTAATCAAGCTGTTGCAAAATCCAGTCGACAGCCTCGACGATAGAACCGGCTTCGAAGTCGGCATCAACCTTGTTTTGATACTCACCTTTGAGAACAGCCTCACCATAACCGGTTCTTACAAGCACGCCTTTAGCGCCGCAATTGTGAGCCAGCTCGACATCAGTTGCTTTATCACCAACAACGAAAGAGCGCTCTGCATCAAACTCCGGGTGATCAGCTAGCGCTTTATCAACCATGCCACGTGCAGGCTTTCTGCAGTCGCAAGCAAAGCTGAATTCCTTTACTTCACCTTCTTCCAAGTGCGGGCAATAGTAAACGTCGTCAAGGAACGCGCCTTCATTTTTGAGCAACATGATCAAGCGCTCATTGAGTGAAAGAATGTGATTCTCAGGGTAATAACCACGAGCAGCACCAGTTTGGTTGGTGACAAGTACCGCTGCAACGCCTTTGTCATTGAGCTTCTTCACAGCTTGCCCTGCGCCTTCAATCAACTGCAAGTCTTCAACCTTGCGGATATATCCGATCTCGACATTGAGTGTTCCGTCGCGATCGAGAAATACAACCGGTTTTTTCTTGTCTGCCATTTTGCTTCCTGTTTGCTAGATTTGCTTAGACTTATTATCGACGGTTGATTACAACCGTTCTGCCGTCGTTTCACAAAAAATGGTGCAATATCCGAAAATATTACTATTTGCTACAGCCCATAGGAGATACCGGAAAAGCTGAGTAATAGTGGTTTTACACCATTTCGCCCAAAATCGCGTCTATCCCCAATATGCGCTGGCTATGTTACGATTGGTTTCGTGCACAGTGGTCTAAAAGTCTAGCAAAAGTCGATCGGATGAGAATACACGACGAAAACGCCTCCTTCAGGTTCAATCAGAAGGGTCTTCGCAAATTCCTTGGCGATTTGGAATGCGAAATCATGGAATTGGTTTGGGACAAAGCCGATCCGACAATTACAGTTAGAGACGTCTTCAACATTTTGCGTCTCAAGCGCGACATCGCCTATACGACAGTCATGACGACTATGGTTCGTCTGTCTGAGAAGGGACTTCTCAAGATTGTCGACAAATCAGGTTTGGCAAATCTCTATTCGCCAGTCGAAGGTCGCGAACAATTCATTCGCAATTCGGTGAATTGGGTTCTGGATATTTTCTTCGAAGAATTTCCAGAAGAGTCAGCTACCTATTTAGCAGAGGCTACGCGCCGTCGCTTCGAGAAGAAGCCAACGAAGAAGCGCTAACCGCCTGCCTCACCGATAAATTGTATTGAAAGCTCAGCAGCCATGTGCCGCTGAGTTTTTTGTTCTGAACAGAAGCCGCAACGCTAACGCAGGATACAACAAAAGAAAAACGGCGGGACTTGCATCCCGCCGCTTTCGATTTTCTGACTATCCGATTGACTATTGGCTATCCGGAATGGGAGCGCCTTCAGGCAATGTGGGAGAAGTCTTTTGTCTTCTTTCTGAGCGACCCGAGGTGTAGTGACGTTCGTCGATGACGGTCGGCTCAACTTGGAACATGTTGACGTCGCGCGGTCCTTCGACTCTACCCACTTCTTCAGGAAGCTTGAGTTGTCCAGGCGTTCCAGGAAGGATGATTTCCGGACGTACTGCAACTACGAGTTCGGATTCGTTCTTGGTGAAGGCTTTCGAACGGTACAGAGCACCGAGCACAGGCACTTCGCCGAGGACTGGAGTTTTGTTGATTTGACGACCGGTGTTAGCTGAAATCAAACCAGAGATAAACAGTTCTTGACCCGGCTTCATCTCAACAATGGTTTGAGCCTTTCTTGTGGTGAAAGCTGGGATCGTACCTTGACCGCCTACGAAGGTCAGACCCAAACCGGTTTGGTTCGAAATCAGACGCTCTTCAGGAGAAACTTCGAGGTTGATGTTTCCGTTTTCCATGAGCACAGGGATCATGTTCAAGCGGATACCGAAAGGTTCGAAGGTTACTGAGAACTGCGACGTACCAGCGGTGGCGATAGATTGCAAAATTGGAATTTCGCCGCCGGCGAGGAACGCAGCACGTTCACCGGAGATGGTCACGAGCGTTGGCTCTGTGAGGATTCTAGCTCTGCTCTGAGAAATGATCCCTTGAATCGTCGGGTTGATACCGAAGCGAGTTTTGTTATTGGTCGGGAAGTTACTGAACATCTGGAACAAGTTACCCAGTCCATTTGCACCTTGAGCGAAGCTGGTCGAACCTGGTGAACCGAGCAGCACTGCTTGTGACAGAAGCTGCGGTACCGAGTTCAAGATACCGAGACCGATACCTGATGTGTTGAACGCCGTCAACGGGCTACCAGTGCCTGTGTAAGGCTGGTTAGTGAGTGTAGTCCCGGTAATGAATGTGACAGGGCTGACTGCGTAGGCTTGCTGCGCTGAACCAACTCCGTTAACTGGAGACGAGGTCACGATTGTGGAAGTGACACCAGGGTTACTTGCAATAGTGTTGGACTGCGCGGGGCTACCACCGATACCAAAGGCGAAGGTGTTAGTTCCGAAGTTGACACCCAATTGCATTGCCAGAGCTCTTGCTGCACTGGAGTTCATTTCCATGAACGAGCAGTGGAGAACAATCAGAGGCACCTTACGCACTTTGACGAAGCTTGTTACTCTGCCGCCGTCGCTGGTGATGTATTGAGCGCGAGCAATGTTGTTGTTCAAGTTCGGGAAGAACGTGTACTTATCAACAGAGCTCAACTGAGCCAGCTGACCGGTTTGTCCGCCAGTTGCGCCACCAGCACCAAGAGCGATTTCACCGACGCGTTGGTTGATCAAGCGGCTGTTTGCAGCTTGGATGACCATGCCTCTGTCATCCATGAAAGCGTTAGCTGCCATGAATGCTCTGATGATCGACTCAGCGTGATCGACGTCACCCAACAAGAGGGTCCTGTCGCTGCCGCCTACGGAGAATGCTTTTACAACGATACGCGGATCAATTTCGCGCAATGTAGCTTGCAATTGCGAGTAGTCGCGGCTTACACGCAGGTCAACTGCAATCGAGTTGCCGGCATCGTCCCAGAGAACCATGGTGGCTCCACCCGGGCTCTTACCGAGAAGAACGATTTGGTTTTCTGCTACTACGACCGGTTCTGCAATAGAAGGATCGCTTATAGAGGTGCGAACGATCTTGTTGCGGGATTTGAAAGTACGCGATTGGGAGACCTTCAAATCGATGATGTTGGTCGACTTGAACTCTTCCATATCGATGGTCCCTGTCACCACCGGCGGTATCGGGGTGGCAACTACGGGAGCATCGGAGCCCTGGGCTACCAGTGCGTCAGGCGAGAGTCTGGTTACAGCGTTGTCACCGAGAGTCTGAGGAGCAATGTTATTGATCTCAGGCGTCGGAATCTCGCTAGTGCGCTCTTCTGCCGATGCCGTGGTTTCGGCAGGGATGCCAGAAACCAAGTCATTAGAAGGAACTGTGGTCTCAGCCGCTACTGCTGGAGTATCAGCAACTTGCGGGTGGATGGTCAAAGCTGCACCTGGCGCCGGAGCGGAAACTGCAGCACCTTTGCCTTTCAGCAAGAAGAGCATCGCTTGACCGTCAGCGGCAACGGGCTTCACAGCTTGCGCCTGGACGACTGGTTTGGCTGCTTGTCTGGCTTTGACGACTATCGTCTTTGCCTTAGCCGGTTGAGCAACCGTCTGAGCACCAGACATCTTTTGCCAAATGTTTCCAGATGCCGGAGCTGCCAGTCCCGGGAGCATTGGCGCTTGCGCTAGCGCGAGTGACACGCTAAGAGCAAAGCACAACTGGGGCTTCTTCATAACACTCTCCCTTTTTTTCTGCCTCAAAATACCTTGCATTGTTTATTTCTCTCCCGTGCCTAATTGCTATCCGGAATCGGTGCGCCTTCAGGCAATGTCGGAGATGTCTTTTGGTGACGCTCCGCGCGACCGGTCGAGTAATGTCTTTCGTCGATGATTGTCGGTTCAACTTGGAACATGTTGATATCGCGAGGTCCTTCAACACGACCAATTTCTTCCGGCAACTTCAGCTGTCCAGGGGTGCCTGGCAAGATGATTTCAGGTCTGATTGCAATAACCAGTTCGCTTTCGTTCTTGGAGAACGCTTTTGATCTGTACAGAGCGCCCAGTACCGGGATTTCGCCGTAGATAGGAGTCTTGGTGATATCACGACCGTTGTTGCTGCTGAGCAATCCAGAGATATAGAGCTCTTGACCCGGCTTCATTTCAACAATCGTCTGGGTCTTTCTGGTGGTGAAACCAGGAATGATAGATGTCGTGGTGAAAGGAATCGAGATACCGAGCGCTGGGTTCAGCAATCTAACTTCAGGTGACACTTGAAGGTTGATCGAACCGCTTTCCATGAGAACGGGTACGCAGTTGAGACGAACGCCGAATGGTTCGAATACAACTGATTGTTGCGCCGCACCGGCTGCTGCCAATGATTGCAAAATCGGAATTTCACCACCAGCGAGGAACGAAGCCCGTTCGCCGGAGATTGCAACGAGCGTAGGCTCAGCGAGCAATCTTGCTCTGGAGTGACCGATTACACCTTGGAAGGTCGGGTTGATTGAAACTCTAGTTCTGTCGCCGACTGCAAAGTTAGACAAAGCAGTGAAGACGTTGGCTTGGTCAGATGCAACGAACTGCGAACCACCTGGTGTACCGAAGAGGTTGGCACCTTGCAGCAATCCTGTGGGTGACAAAGGAATACCTTGACCCAAGGCTGTGGTTAACGATGGTGCAGCAGAGTTACTGCTGATGAATGTCAAAGGAGTCATGCCCCAACCGTAGTTGATTGGAACAACGGTTCCGCCTGAAGATTGGATAGCGTTAAGACCAGTAATCTCTGTCTGGTTGAAACCGGGCAATGTACCGAGAACGTTGGTGCTGGTTGCGTTGTTACCGCCAACAGCAAACGAGAAGGTGTTGCTGGTTACGCCGAGACCCAACTGCATCGCCAATTCTCTGACAGCAGTGGAGTTCAACTCCATGAAGCTGACGTGCAATGCAATAAGAGGAGTCTTACGAACTTTGACCAAGCTGGTTACGCGTCCGCCGTCGCTTGTGATGGCTTGAGCGCGAGCAACGTTGTTGTTCAAGTTCGGGAAGTAGACGTATCTATCAACCGATGCCAACTGAGCCAGCTGACCAGCTTGACCACCAGTACCGCCGGTACCAGTATTAGCCAATTCGCCAGGTCTTGCGTTCAAGATGCGGCTATTGGCAACTTGAATGTTCATGCCGCGGTCATCCATATATATGTTGGCCGCGCCGAAAGCTCTAATAATTGATTCGGCATTGTCAACATCGCCCAGCAGAATCACACGGTCACTGCCGCCGACTGAGAATGCTTTGACGATAATACGAGGATCAACTTCTCTCAAAGTTGCTTGCAACTGGTTGTAGTCGCGAGCGACACGTAGGTCGATAGCGGCAGAGTTGCCAGCATCATCCCAGAGGACCAGGGTCGCGCCACCAGGAGCCTTACCGAGAAGAACAATTTGGTTTTCCGATACAACTACTGGTTCTGCAATCGAAGGATCACTTATAGAGGTACGGACAATTTTGTTCTTCAACTTAAAAGTGCGGGACTGCGAAACTTTGAGGTCGAGAATGTTGGTCGATTTGAATTCTTCGAGGTCAACGGTGCCTGTAACCACAGGTGGTATCGGCGTCACCTGCACATCACCTTGAGCTACAGCCGGACGATCCGGAGCGAGCATCGTGAACAAAGGTTTGGAAGCTACTGCCGGAGCTGCTGCTTGCGGCAGTTCGCCGGCGGCGTTATTGACCGCTACCAAATTTTGTTCACTGGTGTCACCGGCAGTGCTTACTTCAGCAGCTGCGTCTTGCGACACTTGAGGATGTATGGTGAGAGCAGCAGCAGGAGCCACGCTTCCGCCGGTCTGCTTGTTCTTGCCCATCAAGAAAAGCATTGCCTGACCGTCCGCATTGGCGGTCGTCTTTAAAGCAACATTTTGAATCTTTGCGGCTGGCGTCGACACTTTATTAGTACGTGTCGCAACCTTTGCCTTCGCGGTTGCTTGCACTGGTGCGTGCACAGCACTCTTCGCCGGTGCTTGAGACATCTTCTGCCAAATATTGGCTGAAGGCGCCGCCTGCGCCGTTAGTAAACTCGCCTGCGCAAGCGCTACCGAAACGCTTAGTGCCAAGCTCAACTGGGGCTTCTTCATACACTCTCCCTCTTTCAAGTCCCGCTCCCTGTGCCGATTTTTTTCGGGAGCCGTCGTTGTTAGTAGCTAGTACTATACCTACTCGGCTAGAAGCTTAACACGTGGCGGGGGGGGTTGCACGAATCTTTTTTCATGGCGTAAAGGGCGTTTTTTCGTGCAAAAACTTCAATTTAAATTATCCAGCGAAAGCAAGATGAATGCAGGCTTTTAGTCCTTTTTAAATGATGCTGCTTGATGACATTGACAACCGCAGATGGTGGCGCACCACCGAAATGTCAAGTTGCACGAAACGCTGCAAGGATGGGTACGAAAGCCACCTCTGCCACCACATGTAGGATGCACGTAAGTGTTTGCAAAATCTACGTAAAAACTCCCTGTTTTCGGCACTCTTGGCATGACATCAAAGCGCAGACAGGCTGGCAGATTCGAAGTGTGTGCGATATGCGGATCGCCCTCGATGATAATCACCTCACCAGCGATCAGCTAAATGTTATATACTCACGAATGGCAGGGCGGTATATCCGGCGGCCTTTTGCATTCACGCCGGTCAATTAGACAAAAATATTGGACGCTCCTGTTGACTATTGAGCCTGCATTCCAGCAGACCCGGTTTACCAATTCAGAGAGACACATAAGTGGTTGAGAACAGCAGCGAACAGGAAAAGGTCCTCGTTGTAGATGACGAGGCTTCGATCAGACGAATCCTTGAAACTCGGCTTAAATTGGCAGGCTACAACGTAGCTACCGCCGCCGATGGACAAGAAGCACTAGAGCAATTCAACAGTTTCCAACCGGATCTTGTGATACTAGACGTGATGCTTCCCAAGCTGGATGGCTATGAAGTCTGCCGCGAAATTCGCAAGACTTCTGATACGCCAATCATCATGCTTACTGCAGTTGCTGATGTTTCCAATAGAATACAAGGTTTGGAAATCGGTGCTGACGACTATGTGGTCAAGCCTTTCAGCCCGAGCGAATTGGAAGCACGTATTAAAGCAGTATTGCGCCGGACGGTTGAGCGCCATCAAGATACGAGCCAATCCAAGAGCTCTAACGTAATAACGATCGGCAATCTGAAAATTGATTTAAATAAGCGTCAAGTGACCAGAAAGAACGAGCGCATCCGCTTGACTGGCATGGAATTCAGCCTATTGGAATTGCTTGTCACCAACTCCGGCAAGCCTTATTCGAGAAGCGAAATTCTGCAACAGGTTTGGGCGTATCCACCTGATCACAGGATCGACACTCGCGTAGTCGACGTTCACATCAGCCGTTTGCGTTCTAAGTTGGAAGAGGATTCATCCAACCCGGATTTGATCCTCACCGCGCGCGGTATCGGATACATGTTCCAAAAAATCAACTAAACGACCAGATCAAAAATTCAAAGATCCTCTTAAGAACTGGTTTTTATAAGAATCAAAAGAGCCGCCATCTCTAAAGATGGCGGCTCTTGAATTTTGTCATTGAACCATCGAGTTCAACTTTCCAGCCGGATATTCCGCTTACGTACCGGCGTCCCACGAATTCATGTATTTCGTCATTTCAGGCGTGAGTTTGTCGATAGTTACGCCAAGCGAATTCAACTTCAAAGTTGCGATCTCTTGATCAACAGCGACAGGAAGAGTATGAACCTTCGGTTCCAACTTACCTTTATTCTTGACTAGATACTCAAGAGCAAGAGCTTGGTTGGCGAAACTCATATCCATAACGCTGGCAGGGTGACCTTCGGCACAAGCGAGATTGACGAGACGTCCTTCGGCCAGCACATAAATATGATTGCCGTTTTTCAGAACGAACTCATCCATATATCCGCGCACCGGGCGTTTCGACTTAGCTTGCTTTTCCAATGCCACCAGATTCAGTTCTATATCGAAGTGACCCGAGTTGCATATAATCGCGCCGTCCTTCATGGTCTCGAAGTGAGGACCATCAATGACGTGTCTGTTTCCAGTCACGGTTATAAATAGATCGCCGAGCGGAGCAGCTTCGCTGATCGGCATTACACGGAAGCCATCCATAACAGCTTCGATCGCTTTAATAGGATCTACCTCGGTGACGATAACGTTTGCGCCCAATCCTTTGGCTCTCATAGCGCAGCCTTTTCCGCACCATCCGTAACCGAGCACCACAACATTTCTTCCGGCAATCAGTCTGTTGGTGGCGCGGATAATACCATCAAGTGTTGACTGACCTGTACCGTATCGGTTGTCAAACATGTGCTTGGTCTGTGCATCATTGACGGCGATAGCCGGGAATTTCAGCTGACCGTCTTTTTCCATAGCTCTCAAACGAGTGATACCAGTGGTGGTTTCTTCAGTCGAACCGATTACATCTTTAATTTGATCGGGACGTTCTTTTACAAGAGTCGCTACCAGATCCGAACCATCGTCGATGATGAACTGCGGTTTGTGGTCGAGAGCAATTTGTATATGCTTGTGATATGTCGGAATATCTTCGCCCTTGATGGCGTATGTGGAAATACCGTACTCACCGACCAGAGCTGCAGCCACATCGTCTTGTGTGGAAAGCGGGTTGGACGCGATGAGAATTGCATCGGCGCCGCCGGCTTGCAGAGTCAGTGCCAGGTTAGCGGTCTCGGTGGTGATGTGAGCGCAGCAAGAAACGCGGAGGCCTTTGAACGGCTGTTCCTTTTTAAAGCGCTCGCGAATTTGTCTGAGCACCGGCATGTCGCGTTCGGACCATTCGATCCTTGCCTTGCCCTCACCTTTCAGGTTGAGGTCTTTTACTTCGCACGCGGGAACTGTTTGGTTAGCCACGGACATTTCACTCCTTTTTAGCTCGCTTTCCGCTCCCAGACAGCATTGTCTGGGCGGAAAATCCTTTATCACAGAAGGCACAGTCTACCACCTGTAATCTTCTTTCTATTAAAGAATTGCCAAGAGGAAATCTTAATAATTATGATCGAACCCGGAACTTTCGTACTGATGGGTTAATCCAGACATATGATGTGGAAAGTAGAGAGTGTAGAGAACTCATTTTTCGAAACACTAGGCAATCTTATGGCAACCAGGCATACCTTCAAACTTCGCGCTGTACTGAAACTCAATCGTAAGATTCAGACAGTTTTGACTAGCGCTATGTCTTTGACGGTGGCTTTTGCCATTACTGGCGTCTTTACTGCTGCTTCTGCAGCCACTATGTTGCACGGACACGCCGAAGAGATGGCTGTCAGCCAACCGACCGTCTCTGTAAGTGAACATAAGCTCAGCGTATCTTCCATTCCTAACTCTTTCCCAGCCACTTTTGCCGGTATTTGGCGCTGTGAGACAACGGTAGTCGACTCCGGCGTATCCACGATTCTGCCGGGTCAAAAAAGTATTTCTGAAATATCTTTCAAACATGCGCCAGATGGACGTACCGTCGCATCGTGGGCACAACCAGGCTGGACAGAAGCCGAAGCCAGCCAGGTCAGCTTTAGCGCCGAAAAAGCCCGTGTCGATCGGACAAATTATTATTGGGCCGACGGAGTGCAAGGAGCTTGGGCTGCACGCTCGAGAGACGACTTCACGCGTGTCTCAGAAAACCAAATGATATCCAAAAGCTATATCGATCAATATATTGACGGTCAGTATGTCGGAAGATACCGGACAACGTCAGTTCTCTACAGAATTTCAGATGCAGATGGCATGTGCAAAAACCTGAATGAGAAAAAGTAAGCTCTTTTGAAAATGTAGGCGTAAAAAACGATCGGTCTGAATGACCGATCGTTTTTGTACTTTCTATATCTTGTAACTTAACGGTGTTTACTTAACTGCTGCAGGTACTGCGTTTTTGCCATCGGCACGGAACTGTGCAAACGATTCTTTACCGCGGAAGACGGCAGAGCGTCCGAGATCGCGTTCAATGCGCAGGAGTTGATTATACTTCGCGGTACGCTCAGAACGGCATGGTGCACCGGTTTTGATTTGACCAGTACTGCATGCAACTGCCAGATCTGCAATGGTGGCATCTTCGGTTTCTCCTGATCTATGGCTCATCATGCTGGCGTAGCCATGTTCACGTCCCAACTCGATCGCCTTTAAAGTTTCGGTCAGGGTGCCGATCTGATTCGGCTTGATCAAGATTGCATTTGCGACACCACTTTCGATACCACGAGATATGCGAGTCGTATTAGTGACGAATAGATCATCGCCTACCAGTTGCACCTTGTGACCTAGCTTTTCGGTCATCAGCTTCCAGCTGTCCCAATCGTCTTCAGCCAATCCATCTTCAATGCTGATGATTGGATACGAGCTGCAAAGTTTTTCGTAAAACTCAACCATCTTCTTGCCGCTCAGAGACTTGTTCTCTGTAGCAAGACGATATTCACCCTTCTCAAAAAATTCAGTTGAAGCAGGATCCAGTGCAAGTGCAACTTGATCTCCTGGCTTCAAACCAACGGCCTGAATCGCTTCAACAATGAGTTCAAGCGCGGCTTCGTTGGTTTTCAAAGAAGGCGCAAAACCACCTTCGTCACCAACCCCGGTGCTCAATCCTTTTTTGTGAAGCACCGCTTTTAGTGCGTGATAAACTTCCGACCCCCAACGCAATGCTTCGGAAAAGCTCGATGCGCCTACCGGAGCGATCATAAATTCCTGGAAATCGACACCATCTTCAGCATGCTTGCCACCATTGAGAATATTCATCATTGGTACAGGAAGAATCGAAGCAGATACACCACCGACATAGCGGAAAAGCGGCATGCCCACTGCATTAGCTGCGGCCTTTGCCACCGCCAAGCTGACACCAAGAGTTGCGTTTGCACCCAAATTGGATTTGTTGTCAGTACCGTCGAGTCTCTGCAACTCGAGATCTATGCTCGCTTGATCGAATGCATTAGCACCAGCGAGTCCTTTCGCTATCACTTCGTTGACATTGTTGATAGCTTTCAGTACGCCTTTGCCATGAAAGCGTTTCGGATCTTTGTCGCGCAACTCCACCGCTTCGAAGCTGCCTGTCGAAGCACCAGATGGAACTGCTGCGCGTCCAGCAGCACCATTAGCAAGCACGACGGTAACTTCGACTGTCGGGTAACCCCGAGAGTCCAAAATTTCCATCGCGGATATTTCCTCAATATGCGCCATCACTCGTTCTCCCTGCTAACGTCGTTGCTAACCAATTACTTTCTGATACTGTCTGATACTCTCCAATTCACCATCGGGCTACCACCAGATCGTCAGGGCTTTATTGTAGCGTCCGTGTTTATCAGAATTTTTCGTTTTTTTTGCACAGAAAATTTTTCGTTTTCATCCTCAAAGAGATCTGGCCTTTAGTATAATTTTCTTCACGGGGCATCCCGTCTTCCTTCGCGGAAGGCTCGATTCCCACTCACATTGTGGTCTGTTTGGTTAGCAAATCATGGTATCACTCGATACCAAACTACTAGAAGCGGCGGTCATCCATGGGTCAGTACCAAGCTGGGGGATTCCAGGCAATCCAGGAATACTTCCAACAGAAGTTCTGTCGTTTTTGTGCACACCCATTTGCGTCTGAAGGAATACAGTTACTGCGCGAGGAGCCCGGTGTATTGGTGGTGCGTGTCACGTGCCATACATGCAGCAAACCGCTAGGTGTCGCAATTGTCGGCACAGCTCCGCGAAATCAAAAAGAACGTCCCAAAGTTCCGCACGATTGGACCAAAAAAGATATCGAAAAACTCCATAATCGTGCACCAATCAGCTATGACGACGTTCTCGATGCCCACGCCTTTATCGGTCAACTAGGAGCAGATTGGTCCAAGTTGATACCACGGGCGGGGCGACAAGCCCACTGAGGACAACCTCGATACTAAAAAACTCCGCTCAAAACGAGCGGAGTTTTTTTTTCGTTTCCGTTTCCACATCCTTATATATAGGTTCGTATTTGATACCAGATCCGATCGCCCACACCTGTCGATTGAAATCCCTATATCCATATCCCAGTCAACGTTTCCAGAGACACCTTCGCTGACGATTATTGAAAACATTGTCCAGCATAAAATCGATCGCCACCATATTGCCACCACTGATAAAGAATGACACGCCCTCATATATGGTGCCTAGCGATCTAAGTGACACTAAGAGTGGTGCCACCACACCATAGACCAGAGCAGATAGGGATCATATGTATGGTGTCCAAAACATACAAGTGGTGCCTGCACTACAAGCGCGTTTTCACCGATGGCAAGTTCGCAGAGTCGTCTATACAGTCAAATTCCACTGCAAATCCATTCAAAATCTGGTCGAGATCTTTTCGAGATCTATTCGCGCTCTAATTGACCTCTGCAATCAATCCAAAACGTTGCGAAAACGTTGATCAAAACAAATAAAATGACCATCAGCTTAGATATTGAATGACACCATTATCGGTATCACAAACGGTTGACAAGAGGGGATTCGGCAATAATTGAATCTTAAGCCTTCCTACTTACTACTCTCTGCTCTCTATTTTTTGAAGTTTGCCCCTGGTGAGCTTTTAAATTGGAAGCTATACACTTAGGTTCGGCTGATAAATGCGCAACTTGCCAGTCGAGATAGACAGGAAGCATGGCAAAAGGGACCAAGATATTTGCAATATCAACGGCGCTTTTAGCGCTGGTGACACTGCCATGCCAACCTGGTATATGCGACACGCCCACAAATTCGAAGCAATTCGCGCCCACCATTACACAAGTCATTGAGGAAGTACCTCCTTTCTCGCAGACCGAGACCCAAGAGATGCCGGGCGACCGCACGCCTGAATATA
Source organism: Candidatus Melainabacteria bacterium (assembly GCA_003242885.1). Lineage (GTDB taxonomy): Bacteria > Cyanobacteriota > Vampirovibrionia > Obscuribacterales > Obscuribacteraceae > QKMZ01. The sequence continues at coordinate 348,492 of QKMZ01000006.1, read as the reverse complement.
CAACTCCGGGCGCAGCATCCCCAAGCAACCCCGCCGGGCCAACACAGGCTTTTCCGTCGCCGTCTCCGTCGCTTTCGCCTACACCTTCCTCGGAATCAAAATCCGAGGTTCTTGAGAAAGCAGAACAGGTGCCTCAGATAAACGATGATGAAGGCATCGACGCAATAGCCGGTGACCCTGACTTCGAGGCGAAAGTCCACGACCTCAATTGCAAAATTCTGAGCAAAGAAATCACCTTTGCCAAATTCAACGTGCGCTTTCGCCAAGAAGCTAACGTCCAGGGGCGCTGGCGCGGACTGAGATATTTCCTGTCACAAGAGACCAACGCGGTTATGACGGGAGCCGGGCTTCTAGGTCAGGTGGTTGCGCGCGAGCGGTCTATCGCCAACACAACCCGCACAATCAACAATAAAACCGGACAAGTGGTCGCAAAACCGAGACCTCTAAATAGACGAGCCATCCAAAGGGCGCTCGCCTCACAAATGATTGGTCAACAAATAGGTTCGCTGGGAGCTCTTACCGAGCTAGGAATCAATTACTATCACTCGCAACAAGCCAAAAAACACGGCTTCGACCGCGCCACTGCGTTAAAAAAAGCCGCTGCAATGCGTCAAGAACTGAAGGCCCTCCTGAGCGAGCGAGAGCAGCTGGTAGAAAGCGTTTTGATGATGCCTACTCAACGAGAAGTATTGCGCTTGGAGGGCGAAGTTCTTAGAGATATATGCAACCTTACTTTCGATGAATACAGGCACTTTCATATCAATATCGCGCGTTTCCGCACGGTGCAGAATTCGCTTTACGTGGGCGACTTCCTCAAATCCAGCGTGGGCTGGCCTGGTAATTTGCTCGGTATCCTCGGACAGGCAAATAGAAATCCGACACTTGCCGGTCCAAACGGAATTTGCGTGGCCACCTCGGGTGCCATGGTCGCGCTCAACCCAATCGTCTCGAGAGGTCTGGGCAAACTAATGGAATATCAAACGCGCAAGAAATTGAACCGTGAATTCGGCAACACCGAAAAACAAGATCTAGACGACTTCGAGAAAGACACAAAGCTGCTGCGCAACGCACTCCTGCGGCACAGACAGTATGGCAATGCGCCGATGCTGGCCTGCGAAGACAGAATGGAATTGTATGAAACGGAAGACCTGTGCCGCAAGAAAGCCTTCGAGCTGGGGCTTCAAGAGATCAGAGCCGGTCAAAGAACAGCCACACAAAATGTCGCCAGCGCCCAAATCGTCGGTCAAACCAAAATCGCAAACGGCGTTGGGCTCATGATTGCCGGATTTCGATACCCACGAAATACTCGAGCCAACTTTCCGGTCACGGTGGATGGACAGATTGCCTATCTAGCTGGCTCCTGGTTTGGCGCTGCAGACAACATTCGTATACAAGTGCAAGCCGAAACCGCCAGGCGCCGACTGATGCGCCAGAGACTGTTGCCTGGGCAGGTTTTCGGGGATAGGCTGAAGGCCCTCGATGAGCTGGAAAAGCGTGTAAATTCACCGCTGTAAAGCACAAAACCAGCCATAACTCCTGCCTAGCCAGGCTTCAAGATATACTGATCAGCATGTTTCCGAAAGAGAAATTTCTGGTTCCCAGACCGCTCAAAACTCGCAGCGAATTTTCCGTTGCCTGGTTTTACCCCAATACCTACACGGTTGGCATGGCAGGATTGGGATACCAATTGGTGTTTCGCCTGCTCGATTCCGATGAAGACATCGAAGTCTTACGCGGCTTCACCGATATGGAAGAGCCGGGAATCGGGGGCGCCAGCATCTTTGGTTTTACTTTCTCCTGGGAATTAGACTATGCAAATATCGTCAGTATCCTCAGAAAGCACGATATACCTGTCTCAGCCAAAGACAGAGACGAAAGCCACCCGCTGATCTTTGGTGGCGGACCTGTCTTAACCGCAAATCCAGAGCCTTTCGCAGATATATTCGACATTGTCCTTCTGGGCGATGCAGAGATTGCAGTACCCTCTTTTCTCAGCGCTTACAGAGAAGCAAAGAAATTCTCGACTCGTAGAGAACAACTACTCAACCTTGCAAATGCGGATGGAATCTACATTCCGCAGTTCTATGATGTTGAGTACCAAGATAACGAAAGGCAAGGCGATGGTCCAATCCAGTCAATAACGCCTGGTGTAAGCGGCGTTCCAGCGACACCTCGAAAAAAGGTCTTCGCCCCGCCACCTGATTATGTTGCTCACTCTATTGTCCTCTCGCCAGAAACCGCATGGGGCAACATGTTCCTCGTTGAGGTCGTACGCTCTTGCCCACAAGAATGTCGCTTTTGCCTGGCAAGTTTTCTCACTCGACCATTCCGAGCCACCAACGTAGATGCGCTAATCGAAGCGATTGAGCTTGGATTGAAACATACAAATAAAATCGGTCTCTTAGGCCCATCGGTGACCGAGCATCCAAAATTCGATGAGATCGCACGGAGATTAAGAGGCAGAGAGGATTTGAGCCTCTCTATCGCTTCCGTGCGTGCCGACACTTTGACTGACGAGATTCTTTCCACACTCGTCTCACTCGGACAAAAGTCTGTAACCATCGCAATCGAATCAGGCTCCGAACGCCTGCGATCAATTATGAAGAAGAATCTTACTGAGCAGGAAATCGTGCAGGCTGTTTCTATGGTTGAAGCGGCCGGACTAGAATCCATCAAGTTTTACGGCATCGCCGGGTTGCCTCACGAGACTCAAGAAGACCTTGATGAGACAGTTAGACTTTTAACTCAACTGAAAAAGAAGCACAAACGTTTGCGCTTCGTGTTCGGTATAAGTTCGTTCGTACCCAAGGCACAGACACCGTTTCAATGGAACGGCAGAGACAAGGATTGCGGCAAGAAATTAGAATATGTTCGCAAGCATCTCTCTAAAATCGGCATCGATGTTCGACCAGAAAGCCACAATTGGAGCGACATTCAAGCGCTGCTATCGCGTGGGGACAGACGCCTGCACCCAATTCTCAAGGCAGTAGAGGAGAATTCCGGAAATCTCGGCGCCTGGAAAAAAGCGATCAAGGAAGCAAGGAAAAACACAATTGCCATGCCGGATGTTCGAGACTTTTACATTTTTCGCGACATCCCCAAAGAAGAAACATTGCCCTGGAGTCATTTGCAGGACGCGGAAAAAACTCTGTATCTAGGCAAACATAATGAGGCCGCTGCCGCCCTTTCTCTTTCTTAAATAGCGCCGGCTTTAATTAGATAAGGTTGAAAAGCTTATAGACTGGTGGCGAGCTCCCGCGAGGGGCACTTGGATATATGGACAGGGAGTGAGCATGGATAAATCCACGCAAATAAGCCAGTTGGTGCAACCGGTCAGAGACGACTTGTTGTCAGGAGCAGCCGAGGTTGCTCTTAGAGCAATCACGATTTACCAGAATGTACTCCCTACAGAAGAAGACCCGGCTAAGCTCAAGAATGTCCTGACCGAGCTGACGCTCGCCCTCATCGACGCTCAGCCGGCAATGGCGCCTGTTTTTCACCTCGGCAATTCAGTCTTGCTTTCGGTTCGCTCCGCTGAGACAACCGCCGAAATCAGAACCCGCTGCGACGAAGCTTTAGCTAATTTCGAGAAGCAGCTCTGCGAATCAGCCAACGTCATTGCTGATAAAGTTTTCGAGCTCATCCCGCCTGGAGAGGTAGTTTTCGCCTATTCATTCAGCTCAACTGTTGTGAGCTGCTTGCTCAACGCCCGTGCAAAAGGACGCTTTTTCCGCGTCGCCTGCACAGAAGCCAGACCAGCATTCGAAGGCAACAAGCTAGCGAGCCGCCTCGCCAAGGGTGGAATCGAAGTAATGCACACATTCGACAATGCAATGGGTTTACTCTTGCCCACCTGCGCAGCAGCATTCATGGGCGTCGATTGCGTCGGTCGTCCCGGCGTCGTAAACAAAGCCGGCTCCTGGCTTTTGGCAATCGCGTGCAAAGAGTTGGGCATTCCACTCTATGCTCTGGCAGGAACCGAAAAATTCGTCACTGACGAGCGTCTCTTCGAATTCGAACGCCATGAGCGCCCGTCAGAAGAAGTCTGGAATGATTTTCCAAAAGGCGTCAGAGTACTCAATCGCCACTTCGAATTGATTCCATTCACGCACATTAGCGGAGTTGTCACCGAACAGGGTATCTTGAAGGGGAACGACATCGACACCTACGTATCTAAACTAGAAGTCCATGAAGCTCTTCGATTAGAACCAGCCGGCATATAATCCGGACATCAGGCCCCACAACTGCATCATGAAAGCAACAAAATTCTCGCTTACTGCGCTTTCGACCGTATTGACCTTGGCGATTTTCTTTGGTTGCCAGCGCCCCTGCGATGCAAAAATCGGCGAGCAGATTTCTGCCTTTCGTGCAAAGACCTCAGCCAGACTGAAGTTTAGAGCGCAAGAGGCGCGGGGAGCGCAGACAAATTACAGATTCGTCTTTCCTCTCACGCCCGATGAGGAGACACGCTGCCCGGGTTTTGCTACAGGAATTACAGTGACTGTGGCCGGCGGCAAAATCGTCGGTCAGTCAATGGCTATTAGAATGGGCGATGCATACGATGAAGGCAGAGCTCTTGCGGCACGCCGCGCACTCGACTTCATTCTGGAAGCAATAGGCAAACCCAAGAGCACATCACAGTCGGAAGATGCGCAGCAATTAGCGAGCATCAAGAGCGCTATAGAACAAGCGCTTATATCCAATCCGCAGAACATCCAATTCCCCGGATTTCCCCAGCGCTCCAAGCTTTCTTGCTCGCCGGACGGAGACTTGCTAGTCGCCGTACTGCCGCCAGTGGAAATTGCCCCCCCCGGCTCTTACATGCAAGGTCCGCCCCGTTAGCCGATTATGACACGTACTTAGTGATGCGGCGTATTAGTATCGCGGCGGATCTAGTTTGCTGCGGCTCCTAAAGCTCTTGCCCTTTAGGTCGATCGTTGATTCCTAAATCAATGAAATCGGTGCTGACACCACATACGCTGCCATCAGCTCGCAGCGCAAATGCTCTTATTTGATAACATGCATCTTCGGGAAACATGCCTCTGTCCACTTCGACACTGCCTGTCGTCCCGGCGTGTGTCCAGCTTTTCAAAGCCTTCTTTGATGGGCGAACATCTCGGTAAGTAAAATTCTCCAGTTGGAACATCGAACGCGGGCGCGACAGTTCGAAAAGACAATTAACTGCGCCTGGAATATTAGAAACATCGTATTCAAATCTGAGTGGAAACGCGATCGGGCGGCGCACACCGTCGTTGCATTCACGCACCGTCAAAAGTGAAGCCTCCAGGCTTGGAATGAGCGTCTTACCGTCATTCAGTCGAGCGGCAACTATCCTGAGATTTTTCCTTTCACCCAAATAAACTCTGAAGTCGCGAGTTTCTTTGGATAAATACCAGGCAAATTTTTCATCGACCGGAAAGCGCACTGTTTGAAATTTCAGGCTCTGATCGTAATCTGCCTGACACCAGTTATCCATGCCTTTTGGCGGCTGACGGCTTTCATCAAATGCAAGGACAAGAACATCCTTGGAAGAGTTGCTTTTGGGCTCAGAATTTTCCAAATCGACATCAACAAATTTAACCGCACGATTCTCAAAGTATTGTTTGGCCACGATGTCAATCATGCCAGGCAGTTTGCCGGGCTGAACAACCAATTGCGGCAGCCCGGCTGTGTTTGCTGAAGAAGAATCAATGCCTGACAAAGCCGATAAATTGGTGAGTCTCAGGGTGCTAGTATCCCAAAAGACCGTTTCAAAATTATCCGAATCAGCAAGTTTTTTTCTTAAGGGACCCGAAGGAATGAAGTGGTCATATGTGTAAAAGCGCGGCTCCAGCACACAAACACGCTTAGACTGATCCGGTGTCAACAAGGGTGGCGATAACATTGATTGAATCAGATAGTAACGGTTAAACATATGAGCGCCCAAAACCTGAATAGGAGCATAGGCGAGCAGGATTTTCTTCTTCTCAGGAAGTGTCGCGATGGCGCTATTTAACTGCGATTGCAACTCTTCAACATGGGTTGCGGCAACTATCCAGCATTCGTTGTTCAACCTGCCGACGACGATGAAAAGCCCGCTCAAGAAAGCGAAGAGAACAGCAGCAGAAGCGTTAAGCGCTCTTTTCTGCGTCGGATTCATCGCGCTCTGAGTACCAGGGACCAGCACTACAGCCGCAATTATAGAAATAACGGCGGTGCTCAGGTAAAACAGCCGTGAGCCGGCGAGCGTATTGTGAATCATAAACACTTGATATAGCGGCAGCAATTGCAAGACCAGCCAACTGCTCAAAAATCCAATCAATTTCAATTGATTGGCGCCGAATCGATCGAAGCGAATGCGCACCACCAAATAAAAACCAAAAATGACATAGAAAAGGCGAAACGCATCCTCAAATCCACCAGTGCGTTTTACCACTTCCTCATTGAATGGAAATGCGACCTTCCAAAAATGGACAAGGCGATACCAAAGTGTTTCAAAAGAGAGAATATTTGCTTCACCTACTGCACCGACATACCCGCCGAGAAATGCACCCGTAGCCCAATAGCGAATGAGGAAATAAACAGCCAACACCGCGAAATACGGAGCCGATTCCACTGCGGCAGAGCGCATTTTTTTAGAATTTGTCGATTCTTTGCTCATGAAAAAAGAACAGGAAAACAATACGAGTGGAAGCGAAGCAGCCATTTCCTTACACAGTAGTGCCAGCGCAAAAGCCACAAGAGATGCTAATCCAGCAATATGCTTTACTGCGTTACTCTGCAGTGGCAGTTTTAAAAACAAGGCAAAAGACAGTAAGAAGAACATCGTAGAAAGCCCGTCGACTCGGCCAATTAGCCATGTCGTAACTTCTGTATGAAGCGGGCTCACAGCAAACAACAGAGCTGCAACATAACCAATTATCTCAACATGCAAAACTTTGAAACGCTCTGCCAGACTTCTTGCGATCGATAGGACAGCCATCGCCCCAATAAATGAATACAAGAAGTTCGAGATGTGATAACCAAGCGGATTCGCACCCGAAAAATATTGATCGACCGCAAAACTCACTTCAATGAGCGGGCGATAGAAAATTTCGACAGAAGTATCCTGCATCCAGACAGTTGAGAAAGTCCGGGCGAGCAGCTCTCCATTATCATGCAGCATGCGATAGGCGTATGTGACGTGGTTGAGATCGTCAGACGTGAAATAGCTGTTTAACGCGCCGCCGAATTCAAAATGCATCAACGCCAGCAAAATCGCAGCGAAGGCAACAGTGGCCACAACGCCTCTCCAACCGAGCTTGGAATTCGGCGGCTGCGCATCGTCTGCTGCTTGATGAAGCTTATCGAGCAAGTCTTTCCGCTGCGCATCAATATGCATAGAGATAGGCTCGCTCAGTCACGCCCTTGCTTTTATGGATACAAGCCGCGCAGTCTGCGGGCTTCGATAACACGCGACAAAGCTTGACGCATTGCGGCATCTCGCATAGAGAGCTTATGCTCTTTCGCGGTTGCGAAGACGCTATCGCAAGCGCGGACTACCAGCTGTTCGAGACGTTGATAGACTTCGTTCTCGTTCCAGAACAAGCCCATCAAACCTTGCACCCACTCGAAATAACCTACAGTCACTGCAGCTGAGTTCGAGAGAATGTCCGGCAGCACGTGTACTCCACGCTTGGCCAACACTTCATCGGCTTCCGGTGTAGTCGGCGCATTTGCACCTTCAACCACTACCTTCGCTTTGATCTTGTCGACATTGCCTGCATGCACTTGATTGGCGACAGCGCAGAGAACCAGAATGTCACAGTCCAGTTCGACAACTTCATCTACCGGGATATATTTGCCGTCCGGGTAATTTTCCATGTTGCGGTGTTCTCTGTAGTGAGCCTTTACAGCTTCCACATCGAGCCCCTTCGGATTGTAGACGCCGCCTGAAGTTTCCGACACGCCAACAATTTTGAAGCCGGCTTTGATCAAGTTTCTTGCGGTGCCGGATCCAGCGCGACCCAACCCTTGAATGACTACAGTCGGCTCGTTCTTGGCAAAGCCAATTTCTTTCAACAATCTCTGGGTGCAAAGCGACACGCCATATCCGGTTGCTTCCAGCATCCCCAGCGATCCACCGATTGACTTAGGCTTACCGGTAATAATTGACGGCACTGTGTGCCCGACGTTGACGCTGTATGTGTCCATCATCCAAGCCATTGTTTGTTCGCTTGTGTTGATGTCCGGTCCCATGATGTCCGCATCAGGTCCGATGATATCGATGATTTCCGATGTATATCTTCTGGTCACGCGCTCCAGCTCGCTGTTGCTCATGGCGCTTGGGTCTAGGCGAATACCACCATGGGCGCCGCCAAACGGCAAGTTCATCAAGGAGCACTTCCAGGTCATGAGCATAGCCATAGCGGCGATCTCACCCAGATTGACATAAGAATGAAAGCGCACGCCGCCTTTGCCGGGTCCCAGCGCCAGGTCGTGATGGACGCGATAGCCCTGGAAAGATTGAACAGAGCCATCATCCATGCGGCAAGGTATTACAACCGACAGAGCACGCTTTGGCTGCATGAGCGGTCCAATGGTACTTTCATCAAGCTTTAGGGACTGCGCCGCACGGTGTATCCGCTTTTGCGCCATCAAGAAATCTTCGGTTTCCCACTCGTTCTTGAGCTTATCCTTCTTGTCGTCGGTCTCTTTCGAGTCGCCCTTTTGCTTGACTTTCCCCATTAGATTTACACCTTAGCTGCCGGAGTAGAGCCAATATTATAGGCACTAGCGGCGCAAATTTGCATTGTTTATCCGCATTTTGAGGTTCTTGACCACCTCAATGCCGTGGTGCCACTGGTGCATCCAAGCCCAGTGGCGGTCCCTATTTAGCGACAGCTTGTTGGAATTCTTTCATGAGCTGGTCTTGGACCTTGTTTGCAGCTTTGTTGCTCTTCTTGCGTACCGCATCGATCAGCCCGTCGGCTTCCTTGGCGGTCTTGCGGACGAAGTCAGCGTGCTGTTTGTCAAAACCTGCCAAATTGATGAGCACGTTGTAGTAGGCGCCCTCCGCCGCTGCCAGCGCCATCAGTCCAGCGACCCCGGCATCGGACAAAGAATTAGGATTACCTTTCTCGATGGCTGTCTCAACCAAATTCAAAGCATCGTCACAGCGTTTTAGAACACCGAGCGGCACCAGAGTTGCGTCCACTGTCGCTTTATGAATCGCCTCGTCGCGAGCTTTAGCTTCCTCCGCAGATCCTTTCGGCAAGCGCCTCGATTCCACAATACTGTTGTAGGCATTCATGTCATTGTCGACATCGCGCAAGAAATCGGTCTTCAGCTTTTGACCATTCTCTGCAAGTTCATTCAATATCGACTTCGACTTTTCAAAACCTTTCTTCTCATAAGTAAGATTTCCAACCATCGCAGACAGCGAAGCGGACAGAGCACCCGCGAGAGCCGCAGCACTGCCGCCGCCAGGTGCAACCGAATCGGACGCCAGCTCATCGACAAAATCGCTAAGCGAGAGTTTTTTCAACTCTTTCATCTTGGGCGCCACATTGTATTCAATTATTTTCTTGTCGATGTCGAATGGAGAAAGTTCTGCCAAACCCAGGGATTGAACAGCGGTTTCCACCAGCTCACGCTCAGACACCCCTGTCGATCGGCCTTGTTTGCGCAAATAGTGCCGCCCGGCTTCCAACATTGGCGCCAGCGGAACCAGACCGACAATTTCACTGCCGGTCACGCGCAACCCAGCTTCATTGGCAACGCGTTCAGCTTCGTCGAATGCTTGATGCAGCGAGCAAATAGAATAATCGATGAGGTTTATCGAGATCTGCGCACGCTTGTATTCATCAACATACCAGCCGACAGCTCGCACAGCTTTCAGTGTTCCTGGAACTTTCACAGAAACCCCGTCTTTGTCTTTGACGATGTTTCCTTCCGCATCGCGCTTGGCTTTACCTGCCTCACGGATGGTCAGGGCGATATCGTTGGCCAACTTCTTAGAGCGCGTATTCAAATTCACATTGTAAGCAATCAAAAACTGGCGGGCACCAATTACAGTGGCACCAGATTGTGCATTAAACTGGGCGGGACCGAAGTCGGGCTTGAAGGACTTGTCCTTCATTTTTTCCGGCAAAGCTTCATATTCGCCTTTGCGAATATCGGCCAAACTCTTGCGCTCATCAGTTTTCGCGGCTTCCGCATAAAGATAGACCGGAATGCCCAATTCTTTGCCAACACGCTCACCAAGCTGCTCGGCAAGTTTTACACACTCTTCCATCGTGACGCCGGAGACAGGAACAAAAGGACAAACATCGGTAGCGCCCATGCGCGGATGCTCTCCTTTGTGCTTGCGCATGTCGATCAAAGCTTGCGCTGTCTTTATCGCTTGGAATGCGCCTTCAACTATAACTTCAGGACTGCCGACGAATGTTATTACCGTACGGTTGGTGCTCCAGCCCGGGTCGACGTCAAGCAAACTTATGCCCTGAACGCTCCTTATGGCATCGGAAATCGCATTGATGACCTTCTCATTGCGACCATCACTGAAATTCGGAACACACTCAACCAGACGCATGGCGTACCCCATCGAATATATACAGATTACAAGTCAGATATTGTATGCGGATTTGGGACTATAATCTGCGTCTAGCTTTTAATGAGGGTACAAATTGGCAGCCCCAGGCGAAAAGAAAGAAAGCCACGCAGACGCGCAGAGAGAGTATTTCCGTACGCGCGTAGGGGTTTTTATTCAGCCCATTCCTGACGAAATTCTCGCCCGCACTCAAAAAATAGCCGAGAGCGCAGAGTTGTCCGAGAGTTCTCAAGTCCTGGATGTAGGGACGGGAACGGGCGCCCTCATCACTCACTTTTTGTCACTAGGTGTCAAAGAGAAAAATATTACCGGCGTTGACCTCAGCGATGAGATGCTGAATGTCGCCCGCGAGCGCTATCCGGAAGTTCATTTCATTAAGGCAGACATCTTAGACGCCGATACCGTCATTGGAAAACCAGAGCAATTCGATGCTGTTTTCTTCAATGCCTGCTTTGGAAATCTCTTTGACCAAAAAATGGCACTGCAAAAAACGCAAGCGCTTCTACGCGCCGGCGGAAGCATAATAATCAGCCATCCATTAGGAAAACGTTTTGTAAAAGCTCTCCACGACAGCGATCCATCGATAGTCCCATTTTTCCTGCCTGAAAAAGACCAGCTTGAAAAATGGGCGAAAGAATTGGAAATGAAACTCGTGGAATTTGTCGACGAACATGATTTCTATTTGGCTCGCCTCATAAAGTGAAATAGAAAAGCCAAGGCATTGGAAACTCGCGATTTACGCTGCTTGTGGGGTCTCACCACGATATGCGAACCGTTCTTTCAATGTCAAAACACGAGACTCGAAAAATTGCCAGGAAAGAATAGACCATACAACGGTCACAATTAAGGCGACCAACTCCCCATTCACAGCCTTGAAAGCAGGCTGGAAATAACAGATCAGCATGTAGATTACAAAAGCAAATGGGTGATAGAGATAAATCCCATAACTAATTTTTCCCAGGTATGCAAATGGTCTGTAGTTGAATACTTTCAGCAGAAAAGTGTTTTTCGTTTCCCACAAACCTAGCACCATTAGCGCAATGCTGACAGCACTCAATGTATATTGGCGATACCAGAAAAGGTCGTTCATGTCGGAGAAATTTCTGGTCGTCAATACAAAATATTGGTCGATCGCCTGCAAGACCAAACCGATGACAAACAGATAGGCGCCGTCGATTTTGTTGCTCCAACCGCGCAACTGGACGTGCCCGGCCAAGCAGCCCCAGAGCAAAAACTGACCGCATACAGGCAAAAGCATGTAATAAGGTCTGTCAGAAAAGTTTTTCCCTGCAATAACATTCGCCACCATTGACGCCACTATAAGAATGCCGAGCAAATAAATTCGCAGACGCTTGGTGGTTAGTAGCAGCGCTAACGGATACAAGAGATAGAACTGCTCTTCAACGCACAATGACCAGAAATGAACGACTGTACCGGTGAAGCCCTTGTCGAGGAAAACCTTTAAGTTAAAGAGATACGTAAATTGATAAATCGGAAAAGGAAGTTGTCCGATTAAAAGCAACAGCGTAATCAAAAGGTAGTACGCCGGAAAGATACGCAAACAACGGCGAATGTAAAAGGTTTTCAAATCAACCAGGAGATCTCCAGTTTGATTTGCCTCCAAAATGCGCGTAATCAAGAATCCGGACAATACAAAGAAAATCTGCACCCCAAGCGCGCCATAGGGAAACTGATTGCCGTTGTGCTGCAAAAATACACCGGCATGAAAATGAAAAACGAGCATCACAGCAATCAACCGCAGCGTGTCGAGCTGCGATTTATAACTGAGTTGCTCAGGATTGTCGGCTATAGAACTTTCAGTGGTCACTGAAAAACTGTAGCAGTCCCAAAAGCACTTAGCGACTCTCCGGCACTTGGCGCGCGCGCATCGCTGGGTTCAGTTTAGTTCGAAAGATTCGGAGAGGGAGGGATTCGAACCCTCGGTACAGCTTTTGACCGTACAACTTCTTAGCAGGAAGCCGCTTTCGACCACTCAGCCACCTCTCCAAGAACGCGCCCGATTCGGGCGGGTCTATAGAACATATCATACATAGCGCTCAGGGTCTCCTGCTCGCTTAAAAATGTCCCAAAACTACGATCCATATCCAGTAGTAGCTAATGGGGGAGCCAAAAATCAAGCTGTCGCCCCTATCCAAAAGCCCGCCGTGGCCAGGGATTGCGTCACTAGAGTCCTTCATCCCTGCGTCTCTCTTGAGAAGTGATTCGCAAAGATCTCCTAGTTGAGCCCCGACCGAGACGAAAAGCCCCATCAGCGGCGCATGCCAGATTTTGTCGCGAAATGGATGAGTGTTTACAAACAGGAAATTGTCAGCGGCGTACACCACGACGGTTGCCCAAAATATTGAAGCCAAAAGGCCGGCAACGGCGCCCTCTATCGTCTTTTTGGGACTTATCTGAGGGTAGAGCAGGTGTTTTCCGAATTTCTTGCCCGCGTAATATGCGAAGACATCAGTCGCCCAAACGATAAAGAGGCACACCCAGACATACGCAAGACCAGGCTGCTGCAGGGGATTGCCCGCCTGGGGAACACCGGGCGCCGTCAAATTCCTGAGCAAAACCAGATGGCTAGGGAGAAAACCTACATAAATGAAACCCAAAATTGTTGTGGCGATGTCTGCAATAGTGGCGGGCGGAGACTCATGACGAAACAGCAGCCGAAAAAATGACATGCAAATTCCAACCGTCAAAAGCAGCGGATAGTGCTCGAGCGGATAGGTGCAAGGGATGTTCAAACCAGGAATAACTGGCAACGAGGCGACCGCAAAGAATGCCAGAATCATCCCCTTCACAATCCGGGGCGATGGTTTAAACCCTTTCGCCCTTGACATATTGACGAATTCGTTACCGCCCCAATAACACGCAAAAGCCATGACAAGCGGAAAAATCAATCCACCCCACAAGATGCTTGCAACCGCAATAAAGAAAAGTGCGAAGCCGTAGAGAATTCTTTTCATCGAATCCCCTCTGACTGGTCTTTACTAGGAGTCAGCGCACCGCCTTCTGGCATATCCTCGATCCGAATGCCCTCATCTTCTTGCTCCTTTTTACCTGATATGGAAGTGGTGTTTCCAGCGCGACCGATTAGATAAGCCGACACAAGGGCTGTAAGTGGGATAGTAAAAACAAGGCCCAGACTGCCGCTCAAGGCTGATGCAATTTCTGTTGCAAACAGATCAAGATTGATTAACTTCACCGAGGGCATCTGCCTGGCAAGCAAAAGCAAGGGCAATGCGCCACCGGCATATGCGAGCACGAGGGTGTTGGTCATTGTGCCCATAATGTCGCGACCGACATTCATTCCGGCATTGTAGAGGAGCTTGAATGTTGGGTTCGCTGCGGTGCGTGCGACTTCGGTCACAGTGGAAGAAATGGAAATCGCCACGTCCATAATGACGCCCAGTGCACCGATCAACATGCCAGCAGCGAGTAGTCCACTAAAGAAGACAGGTTTTTGATTAAGTAAAGAGCCACGCAAAATCTGCGCCTCCTCACTTGAAAGACCGGTAAGTGGGGCACAAGCAATAACAACCTCTGCCGAAACGCCCGCGACAATCACACCACCCACGGTGCCGATAACAGCCGCAAATGCTTTGCGTGAAAAACCAGCGACAAAAAACATGCTGCATGATGCCGCAGCAAGGCAAATGAAGATTGCCACTAGAAGCGGATCGAAACCGCTGAGGCTCATAGGAAGAAGAACAAACGCAATAAGTGCTACGGTAGCGACCAAACCTGCAAGTGATTTAAAACCTTGCTTGCCGCCAAAGAAAAGGAATGCAGCAAGGAAAACCACAGCCAGACCGACAATAATGGGAGCCCTGTGATAGTCGGCGATGTTGACCTCGCGCTCGCCTCCACCTGTCACCACCGACAGTATTACTTCCTGACCGGGTGTGACAGAAACATTAAAGGAAGGATTGTCGGTGATTTCATTCATGACCGTAAAAGTCTGCCCGCTTAGCGGACCTTCGGTGACTTCAACCTCGACGACCTGCCGATTGCTCACCATGCCGGTTTTATCGAGCAAGAGCTGATCTACTTTCGCGGCAGAAACAGCCTTCACTTTGCCAACAACAAAAGTCTCGTCAATCGGACCGTTGCCCCGCTCGACGATTCGCGCTGTCGGTTTCTTTGCGTCAGAAGATGGCTGGGTAGCAGAGGAAGGCTTGACGTCCGAGGAAAGTTTGACGCCAGCAGATGGCGCGACATCAGCCGAGGGTGCGGCGTTAGACGCCAACACCGCAAACGAAAGAAAAACAGCAACGAGAGCACAACAAAGAAAAAGCGGTGCTCTTGCAATAAAGCCCACGACTACTTCTTCACTCCTTGTTGAACTCGATGCCCAACTGCCCCGCGCCGAGGTGGTTGTTCATCGGTGTTCTGCCTAAATGCGTGTATGCCTGCGGAGTCGCACAACGACCGCGTGGAGTGCGTTGAATAAAACCGGCTTGAATGAGAAACGGTTCGTACACATCTTCTAGTGTGTCAGAGTCTTCTCCCAGTGTGGCTGCGATGGTTTCAATACCAACCGGACCGCCCTGGTAGTGTTCAATCAAAATTTCCAGCATTCGCCTGTCTGTCGCATCAAGGCCAAAAGCATCAACCTGATACGAATCAAGAGCTGCCACTGCAATGTCCTCTGTAACCGTCTCGGCGCCCTGGAAATGACCGTAGTCGCGAACGAGGCGAACAAGGCGATTAGCTATACGCGGCGTGCCTCTGGCGCGTCCGGCAATCGCCACCACCGCTTCTTGCGTCATCGGCACGTTCAATAATTTGGCTGTACGAGCGACAATAAGCGAAAGTTCTTCTTTGGAATAAAATTCCAGTCGCAAGACAAATCCAAAACGATCGCGCAGAGCATTTGAAATCATGCCCGCTTTAGTAGTAGCGCCGATGAGAGTAAACTTCGGCAAAGGAAGGCGCATTGTCCGCGTCGCATGACCTTTGCCGGAGGTCAAATCAATTACGAAATCTTCGATTGCAGGATAGAGAAGTTCTTCGGCGACGCGGCTGAGACGATGGATTTCATCGATAAAAAGGACATCGCCTGCTTCCAATTGGTGAACAAGCCCGATGATATCGCGCGGGCGCTCCAGACTGGGACCGGAGGTCATATGAATGCGCGCGCCCATCTCATTTGCAATTACGCGTGCGAGGGTTGTTTTTCCCAAACCAGGCGGACCGTAGAAAAGAACATGATCCAGCGCTTCATCACGTGACTTTGCTGCGCCAATAGACATCGTAAGCATGGTCTTCAATCGACTCTGACCAATGTATTCTTCCAAGGTCTGGGGGCGCAAGGTTGCGTCGGACTTCAAATCGGCGGCTGTTTCCTTGGCGGACAGGACCTGAGTGCGATTAGCTTTCGCCTTCAAATCGCGCTCAGCAGCTGGCTGTTTTTCCGGTTTTTCAAGCTTTTCAGGCTGCTGCGCCTTGGACTGCCCAGAGCCGTCCTTGCTGTCCTTCCTGTCTTTCTTCTCACCATTTGTTGGAACAATAGTCATTCGCGAACGTTTTCCGACCTACAAGCTTGTGCTAATAACTTACAAAAACCAAAGACAACCATTTCAAATCCGGTGTTTCTACATAAGAGAAATCTAGTCATTTTACGTTCAAAGCAAAAATGAGTTTTTCTCAATCTGCCGATTGCGAGCTGGTCTGGCTTCATCTAATTATTGCAAAGCAAACATGCCTTTCCTGCTGTAACGTACATCATGAAAAGATCTCAAGGTGAGCACACCAGTCAAGAGAACTGCAAGATAATGTCTCTGACCAACAGTAGGTTCGTAATAGATGACGACAGGCAGCGACGTAAACATCAGCACTCAAGCGCAGACGCTTACTTTTGCCCCGGAGGGCAACGGCAAATCGATTGCTGCGCATCCGAACAGACCCGGCATATCACTCGTGATACCGGTATATAACGAAGAAGAAAATGTAGAGCTTCTGTATCAAAAGATTGTGGCCGCCGCAGAAGTGGTCGGTCGCACCTGGGAAGTGGTGCTGGTAGATGACGGCTCGAAAGACAAGAGTTTTGAAAAACTAGAAAAGATCGCGCTCAAAGACTCGCGCATCAAACTTGTCCGTTTTGTTCGCAATTTCGGTCAGACCGCTGCATTGTCCGCAGGTATCGACCACGCCAAAGGCAGCATCATTATTCCAATGGATGCCGATTTGCAGAACGATCCGGCCGATATCGGCAGACTTATCGAAAAATTGGAAGAAGGCTTTGACTGTGTCAGCGGCTGGCGCAAGAAGCGCAAAGACGGGCTGATGCTGCGCCTGATTCCTTCCTGGACAGCCAACAAAATCATCTCCGTGATCAGCGGTGTCGCCCTTCATGACTATGGCTGCTCATTGAAAGCCTACCGCCGCGAGGTTCTCGAAGGTGTGCGCCTGTATGGCGAAATGCACCGATTCGTGCCTATTTACGCAAGCTGGATGGGCGCCAAAGTCACTGAAATTCCAGTAAATCACTACGCTCGTCAGTTTGGACAATCAAAATACGGCATTAATCGTACATTCAAGGTCGTTCTGGACTTGATCACTATCAAGTTTATGTCCTCGTATCTGACCAAACCTATCTATATCTTCGGCGCTGCTGGGCTCTGGTCACTTGCTGCTTGCGCCGCCGCCTTTGCCTGGATGGTCGTACTGAAATATGGTTATGGCACTTCTTTTATTGAAACGCCGCTGCCGGTGATTGTCTCCATGTTCTTCATGGTCGGCATCCAGCTGATATTGATGGGTTTGCTCGCAGAAATCCTGGTCAGGACTTATCACGAGTCACAGGACAAGCGCGTTTACACAGTTAAGAAGACCGTAAATCTCGACTAGTTCCATCGGGAAGAACAATTTTTCCAGCCTGGTAAGCGTTTGCGCGCTCGCACGCGTATCCACGCATAAATTCAGTCGGTAAAACTGGGCAATTTTGAGCGCAAAGCGCCAAAAAAGCATTGAAAAACAGGAAATGCGAGCCGAATACCTAACGAATACATAAATAGATGGCCCATTTAGGGCATAATTCACTAGGTTCGACTTACTGCCCGCATGAATGCCAGTCAGGACTATGGCGTCTTATAATGCAAAATCGGTAACCGGTCAAACCGCGTCCCTACCGGTTTATCATCCAGAAATTCACCACGACATTTTTCCCACCGGCCGAAGCTTCTTCAACTGGTTGACGATGGGTATTGTCGGCTTTACGCTCCTTTTCATCGCGCTGGTCACTACCTATCTGGTGCGCCCCGAGCTGCGCGCGGGTGAGTTTGCGGAAAACACAATCAAAGCGCCGCAAAACATGAGAGTTACGGACTTTGCGGCCACGGCCCAGGCGAAAGAACGAGCCCAGCGCGGAACGGTGCCGGTATTCTCCGTCGACAGAAGTGGCGACCAAACTTGCAAAAACCGGCTCGAAGAAGTTTTTGACAATTTGAAAGCCTACTATGACGAATCAGGTTTGTCTCAATTAGACCAAGCGACTAAAGACTCGCTGTTGGCGCACTTTTCTACATTAGTGGCGAGTGATGAAACTTTTGATGCGGAAGTGGCAAAACTCAACACACAACCCGCAAATGCGCATTTGGTCGAAGCACTAAAAGCACAACATGCGCACATTAAGAGGTTTCGCACCCAGAGACCTCTGACGCTTGATGCCACATTCTATCTGGCAATGACTGTGCCGCCTGAAGAGCTGCCGGCTTTCAAGGCAAGCGTGGAAAAGACGATCAACAAGCTGCTCGCTATTCACAAGCGATACCCTCATGAAACCAGTGTCGAATGGGAACCTGTGATCGCAGAATTCCTCCCGGAAAACTGGCAGCAAGCAAAAAAAGCAAAAACAGCTCAATTGATTGCTTCCGCACTGCAAACCAATGTTCAAGTAAACGAAAAGGCAACTGCCGAGAAAGCAGAGCAAAGCGCCGCGCATGTTGCGCCCGTCTATAAGCTGATTACGAAAAGCTCGGTTATCGTCAAAAGGCACCAACTGCTGACACAAGGGGACGTCGAGACCCTTCGCGAACTGGGCATGGCGCAGACAAACAGACTTCCGATGATAATGGGGCTGGGCATATCGCTGCTTGCCGCAATCGCTCTGGCTGCAGGCATAGTTTATACATTTGATGCGCGCCATTTGTTCCAAACAAACTCAATCGGGCTCATGTATGCAGTTGCCATTGCCGTGGCAACTGCAGCTAGTTTAATCGGAGACAATTACCCTCAATTCGTGCCACTACCGGCGGCGGCACTTGTCTGGACCATATTCTTCGGGCGAAGAGTTTCGAGTGCTCTGACCGTTCCATTGATAGTAATTCTTGCCGTTGCACAGCTCATTGAAGGGCGTCATTTAATTGCCTTGAGTACTGCAGCAGTGGCGGCCGTTATTTGTTATACCAAACATCGAAATTCGCTCATGCTCACAGGCTTTGTGGTCGGCATGACTCAAGCTGTTGCATTTATTTTGTCATCAATTATGTTCAACGGATTGGACTCGGTTCATCACCTCGGGCGTCCGACACTGTTTGAGCTATTCGCAGGCGTGGTTTCTTGCATGCTCGCGATAGGCAGTTTGCCATTCCTCGAGAGTATTTTCGGGATGGTCACACCTTTCAGATTGGCGGAAATCACCGATGCAGAGCAACCTTTACTCAGACAACTCGAAGAGACTGCCCCAGGTACCTACCAGCACAGCCTGGCTGTAGCAAACCTCGCAGAAGGTGGAGCCCGCGCCATCGGCGGTGACGTCAACCTCGTGCGTGCAGGCGCGCTTTATCACGACATCGGCAAAATGGCACGCCCGAAATACTTCATCGAAAATCAGTTAGGCGCGAAAAATCCGCACGATGACATGACTCCGGAAGAAAGCAGGCAACGGGTCCTCGCGCACGTCACAGATGGCATTGATTTAGCTGAGAAGTACCGCTTGCCCAAAGCGGTGCAAGACTTCATTCCCATGCACCAGGGCACGTCGCTGATGGCGTATTTCTATCACAAAGCATGCGTTCGCGATGGCGTCGAAAATGTCGACCCGAAATTTTACCGATATCCTGGTCCCAAGCCGCAGTCGAAAGAGACAGCGATTGTGATGCTTGCTGACGTCTCTGAAGCCGTAACACACAGCATGCACGATCCGACGCAAGAAGAAGTAGAGCTGGCGATTGATAAGGTATTTCAAAATCGCTGGGAAGACGGACAATTCAATGAGTCTTCACTTACTTATCAGGAATTGATCAAAGTTCGCCAAGCATTCGTGCGAGTGTGGAGAACCTTGCACCATGAGCGCTTGAAGTATCCTTCAACAACGACAGGACGCATGGCTATTGCACCCGAAATGAACGGGCAAAAGAATGACGACGCAAAAGCGAATCAGGAAAACGGCGCGGATAGCAGCGCAAAGAAAACTGACTCCAACCAACCCACATCAAATGGAGGAGGCGACATACCTGAGCCTCCAGGCGGCTGCTGCAGTTAGTAAAAGATTGATCAAACATTGGAAGACACGCATACAATGCGCGACCACAAAAGCACAGCTCTATTGCGCGTTTTTCGGTTCTCTTAATCTAGTGCGTGCAGTCCAGCCGAGCGTGTGCAAGACATGGTCGACGGAATCTTGTGTTTGGCTCACAATCTCGAGAATGATGGCTGCTTGTTCCATGTTGATGAATTTCACATCGACTAGATACACGCAGCGCATACCAGCGTAAAGCATGTCTGGATCAACGAGTTCGTGTTCCAAAAGCTGTTTGCTCACATCGTTGATTTGATTGTAGTTGACCTCAAGGCGCTCTTGAATGTCTTTGGTAAGTTTCGTCAAAGTGACAGCCTTAGCCGAAGCAAGCAACTCTACGAGAACCTTCGCCAGGTTGTTTCGATGGCGGAAAGTACAGGCTTGTCCAAGCGCTTTGGCAAACGGCACTTCGCTAGCCCGCATATTTAGGAGCACTTCGTTAGCCATTGTTTGCAACAAACATCCATTATCGATCATCTCCTGCATCTCGACTGCTGCATCGATCAATTCGGCAGTGGCAAAGTGAGATTGAACTAGAATTTCGCCGAGCGGCTTTTGAAATTGCAGCGAGCGCACAAGCGCATCCGGCAACAACTTGTCGACAAACACCCGTGCTTCGACGAGCATTTCACCGAGGCGCAAAGCCTGCTTCATGGGTAGCTTCTGGTAGCCTTTGTTGATTTCCAGACGTTCCAGATTACGCTCTCGCTTAGCAGCAGCGTTCAGCCCGAGCACCGCCTCCGGCCTGCCTATGGCATTGCGGCGAATGGACTCCTGGACTTGCAGCGCCGTGTAAAGAAGCGCTTGCGAAACATAGCCATGGAAGCAAAATACGTGCCCCAGAGGCAAACCGGTGCGGACATTGATCTGAAGCGCTTCTTCGAGATCTCTGTCAGTGACGATGCCGGCAGCAACCAGCAGTTGACCGAGCCGGTTAGTCTCTTGATCTTCCGGCTGGACCAGACCTGAACGTTGAAAAGCATCGTTGAGTGAGATGTGTTCTTTGTGCGCTACGCGCAGCACGGTTATGCCCAATTCCAAAGGCAAATGTCCGTCATTGACGAGACTTTGGACTTCCAGAGCCTGGCGCAATTCCGATTCCGTGAGATAACCTGACATGACAAGCACTTTGCCAATCGGCAGCCCACGCTGTTCGAAGCGTTCCAGCGCATCTCTTATGAAATCGGAAGAAAGAATCTCCGACTGCATGAGAAGCTCGCCAATTCTTATGTGGGTCGTTCCCTGTGCCTGTTGTGTCGTATCGGTCATTATTCTTATGGCAGATCCTGGCTAAATAGCTTACCAGTTCTACCGCTAACTAAGTTACAAAGTATTCCGGCAAAGATGGGCTTTTAGGACTATTGCCCTTTTTCACCTCTTTGATCTCGCGGGCTAACTTCGCTTTTCGAAAAGAAGGACAAACAAGTTTGACCATAATTGCGCGTGGACTGAAGAGACAATACTGTGGGTTCTTGCGAGAACTCATATCCTTTCAGATGTTCGATTACCAAGAGCCCACCTTCGTCCAGGAGGTCATATTTTTCCACTGACAACGGTATGTCCTTGATATATGGAGATTTGTAGGGCGGATCAGCAAAAATTATGTCGAAGGATTTTGGCTCGAGAATTGGCAAAACGCGCTTCCAATCGCCGCAAATTACTTCGCCGTCCAGCTTGAGCTTTTTGAGACTGTTGTCGACGGCTTTCGCCACAGCCCGGTTTTCCTCTATCGAAACTAGCGTCCCGGCTCCTCTGCTTAACGCTTCGATACCAACCAAACCCGTCCCGGCACAGATATCGAGAAATCTAGCCCCATTCATGCGAAAGGCAAGAATATTGAAAAGTGCCTGGCGAACTTTCGCGCCTGTAGGGCGAACGTCCAGCCCAATTGGACTTTCGACGCTCCTGCCTCTTGCTGTACCGCCCGTAATACGCAAAATTCGCTCCGCCTGAAGCCGACTTATAATCTAGAACTAAGGCATGAAGAGCCGGTCCATAACATAATCAGCTGAACACCGGACCATGGTAACATGGCAACTTGCTTCTACTGGCATCCCATATATGAGTGACCGATCATGACAGCCCGGCGCGTTGCCCGCGAAATTGCAGTAATCCTAATGCCGCAGCTCCCTAAGACTAAGGAGGGTGGCGAAGCGCTTGAGATGGGCGCACTCGTCGAAAAGACAGTGAGAATGCTGGCCGATTATGCCAAGCAAAACCTCTTGGACGCCGGTGCGATTCTCGAAAAGACCAATTTCGAATTGCACAACATCGAAGCGGAACACCAGGACAATGCTCGTTCCACGCAGGTGTTAAAACCGGTTCAGTTCACGACCGAACAATTGAGAGAGCAAATTGCTCAGGTGGAAAGGGCGCTGCATTTAGTCGCCGAAGCGCTGGATGTTCCGGAAATGACGCTCGCCAGTGGCAGCTCCTCAATCAACATTCCGTGCAAACAGTGCGGTCACACAAATAGGGCCACATTTGAAAAATATTCGCATGCTGAAATCCGCGAATTCCTTCTAAAACTTCTTGAAGCCTATATCGAGCATAAAGCAGAAATCGACGAGTACATCAAATCGACGCGCTCCAAGTGGAACGTCGACAGAATGGTCTCCATCGACAGGGATATTCTCAGACTCGCATGCGCAGAAGCTTTCTTCATTCACGAAGTGCCAATCAATGTCGCTATCAGCGAAGCTGTTGAATTGTGCCACCGCTTCGCTGACGAAAAGGCAGCGAAATTCGTCAATGGTGTTCTTGCAGATCTCGCAGAGCAAGCCAAAACATTTCGAAACACCGGCGAATTCCCGGAATACATTCGCAATGCTGCTCAAGTAGCAGCAGCAGCACCAGTTCCGCAGGATGAATCACTGGAAGAGACAACATTCTAGGTACAAGTCATGGACGACGAAGATAAGAAGGAAAAATCAGGCTTTTGGGGTTCGACTCTGTCGAAGTTAAAGTCTGCCCTCAAACGCACTCGCCATGAGGTTGTCGATGATGTTCTCGACCGCGAATCGGTAGAGGAATCCGAAGAGTTTCAGGAAGGAGACGCAGGAGACACTCATGTTGGTGCGCCGGCCGCCGAAGTTTCTCATAACGCTTCCGCTTCGCATACACCCAACAATGTAAGCACATTGAGCCCACCGCAATTTTCATCATCACGCGCAAAGTCCGCTCCGCGCCCAATTGATGGCGACTACTTAGAAGAGTTGGAAGAAAAATTGATCAAAGCCGACATCGGCGTGAAGACAGCCGAAACCATGGTCGAGCATTTGCGCAAAGAAGCAAAAGGCAAAAACTGGATGTCCAACGACGTTGAAGACTTCCTCAAGATTGAATTTGCAAAAACACTTAAAAACGCCCCGCAGCACAAGCTACAATACAAAGAAGGTAAGCTCAATCTCTATTTGATTGTTGGCGTCAACGGCACAGGCAAAACCACCAGCATCGGAAAACTCTGCTATCGCTTCCGTTCGCAAGGCAAAAAGGTTCTTGTTGCCGCAGCCGATACTTTTAGAGCAGCCGCAGAGTCGCAATTGGAAATCTGGGCAGAACGTGCGCAGGTAGACATTTGCCGCTTACCTGATGGTTCGGATCCGGGTGCAGTAGTTTTCCAAGCTCTCAACAAAGCTAAAGACGAAAATTACGACGTCATCATCATCGATACCGCGGGTCGACTCCACAATAAAACAAATTTGATGGCTGAGCTCGGAAAAATCCGCAATGTCATTGAAAAGCACGGCAAAGGATTGCCACTCGAGTCTCTGCTTGTGCTTGATGCTTCCACTGGACAAAATGGCATGAAACAAGCGGAAGTCTTCACGGAAGTATGCCCGCTCACAGGCGTAATTTTGACAAAGCTTGATGGCACCGCCAAAGGTGGCATCGTTTTTGGAATCTCATCAGAGCTGAATATTCCGGTCAAATTAATTGGACTGGGCGAAAAGATGGACGACCTCAGAGACTTTGAGCCGGAGCTGTTTGTAGAAGCACTGTTTGGTTAATGGTCCAGACATCTACATCGAACCAATCGCCAAGAAGACGGGGGAGAGCAAATCTACCACTCGTCGCCGGATTTGCACTCGTACTCGGTATTTTAGTGTTGGTGGCGATTTTCTTTCGCGCTGGCTCACCGCCGGTTGAAGAGGCAAGAACACCGCCCCTCAAAGTTCAACACCAGATCAACTCCATTCTTTTTTTGGCAACCACCGCCAAGGCTGCCGGCAAGCGGCAAGAAGCAATTGATCAAACTGAAAAGGCACTCAAACTGATGGAAACATCAAAATCCAACGATTGGATTCAGAAAGCAACATGGCTTGTTACCTTATCTGACCTGTACCGAGAAAACGGGCAATGGGAAAAGGCCTTGGCACCACTGGAAAAGGCAAAGGCAGTTGTCGTCGAACACCATCTCGAAGAAGAAAGAATCACATGCGAAATTCTGGAAAGAGAGGGCATCTTCAGCTACGTCAACAAAAAATTCGTGGAAGCAGAAGATCAATTTCAACAGTCCCTTAGCTGCTCGCAGGCTCTCAACGGCTCTCTATCTGTGGAAACATCACAGTGTCTAATTTGGCTTGCAGAGACTTACTTGTCCCCGTCATTCAACAATCCCAAGCGCGCCTTGCAATATCTGAGAATGGTGGAAGAAGTGTGCAGTTCGTCAGCTCCAGAGCGACCGGAACAAATGATGCTGTGCCTAAAAGCCCAGGGGATAGCATTGATGCAGTTGAACAAGATGACCGAAGCTGAGGAAAAGCTAGTCGCTGCGCAAGAAATTGTGGCACGCAAACTTCCGGCGAACCATAACGAAACCCAACACATCAAAGTTCTTCTAGAACAAATCCATGCAGACAAATTCGCGGCTGCTCATCGCTGAAAGGGGCAAGCTTGTTTAGTCACAGGTCGACGCATGGCGTCGACCCTACAGTAAATTTCAAGGAACTTCGCATGGCGTTGCCCTAACGGGCAACTCTTTAGTAGTGCTTGAAACTCGGGCTCAAGCCGTTTTGCCACCACACGTGGCCAGCCTCATTCATTTTTACGGCACCTTTGGGAACCGGCGTACCATCAACGAATTTACCGCCTAGCTCTCGCAGCCTATAACCGGGAACAGTTCCTTTATAAGTGTTGGTGCAGTCATAATAACCACCGCCGGCACTCTGGCACCAAATGTAGGGCGCATTATCCGAGCCTTGCTCTTGGGCTTTGGCTTTGAAAAAATTCTGGTTGTTTGGATTCTTATAAACCCTGTCCAACATGGGCGTTTGCCCTCTAAAGTTGGTGTCTTCCTGGGCCGCATTTCCACGTAAATTGGCTGGTTTGTTTCCATCAGCTTGCTGAGCAAAAATGGCTCGCAACTTCGAAGTCTCATCATTATTGAGCGTGCCAAGATCACGATCAACTGATGCACCAGCCTTCAGGGGGTCACGCCTTTGGACTTGAATACGCGTGGACCCCGAGCTTTGCATCGCGTCGTCATCAGCCAGAGCCGCCGATGGAAATACCAAAAACGTCAGCGCCATAATCGACATGACCCATCTTGCGGAAAGGCGATCCTTTCGGGCGCTATTATCGGCATTGCTATTGCGGTTCATCGAATGGCACCTCACGCTTGCTCTATTTTGAGCTTTCCCTATTCCGGCGCAAATCGAACGGCGCCAATGTTATTGGTGACGCTGATTTAACTTTCTTGTGTCCGCCAACTTCCCTTTTTGTTTTGCAGACAACAGTTTTCATTCGCTTTTCAGCGGAACTCTCATCGCTTGCTCTATCGCCGCTTTGACTGCAACATTGACAGGTATGTCAGCCTGTCCGTGTTTCGTCAATTCATCATAGATAGAACTTGCTCTATTGGCAGGCAGAATGACCGCATTTCGATACGGAGTCGCAAGCGCCGCACCCGCTGACTCCACGGCAATGCGCATACTCTCACTTTCACTTGCACCAGAACCTGAGAATTCTCGATTGACTAGAGTCTCGGCAGCAGCTCGAGCGCACTTTTCGGCACTGGAGTAGAAGTGCCGGCAAATTTCAACATGACCACCTTCGTGGGCAATAACCTTTTCTGTGGCACTCGCGGGCAACCATATCTGAATTGGCAATGCCAAAGTAATTTCCACCTTCTTCACTAAGACGACAGATACAAACTCATTGCCATGTTCCTTGAGCGATGTGCGCTCAAAGCCAATTTCAGGGATGAACTCGAAGTCCCAATGAGTGTTTGCTTCTACCGAAGGGTGGGAGGAAACTTTGTCGTCTGGACGATTGTTTTTATCGTAAATACGCTTTTCAATAGATACGTCACTCCTTTTGACGACCACCGCATTGTTTGACGAGCAGCTCAAAACGCAAGCACAGACGATGAAAACACAAGCGATGAGCGCGGGAGCACGCGATTGCGAAACATAACTAGAGCACTGCTTTCTCTTCACCTGCGCTCCCCCCAGGCGTATATCGTCCAAATCCGGCACAAAAGTGTTGAAACAAAGCCCAAATGATAAAAACCGTGCCGCAATCCTCGAGCAATTCTTCAATCATCACCGTCAGGTCTAGAAAGGTTGGCCAATCTAAACCTAATGGCTGTGGAAACAATGAAATAGGTGGGCTTCGCATGCCTTGTATAAAATCAAACGACTCTGCCACTAGATAACAGCCAGCGGCTATGAGCATCAGATTGCGAAGGTTGCGATTGTTTGAAAACCGACGCCAGAGGAAGATCCAACAGAACCCCCCCGCACCAATGAGAAACGGCGCATAGAACAAGACCCAAGGGGATTTTGACGTTGAGAAATGAACAACAAATGATTCAGGGCTAAAACCATTTCGAACAAAATAGGTCGCAATTTGTGCTCTAAAGGTTGGAACAACGAGATCCTGAAGCAGCGAGCCGACATGTTCATGAATGGTTGCCACTTCGTCTGCTGAAGCAACTAAAAAAAGAACGGCAAAAAACAACCACACCCAAGTATGCCGTTTCTTGATCTTTTGCCGACGCTCTAGAAGATAATTCAACAAAGAGAATAGAAAAACCATGAACCAGAGCACAGAGGCGTACCATGCTGGAATGTTTTGTTCCATATTCAAGTCAAAAAAACGGTAGAAGTAGTCACCTCCGAAAAGTTTGATTTCGCTCTTTTTGATGTAGTAGTTCAGGGCATGGCAGACACCTAGAAGCCCGATCACCCCAAACATCAAACTAGCAGTCAACTTTGGAGAAAGGGAACTGACGAAACTCGTCTCCGTTTCGCCAACACTTTCAATTCTTTCTGCCGGTTTATCGGACATGGCGGCAATCCCCTCGATGTAGTCGCCTATGCTTTACACGATTATCCTTCATGGAATTGTGCCCGACTTTGGCACGGAACTGAAAACGATGCGCCAAAGCATACAAATGGAAGATTCGATCGCTCAAGGTCTTCGCCCTGGCAGCCTTCACCCCTCTGTATACACCATCCCCCCAGGGCGGGATGTTGGATACAGCATTCACGAATAGATTGAGTGTAAGTATAGCCAGGGCATGCAAAACACCCTTAGGCTCGTATTTTGCTCGGATGTCGGTTCGTGCATACTCGGATGCCTACCTCCCTTACCATCGAGGACGTTCTATGAAGCTGCCACTCTCGCGAATTTGTATGGCGGGAAGAAACGCGACTGGTAATACGCTCGCGCTTGTTGCCGCCGTTACCGCAAGCGTATTGATTGTCATTCTCTTGTTCGCTCTTTCCTATACAAGATTGATAGGTGGCAGTCAGGAGCAGAAGACTGCGATTGAGGCGGCGTCAATTGCCGCAGCAAAAGACATTGGAAGAATTGTCATCAACGATTCAAACTTTGGATATATAGGACTATCCGACGCGGCGCCGGTAGGTGGTGCGACGGCGGCGGCAGATGGCTTCAGCATGCCAGTTTATGGCTTGAACACCATGGTCGGAACATTAAGGCTAGACTTAATCATTGCAGACAAAACTAATAACGCGACGATGAAGTACTTCTGCAAACAAGACCTCGTCAATTTGAAGAGTGCCAAAGACAAGCTGGTCGCTGTTTTACAAGCTGCCATACTGCCTGGAGGCTCAGGCAAAGACATAGACGGCGGGCTGGTAGAGCCATATGCAAGTGCAGAAAAAGCTTATGAAGACAACAAAGTGCGGATGACAGGCGAATCACGTTATGTCAAAGGATCTCTAAAACTCACCCTCGGTTGCCTTTCCCAAGGAGTTCAAACCAATATCCCGCTGCCCAAGCCGAATTCGTGGGCTTTGGTTGATTCTACAAATCAGAGCCGCTCAGGTTTTTATGTCTCTGAGATCAACTGCCCATACGACGGAGAAGACTTTGTCTTCGGAAGTATAAGCAACAACATCAAACTAGTGAACACTCAGCAATTTCAAACCACTGGAGCAGGTCTGCCATACACTATTCCATCGGTGATCAAAGCCGAAGCAGATCAAATGTATGAGAAGAACAGGGTCGTCCGTCTTTCCGCGGCAGCAACCGCCGCCAGTGTATTCGACCCGAAACCAGCGCCCGGTACCCTGAGCATTGCCTTTCCGGATGGTAGACCTCCATTCATCGGAACACCTTACGATATTCTCAATTCTCCCGCGTTATCAGGCGCTCCGGTAATGACTATCAGAACGCCGGCCACAGATGATTTCCCAAATCCCGGTGGAACCGCAATGACACCAGGAAGTTGGACCGGCCCAGGTTCATCGACTATCAAGAACGTATTTTCGCAATCATTCTATGATTGGCTGCGCCTCTCTGGAACCAAATTGAATGCTCAAGATGCAGTCGATCTGTTCACCAACCCATTGCTATCCGCTGGCGCGGCTGGCCCATTTACGACGGGTTATATGGACATCTACAGAGTCGACCAGAGTGGCGCCATTACGCAAAAACTTGTATTGATCGATCCGGATCCATTCGAGGCTGTCAGTCATAAGCAGATGTACGCAGAAAGCAAGAGTGCAGCGACGACGACGGCTGGTAAAAAGAGTTCTCCTGCGGACTGGGACGTATACATTAGAGATCAGGTCACGCAACTTGGCACCATTAACGGTGGCAAGCACGGAGGACGTCCCCTATCGAATCCACTAGTTGCGCTATCTCCAGGCAGCTCCTTCAAGACCATCTGCCATAAAAACGCAAACAATCTAATTGCGACAGGCGCCGACAAGTTCAACTTCAAGTTGGGCAATATAGGTGGATTCGGTGACGGCGCCAGCAGCGGTGGCAGTGCTAACGCTTCATCCAGTGGTGGTCTGCCTCCAGCGTGCTTCGGTCCAAGGGATGATTTCGGAGGAGCAACTACCCCCGGACCATCGATTGTCTCGTTCCCATCCGGCACCGGTATGCCTGGAACATACTTGCAGAACGGTTCGGCAGTGAGCATTCGGTTTCGTGTAGCGGCACAGAACGATGCTTCAGGACAGAAGCTGACTAAGAAAAAGAAGAATTAGTGAAAGTCACTTGACTCCTGCGCATACAAGACGCTCCCTCAGTGGAGCGTCTTGTGCTTTCATGAGAAACATTGATAGTAAGTTGGAATAAAGGAAGTATCCGGCAGTACATTCAAATATTGATTCGGGCAGATGTTAATTCGAGCTACAAAAACAAAGACAGGACCACCCGGATTGGCTGGGTTGCTTCGCGCGCCAGAAGCGACGCTGACATTGACAGTCGTCCTGGCATTCCTACTCGTCACAATCGCAGCGATGTCGGCATATTTCTTTTCTTCTCGAGCCATAGAAACAGCTGAGAGCATCGACAAATCGCAAGAACTACTCGGTTATTTACAAACTAGTGTATCTACGATGAATGACTTGCAGTTGCAAGCTGAAACCTTCGTCACGCGAGGATTTGTTGGAGCTCAAAGTCGTTACAACTCAGACAGAGCAACACTGGAGCAGTGTATCCAGCACGTAAAACGGACAGGTGACGATGAAGGCTGGAGACGATGGCACCTCACCTATCTCGAACTCGTAGCGCAAAAGTTTCAGAAAACACTTGATGCGGCAGTGAATGAAAAGCAAAAAGGCAATCTAGCAAAGGCTAAGGACAATCTCAGCAAATCAGAAAAACTGATCGAGGTAATGAGAGGCCGCCTCATTATTATCGATGTAGAAGAGCGAGAACAGCTAAAACAGCTACTTTCCGATTATAAGAAAAATACTGAGCGAACATCCATAACCTTCCTGTGTTTAGGCGCTTTCATTTTCCTCTTTGTCGTGCCGCTCACCTTCTTGCTGCAAAAATACATATACGCTTCAAAGAAGGCTTTACTCGTCGAGCAGAGCGTCTCGCGAGAAATTGTAAAACACGCACCAATTGGAATCATGCAGCTCGATACAGACTTCAAGATTCAGGAGGTAAATAGTGTCTTCGAACAATTTCTAGTTGATGTGGATTTTCCTGTCGGTACTACAGTCTGGGAATTGCTGCCCGAGATGCCCAAAGAAGAGTTAATTCAGACGGTAAAAACAGGGCGTCCGGCAATTCTGAAAGGCTTGTATTTCACTCGCTTTGGCAATCACGAAGACAAAAATGTCTATTGGGATATTGCTGCCTGGCCAATTTTAGAAGACTCGCACGTACGCAGCGTAATTATCATGATCGAAGACATCTCTGAAGTGACTGTTCTTTCACATCACAAAGAAATGATCCAGCAAACAATCGCACACGATCTTAAAAGTCCTCTGATTGCTTCCAACTACATTATCCAGGCGATACAGAAAAAAATTGACTCGACCAATAATGGTGCAGGCGAGCTAGTTATGCGTCTAAAAGACAGCAACGAAAACGCGCTCAGCATGGTAAAAAACATGCTCGAAATAGCGAAATATCGACAAGGAAAAGAAATACTCTCAATGCAGCCTGTGCAGGTTTCAGAACTGATCGATGAATTGCTATGCAAACTCACTCATCGCTGTAATTTAACCAATGTCAAAATAGAGTTCACGTCAAACACGGACGATGTCATCCTCAACATTGATAAATCGGCACTTTCACATTTAATCACCAACTTGCTAGAGAATTCCATCAAGTTTTCTCGTACTGGTAGCACCGTAAACATCAATCTGAACAAGTCGGACACACGCGTTAGTATTTCAGTTCGCAACTTTGGTCCCAGCATCAGCGAAACAGACAAAGATCGGCTCTTTACACCATATTGGCAGGGAGAACTCGGGCAAAAATCATCCGGCGGAACAGGACTTGGGCTCTATCTCTGCAAACAAATTAGTGAAGCACTGGGTGGTAATATCGGCTTTCACAGCGATGAAAATAGTGGCACCACCTTTACCGTCGACTTCCCCTATACGGATGGAGAAGACAGAGAATCGAAGCAAAGCCTGGAAAGAGTGGAAGCTCACAATTGAGTGGTAACTAGAATGTCCAAACCCACAATTCTTTTGGTTGACGATGACGCAAATCTCAGAGCAGGACTTAAGGTACTACTGGAGCAGAGCGAGGTCGCAGGTAAAATTTTCGAAGCTGCAGATGGAATGGAGGCATTGAGCGTCGAATCCAGACATGCACCTGATCTCGTCTTGCTTGATGTCGGAATGCCATTAATGGACGGAATCGAAGCTTGCAGCCTGCTCAAGCAAAGAAGAAGCGAGCTAAAAATCATTATGCTAACTTCGCACGATGATGATCGAGATATCTTCGCGGCTCTTTCTGCTGGTGCTAACGGCTACTGCTTGAAAGATGCCGATTTCAACCGATTGGAAGCGGCGGTCAACGCCGTAATCTGTGGGGATGTCTGGCTAGATGCTTCGATAGCTCAAAAGGTAATGAACGCACTGCCCCGCACAAAGTCCAAGACAAGCCAGAAAAAGGCTGTTTACGCCGACCTCTCAGAAAGAGAGAGTCAAGTACTACAGCTAATTGTTGATGGACTTTCGAATCAAGAAATCGCCGATAAGCTTCAAATAGCAAGAGAGACCGTGAAGACTCACGCCAAGCATTTAATGGATAAGTTGGCAGTCTCTGACAGAACCCAGGCAGCGGTAAAAGCACTGAGATACGGACTTGTCAGCAGCAACGACCCACAGAAAGATTAGGAGGCTTACCGCCTTAATGTGGCGACCCCTGTCCGCGGCGGCCGAACGAAACCAGCAGCGCCAACTGGGACCCGCGCTTGACAAGACCGCTTCACCACAAAGAACGCAAATTGCTTCGCTGTAACCTACTTACCGGCGAGTTCCTTAATCGCATCCAGCGCTTCAGGATTTTCGACAGACGAGAGATCGCCAACAGGTTCGCCTAAATATTGAAGGCGAATGTTCTTGCGCACGATTTTTCCAGAACGCGTCTTAGGAAGTGCCGTGACAAAGTGAATTTTCTCAGGCTTTAGAACTGAGCCAAGGCGCTCTCCAACGAGAGATTTCAGTTCACTCTTCAACGTTTCATTCGCTTCCTGTCCCGGCATTGTGCGCACGAAACAAACGAGAGCTTCACCCTTCATTTCATGAGGAACGCCAATGACTGCAGCCTCTGCGATTCCTGCATGCTCAACAAGAACCGATTCAACTTCTCCCGGGCCAACACGCTTTCCTGCGACCTTGATAGTGTCGTCTGAGCGACCATAGAGGAACCAAGAACCATCATCATCAACTTTCGCCCAATCGCCGTGATACCAGACGCCCGGGAATTTGCTGAAATAGGTCTCTATATAACGTTCGGGCGACTTGAGAAACCCTTTGGTCATCGACGGTCCCGGCTTCTTGCAGACAAGATGTCCGATGGCATTTTTCAAACTCTTTCCATCTTCATCGAATACATCGATGTCCATCGCCAGCCCCGGTCCACCCAGAGAGCAGGGCTTGAGCGGCATAAGCGGCAAAGGAGTTAGCAAACCGCCGACTATTTCCGTTCCACCCGAGATGTTCATGATCGGGCATTTCTTCTTGCCGGCTTTCTCGAAAAGCCACATGTAGCTGTCGTGATCCCAAGGTTCACCAGTGGACCCGAGCAATCTCAAACTCGAGAGATCGTGTTTGTCCACCCACTGATCGCCTTCTGCTTTCATTCCTCGAACAGCAGTGGGGCTGATGCCGAGCGTGTTTACCTTATGTCTGTCGATCATGTCCCAGAGACGATCGGGTTGAGGATAAATAGGTGTGCCTTCGCAAATCACCATGGTGCCACCCCAGAAAGTGACGCCGATAATTTCCCAAGGTCCCATCATCCAGCCAATATCGCTAAACCAGAAAAAGATATCGGACGATTTCAAGTCGAATGAAAATCCGAGTTCTTTCGAGATTTGCGCCAGCGCACCAGCATGCGTATGAACGGTGCCCTTCGGTTTGCCCGTCGTACCTGACGTATACAGATACATAGAAGGATGTTCGGCAGGCAGATCCTTAACTGTCTCAGCACGGTCGCTGGCTTTAATTGATTCGTCAAACCAGAGATCCGTCTTCTCATTCCAGGCAACGGAATTGCCCATGTGTTTCAAAACAACTGTGTGCTTCAGATGAGCGAGACCTTCGACTGCTTTGTCCGCATTCTCTTTAATAGGAATGAGTTTGCCGCGACGTGAACCGCCATCAGCAGTGAATAGTACTTTGGCCTCGGAATCTTCAAGGCGACTGCGAAGCGCTTCTGCACCAAAACCGGAGAACACAGGAACAGCGACTGCACCAATCTTGAAGCAAGCCAGAAGAACCGCTACCACTTCAGGAACCATTGGCATGTACATGCCCACTGCATCACCCCTGCCCACGCCAAGGCGCTTCAACAGACCGGCTGTACGCGATGCCATTTCGTCCAGTTCGCCATAAGTCAGCTTGCGAATTTTTCCGTCTTCGCCTTCCCAGATAA
The DNA here is from genome assembly GCA_003242885.1 of Candidatus Melainabacteria bacterium. Classification (GTDB taxonomy): domain Bacteria; phylum Cyanobacteriota; class Vampirovibrionia; order Obscuribacterales; family Obscuribacteraceae; genus QKMZ01. Next base: position 314,554 of record QKMZ01000006.1, on the reverse strand, counting down.
CGGCCTCGTGATCAGCGCCGACGCTGGTGCGAACACCTTCCTTCTGCCCTTTTTTCAAATGCCAGTCGATGCAGTTGTCGTAGATGTTCAGCTCACCACCAACGAACCATTGCGCCCATTCCATACCTTTTGACATGTCGAGAATGCGGTCATACTTGCGATTGAAGCGCATCCCCATGTAATCAAGTGCAGCCGTCCAGAACCATTCAATGTCGTCGGTCGATCTCTTGATAAGGTCCTTCCAATCTTTTAGGTCATGCTTCTTGATGAAGTCTGCTGCACGACATTCGAGGTATTCGCCCTTGGGTTGCCAGATTACATCGGTGAGAGTTGTGTTCATTATTGAATTTATCCGTTCAAATCTGCTTCTAGACGCTAATTAGTTGGTTGGAGAAAGAATTGTACTCAAAAGCCGACTTCATTTTGTGAAACGGAAGGCTGAAAAGCCTAGTAATAATCACATTTTTAGGTTACGGACCAGCGTCCGGCACCTGTTGGGAACCAAAAATTTGGAAGGTCGTCAATTTACTCATCGCCGATTTGAGCGCGCCTGACACAACACAATTACACCGTTTGAAGCTTCTGTAGCGAAGCCTTTGGACGGAGGAGGAATTATGCGTATTTCGAAAAAACTGGCTGGAGCTGCATCACTTATAGCAATTGCCTCGGCATTTACTTTCGTACAACCGTCACATGCAAATGATCTGGTCGACTTCTTTCAAAACACGCTCGGTGTAAACGTCACCAATCTCCGCAACCCACAATCGTTTGCACGCACTCACTTCCAAAGCAAACGCAACGAGATCGAAGCAAATATTTCATATGCTCTCTCGTCCGGAAGAATTAGCACTTCTCAAGCTGCTGCCCTGCGCACCGAATTGGCAGGTCTGGTAAATCTTCAAGCTACATATGAGGCTGACGGATACCTCAGTGTATCGGAAGCTCGCACGCTGTCCGACAGATTCACCAGCATCGACAATCGTGTAGATCGATTCGTTGCCACCGCATCTGGTGGCTGGGGTTACGGCAATCGCTACGACGATCGATTTGGCGGCAGATTCGGTGACCGATTCAACAACAGACGTTTCGTGTCAGCAGTATCACAAGTGCGCAATGATATCAGCAATATGCGCAACAAAGTTGAGACAGGAAAATTGCAACGTCGTCTCTCGATTAATGAGTACAACTTGTTCAAAGATCGGCTCGCAGATCAAGAGAACAAGCTCGACAGGCTTGCTCGCAGCAAGAACAGATTTGATGACAAAGAATTCGATAAGATGAACGACAGTCTGAGAAAACTCGACAGCCTGATCGCATCGGCACTCCGTACACCGAACTACCCGACCGCATACGGTAATGGCTACGGTGGCTACAGAGGCTGGAATTAATTCCACACTGCGTGAACTCGTGGAAACAGCAAGCTCCCCTCAACCGGGGAGCTTGTTAGTTTCTCAAAGAATCGGCTCGCTCGAGTAACTGAATGCGCGCTAGAAATTACTTGTCGTCTTCATCTTCATCCGTTTCAGGATAGCTGTGTGCTTCGCGCAAATTCTTCGCAGCTTCGGCAACCTCGACATCGCCAGAGCGAACTCCGTCCAACAAACTTAGTGCCATGTCGATGGCTTCGTTTGTAGTGTACGAGTTGCTGACGAGCACGTGTCCAACCTTGCGGCGCGTTACCAGCCCCTCTTCAACAGCGTTCATCACGTCTGTATCGGTAACCAACCCAGAACGCACGAGGAGCTCTCCCACTCGCATCTGACGCCCTTTCTTTGAGAAGAACGATTTGAGCTGCGCCTGATCCACTTCCTTGATTGTTCCATCCTTCGCACTCTTGAGCATGCCGAGAACTTCGAGCGCATCTCCTTCAGTGAACATCGCATTATCACGAAGATGGATCATTGTTTCCAACACTTGTTCCAAGAGTTTCTCATCAATCTTGTTGCTCAAAACAAGCATACGTCCAAGCGGAAGCCCCGTCGAGGAAGCACGTTTTTCAGCCGCCTCTATGTCTTCATCGGTGAGAAAACCTGATTCCAGCAAAAGCAAACCGAGTTGGTTAGTTACCTTGGGCATCTGGTGCCATTCCTCTTTGGACTGTTCTAAAGGTTTTCCTGTGCAAAATGTTTAGACAACATCCTGATAGAGCACTATAGGAGATACCGTTTTCACCGCTTGCGATTTAGCAGCTTCTGCCGCTGAAAGCAACACAGCCAGGTCGACGCAATCGTCTGGAACGGTAGCAATGCCCATAACAATTGAAAGTCGATTATTATCGATACCCGGCAGGGGCGCACTCGTGAGTGCTTTCAAAATTCTGCGAGCAAATATGTTGGCGCCTGCGGTCCTGGTATTCGGCAAAATCAGACCATAATCGTAGGTGTCGTAGTGGCAAACCATATCGATATGTCGTTTGATTTTGCTGATCCGACGAAATGCTTCAGCCGCCGCTCCAACATCCAAGGGATCACGTCCGAAATTAGGTGGGGCGCCGACCAAGCGCATCTCCAAAAGAATGATCGAAAGAGGGCTGCTGGAGCGATAGGCTCGAAAATACTCTTGCTCTAAGAAGTACAAGAACGCCGGATAAGTGAACATACCGGTTTCCGGTCGGCGTAAAGTCATCATCACACTGTGAATGAGGGATGTATCGATCTGCTTGCCCTGCAGGTTTGATCTTTCACTTTTCGATTTGACGTGCTCATTCGAGAACGTGACAAAGTCCTTCTCAATCAAGTGACACAGCGCAGGCACCCATTCACTCTTTTTGAGTTCTGCCATACGCGTAACTTGCTTGAGCATAGAACGATCATCGATAGCTATGTAGAGCTGGAGCATAGCTTCGCCGTTGATAGCTTGATTGCCTTCGATGCTCGACGAAAGTTCAAACTCAGTAGTATCTTTGCGAGCTTTTAACAAAATCGATTCAGGCGCCACTCCTGCGTGACGAAGATAAGTCATGCTGTCTGTGAGCTGAACACCACGAACGATGAGAGTTTCCAGATCAGTAACCACATTTTGCTTCTCTGTACGCGCACGCGGCTCAAAATTGTATTTGCCGTCGCGCAGAGACATAAGCTCAAGCAAGCACTCATCGCCAGACTGCCCCAGCCCTTCCGCATGAACGGCTCGACCTTCGACAAAATAAATTTGGACATTGTCCTTCTGACTGCTGATAACAAGTTTGCCGGTAGTTTTGGAAAGCAAAATAGACTGCAACAATGTTGATGTCGGAACAAGACTTAGCTCGCCCTGCATCTCCTGCGTCCCCTTCGACCATGAGTTGTCCTGCAACCCAACGGCCGAAACCTTGGCCATATCACCGTCGCCGAGCGACCGGCTTGCCTGCATGAAATAAGTATCGCGTTTTCTAGATGCGTCGCGGAATGATTCAGAGACAGTAATGGCACCTTCAGCTTGAATGCTCTGGTGAACTTCACCGCACGAGGAAACAATCAAGTTATAAACGAGCAGCACATCGCAACTTCTGTAGTCCCACAAAAGCTCAGCGCCCTGACCCGTACCCAAGAACAATTTCCAGTTGGTATCGCCGCCTTTTATCGGGCAGTGGATGTTCAGCGAGAAATCCATCATTTTATCGGGCGTTGCCCAGGTGATCTCCACCTGCCTCCCCCGTTGCTCCATTGCTACCGACAGAAAGTGGTGAATCTCCGAAAGCCCTGGCGCAGCCGGAAGTTTCTGCAATGTCTTGGATGCTAAACTCGTCTTTTTAAGCATAATGAGCGCCCGTAATGAATGGCCTAACCTGCTTTTTATGCCCCATTACCCCCACCATAAACCGCCAAAGCCAGGCCAAGCGGCTTGCACTTGCTCTTCTAAAACTGCAACGCATCTTGCGCAAAATGCAACGCCTCAGGCTAAGTCATCGAAAAAGTCCAGAAAAGTCCGCCCAGTTCATGAAACTCTCACCAGCCAGAAGAACACAGCTGCACAAATTCGCGATCAAAACCGTGCTTACCACTTTTCTCCAGGGATGCCGCTCGAGCAGCATCAAAGTAACTGTTTCAACCATCAAACTGTACGTGCAAAAGAGCATCAGACCGAATGGACCAGCACCGCGTATCAAGGGCGCCAGTCCTAGAAGCAGCCCCAGAATAGATGCGAAATTCATCATCAGCGCATCGACCAGCGAATGCCTGTAAGTACCCCATTTGAGACGCCACATGACTATCGATTCGACCAGAACGATCTGCACGAAGTGAAAAACGAAGAAGGTGGCGATGCTCATTTCAAATCAGAAACATCAAGTCGCTGGGTCTTATTACTATTGCTAGCAAACACTGGCCTCTCATATGATTAGCACAAATACAAGAGCCTAAGCAAACAGACTACAGTTTGCCAGAGATTAATACCTGGCTGAAGGTTCAAATAGCGCCGCCACGTGGAGCGTTTAAAACACAACAAACACCCGAAGCGACTGTTTTAGGGTAGAACATTGAGGGGGGGCAGGTACGTGCAGCGTATCTGAGGGAGATTACTAAGTCCAGTGACAGAAATCCCTGAAAAGCAGATTCATGACGGCAAAAAGCTAAAAGCTGGCGCCGACTTTGACACGACCACCGAAAGTCAAGATGATTCGAAGTCGACCGTCATGGTGCCTATGCTCGGCGCGACTAATCCTTCGCGCGATTTGAACCCCGGGATGATGTTCGGGAAGACCTATCAAATCCTTGAGATGGTCGGCAAGGGCGGCATGAGCGCGGTTTATAAAGCTTATGACCGAAACCTCAAAAGACATGTGGCGGTCAAGGTTTTAGCATACAAGCGCAAGCTGGACAAAAAGGCTCGGGCGCGTTTTGTCCAAGAAGGAATCGCGCTGAGCAAGCTTGACCATCCAAATTTGATCAAGGTTTATGAGTTCGGTGACGCCGATAGCGCAGAACCATATCTGGTCATGGACTTCCTGCAAGGCGTCTCCTTGTCTGATGTGATGGCACCAAAAAAAGCTTTGCCCGCCTTCAGAGCAGTCTCAATCATCAAGCAGTGCGTAGATGCGCTTCGGCATGCCCACAACAAAGGAGTCGTCCACCGCGACCTCAAGCCGAGCAACGTTATGCTCGTCGAAGATCCGGACACTGGTGCAGAAGTTGTAAAAATCATTGATTTCGGGATTGCAAAGGTAGAAGAATTAGATGGACAGCGTTTGACAGAAACAGGCGAAGTCTTTGGCAGCCCTCTCTACATGAGCCCCGAGCAGTGCAGGGGAGAACGGCTTGATGAGCGCTCGGACATGTACTCTCTCGGATGTATGTTCTACGAACTTTTGACCGGCAAAGCCCCCTTCATCGGTGTCGACTTTGCAGACACTGTAGGCATGCACTTCAACGACTGCCATAAGCCTTTAGCGCAGGTCCGCCCGGATTTGAGCAGCGCAAAAGAACTTGATTTAGTCTTATCGAAATTGATGGAAAAAGAGCGCAAAGATCGCTATCAGACAATGGGAGATGTTTCCGAAGACCTTGAGCCAATTTTTGAAAAACTCAAGATTGCCCATCGAGAATCAAAAGCACGAGAAGATGCAGAAAAGGCGCTGCTCGCGGGCGGACGAGCAGCTGCAGCCGCCGCAGCGCAACAGTCTAAAAATGTTGCAAGCGCCAGAAAAGCTGCCGAAGTGAAAAAAGCCGCTGATGACATGAAGGCAGCTCAGTCGGGCGTGAGACCTGTCGCAAGCACAACAAAAAAACTCGCCGATACGATACAAGAGAAAAAGTCAGACGGCAAGATGCCTCTCAGCAAGCGAAAAATACTGGCTGGAGTAGCTCTGCTACTTGTCGTTGCTTTCACCGCAAAGGAAATTTACGACGTCTACAGCGGTATCAAAAAACGCGACAACGACGGACCAATCTCAATCTCAGTGGTGTCTCAAACCTCAAAAGAACTAGCGTGGTGGCAAGATGACATGCACACGGGAGAAACATATTTCGACCGCGGCAACTATTATTCAGCTAACGAGTTTTTCCGAAAAGCCTTACGAAGCGCAAATGATATCAAAGACGACAACAGCAATTTGATAGTGAGCACGACTCTCGAACATCTTATTGATCTGTCCTATGTGATCATGAATTTCAATCACGGCAGAATTTCCGATGGCGAAAACTTCCAAGATCCAAGTGGTCAGTACAAAGAGCAGTTGCGAAAACTGCAGCCCACGCCCACTCGTGATGAGATGCTCAGTGAGCTTCAAAAATTCACAGCAGCAGAAAGTCCCGATGCAAAAACTTCCGACCACCTGAGCGACGATCAAAAATTGGCGGCGATGAAAATTGCCGCCATCTCAACGGACTTGGCACTCACAGCATCAACCGAAGCCGAAGCGCTGAAGCTATTCGAACAAGCGAACAATCATATCAAAATGTTGATGGTCAATAAGGTTCCTGATTTCGCTGAGCTGCTGGTGAAGCAAGCTCAGTATCTTGCCGGCATCGGAAAGTCCAGAGAGGCTGCAAATCTACTGGCAGCTACGAGCAACGCAATGAGCGCGGAGTCGGACTTGCTCACACGCGATAGAGCCCGGCTCAAATATGCCTTAGGTTGTTTTTACTGGCAGATGAACAGAAGAGAAGACGCCCTCAAAGCTATCCAGCAATCAACCCGTGAATCTGCTGCATCCGGTCCGGAGACTCTGAAATTTCTCGCAGCGGCAACGCTTGATTTGATCAGTCAACGTCAAAAAGAGAGCAGCAAAAAAATCAATTCACTGCTTCCTGTTTTGCGAAATCAGCTGCCCTGCCAATATTGGGCAATCGCCCAATCCCTGCGGTTATCGGCAGAAAATGACCTGAGCGGCATTCTTGCCATCGTATCTTTTGAAAAGAGGCTTAAAGACTCAGGCTTCTCACAAACTGCAGCAGAAGACCTGAAGAAGCTGGCTAACAACGGAGAGGCAAAGCTAAAGCGTTCCATCGCCATATTGACTCGCAGCCGCCCCTACGACAAGCGCGACATCCTTAAGTCCTACTTAGACCTATGCGACATATATTTAGCTACCCAAAAGAGAAGCGAGCTCGAAGACTTGCTACCGACAGTAATCGAATACAGCGACCAGTTGGCTGATTTCGACCAGCTGGCGAAGGTTGAACTGATTCGCAATCTGGCAGTGCTCAAACAACAAAGTTCGGATTATGCAAACGCGGAAGGTCTTTACCAGAAAGCATTTGAAACTCTAGCTTCACAACCTTCGGCGCCGGACGCTCTGAGAAAGAAGCTCTTAAACGGCTACAACGCGCTGATGAAAGAGAGTAAGCAGGAAGAAAAAATGCTTGACGCATTTCCAAGCAAGTAAATCTACTTGACACAGATGTTTTAAACAGAAGATCATTACGCATGTAGTTATCGAATTTTTCTGTGCCGGAATCAAATCACGCGTTAGTTGGAATCGCCTGTCTTGCCGTCTTTGCGGTCATGGCGATGCTGATGTATAGCCGTCGCATATCTGCGCTTTTGGCTTTACCGGTGATGGCAATCTTGATGGCAATACTCTCCGGTATCCCTGAGAAGGAGATTCTCTCCGACGTTATCAACCAGGGCGCCGTAAAGATGCACGCTGCATACACAACGACAATGTTCGGTGCTGTGCTTGCAGACTTGATGAACAAGCAAGGTATCGCAAAGTCACTGATTCGCTGGGTGGCTGAATTCTCGGGCGACAATCAATTCGTTCTTGGCCTGGTAATGACACTTGTCACCGCCCTTCTCTTTTCGACCCTAGGTGGACTGGGTGCCGTCATCATGGTCGGGACTATCGTGCTGCCAGCATTGCTCTCACTGAGCATTTCCAGTGTGACAGCCGGCGCTCTCTTTCTTTTCGGCATCAGCCTGGGAGGAATGTTCAACATCGCAGGATGGGCGCTCTACATTGATGTCCTTCACCTGGATCCAAGTTCGATTATCAGCTTTGTAGTGCCGTTTGCAGCCATCATTGCATTGATTGTGGTGACCTTCCTCGTGGTCGAGCTGAGAAATTGGCGTAACTTGAAATACCTCGCTCTTGCACTGGCAATCGAGTTTTTCGCCTTCCCCATTTTGTCGCAAAGGGCTGCCGCCCCGGCAGCAAAAGCGGCAACAGCAGCAGAGCCCGTTGCTTCATCAATAGTATCGGCAATCTTTGTTGGTTTGATCATTCTTGCGGTGACAAGGCATATTCGAAAAACAGAAGGCATTTCCGGTCTGGCTCTGTTTACTCCGATAACGCCACTAATTCTTGTTCTTGTCTGCCACTGGGATTTCATTCCAGCCTTTATTGCCGGTATCACATACGGTGTACTGACTACATGGAAGCGCGACTCAATCACTGTGCTAACTCGCTCGATCATCGACGGTATCAGCTCAGTAATACCTGCAGTAGTGCTGATGGTAGGCATCGGCATGCTAATCACTGCTGTGCGCCACCCCAATATCGCGAGCGCGATAGAACCAATCGTAAAGCAGGTTGTACCGACGACAGCGATACCCTACGTAATCATATTCACACTGGCCGCACCGCTTGCACTCTATCGTGGTCCGCTCAGCCTGTGGGGAATGGGCAGCGGCTTAGTCGCTCTGATTCAGAAGTCGACTAGTCTTGCATCAAGCGCGATTATGGGAATGCTCATGTCCGTCGGACAAATTCAGGGAATTTGCGATCCAACCAACACACACAACATTTGGATTGCGACTTATCTTGGCACAGATACTCAGACACTTTTGAAAAAAACAGCACCATACGCCTGGCTGGCGACCATAGCTGGACTTTGTCTGGCTGTTGCATTCAAGTTTGTCCCAATCAGTTAGGCGGCGAATGATGAAACAGAAGCCTGAGGGAAAATCCAACTCAAAAGTCCGCGTCGGCATCGATGTAGGCGGCACTTTCACGCATGCGGTTGTCCTTGATGCCGAAACACTCGAGATGCTCGAGAAAGTCAAAGTGCACACGACGCATACAGCCAAAGAGGGTGTAGCAAGGGGAATTATCGATGCACTGCAATTGCTTTTAGACAAAGCGAAGATTGAACCAGAGCGAGTAACTTTCATCGCTCATTCGACTACGCAAGCCACTAACGCGCTGCTGGAAGGCGACGTAGCAACTGTCGGTATTGTCGGCATGGGCAGCGGCGTCAATGCTTTCATGGCAAACATTTCGACCCAGGTCGGGAAAATAGAATTGGCACCAGGCAAGTTTTTGAAGACGCATCATCGATTTATAGACACATCGCAGCCGTTGAAAGAAGAGGCTGTCATAGCTGTTTTAGACGATTTGGTGAAACAAGGCGCCGGTGCAATTGCGGTCAGTGAAGCGTTTGCCGTAGACAATGGAGACAACGAACGAAAGGTAGTAGAACTCGCCAGGAGCAAGGGAATTCTTGCCACATGCGGATCAGAAGTAAGCCAGTTGTATGGCTTGAAAGTACGCACGCGAACAGCGGTCATCAACGCTTCGATGCTTCCACGCATGCTCGAAAGCGCCAATATGACAGAAAGCAGTGTTCGCGGAGCGGGAATAAAAGCACCCCTGATGATCATGCGCTCGGACGGCGGCGTCATGGACATCTCGGCAATGCGCGAAAGACCTATTTTGACGATGTTGTCCGGTCCAGCGGCAGGCGTTGCAGCAGCCATGATGTATTTGCACATCTCAGACGGCATCTTCCTTGAAGTTGGCGGAACCAGTACAGACATATCTGCGATAGTCAATGGAAAGGCGCGCATCAAGCCAGGCGAGATCGGCGGTCACCGGATTTATACCAACACGCTCGACGTGCGAACTGTCGGCGTTGCAGGCGGTTCGATGCCGAGAATCAAAAGTGGAAACCCAGGAGAAGTTATCGACATTGGTCCACGCAGTGCACACATCGCCGGATTGAAATACGTAGCATTTGCGGAGAAGCCGATCAGTCTAAAATCAAGGTTGATTCAGCCATTCGAAGGAGATCCAAAAGATTATTTGGAACTTTCAGAATCGGAAGGAAGCGATGAAACTCAAGCTCGCTATACGCTAACACCAACATGCGCTTCCAATTATCTAGGTTTGGTCCCCGACGATGACTGCGCAAAAGGCAACCACGAAGCAATCTCTGCGGCATTCGAAAGCCTCGGCAAAGAGCTTTCAACTGATCCAAAGAAAATTGCCACCGATATGCTCACTCTTGCATCTGCAAAGAATGAAGCCGTTGTGCAAGCGCTGATTAAAGACAATAAACTCGATCATTCTATGGTCACTCTAGTTGGTGGAGGGGGCGGAGCAGCGGCTATTGTGCCGTTTCTCGCCAAGAAGATGAACCTTCCCCACAAGTTGTCGCAACACTCTGATGTTGTTTCAGCTATAGGCGTGGCATTGGCGCTAATTAGAGAAACAGTCGAGCGGCAAGTGGTCAATCCAACCAACGACGATATTTTGAGACTGCGTGATGAGGCTCAAACGGCTGTTCTCAAAATGGGTGCAGACCCAGCATCAATTGAAGTACATGTTGAAATCGACTCACGCGCAAATATCATTCGCGCCACCGCAGTCGGTGCAACGAGCGTAACCGACACGGACAAACTAAAGCACGATTTGACCGACGAAGAGAAATTGCAATTAGCGGCCGAATCGATGCACGCGCAGACCTCTACGGTTACAATGAAAGCGGGGACAGACCACTTCTCTGTATACAGCGGCAAAGCTACTGCCAAAAAGTTTTTTGGATTGCTCCAAAGCGAAATCAACCCGATTCGCGTCGTTGATCGCTCCGGTAATATTCGCTTGCAAATCAGAGACGGTGATTGTCTCGTTAGCACTCCATCCGAGTCTGTCCGTGCGATAAACCAACTCGTCGAAGCGCATTCTCAATGGGGAGACGCCGGCAAAGTGATACCGTCAATTTTCTTGCTGGCTGGCCCCAAGCTCGTGGATCTTTCCGGATTAATGGATGCGTCTCAGGTCACGACGTTGTCTGCGCCCGAAGTCGAAAAGCTGCCTGCAGACGCGAAAGTAGTGACAATCGCTAGCATAGATCGATGATTCACAAGCGATTCAAATAGTATTCGAATGATTCACCATCCACTTTTAGTAAAAGGAATAGAAGAATTCAACGCGCGCGAATTCTTCGAAGCTCACGAAACACTCGAAGTCTACTGGAATACACTTTCTGGTGATGAGAAAGAACTCGTCCAGTCGATCATTCAAGCCGCAGTCGCGTACTACCATTTTGGAAGGGGCAATAAAGTCGGTGCAAAAAAACTGCTGACTCGAGCGGTCACGCGCGCCGAGAGTGTCGAGCAGAACACGTTGGCGATCAATGTTTTGCCCTACCTGGAGATAATCAGACAGTCGCTGTATATGATCGAAAGTGAAGACATTCAAGCGATGCCAATGCCGACAATTGCTTTCACGACTTTGCATGAATCACCTTAGAAGGACGGCAAAACCCAAAAGCCAGTCAAATTTCAAATACCATTGATTTCAGACCGGGGCTTTCGACTTGAAAAGTGAATGAGCGCAATGAGAAACGGCAGATAATCAGATGTGAAAAATGCCTTAATAGCGGGTATCATCAGGGTTAGGTGTTATTAGAAAAAGAGATATCGTGAAGGAAAGCCCCAACATACTGGTAGTGGACGACGAGCAAGCCCATACCATTGCTCTGACTGATTTGTTGAAGAAAGCCGGATATCAGGTGGCTTCAGCAAACGACGGTTTCAAAGCGATAGCCGCTTGCAAGGTCAAGTTGCCCGATATCATCGTGCTCGACTTGCACATGCCGCTCATTGGCGGTGTTGAAGTTTTCAATCGGCTGCGTGCAGACGAACGCACGGCGAACATTCCGATAATCTTTCTTGGTTCAAGAGACCAGACTTTGCAAGATTTGAAAACGCCGACCGATATGGAAGACGTGCTTTTCAAACCATTCGAGCCGCAAGAATTATTGAGCCGAGTCAAATCGGTTTTGCGCGAAAAGGCTCTACGTGATGAACTCAGAATCAAAGAGCAACAGTTGAGAGAGCTGTCGCTTACAGATCCGCTCACCGAGCTGAAAACAGCTCGTTACCTTAATGAGTTTTTGAAGACCGGCATTCGCCAAGCAAAGCGATACAAAGTGCCGCTCAGCATTGTCGTGGTCGAAGTCGACAAGTACAAAGAATTGAGCCGCGCAGTCAGCAAAGAAGAATGCGACGCGGTAATCAATAAATTAGCGAAGATGATCGATCAGCAAATGCGCGACTCGGACATTGTTGTACGCACCGCCGAATTCGAATTCACCATTGTTTTGACCTGCACCAATTCAACTGGCGCCATTGAAGTAGCCGAGCGCTTGCGCACGAAGATTCAAGATACAGCTTTCGATGCCAACAGCATGGAATTGAACATCACCGTCAGCGTTGGCATTTGCCAGTGGGGCGATAAGATGGACGAGGATGGCAAGGTCCTTATGGCTCACGCGCGTGCCGCTCTGCAACAAGGGCACAATGGCGGCGGCAACGTTACATTAATGGCTCAGTAAAATCTCAGCAAAGCTGTCCCTGTGGGCATTTTGGAACATTAGAGCGCTTCGTAAATCTCGTTAAGATGACGTCTTGACCTGAGGGTCTCATATTTATGGTGTGCTAGAATCAAACCCATATCGGGGCGTAGCGCAGCTTGGTAGCGTGTCCGTTTCGGGTGCGGAAGGCCGGAGGTTCAAATCCTCTCGCCCCGATTTCCTTCTTACCCTCAAGATTCGAAAAAAGGCAATACAAGTCGCATGCTTGCCTATCTTAAGGGCGAAATTCGAGAAAAAGAACTGACGAGCGGACAAGCAGACCGAATGGTTCTGGATGTCGGCGGCATTGGTTTTGAAGTGATTGTCTCCAAGCGCACGCTGCTCACGCAAGGCGCCGTCGGAGAGAAGACGATGATGCCCGTTTCACTAATTATTCGTGAGACCGAATGGACGCTCTTCGGCTTCGGCAGCCAGGATGAGCGCGAACTATTTGCAATTCTCCAGACCGTTTCGGGCATCGGACCGAAGCTTGCACTGGCTGTCGTTGGCACTCTTGGCGTTCAGCAACTCGTTGATGCGGTGCTTTCCGAGAATCAAAAGCTCATCAGCCAAGCGCCCGGAGTAGGAGCAAAAGTAGCTCAGCGTATCATTTTGGAATTGAAATCCAAGATTGACGAATGGGTCAGCCGCAAGGGAATCGGCGCCAGCAGCGACGACAAGGCAGCTTCGCGAGTCGAAGAAGAAGTGGAAGCTATCCTGGAAGGGCTTGGTTACACACCTACCGAAATCAACATGACGCTAAAGAAAGCAAGAGAAGAAGCCGCCATCGACGATGTAGAAGAGCTGGTCCGCTTCAGCCTCAAGCTTTTGGGTTCGCATCAATTGACATAGCGCGCGGTTGGGCCCTGAGCTGCTAGCCTGTACTTAGTGCGCAACTGTGGAACTAAAATTGAAGTTTGTATTCATAGATGATGCCAAATATTGGCGAAGCATTCTTGGCGGGCTCGTTTGCGCCGCACTGACAGTTGCGCTTCCCATGATTGCCATGACGAGAGGCGCCCTGCAAAACATAAATGTGCTCACCTGGGACGAACGCATATTGATCAATCTGGCAGTCGTGTTCGGCGCCATTACTGCAGGAGCTGCGCACAAAACAGCAGCGCATTTCCCCTCGACCATCAAGGAAAAAACAACGCTGCCGAGCAATTGGAAAGAGGCTCTGGGACTGGTCAAAAGAACAATAGTGAGTCACCAGGCATTCTTGCTTTTGCAGACTACCGTCTTACTCAACACGGCAGCAGCGGTACTATGCAAGCGAATATCGGCAACGAGAATTGCAGGTTCAAGCGAAACGGAATTGGTCGTCTCTACGCTTGGACTCCTCGTCTTCATCGGGGGTGGCTTGCTTCTCGGACTAAGCCTCATTTACAAACCGGACGCAGCCAACGAAAAGGTAGTCGAGGCAACCCAAGCACGTAGCGGCAATGGCTCCGGCAACGGCGGCGGGAACGGCAACGGGAATGGCAATGGAAACGGCAAGGTTCACCAAAAGACCATCGATAAAACAAACGACAAAGAGACAGAGTCTAACGATATAACAAGCGAAGATTCGCCGGAAACGCCGCAGCCAGAGAGCGATAGCCACCCCCCTGGTGAATCGAAATCAGGCAAAGTAATTGCTCCGCCGCTTGTTCAATATCCGGAGCTTTCTGCGTGGCTGCTCATTATTGGTGGCATTTCTCTTGTGGAAAACGTCTGGATGCCGCTCTTGAGCTTGCCTGGAATTGTTGTGGGAATGAAGTGGTATTTGAATGGAAGGTCGTCTGCCGCGATGTTCGCCGGCGATGGTGAACAGCTGGATATCTCCAAAGCACGCTGGAAAATCGTTCCTTATGTGTATTAGGCGATTCGCTCTAGGTGCGCGAAACATTAACGCGGTCCGGTTTTCGGCGTTCATTCTTTAGCAGAAACTCAGAAACCGGCGCAGTCCACGGCGAAAATCCGAAAAATACCACTTGTGAAGAAGCGCATGAACAGAGCATCTTCGTATACCCATTTTTCGGATGAGCTGATTATAAGCCGAAAGGCAAAATGTCAAGTATTGCTAACCACTTGGAAGCCCATACAATGCAAGTATGACCTCTAGTGGCGTTGCAGTTCGGCTCGCCGTAAGCCGCTAGAGAACTTGGATTCGAGAGACATGCCGTTAAAGTCAGGCATCGTCTCATCGCCAGCGGAAGCAAAACAAAACCGCGCGGTTGCCAAGAGAATCACTTCCCAGTTAAGGAAGAAGATTCCTATCGATTTGAGGCCGAATAAGGAGATTGCGTATGTTCGACAACGACATAGATCTGTCAAATGAAGAGAAAGAATGTCTACGCATGTGGTTCCGACAAGCTATAGCTCAAGTAGAAATAGAAGAAACCACTGCCGCAATAATTCGCGACCGCGCATTCTTCGAAGGTACAGAAACGCACAGAACTAATGCCGTTGGGGTAAAACGTCCATCACGCGGACGAGTCACCACACATGGACGAGGAGTACTCGTCTAACTTCAAGCCCGAGAGAAGAATTGCACCCCCCAACCAAGAGAGAAAGTTAAAAGGGAGCGTCCCAACGCTCCCTTTTCCTTTGCATGTTCTCCAGCATGGAACTGACAATCTCGCCCCTGCCACAAAAGCTTGCCTTAAATACCTTGTCTCCGAAGCTTTGCTCCAAAGCGCCACGGCATCGCGGTTTCAGAGTTTTCTTTTAAACAACGCATATCTTTTGTATATACGTTGAACTTTTTGCAGCGCCGTCTCGTCTCTATATACAGACCAAATAAATAGGCGATATATAAGGCAGCCCGGTTTCAAGGTAAGTAGAATAAATAGTACCTGGTCACGCAGTGACCGGGTTTTGCACACCCACTCTTGCTTTCGGCACTGAGGGCGGCAGAGTTTTTGTTCGGTGCTTCGACGAGCCCGACGCAAACCTCTTTCGTCTCTGAAATTCCGGGTACAGGGTAGGAGGAGACAAAAGAGGAGTCAAAAGAAATGCCACGTCCGTACGTTCCTCTTCACCTACATACTGAATACAGTCTCTTGGACGGCGCGACGATGATCAAAGATCTCGTCAAGAAAGCCAAGGCTGAGAATATGCCAGCGGTCGCAATTACGGACCATGGTGTCATGTATGGTGCTGTGGAATTAACCAAGACGTGCAAAGAAATGGGCGGAGTCAAGCCCATCATCGGCTGCGAAGGCTACATCATCGACGGCAACATCAAGGACAAGACAAAGCGCACGTCGCTATACCACCTGACGATGATTGCCAAAAACAAAGAGGGCTACAAAAACCTCGTCAGGCTCAATACGCGCGCGCACCTGGAAGGTTACTACTACAAGCCCCGCATCAATAAAGAGATGCTGGAGGAAAACCGCGAAGGTCTGATTGTTTTGTCAGGCTGCCTGGGCTCCGAAATTTGCCAATACATTCTCAAGGACGAGTTTGACGAAGCAAGGCGTGTAGCGTCCTGGTACAAGGAAGTTCTCGGCGATGACTACTACCTGGAAATTCAAGACCATGGTCAGGTAGAAGATAGAAAGGCCAATCGCTATCTGATTCAGTTAGCGCGCGAGTTGAACATCAAACTCGTCGCCACCAATGACAGCCACTTTACCAACAAGCATGACGCACAAGCACACGACTGTTTGCTTTGCATTCAGATGGGCAAATCGGTGACCGAATCTAACCGGATGAAATTCACCGGTTGGGAATACATCAAAAACGGCGACGAGATGGCTTATCTATTCCGTGACCACCTGGACACGGAATATATCGAAGAGTCGCTCCGCTCTACTTTGGAAATTGCCGACAAAGTTGAGACCGTCAAGCTAGCGGCTGATCCGCGACTGCCGGTTTTTCCAATGCCGCCCGGACACACGGCCGAAAGTTTCCTCAATCACCTTGTAATTGAAGGCGCCAAAGCACGATACGGGCAAGACCTCTCAGATGAGGTCACACACCGCGCCAGAACAGAATTGAAAGTAATCGAGGACATGAATTTCGCCTCGTACTTCCTTATCGTGGCTGACTTCATCCAATATGCACGAGACAAAGGCATTCCAGTTGGACCGGGACGGGGTTCTGCTGCGGGCTCCCTGGTCGCCTATTGCCTGGGGATCACCAACATCGACCCTATTCGCTACAACTTGCTCTTCGAGCGATTTCTCAATCCCGAAAGAAAGAGCATGCCCGATATCGATACCGACTTCTGTATCGAACGTCGGGAAGAAGTAATCAAGTACGTTGCAGAAAAATACGGACAAGATCACGTCGCGCAGATCATTACCTTCAACAGAATGACCTCGAAAGCGGTTATTAAGGACGTCGCACGTGTACTGGATTTCCCGTTTGCAGAGTCCAACAAGCTGGCAAAAATGATCCCGGTAGTACGGGGCAAGCCAACTCCACTCAAAGAAATGATCGCGGAGCACCCGGACTTTAAAAAGGTCTACGCGACCAATGAAGAAGCGCGCCAGGTCATTGACGTAGCAAAACAGTTGGAAGGCTGCAACAAAACCTTCGGCATGCACGCTGCCGGCGTCGTCATCGGCGACGTGCCACTGGAAGAAATCTGTCCGCTGCAACGCAACAACGACGGTACGGTCATTGCTCAGTTCTACATGGAAGACGTTGCTCATGTTGGGCTCGTCAAAATGGACTTCCTTGGTCTGCGCAACCTGACGATGATCGACAAAGCGATCAAGATCCTCAAAGAGACAAAAGGAATTGATATCGACCCGGACAAAATCCCGCTCGATGATGAAAAGGTCTATACGACTATAAGTAACGGAGACCTGACAGGGATATTCCAGTTAGAAACATCAACGGGGATGCGACAAGTTGCCCGTGATATGAAACCTTCCAACTTGGAAGACTTATCCGCGCTCATTGCACTGTATCGACCCGGTCCGCTCGATTCAGGGATGATCGACAAATTCATCGACTGCAAACACGGCAGGATGAAGATTACCTACAAGACACCGCTCCTCGAGCCGATCTTGAAGGATACGTACGGGCAAATCGTATACCAAGAGCAGATCATGATGATTGCTCAAAAACTCGGCGGCTACAGCTTGGGACAAGCCGACTTGCTACGCCGGGCGATGGGTAAGAAAAAGCCCGAAGAGATGGAAAAGCAGCGCGAAATATTCGTCAGTGGCTGCGCGAAAAATGCCGTCTCTCCGGAGTTGGCAAATGAGCTTTTCGACACGATGGTTCAGTTTGCTGAGTACTGCTTCAACAAATCTCACTCGCAAGCATATTCGCTGCTAACTTATCAAACAGCATGGCTGAAGACGCACTATCCGGTCGAATACATGACCGCGCTTCTGTCCAGCGTCGCTGACGACCAAGAAAAGGTACGTGGCTATATTGCCGAGTGCCAATCCATCGGTATCGACATCCTTGCGCCGGACATCAATGTCTCCGGTGCGGATTTCACTGCCGACGGTCAGTCGATTCGCTTCGGACTCTCGGCGATCAAAAACGTTGGTGAAGCGGCCGTAGAAGAAATTGTCTCCAAACGAAAAGAAAAAGGTCCGTATAAGTCGATTAAAGAGTTTCTCGAAACCATTGACCTGCGCGTCGTCAACAAGCGCACTCTTGAAGCTTTGATCAAATGCGGCGCTTGCCAAAGCCTCAATGTTTCCCGCAAACAAGCTTTGGAAAATCTCGACAGTCTAGTTGAATCCGGACAGCGCAGACAGACAGAACTCGCAACCGGACAGATGAACCTCTTCAACTTCGCAGCCGACAGCGGTGTTGCTAAAGTCGACGAAACACTGCGAGGAGATCCCGGAGAGTTTCAAGAGCACGAGTTGCAGCGATATGAGCATGAGCTTCTCGGATTCTACATCACCAGCCACCCGCTCAAGCGAGTCTTCAATCGCCTCAAACTACTCACGACCCACACCCTGGTCGAACTCAACGACCTTCCTGACGGCAGCAACGTTATCGTCGGCGGTCTGGCAGCTGGCATAGAAAAGAAGCTCACTAAGATGAACAAACTTCTCTGTATCGTCAAGCTTGAAGACCTGCTTGGCACGCGAGAAGTCGTCATCTATGGCGAACAGTTGGAAAAGATCCCGGCCGATGTTCTTCTGCCGCAAAACCTGTTGCTGGTAAAAGCGAAGACGAAGAAAAACGATGAAGGCTTGTCATTGATGTGCAACTCAGTCCGCCTGATAGCTGATGCTTCGCTCGTCAGCATCTCGTTCTCCTCCGAACAAACTTTTGCCGACTTGCACCGATTGAAAGATATATTGAATGTCCACAAGGGTGAAGATCCGGTCATTCTCAATTTCCCAAAAGGCAAAAAGAATCACTCGATCCTCGTGGGAAGCCAGTTTTGGGTGACTGCTGACCAGCGATTGGCAGATAACATCACCTCAAACTTCAAGGACAATGTCGCCGTGAAAATTGCTCGCGTGAGAGTTTAATCTTAAACAAAACCTTAAGGACGCGTTTAAAAACGCGCATCAGAAGCCGGTCTTCAGCGACACACGGACAAAAGTGTTGCGCGCTCAGAGATGAAACAAAACTGATCCGCTTGGCTTGAAAACGACTGGGCCAATTTTTCTTGGTCTACCAAAACTGGCTTACCAAGCCATTCTTCTTAACACTTACGAAAACACTGTCAGCCTCTGACTTCCCCCTGAAGATGGAGAAATTGGCGCGCCAAACTCAACATTAACGAAAACTAACAAATATCGAAAACCGGCATATATAGCGCGTCTTCAAGTGGTGATTTTAGACCTTAAAAAACCACCTTATCAAGGAGCGCTTCTTTGGTGCCTGTCGGGCTCAAGAGGAAAAATGTTGCGGCGGGAACATTTTCCGTGCAAATCAGACTTTTTACTTGTAGAATGCGAAACGCATTTGTCATTAATCCCAACGGAGGACGACTCGCACCACACAACAACGCCCAACTCCCAGAAAGGAAGTAGTCCAACACTGGTGTTAAGTAAGCGTTTCGTGTACCCCACAGAGCTCTCGCTCTGGACACACTGGATTCCACTACGTGTTCGTCACACCAACGAGCACACAAGAGGGGGAAGAAACATGTTCGGACCACATCTCATTCTCGAAGCGTATGGCTGCCCAAAAGATCTTCTCGGAGATCTCGGATTGGTTAGCGAAACGCTGGATGCATACCCGGCACAACTAGATATGACTAAGATCATGCCGCCGTATGTGTTCAGATATTCCGGTACCGTACCGGATGACTGGGGAGTAAGCGGCGTAGTGCTAATCGCCGAGTCGCATATCTCCATACACACATTCCCGGATAAGGGATTTGTCACTCTCGACATTTTCTCTTGCCGTGAATTTGATGTTGACGCAGCAATCGATTATTTCAAGAGCGTCTTCAAGCCCACGTCCGTAGAGAAGCAAGTGCTTCAACGCGGTCGGGAATTCCCGCGCAGCTTGGCGAGAGCCGGCAGCATCGTGGAAAGCGAACGCGAAAGAATGGCTGCTTCAGTCTAGCAATCTGTAGGGGAGGCGAAAGCCTCCCCTATTAGTTAGCGCTAGCGATCTGGCTGGTCAGTAGCAACGAGCAAAACAGCGGCGAACGCTCTGAGCAAAACCAATTAACGAAAGGGCACCACAGGCACCACCTGTGGTGTCTTCTCTTTGAAATGCAGTTGGAAAACTTCATCCTTTTTTTGGACTAGTTTTTGGAATAGTTTTTGGAACGGCGCTCGGAAGAACTACACTTCCGATAAAGGCGTCCCGGGCTGTCTTTGACGTACCGAGTTAGTGCACTAAAACCCTAACGAGGTAGGGCAAAATCCCACTGGGGAAATCCCTCAATTGGGTGATCACAACATTCTTTCCAGGTGCGTTCCTATGCAAAATTTACTGCGTAGGTAATAATAAAAAGGCACGTTCTTTGCGCTTATGCAGACGTGTCAGGCTGTGCGACTAAAAATGCCTCGGGATTCTCACTATGGTGTCCTCAATTCCAGACGTCAAAACTATCCAGTTTCCAAATGAAAGGTCTTTGGGTGAGCTTTACACCCTGAGCGACAATGGTGTAACGACTTTTCTCGGTGAGGCGATCGGCCCTGTAAAAGTGCCAAACGACGCTAAATTGGCGTTGTATTTTAGTTTTGACGAGCTTCTGGGTTGCCAGCCTCTGACTCGTGTGCAAAACGACGTACTGCACTCAGTTTCATTCCTGGGAGCTGAGATTACAGATGAAGACCTCGAGCATGTTGGGCGCCTGATCCATCTGAGACATTTGGATATCAGCTGCACTGATGTTGGCGATATCGGAATGCACTTCCTGGAAGGGCTATCCAAACTGAAGCGCATCAACCTTTCATCGACAAAAATCACAAATATCTCCGCCCCGCTTTTTTCCTATTACGGCGAATTAAAAGAACTCCAGTTGGACGACACGGACATCGGCGACGGCGCCCTGGAGTATCTAGGCCGCCTCCAATCGCTGGAGACACTGTCGCTGTCCTTTACCAAAATCACTGACAAGGGATTGAGCGCTCTCAAGTCATTGAAGAATTTGAAAGTACTTCGCCTAAACTGCACAAAAGTGACCGACGCAGGCGTCACTCAATTGTGTCGCATGACCAGTTTGAAAGAACTCTGGCTGCGCAGCACCTTAGTTACTTATCCGGGCATGGTCGAATTGACGAAATGGCTGCCTGAATGCGAAATCATTCGCTAACGGAATAGTACGGCAAGCGCATGCGCATCCCTGACAGAGAGCAGCATGCGGCTCCCATCGCGGTGCTTATGATGCCAGCTAGTTTTGCTCAACAATACGGAAGAAAACTTCAGTATCGACGTTGCCGCCACTGACGATGCAGATAATTCGCTTGCCTTGGAAAAGTTGCCTGTGTGCAATAGCGGCGCCCAGAGCCAATCCACCGGTCGGTTCAGACTTCAAATTGGCGAGGTTGAATAGCGAGCGGACAGCACCTTCAATCTCTTCTTCTTTGACTTCAAGAATGTTTTTGATGCCGTTTTGCAAAATCGCCCAATTGCGCTCTCCCAAGCTTACCGTCCGTGCACCATCGGCAATTGTCTGCGGTTCTGCCTCATTTACGATAATCTTGCCGGCATCCAGGGAGCTCGTTCGCTAATAGTGGTTCTGCGCCATAAACCTCCATCTTGGAGCCTGCTTGCCGCAGTCCCATGATCAAGCCGGCGCTCAGGCCGCCACCACCAACAGGCACTATAACCGCATCATAATCGCCGGCACGCTCAGCCAGTTCAGCTCCCAAAGTAGAATTTCCGGCAATCACATCATCGTGGTCGTAAGCGCTCAGCACCTGGGCATCAGGATACTCTGTGGACAATTGTGCGACTCTTTCAGCGCGGCTTACTTTCTTGGTTTCAACGAGTTCAACCCGCCCGCCAAACCGCCTCACAGACTCAATCTTCACACCGGCTGAATTGTCCGGCATGACGATGATCGCCTCCTTATTCATCAAGGAGGCGGCATATGCAAGCGCCTGTCCAAAATTGCCTGAGGACGCGGCAATCAAACGACTAGCGGGCGAACGAAAAGCGGCAGAATACGCAGCTCTGAATTTGAAGCTGCCGGTGTACTGAAAAGACTCGCTGGCGATCAGCACCTCGGCGCCAACCAACTCATCCAGCCTGGGGCTGCGGATAAGGGTGGTGGGACGAATTGCCTTTCTAACCGCGGACAAATGATCCAGTGATTGGTCGAGAGACTTCACTTGCTTGGCTGTCGATTCGCTGTTGAACAACGCTTGGATTGCAGTTGAGTGCGTTATTGCGGGATTGCTTCTTGAGTTGCCGCAGTCGACTGATTCATTGATTGCGGGCGAACTACAGGGTGCACTGCGGTATTGGACTTGCCACCAAATGGATTCAACTTGCCGATTGCTTTCGAGAACCCACCGGTGATGCCGCCGCCTTTGCTCTGTCCTCTGCTCGCTTGCTGCTGCAGTGCCTGGAATCCAACAGTATTTTGTTGACCCGGAGAGGCAATCGGAACTGGCTTCGATTCACGATTGGCTACTGGATCGCTGTTCCATTCTGAATCTTTGGCGATTTCTGGTTGTGCAGCGCCTTGCTGTGCTGCTTTTCTTTCAGCTACCGCTTTGGCGATTGCTTCTTGCTTGGCCTTTTCTTGTCCACCACCGGCGGCGCCTTTCTTGCCCCAGAGTTTGGGAAGCCCGGCGACTTTAGAGCCTGCTGACCCAGCGCCTTCTTTCACTTTTTCACCAGTGGACTTAAATCCGTGACCGATAGCGTGGACGCCTTTCATCAAATAATCTCCGGAGACTTTGGCGCCGCTGGCGATTCCACCGCCCACTTTCTTGGCACCGGTGGCAATGCCGCCACCAACTGCTTTCGAACCTTCAGCGATTTTGGAACCTGCCGCTTTGGTACCGCCTACGATGGTCGATCCAGCACTCTTTACCGAATCAAGAGACTTGGCTGCTATGCCATCACCCTTCTCGGCTGGAGCTTCTGCGACTTTTTCCGGCTTCGGAGCTTTGGCGACTTTTTCTTTCTTGCCACCAAAGAGCCCGCCGAACTTTCCGCCGCCATTGGCTTTCGCTTTGGCCGCCTCTTCCGCGGGCATCGGCATCGATATATAAGTTGTATGCGTCGACTCGGTCACATCTTGACTTGCCGGTCGAGCGATAGGTTTCGGTTTCTTGCTGGAAGGTGCTTGAACGGCGGCGTATGGGTCCAGCATGGACTTAGAACCGGCGTTGGCAGCTGCTGTAGAACTGATGAACAAAGCAGTCAAAAGCAGCGACGAATAACGTTTAGAACTCATTGAAAAATTCCTCTTCTCACCCTGACGGTGTTGAAACCAACCGTCTTTATAGCACATAGCTAATAGAAGCCATGAGCCGCTTTATAGCGCCATAGCCTCAATCTGTGGCAATTACAAGAGGAAGCTAATTGCAGTTAATACTACCAACCTGCGGTTCAAATGTTTATAATCTGAGGAGGGGCTACTGCTGTATACTCAGCCAGTAGCAGGTCTTTCAGCTTTCAAAACAGTCAAATACCGGGTGAACAATGGAAAACATGCCAGCTTCAACAACGCCAATCGTTCTGATTTCCATTATGGGAATTTGGGTGCTTCTTTCGCTGTGGATGGGCGGAAAGAAGGCTTATTTCGACTCTTGGGAAAACCTTCCGGAAGACGAAGCTGAAAAGCACGCCTAATTCCGGCATTCAGGAAATCAGGCGCCCTCCAGGGGGCGTCTTTTTCATGCCGTTTTAACAAAGACTCAATCTAAAACGCCAAAAACTAAGCGTTCGCATGCTTTTTCGGCATTTTAACTATTTCGACCGAGCAAGGCGCCTGGGATACAACCGCCTCCGATACGCTGCCTAAAAGCAGGCGCGTGATGCCAGTGCGCCCGTGTGACCCTACGACAATGAGGTCTGCCGGCCATTCTTTGGCTGCCTCCAAAATCGTATCCGTGACATATCCTTCCCGAACTTCAGCCAGTACGCTTTCCCGTCCAAAAGCGTTCGTCAGCTGCTTAACCTTCTCGTTGACCAGCGTTTTTGCCGCCTCGACCAACTCTTTTTGAGCTTCAACAGCCACAGGCATATAGTTTGTATGCCAGCCGGCATATTCCGGGTGAAACGGCTCCACGACACTAAGTAGCTTAAACTTCGAGCCCTCCGGCCAGCTCCGCTCTATTACAGACGAGATAGCGGCGTCCGAAAACGTCGAATCATCGATGGCGACCAGAATGTTCATTGAACTCATGTTCTTCTCTCTTAGGGCCTCTCAGCGCCGTCACTTCTCTCACCCATGGCAAATCGCCAAACTTCCTTCTCTAGTGGATATCAAAGTTTCCTTTCACAACGCTGACGCAGCAAAATCTCAATAGTGCCTGCCCTGGACGCCAAAACCAAAAATTCCGAAAACCGCGGAAGAATTGACGCTTATGACTGATGCCTATAACAATCTTCCCACCCTGACGTAAAAGCGGAAACCAATTTTGCGGATTTGCTCCTTCTTATATATAAGGAACCGCGAAAAGGGATCTAGACAAAGAGATCTACTGAAGGAGCTTCTATCGGATCATTTGATTTAGAGCAGCAGTTGAGGAACCGAGCGAGACTCTCAGTTTAGAACCTAGATCTGCATAAGCGTCCAGACATGATCCAGAAACCCAGAGTGTGGAACTGCTCTTCAGAAGCGGCGGGTACGAAACGCCTTCAAGAAGAGACCTACTTAGATGCAAGACACAGGCCATTCATTTGTTGAACGTTCGGTCAACACAAGTATGTGAAGACGCGCCAAACATGCGGAACTCGCGTGGTTTTGGTTTTGCGCAGATATGTTTCGATTGACGCTTTACACAAGTGCAACTACAAGTTTCACACCAGAAAACCTGTACTGCAGTGCATTTACGGACGCATCCTCGTATTTTTTTGCAGACACTCTTTGACCGGTAGGACACTTTTTGATTGACACATCGTCGGTATGCACATACCATGGGTACATTACAGCGACCGGGGCGCACGCCCAGGCATGGAAGAGATAATCGTGAGCAATTTTGGTTTTTATTTTTGGTACTTAGAGGTTCGCCAGGGGTGAGATAGATTACGTTGTCCCTAACTGGTGAACCGCAGACTCAACAAGGTCTGCGGTTTTTGTTTAAGAGCTAAAGAAGATGAACACTGAAAGAACCCACAATCTGACACTTCGAAGCGCTGAGTCCGCGAAGACTCAATGCCCATCAACTTCTTACTACTGGTACTTCTTCTTTTTTGCAGGGGGAACGCCCGGGCAGGTTTAAGCTGGCACGCTGAGTGCACCAAACAGTTACCTGAGAGCCCGGGAGGATACGTCCCCCGGGTTCACTATTTCACACGAGGATTCAAACAGTGAGCGAGATCAGCAACCAAGTCAAATTAGCCGCCAGAGCCGAAGGATGTCCGACATCCGAGGTCGCCATCGGTGACTCAGTCAAAGTAGGCGGCAAGCCAATCGTCATCATCGGCGGACCATGCACAGTGGAAAACCCAGAGCAAATGGAAATCGTCGCACAGAAGCTGAAAGGCTCTGTCAGCGCCATTCGCGGCGGAGTGCACAAACCTCGCTCCTCGCCGTACGCCTTCCAAGGACTGGGCGAAGACGGGCTGGACATCCTCCAATCCATGAGTCAAAAGCATGGCTTGCCCACCGTAACAGAAGTAATGTCGGTCGAACAACTGGCTGCCTGCGATGAAAAGGCAGATATGCTGCAAGTCGGCAGCCGCAACATGCAGAACTTCGAATTGCTCAAAGCCCTTGGCCAAGCCAAAAAGCCAGTCTTACTTAAGAGAGGTCTTTCCGCAACCATCGAAGAAATGCTTCTGGCAGCAGAGTACATCATGGCTCACGGCAATCCTAATGTTGTGCTGTGCGAGCGCGGAATCCGCAGCTTCGACACATTCACCAGAAACGTGCTCGACCTCGGCGCAGTCGTTGCTCTCAAACAACTGACGCACTTGCCCGTCATCGTAGACCCCAGCCACGCAGCTGGAAAACGCGAACTGGTCGCCGATCTGGCACGCGCCGCAGTTGCCTGTGGAGCTGACGGTCTCATCATAGAATGCCACCCAGAACCGGAAAAATCTGTTTCGGACGCCCGCCAAGCACTGTCCCTCGAAGACATGATCGAGCTGGTCGAATCCATCAAACCTATCGCCGCCGCTGTTGGCCGCTCGGTCGCCGGAGACGTCGAGAAGAAAAGACAGATCACCGTGGTTCAAGGCATTGGTTCAAAATCCGCCGGCAAACTCACGTTGCGTAAATGCAATGCACGCAAAGCTGCCCGGGGGTAATGTCAATGCATTTACAATTAGATGAAATCGATGACCTGAATTGGCGAAAGCCAATAATAAAATTGGAAGAATCAAGAGCGCGAATTGATGAACTCGACGAGTTGATCGCCAACCTGATCAACGAACGGCTCATGCTTTGCAAAGAAATCGGCGAAGCCAAAAAGCGCATGAACAAACCAGTGCTGGACGATAAGCGTGAGAAGGAAGTTCTCAGCCGCGTCTCCGCAGTAGCTTCAGACCCCGTCATCGCCGCACAACTGGTCGACATTTACAAGACCATGTTGGCCGGCAGCCGCGGTCTGCAGGAAAAACTCAATGAGACCACAAGCCCAAAAGCACAAGCGGGCGCGAACGCAAACTCAGAATCGAACGAAGAATTGAAGCAAGACCAAGCAAATTCGAGCCAAGATTCGTCTGAGCAAACGGTCGCCCAGACCCGCAATCCCCAACGTTACTTCCCGACAGTAACAATCATCGGTCTTGGCCTCATTGGTGGAACAATCGCAAGATTGATCCGCAAGCACTCTCCGAAAACAAATATCACCGCAGTAGACTCTCCCGAAGTTTTGCAAAAAGCGCTCGGCGAAGGGCTGATCGACTGCGCCGAAACTAAGACAGTCAATGCTGCCGAACGATCTTCCCTCATCATTTTGGCAGCGCCTCCAAAGAAGAACATAGACTTACTGGAATCGATTGCGCCAAAACTATCGCGTCGGCAATTGGTTGTTGACGTCACTTCAACCAAGAAGGAAATCTGCACTGTAGCTGAGAATTTAGACCTTCACGGTGCGGATTTTATCGGCGGACATCCATTGTTCGGTTCGCAAAAATCCGGGCTGGATGCATCATCTGCGGTGGCAACCAATGATGCGGTCTTCTGCCTGACACCGACCAGCAAGTCATCGCAAATGTCGGTAAAACGATTTAGACGCTGGCTTGAGGGTCTCGGTCTCAAGCCAGTCGAAGCATCGCCGGCATCACACGACAAAGTGCTTGCCCGCACGAGCCACCTGGTCCAATTGATTGCAGTCGCACTTGGCGCATCAATCGCAGACCAAAACGTAACCGAGCACGAACTAAAATTACATGGTCCAGCCTTTAAACAGCTCGCGCGCTTGATGGAAAGCCCGCCTGAAATGTGGCTGGATCTTTTCAATCAGAACAAAGAAGAACTGCAAGTAGCGATTCAAGATTTGGTGAAACAGCTGGAACTAGCATCAGATGCGCTCGACGATAAAGATTTTGAGAAGCTGGTAAAAATGTTCCACAGAGCAAAGTCCGTTGCAGAGTAGTTGCAACAAACATATAGAGACGGGCGACGCATGGCGTCGCCCCTACAGAAGAATTGCGCGCGTCCAGCGCATCGCCCCTACAGCGGTTTGCGGCCAAGTTTTGTTCTTATCAGTGCGCCCAGGCCAAGGACGCAGAACCACATTACAAAGCGGGTTCCCATGCGCGGGAGAAATCCAAGCGTAGGAATAAGAGAGATAAGTGTGACCAACACGCTTGAAAAAATAACCGGCGCTAAATAGTGCAGATTGAATTTCAACTTCTCTACAAACGAACGAGCAGGTTGGCTCGCATTCTCGGTTTCAGACACAGACATTGTCGTGACACCAAGCTTGTTGAGAATGGCAGTGCCTACCGTCATGGAACTTACCGCCAGGCCTGCCAAAACAAGCAATTGGCCAATGCCTAAAATGAGCAATGCAGCAGGCGTAAACAATGCCGAATCAAAGCAGAAACGCGCGGCAATACCCATCAAAATCACAAAAATAAAACCAACGAAGAGAGACTTCCAGAAGCTCTTCCGCACACAACTAGAAGCGACCTCTACGCGCTTCTTAAAAGCCAGACAAATCAAACTGTTGAAGAATATGAAAAACAAGAAGGTGCCGCGAGGCGGAACCGGTCGATCCGCAAAACGACGCCAGTACATCATGGGTCGCCTACGAATATCAACGTTTTGATGCTTCGCTAAATTCTTGCCGATTCGCGTGTTGTAAATCCATCGTCCTGGTCCAAGCAACAAGTCTTGATTGGAAGACAGCTCTTCTTCTTCCGCCGTCATATCGAGACAGTCTCCGCCTTCAGACACAGACTTCAATAGATTCGCAGAATCACCAGAATCAACGTATTGCCAGAACTGACCATTACCTTCATTTCCACTCTGTGTTCCTGGCGGCGTCTGTGCGATTGCAGTAGATGCCGTGCACGCGAATACAAGAGAAGCGACGACTAACATCCTGCACAAGACGAGATGATAGTGACGAAATTGCCAGTTCCAACTATTCTTCAAACTGTTTCCGCCTCATGACTGGACGATACCAGCAAGCTGATTGAATACATGACAGCTAAACCAACCATCCAAGAGAGAATTCCACCAACAGACTCTTGTGTTTCAATCACAAAAAGCCCGGCCAAAATGACTGCAAAAATGGTGCTAGCCGTCATTATCGAATCCCGATTTTTCCCGTAAGCGGGCTCGGCTTCAACCGCACGCAATATGTTTTGCGTCAAACCTTCAGAGACATCGTATTGCGGCAAACTCGCAGCCACAGCCTCAATCTCCTGTATCTGATACGCCTCTTGAATGTCGCTTGCACGCATCTTCATCTGTGCGTTTGCATCATTCGGTGCGTTAATCGCGGGTGGATCAAAAACACGAGTTTCGGACGAACTTTCTCTTTCGTCCTCATCTTCCCGCTCGATATCCTTCTCATCCATTTCTATCACCTCTCTCCACTAACTGAGAATGCCGCTTTCGACGCTTTCGGAGAGCATCTTGCGCAACTTTTCTCTGATGCGAAACAGCAAGGACTTGATAGTGCTCACCGGTTCGCCAGACACCTCTGCAATTTCTTCATACGGAAGATCATGCTGGTAGCGAAGGATAAAAACCTGGCGATGCCGCACAGGCAACTGCTTCAGCGCGTCTTCCAATTTTTTATGCGTCAACCTCCATTCAACTAACTCTTCTATCTTCTCGTCGTAAGCCGGTTCGGCTCCCGGATTGTCTTCGAGAATGTCATCCAGCGAATCGTGCTCTTTGTTGTCTCTAATCGCGTTCAAACAAGTATTGGTCGCGATGCGCAACAACCATGGCTTAAACTTTCCTTCGGTGCGGAAAGAACCAAGTGCCCGATAAGCTTTCAAAAATGTCTCTTGTGTGAGATCCGCCGCCATCTCGTGCGAGTGCACCATCTGATAAAGCACGTTGTATACGAGCTTCTGATACCGTCTGAGCAGCACTTCGTAAGCGCGCTTGTCACCCTTGAGACAAGCCTTGACGAGACTAGAATCGTCAAGGTTATCATCTACACGTGATTTAGCTGTGAGGCTGCTAAACAGGGCTTTGGCTCCTTTGTGCCTATCATTCGAAGGTCTCAGGACTATTGGATCTCGTGAGCAAATCTCTAGCATTTTTCCCGTCCTTCCGACAGGTCCAACCGTCTACATCATCGAGCGCAATAAGCCACGCCTCGGATTGCCGGTGATAAAGCCGACAACTCGGTCTGAGACTACCTTACGCTGCTCATTTGTCAGAATGGCTCGAACCTTCAAAGCCGTTTCAAGACGAGTGTCTTGCATCTTCTCTCGCAACTTTCTGATGTCCGCCACCTTATTGCGAATCTGGTCATCGGTCGCAGAGCCGTCAGCCATCATATTTGCCACATCCACCGCACCCTGCTTTACTTGTTCGCGAGTGGACCTGTTGGATTCGCACATTTTCTTGAAAATGTCGTCCAGTTGGCTCTTCTGAGTTTCAGAAGCATCGATCAGATTGAAGAAGCGCTTCTCAACATGCTTGCGCACAGCGCTTTCCCACTCCGGATCTACTAAGCTGTCGCTGTTGAGCGGTCCTGCGAACGCCGGTGTTACAAAAGGCGCCCCCACAATCAAAGCTCCAGCGCCAAAAGCCAGCACTGCGTTTGTTTTCTTTCCTAAAAGACCGGTTGATTTTCGGTCGTTTTCCAGCTTTCTCATTTCCCCCGATGCCTCCCAGCATTCTTGACTCCGCCGCGTCTGAATGCACATACACTCCTCCAGGGAAGAAGTTTCGGTTCATGGGTCGATTTAATCTTTCAGGGACAGAACTACTGGCTGGTGGTGGATAATGGGCATTCAGAGCACTTTGGAAACCATGGAGCCTCAGGAACAATGACTGTAAACTGCCGCCGGATGAGCGATAGCGACCTCGAAGGAATAATCGCCATCCAGAATGAAAGCTTATTGGGGAAGGTGGCTGAAGCCGACCTCAAGGACGGATTCGTGCAGGGAGACTTTAGCGCTGACGATTTTAGAAAGTTCGACCGGGACGTTGCCGTCATGGTGGCGGAAGATGAAGGGAAACTTGCAGGCTATTTGTGTACGTCGCATTTGGAATTACATCAGGGCAAAGAACTTCTGAAAACTATTTCAAAGCGAACCGGGTCGATCGACTTCGATGGAAAGTCGTTAGCTAAATACAAAATCGTGATGACGGGTCCAATTTGCATTTCGAAGTCGCAGCGCGGCAAAGGAATCTTCGAGTCTATTTACAATGCGTTTTTTGAAACGTTCGGCAAAGATTTCGAGGTGGCGATGTGTTTCGTCGACGAGGCCAATCCACGTTCTTTAGCTGCTCATGAAAACAAACTGCACATGCGCGTTGTAGATACATTTGAATTCGGTGGAAGAAACTACAATTTGCTGGCAAGGAAGATCTAAGGAGCTTAGAGATGGGCTCGACAACGGCAACTCTTTAGATGGATGAATTTCTGCAGGACTGCCTATCAGGATTGATTGCTGGATGTGTCGTCAGCATCCCCATAGTAATTGGCGTTTCAGTTGGAATTCAAACATGACTGCTAGACTATTTGATCAAAGCAGGTGTCAAATGAGCAAACAGAGCAAATTTCCGACCGCACTATTTGCCACAGCAGTTTCATTTCTAAACGCCACAACGCCTTCAATAGCTGATTCAGCTTTCATCAATGCATACAAAATCAAAGGTTGCGGAGCAGGTCCCGGCTATGCGACTTCATCGGCAGAGATGCGCTTGTCCTCAATTACAAGACCTTTAGGCAAGGACTTGTTCAGAGAATTTGCCAATCCGGTAATGCTCGGAGAACCGTCTGCAGAGAGTGTCAAAGCGTACTTGCTCAGACGATTTCAGGGACGAAACGTAACATGCCGCCTTATCTTAGTGCCGGACGGTACAATTTCTGATTTAACAATTGAGAAAAGCTCGTTAGTAAACGAAGTTGATACGGAGGCTCTCAAGCTAGTAAAGTCTGGAGCCCCATTTATACCGACACTGCAAAAATTCAGGGACTGACGAAAGAATACAATATCAATACTAATGACGGTTTCTACAAAGCAGTATCCGCATTGGAAGCCGAGAGTAGCAGCACACAAATAGAGACTTACTTCAAAAAATTCCACGAACAACCGGACATGTATTTGTCACTACAACTGCACGCCAAGGTGAATTACTTTCCCAGCCAACATTGTGAAATCCGATCGTCGAGCAGACCGATGACACGATATCCGGCAACAACATGTTCACCGGCATCGTATTTCATAAGTCCTGCTTGAATAAATATCTCCATTACTCTAGTTTCCAGTGGGTATAGATTTTAGCTTCAAGAAATAGGACGGAAATCTGTGCGCCGGTTTGTTTGCATTTGCAATATTTTCTTTGACGACCGCCGTTACTGCTGGATTCCACTCTAGATTAGGATTTTTACCAGGATCCGAGTATAGAATTGGAGTTTCGACTTGGGCGAGACCCATGAACACTTGAGCAAATACTCCTAATCGTGCTGCAGGCGACATAATTTCCGGAATTCTTGGTTCGCGAGGATCTTTGCCGTGCAGAGCTTTCCAATCGTGACAATAAGCATCGAGGAATAGATTAGTTTGAGAAAAATCTCCCAGTGCATCATCGAATGCATAACCAGCCTGTCGAAAAATTTCGCTTTGCAAATCTATTGCTTCGTCAACTTTTGGCCTACTTTTTCCGTCAATGGAAATCTGCAATGATTTCACAACAAAGTTATATGAACCCATTACTCGCCTTCGATTAGTAACGAAGGGTTGTATTATCTTTCCCGCGGTATCAGGTGAATAAACGACTAAAAAGTATCCTCTTTCTGTGAGCAATTTGCTGGATCGAGAGGGAATACCTTCAACGCCTTTTTCAATTGCTACTATTTGTGCATTGGACAAATCTAAATGTTCAGGTTTAAATACCGAGATGATATCTTTTCTTTTGAGGGAAACTTCTTGAAGCCTTACACCGCTCATCGCTTCGAATGTTTTCAACCTTTCACTTTTACTATCGCGAAAAAGATCTTTTGCTTTTGTCATATTTATGGACTCCATTTCAAGTGCCTTCTGGAATCGCATCTGAAGCAACAAATCTGGTTTAGACTGAGTTAGACCTCGATTTTCTGCAAATTCAATCGCATCTTCAAGCGTTGCAATAGCAGATTTCGACTTGCCTGCATAGAATTGACTCTCAGAAAGTTTCCACAGCAGCATGCAGTGCAATGCGGCTGGTTCATTCCTTTTTGAGCCGATTTCTCTTGCTCTCTCAGCAGAGCTAAGTCCAGCCTTACACTCTTCGATGGAGTCAGAAAATCGTCCATTTTGATCGAGTATGCTCGCAATCAGTAATGAAGCAAAGGAGGCATTTTCAAACGAGTTACTTGACAAACAAGTTTTCCGGTAACTTTGAAGAATAGGCAAAGCCTCATTAAGATTCCCCAAATTGATATGAACCTGAGCTTTGGCGAATTCGCGCTGTCTAAACTTTTGCGAGTGTAAATCCGCAGATTCAACAGCTAACACTCCCGGGGAAAGTTGCGTAAAAATCAAAAGTAGCAGTAGTTGAAAATACTTAGAGTTCTTCATTTCGGTTCAGGCTGAAAACTGAGCAGCAACGGCATTTTCGCACGAAGGTTAGAGCTTTAGGTGATTTCCTCCACCCTTGGGCCCAGTATAACCAGGTGGACATGGACAAAACTTTTCATATTTCGGAAGTGCGTAATCATTTGGATTTGTTGGATTGTTAGGATCACCCCCCGGAGGAGGCAGATCAGGCGGTATGGAACCATCATTGTCATTGTAAACTGATTCCGGACTCATCGGCAGTGGAAATGGATTTTCAGCAGGTGGCAACGGCGTTCTGAGTTGTTGCAGATCGCTAGCCTCCTGAGGCGTAAGTACTGGACCTTGCCCATCCGGTCCAGGTCCCGAAGTGGGCTCTGGAGGCATACTACTGGGAAGATTACTGTCGAAATGCCAGCACCATGAAATATGGTCACCCTTCACTATAGGCAACAGAACCCATCCCATACCCAACGGATCGAAAAATATGGTGGGAATGTTTCCTACGTATGCATAGAGGTTAACACCTCCAAGCTCAGCAATAATGTCTCGGCTAATCCATCTGCCAAACAATGCGTTGTAAGCTCTGGTCCTTGTCAAATTTAGACCGCTTCGTAGATGGGAATAATAACCAGCAAACTGATAGGTGCTGTCCAAAGTTCCTTTTATTTTCGTACCTCTTCCGTAGCAATCAAATGTTTGTTGCAGTTGAGCAACTCCGCTGTTGTCCGTCATACATCTAACCGACGTCAAATGATCTCTCGAGTAGAAATACTTTGTGGAGGCAACTTTTTCTCCACCACCGAAGAGCTGCTTTATTACGGCTCCACTGCTGTCACGCTCCTCACGTATTAGATTCTGAGCCCAAATAAATTGCGTTGTAGAAACCAGGACATTATTACTTGTTTCTTTGATCAGCGTCCATTCACCGTTAGGATTAAACGTGATTTGGCTAAAGTTTCCGATTCCTTGATAAACAATCTCAATCAGTCGATTCTCTGCATCCCACTTGTACGAATTCGTGCCATCACTGGTCATGTTTCCATTAGCGTCCCAAGTCAGCGCGGCAGAGGTACTTGCAGTGATACTTAGAGAATTCATGTGTGTCTTTATTGTTGGCACTGCATCAGTTACCGAAACCTTAGCCAGACTCTCTCCCGATGGCAGATTCCCATTGCCAGAGAAGCTCTGCGCGAATGCAAGATCGGCTGTACAACTGTTCTTTGCCGTCACGCCCAAGGTCTGCAGGTCAGAGTTGCTGTTCATGCTAGAAACAAGGCCAGCTGCCACATCTACCAAGGTGTCTGAAGCTCCTACCGTGTATCCAACTGACTCCTGACCGCCTGGAAGCAACGGATTATGAGTGATAACCGTGACGGTATCGCCACTGGTCGCCTTTCCACCAACTGTCAATGTACTGTTGCCGTTGGCATTTGTACCGAGCGTCAGGGTTTCAGTAGCTCCACCACTTGTAGAGGTCGTGTAAGTCGTACCTTCCGTTGCAACGGTAACAACAGCAGCTGAGGATGCCGCAGTCACTCCAATCGCAGCCAAATTACTGCTGGCATTAATTGCATTTTTAAGGCCAGTAGCAATATTCGTCGGAGTATTACCTCCTGCCACTGTGTAGGAGACGGTTTCTTCACCTCCAGGAAGATTGCTGTTATCTACTGTCAGAGAAACAACGTCTCCTGTGGTAGCGCTGCCACCAACGGTCACGGTGCTATTACCGTTTAGATTCGCAGATGAAGTTAGTGTTTCGGTCGCAACACCTGTGACTGACTTACTGTAAATCACATTCGCATAATAGTTATTTGGGTTGATGGTGACAACAGAGCCTGCATAGCTTGGGAAATAGAGGGCAATACTGGTGTACAACGTACCGCCATAACCTAGGGTGTTATAAATTGCATTTGAAAGCCCTTGAGCTATCGTTCCAGTTGTATCTCCAGCTTTAACGGTATAAGAAGAAGTTACTGGACCATACCTGAAACGAGGGTCGTTCACAGTAATTGAAAGGACGTCTCCTATTGTGGTGGTACCACCCACCGTAGCCGTGATGTTGCCATCAAGATTGGTACCAAAAGTCAAAGTTTCTGTAGGTGTTCCATCAACGGAAGTGCTTAGCTGTACGCCTTTTAGCGCCTTCTGTGACAGTGTCACGACCTGACCAGACACGCCGGCGGAAGAAACTGGTTTACTTGTGGTGCCTTGGAAGCTGGTTTTTCCTCCTGGTGCAATTGAAATCAGTTCATTGACGTTGTTACACGTTGATCGAACAACTGAAGTGCTTGAGGACAGAGCAATCGTTTCTGTTGCTCCAGCACTGAGCGATTGAGCAAATGTGGTCAGGTTTGGAGATGTCGACTTCAGGCTCACAACTGTTGAGTTAGACGTTGCAGAGACCCCAATTCCCTGAAGATCTGAGTCTGCATTCAAAGCCGCTGCAAGATTTGATGCTATGGAAGTCAGAGTATCCCCACTTTGAACTGTATATCCGATCGCTTTCTTACCACCAGACAACCCTGCATCATAGGTTGTGATTGTCAGCACGTTGCCGGTAGTTTTAGAGCCTCCAATCGCGGCAACAGTCCATGCTTCCATAGGAATACTTAGCGTTATTGTTTCGGTTGCAGAACTGCTAGTCGTGGTTCGATAGGTGGTAGCATTAATTGACTTTGATTGCACCGTAACTACCTTACCGGATGCAGTAGCGCTTACTCCAATAGCCTGCAAATTACCATTGCCATTAATGACACCGGCAACTCCGGTTGCAATTGAAGTCAGCGTGTCACCAGATTGAACAGTGTAGGTAACAGCCTGAGTTCCACCACCTAGACCAGAATCATAAACATTGATGGTGATGGTATCTGAAGTTGTCTTTGTACCGCCGATTGTTGCCGTACTTATTTGATTCTGATTGATAGAAAGCGCAACAGTCTCAGTAGCCCCTCCGCTTAGTGAACTGGAATAAGACGTGACGTTTACTGAATTGGAGACGATGCTGATGACTGTGCCAACCGAGGTCGCGCTAACGCCAAGGTTTTGTAGAGGAGTATCGGCGTTTATTGCTGAAGCAATATTGGTTGCGATGGAAGCCAGAGTATCGCCGGCTTGAACGGTGTACGCAACATTCCTTGTACCGCCCGATAGAGCAATATCTTTGAAGGTCAGAGTTATAACATCACTGGTAGTCTTGGTTCCTCCAATGACTACATTTTCAAGACCGTTGCGCCAAATACCCATGCTTAAGGTTTCAGTAGCGCCACCGCTCTCCGATGTCGAATATGTCGTGATATTGCTAGATGCCGCACGAATATTGACGAAGGTTTTACCCGCTTGCGCATTGGCTGCGATGCCAATAGCACGCAAATTTGTGTTTGTATTAATTGCCGTGGCGATGCCTTGCGCTATTGTCGAAAGAGTGTCACCACCTTGAACTACATAATTTACGACTTCTTGCCCACCGGTAAGTGCAGCGTCTTTCACCGTGACTGTTAAAGTATCTGCGGCAGTCACTGTTCCAGAGACTCTAAGCGTATCAACGCTATGAGATTGCACGGCAACTCTGTTAGCAGCCTTGTCATAGGCATAATAGAATTCCTTCGAAAACGGCGCGTGAGGAGCGCCTGAGCCTACTTGATCACTAACTAGCTGACCGGCGAGATCATATTTGAAGTTGTGGAAATCATTACCGCCGCTTTGCTGCTGTTGCCACTGCTGAATTTCACCCGCTGGATTGTATTGATAGTCGAATCGTGAAAGCGTTGCACCACTCGGATTTAAGTTGTCCATTGTCTTGAGGCGTTGATCGCCATTGTTGTCGTACCAATCGTAGCTAGTCACTTGGGCATTCGGATAGGCAACTGACGCTAATCTAGTGACGCCTTTTGAAGAGCCAGGCGTGTCATCAACATACGTGTAATTAAAGGTTCCCAAAGCATTCACTTCGGACATCGCCCTGGACATGGCATCGTATGCCCATGTTACCGAATTACTTGCACCGTCAATTGAGCGATTGGTCGTTCTGCCTAAAACATCATAGGTATAAGTAACGTCGGAGTTCGCAATTACATTGTTCTGCACTGTCGAAAGTCTGCCACCACCTGCAGTGGGTGTAGCACCAGGGCCGGTGACATAGGCATTATAGGTATAGGATATAGCGCCCCAGTCGTTTCGCAAACTGGAAATCCGACGGAATTTACTGTCATATTCTCTTATTATACTTGATGTCGGATTGGCAGCATTCTGGTATCCGGTGGCGAACGTCGTTCCATCAGAATTGATGAAATAATTCGTGAGCTGGTTTAAAGCATCTGTGCGAGCCGACAACCGTCCAGCACCTGGCTCATATTCATAGGAGACGCTGCTCTGATCGGCGTAAATCTTTTTGATTTTGCGTCCTTGCAAATCATGATGCCATTTTGTAGCATTTCCTGCCGGATCCGTCAGCTTCGCTAGCGCTCCACAATGACACCAGTCATATTGGATTTTTCTGCCTAATGGATCGAGTTGAAATTTAAGTTGATCCATGGAGTCATATGTAGACTGGCTCCACCTGCCTATTCTGTCCTTCGAAAAAATTGGATCGAGGCGATCATAAATCGACTGCTCAGTTGTTCCATCTGGATAAGTGGTTTGGGTTCTTCGATTTGCTACATCGTAATCGAAACTGAGTTGATAGCCTTCGGAATTTGTCATCGTATCAAGACGATTGAAGCCATCATAACTAAAGTTTGTGGTATCAGCATTGCCAGACAGCGGACCATTAATCTGCGTCAAAAAGGAATTTGCCGTGCCTGTGTAAGTCAGGGTTGTAGAATTCGAATTGGGATCGGTCATTGAGGTGATCTGACCCAAAGAATTGTAGCCATATCCCCAGGTCCTAGCGGAACCGTCGATATACTGAGTCGGTCTATGCTGACCATTGTAGGTCCAATTCCCCAGCATGAACGAGTCATTATTTTGAATCTCAGTGATCTGAGTTAGGTCGATTCCATTTCCGGCATATGTGTATGAAAAAACACGCCCAGCGGGATCTGCACTAAATGTACGATGCCCTAAGGCATTGTACTGATAGGTACTGGTAATTTCTCCTCCGACGGACTGATAGTCCAAAGTCATCGAAGGTGTGCTGGAAAAATAGGGAGAATAAGACAAATTATCTGGCGTGCTTGTAGTCGACAAATAAATACTAGGTCCATAGGAGGTGGCTGTTATGCCACGATTTGTGTAAATCGAACTGCCGTTAATCGCATTTTTAAGCCCTGTTGCTGCAGTAGTAAGAGTGTCTCCCGGCTGAATGATATATTGCGCATACCCTTGGGACACCCCTTGGGCACTGAGAAATAGACTAACGAATTGCCCTGGTGTCACTGTGCCAGCCAAAGTCACTTGCCCTGACTGCGGATATGAAGTTCCTAATGAAATTGTTTCAGTTGCACCACCACTCAGACTCTTGGAATAGGCTGTAAAATTTAACGACTGGGACACCATCGCGATGTTAGTGCCAGTAGCGGCAGCTGATACTCCCAACTTTCTCAGGTTCGCATTCGTATTGACTGCAGCAGCCAGCCCACTGGCGATAGTACTCAGCGTATCAGCAGACTGCACCGTGTAGGCAATATTCTGAGAGCCGCCAGGCAAAGATACGTCTGTAAAAGTAAACGTTAGAACGTCACCAGTAGTTTTTGTGCCACCAATAACAGCCTTCACTGGTGTGGGTGTCTTTTGGCTTATTCGAATTGGTTTATTCGTGGTGTTGGTGCCAACCTGTCCACCAGCCTGAGAACTCGTCTGATCCACATACGTGTATTCAGTCTTGTTTTCTAATGGCTTCTTTAAATAATCCATAATTGGCCATAGTAGTCCATCAACTGGCCCCCACATCCAGTGAAATTTGTATGCATGTGTGAAATCATGATTGTCGACATCATTCGGATAAAGCGCCATGGCTTCACGATCCCACATAAAGGTCGCATCTAGTGGCTCGTGCCCAATCCATGATTCCAGAACTGCGGAAGTGCCGTCTGGATACTTAATTTTCAATCCTCTTGCGTTGTAGGCAGGTGTCGGAGTGTACTTGTAAAATGACGTTACGCCGTAAGGTGTCTCCAGTGACGTTACGAAGGTATTTGTAGTGTCATAAACCATTTTGCTTTGAAGACCAAGCACATCTGTCGTCATCACGAGATTGGTGTTGCTAGAGTCATAGGTAAATGAGCATGTTCGGCTAAACGGATCCGATATTTGTGAAACCTTGTAAAAACCAGAATTACCGAAAGTATTAGACAAATAGGTTAAAGTACTAACTTCTCCTATCGGGTCTGTCACTGCAGTGATTCGAAAGTCGGAATCATACTGAATTAAGGTTTCATTGCCTTGCGCATCGATTATTTTCGTCATGAAAATCTTCGCCGGTGAAGCTCCATCCGAAAGGCTGTATTCCTGGATGCTTCCATCCGTCATTTGACGCTGATAGACGCCTCCTCCAAGATCCACAAAGAGCGCCTGCGTAAGCCTGTCGCGTTTGTAAACGCCACCACTCAATGCGTAGATTTCAGAATACCCTTCTGGAAGTCGAATTGTCGCCGTAGCGGATACGTCAAGGGTTAGGTACGACAGGTAAGAGAAACTCCAATCAGGCCCAAAGTTTGTGAAGGTGAATATGGAAGGTTGAAAAGCTTGAAGATATTGGTAATTAACTTCGAATGGGACGGTTCCACCTATTGGGCAGGAATACGAGAGCGGTGTGTCATAAAGAAGCAAATCGACAGACGTTTTTGCTACGTCAAACTGCATCATTCCGCAGGGATCACATTTTTCCTTGCATGGTGGGGTACCACTACCTTTACTGCCTTTCGTACGCCAGCAGTAATCAGGCCAAATCCACGGAACCCCTTTTCCAAAAATCTTTGCTCCTTCTTCCTTGCTTACTGATTGCCAACCAGAAGGCAGCGGTCCAGCGGGAATTAGCGCATAACCATCAGATTCTGCATCAAAAACTTGTTTGGTAATTTTGAAAGGGACTTCTGTTCCAAAAGTTGGATCTTTGATTTCATATCTATCACCGACTTTAGCGGTTACTGCTGCAAAGTGTCCTAGCTTCCAGTGAACTATGCTCGGTACGACTATCGCACCTGTGGGTCCGCGCTTGGCAATTTGCAGTTTGAGTCCAACTTTCTCTGCAAGTTCTTTATTCTGCTGTAGTGAAGTTCCTTCTGCCGTCGACGGAAAATCATCAATTGTTTTGTTGAATATGTACTTTTTGTCTTTGATTGCTAAAAGAGCTGATACTGCATGTGGACCACATTTGAAGCTTTTCTCTGGATGCAATTTCATTTGCGTGAATGCATCAGAAGAGCCTCTGACTCTTTGCTCTACAGATCCTTGAAACGCTCGGTCTTTAGTTTCCTTTAGAATCTGGTCTATTTCTGCCATTCGGCCAACTTTGGAATCGAGAACCAAGATCTCGGCCACGCATCTGTCAGCGATCGCTTTTTGATACTGACCCGTCTCATTTTTGCTGGTTGCCCATGCCGTCTTAAACAGTTGGAGAGCTTCGCTCATGTATCCGGATTGAAATCTGAGCAGACCCAAATTAAGTTGAAGAGACGGGGTCCATCTCGATTTTGGATAATTTTTCAAGAATGTCATCAATGGCGCAACATTCTCGGCATTCTTTCCGCTTTTGAATTGTTGAATAGCAGCAGCGAGCGCATCATTCTCTCCTGCAATTGGAGCGCTACTCATCGGGATCAAGGGTTCTTCAAAAACTCTGGCAGCTCTGAGGTCAAGATCCGTAGGGTGCGCAGGCAGAACTCTCGGTGTAACGGGTTTTAGAGATTTCGGACCGCGCCTGACACTTTTAGGAGTCTGGGAGATTTTAGGAACGGAAGGCGGCATAGGCGGCTGGGGTGCCGCTAACGCTGCAATAGGCTGATTGATGATCAAAACCAACGGCACCAAAATACCGGCAACAGTCTTGCGAAGTTTGGCCTTTGATATCCGCAGGTTCATTTACTTTCTCTCTCAGAATGGGAATGCGTTTTGATTCAGCCTATGGCTGATTGGCGTCGTGTGGGATTCCAACGTTCGGTAGTTGCTGCTTCATATCTAGAGTTCGAGTATCAGAGACACTCGGCGCCGGCCACTTAGTGGAATTGAGAGTGTAGTTTGCTGTGGCTACACTGCTTGAAACTCCATTGAGCACAGCAATAGCTTTCACTGTTTGTGTCCACATCACAAAGACAGGTTTTGTGTATTCTTGACTGGATGTCGTTGGAGTACTTCCATCCTGTGTGAAATATATTTTTGCTCCAGTGGGACCGGCTATTGCTACTTGCGAAGGCTCGCTAAATGTCGTTGATGTTGCCACACTAAATGTCGGCGTCGCGACGGTATTTGTGCTCGGCATCTGATACTTCGACAGCAAATATCCTTCAACAGCGGCTCTTTCAGCGGCAGTCAACTGTCGATTCCAGAGAAGCATTTCTGCAATTTGCCCGTTAAATCGATTTCCACCAGAATTGTCCTGTCCAATGTAATTTCCGCTCCGCGTCAGATTCTGCAAGGTTTGCATTGAAGAGCTGCTTGCTGCCGAGGCGCCATTGACATAGAGATTTGCAGTGTTGCTTCCGTTGTAGAGTGATTCAAGCAATTGGAAATTACCCGACGTCACTCCGCTGGAAGCAGTGACAGAAGAACTTGTTGAACTGTTGTAAGTGGAGAACGTAAATCCCGTACTCGAAGGCAAACTCAACATGACATTGTCGCTGGTAGCCCCATTTCCGTAGTCAAAGAGGCGAGCTCCTGCGCTTACTGATACTGGCTTAGCAACCAGCATTGCCGTCAGACCACTAGTGAAATTTGAGAATCCGGAAGGACTTTGCAAGAACTGCGAGCCACTGAAATTAACAGCCGGCAACTCATTCACCGCATTCGATACCAGAGTCGGTTGACTGGAACCATTCGATGCATCATTCAAAGATCCGGATACATCGTTCCAATTAGTGACGTTGCTGCCACTAGTTGTCACATTTGATCCTCTCAGCCATTGAATCAGCCCGCTTCGTGGTATCGCAGATGTTGAATTGTCTATTTCATAAGTGACAGTGGTGACCGGGCTGTCGTTAAAAAATGGCGCCTTTGCTATTGCCTTAATTGTTGTCGACTTTTGAACGCGTGGCACCATTTCTGGGGCACTGACGGTTAGATAATAATTCTGGTTGTTGTAGAACCATAGGTCGCTAGTTGTTGGCGTGTTGCCATTTGTCGTGTAGTACACCAGAGCATTTTGATTCTGACTGAGGATGTACTGCTGCTGCGGCAAATACACACCTGATGAGGGTGTAACGGTTGGCGCATCAAGGGTCGGAGTGGCTCCCACATTGTATTTGGAAAGAAAGTAAGACTCCAAAGAATGCCGCTGACTGTCGGTCAACGGGCTGGAATACACCAAGATTTCGCAGATCTCACCGCCAAAATAATCGGTTAGCCCTATTCCAGCTCCAATTTGATTAGTGGAACGGGTCGTGTTGTTTAGGTTCTGGACAAGGTTTGTTGCAGTCGCCTCTAAGGCACCGTTGACATAAACCTTGCCGACACCGGTGCCAGCACTCGCTCCAGGAGTGAAGATAGTTTCAAGCAGCTGAAAGTTGCTCGTTGATATAGGATTGCTACTGGTAGTAACGTTGGAAGCGGTTGTGGAATTGTAGGCATACATCGCCGCGTTTGTTCCTACCGTTTTGGCAATCAAAGCATCGCTATTACTCGTGTTGCCACAAACAAATG
The DNA here is from genome assembly GCA_003242885.1 of Candidatus Melainabacteria bacterium. Lineage (GTDB taxonomy): Bacteria > Cyanobacteriota > Vampirovibrionia > Obscuribacterales > Obscuribacteraceae > QKMZ01. Next base: position 271,574 of record QKMZ01000006.1, on the reverse strand, counting down.
GAACTCCAGTCGCGGAGCTGCTCGAGGGCTTCACAATCGCGAATATGGACGCACCGGCACTTAAGTTTGCAAAGCCAGACGGAAGGCTCAAATAATCAGAGCTTCCATCAAATGATATACTTGAAAGTATGCCACTATTGGCACTACCAGTATTAAGCGTCGGGCGATTCGCTCCTGTTCCCTGAGTCGCATTATTCGAGTTACCACTCTGATCCGCCCATGCGGTCACTGCGCCACCACTGGTAGTGACCCCTGCATCTGACCTCAACCATAGCAGAAGGTTCGATGTTACCTGAGGGACCGCCGTATTGTAGCTGACATGGTCGAAAACAGCTGTGCTTTGCGTGGCTCCTACACTGCCGCTACTGACGATAAAGCCAGCATAGAAATTATTCGGCATCGGATTTGTATTTGGCTCACCGAAGGAACCCAAAGAAGTCCAATTGATGCCGTCTGACGAATACAGACCTTCTACTGAGTATCCGTTTGCAGGATCACCATAGCGACGTAATTTTAAATACGTCGGAGCTGATCCCGTAGCTGTTGCAACGTTGCCGCCTCCAACACCAATAAATCTTCGATAGAGAAAAATCGTGTTGCCAGGCGTAACACCGATCACATACTCAGCTGCAAGATAGGACTGACGGCTGCTGCGCAAACACAAACCCGCGACTGCGCTACTTGAAGTATTTGTTTGGCTGACTACCTGTCCTTGTATTTCACAGGCAGAAACCGCCGGTGTATTGACGAAAGTCTCTGTACTGTCAAGAAAACCAGGACCAAGGCCAGAGCCCGCTATTGTGTACGTAGGTGGTGAACCAGCGCCATAGCTGAAAGTCCCCGTCGAGCCAGATCCCATATCGTTCTGTATCCACGTGACGACCTGTGCGCTCGCGCTCGTTGCGCAAAAAAGAAGTTGTGCGAACAGCATAAACACAAAACATTCAATTATTCTCTTAAACGAATAATTGAATTGGTAAACTTGGCTGCCTACTGGCGGTGCTAACAGTTTCTTCTGAAAAGTCTCTTGCTTATCTTCTATCAGCGAGCTGACGCGCAAAGCCGCAACCAATATCATTTGGTGTCGTCCCTTTTGAGAATGCCAAATCAGTGATTCCAGCAGACAACAGCTCGCGCAGAACCACCAGCGAGACACCAAGATGTATGCTTTAAGCTATTAAAAGTCAGACTCGTATTGCTGACTAACCCGATGGTACACAATGGGTTCGGGGTAGTCAAGGTGGCTTTTTTGCAAAAATGTGCGGGGTGATTTAGTCTGTGTCCGAACAGTTCCTGCTTAAGGCGTTTCGGGACTATTTTTATTAAATTCAGCGGTACGAAAATTTCAAAAAATAGTTCTCCAAGTTGTCTTGTTTTTGTTATCACTGCAAAGAATTTGGGAAATACGAGTTTCAAATTTGCAGGACGAGAATGCTATCAATACTGAGATTGAGTAGATATGCAGTTCGCCACAGTTGAAACAATGTTCAACGAATTCGCGACACTATTATGCGCTGCATATGGATAGAAGAATACTCTTTATTCAAATGTCATTTTCGTATCTTGGGCTTCGGAGTCTTCACTATAGATGGCAGAGATGCCCTTCAAGAGAGTAGTGACACAATCAAGAGATTGCTTTCACTGGTTAATAATTTGCTTGATCTGGACAGGCTGGAGGCGCAGAATATTCAGATAAATCCTGAAGAGCGTCCGTTGCGAGATGTTTGTATTGCTGCATGCCCTGCGACCAGACTGTTGGCAGAACAAGCTGGCATTAAAGTTGAGGTGGATGCACAGCCAGACTTGAAGGCGTATTATGACTTCGAGCGCATAATGCAGGTGTTTTTCAATCTTCTCCCTAATGCCTTCAAATTTAGCCCCTCAGGTACAAGAGTAACCATTAAGTGTCTCCCAGAACACGCCCAGGCAATTATTGAAGTGAAAGATGAAGGCAAGGGGATACCTGCAGATCAGATTCAACAGGTCTTTGCCCGATTTAAGCAAGTCGATCAAGCCACAGATAATAAAGTACAAAAAGGATCGGGTTTGGGGCTTGCGATCTGCAAAGCGATAGTGGAAAGACATGGTGGCAATATCTACGCAGTGAGTGATTCAGGAAGAGGGACGACAATTCGTTTTAGCCTTCCGTTTACTGAGCGTCAGTAGAAACCTGATATCCGCGACCGTGCACATTTTTGATAATGCTCTGATCGCCAGTCGAACCTAGTTTCTTTCTCAATCTGCTCATACATGCACCGAGCGCTTCTGGAGATGCATTCTGTTCGTCACGCCAAACGGAGCTCAGAATTCTGTCGGTCGACAAAATTTGGTTACTGCGTCGAAGTAAGAATTCGAGCAGCCTGTATTCTAGACCAGTCAAAACAATTTCTTGGCCTTTGTGCTGCACTGATGTCTTCTCTGGTATAAGCTCGAAACCCATTTTGCTGAAGTGTGCGTGATTAGATATTCTAGAACGCTGAAGCAGCGCATCGACACGCAACATAAGCTCCGCCGCTTCGAACGGCTTAGTCAGATAGTCGTCAGCACCATGCTGAAATCCTATAACCTTATCTGCTAGCGATGAGCGTCCGGTTAGAAATAATGCAAGTGCTGTACATCCTGCTTTTCGATATTCTGCCAGAATTTCAAAGCCATTTTTGTCCGGTAACTCCACGTCCAATATCAATAGGTCGAATTCGGAGGAGTCCAGATGCTCAGCTGCCGCCACCGCACTCGGTGCGTGCACAACCAGATGGCCGCTCTTCTTCAGCCAGCGTGCGAGTGCGCTGGAAACGGCGGGATCATCTTCAACAATAAGAATTTGCGCCACATTCACACTCCGAACGTATTGACCAATACGATTACAATCGTATGTGGACGCACGAGTTTTGCATAGACTAAATCGATTTAGAATGTTGACAACCTTCCGCGAAAAACTGGGCAACACAGAAGAAGCAGAGATGGACAAAACATCTCACGGTATCGGATATATTCAGTACCTGTAATACTCAGTCCTGCGAGAAAAAGGGAAACCATGATAAACCGCGTCGTCAGTTGGGTGAAAAACAAGCTCGGTCCATCCGAGCAGAACGCCATGAAGACCGCGTTTGAAAATCAAGATTGGTCAACGTTTCTGGAGTTGAGCAATCGGCTATTGGAGAAAACCCCGAACGATCAATGTGCTCTTGCAAACGCAGCACTCGCACATGTCAATTTACACCAGCCGGAGCAAGCAATCGACAAAATAAATGCCGCACTAAAGCTCGAAGGTGACATCGGCTACTGTCACTACATTCGAGCAACAGCGAACAACGCGCTGTGCAATTACAAGGAAGCCGTTGAAGACTGCACAAAAGCAATTGAGCTCGGGCAGACGCACCCGGGTTCGTATTTGGTACGGATGTTAGCCAATACCCAACAATACAAATACGAAGATGCTTTAAAGGACATTGACCACGTCATTAAACACTGTCCTACTCTAAAAACAGCAAAGGTTCATAAAGCGCACACGCTGCATTCGATGAACAAAAATACTGATGCACTTGAATTGTGCAACGAAGTAATCGATTCGGTCTCTGGCAACGAATTGGTGTTTACTCTCGCAATTCGAGCATTTGCATACAACCGGCTTGGCAAACTCGATCTTGCAATCGCAGACATGACAACGGCATTAGAACTAGGGGAAGACAAAGCCAGCCTTTATCTTGATTTGGCAGATCTATATGCACATAAAGGCGACTTAGAAAAAATGGATGAATGCCTTCACCTCGCGGCTCCTAAAACAAAGCGCGAAGATGCAATAAAGAGTTTGCAAAACGCCAAACTGAATCTCCTCAAAAAAGATAACGATGCGGCTCTACGTAACGCAGAAGCGGCAGTTGGAAAGCTTCCACTAGATGCGTCTATGCGAGCAGTCTACGGTCTTTCACTGTTGCGACTTGGACGCAACGAAGATGCTCTGAGAGAACTAAACGCAGCCACAGATTTAGATCCATATTGCATAGATGCGCGCTGGTTTCGTGCAGAGGTGAACGAGAAGCTAGGCAACAAAGTGGAAGCCGAGAAAGACAAAGCAATCGCCTCCGAGCACGGATACGTTCCGTATTTATAGATCCGCGTCTGTTATCCACTACATCCAGAACGATAGTCTTCAGATCCTCCATTAATAGGTAGGGGAAAAACCAAAAATGAAGGCTCTGTTACGATTGCGCAAAGTTGTCAAGCGCAGGCGTAGAATCGATAAATCCTGAGCCCGCTCCCTCAGATTCACTTCAAGACTAAGCAGCCCTGCTTAGCCCCCTCTTCGCACGCTTCGGCGCGAGTTTCTACAAAGCGAGGTGCCTGATGAACACCAGTGTTCTGTATTCGATTCTGCAGTTTATGCGCTATGCAATCGCCATTGGATGCGCCTGGTATGCAGTCAACGAGACCATGCTTGGGGTCGCAAGCGAAAAGTGGCCGACCGTCAATGCGAAGGTGACAAGTTCCATCGTCAAGAAAGTACAGACAAAACACGGAACGCGCGACGAAGCTCAGATTCACTATCAATATGTTGTAGGTGGAAAAACTTATGACAGCGACCGCATCAAATTCGGCGGCATGCAGCTTCAGAGTCACGACTTGATGGTTGCCGCTTTTCCCAAAGGAAAACAGATTTCCATCCACTACAAGCCTGGCGATCCTGGAGTATCGTGTCTCTCGACGGGCGTAAATCAGTATTCTGTCGGAATGCTTTTTGCCATAGCAATTGCGATGATGTTCATTGCGAATAGTCCCGATCAAAAGTTCGGCACAAGTTCCAGTTCCTTTCGCTCAAGCAGCGAGCCCCAATCTGGTCTGTTAAGGGGTATCGACAGCACATCCCTGGGCGCACAGCCGAAAGACAAGTACATCTCAGTCAAGGCTTTACTGTTCCTCGGCGCATTGGCTGCGACAATGGTTTGGTTGAAAAACGGTCTCAACGGCTGGCAATTTGGTCCCATTCCGGGAGATCTAATGGCATTTATTGTTCTCATTGCTGGATGCCTGGGATTTATCGCATTCATCTCATTCTTGCCGGCACTGGCGGGAACGTTGGCCCGCGACCGCCACTTCAAATGGGCAGAAAAGGTCGCCAAACTCAACACTAAAATTGCCTCTGCAATGAGCTCGTGCTCTTTCGAAACTGCAGTCGCACATGGGTTAGAAGCAGAGATTGCACAGGAACAGTTGCAATACCCCAAAGCACTTGAATCCAGCAAGAGAGCATTGAGCACTCTAGCTAGTCGCCCGAACGTCAAACCCGAGCTGAGAGGACTTGATAGTAAGACTCAAAAAGCCTTTATCGATGCGGAAATCAGATATACCCATCAAAACTCTGAAGTCGAGTCGCTCTGCAATGAATCAATCGGATGTATCTATTTTGATATGGGCATGTACGACAAAGCTCGTGAACACGCAGAGAAAGCATTGCGTCTCGCGCAGGACAATTACAACACAGAAGGTATCTCTCAAAGACCGAGACTCGCGCTTGCTGCAGCCCTCGCATTGAGTGGAAAAATCGAAACAGTACAAGGTTGCTACGATGACGCAAGGTTGCACCTCGAAAAGGCTGTGAAAGTGCGAAAAGAAATGCCAAAGCAGTTTGAAGAGCAACTCGCAATCACAATGGCTGATCTTGCACTCGCTTATTCAATGAATTCCGAAAGTGGCAAAGCTGAAAGAACTGTCGAGGAAGGACTGAGAATCGTACAAGGGTCTGACAAACCATCGTATCGATTAGCGAAAGCAAAATTGTTGTCCACGTGGGCAGACGCTAAAGTGCGCTCGGGGCAACTGAATAGCGCCGAAAAGCTTCTCAACGAGAGCCTTCGGATACGCGAGCAATTGCTACTGCCTGGGCACCCTGACATCGCAAGAACATATCTCGCCCTTGCAAATTTGAAAGAGACGCAAGGAAAACAGCGCGACGCGCAGAGTTATCGCCTCTCGGCAGATACGATGCTGAGCAACTTGAGATGCTGAACAACTCAGGATGCTGACGAACTTAGGCGTCTGAGCAACCACACTGCGAGTCAGCGAGTTAACCCAATCGAACCACTTAGGTTAAGTAGGAACTTGCGAACTTATTGCGTCTAGCGCTACAAGCACTTCTTTAGCAGTACAAAATCGGTCACTAGCGTTGGGTTCTGTGGCTTTCATAACCAATAATGCAAGTTCAGGAGGAACCGTCGGATCGTTAGTGAGGTCCGAGCGCGTTATGGGCTCTGGGTCTTCTCCGGTCAACAAAAAGTACATTGTCGCTCCAAGTGCATAGATGTCACTTTGGGCGGTAGGTTTTCCGCGGAACTGTTCCGGCGGCACATAGGCATGTTTACCGACTACAGTGCGCGTGGATGATGATTCCAATCTGTGCGCAACGTTGAAATCAATAAGTTTGAGCTGACCATCTTCTGTGAGCATGAGATTTTCGGGCGTAAAGTCGCGATGAATCACAGGCGGGTCGCACCCGTGGAGAAACTCCAGCAAGACACACATCTGGCGTGAGAGATCAACAACTTGCTGGGCTGAAAATTTTCCTGATGATTCAACCTTCCTTCGCAACGTTTCACCAAAAATACGCTCCATCACAAGATATGCGCGCGAGCCTTCAATGAATAAATCTCTATATCCAACGATGTTTTTGTGATCAAACGACTTCAGGAGATTTGCTTCGCGCTGAATATTGTGAATCGCACGTTTTTTGATTTCTCTGCCACCACGAACCGGAAGAACAAATTCTTTAAGAACAACTGCCCGTGTGGTATCAATGGCGCCAGATGCCGGCTGGAAGCCGGCGCTCCCAGCGCGTACGCTATCTAAGCCAATCTCCACCGTGGGGGCGGCACCGATGTCGTCGCATGCCGGCTGGAAGTCAACGCTCCCAGCGCGTCCTTTGCCTACGCCGATCAAAACTGTAGGGGCGGCATTCATGCCGCCCGCGCTCACCGCATCGGAGCTGCAATGTAGGGCGTCTTCCTCACGGTTTTCAACTGCATCATATACCACTGCCTGTCCACCGGAGCCCAGACGTTTCAAAACAAGGTACCTGCCATCCGCCAGTTTGACCCCCTCGGGCAAAACACCGGTCTCAATATCGCGACCTCCATGCAAGGAGTCCAACCAAAGCGCCGTGTAGGATGGCACCTCGCCAAACGTTTCATGCGCGAGAAATTTGGCATTGATCTTCTCGCTAGGCACATTGGTTCGCAAGGCACGAATAAAGTTCAAACGATCATCTTCCTGGAAAAAACCACATTCCAGAAAGCGCAGAGTCATTTTTCGACTTTCGCACTTAGCAGTAATCGGCACGGACATCAGCTCGAAAAGGCTCATGGGATAGCCGGATTGGTCAAAGGTAATCTCGAAGCACTCTGCGTTTTCAAATCCGGGCACGCTTGCTTCGCTGTACGAAACAGATACAACTGAATCCCAGTTTATCCAGGGACCAGAGTAATAGAACAGCTGATGCAACCAATGCACTCGAAAACCTTGCTCTGTAAATTCGAGATTTGTCGGGCGGCTTAGTTCAATCATAATTAGAACACCCAACAGCAAACAAAACACTGAGCCAATCGCGATGTTTCCCAAACCAGCGCAAACGCCAAATAGCAGCACTGCAAGGCTGGCAATTACGGTGGAGGCGAAACCTAGGAAGTGCTTCTGTGCACTGGCTGCGATACCACCGGTAAATGTGGCACGTTCAGGATTGTAGTGAAGGACATAATGCCCAGATGACGGCGCACTAGCTGGAAGTCTAAGAACTCGTCCACTTTCGCTCACGAAACAAACCTCCGTACACTCTAGTATCTTTCTAAAAGACGCGTACAAGTTTCAAGAATCGCGCGCGCATCCGGACGATTCTCAACATCCATAGCTGTGCATTGTGCGACAAGCTCATCCAAGAATGGACTTACCCCCGGCTGTAAATGCTTTGGTCGGGAAGTAGAAAGTGGCTCCGGGTCTTCGCCCGTGAGAAGGAAGTGAAGTGTCGCACCAAATGAATACACATCACTCTTAGGCTGTGCTTTACCGCGAAACTGCTCCGGCGAGATGTAAGCTTGCTTTCCGACCAAAGTACCAGTTGCGCGGCTGATGAACTCGTTTGAAACGCCAAAGTCAATTAAGGCAACTTTTCCGTCATCACGAGCGAGCAGATTGTCTGGTGTCAGATCTCTATGAACTACTGGTGGTTCAAGTTCATGAAGATACAAGAGTATATCCGCAATCTGCGCCGCCCAAGAGAGGATCACTTTCTCATCACGGTAATTGTCCGACTTGATGAACTGGCGAAGCGACACACCAGGAATGTATTCCAGTGCAATGTAGTCACGCCCGCCCTCCACAAAGAAGTCCAAAACCTTGGCTATCTGTGGGTGTTCTAGGCGGGACAACAAGCGTCCCTCACGCTCGAAAAGCTCCTTAGCCTTCGCGCGCGTCTTATAGTCAGTGTCAGGGGGTATGACCGACTCTTTCAACACAACGCGAGAATTCGGCTGCATCTTTGCCAAGTAAACTGCAGAAAGACCACCTGATGCCAACTGCATACGTACCTCGTAGCGATCACTTTGCAGAGTGCTCGCGGTTTTGAGTGGAACGAAATTGGTTGCTGCAAACTGCGATTCGAGTGCGTCAGTCCATATGGATGTGTAACTCAAAGAGATTGCGTTGTCGACTGCAGCCAAGCCACGTTCGAGAAGCAAAGCCCGGCGCGATAGTACAGACTGATCAGACCACTTCTCTACCGCCAGGAACAAATCTTCTACTTCATTACGTTGCAGACGGTCCAGTTCAAGTAGCGCACTGCCACCAGACTTGAAATCGATTATCAGTGAGCATCCATCGAAATACTTCCACTCGGAAATACTCTTAGGGCTGACGACTCCGGTGCATTCCAGCGAATGAATGTCAGACCATTCTCTTGTTTCAATACCGAGCAACGTGTCGCTCCACTGCTCGTCGAAAGTAATTCCCTTCTCTGAATATGAGATAGAGGGTGCTTCAGCATTGCGGGCGACGAGTAAAGTGACCGAGCCAAGTGTTGTGGCAAAAACCGGTAGCGCGCAGCTCAAGAGAATTTCAGACCAGAGTCTCAGGGCTGGAAGATCTAGCAATAATAAGAACTTGATCCTTTGGATCGACCAGGCCCCAGAAATGACAGCCCAGACGAAGAACCCCAATGTCATTAAAGCGAACAGCCAAGAAAGTCCGTATCCTGCACGGTAGCTAATCACCTTGTGCTCAGATTCAGGAAAAGCGACTGTCATCCGAGGCTCAGCAGCTTCGGCAGGCGCATTTACGACTAATTCATCCCCACCTGATTGCAGCATCACCATCACATAGTCACGCTGACCCAACGCAAGGTTCATCCTAACAGGGAAGTAAAAATCGCGCTTGAAAACACCCTACATGGCAGACAGGCGCCAAAATTCGCCCTGTTATCTGGCTGTGATGTGGGAGTTGCAGAATACCCGGAGCCAACCCCCTTTGGCTCCCATCATCCCCCTGTACTTCTCTATATCTACCGAGGATCTTGTAATGGTCAACGATGCTACGGCTGCAAATGTGAACACGGATGCCGCGTGTGAAGACGCCAGAAAAGATGCAGAAGCAATCCGTGATGCTTTTAGCCACAAAGGGATCCAAGAAGCTTATGACCTGCTGAAGGCAGAGCGGAAGAATGCTTCCACGCTCACCGCTGCTGAGCAGGACACTTGGGAAAACGAAATGATGATGGCTTTGAGCGGTCGTAACACCGGCAAAGCAGACCTCTTACCAGGACTTTCTTTAGGCTATCTCAACGACAACAAAGAGAAGTTCACTAACCCTGACGACAAAGACGAGTTTGATGCAAAAGAGGTCGCGCACCAAGCTGAGCGCATGTTCGACAAGAAAGAACTTGAACAGACGTATGGCAAAGGCGAAAACAAAGTCGATGATTTGCAAGTTGCTCTGCTCGGCAACGCTGCTGACATTTTGAGAAAGAACGACTACGGCGGCGAAGATGTTCTAGAGTTCAGCGAGTTGGCTGATGTTCTCAAAAACAGCACAGAGAATGCAGCAAAAGAAGTCGGTTATGAAAAGACACGCGAATTCAATAGACAGATTGCAGAAACATTCGTGAAAAACAAAACATTGTTCGCTGCGGTTGATGAAATCGGCGGCGAGAAAGGTGATGGCGAGCTGACCGACGAAGAAGTGGATGATTTCCTTGAGCGCGCAAAAAACAGCGAAGGATTTAGAGCGAGATTCTCTGTGGAAGAATTGAAAGCAGTAGAAAATCTGAAGCTGACATTTGAAGATAAGAACAACGAAAAAGACAGCAACTCGACCCTGGTTAAGACCGACTACGATTTCTGGTCAGCTAACGACCATTTCATCACACAGGAATCAATCATCGGCGCTGTTGGTGGCAAAGAAGCCGCAGAGGCAATCGTAAACAAATCAAAAGAAGGCACATCGACTACTGATGAGAAGAAAGACGAAGAGAAAGTAGAAAACAAAGACGAGCAGAAGAACGAGAAAGAAGAAGACGATAAAGAGCCTTCGGAAAAAACAGATAAAGATAAAGTAGAAAACAAAGAAGAGAAGAAAGACGACAAAGAAACTACAGAAGGCAAACAAGATAAACCTGAAGTCAATATCAACGGTGTAGTGGACGAAAACAAACTAATCGAAATCGGCACACAGAAAGCTGGTGAAGGTCCGTGGCAAGTTGCAGAACGTTTCTTGAATGGCGTCAAAGACGAAGAAGCACAGAAGGTGCTAACACAAATTCTGAAAGAACAACTCGTCGAAGAAACACAATCGAAGGACTACAAAGAGGCTGTCAGCAAGCTGAAAGTCGGACATAACTTCCTCACCTGCGAAGGACTGGAAAAACTGCGTGCGAAGATCAGCACCAGCAACAACAAGACTCTGATGCAGATATTCGGCGTAAGCGAAACCAAGGACAAAGAAGCCAAGGAAGAAGAAGCAGTTAAGCACTAATCACCAAACTGCATGCAATGAGAAGTAAGCACAAGCATTGACCCGGCAACTGAATACTCGAAATCAGGCGGATGCTACCAGCGCATTCGCCTGATCTCTTTTTAGGAGAAACGGCCGGAGCGCCGGTTTCCAGCCGGCACTAAAAAGCCGCCAAGATGGCGGCGACCCTACAACAGGCGCATGCAATGCGCCACACCGAAAACGGGCATGTGCAACAAGCCCCCACGCCTTACGTCATTCCGGCTTCCCAAATTTGGTAGCGACCGAGAAGCTTTAGATTCTCTGTTCGTTGCTTGAGCTCATCGACAACCTGCGCTTCTCTTTCTTTCGAATCGAGTACCATATCAAGAAAAAAGCGGTAGTGCCAAGGCGCATCAGGTACCGGTCGCGATTCGATTTTGGTGAGGTTGACGTGATTGTGCACCAATCCATTGAGGAGATTGGCGAGGGTTCCGGGCTTGTGCGGTAGCTCAACAACACAAGACATTTTCAGCGGATACTTTCTGCCTGTTTCTTCCAAAAGTGGTGCCACGCGCGGGTCGGGCTTTTTCTTGCTATCGGCAGAAGCATGCTCAGGACTCGGCACAATGATACCAAATCTGGTGCTGTTGCCTTCGTGATCTTCAATGTCTCTTTTCAATATTGCGAGGTTCGCTTCCTTAGCTGCAAATTCACTGGCGATGGCTGCGGACTTGCGATCTTTGGAAGCACTGACATGAAGCGCCGCACCACTGGTGTCCCAATATGCTTGCGGTTTTGCGGCAGGCAGGCTCTTGAGAAACACCTTGCATTGATCGAGCGCAGCAGGGTGTGAATATACCGCTGTAATCGACTTGAGTGGTGTACCTTCGAATCCAATCAGTTGATGGTGAATGGGGATGTAAATTTCGCCCACCATCATCACTGGATGCCGATAGAGCAAATCAAAATTGGCGACGATGGATCCAATAGAAGTGTTTTCCAGTGGTATCACGCCCAGTGCACACTTATAGTCGAGTACTGATTCAAAGACCTCATCAAATGAGCGACACGGCACATACTTCGTGTCTTCATCGAGGTTATTCTGCTGAGTAAAGATCTGACCTGCCCTATGGCTGAACGCACCCGGCGCTCCCTGAAAGGCAACTTGCAGTGGTTGCTGTTTTTTCATTGGTTCACTAAATGAGGTTGCCGAACAACTAGATAAGCTTGCCGAGATCACTCAAAGGCAGCGAGTACTCGTAGTCGACGATGCCAATTTTGGTGGTCGGGAGTACCAACTTGAGTGCTTCACCGTCACGCTTCTTGTCGTGAGACATCGAATCGATCAGCTTGGTTCTGTCTACCCCTGGCGGCAATTCAACCGGCAAGCCGGCGCCTTCCAGCAAGTTGATGACCTTTTCGCCATCGCCTTTCGGAAGCTTTTTCAGTGAAACAGCCAATCTGGTGACAGCGGCAAGACCGATTGCAACTGCTTCACCATGCGTGAGGCGATAATCTGCGACCTTCTCCAGTGCGTGTCCGAGCGTGTGACCAAGGTTTAACACCCGCCTCAATCCACCTTCATGTGGATCGCGACCTACGACAAACAGTTTCATCTTAATAGAGCTTGTAATAAGACCGGCGCAGACAGGGTCTTCCCAATCAAACTCACTGTCTACAAAATGCTGCAGAACATCAAACAAACGTTTTTGTCCGACTTCGTAATCGGTGTGTTTTGCAACGGTTTCTTCGATCATCGCGTATTTGATGATCTCAGCCAAGCCTGATGTAAACTGCTTCTTCGGCAACGTCGCAAGCAATTCCGGGTCGGCGAGAACAGCCTTCGGGAAGAAGAATGTTCCGGCGAGGTTTTTGCCTGCAGGCAAATTGATACCAGTCTTGCCGCCGATAGCAGCGTCAACCTGCGCCAAAAGCGAGGTTGGTACGATGACCAAATTCAGTCCACGCAAATATGTTGATGCAGCGAATCCGGCAAGGTCAGTGACAGAGCCACCACCCAAGGCGACGATGGTGTCGCGGCGGTCGAAACGGCGTTCTTGCAAGTGCTCCCAAACGCGCAACAACCATTCGGTTGTTTTGCAGGTTTCACCGTCCGGCACTTCAAGCGTGGTGACTTGATAATCTTCCGAGGGAATTGCTCCCAAGACTTCGCGGAGCCATTGAACGGCTGTCGTCGGTTGGCAAAGCACCAACACTCGCTTGCCCGCGTTGATTTGTGCAAGAATGCCGGACAACTTCGTGCGCGCTCCGGCGCCGACTGCTACCCTGGTGCGCACCTCTAGAGCCGTATTCCACAGCATTGTGATAACGGGACCACGATGACGCGTTTTGTGTCGTGACACTGTCATGATTAGAACTCCCCTATCAATTCCGGTCCCTCTTCAACGTTCAATGTGGCGGCTTTCTTTTCAGAATCCGCCTGGTCTCCCTTGGATGCAAAATTTTGCACCCGCAAAGTATAAGATTCAAAACTCTCTTTGAGAGCCCTGATCGAATCACAAGCAAACTTCTCTAGCAACGCATCAGCCAACACATAGTTGACCATGGCTTTCATCACGACCGATGCAGCGGCGATGGCACAAACGTCGGAGCGTTCGTAATGCGCGCGCGCCGGTTCAAACTCAGGGAACGAAAGCGAATCCAAACCTTTGCGCATGGTCGGCAGCGGTTTCATATAACCTTTCACGACCAAACGAGAACCATTCGTCATACCGCCCTCGATGCCACCCGCGTGATTGGTTTTGCGGGAGAAAGGCAAATTCGAATTCCTGCCATTTTTATCAGACGGATATAACGGATCGTGCACCTGCGAGCCAGGCAGAGACGCCGATAAGACGCCATCTCCAATCTCTACAGCTTTGAATGCTTGAATACTCATGACTGCCTGTGCAATACGACCATCTATTTTTCTATCCCACTGTGTGTAGCTGCCTAAACCCACAGGTAAACCGTCGACCAAAACCTCCACAACCCCGCCCAGGCTGTCTCCTTCCTGCCAGGCTGCCTTGATCGCGTCTTTCATTGCATCTTCGACAGATTTATCAGTAGCTGAAAGTTCACTTTCAGAAGCTAATTTTTCTATCTCATCTAGAGATATATCTACTGGCAATGCCGCGCACTTCACCGAAGCGACTTGGACTACGTGATTCACAGAACGTGCGCCAATAGCGCCCAGCAATTGCTGGCACAGTGCGCCAACAGCCACGCGGGCTGCGGTTTCGCGCGCACTCGCTCTTTCCAGTACATCACGAATATCCGACTGATCAAACTTCAGAGTGCCAGCCAAATCAGCGTGGCCAGGGCGAAATCTTTCAATAGCCTTCTTATCAGCCTGCTCTTTAGCCTCCGGGGTAGTCATATCCGTGGGCTCCACAGACATCACATATTTCCAATTAGCAAAGTCGCGATTGGCGACCATCAATGTGATTGGGGCACCAGTGGTGACACCATGCCTGACACCACCGACAAACGAAACCGTATCGGTCTCAATCTTTTGTCTATTGCCGCGTCCGTAGCCCTGCTGCCGCGCCGCAAGTTCGGCATTGATCGCATCAATGTCGATCATCAAGCCGGCGGGCATACCGTCGACAATCGCCGTGAGCGTGGGACCATGAGATTCGCCGGAAGTAAAAAATCGCAACATGTGGACGGGCTTTCTCCGCTTTATTGTGAACCTTTGGAGCAAAGGTGGTGAGACTTAGGTCAAAAAGATCTTACAATAACGGTCTCAATTACTGTCATTAAGAGTGATCTGCTTTGCATAAAGCATTACAAGGCACGATAGCCGTGCCGGGCGACAAATCCATAACGCACAGAGCGCTTATGTTTGCATGCCTAACCACGGGCACATCCAAAATTGAAGGACTTTCGCCTGCTCATGACTGCTTGAGTACTGTTGCTTGCTTACGCTCGACCGGCGTAGACATTGAACTGCTCGACGACACGGACACGCCGACAGCCATTGTGAATTCGAGGGGCTTGCAAGGTATCGGCGCGCCCACCGCAATTCTAGACGCCGGCAATAGCGGCACGACCATTCGGTTGCTGTCAGGGCTTCTTGCCGGTCGCCCACATGAATATGAATTCGACGGCGATGCGTCTTTGCGCAAACGCCCGATGAAGCGGGTGCTGACGCGTATCGCGGAGATGGGTGCTGAGATCTCCTGGGTGAAAACTGAGGGTCTGGCGCCTTTTCGTATCAAGGGTGGAGATCTGACAGGAAAAACGTTTGATCTGGATGTTGCATCCGCGCAGGTTGAAACAGCAATCTTGCTGGCCGGCTTGCAGGCGAGTGGAAAAACAACAGTGAAACTTCCGTTTCCGGCACGCGATCACACGCGGCGGATGTTTACCTATCTCGGAATTCCATTTGATGCAGCGGACGAACTGACTACCTCGGTGACTTCTATTGATAGCGAAATTCCCGCTAAGGACATGGTTGTCCCTGCCGACATTTCTTCAGCCGCATTCTTTATGGTGGCAGCTGCGATTATTCCAGGCTCGTCAATCACGCTAAAAAACGTTGGCATAAATCCCGGTCGTACACTCATTCTCGATGTTCTTTCAAGAATGAATGCCGACATAAAAGTAATCGGAGTAAATTCACTTTCGGGCGAACCAGTTGCGGACATTCGCGTGCGTTACAACGGCGAGCTTTCGTCCGCCACAGTCACTGGAGAGGAAATTGCGCGCGGCATCGACGAGATACCGATCTTGGCTCTGGCAGGCGCTCTCTGCAAAGGCGAGCTGTCTGTTAGTGGCGCAGAAGAATTGCGCCACAAAGAATCAGATCGCCTCGCATTGATCGCTAATAATTTGCGCGGCGCTGGTGCAGAAATCGATTTGCGCGAAGATGGATTTACTGTTCGCGGAGGTCAACGTCTGAAGGGTGGCTCGCACTGGGCGACCGCAGACGATCACCGACTCGCCATGACCGGCTTGGTGGCACAACTTGTTTGCGATGAGAATTTAGATCTTGAGGAAATAGAATCGCCAAGGATTTCGTATCCTAATTTTGCAGATGATCTGAAAAGTTTACTGTAGGTGCGTCGGCGGCTCGCCGACGCAGGAAAATTTCAAATTGAACTTTTTAACTGCAGAGTTCGTCTAATTCTTCATAGCAATGGAGGATCGGACAAATGAAAACTAGGAATCAAAGCTCTTCCGAACCAAGAGCAATTCCATTTTGGCATCACCAGAATTCTGTCCCTCACTATGAAGCTGGGGAACGAATGCAGTTAATTACTTATCGACTATTTGATTCCATGGCGAGCGGAACTTTGGCACAGTTCAAAGATCAGATTGAGGTCGGTGCTGACAAATTGAATCCTAAACAGCTAGTCAGAATGGAAGCCTATTTAGATAAAGGACGAGGAAGCTGTATGCTGCGCCACGAGCCAGTGGCGAGAATGGTTAGTGAAAACCTACGTCACTTTGACCAAACAAAATACAACTTACACGCATGGGTAGTCATGCCAAATCACGTGCACGTTCTACTTACTCCGAACAATGGGGTTTTACTGTCGCAAATTGTGCATTCCTGGAAATCTTACACGTCTAAAAAAGCCAACGAGATACTCAATCGTACCGGAGACTTTTGGCGGCGAGATTACTTTGACAGACTGATTCGCGACGAAAGGCACTACGTAAAAACAGTCGAATACATACACAACAACCCAGTAAAAGCCGCATTATGTCTCACACCGGGCGATTGGAAATTCAGTAGTGCTAGCATTTTTATGGAGCAAAGTCGATAGAACTTGGCCCCTAAATAGGGCTGGCGGCGAGCCGCCGCCAGCCCTATTTAGTCATATCGAAAATCGTCGCGAAGGACGGAATTGATTGAATGACGAAACCTATGATGAACAGAGCCACACCGGCGGTACCGAATGACTGTGGTGGCAGGTTGTCGGAGTACCATTCGATGACTGGACTAATAATGGAAGTTACGAAAATCGCAAAACCAAAAGTCAAACCAAACTTGATTACAAAACCGATTGTACGAGCATCACCATGGGCGATACTAGCACCGATTAGACCAGACGAGATTGCAACTGCCATAAGGATGAGAGCAATAATCACTTGCCTCCATGTCAGCTGTGGCTTTTTACCAGTGTTGTAGAGCTGCGTTGGCGAAACCTTCAATCTCGGCAAAACCATGGACATAATGAAAACTAGCGCGCCCATGACCAAACCTAAGACATGATTCTCTTTGATCCAAACTGCGGTGGTAATTGCAACTGCCCTCAAAACCGCTGTGAACAAGAGAAATTTGTTGTTATCAGGAATGCCCTTTCCGGCTCTGTCAAAGTGCAATCCAAGCGCAGTACCAAAGGCAAGCCCAACTATAAGCGCAAACTTGAAGCCCATTGTGGTCAGGAAAAGAAGCACTAGAAGAACGCTGTAGTTGACGATCTTAGTCAACCGCGCGAGTGGTCCGTTCTCTCCACCCAAGAGGTCATAAGCCAAATACAGACCACCCATGACGTCGCATGTCATGCCGATGATCGTGATTACGGCTTGTATATGGTCATCCATTGCAATCGTAGGTGCCGAGCAATTCCATCACCGCGACTTTAGCACAGTCTTGCTGTCCGGTATGAGAGGGGCCACGCCATGCGTTCACAGCAGACATAAATCGGTCGACGCATAGCGTTGACCCTACATCAAGAACAATGTCGGTGAGCCGCCGACAAGCCAAGAACAATGTCGGCGAGCCGCCGACAAGCCAAGAACAATGTCGGCGAGCCGCCGACAAGCCAAGAACAATGTCGGCGAGCCGCCGACATCCCAACTACCTGCGACCTTTTTTCGCCTTGCCACCACCAGTAGTTTTTGGCTTCTTCGCTCTCGGTGCCGATTTAGCTGCAGCAGCTCTTGCAACCGTTGATTTAGCTGCAGATTTCTTTGCGGTTTTCACAGAGCTTGAAACGCCAGATGCGGATTGTTTCTCCACTGTGCCGTTCTTCGCACTATTCGTTGACTTCGCACCGGACAACACCACTTTTCCCTGCAAGCCTGTCAAAGACGTGAAAGTTGTGAGATGGCTCTGTGGCACCTTATGGGTATCTTTGAATGATTTGCCAAAGTCCGCCGCCTTCACTTCCAAAATATCCAGCGGTTCTTTGCAGTAGACGTTGAAGTGACACGCCGCTTCCAGCGCCACTCTTGTTAGTTCTAATCCATCATCCAACACATCATAGAGTCCATAAAGACATCCGACAGAATAATCAGAACCTGCACCACGCGCGGCAAACCGTGGGTACTCGCTAACGCTCAAATTCGTCGAGACACCATAAATGCTAGTCGGTGTGACAACAAGAAAAACGTTGTACATCGAAGCGAAAGTATCCTTGCCTGGCTCAACAAGCGTGAACGACTTCTTCAGTTCGTTGTACAACTCAAGGAAAAACGAAAAAACGTGGCTACGGTCGGAGAACGTGTTCTCCATCATTTTGTGATTGTTGCGGTACAGGTGCTCGATGATATTGTCGAGCAAAGAATACCCGCTGGTAGCCAGGTACGCGTGCTTCAATTTGATTATTTTCGACCCGCGTACTAAGTCAGTCACGTACTCATTGCCGAACGTCGTGATTCGGTCGGAGCCCAAATATACTTTTCCGTTCTTCTTGACGGCTACCAAAATCGTCATTATCTTTAAGGATCCCTTGCGTAAGTAGTTATCGGTCTCATCGGGCTCGGAAGCCACTTCTTAACTTTCATACCCGAAAACCCGACTCTTTCGCATAATTCGGCTTTCAGGCATGTTTTGCTTGAGAGGGCTAGAATATCTACAGTTCCTGCAGGGGTGCCAATGTTGCCTTTTGTCAGCAAATCATTCGCCAAAGTTTCAAGCGGAAAGCAAAGTTTTGCTTCCAGACTCTCAATGAGCGCGTCCGTGATGGTTTTGACGATTGTTCAGCCTTTCTGTGGAGCGCTGGCGCAAAACCCCAATGACATAGCTAATATCCCTGTCAGCCCGGTGCCGGCAGGTCAAATGGGAATGCAGGCGAATCAGATGAACCGCGGTGGCGGCAACATTCATCAGTGGTTCGAGCGTTATGACCAGGTCAGACGGCAAGCACAGATGTCCCCGGCCGAAAAGTCGAGAGCCGATGGTTTGATGTCAAAAGGCATGTCGGGACTAGGTGCAATGTTGGCCGGCGACGAGAAGGTCGTGACCCAAAACCTCCTGTCCAAGCTGGTCGGCAAATATCAAACAGCCGCCGAGCAAATGAAGTCATTGCCCCTATTCCGGGAGACAGAGCAGCTTCATCGTGGTTATTACCAATATTTTTCGCAAGCCCGTGAGCTCTTTTCCGACTATCTGAGGGTTCAGGGAAACCTTTTTGCAATGGACGAGGCAACAGGAAAGCCGCTTGCCGGTGTGTTGATGGGTAAAAAACAAGCCCTCGAAACGCTCGACATGAACAACAAGGCGCTCGACGAACAATTGAGACAGCAGTTCAATATCCCGCCCTATCGCTACTAATCGATTTCCAGTCTCAAACGGGAATATATAGGATGTAACTGAGTCCGGAGGTCGGGCGTGTCACACCTGTCTAGCTTTCGGTTGAAACACGCAAAAGATGTGGTTGTTTTGTCAGTCCTTTGCGCGTTTTCATTGGAAAACTTTTTCCAGCCTGCTGCGGTATCGCAGGGTGGCTATGACACAACGGGTTTTGACGAACCAGATGAGGCTAAAGACCAAGGACCCGCCTCTGATCAAGAATTGCAGCAGAAAGGCGATAAGAAATACGTCCCTGGCACCAGTAAGTATTACCAACCAACTGCGGTTAACGACGTGGACAGATGGTTCGCGCAGTACGACGACATTCGCAGAAAGTATGAGAGCACGCCGGACGAGCGGCAGTATTTCGACCAACTCATGAACAAACCGCCTGGCTCCGGGTTGTCGGAAGGCGACCAGAAGTTTTTAGAGGACATGGCTGGGCGCTATGCCGAGGCCTTCAATCAAATTAAAGAGCTTGATGCGATGTCGGAAACTCAGCAGATTCATCGCGGCTATGCGATTTTTGCTACGCAGCAGTCGAACTTATGTTTGGATTGCATGCGGGTACTAAGCGATCCCAAGGCTGTCGATAAAGCGGGGCGTCCGATTGCCGGAACTCTGGCGGACAAACGTCGCGTGCTATATCAGCTCGAAAAGACTAATCGGTTGATGGACATGCGCACGCGTCAGACGTTTAATGTCGGTAGAAATCAATACGAGCAGAGCAATCAGCGCCAAGAGTAATCAGTGCCAAGAGTAATCAGCACAGAACCACAAAAAACGAGAGCAGCCTTCAGTAGACTTGAAGCGTCTCAAAGTGGGATATCGACCTTCATCTGGTAGAGCTTGGTTATCGTATTGATATCGCGCTGTGACAGGCGCGACGTCTCATCGGTCTCAGGGTACATGAGGTCGGCACGCACCGGGCTGTGCCCGAGCAGACCAAGGGCGTGTCCCAATTCATGGGTGACGATGTTCTTCAAAACCAGTAGCCGAATGTCTTTATCGCGCGAATAAACCAGGTCGAGATTCACTTCGATAATCTGCGGTTCTACGGAATATTGGGCGCCGATTCGCGGAATGAAAATCGGAACTGGAATTCCGGACACAGGGACAACTCCCATCGGTGTCGGATGCTTCGCCTGCCACCGGGTAATCGTCTGAGCACCCAGCATGCAATCTTTCGAATTTCCCTTATCGCCAAGGCGCTTCCAGACAACTCTTACGCGAGCCTGCTCAGGATCGTCAACTCTAAGAAATGCAATCAATCCATTCGTTCGATTCTCCCATTCATCAAATCCTTTGATGCACGATTCGGTAAAACCCGGCTCCGGAAATGGCGTGATATAGACTTTGACCGGCATATTTTTGAAACGCAGCACACGATTTTTTGTCGCAGCCAGGACAGATGCGCAGTAGTCGGAGGTAATTGGTGGCGAGCCATAAGGAGCCATTCGCACGAACTGCGGTGGCAAAACATTTGTCAGCGGCAAAAGCCTGAGTTGATTTGTCGAGGAAACAGCAGATTCTTGCGTTTTTTGTGCATTTTGTGCACCTTGTTCAGATGGTGCAACTTGTGCAAGTGATGCTCCGGTGAGAGAAAATATCAAAGCAACAGCGGATACTGCGCCCGCAATTGTTTTACCGTAGCGTCGACGCCATGCGACGACCGCCGAATTGAACCGGGCTACGCATGGCGTCGCCCCTACGTAAACCGGGCTACGCATCGCACCACCACTACTACCCAATTGGTGCTTCCTTTGCAGTTGCACGCTTAGTTCTCGTACTGGCATTAGTGGCTTCAGCAGCAGCGTTCTTTGCAGCAATCGCAGCAGGCAAAGCTTCCTCGATAATTGAAATCGCTTTATCAATTTCCGCCTTAGTGACATTCAACGGAGGAACAAATCTAATGATGTGATTCTTTATACCGCAATCCAGCAAAAGTAGCTTTCGCTTGAAGCACTCGTCGACCAATTTTTCAATCAATACGCCGTCCGGAGCACCCGTTTCGTCTGCGACTTCCATTCCAATCATCAAACCAAGTCCACGAACTTCCTTAATGAAGGGATACTGCAACTTAAACTCATTGAGGCGCGACATAAAATACTCGCCCATCTTGCGAGTGTTTTCCAACAAATTGTCTTTCTCAATCACATCAATCGATGCTAGAGCAGCGGCACAAGCAACTGGGTTGCCACCGTATGTGCTACCGTGACGCCCCATTGTCCACTTGTCCATCAATTCTTTTCTAGACACAATTCCAGCCATTGGAAAACCGCTTGCGATGCCTTTAGCCACGATCATTATGTCGGGAACAACATCGTAGTGCTCACAAGCAAACCATTTTCCAGTCCGCCCAAAACCTGACTGCACCTCATCGATGATAAGCATGATGCCGTGCTGATCGCAAAGTTTGCGCAGGCGCTGCATGTACCCGTTTTCGACTTTGTAGCCAGTCGCCGGCACAACATATCCACCCTCACCCATCATTGGTTCAATCAAAATTGCACCAACCGTATCCGGCTTTACCTGATGCGCAAACATCGACTCAAGAACATCGAAGCATTCAAGCTTGCACTTACCTGGAATTTGACCTACCGGGCAACGCAGGCAGTAAGGATAGGGCGCGTGCAAAACCCCGGATGGCAGCGGTTCGTACCCTTGCCTGTAATGAGACTTTGCAGTCGTCAGCGCAGTCGCAAGCAATGTTCGTCCATGAAACGCGCCTGTAAAGGCAATGACGTTAGGGCGCCCAGTGACAAAGCGGGCCATCTTGATGGCGGCATCGACAGCTTCACCACCACTGTTATTGAGAAAAACACAATCGAGCCCCGGCGGAGCGATTTCAGCAATTTTTTCGGCAAGTTTGATGTTCATTGTATGGCGGGTCACAGCCGAACAATGAATTAGCTTCTCGACCTGAGCTTGAGCAGCGCGGACAACATTTGGATGGCAATGCCCGACATTGTTTACGGCGATTCCCATCGTGAAGTCGAGATATTGGTTACCCTCGACGTCATAGAGGTAGGCGCCCTTAGCACGCTCGGTAACTATCTCGAAGCAACGGTGATAGGTGGGCGCAAGATATCGCGTGTCACGCTCCAACCAATCAGCATTCGTCAAATTAGGCATTGATATGCTCCTCGAGAGTATGCACATTATAAACCAAGGACATATCAGCCTTTTCGGCAATCAAGTAGATGAAATTTTGAGAGGAATTGGATGCGAAAACACACTCTTATGCTAATTTAATGATATGTCCAGACCCTGCCCGCCTTAGTTTTCGTGGCAGACCAGTCAGAAAGAATTTGTTGGAATCACGGTCGTCAGTTTCACACACAAATCAGATGGACGATAAGCTCAAACAACTAGCCGAAAGTCGCTACTCTCAAAAGGAGTTTCTCGGCATATTGTTCGAGCTGGCTGTGGAGGATCAGTGGTTTGACCTCCAGCATATGATTCAACACGACATGGCGAAAGCAATCCTAGCGGATTACTCTTTCGAGTTGGGCGAAGGTTATTTCAACACAGACATTTTCTTCAAGCACTGGGAAGAAGTGATTGAAGTTGGTTGGAGCGCCTTCTGCCAGCACACGGGGCTGCCCAGAGAAAAAGTGAATTTGCGCCTGGAACAGCTCAGAGAAGGCAATTAGAGCCAGCGCTTTCTAATTGGGATTTTGTAGCGCTGGCTCTACGATGTCGGTGTAGCGCAGAATGCACGCTATACCGCCAGGCGTACGGCCTTCACGCGATGCTTGCTCAAACACTTCTGACGCCAGCGCCCAAAGTCCGGGATTGTCCGCCGTGAATTCAACGTCAACACGCTCGCCCGCATTAACAGTAATTGTGTCGCGGTAAACGCGAGGCTCCAGCATATCGCTGCCGTCTCTCGCCAGCACTTCAAATCTGTGTCCGCTCAAATGCAGCGGCACGGCAGTCTGTCCGGCGTTGATGATGCGCAAGCGAACCTTCTGCCCACGCCGCACATCAATTGGTGGCGCCATCGGTGCACTCTTTCCATTGATCAAATAAAAAGTGTGAGCATCTTTCTTGCTCGTTGCAACGGCTTGAAAAAGTCTCATCGGTGACCCAGACAACGACTGGCTTGCGGCATCGCCTTTCGTGGAGGTGCCCCCGTCGTAACCGCCGGA
This sequence comes from Candidatus Melainabacteria bacterium, assembly GCA_003242885.1. Lineage (GTDB taxonomy): Bacteria > Cyanobacteriota > Vampirovibrionia > Obscuribacterales > Obscuribacteraceae > QKMZ01. Next base: position 247,922 of record QKMZ01000006.1, on the reverse strand, counting down.
TGGGGTGCTTGCTCTGCTCTCAGAACTGCGATACTCAGCCTTCACATCACTAATTACAAGTACGACATCTTTGTCGGGCACATCAGCACGCTGATTGCCTTTCGGCAAAATCACAAAAGATCCGAAAAGCCCTTTGGCTTTCTGATCACCATGAATAACTTGTGGATGATACCAGTAGGTTCCGGGTTGATTAGCGATGAACTGATAAGCATAAGTCGCGCCCGGCTTCACGATACCCGAGTCAGGGCGCGGCAATCCATCGACAGTTCCGGGAATAATCATTCCGTGAAGGTGCAGACTCGTCGGAAACTTCATTTGATTGTGCAAAACTAGCCGAACCTTGTCGCCCTGGAAAAACTTCAGCTCAGGTCCAGGGAGTTTTCCATTGTAGGTGAGAGCAGTTATCGAGACATCGCCCGCAACCTTTACCGTGGATTCTTTTGCGAACAAATGAGCCTCAAAATACTCATTGTTCTTCATCTGATTATTCAACTCGGTCATTTGGCGCATGGCATCATTAATGGTGCCTTTGATGTCACCAACTTCGTCACGCATATCTTGGAGTTCTTGTCTTTCTCTCGCTTGCTCAGCAGCCATACCGTCTTGAGAAAATGCCGGGACAATAGCAGAAACGCCAATAAGCGCGGCACATGCTGAAGACACTAGAGCGACGCCGTGAAAACTGCCGGCGAGCTGCCGGCGCTCCCAGGGTTTCCGAAGCATAGGTGCACCACCTGTTTGAAATAGTTTGATATTCATCAGCTTCTCACTACTGCCACCGGGCATGGTGCGTGCATGATTGCGCGCTGAGCAACACTGCCCAGGAAAAACCGTTCAACGGAAGAATGACCTTGGGCTCCAATTACTAGCAATCCAGCCTTTCTAGCTTTGGCTGCCTGCAAAAGTTCGTTGGACGGGTCACCATGCCTCGCCATTAACTCCACGTTCTCTTGCTTGACGCCCAGGTCGCAGGCGGTTTTTTCGCCGTCAGCAAGAATCGTTTCAGCAGCGAGATTTGCGTTGCTTTCAATCGCAGCGATAAACTCGACAGGCGATACGAAAGTCAGCGCAGTAGGCACAAATGCAACGCTGCACAACACAAGTTTGACTTTACGCTCGGCGAGGTTGAATGCTTTGATTGCCTTAACCATAGCGGCTTTCGAGTTCTCCGAACCGTCGAGCCCGCAAACAACCGTATCGAGTTCGCCCGTCTCTTGCGCGTTTCGCAGGACAAGCACCATCCCAGGGCAGTGCTTCGCGACTCTCAAAGTCGTCGAGCCCAGAAAGAAGAGTTCAACCTTAGAATGAGCCCCCGGCGCCAAAGCCGTGAATGTGAAACTTTCGTCCTTGGCGACCCTTTCAATCATCGCCACAGTCGGACCAGAGACCAGCTCTTGCGAAACTTCAGCCCCTTTCTTAGACAGCGTTTCAGCAACGCCATCTAGGACCTTTTTAGCCTTTGCCTCGAAAGCGTGCGGCACATCCTCAGGAAAATCGGCAACGGTAGCCAGCAAGCGCTCGTAAGACGGCAACTCCTCTCTAACCGAAAGCAGATGCGCCTTCAAGCCCGACAGAGGCATGATTTGTTCGAGTCTTTCGGCCAGGTCTTTGGTCGGATGAGTAACATCAACCGGCAAAAGAACCCTTCCATTAGTAAGAGAAGCCATTCGATTTAATCTCCAGAGGACCAGGCTAAACAGCCGATATTCTAGCGCGGTTGGGATTCATTAGCTTCGGTGGTTCTAAAGATGCAACTTTACCGAAAGATACCGCCCAGTGCGGCAATGCGGGCGACGTCGTAAAATAGCGTTCGTTCCCACATAGGCCTGCAAAGGCGAGAGCCGAGGTTTTTGCATTGATCGACCGTTACACCCGCAAAGAGATGGGCGCGCTCTGGACGGACAAGTCCAGGTTTCAGACTTGGCTCGAAGTTGAAATCGCTGTCTGTGAAGCGCAAGTCAAGCTCGGAGTCATCCCTGAAGAAGCTCTGAAAGACATCAAAGCCAAGGCTACATTCGATGTTGAAAGAATCAAAGAGATAGAAGAAGAAGTCAAACACGACGTCATCGCCTTTTTAACCAACGTCAACGAGAACGTCGGTGAGAATTCCCGCTTCATCCACCTCGGTTTGACTAGTTCGGATGTCATTGACACAGCTCTTGCCATCAACATGAGGCGCGCAGGTTTAATGCTGCGGACAGAACTCGATAATTTGCACGACGCAATTTTGGGTCAGGTTCGCAAACATAAAGGAACAGTTCAAATCGGGCGTTCGCATGGCATTCACGCAGAGCCCATGACCTTCGGCTTCAAGCTCGGCGTTTGGCTCGAAGAAGTAAGACGCCATCAGAAGCGTCTTGACGACGCTATTGAAAACATTTCGGTTGGAATGATTAGTGGACCCGTGGGTACGTTTTCCAACATTTCGCCTGAAGTGGAAAGATTGACCTGCGAGATCCTTGGGCTGACACCCGCCAAAATCTCCACGCAGATTATTCAGCGCGATCGCCATGCGCAGTTTCTTTTTACTTTGGCACTAATCGGATCTTCGCTCGAAAAGTTCGCCACCGAAATCAGACATTTGCAACGTACTGACGTCCTGGAGGTTGAGGAACCGTTCTCGCAAGGCCAAAAAGGTTCTTCGGCGATGCCGCACAAACGTAATCCAGTTGGCTCGGAAAACATCACCGGATTGGCGAGAATATTACGCGGCAATGCAATGGCTGCATTGGAAAACATTCCGCTCTGGCATGAGCGGGACATCAGTCACTCTTCTGTAGAACGAGTAATTGTGCCGGACTCCACAATTTTGCTCGATTACATGCTGGCCCGCTTCACCAAAATTATGGCTGGGCTTGTCGTTTATGAGAAAAACATGGCGCGCAACCTTGATGTTTTTGGCGGCGTGATTTTCTCGCAGGCCGTGATGCTCAAACTCATAGAAAAAGGATTGAGCCGTGAAGAAGCCTACAAGCTCGTGCAATCCAACGCTATGAAAGCTTGGAATTCCGACAATGGCAACTTCAAAGACAATTTGTCCAAAGATCCATTGGTGACCAAACACTTGAAACAAGAGGAGATCGCCTCCTGCTTCGACCCTAATGAGTACTTGAAGAACATCGACGTAGTGTTCGACAGAATAGGCATCTAATCGCCTTTTCTAACGAAGACACTCTGACGTTAGATGTCTGCAATGAGAGATTCGACATGAGAATTGACCCGAAAAAGAAACTTGCAGGTGTTTTAATTCCAGTTTTCGCGCTGCGACACAGTGACGACTTGGGAGTAGGCGACACAACCGCCGTCAAGCAAGCCATCGACTTTTGCGCTCGCCACGAGATCGGTGAATTGCAGACGCTGCCCATTAATGAAACAGGTGGTGACCATAGTCCGTATTCGGCAATTAGTTCTGTCGCTTTGGACCCTACGCTGCTGACCGTAACACCGAAAGTGATGCCTTGGTTGTCGAATGAAGATTTTCATTCGATCGTGACTGATGCGGTTCGCACTAGATTGAACGAGGGCCCGGTCAAATATGACGAAGTAAAAGCCCTAAAACATGCACTTTTGCGGATCGCTTTCGACTCGTTCAAAAAAGGTGAGAAAAACTCGGCAGAGGTAAAACGCTTTGCAGAGTTTAAAAAGAGTAATGAGCGCTGGCTGATTCCATATGCGCTATACAGAACTCTGGTCGATCACCATAACGGCAGTAGCGTATGGACACAGTGGAAAGAAGACTTTAGAGATCCAAAGAAGGCAATTGCATTCATTGCCAAAAGTCCTAAGAAAGCTGATTTCGAGAAGCTTATCAGCTACTACGAGTTTGTCCAATGGCAAGCATTCGAGCAATGGCACGATGTCCGAAAGTATGCTGATGAGAGAAACGTGCGTCTGATGGGTGATATCCCATTTGGTGTCAGCCGATACAGCGCTGACGTGTGGGCACAACGTGATTTATTCGATTTGAATTGGTCTGGTGGCGCACCGCCGGAAGCATATTTCCAGGGAGATCCGTTCACTGCGAAGTGGGGACAAAACTGGGGAGTACCGCTCTACGCGTGGAAGAAGCATAAAGCAGATAACTACCAGTGGTGGCGTCAGCGAGTCGGAATGGCGACTTCGATTTTCCATGATTTCCGCATCGATCACGTGCTCGGATTTTTCCGAATCTACTCTTTCCCGTGGATTCCGGAACGCAATTGGGAGTTCACGGAACTAACTGAAGAAGAAGCGAAAGAGAAAACCGATGGGAATCTTCCGCAATTCCTTCCGCGTTCGGACGACGAGCCGAAGGATGCAAAACTGAATGAGCAAGAAGGAAAAGTTTTTCTCGAGATGGTTATGGACGCATCAGGCAGTGCTTGGATCATTGCCGAAGATCTCGGGTGCGTTCCTAAATATGTCCGTCCACTTTTGAGAAGTTTGGGCATGGCAGGCTTTGCAATTCCTATTTTTGAACGCGACGAAGAAACCCGTGAGTTCGAGCCCAGCGAAGATATGCAACCGCTGAGTTTGGGCACTTATGGCACGCACGATCATGAACCTTTGAAAGCCTATTACGAAAGGTTGGTCGAGTGGTGGCATGGTCCAGACGGCAGCGAAGGCTGGAAGGAAGTTCAACGCTTGATGCGCTTCCTCGGTCTTGATGAAGAGAATCCGCCGCTGACATTCACGCCGGAGCTGCACAAGACGTTTTTAAAAGTCTTGATGGAAAGCCCCTGCTGGATGGCATTGCTGATGATCACCGACTTGCTTGGAACCACGCAAAGATTCAATGAGCCCGGTGCAGCTGGTGACGTAAATTGGAGTCAAAGATTGGAAGCAAGCCTGGACGAATTAGAAAAGCGTCCAGAGTATGCAGAGAACATTTCCACGTTCCAAAATTTGATTTCAAAAACTGACAGACTGCCAGGGAAGATTGCAGCAAAAGCAGTCAAATAATTTCCTCCGGCAGTACATTTGAAATCGTTTCTGCATTAGACTGTAGGGGCGGCATTAATGCCGCCCGAAGCCGGCGAGCCGCCGGCGCTCCCAGGAAGACAAACATGAACCAACGCATTGAGCTGATAGACGCAGTTCAACTCAAGGATCTTTTAAAAAAGGACGCCTCTGCAGTTCTGCTCGACACACGTGAAGAGTTGGAATTTTCCGAAGGGCATATTCCGGGCGCAATTTCGAATCAATGGTTTGAGTGGTGTTCGAAAGCGCCATCATCAGCCAAATCTACGTTGTTCGAACCTGGCTATTGGGGAAATCTCAACGTCGAGTCTATTGAAAAAATAGAAAATGCGCTCGGCAAACTTGGTATCACCAACGATGGCACGGTAGTGGTTTATTCAGGTGGCATATCTTCAAAAGGACGCGAAGGAAGAGTCGCATGGATGTTGCTTTATTTCGGTATTGAGAAGGTTTATATCCTTGATGGCGGATACAATGCCTGGCTCCAAGCAAAGGGTGAAGTTTCCACCAAGGTAGTTTCAGAAGAAGAGCGCGTAGCGAAGCAGAAGAAATTCAAAGTCGCGCTTCAACCACAAAGACGAGTCGAACTGGCTGATGTGAAAATGATGTTGGAAGAAAACGAAGACTCACACCCGATTCTCGTCGATACCCGCTCACCTCTCGAATTCGAGGGCAGACTTTACGACTACCAACCGCGCATGGGTCACATGCCTCGCTCAGTAAATATTTGGTTTGACCGCTTCTTTGCAAACGACGGCAAATTTATCGGCAAAACCGAATTCTTAAAACTCTTAGAATCCGAAAACATACTTTCGAATGTTAAGGCTTCTTATTGCGAGGTCGGTGTTCGAGCGGCGACATTCTCGCTGTTATATGAACTCGCGACCGGAAAAATTTTGCCTGTTTACGACGGTTCACTCATGGAATGGTCGCATCATTCCGATCTGACGGTAATCTCGAGCTGTCAGACCCAACCGGACGAACCATAAGTGCAGTGTAACCGGGCTGAGCAGATACCAAGAGCCCGAACAGTTGATATAGTCTTATCTGACTATGCATCCAGCATTCTTAATTCGAGCAGGTATTGATTGGGTCAGGCACCGTCCTGATCTGAGAGAGTCCAACCCATATTCGCGCTGCGAAGAGACACTCAAAGCCGTGCAGCTGCTCTGGCAGCAGCAGGTTGGGCGCAGCGAACCGTTGCTGCTCGAACAGGCAATTGTGACCGCCTACTGGGCTGAATTCTTCAACGCCGAGGACACGACGCCGGACGAGAAAGAATGGCGCGACGGGCTGAACAAGCGCTCCAGCCAATACGATTCCTTTGAAGATTGGCAGGATTGGTTCAAGAAAAGCTACGCCAAGGTCTATCGCGACAACGCTATCTGGTTGAGCGTATTGATGACATCCTGGGCATATACACACCAATTCGATGTTATATACGGCGAAGAAAGTTGGGAGTTCGTCCCATCGCTTTCTTACATGCCGACGACCGAGATGTGGCGCCTAGAGCCGCATATGCTCACATTGCAGGAAGTGCTCCGCGAGTTCTGGCATGAAGAACTGCGCGCCTATGAGGAAGCAGGCTTCACTCTCGATGAGAAGACGTCCCCGCACCTCGGGCGAGTCGAGTGCCTGGGCTTCGATACGAAGCTCTACACGCTCAATTTCCCGCCCCGCGCAAACCGTCAACCAGTTAATCTGGAGGTGGGTGATTTAGTCGCGGACATTATCGTGCCCCCGGGCGATGACTGGTACAGGCACCTGGACAACATCATTTTTGCTCATGACTGCATAGATATAACTGCGTTAATTAGCCGCGCTCAGTATATGTTCGGCAGCCGACGCAGGCTCTTGGAGCTCTCTATCGACAACGACAACGAAAAGGCGCGCATGCAGGCATCGGCTGAAGGCTGGATGGTTCCGCCGACTGGCGACGAGGACGTGCAGCCTGATGAATGGACCGCCCCGGGCGGCACCGAGCCGACTAATTGGGCGACGCCGGCGGGCTAGGTTTCAATCTCGTTTAATTCGCGACCACGGGCGCGGATAGCCATCCGGCGTTTCACTGTGTTTCTTCAAGACCAGGACTACTCGCTCGGTTTCGTCCTTTTCAGGTTCGATATTCACCATCTCTTCGACGCTCGCGCCCATCTGTTTCAGCCGTTTCTCAGCCTCGCCCATCTCCTGATCCAGCTGGCTCTTGGTCTTTTGCAGAAGAGCATGACCGCCGACCTTAACGAGCGGAATCAGCAGCTCAGAAACCAGCGCGGTCGAGCCAACAGCGCGCGCTGTAGCCAAGTCGTAGCTACCTCTATAGTCGGACAAAGTGCCCAATTCCTCAGCTCGCCCGTTGATCACGGTTATGGGGTGTTCGAGCTTGAGCAAATCGCTTGCCTGCTCAAGGAATCGGCACTTTTTAGCCGTTGCTTCAACGAGAGAAACTTTCAATTCGGGCACCGACATAGCCAGGATAACGCCTGGAAAACCGCCACCTGCGCCAACGTCAACCAGGCTGGTCAAACCTTGCTCTGGCATAAAACGCCTGATAATCGGCAAAAGAGTCAAAGAATCGAGAACATGTCGCTCGATAAGGACGGTTGCATCAGCCTTTGCGACGAGGTTTGTGTGTTCGTTGTAGGCAATGAGAGAGTTGAGAAACAGTCGCAATTTCTCGAATTTATCGGCGTCTAATGCGGAGAGGACGTCCCTGTTGAGCTCCAGGGCTTCTTGCAGACTATCTTTAATCACGGTGGCTTCCCAAAGACTGATAACTTTCGACTGTTAATTGTATTCGCAAACCCTCATAAATTCGCTTGTAGCCGAGTCGAGGGGAGGCGGCAGAGATGCCAAGGAAACCTCATAAGCATAAGAATATACATTAAGTGTTTAATACAACTTCTGAAAGGCATAATGAGTTTGTCGGCCCTATACGGATTGACCTCTCGCCCGGAGAAACAACCGGCGAGATTACAACCGGTCCAAAGGGTCCGCTGGCTTTCAGGAGCGGGTCGACGGGAATCCCGAGGAAAACAAGTGAGAGTGCGGATACAAACCGAATGACAGACAAAGAGTCACCTCTTGCTGACATTTACACTCTGTTAGGCGTCTCCCAGATGTCGCCAATGGAAGGCGTCCGCACGCGCTATTACAAACTTACTCGGGCTATCCACCGTGAATTGCTGAATACGGCGGACATTGATCGTCGCAATAAGCTTCTCTACGATTTGAAGTTTATCTGCATTGCCTACGATATCCTTTCTGACCCAGTTACCAGGACCGATTACGACTTGAGGACCATGGGTCTTCGCGGCGAATCGATGGTGCAAACACCGGAAGAGAAAAAGCCGGGCGAGCTTGGGCAGAGATTGCACCTCAAAATTGGCGAGCTTCTCAATGTCGCTGGCTTGCTGGAAGGCTCGGAGCTGGAAATTGCGTGCGACATGCACAAGGCGATGCCGGAAATGCAGTTTGGCAGCTTCCTCGTCAAACAGGGATTTATTGAAGAATATCAGCTCGAAGCAGTCCTCTTTGCACAAAAACTTTTGCGCAAGGGGCTTATCACCGTTGTTCAGTATCAGGCTGCGATGGAAGAGTTGGAATCAAGCGGCGTTAGTGTTGCAGAAACTGTCGTCGAACGCGGCTACGTCACTCAGTCCGATCTCGATCACCTCGAAGAAGTGGAAGCCGAGGCAGAAGCCGAACTGAATCGCCCGGTCACCACACCGGTCTATACGCAGCCTCCGTTGCAGCCGAAGATGGATGAACAAAAGACAAGTCAATCCAATTTGCTTGCTCAAATGTTGCCGCCTGGCTCACCAGATGTGGTATCAGCTCGAGCCAGTGGAAATGGAGAGAAAGCCGCAGGCATTTTGGGCAAACTTCTTTCCGGCTCGCAAGACGGCGACGTTACGGCACCTCCATCTACAATGGGCGGCTTGCTGAAAGGCGCTTCGTCTTCTGCTTCAAACCCTATTGTTCAAGCGCCAGCCGCCCCGAGTGCACCACCGGCAGCACCACCTGCGCCTCCCGCGCCTGCGGCACCTCCCGCACCTCCGGAGGCACCACCTCTGCCGGCAGCTCCGGCAGGAAAAGAGCCAAGAGAGGCTAGGAAGAGGCGGAACATTGAGCTGCACGAAGTTGCTCAAGCATTCGACCCAAATCTCAATCGCAGCGCAAACCAAGACGTGGCTTCCGATACTTATGAAGGTGCTGCATATAAAGAAGATTTGCTCAAGCCTGATAGCCGGAAGGCTGACAACCAGCGCGACACTGGTGAATTAAGTAAGAAAATTGAATTGACCGGCTCACAAGCCGATAGCTATTTAGCTAGTGGTCCAGAATTGTTCGGACCCGATGATATAGATCCGGCGTTTAATACGATTGTCTCTCCTGGTGAACAGGACACAGCATCTAGTGACCAGCTTGGCTATATGGATGCGTCGAGCGGTGTTGAATTCCCTGGCTTCGTTGATGCAGAAGAACGCGTAAGCGACGAGGATGGAAATGAAGACGAAGATGAAGAAGAGGACGATGAAGGAAACATTACGCTCATCGATTCTGGTGCTGCCCTAGTTGAAGCATCCTTGCCACCAACTGCAAATGCTGATGCAGAACAAGACTTGCACGGTGCTGGTCGCGACAAAACAACCGATTCTACCCACGAACGTATTCCGGCATTTGCATTTTCCGACCGTGCATTACACGATCTGGACAGTGCATCAAGTGATCAGCAGCCGAAAATCGACGTCGGGCAAGCAAGCGGCGACGACATCAACTCTAAGAAGGCTCAATCAACCACACGCGACAGAATTCCAGCTTTCAGACCGCCCCTGCATAATACTTTTCAGCTGGATGAAAACACGCAATCTAGTGAGGCTAAACAGGAAGACGCTGAGTCAGGCGATCGCCAGCTCGTAATATCAAATGCGGTGCCTAGCTGGAAAGACAATTTAGAGTGGAACGCGCCCGAGAGTGAAAATCAGGAAGGGTTACCACCAACGACAGCCAGTCAGGAATCAGAAGTAGTCGACATTAGCCGACATCTCGATCTTGAAGCGATCGAACCTCAGAACAAACCAGACGATGAGCTAAAATCCTTCCTCGGAGAAGAATACAGAGAAGAACTCAACGATGAAACAGGGCGTCCGCTCTGGGACGTGGAAGATGATGAGTTTATTATTCCGTCCAAGCAAAAGCGCGCCGGACAAGCAAATAATCAAGCAAACTCGACGGAAGAAGAAGAGCGTCTTGCAAAAGAAAAGCGCATGTCCGGTGGTTGGCAGCGTTTGAAAAACCCGTTTGAATTGCAGCTCGATTCGCAATCGGGACGTACAACTATCACTGGTGAAGAAGCCATAGTAGATGTTCCGCCACAAGAGGCTCTGGAAAGTTCCAGGGCTGAGACACTAGATATGGTGCGACCTTCGATTCCAGGAGTCAATCAATTCCCAGCGCAGGCGGACCGGGCAACTGCATCTACTGATTCGATAGACTCGTTTGTCGAATCTCCTGATAATTTGGAATCGCCTGAAGAAGAAGAAGAAGAAGAATCTTTCCACACGTCGTTAAAAGGCAGCAGTAATCCAAGTATTGTTATCGGACTGGACGATGCTGAAGAAGCAGCCGCCGATAACATGGAAGCACCTGACATGGCAAGACAAGTGCCGACGATGGAGCCACCTATCATTGATGAGGATGCGCTTGCTGGGCAAGTGAAATCCTTTGTCGACGAAGACCTAGCCGTGGAAGCCGTCGAAGTCACTGACACGGCAGAAGCAGATATCATCGACGACGCCGACGCGCTGGAAGTACTAGAAACGGCAGAGGCTATAGAAGGAATTCCGGACGCCGCTATTCCTGCATTTGAAGCGGCTGAAGAAGTTCCGATGCAATCTGATGAAAACGTCGACCAAGTCGAAGCCGAAGTCCTCGACAGCGAGGACGCTGATGAACAACGCTCCGTAAGCATAACTTCAATGGAAACTCATGCTTACGTAGAACTTGCCGACGAGGTGAGCGAACCTGAGTTGCCTGAAGTGGAAATCACTGATGAGCAAGATGCAGTGCTAAAAGATGAAGCCGCAGAAGAGACATCGGAAGACGATGCTGCGCAAGAGGAAACAGCCCAAGATGAAACGGCTCAGGATGAAGCATCCCTAGATGATGCTGCGGAAGATGAAGCTGCGGAAGATGAAGCTGCGGAAGATGAAGCTGCAAAAGATGAAGTCTTGGAAGATGAAGCTTCGGAAGATAAAGGTACACAAGGTGATGTTGAGGAAGGAGAAGTCACGGGAGATGAAGCCGCGCAAGATAAAGCAGAGCAGAATCCGGCAGTAAGCGAAGATGTTAGCGAAGACGCGGCAGCTGATGATGAAATTAAGCAAGCCGATGCCGATAACACAACGAGCACTAGCGACGAAACTGTTCCGGCGGCCGCTTCTACCGATGATGAAGGTCATGGTTCAGCAGATGCAGAGACCAGCGACAACGGCACTGCTGACGCCAAGAAAGAGAAAGATGATGATACCGCTGGTGATGACAAATCAGCCGCAAATGCAGATGCTGAGTCCGCATTGTCCAAGCGACGCAGAATGCTCGGAAGACGCCATCACAGAGGCAAATAGTAGACTTTAGTCTCGTCGCAACGGCTTTGCTGGTACACCAACTACTATTGTTGATGGCTCTACGTCCCGGATGACCACGGCGCCGGCACCAGTCTGACAATTTTCGCCGATTTTGATTCCAGGAATTACAGTTGTTCCAATCCCCAGAAATGAACCCTCTGCAATTTTTACGTTGCCAGCAAGCTTCGTTCCCGGAGCAAGGTGCGTGTGATCACCTATAACGCAATCATGTTCCACGACGGCGCCTGTATTGATGATGCAGTTTCTGCCGATCTGAGCAAATGGATTGATGATTGCGCCAGCGGCTACGACAGTTCCTTCCCCAACAATTGCTGAAGGTGACACTATTGCTTTTGGGTGTATGGCAGAAACGGCAACAAGACCATCTTTTACATGTTCCGCAAACAGCCTTGCGCGAACAGCGTTATTACCTACCGCGACAATAAAATGAGCTTCATTGAAGTCGGTTACGGATCGAAATACCGGAAATCCAAGAAATTCAGAAATATCAGCTTCAGAGTTGGCGAAGCCGGACAGCTCAAAGCGCCCGTCCATAAGAATCGTCTCAGCAACAACTTTTGAGTGTCCGCCGGTGCCGATAACGACAACCTTCACAAGCCCCTTCATTCGTTGAACCCGCCCTTTACAACACCAAAAGCCTGAAATAATAACAATCTCGCCAATAATTACCTTCAAGTATACTTAGCGTTGCTACTGAAATCCTCACTCCATTTTAATGCACTAGTTGAGTGCAAAGTTTCGAAGCATCTTGAGCGCAAAAACTTCACCTACCCCCACAAACAAACTTAAGATTGCCCATACGGCTGACACTGCTCGCGGTGCCACTTGGATGGCCGAGCAACTTCGGGAACTTAAGCACTTAGGCCGCTCGGTTACGTCGATTATTCCTGAAGAAGGAGACTCCTATCGGCTACAGAATTCGGGAACAGGCGATCATTATCTGGATGGTATACGATGCGCTCAGTCGAGGATGTTGTTTCAGAAATAGAGGACAACATCCGCCGCTACAAAGTGAACAGCATCGATTTTTATGACCTAACAGCAATTGTTCAAAAACAATGGATTCTCGATTTCACGAAAGAAATCAAAGCGCGAAACATAGACGTTGTTTGGCAGCTGCCTTCAGGCACTCGCTCTGAAAGTTTAGATGAGAATGTGATTTCTTCGCTCTCACAAGCCGGCTGCGAATTTCTAGTCTATGCACCGGAAAGCGGTTCCGAGCGCACGTTGAACATGATTAAAAAGCGTGTCAATTTGGACAACATGCTTCTCTCAATAAAAGCCGCCCTGAAAAACAAGATCGTTGTAAAAGTCAATTTCATCATTGGTTTTCCATTTGAGAAGAGAATTGACATTGCCAAAACGCTGCTCATGATGTGGCGCTTAGCGCTGATGGGTGTTGACGATTGCAATGTATCAGCGTTCACACCGTATCCTGGCTCGGAATTGTTCGACGAACTCAATGAAGAGGGAGCACTCGGTCCGATCGGAGACAACTATTTCGAAGCACTAATTACGCAGTTTGATTTCACGTTTGCAAAAACATTTTGTCGTCACGTGAGCTCGCTCGAAATACTTATGTATCGCATTATCGGCATGGCAATATTTTATGTGCTGAGTTATTTGCGAGTTCCGTCACGTTCCTTTCGCCTGCTGAAGTGCATTACAGGACCATCATCCTTTCAGCCGGGCTCACTGTTTGAGCAGCGCATATTTGATGCGGTATCTAGACGAAGCGCAAAACAAAAGACAACTCAAGAAGAATCGGCTGCAGCGACAGCTGTTGTTTAATTCAAAGCGGTCGACGCATGGCGTCGACTCTACATTACTTGGGCAGAGCCTTCGCGTTGTTGATGCGAACGATAGAGTCGCAAAACAATGGACAACTGCTCGGCAATTAGTCGAACAACCTTCTGATCACCAGGCTTATATGACTGATTAGGATATGGAATAACAATCAACAAACCAAGTCGCAAACCCGTCATGTCGATCGGCTGCGTGAGAGCGTTTTCGATCAACCCACCAGGCTTGATGCCTTCTTCGCGCATTGGAGGAAGACCCAATTGCATAGACAACTTGGAGACATATGATTTGACAGCGCTTTCTTGCGCGTCGTCATTCAAATCAAGTTGCAAGCTTGAATATGCGCCTTGATTCACCACAACAGCGCAAGACTGATAGTTGAGAATTGAAGATAACAGCGCGAAGAGTTTCTCAGTGATCAAATCAAGATCCAAAAGATCTTCACCGATTCTACGCACCTCATCAATGATCGTCGCTTCGAAAAGCAGACGTTCCAAAAGCTGATTGAGCCTGCCGTTAATTTCTTCCGGCGCTGGTGCTCTAGAGGAATCAGGCAAAATACGTAATCGGGGCTGAACCTTCGATTCCGCGAGTATTTCTCTGATAGCCATAATCAAGTTTTGAAAACCGGGCTCTTTCGGAATGTATCTATCCGCGCCGGATTTCAGTCCCCAGAAACGGTCGATGGACCCATCGAGTTTCGTCAGAAGAATTACAGGCGTGCCCGACAGCTCAGAATCGTTTTTCACCAGCCGGCACAACTGATAACCGTTGATGCCGGTCATTACGACGTCGGAAATAATCAAATCAGGCAGCTCATTGTAAGCGCGCACAAGCCCCTCAGCGCCGTTTCGCGCTTCGAGAATCGTGTAGCCCTCAGCCTCGAGATTCCTTCTTATAGTGAGAAGTTGAGTCGGGCTGTCTTCAATTAGCAGCAATCGATAGCTCATTCGCCTACCGCTTCCAGTCCTTAAGCCTTGCGCCTATTGTACTCCTCCCGGAGGGATCATTCATCTTGACACCTAAAAGCGTTACTAAAAGCGCCCTATCGGCTCTGAGTTAGCTTTTCCAGTAAATCTGTCAGTTCGCGATTCTGGCCAGCAGTTCTTGCAATTCCCTGGCGAACAACCTCAATAGCTCGCGCCCTGTTGCCTTTCAGCGCTTCTGCCTGTCCGATCCAAAAGGCCTGCGTGGGCGTGAGAGTTTCAACCTGGAGGGGCGCTGTGGACTGCTGTTTCTCGGAGGCAATTCTTCCTGTCATATACGAAACAACGTCACAGGCGGACGCAGTTGCCGGCGATTCTGAAATAGTCCATGCTTCGTATGCTGCCGCAAGAGCCGCGTCATCAAGCCCTTCCCCAGGGTGCTTTTGAGAGAAACCCGCCATGGAAAGCGCAACTCTATCGATAAACTCTGCTCTTTGCGAGGCATCAACCGGCAAATTGCTCAAACAGGCGAGCAAGTTAAAACGAGAGGAGCGCAACAATTCCAAATTTTTTTCAATCCGATCATCCTTGTTAATCACCTGATATGGAAGGGAGTACTCGCTGCTTAAATTATCATCGGTATTGAGAGCTACCCGGTCTGCTGATAGTCTTTTCCAGAGCAGTTCATCAAGTGCAAACGGTGTCAAAACCAGCATCGACAGCAAATCAGGCACCGATTCAATATGGCAGTACTGCAGTTGCTGCGAAAGAACCGGTTCGCGCAAAAGCTCACTTATGCGCGCAACATTCAACTTTGCCGTGTCCGGTATTTCTTTGATTGGTTGAATCAGGCGCTTTTCGTCCGCGACAGGAGGCTTGAAGGAAACGATCAAGATTTCGCCAGAGCCGTGGGGGTGAAATACATACGTAGAAGGAAAAACGCTCTGAACCGTGTTGAGCAGCACCAAGAGTGCCTTTTCATCAATTGAATAAAGTTGCAGCCATTGGCAAAAGATTCCATTCTGATCGAGCTTTGAGGCAATAAGCGCAAAATACTCTTGAGTGTAAAGATCGCCTGCTCCATTCACCCAGGGTTCTGCGGGTTGAGAAACTATCAGGTCAGACCTGTCCGGCGAGTATGCTAAAAAATTTCTCGCGTCGCATACCAACTTACGGATATCGGGTCTCTCAGCCTTTTTTTCGGCAGGCAAAAAGAAACGGCTCGCATCAAATACCGCTTTTTCGATCTCTGCCACCGTCAAGTTTGCAATATTATTCTGCTTCGCCAATGCACCATATGTAGCGCCACTACCGCAACCGATTATTAATGCATTAGCTTTATTCTTAGAACTCAGCGCATATGGCAAAAGGCTGAGCAGCATTTGTGTAGGATAGTCAGTTGTTGGTGCAGGCAATGCCAGATTTTGTGGGATAGCAGCTTCTACTTTGCCGTCGTTTTTGAGGACGCAAATATTATTTCCAGGCATCTCCTCGACCGTTACAGTCGTGTTTAGTCCCTCTCTGTAGAACACAACCAATGTGTTCTGTCTTTGCTTTTCAATCGATTTGCGTACACTGCCAGCGACTCGGGGTCTCTCGATAGGTAGCAGCCCGAGTCCTTGTGAGAGCATAAAAGTATCTACGCGCGGTGGATAAAGCGTAGCTATGAGACCAATCAACGCGGCACTGCATAAAAACACCACTCCTGAGCGTTTTTCCTTCTGCGTTACGATAGAAATCTGATGCGAGGCTGCAAGCGCAGCGATGAGAAGACATACACCAGCGACAACAATGAGACTCGCCAACATGCCGCTTTCGTATTTTTCGCTGAACGCAGGTATCAAATACAAACCAGTACTTAGCGATCCAATCACGGCGCCAAGTGTGCTCGCACTGTAAAGCCAGCTAGATCGAGCAGTTTTTGAGTTGACGGCACGCAAGCTTCCAAACAGGACAACCGGAAAAATAATGCTCACAAAAGCTATAGGAGGAAAAACTAGACAACTGCATGCCATAATTCTCGGCAAGAGAAAGGATCTGAAAAGTGACAAACCTTGCGAAGGGTCTGAAGCGTGTTGTGTAAAAAACAGCACCAGTTCTGGCAATCTATTCATCAAACAAGCTTCTGAAAAAACTATCAGCGCTGCAATAGAAGCCACCATCGCCACCACTGTTTTGGTGGCAATTTCAACCTTGGTCCGCAGAGTTAAGACCCAACTGACAGCAGCCGAAACACTTGCACCAAGAAGCACACCACAAAGAACGACACCAACGCTATATGTGGAAGAGCCAAACAGTAGAGTGAACAGTCTCGTAAAAATTACTTCGAGAGCTAATGTCGCTGCTGCAGACAAAAACACCAACAAGCAGTCAAATTGCGGAAAGACAGAATCTGCATGACTGGATGCAGCCATATCGACAAGATTGCGTGGGCTAATAAGTTTTACAGCAGCCAATGAAATAACAAGCGCAATGGCAGTTGCCACAATATTCAGCGCACCGGCAATTCCCAAAGTTAACGCCAAACCAAAAGCAGGTACAAGGAAGAAAGCACCACATACGACACCAATAAATGCGCCTGCTAAATTAAAAGCGTACAAAATAATTGACGCCTTACCGACCTCTATTGACACCCGTTCTACCGACGCAACTGCAGCCGGCCAGGTCGCACCCATTGCAATTGATGGTGCTGCAGCAAATACAAACGCCAGAGCTTGCCGAAGCGTTTCATCCTCCAGAGCTCGAAACATCGAAAATTCAGCGACTGAAGATGAACACCAACGAAAAAAGACAGCATAGAGAAGGGCGAAAGCACAGATAATCGCCTCCAACGCCGCTAAGAATCGAAGCGGATTGACACCGCTGAAAAGTCCTCCACCCCTTGCAAGAATCGCATTGCCAAGCAGGGCGCCAGCGCCCAAACCCGCCATCACTCCAGCATAGACAACAGCGGCAGACGGCGTCGTTGCACCTACCAGCCGAACAAGTTCGCGCTGCCAGACAGTTTGAGCCAGCAGAGCTGCAGCGCCGGACAGCGCAAAACTCACTAAAAGTGCGATTTCAATCGTTTTTCGACCGGAACCAGCCACTCAAATTAACTCCCAAAACTCGGCTGCACTTCAGCATTATGCCAGTGTGCAGAAACACTTGGGCAGTCCCAGAAATAAACACGGCCGGCCGACAAGTGCGCAGGCGGCATTAATGCCTCCCCTACAATTGGAGAGGAGCAAGCCTCAGCGACAATAGAAGCAATGGAAATTCGCCGTAGCGCGGGTGCTTCGCCGTAGCGCGGGTACTTTGCCGTAGCGCGGGTGCTTCGCCGAAGCGCGGGTGCTTCGCCGTAGCGCGGGTGCTTCGCCGTAGCGCGGGTGCTTCGCCGTAGCGCGGGTGCTTCGCCGTAGCGCGGGCACTTTACCCACTGAGTTTTAATGCCGTATAGCTCATATATACAAACACTCATGACAATTATTAGAGGTTAGAATCAAAAGTTGAGCCGGCCGCAGAAAAGCCGGACGCCCAAGCGCAGGAGCAGGCAGATGATTATCATCTCCATCACACTGCACAACTTTATGAGCTATGCCGACGCCACTCTCGATTTGACGACGGTGCCGGTGGCGTGCCTTTCCGGGCAGAACGGCGCGGGTAAATCCGCGATTCTCGATGCGGTGACCTGGGCACTCTGGGAATCAGCGCGGGCTTCGTCTGACGAATTAATGCGCATTGGTGAGAAAGAGACTTGGGTCGACCTCACGTTTTTACACGAAAATCGCACCTATCGCGTGAGACGTCAGCGCATGAAGGGCGGCGGCAAGTCGGGCGGGAAGACAACCTCCAAAGGCAACTTGGAATTTCAGATTCTCAACCGCGCCGGTGAAGGAGATGCCGCTCAATATGATAAATCGCATGGAAGCGAGAGTAGCGAAGAGCGCGAAAAGGGCGAAGGCAACGGACATAGCGAGAGTAATGGACACGGCAAGGTTAATGGACGCAAATACGTCCTCGCTTCATTGCCCGGAGAAAACGACGTCTGGCGCAGTCTGACGGGCAACACGATGAAGGATACGCAGAAGCACATCAACGAACTCTTGCGTATGGATTATGACACCTTCATCAACAGCGCTTACCTCCGGCAAGGAAAAGCAGACGAATTTACGACGCGTGCGGCGTCGGATAGAAAGCAGGTTCTCGGAGAAATTCTGGGGCTGTCGTACTTTGAAAAACTCAAAGAGCAATCGCGAGATCATGCACGCGCGTTGAAGGTCAAACGAGAAGCGATGGAGATGTCACTCTCGCGTTTGCCTGAGGCTGAGGCTGAACTAGCGCAAGCAGAGGCTGACTTGCTGCAGGCGAAGAGCGAATTTGAAGTCCTGACAGAAAAGTTGATCGCGCAGGAAGAGTCGGCGCAAAAGTTGAACGAGCAAATTCAATCGCTCACACTCAACAAACAAAAAATGGAGCTGACTGAGACACAGATTGAAGAGTTGACTGCTGCTATTGCCAATCTGGAAGAGCAATCCGTCACTCTCACAAACAAGCTCGATGCGATTGCAAAACTGGTCAGCGACTCACCGTTAATTGAAGAAAAGGCTACCAAGTACGAGAAGCTCAAAGCAGGGCTGACAGAAATGGAGCAGAAAGCGTTGGTTCAGCAGGAGCTAACGACAAAACGCATGGACTTGCAATCTACTCTTGCGCAATTGAGAAGCCGCCTTGAGCTGCAAGTCGAGAATGTTGAGAACAGACTAAAGGAGCTCGAGAAGCGTCATAAGAAACTGAGCACGGAAACACAAGATTGGGAAAAAGTTCAAAAACAATTTGACGAGTTTCGCGAGCTGTCACAGAAAGAAGCAGAACAATCGAAGAATCAAGAAGCCCATACCAGGCTAAACGAAAGAGCTGCAGAATTGAATTCGCAGATAACTGAAGAGAAAATTCGGTTGGAAGCGAAGGCTTCTCAGAAGGAATCGCAAGAGGCAGAACTTGCATCAATTTTGACCAGCAAAGAAAGCCTCGACGAGCAGTATCACGCCATTGAAAAGGAGTCACATAATCTCGATGCGCTGGAAGCTGAATTCGACATAGTCGAACAGCGCGGCTTGGAAATCAAATCTGAAATCGAGTCACTAGATGCGCACGTCACTGTTTTGGTGGGGCGGCAGAAAGAAAATCTGGACAAAATCAAAGAGCTGGAAGAGCACGAGCACAGCTCCGTGTGTCCATTGTGTTGCGCTCCAATTGTCGATCGCAAAGCTGTCATCACCCGGTATTTGAGACAAAATGAAGATATCGACAGCGAAATCGCCGAGACAAAGAGCCGCAAAGGAAAGCTCGAGGGAGAGCGAGGCGACCTGCGCAAGAAATATCTTGAATTGAAAAAACAACTAGAGAATCGCAAAGAGTTGGACAAACGAATTGGTCAGCTCAACGAGAGACGAACAGCAGTTGAGCGAGCGGCTCAAAATTTCCAATCAGTAAAGAATGAACTCGAAGTTTTGAAAAAACAATTGGCGGACGGCGACTATGCGCAAGTAGAAAGAGAGTCGCTCATTGCGGTCAAAGCCGAGATTCACAAGCTTGATTTCGACCCCATTTCATATTCGAGTTTGAAAGGGCAAGTGCGTGCTCAACGACACATTGAATCGCGTTTCAACCAAATGAAGCGCGACCTGGCAGACCTCAAAGAACTCGATGTGGAGCTGCCTCAGCGCCAGGAAGAATTGTCCAAGTTAAACGCGGAATTGCAAGGTGAAACATACGGCACAGAGGCTCGCGAAGCACTCAAAGGAGTAAAAGAAAAGCTCGAAGAGCTTAAATACAACCGTGACGAACACTTGCAAATGCGCAAAGAATTGGAAGAACTGGCACCGGCGCTTGAACAGGTCAGAGAGTTGAAACGAGCGCTCGAAGAAAGGCCTGAATTGAAAAGGAGCCTGGACGAGTGTTTGACTTTGAAGTCAACAAAGCAGACTCAATTGGAAGACGCTAAATCATCTTTGATTACATTTCAGCAGCAGGTGGAAAAACTGCCTGACAGCATCGAAGCAATGGAGTCCATCAAGCCTGAGCTGGAATCCCTGCGCAAAGAGAAAGAGCAAGTCTCCAACCGCTGCGCCATTTCGCAGTCTCGGTTGGATACTCTAAACAACGAAATTGCACAAATGAAAGACCGGCGGCGCGAGCTTAAGGATCTCGACGCTGATATCGAGGACTACCTTTTCCTTTCAGAATCTTTTGGGCGCAAGGGTATTCAGGCGGTCATCATCGAGAACGCCGTGCCCGAAATCGAGAGCGATGCCAACCGGATTTTGTCGAGACTGTCCGATAACAGAATGCACGTAGCGCTTGTCACCCAGCAAAAAACAAAATCCGGCTCGATGGTGGAGACGCTCGATTTGATGATTGCCGACGAAGTAGGAACCAGAAGTTACGAACTATATAGTGGCGGCGAGGCTTTTAAGGTAAATTTCGCAGTGCGCGTTGCGCTGTCCAGATTGCTGGCCCGCCGGTCCGGCGCTAAGCTAGAAACCCTGATAATCGACGAAGGCTTTGGCTCTCAGGACGAGGTCAGCCGCGACCGTCTGGTAAAAGCGATTCAATCCATACAAAACGATTTTGCGCGAATCCTTGTGATCACCCACATGAGCGACATTAAGGAGATGTTTCCAGCGCACATTCAGATAACGAAAATGAATGGCACATCGAGATTACAGGTAATGTCATAATCAAAACCTACAGGGCATATAGAAAAAAGTAAGTCCTAGAGAATCCTATGCAATCCCAACCACCACCCAAGACAGGAAATCGTCTTAGACTGGACATTCAGAGCCAGTTGCCTCCGTATCACATGATCGACCTCGCGTACACGGAGTCCAAGACCCGGCGCGGGTGCCTGATCGAAGTCCCCTGGCGGACAAAGAAGCCTGGGCAGATGTTCACCCTGACTTGCCAATGGGAAGATGGCGCGGATTTGCCGGTTTGGTCGCTCTACGAGCAGTCGGGCGAAGACTCGAAAATGCACTGGAGTAAGCCTTTCGGGTCGGCGGACTTGCAGCTTTTATATGACATGGCGGCTATGGCGGCTGTTGATGCCGATGGCGCCAAGATCCCTGATTCTTTGAAGGCTAAAGAGAGCCACAAGATAGAAGTCACCCCGCCTCCGAGTCCCGCCTATGCGCCGCCGCCGCCTGCGCCGGGAAGCACGGACTTCACGCAGGGTCCGATGCCCGCGTACAACACCCCTTACGGTGGGTATCCGCCGCCCGGTTATGGCATGCCAGGGCAGATGTATCCGCCTCCAATGCCTGGTTATCCGCCACCGCCAATGCCAGGTTATCCGCCCATGCCTCAGCAAATGTATCCCGGAATGCCGGGCATGATGCCGGGTATGCCTGGAATGCCAGGCGACCCTAACGCATGGATGCAGCCAGGCATGGCGCCAGGAATGCCTATGGCTCCGATGGCTCCGGCACCAGCTCCCGCACCGCCAATGCCCGCTCCTGCTCCGGCAGCGCCGCCTCCGGCTCAGACCGCCATGACTCCTTTGCTTGGCGACAGTGGTGTCTTCAAGCGTATCGACATGAGTTTGATTTCGAAGACTCAGACGCTGGATTTGGGCACTCTGCTGCTCAACGCGCATTTGATTAAACAGACCACGCTGGAAGCCGCGCTCAAAATTCAAGGGATGGTTGATGACGGGAAAATCGACCCGGAAATCGCGCCGGCAGCGCTTGAACGTTTTCACGGCGAAGGCTCGAGAATCGACAATTATTTGACCGGCGACGTGCTGGAAAAAATGAGAGACAAAGCGAAAAACGCACCGCCTGCGCCACCACCGAAATCTGCTGCACCGACTCCGGCTGCCAGCGCTCCAACGGGCGAAACGGACAAGCCAGCAGCACCTTTGAAGAAAGGGCAGAAGTCTCCCGAAGAAATTCAAAAAATCCGCAATGCATTCGATTTGCTCAAGCAAGCCGGAATTATTACGGATACCGATATCCAAACAGCACAGACCGTGCTGCGGAAACACGGCGGAGATATCGTCGACATCCTGGTTTCGGCCGGCAAGTTCGACAAGAATACTTTCGAAGCAGCGCACATCGTAAGACCGCTCATTGAAGCCACTTTGATGAAACTTGAACAAGCGATTATCGTGCTCAACTATTGCTGCAGAAGCCGCGTCGATTTCGACACAGCTATCGACGAAATGGGTTGGCAAAACCCACGCAAGCTGCGCACGGATTTGAACTTAGAGAAGTAAAAGCGTGGGGCCGCATTGCGTGCGACTTTAATATATTGGACGCGTGCAACGCGTCCCCACGATTGCTGCGCCACTACAAAGCGGTCGACACATGGCGTCGCCCTCAATAGCAGATAAAAAGGCACCGAAGAGCCGCGTACGGCTCCTCGGTGTTCGTTCGGGGGGAAACCCGACACTCGGCACTCGCCCACAGCTTCAGTAGAGTTTCTTTTTGAAATTTGATCGGTTGGTCTGCTCTGGTCTAGTTTGATCTGAGCTGATCTGCTTTGACCTGATCCGCTCCTAGATGAGCCTCGCACTCACAATGAATGATGACAGAGTTCTGCCACAAACCAACCGATTACTTAGCGGTTCCTTGCCAGCGGCAGGCGTCCGCACTCAAGATGGCAAACCTGAAAGAGGTTCTAGCCATAGGAATCACACGTTCCTCCACTATCGATTTTTTTCTTCTATCAGAAGCATTCCCACGCAAATGCGGCCGGTACCTTAGAATTGCGTGACAAATTTGTGTGTTTTTCGTGTGATCGCAGTGAAGTTCAATAGGGCTTTATGCGCACGCCAAACATAGAATAAAGCAAAATCATCGAATAAATGAGTGTCACTCCGTTAAGACCAACGAAAACAAAGACCAGCCGTGTGCCCCACTTTTGATTAAGCCCATAAAGTCCGGACAGGATAATTGCCATGAATGCAATTTCGCTGGGGAAAAGATATCGACCTTGCGGACCACCTAGATTTTGCACTGCAGCGTAGAGAAGTCCTGCACAACTAAATGCGACGCAAACCCACAAGCTGAGCCAGGCCGCTCGATGTTTCAACCTCACATCATCACCTTCTCTAAGCTGTCGCAGGAAATCAAACGAAATGGATTTCTCGCGAACTGCTTGTGAAATTTGTGTGAAAGTGCCGGCGCTGGAAATGAGAATCATAGAAAAGTAGGCGAGGTAAAAACCGGCTGGCAGATAGTGTTTTTGATATCCAAAGACAGCCCAAAAACTGCAAAATAATTGTTGCCACCATACCTTTTGTTTTAAGACCGACGACAAACTAACAGGCTCAATCGAGCGATTGAAAGTTTTGGCCCAGGTGTCGCGCATTGTGATAGTGCCCAACCAATCACCATGGAAAACGGCAGCATTACGGGCAAACCATGGTACGCAAATGAGCGCCGCAGACAGAGCTGTCAATCCCAAAGGAGCAATCGTCTGCACGGCCGTCTTTCTATAGATCCAAGATGACGCCATTATTGCGAAGAAAATCACCGGCACAATCGCCAATGCAGAAAATTTGCTCAAGGCGATAAAAGCGCACAAAATGCCGGCAAACGCTGCGTACCGCAACTCAGGTCCACGAAAAATCACTACGAGGCTGGTCCAAATCAAAAGCGAAGCAAAAGCGCACGCGGTCGAATCACTATTGCAATACGCATTGACGAAGACGAATTGAGGATGCAGGACAACGCACATAGGAAGCGCAAGACGAAGGACCCGATTAGAGGCAAACAGCAATTCGCTAATACGACATGCAGCAAAGACAGTAACGAGTCCACCAAGGATGCTGCCGATGCGTTCGGAAAAGGAGATATCGACGCCCGGAATTAAGTGCGAAAAGAGCACATGGGGAAGATAAGCAAAAGGTGGCAGTGAGCCATAAACGGCAGATGGACCACCCGCCGCAACCTGTGCAGCGTCTGGCACGGTGAGGTTTTCACTCAAAAATTTGGTTACCCAAAAGTGCGCGTATTCATCAGGCGCCTCAACCATGGGGACGATGAAGAGAAATGGCACTCTCACGAGAAGCGCGGCGAGAATGAAGGTCAGAATCAGAGCATTATCAAGCTTCTTCAGTTGCACGATATTACAGCGAAAAACTCCCTCGCATCTCTTCGCCCATCAAAATGAGGTCGGCAAGATGTCTCATCGGCTCAACGTAACGCGAATAAGCTTCCTCAACGTGCAGACTATATTGAATCGACTCCAGAGTCGATCGCCCTCGCTCTACGTCCCGACGCAGTCTGCGCGCCATGCGCTGATCGATTGGCGTATCTATAAAGATACGAAGCGTCGCGATTTCGTGCAGCGGATTGTGGAAAGCGTAAATGCCTTCGATCACAACAATAGAATTCGTCGGAGCCGGCACTACCTGCTGACCGACGCGCTTGGCGCTGCGCATCTCGTAAACCGGAATCATTATGTCCTCGCCATCGGCGAGTTTAATGCACGCATCTGCGCACTCGTCCAAATCCACCGCGTCCGGGTGGTCAAAATCGAACGTGCCATCCTCTCGTGGCTTTAGATCGTCAATATCCTTATAAAAGCTGTCGGTTGCCAGCACGGCCGCGCCGACGAACTTCCGCGCCAGGGTGGATTTGCCGGAGCCAGAGCCACCACAGATGGCAATAATTTGAGGGGGGCGGCGTCGCATATTTCAGAGTTTCCAGTAAGTCGCAGTGAAAGGTCACGGATTTTGGTGCAACTACCCGACAACCAGTTAACAAGTAGATGCGATATTGCCCGGAGACCTACATAGAAATGTAGCGATCTTGCCCGGCAAGTTCATTAATAGATCCGCCTTCCAGTCCGGTGAGCTATGCTGGATATTGCGGAGAAACTTGGAATTTTAGTCTTCAACCTGAATAGAACTTGGTTTGAATCGATTTGGATAGGTCTAATTTGCTCTAAACGGGTTTGAATGGATTTATTGGTTTCTTTCCAGCATATGGCTCCGACCATTAAATGACTGACGAAAAAATCTTAGAGAGCCTAGACGGCGTTATCTGGGAGGCAGAGCTTGCCCCCTTTCGTTTCACCTTTGTAAGCACGCCGGCAAAGAAACTTCTGGGTTATTCCGCAGAAGAGATTTTGCAAGGAAAAACAACTTTCATAAACCCTGGAATTAAAAACGCGTTGGACTCGGGCGCGACGATTGACGCGAATTGGTGTGCGACGGGCGGCGCAGCTGAGGTTTATGAATGGAAAAAACCGACTGGCGAGACAATTTTTCTCAAAGATCTCGTCAATATTCAAACCAAAGAAGGGAAAACGAAACTCTTTGGAATGACGGTCGATTTGACCGATTTCGTCCAGCAAGAAAGAGCTGCACGAGCCGAACAGCAAATTATTTTTGACAATGTGCCTGCATTGCTTTGGTACAAAGACCCCCACAACATCATTTTGCGCGCCAACAAGCCGGCTGCCGAATCAATGGGCTACACAACCGAAACCATCGTTGGGAAATCGACCTACGATCTCTATCCCGAAGATGCGGCAAAGTATCACAAAGACGACCTTAGTGTCATCAATTCCGGCGAAGCGAAATTCGGCATTGTCGACCGCTATGTAAATTCAGCGGGCGAAATTCTCTGGCTTTTAGTGGACAAAATTCCGCTCAAAGACAAGGACGGAAAAATTACCGGCGTAATGGTTTTCAGCCAAGACATTACTGATAGAAAGAGGGCAGAGGACAGTTTGCTCGCGGCTCATGCCGACCTCGAAACAAAAGTCGAAGAGCGCACACGCGAGTTGGCCGAAGCAAACATCTTCTTCACGCTTTCTAACGAACTCTTCTGCATCGCAGGATTTGACGGCTACTTCAAACAGGTAAATCCAGAGTGGACCAAAGTATTAGGCTACTCACAGGAAGAGTTGCTTTCGCGACCGTATCTGGAACTTATTCACCCGGAAGATCGAGAAGCAACCGCCTCCCAAGCCGAATTTCTCACTAACGGAAAGAACATTCACTTTTTTGAAAATCGCTATATAGCCAAAGATGGCAGTATCAAATGGCTTATGTGGAGCGCGTCTTCTGACATAGACACCAAGCTCATCTACGGCGTCGCGCATGATATAACACTGCGTCGCCAGACTGAAGCGCAATTGGAAGACGTAAGCGCGCGCATCAATAATGTGGCGCGACACCTGCCTGGCGTCATTTATCAATTCTTGAAGAAGAAGAGTGATGGTTCTTACATTTTCCCATATATAAGCGAAAGCTGCCGTGCCTTGATCGGCTTCGAACGCCATGAAATCGAGAAAGACTCTAATCTCGCATTCGTCAACATTCATCCTGACGATCGCGGTCCTCTGAACGAGGCAATTGAAAAATCAGCAGCGACAATGTCGGTCTTCAAGTGCGAAATGCGCGTTCTAACCGGCAGCACAATGAAGTATTTGCGAGCGACTTCCACTCCCGAATACTTAGAAAACGGAGATGTTCTCTGGAACGGGCTCTTAATGGATATTTCCGACCTCAAAGCGGCGGAAGACAAAGTAAAACAACTCAACGAGGACCTTGCTCAGCGTGTCAGCATTCTTGCCGCTGTAAACCAAGAACTCGAAATCCTCACTCACAAACTAGAACTCGCATACGACGAAGCGCTGGAAGCATCCAAGTTAAAATCCGAATTCGTCGCTAACATTTCACACGAGGTTCGCACGCCAATTTCTGCTGTTTTGGGCATGACAGAACTGCTCATGGATACTGCGCTTTCCAACGAGCAAAGCAGTTTTGTCAAAATCGTCAACGAGTCTGCGCAATCACTTTTGACTATCATCAATGACATTCTCGATTTCTCCAAGATGGAAGCGGGAAGGTTGGAATTGGAAGTCATCGATTTGAATGTCCGCTCAATTGTCGAAGGGTGCGCGGACTGGTTGGCATCGTCCGCTCGTCGAAAACGGCTGGCACTGATGACTTTCTGTGATCCCTCTATTCCGCAGTATGTCAAAGGTGACCCGGTGCGTTTGCGTCAAGTACTGCTCAATCTGGCCAGCAACGCAATTAAGTTTACTGAAAACGGCGAAATTCTGGTAAAAGCGTCGAAGTTTAGAGAAACAGATGAGCGCGTCGTCATTCTATTTCAAGTAACTGACACCGGCATAGGTCTGTCGGAAGCGGCAAGAAAACGACTGTTCCAACCGTTTGCGCAAGCAGATGGATCTACGACACGCAAATACGGCGGCACCGGACTGGGCCTGTCGATCAGCAAACGCCTCGTCGAGATGATGGGCGGTGAAATAGGCGTTTCTAGTGAAGAAAAGAAAGGCTCGACCTTCTGGTTTACTGTCCCACTCGAGCGAGAAAAATGGCCGGCACAACCGGACATGAAGGCAGAACAATTACAAGTAGTAGTGCCGTTTGACGTTCTTGTTATTGATTCATCCCCTTCTTCGCGGAGCATCATCACATCCTATCTATCCAGCGCGGGAATCAAAGTTGCCGAAGCCGCAGGTCCGGAAGAAGCGCACGAATTGCTGGTACGAGCAGAGCGCGACAAAGTCAATTACACGGTCACGATCGTAGACGCGTCACAGGAAAGCTTCAATGGATTTGCGCTATCGAAGAAGATCATTGAATCGCACTCTCAAACAGCTGGCCGAGTGGTGCTGGTTGCATCATTTGATGAAAAAGAACGGATGGAGACCGCGGTCACAGACGGTGTAGCGGCGTGCCTTGTGAAACCGCTGCGGCGCGCTCACTTGTTGGAAGTGGTGTTGAAGCCAGGATTTCGTGGGCAAGAAATTTTGTCCATGCCTGAGGCAGTCGAACTGGGTTTTGACCGTGCGCTCGATGATCTTGTCTATAAAGGACAGTTTCAATCGGAAACACCGGTGCCAGAAGGTGGCAAATGTAGAGTGTTGCTCGCGGAAGACAATCCCGTCTTGCAGCAGCTCGCCGAGCGGCAATTGCGCAAGTTTGGGCTGGATGTGGTGATTGTCTCCAACGGGCAAGAAGCTGTTTCAGAGTTTGAAAAGCAAAATCAAAAACAGTCCCAGGATCACAAAAATTCTCGTTTCGATGCGATTTTTATGGACTGCCAGATGCCGGAGATGGACGGCTATGAAGCGACCTTGGAAATTCGGCGGCTTGAAGAAACTGCAGGTGGGCGCGTGCCAATTGTGGCAATGACTGCAGGTGCTATGCCGTCGGACCGAGAGCGCTGTATTCGATCAGGAATGGACGACTATTTGAGCAAGCCGGTCGGCCACGATCAACTGAGGAGAGTAATCGCCTCATGGATACCATTGGCGCTCAACAGCACACTGGAAACCAGGCCCGCAACGGAGCACCCGGAAATGTCAACAGATGAAAGCTCAAAAGGGGACGCGAAAAACGGCGTCAATGGCGATGCAATCCTGCCGATTAATCTTAACGAGCTAAGAAAACTTTATGGAGACGACGATCTGCACGACATTCTCAAGATGTTCCTCTCAGAGGCGACAGAACTCTTGGCATCGGTAAGAACCCAAATAGACACTCGCTCTGATAGAGAATTGGCGGCAACGGCGCACCAGCTCAAGGGTCTGTCGGCAGTTCTTTGCGCCGACAACCTGACCCGACTCAGCCTCGAAATCGAACAATCAGCGAAAAAGTCTGCTTGGGAACCAGCAAAAGCCACTCTGGGACTACTGCAAGAAGAATTCAAGAAAGTAAAAGCCTTTGTCGACGACTTCCTGAAAACGTAGGGGCGACAAAGCCCCAGCGGAGCGGAGGGGCGACGCCATGCGTTGCACGGCTTGAAATCTCGGCTGTAGGGGGGCGGCATTAATGCCGCTCGAAGCCGCCTGGAAGGCGGCGCTCCGGTCGTTTCAACCGGGCTCCGGCCTTTTCAGCAGGGCGCCGGACGTTTCAGCAGGGCTCCGTCCATTCGGATATAGAACAGTATCCAGAAGCACCCCTGAGTGCTATCAACAGCGGTCGTTAAATTGCGTGGCGACTGAAGCTTCATAACTGGCTTGCTGCAAGCCTCTTCTAATATAATTGTGGTCGTTCTCGTGGGCAAAATTGAGCCCTTGTAAGGAGCGAAGGCTCCCTTTTGTTGTTGGCTCCACATATGGTGGCATAGTGCTAAGAATCCTAATCATTGTTCTTGTTCTTGTTGTCCTTGCAACACCGATCACCGGATGGTGGCTTTGCCAGCGAGCGTTGCCTGTCACTGACGGCGTGGTGACGTTGGAGCCGCTGATGCATGGTGCGCAAATCAGATTTGATGAGCGTGGAATTCCATATGTCGAAGCGTCATCAGACAGAGATTTATGGTTGGTCGAAGGCTATGCACACGCGTCGGACCGGATGTTTCAGATGGACATGCTCAGACGTGCAGCACGCGGGCAGATGTCGGAAGTGTTTGGCGAACAATGTTTGATCGACGACAAGCTCATGCGCAGCGTCGGCATTTCACAAATTGCAGATGCCGAATTGAAAAAACTCTCGCAAGATGTTCGCGCATTTTTGGATGCGTATTCGATGGGCGTGAATGAATATCTTCGCCGCAACGTAAAAACTTTGCCTCTGGAATTCGCAACTTTGGCTTATAGACCAGAACCCTGGAAGCCAGCGGACACACTTTGCGTACTCAAGTATTTGCAGTTCGAAGCAGATGAATCTTGGCGCCTTGATGATTTGCGTCAGAGAATTTGCGATAAACAAGGTGGAGAAAAGTTAGCATCAGAAATTTTTGAGGAACCGCTCCGTTCTGTAATCAACCAAGCACCGTCTCCTATTCCGCCACCAAAAGAAGAGCCTGTGCCTGCGACTCCTGCTGCTTTGCCGGATGCGACAAAGCCGGGCGCAACGCCTGGAGCGACAGCTGGGACGGCACTTGGAGCTTCAAAGAGTTCTGCTCAACCGGCAGCTACCAACGAAGCAAGAGCGCCACGCGAGGCTGGTGCGACGGATGTTACTTCAGGCGCAACCACACGAGCGTCAAGAGACCGGTCGACGCATGGCGTCGACCCTACAATAGCTCCGGCGCGATCAACAGTTTCTTCTCCACGCACTGTACCATCACGGCGGACAGCGCCTGCACCACGAACAGCACCAACGCTGCGCTACACGCCACCAGCGGAGACAGCTCCATCTACACAATCACAACCAGAGCCTACGACAGCGCCTGACATCACACCGGCACCGTCAACGCCAGCTCGCCCGACTTCACCGACGGGTTACGCGCCATCATTGGAGTCTTACAGGAAAGCTGTTGCCCTGCTGGCTTCCATGGATCCTAGAATCGGCAGCAACGCGTTTGCAATCTCCGGCGCCATGTCAGACACGCGGGGCAGCCTGCTCGCCAATGACAAGCATGCACTGTATACGGTGCCAGATCGCTTCTATCAAATTTCGCTCAAGTCTCCGTCGACGCACTTGGTCGGTGCCACCATTCCTGGTGTGCCGGGAATTATGACAGGTCGCAATCAGTTCATCTCATTCGGTTCTGCCAATCTCAAAGCAGACACGCAGGACCTGATCTTGGAAGAGTTCTCCAGCCAGTTTCCCAATAAATATCGCACTGCCGAAGGTTGGCAGAACGTCGCTGAAAACGTTGTGGCGATTCCGGTTCGCATGAAGAAGGATTTGCTGCACAAGGTGCTTACCACTAAGCACGGACCAATTTTGACTCGCAGTGAAACATCTGGCGTTTCACTTAATTGGACCGGTTCAAGACCGCTGAAGCCAATCATCGAAGCACTTTGGAAAATGAACAAAGCGAAAGATTTGGTTTCATTCTCGTTAGCGCTAGACGACTACCAGGGCAATCCACAGACATTTATTTTCGCAGACAAGAAAGGCTCTGTGGGCTACAAAGTCGCCGGTGCAGTTCCTGACCGCCGCAAGTTCGGTGGTGGCAGTGTGATGGTGCCAGGGTGGTTGGTAAGACAAGATCCGCCGCTTATGAAAGCCGCAGAACTTCCGCAGGAGCTTATCGCTAAAGAAGGTTTTGTCATAGCCGGTGAGCAGCGCATTGCTGGTCATCCGAGCATCAACAGCCCGTATCCAACGATGCGCATTCGTCAGGTGTTGTCCTCGTATAAACGCAGCGGACAGCGGGCTGGGCTTCCGGAGCTCGGTCTTCTGCAAACGGATCAGACAGCACCGCTCATCGAGCTGGTCAAGTCTGAATTGAAACGTGCAACGGACAAAACAGAGCTGATTGATAAGACTCAGTTGACTGCGCTGGAGCAGTTAAACAGCTGGTCTCAACGTCAATATCAGTTAACGCCTGACAGTGTTCCAGCCGCTATTTATGAGAGCTTCATCAATACTCTGGCTCACAGAATATTGGAGCCGAAGTTGGGTGCTGATGCAACTGCGGAGTATCTGGAACGTTGGCCGCGCTCGACTGTTTTAATCGAGCGAATTCTGCGTGCACATCCCAATCAATGGTTACCGCCGGGCGAACGCAGTTATGACGCGTTCCTCATCTCGACATTTGGAATGTCACTTAAAGGTGTGCGGGTTTCTGCTGAGAAGGAAGATGCGAAAATCGTTCCGTGGGGAACATTGCACAAAGTCACTTTCCGCCACCCAATCGCCAAATACAATTCGAGCTTTGCTCCCATCCTCGACATCGGTCCGTCCTCTGTAGGCGGCGACCAAGATACTGTCAGTGCGGCCAACATAAAGCCCTCGAAAGACGCTTGGAATTTCCTGTCTTCGGTGGGACCAACCTTGCGCATGCTTATCGACATGGCTGATGACGAGAAGATTTACTCCAACCTGTCACTTGGTGAGTCAGGACAGCTTATTTCCTCTTATCGCGCAGACCAGCTTCCGTCATGGTTGAAAATGGAACCACATGCGATGGCAGTTTCAGACAAGCAAGTAGACAGGCAAGAAAAACACAAATTGATTTTGACCAATCAATAATCACGCCACAGGGAGAAAGGATAGTGCCCGCCAAAGATACAACCGCAACTAAGACAAAGGATGCAAAAGCAGTGACTGCTGAAAAAACTACAGACAGAATATTGGTGGCGGACGAGATCAGCCAGGAAGGCTTGGATGTAATGTCGCAAGCGCTATCGGTAGACTACCTGCCGAAGATCACACCAGAAGAGCTGATCAAAGTAATTCCTGAATATACAGGTCTGCTGGTGCGCAGCCGGACGGTGGTGACGCCGGACGTTATCAAAGCCGGAAAGAACTTGAAAGTCATCGGACGCGCTGGTGTTGGCGTCGACAATATCGACATTGGTGCCGCGACGGAAGCGGGAATTTTAGTGGTCAATTCGCCGGAAGGAAACACCGCGTCAGCCGCTGAGCACACAGTTGCTTTGATGATGGCTTTAGCGAGAAACGTCGCACCAGCTGATCGCTCGATGAAAGACGGAAAGTGGGAGCGCAGCAAATTCACAGGCACCGAATTGTTCAACAAAACTCTCGGTGTCGTCGGACTAGGCAAAGTCGGACAGAGAGTTGCGCAAACAGCGCAAGCACTGGGGATGAAGGTGATCGTGTACGACCCTCTGATCAGTGCTGAGCGTGCGGCTCAACTCCATATGCAAAGTGTTTCGCTCGAAGAAATCTGGCGTCGTGCAGACTTCATCACTCTCCATACGCCGAAGACACGCGAAACAACAAATCTCATCAGTGGCACCGTTCTTTCTCGCGTTAAGCCTGGTGTTCGCATCATAAATGCAGCGCGCGGTGGAATCATAGACGAGCATGCCCTGGCGAAAGCAATTCAAGACGGGCGCGTCGCTGGTGCGGCACTCGATGTCTTCGATGAAGAGCCACCCAAAGATTCTCCTCTTTACGCGCTGGGCGACAAGGTTGTTTTGACGCCACACTTGGGCGCATCGACAGTCGAAGCCCAATTCAACGTAGCGATTGATCTCGCCGAACAAATGCGCGACTACCTCACCACCGGACTTGCGAAAAGCCCTGTCAACTTGCCTTTCATGCGCCCGGAAATCTTGAAGAGCCTCGGCAAATATGTCTGGCTAGCCGAAGCGATGGGCGCAATCGCCGGTGAATTGAGCAATGGTTCTATCAAAGAACTAGAGACTCTCGCATACGGTGGTTTGGCGACCAAAGACACATCACCACTGACGGTGACAGCTCTGCGCGGCATGCTTTTCACAAAGATGGAAGGTGTGACCTACGTCAATGCATCGTTGATCGCAAGACAGCACGGCATCCAGGTGCGCGAAAGCAAATTCGAGGAGAGCAGCCAATTTGGCGAAGAGCTCACAATCATACTTTCGACCGAGTCGGGAATCACATCTTTATCAGGGACAATTCTCACTCACGACGAGCCAATCATCACCCGCATCAACGACTACCCTATCAACCTGACACCGGCCCGGTACATGTTGTTCACCATGCACCGAGATCAACCAGGTATGGTCGCGAAAGTAGCGGGCATTCTCGGCAAACACGATATCAACATCAGCACCATGTCCGTGGCAAGAAAAGGAATTCGCGAAGACTCCGTCATGGTCATGACTCTAGATGATCCGATTCAACAAGAGTTGATCACCGAGTTGAACGAAGTCGACGGCATTCACATGGCGCGCTTCGTATCGCTCATTCCACAAACTCGCAAATAAAAGAGACGCACGCAAGCCGCTACACAGTGGTCTGTTCAAGCAACGGTAAACCTATGGGCAAGTCCAAAAAGAAAATATTTGCAAGTGCCTCGGCACTTCTGATTTTCCAAACCGGACTGCTGCCCTTAGGTGCCTCAGCGCAGCTCACGGAATCAGGAATGAATCCTATTAAGTTGCCTGCGAGCATGACCAAGCATCCTAGCTTGGAGAAAGACCAGAGTTTGGAAGCGATTTTGAAGCCACAGGAGTTGCCGACTACGCCGGTGACTCCAATTTCTCTTGCAGGAATAAAAATCCCTGGTGTCACACCTGCCACCACAAATCTTCTGGCGCAAAATCACTTCGTGGTGATCAATAACACCAATTTCGAAACAATGGGCGACCTGTATCGAGACAACAGACTAAAGGGCAAACCAAACTTTGTCACGCTCGATAGTATTGTCCATCCGTATTTTGCCACGACCAATGGACTCATCGCGGCAGTCATCGAAGAACATGTGATGCCTGAATTGAAGCAGGTTTTGCATGCCATGCTCAAAGCTGCTGTCGAAGACTACAGACGCTCGGAAGATGCGGAAATCAAGGACGATATTCAGCGCAATCTGGCCTTTCTCATTGTAGCCATTCGCCTCATCGAGCCCTCGATAAAACTCCCGGATATGGGCGGTGCCACCGACCTGTCCGACCGCGAGATGAAGAACATCGATGCCGGGTTTAAAACGCGCTCTGAGATATTTGACAGGGAAGAAAACTTCGAAGCGCTCGCACCGCTCGGCTGGTTTGCAAAACGCGAAAAACTTGCTTATTTCTATCGCTGCGCGCAGTGGATTTCCAGAATGGACTTTCCTCTGACCGACGTCACGGTCGATACGGAGACTGGCAGCGGCAACCTATTTAGAAGGTCTGTCTTGCTATATCGCGCGCTCGACCGCGCCACCATCAATGGAAAACCGGCAGTGGAAAGCTGGCAAAGACTGGTTCAGGTGTGGGAGCTTTTCGCCACGAGTTCTTTGCGCAACAGACAAAGAACACTTCTATACACCGACTTTAAAGCGGTTGTACCAGGTGGCATCCAAGATTTGAAAACCACGTTAAACAACCTGGCAAGTCCGTTTTTCAGAACAAAACTTTTACTGTCGGTGCGCAAACAGAAGCCTGTTGGTCTGGGCGCCACTTCAATTTTCGATTTAGCAGATTCATCCGGTGACGATGCCCAACACGCATCTTTTCGCTTGATGCCCTTAATCGAGGATCCGGAGATTCCCTGGCTTCGTGCTCGCGCCGGAACTTTCACCGACGACGATCGCGGAACCGTATGGTGCCCTCTTTCCCTGCTCATCTTACATGCTCGCGGAGCTCAGGCGGCTACTAATGTTTTGTATAACGGCATCTCAGTATTGCAGCCGGACCTGAACAAACCAATTCTCGAGCTGGAGCGTGCGGTTGCAAAACCGAAAGCCGGGCAACCATTGACCGCCGCGTGGGAGCGTTCTTGGAATATTCTCAGTGGGTACTTCAAACAATTTCCAACCGAAGCTCAAGGTCCGTTGAAGACGGATTTGTGGATGTCGAGACACCTAGAAAGTGCCTTTAGCGGCTGGGTTGATGCACATATTGCTTTAGCGGAGATCAAGCCGGACAGTGGCGCTGCAGCGAGTAAGCAGGATGGGGTTGCTGCGAAAGCAGCTGACACAACTGCTAGCAAACCTGGCGACGTTTCAGCAACAAAACCGGCAGATGGAGGTAGCAAGCCAACCGATGGAGCTACCGTAAAACCGGCGGACGGACCCAGCACCACCCAAGGTGCATCGAATAAACCTTCGACCACCCAACCAAGTATTCCTGCTGGCGCACCAGTCGTGAAGCCGGCATCGTTCCATTACTTAGAGCCCGTGCCTGGTGTTTTTCGTGCCATTGAAACTGATGCCAGAACTCTCCAGGACAAACTGACAGCACTTGGGTTTTTCCCGGCACAATACGAGCAGCGACTGAATGATTTCAAACGTCTGGCACAACGTTTAGCTCAAATCGCAGACGCGGAAATTGAGGGCAAGCCGACTTCGCCTGTTGATTTCAAATTATTGGCTGGAATAGATTTTATCCTCGATCAAGTCTCGTCACCATTGCCAGGTGCGCTGAGCATTATTGCGCCAACCGAGGCTCCCGCGCCCACAATCAATATGCCATCACATTCTTTGGGCATGACACCGGGTGCAGCACTTACGAGCGGAAGCAGCATTCTCAACAGCGGGAAAACCGCATTGAGCAAAACAGCCAGCAATATACTTTCCGCGGCAGCGACGGCATCACATTCGTCTGGTGGAGCAGCTTCTGGAAGCGCAACGGCTTCCACTGGTGCCGCAGGTTCAACAGCAGGTTCGACAGCAAATTCGGCAAGCGCATCTGCGAAGGCAAAGCAACCAGATTCCATCTACAAGCGTCAGCTCAAATCCGCCAACTTAGTGTTGGGGCGTCCAGGTCTGGTTCTGATGCTGTGCCAAACGTCTCAAGGGGCAATGCTCGTGCGTGGGGGAGTTTACACATTCTACGAAGTGAGCGGCACGCCGCTGCGCACAGAACATCTGAAGCGTAAATTGCAATTCGACCTTTTGCGTCCTCCTGTTTGGGCGCGAACTTTTGATGTCATTCAAGAAGCAACTGGGAAAGAACCATTATTCAAGAAAATGCAGTAAGGAGATCTGACGCAATGAACTCTCACAAGGAAAACATCGTGCCCGGAAAAAAAATAGCGCGATTGCGCAGGTCATTTAGCGTTGCTGCTAGCGTGCTTACAATGCTCACTGTCGCAGGCTTTGCGCCTTCAGCTTTCTCAGCAGACACGGCGGCGACAGATCCATCGCTTAAGGATAAAGCACCGTTTACAGTGGACAAGACGCCACCAGATATGGTGGTCGACGAACGTACTGAGTTGGAAATGTTGCGTGACCTTGGCGAGAGTTTGAAGAAATTGGATCATGCTGCCACTGAGACAGTAAAAGAAGTCAACCGGCACAGTGCCGCTCCCATTAATATGCAGGATATTGTGACAGAGCAAGTGCTTAACCCGTTTGGATATGACCCATGGGATCCGGCTTTGAATGCGTCGTTACGTACTGGTCCGTTGCTTCCGCCGCGCAAGAAGTGGCTTGATTTCGATGTGAATCAGGTTGCGCAAGTTGTCGGTATTTTGCAGCACGAAGTATCTGCTTTGTGTCCTCCAGTTTCGCTGTCCAACTCGGCCAAAGACTCATTTAAAGTCGAACTCAGTTTGATGACTGAAGCCAACAGCAAGATTCAAACAGCAAGCGATCAACTGAAACAGCTTGCGCAAGGACCAAATTACGACAACGAAAAAATCGGCAAAGCAGCTC
This sequence comes from Candidatus Melainabacteria bacterium, assembly GCA_003242885.1. Lineage (GTDB taxonomy): Bacteria > Cyanobacteriota > Vampirovibrionia > Obscuribacterales > Obscuribacteraceae > QKMZ01. Next base: position 210,629 of record QKMZ01000006.1, on the reverse strand, counting down.
ACGATATCCGCACTTCTACCCGCACCATTGAAGAGTGCCGGAAGCGCGCAGCGAAAGCATTGACTAAAAAGTAAGATGAAGGAAAGCACAGCTGAAACCTTAGAAAATGCGGCGGCTCCTTCGAGTCTCTGGCATAACTCGAAAGTTCAGCTATCGATTTTTATCGTGCTTTACCTAGCGCTGCGGCTGCCGTGGGTATTTACGCTGCCCATTTCCGAGGCACCAGATGAAGGCAACCATTTTTGGGTTTGCCAATTTTTGACGACTCATTTGCGTTTACCATCTGCTCAAGAAGTTTTATCTGCTGGTGGTGCCGCTGAGTACGGTTCGCTTCCACAGTTCGGCTATTTGCCAAACGTCCTGTGCTCTCTCTTCGCCAGCGAGAACACTATGCCTACGTTTTCCCGCATAGGCAGCGTGATCGCGGGCATACCAACGCTCGTCGCCGCGTTTCTCATCGGTAAAGAAATTTTTGCCGGTTGCTTGCTCCGGTCGTTAGCATTGCCACTGCTGATAGTGCTGCATCCTCAGCTAGTTTTTACTCAAAGTTATACGAACACTGATGCCACGACTGTATCGTTGGCGAGCATCTCCATCTATCTAATAGTTTGCGCGATTAAACGCGGACTGACCATGAAAGCCTCCATAGCACTGGGTTTTCTGCTTGGATGGTTGGCGCTTTCGAAACACACGGGGCTGAGCATCGTGCCAGCGATCGGTCTGGGAGTTATCGCAGCAACATTTGGGCGAGGCGAATCAGCGGCATCAGCCATAAAAAAAATTGCGGCGGCGGCTGCAGTTTTCACCGGCACTTGCGGCTGGTGGTTCGTTCGCAACTACTTCGAATTTTCCGGCGATATTCTCGGCTCGCGCACGATGTACGAGAGTTGGTCGAAAATCCTTCCTAGGAAAAACGGCGTCATAGTGCACCCCTGGCCGGAGGTGCATCAATTTGGCTGGTGGCGCTATGTGTTTTTCGACTTCTTCGGTCTTTTCGGGTACATGACCAGGTACATTTACCGCCCGGCGTATATTGCCTACCTGATTTACGTAATCGCGGCCATCTTCGGTTGGACAGGGCTCATAAAAGGTAACGCAGGCGGCGCGAAAGGCGGGACGGTATCTGGTGGTACTGAGACTGGTAACAGCGGAAATCCAAGCAAAAGCGTTATAGATGTAGAGAAAATGATCTGGCTTCTTTTTCTTCTATGTCCTCTTCTGAATCTTGCGGCCATGATCACCGCCACACTTCTCAAAGTCACAGGTCCACACGGACGATATCTTTTCCCGTCGATCATCCCGATAGACGCGATGCTCATTGCCGGCTTCTACCGCCTGGGGGACAAGTTCGGCAAGTGGGCGACCCTCAGCCTGCTCGCTCTGCACCTAGCCGTCACCGTCGGCTCGTGGATTGTGTTCTATCCGCCTCGCTAAGCTAACTGTTGCCGGTTTCCCTTGCGGGACGGACGCTGCAACAAAATTGCAAACTCTCTTCATTAAGGTTAATTCACACCCCCATTCTCGCTTCAAGAGGACCACCAAAATGGGCAGAGGTCGTTGTTCGCCTTGTCAGACTTACCAACCGCAAGAATGCTATCCGTCCAACGGCGGGCAAACTTGCGACAACAGCAATTTTTACCCGTCAAATGCCGACCAGATGGCATACAACAACTCGTGCAGGCGTGGCACGCGAGGCGGTTGTGGTGACGCCGCAGGTGGCGATACTGGTGTAATCATTCCGGAAGCAAATGCATTCGGTACGCCCGAACAATACGACACTGCTGTTAAGGGCGCGTGCAAATATACTGATCAGAATTACGACCAGGCGCTGAAAGATGCCGCCGCAAAAGGGCAGCCGGTAGTCGCTGTCTTTGGCTCCAAAGATACGCCCGACACGCAGAAGTTGCTCAATACAATCACAGCAGCAGCGAAAAATGGTGCGGCTGATGCGACGTACGTCTATATAGATATGGATCGCGTTGCGCAAAATCCGAATTCGGGTCTGGCGAAATTCGTCGACGCAAATGTGCGCGGGCATAATTTAGCGCACACAATTGTCTTCACTCAGAAGCCTGATGCGGCTGGAAATCCTGTTCCTGAGCCGGCCATGATGTCGACATGGGGCGGAAGAGATCAAATACAAGGCATGCTCGCTCAGCATGTGAAGTGGGGACAGGACGCCATGAAAGGGCGCCAGTTCAACGTTAAACCCTCTGATTCGGGCGACGGCACCGCGCCGAAAGCTGATGCGCAGGAGAAGGCAAAACCTGCAGAGAAAAACAACGCAGAATTGCTCAAGGACATTGATAGTGGTCTAGAAGCTGGCAAAAACGCAAAAGACTGGCGCGAAGGCGAGAAAGCCTTTATACAAGCTATTCGTGCCGCGGACAAAGTTGATCAAAATGCACTGAAGGCAGACATTGCCAAAGTCCAAGATGCCAAAAAGGTCGCGGAAGGGACTGGCGATCAAACTAAAATCAAAGAGCTGCAAACGCAAATCGACCAGATGCAAAAGCTGCAAGATGCCGCGTGGAAAACGCGCATGGAATTTGGCTTTGCGTGCATGAAGTGGAATCAAAACTATAAAGATATCGGCGAACAATGGCTGATGTCTGCTGGAGATAGAAATCCAAACATGTACATGGACCCTGCCTTCCGCAATAGATTGCGCGACGCAGGATACACGCCGCAAACAGAGAATACGTTTGCGAAGCGCGTGGCACAACATGAACTGAACAAGATCGGTCCTGCTGGACCTGGTCAACAACAAGATGTCGGTCCGGATGGTAAACCCAAGCAAACCCCAGCGGATAGAGTTTCTCCGTCCCAAGCCACGGATCGGCAGAATCCAAATAATGGACGCCCTCCTATCAAACCTGACGTCAGACCTGCGATTAGACCTGAGGTAAAACCACAGGTACAGCCGCAAGTCAGACCGGAGGTAAAACCGCCGGTTCAGCCTCCGGTGAGACCAGACGCACGCCCAGAAGTCCGACCGCAAGTAAAACCCGAAGTAAAACCTCAGGTAAAACCGGAAGTTAAACCGCCTGCGAAGCCAGAACAAGTTAAGCATCCGGAAATTCCGAACTTAGTGCGCGCTGGTCATGACGGCAATACAACCCAAGATGAGTTCAACGCTCTCGCTAAAGCGGCGGATGAAGGTCTGGTGTTGAAAGCCGCATGGGGAGCCACATGGTGTCCGAAGTGCCCACCTCAGTTGGCCAACTTCGAGCGAAATGCACAAGGCAGAAAAGACGCTGTCTACTTCACCAACCACGACATGGATGGATCGAACTTAGCTTCGCAAATTCAGATGTACAGAGGTTCTGCGCCGCAGTTTCATAGTTATACCGTTCAACGTGTTTCGGAAACGGAGTTCAAGGTTACTCCACAAGGAAGCAACCGCGGATACACCGTGAAGTACAACAGACGGTAAGAATCTCAAAAGCCGGCTGGAAGCCGGCGCTCCGGCCGTTAAAGTGCAGGCGAGCCGCCTGCGCTCCCAGGAAGGACTGCGGCTAGCAACCGCCTCACCAAGAGCGGGCGATGCATTGGGTCGCCACTACAAATAACCGGTCGACGCATGGCGTCGACCCTACAGATAAGCGGTCGACGCATGGCGTCGACACTACAGATAAGCGGGCTGTCCGCCGATGGGCGTACGCAATGCGTCCCCATATTTAAGCGGCATGTGGCGGGACTTTGAGATCGATCTCGAACCAGAAGGTTGAACCATCGCCAGGTTCGGAATCAACTCTCAATTCGCCTTTCATCATTTCAATAAAATGTTTTGTGATGGAAAGCCCTAATCCCGTGCCGCCGTAATCGCGAGTGGTTGAACCATCTGCCTGAACAAACGGCTCGAAGATTTTGTCACGCGCTGACTTTGAAATACCGATGCCGGAATCCTCAACGCTGAATTTGACACCGACAGTATGATCTTGCGCGTGCAGTTGTTCTGCTGCGATTTTCACAAATCCGTTTGGAGTAAACTTCACGGCATTGTGTGCGAGATTCAAGAGCGATTGGCGCAGTTTTTGACAATCTCCAACTACACTTATGGGAAGTTCTCCATCAACCTCAGTTGTTACCGTAACGTCCTTTTGATACGTGGCAGGCAGGACAGCATCCTTTACTTCATCGAGCAAGCAATCAAGCCTGAATTCACCTTCGTTGAGCGTTATGTGCCCAGCCTCCAATTTGGAAAAGTCGAGGATGTCGTTGACTATCAGCAATAATTGATTCGATGACTGAAGAATCAGTCTCACATTCTCAGTGGCTTCCTCATCCAACTGGCAATCGGTTAATAGAATATCGGCCAAACCGGCGATGCCAGTAAGCGGTGTCCTAATTTCATGGCTGATGTTGGCGACGAATTGCCCCTTCAGTTTGGTTTGCTTCAATGCCTCATCGCGGGCTTTCACAAGTTCTTCATTGAGTTTCAATAAAGCTTCATTGCTTTCTTTGAGAGACTCTTGCATGTCGACGTGATTAGTAATATCGCGCAGACAAACGACTGCGGCAGCGTTTTCGTATTCCAAAGAACTAACATGCATTTCAACTGTGCGCACGCCGTTTTCGCTGAGCAATTGCAGTTCAGTCTTGTGCCCGTCTGCAATTGGCGAACCAAACATGGTGCCGGTGAGATCCTCGTCCTTCTTGCAAAATAATCCATTCGCTGCTTTATTTGCGAAAAGTACATGCCCAGTAGCGTCGAGGATCATAATCCCGTCAGCAGTGGAATTGAGAATACGAAGAAGATTTTTCCCGGTCGTAAGCAACTTTCGATTCGACCGTGACAGCGACTTATCCATCAGCTGAATATGCCTCCGCATGCGAATCTCCGTCAGGGCTGAAGGGTTCTGTTAACACTTGAGGATTACCACTCAAAACACCTGCTAGTCGTCGGAATGGTTCTTTGATGTGCATGCCGTGCTCATCGATGAGCATTTCGCGAATTTCTCTCTCATGTTTTGACCCACGCATTTTCAAGACGGTAATACCGCGCCTGATCTCACCGAATAACTCAACATAACGAAGCAAAATAATTGTGTCGGTGATTGTCGAAATATGTGTCTCAGTTATTGACGCGCCACCAACGAGTGTTGACGTCGTCGCCGTAAACAAGCCGGTAATTTCCTTGGTTTTGATGAACGATGTCAAACCAATTATTAGTTCTCTAAACCCACGAGGATGTCCAGCCCTTTCCAGCGCAGAAAGACTGTCTACCGCTACTCTTTGAGGTTTGAATTCTTCGATGGCCGTTCGCATTGCCAATAAATGATCCTCGAGTCCGCGAACTTCAGGGTACATACAGATTACCTTTAGAAGTCCAGCCTTCTCCAGCCCCTCAAAGTCGACACCCCATCCCCGAGCATTTCGGAAAAGTTGTTCGCGACTTTCCTCAAATGCCAAGAGCAAGCAACGCTCATTCTTCTTAGCGCCACCATTCAAAAATTGCGTCGACAGCAGGGTTTTTCCAGTGCCTGTCGCTCCGGATACAAGAATTACGGAGTCTCTAAACACGCCGCCATTGCACATTCGGTCAAGAATATCGTTGCCTGAAGTTACTCGAATATTTGACGAGTGTTGTTTAAGTTCGATGGCAGAAAGCGGGATTGCTGCAATGCCTCTGCCCGCGCTCACACAAAATGGAAATTCGCCCTTGTTGTGATTGGCACCGCGTAGTTTTAGAACTTCAATTGTTCGACGTCTTCTTTCGCGTTCCATTGGATTTCTCAACACAATCACGTTGTCCGTGACAAATTCCTCAACACCAAAGCGGCTAATCTCGCCATATTCATGCAATCGCTCAACAGTAATCAAAGATGTTATTTTCAATTCCTTGAGAGCTTCTGTGAGAAGTAGCAATTCTCTTCTGACGATATCGATATCTTTATAGGTTAGAAAAATTGCGGCAAGCGTATCTATAGATGCTCTTTTAGCCTTCACTTTACCAGCGGCGTTTTTCACTCTTGCAATTAAAGCGCCGAAGTCGAATTCTCCAGCGATGATCGGTTGTTCTCGCCCGCGCGGTGAGGCATCAACAAAAGCCCACTTTCCCTCACGTTCCCACTTCTCGATATCCCACCCAAAGCCCATCATATTTTTTCGAAGATCATCGGGAGATTCTTCAAGAGTCACGAAAACTCCAGGCTCATCAAATTTCGTTATTCCTTCAGCCAAAAACTGAACAGCAAGGACTGTCTTTGCACTTCCCGAGGTGCCGGCAACGAGAGTAGATCTGTTACGCGTCAAACCGCCCTCTAGTATTGCATCGAGACCCTCGATGCCAGTGATAAGTCTCTCGAGCGCGATTGTCATTGATGGCCTCCGTCATTTTTTTCGTATTCGACCTCTGCAGGCAACTGGAGAATGGAGCGGACCCGTTTCAAATCAGAAAGATCACCAACCAGCATTCGCAGTGGTGCAGGGTCTTCCTTCAAAAGAGTGGGCGTCGCCAGAATGCGAGCTTCTTCTGCAAGTTCTGGACTATCAAGAACGTCAATGATCTCAAGATCATGACTGTTGCCATTCAGTCCTTGAACCAATCGGCGTGCGTTTCGCACGGCCAGATTTGATGATGTATTTTCGCCACATATGAAAAGTCTAAATTTCATCCAAACCTCGAGCAACCCAGTCGTGGAAGAGCTTTACGTTTTTCAGATTTCCGGATTTCATGCCTGAAGTTGAACCTGGACTGTAGCCAATCGTGGACTAAAGGACTTTGGCGATTCGCGAAAGTTCCGTAGACTGGTGGCTGGACAGATTTAGTTTTTCGTCAAATAACTTGAGCCGATCTTATTCAATCGGCGATGATTTTTTCGCGCTGATCATCTGCCCTTTGCCTTCCATCGCAGAGGCGAGATTAGGATTGCCGGCTATTTCATCGGCGATCTTTTCAAGTACTTTCGTGGCACCGCGATAACTGACGTGGACGTTATCGACAAAGTCACGTTGGACAAAATCAGGACTATCGGAAAGATAAAGATAGTCAGCATTCTGGCGCGTGCAAAGCTCATTGATTCGCAACTTATAGTTGGCCCAAAACGCTGGCGGCAACATATCGCGATTTCGTTTTAGTGTCGGCATATCAACAACGAGCACCTGAATATTCTGAGCTTTCATACGCTTCAACATCTCCTCGAAAAAGAAGAGCTGCGTTGTGAATTGCTTTGGATGCGGATTTTTATATCTGCTCGCGTATTCGGCAGTGTTGTCAAAAAATGCGTCCTGCAACACTTTGGGCACCACAAGGTCGCCCGGAAAAATTCTCTGCGACGATGCGGAAAGAGCATGACGAAGCTCGTCTCCAGATTCTTTTCGGCGAGTAGTTTCGGCACCAGTGCCGTCCGTGAAATAACTTGCCACGCCTGCATGCAGACGGCGCAGGGGCAAACGTCCAATCTTCCATTCGAGTTCGCCCATGGCACGTGCAAACGGGTCGGAATATGCCTTTGCGACAGTTTCATCGAACTCAACATAGCGCTGATGGAACATGAAAGGTTCGGTGTCGCCCAGGTTGTGGATCTTGTTATCGATAAAATCGCGCGGCGCGATGCCGACCACAAGCACCTTTGGCTTGCGCGCGCCTTCCATCAATCCGCGCGTCATCATGTAATAGTCACACGCGCCTGCACCCTGCACCGAGACGTTGAGCACGGTCGGCTCTTCTCCGGGCAGGCGTTTTTCGAGCAATTTCTCCAGCGTGTGGACGCGATGGTGAAGAGCGCAATCAATATCCTTGTATGTAGTTGTAGCGTCAGCAGACCAGCAAGCTGAATTAACCAGCGAGCTGCCCATCATCACTACATCCGGGGCTTTCTTCTCGCCAAAATATGCGTGAGCAGCCCACCAGCTCCAAGTTCCGAACGACGGGCTTTGCTTGAGATTGTTGGAAAGAACGTCTTCAGAGATAGATCCGCCCGGCATCGTGCCGCTGGAAGCCACGACCGAGGCGACTATCGCCGCGTTTACCGCCGCAAAGCCAAACACCGACAAGCCGAATCGGCCGCCGGGAAAACGGGTATTCTTTGTTTGGACTGGCGCTGCCAGTTTGTCTTCGGTACTCACGTTTTACTTTGGAATAAATCCATGGGTGCCATTGCCTGGTTTTCAACAGGCGACATCAATGATATGCCTGCCGCGGGACGGCTGTCCACATAACTGGCTTAACGCTTGCTTAGAACTGCTTTAAGAGGGCGTGAAAGTTTTAGAAAACAGGCGGGAACCCTGAACCTGTTACCGCGTCACACCAAGGTCAGTTTTTTAGGCTGGCGTTGGGGATGCTTGGAGGGCTATCGCGGCCTACCACACCAGGTGTTGCGCTCTGGCGGCGCGTTCGGAAAATCATCAAGCGTCCCTTTTGGCGCGCAATTTTATTTGGCTCTTTTTTTCCATATTACCTAGAAGTAATGATCATATATTACGTTGTCATAGAACTGATGGAGTCAGGCTTTTCATGCGGTTTTTCCCACGATATACGCGTTGGACATACTTGTCATTAGGCTGTCTCCTGCATATTATTGAACTGCGCTATTCAAACTTCCATTCAAGCGCAGTTCCGGGTTTCTCCAAATAAAAAGGTGAAACATTGGAATACTCACGCCCCATGAGAGGCCCCCAGGCGATGCTTACAAACGCCCCCGCTCGCCAGCATTCGCGGCACAAACGCCACGAGCCGAAGATAACGAGCACTGAAAACGATAATTACTACAGTAAAGAAACCGTCGAAATCAGCGTTGATCCCTCAGTAATGGCGCAGCGCTTTCTCGAGCAGGGACGCAATGCTGATGCAGAGCGACTCTTCCTGTCCGCGCTCGACATGAAAATGACGACATTGGGTGAAGAGCATCCCGAGACAGAAAAGTGCCTTGAAGATATTTGCACTTTCTACACGAATTTCGGACGCTATCAGCTTGCAGAAGAGTTCGCTGAAACACTGCTTCGCGTGCGGTCTTTGACCACATCGCCGGTCGATGAGCTCTACAACAAAACAGTCGAGCAAGTAGCAAACGTATACGAGAAGATCGGCAAACAAAACGCAGCAGAAGCGCTGTATCGCTTCCTGATCACATTGCAAGAAGAAGTCGTCGGCGCAGACAATATCTCCATGGTTTTCGCGCTCAACCGGCTAGCTGAGTGCTATTCACGTCAAGGCGATTACATGGCGGCATTGCCGTTGTACGAACGCGCGCTTGCGGTAGAAGAAGCTGCATATGGCCCTTTTGCTGTTGAAACAAACAATACATTGACCGAACTTGCCCGTGTTTATCAGGCTCTCCGCAATTTCGACAAAGCGACAGAAATCTTGAAACGCCAGGTAATCATTCTTGAAGCGGTGCATGGACCACAAGGTTTGAGCGTCGCAAGCTGCATCGCGAAAATGGCAGAAATCTTCGAAGAAGCCGGCAACAAGCTGGAAGCAGAAGCGCTCTATCAGCGCGTAATCGACATCTATGAAAACGCCTATGGCAAAAATTCGGGAACGGTGCAATCGATGTACCGCAAGCTCGATCAGCTGCGCATGGACAAGGCCCGCACGCAACAAGGCGGATTCGTCGCGATGACCGCGCCGGCAGCCAGTTCAGTTATGGGCGTTTGGTAAAAAGCACATGCTATGCGCCGCTGCAAAAACGGTCGACGCATGGCGTCGACCCTACTTTAGTTTTTCGAGTTCGGCTTTGACTGCCGGATCATTTGGATCGAGCTGTGCGGCTGCTTCAAACTCGGCTTGAGCCTTCTTTTTGTCGGTGCTCAAAAGCAGGAGACCGAGGTGATAGTGCGCGTTTTCCAAAGTGGAATTATGGTTGTCGGCACCACCAACAGCCGCAGCTGAAGAACCTTCGCCCGCAGGAGTAGCAGCTTCTGCAGCGTCAGGTCCGCCCTTGACTCCGCTAGCTTGAATGGTCGCAATCGATTTCTCGTAAGTCTCTTTCGCCTTATCTTTCTGACTGCACTCTTCATATGTCAGAGCCAATCCGTTGAGAATCACAGGGTTGTTGGGCAACTCTTTGTCCAACTGCTGGAATGCGGCAAGACTATCTTGCTCTTTGAGAAACAGTGCATCAGTAATACGCTGCTGAACATCGCCTGGCAATTTGGACTTCTCAGAAATTTTCGCACCAGTCAAATCAACGTGCATCTTGCCAGGTTCGCCTTTCATAGCACCAAGCGAAACAGTGGCAAACTTGCGCTCATCAGCAGCGGGCACGAGGTTTTCAATCTTCGCAACGCCTTTAGAAACGCTGCCGCCATTGGCACCGTCGATGGTGTAGGCAATCTCAAAATTTTGCACTGGAAAAGGATTGTTGTTGCGAACAACGATATCTACCGTCGCTTGTCCATCCTTTGTAGTCGGGCTGTCCAAGATGAGTTCGATGTTCTTCATCATGGCAATGGTTTCGTAATTCATCAAGAATTCAGTCACCTTAAAGCCAGCAAAACTTATTCCGGCGAGGAAAACGATTCCAAAAGCAATGAGCGGTCCTTTGGACATCTTCTTGTCGGATACTTCCTTGGCTTGATTCTCAAGAAAGTTAGTTTTGATGCGCGTGTCGCTTGGGCTGGACATTTTCGCTCCTTAGGTTGCCTGATTAACGTTTACTTCTTCTCGTCTTTTTCTTCTTCGTCGCTTGATTCTTCTTCTTCCGGCTCAGGTTGCGGCGCGGCAGCACGACCACCTTTTGCAGGCGGGCGCGCATATGGCATGCGATAGCGGGCAGCAGCGGCAGCCGCAGCGGCGGCGAAGCTGGAGCGATCAATGAATTCGAGACGCAGCTGACCATCAGGATCCTGATAGTAGTGCTGCAAAATTTGTTCGTAGCGCCAGCCGCGTTTTGCAAGCGCGTTGGCACCATGTTGGCTCAAACCGCGAGCACCATTGCCTGGTCCGCGGCAGGTGAAGACCCAGTTGCTGCCATCCTCGCGAACATCAAGTATGCCGGGAGTCGATAACCCCAACATTCTTGCGAACGACTTTCCATCAACTTCTCTGGAGCGCTTCGATCCCATAACCTGAATCGAATGCGCGTCACCGTTGATTGTCCACTGTTTCACAGTGATACCGACAACTCCATTGACGCCTGTGACTTTCTCAACAGAGCTCTTCGGCACAGACTTGGTGCGGATGTTCAAATTCTCGTAGTAATCGCCCACGGTGGCACGATAAAAACCGGGCTTGATACGTCCAGCGTCGCGAAGAATAATTCCTTGCGTTTGGAAAACCGCAATACGAGTCGAGTTCGCCTCGGCTGCCAAACCTTTATACGCTTGGTCGCGCACATCCGGAACGAGGTCAAATCCTTCGCTGTTTAGCCACTTCGAACCTTTGCCCAAGTGCGCAACTGCATAGCTTCTCGCGGCTACAGCCTGCGCCTTCAACGCTTCAAGCTGCCAGCTTGCAGGCATCTCAGAAGGGACCACGCCTTGCAAATAGTCTTCCAAGTCGAGCAAATTGATGGTGGTTACGCCACGCGTCAAAATCAGTTCCAAACTTCCACGCCACCAGCGGTTGTTCGCCCAGACAGCATACGTTCCGCTCATATCGCGCGCGGCAATTTGCGTGCGTCTATCGAGCGGCAGCGCAGTAGAGCGACCAGTCGCGAGTTCTGTAATTCTGCCGGGAGTGATTTGGTAAATAACCTGAGGTTTAAGCGGCATCAGCGGGCGATTGTCAACAAAGACAAAACCCGGCGACCATACAGCAATGCGCGCAACCGAGGCACGAGTGCCGATGCCGATACGCACAGGGTGAACCATTGGCGGATACGGACCAAAAGTCGGCCACACCATTGGTTGTTTGGAGTCAGCCTCGGGCTTCTTAGTCGCGGAAAGCGCCACAGAATCCGGCCACAAAATCGCCAGCGACGCCAAAACAAGGGCGAAAATGCGCTCGAACCGATGTTTGTGCTTACCCGACATTGCTAAAGGAATCCTGCCCCATCCCGCTTCAGCAAATACTGCCCGCAAACTTGTTTTGGGTTCGCCTTCATGTTTGGCTACATGGGGCGCCGACCTGGCTACTTTATACATATCCTCGGATATCCCAGGATATCTAAAGAATTCCACTCTTCGATGCAATCGAAAATTGGAGCAAATCAAGCAGTATTGCTATCAAAGTCGATGATACTATGAACCACTTGTTGAGTGAGAAAACGTCTGAAGGGTTAGATGAAAAAGATACTTATCGTCGATGATGAAGTAGATATCGCCAATTCGATTCAGTACGTGCTGAATCAGGAAGGCTTTGGCACGTTGCTTGCCCACGATGGCATTAAGGCGATTCAAGTCGCCGAATCGGAAAAGCCCGACCTGATCATCCTGGACCTGATGATGCCGGGACTGGACGGTTATGAGGTTTGCCGACGCGTCAGGAGCCAAGACCGCAAAACGCCGATTCTTATGCTCACAGCCCGCACTTCCGAGATTGACACGGTCGTCGGTCTCGAACTCGGCGCCAACGATTACATCGCCAAGCCTGTCAGGCTGCGCGAATTGGTCGCACGCGTCAAAGCACATTTGCGCGAAGCGCCAGGCGCAGCGCCAGCTCCCAAAGGTTTGCGACTGGGTGCCTTGTTCATAGACATGGACAGCCGCACGGTTTCCGTCAACAATCAGCAGATCGACCTCACTTTCAAAGAGTTCGAATTGCTGGCTGCGATGGCGAAACACCCAAATCGAGTCTTCACCCGAGACCAACTTTTTGCTCAAGTATGGGGCTCGGATTTCCTTGGAGAGAGCCGCACGGTGGATGTTCACATCAGATATCTGCGCGAAAAACTCGAGGAAAACCCCAGCCAGCCCAAGCATATACTCACTGTGCGCGGCGTCGGTTATCGTTTAGTTTGGGACTAAACCGCACCCACAGCGAGATTTCATGGCAAACTCATTTATGAAAAGCCTGTACGCGGGCTATGCAGCCCGAGAGAAAGGCGATTTACGGGAAGCTTTCGAGTGCTTTCAGCGCGCGCTGGAAGCAGAGAAAGGCTCGCCCATTGCGGCTTATGAGGTCGGTTTGTTTTACGAGCAAGGTGAGTTAGTACCGCAAGACCTCGAAAAGGCTCACCAACTGTACACCCAGGCGGCTGAGGGGTGCGTCGAAAAAGCGCAAGCAGGCCTTGCAGAGTGGCATGAGAAGGGCATTTTCGTTGAGAAAAACGCCGAGCAAGCGAAGTTTTGGCGAGAAAGGGCAAAACAGCAGGAAGCGGAAAGCGACACACCGCCCATATCAATCGCGGAATCTATAAGACTGAAGCTTCTCGAGAGTCAAGAATATAGGGACTACAAAGAGTTCCAAAAGGACAACTAGTCCACGGAATTTGCGGCAAGCTCTTCCAGGCTAACTTCGTAGCGTTTACCTAGAAGTTTTTACCAAGGCTTTTGCCCAGGCCTTTTGCAGCACCTTGGACCAGAGGTAAGCCAGCAGCTGGCAGAACATTAAACACGCCGCCTAAATCCGTCGAACCCCTTTCAAAACATTAAACGCCTTGTTGCCAAGAGGGGAATATTCCCACCCTCATCGCTCGAAAAGTTAGTTCTGGCAATCGCTTGCGTACTTTTCCCAGTGACTTAGCAACCTACCATTTATAAACTCATGTCATCGGCGAGCCACTCACACCCCGAGTGCCCCGTGTGCATAGCGCACTTTCTTCTCCATCCACCCACTGGCTAAAGCGGAACGGCATCCTGATGAAACTATCTGCACTACTTCTCAGCGTCAACATCGCAGCTTCCATACCGATTGCATTCTGCCAGACGGCGACTGCAGCCGAGGAAGGGCACGCCGACACCGGCGATTGGCTCAAGAGCAATCTCGCTTCTATAAAGAAGGGCAAGGCGGACGTGCCATCGTCGAGAATGAAGGTCTCGATTCCCGAGAAGATCAGCAGTGGCGACAAGTCTTTCGACGCGTATGTTGCGCGCTTGAAGCCAATGCATAAGGTCGGCAAACTGCCCTCGCAGCGCGACCTGGACATGCAGCTTGTGGCGCAAACACCGCGCATGGGGTTTGATCCATCGCAGCTCACTGGCAACGTTTCCCAAGCTCAATATGCAGAATATCCAGCACCCAGAGCCGCTTACCGCCAGCCGCAAAGTTTGGCAAACATGGTGCCGAAGGGCTTGGGCGCAGGCTCTGGCAGCCTTCGCGACAATGCAGTAGCGATGGCGCGTCAAGCAATTGCCGGTGCACATCACATGGGAGCCGCGCCGTCAGCCAAGAATCTCAAGAATGCAAAACACGCAGCAAAACAATCTCTCCAAGACAGAATGGACGATTGGCTCGGCGAGCCGAAAGGCGACGAGAAGATGATCTCGCAAGCCGGTGCTTCGCTCGTTCAAGCGCCAGTAATGCCCCAAAATTTTGCGCCGTTTACCGCCAAAGAAGCGGACATCGAGCGCCAACTTAACGCACCTATCGGCAATCTGGACAGACCACAACAGCAAGGAACCGCAGGTCCTGCGCCGTTTCCGCTGAATTTGGTTCCGGAAGCTCAACTGAAAAACTTCATCCGCGGCGGACGTGGCGACGCAGCCATGGGCGCTGGAATGGGCGCTGGCATGGGTGCCGGAATGGCAAGCCCAGGCATGGCTCCTGGAATGGGCAGCATGGGAATGGGTCGCGGCAGTATGCGCCCGGCAGCACCAAAAGCTTTCTTCGGTTCGTGGCACGGCGGCGGTCAACAACATTTGGCAAAAGCCGGATTTACCTCGAACATCCACAGCGCCGGTTTTGCAAAACCGCGCAATGTCGTGCAAATGCGCCCGAAAAACCGCTACAGCAGAGGACCGAAAGTGGTCGCTGTGCGCCAGGTCGCCAACGCAGCTCCACGCGCCGCTGCGCCGTACATCTCGGCGAAGATGCCGCCAGCGACTGCGACTTATGGTTCGTACACCTATCGCCACGGAACATATTAAGTAGGAAGCCTGGGAGCGCCGGCGGCTCGCCGGCATCGAAAAATTGTAGGGGCGATGCCATGCGTCGCCCGTTTTGTTGCGTCGGCGGGAGTTTTTCGGTGCTTCGCCGGAAGCTTTTCGGTGCGTCGGCGGAAACTTTTAAGCACGTCGGCAGAAACTTTTCGGTCTTCGCCGGAAACTTTTCGGTGCGTCAGCGGAAACTTTTCGGTGCTTCGCCGGAAACTTTTCGGTGCTTCGCCGGAAACTTTTCGGTGCTTCGCCGGAAACTTTTCGGTGCTTCGCCGGAAACTTTTCGCACGTCGGCTGCTTGCCGACGTTTTTAACACCCCGGCGTTTCTCAATCCTACGCCCCTCTCCGGCGTAGGGGCGGGATACATCCCGCCCGCGGGCGACGCATGGCGTCGCCCCTCTACAGATAAAGGGCGCGCGCAACGCGCTCCCACGAAAACCGGGCGTGTGCAACACGCTTCCAAGCGTTTTCCAACATTAGAAACCTATAGACCGCTCGCCTGTCCAAATTTGCCACTTGCCGGATAGATACGTTCAACCAAAGGATGAAAGGGTCCGGCAGAACTTCCGTTCTTGCGCAAAAAGACCAACCCACAACCAACGAAACCAACGAACCAAAAACCAAAGCCCAACGGCAGCTTTCGTCCTGGCTGAAAAGTAGATATCCTTCAATATGGAGGGGAGGTCCACCTCCTGAGGTCCTAGATGGGAAAGAAACCCGTCAATCTGGAAAAGCAACGAGCCGCCATGGAAGCCCAGGGCGATAAAGGCTGGGCAGCTTTTCAGAAAGGCGACTACAACTCAGCAATAGGCTTTTACGAGAAAGCCGTGGAACTCGCCAGAGAGGTGAGCGACCACGGCGCGATTGCTGTTTTCTCCAGCTATCAAGGCATCTCGCTGGCGCACACAGGCGAAATGGACAAAGCAGTCGCCGCCTTCAAAACAGCTATCGAAACCGCGCGCGAATTCGGACTCGCAAAAGTCGAAGCGCACGCGTCACTACTTTTAGCGGAGCAATACCGCGACGACGGTCACGCCGACGACGCGATCGCATACTTCCTGCGCGCGCTCGACGCAGCGTACACATGCGAAGACCGCAACGGCATGGAAATCGCATTTGGCAATCTCGGTCGCTTGTACTTAGAAAAAGGATGGGCAGAGCAATCTATTGAATGGTTTCGCCACGCCATCGAGGTGCGCGACGACACGCCCAATAAAGCCGCATGGCTAGGCAGTCTCGGCTTGGCATACACCGAACTCGGACTGTATGACGACGCCAACGATTATTTTGAGCGCGCATTCAACGAAGCAGGTCTCACTGAAGATCGCAGGACACAAGCCATCTGCCGCGGAAGCCAGGGCAATGCGATGTTCGAGGCAAAACGCTACGAGGAAGCGGCGAAGTGTTATGAAGAAGCTCTCGCACTTTCTGAGAAAGCAGAAGACCAGCGTCGCGTCGGCATCTGGCTGGGCAATATCGGCAACGCGTGGTTGAAACGCGGCGACCTCACAAAGGCGGTCGAGCATTGCCAGCGTGCAGTTGACCTGGCGAAAAACGAAGAAGACTTGCAATCACAAGCGGCACACATGGACAGTCTTGGCGATTGCTATTTCGCGCAGGGAAATTTAAATCTTGCGTTGGAACGCTACCAAGAAGCGCTCAGCATCAGTCGCGAGATTGAAGACAGGCAGGGTCAGCGAATCTATCTTTCCAATCTCGGAAAAACATATCAGCAGATGGGGCAGCTGCAGCCAGCCTTCGATTTCTTCAGTTCTGCAATCGAACTGTTCGACGAGCAGCGTTCGGCGATCAAAGCAGATGATCTAAAAACAAGTTTTCAAAATCGCGGACAAGATATGTATCGCGACATGGTCAAAGTTTGCCTATCCATGGGCAAGCGCGTTGAAGCGCTCGAATATGTCGGTCGCGCAAAATCGCGGGCATTGCTTGATCTTCTGAGCAATTCGCCGATTGATGTTTCGCAGCTCGATGACAGCGGTGACGAATCACTGCAAAAACTTATCCATCACGAATCGGAGTTGCGCAATCAAATCGCACACTTTGAACGCTTGTTCTGGCAGGGTTCGAGTTCGGGCGGCAGCGAGAGCGGAACCCGGGGTGCGGCGATTGCAGCGGAGGACTCGCAACGCATTTACGCCGAATGGCGTGATGTTGTAAATCAGCTGCGCAGGCGGCATCCGAACTATGCAAGTCTGGTATGCGCATCGACTTTGACATTTGCTGAAATTAGTCAGTTGTGGAATGAAACGCGCACCGCAGGTGGTGCAACGCCCAAAAAAGCCGGCGAGCCGCCCGCGCTCCCAGGAGAATTTCTACTCAGTCGCAACACGGCAATCGTCGAATTCTACTGGACCGATCAATATTTATTGTCCGCAGGGCTCTGGCATGGCGCTGCGCAACCGGCGCTCAATCTCATTACCGATGCGGAAAAACTGACGGTACTAGAAGAAGACCTCGCCAATTTCCTCGAGATGTCGGCGACTGAAGGTTGGGAAGTTCCCGTTAGTTTGTGCAAGCGACTCTACAACGGTCTGTTCGGAACAGTTCTCAACGAACTCCCTGAGGAGATCAACCATCTTTTGCTGGTTCCGCATGGAAGTTTGTTCCACCTTCCATTCAGCGCATTGCACGACGGCAAAGGATACGTTTGCCAGAAGTTCGCAACCAGCTACTTGCCCACGACAAGCTTGATACCGGTGCTTGCAAAAGCGCAGGCAGAGTCTCATACAACCGCATCTAAAATCGCATCAGCCGAGAATGCATCAACCGATGATGCATCCGCCCCTTACTTGGTTTCCGCTATCAGCGACTACTCCATAACGCGCAAAGAAGGCGTCGTTTTCAGTTCGCGATTGCGTTCCGCCGCAGGTCTGGACGATCTCAGCTACACGCTCGAAGAAGCGCAGACAATCTTCGATCTCGGCAAGATGACTTCGACGCGTTCTAAAATGCTAACCAACCAGGAAGTACAAGAATCGCTTCCTGAGCTGTTTAGCAAGTATCCGGTCGTTCACTTCGCCGGACACGCGGTTTTCAATCCGGAAGAACCACTGGCATCCGGATTGGTTTTAGCCGACGGCAGCATCCTTACCGCAGCTGCGATTTTGCAGGGCAACGTGCTCAGAACACAGTGCGGCAAACTCCTCGTACTCTCAGCCTGCCAGACGGGCGTCAACAAGGTCACAGCCGGTGGTGAAATCTTGGGTCTCGCCCGAGCGCTGATGTACGCGGGCATGCCCAATCTCGTGCTCAGCTTGTGGGAAGTCGCAGACCGTTCGACCGCCACTTTGATGAAGGATTTCCATGCGGCATGGCAGGGCGGGAAGATACCCATTTACGAGGCACTCAGGCAAGCGCAGATACAGGCACTGGAAAACGGGCACCCGATACACGCCTGGGCGCCTTTCATCCACATGGGAATCGACTAAATATATCAAGCATATCCAACGAGAACTCGCGAGCAAAAGGTTGAACCGCGGGCTCCGGGCAATCTTCAACAGTTCGTGTGAGCTAGCGGGCAACTCACCCCATCGGATCACGCGGGAACACTTCCCGCCAAATTGGTATCATTAATCCTGTTTGTAATTCGGACCTCGACCGGAGAAGTTGACCTATGTCCCTGAAAGTTCTTGCGCAAGTTTCCGCAATTTGTTCTCTGGCCCTTTTGGCATCGTATTCGGTGCAAGCACAAGCCCAGGGTGATCAGAAGCCGGTCCAATCCAAGGAAACACAGAAGGTCGGCAAAGCAGAAGCAAAATACAACGTGGCAACGGTAGCGAGCGAAGCTCAGGCAATAGAACTTACCAAAAGACGTCGCCTCGCTCAAGCGCAAGCAGGTCAAGGCGCCGCAACAGATCCGATGGCAATCTACAGACAAGCAGGTGTCTCTCAAGAGCAGGAATCGCGCATTCGCCAACTAGCAAAAGACTTCGAGGACCAAGCACGGGTTAAAGCAAAGCGTATGATGGGTTTGATTCAAGAGATGCATCAGCTCTCGCTCGAGACCGACCCGGACGAGAAAGCCGTATTGGCGAAACAGGACGAGATCAATAGCGTGACCGGCGAAATGGCGATGGACCGCATCAAGCTGCTGCTCACCATTCGCAAACAGCTTACAGCCGAGCAAAAAGCAAAGCTCGTCGGCATGATGAAGGGCGGCGGCGAAGCACCTGCTGCAGCTCAGTAAAGGCGTCGACGGCTAAGCTCCACATTAGTGCTTCCAGGTGAAGCTCAGTTCACACATTTCGTGTCGCCTATTGGGCACCTCCAACCATCCGCTGATTATCCGGATATCCAATGTTGTCACCAGTTTTCGGCGACATCACAGCAATCCAAATCGCCAAAAGGACCAACAACAAAAGTCCGACGCCGAAGTTGGAATTCGGCACAGCGAGCCGCTCATGTTTGTTTTCATTATTATTGCTTGTCGTCATGTTCTTCCTCCTTCTCTTTCAATCGGTGTTTTGATTGACCTGGCGATCGTAACCAGGTTCCTATTTTTGAAATATATGTCAGCGACTGGGGCATCTCGCAATTTGCCTGG
Organism: Candidatus Melainabacteria bacterium; assembly: GCA_003242885.1. Classification (GTDB taxonomy): domain Bacteria; phylum Cyanobacteriota; class Vampirovibrionia; order Obscuribacterales; family Obscuribacteraceae; genus QKMZ01. The sequence continues at coordinate 191,139 of QKMZ01000006.1, read as the reverse complement.
ATTGTCGCCTATAGGTGACAAAACAAATTCGAGGAAGGAGCGATTCACTATGACTGGTTGGCGACATAGAGAGCAACTTGTTTTCTAATCATGCGAAACTTCAGAATTCCTGGGAAAGCATTGTATATTGAGGATACTGACGCAAGTGTCGAGCACGAGCTTGAAAGACCTGCGCGCAAGGTCGCGCATAGATACAGCGGCTAAAAATACCGCGTATCACCTGCTATTCAACAACCCTTCATAATGCATTCAGCAGAAACTCAAAAAATACGTCCTTTAGTTTAAACAAGCGACGGTCGACACGGTAACCCAAACATGTACATGATGCGAATACTCTTAGCAAATGATTCCGCAGGCACCAATAGGTTGTTTCCTTTGCTTGAAGGGCACCAAGTAATTGCTGCAGAAACTTTGCAGGAAGCGCAAATAGCACTCGGTCGCCAACGGTTCGACCTGATTATTGCTGGAGTGCATTTCGATGACTCTCGCGCAATAGAATTGCTGAAATATCTGCGAGAAGAGAGCAACCAGAAAGATACTTCTTTCGTTTTCGTGCGCACAAGATCATCTGCTTTTGCGGAGAGTTTGAAGTTAACAATGAAGTCGCTCCAAAAATGCTATGAGTTCGACGGCTATGTTGAGACAGACAAGCTGAATGAAGACGACAAACGCATTCGCAAAGCGCTTTTCTCAAAGCTAAGAGAAAGACATACTGCTTAAAAAAACACTGAGGGAAAGTAAGCTATTTGATCACCAGTGAGAGCAAATCGCATACATGAATGCGTCAGGCCTATTGTTCGAGAGCTACGGATCAAAAGCAAACCCGCAGCGGCCCCAGAAATAAAATCAATTGATAAGACGGTGTTTCCTGGTAGCGCCTGTAGTCACTTGTTAGCCGATGTTGCCTGGGAACGCCTGCAGTCTCCTGTTAGCCGGTGTTGCCTGGGAGCGCCTGCAGTCTCCTGTTATCCGGTGTTGCCTGGGAGCGCCGGCGGCTCGCCGGCTTTAGCCTAGCGGCAGCTTGCCGCCGTTTGCCCCTGGGAAAGCTGTTGGTCGCCCGATAGCCTGTGTTGCCTGGGAGCGCCGGCGGCTCGCCGGCTTTGGCCTGGCGGCAGCTTGCCGCCGTTTGCCCCTGGGAAAGCTGTTGGTCGCCCGATAGCCTGTGTTGCCTGGGAGCGCCGGCGGCTCGCCGGCTTTAGCCTAGCGGCAGCTTGCCGCCGCTATTCCGCTGGGACTGCCAGCATCTTGCCGGCTTTTAAACGGCCGTAGCGCCGGCTTCCAGCCGGCCTGGATCTGACCCCGACCTGCCTCCCGTAGAGCAAGACTCCACCCAGTTGGCACTTTCAGGGTTGTCCAACCTATGTCCAACGGGTTTCGTACATTGATAGCACCCGAACCACCCGCCCTTCCGAGGACAGATTCTATGCAAGCGCTACTCGAACACATCTCCGCATTGCTTCAAACCAAAAACGTCGTCCAACTCGCCGAACCCCTTCCCCTCATCCAACAACAAGAACAACCATTTCTCGAAGAAAACACCTCGGTCTGGAGCTGCTACTTCAACAGCTACGCGAAGTCGACCGTCAGCAAAGACAACTAGCTAGCCTAGATACTTCGTCTCCACGCCAACCACCGACGATTTAGGCTATTCTCCCCTGCCCCAATCAAACCAAGGAGCATCACGATGCACTTCATCGCGAGCGTAGATTACGCGCACATTCTTTTCAATTCGTTCTTCCTGTGCGCTCTCGTGGCAGCACTTCAGTACTTCGATGTAATCAGCGCTTGTAATGAATAGCAGGAATTGTAGGGGCGGGATACATCCCGCCCGCAAAGGCGCATACAATGCGCCGCAACAACAACGGTCGACGCATGGCGTCGACCCTACAATTAAACTTCGTCGGCGCCGGGGCGCATCGCCATGAAGTGAACCGTCGCGAAACTCTTACTGAAATCGACCTTCGAGACTGTTCCTACAGGAATTGATATGCGCCAAAAATTGTCCAACGGCATTCCCAATGCATGCACGATGACACTGCGGACGATACCAGCGTGTGTGACGAGTGCGACGCGTTTTCCATCATATTGTTCTATGATTTCCGCTATGCGTAATTTTGTACGCTCATACATGTCCTCAATCGACTCACCGCCTGGTGGACGCATGCGAATCGGATCCGCCGTCCACGCCTTGTATTCGTCAGGCGAATTCTTCTTCAAATCGAGATAAGTGCGACCTTCCCAATTGCCGACGTGCCATTCATTCAAATCTTCTACTCGAAGAATCGGAATGTTGGTTTGACCGGAGATTGATTCAGCGGTGGCAACGACACGTTTTGCTGTGCTGGATAAAACCACATCAGGCGGGCGCGACATCAGCCATCCGGCGAGCGCTTTCGATTGTTTCAAACCCTCGTCGGTAAGCTCGGCCTCAGGGTCGCTGTAGAGTCGCCCTTCCTCTGTCATGCGCGTATGCCCGTGACGAATCAGCAAGAGAGTCGTGATGCTCTCTTCCGGATGCAAAACTTCCTTCTTGGAAGTCTCAACGGTTTTTGGCTGTTCGTTCATGGATGTAGAAGTCATTATTCGCTGCCTGTCAGATAATCTACATCAAGTTCGTTGGTGAGTCCGTAAACACTACGAATCGCCATCAAAGAATTGACTTGCGCCTTCGTGAGCGGCTTGGGACCACCCAAAAGATGCGCGACAAGCAGCGTTTGCGCTTGGTGCTCAAGGGTTTCGAGCTTGTAGAAGGCGTCCCAGATGTCCTTTCCGAGACAAAGCGCTCCATGGTGATCGAGCATCAGCGCGTCACACTTTTTTACAAAAGGTTCGATGCTCTGGACGACTTCGTCGGTGCTAGGTGTCGCATACGGTGCCACAGGGATGCCACCAATCGTGCACACGACCTCCGGCAAGGCAGGCGTGGAAAGGCTTACGCCAGCCACTGTAAAACCGACAGCAATCGTCGGATGCGCATGCACTACAGCGAGCACATCATCGCGCAGCCTGTAGGCAGCCAAATGCATCTTCAATTCCGTCGACGGCAGTGCCGCATGAGGGTCAACAGGGCTTCCCTCAATATCGGTCACAACGAGGTCGCCCTCATTTATCCGCCCCTTACAGACCCCTCTGGGAGTGGTCAAAATGCGGTCGGCGCCCAGCCGAATACTAAAATTTCCCTCAGTGCCGGTGATGTACCCGCGCTGGTAGCAAAGTCTGGAAACCTCGGCCAGTGCTTGGCGCGCGGACAATTCCCCGGCAGATTTACTCACTTTAATGTAGCCTCTATCTGACAACAATCTGAACGAAAGTTTATGGCAGGCTATTATATCTAGTAGACTACTCTTCTCAACCTTTTAGATAGATGGTCAAATAGCTGGTCCGTTTTTATTGCCGGCGCAAGCGCGCCCATGCAATGTCAGGAATCCCAGGTCCAGTCAGGTCACCCAATGCGTTGTCCCGAATGTGAAGTCAGAAATTCAGTAGCCGCTCGCAAATGCGTCGAGTGCGGCAAAGTGCTGCCGCGCAGACGCACGCCAATGCCGTTCATATTTGGTGGTGTTGCAGTTATCGGACTCGCGGGCGCGGGGCTAATGGGTATCGGCGCTGCCGTCACGGTGAAGCACGATCCACAGAGTGATTTGGCTGCGATTGCAAAACGATTTGGAGCTGGTCCGAAAAATCCTGCAGACGCAGAGAAGTTGAAGGCTGATTTGGACAAAGCCGTCAAAGAGTATTTGAAGAAAACCGGAACAATGAGCGGCGCAGAAGTTGCCACAGCATTGCAAACAGCGCTGCCAATTCAGGTTTTCGAAGTGCATGTAATTGAATTGCCGCGCGGCTTGAAGATTGTCGAAATCGATACGATGCTTCAGGCGAGCAATTATTTGGTAATTAAAAACGATACTGATACCAAGGTCGTCAATATTCCGGGACTGGAAGTTTGCGACGGAGCGCAGGTCGTGAGCGATCCTGCAGGACCAGTGCTCATAGCCATCGGTCACACGGCAGGACAAGGTCCGCGCAAACCGCTGGTCAAAGTGTACGCATTGATGCCGGATGCCATTCGCGATCAATCAGACAAATCTGTACCGCCAATTCGCGGCGAAGGAAATGTGTCTTTTGCGAAAAACAACAAAGACGTCAATGTTGAAGTGTCGCTTTATTCGATTGGGGTGATTGAAGGCTCATTTGCAAACAACGCCAACGTGTCCGCAACAGCAGATGACGAGTTGCTCAAGACGACTCTTATATGGGACCACGGTAAATTCACCGGTAGTATTCCGCAAGGCAAAGGACAGCTTGCAGCACTGCACGCGGTGGCCCGTAGTTTGAAGTTTGATGAGGTGAGCCCAGAAAGCAAACCTTATCTTTCTGCCAATGCACAAAATCAAATTGGCGAATTTAGAGGACTGCAACCTTCAGCATTCACCGTTTCGAAGATCAAATCAGCAAGCAAGAGAAGGCGCGCGCAGTCTTCGAATAGATTTGGTCTAGTATCGCCAGGTGGGTCATTCATTGTAGAACTCGCCCAATCCGGCGGAAGAAGCAGCGGCGGCAATTGGGTAGCAAATTCAATTACCAAAACAGCAGGCGAAGAAATTCAAAACGCACAAATGCCTGGTCAGCTCAAACCAATGCCGACGGCAATGGTACCGTCAGTAGTGCGGCAGAATATCAGCACAACGAGCAATGCGAGTAGTTCTTCGTCGTCAGCTTCTTTGAATTCTTCCACCGCTTCCACCACCATAAGCTCCTCGAATTCCTCAAATTCATCCAATTCCGGCATGACGAAAGTACCGGCGCCAATTGTTGAGCGTCGTGGTGAGAAACAGATCCCTGTCAATATTCAGAACATCCCCGGAGCGCGATACGAAGGCGCCAAGATTGTCGAGAAACATTCATCGAGTCAATCGAACGGCGGCATTTCGAGAACAGTCGAGTCGCAAAAACCTATTGAAGCGACAAAGCCAGTCGAGACTCGCAAACCTGTCGAAACACCTAAAGCTGTAGAAAGGCAGAAACAGCAAATAGCTGAAGTGCCGAAAGCACCGCCGAAACCATCTGGTGGTGTCGCTGTTTCACGAGACCCCTCTATCAAGGATGCGCCTGCTGTTGCTGTAACACCTGGCTTTATCAGGGGCGGCGACTCTAGTGTTCAGGTCCGCCGCGGTCCTAGCGGCGCCTATAGAACAGTCAACCGCTTGTCGAGAGGCGAACAGGTCGAAATCATCGGCAGACGCGACGGCTGGTACAAAATAAGAGTGAACGGGCGCGAAGGCTTTGTGCCGGAAAGCATCGTCAGCTCTTCAAAACCAGTCGGCGAACCCACTCAAGACAACACCCCGCCACGCCGCGAAGCTGCTGCTCCGAGCCACGCCACGGGCGAATCCAGCTACAGCAGCTCACGCTCAAGCCGCGCCGAACGCCTCCGCGAAGAGCGCCGCCTTGCCCGCGAAGCCCGCATGGCAGCAGCCCGCGAGCACAAACCTAGCTCCAGCTCTTCATCGAGCTCAAACACCCGCTCAGCCCCTCACGCCGAAGAACCCACTAACTTCGTGCCGTAGGGTCGTGGGGGCGCGTTGCACGCGCCCGTTTTTAGGCTCGTCGGCGGCCGCCGACACAATATTGCTGCTCCTGTAACAGCATTCAAACCTACTGTTCATGCCTTGACGACCTCTTCGTGATATATTGAACCCTGACCGGGACGTGGCGCAGCTTGGTAGCGCGGCTGCTTTGGGAGCAGTAGGTCGCAGGTTCAAATCCTGTCGTCCCGATGCCTTTGCAGGATCGTATATATTTTTAGGAAGCACCCAGGAAGCACCAAAAGGTCTCAATAAGGGTGAAGATGAAATTTTGCGGGCGGCAAGATTTTATGTGTGTTGACAATCAAACTTCGCGATTCCCCATTTATACCGGGCTGGTTGTGAGTTCAAATCCAACATCGCCCAAGACTTTCAAGACTCAAGAAACTCGCCCCAATACACTCCCCCTACAATGGGCGCGAATGGTGAAGAATTTCAAATGCTTTGAGCAATGTTGAAGTAGCTCATCGTTGAATTCGTAACTGCTTGTCCTCACTCTTCTACGGCATTTTGGTTCGATTTACATACAAACAGGATTTCATATGGTTGCATTCGATATGCAGAAATTCTGAACATAACTGTGTCCTACGCTCAAAATCGCTTGAACACTAGTATTTAAATGCAGTGGGGATGTAATGTATCATTTGGATTCAAACAAACCTTGACTTAGGCTTGAGCAATGCCCTCCACAGCAACCAGAGAGATCCTGCAATCGTTTAGGCGCGTGGCACTAGAGAATGCCAATGAAGCAAGCACACGCCTCAAAGTCATTGATCGAATTCTTCGTGAAGTACTCGATTGGTCAGATGAAGACATATCACCAGAAGAACACGTCACCGAAGACGGAAAAACAACCTTCGCTGATTATGTTTTACGAACTGCTAATACCGCTTTGATTATAGAAGCGAAGAAAGTTGGCGTAGCGTTTGCCTCACAACGAGGGCAGTTAGGACGGCGGGTAAAATTGACCAAAGCTTTTCTTGAATCGGATATGGGAGAAGCCGTGATTCAGGCTAGAGACTATGCTCGAAAGATGGGAATCGATTTTGCAGTTGCTACAAATGGCTCTACCTGGATTGTGTTTCCGGCTCAGCGTCACGATCAAGTAAGATTTCACGACTCTACAGCATTAGTATTTTGGTCGCTTGAAGAAATCCTTTCAGAAGACTATCAAGAGTTTTCTGATCTTCTCAGCAGAAGCGCCGTAATCTCTGGAAGTCTTGAAACGGCACTTATTGGACGAGCGGAGAATCAGAGCGAGAATAGAAAACTGGGAAGCTTTTACGCCACCAGTCAACGCGTCAGCAACCCATTGTTTCCAGTAATAGAAGGAGAGGTATTGGCCGCTTTTTCAGATTCGATAGTCGATCTTGACGAGGAGTCCTTTAAACGCTGTTATGTTGCAACACCGGAATCAATTAAGTTCGATCGCAAGATTCGAATGCACATTAGCCGTCGTGAACTCATAGCCAATGAAGTCATTCAGCCGATGAAAAAGTGGGAAGCCCATCGTCTGTATGAGAAAGTAAAAGCCTCGGCTGCGGAAAATCGCAAATCGCTCGCGATGCTATTATTGGGCACAGTTGGCGTTGGAAAAACAACCTTCCTCCACTACATGCGCAAGGTTGTACTGAAAGAATTGTTTGCCCCGGAAGCGGAGAACGCGACCGCGCACTGGCTTCATCTCGATTTCTTAAATTGTGGAACGCAGTCTGCCACCGACTTCATCTATCGCTCTTTGAGGGACTATATAAGTCAAGATCCAGTTCTTCAGCAATTTGATCTGTGCACAAAATTAGCCTACGCAGACGAAATCAATGCGCTCCGTTCAGGTCCTTTGTCGCTGATTGCGAACTCGGAAGAGAAAATAAATGAGAGAATCTCAGATTTAATTCTAAAAGAGTATCAAGACGTATCACCCTATGTGACACGCATTCTCAAGCATGTAACAAAAAAATCTACCTTTTTTCTCGTAGTGGATAATATAGATCAGATCGAGGATGAGGACATTCAGTCAAAACTTTTTGCAGAATCGTTTTCCATCGCTCGCGCACTTTCACTTAATTTGGTGCTAGCTCTTCGACAGAGCACATACTCAAAACACAGAAACTCTCCGACAATTGATGCCTTTGACTTTGAAGTGGTTCAAATTGATGCACCAATGATTGCTTCCGTTCTATCAAAAAGGTTTGCTTTAGTGGAACTACTCGCAAGTGGGAAAAAGACAGAATTTATTGCGGAAAATGGTGCCAAAGTACGTGTAGAAGATGCCGCGCAAATTGTGGAATTAGTTAAGGGTTCAGTATTGGGCACAGAGATAGGGACGAGAATTGAGGTATTAGCTACCGAAGACATCAGATTGGCTCTCCGCATGACACGCGAATTTCTTGAACGCGGATATACGAACCCTGGACGAGCCATTGAGTATCACAGGCAGACAGGCCAATACATGCTGCCTCGACACGAAGCATTTCGTGCTATCATCCTCGGCACTCGAAAAGTGTATAGCGAAGACTTTTCACCCATTGGAAATCCTCTTGACTCCAGACTTGCAGTTAATCAGGCGCAACTTTTGCGTTTGTTTACACTATCTGCGATTGTTTCTTATGCAAGCGAAGGAGGTTTTAGGAGCGTTGACGGTGCCACAATTAGTGACAATCTTCGCAAGATTGGTTTCGGTGACGTTTTTACTGCAAGAATTCTCAGTGACCTTTGTAAACATCGTTTCTTGTTTACGGCCAACCACGGAGAACCCACCATTACTTCAAGCTTTCTTCCATCACGATTGGGAGGCTATATCGTTCGAGAACTGTTATCTAATTTTACCTTTCTCGAAAATATGATGTTCGATACGTATATAGCGGATACTGCGGTTTGGCAAAAGCTTAGACAACTAAGTTCGAAGATTGAAAACCAGCGAAAAAGTCATCTCAAAATGAAGTTACGTGTTAATCGAGTAAAACTGTTTTTTGATCACATGAAAGACTGTTATCAGCCTTTAGTAGAAGAAAGTCAAAAGAGGGTCTTACCTGCGCAATGGTGTCATGACGTTTTTGCCGAGCGCCAGCTTGACTTGCGTAACGAGTTGGCAAAAGTATTGAGATCTTCGCGACGTACATACCGCCAGCTGAAACAGGGGCAAACAGAGGTAGAAACAGATGAAGACTTAAGCAGAGTTTGATTAGAGACTCGGTTTACCAGCTAAGGACTTCCCGTCAGAAAACGATCCAACTTCAGTACGGAATCTAGGTGCTCCTCTCTTCAAAAGCAGCAGATGGCTTCAAAGAGTATTCACTTGCCAGTCCCTTTTGTGAAACACAAGTACGTCCCAAAACCCAGCCAATATGTCGGACATGGGGATAGCCTGGCAAATATCAAAAGTAATGCCTGCGCAGCTATCGATATTGGTCTCGAAGCACGCACCCCAAGGACATCGACGATCTCGTCCAAGCAGAAACGAAGATAGATTTGCACAGGCTGAAGTCATAACCGCACACGCTGTAGCAGGAGCCAACAAAGAATACAATGGCTCAAAAGTCAAATCTGGGACTCGCGCTTCTGTGTATATCACGCCTCCGAGTGCTGCGAACGAATCTCCGCATTGCGTTAGGCGGTTGCTTAAATGCTCAGTCATACTCAAATGCGCTGATTGGATAGCTGGCCTTCGGATGTACATATGATTCGCACCGCCTAGTACGATAGCTCGATTGATTGAGGCCTCAGCTAGAACCTGCATCACTCGGTCTGCTTGAAACTGCTCCCTGGGATATTGTGCATACTCAGGGTGAAACCAGAAACGTTCAGTCCTATCCTTGTCGATTGCAATTATTTGCATTCCACAATCACGCGCTCTCTGCAAAAGCGAAAAATATGCTGGGCATGGTATTCCGTTTTGGTAAAGTGACGCGCCAGCATCGACCAACAAAGCTTCTAGGTCAACATTTTGAATATTGCCCCGCGCGAATTCGTCAAGAGGCGCCTGAAATTCTGGCCCAATCTCCAAACAGAGGTGGGTAAACCCAAGCTCCCGCAATGAAGGAATCAATCCTGCTAAAAGCTGTCGATGAGGGTTATTCCAACGGTGACTTTCACCAAAACCCGCTACTTTTATCCGAGGTGATGTCAGGAGTCTCCTGATGAGCTGTGACGGCTGTTCGCCAAAACTCTCAAGTTCCCGCCGACATAGATCGAGACTATCCAAAGCCGTACCTCAAATCACTGAATTGCTTATCGATTCAGGAAGCCTTCCAACGCTATTCAGCCTCGGTCGGAATCCAAAGACGATGGACATTGACCAAAGTAAGACTAACGGTGTCGAGAGAAGACCATTCCAGAATCTGTGGCATCCCCACAGGTATTGGATAACCACACGTCTTTCGCCATGATTGAGCAAATCTTGAGCTAGGTCCATCTCTGGCCCGAACGAATCGAGGGATGGCGAGCCAGGGGATTTCGACGCATTCAGGAGAAATTCTCTTGCTGATTTTACGTCGCCTCTCCTAAAAGCGACCCGGCCTAGAACGCAATTTGCGTCATGTACAGCATTTCCATAGTCACTGCGCTTATCATTCCTCTCGTCCGCTAGAGCGAGCAACCGCTGCGCAGTCGATACTGCCTTTTCATCATCGCCAGCAGCGAAGGCCAGCTGCGCTAAATCGCCTAGATCATACGGATTAACGCGCTTGCTCTTTTCGATCTCCAACTCTTTTTCGACAAGCGCGGAATGTACTAGTTCGGGCTTATCAATTGATCGTAGACTGTCCAGTTGTGAGAGCCTACCATCCCAATACGGATTGTTTGGCTGCAGCTGTTGTGCTTTGCGGACTAGAGTTTCACTTAGCTCTTTGTCTGTGTGATGGAAGAATGAGGAAGCATTGGCGAGAACTGTCGTATTTTCGGGAAACTCTTCAAGGTTCTTCAACCACAGTGTTCTCATCGAGCCCGCAAATGAGACTTCAAATCCAAATGGAGGATACATCTCAGGCAAACCAGCTTCGAAGCCTCCTGGATGATGTTCAACAAACCACTTTATCAATTGCAAATACTTTTCTTGATGCATTGATTTGCCGCGGAACATTGAGTAAAGGAAGCCAGAACATGAAAGGATGGTTGACCGATGATAGTAACCAAGCAGGCTAACACGTGAATCAAGGTCCGCTGGATCCTCTTCAATTTTTTTCTCAAGAACAATCGCTTGCTTGCGGCTTAGTTTGCCACCCTCATGCGCTCTCATTATTAGAGATGTTCTAGAGCTTTCTGTGCCGGGCATTGGCCAACCTCTGCTATCCCTTCTATGGTAACAGGGCTAAACTAATAGATGTTGTAGCCCCCGCATCAATCTGCCCGGCGAATAGCCTACCTTCGAACTCCCAGCCTCAAGGCCGAGCCCTTCGGGTTCCTTCGGAAGCCTTGACCCTGGGACCCAAGTTCGAAGGTATTCGGGCAGAAGGTCAGATGAGTGCGGGGGAATCTTCCTATGCTTTCACCGCCACTGAATTGTGGGAGCCTCTATCCCGGCAGAAACAACTTTGTCAAATCTCATCGCAGCGCAGGAATAACAAATTCTTCAATTGCCCTTTCTACGTCATTCTCATCGACCATGCGTTGAATCCTTGCAATCACTCGATTATCCGATGACAAAATAAGTACTTGCGGTACGCAACGTGACGTCACACCACTTAATTTTGTCCATTGCTTTCGAGACATGGTGGCAGATTGAAATCTTGGAGACAAGTCCCCAAGCAAGGTCTGAATCTCCAGCTTTGTTTTGACTGACCCTTCATAGTCGTAATCGTCGATGCCCATGAACTTTCGATCTACTAGAAGCAACATACCGCCTACATCACCGGCAGGATGATTCGTGGCAACTTTCTTGAGAGCCCTGAGCAGATAAGAATCAACGGGATAGCCTATGTCTACTATAGCAATAAGCTTGACCCGGCCGTTCAACATCCGAATTGAGACATTTCTTTCGGACTTTGTTGAAAACTCTGTGTTTAAAACGTCTTGTGGCAATGAAGCATTCCCAGGAACAATCATCCTGAATTGATCGCTCCAAGCTTGATCAAATCGTATCTGTCCATCAATGTCTAACGGCCTTTTGTTTAAATGCCGCCAATACGAAGTGAGAATGATGCCAGTTACAGTGCATGGATTGCGCACGTTCATCTTTTCGAAATACTGATCAAGTGCAGTCATGCCCCATTTGCAATAAACATTGGCCATCATTGAATCCGTAATGACGTGGCCTCCGCCATATGCCGAAATCTGGCGCTCTGTAGAATTCTTGAATGTTTGAATCTGCTCCAGTGTCAGCTCTTTGTTGAAGCTGTCGAAACACTCTTCCAGATTCTTTGGACAGAAGTTGTTTTCCCACCCCGGAGAGCCGGTCTTAGCATTGGAAAAAACATCGCCTTTTGGAGAGTAGGAGAGAGAAACAAATTTCGGAGCACCATCTCTTATCTGCAGAACTAAACCATGCCCGCTTGGATCCCAAACCGCTTCCGAACAACCAGGGAAAGTGCTATATCCAATGTACCGACCGCTTACTGCATCGCAGATAGCAACAGTTTCTTGATTTCTGATCAAGAAATTGTTGTCTTGGGGGGACCATTCAAAATCGAAGAAGCCATTTGCGGACCCTTTGATTGCTAGGTCTTCCACAAGTGTTGAAGAGTCCAATACCCTCAGTGTGTCATAGTCCTTGTAGGCAAGTCGTTTTCCGTCGGTGGACCATCTGTAGATGATGAAATTTTGATCGCGCGATGTTATGACTTGCGCTTCCTTTTCACCAACAGCGTCAGTCAAATGTAGCCTATTACTTTCCTGGTATGCGAAGAGGCTACCTGTTGGCGACCAGCTGGCATTGTAGATCATGGAATTTGGAACCACAATTTTTCGAATGATTTCATGGTTTGCCGCACTACAAATGGTGACCACAGAAGTCCATCCTCTATAGTCTCGCAACCATTCATTGCTGCCAAAGTACTTCCCGTCAGGAGACCAAAATCCGTTCTGCCACTGATCCCTATTAGTGGCCGTTGCCACAACCTGTATTGAACCTGTGGTGGCATCAAGTACAAAGACCTTCTTCTCCTCTATCACGAGGATCTCATTACTAACAGGTGACCACCTGAACGATGCAAAATCAGCTAGCTCCGTTTTTCTAAGACACTTGCCAGATTGAGCATCGAATATGGAGATAATTCTGGGAACTTCACAACCGCCTGAAATAGCAGCGAGGAGTTTTCCATCAGAGGACCAATCACATGCGTAGACACCATCGATTTCACAGACCACTGAATAATCAGAAAAGCTAACAATCTTGGTATGTTCTGCTTCAGGGACTATGTAGCTAAAGTAAGTCTTTCCATCCTTTGCCTTAAACGGTATCTTCTCAGGACCCGGGGAGTAGACGGCGACTCGCGTATGGTCGGGCGACCAACTAGGAAGCTTCCACCACTCGTCAGGCAGAGATTTCCTTACTTCTGCCTGTGCGCCGCAGTAAAGACACTGCCAGAGCAGGCTCATCAAAATAAGCAGCAGATGTGGAACGAACCTTTTCATAGAACCGATCCCAGCACTACACCTGAACTTCCTAATATTAGTTCGCCGCAAAACCGAATGACAGAGGGGGGAACACTGTATTTGTCGTGCTATCACCACTGATTACGGAATGTCCCATGAGCATACAGCCACTTGCCACTCAGCCCGAATCTCAGCCCAAACTCCGATGGTCTACCCCATAAATCCCAATTTTTCCTATTGCCCGTAGGAACGGAGGCCGGATAAAGAGAGGTGATTCGTTTCGCCGGAAAGTGAGATGCTTCATGGCTTAAGCGCAATTCGCTTTTAAAAAATGAGCAATTCACTTCGCCCGGAGCGCAGCAGGCATGACAAAAATCGCAATTCGCTTGCCGAAGGAGCATCTAATTCGTCTCCATCTGCGGCATCGCAAAATTACTCCCTCAATTTGAGCGAATTACTTTGAGGTTTTTTAGGCGCCAGTCTGCCACTCGATATGGCGCTTTGATACGCACTCACATTCTCAGATCTTTACTTATGAATGCGGGTTTCGGCGGTGTTTTTCAAAACTGCTGAAATCACCCAGGTATGGAGACCAGAGTCGATGGCGAACTTCGGGCAGAAAGGTGAGCCAGGACCTGATCGGCATTTCAGTGATACAGGTACCAGATATTGCACGGTGAGAAACCGGCATTGCAATGACGGCAGTAATTGCATGAAGAGCAAACGCTACAGGTAGCTGAACCGGTGCACGCATGCTCGCTAGAACCGTATCGGTAGCTCGATCCAGAAGATCCGATTGGTGCCACACCCCACTTGCACATCGCATAGATTGAGAAGCCAACAAGTGCAGCAATTGCAGTAATCTCTAGAGCTTGGGCTAGTTTATCTCTGTTGATACCACCGCCCGGAGGATGTTTACTTTTGAATTCGGCAAATACAACCACGTCCTCATCTTCACCGGGAAGTGGACCAGCTGGAAAAGACTCAACAATTGCCAAACACGACTGACGAAGCGCCGCATCTGCTTCTGGAGTAAGATCAGAAGTTCTTCCCAAAGGAAATATGTCAGAAACAGTTCCGTCAGGAGCAATTAGAAATCTAACCTTAACCGTCACACCGACCCAAGGATCCTTGGCTATCCAGCGAGATTCAATACGCTTGCGCAAGGAAATGAAGTACGGACGGTTCGCTTTGACTTGATCCTTTGAGGGATTATGCTGCACATCCAGGGCAACACACTTCGCCATTGCCGGATTAACGGAAAGGAACACGATCAATAACAGACACTGAGCAGGGCGCTTAAATGCATCCGCGTCTTCGACAAATTTTCTGACCTTAAGCAGGATCATCCCTAAGTTTTGCTTTCGTTCTGTTGAATTCGTCCCAATCCACGAGCCTTGCCTCTCAACGTAGAGTGCCTGCTCGCAAAACGAATCTTGCCAGAATTTGCGTTTGTCTGCCTTTTGCAAACACCGCACTTCCCGCCAAGCACGGCGCAATGTTTGCACGCATGGCAATTCCGGCATGCATCACAAGGATCCAGTCCGTAGCATTTGCTTGCCAATGCCGAAGAAGAGTTTGCCGCTGCGAAAATTAACATCGCAGCCAAAAGCAGCGAAACCTGGCGCACAATTCTCCCCCACAGCAGAATTGTAGAAACGGGGTCTCCGTCTATAAGTGTTCCCTCAAAAAGCTAAAATTCACCGATAAGTAATCATTAAACGTTGAATTCTGATGTATGTATGGAACATTACATAAAGTAGCTTCAATTGGAGGCGGAGCAGCATGGCAGTACTAGGGGCGCGACATTGGTATCGGTACGATTCTGACAATGGAAAGAGCTACCGAATCAGGACTTTGGACTACCTAGCCGAGGCTGCTGGACTGGAGTTGGACGATACATTGCCAGAGCTTCCGCGGAGTCATAAGCCGCGCTATGTCTGGGTACAGGAAGCAGAATCAAGCCGACCGGGAAGTCCCATCAGAAAGAAGTTGATCATACAGAAAAAGGACTACCCGCGTTTCAAGGCCGGTTCACTGGTGGAAGTTGCGGGCATCAAGATGATCGCAAAGAGCTACTTTGGTGAATGCTGGCGCGGCGGCAGAGGTAACGATAACATCACGACGAATGTTCGGGTTGAGATATCGAAAGAGGAGTAAAAGAAGCAACTAATGATTTACCCCGACACCGCACAAAATGCAATTCACGAAGTGATTTCTGCACTTAGGACCACAAATGATTTTGACCTGGGCTTCAATCGTGCGTTGGAGGTTTTCCTCAAGGACTTCAATTTGGACCGTGCTCTTATTCTTCAAGTTAGCGGTGATCGACTTACAGTCACGCACGAACTATCCAAAAACGGTGGGTCACACACCCGTCTTAGTTTTTCGGCGCAGGAAAGTACCATGATGGTGCTAACCATGCTTTCAAGGAATCCAGATGGTGCTGACATTGAAGCGCTGGTGCTAGAGCGCGATAATCCTGACATATCATTTCAGCCCTATTCGGATGCGTTTAAAAACATCTCTTCTCATGCGCTTGTGGAGATTCGCGGACAGACCTTTATTGGATTCACGGTATTGCAGTCAATTGAAGCACGTTCATGGTCTAGAGATGAGTTAGCCTCTTTGGAAAAGCTCAGCGAGTTCCTCGCAGTCATCACATGTATGTATTTTGAGCAACAAAAGTTGATAAGTGACTATAAAGTGCTGGAAACACAACTCAAGATTTCTTCACTAGATTTGGACTCGAATGATTCGTCGGCGATTCAAGTTATCAACGCGGTAGAGCTTATTGCAAACGCATGCGAGTTCGCAGAATTCAAGCTCTATCTTTCAGAAAAGAACGGGCTAGTTGATGCTGTCACTAAGGACCATTTGGATTCAACTGACATGGACAATCCATTCGTGTCTGTCTCATCGGTCAAGCGCGGCTCCAGTTTCTTAGGGGGCGCTGATGCACCAGCGTGCTTTTCGGGGAAAGCCGGACTAATAATTCCAATCGTCTACAAAGAAGATCTACTGGGAGTGTTTGGAATGTGGACAAGTACCAGACACAACGATTATGTAAGTCCTCAGTGCAGAGAAATTGCAATTACTCTCGCCAAGACATTGTCTGAGAAGATGAGAAAATAACACCCAACGGAGACAATGTGGAATCAACTCTAGCCTACGGAGCGACGGAGTCAGCCTCCGTTTCTTCAAATATCTTCTCGCAGAAAAACGTCGTGACCTTCTGCATCGGTTCGCGGAGCCTCTCTATTTTGATCACGATGTAACCGCCGGTAACATCGTTTTGCACAGAGTGATTCAGAAGCGCCTTGAGCGCATAGTGAGAGATATCTAGCTGCTCGGCCGTAGTTTCAAATGTGCGTCTAAGAGTATGGCAAGAAAACTTGACACCAGAGGCACCAATAACCTTGCTGATTGACCATTTAGGCTCCGAGAGGTATCCATCACCATCGCGGGCAGGAAAGACGTAATCGTTGCCCAGGCGGCGCACCATTGTGCGATGTCGTTCCTTCAAAAGATTGAGCACAAAATCTGACAAAGGCAGCCCGTGCTCACGATCTGATTTGGCGTTCTCCTCAGGAATCCTCAATGACCTTTGCTCAAAATTGATGTCTTTCCATTTCAGCTTGGCGGCCTCTGTTCGCCTCAATCCCGTGAAGAGACAGAGAATCAAAAAATCCCTAATGGTGTCACTTTGAAGTTTCAAAACCTCGCGATACCACTTCTGTAAATCCGACGCCGCAATCACATCTTGTCTCCGACGCTTCTTGTTCCATGATCGCGTCTGCGTCAATCGCCGTACTGGGTTATCTGGAAGCAGAGAGTTTCCCGAGCTGTCCTCAAAGGCGATGGCAGCATAGTTGAGCAATGACCGGAGCACCCGGAATGCTTGATTCGCCTGGCTCTCTCCCTTACCTCTAGGACCATGGGCATTCGAGATTTCTTTGAATCTCTTCTGCACCATATCCTTTGATATGTCCACGATTCGTTTTCCAAGCCAAATTGCCCAGTCAGCTCGCACGATACCCAAGTAGAACCTGGTTTCTTGTTTTGCGGAAATATCCAACTTAATGCTTCTAGAGACGTTCTTCTTATCGGCGTCAAGTCTCTTCTAGTTGTAATACCCAGCCACTCAAACGGATCTGTCGAACGGCAGCACGCAGCCAACGCTTCAAGAATGGTCGTTTTTCCTGAGTTATTAGCTCCAACAAAAAGATTGAAAACGCCCATACCTTCAAGATGAACATCCTCGACACCTCTGAACCGTTGTATATAGAGTGAATCAATTTTGTTTGGCATGTCAAGCGCACCTAGCAGTTCAACCGAAGTATAGCAATCAACAGGTCATATATCGAAGAACAGAAAAATGCCTTCAAAGGTTATCAGCAACGGTTGCAGCATAATTTGAAAGTTGAATTTTCATAGCCGTGACTAATCTCTGGTCAAGTTAGATCATTGGCATGAAAAATCTGAAGTTCTGCGTCTGCTCCAGCTTAAAGCTGAATACACGCTTTCACCAGTAACCTTTCTGCCGCTCAAAAACTGAGGAGCGAAGTTCGCAATGAAAAGTAAGTGCTCCGAGCACGATGAAAAAAGCTCCGGATATCTACCTCAAGATGCAGAATAGAGTTCCATACTACTGATCGGAGGCAAGACGTTCTGGCAAGTTACCGCCGAACATCTATTTCTTTTCCTTTGAAAGTTTCCGCTCTAGTCTGATTAGAAATTCGAGTGCATCACTTAAAGGTTTCGGATTGAGGTTTTCTTCGGAAGAATGCGCGACAGAATTACGCAGTCGTGAAATCCTCAAAAGCTCTGTCATTTCATCACTCGTAATAAGTTTATCGTGTTCGGCTCTTCGAAGCATTACAGAAACAGGCATTGGTTCATAACGAGAGCCAATCGCCCCGAGTGCCTTACTCCAAGCGCCTAAAAACTGAACAACTAAATCAGACGCTGCTGGCTTATGTACTTCGACAGGAGTTAAGGCACGAAGCCATTCTTCAAACTGTGTTAGAAAAAGAATGGTTTCTGCCGCGTCACCGCTGTAAGGATTTAATGGACGATTTAGAAATTTTGTTCCGGGAAGGTCGTCACGCTTACTGTCTGGTATGCGAATCATTAAAACGGTATTTTCACGTAGTTTCCGAATTCCAAAACCGAAAACCAGAAATCGCTCTTCCGCTTCCTCATCGACAATTATCGCAGAGCATCTATCAACCAGCGTATAGAGATTGGCATTGAATGAACCTAGAGCTGCAGTGAGTTCCTGGAATGCAACAGGCACATAACCTACTTTAGACAACAAGGGAAAAACAAGTTCCTTGTAGAAAGCAAGTAATCTGATTGGAATCGCAAATACGACAATCTTATTGTTATCCTCCTTCAAGGCAGCGGCAAGATCGATATTTAGGTTAGACAGATTGTTTCTTGCATCCTCGGAAACGAGCTTCTCGAGTTCAGAAAAGAGCCCTGAATATGCGAGTTCATAATTATTATCTTCAAGGTTGATGACAGTGATTCCACGACGCCGAAAGCTTGAAATAGTCGCATCCGAATCATTGACCGCTATGCGATACCCGCGTCTTGAGAGTTTTCCAAGACGGGTCTTTATTACCTGCCAGATCTGGCGGAAATTCGCATCATCCACGCTATATCCAAGAAATAGTGGAGTTTTAGTCATGAGTTGATTTGCTAGAAAAGTGCAGATAAGTGGGTTCTGATCGATAAACCTGTCATAGTCTTCTTCCGTTAAGACTAAGCGATCCGGATGATTGAGATCTCCATGCATTTTAAGCAATGATGTATAGCCTTTTGGAATTGCCATGCATAGGTCCGTTTCATTGAGCAGTGGTTTATACGGAACCCCTTGCAGTCTATAAGCATCTTCCAGCAGAAAATCGTAATTGGTAGTGCAGACAATATCAAATGGAATTTTGGCAAACGTATCATGAACCTTTCCAGGAGATACACCATCCCATAAAAGATCGTGAAGTATCTCAACAAGCTTTACTCTCCCAAATCTTTCTGAGAAGGCGGAGATTACCTCAAGCTGATTACAAACATGAGGAACTGCTTTGGTGCCATTTGTTGAACCTTCGATCATCAAATGAGAAGCAAGTCCCGCCCAATCGGGAGGAGCTTTTCTCCCTTCTTTAACTTTAGCGTTCCTTGAGAAACCAGAACCAACGATTGGAAGACATCGACCGTAACGAATATCATCGATTAACGTCTTCGGAAGTTTCTCTAAATAGGTCATATTTGAAGACTCTCTTTCAGGATATGCAAAGCTAACTTCTTTTCCGATAAAATGCGTAATATTCGCTCAACTTCGCAGCTTGGTTAGGCTCTCACTCTACACTCGGTGATTCTTCGTGCACCTGAGTTACGTCATCTAAACTTAACTGAAGATCTTTCAATCGAATATCGATGGCTTGTTCAAATTTCTCTGGCGTGGCTCCAATTGCCTTCTTGATTCTCTCATTCATCTTTTCACGTTGAACGCTACTCATTCCGGAATCTAACAACTTCATTCCCTCTTCTACTCGTGAATTCAAAAACTCCAGGAGCTTGTTGTCGAAAGAGTGCTTTAAGAGATCGATAGTACCTTTTTCTCGAATATCGAAACCTGATTCGTTTTCTATTCTCGAGGGAATTATTGTGGTCCAAAAAATTGCACCGGGCAATTTCGTGAACACACCAATTTCACTTTCAGAAGTCGTGTAAACCACAGTAAAATCGCATCCACGCAGTAAATAGGCGAAAAACCCTGAAGATAATTTCCAATTATGTTGCGCGGCGCCACAATCTTTGATTGCCTCAGCCATGCTCAAATCTATTAACCATATTCGACTTTGCGATTTACCTGGATGAATGGAAGCTCCCTTAAGATACGACCGCCACTGCGACGCTGCTTTTCTAACAACATCTGCAACGTAAGGTTTTTCGGTATCAAGATCTTTAAAATCCAGGTGGCAAATCGCAGTTCTCCAAGCAAGAGATAGAGCATAATCTCGGAACCAGCTTCCATACTTTACAAATAGCGCTCGCTTTTGCTCCTCTGTTGGAAGGTTTGGACGTTCCAGATAAGGAACGTAAATCACATTTCGAAACGTGTGTTCCAATCTGCCAAACTTATCTTCGCAATCTTTGCATAACATCTTGAACGATGGAAAGCTTTGCTTGGGAACATTAGGCTCGCCAGCCATGCGGAAGTATCCTGTCGGAGAATCCTTCTTTATGATTTTCGCAGCGAAGTTCGGAACCACGTGACTATCGCACAATGGCTTTATGACATAGCATAACTTACACGGTGCTTCGCCGGTCATCTAGTTATTCGCACTCCGTATGCATGCTGAAATTCCCAAATTCATTCCTCCAATTATTGGCATTTACACTAGGGGTAATATTTTGAATTTCGATTTTCAAATGCTGGACGTGTGCCTTCCAACACATCAATGACTCTTCTATTAATGTCTGCATTCTCAAGAGAACCTGACACATACTGGATCTTAACTTCGTTTCCACTAGTTAGTTGCGCATGGATAACCTGTTCAGAATCACAAACCACAGCAAGGTTTGGATTATGCGTCACGATTATTACTTGCCTGCGAAGTTTTGCTTCTTGAATCGCTTTCACTAGAGTTTTATAAATTGTTTGATTATCTAAATTCTCTTCTGGTTGATCGATGATCAGAGGAATATCAGAGAGGTCAATGAGAAGGTAGAAAACCAAGAGCAATAAGCCGCGTTCCCCTGGCGATAACTGGTCTAACTCCTTTTCATTCAAACGAAGTTTATATTGCGGCAGCAAATACTCTAATCCGAAAACATAGTCATACAATTCTTGCAGCGAAGTATCCTTCTTCAATTGCAGAATTGGAAACCTGGGAATTCCGCTGACATCTTCAGTTAACAAATTATAGATACGTGCCAAGAAGGATACGACATCGTCAGTATCACTCCAGTCGACATCGAGCATAATTTCCCGTAGACGACGAGGTCCATGCTCTCCATAAAAATACCCGCCTTGGCTACGACTTATGAATTCAAAAAATTTCTTCTGAAAGTCATCAATTTCCATAGTGACAGCAAATGAAAGACCAATTCCTTCTTTGAGAAGATCATGTCGATCAGCAAAGACACTCACTGGACGATAATACTCTTTGTAGATCTCCATCACCTCTTGCAACTTTTCGTGAATGCTGAATACTACTTTCTCTCTGCTTAATTTAAGCTGACGATGTTGATCCGGCAGGCTATCTAAATTTTTCAAAGCTTGTCGAAGATGAGTGAGTGTACCTTCAAGTTCTGAGCTTCCAACAAGTGCAGCCAATTGGTCATTCCATTTTTGCAATTTTTTCAAATACTCTTGAAAGAGCAACATTGGCTCACTTAGACGAGTTTCAAACTCTGCTATAGACTTTTTGACTACCTCCAATCGACTATATAAATTGTCCGCTATCAAAGGATTAATGCTAGGCGCAATGCGCATCAACTCTTGATTGAATTCAGATAGTTTCGCATCTAAAACCCCAGTATCTATCGAAATTTGAATCAGCTGAGAGGGTTCGACTGAAAGTTCAGAGAATTCAAATTCACATTCGGTCAATAAATCAGCAATAATTGCCTGCATATTGCCCAATTTTCCTTTCAAGCGTTCAACGACAGCAATTTTCTTGTTCAGCGATTCAACTTCGGAAAGTACTTTTTCAATGAGGTTGTGCAACTCAGCTGAAGCATTCCGTTCCCCTTCAAGCTGGGCTATAAGCGCAGAATTCGCTGTTTCATCCGAAGGCTTATCCACCGCTATGGGTCGGACCAAATTGTGAGCTTTATATTCCTCTTCCTTTTGAAAGAGTTGACTCAGCAGCTTATCCCTGAATTCGGGCAGCATCATATTCTCGACAATCACAATGTCAGCATTTACCCGAGATAGACGATTTCTTTCTACAGCAATAGCTTTCTGCACGGTTTCAGTTTTATACAAAATAAGAGCATCCAGATTAGCCTGACTAAGTTTTTCAGCTTGCGGAACATGTGAAAAGATCACACTCTTCAATTCGCTTTCGAACTTAACTGTCCCTTTTATGTCGTTACAGATTTCCTCAAGGAAATTTTGAGGGACATACTTGACCAGTTCCATACTTGCGAGTTCAGGGTCATCAGATAAAAGGCTAGAAGTCTGAAGCCCATTATGCCAATCTAGTGTCACTCGAAAATATTTAGCGACATTGTTCTTACCCTTTCTGAACTTTCGTTCGTTTAAAAATGAAAACGAGTCGGACTTCGAGCCACCCGCGAGAGCTATACAGTCAGCAAGAGCACTTTTTCCTGCTCCTTTATTTCCAATAATTGACACCATCCCCGAATTCAAGACTAGGTCAGAATCAAACCAAGTCTCGCCCACACTGGACGTACCTTCTTTGACGATCGTAACCTTGTTAATATACTTCGTAGCATTGTTGCGCACTCTGGCAATACTTTCTGGAGATTGTCCGACAAAAAAACGTGTCTCAAATTCTTGTGTTGCATGAACAAGTCCCCTAAAAGTCGGATCCGCCTTTACCCAAGTGAAACAATTTCCGATTCTGTCCTTTTGGATCGCTGTCGACAGGTGATGTGCATCGCTGCAATCGACGAGATAATCATTAACAAGAGCATCTGAGAGTTTTTTTCTCTGTACCGAATAATCTTTATGATTTTCCAATGCGGTAAAAACAAGCGTGACACTGTTGACGAGATCTCTTTTCGTTGCCGCAGATTGCTGAGTCCACAACATACTGTTCCACTCTCCCTTTCCGACAGCAGTTATGAACTTGTTTTCGAAATAGGTAGAACCATTTAACAGGCCTTCAACATCATTTTTGTTGAGACACAAGTTTGAAAAGCCCGCTTCTAGATCACTGCCAAATGAACTCCTGTGCTGCGGAGGACTACTTTCTACTACTTTCTTACCAAGGTCTCGGAGACTCTCGCGTGAAATAGTGCCCGACCACATATCACCGCGTACCCCTGGACACACTGAATACTTTTGCGAAAGTGCATTTAAAAACTGTGCTTCTATGACTGAAGGGTCAAGCTCCTCTTCATCTGCAAAGATGATGTGATAGTTTATTCGACTCAGATTGTCTTCGGCGCCGCCAAACATGGAAAGTCTGAGTTCAATGACCGGCAGAATGAGTTCAAGGTTCGCTAATCGCCCTTTCTTTCTTTCAGTCAAAACCCTCTTGTATCCATCAAGAAAGATATAATCGTTTATTCCTATCACTTTAAATTCAGGGGGAAGACTCTCTAAATCTGATAGGAATTTTTCCCATGGATCATGTCCACCTGCGCCGTATTTAACATTGACCAATGAGTCAGGCGAATGCACATGCAAATCCCACTTACGCCATTCAGAACCACGCGAAAAAGACATTTCTACTCCTATTACAAATAGCCTTAACGAGACGTGCGAACTTTACCCTTTCCTTCGTGGAATTTTTGTGGAACGGCTGACAAGATGTGGCACTCTAACTAACAACTTCGTCCACCTGAAATGGATCAATCAAAAGGGAAAACGCCTATAACCACGCCGACCATTGAAGGGATTGGTATTGCCGAAGGTGCTCCAATTGTTGAACGGATTTCCGTCAGCGCGAGTTCGATAATACGGAGCTACATACGTTCCAAATCGATTCGTGTAACCTCCGACTCGTTGGATACTCGGCATTGAAGCGAACGATGGATTGAACAACGAGGAACTTCCTGGAGCAGAAATTAGGGTTCCAGTACTTCCGCCGAAATTCATCACTGGCGAGTATCCATAGGGATTTGCATAGCAAGATGGAAATCCAGGATTTCCGTAACCGTAATAGCAATTGCCGATACCTCTGTTCGCCATCATTGCTAGCGGAATGCCAGCTCCAAGTCCAACAGCAAGTCCCCAGAACGCAGGAGACGACAATACAGATGATGCTGTGTCGTCCACAGATCGTCCAGAGTTCAAAATACCTCTTCCGGTCGCCCGAGCACCTCTTCCTAAGGCGTTAAGCCAAGGCACATCAGAAGGATTTAAGAATGTGTTGCCTTGAGGTTTTCGCGCAACTGCTCTGTTCTGTTCAGAAGTCGGTATCTGCTCTCGCAATCGCTGCACGCGTTCGAGAATATTGCCGTTCGATGGCATCTGCGCTTTGTCTTCTAATCGTTGGATTCTTCGAAGTATGCCGTCATCGCTATAAGTCCTATCCAACAAACTCAATTCCAGTGAACTGAGCTCTTGAGGAAGCGTTAGCGCAGGAGCAATAGCTGCTCCCATCGGAGCGCCTGCTTCTCCTTCCTCATTGAACAAAATCGATTCTGAGTCATCCTCTTTTGTCATCACAGGGACACTGGGAACAGATTGCGGCATCTGCTGAACTGGCAAGATATCTTCGTCCTCAACCCAGTCAGAGGCCAAGGACGACGGACAGAGCAATATGGTGCATGCCACGGAAGCGAGGATGCGTTTCACTAGCTTCTCGCTCCTCTACGATTTGAAAGCCGCGAACTTTTTTGACCATTACTCGCAGCCGCAACTTTCGAATTGCGCTCTAACCTGGCATTTCTATCGCGTTTGCAAATGCCGCACTTACCTCCCAGCTCGTGGCAGTGCTTGCATGCGTGACAGTTTCTACAAGCTTCGCACGGATCAAGTCCGTAGCACTTGCTTGCAAAAGCGGGCGACAAATTACCTGCTGCGAGAAAAATCACCGCAGCAAAAAGAAGTGAGGCCTTCGGCACAATTCCCCCACGACCGAATTGAGTTTCCGTGTCTCCACTCAATAGTGTTCCCGCGGTAACCTTAAATTCATCACCCAGCAGGCGCCAAAATTATTAAATGTTGGCTGATAGGATACAGCCGAAAGAATTGACGAAGTTACGACTCCAGGTGGAACATAGAGCGTATGACCCACGGACAGCACCGAATCTATGGCACATTAATAGCTATGGCGTTTTGCCTCGTGCCCATGACTGTTCCATTGCACGTAAGTGCAGCGGCAGCAGAAAGCTCGTACGCACAACAGATCGATGCCGCATACAAAGCATGGGGCAAGATACCGCCGTCTAATGAAATAATCCCGCGCACGAGCGACCCAAACGTCGAAGCACTACAGTTGCGCGCAACTCTCTTCCTGGGGCAAGACGTGCGCCAAGAAACCAAATTCAAGTTGCTAAAGCGGCTCTCCGACATCGAAAAGGCTAGTAGCGCAAACAGCGTTCAGCTTGTTCCGATTCTAGTTCAACTTGCAGCCCTTCCCGGTCTTGATGATGGTGCTCGCAATTTGCAGCGAGCAATCTCCATCGCAAATACAGCACCGCTGACACCAGCCAAGAAATCAGACAACATGGCTGCTGCGGAGTGGCTTTACATGGCTGCTTCACCAGACACATTTTTCGTGGTCAAGGGCGGAGAAAAGTCAGGTTCTGCAATACTGACTGATGAAATACGTAAAACAATGCTGGAAGCATCTTTCAAACTGGGGCTGAAGACCGCGGGCTTGAGCAGTGATGTGTTCGATACGCTCCTCGCGCTGTGCGATGTTTATTGCGCTCAGAAGGACTCTGATAGGCTCGTTGCGATCGGGCGTTCGACCATAAATGCACTTTCAACCTCGGACACAGACCAAGTGCGCCGAATGAAGAAGAAGTTTTTAGAAAACTATCGCCGCAACCTCAACAAGCTTCACAACACTGCTGAACTAGCGAATCTCGACAAGGTAAAAACAGATGAGCGAGAAAAAGAGAAAGCCGACTATCTGAACCAAACAACCGAAAGGCTGCAAAAGGCTGAGAAGCGCGCGGAGGTTGATCCACACGGGCTAATCGAAGCGCGGCTGCGTAACGCTGGCGCGTTGCTATCGGCTGGTGATAAAACCAAGGCGTTTGAGCAGTATAGATCAGTGATAAAGCTCTATCGCGATATGCCCGTCACCAATGTGGATTCCGAAGTGACACGCACCATGTGGAACGGTTTTGCCTCGGCGTTGCGAAAAGCAGAAACCAAGGCCGATGAACAAATCATCTACGATTTTGTGGACGCAGACGTAGCGAAAATGGGCAGTGAAAACACACGTACCAATCTGAGAAGGCGAGGCAGCTTCAGTAGTCAACTTTCCGATATAACTCGCTACTTCGTGGATATGCATCGCAACGATGCGGCAATCCAATTCTTGTCATACGCGCGCAACAAAGTAAAACAGATCTGCCCTGACAATATCGACACCTACAATTCGCTCAGCGAAGAATTGCGTCAACTGTACGAGCGCCTTGGCGATCTTGAGAGCGCGAAGAAAATTGCGCAAGAGCAGTTGTCTTCGCTTACTTCAAAAGACGCCGACACGGCCGGGCATCTGCTGGGCGTTGCAACTTTCTACGTGCGAACGGATGAGTTTCAAAAGGCAAATTCAATAATCGAGCAGGTCTTCGCAATTATGCAAGGCAACCTGGATTCATTCAGAAAGAAAAACAGCCTTTACCGCTTTCAGCATGTAGCTCAAGAATACGATCGGAAGAAAAAACCACAAGAAGCCGAGCCGTGGCTTCGCAAATTGATCGACATCATTAGCAAGAACAAAGCCACATTTGAAGGCAACATTTCATGGGCAGATGATCCTGTCCGCGTCATTTGCAAGGAATTCTGTAGAGTCGGTGATTTCGAGAGTGCTGAAGCTTTGATGCTTTATGCGCAAAGGTCTTTTGCTGATTTCCCAGAGGAGATTGATTTTTCGAAAGATCTGACGGACATCTATCTCAAACATGCGGGGAAATTGCAAAAGGAAGGAAAGTCCTCCTCTGCGAAAAAATTTCTTGCGCTTTCGGATGAACAGTTTAGCAAAGTGCTCACAAAAGCCAGCGCAGAGTATGTTCCTCGGCTAAAACAGAATAGACAGGAAGAATTGAAGCGGTACGGACTGATACAGCAGGATACACAATGACAATACCCTACAGCAAAATCGCAATTCTTTCGCTGAGTGCACTGGCTTTGATAGTTCCTGAAACTGCCATTGCACAAGGCAAAATGACTCTCAGCGTTCCTGATGGAAAAGTACCCACAATTGCTTCTCCCGCAGACTTGTTAGTGGCGCCGGGAGGAGGCTTTGTACAGCGACCTGCTTCGCCTCGAAACTCTTCTCGTACATCGGTTCCATTTGGTAGACCCGGTATTCACCCTATTAGCGGTGGAAGCCAACGCTGCAGACCCGACTACACACTGCGTTTTTGTATGTTTGCGACACGCAATCTCACCTTCAACGGCAATGCTGACACGCAAACAAGAAGCTCTTCCGCAGGTCGGTCAAGACGCGGTGTAGAACGTAACCCTGCAATTTTGGGTTGTTACGGCAAAGCCGATGTCGAAAGATCGCAGGTGTTCGAAGAAGCTGATGGATTCAAATACACCACTGGCGGTTTCCGCTTTGCGCACTACGGTGCTCCACCCTGCCCGCCACATCCGGTGCTGCCATTACTTGCTGTACTCAGACCGTCCGCCAACAAGCGGATTGTTTTGAATCCGGAAGTTAAGGACAGCTTTTACAATGTAATTCGTATCGCGGAAAATGAAATTTGCGATTTAAGCGCAGTCATCAAGAAAAACTCGCGAGGCGGCGAAGCAAGATTGACCTTAGGCAAAGGCGACTATATCTGCAGCGGGATAGTTGCGGAATCGCTTCAGGTCGTTCCGAAGGAGCGCGTGCGGCTGTTTTTAACTGACAACGCGAATGCAGAGGGCTATGCTTTCCTATCCGCGGTGAACTCAACTGTCGGAGCTAGCACGTTCGAATCCGGCAAAGCCGCCGACTTTCAAATTTGGTACAACGGACAAGGCACCATCAAGTTAGATCACAACACGCACTTCTGCGGCATTATCTATGCACCGAATGCGAGAGTCGAAATGGGCACGGGAAACTGCATGTTCGAAGGAGCCGTTGTCGCGCGCGATATCGTCATTACTGGCAATACCAACATCACCTATGACGAGGATCTTGCACGCACCGCACTGGATCGCTAGACGAGGTTATCGTGAATGGGAAAACAAGTGCGAATTTTTTGCGTGACATTGCTCTTGCTTGTTACTTCATCCGTTTGTGCATTTGCACAATCAGATTCTCAGCGGGTTCAGGTCAGTGGATATGAGTCTAAAAATCCACAAAGTGAAACCTACAATGGTTTTGTCGAGGTCTTCAGGAATGCACAGAGGGAAACATTTTCAGAGAAAGACCTCAATGATGTTTTTAGCGATTTTTCGAATTTGATTATGACCGGCGTGGATACCACTCAACTGGTGAATGCCATGCAGGGGAGGGAAACGAGTTACTTCCCGTTGAAGAAGTTGCGCAAAGAGTCGTTCTATCCGTCACTCATCACACGCTATATCAACTCTACTAATCAGTACCAACGCGTGCTTTCTTACATAACTCTAGCTTCCGCCGGTGATAGCTCCTATAACAGTCAGCTGTTGAAGGCGGCAAAATCAGAAAGTTTCAAAAGTGGAAAGTATTGGGCAGGCCTTGCTCTTCTTTATCTTCGCGATACACACACCAGTGAACTATTTGACTTTCTTGTAGAAAACGAAGAGTTTGGAGATGCCCATATGGCTCCCTTTTACTTGCGTCTAGACAAAGGAGCTTTACAGACGACGGCGTATGAGAAGATAACATCAAGTAAGTCGAAGGCCAGAATACTCGCTGTTCAAAGTTTGTCGGTGACTGACCTCAATCCTAAAACGGAGCATGTCGTAAGAGAGGCGGTGAGAAGCTGGGAGCCCTCTATGAGAGGTTATGCCATCTATACTGTTGTTGCACTTTCGATGGGAAACTTGAAAGAACTTCTCCTTCCGTCTCTCAAATTCAAAGATACTCGTGCTATTTCTTTGAAGGCTCTTGCAAATAGTCCGACTTCATCAGATCAAGAGTATCTAGAGTCATTAATTCCTCCAAATGGTGAGGTTCCTGAGGATATTTTAGATGCGTATTTAGAATCGAATCGTGAGGCTTCCGTCAAAAGGTGGCTCAAACTTCTTCGCGAACGGAGAGTCAGTCCAAATTACTATTTTTCTCTTTACGACAAAAAACTTCTGTTATCCGACGATGTTCTCGATGAACTTCGCAAGACTATCAGAGAAACGAAGAATCGAGAAATTGTTAACAACTTCCTCAGAGCATTGGAAGATCGAAAAGATGAAGAGAGCAACAATCTGCTCATTCAACTTCTTACAGATCCCGATTCCACAACCCGATATTGGGCAGCATTTAGTCTAAAGGGAAAGTCGTCAGCACTGCTTGTTGAAAAATTGCCAGTTCTCATTAGAAATCCAGGGCTTCGCTCGGTCGCTCTCACTGAACTTGCAATAGAACACAAAGTAAATGGACTGCAAGATGTTTATGACAAGATTCTGCAAAGTGACCCAGGCCAGGACTGGTACAGAAGTTCTCTAAATTATTTGGCTGCATTTCCGAGGAAGAAAGACGGTGATTTGTTCAAACTTACTCTTCAGAGCAGTAAAGATGTGTTTGTAAGAAGGCTCGCAGTAACAGGACTTGGCAATCTAAGAGACGTGAGTTCTGTTGCTCTCATTGTAGGCGCGCTGAAAAAAGAGCCATCGTTCGATCAAAACGCGATTACCTATTTGATTGCGTTAGGCAAAATCAAAGGAGATAAGGCAAAACTTGTAATTGAATCCTACAGGAACAGTAAAAATGATTCAGTTCGAGACCTGGTTTCAACTCTTTTGTCTAAGTGGTAACTCCTCAAGCGGCATAATTTGTCTCGAGAGATATAAAGAAACGCTCCGGACAAAGAGCTTAGAAAGATTATGCGAAGGGAATTTAGACATAACAGCAGATTTAAGATTGTCATTTTCTTGGCAACAAATCCATTTCGCATCCAGTTCCACTCAAGGGACCACTGAAATGAAAATTGTTTCTATAACATTATGCCTTTTCCTTTTGCTCGTTGCATCTCCGGCTGAAGCGCTAGACGAACAGTCCTCAAAAGTTCGTGATAAAGTCGCAGCCTACCTAGCCAGAATAGCCAAATTATCAGCTCACGATCCCCCCTATGCACCAAATGCAGCAAGCGGCTTCTTTAGAGAGCGCATGAAAGATGACAATCGTCTTGACACGCTCCTCACGGATATACCGGACTTAAATCCAGAAAATAGGTTACTTTGGCACGATTGCCGTGCGTTCGAAAAGGGTATTAGGAAGGCGTTCGTTCAAAATAGTAATTTCGCAGCAAATTGGAGTCGAAACCCTGAGTTATCCAGCGCCGTTATGCGGCGAATCACTGACGCAAAGCAAAAAATTAAAGCGTTTTGCACTGCGTTAGGAATAGCAATCGCAGCTCCGGAGGTGTCAGTAACGCAGATAGCAACTGCGGCGGCTACGGGCAAACAAGCTTTGGATGCAGTCCGCGCTAAACCAATGGCTCTAAACGGTAAGCACGCAAATGGACATATTTCAGTAGGTGTTAAAGCACAATCGACGCAATCTTATCAAAGTTTCAAAAATCATAACTACGGTTCCGCGCAACCCGTCGGAAAGGTTATGAAGTCGCTATGCACGCAGTTAAAAGATTTACCAACCAGTGGGCACAATCCTTGGTTGACTGCTGATTGGCAAGTGCGATTCGCTTCTGCTTGTGATGCCGCCTCAAAAGCCTTAAAAAGTATTGAATAAGCTCAAAGCACATACGATTCGTACAATACATGTACCAAAAGCGATCACGGTCAAGTTGAATGAGCCCAGACGATCATTGTCTTTGGATTGAATTTGGGGGCAAATTCAATCTTGCCGCCAATAGGCACCTACAGTTCTAACGCAAAAATGGCAAGTACGATAGCTCACTTTTCGTTTGGGATATACAAGGAGTCTGACTGAACTGATTGAGGATTAAACCCTTGATTCGCAAGGTCAATCATTATCTTGGAAAAGATATCCTGAAGATGTTTAACTGGTTCAACTAAAGTCAATGCACGCATTTTCTTCTGATAGTCAGTCATGGAGTCAGAAACTGCTTTGACGACTCCAACAAGGCAGAACCCCCCAGTATGCTGGAACACTCGTCCAGCTTGATCAACTTTTATCTGAAAAGGAGTCGCAAAAACAGGAGAACCGCTTGAACCTTCCTCACTTCCCAAATCCACAATCCAAGCAGCTTCCTTACCAAAGCCTCGTTTTGTTTCGCACCAGAATTCATCAGTCACCAGTGCAATCTTTCCAAACTTACAGATAGGAAAATTTTTCTTCAATCCGGAGTACCCATCTAACAATGCACAATTAACAACATCCGTTCCCTCTTCAGATAACGGTGCTCCAGGACGCGTGTTTCCGAACACAACGCCAATATCCATCGCCACTAGATCGCAAACCGGCAACGGCTCTTCTATGTTAATTACAGCTAGATCTACTCTTGGATCCTCATGCACAATAAAAGGTCGTTTGACCTTCGCCACTTCAATGTCATAGTGTTCAAATCCTTCTACCATCGAATTCAATCGTAAACGAATTCGCTTCATCCAGGTCGCAGCATTGACAGTACCATCTGGTTCAGTGTCGATATTCTGCACTACATGCTTATTTGTAATCAGAAATTCCCAATGTAGTTTGCCTGGCGGAGCATCCTTAATTGAAATGAGAAATGCTGTTCCACATGGTTTTCCAGACTCATCGAGAACAAATGCAACAGATTTTTGAAAGATCTTATAGATTGAAGAAGGCGTAGATTCCAATTAGTCATCCTCAATTTTCCGACATAAGCAAAGTGACCGCAGTTACTTCTTCAAGCAGTCAAAAGTTTTAAAGATCCATATGACTAATCAGCTTCTTCGCCTCTTCCGCATCCTTCTCTGCCCCCGCCGCATCGCCCAGTTTCTTCCGTATTTCGCTCCGGACCTCATAGCCCTCCTTTAGCCATCGGTCCTGCTTCACGGCAGTATCAGCGTCGGCAAGCGCTGCTTTCGCATCACCATTTTCCAACCGCACCGCCGCTCTATTCACATAGCTAATGGGTGCCACCATCTTCTGCGAAAACGCTTGAGCCAGATGTTGCTCCGCTTCCTTCTTAGACCCGAGCTTATTCTCCACTCGCGCCAACCAAGTCAGCGTAGTCGAACTCTTCCCATTCAACGAAATCGACTTCTTCAAGTCAGTGAGCGCCGAGCGCGTTTGCCCCATCGTAAAAGCCACGACCGCCTTCTCGCGGTAGCCCGGCGGATACTCCTCGAGACTCGTCGACGAGCTCAGCTCCTGCAGCGCCTTCTCAAGCTGTCCCGCGCACCGAAAAATCTCGCCGGCAACACGATGCGATCGCGCCGGGAAAGTTTCGCGCGCCTTCAATTGCGCCATCGCATCCATTGCTTGATCCATCTTTCCGACGCAAACATAGTAGTACGATGCCTGACCCCACTCCACTCCGCGTACCTTCGGATTAGCCGGGTCGAAACTCAAGTACTTGTAAGCGTCATCGTACTTTTGCTGAAAGGTATAGCAGGTGCCGAGATTCGCGCTATAAGTGCCATTCTCATCTCCAAGCTCAATCGCCCTCTTTAAATATTTCTCGACCTGGTCATACTTAGCCAGGCGAAGCAAATTCATCGATGCGCCGTAATAGTAGTAGCCATTATTCGGGTCAAGCGCAATCGCGCGCTGATAGTCAGCCACCGCCTCGCCGAACATCTCAGACGACTCATACACCATGCCTCGCTTCGCATAACCTTCCGCCGAATCGGGCGCCAAGGCAATCAACCTATTCGCATCAACAAGCGCCTTATCGTACTGCGCAAGAATCATGTACTCAAAGCACCTACTCGCATAAGCTTGCAAAAAATTCGGCTTCAACTTCAGCGCTTCAGTAAAATCATCAATCGCATTTGTCCGCTCATCGCGCATGGCGTGCAATTCGCCGCGATGCAGATACAACGACGGGTCATCCGGATTTTTCTCAATCTCGTTCGACCACTGCGTAAGCGTTTTATCCAGATACTTCTCTGCACGCTGGAAAGAACCAGCCGTCGACGCCTTCGGCTTCGGCTGCAAACTGAAGAACGCGTACGTACCACCAACCGCAACAACAAGAAGCCCCGCCATCAAACCAACGAGCGCAGGCACTCGCGATTTGCCGGTATCTTTCGATTTTGTCTTGATCTTGCGCTCGTGCGGTCGAATCGGCCGCCCGTCGGAAATACGTTCTAAATCAATGTGCAAATCAACCGGCGTTTTATAACGATTGTCCCGATGTTTCTCCAAACAACGCGCAATCACTTCCTTCATATCCGCAGTAATGCCGACATTATTCGGAAGCGGCGGCGCATCATCATTGAGATGCTTCAAAATCACCTTCACCGAATTCTCGGCGGCGAACGGCGACTTGCCGCTGAGCACTTCATGCATAATGCAGCCGAAAGAATAAATGTCAGAGCGCGCATCAATCTCATCGCCAGTGCACTGCTCCGGGCTCATGTACAGCGGCGTCCCTAGCAGCTCGCCGGTCTGCGTCAGCTTCGTCTTGTCGGCGCCGTCCTGGTCCGAAATCTTCGCGATGCCGAAATCGACAATCTTCACCATGTCGTTGCCCTCGGGCGTTTTCGTCATCAATATATTGCTCGGCTTCAAGTCGCGGTGCACGATAGACTTCTGCTGCGCATGCACCAGCGCCTCGGCAATCTGCATGAAAATCGGCAGCGCCCGCTTCTGCGACAAACACGCTTCCGCCTTCAACAAAAGGTCGAGCCCCTCGCCCTCGACATAGTCCATGATTAAATACGGCGCGCCGTCCGTCGCCGCACCAACGTCGTACACTGACACGATATTGCCGTGTACGAGTGTCCGCGCGGCGTGCGCCTCGTGCTCCAAGCGTTTTGCCAAAATCTTCTTTTCCGCCAGTTGTGGCGAAATCATCTTAAGTGCGAAAAGCTTCTGCGTCTCGCGGTCTAGTACCTTATAGACCTCACCCATACCTCCCGAGCCAATATGCGCAAGCACTTCATATCGCCCGTCGATTAGCGTGCCAACCTGCAATCGCTTGTCGGACAAGGCTTCCTCGTCCTTAGGGGTGTCGCCGGTAACTTTTTCAGGATTTTCGTGCATCTTCCCCGTACTCAACTGGGTACTTTACTCATATGCCCGCTCGAACAAACTCGCACCTTAAAACCGTCTCTAATCTTTGAGGACACCCCGTGACCACCAGCAGCACCGCACCCAAGCCCAAAAAGTCCTGGCTTAAGCTGGTCCTGTTTACGTTTCTCTGTCTCATCCTCGCCGGCGGCGTCGTCGGCTGGATGCTCTTCGGGCACTACGCCGTGCTCTTTTACTGGAACGGCGAACTCAACAAAGCGCTTATTATAGCGAAAAGCAACAGCGATGTCGGTCGCACCCGCGTCGAGCAAGTATTTAATGATGCGATCAAGGCCAACGTCGCGTCGGACATTTTAATGCGCATGTACCGCGTGTACGGCATGTCGCTATACCAGCAAGATGAAATCGCGCGAGCCGACGAGCAAATCGACAAAGCCATCAAGCTCGGGGAGAAAGAACCGCCGACCAACTTCGCGGTCGCCGACCAGCTCACGCACGCCTGGCAAGACCGCGCCACCGAGCGCCACTATCATTGGAAGCAAGATCCGAAGAAGCCCGACGGTGTAAAAGATCAGGAGATGTCGGTAAAAGTAGCAGAGGCGGCGTTCGGACCCGACCACGAGCAAACCGTATTCAAAGCGTCTGGGCTCGCGATGATTTACGCAGACGTCGGGCGCTATGCCGAGGCAGACAAATTAATCGACCGTTGTATTAAGTCCGCAGAAACAAAAGATTCAGCCCGCAGCACTGACTGGTTTTGCTACGCAATGCTCGCTCACATACGCGCGGTGGAGCATCGATACAAGGAGGCAGTTGACGCATATTTCAAAAACCGAGAGGTATCGGGCAACGACGATGACCGGCAACGCGGTTGGGATGAATTACTTTCTGGACTGAGATTTAGGAAAGAAAACGAAAGCTTAAAGCTGGTGTTCAAATCACGCAAGCTTTTGAACAAGGGCAACTTCGCAGAGCTGGACAGACTAGGCGAAGATTTCATCGCGAAGAAAACCCACTATTGGAACGGATTTTGGTTGTTGGACGATCTTATGTTTGGGCTCGACCAGGGAGAACAAGTCGAAGATATTCCTTATCACCAGCTCAAACTCGACCTCAACACTTATTTGCAGAAGCTCCCCAACTCGATGATCGCGCGCGCCGGACTGGCAAATCTGCACATCTATAGGTATACCGCCCTTGAAGGTGATGATCCCAGAAAACCAAAGTTGATGGCAGAAGCGAAAAAGATATTCGCATCAACACCCGATCTCCAGAATAAAGTTCCGTATGCCTACATACCGCTCATTCGTATAGCAAACCTGGAAGATAACAAAGCGCAGGTGCTACAGCTGGCGAAACAAGCGAATGCAAAATGGCCCACATACTTCAGTTCTGATTCCTGGGCAGCGCGATTTTTAGGAGCGTATTGGTTGGGGCAACCAGGCGAGCAAAAAGCCTTCATCACTAAACGCTGCGACACCGTGGGCGGTGCCGAAGGAGACAAACTCTATGCTCGCTTTGCTTGGCACTACTTCTACAAAGGTTCAAGCGCCGAGCCATATCACCGCGACGGAGAATTTAAGTGGGACAGAGTCAAGCGAGGCTTCAAAGAAATTTTCAAAGAATTCCCTGACGATGTCGAAGCGCGAATTGCCTTTATGGAACTCGCACTTGACCGCGACGACGAAGACGCCGCTCGGAATGTGTGGAAGTAAGACGGAAGCAACATGTGTATACACCTCAGCTCAGCGTTTATTTTCCTAATTTTGTTTCTGGTACCATTTACGAATGTCAA
The DNA here is from genome assembly GCA_003242885.1 of Candidatus Melainabacteria bacterium. Classification (GTDB taxonomy): domain Bacteria; phylum Cyanobacteriota; class Vampirovibrionia; order Obscuribacterales; family Obscuribacteraceae; genus QKMZ01. The sequence goes on along the minus strand of QKMZ01000006.1, from coordinate 155,125 downwards.
AAAGGCCTTTAGCTTTTACCGCAGTAACCTATCTTTGTGAACGCTGTGGCAAACGATGGGAAGACGCCGCTTTGGGCAAAAGAATGTCGGATGAAATACCAGATCCTGTTCCATCATGCGGAACAAGATTGGAGACTTTCCTCATCGATGGAGTCGAAACTGTGAGGGAGACAATTCCCGAATCAAACGGACAATGTAATGAAATAGCTACCTGCTGCTTTTTCAAAAAGCACCTTTAGCCTAGTCCCAGGAGGGTCGTCAAAAGATGTCATCCATAGCCTCAATGTACGTTTTTACGACAGAGCAGATCAAAGAGTTAAACAAGATAGCTAGGCAATTGCCACGTCGAGCCCCTGTTCCTGAAGGTGCGCACGTTATGCTCTGCTCTGTCGCCCCGGAAGATGTAAAGGCAGCCACAGCCCCGTATGAACCTTTCTGGGACTATATTCACGACAACGGCGATGACAACGAGTTCGATCTCAATTGGAATGGCGAAATGATGGACCGTGCCCTTCTCTATTTGCGCGAAAAAGATATCGATCTGACAAAGGCTCCACTAATTGAAACCGGTGATGACGAATTTGCATTTCTTGTGTACAACACTGAATACAAAAACAAGTATCTGGAGAAGTTAGATCCGAACAATTTTGACCAGAACGAACTCAATGAATGGCTAGAAGAGTACATGTGGGGCACGCCACAGGAAGGAATCATGGATGCAATCCGCAATATCCACATCTTTTTCCAGCAGATCGATGACACTCATGTGGTTTTACTGCACACGGATTGGATTGCGGGTGTGATTCAATCGAAACCTCTCGGGGAGCAGCCGCCAGGTTTTAAACAGCCGCGAATGATTGTTTACCTCTGCAAAGATTGTGGTTCTCGAATGGACAATAGTGGAGGATACAACCGAATTTCCGATGCTCCGAAGGACACAAACTATAGATGCTGGACCCAATTTTTGATCACGACGAAAGTGGTTGACGGAAAAGAAATTGAAGAATCGAAAGATGTCACCATGCCTTCTATGGATGATGAGGCGGACGATCACAGATGCAAGGAGATCGCATCAGGGTGCTATCGAGCGGTGCTATGAACTTATCAAAGAAGATTAATACTAGAACCTCAGTTTTAAGTTCAACTGGTCGGAATTAGTGCAACCCCGGATGACACTCAGTAAAGACATTCAGTACAAAGTGAAAATAAGCGAACAGGATTGCTTAGAACCCTTTGTTGCGCTTAGTGCCATGAGGCACTGTCTTACGATGGCAGCTTTTTGCATGGCGGTTCTACCACTTGCCTTTGTACCTGGCAATCCGAACAAAGATCATTGTATTGCCATTGGATGCTGCGGTTTAGTCTTTTTATTTTGGCGGTTCGTCTATATAAGACTGCATATAAGAAGTTTGCTCAAAACGCCAATGTATTTACAGGAGCATACTCACAGCCTCTCTGATTCTGAATTCAAAATACATGGTGAATACTTCTCTATCGCCGCAACATGGTCACAGTTCGTCAAATGGGGCGAATCAAAAACAGCGATTTGCATCTTCACAAGCCCAACTCAGTTTTACCTCTTACCACATCGTTGTTTTTCCGATCCCAACGATCTTGCTTCTCTGAGAGAACACCTGAAAGCGACGACGGGAGCAAAGCTGGTGGAAAGAGCTGGAGGATTTTTCTTAGCACTGTTTATCGCGATTGCAGTTTACACCGCCGGTATTAGTACCTTAACGGTGATGTTGACAAAATTCGGAACCAGAAGCATGCCATCCGTAATACGGGTGCCTTCCTCTTTTTTAAACTGAGGACGGCTTGATGAATACACTTGATCCGGAAATCACCTACAACGCTCAGCTTCAGGAAGAGGATTTACAGCCCCCTCTTATTGAATTCAGCGGTCTGCTGAAATTCTGGCGTCCAATTGCATGGATGACAATTCCTTCAACTTTTTTGGCTTTGGTTCCAGGAAATTTCTTCAGCACTCCCTGCCTACTTCTCGGTGGCTTTGGGGCCATGTGTGTAATTTGGCGCCACCTCACATTGAAGAAACACATTCAGAAGCTATTAAACACGCCTATGTACAGCGGTGAGCAAATGTACTCTCTTTCGGAATCCGGCTTCAAGCTGCGAGGTTCACACTTTAGTTTTGAATCCGACTGGTCTCAGTTCGTAAAATGGGCAGATGTCGGCTCAGCTATTTGCCTGTTCACCAGCCAACATCAGTTCTATGTAATTCCACAAAGATGTCTTTCAGAATCTCAATACGCGACTTTCCGAAATTTCATTGCAACAAAGCTAGAAAAACGAGAGAAGCCCAGTTACGAAAAACTGATGCTTCCTGGGGTCGTAATTGTAGTCTTGATGGAACTTGGTCTCTCCCTGTTCTCAATCGTTATGACTAAGTTCGGAACAGATTTGTAGACCAGGTTATTGAACTTTAACTGCCCCTGTGAAATACCAGCGCGTTCACCAAGGATACTGGTACCCGGTAGACGAGTTCTTGCGCTCTACTGGCCAATTACCTAGCAACTGAAACTCTGCAGATGTTTACCTTTTGATCGGTCTTCCTTGCCAGGTACGAACATCTTGCGAGGAAGTTTTTCGATTATTTGCCTGGACCGACGCAATCAGCTTGCTATCGGAAGTCTCGAACGTGGGCAAAAAAGCCAAACCCGGTGCTCCGAGCGTTCCTATACTGAGGCCTGTGTCTGTTGACCAGTTAGCGCCGTCGAACGTCAAATGAAAGAGCTGGCTGTTGCCATCGTTGCCTTCGTGAAATATATGCAAAACTCCATCTTGGACGATTGCGGAAGGTCCAAGGGTGGTATTAGCTCCGGTGTCAGTGGCTGCAGACCAAGTCGATCCATCGTAGGTGAAATAATGGAGATTGTCTGTGTACCAGTTGCTTCCAATAAGAAAGCAATAGAGCAGACCCTTGTATGCCACCACTGACGGTGTGAAACTGCTTTTGTAATAGTTGGTGGGATCATTGGTGGGTGCAAGTTGAGTATCTTGAGACCAATTAGTGCCGTCGAAGGCAGTATGCCACAACGTGTAATCACTTCCACCAGCATGAAAACAGTGTAAAAGTCCATTCCACACGACAAGTGTCGGTGCCAGACAGCTGCCGAAAGGAAGCGGAGTATCCGCGCTCCAAGTCGTTCCATCATAAGTCATCAGAAATACATTTTCGCTTTGATAATTGGCATCATGGTGAATGCAATAGAGCTTTCCTTGATAAACAGCACAACTTGGAGCCATCCAGGTTCCGGCACCAAGCCAAGTGTCTTGCCCCCAGGCGCCCTGCTTAAGTATGCAACTCATTAACTTGCCGCCACCCCAAAACTGATTAGGCTCTTGCCTCATATTATAAATTTGGTCCTGGAACATGCAGAGCGTAGGAGGCCAACAGGTTCCTATGTCCTGTCGAGTATCTGCTCCAAAAGTATCTCCTACTAAAGTGCATTCGTAGCAAGCCTCGTCGTTATCACCACTCCGATGCACCAGATACAGAGGTGGATTGTTATCCACAACAATCTGAGCGTTCATAGACGTAAGTATTGGACTAATCGGAACGACCAGAGTAGTGCCATCCTTGAGACCACCGTTCAAAATTCCAATGACTTCATATTGATCGTTGACGACAAAAGAGCCGGAATCGCCGAAAGTTGCAAAAACGTTGTACGTGGAGATTGGATTTACCAGGAAAAGGTTAGTTACGAGTGTTCCATCCTGTAGATAGCCCGTGTACGCATAGCCGGTCACCTCGCCATAGGTAGAACCAGAGGCAGCGCCTCTCTTATGAACCTGGTAAGTGCCTGCTGAAGCTTCAGCGCTAGACAGAACGAAGCTATCTTGAATCGGTCCGAATTCAAGAATGTAATTAGTCCAGTCAACAGATGATGCTATTTCAGCAATTGCGCAATCAAGGGTGGGATCAGAAGCAATGACAGTAGCAATTTGATATTGAGCGGCAATTTGAGGCTGGTATACCTGCGCTCCGGCATCGCCTATAACATGTCGGCAACTTAGCAAATGCACGTCTCCATTACTGCGAACAAATCCACCTAAGGTTCCTGTGGCACTGTTAGTTGCAATTTGACATCCACCAACAGCAGGTCTAAACCATCTTGGGTCCAAAGTTGGTGGAGCAGCTCCATCATTCGCAGCAGGTTTATCTGCGCCCGTTGTTTCCGCTTCTTTAACAACAAAATGCGAAGCACGTCCATTTTCAATAATGTCGGTTTTTACACCGTCTATGATCGGCTCAATGATATGAGCTGGCTCCAACTGGGCAACAGGAATTTTCTTGTCGACATGTACAACGATTGCAATATCGTCTGTTTTGACACCGGCGACCGTTTTTCTTCCAATATGAAGTCCATTAATTCCAGGCAGACTCAGAATTCTTTCCTGATTTTGTTTCATTACTGATTCAATATGCTGATGATCGGTAGCCTGAGTCATTGATGCCCCCTAAGTCGCTGATAATCAAACTTTTCCCGTTCGGTAACATTTCAAACCAAGAAAAAAAGGAAGAAGTGCACCGAGACATAAGGTTTGTCCAGGAATTGTTCAAGGTCAGCTATCGTTGTTCCCGCCTTTGAATGCAGGCAGGCTCTCTGAACCTCTATTAGGGTCTTCGTGGTCTTCAATGCTCTTAAGCAATCGGAATTGTTCCGCCGTCAATCACATATTCAGTTCCGGTAATGCTTCCGGCAAGTGGAGAAACAAGGAACGCGATAAGGTCCGCCACTTCTTTTGGTTCCGCTGGACGCCCGAGCGGAATCCCTCCCAGTGCATTCATTACTATTGCTTTGCCGCCTTCATAATCCGTATTTGCTTGTTCCGCAAGACGCTCAGCCAGGCGTTCCGATGCTTCAGTCATTACCCAGCCTGGAGAAACCCGCACTACTCTGATGCCTTTGGGTGAAATCTCTTTGGATAGACTTTTGCTGTAAGTCGACATAGCTCCTTTGGCAGCAGCATAGGCCGTTGTAGACTCCGGCAATGGTAATCTGTTCTGAATTGATGTCACGTGAATAACGACGCCAGACCCCGCTTTGAGCATTGCTGGAATTAACGCGCGGTCAATTCGAACAGCCGACATCAAATTTAAGTTCAGTTCTTCAAACCAGATATTGTCGTCAAGGACAGCGAAGCCGCCGCCTGGAGCGCTCGATCCGCCAAGTGAATTAATGATGAAATCGATTCCACCAAACTTCTTGTTCACCGCCTCTACAAGAGTTGCACAGCCTTCGGCCGTCGAAAGATCGCAAGCTACATGGACAACACCTTCCGGCAATGCCTCAGGCGTAGACCGAGAAGTTGTTATAACTTTTACGCCTTGCTCTAAAAGAACTTGCACTACTGCCGCGCCAATCCCTTTGGTGCCACCAGTCACTAGAGCTCGTCGATTAGCGATTTTAAGATCCAAACTCATACATTGTCTCCACTATAGAAATTCGCCGACTTTGACTTGTCGGGGGTTTGGCTATAACGTTAGTAGGAAAATTACTTAAGTACAAGAACAGACAAAAAAGTGAGGTACTTACTAAAAAGTATGCGCAAACAATACACCGCGATCTCCGCAGCCACTGATGCTGAGAATGCCTTCAAGCTTGTCGAAGGACGCTGGAAACTAGCAATTCTGTTCAACTTATTCGGAGGGCAAGTTAAACGCTTTTCTGAACTCGAGCGCGCAATACCGGGTATCTCACAGAAGATGCTAATTCAGCAGCTTCGCCAGCTAGAGCTCGATGGACTGGTGAAGAGAATTGTTCATCAACAAGTTCCACCAAAAGTTGAATACTGCATGACAGATTGGGGACAGGCTCTGTGTCCTGCAATGGACGCGTTGCTGAAGTGGTCGGAGTTGCGTGAAGAAATGACCAACAAAGACTATCAAGACGGCACTGGCGGTGAAGGATCGAATGCGAGCGTCGTTTAAGCCATGTGAATTCGAAAGGGGATTAATGGCGGACGTTGCATATAAAGTAAAGTTGATCAACCGTTAAATTACTTCTACACACATATCAGGAAACCTCGATGCCAAAGATAGTTGTTTATTCCGGACCTCACTGTCACTTCTGCGACAAGGCAAAGGCTTTGCTAAAACGCAAAAATGCCGAGTTCGAAGAGTTCAACGTCACAGAAGATGTGGACAAATTAGACGAAATGATCAAACTGTCAAACGGGCGAATGACGGTTCCGCAGATTTTCATCGACGATAGGCATATTGGCGGCTGCGATGATCTCTACGCTTTAGAAAGCCAAGGAAAGCTCGACGAGCTTTTGACGTAGGTTGCGGCGGCACTGCCAGCTGCCCAATGCTAAATCGAAAACATCGATGTTACTCACTTTAGCTCCGACCGCAACACCAGTAGCAAGATTAGCGAACAAACTGACCAGAGAATGGTCCGCGCCCAGTTTGTCAAAACCAATCGCCCATGAACAGACTCCGAAAAACCTGCCGCGCACATGTTATTGAAGCAAGGTACTGAGGCAAAGCCGGTGAGCAGCCAGATGACAATCACCAGTGCAAAGTTGAGCCAGAGGATCGCAGAGTAGGATGATTTGTTTTCGAACGCAACCAAGCCGGAAAGCAAAAGTTGAATCACCATCGGAACGATTACAACCAAGCCAGTCAAATTGCAATGAGCTTTGATATACAAGAGAAACTTGTCACTGCCAACGCTCGCAAATAGCGGGTAGTGAACAATCTGCACGAACCAAATTAGCCCGGTCATAAACCAGGTCACAGCGGCGAGTAGTAGGTAGAGTAAGCCCATTCGTATTATGAGGATGTGCGTTTACTAGGTAGTTGCAAAATTTCAAAACAAACCACCTTTCATACCCTAATCCGCGTTCGTGAACAGCCGGTGACCAAAACTCCTCAATGCTACTTTATGGCAAGATTACTTTTCTTTCGTTTTATCTGCGTTCTTGAGTTCCTCAATCTTCTTGCGGACACGCTCCAATTCTGGACCTACAGCCAGACTTTTCAATCACTTCTCATATTTCTCAAAGAAATCGATTGGCAATTGTCTCCCTGCGTTCGTCAATGATATCTCCGCTTCCTTTAGTAAAGGAGCGGCCTGCGCGAGTTTCCTTGCGCTTCAAGTACTGATGCCAGCAATAACTTTAGATATCCTTCTCGCGGATCGTTCTTGTATGACTTCTTCTCCATGATGGCCAAAGCCAGTTGAAGATGTTGCTCCGCGCCGGATTCAGCAGGCTCTGCGGAGAAGAGAAGAGCAACAGTCTAAACACAAGTTGCTCCGAACGAAGATACAGAGATATTTCGAAGAGCATAATATTATCTGGTTGGGCATTCTACACACCTGAGAGACCAGGCGATTCAGTTATTGCGCTTGTTCTTTAGAGCACCGCACTCTGGAGTATACAGTCAATTCGATTGGGTTTCGTTTTACGAATTCTGAGACTAACTCTAAACTCTTGCCTTTCAAATTCACGTATGCCACTATATACAGTGCGCCGGCCCGTTACGAGAAACCGAACAACAGCGAACTTGGGCAACACAGCAAAGTTAAAATCGAGTGTATGTAGCCGGACGTATTTACCAAAATTCTAGCGAACTCCGACTTGAAAGTAACCGAATGAAAAATCGCATCTAAGTCATGTATTTATTACACGTCACTAATTTCTTCTCGATGGTAACCATTGCTATTGGTGCTCCACAGACCCGAGCAGAGGCACCTACAAGAGCCTCCAAGCTTCAAAACAAACATCTCGGCACCCTCAAGAGGTGCTCCAGCTGAAAACGCTCCCAGCGCCCACAGAGATATCTCTATTGTTTTTTTGCTTCGCAATTTTCCATAAGAGAGAAACTTCTTTTAGCTCTTTTAAAAGATATAGAGTAAAAAAAGGAACTTAGAAATGGCTGTATTTGCCCTTTCACGCGACCTCGCGTTAGCAATTCACTTTTCCTTGTTTTTTCAACTTGACTTTGTTCTGCGCATATTCGTTACGGAATTTTGCGCATATAACAGTCCTTGTGTCACAGTCCGTAACCATGTTAAGACTTTGACGTTCTGATTCGTCGAACAGTCGATATCTAGACAGTTACGCTTCTGCGGCCTGACTTAACACTAAATGTTCGCAGAACGTAGGCCAACAGTCGTTTTCTGATGTGTTTCTAATAACAGCTACGCTAACCCTCAATCATGACAAGCCATCAATTGGCAGCTCTATCTGGTTCTAGAAGCTAGCGGAGGAGCCAACTTTTACCGATAGGTGCCCATTGCCTATCCATGACCAACCAAGTAGGTTGCGTCAGTCAATTCAACGCATCCATTTTTTTCAAAGGACTCAACTGCTCGCGGCACCAAGCCGAAATAATTGAATAAAAACAGTAGAACGCAGCGTGCATAGTGCACGAGAACTTTGAATGGTTGCGGAGTTTTGACCCTAATCCAAATGAAAGTCTTCTGATTGGAGAAAGACATGATCAAGAAGTTGATCAGGCTTTTACGCACACCGCCGCCAAACGGTATGCGCGCCGATGAAAGCTATTTCGAGAAGTTGCTACGTTATATCCCCGGTGACATTGTTGCCGGCTGGGTGACTTTGAACGGCATCATCGTAGGAGAGGCAAACAATTCGCCTATCCTTCAATGGATTGTGTTCGGAGCATTGCTCTGTCTCAGTCCGATCTATATGTGCTACATGAAAACGCAGCCACCAGGGATAAGCCTGAGCAAAGCTTTCCCTTGCTTCGTAGCAGCATTTGCATTTGCCGTCTGGGTCTTTGCACTAGGTGGACCATTCTCCGCGCAGTGGCCGACTCTATATCAGCCGGTGTACGGCTCTGTGTTATTAATCCTTACCACCCTAACCATTCCTGTCCTGGAAAGGATTTTCTATGTCACGCCTCCGCCTGAATCTCGGTAGAAAAGCCAATTCAAGTTCACCTCTTAGTTCTAGTCGTGCAAACGGCTCAGGAAATCATATGAAACATCAAATAGTTGCGCTGACAATTTCTGCGCTACTTCTTTCCGGCTGTGCCGCAATACAGCCATCAACTTCTGTACGTGCCATTGCGACAGGCCAGCCAACCTACATCGACATGGACGCATCAAGGCGAGGGGTCGTTATCATTCCTCGAAAGGACAGCGGATACTATGTTTGCGCAGAGCCGTCACCGGACGTAGCACTTGAAACAGTGTCCAAAATTCTTGCTGAAGCGAAGACGGATGGCAGTGCTATCGATGCCAAAGCAGAAGCAGAATTCAAAACTGCTGTTGTCGAGCTGTCTAAGACACAGACAAGTATTCGGTTTCTTCGTGAGAGCCTCTACAGAATCTGCGAGCAGTCCATAAATCAGAATCTGTCAGCAGATCAAGTCACGAAGCTCTATGAATTGGCGATAACCACCGCGCTCAAGCTAGCAGAGGCCGATGTTACTAAAAATCAGGCGGAGCTAGCCAAGGCACTGTCTGATCCAAAGGTTAGCGAAGTCTGGCGTCGAGTATTCGGCTCACAGCCAGTGTCACCGACTCGCTGAGTTAGAAATCAAAATTTCTTCAGAGCAACAATTTATAGCAAAAAAAGCCCAACCCTCGTCTCGAGGAGAGACGATTGAAAAGGAAAACACCATGAGCGATTCAGCAATCTACGAGTATTGGCCTCAGGGCTGGCTCAAGAAGGTCACGTTTGCAAACGGCACCGTGATCACTTACAACTATGATTCGATGGGCAACAGAACCTCTGTGGTCGTCACCTGCGGTGGCGGCGGCTGCTAAAGACTCCAACAATTTCTGCAAAATATTTGTGAAAGCCCTGGCAGATCGCTGGGGCTTTCCTAATTCCAAACCGAAACACACAAAAGGAAAAGAAGATGTCCTCGAAGAAAACACCGAGTCCATCCAACAGCGCTCCCCGTGGTCCAGAGATGAAGGGGAGTCGTCCAGTTTCACCATCCGTGTGGAACCACATCGTCGACAATAAAGTTGTTGATGACAGTAAGTTTTACAAGCGTAAGTTTAAAGGCAAGCGGAAGAGTACAAAGTCAATCGCGAACAACACTGTTCCGGGCGCTCCTTCCATTGTCGAGCAAGCTCGGGCATTGAAAGGTGACCCACAGCTCATCTATCAGTTTGTCCACGACAACATTGACTGGGAACCAGGTTGGGGTGTACAGAAAGGCGCCCTTGGAACTTTGCTCGACGGTAGAGGTAACTCGTTTGACCAGAGCATGCTTCTTGTTGAGCTGCTGCGAGAAGCGGGCTTTACCGCATCGTACGTGAAAGGCACCATTGAACTTCCAGAAGCGGATTATGCCGAGTGGTTCGGTACTTCCAGCATCTGGGCTTCCTACAATTATTGCGGCAACGAAAACGTCCCCGCTGACGCGCCAACATGGAACGGCACTGGCTGGGACATGGTGATCGGTCACATGTGGGTCGAGGTAGAAATCGATTCGACGACCTACGTGTTTGATCCGAGTCGCAAGGCCTACGATCGGACTGCAGCAGTAAGCGGCCTCGATACCATCCTCGACTACAACGCAACCACCTTCATGTCCAATGCTGAGAGTGGCGCGACCATCGATAGCGGCGATGAGTATGTTCAGAACATGAACACTACGAACATTCGCGACGACTTGACGACAATGACCGGCAATTTGGCGGACTGGATCAAGACGAACGCTCCGAATGCGACAGTCGATGACATTCTGGGCGGACAGAAAATCGTGCCGGCGACGATCCCGCTGCTTCAGACGTCATTGCCCTACCAGGCGCCAGGCGATACTCCGACTACCTGGACGGCAGACATTCCGTCCAACTATAAAACCACCCTTCAGGTGCGTTTCCCGGGAAATACTCCCAATACTTGGAGTATTGACGAGACTTTCACTTCGGATCAGCTTGCGGGAGCCAGACTGACACTTTTCTACAACGGCAGCCTCCAACCGGTTCTGGCGTTGAACGGTTCGGTCATTGCAACCGGCGACGCCCAGGGTGTGGGCACGTGGAATTCGGTGCTTTTGACAGTCACTCACAATGCGTATCCGGTTACATGGTACGACCAGGAGTGGTGGCAGTCGTTCCTCTGGGCCGGTCGGTATTACCTAATCGGCAATGCCTGGGGCAACCTCGGGCGTGGACAGTTTGATTATCACTTAAAGCAAATGGCGGCTAACGAAGCTGCCGGTGGTTCGAGCACCTCCGAGCCGATTCTTGGAGAGAAGTTGGCGGTAATTTGGTACTCTTGGGCTGCTCAGAGCACAAGAGTATGTGACCTGATCAACAAGATCACGAACTGTCATACCATGTACAACCACCAGGTTGGCATCATCTCCTTTGATGATGGGAGCTTGCTTGGCACCGATATTGGTGGTGTTTCAGGTTCGAGCACCAACCTGGACAACGATGTCACGAAGACGCCAATTAACGACACTGTTCTGGCTATGCATGGTGTGGCTCTCGAAGCCGGTGTGCTGATGCAGGTAACGGGCACCGCCGTAGGTGCGTCGACGACCACCGTGATCGACAAAGCAAACAGTGATGGAGACGTGATCTACAAGGGCACGACTTCAAACTGGAATACCGGTACTGACATTTCCAGCATCTTGAACGGCAACGGTTACAACCAAACCGACTTGGACAATATCTACAACTGGTTCGTCCAGTGGGGAAATACCGTTGTGATTTCCGAGGATCCGACCCAGACTCTAGCCGGTTGGCAGGGATGGGGATACTGGGTTTATCCGCCTGCGGGCGCAATTGGTATCATTAATGGTGGCTTAAAGGGCGGGAAGATCGATGGCGATCCCAATCCCGGCAAGAAAAAGCCCAACCCTGGTGAGGAAAAAGGTGACCCAATTGACATTTTCAATGGCGCCTATGTTTATCGCCACAGCGATATCTCCTTGGGCAGTCAGAAATTCCCGTATCTGCTGTCTTTCGACCGAACCTACAGGTCTGACGCGCAGCATGTGAATGGTCCGCTCGGCTACGGCTGGAGTCACAACTTCATGGGTTCTGCCCAGATCGGCAGTGACGGGTTCCTCTCGATGGGCGAAGAGTCTGCACTCCAGGGCGCAGCGACCATCGCAGAACTGTTTGTTTGCGCTGACCTAGTGTCAGATACTTCGCGTCCGCTCTCCAAACTCGTCACTATGACAATCGCAGATAAGTGGTGGGTCGATCAGGTTTGTTTCAACACTGTGAATCTCTCGGTCGGTGAAGGGTCTTACGTGTTCGTGAAGCAGCCCGACGGCACTTTCACTGCACAAAATAGCGCACCTGCGACTCTCTCTGAAAATACAGGCGCATACACTATGACTACGCCTCAGGGGGTCGAATTTAATTTCAACTCCAGTGGGCAGCTTGTTACTCAGGTCTTCCCGTATGGTGTAACGCTTACCTACACCTATACAGGCAACAAGCTTACCAGTGTTGGAAACGGCATCGGTAGGACGATAACGCTCACCTATACTGGAGACAAGATCACCTCTGTATCGGATGGCGAAGGCCGTAGTGTCGGCTACTCTTACACGTCCGACAAATTGGACACGTTTACCGACGAGATGTCGGAAGATACTACCTTCGAGTACGATTCCCATGCTCTTCTTACGAAAATCTTCTATCCTGCGAACCCGCTAGATGCCTTCATTGAGAACGTTTACGACAGCCTCGGGCGTGTCAAAGAGCAGTTCAATGCCTCGGGAAATAAGTGGACGTATTACATTGCTGGCAGCCGCGCGGAGGAAGTCGATCCGAACGATAACGGCACTTCATACTACTTCAACGGCTTTGGTCGCATCACCCGCACCATCGATGCACTCGGCAATGAAAAGTTGTCGGAGTACGACGGGAAACAGCGTGTTGTTCGCACCGTTGAGCCGGAGGGCAACGAAGTCCTCTTCACCTACGACTCGAACAATAACATTCTTTCGAAGACACAAGTTCCGAAGCCAGGCTCCGGTCTCTCCAACATCGTTCAGAATTATACATATGACTCGATCTGGGCTCAGCTGGAAACGGAAGAAGACGGCGAGGGCAATGTCACAACCTACACGTACGACGGTTCGACTGGTCAGCTGCTGACGATTGAACGTCCAGTGATCAATTCCGTCGTACCAACCATGACGTACACGTACAACGCGAGGGGACAGATTCTGTCCATTGAAGACGAAAGCGGTGTCGTCACGGAGTATGAATATGACACCGGAACTGAAGTCCGCCTGTCATCGACGGTTGATCCTGGCTCTTCGCCGCACCTGAACATCGTTACATCGTGGGAATATGACAACTTCGGAAATATCGTCTCGTGGACGGATCCGAACAACAACGAGACGGTCGACGAATACAACGACAAGCGGCAGATTATCCAGAGAACCGCGGCGTCACCATTCGGCTATTTGACCAAATGGTCTTACGACGAAAATGGCAACAACACGAAGATCGAACGTGAAACGTCAACTGGGTGGCAGACCTTCATCTTCACGTACTCGATCTCCAACAAGCTGCTAAGCATCACAGACCCGGCCAACAAGAGCCAGGTTTTCACGTACGATGAACTCGATCGCGTTGAAACGTCTACAGACGCAGAATCGCGCACCATTACCTACACGTACGACGAGCTGAGCCGCCTTGCGACGACCGAAGATCCTGCAACCAACGTCTTCGAAACGCGCACCTACACCGACAACGGCAAGCTGGAAAGCTTGACGGATGCCGACAGCAACACCACTTCGTTCACTTACGATGGTCTGGACCGGCAAAAGCGCATCACCTATGCGGACTCGACCTACGAAGAGAACCAAAGCTACGACGGCAATGGAAGTGTGTTGACCTACCGCACAAGGTCGGGCAACACCATCGTTAGCACGTTCGACGTATTGAACAGACTGTCCACCAAGGCCCCGCAAAGTCAACCGACGGTCACCTACGATTACGACCTCGCTGGACGAACTTTGTCGGTCAGCAAGCCGGTCGTGCTCGGAGATCCTTCTTCGGGTGCCCTGCAATTCTCGTATGACAGCGCCGGACGCTTCGTCTCCGAAGAGTACCCCGATGGCAAAATTGTCCAGCATACTCTCGATCAGGCCGGAAATGGCATCAAGACGGAATGGCCAGACGGCTACTATGTGGAGCGTACTTTCGACGAACTGCTGCGTATGACCGCAATCAACTTGAATGGATCGCTCACTCCGGCAGTTGAGTTGTCGTATGACACGCTCTCGCATGCGGTAGATTATTCTTTCAGCAACGGCACGAGCACCACGTTCGTACCGGAAGTAAACCGTGATATCAGTCAGATCGTGCACGCCTGGGTCGGGTCAAGCCTGACCCTGGACTACGCCTATAACGATATCCACCAGGTTGTACAGGCCGATGCCTCTGCGTCGCCTGGAGACTTCTGGCATCCGGCTTCGGCTGGAACTGTAACCTATGGCAGCGTCAACTCAGTTCACCAGTATCCTACGGTGGGCGGTGCAACGTACACCTATGATTCCAATGAAAACCTCTCCGGTGACGGTACTTGGACGTACACGTTCGATACCGAAAACCACCTCACTTCTGCAGCCAAGACCGGTGTAACCGTCAACGCCCTTTACGATGGCATGCACAGGCAATCACAGAAAGAACTTGTGGGTGGAGCAAAAACTCGTTTCATCTACTCGGGCTGGCAGCGGATTGCAGACTATGACGGTACTTCCGGAGCCTTGCAGAACCGCTACATCTACGGTCCCGGTATTGACGAGCCGCTCATTCAGGTGAGCAGTGCCGGCGCCCTTACCTTCTATCATGCAGATAGAATGGGCAGCATCATTGGTGTGAGCAATTCCTCTGGCGCTGTTGTTAATAGCAACAAGTTCGGTCCGTTTGGTGAAACGCCCTCGCTTGGTGGTACCACGTTTGGTTTCACTGGGCAGCGCTACGACTCCGACCTGGGCCTGTACTACTACAAACAGAGATACTACGCGCCCGCCATTGGACGGTTCCTCCAGCCGGATCCGGCGGGATACTTGGCAGGACTGAACCTCTACACTTACGTCAACAACGATCCGCTCAACCTCGCGGACCCGTTCGGTGACATTACATTGCCTGGCGGCAACATGCAGCAGCCAACACCGAGTCCGAGCCCGAACGCCACAGGAGGTCCGAACGAGCCGACGACCAATCCTTGCCCGCTCTTGATCTTGTCGCCACTGATCTCAAAGATCACTTGCCAGGACAATACGGTGGCATGCTGCTCGAATAATTGCGGTGGAGGGAATATTGATCAGCCGACTCTGGGCTGCAATCCTACTGTCACAGACTCGTGCGGATGCAATCAGACGCCGGTCAGCAATACGTGCTATGTCCCGACTACCCTTTGCACGCAGACGTGTAATTGCAAACCGCCTAAGTAAGTAGTTTTAGGCAACTAGTTTCGGCACGATAGGGAGGAAAATATCTTCCTTGTCTGCCGAAACTTAGCTCTAAGTACCTGGAGAAAGGGGAGATTATCTCCCCTTTCTCTTCTTTTTGTCTGGTAAACAATGGAGAAAACTAGATGTCTGAATATACAAAATGGAAGTGCGCGGTTAATGGACAAGCGAAGAGGGATGCTCAAAGAATAGCCAAGAATATGGCCTTCTCGCTTGGTAGTGCATCAAAACTGAATTCAGTGACCAGTCTTGAAATCGTCCAATGGAATCCACTTGAACATTGCGGAATCGCTCTGGTGTTCAATGCACTAGATAGAATTTTTCCCAAGGAAGACTTTCATGCAGCGGCTCACAAACATCTGTCTATCGCAACATCAAGTCAACAAATTCACCATCTATCACTATATGGAGGCTTATGCCAAATAGGCTTAACAGCGAGCGTTATGTCCAAGGGATCAACCAAATATCGAGGGTTGTTGGAACAGATTGATAGAACAATTGAGCATACGATTGGTCAGTATATAGGGGTTGTACAGCAAGGGAACGGACAATACCCAACCGCCGTTTACGATCACATCAGCGGCTTATCTGGCGTTGCTGTTTATCTATTGTCTCGAACCAATGGTGACAAGCCACAAAAGGCCTTACTACAAATACTGGAAACTCTGGTGCAACTATCGAGAAAAAACAATCAGGGAATTTTCGGTTTCACCACTCAGCCAGCGTGGCGACGCGGATTTCTCGCAAATAACTCACAAATGGGAAATGGGATGGTTGATTGCGGTATGGCACATGGAATTGTTGGCGCTTTGTCAGTAATGTCACTGGCTCTGACAAAAGGTGTGGAGGTAGAGGGAATACGCGAGAGTATACGCTCAATCGCGGATTGGCTGCTTACTCACATTATGCAAGACGAGTGGGGAATTGGTTGGCCGGCGGCAGTTGGTATTGTTGATGGTCAGTATAGTACAGTCAACAACAACGTCGCTGAAGATGGCTGGTGCTACGGTGCTCCCGGCATCGCAATCGCATTACTGCACGCCGGTCGCGCGCTCGGTGAATCAGAGTTCTCAACGCACGCGATTGAAGCACTCAGAAGCGGCAACAGACGAGCACAAACACAACGAATTCTCCATAGAAGCCCGGCACTTTGCCACGGACTTGCCGGAATGTGTCAAATCAATCTGCGATTCTGGCATGAGACGAAAAACGAAGAGTTTCACAAAAGTGCAATTCATTGGTTCGAAGAACTAATGAATACGTACAGTGAATCTTTCGTTTTTGGATTTCGCGAGATCGACTGGCGTGAAAAGCCGTTTGACTCTCCAATGTTTCTTTCAGGCGCCTCCGGTATAGCTCTTAACCTGTTAGCAGTCGCATCGGAAGTTGAACCGTTCTGGGACGGCTTCCTGATGCTGTCTTAATTGAAGAAAGGGATGACAATGAAAGTAAGCTCTCTCTATAAAGTGAACAAAGACTTTCTGGTTAGAACACCTCTTCTAGCGAATAACCGGAACGACGATAATGCGCATGACTCCACCATTAGGACAGCCATTGCGGTCGGGAGTCCTTCGTTGTTCAGCCGCATGGACTCTGAATCTGAAAAAACAAAATCTGCTGTACGCCGCTATTACAATCGAATGAAGTCTAGATGCACTCCATTTGGAATGTTTGCCGGAGTGAGTAGTGCCCAATTCGATAAGACTACGGATCTGCAACGCGAACCTATAGCGATAGATACAGTGTCGATGCCCGATATGTCGTGGCTGATTCCGGTTCTCCTTAGGATTGAACAATCTGAATCAATAAAATCGGCTCTGAAATTTTCCCGCAATCCCGAACTCTTGATCAGGCAGGATCGTGTTTGTCTTGTACAAAAATCTTCCGGGATCAGTGGGTCTACGCAGAAGAGTAACTTAAAGGCTACACCAGCCTTGATCAAGGCCATAACTCTTGCGAGTAACCCAATAACTATAGTTGAGCTAGCCAGTGCGCTGCATCTAGAATTTGGTGGGACGCTTGACTCTGCAACACGCCTTTGTAACCAGCTCATTCAAAACAACTTTCTGCTCTCAGAGCTGAGAATACCGCTCTCAGATTGGCACACGCTAGAGAAAAAGCTTTTTGAGCTTGCGGATAGGAACGACGCACCAGAACTACTGCTCTCAGTTTTAAGTCTTTTGAATAAGTTGAAGCAGTGGGATGAGAGCAAATCAAAGGATGCCCAGGAATACTTGGATATCCTAGAGGAATTTCGTCAGACTGCAGACTCAAAAGCCAACAACTACATCAAAGTGGACAGCGTCTTTGGATTGACAGGTAAAAACGTTTCCGAGAAAGTCGGCTTCGAAATCGCTAAAGCGGCAGAGCTTCTTCTGACACTAAGCCCAATGCGCCATGCCTCTCTTGCAACCTTTAAGTTGAGCTTCGCTTCAAAATATCAAATTGATCGCGAAGTTCCTATTCTCGAGTTGCTGAATCCGCAGTTTGGACTCGGCTCACCGTATCACACATCGCCAAACTACTACAATCATGCGGGTGTTGCTGCAAGACTCCCAAAATTGCTTGAGCTTGCGGTCGGTGCGATTAGCGAGAAGAAGCAAGAAATCGAACTTACAGAACAAGATCTCAAATCCTTGCAGATATGGCAAGCAAACACAAGTGAAGCGCCAATATCTATGGACATTTTCGCAGCCGTGGTTGCGGATTCCAGAGAAGACATAGATCGCGGAGACTTTATGATCGCTGTTTCTCCACGATGCGGAGAAATCGGAGCGGGTCGAACATCAGGCAGATTCGCTAACGCACTGGGAAAAACTGTGATCGAAAGCATCAACCGTACTCGTGAACTGGAACAGCTCAACAGCAAGAGACTGCTTGTTGATGTAGCTTGCTGGCCACTAGTAGATCGGCTTTCGAATGTTGCGGTTGGGCCGTTCACACGACAATTCTGCGTCAACTCGAATTGTGTTGGAGATTCTACGTCCACGAACATCCCACTGTCAGAAATTGTGATCGGAATCGCAAATGATCAATTCTATGCCCGCTGGATTAGAACAGGGCAGCTAATTGCAGCAACTTCAAACAACATGCTGAACCCTCAGCTACTGCCTGATTCGATCAGATTCCTTCTGGACATTGCAAACGACGGACTTCCTATCCCATATCCGTTTGAATGGGGCGCTGCTGCGACTCTAGACTTTTTACCGCGTCTAAAGTTTGGACGAATAATATTGAGTCCAGCACAATGGAATCTCCGTCAGGTAGCGACTCTGGCCCTAGAAGCGAAAAGCTTGTCAGCCTTTGAATCGATGCTGACAGATTGGCGACAAAAGTCGAAAGTGCCAGATCGTGCGC
This sequence comes from Candidatus Melainabacteria bacterium, assembly GCA_003242885.1. Classification (GTDB taxonomy): domain Bacteria; phylum Cyanobacteriota; class Vampirovibrionia; order Obscuribacterales; family Obscuribacteraceae; genus QKMZ01. The sequence goes on along the minus strand of QKMZ01000006.1, from coordinate 136,359 downwards.
TGCTGTCGCAAAGTGTAACTGATGACAGTCCGATGCTGCTTGATTTTCGCAACCGTGATGACATAAGTACGCTCTATGAAAAAGGAAAGAAATTAGGAACCGCTCAGATTTTCCTTTCCGAATGTTTGTCATTCTCGAAATGGCACACAGTTGGCGACGAGCATTATTCGACCGAGATTGTAGCCGAGGTGATAAGGGCTGATCTTAAAAACATCAGCGAAAATAATGAGAGTGTCAGTTCGCGAAAAACAGTTGTGTCAGCAAATCAGTACATGAAAACACCCGGCAGCGACTGGCTTTACATTGAACTCAACTGTGGACGAGATTCTCATCATGAGATTCTGAGGAGCGCAGCTCACGTGGCAGATACTCTTTCAGCTGAGGGTGCCATTGTTCAATGGTTCTTCGTTCCATATATGAATCCGTGGGAGCAACTGAGAATTCGCTATCAGATCAGCAATGGAAGTCTATACAACAGAACTTTACCAGTAGTTTGCTCTTGGGCATCAGAACTAGTTCAGAAGGGTCTGGCACATTCATTTTCAATCGAATCATATGATCGTGAGATTGAACGCTATGGAGGGGTGCAAGGCACAGAGGCAGCTGAGAAATTCTTCTGCCTTGACAGCAAAATGGTCACCGAACTTCAGCAATGTCAAAACATCGACAATGTAATGGTCGGTTTGCTATCGGTGCTGAATTTGGTCGACGCATTCTATCAAGACCCTTTCGAAAAGCTACGCTTTATGCGGTCTCTGAAAGGATTTGAGAGCAAACAACTGGCCTCAAATTACTTCAGGCAACACAAAAATGTACTGATCGAGCTGATCAGTGATTCCGATTTATCTTTGGGTGGTGGAAGTCTTCCATACCAAGAGGTAAAGACAATTCTAGCGGCTAACAAGCCTGCGATGAAGAGATGCGCAAGCAAGCTCTGGGAATTGGAAAAACGACTGAAGCTGTCGCAGTCTTTGGACTCTATAGTTCATAGCTTGATCCACATGCATTGCGTTCGACTGTTTGGACTGGATCGAAATACTGAGAATCTTGTCCGAGCTATCTTAGAACGCTGTCTCAGCAGTATTTGTGGAAGACTCAAACAGGAAGAAAAAGCAGCATAGGAGGAATCAATTGTTGCATTGAGAGAAGGTAGTCCAAATCGAATTCGGATTACCTTCTCTTTTCTTTGCGCTTGGTTTAAAATTTTTCCGTTCCTCCTACGACGCCTTTTAGTACCAAGCAAATACTAATTGCGCCCTTTGAAGTCGAAGCTAGGTCTAGACTCACGAAAAATACATTCCTTTTCTAGACCAACTTAGCCAAACTCATGAGCTTGTTTCGGAATTAATAAAGGATGACCTTCAAGCGGCTCAATTCAAGGCGACACAAGTAGTGGAGCGCTTCTAGATGTCTGAAATCTAGCCGCAAACAAGTCAAACTCAAAATGGGAACAGACATTTGTTCCGGTAATTTTTTCTTGCTCTGCGCCCTCAAATTAAGTCAGAGATTTTTCGAGCTCAAAGTCATTAAGCGCTAAAATTGCACCAACGCTCACCTATCTGTTAGCAGGAATAACAGAAAAAATTTGCAGGAAATAGTTTGCTCACGACGCACGCACTTGACACTACGTGCCAGCCTTTCGCTCATGCAAATTGACGATGTGTGCCGCTAATCAACAGCAACTTTTCCAAGTCCGCCATCGATACGCAAGACCTGACCTATTGTATAAGTCGACTCGTCAGAAGCAAGATAAATAGCCGCTTTTGCGATATCAGCAGTGCTTCCCAGTTTTTTAATCGGAATCTGCGACTTGAATTCCTCGTAAAGCTTCTCGATGACGTCAGCCGCGAGACCCATAGCGCTCAAGCCATTAGTCACGATGACGCCTGGGCTGATCCCGTTGACCCGAATGCCTCGGCCTTTCAGTTCGTAAGACAAACCGTTAGTAAGTGCCATAAGACCGGCTTTAGATGCGCCGTAAGCCGCCGAATGCCTGTGTCCAATTATCGATGAAACAGAACCTATCAGAATAATTGACGATGGGTTCGAGAACAGAGGCAATAGCTCTTTTATCAGAAAAAACGGACCTTTCAAATTCGTCGCGATCAAAGAGTCGAATTGCTCTGGTGTCCAGTCCTCGACTGCTAGCTGGGTTGTATTAGCCGCATTGCAAACGAGGATGTCTATTCGATTCCACTCGTCTTTGAGAAAAGAAGAGATTTTCTTCTGATCGTCGACACTTCCGGCGTCGTTTTGAAAAATCAAAACAGAATTACCGAACTCGCTTTTCACCTTTTCTAGACCTGAAAGCGAACGGCCAGTGACCGCGACTTTTGCACCTTCGGCGATAAATTGGCGCGCGATTTCGAGGCCAATTCCACTGGTTGCTCCAGTGACTAAGGCATATTTACCATTGAGTCTAGACATGAGCAGTTCCTTGATTTGCTACGAAGTCTAGCCTAGCTCAACTAGTATACTTTGGATAGTACGCACCTTTTGTATACAAGCAAGCAATTTGAGAGAAATTGATGCCATCACCCACTTCGCCTGAGGGCTCACAGCGCTGCCCGATTACTGACTTTGTGACATTGATTACTGGCAAATGGGCAACTCCAATCTTGTACAAGCTCATTTTGCGGGGTGGACCGGTTCGCTACAGTGACTTGTTGCGAGCACTGGCGCCGATTACTCAAAAGGAGCTAACTCGTCATCTCAAGCAATTTGAGGTGCAGGGATTAGTGCGCAGGACGGTTCATCCTGAGATGCCTCCTAAAGTTGAATACGAAATCACTGAATTAGGTAAAACGCTCAAAGATCCGTTCGACAGGCTGGCTGTGTGGATGCTCACGCATGGACATGAGGTGAGGAATCCCAATAGCAAGGAGTTGTCTACGAAAACGTAGGCTGTTCGCAAAGCCACAAGGATTAAGCCGTATTAACCCAGAACGTCAGAACGAAAAACGTTCTGTCGTTCTATACTGTTATAAGGGCGCAAGACTAGCTGGCTCGTACCAGCGCAACTGGTATTCATATGAAAACAGACCTAGATATCAGCAAAGAGCAAAAAATCGTACTAACGGCACGGCAACTCTTCCTCAACAACGGCTACGAAAAGACTACGATGGAAGAAATCGCGCGCAGTCTCTCCATCGGAAAGGGCACACTCTATGCTTCCTTCCCCAATAAGGAAGAGATTCTATTGGCCATCTGCAACAATCACATCAATTACTTGAGAGATATTTTGCAGCAAAAGATGGAGGAAGCAAAGTCTGACTATCTGCAGTCGCTCATCGACATGTTGCATATCTATATCAATTCTGTTTACCAGGAAGTCCAATCACTGCGGACACCGGAAGCTCTCATTTACGCCGATCAAAAGGTGCAAGCGCGTTTTGCTGACAGATTTATCGAGATCAAAAGGATTTTTCAAGGCATGTTGCAAAAAGCAGTCGACTCGGGCGAGCTTTCTTCTGCAGCCAATGCGGTGGATGTTTGCGAAGTGATACTGGCTACGCTCACATCATTTCTCCCGCCTTACGAGAGAGATTTTGGTGAACTCCACCCAGGACGTCCCCCGAAAGACATATTTGAGCGAGAATCAAAAATCCTAACTGATTTGCTTCTGCAAGGGTTAAGAGCCTATGGCAGATCGTAAACGTAGCTAATTAATCAAGACAATCAATGCTGCTCGGGCTCTCGTAGCCCTGATTCCGTGCGCCTTCTACAGGTGGTGAAAAATGCAAGACACTGTGATTCAAACTAATAAAGAGAACGACACGACGGATACCATAGAAACCCACACTCCAGTAGAGGAGCCGGTTGTCGTCACCAAAAATGGTGGCGTCACGAAAATATGGCTCTTAATTATCGTCGTTATACTGATATTTCTGGCGGCAATTGTCGGTTATCCGTTTGCAATGGAGCTCCTATCGCAAATTGAGACGGACAATGCCTATATCACCGGTCACATTCATACGGTCGGCCCGCGTATAGCGGGTACTGTTAGCTCGGTAGTGGTCAATGACAATCAGCTTGTAAAAGCAGGCGATTTGATTGCCACACTCGACGACCGGGACGAAATAATCGGGGTGCGCAAAGCAGAAGCGCATCTAGCCAAGCTTCAAAAAGAAGTATCAGTCGCCAAAAATATAGTGGCATTTGCATCATCCAATGCTCAGTATGCCAATAAAACCGCCAATGCTTCTATGGTCTCTGCCACCCACTCTATTGCTCGCGAAGAGCACGTCGTACACGAAGCTGAAGTCGGCATTTCGGTGGCCAAAGAACTTCTCACCCAGCGGGAAGCCGAGCTCAAGAAAACAGAGCTCGATCTGCACCGTTACTCGGCTCTGGAATTAGCCGGTGCGGTAGCTACTGAAAATCTTGACACCGCTCGTCGTGACTATGATGTCGCCCAGGCCGCCAGGGAAGCTGCAGTGAATGCGCTAGAGCAAGCGCACACAAAGCTTAAAGAGGCTCAATCACAGCTTGAGGTAGCAAGAGCGCAGTACATTTCTGCTAAAGCTTCAGGAGACCAGGCTCAGGCAGCCAATCAGCAAATCGGGGTCAATACAAAGCAAAAAATATCTCAGGAATATTCCGTGCACGAGGCACTCGTAGATCTCGATAATGCAAAACTGAAGCTCTGTTATACACGCATTTTAGCCCCGATTGCCGGGCGTATCGGACGCAAAACAGTCGAGGTAGGCCAGCGCGTACAGTCCGGCAGCCCCCTGCTAGCTATCATTAGCGATGAAAAATGGGTCGTTGCCAATTATAAAGAAACTCAATTACGCGATATCCGCGTAGGCCAAAAAGTGAAGTTTACGGTCGATGCACTCGGCGATCATGAATTTGCTGGTCGTGTTGATAGTTTTTCTCCCGCTTCTGGTGCTGCTTTCGCACTGCTGCCACCGGACAATGCCACCGGCAACTTCACAAAGATCGTGCAGCGAGTGCCCGTCAAAATCGTCATCGATGCCAGCACACCAGAATCATTTAAAGAGCGCATGACTCCAGGCATGTCGTGCGTAGTCAAAGTGAAGGTACATTAAAATGACGACAGCAAGCAAACATTTGCCTGCAGCGAATTCAAGCACTACTCCTGAGCGCCACGTCAGCCTGAGAGACTGGATCATCGTGGTGGGAGCCTGTCTGGGCGCCTTTATGGCCATCCTCGACATCCAGATCACAAACTCATCTCTGGCTGACATACAGGGCACGCTGGGCGCCACTATTGATGAAGGGTCGTGGATCTCTACATCTTATCTAATTGCAGAAATCATCGTTATCCCTCTAAGTGCCTGGCTGTCCAGAGCATTCGGCTTAAAGAACTTTCTCCTCTTCAACACTGTTCTCTTCGTCATTTTCTCCTGCCTTTGCGGTGTAGCAAGAGATCTGTCTTCAATGATATTTTTTCGCGCCGTACAGGGCTTCACCGGAGGTGTTCTGATACCACTGGCGATGCAACTGATTTTGCAAAAGTTGCCTCTATCCAAACACCCTATTGGACTGGCTATGTTTGGTATATCCGCTACTTTCGCACCGGCAATAGGCCCCAGCCTAGGTGGTTGGATAACTGACAATTATGGTTGGCCCTTCGTTTTCTATCTCAATATCATTCCGGGCATCCTCCTTGTTGCGGTGCTAGGCTTGGCACTAGAGAAATCCGAAGCTCAATTGGATCTACTGAAAAAAGGCGACTGGTTCGGCATCATGTTTATGGCGGTCGGCCTCGGCTGCCTGGAGACGTTTTTAGAAGAAGGTAATCGTAAAGACTGGCTCGGCTCCGACTTTATCGTGCGCATGGCTGTGATAGCGGCAGTAAGCCTGACAGCCGCTTTGATCATTGAGCTCAAAGTCAAGAATCCATTTATCGAATTGCGCCTTTTCAATAAGCGCAACTTCGCGTTTGCTGCAATCGCCAATCTCACTGTAGGAGCAGGTCTTTATGGTCCTACTTATCTCTTGCCGGTCTACCTTTCGCAGATCCACGGATACAACGCGGCCCAGATCGGTGCAGTCATGATCTGGTTTGGTATCCCTCAATTATTTGTCAATCCATTTGTGCCGATCCTGATGCAAAAGTTCGATTCGAGACTACTTATCTTCTTTGGCATCGCAATGTTTGTCACTGGCTTTGCCATCAACATACCGCTCAACAATGATTTTAGCGGCCCACAATTTGTGATACCACAAATAGTGCGCGCCATCGGCCTACCGTTTATCTTTATCCCCCTTTCCGGGGTGGCAACTGCCGGCATCGAACCATCCAAACTTGGCTCCGCCTCTGCACTCTACAATATGACACGCAACCTCGGCGGCTCCTTTGGTATAGCCGGTGTCGGTATGCTGCTCACCCAGCGCGAAAAATTTCACTCACAATTTATCGGCGAATCAGCCAGCATCTATTCTCAGGCGCTACAGGAAAGGATCAACACACTGGTCGGTAGTTTAGTGACCAAAGGTAGCAGCCTGGAGCTGGCGCAACAGCAGGCTGTAGCTATCGTCGACTTCAGCATACGCAAGCAGGCAAATCTACTCGCTTTTAGCGATTGTTTCTTCATTTTTGCGATTGTCCTCAGTTTGGGCGGTCTAGCAGTTTTGTGTTTGGAAAAAACTAAAACAGGTGTCAGTCATGAAATGCACTAATGAGCAGCTATCAGCAGGTCTTTTCCCTCGAGCTCAAAGGGCTTTGGCGACTATTGGCACCGTCTCCGCCGTCTTCAGCATATCGCTGGCAGCACCAGCCCGCGCTGACGATACGCCGAGCGTGCCCACCGGTGTTCTGTACAAAGAGCAACTCCATGCTTACAGCAAAGAAGCAAGCGCTTTGACAAAGTCGCAGCCAACAGCTATCAGTGCCCCCATATATATTAACGAAAAAGTCGATGATACCAGGCAAATGCCTTCGCTACCGACAAAGTCAATCAAATACAGCCAACTGGTTGGAGATAAGTCACTCGGAGAAATCAGCGTTTTCCAGGACAATTCTCTATTGATGAAAAGTCCAAGGCTATCAGGGCTGATTACTGTCGAGCAGAACATGAATCCATTTTCGATAGACGCAAAACGTTCTCAAAATATCACTCTTAAGGATTTGCTAACTGTCTGTGTCACCAATAATCTAGATATCAAGCTCTCGAGTAAAACCGCAAAGGCTGCAAAATATGACTATTTGAGCTCACTTGGCCGCTTCTTGCCTGACGTTGTACTGGGAGATCAACAATATTGGTTTAACGGAAACATCAATCTCCCTATAAATAACACCATATCTAGAATCAAACTCAACGGTCCATTCATGATCGCCAACGCTGGCTTCAAATACCACGTCTTCCAGGGCGGTAAGGTGATGTTCGGCGCTATACAGAGCAAGCACCAGCTCAATGCTGCTAATGCCAAAGAGCACGCGACTTATAGTGACGCGCTTACTGATATCGCTCGCCGATATTACCAACTTGCCCTGGAAGAGAGCATCTTGCAGATCCGCATCCGCGCCGCCGACACATCGGAAGAGCAAGTGCGTGTCAGCACTCACAGATTTGAGCATGGGTTTGGCACAAATCTCGATGTTTTACAAGCTCGGCAACAACTCGCCGCAGATCGGCAAAATCTACTGAACCAGCAGGTAAATAGACGACGAGCTGCAATCGACTTGGCTGCTTTATTGAATTACGACATGGATATAGACTTAAAGCCGGCCTTGGCCGTGGACCGCAAGGTGTTGCTCAAGCGGACGCAAAAGGTGGAAGATCTTGTCAAAACAGCATTGTTCAATAGACCGGAACTCAAAGACCTGATTGAGCAAAGGCGCGCGGCCAAATCACAAATAGTTATAGCCAGCTCGGTCCTGCAACCCACAGTGGACTTTGTCGGCAATGTTTACGGTATCGGCGCGAACGGCAATTCACGAGAAAGCCTGAATACTCTCTACTTCCTCGGACTCAATCTAAACTGGCAGCTCGGCGGTCTCGGTACGGTAGACGCGGCCAATATCGCGGCGGCCAAAACTCGCGCCAGTGCCGCAAATGTGGAATTGAAGAAAAAGGTTGTGCAGGTAATCCAGTCGGTGAGGACTGCCTATATTACGAGCCTGTCTACAGAGCAAAACATTATAGAGTCAGACAATCGAGTAATGGCTGCATTGGAAGAGCTAAGACTAGCTGGTGTTCGATATCAAACCGGTGTTGGCACCCATCTTGATGTACTGACAGCCCAACGCGACTACACACAAGCACAGATTGCCAAAGCGCAGGCGATCACTGACTTTAATATTGCTCAAGTGCAGCTCGTACGTGAACTCGGTCTAGTGTCCGTAGACAATCTCAGTGCCGACAAGCCGATTTTGTAGGTTAGGAGATAGAGAAACTCATATCCCACAGCATAAACTCTTTCTGTTATCGCGCAAAATTTCGCCGAGCATGCAAAATACACGACACCTCAGCATACGACCGGGGGTGCGAGGCTATGATCGAGGATATGGCGGCATTTCGAGACTCATTCGATCATTCTGATACGCCGGCACTTAGAGCAAAGCAAAGAAGCGATAAGAATGTCGTTGGAATATTATTCCGGTGCCACTACTTATAATTGCTGTTCGAATCTTATGCTGGTGCCACTACTTATGGTGCCTCTGGCAATCCGTGCAATGTGTCAGTCGAATCTAGTGGCAGTGACAATGCACTTTCTGATCCGTGCTGACCATGACGTCGGCGCATACACGGCGAGCATTCTCAAGCAAAAGCCTTCGTGTTATTGTTGTTGCCATGATTGTCAAACCGGATCGTAAAGAAGCAATACTGCAAGCAATGCTGGAGCTCGTCGTGGAGCGCGGTATCAATGACGCACCCATGTCACAGCTCGCCAAGCGTTCCGGCGCCAGCCCTGGCATCATTTACCATTATTTCCCAAGTAAAGATGACATCCTCACCCAGCTTTATTATTCAATAAAGGCTCGCATGCTCAATTCACTCGCAGTGCACATTGATAGCAGCATGCCCCTTCGTGAGGCTTTTTTGCAGGTTTGGCAAAACGCGTACGACTTTTACCGAAGCCACCCGAATGAAACCAAGTTTTTAAGCCAGTATGAGAATCTACCCTGCTATAGCCAGGATAATAAGCCAAGCACAATGATGGAAGATCCAAATTATCTTCTCTTGGCGAACTTTTTTAAGAGTAAAAAAGAGGGCGGACTTCTGAAGGAACTGCCTTTGGAGATTCTTGCAGAACTTACTGTAGGAGTTGCAGGGCGGATAGCGAAACATCCAAACGAATACCCCATAAATGTTTTGCAACAAGTTGCCGCAATCTGCTACGAATCGGTTGTAGAAAGAGACTAGGGGTTCGTACAGAACCTTTTCTCTTTAAGTATGCTTGACTAGAATGAACGTTCAATCTAATCTAGTGACCTCAACGAAAGAGGTGTTACTTAAATGGATTTGATTGGCAAAACGAACAAGGTTTGGTTTATCACCGGAGCTTCCACCGGACTGGGTCGTAGCTTGGCGGAAGAAGTCATCGCCGCTGGCGGCAAAGTCATCGCCACCGCCCGTAATATTGATAAAGTAAAAGACCTTCAAGCGAAACATCCGAGCCAGGCTCATGCAGCTCGCCTTGACGTAGCTGATGCAGACAGCATTACCGCTGCAATTCAAAGCGGACTTGCGGCCTTCGGCAAGATCGATGTGGTGGTCAATAACGCTGGCGCAGGTTCGCTTGCCACTATTGAAGATGCAAGCGAAGAACTGATACGCGCGCAATTCGATACTAATGTATTTGGCTTGCTGCGTGTAACCAGGGCTGTCCTTCCAGTTTTGCGCAAGCAAGGTGCTGGCCATATTTTAAACATTGGATCTACAGTGGGCAGGTTGGCGTACCCAGCAATCGGCATTTATTCCAGCACTAAGTTTGCCGTGGAAGGTCTATCCGAAGCCCTCACACAAGAAGTAGCGCCCTTTGGCATCAAAGTAATCGTGGTTGAGCCCGGCGCATTTATGACCGAATTCGGCAGTAACATTAACCGAGGTGATCTGTCTGAAACGTACATGCCTGTTTATTCCGCATTGATGCAAATGTTTGAAACGACGGACTTTGGTGATCCCCAAAAGGCTGCCAAAGCTATGATTCATGCAGTGGAGTCCGATACTGCTATTACAAAGTTGGCACTCGGATCTGACGCGTATGAATCCATCACCACGAAACTTAAGGCAGACCTGGACAGCTATCACACGATGAAAGATCTCTCGGTTAGCACAGCCTTCGATGATCCAGCTAAGGCCAAAATGAAATTGCCGACGATTGTTTAGAAGGATGAGCATCCAACTTCTGATTGCTAAGGTCGAAACGATAAACGCTGAATTGGTAGCAGAAACTGAATAAACAAAATAGATGTGCTGCTACCAGTCAGTGTTGGTTTTGCCGTAAATGGTGCGGAACCTTCCCCATATGACAAAAACACAAAGGCCTAACAGCACGAAGTTGAACGGTGTCGAACTCAATTCGTTTCTCACTGCGTGAAAACAGATTGCCGCAACCTGCAATAACGCACATCCGAATGCAGCCAAGACGGTGAGTTTGGGATAAATGCTGGTGATCGATGGTAATAAAATCCCAATACCGCCAGCAATGTCGATAAGAGCAATCGAGCGCAGAAAAACTTCAGGGACTTGACCTGTCCATGGGAAAATTTTTGAGATTTCACTCACAGGCCTTGTCAGTTTCATAATTCCTGCAGTCAAAAACAAAACGCATATCACAACTTGGACAACCAAAAGTGAGATGTGGAGCGCCTTTCGCTGTGGCGTCTTTGGGTTATGTTTGCCATTTTGCATCTTAACTTTCCAGCGTAGTGATATTTGGTCGATTATCAGGATTCGCCAACGACAAAACAAGTACGCATGTATTGTTCAGCAAGTTACTCGCAGGTAATCATATGCAAAAGAAGGATGACAGAGAGTTAGCGTCTTTGCCGTGGGAAGCCGCAGCCACACGCTGCCCCATAAGAGACACGTTTGGACATTTAGGCGATAAATGGAGCCTCTACGTACTTGTTACTTTGGCAAAAAATTCAAATCACACGCTTCGTTTTTCAGAGCTGATTAGAGCAGTATCTGGAATATCTCAACGGGTGCTAACAAACACACTTCGTCACCTGGAGCGCGATGGCATTCTAATTCGGAAACAGTACGCCGAGATTCCTCCTCGTGTTGAATACACCCTCAGTGACCGTGGCAGTAGAATGTTGAAACATGTTGAAGGACTTGTTTCGTGGATTCAAAGTGAGTGGAGCGAGATTGAAACTTCGCGGCAGAATTATGACAACGACAGGAAGGACTCTCAACCGGTTTAGGGGAACGGCCCGATTACTCAAATTGGCAGAAAATTCTGAATTTGACGCGCGTGCGATCATTGAGACACGCCGACAGTTAGACATAGCACCATCGTCTGAGTCCATATCAGCCAAAGCTGAACTCGAGAGGACAGGCATACCCAAGGGTAAACTGGTGATTGTTCCGCCAGTTGTTCCCAGTCTTTAAGTGCAACTTTACTCAATTCGTCAGCAAACCAAAATTAAGCAAACCAGCAATTAACTGCCCAAGCGCCTTCTGCGCTGTTTCAAAACTCGCGCAAGACCTACTCTCGCTATTTTCCAGGAACCGGCTCTCGCGAAACGCAGTCATAGTGCCATGAAATATGCACGGAGAAAAATTAATGATGATTCCAGAGATTTTGATTTTACAAGAAAAGGATGAAAACGTAGCTAACATAAGGGCTAGCTTGCCCGAATGCTCCTTCGTTCGTGTCCGAACAATAGAAGAAGCTATACCATTACTGGAACATCGCCATTTTGATTTAATCATCTCAGCCGTCCATTTGGAGCATGACGGCAGTGTATTTGATTTCTTGAAATTTGCAAAAGGCAACCCCAAGAGCAGCGCCGTGCCCTTTGTGTTTTATTGCTGCCATTCATCTACGTTTGCACGTAGTGTCAGAGATGGTTTGCAAATCGCTGCCCGTGCACTCGGAGCAGACAAGTACATAACAATGGAACATTACGATAGAGACAAACTACGCGACGAATTCAAAGAATATTTGCCTCTTGGCGAATTGGTGCCGTTTAGACAAGCTCAGGAGATGAGCAATCGTTGGCACCTTCAAGAGCGCGGTGCATAAGAGTCATAAAATTTCCATGGCAGATGGGAACCTTATCTCGATTTTTGCATCATAACAATCACAATTGACGAAGATCTATAACCAAAAGAAAAACGTCAGCTCAGAGGGCAGGAGAAATCCTGCCCTCCGCTATTATCTTGACCGGTTTGCTGTTCAGCACATGCTTCAAGTTCCTTAGGTCTGAAAAATTTCGCCGCCCACAAACATAACTATTCCATGCACGAAGAAAGCCTTAGTCCTCGATAATGGGTGCTCCATTCTTCAACGCAAGATCGACTTTCTCTCTTGCCGCTGTGATTTCTTCCGAAGGATGTCCCTGCCAGCCCTTCACTTCAGCGACTACCCTAAAACCTTCGCGTGCGCGAAATGAGTTCGTCGGATTTCCGACAAATTTTTTGTCAGTGAGATTAGGATCGTTCTCTATCGCACCTACTGGTTCAACAACATAAATCCTACCCGGTCCATCGCCAACGGCAAGCTCTGCTGCCCAAATTGCCACATTCAGGTTCGACGAGGCGTATACGAATTTTGCTTTCCGCTCACCGTAATTAGCATTATTACCAGGAACGATAAGGTCTCCGACGTGCAGATTTGCCTTCGTGCCATGAAAATAGCTTTGAACGAAATTCGGGTGTTGGTCAGTCATTTTTACCTGGATGCGAAAACTGGAACTCATTAGAAAGCAATTGCTTCCGTGCAGGATGTATTTTCGCATGCTTGGCGAAAAAGATTGTTCCTAAAGACACTCCTTCTTGGATGGAGATGAGCTTAACGAGAAAGAGAATCGGACTTTTCTGATAAGACAAAGACTTTAAATTGCGGAAGATGCAACGCGTTCGGAAGCCTAATTCCCTAAACAGAATCTCTCTTATTGGAGGCCCAATCGAGCTAAGTTTGTAAGAACAAGCTCGACTGGTGCCACCCCATCTTCCCAAACATGGGTACTCCAGAAAGGCAAAAAATGGAATACGAATCAATCAATTCGTCGCTGATGGGCGTTCCGCAAGAGACGGCGTCCTTCGATACCTCAACTCAAAGAGAAAACGGACAGACAGTTTTGAATCCCGATGAAACTATGCCTGATTTTTTCTCAAAAATCCAGTTGACATGGTTCAGCTTCTTGGGGTCAGGTCACAACAGTATCAATTACCGATTATTGAAAGTTTCCTCGCCGATCAAAAACTCACGAAACGCAAAGCGGGCTAATTTTTCTCCGAACGCAGCGCTGGAACGATGAAACCTTCAATCGCCTTAACCATGTCGTCCTCACTAAAAGCATGATGAACGCTTCCGATGATTGTATTGTTTTCCGCCAAAATTAGAATCTGTCGTTCAGGGTATTCGGTCGCTGCGCTCAGCATCTTCCAATAGTCGCGAGAGATCTTCGCAGTCGGAAGACGCGCAGACAATTCTGAAACTAAAGCATTAATGTCCGAATGTGTTTTATCTGAACGATCGTTGCCATTGTCGTCAAATTTCAAGAATTTGGAATCGACCAGAAGCAGAATACAGCTTAGATCTTTCAAGCTGAATTTTTCGCTGACGCTCTTGAGTGCTCTAAGTGCAAAGCAATCCACAGGTTGCCCATTTGCGTAAAGCACAATAAGCTTTATTTTTCCCGGCAACATTCGGATAGACATGTTCTTATCCGTGCTTGTCGCAATCTCGTAATTTAAAACAGCCTCTGGCAAAACTACGCTCTTGGGCACACTGCTGCGGAATTGATCGCGCCAGGCCTGATTTGCTCGAATCTTCTGGTCTATTACTAAGGGCTTATGATTCAAATGTCGCCAATATGAGTCAAGAACAATACCGTCGATTTCGCATGGATCTGTGACATTAACAGCAGCGAAATATCTATTTAGAGCTTCCATCCCCCACTTACTGTAGACATCGCACATCATTGAATCAGTGATTATGTGCCCGCCTCCATAGATGCCGAGATGGTCCTCTTTTGAGTTCTTGAATTTCGCCACTTGCGCGGCAGAGAGTTCTTTGTCGAAACTTGCAAAACACTCTTCAAGAGTTCTGGGTCTGCAATTGTTTTCCCAGCCGGGTGAACCAGATTTTCCATTCAAAAATGCATCATGCTTAATCGGACTTTCCAGAGCAACAAACTTAGGAGGCTCATCTCGCATCTGCAAAACAAGTCCGCCGCCATTTGGATTCCATTCCGCTTTTTCACAACCCGGAAATTCAGCATAACCTAAAAATCCGGAAGTCTCTAAACTACAGATTGTGAGGATTTCGCGATCTCCAATTAGGATAAAACGATTATCTGGCGAAATTGAAAAGTCAAAAAACCCATTAGCAGGCCCTTTGATTGATAGTTCTTCCTTCAGCGTTGCTGGATCAAAAACACGAATGACATCGTAGTCGTCGTAAAGTAATTTTTTGCCATCGGTTGTCCAGTGGTATTTCATATATTTGCTGCGCGAGTGAAGAGCGAAAATTTCCTTTTTCGCAAGTACATCCATCAAATGCAGCTTGTTCTCTCCTTCGCAAACGAAGAAGTCTCCTTTAGGCGACCATCTCCCACCAGAACTTCGGCATTTTGGAAAAGTAATCTGACTCACAATCTCCAAAGTATCTGAATTCCAGATCGTCACTACAGACCTATCTAATTCGATAGTCCTCTGCCACTCCACGCAACAAAAGTATTTTCCATCAGAGCTCCAAACTTCACTAAACCATTCGCTTTTTGAACTATTTGGTACGGCTACTTCTTTGACATCACCCTTTAAGACATCAAAAATCAGAACTCTCTTTCCCGCAGTAATCAAAATCTTATCGCTTTGAGGCGACCAAGCTATGCTCGAGTGGTCTTTCAATTCGAGTGTCTTTAAAACTTTTCCTGTGGCAGAATCGAAAACTGATAGTATTCTAGGATGTTCAAATCCGCCATGGACAGCAGCCAAGCGTGTTCCATCTGGAGACCATTCACTCGCAAAAACTCCATCGATTTCGGCAATGACCGAATAGTCAGAGCAGTTAATGATCTTGGTGTGTTCGGCTTCCGGGTACTTGTAGCCCCAAAAAACAACTCCATTGCGCTCCCCACATCGAACTTTCTCAGGTCCAGGGGAATAGACCGCAACTCGCTTGTGGTCCGGTGACCAACTCGGGACCTTCCACCACTCATTCGGCAGTGATATTTTTGCTTGAGCTTGTGCTTGTGCTTGTGCTTGTGCTTCGCAAAAAAGGCTCTGGCAAAAAAGGCATAGCAGAATGACTAGCAAATGTGGAATAAACCCTTTCATAGAACCAATTCCAGCACTACCGAAAAACTAATAATAGTTCGGTGTAATGTCTACGAATAGAGGGAAAACACTGAGAGAGCACTGTCGTTGTGGTGCAACCACCACTGATCTTGTAAAGGGACTCCCCTAAATATCAAAATGACTAAACATATAACTCGCTTCCTGAGTGTCTTTCGCAGCGCTCACCGGATCTTTGAGTTTTTTCCGAATTTCCGCACGAATCTCGTAGGCTTCCTTCAGCCATAGGTCACGCTTGACGGCAGCATTCGCGTCGGCAAGCGCTCCCAGCGCATCGCCGTTTTCCAACTTCGCAGCCGCGGAATTCACGAAGCTAATGGGTGCCACCATCTTCGCTTTAAAAGCCTCAGCAAAATGCTGCTCTGCTTCTTTCTTCATACCGAGCTTATTTTCCACTCGCGCCAACCAAGTCAGCGTAGTCGAAGACTTCGGATTCAACTGAAGGGACTTCTTCAAATCAATGTACGCCGAGCGAGTTTGCCCCATAGCAAGTGCCGTGATGGCTTTCTGCCGATAGCCCGGCGGATACTCCTCAAGACTCGTCGAAGCGCTAAACTCATGCATCGCCTTTTCATACTGTCCGGCACATCGCAAGATTTCGCCTGCCATACGATGTGCTCGTGCAGGGAAAGTTTCACGCGACTTGAGCTGAACGAGCGCCTTCGTCGCGTCATCCATCTTCCCAACACACACATAGTAATAAGCAAGCGGAGCCCACTCTGCGCCTCGCACGCTGCGATCAGCCGGATCAAAATTCAAAAACTCTATCGCTCTGTCATACTTCTGCCGAAAAGTGTATGAAAGTCCGAGGCTGGCTCTGTAAAAGCTTCTGTCTTCCCCGTACTTAACTGCTTTCTTCAGCTGCCGCTCAACTTGGTGATAGAGTCCCAATCGAAGCAAATTAAGAGAAGCACCATAATAGTAATACGCATTTTCCGGCTCAATCGAGATGGCGCGCTCGTAGTCAGCTACAGACTCACTAAACATCTCGGTCGCCTCGTACACCATGCCGCGCTTCGCATAACCGTCGGCAGAACGTGGCGCGAGCGCAATCATCTTGTTCGCATCTGCCAACGCCTTGTCATACTGCGCAGTAATCATATACGCAAACGAGCGATCACCGAGCGCCTGTAAATAGTCAGGCTTCAATTTGAGGGCTTCCGTAAAATCGTCTATGGCGTTGGTTCGCTCATCGCGCAGTGCGTGCAATGTTCCGCGATTGAAATACAACTCAGGGTCTTCCGGATTTTTCTCAATCTCGTTCGACCACTGAGTTAAGGTTTTCCCAAGATGTTTGTCAGGTCGGTGAAAACCAGCCGGTGCCTCAACAACCTTCGAAGGAGCGACCATTTGACTTATTATCGGCCATCCACAGACAACACCTAAAAGAACAACACCTGCCGCCACGAGCGCAGCAATGGGAGGTTTGCTAGTCTCAGTTTTCGGCTCAGGCGGATTTTCTTGCATCTTATCAGTACGCAACTGGGTACTTTAATCATATGCCCGCCCGCAGTCCCTCCCACCTAACGTCAACTCTAATATTTGAGGATAACCAGTGACCACAGACAGTGCCGCCGCCGAGCCTAAGAAGTCCAAGGCAAGGCTGATTTTGTTTGGAGTCTTGTGCATTTTTGTGGCATTTTGCGCAGTAGGGTGGATGCTTTTCGGCTCGCTTGGAAGCGCCCTCGTCTGGGGTAGCGAACTCCAGAAAGCCATCGATGCCGAGAAAAATAATAGCGAGGAAAACGGCACGCGCGTCGAGAAAGTATTCAACGACGCCATCCAAGCAAAAACGCCGCCGCCAGTCCTGATGAGCATGTATAGGACATACGCGGCATCTCTCTACCGGCGTGACGAACTAGCGCTCGGCGACGAACAAATTGACAAAGCCATTGCGCTGGCGAAAGGCGCTGCTCCGACAGATGTAGCTATCGCCGATCAGCTTTGCCACGCATATCAAGATCGCGGCTGGATGCACCACCGCTTTTGGCTGTCAAACCCAAAATTAGACGATGGCGCAAAAGATCAGGAGATGGCGGTAAAAGTCGCCGAGACCACATTTGGCCCTGACCATCAGCAAACGAATTTCAAGGCACCTGGGCTCGCTGTGATTTACGCTGAAATCGGCAAGACCGACGAAGCAAACAAAACAATCGCGCGCTCCATTGAAATTGCTGAGACGAAAGAGTCTGCCAAAATCACGCGCTGGTATGTCTATGCTATGCTCGCTCGCATTCGCGCAGTGCAGCATCGCTACAAGGAAGCGCTCGCCGCATATTTTAAGTGTCGTGAAACAGCGATCAGCGAGGAAGAGAGTAATCGCGGTTGGGATGAGTTTGTCACAGGGCTGAGATTGAGGGAGCCGAAAAAGAACGAGATAAATGTCCTGGCGGCAAAACTTTTGAATAAAGGCGATTATGCGCAGCTGGACAGCCTGGCTGAACAATTCACAAAAGAAAAAACGGAATATTGGGATGGCTTTTGGAAACTCGACTATCTCACGACGCCTCTTGAATGGGGATCGGAAGTCGATGCCGAGCACTTCGATCAGCTAAAACTTGACCTGAATAAGTGGCTGAAGAAAAACCCCAAATCCGCCGCCGCACGCGCGGCGCTTGCCAATCTGTATATCAATCGCGCATGGGAAATCAGAGAAGACGATGATTACGGACCCAGATTTCTCAAAATGATAAAAGAAGCGAAAGCGATACTTGCCGTCGACCCGGACCTACCGGAAAAAATTCCGTTCGCGTATGTTCCACTTATGCGCTTGACTCTCCCAGACAAAGAGAAGGACCAGTTCTTAAAAGTAGTCGCTGGCTGCAACAAGCGTTGGCCGACATTCTTCAAGTTGGACAGTTGGGCGACAAAGTATTTCAGCATACGCTGGCTCGGCGAACCTGGAGAGCAACAAGCATTCATCAAGAAACGCGCCGATACCATTGGCGGTGCGCAAGGAGACAAATTTTATGCTCGAATTGCTTTCTACGAATTTGACCACGGTGACCAGGAAGAGGTTGTCGGCAAAGGTTCCGAGTACGACTACCCACGCATAAAACGTGGATTCCAGCAAATCTTCAAAGACTATCCAGACGCTGTCGAAGCGCGAATCGCATTCTTGCGCCTCGCCTTTAGCGGCGAACACATCGACGATGCGAAAAACATGGAGTGGTAGTAGCTAGTCATTGAATCAGTTTCAGTGCTACCACTTAGATAAAACAAAGGTCTCCTTGCCCTCTCGATTTGTAAAGAAATCGATAGCATCATCGATTTCTTCTTCAACGCATGACCATTTTCCGATTTTGAAGTCAGCCTGTAACAGTGGCATGGGTTTGAATTCTGTGAACCAGCTATATAGACGCGGACCTTTGAAAATCAAAAGCCCGCGCCTATTTTTTCTATTTAGCTAATTGCAATTAGATTCAAATCGCAATCAGACACTGATTTGCACTAAGGTTTGCAATTTGAAATCGGCTTTCCAAATTGCATACGCCCATCGCCTACATCATCGCAACTGGCATTGATGCGAACATCTGTGCGCGGCTGAGATGAAATACCTTGTTGCCAATCACTTTTCCATTGACGGTAACAAAGGCATTTATCGATGATTGAGCTTCGTTGAAGGTGAACGGCAGCTGATACTGGAACGTTTGAATTTGCTTTGTGCAAACCGGTTGGTTCGTGAAGAGTACCGGTACGGTCGCCGCTAACTGCTCGGGAACAGTAACAATATCCGAAGGCGGCTGCAGCGTCACTTGACCCATGTGATAGCAGCCATTCGGAACGCGTATTTCAGCAGTGAGAATAGCTTGCCCTGGTCCGAGAATTTGCACATTCAAATTGCGAACATCAACTTGGTGCTCGGGGTTTGGCATAGAGCTGGCCCATCCAATGGACCCTTCACCCATCTGACGCCCCCAACCTACATGGCCATCACCCATAGTGGCAACCGGACGTCCCCAACCAATGTAGCCATCACCCATTAGCTGAGCCCGACGTGCCCATGGAAAAAATTCGTCGATCATTGTGAAGCCTTGACGATTCCATGGGAAATAGCCATCACCCATTGCCTGCATAGAGTCTGTCGTGCGCATATCGCCATGATCCATCGCTGTAGCCGAGTGTCCCCAGCCAGCCATGCCGCTGCCTGAGATAGTCATCGTTTCATGCCTGCCGAAGCCAGGATCAATACCCATATATGGGTCGACAATCTTCACGACGGTCTTTGCAACAATGTCCACAATCACAAGGAAAGAAGGTGGAATCAAGCAGAACATTCCAGGTGGGCACTCAAACTGAAACTCAACGCGGCGGTATTCCGGAATCCCAAATCCTGTCTGGCACTTAATGGCTTTAAAGACGTAGCCCTCTGCTACTTTCTTCAAAAAGGTTTCTTGGACGGTTTTGTCCGAGATGGCCAAAACCAGGGAAGTCATACAAGTACTTGAAGACGTCAGAGCGACATCCTTTAATCTCGTAATTTCCCGATCCAACACCTCACGTGCTTTTTTCTCATCCATTTCAATTCCCCTCTTATGGAAATATGTGCGAAAGAACCCATGCACGGCGTGCACGGACTTCTTCTCCCAATAAACGCAGGGACTCCAGGGCAAAAAGTATATACCTTCTGCACCGGGCGAAAGATAAAAGAGGAAGGCAAGCGCCCTAATTTAATCCAACTGGTAAGCATTGGATGTAGTAGGAGGATCGGCTATCTACATTCTGAAATTCTTGGCTGTCTACAGATCGAAGTTCCGGTTTATCTTCTAAATGAAGTCCGGGCTTCTATATTA
This sequence comes from Candidatus Melainabacteria bacterium, assembly GCA_003242885.1. Taxonomy (GTDB): domain Bacteria; phylum Cyanobacteriota; class Vampirovibrionia; order Obscuribacterales; family Obscuribacteraceae; genus QKMZ01. The sequence continues at coordinate 116,117 of QKMZ01000006.1, read as the reverse complement.
AAAATTTCGGAGCACAAAGCGTCTGTTCCACGGCTGCCCTTTGCGCGCTTCTTGATGGACCGGACAGATCGGATCGAGCACACTCTTATCCAACTGAAGCGGCTCATTGAACACAACCCAGGAGATGTTCTCAGAATACGGGCTCGATGTGAGTGAGCCGCGATAGAAATAGAAGTGCTCAAGTTGAGTCACTTGCTTAATAAGCTCGCATGGCAACTGCACTTGCTCGACTTTGGAATTACAAGCAGAGAAAAATGCTTGCAGCTCCGGAGACTTCAAACCGGCTGAGTCTTCAGCAACAAATGTGCCGAGAACCAAATTGTCTGAAGGTTCTTGCAACTTATCGGCGCGGTCTTTGCAAACGCCAACAGGTGCATGAATGAAGTGAATTTCCGCATCAAACGAACCGTTTTTGGAATACTTGTGCTCCAGAAGATGCTCAGAGCGTCTGTGAAAATGAATCTTTGCCAGCTTCCATTTGTGAGCACCAAAGTAAACAAACGAACCTTCCTCATTTTCACATTCATCGACTACAAAATTCCTGTGTTTTTCTTCGCCTGCGAAATGACCATGTATTTTTTCCTTCCAATCAAACTCAACCTTCTTGTCTATGAAAATGGTTTGGTCTGGATAGATTCGGATTGGAGATTCTTGCTCTCTTACAACTTCTAGAAACGATTCCATTTCTTCTGATTCCGCTTTGTCTGATGTGAGGGTCGATATCATTTTGACAAGCTCCCGAGCAGCTCAAAAGGTTCAAGAAAGATTCCAGGGTTCGTTAAAAACCACCCATGCTTTATACCCTCAAATCAATTACAAATCCGCCAATTCGTGGACATCGCAAGCCAGCTTCAAGAAAGAGCCTCGTCAGATTTATGAAAGAGCAGCCATCGTTTTAGCTCGTTGCTCTATCCATGAAAGTAACTCATCCAGACCAGCTCCTTCACTTGCAGAAATCTGAAAGACTCGGATATTCGGATTAATAGACATTGCATTTTCAATGCATTTATTCACATCAAACTTCAAGTAAGGAAGTAAATCTATCTTGTTTAGAATCATGACTTCGGATGCGCGAAACATATGAGGATATTTGAGCGGCTTGTCTTCGCCCTCGGTGACGGACAAAATTGCGATTTTGCAAGCTTCGCCAAGATCAAAAAGAGCTGGGCAGACCAGATTGCCGACGTTTTCGATAGCTACGATTGAATTGAATGCGGGATCAAGTTCTTTAAGTGCCGCTGCAATCATGTCCGATTCCAGATGGCAGCCACTGCCCGTGTTAATTTGCACGACCTTACAACCAGTTGCTTTGATTCTCTGCGCATCTGCATCAGTCGCCTGATCGCCCTCTATAACACTGATTTCCATCTTTCCATGCAAGTCGGAGATGAGTTTCTCCAGTAATGTGGTCTTTCCTGATCCTGGCGAGCTTACCAAATTGAGAGCCAAGACTTTTCTTCCCTCAAAGTAGCCGCGATTTCTCTCAGCCAGTTGATTGTTTTTGTTTAGAATATCTCTCTCGAGCTCGATTACGGAACGGGAAGCTGATTTGCTGCTAGCAGACGAGGGAGCATGATCGTGAGAGTGAGCATGTTCGTGATCATGCATATGAGCATGATCGTGAGAGTGAGCATGTTCGTGATCATGCATATGAGCATGATCGTGAGAGTGAGCATGTTCGTGCTCATGCGTATGATCATGATCGTGAGAGTGAGCATGTTCGTGCTCATGCATATGAGCATGCTCGTGAGAATGCGTCAGCCCATCGGCATGCGTGTGCTCATGCGTATGAAGGTGACTGTGAGAATGTTCGTGAACATGCTCGCGATTGCTAGGGGAAGTTCCAACCCTCAGGGTCGCTCCCGTTTGCAGATTCGTCACTTTAGGATCAGCATCATCCGAACATCCGCAAGTCGTGCACATTACTCTACCTCCATTTCCTTTACTTTTAGCTCTTCGCCTGCAACACACTTGACAGAGCGAGATCCGCAAGGACAGCGCACTGCCAAAAGGTCCAGCGGAAAACGACGCATACATAGATTGCACTCTCCTAATGGCTCAATCTCGTCTATTTCGAGAACTGCCCCTTCGAGATTTGTGCCTTTCGTGCACACATCAAAACAAAATCTCAAACTGTCTGGCACTACTGCGGCAAGCTTGCCAATTTCCAGTTTGACGCGCACCACCCTTTGATCCTGCGAATGCTCTTGCACTATCGAAACGATGTTAATCATTATTGAAAGTTCGTGCACGATCGTTTCTCAATTAACAAATCCGCGGCAATTGATCGCCGACAAGCATGTCGACTACCCTTTCGCCACCAAATGAAGTTTCCATCGTCACCATATGTGATGCGCTTTCTACCACCTCTCCAATTATCGAGCACGACGCTCCTTCTTCGTGACGGCGCATAACATCGATTATCTTTCCAGCATATGCAGGCGGAACTATAGATACAATTTTTCCCTCATTCGCCAGATAGAGCGGATCCAGCCCAAGAATCTCGCAAATCCCCCTCACCTCAGGTCTTATCGAGATGGCCTTTTCAGCGAGCTTTATCCCGACCTTACTGTCGCGGACAAACTCATTCAAAATAGTGGCCACGCCACCTCTGGTAGCATCACGCAAACAATGAATGTCCTGGCATGCTTCAAACATGTCGGCAATCAGCAAATTCAAAGGCGCACAATCGGAAAGAACGTTCGTCTCAAAGGCCAAATCTTGTCTGGCTGCAATTACGGCAGCTCCGTGGTCGCCCAGCGTTCCGTTGACGATCACAAGATCCCCGGGTTGAGCATTGCTGGAGCTGACGTTAAAACGAGAATCAATAACCCCGATACCGGCCGTATTGATAAAGACTTTATCGGCACTGCCTTTTTCGACAACTTTTGTGTCGCCGGTCACTATCGCAACGCCCGCGCGATCAGCAGTTTGCTTCATTGATTGAACAATCTTTCGCAAATCGGCGACCGGAAAACCCTCCTCTAGAATCATGCTGCATGTCATGTAGAGTGGTTTTGCGCCCGATACGGCAAGGTCATTTACAGTACCGCTTACGGCAAGTTTTCCAATATCACCTCCGGGAAAAAAGGTCGGAAATATCACATAAGAATCGGTGGTAAACGCCAATCTGTCGCCCTTTGCCTGCAATTCTGAAAGTTCTATGCGGGCCTGGTCTTCCATGTGTGAGAGTTTTTCGTTATCAAATGCCCTGACGAACACGTCCTCGATGAGATCTCTCATGGCTTTGCCACCACTGCCGTGTGACAGAGTAATAACGTCCGAGTTCAGTACTCCCAGTTGTCTTTTCTGTGAGTTCGAAGATGTGGTCATTTAGTGACATCCGCAATTTCAGTGCTCTTTCTCAGTTCTTGTAACTCATTCATGTTGCCGAAATTATAATAAGCGGCGCATGCTCCTTCAGAGGAAACCATAAGCGCACCAAGCGGATTTTCCGGCGTGCATTTGCTGCTAAAAACCTTGCACTGCCAGGGTTTGATCTTTCCTTTAAGAACGTCGCCGCACTGGCATTCACTGGGATCTTCAATCTTTACATTGGCGACTGGAAACTTACGTTCAGCATCGAAGCGTGCAAATTCGTTGGTCACCTGCACTCCTGACTTGTCGACTGTGCCAAGCCCGCGCCAATCACTGTAGTCTCTCAGTTCGAACACCCGTTGCATAGCATTAAGACCGGGTGCATTGCCATCTTTGGGCACCACCCGCGAATACTGATCTTCCATCTGAGCGCGTCCGGATTCTAACTGCGCTAGCGCCATGTAAATAGACTGCAGGATGTCCAGTGGCTCAAAACCGGAAATTACAATGGGCTTTTTGTACTTCGAGGAGATGTGCTCGAACGGACCTTCTCCCACCACCATGCTTACGTGTCCTGGCGCAATAAATCCGTCGATGCACAAATTCTCGGAGTCTAGGAGCGACTCCAGAATTGGAACAGTGGTGATGTGATTGCAAAACAGAGAGAAGTTGGTCACCCCATCTGCCTCTGCCTGCAAGACTGTCAGAGCAGTGCTCGGCATAGTGGTTTCAAAACCAAGTGCAAAGAAAATCACTTCTTTCTCAGGATAACGTTTGGCCAATTCCAAGGCGTCAAGAGGAGAATAAACCATGCGAATGTCGGCACCTTCCGCTTTGCACTGCAACAAATTTTTCTTTGATCCAGGCACTCTCATCGCGTCACCAAAAGTGGTGAATATAACATCGCTTCTCTCAGCAAGCGCCACACAGTCGTCTACCCGTCCCATCGGCAATACGCAGACCGGACAGCCGGGTCCATGGACAAGTTCTATGTCTTTTGAGAGTAATTGCTCAATGCCAAAACGAAAAATGGCATGAGTGTGACCGCCACAAAATTCCATAAGCTGGATCTGCCTTCCGAGCTTCTCTCTTACTCCCTTGGATATTTTCTCGATCTCGCAAAAAAGACTCTTCGCCTTTTCCGGATCTCTAAATTCATCCACATATTTCATATCTGCAAACCTTCAAAAAAGCATTGTCACGACGGGGGACGGCTCATTGCTTCCATCTCTTTTTGAGCTTCTTCAAGCTCCTGCAAAAGTGCCATCGTCTTTGCCGCTTCCTCAGCATCGATTCGCCCCATTGCAAAACCCACATGTATCAGGACCCAGTCTCCTACGCAGCTCAAACAAGGATGCTCTTCATCGACGATGCAAGCGATGTTAATTGAGCGCCTCACTCCTGAGACATCAACTTTGGCGATCTTCTTCTCCTCATCGATTATTTCGATGATTTGACCAGGTATTCCTAGACACATGTCCGGCTCGCCTCCTTAAGTCTTCTTGCAGCGCACACCGCCACTTGTCCAAGGGATATTCCAGCATCGTTGGCGGGCATCTGTCTGGGCGTGACAACTTTAAAACCACGCTTATCTAATTGTACGCTGGTTAGTTGCAAGAGAATTTTGTTTTGAAATACCCCACCGCACAATGCTACGGTCGAAAAATGCGCACTGTCTTCATTTTCGGCTAACTTGCCAACCATCGAAACAATGACTTTAGCCAATCCCTTATGAAATCTAGCCGCGATTACTCCAGGACTGGTCGAGCAAATTAAATCCCCAAGCAAAGCTTGCCACATTCCAATAGGCTCGACGTAAGGCATGCCTGTGCTTTTCAGCCTGGGAATCGTAAAAGGATAGACAAGGAATTCATCGTCCTTGAGCAATTCTTCCTTATCAACAATGCTCTCGAGTTCGATGGCTGCCTGTCCCTCATATGTAATCGAATCTCTTCTTATTCCAACTGCGGCAGCGACTGCATCGAATAGACGCCCACAAGAAGACGCCCGGGGGGCATAAATATCGTTTTTTAACATCTGATCGAATTGCTTCAAAGACTTCGATTCGAAGTAATCAAGCAATTCCAGTCCGTCATAGTCGAGTTTCAGCCTGTTCCAGCCGATTTCCGCCATTAAATGCGCGTAGGTGCTGCGCCATGGCTCGAGAATAGCTCTGGTCCCGCCCAGCATTGCCACAGGCTTGAATGTTGCCAGACGACGGTACTCATGGTATCGGCACAGCAAAAACTCACCACCCCACAATGTTCCATCATCTCCATAGCCCAGTCCATCCAGAGCAACCCCAAGAACAGGCTCTCCATCAAGGGGTATTTCGTTTTCGACCATACACGATGCTATGTGAGCGTGATGATGGGTGATCTCTTCAACCTCTATGCCATCCTCAATTGCCATTTCTCGCCCAAACTTTGTCGAGAGATATTCAGGATGTCGATCTACCGCAATACAAACTGGTTTGCTTTCAAAAATCTGGCGATACAAGGAGATACTTCTTTTGTAGTCTTCGAATGTCCGGCATTCGCTCAAGTCTCCCATGTGTTGTGAAACAGTTGCGCGACCATTTTGCAAAAGGCAAAACGTGTTTTTGAGCTCTGCCCCCATGGCAAGAATGGGCGGCGAATTTTCGAATCCGGAGGGAAGAGCGATCGGCTCTGGCGCATAACCACGCGAACGGCGATAGAAAATCGTTCGTCCATTCAAAGATGAGACGACAGAGTCATCTACGCGGTTGACGATATCGCGATTGTGGCAAAGCATAAAATCTGCAATTGTAGCCAGCCTGGTGCGAGCTTCCTCATTGTCTATGCATTGAGGTTCATCAGAAAGATTTCCGGAAGTAAGCACAATCGCTCGCTTTATCCGGCGCATGAGCAAATGATGCAACGGAGTATACGGCAACATGAAGCCGATAGTCTTCTGCCCCGGAGCCAGATGTGGAGAAAGACCATCCATATCGTGAACGTCCAGTATCACAATTGGAGCTGCCCTGCTGGTTAATAACCCGATGCTGTTACTGTCCAGCTGACAATGTTTTTCTATAATCTGCAGATTCGCAGCCATAACCGCAAATGGCTTATCAAATCGGCGCTTTGCTTCGCGCAACCTGCGCACAGTCAGATCGTTGTACGCATCGCATGCAAGGTGAAAACCACCCAGGCCTTTAACCGCAACAATTTCTCCTTTCAAAATCAGCCCGGCCGCCGCATCTACATCATCTAACTGCGTAAATGATTCGGTGTTGACCAGGTGATGATCAAGTCTTCTCAACTCAGCCTTTGGGCCGCACCGATAGCAGGCATTTGGCTGAGCATGAAATCTTCTGTCGTCTGGATCATCGTACTCATTCCGGCAATCAACACAAAGCGAAAACGATTGCATACTGGTGTTGGCTCTGTCATACGGAATTGCTTTGATGATCGACAGACGCGGACCGCAATGGGTGCAATTGGTGAATGGATATCGATAACGCCTGTTGAAAGGACTGAATGTATCTTCCAGGCAGTCTGCACAGGTGGCGGCATCAGGAACAACTGAAGTGTTGTTTATTCCGCCTTCGCTTACGCTGATTGAAAAACCATCAGGAGCACAATCGTCAAATAAAGCCTGCTGCTCACAGGATTCTACTCTGGCCAGGGGAGGGCATTCGCTTAAAATACGCTCGATGAATTTGGCGATTTCATCCTCATCGGCAAAGGCACGTATGAGCACACCGGATGCATCATTAAATACCGTCCCTCTGATTCCCATCTCTCTTGCGATGCGATAAACGTTGGGGCGGAAACCCACGCCTTGAACCGAGCCCTTCACTCGAATAAGGCGTCCAATACTTTTTGTAGAAGGTATTTTCTCCATCACAATTTGCACTTCCAGATAGAAACACGATTATTTCCGGAGTCGGCGATTGAGACTATATCTCCGTTAGCATGCACCGCGTACGGCCAGCACAGACTGTCCGGCGCCGCGGAGTGCCAGCGATTGTCTCCTTTATCTATGAAGCGTGGTTGCCCGAACAGTGCCGTAGCTGATGCCCCATCACTTATATTGCTTGGATGGTATCCAATAATGCGTGAATTGGCCGTATCGGCTACCAACAGCCAGTCACCACTGACGGTGGCACCGTACGGCATGTTGAGAGTATAGGCTCTGGGATAATACAGTGCTTGATTGTGATCGACATTTTGAGACGTCTTCTGACCCAAGACAAAATCACAAGGTTGACCACTTTCTGCTGGAAACCTTTTCCATATCATTATGCGATTGTTTCCAGCATCACAAATACACAGATGCCCTCGCCACATGACCATAGAATGAGGCCATCGCATGCTCATTGCATCGGTCTCGTGACCGGCATTCTCGTCTCGGCAACCAGATTCCGTCTGACCGAGCACCAGGTCACAGGGTTGCCCATTCTCGCTGGGAATTCCATACCAGCAAAGCACTCGCCGATTGCCCGTATCCGCCACAAGCAGTTTATTATCGATGAAGGCGACTCCATAAGGCCAGTGGAGCGTCTGAGCACCTGGACGCTGGTCGCCTCTATTGGACTCGCCGCAGACAAAGTCTTTCTGTCCTAAAACAATATCGGCTGGCGTATTTTTCTCTCGCGGCGTGTTCAACCAGATTAAAACTCGATGATTCCAGGCATCTGCTACAGCCAGCCCATCACCCATCTGGCAAATGCCCGTCGGGACGTTAAGGCTGGCGCCGCTGATATTTTCTCTGCCATTGCGTCCTTCTTGCGCAAAGTCCTTCTGCCCAATGAGAATGTCCGCCCCAACTCCGTCTTCGCACGGCAGTCTGCTCCATCCCATGAGGCGATGGTGCCCGGTATCGCAAACCCAAACGCTCTGATTATCATGCAACAGCACTCCGCGAGGACCAAAACATGAACTTGCAGAGGGTACGACGGACCGCCCGGGAACATCGCTGGTGCGCTCGCCGACAAGAAAAACATGCGGGTTGCTATCAAAAATTTCCAGGGCTTCTGGATCTGTGGCATCTCCAGTGTAAAGTGCCTGCTTAGGTGAAATCTTGATGATGCGATTATCGTCACTCAATTCGAACTTCCACCCGGTCATTGGTTATTCTGACTGCATGTGTTTGCAACTGCACCACTGGTGCCGTCAAACACTCACCCGAGTCCAGTGCATACTTAAAACCGTGATGAGGACAAGTGAGTACTCCATTTTCAATCTGTCCCATGTCCAGAGGCATTCCCAGATGCGCGCAAGCATTTTGATAACACATCACTCGACCGGCGCTCCTCACCAGAATGACTGATTGACCGGACACATCCACAGTCTTAATCCGATTTTCCGGAACATCGTCTAGTTGCGCCGCAAATACCCATCCGACAGACTCCGAGCGTGCAAAGGGGCTGATGAAATTGACGGCAACAGATTCGTTCGAGCAAATCGCGGGTGCTTTCCTTATTTCCTGAATCTCCGGACAATACTCCCTAATCGCCTTTTCTACTCCTTCGCTGAGCGTCAGCTCGGAAGCCGGGCAGCCACTGCAGGCACCAAGAAGGCGTATGATCGCCGTGGATGGAGCTTCTATTTCCACAAGTTCTACATTGCCACCATGTGTCGCCAGCATGGGACGCACCGTAGAAAGTGCCAACTCTACTCTTTCTTGCAGCGATGGTTTTACCAGTTGGTGATAACGCAAAACTGCATACACGACCTCGTCGCCCAAAACTTCCTTCAAAGCTCCAAGGGTGACGGGATCTTCCTTCATCTTTTTGATGATTCTGGAAAGCGCTTCTTTACTCAGCCGGTCTACGCTGTGCCTCAGCGCTTCGACGGTGTTCTTCTGTTCGTTTTCCCAGCCGGCGATGATCTGCTCGAGTAGCTCAATGTCTTTGAGCTCTTTCTCAAGAGATACAAAACCGGCGTTCGTGTCCCGTTGCACAAAGGCTCCTAGTGAAATTTCAGGTTCTTGAGCAAGCGGGGCTGAAGTACTCCGCCCACGCAGCTGGCAACAAATACCGAGGCAAACAAACCCACTCCCAACTTAACCAAAATCACAAGTAAAACCGCGGAAATAACGATACCGAAGAATGCTTGACGAAGGAAAAAGTCGTTATTGCGAAACAACTTTCCCTTGAGTAGCAGACCAATTGTGTCCTTCAACAAATCAAGATCGAACATTGCCTTTTCCTCACTTCAGTCCCAGGATTAATAAGCCGATCAAGACACCCGGCACTGAGGCCATCGCACCGAATGGTGCACCCATCATCATCACAAGCTCCTTGCCCAAAAACTTGCCACCTACCATCTCAGCGCCGATACATCCACTGGCAGCTCCAACGAATGCTGCCACCAGAGCAAAGCCGATAGTAGTCATCTGGTTGATATCACCATTGATCATTTGCTGCAATATAGTTTCCATCTTGCTCTCCTTCGCTTGAGTCTTATCTGGAAATCATCCGTTCCTCAAACTTGACTGGCTCCGTCCAGACAATAAATCACTTAGCTGACTTCTGTTTTTTGCTCCTTATTCATTTCATTTTCCAAATCATCCAGTATCTGCGCAATAACCTCAGCTTTGCCTGACTCATCAGACTGAGCAAAGATTTTGTGCGCCTCTCGGTACAGCTTCAAAGCTTCATTCATGCGTTTTTGATTACCTTGCTCGGGATGTTCCGGGTCATCCGGCAGGTTAAGCAGACAATTAGCCTTGTTCGAAATTGTATTGGCGTATGCCACGGGTGAAACTCTAGCATCGCGCACCTTCAGCGCCGCGTCATAAGCTTCCAGCGCGCGCAGATTATTCTCTACGGCATGACTGGAGGAAGCGTATTGAAGCGCATTGCCTAGATTGTTCTGGAGCATTGCATATTCAGTAGGATTTTCTTCTAAAGTTACTACTTCAAGCGCTGCTTCGAATGACTGCACAGCCAGCGCTTCTCTCATTTTGCCGCGTTCATCCGACATGGGAATCGAAAGATAAGCGGTGGCCAAATTGTTGTGCAGTATCGAAAATTCGGTCGGATAAGATGTTTTGGTGAAGACTCGCAAGGCTCGCTGGTACCAGAAGACGGCATCGGCAATTTTGGCTTTATGAAATGACGCCAGGGTCTGAATAACAAGACCGAGATTCATCTCGATTTCTGCAACTTCTTCGATGGACGCTGCTTGGTCTGATTTCTGCGCCGCTTCAATCACCGGCAAAGCGGACTCCAATTCTCTCTGCGCGGACAACAGATATTCAGCATCCTCAGAAGGAATCATATGCAACGCGGTAGCTTTTCGAGCATGCAATCGGGCCGACAAAAGATCATCCATTTCCAAACAAAGTGCAAGTGCACGATCATATAAGTCAATGGCATCGAATAGTTGTTTGGCATTCTTTGGTCGCTGCTGTAAGCCCATTGCCATTTGCATCAATAACTCGATCTTCTCAAGGCGACTGTAGTCTCCGTTTTCCAGGACTTGCAGAGCTTGTTCGTATTGCTGGGTCTGTAGTGAAGTCATATTGAGGAGGTAAATATCCGAAATTAGAAATAAAACTGCTGCCAAATGGATACATCTATTCTCCATCCTTTTGTGCTGGCAGACAATTCGCACAAGGGTTGTCTTAGCTATAATGGTGAGAGTTAAGAGACTTCCCAACACCTGAGGAAATTCGCATGGCAAATCTGCTTTGGTTGCAGGGTGGAGCTTGCTCTGGAAACACCATGTCCTTTCTTAATGCAGAGGAGCCCAGCGCCTGCGATCTGGTAACTGATTTCGGCATCAATATCCTCTGGCATCCATCGCTCGGCGTTGAACTGGGACAGAATTTGAAGACGCTGCTTGAAGATTGCATCAGCGGAAAAATCAAATTGGACATTTTTGTCTTTGAGGGCACTGTCGTCAATGCTCCGAATGGAACGGGACACTGGAACAGATTTGCAGGACGCCCAATGAAAGATTGGGTCAAAGAATTGAGCGCAGTTGCTGATTTCGTAGTGGCAATAGGCGACTGTGCGACGTGGGGCGGGATACCCGCAATGGCTCCAAATCCCAGTGAGTCCCAGGGTCTGCAATTTCTAAAACGTCAGCATGGCGGCTTCTTAGGCAAAGAGTTTGTGAGTAAGGCAGGCCTGCCAGTGATCAATATTCCGGGCTGCCCCTGCCATCCAGATTGGGTCACTCAAATTCTTGTAGCAGTTGCTACAGGCAGAGCAGGTGATCTAACTCTCGATCAATTTCAGCGACCGAAAACCTTTTTCCAGAGCTTCACGCAGACTGGCTGCACACGCAATATGCATTTTGCCTACAAAGTTTCCACAACCGAGTTTGGGCAACGCAATGGCTGCCTTTTCTACGATCTGGGTTGCCGAGGTCCGATGACGCATTCACCCTGCAATCGCATTCTCTGGAATCGCCAATCATCGAAGACTCGCGCTGGCATGCCGTGCCTCGGTTGCACAGAGCCGGAATTTCCATTCTTCGACCTGGCACCAGGGACCGTATTTAAAACACAGACTGTGATGGGCGTACCGAAGGAAATGCCGCCAGGCATGGAAAAAATGCGCTACATCAAGCTGACAGCTTCTGCTAAAGCTGCCGCACCGGCATGGGCGGAAGAAGACATGTTCGTAGTCTGATTCTAAATACATAGATTACAAATCAAACTTGCATTCGAGGTAAGGATTGTGGCTGGAAATGTTCGAACACTGGATATATCGCCAGTTGGACGCGTAGAAGGAGATCTCGATGTCCGGGTGGATATAGAAGATGGCGTGGTTACGAACGCATGGACTTCAGCGGAGTTATTCAGGGGCTTCGAGATAATCTTGAGAGATAAGGATCCTCAAGCGGGGTTAGTAGTAACACCGCGCGCATGCGGCATTTGTGGTGCTTCGCACCTCACCTGTGCCTCCTGGGCACTGGACACTGCATGGAATACTGAAGTACCGCGCAACGCAATTATTGCCCGCAATCTTGGTCAACTGGTGGAGAGTCTGCAAAGCCTGCCGCGCCATCACTATGGGCTCTTCATGATTGACCTGATCAATAAGAACTATAAGAACAGCAAATACTATGAGATGGCAGTCGAGCGTTGGGCGCCTTTTACCGGAACGAATTATGAGCTTGGCGTGACCATATCAGGGCGGCCTGTAGAAATCTATGCGCTTCTGGGCGGCCAGTGGCCTCACTCCAGCTACATGGTTCCGGGAGGGGTGATGTGCTCCCCTACACTGACTGATGTGACAAGGTCCTGGTCTATTCTTGAACATTTCCGACGAAACTGGCTGGAACCGGTTTGGTTCGGTTGTTCGCTTGAACGATACGAAGAGATAAAGACTTACGAAGACTTTTTGGCTTGGATGGACGAAAAGCCGGAGCATGCAAACTCAGATCTTGCCATGTTCTGGAAAATGGCTGTGGATGTCGGGCTGGATAAGTACGGCAACGGTCTGGGGAAATATGTCACCTGGGGATATTTGCCTCACGAGGACAAATACCAGAAACCAACAATCGATGGGCGCAATGCTGCAGTTTGGATGCCCAGTGGCGTATACGATTCAAAATCAGACACGCACAAACTCATGAATCAGGGACTGACTCGCGAAGATGTTCAGCATGCATGGTATTCGGAAGGCTCAGGCCCTGTGCATCCTTTTGACAGAACAACCGCCCCCATTCAAAAAAATGATGTTGACTTCGAAAAGGGCAAGTACACCTGGGCCACTGCAGTACTGCATGCCGAGAATGGTCACCTGGAAGCAGGTCCGCTAGCACGACAGCTCGTTTATGGCGGCGGGCACATGGAGAAATGGCAGCAGCAGGACCCGCTAGTCCTAGACATGTACAAAAAGATGGGCGGCGCTTCCGTAGCCCTTCGGCACTTCGCCAGAATGCACGAAGCTAAGGCTATTTATCGCAAAATAGAGCATTGCTTAAGAGAGTTCAAACTCAGCGAGCCCTTCTACAAAAAGCCTGTAGAAAAGGATGGGCGAGGATGGGGAGCGACAGAAGCAATTCGAGGTGCACTCTGCCACTGGATCGAAGTAGAGGGAGGAAAGATCAAGAACTATCAGATCATTGCTCCCACCACCTGGAATGTCGGTCCGCGCAGTGGAAAGGGTGAAAGAGGTCCAATCGAGGAAGCTTTGATCGGAACTCCCATCAAGGACATTTCCGATCCGGTCGAGGTTGGGCACGTTGCTCGCTCTTACGATTCTTGCCTGGTTTGCACCGTTCACGCGCACGACGCGAAGACAGGCAAAGAACTGGCACGTTTTCGCACCACCTGAGCAAAAATAGAATGCGCACGGTAATCGGCTGCGGCAATGTCACAAGAAAAGATGATGGCGTCGGCAGTTATGTCGCCAGGCAGCTTCAGCAAATGCTGGCAGAACAAGCGAGCGGTGACATCCGTGTATTCGATGCGGGTACAGCGGGCATGGAAGTAATGTTTCAGGCTCGCGGCAGCAGTTCGTTGATAATCGTCGATGCGTGCAGATCAGAATCGGAACCAGGCACCATTTTCGAGTTGCCCGCCGAGGAAGTAGCAGGACCACCAGAGCCTGCCTACAATTTGCATGATTTCCGCTGGAATCACGCTATATATGCGGGCAAGAAAATATTCAAAGAAGAATTTCCAGCCGATGTATCAGTATTTCTGATCGAAGCATCAGACTTGTCTTATGGTCTGGAACTGACAGAAACAGTTCAAAAAGCCGGTGACCGAGTGGTTGAAATTATTCTTGAGCGCTTCAGAAATCCTGCAACTGATGAGAGCAAGAGGAAAGAAGTGAGCGTCGACAGATGAGCGAACAGCAAATAATGATTCGCTTGAAAAATGGGAAGTTGTACCTCGACTGCCAAACGTACGAAACATTCTTTCGTGGTCTGAACTCAGTAGCACTTGTTAAAACTGAAACATCAATTTTGCTCTTGCCCATCGTCTCAGATGCTTCAGGTGGTTTCCTGATAAAAACAATGAATATGAAGGGTGACAAAGTAGTTGATGCAGTCGATTTCATGCGTCAACTAAATCTCGACAATCCGGCCGAGTTAAGCCTTCCTGTGCGGTGGGACAAAGAGAGAGGTGGGTTGATAATCAGTAGCAGTGACCTTCCTATTTTTAGTGGCGCGGGGGATTGAAAATTGCATGCGCAAGCATTGCCTGCTGACTGGCTGCTCTTGGTCGGCACGATCTTCTTACTAGGTGCCCGGCACGGACTTGATGCGGACCACCTAGCAGCGATCGATGGCATGACTCGCCACAACATATCCAGATCTTCGCGCCTCGCGCCCTGGTGCGGTCTGCTCTTTTCTGCCGGGCACGGGCTGGTGGTGATGGCCATCGCTCTTACAGTCGGTTTTTTGGGCATGGAGCTGCATGTGCCGGACTGGCTCGATGCAGTTGGCTCATTGGTATCCATCTTTTTTCTCATCGCAATAGGTTCAATAAATTTGATTTCCGCGGTAAAAACTGCGCCAGGTGACCAAGTTGCACTGAGAGGACTGAAGACATTCTTCTATGGCAAGTCGAGTCGAACATCTGACCCATTAGCGATAGCTATGGTAGGAGCACTTTTTGCCTTTTCATTTGATACCATCACCCAGGCAGCATTTTTTGCTTTCTTTGCCACCAAACATGGCGGCATTTCGCAGGCGTTAATTATCGGATTTTGTTTCTGTTTTGGCATGCTACTTGTCGACGGGATAAACGGAGTTTTTATCTCTAAGCTGCTGCAAACAGCGGAATCTATAGCCAGTCGCGCCTCTCGAGTTATGGCCTACGTTGTTTCCTTGCTTAGTTTTTCGGTAGCTGGTTTTGGAATAGCAAAGATCTTCTTTCCAAGATTCAGCGGAGCCGCTGAGCCATATCAGTTGGTCATTGGAGCGAGTACCATCGGCATAGTTTTAGCAGCATTCCTATGCTGTTTATGCTTTAACAAAACCAGGTCTGAAGTGAGATGATAAGCTGTGAGTTGACGAGATGTTTGTTTTCAGAAGAATGAAGCTGCAACGCTGCACCAAATTCACACGAAAGCAAAATCTGCGGTAGGACTACATAAGCGCTTACTACGCACTTTTTATTTGCCGATTAGAAACCTGCTCAGCTTTGCTGATCATGCCCTTTTTCAAATACTCGATGATCAGCCCAGCCGCGTTTTCGCAGAAATCTAGCCCTGAGTAATCAGGATTCAGGCCGCCCATGAAAGGCACCGCCATCAAAAACACACCGTCGCTGGCGACACCTTCTCGGTTGACCAATTGAAAATTGTCACTTATGTCCATGCCTGGCACAGAAAGGAAAAACTCATCATCTTCTTTGATGACGTTCTTGTTTCCCTCATCCCGCAATTTTTTGCCAACTGTTTCATCCCTAAATCTTAAACGTGCGGGGCTAGTTATGTTTTGCTTCTTCAAATTGGAGAAAGGGAAATCATCCTCTTCCAAAGGGCGCTGGCCTATGCAATCAATGAATGTCTCATATATTCTAGTTTCAGAATGCATCGCGCCCCTTCGCATCTCCTCCCAGCGGTAGACGATTTTGCCATCTTCGACATCAACACTGCCTGTTTCACCATCAGTTATCAATTCAAGCCGCCCGGCATCATGCAAGGCAAGCAACTCCTTCGCCGAAGATTGGGGAATAAACGCAATTACGGTCGAAACCAAAGGGAGCAAATGATTTTGCAAACGTAACATATCCTCCGCAGACATGTGCTTCGCCGGATAGTTCAACGCAATACTCAGCGCCGCAAGCATTTCTTTCCACGGTACTGGCTTCTCCTCTTGTATTGACTTAAGTGACTGTTTGAACTCTTTTAAGAACAGCGTAAATGGATCTTGCTCGGTTCTGTAGCTCATCATTTTTTCAATGAACTCTTCCAGCGACAAATCCTTTATCGTTTGGAAGAAATCGGGATCTGTTTCCCTTAGTGGTTGCTTGAAGCCGCGTTCAAACAGGAAATCCAATCCGAGAAAACCGTCGTTACGCTCGATGTCTCGCTCGATTTCTTGCTTTGAAATCACTGAGTCTTTGTCGAGATATGGTTCTTCCATGTGGACCCGCAAACAAGGAAGAAGCCCGTGTTTTGAATGCATCTCAATTCGAAAATTCTCAACGTCTTTATCAACTTCGAACGTAAGCCTACTATCTTGCTCAACGAATTTGCCGTTGCTCCTCGCTAGCGTTCTAATCGCATCAACAGCAGTCAACGAACTTCCACGCATCCCGACCGTATGATTGAATTTCTTCGACAACTTATTGGGCGGATAAGGAGAATCAAAATACCCCGGCACCTTGCCTTCATGCTCGCACGGCCAGTGGTGCCCGGTGCACAAGACAATCTTGTCGAAGATGTGTTCTTCTCCAGCAGCGACAACCGAATAATGATCGCCTTTCGCTTTTAGACCGGTGACTCTCGTGTTCAAAAATACCTGAACATCGAAGCCCGACAAACGAGCCATCTCGATATACGTGTATAACTGTGCTTCCAAATACATACCGAAGAGCAATCGCGGCGCCACTTCCTTTTCATGAAAATCATTCTTGTCTATTGAAAAGCGAGCGAGGGTTTCTTCATCCAAAGTGCCAACCCAATCAGCAAGCGACTGCTCAAGCGGTGGCATTTCATCCGAAGAGATATTGGTGACATGTTCTAAGGATGCGCCTCTATCACCATAGGGCATCCCGCAACCGATTCGATTACTCGATTCAAAAATCGAAATTTTGACGGGCTGTAGCTTCTCAACTACTGTTTTCAAAAACATCAAAGCGGCAGGTCCGCCGCCGACGACACCAATAGTGAGCATGTGGGTAAGTTTCCAGTTGCCAGGTAATCCAGTTCGCGACAGTACGCTCCAGATAGCGTCTATCGCGTTCAGTTCGAGTACAGTCGCATTACAATCACTTAGAATCGCGACACAAAGGGGACTGTCACAACCAACCCAAGGTTCCCTCGGGCTACCTAAATTGAGGACATTCATCCCCCAAATAGCCTTTACAAGCCAGACACACTACATAAACTCACTAGGCGGGAACATAAGTCAATCTGATCACATCCGCACCGATTCGTTCTTGAGATATCAGGCGAAGCCGTGGCCGCGGACCGGTGAAGAACGGCTTGCCGCCTCCCATCACAACGGGGTGTAGGTAAATTCGATACTCGTCGATAAGTCCGAGTTGTGTCGCACTACCCGCCAACTCCGGTCCGGCAATTTCAAATTCACCGTCAAGGTCAGCCTTAAGTTTACGAATCAAGCTTTCTAAATCGGCAGTCACAAGAGTTGCATTCGGTCCAACCGATTTCATAGAGTTTGACACAACCCACTTATGCTTCTTTCGCCAAACATCAGCGAACTCGCGTTCAGCATCATCCCACTCAGGCTTATCTTCATCCCAATAGCGCATGATTTCATAAATGCGGCTGCCGTAGACTATTGCCGACTCATTGCGCACTTGCTCCATGAAGTGACGAAAGAGCACCGGGCAGGGAATGAAATCTTTGTGGTCGTGGTCGACATAACCATCGAGTGATTGACTCATTCCAAAGACGAGCTTCGCCATGCACAACATCTCCAGCGGGGTTCATCAGAATAGCCTGTGTTGACATTGCGTTCAAGAGCACCACGTGACTATTTCACGGGCGAGTTGGTCTGGCTGGTCGAGCGGGATCCAGTGCGACGAATTTTCAATGCGCACGTATCTCCAGTCGGCGTCCATATACTTCACTGAGTCGGTCATCTGCTTTTCAGTAAGTGCAACATCGTCAACGGAATAAATGCCCATCGTGGGTACAGTGTTGGTGCCAAACTTTGAAATGCCGAGATTGGAAAAATTAGCGCGGTACCAGTTAAGCGCTGCCGTCAATCTACCTGGGCGAGCGAATGATTCAACTCGATGGGCACGATCGATTGGATCATTTGATAAACGTTTTATTGCGCGAAAGTCATTGGCGGAAAACAGCCACTCGGCAAGACCTGGAAATTGAAACATCAGCACATACCATCCCTTCAGCCATTGCGCGGGTCCGGCGTGCCGGTAGGCGAGAGGATGCCCAACTGAAATGGCGACATATTTGTCAAAGCGATCGGGATAGTTCAAACAGAGAAACCAACCAATAAAGGCGCCCCAGTCGTGCCCCACGAGTTTCACTTTCTCCGTAATGTTCAGCGCCTTCAAGACCTCTATCGCGTCAGACGCAATTTTATCGACTGTATAAGAACTCACTTCAGCGGGCGCGTCAGTCTCACCGTAAGCACGTTGGTCGAACATCACGACGCGAAAACCGCTAGCCACCAAGCGCGGTGCGACCAATCTCCAAAGATGATGCGTATCGGGAAAACCATGCAACAGCAAAATTGTTGGACCGACACCGTCAACAACAACATGTAGATTGATGCCGTTGGCTGTGACAGTAAGAGTTTCCACTAGTTTTCTCCAAACTAAAACTTCTTCCAAACCAGAGATACTTACTGATAAAACTTTCTCGCTGAAGTTTTCTCGCTAAAGCATTCTCGGAAGCGCTCGCGCTCTACAGATCAAAATGACTAAACATCTTCTTCGCTGTTTCCGCATCCATCGCAGCTTGCGTCTTATCGCCGGCTTTGCGCCGCACCGCCGCGCGAAGTTCATATCCTTCCTTCAGCCACGGATCCATAACCAAGGCAATGCGCGCTGACTCTAGCGCGTCTTCGACATTACCATTTTCGAGTTGTACATAGCCTCGATTCACAAAAGACATCGGCGCCAGTAATTGCTCTTCGAACGCCTTCTTCATGAGCTTCTGCGCGTCATCTTTTTTGCCAAGTTTATTCTCAACGCGCGCCAGCCAAGTTGCAGTCGTCGACGACTCAGGGTTCAGCTGATATGCCTTCTTAAAATCAGCGAGCGCAGCGCGAAATTGACCCAACGCGAAAAACGACATCCCCCGCTGCCGGTAACCAACTGGGTACGTTTCCTCCAGACTTGTGGACACGTGAAACTCTTGAATCGCCTTTTCATACTGACCAGTGCAGCGCGCTAACTCACCGAGGATGCGATGCGAGCGCGCCGGAAATGTTTCCCGCGCCATCAGCTGATTCATTGCTTTCTGCGCGGCATCCGTTTTGCCAACGCACAAGTAGTAGAAAGCCGCCGACGCCCATTCAACGCCGCGAACTTTTTGTTTAGCTGGATTGAAATTCAAATACTCAAAAGCTTTGTCATACTTTTGCTGATATGTATAACAGCGTCCAAGCAGCGCACTGTATGCGCTGTTCGCTTTGTCGCCTAGAGTGATCGACTTCTTCAATAAACGCTCGGCATCGTCAAATCTGCCGACGGGCATCAAGTTTTGCGCGGCACCATAACAGAAATAACCATTCGTCGGCTCAAGTTCAATGGCTCGCTCCCAATCATCGCGCGACTCGCCGAACATCTCGCATGTTTGATAAATCATCGCCCTTCTGGCAAAACCATCGGCAGAATCAGGTTTGATTTTGATGATCTTGTTCGCGTCTTCAAGCGCCTTTTCATACTTAGCCGTCAAAAGATAGCAATGCGCTCTTTGCGCCAGAGCCTTAAGGTGATCAGGCTTAAGCTCGAGAGCCTGTGTCAAGTCGTCGATAGCATTATTTCGCTCGTCACGAATAGAGTGAAGGGTGCCGCGGTTTATATATAGCTCTGGGTCGTCCGGCTTCTTCTCAATTTCGGCCGTCCACTCTGAAAGAGTCTTTCCACCAAGCCGCTCTTCCTTCGCAAACTTCGTGGGCACGGGCGTCAACATCGTTGTCACCGCATAAGCACCAATGCAGCACACAGCAATCGCGCCCAAACTCAGCGCAACAAGTGGCGGCTTCTTCCGCTTTGCTTTCTTGGTTTTCCCCTTATGCGGAATAATTCCCTGCCCATCTGCTATTCGCTGAAGGTCAGTTAAAAGAGCATCAGCACTGGGATAGCGATTATCGCGATGCTTTTCCAGGCAGCGCAAAATCACTTTATTCATATCGTCGGATACACCAAACCGCTCAGGAATCGGCGGCGCATCCAGACTCAAATGGCGCAAAATGACTTTGACAAAATTCTCATCGTTGAAAGGCAAAGAGCCGGTCAACGTTTCGTACATAATGCAGCCGAAAGAATAAAGGTCAGAGCGCGTATCGATCTGATCGCCAAGGCACTGCTCGGGGCTCATATACAGTGGCGTTCCGACCAACTCGCCATCTTGGGTCAACTTGGTTTTGTCGGCAGACTCCTGATCCGCCAATTTAGCGATACCGAAGTCCACAATTTTGATAAGCTCGTGCCCGTCAGGAGTAGTCGAAATAATGATATTGTTCGGCTTCAAATCGCGGTGAATGACCGCCTTTTCGTGCGCGTGCGCCAACCCCTGCGCAATCTGAATAAAAATCGGCAGCGCGCGCCCCTGCGGAACACGCCCGAGGGAATTAAGCAAAACATGCAAACACTCTCCCTCGATGTAATCCATGACGAGGTATGGCGCGCCGTCTTCGGCTACACCGACGTCGTAGACAGAGACGATGTTCGCATGAACGAGCTTGCGTGCCGCCTCGGCCTCGTGCTCAAGGCGTTTTGCCAACACTTTTGCGTCTGCCATTTCCGGACTTATGGTCTTCAGGGCAAAAATCTTGCGCGTCTCCAGGTGGACGACTTTGTAGACGCGCCCCATCTCTCCAGAGCCAAGGTATGCGGTGACCTGAAACTGCCGATTAATGACCGAGCCGATAGGCAGGCGCCCCAGTGCAAGGACTTCTTCTTCCAAAGGAATTTCCGCAGTAAGGTCTTGAAGGTTATCCTGCATCTCAGCGCGTCAACCGGGGAAATTTATTCGTGCCACCCCTATCTTACCCTTTATGCACAATTACGACCAATCTGCCGGTCTCGAGAACAGGCTCGGTGCCCGCTATTGATGAATTGGAGCCTGGGTTGATTAGCATGTGCTAAGATAGAGACAGGTCGGGCTGTGTTTACTCTCCTTCGAGTGTAACTGCCGAAGGCGGAGAATGTTAAGCCACAAACTCAAGTCTCTTTTGAATCAAATATTACTTTTTAGAACTGCACATCGCGGTCTGTACCGTTTGCTTTGAAATTTGAATCTGCCGGACCTACCTGAGCTTTTAAATGCTCGGGCTCAACTCATGTACACATAGGATCAATTTCAAATGCAAAACAAATTATTCGTAGGCAACCTCTCATTCACCTGCAGTGACAGCCAACTCTCAGAATTGTTCGGCGAATACGGAGAAGTAACCTCGGCGAAAGTGGTTACAGACAGAGATACTGGTAGAGCTAGAGGCTTTGCATTTGTCGAGATGTCGTCTCAACAACAGGCAGAAGATGCCATCCGCGGTCTAGAAGGACACGAGTTTGGCGGACGCGTTCTACATGTGTCGATTGCCCAACCCAAAGAACAACGTTCCAACAACTACAGCAGAAGATAGGTACTCCTAGAGTTCGTAACCGCTGCATTTAGAGCCCTGGTAATTAGAAGGAGAAGAGATGAGTGCACTGTCTTTCGGCAAGCGCAACCGTTACAGATTTATGTCTGGTGGAAACCTCGACCAATGGAAACCCATAGGCACCGAGGCGGTATACGCTGTTACATATAAAGCTGACGCGGTCAGCAATCCCAAAAAACATACGGTTGTTTTTTTTGGAGAAACTTCAGATCTGGCATTCCAAGCCGAGATGATTCGAAACGGTCACCAGCAATGGTGGAAGGAGCGCGGTGGTACGCGCGACGAATTGTTCCTCTTCATTCACGAAATGCCGGGCTCTAGTCAGTACGAAAGAACGACTGTGCAAAAACAGCTAGTTGCTGACTACGACCCGCTAGGCAATAACTAAGCACCGCTCTAGATATGTCTATTTCAAAGCTGGTAGCCGCTGAACCACATAGTGGTTACCAGTTTTTGTTTGGGATAATTCGCAGCGAACTTCACCAGCTCGCACGCGACTAGCTCACTTGCGACTAGCTCACTAGCGTCATGCTGGCTTCGTCGGCAAGGCTTCCTTCCATCAAACGGCAGACGTCTTCTAAAAATGCTGCCGCAGCTGAAATTTCTAGAGCGTTCGCGTTGAAATTCAATGAAATAGTCATCACGGGGCGCACAACGATGTTTCCGTCTACGACGACCGCGCGGTCCTCAATCGTGCCGATTCCAAATGTGGACGTGCAGATGCAGGGGCTCAGCACCATACTCATCTTGTACTTACCGAGGGACGTCAGACCGAAAGTTGCTTTCTGGCATTTAAGACGGAGAGCCGGAATCAGAGTGCCAAAACCGAGAATCAAACGGCGCAAGAAATAGGGCAGTCGCGCATAAATCTTCTGCTTTGCAAATGGCGGCAGTTGAGCCATGTCATTTTTAGCGCTACAGCTCAACTCTTCGGCGATGTCTAAAATCTGTTTTGTATCAGGCTCTTCAATCTCAGCGAAGAAGACAGTATCTGCGCCATCTTCGTTTCGCTCCACAGTGAAGCCGCCCACAACGTTTTCGTATGTGGCAATTCTTCCGAAGGGCAAGAGCTCAGATCTACTAGTGGGATGCGACTTTTGTGCGATCGCAATGGCTTTCAGCAACATCGCTGTTACTGTTACTCGGCTTCCATTTTTTGCAAAATCAGATCTGACGTCGCCAACCCAGCTCATGTCGATATCGCGAAAAAGATAGGCTGATACCGAGCGTGGTGCCACCATAGTTAGAAGGTCGACAACAGTCTTTCTTCCCGTAGCAAATTTACTATAAATAACGCTTTTCAAAAAACCTTCCCTTGCCTGAGAAAATCGACAACAAAAGAGGTGCAGATTGAAACAGAGGCGGCGAAGCGCAGTCTAGCATAACAGCGAAACAATCTAATCCATCGATAGCAGCTGATAGAATACGGAAATCGACCTATTCCGCTGTGGCTATGGCAGAGAAAGATTCAAACAATTCGATAAACATTGAAACATCAGCCGAAAAGAGGCCGGATGAGTTTGCAGAAGCGGCGAACCAGGTTGGTGAGGCAGATCCTACAGCACAAGCAGATCCTGCGGAACCGGCAGGTCAGGCTGACACAGCAGCTCAACCAAACTCCTCTGACCCCGCAGCCCAGGCAAACCAGCCGCTGCTTACCTTCAGCACGCAAGCAATTGAGCCATGGATATTGCCGGCCCAGAGAGCTTGGGCAACCAACTCAATAATCGTCATTAACGTTCTGATCTTCATTGCAATGGTGATAGACGGCGGTTTTACGGCAATTATAAGACCGGATGCAGAACTTCTCGTAAAGTGGCAGCTCGATTGGGGGCCACTCACTCTGGACGGCGAACCCTGGCGTTTACTCACGTCAACTT
Organism: Candidatus Melainabacteria bacterium; assembly: GCA_003242885.1. Classification (GTDB taxonomy): domain Bacteria; phylum Cyanobacteriota; class Vampirovibrionia; order Obscuribacterales; family Obscuribacteraceae; genus QKMZ01. Next base: position 92,485 of record QKMZ01000006.1, on the reverse strand, counting down.
TCATTCATATAGGATTCATTCATTTAGCATGCAACATGGTTGTCTTGTCTCGCATTGGAACTTCATGCGAATTGCTTTACGGCAAGACAAAATACGTCATCATCTATCTTCTAAGCGGAATGGCTGCATCCGTCGTCAGCCTGATGTTTCACGCAGACAATGGCAGTGCAGGCGCCTCTGGTGCAATCTGTGGTCTTATTGGTGCTTATGCAGGATTTATCATGCTGCATCAAAAGGAAATCGAGCCTAGAATCTTTACCCAGTCAATGAAGCAGATAGCAGTCTATCTGGCTGTGTGCGTGGTGTTTGGTGCGAGCATGAGAGCAGACCACGCCGCTCATTTTGGTGGTGTAATAGCGGGGTTGGCGATCGGTGCTGCGATGGCACCAATCAACAATATTGATAGAACTTTCCGCCTGCGCGACGCACTCGGCGTACTTGCACTTTCATTGTTTATCGTCGGTGTGTTCATGCTTGAACAGGCTGGAACATTTGACAGGAGCGGTAATCTTGCAATTTCAAAAGCATCAAATGCTTATCATCGCGACAATGACTTAAGAAAAGCAATTGAGCTTATTGAATCGCCGGAGGCAGCGCAAAACGAGAGCGCTTTTGCGAACCAGATCCGCGCATCTCTTTACCTGGAAGCGAATCAGATAAAGAAAGCTAAGCCTGCGGTTGAAAAACTTTTGGAAGAAGAGCCGGACGATATGACAGCTTTGCAGCTCGCTATGGAAATCGCATTCATCGACCGCAATTATCAAAAAACAGTAGAGATTACTGACAAAGCTCTTGAACAAGACGATTCTCCAGAACGCCTCGCTTATTTCGCGTTTACGAATTACTTAGCATCGAGACGGCTTGGAGTCGAGAATTCTGATGAAGAGCTAAAGTCTATCAAACAAAAACTCTCCGATAAGAGCTGGGCATACAAAGTTGCATCCTTTTTGGATGGCACAATGAGCGAAAGCGATTTCAAAGAAGCGGCGCAAGACAACGATCAGAAAACCGAAACAAACTTCTACACCGGCATGGTCAACCTATTTGATGGCAAACGCGCGGAAGCTAAGGAGCGCTTTGAATGGGTCATCAAAAATGGCCCCCGAGAGTTTATCGAATACCATTACGCCGTCCGCGAACTGCAAGATTTGCAGTAATATGAACACATTGCTCGACCACCAATGCAACGTTTTTATGCTGAAGAAAGATTCCAATCCGTTCGACAAAAAACTCAAAGTAGATCTTTCTGAGATTCGCATCTCTTTTAATCCGCGCAGCAAGCGCGACATTAAGCGCGATCTCGGCATTGTTGAGCGTGATGGAGAAACATTTATTGATGGTCGAAAAGCAGACCGACTAAGATTTTTCTTGGTGCCAAATGCGGACGGCACGCAGTGCGAAACATTCTGGTGGAACGCGTACGTCGCTACTCATGCGATTCTTGGTCCATCGCTCCCGATGAATGTTGACGAAGCCGAAAGTGGATTTGTAGAAATCGTAAGTACTGATTGGAAGCTATACGACACAGATAGCAATGGTTTCTTTTACCCAGAGTTCGTCAAAGACTACATTCTAAAATTGATTGGTTGAGTTGACGAAACTAGCAGACCTCAAGCAATCTTGAGCAGATCGTCCTTAAGTTCGTGCGTTGTCTGATGTCGCTTGTAGCGGTCTTTGCGCAACGCCTTCATCACTATAGCCTGCAACCTCACATCGATTTGCTTGCCCGACCTGCGCGCAGCTTCGGAGAGCGGAGGGCAGTCTTCATTTATTTGTTTGTACATCGCGTCGACAATGCTATCAGTGACAAACGGTGGATGCCCTACAAGAGATTCATACATCAGCGTGCCCATGGAATAGATGTCCGAACTCGGCTCCAAATCAAGTCCCATGCATTGCTCCGGGCTCATGTACGTTGGTGAACCAAAAACCTGCCCAGGCGCAGTCAACCCTGGACGAAGATTATCCGGAACCACCAATTTCGCTGTTCCAAAATCAACCAGCTTTACGCGCAAAACGCCATCATCTGTGTCATAGACTAGAACGTTATTAGGTTTTACATCTCTGTGAATGATGTTGTTATCGTGTGCGTGTCCAAGCCCATCGCAAATTTGAAGGAAAATATCTATGGCAGGTTTTGCAGGCAAACCTGCATGTCGCACAATCAACTCATCAAGACTTGTGCCACCAATATAGTCCATGATCATAAAGGCCTGGCCTTCGGAAGATAATCCGAAGTCTATGACATGCAAAATATTAGGGTGCGAAAGAATGCTCGCGGCCGCCGCTTCTTGACGAAATCGTTTTAGCATTCCGATGTCGGCGACGTGCTCAGTGTGCAACACTTTTATTGCCACATATTTTTGAATGTACCTGTGACGGGCTTTATAGACTGCGCCGCTGGTACCTGCACCAAGGAGTGAAAGAATTTCATAGCGATCAGCGAACTGGCTGCCGATCAAATGGTCTATTTGCAGTGCGCATTTATCATAAGGGCAAATTTCAGACTCTTCACCGAGCCTCAAATTACAAACCGGACACATCTTGCTGACGATGAATTCACTAGAATTCTTTGCTCTGGACGTACCTTTTTCAAGACTAGTCTTCGTGAAGCTGACCTTTTGAATTAGCTTTCTCAAATAGGTTTGCAGCTCGCTGTGCGGCATGTTGACTGCATCCGCGATCACCGTACTTGATGCGCCTTCCAACAACATAGCCAACACCTTCAGCTCGGATTCGCTGAGAGCGAGTCGTTCTGCAGTTGCATTTGGGTCTGCCATTTTAGAATTCTTTAAAAGTGCCTTCGAGATCTCATCATCCAGCCAGGTGGCACCGCTATGAACTGAAGCAATCGCGGCACACAATTTCTCGGTAGACGCGTCTTTCAAGCAGTATCCTTCTGCACCAGCCTCCAAAGCAGCGTAAATTGCTTTATCATCTGTCCGGCTGGTTAGAACAACTATCTTCGATTTAATTTGTTCTTTGATTTTCTTGGTAGCCTCAATGCCATCGAAGCCTGGCAATCCGATATCCATCAAAATGACCGACGGCTTTAGTTTGATTGCCGACTCTACCGCGGTAGGCCCGTCGTTAGCCATTCCTACGATTTCGATCTCTTTGGCGTACTGCAGCGAATATTTGAGACCAATCCGCAGGACCTCCTGGTCTTCCACAATCAAAACGCGGATCAAACCGTCGCCGCCGAAGCTTTTTGTCTCAAAGGGCGCCTTTTGGCTCATACTTCCTTCCATGGTCTCTTACTTAACGCCAGGTTCTTTTCGCGATTATAAGCGCCCCTTACACTAAGGTCACTGTTTGAAACTAGGTTTGTCATCACTCAAAAGAGTGAATCAGGACAAGACTGTACAAAATTTACTTTTAAGAGCAGACTAATTTCCACCTCAAGAGTTCCGTTCCCCAAAAGTCTTTCTCCTCAACGTTTTTGGGAATCGCAATCAGGCGCCCGCATCTAGCCGAAGATAAAAAAACCGAGATCCGCGGAAAGGACCCCTGTCACGAGAAAGGGACGTTTCACAAAATAGAAACCACAGAAGCCCGTGCGTCGCGCAATCGGAGAATCTTTAGTAGTATTTGTTAGCGCGCCGCAGAAGTGTCGGCCCGCACGGTTGCCCGGAATCTCAGAATGCCAGAACAGTACAAAGTCGAAGGCGAGATGTTGGCCTCAAAGGTCAACGACGGGCTTAGTTTTTTAAGAAGTGCATTTCGCGCTGCCAGTCCTGAGAAGTGCGACGAATTCGAACAGGTCCTTATGGATTACTTCGGTAATGCGGGATTTGGAACCTCGATGGGCTATTTTGTGGAGAAGGTTCACCCGCTCTGGCCTTCGCCTGAAAGTGCAAAAATGCGCTTTCCTGGACCCGGTTGCTTGCATTTAACACCGTCCGTTATGCAACCGCAAGAAATCCAAAAGTTTCTCAATGGAATTGGCGAACTCACGCAAGATCCAGATGGCTACCTGACCGGGCCTTTTATCGTATGGTCATGGGCGCACCACGAGTGGTTGCAGCCCAAGGGCAACTTTTCCATGGTCATTGAAGTGGAAGGGCTAGATCCGCTCACAATGCCTTACGACTGGTGCATACTTTTCTGCGGGACAAATTTGAATTTGCACTTATGGGGTTCACGAGCATAACGGGCGAGCGAGCAAATGGGCGAGCTGCCGAGCGGTCGAACTCTACTAAGAGTCTCCGAGATTACGCATTCTGTATCCAACGCGAGAGATATTTTCGATCATGGATTGATTCAAATCATCTGCTTCATCAATCACTTTTCTAATTCGACGAACCGCTACTCGCAAGCCCTCTGGTGTAGCATCAGAATCATAATTCCAGACGTTATCTAGCAAGGCCTGTGTGCTAAAAATTTGTGTTGGATGGCGCATCAGAAATTCCAGCAAAGCAAAATCACGAGGAAGAAGGCGAAGCTGTTGACCGTTTCTACTCACCTCAAACTTCGATGGATCAAGGACCAAATTCCCCCATCGTAGAACACCAGCGTTAGTCATAGTCGGTCTGCGCAACAGCGACCGAATGCGGGCGGCTAGCTCCTTCAAAAGAAATGGCTTTGTCAAATAATCATCAGCACCAGAATCGAGCCCTTGCTCTTTCTGCTCTATCTCGCTCTTTCCAGTCAGCATAATTACCGGCGTGCCGCCACCCGCAGCGCGAAACTCTCGCAAGATCGAAATACCTGATTTACCTGGCAAATCCCAGTCCAACACGACGACTTCATATGTGCGCGTCTTGAGTGCTTCCGCCGCATCAAGTCCGTCATGAATGGTGTCAACGGTGTGACGCTCGTCTCTGAGCATGTCACCAATTGTGACCGCCAAATCCTCGTCATCTTCAACTAAAAGGACCTTCGCCAAGTCTCGCGAACCTCGCAGCTTCGCATACTCAGTCCAAATATACCTTCTTTGAAAGCGCCATTTACAACGCCGGCTGCCATAATGTCGGCATGAGTCGGCGGATTTCTCTAACTACTAAAGTTTTACTGTTCGTGTCGGTGCCCCTGCTGGTTCAGCTAGGGTTGCTTACCGCTCTTGCATATTTGCAGAAGCAGGCGGAAGACGCTCTTGCAGCCTCGGTTCATAGCAAGGCAATCTCCGAAAAAATTCACGAGATTACCTCCGACATTTATGAATTTGCAAAGCGCTACAAGTCCCTCGAAGCACTTGAGAACACACCGCTTGACGACGATGTTGGTCACATGTTGACGAAGAACGTGTGGCAGGACTACAACGATCTAAAGGAGCTGACAAAAAATCAGCCGGAAATCCTCAGTACTGTCATTGCGTCGGAAAGAACTACGCGTGAAGCTCTGAATATCTATAAAGAAATCAAAGACAACTGGAACAGCCCGACTCCCATGACGATGCGGGAGAAAATACTTTATGCTCGAAAAATGCGCGCGGGCCGCATGGACAAAATTCTCTATCAATTATTCGGTGTGGCGGAAGAGCAAAAGAAACTTTTCGATAAAGCGCCGGAAGAGCAAGCTGTTTTCCGAAAAAAAGCCCAGGGACTAACCGTTGCGTTGGGTGTATTCGACCTTGCTCTGGGCATTTTCCTTGCGTTGTTTCTCACAAAAGGTATTACCGAAAGGCTCAGACGTGTGAGTGAAAACACAACGAGCCTGGCGGCAGGTCTACCCTTGCATCCGGTAATTAACGGAACAGATGAGATCGCCCAGCTCGATCAAGTTTTTCACAAAATGGCAGAGGAGTTGAAAGAATCAGCGCGTAAAGAACGGGCAGTCATAGATAACGCGCTCGACTTTATCTGCACGATTGACGTGAATAACCGCATGATTGCAGCCAACCCGGCCTCAAGCACACTGCTCGGGGTGCAAGCAATTGACCTGATCGGAAAGTATGCAATTGATCTTTTTGCCGACTTCGACAAGAAAAGAGCATCGGAGTTTTTCGACAAGCTGAAGAAAGAAGAAATTACTGTTCCTGCCGAATTAGCTATGCAGTCAGCCAGCGGCGACACAATAGAAACCGCATGGTCAGCGCATTGGTCCGAAGCAGAGTCATCACTCTTTTGCGTTGTACATGACATAACCGAAAGACGCCGAATTGAAAAATTGAAGCAAGAAGTAACGGCAATGATTACACATGACTTGAGGTCTCCACTTAATACGGTGGTAAACGTATTCAACTTGCTGGAAGAGTTGTTAAAAGAGTCAGACGAAGAACGCGTCCCCCGCTACATAACAATGGGACGCCGCAATACCGACCGCATGCTCACACTTATTAACGACTTGCTTGATATTGAAAAAATCAAATCAGGTCATATGAATATAGAAATCAAAGATTTTTATATTGCAGATTGTTTTACCGCATGTGAAGAACTCTCACTCGCGGCGGCTGAAGAAGCCGGAGTGAAGCTCGATTTCGCCGACAGCGAAATTTCGGTCAGCGCAGATCAGAATCTCATAGATCGTGTTTTGACCAACTTGGTATCAAACGCAATCCGCTACTCTCCTAAGGGGCAAACCGTGCAAGTGGCATGTACAGAAGATGACGGATTTGCAAGAGTAGCCGTTAAGGACCAGGGGCAAGGCATCCCAGAGGACGAATTGCCGATGGTCTTTGAGCGCTTTAAACAGCTCAAGAGCGGTGGCGCCAAGAACAAAGGTGGCTCCGGCCTCGGTCTGACGATATGCAAAGCAATTGTTGAAATGCACGGCGGGAAAATCTGGGCGGAAAGCCCGGGACAAGGCAGCGCTTTCTTCTTCACGCTGCCACTGGCGAAAAAAAAGACTTAGTAATGCAGCCGTAACAAATTAATCACGCTGCGGTTATTTCCGGCTCGTATCTTTGAGGCAAGCGCAAGTTCGCCCCTTCCATTCTCAAGCACACTGCCGGCGCCAAGCAATTGCTCGCGCAGTCGGTGCTGATTCCGATTTTTCAACCCAGGAGGTTTATTTATGGTCGAATTCACGGCAAAAGACAGGGCGGCAGATGCTGCGTATGAGCTAGCCACGAGCCCACGTGACGAGATTGCTGGAGCTAGAGAAGAACTAAATCAAATCTGGCAATCAGGCAACCTTCCAGCTCACGAAATCGGACAGGCATTGGAAGAAAATGGCTTGCTTGCACCCTTAGCACTGTACGACAGCGAGAATCTCGATACAGACCACAATGGTTCGTTCTCCTACCCAGAGCTTTTATCTGCATCACTTTCAGAGGAGTCGGACACACTTACTAAGACCTTGGCAGAGCATTTAGCATCGGATGTCGCGGCGCGCAACTATGAAGAAGTCACGCCCGCTGAGTTGAGGACTCGCTCCGGCGCACCTGTGGATCCGATACCGGGTGAACTAGATTTTGACCCGAGCACAGCTCCTGATGGACAAATCGGAGTTGATGAACTTGCCTATGCCAACGAACACTTTGACGCTCTCGACGGCGATAACAACAGCTTCGTTACTGCGGAAGAAGTGGACGAGTACAGAAGCAATCACGCAGATTCACTGTCGGCCGAAGACGCCGCCAAACTTCAAGACCTGAGCTCACAGACGGACAAGCTGGATGACGGCGCTGACGATGAGTACGGCTGGTGGGAAAACAATGGATTTACGCGTGACGATCTCCACGCTGCAGCGACCGAAATGGCGGATGACCTGAATGAAGAACGCGCAATTGCCGGTGAAGACAGTACTTCGGCAGAGTCAATTCTGAGCACTGCTGATGACGACACAGTCGCGAGCAATGATGCGCTTGCGAAATTGAGCAACCCAGACTCATCGACAGAAGAGCAGTTGGCTGCAATAAAAACTCTAGTAGAAGCAGGACAAACCACAGCGACTATTCGGGATAGCGACGGGACTTCACTGACTGTGCGCCTGGAAGTTCAACCAATTGCGCCAGGATCGGACAGAAGCTTTGTGCATATGTTCGCTGTTGATGAAAACGGCAGAGAAACGGTCGTTCTTAGAGCGCTCACAGACGGTGACGGTTTTGCACAACAAAGAGATGCGAATGGAAACTTCATCTCTTATGCGGGCAGCAGATGGTTAGAGGGGCATCCAAACAGCGTTTTCGGTGAGTAATCTGCAAAACAAGGAGAAAAGCATGAACAAATACGAAGACTTTGGTGCCAAAGTAACATTTGAAAAAGGCACTGAGCCGGCGCAGTTGAAAATCAATTTGACAGACGCAACGCGCGAGGATATCAAAGCAATGAATCAAATAATGCATTGCCATGACAAAGACAACCTGCTTCCACGCTGCGAGATAGATTTGAATCCAGAAAGACGTGATGCGGTGAAAGTGATCAATGCCCTGGAGCGAAGAGGATTTGATGTCGAGATAGACAAAGAAAATCGCACGATTGAAATTACCAAAGACGTTAAAATCGGTGATGGATACAATCTGCCTGGTGATCCACAAAGGCAAGCGCGAATTGTCTTTGACAGACAATTCGGACCATCTGTCGAGCTAAGCGGCAAGCACCTGGATCATGACCACCTTAATAGGTTCGGTTGGCGAGAAAAGGTAGCATGGGGAATAGTGAAAAACGCATACGACAGATAGATTCGGAGAGAGAGCACAGGAAGGAGGCTAATGGTCTCCTTCTTGTCCTTGAGTAAATTCCCCGGACTCTCTTGCCAGCTATTTTCCTTCCGCATCGGTCATCTGCTTTTCGCACTTAGAGAGAAGCAGCGATGTTTTCAGCTTGAGTCCTCTTGCCAAACTTGCAACAGCTCCGATGCTCGGATTGCGCTTACCCTTTTCGATATTACTTATAAATGCTCGATTAATGCCCGAAAGTTCTGAAAGCTCATCTTGAGTCATTCCAAGACGTTTCCGCCTCTCTACGATGACCTCACCCAATGTCTTGAGGAGAACTTCGTTGTTTGATTGTTTCTTGCTCACCAAGAGCCCCTTTACTGGTGATAGCCACAAACGTAAAACGTGTTCTTCAACAAAAACTCCGCGCTTGGAATTCCAGCGTCAGAATTGGCGTTTACGATTCGGCTACCAAACATTTATAGCAACTATTTTTGCCCTGAAAACATGGCCTGGCTTCAGTTTGCATACAATTGGCTACAAGCGAAACCCTACAATGAAACGCCTGCCTGAATCCAAGAATTTTTCGATTTTTTTTGCCTGTACAGCAGGAACCTATCTGAAATAGCAAGGTCTGCAATGTGAGGTGAAAATATGAACTCTATTATTTTTGACATAGACGGTACGCTCATAGACTCGGTAGATTTGCACGCAAAGGCCTGGCAGGACGCCTTTGAGCACTTTGGAGTCAAGCTAGGATTTGCGGAAATTCGCAGTCAGATAGGCAAAGGGGCAGACGAGTTAGTCCCCACCTTTCTGTCAAAGAAAGACGAGCGGGCATTCGGCGAAGAGCTTCAACAGTGGCGTTCCCAGCACTTCAAGTCCACGTATATGGAATCGGTAAAACCGTTCCATAAGTCGCACGAATTACTTCAGCGCATCAATGAGAAAGGCAAACTCCTTGCTGCCGGCTCTTCCGCAAAGAAAGAAGAACTCGACTATTACCTGGACCTGCTTAAGGCGAAAGACCTTTTCGACGTCACAACCAGCGCTGACGACGTTAACAAGAGCAAACCCAATCCGGATATTTTTGAAGCAGCGCTGAGCAAGCTGCAGCATTCGGCGAGCGAAACAGTAGTGGTTGGCGATTCGCCGTATGATGCGCAAGCCGCCACGCGTATAGGCATACCCTGCGTGGGCGTCTTATGCGGCGGTTTTGCAAAACAATCGCTGGTCGATGCAGGCGCCACAGCAATCTATAAAGGTCCGGAAGACCTGATGGATAAGCTGGAAAGCTCACCACTTTTCAAATAGATCTATTTTTTGTCCGGCGCCGTGAAAATCGTTTGACCCTTCTGAAACTCTTCGATGGTATTCGCATCTAAACCGAAATTGGTTTCGAGCAAGTACTTCGGTGTTTGCTTGATCCAATCGGCGAGCGAAATTTCTTGATACGTGCCGGAATTGAAAACCGCCAGCATCTCGCACTCTTCGTTACCGATTGACTCAATATAATGACCATACCCTTGCGGAACATAGCCGACATCTCCGGGTCCGTACTCGCGGGTGATCTTTCGCCCCTTCGAACCAAACACCGTCATGCGCGCATGACCGCGGATGTAATACTGCCATTCATCCGCATTTGGATGCCAGTGAAGCTGGCGCATTGCATCTGGTTTGATCGTAAGTACAGCACCAGACATAGTGGTAGAAATTGGAAATTTCTTCTGGTCGACAAGATTGAAAGTGCCACCTTTGGAAACATCCGGCTTCTGCTCAGACAATTTGAATCGATGGGTGAGTTCTTCAGGGTAGTTGGCATTTACTGTTTTCTCATCAATCGCAGGAGGGTTTGGCCCCTGGGCGATATAAACTTCCTTCTTCGGGAATTTATCGAGCACGGACTGCGCAAGTCCAAATGCCTTACTCAACACAGTTGATTGTGTCTGTGCGATCCAGTCGCTGATACTGAAAGTGGAAAATTCAGAAAAATATCCATTATCGAAGGTGAGAATGAATTTGCATTCTTCATCGCCCATGCCCTGAATTGAGTGTCCATGCCCGCGAGGGAAATACCAAACATCGCCGGGTCCGAAGTCTTTGATCTCTGTGCGGCCTTGCGGATCGATGATGGTGATCCGGCAATGGCCTTTGATGATGTAAGCCCATTCAGCAGCGTTTGCGTGCCAGTGTAATTCGCGCAAACCGCCTGGTTTCAAGGTCATTGATACGCCGGCGATGCCCTTGGAGATCGGGAAATTTTTTGCGGTTACTTCGTGAGAAAAACCGGCAGGGTAAGTTGAAAGAGGTTGCTTTTCGAGTTCGTACTTGATCTCGGGCATATCGAGAGTTTCGGCGCCTTCAGCAATCGAAACGAGTTCGTTGATTCGAGCATTATTGCTGGTTTCCTCACCACTCGCGGCCATGTTGAGCGCACCAAATATGGTGGCTGCACCAAACAGTGCGACTGCGAATAAAACTGCCGGCGACTTTGATTTCTTGATACGCATCTGTGCCCCCATCTCCTGATATGCAAATGCAGATTGTGGGCTGTGCAGAAGATGAACATTGATCAATCTAGATCAAGGTAGACTTTGCATCCTGCATGTCCCGCAAACGCGAGGCGCATACTAACAAATCAAGAGGCGCTGGCACCAGTATAAATATTGAATCCAGTGGCTTTTACGAAGCCCATTAGAGTGATTCCGCTGCTTTGTGCCAATTCAACTGCAAGACTGGAAGGCGCTCCCACAGCGGCGAGAGCAGTTGCGCCAGCATGAGCGGCCTTCTGTACAAGCTCAAAACTCGCCCTTCCGCTAACGGCAATGATGTGTTTGTCTAACGGCAAAAGCCCGGAATTGGCGCAGGCACCGATGAGTTTGTCGAGTGCATTGTGACGACCGACATCCTCGCGAACCATTAGTAAATTACCGTTCATGTCGAACAAACCTGAAGCATGAATTCCACCCGTGCGTCCAAAAGATTTCTGCCCCTGCCTAAGTTTATCGGGCAAAGCAAGAATAATTTCCGGCGCAATCGAGGGGAAGGGTACTGACGGAGTGTAGGTACGACGAGCCTGTACGGCTTCAATACTCTTCTTTCCACAAACACCACAACTGGAGGCGATGAACGAATGCCTGTCAAGCAGAGCCGGATCGACTTCTATCTCGCTATTCAAGATCACCTCCACTACATTACAACCGCGCTTCTTGATTTCGTCAATTTGCGCGACACTGGAAATAATGCCTTCAGTGAACAAAAAACCAACAGCAAGTTCCTGATCTTCTCCGGGTGTTCTCATCGTGACCGCAATCGATCGAGACGTCGATGCTGCACAGCTATCGGAGGCACCAGACGTGATGCTTGGAACCTCGCTTGAAACATAAATGGACGAGTCGACGGAAACATCCTTGAAGCCGTGCTGGGGAGCGTCGTTTCGTCTTATACGTATTTCCAGTGGTTCTTCCACAGACAGAAAGTCCAACAGATCGACGGATTGTTCACCTGCAATGCGCCTGATCGGAACTTCCAATATGTCTTTGGTAATTGCTTTCATGTTTACGTCTGCAACCGGCGCTTCAAGTCTGTCCATTATGCTACTGCGCCCCCTGGCGTTTTACTTCCACCAAAACCTGCTTCATCAGCGGTTGATCGCTTTGTGAGCTAAAGTCACCAATCGGGCAAAGAATATTCAGTTCAGGCATATAGCCCAGCGTTGAACCTTTTGGAATGTTATATCTCACTGCCCGAAAATCGCGAACAGATCTAGTGCTTCCATCTCGCGCGAAGCTCGTTATTTCAATCAGATCGAATTCATTCAATCCCAACTCTTTCATGTCCTGTTCGTTCATGAAGAGCAACTCGCGCAGGTCTTTAACTCCGCGATATCTATCGTTGTCGGAATAAACAGTCGTGTTGAACTGATCGTGCGAGCGCATTGTTCCGAGCTTCAGTTTTCCTGGTGGCGGCAAAACATCAGGCAAGGGCGCAATGGAAAAGTTCGCTTTACCAGTCGGAGTATCGAAGATCAACTCGCGCGCTGGTTGTCTCAATCTAAATCCCAGCGTTCGTCTTACTCTTCGATTGAAGTCTTCGAACCCGGTGATTGCAACTGCCATTTTGTCGCGAATAAGATCGTAATTACCTCTGTAGTCCGTCCAGGGCGTGGGTGAGTTTTTCAAAGTCGCTTTCGCCAATTCGCATAAAATCGCCGTCTCCGACATCAATTTGTCCGACGCAGGACGACGCATGCCTTTAGACAAGTGGACCATACTCATGGAGTCTTCAACTGTCACTTCCTGAGGACCCGATGCTTGCATGTCTTCTTCAGTGCGACCGAGACAAGGTAGTATCAATGCTTGTTTTCCATGAACAACATGGCTACGATTGAGTTTTGTGCTGACGTGAACAGTGAGATCACAGCGCCTCAATGCTTCAAATGTGTACTCTGTATCCGGTGAAGCCGACGCAAAATTTCCGCCCATTGCGAAAAACACTTTCACATCGCCTTTGTGCATGGCTTCAATTGTTCTTACAGTGTCCAAACCAGGCTCGCGAGGCGACGTAATACCACACGCCGCATCCATCTTCGCAAGCCATTCTTCAGGAGGTCGGTGGTGGATGCCACAAGTCCTATTTCCCTGCACATTGCTATGTCCACGAACAGGGCACGGACCGGCACCTTCGCGACCAAGATTGCCCCGCAAAAGCAAGACGTTGACTATCTCACGGATAGTATCGACACTATGCTCGTGCTGAGTAACGCCAAGGCACCAGGCAATAATAGCGGCATTAGCCTGTCGATAAATCTCTCCGGCCTTTTCAATGTCGGCTTTAGAGATACCAGATTGTCGCTCCAGTTCTACCCAGGGCGTGGCTTTACACACCTGTTTATACTCTTCAAAACCAGCCGTGTATTTTTCGATAAAAAGCGTGCTGAGCACGGATGGATCATTCTCTGCTTGCTCGAATAGATATTTCGCCATGCCTCGCATCAAAGCAAAGTCGCCGCCCAAATTTGGCTGCAAGTTGAGCGAGCTGGTCGGTGTTGCTTTGAAGAGCAACATATCCATGACTTCATGAGGCGTAATGGCACTGGTTGCAGCAACTTCAATCAACGGATTGATGTGCACAATTTTTGTACCGCGCTCTTTGACACCATCGGATAATGCGGTAAGCATTCGTGGTGCGTTGGTCGCGACATTGACGCCAAGAATGAATATCGCATCGGTATTTTGCCAGTCAATTAAATCGACTGTCCCTTTGCCGGTGCCAATCGACGCGAACATCGCCCGACCACTTGCCTCGTGGCACATGTTAGAACAATCAGGTAGATTGTTAGTTCCAAATTCGCGTGCGAACAACTGATACAAGAATGTCGCTTCATTCGACAAACGACCAGAAGTGTAAAAGCTTGCTGCATTCGGCGTCGGCAACGAATTCAAATGTTGCGCAATAAGCTTAAAAGCAGCATCCCAAGTAATAGGAATATACTTATCACTTGATGCCTCGTATTGCATCGGCTCAGTCAACCGACCTGCATCTTCGAGTTCGAAATCACTCCAAGTGAGTAAATCGCTCACCGTATGCTTCGCGAAAAATTCCGCACCAACACGTTTCTTGGTCATTTCCCAGGTCACGTGCTTGATGCCGTTTTCGCAAATGTCCATGCGCAGGCCTTTTCGATCGTCTGGCCAAGCACAGCCAGGGCAATCGTAGCCACCATTCTCGTGGTTCATTCGAAAGACCGCTTCGGTGCCTTCAAGAATCTCCTTCTGTTCCAGCAAAACGCGAGCGACACTAAACGCCGCACCCCAGGCAGCAGCTGGATGCTTATAGTCTTTCTGCGAAAACTTCTTGTCTTTCTTGCGTTTCAACCAGGACACCCCACGCAACGAACCGTGCCGCACGATTGTATACGATTTACAACTTAATTTATCGCGTCGCTTGCGGTTTTCAACTGCCACCGCTGAGCATTTGGACCCTACTCAATTTCTCTACCGATTGGTCTGCCTAGCGCTCTCTTGCTCCGCCTCTAGCCGCATACGTTCCACAATTAGCTTCTTAGAAATCTGGTGAATCCTCTTCGCTTCCTGCTTCTTGCCAAACGACTCGTACCACCGCTCCATGGACTCGTGAGCATACATACGACTGTCATTGGTAGCGGGAAGTCTGTCCAAAATTCTCAACCGCCGCAGCATCAGAGATTCTGCTAGCGCGAACTGCGGGCTTGGTGGTTTTTCAAGCAAGTCTCCATCGTCGAACTCGCTCATCGGCGTTGGGCTGAACGCCTGAGCCATCTCTTCCAAAGTGTTAGCGGTGCACTCAATTAAAACCGAAGATAAGTGCTGAGCCTTTTCAATTTTCGAAATCTCAATATAAATTTGCTGAAGGTGCTTTCTAGCTCTTTCCGTACAATGCCTTTCTTCAAAGGTCTTGTAGAGATCCCAATTCAAAATCAGGGGCATCTCATTGAGTGGTCTGCGGTTCGCGTCAGCCAATTGCTCCAATAGCGATTTCTCTTGAAACGTAAGCGAACCATCGCTTGCGATGACGGGCGCTCCAAGCACGAATGCGCAAAGAAGCACCCCGATAAGGGGAAAAGATAGATGTTTCATTGTCGGCCAAATAGTAAGTGTACGCAGCCAGCGTAATTGAGTTGCACGACAAATACACTGATGTTTACCCTAGGGCCACTTTGTATAAAAACACTTAGGAGCGCCGGCGGCTCGCCGGCTTTATGACACTCAAATCGTACCCCATACCGGCAAAAGCATGGGAGATCCCCCACTCACTTTTGTGACGCGGTATTGCAGCCGGTTTCCAGCGGGTACATAATGCCTGAACGCTAACACGCCACGTGTGCTCGGACTGCCACGCCGAGTTCAGATTACATAAATAAACAGCTTAAGTAGACATATAAAGCTGGCTTGTTGACTTGCCGCGCGACGCCTTGCGCGGCCGCTACTTAACGTCAAATTTTTCACTATATACGCAGCAGAGGTTTTCGTCATGAACACCCTAGAACAGTCGTCGCTTGATCACGATCGTGAACAGGCAGAACAAGAAATCACCCAGCAACTTCACCCTGAAGCACACAACGCAGTCGGCACAGCATCGAGCTATTCGACTGAAACACATAATGATGATCACACAGCAACACTGGGCTCAGAGACCATAATAAAGCCCAAAATCAGCGGCTTCGATGGCGGCAACAGACACGTACTGAAGGAGCCGTCGCTCTATCTTTCCATAGCACTTATAGCTGTTGCTACACTTGCGTGTCTCAATAGAACACCGATGGCGGCGGGGATCTCCTTCGCTGTGTTGAGCCTCATTGCTGTCGCATTTCACATACTGGCGGAGAGACGATTGTTCCGCGCCAAGAAAGAGTTCGACGTTTTCGCAGCGCCGTTCGAAGGTGTTTTCGTCGTCACCTTCGGGGCAATTCTTCCAGGGCTTGGGCTTTTAGCCTACGGCATTAATTCATTGTTCTCAGCTTCCCCCACGAACATTCCACAAGAAATCGGCAAGCTTGCACTATTGGTTATTGTTCCACTATTTAACTTCGGAGTTTGGTCAGCACTCCGTCGGGGGTATTTAGTTCGCCCAAGACTCGCAGGTGTGATGAACGGTTTTGCACTCGGGTTGTCAGCTTGCTGGACGGCAATATGGATGAAAACCGCATTCATGCCTACCGCCGGCGTCTCCTGCAAACTGGGTTGGATGCTCCTGCTCTGTACATCGCCGTTTCTTTTATTCGCGGCGGCGTGCCTGGCAATGGATCTTTGGCACAAAACAGAAGCAAACATCAAGCGCATAACGACGACCTTCTCCGCGATGGGAATTGCATTGTCAGTCTTTTTTGTTTTCACTCCTATGGCACGCGGTATGTTTATTCAACAGCAACTCGATAGCGCTCGCCATGGGACAGGGGAGAAAAAAGCCGAGGCAATCGTCACGCTGCGCTCAGCAGCCACAGAGGAAGATCTTCGTCCTTGGAAATTTCCGGTCGGGGGATTTGCACTAGGTGAATTGCTGATACCAAATCGTGGACTATCGGCATCTGAATATAACGACCGCGACTTGTACTTCAAGCTAACGGGCAAGTCTTTCTTCGACAGCGAAAAGAAAAATAGCACCACATCTAATGCCGACATGCAGATGCAAAATCCTGCAGTGGGAGGGGTGATACCAGGTCTTTCGCTAACAAAGTCTCAGATTGCAGGCAGCATCAATGCAGATACGCTATCAAGCTCCATTGACTGGACGCTGACATTTCACAACTCCACATCACAGGCACAAGAATCACGATGTGAAATTGCTTTGCCGAAAGATGCGGTGGTATCACGCGCGACTCTGTGGATCGATGGCGAACCGAAAGAAGGCGCTTTCGACTCATCAATGAAAGTGCGAGCTGCATACGAAAACGTTGTCGGTCAAAGAAGAGATCCATTGCTGGTCACCATGTCTGCTCCCGACCATGTTTTGATTCAATCATTTCCGGTCCCGGTAGCTGGTGATCAAAAAATACGCATCGGCTTCAAGGTACCGTTGGAAACAAAAGATGGCAAAACTTGCACAATGGAATTGCCGAAAATTCTGAATAGCAATTTCGGTCAACCGAAGCGCCATAGAGTCACGCTACATTCACAAAGCAAGCCAATCAACAACCTTGCAGGAGTGGTAGCAACGAAGAGCGACAACGGCTTTGACTTGAATGGCATCATCAAAACTAACGACAAGAGCAAATCAATTGGATCAATTATTGTTCAGAGAAATAGTTCGTTGAAGGAATTTGCGACTCCCGACTGGTTTGCAAAAGACGCGCGGTTTATCATCGCGAAATTGCAAAAGGTCACTGCTCCAGCAATTAAAAAAGTGTACGTTGTCGTTGATGGGTCTGCATTGCTCAAGGATCAGATAGACAATATCAAAGATGCAATCTCAAGTATCCCAACGCGTTTCAAACCTGCGGTTTTCATCGCAAGCGAGACGAACAGCTCGCTTACGGAAGACAATGAGTCAGAACAAGGGGTAATAGAATCTGATGCACAAACGGAAGACAAACCGGTAAAAGAAGACCGTCCAGTTGCAATGTCAGCCGAAGATGCGCTGGTAAAACTGACATCAGACACCTTTGTAGGAGGTCAGGACAACTATCCAACTTTGCGCGAAGCACTGGAAACGGCAGCGGAAGAGCCGAACTGCGCTGTGCTCTGGGTACATGGACCGCAGCCTCTCACAGCTCCGCAGACAGATTCGAAAGTGCTCGATTTGGTCAACCGGGTCAGCTTGCACGATCTGCAAATAGTGCCCGGGTTAAACACAGCAATGCAGAAGGTGAAACAAGAAGACGTAAGCAATTATGTTGCGTACGAAACGATTGAACTTCCACAGGCTAATGCTGAGAAAGCTAAGGACGCAAAAGAACCGATTACTTTTGTCGATAAAGTAAAGGCACTCGTGTCTACATGGGCACGGGGAACGCAGCGGCTAGCGCTAGTGAAGTCGTATTCGTGGGTAAAACCAAACACCGCGATCATCACAGACAAAACCATCTCGGCTCAAGTTACATGTCTGTGGGCAAGAGACGAAGTAGCCCGATTGCTTTCAGCTAGCGAAGGTCATCAGGCGAAACTGATTGGCGCAAAATATCGCATCGTCACGCCCATAACCGGTGTAGTAATTCTTCAATCATTTGAAGAGTACAAGAGTGCAGGTCTTGATCCTGTACAGTACAAAGATGGATTGGACACCATTTCACCAGCGCTGGTAAACACTGGCGGTAGTGGGCTCGTGGGTGCGCCGGTTGATCCAAGATATGGACAATCCAACGAGGTTGGTCAACTCGCCGATTTCGGATATGACACAGCACGCGACATTGTTAGATGGCTGACTGCGTTTTCTTTATTGATTTCGCTCTTCGTTGCATTCAACTACCTAAGGATGCAAAAGTCGATAAGTGGCATGGTTATCGCCAAGTCAGCAGCAATGTTGTTTGTAGTGCCAGTGTCTCTTCACTTCATTGGAGTGTTCTTCATCAACAACTTCGGAGGACTCGGAGGCGGACTGTAAGAAGTTTCACCACGCACCAGGAGGGAGACGCCAGGGAAACCTGGCGTCTTTCTTAAGCAACATCGCATAAACGTGACATTCGAGAATGGAAAGAATCCTCATAATGTTCATTCATGTACAAAAACGACAAAATTTTTGCTATTTGCGGAGTTCAAGGGCAGGCTAGCTTTTGTACAGTTGCCAAGCATCCAATTGGATACATTTCACCCCGCAGGCAATATAGAAAACACATCCATTACCACCATTTTGAATAAATATCACTGATAATAATGGTCTCACAGCGATTTATGGGGCTCATGCAGACATGACAAGAGAAACAGCAGTACCTCTCCACGAGATGATCAGCGGCGCGAAGGAAGAAATTCTTACGGAGTGGATAAAAAATCAACTGAGTGACAAATCACGGTCGAAGGGTGTTCCCGAAGCATCACTGCGAAACAGTTCATCAGAATTTATCCGTCTTTTTGAAGAAGCCATTACCAAGGGCAATGTCGATGACATTGAAAAACCAGAATGGGAAGAAATGAGACACATGCTTGCGGAACTGTCGGCAACCCGCGCGTCACAAGGCTCTACGCCATCAGACACCGCTAAATTCATTTTCTCATTGAAGGAGCCGTTGTTTGCACGACTGACTCCCGAGAAAGGACAAGGCAATACCGAAGCTTCGGCGGCGGTTTGGCAATTATCACTTTTGCTTGACAAACTTGGACTTTATACAGCAGAAACTTTCCAGAGAACACGCGAAGCAATCATTCGACGTCAGCAAAAAGAAATGCTGGAAATGTCCACGCCTGTGATTAAGGTTTGGGATGGGGTTGTTGCTGTCCCTTTGATTGGAACGCTCGACAGTGCTCGCACGCAAATTGTGATGGAAACGCTGCTGCAAAAAATTGTTGACACAGGCTCGCGCATCGCGATTTTGGACATCACTGGCGTTCCAACTGTAGATACACAAACGGCACAGCATTTGATGAAGACTGTCTCAGCGACTCGTCTGATGGGAGCCGAATGCATCATCAGTGGTATCAGACCGCAAATTGCGCAGACCATCGTGCATCTCGGTATCGACATCAATGACATAGTAACCAAGGCAACAATGGCAGACGCAATAAAAGAAGCACTTGCCCGCGGTGGTTGGTCATTCGAAAGACATCTCGAATCTGTCTAATCAAAGGAAAATAGAAAATGGATCGTATTCCAATTTTGAAGATTGGGGACGTGCTACTCGTCACCATTCAAGTCGACTTTCACGATCGCATCGCTATAGCACTGCTTGAGGATTTGTCGGAAAAGATAGTTGATAATTCAGCCAAAGGTGTATTAATCGACATTTCCGCGCTGGAAATGGTTGATTCATTTATGGGAAGAATTTTGGGCAACATATCCAAGACAGCCAAATTGCTCGATTGCCACTGCGTACTCGTAGGCATGCAGCCAGCAATTGCGATAACTATAACTGAGCTTGGAATTACCCTTCCCGGCATTTATACAGCTTTGACCGCAGAAGACGGTATGAAGCTTTTGACCGATATGGTCAAATCCAAAACCAATGGCAAAACAAGCGCTAAGAAGCAAGAGGCAAAATGGCGGTAAAATCGCAAGAAGAACGCTCGATTGCCAACGAAGACGACATACTCGATGTGCGAAATAGTGTGAAGAGAGTGACTGCGCTTCTCAATTTTAGCTTGGTCAATCAAACAAAAATTATCAGTGCAGCAAGCGAGTTGGCGCGAAATACGCTCGAGCACGGGAAAGGCGGCAAGTCCATTATTCAGCTTGTAACGGAGCCAGAGCGCATTGGCATCCGCCTCATTTTCGAAGACACGGGACCAGGCATCCCGGATCTAGCGCGCGCGCTTGAAGATGGTTATAGCACAGGCAGAGGCATGGGGCTTGGACTAGGAGGCGCAAAACGCCTCATGGATGACTTCGATATTGAATCTAAGGAAAACGAAGGGACAAGAGTCACTGTAACAAAGTGGACCGAGAAAAATTAATCGTGACACCACTTATGCTTGGGTTTCAAGAATTGAAGACCGAAGATGATCTTATCGAGATGCGATCGGCAGTCAAAAGGCATGCTGCAGACATGGGATTCTCCGCCCTAAATCAAACCAAAATTATGACTGCGGCAAGCGAACTAGGTCGCAATGTCATCGAGCACGGTCACGGCGGTAGCGTCCAAATTGAACATATTCGGGAACTTGACCGTGATGGCATACGCCTTACCTTTACAGATGACGGACCGGGAATCGCAGACGCACGCCTTGCACTTTCGGATGGGTACACGTCCAAGAAAGGGATGGGCTTAGGTTTGAGCGGTTCGAAGAGACTGATGGACGAGTTCGAACTGATCTCACCACCAGGCACTACGGTGATGGTAACAAAATGGATGTGACAGACACAATCGAGCTTGAGGTCGCTGAACGTAGCCAGATAAGCGAGGCTCGCAGAAGGATTTTGAAGCTGTCGGTCGATTACGGGCTGAATCAAAACGAGCAGGACAGAGTTTCGCTTGTCGTGACAGAGCTTGGGACTAACCTGATCAAGCACAGTCCGCGCGGTGGAAGGTTTCTCGTGCAAGGGTTGCTGAATTCGGAAGCTCAAGGTCTCGAGATATTTTCGCTAGACAACGGACCAGGCATGGACGTCAAAAGTTGTCTGCTGGATGGTTTTTCAACAACCGAGACATTAGGCAATGGGCTAGGCGCAGCCAAAAGAAATTCAGATGAATTCGATATTTATTCTCAAGAAGGAATCGGCTCAGCTGTAAAAGTAAGATTTTGGAATAAGGGAATCAAACCAAAACAATTTGGTGGTGGTATTTCTGTGCCAAAACCAGGCGAGGATTTTTCAGGAGACAAATGGTGCATAGCCTCGACAAGTGAGGGCGTTTATTGCATGCTAGTGGACGGCTTAGGGCACGGCTTTGAAGCAAACGAAGCGTCAAATCTGGCTCGCCGTCGCTTTAAAGAAAATCTGCATCTTCCTCCCGGCGAATGTTTGAAGATAATCCATTTGTCTTTGAGAGGCAGCAGAGGAGGTGTTGGCGCTGTTGCGAAAATCGACTTCAACAACGGAAAATTAGCGTACTGCGGTCTTGGAAATATCGCAGGAATCTATATCTCCAGCGACAAAAGAAAACATATGACCTCTTTAAATGGAACGCTCGGCTATGAAGCGCGCAAATTCATGGAGATTAGTATGCCTTGGAGTGAAAACTGCACATTAATGATGCACTCTGACGGAATCGCATCGGCAGCCGACACCGCATTGGAGACGATGGAAAATTCTCCGGCTTTAATGGCAGCCTGGATTTATCACAATTACGGCAAGAAAACAGACGACGCGACAGTACTTATATTTAAGGGGGCGCATGCTCAATGAAGAGCCTTTCTGAATCCAAAGAAAAGCCGCTAGTCAGCTTGATCGTAAACAATGAGGGGGACGTCGTTCTGGCGAGAAGAAGAGCTCGTCAAATTGCATTGTTACTCGGCTTTGACAGACAAGATCAAACTCGTATCAGCACAGCTGTAAGCGAAATATCACGCAACGCCGTTGTGCACGCAAAGGGTGGAAAAATCTCTTTTATGCTCGATGATTCAGGAAATCCATTTTCATTCGTCGCAGTTATTGCCGATCAGGGCTCGGGCATCGACAACAAGGACGATATTCTCGCGAGGCGAACGGAAAACACGGGTTTGGTTGGGGCAAGCCGGCTCGTAGACAATTTTCTGATCGATACATCCAGTAACGGAACTGTTGTTCGCCTGTACAAAAATCTAGCTCCGCGTCTTCCTTTTACTGCAAACGAAATAAACGAACTCGCAAACTCACTTACAAAGATGGCCGCCGCCAGCCCTCTCGATGAAGTTCACCAACAAAACCAGGAATTGCTCCACGCGCTCGAACAATTGTCGAAAAAACAAGCACTCTTGGATGCATTGAACGCCCAGCTGGAAGAGAAGAATAAAAGCCTTCGTGAACTTAACAAGGAAATGGTGCGCCTCAATGATTCTTTGGAGGCAAAGGTTTTAGAACGCACGGACGAGTTGCTGGAAGCCAACCAATATCTGAAAAGCGCAAGAGACGAGGCCGTGTTAGCAAGCGCGTTGAAAAGTCAATTTGTCGGCAATATCAGCCATGAGATTCGCACGCCCATGGCAGGAATTCTAGGACTAGCAGAGCTGCTCGCCACCGAAGAGGGGATTCCTGAATCGGCGAGAGAATTAGCTGAAAACATCAGAGAAGCTGGTCAAAACCTGATGTTAATAGTGAACGATCTGCTGGACTTCTCAAAACTTGAAGCCGGAAAAATGGAAATCGAAAGCCTACCATTATCTGTCTCGAAAATCGTCGATGATGTTGTTGCCGGAGTTGCCCCACTGGCTAGTGCTAAAGAACTTCAACTGAAATTCGCTGTAGACTCTTCAATACCTGCGACGCTATATGGAGATCCTATACGCATTCGACAAGCTCTACATAATATTGCCCTCAATGCGATAAAGTTTACTGAAACCGGAAGTGTTGAAATCCGAGCTGATATCCAATCAAAAACTGATGATCTGTCAGTGATTCGTTTTTCGGTTAAAGATACCGGAATTGGTGTCAATGCAGAAACACAATCACGCCTGTTCGAACCGTTTGTTCAAGGTGATGGAACAACAACGCGTAAGTATGGTGGCACGGGACTGGGGCTTTCAATCGTAAAACGCTTTGTCGAATTAATGCTAGGCGCCGTGGGAGTTCAAAGCGAAGAAAATTCCGGTTCTCTATTTTGGTTTACCGTCCCACTGAGGCTAAACGAAAATGTGTAACTCTAGAAGAAAAATCCTCGTCGTTGAGGATGACAAAATCCTCAGACTAACAGTTCTTTCTCAATTGAAAAGATTGAAGTGCAGCGGAACAGCGATAGTCAATGGCAAGGAAGCATTGAGTGCAATCAAAGCGGGCAAGTATGATTTGATTTTGATGGACGTGCAAATGCCAATCTACAGTGGTCTCGAAGCAACCGAAGAAATTCGCAATTGGGAGATGAAGGCGTCTCGCAAACGAACACCAATCATCGCTATGACCGCAAATCCAAATCGCAAGCAATGCTTTGATGCAGGAATGGATGACTATTTGTTCAAACCACACTCGCTGTCAGATTTAGAATCGATCGTCAACAAGTGGGCAGTGGAACGACGCACCGCTTAGTTGGCCGGAGCGCCAGCATCTTGACGGCAAAGGGTACATACAATACACCATTACAAAAAATGAAACGCATACAATGCGCCCTCCAAAATCGGGCGTGAGCAATACGCTCCCAAGCTCTGCGACGCCCGCGCTCAACGCAGGGCGCAGGGAATTGGTCCCAGTTTTCAAGCGACAATAGTCGCTAATATAAGGGAAGGCGATGTTGGAGCCATAGAGTTCTTGGCTCTCAAGGCAATGTTAGCCGCAACATCGCAGAAGGAATCACTGTTGCCCGACGAGAACGCTTACGCAGTCTTAGAAATTGCAGATTACAGACGCCTGCTGATTAGCAGGCTGATGGTAACCGTTGCCGTTCAAGTCCAAGCAATTGCAGTCGGCTGGCAGATTTACGCCATCACGAATAATCCCCTAATGCTCGGATTTGCCGGACTAGCTGAGGCAATACCGGCTATTGGTGTGGCACTCTACGCAGGACACGTAGCTGATGTGGTCGATCGAAAAAAGATTGTGCTCTGGGCAGTCGGAACACTCGTACTTAGCCTGGCTTTACTTTGGGGCTGCACTTTGGCTATACCGGCAAATTGGACTCTGGTTACTTGTCTGTTTGTAGTAATTGCCATTTCGGGTGTGGCGCGAGGATTTTACGCGCCTGCTATTTTTGGAACCGTCTCAGACATCGTGCCGCGGCACTTGATGGGCAACGCCGCAGCGTGGAACAGTACGGTCTGGCAAGCATCGGCCGTGATCGGTCCTATTTTCGGCGGTCTCTTGTACGGTTGGGTGCAAGCCGCTAACACATACTTGTTTTCGACAATATTGTTAGCCTGCGCTTTCGTGAGCTTTTCACTGATCAAATCGAAGTCGGACATAAATCCCAACAAGCACGACACCATCCTAGAAAATATCAAGGAAGGATTACAGTTCGTCTTCTCAAATCAAATTATCCTAGGCGCGATGGCGATGGACCTGTTTGCAGTTCTTTTTGGCGGCGCAGTAGCTCTTATGCCAATCTTCGCCAAAGATGTTTTCCATTGCGGGCCGCAAGTATTGGGAGTTCTTCGCGCAGCACCATCTGTGGGAAGCGTAATCACTGCAGTTGTATTAACTCGACATCCCATTACCCACAATTCCGGAAAAATCTTCATGATCGCAGCTGCCGGGTTCGGGTTCTGCATCATTGGATTTGGGCTATCGACAAATCTCTACCTTTCACTGGTTTTGCTTGCAATTAGTGGTGCGCTGGACGGCATCAGCGTCTGGGTGCGCAGCACAATCTTTCAGTTGGTAACACCTAACGATATGAAAGGTAGAGTTGCTGCAGTCAACAGCATGTTCATCGGGTCGTCCAATGAAATTGGAGAATTTGAATCAGGCACCGCTGCAAAGCTCATGGGACTGGTGCCATCTGTTGTATTCGGAGGCGTGATGACGTTGTTGGTTGTTTTGGTAACAAGCATTCGCGCACCAAAACTTCGAAACCTACACATTCATGAGCTGTACAAAGAGCCCGAGCCATTGACGTAAGTGCTATGTTTGGCTGTCTGTGTGATCTATTTTCTGTTGAACATCAAGTTGAGGATCACTGTAAGCGCGACACTCAACACAATACTAAGCAAAATGCTTGGTCCCCAAAGAATTTCCATCTCTTCTAATCCTAAACCTGTTGCACAATAGCTACAGACTGCAGACAGTCAGCGCAGTTCCTAAAAAACGTTCAAGTGGGCAGTAGAGGTTCGAGGTAGGGGCACTGTTCAAGAATATCGGTTCGCTGTTAACGCAAAGGGATAGATCCAGCAAAAGGTGTATGCCGAGGGTGTTTCAAGTAAGAATCATCCCTCACTTGCGTTATAAAGCCGCAATTTTGTTGGGTTTTGATGACATAAATATGCGCTACCCCAGCATGCCAATATAGGGGAAAGTGCCTATATTCGAATAACTAGCACCCAAGAGGTCCTACTGAGGTGGGCGTGGTGACCTTGGAGACCGGAGTTCGAATATGTTTAACGATAAAGAATTGAACTGCATCCAATGCGCAAAACCGTTTATCTTTAGAGCGGGAGAACAAGAGTTTTTCAACAACAAGGGGCTGACGAATACGCCCAAGCGTTGCGAAAACTGCCGAATTTTCAACCGCCTCTACCGTGCAGGCAAAAGCACTGACGTGATTTCTAAGGTGACGTGCGAAGAGTGCCGAACCGAATTTGTAATTCCATTCAGACCACAGGGATACAAACCGGTTTATTGCAACACTTGCTTCAAAGTACGCAAGGTAGAAGAAATCAGAAGCGCTCAAATTGGAATCAGTGTATAGCGACAATTAGTTGTTCGCGTGCTTTGGTTGCATCGCTTTTTGAAAGAGCGACAGGCGAAACTCATCGGTATTAAGATAAACACCAGCAAATCGCGCCTCTGTATACTGATACCAAAACGCATCCAGCAACAATGCCACTGCATCTGGTGACATCGTTGAGATGTGCAATTTTACCTCGTTCATAAAGGCGTCGCTCAGCGTCATATCGGCGAGCTGCTTGAACATCTCTCTGAAATACCTGACTGCCTCTGCTGCATATTGCTCAGTTGGACCAGCTTCTTTAAAATCAAGACTGACTTCGCATCGGCGCCGCAGGAATGGCACAACGGTAGAAGCCATGACGACAAAAACAAAGGCAGTGGATGGGTCGACAGTATCCAAACAAAAGGACATGTACTCAAGTTTTTCTGCGTCCATCAACTCTGCATCGAAAACAATGACAGTTTTGATCTTTGCCCCTTGAGCCAAAGGTTTTACGATTTGTTCGATGCATCGTTGCTTGGTAAGAACTTCGCCTTTCCAGTCCAGCCAAAAGATGTCGGTGCCCTTAAAAGCATCCGGAATCGAAATCTTAGCCAGTTCAGTGTGTCTGCAGATTACAAGGGCATTGCGGCGCTTGTAATGCTCGTCAGAAGCCCGAACCGCCCAAATATCCGCCTTAACCTGCTCTACCGCGCTCTGCAAGCTAGCCGTCAAAGGAGCTGAGAGATTCTTACGGGGCGAAGCAAACTTCTTCAACATC
Organism: Candidatus Melainabacteria bacterium; assembly: GCA_003242885.1. Taxonomy (GTDB): domain Bacteria; phylum Cyanobacteriota; class Vampirovibrionia; order Obscuribacterales; family Obscuribacteraceae; genus QKMZ01. The sequence continues at coordinate 65,614 of QKMZ01000006.1, read as the reverse complement.
TAGGTCACCACGGGGAGATGCCAACTGGATTTGGAATTATCGTACTTTGTGATTCCAGTACTTTGGATTCCTGTTCTTGGAATTACCATACTTGGTAAATCCAATACAATGTACCAACAAATCAGCGCCCGGATGTCATTAGACTCTGTATGCTAAGGCTACTCCCGGGGGTAGCGGATTGTTTTAACGCGTAGAGCACGGAATTTGAGGTTTCGCATGTCCCCAAAAGAGCTGGTTTTAGATTGGGTTAAGACCTTCAATAGGGCAGATGCGGAAGCGCTAGCCGCCTTCTACACAGACGACGCAGTTAACCACCAAGTCGCAAATGAGCGGGTGGAAGGAAGAGCAGCTATCAAGAAAATGTTCGAGACAGAATTTGCCAATGCTGAAATGAACTGCATTGTAGAAAATATCTTTGAGGACGGAAACTGGGGAATTCTAGAGTGGAAAGATCCCAAAGGCATGCGAGGCTGTGGGTTCTTCCAATTCTCAGACAACAAAATCGTTTTTCAGAGAGGATACTGGGATAAGCTTTCGTTTCACCGCTTGCATAACATACCGCTAGAGCGCTGAGACGCCGTGCAGCATCGCAGTGAAGTGACTACCACAGATGTTGGCGTTCACCCCAGAACCTCCACAACTGCCTCATTTTGCCAATGATTTTCTTCAAGACGCGTCTCAAATAAGTTTCGTCACGATTGCCAGGTCTGAAATTACTTTATCCAACAATCGCCAAGTTTTGTCCATACCTCAAACTGACGATTGTCTGAATTTCACCTTTAGAATCGTCCAATTATTGATGCAAAAGTCCGAATTCCGACATTACAGATTGGGCTCGGGCAGGTCGCTCCGCATCTGTTATATCTATCCATCTATTGTTAGCTCGGTCGTATTCGCTTGTTTCCGCGATCGCCTTCTTGTACTCGTACAAAAACTTGCCTAACTGCTCAGGGGGTAGAGTTGACGCCGCATTCTGCAAATCACTTAAGACTGAAGAACGCGATTGTCCTTTGAAATAGCCAGAATCCATGATCATGTATATAGAAAACGGATCGGCCCCCTTCTGCATAAGTGAGTTCATCATATTGAGTTCCGCACCCAAATTAGACTCGCTCACACGCATCAGGTTGTCCAACAAATAGCTGGTTACTGGCGTGCGCTCCATACTGCCGGCTGGCATAGTATTACCGACTTCTCGGATCATTCCAGTGTACGTCTTAAGCGCTTCGGCAATTGATTCTTGTGTAGGCTCGCCCTTCACCTGCGACTCAATTTTCTTCAGCAATTCAGGATTTTTGAGAATCTCAGCGGCGACAGTCATGCGATTGTGCAGAGACTCTGTTGGTTGCCAGAGATCAATCGCATCTTTGTTGCTGTTGATGAAATCAATCAATTGGCGCTTGGACCCATCCGACTCCATTCTGCCGAGAATGCGTAAAATACCAAAGCCGCGTTCTTGACCAAACTTAAGGCCAGACAAATAACTAGCATTCGGGTCTTTCGCGATTACATCATTGAAAAACGATTTCAATTCGGGCGACATACCCGGATGATAGTCACGCAAATAAATCCCGTTTGGACTATTTTTGTTGTACTGATTCACTGCGTCAGAGACTGCGTTTACTAGAGTTTCGCGAGGATAAACACTCTCGAGCCCATTGAGCAAGGCTGAAAAATCTTTGTTCATTGTCGGAACTTTTGATTCATTCGAACCAAATGACTCCGCAGCATGAATCAGCTTGTATGCCAGCGCATCAATAGGATTGGCTATATAGAAAGTCTTACCGCCAACTTCAATTGCGACGCCCGTGTGATCGCCTTTTGAAGCAACAGGATCAGCCATAACTTTGCTGCCGTCGCGAGACTCTTTAAACACGTCACGCGCTGAAGGCGTAAGTTCATCAAACGCCGGACCCGCCCCCCCTTTCCCGAGCTTCACTTCTTGCTTTGCATAGTCCTTAAGCGGCAAGTAATCGAGATCGCCAATCTTGCGAATGAAGGTCGAAAGATGATTCATGCCTGCTTCTGGTATTGAAACAGCATTCGCAGGTTCGAACGATGGAAGTGCGGTGCCTTTTGTCGGAACCATCTTGCCGCCACCTTCAATCAACAGCATAGTGGCGAGAGAACCGGCAAGATAATAATTGATATTTCCATTAGCATCGACTTGAGGAAACCTAGCCGTCAACTCGTGCGCAAAGTCGGCAGCGCTCCGTAGAGTCTTTGCCTGTTCTTCGGTTAGTGCAACACGCTCAAGAGGCTTGGCGACTTCATTGAGCTTCGCGACTTCATCAACTTTTGCAGATTCATTAGACTTTGCAGATTCATACGACTTCTTCAGCTCGGAGAGTTTTGCGGCCAAGTTGGCGGGCGTATCTTGCGGAGTCATTTCGACTCTGTTGGAACCCGGCTTAACGGTTTGGTCAGGCTTTACATCGAGAACTCTCGCGAAGAGGTGATTTTTGGCTACGTCCTTCAATTCAGGCGTGTTTTCCCACCCTCTGTTTTGCAAGTACCGATTGACTGGTACACCACGGACGGTGGCATTGTTAAATCCATCAATTGCCTTGCCTGCACCATGTTGCACCACAGGCAGCGCCGTATTCAGGAAGGCACCAGTTGCCATTGCGTTGTATGCATCTTTCGCATCAGCAAATCTGCCGGTACTGTAGAGGTGAGAAGCTTCAAGTCCTGAAGTAGCACCTACGGCACCAACAAGAGAGCGTCCTGCAACTTGCTTCGTGAACTCCTTCACGCTCGAAGTCATCATCGGCAAACCTTTGTTCAATCCCAATTTGGAATTGCCAACTTCGAACACTGTGAAAGCAGTCATCGTGCCAATGGCATTTCCGACTCGGGTCTCGCCGAGGTTGGGCGCTTTGGTGAAGTCGTAGGCGCCAGCACCCAACACAAGCGCGCCGCGGTAGCTAGCGAGTGCGCGTCCAAGAGCGCCTTCTGCGCCGAGCTTTGCACCGACTCCACGCATACCTGCGCCCATAGCCTTACCGGCTAAAACGTAAGGAAGAATCGCGCCAGCCGCCGACGAAACATTTTGCGTCATCCAGTCGACTGTGCCGACCTGAGCATGATGAACCTGCGGGATCTCAGCCTTGTTATTCTCGCTAGCAAACGTGTTGTAGACCTGCAGAACACCGCTTCCGGCAACCATAGGTTTCCAGACATTTTCTTGAAGCCAGGTACCTTCCGAAGCCGCGCGAGGCTGGTCGGCTGGGCGTATGTCTGCGCCACTGTCCATGTCTATTTAAATCACGCAAGGTAATGATCAGAGGCCCATATTAAGGATCTAAATCATTAAAATCAGTGGGGAAAATACGTAGTTAGACGTTTGCCCGGGTGCTTTTAATCTCGAACGGCTGGCGTTGAAACAGGTAATTTTTATCGATTAACTTACCTGAGGGATAGGTGTTTGTTCCCTTCAAGAAGCTGATGTAAAGCTCATTCAAGATTTCGCGGATATGGAATCAAACCACCCTCAATCGCGTCTAAGTTTCCAGCAGAAGCGCAAGGCGCCAGCTGCAACTAAAATTTTTAGGACGCTGGCACGCGCTGGATTACCAATAAAGGAGGCATTATGAAACGTCTTTTGTCTATTGCCGCACTCGGTCTTATCGCTACAACGACTTTGATCACACCTGCGCAAGCTCAAATGTTTGCAGGTTTCGGCAATATCAACCAAGCTCAAGCAAGACTTGAGCAGCGAATAAATGCAGGTGTTCGAAGTGGTAGATTGACCCGATCTGAAGCTTTCAATTTACGAACAAAAATGCGTAGATTGAACTCGCTAGAGGCCCAATTTAGAAGCTCTGGAAACCTTTCGTTTAGAGAACGTGCTCGCTTGAATAGCGAACTCTCCAGAATAAGCAATGATATCAACGTGCAGTTGAACGACTTCGACACACGTTATAGAAACCGTCACCACGGGCGACATTTCTAAAGGCTCAAACTTTAGCTACCTCGTAACGGACTTCAACGTAGTGCTTTCCGTATTGCTGCACTGCCACCAGCTTTAGTGGCGGTGCGGCAATTTTGCGTGGCAAAAGTGGTGCGCCACCACCGAGCGTTACAGGAGTAATGGTAATGATAAGTTCGTCCAACAATCCTTTGTCGTAGAATTGACCTGCTAACTCACCGCCTCCCACAATCCAAATATTCTTACCTTCTGCCGCTTTCACCATCTCGTTATAAATTGGCACTACATCGCCCTTACAAAAGTGTATATCTGCGTTCGGAACTTTCTTTAGTGTTCTACTGGAGAAAACCCATGATGGCTGCCTATAGGGCCAGGGTTTTGGGTTTTCTTTATCCTTGTAGATTTCGTGTTCCAGCAACCACTCATAGGTGGTCGAACCCATTGCAATCGCTCCCACCTCTGCGATAAACGGAGGATAACTCTCGCCCGGCTCACCAAATTGCATCAGCCAATCCAGCGAGTTGTCCGCATCGGCGATATAACCGTCAAGACTAGTCGCCGTGTAATACTGAGTTTTCATAGAACTTTGATTCCTGATAGTGCCAGATAATCCACCTTTCCAAGCCTTTTTCTGCTTCTGCGCCTATGTATTTCCTTCCCAGCCTCGGCGTGTTTCATTAAATCTTGACAGCCCGGACACATTTTTTTCGGGCCAGCGTCACTGGGTCTTGTGAATGCAAGGTGTGCCCAAGGAGCCCCCCAATGAAAAAACAAATCGCCCTCGGTCTTGTCGCTGGTGTCATTGCACTTGCGAGCACTGCCTTCGCGCCTACAGAAGCTCAGGCTAAAGATAACAAACAACAGTTGAATCAGATGGCTATGCAAATGTACATGCAGAACATGGCAAACAACCAGAATTTGGCGGCGCAACAGCAGTTTTATGGCAATAATCCATACAATTACAACAACCAAAACCTCAACAACGCCTATTTGAACCAGCTCTACAACAATCAGCTGGCTAACAGCGCGAATTTCAACAATGGCAGATGCAATGGTAATGGCAATGCATACGGTCATCACAAGCGCAAACACAGACGCAATAACAATGGCTTCTTCAATAACGCCAACAATTTCCTCAACGGCAACCAATGCGGAAATGGCTTCAACAGCGCTTACAACAACGGCTACTTCAATAACGCCGGCTATAACAACGGCGGATTGCTGAATAACGTGCGCAACGGAATATTCGGCAATAACTACAATAATCCGTACAACAACAACTTCGGATATTCACAATCCACAGTTGGAAGATTGCTCAACCGCGTATTCTAAGCGCGTTCGGTATCTAAATTGTTCTAAATTGACTTGAGCAATTTCAACATTCTCTCCCATGAGGCGGCGCGAGCCGCCTTATTGGCTTCTGTGGCATCGGGTGCTTCACCGGCACGCATGTACCCATGACCTGCACCTTTGTAAGTCACAGGCGTGAAGGTCTTTTTCAACTTACTCATCTGATTGGCGGTGGCATCCAAGGTCGCACCGATGCGCGCGTCGTTTTCGGCGTAGTAGCCGTAGATTGGCGCGTTTATCTTCGAAAGTGCGCTCTCATCAGTGGGTGCAGAACCATAGAAAACGTGAAAAGCCTTGATGTCGTCACAGTTGGTGGCGTAGCGGAAGGTTTGTGTTCCGCCCCAGCAAAATCCTGCAACCGCCATCTTCCCATTTGCAGCCGGCACTTTTGTTATGTAATTGAGAACAGCATTGAGATCGTTCGTCACTTGATCGGGAGGCAGTTGGGAAACGGCTTTCCTCGCATTATCATCACCGCCAAATGACTCTGTTCCACCTTTGTTCTGCGCCATGCCCGACAGCAAATCCGGCGCAATTGCGATGTAGCCATTAGCAGCAAGCTCATCGGCAACCAGGCGGACCCACTCGGTAAGCCCGAAAATTTCATGAATGAGAAGAACAGTCGCCGCCCGCTCTTTCTTTTCGGGATATACGACGAACGACTTCACTTCTCTGCCGCCGTGCTTCACGGTAACCCACTCGGAATGTCGCGGAGAACTTTCCAGCTTTTTCTTCGCCCATTCTTGAGCAAACGCAGGTGTACAAGCCAGCATTATCAGTGCAATCGTTAGCAGAATTCTCAATTTTTCGTCTCCGACACTTTTTATTAAGGCAAGAGATCATATCAAAGCCGAATGTTACGGTCGCCCCTCGGTAGGGCTGTCATTGGCTCAAAACGTTCGGCGATACGTCAGAAGGTTTATTGGCACCCTGAACATACCTCTGGAAAACCAATGTTTGCGGGAAGAAAACCTAGGTTCTATAGCACCAGTTTGGATGCTTCGCTGCCAGCGATAGTTTTCCTTCTGGTCACGTTAATGGCTTGTGAAATATTCAGACCAGCGTTTGCAGAAGTCGTGAAGGACGACCGATCGAAGGTCTCGCAAGCAGCAGGTGTTCCCATCTACGAATGGAAAGATGACTCGGTTAACCAACTTAAGGGCATTGTCGTCGCTGTTCATGGTTTTGCACAAGATGCTGGTGCGATGACATCTATCGGGCAGACTTTTGCGAAACAAGGATATCTGGTAGTTGCGCCGGATTTGCGAGGACATGGACGTTGGGAAGAAACCGACGCGAGCATGGAAGAAAACCTACAAAGCAGCTGCGACGATCTCGCAAAAATACTTTCATTGCTGCATAAAAAATACAAGAAGACGAGTATTTATTGCCTTGGCGAGAGTACAGGTAGCGGAGTCGTGATGAGTGCTGTTGCGAAACAGTCGGATGGGGTGAGGGGCATCATTCTTTGCGCTGCCGGCTCGCAGCCCAGCTTCCACAATCCGGCCGTCATGGGCTCGAAGTTTATAAAGGGCATGGCGACATTTGTGACACAAGTAGACATCAGACCTTATCTTCAACACTATCTCTCAGACGACGATAGAGTCGCGCAGGAGATGATCAACGATCCGCTGGCGAAGAAAACGCAGTCCGCATCGCAACTGCTAGGCACGATGAGCTTTATCAAGGAAATGCCTGTACGGGCAGCGAAGCTTCCGTCGTCAATTCCAGTGCTCGTTATACAAGGCACAGCAGATCAAATTGTTCTTCCTGCTTCAGCAGAACCAGTCTTTCAAGCTGTGCGCGCGCGCGACAAGAAGTTTGTGCCAGTGAATGGGTCTGGTCACATCCTAGTTGGAACCTCCTTTATCAAACCGCTCGTGCTTCGTACCATCGAAAACTGGCTTGCAGAGCACGGATAAAGAAAGGTCGACGCATGGCGTCGACCCTACATTAGTTGGAACCGTCGACGCATGGCGGCGACCCTACATTAGTTGGAACCGTCGACGCATGGCGGCGACACTACATTAGTTGGAACCGTCGACGCATGGCGGCGACACTACATTAGTTGAATCGTCAACGCATGGCGGCGACGCTACGCTTCGCTCGAACGTGCAGCCACACAAGTCGCTCGCGAGATGCTTCGGTCCTATTTCACTTTGTCGATTGCAGGTGGATTCCAGTCGCCGGTCAAGACAACAGGCTGCGGTGCATACAATCTCATAGTCACACCTAACTCAGTTTTCGGTGCCGGCAGCCAATTTGATTCTTTATCAGCACCTGGATTCTCGTTCTGAATGTAGATGTCCAACGAGCCGTCCGCATTCTTTTTCAATGGCATCCATGAGCTAATAGCAAATCTATTTATCGCATTTGCGGATTGGAAGCCATCTTTGTCATACATGGTCAATGACCAGAAAGCCTCAACCGGCGGAATTTCATCAGCTTCAAAATGGAGCACGTATTTGTTTTCACCATGCAACGGCTCTACATTGGAGTCAGCGATATTGAGTGGATAAACAGCGTCTTCTGGCTGATTGGCACCTAAGCCAACCATCGCAACGATGGCTCGTTTCAAATAATATGAGCCATACACACCCATGCTGTCTGTGTTCATGTTCCAGCCGTTGACCGGACGTCCCATGAACTTAATTTTCTCGACCATTTGTTTGAGCGCATCTGTAACGCCCTTTTTAATAGCCTCTTGAATGTTCTTCTCAAAACGCGACATGTCAAATTTCTTGCCACTCTCGATGCCGATCTTTTTCAGTCGCTCTGTTGTCGACCAATCCGTCAAGTGCGGAGAGTAGCGGGCCATCAGTTCGCACGCCATAGAGAAGTATTTCTCAGCGGACATACTGTTCACTTGCTCAAGTGGTGGCGTCTTCATGTCGACATCCGGGTTGGACTTGAACTCAGGCAAAGAAACACTTTTACCCCACTGCGAAAGCGGCGTGATCTTCATGCCGTCTTGGAATTTATGCACGGCGGCATAGTCATCTGGTCCGTCTGTTTTTGTGCGACCAATGATCCATACAAAAGGCGTCGGCGCCTCGATTTTCTCGACGCCATCAGGCAACTTGCCACTCCAGCCTCTTGGCACCACAGCATAGTGCTGCTCATGTGTGCCGGAAGTCCGCCAACCTGGTGAAGCGAAAACATCAGACCACATGTCCAACAGAGGAAGCAGGTAGTAACGATTGTCGGCATCCGGAATGGTCACGATCATGGGTTCTGCCGTCAAGTCGAGCCATGCCGACGAATACAACGTGTCGAAGTTTGGGCGTACAACCGTTCTAAAATCGGCATCGGGGTAAGCGCGTATGTGAGCAAATGTATTTGCAGGACCATGCCCGGGCTTTTCTCCTGCTTTCAGGTTTGTGCATTGAAGCCGAGTGATTTCCATGCTCATCAGCGAATAGAAGTAGATGTAAGCTTCCTTGCTCAACTCATACGCTTCCTTTTCGGTCAGCGTGGTGTTGCGTGCTTGCGCCAGAGTCGTTCCCATGTTGCTCCCCCAGATTGCATGTGATCTTTTCAGTTGAGAACCTCAGCCGAGCCAGAAGGCAAAGCTGTCAAGCTCTCCACAGAACATCACTCGGTAAGATATCAGACTTTCTTCCGACGAACTGATTTAATCTGCGTTTTCGGTCGGAATTAAGGAACTTCGAGTGTGAATTGACACTGACTACGCAGTAATCCTTTCAAGCGCTTCCGGCTTCGCGTCAAAAAAATTTGCGCAAAAAAGTGACGGTTGTGTTCGATGAGTTACTAGCAAAAGCCTCGATTTAATCGAATTTCCCGCGGGAATTCGCGGAACCTTAGACACAGTTAACGGTCGATGCGCATTGTAATCGCCCTGGAGGAAAGGAAAAATGTGCGCCGCCTCGAATATCAATATTGACTTAGCAACGGAAAAACAGAAATGGACGCGGCGGGTTGCAAATGCCGCACGTCCTGCAGTTAAGTACGTTACTGAGATAACTATGGCTCCTGTTGAGCTTTTTCAAAGAATTTTCTATCGTCCAAACTCCCGCCAAGACAAAATCGTAGTCGAAGATCTAAATGCGAAATTCAAGCAAAGTTTGAATGAAACTTACATTACAGTTTGCTCGCAAAAGCTGCGGGAAAAGCCGGTTACTGTAAAGCTCGACCCAAGAAAAACCTACGACAATTTGCAAGCCTGTCAATCTGGCACTTTCAAAACAATCGGAGCAGATACTCAGCCAGAAGAGCAAGTACCGCAACTTCAATTGATAGATGAGATTGAAGAAGCGCAGTATAACAACGTTGTTTATTTACCATCGCCGTCATTGAGTGATTCGCAAATTTTAAGAGCGCGACCGGCAATGACGGATTCGCAAGTGATGCGCGCTCGTCCAAGTTTGGCTAGCCACGTGAAGTGCGGATTTACCCAATCTGGTGTCTATCAACTGATAGAGCCGGACATCAATCCACACGGATTGCAACAATTTATCGAAACACAGGAAGAAAAGTCGGCGTAGAAATTGCAGCAACCGGGCGTTCAGTGTGGCAGCACAGCCTAGCGCCGGTAAAAGAACAGCGATATTCAATTACTTTCCGCACAGTAAAGGATCGCTATCGACCTGTTGAAACAAGACCGCAAACAGCTTGATTTCTCTTGCGAATCGAGCCGTTATTCATATCCATACCAGGTTAAGTCAGCAGGCAGCTACGCTGCTTGCATTTCCTCTTCGGCTTGAGCCGAAACGTAATTGACTTCGAAGTGCTTCGTCTCGTTCGGAACAACGCTTCCCGAGCAGATTACGCTGTGTTCGACGTAAGCGCCGCTGCGAACAATTGAGTTCGACCAGATAACGCAATCTTTCAGCACCGTACCCGGCTCAATTACGCAGTTGTCGCCAACCACAACATTGCCCATCACAACGCTTCCAGCACCCAACCTACTGTTGGTGCCCATCACAAGCGAACCATCGATGTCGCAACCATACTCAATGACGCTGCGCTCGCCGACAGTCAACTTGCCATTTTGGCGATAAGCTTTCGCATCCGGCAAGCCAAGATTTACTCTTCTGCGCGCCGCATCGAAGTTGGCTTGTCTGTATTGTTCGATGGTACCAACATCAGACCAATAGCCTTCAACGTCAATGCCCAACACAGGAAGACCTTTCTCGATTAGTTCTGGAAAGAGTTGACGTCCAAAGCCATACTCGCCCATCGCCGGCATGTGGTGGAAAACTTCCGGCTCAAGAACATAAATACCGGTGGAAACTCTGTCCGAAAGCGCATCCTTCGCATCTGGTTTTTCTTGAAAGCCTTTGATAAATCCCTGGTTGTCGGTAACAACAACGCCAAAACGATTTAGTTCTTCTTGCGGCATTTGCTTGACTGCAATGCTGGCGATGGCTTTCTTCTCTTTGTGTTCGCGCACGATTCTTGTGAGGTCGGCGTCAGTAAGCAAGTCGCCCATGAGCACAACAAAGGTGCCGCCCATCAACAATTGACGGCAAGCTCTCACTCCGCCCGCATCTCCCGAAAGTTGCGGTTCATACTTAAATTGCAGGTTAACGCCCAATTGAGATCCATCACCGAAATACTCAACAATTTTTTCCGGCATGTAGTGAAGGTTGGCGTGGATGTTCTTGATCTGATGTTTTTTCAAAAGCCTGATGATGTGCTCCATTACCGGCACATTTGCAATCGGCACAAGAGGTTTTGGCACTTGACTCGTGAGAGGGTCAAGCCTGGAGCCCACTCCAGCAGCCAAAACAATCGCATTTACTCCTTCCAAGTTCTTCATTGATAGACTCCGGCAAACGTCAACTTGCTGGCAAGGACTGGGCGTTCCATTGTCTGGTTCCCGTGACGAGTCACTTGCCTTCAGTGATTTAAGGTTCCTAAGACAGGATTAAATACCTAAATCGACTAGCTTGCCTTGCGTTTAGCCTTCGCCGCCTTGTCAGCAGCCGCGCGCCCCTGACGAATTTTCTCGCTGCGGTGCTCTCTCAGGGCTTCTTTCTCCGCTTCTGAAAGTTTTTCCTCGTCGATTAAATCTGAATTGACCACCGCTTTGGTCGAACGTTTTCCCTTTTTGCCTACCGAAGACTTCTTGCGAGCTGGACTTTTTTTAGCAGGCACTTTAGAACTCTTTCCAGTGGTTTTCGGGTTCGCCTTCTTGGCGCCGCTGCGCGTCCAGATCTTCTTGGCACCGTGCTCTTGAAGGTCTTCAATTGTTTGACCGGAAACAACTGACGAGTCGTCTTCGGTAACGTCACGCTCTGCGTCTTCAAACTCGTCGTGATGCTTGATGAGCAACCAGTCCTTCTCTTTTCCTTCTTTGCCGCGGCCGAAACGGACAAGCGTCCAAGAGCCTTCTAACTTCTCACCTTTTAAGTAGAACGATAACTTGCCCTTTTGAAGCCCCTTTCGCATTCTAGCGTTTGCTTCGTCTTTGTCGTCCCAGGAGTATTCACCATCTTCATCTGGTGAGTAGACCCCGCGATCCCAGATAATCACTTCGCCTGCGCCGTATTGGTGCTCCGGAATAATACCTTCGAAGTCCGAGTATGCCATAGGATGGTCTTCAGTCATGGCTGCGAAACGTTTGTCGGCAGAATTCAGAGATGGTCCCTTGGGCACCGCCCAAGATACCATCACCCCGTCAATTTCCAACCGGAAATCATAATGCAGTCGGCTTGCATCATGCTTCTGAATTACAAAGCTAAGAGCCTGTTTCTTTTTTCTCGTCCCAGCGGATTTCTTACCACCTTTTGTGGCTCGACGCTTTGTATCTCCGGAAGGTTCGGACGTAATTTTGAAATCGCGCTTACGCTTGTATTCTTCGAGCATATGAATAACCCTACCGCGGCAACAAAGATCCGACGGACCGAGCAGCCAATAGTTCCTATATAAATAGATAGCTATAAAAGATTCATCGTGGTAAAAACATAGCCGTGTCGGGCAGAGTCGGCAATGAGGTTTGACAATGGCAAAAATACTTCAATTGGTTGGTGATTTCGTCGAAGATTACGAGGCGATGGTGCCATATCAGATGCTGCTCATGGTTGGGCATGAAGTGCATGCCGTATGTCCCGGCAAAAAGAAAGGCGACAAAGTCAAAACCGCCATTCACGACTTCGAAGGCGATCAAACATATACTGAAAAGCCCGGTCACAACTTTGGCATCGATGCTGAATTCGACAAAATTGATTTCACCACATACGATGCGCTCGTAATTTCCGGAGGCAGAGCGCCAGAATACTTGCGTTTGAACCCGCGCGTACTGGAATGCACTCGGCACTTTTTTGAGAAGAACAAACCTGTTGCAGCAGTTTGCCATGCGGCGCAAGTACTTGCAGCTGCAGGCGTTCTGAAAGGTAGATCAAGCATGGCGTATCCGGCCGTCTCACCGGAAGTAACATCTTGCGGTGGAACATATGTCGAGCAGAACGCAACTTTCTCAAACGCGCATACTCAAGGCAACTTGGTGACCGCGGCGGCTTGGCCGGGGCATCCTGCTTGGATGCGTCAATTTTTAGAATTGCTGGGCAGCACGATAAAACCATAGGAAGAATGGTGAAAAACTACAAGAAAAGAGACTTTCCAGTTGATACGGTGCGTCGTTTTTTGGAGCCGGGACCGATTGTTTTGATTAGCTCTCAATACAAAGGCGAATCAAACATAATGACGCTGGGATGGCAGACCGTCATTTCTTTTGAACCATCTTTGGTGACATGTTTCATCTGGGATCAAAATTATAGCTACGAACTAATTCGCAAAAGCAAGGAATGCGTCATTAACCTCCCAGAAGTGCATATGCTCGATGCTGTCGTAGCCATCGGCAACAGCACCGGTGCTGAGATCGATAAATTTGAAAAGCTTGATCTCACGCAAGCGAAAGCGAGCATAGTCAAAGCACCAATGATCAAAGAGTGTTATGCAAATTTTGAATGCAAACTCTATGACAGCAAATTGATCAAAAACTACAGTTTGTTTGTATTTGAAGTAGTGAAAGCGCACGTTGCAACTTCGCCCAGATATCCCAAAACAGTACATTACACAGGTGACGGTGTATTCATGCTCTCGGGCGAGCACGTTAGTCGCAAGAAACAGTTCCGACCCGAGTGCCTTTAACAGAACCTATATAACATTCTTGATGGTGGAAACGAATTCTTTGAGTGCGGGATTCTTATCGTCCGCATTCCACATTGCCTTAACGCTTAGTTTCGCATTTAGATCAGTAATTGGAATGAAAACAACATCGTCCGGTTTTCGGTGCAACGCCGACTCGGTGATGAACGTCGCACCAATGTCAGCCGACACCAAGCTCAACATCGTGCTTTCGTTGTTTCCCTCTTGAATGACATTCAGGCTACAGCCATTATTCTCGAAACGCGAGACGATCAAATCATAGTAGCCAGGGCTGTTTGCACGAGGAAACCAAACAATCGGATAATCGCCCACATCTTTGATGGTCAAAGTTTTTCTTTTCGCCAGCGGACTCGACTTCGACACAGCCAGCATCAATTCCTCTTCTTCGAATTGAATCGACTTCACAGATTTTCCCTTGGGCAACCAATAGACAAATCCGAGATCAAGCTCCTTTCGCGAAATGAGCTCTGCCTGTTCTAACGAACTCGACGGCACAAGATCCAAAACAACATCAGAATAAGACTGGCGAAAAGAGCGCAAAATCTCGGAAAAGGTTTTGTTGAAAGTGACACCATCTGCAAACCCTATGCGCAACAAGCCGGACTGTCCGCGGCTAACCTGCTGGGTAAGTTTCACCATTTTTTCGCATTGAGCCAAAATGTCGCGAGTTTGAGCGAAAAAAACATGTCCAGCTGCCGTGAGCTTTACTCCACGCGGAAGTCTCTCGAATAGTTCAACCCCGATCTCTTCCTCTAATTGCTTCATCTGGCGGGTGAGGGCAGGCTGGGCTATATGCAAACGTTCGGAAGCCTTGCCAAAGTGCTCCAGTTCAGCAATATGGAAGAAATAGCGTAATTGTCGAAGCTCCACCATTAATACCTTTTTGTTATCAATTGTACCTATTTTAACTATTGGACGGCATTAAACATCACGACGACAATAGGGGCAGCCGCTCAGAGGAGCAAAGACATGCATACAATTGAGACCGTGATCATCAAGCCATACAGTGCCGAATACCAAGCTGCCATCGAAAGACTGGTGCTGCCGATTCAACAGATTGAATTTGGCGTCAAAATCACGCGCGAAGAACAGCCGGATTTGATGGACATCAGCGGGACGTTTCAAAAAGGCGACGGAAATTTTTGGATGGCGCTGGACGGTGACGATGTAATTGGTACCATCGGGGTTGTCGATATTGGAAACAAGCAAGTCGCACTGAAGAAGATGTTCGTTTCCAGCTCTCACAGAGGCAAAGAGAAAGGCGTCGCGCAACGATTAATGAGTACGGCGATTGAGTGGTGCAAATCAAGGTCTGTCAATCAAATCTACTTGGGCACGACAGCCAGAATGTTCGCCGCCCATCGATTCTACGAAAAGAATGGCTTTGTAGAACTTACGACAAAAGAGTTGCCGCCCAACTTTCCTATTGTTTCGGTCGACACAAAATTCTATTACCGCGACATTTCTTGAACTTTGAGTCGGAAGCAAAAACGTAATCAAGATCGAGGCTATTATGTTATCGATGACACAGCAAATCGCAGAGTTAGATCCCGCAGTTGCCGAATGCCTGCAGAAGTATGGCATCGAGTACAAGGTTTTATACTGCGATCCGGAATTGGCGGATACCGCCAAATTCTGCGAACACTACGGATACGAACTAGCTCATGCATCCAACGCAATTGTTGTAGCAACTAAATCGGATCCGATTCAGTACGCCTGTTGCATGGTACTCGCGACCACAAAACTCGACGCCAACAAGAAAGTGCGCGAGATAATGGACGGTCGCAAAGTTTCCTTTGCCACTCCGGAGCAAACAAAAGAGTTGACCGGGATGCTCATTGGTGGAGTCACGCCTTTTGGATTGCAGTCTATTCCTCTTTTAATAGATGCAGCAGTGATGCAACAACCAGAAGTCATCGCCGGCGGTGGCAATCGTTCTACGAAAGTTTTATTGAATCCGAACGAGTATCGCAAATTACCAAATGCGCAAATCATCGAAGGATTAGCAATACCTCGATAACTATCACGATAAAAGCGATACGGTACTCCCCGTCGGGGCGATGCAGCGCATCCGTTTCTGAAAATTGTCGCGCAGACAACATATTCTCTTTCACCAACAGGTGAAGATAACGCGGGATGTAAAGGTTCCCTTGCAAAAGGTTCAAACCTCAACCCCTGTGTGGCATGATAAGGATACGTGCTCAGAATATGAATCCGTTTGCGCCTGGAAGCCCAACCAGGCACTAATCTCGTTGCAAAAGGTGGTGTCTCATGCGCAAAATCGTGAAAGGAATTGTCTTCGGCACAGTGTTGTCTGTGTGGTCAATGAGCCTGTGGCAAATGGTTAACGCCACACCGCAAGCAATGCCGGCTATGGTCTCCAAGCCATTTATCGTGGCGGACAAACCAGATACGCCGGAATTTGTGTCCGCAGTCGTGTCGAACGGCAAGCGGTCGCCATATCTATTTAGAGGCATGAGCAACCAGACATCGCCAAATAAATACAACGGACTACTTATAGAGAATGAGACCGCAGAGAATCCAGCCACTGTAAGTACGCTCGATTTGGAATACAAAGGCAATGCCAATTCCGATATCGTAGTCAACTACAACCGCGTGCCAAGCCGCGTGCAGGGTGCCGCGCACCTCGCGACTGCAAGCGTGCCGCTGAGCGCGGGACGGGTGATCTCAACCACTGCTGACGGATTCAAAAAGGTTTCTTTCACCGCTCAGCAATTGGGTCTTCCTGAGTTTAATGCCATTCAAAAGATTGCAGTCATCCCTCCGTCTGAAGGCAGATCCAAACTGCAAGTTGATTCGGTACGCGTCAATTTTGCCGAAGTAAACAAAGTCATGAATGCGCTTTTCTTCACCGTAGCAGGTGGTGGAACCGGTCCCGTTGGTCCGAAGGCCAAAGTCAAAGGTTCGCCGGCACAACCTACGGACGTCATGGTCTCCAATAACTCCAACCAACCGGTAGTTGCCTGGCTCACGCTACCGACTGTTTGCACCCCAAACTCTCAGTGCATTCTCGACGTGAAGCAAATATTTCCGGAAATGACCTGCGTAGCTGGCGGCTGCTTCCAAGGCTCGGTGACGCTTAATCCAAACCAAAGCCTCAAGTACCGTCCAGCTGCAAATCCACCCGGCATTCAAGGAGCAATCCTCTCTTTCGAGCGCGCACCAGACTGCGGGGTGACCAATGCTGAGTTTACGGTCAACAACGTTTCTCAAAGTGCGCAATTTGCTCAAGAAACCGTGAACCTCAGCGTGGTAAATGGCAATAACGCGTCGATCAAATTTGACCTCAGCCAGGGCGGTGGGGCAAAGTGGAACACAAACTTCGGCACAGTAGCGTATCAAAAGCCTTTTCAGAATTACGCCGGTGACAATTTGAACGTTATAGGTGTTTTCCCGAAAGGTTGCACAAATTGCTCTTTCCAAACCGGACCGCCGGTATGTGGGTTCACACCTAGCCAATGCAGCGGACCGAACGGGACAATTTGCACCAACCCGGATCCGAACACCTGCCCGCAGTACTGCTCATTTCAGCGCCCGGCTTCAAATCCGGGCGGGGACGTGAATATATATTATTTGGGACCTCCGCAACCGATGCCTACAAAGAATGGCAAATTGAATCAAATTTTGTCTCCATCGCCGCGTAATTGATAAGCACGGCATATCTCTAGAGAAAACTTCTAGAAATCACTTGAAGCAGGGTCGGAAATTTCCGCCCTGTTTCTTTTTGGTCCTAATGTTTCAGCTCCCAGGGTTTACCCTGTTTATTTCTTGACAACAAACATCTATATTTTCACACCGGTGAATGTACCGTTGCCCTTACCAGAGTCCAAAATACGCGCATATGAATCAAAACACCCGGGAGAGGGGTCCCAAGAATGGGCGCCCAGCCGCCGCAGCGGCAAAACTGTCCACACGTCCTGTAGTGATTAAGTGCGATTCCGACAGTCCTAGCGCTGATAGCGAAGACCCTCTTGGGCCTCAGCCCTCATTAGTTTCCCAGTCCAATTTAGAAGAAAGTCCGCCGGGTGCAGACGCAGAAAGCCCACCTGACAGTCTGGTTGCACCTCTCAAGTTCAAGTCGTTCGACCTACTTTGGGAGCATTCTAAAGATGCGCTCAGCACCACATATGCCGCGAAGAACGGCGCCGTCGATAAGATCCTGACGCTGCGCTTGTTCAACGCGCGTGTTTCTGACAGCCTGCAAATTAGAGAAATTCAAAAAGCGGCGCAGAAAGCTTCAGAACTAACGCACTTGCATCTCGCTACCGTTTACGAAAACGGAGTAGATGAAACAGGTGCACCATATGTAGTTTCAGACCTAGTTGAAGGAAGCAGTCTTGCTGAAGTGCTGCAACTGAAAAAACGCCTGGATATCGCCAGGTTTCTCAGCATTTTCAGTCAGGTAGGCGAAGCACTCATAGAAGCGCATAGTCATGAGCTTTTCCACGGCAATTTGTCGCCAGACAAGATAGTTTTGACTCCCAACGAAGTCGAAACGGACATGGTAAAACTCATTGACTTCGGTATGCCTCCTGATCCGATGCGCAATGCATTTTACTTGAGCCCCGAGCAGTGTATCGACCGAAACAAGAGCGATGCGCGCTCGGACATCTACTCGCTGGGATGCATAATGTATGAGGCATTGGTCGGCTCTCCGCCGTTTGTCGGCAGCAAAGCCAGCCAGGCAGCGCTCAATTATTTGCACGAGCTTGCAAATCAGTTTCCCAAAGAGTCGCCGGAACACAATGCGCTTAAGTTGCTCGACTGCATCATCATAAAGTGTCTGCAGAAATCGCCTGCAAAGCGCTTTCGCAATGTGCGTGAATTGATGAACGCGCTCAGCCTAGTCAATGACTGCATCTGCAACGGCAGCACCAAAAAGCTGCCACCAAAGGCAGAGAAGTTGTTGATCTTTAGATTTCTCGATCTTTTCGGCAACAAAATGGCCGCAGGGATGACTGCGTATCTGATATTCGGATTTGTATGCATGAGAGTCATCGGCGAAGTCAATTTGCAGAAGCATCTCGATCACGCAAGCATGAGTGTCGGGTTTAACGACATGTGCGCAAAAGACAGTTGGAAAGCCGCGATAAGCCAGGCACAATCTCTGCAGAAGCCGCCGAGCTTTATGGCTGCACTGCACAACGAACTCGGTAATACCTACAATTCGATCTCGTCACGACGAGAGCTATCGTACAAAAACGAGAACGCGCGCAAGGCTATAGACGAGTATCAAAAGGCTTATGAATACTATAAACATGGTGACTTCTTCAAATCGGACCAATTGAATCTGCTGCGCAGCATTGCCGCGATGTGGACTTCTTTGGAAACTCCAGCTTTGGAAGAAAAAATTCGCGTCGACGCATACGACAGAATTCAAAAGCTTTGGACAGCAAAACAATATGAGGAATGCGCAAGGCTAGCTGAAGATTACTACCAATACGACCATGATCAGCGTGTTGCATTCTATGCCGCCAACGCAAACACAGAAATCGCAATCAAACTGCCAACTAAAAAAGCATTGCGATATTTCGAACGCGCCGCATATTACTTTCCACTCTGTGGACCTCATTTGAATTTTGAGTGCAATAATCTCGATATTTGCATTGCCCGGCTCGGCATGATACCCGAATCAATGGCTACTCGAACCGCACTAGGTTACGCAGCTTTGGAAGCTGGCGACTTTCAGGCAGCATATTCTGAATTCGATAAGGTGCCA
The DNA here is from genome assembly GCA_003242885.1 of Candidatus Melainabacteria bacterium. Lineage (GTDB taxonomy): Bacteria > Cyanobacteriota > Vampirovibrionia > Obscuribacterales > Obscuribacteraceae > QKMZ01. The sequence goes on along the minus strand of QKMZ01000006.1, from coordinate 46,460 downwards.
ACTCCAGAAGGAAACAGGGTGACAGAGATGATTCGCACGTATTTGGATTGGAAAATCGTCTACGGCGGAACCCGAACCATGGATCCTGCGTTAAAACCGGCGATAGAACCTTTGGAGAAAGTCCTTTCACTGGAGGAAAAAATAGATGGGAGAAATTCGGACAGTTTGATTTCGACCATGTCACAGCTCGCGACTACTTATGCGCGATGCGGTGAGATAAAGAAAGCTATTGCAATGTACGAGAGGCTGAATAAGCTCGAGCCGCACTGCCTGAATTACCAACTCGAATATGTGAATATGTTGGTGCGTGATGGTCGAACAGCGGACGCTCGAAAGTTTTTAGAAAAAGAAACAAGACATAGAGCTTTGTACGACTACAGCGATCCACTCACAGGCTATTTATTGAAGCTCTACGCAGATACTCATATGAAGCAAAGAATTCATGATGCACTCATTCACATGATCAAGTATTCAGAGCCAGAGCGTCCATATTCCGGCATAACAGGCTACACTTCAACGGCATACCAAGCTCGCGAACCCTATTCGCGTAATGGGATTATCTTCAGAGAATAATGCTACTCGAGTACTGGTGAATTAGTGGGATTCTGAATTTCCGCATCGGCTGCAGAAAGAATGCGATAGAGAGCAGCTTCCAAAGTTCCACGCCAAACATCAGTGGCAACATAATCTTTCGCGATTAAAACTGCAAGATCGACAATTAGACGACCGCAGACGTTTGGATTATCCAGCCAACCATCGATGGTAACGGTCAATTCACCGTCTTCCGAATGCCACATGCGAATCAATTCGCGTGCTTTTTCTTCGGAAGAAATACTCTGGGGTAGCGGCAATTCGATCATTGAGGACCACACTCTTTGTAGAAAACATCCATGATTTCTTTACGACTTTCTTCTTGTGACTTGCCTGATTTTTGCGCACAGATGAAAGACAAGTGATTCAAAAGGTCGGCAAGCGCAATGCCGAAAAACGCGGGGTCACTATTGACCTTTGTATTAGTAACGACAGCAAGATTTCCCTCTTCTGCCCAGACGCGTAAAATCTCAACGCCCTTCTCTTGATTCAGTTTTTCCGGCACGGGTAATTGCGGCATAAAGATGCACCTGTTGCTCGCCAAGAATGCACAATATTGTACCGGCTCGTATTTGGAATATAATCTACTCTTTCCAAGCAAACCACCAGGAGTAGGCATCATGAAAAAATTGGCTCTTGCCGTCGCGGTTACTCTTGCCGCCATGTCTTCGTTACCAGCCAGAGCAGAAGGCGATCCGCTCCCCAATACAGGCACCTATTTCATTACAAGCATGTCGTGCGACCAAGCTTTACAACCTGTCGGTGGCACCCCTGGGCAGAACGTCCTTTTGTACGATTACAACAAAAGCGGGATGCAAAAGTGGGACATCAACCGCAAAATCGATCCCAAGACAAATAAGCCAACCAACCGTTACACAATCAAATTAGCCGGTGAAAACGGCGAGCTCAATCTCGTGCCGCACCCGTCGGTTGCTGATATGACCTGCATCTTGGCACCGGAAAAATCTGTGATGGTTTTGGAATCAGGCGATAACGGTATGCTTATCAAGAGCGTTGCAAGAAATGGAGACGCTCTTTACGTGGCTCCTCAACCGCCGCTGCAATCAGAATGCAAATTCGGCCCAAATGATGGCTCGTCGAAATTTCGTTGGAAATTCATCCTGGCTGACTAGTTTCGATAGCTGACTGGTTTAGCGGTCTAACTGGTTCAGACGGCTAATTAGTATAGAAAGCCAATTAGTTCAGCAGAACTAAAAGATTGGACCAGATCCACTAATACGCGTTCTTGACTTAACGAGATCTTGCTTTTGGCAAGATCTCGTTTCTTTCTCTCTAAAAAAACAATGAAACGACAGCGGCTGACTAAATCTTGCTGATGTTCAATTTTGCGCTGTCGTGTTTCTCAACACGCACATCTTTTGTCGCGGTCACTGCGGATTCGTCAAAGGCTTCAACAGTCGCTCTGTCATTGGCAGTCACGATAGACTTGTCGTAAGCGTTGACCGTTGCATTATCGTGAGCGATTGCAGTAGCATCGCCATGAAGCATCACAGTTGCGTTGCCGTATGCTTCGACCTTTGCATGGCCCGATGCGACAACGTTGCAATTGTCGTAAGCCTTGACTGTCACATTACCGTTTGCCACGATGGCAGCATTTCCATGTCCTGAGACGCTCGACTGATGAATAGCCTGAATATAAGCGCTTCCAACTGCGTCAACTTCTGCACTGTTGTTTGCGAAGACGCGTGCGTTGTCGTATGCCTTAACCTTAACTTTGGCATTTGCTGTGACCTGGCAATTTCCAAACGCATCAACCTGACATGAGTCGTAAGCTTTGATCACAGTATTGTTGTAGCCGGTCACCTTGGCACCATCGTAAGCGTCTAATTGACCTGATTCTCTGCACACAGCAATGTCGCCATGCTGCTCGTGGTGCCCGTAGTTGTACAGACAAATCTTTTCTTCCGCTTGTACTGCCGTTTGTGCGAGCATGATGAATGCCGACACAAGAAGGAATTTTGCCTTCATCTAAATGCCCTCCAGAATGATCTGCGACAAAATGTGCCGCAGAAATCTTTTTAAAACGGGCCATAGCTTATCACCACTGGAGAGCAAGAATGCCCACAGTAGCTTGTTTTTGATGGTAACTTGACGCTATCTTGATGGCGGCTTGATATTTACTGCTGCAATCCTTGTGGAACACCTTGCGGAAATTCTTCTTTGATAGCGGCGTTGATCTTTTCGATGCGATTCTCGGGATTGGGGTGCGTGCTGAAAAACTCGGGCTGCCGACTGTGAGATTGGTCGCGCAAAATCTCCATGACTTTGATCATAGAATGGGGGTCATATCCCGCATCAGCAGCGAATCTCACACCAAGTTTATCCGCTTCGAGTTCGTCATTGCGATTGAACTTCAAGTTGATCAGTTGTCCTACCATCATCGCAACTTGAGCTGATGCTCGGCTATTCGGATTATCTGGATCGTAGGTTGCAATTACAGTGGCTCCGGTGAGGCCTTGAGTCAAACGTTGTTTAGCAAGATGCTGTGCTGAATGTCGAGCAGCAACGTGTCCAATTTCGTGGGACAAAACGGACGCCAATTGTCCGCGCGTCGTCAAATGCTTGAATAAACCTTCTGTGATAAAGACTTGTCCGCCGGGCAAAGCAAACGCATTGATAGTGCTAGGGTCGGCAAGTAAATGAAAGTCGTATCTATATTCCGTTTTCGATGCGTCGCTTTTACTGACGACTTCGGCTCCTACTTCTTTCACGAGAGCTTGCTTCCTGGGGTCACGGCTCTCACCGCCATACTGGCGCTCCATGGAAGGCGCCGCCTGTAATCCAAGCGCAATTTCCTGCTCCTTGGAGATTGAGATATGTTGCTTTTGCTCAGTTATCGGATTGTAACTACTGCTTGCAAAGTAAGAAAAGATTGAGATCGCCGCAATCACCAATCCGATTATCACGCGTGGGGGTATCCCAGGACGGCGCGAGTATGATGTTTCCACGTTCGATCCCCTACCTAGAGTCACCAACCCCATAATTGCACCTCAAGTATACGGAGGAAACAACACACTTGCCCTTCCTCGACTCGGAAAAGTTTGCAGCTTTCGATTTTTAAGGACGGCAAAATCGCCAGGAGTTCCCGCAGTCCCGGATTTTCTGCCTTAAGTTTTCCCATAATCAATAAAAACGGTCACCTGGGCAGCCTGTACAAATTTTCTGAATATCCATTAACGAGGGAACCCTAGGGATAACGCTCAGTCGTTCCTCTGGCTTGCAAGGTTAAGTGGCAAGCTTACTGCCGCAATGGAGGAAATCATGTTGCGATCCTTTAAAACACTTTCGATCTCGCTCGGTCTTATCTCATTCGTTGCTTTTCCAGCATGTTTTGCAGATGAAGCGAGTTCTACAACTGTAGAAACCAGCACGCCGGTTGGCGCAGCTTCTACTAAAGTTGAAACCAAATCGGATGCTCTGGGCACCACTACCAAAGTCAAGAAAAAATCTGCAGATATCTACGGCAATTCAAAAGTTAGTTCCAAGAGCCGTAGCACCGGTATCGATGGCGTCTCTGAAAGCGAAAGCAGCACAGCAGTCGGCGCCGGCGGATCAGCTTCCACAAGCTCCGCATCGAAGACTGAGCTCAATGCTGCCGGTGGTGTCACAAAATCTAAGCGCAAAGTCCAAAGCGTAAACACACCGCTCGGTTCGTCGCACAAAGTAGAAGATTCGACCTCCGCAACAAGCGGCGACGGATCTGCCACCACCATCAAAAAAGAAACTCAAATCAACACACCTTAGTTGTTGAAATTCGATAAACTCAGTTAAGAGAGCGCATTTAATGCGCTCTCTTTATTCTTGTGCGATTTCGATTCTTGTCTTGGTGCGGCTTCGACACGTGAGGTGAATTCGATTATTTGTGCGACTTATGCTCGCGCTGCGTTGTTTTCTTCAACGATGCATTCGTAAGCATTCGTTGTTTGAAGAATTTGACAACATTGTTCACCGTGCTCTCGCCGAATCCGGGGTATCCGTGTGCGCCGTTTATCTCGTCGAGCCTTACATCATTGAATCCGGCTTCCTTCATCTTTTCCATGAAGTACTGAGACTGACGAATTGAAACTAGTCTGTCAGATCTTCCATGCATGATCAAAATCGGTGGCACATATTTCGCGGACGCGATGTACGTAACTGGGCTTGCGCTCGGGCACGCGGCTATCAAAGCTTCGCCCTGCAACCCAAATAAATCGCGAATTAAATCCTCGCCCATCTTTGTGGTTTCGCCCATGAGCATAAATCTAGAAAGATCGGTTGGTCCAAACCAATCGCAAACAGCTAGAAGTTTATCGCTCGGATTTTTGTCTCTCAAGGCGAGCATAAGAACCAAATGCCCGCCGGCAGAGCCGCCCCAGAGGCCCATGCGCTTCGTATCGATATTGTATTCGGCGGCATGTTTTCGCAAAAATGCAAGCGCGCTCTGGCAATCATCAAATTGGGCAGGCCACTTCGATTCATCGCTCAAGCGGTAATTGATTGATGCGACAGCAAATCCGTTCTCCAAAAGAGGATAGAATGGTCCGCCCTTCTTATCCCCACCTTTCCAGCCACCGCCGTGGATCCAAACAACAAGAGGCCAACTGCCCTTCGAGGTAGACGTTGGTATGTACAAGTCCAATTTTTGCGATGCACTCACAGTTTTCTCGACATAAGTCACATCTTTTACAACGCGAACATTAGCTGGCACGGTTCCGTCACCAAGCCAGCCTTTACGTGTCCGGCGTTTTTTTACGAGGTCTTTGAGTTGCTGGTTGACTGCGGCTTCTTCCTTGGCTCTTTTCGCATCTACCGTTATTACTTGAGCAGTCTGCGCAGAAGCAACTGCGTTAGGCAAAAGCAGAGCGCAGGCAGCGTATATCAGCGCGCGAATGGGGAATGTTCTCTTCACAACCGTCCTCCTGGAATCAATTCAGGATATAGTGCCAGTGACTCTGAGGCAAATGCGTCGTCGTATCGCGCTTCACACCCCCCGCATATCTAGTACACAGGCTGCCACTCTAGCCAGCTTTGAGGTTATCATGTTGAGAGTAAAACACCGAGGCACCGATGCTTACCATTAGCGAAACAGTAGAAATTCCGGACGAAGAGTTCGAAATTACATTTGCTCGCAGTGGCGGACCCGGTGGGCAGAACGTCAACAAAGTCAACAGCAAAGCGGTTCTTCGATGGAATGTGGCGGCGAGCCAAAGCCTGCCTTTTGGTGCACGCAACAGATTTCTAGCTAAATTTGCCAATCGTCTGACCGCTGAGGGTAGCATTCTCATAACTAGTCAAAAGACGCGTGACCAGGGGCAAAACGTTGAAGACTGCCGCGAAAAACTGAAAGAGATGATTTTAGAAATTATTACGCCGCCGACCATTAGACGTGCGACGAAACCAACTCAGGCATCGGTAAAGCGAAGAACCGACTCAAAACGCATTAACGCCTCGAAGAAACAAAATCGAAGAGCGCCAAAAAGCGACTATTGAAGACACCGGTGGTAACAACCCGGCGAATCGTCTAGTTTTTTGCCACATTTATGAAGAAAGTGAATCCGGCAAAGCCCCACCTGTACGATATACGGCCAGGTTTTATCTTCATGGCATTTTCCAAGAGATCTAATGGGATAAGATCTTCAGCCACAAAGCGCGGTCAGTCCACTCAGAAGAGTGAACCACGGGGGACTCTGGCATGGAATTTCGTAAACTCGGCACAAGTGATTTAGAAGTATCGGCAATCGTATTCGGAGCCTGGGCTATTGCCGGCTGGATGTGGGGCGGAGCGGAAGAGAAAGACGCTATCGAAGCCATTCACGCAAGCATCGACGGTGGCGCCACGTCCATCGACACAGCAGCCATTTACGGCTACGGACGCAGCGAAGAAATCGTTGCCAAAGCGGTAAAAGGTAAAAGAGACAAGGTCCAAATCCTAACGAAATACGGCTTGAGATGGGATTCTACAGAAGGCGCTCACTTTTTCGATTGGTCTGACGAAGAGTATGGCGACCGCAACATTTACCGCAATGCTCGAAAGAAGAGCATTATCCAGGAGTGTGAAAACAGCCTCAAACGACTGGAAACCGACTACATCGATTTATATCAGTGCCATTGGCGCGACCCTTCAACACCTGTTGAAGAAACAATGGAAGCGATGCAACAACTGCTCAAAGAAGGCAAAATTCGCGCCGTCGGCGTCAGCAACTTCTCGGTCAGCGACTTACAGGAAGCAACCAAAGTTTGCCCGGTTGCATCAAACCAACCTCCATACAGTATGGTGCTGCGCGATATCGAAAAAGATGTTTTGCCCTACTGCCGCGAGCACAATATCGGCTCTATCGTATACAGCCCGCTTCAGCGTGGTTTGCTCACCGGCAAGTTTAAGCCGGACGTCCAATTCAAAGACGGTGACCACCGCGCCAATCAAGTGCATTTCCAACCGGAAAACATCAAGCGCGTAAACGCATTTCTCGACAAGATCAAACCGGTCGCGGACAAGCATGATGCAACTCTTGGACAGCTAGTAATCGCATGGACGATTGCTCAACCTGGCATCACCGCAGCACTCGTCGGTGCACGTGACGCAGCGCAAACAAAAGAAAACCTCAAAGCGCAAAACATCAAACTGAGCAAGGAAGACATCGACGAAATCAACAACCACCTGCGCTCGCTGGAATTGACTGCGGCAGCGAAGTAAGTCTTTAGGGAGGCGCCAACGCCTCCCTTCCATTTTCGGACCAGTCGCGTTTAAACAAGGATTGAGAGATGAAGCTAAATCAGTACACTACACTCGGCCGTTCAGGACTCAAGGTAAGTCCACTGTGTCTAGGTGCGATGACCTTTGGCGAAGATTGGGGATGGGGAAGTTCTGAAGAAACAGCCAGGACGATTTTTGATGCATATGTCGACAAAGGCGGAAATTTCATTGATACCGCAGATGGTTATACAAATGGTAAGAGCGAAGAGTTCGTAGGCAAATTTGTCAAAGACAGAAAGTTGCGCGATCAGATGATTATCGCGACGAAATTCACGTTCTGCGCTCAACCAGGCAACCCAAATGCGGGCGGTAATGGACGAAAGAATATATATCGCGCGCTGGAAGGCTCATTAAAAAGGCTCAACACCGACTACATAGACTTGTATTGGTTGCATGCTTGGGATATGTTCACGCCCGTTGAAGAAGTTCTTCTCACTTTGAATGACCTCGTCAAAGAAGGTAAAATCAGATACTTCGGTTTATCGGATGTACCCGCATGGTATCTGGCAAAGATGCAGACAATTGCCGACTTAAAAGCCATGCATAAACTGATCGGACTTCAAGTCGAATACTCACTCTTGGAACGTACTATCGAAAACGAGCACGTGTCTGCGTGCAAAGAATTGGGCGTCGGCATCTGTCCTTGGAGCCCGTTGGCGAGCGGCATGTTGACTGGAAAGTATAAGAGAGACAAACTCGAATCCGGCAATGGCAGAATGTCGAAAATGAAAGACACCGGCAACCCGAGCTTCGAAAAACTCTTCACGGAGCGCAACTGGAAAATCGTCGACAAACTTGTATCGCTATCCAAAGAAATCGGAAGAACACCAGCACAAATAGCGCTCAACTGGGTGGCGACCTCGCCCGGCATTACATCAACGATCATCGGTGCGACAAAATTGCCGCAATTGGAAGACAATCTCGGCGCGCTGAATTTCATGATCAGCAAAGAGCATAGAGACGAATTGGATGAGATTAGCGGCTTGGAGCCGACGCACCCATACGTGTTTTTCAGCGTGCCGATGCAAGCAATGATCAACGGCAACGCCAAGGTCAAAGGCTGGTCGTAAAGCCTGGGCAATGCATGGCGTCGCCCCTAAAATAAAACCTGATAACGCATGGCGTCGAAGCCGGCAGGATCACTGAAGCTACCAGTGTTCGGCTTAAAGCCAAACGAGCCAGGATTGCTCCCAGCTCGTCGGACGTGAGCAGAATTCTGCAGCTATAGTGCCTCTGCAGTCTTCTTCTCTTCAGTTCCGTGAATCATCGGTTCGTATTCTTTGACTACGTTCTTGTAGTCGTAAAACCATGGCCACCAGTGGCGCAGACCATTCAAGTACATTGCCTTGGATGCCTTTTCAGCGGGCCATTTCTCTGTCACCATGCCACCAACTGCGGCGTAGAATTGCGTTCTGTCCCGAGCAACTTGGTCGCAGATATACACAGGAGTCATGCTTGGATCATTCATCACAGTGACAAACTGCTTGATCTGCTCTTCTCCTGGTGAGATGAACAATCCGGTCGGAATGTGCACCCAATTCAAACCAATTTCATTAGCTTTCTTCTCGAGCTTTGGCAGTCGATTGAGGCGGCAGTTGACGATAGACTTAACACCCTGAGCCTTGAGCTCCACCATCTTTTTCTGGTTGGGAATAGGACCCCAATAAACCATGTTATTAACTTCGCCAGAGCGGCATCCGGTCAGAGCGATGCACGCTAACACAATCAAAACAAAGTAAACTGGCATTCTTTGGCTAAATGCAATTCGTGACTCTTTCCCCAGCGTGACACTTCTCATAACCTTCTCCGAGTTCTCCAAACGTCATAATCATTACGTTTCAGCTGACGCCTATGAGACGCGGAGGTATGCCTCAAGTTCCCGAACATCCAGGAGCGCCGCAAAATACAGCCCTGTTAGGGTTTCAGCCAACAATAAGCTCTCAAATCCACCGAATATTTCCGGGTTGAAAAACTGCTCTATTCTCTTGAAGCAGCTTCGGCCGCCGTTTTACGAGCCAATCTCCAGAGCGCCCATTTATAATGCTGCGTGCGAAGCCTGTGAAATCCGCAGGCAACCATTTCTTTGTAAGCTTCATCAAATGACCATCCACATCGCACCACACGATAGATAGCCAATAGTAAGCCCGTCCTATCTGCACCGTGAAAACAGTGCACAAAGATAGGGAAATTCCGCCTGTCATCAATGACTTCGAGAAAGGCGTCAATCTGACTCTTGTTAGGAAGACTCCAATAATTGAGCGGAATGTTTATGAACTTCATGCCAAGCTCTTCCACGTAAGTCCTTTCCACGGCAATTGGAGCTTTTCTCCAGCGAAAGGATAAAACGGTCTTAAAACCATTTTGGCTGAGTGCCTTTAGACCCTCATGAGAAGGACGGCCGCCGCGGTAAATTCCATCTGCGACAGGATGAAAGTTAGGAATAGGAATTTCTACATTTCTTACAGGCATGGTTTTCATCAAAATATTGCTAGACCCACCTTACCAAACATTCTAATTTCATAGTCCTATCAAATTGCCAGTGATCTCATTAAATCAATTGACGACGGAACCGATTGGCGCTGACCATTAAGACAAGCAAGGCCGAAAGAGCCAAAAGTGCCACCTGCTGCCATAACATCGAGAATGTCGCCCCTTTGAGAATCACGCCACGAGCTACCAGTGTGTAGTAGCGCAAAGGGTCCACAATCGAAATAGCTTGCATCACAGGCGGCATTGTGTCCAACGGCACCACCGTTCCCGACAGCAAAATCAGAGGAATGTTAATAAAGAAAGACGCAAGTTGCGCCTGTCGCTGGCTGCTGCACACAGAGCCGAGCAACATCCCAAAACCGATACCGACGAAGGCATATAACGCTGAAGCAAACAAGAAAAGCAGTAGGTCGCCGCGGAAAGGCATGTGGAAGATTATTTGCGCGGCAACAATTGCAAGCAACACATCACCCATCAAAAAAATCACAAGCGGAATGATCTTGGCGAGCAAAATTTCCCATGCTTCCGCAGGTGTCATGAGCAATTGCTCCATGGTGCCGCGTTCGCGCTCTTTCAGCACAGTAGCCGCAGCAACGAGAGTACCGGTCAATGTGAGACACGCACCGAGAATCCCTGGGATGAAATACCAACTGCTTTCCTGGTCCGGATTGTAGAGAATATCCACCTTCGGATCGATAATCTTGGACGCGTCGATGTCCTTGTCTGTACGCACTGCGCTGGGCAACTTGAACTGCGGTGCTTTCATTCCTTCGGGGTGAAAATCATGTATCGTGCGCAGAACATACGCGCGCGCTATTCCCGCTGTGTATGCGTCGGCACCATCGACTAGAACCTGAACATCAGCCGCTTCTTTGCGATTTAACTGTTGCGAGAAGGTCTTGGGAATTACCAAACCGACATCCAAATCTCCTCGCTCGAGCTTATCTAAGAGCTTGTCTTCATCAACAACATAGGTGTTCTTAGGAAAAACCCCACTGGAAGTCAAACTCGCCACAAGGTCGCGGCTTTGCTTTGTTTGTGAATGATCCACGGTCGCGAGCGACAAATGACGAACTTGCGGATCGAGCGCACCACCGAGAATCAACAACTGAATTGTCGGCGGCACCAGAATCAGGAAAAGCAAATAGGGATTACGCATTATCTCTCTTGCCTCTTTGAGGATAAGAGAATAAAGATGACTGGCTCTAATTCTTTGAATGATATTCATTGAAATCGACCTCAATCCTTCAACTGCATTCGGCGTAATCCAAGCCAACTCAAACCTATGAACGCGACAGCAAAGCCTAACAATATAAGAGGTATCGGCCAAACTGCAGGCCATCCGCATCCACGGACGAACGCGTCTCTGGTCAGCTCAATGAAATATCGCGCTGGTACGATCAGCGAAAAAAGCGAAAGGGGAAACGGAATATTGCTAATCGGGTAGACAAAACCAGAGAGCAACAGACAAGGGAAAAAACCCAGGGTCGAAGTCGCTTGAACTGCGGTAGTTTGCGAGTTTGCCCATGTTCCTAGCATTAGTCCGAATGAGACTGAAACAAAAACGTAAATCGGCGTGGAAATTAGAAGGGCGGTCGGGTCGCCGACTGGTTTGATTCCAAATAGCGCAAATCCGGCAATCATTATCAATACGGCCATCGCAAGACTGACAGACCAATAGACAAAGGCTTTTCCGAGAACGAATTGAAGCGGGTGCGGGTTAGCGGAGTAAACGCGAATGATTGTTTCTTGTTCTTTCTCACGTGACGCTGAGACGGCTCCTAACAGCGCCGGGAACATCCACAAGATGACACCAAAGGCACCAGGAACAATGAACAGTGTTTCTTCACGCCCGGGATTGAAAAGCAGCCTCAAGTGAGGCTTCACCCATTGCACAGCGGCATCAGGCATGCGCTCTTCCTTGAGCATCGCCAAATAATACAGGTTGGCAGCTTTGATGCTGTTGAAAATCACTTGAGTGTTGGCAATATCCGTACCGTCAATCATTACTTGCGGCGCCGCAGAATTGCCTCTGTAAATCTGGCGAGTGAAGTCCTTAGGGATAATCATCGCCACTTTAGCTTCGCCACTTTTAATCGCATCGCCAGGCGATTCACTGGGATCGGCTTTGGATTGTTTAAAGATATTGGTGGCATAGAGCCGATCTACATATTCCCGGCTGATGAACGAGTCGCTCAAATCGCGAATCACAATTGGAATATTTTTCGATTCTAGTCTGATGCCAAAGCCGAACAATAGCAGCGAGAAAAGCGGCAGCAAGAATGCGAGCGCGAGACTGAAGCGATCACGCCTGAGTTCGCACCATTCCTTACTAGCTTGCACCATTACTTTATTCACTGTCTTTTCCGCCTTTTCTCAACTTCGACCGCTTTCCTTTGTGCTGAACAACATCGATGAATGCATCTTCCAGCGAGAATGCAATCGGGCGTATGGAAATGACCTCACAGCCCGAAGAGTTCAAGATCGACTTAACATGCTCCAACTCGGATTTCGAATCATCCAGCAACACGTGCAAATCGCTACCGAAAATAGAAACTCTCCAGTGCTCCAGCTCTTCGCTCAAGACTTGGAATGCTAGCTGAGTATCGCCGGTTTTCACCTCGAAGAGTTCTCCATCGGGCGAGGCTTTGAGCTCTTGAGGAGAGCCTTGAGCAACAATTCTGCTCGATGCCATAAAAGCCATGCGATTGCAAAATTCAGCTTCGTCCAAATAATGGGTCGTAACTAAAATGACGGCGCCGTTAGCAGCGAACTCCCGAATTAGTCTCCACAATTGACGCCTTGCCAGTGGTTCAACACCGGCCGTCGGCTCATCAAGAAAGATGATCTCCGGCTCGTGCATAACGGCTGCACCAAAGGCGATCCGCTGTTTCCAGCCGAGCGGCAGATTTTTCACGAGCGAATCTTTAATCTCAGCCAGGTCGCAAGCGTCGATTACCCAGTCAATTTGACGCTGCCGAAGCTCGAATGGTATCTCGTAAATTCCAGCGTAGAACTCCAGATTTTCAGCCACCGTCAAATTGTCGTACAGCGTAAATTTCTGGCTCATATAGCCAATCTTCTTGCGCACTTCTTTACTGCGATCAGCGTTGGTATTACCCAAAATGGACACCGTACCAGATGTCGGTTTCAACAACCTGCAAAGCATTTTTATAGTGGTAGTTTTGCCGGCACCATTTGCTCCCAGCAATCCAAATATTTCACCGAATCGAAGTTCGATATCGACGTTATCCACAGCCTTAAAGCTTCCGAATTGCTTATTGAGCTTCTCAGCTTTTAATGCTACGTCCCCGTCTTGCGAGCCGGAGCTTCTCAGTTGCTCACGTATATGAGGAAAGGGTACTGAGCGAACCTCTTTGCGTGTCAAAGATTTCAACTTGGTGATAAAAACGTTCTCCAAATTGGGTGAGGTCTCAGTTATTTCTTTGACTTCTATGTTTGCCTGAGAAAGTGTAATTCCTACTTCTTCTCGGGCGCGTTGTGCATCTTTGCACAAGACTTCCAGGTGATCACCAAACGGACAAATATCGGCGATATTTTCAGAACTTTGAAATGAAACTCTGCCCAAAGCTTGCACTGCTTCCACATCGTTTTTGACGACGAACTCGAGTTTTTTCAAACCAAGATTCTTCTTCAAGTCAGAGGGAGTGCCAATTTCGTGCACCGCGCCATCGTGCATAAGTGCTACACGATGGCAACGCTCAGCCTCGTCGAGAAAAGGCGTTGCCACCACTGCCGTGACACCTTCTTGACCGAGTGTTGCTAAGGCCTGCCACAGCTCACGGCGCGAAATGGGATCAAGCCCGGTTGTCGGTTCATCAAGAAAGATCACCTTTGGCTGAGTTACGAGTGCGCAGCACAATGCCAATTTTTGCTTCATTCCACCGGATAGCTGCCCGGCAAGCCGATCGGCAAACTCCAATAGACCCATATCGCGCAGATATCTTTGTCGCAGCAATTCAAAATCTTTGCTCTTGATTCCGTGCATTCCAGCTTCATAACGTAAATTCTCGTCAATGCTCAGATCCGGATAGAGAGCACCACCTTGAGGAACATATCCGATGCATCTCCTGGCTTCGCTCGGTTTTTTATCGAGCACAGTGACCTTTCCGGATGTCGGCTCCATAATGCCGGCGAGGATTTTCAACACCGTCGACTTACCTGCACCATCAGGTCCGACCAATCCAAACAATTCACCGGGCTGAACTTCCAAAACTAAATTCTTAAGAGCTTCTATTCCACCCTTATAGCGCTTCGCGAGGCCATCGACTTTGATGATGGCCCCTGTAGATTGCTTCGTTTCAGACTTCGTTGACACTGACGTCGTCACTTAAATTGCCCCGTGGAGTTGATGCCCTAAACGACTACTTCCGTTCGATTGTGTTGTTCTTACTTTTGAGATCGATTTTTGCTTCTGCAGACAAACCTGGTTTGGCTAGCCCATCAGGATGATCCAATGCCAGCTTTACACCAAAAACCTGGCGGACTCTATCGTCTTTAAAATAGACATTCTCAGGTGTAAAAGATGGTGAGCGATCGATGGAAGTAATGTGGGCTTTGTGCGCCTTTTTACTATCAGAGTCTAAGTAGACATCAGCTTCTTGACCGAGCTTGATTTTGCCGATGTCACCTTCAGGAATATAGCCCTTCATATAGACAGCCTTCGGATCGACAATCGTCAAAAGCACTTGTCCCGTGGCAACCAGCTCTCCAGGCTCGATGCTGCGTGTCTCGCAGATGCCTGTTATAGGACTCGTGATATTGAAATTCGTTTTTGCTTGTCTTTCCGCACTCTTGAGCGCGTTTGCTTTAGCTATTGCCGCCCGCGCCTGCATCTGCATCATGCGCGCTTCCAGCATTTCGCCCCGCAAGCGTTCACCTTCTTTCGCTCGGCCTTTAGGACTGGTGAAAACTTTCGTCCAGAAGCCACGTGATTTCTTCTGAGCTTCGGCTACCTGTTGCTCCACCGCGCGGGCATGAAGATCTGCTTGCCTTCTGGCTTTGGAAGCTTGAGATATGTATTGTTGAACATTGCCGACTTTCGCTTGAATCACTCCAGTGTCGAGTTCTACTAGCAATTGTCCTTTGACAACATGGTCGCCCTCATGAACACGAACCGACTTCACTCGCGTATTAGCTACCGCAGAGATGTGCGTTTCCGGTGCCTCAATTCGACCGCTTAACTCAACAATATTAGTGTCATGAGTCTTGAAAAACTGCATAGACACAAATGCAATCAAAGCGATAAGAGCCGCGAATCCGACAATGAAAGCAATGGTATTAAACTGAAACAAATTGGATGGGGCGAAAGCGTGCTCAAAACTGTTTTCCGATTTGGAGCTATTGTCGCCTTTTGAATACGCAGAATTACTTCCCGTATTCTCCTTATCTAAAGTATCGCCCGTCGCTTTTGCGGACATCCTGGTCTCCTCCGTCTGGCTCTGCGGGGAGGACGAGGTACGACGCGGTAAGTTCCAGAATCCTTATATAGGGGATTTCCAAAGTGACATCCCAAGCAAACTGCGAATCACGATTCAACCAGAGCTCGAGTGCTTGGGCTTTTCAGCAGGTGCAAATTCCGAAACCCCCACCAGTTGGCAACCTCGAGCCAATGGGAAGCTGTTTTGCTCCTCTTTAATGCGTCTACGCACTATGCCCTGCGGGTTTCGGGAACTTTTACCCCTATTGATCGCTCTAATCCCAGGGGTCCAACAGGGTACACGCACATGCCAAAACATGCACTCGTAATTTACAATCCAGCCGCGAAATCACAAGTACAGACAGAGGTCTGGATCGGTAAGCTGGTAGAAAAGCTCAATGAACAAGATGAATTCCTGGTTTCTTTTTATCCGACGACAGCGGAGACAGGGCCAGAACACCTGGTCCCGCTATTCAAGCCGCCGCTGGACTTGATCATTGCAGCTGGAGGCGATGGTACTGTCCGTTTTGCCCTGGCAGCGTTGGCAAAAGCGAAGTCCAAGATACCGTGCGCAATCTTCCCTCTCGGAACCGGCAATGTACTCGCACGCAACCTCGGCATCGTCAAGGAAAGTATTCTTGCCAATCCACTCGAGCATGCCTATGACTATATTGCCAACGGGCGACCGGTGGAGATCGACATGGCCATGATGAATGGCGAATACTTCGCGGGAATGGCAGGAGTTGGTCCAATTTCAGACGCGTTTATGCGCCCTGCACGCGAATTAAAAACACGCTTTAGGCTGCTGGCATATGTAACAGCCATGATTCAAACAGTCGCAATGCCGCCTCGCATCTTCAGAATAACGACAGGTGGAATGACCTTCAAGGTCCAGGCTTCCGGGATTTTCCTTGCCAACGTCGAAGATCTGGGCATGGGCAAAACGAATGACTTGTCGAATTTGAGCGATGGATTCCTCGAATTGCACATAGTCGATCCGATTAACTTCGGCGATTATGTCAATCTCGGCTTCCGTTTTGTCGCCGGAAGCGTTGATGAAAAAGCGCCTGAGTGCATTCTGCGATGCAAGGAAGCAGTAATCGAAACATTGCCCAGACGTGGCGTACGATCAGAATTTCAACGTATGGCAAAACAATTACGCAATTTTCTTGCCGGAAAGAAAATTCCAGATCCGGCTCGCGTATCAGAAGCACCGTTGATGATCGACGGCGAAGAATGTGGCACCACGCCGATGCGGGTGACGATTTTGCCGAAGGCTGTCACGGTACTGGTGCCACCGACCAGAGCGGAAGTTCAAAGAACTGAAGAACCACTGCGCAAGAGAATGCCTGGACTTCTGGAATCGATGGATGTTACGCATCAACTCAACTACGACGATTATGGGTTGCGCGACGTGGGTTAGTTTGCCGAATTCCGGTCGGCTTTAGGGATTCTGAGTAGCCAGAGAAGCACTTGGTGAGCCGCCCTCCTGGTGGAATTTAAAAATCACTGACGCAAATACTCGCATATAAAAATGCCGGCTGGAAGCCGGCGCTCCGGCCGATCTACGCAAACTCAATCGTGAGCTGGACATATTCTGGCTCTTCTCGGTCGCAATCAAGGCTTGAAACCTGAACACCAAGCAGTCTCACGTTGCGTTGCTCGATTTCGGTTGCACTCATTAAGCCATGCACTACCTTCATAATTTCATGCGAGCTTTTGATTGACTCGTTCAATGTTTTACTGCGAGTCACTTGCTGGTAATCGCCATACTTGACCTTCAATGTTATTGTTCTGCCGCCCGTTCCGTTACTGTCCAGGCGCCTTTCGACAGTTTCAGCGAGTTCTTCCAGCGCTGCCACCATCGAATACCGATCAGCTAAATCTTCGGCGAAGCTCTCCTCGGCGCCAATGGACTTTGGAATTCGATTCGCAACTACTGGACGGTCATCATGTGCGCGCACAATTCGGAAATAATAACTGCCAGTCTTGCCGAACTTCGTGATTAGCTCTACTTCACTCAACTTCTTAAGATCAGCCCCTGTGTATATTCCGTAGCTATGCATCTTCTGAGCTGTTACTTTGCCGATGCCATAAAAGTCTTCAATTGCCAACTTTTCAATAAAAGCTTCTGCCTTTTCAGGCGTTATGAGCGTTAATCCGTTAGGTTTGTTGATACCAGATGCAGTTTTTGCGAGAAACTTGTTTATAGATATGCCAGCCGAGGCTGTAAGGTTTGTTTCCTTGTAAATGAGGTCTTTGATTTCCTTGGCTATGAGAGTGGCAGAAGGCACACCAAGCTTGTTCTCGGTGACATCAAGGTACGCTTCGTCCAAAGAGAGTGGTTCAACAAGATCGGTAAATCGATTGAAAATATCGTGAATTTGATCTGAGACTTCGCGATAAACACTAAAGCGCGGTTTTACCAAAATGAGGTGGGGACAACGCTGCACCGCTGTGCGAGATGGCATCGCAGAATGGACACCAAATTTCCGAGCTTCGTAACTGGCAGCCGCTACCACACCGCGCTGCGAAGGGCTGCCGCCCACAGCAAGCGGTTTTCCACGTAAATCAGGATTGTCGCGCTGCTCTACTGATGCGAAAAAGGCATCCATATCAACATGAATAATTTTGCGAACCGGTATAGGTGGAAGCGACATGCAGGTGCAGTCCATATACGAGCGGCAACTCGAGTATTTTACCTGCTTGGCATACCTACGATGGACGTTTCATCGCTATCTGTGGAAGTGTCATTTAGTCCCGTCTCCGGAGACTTTTTTGCGGGGGCTGGCGCCTCTCCTTCCTTGGCATTGACTGTCTCGGGGGTCATCCATGGTCTCCAACCGTATTTGTCTTTTGCGCCCGCTTTCAGAATGTCGACATAGTAGCGAAAGCCCGGCCAAAGTTTATGCCAGGTAGAACCATCCATGTGGGAGACAGCATCGTTTGGATCGGCACCCAGGACAGCAATTTTATATGCAGTTATGTAAAACTTGGAACGGTCAATTCCGCCTACGCAGCAAACATAGACCGGTTGATTGGCAGGATTATTGACGATGCTGAGAAAACGGCGAATATCTTCTTCTTTTGGGGAATGCATAACTGAGGTTTTCACAGAAAACCATTTCATCCCTTTTTGCTCGGTGTATTTTTCTTTGCGCTCTGATGGGTTGTTTCTAACACTCACAATCGATCTAATTCCCATAGCTTCTAAACGATCGATCATCTTTTTGGTTGGATTTGGTCCACGATATACAACGTCAGTCTCCTTATGGATATCGCATCCAGTCAAAATGCTTGTGCAGACAAGCAAAGCCATCACCGATAGAATTGTTTTTATCGATTGGAAAGTTGGGCGGCGAAAAATATACAACTGAGTTAATCCTTTGTAAAACGGCTAATGGAGCCAGACTTCAATAAAGGGATGCCAAACTCACGAGTGACAAATAGCAAATCGCTGGAATTACATGGAGACGCGCTATTCATCAGCGGTGTCGAAGATACGAAAGCACACGGGTATTACTAATCTTCAAAACCGGTGACAAAAGGACGCAAAAACGAGTCTACAGGTTCCACACAATTGACACGTACGAATGATAATTCCAAAACCTTTTGCGGTGAATTGAATACAAAAAGCGAAGTAAAAGGCAGACTGGATGTGCGCTTTGAGGGTTCCTGTTTCAACAGCGCGTTTCCGAAATTGAAACATCAATTTACACTATGCTCGCTGAAAGCATCAGAGCGTGCGGGTTTTCTATTGCGATGCTAGTATGACAACAAGTTGCGTTTCTCACGGCGGGTATTCTCCTATGGCACCAAGATGCTTTGGTTTTGTGGCGTCCTTATTGGTCTCCTCCTCACTTTTTCTCGGTCAGCTTCCAGCTAATGCGAATTCTGAAAAGCTAAGCACACCGCTTCCGACAACAAATACATCTGCGACAGCACAAGTTCTAACACAAGTCGTTCCCAACTTCGGCGTTGTAACTCCCTTTCTCCTTCGTGGTGCACAACCGTCGCGTCAGGGATTCGAAGCTCTCAAGGCAGCCGGTGTGAAGACCGTCATCAATTTGAGAGACGGGAAGAAAGACATTTCCAACGAAAAAGAACTCGTCGAATCCATGGGCATGAAATCGGTGAGCATTCCTCTCAGTGTGTTCAAATCAGTAAAAGACGAAGATATCGAAAAGTTTCTCAAGATCGTCAACGATCCAAAAAACGGACCAATCTATATGCACTGTCGGCAGGGTCAAGATCGTTGCGGCACAATGGTAGC
Source organism: Candidatus Melainabacteria bacterium (assembly GCA_003242885.1). Lineage (GTDB taxonomy): Bacteria > Cyanobacteriota > Vampirovibrionia > Obscuribacterales > Obscuribacteraceae > QKMZ01. Next base: position 26,912 of record QKMZ01000006.1, on the reverse strand, counting down.
AATCTACCGTTTAACCCAGCAAAACTGGGGCGCTACCCAGGCTTATGATGAGATGCTTAAATATGGCTTCCATCCATTCTTCATCGGTTTAACAAATTCAATGTATCGTGTGGCGTCTAATATGGGCCGTCCAGAAACACCGCCCTCGGCCAATGAAATTTACACCGACCTGAAATCACGGCTTAAACAGGCAATTGGAACCATCTAAATGTACGACATTATTCACCGTGGTTGTGGCTTAACCAGCTCAACACGGTGAAGATTTGTTTTTCAAATTTTATCGGCCGTACCTTCAGGGTGACGCAATTGCGTTACCCTGATTGGTTTTCACACAACGCTCAGACAGCAGTAACCATCCGTGTTTTTTTCACTACTGAAATAGGAACTGAGTCAAATGCATTCGGTCCTCTTTAGTGGTCAAAAATGACTAAACCAAAAGGAGTGGAGTTATGAGTGACGATAAGCAATTGAACCAAGACGACCAAGAACAAAAGGAACAAAAAAACAAAGACCTTGATAGGCAAAGTAAAAAGCCAGACGATGAAGAACAAGAACAAAAGGGTCGTCAGGAAAACGAGTCTCAACCAGAGAAGAAGAGCAAAGAGGGAAAGACCTGCTAAGACCATCGATAGGATGGTTCATTAGTTAGCGATTTTACTCAAACGCTACATGAATCAAAGCGGAAGCCACAGAGCTTCCGCTTTTTACTTTCTTGTTGTTTGCTTATGGTTTCGTCTCTTGTTCGCTACGTTTGAAATGGACGAACTGATTCCGCTATTACGCGACATTCTTCAAGCCGAGATTCTCGAATAAGTTGGTGACCGCTCGCTCCACGTGACCTTGCGACTGCATTCTGCGAAGTCTGCGTTTGTGAGCCAATTTCCACTCAAAGGCACTAAAGAACTCTTTTTCGTCTTCGGCCTTTTCGTCGGGATATTCGTCCTTAATTCGCTCCAGCCAAACAGATGACAGTTTGGGCTTCTTAACATTGGTAGGTTCAAGAATCATGGTTATAGACCTCAAGTGACCCACACTCTTTGTACGCTGAATTAGACAAAAAACTTAAGGAAAAGTTCCGCTGGTTAGGAGAATTCGCAGGTCCAAAATCAATTTCGTAGTGCACGTTTTCGGGATCTGATATCACTCAGCAGAGGGAATTGAATACACAATCAAACATCTCAATCTCCGCACTTATGTAAGAAACGCGACTGATTTGCCGAAACACCGCCCAATGCAGCGTTTCAGACGCTATATTTGAATTAGCGGTAAAGGCGGCGTGGCGTTGATACCGTTCGTCTCATGTGTCGTGGAGCGTCTCCGCTCTGTTCAGTTTTTACTGCGAATTTCATTACGAGGTGAACTGCCTTGCGTCCCTATTTAATCGCTCTGCTTTTGTTGAGTTGCCTTCCATTTAGTCTGGCCGGGGACGCGAAAAACAGCTATCGCGTCAGCCGCGCACCAGGGTATCAACAGGGAAACTACGACAGTACAAGCCAGGCATCTGCACAACCCAGCAGACGGTTTCCTCTCAACGGTCAGGTTGAAGTTCAGGATGAAGGTTCGCTTGTAGATCCAGAGCAATTTGCCGGAACACCTATGCAGGGAAGAGCCGGCAGTGGACGCCTTGACGGCAACGCTCGAGACCGAGGTCCTCTGCAGTCAGGCTTGCAAGACAGAGGTGGGCCACTTCAATCAGGTCTGGGAGACTCAAATTTCCAGCCGATGAATGCCGGCGCGGGTCAAATGCGCTTTACGCCAAACATTACGCAAACACGCTTGCGAGGCGACCTCAACGATCAAGAATTGAAACAGTTGTCCACGCACGACATAGTCATTATGCAAGATCGCTCAAGTTCTATGGGTGAGAAAGACTACTTCCCTATGGCGACAGAGAAAATCTCAAAATGGAGATGGTGCATGTCGCAGAGCATGGATCTGACCAGACAAACTTTGCGTCTGCCGAAATTCGGATTTACGCTTGTCGTCTTTTCGAGCGAGTACGACGTATATCAAAATGTCAGGCTTCAACAGATGCCCTCAATTATTGCGAATGCTCGCAACGGGCTTTTCATCGGCACCAAACTCGCCGCGCCAATGCACGATCAGTTGCAGCAATACTTTCAGCGCCGTGCGGCAGGTCGAGCACGCCCGCTGATCATCGCTGTAATTACGGACGGCAAACCGCAGGACGACCACGACCTTCGCGATGTGATCGTTCAAGCGACGCAAATGATGCATAACCCGAACGAGATCAAAATAAAGTTCTTGCAAATCGGCAATGACGAGGAGGGAGAGAAAAAACTTCGAAAACTCGACACCAGACTCGTCGACCATGGTGCGCGTTTCGACATCGTCGGCGTAGAGCCTTTCCAGCAGCTCGCAGCAGAAGGACTCCCCAGAGCACTGCTAAGAGCGATCAAGGGTTAGTGCCAGCAAAACCAAATAGGTAAAGAGCTGAGAACTAAGATTTTGCTCTCGGCTTTTTCTTTGGTTTGGGTTTCGGTTTCTTCGCAGCAGGTACGCTTTTCTTTTGAGCCGGTTTAGAAGCTGCAGCTGCCTTCTTCGAGGCAACAGGCTTCTTACCTTTTATTTGTTTCTTCGACTTCGCAATCTTGGTTTTCTTTCGCGTTTGCGATTTTGCCGCCGCACTTGATTGTTTTTTCGCGGCTGTCACCGCAGAAGCTTCATCGTCTTCGAATTCATCGGCATCTAAATCAGCATCGTCTTCTTGCGACTTGGCAGAGCCCGACTTCTGAACGTCAGTTTTCGATGCTTCCGGTTTCGAAGTTTCGTATTTCGAACTCTCCTGATTCGAAGCCTTCGTAGTCGAAGATTCAGGGTTGGATGCCTTCGCCTGTGGTGGCGACGTCCTCACTGGTTCTCTGCTCTTCGACGATAAACCGAGGAAGTCTTCTGCGACTTTCTTATACTCGTCCGCAACTTTTTTCACTTCTGTAGACAAGTCAACGAAGGTGTCGACTGCCTTATCGACATGCCTTTCCGCCTCGGATTTAACGGCGGTCGGCTTCGTTCGGAAATTTAGCTCCGGCATTTCATCGCCGCACCTTGGGCAATACTTCATCTTCTTCTCAGTGGACCACTTCGCTCCGCAGCTGGAACAGAAAATATCCTGAACAACCTTCTTGCCGCAGTCAGCGCAGAAAGTCGCAACCGGATTACTCTTGCCGCAATGCGGACAAATGCGCGGTGCATCGGCTGGTTCTGAAGTTTTGCGGGACTTCTTCCTTTCTTCGGCTTGCAGCGCAGCTTTCTCTGCCTCTGTCAAAGGCGCGCATCCTTGGCAAAGATTTGCACGAGGGTTGTAACACTCTTTCGGGCAAACCCACTTCAAGCAACGAGCGCAGTGTTTGAAGTACTTCTGTGCTTCTTCCACAGCATTGGTATACGCTTCAATCCAGGCTTTCCCTTTCAAAAATAGTTTGGAGACGTCCTTTTTCAGAGTGTCGAAATCAAAATCCTTTTCTTTCTCCTTTTTCCAGTCTGTGGCGTCCCAAATCGAAGTGACCACACCCAAGGCATGGATGCGAAAAGGCGTCATGTGTCCTTTGTTGCACCTGTCGCAGAAAAATTCGAATTGAAAACCCGTGCTCTTAGAGCGATCGACATAGCGGCGGGTGAAAAAGGATAGATCCATAATTTCTGCTTTCGGTTGAACTAGAACTTAGGAAACCCAATAATCGGATTATTGATAAAACCAGCGAGACCCAGAATAGGCACTTAATATATGATTCCCTACCATCAGAATAGTATATCCTAGGAAAATTTTCCGCTTGATTCCCAGGGGCGGGGGTTTTCGGGGTTTACTTAAGGAAATTGCTGACGTCGCAATCAATGCAAGCAAACACCGAAAACCAAAGCCCAGCAAGCAAAAACGCTCAAAAAGAGAATTAGACGCTGCGAGCAGCATCCTCTGCGCAAACATCAAAAGCGGTAACGCCACGTTTAATCCGCACTTCTGTCCAAAACGGGCGTAATACCGGATACACCCGTTTACGGCTTAAACATACTTCCCCCACGGAAAATCACACATGTCTGAATTACTACAGGCGCTTGAGCAATGTGCTCAGGCGACAAGCAAAACTTACGACTTGGATACTGAAGTTCATCACGAGTTCGTTGTTAAGGATATGTTGGCGCAGCTCCTCACTTTCCCGCGGGCGAATAGCGGCATGGTTCCCGATTCATGGGGACCAAACAAGTGTGCCGAAGTCAAACATTTTTCAAACGAAATAGAACCTCTTTATGCGCTTGAGCCAAGGTTTTAAGCTCTGGCAGAAATCAACGCCGACATCTTTGCGGCCATTCAGTTTAGAATAGTGGTCTTGAGTTGACCGCTGAGGCACTAACTGAATGAAAAAGCATCATGTTGTGGGCGCGCTGGCATTGCTCTTGATTGCAGTGCTTCCGGCAGTGTCTGCACCGGCTTCCTATGGGCAAGCAGTAGCGGATTACAATGCCGGCAAGTATCAACAAGCGGCGAGCGAATTCGAAGCGATAAAAGCTCAATATCCAACGAATGCTTTGACTCGCTATTACTTGGCACTTTGCAGGCAAGCACTCGGACACTTGGACAAAGCCAAGCAAGAGTATGACTGGGTATCGCAAAACGGTGATGCCAATTTGAAAGGGTTAGCATCACAAGGACTAGCTCGGCTGAGCGGCAATAGAACAGGCAGCGTGCAAGCTGGAAAAGTCAGAAAAATTCTAGAATTTTATGCTGATTGGTGAGGGCCGTGCAAAAGATTCGCCCCCGTGTTTGAGGCGACCAAGCGTAAATTCAATGGTGTCTACTTCCAGGTTGTGGATGTCGACAAAGATAAGGAGTTAAGTGCGAAATATGGCGTGTCCGGTATTCCGCATCTCGTCTTCCTTGACGGAGCTGATAAGGTACTCTACAGCGGCGGGGCCTTCTCCGACGAAAATTCCTTTGCTGATGCAATCAACAGATTCCGCTAGAACCAGGACTTACAAGATTGCTGCGAGCGCTTTGGCTGCTGTGACAGCAGTCGTGTTCTCGATGACCTTTGCGCAGGCGGCAAACTCCGCTTACAATAAAGCGGTCGCGGACTACACATCTGGGAAGTATGCTTTGGCGGCTAGTGAATTTGAGTCGCTTAAGGCAGCCTATCCGACCAATGCGTTGATCCGATATTACCTGGGTCTTACACGCCAGGCGCTCGGGCACTTCGACAAAGCTAGATCTGAATACCAATGGGTTGCCACCAATGGTGATGCGCGCTTGAAAGCGATGGCATTGCAAGGATTAAAGGCAATGGGCGGAACGAAGTCGTATGTGGCTAGTTCTACCGCTAAAGGCAGTACACCCATGGCTGGTGACTATATTCCGCCGTTTGGAAGTTCTGGTTCCAATTCGGGCTCTGGCAGTTCTGGTTATGCTGGTTCGGGTTCAAACTCAAGCTCGACTTCGAGTTCAACTTCAAGCCCTAACTCTTCAGGCACAAATCAGACCAGATCGCGAGTTACCAAAATTCTCGAATTCACGGCTCCTTGGTGTTCGACATGCCAAAATTTTGCACCCACATATGCTGCGGTGAAATCGCAGTGGCGCGATATCGCATTCGAAGAAATTGACTTTGATAGCAGCACGGAATTGAAAGCGAAATACAATGTCTCACAAACACCACATTTGGTGTTCCTTGATTCATCGGGAAAAGTATTATTCAGCCGTGCCGGAGCACCGCACAATGCAGAAGTCTTTAACCGACTGATTCGGAATTATCGCTGACTCTCGTCGGTGGATAGTGTTTGTTGAATACGTCGAGCGCCTTAGTCACGTCAGTGGTGCACTTCATTCGCAGCACGCCGCGATTGTTCGACATCAAAAAGATGTCCGCCCGATCGTCTTTTGCTTTGCGTATCGAGGTTGAAGAAATTTCCGAATACGGAATGTCTTCAATGGAAATGATCAAATCGCTGACACTGTAAGTGACTTTGGGAGTGTCGCGAAACCTTGCCAGTGGCAAGCGCAGATCTTGATACCAGTGCAAAATCCAACCAACGACTACAAAGAGAAAACCGAGAGCGACAAAAACATCAAAGCGCCGAACAATCGAGATAGCAACATCGATCGCAAGGAATGCGAAAATCAATTGAGCGGGAAGGTTGGACAAGTAAAACTGCCCTGGAGTGTTTTTCTGCTCGCTGATCAAATTCTTGCCGTACAGATGCGAACGCCCGGATTCATCATGCGTAAAACGGCTGCGAATGGTAAGAATAAAGGCTCTGCGATCCGTAAGTGCATAGACAGTTTGGCGCGCCCGGAGGGGGACGAAAATAATTTCGAGAACTCCGATTAACGCAACTAAAACGAGAAGTCCAATCAGACCCGGCAAAACATTGCCTTGCCTATCTCCGGCTTGCCCCATCACTCCGACGCAGAAGAGAAACAAGCCTGAAAGCCAAACTACGGAAGCAGGAACAATTGAAGCGATAAATTTATCTGCGTCAGGTTGCCCGCACCAGAGAAGTTGTTCTCCGGAGTTGAGTTCGTTTTCGACTAGTTCTTTGAGTTCTGGAATCATGGTTGTAATTTTAGCAGCAGCGCATCGGTGGAGCATCCGGTGGTATATCAGACGGTCCGCTGAAAGCTACAGCACCATCGATATTCGTCTGCCCTGTAATTTCATCTGGTCCGCTAGCGACTGAGCTCGTCTGCCTATGTCCAAACCAGCACCTCAATGCTTCCACAACAATAATGAGTACTAACAACAGGAACACTCCGCCCATGGTGGCATCGAGATAATCGTTAAAAATGAGCACGTTCTGGGTGTGCACTTCCGCCGGTGGCAGATTCCCTTGTGCGATTTTATCTTTCAGCATCTGTGCGTGCGCGAGAAATCCGAGTTTGGGCTCAGGGCTGAATATCTTGAGATAACCGGCGCTGAACGTGACGCAAAGGAGCCAGACAAGCGGCACCAAGGTAACAAAGCTATACTTCGGCTTACCCATTTTTATGATCACGGTAGTGCCAACGACCAGTGCCACCACCGCAAGTAATTGGTTGGCAATGCCAAACAATGGCCACAAGCTATTGATGCCACCAAGGGGATCTACGACGCCCTGGTAGAGGAAATACCCCCAGCCTCCGACTACAAGTGCAGAACTCAAAATGACCGAGGGATACCAACTTGTCCGCCCTAAAGGTTTCCATAAAAGTCCCAAGAAATCTTGCAGCAAAAATCGCCCAACTCGCGTCCCCGCATCTAGACAAGTGAGAATGAATAAAGCCTCGAACATAATGGCAAAGTGATACCAAAATGAAACATCAAGTGCACCAGACCCAGCGACCGATGAAACAGCTTTCGAGAAGATGTGAGCCATTCCAACAGCGAGTGTTGGGCCGCCGCCCGTTCTGCCCATGAGACTCTCTTCGCCAACGTCTTTGGCTAGAGTCTCCATCGTTTGCGGCGTCACCTCATAGCCCCAGGATGTGATGGTGGCAGCTGCCTGAACGACGTCAGTTCCGACAATACCCTTGGGGCTGTTAATGGCGAAGTAAGTTCCGGGCGCAAGAACGCAAGCGGCGATGATTGCCATGATCGCAACGCTGGATTCGCACAGCATGCTTGCATAACCGATTGGACGGGCATGTGGTTCTTTGGCAATCATCTTGGGGGTGGTCCCAGAAGATACGAGAGAGTGGAAGCCGCTGACGGCACCACAAGCAATGGTTATGAAGCAGAATGGAAAAATGTTGCCGTAAAAAAGCGGACCTTGTCCATTTGCAAATTTTGTCAGAGCTGGCATTTCAAGATCCGGGTGCAAAACGAGAATGCCCGCGGCAAGCAAGAGGATGATTCCGATTTTCAGGAATGCAGAAAGGTAGTCACGCGGAGCCAAAAGAACCCAGACAGGAAGAACGGAAGCACAAAATCCGTAAGCCATAATCCAGAAGGAAAGCGCTTCCCCTTTTAAGGTGAAATACACAGCCAAATTAGGATCGGCAGCGACATACTTTCCGGCGACCACAGCAAGAATTGTGAGAACAACGCCAATAAGAGATCCTTCGAGAATTTTCTCTACTCGAATGAAACGCATGTAGACGCCGACAATCATCGCAATTGGAATCGTCATTAGAAGGGTAAACGCGCCCCACGGGCTGCCCTTTAGAGCATTAACAATGACGAGCGCGAGCACCGCCATCAAAATCATCATAATCAGGAGAATGGCAACCAATGCCACTACACCTGCAAGTGGGCTGATTTCTTCCTTTGCCATCTGACCAAGAGATTTGCCTTTGCGTCTCATGGAAGCGCAAAGGATGACGAAATCCTGCACTGCACCTGCGAGTACAGCGCCCACAATCAGCCAGATGGTTCCGGGCAAATATCCAAATTGTGCAGCAAGGATAGGTCCAACCAAAGGCCCTGCACCAGCAATAGCGGCGAAGTGGTGACCAAACAAAACCCACTTGTGCGTCGGCACGTAGTCTTTGCCATCGTCCATCGAGATGGCGGGAGTGACAGCATCGTCATTGAGGGCAAAAACTTTCTCAGCGATAAATTTGCTGTAAAAGCGATACGCAACTGCAAACGTGCAAACTGCTGCCGATATCAAGAAAACGGCATTGACTTTCTCACCATGGGAAAAAGCGATGAGCCCAAGCGACCCGGCGCCAAGCAGGCTGACCAGCGTCCAAACAACAATTGACATCACTTTGTTCACTTGCGGTTTCCCCAGAGAATCTGTCTCCCGAGCATTTGTCCTGTTCACGAATAGTTCGTTTCACGAATTGGTCGTCTTTGCGAATGGTCGTCTTAGGATTGCCAGCTTGGTATATATCGGCGCCAAGCAACATATTTACAGACTTGCGCCTGCATTACCTGAAGCGCATTTTCATTGCCGACGCCAACCCTGGCGAAACGTCGCTACTAAGCATGGAAGATTTTCCAGAAATTTCTGCCCTGTGTGAATGCGTCAAAAGCGTCATTTTGAAGGAGTTTCGCAACTCAATAGTGTTCCCAACTGTTTTCAGGAAAAGTGAAGAAAGCTCATAGAATGAGGGTTTTACGACAACAGAAGAGGGAAGACATTTCCAGAAAAGTATTCCATCTCTTGAAGGCAAAAATCTCATACCGGTTAGGTTTTGGTGAGGCAGCGCTAAAACCTGTTGCGCCAAATAAAATCGTACCCCTCAGCAAGAAAGCTGCACCTAGGTCAAAAGCCCAGCCAGTGCAGCGGATAGATAGCTTGCCATGGTGCCGCAAATGAGCGCCTTCACGCCAAGCCGCGCGAGATCGGCGCGTCGGCTGGGGGCAATCTCACCAATCCCGCCGATTTGCATGGCGATTGAACTCAGGTTTGCAAAGCCGCAAAGCGCGAACGTAGCGATGGTTTCAGCCTGAGGTCCGAGGTGATTACCTTGCGGATCTTTTAGCAAATTGGACATGTCCATATAAGCGACAAACTCGTTGATAGCCATCTTTTCGCCCATGAGCTTTCCGACCGTCGGCGCATCCGACCACGGAACGCCCAGCAACCACGCGATAGGCGCAAAGAACAAACCGAACAAATCCTTGAGCGTAAGACTGGCGAGATCCACTCCAATTGCGGCGCCATTCATGCCCAGACTGGTCAAACCTCGCCCGACGAAACCGACGCAAATGTCGCCAAGGTAGATAAGGGCTATGAATGCAAGCAGCATAGCCACGACGTTGAGTCCGATGCGAAGACCATCTGACGCACCGTGTGCAGCAGCGTCAATCACGTTGGCATTTGTTTTTTGAACTTCAATTTGGACTTTGCCTTTCGTCTTCGATTCTTCAGTCTCGGGCCAAACAATCTTCGAAATCACCAACCCGCCGGGCGCGGCCATGATGCTGGCGGTTAAGAGATACTGTGCCTTGATGCCCATACCTATATAAACAGCAAGCACACCACCAGCGACGCAAGCCATAGATCCGGTCATTGAGGCAAGGAGTTCTGACATGGTCATCGAGGCGACATAGGGACGAATAAGAAGCTGCGCCTCTACCTGTCCGACGAACACACTGGCGGCATTTGAAAGTGCCTCAGCACCGCTGGCGCCCATAATCAGTGACACCACCCGAGCCACCACCTGTACGACCCGCTGCATTATGCCAAGGTAGTAAGAAATACTCACCAAGCTGGAAACGAAGATAATCGTCGGCACAACCTTGAATGCAAAAATCATCGAACCCGGGCCGAACACTCGATCGGTAACATCTTTGGCGACGAGCGGTCCGAAGACGAACTCGGCTCCTTTATCAGAGCAGTGCAATAAAGCGGTAATGCCGTCGCCTATCGCAGCGAACATTTGTCGCCCGAAGTCTACTTTAAGAACAAATACTGCAAGCAAAATCTGCAGGAGAAAACCGCTGCCAATCAACCGCCAATTGAGCTTCTTCTTGTTGTTGCTCATCAGGAAGGCGATGCCAAATATGGTCACGATCCCAAGTAAACCGGTGAATTTCTCCAATGTTCTACTTCCTGAGCAGAGGGGCTTGACCTAAGTGGGCTTTCGGTTTCCGCCCATATTATGTCAGCATCGCAACATTTATAAGCGCTCCGTTCTGGTTCTCACGAAAGTTTCAAAAACGAGGTTGACAATAGAAACAACACCAACCGGACGAAAGATTATGCCAGTATCTATGACGGGCTCCGGCTTTGCCGTGCCGACAAAAATGAAAAAACTACCTGCAGCCAAAACACTCCCGCGCTGGCAAACTGCCGGACTTCATCCGGAATGCTACAGTCCGCGCAGGCAGAACCGCGCATTGCAGGCCTCGGACACCTTCTATAGGGTTCTGGGCATCCTATGGCTTATGACAATTGTGGTCTTCTACATTTATATGATCTCGGTCGTGCGATAGCTCTGCCGTCTACTGGGCGGAAATTTAAGCGAACGCCTGATTTTTGAGTTAATAGCTAGCTGTTTGCTGGGATTGGGCTAGAAGCGCCGGCTGCCTGCCGGCTGGGGTTGGGCTGGGAGCGCCGGCTGCCAGCCGGCTAATGGCGCATGCAATGCGCCCCTACGCGCCAGGGACATCTAGGCCGGGCGATGCATACAATGCGCCTACACTGCCTACACTAAGCCGGTTGACGCATGGCGTCGCCCTTACGGTTCGCCGGAATGCTTCAGCGCGCTTTCTATGCGTTCTTTTACAGAAGGATGAGAATACAGCGTCAAAACCGCCCACCGGGGCGGATCCATGTCGTCTAGATTAGCGCGAGCGAAGGCCGAAAGCTGACGAGCGAACGCTTCAGGATCACCTGTAAGGGCAAGCGCTTGGGCATCGGCCTGGCGTTCAAACTCTCTTGAAAAATAATTTTGAATGGGCAGCGAAAGGAAATTCCCGGTGAGAACAACCAGCGCAGCAAGCGCGATAACAGGCAAATCGCAGACAGCTTTTATGCCCCACTGCTCTGGCAGGCGCGGTATTACGAATGGTGCAATAAACTGCGCAAGAACGGGCGCGAGGAAGAGGAACGAGCAAGAAAAAAACACATGCAGCCAAAGATGATTCAGTTTGATGTGTGATATCTCGTGAGCGATCATCGATTCGATTTCTTCGGCGCTTAACTTGTCGACCACCGATTCATACAAAACGAAGCGCGCCGTCGGACCTGCACCTGTGGCGTACGCATTCAACTTCTTTGTGTCCGGCACGTTCTCAACTAATACTTTAGCTCCTTCAATTCCGGCTTTCTTGAAAATCGCATCGACGCGAGCTTGAACATCCGGCTTGCCTAGAGGTTTTAGATAGGCACTGCTGTCTTCCAGAAAAGCAGGCAGGCAGATCATTTGGAAGGCTGACACACTGGCAAGTAGAGCACCGGTGCAATATCCCCAATACTTGGGAAAACTCTTTGCAAAGACCATCGCCAATGCGATCATCGGGATCATGGTGACTAAATTCACGATGAAGTCCAAACACTTTCTTACTATGTACGAGAAGGAAGTGTTTGTGGAGAGATCGTAGACTTTGTCAGGGCAGTACTCGAATAAAACCTTGATGGGCAGCGCTAAAACGAATAAGAAAACAAAGAAGAACAGGAAGTAAGTCGTGGCTCTCAGGAACTGCATCTGGCTGTCTTTCTCAACAAGTCGAGCCAAATGCGCAGCAATTCCGCTTTGAAGAAAGGCGTAAACAAGCCCAATCTGCCATAAACATGCCGCCAACAGACCGATAATTTGCAGCATCGTATAGTCTTTCATTGCCTGGCTTGACTGAGTCAATTCCGCAATGTCGAGGCTCAATGCTTATACCGCAATTTCTGCTGGGAAGTTGTAGAGAAATGCGACCGACACTTTAGCGTGTCTCCGCAGGTGCTGGTGCGAAAGCCGGTTTCTGCTCGTATGGTGAAAACCTCGAACGCGAAGATGGCGAAGCTGGAACAATATAAGTAGAGGTGCTACTTGTGGCTGGTGCCGGTGCTGGCGCAGGAGCCGGAGCCGGTGCAACCGCAGGCTCCGGAGCAACAGGAGGCGACTCTTTAGCAGGCTCAGGGGTTGCAACCGCAGGCGGTGCAGTAATAGGATTTGTTGCAGGTATCGATGGAGATGTATCGACTTTGGGCTTGTCTGGTGGGGCAAATTCTACAGGTTTGGCTACAGCAGCGTCCGATGCGGCTTTCGGCTCATCAGATCCAAGTTTCAAACCGGGCAACAAAAGTGGTGTGCTATCACTATCTTTGGCAAGTTTCGAATCATTGTCCTTCTCTTCTTTTTCTTCAGGGGAAGGAGTGATCAGAGTGCCGGCAGGTGTAGGAATGGCTACATAATATGCCTTCATGTACTCTTTCCAAATTTTTGCCATGACCACACCGCCTGTGACGTTGTGACCGGCGATCGGCTTGTTTTCATCGTTGCCGCCCCACACAGCGGTGACGAGGTCGGGAGTGAATCCGATAAACCAGATATCTTTTCCTTCGTCTGCGGTTCCGGTCTTGCCGCCTACGGGGCGGTCATCCAATTTTGCACCAGTACCGGTGCCATATTTGACGACGTCTTGAAGCACATCAACGAGCTTAGCAACTGGCTGCATGTTGAAGACTTTGTCGTATTTGCCTTCAAAAACTTGAATCACCTGCCCACGATTATTCTCAATGCGGCGCAGCATTTGCGGTTTGATCGAAACACCACCACGCACAAATGTCGAATAGGCGGCAGCCATATCGAGCGGAGAAACAGCAGAACTGCCCAGCGCCAACGACAGATTGGGATCGAGTTTGGAAGTTACACCCGCCAGACGCGCAGTCTCGACGATGCTTTCCATGCCTGCTTCCCGGGCGATCTTCACTGCAGGAACGTTGCGCGAAAGCGCCAGTGCCTTACGCACCTGAATCCTGCCCATGAATTTATGGTCGAAGTTTTTCGGCGCATAATCGGGGAGTCCCCAGGGCTGTTTCACTACCAGTGGTGTGTCATCGATGATCGAATCCGGGTTGCAGACTCCTTTTATGAAGGCAGTAAGGTAAACGAATGGTTTAAATGAAGAACCAGCAGTGTGCGGGTTGGTCGCGCGATTGAATTGGTTTTTCCAAAAGTTGCCGACTCCACCGACCATCGCTACGACAGCGCCGTCGCGAACACGGATGGATACCAGAGCCGCTTGCGACACGCCTTTCGGGGCTTTCTTGATCTGCTCGTTGAGTGTTCTTTCTGCTACTTCTTGTGCTTTTGGATCGAGGTTGGTATAGACTCGAAGCCCTTGCTTACGCATTTCTGCCTGACTGAACTCGGTCCGCAGTATCTCCAAAATCTGCGCAATGTAATAAGGATACTTCTGAAGAGGGCTGATTCCGCGCTTAAAGCTCAACTTCTCCGCTTTAGCTGATTTTGCCTGGCCTTCAGTGATATAGCCATATTCAGCCATCTTGTCGATGATTTCTTTTTGTCTTTCTAAGGCTTCCTGGCGATGCTCCTTCGAACCCAACTCCGATGGCGCCTTCACAAGACCAGCCAGGAAAGCTGACTGTGCCAGAGACAAACTGGCAGCTGTGCGATCGAAATAGCGAGATGCGGCGCGCTCGATGCCGTATGCGTTGTTACCGAAGTAGACCTGGTTGAGGTACATCTCCAGAATGCGCTCTTTCGGGTACTTACTTTCCAACGAATTGGCCAGATACGCTTCTTTTATTTTTCTATCAAAGGTACGCATGCCTTCGGTGAAGAACAAGTTCTTCACTAGCTGCTGCGTGATTGTCGAGCCACCTTCTTTGACGCGCCCGGCTTGAACGTTAACCAAAGACGCACGGATGATGGACATGTAGTTGACGCCGTGGTGCTCGTAGAAGTGGTGATCTTCTGCCGCGAGCATGGCTTGCTGCATCTGTTTTGACACTTGGTTGAGCGGAATGACGCGTCTGTCTTCGTCACCTTCCACGGTGCACACCAGGTGATCGTTGATATCGAACACTTGAATCGCTTCAATCGGCTCGTACCGTTCGACGAGCGTTATGTCGGGCAGATCTTGCAGCTGGCGAAACAGAGAGGCACCGAAATATCCGACACCGATGGCGCCTGCAACCAGCGTTGAGAAAATAACAACCTTCGTTGTTTTGCCGACAACACGGTTGAACCCGCCTTGCCCTTTATTCTTCGCCTTCGACCGGCGCGTCGCCAATTTGGACCCTCACGTTCTTTGGAAGTTTTGAAATGTCGCCTTCTTCCTGGCAGTAATTATAACTATGAAGGCAAGAATGAGCCTATTTAGTAAAGAAAAGGCGAAAAGGGACAGATAAGAGTGCGGTTCACCGAGAGCGGACAGCGGTTCAGGTGAGCGTTGTGTCGGCAGTAGCATGGTTCAAAAAAAATGAGGACGCATGCATTGCGCCCTCAAGATTTCTAGAAGGGCGCGTGCAATGCGCCCCCCACGACTTCTAACAACCCAGCACTTACGCTCTGGGGTGAGTGTTCATATAGACCTTGCGAAGGCGATCCATCGTCACGTGCGTATAAATTTGCGTCGTGCTGATAGTCGTATGTCCCAGCAAATCTTGCACAACACGCAGGTCGGCTCCGCCTTCCAGCAAGTGTGTTGCGAAAGTGTGTCTCAAGGTATGCGGCGTGATCGGCTTGTTGATGCCGGCTTTGCGTGCATACTTAAGTACAATGCGGTGCACTGAGCGTGCCGAGAGTTTTGTAGCTTGACGGCTGACGAAGAGCGGATGATCGGGTTGGGCGATGCGTCCCCCTGCCAAACGGCTCCAGTGATTCGCCAAGTAAGAAGTCAGCCACTGAGCGGCGCTCTGGTTGAGAAGAACGACACGCTCTTTCGAGCCTTTGCCGATCACTCTCATTTCCATTTGTGCCGGATCCCAGTCTTTGACACGCAAGCTGCACAGTTCGCTTACGCGCATGCCGGTTGCGTAGAGAACTTCCATAAGTGCTCTATCACGGATACCGAGCGATGATTGATCCGGTGCTTGTAGAAGTTTGGATACTTCCTCTCTGTCCAGGCAGGCTGGAAGCCTTCTGGCCAGCTTTGGTCCGCGGACCATTTTGGACGGATCCTCTTCAATCAAATGTTCGCGGCGCAAATAGCGATAGAAGCTGCGGATGGCGGAGATCTTACGAGCCACGGTTGGGCGGCTGTAGTGATCTTGCATCTGGCGAATGTACGCCTTGAGCTTCTCTACCTCTGGCGATGCTGATGATTCAATTTCACCACCATTTTCGGATGTAGGTGCGGGAGTAGCATCAGATTGCTGCAACTCGCGCGCTTCAACTACTGCAGAAGCAGCATTTGTTTCGCTAATTTCGCTGACGTCAGCTGTTAGTAATTGCCGAAGATCATTGAGATAAGCTCTGATCGTATTGGAAGAGTAATTTCTCTCCACCTCTAAATAGCCTGCAAACTGGTCGAGCCAGGCTAAAGCTCCTGTTTGAGAATTCACGAAGACCGACTTTCTAGAATAACTGCCAAGTTCCAATAACTAATTATGGGTGGCGGCTAATCTTTGTAAAGCCCCCACCTGTGGAATTTTTCGGTTTGCGAATCGTCTTTTCTCTTGACAATTTTCGCTTGACAATATCGGGGATGCGTAGGAATCGAACCCACCCAGGACAGCGTTTATCTGCCCCACAACGGTTTTGAAGACCGCACGCAACACCAGCAGCGCTCCATCCCCAAAATCGATCATACAGCGAACCAGTTCTCAATATGCAGCCGATATTGTTTCAATAGAAACCGCATGATCACTTGATCTTGCTTTTTTATCGCCATACTTGCAACAGCGCCCGTTTTATCAGATCAGCCCGCTGTGCCGCTGTGATCACGCGACGTATAAAAACCGCAAGAGAGCAATCGATCATTAGCGGCAATCTGAGCGTTTTTTCACCCGAGTTTGACCTTTCACTACAAACGCGCAACATGATTAGCGAGATTTAATCAAATCTGCAACGCGTTGAATCGATTAGCTCCAGCTTTATGAGACAGAGTTAACTCGACAAAACCCCAAACCACTCACTTCAACATTCACAACAATTCGTTTGACAATACAATTAGTAGCTACGTATAGTTGCAAATTCCGGTTTGCGCTCACGTACCAACGTCGCATTGGTCTGTGCGAGCAAATCGCCGTGCTTGCATATTGTCAATGGTCCCCGACCAAGAACCCAGAGGTAATCGATGGCTTTAGAGTTAACGGAGCGCGTCAAGACCTTCGGGGTCGGCAGCTCACGCATCGCCGACTTGCCCGATTTGGCAGAAATTCAGAAGAGTTCGTTCAAGTGGTTTATCGATGAGGGTCTCGGAGAAGAACTCCGAGCATTCAGCCCTATCAAAGACTACACGGGCAAGCTCGAGCTCCATTTCTTGACGAATTACACATTCGAAGATCACACAGAGCCTAACAAGCCAAAGACGCCTGAGGAAGCCAGAGAGCTCGACGCCAGCTTCACCAAGAAATTGCGTATTCAAATGCGCCTGGTCAACCGCGAAATCGGTGAAATCAAGGAGCAGGAAATCTACGTCGGTGACATCCCAATGATGACCGACCGCGGTACGTTCATTATTAATGGCGCAGAACGCGTCATTGTTTCGCAAATTGTCAGAAGCCCCGGCATCTATTACAAGCGCGAAATCGACACCAACGGTAAGCGTACGTTCTCCGCAACACTTATCCCGAACCGCGGCGCATGGCTGAAGTTCGAGACAGACGTCAATGACGTTATCTACGTCAAAATCGACAAGAATAGAAAGCTCCCGGCAACCACTCTGCTGAGAGCGCTTGGCTATTCGGATTCCGAAATGGAATCACTTTTCCGTCACCGCGACTTCCTTAAGAAGACGCTGGAAAAGGACAACACCAAGTCCAGAGAAGATTCATTGATTGAAGTGTACAGAAAGCTGCGTCCCGGCGATCCGCCGTCTGTAGCTGGTGGACAATCAATCATCGACAGCCGCTTCTTCGACGACAAGCGCTACGACTTGGGTAAAGTCGGCCGCTATAAATTGAATAAGAAGCTCACACTCTCGGTTCCTGAGCAACAACGCACTCTGACCCGCGAAGATATCGTGGCTGCAGTGGACTATTTGATCGGCTTGCACTATGACGATGGTCAGGTTGATGACATCGACCACCTCGGCAACCGCCGTATCAGATCGGTTGGCGAACTGCTTCAGAACCAGTTCCGTATCGGTTTGACCCGTTTGGAAAGAATTGTTCGTGAGCGTATGACATTGCAAGATGTCGATACTCTGACACCGGCAAATCTACTAAACACCAAGCCCTTGGTAGCTGCCATCCGTGAATTCTTCGGATCGTCGCAGTTGTCTCAGTTCATGGACCAGACCAATCCTCTGGCAGAACTGACCCACAAGCGCAGATTGTCTGCACTTGGACCTGGCGGTTTGTCGAGAGAACGTGCTGGTTTCGCGGTCCGCGATATTCACCCCAGCCACTACGGTCGTATCTGCCCGGTAGAAACTCCGGAAGGTCCGAATGCAGGTTTGATCGGCTCTCTGGCAACTCACGCTCGAGTCAACGAATATGGATTCATCGAAACTCCATATAGAAAGGTAGAAAACGGCAGAGTTACTGACGACATTCACTACCTGACAGCAGATGAAGAAGACAAGTATCGTGTCGCTCCCGGTGACGTGCCAGTCAAGGACAACGGTGACTTCGTTCATCCCCTGGTTCCGGTGCGCTACAAAGCCGAGTTCGAAGAAACTCCGCCTGAGCAAGTCGACTATGTCGGCGTGTCACCGATTCAGATCGTATCTGTCGGAACAGCTTTGATTCCGTTCCTCGAGCACGATGACGCTAACCGCGCACTGATGGGCTCGAACATGCAACGTCAGTCTGTGCCTCTGATTCAAACAGAGCGCGCATTCGTAACCACCGGTATCGAAAAGCAATCCGCAAAAGACTCCGGGATGGTTGTGGTCGCTGACGTCGAAGGCAAATGCGAATACGTTTCAGCGACGGCTGTTCACGTAAGAACCAAGGACAAGCGACTGGTCAAATATAGACTCGCTAAGTTCCAACGTTCTAACCAAGACACCTGCTTGAACCAGAAGCCGATTGTTGAAGTCGGCGACAACATCAAGCCGGGCATGGTCATCGCCGACGGTGCCGCCACCAAGCGTGGTGAGCTGGCGGTAGGACGCAACCTGCTTGTGGCCTTCATGCCATGGGAAGGCTACAACTTTGAAGATGCGATCCTTATAAGTCAGCGTCTCGTATTCGACGATGTGATGACTTCCATCCACATTGAAAAATTGGAAATCGATGCTCGTTCTACGAAGCTCGGTCCGGAAGAAATCACTCGTGAAGTGCCGAACGTTTCTGAAGAATCGCTGCGTCACTTGGACGAAAACGGCATCGTCAGAATCGGCTCACGTGTTTATCCTGACGACATCCTGGTCGGCAAGATTACACCGAAGGGCGAATCCGAACACCCGCCGGAAGAAAAACTCTTGCGCGCCATCTTCGGTGAAAAAGCCAGAGATGTTCGCGACAACTCACTGCGCGTTCCGCACGGTGAAGGCGGTCGTGTTGTAGGCGTGAAAGTGTTCGACCGCGAAAAAGGTGACGAGCTTCCGCCTGTCGCCAACAAGGTTGTTCGCGTTTATATCGCACAAAAACGCAAAATCTCAGTCGGAGACAAAGTCGCAGGACGTCACGGCAACAAAGGTATCGTCGCGAAGATTCTTCCTTGCGAAGACATGCCTTTCCTTCCGGACGGCACACCTGTCGACATCGTCTTGAACCCGCTTGGTGTACCGAGCCGTATGAACGTCGGACAGACATTCGAAACTCTGCTCGGATTGGCTGCAATGCTCACCGGCTTGCACTACGAAGTGCCGCCGTTCGACGAAATGCACGCCAAAGAAGCATCATCGGCTCTCGTACATGACGAGATCAAGAAGGGCAAAGTCAAAGCTGAAGCTCCGTGGGTCGGCGATGACGGTAAAGTCATCCTGTCAGACGGCAGAACCGGCGATCCCTTCGACAATCCTGTCACCGTCGGCAAGATCTACATGATGAAGCTGGTCCACCTGGTAGACGACAAGATTCACGCTCGTTCCACAGGACCATACTCGCTGGTTACGCAGCAGCCTCTCGGCGGTAAAGCGCAATTCGGCGGACAGCGTCTCGGAGAAATGGAATGCTGGGCTCTCGAAGCATTCGGCGCCTCCTACTCTCTGCAAGAGATGCTCACCATCAAGTCTGACGACGTTAATGGTCGCTCCAAAGCGTACGAATCTATCGTTAAGGGTGAAAACCTGAAGCGTCCTGGTATTCCTGAATCCTTCAAGGTACTGGTTCGTGAATTGCAGTCCATCGGTCTCGACGTTTCCGTCGCCAAACGCACACGCGAAGGCGGCGAAATCGAAGTCGACTTGATGACTGAAGTAGAAGAAGTGCGCCCGCGCGGAATGCGCCGCATGAGTCCATTCGGCGAGATCGGCATCGAGTCCGAACTTGCAGAATTGAGACAGCAGTCCGTTCCTCAAGGTGTTGTAGCTGTGTCTGAAGGCGACGATGATTTCGGCGACGACGGCGGCAGCAGCGATTCCGAATCGGACAGCGGTACTGAATCCGGTGCTTCATCAATCATGCAAAACGTTGTTTCAGCCCTCGGCGGCGGCGATGATGCCGTAGTCGGAGCTGCAACTGACGATGCTGCAGATGAAGACGGCGCGGATGACGACTTCTAAATGACTTAAGAGGAACGTTCTGAGTGCAGCGCTAATTCACAAATTGGACGCATTCAGCCATTCAGAACGTTCCATCGATTGTTTCCTTATACAGGAAGCATCGACGTTCCTCGCAAAATGCGAACAGTGGCCACACACAAGACAGGGCTTATACGCCCAATGTTCTGGAGGTCTTTCGGGTAAGATGCCTACAAGTATTGACAGGTTTGACTATATAAAGATCGGAGTTGCCTCTCCCGAGCGCATTCTGAGCTGGTCTCACGGTGAAGTAACCAAGCCGGAGACGATCAACTATAGAACTCTCAAACCGGAAAAAGACGGACTTTTCTGCGAACGTATTTTTGGACCTTCGAAGGACTGGGAATGCTATTGCGGAAAGTACAAGCGCGTACGTCACCGCGGTATCACTTGCGAACGTTGCGGAGTTGAAGTCACTGACTCCAAAGTCCGCCGTCACCGCATGGGCCACATCAAGCTGGCGTCGCCCGTCACGCACATCTGGTTCTTGAAGGGCATTCCGAGCTACATTGGTCTTCTGCTCGACCAGCCGCTTCGCGACCTGGAACAAGTTGTTTATTTCAACGCTTACATTGTCACCAACCAGGGCAATTCCCCTGACTTGCACAAGTATCAGCTTCTTTCCGAAGAAGAATACGAGCGCTTGATCGACGATCAAAACGTACAGTTCGACGTGGGCATCGGCGCTGAAGCAATCAAACAATTGCTCGGCGAAATCGCCCGTCCAGTCTATGAAAGACCGGACAACAAAGACGACAGAGGCAGACTCCTCGAGTTGCCTGGTCTGCGCGAATTGTCCAAGCAATTGAGAGACGAGCTGGCATCAGCTTCAGGTTCTCAGCAAAAACGCGCCAAGATCATCAAGAGACTGCGTTTGGTGGAAGCACTCCTCAACTCGCACACCGACCCGACCTGGGTTGTTCTCGATGTTCTTCCGGTAACGCCGCCTGACCTGCGCCCGATGGTTCAGTTGGACGGTGGACGTTTTGCAACATCAGATTTGAACGACCTGTATCGCCGCGTTATCAACCGTAACAACCGTTTGGCACGCTTGCTCGAAATGGGCGCTCCAGAAATCATCGTCCGCAACGAAAAGCGCATGCTTCAAGAAGCAGTTGATGCGCTGATCGACAACGGTCGCCGTGGTCGTGTCGTAGTCGGACCGAACAACCGTCCGCTCAAGTCCTTGTCGAACATCATCGAAGGCAAGCAAGGTCGCTTCCGTCAAAACTTGCTCGGTAAGCGCGTTGACTACTCCGGCCGTTCTGTTATCGTCGTCGGTCCGACATTGAAATTGCATCAATGCGGTCTGCCTCGTGAAATGGCGCTGGAGCTCTTCAAGCCGTTCGTCATCAACAAATTGATCGAGCGTCAAATTGTTCAAAACATCAAGTCAGCCAAGAAGCAGATCGAAAAGGGCTCGGCGATTGTATGGGAAATCCTGGAAGAAGTAATCCAAGGTCACCCGGTATTGCTCAACCGCGCTCCCACACTGCACAGACTGGGTATCCAAGCCTTCGAACCGGTACTGGTTGAAGGTCGCGCTATCCAATTGCACCCGCTCGTTTGCTCGGCATTCAACGCCGACTTCGACGGTGACCAAATGGCTGTTCACGTACCGCTTTCCGTTGAAGCGCAAGCTGAAGCTCACATGCTCATGCTCGCTTCCAACAACGTCATGCTTCCGGCAACCGGCAAGCCGACGATCACACCGACCCAGGACATGGTTCTCGGCATCTACTACCTGACCATTGAAAAGCCAGGTTCGGATGATCCGAAGAGATGCCGCGGAGCCGGAATGCGATTTGTCAGCCTTGCTGATGCGCGCTCTGCGTATGAAGCCGGTGTCGTCGATCTGCACGCCAGAATCAAAGTGCGCGATCGCGAAGGCGGCGGCAAGACTGTAGAAACGACGCCAGGACGCATCATCTTCAACGAAGTTGTGCGCAGCGCGATCGCCTCGGTCAACTAACTAAACGGGGAGCGCCACTCGTTTTAAAAGAGTCGGCGCTCCACCCACTTGAAGTTTCAAACCTCAAAATTACGCTAACCAAACCAAAGCACTAAAGAGGAACCCATGGTTACGACGCCTAAAAAAGAAGAAGTAATGGAGTTCATCAACGAGACAGTGGACAAGAAGAAGCTCGGCAAATTGCTGGCGACTGTCTACGAAAAGTACGGCACTGCCCGCACTGCCGAACTCGCCAATGCTCTCAAAGACTTGGGATTCCAGTTCGCCACCAAAGCCGGCGTAACGATCTCAATTGACGACCTCGACGTTCCTGAAGCGAAACGCGGATTGATCTCGTCTGCAGAAAAGGAAATCGAAGCGGCACAAAGACGCTACGAGCGCGGCGAAATCACAGAAGTTGAGCGCTACAACAAAGTTATCGACACCTGGTCTGCAACCACTGACCAATTGACGAAAGAAGTGGTCGACAATTTCGACCGTCTCAACCCGGTATACATGATGGCATTCTCCGGCGCCCGGGGTAACATCTCCCAGGTCCGTCAGCTCGTCGGTATGCGGGGCTTGATGGCTGACTCTCAAGGTCAGATCATCGACTTGCCGATTAAGGCAAACTTCCGTGAAGGCTTGAACGTAACCGAGTACATCATCTCGTCTTACGGCGCCAGAAAGGGTCTTGTAGATACAGCGCTGAAAACAGCCGACTCTGGTTATCTAACCCGTCGTCTCGTTGACGTTGCGCAAGACGTTATCGTTCGCGATTTGGACTGCGGAACCATCCGCGGTATCGACATGTATCCGATCAAGGAAGGCGACAAAGAAGTAGTCAACCTTGAAGAGCGTGTTGTCGGTCGTTGCGTATCTCTTGATGTTGTCGACACCGAAACAGGCGAAGTCATCGCTAAAGCCGGCGAGTCTATCAGCGTCAATTGGGCCAAAGACAATGCTAAAGCGCTCAAGAAACAAACGTTTGTCAAAGTACGTTCACCACTTACTTGCGAAAGCCAATACGGTGTTTGCCAGAAGTGCTACGGCTATTCGATGACCTCGAAGCGCCAGGTGGACGTCGGCGAAGCAATCGGCATCATCGCCGCACAATCAATCGGTGAGCCTGGAACACAGCTCACAATGAGAACATTCCACACCGGCGGCGCCGTCGCTGGTGGTTCCAGCCGTATTCAGGTCAAGGCTCCATTGAATGGAACTTTCACTTTCAAAATTGCTTGCAAATCTGTACGCACCGCGTACGGTGACATCGTAGAGCAAACAACTCGTGAAGGCTCCGTCAAATTCGCCAACGAGAAGAAAGAGCATTCAGAAGCGCTTCCAGTAGGTGCCTTGCTGATGATTCCTTCCGGCTCGGAAGTGACTGCCGGACAAGTCGTAGCAGAGTACGACCCGCCGGGCATGAAGAAGAACTTGACCGAACGCGCGACGAAAGATATCACCGCAGATATCTCCGGTCGTGTCGCATTCGCAGGCTTCCAGGCTGACGAAAAGCGCGACCGTCAAGGCAACATCTCCCGCACCGCCAACCGCGCCGGTATCATCTGGGTACTGGAAGGTGACGTATACAACTTGCCGTCAGGCGCTCATGTAGTCGTCAAAGACGGGCAAGACGTTAATGCGCATGATGTTCTTGCCGAAATCCAAATCACTACCGAACACGGCGGTGAAGTCAGATTCGGACCAGAACTGGAAACAGAACAGGTTAAGAGCGGTAAGAAAACCGTCACCCGCCTCGTCAAAGGCAAAGAGATGAACATCGTCATCGCTTCTGTCGGCGCAGGCAATGCCAAACTCGAAGGCGCCAAGCAAGGCTACACCTGGAGAGTCAACAAGCAGAAAGAAGCCTACACGCTCAAGATTGCTGAAGGCGAAATTGTTGAAAACGGCAAAATCGTCGCCGAACTGGTTGAAGACGGCACCAATGTCGTCACCACTGGCGGTGAGATTATTTATGACGGCGTAGAAATCGACGACCGCAGAGTCGTGACCAAGCCTGGTCGCGTGCTCTTCGTTCCGGAAGAAGTTCACTTCATCTCGAAGGACAGCTCACTGAAGATGAGCGAAACCGGCGAGCTGGTTACTGCCGGACAAGAAGTCGTTAAAGACGTATTCGCTCACATGGACGGCGTTGTCGAAATCGTTGCCGATAACGACATCATCCACGAAGTAATCATCCGTCCAGGCGACCTGCACGGCATCAACGATCCGACCGAAGTCAAAGTACAAGAAGGTCAAATCGTCGATCCGGGTACCGAAATCCTCGAAGGCATGAAGTATAAAGATCGCAAGATCGTCAACGTCATCGAGCGCGAAGACGGCACCATGCAACTGCTCGTTCGTCCAGTCGAAGAGTATTGGATCGAGCCGCGCGAAACCAAGTTCAAGCACAGAGCAACCGACGAAAAGATCTCCTTGCGCTCGGTAACTCAATTGCTTTTCCGCGACAGAGAAAAAGTTCGCAACCTCCAGGGCGCGCAACTGACCCGTACGTCGCTTGTACTGCAAATGCAAGGACAATTGGCGACCCTCAAAGGCACGGTGGAAATCACCGACGACCTCAACATCGTCGTCCAAGAAAACATCTTGCTGCGTCGCGAACACGACATCAACGTCACCTTGCTGTCAGTGCAGCACGGCGACATCGTTGACGCGAAGTCGGCAGTTGCCACGACTCAAGTTTTGACCAAGTCAGCAGCCCGCGTACAACTGTCCAAGACAGACGAACGTCGTATTCTGTTGATTACGGAAGAACAACAAGTCATCCACAAAGGCAAAGGCGCCGCGGTCGCTAAAGAAGGCGATCTCGTCAAACAGGGCGACCCGCTCACGAAGTCGACTCCATCGACCGTGTCAGGACAAGTCGTTAAGGTTGAAGGCACCGATTACTTCGTGAGAAAAGGACGTCCGTACCTGATCTCAGTCAACACTCAATTACAAAGTGAAGACGGAGCGCTGGTACAAAGAGGTGACTTGCTCGCAACCCTCATCTTCGAAAGACAAAAGACCGGGGACATCGTTCAGGGTCTTCCGAGAGTCGAAGAATTGTTGGAAGCCAGAAAGCCGAAAGAAAACGCCATCCTTGCAGAGCGTGCAGGACGCGCCAAAGTGGTCACCGAAGATGATACCCACCGCCTCTATGTCGTCTACTCAGACGCCGGCGAAGAGGAAATCATCATTCCTGCCGGACTCAACATCGTTGTTGAAGACGGAGAAGATATCACAATCGGTAAAGCACTCACAGACGGTCCGCCGAACCCACACGACGTTGTCCGCTTGCTCGGCATCGAAGCTGCGCAGAAGTATCTGGTTGACGAAGTTCAATCTGTATACCGCTCACAAGGTGTAGAAATCGCCGACAAACACATCGAAGTTATCGTTCGTCAGATGACCCGCAAAGTGCGTGTTGATGAGCCGGGCGAAACCATCTTGCTGCCAGGCGAACTCATGGAGCGCTATTCGATCGATCAAGAGAACGAGCGCTGCAGACAACTCGGCATCCGCGAAGCTACATTCACACCGGTCTTGCTCGGTATCACCAAAGCCAGCTTGAACACGGAAAGCTTCATCTCGGCTGCATCCTTCCAAGAAACAACCCGTATCCTCACGGAAGCTGCGGTTGAAGGTAAGAAGGACTGGCTGCGCGGCTTGAAGGAAAACGTCATCATCGGTCGCCTCATCCCAGCAGGTACTGGCTTCCAAGGCCACACACCAGCGCAGGAAGAAGAGGAAGAGGAAGAAGATATCTATCCTCCGATCGGCGAAGGCTCGTTCAACGTGCCTGCGTAATGTAGGGTCGACGCCATGCGTCGACCGGTTGGAAAATCGGTTCATGCGAAACTATTTTTGTTTTGTGCGAACAACAAAGTAAGAGGCTGCAAGCCACTTTTCAGGGGAGATGCAAATGCATCTCCCTTGTTGCATTTTCGACTCCTGCCAGGCATCAATTTTTACTTGTACACCTACTCCGAAATTTTTCGCATTGCCTCATCCAAAAGCTAACTACTAAGAAGTTGTTGCCTCATCTAAAATCTGACCCCTTGCCTTCTTCAGGGGGTCAAAAGGATGAGGCACAGAATGAGCAAACAGTCTAGAAAAGAGCTTTTAGAGTCCCTGCGCCCACAATACTTGAGTGCTTCTTGGACCAGGAAAGGCGAACTGCTGACGCTTTTCGTTGAGGCGACGGGTTACAACCGTAAGTACGCACTCTCTCTTTTGAATGATGAACAGGTGAAAGAAAACCTTCGCACGCGTCCCCGCAAGTATGACGAAGCATTTAAAACCGCCTTGATTCTAGTTTGGGAGGCAAGCAACTGCCTTTGCTCAAAGAGGCTTGTTCCTTTCATTCCTGAATTGGTAACGGCTTTGGAGCGGTGCGGTCATCTGCAAATCGAAGCAGCTGTTCGTGTACAACTACTGTCTGTGAGCGCAGCAACCGTTGACAGAATTCTGAGACCAGTGCGCAAAGGCGGAAGATTCTCACTGAGTCTAACTCGTCCAGGAAATCTACTTAAAAGTCAAATTCGAATACGAACTTTTACTGAGTGGGACGACGCACGGCCAGGCTTTTTCGAGGCCGATTTAGTCGCCCATTCAGGCTGTGACCCTAGTGGACAATTCTTGCAAACCCTTACTCTGACCGACATAAGCACGCAGTGGACTGAATGTGTAGCCCTGCTTCGTCGAGGGGAGCTAGAAGTAAGAACCGCTATTCAAGACCTTCAAGATAAATTGCCATTTCC